>NZ_VFQF01000003.1 GCF_006717145.1 Humibacillus xanthopallidus | reverse complement strand
TCGTGGCGAAGGCGTGGGAGATGGTCGCCGCGATGCGGGCACGGGCGTTCTGGCAGCCCAGGACCGCGCTCGTCACCGGCGCCGGACCGATCGGCATGCTCGCCGCCCTCATTGGCGTGCAGCACGGTCTCGACGTGCACGTGCTCGACCAGGTCACCGAGGGCCTCAAGCCCGAGCTGGTCCGTGACCTCGGTGCGACCTACCACTCCGGCAAGGTCACCGACCTCGACTTCGCTCCCGACATCATCGTGGAGTGCACGGGCGTCGGCCGGCTCATCGTCGACTCCATCCGCAAGGTCGGCGCCGGCGGCGTCGTCTGCCTCACCGGCGTGGGCAGCGGCGGGCGGCCGGGGGACCTCTCCCCCGCCGACATGGGCCGCGAGGTCGTTCTGCAGAACAACGTCATCATCGGCTCCGTCAACGCGAACCGACGTCACTTCTACCGCGGCGCGGAGGCTCTCGCGGCGGCCGACCGCGACTGGCTGGCGCGGCTCATCACGCGCAAGGTGCCCCCGCAGGACATTGAGCACGCCCTCGAGCGCAGCCCCGACGACATCAAGGTCGTCGTCGACTTCCTCGGCGAGAGCTGACGTCCGGAACCGGATCGACGGACGGTGGGTCAGTCTGGGACCGCGCGCAGGTAGGCGAGCACCGCCGCCACCCTCCGGCTCACTCCCTGCTCAGCACCGAGCCCGAGCTTGGTGAAGATGGCGTTGACGTTCTTCTCGATGGCCGACTCTGACAGGTGCAGCTGGCCCGCGATGGCCGCATTCGTGCGCCCCTCGGCCATCTCGCGCAGAACCTCCCGCTCGCGGGGAGCGAGTGCCTGCAACGGTGACGCGCCCTGCTTGACCCGCTGGTCCACGAGCCGTTGCACGACGACCGGGTCGACCACCGAGCGGCCTGCGACGACTGACCGCAAGGCCGCCAACAGCTCGTCGAGGTCGGCGATGCTCATCTTCAACAGGTAGCCCAGCCCCTCGGTCCCGTCCCTGAAGAGCTCTGTGGCGTACGCCGCGTCGGAGTGCTGCGAGAGGACGATGACGCCGACGTCCGGGTAGTCGCGGCGGATCGTCCGGGCGGCCTCGATGCCCTCGGTCCCGTGGCCGGGAGGCATCCTGATGTCGGTGATGACGGCATCAGGCTGCAGCTGCCGGACCGCCGTGAGCAGGGCCACCGCGTCACCCACCGCGGCGACGACTTCGACCTCGCCGGAGTCCTCGAGCAACCGGCGTGTGCCCTCGCGGACCAGGTAGTTATCCTCCGCGATGAGAACCCGAAGCGCCGGACCGGCAGGAGCCGCGGCTGACTCCCCGGGCGCGACCCTTGACGCCGGTCGGGGAGTCATGACGCCACGCCCTCGGGGATCGTGAAGCGCAGGGTCGCACCCGCTCCGGGAGAGCTCGTCAGACTGAGCCGCCCACCGAGCGCCTCGATGCGGTCGGTCAGCCCGAGCAGCCCTCTCAGGCCGACATGCTCGGTGTCGAAGCCTCGGCCGTCGTCACGGACCTCGATGCGCAGTGCCGCGTCGCTCTGACCGATGTCCACGACGGCACTCGAGGCGCCGGAGTGTTTGACGACGTTGGCCATGGCCTCGCTGATGGCGAAGTATGCGGCGTGCTCGATGTCGCGCGGCAGGCGTCCCTCTTCGTCGAGGCCGCTCCGGACATCCACGGGGATCGGCATCCGGGCGGCTCGCTCACGGACCGCCTCGACGAGCCCCCGATCGCTGAGGAGCGGCGGGTGCAGTCCCCGCGAGACCTCCTGGACCGCGAGAAGTGCTCGCTGCCCGTCGCGTGCAACTTCGAGGAGACTGTCCTCGGCCAGTGGGCTACCTCGGCGAATCTGGTTGCGCGCCAATCCAACTCGCGCAAGTAGGGCAACAAGGTCCTGCTGCACGCCATCATGGAGGTCACGTTCGAGCCGGCGACGCCCGGCTTCCTCGGCGGCGACGAGCCGTGCACGCGAGGCCGCGAGCTCGTCGACCCGAGCCTCGAGCTCGCTTGCCAGCCAGCCGTTGTGGATCGCCAGAGCCGCCTGCTGGCCGAGGGAGGTGAGCAGCTCGACGTCTCGCTTCGTGTAGCGGCCCTCCACCTTCGGGCCGCACTCGATGGCACCGATGGTGACCCCGCCGCGCACCAGCGGCACCCGCATCGCGGGCGATGCGGCGGCTGTGAGCGTTCCGGACGCACCCACGAGACGCGCACCCAGGTCCGAGCCCCGCTCCGACGCCACGTCCGCCCCTCCGTCTGCGGCACCCTCCGCGTCGACGACGACGCGCACCCACGAGGCCCCGACGCCCGCACGCACATCTGATGCGACTTCCGGTGCGACCTGGTCGGGGGTAGGCGTCGCCTCGAGGCGTGCTCCCAGACGGGTGATCAGCTCGTAGCCTGAGAGCCGCCGGCCGTGCACGACGCGGTCGGCGAGACGCTCGAGGCGTCCGCGCAGCGGCGCGAGCAGCAGCGTCGCGCCCACGGTCAACGCGATCGCTGCCGGGAGCGGCAGGGCCGCGCCGGCGAGCACGCCGAGAACCACCGCGGCGCCGATGCAGAGCGCACCCACGAGAACCCAGAGGACGGCATACGCCATCGACCTGCGGATGGCGACGTCGATGTCGAGCACGTTGTCGCGCACCATCCCGAGGCCGAGACACAGCGGCACGGCGAAGGCGGCCGGTGCGTAGAGCAGGTAGACGAGCGCCATCGGCAGGGACTGGACCCACCCACCGAGCGCACCGAGCGCCACCCCCGTCACGACCGTGACGAGCGCTCCCAGCACGAGCCAGCGGATCTGACGACGCTCGGCGGGCTCGGACCGCCGGAAGCGCAGGACGAGCACGACAAGGCCGGTCGCAAGACAGACGGGGAAGCTCGCTGCATAGGCGATCTCGGCAACCGGTCCCAGCCACGCAAGGCTCGGCTGCACCGAGGGGTTGGCGGCGCTCACCTGGTCACCCCAGATGAAGCTGCCGGGGTAGGTCGGCTGCGTCGCCCCGATGCGCATGACCATGACGACGGCAACGAACAGGACACCCATGACGCGCACGGCCGTCCGGTCCGCACCGGAGCGGTAGTGCCCGTCGGGGAAGACCGCCAGCAGCCCGAGCAGGGCCAGCGCCTGCCCCATCTCAAGTGCCTGGAGGGCGATGACCACCTGCCACGCGGGGGCGCCGCCCGCCACGAGGTGGGCCGAGCAGAGGGCGCCGACGATGTATCCGACGGCCATGACGAGGCCCACACCGAAGAGGCGGCGAGCGCCGCGGTGTCGCGGCTGCGACAGCAGGGCGAGCGCGCCTGCACCGAGAAAGGCCGCCGTCTGCGGCAGGGCGCGTGATGCTTCTGCGAGATGGCCCGCCCGCGCCCCGATGATCGGCGGGATCGCAACCAGCGCCACGCAGACGAGCGTCATCACGATGCTGCGCCCGCGGATCGTCATCTCGCCAGTGTCGCGCCGAAGTGCCCGTTCTGTCCCGGAGGTCGCCCACACGGGCCGGTGCGGTTTTCCGCACTGCATCCTCCGGTCGGATCTGCGGCCCGCACACTGACGCCGGCCGTGGCGCGCGGCCGAGTCTGGTGTGGCCGCCGGCCGACCGGTGCCGGCCTGACGAGGAGATCACGATGTCCAGTCGCTCGACCGCAGCAGCAACCACCACCACATCGACCACCACATCCGCGACGGAGACCCCGAGCGCCAACGACGTGGCTCGGGCGGACTCCTTCCGCCGCCGCGTCGCCGGGCTCTGCCTGGTCCTCGCGCCGATCGCCTTCAGCGCCGCCGAGATGTTGGCTCCCGAGGGCGGCAGCGACGCGCCGTCCGTGTATGCCGGATGGGCGGCCCACCGCACGGCGGGCCTGGTCGCCGCCTTCATCGGTCTGGCGGCCACGATCCTCTTCCTCCCCGGGTTCTTCGGGCTGCTCGCCCCGGTCGTGGGGCGAGGGCGCTGAGTCGGGCACATCTCGATCGGGGCGGTCCTCTACGGCCTCGTGATGGCGCACGCCGCGCTGACCGGGGTCAACCTCGCCTTCTACGGAGCAACCGGGCCGGGCGTCGACCGTGCCTCTGCCCTCAGTGTCATGGACTCACTGATGACCGACCCGGCCGTCGGTGCTCCACTCCTGCTCGGACACTACGTCTTCACGCTCGGCGTGCTCCTCGTCGCGGTCGCGGTGATCCGCTCTCGGCAGCTCGGCCGCTGGGCCGGATGGGCCGTCGTCGCAGCAGTCGTCAGCGACATCGTCCTCGGCTCGCTCCCCGTGCCCGGGCTCCTCGGCGACGTCGTCAGCGGCTCACTGCTCGTCGTGGGGTTCGCCGCCCTGGGCCTGCAGCTCATGCGTGACCCGCAGTCCCGACCGGCCGTGTGACGCAGTGCCGGGACCAATGGCCCCTCCCCCGCACCCGCTCTCCGACCACGCTGGGCCTCATGCAGCGGCTGAGTCCCCTGGACGTGTCATTCCTCCACCTCGAGCGCGACATCCAGCAGCTCAACGTCGGGTCCGCGCTCGTCTTCGAGGGCCCGCCCCCGACCTACGACGAGTTCTGTCGGGCCATCGAGGTCCTCCTGCCGGCGTTCCCCCGCTACCGCCAGCACGTGCGCCGTGTCCCACTCGACCTCGGACGCCCGCTCTGGGTCGACGACCCTCACTTCCGGCTGCGTGACCACGTCGGCCACCGCCGCCTGCGGGCGCCCGGGACGGACGACGCCCTGCGCACCCTGGCCGTCCGCCTCATCTCGCAGCCCCTCGACCTCGACCGGCCCCTCTGGCGCTCGTGGCTCGTGACCGGCCTGAGCGGCGGACGCTTCGCGCTCGTCAACACCAACCACCACGCGATGATCGACGGCATCTCCGGGGCCGACATCATCAGCGTGCTCCTGACGACGAGTCCCGAGACGCCAGCGCCCTCGACACCTCGCTCCCCCGACCGCTGGACGCCCGAGCCCGAGCCGACCGCCGCGCACCTCGTCACCGACGCCGTCGTCGAGCTCGGGTCGAGCCCGGTCCGGGCGGTGCAGGGTCTCGCCCACGCCCTCAGCCCGGCAGCGCTGACCGAGAGCCTCGCGGAGGTCGTGGGCATGGCGCGCTTCGGTGAGCAGCTGACGCACCTCGAGCTCGGGCTCAACGGCCCGATCGGCCCACGGCGCGACTGGCGCTGGGTGCGCGCCGACCTCGACGAGGTCAAGGCCGTGAAGAGGCACCATGGCGGCACCGTCAACGACGTCGTGCTCGCGGCCATCGCCGGCGGCTTCCGCGCCCTGCTGCTCTCCCGTGGCCAGCGGGTCGACGGACGCACCCTGCGCAGCATGGTCCCCGTCTCGACCCGCCACACCGACGAGCGCGGCACGCTCGGCAACCGGGTCTCGGCTGTCTTCGCGGATCTGCCTGTGGGAGAGGCAGATCCGCTGGCGCGCCTGCACGCGGTCTCAGCCCAGCTGCATACACTGAAGACCGGCGGCACCGCCCTCGGCGTGAACGCCCTCCTCAGCGCCGCCGACCTGCTTCCCGGAAGCCTCTACGCCCTGGGCGTCAAGGCCTGGGCCCACAGCCCGCAGCGGATCTTCAGCACGGTGACGACGAACGTGCCCGGCCCGCAGGTGCCGCTCTACCTCCTCGGGCGGCGGATGACCGACATGTATCCCTACATCCCCCTCGGCGCAGACCTGCGCATCACCATCGGCATCGCGTCGTATGCCGGTGGGCTGGCTTGGGGGGTCACCGGCGACCACGACTCCGTCCCCGACCTGAGGGTGCTCTCCGACGGCATCGACCACTCCGTCACCGAGCTCATCGCTCTCACCCCACCATCGACACGCTCCGAGGTGCGTCATGCAGGACATCGCTGAACCGGCCCGCTACACCCCCACTCCCGACGACCTCCTGACGGACGATCTGTTCGCCAACGCCCGCGCCCACGGGCCTGAGACCGGCTACTCGCGAAGGGTGGGCGACCGCTGGGTTCCCGTCACGCACACGCAGCTGGCCGACCGCGTGACCGACGTCGCGGCGGGCCTCATGGCGTGGGGCCTCGCCCCCGGCGACCGGGTCGCCATCATGGCGGGCACGAGCTTCGAGTGGATGGTCTGCGACTACGCGATCTGGACCGCGGGCGGCGTCACGGTGCCGATCTACGAGACGTCGTCCGCCGAGCAGGTCGCGTGGATCCTCGAGGACTCCGGCGCAGTGGGCGCCTTCGTCGGCAACGCCGACGCCGCGGCCACGATCGCCTCCGTGAGCACGGAATCGACTGCCCTGCGGGCCGTGTGGTCCTTCGACGGCACGGAGCTCGACGAGCTCGCGGCGTCGGGTCGCGACGTCGACCGGTCCGAGGTCGAGGCACGCCGCACGTCGCGGACGAGCGACGCGCTGGCGACGATCATCTACACCTCGGGCACGACGGGGCGCCCGAAGGGGTGCGCGATCACGCACGCCAACCTGCTGTGCCAGATCCACAACGTCGCCGCCGCGACGAACGTCACCGAGCTCGTCTTCAACGACCACAGCACGACGCTGCTCTTCATCCCCGTCGCGCACATCCTTGCGCGGTCGATCCAGCTGACCGCGGTGCACAGCAGGGTCCACCTCGCCCACGGCAGCGACGCCAAGAAGGCAGCAGCGCTCCTCGTCGACTTCAAGCCGTCGGTCATCCTCGCGGTGCCCTACATCTTCGAGAAGATCTACAACACGGCGAAGCACAAGGCCGCGGCCGAGAACAAGGGCTGGATCTTCGCGCAGGCCGACGCCACGGCCCGGGAGTACAGCGAGTCCATCGACCGCGGTGGCCCGAGCCTGCTGCTGCGGCTGCGGCACGAGCTCTTCGACCGCCTCGTCTACGGCAAGCTGCGGGCCGCGCTCGGAGGGCAGGTCGAGTACATCGTCAGCGGCGGAGCACCGTTGGGGGCCAGGCTCGGTCACTTCTTCCGCGGCATCGGGATCAACCCGCTCGAGGGCTACGGGTTGACCGAGACGTGCGCCGGCGTGACGCTCAACCTGCCCGGCCAGCAGCGCATCGGGACGGTCGGGCGGCCGCTCCCCGGCTGCTCGGTGCGCATCGCGGACGACGGCGAGGTGCTGCTCAAGGGCGCCGTCGTCTTCCAGGGCTACTGGCACAACGAGGAGGCCACCCGCGAGGCCTTCGACGAGGACGGCTGGTTCCGCACCGGCGACCTCGGCTCCCTCGACGCCGACGGCTACCTCACGGTGACCGGACGCAAGAAGGACATCATCGTGACCGCCGGTGGCAAGAACGTCGCGCCTGCGGTGCTCGAGGACCGGCTCCGGGCCCACTGGCTCGTCAGCCAGTGTCTCGTCGTCGGCGACCGCCGCCCCTATGTCGCGGCGATGCTCACCATCGATGCCGACGTGCTGCCGCAGTGGCTGGCCGAGCACGGCCACACCGAGGCGGCGCCGGTGGAGCGCATCCACGAGAGCCCGGAGCTGCTCGCCGAGCTCCAGACCGCCGTCGACGACGCCAACAAGGCCGTCTCCAACGCCGAGGCCATCAAGCGGTTCGCCGTGCTGCCAGCGGACTTCACCGTCGACGACGGCCTGCTCACCCCGACCCTCAAGGTCAAGCGCGCCGTGGTCACGCAGCGGTATGCCGCCGAGATCGACAGCCTCTACTCTCAGCCCCGCACGGAGAGCCCCGTGTAGCAACAGTGCTCAACCCGCCGTCCGCGCGAGTCAGGGGCGCGCGGCGAGGACGGCGACCGCGCCCTCGGACCCCATCCAGTCGTGGATCTGCTCGAGCGTCCACTCCGGCACCTCGAGCTGCGGCACGTGGCCGACGTCCTCGGCGACCTCGAACCGCCACGTCGGGTTGCTCTTCGCCACCGCTCGCGCCGCGGCGATCGGCACGAGCCGGTCCTTCGCCCCGTGCAGGAGCAGCACGGGGACGCTGATACGGGTCATGAGCGCCTGGAGCCAGCGCCGCCGGGCGAGCACGAGCACGAGGGAGCGCCCCGCGACGACGAGCTCGGCGTCCACGTCCGGGTAGCTCTCCCGCTCGCGGGCGAGCTCGAGGTGCTGGTGCAGGACGTGCTTCGGCACGCGTGTCGTGTCGACGCAGCAGAGCCGCAGCACGGCCATGGCCTGCGTCTCGGCGGAGAAGAGGCTGCGGCGGCGGGCCATGAAGACGCGCGCGACGGCAGGGACGGCATACGCGCCGAACATCAGGGTGACGAGCGGATCGGGGCGAGCCGAGGGACCAACGGGCACAGCGGGATCCACCAGCACGAGCCCGGCCACGAGATCGGGGCGCTCGTCGGCGAGGAGCAGGCTGATGAGTCCGCCCATCGAGTTGCCGACGAGGATGACGGGGTGGCCGATGACGGCGTCGACGAAGCGCGCGAGGAGGTCGCGGTTGTCCTCGATCCGCGGTGAGCGCCCGAGCGGCTGGGTGCGCCCGAAGCCGACGAGGTCGATGGCCATGACCCGGCAGGTCTCCGCCAAGGTCGGTGCGATCGCGGCCCAGTTGAGGAGCGAACCGCCCAACCCGTGCACGAGCAGGAGCAGCGGGCCGTCCTCCTGGCCGCCGTAGTCGACGTAGTGGACCGGGCCGCTGAGGTCGACCCACCGGCTCTCGGGAATCTCGTGCCGCGAGCGCGAGGCATCGTCAGCAGGCGAAGCTGTCACAGTCTCATCGTGCCCGCCGAGACCCGCCCGGCCACCACCTGCAGGTCACATGTGACGGACAGCACGCACTCCGCGCCAGGAGTGGCTCGCGGGGCCTCACCGTTGACGCACGGAAGCCCCGTCGATGATGAACTCCGCTGCGCCTCCCTGGGCCAGGACGACGAGCTGCGTCACCGGAGACTTCGACGCCGGGGCCCGCAGCAGCTCCCACTCCCCCGTCGTCGTCGACATCGCCCCCGGCTTCATGACGCCGCCGGGGCCGGCCGCCAGCGACACCTGACCACGGATCACGAAGACCCATGCCGCGGCCTCGGCAGCGGCCGGTGCCGTCGTCTTCGCGGCGAAGGTCTGGGCGACACCGCTCTTGGGCTTGTTGGCCACGATGTGCAGCTGCCAGCCCTCCTGACCCCTCGTCGAGGGCTCGAGCCGCGCCTCGGTGCGCCCGCCCTTGGGGTTGACGACCTGCCAGTCGCGTCCGAGGCTGGGCGACCGCCCGACCTTGCTCACCGCGGCCGCCGCCGCCGTTCGTGACGCCAGTGCGAGGGCGGGGTTCGAGAGCAGGTTGGGCGTGACCGCAGGAGCGCCGAGCGTGTCGAACCGGAGTCCGCTCGAGGCCTCACCCGTGCCCGCCGTGCGTCGACGGGCCCGCCAGACCCGCCGTCCCGCGGGCGTCTGGACGAGGCGGTGGACCCGGCTGACGGCGGTGCCGGCGCGCGGCACCTCCTCGTCCTTGACGGTCGACCCGGGCACGTGGGGCACGATCGTGCCCGTCACGCCCTCGGACGACACGTCCGTCGCACCCGGCGGGACCGCCGCCAGCGCGAGACCGGCTCCCGTGGACATCAGGGGATACCAGTAGTCGGGCAGGCTCGTGCCCAGTCGGTAGTAGAGGGTGTCACCGGCCGAGCCGGGAGTGAAGGCCGGGTCACGCTCCGAGCGCAGCGAGAGCCATCGTCGATACCGGTCGACCTTCGCGCCGTCCTCGTCCGTCGTCGCGAGCTCGATGAGCCAGCCGAGGTTCGCCATCTCGTCGCGGGCGAGCAGCACCTCCTCCGTCGACGGACCCTGCAAGGGCGGGGGCGAGCCGGGGAGCAGCACCCGCATGCCCACGCCGGCGTCCGTCGTCGCGGACGCTGCCGTGAGCTCCCAGAGGCGGAAGCGTGCAGCCGGTCCGTCGAGAGCCGCAGCCGGCAGCACCGGTGTGACGGTGCCGAAGGAGTCGGTGACGGTGAGGGAGGTGATGAGCGTGGCCCCGGAGTCGAGCGTCAGCGGCACGACGAACCAGTCGTTGCCGAAGCCGTGGGCGAAGGAGACGAGCAGCTGGCGCGAGGGGTCTTGACCCGCAAGGACATCGAGGTTGACCGTGCCGTCCTCCATCGTCCAGAAACCGCGCTCCGGCATCCCGGGGTAGGTCACCGGCGACGGTCGCACCGCCGCCGGTGGTCCGGCCGGCGGTGCGCTCGCAAGGGCCGAGCGGTCGAAGCTGTGCCAGTCGAGGCCCTCTCCGTCGTAGTCCGGTGCCGTCAGGGTCAGCGTCGCGCTTCCGACCCTGCCCGCCGCGGAGAAGGCGTACGCCAGCGTGGTGCCGTCCCACTTCGGTGGGGCGGTGGGTCCACCGACAGGTCCCAGCCGTGCCGTCATCCAGCCGACCCAGCTCCGGGCGGCCACCTCGATGAGGGCCCTGCTCGTTCCTGCCCCGGGCAGCGGCGGGAGGGTCCCCGTCGTCCCGGCGGCGCCGACGGCCGCCGCCCACGCGGCATACAGCGCCACGGGATCGGGCAGCGCCTGGGCGACGGGCCCGGCCGGGTTGCCCGCAAGGACGGCCCGCAGGGGGTATGCCGCCGCGAGCCCGGCCCGCAGGGTCGCCACGGTCGCTGGGGGCACCCCACCGTCGACGACGCGACGGAAGAGCTCGGTCGCGAGCCGGATTCTCGTCGCCGTGTCGATGCGGTCGCGGGGCGTCGGCGGCTCGGCCTCGACGTCGGGCTCGAGCGGAGCCGTCACGGGCTTGCCGTCGACGGTCAACGGGGTCGTCGACCTGCCCACCGTGACTGTGACCGGCGACCCGCCGTCGTCAGCGACGAAGCCGCGCGTCTGCAGCTGACGGGCGAGGAACCACAGCGGGTCGCGCACGGGGGCGGTGACGGCGGCGAGCCGCTGGTCGTCGGTGCCCGCTGTCGACGCCGGGCGCAGGGCGCCGGTCACGCGGGTCACGGCGCACCGGCGATCGTGACGGAGCCGGTGACGAGATCCGCCGCGACCGCGCGGTCGGCGGCCTGGGCCATGGTCGAGGTGACGACCCCGACGAGGCTGGCGAGGTCCCAGGTCGCCGGCACCCGGTTCGGGGCCAGCGAGGGCGGCACCGCGACGAGGATCGCCTGGGGCGGGTCCGCGTCCGGCTCGTCGTAGTGGAAGGCGAGCGCAGCGTCGTGCGTCGAGTCCGGCACGGTCTGCACCCAGGCGTCCACGGCGAGCCCGGTCACGGCGTCGGGCACGGTCGTCCCTCCTGACCGAACGACGACGACGTCGACGAGACCAGGCGCCGGAGCGGGGTCGGTGCCGCTCCACACCGCGCCGGACTGTCGGGGCAGCTGCGTGGCCCGGACCCGCAGGCCCGCCGCCGCACAGAGCGTCTCGGCGCAGTCGTAGGCGTCGAGCAGCGAGGCGACAGCGGGTCGGACCCGGGCGTGGTCCATGAGCCAGTCGCGCACGGCCGCGGGCGGGGCGATCGGCGCCGACCCCTCCCTCAGGTCAGACCGGACCAGGGCGGCGGTGGGCAGCGGAACGGGGAGCATGAGCGGCACCGGGCCGCCGAGCAGGATGGGTAACAGGGCGCGGGCCGCCTCGAGAGTGGCATCGGCCCCGGCTGCCGATGGGGTGAAGGTCGGTTGGGCCAGCCTGGGAGACAGTCGCTTTCGAGCCGCTGCAGCGAGCTCGCGCAGCGCCTCGTCACTGGTCACACCCGCCGCAAGCGGAGGCGTCGCCTCCGCGAGACCCACCGCCGCGGCCCGGAAGAGCACGTCGACGAGCGCGCTCCCTGAGCGGTTCGGCGCAGACGCCAGGTCGGCGTCGAGAGCCGCCAACGCCTGCTGAGCGACCGTCACGGCCCGCACCGCTGCGACGACGACGTCGGCTGCCGGCGGTGGCGGGGTCTCACCCGAGGCGGTCAGGTCGGAGGCCTGCAGCGCGCGGGCGCCGGCGACGAGCGCCCGCGCGGCTGAAGCGGCTGCAAGGAGCGCCTCGAGAGGCATCGCTCCCGGTGCGAGCTGCGCCGACGGTGCGATCCGGATGGGGCCCGTGACCGGCGTGTCACCCGAGCTGTCCATGACCGGTCGCGCCGCACGGGCGACCCGTGCTGCGAGCTCCCCCGCGTCGGCGGCGACGCGCAACCAGTCCGGCGCATCGAGACCCAGCTCCGCTGCGGTGAGGTCGAGCGAGGCGACGACACCGCCTGCATCGTCGGTGGCGACCGCCTGGAGGTGCACGCGGCGGGGGTCAGGCAGCAGTCCGGCGAGCCAGGCCGCATACCGGGGGTCGACGGTGCCGATGACGCCCGGGCTGGTCGAGGGCCACGGAGCAGCTGCCGCGGTGTCTCCCACGACGAGCACCCGGTGGGTGATGTCGTATCCACGCACCGGCGTCGAGACGACATCGAGATCATCGGGCACCGTGCCCGACTGGGCGATCTCGAGGGCGGCCCCCGAGCGAGCGAGGTTGCCGCCCACCAGCTGATGGATGCCCTCTGCGGCAACGAGATCCGCGATGGCATCGACACTGTCATCCAGGTCGTCGAGCACGGTCACCAGGGCCGGGTGGTCAGGGTCGCCGATGACGGGCAGGGTCACCTGAGGGTCGAGCGGCACCTCGGCGGCCGTGAGGCGGAACGGGATCGTGGCGAGGTCCCAGACCGGCGGGGTCGCGCTGCCTCCGGCGCGGTAGCGCTCGCGAAGGGCGAGCCCATCGACCGTCGCCGACAGGGCGGCCGACGTCGTCGCCCCGGCCATCCGCGCGGCGAGCGCGTCGCTGACCCGCTTGGTCGCCGCCGCCTCCGCAGCCTGCGCTGCCAGCACCGCGGCCTCCGCGGTGCGCGCGTCGTTCTGCGCCTGCGTCTGCTGCTGCTGGGCCGTGGCCACAGCGGAGTTGGCAGCCGCCAGCGCGGAGGCCGTCGAGGCGACCGTCGCCTGCGCGATGCTGGCGGGACTCGAGGGCACGTCGAGTCGCAGGCTCGCGGCGATGCTCGCGGCGTTGGCGGTGTGCAGCGCCACTTGCGCACGCGCGGCCGCCACGGCGTTGTTCCACGCGGTGAGGGCGGCGTAGTTCACCGGATCGGGGACGATGACGTTCTCGGCCAGCATGGGGTCTCCCTCAGGGCACCAGGACGGTGTGGGTGTGGGTCGTCGTGGAAGGGGGCGACGCGAGGAGCGCGTTGAGCGTGTTCTGCGCGGCCTGAGCCTGCGCGAGCGCGTTCGCCCTCGCGTCGACCTGG
Source organism: Humibacillus xanthopallidus (assembly GCF_006717145.1). Taxonomy (GTDB): domain Bacteria; phylum Actinomycetota; class Actinomycetes; order Actinomycetales; family Dermatophilaceae; genus Humibacillus; species Humibacillus xanthopallidus. Next base: position 1,241,004 of record NZ_VFQF01000003.1, on the reverse strand, counting down.
GCCTGGTACGGGGCCCAGGCGGCGGCGGCTGCAGTGCGCGCGGCCGTGGCCGCTGCGAGCCGCCCCTGGGCGTCCGCCACGGGTCCTGCTGTCGCGTCGGCCGCAGCTCGGGCGACCGCAGCGTTGGCCCTCGCCAGCGCGACGGCGTCGCCTGCCGCTCGCCTGGCCGCCTCCAGTCCCTCGAGCTCGGACCCCGTCGAGAAGCGGGTGAGCTTGCGGAAGGCCGCGAGGTAGCGCTGCAGGCCGGCGTCGACGAGACCCCGCTCGAACTGCTGCCCCAGCACGGCCGCGAGCGGCTGCCCGTTGCGGACCGCGCCGAGAACCCACCGGGCGCGACGAATTCGCCGTGACGACAGGTCGACCGCCATCGGCAGACGGGACTCGGTGGCCGTGTCGAGCGGGGCCAGGCTCGCGAGACCCGTTCGCGCCGCCTGGGCTGCCGTGAGGTCGCCCCGGGCGTTCGCGTCGGCGAGCCGCGCGGCCCAGGCCGCTCGCCGCTGCCCCAGGTACCCCGAACGCAGGACCGCCGCGGTCGCCGCGTGCCCGAGCGACGGGGCGAGGATGTGTCCGAACGAGCGAGGGCGCGAAGCCGGCCGGGGGATGACGTCGGTGACGTAGCCGTACGCCCCGATGACGGGCGCACCCGTGACGCCCGTCGCCCGACGCCGCGTCGCGGCTGCCGTCACCCAGGCGTCGACCCGGTGGGACAGCACATCGAGGTGGGCGCCCAGTGCCGCCGCGATGGCGGCCCTACCGTCATCAGTTGCCGCCGCTGCTGCCAGCGACGTCAGGGCGGCAGAGACGCCGGGAGCTGTGCCCGCTCCGACCGCGACCGCGCCGAGGACTGATGCCCGCGCCGCCTCGAGGACGTCGGGAGTGCGCGTCCCGGCGGCGAGCTGGGCGAGGACCGTCGCAGGTGACTGCGGACCGGTGGCGGGACCGACGACAGAGTCGAGCCCGTTCCACGACCCGCCGCCCGAGGTCCAGGCGACCGACGACGCGTTCTCCGTCAGGATCGCCGGCAGCGCCGAGTCGTCGTCGCGGGTGACGCGCCGCGGCGCCAGGGCAGGTCCGGAGGGCACACCCGGGTCGACGTCGAGTGGCGCGAGATGGCCACCGGCACTGTCGCGCATCGGTCCGACGAACCTCGCGTCGTAGACGTCGGCGGCCTGCCAGCGCCGGGCCTCGACTGCCGCGAGGATGCCGTAGGGCTGGCGGCCGATCCGAAGGGCCGGTGCGTCACCGGTGGGGTTCATCGTCGGCACGTCGGAGGGGGCGATGCCATAGCGCTGGGTGAGCGTTCCTGTGGCGCCGGCGCGCACGAGCACCGCGACGGCGTCCGCGATCGCGCCGTGCGGCGAGGCAGCCCCGGGGATCGCTGCGACGCGCGCCTCGGGCAGACCGAGCAGTGCCGCCGCCTGGTGTCCTCCGGACGTGCTCGCCAGCGCGGGCGGTGCTGACCGGACGAGGGCGCCGAGGGTCGCTGCGTCGTGGTCGGCACTGCGCAGGGTCGGTGCGAGCGGGCTGTTGTTGGTCGTGGCTCCGTCAGGCAGCAGCTCGATCCCGGCTCCGTAGACGTGGTGCTCGAGCAGGTCCGCGAGATCGGACGGCCCGGAGCTGCTGCGAATGCCGATGACGACGAGCTCGTCGATGGCCGGCGCCCCCGGCGGCATCGTGATGCGCAGCGCGACCCCGGCGTCGACGGCGGCCTGGAGGTCGGTCATCCATGTCGTCGCGCCGGGAGCGTGCAGGAGCGGCACGGGCAGGTCACCGGCGATCGGGCTGCCCCACGACACGTAGGTGGGCGTCGTCGCCGAGACGTTGACCGGCTCACCCTTCGACAGCAGGACCACGGCGAAGCGGTCGGGCAGCAGACGCACCGTCACGGCCGAGTCGAGGTCGTTCCGGGGCTGCACCGGGGGTGCGCCGGGAGTCGTGGCCCGGACGATCCAGGCCGCTCGCTGGGGCGTGACCCGCCGCGTCAGATCGGCCCAGGCCTGGTCAGCCTGACCCGCGCCGGGACGGTTCCGAGTGGCCCAGTAGGCCTGGGCCAGTGTGGTTTCCAGCGACGAGAGCCGCGGGTCGTGGCGATCCACGCTCACCTCGCTGGGGATGACCCGGACGGCGAGGGTCGTGCCCCCGAGCCACGCCGTGTGCACCCCGACCGGCAGCATGACGACTGGCTGCGTCGTCGCCGGAGCCGCGAGCAACCGCCCCGTGGCCGTGTCCCGGGCACCCGTGTGATCTCCGAGCTGGCCCTCGATGTCGGCCAGCTGGCTGGCGAGCGAGGCTAGCGTCCCGTTCAGCGCCGCATACGGCCCGACGCGCCCGGTCATGTCCGACACGACCCGGGCCAGCTGGTCGCGCCACGCGATGAGCTGGTTCGCCTTGTCGAGGGCGGTGTTGTATGCCGTGAGGGCTGCGTTCTGGGCATTCGTTGCGTTCGTGACCCGGAGCTTCCACGCGTTGTAGGCCGTGCGCCAGGCGGTCGGGTCGTCGCCGTTCGGGTCGTACGGCTTCATGGCTGGTCCGCCACGACGGAGGCGACGGCGTCGCGGGCTGCCTGGAGGGTCTGGTACTTCGCGTCACGGTCGCGTACAGCGGCGTCGACCGTCGTCTGGAGCCTTGCGACTGCGGCCTGGACCTGTGCCGTGACACCCGCCAGGTCGTCGTTGCGCGGGTTCGACGCGGCTTGGCCCGATGCCGTGGCGACCGCGGCGTCGATCATCGACGCGACGTTCGTAGGGTCCGGATAGGCCGCATCCACCCAGCCGCGCAGTGCTGCCGAGACCGGGACGAGGCCCGCCACCGAGCCGGAGTGACCGGCGAGGAGTGCGGAGCGGCTCGTGGACGCCGCCTGGCGGTTGGCCCGTGCCGTGGCTCGCAGAGCACGCAGCCGCGAGACCTCGGCCTGCTCCTCCTCCGCGAGCGCCGTGAGCCCGGGCCGGTCGAGAGGGACCGCGACGACCCGAGCCGCGCGCGCGTCCAGAGCGACGATCTGGGCCTGGACGGCGGCCGTCGCCGCGGCGGCACCCTGCTCGGCGTTCTGCGCGGCTGCCAGCTGGGAGTTGGCTGACGCCAGCTCCTGGGTTCTCGCGACCACGGCGTTCTGGGCCACCGCCACCTGCTGGTTCGCATTGTTGAGGGCGGTCTGAGCCGCCGCAACGTTCGCGTTGGCCGCGGCGCTGGCGTTGTTGGCGGAGTCGCGGGCGGCCTTGAGGATGTTGTACTGCTTGAGCCACACGGCATACTCCGGGTTGGGCCTGGGGTAGCCGCCGCCCGGCAGCGCTCGGTCGCCCGGCGTCGTGGGCATCTCGGAGCTGTCGGTGGCCGCGAAGGTGCCGAGATAGGGCTCCGGCATCTCCTGCTCCCACGCGGTCACGGCCGCCTGGGCGTTGGCGGCTGCCTGAGCAGCCTGGGCGGCGTTCGCCTGTGCCGTGGCGAGATTCGACTGGGCGGGAGGAACTGCCGGGCGCGCCACCGACAGGACGTTGTTGGCCGCGGCGAGGTTGTTCGACGCTGTCGCCACGACGCTCTGGGCTGCGAGCACCGCCTGGTGCGCGGTCGCCTGGGACTGCTGACGGGCGGCGAGAGTCGCCTGGAGTCCGGATCGGGCGTAGTCGTACAACGAGGTCTCCTCCGGTCAGGGTGCGGTGGCCGTGAGCCACAGCGAGGCGGGGATGCGGACGCGCACCGGGGCACGGGTGAGGGCCGCGGCGAGGGCCCCACTGTCTGCGCCCCAGTGGGCCACGGGGGGCGTGCCGACGACCGTCGTCGGCCCGGTCGGTCGCCCCACGCCGGCGAGGGGCCCCGCCACACGCACGTGGGTCGAGCCGGCGACGTGGGGGTGCGCCCAGTCGAGGTCCTGCCACGTGCGCATCGCGGCCGTCGAGCCGTCCGCGGGGGCGTCGTCGAGGCCGAACCTCACGTGCTGCACCGACTCCTGCAGCACGACCGACCAGACCTGCCCGGCGGTCGCGGGGCGCAGCAGCTGGTCGACGGTCATGGGGAACCCGACGAGGGTCGTGTCAGCCCCCACGTAGGCCGCGATGGTGGGCACCACGACGGTCTCGGGGCCGGCGCCGACCCGGCCCGACAGGTAGATCGTGGCGGTGGGGAACCGCCGGAGCAGACCACCGCGGATGACGAGCACGACGTTGCCCGCTCCGCCGATATGGCTTCCGAGGTCGCTCGCGGGGTCCCACGTCGCCATCGGCGGCAGGCCCGGGCCTGGGCCGGCCGCCGGCCAGAACCGGGCGAACATCGTTCCTTCGACATCGAGTGGGTAGCGCCGCCACTGCAGCTCGCGGGCCATCGCGTGACCCATCCCGACGAGGAAGGACTCGAGGAACGCCGGGTTCGTGCGCATGAGCACCACGGAGTCCTCCGGCAGGTCGTCCAGCCCCGGGAGGATCCACTCCGGCGACGTGGACTGCAGGTACTGCAGGCCGTCGTCGTCGAAGGTCGGGCAGAAGTGCGTCGAGGGCGCCTGCGGTGCGGATGCGGCAGACGGGACGCGCGCCCTTAAGGCGCCGGCTGCCTCGGCGCCCGCCGGGGTCGCGCCGCCGGGAGAGGAGGGCAGCGAGCCGAACCCGATCCGGGCGAGCGACCCGCCGGGCCGGAGCATCCGGGCCATCACCGAGTCGGCGCTGACGGCGGCCCGAGCACGGCCGTGGGGTTCGGGGGAGGCGACCTGCGCAGCCGCTCGCGCTGCAGCCGGCGCCGCAGAGGGTGTCGCGGACGGTGTCGCGGACGGTGTCGCGGACGGTGTCGCGGACGGTGTCGCGGCGGTGGCGTGCCGGTCCGTGAGCGCGCCGAGCACGGCGGCGGCCATGTCGGCGGCCCCCGTGCCCGTCGCCGGCACGCCTGCATCGGCGAGCTGCTGCCAGGCCCGGTCGCAGAGCGACTCCTGGTCGACGGCTACCGCCCAGCTGCCGAGACCGGCGGCGAAGCGGCGGCGCGCGTCGGTGTTGAGCTGGCTGAACCAGCCCTTGTCCCCGGCTGCGACGCTCGTGGCTCCGCGGACGTGGTCCTGCCCGTAGAGCGGCGGCCGCAGCTGCACCACGCCGGCCGGAGAGCTGACGGCTGCCGCGAGCGAGGCGGCGAACCCGGCGTCGGCGGGCGGGTCGCTCGCGGGACCCCCGACGGGCCGCAAGGCACCCTGGACCGTCACGGTCCGCCCGGCCGGGGCGGAGGCACCCCACCCCGCGGCGTCGACGCGCAGCTCCACCCCGTTGGCGGATGTCGGCGCTGGTCGTGGCCGCAGCCTGCGCGCGAGACTCTCGAACGACCCGGCCTGGCCGGTCGTGAACACGGTGGAGTGGTAGACCGGCAGTGCGACGTCACCGGCCTGGCGCCACGCGGGGTCGAGCGGCGCCACCCCTCCTGGGACGGGGATGCCAGCGGCGGCCAGCCCGGCGGCATACGTCGGCACGATGGCCGTGACGTAGGAGGTGTCGGCGCGCAGCCGGATCGGGCAGACGAGGCGGGCGAAGGCCTGTTCGGGATCTGCGAGTGCGGCGAGGGGGTCGCCCACCACGGCCCCGGTGAGCTGCACGTGCGCCCAGGCCCACGCCTCTCGCGGGTCGGGCAGCTGGGTGCCGGAGCACTGGAGCACTGTCACGCCGTCCGCCGTCCGCGTCAGAGCGGCGTCGGCGGCCGGCACGACGACGAGGGCGATCCACGGCTGCAGGCGACTCTGGATGACGGGCCCGTCGGCCGGGTGCTCGGGGTCCGGGATCGAGCCGGTGACCGGGCCGACCGGCGTGAACCGCCATGGCAGGTCGGCATGACGGAGCTCGACGTAGGGGAACTCCGACGGTGGGAACTGGGTGCTCCCGTCGGCGGGCTCGCTCCGAACCACCTCGACAGGGTCGATACCGGTGACGTCACCGGGGCCGAGGAGGTCGACGGGCACATCGGCGCTGTGAGTGGCGTCGAGGCTGATGCGGGCAGGCAGGCGGGCCCGGCTGCCCGAAGCCGGTTGGCCGGCCACGGCACTCGCGAGACCGGTGCGGTGCCAGGACCAGAAGGTGCGCGCGTTGCTCATGCGGGTCGACCTCCTGGTGTGCTGACGAGGGCTGGGGCGGGCGCGCCCGGCGTGGCCGGGAGGTCCAGCGAGCTGAGCTCGAGGGTGTCGACGACCGCGAGGCACGCGGTGGACGGGCCCGCGCTGGCGGCTGCTGCCGGCTGGAGTCGCACGCCGCTCGAGAAGGACTCGAAGGACGGAGCCGAGAGCTTCTCCTCAGCGGCGACGTCGGCGAACTGCGCGCGGGCGAACAGGTCGGTGACCGGAGTGGCGACGGTGCCGGCAGGGGCCGTGAGCGTGAGACCCAGCGTGGCCGGGCCGGCCGCGGGCAGGTGGGCGCCGACGTGGCTGATCCGCAGCCCGAGGGGTGCGACGTTCTGCCGGACCGAGACCGTGGCTAGCGGGTGCGCGAGGACACGCGTTGGGTCGGCGTCGGCGCCGCCGATGACCGCTCCGGGGGTTGCGGTCGCAGGGAGCACCGCCTCCCAGGCCTGCGCTCTGCTCACCCGAGCCCACACGAGGCCCGGCACGTCCACAGTCTCGACGGCGGTGGTTGCGGTCGGGGAGGAGCCGAGCGTGAGGTCGACGTGGACCGAGACGCTGAGGAAGAGGATGTGGAACTCGGCGGTGCCCGTCAGGTGCCACGGCGCGGGCCCGGTGACGGCCAGGGTGAGGTTGAGCGACAGGATCGTCGTGCCCCCCGCCGTGACGCGAACCCAGGCGGCCACGTCGACCTCGAGGTGGAAGGGTGACCACTGGATGAGCGTGTCGAAGCTGCCTCCGCCGTCGATGCCGAAGCCGCCCGCGCTCAGCCTGACGGTCGCGCGGGCTCCCATCTGCAGGGTGTTCGAGGTGATCGCGAGGTAGGCCTCGAAGCGCACCATGGGGTTGCTGCTCGAGGTGAGCTGCAGGGCGAGGCGATTGAGCGGGCGCAGCCCGGGGGGTGGGCGGAAGCGCGGGTGGAAGCCACCGATCGAGAGCAGGAAGCCGGGCTGGTCGCCCCAGTCGAGGCGCAGCGCCAGGTCTCCGGTCAGCGTGAAGGAGAGGATGCGCGAGTCGTGGAGCGAGGCGTCGAGGGCGAGCTGGCCCTTGCCGAGGTCGAGCACCCCGATCGCGTCGACGTGGATCTCGACGACCGGAGACTCCGGCTTCGGCAGCGTCACCGAGAGGGCGGCGAGGATGATCGCCCGGACGGGCATCGGCAGGTCGAGCAGCAGCGCGAGCCGGAGGTGCACGATGGCGGGGGTGCCCCACGAGATCTCGGCGAGCGGACCGACGACGAGCCGGTCGCGCGCGAGCGGGAACACCGAGTCGAGGGAGGCGACGACGCGGTCGGCGTTCTTGACCGGGTCCTTGACGAAGAGGATCGAGTCGAGGATCCCGTCCTTGAGACCTCCGCGCACCGCGTCGGCGTCCACGGTGCGGTTCAGGGCGATGAGCCCGCCGATGCCGGTCAGGGTGAAGCCCATCCCGAGCTGGACCGGGGTGAAACCCTCCGCGGTGATGAGCAGGAGCAGCGCGAATCCGTCACTGCCATCAGGCATTCGAGTCGTGATGATGCCGATGGCCTTGACGGACACGGTGCCGACGAGGGTGAGCTCGGCGACCCCGACGTAGGTGCCTGTCTCGGGGTTCGCTTCGAGGTAGCCGCCGCCGGAGACGGCCGCCGCACTGATCGACAGCCCGATCGCCTCCGGGCCGGCGAGCCCGAAGCGGACGTCGAGCGGCCCGAGGTTGCCGGTGCCGTCGGCCGGGGCCCCGACGACCGTCCGCAGGCCGATCTCCTTGAAGGTCACGGTGAACGGTCCGAGGGACAGTCGCCCCGTCGCGAGAGCCTCGATGGCGCCGCCGTGCTCCGCGGGGCCGACACCGAGCGTGAGCCCCGCGAGGTGGAGCACCCCGGCGAGGTCGAGGTTCAGAGCGATCGTCGTGGACAGTCCCGGGGCGCCACCGCTCCCTCCGGACGGGCCACCGACGAAGCGCAACCCGGTCCGCGACGACCACACGAGCCCCGCGGTGAAGGGCAGCTCGTGGGTCTCGCCGCCGAGCAGCGCGGTGACGAAGCTGTCGCCTCGCGAGAGGTCGAGGTATGCCGTGAAGTCCCCGTCCAGCGTGACGCTGAGCTCCGGCACGTCGACCGATGAGGCTGCCGCCTTGACGGACGCTGCGAGCCTGGAGGTCTGGATCCGCGTGCCGTGCGGGTCGCCGAAGGCCCACGGCTGCGCGGGCCTGGCGAGGAGCGAGGCGCTGACGGTTCCGGCGAGAACACCTCCCGCAGTGGTGCTGAGCCCGACCTTGCCGGGGCGGAAGGCGATCGCCACGCCGGCGTCGAGGGCACCTGCGAGCGTAAGGGTCACCGCGTCGGTGAGCGGGATCGCCGCCGAGACGGAGCCGGAGGCCTCGGCGACGACGCCGACCCCGCGGATCGACCCTTGCCGCGACGCATCGGGAATCCCGAGGAGCGTGATCACCAATGTCTCCGCCGTGCTGGCGGTGCCCGACCCCTGGCTGAAGGGGAACTTCGCAGAGATTCCCGGTACGGCGACGTCTGCGTCCCTCTGGTCGAGGTTCCAGAACATCCCCACGGCCGAGTCGTCGAGCAGGATCGTGGGAGACAGGTTGAGCGCCTCGGCGAGGCGTCGCGCGACCGCAGCCATCAGCGCCGCATCCGGGTCGGTGCCCCAGTGGTAGGTCTGGACGAGGTGTCCTACCGGGTCGGAGACCAGTGCCGGGATGGCATCCCAGACGACCCGGCCCGGGCTGATGACCTGGACGCCGGTCTCGTCGACCACCTGTGCGGTGGCGATGCCCAGGGCGACGAGGGCCGAGAGGACCCCGGGGGCCCGCACCTCGAGGCGCTCGTAGACGACGTGCCCGAGAACCGAGGCAGCGAGCTCGCCCCACGCTTCGGGTTGGTTCCACGGCGACGGCAGGGAGGTCGGCGGTGGGCTCGACGCCAGGGCCACCACTTCCTCGGAGACGTCTCGGAGCACCGAGAACAGCGCATCTGCACCCGCTCCGGCGCCCGCCCTGTCCAAGTCGGCCAGCGCACCACCCAGCGCCACGAGGGACTCGGCGAGCGGGACGAAGGTGGTGAGCCCACCACTGAGGTCAGCGTCATCGGGCACCGCGTGGCCGACTTCGGACAGCAGGATGCGCAGGCCCGCGGGGGAGGTCACGTAGGGCGAGAGGTCACCCAGAGCCGAGGCCAGGGCCCGCAGCAGCCCGACGACCGGAGCGTCCGCTGTGCTCATGGCGCACCACCTGGTGTCCGGCTCGCAGGATCAGCAGCGACGCGGCCCGTGAACGCGAACCACTGGGGATCCTCGACCACGGCGGAGACGTCCTGGAGCGTGCTCGTGGCACTTTCTATGCGCTCGTTCGGCAGCGAGCAGTTCTCCATGAGGCCGTTGTAGACGTTCCCGAACTCCCCCCACCGGAGCGACGTCGTCCGGCTTCCTCTGCGGAGGGGTTGGGTTTCGGCGGTCGGGTCGATGAAGTGCGGGTCGACGATGACGTTGGACGGCGCCGCGGTGCGCAGGGCGGTGGTGCGCAGGGCGGTGACGAAGGGTTTGCCGCCCATTGTGGAGGCGTCGTAGGGCGCTCCGCCGACCTGCGGCCAGGCCTGCCCTGCGGTGAGGAGGGACCAGAGCCTGCGCAGGTGTGAGCTCACGACGGCCGGGTCGTGCACGGCCAGGGCCAGTTCTGTGTCGCCCAGGAAGGACCGGCGGTTGATGTTGGCCGAACCGCACACGAGCAGCTCGCCGTCGTAGACGTGAGCCTTGGCGTGGACGTAGACGCCGCGGTCGCCGATGTCGACGTCCGGTACGGCCGGTGAGAAGTCCCATGCGTTCACGACGACGACCCGGTCGTGGGCGTCGGCATCCAAGCCCGCCACCAGAGCCGCTATCGCGTTTCGCCGGGCGACGTGGGTCGCCGACGCGAGATGGATCGTCCGGCTGTCCGGCGCGTCAGCGTGAGGTGGGAGGACGATGACGACCCCGAGTGTGGGGACCGCTCGGAGCTGCCGGTTGAGCAGGCGCGCTGCAGGCAGGCTCCAGAAGTACTGGTCGCAGATGCAGATGAGGTTTCGTGCCTTCGACATCGCGCGGGCATAACCGCGCATGACGGTGAACTCGCCCCTGGCAAACCGCGTGGGATTCGGTCCGCGCTTTCGGAACGGGATGGTTCGCCACATCTGCACCGCACTGGTCCCACCACTCACCTGCCCGACCGGTGCCGGAGGAGGCAGCTCGGCCTGCTTCCGCCCGGGCCGGGCGGGGTCGTCGGTGATGGCTGACTGGGCAGTGAAGTACGCCCGACCGCTCCAGGCGCTCCACCCCGAGAGGGCGTGCGGGTCGAGCAACGCGTACTCGCCGCTGTCGCCCCAACGCTCGCGGAACTGGTGCTCGATCGTGGCGACGACCGGGCCCCTGAGGCGCAGGTGCTGGTCGTGCCACTTCTGACGCACCTCCCCGTAGACCTCCGCGTCGAGGTCGCCCGGCGGGCGGGCGGCAGGCGTTGGTCGCTCGACCGTGAGGACATCTCGCATCCACGCCGGCGTGGAATCGTCCCCGAACGGCCATCCGTCGAAGGCCCATGGGGTGCCCTGAGGAGCGGCGTCGGGCCGTGGGCCACGGCTCTCGCCCGACTGCCAGTCGCCTGAGTAGAAGGAGGTCGGCATCTCGTCGGGCGAATGAAGTCCCGGGGCAATGGGTGCGTCCCGGCGGGTCCACGCGAGGTCGACGCCACCGGCATACGCGACGGGAGGGGTCTCGTCGGCGCAGCGAATGACGCACATCTTCTGGTGGTGGGAGCCAGCCCCCCCGCTGACTCGGGTGTCGAGGCAGACCACGCCCAGGTCCAAGGAGGTCCCGAGGCGTGCCTTGGCCAGCTCGTTGCCCTTGGCGATGCAGTGAGCGAGGAAGAGGTGGTCCGGACCGTGAGCGCGGTCGGCGACGTCGCTCGTCGGCATCCACAGCATGACTCGCACCGTCACGCCGGCAGCGATGCACGCGAGCAGCAGGCCCAGCACCGTCTCGTCGCGGCTCGTCGCGCTCGGGATCGGGTGGTTGCCGTCCATCCATGGACTCGTCTGCCAGGAGTTGCCTGACGAGAGGTCGCGGAGGGGGTTGCACCGCCAGCCGGCGACGTAGACGAGGCCACGCTGACCGTGCTTCGTCGGCGGCGGGTCCGCCGACCTCTTGCGGGCGGCTTCGAGGCAGGCCACGAGCGAGTCGCGAATGCCCGACATGGCCCAGTAGCCCCCGATGATGGGCTCCACCGTGCACCCGGTGTCCATCGGCACAGGGGCCGACGCACTGGAACGCGACGCGTACTCGGTGCCGGAACCCCACGGGAGCCCGGCGACATCGGCGGGCGTCGTCTGTCCGGGCTTGGCGAACGGGACGAACCACTGCGTGGCGTCCGTCATCGCCGGATCCCCTGCCCGGGCTCGTGCTCCCGTGCGGACCGTGGCGTCGTTGCCCCCATCTCGCTCCCCACTCGTGCCATCGCAGCGCATAAGCAGAAACGTCCGGCGACATCGGCGGCTCGGGATCGATCAGCGTGGTCCCGGACCCCAGCCGGACCCGCACGACGATAGCCGTGACTCAGGCGACTCGTCGGGAAAAAGCGACAAACTGGATTTGATCAGATATCGCCGAATGGTGCTCGATGGGCGAACCGGGCCCAATGGCCCTCCCCCCGGCGTGCCCGCGCGGGTAGACGTGAGGTGTGCCCCGGCGAGGGGTGCCTGGGAGGGATCCACATGAGCCACGACGTCTTCATCTGCCACTCGTCCATCGACCGGGCGATCGCCAACGCTGTCTGTGCACGTCTGGAGGAGAAGAAGATCCGCTGCTGGATCGCCCCGCGCGACGTCATCCCCGGCCGTGAGTTCGCCGAGTCCATCATCGAGGCGATCCACGCGAGCAAGCTGACCATCCTCGTGTTCTCGGCCAACTCGAACGGCTCGCAGCACGTGCACAAGGAGATCGAGAGGTCGGTCAGTGCCGGCATCCCGATCCTGCCCTTCCGGGTGGAGGACGTCACCCCGTCTCCGGCGCTCGAGTACTTCATCTCCGACGCGCACTGGCTCGATGCGCTGTCACCTCCCCTCGAGCAGCACCTCGACCACCTCGTGGGCACCGTCCAGCTCCTTCTCGACCGCTCCGAGCCGGGCGGCGGCATCGTCGGTGAGGACACGGCGGCGGCGATGGACGGGTCGACAGGCGCGACGCGGGCGGCCATCACGACGGCACCGCCGCCCCCGACGGCACCCGAGGCCGCGGAGCCGCTCACATCGCCTCCGGCGCCCGGGCCCCCCCGCATCGCCCTCTGGGTCGGGCTCGCCGCCGCCCTGCTGGCGGTCGTCGTCGTGGCCGCTCTGCTCCTGACGCGCGGCGGAGGCACCCCTGCCGGCACGGCCGGTCCGACGACACCGCCGACGGCGACGAGCCAGTCGGCGGCCAAGCCCTTCTCGGACGAGTTCACGGGCGCCGTCGACCCGAGCTGGACGTGGCTCAACGAGGATCCGGCGAAATGGAAGGTCACCGACAAGGGTCGCCTCGAGATCGTCGGCCAGCAGCCCCCGCCCTTCCGGAACGTCCTGCTGCGCACTGCCCCGACGGGGTCCTACTCCGTCAGGCTCGACCTCACGTTCCCCGCGAAGGGATCCGGGTTCGCCGGGCTGGTCTTCACCGGGAGCGACCTCAACACCCGGGTGCAGTTCGGGTGGACGGAGAAGGCGCTGGTCAACACGACCTACAAGGACGGCGACCTCGCCACCGACAGCGAGATGATGACGGCCGACCTGCCCGTGAAGCCCGGCGGTGAGGCACGGCTGCTCATCGAGGTCGAGAACGGCCTCTACGTCGCGAAGATCTACGACCCGACGTACGACACGTGGTTCGACCTCGGAACGGGGCGGCTGGACCCCGCCCTCACCAAGGTCGGGATCCTCACCTACGCCAAGGGCACACCGGGGCTCACGGCGAGCTTCGACCAGTTCCAGATCTTCTTCTAGGACGTGGCCGCGGAGCGTGAGTTCGCCTGCGCGACAGACAGGTTGCGGATGACGTCATCGTTGGTCGGGTTGATCGCGTATGCCGTCTGGAGGGCTTCCAGAGCATCCGGGTAGGCGCGCAGCTCCGAGAGGACGCCGCCCAGGCTCATCCAGAGCACCTCGTCCTCGTAGGGCGCCGTGCGGATCGCCTCGCGGTACTCGTCGGCGGCGCTGGAGAACTCGCGGTTCTGGGCGAAGGCGTCGGCTCGGTGCTCGTACGCCTTGGCGCTCAGCGCCTGGTGTGCCAGGGCGGGCGTGACGAGATCGGACCTCGCCTCCTGGGCGATGACCATCGACTGGTCGACTTCGATGATCGCCTGCAGGGTCGACTCCTCGACATCGCCGAGGTTGATGGTGAGCGACTTCGGCTGACGGGTGAGGCCTGTGGCTTCAGCCCGCCCACCCATCGAGAGATCACTGCCCCCGGAGGACTCGGTCTCCGACGCTCCGAGGCTTCGGAGCGCGGCGCGTGCGGCCTCGCGGAAGGCACTGCCTCCGCCGCGCTGGTCGAGCTCTCGGAGTGCGGCGCGCAGCGGCTCGACCGCCCGCGGGTCGCCGAGCCGGCCCAGCGCCATGGCCGCATGGGTTCGGACGAAGGCGGTCTGGTCGTCGGAGGCAGCCTGGAGGGAGGACGATCGGCTGGGGTCGAGACCCCCGAGGGCACGTGCGAACGCGAGGCTGTCGTGCGCGTCCTTCGCTGCAAGCTCCTCGTCGAGAAGGGCACGGATGAGGGACTCCACGGCTCGAACGTCACCCAGGTCGCCCAGCACGTCGGCGGCCCGCCACCGCGGCCTCCAGCTCGCGTCGAACATGACCTGGCAGAGGGCCTCGACGGCACGGACGTCGCCGATCTGGCCGAGTGCGTCGACGGCGAGCCCCGACCACTCCCCCGTGAGCTCACCGACGAGAGGCTCGACGGCGCGCCGGTCACCGATCTCACCGAGGGCCGCCACCGCCGCGCCGCGCACGTCGTCTCGAGGGTCCGCGAGGATCCCGAGGAGCGGGTCGACGGCACGCACGTCACGCATCCCGCCGAGCGCTGCGACGGCAGCCTTGCGCACCACGTCGCTCTCGTCACCCAGAGCCGCGAGCAGTGCATCCGCGGCCCGCGGGTCGGCGACACGCGACAGCGCCTCGGAGGCATACCAGCGTCCGGGGCTGCGGGGGTCGCGCGCTACCGATGCCAGCGGCTCGACCGCCGCGGCACCGAAGGCTGTGAGCGCCGCCGCGGCATCGGTGGGGATCTGCCGGTCCTTCGTGTACGCCAGGGCTCTGACCAGCCCTGCGACGTCTCCCTTGGCAATGAGCTTGTCGATCTTGGGCGGTCCGAAGAGTGGCATGGCTCTCGCCTCCTCGCTCTCAGTCTAGGGCGGGCGGCGAGGGGCTCCCGGGGCGCCGAGGCGCAGGTCACCCGAGGGGTTGCGCGACCTCGACCGCACGGATCCGCACGGTGCAGTCGTCGGACCCGGAGGCGATCCACCTGCCGTCGGGCGAGCAGTCGACGGAGTTCACGCCTGCCTCGTGGTCCCTGACCGTCGCGATCTCCACGCCCTCGGGCGGGTGGCGGAACGTGTGTGACTCCGTGAAGGTGTCGCCCTCCCAGAGCTTGATCGCGCCGTCGCTCGACCCCGAGACGATCCAGCGTGCTCCCGGACCGTAGGCCACGCCATGCACCGGGCCACGGTGCCCGATGAGGTCACCCAGCTGCACGCCGCTGCCGATGTCGAACACACGGACCGTCCAGTCGTCGGATCCGGAGATGACCCGCCCTCCTCCCGGCGAGAAGGCAACAGCCCGAACCACATTCCGATGACCGACGAGGGCGGCGACCCGCTTGTGGCTGGCCACGTCCCAGAGCAGGAGGGCGTCTGCCTTCTCATCGATGGGGTACTCCACGTAGGTGCCCGAGGCGGAGACGAGGCCAGTGCTGTCGGGCGAGAAGCGGACGGCGGTGACGCCGTACTCGTGCCCGCGCAGGGTCGTGATCCTCCTGCGGGTCGCCGCGTCCCAGAGCCGGATCGTCCTGTCGCCAGAGGCCGAGGCGAGGTGGGCGCCGTCGGGCGACCAGGCGACGCCGCCGACGCCGCGGTCATGGCCTTCCAGAGTGGCGACCAGGTCACCGCTCCAGGCGTCCCACATCCTGACCGTGTCGTCCCACGACCCCGAGACTACTCGGCGCCCGTCAGGCGACCACGCGAGCGACGTCACCCCACTGTGATGGCCGGCGAGCGTTGCGAGCCGCTCCCCGCTGCCGGCGTCCCAGACGACGAGGGTCCGGTCCATGGATGCTGAGATGAGGCGCCCACCGTCCGGCGAGAACGCAACGGCGCTCACGGCATCGGCGTGACGCATGACGACGATGCCTCGGCTGGCGCCGACGGGCTCTCCCACCCATACGACGCTAACGAGGGGCGGGCCTGACATCACTGTTCAGTGACGACCGCGACACCCGAACCGCCTGTCGCACCCTGCCCGCCCGCGAGACGATGGAGGTGCACATCGAGCTCATCCGGCGCGCGCTCCCGGTGCTCACCGTCCGGGTGGGGATCGTCACAGGACGGGTGGGAAGGCCATGCAAGAGGTGCGCGGTGAGCAGCAGGCAGGGCCTCGGACCGTCGTCGTCGCTGGCGACGTCGTCATCGAGCACCGCATCTACGAGGGGGTGCGTACCCGGCCGCACACCCACGCTGAGCAGGGCACGCGCATCGAGCAGGAGGCCGGCGGGGCCACCCTGCTCCACGCTCTCCTGCGCAACCTGGGGTCCGTTGCGCCGCAACCGTTTTCGGCCGAGCTCGCCATGGGGGCGACTCCCGAGCACCGCCTCGTGGGCTCGTACTCCCTCCTCACGCCCTGCCCCGCTGCGGCCGGCGCCAAGGGACCGGTGTGGCGCGTCACGCGCGACCTCGGCTACGGCGACAGCCTCGAGCCCAACACGAGGTATGCCGTCTCGCCCCGTCGCGAGGCGATGCCCGCCTCCGTCGTGGTGGTCGACGACGGCGCCCTCGGCTTCCGCCACTCGACGAACCGGACGGCCTGGCCGGAGGAGCTGCGCGAGGGCGCCGCATCCGGAGTCGACTGGGTCGTGCTCAAGACGTGCACGCCCCTCGCCCAGGGCGACCTCTGGCAACGGCTCAGCCACGAGCTCGGCGACCGCCTCGTCGTCGTGACCTCGGCCTCCGACCTGCGCCAGGAGGAGGTCGGCATCACCGAGGGCCTGTCGTGGGAGCACACGGCGCAGGACCTGCTGCAGGAGCTGACGCTCAACCAGAGCATCTCCGACCTCACCCGGGCGCGGCACCTCGTCATCACCCTCGGCACCGACGGGGCGCTGTGGCTGAGCCGGAACGACGACGGCACTGCGCGGTGTCGTCTCGTCTTCGACCCCGGCGGCCTCGAGGGAGCCTGGGCGCGCAGGGTCCACGGGCAGGTGTGGGGTGGCATGTCGTGCCTCGTCGCAGGGATCGTCGCCGAGCTGACGGGGTGCAGCCCCACGACCGCCGGGGTCCAGCGCGCTGCCGACGAGGTCAGGCCCGACATCGGCGCGGGCATCGTGCGGGGTCTCTCCGCAGCACGACACCTCCTCGCCGTCGGGTACGGCCCGGCGACGGACGCCGCCGCCGAGGACGTGACGACGCCGACGTTCCCTCCACCCGCGGTCGTGGCGGACCTGCTCGAGCCGTCCTTCCGCTACCGGGTGGCCGACGTCCCGGCGTCGGTCGCCTCCATCGGCCGGTCCAAGGCCTGGACGATCGCCTCCGGCGACCAGGACGTCGTGGCGGGTCGCCCCCTCCACGGACTCGCGCGCCGCGTCGCGCTCTTCGGGCCTAGGGCGCTCGTCGGAGAGGTGCCGTATGCGGTCTTCGGCAAGCTCACCGCGGTCGACCGGGTCGAGATCGAGAGCCTGCGTGGCCTCGAGCGCCTCGTCAAGAGCTACGAGAACGACCCGCACCCGTCGAAGCCGCTCTCGATCGCCGTCTTCGGCCCTCCCGGCTCGGGAAAGTCGTTCGGTGTCAAGCAGATCGCGAAGACCGTGCTGGGTGAGAAGGTGCCGATCCTCGAGTTCAACCTCTCGCAGTACTCCGACCCGGCAGAGCTCGTCGGCGCGCTGCACCAGGTCCGCGACAAGGTGCTCGGCGGCACCACCCCGGTCGTGTTCTGGGACGAGTTCGACTCGCGGGAGTACCTCTGGCTGCAGTACCTCCTCGCGCCCATGCAGGACGGCGCGTTCCAGGAGGGCCAGATCACCCACCCGATCGGCAAGTGCGTCTTCGTCTTCGCCGGGGGCACGAGCCACGACTTCGCCAACTTCTCACCGCGGGAGGAGTCCTCGTCCCGGGTCGCCGGCGTCGCCGCGCGGAGCGGCCTCACGAGGCAGGAGAAGTTCCGGCTGGCGAAGGGCCCCGACTTCGTGAGCCGGTTGAGCGGCTACCTCAACGTCGCCGGCCCCAACCGGCGGCAGCGCTACGACGCCCTCATCGGATCCTGGGTCGACGACGACGCTCCCCCGGACATCTCCTTCCCCGTGCGTCGCGCGCTGCTCATGCGGGCGACCGGAGGCTACGTGGGCCCCGCCGAGGACGCCGAGATGGACATCGACGGCGGGCTGCTCAGCGCCTTCCTCGAGATCGGCCGCTACGAGCACGGGGCACGGTCCCTCGAGACGATCATGAAGCTGACGCGGAGCGGCGGTCAGCCGGGCATCCGCCGCTCCGCGTTGCCCCCCGAGGACCAGCTGTCGCTGCACGTCGACGCCGACGAGTTCATGGGGCTCGTCGACCTCGACCTCCCGTTCAAGATGCACAGCGAGGAGCTCGCACCCGCCGTGCACGGCTTCTACCGCCAGGCGGTCGAGGGCGAGTCCGTCCTCTACGACGTCGAGTTCGAGGCCCTGCCCGACGGGGTCCGGGCCGACAACGTGGCCGCCGCTGCACGCATACCTCGGGTGCTCGCGCTCGTCGGGCTCGTCATCGTCAGCAACGGCCACCCGTCGGTGGCGCACGAGGACGTCGTAGCGAGACTCATCGACAGCAACATCGAGCTGCTCGCCGAGGCCGAGCACGACGGGTGGATGGAGCAGAAGTACCGCGACGGCTGGTCACACGGCTCCACCCGCGACGACGCGACGAAGACCCATCCCTGCCTCGTGCGCTACGCGATCCTCAGCGAGCAGGACAAGGACAAGGACCGCAACGCCGTGCGCCACTACCCCGACATCGTGGCGCTGTCGGGCCACAAGATCGTCGAGGCCGGTTGCACCACAGCGACGCCCGCGCAACGGGCCAACGCGAGCGTCATGCAGCGCCGGTCGGGCGGACGATGAGCCCCGAACGCGTCGTGCGTGTCGGCGTGACCGGCCACCGCACGATCCGGGACCCCGAGCGGGTGGCTCGACACGTGCGAGACGGGCTGCACGGCATACTCCGGCTGCTGGACGCCGATGACGGTGCGGGCCCTCCCCAGCTCGAGGTCGTGTCGTCACTCGCGGAGGGCGCCGACCGCCTCGTCGCCCGTGAGGTGCTCGCCCTGCCGGGCACGACCCTCGCGGCCGTGCTGCCCTTCCCCGCCGACGACGACGAGGGCGACTTCGAGACGGCCGAGTCCCGGGCCGAGCTCGCCGCCCTCCTCGGTCAGGCCCGCTCCGTCGAGGTGATGCCGGCGACGACGACCCGCGCGGCCGGCTATGCCCTGCAAGGGCGCTGGGTCGTCGACCACAGCGACGTGCTCGTCGCCGTGTGGGACGGCGAGCGGTCACACGGCGAGGGCGGGACGGCCGAGATCGTCGCGTATGCAGCCGACCGTGGGGTGCTGCTCCTCTGGGTACGGGCGCGCCGCGCCTGAGCGTCACGTGCCAGCGGCACACCTCGAGGTCAGCCGCCCCTCGGAGGCGGTATGCGTGTGGCCCGGACGTGTGCTCCTGGCCCTGAGGTGGGCGGCTGAGTCGCCGACGACCGGGTCACCAGGAGCCGACGAGACCCAGCCCGCGGTCGGCGCAGAGGCGGAAGAACCTGCCCAGCTCGACGACCTCGAAGGGCGAGACGTGATACCGACACTCGGCACCGGCGGCCACCTCGACGGGGTCGCACCGCTCGAGCTCGGCGGCCATGCGCCGCACCACCTCCGGCGGGATCCACTCCTCGAAGAGCGAGACTCCGGTGACGTCCTCGACGAGCTCGGCGTAGACCTTGCCGCGGAAGGACGTGTCGCCCTCGCACTCGCAGAGCAGCACCTTCGCCCGGTCGAACGCCTCGCGGTCGGCCTCGGTCAGTGCGATGTCCGGGGTCCGGCCGGCCAGCGTGTCGAGTCCCATCAGAGCCTCCCCTCCAGGGTCGTCAACGCGTCCTCCTCCTCGCGGCTCACCTTCGGCCGCAGGAACGCCCCGCACGCGGCCGCCACGTCACGGGCCGAGCCGAGGAGCACGGCGACCAGCTCGGCGTACTCCACGTCATCGAGACGACGGCGCAGGATCGCCCGGCAGTGGCCCAGCTCGTCGTCCTGACGCACGAGCGCCGGGTCGGGCAGCGGTCCTGACGCCGTCGGAGCCGTCGCCGGGTCGTGCTCGTCGACGAGCCGCGCTGCCAGGCGCTCCGCGCTCGTCGTGACGGCCCTGCGCCGCTCGTCCGAGAGGGTGAGCCGTTCCACCTCCGCGTCCTGGACCTTGCCGTCGGCCGCGGCGACGAAACCCCAGAGGACTCCCGGGAGTCGACGCACCTGCTCCCACTCCGCGTCGGAGAAGCGGGCCCGCAGCGTCTCGTCCTCCTCGAGGACGGCGTCGCTCGTCAACACCAGCTGGAGGGTGCCGCTGTGCCCGGCCACGAGCACCGTGACGCCGTCGGGGTGTGCAGCGAGCGAGTTGACCGACCAGCCGAGCCGGCGCATCAGCCCCAGCTCGACACCGGCCTCGACGTCGAGGAGCCGCACCTCGCCGTCGGTGGAGGCGGTGACGACCAACGCCCCGTCGGGCAGGACCGCCAGGGCGGTGATCGGGCACCGGTGGCCGGTGTCGAGCGACCATCGCAGCCGCCCCGTCATGACGTCCCACAGCTCGAGAGCGGTGCCGCGGGCCACAGAGAGGTCGCCGCCCACGACGCCCACCGCCCAGGCCGGGGCCCCGGGGTCGGAGCACCAGGCGAGCCGGCCGGACATCGCATCGTGCACGGCGACGGTCCCGGCCGTCGACACCGAGCCGACCGCCGACCCGCCGAGCTCGGCGACCCCGGTCACCGCTCCCGCGTGCACCCCCACCCGCAGCGGCGCGGCGCCGCCTGGCACCCAGCGCGACACCCCGCCGGCGCTGTCACCGACCAGCCAGGCGTCGTCGTCGCGGCACCCGGTCAGGCACACGATCCCCGGAGCAGCGACGGTCTCGGTCACGAGCCGCCATGAGCCCGCGGTCCAGACGCGCACCCGGCCGTCGGCCCAGGCGGCGGCAACGTGTCGGCCGTCGGCCGACCAGGCCGCCGCCGTCGCCCAGTCCGCTCCCGGCTCTGCGAGCGTCTGGCTCCTGCCGTCGACGAGGTTCCACGAGACAACGGCTCCGTCGGACCCGGCCGTGAGGCCCCGTTCGCCGTCCGGGCTGGCCGCGACGGCCTCGACCCACGGGTGCTGCGTCTCGAGCATGGTCCGCCGCGGCCGGTCCGCGGCATCGACGGCGTCCCGCGCGCGCTCCGCAACCGGCGTCGGCAGCCCAGGCTCCTGCTCGACAGACCCGTCCGGACGTAGGCCCCCCTCGAGGTGCAGCAGGTGCACCCGGCCGCTCGCCTCACCGGCGACGAGGGTGAGCCCGTCCGGCGAGAGGTCGCAGGCGGTGACCCGGGAGTCGAGGTCGAGCTCGGCCACCGCCTCACCGGATTCGAGGTCCCAGACCCGGAGTCGGTGGTCGTCGCCTCCACCGACCCCGAGCCGCCCTGTGGCGTCGAGCGCGAGGCACGCGACCGTCTGGGCCCGCCGGTTCGACGTCGACGACTCCACGGCATACGACAGCACGCGCAGCCGCCGGCCGGTGCCGAGGTCCCAGAGCCGCACCCGCGACTCGTCGCGAGTCACGTTGAGGCGGTAGTAGACGAGGATGTCGTCGGTCGACGACGTCAGCGCTCGGGTGCCGTCCCTCGAGACCGCCGCGGCGATGACCTCGTGCGTTGCGTCGACGGACGAACGGGGCGCCTGCTCGTCGAGCTGCGTCGCGAGCGCGAGCCGGTCGGGGTCGTCCGGCGTGCGCGCATCGACGCCACCGACATCGGGCGCCTCCACCGTCGTTCCCCGGGCGGCGCGCAGGTCCCAGCGCAGGGCTGAGCCGTCCGCCGCCCGAGAGACGGCAACCGTGCCGTCGTCGCCGACGGCCACCTCGGTCACCGCCGCGGTATGCCGTGGGGGCGCCGGGGTGCTGACGGCCAGCGGGTGCCTCGCGAGGTCCCAGACGTGCACGCTGCCGTCCGCCCCACCGGAGAGCACGCGCCGGCCGTCCGCGGTCGCGGTGACCGACAGGACCGCGGTCCCGTGGCCGAGGAGGCGGCGCACCTCGCGGCCGACCGCGAGATCCCACAACCTGATGCTGCCGTCGTCGCCGGCGGAGACGAGCCGGTCGGGGGCGAGCAGGACGAGGGCCCGCACCGCGCCGACGTGACCGGTGAGGGTGGTGGCAGGTGCGGAGGTGTCGGCCGTGCGATGCACCGTGATGGTGCCGTCAGCCAGTCCGACAGCCAGAGTCGAGGCATCCGCGGCCAGGGCGAGCGACGTGACGCCGGAGAGCTGCTCGCTGCCCGCGGCCCGACCGCCGACGAGGTCCCACCGGACGAGTGGCGCGCTGCTCCCCCACGTCACCGCCGCCCGGCCGTCGGCGCTGACGGCGATGAGGTCGCTCGCCGCCTCCGCGCCGGACAGCGCCCCCTCGAGCTCCGGGCCGGGACGGCCGTCGCTCAGGCTCCACTGCTGGACGGACCTCGCCCCCATGCCCCAGATGTCGCGGGGTGCGGCCACGAGGGTGCCCCCACGCGGGTCGAGCGACACGGCATACAGGTTGTCGGTCTCGCCGTGCACGACCATCGAGCCCACCCCGGTATGCCGGTCGATGCGGTAGCCGCAGCGATCGACCGAGGCCGCGAGCACGTCGTCGCCCGCGAAGGCCAGAGCGGCGATCGTGTCGCCACCCGCGCCTTCCGCGAAGCTGCCGCTCGGGCGGGCTCCCTCGAACGACACGACCTCGAGCCCGCTCTCCAGGTCCCAGACCCGCACGCTGCGGTCGGTCGTGCCTGCGGCGGCCCAGCGCCCGTCCGGCGAGAACGCGACGGCCCGGACCGGCGAGAACGTGCCCCGGAGGATCCGCGTCAGCTCACCCCCCGGTGGCGTCAGGCTGGCCGTGAGCGGGCGGAGCCAGGCGCCGGACGCCCGCTGCGCGAGGCTGGTGACGAGGCCTGAGAGGTGGGGGTCCGAGGCCGTCAGCAGCCGCCCGGTCAGCTGGCCCGCGAGCTGCGCCGGCTCGCGTGTCACGGCGGTCATCGACAGGAGGAGCGCTTCGCGCAGGGCGGCCAGGGTCACGGCCTGCGGGGAGGCGGGGTCACACCGTCGCGAGACCTCGTCGATGTCCTCGACCAGCGTCGACGGGCCTGTCCCACCGACCTTGGCGGTGACGAAGTCGCCGTCCGTCAGCAGGGTGAGGGCCTGCTCGATCCGGCCGGCCCTGGCCAGCTGGAACGGCAGCTCGGCGAGCACCCGCGGCGACAGGCCCTGAGGGCCGAGACGGACGGCGTCGAACGAGGCGGCCAGCTGCGCGTGCCGGACTCTCTCGCGGCCGCCGGAGAGGAACGCGCGCTCGGCGGCGTCGGCCAGCTCGCGGTGGTAGAAGCCGATCGTCACCGTGCCGTCCGCGCTGCGCGCCGTCAGGTAGCGCTCGAGGTCGGCGAAGAGCCGCGACCACACCACCACGGGCAGCCGGTCGACGCGTGGCGACCGGGGCGAGCGACGGGCGAAGTCCCTCATCACCTCGGGGTCGGCCGAGAGCAGGTCGAGCAGCTCGTCCTCCGTCAGGCCGTCGCGAGAGGCGGCCAGCAGGCCGAGAGCGCGCTCGACGAGCACGGCGCCGTGGTTCTCCTCGCGCGACAAGCGGGCGAACAGCTGGTCGATGAGGCCCGGCACGCTCCCCGGCACCGGGTCCGGAGCGACCCAGGACGACCACAGCCGGGCCTCCTGGGTCGCGAGACGCAGGTGGAGCGGCATACCGCCGGCCTCCTCGAACGCCGACAGCACCATGGCCGCCTGGGGCGGTGTCAGGGTGCGGCCCTCGGCGGCGAGCCAGTGCCGCAGCAGGGCCTCCCCGTCGTCGGCCGACAGGCCGGGCACCTCGAGCAGGGCGTCGACGCCGAGTCGCCGGCGGAGCAGGTCGAGCTCCGGGCCGGGCCGGGTCGACACGGCCACCCAGACGTCGGGCGGCAGGACGTCGGGCAGCCACGTGAGCCGGCGAGCCGCATCGCGGCGCGGCAGCTGGTCGAGGCCGTCGACGAGCAGGACCAACGGCTTCGCGCGGGTGGCCCGGCCGAGCTGGGTGGGGAAGCCGCTGAGGAGGTCGTTCTCGTCTCCAGGAGGTAGGTCGTCGACGCCGTAGTGCTCGCCCAGCTCCGACCAGATGCCGCGCAGCAGCTCTCCGCCGACCGACGACGCCGGAGTCGCGCCGATGAACCGCGTGACGACGACGGCTTCCGGATGCTCCGCGGCAACCTGGTGCGAGACCGCGGCGAGCACCGCCGACTTGCCACTGCCCGGTGCGCCCCAGAGGACGAGTGGCCGCCAGGGCTCGTCGGCCCGTCGGGCGGACACCCTGCTCAGGACGTCGTCGCGCCCTCGCAGGTCAGCGGCGCGGTCGGCCCCGAACCGCTCGTGGGCCGCCCGCTCTGCCACGACGGGGTCGAGCGCCTCGACCCGGTCGAGCTCGGCCCCGATGACCGCGGCCAGGGCCGCGTAGACGTCGTCGTTGAGGGCGACCAGGTGGTCGCGGGTGACGGCTCCGTCCACCCAGCGGGCGGCGTAGGGGCGCACCCCGTCGCCGATGCGCTCCGTGAGTCGCCTGCGCAGGTCGGCGAGAGCGGCGGCCGCCTCAGGGTCGCGGCGTCCGTCGACGACATCGACGTAGGGAGCGGCGTCATCGGGCAGGCCGTCGATGGTGCGCAGGAACGCGAACGCCCCCAGTCCGGTGTCATCGGCCATCGGGCCCGCCGAGATCTCCTGCTCCGTCGCGGAGGGCTGTGGCCCGATCGCGCCGTCGAGCACCGCTCGCAGCTCCTTCTCCTCGCGGGCCCAGAGGTCGGGATCGCGCCAGTCGCCCTCGCGCGGCTGGAGGGTGGCGACGGGAGGAAGCGCGTTCTCGTCGACCCGGTACCACCGGTGCAGGAGGGCCGTGCGCTGCGCGTCAGCCGCGGCGACGCGCTGCACCTGCTCCCACGCACTCGGCGAGAGCTCGTAGGGCAGGGGGCGCCAGCCGTAGCGATCGCCAAGCAGCGCAAGGAAGCTCGGCCTCGGGCTGAGTCGCCGGCACCGCTCCACCTCGGCCAGACAGAGTGACATCGTCCGTTGGTCGAGCGCGGCCTCCTCGCTCACTCCCCACCGCAGGTCGACGGCCTGGAAGCGCGCACCTCGCGAGGCGCACAGCCTGCGCAGTCTCGGGAACGCGCCCTCGACCGGGCCGTCCGGCCCCTGCACCCCACGCTGCAGGGCATCCCGCTCCGCGACGAGATCGTCGAAAGTCGAGCTGACGAACACCCTGAAGCTCTGTGCGCCGGGCATACCCCCATCGTCTCGCCGGCCTCGAGCCCCGAGCCGGATCTTGGTCACAGATCACGTCGCGGGGTCGCTCACCGCAGCCGCACACCTCGAGGTCAGCCGCACCTCGGAGGCCGTGTGCGCGTGGCCCCGGGGTGTGCGCCTGGCCTCGACGTGGGCAGGCGAAGGCCGCACGGCGCCGCCGCGGAAGGGGACGAAGGGCGGCAAGGGTAAAGAAAGGACAAGTCGCCACGGGCTCGGAGAGACGGTGAGAGGCTGACGACGAGGGGCCGTGGGGCCACCGTCAGGGCGAGTCGCTTCGGGGAGAGGTCGCTTCATGTCCGAGTCAGCTGCGTCGACGGAGCCGCGCCCTGCGAACGAGCCCCAGGACGTCCACTTCGACCTCAGCTTCCTCGGGGACGAGCACCTCACCGCCGACTACACGCTGCGCTCAGCCGGACGCTCCTACCCGCTCGAACGGCATACGCCGGAGTCGTTGGCCGAGGCCGGGCTCGACAGGGCCGACGCGGCCGATGGGCGCGCCGGGGACGGGGCGGTCCCGCCGACCCACGTGGCCCGGGCGGTCCGTGCGGCACCCGCCGTCGTCGGACTGCATCGCGTGCTCGGGCCGCCTGACAAGAACGGCTTCCCGACCCTGGCGGCCATGGCCGTCTCCACTCCGGGCGACGGCGACCACTACACCCTCGACGACGTGGCGCGCGCCGTCGTCTTCCTCAACCCGAGCGTCTCCGTGCTCACCCCCAGCACGGCCGACACCGTGCTCGGCCACATCGGGACGGCCGCCAACCTGCTGGGGCTGCGGCTCGCCATCGACACCATGGGCACGCACTGGAACGACCCGGTGCCGATGGTCGACGACGCCGGCCAACCGGTGCGCGGACCCGACGGCAAGCAGTACTTCACCTACGAGCTGGCCCCCATGGTGGCGAACAGTGCGGTGCCCGTGAGCGGGCAGTCCAAGGCCGCGATCTACAGCGACGACACCCTGCAGGGCACGCGCTGGCACCTCGACCCCGGCGTGAGCCACGTCGACGTCAGTGAGCCGACCCGACAGGACGCTCTCGCAGCACGCGACGGGCGGGTCTCTCCCACAAGGGCGCTCGTCGCCGCGAATGCGTCCGGCTACCATGTGAGCCTCGCAGACGGCGGGCCCAACTACGGCCTCGCCGTCACCGTCAACGGCCTCAGCGACGACTTCGTCCTCGACCTCACGGTGACCAACAGCTACCTGCGGCACACCTCGCTCTTCGTCAGCTTCCTCCACGGCGACGGCAAGACCCCCATGGTCGTCGACGACAACATCTGGACCGAGCTCATCAAGGGGGCGATGAAGCCGATCGTCGAGGCCTGGCTGAGTCTCGGCATCGACCCGGGCTTCGGCCAGGAGCTGCTCGACCTCATCGAGAGCCGCGACAACACTTTGAAGTTCGCCGGTCTCCTCGGCGCCGAGAGCACCTTCCTCGGCATCCCCGTCTCGCAGGCGGAGAAGAACCTCACGTTCTCGCTGCCCCGCGACGGCGGCCCGGTCGGCAGGATCCGGCTCCTCGTCGGCAGCCTCGGCACGCCGTCGGGCAACGAGTGGGACCCCATGGCGGCCTGGCTCGGGATCGCGATGACATCGGTCATCGACCTCGCGATCCCGACCTACGCGCTCATCTCGACCGCCGGGGAGGAGAGCGACACCCTCTTCGACTCGATCTTCAAGAACGTGCCGTTCCTCGCCAGTCTGGCACTCGAGGTCTACACCATCGGCAAGGACATCTTCACCGGTGACGCCAACACCGGAGCCGACCTCAAGGACGCTCTCATCTCGCTCTCGAGCTCGCTCGTCACGAAGGTCCTCACGGCCTCCGACGTCGCCGCGCAGCTCGCCCTCTACTTCGGCGCCGAGGAGGCGGAGGAGGCGATCCCCTACGTCGGGTGGGCGCTCAAGGCCCTGGCGATGGAGGCCGCCGTCGAGCAGCTCGCGCAGACGATCGGCGAGGTCATCTCGTCACCCCGGGTGGTCGAGTTCGACCTGACGGTGACGATGAACGCCGTCATCACCCTGACCCCTGCGGACGTGAACGGCCACCCGGGCGAGTTCCCCTCCACCGCAACGACGGTCGCCATCACGGCGCAGTTCAGCGACAGCACGACTCGCACGTGGACCGGACCCGTCGACGTCACGAACCGGTCCTCCCTGACGATCCACTGGAACGACGTGCCCGTCGGCGGCACCGTCACCTTCGTCGTCGCGATGTTCTCCGCCGAGGGCTGGGGCGTCGGCAAGGGCCAGTCCGCGTCCATGGCCAACGAGATCAACGACACGAAGGCCGGCGTCCTGTCCGTCGGGGTCGCGGTGGCCCAGCAGCTCTACCCGCTGAGCTCCGAGACGACCTACGCCCACCACCAGGTGCTGACCTACACCGGCGGCGCCGGCTACGCCTGGCAGGAGAGCGCGCAGGCCCCGACCGAGACGGCCGAGAGCCTCGGCAGCGGGCCGAGCGGGCACGTGCTCGAGGCGCTGAACGCCATCACCCTGAGCGACGACCTCGGCATCCTCGGCTACGGCTGGGAGGCCTCGGGCCTCGGCATCCCGCCGGTCGATGCCGAGGGCACCGACACCGAGCTGGACACGGAGCTCGACACGATGCAGAACATCGGCTTCCGCCCCGTCTCCGGCGACGCCAGCTCGACGTGGCCGCAAGCCGGCTACATGACCGCTCCGGCCGGCTACTCCAAGGCGCCCCTGCTGCTCTACCTCCGGACCGCCAGCGAAGGGGGTCCGGAGCTCGCCGGGCCCGGCCTGTTCTTCCTCGACCCGTCGGGCGACGCCAAGGGCGGCTTCCACCTACGGCAGGTCACCGCCGTGACGAGCGCCGACGTGCCGATGGACGACCCGAGGCGTCGCTTCGACCTCGCCACGGGCACCAGCTGGGGCCGCTTCGCGAGCCTGCCGACCTCGCTCGCCATCCACACGAACGGCTACGTCGTGGGGGTCAACCCATCCGCCGACAACATGCAGATCCTCCGGCTGGCTCCCGCGGGCACCCCTGACGCACAAGCACCGTGGGCCTGTATGCCGCTGGGGCCGGGCACGGGTTCCGGGCGCCTGGGTGCCCCCGCCCTCACCTGCATCCGACCCGA
Source organism: Humibacillus xanthopallidus (assembly GCF_006717145.1). Lineage (GTDB taxonomy): Bacteria > Actinomycetota > Actinomycetes > Actinomycetales > Dermatophilaceae > Humibacillus > Humibacillus xanthopallidus. The sequence continues at coordinate 1,213,015 of NZ_VFQF01000003.1, read as the reverse complement.
CCAGACGATCCTCGTCCTCGAGGCGGGCAACCGGCGCATCCAGGCGTTCAGCCGCGGCGGTCATCCGGTGCCGGCCTTCCCGACGACGCCGACCCCCTACTGGATCCCGCTCGTGTCGCACGCTCCGGAGGGCATCGACGTCGTCCACCTCTCGATGAGCTCCGACGTCGCCGGCTACCTCTACGTCCTCAGCCAGAACGGCAACGGCTACGACCCGTCGGACTTCCACCTCGACATCTACGCGCCGACAGGGACCCATCTGCTGCACCAGCAGGGACTCGTGGCAGGCGGACTGGCGGTCGATCTCTGGCGCAACGTCTACACCCTCAACTTCCAGCAGATCGCCGGGCCGGGCGGTCGCACCGAGCCCTCGCTCAGCGAGTACCTCCCCCACACCCCAGCAGCCCGACGGGGCTCGCAGAGCGAGGAACGATGACGATGAACGCGATCACCACGTGGCAGCTCGGCGTCGACGGCATCGGGTGGGTGCAGCTCGAGTCATCCGAGTTCCGTTATGCCGGAGGTCTCGTCGTCGCCGTCTTCGACGGGGGCAACGGCTGGACCGTCTTCGACCTCGGCAGCAGCCAGGTCGCCTTCGGTGCCGGCACCCAGGACCAGGACGGCAACAACTACGCGTACTACTGGAACTCCCACTATGCGACCACCGACAACCAGGGCAACGTCGGAGGCATGATGCTGTGGCTCGGAACCAGCCCGGAGTTCTCCTCCGACAGCATCGGTCCCGAGCAGACCTTCCGGATCTCCAACCTCGGCCAGGGCCGGGTCTCGCTCCAGGCGACTGCCGGCTCCTTTGCGGGGCAGTACCTCTCGGGCGTGCAGGGAGGCTGGTACCCGGAGCAGTGGGGACTCGGCACCGGCAGTTTCATCTCGTCGGCGAGTCCCGCCGCGATCCGCATCAGCGGCGACCTGCTGCCGCTGCTGCAGATCACGAACTCGGCCTACGACACCGACCTGTCGGGGCGCGACCTCGGCGCGATCACCCTTGCGAACGCGAACCTCCAGAAGAGCAACCTCTCCGGAGCCACCCTCGTCGGCGTCACCTCGATCTCGGGCGCAGACTTCACGAGCGCGTCGCTCCAAGGCGTCCACCTCGGCGCGCACGACCTCGCCACCGCCACCACCTGGGCGTCGGCGAACTTCACCGGCTCCGACCTCACCACCATCGCTGGAGCCGCATCGGCCCGCCTCGAGGGAGCCATCCTCGACAACGCCAACCTCACCGGTCGCAACCTGCGTGGCGCCTTCCTCCAGGGCGCGTCGCTCAAGGGTGCGGTGCTCACCGGCGCCGACCTCACGGGCGCCCATCTCGACGGGGCCGACCTCACGGGCGCCCACCTCGGCGGCACGATCCTGCACGGTGCCAGCCTTCAGGGCACCCACTTCGACGGCGTCGACCTCAGCACGACGCAGTTCGACGCCGCTCCCCAGTTCACCCGCTCGACGACGCTCCGCACGACCTTCTCCGGCGCGACCGTCCCCTTCCCCGTGCTCGGCGCCAACTGGGCGTTCCTCGACCTCACACTCGCCACGATCACGGGGATCCCCTCTGCCATCGGCACGCTCGTGGCCGACCACGCGCTGCTCCCCACGGGTCTGAGCCTCGAGAAGGTCGACCTCAGCGGAGCCTCCTTCGTGGGCACCCGGATGTACGAGATCCAGCTGCAGGGGGCGAACCTCCAGGGCGCCACCCTGACCAACGCCCTCCTCAAGGGGGCCAAGCTCAGCGGCGCCAACCTCACTCTCGCCAACCTCGACAGCGCCTACCTCATCGCCGAAGGGGCCGACGTCGCAGCCGCCCTTGCCGTGCACACGGGCGCCGGCGGCAGACTCCCCGTCCGCGAGGAGGCCCGCCCACCCGCACCGCTCGGCCAGGACAAGCTCGAGGCCGCTGTCGTCACCGACGCCTTCCTCGTCAACACCGTTCTCGACGGGGCGCACTGCGACGGCGTCGACTTCTCCGGATCCCTCTTCGTCACCTCGTCCGCCGTCAGTGGCAGCCAGTCGGCGAGCGCCGTCGGCGCCTCGATGAACTTCTCGAAGTTCGACGGCGCGAGCGTCGTGCTCGCGGTCTTCAACGGCGCCCAGCTGTCGGCGGCGTCGTTCGCCACGGCCGACCTCACCGGGGCGAGGTTCCTCGACAACGGGACGACCCCCACCCAGCTCACCCCGTCGAGCGACACGACCCACACCCCCGCGAGCGTCTACGACGCCCATCTCGAGGGCGCGGACTTCACCGGGGCGAACATGGACGGCCTCAACATGCGCGGCGCCACGGTCGCCACGGCGAAGGGCCAGTTCGAGAAGATCTACGACGGCTACGCCGGTGCGAGGGTCCCTGTCGCGTTCGCCTACGACCCGACCCGGCTCGGCACGACGACGGGCGGCACCACGTGCCCCGACGGCTCGAACGGACCGTGCACCCTCTAGCAGCGAAGCCCTGCCGCCGGCTCAGACGCACACCTCGAGGCCATGCCCACCTCGGAGACGGTATGCGTGCAGGCCCGTCGTGCGTGCCCGGCTCCCACGTGTGCCGCTGGCCCTGACAGGCACCGCCCCGGGAGTGCCGCTGCTCAGACGCGCACCTCGAGGCCATGCCCACCTCGGAGACGGTATGCGTGCAGGCCCGTCGTGCGTGCCAGGCTCCCACGTGTGCCGCTGGCCCTGACAGGCACCGTTGGCCCCCGGGAGTGCCGCTGCTCAGGCGCGCACTTCGAGGCCATGCCCACCTCGGAGACGGTGTGCTGGTGGTCTGGAGGTGTGGCGGCGTGAGCGCGGCACTGACAATCCGCAGATTTGGGGCCAGCAGGGGTCGCGGGTGCCTAGGCTTCGCCCATGGCCGTGCACCGGGACGACAGAGGCGACGGAGTCGTAGCGGGACATGACCGCGGAGCGTGACCCCGCCTCCCGGCATACCCCCTCGCTCGTGCCGCAGACCGCGGCAGCCCGCGCCACCGCCCTCGCGCTCGTCGCGCTGACGTACTACGCGAGCGCCCGCCTCGGCCTCGGGCTCTCGCTCGTCGACGCCAACGTCACGCCCCTCTGGCCACCGACCGGCGTCGCGGTCGCGGCGATGCTCGTCCTCGGCCGGCGCATGTGGCCCGCCGTCGCCCTCGCCGCCCTGGCCGTCAACGTGCCGATCAGCGAGACGGTGCTCGCAGCCGCCGTGACCGCGGTCGGCAACACCCTCGCGCCCTACCTCGCGGTCGTGCTGCTGGACCGGGTCGACTTCCGCCGAGACCTCGGCCGGCTGCGCGACGCCCTCGCGATCATCTTCGTCGGCGCGCTCGCGGCGATGCTCGTGAGCGCGACGGTCGGTGCGGCGACCCTCGCCGCCGCCGGCACCATCACGCTGCGCGAGCTGCCGACCGCGTGGACGGTGTGGTGGACCGGTGACGCGATGGGGGTGCTCGTCGTCGCACCCTTCCTGCTCAGCCTTCCCCTCTCTGTGGAGCTCGAGCCGTGGCCGCTGCGACGGTGGCTCGAGGCGGCGCTCTTCCTCCTCGCGACGACCGCGATCATCGGCTGGTCGGCGCAGAGCCGGCTGCCGCTCCTCTTCCTCGTGCTGCCCGTCGTCGGTTGGGCGGCGTGGCGGCTCCAGCTGCGCGGCGCCGCCCCTGCGGCCCTCACCGCGTCGCTCGTGGCGACGTGGGCCGCGGTTCGCGACCTCGGCCCCTTCGCCGGGTTCTCCGTGCTCGAGCAGATGGCCACGCTCCAGGCGTTCAACGTCTGTGTGGCTCTGGCCTCCTTCGTCTTTGCGGCTCTTGTCAGCGAAAGACGAGAGGAGGCAAGGGAACTGGCGGATGCAGCTGCCCAGCTCGAGGAGCGGGTCCAGCAGCGCACGCTCCAGCTCTCCACGGCCAACGCCCGGCTCGTGCAGGAGATGAGGGAGCGTTCGCAGGCGCAGGAGCAGCTGACCGCGGAGGAGGCTCGGTCGCGCCGCGAGCACGAGATCGCCGAGACTCTGCAGCGCAGCCTCCTGCCCGACCGCATCGCCGAGCTGCCGGGCGTCGACATCGCAGCGCGCTACGTGCCGGCGACGTCGGACGTGCAGGTCGGGGGCGACTGGTACGACGTCATCCCGCTGCCCGACGGCCTCGTCGGTCTCGCCATCGGCGACGTCGCCGGCCACGGCCTGCACGCAGCGGCGACCATGGTGCAGGTGCGCGTGGCGCTGCGGGCCTACGCCCTGCAGGACCCCGCCCCAGCCTCCGTGATGAGCGGGGTGCACCAGCTCGTCTCGCAGCTGAGGGTGCCCGAGATGGTGACCCTGCTCTACCTCGTCCACGACCCGTCGACGGGCAGTCTCCGCTTCAGCAACGCGGGGCACCCCCCGGCACTGGTCGTCCACGACGGCGAGAGCACCTACCTCACCGGCGGCCTCGCCCCGCCGCTCGGGGTGACGAGCGAGGCGATCTTCTCCGAGGCGACCTCCGACCTCGCCCCCGGCGCCACCCTCCTGCTCTACACCGATGGTCTCGTCGAGCGCCGAGGCGAGCCGATCACGCAGGGTCTCGCGCACCTCGCCGACGAGGTGGTCGACTCGGTCCGGAGCGCCCCCGAGCAGGACCTCGAGACCCTGTGCGACCACGTGCTCGGGGCGATGATCGACGCGCGCCAGGTCGCCGACGACGTGGCGCTCGTCGCCCTCCGCCCGACCGTGCGGGCCGACGGCAGCCTCGTCCTGCGTCTGCCGGCCGAGGCGCGGATGCTCGTGCAGGTGCGAGGCGCGGTGCGCCGGTGGCTGCGCGAGAGCGGCATCGCCGACGACGACGCCGCCGAGATCCTCGTCGCCTGCGGGGAGGCCTGTGCCAACGCCGTGCAGCACGCCTACAGCGACGCCACCGCACCTGGGCCGCTCGCCGTCGAGGCACACATCGTCGACGGCACCCTCGAGCTGCAGGTGCGCGACCAGGGCCGGTGGCGTGCTCCCGTCGACCGCGGCGGCGGCTGGGGGCTGCAGCTCATGCAGGGCCTCATGGACGACGTCGACGTCGAGCACGGCGCCACCGGCACCACCGTCCGCCTGCGCCGCGACGTCGCGATCGACGCACGGCCGTGAGCGAGCTCGCCCGCCTCGAGTCGCGCCGGGTCGGCGAGACCCAGCACGTCTCCGTCAGCGGCGAGGTCGACCTCTCCAACGCCAGAGCGCTGTTCGACGCCGTCGCCGCCGCCGTGCCCGACGACGCCGCGCGCGTCGTGCTCGACCTCACGTCGACGACCTACCTCGACAGCGCCGGCATCGCCGCAGTGTTCCGCCTCGCCGAGCGGCTGCGCATCCGTCGCCAGGACCTCCGGCTCGTCGTGCCGCCAGGCTCCCCCATCCGCCCCGTCCTGCGCCTCACGAACCTCGACCACGTCATCCCTGTCGACGACACCCCGCCGGGCGCGGTCTCACCTGACGCGCTCGGGCCCGCCTGACGGCATACGGCAGAAGGCTCCTGCCGCCCGCTCACCCCGGGGGTATGCCGTCCGGCTCGCTCGCGAGCTCCTCGACCACCGCGGCGGCGAGGTCGGTGCGGTGACCGAGACGCTCGAGCCAGCGGACGAGCTGCACGTGCACCTGGTCGGCGCCGCGGATGCGCCCGTCGGGCCCGACGAGGTCGGGGTCGATCGGCCACTCCTTGGGGTGCACGAGCAGCGGCCTGGTCTGCCAGCCACCGATGCCGCCGTGGCAGCCGACGAGCTCCTCGAAGGCCGCGACCTCGTCGAGCACCGGGTCGTAGAGGGAGTTGACGTAGATGTCGGGCGCGTCGTCGTAGCGCGCGACCCGGTCGAAGTCGCGGCGCGCATCGTCGTCGAAGTGCGCCAGCGGGTCGACGCCGCGCACGAGACCGGTGCCGAGGTCGGTGCTGCCGTCGGGGCCGATGGCCACCGGCCCGGTCGGGGCCATCACCACGATGAAGGCGATGCCCTCGTGCGAGGCGAGCGCCGTGAGCAGGCCCGGGTGGCGCTCCTCGATCTCCTCGACGAGGAGGCGCTCGGGCTCGCGTGCGAACCAGATGCCGCCGAGGTTGCCGGAGCCGACGACGACGAGATCGGGTGGCTCGGCGGGCTGCTCGGCGGGTGGCTCGGCGGGCCGCTCACCGGGCTTCGTCGCTGTCGCCGCGTGTGTCCCTCTGCCGGCGCCGCTGCCGGGCGTCACCTCGCTCAGACCGTCGACCGGGCCGTCGGAGCCCTTCGCGGACGGGCCGGTCGCGTTGCTGACGTCGCGGGCACCGAGGGCGCGCCGGGTGAGCCGTCCGGTGACGCTCTCCTGCCCGGCGAGCTGGCCGATGAGCACGTTGACGGGGCCGTAGGCCTCGACCTCCTGCGTGGCCGCCGCGACGGATGCGCTCCCGGAGAGGTGCTGGCGCACGAGCTCCTCGAGGGTGAGTCCGTAGCGCTGGCGGAACGTCGCGCCCTGGCTCTGCCCGTGGTCGGACACAAGGACGAAGTGGTAGGGCCGCGGAGTGACTCCCGCCTCGGCCACGGCGTGCAGCGAGCGCACGACGTCGTCGAGCCCGTAGAGCGAGGCGAGCGACTCGGGCCGGGAAACGCCTGCGTGGTGGGCGATCTCGTCGTAGTCGACGAAGTCGACGTAGATCGAACGCGATCCGCGCATCATGGCCTCGACGACGAGAGCGACGTTGAGGTCGCGCAGCAGGACGTTGGTCACGGCCCGCAGGGCGACGTAGGAGCCGCTGCGGTCGATGCGCGGCACGACGCCACGGCGCTCCTGCCGCCGGCTCTGGAAGACCTCCTTGACCATCTCGCCGAGCGTCATGACCACCGCGCGAGCGAGCCCGGCCGGGTGGGTGAAGAAGGCGGCATACGACGACGAGGGGCCGAGCCCCGTCGAGCGCTGGCGCAGCCCGCTCATCGTCAGGAGCGAGGTCGGCGCGTCGCCCGAGAAGAGGTTGGAGATGCTGACGCCGTCGTCGGCGAGCAGGCCCCTCCCGTCCGAGAGCCGCTCCTCGATGACCGCCGCATCGGCAGGCCGGTTGGCCACGAGCAGGCGTCCGGCCTCGCGGTCCCACCAGCGGAAGGCCGGGATGCCGTGGTTGTTTCCGTGCAGCAGGCCCGCCTGGCTCACCGGCGTGGTCGAGGGCACGCGAGCGCGCCACTCGGTCCACGTGTGGCTCCCCGAGCGCACCCAGCTGCTGATCGTCGGCAGGTTGCCGGCGCGGATCTCGTTCTCCAGCAAGGGGGCCGGCACCCCGTCGAGCTGAATGAAGACGACTCCGGGTATGCCGTCCGCTACCTCGGGCGCGCCGCCCGAGTCACCGCGCCGCCCGCGACGGCGCCCCGCGCTGCTCATGCGCACGGCGTGGACCGTGAGGTAGTCCTGGCTGTTGATCGAGAAGAGCCACGTCAGGGCGGCCATCGCGAAGCCGTAGATCCACGACGCGACGAGGACCGACAGGAAGCCGTCGACCTCGATGCCGGGAGTGAGGTAGAAGGCGAGGCCGATGACGGCGGCATTGGCGAAGAGGGCGAGCAGCACGGCGCCCGCCCAGCCGAAGAGCCCCGCGATGCGCACGAAGACCGGGCGGAGCAGCCAGCCGGCGACGACGATCGCGAGGACGACGAGCACGAGGGAGATCGAGTTCGTCACCGTCACGCCCGGCGTGATAACGATCGTCAGCGCGATGACCGTGAGGCGCGCGATGAAGTCGAACACGCGCGCACCAGAGCCGCGGGAGGGCTCGGTGAAGGGGTTGCCGGTCGCGCGCCCCACCGCGCCCTCGTGGCCGCGCTCGAACCAGGCGGTGGCCGCACGGTTCCACAGGAGGAAGAGGATGAGGGTCGACAGTGCGAGGCTGAGCAGGCCCTGCAGGGCCTGACCGTCGAACTGGGCGAGGAGCGCCCAGCTGTACGCCTGCCGCGCGGCGATGACAAGCGTGACGACGAGCCGGGCGCCGTTGTGGCCTCGGGCCACGAGGACGGCGAGCACCACCTGGGCGATGGCGATCGCCACGAAGATCCACCCGAGCACCTCGTACGTCGCCTGCGCGTTGGCGTCCGCTGGCACGGCGGCCGTGTCGATGACACGGCCGAGGCCGACGACGCGACCCTCGATGAGGCCGTAGGCGACGAGGGTGTCGAGCAACGCGGTGAGCACGAGGACGACAGCGACGAGGGTCACGCTGAGCGGCCGCTTGACCGGGCCCTTCGATCCGCTGCTCATGACGTCTTCTCCTCCAGCAGGGGTCCGGGCGACGCAGGGCAGCCCGCTGGCACTGATGCTAGCGGCGCGCCCTCGGCCCGGCAGGAGCCTGAGGAAGGTCGGCGCTGAATCACCCGTGTCAGGTGAGAGGACCTCGTCAGGAACGCGGCCTACACTCCCAACGAGGCCGAGGGGCCACCGTTTCCGTGGCGCCGGCTGACGAGCAGGCAGCGCAGGTGATCGACATGGACAGCAACAGCAGAGGCCTCAGCGGCCCCGGCCCCGCCGAGGGCCCGACCTCGCCTGAGACGACGGCTCCCCCGCCGGTGTCGGTGCCGACGAGCTTCCTCGACGTGCCGCAGGTCGACGACGACGTGCAGCGTCTCTACGCCCACGACCTCGCCGACCACGGCTTCGTCATGAACCTCACCCGGGTGTGGGCGCACGTGCCGCAGGCCCACGACGCGCTCTTCGGCCTGCTCGCCGAGATGGTCAAGGTGGCGGGGCTGACCTTCCGCCAGCGCGGCATCCTCGTTTCCGGGGCTGCTCGCAGCCTGGGCGACGCCTACTGCTCGCTCGCCTGGGGAGCCCGCCTCGCCGGAGCCGCAGGCGATGATGTGGCGGGCGCGGTCCTCGCCGCCGACGATGCGGAGCTGGACGATGCAGACCGGGCGCTCGCGCAGTGGGCACGCGCTGTCGCCACCGACCCCAACGGGACCACCGCCGCGGACCTCGAGCCGCTGCGGCGGGCCGGCTTCGACGACCGGCAGATCTTCGCGCTCACGACCTTCGTCGCGCTGCGGCTCGCGTTCTCGACCGTCAACGACGCGCTCGGTGCGCAGCCCGACCGCCAGCTCGTCGACGACGCCCCGGCCGTCGTGCGCGAGGGCGTCTCGTGGGGACGGGCGCCGGCCGAGGACCGCTCCGCCACCTCCTGAGCGACGCGCTCTGCCGGGGCTCGGCCCTCCGCACCAGCCCGTCAGCGGGACTCAGGCGACCGCGACGCCTCGGAGGAGGGCGAGGTAGTCGGCCGTGGGGTGCACGCCGGTCAGGGCGGCATACTCGTTGGCGAGGATGAAGGGCGTCGCCGTCACGCCCATGCCGCGAGCCCGCGCCTCGTCGTCGCGCACGCGGTCGGCGTAGCTGTCGGAGGCGAGCACGGCGCCGACGCGCCTCTCGTCCATGCCGCACTCGGCCGAGAGCCGCTGCAGCACCTCGAGGTCATCGAGCGCGAGCCCCTCGCGGAAGTGCGCCGACAGGAAGCGCTCGACCGCAGCCGACTGCAGGGCGGGGCCACCCATCTCGTGGGCGAGGGCGCACAGGCGGTGCGCGTCGAAGGTGTTGGCCCGCACGGCGGCGTCGAGGTCGAAGACGAGGTCGTCGGCCTGCGCCTCCTCGCTCGCCCGCGCCGTCATGAGGCGGCCACCCTCGAGGGCTCCGCCGTACTTCTCGCCGAGGTGCTGGGCCACCGGGACTGAGCCACCGATGGGCACGCCGGGGTCGAGCTGGAACGCGTGCAGGTGCAGGGTCACGTCGTGCGGGCGCTCGAAGGCGGCGATGGCGTGCTCCACCCGGTGCTTGGCGATCCACGACCACGGACACACGAGGTCGACCCACAGGTCGAGGTCGATGCGCGTCGTCGAGTCGGCGGCGGGCTGGTTCGTCGTCATCCCCTCAGTCAACCACTCTCCGGGGACGGCCCCGAGCGCCCCGAAACCTGTGTGTGCAGGGCGGACGAGAAGAGCCCCCGAGCGGGCGCTCGGGGGCTCTTCTCAGTGGTTCTTCGTCAGCAGTTCTTCTCAGCGGCTGTTCACCGTGGCAGATCACAGCGACCGTGCTGCGGACGAGAGGTCCGTGGGTGCGCCCCGTGGGACGCGGTGGTGCGGCGGCTCAGAAGCGGCCGTAGCCCGACGGGGTCGTCCAGATGGAGTGGTAGCCGATCGTCGTGCCGGGGCGCTGCGCGTCGATCATCGTGCCCGGGCTCACGTAGATGCCCACGTGGTAGACGGGGTAGCCGAAGAAGACGAGGTCGCCGGGGCGGGGGCTCGAGACGGGGGTGGCGGCGGCCTTCTGGGCCGAGGCCGTGCGCGGGATGCTGATGCCGGCCTGGCGGTAGACGTAGGACGTGAGGCCGGAGCAGTCGAAGCCGCTCGGCGTCGTGCCGCCGTAGACGTAGGGCACACCGAACATCGACTTCGCGATGCCGACGATGCCTGAGGCGCTGGGGGCCGGGTCCGGCAGGGCGGTCCGGGTGGTGCTGCGCGACGCGGACGTGCTCGTGCGGTTCGCGGCAGCCTGACGGGCGGCGGCGCGATCCTCGGCAGCCTTGGCCTTGGCCTCCTTGCGCTGCGTCTCGACCTGGACGTCCTTGATGACGAGCGGCTTGACCGTGGTCGTCTTGGACGCCGGCTTCGCGACGAAGCCGATCGAGGACAGGGCCGAGGGGGCCTGGACGGAGCCGGCCTGCGGACCGACCACGGCGGGAGCCGTCGTGGTGGTGGCGGCGTCGGCAGCCACGGCGGGGCCAGAGCCCTCGGCCGCGTTGGCGGTGCCGGCGAACGACGCGACGAGGCCGCCAGAGGCAGCGACGATGGCGGCGCCCTTGACGGCCGGCTGAGCGGATTCCTTCGCAATGGTCTTCAGCTCTGACATCGCGCTGAAGCGACCGGGGGCGCGGTGGCGCCCGGGAACGTTCTGAGCCACGTTTGACCTCTCGACGCCTACGAGGTGAGCTGTCGGGTTCGGGCTGGAGGAAAGATAGCCCGGCCTTCGCTCGGACCTTGCGGTCCACGGAGGGCTTCACCCCGAGAACGTCTCTCGACGCTCGGAAAGAGTGGTTCCCCCGCTCCTGCCATGCGGGTTCGTGCCGAGCCCAGAGGCGGTGGCAGGACTAGGCGGTCCGACCCGGGGCACTCACTCGACGGGGAGAGCGAGTGCGCCAACCGTACCCAACTCGGTGGGGGTTGTCACGTCGGCGTCCACATCAATCTCGGCACTCTTTTGCCCCGGTTCGGTCCGAGCACGTAACAGGACGAAACCGGACCGATCAGGCGCCCTGGCAGAAGACGTGCTGGGCGATGTCGGCGGGCAGCGACACGCCGGTCTCACGCTCGCCGCCCTCGCGCACGGCGACGACCCGGCCGCCCTGCCGCACGACCTCGACCCGCGCACCCGGCACGACTCCGGCGCTCGTCAGCAGCGAGAGCGCTTCGGGGTCGACCTGCACGGGCTCGCCGATGCGCCGGATCGTCACGACCCGGGGCACCTCGTCGACCGACTCGGTGAGGGTGGTGAGGCCGGTGAGGAAGTCGCCGCCGCCGTCGACCCCGAGCTCGTGCAGGCCCGGGATCGGGTTGCCGTAGGGCGACTCGAGGCCGTCGCCGATGAGGCCGAGGATCTTGCGCTCGACCTTCTCGGACATGACGTGCTCCCAGCGGCACGCCTCGTCGTGGGCGTACTCCCACTCGAGGCCGATGACGTCGACGAGCAGCCGCTCGGCGAGGCGGTGCTTGCGCATGACGCGGGTGGCGAGCAGCCGTCCCTGGCCGGACAGCTCGAGGTGACGGTCGCCCGAGACGGCGACGAGACCGTCGCGCTCCATGCGCGCCACGGTCTGCGACACGGTCGGACCGGAGTGGCCGAGGCGCTCGGCGATGCGGGCCCGCAGGGGGACGATGCCCTCCTCCTCGAGCTCGTAGATCGTGCGCAGGTACATCTCGGTGGTGTCGATCAGGTCCGTCACGGTCCTACCTTCTCAGAATCACGCAGCGTCATCCGCCCTCACGTCCGGCGGACGGTGGGGTCGTGGCGGGGCACCCACACGCGCAGCCAGCCGGCGCCCACGAGGGCCCCGGCTCCCAGCACGACCGACGAGGCGCCCAGCGACATGATGGCGGTCAGGGCTGACAACGCCAGCGGGCCCGCAGCCCTTCCCACGTCGGCGCACAGGCGCCAGCCGCCGAGGAACTGCGCCCGCCCCTCGTCGGGTGACGCGTCGGCCCCGAGCGTCATGATGAGCCCGGCGCCGAGGCCGTTGCCGAGTCCCAGCACGGTGGCCGCCGCGGTGACCGCCACGAGGGTCGTGGCGAGGGGCAGCAGCATCATCCCGACCCCGAGCACCACCATGCTCGGCACGGCGGCGGCGACCCGGCCGAAGCGGTCCATGAGCCACCCCGAGGGATAGAAGAGCGCCATGTCGAGCGCGCCGGCGACGCCGAAGACGAGGGAGGTCTGGGCCGGTGAGAAGCCCACCGACTCGGCCCAGAGCGGCACGAGGGCCTCCCGGATCGCTCGGGCCCCCGCGACGCTCATCGCACCGGTGCCGAGGGTCAGCAGGACGAAGCGGTGCCGCATCAGCACCGAGGCGACCGACAGCGGCGCCGCTCCCGTCGCCACGCGGTGCGTCGCCGCGGTGATGTCCGGGGCGAGCAGCACGAGCACGAAGGCGCAGACGCTCGCGACGCCGCCGACGAGGTAGGCCGACTCGATCCCCCACCGCGCCACGACGAGCGCGCCGATGAAGGGCCCGACGAAGTAGCCGATGCGGTGCACCCCGCCGAGGGTCGAGAGCGCACGGGCGCGCATCGCCACCGGGACCGCCTCGGTGAGGTAGGCCTGCCGGGCGAGACCGAAGAGCGACCCGGCCAGGCCGATGACAAAGACGCCGACGAAGAGCACCGCCAGCGTGCCCGCGAGCGCCGCCACGAGCATCCCCACCGCCTCGATGACGGCGGCGACGAGCAGCGCCCGGCGCTCGCCGATACGTGCTGCGAGCGCCCCGGACGGCAGGTCACCGACCAGCTGCCCCACGCCGACCGCCGCGACGAGCAGCGCCGCCACCCCGACCGAGGCCCCGAGGTCGCGAGCCGAGACCGCGATGATGGGCGAGACGGCGCCCGCGCCGGTCGAGCCGAGCAGCGTGGGTCCATAGGCTGAGACGGCGACCGCGCGCAGCCAGCCGCCCGGGTCCTCGCCACGCGTCTGGTCCGTATCGGTCACGCCACGAGACCCTAACGATTGGGCATCTCCGGTGGCCGCCCCCGTCGGCCGACGAAACGATGATGACGTGGCCGGGATCCCCTGGACGGGCCCCCTGAGGGCGGGTGAGGTGGCGTCGGTCCCGACGTCCGCCGGTCCCGTCGTGCCCGAGATGGGTACCCCGTCGCCCGACGACTCACCGTCCGCGCGGCCCCCGATGCCGTATGCCGTCTCGCCCGTCCGCGGGCACCGCCCGGGCCTCATGGGGGTGGCCGTCGGCGTGTCGGTGGTCTCGCTCGCCCTGTCGGTCCTGGCGCCGATGGCGACCATCGTGCTCGGCCTCGTCTTCTTCGGGGTCCTCTCGGCGACCCTCTCGTCGCGCTACCTCCTCGGCCGCTTCGCCGCCCTGCTCGACCCGGCGTTCACGCGGGTGCTCGTCGTGCTCGTCACCGGAGTCGCGCTGAGCGGTCTGCTCGCCCGCATCGTGGGCCGCCCGGCCGAGCTCGTCGCGATCACCCTGGGCTACGGCGTGCTCGCCGCGGGCGTCTGGCGCTGGCCCGGGACGACGCGGCGGGTCGTGGCCTGGGCCGTGCTCGCGGCCGCGCTGGCGCTGTCACTCGGCTTCCCGGCATACCACCTCGTCGTGCTCGGGCACCTGCTCGCGCTGACGCCGCTCGGCTTCCTCTGGGAGTGGTCGCGCGGCATGCCCGAGGCGCGGGGGCGGCGCCGCTTCCGGGGGGCGCTGCTGATCGGCTACCTCGGCGTGCCGGCGCTGCTGCTCAGCGGCGCGCTCGACCGGTGGCTGTCGATGAGCCCGGGGCAGGTGCGCAGCGTCGTCGGCGACGGCGGCGCCATCCTCCACCTCACGACCCTCCCGGGCACCGCGGGCACCCCGCTCGTCGCGCGCCTGCTCGCCGTGTCGGCCTTCCTCGGCACGCTGGGGTATGCCGCGTGGATCGTCTTCTTCCCCCGCGTGGCTCCCGAGGCGACCCAGGCCGTCGAGGAGCGGCTGCCGTGGGCGACCGCGCCGCGCGTGTGGGCGGGCGCCTTCACGGCGGGAGCCGGCCTCGCGGTCGTCTTCACCCTGAACTTCGCTCGGGCCGCCGCCGTGCTGGGAGCCATCAGCGCCTACCCCGTGCTGTTCGGCGCCGCCCTGCTCGTCGTGCTGGCGGGGTCCGGCAGACGGGAAAAGGTCTTGCCCGGGGGTCCGGAGTCGACGTACGGTGCTCGAACCGAACCCGAAGGGAGGTGATCCGAGAAGTGATTTCTTCCGGAACGTGTGAGGTGGCCGCGCGCTAGTCGCGTCCCCACCAGCACCCCAGGATGAAGCAGGGCAGTCCGACCGGTCGGGCTGCCCTGTTCCTGTGTCCGGGTGGGTGGTTGGGAGTGGCGTGCCGAGCCGGTGTCAGGGCTGGCGGCGCGACATCGTCCACGCGGAGGCCTCGGCGAGGTTGCCCGAGCCGGTGCGGGTGAAGACAATGCGGTCGTGCAGGCGGTTGCGCCGGCCGGCCCAGAACTCCACCTCGTCGCACTCGATGCGCCACCCGCCCCAGAAGTCGGGCACGGGCACCTCCTCGTCGCGGTCCTCGGGGAAGCGTGCGAGCGCCTCGGCCCACTTGGCCTCGAGGGCCGCGCGGTCGGGTGCGGGACGCGACTGGTCCGAGGCCCAGGCGGACAGGCGCGAGCCGTAGGGCCGTGAGTCGAAGTAGGACTCGACCTCGTCGCGCCCGATGAGCTGCGCCGTGCCGCGGAAGCGGATCGCGCGATAGAGCGAGGGCCACGTGAGCGCGGCGGCGATGCGCGGGTCGGCCGAGATCTCGACGCCCTTGGCCGACTCGAGGTTGGTCACGAAGCCGGGCCCGCGCTCGTCGAAGAAGCGCATGAGGACGGTGCGCACGTTGGGCGCGCCGTGGGCGTCGACGGTGGCCACCGAGAGGGCCGTCGGCTCGGGCACGTCGGCGCGCTCGTGCGAGGCGGCCACTGCGGCATCGAGCCAGGCTCGGGCCTGGGCGTAGGGCGAGTCGGCCACCTCCGACTCGACGAGGCCTTCGCCGGCGTAGTCGACGCGGCGCACGGCAGACAGTCCGGTGCTGCCCTCGGAGGGCGAGTTGTCCATGCGCTCAGACTAGGGTTGGTCGTGAGCAGGCTCGCGCCGGCGTCAGGCAGTGGCGCGTGGCCGGCGAGCGAGGTGCCGGGGCCTCACGACGAGGCGCCCGGCGCGAGGTGAGGAGTCGGACGATGGCAGGCAAGGGCAAGGTCGCGATCGCGGTCACGGCGGTGAAGCTCGGGGTGAAGTACGGCCCGCAGGTCTGGGTCGCCACCCAGGTGGTGCGCGAGCCGGTCAAGGAGGCCATGGGCAAGGCGATGGCGTCGGAGAAGGCGCGACGCGGCGCCCTGGCCCACGCGAAGTCGCTCGCCGACGGCAGCATCCTCAAGGTCTACAAGGGCGACGCGTCGCACTGGGTCGTCTTCAGCGCCGACGAGCCGATCACCGTCTATCCGCCCACCGACATGCCGCTCAGCACGCTCCTCGAGCGGGCCGACCTCACCAAGCGGATCCGCGCCGACGAGAAGGTCAAGCCGACCGACCGCGCCAAGGACGCCGCCACCGCGGCCCTGCGCCGCGGCAAGCCCAACCAGGTCAACTGAGCCCTCCACACCCACTCGGGTGGCCGCGTCTCCGCGTCAGTCGGCGATGAGGATGCCGAGCTCGGCGGCGAGGGCGTCGGCGAGGTCGATGACCTGGGCCCGGCTCAGCGTCGCCCCACGCAGCGCGGCCAGGCCACGCGGTGACCGCAGCGTTGCGCCGGAGAGGTCGAGGCCAGCATACGTGCCTCGGCCGAAGGTCGGCCCGACGAGCGTGCACCCCTCGAAGGTGAGCCCGTCGACGCGAGCCTCGGCGAGGTCGAGCTCGGTGACGACGCAGTCGACGAACGCGACGTCCTTGAGCCGGGCTCCCCTGAGGTTGAGCAGGTCGACCTTGCCGCCGCGGACCGTGACGTCGCGCCACGTGCTCCCCCAGGCCGAGACGGCGGCGAGCCGGCAGCCGTCGAGCACCATGTCGGCAAGGCTGGCCTCGACGAGCGAGACGCCGACACCCTGCACGCGCTCCCACGCACACTCCGACCAGCGCGAGCCCTCGAGGTGCACGTCGGCCAGGCTCGCCCCGCGCAGCGTGCACTCGAGGAAGGTGTGACTCTCGGCGTGCGCCGCCGAGAAGTCCGTGCCCTCGAAGCGCACGCCGTCGTGGTGCGTGTCGTGATGCGTCATGGAGCGGGCGGCGAAGACCGGGTCGGGGTGGAGCGTCTGGTCGGCATCGAACGGCATACGGGCGAGTCTGGCAGCCACGACGGACACCGCACCAACCCCCGGTTCGAGGTGATCCTGCGCGCCGGGTGGGGCGCCGAATCACCTCGAATCGGGCCGACGGAGCCGGCCACCCAGCGTGGGGACAGAGAGCTGTGGGCGTCCACACATCGAGCAGCGGTGTCCACGGAGTGGGCACGTGGGGTTCAATGGCAGCGGTGACAACGGCGTCATCCGCCATCAACACGTCCGCCACATGCTCGTAACGTGGCCGCATTCCCAAGGTGAATCCGTGACCGAAGCACCAGCCGTGACCCAGCCCATCACCATCCCGGCCGAGCTCCTGCCCGGCGACGGACGGTTCGGCTCCGGACCCTCCAAGGTCCGTCCCGAGCAGCTCGACTACCTCAGCTCCCTCGGACGCACGGTGCTCGGGACCTCGCACCGCCAGGCGCCCGTCAAGAACCTCGTCGGCGAGGTCCGCGCAGGACTTGCCGACCTCTTCTCGCTGCCCGAGGGCTACGAGATCATCCTCGGCAACGGCGGCTCGACCGCGTTCTGGGACATCGCGGCGTTCGGCCTCGTGCGCGAGCGCTCGCAGCACCTCGCCTTCGGCGAGTTCTCAAGCAAGTTCGGCAACGTCACCAAGGCTGCCCCCTTCCTCGGCGACCCGACCATCGTCAAGGCCGACCCCGGCACCCTCGCTACCCCCTACGCCGAGGCCGGTGTCGACGTCTACGCGTGGCCGCACAACGAGACCTCGACCGGCGTCATGGCCCCGGTCACCCGGGTCGAGGGCGCCGACGACGACGCGCTCGTGCTCATCGACGCCACCTCGGGCGCCGGCGGTCTGCCCGTCGACATCACCCAGACCGACGTCTACTACTTCGCCCCGCAGAAGTGCTTCGCCTCCGACGGTGGTCTCTGGCTCGCCGCCTTCTCCCCCGCGGCGCTCGCCCGGGTCGAGGAGATCGCCGGAGCCGGCCGCTGGGTACCCGACTTCTTCAGCCTGCCGACCGCGATCGACAACTCGCTGAAGAACCAGACCTACAACACCCCGTCGGTAAGCACGCTGGCGCTGCTCAACAGCCAGCTCCAGTGGATCCTCGGCAACGGCGGTCTCGACTGGGCCACCTCGCGCACCAAGGACTCCTCGAGCCGCCTCTACACGTGGGCCGAGCAGACGAGCTGGACGACGCCCTACGTCGCCGACCCGGCCGCCCGCTCGCAGGTCGTCGGCACCATCGACCTCGACGACTCGATCGACGCCGCCGCGGTCGCCAAGACCCTGCGCGCCAACGGCGTGGTCGACGTCGAGCCCTACCGCAAGCTCGGCCGCAACCAGCTGCGCGTCGCGATGTTCCCGGCCGTCGAGCCCGACGACGTCACGAAGCTGACCCAGGCCATCGACCACGTGGTCGCAGCGCTGGGCTGAGCCACGCGGCATACCGCCTCCGAACGCCCGAGAGGGCCAGCTCCCGTATGCCGGGTGCTGGCCCTCTCGTCGTGCGTGCCCGTGCGGCGTGGTGCCGTCAGGCGCCCGCGATGGGCGGGGCCGAGGCATCGGTGGCCTCGGCGCGCGACTCGCGAAGGACGTACTCCTCGATGTTCTCGATGTCGTCTCGGTTGCGCTCGACGACGGTCAGCAGGTCGCTCATCGAGCTGATCTCCTCGACCTGCTCCTTGATGAACCACTGCATGAACTGGTCGGAGGCGAAGTCGTGCTCCTCGCGGGCGACGGCGGTCAGCGCGTTGATCTGGTCGCTGACGCGCCGCTCCTGCTCGAGGGCGAGGCGGACCGGCTCGACGACGTCGGCGAAGTCGTTGATCGGGGCCGGGGCGCCGGGGATGGCGACCTTGGAGTCGGTGTCGAGGAGGTACTGCACCATCATCATGGCGTGGTCGCGCTCCTCGAGCGCCTGCCGGTAGAAGAGCGAGGCCATCTGCGGCATGGTCAGGTCGTCATAGTGGACGGCGATGGCGACGTACTGGTGGTGGGCGGCGTACTCGTGGCCGATCTGCTCGTTGAGCAGGTCGACGAACCTCTGGGCGGCCATGGTCGTGGCTCCTCCGCGCTGGTCGGGGCGGCGTGTGCTGCTGTGCGCGGCCCATCCTAGGTCGGCGACGTCGCGGGCGACCGCACCGTTCAGCGCTGGACGACAGCCGCGACGACGGCGATGAGGACGAGCAGGGCGAGCGCGGCCACCGTCACCCGGTGGCGGAACTTGAAGCTCACCGCAGGGCCTCCGCCGTCGCGCGGGCCGCCGGCACGGGCGCAGCCTCGGCGACGGGCTGCGGCGCGACCTGGATGCGCAGTCGAGGGCTGCGCCGGGTCTGGAAGGTCACGGCCACATTCTGCCGACGCGCGACCCAGACGGCCACCGCCGCCAGGCTGAGCCCGACCGCGACGGTGCCGATGCCGATCGTCCAGCGCGGGCCCCACACGTCGCCGATCCAGCCGATGACGGGCGCTCCGACGGGAGTGCCGCCCATGAAGATCGCCATGTACAGCGCCATGACGCGCCCGCGCATGACCGGGTCGACGCTGATCTGGACCATGGCGTTGGCCGTCGTCAGGGCGGTCAGCGCGGCGAGGCCGGTCGGCACGAGGTAGATCGCGAAGAGCAGGTAGCTCGGAGCGGTGGCGAGCAGCGCCGTCGAGACCGTGAAGCCGGCGAGGGCGACGAGCAGGACGCGCATCCGGGGGCGGGCGCGGCGGGCCGAGAGGAGCGCCGCCGTCAGCGAGCCGACGGCCATGATCGACCCGAGCAGGCCGTACTCCCCCGCGCCCTTGTCGAAGACCTTCGTCGCCATGAGGGCCATCGTCAGCTGGAAGTTCATGCCGAAGGTGCCGAGGACGAAGACGAGGAACATCACGAGGATGAGGTCAGGGCGGCCCTTGACGTAGCGCAGGCCGTCGCGGATCTGGCCCTTGCCGCGCGCTCGCGGCGACGGGGTGAGCTCGGAGGTGCGCAGGCGCAGGAGCGCGAGCAGCACGAAGAGGAAGGTGGCGGCGTTGATGAAGAGCGCGGGCGCGATGCCGAAGGCCGCGATGACGAGGCCGGCGACGCCGGGGCCGATGAGCCGGCCGAGGTTGAACGACGCGCTGTTGAGGGCGACCGCGTTGGGCAGGTGGTCGCGGTCGACCATCTCGGAGACGAAGGTCTGCCGCGCGGGGTTGTCGACCGCCGTCGCGATGCCCTGGATGAGGGCGAGCGCATAGACGTGCCACAGCTCGACGACGCCGGTCGCGGTGAGCACCGCGAGCAGCAGCGCCGTGACGAGCAGGGCGGTCTGGGTCGCGAAGAGCAGCTGCCGCTTGGGCATGCGGTCGACGAGCATGCCCGCAAAGGGCGCGAGCACGAGGAAGGGCAGGAACTGCAGACCCGTGACGATGCCGAGCGCCGTCGCCGAGTGGTCGGTGAGGACCGTGAGGACGAGCCAGTCCTGGGCGACGCGGCCCATCCACGTGCCGACGTTGGAGACGATCGCGCCCGAGGCGTAGACGCGGTAGTTGCGGATCTCGAGCGACTGGAAGGTGGGGCTCATTCGCTCGCCACCTTGGCGAGCACGCCCGCAGCCCGACGGAGCAGGTCGCGCTCCTCGTCGGTGAGGCGGTCGAGCCGCGAGATCATCCACTCGTCACGGTGGCGCCGGACGCGGCGCAGGGCGCGCAGCCCCTCGGGGGTGAGGGAGAGGATGACCTGGCGTCCGTCGGTCGGGTCGTCGGCCCGCGCGACGTACCCGCGGTCGACGAGCGCACCGGTCGTGCGCTTCATGCTCGGCGCGGAGACGCGCTCGATCTCGGCGAGCTCGCTGTTGGTGCGGTGGGTGCCCTCGAGGCGGCAGAGCACCGAGAACTGGTGCGGGGCCATCTCACGGTCGGACTCGAAGCGAACGCGGCGCGAGATGCGCATGCACGCCAGTCGGATGTCGTTGGAGAGGGAGTTGAGCTCGGCGCGGCTGAACGGCGGGCTCGCGGTCTTGGTACGCATGCAGTGTCCTCAGATGTACGTTTCGTCGATAGTTACCCTAACTCATTACCTACGCTAACTATTTCCGCGCCCACCGCAAGACCCGTCCCCTGCGCTCCCTCGCTACCCGAAGAGCCCGGCCCTCCCTCGCCGGTATGCCGTGAGGCCCCTCCCAGCAGAAGGGGGCCTCACGGCATACGGGATCGGCGTCAGCCGGCGAGCAGCGACTCGAGCGGTGTCTTGACGAAGTAGAGGACGAAGAAGCCGGTGACGATCCACAGCAGCGGGTGGATGCGCGCCGCGTGGCCCTTGGCGATCTTGATGAGCACCCAGGCGATGAAGCCCGCCCCGATGCCGACGGTGATGTTGTAGGTGAACGGCATGAGCACGATCGTGAGGAACGCGGGCAGCGCGACCTCCATGTCGTTCCAGTCGATGTTGGTCAACTGGGTCATCATGAGGAAGCCGACGATGACGAGCGCCGGGGCCGCGGCCTCCGACGGGACGACCGCGAAGAGCGGCGCGAGGAACGTCGCGAGCAGGAAGAGCACGCCCGTGACGACCGACGCGAGGCCGGTGCGGGCGCCCTCCTCGACGCCCGAGGCCGATTCGATGTAGGACGTGTTGCTGCTGACGCCGCCGGCGCCACCCGCGATCGCCGCGACCGAGTCGACGACGAGGATGCGGTCGGTGTGCGGCGGGTTGCCGTCCTCGTCGAGCAGCTTGGCCTCGGTGCCGATGGCGACGACCGTGCCCATCGTGTCGAAGAAGTCGGCGAGCAGCAGCGAGAAGACGAAGAGCGACGCGGTGATGATGCCGAGCTTCTCGAAGGAGCCGAGCAGGCTGAACTGGCCGAGGATGCCGAGGTCGGGGGTGTTCGTGATCGAGCTCGGCAGGCTCGGCACCGTGAGGGCCCACGTGTCGGGGTTGGTGAGCGCGCCCTTGTCGTCGAAGACGCGCGGGCCGAGGTGGAAGATCGCCTCGAGGACCATCGCGAGGACCGTCGCGGCGACGATGCCGATGAGGATCGCGCCCTTGACCTTCTTGATGAGCAGCACGGCGATGAGGAAGACGCCGACGACGAAGACGAGCGTCGGCCACCCGTCGAGGCTGCCCCCGATGCCCAGCTCGCTCGGCACCGATCCCGGGGTCGTCGGGCGGCGCGCGAAGCCGGCGTCGATGACGCCGATGTAGGCGATGAACAGGCCGATGCCGACCGAGATGGCGACCTTGAGCGTCGCCGGGATCGCCCGGAAGACCGCCTTGCGGAAGCCGGTCAGCACGAGCACGAGGATGATGACGCCCTCGATGACGACGAGACCCATGAGGTCGGCGAAGGTGATCTTGTCGGAGGAGTGGGTGATGACCATGCCCGTGATGAGGCCGTTGATGCCGAGGCCCGCAGCCAGGGCGATCGGGAAGTTCGCCACGAGGCCCATGAGGATCGACATGACGCCGGCCACCACGGCCGTTCCGACGGCGACGAGCAGCTTGCTCTGCGTCAGGTCGGTCGTGCCGCCGATCATCGTGCCCGAGCCGTCGACGACGCCGGAGAGGATGATCGGGTTGAGCACGATGATGTAGGCCATCGTGAAGAAGGTGACGAGGCCGCCGCGGATCTCGCGCGAGACGTTGGACCCGCGCTCGGTGATCTTGAAGAAGCGGTCCAGGCCGTTGGTGGTGGGTTCCGCCGTGGTGGGCGGAATGCGTGTTTCGGTCGACATGGCGGTCACCCTAACGGGGGCGCAGCGCACGCGTGTGCCGGCGTCCGCCCGCACTGTCTAGGCTGTCCACCGTGACCGACGACCCCCGACCGGAGCCTCCCGCGCGCGGCATCCCGATCGACCGCATCCGGCCGCTGCACGTGCCGATGCTGCGGGTCGTCGAGGTCGGGCTCGCCTGCTGGCTCGTCGCCCTCGTCGTCACCCTCGTCGTTCCGGCGCTGCACGACGGCGACCGCGACTGGTGGCCGTGGGCCTGCGTCGCCGGTCTCGTCCTCGGCGCGATGGGCTGGGCCTACCTGCGCCGCGGGCGCGGCAACGCGCGCGACGCCGCCTGAGCGGTCAGGTCGCGGTCACCGTCGACGAGCCGGTATGCCGCCCCGCCGGGTGTCGCTTCGCGCGGCCGTCGCGGTGTCCGTCCGTCGCCGTGCTGCTCAGTCGGTGACCGGGTCGTCGGACCCGTGCTGCTCCTCCACCGGCGCCTCGGGCTGCCCCTCGGCATCTGCCTCGGCGACGACCTCGGACTCGAGTCCGGCGTCGGCAACGACCTCGGACTCGGCAACCTCGGCAACCTCGGCGGCCTCGGGCACCGCCTCGGCATCTGCCTCGGCAACGACCTCGGGCTGCTCGCGCACCTCGACGGCCTCGAGGTCGACGGCGAACTCGTCGACGATCGGTTCACCGATCGAGAGGGACTCGGGCTGGTCGGCGTCGGTCTCGGAGTGCGCACCACAGCCGTGGTCGAGCGAGATGACCCGCCCGTCGGAGGGGCTCCACTCGTTGGCGCAGACGCCGAAGGTCGACCGCAGCGCCCCCGCCATCGGCAGGAAGTAGCCGCACGACGAGCAGCGGGCCGTGGCCTTGGCCGACACGTCGGAGGTGGGTCCGCCCTCGCCGTCGTACCACCGGCTGGCGGCGGCCTCGCGGCCCTCCGCCGACAGCACGCGGGGGCGTCCGAGACCGAGCTCGAAGAAGGCCATCTGGTCGACGTCCTCGTCGCCGGTCGCCTCGAAGCCGGCCTCGAGGTAGGGGTCGACCTCACGGAAGGGCAGCACGTCGCCGGCGCCGAGGTCTCCGGGAGCCAGCCGGTCGGCATACGGCAGCCACTCGGGCGCGAGGAGCGCGTCGGGGCCGGGGAGCAGGTTGGTCTCGGAGACGGTGGCGACCTTGCCGCGGGGCACGCGGGCGACCGTGACGCCCCAGCGCCAGCCCTGGTAGCCCGCCGAGAGGCACGCGAACCAGTGCATGGCGAGGCGCTCCTCGAGGGGCTCCATGCCGAGGTGGTCGCCGACGGTGCCGGGCTCGGCGATGGTCACGAGGACCTCGCGGGCGAGGTCGACGGCACCGGCGAGGACGGCGTCGGGAGCACCCGTGCGCGAACGGGTCGTCGCGGCGGCCACGGTCACGCGTCCAGCTGGTCGGCGAGGCCGCGCAGCGCGCGGGCGACGTTGGAGCCGAGCTTCTTGTCGGGGTAGTGCCCCCTGCGCAGGCCCTCGGAGACACCGTCGAGCAGCTGGACGACGTCCTCGATGATGACGACCATCTCGTCGGCGGGCTTGCGGTCGCGCTCGCGGCGGCCTGCGGTGACGGACCCGACGGGGTCGAGGACGCGGACCTGGAGGGCCTGGGCGCCCTTGCGGCCCTCGACGATGCCGAACTCGACCCGCGCACCCTTCTTCAGGCTCGTGACACCCTCGGGAAGGGCGTTCGCGTGCAGGAAGACGTCGGTGCCGTCGTCGTCGGAGATGAATCCGAAGCCCTTGTCCACGTCGTAGAACCTGACCTTGCCAGTCGGCACAGTCCACCTCGTTGCTCGTCGCGGGTCGACCCTCCGTGGGCACGACCCGATGGCGCTCCTTGCGCTCCCCTCCAGACTAACGGCTGGGGGCAACCTCGATTTCCGCGTCCGGAGCAGCTGCGTCGCGCGCCCGGCCCAGGGCGACCGCGACGGCTATCGTCATGACGTGAGGACCGGCCTGCGCGGGTGGATGGAGCGCCATCCGCGCTGGGTCGACGCGTTCATCGCCGCGGCGATCTTCGCCGCCTCGCTGGCCTCGGTCCCCGCCACGCCCGAGGGCCAGGGCATCAGCCTCGGACCGCCGACCCCCGAGTCGGTCGTGCTGCTCGTCATCGGCTGCGGCGCCCTGCTCTGGCGCCGGACCCACCCTGCAGCGGTGTGGCTCGTCTCCCTCGCGGCGACGCTCGCCCCGCTGCTCACCGGCTCGGTCGGGCGGGGGCTCCCGGCCACCGTGGCAGCGCTCTATGCCCTGGCTGCCTACGGCACGCGGCGTCTCGCCGTCATCGGTGCGGTGGTGACCATGCTGTCCGCACTGGTCCTCGTCGGCCGGGCCAACGTGCTGTCGGCAACCGACCCGGTGAGCTACGCCGTCGTCGCCTGGTGTGGCATGGCCGCCGCGCTGGGCGACGCCGTACGGAGCAACCGCGCCGTGCTCGCGGCCGCGATCGACCGCGCCCGGAGGGCTGAGGGGAGCCGCGACGAGGAGGCCCAGCGACGGGTCGCCGAGGAGCGGCTGCGCATCTCGCGTGACCTGCACGACGTCGTCGCCCACCACATCGCCGTCGTGAACGTGCAGGCCGGCGTCGCCGAGCACCTCGCGGGGTCCGACCCCGAACGGGCCGTCGAGGCCATCCGCCAGGTGCGGGCCGCGAGCAGCCAGGCACTCGCCGAGATGGGCGACCTCGTCGGGCTGCTGCGCACCACCGAGGACGGGCCGGACCTCGAGCCGGCGCCGGGCCCGGACGACCTTCCCCGGCTCGTCGACGGCCTCCGGGAGGCTGGCGCGACCATCAGGTGGCGGCACTCGGGACCTGACCTCGCCGTCGCCCCGGCCGCTGAGCTGCACCTCTACCGGGTCGTTCAGGAGGCCCTGACGAACGCCGCCCGTCACGGCTCCGGCCCCATCGAGCTCGTGACCCGTCAGGACACCGACCACCTCGAGGTCGAGGTCTGCAACCGGGTCGCCGTGCCCGGTGGCGACGCCGCCGTCTCGGATGAGAAGGACGAAGACGGCGCACGCACCGGTCACGGGCTCATCGGCATGCGTGAACGCGTCTCGCTCGTGGGCGGAGAGCTCGAGGCCGGACCCACCCCGGGCGGCCACTTCACCGTGCGGGTGCGCCTCCCGAGCGGCATCCCTGCGCGTGGCGAGCCCACTGCCGGCGCGACCCGCCCGGTGAGCACATGAAGGGCCCGGTGACCGCGTGACCATCTCCGTGCTCGTCGTCGACGACCAGGCCCTCATCCGGGCCGGCTTCTCGGCCATCATCGACTCCGAGCCCGACCTCGTCGTCGTCGGCGAGGCAGCCACGGGCCGGGAGGCGGTCGACCGGGCCAGAGCCCTGCGGCCCGACGTCGTCCTCATGGACATCCGCATGCCCGAGCTCGACGGGCTGCACGCCACCGAGCAGATCACCTCGGAACCGGAGCTGTCTGCCGTGCACGTGCTCGTGCTGACCACCTTCGAGGCGGACGAGAACGTGCTCGCGGCACTACGGGCCGGGGCTGCCGGCTTCCTCGGCAAGGACGTCGGCCCCACCGGGCTGATCGAGGCCATCCGCACCGTGGCCGCCGGGGACTCCCTGCTGTCGCCCCGGGCCACCCGGAGCCTCATCGCGCGCTACCTGTCGACGCCGATGGAGGCCTCTGCCACGGTCAGCGACCGCCGACTCGACTCCCTGACCGAACGCGAGCGCGAGGTCGTCGTGCTCGTCGGCCGCGGCCTCAGCAACGAGCAGATCGCCGCGACTCTCTTCGTCTCGCCCTTCACGGCCAAGACCCACGTCAACCGGGCCATGACCAAGGTCGGCGCCCGCGACCGCGCCCAGCTCGTCGTCATCGCCTACCAGACCGGGCTCGTGCGCGCCGGGGACCTCTGAGCCCTCGTTGCCGGCCCGGGCGGCACCCGCCGCTCGCTCACGTCACGCTCGAGCGGTCGGCGGCCGGACGGCATACCGCAGCCGTGGTAGTCGGAGGATGCCGCGGTGGGGCGACGCGGTCGACCCCCCTCGTCGGCGACGGTGGAGGGGTGAGAAGACACCCCTCCCCCAGGAGCACCCGATGATCGAGGTCGAGCAGCTCGTCAAGCGCTACGGCACCACCACGGCAGTCGACGGCATGACCTTCACCGTGCGGCCCGGCCGGGTCACCGGCTTCCTCGGCCCCAACGGCGCCGGCAAGTCCACGACGATGCGCGTCATCCTCGGCCTCGACCGGCCCACCTCGGGTCGGGCGCTCGTCGACGGCAGGCCGTATGCCGACTCCCCCGCGCCCATTGCCCACGTCGGTGCGCTGCTCGACGGCAAGGCCTTCGACAAGACACGCTCGGCCCGCAACCACCTGCGTGCGGTGGGCGCCACCGTCGGCGTCGGCACGCGCCGCGTCGACGACGTGCTCGACCTCGTCGGGCTCACCGACGTCGCCGGCAAGGCCGCGGGCTCGTTTTCGCTCGGCATGGGCCAGCGCCTCGGCATCGCCACGGCCCTGCTCGCCGACCCCCCGGTCGTCATGCTCGACGAACCGGTCAACGGGCTCGACCCCGACGGCATCAAGTGGATCCGGGCCCTGGCCCGCCAGCTTGCGGCCGAGGGTCGCACCGTCTTCATCTCCTCGCACCTCATGACCGAGATGGAGCTGACCGCCGACCACCTCATCATCGTCGGCCACGGCAAGGTCATCACCGACCAGCCGATGACCGACTTCATCGACCAGGCCTCGGGCGAGCGGGTCGAGGTGGCCGCTCCGCGGGTGGCGGACCTCGCCCGGGCCATCGCCGGGCCCGGGGTCGAGATCTCGGCCGCCGAGGAGGGCGTCATCGAGGTGCGCGGCCTCAGCGCCGCCCGCATCGGCGAGGTCGCCGCCGAGTCCGGCATCGTGCTGCACCAGCTCGCCACCCGCCGCCTCTCCCTCGAGGAGGCCTTCATGACACTGACCGACGACGCCGTGGAGTTCCACGGCCACACCGAGAGGACCTCGGCATGAGCACCGACACCGCCAGCGACGCCAGCACCTCCGATGGGCTCGTCGCCGAGGCGCCTGCGCCACGTGCTGCGTCCGCCGGCTACCGCATGACCTGGACTCGGGTCGTCCACTCGGAGTGGATCCGCTTCGTGACGGTGCGCGCCAACCTCTGGACCCTGGCCTCGATCGTCGTCGTCATGGTCGGCATCGGGCTCATCGCTGCCGGCACGTCCACCGGCTCGGTCAGCGCGCCCGGGCCAGCCGGCGGAGGACCTGGCCTCAGCGGCACCGACCCGCTGACCATCGTGCTCGCCGGCCAGACGCTCGCCGTGCTGGTCATCGGCGTGCTGGGCGTGCTGGTCGGGGTGCGGGAGTACGGCAGCGGCATGGTGCGCACCACGATGGCAGCGGTGCCCCGTCGGCTGCCGGTCCTCGCCGCCCGCATCGTCGTCTTCGTCGCCGTCACTGGGGTCGTCGTGCTCGTCTCGACGCTCGGCGCCTACCTCGGCGGCACCGCCGTCCTCGACAACGGCAACGCTGCCACGGCGGACTGGTCGGACCCCGGCGTGCCCCGTGCCGTGCTCGGCACCGCCGCCTACCTCGTCGGCATCGGCGTCATCGGCATCTGCCTCGGTCTGCTGACCCGCAGCATCGGCTTCGGCGTGGGTTCGCTGATCGGGCTCATTCTCGTGGTGCCGGGCTTCGCGTCGCTGCTGCTGCCCGACGACTGGAAGGACGCCGTGGGTTACCTTCCGTCGCAGGCGGGTTCGGCATTCACGACGGTCGTCGCCCGCGACAACCTGCTCAGCCCGGGCACGGGGGCGGTCGTCTACGCGGTGTGGCTCGTCGCAGCGGTCGTGGCAGCAGGCGTGGCGCTGCGTCGCCGCGACGTCTGACGTGCACTCGTAGGGTGGGGCATGGCCACTGCCCTGCACCTCGAGTCGTCGCGCGCCATCCCCGTCAAGGTCGAGGCGGCGTTCGACCACCTGCTCCCCCACCCGCTCACCGAGCTCATGTCGCGCCGCTACGGGCCCCTGCCTCCGATCCGGGAGGTGCGCGACCAGGCCGGCACGTGGGGCGAGGTCGGACAGACGCGCACCATCGTGCTCACCGACGGCGGCACGATGCGCGAGCAGCTGACCGAGGTCGTGCGGCCGCACCACTTCGCCTACCGGCTCACCGACATCACCGGTCCGCTGCGTCCGCTCGTCAGCGGGGTCGAGGGGCGCTGGGCCTTCGCGCCCGTCGGCACGGGCGTGCTCGTCACGTGGTCGTGGGTCCTACACCCCACGTCGGGGTATGCCGCCCGCGTCCTGCCGCTCGTCGGCCGGCTGTGGCGCGGCTACGCCCGGCAGGCCCTCGAGGAGACCTCTGACGTGCTCGTGGCAGGCGCGGTCAGTCCGGGGTGATGCCCCAGGTGCCGGTCCACTCGTCGCCGGGCTCGAGCACGACGAGCGACTCGGTCGAGTTGAAGGCGTCTGCCGGGCACGACATCGGCTCGACGGCGACCCCGGGGACCCCCTTCTGGTCGCGGGCGATCGCGGTGAAGACCTGGAGCCACCCGAACGACTCGTCGGCCCACAGGGTCACCGTGCGGTCGGCCGACGCGACGGTGCAGCGCCACATCCCGTCGGCGTCCCGCGCGACATCGGTGTAGGCGGTGTCGAGGTCGTGCGCGCCGACCCGGTGGCGCTCGAGGAAGTCGTAGTCGCTGCCGGGCACCGGGTGGCGCCCGACCGGCAGCAGCCGGTCGTCGACCTCGACCCACTCGCGGGCCGGGATGCGCACCTCGATGTCGTCGAGGGGCGTGTCACCCGTCGCGAGGTAGGGGTGGGCGCCGTAGCCGAAGGGGGCCGGGGCGGGGCCGACGTTGCGGGCGGCCGTCGTGACGGTGAGGCCCGAGTCGTCGAGGGCGTAGGTCGTGCGCAGGTCGAGGAAGTGCTCCCAGCCGGGCTGCGGGTGCAGGCGGTAGCCC
Organism: Humibacillus xanthopallidus; assembly: GCF_006717145.1. Lineage (GTDB taxonomy): Bacteria > Actinomycetota > Actinomycetes > Actinomycetales > Dermatophilaceae > Humibacillus > Humibacillus xanthopallidus. The sequence goes on along the minus strand of NZ_VFQF01000003.1, from coordinate 1,183,917 downwards.
ACGGTCAGCCACGAGTCCTCCATCTCGACGAGCTCCCACAGCGCCCAGCGGACGAGACCGTGGCTCGCGTTGCGCAGCGGTACCTCGGTGAGCGGCAGCTGCTGCTCCGTGCCCGCGAAGGTGTAGCGACCGTCTCGGATGCGGTTGGGCCAGGGCATGAGCTGCTGGCCCCGCCCGGACGCGCACCGCTCCTGCGCCGCGTAGCCGGCGACGAGGTCCACGCCGTCGCGGGTCAGCGTGCGCAGGCCGCCACCGACCTCGACCACGGTCGCCTCGAACGGGCCGTGGCCGATGACCCACTGCTGGCCGGTGGGCAGGGCGGCCTCGGGGTCGGAGGCCCCGGTCAGCTCGGGGTGCAGGGCGCTCATGGCGCCCACGGTATCGGCCGTCGCTGCACGCGGCAGGGCCACGACAGCATTCAGGCACGGCGCGTCGCGCCGGGGCCAGTAGGTTGGAGGGATGGCCACCTCGAGCCGCAGCCGGGCCGACGACATCCGCGCGCGCACCGACGCGCAGCTCGTCGACCTCGTGCTCGCCCGCCCCGACCTCGCGAGGCCCTCGCCGGCTGACCTCACGAGCCTCGCCGCGCGCGCGGGCACGAGGGCCAGCGTCCAGCGGGCGGTCGAGGCGCTCGACCGCGGCCACCTGCAGGTGCTCGAGGCGCTCGTCGTCGCGGGCGACGGCGCCTCGGTGACCGACCTCGCGACGCTGCTCGGCGGGGCCGACGAGGCCGTCGTCGCCTCGCACCTCGGCGACCTGTGGACCGCCGCGCTCGTCTGGCGGGCCGGCGACGGCGAGCACGTCGTGCGCACCGTGCCCGAGGTCTTCGGCTCGTCCATCTCCGGCCTCGGGGCGCCGCTGGCCGAGCTGCGGCCCGACCTCGCCTCGCGCGTGCCGACCGCCGAGGAGCTGCGGGCGACGCTCGCCGAGGCCCCCGACGACTCCCGGGCGATGCTCGAGAAGATGACGTGGGGGCCCGCCCTCGGTGTGCTGCCGACCGGCTCCGCCGGGCGCACCACGGCCCGCTGGCTCATCGAGCACCACCTCCTGCTGCCCGTGTCGGTCGACCGCGTGGCGCTGCCGCGCGAGGTCGGCCTCGTGCTCCGCGAGGGGCGGCTGCACCGCACACCGGAGCTCGAGCCGCCCGCCCTCGACTCGCGGGGCGCCTCGCTCGTCGACGCAGCGGCCGGTGGCTCGGCCAGCGAGCTGCTGACGCAGGTCGACGAGCTCGCCGCGATGTGGGGCGCCGACCCGCCTCGCGTGCTGCGCGCCGGCGGCGTCGCGGTGCGCGACCTGCGCCTCACGCAGCAGCGGCTCGACGTCACGGCCGAGCGCACCGCCTTCGTCGTCGAGGTGGCGTATGCCGCCGGGCTCGTCGCCGACGACGGCGAGATCGTGCCCGTCTGGGCCCCCACGGCCGAGATCGACGACTGGCCCTCGGTCGACGCCGGGGAGCGCTGGGCGACGCTCGCCCTCGCCTGGGCCGGCTCGACGCGGGCACCGCACCTCGTCGGTCGGCGCTCCACCGGCACCGGCCCGGCCAACGTGCTCGGGCCCGACGTGCAGTGGCCCGCGATCCGCGGCGTGCGTCGCGACGTCCTGCGCGAGCTGGCCACGCTCGACCCGGGGCAGGCGCCCGACGCCAGCTCGCTGCGCGACCGGCTCGCCTGGCGCCGCCCGAGCCGGTCGGCCGCGGTGCTCGGCGAGGCCGTCGAGGCGGTGCTGCGCGAGGCGGAGTGGCTCGGCGTCACCGGTCGCGGCGCCCTCTCGGAGGCAGGCCGAGCGCTCGTCGACACCGCCTTCCCCGCCACCCCGTCCCCGATTCGAGGTGATCGCGGGGGCACTGTCGGTGGCGGCATCACCTCGAACCGCGGGGGGCCGGTCGCGCGTCGAGGTGATGGCGGCAGCACCGTCGGTGGCGCGATCACCTCGAACGGGCAGACGCGCGGGGAGGCCCTCCACGCGGTGGCAGCCGCGATGTCAGCGCACCTGCCGGCCCCCGTCGACCACGTGCTCGTGCAGGCCGACCTCACCGCCGTCGCGCCCGGGCCCCTCATCGGGTCGCTCGGGGCCTTCATGCGCCTCGCGGCCGACGTCGAGTCGCGTGGTGGCGCGACCGTCTACCGCTTCACCCCCGAGTCGGTGCGCCGCGCGCTCGACGCCGGCTGGACCTCGGCGGAGGTGATCGAGACCGTGCGCCGGTCGAGCCGGACGCCCGTGCCCCAGCCGCTCGAGTACCTCGTGTCGGACGTCGCGCGGCGGCACGGGCAGACGCGCATCGGCGGCGCGGCGGCATACATCCGCTCCGACGACGAGGCGGTGCTCGACACGATGCTCGCCTCGCGCGACCTCGCCGCGCTGCAGCTGCGGCGGCTCGCGCCGACGGTGCTCGTGTCGTCGGCCGACCCACGAGTGCTCATCGACCTGCTCCGCGAGCATGGTTTCGCACCGGTGCACGAGGGCCGCGACGGCACCGTCGTGCACGCCGAGGCCCCCAAGCGGCGGGCAGGCACGCGGCGTCGCGGGCCCGCACCCGTCGTGTCACCGGTCGACCTCGAGACGACGCGCGGCCTCGTGGAGTCGCTCCGCGCGGCAGAGGCGACCGCCGCCGACCGGCGCGCCGAGCACGACCAGCGCTCCGGGCCGAGCATCCCCGCGACCGACCCCGTCGTCACGCTCGCCCTGCTGCGTGACGCCGTCGCCGAGCACCACGGCGTGTGGATCGGGCTGTCCGACCAGGTGGGCATCACGACGCGGCACCTCATCCACCCCGAGCGGGTCGAGGGTGGCCGGGTCTGGGCCAAGGACGACGCCGGACACGAGCGCACCTTCTCGGTCCACCGCATCACCGGCGCCACGCTCGAGGGCTGAGCGACGGTGGCACCGGGAAGAGACGACGGCGAGCTCGGGCGCGGGGGCCACCGGCCGGCATACGTCCTCCACGACCACCGCAAGCCGCGGCCCCACTTCGACCTGCGGCTCGAGGAGGACGGCGTGCTGCGCTCGTGGGCGGTGCCCAAGGGGCTGCCGACGTCGAGCCGCCACGACCGCCTCGCCGTCGCGGTCGACGACCACGCGATGGACCACCTCGGCTTCACCGACGAGCACAAGTCGATCGCCGACACCGGCTGGTGGGAGGAGGAGTCGCGCGACGACCACCGGGTCGTCCTCGTGCTCCACGGCCGCACCGGCTCGCGGCGCTACGCGCTGATCCGCACCGACCGCGACTGGCTGCTGCACCTGACCAAGGACCAGCCCTCCGGCTGACGAGCGGGTCAGGCGCCGGCGAGGGCACGCACGACGTTGCTCGGCGACGGGCGGCCGAGCTGGCCGGCCATCCAGACCGACGTCTCGACGAGCGCGTCGAGGTCGACCCCGGTCTCGACGCCCGCACCGTGCAGGGCCCAGACGAGGTCCTCGGTGGCGAGGTTGCCGGTGGCCGACTTCGCGTAGGGGCAGCCGCCGAGCCCGCCGGCCGCCGCGTCGACGACCGACACCCCGTCGCGCAGGGCCGCCATCGTGTTGGCGAGCGCCTGGCCGTAGGTGTCGTGGAAGTGCACGGCGACACGGTCGGTGCCGATGCCGCGCGCGCCGAGCGCCTCGAGAAGCCGGTGCACGTGCCCGGTCGTGCCGACGCCGATCGTGTCGCCGAGGCTCAGCTCGTGGCAGCCGAGGTCCATGAGCTGCTCGGCCGTGTCGACGACCTGATCGACCGGCACCGGCCCCTCCCACGGGTCGCCGAAGCACATCGAGACGTAGGCACGCACCCACATGCCGCCCGCGAGCGCGCGCTCCACGACCGGCGCGAACATCGCGAACTGCTCGGTCACCGACCGGTTGAGGTTCTTCTGCGCGAAGGTCTCGGTGGCCGAGCCGAAGATCGCGATCGCCTGCACGCCCAGCTCCTGCGCGCGGTCGAGCCCGCGCTCGTTGGGCACGAGAGCGGGTCGCCGGCGGCCCAGCCCGTCAGGCCCCAGACCGGCCAGCACGTCCTCGGCGTCGCCCATCTGCGGCACCCACCTCGCCGGCACGAACGACGTCGTCTCGATCGTGCCGAGCCCCGCCGCCTCGAGCCGCCGGATGAACTCGACCTTCGTCGCGGCCGGCACGATCGTCTTCTCGTTCTGCAGCCCGTCGCGCGGACCGACCTCGTAGATCGTCACCTTCGGGGGCAGCCCCGTCGCCGCCTCCACCTGTGGGGATCGCATGCACCCATACTGTCAGGCGTGACCTCGCCCCTCGGGAACACCCGCACGCCTCGCACGGTTGGACGAGTCGATGAATGACGGACCCCTGATCGTCCAGAGCGACAAGACCCTCCTCCTCGAGGTCGACCACCCGAAGGCCGAGGCCGCACGCCGCGCCATCGCGCCGTTCGCCGAGCTCGAGCGCGCCCCCGAGCACGTCCACACCTACCGGATCACGCCGCTCGGCCTGTGGAACGCGCGCGCCGCCGGGCACGACGCCGAGCAGGTCGTCGACGCCCTCATGACCCACAGCAGGTATGCCGTCCCGCACGCCCTGCTCGTCGACGTGGCCGACACGATGGACCGTTACGGACGGCTCACCCTCGAGAAGGAGGGCCTCGCGGACTCCGCCGAGGGCACCCGCCTCGTGCTGCGCACCACCGACCGCCCCGTGCTCGAAGAGGTCCTGCGGCACAAGAAGATCCGCCCCCTCGTCGGCGAGCGACTCGACGACCTTGCCGTCGTCGTGCACCCGAGCGAGCGCGGCACGCTCAAGCAGGAGCTGCTCAAGGTCGGCTGGCCAGCGGAGGACCTCGCCGGCTACGTCGACGGCGAGGCGCACCCCATCGACCTCCAGCAGGACGGCTGGCACCTGCGGCCCTACCAGCAGCACGCCGTCGACGGCTTCTGGCACGGCGGCTCCGGCGTCGTCGTGCTGCCCTGCGGCGCCGGCAAGACCCTCGTGGGCGCCGGCGCGATGGCGGCGGCCAAGGCGACGACCCTCATCCTCGTCACCAACACCGTGAGCGCGCGGCAGTGGAAGGACGAGCTGCTGAAGCGCACCACCCTGACCGAGGACGAGATCGGCGAGTACTCCGGCGCCCGCAAGGAGATCCGCCCCGTCACCATCGCGACCTACCAGGTGCTGACGACCCGGCGGAAGGGCGTCTACACCCACCTCGACCTGCTCGACGCGCGCGACTGGGGCCTCGTCGTCTACGACGAGGTGCACCTCCTGCCCGCGCCGATCTTCCGCATGACCGCAGACCTGCAGGCGCGCCGCCGGCTCGGCCTCACCGCGACCCTCGTGCGCGAGGACGGCCGCGAGGCCGACGTCTTCAGCCTCATCGGCCCCAAGCGCTTCGACGCCCCGTGGAAGGACATCGAGGCGCAGGGCTACATCGCTCCCGCCGACTGCGTCGAGGTGCGGGTCAGCCTCCCCGAGGGCCAACGCCTCGCGTATGCCGTGAGCGAGCCCGAGGAGCGCTACCGCCTCGCGTCGTGCTCCGACGCGAAGCTGCCGGTCATCGAGAAGCTCGCCCTGCGGCATACCGGGGAGCCGACGCTCGTCATCGGGCAGTACCTCGACCAGCTGCACGAGGTGGCCGAGCGCCTCGGCGCCGACGTCATCACCGGCGAGACGACGGTGCGCGAGCGCCAGCGGCTCTACGACGCGTTCCGCACCGGCGAGATCACGACGCTCGTCGTCAGCAAGGTCGCGAACTTCTCCATCGACCTGCCCGAGGCGAGCGTCGCGATCCAGATCAGCGGCACCTTCGGCTCGCGGCAGGAGGAGGCGCAGCGCCTCGGACGCGTGCTGCGCCCCAAGGGCGACGGGCGCACGGCGCACTTCTACACGATCGTCTCGCGCGACACGGTCGACGCGGACTTCGCCGCGCACCGCCAGCGCTTCCTCGCCGAGCAGGGCTACGCCTACCGGATCGTCGACGCCGACGACCTCTGAGCGCGGAGCCGCGAGCGGGCGACCGCGACCGCTGTCTCACCCTGCGACGCGATTAGGTCAGGACAGCCTTACCTAATTAGCATCGTCGCCGTGGGCAAGCTCAAGGCGAAGGACATCGGCCGCATCAAGCCGAAGTCGAAGTGCTGCAAGAAGAGCACGAGGTGCGTCAAGTGCCCCGTGGTCCTCCACCGACTCGGCAAGCAGGACTGCGGGTCGATGTGCAAGAAGGACTTCCAGAAGGTGCTCGACAAGGCGCGCAAGCGCTGACCGAGTCTCGTCGCTCACGTTCTCAGGAATCTCCCAGCAAACTTGCGGAGACTGACGACGTGGAGACCCAGACGCCCGCCCCAGAGGCACGGCTGCTCGTCGTCGAGGACGAGCCCAACATTCGCGAGCTGCTCGCAACCTCGCTCCGGTTCGCCGGCTTCGAGGTGGAGACCGCCGGTGACGGCGCCACCGCCCTGGCCCTCGCCGAGGAGGGCGAGCCCGACCTCGTCGTGCTCGACGTCATGCTCCCCGACGTCGACGGCTTCGAGGTGACCCGTCGGCTGCGCGACCGCGGTCGTCAGCAGCCCATCGTCTTCGTCACGGCGCGCGACGCCACGGGCGACAAGATCGCCGGCCTCACGGTCGGCGGCGACGACTACGTGACCAAGCCCTTCAGCCTCGAAGAGGTCATCGCACGCATCCGGGCCGTCCTGCGCCGCACCCGCGGCGGCGCCGACGAGGGTTCGACGCTGCGCTTCCACGACCTCGAGCTCAACGAGGACTCGCACGAGGTGCGCCGGGGCGGCCGGGTCATCGACCTGTCGCCGACGGAGTTCAAGCTGCTGCGCTACCTGCTGCTCAACCCCAACCGGGTGCTGTCCAAGCTGCAGATCCTCGACCACGTCTGGGACTACGACTTCCGCGGCGAGTCCGGCATCGTCGAGTCCTACATCTCCTACCTGCGGCGCAAGATCGACGCCGACGGGCCCTCGCTCATCCACACGAAGCGTGGCGTGGGCTACGTTCTGCGGGTGCCGCCCGAGCTGACCACCGTCTGAGCGGCGCCGTGGCGTCGACGAGCACGCGAGGGGTGCGCGCCCTCCCCCGCCGGATGCGGGCGCTGCCCCTGCGGTGGCGCCTGCTCGGCGTGGCCCTCGGCCTCATCGCCGTCGCGCTCGCGCTGACGACCCTCGTCGTCTCCGTGCTGCTCACGCGCTACCTCATGGGCCAGACGGAGCAGGAGCTCAAGGTGTATGCCGCGAGCATCGCCAGCATCACGAGCGACGAGACGACCGAGCTCGGCAACGTCAAGCCGCGCCTGCCCACGGGCTTCACCGTGCGCACCATCCACCTCGAGGACGGCACCGTCGAGTCGATCGGCGAGGCTCTCGTCGAGCCGCACCCGGCCGCCATCCCCTCGCTCACGGCGTCCGACCCGCGCGTCAAGAGCGGCACGACGTTCACGGTCGGCTCGCAGGGCGGCGACGGCCAGTGGCTCGCCCTCGCCCAGCTCGACTCCGCGCACAAGCACATCCAGGTCGTCGCGCTGCCGCTGCGCCAGCTCGACCGCACCGTGACCCAGTTCCTCTGGTATGCCGCGGCCATCGGCGCCATCGCCCTGCTCGCCTGCGCCGCGCTGGGCTGGTTCCTCATCGGTCGCACCTTCCGGCCGCTCACGCGCATCGAGGACACCGCCGCCGGCATCGCCGCCGGTGACCTCACCCGCCGCGTCGACGTGCCGGAGACCGACGACGAGGTCGCCTCGCTCTCTCGATCGCTCAACCAGATGCTGGCCCGGATCGAGCACAGCTTCACGGTGCGTCAGGCCAACGAGGCACGGATGCGCCGCTTCATCGCCGATGCCTCGCACGAGCTGCGCACCCCGCTCGCCGCCGTCAGCGGCTACGCCGAGCTCTACCGCCAGGGCGCGCTGCCCTCGTCCGAGGCCGTGGCCGGGGCGATGGGCCGCATCGAGAGCGAGAGCCACCGGATGAGCGGCCTCGTCGAGGACCTCCTCACCCTGGCCCGCCTCGACGGTGAGCGCCCGCTCGAGCTGCAGACCGTAGACCTCGCCGTCCTCGCCGCCGACGCAGCCCAGGACGCCCGCACCATCGACGCGAACCGCCCGTTCACGGCGACCGGCATCCGGGGACCGATCGAGCCGACCGAGCTCATCGCCGACGAGCGGCAGCTGCGGCAGGTCGTCACCAACCTCGTCACCAATGCCCGGGTGCACACCCCGGCGGGCACCCCGGTCGAGATCCTCGTCGGCCCGGTCCCGGGCAGCTCCCCCGCCCGGGTGGCGCTGCACGTGCGCGACCACGGCCCCGGCATCCCCGCGGCCGACCGGCAGAACGTCTTCGAGCGCTTCTACCGCGCCGACTGGTCGCGCAGCCGCAAGGGCGGCGGCGGCAGCGGGCTGGGCCTCGCCATCGTCGAGGCCATCGTGGCCTCGCACGGCGGCGACGTCCGGGTCGACGACACCCCGGGTGGCGGCGCGACGATCATCGTCGAGCTACCGGTCCAGCCGGCGCCGTCCGACAACGGCACGCCCCTCCCGCAGGCTGCACAGTCAGTTCATAGGAAGGCCACATCGCTGTCAAAAGCTCCCCGGGTGTGATGGATGCAAGAGCCCGGAAGACCCACAGCAGGAGGAGCAGCCATGAGCATGGCAACGGAACCCACGCAGCAGATCCCGACTGCTGCCGAGTACTACCAGCAGGGCGCGCCCATGCCACCTGCTCCCCCGACGCCGCCCGCCGGGCAGAGCTTCCAGAAGCAGGAGCCCCCGCGTCGCGAGCGCCGCGGCTTCGCCGGGACCGCCGGCGTGGCCCTGCTCGCCGCGGTCCTCGCCAGCGGCGGCACGTATGCCGTCACGCAGCTCACCGAGAACCCCACCGCGACCACGACGGCCTCGACGACGACCCAGAACCAGGGCTCGTCACCCACCGTCATCCAGGGCAGCGCCACGGCTCCCGACTGGACCGCCGTCGCCAAGGCCGTCTCGCCCAGCGTCGTCAGCATCGACGTGACGACGCAGCAGGGCTCCGGCGCGGGCTCCGGCGTCATCCTCGACACCAACGGTCACGTGCTGACCAACAACCACGTCGTCGGCGACGCCACGGGCAACGGTGCGATCAGCGTCACCCTCGCCGACGGGCGCACCTACGGCGCCACCATCGTCGGCACCGACCCGTCGACCGACCTCGCCGTCATCAAGCTGACCTCGGCCCCGAGCGACCTCACGCCGATCAGCCTCGGCGACAGCTCGATCCTCAAGGTCGGCGACCCGGTCATGGCCGTCGGCAACCCGCTCGGCCTCTCCGGCACCGTCACCACGGGCATCGTGTCGGCCCTCAACCGACCGGTCAGCACGAGCGAGGCCAGCCCCTCGCCCAACGGCTCGACCTCGAGCGACAGCGTCGTGACCAACGCCATCCAGACCTCGGCCGCGATCAACCCCGGCAACTCCGGTGGCGCCCTCGTCAACGCCAAGGGCGAGCTCGTCGGCATCAACAGCGCCATCGCCTCGCTGGGCGCGGCGCAGGGCACCCAGGGCGGCAACATCGGCATCGGCTTCGCGATCCCCGTCAAGGAGGCCAAATCGATCTCGCAGCAGCTGATCAAGACCGGGCAGGCCGAGCACGCCTTCCTCGGTGTCAGCGCCAAGGACACGACGGTCAAGGACGGCTCCGCCCAGCGCGCCGGGGCCCAGGTCGCGGCGGTCAACAGCGGCACGCCGGCCGCCAACGCCGGCATCAAGACCGGTGACGTCATCATCGCCGTCAACGGCCAGCCGGTCGACTCCTCGACGGCCCTCGTCGCCCAGATCCGGGCCATGACGGCCGGAGACAAGGCGACGGTCACCCTGATCCGCGACGGCGTCCGCCAGGACGTGCAGGTCACCCTCGCGGTCAAGCCCGCCACCTCCAACTGACGACCGTCTGACGACCGTCTGACCACCGACTGACCGTCAACCGACCGGACTCCTGCGTCCGGGGTGCCGAATCCCCTGTGCGGCATCCCGGACCGCAGGCCGCTCGCGGCAGCTGCAACCGCCGCGACCGCGCCGCCGCCACCCCTCGTCCCGAGCGAGCGTGTGGCGGCGGCGTTCGCGCGTTCGGGGCCGGAGCCTGCGACCGCGTACGCTCTCCCGGTGAGTGACCCGCAGGAGACCGGCCCCGTGCACGACCCCGTGCTGGACCCGACGCTCGACCCCGTGGACGACCCGACGCTCGACCCGACGTTCGACACCCCGCTCGACCCGATGGCGACCCCGCGCCTCGACCCGGCCGACGTCGCCACCGCGGTGCGCGTGCTCGACCTCGCTCCGCGGCTCGACATCGACGACCCGGACTTCGAGACCTTGAAGCGCGCGGCGTCCCTGCTCTACAAGCGGCTGAAGAAGGACCGGCGCAACGCGAAGACGTGGGCCGAGCGCAAGGCTGACCGCCAGGTCATCGAGTCGACCGCCACGGGGTCGCCGATGCGCATCGACGACGAGACCCGCGGCATACCGCTCGTCTCGAACGCGAAGGGCGCCTACGCCGGCGAGCTCGTCAACGCCCGCGGGTGCTACATCTGCAAGGCCGACTACACGCTCGTCGACGCGTTCTACCACTGGCTCTGCCCGGACTGCGCGGCCCGGTCGCACGCCAAGCGTGACCAGCGCACCGACCTCACCGGCAAGCGCGCGCTTCTCACCGGCGGCCGGGCCAAGATCGGCATGTACATCGCCCTGCGGCTGCTCCGCGACGGGGCACACACGACGATCACGACCCGCTTCCCCAAGGACGCGATGCGCCGCTTCTCGGCGATGGACGACAGCGCCGACTGGATCCACCGGCTCAAGATCGTCGGCATCGACCTGCGCGACCCCACCCAGGTCGTCGCCCTCGCCGACGAGGTGAGCGCCGCCGGCCCGCTCGACATCCTCATCAACAACGCGGCCCAGACGGTGCGCCGCTCCCCCGGCGCCTACAGCAACCTCGTCGAGCTCGAGTCCGCCCCGTTGCCCGACGGTGTGGCCCTGCCCGAGATGGTGACCTTCGACCGGATCAGCGAGGCGCACCCCGCCTCGATCGCGGGCGCGCTCGAGACCCACGCCGTGGCGCACCACGACGGCGAGTCGGTCGAGCACGCCGTCGCGGCCCAGACCGCGGCGTCCATGACGGCGCTTGCGCTCTCGGCCGGCAACGCGAGCCTCGAGGCACACCGCGCCGGAACCGCTGTCGACGCGGGCGGCCTGCTGCCGGACCTCCAGCGCACGAACTCGTGGACGCAGAAGGTCGAGGAGGTCGACCCGCTAGAGCTGCTCGAGGTGCAGCTGTGCAACTCGACGGCGCCGTTCATCCTCGTCTCCCAGCTGCGGCCGGCCATGCGAGCGGCGGTGGCGGCGGGGGCTCGGCGTGCCTATGTCGTCAACGTCTCGGCGATGGAGGGCCAGTTCTCGCGGCGCTACAAGGGCCCCGGCCACCCGCACACCAACATGGCCAAGGCCGCCCTCAACATGCTGACCCGGACGAGCGCGGGCGAGATGTTCGAGTCCGACCGCATCCTCATGACGGCCGTCGACACCGGCTGGATCACCGACGAGCGTCCGCACGACGAGAAGCTGCGGATCGCCGCCGAGGGCTGGCACGCGCCCCTCGACCTCGTCGACGGAGCCGCTCGCGTCTACGACCCCATCGTCCGCGGGGAGGCCGGCGATGACCTCTACGGCTGCTTCGTCAAGGACTACGAGCCCAGCCCCTGGTGACCCGACCCGGGCCATCCCAGACCTGTCGCGCGCTTCCTCTGCGTTGCGTCAGCCCGCGACTCAGCTGCAGCCACCCCCCAGTCCCGCCGCGCGTGGGCTGCGAACTGCGTCAGTCCGCGACTCAACACAGAGGAGAGCCAGAGGTCTCCGACGCGCGGGCGTATGCCGTTGCCCGTCGTATGCCGTTGCCCGTCGTATGCCGTTGCCCACGCGTGCGGCGTAGCGTCCAGTCATGATCACCGCCGTTCACAACCTCATCTACTCCGACGACGCCGCGGCCACGCGCGCGTTCTTCCGCGACGTGCTGCGGTGGCCCTTCGTCGCCGACGGCGGCTCCACCCAGGGTGAGGCCGCCGGCGCTGAGGCGTGGCTCATCTTCGGCACCGGTCCGAGCGAGGTCGGCGTCCACCCCACGCGCGGACCCGAGGGCTCCGGGTGGACCGCTCCGCGGCACCATGCGATGTCGTTGATGTGTGACGACATCGTCTCGACGATGGCAGAGCTCGCTTCTCGCGGAGCCACGTTCGCCGCGGAGCCCGTCGACCGGGGCTTCGGGCTCTGCGTCATGCTCGAGGTGCCGGGGGCGGACGAGATCATGCTCTACGAACCTCGCCACACGACGGCCTTCGACGCGGCCTTCGACCCGCCCGCGTGACGCCCGGCCCGTCTGCAGGTCCCGTCCCTGCCTGCGGCTGGCGGCTTCACAGGTCCTTGGCGTACCAGACCTCGGCGTAGAACGCGTCGGAGAAGGGTGGCACCTCGACCCACCCGTGGCGCAGGTAGAGAGCGCGCGCCTCCTCGAGGTCGAGCCTCGTGTCGAGCCGCATCGCCGTAACGCCCCACACCCGGGCGACATCCTCGACGCAGAGCAGCAGGCTGCCGCCGAGCCCCGCCCGCCGCAGCTCGGGTCGGACGTAGAGCCGTCGCAGCTCCGCAACTCGCGCACCGGTGTCGTCGCGGAGGCGCCGGAGACCGACGCAGCCGACGAGGGCGGTCTCGTCGTCGGCACGGCGGGCCACGATGAACTCACCCGTCGGCGGCGCGAGGTCGTCGCTGCGCATCTGTGGGAAGCCGGTCTCGATCTCCTCCGGAGTGGAGTCCCGCCCCTCGCGCAGCCGGTAGTAGCGGTCGCTCACCTCGACGTAGTAGTCGTGCAGGAGCGCCTCGCACGCCGGGTTGTTCACGTCGGCGAGCTCGATGACCCAGGAGCCGGCCTCCGTCACGGGACCCGCGCGCCATCCGCCGGCGGGTCGGTCAGCGCGACGCCGTCGGCGATGACCTCCGTCATCAGGGCGATGAGGTCACGGCGACGACGGTCGGGCTCGGCGGCATACGTCGACGGGTCGTCGGGACGCTCCCGCACGCGCAGCGCCTCCTCGACGAGCTCGCGGTGCTGGGGGTAGGCCTTGATCGCCCAGCGGCCGGCACCCGACTTGGACGTCGGGTGCCCCGTGACGAGCAGGTGCACGAGCCGGGGCGCGCCCAGCCCGCCCCACTCGGCCGCCTGCGGCAGCGACGCCTCGCGCGGGTGGTGGTGCATCGCCTCAAGCTGCATCCGCCAGTACGTGTCGAGGTTCTCGCGCGTCGCGCGGTGCAGTGCGACATCGTCGCTCCAGATCTCGAGATCACGAAGCTCCTTGCCGCACAACGTGATCCCGTGGTCGCGCAGCTCTCGCCAGGTGATGTCCGTGACGTCTGCGTGGGTGCCGACGTCGAACCACTGGTGCAGCACGCCCGGCCCCTCGGGCACATCCTGGGGGCGGCCGGCGAGGTCGGTCTCGAGCAGGTAGAAGCCGTCGTAGGCAGGCTCCGGCCACCGCCGTTCGAGCTCTGCGTGCACCTGTCGCAGCGCCTCGATCTCGTCCTCGGTGGGGCGCCGGCTCACGACCGCGACGAAGTCGATGTCGCTCCCGGCGACGAACTCGCCACCGAAACCGATCGAGCCGTGCAGGTGCAGACCCTCGAGCAGCCCGGGCAGCCGCTGCCCGAGGAGCTCGGCATGGGCCGCGGTCACGCTCTGCACGACCTCGGGCAGCTCGTCGCGGCCGGGCGCGGTCACGACCATCAGACGGCGGCGCCGAAGGTCGCCCGCGACGCGAGGGCCTCGCGCAGCTCCGCGTCTGCGTCGACGAGCGAGCGGCGCACGGCCGGCGTGAGGTCGTCTCGCTCGAGGGTGCGCGCGCTGAGGCCCGCGGTCTCGTCGGCGAAGACCTTCGGGAAGGCGACGAGCACGACGCGTGAGAGGGCGTCCTCGCCGACCCACTCGGCCATGGCCGGCACGTCGGTGAAGTAGCGGGGCACGTAGTCCGCCACGAGCGCGTCGTCGGGGGCGTTCCAGAAGCCGCGGGCGAGGTGCACCATCTCGTAGTTCGACCGGCCGTGCCGGCCAGTGAGCTGCTGCCACGCCCAGTCCTTGGCCTCCGGGTCGGGCAGCGAGGCGCGGCACATCAGCGCGTTGAGACCGCCTTGGAGCGTGTCGTCCTTGGCCCGGTAGGACTCGACCCCGGCGACGTCGACGAGTCCGCGGGCGGCGAGGTTGCGCACGACGATCCAGCGGAAGTCGCCGTCGTCCTGCAGTCCGTCGGGCAGGGAGTCGCCGTCGGCCCACGCGCGCAGCAGGGCCTCGTCGTCGCTCGCCCCGGCGACGAGTCGGGCGGCGGCGAGCGACTCGGTGCTGCCCGCCGGCGCCGTGCCGAGCAGCGCCCGACCGCTCGCCGCAAGGCGGGCGAGGGAGTCGGCCTGACGCGCCCGCGGCACGAAGTAGGGCACGATGCGGTGCTCGGAGTAGGCCGAGACCCGGGTGAGGATCGAGGAGTTGGTCTCCTTGGGCCAGGCTGCCTCGACGACGTCGAGGAAGGCGTCCGGCGACACCGTGGCTCCGTGCACGCCGTCGATGAGGGCGCTCCAGACCACCGCTCGCGCCTGCTGGTCCGGCACGAGCGGGAGCTGGCCCGGCAGGGCGGCGAGGGTGCTGTCGGACAGCTGGACCCGGGCCCACGTGAGGTCGCTCGCGTTGGGCACGACGACGGCAGGCTCGGGGGCGCCCTGCAACCCGTCGAGCGCGGTCTCGGACGCCGTGACGGTCGTCGTCACCCGCGCCACCTCGACCCCGTCGGTCCAGCCCGCCACGTCGAAGGTGTGCGGCCGGTCGGCCGGTCGGTCCGCCGGCGTCTCACGGACGGCGACAGCGGAGTGGATGACGCCGCCCTGCTCCTCGAGCCGCACCGACAGGGTGTCGCGGTCGGCCGTCAGAAGCCACGCCCGCGACCACGCCCCGAGGTCGGTGCCGCTGGCTGCCTCGATCGCGCCGAGGAAGTCCGCGAGGGTGCCGTTGGCATACGACTTGTCGGTGAGGTAGGCCCGCACCCCGGCGATGAACTGGTCGTCGCCGACGTGGGCGATGAGCTGGCGCAGGGCAGCCGCGCCCTTGGCGTAGGAGATGCCGTCGAAGTTCTGCAGCGCGCTCTGGGCATCGAGCGCCTCGACGCCGGCGACCGGGTGGGTCGAGGGTGAACGTTCGGCGCCGTAGCCCCAGACCTTGCGCACGATCGAGGAGTCGACCCAGGCATCGGCATACTCCGTCGCCTCGACGAGGCAGCGGTGGCTCATGTACTCCGCGAAGGACTCGTTGAGCCAGAGGTCGTCCCACCACTTCATCGTCACGAGGTCGCCGAACCACATGTGCGACATCTCGTGGCTCACCGTGTTGGCGCGCGTCAACAGCTCGTCACGTGTGGCCGACCCGCGGTAGAGGTACTGGTCGCGGAACGTCACGCAGCCCGGGTTCTCCATCGCTCCGGCGTTGAACTCCGGCACGAAGACCTGGTGGTACTCCCCGAACGGGTAACGGATGCCGAACAGCCCGTGGAAGTAGTCGAACGACCGCTTCGTCACGTCGAAGATCTCGGCCGCGTGCCGCTCCAGCGGCTCACGCAGCGACGCCCGCGCGTGCAGGCCGAGCGGTATGCCGTCGTGCTCGTCGTGCACGGAGACGTAGGGCCCGGCGCAGACCGTCACGAAGTAGGTGGCGAGGGGCTTGGTCGTCGCGAGGTGCCAGGTGCCGGCCTCGGTGCGGGTCGCCGCGCCGTTGCCGACGACGGTCCACTCGAGCGGCGCGCGGACGACGACGTCGTAGGGAGCCTTGAGGTCGGGCTGGTCGAAGCAGGCGTAGACACTCGGCGCGGCGTCGAGGAAGAGGTGCCCGTAGACGTAGTCGCGCTGGTCGGCGGGGTCCGTCGCCCGGTGCAGGCCCTGGCCGTCGTGGCTGTAGGCCATCGTCGCTGCGACGACGAGCTCGTTCTCGGCCGCGAGGCCGGTCAGCGGCAGGCGCCCGTCGACGACGGCGGTGGGGTCGAGGTCGGCGCCGTTGAGGCTGACCGTCTCGACGGAGCGGGCCTTGAGGTCGACCCAGGTGTCGGCACCCGGGGCGCTGCACGCGAAGCGGACGGTCGTGAGCGAGCCGAAGACCTCCGCGCCTTGGTCGAGGTCGAGCTCGACGGCATACGACGTGACGGTGAGCAGGGCTGCCCGCTCGCGGGCTTCGGCCAGGGTGAGACTGCGCATGGGGGCGAGCCTGCCAGATGGAGGGCAGGGACGGCGCGTGGGTTGCTCCCGGGGCACCCTGCGCCGTGCCGGCTCAGCGCGGCAGCTGCCCGCCCGCCATGCTCTCGAGGCGCGCGATGCGCTGGTCCATCGGCGGGTGCGTCGAGAGGAACCGCGTGACGTCCTGCGCCCGGAACGGGCTCGCGATCATCATGTGGCTGGCGTTGACGACGTCCTGCGAGGGCGCGAGCGGCGCTCGCGCGACCCCGGACTCGAGCTTGCGCAGGGCCGAGGCGAGGGCGAGCGGGTCGCCCGTGAGGCGGGCGCCGTCCTCGTCGGCGTCGTACTCGCGGGTGCGGCTGATCGCCATCTGGATCGTCATGGCAGCAAGAGGCGCCAGCAGGCTCATCGCGAGGAGGGCGAGCGGGTTGGGGCGGTTCTCGTCGGACCCGCCGCCGAAGATGCTCGTGAACATCAGCATCTGCCCGATCGAGGTGATGACACCGGCGATGGCGGCCGCGACCGAGCTCGTGAGGATGTCGCGGTTGTAGACGTGCATGAGCTCGTGGCCGAGCACGCCGCGCAGCTCGCGCTCGTCGAGCAGGCCGAGGATGCCCTCGGTGCAGCAGACGGCGGCGTTCTGCGGGTTGCGGCCCGTGGCGAAGGCGTTGGGGGCCGGCGTCGGGCTGATGTAGAGGCGCGGCATCGGCTTGCCCGCCGCGGTCGAGAGCTCGCGGACGATTCGGTACATCGTCGGCGCCTGTGCCTCGGACACGGGGTAGGCGTGCATGGCGCGGATCGCGAGCTTGTCGCTGTTCCAGTAGCCGTAGAAGGTGGTCGCCACACCGATGAGGGCGAAGATCCAGATGTAGCGGCCACCACCGACGAGGGCTCCGACGCCGAGCAGGAGGGCCCAGATGCCGCCGAAGAGCGCGGCCGTCTTGAGCCCGTTGAAGTGGTTGTGCATAGCCGGTGAACGAGCGGGTGGGGGTGCATGTTCCCACTGGACGCCCGCCGCAGGCGCGCTGGATGCCGGCTGGAGGCTCACTGTGGCAGCACTGTGTCCCAGGCCTGCACGGGCTGTGACTGAGATCTCGCCCGCGAACCGTTGAACAGGCAACTCATCTACTACGTGTAGTAGTAGTTTGGGCGTCGTTGGGGAAACCGACACCCTTCCGATGAAAGAAGCGAACGATGCGCAAGACACTCGACACGTTGATCTCCTGGACCGGCTTCATCATGGCCGCGGTCCTCCTCGTGGCCGGCGGGCTGCTGATCTACGCCAGCAACTTCGTCGCCAACAACGTGCAGGAGCAGCTGAGCCAGCAGAACATCAAGATGCCGGCCGCGGCCGCCCTCGAGACGCAGGCGCAGAAGGACGCGCTCCTGCAGTACGCCGGCCAGCCGATGGAGAACGGCAACCAGGCCAAGGCCTTCGCCGACCACTACATCCTCGTCCACATGAACACGCAGTCGAACAACAAGACCTACTCCGAGGTCTCGAGCGAGTACATGAAGGCGGCCAAGGACCCCAACGCCGACCCGAAGACGGTGGCCGCCCTCGGTGAGCTGCGCCAGAGCCTCTTCATGGGCAACACCCTGCGCGGCCTGCTCCTCAACGCTTATGCGTTCGGCACCATGGGCACGATCGCCCTGTATGCCGGCATCGCCGCCCTCATCGCGGCAGCCCTGCTCCTCGTGCTCGCCGTGCTCGGCCTGCGCCACGCCAAGAAGGCCGACGACGACGCCGTCGCCGCCACCGCTGCCCCGCAGCCGGTGCCCACGACCTGATCGCGCGCAGGACTGTCGAGCGTCGCTCGACCGCTGACGGCCCCGAGGCTCCCACGCCCCGGGGCCGTCGGCGTGTCAGCCGAGCAGGCGCAGGAGCAGGTCCGGTTGCACGCTGACGACGACGAGCACCGCCGCGGCGACGACGAGACCGGCGAGCGCGACGCGCCGCTGCTCCGTGGCGAGGGTGGCCGCAGTCGTCGCGGTGACCGGAAGGGCCTCGTCCGCGCTCGTCGGCTCGGGCGCCGTGATGACGCCGCGCAGCCACCGGAGGTAGACCGCGACCCCGATCACGGCGTTGACGGCCGCGACGACGGCGAGCCACACCCACCCCTCGGCGATGACGGGCCGCAGCGCGACGACCTTGCCGACGAGGCCGATGATGCCGGGCGGCAGGCCGGCGAGGGAGGTCAGGGCAAGAACGAGCGCACCCGCCCGCCACGGCTTGCGGTGCCAGAGCCCGTCGTATGCCGTGAGGTCGCGTCCGTCGGGCCGCTCCCGCAGGGTGACGGCGACGACGGCGAAGGCCACGAGCGTGCCGATGACGTAGGCGAGCAGGTAGGTCGCGCTCGCCCCGATGCCGAGCGCCGACACGCTGACGAGCGGCATGACGACCCAACCGGCCTGTGCCACGGTCGACCAGGCGAGCAGGCGCACGACGTCGTCCTGGCGCAGGGCCATGAGGTTGCCCAGGGTCATGCTGAGCGCGGCGAGCACCCCGATGGTGATGAGGGCGGGAGTGCCCAGGGCCGCGACGGCTCGCAGCACGACGAGCAGGGCCGCGAGCGCCGCCACCTTCGAGACGGTGGCGAGGAAGGCGGCGATCGGGGTGGACGCGCCGGAGTAGGCCGTCGGCGTCCAGGCGTGGAAGGGCACGAGCGAGAGCTTGAAGCCGACGCCCGCGAGGAGCAGCACGACCCCGAGCGACAGCACGCCGGCCGACACCGACGGCCAGGCGACGACGGTCGCGCCGGCGGCACCGGACATGGTGGTGGCCGTCTCGCCGGGTCCCAGCGGCGCATAGCTGAACCAGCCGACGCCCTGGGCCCGCCCCGACGACAGGGCGGCGTCCGGCGTGAGGAAGGGGCTCCCGGTCGCGGCGAACCACAGGGCCACTCCCAGCACGAGCAGCGCGAAGGAGACGAGCGAGGTCACGAGCAGCTGGGTCGCCCCGGCCACCGCGGAGCGCCGGCCCGACAGCGCGACGAGGGCGATGACGGGCAGCGTCGCGAGCTCGAGGGCGACCAGCCAGGTGCCGACGTCGCGGCTGGCGGCGACGACGACGGTGCCGGTGAGGGCGGCGAGCAGCAGGACGGCCTCGACCGGCTCGCTCGTCGCGTCGGCGGGCCGGCGCCGGCTCGCACCGGGCCAGGCGAGCGCGATGCAGACGGCTGCGGCGAGGGCCGCGGCCAGCTGGAGGGTCGACGTGAGCGCGTCGGCCTGCCAGAGGCAGGTCTGCGGCAGGTCGGCGGCGACCGCCCCCGCGGCACCGGACGCACCGGACGCACCGGCGGCAGCGGAGATGCAGAACGTCGATCGGGCGGACCCTCCGCCCAGACCGAGGCCGGGGATCGTGGCGACGACGGTGGCGATCGACGCGACCCCCGCGATGGCATAGGGGACACGGCGCAGACGGGGCACGACGAGGTCGGCGACGAGCACGAGCACGAGCCCGGCGATCGGCACCAGGGCCGGCCAGAGCACGGCGACGTCGACAGAGACGCTCATCAGGGCAGCACCCCCGCTCCGGTGATGAGTCGGACCGCGTCGGGGCCCGACACCCCGAGGAGCAGCTGGGGCAGGACCCCGAGCACGACGACGGCGACGGCGAGCGTCAGCACGACGGCCCACCGGGCGCCGCGCGCGTCGACGACGGCCCCACCGGCGGACGCCACACCCTCAGCCGCCACCCCCTCGGCCGGCGCCCCTACGGTCGGCGCCCCTGTGGTCGACGCCCTCCCTGCCTCGCCCGCGGCGGTGCTCGAGGCGGGCACCTCGGCAGCCGCGCCGCTCGCCTCTCCCGACCACACGAGCCGGGCGACGCGCAGGGAGTAGGCCGCCGCGAGCGCGAGCCCGACGGCGCCGAGGACGACGCACACGCGCAGGAGCGCGACGGGGCGGTCGGGCGCAGGCGACCAGGCGGCATACAGGGCAAGGAACTCACCCCAGAAGCTGACGAGGCCCGGCAGCCCGAGCGCGGCCGCGAGGCCGACGAGCAGCACGACCCCGAGGCGAGGGGACGTGTCGCGCAGACCGGCTCGCACCGTGCTGAGGTCGGCCGAGCCCCACTGCTCCTTGAGGTCGCCGACGACGAAGAAGAGCAGGGCGGCGACGACGCCGTGGGCGATGTTGCCGAGCAGCGCGGCCTGCAGCCCGGTGTCGCTGCCTGACGCGAGGGCGAGCACGACGAAGCCCATGTGCGCGACGGAGCTGTAGGCGATGAGCCGCTTGAGGTCTCGCTCGACGAGGCACGCGAGCCCTCCCCAGAGGATGCCGACGACGCCGAGGATCGCGAGCACGGGGCTCAGCGCGGCGAGACCGTTGGGCACGGTCGCGACGACGAGCCGGACGATGCCGTAGGTGCCCATCTTGAGCAGCACCGCCGCGAGCAGCACCGAGCCGGCCGTCGGCGCGACGGTGTGCGCGGGCGGCAGCCACGTGTGGACGGGCCAGAGCGGCACCTTGATGCCGAGGCCGAGCAGGAGCATCCCGGCGATCGCCGTCTCGAGCGAGCGCGAGATGCCGTCGCCGTGCAGGCGCGCGAGCTCCGTGAGGTCGGAGGTGCCCTGGTGGTGCACGAGGAAGAGGATGCCGACGAGCATGAGCGTCGACCCGAGCACCGTGAAGAGCACGAAGCGCCCCGCCGCGTCGGAGCGCCGCTCGTCGGGCACGTGGTCGTCGCCGAAGCTGCGGATGAGCACCCACATCGGCACGAGCACGACCTCGAAGGCGATGAAGAAGAGGATCGCGTCGCGGGCGAGGAAGGTCGCGAGGGCACCGGTCTCGACAAGCAGGATGCAGCCGAGGAAGGTTGAGCCCGAGCCGCCCGCGGGGAAGCGTCCGGCGAGCGTGTGCACGACGACCGCGACAGTCAGCAGGGCAGTGAGGATCACGAGTGCCGCCGAGATCCCGTCGACCCCGAAGTGCCAGCGGATGCCGAGCGAGCGGATCCACGGCGCGTCGATCTCGTGGCGCCCCGTGACGACGACGACGGCGAGCAGCGCCGTGAGCACCGTTGTGCCGAGGGCGATTCCGCGTTCGACACGTGACTCGTCGCCGGGGATCGCGATGAGTGCGACCGCACCGAGGAGAGGCAGCAGGAGCATGAGGGTCAGCGCCATGCCGTCACCCCCAGCACCGCGATGACGACGACACCGGCGAGCAGGGCGAGCAGGCTGAGCGACGGCACCCCGCGATGGCTGCGCTCCCCCACCCGCCCGAGCCCGCGAGCCGCGACCACGGTCGCGCGCGGGTAGGCATCGACGACGTCGCGGTCGAGCGCGACGACGAGGCGCGCGACCGCCGTGACCGCCCGGCCCACGCCGACGTATGCCGTGTCGGCGCCGAAGCCGCGCACCGCACGGTCGCGCACGTGGCTTGGAACCCGGTCGGCGACGTCGTGCCGGCCGCGGTCGCTGAGGGTCCACACGGCATACGCCGCACCGACGACGAGCAGCAGGGAGAGCAGCGCCGAGACGATGCCGGGTTTGAGGGCGCCGGTGAGGCTGAAGAGCAGCAGCGTTCCGAAGACGGTGAGGGCTGCGAGCGTGGCCACGGCGAGCGCGGCGGAGAGGGTGATCGGCGCGTGGCCATGGGCGTGGACGCGCTCCACCTCGGCGTCGTCGGCACTGTCGGCGGCCGTGACGACGGCGAGGTCCTCCTCGGCGACGACGACGGCCTCGGGGACGTCGCTGCCGGTCGCGGCGTTCGGAGAGCCACCGCTCTGGGGCTCGGCTGCCGCGAGGGGCGTGTCGAGCAGCAGCCAGGCCCGGGCACAGTAGGTGGCGGTCAGCACGACCGTGACGAAGAGGGCGACGACCACGAGCCAGGCGCGTGCTCCGCCACCACCGGTCGCACCCTCGATGGAGGTCTCGATGACGCTGTCCTTGGTGAAGAAGCCGATGAGCGGTGGCACGCCGGCGAGCGCGGCGAGGCCCAGGCCGATCGACCAGCGCAGCGCTCCCGTGCCGTGCAGCCGCCCACGTAGGGCGGCGAGGGCGGTCGCCCCGGCGAGCACGGAGAGCCAGCCCGCGCCGAGGAAGAGCAAGGCCTTGAAGAAGGCGTGCGCGACGAGGTGTCCGATCGCCGGGGCGAAGCCGATGTCGGGCGGCGCCGCGGCGAGGGCTGCGAGCATGATCGCGATCTGGCTGAGGGTCGAGTAGGCGAGCATCCGCTTGAGGTCGGTCTGCGCGAAGGCGAGCAGGGCGGCATACACCATCGTCGCGGAGGCGAGGACGGCCAGCAGGGTGCGGGCGCCGTCGTGGCTCGCATAGAGCGAGAAGAGCCGGGCGATGACGTAGCTGCCGGCGGCCACCATCGTCGCGGCGTGGATGAGCGCGGAGGCGGGTGTCGGACCCTCCATCGCGTCGGGGAGCCAGTCGTGGAAGGGGATGAGACCCGACTTGCCGGCGACGCCGATGATGACGCCGACGAGCCCGACGGTGAGCGCGGTGTCGTGGCCGCTCGCCGTGAGCACGGTGATGAGGTCGGTGCTGCCGGCGCGCACGGCGAGCGCGACGAGCCCGACGACCATGCCGATGTCGGCCACGCGCGTGACGATGAAGGCCTTGTAGGCCGCGCGGCGGGCCTCGGGACGCTGGCTGTCGTGGCCGATGAGCAGCCACGAGCACCAGCCCATGATCTCCCAGCCGACGAGGATGAGCACGAGGTCGGAGGCCTGGACGAGCAGGAGCATGCCGGTCGCGAAGAGCGAGACGGTGGCGGCGAACTGGCCGTAGCGCGGGTCGTCGCGGAGGTACCAGGCGGTGAAGACCTGGATGGCGAGCACGACGACCGCCACAGCGAGCGCGACGAGGCCCGAGAGCCGGTCGGACAGCAGGTGGAGCGGCACCTGGAGCGCACCGGTCGAGAGACGGCCGATGCTCTCGATGTCGGCCGTGCGCGCCGGGGCCACCCACTGGATGAACGCGAGCACGGCGACGTAGGCCGACATGCCGATCGCGATGCCGGCCGCCAGCAGGCGCTGGCGGCGCGCGAGCAGTCCGGCGAGCGCGGCGAGGGCGGGCAGCACGACGATCATCCGCACGATCCAGCTCATGAGCGCACCTCTCCCCGGAGGTCGGGCTCTGGCTCTGGGTCGGGCTGTGGATCGGGCTCGGGCTCGGGCTCGTCGGTGAGGTCTGGCACCGCCGTGAGGTCGATAGCACCGGTCGTGCGGAAGAGGACGAGCACGACGGCCAGCGCGACACAGATCTCGGCTGCAGCGATCGTGATGACGAAGAGCGTCAGCACCGGGCCGGCGGCGAACGGCGCCCCGGTGCGTGAACCCGCCGTGACGAGAAGGAGGTTCGCGGCGTTGAGGATGAGCTCGACGCCGATGAGGACGAGCACGGCGTTGCGCCGGGCGAGCACGCCGTAGACGCCGATGCCGGCGAGCAGCGCGGCGAGCGCCGCGGGCAGCTGGAGGTGGATCACCGGCGCACCTCGCCGCGGGCCGTGACGGTCTCGTCCTCGCTGCGCAGGACGAGCCGCGACACGGCGAAGGCACCGATGAGCGCGACGAGCAGCAGTACCGAGAGCAGCTCGAAGGGCCAGACCCACGTGCCGAAGACCGCCTGGGCGATCGCGGGTGTGCCACCGGGGGCGCCCCCGTCGAGCTCGACGGTGACGCCGGAGAAGAGCGGCAGCAGGAGCGCCGCGAGCAGGACCGTCGTCGCAGCCCCCAGCAGCGCGCCGACGACGCGCTGCCAGGCAGGCGTGTCGATCTCGGCGTGCGGGCCGATCGGGGCGCGAGTCAGCATCAGGGCGAAGAGGACGAGCACCACGATGGCGCCGACATAGACGAGCAGCTGCACGAGGCCGACGAGCTCCTGCCCGAGGACGAGGTAGCAGCCGGCGAGGCTGCCGAGCGAGACGAGCAGCCACAGCGCCGAGTGGACGACGTGCTTCGTCGTCACCGACAGCAGCGCCGAGAGCGCCGTGATCGCGCCGACCGCGGCGAAGACGATGTCGCGGGTCGTCACTCGGGCTCCCGCGGGTCGGTCGTCGGCAGCACCTGCGTCTGGTCGGAGGGCTCACGGATCACGGGCAGCCGCTTCGTCTCCGGGACGGAAGCCGCCGCGGGAGCCTCGGGTGCCGCGGGAGCCTCGGGCGCCTTGGCCGGCGGCTCAGTTGTCTCGGTCGATGACTCCGGTGTCACAGCAGGCGTCGGCGCGTCGGCTCGCGCCGGACGCACCCGTGCGGGTCGGGCGGCGGCCGATGCCGATCCCCCTGCTCCGCCAGCTCCTCGGGCGGGCTTGGCTGCGGCAGCGACCTCGGCGGGCTCGGCGCTGCCGGGGTCGAGCGCGACCGGAGGCGGCACGGTCGCCATCCAGGCCCCGAGCCGGTCCTTCTCGTGAAGCAGGTCGCGGATGTCGAGCTCGGCGTACTCGAACTCCGGGCTCCAGTGCAGGGCGTCGAAGGGGCACACCTCGATGCAGATGCCGCAGTACATGCAGAGCGAGAAGTCGATGGCGAAACGATCGAGGACGTTGCGCTGACGAGCCCGCCCGCCGGGGGTGCTCGGGGGCACCTCCTCCTTGTGGGAGTCGATGTAGATGCACCAGTCGGGGCACTCGCGCGCGCAGAGCATGCACGAGGTGCAGTTCTCCTCGGTGAGCGCGATGACGCCCCGCGAGCGTGAGGGCAGCGCCGGTGACACGTCGGGGTACTCCGCCGTGTGGGCGTGGCGGGTCAGCGAGCGAGCGGTCGTCGCCATGCCCTTGAGGAGTCCGGGAAGGATGCCGTCAGCCATCGCGAGTCACCCCCTTCCACGTCGAAAGGCCAAAACCTGCCGCTTCCCACCAGTCGAGAGGCCACTTCTGGTCGCCTCCCACCAGTCGAGAGGCCAAAACCTGCCGCCTCCCACCAGTCGAGAGGCCACTTCTGGTCGCCCCCCACCAGTCGAGAGGCCAAAACCTGCCGCCTCCCACCAGTCGAGAGGCCACTTCTGGTCGCCCCGCACCAGTCGAGAGGCCACTTGTTGCCGCATACCGAATGTTGGCCAACTGTGGCCACTCGACCTGGCGGGAGCGGCAAATGGTGGCCACTCGACGTGGGGAGGACGGCAAACCGTGGCCACTCGACGTGGGGAGGGCGACGAGAAGTGGCCACTCGACTGGGGTGGGCGGCAGATTGTGGCCACTCGACGGGGGTCATGAGGTCATCACCACGCCTACCGCCGTGAGGGCGAGCTGGAGGAGGGCGATCGGCACGAGCCAGACCCAGGCCAGTCGCTGCAGCTGGTCCTCGCGCATGCGCGGCCATGACACGCGCATCCAGATCATGAGGACGGCGACCGCGAAGCCCTTGAGCAGCGTCCACAGCCACCCGAGCCACGCCTCGAAGGGCCCCGCCCACCCTCCGAGGAAGAGCACGGCGAAGAGCAGCGACATGACGACGATGCCGGCGTACTCGGCGAGGAGGAAGAAGGCGAAGCGCAGACCGGAGTACTCCGTGTAGGGCCCGAAGACGATCTCGCTGTCGGCGACCGGCATGTCGAAGGGCGGCCGCTGCAGCTCCGCGAGCGCCGCGACGAGGAAGACGAACGCACCCGGTGCCTGCCAGAGCAGCCACCACGGCGACCACGCCTCGGCGATGCCCACGAGCGAGAGGGTGCCGGCGGCCAGGGCGACGGACGCCACGGCCAGCACCATCGGCAGCTCGTAGGACACGAGCTGCGCCGCCGCGCGCATGCCGCCGAGGAGGGAGTACTTGTTGGCCGAGGCCCAACCGGCCATGAGCGTGCCGATGATGCCGACCCCGATGACGGCGAGGACGAGCACGACGCTCGCGTCGACCGTGGCACCGACGACGGTCGGCGAGAGCGGGATGACGGAGAGCGCCACGAGGTAGGGGATGAGGGCGACGGCCGGTGCGAGGCGGAAGACGCCCCGGTCGGCGCGCGCCGGGAGGATGTCCTCCTTCTGGACGAACTTCACCCCGTCGGCGACGAGCTGGGCCCAGCCGTGGAAGCCACCGGCATACATCGGCCCGAGGCGGCCCTGCATGTGGGCCATCACCTTGTGCTCGGTCTGCCCGATGAGCAGCGGCAGGCTGAGGAAGGCGGCGAGCACGGCGACCGCGCGCACGACGGCCTCCAGCCACGGGCTCACGTCGACTCCTCGGAGGACACCTGCGCGGCCGACGACGAGGTCGCCGAGGGCGCCGCGCGCGGACCCCAGTCGGGCCCGGGGACACCCGGCGCCTGCACCCGCCGGCGGCCGGGAGCCCGGGCGCTCTCGTGGCCCTCGCCCGGCTCCTTGCCACCGGGCCACGGCTTCGACGCCCGCGCCGCGAGCACGAAGGACTTGCGCAGCGGCGTGCCCTCGAAGCCCTCGGGGAGCAGCAGCGGCCGCAGCCCCCGCCCGGTGCCGTCGTCGAAGCCGTCGAAGTCGAGGCCGAACATCTCGTGCGTCTCGCGCTCGTGCCAGGCCGCCCCGGCGAAGACCGGCGTCAGCGACGGCACCGCCACCCCGTCAACGGCCCGCGTGCGCAGCAGCACCGAGCGCAGGTCGCCCACTCGCGACGGGTCGACGAGGTGGCACACGACGTCGAAGCCGGGGCCCTCGTCCGCGTCGGTCTGGTCGACGGCGGTGAGGAAGTCGAAGAACGCGTAGCCGTCCTCACGCAGCGCGAGGACGGTGGACGACCACTCCCCGAAGGGCACGTCGCGCACGTCGGTGACCTTCAACGGCCACCCCCCTCGCCGGCCTGCGGTATGCGTGTCGTGGCGGCGTGGCGCCCAGCGGGGGCACCGCGTTGCAGGAGGGGGCGACGGACGTCACCGGCGCTGCCGACCCGGGAGCCGGCATACCGGCCCTTGATGCGCTGGGCGCTCACCCGCTCGCTCGCGATCTGCTCCTGGAGGCGGATGATCCCGTGCAGGAGCGCCTCGGGGCGCGGCGGGCACCCGGGCACGTAGACGTCGACCGGGATGATCTGGTCGACCCCCTTCGTCACCGAGTAGGAGTCCCAGTAGGGGCCGCCGGAGTTGGAGCAGGCGCCGAAGGAGATGACGTACTTCGGCTCGGGCATCTGGTCGTAGAGGCGGCGGATCGCCGGAGCCATCTTGTCGGTGACGGTGCCGGAGACGACCATGAGGTCGGCCTGCCGCGGGCCCGGCGCGAAGGGGATGACGCCGAGGCGCATGAAGTCGTGGCGGCCCATCGAGGCGGCGATGAACTCGATGGCGCAGCAGGCGAGCCCGAAGTTGAAGACCCACAGCGAGTAGCGGCGCCCCCAGTTGAGCACGACCTTGATCGGCTTCGGCGCGTGCGCGCTGACGGGACCGACGGAGATGTCGGGAGGCCGCACCGACGGCATCGGCAGGTCGACGCCCATCACACCCACCTCAGCAGGCCGCGGCGGGCGGCGTGGGCCAGGCCGAGCACGATGACACCGATGAAGATGCCCATCTCGACGAGGCTGGCCCGCCCGAGGTCAGCAGAGCGGAGGACCGTCGCCCACGGGAAGAGGTAGATGGCGTCGACGGCGAAGATGACGTAGAGGAAGCTGAAGACGAAGTAGCGCACCTTCGTCTGCGCCCAGCCGACCCCGACGGGGTCGACGCCCGACTCGTAGGTCGTCAGCTTGGCGGCCCAGGGGGCCCGTGGCGCGAGGAGCCGGCGGGCCGCCATCGCGGCCACGAAGAGCAGGACACCCGCCCCGACCACTGCTCCGACGACGAGGTACCCGGCCATGCCGGTCAGCCTAGCCAGATCACGCGGCCCTGTGCCGCCCGCGGATTGCCGTGTCCACGAGGTGGCAGCCTCCCGAACACGCGTCCGACCACGAACTAGCATGGAATCGTCCGGCGCACCAGAGCGTTGGGTCCGGTATCTCCGCCGGCAGACGGCTACCGCAGCAACAACCCGAGGACGTCGCAGCGCATGAGCACGAAACTGGTCCAGAAGCTCGATCGCGTGGTCATCCGATTCGCCGGCGACTCCGGCGACGGCATGCAGCTGACCGGTGACCGCTTCACCTCGGAGACGGCCCTGCTCGGCAACGACCTCTCGACGCTGCCCAACTTCCCCGCCGAGATCCGGGCGCCCCAGGGCACGCTGCCCGGCGTCTCGAGCTTCCAGCTGCACTTCGCCGACCACGACGTGCTCACCCCGGGCGATGCCCCCGACGTGCTCGTCGCGATGAACCCCGCGGCGCTGCGCGCCAACCTCGCCGACCTGCCGCGCGGCGCGAGCATCATCGTCAACACCGACGAGTTCTCCAAGCGCAACCTCGCCAAGGTCGGGTATGGCGTGAGCCCCCTCGAGGACGGGTCGCTCGAGGCGTGGCACGTGCACCCCGTCGCGATCACCTCGATCGCCGTCGAGGCCCTCGCCTCCTTCACCGAGCTCACCCGCAAGGAGAAGGAGCGCGCCAAGAACATGTTCGCGCTCGGCCTCCTGTCGTGGCTCTACACGCGCCCGACCGAGGGCACCGAGTCCTTCCTCAAGAGCAAGTTCGCCGACCGCCCCGAGATCCTCGAGGCGAACCTCGCGGCCCTGCGGGCCGGCTACAACTACGGCGAGACGACCGAGGACTTCGCGGTTTCCTACGAGGTCGCGCCGGCGACGATGCGCGAGGGCACCTACCGCAACGTGACGGGCAACGTCGCGCTGTCGCTCGGGCTCGTCGCGGCCGCCCACCGGGCCGGGCTGCCGCTCTTCCTCGGCTCCTACCCGATCACACCCGCCTCCGACATCCTGCACACCCTCGCCGGCCTCAAGCGCTACGGCGTGGCGACGATGCAGGCCGAGGACGAAATCGCCGGTGTCGGCGCGGCCCTCGGCGCCTCCTTCGGCGGGGCGCTCGGCGTGACGACGACCAGTGGCCCCGGCCTCGCGCTCAAGGCCGAGACGATCGGCCTCGCGGTGTCGCTCGAGCTGCCGCTCGTCGTCTGCGACATCCAGCGCGGTGGCCCCTCGACGGGCCTGCCGACCAAGACCGAGCAGGCCGACCTCCTGCAGGCCCTCTTCGGCCGCAACGGTGAGTCGCCCGTCGCGGTCGTCGCACCGTCGACGCCGTCCGACTGCTTCGACATCGCCGTCGAGGCGGTGCGCATCGCGACGACCTACCGCACGCCGGTCATCGTCCTGTCCGACGGCTACCTCGCCAACGGCTCGGAGCCGTGGCGGCTGCCGCGCACGGCCGAGCTGCCCGACATCGCCGTGGAGTTCGAGACCGAGCCCAACGCCGTCGACGCCAAGGGCGAGCCGGTCTTCCACCCCTACCTGCGCGACCCCGAGACCCTCGCCCGTCCGTGGGCCGTACCCGGCACCCCCGGTCTCGAGCACCGCGTCGGCGGCATCGAGAAGGCCGACGTCACGGGCAACATCTCCTACGACCCCGACAACCACGACCACATGACGCGGCTGCGCCAGGCCAAGATCGACGGCATCGCCGACACGATCGCGTCCCTCGCCGTCGACGACCCGACGGGCGACGCCGAGGTGCTCGTGCTCGGTTGGGGCTCGACCTACGGCCCCATCGCCGCCGGCGTCCGGCAGGCCCGGGCCCGTGGGGGTCGGGTGGCCCAGGCGCACCTGCGCCACCTCAACCCGTTCCCCGCCAACACCGGCGAGGTGCTGCGCGGCTTCCAACGCGTCATCGTGCCCGAGATGAACCTCGGCCAGCTCTCGATGCTCCTGCGTGCGAAGTACCTCGTCGACGTCGAGTCGCACACGTCGGTGCGCGGGCTGCCCTTCCAGGCAGGCGATCTCGCGGATGTCATCAGCGCCGCCGTGGCGTCCGTCTCGCACGCGCCCCTGAAGGAGGCCGCCAAGTGACCACCGACCTGCCCGTCGACCTCGGTATGCCGTCCGGCTCGGGCTCCGTGTCCGTCGACTCCCAGGGCGCAGCGACCGGCACCACGGGTGTGCCCCGCCTTGCGGACGGCACCGCGCTCACGAAGAAGGACTTCACCTCCGACCAGGAGGTGCGCTGGTGCCCGGGGTGCGGCGACTACGCGATCCTCGCCGCCGTCCAGGGCTTCCTGCCCGAGCTCGGGCTCAAGCGCGAGAACATCGTCTTCGTCTCGGGCATCGGCTGCAGCTCGCGCTTCCCGTACTACCTCGACACCTACGGCATGCACTCGATCCACGGCCGGGCACCGGCGATCGCGACCGGCCTCGCGGCCACCCGCGAGGACCTCTCGGTCTGGGTCGTCACCGGTGACGGCGACGCCCTCTCGATCGGTGGCAACCACCTCATCCACGCCCTGCGGCGCAACGTCAACCTCAAGATCCTGCTCTTCAACAACGAGATCTACGGCCTGACGAAGGGGCAGTACTCCCCCACCTCGCACGTCGGGCAGGTCACGAAGTCGAGCCCGCTCGGCTCGCTCGACCGGCCCTTCAACCCCGTGTCGCTCGCGCTGGGGGCCGAGGCGAGCTTCGTCGCGCGCACCATGGACTCCGACCGCCAGCACCTGACGTCGGTGCTTCGCGCGGCGGCCGAGCACCGTGGGTCGGCGCTCGTCGAGATCTACCAGAACTGCCCGATCTTCAACGACGGCGTCTTCGACGTGCTCAAGGACCGCACCGAGGCGGCCGCGCGCATCCTGCACCTGACCGCCAGCGAGGAGGTCGCGGCGGGTGACACCGTCGTCGTGCGCGACGACCAGGGCGTCATGACCGTGACCCCGCGTGGTGAGGCCGACCCGGCTCGCATCGTCGTGCACGACCCGGGCGCCGACGACCCGTCGGCCGCGTTCGCCCTCTCGCGCCTCGACTCCCCCGACCTCGGCCACGTGCCGATGGGGATCTTCCGCAACGTGAGCCGCCCCACCTACGACGACTCGCTGCGTGAGCAGATCGCCTCCGCCCGCACGGGCGCGGTCACCGACGCCGACATCGACGCCCTCCTCGCCGGCCGGGACACCTGGACCGTGGGGGCGTGAGCTCCCGCGACACGAGGGCAGCCGGCGACACCCGAGGCGACACCCGAGCCGTCGCCGACCTCGGCGGCCCGGTCGGCGCGGACCTGGTCGGCGGTGCCACGCCACCGCACGAGGTCAGGCGCGGGGTGCTGCTGGGCTTCGCGGCATACGGCATCTGGGGGCTCTTCCCGCTCTACTTCGACGCGCTCAAGCCCGCCGGACCATGGGAGATCCTCGCCAACCGGATCCTCTGGACGATGCTCTTCTGCGCGCTCGTGCTGCTCGTGCGACGCGACTTCGACTGGGTCGGCCCCCTGCTGCGCCGCCCGAGGCTGCTGGCCGGAACGGCCGTCGCCGCGGTCCTCATCGCGATCAACTGGGTCGTCTACGTCGCGGCGGTGACGTCGGGCAACACGTCGGAGGCGGCGCTCGGCTACTTCCTCAACCCGCTCGTCACGGTCGCGCTCGGCGTCGTCGTGCTCGGCGAGCGCCTCCGCCGGCTCCAGTGGGTCGCGGTCGGCATCGGCGTCGCCGCGGGCATCTACCTGGCGGTCACGGGCGGCCGGGTGCCGTGGATCGCCTTGACCCTCGCCCTGTCGTTCGCGCTCTACGGGCTGACGAAGAAGAAGGTCGGGGTCAGCCTCGAGGCGCTGCACGGCCTCACGGTCGAGACCGTCGTGCTCGCGCCGGTCGCGGTCGTCGCGCTGCTCGTCGTCGGCAGGCAGGGTGGGCTCGCCTTCGGAGAGCACGGCGCGTGGCACACGAGCCTGCTCGTCCTGTCGGGCGTCGTCACCGCGCTGCCGCTGCTCTGCTTCGCCGCTGCGGCCCGGCGGATCCCACTCGTCACGATCGGGCTCATCCAGTTCATCACGCCGGTCATGCAGCTGCTCTGCGCCGTCCTGCTGCTCGGAGAGCACATGCCCGCGGAGCGCTGGGTCGGCTTCGGCTTCGTGTGGCTCGCGCTCATCGTGCTGACGATCGACTCCCTCGGCAGCCTGCGCGCCAACCGCGCCGCCCAGCGCGACCTGCCGGTCAACGACTGCCCGAGCTGAGCCTCCGGGGCCAAGGCCCCAGCACGGACGAGACGTCGTGCGCCTGCCCGGGCAGCCCTGCCGCATACGGCTGCTGCCCGGGCACGCGCACCTCACGGGTCAGGGAGTCGTGGGGTCGGCCCACATGCCTCCCCGGATGTCGCTGTTGCCGAAGGTCGACGGGCACGAGCCGATGACGTCCGGTGGGGCCGTCGGCGACGACGTGTAGAGCGACGCGCGGTAGTTGTCGATCGCCGTGCAGTGCTCCGCGTGCGACGCGTCGTTCCACACGCCGACGACGCCGTCCCGCGTGGCGCTCGCGTAGACGTAGTCACCGAGGAACTCCGCGGTGAGCCCGTTCTGGCTCGTGCCGCGCGGGTCCCCGACGGCGCTGCGGTCGAGCGAGGTCCACCCACTCGGTATGCCGCCCACGACGTTGGCGTGCCACAGCTGGCCCACGAGCCCGCGGACGGTGCTCGTGTCGTTGCGGTAGGGCGTCGTGAAGGCGTTGTCCACGACATAGAGGTCCTTGCCGTCGGGCGAGAGCGCCGGTGCGGTGTACACGGGCCGGTCTCCTGTCGGCAGATCGAGGGCTTTCGGAGGGGACCACGAGGCGCCGCCGTCGGTCGAGCTCGTCCACAGCAGCTTCTCGTTGTCGAGTCCGTCAGTGCCATCCGCCCAGGTCATGACGATCTGGTCGGTGGCATCGGTGCCGGAGGGGGCACCGTTGGCGATGTCCACGCTCGGGCCGGCGGCCAGGTCGACGCGGGCGCCGGCGATGCCGTCCATGGTGGGGCGTCCGAGCACGGGGTCCGTGACGCCCGGGCTCGTCCTGTCAGCCACGGTCTGCGGGCCCTTCCAGTGGGCGCCGCCGTCCGTGGAGCGGTACATGAGCTGGAGCTGCTGGCCACCCCGCAGGCCCTGGCCGAAGACATAGACGTTGCCCGCGCTGTCGGTGCGGATCGTGCAGCCGTCGGCCTGCTGGTTGATGCCGTTGTCAGACGCCGGCCCGACCTGCTTGGTCGTCCACGTCGCTCCGCCGTCGGACGATCGGGCGACGACGAGCGGGGTGGGGAGGGCGTTTCCGCGGCTGTTGCTCACGAACGAGGCCCAGCAGACGTAGACGTTGCCGAAGAACCTGCTCGACGCGGCGTTGTCGGCCCACACCTGCTCCTTGTCGGAGAAGGTCGTCGACGACTGCTTCGAGATGAGGACCGGGGCCTTCCACGCCGAGGCGTCGCCGCCGGCGGCGGCACGCGCGTTGTCCGTCGTCGAGACCGCGATCGCCTCGAAGCCCTTGAACGCGGGGGAGGTCGGGAAGTTCGAGGTCAGGTTGGCGTAGTAGAGGCGTGACCCGTTGCCCCACGAGAACGACCCGTCGGACCCGGGTCGCGGCCCGAAGGCCACCGCCGGGTCACCGTCGGAGACGAGGCCGTTCTCGGCGTACTTCGGCAGGGTGCCGATGGGGCCCGTCGTGGGAGCACATGCGGCGGGGCCGATGCAGCTGCGCGCCGTGAATCCCTGGTAGGTCGGTTGGGTCCAGCTCGAGCCCCCGGTGAACGAGAAGTAGACGCCCGAGACACCGACTCCGTCGGTGAAGGGGCACGTGGTCGGGTCGCCGGCCGCGCAGGACTCCTCGTCGATCTCGTCGTTGGCGCCGGACACGACGACGCTCGGCTCGTGGGCGTCGATGGCGACGGCCGGCTCGTTCTGCTTGTTCTGCGAGAACGGGGTGGGCGGACTGGCGACGTTGACAAGGACGTCCGACGGTGGTGGTGGCGGTGAGGCCAGGGCTGCCGCAGACCCGGTCAGCGCCAGCGCGGCGCTCGCCAGGACTGCGGGCAGGATTCGGGGGTGACCCATGACTCCTCCTTTGGATGGACGTGGAGGTCGTCGGCGCGCGTGCGCGTTGGCGGCCACTTCTCAGGGTCCGCCTATCCGGTGCCGAAGGGCACCCCGAGGACCCCACGTATTTCGACGAATCTCCGCAGGGTCGCTCGGGCCGGTGGCCGCGAGTCGCGTGACAGACTGCGCGGGTGAGCGACCTCAGCCTCGCTTCTCGCGCCGGGCGGCTCGTCGTCACCGCAGCCGTGCTCGGCTCGGGGATGGTGATGCTCGACGGCACCGTCGTCAACGTCGCCCTCGTCCGCGTCGGGGCTGAGCTCGGCGCGAGCATGGCTGACCTCCAGTGGATCACCAACGGCTACCTCCTGGCCCTCGCGTCGCTCATCCTGCTCGGAGGCTCGCTCGGCGACCGCTTCGGGCGGCGGCGGGTATTCGTCATCGGGGTCATCTGGTTCACCGCGGCGTCCGTGGCCTGTGGCCTGGCCCAGTCCCCGGGGCAGCTCGTCGTGGCTCGGGTGCTGCAAGGGGTCGGCGGTGCGCTGCTGACTCCCGGCAGCCTCGCCCTCCTCCAGGCGAGCTTCCGACGCGAGGACCGCGCGGCAGCCATCGGCGCCTGGTCGGGGCTCGGCGGCGTGGCCGCAGCCATCGGCCCGTTCGTCGGCGGCTGGCTCGTCGAGTACGCGTCCTGGCGGTGGGCCTTCCTGCTCAACGTGCCGATCGGCATCGCCACCGTGTGGGTGGCGCAGGTGGCGGTGCCGGAGAGTCGTGACGACCTCGCGTCCGACCAGTTCGACGTCGTCGGAGCGCTGCTCGCCACGGCAGCCCTCGGGCTGACGACCTTCGCGCTCATCGAGCACGCCTCGCTCGGCGCCGGTCTCGCCCTCGTCGTCGCCGGTCTCGGAGTGGCAGCAGCCGCGGGCTTCGTCGCGGTCGAGCGGGCCAGCACCCACCCGCTCGTGCCGCTCGACCTCTTCTCCTCGCGCCAGTTCAGCGCCGCCAACGCGATGACCCTTCTCGTGTATGCCGCCCTCGGCGCCCTCTTCTTCTTCCTCAGCCTCCAGCTGCAGACGGTGCTCGGCTGGGGACCCCTCCCGGCCGGGGTCGCGACCCTGCCGATCACCGTCCTCATGCTCCTGCTCGCCGCAAGGGGCGGTCGGCTCGCCGCGCGCATCGGCCCGCGGCTGCCGATGACGCTCGGCCCGCTCGTCTGCGCGGCCGGCGCCGCACTGTTGGCCGGCGTCGACGCCGACTCGAGCTACTGGACGGGCGTGCTGCCCGGCGTCACGGTCTTCGGCCTCGGCCTCACGCTGCTCGTCGCCCCCCTCACCGCCACGGTCCTCGACGCCGCCCCCGACCGGTATGCCGGTGTGGCCAGTGGCGTCAACAACGCCGTCGCGCGCGCAGGGAGCCTGCTCGCGGTCGCCGCACTGCCGGCCGTCCTGGGGCTCACGGGCGAGGACTACGCCCAGCCGGCGGCCTTCTCCGCCGCCTACACGTCGGCGATGTGGATCTGCTCCGGGATGCTCGCCACCGGCGGCGCCCTGTCGTGGCTGCTCATCCGCAACCCGATCGCGCAGGCCGCCCCGCGGGTGGCGCCGGCCCCAGCCGGCTGGTCGTGCGCCGGTGCGGAGGGATGCCCCGGGCATGCCATGGCCCATGCAGCCGAGCCGGAGCCGGAGCGCGCATGATGGGGGGCATGAGCGACACGGAGCCGGACGTCCGCATCGAGCACGACTCGATGGGCGACGTGGAGGTCCCGGCGGCGGCCCTGTGGGGCGCCCAGACGGCTCGAGCCGTCGAGAACTTCCCGATCAGCGGTCAGCCCGTGCCGGCTGAGGTCGTGCACGCGCTCGCCCTCCTCAAGGCCGCGGCCGCCGAGGTCAACGCCGAGCTCGGCATCGTCGACGGCCGCCGCGCCGCGGCGATAGCGGCCGCCGCCCGCGAGGTGGCTGCCGGACGGCACGACGGCGAGTTCCCGGTCGACGTCTTCCAGACCGGCTCTGGCACGTCGACCAACATGAACCTCAACGAGGTGCTCGCGCGGATCGCCCACCTCGGCACCGGCGTCGACGTCCACCCCAACGACCACGTCAACGCCGGTCAGTCGAGCAACGACACCTTCCCGAGCGCGCTGCGCATCGCCGCGACCCTCGGGGCGGTCCGCGAGCTCGCGCCCGCGCTCGACCACCTCGCCGCCGCGCTCGGACGCAAGCAGGACGAGTTCGCCGACGTCGTCAAGGCCGGGCGCACCCACCTCATGGACGCCGTGCCCGTCACGTTGGGGCAGGAGTTCGGTGGCTACCGGCGCCAGGTCGAGCTCGGTGCCGCTCGAGTCCGTTCGGCGGCCGAGGCGACGGCAGAGCTGCCCCTCGGCGGCACCGCGGCCGGCACCGGGCTGAACGCCGCGCCGGGCTTCGCCGCGGCCGTCATCGCCAAGGTCGCCGAGGCGACGGGCCTCCCTCTGCGCGAGGCGGCCGACCACTTCGAGGCCCAGTCGGCCCAGGATGCCGTCGTCGAGCTTTCCGGCGCCCTCAAGGTCGTGGCCGTCAGCCTGACGAAGATCTGCAACGACCTGCGCTGGATGAGCTCCGGGCCGAGAACCGGCCTCGGCGAGATCCACCTGCCCGACCTGCAGCCGGGGTCGAGCATCATGCCCGGAAAGGTCAACCCGGTCGTCCCCGAGGCGACCCTGATGGTGTGCGCGCAGGTCATCGGCAACGACGTCACCGTCACGATGGCCGGGGCCGCCGGCAACTTCGAGCTCAACGTCATGCTGCCGGTCATCGCGAAGAACGTCCTCGAGTCGATCCGCCTCATGACGAGCACGAGCCGGCTGCTCGCCGACCGCTGCGTCGACGGGATCACTGCCGACGTCGAGCACGCTCGTGCCCTCGCCGAGGGATCACCCTCGATCGTCACCCCGCTCAACCGCTACATCGGCTACGAGGCGGCTGCGGCCGTCGTCAAGCAGGCGGTCGCCGAGCGGCGCAGTGTCCGAGAGGTCGTCATCGAACGGGGGCACGTCGCCGACGGGCAGCTGACCGAGGAGCAGCTCGACGAGGCCCTCGACGTGCTCGCCATGGCCCGCCCCCGCCGGGAGCAGTGACCGTCCGCTGGACATACCGACGGCTCCCCCGCTGACTCCCCCGTCGGCTCACTGGGGCGGGCTCCCCTGGCCGGTCCGCTCTGCGTTGAGCCGGCCCGTGACTCACGTCGTGACTGCGTCTCCACGCGACTCAGTACAGAGGGGCTGGGAGCGAGGCGACGGCATACGGAGGTGGTGGCATGCAGCCGCTGACCGCGATCAGCCGAGCACGCGCTCCAGGTAGGGGTTGCCGAAGCGCCGCTCGGGGTCGACCCGGTCTCGCACGGCCACGAAGTCGTCGAAGCGCGGGTAGCTCTTGCGCAGGTAGTCCGCCCCGCGGGTGTGCATCTTGCCCCAGTGCGGCCGTCCCCCGTTGGCGGTGGCGATCGCCTCGAAGGCGTCGAAGTAGCCGCCCCGCTGCTGCCGGTGGTAGCGGTGTACCGCGATGTAGGCGCTCTCGCGCTCGTAGGCGGTCGAGAGCCAGACGTCGTCGGCGGCGGCCACCCGGCACTCGACCGGGAAGGAGATGCGCTCGTCGTGCCGGTCGATCCAGTCGCGCAGCTCGAGCAGGACGTCACGCAGGGCGTGCCGCGGGAAGGCCCACTCCGACTCCGTGAAGCGCACGTCGCGGGCGGTGACGAAGACGCGGTGCGACGCGTCGGTGAAGCTGCGCTCGCTGAGCGCGCGCGACGCGAGGGCGTTGATGCCCTTCGTCGCCCGGGGCAGGCGCGTGGCGATGCGGTTGGTCACCTCGAAGAGGCGGTTGGACAGCAGGTCGTCGTCGAGCCGCTCACGCCACGCGGGCAGCGGCTTCGCGGGAGTCCCGGCCGGCACGCGGTTGTTGCGCTTCGTCAGGGTGCGGTCCGTGTGCGGGAACCAGTAGAACTCGAAGTGGTCGTTGTCCTGCGCCGCGTCGTCGACGTGCTCGAGGAGCGAGTGCAGCGGCTCCGGCCTCTCGACCGCGTGGAGCAGGAATGCGGGGACGACGGCCAGCGTCAGCTCGGTGACGATGCCGAGCGCGCCGAGGCCGAGGCGGGCCGCCTGGAAGAGCTCCGGGTCCTGGGTCGGCGAGCAGGCGGCGACCGACCCGTCGGCGAGCACGAGACGCACCGCGCGGATGCCGGCGGAGAGCCCGGTGAGGCGCAGCCCGGTGCCGTGGGTGCCGGTGCCGGTGGCTCCGGCGATGCTTTGGCGGTCGATGTCGCCGAGGTTGGGCAACGCATACCCGAAGGCGGCGAGCTCCTCGTTGAGCACGTGCAACGGTGTGCCGGCGCGGACCGTCGCCTCGCCGCGCGTGGCGTCGATCGACGTGACCCCGCTCAAGGCGCCGAGGCGCAGCTGGAGCCCGTCGGTGACGGCGACGCCGGTGAAGGAGTGACCGGCCCCGATCGCCTTGACGCGCAGGCCCCGTGCCGCGGCGGCGCGCACCTCGTCGACGACCTCGGCCTCGTTGCGCGGTGTCGCGACCCGCACGAGCCGCGTCGACTCGGTGCCGGCCCAGTTGCTCCACTCGACCCGCCGGACGGCTGGTGTCACGTCACCCAAAGCACTGCCCTTCTCCACGGTAGGTCGCGGCTCGCCCGACGACCTCATCGCCCGCCACGAGGACGAACTCCCTGAAGCGTTCGGCCAGCTCGCCCGCCTTGGCGTGGCGGAACCATATCCGATCGCCCAGAGAGAGCGCGTCGGCGGCGGCTCCCTTGAGGGGTGTCTGGACCTCGCCCGTCCCCTCGGTGCGCACGAGCTCGAGGCCCTGCTCGTCGAGCGGCGCGGGCACCCGCGACCACCCGGGCGGCCCCGAGGCGATGTAGCCGCCGCTGTATGCCGTGACGAAGCCCTCCGCCGGCCGGCGCACGACGGGCGTGCCGAAGAAGGCGGCGGGCTGGAGCACGAGGCCGTCGTAGCCGTCGAAGAGCGTCGGTGCGTAGAGGCCCGACCCTGCAGCCAGCTCGGTTAGGCACGGGTCGAGACCCGTGACGTGCAGGCTCCCGGTGCCCCCGCCATTGACGAAGTCGAGGTCCGTGAACGCCCTTGCCGCAGAGACGATCTCGGCCCGGCGAGCCAGCAGCTCGCGGTGCGAGCGGGCCTTGACCTGCCGCACGGCGGGCGACGAGTCAGGCAGGCCGGCGATCTGTGCGTCGTAGAACATCAGGCCGGCGACGACGAGCCCGCGCTCCTGGGCCCGGCGGATGATGGCCTCGACCTGCTGCGGGGTGCGCGTCGGCGAGCGACGCACGCCGAGGTGGGCGGGGCCGATGCGCAGCGACGAGTCGACGTCGACGGCCACGCGCAGCCCTGAGTGCCCCTCGACGTGGCGGGCGATGAAGTCGACGTGCTCGATGCTGTCGACCATGACGGCGACCGCGGCCGTCAGCGCCGGGTCGGCGGCGAGCTCCGTCAGGGCCGGCACGTCGACGCTGGGGTAGGCCACCATGAGGTTGTCGTGCCCCGCCCTGGCCCACCACAGCGCCTCCGGCACCGCGTAGCACATGAGGCCCGCGAAGCCGTCGTGGCCCAGCGCGCGCTCGATGGGGGGCCTGCTGCGCAGCGACTTCGTCGCGATGCGGATCGGCAGCCCGTGCGCCCGGCCCACGAGGGTGGCGGCATTGGCGTCGAAGGCGTCGAGGTCGACGACGGCGAGCGGCGCGGGCAGGTCGCGCGTCGCGCTCGACAGGCGCGCGGCAACGGGCGCAGGCAGGCGGCGAGACATGGATCGCACCCTACTGCCCAGTTCGAAAGCGCAGACCCCATCCCCCCAAAGAGCGACCAGCCTCCTCCACCAATCGAAAGAGCAGTTCGTCGTGGGGCGAATGCTCTCTCGACCGGTCGAGAGCCCTTCACCAATCGAGAGAGCAGTTCGTCGGCCGTGGGGAACCCGACGAACTGCTCTCTCGATTGCCGTATGCCGCCCAGAGGCCCGGGCCTGCGTGGGCCGACGAAGTGCTCTCTCGATTTGTTGTATGCCGTCTTGACCCGGCATCCGCGCGCACGCGGGCTCCCCCACCGGTCGAGATCCCTCGACCAATCGAGAGAGCACTTCGTCGGCTGTGGGGGCCCGACGAACTGCGCTCTCGATTGCCGTATGCCGCCCAGAGGCCCGGGCCCGCGTGGGCCGACGAAGTGCTCTCTCGATTGTGCGGGTGGGGGTGCGCTGTCGGTTGGTCAGCCGACGCGGTCGACGACCGAGAGGGCGAGGGCCTGCAGGGCGCTCTTCGCGTCACTCGGCGGCAGCGGGTCGAGCAGGGCCCGAGCAGCGCGCGCGACGGCATACGTCTCCTCGCGGGCCTGCGCGAGCGCAGGGTGCACCCGCAGGAGGGCCAGTGCCTCGGCAACGCCGTCGTCATCGGCCGACAGGTCGGCGTGGAGCAGCTCGAGCAGCCGCGCGTCGGCCGGGTCGGTCGACTCCTTGGCCCGCAGCACGGCGAGCGTGTCGACGCCCTCGCGCAGGTCGGTGCCGGGGGTCTTGCCCGTCTCCTCCGCGTCGGACGCGATGTCGATGAGGTCGTCGGCGAGCTGGAAGGCGATGCCGACCTTCTCGCCGTAGTCGCGCATGAGCATCGCCGTCGACTCGTCACCGCCGGAGAACATCACGCCGTAGCGGCCTGCGGTGGCGATGAGCACGCCCGTCTTGTCGGCGAGCACGTCGAGGTAGTAGCCGACCGGGTCGACCTCGTCGCTCGGCGGGCGGTCGTCGCGGATCTGACCCGAGCACAGCCGGACGAAGGTCTGCGCCTGGATCAGCACAGCCTCGGCGCCCAGCCCCGCGACGAGCTCCGACGCCTTGCCGAAGAGCAGGTCGCCCACGAGGATCGCCGTCGAGTTGCCGTAGGCGACGTTGGCCGCGGGCACGCCCCGACGCAGCTGCGCCTCGTCCATGACGTCGTCGTGGTAGAGCGAGGCGAGGTGGGTCAGCTCCACACCCGCGGCAGCGCGCACGACGTCGTCGTTGATGCCACCGGTCAGCTCGGCGGCGAGCAGCGTCAGCAGGGGCCGGAAGCGCTTGCCGCCGGCCGCGACGAGGTGGCCCGACGCCTTGGCGATGAACGGGTCGTCGTGGTCGACGACCTCACGCAGCAGGGCG
Organism: Humibacillus xanthopallidus; assembly: GCF_006717145.1. GTDB lineage: Bacteria > Actinomycetota > Actinomycetes > Actinomycetales > Dermatophilaceae > Humibacillus > Humibacillus xanthopallidus. The sequence goes on along the minus strand of NZ_VFQF01000003.1, from coordinate 1,142,769 downwards.
TCGACCCGGTCGAGGCCGTCGCTGAGCCGCGCCGCGAGCTCAGGCGTGGCGCCGGGGATCGAGAGGACCGGTGGGGTCGCGTGCGGCGTCATCGAACCCCGGTGCGCGGCCGCCTGCTCGCCACCGTCACCGGACGAACTGCGAGGCACGGTCAGCGAGGTCGAGCAGCGAGGCCGGCACGACACCGAGCGCGAGGGTGGTCAGGGTGCCGATGGCGATCGAGAACGTCGTCATGGCCGAGGGCGTGACGACCTCGACCTTCTCCGCCGGAGCCTCGCTGAAGAACATCAGCACGATGACGCGGGCGTAGACGAAGACCGTGATCGCGCTGCAGAGCACACCGACGACGGCGAGCACGGTGCCGGTGGCACCCGAGCCGACAGCCGCGGAGAAGACCGCGAACTTCGACACGAAGCCCGACGTCAGCGGGATGCCGGCGAAGGCGAGCATGAGGAACGCGAAAGCCGAGGCCGCGACGGGGTGAGCCTTGCCGAGGCCGGCCCACTGCGAGAGGTGCGTCGCCTCGGCGCCGTTCTGGCGGACGAGCGAGACGATGGCGAAGGCGGCGATCGTCGAGAAGCCGTAGGCGACGATGTAGAAGAGCACCGCCCCCACACCGGTCCGGTCGAAGGCGAGCACGCCGACGAGGATGAAGCCCGCGTGCGCGATCGAGGAGTAGGCGAGCAGTCGCTTCATGTCGGTCTGCGTCACCGACAGCACCGACCCGACGACCATCGTCAACAGTGCCACGATGACGAGGGCATTGCTCCACTCCCAGCGGGCCGTGTCGAGCCCGACGTAGGCGAGGCGCAGGATCGCGCCGAAGGCAGCCGCCTTGGTGCAGGCCGCCATGAAGCCGGTGACCGGCGTCGGGGCGCCCTGGTAGACGTCGGGCGTCCACGCGTGGAACGGCACGGCGCCCACCTTGAAGAGCAGGCCGACGAAGACGAGGAAGGCACCCGGCAGGAGCAGCCCGTTCATCGCGAGCGGCGCCGTGCTGATGGCCGAAGACAGGTCACCGAAGTAGACCGACCCGGCGTAGCCGTAGAGCAGGGCCGTGCCGAAGAGGAAGAAGGCCGAGCTGAACGCACCGAGCAGGAAGTACTTGAGCGAGGCCTCCTGCGAGAGCAGGCGACGACGCCGGGCCAGGCCGGTGAGGATGTAGAGCGGCAGCGAGAGCACCTCGAGCGCGACGAACATGCCGATGAGGTCGTTCGTCGTCGGGAAGAGCATCATGCCGAAGATCGCGAAGACCGTCAGCGGGAAGACCTCGGAGGTGAGGGCTCCCGCGCGGGTCGCCGCGGTCTCGACGGGCGAGCCGGGAGTCGATGCACCGCTCGGCGTGAAGGCGTCGGGTCCGACGCCGCCGAAGCGCTCCGCCATGGTCAGCACGCCGAGGATGCCCATGAGCAGGATCGCGCCCTGCAGGAACAGGGCCGGACCGTCGATGGCCAGCGCGAAGAGCGACCGGTTGGTCGACCCGTCGGACAGACCCATCGTCAGGCCGAGGTTGCTGCTCGCCCAGAAGATCGACACCGCCGCGGCGAGGAGACCGCCGACCGCCACGCTCACCTGGACCCGGTGGCGACGCTCGCGTGGCATGAACGCCTCGACGAGCACGCCGATGAGGGCCGTGACGAACACGATGAACAGCGGCATCACCGCGACGTAGTTGACCTCGGACGCCTGGAACGCGGCCGGTAGCGTCGACAGGTTCGACAGGGCCGGCAGAACGGCGGCGGTCACTTCGAGCTCCCTTCGGCCACGGTGCCGGCCGGGTTGAGGGACGGAATCGCTTGCTGGACGTGCGACAGGGTCTTGTCGACCGCCGGGTTGATGAAGGTCAGCGCGATGTTCGGCAGGAACCCGAGGACGACGAAGGCCGCGATGAGCGGAGCCGCCACGAGCTTGTCGCGCGTCGTGAGGTCACGCACCGTCGTGCCACCCGACGACTTGCGCCAGTGGTCATCCACCGTGACACCGTCGGCCACGAGCTCCTCCGGCTTCGGGCCGGTCATGACCCGCTTGAACATCAGCAGGATGTAGAGCGCGGCGAGGATGATGCCGGAGGTCGCGATGACCGTGGCGACGGGCTGCGTCGAGAACGACCCGACGAGCACGAGGAACTCCGAGACGAAGCTCGAGAGGCCCGGCAGCGCGAGGCCCGACAGGCCCGCGATGAGGAAGATCCCCGCGAGGGCCGGCGTGACCCGCTGCCACCCGCCGTAGTCGCCGATGCGCTTGCTGTTGCTGTTGTGTCGCCTCACGAGCATCGCCGCGAAGAGGAACAGCGCCGCCGTCGAGAACCCGTGGTTGACCATGTAGAGCGTGGAGCCCCCCTGGCCGACGGAGGTGAAGGCGAAGATGCCGAGCACGATGAAGCCGAAGTGGCTGACCGAGGTGTAGGAGATGAGCCGCATCATGTCGGTCTGGCCGATCGCGAGCAGCGCCCCGTAGATCACGGAGATGACGGCGAGCACGACGACCACGGGGGTCGCCCACTGGCTCGCCTCGGGGAAGAGCTGCAGGCAGAAGCGGATCATCCCGAACGTGCCGACCTTGTCGAGCACGCCGACGAGCAGCGTCGCCGTGGCCGGCGTGGACTCGGTGGCGGCGTCGGGCAGCCAGGTGTGGAAGGGCACCATCGGCGCCTTGACCGCGAAGGCGAGGAAGAAGCCGACGAAGAGCAGGCGCTCGGTCGTCGGGTCGATGGACAGACCCGTCAGCCGCTCGATGAGGAAGCCGTCGGTGCCGCCCGGGCCCTGGAGGTAGAGGGCGATGACGGCGACGAGCATGACGAGGCCACCGGCGAGCGAGAAGAGGAGGAACTTCATCGCGGCGTACTGCCTGCGCGCACCACCGAAGCGGCCGATGAGGAAGTAGACCGGGATGAGCATCGCCTCGAAGAAGACGTAGAACAGGAAGACGTCGGTCGCGGCGAAGACCCCCACCATGAAGGTCTCGAGCACGAGCAGCAGGGCGAAGTAGGTCTTCGCACGCTGACCCCCGCGGGGGCCCGCCTCCTCCGGCACGTCGTGCCAGGCCGCCAGCAGGCAGATCGGCGTCAGCACGAGCGCCATGAGGATGAGCACGAGGGCGATCCCGTCGACGCCGAGCGCGTAGCTCACGCCGAACTGCGGGATCCACGAGTGCTGCTCACCGAGCTGGAACTGCGCGCTCGAGCTCCGGTCGAACTGCGTCGCGGCGATGATGCCGACGACGAGCGTCACGATCGAGAAGCCGAGAGCCATCCGCTTGGCGGTCTCTGCGCTCCCCGGCACGAAGGCGACGAGCAGCGCGCCGACGAGCGGGATGAGGCCGAGGATCGTCAGCCAGGGGACGGTGGACATTGCGGTCATCAGGACATCACCCAAAGAGCACCGAGGATGGCGACGACGCCGGCGAGCATCGTCAGGGCATAGGAGCGGGCAAAACCGTTCTGCAGCTTGCGCAGGCGGGACGAGGCCCCGCCCACGAGGGCTGCGAGGCCGCCGGCGGCGCCGTCGACCCCCTTGCTGTCGGCGAAGACGAGCGAGCGCGTCAGGTGGATGCCGGGTCGCATGAGGAGGGCCTCGTTGACCTGGTCCTGGTAGAGGTCGCGCCGGGCCGCCTGCGTCATGAGGTTGCCCGCGGGCGCCGTCACCGGCACGTCGTCGCGCCAGTAGCGCATCCAGGCGAGCGCGGCTCCGCCGGCGACGAGCAGCAACGTCAGGACCAGGAGCACCGGCACCGGGATGACGGGGTGGGCACCCTCGGGCTCGGCGCCGGTGACCGGCTCGAGCCAGGTGGTGAACCACCCGGTCGGGCCGAGGATGAGGCCGAGGAAGGCCGACCCGATCGCGAGGATGATCATCGGCACCGTCATGAGCTTGCCCGACTCGTGCGGGTGCACGTCGTCGGTCCAGCGCTTCTTGCCCTGGAAGGTCATGAAGAACAGTCGCGACATGTAGAAGGCCGTGATGCCTGCACCGATGAGGGCGGCGCCGCCGAAGACCCAGGGCCGCCAGCCCTCGCCGATGAACGCGGCCTCGATGATCTTGTCCTTGGACCAGAAGCCCGAGAACGGCGGCACACCGAGGATCGCGAGCCAGCCGATCGCGAAGGTGGCCCAGGTGATCTTCATGGCTCCGGAGAGCCCGCCGAAGCGGCGCATGTCGACCTGGTCGTTCATGCCGTGCATGACCGACCCGGCCCCGAGGAACATCCCGGCCTTGAAGAAGCCGTGCATGAGCAGGTGGAAGATCGCGAACGCGTAGCCGACCGGTCCGAGACCGGCCGCGAGCATCATGTAGCCGATCTGGCTCATCGTCGAGGCCGCGAGGGCCTTCTTGATGTCGTCCTTGGCGCAACCGACGACGGCCCCGAAGAGCAGGGTGATCGCACCGACGATGACGACGACGAGCTGGGCGGTCGGGGCGGCCTCGAAGATCGGCGCCGAGCGCACGACGAGGTAGACACCGGCCGTGACCATGGTCGCCGCGTGGATGAGCGCCGAGACGGGCGTCGGGCCGGCCATGGCGTCACCGAGCCAGCTCTGCAGCGGGAACTGCGCCGACTTGCCGCAGGCACCGAGCAGGAGCATGAGGCCGATGGCCGTCATGAAGCCCTCGTTGGCGTTGCTGCCGGCCTCTCCGAGCACCGTCGTGAAGTCGACCGCGCCGAAGTGGAAGAACATGATGATGATCGCGATCGACAGCCCGAAGTCACCGACGCGGTTGGCGACGAAGGCCTTGTTGGCCGCGGTCGCGTAGGCGGGGTTCCAGTTCCAGAAGCCGATGAGCAGGTAGGACGCCAGACCGACGCCCTCCCAGCCGACGTAGAGGAGCAGGTAGCTGTTGGCCAGCACGAGCAGCAGCATCGCCGCGACGAAGAGGTTGAGGTAGGCGAAGAAGCGCCGCTTGTCGGGGTCGGAGTGGACGTGGCCGTTCTCGTCCTTGTGGTCCATGTACCCGAGTGAGTAGACGTGGATCAGCGAGCCGACGAAGGTGATGAGCAGCACGAAGGTGACCGAGAGCTGGTCGACGAGCAGCCCGGCGCTCAGCTTGAACGACCCGGCGGTGATCCAGTCGAAGAGGTTGACCTCCTGCGCGCGGTCCTCGGCGCCGCGGCCGAGCATCGCGATGAACACGAGCAGCCCGACGACGAAGGCGCCCCACGACAGGAGCGTCGCGAGCAGCGGCCCGAACTTGTTGGTGCGGCGGCCACCGAGCAGCAGCACCGCGGCGCCGAGCAGCGGCAGCGCGATGAGCAGCCAGGCGTATGCCGTGATGCCCGTTGCCGCGTGCGCTTCGCCTTCGTGCGTGGCGAGCCCGGCGGCATACGTGCCGACGGACGGCACGCTCGCGAGCGTGTGGACGAGAGTTCCCATGTGGCCGGCGCTCCTTACAGCTTCAGCAGGTTGGCGTCGTCGACCGAGGCCGACCGTCGGGCACGGAAGATCGCCATGATGATGGCGAGGCCGACCACGACCTCGGCGGCGGCGACGACCATGACGAACAGGGCCATGACCTGCCCGTCGAGGGCGCCGTGCATCCGCGAGAACGTGACGAGGGAGAGGTTGGTCGCGTTGAGCATGAGCTCGACGCCCATGAAGACGATGATCGCGTTGCGCCTCGTCAGCACGGTGGCGGTGCCGATCGAGAAGAGGATCACCGACAGGTAGACGTAGTACATCGGGCTCACTTGGCGCCGCCTTCCTCGATCTCGCGCTCCATGTGGCGCTCGACGTCACGCAGGGAGTCGGTCGTGGCGACCTGGTCGCGGGCGACGAGGACGCGCGAGACGGACTTGCTGCTCGGCGTGCCGTCGGGCAGCAGGGCCGGGGTGTCGACCGCGTTGTGCCGGGCGTAGACGCCGGGGGCGGGCAGGCCCGCGACGTCGCGGTTGTCGCGGACGCGCTTGGCCGCCCACTCGGCCTGGGTGATGCGCGGTGTGAGGCGCTCGCGGTGTGCGAGCACCATCGCGCCCAGCGCCGCCGTGATGAGCAGGGCCGAGGTCACCTCGAAGATCCAGACGTACTGTCCGAAGATCAGCTCGGCGACGCCGGTGATGTTGCCGGGGTCGGCGTTGGTGGCGACGACCTTGTCGATGCCCGCCTGCACGGTCTTCTCGTCGACGACGGTCGCGCCGATCGTGAAGAAGAGCAGTCCGGCGAGACCGACGACGAGCAGGAGCGACGCCCAGCGCTGCCCCTTGATCGTCTCGACGACGGAGTCCGAGGAGTCGACCCCGACGAGCATGAGCACGAAGAGGAAGAGCATCATCACGGCGCCGGTGTAGACGAAGACCTGCACGACGCCGAGGAAGTCGGCGTTCTGCATGATGTAGAAGATGCCGAGGATGACCATGACGAGGGCCACCCCGAGCGCGGCGTGGACCGCCTTGCGCGCGAAGAGCAGCCCGAGCGCGGCGATGACCGCGATCGGGGCCAGGATCCAGAAGCCGGCGGCTTCAGCGCTGGAGGTCACGGGTTGGCCCCTTCCCGGGTCTGGGCAGCCGTGAAGTCGGCTGCGTGGGCGACGTCGTGCTCACCGGGGACCGCGGCGCCCGGGTTGCCCGGGCCGTGCACGGAGGCGCTCTCGTCGTCGGCAGCGGCGTCGCGCGCGCCGACGTAGGCGCGCTGGGCGTCCGTCGACGTCGTGACCTTGCCCTGGTAGTAGTCGCGCTCCTCGAGCCCGTCGACCATGGGGAAGGGCGGCGGGAGCATGCCGCTCTGCAGCGGGGCGAGCAGCTGGTCCTTGGTGAAGATCAGCTTGCCGCGGTCGTTGTCGGCGAGCTCGTAGAAGTTCGTCATCGTCAGCGCCCGCGTCGGGCAGGCCTCGATGCACAGGCCGCAGAAGATGCAGCGCAGGTAGTTGATCTGGTAGACGCGGCCGTAGCGCTCGCCGGGGCTGAACCGGCCCTTGCCGCCCTGCTCGAGCGGGGTGTCGTCGTTGTCGGCGCCCTCGACGAGGATCGCGTCGGCGGGGCACGCCCACGCGCAGAGCTCGCAGCCGACGCACTTCTCGAGGCCGTCGGGGTGACGGTTCAGCTGGTGGCGACCGTGGAAGCGGGGCGCCGTGGGGCGCGGCTTCTCGGGGTACTCCTCCGTGGCGACCTTGCGGAACATCGTCGAGAACGACACCCCGAAGCCGGCGACCGGCGCGAAGAGGTCGGAGAGGAAGCCTCCGCCGCGGTCGTCCTCACCGGGCTTGCCGCTCGAGGTGCTGCTGGCGTCGTCAGCCATGGGTCTCCTCCTTGAGGGTGGTCGAGGCGCCGGACCCGCCCGCGCTGCTGCTCGAGGCGGTCGACAGGACCGGCTCGGCGGCGAGGCGGGGTCGCGGCTCGACGAGGCGCTGCCCGGGCAGCGGCGGCACCGGGTAGCCGTCCTCGAACGGGTCGATCTCCTCGGGCGGGGCCTCGTCCTCGGCGGCGGCGCGCTGGGCGCGCCGGTCGTCCCAGATCCAGGCGGCGGCGAGGGCGATGACGGCGACGATGCTGACGATGACGACGGTCGCGACGGAGAGCTCGCGCCCTGCGAAGGTCAGCTTGCTGTCACCGAGGAAGCCGAGCTGCGCGCCGCGGATGAAGGCGACGGCGACGACCCAGGCGAGGGTGATCGGGATGAGGAACTTCCAGCCGAAGCGCATGAACTGGTCGTAGCGCACGCGCGGCAGCGAGCCACGCAGCCAGACGAAGATGAACATGAACAACCACAGCTTGGCGGTGAACCACAGCAGGCCCCACCAGCCGCCGCCGAACATGTTGTCGTTGATCGCCGAGATGAACGGCGGGGCCTGCCAGCCACCGAGGAAGAGCGTGGTCGCGAGGGCCGAGACGGTGAACATGTTGACGTACTCACCGAGGAAGAACATCGCGAAGCGCATCGAGGAGTACTCGGTGTGGAAGCCACCGGTCAGCTCGCCCTCGCCCTCGGCGAGGTCGAAGGGCAGACGGTTCGTCTCGCCGACCATCGTGATGAGGTAGACGGCGAAGCTGAAGAACGCCGGGAGGATGTACCAGAGCGAGCTCTGGGCGGACACGATCGCCGAGGTCGACATCGACCCGCTGTAGAGGAAGATCGCGACGAGCGACAGGCCCATGGCGATCTCGTAGGAGATGACCTGGGCGGTCGAGCGCAGCCCACCGAGCAGCGGGTAGGTCGAGCCGGAGCTCCACCCGGCGAGGATGATGCCGTAGACACCGACAGAGGCGACGGCGAGCACGAGCAGCACCGCGACCGGCACGTCCGTCACCTGCAGCGGCGTCTGGTGGCCGAACATCCACACCGTGCCGCCGAGCGGGATGATCGCGAAGGCGACGAAGGCCATCGTCGCGGTGATCATCGGGGCGAGCGTGTAGATGACCTTCTCGGCCTTGGCCGGGGTGATGTCCTCCTTGAGCATCGCCTTCATGCCGTCGGCGAGCGTCTGGAGCAGGCCGAAGGGGCCGTTGCGGTTGGGGCCCGGTCGCTGCTGCATGCGGCCGATGACGCGCCGCTCGAACCAGATGACGAGCAGCGTCGAGATCAGCAGGTAGACGAAGACACCGACGGCCTTGACGAGCGCGAGCCACAACGGGGTGTCGCTGAAGTCGGCCGTGGGGTTCTCGGTCGGCGCGAGCGCCGGCAGCCCGCCGACCATGCCGTATGCCGTGAGGGCGAGGCTCATGCCACACCACCCTTCGTGACGGCGACACGTCCACCGGCATCGGTGCCGAGACCCGTGCGCACGGAACAGTCCTTGGAGTTGGTCGGGAGCCACACGACGCCGTCGAGCATGCCGTCGGTGACCAGCGCCGGCACCGTGACGGAGCCGGTCGGGCCGCTGACGGTCACCTCGTCGCCGTCGGAGACGTCGAGCGCAGCCGCTGACGCCACCGAGAGCCGAGCGACGGCGCGGGGTGCGGTGCCGGCGAGGAAGGGCTCGCCGTCCTGCATCCGACCCGCGTCGAGCAGGGTCGACCACGTCGCGAGCGTGAAGGCTCCCGATCCGTCGGGAGCCCCGGCGACGCGGTGGCCGTCGGGAGCGCTCGTCGCACGAGCACCGCCCCACGGGCCGAGCGCCTCGAACTGGTCGTGGATCTCGCGCTGGGTGCGGGTCTCGAGGAAGTGGCCCATCTCGCTCGCGAGCATGTCGAGGGCGCGATGGTCGCTGACGGAGTTGCTCGACAGCGCCTCGGCGAAGGGACGCAGGCGCCCCTCCCAGTTGACGTAGGTGCCGGTCTTCTCCGACTGCGGTGCGACGGGGAGGACGACGTCGGCGACGGCCGTGACCGCGGACTCGCGCAGCTCGAGGGAGACGACGAAGGCGCGCTCCAGGGCGGCTGCCGCGTCAGCAGCGAGCTCGGCCGGCAGGTCTGCCGGGTCGACACCACCGACGACGAGGGCGTCGATGTCGCCGGCGGCCGCGGCCGCGACGATGCCGGCGGTGTCGCGCGGGGTCGTGTCGGGCAGGCCGGCGACCTCCCAGACCGCGGCGACCTCCCCGCGGGCGGCGGCGTCGCCGATCGGGCGACCACCCGGGAGCAGCGCGCCCAGGGCTCCGGACTCGAGCGCGCCGCGCTCCCCCGCACGACGGGGCACCCACGCAAGACGCGCGCCGTGGTCGGCCGCGAGGCGGGCCACCGCCGCGAGGGCGCCGGGCGAGCTCGCCAGGCGCTCACCGGCGAGGACGATCCCGCCGTCGGCCAGCCCGCTGACCAGGGAGCGGCCGGCGTCGGTCGAGGCGAGGTCGCCGAGAACGGCGGCCTCCTGGCCGGGGACGGCCGGCACGAGGGTGCCACCCACCTTGGTGAGGCCGCGCGTCGGGTGGGACGCGACGGCATACACCTTGGTCTTGTTGCGGCGGAACGCCTTGCGCAGCCGCAGGAAGACGATGGGGCTCTCGTCCTCGGGCTCGAAGCCGACGAGCACGACCGTGCGGGCCTTCTCGAGGTCGGCGTAGGAGACGGCCCCGGCGGCCGAGTCCTCTGGGTCGTCGGAGACGCCGGTCGCGACGACGTGCTCGGCGAGGAAGGCGACCTCCTCGCCCGAGTGCGGGCGGGACCGGAAGTCGATGTCGTTGGTGCCGAGCACGATGCGCGCGAACTTGCCGTAGGCGTAGGCGTCCTCGGCCGAGACGCGACCGCCGACGAGCACACCGGCAGCCTTGGCGCGGCTCAGACCGGCAGCCGCGGCCGCGAGGGCCTCGGGCCAGCCGACGACCTTGAGCTCACCGCTCTCGTCGCGGACCATCGGCAGCTCGATGCGGTCGGGCAGGGTCGCGTAGGTGAAGGCCCAGCGACCCTTGTCGCAGTTCCACTCCTCGTTGACGGCGCCGTCCTCGAGGGCCATCCGGCGCAGCACGACGCCGCGGCGGTGGTCGGTGCGGATGGCGCAGCCGCTCGCGCAGTGCTCGCAGACCGAGGGCGTCGACACGAGGTCGAAGGGCCGGCTGCGGAAGCGGTAGGCAGCGCCGGTCAGGGCGCCGACCGGGCAGATCTGCACGGTGTTGCCGGAGAAGTAGCTCTCGAAGGGCTGGTCCTCGTAGATGCCGACCTGTTGGAGGGCACCACGCTCGACGAGCGCGATGAACGGGTCACCCGCGACCTGGTCGGAGAAGCGGGTGCAGCGTGCGCAGAGCACGCAGCGCTCGCGGTCGAGCAGCACCTGCGAGCTGATGTTGACCGGCTTCGGGTAGGTGCGCTTGACGTCCTCGAAGCGAGACACGGCGCGGCCCGCGCTCATCGCCTGGTTCTGCAGGGGGCACTCGCCACCCTTGTCGCAGACCGGGCAGTCGAGCGGGTGGTTGATGAGGAGCAGCTCCATGACGCCCTGCTGCGCCTTGTCGGCGACCTTGGACGTGTGCTGGGTGTTGACGACCATGCCCTCGGACACCGTCATCGTGCAGGACGCCTGCGGCTTGGGCATCGGTCGCACGTTGCCCTCGCGGTCGGGCATCGCGACGTCGACGAGGCACTGGCGGCACGCGCCCACCGGGTCGAGCAGCGGGTGGTCGCAGAAGCGGGGGATCTCGATGCCGACGGTCTCGGCAGCCCGGATGACGAGGGTGCCCTTGGGCACGCTCACCGGGATGCCGTCGATCGTCAGGCCGACGTGGTCGGGGTTCGCCGGCACCTGGGCGTTACCGCCCTTGTCGACGGCGTTGCCGCCCGACGTCGGGGAGGTCGTGACGGTCATGCGGACACCATCCCGCTGGACTCCTTGCTCGTCGTGGGCGCCGGGAGTTCGAAGAGCACCGACTTCTCCGGCGGGAAGAGCTCGTGGGCCGGCGTCGTCATGCCTGCCTCGAACTCCTCACGGAAGTACTTGACGGCCGACGTGATCGGGCTCGTCGCGGCGTCTCCGAGGGCGCAGAAGCTGCGACCGAGGATGTTGTCACAGATGTCGACGAGCTTGTCGATGTCGTCCTGCGTACCCTCGCCCGCCTCGATGCGGTTCATGATCTGGCGCAGCCACCACGTGCCCTCGCGGCACGGGGTGCACTTGCCACAGGACTCGTGGGCGTAGAAGTCGGTCCAGCGGGCGACGGCGCGCACGACCGAGACGGTCTCGTCGAAGACCTGGAGGGCGCGGGTGCCGAGCATCGAGCCCGCGGCGGCGACCGAGTCGAAGTCGAGGGGCACGTCGAGGTGCTCCTCGGTGAAGATCGGCGTCGAGGAGCCGCCGGGCGTCCAGAACTTCAGCTTCCGGCCGCCCCGCATGCCGCCGGCGAGCTCGATGAGCTCGCGCATCGTGATGCCGAGGGGCGCCTCGAACTGGCCCGGGTTCGTGACGTGGCCCGAGAGGCTGAAGATGCCGAAGCCGGTCGACTTCTCGGTGCCCATGCCCTTGAACCAGTCAGAGCCCTCGAGGATGATGCCGGGCACCGAGGCGATGGACTCGACGTTGTTGACCGACGTCGGGCGGGCGTAGAGGCCCGCGGCGCCGGGGAACGGGGGCTTGAGGCGCGGCTGGCCGCGGCGGCCCTCGAGCGAGTCGAGCAGCGCGGTCTCCTCACCACAGATGTACGCGCCGGCGCCGGCGTGCACGGTGATGTCGACCTTGACGCCCTTGCCGCCGACGTTGTCGCCGAGGTAGCCCGCAGCGCGGGCCTCCTCGACGGCGCGCAGCAGCCGGCGGTAGACGTGGACGACCTCGCCGCGCAGGTAGATGAAGGCGTGCTCGCAGCCGATGGCGTACGAGGAGATGGCCACCCCCTCGATGAGCGAGTGCGGGTTGGCCATCATGAGCGGGATGTCCTTGCAGGTGCCCGGCTCGGACTCGTCGGCGTTGACGACGAGGTAGCGCGGGCCGCCGTCGGGCGGGCTCATGAACGACCACTTCATGCCGGTCGGGAAGCCGGCGCCGCCGCGGCCGCGGATGCTCGAGTCCTTGACGGCGTCGATGATCGCCTGGGGCTCCATCGTCAGGGCGCGGGTGAGCGCCTTGTAGCCGTCGTGACGCTCGTAGGTGGCGAGGGTCCAGGACTGCGGGTCGTCCCAGAACTTCGTGAGGATCGGGGTCAGCGTGTCGGTCACTTGGATCCGTCCTTCCCGTCGCTCGTGCTCGTCAAGCTGCTCGAGGCGGCGCTGGAGCCGTTGCTGGAGCCGGAGGCGCCCTCGGGGGCGACCCAGCCGTGGTCCTTGGCGATGCGCAGGCCGAGCAGCGAGGCCGGGCCGGCCCCGACGCCCTCGTCGGCACGCCCGTCGGGGAAGCCCGCCAGCACGCGCGAGACCTCCTTGAAGGTGCAGACCTTGTCGGCGCCGCGTGTCGGACGCACGTCGGCGCCCGCCCGCAGCTCGTCGACGAGGCCGATGGTGCTCTCGGGCGTCTGGTTGTCGAAGAACTCCCAGTTGGCCATGACGACGGGTGCGTAGTCGCACGCGGCGTTGCACTCGACGCGCTCGAGGGTGATCTTGCCGTCCTCGGTCGTCTCGTCGTGACCGATGCCGAGGTGCTCGGAGACCCGGTCGAAGATGAGGTCGCCGCCCATGATCGCGCAGAGCGTGTTGGTGCAGACCCCGACGGTGTAGTCGCCGTTGGGGTGGCGCTTGTACTGGGTGTAGAAGGTCGCGACGCCGCTGACCTCAGCCTCGGTGAGGCCGAGCACCTCGGCGCAGAAGCTCACGCCCCGGCCGGCGACGTAGCCGTCGACCGACTGCACGAGGTGCAGCAGCGGCAGCAGCGCGGAGCGCTTCTGCGGGTAGCGCGAGATGACCTCGGCCGCGTCGACGTGCAACCGCGCGAGCGTCTCCTCGTCGTACGGAGCCTTGGACTCCGCACTGACGTGCAGGTGTCCGGATGCGTCGTGACCGGCCATCAGTACTTGTCCTTTCGCGCGCCGACGTGCGTTCCGGTCCGCCCACGCAGAGCGTGGGACCCAGCTCGCTGGCGCTCGCTGCGATCCTCGCGCACTACCGCGCTCATCGGTCCACACCTCCCATGACGGGGTCGATCGAGGCCACCGCGACGATGACGTCGGCGATCTGGCTGCCTTCGCACATCGCGGCCACGGCCTGAAGGTTGTTGAAGCTCGGGTCGCGGAAGTGCGCGCGGTAGGGCCGGGTGCCGCCGTCGGAGACGACGTGGCAGCCCAGCTCGCCCTTGGGCGACTCGACGGCCTGGTAGGCCTGCCCTGCGGGGACCCGGAAGCCCTCCGTCACGAGCTTGAAGTGGTGGATCAGGCTCTCCATCGAGGTGCCCATGATCTCGCGGATGTGGTCGAGGCTGTTGCCGAGGCCGTCGGAGCCGAGCGCGAGCTGCGCCGGCCACGCGATCTTCTTGTCGGCCACCATGACCGGGCCCTCGTTGTCCTGGAGACGGTCGGTGGCCTGCTCGATGATCTTCAGCGACTCGTACATCTCGTCGATGCGGATGCGCAGGCGGCCGTAGGCGTCCTGGCTCGTGCGGGTCTTGACCTCGAAGTCGTAGGTCTCGTAGCCGCAGTAGGGGTCGAGCTTGCGCAGGTCGTGCGGCAGGCCGGTCGAGCGCAGCACCGGACCGGTGATGCCGAGTGCCATGCAGCCGGCGAGGTTCAGCACACCGACGTTCACCGTGCGGCCCTTGAGGATGGGGTTCTCGTTGAGCAGCGCCTCGAGCTCGCCGAGGCCGCGACGGACCTCGGGCACCATCTCGCGCAGGGCGTCGATGCAGCCGGGCGGCAGGTCCTGCGCCACGCCGCCGGGGCGGATGTAGGCGTTGTTCATGCGCAGGCCGGTCACCATCTCGATGACGCGCAGCAGGCGCTCGCGCTCGCGGAAGGCGACGGTCATGACGGTCGTCGCGCCCATCTCCATGCCACCGGTTCCGAGGCAGATGAGGTGGCTGCTGATGCGGGTCATCTCCATCATCAGCACGCGGATGACGTTGGCCCGCTCGGGGATCTGGTCGGTGATGCCGAGCAGCTTCTCGATCGCGAGGCAGTAGGCCGTCTCCTGGAACATGGGCGTGAGGTAGTCCATGCGCGTGCAGAACGTGACTCCCTGCACCCAGGTGCGGTACTCCATGTTCTTCTCGATGCCGGTGTGGAGGTAGCCGATGCCCGCGCGGGCCTCGGTCACCGTCTCGCCGTCGAGCTCGAGGATGAGGCGGAGCACGCCGTGCGTCGACGGGTGCTGCGGCCCCATGTTGACGACGATGCGCTCCTCGTTCAGCGAGGTGGCCTCGTCGACGAGGTCGTTCCAGTCGCCGCCGGAGGCGTTGAAGACGTGGGCGCCCTCGCTGGCCTGCTCGTCGGCGACGGAGGTGGCGTAGACGTCGTTGTCGCCCGCGTCGGGGACGTCGGTCTGGGTGAACTCGGTGTGGGTGCTCATCAGTTGTACGACCTCCGCTGGTCCGGCGGGGGGATGGTGGCGCCCTTGTACTCCACCGGGACCCCGCCGAGGGGGTAGTCCTTGCGCTGCGGGTGGCCCGGCCAGTCGTCGGGCATGAGGATGCGGGTGAGGGCCGGGTGGCCGTCGAACTCGATCCCGAACATGTCCCACGTCTCGCGCTCGTGCCAGTCGTTGGCCGGGTAGACGGAGACGATCGAGGGGATGTGCCGGTCGTCGTCGGGGCAGCTGACCTCGACGCGGACCCGCCGGCCACCGTGGGTGATCGACAGGAAGTGGTAGACGGCGTGCAGCTCCTGACCGGCGCGGTCGGGGTAGTGCACGCCCGAGACGCCGGTGACGATCTCGAAGCGCAGCGACGGGTCGTCGCGCAGCACGCGGGCCACGGCCAGCAGGTGCTCGCGGCGCACGTGGACCGTCATCTCGCCCCGGTCGACGACGACCCGGTCGACGGCCTCGGCGTAGGACGCGGTGCCCCCGACGAGCCCGCGCTCGAGGTTGTCGGCGATCTCGTCGAAGTAGCCGCCGTAGGGCCGCTCGGCCGCGCCGGCGACGACGATCTCGCGCCGCAGGCCGGAGTAGCCGGTGGTGTCGCCGCCGTCCCGAGCGCCGAACATGCCCTGCCGGACGCCGACGACCTCGGGACCGGTGGAGGCGCCTGACCGGCTCACCTCGAGCTCGTGGGACGACAGGCCGGAGCCCTGGTCGTGCGTCGTGTCCGCATCGCTCATGCGAGCAAACCCTTCATCTGGTGGGTGGGGGTCGCCGAGAGCGCCGCCTCCTCGGCCGCGCGGGCCGCCTTCTCGCGGTTGACGCCGAGCGGCGAGGTCTCGATCTGGTGGTGCAGCTCGATGATCGCGTTGAGCAGCATCTGCGGGCGCGGCGGGCAGCCGGGCAGGTAGATGTCGACGGGGATGATGTGGTCGACGCCTTGCACGATGGCGTAGTTGTTGAACATGCCGCCCGAGCTCGCGCAGACACCCATCGAGATGACCCACTTGGGGTTGGGCATCTGGTCGTAGACCTGGCGCACGACGGGGGCCATCTTCTGGCTGACGCGGCCGGCGACGATCATCAGGTCGGCCTGGCGCGGGGTCGCCGAGAAGCGCTCCATGCCGAAGCGGGCGATGTCGTAGTCGGGCGTGCCGACGGCCATCATCTCGATGGCGCAGCAGGCGAGGCCGAACGTCGCCGGCCAGATCGAGGCCTTGCGCATGTAGCCCGCGAGGTTCTCCACCGTCGAGAGCAGGAACCCTGACGGGAGCTTCTCTTCCAGACCCATTGCCAACTCCTTACTAGTACTTCGCCGCTGGACCCGTGCTGACACACCTCTGCACGAGGGTCCCGATCAGTCCCACTCGAGCCCGCCGCGCCGCCACACGTAGGCGTAGGCGATGAAGACCGTGAGGATGAAGAGCACCATCTCGACGAGGGCGAAGAGGCCGAGCTTGTTGAACGCCACCGCGAAGGGATAGAGGAACACCGACTCGATGTCGAAGATGATGAAGAGCATCGCCGTCAGGTAGTACTTGATCGGCACGCGACCACCGCCGGCCGCCTGGGGCGTCGGCTGGATGCCGCACTCGTAGGCCTCGAGCTTGGCGCGGTTGTAGCGCTTCGGCCCCACGACGAGTGAGGTGAACACCGACAACGCGGCGAACGCGAAGCCGAGTCCCAGCATGAAGAGGATCGGGACGTACGAGTTCATCCTCGGTCACGTGCCTTTCGGTCGTGCGTGTCGTGCCTGGCTTCGCTGCGGGTGCGCGGCAGGCCCATCCTAGGGGCGTGGCGCGCGATTGTGCTCGGCGTCACAAGGAGGCCGGTGAGCGTGTCGGTCATGCGTCCGGCGCCAGCCGTGAGAGGCCGTTGATGATGCGGTCGCTCGCCGCCTTGCCGCCCGGCTCGGGCAGGTTGGCCATCACCTTGAGCAGGAAGCGCATGAGCGTCGTGCGGGGCAGGCCGTACTTCGTCGCGAGGCGCATGACCTCGGGGTTTCCGATCGCGTGCGCGAACCAGCGCCCCAGCGTGAAGTAGCCGCCGAGCTCGTCCTTCATGACCTTGGGGTATGCCGCGAGCACCCGCTCGCGCTCGGCGTCGGTCGGGCGGGCCATCGACTGGGCGATGAGCTCGGCGCCGACCCGCGCGGCCTCGAGGGCGTAGTCGATGCCCTCGCCGTTGAACGGGTTGACCATGCCACCCGAGTCGCCGACGAGAAGGAGGCCGTCGGCATACAGCGGGGTGCGGTTGAAGCCCATCGGCAGGGCGGCGCCGCGGATCGGGCCGGCCTCCTCGTCGTGCTCGAGGTGCCAGTCAGGACCGATGTCCTCGACCCAGCGACGCATGACGTCCTTGTAGTCGGTCTTCTGGAAGGCCGAGGTGGTGTCGAGCGTGCCGAGGCCGACGTTGGTGCGGCCGTCCTCGAGCGGGAAGAGCCAGCCGTAGCCCGGCATGAGGATGCGCTTGCCGCTCTCGTCACGGGTCCACAGCTCGAGGTGGCTCTCCATGTAGTCGTCGCGGCGCGGCGTGCGGTAGTAGGCGCGCACGGCGACGCCCATGACGCGGTCCTCGCGCTTGGTCCGGCCGACGGCGGTGGCGAGCCGGCTGGAGACGCCGTCGCTCGCGACGACGACGGGTGCGCGGTAGGAGACGGTCTCGCCGGTGGCCCGGCCGGCGTCGTCGAGACGCTTGGCCGTGACGCCGGTGACCCGGCCGGACGAGTCGCGGACCGGCGCGGTGACGCTCGTGCGCTCGTGGAGCAGGGCGCCCTTGCGCTCGGCGTGCCGGGCGAGGGTCTCGTCGAGCTGGGCCCGGGTGCGCACCATGCCGTAGGACGGGAAGGCCTCGCCCGACGGCCAGTCGAGCTGGAGCGTGTGGCCACCGCCCTTGATCCGCAGCCCCTGGGTGCGCTGCCAGCCCGTCGTGTCGATGCCGAGGGAGATGAGCTCCTTGGTCGCGCGGGGCGTGAGGCCGTCGCCGCAGATCTTGTCGCGCGGGAAGGCCGACTTCTCGAGGAGCACGACGTCGAGGCCGTGGTCGGCGAGGTAGGCCGCCGTCGCGCTGCCGCCCGGGCCGGCACCGACGACGATGACGTCGGCGCGCTCCACGGAGGCACCGCCAGCCCCCGCGGGGCTGGGCGCGACGCTCGAACTGGTCATGGCTCCCTGCATGCTTCCGAACTGCTTGTGAAGATCTTCACGAACTCTCCGGGGAGTCTATTCCGGAGTTTTCCGCCCTGTCAGATAAGGCATACCTAACCCTGCACAACCCAACCGTCGAGTGGCCCCGTCGTCACACGCCTGACCGCTCAACGGTGCCCTTCCGCTGGGACCCGTGTGACGACGGGGCCACTCGACCTCGGAAGGGTCAGCGCTTGGTGCCGTGGTGGAGGGCGACGACGCCGCCGGTGAGGTTGGTCCAGCCGACCTGCTGCCAGCCGGCCTGCTCGATGGTGCGGGCGAGCTCGCCCTGCGGCGGCCAGGCGCGGATCGACTCGGCGAGGTAGACGTAGGAGTCGGGGTTGCTCGACGTGCGCCGCGCGACCGACGGCAGCGCCCGCATGAGGTAGTTGCTGTAGACGGTGCGGAAGGCCTTGTTGACGGGCTGGCTGAACTCGCAGACGAGCAGTCGCCCGCCCGGCTTGGTCACGCGGAGGAACTCGCGCAGCGCCGTGGCGGCGTCGGCGACGTTGCGCAGGCCGAAGCTCATCGTCACGACGTCGAAGCTCGCGTCGGCGAACGGCAGGCTCATCGCGTCGGCGGCCGTGAAGGCCATGTCGGGGCGGCGCCGGTTGCCGACGCGCAGCATGCCGAGCGAGAAGTCGGCCGGCACGACCTCGATCTCACGGTCGGCCCACGGCTCGCTCGAGGTGCCCGTGCCGGCGGCGATGTCGAGGATCCGCTCCCCCGGCTTCGCGTCGACGGCCTTGACGACGGCGCGGCGCCACAGCCGGTCCTGGCCGAGGGAGAGCACGTCGTTGGTCACGTCGTACTTCTCGGCGACGGTGTCGAACATCGACGCGACATCGACGGGCTTCTTGTCGAGCTGGGCGCGGGTCATGCGCCCATCCTCGCACCCGACGTGGTGTCTCCGAGCGCTGCGGTATGCCGTCCGGCGGGCTCGGCCGGACCGGTGCCGACCGACTGGCGCGGGGAGGTGGTGCGGCAGCCGTAGCATTGCTGGCGATGTCCACGCTTCCCGTCCCCGAAGCGCCGTCACCCGCGACGGCCCCGACGCTCGTCGTGCGCACGGCGCCCCTCGAGCTGACGGACCCGCTGCTGACCCTGCTGCCCGCCGGCGCCGAGCCAGACCAGCTCGTGTCGTGGGTCCGCCGCGGCGAGGGTCTCGTCGGCTGGGGCCGCGCCCTGACCTTCGAGTCGCGCGGGCCGGACCGCTTCCGCGACGCCGAGGCGTGGTGGCGCGAGGTCGTGAGCCACGCCGTCGTGCGTGACGAGGTCGAGCGCCCGGGCACCGGCCTCGTCAGCTTCGGCTCCTTCCCCTTCGCCGACGACTCCGCCGAGAGCGCGCGGCTCGTCGTGCCCTCGACGATCGTCGGCCGCCGCGACGGACGCACCTGGCTGACCACGGTCTCGCTCGACCCGCAGCTGACGATCCTCGAGTCCCCAACTCCCGCAAGCGATCCCGAGCCGCCGCAGGGTGTCACCTTCGCCGACGGCTCGGTCTCGCCGGCCGACTACGCCCACTCGGTCGCGGAGGCCGTCGCCCGCATCAACGCCGGTGAGGTCGACAAGGTCGTGCTCGCCCGTGACCTCGTCGCGAGCGCCCGGTCCCCCATCGACGCGCGGTGGCTGCTGCGCCGCCTCGCCGAGCGCTACGAGAACACCTGGGTCTTCTCGGTGGCCGGTCTCGTCGGCGCGACGCCCGAGCTGCTCGTCCGGCGCGACCAGGGCCTCATCACCTCGCGGGTGCTCGCGGGCACGATCCGCCGCACCGGCGACGACGCGAAGGACCTCGGCCTCGCCGCGTCGCTCGCCCGGTCCTCCAAGGACCTCGAGGAGCACGAGTACGCCGTGCGGTCCGTCGCCGACGCCCTCGAGCCGCACTCGTCGTCGATGAACGTGCCCGAGGCGCCCTTCGTGCTGCACCTGCCCAACGTCATGCACCTCGCGACCGACGTCGCTGCCGTGAGCGCCGACGACGCCTCCTCCCTCACGCTCGCCGCCTCGCTCCACCCGTCCGCCGCCGTCGGGGGCACGCCGACCGCCCGCGCCGTCCAGCTCATCGGCGAGCTCGAGCACATGGACCGCGGCCGCTACGCCGGCCCGGTGGGCTGGATGGACGCCGGCGGTGACGGCGCGTGGGGCATCGCCCTGCGCAGCGGCGCCTTCGCCCCCGGCGACGCGAGCCAGATCAGGCTGTATGCCGGGTGCGGCATCGTCGCGGGGTCGGACCCCGAGGCCGAGGTCGCCGAGTCGACGGCGAAGCTCATCCCGATGCGCGACGCCCTCTCGGGCGACTGAGCCGGGGCCGGCATGGGCGACGAGGGCAGCCGGACGGCATACGCCCTGGCACTGCGCGTCGTGCAGGAGCTGTGGCTCGCGGGGGTGCGCGACGTCGTGCTCGCCCCCGGGTCGCGGTCGGCTCCCCTCGCGCTCGTGCTGCACGCGGCCGACGGAGCCGGTGACCTGCGACTGCACGTGCGGGTCGACGAGCGGTCGGCGGGCTTCCTCGCCCTCGGCCTGACGACGGGCTCGCGTCGTCCGGTTGCCGTCGTCACGACGTCCGGGACGGCGGTCGGCAACCTGCTGCCCGCGGTCATGGAGGCCCACCACACCGGCCGGCGCCTCGTCGTCGTCAGTGCCGACCGGCCCGACCGGCTGCGCGGCGCCGGCGCCAACCAGACGACCGAGCAAGCTGGCATCTTCGGGGTCTTCGCGCCGTGTCACGACCTCACGGCAGGTGACGAGGATGCGAGGCTCCGCGCTGCGGTGACTGAGGCGTGCACGTCGGCCGGCCCGACGCAGCTCAACCTCCAGCTCGACGGTGGCCTCCTGCCACCAGGCTCCGACCCCGGCACCTGGTGGACCCGGCGGGAGGACGGCGCGCACCGCAACGATCCCGCCACGGCTGACGTCACGCGGCCCGGGGACGGGGATCCCCGCAACGATCCCGCCACGGCTGACGTCACGCGGCCGGAGGACGGCGCGCACCGCAACGATCCCGCCATGGCGGGGCTGGCGCGAGGCGACGAAGACCGGCTCCGGCTCGCTCTCGGGCCGCGCACCGTCGTCGTCGCGGGTGACGGGGCCGGCCCGGCGGCCCGGCTGCTGGCCGAGGCGGCGAACTGGCCGCTCGTCGCCGAGCCGACCTCGGGGGCCCGCATCGGTCGCCAGGCGATCCGCACCGGTCGGCTGCTGCTCACCACCGCCCTGCGCGACGAGGTCGAGCGCGTCGTCGTCATCGGGCACCCCACCCTCTCGCGCCCCGTCACCGGGATGCTCAGCGATCCCGGCCTCGAGGTGCTGGCCGTGCGGGGACCTGACGGCGTCGCCACCGACCCCGGGCGCGTGGCGAGGGTGCTGGGCGCGGTGCCGACGGTCTCTGGCCCCGACGACCCCGCGTGGTTCAGCGCCTGGCGTGAGGCCGACGACCGGCTCGGGGCCCTCATCGATGCCGGGTTGCGCACCGACTCTCCCCTGGCGGTCGCAGCAGTCGTCGGTCGTGCTGTCGTGGGCCACGCGACCCTCGTCGTCGGCTCCTCCAACCCGGTTCGCGACCTCGACGTCATGGCGACCCCGTGGCCCCCGCTCGAGCACCGCTTCGTCGTCGGCAACCGCGGCCTCGCCGGCATCGACGGCGTCGTGTCGACCGCAGTCGGCGTGGCGCTCGGCCGGCCGGGCGCGTCCCGCACCATCGCCTACCTCGGCGACCTGACGTTCCTGCACGACACCAACGGGCTGCTCATCGGCCCGGGCGAGCCGCGACCCGACCTGACGCTCGTCGTGCTGAGCGACGACGGCGGCGCCATCTTCAGCGCTCTCGAGCAGGGCGACCGGACGTACGCCAGCGCGTTCGAGCGGGTCTTCGGCACCCCGCATGGCACCGACCTTGAGGCACTGTGCGCGGCGCACCACACGGCATACGAGCGCGTCACCGATCTCAGTCGGCTCGGTGCGGCTCTCGACGAGCAGCCCTCTGGCATCAGGGTTCTCGAGGTGCCCGTGTCTCGGGTCGACCGGCGGGGCGAAGCCGCGTGGCTCCGCGACCTGGCCCAGCAGGCCGTGCCTCCCCTCTGACAGGCGCGCGACACTCGGGCCTGAGCCCGGGCGCGCCCGGGCGACCGGTCAGAGCGGGTCGGGCACCGGCCACTGAGAGGGCGCGCCGGGCTCGGACTCGGTGGCGACCCGCACGAGCTCCGAGTTGCCGTGGGCGATGCTGCCGTCGGGCAGGTAGCGGGTGTCCTCGAGACCGATGCGCACGTCGAAGCCCGAAGCCTGGGCCCAGCGGAGCACGGGCCAGGTCCACGCGTCCTCACCGTGCACGAGCAACGGCGCGGGCGTCATCCCCAGAGCCGCCAGGATGCGCTCGGCGGCCCACGTGCCCTCGGAGCCGGGCGTCTGACCGGGGATGACTTCGATGAGCACCCGCTCGACCTGCCACGGCCAGTTCGTCGACACGAAGGCGATCGTCGCGCGCGGGCTCCAGATGCCTGCCTCGACGCCGATCCCCTTCTCGCGCAGTGCCGTTGCGATGTCGAGTGCACCCTCCTCGTGCCAGTTGACGCTGGCGCAGTCGGGCCCACCGAGGTCGGGGCTCGGCCACGCGGAGACCTCCGCCAGCTTTGCTCGCGGGCCGTTGACGATGCCGTCACGGGTGGTGACGCTGACCCGCAGACCGGGGGTGAGGGCCCTGATCGCGGTGACGGTCTCGACGACGTGTCGCGCCGCCAGGGACTCGCGGCCGTGCTCGTCGCGGGGGTGCACGTGCACCATGCCGGCTCCGGCCGCGACGCAGCTCGCAGCCGAACGGGCCAGCTCGTCAGGGGTCACCGGGATGGGCGGGTGCGCACCCGGGGGTCGGTCACCGTTGAGGCAGGCGTGGATCATCGAGGGCTCCCGTCAGCGAGCAGGGCGTGGCACCGGACGAGACGTTCGCGCCACCAGCGCTGCCGCTCGTCGGGGGCGGCAAGGGCAGCGAGCGCCTCGCGGTCCGGCTCGGCGCGGCCGGGGACGAGCACGCCGCCTCGGGGGCGGAGCGGCTGGCGCGCGACGTCGCGCTCGAAGAGGCTGACCGTGCCCAGGCCACACGCGTGGTCGAGACCGGGCAGCGCGGCGGCGAGGGCGACCCCGGCTGCGATGCCGACGCTCGTGTCGAGAGCTGACGACACGACCGCCGGCAGTCCACACGCCTCGACGATCTCGAGCGCCCGCGCGACGCCGCCGAGCGGTGCGACCTTGACGACGACGAGGTCGGCCGCCTCGAGGCGGGCGACGAGAAGCGGGTCCTCAGCCTTGCGGATCGACTCGTCGGCTGCGACTGGTACGTCGATCCCGTTGCGCGCCAGAGCCTTTCGCAATCGAGCAAGCTCGTCGACAGTGGCGCACGGCTGCTCTGCGTACTCGAGGTCGTATGCGGCGAGCTTGCCGATGGCCTCGACGGCCTCGTCGAGGCTCCAGCCGCCGTTGGCGTCGACCCGGATGCGTGCGGAGGGGCCCATCGTGTCGCGCACCGCCGCCACCCGGTCGAGGTCGTCGGCGAGGGTCTGGCCGCTCTCGGCGACCTTGACCTTGGCTGTCGCGCACCCGTCAAAGCGGGCAAGCACCGCGGGCACGTCGTCGGGGCCGACCGCGGGGACCGTCGCGTTGACGGGGACGACCTCTCGACGCGGATCGGGCCAGGCGGCATACGCGGCCTCGATCGCGGAGGCCAGCCACCGCGAGGCCTCGCGGTCGTCGTACTCCACGAAGGGGGCGAACTCGCCCCAACCGGAGGGTCCCTCGAAGAGCACGGCCTCGCGAACGTCGACGCCGCGGAAGCGCACCCGCATCGGCAGCGCGACGACCTGCGCGCGCTCGAGGAGGTCGCTCACGTCGGGCAGGTCGGGCGAGCCGGTCATGCCCCCATCATGGCCGACCACGCTGGGCGTGTCGGCGACATACGGGTCGCGGTGGGCGGGCTCAGGACGTCACCGGGTCTCGGGGAAGGCCACGTGACGGTCGTGGTGGGCGTCGGGCGCCGGGGATCCGACCTGCGCGTCTGACTGCGGGGCCTGCGAGGAGTCGCCGACGTGGCCGCCCCTGCGAGCGGCGCCACCACAGAGGTGGCCCCTCCTGCCGAGGTGCGGCAGGAACCACAGGAAGCCGACGAGCCACCAGAGTCCGTGGCCCGACGAGCCCAGCGCGATGGCGATGAGCACCACTCCGGCGATGACGAGGTTGCGAGGCGAGAACACGAGGTCTCCTCCGTCCGGTGGGGCCGTCGGCCCCGTTCTGCTTCGACGGTAGGCGCGCCGGCGCCAGGCGACCCGGCCCCTCTGTCAGCGCCTGGCCCTGACAGATGTCATGTCACCGGCCGGCGTCACTGCGGGCTCACTGCGGCCGGTCTGCGGAGCCCGCGGCGAGGGCGTCGAGGTCGCGCACGGCATACCGGTGGTGCTCCCACTCCTCCTCGAGGATCGTGCGCAGGCACGAGAGCACCGTCTCGTCGACCTCCGGGTCGTGCGGGTTGCGCCGCGGCTCGGAGAGGTCAGCCTGCGACAGCCCGCCGATGACGTCGCGCACCATCGCCTGACGCCCGGCCCGCGCCACGAGAACCTCCTCGAAGGAGGGCACCTCGGCGGAGAACACGGACGCGTCGTAGGCATCGCTGTCGTGGTCGTCGTTCGGCAGGCCGACCGGGTGGTAGGGCTGCTCCCGCTCGAGAACCGCCCTCCCGAGCCACACGTCAGTCGCCATGACGAGGTGCCGCAGGGTCTGGGCCAGCGACCACTCACCGTCGACCCTCGCGTCGACCGTCCCGTCCGGCATGCCGGTCGCGCGGTCGAGCGTGGCGGCCCAGGCAGACTCCACCGCCGCCCAGGCGGAGCGTAGGCCCACAGGGTCGCCGGCCTCGCGCAGCGCGCGCCCCGGGAAGCGACGGTTGAGCTCTGCGTCGACGAAGGCAACGACGTCGACGCCGTTGACGAGCAGCCGGCCGCCCTGCTCCAGCAGCCACGGGGAGTCGATCTCCATCCCGGCGACATCGCTCCCCCGCACGACCGCGTCGCTCAGGTCGCAGCTGACGAACCTGGTGCCGCGCAGGGAGCGATTCACGAAGGTGGTGCCGCTGAGGCTCTCCGGCTGGGCCCGTGCAGGGATCTGCCCGGGGCCCGCGGTGCGGCTCTCGAACTGGCCCTCAGGGCGGCTCTCGGTCTCGCCCTCGGGCCGGCTCTCGGTCTCGCCCTCGGGCCGGCTCTCGGACTGGTCGTCGGTGTGGCTCTCGGTCATCCGCCGACCTTGGCACGGTGCACCGACAGCATCAGCGCTGCGCAGCTCCATCGCTGCCTCATGGCCGCCGGGGCCGTGGCCCTCGAGCCCGCCTGCGCCGAGCAGCGGCCCACACGAGACCGGCACCGCTGAGCAGGACGATGGCTCCGAGCGCGGTCGCCCCCACAGCCATGACGACACCGATCTCGCGCAGCGGGTTCGAGCGGTTGTCGGCCGAGAGGGCGCCACCCAGCTGCACCAGCCCCCAGACGGCGCCGGCCGCCCCCGCGAGCGCGAGGACGGCGCCGACGCCGGTCGTCCACCACGACGACAGCACACCCTCGCCGCCCTCGCCGCCCTTGCCCTCGTCACGGTCGGGCGCCACCAGAGCCTTGGGGTACCTCTCCGGTGCGCGGCCGAGGCGCAGCATGACCTTGTCGAACATGATCCCGTTCCCCAGAGGCGAGCGTGCGCGGACAGCCCTACTGCGCGACGGTAGCCATGATCTCGCCGAAACGGTGGGTTCACCCGGCGAGGTGGCCCCACCGCTGGGCCAGCTCGCGCCACGGCGCGGTCTCGACGACCCGGCCGCCGTCGAGGACGACGACACGGTCGGCCTGCGCCAGCGCGGCGGCCTTGCTCGTCGCACCGATGACGGTGGCCCCGCCGGAGCGCAGGGCCGCCCAGAGCTCGATCTCCGTCGCGGCGTCGAGGGCCGAGGAGACGTCGTCGGCGAGCAGCAGGTCGGCCTCGCAGGCGAGCGCGCGGGCGAGGGCCAGCCGCTGCACCTGCCCGCCGGAGAGCCTGACGCCACGGTGGCCCACCAGCGCCTGCGGTCCGCCGGCCTCGGCGACGTCGCGCTCCATGCGCGCCGTCACGAGGGCGGGCTCGACCTGCCGGTCGGCGTGGTCGAGCGCGATGTTGCCCGTGAAGCTGCCCGACAGCACCCGCGGCACCTGGGCGATGTGCGAGACCCTTCCGGGCCGCAGCCCGACCTCCGGCTCGGCCAGCACGCGACCGTTCCACAGAACGCTTCCGGTATGGGACGTCAGCCCCGCCAGCGTCGACAGCAGGCTCGACTTGCCCGAGCCGACCTGGCCGAGCAGGAGCACCAGCTCGCCTGCCTCGACGGTGAGGTCGACGTCCTCCACACCGATGGTGCCGTCGTCGTGGATCGCCGTCAGACGCTGCAGGCGGAGAGTCCGCAGGGGGTCGCGCTGCCCCGGCTGGGGCGCGTCGGCCGTGCCGCGCACGAGGTCCATGCCCGCGGGCACGTCCATGAGGTCGCCACCGCCCGCCAGCTCGCTCGTGGCGTTCATCCAGGCGCGCACGCCCGGCGCCTCGGTGACGACCGAGCCGGCGACGCGGCCGAACCAGTCGAACCCGCTGACCGCGTTGGCGACGAGCAGGGTGGTGGCCAGGGGCCACGTGCCGTGCAGGAACCCGGCCCAGGCGGCGACGACCCCGCACTGGACCATGACGACGGGCACGCCGTCGAGCAGGGCCTGCACCCGGTGCTCGCGCACTGCCGCGTCGACCCGGCCGCCGTCGACCGAGTGCAGGTGGCGGTGCACCTGCGGGGTGGCCGCAGCAAGCTTGACCGTGCGGATCGACTCGAGCGCCGAGACGAGAGAGCGCCCGAAGTCGGCGCGCGCCGTCGACGCGGCTGCTGCCGAGCGCCCGGCGACGGGGCGCCCGAGGGTCGAGGCGAGCGCCGAGGTGACCATGACGACGAGCAGGACCGCCCCCGCGAGCCACGTGCCGGCGATCAGCGCCGTGACCGAGGCGACGACGAGTCCGTTGACGAAGTCGACCCACCGGTCGGTGTAGCGCGCGAGCCGGTCGGCGTCCATCGTGCGGGCGACGACCTCGCCGGGCGGGGTGCGCACGAGCCGGCGCTGCGCGGTCTGGCCCGCGAGCACTGCGGCGCGCACGCGCAGCCGGACCTCGACCCACCAGTGGGGATAGGAGCGGAAGGCCTGCGAGAGCAGAAGCGGACCGATGACGAGCGAGACGACGAGACCGGCCGTGAGCCAGGCGGGGTTCTGCCCCGCCTGCAGGTCGGTGACGACGAGGCCCCAGAGCCACCCGGTCACCGCGCCGAACGCGCCGGTCAGCGAGGCGAGCAGGAAGAGCGACGCGCCGACCAGGCCCCACTGCGGCTGGATGCGCACGGCATGGAGCACCTGCCGGGCCAGGCTCGGCGTCGGAGCCAGCACCGGTAGTGGTGGCGGGGTCGTGCTGCGGCGCACCGAGCCGATGGCCGCCTCGTCGTGGTGGTGCTCCTCGACGGCCACCTCGTGGGCTGCCGCGTCGAGCAGCCGTCGGAACGGCCCGTCGGCAGCGGCCAGCCGGGCACGCGGGCCGTGCTCGACGACGCGACCCGAGGCGAGCACGGCGACCTGCTCGGCCCGCTCGGTCGTCGAGAGCCGGTGGGCGACGAGGATGCCCGTGCGTCCCGAGATGAGCCGGTCGGCGGCCCGCACCACGCGGGCCTCGGTCACCGGGTCCATGCGGGCCGTGGCCTCGTCGAGCACGACGACACGCACGTCGCGCACGAGCAGCCGGGCGAAGGCGACGAGCTGCTCCTCGCCCGCCGAGAGCGTCGTGCCACCCGGGCCGAGCATCGTGTCGAGCCCGTCGGGCAACCCGGCCACCCACTCGGTGAGACCGAGCTCGGCGACCGCGGCCTCGACCCGGGCGCGGGGCACGTCGCCGAAGAGCTTCATGTTCTCGGCAAGGGTGCCGGCGAGCACCTCCGTGCGCTGGGTGACGACGCCGATGGCGGCGCGCAGCTGCTGCAGGTCGAGGTCGCGCACGTCGACGCCTCCGAGCAGCACGCTACCGCGCGGCGGCTCCACGGCCCGCGAGAGCAGCGAAGCAAGAGTCGACTTGCCGGAGCCGGTGCGTCCCACGAGCGCGCACGTGTGTCCCGCGGGGACGAGGAGGTTGACGTCCCGAAGCGCGAAGGTGCCTGTGCCGTAGGCGAACTCGAGGTCGCGGAACTCGACGTCGAGCGGTCCGTCGTGGAGCGGCATACCCCCGGTCGGCTCGGCCGGGGAGGCGAGCATCGCCCGCAGCCTCAGCACCGCGCCGAAGCCCTCCTGCAGGTCGGGGAGGTGACGAGCCAGCATGTCGACGCCACCGACGAACATCGTCGTGACGAGGAAGAGCGTGACGAGACGGGCGGTCGACAGGTTGCCGGCGAGCACGAGAGCCGTGCCGACGACCGCGACCGCCGCGAGCGCGCCGTGGAGCAGCCCGCCGCTGCGCCGGGTGATGCGGGCCTCGACCTGGAGCACCAGGTCGAGGGCAGCGTGGACCCGGGCCGCCATGCGGGCGTTGCGGCGCAGCACGTGCGCCTGGCCGAGGGCGGTGCGCAGGTCGTCGCGGGCGGCGACGCCCTCCTCGGTGGACGCAGCGTGGTCGGTCCAGGCGGCCTCCTCGACGACCTTGCGCTCGGCGACCTGCGGCAGCAACCTGCGCACGACCCACCAGGTCGCGAAGCCGGTGAGGGGGAAGAGGAAGGCCGCCGGCCACCAGGCGAAGCTCGCCACGATCCACAGCGGACCGGAGGCGAGGAGGGTGCGCACGGCCTGCCACACGCCCCAGCGCATGAGCTGGCCGACCTCCCAGGTGTCGTCGTCGATGCGGTCGAGCACCTCGCCCACCGCCTGCTCGGACAGCTCGGAGAGGGGCTGGGCCATCGCGGCGTCGAGCAGGTCGGCGCGCAGCCTGCCCTCGGCCCGGTCGCACACCGTGGCCCAGATCGTCTTGGCGACGGTGTCGATGAGGGCGCCGCCGACGACGCACGCCGCCAGCAGCACGACGAGCGTCGAGGTGGCGTTCTCGGCGAGGCGGCCCGCGACCATCGACCCGAGCGAGGCCGCAACGGCGCCGAGCAGCGACATCGAGAAGCAGACGACGGTGAGCGGTCGCCGGACCCGGCGCCAGTCGACGGGCACCCGGCCCGCCGGCAGCGCGGCACCGCGCGAGCCCCCAGCCTGCGTCGTGCCCTGCGCCTCGTCCTGCTCCACCCTCGTCATCGTCACAATGACAAAACGCTACAGATCGCCACCGACAGTCCGCCTCCCGTTTTCTGCGCGCCGAGCGCCCCGCACGCCCGCCCCGAGGCGGCGAGCGCTCAGCCCAGCCGCACGTCCCGCGGGTTCTCCACGGCGACGGCGATGCGGTCGAGGAAGAGCTGCGCCATCTCCGGCAGCGCATCGAGCGCGAACCAGCCCGCCTCGGTGGCCTCGTCGTCGCCCGGCACCGGGTCGCCCGAGACCCACCGGCACCGGAACGTGTGGTCGAGGTACTGCCCCAGGTCACCGTTGACGTGCGTGACGACCCCGCTCGCCGACACCCAGACGAGGCGCTCAACCTCCGCCACCACGCTCGCCTCCTCCGCCACCTCGCGCACCGCGGTGACGTGCGGGTGCTCCCCCGGGTCGACGATCCCCGTCACCGGGGTCCACGCCCCGTTGTCGGAGCGCCGCACGAGCAGCACCTCCTGCGAGCCCTCGAGCCCGCCCGGTCCCCCGCCGCCGTCGCCGTCGCGCAGCACGACGGCCGTGACGCCCGGCATCCACAGCAGCTCCCGGCCGACCATGGTGCGCAGGTGGGAGACGTAGGGAGGGATCGGCATACGGGCGAGGCTAGCCCCGTCGGTAGGGTCGGTCCGTGACCAGCGAGAGCAGCGAGCGCAGCGTGTCCGACATCTTCGACCCGGCCGAGTGGGAGACCGTCGAGGGCTTCGAGCTCACCGACATCACCTACCACCGCCGCCGGCCGGTCGTGGGGCGCCCCCACGCGGAGTCGGGCGTCGTGCGCATCGCCTTCGACCGCCCCGAGGTGCTCAACGCCTTCCGGCCGCACACGGTCGACGAGCTCTACCGTGCGCTCGACCACGCCCGCATGACCCCCGACGTCGGGGTCGTGCTCCTCACCGGCAACGGCCCCAGCCCCAAGGACGGCAAGTGGTCGTTCTGCTCCGGAGGTGACCAGCGCATCCGCGGCCGCTCCGGCTACCAGTACGCCGAGGGCGACACGGCCGACACCGTCGACACTGCGCGCACCAAGGCTCAGGGTGGCCGCCTGCACATCCTCGAGGTCCAGCGCCTCATCCGCACGATGCCCAAGGTCGTCATCGCCGTCGTTCCCGGCTGGGCCGCCGGGGGCGGGCACTCGCTCCACGTCGTGTGCGACCTGACGATCGCGAGCCGCGAGCACGCCCGCTTCAAGCAGACCGACGCCGACGTGGGCAGCTTCGACGCCGGCTACGGCAGCGCCTACCTCGCCAAGATGGTCGGCCAGAAGTTCGCCCGCGAGATCTTCTTCCTCGGCCGCACCTACTCCGCCGAGGACATGCAGCGGATGGGCGCGGTCAACATCGTCGCCGACCACGCCGACCTCGAGCGCGAGGCCCTCCAGGTCGCGACGGAGATCATGGGCAAGAGCCCGCAGGCGCAGCGGATGCTGAAGTTCGCCTTCAACCTCACCGACGACGGCCTCATGGGCCAGCAGGTCTTCGCCGGTGAGGCGACGCGCCTCGCCTACATGACCGACGAGGCCGTCGAGGGCCGTGACCAGTTCCTCGAGAAGCGCGAGCCCGACTGGTCGCCCTTCCCCTGGTACTTCTGAGGAGCCGATCGCGTATGCCGTCCACCCCGCCCCCCGAGACCGACCTGGCCCGCGTGCGCCGCTGGTGCGCGGCGGCCGTGCCCGACCGAGTCCTGCACGAGGTGCGCTTCGAGTTCCACGTCCGCGGGCGCAACGTGACCCTGTGCGAGACCCGGGTCCCCTACGACGGCATCGGGGACTGGACCCACTTCGCGATGGCGCAGCTGCGCTACCGCGTCGGCACGAGGGACTGGGCGCTCTACTGGCGCGACCGCAACGAGCGGTGGCACGAGTACGCCGAGGGCAACCGCCAGTTCGGCTCGATGGACGAGCTGCTCGCCGAGGTCGACGACGACCCGACCTGCATCTTCAAGGGCTGAGCCCCCGCTCCCCCGTCAGCTCGCCGGCAGCGACGCCATGAGAGCCGCCGTGGCCTCGACGATCTGGCGCTGGGCGTCCTCTCGGCTCACCCCCGGCGTGCCGTCGCCGGGCTGCTCGCCGTAGTCGCCGAAGAAGGCGTGCACGCCGCCCTCGACGACGGTGTATGCCGTGTCGCCGGGCAGGTCCACCCGGCTCGCCTCGATGTCGGCGGGGGTCGCCAGCGCGTCGGCGGAGCCCGAGATCGAGGCGACCTTCAGGCCGCTCTGGGCGAGCGACCCGAGCGGGTAGGAGGCCCAGAGCACGAGGCCACGGACCGTGTCGGTGTGCGACCCGGCATACGACGACGCGGCGACGCCACCGAGGCTGTGCCCACCGACGGCCCACGTGCGGACCTCGGGGTGCGCGGCGATCGCCGAGGCCGGCGCATCGATCGCGAGGAAGCCGATGTCGAAGGGCTGCTTGACGATGACGACGAGGACGCCGCTGCGGCTCACCTCCGCCAGCAGGGGCACGTAGGCCCGCGGGTCGACCCGCGCGCCGGGCTGGAAGACGAGTCCCCTTGTCGCAGAGCCGGTCTCGGGCGTCAGGGTGATCGTCGTCGTGGCGTCGGTGACGCGCACCCCGGCTGAGCCGGACATGGCTGCGATCGCCGGCGGGGTTGCCGCGAAGGGTACGAGCCAGACGAGGGAGCCGACGACCACGACGGTCGCCAGGCCCGCGACGGTGCGACCGAGCACGCGTGGCCAGCGGCGCCGTGACGCGCTGCCCGCTCGGGGGCCGCGCCGCTGCAGGAGGACCGCCCGCAGGATGAGCAGGGCCCCGACGACACCTGTCGCGACGAGCGTGAGCCGGTGCGCCGGGTGCCCGGCGCGCAACACCGACCAGCTGGTCACCGAGAGCCACACCGCGGCACCGAGCAGCACGCTGCCCAGCAACGCCGACCAGACGACCGCGAAGCGGGTCGTCCGGGTGCTGGGGTCGGGGCTGGGGTGCGGACTGGAGTCGGGACCGGTGTCGGGGGTGGTGACGGGGGTGGGGTCGGGCTGGTTCGGCGCGTCGCTCACGCCGCGAGCGTATGCCGCCGAGCCGCTCGCAGCATCGACCCCCGGCTGGTCGTCGTGTCCCGGCACTGAACCGGGTGTCCGGGGCCCCGGGGGCCTGCTGACAGGAGAGGATGAGGAGGTGGATCCGCGCGACGACACCGGCGGGCAGGAGCGACGCGCCCCTGCCGCTGGCGGCTCGCCCGACGTGCCCGAGGGCGGCCGGCCGGCCGACTTCCAGCGTCGGCCGCGCGAAGCCGCCACCGAAGCGACCCGCGCCGTCGGACGCGGCATCGGCCGGGCCGCGACGGGAGCCGTGCACGTGACGGCCCGCTCCGGCCGGTATGCCGCCCGCCGGATCCACGCCTACACGCACGCAGGCGGGGCCGGCGAGAGCGGCCTCGCACGGATGACCGAGCTGCACGCGAGCCACACCGCGGGCGACACCGTGATGATGCTCGCGCTCGCCGGCATCCTCTACCTCAACCCCCAGACGGCGCAGGCCCGCAGCGAGGTCGCCGCCTTCCTGCTCATGACGATGGTGCCCTTCGTCCTGCTCGCGCCCTTCATCGGACCGCTGCTCGACCGCTTCAGCCACGGCCGGCGCTGGGCCATCGGCACGACGACCGCGGTGCGGGCTTTCCTCTGCTGGGTGCTGGCCGAGGCGATCGGCGGCAACAGCGGCTGGCTCTTCCCGGCGGCGCTCGCCTGTCTCGTCGCCTCCAAGGCCTACAACGTCACCCGGGCGGCGGCCGTGCCGCGCCTCCTGCCCGCCGGCACGACGCTCGTCGCGGCGAACTCCCGGGTCTCGATGGCCGGTGTCGTCGGAGCGGTGATCGGTGCCGCCGTCGGCGGCCTCGCCCTCCTCGCAGGCCCGGCGTGGGCGCTCCGGGCCGCCTTCGTCATCTTCGTCTTCGGCACGGTGCAGGCCATCAGACTTCCGGAGCAGGTCGACTCCTCGGAGGGCGAGCTCAACCTCGAGGACACCGTCCCCATCCGCACCCGACCACCCGGGGCCGGGGTGTCGGGCGCGGGCCCGGCCACCCGGCATACCCCCGCGCTGGAGCGAGCCGACGACGAGGCGCTGACGGTCGACTCGCTCGGCCCCATCGGGCGCTTCCGGCGGCGCAAGGCGGCGATCCCGTGGCCGGTCATGCACTCGATGTGGTCGACGGGCGGCACCCGCGTGCTGACCGGCTTCCTCATCCTCTACCTCGCGTTCCTCACCAAGGAGGCGCCGATCGACGGTCTCAGCGGGCCGCTCGTGATCGGGCTCGTCGCCGTCGCGATCGGCATCGGCAACGCGCTGGGCAGCGTGCTCGGCGGGGTGGTGCAGGCCTCCCACCCGGAGCGCACGGCGATGCTCTCGGTGATGGGCGCGATGGTCGTCTGCGTCGCGACGGGCATCTGGTACGGCATCTGGACCCTCGTGCTGCTCGGCTTCGCCCAGGGGCTCTCCGCGCAGCTGGCCAAGCTCTGCTTCGACGCCCTCGTCCAGCGCGACGTGCCCGAGCGCGTGCGCACGTCGGTCTTCGGGTGGTCGGAGACCATGCTCCAGATGCTCTGGGTCGTCGGCGGCGGCCTCGGCATCGTCCTGCCTCTCGAACCGCACATCGGCTTCTCGGCGTGCGCGCTCGCCCTCGTCTGGACGATCGTCATGGCGGCGCGCCAGCGACGGCTCGCCGAGGTCGACCCGCACCGCTCGCGTCCGGGGCTGCGTCGCCCACGCCGCGCCTGAGACCCTGCGGCACCGGACTCGGGTGCACACGGCAGAATGCCGTCATGACCGGAGCGGCGCTGCAGCCCCTCGCCGTCCCCCTGGGCGACGACGTCCTGACGCTGCTGCCCCGTCTCCAGGCCGCGCTCGAGGGTGGGGCCCCCGTGCTGCCGTATGCCGCCAACTCGCCTGCGCCCCTCATCGGCCGTCACGACCCTGCCGACCTCCCCGACGGTCTCGCCGTCGCCGTGGGCACGTCGGGCTCCACCGGCCGGCCGAAGCGGGCGCTGCTGACCGCCGAAGCGCTGTCGCGCTCGGCCTCGGCGACCCACCAGGTGCTCGGCGGCAGCGGGGCGTGGCTGCTCGCCATGCCGGCCCACCACATCGCCGGGCTCCAGGTGCTTCTGCGCTCGATCGCTGCGGGCACCGACCCCGGCGTGCTCGACCTGCGCGACGGCTTCACGGCCGCGCGGTTCGCGGAGGCCACCGCGCGGCTGCGGCCGTCGAGCGCGGCCCGTCGCCGCTACACCGCGCTCGTGCCCACGCAGCTCGGTCGGCTGCTCGACGACGACGCCGGCCTCGAGGCGCTCGCGACCTACGACGGCGTGCTCGTCGGCGGCGCCGCGACGCCGACCGCCATGGTCGAGCGCGCCCGGTCGGCCGGGGTGGCCCTGCGCCTGACCTACGGGATGAGCGAGACGGCCGGGGGCTGCGTCTACGACGGGGTGCCGCTGCCCGTCAGCCGCCTGCACGTCGACAACGACCGCCACGTCGTGCTCGGCGGCGACACCATCGCCCACGGCTACCTCGGCGAGCCGGGGCTGACCGCCGACGCCTTCACCGTCGACCCCGACGGCGTGAGGTGGTTCCGCACCGACGACCTCGGCCACTTCGACGACGACGGGCTGCTTGTCATCGACGGGCGCGCCGACGACGTCATCAACAGCGGCGGCCTCAAGATCAACCCCGGAGTCGTCGAGGACGCGATGTCGCGCCACCTCGACGCCGTGCTCGACGTCGTCGTCCTCGGGCTGCCCGACCCCGAGTGGGGCGAGAGCGTCTGCGCCGCGGTCACCCTCCTCGACCCGACCGGGCACCTCACGACCCGCGAGGTTCGTGACCGACTGCGCGGCATCCTCCCCGAGGCCGCCCTGCCGCGCCGCGTGATCGTGCTCACGAGCATCCCGCAGCGCGGCCCCGGCAAGCCCGATCGGGCCGCGATCCGGCATGCGCTGCAGGAGCGGGCCTGACCGGTGGCAAGATGGGGGCATCCCCATCAGGCCCGACGCAGTCCGACGCAGTCCGCCGCAGTTCGACGTCGGCCGCCGGCTGCCGACAGGGCTGCGAGGCGCCGCCCGGTGCCACGGGCGCCGAACCGAGGAGTTGCCGTGCTGCGAGTCGTGTTCATCGCCATCGTGGTGTTCGCGACGATCTATGCGCTCGTCGACTGCGTGCAGACCGACCGCCGCCAGGTCCGGGTCATGCCCAAGCCCGTCTGGCTGCTCGCCGTCCTCGTCCCCGTGGCTGGGCCGCTCGCGTGGTTCTTCGCCGGACGCGCCGCGGCGCGTGGCGGCGGTCCGACGCGCGGGTCCGGTGGGCGCCCGACCGGGCCACGCGGACCCGACGACGACCCCGACTTCCTGCGCCGCCTCTGACGAGGCTGTGGGCTGTGCCGGGTCGGGGTGGGGCGGCGGGGTGCGAGCGCACCTCGTGGCGGTGACGGCAGAATGACCCGTGACGAGTGGCAGGCCGCGACGGCCCCGCCGCACGAGCTCTGACCCCGACCGATCGAGCGCCGCACCCGCACGCTCCACGCACCCACACGGCATACGCCCCCACCGACCCGACGCGAAGGACACCTCAGGACCATGGCCACCCTCTCCCAGTGGATCGAGGGTGCCCGGCCCCGCACCCTGCCCGCGGCCGTGTCGCCCATCCTCGTCGGCACCGGCGCGGCCTACCAGACCGGGCACGTCGTCTGGGCCTACGCCATCCTCGCGCTCGCCGTGGCCCTGCTGCTGCAGGTCGGCGTCAACTACGCCAACGACTACTCCGACGGCATCCGCGGCACCGACGAGGTGCGGGTCGGCCCCGTGCGGCTCGTCGGACAGCGGCTCGCCGAGCCCCGCTCGGTCAAGATCGCGGCCTTCACTTCCTTCTTCTTCGCCGGGCTGCTGGGGCTGGCCCTCGTCGGCCTCTCCGGGCTGTGGGTGATGATCCCGATCGGCGCCGCTGCCATCCTCGCCGCCTGGTACTACACCGGCGGGTCGCGGCCCTACGGCTACCTCGGGCTCGGCGAGGTCTTCGTCTTCGTCTTCTTCGGCCTCGTCGCCACCCTCGGCACGATGGCGACGATGACCTCCCTCACCGCCGCCGGGTGGTGGGGCGCGATCGGTGTCGGGTCACTGGCCTCGGCCATCCTCGTCGCGAACAACCTGCGCGACATCCCGACCGACCGCGAGCACGGCAAGCGCACGCTCGCGGTCCGCATGGGCGAGCGGGGCACCCGCATCTTCTACGTCGCCCTCGTTGCGGTGGCCTTCGTCATGACCGGCCTCGCGTCCTTCACGTCGCCGTGGGCGCTGATCGCCGTGCTCGCGGCGCCGTTCATGGTGCGGCCGATGCAGGCCGTCGTTGGAGGGGCGACCGGTCCGGGCCTCATCCCGGCGCTCGCGGGCACCGGCCGCTTCCAGCTCGTCTGGTCGGCCCTGCTCGCCCTCGGCCTCGCCCTCGGCAAGGTCTGACGCCTCCCGCGGGACCTCCCACCACACACCGCCCCCCACCACCCCCGATTCGAGGTGATGGCAGAGGCCACGTGGGGCCCCGAATCACCTCGAACCAGAAGACGGTGCGCACCGACTTCTGCCTGACGCCCGCCCCCCAACAACCCCCGGATCGAGGTGATCGCGGAGGCCACGTGGGACCCAGGATCACCTCGAACCAGAAGACGGTGCGCACCGGTTCCTGCCTGACGCCCGGCCCCCCACCACCCCCCCGAATCGAGGTGATCGCGGAGGCCACGTCGGGCCCAGGATCACCTCGAACCAGAAGACGGTGCGCACCGGTTCCTGCCTCAGGACCGGCCCCCCACCCCCCCGAATCGAGGTGATCGCGGAGGCCACGTGGTGCCCGGGATCACCTCGAACCGGGGGTGGCCTTGGCGTCGTCGGCCGCGTCCGCGTCCTGGGCGTCTGCGTCCTCGTCGTCCTCGTCCTCGTCTTCGTCCTCGTCGTCGTCGGGGGGCTGGAGCGAGGCGAGCTCCGGCACGAGCTCGTGCCGCTGGCGGAAGGTGTCGAGGATCGCGAGGAGCACAGCGGCCACCGGGATGCCGATGACGGCCCCGATCGCCCCCAAGAGCGCAGCGCCGGCGATGACCGAGCCGAGCGCGACCGCGGGGTGCACGTCCATGGTGCGCCGGCTGATCTTCGGGGTGAAGACGTAGTTCTCGAGCTGCTGGTAGACGGTCGCGAACAGCGCGATCCACAGAGCGTTGATCGGCTTGTCGAGCAGCGCGAACAGCGCCGGGAGCACGACCCCGATGTAGGTGCCGATCGTCGGGATGAACTGCCCGACGATGCCGGCGAACACGCCGAGGGGCAACCAGAAGGGCACGTCGATGAACCAGAAGAACGCCGCGTGGAAGAACGACGACAGCGTGGCGAGCAGGACCTTCGAGACGACGTAGCCGCCGGTCTTCTCGACCGAGATCGTCCACACGGTGATGAAGACGTGCTGGTAGCGCTGCGGCAGCCACGACCCGATCGTCTGGCGCAGCCGTGGGCTGTCGGCAGAGAAGTAGTAGGCGAAGACGAGGATCGTCAGCGCGTCGAAGATGAAGGTGAAGACCGAGCCGAAGATGCCGAGGATGCCGCCGCCGTACTTCCCCGCGAAGTCACCGATCTTGCTCGGCGTCAGCTCGAGGGCGTTCTGGATCTGGGCGATGTCGAAGGAGGTCTTGAAGGTGCTGTTGACCCAGTCGAGGGCCGACGTCACGGCGTTCGGCAGCTGCTGACCGAGCTGCGAGAGCTGCGAGATGAAGACCTGCCCGAAGAGCTCGGCCAGGGCCGCCGTGATGATGAGCATCGCCAGCATCGTGAGGCCGGTCGCGACCCCCCGTCGCATCCCCCGGTGGGCGAGCCACAGCACCGCTGGCTCCATGGCGATCGAGAGCAGCCAGGCGAGGAGCAGCAGGAGCAGGAACGAGCTCATCGCCTCGAAGGCCCAGATCGCGATCCAGAGGCCCACGAGCGAGACCAGCACCGTGAAGACGATGCGGCGCACGTTGGCCGACGGGATGGCGATCCACTGAGGGTGGTGCTCGGAGTTCGCGCCGAGGCGCCGGGCCGCCTCGCGCCGGGCGACGGTGCCGTGCTCGGCGACATCCGCGTGGTGCCCGACGTGGTGGACGCCGTCGTGCGACGCCGGCTCATGGCGCCCCTCAGGAGGGGGCTCGTGGCCCAGCTCGTCCTCGGGCGCGGGTCGTGTCACGGCTTCGAGCCTACGACCACAGAGACCTGCCGATGCGCCGCCCACGCCAACCAGTTGACGCGCGTGCGCCGCAAATCCCTCACGGCACAGGCATACCCGTCCGGGTGGGCGACGGGACGGCTCCGCGGGTCAAAGCTCGCTGCGGGGGCGCTCCTCGCGCGTCGCGTCCGAGGTCAGGTCGGCGGGACGGTCAGCGGAGCGGTCGGCGTCGACGGTCGACGAGCCGGTCGAGCCCGCAGCGGTCACTCCCGGCCCTGCCGCTGCGAGACCTGGCACCGGCTGGCCCGCGATCTCGGCGTCCTCGTCGGCCTCGTCGCCACGGGCCTGCGCCTTGGCGGCGAGCCGGGCCTCGTGGCGCTCGACGAGCTTGGCGGTCATCTCGTCACGCATGCCGCGCAGCAGAACGTAGGACAGCGCTGCCGAGGCGATCGCCGCCGCGGCGAGCAGCAGCACCGGGTTGTCGCGCAGCCCGATGAGCCAGAAGAGCAGGACGAAGCCGAGGAAGATCAGCAGCCGCAGGACGGAGTAGCGGGCCACGTCACCCCACCCCGGAGTAGTTGTGCATGCCGACGAAGGTCGACACGAGGTTCACGAGCGTGAAGTTGATGATGACGCAGACGAAGCCGACGAGGGCGATGAGCATCGACTTGCGGTGGTCGACCCCCGCGGTTGCACGCGAGTGCATGTAGGCGGCGTAGACCGTCCAGATGACGAAGGTCCACACCTCCTTGGGGTCCCACTGCCAGTAGGCGCCCCACGCCTGCTTCGCCCAGATGGCTCCCGCGATGAGCGTGAACGTCCAGAGGATGAAGGCCACCATGTTGAGGGTGTATGCCGTCCGCTCGAGTGCCGCTGACGACGGCAGCGACTCCATGAAGTTCGGCTTGGCCGGCGGCTTCTCCTCGCGGTGCAGGCGCACGAGGTAGACGATGCCGATGGCGAACGCGATGGTGAAGAAGGCGACGGCGATGAAGGCCACCGACACGTGGATCGCGAGCCAGTAGGACTTGAGGGCCGGCATCAGCTCGCCGGCCTCGGTGTAGAGCACGGTGAGGGCGAGGCCCTGCACGAGCAGGATCGGTCCGACGACGAAGACGCCGAGCCACTGCCAGTTGTTGCGCTTGGCCAGGACGCTGTAGGCCACCCCGACGGCAGCCGCGCCGGCTGTCGCGAACTCGAACATGTTGCCCCACGGCGGACGCGAGACCGCGAGACCGCGCATGAGCACGGAGGCGACGAGCAGCGCCGTGCCCAGGTAGGTGAGCATCAGGGCGATGTTGCCCCGCTGGCGGCTCTCGCGGCTCTCCTCGAAACCGGGCGCGGCGGCATACGGGCTCCGGCGCTCGGGCGTGCCGGGTGCGCCGGCGCCCACGAGGACGTCCTCGCGCACCTCGGCGCGCTCGGCGACCTTGGAGTCGGCGACCTGCGGGGCGCGCGCGGCCAGGTGCCAGGTGAAGGCGAGCATGGCGAGGGTGTAGACGATCATCGACGCGTAGAGCGCGGCGTTCGCGTTGGAGGCGAGGTTCACGAGCGGTCGTTCCGTTCTGCGAGGCGGTCGTGCACGGCCGCGACGATCGCGGCGAGCCCGGCGTCGGAGTCCTTGGACAGGCCTCCGATGGAGACCACGGTAGCCGGTCGCCCGTCGTCACCGGAGGGGCTGTCGACCCCTGCGGCCCCGGGCCCTGCGGGCCGGACCCGGACAAAGACGCGGCGGCGCTTGATCGTCAGCCCGAGGATGAGCCCGGCGGTGGCGAGGATGGCGCTGACGAGGCTGATCGGAGCACCCGGGTCGGTGCGGACCGACAGGCCCGCGAAGCGCTTGACGGAGTCGAAGGTCACCGTGCCGCGGCCGCCGGGGATCTCGTAGGTCTGGCCCGGCTTGAGGCGGATGAGCGCCGGAGACCC
Organism: Humibacillus xanthopallidus; assembly: GCF_006717145.1. Lineage (GTDB taxonomy): Bacteria > Actinomycetota > Actinomycetes > Actinomycetales > Dermatophilaceae > Humibacillus > Humibacillus xanthopallidus. Next base: position 1,102,405 of record NZ_VFQF01000003.1, on the reverse strand, counting down.
GTCGGCCTTGGTGACCTGCTTCATCTCGTCGGTGTTGAGGGTGTAGACCGACTGCGGCGCGTCGCCCGGGAAGAGGTTGCCCTCCCAGATCGACAGGGCGACCTCGGGATTCTTCGCGTCGGGGAAGAGCGAGGCGGGCCCGTGGATGAAGGTCGGCTCGGCGGTCGGCAGGAAGAAGCCGGTGAGGCCGAGCTGCTTCGGCGAGGCGGAGGGCACCTTGATGACGCCCACCGAGCGGTAGTTGCCGTCCTGCGGAAGGAAGGGCGTCGCCTCGCGGTAGAGGATCTCGCCCTTCGCGTCGCGCACCGTGATGACGGGGGTGTAGCCGTTGCCGAGCAGGAAGATGTCGGCGCCGTCGACGGTGATCGGGTGGTTGACCGACACCGACTCCTTCGTTGCCGGGGCGCCGGGCTCGCGCTGGAGGGTCGTGTATGCCGTGAACTCCTTGGGCATGCCGAAGCCGCGCCCGGGGGCCTCGTTGAACTGCACGTCGAGCCGGTCGAGCCCGAGGACGAAGGGCGGCAGGGTCTCGGTGTCGACCCAGGGGCCGGGCGAGATCGTGTTGTAGGTGCCGGCCGACGAGGCGAACTTGTCGCCCTCGGCGAGGATGATGTCTCCGCGCCAGCCGAAGACGTGGCCCACGGCCATGCCGACGATGATGCCCGTGAGCGCGAGGTGGAAGACGAGGTTGCCGGTCTCTCGCAGGTAGCCCGACTCTCCGGAGAGGCTCGTCGAGTCGTGGGAGTGCAGACGGAACCGCTTGCCCCGCAGCACTTCCCGCGCCACGGCGAGCGCCTCGTCCTGCGACAGGTCCGTGACGACCTCGGCATGCTCGTCGAGCCGCGAGAGCCGGGCCGGAGCGCGCGGCGGCGTGGCGCGGAGCGCGGCCACGTGCACCTTGGTGCGCGGCACGATGCAGCCGACGAGCGAGACGAAGAGCAGCAGGTAGATCGCCGAGAACCACGGCGAGGAGTAGACGGCGAAGAAGCCGAGGCGGTCGAGCCACGGAGAGGTCGTGGGGTTCTGTGCGATGTAGTCGGCGACCCGACCGGCGTCGATGTTGCGCTGCGGGAAGATCGACCCGGGCACGGCCGCGACCGACAGGAGCAGCAGGAGGAAGAGCGCGGTGCGCATGCTCGTCAGCTGGCGCCAGGCCCAGCGGACCCAGCCCATGGCGCTGAGCTTCGGCAGCGACGGGTCGGGCTGGGTGCGCTTGCGCGGCCGCGGAGGCGTCTCGGTCGTCATCTCAGATCGCCACCTGGAAGCCGTTCAGGAGCTGCACCTGGAGCCACACGATGACGTCCTCCCAGACTCCGGTGACCATGAGCAGGCCCACCGCCACGAGCATGACGCCGCCGACGGTCTGCAGCGCCCGGCGGTGGTCGCGCAGCCAGTCGCTGGCGCGGCCTGCGCGCTCCCAGAGGGCCGCCATAAGCACGAAGGGTAGACCGAGCCCGATGGAGTAGACGGCCGCGAGCACGAGCCCCCGTCCGATCGAGCCCGACTGCGCCGACAGCGGCGCGGCCATGGCCTGGATGGCTCCGAGGGTCGGGCCCATGCACGGCGACCAGCCGATGGCGAAGGCCGCCCCGAGCAACGGAGCCCCGGCGAGACCGGCACGCGGTCGCCAGCTGACCGGTGCGGCATACGACCCGCCGAGGCCGAGGAACATCAGCCCCATGACGAGCACGACCGCGCCACCCACGCGCATGAGCGCGCCCTGGTGCTCGCGGAAGGCGAGACCGATGGTCGACACGGCGGCCGCGGCGATGAGGAAGACGACGGTGAAGCCGAGTACGAAGAGCACGGCGCCCAGCACGAGCCGGCCGCGGGAGCGACGCTCGAGCGAGACGTCGGACAGCCCCGTGACGTAGCCGAGGAAGCCGGGCACGAGCGGCAGGACGCAGGGCGAGGCGAACGACACGAAGCCGGCGACGAGCGCCACGGCAGCCGCGATGACGAGCGAGCCCGTGGCGATCTGCGCGTCCATGACGGCGCCTCAGGCCTTCTCGTCGATGGCGTCGTCGATGAGGCCGAGGAGCGTCGTCGTCGTGACCGGCCCGGAGACACGCGCGGCGATGCGGCCCTGCGCGTCGAGCACGAGGGTCGTCGGCGTCGCGGACGCCTTGCCCTGCAGGGAGAGGATCGGCACTCCCCCGTCGTAGGCGAGCGAGGGGTAGGTGACCTTGTTGGCCTTCTGGAAGGCGAGGCCCGTCTCGGGGCTCTCGAGCTTGTCGAGGCCGACGAAGTCCACGGGTCTGCCGTCGGCCTGGACCTTCTCCCACGCCTTCTGCAGCGCCGGGGTCTCCTCGATGCACGGCGGGCACCACGAGCCCCACACGTTGACGACGACGACCTTGCCCGCCCGGTCGGCGAGGTTCCAGGGCTGGCCCTCGAGCGTCGTCCCCGAGAGTGTGACGGGCGCGCCGCGCTCGGAGACCGCGAGCTGCTCGATCGAGCCGTCACCGGCGACGTAGCCCTTGCGGTCGCCCGCCTTGGCCTGAGCCTCGACGGAGTTGGGGTCGGTCGAGCACGCCGCGGTGAGGGTCACGAGACCACCGGCGACGGCGAGGGCGCCCCACTTCAGTGCGGTGCGCCGAGCGGGCTGGCGCATCAGGCGCCCACGCTCTTGCTGGCCTGCCCGAGCAGGGCGGCGGCCGGCTCGGAGTAGGTGATCGACGAGAGCTCCTCGCCGGAGTAGGTGAGAGAGGTGAGGGAGGCGAGCGTGCACTCGCGGTTGCGCGGGTCGTGCCAGAGGCGGTGGCCGGCGAGCTTGTTGCGCGCCGTCCAGATCGGCAGCTGGTGGCTGACGATGACGGCCTCGTGACCGTGGGCGGCGCGACGGACGTCCTCGATGGCGGCGATCATGCGCTCGGCGATCTCCTCGTAGGGCTCGCCCCACGACGGCTTGCGCGGGTTGCTGAAGAGGTGCCAGTTGCGCGGGTGGAGGAGGTCGGTCATGCCGACCGACCGGCCCTCGAAGTGGTTCGCGGCCTCGATGACCCGTTCGTCGGTCTCGATCGGCAGCTCGTGCGCGGCGGCGAGGGGCGCCGCCGTCTGCTGGGCACGCTCGAGCGGCGAGGCGACGACATGGGTGATGTCGTTGGGCCCGAGGTGTCGCGCGACGACCATCGCCATCTGCTGCCCGAGGTCCGAGAGCCGGTAGCCCTCGAGCCGGCCGTAGAGCAGCCCCTCGGGGTTGTGGACCTCCCCGTGGCGCATGAGGTGCACGACCGTCAGCTCGGGGGCGTCCGCCGTCCCGTCCGCCGGCATCCCGGTCGTGCTCGCACTCATGGTCGACAGTCTCTCAAACGTGCAGGCCGAGACCGAATCCGCTCCACCCCGACCCCCCCGCGCCACCCCGCGCCCGGGGGCGGGCGACCTGTGGACGGCGCCGGACGGCATACCGGCTGGGCCGTAGCATCTCCCTCGTGTCGTGGTCACTGTGGCTCACCCTCGTCGCCGCCGGTGCGCTCATCTCGTTCACCCCGGGGGCCGGCGCCATCAACACGATGGCCAACTCGCTGGGGTCGGGGTGGACTCGCTCGATCTGGGGCATCCTCGGGCAGCAGGTCGCGCTCGTGGCGCACATCGCCATCGTGGCGGCCGGGGTCGGGGTGCTCGTCGCCGGCTCACCCGTGCTCTTCGCCGCCATCAGGTATGCCGGCGCCGCCTACCTCGTCTATCTCGGCATCCGCCAGTTCCGTTCTCGCGCAAAGGCGGTCACGGTAGGCGAGGCCGAGCCTGAGGGCGCTGGATCGATGTTCCGGAGAGGGCTGCTCGTCAACCTCACCAACCCGAAGGCGGTCGTCTTCTTCCTCGCCTTCATGCCGCAGTTCATCGTCACCGACCGTCCGCTGCTGCCGCAGTATGCCGTCCTCGCCGCCACCGTCGTCGCCATCGACGTCGTCGTCATGTGGTTCTTCTTCGCCGCCGCGGCCCGCGGGCTGGGGCGCCTCGCCCGGCGCGAGAAGGGCCAACGCACGCTGAACCGGGTGTTCGGTGGCCTCTTCGTCGGCGTCGGGGTGCTCCTCGCGGCCGTCCACTGACGGGGTCATCGGGTGATTCCGATCACCCGATGACCCCGCAGTCGAGGTGATCGCGGCACCCGCGTGGGCGCCACGATCACCTCGAACCGGCGGTCAGACGAGCTCGGGCACGTCGAGGTGGGCGACCTCGAGCGAGAACTCCCCCACCTCGGTGACGCGCATGCCGGTGTCCTGCGCCAGGTCGGCGCGCAGCCCCATCGCGGCATCGCGCGTGACCGCCATCGCCTGCTCTGAGTCGTAGGTCGCCGTGAGGCAGCCACGCCCCGAGGCCCGGTCGACGAAGAGGCTGGCGCTGCAGAAGCCCTCGAGCTGCTCGACGTGGGGCATGATCCCCATCTTGAAGGCGTCGATGACACGGTCGACCGACGCCGGATCCGACTCGATCCACGTCACCCGCGCGCAGGCGCCGTCGGCGGCGCGGTGGTCGCGGTGGAGGTAGGCGACCTCCCACTCGTCGACGGTGGCCTCGCCGCCCATCATCGCCGCGGCCTCGGCGCGCATCGTCATGACGGCGCCGGCGGTGGCCGTCATCGCGTCCTCGTCGCGCCATGCGGTCGTCACGATGCAGCGTCCGGTGGCGCGGTCGGCGAGCACGGACATCCCGATGCACCCGTCCATCGCCCTGACCTTCGGCATCACCACGTCCCTCGCGTGCGAGATGCCCGTCTCCATCATCCCCGGCTGGCCCATCACGGTCGTGGATCGTGCGTGCACGGCCCACCTCCCTCACTCGAGGCGGCACCCCGACGGCGCCGCCGTCACCGACCAGCGTCCTCCTGGGGAGGCCCCGCCACAATGCCCCAGCACCACCCGCCGGTATGCCGTCCGGGCCAGCAGGCCGTCTCACCGCGGCATCGCGGCCGGTCCAATCGAAAGAGCAGTCCGTCGCCATCGAGGCCGCCGACCCTGGCCCCCGGACAATCGAAAGAGCAGCTCGTCGCCGTCGAGCGGTCCCGCGCGGCCACCCCAAAGGGCGACGAACTGCTCTTTCGATTGGCTCTCCTGCCGTGTGCGCCGCCCGGGAGCAGGGGGTCAGTCCGGGGTGGCGGCGGCGCGGGCGGCCGCCGGGAGGGCGGCGAGGACGTGCTCGACGGCGGCGTCGTCGTGCGACGCCGAGACGAACCACGACTCGAAGGCGCTGGGCGGCAGGTGCACACCCCGGTCGAGCATCGCGTGGAAGAAGCGCCGGAAGGCGTCGGTGTCCTGGTCGCGGGCATCGTCGTAGCCCGTCACCGCGGCGTCGCGGAAGAAGACCGAGAACATCGAGCCGGCCCACTGGATCGTGTGCGGCACCGAGGCCTCGGTCAGCGCGGCCGACGTCGCGTCGGCGATGGCGCGGCTCACGACGTCGAGCCTGGCGTAGACCTCCGGGGTGCAGCCGCGCAGCGTCGCGAGGCCGGCCGCCGAGGCGACGGGGTTACCGGAGAGCGTTCCCGCCTGGTAGACCGGGCCTTGCGGCGCGAGCATCGCCATGACGTCGGCCCGCCCGCCGAAGGCCGCCGTCGGGAAGCCTCCGCCCATGACCTTGCCGAAGGTGTAGAGGTCGGCCGCGCCGGAGGGGTGCTCCTCGAGCCCGTGGTAGCCGGACGGCGAGCAGCGGAACCCGGTCATCACCTCGTCGGAGATGAGCAGGGCGCCGTGGGCGGCGGTGACGCGGCGCAGCCCCTCCGTGAAGCCGGGCGCCGGCGGCACGACGCCCATGTTGCCCGGCGCCGCCTCGGTGATGACGGCAGCGATCTCGTGGCCACGCTCTGCGAAGGCCGCCTCGAGCGCGGAGAGGTCGTTGTAGGGCAGCACGATCGTCTCGCCGGCGCTCGACCGGGGCACCCCGGCGGAGTCGGGCAACGCGAACGTCGCGACCCCGGAGCCGGCGGCCGCGAGCAGGGCGTCGACGTGCCCGTGGTAGCACCCGGCGAACTTCACGACGACGTCGCGCCCGGTGAAGCCGCGCGCGAGCCGAAGGGCCGACATCGTCGCCTCTGTGCCGGAGTTGACGAGGCGCACCTGCTCGACCGGCTCCATGCGAGAGACGATCTCCTCGGCGAGCAGCACCTCGTTCTCCGAGGGCGTGCCGAACGAGAAGCCCTTGGCCGCAGCGGAGTTCACCGCAGCGAGCACGTCAGGGTGCGCATGCCCGAGGATCATCGGGCCCCAGGAGCAGATGAGGTCGACGTAGCGGTTGCCGTCGACGTCGGTCAGCCACGGCCCCGAGCCGCTCGTCATGAAGCGCGGGGTCCCGCCCACCGCACGGAAGGCGCGCACCGGCGAGTTGACGCCGCCAGGGATGACGCGGATCGCACGCTCGAGCAGGGCTGCGGACGCCGGGACGTCGGTGGTCGGCTGGGGGGTCACGATGGGCGAGCTCATGACCCCAGTCTCCCAGCCACCTGTCCGGACCCCGAGCGCCGCCCCTCCCCGAGCCCGAGGACCGCCCGCTCCCGCGGCCTGCGGGTCAGCGGCCGCTCGTGCCGTCGGGGTCGAGGTGGTCGCGCACGATCGCCATGGCGTCGCCGATGGCCTGGAACTGCTCGGGCGTCATGATGTCGACGAGGTTCTCGCGCACGCTCTCGACGTGCACCGCCGAGATCTCGCGCACTGCCGCCAGACCACCCGGGGTCAGCACGAGCTCGACCCCCCGCTTGTCGTTGGCGCACTGCTCGCGCGTCACCCAGCCACGGTCCTCGAGACGCTTCGCGGTGTGCGTCAGGCGGCTGCGCGACTGCACGACCATCGAGGCGAGCTCCGACATGCGCAGCCGGTGGTTGTCGCTCTCGGAGAGCATCGAGATGATCTCGTACTCCGAGAGCTGCAGCCCCGGCCTGTCGAGCGCGTCGTCGAGGGCCCTCTCGAGCAGTCGGGTGCCACGCAGGATGGCGCGCCAGGACGCCTGCTCCGCGTCACTGAGCCACCTCACGTCGCCACGACTGCCATCCCCTGTTGCGGGCGCCATGGTGTCACCTCCACTCATCTGTGCAGATCGTAGTGGTGTCAGGCCAGCCAGTCGGCGACGTCGAGCGCGAAATACGTCAGCACGACCTGTGCCCCGGCACGCCGGATCGACGTGAGCGACTCGAGCGCGGCCCCTCGTAGGTCGATCCAGCCGTTCGCGGCCGCCGCCTGGATCATCGCGTACTCCCCCGACACCTGGTATGCCGCGACGGGCACCGACGCGCGCTCCGCCGCTGCCGCGACGACGTCGAGGTAGGACATCGCCGGCTTGACCATGACGATGTCGGCACCCTCGGCGATGTCGAGGTCGATCTCGCGGAGCGACTCGACGATGTTGGCCGAATCCTGTTGATAGGTGCGGCGATCGCCTTGCAGGCTCGACTGGACGGCCTCGCGGAAGGGCCCGTAGAACGCGGAGGCGTACTTCGCGGCATACGCGAGGATGACGGTGTCGGTGAAGCCCTCGCGGTCGAGCGCCTCGCGGATCACGGCGACCTGGCCGTCCATCATCCCCGACGGTGCGACGACGTGCGCTCCGGCACGGGCCTGCGCGACGGCCATCGCGGCATACAGCTCGTTGGTGGCGTCATTGTCGACCCGGCCACGGTCGTCGAGGACGCCGCAGTGGCCGTGGTCGGTGAACTCGTCGAGGCACGTGTCGGCCATGACGACGAGGTCGTCGCCGACCGCCTCGCGCACGGTGCGCAGAGCGACGTTGAGGATGCCGTGCGGGTCGATGGCCCCGCTGCCGGTCGCGTCCTTGTCGCGGTCGCGGGGCACGCCGAAGAGCATGATGCCGCCGAGGCCCGCCTCGACGCAGCGCCGCGCGACGTCCACGACGCTCGCGAGGGTGTGGTGTACGACGCCGGGCATCGACGAGATCGGCGCCGGCGCTTCGATGCCGTCGGCCACGAAGACGGGCAGCACGAGGTCACGCGGGTGCAGCCTCGTCTCGGCGACGAGCGACCGCAGGGCCGGGGTCTGCCGGAGCCGGCGCGGCCGCTCGATCATCGCGTCGCCCGTCTCAGCGGGCGCGCCGGCGCGAGGCCGGGCGCTTGTCGCTCGGGCGCTGGACCGGCTGGCCGGCCTCCGCTGCCGCGACGGCGAGGCCGACGCCGTGGCCCGCGAGGGCGTCGACGAGGCTGAGGGCCGAGGCCTCGGGTGCGAGCACGTCGACCCGCAGGCCGTGCTCCTGCGCCGTCTTTGCCGTGGCCGGTCCGATGCAGGCGACGACGGTGGCCGGGTGCGGCTTTCCGGCGATGCCGACGAGGTTGCGCACCGTCGAGCTCGAGGTGAAGACGACCGCGTCGTAGTCGCCGCCCTTGATGGCGTCGCGGATCTCGGCCGCCGGGGGCGCGGCGCGCACGGTGCGGTAGGCCGTCACGTCGTCGACCTCCCAGCCCATGTCGCGCAGGCCGGCGACGAGCGTCTCGGTCGCGATGTCGGCACGCGGCAGCAGGACCCGGTTGATCGGGTCGAGCACCTCGTCGAAGGGCGGCCAGTCCTCGAGGAGACCGGCGGCGGACTGCTCGCCGCTCGGCACCAGGTCGGGGTTGATGCCCCACTCACGCAGTGCGGCGGCGGTGACCCCGCCGACGGCCGCGACCTTGAGCCCGGCGAAGGCGCGGGCGTCGAGCCCGAACTCCTCGAAGCGCTCGCGCACCGCCCGCACGGCGTTGACCGACGTGAAGCCGATCCACTCGTAGCGCCCGGTGACGAGGCCCTTGACGGCCTTCTCCATCTGCTGCGGGGTGCGCGGCGGCTCGACGGAGATCGTCGGCACGACGTCGGCCGTGGCGCCGTAGCCCGCGAGGCGGTCGACCATGGGGCCGGCCTGGGCCTGCGTGCGGGGCACGAGGACCTTCCAGCCGAAGAGCGGCTTGGTCTCGAACCAGGAGAACTCGTCACGCAGGTCGACGTTGGGAGACACGACTGCCATCGTCGCACCGAAAGCCTCCTTGCCGCTGAAGAGTCGCTCGACGGCACCGAGCGTCGTCGCCACCGACGACTGGCGCACCGTCGTCGCGCGCTCGCTGAGCGCCACCGGCGACTCCGCCGGACGGCCGGCGGCGAGCAGGCCGGCAAGGCCCGCACGGATCGACTCGGGCGCCCCGACGAGCACGACCGTGTCATCACCGGAGGCGTATGCCGTGTAGTCGAGACCGCGGTCGACGCTGAGCACGTGGAGCGCACCGGTCGCCTTGGACGTGAGGGGCACACCGGCATACGTCGGGCCTGCGGTGACGGCGGAGACACCGGGGACGACGTCGAAGCTGAGGCCGGCCTTGCGACAGGCGCGGACCTCCTCGACGAGGCCGTTGAAGGTGGCGGGGTCGCCGTCCATGAGACGCACGACGAGACCGGAGGGGCCGACGGCCTTGGCGGCCTTGACGAGGAGCTTGGCGCGCACGGCCTGCGTGAGCTCCTGGCCCTGCTCGCCGTGACCGGCGTCGATGATCTCGACGTCGGGGCGTGCGTGGCACCGGACCTCGGCCTCGCTCGTCACGCGGTCGAGGATGACGGCGTCGGCGGCGGCGATGAGGTCGCGGCCGCGAAGCGTCAGCAGTCCGGGGTCACCCGGGCCGGATCCGACGAAGGCGACGCGTGCCGGCGTCGTCGGAGCAGAGGTGGTCGAGGCCGTCGTCTCTGACGGCTGGTGGGTACGAGTCACGAGACATGCTCCGAACGGTGTGGGGCGCGGTCTGGGATCGGGGCGGCGGCCCCGGTGGTGGGCGTGGTGAGGTCGGCGGCGCCGTCCTCGAGGAGGATCTGGGCGAGCCTGGCCCCGAGGGCCTCCGGCTCGGTGTAGCCGCCGACGAGCGAGCGCCGCAGCTCGAGGCTGCCGTCCTCGCTGCCGGCGAAGGCGCGCAGCGAGAGCTCGAGCCCGTCGTCACCCTCGACGACCTCGGCGAGCGCCCCGACGGGGGCGGTGCAACCGGCCTCGAGCGTCGACAGCAGCGAGCGCTCGGCGGTGACGCAGGTGCGGGTGTCGGCGTCGTCGAGCGCGGACACGGCGGCGATGACGTCGGCACGATCGGCGCGGCACTCGACGGCAAGGGCCCCCTGCCCCGGCGCCGGCAGCACCTGGATCGGGTCGATGACCTCGGTGGCCTCGCCGAGGCGGCCGAGCCGGGCGAGGCCGGCGCGGGCGAGCACGACGGCGTCGAGCTCGCCGGAGGTGACGAAGCGGATGCGGGTGTCGACGTTGCCCCGGATCGGCCGGATGTCGAGGCCGAGACCGAGGGCCGCGAGCTGCGAGGCCCGCCGGGGCGAGCCCGTGCCGACGACGGAGCCGACGGGCAGCTCACCGAGGGTGAGGCCGTCGCGTGCGACGAGCACGTCGCGGCTGTCCTCGCGCACCGGGACCGCGGCGAGCACGAGCTCAGGGTCGCGGGCCGTGGGGAGGTCCTTGAGCGAGTGGACGGCGACGTCGATGCGACCCGCGTGCAGCGCCTCGCGGATCGCCGAGACGAAGACACCGGTGCCCCCGATGGTCGTGAGCAGCTCGCCGCTGCGGTCGCCCTCGGTCGTGATCTCGACGAGCTCGACCTCGTGGCCGAGGTCGGTGAGGCGGTCGGCGACCCAGCGCGACTGCGTCGTGGCGAGGGCCGAGCGGCGGGTGCCGAGGCGCAGGGTGGTCACGGGCCCACCCGCTTCGGCGGGGTCGACACGTTGGCGACGTCCTTGGGCTCGAGGTCGAAGAGCTCGCGCAGGGCGGCGGCGTAGTCGTCACCGCTGCCCTCCATGGCGAACTCCTTGACGCGGCGGGTCGGCGTGTGGAGCAGCTTCTCGACGACGCGGTGCACCGCGAGGGCCACCTCGGCGCGGGTCTGCTCGTCGAGGTGTGGCAGGCGCTGGTCGAGGCGCTCCATCTCGGCGGCGACGAGGCTCGCCGCCCGGGCGCGCAGGGCGGCGACGGTCGGCGTCACGGACTTCTCCATGCGCCGCGTCAGGTAGTCGGCCACCTCGGCGGTGACAAGTGCGCCGACCCGGCCCACCTCGGTGCGGTCCGCCCGGCCCTCGAGGAGGCGTCCGAGGTGCTGGAGGTCGACGAGGGTGACACCGGGGGTCGGGCTCGTCCAGGACTCGGCGGGCTCGACGTCGCGAGGCAGGGCGAGGTCGACGACCACCTGGGGACGGCCGTCGCGGAGGCGGGCACTGCGGGCGACGATCTCACCGGTGATGACATGACCGACGGCGCCCGTGCACGTGATGACGAGGTCGCTCTCGGCGACGACGTCGGGCAGCTCGGCCCATGGCCGGGTGTCGCCCTGCGTCGCCTCGGCGAGCCGGGCGGCGCGCTCGGGGGTGCGGTTGGCGATCGTCAGCGAGCCGATGCCGGCCCGGCGGGTCGTGGCTGCGGCGAGCCCGCTCATGCTGCCGGCCCCGATGACGGCGGCGCTGCGCTGCGTGAGGTCGCCGAGCTGCAGGGCGGCCTGCTCGAGGGCGATGTGCACGAGCGAGACGCTGTGCTGGTCGATGTCGGTCTCGGAGTGCGCCCGCTTGCCGACGCGCAGGGCCTGCTGGAAGAGCGCGTTGAGCGACTCGCCCACCTGGCCGTTGGCCTGGGCCGTGGCGAGGGCGTCGCGCATCTGCCCGAGCACCTGGGCCTCGCCGACGGCCATCGAGTCGAGACCGCAGGCGACGGTGAAGGCGTGGGCCACTGCCCCCTCGTCGTGGCGCACGTAGAGGTGGTCGGCGAGCACCTCGGCGCGGTGGGGCAGGTCGTCGGCGGGCGCGGGCGACGGGGGCTCGGAGGAGACGCCGGCGGCGAGCGCGAGCGCCTCGCCGATGGCGGCGACGGCAGGGTGGAAGGCCGGCACCTCGGCATAGACCTCGAGGCGGTTGCACGTCGACAGGACGACGACCTCGGTGGCCGTCGCCGACGAGAGGGCCGCGGTGGCGATGGCTCCGGACCGGTCGGTGTGCTCGGCGAGAGCCTCGAGCACCGCGAGCGGCGCGGTGTGGTGCGACAGGCCGATGACGAGCAGGCTCATGAGACGACCGCCGTTCCGAGGTGCCCTGCCGCGAGGGCCTTGCGCTGCGCGTGGAAGGCGAGGATCTGCAGCTCGGTCGACAGGTCGACCCGGCGCACGTCGACGCCCGCCGGCACCGACAGGACGGCCGGCGCGAAGTTGAGGATCGAGCTGATGCCGGCGCCGACGAGACGGTCGCATACGGCCTGCGCGGCCTGGGCGGGAGTCGCGATGACACCGATGGAGATCGGGTCGACGGCGTGCTTGTCGTCGAGCTCGGCGAGCGGACGGATCGCGATGTCGACGACGCGCTCACCGACGAGGGCCGGGTCGTCGTCGAAGAGCGCGACGATGCGGAATCCCTTGGTGACGAAGCCGGAGTAGGAGGCGAGCGCGTGGCCGAGGTTGCCCATGCCGACGATCGCGACGGGCCAGTCCTCGGTGAGGCCGAGGGCCCGGGAGATCTCGAGGGCGAGCGTCTCGACGTCGTAGCCGACGCCCCGCACGCCGTAGGAGCCGAGGTGGCTGAGGTCCTTGCGCAGCTGGGCCGATCGGACGCCGACGGCAGCAGCGAGCTCTTCGGACGAGACCGACGGGACGCCGTCCTCAGCGAGCCGGGACAGGGTGCGGAGGTACTCGGGGAGCCGCGCGACGGTTGCGTCGGGGATCTCGCGACGCAGTGCGGGGTCGGCGGACACGCTTGCTCACCGGCTCCTCTCGCTGAGGCGTTCTCACGAACGCGGAGCACCTGGGGACCCGATCAGGCTAGACGTTTGTGAAGCCATGCACAAAGTTGACGTGATCCACCTATCACGTCACACGAATAGGCCGTATGCCGGCCGGTCGGCTCAGGCGAGCGCCGCGCGCAGACGCCCCTCGTCGACACGCCAGAAGTCGTGGCGCCGCCCGTCGACGAAGGTCACCGGGATCTGCTCGGCGTAGCGCCGCAGCAGCTCCGGGTCGTCGTCGATCGACCGCTCGAGCCACTGGACGCCGAGCTCCGCCGTGACCCGCGCAATGACCTCGCGGGCGTCGTCGCACAGGTGGCAGCCGGGGCGGCCGAGCAGCACGACGCGGGCAGCGGTGGGCTCGTCAGCACGCATACGCCCACTCTAGGCGGCTGGCGGTCGCGCGCGGCCGGCGCAGCCGCACACCTTCCGGACGTCGACACCTCGGAGACGGTGAGCGAGTGGCCCAGGCAGGCGCCCACAGTCCCGACGCGCGCGGCTGGTCGCGAGGTGCGCGGGCGGCGTCAAGGTGTGCAGCCGGGCAGCCGCACACCTCCGAGACGTCAACACCTCGGAAACGGTATGCGTGTGGCCCCAACAGGTGCCCACAGACCCGACGCGCGCGGCTGGTCGCGAGGCGTGCGGCCGGCCAGGCGCACACCTCCGAGACGTCAACACCTCGGGGACGGTGCGCGCGCGGTCGCGAGGTGTCCGGTGGCGTAAAGGTGCGGGGCTGGCCAGGCGCACACCTTCGGGACGTCACACCTCGAAGACGGTATGCGTGTGGCCCCAGCAGGTGCCCACAGACCCGACGCGCGCGGCTGGTCGCGAGGCGTGCGGGAGGCGCCAAGGTGTGCGGATGGCCAGGCGCACACCTTTGGGACATCCACACCTCGGAGACGGTGTGCGCGCGGCCGCTCGGTATGCGGGCGGCGTCAAGGTGTGTTGCTGGTTGCGAGGTGTGCGAGTCGCGTCACGGTGTGCGGCTGGCCAGGCGCACACCTCCGGGACGTCGACCCCGCGCAGACGGTGTGCGCGCGGCCGCGAGGTGTGTTGCTGGCGGCGACGCGGGCGCGTCAGTCGCCACGTCCGTGGGTATGTCAGGCGGGATGAGCCCGTTCACGGGGTCGGCGCGCCGACGAGTCGCCGCTGCTGAAGCGGCACGTTCCCGGGTGGCGGCCGATCGTCGCTCATCCGATTTGCGTGGAATAGGTGTTGTGTCGGGCGGTTGTGGCCCTGCCGCCGCAGTCGTCGCGTCGCGACCCGTCGGTTGGCTGCCGGGTCTCGACGCCATCTGGGCCGCCATCAGCAGCAGCCCGCCCGGCGACGGCGGCGCGTCTCCTGCTCCCGGCGGCTCGGGACCCGGCCGCGACGCCGTTGACACCGTCGACTCGCGGATCGTCGCCCTCGTCGAGCTCGCCAAGGACGGCGACCGGGAGGCCTTCGGGCAGCTGTACGACGCCTATGTCGACACCGTCCACCGCTACCTCTTCGTCCGCGTCGGGCAGCGAGCCCTCGCCGAGGACCTCACCTCCGAGACCTTCGTGCGCGCCCTGCGCCGCATCGACACGTTCTCCTGGCAGGGCAAGGACATCGCCGCCTGGTTCATCACCATCGCGCGCAACCTCGTTGCCGACCACGTGAAGTCGGCGCGCTTCCGCTTCGAGGTGACGACGGCCGACATGCGCGACGCCGACCGGCACGTCGACGCCCCGGACGAGGAGGTGATGACCCGCCAGCGTGACGAGCAGCTCGTCACGGCGATCAAGGCCCTCCGACCGGAGCAGGCGGAGTGCATCACCCTGCGCTTCCTCCAGGGCCTCACCCTCGCCGAGACGGCCCGGGTGCTCGGACGCTCCGAGGGCGCCGTCAAGCAGCTCCAGCTGCGGGCCACCCGCGCCCTGCGCGTCTCGCTCGAGGGAATGGAGCGGTGAGCGGCGTGACCGCCCACACCTGCACCTCGTTGACAGCGCGGGACGGGTAGGAGGCTGGGCATGCAGCTCGGAGCGAACGCCGACGGCGCGCTGCTCCAGCGTGCCCTCGAGGGCCAGCCGGTGGACGCCCCCGAGATCGCCCCCCTCGTCGCCGTCGTCCGCGAGATCGAGGCCCTCGACAGTTACGGGCTCGCCCCTCGCGCCGACTTCGTGGACGGCCTGCGACAGCGGTTGCTCGAAGAGCCTGCTCTCGGAGCCCTCGGGGCCGCGTCCGCCGGCGCCAGCGGCCTGCCGGACGGCACGCGCGATCGCGGCCCGGCGGTCGTCCGCTTCGGCCGCCGGTCGCGCATCCTCGTCGCGGCCGCAGCGGTGCTGCTCGTGCTCGCCGGGGGTCTGGGTGCCCTGTCTCGCTCCGCGCTGCCCGGCGACCGGCTCTATCCGGTCAAGCAGCTGCTCGACCGCGTCGCCCTCGAGGTCCAGCGCGAGCCCCTCGGCCTCGGCCTGACCCACCTCGCCCAGGCCCGCGAGCACGTGTCCGACACCGAGCAGCTGCTCGTCAGGGCGAAGGACGACGCGGGCGCAGCCGACCGTGACGGTGCCGGCGTGACCAACGGACCCGACCTCGACCCCGGCCTCGACGCGGAGCTCGCCACCGCCCTCGACGCCGCGACACAGTCGTCCACCGACGGCCACACGGTGCTGCTCGACGCCTACCGCACGCTGCGGGAGGCGGAGGCCCTGACCGCCCTCGCCGACTACTACGCCGAGGTCGTCCCCGCCGTCGACGCGCTGCGCGACCAACCGCTCCCCGGGGCTGCCGCGGCGGCGTGGCAGCGCCTCCATGACGTGCTGACCCGCGACCGCGACTCGACCCTGCGCGAGCTCGCGGCGTGCACCGTCTGCGGAGATGCGTCGGCAGGTGCACGCTCCCTGCTCGCCCGCGAGATTCCGACCACCTCGCCCGGCGGCGCCGCACCGTCCGCGACCAGCAGGACCACCGCCGGGTCGGCACAGACGGGAGGGAGCCCCACGAGCACTACCGCCCCCTCGCGGTCGGGAAGTGCCGGCAGTGCCAAGACTTCCGGAGGGTCCGCCGCCGTCTCGTCCCCACCCGCAGGCGGCGTCAGGTTGCCCACCGTCGGCGTCTCGAGCACCGGAGTCTCCGCCGGGGGTGGCGGGGTCACGGTCCCGGGGGCGACGGTCAGCCTGCCCGGCGTCGGCGTCGACACTTCGGGAGCCACCATCGGCGGAGGCGGGGTCACGCTGCCCGGCGCCACGGTCTCGGTGCCGACCGTCACCGTCCCCCTGCCCAACCCCCTGCCCTGACGGCAGGCGCGCGGTCGGCACCCGCGGGCCCGGAGGGGTGCCAGCCGCACGACCTGTCGCGCGGTCGGCACCCCCGGACCGCGCCGGGTGTCAGACGCACGGCCCAACGCGCTCCCCGGACACGCCGGATGGCGCAAAGAGTGGCCACTCGACGGGGCTGGGGCGACCAAGTTTGGCCACTCGACGGGGCTGGGGGGTGTCGGGGTTCGGGTCGGGGTGGCCGACGGCGGCAACGGGGGGCGTATGCCGTCCGGGCAGGACGGCATACCGGCGCGGTGGCCGTGCGGCGGGGTGCGGTGGCGTCAGAGGAAGACGGACTTGCGCTGCATGAGCAGGCTGTAGAGCGTCTGCTGGATGGTCTCGCGCACCTGGTCGGTGAGGTCGAACACGAGCATCGGGTCGTCGGCGGCCTCGGGGCCGAAGCCCGACGTGTCGATGGGCGGGCCGAACTCGATGAGCCACTTGCTCGGCAGCGGCACCATGCCGAGCGGGCCGAGCAGCGGGAAGGTCGGCGTGATCGGCGCGTAGGGCAGGCCGAGCAGCCGCGCGACAGTCGGCATGTTGCCGAGGATCGGATAGATCTCCTCGGCCCCGACGATCGAGACCGGGACGATCGGCACGCCGGCGCGCAGCGCCGCCGACACGAAGCCTCCACGGCCGAAACGCTGGAGCTTGTAGCGCTCGCTGAACGGCTTGCCGACGCCCTTGAACCCCTCCGGCCAGACGCCGACGAGCTCTCCGCCGCGGAGCAGCCGCTCGGCGTCGGTGTTGGCGGCGAGGGTGGAGCCCGACCGCCGGGCCATCGTGCCGACGAACGGCATCTGGAAGACGAGGTCGGCGCCGAGCATGCGCAGGTGACGGTGCTCCGGGTGCTCGTCGTAGACCGCGACCTGCGTCATGAGCGAGTCCATGGCGATGGTGCCCGAGTGGTTGCCGACGACGAGCGCGCCGCCGACCGACGGGATGTTCTCGATGCCGCGCACCTCGACCCGGAACCACTTCTGGTAGAACGGCCGCAGCAGCGGGAGGTGCACGTTGACGGTGTAGTCCTCGTCGAAGCCGAACTCGTCGACGACGTAGTCGCCCGTCAGGCGGCGGCGGAGGTAGGCGAGGGCGTCGGCGACCTGGCGCTCGACCTCCTCGGCGGGCAGTCCCGCGGAGGTGGCGGCTGCCCGCAGCACGTTGACAGCGAGGTCGACGAGCTCGGCCGGGCCGGGGCGGGCCTCGCTGCTGAACTCGGCCGCCTCGAGCACGGCTCCGACGAGCCGCTCGGCGCGCGACTGCAGCCCCGAGGTCAGCGAGTGCTCCCACCCGCCGGCCTCTCCGGCGGGTGAGGCATCGGCGTCGGTGAGGATGTCGCCGAGGATGCCGTCGCCGGGAGTCGTGCTCGCGCCCGCACCACGTGCCGTATGCCGTGCCGCCCGGTCCCCGCCGATGGCGGACCTCGGGGGCCGGGTCGGACGCGCCGGACGGGTGGCGCGAGCCGAGGCGGCCGTGGCCGAGTCGGCCGCAGGAGCGTCGTCGGGCACCGAGGGCACCGCACGCAAGCGGGTGGGCTCGCCCTCGGCCGTGCGGCGAGCGCGCATCGACGCGCGCGTCGGCCGGCGACGCGGTGCGGGAGCGGCCTCGTCGGCGGACTGCGACGCCGATGACAACCCGGATGAGGACGACTCGGGCGACGACCCGGACGACGACTCGGACGAGGACGACTCGGCAGAGGGGTCGCCGACGGCTGTGGTGACCTCGGACCTGGTCGAGCCCGTCGTCTCCGCTGCGACCGGTACAGCCGGTGCGTCGACGACGGGAGCGCCTTCGAGCATCGCGATGCGGCGAGCCGCACTGACCTCGACCGGCTCGCTCGGCACCAGCGGGGTGCCGCTGCGACGGCGGCGCTCCCCCGAGGCCCGGGCGGCACCGGCCGCGAACGCGCCGCGCGCCGGACGGGCGGCGGGCTTCTTCGCCGGCGCTGCGCCCCGGGGCGCGGCCGTGACGTCGGCGGACACAGCCGTGCTCGCCGCGGCTTCCCTCTTCGGTGCGGCAGCCTTCTTCGGACCGGCGCCCTTCACCCCGGAGGCCTTCTTCGGGCTCGTGCCCTTCTTCGCACCGTCGGGTCGCGCAGACTTCTTCTTCGTCGCCTTCGGGGTCGCCGTCTTCGAGGCACTGCCCGAGGCACTGGTCGACACACTGCTCGTCGCGCTGCCCGTCGGCTCGCTCGAGGTCTGGGGCACCGGGGCCGGCTGCGCGGCCCCCGGGGCTGCGGTGGTCTCGTCGCTCACGGCTGGATCCTGTCGAAGACGCGGGCGATGGCAGCCGCAGTGCCCCCGGCGGCATCGGAGACCACGTCACCGACGCCGTCGACACCGGGCACCGCAGGGCGCAGGTGCCGGGCGAAGTCCTCGAAGGCCGAGCGGCTGGTGAACTTCGGTTCGAAGCCGAGGACGGTGCGCATCCGGGTCGTGTCGAGCCCCCGGCCGAACGCGAGGAGCGTCAGCTGGTCGGCGGAGAAGTCGGCCAGGCCGCTGCGCTTGACGATCGCTCCGAGGAGGGAGCCGCTCGACAGCGGCACGGGGAAGACCGGCCGGCGGGCGAGCGCGGTGCACTGCGTCACCGTGACGAAGCCGTCGCCGGCGACGTTGACGATGCCGACCGCGGGGCCCGTCGTGGCGAGGATCATCGCGGCGATGGCGTCGTCCTCGTGGACGAGCTGGAATCGGGCGTCGAAGCCGAGCGGGATGGGCACGATCGGCAGCGAGAAGTAGTCGGTGATCGAGGTGTGGATCGTCGGCCCGACGACGTTGGCCAGGCGCAGCATCGTGATCTCGACGTCGGGACGGCGGCGCGAGAAGCCGCGCACGTAGCCCTCGACCTCGACGGAGTCCTTGCCGAAGCCGGTGCGGGGCAGGCTCTTGGGGCTCATGTCCTCGCTGAACATCGCGGGGTCCTTGGGCGAGGACCCGTAGACCGCTGCGGAGCTCTTGACGACGAGGCGAGAGACCGACTCGGACTTCTGGCACGCGGCGAGCAGCTGCATCGTGCCGATGACGTTGATCTCCTTCTGCGTCACCCGCCCGCCCATGTCCTTGGGGGTCGCGATGACGTTCATGTGCACGACCGTGTCGACCCCGGCCTGGCTCATGATGCGCCCGATCATCGGGTTGCGGATGTCGGCCCGCACGAACTCGGCCCGCCCGATGGAGTGCCGGGGAGGCACGACGTCGACACCCAGGATGCGCTCGATGGACGGGTCGTGCGACAGGCGCCGGGCATAGAGGCCGCCGAGGTAACGGGACACGCCCGTGACCAGCACGACGTTGGCCATACGGCTCCTCCTGTCGCCCGGCGGTCGGACTCTCTGGGCCGGGCGGCAGTGGTGCTCCGCCCGTGCACGGCCAGCCTACAGACGCCACCGGACATCCGTGGTCACGGGCTCACGTGAGGCGCCACACGGCATACCCCCGGCAACGCGAACGACCCCCACCGGGAGGTGAGGGTCGTGTGCGTTCGAGCGCGTCTCCGCGCTCAGGTCACTTCTTGTTGCGACGCTGGTGACGCGTCTTGCGCAGCAGCTTGCGATGCTTCTTCTTCGCCATCCGCTTGCGGCGCTTCTTGATGACAGAGCCCATTGTTCGTCCTTGTCGTGAGACGGGTGTGTGAACGTGCGATGTGCCGGCGGTGCCGACAAACCGTCGCTAGACAGGAACGCCGAACTTCACGAGCCGAACTGGACCCACAGCGTAGCGCGTGCCGGGCCGAGAGCCCAAAAGAACGGGAGCCGCACTGCCCGGGAACGCCCGAGGGGGCGGCTCGGACGTTGGGTCCGGGCCGCCCCCTCGGGTGCGATGCGACGCTTTTCACGCGGTGTCGATGTAGGCCGTCTGCAGGTACGTGTGCACCGCGTCCTCCGGAACCCGGAAGGAACGCCCGACGCGGACGGCGGGGAGGTCCCCACCGTGGACGAGCCGGTAGACGGTCATCTTCGACACGCGCATGATCGAGGCGACCTCGGCGACGGTCAGGAACCGCACCTCGGCGAGCTGACGCTCATTCGACATGTGAAACCCCGATCTTCTGGTGGATGCACCCGCGCGTCGCCGGCTTCCCCTCCGGCGAAACGTCACGCAGGTACAAGAAGCAACATTAGGTGCTGCTGTGACTGGAGGGGAAGTGTCGAGATCGACTTCTTCGGCAAACGCAAGGAGGCGCGCCGAGCGGCGACCTCTCGATGCGAGGCCGCTGAGCCGTCCGGCCGCGGTCCGGAGCTAGGGCGTGAGGCGGTGCAGGTCCCTCGGGAACAGCGTCACCTCGCGGACGTTCTCGGCGCGGGTCAGCCGCGCGACCCACCTTTCCAGACCGATCGCGAAGCCGCCATGCGGAGGCATGCCGTGCGCGAAGGCGTCGAGGTAGCCGCCGAGCAGCGCCGGGTCGGTGCCGGTGCGCTCGAGCGCCGCCGTGTAGTCCGACGGCCGGTGCAGGCGCTGCCCTCCGGTCGTCAGCTCCAGCCCCCGGAACAGCAGATCGAAGCTGTTGCTCCACCGCTCGTCGCCCGGCTGTGGGTGCGTGTAGAACGGCCGCTTGCCCATCGGGTAGCCCTCCACCGCAAGGAAGTCCGAGCCGTATGCCGTCTTGGCCCACTCGCTGAGCGCGCGCTCGTGCGCGGGGCTGAGGTCGGGCTCGTCGGGGTCCGCACCGACGCGGGCGAGGGCGTCGCTGAAGTGGATGACGGGGAACTCGGCGGGCACCTCCGGCAGCTCGACGCCCAGGAGCGCAGCGGCGTCGGGGGCATACCGGCGGATGGCGTCGACCATGCCGGCGATCGCGGCGCGCAGGACGACGAGCACGTCGCGGTGGTCGCGGATGAAGCCGAGCTCGGCGTCGAGCGAGGTGTACTGCGCGAGGTGGCGCACCGTGTCGTGCGGCTCGGCGCGGAAGACCGGACCGACCTCGAAGACGCGCTCGAAGACCCCGACGAGCATCTGCTTGTAGAGCTGCGGGCTCTGCGCGAGGTAGGCGGTCTCACCGAAGTAGTCGACGGTGAAGACGTTGGCGCCGGACTCCGTGGCCGTGCCGACGAGCTTCGGCGTCGCGATCTCCGTGAAGTCGAGCGCCCCGAGGGCAGAACGGAACCCGGCCATCGACGCGCTCGCCAGCTGCCACGCCGCCCGGTGGCGAGGGTGGCGCAGGGTGACCGCCGCGTGGTCCAGGTGCGTCGGGAGCCCGGCTCCGAAGGTCGGGCGCCAGAGCTCCGTCGGCGGCGCCAGGGCCGGCTCGGTAAGCGCGGTGATCGTCGGCGCCATGAGCTCGGCGCCGCCCGGGGCGGAGTCGTTGGTCGAGACAGTCCCGGTCACCTCGACGACGGTCTCCTCCGGGAGCCCGTGCAGCTGCTCGATCGTCGCCGGGTCCTTGACGACGACCTGGGCGAGGCCCGTGCGGTCGCGCAGCACGAGGAAGGTCACGCTCGCGAGGACGCGGCGTCGGTGGATCCAGCCGGCGAGCGTTGCCGGCTCGCCGGCTCGCAGGCTCGCGAGGTCGCGAGCGAGCACGCGCGGCGCAAGGGTCGTGGGTTGGGTGGGTTGCATTCCGTTCACCTCCGTGGGGTCGTGCCCCGGAGGTGTGGGCGATGGGGAATGTCGCTGTGCCACCACACCTTCGCCGTCCGCAAACCGCGGTCGGCCTCTGGTCGTGCTCGGCTCAGGATCGTCAGGCCCGTCATCGCCGTGCGAACATGCTAGGTCCGCGGGACCCGTTGGACCAACCGGATTGCTCAGGACCTCGTGGTCCGGCCGGGGCGCCGGCGTCGCCTGGACGAAGCGCAGCGAGCGAGGAACGAGCGAGCGAAGCGGAGGAAGGCGACGTCAAGAGGGCGCCACGGCACGCGCGCAGCAAAGCGAAGCGCAGAGAACTCAGTCGAAGTGGACGTCGAGGCCGTGGAGGGGGAAGACGGCGCTGCGGGTCGCCATGATCGCGCGGTCGATCTCGCTCGCCGGGTCGTAGCCCATCTCCCAGGAGCGCCACCAGAGCGGACCGTCCTCGGTCGTGAGGTCACCCATCCGGCGCGGCCCGGGGCGCCCGGTCACCTGCTCGACATGGTCGCGCCAGTCCTGCGGCACGTCGGCGGAGGTCTTGACGGGTACGTGGGCGGCGATGGCGGTCAGGTGGGTCCACGTGCGCGGCACGACGTCGACGACCTCGTAGCCGCCGCCGCCGAGCGCGACCCAGCGCCCGCCGCATACGTCGTGGGCGAGCCGGTGCATCGCCTCGGCCGCTGCGCGCTGGGCGTCGACCGACACGGCGAAGTGGGCGAGCGGGTCCTCGACGTGGGTGTCGCAGCCGTGCTGGGTGACGAGCACGTCGGGCTTGAAGGAGCGCACGAGCGCCGGCACCGTCGCGTGGATGGCCCGCAGCCAGCCGGCGTCGGGCAGGCCCGGCGGCAGTGACACGTTGACCGCGTCTCCCTCCGCGTCGGGTCCGCCGATGTCGGTCGGCCACCCCGTGCCGGGGAAGAGCGCGCGCCCGCTCTCGTGCACCGAGATCGTCAGCACCCGCGGGTCGTCCCAGAAGATGCGCTCGACGCCGTCACCGTGGTGGACGTCGAGGTCGACGTACGCCACCCGCTTCGCGCCGTTGGCGAGCAGCCACCGGATGCCGACCGCCGCGTCGTTGTAGACGCAGAAGCCGCTGGCCGCCCCGGGCATGGCGTGGTGCAGGCCACCGCAGAAGTTGACCGCGTGCTCCGCCTCCCCCGTCCACACCGCCTGGCAGCTCTCGAGGGTGCCCGTGACGACGCGCGCGCTCGCGTCGTGCATGCCGAGGAAGGCCGGGTCGTCCTCCGTGCCGAGGCCGTATGCCGGGTCGGCGCTCCCCGGGTCGACCGACGCCGCGCGGACGGCCGCGACGTAGTCCGCGTTGTGCACCGTCTCGAGGACCTCGTCGCTCGCCACCTCGGCTCCGACGACCTCGACCCCGGGCGCGTCGAGCACTCCGAGGGCCTCACACAGGCGGGCGGTGAGATCGAGCCGGATGGGCGCCATAGGGTGCATCGGGCCGAAGTCGTACCTCGTGAACTCGGTGTCCCAGACGACCCTGGCCTGACTTGGCATGATTGAGACGCTATCGCGGACGCACCGCAGACGACGGAGGTTATGACCCATGGCACGCAACCGGCTCTTCGACGATGACGTCATCGTCATCGGGATGGGGCGGTTCGGCTCGGCCGTGGCGCTCGAGCTCACCCGCCTCGGTCACCGGGTCATCGCCGTCGAGCGCAACAACCAGCTCGCCGAGAGCTTCGTCAACAAGGTGGCCAAGGTCGTGCACGCCGACATGGCGCAGGCGAGCGCCCTCGAGATGATCAGGAGCGCGGAGCCGAAGATCGCCGTCGTCGGCATCGGCAGCTCGGTCGAGTCCTCGGTGCTGGCCGCGGCCAACCTCGTCGACGCCGGGGTGCCGTCGATCTGGGCCAAGGCCCTCTCGCCGGAGCACAAGCGCATCCTCGACCGCATCGGGGTCCACCACGTCATCTCGCCCGAGGCCGACTCCGGTCGACGAGTGGCGCACCTCGTCAACGGCAAGCTGCTCGACTACATCGAGTTCGACGACGGCTTCGCCATCGTCAAGGTCAGGCCGCCGAGCGAGACGATCGGCTTCACGCTCGAGCAGAGCCAGGTGCGCAGGAAGTACGGCGTCACGATCGTCGGCGTCAAGGCGCCGGGCGAGGACTTCACGTATGCCGTGCCGCAGACGAAGATCTCGGCGCACCACATGCTCATCGTCAGTGGGCCGACCGAGCTCATCGAGCGTTTCGCCGCCCGCCCCTGACGGAGCGGCCCCACCCAATCGAAAGAGCAGTTCGTCGCCCTCGAGCGCGCCCGCGCGGCCCCACCCAATCAACAGGGGGCCTGCCCTGCCGGAAGACGGACTGCTCTTTCGATCGGGTCAGAGGCGGGGGGCTGCTCCGGGGTCGCTGCCGAGCGCGAGGACCATGGCGATCTCCTCCTCGCCGTCCTCCTCGCTGACGACGCCCATGGGACGGCGGTAGTCGGTGGGCCGGAAGCCCATGCCGCTCGCGAAGGCCACGGCGCGGCCGTTCTCGGTGCCGACCCAGTAGACGAGGTGCGACTGCCCTCGGGCGGCCGCCAGGGAGGCGCCGTTCTTGACGAGGCGCGTCGCGACACCTGACCCGCGTGCCTCGGGGTGGACCCAGAGCCCGAAGAGCTCGCCTGCGTCGCCCTCGTCGGACTCGGCCTTGCCGACACTGACGACCCCGACGGCGCGGCCCGACCGCTCGGCGACGAGACGGGCGGAGCGCCGCATCCGCTCACGCCAGAGGTCCTCGTCGAAGGACTCCTCGTCGTCGACGGTCGCGACGAAGGCCTCAGGCGACTCACGCAGTGCTGCGAGCCGGACCGAACGGTAGTCCTGCCAGTCGTCCTCGCCGAGGGTGCGCACGCTGATGTCGGTCATGGGGTCAACCTTCGCATGCCGGGCCGTCCCGACGCACCCGCTGGAGCGCGGACGATCGGTGAACGTTCGGCGATCCGCACCCGCCCCACCGCGACGGCAGGCACCGCCCCACGTCGAATTCCCCTGTCATCAGGCGGATTACACCGATGTCAGAGGCTGCGGACCATCTCGATCTCGTGGAGCTCGTCCTTGCGCGGGTGCGGGTGCCTCGCACCCGTCGCGACGAAGCCGCAGCGCTCGTAGAGCGCCCTGGCGGCAGCGTTGCCACTCGTCACCTCGAGCACGATCTCCGACTTGCCCCGGCGCCGAGCCTCCTCGAGCACCGCGGCGACGAGTGCCTCGCCAACGCCGCGGCCACGCGCACGAGGCGTGACGTACATCCCGAAAAGCGTTGCCACGGTGGCGCGCTCGGGCTCCCAGTGCAGTCCGAGCCCGGCGCTGCCGAGCACGCCCTGCGCGTCTCGGGCCTGAACGAGCCACGCACCCTCGATGTGCTCACGCCAGTCGGCCTCGTCGTAGGCCGCCTCGTCGGCGTAGGTGAACCAGAAGGCGTCGGGAGCGTCGAGCAAACCCTCGAGACGCAGGTCGCGATAGGACTGCCAGTCGTCGGGATGCACCTCGTGGAGGTGCATCTTCGGACGCGACTCCCCCATCGGGCTCACCCCTGGCCGGAGGCGAGCTGCTTCGACCTGGCGGCGGCGGCCTCGATGGCGGTGACGAAGGCGGCGCGCACCTTGTGGTCGTCGAGCTGGCGCAGCGCGGCGACGGTCGTGCCGCCGGGCGAGCTCACCTGCTCGCGCAGCACGGTGGGGTGCTCTCCCGTCTCCTTGAGCATCGTGGCTGCGCCGTAGAGGGTCTGCACGACGAGCTCGGTCGACGTCGCGCGCGGCAGGCCGAGGACGACGCCGGCCTCGATCATCGCCTCGACGACGTAGAAGATGTAGGCGGGCCCGCTGCCGGAGATGGCCGTGACGGCATCGAGGTGCTTCTCGGCCAGTCGCACGACCTTGCCGCACGAGCTGAGCAGCGCCTCCGCCTCGGCGAGGTGCTCCTCCGTGCAGTGCCGGCCCGGCGAGATGCCGGCCATGCCCTGGTCGACGAGCGCAGGCGTGTTGGGCATGACCCGCACGACCGAGGTGCCCTCCGGCAGGCGCGACTCGAGCAGCTCGGTCGTGATCCCCGCGGCCAGCGAGACGACGGTGTTGCCCGGGGCGACGTGGTCACGCAGCTCGTCGAGCAGGCCCGTCATGTCCTGTGGCTTGACGCAGAGCACGAGGGTGTCGGCGAGCTCGGCCGCCTCGGCGTTGGACAGGGCGCGCACGCCGTAGCGTTCGGCGAGGGCGTTGACCTTGTCGGGGGTGCGTCCGGTGACGATGAGGTCGCCCGGCTCACGCCCGGAGCGGATGAGGCCGGAGACGAGGGTCTCGCCCATCACCCCGGCGCCGAAGATGGCGGTCGTCGACATCGTGGCCCCCGGTCAGCTCTTCGACGCCACGCCGCGCAGGAAGAACGCGACGTTGGCCGGCTTCTCCGCCATGCGGCGCATGAGGTAGCCGTACCACTCCTCGCCGTAGGGGATGTAGACGCGCATCTGGTCGCCGCGGTCGGCGATGCGCTTCTGCTCCTCGGGCCGGATGCCGTAGAGCATCTGGTACTCGAACGAGCGCGGGTCGCGCCCGGCCTGGCCCGCGAGCGCGCCGGCGATCTCGATGAGGCGCGGGTCGTGCGAGGCCACCATGGGGTAGCCCTTGCCCTGCATGAGGATCTTGAGGCAGCGCACGTAGGACTTGTCGACGTCCGCGCCGGACTGGAAGGCGACCGACTCGGGCTCCTTGTAGGCGCCCTTGCACAGGCGTACGCGCGACCCCTCGTAGGCGAGGTCACGGCAGTCGGCCTCGGTGCGGTAGAGGTAGGACTGGAGCACGGCCCCGACGGTCGGGAAGTCGGCCCGCAGCTCGCGCAGCGCGTCGAGCGTGAGGTCGGTCGTCGTGTGGTCCTCCATGTCGAGGGTCACCGTCGTGCCGGCCTCGCGGGCCACATCGCAGATCTCGCGGGCATGGTCGAGGGCGATCGTGTTGCCGTCACCCGGCAGCGCCTGGCCGAGGGCGCTCAGCTTGAGCGACACCTCCACCGCCCCGCCCTGCGTGAGCCCCTGGTCCTTGAGGGCGGTGAGCAGCGACACGTAGGCGTCGCGGGTGTGCTGTGCCTGCGCGAGGTCGGTCGTGTCCTCGCCGAGGTAGTCGATCGTCGACATGCGCCCCGAGGCGGAGATCTCGGTGGCCGCTCCGACGACGTCGGCCTTGTCGACGCCGGGCACGAAACGGCGCACCACCGAGCGCGACACCGGGGCCTTCTCGATGACGTCTCGGATCTTCTCCTGCTTGGACAGCTGCAGGAGAGAGTTGCGCAGCAGGTCGCTGGCGTCCACGGGTGGCCTCCGGTCGGGCTCGGGTGCGGGGTCCTCGCAAATCTACCGCTGAGACCCCCGTGCTCCGTCCCCTCCGTGCGGCAGACTCGGTGGCGACGACGACGAGCGGCAGGAGGGCGTGTGCACGAGGGACCACCGGACGGCATACCCCTGCTCGTGCCGTCGCTCGAGGACCTCGGCGACGCCCTGGGCGCGGCAGCGACGGTGCTGCGCGCCAACGCGGCAGCAGCGGGGCTGGACGCCGCCGTGCCGACCTGCCCCGGCTGGACGGTTCGTGACCTCGTGGCCCATCAGGGGATGGTGCACCGGTGGGCGGCGAGCCACCTGCGCGGCGCCCCGGACGCCGACCCCGAGGCCATTGCGCGCGACGGGCTGGCCTCGCCCGACCTGCTCGGCTGGTTCGACGAGGGCGCGACCGACCTCCTCCAGTCCGTCGTCGACGCGCCCGACGACCTCGACGCGCTGGTCTTCCTCAAGGACGCGCCGCCACCGCGGGTCTTCTGGACGCGCCGGCAGTGCCACGAGACGACGATCCATGCGGTCGACGCGCTCTCGGCCCGGCTGGGTCGCGCGCCGCGTGCCGACGAGACGTGGATCCGCCCGGCCATCGCGCTCGACGGCATCGACGAGCTGCTGACCGGCTTCGTCCCCCGCTCGCGCCAGGGAGTGCGGCACGAGCCGCTGCGAGTGCTCGTGGCACCGATGTCGACGACCCGCGCGTGGCTGCTCGACGTCGCCGCCGACCGCGCCCCCAGCGTGATGCGCCTCGAGCTCGAGGCCGGCGCCCACGTGCCCGCGCACGACGCCGTGCTGACCGGCGAGCCGGTCGAGGTGCTCCTGCGCCTGTGGAGCCGCGGCGGCGAGCCGCGCGACGAGCTCGAGCGCTGGTGGACCGACACCGTGTCGGTCACGTGGTAGTCCCGGGCCCCCCTGCTCGAGCCCAGACGCCGCGTCCGCCTCGACCGTCGTATAGAGCCGACATGATGGCCGATGAGGGGAAAAGGGCATTCTCCGGAAACGCCGTCAATGCGCTCCTCGACAAAAAGATCCACTGCCCGAAAACGCATTTCCAGCAAAAGAGTGCGAGCGAAGTCATACTCTCGATGTGACCGCGCGGGGGCAACGGCCCTCGGGGATCAACGGAGGAACGGCGACCGGTCGATCGCCCTGGGGGGCAGCGTAATTCGCCGCGTTCCTCCATATCGGCCCGACCCGTCGGACGGAATTGCGCGGTTTCCCTCTCTTTGCGCCACCGCACGACTCCAGCGACCGGGATGGTCGAGACAAACGATAGGAATGTCTGCATTCCCGCCTCGTTGGAGGAAAAGTGAAAAAGCCTCACAACGGCACGCGGGCGCGACTACCGCGAGCGGTGATCACCTTCTTCGCCACCCTCGCTGTCATCGCGTCGAGTGCCCTTGGAATCATGGTCACGGCGGCACCGGCCAACGCGGCCACCGCCGGTGACGGCATCAGCTACACCTTGGAGGGCTGCAAGAACGACGGCACGATCACGCTGCCGAACGGCGGCAAGTTCATCTGCCCCGACACCGCCTACACGACCGGTAACCTCGGCAAGGGGTGGAACGAGCTCGACCTCGTGCCCCTGCGCGTCACGGTCCAGGCGGGCAACTCCGCACCGGCCACGCAGAACTTCGCGTTCGCCGTGGCGGTCGACAACTGCGCCGACGGGAGTGGGGCGACGGGGTGCCCGACAGGCGTCCCGGGCTACGACGTCCTCTCGTCGGACTCCGGCGGAACCCCGGTGCTCAACACGACGCTGTCGTCCGCCGCCGGCTGCGGCACCCTGGCCTCGTCCTCACCCCAGTACGCCGCCCCGGGCCTGGGGGGCGTCGGCACGACGCTCTACCGCGTGCTCAGCGTCACGGGCCAGGCGAAGAACACGACCTGCGTCTACGACGCCTTCGCGCGCCTCGCGATCGGCTCGCACGCCTTCCCCGGCTCCTCGCTGCACTTCAACCTCGCCAACGACACTCTGGGCACGTCCGGCGTCGGCAGCAAGGAAGTCTCGATCCCGGTCAAGGAGATCACGCCGCAGTCCATCTCCAAGGACATGAGCGCCACGCAGAACAGCGACTTCGCCTGGGACGTCACCAAGAGCGCGACCCCGGCGACGATCACCTTCGCCAACACCTGCTCCGGAGCGGACACCTACAGCCAGGGTGTGGCGATCAAGGTCACGTGGACCAAGAAGGCGGTGACGCCGACCGGGCCGATCACCATCATCACGCATGTCTACGCGACGAACCCCGCAGCACGCGTCGTCACCGTCGACGTCACCGACAACATCCGCTCCGGCACGACCGTGCTGGACACGGTGACGTCCGGAGCGAAGGACGTCCCGGCGAACACGGCCAACTTCCTCGTGCTGACTCACACGACCACCGTCCCGTCGGGCACGACAAACCTCAACGACGTCGCGACCGCGACCTACACGGACAAGGCGACCGGACTGCCGGTGCCCGGGACCACCCAGGCCACGGCGAGCGCGACCGTCACGCCATCGGGCAGCTCGAGCAACAGCAGTGCCGTGATCAGTGACGTCGAGTCGCTGACCGGCACCGGACTGCAGTTCTCGGTCGACTCCACCAGTGGCGCCTCCGGCACCTACGGCAACGGCTACACCCTGGGCACGAAGACGGTCGGTCCGGTGACCTGGACGTCGGGCATCCAGTCCGACTCGGGCTCGGTGACCTTCAACAAGACGATCTACTCCCCGTCCGCGATCGTCACCACCGGCAAGCTGTCCGACACCGCGACCCTGACCGGCTCGGACGGGTTCACGACTCAGGCGAGCCTGGACGTCAACATCTCCACCAACGCCACGGGTAGCGCGACCGTCACGAAGACGGCCAGCCTCTCGATCGCCCAGCAGCTCGTGTTCACGTTCCACCTGCTCAAGGGCGGCGTGGACACGGGGAGCAGCACGACGGCGACCCTGCCCGCGAGCTCGAAGGGACCGGTGGGCTCGGGAACCCTGACCGGTCTCGACGTCACCGGCTCGTACGCCTTTGCCGAGGACGCGACCGCGCCCTACGGCGCCCAGACCACGGGTGCGAAGACCTTCAGCCTCGTGGCCGGCCAGAAGAGCACCTGTGCGCTGACCTTCCCGGTGACCAACTCAGCCCCGGCAGCCTCGGCCAGGGTCAAGAAGGACACGCTTCCGGTCAGCTCGGGAAACTGGACCTTCACGCTGACCGGACCCAACGGCCTCTCGGAGAAGCTCACCGACGTCGCTGCCGGCAGCGGCTACAACGCCTTCACGAGCTCTCTCGACGTCGATGGTGGCACCTACACCATCACCGAGACCCAGCAGGCCGGCTACGACCTGACGGGCCTCACCGGTGACGTCAATGGTGTCGCCGCCCGGGTCACGACCGACAAGACGGCGCGGACGTGCTCGTTCACGCTCGACCTGACGATCGACAGCGGCAAGATCCTCTCCTGCAACTTCGTCAACACCTTGCGCGGCAGGATCATCGTCACGAAGTACACCGATCCACCGGGTTCGATCCAGGAGTTCACCTTCACGAGCAGCTACGGGCCGAACTTCACGCTGACGGATGGCAAGAGCAACGACTCCGGCCTGCTCGTGCCGGGCACCTACTCCGTCGCGGAACTCACCCCCACCGGATGGGACCAGACCGGAGCCATCTGCGACGACGGCAGCAAGATCGACGCGATCAAGCTCGACCCCGGCGAGACGGTGCACTGCGACTTCACCAACACGCAGCGCGGCACGATCATCGTCAAGAAGATCACCGACCCGACGACGGCGACCGACACGTTCACCTTCACCGGTGACGCGGCCGGCCAGATCGGCAACGGCGGGTCCATCGTGGTGTCGGGCCTCAAGCCCGGCACCTACACGTCAACGGAGGCTGTGCCTGCGGGTTGGGACCTCACGGGCCTCGTCTGCGACGACAGCAACAGCACCGGCGATCTCGCGACGGCCAAGGCCACCTTCAAGCTCGACGCGGGCGAGACCGTGACCTGCACCTTCACCGACACCGAACGCGGGAAGATCATCGTCAAGAAGATCACCAACCCGACGACGGCGACCGACCAGTTCACCTTCACCGGTGACGCGGCCGGGCAGATCGGCAACGGCGGGTCCATCGTCGTCGGGAACCTCAAGCCCGGCACGTACTTCTCGACCGAGACCGTGCCTGCAGGTTGGGACCTCACGGGCCTGGTGTGCGACGACACCAACAGCAGCGGGGACCTGGGGACGGCAAAGGCGACGTTCAAGCTCGATCCGGGCGAGACCGTGACCTGCACCTTCACCAACACCCAACGCGGCACGATCATCGTCAAGAAGATCACCGACCCCGCGTCGGCGACCGACCAGTTCACCTTCACCGGTGACGCGGCCGGACAGATAGGCAACGGCGAGACGATCGTGGTGACGGGTCTGCAGCCCGGCACGTACTTCTCCACCGAGACCGTGCCTGCAGGTTGGGACCTCACGGGCCTGGTGTGCGACGACACCAACAGCAGCGGGGACCTGGGGACGGCAAAGGCGACGTTCAAGCTCGACCCGGGCGAGACCGTGACCTGCACCTTCACCAACACCCAACGCGGCACGATCATCGTCAAGAAGATCACCAACCCGACATCGGCGACCGACCAGTTCACCTTCACCGGTGACGCGGCCGGCAAGATCGGCAACGGCGAGACGATCACGAAGGGCAATCTCGTCCCAGGCACCTACTTCTCCACCGAGACCGTGCCTGCAGGTTGGGACCTCACGGGCCTGGTGTGCGACGACACCAACAGCAGCGGGGACCTGGGGACGGCAAAGGCGACGTTCAAGCTCGATCCGGGCGAGACCGTGACCTGCACCTTCACCAACACCCAACGCGGCACGATCATCGTCAAGAAGATCACCGACCCCGCGTCGGCGACCGACCAGTTCACCTTCACCGGTGACGCGGCCGGACAGATAGGCAACGGTGGGAACATCACGGTCGGCAACCTCAAGCCCGGCACATACTTCTCGACCGAGACGGAGCCAGCCGGCTGGAACCTGACAAAGCTCACCTGCGACGACACCAACAGCAGCGGGGACCTGGCGACCGACAAGGCCACCTTCAAGCTCGACCCGGGCGAGACCGTGACCTGCACCTTCACCAACACCCAACGCGGCACGATCGTCGTCAAGAAGATCACCAACCCGACGTCGGCGACCGACAAGTTCACCTTCACCGGTGACGCGGCCGGCCAGATCGGCAACGGCGGGTCCATCGTGGTCTCGGGCCTCCTGCCCGGCACCTACACGTCCACCGAGACCGTGCCTGCGGGTTGGGACCTCACGGGCCTCGTCTGCGACGACACCAACAGCACTGCAGACCTGGCGACGGCCAAGGCCACCTTCAAGCTCGACCCGGGCGAGACCGTGACCTGCACCTTCACCAACACCCAACGCGGCACGATCATCGTCAAGAAGATCACCGACCCCACGTCGGCGACCGACCAGTTCACCTTCACCGGTGACGCGGCCGGCCAGATCGGCAACGGCGAGACGATCACGAAGGGCGACCTCGCTCCCGGCACGTACTCCTCCACGGAGACCGTGCCGACCGGCTGGGATCTGCAGAGCATCACCTGCAACGACGGAAGCAGCGCGACGGTGAGCTCCGGCAGCGTCGCAACCGCCAAGGCGACGTTCAAGCTCGACCCGGGCGAGACCGTCACGTGCACCTTCACGAACAAGGAGCGCGGCAAGATCATCGTCAAGAAGATCACCCAGCCCTCCGGCTCCACGCAGAAGTTCGAGTTCGACCCGAGCTACTCGGTCACGAACTTCTTCCTGACCGACGGGCAGAGCAACGACTCGGGCTACCTCGTCGCCGGCACGTACGGCGTCGCCGAGGTCAACATCCCTGCTCTGTGGGATCTCATCGGCAAGTCGTGTGACGACGGGAGCGCGGTCGGCTCGATCTCGCTCCAGCCGGGCGAGACGGTGACCTGCACCTTCACCAACCGGCTCAGAGGGTCGGCCAAGGTGATCAAGACGGTGGCGAACGCCGACGGCTCGAACCCGCAGCCGCCGACAGGCTCCGAGTCGTTCACCTTCACGCTGCGGCAGGGCGCGACGAACATCATCGGCAACCCCGGCACCATCCTGGAGACGCAGGTCGCCAACGCCGCGAACCTCGGTCAGTTCACCTTCGCCACATCGCTCACTCCTGGTAACCACTACCAGGTCTGCGAGAACCTCGTGGACGCCGGCTGGCTGATCAACCTCGGACCCGGGCAGTTCGTGCCGGAGCAGTTCCTGACCGACGGGGTCACCCTCAACCCGGGCGTGATCAACAACGTCTACTGCCTGGACTTCGTCGCCCAGGTGGGTCCTGACCCGACCGCCTTCCAGGTGCTCAACAAGCGACCGCCGGGTGGCTTCGGTCTCACCATCGGCTACTGGAAGAACTGGGCCTCGTGCACGAAGTCCGCTCTGAAGCAGAAGAACTCGTTGGACATCACCCTGTTCAAGTTCGGAGCGACAGGGCTCGTGGTCTCGGCGACGAGTGGCACATGGCCGGGCTACGGGGCGACCACGTACCTGGCGCTCAAGACGGGATCCGGCACGCAGATGCAGGCACAGGACTGCGGCAAGGCCGTCAACCTGCTGAACAAGACGACGATCGACGGCAAGAAGAAGATGGCCAGCGATCCGGCCTTCAACCTCGCCGCCCAACTCGTCGCCGCCGAGCTCAACTACAAGGCGGGTTCAGCGATGACGGTGACCGGCTCGATCAACCAGGCGGTGCTGCTGCTCGGGAAGTACAAGTTCGACGGGCTGACGCACACGACGATCAGCGCGTCGGATGCGGCGACCATGAACAGCCTCGCCACCACGCTCGACAAGTTCAACAACAACCTGATCTGACGGCTCCGGCCTGACGTCAGACGGACGGGGACCGGTTCGCCGGTCCCCGTTCCGCTGCCCGCCTACCTGCGGCAGACTCCGGAGAACGCGTCGCGCGGCGGGCGCGCGAACGTGACGAGCTGGAGGAGCAGGTATGCCGTCTGTCGGGTTCGGCCGTAGCGTCCAGTCCGCGATCTATGGAGCGGGCGCCTTCGGGCACCGCCCACGGGTCCCCACCGACAGCTCGACCCTCGAAGCCGAAGCGCGAAAAGTCATGTCGCGCAGGGGTTTTGCCTACGTCGCCGGCTCCGCCGGGTCGGAGGCGACGGCGCGGGCCAACGTCTCGGCCTTCGACCGGTGGCAGGTCGTGCCGCGCATGCTCGTCGACACGACCTCGCGTGACACCGGCGTCGAGATCTTCGGCCGCGGGCACGAGAGCCCTCTGCTCGTCGCGCCGATCGGCGTGCTGTCGATGGCGCACGACGAGGCCGACCGGGCGGTGGCCGCCGGGGCGCGCGACCAGCACGTCACCCAGATCATCAGCACCCAGGCCTCGGTCCCGATGGAGGAGATCGCGCGCACCCTCCGCGGCTCCGGCCACTGGTACCAGCTGTACTGGAGCAGCGACGACGACCTCGTCGCCAGCCTGGTGGCGCGCGCGGAGGCGTGCGGGAGCGAGGCGATCGTCGTCACGCTCGACACGGCATACCTCGGCTGGCGACCACGCGACCTCGACCTCGGGCACCTGCCCTTCGCCCGCGGCGAGGGGATCGCCCAGTACACGTCCGACCCCGTCTTCCAGCGGCGCGTCGCCGAGCGGGTGGCCCGGGAGGCCGCCGCGCAGGGGGCGGAGCCGGAGCGGGCGGCGGGATCGCCGCCGGCTCGCCCGCGGCCCACCCCGGCGGCGATCGGCACGCTCCTGTCGATGAGCCGCAACCACCCCGGCCGCACGCGCGACAACCTCATCGCCAAGGAGCCTCGGGCTGCGGTCGAGACCTTCCTCGAGGTCTTCAGCCGGCCGTCGCTGACGTGGGCCGACGTGCCGCGGCTGCGCGAGCTGACGAGCCTCCCCATCGTGCTCAAGGGGATCCTCCACCCCGACGACGCCCGCAGGGCCCTCGACGTCGGGGTCGACGGCATCTACGTCTCGAACCACGGCGGGCGGCAGGTCGACCGGTCGGTGGCGGCGCTCGACGCCCTCCCCGGCGTCGTGGCAGCAGTGCGTGACGCCGGCTCGTCTGCCCCCGTCATCTTCGACAGCGGAATCCGTTGCGGCGCAGACGTCTTCGTCGCCCTCGCGCTGGGTGCGACTGCGGTCGGCGTCGGTAGGCCGCACGTCTACGGCCTCGCCCTCGCGGGTGCCGACGGCGTGGCCGAGGTGCTGCGCAACCTGCGGGCCGAGCTCGACCTCCAGATGGGCCTGACCGGCGCCACCTCCGTTGCCGACATCACCTCCGACCGGCTGCGTGAGGCGTTCGCGCCGACGCCGGGGTGATCCCGGCCACTCGACTCGTGAAACGGCTCGACGCCCTCGTCGGCGGTGACGGAGGATCGAGACATGCCCGCCCTCGACCACCTGAGCAAGGACGCGTACCCCAAGTCCGCCACCTACGACGCGCGGTGGCTCGTCGACCTCGACATGGGTCCGCACCCGCTGTGGCTGCTCGAGGACCTCGCGACCGACCTCGACCTGCGCCCGGGTATGCGGGTGCTCGACCTCGGCTCGGGCCTCGGCGCGACGTCGGTCTTCCTCGCCAAGGAGTACGGCGTCACCGTCGTGGCCGCCGACCTCTGGGTCGACCCGACCGAGGCGGCAGCGGTCTTCCGCAAGGAGGGTGTCGCCGACCGTGTCCTGCCGATGCGGGTCGACGCAGGTGCCCTGCCCTTCGGTCACGGCACCTTCGACGCGATCGTCAGCATCGACGCGTGGGAGTACTTCGGCACGGCCGACAGCTACCCGCCCTACCTCGCGAAGTTCCTCGTGCCCGGTGGGCAGCTCGGGGTCGCGACACCCGCGCTGACGGCCGAGGTGCGCGAGCTCGGCGAGATCCCCGAGCACATCGACCGGGTCGTCGGCGCCGAGAGCGCCGCGTGGCACACGTCCGAGTGGCTGCGCAGCCAGTGGGAGTTCAGCCGCGCCTTCACGTCGGTGACGGCCCGCACCCAGCAGGACGGGTGCGCCAACTGGCTGCTGTGGGAGCGCGCCGTGCTGGAGCTGAAGGGTGAGCACAGCTCGCCCGTCCAGGGCATGCTCGAGGCCGACGACGGCGCCTTCATCACCTTCGCCCTCGTCACGGGCACGGTCGCCTAGGTCGCCGTTCGCGCCCCCTCCGCCGCCTGCCCTTCCCCGTCGCGGCTTTCCTCCCGGAGACCTGCTCGAAACGCCGCCGCAACAGTGCGAGCGGACACTGGAGGGGTACGACACGCATACCGGCGGGGCCAGCGCGCCTCCGGCGTCTGTCCGCTCACGGCGAACAGACGGCAAACCTGAGCCGGTGACGCTCAGGATGGGGAACAGGAGGGACACCACCGGCGTTGGTCGGGGTGTGCTCGTCCACAGCGGGCACGGATAGCATCGAGATGTCTCTCGATCAGTCAGGAGAAGAACATGTTCGAACGGTTCACCGACAGGGCCCGAAGGGTGGTTGTCCTCGCGCAGGAGGAAGCTCGCCTGCTCAACCACAACTACATCGGGACCGAGCACATCCTCCTGGGTCTGATCCACGAAGGCGAAGGCGTCGCCGCGAAGGCCCTCGAATCGCTCGACATCTCGCTCGAAGCGGTCCGGGCCCAGGTCCAGGAGATCATCGGCCAGGGGCAGCAGGCCCCGACCGGCCACATCCCCTTCACGCCCCGCGCGAAGAAGGTTCTCGAGTACTCGCTCCGCGAGGCGCTCCAGCTCGGCCACAGCTACATCGGCACCGAGCACATCCTGCTCGGCCTGATCCGCGAGGGTGAGGGCGTCGCCGCCCAGGTCCTCGTCAAGCTCGGCGCGGAGCTCAACAAGGTGCGTCAGCAGGTCATCCAGCTGCTCTCCGGCTACCAGGGTGGCCAGAGCGGCGACAAGGCCGGAGCCGGCGTCGGCCCCGGTCAGGCCGAGGGCACCCCCGCGGGTTCGCTCGTGCTCGACCAGTTCGGTCGCAACCTCACGCAGGCTGCCCGCGAGGGCAAGCTCGACCCGGTCATCGGACGTGAGAAAGAGATCGAGCGGGTCATGCAGGTGCTCTCCCGCCGCACGAAGAACAACCCCGTCCTCATCGGCGAGCCCGGCGTCGGCAAGACCGCCGTCGTCGAGGGACTCGCCCAGGACATCGTCAAGGGCGAGGTGCCCGAGACGCTCAAGGACAAGCAGCTCTACACCCTCGACCTCGGCTCGCTCGTGGCCGGCAGCCGCTACCGCGGTGACTTCGAGGAGCGCCTGAAGAAGGTCCTCAAGGAGATCCGCACCCGCGGCGACATCATCATCTTCATCGACGAGATCCACACCCTCGTCGGTGCGGGTGCCGCCGAGGGCGCCATCGACGCCGCGTCGATCCTCAAGCCGATGCTCGCCCGCGGTGAGCTGCAGACGATCGGTGCGACGACGCTCGACGAGTACCGCAAGCACATCGAGAAGGACTCGGCCCTCGAGCGGCGCTTCCAGCCAATCCAGGTGCAGGAGCCGACGCTGCCGCACGCCATCGAGATCCTCAAGGGTCTGCGTGACCGCTACGAGGCCCACCACCGCGTGACGATCACCGACGGTGCGCTCGTCGCGGCGGCCAACATGGCCGACCGCTACGTCAACGACCGCTTCCTGCCCGACAAGGCGATCGACCTCATCGACGAGGCGGGCGCGCGACTGCGCATCCGCCGCATGACGGCTCCGCCGGACCTGCGCGAGTTCGACGAGAAGATCGCCGCGCTCGTGCGCGAGAAGGAGTCGGCCATCGACGGCCAGGACTTCGAGCGCGCGGCCCGCGTCCGCGACGACGAGAAGCGCCTGCGCCAGGAGAAGGCCGCCCGTGAGGCCCAGTGGAAGTCGGGCGACATGGACGTCGTGGCCGAGGTCGACGAGGAGCTCATCGCCGAGGTCCTGGCTGCGAGCACCGGCATCCCGGTGTTCAAGCTGACCGAGGAGGAGTCCAGCCGGCTGCTCCACATGGAGGACGAGCTGCACAAGCGCATCGTCGGCATGGACGACGCCGTCAAGGCGCTGTCGCAGGCGATCCGCCGCACCCGTGCAGGCCTCAAGGACCCGCGCCGCCCCGGTGGCTCGTTCATCTTCGCCGGCCCCACCGGTGTCGGTAAGACCGAGCTCGCCAAGACGCTCGCCGAGTTCCTCTTCGGCAGCGAGGACGCGCTGATCCAGCTCGACATGTCCGAGTACTCCGAGAAGCACACGGTGAGCCGCCTCTTCGGCTCGCCCCCCGGCTACGTCGGCTACGAGGAGGGCGGCCAGCTCACCGAGAAGGTGCGCCGCAAGCCGTTCTCCGTCGTGCTCTTCGACGAGGTCGAGAAGGCTCACCCGGAGATCTTCAACTCGCTGCTGCAGGTGCTCGAGGACGGCCGCCTCACCGACTCGCAGGGTCGGATGGTCGACTTCAAGAACACCGTCATCATCATGACGACGAACCTCGGCACGAGGGACATCTCCAAGGCCAACATGGGCTTCTCGGCCGGACCCGACAGCCGCTCGGACTACGAGCGGATGAAGGCGAAGGTCACCGACGAGCTCAAGCAGCACTTCCGGCCCGAGTTCCTCAACCGCGTCGACGACACCATCGTGTTCCCGCACCTCAACCGTGAGGAGATCACGCAGATCGTCGACCTCGAGATCGCCAAGCTCGACAAGCGGCTCAAGGACAAGGACATGGGCATCGAGCTCACGCAGGCTGCCAAGGACCTGCTCGCCAAGAAGGGCTACGACCCCGTGCTCGGTGCGCGACCGCTGCGTCGCACCATCCAGCGCGAGATCGAGGACGCCCTGTCCGAGAAGATTCTCTACGCCGAGTTCCTCTCGGGTCAGTACATCCGGGTCGGCACCGAGGGCGAGGGCAAGGAGGAGAAGTTCACCTTCTCCGACATGGCCCACCCCGACGCCGCGCACCGTCCGGCTGACGACCTGCCGGAGCTCCCGGACGGCCCGGCGCTCGACGACGCGCTCGGGGTCAACGTCACGGCCGGTCCCTCGACCGTCCCCGACGACCAGGTGTTCCCCGACTCCGGCCTGACCGGCACGGAGCGCTGACCGCTCGCACGACCGCACCACCGGAGGGGCCTGGGACATCGTCCCCGGCCCCTCCGCCGTTCCCCACTGTCGTCTACCGTGGGCCCGTGATCCCACCGTCCCGCCCGTCCCGACTGGCACGCCGGCAGCGCCGCACGCCGGTCGCGGCCGTCGTCGCGACGCTCGTTATCGTGACAACGCTGGGCGCCTGCACGGGTGAGGGCTCCGACGCCCCCGCGGGGACGTCGGGGTCTTCGGGCGCTGCCGCCCCTGGCGCCGGGGGCGGCTCGTCCGCAGGGGTCACCGTGACCGGTGCACCGGCCGCTCTCGGCGCCCTCGTCACGCGGCTGTATGCCGGGAGCGACCTCGGCGGATCAGCCTCGCGCAGCGCTGCTGCCGCCCTCAAGACCCGTACGGCCGGCCCGGCGACCGTGACCGCCAAGGCGTCGATGGGCTCGTGGAAGGGCACGCCCGTCGCCGTCGTCACGGCCGGTGACGACGTCACCCTCGCGGTCGGCCCCTCGTGGCGGGTCGTCGGTGGCTGGTGGCCGTCCCTCGGCATCGCCCAGCCCAGCCTCGGCCCGGCCGGCCCCAGATGGGTCCTCGCGATCGGCTCTGACGCCCGCAAGGGCGAGCCCCTCGAGCGCACCCGCGCCGACGTGCTCCAGGTCGTCGGCGTCGACGGGCGCGGTGGGGGCGGGGTCATGGGCCTGGCCCGCGACCTCTGGGTGCCGCTCAGCACCGGCGGCAAGGGCAAGATCAACGCGGCCATGGTCTTCGGCGGGCCGCAGGCGCAGGTCGCGACCGTCAAGGAGGTGACTGGCCTCCCGATCGAGGGCTACGTCGTGCTCGGCTTCTCGGGCTTCAAGAAGATCGTCGACGACCAGGGCGGCCTGCCGATCGTCATCCCCCGCACCGTCGTCGCGTCCCACGCCAAGAACCTCGTCATCAAGGCGGGGCCGCAGACCCTCTCCGGCGCCGAGGCCCTCGCCTACGCACGCGAGCGCAAGACCCTGCCCGACGGCGACTTCGGCCGGTCGCGGCACCAAGGTGAGGTCATCCTCGCCGCCGCGGTCAAGGCCAAGCTGGCCGGACCCGCCGCGATCCCCAGCGCACTCGCGAGCTTCAGCGAGGTGGGGCGGAGCAACCTGTCGGCCGAGCAGATCCTCACCTTCACCGCCGGACTGCACACCCTGAGCCCGTTGCAGGTCGGTCGCGGGGTCGCCAAGGGCTCCTTCGGCACCGCCGCGGGCCAGTCGATCGTCGTGCTCGGCGCGCAGGCGCGAGCGCTCTTCGCATCCTTCCGAGACGGGAACCTCCCATGACCGACGCCGCCGCCGACGCCGTTGATGCCGCCACCCCCGACGCCTCCGGCGACCGGGCCGAGCTGCGACGGCGCACGGTCATCCGGCGGGCGCGCACGGCCGACGTGCGCGGCATACGGGACCTCGTGGCGCCCCTCGCGGCGCGGCGGGTGCTCGTCAGCAAGGAGGCGGTAACCTACTTCGAGAGCCTCCAGGAGTTCCGGGTGGCGGAGCTCGACGGCCGCATCGTCGGCTGCGGGGCGCTGCACGTCATGTGGGAGGACCTCGCCGAGATCCGCACCCTCGCTGTCGCCGACGACATGCTCGGCACGGGGCTCGGTGGCCGGCTGCTCGAGGAGCTCGTCGACGACGCCCGCCAGATCGGGGTCGAGCGGCTCTTCTGCCTCACCTTCGAGGTCGGCTTCTTCGCCCGCCACGGCTTCACCGAGATCGAGGGCCAGGCGGTGTCGGCGGAGGTCTACGCCGAGCTGCTCCGCTCCTACGACGAGGGCATCGCGGAGTTCCTCGACCTCGAGCGGGTCAAGCCCAACACCCTCGGCAACCACCGGATGCTGCGCACCCTCTGACCCAGGCGGACGCACACCCTCGGGTCAGCCGCACACCGTCATTCCAGCCGCACACCTTCGAGTCAGCCGCTCGCCGTATGCCGTGTGCCGCGGTCTCCGGGGCGTGCGTGCCGGGTGGCTAGCCGGGTTGGTCACCGGGTTGGTCACCGAGTTGGTCACCGAGGCGATCGGCGAGGTGGGCGAGAAGCGCGTCGACCGCCGGCGCGCGGTCGCCCGGTCGGGCGATGACGCTGAGGTCCCAGACGGGCCGGTGGGCGAGCGGCACGACCGCCACGCCCGCGGCCCCGAGGGCCGTCTGCTCGGGCACGAGCGCGATGCCGAGACCGGCCGCGACATAGGCCGGCACCGTTGACAGGTCAGGCACCTCGATCGTCACCCGGCGGCGCAGCCCAGCCTCGCGCAACCAGTCGTCCACGGCCTTGCGAGTACCGAAGCCGACAGGCATCTCGATGAAGTCCTCGTCGAGGAGCTGCTGGACCCGAACCGCCGTGGAGCGCGCGAGAGAATGCCCGGGTGGCAGCACCGCGACGAAGGGCTGGCGGCGCAGCAGCCGGGCGTGCACGCCGACGAGGTCGCCGAGGGCCAGCCCGCAGAAGGCGACATCGACCCGCGAGCGCCGCACGTCGTCGACGAGGCCGGTGGATCCGCGGGGCGAGGTGCGCATCGACAGGTCGACGGCCGGGTGCTCGCGATGGAAGTCGCCGAGGACTTCCGGCAGACCGAGCGACTCG
The DNA here is from genome assembly GCF_006717145.1 of Humibacillus xanthopallidus. GTDB lineage: Bacteria > Actinomycetota > Actinomycetes > Actinomycetales > Dermatophilaceae > Humibacillus > Humibacillus xanthopallidus. Next base: position 1,060,832 of record NZ_VFQF01000003.1, on the reverse strand, counting down.
AGGTTGGTCAGCATGCCGATCCGGATCGTGCCGTGCACCCGGCCGCCGGCACGCGCCCCCAGGTGGCGCATCTGCGCGACAGCCTCGACGGCGGCGCGCGCCTGCGGCAGCAGGGCCCGGCCCGCCGGTGAGAGGGCGACGTGCCTCGTCGACCGGACGAAGAGGGGCGCGCCGACCTCGCGCTCGAGGGAGCTGATACCCGCCGAGACGGTCGACTGCACCGCCTGCACCCGCGTGGCCGCGCGGGTGAAGCTCAGCTCCTCGGCCACAGCGACGAAGAACTCGAGGTGCCTGGTGTCCATGTCCCCATGATTCACCATTAAAATCGATGGATCTGCCTGAGAATGCTCGTTGGACACGATCAATGCTCCAAGCGCACGCTGGGGACATGACGACGAGCACCCTGCGCCCGGCCCCGACGGCCGCGCGAGCCCCGCACACCGACGCCACCCGAGCCCGCCACCGCCGCGGCTTCTGGGTCGTCGTCGGCGCCTTCACCGTTCTCATGGCGTTCACCACCCTGCCGACGCCGCTCTACCCGCTCTACCAGCAGCTCGACGGCTTCCCGACCTTCGTCATCACGCTGATCTTCGCCGCCTACGGGATCGGCGTCATGGCCGGGCTCTACCTCGCGGGCCACGTCAGCGACTACCTCGGGCGCCGCCGCGTCCTGCTCGTGGCCACGGCGGTCGAGATCGCCAGCGCGGTGATGTTCGTGCTGCTCCATGACACCGGCAGCCTGCTCGTCGCCCGCTTCCTCTGCGGCCTCGGCATCGGGGCGGTCACCGCGACGGCCACCGCTCACCTGGCGGAGCTGCACGCGATCGGCCGTCCGGACGCCGACGGACGCTTCGCCGCGATCGTCGCCGGTGCGGTCAACACCGGCGGCCTCGCGCTCGGGCCGCTCGTCGCAGGCCTGCTCACGCAGTGGCTCCCCCACCCCCTCACGCTGCCGTATGCCGTGTGGATCCTCCTGCTCGTCGTCACCTTCGTCGCCCTGCTCCTCCTCGCGCCCGAGACCGTCGACCGGCGCGGTCCCCGGCCGGCCTACCGCCCGCAGCGGGTGGGGGTGGAGCCTGCCGTTCGACCGCACTTCTCGGCGGCCGCCGTTGCTGCCGCAGCGGCCTTCTCGGTGCTCGGCGTCTTCACCTCGCTCACGGCGAGCTTCGTGGGCGGCACCCTGGGCCTGCACTCACGGCTGCTGACGGGCGGCCTCGTCTTCGGGGTCATCGGCGCCTCGGCGCTCTCGCAGGTCGTGCTCGGCACGCGCCCGATCACCGACCGGCTGCGCTTCGGCATGCTCGCGATGTCTGTGGGCCTCGTGCTCGTCGCGATCGGCGCATGGTCGACGTCGCTGCCGGTCTACGCCCTGTCGGGTGTCGTCGCAGGAGCAGGTGTAGGGCTCGTCTTCAACGTCGCCATCACCACCGCCGCGGCCGTGTCCTCCCCTGAGCACCGCGGCGAGACCCTTGCCGGCATGTTCCTCGCGGCGTATGCCGGTATCACCGTGCCGGTGGTTGCCGCAGGTCTCGCGCTGACCTGGTTCGCAGCCCCGGTGGTGCTCGTCGTGTTCGCGGCGACGGTCCTCGTCGCCGTGCTCGCGTCGACGACGCGCCTGCGGCGCCTCCTCGATCGGGACCCCCACGTCTCCTGACCCCCACCCCCGTCGAGTGGCCTCCCCGCCCCACCAACCCCACCCCACAACCCGTCGAGTGGCCCCGCCGTCCCACCAACCCCAACCGATGAGCCCGCCCAACCCCTCGAGTGGCCTCCCCGCCTCACCCGTCACTGTCACCCGTGGTACCCGTGAGGCGACACGGCCACTCGAGGTGCCGGATGGCGTGTCCGTGGCGAGGCGCGTGGGGCGAGGCGGCCACTCGAGGTGCCGGATGGCGAGTCCGTCGCGGTGCGCGTGAGGCGACGCGGCCACTCGGCTGAGGTGGGCGGCATACCTCGTCGGTGTGGTCAGCCGCGGCCGGACGCGGCGTAGATGCGGCGCACGACGTCCTCGATGTCGGGCTCCTCGATGGTGAGGTCGCGCACCGCGTGGCGCGCCGAGACGTGGGCAAGCACCGCCGCGGCGGTCGTCGCCTCGGCGTCGAAGGCGAGGCGCTGGCGCAGGCCGCCCGACTCGCTCTCGACGAGCGTCGTGCTCGGCACGTCGGTGAGGTCGGGGCTCGGCTCCGCGAGGTCGAGGACGACGATGCGCTGAGCGCCGACCGTCGCGGCGAGACCGGGCAGGGTGCCGTCGAATGCGAGCCGGCCGTGGTCGACGACGAGCACGCGGTCGCAGAGCCGCTCGATGTCGCCCATGTCGTGGGTCGTCAGCAGCAGGGTCGTGCCCCGCTCGCGGCGCTCCTCGACGAGGAACTCGCGCAGGCGCTGCTTCGACAGCACGTCGAGGCCGATCGTGGGCTCGTCGAGGATGAGCAGCTCGGGCGTGTGCAGCAGGGCGGCGGCGATCTCGGCCCGCATCCGCTGACCGAGGGACAGCGAGCGCACCGGCGTGCCGAGCTGGGGCCCCATCTCGAGCTGCTCGACGAGGCGGTCCGTGCGGGCGGTCGCTGCAGACGGTTCGAGGCGGTGGATGGCCGCGAGGATGCCGAACGACTCGCGCAGCGGCAGGTCCCACCAGAGCTGCGAGCGCTGGCCGAAGACGACGCCGACCCGCCGCGCCACCCCGATGCGGTCGCGCATCGGGTCGATGCCGCAGGTGCGCACGGTGCCTGACGTCGGCTTGAGGATGCCCGTCAGCATCTTGATCGTCGTCGACTTGCCGGCGCCGTTCGCGCCGATGTAGCCGACGGCCTCGCCCGGCTCGACGGCGAGCGTCAGGTGGTCGACGGCGCGGGTGCGCTTGAAGTCGCGAACGAGGTCGCGGGTCTTGATGATGCTCATCCACCGGCTCCTTGGTAGTGACGGGTCCCGGACCTCCAGCACAGGCCCGCGAGGCCCCAGGCGAGGGCCGCGGCGAGCGGCGTGAACCACGCCAGCCACGGCGGGGCGAGGTGGTCTCCCGGGAGGTCGAGGATGGCGACGGCCGGGAGGTAGGCGACGAAGGCGGTCGGGATGACGAAGGTCCAGAAGATGCGCAGCGGGTCGGGGAAGACCTGCTGACTCTGCTGGGCGGCATACTGCCCGCCGTAGGTGAAGGCGTTGGTGAACTCCGCGCCGTCGACGAGGAAGAACTGCAGACCCCCGGCAGCGGTGAAGAGGGCTGAGAAGATCGCCGTGCCGCTGACGACGGTCAGCAGGATGAGGGCCACGGTGGCTGCCGACCAGGTGATGTCTGCGGTCGTGAGGGCGATCGCGAGGGCGACGAGCGCGACGGACAGCCGCCCGACGCGCCGGAGCGAGAGATCGCTCGTCATGAGCTGGGCGAGCAGTGGCAGCGGGCGCACGTAGAACGCGTCGACCTGACCCGCCCGGATGTAGCGCGGCAGCTGATCGAGGTGCCCGACGAACATGTCGGCCAGCGAGAAGGCGAGGTTCGACAGGGCGAATACGAGCAGCGCCGCGGTGAAGTCGAGTCCGCCGAGCACGTCGACGTTGTGGAAGATCACCCACACCTCGGCGAACTCCGCGAGGCCGACCCCGACGGTGCCGAGGATGTCGGTCACGAACGACGCGCGGTACTGCATCTGCGCGCGCGCTCGAGAGGCCAGGAGCACCCGATAGGGACGCAGCCGCACGGCGAGGTCGAGACGTCGGTCAGCCACCCTGCACCTCCAGGCGACGTCGCCCAGCGCGCAGCACGACCTGGCCGAGGGCCAGCAGGGCCGTGACCCAGAAGAGCTGGATCGCGAGCGACGTCGCGATGCCGGCACCGACGACGCGTCCGGCGAGGATGTCGATCGGCTGCTGGAGCATCGAGGGGAACGGCGACCAGGTGGCGATGGTGCGCAGCCAGTCAGGGAACCACGGCACCGGGAGGTAGAGCCCGCAGAGCAGCCCGCCGGTGATCATCCAGAGCAGCGTGATGCCGCGGATCTCGACGAGCCAGAACGCGAGCAGGTTGATGACGAAGTTGCCCGCGAAGGCGACGACCACCGCGAGCACGACCGAGACTGCACCCGCGGCCCAGCTGAGACCCGAGGGTGGCCACGCGAAGTCGAAGAGGAGGGCGCCCAGCAGGATCGCCGGGAGGCCCCGGCCGATGAGGTTGATGCCCGCTCTGCCGAGATCGCCTGCGAGATAGGCGAGCTGGGGGTCGAGGGGCCGGAGGAAGTCGACCGCGATGTCACCGGTGCGCACACGGTCCTTGACCTCGCTGAAGCCCCAGAGGTTGACCGTGCCGAGCAGGGCCTGGCCCCACCAGACGAAGGCGACGGCCGTCGACGCGTCGTAGCCACCGATCGCGGCGCCGGCCGACGCGAGTGCCGCGAGCAGGAGGTAGGCCCGGATGATGCCGAAGACCGAGTTCGTCGTCATGCCCGCGAGGAGCGCCAAGCGGTAGGTCGAGTGCCTCCGGAAGCCCGCCCTGACGAGGAGCCAGAAGGTCTTCACGAGACACGGGCGGGGGCAGGCACAAGGGGCCACGCTACCCACCGACCGAGATCGGATCAACGGGGTAGTTTCAGGGGCATGCCGGACAACCCCCAGCCCGACCGCCCCGCCTCCGACATCGTTGTCGTCATGGGGGTCAGCGGCAGCGGCAAGACGACGGTCGCGACAGGGCTGGCCGCGGTGATGGGGTGGACCTTCGCCGAGGGCGACGACTTCCACTCCGCGGCCAACGTCGAGAAGATGCGCAGCGGGGTGGCGCTGACCGACGACGACCGCTGGCCGTGGCTGGAGACCATCGGCGCCTGGATCAGCGGCAAGGAGGCTGCGGGTGAGTCGGCCGTCGTGACCTGCTCCGCGCTGCGCCGCGCCTACCGCGACGTGCTGCGCCGCGACCGGCCGCACGTGCGCTTCCTCCACGTCGAGGCGCCGGGTGCGGTCATCGCCGACCGGGTCGAGCACCGGGCCGGCCACTACATGCCGCCCTCACTCCTGCCGAGCCAGCTCGCCACCCTCGAGCCGCTTGCCCCGGACGAGCCAGGCGTCACCGTCACGGCCGACGGCGCGCCCGACGAGGTCCTGGCCCGCTGCCTGCTCGCCCTCGGGCTCCGGGAGGTGTGACCGATGTCTTTCACTCCTCAGGACCTCAGCTCCGCGGCCCTCGACTTCCTCACCGTGCGTCACCTCGCGACGCTGACGACGCTGCGCCCCGACGGCACCCCGCACGTCACCCCGGTGGGCTTCACGTGGGACCCCGAGACCGCGACGGCCCGCGTCATCACGAGCCACGGCAGCCGCAAGACCCGCAACGCTGCGGCCGGGGGCCCGGCCGCGCTGTGCCAGGTCGACGGCCGGTGGTGGCTCTCGCTCGAGGGAACCACCCGGGTGCTCGACGACCCCGAGTCCGTGCGCGACGCAGAGCGCAGGTATGCCGCCCGCTACCGCGAGCCTCGCCCCAACCCCGAGCGCGTCGTCATCGCGATCACCGTCACGAGCATCCTCGGCAACGTCTGAGCCTCCATCCGCAGCGACCAGAAGTGGCCCTCGACGGGTCTGTCAGATCATCGGTGTAACTGGCATTTGTGTTAGAGGTTCTCCGCGGCCGGCATACGGTCGGCGAAGGTGACTGCAAAGGCGTTCAGGGCCGGCTTCCACCGGGTCACCCATCGTGCCTGCCCGAGCCCTTTGGGGTCCAGGCTCCGCGTCACCAGGTACAGCGTCTTCAGGGCGGCCTGCTCGGTCGGGAAGTGACCCTTCGCGTTCACGGCCCGCCGGTAGCGGGCGTTCAGGGACTCGATCGCGTTCGTCGAGCAGAGCACCTTGCGGATCTCGAGGTCGTAGGCCAGGAACGGGATGAACTGCTCCCAGCTGTTGCGCCACAGCTTCGGGATCGCCGGGTAGGCCTTGCCCCACTTCTCCTCGAACTCCTCGAACGCGGCCCACGCCGCCTCGGCGCTGGGTGCTTGATAGATCGGGCGCAGGTCTCTGGCGATGGCGTCCCAGTACTTCTTCGACGCGTACCGGAACGTGCCACGGATCAGGTGCACGATGCAGGTCTGCACGATCGCGTGCGGGAACACCGCGTTCACGCTGTCCGGCAGCCCTTTGAGCCCGTCACAGACGATGAAGAAGACGTCCGCCACGCCCCGGTTGCGCAGCTCGGTCAGCACGTTCATCCAGAACTTCGCGGACTCCCCGCCACCGTTGCCGGGCCACAACCCGAGCACGTCACGATGACCTTGCAGGTCAACCCCGATCGCGGCGTAGAACGGCTGGTTGCCGACCTGTCCGTCGCGGACCTTGACCATGATGGCGTCGATGAACACGGCCGCGTACACCCGCTGCAACGGCCGGGCCGACCAGGTCTGCATGTCCTCGATGACCCGGTCGGTGATCCTGCTGACGGTGTCCTTGCTGACGGACGCGCCGTAGATCTCGGCGAAGTGCGCGCTGATCTCTCCGGTGGTCAGCCCGCGGGCGTACAGCGACAGCACGACCGCGTCGACGTCGCTCAGGCGCCGCTGCCGCTTCTTGACGATGACCGGCTCGAAGCTGCCGTCCCGGTCCCGCGGGACCTCGATGTCGACGGGGCCGGCGTTGTCGGTCAGCACCGTCTTCGCGCGGGTCCCGTTCCTCGAGTTGGCCCCGTTACGGCCCTCGGCGGCGTGCTTGTCGTAGCCGACGTGTTCGGTCATCTCCTCCTCGAGGGCGGCCTCGAGGACCTGTTTGGTGATCGCCTTGAGCAGCCCGTCCGGGCCGGTCAGCTCCTCACCCCTGGCGCGAGCAGCCTTGACCAGCTCGCGCACCGCCGCGCGCTCCACCTCTTCAGGTGTGAGCGTCTGCCTGCCTGCCTTCCGCGGTGGGCTCACGCCCACCAGTGTCTCGGTCATCATCAGACCCTTCCCGCTGAATCCTCAGCGTCGGGGCCAGTTACACCGTTCGTCGGACAGTCTCCACTCGACTGGGCGGGGCGACCAGAAGTGGCCACTCGACTCGGAGGGGGCGACCAGGAGTGGCCACTCGACTCGGAGGGGGCGACCAGGAGTGGCCACTCGACTCGGAGGGGGCGACCAGGAGTGGCCACTCGACTGGGTGGGGGGGTCAGGCGGGGAGGCGGAAGCGGCCTCGGGCCAACGGCTCGATGAGGCCGTCGGCGGCCAGGGAGTCGAGGCAGCGCATCACCTGGGCGGGGTCGTCGCCCGAGTCGACGAGGGTCGCGAGCGGCAGCGAGGCATGCGCGTCACGCAGCCGCCGCAGGATCTCGCCCCGCACCTGTCGGTCCGTGCCGTGCCAGGCCTGCCCTCGCCGCGGGGGCCCGTCGTAGGCCGGTCGACCGTCGAGGTTCCACGCGCAGAGGTCGGCGACCGGGCACTGATCGCACCGCGGTCCCCGGGCCACGCAGACGAGGGCGCCGAGCTCCATGACGGCGACGTTCCACGTGTTGGCGCTGTCGCGGTCGGCGGGCATGGCGGTCTCGGCGAGGTCGGACTCGGCCCGGTTGAGGGTCACGTGGGGCAGCGCCTTGCCCTCGAGGGTGCGGGCCAGGACCCGGCGCACGTTGGTGTCGATGACGACCTCGGGGTTGCCGAAGGCGAAGCACGACACGGCCGCCGCGGTATATGCACCGACGCCGGGAAGGGCGAGCAGCGCCTCGTGCTCGCGGGGCACCTCGCCGTCGTGCCGCTCGACCATCGCCGTGGCGGCCTCGTGCAGCCGGAGCGCCCGGCGGGGGTAGCCGAGACGGCCCCAGGCCCGCACCGCGTCACCGGGAGCCGCAGCCGCGAGGTCGGCAGGGGTCGGCCACCGGGCCATCCACTCGCGCCAGATCGGCTCGACCCTCGCGAGCGGTGTCTGCTGCGACATCACCTCGGACAGGAAGACACCCCACGGGCTGGCGTCGGGCGCTCGCCACGGCAGCTCCTTGCGGCCGGCCTCGGCGTACCAGCCGTTGACGCGCTCGTGGAGCAGCGACAGCGGGACCTCGCGGGACGGCATACGGCAGGGGAAGGCGGCGGAGCCGGTCAGACGTAGCGCTCGAGGATGCTCGACTCCGCGAGGCGCGAGAGGCCCTCGCGCACCGCGCGCGCACGGCCCTCGCCGACGCCGTCGACGAGCATGAGGTCCTCGATGCCGGCGGCGAGCAGGCGCTGGAGGGACTCGAAGTGGGCGACGAGGCGGTCGACGATCGCGGTGGGTAGGCGCGGCACCTTGGTGAGCAGCCGGTAGCCCTGGGGGCTCACCGGCGCGTCGAGGCTGTCACCGACGACGGAGAAGCCGACGGCTCGTGCACCGGCCGCGAGGTCGAGCAGCTCGACGGAGTTGAGCTCCTGGAGGTTCCCGAGCGCGTCGTCGAGGCCGAGACCCGACTTGGTGGCCGGGAGGTAGTCGCGGATGACGAGCTCGCGGTCGTTGCCGAGGCCGCCGATGAGCTCCTCGAGCTGGAGGGAGAGCAGGCGCCCGTCGGTGCCGAGCTCGACGACGTAGTCCTGGATCTCGGCCGAGATGCGACGCACCATCTCGAGGCGCTGGAGAACCGCCGTGACGTCGCGGATCGTAACGAGGTCCTCGATCTCGAGGGCCGAGAGCGTGCCGGTGACCTCGTCGAGACGCGCCTTGTAGCGCTCGAGGGTCTGCAGGGCCTGGTCGGCGCGCGACAGGGTCGTCGGGGAGCCCTCGATGACGTGGCGCAGGTCGCCGACGTAGAGCGCGACGACGCCCATCGACTGGCTGACCGAGATGACGGGGAAGCCGGTCTGCTTGGCCACGCGCTCGGCCGTGCGGTGGCGGGTGCCCGACTCGGTCGTCTCGATGCTCGAGTCGGGCACGAGCTGGGTCGCCGCGCGAAGGATGCGCGTGCCCTCACGGTCGAGCACGACGGCGCCGTCCATCTTGCACAGCTCGCGCACGCGCGTGGCCGAGAACTCGACGTCGAGCACGAAGCCGCCGGTGCAGATCGAGTCGACGGTGCGGTCGTAGCCGAGCACGATGAGGGCGCCGGTGCGCCCCCGCAGGATGCGCTCGAGGCTGTCACGCAGCTCGGTGCCGGGAGCAACGGCAGCAAGGGCTGCACGCAGCAGCAGCTCGTCGTTGCGGTCCATCACATCCCTGTCAGCGAGGGGGGCGCCGAGCGCGACCACCCCGGTCGCACGCAGTCTAGACGCTGGCAACGGCGTGCGTGTCTGTTGGCCGCGGCCCGGCCAGGCGGCCCATCGCCTCGATCGCGCGCGGCACGTCACCCACCTCGTGCGTGCGGATGCCGTCGGGCAGCGCGAGACCACCGTCGAGGCTGCCCGGAGGCACGAGCGCGTGCCGGAAGCCGAGGCGCGCCGCCTCGGCCAGCCGGCGCTGCAGCCCGGTCACCCGGCGCACCTCGCCGGCGAGGCCGACCTCCCCGAGGGCGATGACGTCGGTGGCGAGGGGACGGTCGATGACCGAGGAGGCGACGGCGCACACGATGGCGAGGTCGGCGGCGGGCTCGGTGAGCCTCACCCCACCCACGGTGGCCGCGAAGATGTCGCGAGAGCCCACCGGGGCACCGGCACGCTTGTCGAGCACGGCGATGATCATGGCGAGGCGTGCGGCGTCGAGGCCGCTCGAGGTGCGCCGCGGCGACGGCAGCGTCGAGGGTGCGACGAGCGCCTGGACCTCGGCCACGAGCGGGCGGCGACCCTCGAGCGTGACGGTGACGCAGGTGCCGGCAACGGCGAGGTCGCGCCGGGTGAGGAAGAGCCCGCTCGGGTCGGGCAGGCCGACGATGCCGACGTCGGAGAGGTCGAAGCAGCCGACCTCGTCGGTGGGGCCGAAGCGGTTCTTCACCGCGCGGACCAGTCGCAGCCGCGAGTGCCGGTCGCCCTCGAACTGCACGACGACGTCGACGAGGTGCTCGAGCACCCGGGGGCCGGCGATCGAGCCGTCCTTGGTGACGTGGCCGACGAGGAGCACGGCCATGCCGCGCTCCTTGGCGGCGCGGATGAGGCTGGCCGCGACCTCACGCACCTGCGAGACGTTGCCGGCCTGCCCCTCGATCTCGGCGCTCGCCACCGTCTGCACGGAGTCGACGACGAGCAGGTCTGGCGAGCGAGCCTCGATGTGGCCGAGCACGGTCGCGAGGTCGGTCTCGGCGGCGAGGTAGAGGGTCGAAGCCATCGCGTCGATGCGCTCGGCCCGGCCGCGCACCTGGGCGGCCGACTCCTCGCCACTGACGTAGAGCACCGCGGCGCCCCCGCGGGCGGCGCGCGCGGCGACGTCGAGCAGCAGGGTCGACTTGCCGACGCCGGGCTCGCCCGCGACGAGCACGACCGACCCGGGCACCAGCCCGCCGCCGAGCACCCGGTCGAACTCGCCGACACCCGTGGGCCGCGCCGCCGCGCGCGTGAGGTCGACCTCACCGATGGGGGGCGCCGGGGAGACCGCGGTGGCGGCTGTCGTGCGCGCCGGCGCATCGCCGACCTCGGCCACGCTCCCCCAGGCCTGGCACTCGCCACATCGACCCACCCACTTCACCGCGCTCCACCCACACTCCGAACAGCGGTAGCCTGCCGTGCGCCGCGACGCCGTCCTCGTTGCCATGGCCGCCACCGTACGGGCCCCCTCCGACATCGGGGCCCGCCGCGCTGGTCGTCCGCTCGAGATCCCGTGCGAAAATGGCGACATGGACTCCGTCATGCCCTACGTGCTCGCACTCGTGCCGACCATCGGCATGGCCACGCTCTTCTACTTCGTCATCAAGAGCATTCTCGAGGGCGACCGTCGCGAGCGCATTGCGCACGCGAAATGGGAGAAGGAGCACCAACTGGCTGACACCGGCACACAATCCGCACCCCTTACTACCAGCGATGACCGGACCGGGGGCGCGGCACCGGATATCACAGCCCGCTGAGTACGTGACACGTCAAAGTGATTCACGATCTGCATACCGTGTAAAGCCTTTCCTGCGCCGTGGGAGTGTAAATTGATCTTGTCCGCGGGTTGTCGACGCGGATAAAACCCCTCCTACAAGACAATGCAGATGGAGAAACATGGCTCAGCGTGTCGAAGTGAAGTTGATCGACGACCTCGACGGCGGTGACGCCGCCGAGACAGTGTCTTTCTCGCTCGACGGAATCTCGTACGAGATCGACCTTTCGGACAAGCACGCCAAGAAGCTGCGCGACGAGTTCGCCACGTGGACGGGCCACGCCCGTCGCAGCGGCTCGGGCAGCCGGTCCACGTCGCGACGCCGCTCCGCCTCGGCCGGCGGCGCCAAGCGCGGCGACCTCGGTGCAGTGCGCGAGTGGGCTCGGGCCAACGGGCACCAGGTGTCGGACCGCGGCCGCATCTCGGCCGAGGTCCAGGCGGCCTACGACAAGGCCCACTGACCGGCCCAGCGCCAAGAGAAGAACACCGCACCACCTCGAACGGCCCGGCGGCGACCGCCGGGCCGTTCGCGTGTCCGGGCTCCGCGAGGACCCCATCCCAGGCGCCACGGCAGAGGAAGTCAGGTGATGCTCTCCGCGAGGTCCCCGTCGGCCTCCACGCGAGCCAGCACCTCGTCCATCCGCAGCTGCGCCAGCCCCCCGCCGCCGGCGCCGCCGGCGCCGTCAGGGCCGTCAGGGCCACCCGAGGCGCCCGTGCCGCCGGATCCCTCCGCCCCCGCCTCGATCTCGGCCCACGAGCGGGGCGCCGCCACGGTCGGCTCGTCGCGGCCCCGCAGGGAGTAGGGGCACACCGTCGTCTTGGCCGCGACGTTCTGGCTCCAGTCGAGGAACACCTTGCCCGGGCGCAGCTCCTTGGCCATCTTCCACACGACGAGGTCGGGGTGGGCCTTGGTCAGCTCCTGGGCGAGCTGCTGCACGGTGTCGCGGACCTCGTCGCTCGTGTGGGCGCCGGGCAGGACGGCATACAGCTGGAGGCCCTTGCTGCCGCTCGTCACCGGCACGGTGTCGAGGCCGATGCGCCCGAGGCGCTCGCGCACGATGAGGGCGACCCGCGCGCACTCGAGCAGGCCGGTGCCCGGCCCCGGGTCGAGGTCGATGACGAGCCGATCGGGGTTCAGCGGCACGGCGTCGCGCCCCTCCCCCTCGTAGCGCCACTGGTGCACGTGGAGCTCGAGGGAGTTGAGGTTGGCGAAGTAGGTCAGCCCGGCGAGGTCGTCGATGAGCGGGAACACGGGGTCGCGACCGGCCCGCCGGATCCACGCAGGGGTGCCGGCGGGGATGTTCTTCTCGAAGAACTGCATGTCACCGACACCGTGCGGGAAGCGGATTCGCGTCACGGCGCGGTCGCGCAGGTGGGGCAGGATCACCGGCCCGATGCGGGCGTAGTAGTCGAGCACCTGCGCCTTCGTCGTGCCGGTGCGCGGGAACATGACCTTCTCGAGGCTCGACAGCCGCAGCCGGCGGCCCTCGACCTCGACCGTGACCTTCGTGGGCTCGTAGGCCATCACTCACCGAGCCCTTGGGCGTCCACGTCGCCGGGCGTGAGGTCCACCCGCAAGCCCTTGTATGCCGGCTGGCGCAGTCTGCCCTGACCGCCGAGCCCCAGCGACTGCACGTCGGCGACGAGTACCGGACGCACCCACGTCGCTCCGAGGGCATCGACCGCGGGCACCTCTGTGCCGAAAGGCGACTCGTCGGAGGCGAGGGGCTCGAGCTCACGCATCAGTGCCGTGCCCAGCTTGCCGGCGAGGCCGGAGCCGACGCGTCCGAGATAGCGCAGACCGCCCGGCCCGGGCACCCCCACGAGCACGGCGCCCAGTCGGGTGCGGACCGTTCCGGTCGACTCGGGTCGCCAGCCGCCGATGACGACCGACACGGTGCCGCGGTGAGGAGACTTGAGCCAGAAGGGACTTCGCACCCCCGGGGTGTAGCGGGAGTCGACCCGCTTGGAGACGATGCCCTCGAGGCCCTGCTCCTTCGTCGCCTCGTGGAGCACGCCACCGTCGTCGAAGGTCGGCGGCGTCTGCCACCTCGGGTTGTCGAGCTCGAGCCGCTCGAGCGTCGCCCTCCGGTCGCTCCAGGGGCGGTCCATCAGCTCGACCCCGTAGAGGCGGAGCAGGTCGAAGGTCATGAGCGTCACCGGCGCCTGCTCCGCGAGCTGGCGGGCCTTGCGCGCGTCGGTGACGTGGAAGCGCTCGGCGAGGGCGGCGAACGACGGCGTGCCGCCCTGCATCGAGACGATCTCGCCGTCGAGGAGCATGTCGGCGTACTCCGTGGCGAGCTCGTGGAGCTCGGGAAAGGCGACCGTGACGTCGCGCTCGGTGCGCGACCACACGGTCAGCCCGCCCTCGGAGACGTCGGCCAGCACCCGCATACCGTCCCACTTGACCTCGTGCTGCCAGGCGTCGCCGGACGGAATGGTCACCGTCGGCGTCGCAAGCATGGGGCGCATGGGTGCATTCTTGTTCTCATGCGAGCCATCTGGAAAGGCGCGGTGTCCTTCGGACTCGTCAATGTCCCGGTCCGTCTCTTCTCGGCGACCGAGAACCACGACGTGCAGTTCCGGCAGGTCCACGAGAAGGACGGCGGCCGGATCCGCTACAAGCGGGTCTGCGCGATCGACGGCGAGGAGGTGGCCTACTCCGACATCGCCAAGGGGTACGAAGCCGCCGACGGCCAGATGGTCGTCCTCTCGGACGAGGACATGAGGAGTCTCCCGTCGCGCTCGACGAAGGAGATCTCGATCGAGAAGTTCGTGCCGTCCGAGCAGATCGACCCACTGCTGTTCGACAAGTCCTACTACCTCGAGCCCGACAAGACCGGCCTCAAGCCCTACGTGCTGCTGCGTGACGCGCTCGAGAAGGCCGACCGCATGGCGCTCGTGACGGTGTCGGTGCGCTCGCGCATGACCCTCGCCGTGCTGCGGGTGCGTGACGGCGTCATCGTGCTCCAGACACTGCTCTGGGCCGACGAGGTGCGTGCGCCGGAGTTCGAGTCGCTGTCGGAGGAGACCCACGCGACGGCCAAGGAGCTCGCCATGGCGTCCTCCCTCGTCGACTCGCTGTCGGGCGACTACGTGCCCGACGAGTTCGAGGACGACTACTCCGAGGCCGTCGAGGCCCTCGTCGCGAGCAAGATCGAGGGCGGCGAGATCACGACGACACCCGAGGCGGAGGGTGAGGAGACCGAGGTCGTCGACCTGCTCGCCGCCCTGCAGCGCAGCGTCGACAAGGCCAAGGCCGCCAAGGCCGGTCCGGGCGCCGCCTCCGGCGAGACGACGCCCTCGACGCCCTCCACGGACGACGAGGCGGGCGCGACGAAGACGGCCGCCACGAAGTCCACCACGAAGAAGGCGACGGCCAAGACGACGACGGCCAAGACCGCCGCCAAGAAGACGGCCGCCAAGAAGTCCACCTCGGGCACTGTGACCAAGAAGGCAGCGACGAAGAGGGCAAGCTGACCCGTCCGGAGCCGGTCTGCGCCACGATGGAAGGGTGCAGACCGTCACCGTGGAGGACCTGCAGGCGCGGTTGCGTGCCCTGCCCACCAACCCGCGCATCGTCGTCAGCGGCAACACCGCCATCCCGTGGGAGGGCGTGCGGGCCGTCGATGAGGCGCTGGAGCGCTACATCATCCATGCGCTCAACGCGCCACGCGGCATACCTGATCGTGAGGGCGTGACGGCCGAGACGTGCTTCGTCGGGCCCGGTATGCGTCACCACCCGCAGCTGCACTACGTGCCCTCGCGCCTGTCACTCGTGCCACTGCTCTTCGCGCGCACCCTCGTGCCCGACGTCGTGCTCATCCACTGCACCCCTCCGCAGGGGGGCCACCTCAGCCTCGGGCTCGAGGTCAACATCCTGCCGGCCGCCATCGACTCCGTGCGCGCCCACGGAGGTCTCGTGGTGGCGGTGCTCAACCGCTCGATGCCGCGGACGTCGGGTGACGCTCTCGTGCCCATCGAGTACGTCGACCTCGCGATCGAGGTCGACGAGCCGCTGCCGACCCACGCCCCGCTCGAGCCCGACGACGAGAGCCGGCTCATCGGCGAGCGTGTCGCCGCCCACGTCCGCGACGGCTCGACGCTCCAGCTCGGCATCGGTGGGGTGCCCGACGCGACCCTCGGCGCGCTGACCGGCCGGCGCGGCCTGCGGATGTGGACGGAGATGTTCTCCGACGGCGTGCTCGCGCTCGACGCCGCGGGTGCGCTCGACCGCGACCACCCGCTCGTCACGTCGTTCTGCTTCGGCTCGGCGGAGCTCTACGAGTGGATCCACGACAACCCGCGGGTGCGGATGCTGCGCACCGAGAAGACCAACGACCCCGGCCTCATCGCGCAGCAGCGACACATGACCTCGGTCAACACCGCGCTCGAGGTCGACCTCTTCGGCCAGGCGAACGCCTCGCGCATCAATGCCCGCATCCACTCCGGCTTCGGCGGCCAGACCGACTTCATCGTCGGGGCGCTGCACTCCCAGGGTGGGCAGTCGTTCATCGCGCTGCGCTCGTGGCACCCCAAGGCCGACGTGTCGACGATCGTGCCTCTGCTCGACGAGCCGGTCACGAGCTTCCAGCAGAGCGCGGTCGTCACCGAGCACGGCATGGCGCAGCTCTGGGGGCGCAGCGAGCGGGAGCAGTGCCACGACATCATCGAGGAGTGCGCCCACCCGCGCGTGCGCGACGACCTGCGCGAGGAGGCCCACGCCCTCGGCCTCGCATGAGACGGGACCCCTCCCGGCGCGAGCCGTGAGGGGTCGGTGACGGAGAATGACGCCATGACCATCCGCATCGGGCTCTCGTCGTCGTCGGTCTATCCCGACAACGTCGCGACGGCCTTCGCGACGGCCGACCGCCTCGGCTACGACGGTGTCGAGATCATGGTCTGGACCGACCCGGTCACCCAGGAGGCGGGGGCGCTCAACGCGCTCGCCGAGCTGCACGGCATACCGGTGCTGTCGGTGCACGCGCCGACGCTCCTGCTCACTCAGCGGGTCTGGGGCACCGACCCGTGGGGCAAGGTCGACCGCTCCATCGAGCTGGCGCTCGAGGTGGGCGCCGACACCGTCGTGCTGCACCCGCCCTTCCGCTGGCAGCGGGAGTATGCCGCCGGGTTCGTCGAGGGGATCGCGGAACGTGAGCGCGACTCGGGCGTGCGCCTCGCGGTCGAGAACATGTATCCGTGGCGCACCGCCCGCCGCGAGGTGCTCGCCTACCTGCCGCACTGGGACCCGACGACGCAGCCCTACGACAACGTCGTCATCGACCTGTCGCACACGGCCACGGCGGGCTCCGACGCCGTCGAGATGGTGCGGTCGCTGGGGTCGCGGCTCGCGCACCTGCATCTCGCCGACGGGCTCGGCTCGTTCAAGGACGAGCACCTCGTGCCGGGGCGCGGCACGCAGCCGTGCACCGAGGTCCTCGAGCTGCTGTCGGACTCCGGGTGGCAGGGCGACGTCGTCGTCGAGGTGTCGACCCGCAAGGGCACCCGCGACCAGCGCGACATCGACCTCGCCGAGTCGCTGGCCTTCGCCCGCTTCGGCCTGCTGCCGACGGTGGGCGCCTCGCGGATCTAGCGTGCGGCGCGGCGCGCCGGGTCGACGCCGGTCGGTCCGGCGGACCCCGGGCGAGCGCTCCCCCGGACCGCCGAGGGGTCAGTCGGAGGTGGGCCGCCAGCCGCGCGGACGCACGGACACGAGGTCGACGCTCGCCCGGGGGCCGGCGTCGATCGCGAGCCGCGCGGCGGCCACGACGGACTCGACGTCGAGGTAGGCCGTGGCGTCGTAGTCCGCCCCCTCGTGGCCGACGAGCTCGTGCTGCATGTCGGTGTCGACGCGGCCGGGGTGAAGCGACGTGACGCGCACGCCGTGGGCCCGCTCCTCCTCGCGCAGGGCGTCGGTGAGGGCGCGCAGGGCGAACTTCGAGGCGCTGTAGGCGCCCGACCGCGCGCCAGAGGTGAAGCCCGACCCGGAGTTCACCGCGATGACGAGACCCTGCGCGGCGCGCAGGGCCGGCAGCAGGGCCCGGGTGACGGCGGCGACGGCCACGACGTTGACGGTCATCGACTCGGCCCAGTCGGCCACCGGCGCCTCGGCGACGGTTCCGTGGCGGAGGATCCCCGCCGAGTGCACGAGCACGTCGACCCGGGGAAGCGTCGGCACGAGGTCCGCGAGGGCGTGCTCGAGGGAGCCGCCCGGCGCGCAGTCAGCGAGGTCTGCGACGAGGCCCTGGGCCGACGGCAGCTCGGCGACGAGACGGGCCACGCCCTCCTCGCTGCGGCCGCCGACGACGACGTGGTGGGTGGGCGCCAGGTCGCGCACGATGCCGAGGCCGATGCCGCGGGTGCCTCCGGTGACGACGGCGACGGGTCGGGTCTGCGGTGAGCTCACCCGCAGAGCGTACGAGGCCGTGGGCCGAGCGCCCCTCCGGGGCGAGGTTGCCACGGGACGCTCCCTACGGGCGAACTTCCTGCGAGCCGCGGCTTCCTACGGGGCGAGCTGGTCGAGGCGGCGCACGATGAGGCCTTCGCGCAGCGCCCACGGGCAGATGTCGATGCGCTCGACCTGGAGCAGGTCGAGCGCGGCCTCGGCGACGAGCGCGCCGGAGAGCATCTGCGCCGCCCGCCCCGCCGACACCCCGGGCAGCTGGGCGCGCTGTGCGGCGTCCATGCCCGAGAGTCGCTCGACGATGCCGTGGAGGTCGTCGCGGCCGAGCCAGCGGGGCACGAAGGGCCCCTCGGCGCGGGGTGCGGCTCCGGCGATCCGGGCGAGGGAGCGCATCGTCTTCGAGGTGCCGACGACGCGGTCGGGGGCACCGACCGTCAGCAGGGGGCGCATCTGCTCGGCGAGCGAGGTGCGCACGTAGGACCGCAGCGCCCGCACGTCCGTGGCATCGGGAGGGTCTCCCGTGAGTCGCTCCCGGGTGAGGCGACCTGCCCCGAGAGGCAGGCTGAGCGCGACGTCCGGCTCCTCGTCGATGCCGGAGGCCAGCTCGAGGCTCCCGCCGCCGATGTCGATGACGAGGAGGCGCCCGCTCGACCAGCCGAACCAGCGCCGCACGGCGAGGAAGGTCACGCGGGCCTCGTCCTCGCCCGTCAGCACGTCGAGCTCGATGCCGGTCTCCTCGCGCACCCGGGCGATGACCTCGTCGCCGTTGGGTGCCTCGCGCAGCGCCGAGGTCGCGAACGCGAAGACGTCCTGCACGCCCTGGTCCTCGGCCACGCGCAGGCACTCGCCGAGGAAGTCGACGAGCCGGTCCGCCGTCGCCGGGTCGACCCGCCCGTCGTGGTCGAGGCTCTCCGAGAGCCGCAGCTCGGTCTTGTGCGAGAACGCCGGCAGCGGGTGACCGCCGCGGTAGGCGTCGACGACGAGGAGGTGAACCGTGTTGGACCCGATGTCGATGACGCCCAGTCGCATGCCCTCACCCTAGTGGCGCGGTCGCCCCGCGCTCCCGCGCTCACGGGCGACTCACAGGGTGCCCCTGAGCCGCCCGGGGCCGTCTGGGGCGCACCCTGCGCCCTCGTTGCCGTATGCCGTATGCCGTCAGGCGGAGCGGCGGCTCAGGGTGAGCGAGGCGAGGGCGAGGGCCGCGATGATGAAGCCCGCGACGATGCCGAGGTCGCCTGCTACCGCAGAGAGGGGATCCGTACTGCGGGTGATCTCCTTCATCGCGTCGACGGCGTAGGAGAGGGGCAGCAGGTTGCTGATCCACTCGAGGAAGGTCGGCAGCTGGTCGCGCGGGATGAGCAGCCCGCACAGGAGGAACTGCGGCAGCAGGAACGCCGGCATGAACTGCACGGCCTGGAACTCCGTGCGTGCGAAGCCGCTCGCGAGCAACCCCAGCGCAGTGCCGAGCACGGCATCGGCGACGGCCACGACGACGAGCAGCCAGACCGGTCCGGCGACGTCCAGGCCGCACACCCAGACGGCGAATCCCGTTGCCACGACGGCCTGCACGACGGCCAGCAGACCGAAGCCCACGGCATACCCGATCATGAAGTCGCCCTTGCCCATGGGCGTGGTCAGGAGCCGCTCCAACGTCCCAGACTGACGCTCGCGCAGCGTGGCGACCGAGGTGACGATGAACATCACGACCATCGGGAAGACGCCGAGCAGGGCCGGCCCGATGAGGTCGAAGACGTGCGTGCCGGTGTAGATCCAGGCGAGCAGGCCGAGCAGGACGCAGGGCACGACGATGATGAGGGCGATGGTGCGGTGGTCGGTGCGCACCTGGCGCAGGACCCGACCCGCGGTGGCGAGGGTGAGGCCGGGGTTCATGACGCGCTCCGACGGGTCTCGGCAGCGTGGTCGACGAGGGTGAGGAAGGCGGCGTCGGCGTCGGCCGCGCCGGTCCGCGCGAGGAGCTCCTCGGGAGTGACGTCGGCGAGCACCTCGCCCGCCCGGAGCAGCACGAGGCGGTCGCAGCGGGTCGCCTCGTCCATGACATGGCTCGACACGACGAGGGAGTGGCCCTGCGCGGCGAGGTTCGCGAACAGCTCCCACAGGTCGCGCCGCAGCACCGGGTCGAGTCCGACCGTGGGCTCGTCGAGGACGAGGAGGGTGGGGCGTCCGACGAGCGCTGCGGCGAGCGAGACCCGCGACTCCTGACCGCCCGAGAGGTCGCGGATGAGCTGACCGCCGTAGTCGACGAGGTCGACCTCGGCGAGGGTGCGGTCGACCGCGTCGCGCAGCTCCGTGCCACGCAGGCCGACGGCGCGCGCGAAGTAGGCGATGTTGTCGCGCACCGTGAGGTCCTCGTAGACGCTCGGGGCCTGCGTCACGTAGCCCACTTCCTTGCGGAGCTCCGGGGAGCCCGCCGGGTGGCCGAGCACGGTGACCGTGCCGCCCTTGGTGATCTGCACGCCGACGATGCACCGCATGAGAGTCGACTTGCCGGAGCCGGACGGTCCGAGCAGCCCGACGACCTCGCCCGCGGGGATCTCGAGGTCGAGGCCCGGGATGACGTCGCGACGACCGCGCACGACCTGCAGGCCGCTGATGGCGACCGCCGGCCCGTCGTAGTTATTCATCATGTGATGAAATCTACTCCGGTCGGCGCGGCTCGTCCACCAGATAGCCCTGAAGAACCGGACCGAGGTGCTCGACGAGCTCGGCTCGGCTCGCGTCGGCCAGGCCCGGCACGCGCACGACGTAGCGAGCCATGACGAGCCCGATCATCTGCGACGCCGCGAGGGCGCCGCGCAGCTGCGGGTCCGGCGCTCCCGTCGAGGCCGCGATGCGCCCGAAGACCTCCCGACCGAGGAACTCGCGCAGCATCCTGGCGGCTTCCTCGCTCGTCATGCTGGACCGCGCGAGGGCGACGAGGGCGTCGCGCCGGTCGGGCGGTTCCCAGATGGTCAGGAAGGTCTCGACGAGCCGCCACCCGAGCCGGCCCTGGTCGCCAGCGATGACGTGCGAGATGACCTCCGCGGGGTTGACCGGCACGGCCATGGTCTCGGCGAAGAGCGCCGCCTTGCCGTCGAAGTAGTGGTGCACGAGGGCGGGGTCGACCCCCGCGTCGCGCGCGATCCCACGCAGGCTCGTCTTGTCATATCCCTTGGCAGCAAAGGAGCTTCGCGCCGCATCGACGATCGCGGCGCGCGTGTCGGGTCCACCCGGTCGACGCCCGCGCCCGCGCTGTGCGGCACCGTCCTCCACGCGTGGGCTCATGCCCCAACGCTAACCCTGCCCGTCGCCGCCCGGCCCGTATGCCGTCCGGTTGGCTTCCGGCTCCCACCGGGCCTCCGCCTCGCGCAGCAGCTGCTCGGCCTCGTCGTTGCGTGCCCATCGGGCCCAGTGGGCCGGAGTCGTGCCGTGCACCTCGTCGACCGCAGCCGGGTCGGCGCCGGCCTGCAAGAGCGCCCGGATGACGTCGAGGTCGCCCATCAGTGCGGCCTGGTGCAGGGGCGTGCGGCCGTCCGGGCTGCTGTGGGTGCCCGGGTCGGCGACGGCCGCGGCGGCGTCGCGCACGGTGTCCAGCGTGAATCCGTGGGCGGCGAGCAGGGCTGTGCGATGGGCGAACCCGTGCCCCGCGGCCCACTCGAGCTGTCGCCTCATCATCTCCTCGAGCGACTCCGCCACGATCCCGAGGCGCTCCGCCCACACCTCGCCCGCGGGCCGGCCGAGGCCGTGGTCGAGGAGCAGCTCGAGGTGGCTGTCGTCGCGGCCGAACATCCGGTTGTAGAGGGCCTGCCGGTCGTTGGGGTCGGCGCCTCGATCGAGGAGCAGCAGCGCCAGCTCGCGCCACGCCGGGTGTCGCGGCTGACGCCCCGGCCCGGACTCCCCCTCGGCGAACACCCCCGTCAGCACGCTGAACGGCGTCGGGAGGCCCTGCCAGAGGTAGCCGGTGTCGGGGTCCGCCCCGCCGTCGAGCAGCATGCGCGCGCTATCGACGGCATCCATCTGCGGCACACGCGAGTAGGCGAGGTAGAGGATCGGGGGCCAGTCGAACGGACCGCCTGACCGGGCGGCCGAGCGGGGGTCACGATCGAGGTGGCGACGCAAGATCTCCGGGTCGCCGACGGTCGCCGCGACGAAGACGTCGCGCTCAGGCAGGTCCGGGTGCCGCTCGAGCAGCTCGGCCGCTCGCGCCCACCGGGCCGGCTCGTCGGCGCCGTCGTAGCGCAGGCAGGCGAGGGCAGGAACGGAGCGGGCCGCCCGATCGACAGGGTCGGCCGCAGGGTCTGCCGACTCCTCGGCAAACGCCGCCGGGTCGCGGCGCAGGCCCTCGCTGCGGCGAAGGTAGGCACGCAGCCGGGGCCAGCTGGCGAAGCCGTAGGAGCGGGCGAGCACGAGCTGCGCCTCGGCCAGGGTGAGGTCGCCGCCCTCCTCGCCGTTCTCGGCCGTGGGGCGTGACGGATGGTGCCGCGCCACGAGCGCGAGCGCCTGCGGGTCTCCGCCGCGTGCGCCGCGCTGCAGCCGGCGCGCGTCGCGACGGAAGCGCTCGAGGTCGGGGTTGCCGGGCAGGGACAGGGCCATGACGGCCTCCTCTCGTCGTGCCCGGCGTGCGCGGGTCGGGCCGAAAGGAGGTCGGGCCGAACGTCGTTCACCACCAGGGAGGCTGTGCCCCTTCCCGCGCACCGGAGGCGACCTGGACGCCCCCGCCAGCGTACTGCGCGAGCCCACCGGACGGCATACCCCAGCAGTGACCCCCCACCCAATCGAAAGAGCACTTCGTCGGCAATCGAGAGAACCAACCCCAACCCATCAAGAGCGAACCCCACCCAATCGAGAGAGCAGTTCGTCGGCGTCCCTCGCGCTCGGGCATCCGCCTGATGGGCGCGCGCGACGCACGGGCGAGCGTCACGACATAGGGTGTGCCGGTGGCTGAAGCACCGTTGGACCTGCCTCGCGTCTGGGTCGAGTTCACCGACCCGGCGGACGAGAACCAGCGCTATCGCTGCGACCTGACCTGGCTCACGAGCAGCTGGACGTGCGTCTACGGCAGTGGGTGCAAGGGCATCTACGCCGACCGCCCCGATGACGGCTGCTGCACCCTCGGCGCGCACTTCACCGACAAGGACGACCTCAAACGCGTGGCTGCCGCGGTGGCCGAGCTCGGCGAGGACGAGTGGCAGTTCCACTCGGTCGGCACGGCCACCGGCTCGCGTGACGACTGGACCGAGAAGGAGGACGGCGCCCGCAAGACGCGCGTCGTCGAAGGCGCCTGCATCTACCTCAACCGGCCGGGATTCCCTGCGGGCGACGGGTGCGCGCTGCACCAGCACGCCGTCCTCACCGGCGTCCAGCCGCACACCCTCAAGCCCGACGTCTGCTGGCAGCTGCCGCTGCGTCGCACCTTCCGCACCGTCGAGCTGCCCGACGACACGAGCTATCTCGAGGTGACCATCACGGAGTACGACCGGCGCGGATGGGGGCCGGGCGGCCACGACCTCGACTGGTACTGCTCCGGCAACTCCGAGGCGCACGTCGGACGCGAGCCCGTCTATCGCTCCAACCGCGCCGAGCTCGTCGAGCTCATGGGGCAGGCGGCCTACGAGCAGCTCGCGATCCGCGCGGAGGGACACCTCGCACAGGTCAAGGCGGTGCGGGCGAGAGGGGTGCGCCAGCTGCTGCCCCTCCTCGTCCACCCGGCCACGCTCGAGGCGCAGGCGACCGCGCGGACGCGCGCTGCCCAGGCAGCCCGGGCGGCGCGGACGGCCCGGAAGCGGGCCCGATGAGCGAGATCATCCCGAGCCCCAACATCTGGGAGTCGCCCGACGTCTACGAGGTCGAGAACCGCGGCGTCGACCGCGACCACGTCATCGAGACGGCGATGCGCGCGGTGCTCGACTGGAGCGGTCTCGACGTCGTCGACATCGGTTGCGGCACGGGCTACCACCTGCCCTACTTCGCGCAGGACGCCCGGTCGGTCGTGGGTGTCGAGCCGCACCCGCCGCTGGCCACCCTTGCAGCACAACGCGTCTCAGGTATGCCGTCCGTCTCGGTCCGCGAGGAGGGCGCAGCCGCGATCGGGCTGCCCGACGCGTCCTTCGACGTCGCGCACGCCCGGTGGGCCTACTTCTTCGGGCCGGGGAGCGAGCCTGGCCTGGCCGAGCTCGACCGCGTCATGCGGCCCGGTGGTGCGGCCTTCGTCGTCGACAACGACGCGACCCGCTCGACGTTCGGGGCGTGGTTCCGCCGCGCACTGCCGAGCTATGACCCGCGCGCCGTCGAGCGCTTCTGGACGCGCCAGGGGTGGGAGCGCGAGCGGCTCGACATCCGATGGGACTTCGACTCGCGGGCGGACTTCGAGGCCGTCGTCGGCATCGAGTTCGACCCCGAGCACGCCGATCTCATCCTCGCCGAGCACCCCGAGGCGACCGGCGTCGACTACGCCGTCAACCTCTGGTGGCGCCGCTTCTAGCGGACCCAGCAAAGTCGAGAGGCCAAACCTGGTCGCCCCTCCCCCGTCGAGAGGCCACTCTTGGCCGCCCCTCCCCCGTCGAGTGGCCACTCTTGGCCGCCTTGTCTTGGTCGAAAGGCCAAACCTGGCCGCCTTTCCCGTGTCGAGAGGCCAGATCTGGCCGGCCCTCCCGTGTCGGCTGTCCCTGGGCAACGCTCGTCCACGATTGGCCACTCGACGCGGTGGAGACGACAAAGAGTGGCCACTCGACGGGGTTAGGGCGACCAGGTTTGGCCACTCGACGGGGTTTGGGCGACCAGATTTGGCCACTCGACGGGGTTAGGGGCGGTAGGGGCGGCGGGCGATCTCGCGGATCTCGCCGAGCAGGCCCCACTCGTCGCGCCCGAGCCGCGACAGCGGCTTGATGCGGTGGATGTCGACGTGGGGCGACCCCGGCACGGACTCGTCGAGGACGTCCTCAGCGACGGCGACGTGGAGCACCTCCCCGACGACGACCCAGCAGTTGCCCGTCGGGCGCACCTCGTGGAGCCGGCACTCGAGCACCACCGGCGACTCGGCAACGCGAGGAGGCGCCACCGTGAGTGACTCCTCTCGCTGGAGCCCCTCCGCATCGAACTCGCTGACGCCGGACGGGTAGTCGGTGCCGGTCCCGTTGACCTGCTCGAAGAGCCACTCCGGCGTGAGGTTGACGACGAACTCCCTTGTCGCCTCGACGTTGTCGAGCGTGTCCTTGCGCCCGACCGACGTGAAGGCGACCATCGGCGGGTCGGTGCTGACAACGGTGTAGAAGGAGTGCGGTGCCAGGTTGTCGACACCGTCGACCGATCGGCTCGACACCCAGGCGATCGGTCGCGGCACGACCGACGCCGTCAGTAGGCGATAGGCCGCGCCAGCCCGCAGCCGGGACTCCGCGGGCCCGTGCAGCAGGGGGAAGTCACGCCTCACACGAGGTCCAGGGCGATGTCGACGATCGGCGAGGAGTGGGTCAGCCCACCGACACTGATGAAGTCGACGCCGGTCAGCGCATAGTCGCGCGCCACCTCGAGCGTCATGCCGCCCGTGGCCTCGATCTCGACCGACTCCCCCGCCGCCCGCAGCAGCGCCACCGTCTCGCCGAGCACCTCGACCGACATGTTGTCGCACATGATGAAGCGGGCCCCGGCGTCGTAGGCCTCCTGCGCCTCGGCCTGCGTCGTCACCTCGACCTGCACCGTGACATCCGGAAAGCGTTGGCGCACAAGGTCGTATGCCGCCGCGACCGACCCAGCCGCGAGCTTGTGGTTGTCCTTGATCATGGCGACGTCGTAGAGGCCCATGCGCTTGTTCGTGCCACCACCGCAGCGCACCGCGTACTTCTCGAGCCAGCGCAGCCCCGGCGTCGTCTTGCGCGTGTCGAGCACCATCGCGCCGGTGCCGTCGAGGGCGTCGGCCCACCGCCGGGTGTGCGTGGCAACCCCGGAGAGGCGGCTGAGGATGTTGAGCATCGTGCGCTCGGCGACGAGGATCACCTGGGTCGAGCCGGACAGCCGCGCGATGACGTCGCCACGCTCGACCCGGCCGCCGTCATCGACGAGCACCTCGACAGTGACATCCGCCTCCGCGAGGTCGCGCCCCACCGTCTCGGCCACGGCCGCGAGCACGAGGTCGATGACCGGGACGCCGGCCACGACGCCCGGCGCGCGGGCCACGACCTCGGCGACGCGACGCTGGTCTGCGGGGATGGTGGCCTGCGTCGTCACGTCGACCCCGTCGGGGCCGAGGTCTTCGAGCAGGGCGACCCGCACGACGTCCTGCGCCCACTCGAGCGGGAAGCCGCTCAGCCCGTCGCCGCTCACATCGTCTCCTTCGTCTCGTCCGCCGAGTCCGTATGCCGTGCAGCAGGTTTCGTCGCAGCGATGCCTTCCGCGCGGTCCTCGTCGAGCACGTCGACCGGCACCGAGCCATCGAGGTCGAGACCCTCGAGGTTGGCCCCTGGCACCGGCACGACGCGCGCCTCGAGGACACCTGCCGCCGACCTCTGGAGGTGCACGTGGTGCAGGAAGTGCTCGTCGTCGCGCGCCGGGAAGTCCTCGCGCACGTGGCCGCCGCGGGTCTCGTCACGCAACGCGGCGGCATACGTCAGGGCGCGACCGAGGTGGAGCAGGTTGGTGGTCTCCCAGCTCTTCGGGCCCCCCTGCTTGTCGGCATCGGCGCCGACGGCTCGGGCGGCGAGCGCGGCGAGCGTCTCCTCGGTGGCAGCGAGCGAGGACGCCGAGCGGACGGTGCCGGAGCCGGCCGTCATGGCCCGCTGCACGTCGAGGCGACGCTTGCCGCGGATCAGCTCGGGCTCCCCGGAGGGCGCGACCGGCGTCGTCTCGGGGAGCTCCCCGGCACCGAGGCGCGCGGTGAGGTCGTCGGCGATGCGCCGGGCGAAGACGAGCCCCTCGAGCAGCGAGTTGGAGGCGAGGCGGTTGGCACCGTGCACGCCGGTGCACGAGGTCTCGCCACACGCATACAGCCCCTCGAGCGACGAGCGTCCGCGCAGGTCGGTGCGCACCCCGCCGCTTGCGTAGTGCTGCGCCGGCGCGACCGGGAGCAGCTGGGTCGCCGGGTCGAAACCGAGCTCGCGGCAGCGCTGGACGATCGACGGGAAGCGCTGCTCGAGGAAGTCGGCGCCGAGGTGCCGGCAGTCGAGGTAGACGTGGTCGGTGCCGGTCTCGCGCATCCGCGCGATGATGGCCCGGGCGACGACGTCGCGCGGCGCGAGGTCGGCGAGCGGGTGCTGGCCCCGCATGAAACGGTCCCCCGCCTCGTCGACGAGGAACGCGCCCTCGCCGCGGACCGCCTCGGAGATGAGCGGCTGCTGGCCGCGAGATCCCTCACCGAGCCACAGCACCGTCGGGTGGAACTGGACGAACTCGAGGTCGGCGAGCACGGCGCCCGCCCGCAGGGCGGCAGCCATGCCGTCGCCCGTCGCGACCGAGGGGTTCGTCGTGGACGAGTAGATCTGGCCGAGACCGCCCGTGGCGAGCACGACGGCGCGGGCGTGGGCCGCCCCGACGCCGTCGACCTGACCCTCACCGATGACGTGCAGCGTGACGCCGCAGACCCGCTCGCTCTCGTCGGTGAGCAGGTCGACGACGAGGGCGTGCTCGATGACCTCGATGCCCGGGTCGTCGCGCACGCGGTCGAGAGCCGCGATGAGGGCCCGCGAGATCTCGCGTCCCGTCGCGTCGCCGCCGGCGTGCAGGATGCGGTCGCGGTGGTGGCCACCCTCGCGGGTCAGCGAGATCTGCCCGGTGTCGCCACGGTCGAAGTCGGCACCGAGCGCGATGAGGTCCCACACCGCGTCGGGCCCCTCGGTGACGAGGGCCTCGACGGCGTCGACATCGCAGAGCCCGACGCCGGCGACGAGGGTGTCGTGGATGTGCTCGGCCGGGCTGTCCTCGGGCGACATGACGGCCGCGATGCCGCCCTGAGCCCACGCGGTCGACCCCTCGTCGAGCACGGTCTTCGTGACGAGCAGCATGCGGTCGACACGACGCCGCAGCCGCAGCGCCGTCGTCAGGCCGGCGATGCCGGAGCCGACGACGATGACGTCGGCCGTCGTCGTCCACCCCGGCGCGGGCGCCCGGAGGCGCCTGGGGATGGAGATCTCGGGGAGCCCGCTCACCGGCATACGCTCGGCCTCTCAGTCATCGACGTGCTGGTAGTCGTGGTGGCGCTCCGTGACGGCCGACGTGCGCAGTCCGAAGCCATCGGGCACGTCCCCCGCGTCGTGCCCGATCTCGACCATACGGTTGTCGTCATCGACGAAGACGACGCGCGGTTCGAACGCCCGCGCCTCGGCATCCTCCATCGCGGCGTAGGCGATGATGATGACCGTGTCGCCGGGCGAGATGAGCCGAGCTGCGGCGCCGTTGATGCAGAGGATGCCCGTGCCCCGTTCGCCCTCGATGGCGTAGGTCGTGAGGCGGTTGCCGTTGTCGACGTCGACGACATCGACCTGCTGCCCCGGCCACAGGTCGGCGGCGTCCATGAGGTCGCGGTCGATCGTCAGCGATCCGACGTAGTGCAGGTCCGCCTGCGTGACCGTGGCCCGGTGGATCTTCGAGTGGAGCATGAAGCGCTGCAAGGGAGTTCGTCCTCAGGTGGGTGCGGTAGCCCGGGTCAGGCCTCGGGTCTGGCCTCGGGTCCGGATCGGGAGAACGTCTCGAGGGCGCGCCCTCCGGGTCCGACGAGGAGCGGCAGGTTGTCGATGAGCCGGGTCGTGCCGACCCGTCCGGCCACGGCGAGCAGCGCCTCGCCGCGATACCACTCCGGCACGTCCTCGAGCGTGTCCGGGTGCACGAGCACGAGGTAGTCGATGAGCGCGAGCGGCTCCCGCACGAGCACGGCGCGAGCGGCTCGACGCACGGCCGACGGGCCCTCTGCAGCGGCTTCGGCGCCGGCTCGCAGCGCGGTCGAGAGGCAGCGCGCGGTCTCGCGGTCGGACGGGGTGAGGTAGGTGTTGCGGCTCGACATGGCCAGCCCGTCGGGCTCGCGCACCGTCGCGACGGCGACGACGTCGACCGGGAAGTCGAGGTCGCGGCACATCCGGCGGATGAGGAGCAGCTGCTGGGCGTCCTTCTGCCCGAACCACGCTGCGTCACACCGCGTGAGATGCATGAGCTTGGAGACCACGGTGAGCATGCCGTCGAAGTGGCCCGGGCGGGACTGCCCCTCGAGGACGTCACCGAGCGGGCCGGCCGAGATGCGCACACCCGGGTCGCCGTCGGGATAGACGACGTCGGGAGTCGGTGCGAAGACGAGGTCGACACCGGCGGCCGTGCAGATGTCGAGGTCGGCGTCGAAGGTGCGCGGGTAGCGCGAGAGGTCCTCCTTCGGCCCGAACTGGAGCGGGTTGAGGAAGATCGTCACGACGACGTGGCGGTGCGCCTTGCGCGCCTGGTGGATGAGGGTGGCATGCCCCTCGTGCAGCGCGCCCATCGTCATGACCACGGCGACGTCACCGTCGTCGAGGGTGGCTCGCGCCTCGCGCAGCTCTTCTCGGGTGCGCGCGACCACGGGCCGCTGCGGAGCGGGTCGCTCGGGGCCCGAGCCGTCGGATGCGGGCCGCCCCGCGTCCGAGCCTTCCGGCGCGGGCTGCCGAGTGGCGAACCCGTCTGGCGCCGCTGACGGGGGCGGCGTGGCCGGGTCGGTCGGGCCGGGCGCGGCGCCGGTCACTGGGTGGGTCACGTCTCGTCCTCCTCGTGGGCGAGCAGCTCGAGCAGCGGCTCGGCCGCCGCGGCACGGAGCCGGCCGCTGAGCAGAGCGCGCTGCGCCGTCGCGCGGGCGAGCGCGAGGTAGGTCGGACGGATGTCCGGCGCGACCCTGCGCAACATCGCGACGTGCCCGGCAACCGTACCGGCATCGCCGCGCGCGACCGGCCCCGTGAGGGCCGCGTCACCCAGCTGGAGGGTGTTGGACAGCGCTGCGGAGAGCAGCGGCTCGAGGACGCGCGCGGGGTCCTCGACCCCGGCCTCGGTGAGCAGCTGCATCGACTGGGCCACGAGGGTCACGAGGTGGTTGGCGCCGTGCGCGAGGGCCGCGTGGTAAGTCACGCGCTCGTCCTCCGGGATCCACACGGGGTCGCCGCCCATCTCGATGACGAGCGCCTCACCCAGCGGTCGCGCCAGGTCGACGGTCGTCACCCCGAAGCAGCAGTCGTGCAGCCGGTCGAGGTCGACGGCAGTGCCCGTGAAGGTCATCGCCGGGTGGAGCGCGAGCGGCACGATGTCGCTGCCTGCGGCGGCCTCGAAGACCCCGATGCCGTGGGCGCCGGAGGTGTGCATGACGAGCTGGCCGGGCGTGAAGGTGCCCGTCGAGCTCAGTCCGGCGACGAGGTCGGCGAGCGCGTCGTCGGGCACGGCGAGAACGACGAGGTGGGCGCCCGACACCACCTCGGGGATCGGCCGCACCGGCACTCCCGGCAGGAGGGTGGCCGCACGCTCGAGGCTCGCCTCGCTGACGGCCGACACCCCGGTGACGCGGTGGCCGGCCCGCTGCAGCGCCGCGCCGAGCACGGCACCGACGCGCCCCGCACCGACGATCCCGACCTCGAAGCGGGCCGGTCGCTCGTGCGGAGTGCTCACCCACGGCACGCTATCGCCTACAGTCCGTGGGCGTGGATGCCCTTCCGTGGCGCGAGGCCTGGCACGACGCCCTGTATGCCGCAGGGCGGGGCTTCTACGTCACCCGCGGTGGGCCTGCCGAGCACTTCACGACCGCGACGCACGGGGTGACCGGGGCAGTGCTCGCCGAGGCCCTGCTGCGTCTGTGGCTCCGCGAGCACGACCACCTGCCCGCGGTCGTCGTCGACGTCGGCGCGGGCCGTGGTGAGCTGGCGACCCACCTCCTCACCGCCCTCGCGGCATACGACGAGCAGCCGACGGAGTGCTCTCGCGATCGGCAAGCGGCCACGACCACCGACGAACTGCTCTCTCGATTGGAGCGCACCCCCAGGGCAGACGAGGAGCCGACGGAGTGCTCTCTCGATCGACGAGGGACCCCAGCGACCGACGAACTGCTCTCTCGATCGGAGGGTCCGCCCACTCGGGTGGTGGCCGTCGACGTCGTGGCTCGGCCGGCGGGGCTCGACGAGCGGATCGCCTGGCTCCGCTCGCCCGGTGGCGAGACGCTGCCGACCGAGCTCGCCGGACTGCGCGACGCGCTCGTCATCGCGCACGAGTGGCTCGACGTCGTGCCCTGCACCGTCGCTGAGGTCGACCCGCAGGGCGCCCCGCGCGTCGTCCTCGTCGACCCGGTCACCGGCGCCGAGTCCCTCGGGGATCCCCTCGACCCTGCAGACAGCGACTGGGCCGACGCCCACTGGCCCGCCACCACCCCGGGCGCGCGCCTCGAGGTCGGTCGCACCCGCGACGAGGCCTGGTCCGACCTCGTCTCCCGGGTCGGCTCCGGCACCCTCGTCGCCGTGGACTACGGCCACGTCGCGAGCGAGCGTCCGAACGAGGGGACGCTCACGGCATACCGCCGCGGGGTGCAGACGGAGCCGGTGCCCGACGGCACGATGGACCTCACGGCCCACGTCGCGATCGACACCCTCGACGCGGACCGGGTCGGGCGCCAGCGCGACGTGCTGCGCGACCTCGGGATCCGCGGGCAGACCCCGCCGCACACCCTCGCCGCGACCGACCCGCTCGGCTACCTGCGCGCCCTCGAGCGGGCGGGTGCCGAGGCGGAGCTCCTCCGTCCGGGCGGCTTCGGCGGCTTCTGGTGGGCGGTGAAGCGGGTCACGAGCGGCGACGTAGCCTGAGGACCATGCGTCGCGTGCTCGCCGTCCTCGCCGTCCTCGCCGTCGTGCTGCTCGGCGCGCCGCTGACCGCGAGCGCCCACGACGTCCTCGAGAGCACGTCGCCGGCCGCCGGCTCGACCGTGCAGCGGATGCCGCAGAGCGTGACCCTCACCTTCACTGAGGCGCCGCTCTCGATCGGCACGCAGGTCGTCGTCACCGGCCCGTCCGGGGCGACGCAGCAGGGGGCGCCGACGATCGACGGCCGCGTCGTCACCCAGGCGATCGCGCCGAGCGCGCCGGCGGGCAGCTACACGGTGACCTACCGCGTCACCTCCGACGACGGTCACCCGGTCACCGGGTCGTTCGCCTTCGTCGCGACGACCGGTCTCGACGGCTCGACGGCCAAGCCCGGCACGGCCGTCCAGCAGCCGGCGGCACCCGCAGACGAGAGCTCGTCGTTCCCGCTCGCCGCCGTGCTCCTGACGATCGCAAGCACCCTCGTCCTGCTGGCGATCGGCGGCTTCGTCGCCCTGCGTGCCCGCGCGTCGGACCAGCGCTGAGCCACCGGCGCGCCGGCACGCGCCGGCGCGTCGAAACGCGAGCGCCCTTACGCGAGAGGCTGGTTGAGGAACCAGCGATGCCCGAACGGGTCGTGGAAGACGGCGACCCGGCCCACCGGCGGGTTGTCCTCGGGCTCGCGGTCGACCTGCGCCCCGCCCCTCCGGACCCGGTCGCAGACCGCGTCGACGTCGGAGACGGTGAGGTGCAGCGTGACCGCGTTGCCGAGCGAGCGGTCGGGCGGCGCGACGCCGGCCGACTCGAAGGCGTCCGACATCATCCACCGGGCACCGTCGACGGCGAGCTCGCAGTGGCCCACTTGGCCGTCGGGCATGACGATGGGCTCGTACGTGACCTCCGCACCGAGGTGCTCGCGATACCACTCGATCGCGGCGCGGGAGTCGGAGACGCAGATGTAGGGGGTCAGCTCACTCATGACCTCCACCCTCCTGCACCGCACCCGCCAGCGGAGCCGCGCGCACCACGAGACTCTCGTAGCCGCGCAGCACGAAGGTCGGCCGTCGCCGCGCCTCGACCACCTCGAGGCGGCCGAGCCGCTGGAGCAGTGCCTGCACCGAGATCTGCAGCTCCATCCGCGCGAGAGGGGCGCCCAGGCAGAAGTGGATGCCGGCACCGAAGGCGAGGTGCGGGTTGGGCTCGCGGCCGGCGCGGAAGCGGTCGCGCTCGTCGAAGACCGCCGGGTCGCGGTTGGCAGCCCCGAGCAGCGCGGCGACCTTCTCGCCGGCGCGGACCGTCACACCGTGCAGCTCGACGTCGCGCGTCGCCGTGCGCTCGAAGAGGTGCAGCGGCGAGTCGTGGCGCAGCATCTCCTCGACGAGCGCCGCGACCGCGGTGTCGTCGTCGAGCGTGGCGAGCACCTTCGTCAGCTCATCGGGCTCGGCGAGGAGCGACGCCACCCCGTTGCCGAAGCCGTTGACGCTCGCCTCGTGCCCCGCGTTGAGCAGCAGCACGACCGTCGCCACGAGCTCGCGGCGCGAGAGCCGGTCACCGCCGTCGCGCTCGAGCACGAGCGAGGTGAGCAGGTCGTCGCCGGGGTGGGCGGCCCGCTCCGCCGCGAGCCCGTCGACGTATGCCGCGAACTCGGCACACGCTCGCTGCGCCTCCTCCTGCGTGGGCTGGGTCGGGCTCACCTCGTACATCTTCACGATGGCCTGCGACCAGTCGCGCAGGAGCTTCCAGTCGGAGGCAGGCGCGCCGAGCAGCTCGCAGATGACGAGCACGGGCAGCGGCTCGGCATAGGCCTCGATGAGGTCGACCCGGCCACCACTTCCAGGGTCTGCGAGGGTCTGCTCCACGCCGGTGAGCAGCTCTGCAGCGATCTGCTCGACCCGGGGTCGCAGCCGCTCGACGTGGCCCTTGTTGAAGGCCCCGGCGACGAGCCGGCGCAGCCGGGTGTGCTTCGGCGGCTCCGAGTCGAGGATCGAGTCGGCGTGCAACCAGTCGAACACGGTCCACGGATCGTCCTCCCCGGCTGCCCGGGGGCGGAAGATCCGGCCGAGGCCCCTGTTGCGCAACACGTCGTTCGCCGCGGCGTGCGTGGTCGTCACCCACAGCCCGAGGCCGTCGTGCCACTGGACGGGGCCGTCGGCGCGGGCCGCCGCGAGGGCCGGATACGGGTCGGCGACGAAGCCGGGGTCGGAGAGGTCGAACGAGGCGCTCACCCCCACACTCTGCCCGACCGCGGGCGACGCGTGACCCGGTGACGGGCCACACGGCATACCGGAGCGGTGGGGGCCGTAGGCTCAGGGCCATGACGGAGACCACCGCGGCGTCCTCGCGCGAGCGTCAGGCGCTGACTGTGGGCGTCGGCGCGGGCGGGCTCGCCACGGCCGACATGGTGCTCAACATCGGACCCCAGCACCCGGCGACCCACGGCGTGCTGCGCCTGCAGATCCTCGTCGACGGCGAGCGGATCGTCAGCGCCGAGCCGATCATCGGCTACATGCACCGCGGGGCCGAGAAGCTCTTCGAGGTGCGCGACTACCGCCAGATCCTCGTGCTCGCCAACCGGCACGACTGGCTGAGCGCCTTCTCCAACGAGCTCGGGGTCGTGCTCGGCGTCGAGCAGATGCTCGGCATGGAGGTGCCCGAGCGCGCCGTCTGGGCCCGCACGGCACTCGCCGAGATCAACCGGGTGCTCAGCCACCTGATGTTCCTCGGCTCCTACCCGCTCGAGCTCGGGGCGATCACGCCCGTCTTCCACGCCTTCCGCGAGCGCGAGGAGCTCCAGGCGGTCATGGAGGAGGTGTCCGGCGGCCGGATGCACTACATGTTCAACCGCGTCGGAGGCCTCAAGGAGGACCTGCCGGCCGGCTGGATGGGCCGGGTCGACAAGGCCATCGCCAACGTGCGCGCCCGGATGCCCGACCTCGAGCGGCTCATCGTCGGCAACGAGATCCTCGAGGGGCGCACCCGAGGGGTCGGAGTGCTGCCGCGCGAGCGCGCGATGGCCTACGGCGTCTCTGGGCCGATCGCCCGCGCCAGCGGCCTCGACGTCGACCTGCGCCGCGACGCGCCCTACCTCGCCTATGGCGAGCTCTTCGGCGAGAAGGGGCCCGGGCGCGTCGTCACCCGCACGGCCGGTGACTGCCTGGCCCGGCTCGAGGTCCTCATCGAGCAGACGCACGTCGCGCTCGACCTCGCCGAGGCCTGCCTCGACCGGCTCGTGCAGCTGCCTCCCGGCCCGATCAACGTCAAGCTGCCGAAGGTGCTCAAGGTGCCGGAGGGCGAGATCTACTGCGCCACCGAGAACCCCCTCGGCTTCAACGGCTACTACCTCGTTTCGCGCGGGGAGAAGACGCCGTGGAGGCTCAAGCTGCGGTCGGCGTCGTTCAACAACGTCTCGGTGCTGTCCGAGATGCTGCCCGGCCAGCTCATCGCCGACATGGTCGCGATCCTCGGCTCGATGTTCTTCGTCGTCGGCGACGTTGACAAGTGACAAGCCGTATGCCGTCCGGGCAGGTCTCGAGAGCAAGCGTCCTGCGCGCCGCCGCCGTCACCCTCATCACCGCCACGATCACGCTCGCAGCAGCGTGCTCCGACCAGGACACGGTCGACACCGTCCCGCCGCCGTGGCCGACCCGCACGACGACGCCTGACGGGCCGCCGCGCCCGCCCTCTCAGCCGACGCCGACCACCCCCGTGGCCACCTCGACGGTGACGCAGGCCGGCACCACCTGACCGACCCTCCAGACCCCGCTCTTCCTCTCCCGGTCGATGTATGACCGCGGGCCAGAGCCCTCGCAGACACATCGAACCGGGGCCAGGGAGGTCCGGGGGGTCAGGCGGGGGTGTCGGTGTCCTCGTCGTCGCGCGGCCGCAGACGGCACCACCACTGGACGACCATGCCGCACACCGCGAGAAGCAGGGCGACGACGGCGTGCAGGACGAAGGGCGTGATCCGGTCGCGCTGCGACTGCACGTCCGCGTTGGGAAGCAGCACGAGGACGTTGGCGACGTACCACCCCGTCAGCACCGAGCCGGTCAGTGCCGCAGCCTGCGCGAGCACGAGCGTGCGGGCGGCCCGCAACGGCGAGACGGTTCCGTCGGAACGGCCGTCACGCACCTTGCGCACCTGCCACCCCGCGACGAGCAGGCCCGCCCCGAGGAAGACCATCACCGCGATCGCCACCCAGCCGGGTGACGGCATCTCGGCACCGCCCGAGGTGACCCAGCGCAGCAGCAGCCACGAGAGTCCCGTCGAGACCAACCCGGCGATGACGAGCGTCGTCGCACGGATGCCGGTGTGTGGTGTCACGGGTGCTCCCATCCGGGGCCGGGTCGCACACCCGCCGCGTCGAGGTCGGGCGAGACGGCGTCGAGCAGCTCGGCCACCCGGCGTATGCCGCCGTCCCCCGCTGCGACGCGCAACGTGGCCTCGGGGTCGGCGTCGAGCCAGGGCGCGAGCACGAAGGCACGCTCGGCGGCCCGGGGGTGCGGGAGGGTGAGCCTCGCGTCGTCACTGACGACCTCGCGCGGCCCGCCCGGGGTGCCGAACTGGATGAGGTCGAGGTCGAGAGTCCTTGCCCCCCAATGGATCTCGCGCGTCCGGCCGTGGGCCGCCTCGATGCGGTGCAGCTCGCCGAGGAGCGCGTCGGGCGGCACGGTCGACCGGCCCACAGCGACGGCGTTGAGGTAGGGAGGCTGCTCGGGCCCGCCGACGGGGTCGGTCTCGACGATCGAGGACACGCCCGTGAGGGTGAGGCCCGGCACCGTGCGCAGGGCGGACACGGCGGTCGCGAGCG
This sequence comes from Humibacillus xanthopallidus, assembly GCF_006717145.1. Taxonomy (GTDB): domain Bacteria; phylum Actinomycetota; class Actinomycetes; order Actinomycetales; family Dermatophilaceae; genus Humibacillus; species Humibacillus xanthopallidus. The sequence goes on along the minus strand of NZ_VFQF01000003.1, from coordinate 1,024,956 downwards.
TCTCGCCGCGGTCACCGAGGTTGGAGCCGAGGGCGATGACGACCGCCGCCCCACCCCGCCGCTCGAGCCGCACCTGCACGTCGGTGAAGGGCTGGCCGACCGGCGCCTCGGGCTTGTGCACGACGACCTCGACGACCTCGACGAGGTCGTGGCGCAGCACGTCGTCGGCGATGACCTCGGCGAGGCGCTCGATGAGGTCGAACGACGGACCAGTGATGCGGGCCACGACGTCGGCGGCCACCTCGGCGTAGTTGACCGTGGCGGCGAGGTCGTCGGTGCGCCCGGCTCGCTCGAGGTCGCAGGTCATCGTCACGTCGACGACGAAGGTCTGGCCGTCGCGCTTCTCAAAGGCGAGCACGCCGTGGTTGCCGCGGGCGGAGACACCCTGCAGGACGATGCGGTCGGCCATCAGCCGAGGTCGCCGTCGTCGTCGTGGTCGTCATGGAAGTCGTCGGGCGCGTGCTCGAGAGCGGCCTGGACCACCGAGAGAGCCCGCACCGTCGTCTCCACGTCGTGCACGCGAACGCACCAGAGGCCTGCCATCGCCGCCATCACGGACGTCGCTGCCGTCTCGGGGTCGCGCTGCGCCGCAGGGCGAGGCGGCTCGCCCTCGGCCCGGCCCAGCCGCCCGAGGAAGGTCTTGCGTGAGGCTCCGAGCAGGATCGGGTGGCCCAGGTCGTGCAACACCGGCAGCGCCGCGAGCAGCGCCCAGTTGTGCTCGGCGTGTTTCGCGAAGCCGAGACCCGGGTCGAGCACGAGGAGGTCCTCGGCCAGCCCGGCACCCAGCAGCGCGTCACGGCGCGAGGCCAGCTCGCGGCATACGTCCTCGACGACGTCGTCGTAGACGGCCATCGACTGCATCTCGGTGCTGTGTCCGCGCCAGTGCATCGCGATGTAGGGGACGCCGGCGGCGGCGACGGCGGGCACCATTTCGGGGTCGGCAAGCCCCCCGGAGACGTCGTTGACGAACGTCGCGCCGGCGGCGACCGCTTCGACGGCGACCTCGGCGCGCATCGTGTCGATGGAGACGACCGCCCCCGCAGCGGCGAGCCCGCGCACGACCGGCAGGACGCGGCGCAGCTCCTCGGCCACGGAGGGGCGCTCGGCTCCCGGCCGCGTCGACTCACCACCGACGTCGACGATGTCGGCGCCGGCCGCGAGCACGTCGAGACCGTGCGCGAGGGCTGCCTCGGGCTCGAACCACTCCCCGCCGTCAGAGAAGGAGTCTGGGGTGACGTTGACGACGCCCATGACGAGCGTGCGGTCGCTGACACCGAGCAGGGACGCCGCGTCGACGGTTTCGCGGTCTCCGGGGGTTGACGCTGTCATGGGCGCCATACTGTCGCGAGTCGGGTGCCGGCGGTCACTTGTTGCCCTCGAGCATGAGCGCCATGGCCTCTGCTCGAGTGGCCGCGTCACGCAGCTGGCCCCGCACGGCCGAGGTGATGGTGCTCGCCCCCGGCTTGCGGATGCCGCGCATCGACATGCAGAGGTGCTCGGCCTGGATGACGACGATGACGCCCTGCACGTCGAGGTGCTCGACGAGCGCGTCGGCCACCTGCGAGGTCAGCCGCTCCTGCACCTGGGGCCGCCGGGCATAGACCTCGACGAGGCGCGCGAGCTTCGACAGGCCCGTCACGCGCCCGTCCTGGCTCGGGATGTAGCCGACGTGCGCCACCCCGTGGAAGGGCACGAGGTGGTGCTCGCACGTGCTGTAGAGCTCGATGTCCCGCACGATGACCAGCTCCTGGTGGTCGATCATGAAGGTCGTGCCCAGGACATCGGCGGCGTCCATGTCGAGACCGGCGAAGATCTCGGAGTAGGACCGGGCCACCCGGGCCGGTGTGTCGAGCAGACCCTCACGCGTGGGGTCCTCGCCGATGGCCAGCAGCAGCTCGCGCACGGCCGCCTCGGCCCGCGCCTGGTCGATCGCCATCGGTCAGCTCTTCTCGCCAGGGTTGACGGGACGGTCGTCGGGGACCTCGATGATCTGCTGCGGCGGGTGCTCGTCGGCGAGCGGGTGCGCCCCGACGGAGGCCGCCTCGTCGATCTTCTCCTCGATCTCGCGGTCGGGAGCGACCGGCGGGGGCAGGTGACCGTTCTGGCCGTTCTGACCGTTCTGGCCGTTGCGCGCCGCGATCTCGCCGGTCGTCAGCACAGGGGGCCGGTCGCTCGGCACGCGGTCCTGAGAGGAGAGCCACGTCGGACGCTCCGGCACCCGGACGACCTCGGTGAAGATCTGGGCGAGCTCGGCCTGGTTGAGGGTCTCGCGCTCGAGCAGCTCGAGCACGAGCTTGTCGAGCACGTCGCGGTTCGCGTTGATCGCACGGTAGGCCTCGTCGTGGGCGGCCTCGATGAGGCTGCGCACCTCCTCGTCGACGATGCGGGCGATCTCCTCCGAGTAGTCGCGCTGGTGACCCATGTCGCGACCGAGGAAGACCTCGCCGGTGCCCTGGCCGAGCTTGATGGCGCCGATGCGCTCGGACATGCCGAACTCGGTGACCATCTTGCGGGCCATACCGGTGGCCTTCTCGATGTCGTTGCTCGCGCCCGTGGTGGGCTCGTGGAAGACGATCTCCTCCGCGACGCGGCCGCCGAGGGCGTAGGAGAGCTGGTCGAGGATCTCGTTGCGCGTCGTGGAGTACTTGTCGTCGACGGGCATGACCATGGTGTAGCCGAGGGCCCGGCCGCGCGGCAGGATCGTCACCTTCGTCACCGGGTCGGTGTGGTTGAGCGACGCGGCGACGAGGGCGTGACCACCCTCGTGGTAAGCCGTGATCTTGCGCTCCTTGGCCGACATGATGCGGGTGCGCTTCTGCGGCCCGGCGATGACACGGTCGATGGCCTCGTCGAGCGAGTAGTTGTCGATGATCTTCTTGTCGCTGCGCGCCGTGAGCAGCGCGGCCTCGTTGAGCACGTTGGCGAGGTCGGCACCGGTGAAGCCGGGCGTGCGGCGGGCGACGGCGAGCAGGTCGACGTCGGGTGCCATCGGCTTGCCCTGGGCGTGGACCTGGAGGATGTGGTTGCGGCCGAGCATGTCGGGGGCGTCGACGGCGATCTGCCGGTCGAAACGCCCCGGGCGCAGCAGGGCCGGGTCGAGGATGTCGGGGCGGTTGGTCGCCGCGATGAGGATGACGTTGGTCTTGACGTCGAAGCCGTCCATCTCGACGAGGAGCTGGTTGAGGGTCTGCTCGCGCTCGTCGTGGCCGCCGCCCATGCCGGCGCCGCGGTGACGGCCGACGGCGTCGATCTCGTCGACGAAGACGATGGCGGGAGCGTTGGCCTTGGCCTGCTCGAAGAGGTCACGGACGCGGCTCGCGCCGACACCGACGAACATCTCGACGAAGTCGGAGCCCGAGATCGAGTAGAACGGCACGCCTGCCTCACCGGCGACGGCGCGGGCGAGCAGGGTCTTGCCGGTTCCGGGCTGGCCGTAGAGCAGCACGCCCTTGGGGATCTTGGCACCCACGGCGAGGAACTTCGCCGGCTCCTGGAGGAACTCCTTGATCTCGGTGAGCTCCTCGATGGCCTCGTCGCAGCCCGCGACGTCGGCGAAGGTGACCTTCGGGGTGTCCTTGGTCGCGAGCTTGGCGCGCGACTTGCCGAACTGCATGACCCGGTTGCCGCCGCCCTGCATCTGGCCCATGAGGAACCAGAAGAGGCCGAGGATGATGATGATCGGCAGGATCGAGAAGAGGAGCGAGCCGACCCAGCTCTGCTGGTCGATCTGGTCGTCGACACCCTTCGTCGGCGGCTTGGCGTTGAGCGCGTCGACGACCTCCTGCCCGCGCGCGTCGACGTAGAAGGCGTAGACCGACTTCGCGTCCTTCACGCTGCCGTCCGGCGACGTGTAGGGCTTGATGAGCGTGAGCTCCATCTTCTCGTTGTTGAGCAGCTTGGCCGACTCGACGTTGCCGCTCGTGATCTGCTGCATCGCGGCGGAGGTGTCGATCCGCGGCGGTCCGGACTCGGAGAACAGCATGCCGAAGACGAGCGCGCTGATGAGGACCAAGATCCACAACAGTGGCGTGCGCAGTATCCGTTTGGCGTCCATGTACGTGCGAGGCCGACGGCCCCGGTCCTCCTGCTCGTCCGGTGAGTTGATCCACCGGCACAACGTCCGGCGTTCTACCAGTGTTCCGCATGTCGCGCTCGCGTGACGAACTGCCCGTGGCCACGCCGGGCGCAGGCGTCCGTCAGCCGGTGGCAGCGCGGAGCGCCTCGAGCACCCGACGGTCGATGCCCTCGGGGCTCAGCCGCGCCTCGTAGTTGGCGTTGCCGGCCCAGTCGGCCAGTGCCGTCGGGAGGTCGGCGGCGGCATACCCCGCCGTCGCGAGGCGCGAGCGCACCTCGTCGGCGAGCTCGCCCTCGAGGGGCTGCACGTCCTCGGGCTTGCCGAAGTACATCTCCCACTCCGAGAGCAGGCGGCCGAGCTCGGTCACGGGGTCGGCGTGGTCGTCGACGCGCAGGTCGGCGAGCACCCCGCTCGCGTCGTAGCCGGAGCCCGGCTCGACGGCATACATCGCGGCGCTCTGGCGCCCACGGGAGTCGCCGCCGGCCTCGTCACCCGCGACTAGCGCGGCGAGGAGGCGCTGCGCCAGCGGTCGCCCCGCCGACGCGTGCCACGCGCGCTCCATCGCCTCCACGACCTCGGGCCCCGTGAGGATGTTGCCCTGGATGGCGTATGCCGTGTCGCCCTCGTCGCGCGCGACGCCACCGGCCCACGCGTTGCACTCGGAGCCCGTGAAGGTCGCCGCGCTGCCGACGCCCACGACGCCGACCTGCCGGGTCTGCCGGCCGTCGTCGAGCGCCGTGGCCGCGGCGAGCGCCCCGTCGGCGGACTCGCCGGCTGCGAGCCGTCCGAGCAGCTCGTCGAGATAGCCGACCCGGGCGAAGGACTGCGTGGCGACGGCGCCGACCCCGATGCGGGCGGCCGGCACGACGGCTCCGACCGCGAGGAACTTGCTCGCGACAGCGACGCCGTAGGCCTCACCCTGCCGGGCGACGATGGAGAAGGTCACGCGCGGTCCTCAGGAGTAGACGTGCGGCGCGAGCGTTCCGACACAGCGCAGGTTGCGGTACTGCTCGGCGTAGTCGAGGCCGTAGCCGACGACGAACTCGTTGGGGATGTCGAAGCCGACGTAGCGCACGGGGATGTCGACCTTGACGACGTCGGGCTTGCGCAGAAGCGTGCAGATCTCGACCGAGGCCGGGCTGCGCGACTCGAGGTTGGCCTTGATCCACGAGAGCGTGAGGCCGGAGTCGATGATGTCCTCGACGATGAGGACGTGGCGGCCCGTGATGTCGGTGTCGAGGTCCTTGAGGATGCGCACGACGCCCGAGCTCTTCGTGCCCGAGCCGTACGACGAGACCGCCATCCAGTCCATCGGGGCGGTGCCGGGCAGGGCCCGCATGAGGTCGGCCATGACGACGACGGCGCCCTTGAGCACGCCGACGAGGAGGAAGTCCTTGCCCTCGTAGTCGCGCCAGATGTCGGCCGCGAGCTCGCCGAGGCGGGTCTGGATCTGCTCCTCCGTCAGCAGGACCGTCGCGAGGTCGTCTCCCATGTCGGTGTGGTCCACGAGGACTCCTCCGTGTGGTGGTGCGGTGGCAGGTGAGGTGGCAGGCGAACCGGGGCCTGTACGGCCCCCGGCCTGCCGTGCCAGACCATTCAACAGCACCCTTGCGGGCTCAGGCGCTCGCGGTCTCTCGCAACGGGGTGAAACGGATCTCCCGGCCCGTGCGGGCCACGGCGATGCCGCCAGGGACGTGGAGCGGGCCCTGCCCGTGCCACGAGGTGAGGAGGGCGTCGAGCGACTCGACGTGGGCCGCGCTGACGTCGGCCAGCGGCGCGCCCGCCTCGGCGGCGAGGAGGCGCCAGACCCGCGTGCGGATCGCACGTGGCAGCGCCGCGAGGGCCTCGAGGTCGACGCCGGGGTCGCCGGCCGCCTCGGGCAGCTGGGCGCGGGCCCGGATCGCGAGCGTCTCGAGGTGGTCGGCGTCCTCGCGCAGCAGGTCGGCCGAGCGCGCCAGCGCCGCAGCGAAACCCGGGCCGAGCTCGGACTCGAGCGTCGCGAGCAGCCGCCGGGCGCGCACGCGGCGGAACGAGTCGTCGCTGTTGTGCGGGTCGTTCCACGGCTCGATGCCGTATGCCGCGCAGGCCGCGAGCGTCGTCGCGCGCGGGAGGGCGAGGAGCGGGCGGATGTAGCGGTCCCGGCGCACCGGCATACCGCTGAGGGAGCGGGCTCCGGAGCCGCGGGAGAGGCCGAGGAGCACCTGCTCCGCCTGGTCGTCGCGGGTGTGGCCGACGAGGATGGCGACGGCGTTCAGCCGGTCGGCGACAGCCTCGATCGCGGCGTAGCGGGCGCTGCGGGCATCGGCCTCGAGGCCGGCGCCGGTCTGGCGCACGTCGGCCCGCACCACCTCGACGGGGTCGAGCCCCATCTCCCGGCAGAGCGCCGCGGCCGACTGCGCGACGTCGTCGGAGCCGGGCTGCAGGCCGTGGTCGACGATGACCGCGCCGGCGCGGATGCCGGCCCGGTCGCCCTCGAACGCGAGCGCCGCGGCGAGCGCGACCGAGTCCGGGCCTCCCGAGCAGGCGACGAGCACGGTCGCGCGCAGGGGAAGGTCTGCGAGGTGCTGACGCACGGCCAGCCGGGTCGCCGCGACGGCCGGGTCGGGGCCGCTCATCGGAGGAAGTCCGCTTCGCCGTGGACCCGCCGCACCCAGGCGGACGGGTCGACGATCTCCTCGGGCCGCGGGAGGGTCTCCGGCGAGGTCCACACGGCGTTGAAGCCGTCGCGGCCGACCTGGTCCATGACGGCGCGCACGAAGATCGCGCCGTCGCGGTACTGCCGCATCTTGGCCTCGAGGCCGAGCAGCTTGCGCAGCAGTCGGTCGATGCCGACGGCACCGTTGCGGCGCTGCTCGAACTTGCGGCGGATCTCGTCGACGCTGGGGATGATCTGGGGTCCCACGTCGTCCATGACGACGTCGGCGTGGCCCTCGAGGAGCGACATGACGGCCGTGATCTCGGCGATGCGGGCCTTCTGCTCCGGGGTGGCGAGGATCTGCCCGATGCCCTCGCCGGACGAGAAGACCTCGGGGAGGTTCTTCGTCAGCTGCTCGAAGCGCCTGCTGAGGTCGTCGGGCGTCGGCGCGAGGTCGACGGCGAGGCTCTGGGTGCGGCTGACCATGTGGTCGCGCAGCCACGGCACGGCGGTGAACTGCACCCGGTGCGTCTCCTCGTGCATCGCCACCCACCGCCGGAAGTCGGTGGGGTCGACCTCGAGGCGACGCTCGGTCGCGACGATGTTGGGGGCGACGAGGAGCAGGCGCGGGGTGCCCCCCGGGGCGAGGTCGTACTGCCCGAGCACCTTGCTCGAGAAGAACGCGAGCAGGCCACCCATCTCGGCGCCGGTCACCTTGCCGCCGATCGACGCCGCGGTCGCGCTGGGCGCCTGGCCCTTCTTGCGGGTGTTGAGCTTGTCGACGACGGGGTCGAGCATCGCCTTGAACGAGTCGACGTTGGCATCGATCCAGCCCGCCCGGTCGACGACGAGCACCGCCGGCGCGTCGTCCGGGGCGCGCAGCCGGCTCGTCTCGGCGACCGGACCGACCGCCGCGGCCGCAGCCGCGCGCAGGTCGGCCACGATCTCGGCGGCCTCGGCGCTCGAGACCTGCGGGCCGGGGCTGACGATGGTGCGGCCGGTGCGCTTCGCGAAGGCGTAGTCGACGTAGGCCACGGGACCGCCGCCCGAACCGTCGCTCGTCCCCGTCCCGGTCGTGACGGTCGTGTCGGTCATGCCAGTCCTCCCGGTGCCCTCATGGGTCCTGACGGCTCTGTCGTGGATCTGGTGCTGCGGTCTGGTCGTGCGATCTGGTGCTTCGCTCTGGTGGTGCGGTCGGACGCCTCGTACTGCCCGCGCTCGCTCAGCGACACCCGCAGGCGGCGAGAGTCGCTACAAATCGGTCCAACGCGGCACGCGCCTCGGTGGTTCCCGCGCCGGCGACCATACCCGCGAAGACGAGCAGGCGCCCGTCGTCGTCGACGACGCTTCCGGCGAGGGCGTTGGCGCCCGTCAGGGTGCCGGTCTTGGCCCGGGCGCGGCCCGCGGCGTCGGAGTCGGCCCCCGTGAAGCGGTCGTCGAGCGTGCCCGTGAGGCCACCGATGGGCAGCCCGTCGAGGGCCCGGCGAAGCACCGCGTGCTTGCCGTCGTAGCCGAGCACGAGGATGCGGGTCAGCAGATCAGCCCGCACGCGGTTCTCGCGGGAGAGCCCGCTCGCGTCGCGCAGGACCACCCCCGTCGTGTCGAGCCCGAGGGCGGCGACCTGCGAGACGACCCAGGCTCCGGTGTCGGCGAAGGTCGTGCCACCCCCCGAACGGAAGGAGGCCTGCCGGGCGAGGATCTCGGTCAGGGCGTTGTCGGAGTCGGTGAGGGCGAGCGCGAGCTGGTCGCGCACCGGGGCCGAGACGATCCGCCCCAGGACCGAGCCCGGGCCGGTTGCCGGTGGCGTCGTGGTCGTTGTGGTCGGCGCCGTCGTCGGCGTGGCCGGGGTGGCCGTCCCAGTCGTTCCGGCCGTGCCGGTGGGGGCGGTCGGCGCCGTCACGGACGGGGTGTCGCGAGGAGCGAGGGTGACGTCGATCCCTCGCCGTTCGAGCTGGCGGACGAAGAGGTCGCGCACGGCCGCGACCGGGTCGGCCGGCCCCACCCGCCCCCCGGTGGCACGCTGGCTCGAGAGCCCGAGCATCGCCACCGCGCCGGTGATGCCGGAGGGCCGGAAGCTCGGGTCCCACGTCGGCGCCACCCCGGGGCCGTAGGCGTAGCTCTCGTCGACGCGCAGGGTGACGGCGCGCACGCCCGCCTTCTTGAGGGCCGCGGTCACCTGGTCGGAGAGGTCCGAGAGCCCGGCGCGGCCGGCGACGGCCTCCGGGTCGCCCTTGCCGGGGTTGATGAGGGAGTCGCCACCGGCAACGAGCACGATCTCGTCGTCGGCCGCCCCGCGCTGCACGACGGTCTGCAGCGTGGCGTCCGGCGCGAAGGCCTGGCCGACCGCGGCCGCCGAGAGCAGCTTGGTCGTCGAGGCCGGGATGCGCAGCTCCGAGCCGCCCGCGTCGAACAGCACCTCGCCGGTCTGCCCGTCACGCACGACGAGGGCCGAGTCGGCGAGGGCCGGGCGCGCCACCACCGGACGCAGAGCCCGCGCAACCCCGTCAGCGGTCGGCGCCTCGGCGTCGCCCGCGAGCGGCGGCAACGGCTCCCCCACCGACGTCGACGGGGTCGGCTGCGGCACGACGGGCAGCGTGCGGGTGCCCGGGGTCTCCGTCGGGGCGGGCGGTGGGGCGGCGGTCAGCGTCAGCACTCCGGGGGCGGCGTCTGCGACGTCGAGGACGGCATACCCCAGCAGGATGGTGAGGACCGAGAGGATCGTGGCCATCGTGTAGGTGAGGCCGCGGACCGGGGGGCCCGGGTCGCTCGGCGACGTCGTCATGCCCACCCCCGTCCGTCGTTGTTTCGCGCGAGGCCGCACCTTGCTGCCACACTGTCGCGGACGATTCTGTCAGCCGCGGCCGTGAGCTCCCGCACGCGCGCCGCGCAGACGCGCTCGAACGCGTCGCGCAGAGTCAGCCGTAGCCACCCGAAGCACCTGAAGCACCCGAGAAGGGACAGCCGTGGAGTTCGACGTCACCATCGAGATCCCGCGCGGACAGCGCAACAAGTACGAGGTCGACCACGAGACCGGACGCATCCGGCTCGACCGCTACCTCTTCACCCCGATGGCCTACCCCGCGGACTACGGCTACATCGAGGACTCCCTCGGTGAGGACGGCGACCCGCTCGACGCGCTCGTGCTGCTGCCCGAGCCCGTCTTCCCCGGCGTCGTCGTCAAGGCGCGACCCATCGGGATCTTCCACATGACCGACGAGGCCGGTGGCGACGACAAGGTGCTCTGCGTGCCCGTCGACCCGCGCTGGGCGGACGTGCGCGACATCCAGGACGTCAGCGAGTTCATCCGCGGCGAGATCCAGCACTTCTTCGAGCGCTACAAGGACCTCGAGCCCGGCAAGCACGTCGACGCCTCCGAGTGGGGCGACTGTGCCGACGCCGAGACGATCATCGGCGAGGCGTTCGCGCGCGCCAAGGAGCAGGGCACCTCGACCGCCCGCTGGGCCATGCCCGAGGGCCACTGACCCGCGAGGCCAAGCCGGCAGGTATGCCGCCCTGCCGCACGAACGCAGCCCCGTCACCTGGTGACGGGGCTGCGTTCGTGTCTGGCGGTTGTGACTGGTCCCGAGCGGTTCGGTCAACTGGGCGATCAGTCGGCGTTCGGTGCTGTCAGAGCAACACCAGACACCTGGTGATCCGCCAGTTGATGCCGACCAGCACCGACGTGGATCAACTGGGCGATCAGTCGGCGTTCGGTGCTGTCAGAGCAACACCAGACACCTGGTGATCCGCCAGTTGATGCCGACGAGCACCGACGTGGATCAACTGGGCGATCAGTCGGCGTTCGGTGCTGTCAGAGCAACACCAGACACCTGGTGATCCGCCAGTTGATGCCGGCCGGCCGGTCGCTTGGAGATCTCATCGGGGGCCTGACGGCGTGGCCGGAGCACGAAGACCGCGACCAGCAGGGCCGTCGACGTGAAGACGGCCGAGGTGAGGAAGGCCGGCTCGACGCCGGGCACGAACTGGCCCGGAACCGCCTGTGACGCATAGACGCTCACGATCGCGGCCAGACCCACGGCGCCGCCCAGCTGCTGCGACGTCTGGAGCAGACCCGAGACCGTGCCAGCCTGCGAGCGGTCGACCCCGCCGAGCACGATGACCGTGACCGGCATGAAGACGAGCGCCGCCGAGACGCCATTGAGCACGAGAGCACCGAGGAGGTGGGCGGCATACGTGCTCGTCGTCGTGATGCTGCTCAGCCACACGAAGCTCGCGGTGAGCCCGAGGGTGCCGACGAGGAGCAGCGGGCGGGGCCCGACGAGGGCCACGAGGCGCGCGCTGACCCGCGACGTCGCGAAGATCGCGAGGCTGAGCGGGAGGAACGCCGCGCCGGTCGCGACCGGGCTGAAGCCGAGGACCAGCTGGAGGTACTGCGTCACGAGGAAGAACGTCGAGAACTGCGCGCCGACGACGAGCGCCATGAGCACGAGCGCCCCGGCGCGCGAGCGCTCCCGGACGAGGCCGAGGGGCAGCAGCGGAGCGGCGACGCGACCCTCCGTGCGCACGAAGAGGGCGAGGAGCGCCAGCCCGACGACGAACGACGCGAGGGTGATCGGCGAGCTCCAGCCGCGGTCGGCGGCGCTGATGAAGCCGTGGACGACCGAGACCGAGCCGAGCGTCGCGGTGACCGCTCCGACGACGTCGAAGCGAGCCCGCACGCGTGGTGTCTCGGTGACGAAGCGACGGGCGAGCACGAGCACGACCGCGCCGATCGGCACGTTGACGAAGAGCGTCCAGTGCCAGCTCACGAAGTCGGTGAGGGCTCCCCCGAGCAGCAGCCCGATGGAGGCGCCGGCCGACGACACGGCGGTGAAGAGGGCGAGACCGCGGTTGCGGGCGGCCTCGTTCCGGGCGCTCGTGGTGACGAGGGCGAGGACACTCGGGGCAGCGAGCGCCGCGCCGACGCCCTGGAGCGTGCGGGCCGCGATGAGCCAGGCCGGGGTGGTCGCGAGGCCGCCCAGCAGGCTCGCGACGGTGAAGATCGCGAGGCCGATCTCGAAGCTGCGCAGGCGCCCGAAGACGTCACCGAGTCGGCCGCCGAGCAGCAGCAGGCCGCCGAAGGCGAGGGTGTAGGCGTTGAGCACCCAGGACAGTCCGGCGGGGGTGAAGCCGAGGTCGGTCTGGATGTGCGGGAGGGCGACGTTCACGACGGTCGCGTCGAGCACGAGCATGAGCTGGGCGACGAGGACGACCCCGAGGCCGATCGCTGACCGTCGGGCGCCCGCGTCCGAGGGGGTGGTCGAGGAGGTAGTCGAGGAGGTGGTCGAGGGTGGCGTGGGTGCTGCGGCGACCGCAGCGGAGGTGGTGCTGGTCGACATCTGGTGCCTCAGTGTTCGTCGTGGTCGGAGTGGTCGGAGTGCTGGTGCGGCGTCGCGTCGGCGAGCGGCTCGCGGGCCATCGGGATGAAGGACGTGGGGCGCGGGCCGGCGGAGCGCGGGCGGCGCGGCACGAGGGGCGCGCGGTGCGTCGTCGCGAGGTGCGACATGTGGACGCGCTGGGCCTGTCGGGTGGGGCGGATCGTGGTGGTCATGGCTGCCGGACTCCTCTGTGACGACGGTCGGCTGTACGATTAACGGAGAGCCACTCCGGTTCTGCCTGACCGACTATATGGAGACTGTCTCCGTTTTAGCAAGGAGCTTTCCTGTGACGCCCCCCGAAGCTGCCAAGGCGGTTGCCGAGGCGACGCCTGCATCGTCGCCGGGATCCTTTGCTGCTCAGGCGGATTCGGCTGGCTCTGCGCTCCAGGAGGGTCCTCAGAAGCCGGCTCGGCCGATGCGCGCCGATGCCCGGCGCAACTACGACAAGATCCTTGCGACGGCCCGCATCGTCTTCACGGAGCGCGGCACGGACGCCTCGCTCGACGAGATCGCGAAGCGTGCCGGAGTGGGTCCGGGCACCCTCTACCGCCACTTCCCCACCCGCGAGGCCCTCGTCGACGGCCTCTTGCAGGACTGGACCGACCGGGTGTCGGCCGACGCCGACGCCGCCATCGCGACCGGCCTTCCCGCGCGCGAGATGCTGTCGGACTGGTTCGAGCACTTCATCGAGCACATCACGCTGCACCGCGGCGCCGCGAGCAAGATCGCGGCGGCCATGGACGACCCCGCCTCGCCGATGTATCGCAAGTGCCAGGTGATGGCGGACGCCAACCGGCGCGTCATCGACCACCTCGAGGCGCGCGGCGACCTGCGCCCCTCCGTCGACCCCGTCAACGTCATGCGTCTCGTGAGCGGGGTCGCGACGGTAGCCGACTCGAGCTGCACCGATCTCGACGTCACGCCGATGCTCGACGTCGTCGTAGACGGGATCGTCGCGCGCTGAGCCCTCCGGCAGGACTCGGGCAGGATGGGCGCCATGGACCTGCGCATCTTCACCGAGCCCCAGCAGGGCGCCACCTACGACGACCTGCTCGCGGTCGCCCGCACGGCCGAGGACCTCGGCTTCGACGGCTTCTTCCGCTCCGACCACTACCTGCACATGGGCGGCGACGGCGGCGCCGGCCCGACCGACGCCTGGACCACGCTTGCGGGACTCGCCCGCGACACCTCGACGATCCGTCTCGGCACTCTCGTCACCTCGGCCACCTTCCGCTACCCGGGGCCGCTGGCCGTCCAGGTCGCCGGCGTCGACCAGATGAGCGGCGGTCGGGTCGAGCTCGGCCTCGGTGCGGGGTGGTTCGAAGCCGAGCACACGGCATACGGCATCCCCTTCCCGCCGCTCGGCGAGCGCTTCGACCGCCTCGAGGAACAGCTCGCGGTCATCACTGGCCTGTGGGCGACGCAACCGGGAGAAACCTTCAGCCACAACGGTTCCCACTACCCGATCGTCGACTCGCCCGCGCTCGCGAAGCCGGTCCAGCAGGGCGGCGTGCCCATCATCATCGGCGGTGGGGGCAAGCGCCGCACCCCCGCTCTCGCCGTCCGGTATGCCGCCGAGTTCAATGCCGCTTTCGCGTCGGCCGCCGACTCCGGCCGGCTCTTCGAACGGGTCCGTGAGGTGGCCCGCGACGCCGGACGTGACCCCGCGACGCTGACCCTGTCGGCTGCGCAGGTGGTCTGCCTGGGCAACGACGAGGCCACCCTGGCCCGGCGGGCCGCGGCCATCGGACGCGATCTCGACGAGCTGCGCGCCAACGGGCTCGCGGGGTCCGCCGACGAGGTCGTCGACCGGATCGGCACCTTCGCCGAGGTCGGAGCCGAGCGGCTCTACCTCCAGGTTCTCGACCTGTCAGACCTCGACCACCTCTCCGACATCGCCGACGGAGTCCTGCGCCAGATGCCCTGACCCTGCCGACCAGCCCCGTCGCCGATCACGACCCAATCGAAAGAGCAGTTCGTCGGCTGCCCGCGGCTGTCCTGACTTGATATGCATAGGTTATCTATGTAATTTGGGACGAGTGACCGAACCGACGAGCCTGGGCAACGAGCTGCTGCGCTCGGCTGCGCGCCTCTCTCGCTGGGCCAGCCGACACGCCTCGTTCGACGTGCCGTTCGCCCAGGCCCGGCTGCTCGCCCTGCTCGACGAGCTCGGCCCGTCGCGGGTCAGCGCGCTCGCCGCCGCTGACCACAGCAGCCAACCCTCGATCACGACCCAGCTGCACCGCCTCGAGGCGGCGGGCTGGGTCGAGCGCGCCGTCGACCCCGACGACGCCCGGGCGAGCCTCGTCTCGCTCAGCCCGGCCGGCAAGGACGCCCTCGAGGACGTCCGCCGCGCTCGGGTCGCCGTGCTCGCGCCGGCACTCGACGGCCTCGACGCGACCGCGCTCGCGCGGGTCCGGGTCGCCATCGACGTGCTGGACGAGCTGCTCGCCGCCGCCGCCGAGCCCCCATCGCACCCCACCCGAAAGGACGGATGACCACCTCATGTGGCGTCAACCCAAGACCGTCTGGTCGATCGCCTTCGCCTGCGTGATCTCCTTCATGGGCATCGGCCTCGTCGACCCCATCCTCAAGCCGATCGCGGATGAGCTGGGAGCCGGCCCGTCGCAGGTCTCGCTGCTCTTCACCAGCTACCTCGCCGTCATGGGCGTCGCGATGCTCGGCACCGGGTGGGTCAGCAGCCGCATCGGCGCGAAGCGCACGCTCCTCGTCGGGCTCGCCCTCATCATCGTCGGCTCCGCCCTCGCGGGCAGCCAGGACACCGTCGGCGGCATCGTCGCCTTCCGCGCCCTCTGGGGCCTCGGCAACGCCCTCTTCATCGCGACCGCCCTCGCGACGATCGTCAACGCCGCGTCGGGCTCGGTGAAGCAGGCGATCATCCTCTACGAGGCCGCCCTCGGGGTCGGCATCGCGACCGGTCCGCTCCTCGGTGGCTGGCTCGGCGGCATCTCGTGGCGCTGGCCGTTCTACGGCGTCGCGCTGCTCATGGCCATCGCCTTCATCGCGACCGTGACGACGCTCCCCGCCACGCCGCGCGCCGAGCACCCGACGTCGATCACGGCGCCGCTGCGCGCCCTCGGCCACCGCGGCCTGCTCACCGTCGGCATCACGGCATTGCTCTACAACTTCGGCTTCTTCACGCTGCTCGCCTTCACGCCGTTCCCCCTGGCCATGGGCGCCCGCGAGATCGGCTTCATCTTCTTCGGCTGGGGCCTGCTCCTCGCCATCACGTCCGTCTTCGTCGCACCCGTCATCCAGCGTCGCTTTGGCACGCTCCCCGGCATCGTCGGGGCGCTGCTCGGCTTCGCGATCATCCTCGCGATCATGGCCATCGGCACCGACAACAAGACGGTGCTCATCGTCGGGGTCGTCGTCTCGGGTGCCTTCCTCGGCATCAACAACACGCTCATCACCGAGACGGTCATGAAGATCTCCCCGGTTGAGCGTGGCGTCGCGTCGGCGGCATACAGCTTCGTCCGCTTCAGCGGTGGCGCGGTCGCGCCGTGGCTGGCCGGCACGCTCGGCGAGAAGTCGATCCACCTCCCCTTCTGGGTCGGATCCGCTGCCGTTGTGCTCGCGGTCGTCGTGCTGCTCACCGCCCGCCGCCTCATCTCGGCTCTCGACGCCGAGCCCGACCACGGCGCGGAGCCGGTCGGCTCGCGCCTCGAGGCGGAGGCCGTCACCGTCGGCGACGCCTGACTCGCACCTCCCCCCGTCGAGAGGCCACTTTCTGCCGCCTCGTCTCACTCGAGAGGCCAGACTTCGTCGCGAGGTCTGGCCTCTCGACGCTGTCGCGAGATGGTCGCCCACCAGCACGGTCGGTCCCCGACCGAACCGAGGTATGCCGTCCGCCGCGCCCCGCACGTGGGTGCTGCCAAGCGACCCGCCATTTCCCCCCGTCAAGAGGCCACTTTCAGCCGCCTCGTCTCACTCGAGAGGCCAAACTTCGTCGCGAGGTCTGGCCTCTCGACGCTGTCGCGAGATGGTCGCCCACCAGCACGGTCGGTCCCCGACCGAACCGAGGTATGCCGTCCGGCGCGCCCCGCACGTGGGTGCGGCCAGGCGATCCGGCCTCCGCGCCGGGGGCAGCCGCCCGACCAAAAGTGGCCACTCGACGCGTCAGGCCCGACCAGGAGTGGCCACTCGACTCGATGCGGGCGACCAGAAGTGGCCACTCGACTGGATGCGGGCGACCAGGAGTGGCCACTCGACTGGATGCGGGCGACCAGGAGTGGCCACTCGACGGGTGAGGAGCGACCAAGTGTGGCCACTCGACTTGAGAGGTGGGGTGGGGGTGGGGGCCGGGTGTCTTTAGTGGAAGGTGACGGAGCGGCCGGCGCGCATCGCGGCATACGCCTCCGGGTCGGCCTCGAGCGCAGCGCGCCTGGCCTTGTGACGCCACCGCAGGATCTGCACGATGCCGAGCGCCCACACGGGGTACTGCACCGTCATCGCGAGCCGGAAGGCGTCGACGTCCCACGTCGAGGGGCCGGCCGGCGCGACACGGTCGAGCACGACGCCGACGAGTGCAACGGCGGCGAGCGTCGCGAGGAAACCGCCGGTGTTGACGATGCCGGAGGCGCTGCCGATTCGCGTCGGCGGGTTGAACGTGCGCGCGACGTCGAAGCCGATCATCGATCCCGGGCCACCGATCGCGATGAGCACGACGAGGACGACGAGCAGCCACATCGGGGCCCGCCCGGGCCAGAGCAGCACCACCGTCCACGCCGCGATGGCGGCTCCGACGATGACGAGCACCAGCGTGCTGCGCGAGAACGGGTAGCGCGCCGTCAGCGTGCCGATGACCGGGCTCGACACGATCGCCGTGACGACCATGAGCGAGAGCACGAGACTCGCCTGGCCCGACGTCAGGCCCTGCCCCGAGATGAGGAAGGGGAAGCCCCACAGCATCGTGAACATGTTGGCCGAGAACTGGGACGTGAAGTGGGACCACAGCCCGAGCCGGGTGCCGGGCACGAGCCAGGCGGCCCGCAGGGTGCGCCCGAGCGCCCGCAGCCGCATCTCGTCGCGGTGCTGGTCGACCCACGGGCTGTCCTTGACGAGCAGGACGAGGGCGATGCCCGTCACGACGCCGAAGGAGGCGGCGACGGCATACGACGGGGTCCAGCCGAAGGTGTGCAGCGCCGCCGCGAGGGGGCCGGCGGCGGCGAGCGCCCCCAGCTGACCGAGCAGCCCGGTGAACTGCGTGACGAGCGGTGTGCGCCGCGGGGAGAACCACAGCGCCGCGAGCCGCAGCACCGAGATGAAGATCATCGCGTCGCCCATGCCGAGCAGAACCCGGCACAGGAGAGCGAGGGCGTAGGAGTCGACGAAGGCGAAGGACAGCTGCGCCACCGTCAGGAGGGTGAGCCCGACCGCGAGCATCCGCTTCGAGCCGTAGCGGTCGAGCAGCGCCCCCACGGGCAGCTGCATGAGCGCATAGACGAGGACCTGCAGGATGGTGAAGGTCGACAGCTGCGCCGAGGTGATGCCGAAGCGCTCGGCGGCCTCGATGCCCGCGACGCCGAGCGAGGTGCGGTGGAAGACGGCGAGGACGTAGACCGAGATGGCCGCGCCCCACACCGCCCAGGCCCGGCGCCCGTCCAGCGGGTAGCGCAACCTCGGAGTGCCGGCGCGGCTCACCGCCTCGGGGCCGGGCACCGCCTCCGGTCCGGTCACCGCTTCGGGTCCGCTCACCGCCTCGGGCGCCGGCTCGGGCCCGGCCATCCGGTCGGCGTCGCTCACTCGTTCACGTCGGTCACGCGAGGGCTCAGTTCGCACCGATCATCGGGATCGACGGCTTCGGGGCCTTGGGCACGCAGTCGACGATCGCCTTGGCGACGGTCTTGCTCATGTCGGGCTGGAAGACGCTCGGGATGATGTAGTTCGGGTTGAGCTGCTCGTCGGTGACGACCGAGGCGATGGCGTCGGCGGCCTTGATGAGCATCTCGGTCGTCACGTCGGTGGCGCGCGCGTCGAGCAGTCCGCGGAAGACGCCCGGGAAGGCGAGCACGTTGTTGATCTGGTTGGGGTAGTCGCTGCGGCCCGAGGCCACGACCGTCGCCCGCTGCGTCGCCTCGTAGATGTCGACCTCGGGGTCGGGGTTGGCGAGCGCGAAGACGATTCGCTTCTCGGCCATCTCCTCGATCCACTCCGGCTGGAGGATGCGCGGCGCGCTGACGCCGATGAAGACGTCGGCGCCCTGGAGCCCGTCGCGCAGGGTGCCGGTGAGGCCGCGCGGGTTGGTCTTCTCCGCCAGCTCGCGCCACGCCGGGGTGAGCGACTCGTCGGCCTTGTTGAGCAGGCCCGGACGGTCGGAGACGGTGACGTCGACGGCGCCGGCAGCCAGCAGCAGCTGCACGATCGCGGAGCCCGCGGCGCCGCCACCCGAGACGATGATCCTCGCCTCGGCGAGCGTCTTGTCGGTGCAGCGCAGCGCGTTCTTCAGCGCGGCGAGCACGACGATGGCGGTGCCGTGCTGGTCGTCGTGGAAGACGGGGATCGAGAGCCGCTCGCGCAGCTTGGCCTCGACCTCGAAGCAGCGCGGGGCCGCGATGTCCTCGAGGTTGATGCCGCCGAAGCCGGGGGCGATGAGCTCGACCGTGCGCACGATCTCGTCGACGTCGGTCGTGTCGATGCAGATCGGCCACGCGTCGATGTCGGCGAAACGCTTGAAGAGCGCGGCCTTGCCCTCCATGACGGGCAGCGCGGCCATCGGCCCGATGTTGCCGAGGCCGAGCACGGCCGAGCCGTCGGTGACGACGGCGACGGAGTTGCCCTTGATCGTCAGCTTCGAGACGTCCTCGGGGTGCTCGAAGAGCGCCTGGCTCACGCGGCCGACGCCGGGCGTGTAGGCCATCGCGAGGTCCTGGCGGTTGCGCAGGTTGACCTTGGACTCGACGGAGATCTTGCCGCCGAGGTGCATGAGGAAGACGCGGTCCGACACCTTGTGCACACGCACGCCCTCGAGCGTCTCGACGGCGTCGACGACCTCCGTCGAGTGCTCGGCGTTGCTCGCCGAGCAGGTGAGGTCGATGACGAGGCGGTCGGGGTGCGAGTCGACGATGTCGAGCGCGGTCGTGATGCCGCCGCTCTCCGCGACCTTGACCGCGAGCGCGCCGATCACCGCTGGGTCGGTGCCCGCGTGGATCCGCATCGTGATCGAGTAGGACGCAGTGGTGGCACGGGCTCTCTGGATCGACTCAGTCACGGCGCAATCGTCCCACGATCCGAGAATGACCCCCGACCTCGTCCCGAAGACCGATCAGTAACAAGCCGGAGCCGCCACAATGCGCGCCCCGACACCCCGTGCCCGCGCTCCGACAGGCCACCCCCGACCACGCGGGTATGCCGTCCGGCCGGCACGGCGACCACGCGAAGTCCCGGGAATCCGGCGGGCGGCATACGACAATGGGGCGGTGAGCTCGCCCGGGGAGAAGACCACACTGACGAGACCGCAGGGTCTGACGCACGCCGAGGTGGCCGAGCGGGTCGCCCGCGGCGAGGTCAACCGGCTGTCGGAGCGCACGTCGCGCTCGATCGGCGAGATTGTGCGGGCCAACGTGCTGACCCGCTTCAACGCGATCCTCGGGGCGCTGTTCGTCCTCGTCATGATCACGGGCTCGTTCGCCGACGGGCTCTTCGGGATCATCCTCGTCGTCAACTCGGCGATCGGCATCGTGCAGGAGTACCTCGCCAAGCGAAAGCTCGACCGTCTCGCGCTGCTCAACGCGCCGACGACCCGAGTGGTGCGCGACGGCGAGGTGACGGTCGTGCCGACGACCGACGTCGTCAAGGACGACCTCATCGAGCTGCGCACCGGCGACGAGGTGCCGGCCGACGGCACCCTGCTGACGAGCGCCGGGCTCGAGCTCAACGAGGCCAACCTCACCGGCGAGTCCGACCCGGTGGCCCATGGCGAGGGCGACGCGATCATGTCGGGCACGAGCGTCGTTGCCGGCTCCGGTCGCTACCACGCGAGCCAGGTGGGGGCGCAGGCCTACGTCAACCGGATCGCGGCCGACGCGCGCAAGTTCACCCGCACGCGGTCGGAGATCCAGGACTCGATCAACACGCTGCTGAAGTACATCACCTGGGTCATCGCCGCCGCCCTGCCCATCACCATCTGGTCGCAGTGGAACACCGTCGGCGAGCAGGGCTGGCAGCAGGTCGTCATCCGCTCGGCGGCGGGCGTCGTCGGCCTCGTGCCGGAGGGGCTCGTCCTGCTGACCTCGGTCGCCTTCCTCCTCTCAGCCGTGCAGCTCACCCGGCGCAACGTCCTCGTGCAGCAGCTGCCGGCCGTCGAGGGCCTCGCGCGCGTCGACGTCGTCTGCATCGACAAGACCGGCACGCTGACCGTGGGCGAGATCGCCTTCGAGGGCGTCACCGCGCTCGACGGCCACGACGAGGACGAGATCCGTTGTGGGCTGGGCGCGCTCGCCGACGACCCCAACGCCAACGGCACGCTCACTGCGGTCGCTGCGGCCGTCGAGTCGCCCGGCTGGAGCCGCACGCAGACCATCCCGTTCAACTCCGCACGCAAGTGGAGCGCAGCCTGCTTCGACGGTCACGAGACCTGGCTGCTGGGCGCGCCCGAGGTGCTGCTCGACGGGCCCGGGCCGATCCGCGACGAGGTCGAGCGCCTGGCCGACTCGGGGCGGCGCGTCGTGCTGCTCGCCCGCAGCGCCGAGCACCTCACCGAGGCTGTGCTGCCCGCCGACCTCACCCCGTGTGCCCTCGTCACCCTCACGGAGCAGGTGCGGCCCGATGCCCGCACCACCCTCGACTTCTTCCGCGAGCAGGGGGTGCAGGTCAAGGTCATCTCCGGCGACAACCCCGTCACCGTCGCCGCCGTCGCCCGGGCCGTCGGCCTCGAGGTGGGCGAGCCGGTCGACGCCCGCACGCTCCCCGACGACCAGGACGCGCTGCGCGAGGTCCTGGGCCGCACGACGGTCTTCGGGCGGGTGACGCCGGAGCAGAAGCGCGCCTTCGTCCACGCCCTGCAGGCCGACGGGCACGTCGTGGCCATGACGGGCGACGGCGTCAACGACGCGCTCGCCCTCAAGGACGCCGACATCGGTGTCGCCATGGGCAACGGCGCGCAGGCGACCAAGGCCGTCGCCGAGCTGGTCCTGCTCGACGGACGGTTCTCGCACCTGCCCGACGTGCTCGCCGAGGGCCGTCGGGTCATCGGCAACGTCGAGCGGGTCGCGAACCTCTTCCTCGCCAAGAACGCGATGAGCCTCGTCGCGATCCTCGCGGCCGCCGTGCTGACCGTCCCCTTCCCGTTCCTGCCGCGGCACCTGACCCTCGTGTCGGCCGTGACGATCGGCATCCCGGCCTTCTTCCTCGCGCTCGGGCCCAACCGGCGGCGATACCTCCCGGGCTTCCTCGGGCGCATCCTGCGCTTCGCCGTGCCGGCCGGTGCCATCGCCGGCCTCGCCGTCATCGCCTCCTACCTGCTCGCCGGGAGCAGCTACGGCGTGCCCAAGGACGAGTTCGTCTCGCGGTGCGCCGTCGAGGCGGGGGCCAAGACGGTCAGCGACGTCGCGTGCTGGCAGCCCGGCACCGGGGCCACCATCACCCTGCTCGTCGTCTTCTTCTGGATCCTCATCGTGCTCGCCCGGCCGTTCCGACCGTGGAAGGTCGTCCTCGTCGGCTCGATGATCGGCCTCGCCGTGCTCGCCTTCACCGTGCCTTTCGCCCGCACCTTCTTCAACTTCGACGCGCCCGCGCCCCTCGTCTGGCAGTCGCTCGCAGTCGGGGCCGTCGGCGCGGCGCTCGTCGAGCTCGTCTACCGCACGTCGTCGGCGGTCAAGGCGGCCCACCACCTGCCCGACTGAGGTCGACTTGGTCACGGAACGGCGACCAACCGTCTCCCCGGGCAAATCGGGTGATACCTTCCGCAGGCATGCTGCCAAGGGGGCAGCTTTTGTCATGAACAGGGGGACCTGCCGTGCGGCGGTCTGTCATCACGGGGCTGTCTGCAGCCCTTGTCCTCACCTCGGCCGGCGTCGGCGGCGCCCTCACGGCCTCGGCCGCGCCGGCGGCTGCACCTGCGGCCCCGGCCGCCACGACCGGCGTCGCGGACGGCACGTTCGTCTCGCTCAAGCCGACCCGCCTGCTCGACACGCGGGGCGCCTCGTTGGGGCGCAAGCTCAACGCGAAGGAGATCTATAACCTCAAGGTCAACGGCCGCGGAGGAGTGCCCTCGTCGGGCGTGCTCGCCGTCGTGCTCAACCTCACGGTCACCGGCCCGACGCAGGCGGGCAACATCGTCGCGTACCCGAAGGGCGCTGCCGTGCCCAACGCGTCGAGCCTCAACTTCGTCGCCGGTGACACCCGCGCGAACCTCGTCACCGTCCCGGTGAGCAGCGACGGCTACGTCAGCATCCGCAACGCAGTCGGCCAGACGCACGTCATCGCCGACGTGCAGGGCTACTACGTCGGCTCGACGACGACGGCGCCGGCCGGCGCCGTCGACTACTTCCCCGACGACCCGTGGCGCGTGCTCGACACGCGCAAGGCGGCCGAGGGCCCGGCTCTCGCAGCGCACACCTACACCGTCCAGTCGATCGACTACGGGGCCGACACGGCCGACATCGCCGCGCTCGCGGTCAACGTCACGGCCGTGCGCCCGGCCACGGCGGGCTTCCTCAACGCCTGGAACGGCGACGAGAACGCGATCCCCAACACCTCCAACCTCAACTTCGCTGCGGGCGCCACGACCTCGAACATGGTGCTCGTCCCCGTCACGCACCGGCTGGACACCGACGGCACGCCGCTCATCGACTTCGCCGTCGGCAACTCGAGCAACGGCACCGTCGATGTCGTCGTCGACGTCGTCGGCGTCTACGCGAAGGGCGACGGCCTGCGCTTCCGCAGCGCCGGCTCACCGAAGCGCATCGTCGACACCCGCACCAGTGTCGGCACGACGAAGCTCGGCCCTGCCACGACGCGCACCGTCACGGCTCCGAGCACCGTCGCCAACGCCAGCACCATCGCACTCGTGACCAACGCGACCGCAGTCGGCCCGACCGTGGCCACCTACCTCACGCTGTGGGAGACGGGCATCACCCGCTCGTCGTCGAGCAACCTCAACCCCGCTGCGGGCCAGACGGTGGCCAACATGGCGATGGTCGGGATCAACGACGTCAACAAGTTCAACATCTACAACAACTCCGGCACGACGAACGTCATCGTCGACGTCGCGGGCCGCTTCGACCTCTCGCCGAACCTGGCGACCGCGCCGACGGCCTTCTCCGGTTCGACCGCCGCTCCCAAGGCGTCGACCGCCCAGGTCGCGCCGCTGCACTGACGCCGTCGTCGCACCTGCCGAGCGGGCACCCCTGACCTCAGGGGTGCCCGTTCGTCATGTCACCGGTCGAGTCGCAGGCGCATCGCTGGCCACGCGGTGCGCGTGAACCCGAGCTGCTCGTAGAGCCCGGAGCCCTCGCCCGTGGCGAAGAGCTCGACCACGTGCGCCTCGGTCTCCTCCCGCAGCCAGCCCAGCACCTCCACGACACAGGCGCGCGCGAGCCCCTGACGCCGCGCCGCGGGCCGGGTCGCGACGTTGTTGACCAGGCCCCACACGCCGTTGGGGTTGACGGGCGAGGGCGTCTCGAAGCGCAGCGCGGCCATCGCTGACGCGACCGCCCGGTCGTCCGGCCCGACGGCGAGCGCCACGCACGTATGCCGTCCGCCGAGCTCGCGCTCGAGCCACGCGTGAGCGGCCTGCCGCCACTGCGGCTCGTCCACGCCGGGCACGCCCATCGAGGCGAACATCAGCGCCCGGAGCTCGACGACGGCGCCAGCATCAGCGGGCGTGGCCCGGCGGATCATCCAGTCCCTCACCGGCCCACTCTCGCAGAGGCCGACCTGCACCCCGCCCACCCCTGTGGTCATGACGACGACGGCGGGTCGCGGACGGCATACCGCCGGGTCACGTCGACGATGCGACGTGACCCGGCGGCATACGGCAGAGCTGGCTCGTGGGGCAGCGTCAGCTGGCGTCCGCGTGGTCCTCGTGCAGGCCGCCACCCTCGCCGCCCGCGGCGACACCGGCCATCACCTTCGCCGGGTCGAGCAGCGGGGCCTTGACGAAGTCACGACGGCTGTAGGTCAGCACGGCGTGCGCGACGGCGTCGCTCATCTCGTCGAGCCCCGTCTGGTTGACGTTCGTGAAGGCGTCGCAGAAGAGGTGGTAGCAGGCGTCGTAGGACTGCCCTGCGGTGCCGCCGTAGACCTTGGCCTCGGCTTCGGTCTTCGTGCCCTCGGCGCCGGTGAAGAGGCCACCGGCGGGGATGCCCTTGGCGATGAAGGGCCCGTAGTCGGACCGGCCGCTGAACGGCGTCTCCGAGCTGGCGAGCCCGACGGCGGCGAAGTAGCGGTGGAAGGCGTCCTCGATGGCTCCGGATCCCGCCGGACCGACAGCCGCACCCGGACCGACCGGGAAGGCGGAGTTGTCGCCGTCGTAGACGAAGCGGACGTAGTTCGGCGAGCCGATCATGTCGAAGTTGAGGTTGAGCGCGATCGTGTCGAGCTGCGCCGGCGTCAGCGAGGCGACGTAGTGGTTCGAGCCGAGCAGGCCGAACTCCTCGGCGCCCCACCAGGCGAAGCGGACCTTGCTCTTCGGGGTGCGCTCCTGCGCGGCGAAGGTCTCGGCGACCTCGAGGATCGTCGCCGACCCGCTGCCGTTGTCGTTGATGCCGGGCCCGCGGGGAACGCTGTCGAGGTGGGCACCGACGACGACGACGTTGTTCGGGTCGCCGCCGGGCGTCTCCGCGATGACGTTGTACGTCGTGCGCGTCTCGTTGACCCGCTCGACCTTGAGGCGCACCGTCGCGTTGATCGAGCCGTTCGTCACGCCACCACGCAGCGAGTCACCGACGGCGAAGCTGGCGCCGACGACGGGAATCGTGACGCCCGGGCTGCTGAGGGTGCCGCTGAGCGCGGCGGTGCGACCCGGCTGGCCCTCGTTCATGATGACCACGCCGATCGCGCCGGCGCCCTGGGCGTTGAGCGCCTTGACGCGGAAGTCGCAGGTGCCGCGCTGGATCAGTGCGATCGCGCCGGCGGGGAAGCCGGCGAAGTCCGCAGCGTTGCACCCCGAGGTGGTCGAGCCTGGGACGGCCGGCGGCGGGACCGAGAGGTTCACGGCATAGAGCAGGCCGGTGACGTCACCGTTGCCGCTGTAGGTCATCGACGCGAAGTCCACACCGTCGACGAAGGTCGCGGGGTTCGGTGAGATGCGCTGGAGCACGGCGGGCGCCACGTCGGCGTTGTACGGGAAGTCGAAGGGCTGGACCGTGACATTCAGACCGGCGGCTTCTGCCTTGCTCTTCACATAGGCCACCGAAGCGTCGAACTTCGGCGTGCCGGAGACGCGGTTGCCCCCGGCGGCGATGGCCTCGAAGGCCTTGAGGTGTTCGTTGATCCCGGCGGTGGTGACCGCCTTGCGGAATCCCTTCGTCAGCGCGATCTCACTCGTGTCGTTGCCGGTCGGCGCTGCCGTGGCCTGGGGCGCGAGCCCCGCGGCGAGCAGTGCGGCAGCCGCGATGGCGGCCCCGGCGGACACGAAGCGGGTGCGTGAGTGCATGCTCCATCTCCCTCTGTCTGACCTGCAGGGCATGACGCCGGCGGTGCTGTGTGAGTTGCTGCAGGCGGTGTGGTGGTGCGGACGTTCCCCCGAGCGTCGTTCGGCTCTCAGAGGCTAGACGCGATGGGCCGCGGGCGCGAGAGATGGAGCTTCCCGACTTGCGCGGGCCACGTGAGCGTCGGAGCGGTCGGCCCGCAAGAGCTGCGGGACGTCAGTGACTCGTCAGTGCTCCCGTTGCGGTGTGCGCCGGGTAGGCGTGGACCACGGCGGTGGTGAGCCTCGGGGTGGTCCGGACGAGCTCGGCCTCGGCCCGGTGGGCCAGGGCGTGCGCATCGATGAGGTCGGTGGTCGCCGCGACGTCGAGCTCGGCCTCGGCGTGCATCGCGTGTCCGATCCAGCGCATCCGAACGCTGCGCACCGCGAGGACTCCGGGCAGGCCGGCGAGGGTGGACTCGGCCGCCTCGACCAGCTCCGGCTCGACCCCGTCCATGAGGCGACGGAAGACGTCGCGGGCCGCCGTGCGCAGCACCATGACGATGGCGAGGGTGATCGCCAGGCCGACCACCGGGTCGGCCCAGGTCCAGCCGACGGCGACCCCGCCGGCACCGACGAGCACGGCCAGTGACGTGAAGCCGTCGGTCCGGGCGTGGTAGCCGTCGGCCACGAGCGCGGCCGACCCGATCGCCCGGCCCTCGCGGATCCGGAAGATCGCCACCGTCTCGTTGCCCATGAAGCCGACGAGGCCGGCGACGGCCACCCACCCGACGTTGTGGATGGGGGCGGGGTGGAGCAGCCGGTCGACGGCCTCCCAGCCCGCGAGCACCGCGGAGAGGGCGATCATCGCGATGACGAAGAGCCCGGCGAGGTCTTCCGCGCGACCGTAGCCGTAGGTGTAGCGCCGGGTGGCGGCGCGGCGGCCGACGACGAAGGCGATCCACAGCGGCACCGCTGTCAGGGCGTCGGAGAAGTTGTGGATGGTGTCCGCCAGCAGGGCCACCGAGCCCGACAGCGCGACGACGACGAGCTGCGCGACGGCGGTGACCCCGAGGACGACGAGGCTGATCTTCACCGCACGGATGCCGCGAGCGCTCGACTCGAGCGCCGGGTCGATGGAGTCGGCGACGTCGTGGGAGTGCGGGGTCAGGGCGTGCCGGATCGTGCCCCACAGCCCGTGTGCGTGTGCGTGGTCGTGATCGTCGTGGTCGTCGTGATCGTCGTGGCGGCCGAGCGAGTGGGCGCTCACCGCACACCGTCAGCGCTGATCGGGGTGACCGACGCGCCAGCGCCTGCCCGGTGGTGCGCGGGGATGCCGTCGGAGGCGTGCTCCGCGTTGTGGATGGCGTCGCGCACGAGGCTCGCGATGTGGTCGTTCTCGACCCGGTAGAAGACGTGCGTCCCTTCCCGTCGCGTCCGCACCATCCGGGCCATCCGCAGCTTCGCCAGGTGCTGTGAGACCGCCGGCGCCGGCTTGTCGAGCGCCTGGGCCAGCTCGCCCACCGACAGCTCGGTGTCACGCAGAGCCCACAGCAACCGGATGCGGGTGCCATCGGCCAGCATGCGGAAGATCTCCACGGCAAGCTCCACCTGCTCGTCGGGAAGCTCTACTGCCTGCATATCTGCATCCATGCGCAGATATTACCAAAGGCAAGCCGTGGGACATCTGACGGGACAGGTCGCGGACGTGGACGAGGCCCGACCACGGGGCCACCGTTGGGTGGTTGACACCTCCGCGAGCAGGCGCATCCCACCTCGACCGCGAGACGGCTCAGGAGGTCGAAGTACCTCTTGGTTGATACTTGCGCCCCCATGCGAGCAACCAACTCGTCACATTCCTGCTGACCAAGGGCACTTCAAGGGTGGCGGCACGCGCGAGGAGAACGTCCAGGTCGACGATGCCAGCATCGAGGAGCGCCATCGAGAAGCGCTTGTCCTTCTCCCGGAACGCGGCCAACTTCGCGCAGACCAGATCGTGCGGGTCCATACACAAAGCGACGGCACCATCCGCGCCGGGACTCTCGTAGCGGACGACACGCTGCTGCCAACACGCGGGCGGGGTTGCCGTCGTGAGGTCGACCCCTTGGGCGTAGTAGCCAAACGTCGCATGGAACTGGGAGTCCTCGCCCATGAACGCGTCGACCCGATCCGACTTGGCGTTGTCCATGTCGTCAAAGAAGGTCACGTCGACCTCTATGGAGGCCTGCGCCTCGTCCGGCAGTTCATCCTCCGAGTATGTGCCGAGGATCGACTGGCTGCCGATGACCAGGATCTCGCGATCGTCGGCGATCTTGGAGGCCGCTCGCAGGACGTGCGCGAACTGTTCGCGCCTCACTGCATCCACGCGTCGTCTTCGGGCGTTGCCATCGGCAGGGCCTGAGCGCCGCTGGGCTCCGCCTGAGTCCAGTGTTGGGCGCCTTGCCGGCTGACCTTGGTCGCGTTCACCTCGTGAGTGAAGTTGTTGATGACCCGCAGTCGCTCGTCCTGCGTCAGCACGTTCGCGAACGGCGAGTTCTGCCGCATTTCCCGCGCGTAGGGCGTCTTGGCGGTCAGCACCTCCACGACCGCTTCCAGGGGCCCGCTCAGTAGGTGCTCCCAGTCGTCGAGCCATCGCTGGGCCTGCCCACGCCGGTGCTGGGTGCGCAACTGGACCAGGTTCTTGCGAGCCTGCGTGAGCACCCGTGCAGGATCGGTGACGAGCTTGCCCGCCACTGCCGTGCCGATCCAGAGGCTTCTGCGCTGGTCACGGCTGAGGCGCTGCGACCCCGAGCGAGCAAGCTCCACGTCGCTTCGTCGGATCCGGCGGTGTCGGCCCACCAAGGCGTACGGGAGCAGGCCCGCGTCACACAGGTTGACCACGTGCTGGCGTGATGTACCGAGCAGGTGCGCGACCTCCCCGGTGCTGAGGAGCTCACCCCCCTGGCCGGTCACCAGGTCGTCCACATGTGCGTTGCGCATGAGATCCATGCTCAGCGACAAACACCAAAAACGCAACAGCGCAGCACAAAAATTGAGTCTTTGGTGTCTAGCGCAAGCCTGCGCAAGGATTCGAAGGTCGCCGTCGGCCATGCGAGCGCGCCGGCTCGCATGGCCCACGTTGCTCAGGATCCCAAACGGATCGACAGCGTCCAGGGCAGCCCGGGCTGTGCCCTCGCCCCGCGGGCGCCTCACCGTCCGTGGGTGATCGGGTCGGCTTGGAGAGTCCACTCACCGGGTGTGACTTGTCCAGTCACACGTCCGGGCAGCGGAGAGGCTGCCAGTGGACATGCCAAGGGCCCCCGATCGTGGCGTTTGCCTGATCAGAGGCCCTTTTCGTGTGGAGCCGCTTGTCGGAATCGAACCGACGACCTATTCATTACGAGTGAATCGCTCTGGCCGACTGAGCTAAAGCGGCGCGTGACGGCCGCGCCAGAGGCACGATCGAGCACGGTGGTTGAGTATACGCACGACCCCAACCGGGAGAAAAATCGCGGTCGCACGGGGTGCTGACGCTCCCCGCCGCGCGCCATGGACAGGGTGGCGACGCCCCGCAGCGGCCCTCAGCAGGACTCGCCGTCGGGGGGCAGCTTGCCCTCGATGAGGTAGCCGTCCACGGCCGAGTCGACGCAGTCGCTGCCGGCGAAGTAGGTGCCGTGGCCGTCGTGGTCGGAGGTCAGCAGGACGCCCGACGCGAGGTCCTTCGCTAGCTGCTTCGTGCCGCCGATCGGGGTGGCGGGGTCGCGCTCGTTGCCGATGACGAGGATCGGCGCGGCCCCGACGGCCAAGGTGGTGCCCTTCGGCGTGCGCCCTGCGGTCGGCCAGGCCTTGCAGTTGTCGAAGAGCTCGCCAGTCATGCGGGCCCACAGCGGGTGCGCCGCCCTGGCCTTGGCGCGGGCTGCCTCGAGGGCCGGGGTCGCCGGGCTGCGGGGCCAGTCGGCGCAGCGGACGGGCAGCATCGCCTGGAGGTAGGTCGAGTCGGCGTACTGCCCCGACGTGTTGCGTTCGACGACCGACATGCCCTTGGCGAGCAGGATGTCGCCCCGGCCGGTGAAGGCCTGGGCGAGCCCCTTGTTGAGCGTCGGCCACGACTGCGACGAGTAGAGGCACATGAAGATCGCGAAGCCGACCCAGCCCTCGCCGATGCGCCGCAGCCCCGGCTTGCTCGTCGTCAGACCGTTCTTCTCGACCGCGTCGAGCAGGGCGACGATCTTGCCGCGCGCAGCCGCCTTGTCGGAGCCGAGAGCGCAGTCGGAGCGCGCGACGCACCAGCCGATGAAGGCATCGATCGAGGACTCGAACCCCTGGATGTCGTAGGTCATCTCCTGCTCGTCGGTCTGGTTCGGCGACATCGCCGAGTCGAGGACCATCCGGCCCACCTTCGCCGGGAAGGTGTCGGCGTAGATCGCCCCGAGGAAGGTGCCGTAGGAGCCCCCGAAGAAGTTGAGCTTCCGGTCGCCGACGAGCACGCGCAGGATGTCCATGTCGCGCGCCACCTCGGTCGTGCTGAGGTGGCCCGCGCGCACACCGCCGCGGTGGGCGCAGTCGGCCGTGATGCGGTCGGACTCCGAGAGCAGGGTCGAGCGCTCGGCGGGGGTGTCGGGCGTGGGGTCGACGCTGAACAGGCGGTCCATGTCGGCGTTGCTGAGGCACCGCACCGGTGAGGACTGACCGATGCCGCGCGGGTCGAAGCCGACGATGTCGTATGCCGCCCGCAGCTCGGGCGTGAACGCGAAGGACGACAGCTGGGCGTACTGCACCCCGGACCCGCCGGGGCCGCCCGGGTTGACGAGCAGGGAGCCGAGGCGCTTGGCGGGGTCGGTGGCTGGCGCCTTGCGGACCGCCAGCGTGAAGCGGTCACCGCTGGGCTTCGCGTAGTCGACCGGCACCTCGACCGTCGCGCACTGGTGGTTGGTGGTGTCGCCGCACGACGTCCACCTCACCCGCTGGGTGTAGAAGGCGGCGAGCGCCGCCGGGTAGTCGGTGTCGGCTGGAGCCGTGGAGGCCGGCCCCGACGGGCCGGTCGCCGTGGGAACGGGGGTGCCCGGCGCCGGGGACGCCGGTGCGCCGGAGCCGGTCTGCGACCACGCGTCACCGGCGACCGGCTCGGACGAGCGGAAGAGCCCCCAGACGGCGAGCAGGGTCGCTGCGAGCAGGGCGATGATGGCGACCGCCGCGACGACCTTGCGCAGCGTCCCGCCCATCAGCCCGTCGGGCCCGGGTCGCTCCGGCGCGCTGGGGCTGCGGTGCGCGAGCTCCGGCGGGAGGGCGGCATACGGGCTCGGCCGCGGCTCGGGGAGGTCCTCGGGGCGGGGTTCGTCGTTCAGCACGTGAGTCCGTCCTTGGGCACGCGGCCCTGCACGTAGTACGCGTCGATGGCGCTGTCGACGCAGTCGTTGCTGCGGCGGTATGCCGTGTGGCCGTCGCCGTCGTAGGAGAGCAGCACCGCGTTGGAGAGCTGGTCCTTGAGCCGCTTGGACCACTCGTAGATCGTCGCGGGGTCGCGCGTCGTGCCGACGACGACGATCGGGCCGCTGCCCTCCGCGCTGATCGTGTGGGGGCCCGAGCCCTCCTTGGCGGGCCAGATGCCGCAGGCTAGTCCGCCCCACGCGAGCGTCGCCCCCCAGGTGGGCGCCACCTTCGTGAACTCCTTGGCGTAGGTCTCGTAGGTCGAGAGGTCGGGGCTGTCGGGACGGTCGAGGCAGTTGACCGCCGGCAGCACCTGCATGATGTTGCTCGAGTAGGTGCCGTTGCGCTCGCGGCCGGCGTAGGCGTTCGCGAAGGCCATCAGCCCGGCGCCGTTGCCGGCCTTCGCCTCACGCAGGGCATCGGTCAAGGCGCCCCACGAGCTCTGGTCGTACATCGCCTGGCCGAGCCCCCACGACGCCCACGACTCGTTCATCTGCGGGACGTTGGGGTCGCCGGTGGGGATGGGGTTGCGGTCGACCTCGGCGAGGAAGCTGCGGATCCATGCCATGCCCTCGTCGACCGAGGACCCGAGCGGGCAGTCGCCCTGCGAGACGCAGTCGGCGACGTAGGTGCGGGTCGCGAGCTCGAAGCCACGCGCCTGGCCTTCGGACAGCTCGGCGTTCGTGAGGTCCGGGGGCACGACCCCGTCGAGGACGAAGCGGCCGACGCGCTTCGGGAAGAGGCCGGCATACGTCGAGCCGAGGAAGGTGCCATAGGACTTGCCGAGGTAGTTGAGCTGGCTGTCACCGAGCGCGGCCCTCAGGACGTCCATGTCCTTCGCCGAGTCGGCCGTGGACAGGTGCGGCAGCAGGGTCGGGTTCTTGGCCTCGCAGCCGTCCGCCAGGGTCTGCGCCTGCGCGAGCAGCTCCTTCTCCTCGGCCGGGTTGTCAGGAGTCTGGTCGGCGCCCATGTAGGCGTCGAGCTGCCGGTCGGAGAGGCACTCGAGCGGGGCGGAGCGGCCGACCCCGCGCGGGTCGAAGCCGACGACGTCGTAGTAGCGACGGACCTGCGTGCCCACGATGGCGTCGGCGGCGGAGGCGTAGTCCATCGCCGAGGCGCCTGGACCGCCGGGGTTGACGACGAGCGAGCCGATGCGGCCCTGCTGGTCCTTGGCGGGCACCCGGAGCACCTTGAGCGTCAGGTCGGTCGACGGGTCGGGCTTGTCGTAGTCGAGCGGCACCCGCAGGTCGGCGCACTCGTCTGCCTCGTTGCACGGCGACCAGGTGAGCTTCTGCGAGTAGTAGCCGTCGAGCCCCGCGGACGGGGCGGCCGTCGCGGGGGGCACGCCGGTCGCGCCGGCCGTCGGCACGGGCGGCTCCGAGCTGGAGCACCCCGCCGTCAGCAGGAGCCCGAGCACCGCGGTCGTCGCGGTGAGGGCTCGGGCGATGGCGGCGAGGGGCGTCGTCATGCGGGAAACGGTAACCCGACAACCTACGCGCGACCGATCTCGCACCGGGGTCGTGACCGAGCTGAGGCCATGGCGGCCGGGTTGCGTGGCGAGCCTCACATGCCGAGGTCGCGGGGCATCCGCAGCTGCAGGGCCATCGCCTCGAGCGCGAGCAGCGGCGGAACGTTGGCGTTGATGCGGTCGCGGGCCTCGGTGATGGCGTCCATCGCACCGAGCAGCTGCTCGGCGGTGAAGACGCTCGCGAGCCCGCGCACCTTGTCCATCGCGTCGGGGTTGACGAGGTCGACGTCGGAGCCGAGGCGCAGCACGAGGGCGTCGCGATAGACCGAGGCGAGGTCGATGAGGGCGCGGTCGACGACATCGCGGCCATGGCGGGTCGCCCGCGTCTTCTGCTCCTTCTCGAGGGCGGCGATCTGCGACCGGATGTGCGGCGGCTGCGTGCGCGCCGTCGGGTCGGCCCCGAGGGTCTCGAGCAGCCGGGCCCGCTCGGCCGCGTCGCGCTCGGTCGCCGAGGCGCTCGACTCCTCGTCGGCGATCTGCGCGAGGTCGGCGGCCGCGCCGATCGCGTCACCGACGCCGACGATCTTCGTCGCCATGGCCACGACGTCGCGCCGGCGGATGCGGGCCTGCTCGTCACGAGCGAGGCGCCGGGCCAGGCCGATGTGCGACTGGGCGGCACGAGCGGCGTGGAGCGCCATCGCCGGGTCGACACCGTCGCGGCGCTGGAGCAGGTCGGCGACCGCCTCGACCGGGGGGGTGCGCAGTCGGACGTGCCGTGAGCGGGAGCGGATCGTGACGATGACGTCCTCGAGGCTGGGCGCGCAGAGCATCCAGACGGTGCGCGGCGTCGGCTCCTCGAGCGCCTTGAGCAGGGCGTCGGCCGGGGCGTCGGTGTAGGAGGTGAGGCGGTCGGCGTCCTCGATGATGATGATGCGCCAGCGCCCGACCGAGGGCCGCAGCGCCGCCTCCTGCACGAGGGCCCGGGCCTCGGCGACCTTGATCGACAGGCCCTCGGTGGCGACGACGTGGACGTCGGCGTGGGTGCCGTCGAGGGCAGTGCGGCACTCGACGCACTCCCCACACCCACCCTGCGGGCACTGGAGCGCCGCAGCGAAGGCCCGGGCGGCCGTCGACCGGCCGCTGCCGGGAGGGCCGGTGAAGAGCCACGCGTGCGTCATCGCGGAGTCGTCGCGCACCGCGCGCGAGAGCGTCTCGACGGTCGGCTCCTGGCCGACGAGGTCACGCCAGACCGTCATGACCCGACTCCCCCAGCGGCGCCGGCTCCCCCTGCGGCCCCGGCTCTCCCGGCTCCCCCTGCGGCCGTCGGCCGCTGGGTCGCCTCGACCTGCTCGACGGCGGCGAGGACGCGGGCGTGGATCTGCTCGACCGGCAGCGACGCGTCGACGACGAGGTAGCGACCGGGGTCCTGCGCGGCGAGGTCGAGGAAGCCTTGGCGCACTGCGGCGTGGAAGGCGTCGGCCTCGGACTCGAGGCGGTCGTGGACGTCGCCACGCCGGGCCCGGCCGACCTCGGGAGAGACATCGAGCACGATGGTGAGGTCAGGCAGCACGCCGCCGACGGCCCAGTGCTGCAGCGCCCTGATCTCGTCGGCGCCGAGGTCACGGCCGGCGCCCTGGTAGGCGATCGAGCTGTCGGTGTAACGGTCGGTGATGACGACCTTGCCGGCGGCGAGCGCCGGAGCGATGAGCTGGTCGACGTGGTGCGCCTTGT
Organism: Humibacillus xanthopallidus; assembly: GCF_006717145.1. Lineage (GTDB taxonomy): Bacteria > Actinomycetota > Actinomycetes > Actinomycetales > Dermatophilaceae > Humibacillus > Humibacillus xanthopallidus. The sequence continues at coordinate 990,672 of NZ_VFQF01000003.1, read as the reverse complement.
CGGCGGCGAAGAGCAGCGCCTCGGCCCGAGCCGACACGTGGTCACCGTGGAGAACGAGCTGGCGGATCTGCGTGCCGAGCGGCGTGCCACCCGGCTGGCGGGTGACGACGACCTCGCGGCCGCGGCCCTCGAGGACCTCGGTGAGCAGGCGCACCTGGGTCGACTTGCCGGCCCCGTCGCCGCCCTCGAAGCAGACGAAGAGCCCGGGCGCGGTCGTGGCGCGCGCCGTCGCCTCCTCGAGCCTCGCAGCGAAGTCCTCGGTCACGCGGCGAGCCTATGCGACCCCGGTGACGCCGACCGACCGCCGCCCACAGACGGCCCGCCGCCGTCGCAGCAACCGCCGGTCAGCGGTGCGTCAGCGGCGCCTCACGAGCTCGTCAGTGACGCCTCAGCGGCGCTTGAGCAGCTCCTCGGCGATCTGGACGGCGTTGAGGGCGGCGCCCTTGCGCAGGTTGTCGCCGACGACGAAGAGCACGAGGCCCTTGCCCTCGGGGGCCGCCTGGTCGGCGCGCACCCGCCCGACGAAGACCTCGTCGCGGCCGGCCGCCTCGAGCGGGTTGGGCACGTCGGTGACGACGACGCCGGGCGCGTTCTTCAGCAGGTCGATGGCCTCCTCCGGCGAGATGTCATCGGCGAACTCGGCGTGGATGGCGAGGCTGTGCCCCGTGAAGACGGGCACGCGCACGCAGGTGCCCGAGACCCGCAGGTCGGGGGCGTGCAGGATCTTGCGCGACTCGTTGCGCAGCTTCTGCTCCTCGTCGGTCTCGAGCGAGCCGTCGTCGACGATAGACCCCGCGAGGGGCACGACGTTGAAGCCGACGGGGACGGCATACAGCTGGGCCTCGGGGACGGCGACCGCGCGCCCGTCGAGCGCGAGACCGGTGGGGTCGCCCGCGGCATACGCGCCGGTGAGCTGGCGGTCGAGCTCCTTGACGCCGGCGCCACCGGAGCCGCTGACGGCCTGGTAGCTCGAGACGTGGAGGCGCACGAGGCCGGCGCGGTCGTGGAGCGGCTTGAGTGCCGGCATCGCGGCCATCGTCGTGCAGTTGGGGTTGGCGACGATGCCCTTGGGGATCGTGTCGAGGTCGGCGGCGTTGACCTCCGAGACGACGAGCGGCACCTCGGGGTCCTTGCGCCAGGCGCTCGAGTTGTCGATGACGGTCGCGCCGGCGGCGGCCACCTTGGGCGCGAGCTCACGGCTCGCGGCGCCGCCGTTGGAGAAGAGCGCGATGTCGATGCCGGAGAAGTCGGCGGTCGCGGAGTCCTCGACCGTGATGTCCTCGCCCTTGAACGGCAGCGTCGTGCCCGCCGACCGCGCTGACGCGAAGAACCGCACCTGCGTGACCGGGAAGGCGCGCTCCTCGAGAAGGGCACGCATGACCCCGCCGACCTGACCCGTTGCTCCGAAGACTCCGACTCGCATGGCCCAAGGCTACGACCGTGCGGGCGGGCCTCCCGTGCGCGTTCACCTTTCGGTCAGCTCCACCCTCCCCGTCCCCGCGGGTCGGTGTACCCGCGCGGGCCAGGGCCCTCGCTGATACATCGACCCGGGGCGTGGGCGGGGGCCCGGCGGCTCACGCGTGCCGGTCGGCGTTCGCGTGGATCGCGTCGCGGACGTATGCCGCGAGCCCGGGTGCGAGGTCCTCGTACGTCTTCGTGAAGCGGGGGTCCGCGACGTACATGTCGGCGAGTCCGCGGTGGACGTCGTACGAGAGGTCGTAGAACCGTCGCTCGATGTGCAGCCGGTGGGCCTCGGCGGCATCCATCGCCGCCTCCCCCGTGGCTGGCTCGCCCGACTCGAGCGCGGCGACGAAGGCCGCGTTGACGTCCTCCATCTCCGCCTTCACCTCGGCCCAGTCGGCGGCGGTGTAGCGGCTCGTGCGCGCGGCCGACTGCTTCCACGCGTCGGTCTCACCCCACCGCTCCTGCGCCTCCTGCTGGTAGTCGTCGTCGAAGCCGTCGCCGAAGAGCTCCTTGAGCTCGGCGGTCGTGGCAGGTCGCTCGTCCATGTCTCTCTCCAGTGCTCGGTCGATGGCCACGACGAGGTCGGTGAGCTCGTCGAGCCGCTGCATGACCGCCTCGCGCTGTCGGCGCAGGTGCACGTCGGGGTCCTCGTCGCCGTCGAGCAGGCGCGCGATCTCGTCGAGCGGGAGCTCGAGCCTGCGGTAGACGACGACCTGCTGCAGACGCCGGAGGTCACCATCGGTGTAGAGGCGGTAGCCGGCGGCCGAGCGCTCGCTCGGCATGAGCAGCCCGATCTCGTCGTAGTGGTGCAGCGTGCGCACCGTCACTCCGAAGACGTCGGCCACCTGCCCCACCGTCCAGGTGGTCATCTCCTGCATCCTTCGCTCCGTGCTGGTCATGACACCGAGGCTGCCGCCTCACGCGGCGTGAGGGTCAAGTCCCTTCCGCCACAAGCCTTTGCCGCCGTATGCCGTCACTCCTCCTCACACGGTAGGCGCTGGGACGCCGTCGGCGGGGCGGTCACCCTAGAGTGAGCGCGTGCATCGTCGCCTCGCTCTCGTCCGCCGACCCTCGCCCCGTCTGGCGGACGGGCTCGTGACCCACATCGCGCGCTCCGGTGCCGTCGACCCGGGTCTCGCGATGCGCCAGTGGCAGGAGTACATCGACGTCCTGCAGCGCCGGGGCTGGTCGGTCATCGAGGTGCCTCCCGTCGACGACTGCCCCGACGGCGTCTTCATCGAGGACCAGGTCGTCGTGCACGGCGACGTCGCCGTGCTGTGCCGGTCGGGCGCGCCGGAGCGACGGGCCGAGCAGGTGGGCGTGCGTGAGGCCGTGGAGTCGCAGGGCTACCGCGTCAGCGAGATCACCGCTCCCGGAACGCTCGACGGCGGAGACGTGCTCAAGCACGGCCGCACGATCTGGGTCGGAGTCGGCGGCCGTACCAACAGCTCCGGCGTCGACCAGCTGCGGGCCGCGCTCGCGGGTCACCGCGTCGAGGTCGTGCCCGTGCCGGTGACGAAGGTGCTCCACCTCAAGTCGGCGGTGACGGCGCTGCCTGACGGCAGCATCATCGGCTATCCCCCGCTCGTCGACGACCCCACCGTGTGGAACCGGTTCCTCGCTGTCCCAGAGGAATCCGGCGCTCACGTCGTGCTGCTCGGCGGCGCGTCGGTGCTCCTGTCGGCAGCCGCACCGCGCACCGCGCAGCTGCTCGAGGAGCGCGGGCTCGACGTGACGACGGTCGACATCTCGGAGTTCGAGAAGGTCGAGGGCTGCGTGACCTGCCTGTCGGTGAGACTTCGCGGCTGAGCGATCTCTGTTACGGTCGTTAAGCAAGTGAGCAATCAGGTTAGCGACTGAACCGGAGGCCTGACGATGTCCGACCGACCCACCCGCGGCACGACCGCAGCGACGACCCACCCCGACGGAAACACCTTGACGACGGCCGACCAGGTCCGCCGCGTCGCCGTCGTCGTCGCCGAGGTGCTCTGCGTCTTCGGCACCCTCGTCGGCGTCGGCGTCCTCGGCACCCGCGTCGAGGAGTCGTCGGGCGGCGCCCTCGCGGCGACGGCGACGCTCATCGCGCCGGCAGGGCCCGCCTTCAGCATCTGGAGCGTCATCTACCTCGGCCTGCTCGCGTATGCCGTGTGGCAGCTGCCCGCCCGCAACGCCACTCGCGAGCGGGTGCGGAGCACCGGCTGGCTGGCGGCCGCCTCGATGCTGCTCAACGCGGCCTGGCTGCTCGTCACGCAGCAGGGCTGGATCTGGGTGAGCGTCGTCGTCATCCTCGCCCTCGCGCTCGTGCTCGGGCTACTCGTCGTCCGGCTCGGCGCCGAGCCGGCCCGGTCGTGGCCGGAGCGGATCGTGCTCGACTGCACCTTCGGGCTCTACCTCGGCTGGGTGGCGGTGGCGACCTGCGCCAACATCACGGCGGCCCTCGTCGACTCGGGCGTCGACCTCGGCGCCGTCGGCTCGCAGGTGGCCGCGGTCGTCGTGATCGCCGTCGCCGCCGTTCTCGGAGTCGTCTTCGCACGCCGTCTCGGCGCGCGCTGGGCGATCGCCGCGGCCATGGCGTGGGGCCTCGGGTGGATCGCCGTCGGACGCCTCACGAGCGAGCCCTCCTCTGCCGCAACAGGAGTCGCGGCGGCCGTCGCGGCTGTCGTCGTGCTCGCCGCGGTCTGGATGGCCCGCCGTGCGCAGCCCGCCGCGACCGACAGCCGGGCGAAGGCCACCGCCGGCGCCCGCTGACAGGGAGCGGCCACGACCTCAGGGGACCGGCGGCATACGGGGCCGGTGTGACGGAGCGGCCACTCGAGTGCGGTCGTGGCGGACGGCATACCGGACTCGTGTGACGGGGAGGCCACTCGAATGCGGTAGTGGCGGACGGCATACCGGACCTGTGTGACGGGGAGGCCACTCGAGTGCGGGTGGAGGCAGACGGTATACGGGGCCGGTGTGACGGGGAGGCCACTCGAGTGCGGGTGGTGGGTATGGGTTCGAGGGCCGCCCGGGGTGCCGCAGACCGATGGGGGCGGAACGTCCGTTTCGAGCTCCCGACCACTAGGCTGCCCCGGGGGCCACTCGAGCTGTGAGGTGATCCGTTCGTGGACGCTGACGTCGTCATCGTTGGTGCTGGTCTGGCCGGGCTGCGCTGTGCGCGGCGGTTGACCGATCTCGGCCACGACGTGATCGTGCTGGAGTCCGGCGACGGCGTCGGCGGGCGGGTCCGCACCGACGTCATCGACGGCTTCCGCTGCGACCGCGGCTTCCAGGTGCTCAACCCCGCCTACCCGGCGGTGCGGCGCTGGGTCGACGTCGGCGCCCTCGACCTCAAGCCCTTCGGCTCGGGCGTGCTCGTGCGACGGTTCGACGGGCTGCAGGTCGTGGCCGACCCGGTGCGCGAGCCCCGGCTGCTCGCCCAGACGATGCGCAGCGGATACCTCCACCCGCGCGAGCTCGTCGGTGTGACCCGGTGGACGGCGCGTGCGATCGCCGACCCGAAATCCATGATGCGCCAACCGGATTCGACGCTGGCTGACTCGCTCGACGAGGCGGGTGTCACCGGACGGCTGCGTCACGAGGTCATCGACCCCTTCCTCGCCGGCGTGCTCGTCGACAGCCACGGGGCGTCATCGGCGAACTTCACCAAGCTCCTCGTGCGGATGTTCGCGCTCGGACGGCCGGCCGTGCCCGCCCGCGGCATGAAGGCCCTGCCCGAGCAGCTCGCCGCACCCCTCGGAGACCGCGTTCGGCTCGGCCACCGCGTCGAGTCGATCACCCCCCGCGACAACGGGGTCGACGTCCAGGTCGACGGTGCGCCCGTGCGCAGCCGTGCCGTCGTCGTGGCCACCGACCCGATCGGCGCGGCCCAGCTCACCCCGATCCCCGAGCCCTCGACGAAGGGCCTCGTCACGTGGTGGTTCGAGGCGCCCGAGCCGCCCACGCGCCTCCCCCTCATCGCCGTCGACGGACGGCGCACGGAGAACGTGCCCGGTCCGGTGTGGAACACCGCCGTGCTCACGGCCACCGCCCCGAGCTATGCGCCCCCGGCGCGGCACCTCGTCGAGGCGACCTGCCTGCTCGACCGGCCCGACGGCGACGCCTCCGAGGCCGAGGTGCTGCGCCACGTCGGCGAGATCTACGGCTGCGGCACGGCCGGCTGGCGCACCGTCACGCGACACCGGGTCGACGCCGCCCTGACCGCGATGGCGCCGCCGCTCGAGGTGCGCTCGACGGTGACGCTCGGCGACGGCGTCTTCGTGTGCGGCGACCACCGCGACACCGCGTCGATCCAGGGCGCCCTCGTCTCCGGCCAGCGCGCCGCCGAGGCCGTCAGCTCCCACCTCGGCTGAGAAAGCCCACCCGACGAACTGCTCTTTCGATCGGGGTCGTGAGGCGCGGTCTTGGCTGAGGGTTCCCGCGGTCGACGGAGTGCTCTTTCGATCGGGGTCGTGAGGCGCGCCTGACGCCTGTCTCGAGACCGCGTCCGAAGAAAGTCGGGCCGAGCTGCATCCGGATGGCGCGCTGCCGCGGAAGAAGGGGCAGACGGTCACCACATGCCGTCGTCACGACAGCAGGACCGCTCATGCAGATCCCACCAGGCAGCTCACAGCACGCGCCCCTCTGAAAGGACCTCCTCATGAAGACCCTTCGCATCGCCGCCGTCGCGTCCCTCGCCCTCGCCCCCGTCGCCCTGGCCGCTCCGGCCCACGCGGCTGACGCCACCGTGTCGATCCTGCACGCCGTGCCCGGAGCGACCGTCGACGTCTACGCCAACGGCAAGGCACTGCTCACCGACTTCAAGCCCGGCACCCTGACCGACCCGCTGATGCTCCCCGAGGGCACCTACGACCTCAAGGTGACCGCGGCCGGGGCAGGGGCGGGCGGCGCTGCCGTCATCGAGGCAAACGACGTCAAGGTGCCCGGCAACGCCAACATCACCGTCGTGGCCCACCTCGACGAGAGCGGCAAGCCCGTGCTGACGCCCTACGTCAACGACACCTCGTCGATCGCAGCAGGCAAGGCCCGGATCACGGTGCGCCACACGGCCGCGGCTCCCGCGGTCGACGTGCGCGCCAACGGTCAGGTCGCCTTCAAGGACCTCACCAACCCCAACGAGGCGAAGGCCGACCTCGCCGCCGGCACGATCAAGGCCGACGTCGTGCTCGCCGGCACCGACACCGTCGCGATCGGCCCGGCCGACGTCAACCTCAAGGAGGGCACGAACACCATCGTCTACGCCTGGGGCAGCGCGGCCGACAAGAACCTCGCCCTCGCCACGCAGGTGCTGACCGGCATGCACTCCGCTCCCGGTGGCGTCCCCGCGGGCGCGGGTGACGACTCCTCGGCAGCGGCTCGCTGGGCCGCCGTCGCCGGCGCCTCGGCCCTCGCCGGAGGCCTCGTGCTCGCCGGTCGTCGCCGCGCCGCTGCGGTGCGCTGACCGCCGGTCGGCCACACCAGCCGGACCAGATCCACGACCCCTGCACCTTCGAGAGCACCGAGAGCACCGAGCCGATGACCCGACACCGCGCCCCCTCGCCGGTCCCCCACCGGACCGCGGAGCCGGGTGTCGCCGGCGGCTCCGGACGCTCGGGCGGAGCCAGGGGGGTGGCCGCAGCCCTTGCGGTCGCCCTCCTGGCGGGGCTCGTCACCTTCTGGGTCACCCGGCCCTCCGATGCCCTGTCGGGGGTCCCGGAGGCCGACTCCCTCGCCCCGGCAGCCGCAGCCTCGGCGACCGCACCCGCACCGACCGGGGCGGCGGCCTCCCAGCCGGAGGCGCGACCTGCCACCCAGGCCGTGGCCAGCACCCTTCCCGCTCCGACCCGGCTCACCATCAAGCGGCTCGGCATCGACATGCCGGTGAAGCCCGTCGGGGTGGCCCGTGACGGCGAGATGGCGCTCCCGCGCACTCCGGCCGAGGTCGGGTGGTACGAGTTCGGCCCCCGCCCGGGCGATCCCCGAGGCGCCACCGTGCTCGCGGCTCACCTCGACATGCCGGGCTACGGCACCGGCCCGATCGCCGCCGTCGAGGACCTGCGCCCGGGTGACACGCTCGTCGTGCGTTCAGGGGGCACGACGACGCGGTATGCCGTGAGCGACGTCCGCAGCATCCGCAAGTCCCAGCTCGACCTCCCGACGCTCTTCGCCCGTGACGGTGCGCCGGTGCTGCACATCGTCACCTGTGGCGGCACCTTCGACCCCGAGGCACGGCGTTATGACCGCAACATCGTCGTCACCGCCACCCCGGTGTCGTGAGGGCGTGGTTAGGGTGGGCTCGTGCACGTGCATGACGACCCGGATGTCGAGGCCGCCGACCTCGCCGTCAGGCTGCGAGCGGGCGACCAGGAGGCGCTCGCCGAGATGTACCGCCGGTGGTCCACCCTCGTGCACACCATCGCCCTGCGCAGCCTCGGCACCCGCGAGGACGCCGAGGACGTCACCCAGCAGGTCTTCGTCGCGGCGTGGCGAGGTCGCCACACGGTGCAGCCCGACCTCGGCTCGCCCGCGGCGTGGCTCGTCGGCATCACGAAGCACCGAGTCGCCGACGTGCGCACGGAGCGCTACCGGAGTCATCGCAACATGCAGGCGGTCGCCTCCGAGGTGGCCACGTCACCCGTCACGGTCGACGACTCGAACTGGGCCGAACGACTCCTGCTCGTGCACGAGCTCGAGCGGATGGGCGATCCGAGAGCGACCGTGCTCCGAATGGCTTTCGTCGAGGACCGTACCCACGAGGACATCGCACAGACCCTCGACCTGCCACTCGGCACCGTCAAGAGCCACGTGCGGCGAGGACTCATCGCACTGAGGGACCGGATGAAGGAGGTGGAGCGTGTCTCATCCCACTGAGGACGAGCTCGTCGATCTCGCCGTCGGCGACGGCACCGTCTCGCCGTCCGTCTCCGCATCCGTGTCCGCCCACGTCGACGGCTGCGACACCTGCGCTGCCACCGTCGCGGAGCTACGCCACACTGCCGCCCTCGTCGCCGCCGCCCCACCGTCGGTCACCTGGCAGGCTCCAACGGACGCCGTCTGGGGCCGCATCACCGACCACCTGAGCACCGAGGAGCTGGACGCCGACGGGCTCGACGCCGACGGGCTCGACGCCGACGAGCTCGACGCCGACGAGCCGACCTCAGACGACCTGCCGCCCGCCGCGCCGGCGCGGCGGGAGCCCGCCACCCCGCATACCGACGACGAGCTGGAACGCCGGCGCGCGGGCCGCCACGAGCGCGACCGCGGCGGGCGGGGACGCCGGTTGTCCGTCGGATGGGGCGCCGGGCTCGCGGCGGCGAGCCTCGCCATCGGGCTGCTCGCCGGACGCGCCATCTGGCAGCCCGACACGCCCGTGCAGCCCGTCGCCCAGGTGGCCCTGTCGACCCTCGACACGAAGCAGGACGAGGGCAAGGCGGCGGTGGTGCGCTCTGCCGACGGGCTCGACCTCACGGTCGCGACGTCGAAGCCGCTCGACGCGGGTGACGGCTACCTCGAGGTGTGGCTGCTCAACTCCGACGGCAAGCGCATGGTGTCGGTGGGAGTCCTCGCGCCCGGCGACAAGGCGTCGTTCCCGATCAGCCAGACGCTCATCGACGAGGGCTACGTCATCGTCGACATCTCGCGGGAGAAGTTCGATGGCTCACCAGCTCACTCGGGCGACAGCCTGCTGCGCGGCAAGCTGCCTGCCTGAGCAGGGGCCCGGCCGAGTCTCGCCGGGTCTCACTCGGCCGGGCCGCTCAGGTCACGAGGTCGTGCATGGCAGCCGTCGCGCCCCGCAGGTAGCGCTCGACGACGACCCGCTCGTCGTCGGTCAAGGAGGCGTCGAGCTCCGCGAGAGCGACGAACATCGGCCTCATGCGGGCGGTGACCTCGGCGCGCCCGCTGTCGGTGATGACGACCTCGGTGCGACGACCGTCGTCGGGGTGCGCCCGCCGCACGGCGTGGCCGTGGCTGCAGAGGCGGTCGACGACACCCGACGAGGCCGCCGAGGTCACGCCGAGCACCTTGGCGAGGTCGACGGGGCCCATCGGGCCACGCATGAGGTGGCGGAGCGAGTGCAGCTCGGAGGTGCTGAGCCCGGCCTGGCGCGCGACGACTGCCGGCACCGCCTCCGCGACCTCGACGAGCTCCTGCAGGGCCGAGAGCGTTCCCGTCAGCTGCCAGTTGGGCACGCCGGTGGCGGCGCTGGCGCGCTGCTGTGCGTCGGCGCCGGAGGGCGGGCCGCCGCGGTCGGGCGGCGATTGGCGGTCGCTCTGTTTGCTGCTAATGTCACTCACCAACTTAGTAATCTTCTGAGTAACCAGATTACTCATCCTAGCGGAGGTACTCGTGCGTTCGGTGACAGACAGGATCACACGCAAGTGGTGGGCGGTGGCCATCGTCATCCTCGCCCTGGGCGGTGCGATGGGAGTCGTATCAGTCGTCGGTGAGGCGACGCGCACGGCGTCGGCGACCGATGCCCTGCCCATCGGTTCGGACAGCGCGGCGGCGGTCGCGCTGCGCGAGCAGCTCCCGGAGGCGGAGGGGTCGACGGCCGTCGTCATCTTCAGCACGGAGTCCGGACAGCTCTCCCAGAGCGCCGTCAGCGCGATCGAGTCACGGCTCGCCGAGGTGCCGGGCGCCGGTCGGGTGCCGGTGCAGCGCAGTGAGGACGGCACGGCAGTGCTCGCCGTCGTTCCGGTGGACACCAACGACGCCACCGCGACCGCGGAGGCCGTGAAGCAGATCCGGGCCACCGTCAAGGCCGATCTGCCCGAGGGCGTCACCGCCCAGGTCACCGGGCCTGCCGCAGTGCAGGCCGACCTCGCCGCCGTCTTCTCCGGAGCGAACACCCGCCTGCTCATCGCGACCGCCTCGGTCGTCGCACTGCTGCTCGTCATCACCTACCGCAGCCCGATCCTCTGGATCTTCCCGCTCATCGTCGTCGGCGTGGCCGACCGGTTGGCCTCCGTGCTCGCCACCCACACCCTCGCGGCGTTCGACGTCGTGTGGGACGAGTCGACGATCGGCATCCTCTCGGTGCTCGTCTTCGGCGCCGGAACCGACTACGCCCTGCTGCTCATCTCGCGCTATCGCGACGAGCTGCGCAGCCACCACGACCGGCGCGAGGCGATGTCGCTCGCGCTGCGCCGCACGGCAGAAGCGGTTCTCTCCAGCTCGGTCACCGTCGTCCTCGGCCTGCTGACGCTGCTGCTCTCGCTCTTCCCGGCGACGCGCGGCCTCGGGCTCGCCTGCGCCGTCGGCATCGTCGTGGCTGCGGCCTTCGTGCTCCTCGTGCTGCCGGCAGCCCTCGTCATCTTCGACCGCTGGATCTTCTGGCCGCGCGTGCCGCGCGAGGGCGAGGCAGCCCTGGCGGACGGGCAGTCGCTGTGGCGCAAGGTCGGCGACCGTGTCGCCGCGCACCCCAAGCGGATCATCAGCATCACCCTCATCGGGCTCGCCGTCCTGGCATCCGGCATCGCCTTCGTCGACACCGGCCTCAAGACGTCCGACCAGTTCCTCCAGAAGCCCGAGGCGATCGCCGCCAGCGAGCGTCTCGCGCGGTCCTTCCCGGCCGGCAGTGCCGACCCGGCGATCATCATGACGACGAATGACCCGCAGGCCGTGACCACCGCCGCGAAGGGCGTCGAGGGCATCGCCGGCGCTCGGATGGTCAACCAGGGCAACGGGGTGGCAGAGATCGACGCGGTCATCGAGGCGGCCCCGGGCTCCGAGGCAGCCGCCGACACCGTCGTGGCCCTGCGCGCCGCCCTGACGGCCCTGCCCGAGAGCCACGTCGCCGGCACCGAGGCCGTGGCCCTCGACCAGGCGGAGGCCTCGACGCGTGATCGGCTCGTCATCTTCCCGCTCGTGCTGGCGCTCGTCCTCCTCGCCCTCGTCGTGCTGCTGCGGTCGCTCCTCGCTCCGATCGTGCTCGTCTCCACCGTCGTCGCCACCTACCTCGCCAGCATCGGCGCCAGCTGGTGGATCTTCAGCAAGGTCTTCAACTTCACGGCTCTCGACGACGGCGCCCCCCTCTTCGCCTTCGTCTTCCTCGTGGCCCTCGGCGTCGACTACAACATCTTCCTCGTGACGAGGGCGCGCGAGGAGGCACGGCAGCACGGCTCACGGGAGGGCATGCTGCGGGGCCTCGCTGCGACGGGTGGCGTCATCACGAGCGCCGGCATCCTGCTCGCCGCCGTCTTCGCGGTGCTCGGCGTGCTGCCGCTCGTCGTGCTCGCCCAGATCGGCGTCATCATCTGCATCGGCGTGCTCCTCGACACCCTCGTCGTGCGCACCCTGCTCGTGCCGGCCATCGCGGTCGTTCTCGGCGACCGCTTCTGGTGGCCACGGCGGGTCTCGGCCCACAAGGCTGCGCCGGCCGCAGAGCTCGAGGAGGCGGACCGGGAGGGGGCGACTGCCACCCCCTCCCCCAGCCACTGACCACCGCCGGACGGCGGCGGGCACCGTGGTGCCGTGTCGGACGGCGCTGCCGTCAGACACGTCACCAACATTCGACAAACCCTAGACAGATCGGGTTTCGAGGGCCATGCTTGAGGTCTCGAGGCTGATGAACCCCACCATCTCCTCCCCCGCCGAGGCAGCACCCCCCAGCTGGCCTCGGCACCGTGGGCCACGCGCCGCCTCCCTGCAGGCGCGTGGCCCACGTTCTTGTTCTCGCCCCTCAGCGCGTCAGCCGGTGATGGTCGGGAGCAGCTGCTGCATCGTCGCGATCTCGGCCTTCTGCGCTGTGATGATCTCCTGCGCCAAGGCCACCACATCGGCATTCTTGCCCGACGCCGTCGCGGTCTCGGCCATGGCGACCGCGCCCATATGGTGCTTGATCATGAGCTCCAGCCACAGCCGGTCGAAGGCCGCTCCAGAGGCTGCCGCGAGCCGCTGCATCTCCTCGTCGGTCATCATCCCCTCCATCGTGGCGCCGTCCCCGTGGTCCATGTCAGACATGTCGTGACCGTCGGTGTCGGAGGGCACGGGCTGGCCCCACGTCGACAACCACCCACTCATGGTCTGGATCTCAGGGTCCTGGGCCGCCTTGATGGCGACCGCGAGTCTCTTGACCTGGGCGTCGCTCGCGCGCTCAGCGGCGAGATCGGCCATCTCGACCGCCTGCTGGTGGTGCGGGATCATGTCGGTCGCGAAGGTGACGTCTGCGGCGTTGTGGTCGGCCGATGCAGCGGGCGCCGTGACGGACGCGCTTCCGGTCGCGCTCGACATGCTCTCGTGCGCGCCGCCCGAGTGGTCGGAGCTGCCGCACGCGGCGAGGGTGAGGGCCACCGCAAGGCTGACGGCGGCGTTGCTGGCATGACGGATCGTGCGCTTCATGGGTCGGTTCCTGTCCTGGGTCTGGGCATGCGTGACGGACTGCAGCACGGGCGGTCGACGCGCTGTCGACGCGCGGCTGCACAGCGGGACGAGCGCCGGCGATGTCGCCCGACGACCGTCCGGGCCCTGTCACGTGCGCAGGATGCAGAGCTCCGACAGGATCGAGCCGGGCGGTCGGGCACGGATGGTCAGCCACGAGCCCGGCACCGCCACGACCGGACGTCGGGCTGCGGCCACGGCACGGGCGAACCAGGCACGACCGCCACGCCGCAGCAGCAGGAGCAGCGGCAGGACGGCGAGACACATGACGCTTGCTCCGTGACGCGCTGCCTGACTCGACTCGCCGCCCGGCGAGGGGGCGCTCGGTTCCGCGGCGGCCACGTGGTGGCCGGTCTGCTCGTGGGCGTGCGCGGCTCCTGCTGTCACCGACGACGCGCCGCCCGGCGAGAGGTGGGAGGAGCCGTGGTGTCCGATGCCGAGCGAGTGCATGACGACGACGCCGAGCGCCAGCACCAGGGTGACGAGCACGAGCAGCCAGCGGCTCAGACGCGCCTGAGAGCGGCGGCGCTGGTGTCCGGAGGGCGTCACGCCGCCAGTTTAGGCGAGCCTGTCGGGCTCGGCAGGGGCCGCCTGCGCGGACCAGAGCCGTCCGCGCCGGCCCAGGTCGTCTGCACCAGCCTCGTCTGCACGAGCCTGCGTCGTCAGCGCCAACCCGCGTCGTCGACGCCACCCGGCACGTCGGCGTCCGCGTCGTAGGGCGTCCGGGTGAAGCGGAACGACGCGAGGTCGAGGTGCGACGGGGTGCCGTCAGAGCGCCGGACCAGCCGTAGCGGCTCGCCCGTGTAGTAGCCGTCGAGCCCGACCCACTCGTCATCGCCGACGGGCGCAAAGCGCGACCCTCGAGCCTGACCCGGCTCACCGAGCACGAGGTGCTCCCCGACGGCCCGGGCGACAGTGACCGACGGGCCCCAGTGCCACATGCCGACGACGTCGAGCACGGAGGCGTCCCCGCTCGCGTGCCACACCTGCGGAACACGGGGCTCGCGCTCCACGAAGGCGGCCAGCAGGTCGGAGCCCACGGGACGCATACCGGCGGTGGTGTTGGCGAGCACGACGACGCCGTCACCCGTCTCGACGTCGACGCGCAACCCGGCGAGGAAGCCGGGCATCGAGCCGCCGTGGCCGGCATACTTCCGTCCTGCAAGGTTCCACACCTGCCAACCTAGCCCGTGCGCGGCGGTCCACGGCTGGCCCGGGTTGTCGGCGAGAGTGTGCGGCTCGAGCATCTCCTCGAGGGTGTCGGCGGCGAGCACGTCGCCGGTGTCACCGCCCGCGAAGGCCGCCCAGCGGCCGAGGTCCTCGACGGTCGACCACAGCTGGCCGGCCGGCGCCATCGCGCCCGCGTCGTGCTCGGGCTCCGGCAGCAGCACGTCGGCGAAGGGGTGCACGGCGAGCCCCTGCGCGGACTTGCCGGTCGGTCGGGTCGTGGTGCGCGTCATGCCGAGCGGCTCGAGCAGGTCGCGGCGGATGACCTCGAACCAGTCGGCGCCGTGCGCGCGGGCGACGAGCTCGCCGAGGGCCGCGAAGCCGACGTTGGTGTAGTGGAAGCGGCGGCCGGCACGGAAGCGCTGGCGCACCGGGGAGGCGGCGAGGTCGTCCCAGCCGAGGCCGGCCGTGCGCTCCCACCACGGACCCTCGGTCTCGGCCTGCAGGCCTGCACCGTGCGACAGCAGCTGGGCGATCGTCACGTCGCCGAACGCGGTGCCTGGCACGTGCTCGCCGAAACGGTCGAGCAGGTCGAGGCGTCCGCGGTCGCGCAGCTGGAGCACGGCGACGGCGACGAAGGTCTTGGTGATCGAGCCCATCCGGTACTGCGTGTCGGCGTCCGCCGTGTCGCCCGTGGCGCGGCCGTCGAGCGTGCCGACGGCATCGGACCAGGCGAGCGACCCGTCGCGCACGATGCCGGCGGCGACGGACGGCAGGCGGCTCGTGCGCTGCTCGGCGGCGAGCAGGTGGCTGAGGTGGCGTGCGGTCGAGTCCTCGATGGGGGCAGCTGCGGTCACGCCGCCCACCCTAGGACCGGCGCTCTGGCGTGGCGCAGAGCACCCCGGCAGGATGGGACGGCGGCCCCACGGCCGCCACCCATCCGATATCTTGATGTCAAGATTTCTTCGGACCTCGAATGGAGCCAATGGTGACTGACTCGACGATCATCTACACGCACACCGACGAGGCGCCCGCTCTCGCGACCGCCTCGCTGCTGCCGATCGTCTCGGCGTTCGCCCGCCAGGCCGGGGTCGAGGTGGAGACGCGCGACATCTCGCTCTCGGGCCGCATCATCGCCTCCTTCCCCGACGCCCTGACGCCGGAGCAGCGGGTCGGTGACGCCCTCGCAGAGCTCGGCCAGCTGGCCAAGGCCCCCGAGGCCAACATCATCAAGCTGCCCAACATCTCGGCCTCGATCCCGCAGCTCAAGGCAGCGATCGCCGAGCTGCAGGCCGCTGGCTACGCCCTGCCCGACTACCCCGACAACCCGACCACCGACGACGAGTTGGCGGCGCGGGCGGCATACGACAAGGTGAAGGGTTCGGCGGTGAACCCCGTTCTGCGAGAGGGCAACTCCGACCGCCGCGCCCCCGCCTCCGTCAAGAACTACGCGCGCAAGCACCCCCACTCGATGGGTGCGTGGAGCAGCGACTCCAAGACGAACGTCGCGACGATGGGCGCCGACGACTTCCGCCACAACGAGAAGTCCGTCGTCCTCGCCGCCGACGACACCCTGCGCGTCGAGCACGTCGCCGCCGACGGCACGACGACCGTGCTCAAGGAGTCGATCCCCGTCCTCGCGGGCGAGGTCGTCGACGCGACGTTCATGGACGTCGCCAAGCTGCGCGACTTCCTCTCCGAGCAGGTCCAGCGCGCCAAGGAGGAGGGCGTCCTCTTCTCCGTGCACCTCAAGGCCACGATGATGAAGGTCTCCGACCCGATCATCTTCGGCCACGTCGTGCGCGCCTTCTTCCCGAGCGTCTTCGAGACGTATGCCGACGCGCTGGCCTCCGTCGGCGCCTCCCCCAACGACGGGCTCGGCGCCGTGCTCAAGGCCGTCGAGGGCCTGCCCGCCGACCAGCGCGCAGAGGTCGAGGCCGCCGTGGCGAAGGGCTTCGAGGACGGGCCGTCCATCGCGATGGTCGACTCCGACAAGGGCATCACCAACCTCCACGTCCCGAGCGACGTCATCGTCGACGCGTCGATGCCGGCGATGATCCGCACGTCGGGCCACATGTGGAACCGCGCGGGCGCCGAGGAGGACACGCTCGCCGTCCTGCCCGACAGCTCGTATGCCGGCATCTACCAGGTCGTCCTCGACGACTGCCGCGCCCATGGCGCCTACGACCCGGCCACGATGGGCTCGGTCGCCAACGTCGGGCTCATGGCGCAGGCCGCCGAGGAGTACGGCAGCCACGACAAGACCTTCGAGATCCCGGCCGACGGCACCGTGCGGGTCGTCGACGGCTCCGGCGTGGCGCTCCTCGAGCACCCCGTCTCAGCCGGCGACATCTGGCGCGCCTGCCAGACCAAGGACGTGCCGATCCGCGACTGGGTCAAGCTCGCCGTCACCCGCGCCCGCGCCACGGGCCAGCCGGCGATCTTCTGGCTCGACGAGGACCGCGCCCACGACGCGAACCTCATCGCGAAGGTCAAGGAGTACCTCGGCGACCACGACACCGACGGCCTGACGACCCTGATCATGAAGCCGACCGACGCGATCGCCTACTCGCTCGCCCGCATCCGCAAGGGTGAGGACACGATCTCCGTCACCGGCAACGTGCTCCGCGACTACCTCACCGACCTCTTCCCGATCCTCGAGCTGGGCACCTCGGCCAAGATGCTCTCGGTCGTCCCGCTCATCAACGGCGGTGGGCTCTTCGAGACCGGCGCCGGCGGCTCGGCCCCGAAGCACGTGCAGCAGCTCGTCAAGGAGAACTACCTGCGCTGGGACAGCCTCGGCGAGTTCCTCGCCCTCGCGGTCAGCTTCGAGCACCTCGCCGACGTGACCGACAATGCGCGGGCGCGCGTGCTCGGCCAGACGCTCGACCGTGCGACCGGTCGTCTGCTCGACGAGAACAAGGGCCCGGCCCGCAAGGTCGGCCAGATCGACAACCGCGGCAGCCACGTGTGGCTCGCGCTCTACTGGGCGCAGGAGCTCGCCTCGCAGACCGACGACACCGAGCTGGCGGCGAAGTTCGCGCAGGTCGCCCAGGCCCTCGCCGACAACGAGGCGACGATCTCCAAGGAGCTCGTCGACGCACAGGGTCACCCGGTCGACATCGGCGGCTACTACCGCCCCGACCCCGCCCTGGTCGACGCGGTCATGCGCCCGTCGAAGACCTTCAACGAGATCATCGCCACCCTGCCCTGACGCGCAAGGACAGAGCACCGCGCCCACCCGACCACGTGGTCGGGTGGGCGCGGTGCGTCCGGTCCAGGACCCGCTAGGGGGCCGGCGCCGTCAGCGAGAGGGGACGTCGAACCAGCCGGCGAGGTTGGCCGCGAGCGCGACGTCGCCGCGGGCCTTGAGCTTGCCCGTCATGAACATCATGACCGGGTTGCCCGTCTTGGTGATGAGCTTGATGAAGTCGACGGGCGCCATCGTCAGGCCCAGCGTCGAGCTCCCGTCGTGACCGCGCAGGACGGTGCAGACGCCGTCGGCGACCCGCACCGTCCAGTCGTCGGAGCCACCGTCGGGGCGGCCGGTCAGGGTCCAGTGCGTCGTCGCCGACGTGGAGCCGGCCCGCTCGGGGCGGAAGAGCTGCGGCATCCGGGTGAAGATCGACTCGACGATCGCACCGCGGTTGGGGCCCTCCATGAGCTCCTTGAGGTCGCGGTCTGACATCGCCTTCACCGCCTCGATGAACTCGGCGGGGTCGATCGCCGCGAGCTCGTCGGGCGTGGCGGTCCTGAAGTCGATGGCGGGCATCGGGGTCCTCTCGGCGGGGTCACAGGGCTTTGTTACCGGAGAGTAGGGCACGGGGGCCTCACCCGTCGAGGAACCACCCCACGACCATGCCGTCGGGACGGCCCGGCTCGATGAAGTGCTCGACGCCGAAGCCGGCGGCGAACATCTGCTCGGGCATCTGGAGCATGCCCTGGGCGTCGGACTGACTCGCGTGCGCGCGCAGCGCCTCGCGCTTGACCTCGAGGAAGTCGCTGACGTCGCAGGCCCAGTGCAGCTCGCTCTCGAGGCTGCCGAGCGGGTTGCCGTCGTCCATCGGCTGGCTGGGGTCCCAGTCGCCGACGTCGAGACCTGCCGCCAGGGCAGCCTCGTGCCCGCGGATCATGGCCGTGCGGTTCATCGACGACTCGAGGTAGCGCGGGGTGCCGGCGAGCTCGGCCGCCCTCCGCGCGACCGCGTGGACCTTGACGTGGTCGGGGTGGCCGTAGCCGCCGTGCCAGTCGTAGCCGACGACGACGTCGGCAGCCTCCTCGCGGAGGATCGCGGCCAGCCGCTGCGCCGCCTCCTCGGTGTCGGCGCGCACGAAGCTCTCGTCGTGGTCGTTCTGCGCCCACCCGGTCATGCCGGAGTCGCTGTAGCCGAGGAACTCGACCCGGTGCGTGCCGATGACCGCGTTGGAGGCGGCCGCCTCGACCCGGCGCCGGTGGACGACAGTCTCACCGTCCGCGAGGTCGTCGGGGGCGTCACCGTGGTCGCCGTTGGTCGCGACGACGAGGACGACGCGATGGCCCTCCTTCGCGGCGCGGGCCATCGACCCGGCCGTCTGGGACGCCTCGTCGTCGGGGTGGGCGTGCACGAACACCACGGTTGCCATGGGGTCAGCCTCTCACCCCTGGCCGACAGTCCGATCCGCCGGCACCACGGCCCGACAGGGGTCGTTCACACCGGCAGCGTGTAGACGATGTAGCCCTCGTCGCGCGCGACGTCGTCGTAGAGCCGCCGGGCCACCACGTTGGTCTCGTGCGTCTGCCAGTAGACGCTGCCGCACCCGTGCTCGCGGGCCCACTCCCGCACGGCTTCGATGAGCGCACGGGCCACGCCCCGACCGCGCACCTCCGGGTCGGTGAAGAGGTCCTCGAGGTAGCAGAGGTCCGGCTCGCTCGTGCTCGGGTGGACAAGGAAGTGGGTGATGCCCACGAGCCGTCCATCCAGCCACGCTCCCAGCGCGTGCAGCTTTGCGTCCGAGGCGAACTCGCGCCACGCCCTGTCGTATGCCGTCTGGTCGAGCTCGCGCTCGTAGAAGCTGATGTAGGCGCGGAAGAGCTCCTCCCACCGCTCGCGGTCGGCGGGCTCGAGGCGTCGGGTCTCGATCACGGACGCGACGCTAGCGCGCCGGACGCCGCCGTGGTCAAGCCCGCCGGACGGCATACCTCATGGGCCCCGGACGGCATACCCCTGATCGAGAGAGCAGTTCATCGGCCTCGGTGGGCCGACGAACTGCTCTCTCGATTGCCGGAGAAGGTCAGGCCTTCTTGGCCGCGGTCTTGCGGGTGGTCGCCTTCTTGGCCGTCGACTTCTTCGCCGTCTTCTTCACGACACGCTTGCGGGTCGTCGGACCCTTGGCGCGCTTCTCGGCGAGCAGCTCGAAGCCGCGCTCCGGCGTGATCGACTCGGGGTCGTCGTCCTTGCGCAGGGTCGCGTTCGTCTCGCCGTCGGTGACGTAGGGGCCGAAGCGGCCGTCCTTGACGACGACCGGCTTGCCGCTCACGGGGTCGGCGCCGAGCTCCTTGAGCGGCGGCGTGGCGGCTGCCCGCCCACGCTGCTTGGGCTGGGCGTAGATGGCGAGCGCCTCGTCGAGCGTGATGTCGAAGATCTGCGCCTCTGTCGCGAGCGAGCGCGAGTCGGTGCCCTTCTTGAGGTAGGGACCGTAGCGACCGTTCTGCGCGGTGATCGGGACCCCGTCGGCATCCGCACCGACGACGCGCGGCAGCGACAGCAGCTTCAGCGCAGCGTCGAGATCGATCGTCGACAGCTCCATGTCCTTGAAGAGCGACGCGGTGCGGGGCTTGGCCTTGGCGACCTTCTTGCGGCCCTTGGCCGGCGCCTCGTCCTCGGTCTCGGGCAGCACCTCGGTGACGTACGGGCCGTAACGGCCCGCCTTGGCGACGATCTCGTGCCCGGTCTCGGGGTCACGACCCAGCACCTTGCCGTCGTCGGCGGCGGCGTCGAGCAGCTCGCGGGCTCGCGCCGGCGTCATCTCGTCGGGCGCGATGTCGTCGGTGATCGTGGCGCGGCGCGGCGTCGCCGGCACCTCGGCGCCCTCGGCCACCTCGCCCGTCTCGAGGTTGATGCCGGCAGGCACGACCTCCTCGACGTAGGGGCCGTAGCGGCCGACGCGCACGACCATGCCGTCGCCGAGCGGGATGGTCGAGATCTCGCGGGCGTCGATCTCACCGAGGTCGTCGACGAGGTGGCGCAGGCCCTCCGCAGAGGTGGCTTCGTCACCGAAGTAGAAGCGCTTGAGCCACTCGACCCGGCCCTCCTCGCCGCCCGCGATGCGGTCGAGGTCCTCCTCCATCGAGGCGGTGAACTCGTAGTCGACGAGATTGCCGAAGTGCTCCTCGAGCAGGCGCGTCACCGCGAAGGCGAGCCACGTCGGCACGAGGGCCTGGCCCTTGGTGAAGACGTAACCGCGGTCCTGGATCGTGCCGATCGTCGCGGCATACGTCGACGGGCGGCCGATGCCGCGCTCCTCCATCGCCTTGACGAGGGTGGCCTCGGTGTAGCGGGCGGGCGGGCTCGTCTCGTGGCCGTCGGCCTCGGCGCGCACGACCTCGAGCGCGACCCCCGCCGACAGCTTGGGCAGGCGGCGCTCCTCGGCGGCGGCGTCCGCGCGGGCCGTGGCCTCGTCGTCACGCCCCTCCTCGTATGCCGCGAGGAAGCCCTTGAAGGTGATGACGGTGCCGCTCGCGCTGAACTCGACCGACTGGGCACCCTCGAGTGCCGTGTCGACGGCGAGCTTGACGGTGGCGGTCGAGCCCCGGGCGTCGGCCATCTGCGAGGCGACGGTGCGTTTCCAGATGAGCTCGTAGAGCGCGAACTCCTCGCCGCGCAGCTCGCCCGCGACCTGGGCCGGAGAGCGGAAGCGGTCGCCCGCGGGGCGGATGGCCTCGTGGGCCTCCTGCGCGTTCTTGACCTTCTTCTCGTAGCGGCGCGGGCTGTCGGGCACGTACTCGGCGCCGTACATGTCGCGGGCCTGGCTGCGAGCGGCGGTCGTCGCGGCGTCCGACAGCGTCGTGCTGTCGGTGCGCATGTAGGTGATGTAGCCGTTCTCGTAGAGCCGCTGCGCGACGCGCATCGCGTTCTTGCTGCTGAGGCGCAGCTTGCGCGAGGCCTCCTGCTGGAGGGTCGAGGTCGTGAAGGGCGCCGACGGGCGGCGCGTGTAGGGCTTCTCCTGGACGTCGGTGACGCGCGCCGTGAGGGGCAGGCACGCCTCCGCGATCCGAGTCGCGAGCGCCTCGTCGAGGTGAACGACGCCCTTGCCCGTCAGACGCCCGTCGTCGGCGAAGTCACGGCCGGTGGCGACGCGGGTGCCGTCGACGGCCGACAGTCGCGCGGTGAACTGCTGGCTCGCGCCGTCGGGCGTGAAGTCGCCCTCGACGTCCCAGTAGGACGAGCGGACGAACGCCATGCGCTCGCGCTCGCGCTCGACGACCATGCGGGTCGCGACGGACTGGACGCGGCCGGCCGACAGGCCCTGGCGGACCTTGCGCCACAGGACCGGGCTCACCTCGTAGCCGTAGAGGCGGTCGAGGATGCGGCGCGTCTCCTGGGCGTCGACCATCGCGGTGTCGATCTCGCGGGTGTCGTTGACGGCGCGCTGGATCGCCTCGCGGGTGATCTCATGGAAGACCATGCGCTTGACAGGGACCCGCGGCTTCAGCGCCTCGAGCAGGTGCCACGCGATGGCCTCGCCCTCGCGGTCCTCATCGGTGGCGAGGTAGAGCTCGCTGGCGTCCTTGAGGAGGCGCTTGAGGTCGGCGACCTTCTTCTTCTTGTCCGGGTCGACGACGTAGTAGGGGTCGAAGCCGTTGTCGACGTCCACGGCAAACTTGCCGTAGGGCCCCTTCTTCATGTCGGCGGGCAGCTCCGACGGGTTGGGCAGGTCGCGGATGTGTCCGACCGACGCCTCGACCTCGAAGTCGCCTCCCAGATAGCCGGCGATGGTCTTCGCCTTGGCGGGCGACTCGACGATGACGAGCTTGCGGCCCTTGCCTGCGGCCATGGTGCACCTTCTACTTCCCGCATCTCACGTGCAGCGGATTCGTCGCTGCATCGGCGTGGACGCGGCTCGACCGTAACAGCAGGTGTCAAGGTCGGCCGCATCGCAGTCACACCTCGGCGTATGCCGTGAGGCCGGGTTGCGGAGGCTCGGACCCTCAGGCGGTGGGCCAGACGATGAGCGTGCGCCACGTCGACGGGTCGGGCTCGTCGCCGGGGTCGGTGAGGTAGCTCTCCCACATGAGCGGCCCGGGCGTCACACCGTGCTCGGCCATCCAGGCCTCGATCTCGCCGTACGTGCTGGTCATGGTGTCGTAGGGACCGACGTGCACCGCCTCGACTGCGCGGCCACCCGGCAGGGTGCCTGCGACGACCCCGTCTGCGTCGGCGATGGGGGCCGCGACGGGGAAGCCCGCCTCGACGTCGACGAACTCACCGGGCGGACCGTGGTAGGCGCCGAACGGAGGTCCGACGGGTGCATCGCGCTGCGCCCGGATGGCGCGCATCGTGTCCTCGAACGCGCGGGCAAAGAAGCTCGTGAGCTCTGCCATCGGCACCTTCTCGTGCACGACCGCCGTGTGCTGCTCGGTCAGGTCAACAATCCGGATCTCGGTCATGCCACCACGCTTGCACGCGGCAGCACCGCCTCGACAGGGCCGAAGGGCCCGTTGGAGCGACGCCGCTCCACCCCGACGGACTCCTCGTGCCCAATCGAAAGAGCAGTTTGTCGCCCCTTCGAGCCCACGCGACGGGCACGCGGCAGGGCGACCAACTGCTCTTTCGATTGGTCTGCGGGCTCGCGTGCTGCCGACGAACTGCTCTTTCGATTGGTCTGCGAGGAAATACTGGGGTGACGGTCGGCGTTCCCGTGATAGTTTAGAGTTCAACAACTTGTGGAAGGACCCGCCATGACCACCCCCGTGCTCTACCTCAGCCACGGCGCACCGCCGCTCGCCGACGACGAGCGCTGGACCGCTGAGCTGGCCGCCTGGTCCGACGACCTGCCCAAGCCCAGCAACGTGCTCATGGTCTCGGCCCACTGGGAGGACGCGCCGACGACGCTCGGCAGCACGACCGGCGCACCGCTCACCTACGACTTCTGGGGCTTCCCGCAGCACTACTACGAGGTCACCTACGACGCGCCCGCCGCGCCGGGCCTCGCCGACGAGGTCACCAAGCTCCTCACGGCCCCCGGCCAGGCATCGAGCACCTCGGTCCACCGCGACGAGTCCCGCGGGCTCGACCACGGCGCCTACGTGCCGCTCAAGGAGATGTTCCCCGACGCCGACGTGCCGGTGCTCCAGATGTCGATGCCGACGCTCGACCCCCGCGGCCTCTTCGAGATCGGCCGTCGCCTCGCGCCGCTGCGCGAGCAGGGCACGCTCATCGTCGGCTCGGGCTTCACGACCCACAACCTGCGCTGGTTCAACCCGCACGCCGGCCCCGACGGCACCCCGCCCCAGGCGAGCGCCGAATTCGACCACTGGGCGCAGGAGGCCATGAAGGCCCAGGACGTCGACAGCCTGCTCGACTTCCTCGACAAGGCCCCGGCGGCCCGCGAGGCCCACCCGCGCACCGAGCACTTCGCGCCCCTCTTCGTGACCCTCGGCGCGGCCTACGCGTCTGGCGGCCTCGACAACAAGAGCGTCATCGACGGCTTCTGGTTCGGCCTGTCGAAGCGCTCCTGGCAGTTCAGCTGAGAGCCCGCCCCACGGCATACCGGCTGGTGACGGGCGCCCACGCCGACCTGTCGCTTCGGCGTCGCTGACCCCGGAGCAGTCGGGAACTCACCGGTAACCCCCTCCGTTCTCATCGTGTGGGGCCCCACACTCGCGACCGCGGCTCGGAACCTCCCCTGACTTCGAGCCGTGGTCGCCCCTTCAGGGAGTCCCCGGGACCGGCCCCCTGACTCCGGCCCCGGGGTCGTCCTGAGACCGGGTCGGGGACAACCCCGAGGGCACCCCGGAACCTCGGTGGAACCGTGTGAATGCCTACCCCGTCCCACGCGCGCGGCACGTAGAGTGGCCGTACGCCAGCGGGCGCGACACCGGACCCCAGCAACTCACCCCGGGGCCCCGTCGCCGCGCCGACGCATCCCTTATGCCGCTGTGCGCGTGAGGACTTCGGTCGCGTCGCCGACGTGGCCGGCTCAGAGGGAAGGACCCCGTTCGAGATGACCGACCAGCCCGCCGCCCAGGCCGCCCAGGCCGCGCAGGTGCAGCAGCTCGCGCCGCCGACTGCTGACGCCTTCATCCTCACGGCCCCGGCCCCCTCGGCGCCCGTCGCCGAGACCGCCGCCCCCAAGATGGCACCGGCCGTGCCCGAGGCCGCCCTGCCCGGCCTCGACGCCAAGGTCGACACCTACCTCGACTCGCTCCTCAAGGCGGCCTCGCGCTCGCCCGAGTGGGAGGCCAAGGCGACCGACGTGCGCATGATGGGCAACGACGAGGTGAAGTTCGCCGCCGAGAGCAGCAACCGCATGCTCCAGATGCCGGTCAAGGCGCTCAACGAGGGCGGCCTGTCGGGCAACTCCAAGGTGGGCAAGACCCTGCTCGACCTGCGCGAGACCGTCGAGGACCTCGACCCCGGTCAGGCCACCGGCGCGAAGAAGTTCCTCGGCATGATCCCCTTCGGCGACAAGGTCACCGACTACTTCCGCAAGTACCAGTCGGCGCAGAGCCACCTCGACGGCATCCTCCACGCGCTCCAGTCCGGCCAGGACGAGCTCGTCAAGGACAACGTCGCGCTCAACCTCGAGAAGAAGACCCTGTGGGAGTCGATGGGCCGGCTCAACCAGTACGTCTACGTCGCCGAGCGGCTCGACGCCAAGCTGGCCGCCCAGGTCGCGACGCTCGAGGCGACCGACCCCGAGAAGGCGAAGGCGCTGCGCGAGGACGTCCTCTTCTACGTGCGCCAGAAGCACCAGGACCTGCTGACCCAGCTCGCGGTGTCGATCCAGAACTACCTCGCGATCGACATCATCATCAAGAACAACATCGAGCTCATCAAGGGCGTCGACCGGGCGACGACGACGACGGTGTCGGCGCTGCGCACCGCCGTCATCGTCGCGCAGGCCCTCAACAACCAGCAGCTCGTCCTCGACCAGATCACGGCGCTCAACACGACGACCTCGGGCATCATCGAGCGCACGTCCGAGGCGCTCAAGCAGAACTCCGCCCGCATCCAGGAGCAGTCGGCGAGCGCGACGCTGTCGATCGAGTCGCTCCAGAAGGCCTTCGCCAACATCTACGAGACGATGGACACCATCGACCAGTTCAAGGTGCGAGCCCTCGACAACATGGCCGCGACGATCGGCACCCTCGAGACCGAGGTGGCCAAGTCGCGCACCTACCTCGAGCGGGTCGCCACGCAGGACGCGCGCCGCGCCGACAACGTCGCCCCCGGCCTGCTCGACCTCGGCACCGGTCGGTGAGGGGGCGGGTCGCCGACGGGGCGGCCGCTCGGCGAGGATGGACGGGTGCGGCACGGACGCCGGCAACACACCCGGTCCGGCACCAGAAGTAGAGGGGAATCGACGTGGGGATCCGGTCGTGGTTCGGGTTGGACAAGCCCGAGGCACCGGAGCCGCCGCGCCCCGGCCCGCCGACGACCGAGCAGCTGCTCGGCGCCCTCGACGCGATCGAGCAGCAGGCCCGTGACGGCAAGGTCCCCGGCGTCGTGCTCTCCCGGCTGCTGCGGGTGACCGGCATCGTGCGCCAGACCCTCCCCCGCCTCACCACCCTCGGCATCGGCAGCGCCCAGGGGTTCAGCGTCATGGCGACCGCCACCGACTACCTGCCGGTCGCGATCGGCAACTACCTGCGCCTGCCCCGCGACTGGGCCGACAGCCGGCCGATCGCCGGCGGCAAGAGCTCGGTCATGCTGCTCGTCGACCAGCTCGACCTGCTCGGCACGACGATGGACAAGGTGTACGACGCCGTGTGCCGCGCCGACGCCGAGGCGATCATCGTGCACGGGGCGTTCCTCGAGCAGAAGTTCGGGCAGGCCTCGAGGGGAGGGGTGCTCGGGCTCGGGCCCGACGCCGTGCAGGCCGCGCCACCCCCTTCCAGCGCATCCGCCAGCACGCCGACCAGCACCGCCACCGCCACACCCATTAGCCCCTCTCCCCTCGCCCCGCCGGAGTGACGCATGAGCCGACCGACGAGTTCTGACCGATGAGCGCCAGGTCCCGCCTCGCCGAGAGCCTCGACGACCTCAGCGACATCGCCGCCGAGGCCGGGCTCGACCCCGCTGCCGCGCGCGACGAGGGCCTCCGGGTCGCCGCCGCCCTCGCCGAGTCGGTGCCCGGCGCGGCGACGGAGTGGGCCCGCGTGGCGCACCCCGGCGTCACCGACCTCCGCCGGGTCAACGAGGCGTTCTTCGACGCGGCCTCGAGCGCGCGGCGCTGGCGCGGCGCCCCGACCGACCTGCTCGAGGCCCTCGTCGCGTCGCGCAGCGGCCTCGCGGTCGAGTACGCCGAGGCCCTCACTGAGGTCGCCTCGTCGGCGGTCATGCTCGGCACCGCCCCGATCTGGGTCATCGCCAACGCCTCCGTCGCCTCTGCGGCCTACCTCGACGCGGCCCAGGGCGGAGTGCTCCACTCCGCCCCGCTGGGTGGAGGGTTCTCCGGGGGCCTGCTCGACGGCATACGCCCGCTGCCCGCGGGAGCACTCGGGCTGCCCGACGTGCTGCGCCCGAACCTCCCCAGCCTGCTCGACCCTTCACTGGACCCACGGGTGGATCCGCCTGCAGCGCAGGGCGATCCGCCCGCTCCCGGCGCCCAGGCCACCGCTGGCGGCGCCACCCCCGCTCCCGAGCCCGAGAAGCCGGCCGAGCCCGAGAAGTCCGTCGAGGAGCTGCTCGCCGAGCTCGACGCGATGATCGGGCTGGCGCGGGTCAAGAAGGAGATCCACCGCCAGGTCGCGCTGCTGACCGTCGAGAAGATGCGCACCCACGCGGGCCTCAAGGCGCCGCGGATGAGCCGGCACCTGATCTTCGTCGGCAACCCCGGCACCGGAAAGACGACCGTCGCGCGGCTCATCGGCTCCATCTACCGGGCGCTCGAGCTGCTCCCGCAGGGCCAGCTCGTCGAGGTCGACCGCAGCGAGCTCGTCGCCGGCTACGTCGGGCAGACCGCGATGAAGACGGCCGAGGTCTGCGCGCGGGCCACGGGCGGTGTGCTCTTCATCGACGAGGCCTACGCCCTGACCGGCGACCAGTACGCCGAGGAGGCGGTCAACACCCTCGTCAAGGAGATGGAGGACCGCCGCGAGGAGCTCGTCGTCATCGTCGCCGGCTACCCCGACCCGATGGTCCGCTTCATCGGCCAGAACCCCGGCCTGGCAAGCCGGTTCACGACGACGATCGAGTTCGACGACTACACCGACGAGGAGCTGCTCGCCATCCTCGACTCGATCGCGGCCGGCTCCGACTACGAGCTGACGCCCGAGGCGCGCACCCGCGTGGGCCACATCCTCCAGGCCACCCCGCGCACCTCGGCCTTCGGCAACGGCCGCTTCTCGCGCAACCTCTTCGAGCAGGCGGTCGGGCGGCACGCGTGGCGGCTCAAGGACGCCACGGAACCCACCCGCGACGACCTGCGTCTGCTCACTGCCGACGACTTCACGGAGCAGCCCGACGAGCCCGTCGAGACCGAGGTGCTCGAACCGCCCGACGAGTCGGATCCGGTGCCGCTCAGGGCAGACCCTGATAGCCCGGAGCCGGCCGATGGGGCAGGCTCGGACGAGCAGACCGCCACGAGCGAGGACACGCGATGACGAGCGCACCGACGAGCCGACCGACGACGAACATCCCCGTCGCGATCCCCGCAGGCGCGCCGTCGGGCGCCCCGGCCCCCGGCACCGGTCCGCGCACGATCGCGGGCAGCATCCCGGGTGCCCGCTCGATCGCCTCGCGCCTGCTGCACGGCACCCCGGGCCGGATGCGCCTCTACATGGCCCTCGGCGTCGTCGCGGCCATCGTGCTCGGAGCCGTCAGCGCCAACGCGCTGCTCTCGTCGCAGGCCGCCGTCGAGCGGGCCGCCAACAACACCGCGCAGGTCGTGCGGGCCCAGTCGATCCACGTCGACCTGCTGCGTGCCGACGCCGTCGCGACCAACGCCTTCCTCATCGGCGGGCTCGAGACGCCGGAGTCTCGCACGCGCTACCAGGACGCCATGTCGCGCGTCGCGACCGGCGTCGCCGAGGCCGCGGCCGCCCAGCCCGCCGACGGCGCCGCCCTCGGCGCCCTCTCGCAGCAGGTGCAGACGTATGCCGCCCTCGTCGAGCAGGCCCGCACCAACAACCGCCTCGGTCTGCCCGTCGGTGCGCAGTACCTCACGCAGGCGAGCGCCGGACTGCGGGCAGACGCCATCCCCATCATCGACGCGGTCGTCGCGGCCAACGAGCAGCGGGCCCGCGACGAGTTCGACCGGAGCAACTCGAGCCTCCAGCTCGCGGTCGGGCTGCTCGCCCTCATCGGGATCGTCGCGATCGCCGTCTGGCTCGCCAGGCGCACGCACCGCTACCTCAACGGGCGCCTGACCGGTGCCATCGTGCTGCTCCTCGTCGCCCTCGTCTTCACCCTCGTGCAGGTGGCCGGGGTCGGGTCGGCCACGCGAGCCGTCGCCGACGGGGACTTCGGGCAGACGGTGACGCTGGCCGAGGCGACGACGAGCGCCAACGACGCCCGAGCCAACGAGAGCCTCACCCTCATCCGACGCGGCTCGGGCCAGGCCAACGAGAAGTCGTGGCAGGCCGACGACACCGCTGTGCGTGCTGCGCTCGCCGAGGTCACAGATTCGTCGCCCCTGACTTCGCAGTGGAGCGACTACGCCACGGTGCACGCAGAGGTGCGCCAGCTCGACGATAACGGTCAGTGGGACAAGGCGGTCGCGATGTCGACCGACCCCAGCATGAAGGGGTCCGACGGCACCTTCACGGCTTTCGACACCGCCGTGACCCAGGCGCGCGACGCAGCCGGCAAGGCCGCCGTCGAGCGCCTCGACGGCCTGGCGCGCACGGCACCGATCGCGGCCCTCGCCGTCGCCCTGGCAGCCCTGCTGGCCGCCTGGCTCGTCGTGCGTGGCATCGGACAGCGGATCGAGGAGTACCGATGAGCACCCGTCACGCCGGCACGGCCATTTCCACGGACAGGGCCAAGCGCCCGCCCCTTGCCAGGCCGCGCCACCGCGCACGCCTCCGCCTCGCGGGCGTCCTCGCTGCTCTGTGCGTCAGCGCGCTGGGCGCCTGCTCGAGCGTCACCTACGAGCCCACGGCACTGCCCACCAAGGTGACGCCGAAGCCGAGCCCGTCGACGTCCGGCACCCCCGCGCCGGCCTGCTCCAACGCGACCCAGTCCTACGACCCGCTCGGCAGCATCCCCACCCGGAGCGAGATCAGCGACGCGAAGGTCAACAAGATCCTCAAGCGCGGCTACCTCATCGTCGGGGTCTCCGCCGACACCTACCTCTTCGGCGCCCGCGACCCCTTCACGTCCCAGATCACCGGCTTCGACATCGACATGGCCAAGGCCGTCGCGACGAGCCTCTTCGGCAGCCCCAAGCTCCAGCCGCGTGTCATCACCGCCGCCGAGCGATTTCCGCTGCTTCAGGACGGCTCGCTCGACATGGTCGCCCGCAACATGACGATGACGTGCGACCGGTGGACGAAGATCGGCTTCTCCGCCGAGTACTACCGCGCCGGCCAGAAGGTGCTCATCTCCAAGAGCCTCCTCAAGACGAACAAGGATGCGGCGTCGTGGGGTCTCGCCGACCTCACGGGCAAGCGCGTCTGCGCCCCGACCGGCACGACGTCGCTGACCAAGCTGCAGAGCGTCGAGGGCCCGATCCCCGTCACGGCCTCGAACCACACCGGGTGCCTCGTCCTGCTCCAGCAGGGCAAGGTCGACGCCATCACCGGCGACGACATCGTGCTCGCCGGGCTGGCTGCCCAGGACCCCAACACGCTCATCACGAGCGCCAAGGCGATCACCGTCGAGCCCTACGGTCTCGGCTTCAACAAGGACGACGTCTACCTCATCCGCTACGTCAACCGGGCGCTCGCCGACCTCGTCGCCGACGGGCAGTGGAAGGCGATCTACAACCGCTGGCTCGCCGAGCGGATCGGCCCGGCCCCCGCTCCCCCGACCCCCGTCTACGGGCGCTGATGACGGCCGCCCCCCAGAGCACTCCCGACCAGCCCGGCGTCGCAGCCCCGACGGCGCCCGGCGCGCTCGGCGTGCCCGTCCAGGCGGGCGAGGCGCAGACCTATCTCAACGCCCTGCGGCTCTGGGTCGCCCAGCGCCGGGCCGACCTCGGTGAGGTCGACCGTGCACTGCTGCGCCTCTCGCCGGCCGAGCAGTCGTCGATCACGACCGACCTCACCGTCGCCCTGACCTTCTGGAAGGCGGTCAGCGACCGCCTGACGCTCCTCGAGACGACCTTCGACGGCGGCCGGGTCGGCCCCAAGGAGGCCGAGCGGCTCTCGACCCTCATCCACGGCCGGCTCGACTCGAACACCTCCGAGCACCTCTCGCTCCCCTCGAGCGGGTCGCTCGCGGTGAGCCTGCCCGAGGCCTGCCGGCTGCTCGACTCCCTGACCCGCACGCTCCAGGCCCGCGCGTCGCTGGCGCCGGGGGCCGCCGAGGCGTCGCAGCGCATCACCGTGGCCCGGGCCGGGGTCGAGCGCATCCGCGACCAGCTGCCGCTCGTGCCACTGGGGACGCAGCGGGACGAGGCCGCCGACAAGCTCGCGCGCCTCGACCGGCGCATCGAGGACCTGCTCTCGCGGGCCCGGCGCGGCGCCGACGTCGGCGGGGTCATCGGGCCCCTCGAGATCGACATCGCCGTGCTCGAGCGCGACCTCATCGTCGCGGCCGCCGAGCGTGCCTCGGCCGCCCGCAGCCGGGTGCGCACCCAGCAGCAGATCGAGGAGCTCGACGCACGTGCCGCCGCGATCCGCGCCCTCGAGCGCGCCTGCGTCGAGGCGATCACGCCCGCGCCCCACCTCGCCATCCCCAACGTGCGCGCGCTGGGACCGGTGCCGCAGGCGGCAGCCGAGCTCGCGGCATACCGCGACCGGCTCGAAAGGGTGTCGCGGGCGCTCGACCTCGCCCATGAGCGGTATGCCGCCGGGCTGGCCGAGCGCGACGAGGTCGTCGGGCTCGCGGGCGCGCTGTCGGCGATGGCCGCGTCGGCGCGCGTGCCTGCCGAGCTGGAGCCCGACCTCACCGACCTGCGCCGCAGGCTCGACCAGACGCTCGCGCAGGCACCCCTGCCTCTCGTGCGGGCCCGCGCCCTCGCGGCCGCCTACCAGTCCTATCTCGACGTCGCCACGCGTTCCACGCCCCGCCCCCAGAAGGGTCGCCCATGAAGTGCACCCAGCCCGGCTGCTCCGGCACCATCGTCGACGGCTACTGCGACGTCTGCGGCATGGCCGCCAGCACCGCGTCGACCGGCACGGCGGCGAGCGCCGCTTTCGCCGGACCGGCAGCGACCGCCGACCCGCCGTCGATCGCCACGGCAGCCCACCCCGCCGCCCGCGTGACGGCAGGGCCGAGCATCCCCGAGGGCGGCGCGTGCCTCCAGCCCGGCTGCACCGGCACGATCGACGCCGGCTACTGCAACGTCTGCGGCACCCCGGCCGACCAGCAGGCCCCCGCGGCTCTCGCGACCAACGGATCGGCCGGCGACCCGGGCGACGCGCCCGGAGCCGGGCCGGAGCTCTCCACGCGCTCCTCTGCGTCGAGCAACCTCGCGTCGGCGGCGATGGGCTCCAAGCGCGCCCGTGAGCTCGGCTCGGTCGCGACCCGCCGCACCGGCGGCTCGCAGCGACTGCGCTCCGCCCGCCTCGGCGGTGGCATCACGACCGTGCGCCCCGCCCCCGAGATCGACGCCGCCAAGGCGCTGCTCGCCAACCCGTCGGTCCCGGAGAACAAGCGCTTCTGCCCCAAGTGCGGCGAGCCGGTCGGGCGCGGGCGCGACGGCAAGCCCGGGCGCTCGACGGGCTTCTGCGCCAAGTGCCGCTTCCCGTTCTCGTTCGACCCGAAGCTGCAGCCGGGCGAGCTCGTCGCCGGGCAGTACGAGGTCGCGGGGTGCCTCGCGCACGGCGGCCTCGGCTGGATCTACCTCGCCCGCGACAAGAACGTCTCCGACCGCTGGGTCGTCCTCAAGGGCCTGCTCAACTCGGCCGACCCCGACGCGCTCGCGGCTGCGATCGCCGAGCAGCGCTTCCTCGCCCAGGTGAGCCACCCGAGCATCGTCGAGATCTACAACTTCGTCACCCACGACGACGCGGGCTACATCGTCATGGAGTACGTCGGCGGCACCTCGCTCAAGTCGATCCTCAAGCAGCGGATGCAGCACACCGGCCGCTACGACCCGCTGCCCGTCGACCAGGCGCTCGCGTACATCCTCGAGATCCTGCCCGCCTTCCAGTACCTCCACGACCTCGGACTCGTCTACTGCGACTTCAAGCCCGACAACATCATCCAGGTCGGCGACGAGGTCAAGCTCATCGACCTCGGTGGCGTGCGGCGCAGCGACGACGACGACTCGGCGATCTTCGGCACGGTCGGCTACCAGGCCCCCGAGGTGGCCGAGCTCGGTGTCTCGGTGGCGTCCGACATCTACACGATCGGGCGCACCCTCGTCGTGCTGACGATGGAGTTCCGCGGCTACCAGACGACCTACCTCAACGTCCTGCCGGCGCAGGACACCGTGCCGGTGTTCCAGCGCTACGACTCCTTCTACAGGCTCGTCGCCAAGGCCTGCGCGCCGAACCGCGACGACCGCTTCGTCTCCGCCGACGAGCTGCGCTCGCAGATGGTCGGCGTGCTGCGCGAGGTCGTCGCCCTCGACCAGGGCTCGGGCGCCGCCGCGACGACCGTCTCCTCGCTCCTGTTCGACGTGCCGACACCGGGCACCGAGCCCGACGACTGGCGCAACCTGCCCTCGCTGCGGCGCGACCCGCACGACGCGATGGTCGGGTGGCTCCAGACCGTCAACGGCACCCCGGCCGAGCGCCTCGAGCGCCTCATGACGCCACCGAAGAACTCGACCGAGGTGCTGCTCGAGCGGGCGCGCACCGCGCTCGACGCCGGCAAGCGCGACATCGCCGAGGCCACCGCGAGCGAGCTGCTCCGCGCCGACCCGTGGGAGTGGCGAGCCGTCTGGATCCAGGGGCTCGCCGCCCTCGAGCGCGGCGACGCCCGCGGCGCCCAGGCGTCGTTCAACGCCGTCTACGGTCAGGTGCCCGGCGAGCTCGCACCCAAGCTCGCCCTCGCCCACGCGTGCGAGAAGGCTGGTGACGAGGCCGTGGCCGAGAACCTCTACATCGCCTGCGCCCGCACCGACGCGACCTACGTGCCGATGGCGGCCTTCGGCCTCGCCCGCATCCGCGCCGCCCGCCGCGACGTCGACGGTGCGGTCGCGGCTTACCGCCTCGTGCCGGCCCAGTCGAGCGCCTTCCGCACGGCGCGAGCGGGTCTCGCCGAGCTGCTGACCCGCTCGAACCGCGGGCTGCCCGACCTCGCCGAGGCGATGCGCACGCTCGAGGACACCTCGCTCACGGCGCGGCGCAAGGCCGAGGTGACGACCCTCATCTACCGCGAGGCCCTCGCGACCGTCGAGTCGAGCGGCAACAAGGCCGACGTGCGCATCGGCGAGCACAAGGCGACGCCGACGAGCCTTCGCCTCGGCCTCGAGGAATCGCTCCGCGAGCTCGCCAAGCGCACCCCCGAGCTCGGCGAGCGAGTGTCGCTCGTCGACGAAGCCAACGCCATCCGACCCTGGAGCCTCTGGTGACCGACACCCCGACGGGCGCGCCTGCGTCCGCCCCGCTGCCCGCCGCCGCCTCCGAGGCGACCCAGCCCGGCGAGCGCAGCTGCCCGGTGTGCGGCGCGGCCAATCCCGCCGAGGCGAGCTTCTGCGAGGCGTGCGGCAACGACCTCAACGCGCCCGGAGCCACGCTGCCCCCGTCCGGGCTGCCGCAGGCGAGCCTCTTCCCGCAGGCGGTCGCCCCCGCCGGTATGCCGTCCGGCGGGCCTTCTCCGGCGGCCGCGGGCGGGCCGGTGGCACAGGCGGGTGCGGCCGGTCAGGCAGGACAGGCCGCTCCTGTCTCGCACGACGGCGCGGGGGCAGCTGCTGACGGACTGGTCGCGGTCGCGACGCCGCAGACCGCCCCGGCGGGCGAGGAGTCGCCGCTCGACGTCGGGTGGACCGGCCCGGTGCCGTCGGCGGCCGTCGGCGGCGCAGACGCGGGCGATGACACGCTGTGCCAGGCCTGCGGGCTCGGCCACATCGTCGACGGCTACTGCGACCACTGTGGCACGCCGCCCCCGGACCCGCGTTTCCACGTCACGGACGCAGCGGCCACCTGGGTCGGTGGCGTCTGCGACATCGGCAAACGGCATACGCGGAACGAGGACGCCATGGCGTTGCGAGCCGCCGAGCCGGCCGGGTCACGCGCGGTGCTCGTCGTCTGTGACGGCGTCTCGATGGCGACGGACTCCCACATCGCATCGCTCGCGGCCGCCCAGGCGGCACGGGGCGTGCTCGACCAGCCGTTCCCCAAGGGCGCCGGAACCCCCGACGCCTGGGCCGCGGCGGCGGGCCGGGCGCTCACCCTCGCGGTCCACGAGGCGAACGCCGCGGTGAGCGTCACCGTCGACGACGACGTGCCCAACCCGCCGTCGTGCACCTTCGCGGCCGCCGTCGTCGAGGACGGCATCATCGTCGCGGGCAACGTCGGCGACAGCCGCGTCTACTGGTTCCCCGACGCCGACGCCGAGCCCGCGGCCCAGCTCGGGCGTGACGACTCCTTCGCCCAGGAGGAGATGACCAACGGCGTGTCGCGGGTCGCGGCGGAGTCGGGCCCGCACGCGCACTCCATCACCCGCTGGCTCGGCAAGGACTCGCCCGACGACCTGACGCCGCACCTGACGACCCTGACCCCGACGAGCGGCTGGCTCATGGTCTGCTCCGACGGCCTGTGGAACTACTGCTCAGAGGCCGAGGACCTGCGGAACCTGTTGCGCGAGAGGGCAGCCCGCGTCGGCGAGGAGCCCGTGGTGCTCGCCCAGTCGCTCGTCGACTTCGCCAACGAGCAGGGGGGCCGCGACAACATCACGGTTGCTCTTGCGAGACTGGCTGGACAAGGATCGAATGACACGCACGGGGCTGCCGAGACGGCCGCCCCCGAGGAAGGGGCTCCGATCAATGGCTGACTTCACCGCTGAGGTGTTCCAGAACGAGTTCCTGCCCGATGGCGGCACCGACCTGCACGCCATCGTCCGCGTGACCTCGACCGGCGCCTCGGCTGCGGGCTCGGGCACGGCTCCGATCGCCCCGGGCTCCGCGGCGGAGGTCATCCTCATCGACACGTCCGGCTCGATGGGCCGGCGCGGGGTCCAGGCCGCCGGCGAGGCGGCCAAGGCGGCGCTCGCCGAGATCACCGACGGCACGCTCTTCTCGATCGTCTCGGGCAACGGCACCGCGCAGATCATCTACCCCTACAGCCACCAGGGCGCGCTCGTGCCGATGTCGTCGCACACGCGCGGCGAGGCCACGCGCGCGATCGAGGGGCTGCGTGCCCAAGGCGGCACGGCGATGGGCACGTGGCTGACGCTGGCGCGCCAGATCTTCGCGACGGTCCCACACGTGACGAAGCGGCACGCGATCCTGCTCACCGACGGCGTCAACGAGGGCGAGACGCCGCAGTCGCTGGCCGCCGCGGTGCAGAGCTGCATCGGCGTCTTCCAGTGCGACTGCCGCGGTGTCGGCGATCAGTGGCGGGTCGAGGAGGTGCGCGGCATCGCGTCGGCGCTGCTCGGCACCGTCGACCTCATCCCGGCGCCGGAGGAGATGGCGGCGGAGTTCGAGGCGATGATGCGCGCATCGATGGCACGCGGCGTCGCGAACGCCGAGCTGCGCGTCTGGGTGCCGCAGGGCGCCGAGCTGCTCTTCGTCAAGCAGGTGTCACCGACCCTCGAGGACCTCTCGAGCCGGCGCACCGAGGTCAACCCGCTGACCGGGGCCTACCCGACCGGCGCCTGGTCCGACGAGAGCCGCGACTACCACGTCGCCGTGCGCCTGCCCGCCCGCACGCTGGGGCAGGAGCAGCTGGCGGCGCGGGTGCAGATCACGCTCGGCGGCGAGCCGGTCACGCAGGCTCTCGTCAAGGCCCGGTGGAGCAACGACGAGGCCCTGACGACGCGCATCGATCCCGCGGTGGCCGCCTACACCGGGCAGGCCGAGCTCGCGCAGATGATCCAGGACGGCCTCGCCGCCAAGGCGTCCGGCCAGGACGAGGTCGCGACGGCCAAGCTGGGCCGCGCGGTCCAGCTCGCGAGCGCCACCGGCAACGAGGAGATGACGACGCGCCTGCGCAAGGTCGTCGAGATCGACGACGCTGACACCGGCACGGTGCGCCTCAAGAAGGGGGTCACCAAGATCGACGAGATGTCGCTCGACACGGCCTCGACGAAGACGAGCCGGGTGCGCCGGTGAGTGCGGTCTGCCCCAACGGGCACACGTCGGAGTCCGAGGACTACTGCGACACCTGTGGCTCCCCCATCGACCTGTCGGCGCAGCCCGCTGCGTCGCCCGTCGGGGTGTCTGGGACGGCTGGGACGTCTGGGACGGCTGGACCGGCGGTGCCGTCCGGCTCCGCGACCGCGTCCGGGGCTGCGGCCGGCTCTCCGTCCGGGTCATCGCTCGACCTCGAGCCGCCGCCCGGCTCCGGGGCTGCTGGTGGGGCTGCCGGTGCGGCCGAGGGTGGCGGCGGCGCCGCGGGTGCGGCCGCCGGGCCCACGACCCTCGAGTGCCCCAACTGCCACACCGAGAACGCCGACGGCGCCCTCTTCTGCGAGGCCTGCGGCTACGACTTCACGACCGGCGCGATGCCGCGCGACCCCTCGGCTCCGAGCGACGAGGGCGAGGCGTCCGACGGTGCGGGTGCGTCGGGGTCGGCGGGCGCGGCGGGTGCGGCCGGCGGCGGAGGGCCGTCGACCACCTTCGAGTGGCTGGCCGAGGTCTGGATCGACCCGGACTGGTACAAGACCCAGGAGGCCGAGGACCCCTGCCCCTCCCCGGGCCTGCCGGTCATCGTGCCCCTGCGCAGCAAGAGCGTCCTGCTCGGCCGCGTCTCGACGAGCCGCAACACCCACCCCGAGCTCGACCTGTCGTCCGACCCCGGCGTCAGCCGCCGTCACGCCCAGCTCACGACCGACGGCTCGCGCTGGTTCGTCGAGGACCTCGGCTCGTCCAACGGCACCTATGTCGCCCCCGCGGCGGGACCGCTGCCCGAGAAGGCGATCGCCGTCGGGCCGCGCACCGAGCTGAGCGACGACGACCGGCTCTACGTCGGGGCGTGGACCCGCATCGTCGTGCGCAAGGCGACCCCTGACGAGGTCGAGGCCTACGCCTGAGCCCGCTCCGGTTTGACGCTCGCCGGCACCTACGGATGGCTGGGCCTTTGGGCGGCGGGTGGTCGGGAGCGGCGTGGAGCGTCGGCGCCTGTCCCAGCCCATCGTTTCCTGCCGTATGCCGTTGGCGCCGCCGATGCCGCTCCCGATCACCCGGCGCCCTCCCGAACACCCTCCCCAACGCACGGCACCCGCTCAACGGCATACGGACCGCCACGACCACGGGTGTTGGTGCTCGGCTGAGCATGCGGTGGGTCAGGGGTGACAAGTCGTGGCGGTCCGTCGGTTCGCTGCACCTCGATGATCACAACTTGAACTCCACCTGAAGCCTGACGACAGGGTCGGGCAGCGCCCCCTAGGGTGACGGGTGTGAGCGAACGGCCGCCCCTCCACACCGCCGTCGACCTCCCCCAGATCATCGTCGTCACCGGCGTCATGGCAGCGGGCAAGTCGACGGTCTCCCAGCTGCTCGCCGAGCGGTTCTCGCGTGCCGTGCACCTGCGCGGCGACGAGTTCCGGCGGGTGGTCGTGCGCGGACGCGTCGACATGTCGCCCTACGGCGACCCGGAGGCCGAGCGCCAGCTCGCCCTGCGCCACACGATCACGGCACACTCTGCCAACCTCTATGCCGAGGCCGGCTTCACGGTCGTCGTTCAGGACCTCTTCGTCGGTGCGACGCTCCAGCCCTTCCTCGACCAGCTGCGCGCGCGTCCCCTCAGCCTCGTCATGCTCGCCCCCGATGTCGGAACCGTCATGCAGCGCGAGGCCGAGCGCGTCAAGGTCGGCTACGGCGACCTGTGGTCGATCCGCGACTTCGACCACAAGGTGCGCACCGAGACGCCCCACATCGGCCTGTGGCTCGACAGCTCGCAGCAGACACCCGACGAGACCGTCGAGGAGATCGTCGCGCGGCTCGCCGAGGCGAGGATCGCCTGACCGTGGCACACGGCACGACCTTGCACCCCACCCTCAGCATCGGGCAGGTCGCCGAGCGCACGGGCGTCGCGACGTCGGCCCTGCGCTACTGGGAGGAGCTCGGCCTCATCACCTCGGATCGCACGACCGGCAACCAGCGCCGCTACGACCGCGCCACCATCCGCCGGGTGTCGTTCATCCGCGCGGCCCAACGCGTCGGCCTGTCCCTCGACGAGATCGCCACGGCCCTCGCGAGGCTCCCGCAGTCACGCACGCCGACGGCCGGCGACTGGGCACGGCTCTCGCGATCCTGGCGGCGTCGCCTCGACGAGCAGATCCACAGCATCGAGCGGCTACGCGACCAGCTCGACTCGTGCATCGGGTGCGGCTGCCTCAGCCTGCGCACCTGCGCCCTCAGCAACCCCGACGACACCCTAGCCGCGCGCGGGCCGGGCCCCGTCCTCCTCGAGCCCTGAGCGGCTCTCTTACCGACCTCCCACCGACTTCCCACCGACGCCGTATGCCGCGTGGCCCGAAGTGTCCTGATTGGTCGAACCTGCCCCGCCCGGCTCGGGAGAGGAGGAGCATGAGACCCACACCGTTGGGGGCGGGGCGATGGGGTTCTACAGGGGAGGGGCGATGGCTGGACACCGCGTACCGGTCGGGCGGCGAGTCCTCCACCGGGCAGCCGCATCGCTCCTGCTCGCGGTGCTGTGGTTCGCGTGGACCCCGGTACGCGGGGCCAGCGCCTCGGCTGCGGACGCCACCGGGGTGGCGTGCGCCGTCGCGCAGGTCTTGGTCGAGGACGGGCTCCCTCAACGAGCCCTGCGGGTCATAGCCCAGGCACGGCTGACACCACCTCTCGACGGTTCGGCGTGTGCAGAGGCCTTCGCCAAGGCCAATGCGGCGGTCCAGGCCTCGCTCGCGAAGTCCGCTGCGGCCAAGAAGTCGCTCGACAAGGGCAAGTACGAAGCTGCCAAGGCAACCGCCACCGAGGCGCTGGCCAGCGACCGCGAGAACACCGCTGCGACAACCGTGCACACCTCCGCGCAGGCGGCGATCGACGGTCACCTGGGCGAGTCGGGGCCTCAGACACTGCTCGACCAGTGGGACTCCTTCTTCGAGAGCCAGCTGAAGCCGCTGGCCGCCCTGCTGGTCCCGTTCCTCGGCGTCCTCGCGGTCCTGCTGGTGCTCGCCCGGCTCCTCGTCCTGGCTCCGCGTCGGTGGAGGCCGTTGGATGACCTGTCCGCGCGCTCCACGCGAGGCTGGGTTCTCGTGACCGGGCTGGCGGGGTTGCTGACGGGCGCAGGCCTTCTCTCGATCAGCCTGTCCGATGTGGCCGAGCTGCCGCTGACGCCGGTGGACGGTGGAGTCGTCTTCGGCCTCGCGATTGTCGTTGGCGCGCTCGCCGTCTTCATCGCCGGCCCGATGCTCCGAGACCCACGAGGTGCCGACGATGAGGCGAGACGATTCCCTTCGCTACCCGTGCTCATCGGCGCCGGGGCAGTGCTCGTGGCTGCCGCCGCGGTCGCCCTGGTCCTCACCGCCACGACCGGGACGCAGCTGTCGGCCGAAGGTGACGCTGCGGGAGTCCTCGCGGTAGGCATCCTCACGTCGTGCCTCGGCGCGACCCTGCTCGCGTGGTGGCTGGCGACGCGGATCAGGCTGACGGTCTCCGTGACCGGACCGGAGGACAAGGCAAGTGCTGCCGACGTGGGCGCTGTCGTCGCGCTGCTCGGTGAGCTCGGCGCGGAGAAGCCACAAGGCCTCGAGGTGCCACGGGGGGCCGATGTCACCGCCCTCGAGGGTGCCTTCGCCGACCTCCCCGACAACGCGGTGCTCAAGGCCCTGAAGTCCTTCATTCGCGGCGTCTCAGGGGTGACCCCGTGGTCGGTGGCACTCGAGGGCCCTGCCGAGCAACGGGCGATCTCGATCTCTCGCAACGGTCGCTCCGTCCGATCCGCGCTCATCTGCCCCGACCAGATCCTTCCACCTGCTCCGCGGGAGGACGCCGGCGGCCAGCCGGCCAAGGCCGCGGCATCCGCGAGCAGCACCGGCAGCGTTGCCGCGCAGGTCGGTCCAGATCCGGGCATCACCTTCTCCGCATCGTTCGTCCTCGCGACGCTGGCACGCGACCACCCGAGCATGGCGCAGGGGCTCGCAGGTGCGACGGACTGGCGCAGCATCGGCCTGCAGTTCCTCGGAACCGTTCCCGGTCTACCGATCGAGCAGAAGCGGGCCCGGCTGGCGCTGGCGGTCGACGCCGACCCGGCCAACCTCTCGGCGGCGCTCGCCTACCGCCACGCACTCGACCGCAGCTCGACGTCCTACGACGACCTCGTTGCGTACCGCGACTGGTTGCTCCGCTTCGACGAGACCCTTGCAGACGCCGAAGGCACCTCCCACCTGGGCCTGCGCCTCCGCGCGAGGTACACCCGGGCGGTCATCGCACTCAATGCGGTGTATGCACCTGATGGTGCATTAGGGGCGGCCCGGACGCTTGCCCAGGAGTTGGTGCGCAGCGCGCTGGACTCGCTTGAGAACCTCCAGACCGAGACCACGACGGATGCCGATCTGCAGGGTTTGAACAAGCAGTTCGCCCATGATGTGACAGGCATCCGCTACCTCGTCGGCCTCGATGCCGAACGCCCCGAGCCCACAAGTCTCTTCGGGATGTACAACCTCGCCTGCACCTTGGCCTCCCGCAATGACGTCGTCTGGACACCCACCGTGGTCAACCTGGATGACGACGAGGACGCGGTCGTCCTCCTGCGACGCGCCAGCGGAATGCCGGATCTGCGGGACTGGATGAACGACGACCCACAGCTTGATGCCTTCCGGAAGCGTGAGGGCTACCGCCGCGCCTTCCTCAAGGCTCCCCGGACCGACCTATTGGCGGTGGAACCGCTGTCCACCTTCGCCGCTGCCCTCAAGGCCAACGGTCTGGTGCAACCGCGCATCATCGCGTCCACGGACCGGCGGGAGCTGGCTCTCGTGCTCGGGACCACGACGGGCGTCGCAGACCACCTCGTCGACGTGTGCACGCTCCACGAGAGCCTGCAGACCACGCTGCTCGTGCCCGGGGACCCCGACGCACCGGCCAGCCGGCCACTCGCCCGGTGGGCGGTGGAGATAGTGGCCGAGCTCGAGAAGCGCGGGCTTGCGTCGACACCCGCCCTGCGCCGCTGCACGTCCGAGGAGCAGGAGGATGTGGCGTCCACAGTGGCAGAAGCCGTCCTGCTCCGGTGCTCGCCGACAAAGGACGACGACGTCGCCGCGCTGGACCTGAACCTGCCCACCTACCTGCAGGAGTGGATCGTCCTCGTCACGGCGATCGCATGACTTCCCCCCGTCGGCCAACTCGGCACGTCGGGCCTGACCAACCCCGCCTCGACGGGCACGTGGTCGTCGTCACCGGCGGCAGCACGGGGCTCGGCTACTTCACGTCCGAGCACCTCGCCCGGCTCGGCGCGTCAGTCATCATCGCGGCGCGCGACGCCGACCGCGCGGAGAGCGCGAGGCGCAGCATCGAGCTGCACGTCCCGGGCGCGCAGGTCCAGCACGTGCCCCTCGACCTCGCGCACCTCGACTCGGTGCACGATGCCGGAGAGCGGCTGGCCGCCCTGCCGCGCATCGACGCCCTCGTCGCCAACGCCGCCGTCGTCGCACTCCCCGACTGGTCGAAGCCGAGGGCGGAGCGGGGTCACCGCGCACTGACGACCGCCGACGGCCTCGAGCTGCACTGGGGCACCAACCATCTCGGCCACTTCGCCCTCATCGCTCACCTGCTGCCCGCCCTGATCGCATCGGGCGGCCGGGTCGTCCATGTCGGGAGCGTCATCCACTCGCGCGTGCGCCAGCCGGCCGACTCCGTACCCCGACCGGACGAGGCGCAGTCCGACCTTGCGAAGTACGCCCGCTCCAAGCTCGCCGTCATGACGTTCGGCTTCGAGCTCGCTCGCCGCCTCGAGGCTCAGCGCAGTAGGAGTGCACAGCGCGCGAGCTCGGTCGTCGCCCACCCCGGCACGGCCGTCGACACGCTGTCGCCGGCCCGCGCGATCGCGGTGAACCAGCCCGCCGTCAACCCGGTCACGCGCACGCTCGTTCGCTCCTTCGCGCACGGAAAGCACCGTGGCGCAATGCCGCTCGTCACCGCAGCCGCGTCTCCGGAGGCCCGCAACGGTGACTACTGGGGCCCGTCGGGCTGGCAGCAGCTGCGGGGTCGGCCCGCCCGGCTCAGCCCGCACGCCGCTGCGCTGGACGCCGAGGTCGCCGGCCGGCTCATCACGCGGTCAGAGGAGCTGGCGGGCATCCGTCTGCCCCTCTGACCGCAGCGCTTTCCGAGGCGCGCCCGGGTCAGGGCGCGCGGTCCGCGGGGTCGGCGGGCACCGCGGCGTCAGGGGCCGGCGCGCCCGAGCCGCCGGTCGGGCCAGGCGCCCCACCACCGACTCCAGCCATCTCCGGTATGCCGTCCGGCGGGCTCCCAGCACCGTCCTCACGCACCGACGGGGGGCCTCCCGCAGCCGCGCCCTGCACGCCGAACTCCTCGTCGAGGTCAGCTGCAGCGCCGGCGAACTGGGCGGCATACAGCGTCGCGTAAGCGCCTCCGCGGGCGAGCAGCTCGGCGTGCGAGCCCTGCTCGACGATGCGGCCCTCCTCCATGACGAGGATGAGGTCGGCGTCGCGGATGGTCGAGAGGCGGTGCGCGATGACGAAGCTCGTGCGGTCTGACCGGAGCGCCGCCATGGCGTGCTGCACGAGCAGCTCGGTGCGGGTGTCGACCGAGCTCGTCGCCTCGTCGAGGATGAGCAGCGCGGGGTCGGAGAGGAACGCGCGGGCGATGGTGATGAGCTGCTTCTCGCCGGCGGAGATGTTGGACGCCTCGTCGTCGAGCACCGTGTCGTAGCCGTCGGGCAGCGAGTGCACGAAGCGGTCGACGTAGGTGGCCCGGGCGGCCTCGAGCACCTCTGCGTCGGTGGCCCCCGGGCGGCCGTAGGCGATGTTGTCGCGGATCGTCCCGCCGAAGAGCCACGTGTCCTGGAGCACCATGCCGATGCGCGCGCGCAGGTCGTGACGCGTCAGCTCGCGGATGTCGACGCCGTCGAGGGTGATGCGGCCCGAGCTCAGCTCGTAGAACCGCATGATGAGGTTGACGAGCGTCGTCTTGCCGGCACCGGTCGGACCGACGATGGCGACCGTCTGCCCCGGGCTGACCGACAGGTCGAGGTGCTCGATGAGCGGCTTCTCGGGGGTGTAGGAGAAGGACACGTCCTCGAAGGCCACAGCACCGTGGGGGTCCTCGATGCGCGCGGGCTCGGCGACGTCGGCCTCCTGCTCCGGGGCGTCGAGCACCTCGAAGACCCGCTCCGCCGACGCGACACCGGACTGCAGCACGTTCGCCATGGAGGCGACCTGGGTCAGCGGCTGGGTGAACTGGCGGGAGTACTGGATGAAGGCCTGCACGTCGCCGAGGCTCATCGTGCCGCTCGCGACCCGAAGGCCGCCGACCACGGCGATGGCGACGTAGTTGAGGTTCCCGACGAACATCATGACCGGCATGATGAGGCCGCTGATGAACTGCGCCCCGAACGCGGCTCCGAAGAGCTCGTCGTTCTTGACCTTGAAGTCGTCGGCGGTCTCCTGCTGGCGGCCGTAGACCTTGACGAGGCCGTGACCGGTGAAGGTCTCCTCGACGATGCCGTTGAGCTCACCGGTGTTGCGCCACTGCTGGACGAAGAGCTTCTGAGAGCGCTTCGCGATGAGCGTCGTCACGATGATCGAGATCGGGATGCTGACGAGGGCGATGAGCGCGAGCGACCACGAGATCCAGAACATGATGCCGAGCACGGCGACGACGGTGAGCAGCGAGTTGAGCAGCTGCGAGAGCGTCTGCTGCAGCGACTGCCCGACGTTGTCGATGTCGTTGGTGACCCGGCTGAGGATCTCGCCGCGCGGCTGGTTGTCGAAGTAGGGCAGCGGCAGCCGGTTGAGCTTGGCCTCGACCTCCTGGCGCAGGTCGAACATCGTCTGCTGGAGCACGCCCTGCAGGATCCAGCCCTGGACCCACATGAGGAAGGACGCCGCGACGAAGAGGCTCATGACGAGCAGCAGGACGCTCGCGAGC
Source organism: Humibacillus xanthopallidus (assembly GCF_006717145.1). Taxonomy (GTDB): domain Bacteria; phylum Actinomycetota; class Actinomycetes; order Actinomycetales; family Dermatophilaceae; genus Humibacillus; species Humibacillus xanthopallidus. Next base: position 946,192 of record NZ_VFQF01000003.1, on the reverse strand, counting down.
GCGCTGAAGTCGATGCCCTGCCCCGGCACGAAGTTGACGTTGCTCAGCAGGTCGGCGAGCTGGTCCTGCCCCTTGGCCCGAAGGCCCTCGATGACCTGCGTCTTGCTGGCGCCGGCAGGCATCTGCCCACCGACGACCCCGGCGAAGATGAGGTCGGTGGCGCGGCCGAGGATCTTGGGGCCGATCGAGCTGAGTGCGACACTGACGACGGCGAAGACGAGGACGACGACGACCTTGACGCGGTGCGGCCGCAGCCGCCCGAGCAGTCGCTTGGCCGACGGCCCGAAGTCGAGCGACTTCTCGGCCGGCTGGCCCATCGTCATGTGCGGCGGGCCGCCACGACGGGCCGGGCCGCGACGCGCCTCGGCTGCCTTCTCCTCCGCTGTCTTGACTCCCTCGGACATCAGGCTGCCACCTCCGCGCTGCGCTGCGACTCGACGATCTCCTGGTAGGTCTCACAGGTGTCGAGCAGCTCTTCGTGTGTGCCCTGGCCGACGATGCGGCCGTCCTCGAGCACGATGACGTGGTCGGCGTCGACGATCGTCGAGACCCGCTGGGCGACGATGACGACGGTGCTGTTGGCCGTGGCCGGGCGCAGGGCCCGGCGCAGCCGCGCATCGGTCGACAGGTCGAGCGCCGAGAACGAGTCGTCGAAGAGGTAGATGTCCGGCCGCTTGACGATGGCCCGGGCGATCGCGAGTCGCTGCCGCTGACCGCCGGAGACGTTGGTGCCGCCCTGGGCGATCGGGGCCTCGAGGCCACCCATCGCCTGGACGAACTCCTGCGCCTGCGCGATGCGCAGGGCGTCCCACAGCTCGGCGTCGGTCGCCTCGGAGTCGCCGTAGCGAAGGTTGCTGGCGACGGTGCCGCTGAAGAGGTAGGGCTTCTGCGGCACGAGCCCGATCCGGCTCCACAGGTCGTCGAGCGCGACGTCGCGCACATCGACGCCGCCGACGGAGACGACCCCGCTCGAGGCGTCGAAGAGGCGCGGCACGAGGCCCAGCAGTGTCGTCTTGCCGGCACCGGTCGAGCCGATGATCGCCGTCATGCGTCCCGGCGCGGCCTCGAAGGTCACGTCGTGCAGCACTGCGGACTCGGCGCCGGGGTAGTGGAAGTCGACCGCCGTGAAGGCCAGACCGGCCGCGCCGACGGGCAGTCGCGCGGGGCGGGCCGGCTCGACGACGGTGGTCTCGGTGTCGAGCACCTCCTCGAGACGCCCGGCCGAGACCGACGCGCGGGGGATCATCGTCGCCATGAAGGTCGCCATCATGACGGCCATGAGGATCTGTACGAGGTAGGACAGGAAGGCCGTCAGCTCGCCGATCTGCATGTCACCCGTCGCGATGCGGTGGGCTCCGAACCACATGACGGCGACCGTCGACAGGTTGAAGATGAGCATGACGATCGGGAAGACGAGCGCCATGAGCCGTCCGACCCTCAGGCCGGCGTTCGTCAGCTGACCGTTGGCCTCGGCGAACCGAGCCTCCTCGTGCTCCTCGCGGACGAAGGCCCGCACGACGCGGATGCCGGTGATCTGCTCGCGCATGACCCGGTTCACCCCGTCGAGCGAGGTCTGCATGCGGCCGAACCAGGGCACCATCCGCGAGATGACGAGCCCGACGCAGAGGCCGAGCAGCGGCACGGCGACCGCGACGAGCCACGACAGCCCGACGTCCTCGCGCAGCGCCATGATGATGCCGCCGACCATCATGATCGGCGTCGTGACGAGCAGGGTGAAGGCCATGAACGTCACCATCTGCACCTGGGTGACGTCGTTCGTGTTGCGCGAGATGAGGGTCGGCGCCCCGAAGCGGGTGACCTCCTGCGCCGAGAAGCCCACGACCGTGCCGAAGACGTTGCCACGGATGTCGCGCCCCATCCCCATGGCCACCTTGGCCGCGAGGTAGGTCGCGACGACGGCCGCGGAGATCTGCACGAGGCTGACGGCGAGCATGATCGCGCCGTGGCTGATGATGAAGCCGGTGTCGCCCTTGGCGACCCCTTCGTCGATGATCTGCCCGTTGAGGCTGGGCAGGTAGAGCGAGGCCATCGTGCTGACGAACTGCGCCAGCACGATGAACACGATCTGGCCCTGGTAGGGGCGCAGATGGGTGCGCAGCAACCGCATCAGCATGAGGGCGCCTTTCGTCGGGTGAACGTGAGCGAGGCTAGGGACTCACGTGGGGTGAGGGTCAACTGGTTTGTCGCGCGCGGGCTCGTCATGACGGCCTCCGGTCGCGGGCGTATGCCGTCCGGTCGGGCAGCGGCGTCGCGAGCCCTCGCGGGTCGCCACCGAGCTGCTCGTAGAGCTCCGCGATGCCGAGCCCGGACTCCGCGGTGCGCGGCCGGCAGACGAGACCGAAGAGCACCGTGTCGACGATCTCCTCGGGGCTCAGCACCTGGCCGTCGGCGATGCCGGGGTGGCTGCCGGAGAAGGTGAGCAGGCGCAGCCGGTGCACGAGGTCGGCCGCGGGCACGACGAGGTGGTCCTCGTCGTGGACGAGCAGAGCGTGGATCGAGTCGAGCAGCGGCTGGTGGGCGGCGGCGTGGTCGTCGTCGTGCTGGTCGTCGTGGCCGAGCTCGCTGCGCAGGTGCCGCCCGGCCTCGTAGCAGGCGAGGTGCGGCCCGCGGTTGGGCGGCTCGGTGAGCCCGAGGGCGGCCATGAGGCCGAAGACCTCGGTGAAGCGCGCCTGCATGATGCGGGTGAAGTCGACGAGCCGTTCACGCAGCGAACCCTCGGGGTCGATGGAGGTGATCCGTCGCCGCACCGGCGCGGGGCAGAAGGCCGCCTGCACGGCCTCGCGCTCCAGGGCCTCCTTGGTCGCGAAGACGCGGAAGATCGTGCCCTCCGCGACGCCGGCCTCCTGCGCGATTTCGCTCGTCGTCGGCTTGCGCCCCTCGCGGTGCGCGAGCTCGACGAAGACGTCGACGAGGGCGTCGCGCCGGTCGTCGCGGCTCATGGGGGCGGCCCGGCCGGAGCGTTCGCGGCGCTCCACAGGGTCGGTTCGGGTCGGCACGCCCTCCATCATGAATGAGTGAGCGCTCACTCACAACTCCCTTGTCGAACCAGCCCACCTCACCTCCTCCTCGCCCACCCCCGATTCGAGGTGATCCTGACCCCCACGTCCCTGCCGCCATCACCTCGAATCAGGGACAAGGCCCCGCCCGTTCGAGGTGATCCTGACCCCCACGTCCCTGCCAGCATCACCTCGAAGCAGGGACAAGGCCCCGCCGGTTCGAGGTGATCCTGGCACCCACGTGGCCCCCGGCATCACCTCGAATCGGGGGTGGGTGCGGGCGTGCGGGCGTGCGGGGCTACTGGAGGAGGCCGTCGGCGACGAGGTCGCGCAGCTGGGGCACGATCTCGGCGCGCACCTCACCCTCATCGAGCCCGAGCAGCCCCGCGATCGCGTCCAGTGCCGCCCGCGCCGTGAGCGTGCCGTCGGCCACGCCGAGGTATGCCGCGAGCACCGTCCCAGCGCGGACCACCCGTCGCAGCCCTCCGCCCTGACGCACGAGGATGACGCTCGGGTCGTCGGCGCCGGGTCGGCCGTGCCGCTCCTCGGTGACGTCGGGGGCGCACGACCATGCGACGGCGAGCACCTCGTCGTCGGAGTGCTCGGCGAGCCAGGTGCGCGCTCGCAGCCCGGCATCGACGGCCGGCCCCATCGGTGCGGCCACGGCACCGGGCGCCTCGTCGAGCGACCGCCACGTCGCACGGTCGGTCTCGGGTCGTTGCAGGGTGACGACGCCGAAGCCGACCGTCTCGACGCCGCGCGAGGCGAAGTCGGCCAGCCAGGCGGCATACATCCTCGAGTGCTCGGGGCTCCCCGGGAGCGAGCCGCCGTCACGCGACCACAGCTCGGCGTACTCCGCCGGGTCCTGCGAGTCGCGCTGCACGACCCAGGCGTCGAGGGCGACGCCGTCGCGGGCCTGCTCGTCGAGCCAGTCGGACCAGACGTCGCGCCAGGTACGACCGGCCGGCACCTCCCAGTTGCCGAGGAACTGGGCGACCCCGCCGGGCTCGAGCACGCTGCCGACCTGGCGCACGAGGGCGCGCACGATCGCGTCGCCTGCCCGGCCGCCGTCACGGTACTCGTAGAGCGGCACGTCGTCGGTGCGCGGGGTGATGACGAAGGGCGGGTTGCTCACGACGAGCGAGAACGACTCTCCCGCAACGGGTTCGAGCAGGTCACCCTGTCTGAGGTCGAGGTCGACGCCCGCGAGCGCAGCGGTGAAGGCGGCAAACGCGAGGGCTCGCTCGGAGATGTCGGTGGCGACGATGCTGTCGCAGTGCGACGACAGGTGCAGCGCCTGCACCCCGCTCCCGACGCCGAGGTCGAGAGCCCGGCGGGCTGGGCGTCGGATCGTCCACGAGGCCAGCGTCGTCGACGCTCCGCCGATGCCGAGCACGTGATCCTCAGGCAGCGCCTGGCCCGTCGACACCTCGGAGAGGTCGGAGGCGACCCACCACTCGTGTGCGTCGTCGGCATACGGCCGCAGGTCGCACGTGGCACTGCCCCAGCCGTCGGCGGGCTCGGCGGGCTCGCCCGCTCCGCCGCCCGCCACGAGGCCGAGCGCGCGTGCCCCGTCGAGGCCGAGCGTGGGCAGCGCGGATGCGAGGGCCCGAGTCGGCACCGGCCGCCCGAGCGTGAAGAGGCGGATGAGCACTCCGCAGGCGTCCTGCGCCCCGTCAGTCGCGAGGAGGGCCGGCAGAGCCTGCTCGCGGTGCAGCGCAGCCGAGGCGACCGGACCGAGGCGCTCGGCGACCCCGTCGAGGGTGAAGTCGGCAGCCGTCAGGTCGGCGCGCAACAGGGCGATGAGCCCGGCGTCGACGACCGGCGTGGTGCGTGCGCTCACGGCGTCAGATCCTTCGGGCGGAGAGGACGACGGGGCGCAGGCCGGGCGGCGCTCAGGACGTCTCGGCCGGCGTCACACCGGCAGCGAGGGCGCTCGCGACGTCGGGGTGGATCTCGAACACCTTGTCGAGGCCCGTGATCGCGAAGACCTTGAGCACGCGGTCGTCGGTGCCGACGAGGCGCATGGAGCCGCCGCGCGTGCGAGCGAGCTTGAGCCGTCCGACGAGCACGCCGAGGCCGGTCGAGTCGAGGAAGCTGACGTCGGTGAGGTCGACGACGAGGTCGGTGCGACCCGCCTGGATCTGCTCGTCGAGCTTCTCGCGGACCAGCGGCGCCGTGTAGACGTCGATCTCACCACCGAGATGGACCACGGTGCGATCGCCGTGGTCGGCTCGGCTGATCGAGAGATCCACCTGTCGTCCCTTCGTTTGCCCACGTGTCTGCTGGAGGTGCCTGCAGAGCCGGCCTGCTCGGATCGAGCGCAGGGGGCTCTGGAGGAGCCGTCCTTGGCCTGAACCGCGGGGTAACATGCCCCGCTCGACGGTTACCGTACCCCGACGGCATACGGTTGCTCCACATGGAATGCTCGGCCCGCTCCACCCGCGTCACGGCCACCGCGCCGGCGGCCGTGATGGATGGTGCGCAGGGGGCGGGAGGCACCCTGCGAGGCGGGACGTCCGACCCGCACGCACTGCTCCGCACCCTCGTCGGCGAGCACCCGGAGCGCCTCGTCCACGTCCACGAGGTGCCCGCGCGCTCTGCCGTCCACGCCGACTGGCCGACGTGGGTCGACCCGACGCTCCTCGGGGCGCTGCTGGGGTCGGGGATCGAGCGGCCGTGGGCCCACCAGGTCGAGGTCGCCGAGGCGGCGCACGCGGGGCGCCATGTCGTCGTCAGCACGGGCACCGCGTCGGGCAAGAGCCTCGGCTACCTGCTGCCCATCCTCAGCGACCTCGTCGCCGGCGCCTCGGCGCCCAACGGCCGCGGCGCGACGGCGCTCTACCTCTCCCCCACCAAGGCTCTGGCCGCCGACCAGCTGAGCCGCGTCGCGGGCCTCGCCCTGCCCGGCGTGCGCCCGGCGACCTACGACGGCGACACCCCGACCGACGAGCGCCGCTGGATCCGCGACCACGCGAACCTCGTGCTGACCAACCCCGACCTGCTCCACCACTCCCTCCTGCCGCGGCACGACCGGTGGAGCTCGTTCCTGCGGGCGCTGCGCTACGTCGTCATCGACGAGTGCCACGTCTACAAGGGCGTCTTCGGCGCCCACATCGCGGCCGTCCTGCGCCGGCTGCGCCGCATCGCCGCCCGCTACAAGGCCAGCCCCACCTTCGTCTTCGCATCGGCCACCGTGGCCGAGCCCGAGGCCCACGCGAGCCGCCTCCTCGGTATGCCGGTCAGCGCGGTCACGCGTGACGGATCCCCCCGCGCCCCAATGACGTTCGCGCTCTGGGAGCCCCCGCTCGTGCGAGGTGAGGACGGTGAACCACGCCGCGTCAGCACGATCACCGAGACCGGCGAGCTGCTCGCGGGGTGCGTGCGCGAGCAGGTGCAGACCGTCGCGTTCGCCCGCTCGCGTGCCGGCGTCGAGGTCGTCGCGTCGATCGCCAGGGAGCGGGTGCCGGTGACCGCGGAAGCCGGCATCGCGGCATACCGCGGCGGCTACCTGCCCGAGGAGCGGCGCGAGCTCGAGCGGGCGCTGCGCAGCAAGGAGCTGCTGGGGCTCGCCGCCACGAACGCGCTCGAGCTCGGCGTCGACGTCAGCGGCCTCGACGCGGTGCTGCTTGCCGGCTGGCCGGGCACGCTGTCATCGCTGTGGCAGCAAGCCGGTCGCGCGGGCCGGTCCGGAGGGCGCTCGCTCGCCGTCTTCGTCGCCGCCGACGACCCGCTCGACACGTTCCTCGTGCACCACCCCGAGGCGATCTTCGGGCGCGGCGTCGAGGCGACGGTCGTCGACCCCGACAACCCCCACGTGCTGGCGCCGCACCTCGCCGCGGCTGCAGCGGAGCTGCCGCTCACCGAGGCCGACCTCGAGCTCTTCGGGGGCCAGACCCGGAGGCTGCTCGAGGCCCTCGTCGCGCGCGGGATCCTGCGCCACCGGCCGCGCGGGTGGTTCTGGGCACGCGAGGACCGGCCCGCCGACCACCTCTCGCTGCGCGGCGCCGGCGAGCCGGTGCGCATCATCGAGACCCGCACCGGGCGCGTCGTCGGCACGGTCGACGAGTCCTCGGCCCACGCGCAGGTCCACACGGGCGCGGTGCACCTGCACCAGGGGCAGACCTGGGTCGTGACCGAGCTCGACCTCGACGACCACGCGGCCTTCGCCGTGCGCGGTGACCCCGGCTGGACGACGCAGGCCCAGTCGGTCAGCGACTTCGACATCGGCCGCGAGCTCGAGCACGAGCAGTGGGGGCCGCTGCGCTGCTCCTTCGGCCAGGTGACGGTGCGCGGCCAGGTCGTGTCGTTCCTGCGTCGCCTGCCGGGCGGCGAGGTCATCGGCGAGCACCCCCTCGACCTGCCCGAGCGCACCCTCGCCACGCGCGCCGTGTGGTGGACGATGCCCGTCGCGGAGCTCGCGGCGGCCGGGGTGGACGAGGCCGGCATACCGGGGGCGGCGCACGCGGCCGAGCACGCGGCGATCGGGATGCTGCCCCTCTTCGCCACTGCCGACCGGTGGGACATCGGCGGCGTCTCGACGGCCATGCACCCTGACACGGGCCTGCCGACGATCCTCATCTACGACGGGCACCCGGGCGGCGCGGGCTTCGCCGAGCGTGGCTTCCGGCGGGTGCGCGAGTGGCTCGGCGCGACGCGAGCGGCGATCGCGGCCTGCGAGTGCGCGGCGGGCTGCCCCTCGTGCATCCAGTCGCCGAAGTGCGGCAACGGCAACGAGCCGCTCGACAAGGCCGGCGCGATCGCGCTGCTCGACCTCACCCTGCGCCATGCTGGGGCGAGCCGGGACGCGGAAGGGAGCTCGTCGTGACGCACCGCAGCAGACCCCCCAGCCGTCGACAGAGCGATCCGCCTACGGGGCGACGCCCCACCCCTGATCGAGAGAGCGATTCGTCGGCCGAACCGGCAACCGAGCCCCCCGATCGAGAGAGCGATCCGCCCGCGCGGCGACGCCGCGACGTGGTGGCCGAGCTGCGAGAGCAGGCCGAGCGTGCGATCCGCCGGGAGCGCGCGGCACGGTCGGCGCCCGAGGTCGTCGTGCGCGGCACGCTCCAGCGGGCCGCGGTCGAGACGCGCCCGCTCGTCCTCGCCGCCGACGACGGCACGACATGGGAGCTGCTCTTCCCGCCGAGCTGGCAGGTCGAGGTGCAGGAGGGCGCCCGCGTGACGGTCCACGGCGACCGGGCGACAGACGTCAGGACGACGACGATGGTGGGGCCGCTGCTCCGGGTCCGCACGCTGTCGACTGACTGACCGACCGACGGGCTGGCCGAGTGGTTGGCCCGCCGACCGGACCAGCCGGCCCGGCGATGGCGCTGTGGCGGGCACTCGTCGGCCCACACTCTGAGACATAAGCGTGCGTTATTTGACCAGTAACGCCATGCTATTCAAAACTCCCAGTCATCCGATAGGAGAGCAGCCGCTCGCCCCGGACGACCGGCACCCGCCGGCCCCCGCCCGACGTCCTCGAAGTCACCGAGATCCAGGAGCCCACCATGCGACGCCCCCTCATCGCCCTCACCGCCGTAGCCGCCTCGGGGACCCTCGCCCTGTCGGCGTGCGCCGGCGGCTCGAGCGACGTCGTCGCCCAGCCCGGCTCCACCGCCGCGGGAGCGGCAGCGACGAGCACCGTCAACCTCTACGCGTATGCCGTCCCGAAGGTCGCCTTCGACGTGCTGATCCCCGCCTTCCAGAAGACCGACGCCGGCAAGGGAGTGCAGTTCCAGCAGAGCTACGGCGCCTCGGGCGACCAGAGCCGCAAGGTCGCCGCCGGCGCCGAGGCCGACTTCGTCAACTTCTCGGTCGAGCCCGACGTCACGCGCCTCGTCGACGCCGGCCTCGTCGATGCGAACTGGAATGCCAATGAGCACAAGGGAATTCCCTTCGGCTCGGTCGTGACCATCGTCGTGCGCAAGGGCAACCCCAAGGGCATCAAGGACTGGGACGACCTGCTCAAGCCCGGTGTCGAGGTCGTCACGCCCAACCCGTTCTCATCGGGCTCGGCGAAGTGGAACCTCCTCGCGCCGTATGCCGCGAAGAGCGACGGCGGCACCAACAAGGCCGCCGGTCTCGCCTACATCACCTCCCTCGTCAAGGACCACGTCAAGGTCCAGCCGAAGTCGGGCCGCGAGGCCACCGAGACGTTCCTGCAGGGCAGCGGCGACGTGCTGCTCAGCTACGAGAACGAGGCGCTCTTCATCGAGAAGAACGGCGACCCGGTCGAGCACGTCACCCCGCCGCAGACGTTCAAGATCGAGAACCCGGCCGCCGTCCTCAAGGGCAGCAAGAGCCTGGCTGCCGCCACGGCGTTCAACACCTACCTCTACACGCCCGAGGCACAGAAGCTCATCGCCGAGGCCGGCTTCCGCCCGGTCGACGCGACCGTCGCAGCCGAGTACACCTCGAAGTTCCCGGCGCCGGCGAAGCTGTGGACCATCGCCGACCTCGGCGGCTGGAAGTCGGTCGACGGCAGCCTCTTCAAGAAGGACGTCGGTGACATCGCCAAGATCTACGACCAGGCGACGCAGTGACCTCGAACGCCATCGACAGCAGGGGGGCCGAGCACTCGGCCTCCCCGCTGTCGCGTCCGGGGTCGAGCGGCCGCGACGCGTCCGAGACGACCACTGACGGCGCCGGTGAGGGCGGGCGCTCCCGAGGGTCCGCAACCCCCGGCACCACGCCGAAGCGCAGACGCGTCGGCACCGTGCGCCCGCTCGGCATCGGCATCGTCACGCTCTGGCTGAGCGTCATCGTCCTGCTCCCCCTCGCGGCGCTCACCGTCGCTGCCTTCTCGGAGGGCTGGGCCGGCTTCTGGGACGCGGTCACCGCGCCGGCAGCCATCGCCGCCCTCTGGGTGACCGTGCTCGTGTCGGCGATCGTCGCCGTCGTCAACGCCGTCACCGGCACGCTCATCGCGTGGGTCCTCGTGCGCGACGACTTCCGGGGCAAGCGCTTCGTCAACGCCATCATCGACCTGCCCTTCGCGCTGCCGACGATCGTGGCGAGCATCGTGCTGCTCTCGCTCTACGGCCCGAACAGCCCGATCGACGTGCACCTCAACGCCACTCGGTGGGGCCTCATCGTCGCGCTGCTCTTCGTCACGCTGCCCTTCGTCGTGAGGTCGGTGCAGCCCGTGCTCATCGAGGCCGACCGCGAGGTCGAGGAGGCGGCAGCCTCGCTCGGGGCGTCGAGCTGGACGACCTTCCGGCGCGTCGTCCTGCCCACCCTGGCCCCCGCCATCCTCAGCGGCACGGGCCTGGCCTTCGCCCGGGCGATCGGCGAGTACGGCTCGGTCGTGCTCATCGGCGGCAACATCCCCCGCGAGACGCAGGTCGCCTCGCAGTACATCCAGCAGCAGATCGAGATCGACCGACCGGTCAACGCCGCCGCGGTGTCGGTGGCGCTGCTCGCCATCGCCTTCGCGACGTTGCTCGTGCTGCGGGTCGTCGCGAGCCGCACGCAACGCCGAGAGGAGCGTGACGCATGAGAGTCGGCACCGGCACCCGCATCACCCTTCGCGTCGTCGCGCTCGGCTACCTCTTCGTCCTCGTCGCCGTGCCGATCGGGGTCATCCTCTGGCGCGCCTTCGAGCCGGGCCTCGCGACCTTCATCGCCTCGATCAGCACGCCGGCCGCGATCTCCGCGCTCAACCTGTCGCTGCTCATCATCGCGATCGTCGTGCCGCTCAACGTCGTCTTCGGCGTCGTCACGGCGCTCGCGCTCGTGCGTGGCCGGTTCCGCGGTCGCGGACTGCTCCAGGCGGTCGTCGACCTGCCCTTCGCGGTGTCACCGATCGTCGTCGGCGTCTCGCTCATCATGCTCTGGGGTGTGAACGGCTGGTTCGGCGCGATCGACCGGGCCGGCTTCCAGGTCATCTTCGGCCTGCCCGGCATGGTGCTCGCGACGATCTTCGTCACGCTGCCCTTCGTCGTGCGTGAGGTCGAGCCGGTCCTCCACGAGATCGGCACGGAGCAGGAGCAGGCGGCCTCCACGCTCGGCGCCGACCGCTGGCAGACCTTCTGGCGCATCACGCTTCCCGCGATCCGCTGGGGCCTGACCTACGGTGTCGTGCTCACGGTCGCCCGGGCGCTCGGCGAGTTCGGCGCGGTCATCATGGTCTCCTCCGGCTTCCCCGGCGTCTCGCAGACGCTGACGCTGCTCGTGCACGCTCGCTACATCGACGACCACAACACCTACGGCGCGTATGCCGCCGCCACCCTCCTCATGGGCATCGCTCTCCTCGTGCTGCTGCTCATGACCCTGCTCGACCGCAAGAGGAGCGACCGATGATCACCGTGACCGCAGCCCGCAAGCACTACGGCTCGTTCCTGGCCCTCGACGACGTCGACATCGACATCCCGAGCGGCTCGCTGACCGCCCTGCTCGGGCCGAGCGGGTCGGGCAAGTCGACCCTGCTGCGCGCCATCGCCGGCCTCGAGGGCCTCGACGGGGGCACCGTGACCATCGACGGCCGCGACGTCACCGCCGAGCCGCCGCAGCGGCGCGGCATCGGGTTCGTCTTCCAGCACTACGCGGCGTTCAAGCACATGACCGTGCGCGACAACGTCGCCTTCGGCCTGACGATCCGCAAGCGACCCAAGGCCGAGATCGCCAAGAAGGTCGACGACCTGCTCGAGATCGTCGGGCTCGACGGCTTCCAGCACCGCTATCCCGCGCAGCTCTCGGGCGGCCAGCGTCAGCGGATGGCCCTGGCCCGAGCGCTCGCGGTAGATCCTCAGGTGCTGCTCCTCGATGAGCCCTTCGGGGCGCTCGACGCCAAGGTGCGCACCGACCTGCGCCAGTGGCTCCGGCGGCTGCACGACGAGGTCCACGTGACGACCGTGCTCGTCACGCACGACCAGGAGGAGGCGCTCGACGTCGCCGACCGCATCGCGGTGCTCAACCACGGTCGCATCGAGCAGGTCGGCGACCCCGTGACGCTCTACGAACGCCCGGCCAACGACTTCGTCATGGGCTTCCTCGGCTCGGTGGCGACCCTCGGCGGGCAGCTCGTGCGCCCGCACGACATCGTCCTCGATCGCGACCGCACTACTGCGCTCGCCCTCGACGCCAAGGTGGCCGACTCCCCCGGCGTCATCACGGCGACCGTCGAGCGTGTCGTGCCGCTCGGCTTCGAGGTCCGCATCGACCTGCGGGCCGACTCGGGTGAGCGCTTCGCGGCCCAGATCACCCGCCGCGATGCGGCCGAGCTCGGCTTGCACGAGGGCGAGACGATCCACGCCCGCGCCACGAGCCGCTCGACAGTCGTCGACCACGACCCAGCCCTCGCCATCTGACCCGATCGAGGAGAGCCCCCCAATCGAAAGAGCACTTCGTCGGCACTCAAGGCCCGACGAAGTGCTCTCTCGATTGGGTGAGAGGGGTCGTCTGCCGGCAGTCGCGGCGCGCTTTGTGGGCGCAGCACGAGGGCGTATGCGTCAGGTGACCGATGGCGGCCAGCGCTGGGTCCGCCATTCGTCCCAGGTCGCGCAGCCGTCGGGTGGGACGTCGACGGCTTCGCTGCCGTCGAGCTCCCCCGGCGTCGGGACCTCGAACAGTGCCGCCCACGCGGCGAGCTCCTCGTCGGAGATCAGCCAGGTCGTGTGCGGTGCCTTCGCCTGGCGCTCGTCGAGGGACCTGCGCTGCTCAGCCGGTGAGAGCTCTACGTAGCGCATCACCACCGCGGCGCCGCGATCTGCCGCAGCCTGCCGCAGGGCCGACCGCTCGTCTCGGCTCCACAGCCCGTAGTCGATGACGACGTTGCAGCCGAGCTCGAGGACGCGCAGCCCGATCTCGATGAGCCGTCCCTCGATCACGTCGGACTCACACGGCGGGTTCTCGTGCCCGTAGAGGGCCTTGATCCACTCGTCCTTGGTGAGACGCAGGGCCTCGTGCTCGGTCTCGATCCGCTTCGCCGCAGTGGTCTTGCCGGTGCCCGGGAGGCCCACCATCAGGAACATCGTCGGTCGCCGCATCATCACCCTCCGTTCGGACTCCACCGTGGCACGCGGGCGAAAGCCGTGGGTGGGAGCCGTGGGACCCATCGTGCGGCAGACTGCGGTGCGTGGACATCTCTGCCCGTGTGGACTACGCCGTGAGGGCGATGCTGATCCTCGCGGAGGCGGAGTCCAGCGGATCCGGCCCCGTGAGCATCGACGCCCTGGCGACACAGCAGGAGCTGCCGAGGAAGTTCCTCGAGGCGATCTTCGCCGATCTGCGGCGCAACGACCTCGTCCTCAGCCGCCGCGGGGCCCGCGGGGGCTACGTGCTCGGTCGGCCGGCGAGTGAGATCAACGTCGGTGACGTCTTCCGTGCGGTCGACGGACCCCTCGCGGAAGTGCGCGGCCTGCGTCCGCACGAAACGGCATACCAGGGCGTGGCCGAGCACCTGCCCAGCCTGTGGGTGGCGGTGCGCGCGAGCCTGCGGGAGGTCCTCGACGAGACGTCGCTGGCCGACCTGCGCACCGGCAACCTGCCCGACCGCGTGCAGCAGCTGCTCAACGCCCCGGACGCCTGGGAGAACCGCTGACGGGCGAGGCCGCCGTACCGGAGCGCCTCAAGGACCGACTCGAGGACCGCATCAAGGAACCGGGGACTGCTGCCCGGCCCGCGCTCGGGCGATGGCCGGCTCGGGCCACGACGACGACCTCGCCACCACTGTCACCGAGACCGCGGTGCCACTGACCGAGCAGGCTTGCAGCGCAGTGCCGTTCATGGTCGCCATCCGCGCGACGACGGCACAGGCCTCCGCCGCGGATGCACCGTCGCGCAGGTGCTGGGCTCCGGCGATGGCGGCGAGGTCAGCCCCGAGCCGCGCCTGATGGCTTGCTCGCACGGCACCGGCGAGCATGAGCGCACCCGCGCTCAACACGACGATCACCCCGATGACCGCGATGACGATGACGGACGCACTGCCGCGATCTCGCGCGGCCGCCCTCACGGGTCGCTCCCCGACTCGCGGGGTGCCGTCGCCCGGGCGACGAGCCCCCAAGACGGCAGGACGCCGCCCCAGCCACCCGAGCGCACCTCGACAGTGACGGTGACGGTGGCGCTGTCTGAGGCCAGTGCCACGCTCGCCCCGGCTGGAGCTGCCGACAGCGCCGTCGCCCGCACCGCACCAGCGCTGTCGCCCCGCGCAGCCGAGCGGGCCGCCAGACGTGCTGCGTCGACGCACCTGATCTGGTCGATGCCGGCGGTGACTCCCGCGAGGCACATGGCGAGGACGAGCACCGCTGCCGGGATCGCGACAGCCAGCTCGGCCGTCACCATCCCGGCGTCGGAAGCATCGCCAGCGCGCGCCTCGGGTCGCCCCGCCTCCCCGCACCCTCTGCAGTGCGGGGAGGCGACACGGCCGCCCGGAGGACCGAGACGGCGTGTCGTGCAGGCGACCCCAGACCCGTAATGCGTCAACCCGCAAGCCCCAAGGCGCTCTGCACGAGGCCGGCGAGGGCGCCTCGCACTGCATCCGACCGCACCACCCCCAGCAGCACGAGGGCGAAGGTGCAGGCCGCCATGATGCCCACGGCATACTCCGCGGTCGTCATGCCCGCCTCGGCCCGGCGGAGGATGCGACGCCACGTGCGGCGCGACGTTCTCGTCCAGTCACCACCCCGAGGCCGGATGACCCGTGACGTGATGTTGCGATGTGTCATGTCGAGTTCTCTTTCTTCTCAATGGTCCTCGCGTGTGTCGCGAGGAAGGGAGCACGGACCGGCGACGCGAGGCCGGTCAACCGACGAGGAGCTGGCCGCCCAGCGCCACGACGAGCGGGACGACCGCTGTCAGGCAGAACGCCGGCAGCAGGACGAGCCCGAGGGGCGCGACGAGACGCACGCCGACCTGGGCGGCAGCCACCTCGAGACGGTCGAGCTCGGCGCGGTGCAGGTCGTCCGAAGCAGCCGTGAGCAGCGGACCGGGAGGCACGCCGCCGGCGTGCGCGAGGGAGACCACGCGGGCGGCTGCAGCCCACGCCGGCCCGACCGAGGCCCAGGCCTCCGCCTCGGACGCGCCCCACTGGAGGGCGGTCGCCACCTGTCGCAGGTCCGAGCCCACCGGGTCGGCGCTGGTCTGCGCCACGGCGGTGAGCACCTGCCACGTCGGCAGGCCGGTGCGGTAGGCGAGAGCGAGCAGCGCCATCGCCGCGGCAACCTCGTCGGCATCACGATGCTCGGCTCGGCCACGGCCGGAACGCCGTGCCCGAGGGCCCACCCAGCGCCGCTCGCCGTGGTCGTCAGCAGGCGCCCCTCCGCGGAGACCACGTCCACGCACCGAGGTGACGTCCTGGGCAGTCGCGCCCTGGGCGGTCACGCCCTGCTCAGTCGCGCTGTGCGCAGTCACGTCCCGGGCGGTCGCGTCCCGGGCAGTCGCGCTGCGTGCGGCCGCGCCCTGGGCGGTCACGCCCTGTGCGCCGGAGCCGTCGACATCGAGGTGCTGCACGTCGGCGTCGACGCGGGTCGGCAGCACGAGCACTGCCCCCGCCAGGAGCACCGCGACGCAGATCACCGGCCACGTCATGATGCCACCGCCTTGCGAATCATGCGGCGGCACCAGAGTCGTCCGACGACGATGAGCGCCACACCGAGCACGGCACTGACCGCCCCGATGCGCGACCCCAGGTAGAGGCTCGCCGGGTCGATGCCGCAGGCGAGCCCGAAGGCCGGGCCGGTGAGGGGCAGCACGGTCAGGACCGTCACCGTGGCACGCGGGCCGGCGACGGCCACGCGCACCTTGCGCTGCCTCGCTCGTGCCTCACGCAATCCGACCGCAGCGCGCTCGACCGCCACCGCGAGCGGTGCGCCGTGACGCTCCGACAGGGCCCAGGCCGACGCGACGAAGGCGATCTCCGGCGCCCTCGTGAGCCGCGCCCAGTCGGACCACACGGTTGCGAGCGCACCACCGCGCGCGGCTGCCGCAGTGAGCGACCCGGTCAGGCGGTCGAGCTCGCTGTCGCCTCGGCGACGCCCTGGCGCCTGCCCGGTGTCGAGCGCGCCGCTCGACGTCGCCTCGGCCGCGAGGGCGAGGGCGCGCGTCGGGGGCAGGCCCATCGTGAGCGCCGGAGCCATCGAGTCGAGCAGGACGAGCACCCCGTCGAGAAGGTGCTCGCGGTCGCGCCGCAGCCGCCACCGGCGATAGAGCAGGAGCGGATCCTCGTGCCACACAGACGAATTGAGCCCGTGCGATCGGCCTGAGGAGTCTCCACCGACAGCCTCCAGCCCGGCGAGCACCGCTCGCTCCGTCCCCACGCGGCGGGGCCAGGCGAGAACGGAGCCCGCGACGAGCAGTCCGATGAGCACGGCAGGTGGCCAGACCCCCCGCATGCTGGCGCCGGCCTGCGCCAGTGCCTCACCGATCGGCATCGAGACCCCTACCCGAGGTCCACGAGAGCCCCTCGGCACCCCGCGCGCCTTCACCCCGCGCGCCTTCACCCCGCGCGCCGGCACGGCGGGCCTCGGCACCGGGCGCCTCGGTGACAGGCGCCTCGGCACCCACCAAGTCATCGGCGCCTAAGTCGCCAACAAGCACCTCGAGTGAGCCGTCGGACAGGCCGAGACGCGCGCTCAGCACCGGCCAGGCCGGTCCGGCAACCGGCACCGACGAACCGCCACGCCAGTCGAGCGCCGGCACGACGACCGGCCCGCCCGCCTGTCGCAGCACGGCCGCGACGGAGCTCAGGCGACGAGCCGACCCGTCGCGCACGACGTGCAGCACGACATCGAGGGCAGCCGCCGCCTGGGCCCGCACCGCCTCGGGGCCGAGCCCTGCCAGCGCGCCGAGCGCCTCGAGGCGGGCCAGGACGTCAGCCGGCGCGTTCGCATGGATCGTGCCGCAGCCACCCTCGTGGCCGGTGTTGAGGGCGGCGAGCAGCTCGCGCACCTCGGCCCCACGGACCTCCCCGACGACGATGCGGTCGGGGCGCATGCGCAGCGACTGCCGCACGAGGGTGGTCAGGGTGATCTCTCCGACACCCTCGACGTTGGCGGGCCGCGCCTCGAGCCGAACGACGTGAGGGTGGTCGACCGCGAGCTCGCGCACGTCCTCGACGAGCAGCAGCCGGTCGCCCCGGTCGGCGCACCCGAGGAGCGATGCGAGCAGCGTCGTCTTGCCCGCGCCGGTGCCACCGGAGACGAGGAACGCGAGTCGTCGGCGCACCAGCGCCTCGAGCACCCGCAGCCACTCCGGCGGGAACATCCCACGCTCGCCGAGCTCCCCGAGCGACGCCTGCTCTCGGGACGGCACCCGGATCGTGATGTGCGCCCCGTCCGCGACCAGCGGCGGCAGGATCGCGTGCAACCGCGCCCCCGACGGCAGCTGGCCATCGACCCAGGGGCTCGCCTCGTCGAGCCGCCGACCGGCCGCTCCCGCGAGGCGCACGGCCAGCAGCCGCGCATCGTCGCTGCCCAGTCGTTCGCCGGTCCACTCCATGCCGTCGCCGCGGTCGACCCACACCCGACCGTCGCCGTTGACGGCCACGTCGGTGACGTGTGGCTCGGACAGGAAGGGGTCGAGCACGCCCGCGCCGAGGACCCGTGAGGCCATCGACCGCCGGGAGTCGTCGACTCGCCGGGCGCCCAGGGCGCCCACCTCCTCACGGGCCACGGCGGAGACTGCCTCGACGTCGGGACCGACCCCGTCGCGCACGCGTTGCCAGACGGCAGGACTGAGGCTCATGCCGCGTCCAGCTGGGACACGAGGCGCAGCAGCAACCGGTCGGCCATCTCCACGACCGAACCACGCCCCCGCGCTCCCGGTGGGCACCCGGCCGCCAGGTCGGCGCGCAGGTGCCGGTCGTCGGCGACAGCGCCGACGACAGGCACGTCGAGGTGGTCCATGAGCAGGTCGAGGAGCTGCTCGTCGACCCGCCCGCCGCGCAGCACGACCCACGGCTCCAGAGGCGGCACGAGCGGCCCGGGGCTCGCACTGCTCGGTCTCAGCCGCACGCCGTCGAGCGCCTGGCGCACGAGCGGCACCGCGGCGGCCGCTGAGGCCACCTGCGCCACGTCGGTGCCCACGGTGAGGACCACGACATCGATCTCGTCGGCCAGCGCCTCCAGCACCCTCTCGTCGCGCGGGCAGTCGAGCACGACGACGTCGGTCGCCTCACGAAGCCCCGCCACGACGTCACAGGCCCGCTCGAGCCACGCCTCGACGTCTTCCAGCCGGTATGCCGCCCCGCCCGGCGCGAGGGCCCCACCGGGCCCCAGCGCTCCGCCCGGCCCCAGCGCCCCATCGGGCCCCAGCGCTCCGCCATGCCCCAGCGCCCCACCCACCGGCGCCAGCCCGTCCGCCACGGCGTCTGCCGCGCCGAAGGTGAGCGCCGCAGCGCCGCGGGCCGCCGGCAGCATCCGCACCAGCCGACGCCCGTCCACGACACCCGCAACGTCGGCGAGGTCGGGCCAGCGCCACCCTTCGTCCTGCTCGATGCCGAGCACGACGTCGAGGCGCCCCGACAGCCGGTCGAGGTCGACGGCGACGCACGACCGCCCGGCGGCTGCGGCTCGCACGGCCACGGCCGCCGCAAGCGTCGTGGACCCGGTCCCACCGGTGGCCGGCACGAAGGCGATGACGTTTCCCATGCGCCCACCGTCACCCAGCCGCGGGCCCCCGCCGAGCGGCATACCGCCCTCGGTGGACAACCCGGCCGCGGCCTCGGGGAGGTGTGGACAGCTGCCCGCTCCGGGCGACCCAGCGTCCCAGCACGAGCGCCCCGCCGCATCAGACCCCGGATAGGGCGGTGGCCTCCGTCAGGGGGGGAGACGGAGGCCACCTCACGATCCTGGCGCCGGGGGGAGTGCCATTCTCGTGGCGCTCAACCCAGAAGGGGAGCGCGCTTTCAATCCTTGACCCCTCGATCCTGTAATGCAAACCGACATGTCCGACCGAGGGTGATTTGACACTTATTGTCAGTTGTGCGGGCCACACCAGACGGGCGACAAGGGGTGTGCCTGCCACATCCGCGGGCGCACAGGCTGAAGGCCCGCAGGACGGTGTCCTGCGGGCCTCCAAGAGAAGGAGCGAGCTACCAAGCGTGCATTCTCGATGTGTCGCCCCGGGTTTCGTGCCCGGGGGTGGACTGTTCCAAGTGAACTGCTCTCGCGTGGGTACTCGGTGCCTTCTCGGGACTTCTGCCTTGCTGGGATCCGTCCCTACGCCTCTCGGCGATGTGGCTCCTAACCCCGTTCTACAGCACGCGCTCGGCGTGGCGACAGACCCCGTCACCCCTCTGTGGGCAGAAAGTGTCCACCATGGTGGACACCACGCTCAGCCCCCGCTCAGCCGCCATGCAGCCACGGCGCAGCCTCAGCCCAGCCGCCCCGCCCGGACGGCGTCGCTGATCCGCTCCCCCTCCGCGACACCGCGCACGAGCGCCTCGCCGGCCTGAGTGAGCCACAGACCCACCCCCGACGCGGTCCCCGTGCCGTATGCCGTGAGCGCCCCGAGGTAGGCCGGCCCGCCGTTCGCGACGTGGCCGGCCTCAGGCACGGACACCCCGGTCGGGTCGAGCCCGAGAGCCTGCACGAGCACGCGCTCCATGGCACGGGCGACGAGGCCGTTGCCGTGGACGAAGGGACGGATCGACACGATCTCGGCATGCACGATCGACGAGATCACTGCCGCCGGAACCCGATTCGCAGCCGACGCCCCGGCCAGCACGAGCTCCGACAGCCCCGCGAGCCGGCTCGAGACGATGGTCGGCGCAGGCGCGGGCCCGAGGTCCACGAACTCGTCGGACGTCTCGTCACCGACCCGCGGCCGCCCGAGCGTGTCGGCACTCCCCAGCGCACTCCCAACGCCAGGCCCGCCCCCGGCGAGCGGGCCGGCCTCTGCCCCCGCGACGTGCCCGGCGAGCGGCGCACCTGCCGCAACGTGCAGTCGGGCGAGCGCCTGGAGCGGCGCCGTGCGCACGAGCGCCACGACCCGCTCCGTCTCGGCGGTGGCGGCGACGGCTCCCTTGAGCGTGGCGATGCCCGCGTCGAGCTCGTCGGGCCACGGGCGGGCCCCGCTCATCAGCTCGCGCACCAGCTCCACCGGCAGGTCGGCGCCGTCGAGCGCGGCACTTGCCCGCGCGCCGCGCACCCGCGACTCGGCGGCCGCCTCGGGAATCCGGCGGCGCAGCGCCTCGTGGAAGCGCAGCCGCGTTCCCGCCTCACGGGCCCGCTCGGCCACCTCGGCCACACCGGGAAGGTCGGTGAGCGCGGTCAGCTGCTGGAGCAGGGCGGTCTGGCTGGGCGTCGTGTCGGGCACCGAACCACCCTAATGGGGTGCTGTCTCCCCGCTCCTGACGCGTGGTTGGGGTGGGAGGCTGTTGGCCGAGCCGTCGGTCGGTGAACACCACATCACCCTGAGGCCTGATCTCTACGCCTAGATCGTGTCCCGACCGGCAGGTAGGTCGCCCGTTGAGCGCTGATGGGATGTCGTGCCCCACCTGGTGGTGAGCACTGATCCATTAGGTCGCGGCCCGGGCGGTCTCGGCTCGTTGCACGTGGTCCCGATCGAGGTGAAGGAGGTGGTCGCGTTGATCTTCGTCGGCAACGACTGGGCCGAGGATCACCACGACGTCCTTGTCATGAACGAGGCGGGCAAGAAGCTCGCCGCCAGGCGACTGCCCGAGGGAGTGGCCGGGGTCAGCGCCTTCCACGCGCTGCTCGCCGAGCACGCCGAGGACCCGCGGGAGGTGATGGTCGGGATCGAAACCGACCACGGCCTGTGGGTCGCGTCGCTGGTCGCGGCGGGGTACCGGGTGTACGCGGTCAACCCCAAGGCCGTGTCCCGCTACCGGGACCGCCACCACGTCGGCGGCGGCAAGTCCGACACCGGGGACGCGAAGGTGCTGGCCGACCTGGTGCGCACCGACGCCCACAACCATCGGGTCGTGGCCGGCGACAGCGACCAGGTGCAGGGGATCAAGGTCCTGGCCCGAGCCCAGCAGTCACTGGTGTGGCTACGCACCCGAGAGACCAACCGGCTGCGAAACGCCCTGCGGGACTTCTACCCCGCCGCGTTGGCGGCGTTCGAGGACCTGCACGACCGCGACGCCCTCGCGGTCCTGAGCCGGGCCCCCGATCCCGAAACCGCCGCGCGGCTGACCCGCCCCAAGCTGAGGGCGGCCCTGCGCGCCGGTGGCCGGCGACGCAACCTCGACACCGTCACCGAGCGGATCCACGCGGTGCTGCGCACCGAGCAGCTCCACGCGCCCGAGGCCGTCGCAGCGGCCTACGCGAGCGTGGTCACCGCCCAGGTCGCGATCATCACCGCGGTCAACACCCAGCTCACCGAGCTCGAGGCGCAACTGGAACGCCGTTTTGAGCAGCACCCGGACGCCGACATCCTTCTCTCGCTGCCAGGCCTGAGTGACGTCCTCGGCGCCCGGGTGCTCGGCGAGTTCGGGGATGACCCCGAACGGTTCACCGACGCCAAGTCTCGCAGGAACTACGCCGGGACCTCCCCGATCACGATCGCCTCGGGCAAGAAGCGAGCCGTCCTGGCCCGACACGCGCGCAACACGCGGCTCTACGACGCCATCGACCAGTGGGCCTTCTGCTCCCTGCAACCCAGCCTCGGCGCCCGCGCCTACTACGACCAACGCCGCGCCGCCGGCGACACCCACCACCAAGCGCTCCGAGCCCTCGGCAACCACTGGGTCGGCATCCTGCACGGCTGCCTCATCCACCGAACCCCCTACGACGAACACACCGCCTGGGGACACCGCCAACCCTTGGCCGCTTGACACGCTACGAACCTGGGATATCTAGGCGCGCCCGCGAGTGCCTCCTGACTGCGACGATGAGAACGTGGTCACTTCGGAGGTGCTCGACTGGCTGCTCACCGGTGACGCGGCCGCGGCCTACCTCGCGACCCGCGACCTCCTGGGCCGGGACGACGCCGGCCTCCAGGACCGGATCGCGACCGAAGGGGTGGGCGCGGCGCTCCTCGCCGCTCGTGGAGCGAACGGGCACTGGGGGCGGGGGTTCTACCAGCCGAAGTGGACGTCGAGCCACTACACGCTGCTGCACCTCAAGGAGATCGGGCTCTCCCCCGCTCACCCTGCGCCCCGCGAGACGGTGCAGGTCATCCTCGCGACCGAGAAGCGCCCCGACGGCGGGGTCGGCCCGGCGGGTCCTCCGACGCCCAGCGACGCCTGCGTCAACGGGATGGCGCTGGGCTACGCGAGCTGGTTCGGCGCAACGGAGGACCTGCTGCGGTCGATCGTCGACTTCCTGCTCGCCGAGCGGGTCGCCGACGGCGGGTTCAACTGTCGGCACAACCGGCCCCGCGCCCACGTCACGCACTCGTCGATGCACACGACCGTCTGCGTCATGGAGGGCGTGACCACCTACCTCCGCTCGGGCAGGCACTATCGCCGGGACGAGCTCGCGGAGGCCGTGTCGTCGTCGGCGGAGTTCCTTCTTCGGCACCGGCTGCTCCGAAGTGAGCGCACCGGGCAGGTCATCAGTCCTGAGTTCAGCCGCCTGCATTTCCCCGCGCGTTGGCACTACGACGTCCTGCGCGGACTGGATTGCCTTGCGGCTGCTGGCGTTTCGCGCGACGAGCGCATGGACGAAGCGTTGACGCTCGTCCGGCGCAGGCGTCGCCCGGACGGTCGCTGGAGCGGCAACCGCTCCTACCCCGGGGTGACCTACGTCCCGGTCGAGCGGCCGGGTGAGCCGAATCCGTGGCTGACCGTGATCGCCGAGCGCGTGCTCCTCGCGTATCCTGACTGACATGAGTTCGACCGTCGCACCGACCCGCGCGTGGTGGCTGCCCAGCTGAGGCGGCCATCCCGACGAACCCAGTTCGAGCCGCCCACGGGCGGCTCTTCGCATGTGCGACGACGGTCTCTCCCGTGGGCCCCACCTACCAGGAGAGCATCGTGCCCACACGAACCACCATCCCCACCGAGCCCACCACCAGCGAGAGCGCCACGTATGCCGCCGCGCTCGACCGCAGCCGCGTGCTCGACGCGCTCATCGACGAACAGGCCGCCGACGACCCCACCCGCTTCCGCATGCTCACGGGTGACCGCCCGACGGGGCCGCTGCACATCGGTCACTACCTCGCCAGCCTCCGCAACCGGGTCCGCCTGCAGGACAAGGGGGTCGAGTCCTTCGTCGTCATCGCCGACTACCAGGTCATCACCGACCGTGACTCCGTCGGCGAGATCGGCGCCAACGTGCAGGGCCTCGTCCTCGACTACCTCGCTGCCGGTCTCGACCCCGAGCGCTCGACGATCTTCACCCACAGCGCGGTGCCGGCCCTCAACCAGCTGATGCTGCCGTTCCTCTCCCTCGTCACCGACGCGGAGCTGCGCCGGAACCCGACGGTCAAGGACGAGCTCGCGCTCTCGGGCGAGCGCCCGCTCTCGGGCCTGCTGCTCACCTATCCCGTGCACCAGGCGGCCGACATCCTCTTCTGCCACAGCCGCATCGTGCCGGTCGGCCGCGACCAGCTCCCCCACCTCGAGCAGACCCGAGCCATCGCGCGCCGCTTCAACAGCCGGTATGCCGCCGGGCACAGTGTGTTCCCCGAGCCCGAGGCGCTGCTCAGCGACGTTCCCCTCCTGCTCGGGACCGACGGCACGAAGATGGCCAAGAGCAGGGGCAACGTCATCAACCTGCGCGACAGCGCCGACGAGACCGCCGCGCGAGTGCGACTGGCGCGCACCGACTCCGAGCGACGCATCACCTTCGAGCCCGACCGCCGTCCCGAGGTCGCCAACCTGCTCACCATCGCCGCCCTCTTCCTCGAGCGCTCGCCGGCGGCCCTGGCCGACGAGATCGGCGACGGTGGCGCACAAGCGCTCAAGCACGCCGTCACCGAGGCCGTCAACGACTCCCTCGCGGGGCACCGAGCCCGCCGGGCCGACCTCGCCCGCGACCCGGCATACGTCACGGCGGTGCTGCACGAGGGCAACCGGCGCGCCAACGCGGTCGCCGAGCGCACCCTCGCCACGGTGCGGGCGCTCATGGGGATGAGCTACTGAACCCGCCGCCAGCGGGCCGCCACCGGGCAGCCACCGCCCACTGCCCGGCCCGACGCCACCCCCCACTCCGCCACACGGCATACCGCTCGTCGGCGGACGCGGACCGTTCGTCAGGCTACTGACGGGTAGCGACGAGACCTGCCTCACTCGACTCTTGAAGGGCGACCTACGCTGCGTTTGAGTTGGTCATCTGGACGTCGAGGGCGCCGAGCGCAGCTCGACGCCGCCACGACCACCACGACCCCCATGACCCCCGCGCACCACTGTCGATGCGAAAGGTGAACACCGTGAGCGAAGAGACGCTCGACAACCTCGTCCACGAGGGCCAGACCTTCCCCCCGCCCCCCGCGTTCGCCGCCCAGGCGAACGGCGCGGCCGACCTCTACGACCAGGCCGCCGCCGACCACGAGGGTTTCTGGGCGGAGCAGGCCCGGACCTACCTCACGTGGAGCACCCCGTTCACGCAGTCGCTCGACTGGAGCAACCCGCCCTTCGCGAAGTGGTTCGCCGACGGCGAGCTCAACGCGTGCGTCAACGCCGTCGACCGGCACGTCGCTCAGGGCCGGGGCGACAAGGTCGCGATCCACTTCGTCGGTGAGCCCGAGGGCGACACCCGCGACATCACCTACTCCGACCTGCACGCCGAGGTGCAGCGCGCCGCCAACGCCCTCGCCGACCTCGGCGTCGGCAAGGGCGACACGGTCGCGATCTACCTGCCGATGATCCCCGAGGCCGCGGTCGCCATGCTCGCGTGCGCCCGGCTCGGCGCGCCCCACTCGGTCGTCTTCGGCGGCTTCTCCGCCGAGGCCCTGCACTCGCGCATCAACGACGCCGAGGCGAAGGTCGTCATCACGTCCGACGGTGGCTACCGTCGCGGCGCGCCCTCGGCCCTCAAGCCGGCCGTCGACGCCGCGCTCGACCACGGCGACACGTCCGTCGAGCACGTGCTCGTGGTCAGGCGCACCGGCCAGGACACGGCGTGGAACGACCGCGACGTCTGGTGGCACGAGGCGCTCGAGCGGGCCGCCCCGACCCACGAGGCGCAGCCCTTCGAGGCCGAGCACCCGCTCTTCATCCTCTACACCTCGGGCACGACCGGGAAGCCGAAGGGCATCTTCCACACGACCGGCGGCTACCTCACGCAGGCGGCCTACACGAACGCCGTCGTCCACGACGTCCACCGCGACACCGACGTCTACTGGTGCACCGCTGACATCGGCTGGGTGACCGGCCACTCCTACATCGTCTACGGGCCGCTCACCAACGGCGTCACGCAGGTGATGTACGAAGGCACGCCCGACACCCCGCACCAGGGCCGCTGGTGGGAGATCATCCAGGACCTCAAGGTCACGATCCTCTACACGGCCCCGACCGCCGTGCGCACCTTCATGAAGTGGGGCGCCGACATCCCGGCGAAGTTCGACATGAGCTCGCTGCGCCTGCTCGGCTCGGTCGGCGAGCCGATCAACCCCGAGGCGTGGCTCTGGTACCACAAGCACATCGGCGGCGGCCGCGCCCCGATCGTCGACACGTGGTGGCAGACCGAGACCGGCGCCATCATGATCAGCCCGCTCCCCGGCGTGACGACCCTCGAGCCCGGCTCGGCGCAGAAGCCGATCCCCGGCATCAGCGCCGAGATCCTCGACGACGAGGGCAAGCCGTTCACGACGCCCGAGCAGGTCGGCTACCTCGTGCTGACGAAGCCGTGGCCGTCGATGCTGCGCGGCATCTGGGGCGACCCGGAGCGCTACAAGGAGACCTACTGGTCGCGTTTCGGCGAGAAGTACTACTTCGCCGGTGACGGCGCCAAGTACGACGCCGACGGCAACATCTGGCTGCTCGGCCGCGTCGACGACGTCATGAACGTCTCGGGCCACCGCCTCTCGACGGCCGAGATCGAGTCGGCGCTCGTGTCGCACCCGAAGGTCGCCGAGGCCGCGGTCGTCGGCGCCAACGACGAGACGACCGGACAGGCCGTGTGCGCGTTCGTCATCCTGCGCCAAGAGTTCGTCGAGGAGGCCGACGAGCCGGGTGAGGGCAAGGACCTCGTGCAGGAGCTTCGCAACCACGTGGCCAAGGAGATCGGCCCGATCGCCAAGCCGCGCTCCATCATGATCGTGGGCGAGCTGCCCAAGACCCGCTCCGGCAAGATCATGCGCCGCCTCCTGCGCGACGTCGCCGAGGGCCGCGAGGTCGGCGACGTGACGACCCTCGCCGACAGCTCGGTCATGGACCTCATCAAGACGGGCATGACGAAGGGCTGAGCCCGCTCCCCCCGCCGCCGAGCCGCCACCACGACGTATGCCGCCCTCCCCCGCTGCGGGGTGGGCGGCATACGTCGGTGGGGGTGCTTGGTGTCAGACGGCCTTGTTGGCCTTGATATCCCACCGGATGACCTGCTCGGGGCCCATGTTGCCGTCCGCCTGCTGCATCCAGTAGGAGTAGCTGATCTTGGCGAAGGCGAGGCTGAACTCGTCCTGGGGAGCCTCGTCGCCCGCCTTCGAGCTGTAGGCCGTGACGAGCACGTCCTCGAGCGAGAGCCGCAGGAAGAGCGCGGGGCTCTCCTGCTCGATGGGCTTCACTCCTTCGAGGACTGCGGTCTTCATGTGCTTGCCGCTCATGACTCCCAGAAAGAGCTTCGGCGACGCCTGGCTGAGCCAGGTGGAGACCCTGAGGTCAGTGACGGTGGCCTTGCCGGACATGGCTCCGGGCCCACTCGTGATGGCGGCTGCTGCTGACGCGCCCCAGGAGAAGTCGAGCACGTCGATCCAGTCGGGGTGGTCGCTGTCCTTGCTCTCGCCCGGGATGCCGTCGATGTTGAGGAAGTAGTTGGCCGTGCCACCTCCGCTGAGGGCGGTGACCGACGAGCCGGTCAGCGAGTCCGCTGCCGCTGCCGCGGAGCTGCTCACCCCCGAGAGTGCGATGCCCCCACCGAGTGCGCCGAGACCGACGGCGCCCCCCTTGAGCAGGTTGCGTCGGGTGGCCTGGAAGGTCGGTGGGCTGTCACTCATCGTCGTGCTCCTTCGTGGACGACGCCGGCAGTCGCCGGGTGTTTCGAACCGTAGCCACCGGCCTGCGTCACGGTCGTCGATTCACTCGATCTGGCGATGCACACCGGGGCACGCCGGGGCACTTCGGTCCGCAAGCGACACGGCAAGACGTATGCCGTTCGCCCACGTCCCGCGGGCGGCCGACGCTAGCGTGTGGCCAGGGGCTTCGCGTCCGGCGTGCCCGACGAACCTCGGAGGAGCCTGACGTGAGCGACACCTACAGCGGCAACCGACCCTTCGGCGTCACCGTCCTGTCCGTGATGACGTTCCTCCTCGGCGTCATGGACGTCATCGTCGGGCTGCTCTTCGTCTTCACCCGCAACAACGCCGAGGTCAGGGCATCCGCGCAGACCACGTCCGAGGTGCTGCTCATCTCGGGAGTCGTCTACCTCGTCTTCGGCCTCATCTACTTGGCTGTGTCCCGGGGGCTCTGGAACGGCAGCAACGGGTCGCGCATCGTCGTCAACGTCGTCTCGGTCATCAACCTGGCCGCCGGCATCTGGCTGCTCACGCAGTCGGCGGGCTCGACGCGCCTGCAGGCGGCCATCTCGATCCTGCTCGCGGTCATCCTGCTGCTCATCGTCAACAGCGGCCGCGCCAAGGCCTACTTCCTCGCCCGCTGAGACGTCGCGTGAGCACCACGCGCAGGTGCCCCTCACCTCGAGGAGGTGGGGGGCACCCGTGTCACGAGTCCGCGCGAGCGGCCGTCACGTCGCGGTGATCACGTTGCGGTGATCACCGGACGACGATCACTTCTTGACGAGGCGGATCTGCAGGGCCTCGATGCGCAGTGACAGCCCGGTCGTGCCGGCCGTCGCTCCGTTGGACACCCAGCTCATCCAGCCCTTGTTCTGGACCTGAACCCGGTACTGGATGTTGTACGCCGTGGCGAGATTGCCGGTCAGCTTGAGCTGGATGGCCTCCATCCGCAGCGACCGCCCGACCGTGCCGATGATCGCGCCCGGAGCCTGGTAGCCCATCCACCCGAGGTTCTGCACGTGGGCGTTGCCGACGACCGACCCGGTGGTCGTCGTGTTGGTGTCCGTGATCTTCAGCGCCTCGGCCCGCAGCGACTTGCCCACGGTGCCGGCCATCTGGCCGGTCGACACGGTCGGCTGCCAACCGATGGTCTGCACCTGAGCCGCATACCGGAGCACGGGGACGTTGCTGCCGTAGGCGTGGGCGAGGTAGGACGCGCGCTGGGTGGCCCACGTCTTGAGCAGGGAGACCTCGCCGGACCACGTCGACAGGATCGGCGTGTGCCCGCCGTTGAAGGCGATCACCGACGTCTTGCCGAGGATGTTCGGCCAGACGACGTAGTTGTGGGCCGCCGACTGCGTGAGCAGCGTCTTGTAGCCGTCGGTCTTCGAGGGCACGGCGTTGACGAGGGGCTTGAGCGTCTCGTAGGTCGTGTTGGCCTGCGCCGCGAACGACTGGTTGCGGAAGAGCTGCGTCCACCAGTCGAAGCCGCCGTTGCCGGTGATCGTCATGAGCTCGTTCTTGACGTAGTCCTCGGTCGGGTTGCCGCCGCGGTTCGTGCTCGCGTAGTTGCCGAGAGAGATGTCGTAGTCCCAGACCGGTCCGGCGTGGAGCTTGTCGGTCGGTCCGTCCTTGTAGAAGTAGACGCTCGAGGACGAGACGTCCGGGTTCTCCACGAACTCCGAGATGAAGTAGTACTTGATGAACGAGTCGACATCGATGAGGGCGCTGATCTTTGTCCAGTCCGGGTTGCTCGAGTAGAGCAGTCCCTCGAGGGTGTTGATCGTGCTCTGCACGTCGGCCCAGCCGGCCTGGGTGTCGGCGTCCAGCACGACGCCAGGGTCGTTCTTGAAGCCGACGTAGGAGTCCTTGAGCACGAAGATCGACTTGCTCTTCGCGGCGTTGAAGTGGAACGGCTCCGAGCCGCCGTAGTGGTTGTCCATCTCGAGGAGCACGCCCTGTGGGCTGGTAAGGGCAACGTGGCTGTCCGGCTTCAACGGGTCGTACTTGGTGACGGTGATCTTGTCGGTCAACAGGTAGCTGCCGAGGTCCTTGCCGTCCACGACGAGGTCGATGAAGCGCGACTCCGGAGTGGCATACATCCCGAACTGCGCCGCGAGATCCATCGTCGTCTTGTTGCGCATCAGGGACGCATCCGTGCGGTTGGCGATGAGGATCCACGTCTTGCCCGGGAGCATGCCGAGCAGGGCGACCTTCTTGTCGAACTTCAGCTGGTAGGACTTCTTGTCGAGCGTCCACGTGAAGTTTCCATGGCCCTTGATGGTGGGGCAGCCGACACCGTCCGGCGCGAGGTCAGTCGGCAGCGTCGTGCACTTCAACGGCTGCGGCGGCGTAGCCGTACCGTCGGCGATGTCGACCTGGCTGGCGACGGGAACGTCCTTGTTGGCGTGGATGTAGCTCAGTGAGTCCTTCGCAGGCAGGTCCGTGAGCGTCACGTAGACGGTCGGAAGATCCGTGATCGTCTGGGGCGGCGTCGGCACCACGGCGGATGCAGCGACGGCAGGTGTCACCAGGGCCAGCGACGCGAAGAGCGACAGGCTCGCAATTCGTAGTTTTCGCATATTGACAGAATTGCAGTCCGGCTCTGGGGCCGGATCATTTTGTGAAGACTGGAACACCCGCCCTCAAGGCGCGAATATGCTATTTCGGCATTTATCATGAAATGCCACACGAGAACTTTCAACAATCTCAGCATAACCACACTTCAGCCTGTTTGATCGCTGGGACATTGCTGAATTCAGGCTGGATGTCCCCTCCACGCGGGGCGAGAGCGGGGCAGGATGGCGCCATGACATCCACGGGAGACGACAACGCCCACCTGGCGGTGCTCATCGATGCCGACAACGCCGACCCCGGCACCGCCCAGGGGCTGCTCGCCGAGATCTCGACGTTCGGGGTGGCCAGCGTGAAGCGCATCTACGGCGACTGGACCACGCCGCAGCTGGGTCGGTGGAAGGCGGCGCTGCTCGACCACTCGATCCAGCCCATCCAGCAGTTCGCCTACACCTCGGGCAAGAACGCGACGGACAGCGCGATGATCATCGACGCCATGGACCTGCTCTACACGGGCACGTTCAGCGGCTTCTGCCTCGTGTCGAGCGACAGCGACTTCACGCGGCTCGCCTCCCGCATCCGGGAGTCGGGCAAACGGGTCTACGGCTTCGGGGAGCGCAAGACCCCGCGGCCGTTCGTCACGGCCTGCGACCAGTTCATCTACACAGAGATCTTCAAGGAGACGGGGGATGCCCCGAGCGCCCCGCCGAGCACCAAGACCGGGGCCGAGCTGAGGTCGGACGCCCGACTCGTCAACCAGCTGCGCGCCGCCGTGGCGGCCGGTTCGGGGGAGAACGGGCAGGCCTCACTGGGTGCCGTGGGCAACATCCTCCTCAAGCAGTCACCCGACTTCGACCCGCGCCTCTACGGCTACGCCAAGCTGAGCGACCTCTTCGAGGCGGTCGGGCTCTTCGTCGTCGACCGGGGTCCCGGAGGCGCGTACGTCTCAGACGCCCGCCGCAAGAAATGAGTAGACGCGACGTCGAAGGAGGGCCAATTCCCCCTGCGGGTCGTGCGAAGGCACGCTGAACCTCTAGCGTCAGGTCTGTGAGCGACGAGACGAACAGCACGGGCACCACGGACGACAGCACCACGGACGGTGTCAACGGCGAGACGACCGAGGCGCCGGGCCGTGCCAGCTTCGCCGATCTGGGGCTCGACGAGCGAATCCTCAAGAGCCTCAAAGAGCTCGGCTACGAGCACCCGTCGCCGATCCAGGAGGCGACGATCCCCGCGCTGCTCGAGGGGCGACACGTCGTCGGCCTCGCGCAGACCGGCACCGGCAAGACCGCCGCCTTCGCCCTGCCGATCCTCAGCCAGCTCGACCTCAAGCAGAAGTCGCCGCAGGCGCTCGTGCTGGCTCCCACCCGCGAGCTCGCCCTGCAGGTGTGTGAGGCCTTCGAGCGGTATGCCGCCCGGATGCCCGGCGTTCACGTGCTGCCCGTCTACGGCGGCCAGGCCTACGGCGTGCAGCTCAGCGCGCTCCGACGCGGAGTGCACATCGTCGTCGGCACGCCCGGTCGCATCATGGACCACCTCGAGAAGGGCACGCTCGACCTGCGCGAGCTGCGCTTCCTCGTGCTCGACGAGGCCGACGAGATGCTCAAGATGGGTTTCGCCGACGATGTCGAGACGATCCTCGCCGACACCCCGGACGACAAGCACGTCGCGCTCTTCTCCGCGACGATGCCCTCGCAGATCCGGCGCATCTCGAAGAAGTACCTCGACGACCCCGTCGAGGTGACGGTCAAGGCGACCCGCTCCACGACGCCCAACATCACGCAGCGGTACCTCACGGTGTCCTACCCGCAGAAGGTCGACGCCCTGACGCGCATCCTCGAGGTCGAGAACTTCGAGGGGATGATTGTCTTCGTCCGCACGAAGAACGAGACCGAGACCCTCGCAGAGAAGCTCCGTGCCCGCGGCTTCTCGGCGACGGCCATCAACGGCGACATCGCCCAGAACCAGCGTGAGCGCACCGTCGACCAGCTGAAGTCGGGCAAGCTCGACATCCTCGTCGCGACCGACGTGGCCGCCCGAGGGCTCGACGTCGAGCGGATCAGCCACGTCGTCAACTACGACATCCCGACCGACACCGAGTCCTACGTGCACCGCATCGGTCGCACCGGCCGCGCCGGCCGCAGCGGCGACGCCATCTCCTTCGTGACCCCGCGAGAGCGCCACCTGCTCAAGGCGATCGAGAAGGCGACGCGCCAGACGCTGACCCCGATGAGCATGCCCAGTGTCGAGGACATCAACGCCACGCGCCTCACCCGCTTCGACGACGCGATCACGGCCGCCCTCGCGACCGACAAGGTCGAGTTCTTCCGCGACGTCATCGGGCACTACGTCACCGAGCACAACGTCCCCGAGGTCGATGTAGCCGCGGCCCTCGCCGTCGTGCTGCAGGGTGACGAGCCGATGCTGCTCGCCCCCGAGCCGGAGCGTCCGGCGCGGCGCAGCTTCGACCGCGACGACCGGTCGCACGGTGACCGAGGTGACCGAGGTGACCGAGGTGACCGTCGTGACCGGGGCGATCGCGGTGGCTACGGCGACCGCCCGCAGCGCGGTGAGCGCCGTGACGGCCCGCAGCGAGGCTCCCGCGGTGGGCCGAGTGTGCCGCTCGCGCCCTACCGCATCGCCGTGGGCAAGCGGCAGAAGGTCGAGCCCCGCCAGATCGTCGGCGCCATCGCCAACGAGGGCGGCCTCGGGCGTCAGGACTTCGGGCACATCGACATCCGCACCGACCACTCGATCGTCGAGCTGCCCGCGGACCTGCCTGCGGGGACTCTCGAGCGCCTCCGCGGCACCCGCATCTCAGGCCAGCTCATCGAGCTCACCCCCGACCGCGGCCCTCGCGCCGGAGGGGCGAAGCGCCCGACCCGCGACTGATCCGCACGCAGGATCGGCCCGGGGCGCGGTCCTGTCGCCGTTGACGCCACGCCCGGGGGCAGTGGACCCAGGCCCGATCGTCCTTGGGCAGCCCGAGGCCGTTCAGCGCACCGTCCCGCATGTCATCCGAGAGCGGGGGCCGCTCGGGGAGCAGCGCGGTCGGGCTCCCAGCCGAAGAGGGTGCGCAGCTCGCGGTTCCACCGGTTGGCGGGCAGCTCCGGCCGCAGCAGCGCCATCCCCGCGCAGTACTTGCTGACCGCGATGGGCCGCTGACCCAGCCGCCACAGCACCGCGTCGGCAATGGCGGAGGCACCGACGGTCTTCGACTCGATCAGCACCGTAGCCGTCGAGCCGTGACACTCCCGGCCACCGCCTGCGAAGTAGAGGTCGACATCGCACGTCACGCGGCTGCCGCCCGTCAGGTCGACGAGAGTCGAACGGCTGTAGGCAGAGGTGACCACCTCCGCGAGGTCGGCGACGACCTCCGTGTCGTCCAGGTGCATCGTCGCGAACTCGCGAGCGGCGGGGGTGAGGACGTGGCGATGCTCCGCCGAATAGGGCATGCGCTTCTTGACCGTCTCTCCGCGCCCACCCTGAAGCTTGACCTCGAGCAGGCAGTCGCCAGAGTCGAGGTAGGTCCTCGTGCGCAGCTTGAACCGACGTCGGCGCCCGTAGGCATGCTGCCGGTAGGCCGTCAGAATGTCGGTGTCGAAGTAGATGGACTCGTACTGGAAGACGCGGAGCCGGTCGATGTCGAGGACCGCCAGCCGGGGACCGATGGCCCCGATGAACCGCTGGAACACGTCCAGACTGACGACGTACTTGTGGTCGACCCTTACCTGCAGGTCAGCCTTGTCGGTGACCTCCTCCAACGAGATGCCGGGCAGCTGCCCGACGGTGTCGCTGAGACACTCGCGCGCCGGCGTCATCGGTGTCATCCAGGCGACGTCTGCGGTGCACCCGGTGACGTGGTGGCGTGGGAGCCATTGCTCGCCGCGACGGGAGATCGGTTGCGCAGGGACGCCCGGGTGACGAGTGCGTCGAGAGACTGTGCGGGGGTCTGGGCCAGTGCCTGACGGCCCGGGCTCGGACGGCAAGGGCGAACTCCCTCTCGGAAGCGGACGTCCACCACGGTCAGGTCCCGCACGAAGTCCAGCTCCTGCACGATGAAGTGACGGACGTCGGCTCCGAGCCGCTGCTCGAGCTCGGTGCGTAGCTCACGCTCGTCCGCGATGGCGGCGTCGATCGTCACGAGCTGGCGGCGACTCTTCGCGAGGAGGGCGGGGTGGTCGGCGACGAACATGACGACGACGAGTACGACACACACGGTTGGCGTCAGGTAGGGGGTTCCGGGATGCAGCCCAGCCACGAGACCCAGCGCAAGCGCGATGAAGTAGTAGGCGATCTCCTCCTGGGTGATGGAGTCCGATCGCAGCCTGATGATCGACAGGATGCCGAAGAGGCCGAGACCGAGGCTGGCACCCACGGATGCGTCGGCCAGCGCGGCTGTGACCGTCAGGATCCCCATGTTGAGCGCGATGTAGGAGAGCAGCAGGTCGCGTCGCTGATGACGACGGACATAGATGGTGACGACCACCGTTATGGCGACCACGTCGGCAAGGGCGGGAACGAGGAAGGAAGGCATGTTGCTCCTTCGGTTACGGCGTGCACACCTGAATCAGATTCACGTTAGGGGAGGGGCACGGCGCCCCGCACCGTTTCCCCAGCATTCGCACAACGTTCACCCAATGAGGGAGGCCTCGTCGCCCACCACCGCGCCGAGTCGAGGCAGGCCTGTGGCCCCGCCGGTGGGGGCGGGGTCTCGGGGCGGGGCAGCTAGCGGTGCCAGGTGACGGCGGTGGTGGTGACGGTCGCGGTCATGCCGCGCTCGTGGACGACGGTGTGGTGGCGCCCGCAGAGCAGGGCCCCGTTGGCGAGGTCGGTGCGGCCACCATCGGCCCAGTGCGTCACGTGGTGAGCGTCGCACCACTGCGGGGGCACGGTGCAGCCCGGGAAGGTGCAGCCACCGTCACGGCGGGTCAGCGCCCGCCGCTGCGCCGGGGTGAAGTACCGCTCGGTGTAGCCCTGGTCCAGGACCTGCGAGCGGCCGCCGAGGACCATCGGGATGATCGCTGCCTCGCACGCGAGGCGGCGCACCGTCGCCGGTGACAGGACCGCGTCGTTGTCGCACACCCCGGCCCCGCGCAGCCGCTCCAGCAGCGCCTCCATCGTCATCGTCACGACCAGCTGGGTGCGCGGAGTGCGGGTCACGCCCTCCGGCGCCGCGACACCCCGGCCCACGATCTCCAGCAGCGCGTCGGCGCGGCGGGTCTCCGGCCGGCGCGGGTCGGCCGTGGTGTCCCCGCCCCAGTCGAGGTCAGGGCGGGGCCGGGCCAGCGGGTCGATCGCGGCCTCGATGACCGCGGCCGCCTCCGGGTCCAGCCGCAGCAGGTAGTCGATGAACCCGGCCGTCTCACCGATCTTCTTGAACGCCCGACCGGCCCGCATCGCCCGGTCCTCGTCGGCCAGGTCTGCCGGCGGCCGCATCGAGGCACGGCCGTGCGCGGCCACCCGCGCCAGCTCCCGCGCCGAGAGCACGTCACTGACCTCGACCATCGCGTCCACGACC
This sequence comes from Humibacillus xanthopallidus, assembly GCF_006717145.1. Classification (GTDB taxonomy): domain Bacteria; phylum Actinomycetota; class Actinomycetes; order Actinomycetales; family Dermatophilaceae; genus Humibacillus; species Humibacillus xanthopallidus. The sequence goes on along the minus strand of NZ_VFQF01000003.1, from coordinate 911,056 downwards.
GCCTGCAGGTGCTCCGGATCCGCGATCCGGGCCAGATCGGCGTGGAACCGCACGATCATCGCCGCCTGCGCGACCGAGGTCGCACCCGAGGTCACCTTCGCCGCGAGCGCGGCCCACCGCGGCTCGGTCATCGCCGCCGCGACCTTCGCCACCCCCGGCGCCTCCCGCGGGTCCAGCGTCGGGGCCTGCGTGCGCAACCAGTCCGCCGCCGACAACCCCTCCGCCGCCGCCAGCCCCCGCGAGTGCGCCTCACCCGCCGAGACCGCCGTGATCACCTGCGCCGCGTCACGCACCCGCTGCGCCAGCCCGACCGCCTCACCCACCTGCTCTTGCGACAACCCCCACGTCGGACACCGCTCCGCGGCCAGCCGCAGCGCCTCGTCAGCGAACCGGAGCACGCCGACCAGGCCCCTGTCCTCCACGAGCTCGCTGACCTCCATGACTTCACCCTAGACTCGACCACTGACAACGCATGACACCGTCACATGAAGGAGCCCCATGGCCAAGCCCGCCACCACCACCAAGCCCGTCACCACCACCACCGCCACCACCGCTGCCCCTCCGCGCGCCCTCACGGCCGCCGAGGCACGCGCCGCAGCGCACACCATCGAACGCGCCAAGGTGCTCTCCGTGCGCCTCAGCGCCGAGGAGTTCGAGCAGCTCACCGAGGTCGCGACCGAGATCGGCGTCGGCCCCTCGACGCTCGCCCGCACCCTCATCCGTCGCGGCCTGACGCCCAGCACCACCGACATCACCGAGTCACCGCTCGAGCGCGCCTACCTCCAGCGCCTGCCCCAGCAGCCCTCCGACATCGAGGAGCTCACGGCGAGAGTCGCCGCCCTCGAGGCCTGGGTCGCGAGCCACTCCAACCACGACGCCACCTGAGCTCACCCGGCACCCAGCCATGCGGCATACCGCGCCTCACGACTGCCCCAGCCTCACGGCATACCGGGCCCCACGGCATACCGGGCCGGACGGCATACCGAAGGGGTGCCGTGCTCACGCACCGGCGTGGAAAGGACTCAGCCGCCCACCACCCCGACGGTCCAGCGCGCCATCGTGCCGAGCTCGTCCTCCATGGGCTGGGCCATCTGCCTCGCGCGAGCATCACCTCCGTCAGGCGTGCACTCCCCACAAGAGGACTCGGGAACGCAACGAAATGTGGCCAGTCGTCGCCAGATCGGCCGTCGCGGTGGCATCCTGCACTCAAGAGCTACACGAAGGCGTGACTGTCGATCCGTCCCGACCTCGCGGTGATCACGTGGCCCGGCCGGACTCGGCGTCACGCGTGCGAGGGAGGCCCTGATGGACCGTGGCCGTGACGCCAAGGTGGAGGTGGCGCCGATGCGCGCCCAGGGCCGCCTGCGGGGTTTCCTGCTCTTCGGGCGCTGGCCCGACGACACCGTCGAGTGGACCCAGGTTCTCCTCCTCGCCGTGCGCATGGCGGCCGTCCCCCACATGCTGCCGCCCGGCAGCACCGTCTTCCGGGTCACCGAGGCCGTGCCCGACGACTCCCCCGAGCACGTCGTCGGGCTCGTCATCGCCGAGGGGCAGCTCATCGGCGAGCACCCTTTGCAGCCGGGGCAGTTCGCGACCGAGCAGCCGCCCGGGCTCGCCGTGCTCCACCCGCCCGCGAGCACGCACGCGTCGGTGCCGGAGTACGAGACGGCGTCGGGGTGCCTCTTCCTCCCCGGGCTCCCCCACCTCGGGCTGTCGCACCGGGCCGCGTGGATCGAGGCCGACGCGCACGGCACCGTGACGCGGCTGGCCGCGCGTGATGGCATCGACCCCGGCGACGACGTGGACACCGCAGCCCTCTCGCTGCTCATCGCGTCCTGAGCGGGCTCGTCCCCCACCGGGGTATGCCGTCCGGCTCGTCGCGAGACTCCCCGCCCGTCACGTGTGGCTGAGAGGTGCGAGCACCATGCGATCACCCAGGCGCCACGTCGAGGGTCGCCCGGACGCAGAACTCGTTGTAGGCGAAGACCCGACCGAGCCGCCTCGGGAACGGGAAGCTGTAGCTGCGCCTTGGTGTGAGGCCCACCGAGCGGCAGATCCGCTCGATGTCCTCGCTCGTCGTGAACTGCACGTGGGTCGGATCGGTGTGGTAGCCGGCCTCCTGCGGGCAGATGATGAAGACCGCGCCGCCGGGGCGGAGGTAGGGCAGGTAGGTCTGCAGCAGCTTGCGGCCAAGGTCCGCGTCCATGTGCTCGAGGACGTGCGCGACAAGAAGCCCGTCGAACGACGCGGGCCTCGCCTCGTCGCTGGCGAGGAACTCTCCGTCCGTCATGGCGCGCAGGCCGGCGCGCCTGGCCAGCTCCACGGAGTGCGGATTGTGGTCGACCCCCAGTGAGCCTGGGCTCAGGGCCGACAGGTTGCGGCCGATCCCGCAGCCGAGGTCGAGCGTGCGGCCGAGGCGCTGACGCCTGACGTTGATCCGGTAGGGCAGCTGCACGGGAAGGATCCGCTTCCACCAGACGTGCCGCTGGGCGCGCAACCGCTCGGCATACTCGGGCGTCTCGGTGCTGCCGATCACGGTGTCCGCCTTCTCGGGCCTCAAGAGCATCCACGCTACTCCGTGGCCGAAGTCACTGCACGCCGTTGCCCCACAGGGGAATGCGGGCGGGGGCGAGGTAGTTAGTTGAATCGTGAAGCAGCTACGTATCGTCGTGTCCAGCACCCGTCCCGGCCGCATCGGCCCCAAGGTCGCCGAGTGGGTCGCCGCGCAGGCTCCCTCCACGGAGTGGGAGGTCGAGCTCGTCGACCTGTCGACCCTCCCGTTCTTCGACGAGGAGGACATGCCCAAGAACGGCAACTACGCCAAGCCGCACACCCTGGCCTGGGCCTCCACGGTCTTTGAGTCTGACGCCATCGTGGTCGTGACCCCGCAGTACAACCGCAGCTTCCCGGCGCCGATCAAGAACGCCATCGACTACCTCTTCGCCGAGTGGGACGCCAAGCCCGTCGCCCTCGTCGGCTACGGCTGGACCGGCGCCGTCGACGCGACCGCCGACCTCACCAAGGTGCTCGGCCACGTCAAGGCCGACGTCGTCGGCTCGACAGGCCTCGTCTTCACCCAGGACGTCAACCCCGACGGCGAGCTCACCGTGGGCGACGAGCGTCGGGGAGAGCTGGCCGCGCTGTTCGACGCCCTCGCGTCGCGCGCTGACGAGCCCGTCGGCGCCACCGCCTGACCGCTCACCTCAACCGCTGAGGTATGCCGTCCGCGTCCACCGCGGGCGGCAAACCTCTTTGCCCGAGGTCCGGGCAGCTTACCGCTGCCACGTCGACACATTGGGCCGCGACGCATCGGGTGAGGGAACGGCCAGCAACTTTGGCCTCAGGTGACCATGGACGCTGCAAAAACACGTCGCGAAGGATCGCTTCGGGCATGATCGCGGGGTGACGGCCAATTCAGCCCACGCGTCGGCGGGACACGGGCAACTCGCGGGTGGCCTAGAAGGGACACCTGACACGGCCCAAGAGATCTCGGCGGGACGAAACAGCGCTCTGCCTCTGGTGTTGCGACGTAGCCTTCCAGGGGTACTGATCCTTGCCATGACCCTTGTGTCACTGAAGCCCATCTCGGACCCTGACACCTTCTGGCACCTTGCAGCTGGCGACTATTTGCGGGCGACTTGGTCCTTCAATGGCCCCGACCCGTGGAGCGCGCAGTCGACGCAAACGTGGCGACTGCATGAGTGGCTGGCTGAAATCCTGATGAGTTGGGCCCAGCAGGCCGGTGGACTTCCGGCCGTGGCGTGGCTCCTCCCCATGGGGGCGGCCGCGATACTCCTGGTCTTGTGGGCCACCCTGAGAAAGCGCGCTTCGCTTCTTGTCACCTCACTTGTGATGACTTGCACGTTCCTCGCGATGAGCAACAGTTTCAGTCTGCGACCTCATTTGGTCACCTTCGCCCTGACGATCGTCGTCACCAACGCGTGGCTGGACACGGCCAAGGACCTGAAACCGAGATGGTGGCTGATACTTCTGTCCTGGGTCTGGGCTTGCAGCCATGGGATGTGGTTTGTCGGGCCCATGATCGGCTGCGCCGCCCTACTCGGAATGCTCTTCGATCGAGTCACCACTTTCCGGGACTGTTGGCGACTTGCCTCGATCCCTGTGGCGTCGGTGCTGGCCGCGGCGGTCACCCCGGTCGGACCCGCTCTGCTCATGAGCCCACTTGAGGTGAGGGGCTTCACGCAGTTCATTGAAGAGTGGCGACCTCCCTCGCTGGGAGACATCGGATTCGTCGCCTTTCTTGTCTTGGTAGCTGCATGCCTCTTGCCATGGCTGCGCTCTCTACACAAAGCACCGTGGACGGACATCCTCCTGCTCACGCTCGCTACCGGATTGGCCTTGGCATATGTCCGCACTGTGCCCGTGGGTGCGGCGATCGTAGCTCCGATGACCGCGGCGGTCCTCCAGCGGGCTTCCGGTCTCCCCAGAGAAGCCCAAAGCCGCCAAGAAGTCTCCTTGACGGTCGGTCTAGTTGTTCTGGGGCTATCCGTCGCCGCGGTTCTGAGCCCAGCACGCGCCTCTCTTCCGCAGGGCGGCGCAAACAACCTCAATACCCCCCTCGATTCGTTGCCGAGTGGAACTGTCCTGTGCAATGAGTACGCTCTGGGCGGCTGGCTGATTTGGCGGCACCCGCAGCTGAAGCCGGCTATCGACGGCCGGACCGAGGTCTACTCGCTCGACACCTTCACGTCATACATAGACTTTCAGAAGGGCGGGCGGGGGTGGGAGAGTTACCCTCAGCGAACGGGATGCACTTACGCCCTTCTGGGTGTTGCCCTCCCTCCAGCTCAGGGCTTGGTGAAGCAGGAAGGGTGGAAAGTTGTAGCCCGCAGCGCCGATTACGTGCTCCTTAGCGCGCCGACGCAGCGGTGAGCACACTCGCCGGGCACGCCGTGGACGAGGTGCGGCGTCGGGTCCAGCAGGAGATCCACGGCCACCGCGGCCGTAAGAAAGACCCGCTCTTTCGGACCGGAACATCCTGCACGCCGGCGCCGAGCACCTCACCGAACGCCAGCAGGGCCGGATCGCCGCAGCGATCGCGGCCGACGCGCCACGACGAGGTGTGGGTCGCCTACCAATGCGCCCATCAGGTCCGCTCCGCCCACCACAAGCGAGCCACGCCGCCGGCCGCGTCGTCGCCGAGAAGATCCTCGACTCGTTTCGGTCGTGCCCGATCCCGGAGATCGCCCGCTCGGCCGCACGTTGTCCCAGTGGCGTGGGGCGTTCCTGGCCAACTTCACAACCGGCGGCGCGAACAACGGCGGCACCGAAGCGATCAACGGCCTCATCGAGCTCCACCGACGCGTCGCCCGAGGCTTCCGCAACCGCATGCCGGCTCGGGACAGGTCCAGGTCCGCTTGCGCCATAGCACCCGCACGGGACGCCCGAAGCAGGGCGCGTCGATCAGCTCGACCTCACGCCGGCCGTGGCTGAGCGCCACCACCCCGCACGCCGGGCACCCCATCGGCCCCGGCGGGGACTCCACCCGCACCCGAAGATGCTCCTCGGCCTGAACCACCTCCACCACGTGCAGCCCCTCCAGGCCCACCAACAGATCGCAGTTGCCGCAGTACACGGTCGGGGAAGAGCAGCGCCCAGCAGAGCACGCCGTAGGCTCGGTCATCGTCGAGGTCCTCGCGGAGAAGAAGCTTGGTCGCTACTGATCCTGAGGGCCTCGACCCCTCCCTCGGCGCATCACGAGACCGGGCGTGTCACCGCCGCTCCCACCTCAGGTCCCAAGAGCCCGATTAGTGTGTCAATCTCTCGCAGCCCGCGCACCCCTGACCAGCACAAACGCCAGCAGACCCGACAGATCACGGCCGACCTGTGCAAGTCAGGCCAACGCCGGCGACCATGCCGGCCGCAGCGGAGTGAAGTTGGTCCTACGGTTTGAGGAGAACCTGGCGCGCGGGTCGCGATGCGGCCATGATTCGACTGTGTTGACACACGGCCAACCGACGCGGTCGGCGAGGGGAACCAAGGAACCGTTTCGTCGCCTCAGTGTGGCACTATCGGTCTTCCTGTTGACGCAAGGAATCTTTGCGCTCTGTTTCGTCATGGCAAGTGACGGAGAGTACGCCAATTTTGTCGCCAGGTGGGACGGTGTGCAGTATTCGCGAATCGCGCGAGATGGTTACCCAATCGGTGACCCAACAGATCCAGTTTGGGCTTTTTATCCGCTGTACCCGTCGCTCGTCAAGCTCTTCTCCTTGGCCACCACGATCAGCCCCTCGATCTCCGCGCCGATCGTCAGTGTGTTGGCGGCTGCCGCAGCAGTGGTATGTCTGTTTCACCTCTTAGAGCGATCTCTCGATCGAGCCAGCGCAATCGTCGTCGTTGCACTTCTGTGCACTTGGATGGCCGCGCCAGTCATGCAGATGGATTATACAGAGTCGCTTGCGCTGCTCCTGCTGGTCTTGGCCACTGATCTTCTCTTGCGCAGGAACTACGCCGGCTTGATGCTGGTTCTAGTTTTCCTGTCGCTGTGTAGGCCGATTCTTATCCCATTTGCGTTCATGGGAGCGGGCCACGGCCTCGTGCTGCTCCGTAGAGGAGTGACCGACGCTCGCTGGTTAACGCCCATTTTGGTATCCGTCTGTGTGGCCTTGGCCGGCGTCTGGCCGGTGACAGCGGGTTATCTCTCGGGCGAACCCAATGTCTATCTGAATGCAATGGCATCTTGGGCGGCGCCGGGGGAGCCGCGATCATGGGCAGCAATGGCAATCAACTATGGGGCGCCAGGGTGGATCCTTATGGCGATCCTGACGCTCACTCTCGTTTGGGCAGCAGCCCGCTTGGTCCCACGCGCATTCCCTGTCGAGTTGAGGGCTTGGATGGTGGCCTACCCGTTGTATATCGCGATCGCGACATACATGTCGGGAAGCATTGTCCGCTACCTCATATTCGGATTCCCGGCCGCCGTCATGTTTTCGCCCCTCGCCTCAAAGGGTCCGAAGGGCATCTTCGTGCTTGGGATAATGGGCATCGCGGGATTCGCCCTCGGCATCTACTGGATCACCCACTTTGTGGGGGGTGACGCTGGGCCGATTCCTTAGCCCGGATCGTTCACGTGTCGTGATCTGACACGAGCCCGGGACGCGCGAAAGTGCCTGTCACACAACGAGATACTGGACTTCTCGACGGTTCAGTAAGCTCGATGGGAAGGCACTTCGCAGGTGGAGCATACGACCTGGTCATCCGGGTTGTCCGTCACGGCCAACGGGACCGGGGTGCTCGGGCACGCGGGCAGTGTCGCCACGCGGCTCCTCGCGGACCGGGTCGGGCTGACCCAGCAGCTGTCGCCGGCGACCGCCCGGGTCGGCTTCCGCCCGGTGTCGCGGTCCTGCTAGCCGACGGCGGGGAGGCCATTGCCGACATCGACGTGTTGCGCCACCAAGGCGCGGTGCTGGGGCCGGTCGCGTCAGCGCCGACGGCGTGGCGGGCACTGGACGAGCTGACCCCCGCCGCGATCCGACGGATCGAGACGGCCCGGGCACGGGTGCGCCGGCACGTCTGGTCCCAGCTGCAGACGGCCGGCGGAGTCCCGGCCTCGAGGGTCGCCGACACCGACCTCGGCGATGTCGTCGTGCTCGACGTGGACGCCACCTTGGTCACCGCGCACAGCGAGAAGGAGGCGGCAGCGGCCACGTTCAAAGGCGGCTACGGCCTGAGTTGGCTCAATCGCTTAGTGCGTGACTTTCCTGGCTTGGATCGCGTCGAGGATGGCCTGCTGGTCGGCGGGGTGGAAGGTCTGCTGCGTTCCGTTGATCGCGATGGTCGCTGAGCGCAGCGGCCGCAGCTGCTTGATGACGTTGCGGATCGCGAGCCCGATCCGGGCCTGCGCCTCTCGGGAGATCGCCAACGCGGTGAACACGATGGTCAGGTGCGCCTCGATCGCGTCCCGGGTACGGTGGAACGTCGGCCGGGCGCGCAGGTCGGTCTTGCTCATCCGGAAGGGCTGCTCGACGTGCCACAGGTCGTGGTAGGAGCCGATCACCTCGCCGGCGGGCATGTCGTGGGCGGGGATGTTGCTGACGTAGCCCTTCTTATCCCGAGTTCGGCATAACAAGGGTTATGCCGATGTCGGGGTTATGCCGACTAACAGGGGATCGCTTGCATTGTCGCTGCTGAGCGCGTTGTGGTGGCTTGGATTGTCGGCATAATCGCGGGGCCTTCCTGCGGGACGGGAGGCTGGCCTTCCTGACTCAAGGAAGGAGTTGCCCGCATGAGCGGTGAGGGTGTGGAAGGTCCCGACGGGCGGCGGGTGTCTGTCGAGGAGGCGTTGAGGGAGTTCGGCGACTTCCTGACCGTTGGCAAGGCGGTGGCGGTGTCCACGAGGGAGTGCTACCTGCGTCACGTTCGGACGTTCCTGTCCGAACTGGCGAACCGGCCGGGTGTCGTTGACCTGCAGGCCGTTTCGGCAGTGCGCGTGAGGTCGTATGTGACGGATCGTGCTGACCGGTACGCGCCTGAGTCGTTGAAGCTGATCGCTACCGCGGTCAGGTCGTTCCTGAGGTTCGCGTGGATGTCCGGATGGACGGACAGTGACCTGACCGGCGCCGTCGGGACGGTGGTGACCCACCGGTCGGGCAAGTTGCCCGAGGCGCTTACTGCCGAGCAGCTGCGGCGGTTGCTGGCCAGCCCGGATCGCCGGACGCTCACGGGCGTTCGGGACTACGCGCTGCTGTTGCTGCTGTCCCGGCTGGGGCTGCGCGCGGGTGAGGCCGCCGGGTTGCGACTGGACGACATCGATTGGCACGCGGGGACCTTCACCGCGACGGTCAAGGGCGGGGGCAGGCTGACCCTGCCGATCCCGCACGACGTCGGCCAAGCCCTCGTCGACTACCTGCAGCGGCGCGCGACGACTGTCGGGTACCGCGAGGTGTTCCTGCAGGTCCGCGGCGAGCCCAAGCCGATGACCAGGTGCGCGGTGACCGAGGTCGTGTCCCGGCATGCCGCTGCCGCAGGACTGGGGACGGTACACGCCCACCGGCTGCGCCACTCCGCGGCCCGCGCCGTGCTTGCCGCGGGCGGCACGCTGGTCGAGGTCGGTGAGCTGCTCGGCCACAGCACCGCCCAGGTCACCATGACCTACGCGTCGTTCGACCTGAACTCGTTGGCGGTGCTGGCCCGGCCGTGGCCGACGGAGACCGGCGATGACTGACGACCTGACCGTTCTGGTCGGCGAGTACATGGCCTTCCGCGCGGCGCGGGGGTTCCAGCCGAACCCGAAGGTCGAACACCTGCTCACCCAGTTCGTCGCCTCCCTGCCCCCATCCGCCGCCGACCGAGGCGAGGGCCGGTTGTTCACGAACGGTCAGGCCCTGACGTGGTCACACGCGCCGGTCGGAGGGTCCCCGGGGTGGCTCTCAGACCGGCTGTCCGCCGTCCGGCAGTTCGCGACTTTCCTGGCTGGGTCCGGCCTGCCGGTCGACGTGCCGGCCGTCCGTCAAGGAGTCGGCGGGTCCCGGCGCGCGACGCCATACCTGTACACCGGCGCGGACATCCGAGCGCTGATGACGGCCGCCGATGACCTGTTCACGCCGCTCAAGGCGGCCACCTTGAAGACCTTGACCGGGCTGCTGGCGGTCACGGGGATGCGGATCGGGGAGGCGCTCCGGCTCACCATTGGCGAGCTCAACCTGGACGAGGGGATCATCGTCATCACGCAGGCCAAGTACGGCCGGCAACGCGTCGTCCTGCTCGAGGAGACCTCCCGTCAAGCGATCACCGGCTACCTGCACCTGCCGGTGCGCCACCGGCTCGGGACCGCGCCGGACCGACCAGTCTTCGTCACGTTCAAGGGCAGCGCCCTGGCCTACCGGACCGCGCAGGGCGCCTTCCACCAGATGACCCAGCGCGTCGCCCTGCCACCACGGGCTGGGGCCCGGCCACGCCAGCACGACCTGCGCCACGCGTTCGCGACCCAGTCCATGATCGACGCGTACCGACAAGGACGCGACCCCGCCAGGACGCTGGCCCTGTTGTCGGTCTGGCTCGGGCACGCCAACCCGGCGGACACCTACTGGTACCTGCAAGCGGCGCCCGAGGTCGCAGCCCTCGCGGCCCTACGGCTCGAGCCCGGCCTCGACGATCACGAGCTCGAAAGCGAGGAGCCGTGATGGCCGTCACGACTCTGCTCGCGCCGGTGCTGCACGAGTACTTCACCGCGTACCTGATCACCCAGCGCGCCATGAGCGATGCGACGATCCGCACCTACCGCGACACGTGGCGGCTCTTCCTGCGTTACCTGGCCGAGGCCCGTCACGTGCCCGCTCACCAGCTCGCTGTCACCGACGTCGACGCCGCTTCAGTGCTCGCGTTCCTTGAGTACCTGGAAACCTCGCGGGGCAACAGCGCGGCGACCAGGAACCTGCGGCTGGCCGCGATCAAGTCCGTGATGGCGTTCCACGCCACCAGGTCGCCCGAGCATTTGGACGCCGCCGCCCGGATCCACGCCATCCCGGTCAAGAAGAAACCCAAGCCGCAGCCGACGTTCCTGACCAACCTCGAGGCCCAGGCGCTGCTGGACGCGATCGGCACCGACACCTGGACCGGTCGAAGGGACCGGGCGATGTTCACCCTCGCCGCGCAAACCGGGCTGCGGCTCAGCGAGCTCACCGGACTGCGCACCGTCAGCCTCCACCTCGGCGCCGGCCCCCATGTCGCCTGCACCGGCAAGGGCCGCAAGAGGCGCACCACACCACTGACAACAGCGACCGCCGCCGTGCTGACCGGGTACCTCCACGAACGGCAGGCACGTCCAGGTGACGCGCTCTTCCCGACGACACAGGGCCGAGCACTGTCGCCTGACGCGGTGCAGCAACGACTCTCGCTATACGTGGCCAAAGCCCATGCCAGCTGTCCCGAACTGGCCGGCAAGCACGTCACGGTCCACACTCTGCGGCACACGGCGGCCATGCGATTCCTCGAGGCAGGGATCGATGCCGCCGTCATCGCCCTGTGGCTCGGTCATGAGTCCATCGCGACGACAAGCATGTACCTGCACGCCGACCTGAACATCAAACGGGCCGCGCTCGAACGCACTCGGCATCCCGACATACCCGCAGGCGAGTACCACCCGGACGACCCGCTGCTCGCCTGGCTCAAGAGCCTGTGATTATGCCGATGACCACAACTCGGCCACGGCCGCCACCAACGATCCTGAGCCCTCTGTCGGCATAACCCCGACATCGGCATAACCCTTGAGCCCGACCAGCGAGCGGGCCCGGGCCAGGGACGCCTCGTCGAGGCTCCGGGCGCCGCGTGCGGTCTTGACGAACCGCGGGGTGCGGGCGCTCTTCTGCCCGTCGATGACCGCCCGGGCCCGGTTCTCCTGCAGGGTCAGGGTCTTGCCGTCGCGGACCGCCCGCTTCTGGGAGTAGGCCCACACCGCCCGCCACGAGCCGGAATGCGCGGTTGGGTCCCACACCGGCTCGGCCCGCAGCCGCGGGTTGTTCTCGCTCTTGTGCCCGGTCTTGGAGGTGATCGTGTCGATGAGCTGCCCGTCGGTGAACGCGTCGCCGTGCCAACGGAAGTGGCTGGCGAGGTCGATCGGGGCCTTCGTGACGCGGGAGCCGACGATGAACCGCAGGTTCGCCTCGTCGAGCTCGCGCAGGTTGCTCGCGGACAGCATTCCCGCGTCGGCGACCACGACCATGTCGGCCAGCCGGTGGCGGGCCTGGAACTGCCGGATGATCGGGATGATCGTGGCCGTCTCGGCGCGATTGCCCTCGAAGCAGCCGATCTCGAGCGGGAACCCGCCACGGTCGACCAGCAGGCCGACGACGACTTGCGGGTCGACCCGGCGCTCCTTCGAGTAGCCGACCTTGCGCAGGTCGTCCTCCTCCTCCGCCTCGAAGTAGAGCGTCGTGACGTCGTATAGAACGAGGGAGATGTCGCCGCTGGCGCTGGCGTGAGCGAAGCACGCCGCGGCGACCTGGTCGCGGTAGTTGCCGATCCCGGCTCGGGCGAGGGTGCGTTTCATCGTCGCGTAGCTCGCCGGCGCCCGGCCCAGGTCATTCAGCACCCGTCCGGAGTCGAGCAGCGAGGTCGACTCGACGACCCGGGCGAGCACCAGGTCGCGGAACACCGCGTCCCCGAGCGCGTCGAACCCCAGGTCCGTGAAAACCGTTGTGAGAGCGTCGAACAGGACCCGCGAGTCGGTGCCCACGACCCGACCCGGGCCGTCACGGCCGACCACCGACGGGGGCTCCTGCCCTGCCGTGAACAGGGCGGGCTCTCCGGCCGGCGCGGCCAGCCCCTGCACCGAGGCGTTGAAGGAGTGCGAGCCCAAAGCGCTGCGCTACCGGCTGCTGCACGTGCCCGCCCGGCTCACCCGCGGCGGCCGAGCCCGCCGGCTCCGGATCCCACAAACCTGCCCTGGGCCAAGCAGATCGCGGCCACCTTCAAGCGGATCACGGCGATCCCGGCACCGACCTGAGTGATCGACCCCGACCCCCGACCCTCGACCACAGCACGTCCCGGAGACCCGCACCGCAGCGCCACGCGGCACTCCCGCACGCCTCCCGCCCGGTCACCACGCAACGAGCCCCCACCACCCACCTCGCGACAAGCCCACCGCCCATGAATGACCGGGGCTAACAGCGCCGACGCGTCGGCGATGCCCTGCTCACTGGCGACTGATCCCCTCTACGCTTGAGGAGGTGTCACCGAGCGGGCAAGGTACACGAGGGTCCCCGAACTTCGCGGAAGTGGGTGGTCTACCCGGGGAATCAACGACCCGCTCGGTGTGATGAACAGGCCACAATCACTATTGATGGATCCCAATGCAACGCTTGAAGACACGGCCCACGACAGCTCGCGGCAGAGCCTGCTCAAGCGTGATCGCCAAGTGACCGCGGGTCAGAGCACCGCCGAGGGCAACGCCTCCACACTCCCTCGCTGGTTGCGAGTGAGCTTGATCGGCGTACTGGTGGTCTTTGTGGCGATACGCGTGGTGGAGCCCTTACGCGACCCCGACAGCTTCTGGCACATCGCGGCGGGCGCTCGTCTGGCGCACACATGGGACTTCGTGACGACGGACCCATGGAGCGCCTCGAGCACCCAGCCCTGGATCCTCAACCAGTGGCTTCCCGAGCTCGCCATGAGCGCTGCCTATCGACTTGGCGGCTATGCGGCTGTGGTGTGGCTCTTCATCATCGCCAGCGTCGGCGTCCTGCTCGTGGTGTGGGCGACATGTCGCGCACGGTCATCGATGCTGACGGCGGCGGTGATCACGATGGCCGCCTTCTTCGCCCTCTCGGCGAGCCTGTCACCCCGACCGCAGCTGGCGAGCTTCGCGCTCGCTGCGGTGACCACCCACGCTTGGCTTCGATCGATCGACGACCACCGGCCCCGATGGTGGCTCATCCCTCTGACGTGGCTCTGGGCATGCTCCCACGGCCTGTGGTTCCTCTCCGCCGGCATCGGCAGTGCCGCTGTGCTCGGGCTCTGGGCTGGGCGGGGGGTCAGGGGGCGAGACCTGACCCGCCTAGCGCTCGTCGTCCTGGGCAGCTTGTCCGTGGGGGCGTTGACACCCGTCGGCCCCCGGCTGCTGGCCTCACCCTTTCAAGTCCACGAGGTCACGCAGTTCATCACTGAGTGGCAGCCTCCCGCACGCACGGACCCTCATCTCCTAGTCACCCTGGCTCTGTTGGTCCTCGCGACGGTGGGAGCGTGGAGGCCGCCGCGGTCGCGCCGATGGGCGCACCTGCTGTTGTGCCTCATGGCGCTCGCCCTTGCCCTGACCTACGTGCGAACCATCGGTCTAGCAGCCGTGATTGCCGCACCCATGGCAGCCGGGGCGCTGCACGGCCTGACCGGCATGGCCAGGGAGCGAGTAGCACGCACCGAGATCCTGGTCACGACTGGCTTAGTTCTGCTCGCGCTCGGAGTGGCCGGGCTGACGGCTGCGGTGCGGGCACAGGACTCAGGGCTGGGCCCGGAGGCGATGGGGCCCGCTCTCTCGAAGCTTCCCGGGGGCACAGTGGTCTGCAACGACCTGCTGTACGGCGGCTGGCTCATCCTCGAGCACCCGGACCTGCGACCTACGATGGACAGTCGTTTCGAGATCTACTCGGTCGATCAGATCGAGGCCTATCGAGACTTCATCTCGGGCGGCAGCAACTGGAGACAGTATGTCGCCAGCACGGGCTGCGCTTACGCACTTCTCAAGGCTGACTCGCCTGCGCTGCAAGTGGTCTCAGGGGCCGGATGGCGAACTGAGGCCACCACGAAGGACTTGGTGCTTATGGCCCGCAGCTGACCCCATTTCCCGGGGGCAAATCAAAGGTTTCCCCCACTAAAGGCCTCCACCATTCGAATAACTCCGGGCCCGATGATGACGATGATGAGCGCCGGGAAGATGCACAGCAGCATGGGGAAGAGAATCTTGATCGTCACCTTCTGGGCGCGCTCCTCCGCCTTCTGCTTCCGCTCGAGCCGGAAGGCAGCGGTCTGTTCACGCAGCACGGCGCCGATGGGGAGGCCGAGCCGGTCTGCCTGGACGAGGGCCGATGTGAAGTTCCGCACCTCTGGGGTCGCGATGCGGTCGCCGAGGGCCGCGAAGGCCTCTCCTCGCGACTTGCCGATCTGGATCTCGGAGAGAACTCGCGCGAACTCTCCGGCGATGGGGCCGTCGATGTTTCGCGAGACCTGCACAAGTGCCGCGTCGAAGCCCTGCCCCGCCTCCACGCAGACAGTGAGCATATCCAGCGCCTCCGCGAGTCCTTTGGCCGTTTCCTCTTGTCGTCGTAGAGCGGCGTTGTAGAGCAGCAAGTCGGGCAGGAAGAAGAAGGCGGTGCCCAGTACGGCTGCGTAGAACAGTCCCTTGAGCGACAGCCCGCCGAAGACGATGCCGAGGAGCAGCCCGATGAGCAGGGCTGCGCCCTTGGTGCCCATGACACGCTCCACCGTCCACGGAGATGGGTTGCCGGCTCGATCGAGGCCACGGGCCAGACGTTCGCCCACGTCCCTGGGAGACAGCGCAAAGGCCAGGCGACGGGTTCTGTTGAGGATCGGCGCAACCAGCCGATCGCTCGCCGGAAGCTCAGTTCGCACGACCGAGCGGTCACCGACCGACTCGTCGATCAGGGAAAGTGACTTGGCGACGCCGGTCGGCCCACTCGAACTGGCGAAGAGAAGCAGCACCGCTGCCAGGAGTCCAAGAGCTATCAGCATCGCCGCGACATAGATGACATTCATGGCTTCACACCTCGATCTTCACGACTCGGCGCATCCAGAAGATCCCGATCACCATCAAGATACCCACGCCGATGAGCATGACCAGTCCGAGCGTGCGCGTCCAAAGGAGGCTCACGTACTCGTAGTTCACCAGCGTCATGTAGAAGAACATCGCGATGGGAAGCGCAATGAGGATGTAGGCGGAGAGACGGCCCTCGGCGGACAGCGTGGACACGAGGCGCCGTAAGGAATCCCGGTCCCGCAGGGTCTTCGAGGTGGTGGTCAGGGTATCGGCGAGGTTTCCGCCCACGTCGCGTTGGATACGGATGGCCATGACCGTCCAACGCATCGCCACGCTTCCCATACGATCCGCCATGTGTTCGAGCGCGTCAGAGACGTCGGTGCCGATACGCGTCTCCGCAAGGGCGCGAGAGAACTCCTTTGCCGCCGGCTCCGCGGCGTCGCGCGCCACCGCGTCGAGCGCCTGGGGGAGCCCAAAGCCGCTCCGGAGACTCGTAGCGACGAGCGTGAGGACATCCGGCAGCACACGCTCGAACTTCTTCGCCCGTCGACTGGCCATCGACCGCAGAACAACTCGCGGTATGAGGAGCCCAAGGAGTGCGCCGATCACGATCGCAATGAGGAGCCCGAGCCCCGAGGCATCCCGCATGAGGACGAAGGCGAGCGCGACGCAGACGATGGTTGAGACACCCTGCAGGATGAACCACTCTCCCGCCCGGAAGGGGAGGTCCGCACGCTCGATGAGCGCCATTGTTCCCTTGGTGGAGGTGCGCCGCTTCATCACCTGGTCGCCGAAGGCCACCAGCTGCTCCGTGATTGGCGTTGACCGAGGCTGGCGGTCTGCTCGCGATCGGCGACTGCCCACCACGTAGCTCTCGATGGAGGCGACCCGGGCCTCACGCCTCGTCTGAAGTGTGGGGACCATCATCGTCGCAGTCACGGTGAAGAGCGCCAAGGCAACGAGTGCCGCGGCTACCCAGATGAGCCACGGTTGCACCTTCTCGAGTGGCAACGGACCACCCGGGGGCAACGCCACGGCGGCCGCACCAGAGTCGGTCGGGGTCGGCTTAGGGGTGGGAGTGGCCGCGGCAGCTGCCGTCACGGTCCGAGCGAAGTTGAAGTTCGTCCCTCCGGCCGTGCCGGACAGGGCGAGCTCGTGGGCCCCGGCCAGCTTGCTGTCCGACTGGACAGTGAACTGCACCTGCGAGTCCAGCGCCTTGGCGGACTGCTGGAACGCTGCTGCGACCGCTGCGGTGTCACCCGCAGGTACGAGAGAACCACCATTCGCCTTAGTGAAGGCGCGCAGGGATGTGACGGCGTCCGGGTCCGTGGTCTTGAACTGGACCACGTCGGTTCGCACCCCGGCGTTCTTCAAGGCCGCAGTGGTCTTGGCCAATGCCGCATCCCGGTTGTTGGCCACCGTGTCGGCTCCGTCGCTGAGCAGGACGATGCTGCGATCGCCCTTCTTCCCCAAGGCCTTGACGGCGCTCTGCATGCCCGCATACAGGCTGGTGTTGCCACGAGCCTCCAAACCGTCGACGACACGCTGAACTGCGGCCCTGTCAGCCGTAGGGGCCAGGTCGACTCCGGCCGTGTCTGCGAAGGTCGCCACCCCGACGAGGACGTCATCGGGAACGGACTTGAGGTACTGCGCCATCGCCGTGCGGACCGTCTGCATTCCCGACGTCCCCATGGAGCCGCTGGTGTCGATGACGATCATTGCGCGCCGTTCGAGCTTGGGCGCCTGCTTGATCGAGACGGGCGCGGCCTTGCCGTCAATGGTCGCCTTGAGCGAGCCGGGGTCGACAAGCGTCGGAGACTTGCTGCGCAGAGTCAGTACACCCGTGACACCACTCTCGTTGGCGGTGACATCGCTCATGCCGATCGTCACCGGCTCGTCCGCATACGCCATCAGCGGAGCCCCCCCGAAGAGGAGCAGGCCCGCAACCAGCCCGATTGCGACGATAAGGCGTTTCAAGTTCACAGGTATGTCCGTGCGAAGAGCGAGTTCGGCAGCTCTACACCCAGATCAGCAAGGTCCTGCGAGAACTTGGGGCGGATGCCGGTCGGCACCAGACCTCCGCGGAAGCGCCCGGTGTCGTCGCGGCCCGCGGAGTAGTCGAACGTATATATGTCCTGAAGAGTGACGACGTCCGTCTCCATCCCGACGACCTCAGTCACGGCGACGATGCGACGTGTCCCGTCTTTGAGTCGCGACTGCTGGATGATCAGATCCAGTGCACCGGACACCTGCTCACGGATCGCGCGTACCGGCAGCTCGATCCCGGCCATGAGCACCATGGTCTCCAGGCGCGACAGGCTGTCGCGAGGGCTGTTGGCGTGGATGGTCGTCAGGGATCCGTCGTGACCGGTGTTCATTGCCTGGAGCATGTCGAGTGCGGCACCGTCGCGGACCTCACCGACGATGATCCGATCGGGCCGCATGCGCAGGCTGTTTCTGACGAGCTCGCGAATCGAGATCGCCCCGCGTCCCTCGATGTTTGCAGGCCTCGCCTCGAGACGAAGAACGTGCTCTTGGTGAAGCTGGAGCTCGGCAGCGTCCTCAATCGTGATGATGCGCTCGTCGTGCGGCAGAAAGGCGCTGAGCACGTTGAGCGATGTCGTTTTGCCCGAACCTGTGCCTCCCGAGATGATGATGTTGCGACGCCCTAGGACACACGCTCTGAAGAAGTCGCGTACCTGCGTTGACATCGTGCCGAAGCTGATGAGGTCGCGGTCAGTGAAGGGATCTGCCGCGAACTTTCGGATAGTGAGTATCGCCCCGTCGAGCGCGATGGGAGCGACGACCGCGTTCACGCGTGAACCATCAGGCAGTCGGGCATCCACCAATGGGCTCGACTCGTCGATCCTGCGGCCAACCCGGGAGACGATCTTGTCGATCGTTCGACGCAGATGGGCCTCGTCCGAGAATCGGGCGTCCACAGGGAAGATCCGGCCATCGCGCTCGATAAAGATGCTGTCAGCGCCGTTGACCATGATCTCAGTGACCTCTGCGTCGCGAAGGTACGGCTCGAGCGGCCCGTGACCCAAGATGTCGTCGGAGACGTCCTGCGCGATCTTCGACCGGTCCGCATGCGACAGCGGGGTCTGCTCCGCCTCGATCACCTGTTGCAGGGTCGCGCGCACCTGGCCGGCGAGCTCGGCCTCTGACAGGTGCGGGTCGTAGAGACGCGGTCCCAGCGACTCCAGCAGTGCCTGGTGCACGCGCTCCTTGACGCCCGCAAAGGGGTCGCCGCCTCTGCGGCGGGCGGCCCCGGACTCGGACCCATTGCGAACTGCGACCGGGCCCTGGCCAAAGGTTGCCTGCTGCTGCCGCGCCTGCTCCAGCCGGTCGGCCAGGTTGCTCATCGCTTGCTCCTCAGCAGACCAAAGCTGCGCTTGGCACCATTCGGCAAGGTCTCCCCGAAGCGCTGGCGGATCTGGATGTCGGCGAGCTCCCTGATCGCGACAGCAACGGGGCCTCGAGCGTCGTCGAGCACGATGGGCACGCCCCGGTTGATCGATGAGGGGACGCTGAGGCTGTTGGGCACGCTGGCCGCGATCGACTCCTTGAGGGCCGACTCAACATCGTCGGGCTTGAGCCCAACCTTGGTGTCCGCTCGGTTGAGCACGATGCATCGCGCGTCCTTGGCCTCGCCCAGCGTGTCGAGAGTGTTGATGGCAATGCGCAAATTCTTGATCGCAGGAATGTCCAAGGTCGCGATGAGAACGGTGAGGTCGCTGAGATCGAAGGCCGCGAGCACGTGCTCCGTGAAGGACGGGGGAGTGTCGACGAGAACGTAGTCGTAAGCCGTTCGCGCCATTCGCAACAGCTCCACGACGACGTGCGAGGGAACGCGGTCCGCGTCCGCTGGATCGGGTGGCGCGGCAATCACATGGAGTCCGCTGCTCTCGTGCGTAGTAACGACGGAAGCAATGCCTTGTACGTCGAGGTGTCCGCTCATCGCAACGACGTCTCGGACCGAGCTGTGAGGGGTGAGCTGCAGGCTGATCGCCACATCACCGAACATGAGGTCCAGGTCAACCAGAAGTGTCCTTGCCCCGGTGGAGGCCAGGTACGCGGCGAGGTTGGTAGACAGGGTCGTCTTTCCGACACCCCCCTTGGCCGAGAAGATGGTGATCACCTTCCCGTCACGACCAGCCGCGGCCGGGTTGTGACCGGCCAGCTGCACCGTCAGCGCTTCACTTCGACGGACGGCATCGGCCAAGGCTGGCAGGTCATCGGCCTGAACCACCTCCCGGACGCCACTGCGAAGGGCCTGGGCCAAGGCGTTCACGTCCAGGCGGTGTCGCAGGAGGATCACACCCAGCTCTGGACGGTCGACCCTCTCCTGCTCGGCGAGGTCACAGGCCGACTCCAGTGGGATATCGGGACCGATGACGACTAGCGTGTGCGAGCCGTCCTCGCCCAACGCGCGACTGATTCGAGGGCCGGCTTGAATCTGTTCGACACCACTCCCCAACGCGAACGCGTACGTCTCAAGGGCCCCCGGGTCGTGGTCCCATAGGATCGTCATGACCCGCCCACCACGGAGTTCAGGTCGGTGACCTGCTGGTTCTTGTCAATCTTCACGTCAGAGCCGCGGAGCCCGGCGTAGAGCTTGCGGTTGTTGACGCCGTGGACCAACACAGGGGCATCACCGGGTGCCACGGCGACCGTGACGAGGAAGCTCGCTGCCTGCGTCTCCGGGGTTGTTCCATCGGTCTTGGTGGGTGCGGCCAAAGGAGTCTCCCCCATGCCGATGACGAGCAGGTCGGGCAGCAGGACGCTGGTCCCGTTGATGTCGTTCTCGTTGATGAGCTTGGCCTCAGGCGTGTCTCGAAGATCCTTGATCTTGTACGACTGGTAGATCGCGATGTGCGAACCGGGCGTGACGAACTTCCCCACCCTCGCAGGGTCGCTCAACTCGACGGACATTGCCAGCATTCCGGAGGGCACCTCGATCGCCTTGGCACCGACCGGGGTCGATCCAAACCTCGCAGACAGGAGTATCTCGCCAGGCTGGATGTCAGAGAGCGCGAGGAGGTTGTTGTTGTCGGCGTCGATGGTCGTCAAGGCCCCCGCAGGCACGGCAGAGGCCGCAACCTGGGTCTGCCCGATGAGGTCCGTGCGCTGCGCGTCCTTGAGCGATGTACCTGCAGGGACCAGCTTCTTTGAGACCCACACCTGCGTGGGCTGCGCGGCCGCTATGGCTCGCTGGTCAGCACTCTGCGCATACATGATGACGAGAACTGCGCCACCGACGGCCAAGACGATGGCCACGAGAATGGCGAGAATGCGTCGATTCATCAACAAGTTCTTTCTTGTTATCCGGCCGGAAGGACGGTGAATGCCCCGAAGTCGTTTCCAGGGCTAGGCGGGGCAATCGAGGTCGCGTCTAGAGAACCCTTCACGTACCAACCGGAGAGACAGCGAACCGAGCCAGTACACGGAAGGGAACCCGTCCGGACGCTGACGCGTTCGGACGCAGGGCCGCCACCGACCTTGTAGCCGCTGAGGTAGAAGTTGGCCCAACCCGCAATATGGTAGTAGGCCTTCGCTCCACCCGCTCCTGGACCACCTAGACACGCACCCGGACCAGTCGGTGGCGGCCCGGTGGGCACAGACATAGATTGAAGTATGCAGTCATAGACTGGAATCTGGATGACCTTGCCGTAGAGCGACGAAAGAGCACTCTCGCATGCGTTCGTAGCATTGTTTCCGTTGAGAATATTCACCCAATTGTCAGTCGTTATGTCCGCAACACAAGTAGATGGCGCCGTCGGGCTGACATATCCAAATCCTCCAGGGGTATCTTTGCCATTTACCTGACAGAAGTCGTCTGGATTTGGCGGCGTCGGTGGATTCGGAATGGCCAGATTTATGACTATCTCCTGCGAAGCACTAGGCATTGGAGGCTGACCCGATCCTCCATACCCAGGAAACGCGCCTACAGGGAGACTGTTCACGTAGGAGGTGCCACCATTCGTCATGGTGTTCCACTCGCAACTCGAGATCGTTATTGAGACGGAGCCGGTGCGCACGCCTGGCGGCCCCCATGCCGCTCGAGCGCAGGCCGACACCGTCATGGGAGAACCCGGTCCACCCACGAGCGCTTGAGAGAAGGCCGGGGGCAGAACAGTGGAGCCGTTGTGTTCGGTTTGAGTGTAAACCTCCACAAATGGTATCCCCGCTCCCGCGCCCCGCAACCATGCCGGAACAGCAGGGCACTTACTCAATTGACTCGGCACGGCATCGCTTCCCACCGATTCACAGGTAGGCATGTTGGGGAATGACAAGCCTGTGGGCGTGCGAGCACACTGACCTTTGGTCATCGTTGGAGAGACATCTGTCAGTAATTGAGATGCCTGGTCGGCGCCAGCGTTGGCATTGATGAGAGGATTTAGCGATGCCGGCGTAACCAGGGGATCACAGTCGGAGGCTTTCTTGGCACAGATCGACGCCAAACTCAGTGATGCGGCATCGGCACTGTTCTGCAGTTCGCGACGCTCGACCCAGAAGCCTCCAATGTCAACGGTAAGTGCCAACATGCCGATGACGACCCCACCGGCAAGCAGAACCGCGAATAGGGTCGCCACCGCACCCTTGTCACGACGGGCATCCGACGCATACCCGAGTCGCAACCTCACCCACCGCATTTCATCACCGCCTGCGCCGACAACTTTGTTGGGAGTGAACTTCCCGCCCCAAAGAGATTCAGTGCTGGCTTCAAGAGCCGCCACTCCGCGGTAGCTTCAACGAGAACCGTCGCTGAATCGCTTGGTGCAGGCGTTGGGCAAACGGTGGGGTTTGGGACGGTTAGGCCGTTAACTCCGATCGCCGCGGCTGATGCGCGGGCTTGAACGGCCGTAACCGGCGTTCCGGTGATAACGGCGGCACGGGCACCTTCACGAGCAGCGTTCGTTAACTCGATCTTCGTGAAGAACGCGGTGCCGAAATCGACTATTCCGGCGATGATCAGGAATACCAGGGGGAGCAGGATGGCGAACTCCACGGCAGTCGCTCCACGGTCTCCGCTTCTGGTGCAGCGGCCTGCAACAGAACGCAGGCAGAGACTGCCCATCCTCACCCTCCCAACAACCTGATCGCGAACGGCCTGTCGTCGGGTGCGCCCCCCTCCCCCGAGGAGCACACCCGACCACAGCTCAGACGGAGGTGGCGACCTTGTTGAAAAGGCTGCTGAGGTTCGTGCCCAGCAGGGCCACAGCGACGATGATCACGATCGCGATGAGGGCGATCATCAGCCCGTACTCGACAGCGGTCGCACCCTTGTCGCTTCGGAGCGTCTGAAGCTTGGCAGCAAGTCTGGTCATTGAAGTTCTCTTTTCGTCCCCGGGGAGCCACCCTCTGTCGCTCCCACGACGGCGACAGTACGAGGTGTCTCCCCGCCCTGTCTGCCGAATGGTTGAATCTGACAGTTCCGACACGTGTACTGGGCGACTGTCTCGGCCAGTGGGCGTGGGGAACCGGCCGTCACTCCTCAGATCGAGGTAGCGACCGAGTTGAAGAGGCTGCTCAAGTTGGTCCCCAACAGCGCCACTGCAACGATGATCACAACAGCGATGAGCGCAACCATGAGGCCGTACTCCACCGCCGTCGCACCCTTCTCGCGCCGACTCCGCCTCAGGCTGGCTCCAAGCGACGTCATGTTCTGCATCCTTCGCGTCCAGGGCCACCCGATGTGCGCCATGCACCCCCCACGGCACAACCTACGACCTCGGCGGCGTCCGCGTTGGGGAGTCGAAGATATTTGGCCTCAACCGTTCCCCGCGCCGCCGCGTAGACGCGAACGGCCCGGTCAGACCTTGGTTGCGGCGTCGTTGAAGAAGTTGCTGAGATTGGTGCCGAGCATGATGACGGCTGCGATGATGACGATGGCGACGAGCGACGCCATGAGTGCGTACTCGACCGCTGTCGCACCGCCCTCCCGCACTGCCCACTGGGCACGGCGTACGATCCTCCGAGTGTTCATAGGAGCACCCTAGGGAGCGCCACACCGGGTGTCCGCGTTTTGCCGACTCCACCTCCACCGTCGGACATGATGGACCGTGATGTCAGGCCGACGCAGCTTCGAGGCGGGGGGCGGGGCCTCCGTCGGTGGCGACCCGCACCGGCCTCCCCTCGCCGCGTCCCTCGTGTCCCTCGTGCGCCGGGTAGACGCCAAGGTCACGCGCAAGCGTGTGCAGGTCTGGGCGCTGGCGAGTGCGACCGTCTTCGTTGCCGCATTGGTCACAGCGTGGTTGACGATCCCGGAACTCGCCGCATTTCCGGACTTTGCTGCCCGCTGGTCCGCGGGTCGTCTCGTTGTGACCGGACAGGGATCGGCACTCTACGACTTGGCTCGTCAGGCAGAGGTGCAGCGCAACGGCACCGGTACCGATCAGTTCTCCTGGTTCGTCTCCCCGCCCTTCGTCGCAGTCTTGTTCGCCCCGTTGTCGCTCTTGCCCTACTGGCTCGCCTGCCTCGTCTGGTTGGCGATCTCAACGAGTGCGCTGTGGCTCTCGGTCAGGCTCCTGCGGCCCTGGGCACCGGCCGTTCTCGCCGACAACTGGCGCACGACGACGCTGGTCATCTGGACGTCGTATCCCGTGCTACAGGTGCTCTTCGTAGGTCAGGACACCACGCTGGTACTCCTTGCGGTGGCGGCCGGGGTGCACCTGTTGTCCCGGGATAGGGCGTATCAGGCTGGCGCCTGCCTGGGCTTGGGGCTCGTCAAACCGCACCTGATCTTCCTCGTTCCGGTGCTCTTGGTTCTCAGGCGTCAGCCACGCGCTCTGGCAGGATTCATCGCCGTCGCAGTGGTTTTCACGGTCGTATCGCTCGTGATGATGGGCCCCGGTGGCATCTCTAGGTGGCTTGCAGTGGTCTCGTCGGGTGACTACTCGAAGGCGGTGCAACAGGGGTTCGCCTGGAAGGGGGTCAACGTCTCCGCTCTTCTCACGGGGCTTGCGCCGGCTGACTTCGGTCGTTGGTGGCAACTGCTCGCAACCCTCACGGGTCTGGCAGCATGCGTGCCAGCCTTGCGAGCCGTGACGATCCGACGAGATGCGAGTCAGCAATTCGCCTGGGCACTCGTGTTGGCCACGACGGTGATCGCAGCGCCCCACGTCCTCGTCTACGACCTCGTGCTGATCATCCCGGTCGTGTTTGCGCTGGCCTGGACGGGCTGGGATGCCGTCACGCGTCTCACGCTCGTTGGCATGACTGCTGCCCTGTGGCTGGCGGCGCCCATCCAGCTCCTCCTCGCGGGATCGTCCTGGCCGGTCACGTCCCTTGGAGCCCCCTGGGCCGCGCTCGGCGCGTTTCTCCTCTGGTACCGGCTCCTGCGCCGACCTTCAGACGCTGCGTTGCCCCCGGAGAGAGGTTCTCGATGAGGACGACACGACAGGCCGGGCTCGTAGGGCTCGATCGATGGTTGGTCCCCGCCGTGCTCGTCATCGTCATCGCGTTTCTGTCGATCACTGTGGTCGTGGGGTCAGACGCGTTCTGGCTCGTCGCTCTTGGCGACACGATCATCCGTGACGGCCAGGTTCCCGTCGGTCTGCCCTTCGCCGTGGCGGACTCGACTGGGTGGGTCAACGTCCCGGTCCTGGGTGAGGTGATGTTCTCCCTCGCGAATCGCCTGGGTCCCGTCGGACTCCCCATGCTTCAGCTAGCTGCAGATGCCACGGCCCTCGGCCTCGTCGCGGTCGGGGCACGACGGCTGGGTGCGGGGCGCGGGCCGACTGCAGGAGCCGTGTCACTGGTGGTCATCGGGGCTCTCCCCGCGTTCGGAGTCGTGCGGTCACAGCTGTACTCCCTCGTGCCCTTCGCGCTCCTGCTGCTCCTCTTGCGCACCGAATACAGACGCCCCACGGCCCGGATCTGGCTGGCGCTTCCACTGCTCGCGATCTGGGGAAACCTGCACGGAGCGGTGCTGGTGGGGCTGGCGGTCACCGGTGCCTACCTCCTCTTCGCGCGCCTGCGCACGGATCCGTGGACAGCCTTCGGTGTGGGGCTCGGAGCCCTTGCCGCTCTCTTCTTCACTCCGGCTCATATCCAGACCGGCGCCTACTATTACGGGGTCCTCACGAACGAGGCCGCCAGTCGACGCTCCGAGCTCTGGGCGACACCTCAGCTGACACAGCCGTTCGACGTCCTCCTTGTCGGTGCGGCTGCCGTCCTTGCAGTCTCGGCGGTCCGCCAGCGCCTGCCGGCTTGGGAGTACGTGGTTCTGGCAGGCCTGGGAGTCGGAACCCTCTTGGCCGCACGCCACGGCGTGTGGCTCCTGCTCTTCAGCGCGCCACTCGCCGCCAGCGCTTGGAGCGTCCGAAGTCGGAGAAGTCGCACCACCCCGCCGCAGTCGCTCCGACCTGCAACCGTTGCCATCACCGCAGCAGTCGTGGCTGCGGGATGCGGGCTCGTCCTGTGGCTCCGGACGCCTGCGTTCGACGCGCATCTACCCGTCGTAGTGGCTGTCGACCAGCGCGCCCAGGGCCGTACGGTTCTGGCAACCGAGCCGCTCGCCGAGTCGTTGGCTGCTGCGGGCACCCGCGTCTGGGCCGCCAACCCGATCGATGCCTTCTCACGCGGGGACCAATCCGCCTTTCTCGATTTCCTGGCCGGAGTGGGTAATCAATCCAGTCCGGCTCTCGACTCGGCATCGCTCGTCGTCGCACCCACGGGCTCCGATGCGTCCCGGCTCGCGGCGCAGGCTGGCTTCGACACGGTCCAACAGATCGGTGGCTACGACCTTATGGAGCGCCCTGCGCGGCCCTAGGGCTGTGGCAGGTTGACTCCGACGTTGACCTCAGTGTCACTGGATCGTGCCCTCACATCGGTGATGTACGGCAGCTTCACTCTCTGCTGGTATCGGCTTAGGTCCTCGAGTGCGCCAGGCACCTGAATGTCCAGCGTGGTCTGTCCGGGGGAAATCGTTGCCACTCCGGTGAGCTTTCCGGTCTCCCCCGCAGCGAGATGCAGCTGTCCGAGGATCGACCCTCCTCGCTCGAGGGTAAAGGTCTGAGGCGCCTCAGGACCTGCGGTCAGTGTCACCTCGGCCTCGACCTGCACGGCCGCATCGGACATGTTGCTCAGCTGCAGCGCGGGCGTGGGGCCCATCGGGAATCTGACCGGGTCCGACTCATCGGTGCGCCAGACGCCGGACAACGAGACGACGAGAGGGTTGAGCACCTGAGCGCGGCTTCGCTCGACGCCACCTTTGCCGATCTTCGAGGTCAGGGCTCGCGTGTTCGGCCTCAGGTCATAAGCGATGAAGGTCCCCGCCGGCATCGTGGCTACGGGCTGGCCCAACAGGCTGGCCAGCGCCGACGAGAGCGCGGGCTGTCTCTTGGGCAAGCTGTCATGTGTGACAACCGCGCAATATCCGACCGCGCTCAGATCGTCGAGCAAGCGAGTGGCGTCCTTCATCGGTAGACCCAGCTGCCAGTCTGCTGGAGCCGTCCCCTTAATGGCTCCGAAGCTCCACCTCAAATCGTGAGACGCCAAACCGAGTGACTGGATCTCCGCAACGCTCTCGTCGAGGACTTCCGGGAACTGGACCACCGGCAGCACGAAGATCGGGCACCCAGCTCCCACAGTCCGCTCCAAGGAGTCGTCGAAGCGCTGGAGCTCGCTGAGATGGGCGCGCTGTTCGGCGTAATCGGGGGCCCGACCAGGGTTGGTCTGGTCCAAGACCCCGACCACGAGCACCGCCGCCGCAAGAGGCCAGGCCACCCATCGTCCGCGCAACCTCCCTAGGTGCGTCAGCCAGAGACCGACACCGAGGTAGCCAATCGCCGCGATGAAGAGGAACAGCCTGGACCACGTCCGGATCTGCGGCGTGAAGAAGAGCGCAAACCAGGAGCCGAGCCCCCCCTTGGTGTAGAACGCGAATGCCACCAAGAGCACGACCGCCATCGCCGCCAGCAGCGGCCCCTTCCAGCCAGATCTGGACTTGAGAATGCCGGCTCCCGCGACACCGAGGATGCCCACCACCCCCGCAAGCGCGATGAGTCCGAGAGCCGCCGACTCTCCCTGGGTCTCCGTCACAACGTTGTATGAGTCGGTCAGCTTGCCGAAGAACGGGATCCGGTGTCCGTTCCACGGCAGGACGAGGTCCATCAGGCGGCCCGCCCAGCGATCTGAGTCGGCAACCGAGCGGGAAAAGGCCATCCCCCCGGTCACTTCGTCCCGACCGGCCCGTTGCCGGGCAAACCACAGACTGACCGCGGCAGGGATGACCATGATCACCGCGGGGATGGCAAGCCGGCCGACCTCACGCAGGTCAGGCCCCCTGAACTGTCGCAGCACCGCGACAGCCGCCAGGATGAGAGCGGTGAAGGCCACGTAGTAGACGTCGCCCAGCCCGAGCAGCACCAACATCGACACCGTTGCCGTCAATCGTCGAACAGCGTGTCGACGATGTGAGCTCGTCAGAACGGCTCGCGTGGGCAGAATGCGATGGCCACGGGCTGTCTCGATGATGAGGTAGATGGCAAAGGGCACCGCCCAGTAGGCGGCAAGAAACAGGTGTACGAACCGCTCCTGCTGCCCAGGAACCACCGAGAAGAGCACCCCCAGGGCCACGGCCGCTGGTCGACCGACTCCGTACTTGCGGCACAACCAGTACATGGCGAGCGCAGACAGTGGGAAGCATGCGAAGTAGTACATGGCTAAGACCGTGAAGGGGTCCGAGACGATGTGCCCCAAGGCGCTCAGCACCCAGATGTGAATGTCATCAACGGTCGACGCCCACCCCGTGTTGAGCGAGAAGGGGGCACCAAAGAGAGGGTTGTCGCCGTAGGGGCCGTGCTCGATGTATGTGCGTACCAGCGTGGCCATCCATGGGGCGTCGCCCGAACGTCCCAACGGGGTACCGGGTCGCCACTCCCACAGGCGGGTGGCCTGTGTCATCGCCAGAAGGCTCAGGACAAAGGTCGCAAACGGGCCGCTTGCACGACGAAGTGCTCCGAGAACCCGCCAGGAGGCCCCAGTGGATCCCGCTTTGTTCACCTCGCACCCCTCCGATCCCGCCGACACGGCGTTGGCCTATCGCGCACCGTATCCGACTCGCAGTGCCTCGCTCGGAGTTCGCAGGACCCCAACTACCTCGAGGTCAAACCCAGAACACGCCACGATTGGGCGATGCCTCGTCGCAGTGGAGATGGTGGAATCGTCGGCCTCCCCCTCGGCTGGCCCGCGCCGCGCGAGCAGGCGGGCAGCCGCCGGGGCTGGCCACCTGGACCGTCCAATCGAGGCGCCCTGGGGCGCGCTCGAGCAGTCCCCGAGCCCACGGCTTCTGCAACCTCACAGCGTGCATTCCCACCACGGCAGAATCGTCCACCCTGAGGGGATGGCGGCCGCCCCAGCGCAATCGAAGCGTTGAGGCATCAGAATATAGGCCCATGAGTTGAGGACCGCCGTTAGGCTCGGCCAGGTGGGAGAGCACGTGTGACGCTGGTCATGGGCTCGATCAGCCGTTACCAGGAACTCCCGCTCAAAGCATTCAAGCAAGAGAAAGACATTTCGTGATGCGTGGTAAGGAGATGTCGGGAGGAGTTGTGGACTCGTTCCGACATTGGGGGTCCAAGGCGATTGCACCTACCGTTTCGGCGCGACCGTACTGGTGGATCCTGCCATTGCTTATCTATACGATATTCAGAGCCATCAACGTCCTCATGATCTCGCTGGCAAGCCAGTCAGAGGTTATCCCCGCCTCGCAGGACCTCGAAAGCTTGGGCTATTTCGTGACAAAGGCGGGGCCCGCGCCCCCAGGATATCTGACGACTGTTACCAATTGGGATGGTCAGTGGTACTGGCAGATCGCCGAGTACGGCTACCCAGATCGGCTGCCGCGCAACTCGTCGGGTCAGGTGATTCAGAACGAGTTCGCCTTCTTCCCGCTCTTCCCCATTCTCGCTCGAGCGCTGATGTCAGCCTCAGGCCTCAGTTTTCCGATCGTCGCAACAACAATGTCGATCCTTCTCGGGGCCGTCTGCACCCTGCTGCTCTACAGGATCGTTCTCCGCAACCAGTCTGACACGCTGGGGGCACTAATCGCGGCCACCTGCCTGTCCGCCTTCACGTGTGCTCCAGTCTTTCTTATCGCCTACACCGATCCACTTGCCCTGACATTCGTCCTTTTGATTCTAGCGGCAGTACTACGCCGGAAGCTCGCGTGGGCGGCGCTACTACTCATGGCCCTGGCATTTACGCGGAACATCGTCGCGGCTTTCGCCTTCTTCTTTGCCGTGCTCGCTCTCATCGAATGGCGGCGGAGACGTGGCCAGCAGCGGTTCGTCGGCTACATGCTCTTGTCCGCGTGGTCAGCCTCCTTGACTCTCGCGTGGCCCACTGTCGTCGCCCTCAAGACCGGAGAAGCTGGCGCGTACCTAGTCAGCCAGCAGGCTTGGGTCACGGATATCGCACTTATTGCCCCGATGCGGTTCATCCAACGCTATGCAGATGTTCTTGGCGGGCCACTCACGGCTACAGTCTTGGCCATCGCCTGGATCGCGCTCGTCCTTCGACTTGTGACGATCGGCCAGCCGGACACCACCCTTCGAATGTGGAGCCTGACCTACTCTGCATACATCCTCATGGCGACGAACTGGAGTCCCAACGGGCTGCGCTACTACCTCCTAGCGCTTCCCGTGTGTTGGCCCCTGGCAACCACAGAACTCTCGTCTCGACGCGCAAGGGTTGCAGGTACGGCCGCGCTCGCGCTCCTCGGACTGCTAACGCAGTGGTGGTGGATCCGCTACGTCCTGACGCACTCGGTCGAAGGAATGAGCATCCCCTAGGTCCAAGCGTCACTCACCTGCTGCTCCTGCGAAACAGTCCACGACGCTTCGCAGCCGTGACAGATCTGAGCTTCTCTTCGTCGCGCACCTGCTGCAACATCGTCCGCGGCTTTGGAGGTGGCCAAGTCTGCGCGCGCGGGTCGGTGGTGTCCAGGTAGTACGCCGTCCAGCCGTAGTCATCGCGGTAGCGCAACTTGCCGTCGCCGACGTAATACCAGCCCTCAGGCTTCTCGCTCATGCTCCCCCCCGGGACGAACCGCGGGCACCATGCCCTCTGCAGCCCAAGATACGGCCCGTCTCTGCTCCGCGACCAGACCCGTCGCGCACGACGTCGGCAGTCCGTCGGATGGCCGGGGTCGACTCGGAACCACGCAAGTGAAACCGGCCCTCTCGTCCTGGAACTTAGCCGCAGCGACACTCCATGGAGTCTCAAGCTCACATGCCGCCTCCCCAGCCGGGTGAGCAGGAACCGGCCGCAGCGCCTCGACGATGATGACCACTTGAGCTGACTGGTAGTGGCCGGGAGATCTGCCTGCCCGCCGGAACCACGGGACGGGCCACTCAAGTTACTTGGCTCGCGTGCGGCCCAACGCTCCTTACGCTGGGCCCATGCTCCCGCGGCCCACTCAAGCGTTGCCCTCATGATGCGACGCCTCCGGACCGCCCACCTTGGTTCCAGCGCCTCGCGGCTCACGCAGCGCCTCGACATGTTATTGACCCCTCAGCGCGTGCGTGTCTACCCACTGATCCTCTTCCTGGGGTTCGGAATCGCCCTTGTGATCTCGTGGTTCGTCGCGAGTGGACGTCTCCCCCTCCCGGACTTTGCCGCCCGCTGGACGGCCGGACGCATGCTGCTCGACGGAGCGGACGACCTCTATTCGCCAGCGGCGCAAGCACGAGTGCAGACACAGCTCCTGGGGGCAACGAGCCTGTCGTGGTTCGTCTCGCCCCCATTCGTTGCGGTGATGTTCGTACCGTTCGCACTGCTGCCCTACCCCGTCGCCTGCGTGGTGTGGACGCTGATCTCGGCGGCGGCTCTCGCCCTCGCGCTCCGGATCTCGTTGGCGATTCTCCCGTCGGGAGACCGCCCGCGTGCGCTGGTGATCGCTGTGCCGATGGTTGGCAGCTACCCCGTCCTCGAGCTGCTCGGAGGTGGCCAGGACAGCTCACTCGTGCTGCTCTTCGTCGTGGCGTCGCTTCGCTGGCTCGCGAACGGGCGGGCCGTCTCTGCGGGGCTTGTGTTCGCGCTCGGCCTGATGAAGCCGCAACTGATCTTCATGGCTCCGATCGCCCTGCTGCTGCTGCGCCAGTGGCGTGCGATCGGCTCGTTCCTCATCGGCGCCGTTGTCTTGGTCGCCATCGGAATCGCCGCAGTCGGGCTGCCGCAGAACCTGGCATGGCTGGACATCTCGACGTCGCCGCTCTACGCCGAGGCTGTTCAACGGGGCCAGGCCTGGAAGTCGGTGAGCGTGCCTGGCTGGCTGCTGTCTGCGCTCCCCCCTGATGTGGGGCACTGGGGTGAGCTGCTGGCCTACGCCGCGGGAGTCGTGCTGGTGCTCGTCAGCATTGCGAGCCTCTCCAGAGGGCGACCTTCAGCCTCCCAGCTGTGGGCATTTGCAGGACTGACCACCGCCATAGCCTCGCCCCATTTCATGGTCTATGACCTCGTTCTGATCTTCCCTGCCGTTCTTGTCCTCATGGAACACCTGTGGTCTGCGGACACGCGCGTGCTCCTCGCGGCCGCCTTTGTCCTGCTGTGGCTCGTCGCGCCTCTACACGTGCTGACGACCAGCCTCCCGTGGCCCCTGACGCTGATCGGCGCTCCATGGACGGCGGGTGTGCTCCTGACACTCTGGATCCGCTTCCGACGGCACTGCGTTGGGGAACGACCACCGCTGCAACAGACGGTCTGACGAGGTGGAGGATGCCGGCGCAAAGGCGCCCTCGCACACCTCCCGATAGGATCGACCACGGCTCACAGCACCGCTGCCCGTGGCCATGGTGTGCCGGGAAGTCTGGTCGGCGTCCCATGACCCCTGTGCCTCGAAGGAACCGCCCGTGAGCGAGAACCCCAGCCCGAGCAAGGCGACCCGGCTCCTCAGCCGTGGCACTTGGCGCGAGGCGAGCTACGTCGCTGACCTGCTGCGCACCGAGACGGTTGGCGGCGCGATCCTCCTCCTTGCCGCCGTCGCGGCTCTGGTCTGGGCCAACTCGCCCTGGCGGGACGCCTACGCGACTCTTCGCGACACCGTGGTGGGGCCCTCCTCCCTGCACTTCGACCTGAGCCTCGGCACATGGGCCGCCGACGGCCTGCTCGCCGTCTTCTTCCTCGTCGCCGGCATCGAGCTCAAGCGAGAGTTCGTCGCGGGCGACCTCTCCGACCGGCGCAAGGCGGCCCTGCCCGTCGCCGCGGCGGTATGCGGCGTGTTGCTGCCCGCTGTCCTCTTCGTCGTGACGGTGCTCGCCCTCACGAGAGGCGACAGCAGCGCCGACGTGGGGGGCATGCTGCGCGGCTGGGCCATCCCCACCGCCACCGACATCGCCTTCGCCCTGGCGGTGCTCGCGGTAATCGGCACGCACCTGCCCAGCTCGCTGCGCTCGTTCCTGCTGACGCTGGCCGTCGTCGACGACCTCATCGCCATCACCATCATCGCCGTCTTCTACACCGAGACGGTGAAGTTCCTCTGGCTGCTGGCGGCGGTCGTCCCGCTGGCGGCGTGGCGCCTGCTGCTCAAGCGGAAGCTGACCAACCCCCTCCTCCTCGCGATCCCCGCTCTGCTCGCCTGGATGTTCGTCCACAACAGCGGCGTCCACGCGACCGTGGCCGGCGTCCTCCTCGGGCTCCTCGTCCCGGTGCACCGTGAGGCCGAGGACGACCCCAACCGCCACTCCCTCGCCGAGCGCCTCGAGCACAGGATCCGACCGTTCTCCGCCGGTTTCGCCGTCCCGGTCTTCGCGTTCTTCGCTGCCGGAGTCACCGTCGTCGGGGGCGGATTCGCCGGCGCGGTCACCGACCCCGTTGCGATCGGCGTGGTCGTCGGCCTCGTCGCCGGCAAGGCCATCGGCGTCTTCGGTGGCACCTGGGCCGTGGCCCGCTTCACCCGCGCCGAGCTCGACGAGGACCTCAGCTGGACCGATGTGTTCGGCCTGTCGGTGCTCGCCGGAGTCGGCTTCACCGTCAGTCTGCTCGTCGGCGAGCTCGCCTTCGGCGGTGGCTCCGAGCGCGACGACCACGTCAAGCTCGCCGTCCTCGCCGGCAGCCTCATCGCCGCGCTGCTCGCCACCGGAGTGCTGCGGTTGCGCAATACGCACTACCGCGACGTGCACGCCCGAGAGACCGAGGACCGCGACCTCGACGGCATCCCCGACGTCTACGAGCAACCCCGCTGACCGGCCGCGCGCGCCCCCGGACACCTCAACCCACCCGGCCGCCCCGATCCGTGCGTGTCTGGGTAAGAGCAGCACAGTAGGGTGGCATCGGCAGCGCACCGGCGCGGCCCACGGCATGATCGAGGAAGTGAGCCCATGAGCACGGATCCCCGGCCGGAGCGGACGCTGGGTCAGTTGGTCGCCTCGGCGACCGAGGACATCTCCGCACTCATCCGGAGCGAGATCGCGCTCGCCAAGGCTGAGATCGCCGTCCAGGCGAAGAAGGGCGGCGTCGCCGCGGGTCTGCTCGCAGGCGCCGCTGTCGTGCTCTTCTACTCGGTCTACTTCATCTTCATCACGCTCGCCGAGGGCATTCAAGCGATGGGGCTGCCCCGCTGGGCCAGCTTCCTCATCGTCACCGTCCTCATGCTCCTCGTCGCGGCGGTCCTCGGCTGGCTCGGTGTCCGCAAGATGAAGACGGTGCAGCCTTCGCCCGACAAGGCGATCGCCTCGACCCAGCAGAGCGTCGCAGGCATCAAGGCCGCGCTCGCCAACCCCGGCACCGTCGTGCCGGCGCCGCCGCCATCGTGGGACCCGCGCGTCGCGAAGGCGATGTCGAATCGCCCGACGGCCTCCGTCAGCGCGACGCGGGCCACGCCGCCGGCGACACCCGCCTCCTCGGCCGACACGACGGTCATCGACACCACCGGCACGACGGGCAAGCCCGACCCGTCGCGCGACGCCTGACCCGCACGACCCCGCCGCACCCATGCCCGTCGACTCTGCCTTCGTCAACATCGACGGCCCCTGGGAGCACCGCTACATCTCGGCCAACGGTGCACGCTTCCACGTCGCCGAGCTGGGTGAGGGCCCGCTCGTCCTGCTCCTCCACGGCTTCCCGCAGTTCTGGTATGCGTGGCGCCACCAGATGGTCGCGCTCGCTGCCGCCGGCTACCGCGCCGCCGCCCTCGACCTGCGCGGCTACGGCGGCTCCGACAAGCCGCCTCGCGGCTACGACACCTACATGGCGACCCTCGACGCCGCGAGCGTCATCCGCACCCTCGGTGAGAAGGAAGCGGTCATCGTCGGCCAGGGCCTCGGCGGATGGATCGCGTGGTCCATGCCGAGCCTGCGGCCCGACGTCACGCGCGCCATCGCGTCACTCTCGATGCCGCACCCGCGCATCATGCGTCATGCCAGCTGGTCGGACCACAAGCAGCGCCGTGCCTCGCAGTGGATCGCCGGCCTGCAGAAACCTTTCGTCCCCGAGCGTCAGATGACCGAGTCGCACGACTATGTCGGGCGGCTCCTCACGTCGTGGGCCTCACCCTTCGGCACCTTCCCGACGGACGAGGACATCGCCCGCTACGGCGACGCGATGATGATCCCCTTCGTCGCCCACTCCGCCGCGGAGCACTACCGCTGGATCGGCCGGTCCGCCGTGCGCCCCGACGGCCCCCTCTTCATGCGACGCATCCGCCACGCGATCCGCGTGCCCGTCCTCCAGCTGCAGGGCGCCGACGACGGCTGCGTCCTCCTCGAGCCGACCTACGGCTCGGGCGCCTTCGTGCCCGGCGACTACCGCCACATCAAGATCGACAGGGCCGGCCACTTCCTCGGCGAAGAGGCCCCTGAGCAGGTCAACGCCGCGCTGGTCTCCTGGCTCGACTCCCTTGCCTGACAACGACATCGAGCTCCCTGACGCCGGTGGCGTCACGTGGTCGCTGTGCATCCGCGACCACTCCGGTATGCCGCTGGCCTGGGTCTCGCCCGACGCCTCCCTCCGCACGGCCTCCGTCGGCAAGGTCCTGCTGCTGCTCGAGACGGCTCGTGCCATCTCCGCCGGGGAGCTGTCACCGGACGAGCCGCTCACCCGCTCGCTCGACGAGTGGGTGGGTGACTCGGGCCTCTGGCACACACTGTCGATCGAGACCCTGCCGCTCGTCGACGTCGCCGCCCTCGTCGGTGCGCTCTCCGACAACCTCGCGACCAACGTGCTGCTGCGCCGGGTGGGCCTCGCCGAGGTGGCCGCCCGCGCCACCGCGCTCGGGCTGAGGGCGACGGCCCTGCACGACCGGGTGCGCGACGACCGCACGGCCGAGCACCCGGCGACCCTCAGCACGGGCAGCGCCGGCGAGCTGAGCGCCCTCGCCCACCGCATCGCGACGGGCACCGCCACGGGTCCCGACTCAGACCGGCGGGTGCGTCAGTGGCTCTCCGCGAACGTCGACCAGTCAATGGTCGGGCTGCCGCTCGTCGACCAGGCCGGCATCGACCCCATCGCCCACCACGACTCGCTCGATCTCGAGCCGGCGCTGTGGAACAAGACCGGCACCGATGCCGGAGTCCGCGCCGATGTCGGCACCCTCACCGTTAGCGGCCGCACGGTCAGCTGGGCCGCGATCGCCAACTGGGAGCCGGCCGTCGGCACCTCCCTCGAGCACCTCACCGTGTGGTCCGTGCTCCGCGGGATGCGCCTCGTCGGCGACCACGTGCTGCGCCTCGCGACCTCCTGAGAAGCTGCTTGCGGCAAGGGATCAGGTAGTCGCTTACACCGAGATCTTGGGGCCGGATGGGGGCTCGAAGGGTCGAGCCAAGCGAGGCCTGGGAAAGCACCTCAAGGTTTGATCCCCCGTAGCCACTTCTTCTCATCAGACATTGCCAGATCTGGAGGATCGCAGCAGAGTTCTTTGCGCGCACGAGGTTTGGTGTGTCCACACTCACCTGGCGACTTCGCCAAACGCCCGACAGACAGATTCTGCGGTGGCTACTGTCCGAGTAGTCGTCCGGGGGCTCGGCTGACGACGCCCTTGGGGCGATGCCCCGGAGGACTACAACTCACGCAGTGGAGCAACATCACATGAGAAGAACATTGAGGGCTTTGGGGACCCTGGCCACGAGCGCCGTGCTTTTGGCACTTGGCAGCCACGCCGCTTTCGCAGACCAGGTCACCAACACCATCGACTCAACACCGGACACTGCATTGGAGATCAGGAACGTCGTCGCAGGGACTTCTTCCTCGGTCGGCTTCCAGATCCTCGAGGGGCAGACCGGCGGGGTGACCGACCCGACAGGCGACAGACAAGGGTGCAATGCGGCCGGGAACGCGCCCGTGACCGTAAACCTGTCCGTTCCCAGCGGTGTGATGGCGGGCACCACTACGCTCTCCTTCACCGACTGCGGCGTGGTGCAGAACGTCAACTTTGCCATCCCCACGAGCACTATTCCGGGTGACTACAACGTCTCGGTCGCCAGCGTCAGCGGCGGCAAAGCCAACAGTCTCTTCAACAGCGCACCCGCCTCATTCACCTTGCGCGTTGGGGCACCGGCACCGACTGACACGACGCCTCCGTCCATCACCCCGACCGTGATAGGTACGGCTGGCGCCAACGGCTGGTACACGTCAGACGTCACCGTCTCGTGGTT
The DNA here is from genome assembly GCF_006717145.1 of Humibacillus xanthopallidus. Lineage (GTDB taxonomy): Bacteria > Actinomycetota > Actinomycetes > Actinomycetales > Dermatophilaceae > Humibacillus > Humibacillus xanthopallidus. The sequence continues at coordinate 874,231 of NZ_VFQF01000003.1, read as the reverse complement.
GGTCGTCGACAACGAGTCCGCCATCACGTCGAGCAGTGGCTGCGATGCCGTCACAATCAGCACGGAGACGACTGGCCAGACCCTCACGTGCGCGGCGACGAGCGCGGGAGGCACCACCTCGAAGTCCGTCACCATCAAGTTGGACAAGACCGGTCCTTCGGCCGCCTTGGCCGTCACCGCCGGCGACGCCGGCGAGAACGGCTGGTACACCTCTGACGTCACCGTCTCGACCAGCGGCACAGACAGCATCAGCGGACCAGTCACCTGCACGCCCGACCAGACCCAGACCAGCGAGACGACAGGCCAGGAGTTCAACGGGTCCTGCACCAACGACGCCGGACTGACCACCAACGCGGCCCCTCTGACCGTCAAGCTCGACAAGACCGGTCCCTCCGCCGCCCTGGCCGTCACCGCCGGCGACGCCGGCGAGAACGGCTGGTACACCTCCGACGTGACCGTCTCGACCAGCGGCTCGGACACGATCAGTGGACCAGTCACCTGTACTTCGGACCAGACCCAGACCACCGAGACGGCTGGTCAGGTGTTCAACGGCTCCTGCACCAACGACGCCGGACTGACCACCAACGCGGCCCCTCTGACCGTCAAGCTCGACAAGACCGGTCCCTCCGCCGCCCTGGCCGTCACCGCCGGCGACGCCGGCGAGAACGGCTGGTACACCTCCGACGTGACCGTCTCGACCAGCGGCTCGGACACGATCAGTGGACCAGTCACCTGTACTTCGGACCAGACCCAGACCACCGAGACGGCTGGTCAGGTGTTCAACGGCTCCTGCACCAACGACGCCGGACTGAGCACCAACGCGGCCTCACTGACCGTCAAGCTCGACAAGACCCTCCCCGGGGTCTTGTGGACGGGTGGCCCGGCGGCCGGCGGGACGTACTACTTCGGGTTCGTGCCGTCCCCTCCGACCTGCTCCGCCACTGACGGGCTATCTGGACCGGCGGACTGTGCGGTGAGCGGCTACAGCGCAGCAGTCGGAGGCCACACCATGACTGCCACTGCGCACGACAACGCTGGGAACACCGGAACGGACACGCGCAACTACACCGTCAGCGCTTGGACCCTGAAGGGCTTCTACCAGCCCGTCGACATGAACGGCGCGCTCAACATGGTCAAGGCGGGTTCCACCGTGCCCCTGAAGTTCGAGGTCTTCGCCGGCTCCACCGAGCTCACGGATACCGCTGTGGTCGACACGTTCAAGTGGGGAGAAGTCCCATGCACTGACTTCAGCGGCGCGGTCCAGGATGACATCGAGCAGTACACGAGCGGGCAGACCGTGCTTCGCTACGACACCACGGGCGGTCAGTTCATCCAGAACTGGCAGACCCCCAAGAAGGCTGGCAGCTGCTACAAGGTCGTCATGAAGACCGACGACGGAAGCTCGATTTCGGCGAACTTCAAGCTGAAGTAGGCGATACGAGACGGAAGGCCCGGGCCACTAAGCCCGGGCCTTCCGCACGCCGCGAGTGATGGGCCCGGCCGTCAGCGGAGGACAAGTGTCAGCCCATCCGGCCCATCCACTCGATCAGTCGTCCTCGTAGCCGTCGTCGTCGAAGGGCGGTGACAGCGGCAGCACGAGGGCGAAGGTCGCCCCGCCGCCTGGCGTGTGCGACACGTCGAGGCGGCCGCCGTGCGACCGCACGATCTGGGTGACGAGCGCAAGCCCCAGGCCGACCCGCCGCGACCCATCTCCGCGCCGGTCGCGAGCAAAGCGCTGCGTCAGCCGGGCGATGTCGTCGGGGTCGACGCCGGTGCCGTGGTCGGCCACCCGGGCCCACGCCCAGTCATCCTCCTGCTGGACCGTGACCTCCACCGTGCCACCCTCGGGCGAGTGCGAGATGGCGTTGTCGACCAGCGCGAGCACCGCCCGGCGCAGGCTCGTCGCGACGCCGTCGACGACGACGGGAGCCCGCTCGGCGGAGACCGGCCACGTGAGCGCGACCCCGGCCTCGGCGGCATACGGCTCGAGGGAGCGCGCGACGCCCTCTGCGACCGCGACGAGGTCAACGGCGTCGGTGGCCGTGCCCGACTGCTCCAGCTGCGCTGACAGCAGCAGGTCGGAGACGACGTCGCCCATGACCTTCGTGTCAGCGACGAGCTGGTCGACCTGAGCACGGGTCACCTCGTCGTCCGGCTTGAGGTGACGGCGCAGCATCTGTGCTCGAATGCTGATGACCGACAAAGGAGTTCGCAGCTCGTGGCTCGCGTCGGCGACGAACTGCCGCTGCAGGTCGAGCGCATGGGCGAGGGGACGCACCGCACGCCGCCCGGCGATGAGACCCGTTGCGGCGGCGAGCAGCACGCCGAGGATGCCGGCCACGGCCATCGACGTGAAGAGGCGGCTCTCCTCGGAGTCGTGCAGCCGCATGTCATAGACGGCGATGAAGGTCGTGTCCTCGCGCTGGGCGATCGCAGCGGGCCATTTCGTGCCGTCGGCCTCGACCGTCGTCGACTGCACGACGTCCTCGCCCGACACCGCCATCCCCGCCGTCGCTGCCAGGATCGAGCGCGGGGTGCCGGCGGTGGCCTTGGTGCCGGTGGCGCCGTGCTCGATGATCCACGTGCCAGGTGGTGCATCGACGACGTCGTCGGCCGCCGTCGCCGCCACCGTCACCCGGTCGCGGATGCTTGCGAGCTGCTGCCGGTCATAGACGACACCGGCGGCGATGACGGCGAGCAGGACGACGACCGCCGTGGTCGCGCCGACGCGCAAAGCGATGGAGCGAGAGGCCGTGCGCACCGGGTCGTCGACACCGGCACGGCCCCGCGCGCCGGCCCCGCGCGCGGCCGCTCCGTGCGAGCTAGCTCCGCGCGAGCTCGCGCGGTGCGCGCCCACCCGGCGCGACCCGGTCACGACTGGCCCAGCCGGTAGCCGACACCGTGGACGGTCTCGACGACGCCGCGGCCGAGCTTGCGACGCAGGTAGTGCACATAGGTGTCGACGGCTCCGAGGGTGTCGGCCCGGCCGAAGACGGTGTCGAGCAGCTCGTTCCGGGTGAAGACCCGTGACGGCCGGCGCGCCAGCGTCTCGAGCAGCAGCGCCTCCTGACGCGAGAGCAGCACCTCCTCGTCGCCGCCCACCACCCGCTGCTCCCCCACGACGAGCCGCCGGCCACCGGTCACCGCGAGCTCGGTCGCACCGGCGCCGAGCGGCCGCAGCAGCGCCCGCAGGCGGGCGAGCAGCTCGTCGACGTCGAAGGGCTTGACGAGGTAGTCCTGCGCACCGGCGTCGAGGCCCTCCACCCGGTCGGCGACGGTGCCCCGTGCCGTGAGCAGCAGCACCGGGGCGGCCATCCCCTTCGAGCGCAGTCGGCTCACGAGGTCGACCCCCTCGATGACCGGCAGCCCGCGGTCGACGACGAGGACGTCCCACTGCTCGACGAGCCCACGGTGCAGGCCCGCCTGTCCGTCACGAACGGTCGTCACGGCATACCCCTCCTCGGTGAGCAGCTCGGTGAGCATCGACGAGAGGTCGGCGTCGTCCTCGACGAGGAGCAGGCGGCGCGCGGGCGACGCGAGGGGGTCCAGCGGGTCCATGGCTTTCACGGTGCCTTCTCGCTCTCACAAGTCTCTGAGATCCGATGACGACGATCAGTGTCGTGTCCAACACCATGTCATCCCCTCGGGTCGCGCGCTCACAGCCCGCCGACCGTGTCCGAGTTGCGCTCCGCCGCGGCCGGGAGCACCGCCGCTGGCGCGCCAGGGTCGCCGACCTGCTCGAGGCCACCGCGCTGCTGACGCTCGTGCTCGTCGTCGTGCAGTTCTTCCTCGGCGGCGGCAGCCACGCGCTCCTTGACGGCAGCGCCGGTGACCGCCTCGTCGGCGTCGGCCGCATCGTCGGCCTCGTCGCGATGAACCTGCTCCTCCTCCAGCTCCTCCTCGCCGCCCGCGTGCCGTGGGTCGACCGTGCCTACGGCATGGACCGCGCGCTCAAGGCGCACCGCGTGCTCGGCCGCATCACCGTGCCGCTCGTCATCGTGCACATCGGAGCCATCGTGCTCGGGTATGCCGTGCGCGACGGCTCCGGTGGCTTCGGCGGCGCGGTCAGCCAGTTCCTCACCCTCGTCACCGGTGGCGACGACCTGCTCATGGCGACCGTCGCCACCGTGCTGCTCGTCGTCATCGCCGTGACGTCGGTGAGCATCGCCCGCAGGCGCCTCTCCTACGAGTGGTGGCACGCCGTCCACCTCACCGCGTATGCCGCCGTGATCCTCGCCGTGCCCCACGAGCTGTCGATCGGCTCGGACTTCACCGCCTCGTCGTGGGCGACCGCCTACTGGTGGGCCCTCTTCATCGTCGTCGCTGCGAGCGTGCTGTGGTGGCGCCTCCTGCTGCCGGTCCTGCGCAGCCTGCGCCACGACCTGCGCGTCGCCAAGGTCGTCCACGAGAGTGACGACGTCTGGTCGGTCACCGTGCAGGGCCGCGCCCTGTCGCACCTGCCGGTCAAGGCGGGCCAGTTCCTCAACTGGCGCTTCGTCACCCCCGGCCTCTTCCTCGCCGCGCACCCCTGGTCGGTGTCGCGCCGGCCCGACGGTCACACCCTGCGCATCACGGTGCGCGGCCTCGGTGACCACTCGGCCGCCCTCGCCCACCTCCGCCGCGGCACCCGCGTCCTCGTCGAAGGGCCCTACGGCGCCTTCACGACCGAGTCACGCACCCGACGCCGAGTTCTGCTCATCGCCGCCGGCATCGGCGTCACCCCCGTGCGCGCCATCCTCGAGGAGCTCGTCGTCGAGCGTCATGCCGCGGCCGGCGACGTCACCGTGCTCTACCGCGCCAACGACGCCTCGCAGATGCCCCTCGTCGACGAGATCGCGCGTCTCGCCCACACCGGTGGTCACGACCTCGTGCCCCTCCTCGGCCCGCCCGCCAACGGGTCGTGGCTGCCGCCCGCCGGTGACGGCACCGGCGAGGGCAAGGGCAAGGGCCGCCGCGAGATGGTCCGCTCCGACGCCGAGCGACTGCGCGCCCTCGTGCCCGACGTCGCCCGCCACGAGGTCTACCTCTGCGGCCCCGGTCCGTGGATGGATCTGGTGCGCAAGGGACTTCACCAGGCGGGCGTGCCCGAGAAGCACATCCACGACGAGAGGTTCAGCTGGTGAGGAAGACGACTTCTGTCATCGTCGGCGTCACGAGCGCCGTCGCGCTCGGCGCCTCCTGGGCAGCCGGCCTGACGCCCGCGAAGCCCGCCCTCAGCGGGGTCCACCTCGTGGCGGCGGCTCCGCCCACGACCTCGGGCACGCCGTCGGCCAAGGCGTCACCCAGCGCCAAGGCGAGCGCCGCACCCCCGCCCAAGAGCTCACGCACCTCCTCCGGTGGGCGCACGGCGACCCCGAACCCGACGCACAAGGCCGCGCCTGCCCCTGCCCCGGCACCCGCCTCGGGCACGGTCCTCGGCGGCGCTGCCTCCACGCCCTTCGGCACGGTCCAGGTCAAGGTCAGCTACACCGGCACGAAGATCACCAATGTGCGCGCCGTGCAGCTCACCGACAGCTCGCAGCACTCCGTCTCGATCAGCGCGTATGCCGCCCCGATCCTCCGTCAGGAGGCGCTCTCCAAGCAGTCGGCGCAGATCGACGTCGTCAGCGGTGCGACCTACACGAGCGAGGGCTACATCCAGAGCCTCCAGTCCGCCATCGACGCCGCCCACCTCGGCTGAGCCAGCGGCACCAGGCGTCCCTCCCGCGCCCGGTGCCGCTCGTCGGAGCTGGGCACTCGAGCCTCCATGTCGAGTGCCCAGTTCTCGACGCCCTCCCCGTCGAGCGCTTGGTTCTCGACGGTCACGCGACTGCGGTATGCCGTGGGGCCCGCTCCTGCTGGAACGGGCCCCACGGCATACGGGCTGGGTCGGCGGACGGGTCAGGACGTGGCGGCCTTGACGGCGAGCACGGGGCAGTCGGCCTCGAGCAGGATGGTCTGCGCCTGGCTGCCCATGATGAGCTTGCCGACGGGCGTGCGGCGGCGCAGCCCGATGACGATGAGCTCGGCGTTCGTCTGCTGTGCGACGTCGAGCACCTGGTCACCGGGGTCGCGTGCCTCGATCTGCTGCGTCACCTCGAACTCGACACCCGAGTCGCTGAGCTGCTGCTGCACCGACTCCCATTCCCCGGCCGAGGCGTGCCTCCGGTCGACGAGGGCGTCGCCGCGGCTCGCGTTGACGACGACGAGGCGTCGACCACGCAGCCGCGCCTCCTCGATGGCGCGACCGAGCGCGGCACGGCCCTCGGGTGAGGGGACGTATCCCACGACGATCGGCATGTCAGAGGCCTTCCTGGTTGGCGTGCGCGTGGAGCGGCTGGTCGTCGACGACGAGGCCGTGCGGGCCGTTGTCGCTGTCTCCACCGCGGCGCTTGCGGACCGCGCGAACGACGGGCGGCACGACGAGCAGGAGGGCGATGACGACGTAGACGACCTGCGAGAACGCCGTGTTGTAGAGGCCGCTCAGCTCTCCGTTGCTGATCTGCAGCGCCCTGCGCATCTGCTCCTCGGCGACCGGGCCGAGGATGATGGCGATGATGGCCGGCACGACCGGCAGGCCGTAGCGCCGCATGAAGAAGCCGAGCGCGCCGATGATGATGAGCAGCCACAGGTCGAAGGTCGAGTTGTTGGCGGCATACGCCCCGATGCTGGCGAAGAAGAGGATGCCCGCGTAGAGATACGGACGCGGGATGCGCAGCAGCTTGGCCCAGACCCCCGCGAGCGGCAGGTTGAGCGCGAGCAGGATCGTGTTGCCGATGAAGAGGCTCGCGATGAGTCCCCAGACGAGCTCGGGCTGGGTGTCGAGCAGGCGTGGCCCGGGCTGGATGCCGTAGCTCTGGAAGGCCCCGAGCATGATCGCCGCGGTCGCCGTCGTGGGGATGCCGAGCGTCAGCAGCGGCACGAGGCCACCGGCGGCCGAGGCGTTGTTGGTGGCCTCGGGTCCCGCGACACCCTCGATGGCACCCTTGCCGAACTCCTCGGGGTGCTTCGTCAGCTTCTTCTCCATCGCGTAGGACAGGAAGGTCGGGATCTCGGCTCCGCCGGCTGGCACCGCTCCGAAGGGGAAGCCGATCGCCGTGCCGCGCAGCCAGGGCTTCCACGAGCGCGACCAGTCTTTGCGGTTCATCGAGGCGCCGTCGAACTTCACGATCTCGAGCGGGGAGCGACGCAGGTGGGCCGCGACCCAGAGCGCCTCACCGACGGCGAAGAGACCGACCGCGACGACGACGACGTCGATGCCGTCGGCGAGCTCGGGGATGCCGAGCGTCAGCCGCTGCTGACCCGATGTCGGGTCGATGCCGACAAGGCCGATGAGCAGGCCGATGCCGAGGGAGGCGAGCCCACGCACCTTCGACGAGCCGAGCACCGTCGTCACCGCGATGAAGGCGAGCACCATGACGGCGAAGTAGTCGGGCGCACCCATCTGCACCGCGAGCTTGACGATGACGGGGGCGAGCAGGGCCAGGCCGAGCGTGCCGATCGTGCCGGCGATGAAGGAGCCGATCGCGGCCGTGGCGAGGGCGGCCGCTGCTCGACCCTTCTTGGCCATGAGGTTGCCCTCGATGGCGGTGATGACCGAGGCGCTCTCACCCGGCGTGTTGAGCAGGATCGAGGTCGTCGACCCTCCGTACATACCGCCGTAGTAGATGCCCGCGAACATGATGAACGCCTGCGTCGGCTCGAGCGTGTAGGTGAGCGGGAGGAGCAGCGCGATCGTCATGGCCGGACCGATGCCCGGGAGCACGCCGATGGCCGTGCCGAGCAGCACGCCGAGGAAGGCGTAGAGCAGGTTGATCGGCGTCAGTGCCGTGCCGAAGCCCTCGATGAGGGAGTTGATGCCGTCCATCAGAGGATTCCCTTCAGGAGTCCGACGGGGAGCTTGATCCCGAGGCCGGCGTAGAAGAGGTACCAGGAGCCGACCGACATGACGAGCGAGATGATGGCGTTGCGCACGTAGTGTCGGCTGCCCAGCGCATACGTCGTGCCGAAGAAGAGGATCGCTCCGGAGAGCGGCCAGCCGATCCGCTCGATGAGCAGGGCGTTGGCGACGAAGGCGCCTGCCAGCAGGCCGATGGTGCGCCAGTCGCTGCCGTGCGAGAGGTCGACGTCCTCGCCACCCTCCTGCTCACCGCGACCGCCGCGGGCGATGTCGACGGCGAGCAGGATCGCCATGAGGACGAGCAGGCCACCCACGAGCATCGGCACCGTCTTGGCACCGACGGGGCCCTTCGACGAGGCGAGGTCGGTGAGGCTCATCGCGTCGGTGATCGCCCAGACCCCGAGGGCCAGGAGGAGCACGGCGACGCCGTACTCGGAGTAGTTCTTCGACGTCGAGTCACGGGTGGCGTCAGGCACCCGGTCCGGGGGGACCGGGGGCAGCGAGGCCCCCGGCCCACCCGTGGTCCCCGAGGGGACCACCGTGTCCTTGCCGGTGCTCATGACGTCAGGCCGAGTTCCTGGAGCACGCCCGCCACGCTCTCGTTCTGAGCAGTGAGGAAGGTCTTGAACTCGTCGCCCGTCTGGAACGCGTCGGTCCAGCCCTGGTCGGCGAGCGTCTTCTTCCACTGCTCCGAGGCGTGCATCTTCGTCAGCAGGTCGACGTACTGCGCGGTCTTCTCGGTCGAGAGGCCGGGGGGCGCCACGATGCCGCGCCAGTTGGTGAACTCCATGTCGACGCCGAGGCTCTTGAGGGTCGGGGCGTCGACGCCCTTGACCGGCTCGGCGCTCGTCACCGCGAGGATCTTGACGTCGCCGTTCTTGGCCTGCTCGGCGACCTCGCTGATGCCCGTCGCGGCGAAGGCGACCTTGTTGCCGAGCACTCCGGTGAGCAGCTCGCCGCCACCGTCGTAGGCGACGTAGTTGACGTCCTTCGGGGTCACGCCGACGGCCTTGGCGAGCAGCATCGGCGTCAGGTGGTCGGGGCCGCCGGGGTTGGAGGCGCCACCGACGGGCACCTTGCCCGGGTCGGCCTTCCAGGCGGCGACGAGCTGGTCGAGGGTCGTGTAGGGCGAGTCACCCGGCACGACGATGGCCTCGGACTCCTCGATGAGCTTGGCGATCGGCACCGTCTCGTTCAGGGTGGCCTTCGACTTGTTGGTGTAGACGGCGCCGACGACGCCGAGCCCCATCTGCATGAGGATGTCGTCGGCGCCCTTCTCGTTGACGAGGCGCTGCAGGCCGACGGTGCCACCCGCGCCGGCAGCGTTGAAGACCTCGATCGTGCTGGCGAGCTTGGCGTCCTGCATGGCCTTGGCCGCGGCACGCGCCGTCTGGTCGTAGCCGCTGCCCGGGGAGTTGGGAACGAGGATGCGCAGGCCCGTGACGGGGCCGGAGGCCGCCGTGGAACCGCCCGTCGACGACTCCGCGTCGGCGCTGACGCCGCAGGCGGAGAGGGCCAGGCCCGCGGCCAGGACGGCCGAGGTGAGGGTGAGCGAGGTCCGGAAACGCACTGGAGACTCCTTTGTCCGAGGTGGGCACTGGCCCTTGGTGTGGTCGTCAGCGTGTCGACCGCTGGGCCGGGTGTCACCGTTCGGAGCGCAAACTCCATTTTGTTCATTTTGCTCACGCGCTGGCGTTGGCTGCTCGCGGACCGAACACCCATGATGTCGTCATGGACGCGGCGTGGCGATCTCGGCTGCGGCTCCCCAGGTGGACCCTGGCGGGCCGGATGCTCGCCATGCAGCTCGCCATCATGTGCGTCGTCTTCATCGGGGTCGCCGCCGTCTCGCTGGCGCAGTCCGACGCCCGCTTCCGCGACACCGAGGGTCGTCGGGCGCAGGCGGTCGCCGAGAGCCTCGCCGGCACGGCGGGCCTGCGCGAGGCGGTCGAGTCCCAGCGCCCGGGCTTCATCAGCCGGGCCCAGACCGTCGCGGAGGAGAGCCGCACCTTCTCCGGGTCGACCAAGGTCGCCGTCGCGGCACCGGATCGGCGGATCGTCGTCTCCACCGACCCGTTGCCGCGTGCGAATCCCGTTCTGCTGCAATACACTCCGTCCTTCAAGGGTCGGGGCTGGGTAGGCACGGAGGACGACACGGGCGCGGCGCTGGCGACGGCTCCCATCATCAGCCCGACCACCCGCGAGACCGTCGGCGTGGTGGCCGTCAGCCGCGCCTACCCCTCCGTCATGGAGAACCTCGCGGCGGCCCTGCCGAGCCTGTTCACCTACCTCGGCATCGCCGGTGCGCTCGGGGTCGCCGGCTCGCTGCTGCTCTCGCGCCGGGTGAAGCGCCAGACCCTCGGCCTCGAGCCGCGCGAGATCACCGGGCTCGTCGAGCAGCGGGAGGCCCTCCTCCACGGCATCAAGGAGGGCATGGTCGCCGTCGGGCTCGACCGCCGCATCACGATGGTCAACGACGAGGCGGCGCACCTGCTCGGCATCCCGCAGACCGCCACCGGTCGGGCCATCTCCGACGTCGACCCCTCGGGTCGCCTCGACGAGATCTTCGACGACGCCGACGCGACGACCGACCGTGTCATGCCCTTCCGTGGGCGGGTGCTGACCATCAACCGGATGCCGGTGCTCAGCCACGGACGGCACATCGGCTGGGTCGTGACACTACGCGACCGCACCGAGATGCTCGAGCTCCAGCGCGAGCTCGACCTCACCCGCGACACGACCGATGCCCTGCGAGCCCAGGCCCACGAGTTCAGCAACCGCATGCACGTCGTGAGCGGCCTCATCGAGCTCGGAGAGTACGACGAGGCGCGCGGCTACGTCCGCCACATCGCCGACACCCAGATGCGCCTCACCCGGAGCATCACCTCGCACGTCGCGGACCCCGCGGTGGCCGCCCTGCTCATCGCCAAGTCGAGCCAGGCCGACGAGCGTCACGTCGAGCTCGTCCTCGCCGAGACGACCGACGTCGATCGCCTCGACGAGCGGATGGCGACCGACGTCAACACGGTGCTCGGCAACCTCATCGACAACGCCCTCGACGCCTCCGCCGACGCTCCTGACCCCGTCGTCACCGTCGAGGTGGTGCAGGACGAGCGCCAGGTGCGGATCACCGTGCGCGACACCGGGCCCGGGGTCGACCGCGACCTCGGGCAGCGCGTCTTCCGCAAGGGCGTCAGCACCAAGGAGGCGCCGCCGGGTGACCGGCGCGGCATCGGGCTGGCCCTCGTGCGGATGATCTGCCGCAAGCGCGGGGGCGACGTCACCGTGAGCCACGACGACGGTGCCGTCTTCGTGGCGACCCTCCCGCTCGACCCGGTGACGGTGGCGCGATGATCCGGGTGCTCGTCGTCGACGACGACTTCATGGTGGCGAAGGTGCACTCGAGCGTCGTGGCCCGGCAGGCGGGCTTCCAGGTCGTCGGCATCGTGCACTCCGGGGCGGCGGCGCTCGAGGCCGTGCGCTCGACCCGTCCCGACCTCGTCCTGCTCGACGTATACCTGCCCGACATGAGCGGCCTCGACGTGCTGCGCCGCCTGCGGGAGCCGCCCTTCGGCGAGCTCGACGTCATCGTCATCAGCGCGGCGCGCGACCTCGACTCGGTGCGACGGGCCATGCGCGGCGGTGTCTTCCACTACCTCGTCAAGCCGTTCGAGATCGACGCCCTGCGCCAGCGGCTCGTCGAGTTCGCCGAGCACCGGGCCGAGCTCGCGGAGCTGCGCAGTGTCGGGCAGGTGGGTCAGGACGACGTCGACCGCGCCTTCCGCAGCCAGGCGACCCGCACGACACGGCGCCTGCCCAAGAGCATCAGCCGCGACACCATCGAGCTCGTCGAGCGTGCGCTCTCCGAGGCCGGTGAGGAGGGGATGTCGGCGATGGAGTGCGCCGACGCGACGGGCCTGTCCCGCAGCAGCACCCGTCGCTATCTCGACCACCTCGTCGATGTCGGCGCCGCCGAGACCCTGCGTCCGCGCTACGGCGCCGCCGGCCGACCGGAGCGCCGCTACCGCAGCGTCCCCGCCTGACCAGACCCCCCAGGTCGAGCGGCCACTTCGCCGGGCCGGGGCTGTCAACGAGCGTCGAGGCGCCCCCCGATGGCCTCGAGAGCGACGTCGCGTGCGGCGAGCACATGCTCCTCCGCCCGCGCCCGAGCCGACTCGGGGTCCCGCCCGACGATGGCCGCGAGGATCGCGCGGTGCTCCGCGAGCGCCGCTGAACGCCGTTCCTGGCTCTGGTTGGTGAAGGCCCGGTAGCGCGACATGTGCCCGTCGACCTGCTCGTGCAGCCGCCCCGCCCACCCGTGCCGCGCCACCGCGGCGATCGCAAGATGGAACTCGTGCCCGGCGCGCATCGCGTCCTCCGCGTCGCCGACGTGCCGCGCGTTGCGCTCGACGAGATCGCCCAGCCGCGCGGCCTCCGCATCGGTCACCCGTCGGGCGGCCTCCGCGGCCATCACCCCCTCGAGGGCGGCTCGCACCCCGTAGAGCTCCTCGATGTCCTCGGTGCTGAGCGGCCGCACCACCATGCCTCCGGTGGGCAGCTGGTCGAGCAGGTCCTCGGCGAGCAGCAGTCGCAGCGCCTCCCGCAGGGGCGTCCGGCTGACCTGCAGCTCGGCCGCGAGCTCGGGCTCGTAGAGCCGCTGCCCCGGCTCGAGCTCGAGGTCGAGGATGCGCCGGCGCAGCTCGGTGTAGACGAGCTGGCCCCCGGAGGCACGCCTCATTCGTTCCATCTCCCGCCCCTCTCTTGCATACATGTATACAAGTATGCTTCCATGGCACCAGTCTTGCACGACCCACCCAACAAGAGGAGCAGGCGTGGTCATCGAGTCCGTCCGCAGCGCCACCGCCCCACCCCCACCACCACCTCCACCAGCGGGCATGGTGGTCCGACCCGACACGCTGCGCGCGCTCGTCACCGAGCTGCTCACTGCTCGCGGCGTGCCGGAGCACGACGCCGCCCTCCTCGCCGACACGCTCGTCATGGCCGAGCTGTGGGGCCACGCCTCGCACGGCGTGCTTCGCCTGCCGTGGTATGCCGCCCGCCTGGCCTCAGGTGCCATGGCCGCGGTCACCGACGTCGAGACGATCACCGACTCCGGGGCCGTGCTCGTGCTCGACGGGCACGACGGCATCGGACAGGTCGTCACGCGCCGGGCCGTCGACCTCGGCGTCGAGCGAGCCCGGCATCACGGGATCGCCGGTGTGGCCGTGCGCCACTCCGGCCACTTCGGCACGGCGGCCTACTTCACCCGGGTCGCCGCCGAGGCCGGTTGCGTCGCGATCCTCGTGACCAACGCGAGCCCCGCCATGGCGCCCTGGGGTGGCCGCCGCAAGAGCATCGGCACCAACCCCTGGTCCATCGCCGCACCCGCCGGTCGCCATGGCGTCGTCGTCATGGACCTCGCCAACACCGCCGTCGCCCGCGGCAAGGTCTACCTCGCCAGTGAGCGCGGCGGCGACATCCCGCAGGGGTGGGCGGCCGATGCCGAGGGCAACGCCACCACCGACCCGGCAGCCGCGCTCGCAGGGCTCATCCTCCCGATGGCCGGCCCGAAGGGCTACGTCATCTCCTTCATGATGGACGTGCTCGCCGGCGTGCTCACCGGCAGCGCCTTCGGGCCAGAGGTCGTCGGCCCCTACGACCCGGACCGGCGCAGCGGCGCGGGCCATCTGCTCATCGTCATCGACGTCGCCGCGATGAGCAGCACGACTGAGTTCGCCTCTCGCATGGAGGAGCTCGTCGATGCGACGAAGTCCGGTGAGCTCGCGTCGTGGGCCGACGAGATCCTCGTCCCCGGCGAGCTCGAGGACCGCAGCCGCGACGCGAACGAGCGCGACGGCATACACCTCGCTGCCACCACGTGGGCGAGCCTCGCCGCCCTCGCCGCCGAGAGCGGCACCCCCCTCCCCCGCACCGATGCCCCACACCCGCCCCACCAGACCCAGGAGGTCCACCCGTGATCGCGCTCACCGTGTCGCTTCACGTCGTCCCTGAGCGGCTCGACGACTTCGTCGACGCGATCACCACGAACGCCCGGCTCAGCTTCACCGACGAGCCCGGCTGCCTGCACTTCGACGTGTGCCAGGACCTCGACGACCCGCACCACTTCATCCTCCACGAGCTGTATGCCGACCAGGACGCCGTCGCCGCCCACCGCGCCGCACCTCACTTCGCCGACTGGCGCCGAGCCGCCGACCGTTGCGTCGTGCCGGGCAGCCAGGTCAACACCCTCTCTCGCGTGCACGCTCACCACGCGGGAGGTGCGTCATGAGGATCCTCGTCCTGCCGGGCGACGGCATCGGGCCCGAGATCACGGCCGCGACCCTCGCGGTTCTCGAGGCGGCCGACACGCGCTTCGGGCTCTGCCTGCAGACGGAGGTGCGCCAGATCGGCCTGGCCGCGCTGGCCGACGAGGGCACGACCCTCGCCGACGACGTGCTCGCGCGGGTCGCCGAGGTCGACGGCACGATCCTCGGCCCGGTCTCCCACTACGACTACCCGCCGCGCGCCGAGGGCGGCATCAACCCGTCGGCCGAGCTGCGCACTCGCTTCGAGCTCTACGCCAACGTCCGACCGTGCCGCTCGGTCGACGACCTCAGCGTTCTGCGCCACCCCATGGACCTCGTCATCGTGCGAGAGAACACCGAGGGCTTCTACTCCGACCGCAGCATGTATGCCGGGTCGGGCGAGTTCATGCCCGACGCCGACTCCGCCTTCTCCCTGCGCAAGATCACTGCCAAGGCCTCGGCGCGCGTGGCCCGAGCGGCCTTCGAGATCGCCCGCACGAGAAGGAAGCTCGTCACCGCGGTGCACAAGGCCAACGTCGTCAAGCTCTCCGACGGCCTCTTCCTCCGCGAGGTGCGTCGTGTCGCGTCGGACTATCCCGACGTCGAGCTGCGCGAGCTCATCGTCGATGCGGCGGCCGCTCGGCTCATCCGTGACCCCGGCAGCTTCGACGTCATCGTCACCACCAACATGTTCGGCGACATCCTCAGCGACGAGGCGTCCGAGCTCTGCGGCAGCCTCGGTCTCGGTGGCGCCATCAACGCGAGCGACGACATCTGCGTGGCCCAGGCGCAGCACGGCTCGGCGCCCGACATCGCCGGTCGCGGCATCGCCAACCCCGTGTCGCTCATCCGGTCAGCCGCGATGCTGCTCGACTGGCACGGTGCCCGGTCGGGGCGCACCGAGCTCGTCGCCGCAGCGGCAGCGATCGAGGCGGCCGTCACCACCGTCGTGTCGGACCCCAGCACCCGCACCCCCGACCTCGGCGGGAGCCGGAGCACCGATGAGGTCGCCGCGGCGATCGCCCGGTCCGTGTCGCACGCAGTGTCGGACGCCACCCTGCCGCAGGTCGCCCTTCGAGAGGACAGCCATGCCTGACCAGCCCACCCCGCCCAGCCTGCTCATCCGACCCGA
The DNA here is from genome assembly GCF_006717145.1 of Humibacillus xanthopallidus. Taxonomy (GTDB): domain Bacteria; phylum Actinomycetota; class Actinomycetes; order Actinomycetales; family Dermatophilaceae; genus Humibacillus; species Humibacillus xanthopallidus. Next base: position 858,918 of record NZ_VFQF01000003.1, on the reverse strand, counting down.
CCGGGTCACGCCCTTCGACCGCGGCAACGGGGTCGTCACCATCCCCTACGTCGGCAAGTGGAACTGCGAGAGCAACCACGTCACGACGGGCCGGACCCGGTTCGCCGCGGGCACGGGTCTGCCGCTGCACAGCCACAACGTCGAGGAGTCCGTCCTCGTGCTGGAGGGCGAGGCCGTCGCCGAGATCGGCGACGACTCCTTCGACCTCGTCGCCGGCGAGGCCACCTGGGTGCCCGCAGGGGTGCCGCACCGCTTCTGGAACCGTGGCTCGGGCACCATGAGCATCTACTGGGTCTACGGCGGGCGCGACGTCACGCGCACGATGACCGCGACCGGAGAGACCTTCGAGCACCTCTCCGACAGCGATCGCGGCGGGTTGAGCGCATCATGATCGTCACCGTCGATCCCACGAACGGGTCTGTGCTCCAGTCCTATCCGGCGATGACCGCAGATGACATCGAGGCCGTCGTCGATGCTGGGGCCCTCGCCGCGCGGGCCTGGGGCCTCGTGCCCGTCGCAGAACGCCTGCCGGCGGTGCGCCGGCTGGCCGCGGTGCTGCGCGATCGCGCTGACGACCTGGCGGGCCTCGTCACGAGTGAGATGGGCAAGCCCCTGGTCGAGGCACGCGGCGAGGTCGCCAAGTCCGCTCTCACGGCCGAGTTCTACGCCGACCACGGGGCCGCCATGCTCGCGGACCGCGCCGTGCACCTGGGCGATGCCGGCGGGGTCTCGGCCTGGGTCTCCCACGAGCCGATGGGCCTCGTGCTCGCCGTCATGCCCTGGAACTTCCCTGTGTGGCAGGTCATGCGGGCAGCGATCCCGACGATCGCGGCCGGCAACGGGCTGCTGCTCAAGCACTCGCCGAACGTCACCGGCTCGGCCCTCGCCATGATCGAGGTCTTCGAGCAGGCTGGGCTGCCGGCCTCCCTCGTCAGCGCGCTCGTCGTCGCGGAGCCCGAGGTGCCCGACGTCGTTGGGGGCCTCATCGCCGACGACCGCATCGCCGCGGTCACGCTCACCGGAAGCAACGGAGCCGGCGAGATGGTCGGCGCCGCAGCCGGGCGGGCGACGAAGCCGTCTGTGCTCGAGCTCGGAGGGTCCGATGCCTTCGTCGTGCTGGCCGATGCCGACGTCGAGGCAGCCGCGCGCGCCGGGGTGAGGGCCCGGTTCACCAACGCCGGCCAGAGCTGCGTCTGCGCCAAGCGCTTCATCGTCGACGAGGCAGTGGCCGACGAGTTCATCGAGCGCTTCGTCGACGGCGTCCGTGCGCTCAGCGTCGGCGACCCGACCCACCCGACGACCGACGTCGGCCCGCTCGCCCGGGCCGACCTGCGCGACGCCCTGCAACGGCAGGTCGACTCCTCCGTCGCCCTCGGGGCGACCCTCGCCGTCGGAGGTCGGAGCCTGCCGGGGCCGGGCTGGTTCTACGAGCCGACGGTCCTGCTCGGCACCGGGCCGGGCATGCCGGTCTTCGACGAGGAGACCTTCGGGCCGGTCGCGGCCGTGGCCGTGGCCCGCGACGAGGGCCACGCGGTCGCGCTCGCCGACCACACGGCATACGGCCTCGGCCTCAGTGTGTGGAGCGCGTCGACCGAGCGGGCGGTGGGGGTCGCTCGTCGGGTCACGTCGGGAGCGGCCTTCGTCAACGCGACCGTGGCCTCCGACCCGAGGGTGCCGTTCGGGGGCACGAAGCGCAGTGGTCACGGGCGCGAGCTCGCCGATGCGGGTCTGCTCGCCTTCACCAACGAGCGCACCTACTGGGTCGCCGCCCCCTCCTGACCCCGCTGCCGCAGTCGAGTGCCCACCTTCCCGCGGGTCCCCACACGTCGAGTGCCCACTTCCATCGGCCGCAGAGTCGAGTGCCCATCATCCGACGCAGCTTCCCGTCGGGAAGTGGGCACTCGACCCCAGCGACCCGTCGGGAAGTGGGCACTCGACCCCAGCGACCCGTCGGGAAGTGGGCACTCGAACCGGGCTGGGGTCAGCCGGCGATGCAGGCTCCGGTGTCGACCTCACGGGAGGCCTTGACGCCGGCCTCGAGCACGGGCTTCGCCTCGCCCAGGGTGAGGGCGTAGCCCGTGCCGGCGTCCTCGAGCGACTTCGCGAAGATGACGCCGACGACGCGCCCGCGCGGGTCGAGCAACGGCCCACCCGAGTTGCCCGGCTGGACCGTCGTGGCGAGCGAGTAGATCTCACGGACGACCGGCTGGTCGCCGTAGATGTCGCGGCCCCGGGCGTCGAGCACGGCTCGCACCCGTGCCGACACGACGCGGAAGGGCCCGTCGAGGGGGAAGCCCGGCACCGCCGCGGACGCGCCCCGCTCGAGCTCGGAGCCGAGCGCGAGCGCCGGCGGCGTCAGCCCCGGAACGTCGATGACGGCGAGGTCGCGCTCGGGGTCGAACACGACGACGCGGCCGCGCAGCAGCTCGTCGCCGCCCTCGACGCGCACCTCGCTCGACCCGGCGACCACGTGGGCGTTCGTCACGACGCGACCCGGGGCGAGCACCCAGCCGGTGCCCTCCTGGCCGCGCTGGCACGACGTCGAGACGGTCGTCACCTTGACGACGGAGCGGCCCGCCTCACGCACCGCTGCCGAGCGCGCCACGGCGGGGTCGGGGTCCTGCACCGGCGTGATCGGCTCGGGCACGAGACCGCCGAAGACCTGCGGAAAGCCTTGGCTCGACAGGAATCCGCGGAAGCCGGCGAAGATCTCGCCGGTCTGCTCCGGCACGAGGGTGTTGACGACCCGCAGCACCTTGGAGTCCGACATCGCCTTGGAGAGGGTCGGGTTGCCCGCGGTGCGCAGGGCCCCGCCGATGAACCACACGATGAGGGTCGCGGCGAGCGTCACGACGACCGCACCGAGCACCGCGTCGACCCGCCGCAGCGAGGACTGCCCGACCCGGCGCCGGATCGACCCGCCGACGAGCCCGCCGAGGAACTGCCCCAGCCAGCCGAAGGCGATCACCGCGCCGAGCAGGATGATGACCCGGGTGCGCGTGTCCTGCCCCGTGGGCCCCCACCGCTCGAGCAGCGCCGGCATCTGCCACACGGCGAGCAGCGCGAAGACGAAGAATCCGACGAGCGAGAAGACGCTCTGGATGAGCCCCTGGCGGTAGCCCGAGACGCCGTAGCCCACGAGCAGGACGATGAGGGCGATGTCGAGCAGCGTGCTGCCGGTCATCAGCGACCTCCTCCCAGGTAGCGCGAGGGCAGGGGTCGCTGCAGGGCGGGGTCCCACGGCTGGGACCGGCCGCCGAGCTCGAGGAGGCTGCTCAGCAGGCCGGCCGTGAAGCCCCAGAGCAGCAGGTCGCCGAGCTCGAAGGCGGCCCCCACGTAGCCCGACGGGTGCGACACGGAGAAGCGGTGCCCGGGGTCGACGAGGTGTGCCACGGGGACCGAGAGCACGTCGTGCACCTCGGCCGGGTCGCGCACGCCGATCGGAGACGGCGCCGACCACCAGCCGAGCACCGGCGCGACGACGAAGTTGGCGGGAGACAGGAAGAGCGACGGCAGCACCGCGAGCACGTCGACACCCGACGGGTCGAGACCGACCTCCTCCTCCGCCTCGCGCAGGGCAGTGGCGACGAGGTCGTCGTCCTCGAGGTCGCGCGCCCCTCCGGGGAAGGCGATCTGGGCCGGCTGGGTGCGCATCGTGTGCGAGCGCTCGATGAGGACGACGTGCTCGCCCTCGTCGGTCGCACCCGCCGGTGGCGGCCCGAAGAGGATGAGGACCGCCGACTCCCGCGCCCCCTCGTCCGGAGGCAGGAACCTCGAGAACCATTCCGGCGGAGTGGAACTCACGCGCTCGGCGAGCTCGTGCAGCCAGTCGGGGCGGGGTGCCTCACCCGCCCCGAGCGACGGGGAGGGGTCGATGGAACCCGAGCGGCCGGCATACGCGATGCCACTCACGACCTGCGTCACGCGGGCGCCGTCACTTCGGGGCCAGCTCGTACTTGAGCAGCTTCGCCGCGCGCTCGGGGTCGGTCTCGCCGATGCCGTAGCTCGGGCACCAGCGCGCCACCGGGCAGGCGCCGCAGGCGGGCTTCTTCGCGTGGCACGTGCGGCGGCCGTGGAAGATGACGACGTGGCTGAGCATCGTCCAGTCCTTGCGCATGAAGAGCCGGCCGACCTCGTGCTCGACCTTGACGGGGTCCTCCTCCTCGGTCCAGCCGAAGCGGCGGGCGAGGCGACCGAAGTGCGTGTCGACGGTGATGCCGGGGATGTCGAAGGCGTTGCCGAGCACGACGTTCGCGGTCTTGCGCCCGACCCCCGGCAGGGTCACGAGGTCCTTGAGGCGGGGCGGCACCTCCCCGTCAAAGCGCTCGACGAGCGCGATGCCGAGCTTGATGAGCGAGTCGGTCTTCGCGCGGTAGAAGCCGGTCGGCTGGACGATCGTCTCGAGCTCGGCGCGGTCGGCGTTCGCGTAGTCGGCGGCCGTGCGGTACTTCGCGAAGACGACCGGCGTCACCTTGTTGACCCCGACATCGGTCGTCTGCGCCGACAGGATCGTCGCGACGAGCAGCTCGAGGGGCGTCGAGAAGTCGAGCTCGCAGTGCGCATACGGGTAGCGCTCGTGCAGCGAGCGGTACATGCGGCGGGCGCGACGCACCCGCGCGACGGGCGACTCGTCGGCGGTCACGACGGCTCGGGCAGACACAGACGACACTGTATGCCGCCACCCTGAGTCACGCTCACACGTCCCGGCGGCCGGGTGGCGGGGGCTGCGGGGCGGCGGCTCGCGGGCGGCGAGCCGGCGGCCCGGGAACGGCTGGCGTCGAGGGTTGCGGGTGAACGCGCGAGCGGCTGGGTACGGGGCTCCTGCACGGAAAAGGAGCACGACATGACCACAGGGACCCGACCGGGGAGCCGCGCCACAAGCGCCGCCTCGCCCCCGGACGACGACGATCTCGAGCAGCTGCTCGGCCGGCTGGCGGAGGCCGACCTGGCTCGCGCGCCCGAGGCGGAGGTCGCCGACGCGCTCGAGCAGATGGTCGGGCACGAGGAGTTCCCATGCCTGGGAGCGAAGTCCGTCTTCCGTCGGGGCAGCGTCTGCCACGTGGTTCTCGACGACATGTCCGGCGCCGGTGTGCCGGAGGAGCTGCTGGCCCGTCTCGGCGAGTTCGCCCGCGGCATCGAGGGCGAGGACGGCTTCCACTCCTTCATCGCGACCTTCCGTGGGCCCGTCCCCGCAGACGAGGCCGCCTTCGAGCGGGCCCTGTTCGACCTCCTCCAGCGGCTGCACGACGCCGACGACGACGCGTGGGCGCCGGGGGTCGGCTCCGACCCCAACGACCCGCACTTCGCCTTCAGCGTCGGGGGCACCGCCTACTTCATCGTCGGCCTGCACCCGGCGGCCTCGCGCGTCGCCCGACGGGCGCCGCTGCCGACGCTCGTCTTCAACCCGCACGAGCAGTTCGAGCAGCTGCGCGAGGAGGGCCGCTTCGAGCGGATGCGGGGCACGATCCGCAGGCGGGACGAGGACCTCCAGGGCAACATCAACCCGATGGTGGCCGACCACGGTGAGGCGACGGAGGCGATGCAGTACTCCGGCCGGGCGCACGGCTCCGACTGGGAGCCGCCCCTCGAGGTGCACGACACTGGTGACGCCCAGGGCGACCCGGGCGGTCCGGGCGGGCACGGCGGGCACACTGATGAAGCCGACGACACCGACAACCCCCAGGGGACCTGAATGGAACTGACCCGCCTCGCGCCCCAGACCGGCGCCGGCTTCCTGCTGCGCGCCGGCCAGAGCCTCACGGTCGTCGACCCGACCGGGGGCCAGGTGAGCGACTTCTACTGTGTGCTCGCCGACGACCACGACGAGTGGCTGTCGTCCGGTCGCACGATCGACTACGCGAACTCCACTCTCGTGACGACCGGCACGGTGCTCTACAGCAACCGCAGCACCGAGATGGCCGTCGTCGTCGACGACACCTGCGGACGGCACGACTTCCTCCTGACGCCGTGCAGCCAGCAGACCTTCGACCTTCTCTATCCGGAGTTCGAGGGGGCCTACCACCCGAGCTGCTTCGAGAACCTCGCGACGTCGATGGGCCCGCTCGGTGTCGACCCGGACGGCATCGGCACGACGCTCAACATCTTCATGAACGTCTGGGCCGAGAGAGACGGCGAGCTGCACATCGACCCTCCGACCTCCGTCGCGGGTGACCGCTTCGTGCTCGAGGCCCGGGCCGACCTCGTCGTCGGGCTGACGGCCTGCTCGGCCGAGAAGTCCAACAACGGGGTGTGCAAGCCGATCGACTACCGGATCGACGGCTGAACACCCGCTGGACGTGCGCTGTGCAGCCGCTGTCCAGCGCCTGCCCCAGGGGCTGAGGGCGATCCGCCCCGCCGAGGGATGCGCCAGAGCCGAGCGGTCGCGTGCCCTCCATGGCACACTGACCCCGTGGATCTCGATGTGGTGAGGCGCGCGCCCCTGTTCAAGGCCTTGGACGACGAGGCGGCTGCAGCACTGCAGTCGCAGATGAGTCGCTCCCGGATGGAGCGCGGCGACGTGCTCTTCCACGAGGGCGACCGGGGCGACACGCTCTACGTCATCGCCGAGGGCAAGATCAAGCTCGGCCGCACGAGCCCGGACGGGCGCGAGAACCTCGTCGCGATCCTCGGCCCCGGCGAGATGTTCGGCGAGCTCAGCCTCTTCGACCCCGGCCCCCGCACGATGACCGCGACCGCCATCGCCGAGACGCAGCTGCTCGGCCTCGGCAACGACTCCCTCACCGGCCTGCTCTCCGGCCGCCCCGAGGTCTCGAAGTCGCTGCTGGCCGCGCTCGCCCAGCGGCTGCGCCGCACCAACGCCCACCTCGCCGACCTCGTCTTCACCGACGTGCCCGGTCGCGTCGCCAAGGCCCTCCTCGAGCTGTCGGAGCGCTTCGGGCGCCCGGTCGAGGGCGGCGTCATGGTCTCGCACGACCTCACCCAGGAGGAGCTCGCGCAGCTCGTCGGCGCCTCGCGCGAGACGGTCAACAAGGCGCTCGCCGACTTCGCCACGCGCGGCTGGCTCCGGCTCGAGGCCCGCGCCGTGCTCCTGCTCGACGTCGAGCGCCTCAAGCGTCGCGCTCGCTGAGCACTCTCGACCTGCACCGAGCGGCCTTGAGCCGCAAGCACATTCGGCTGCATCGACGGCCTGCGGACCATCGCCCTTGGTGTGGTGCCTGCCCTCGCGCCGTCGCGGCCTCCTCCTCTCGGCCGTGGTGAGACTCGTCGCGCGCGACATCGGGGGACCCCTTAAAAACTTACGTGTTCTTTACCCTCGGCTCCGGGGCGCCGCCGAGCCGAGCACTTGAACCCGTCCCTAGTCTTCGGTCACCTCGCACACTGGCGTGCGAGCGAACGACAGGGAGACACATGTCAATGAAGACACGCGCCATGGCTGTGACCGTGGCGCTCATCGCGACGACGGGCGGAACGGCCCTCGTCGCCGGGCCGGCCCACGCAGCCTGCCCGTCCGAGATCCTCTACTCGCTCACCTCGACCGCCAACCGCATGCCCTTCAGCGGCGTGCCCACCTTCAAGAACGGCCCGGGCGGCACGATGTCGGTGGCGCGCTCCTACTCGGGCAGCGTCTCCTTCCAGGTGACCGCAGGAGCGGAGAGCGAGGTGGGCGCCGTCCTCGCGAAGGCCAAGGTCAGCATCAGCGCCTCGCTGAGCACCTCGAACTCCACCTCGACGACGAACACGTACACGCGCAAGATCACGTCCGGCATGTACGGCCACGCCCAGTACGTCAGCTGGGGCGAGACGGTCAGCTACCGCAAGTCCCGCGTCAACGCGAACTGCACGACGTCGCTGCTCGCGACGGGGACCATCAAGTTCCCGTCCACGTCGGAGGGCTGGTACTACTGGGAGACCTCCAGCTGATCGACATGAGGACGGCGGATGTGGGGGCGGCGCCCTCGCATCCGCCGTTCTTCACGCGGCCGTATACCGTCTGCGCACCTCGGGTGCCCGCGTGCCGCCTCGCGGTCACCGACGGACGAAGGACCACCCTGCTGGGCCGTTGAGCACCAAGCGGTCTGCACTGTCGGCTGCGGCCGCGATGAGCACCGCGTTGGCCTCGTCGGTCTGCTCGACCCAGGCTTCTGCGGCGTCGGGCTCCTTCCCGAAGGTGACGTGGCGCTGGACCAGGCGTGAGCGCCGCAGGTCGTCGTCGCCGGTGACGAACCACACCTGCGCGAGCGCCGCCCGCGCCCGCCGCCACCGATCCTCCGGCAGGAGAAGGTAGTTGCCCTCCGTGACGACGAGCCGCGCTGCGGGTGACACGACCATCGCTGCGGCGATGGGCTGCTCGAGGGTCCGCTCGAAGCCGGGGGCGTAGATCCACGACTCGGGGTCGTCGACGAGCCGACGCAACAGGGCGGCATACCCCTCGGCGTCGAAGGTGTCGGGGGCACCCTTGCGGCCGCGGGAGCCGAGCCGGTCGAGCTGCACGTCGGCGAGGTGAAAGCCGTCCATCGGGACGTGCGCGACCCAGTCGGCACCCTGCGCCCGGGCGACGCCATCGACGAGTGCCTCGGTGAGGGTCGTCTTGCCCGCCCCTGGGGCGCCGGCCACGCCGAGCACGACCCGGCGGCGGTCACCGACGAGGGCGACCGCCGCCGCGACGAGCGCCTCGATGCCCGGCTGGTCGGTCATGCCGAGGGGTTCAGTCCGGAGTCGATGAAGCTGCGGGCCTGGCGGGCGAGGTCGTCGCCGTCGTCCCAGAGGTTGCGCCAGATCGCGAGGTCGTTGGACAGGCCCGGTGCGAGGACCGCCGACGAGAAGGACTCGAACGTCAGGGCGCCGCGGTAGTCGATCTGTCGCAGGGCCCCGAAGAACGACGCGAAGTCGAGGTGTCCGGAGCCGAGGTAGCCACGATGGTTCTCACCGATGTGGACGTAGCCGAGCCGGTCGCCGACCTCGAGGACGGGTGTCACGAAGTCATCCTCCTCGATGTTCATGTGGTACGTGTCGAGGTGCACCATGACGTTGTCGGCTCCGATGTCGTCCGCGAGGGCGAGCGCCTCGCGGCCGGTGTTGACGACGTTGGTCTCGTAGCGGTTGCACACCTCGAGGCCGAGGGTGACCCCGAGTGGCGCTGCCTCCTCGGCCAGCTCGCGCAGCACCCCGACGACGTGGTCGCGGCCCGTCTTCGTCAGCGGCGCCGCAGCCTTGCCGAAGGCGCTGTAGAGCGCCCCGGTGAGGACCGTCGCCCCGATGTCGGCCGTCAGCTGCAGCGACTGACGCAGCAGCTCCTGCCCGCGGGCGACGACGGCCGGGTCCTCGCTCGAGACGTCGGCGTCGGGCGCGAGGCCGCGGGAGCAGGCAGCCCCGAGACCGTGCTGCTCGAGCAGCGCCCGGGTCGCGGCACGGTCGAGGTTGATCGAGTCGTGCAGCGAGAACTCCAGCAGGTCGTAGCCGGCCGCTGCCGTGCGGGCGACGGCGGACTCGACGCTCTCGGGCGAGGTGTCGCCGACGAAGACGAGGGCGTGGACGCCGATCGGGTTGCGTACCCGGGCTTCGCCATTGGCGATCCCGGACGTCGCCGGAGCGGGGGCGGTGGTGTCGGTGGTCTCGGTGGTGTTGACGGTCATGGCTGGTCCTTGGAGAGGTCGGGCACGCGGACCGCGCGGCGGCGGTCCGGGTGCCGAGACGGCATACGGAAAGGGATGAACGGGCAGGTGGCTCAGGCGGGCTCGTCGGCGAGGTCGCCCGCACGGGCACCCGTGATGAGCGCGACGATCTCGTCGCCGTCGGTCTCGGCCGTGCGACGGCCCGCGACGCAGCGACCGGCCCGCATGACCCACACCGCGTCGCTCAACTTGAGCACCTGGGCGAAGTTGTGGCTGATGAGCACGATCGCGTGACCCTCGTCGCGCAGTCGCTGGATGAGCTCCTCGACGCGTGCGGTCTCCTGCACACCGAGCGCCGCGGTGGGCTCGTCCATGATGATGAGCTTGGACGTGAATCCCGCTGCGCGACAGATGGATACAGCCTGGCGCTGACCGCCGCTGAGGCGACGGACACGGGCGCCGACGGCCGGCACGTTGACCGCGAGGCTCGACACCATGCGCTCGGCCTCCTTGCGCATCGCACCGCGGTCGAGGAGCTTCACCGGGCCGATGCCGCGCACGATCTCGCGGTTGAGGAAGAGGTTCTGCCAGACCGTGAGGTCCTCGACGAGGGCGAGGTTCTGGTGCACCGTCTCGATGCCGGCCGAGCGGGCCTCCTCGGGCGAGCGGAAGTGCACCCGCTCGCCGTCGAAGTCGATGCTGCCCTCGTCGGCCTTGTGGATGCCGCTGATGCAGCGGATGAGGGTCGACTTGCCGGCTCCGTTGTCGCCGACGATCGCGGTGACCTCGCCACGGCGGGCGTGCATCGACACGTCGCGCAGCGCCCGCACCTGGCCGAAGGCGAGCGACACTCCCCGCACGTCGAGGAGGGCGTCGGAGGGCACGTCCTGCCAGAGCGGGATCGTGGGGGTGGGGGTGGTCTCGGTCATTTCTGGAACCTCGTGAGGAATGCGGCGAGCACGACGACGATGCCGACCGACAGGGGCTGGTAGAACTGCGAGACGCCGAGCAGCGTGAGGCCGTTGACGAGGGCCGTGAGCAGCAGCGCGCCGATGACGGGCCCGATGATCGTGGCGCGGCCACCGAAGAGGCTCACGCCTCCGAGCACGACGGCCGCCACCGAGTTGAGCAGGAAGGCGGTGTTGGCCGCCGGCTCGGCCGCGCCGACGCGAGCGACGAGCAGGATCGAGCCGATGCCCGCGAGCACGCCCGAGATGACGTAGACCCAGGTCTTGACGCGCTTGGTGCGCACGCCGGTCGCGTTCGCCGCCTCGGCGTTGCCTCCGGTCGCGAGCACGTGGGTGCCGAAGCGGGTGCGGAAGAGCACGATGTGGGCGATGAGCGCGATGACGAGGGCCACGATGACGCTGTAGCCGAAGATCCCGATCGAGCCGGTCGACAGCTTGAGCAGCGGAGCGCTGATGATCGTCGCCGGCTTGCCGTCCGAGAGGATGAGCGCGAGCCCCGAAGCGGCAGAGAGGGTTCCGAGCGTGACGATGAAGTCGGTGATCCGACCCCGCGCCACGAGCAGGCCGTTGACGAGGCCGACCATCGCGCCGGCGACGACCGCCGCCGCCATCGACAGCGGCAGGCCGTGCCCAGCGGTGAAGACCATCCCGAAGACGACGGCCGCGAGGGTCATCGTCGAGGCGACCGACAGGTCGATGCCCGCCGTGGCGACGACGAACGTCTGGCCGATCGCGAGGACGATGAGAATGGCCGAGGCCACCAGCATCGACTGGATGTTGCCGGGGCTGAGGAAGGTCGAGTTGAGCGACTGGAAGATGACGACGAGGACGATGAGCCCGACGAGCGCTGCCCAGTCGGCCCAGTTGCTGAGGTCACGCAGGCCGGCCGCCCGGCTCGGTCGCGCCGGGGTGTGCGGCGCCGCGCCGGCTCCGCGTGAGGTGGAGCCGCCGGAGGCGGTCTCACGGGTTGAGGTCTCGGTCATGGCGATCACTTGAGGAGAGCCGCGAACGGGTCGTCGTACGACTCGCCGGGCTTCGGAGCGGAGGCCAGCGCCTTGTCGACGGTGTCCTTGGTGACGACCTGGACCGGGGCCTTGACGCTGGTCGGCAGGGTCTTGCCGGCCATCGCGGCGCGGCACGCCTCGACACCCATCGCGCCGATGACGTAGGGGTACTGCGCGACGACCGCGTCGACTCCACCGGCCTTGATCGCCTCGAAGGCGTCCTTGTTGCCGTCGACGCTGATCACCTTGATCTGGCCGGTCTTGCCGGCGTTGGCGATGGCTCGCGCGATGCCGAGACCCATGTCGTCGTTGGCGGCGAAGAAGCCCTTGAGGGCAGGCTGGGCGCGCATGATGTCGGTGGCCTTGGTCAGCGCCGTCTGGCGGTCCCAGTCGGCGGCGACGGTCTGCACGACCTTGACGTTCGCCGGGATGCCCTTCTGGAAGCCGTCGAGTCGGGCGCCGCTCGTCACGTCACCGGAGATGCCGCCGATGAGCGCGACGTCGCCGCCGCTCGGGAGCAGCTCGCCCATCGTCTTGCCCGCCATCGTGCCGGCCTCGACGTTGTCGGTGCCGATGTAGGTGGCGATCTTGGCGCTCGCAGCCTGGGCGGCCGCGGCGTCGATCGGGCTGTCGATGTTGACGATCGGCACGTTCTTGGCGGACAGCTGGGCCACGCCCTGGATGAGGTTGGTGCCCGAGATCGGGTTGATGACGAAGCAGCCGAAGTCCTGACCGGCGAGGCCGCTCAGCTTGTCGGCCTGGCCGCTCGTGTCGGTGATCGCCGTGGCGGCCTGGACGGTGACGTCGGACGAGGAGTCGGCGGCGGCGCCCTTGATGCCGGCCTCCATCGTCTGGAAGAACGGGTTGTCGAGACCCTTGATGACGGCGGCGATCTTGCCGCCGCCCGCGCCACCGGTCGCGCTCGCAGCGCCGCCGGCCCCCGTGGAGCCGCCGGTCGCGGCCGGCGAGGACCCGCCACAGGCGGCGAGGCCGATGACGAGGCCACCGGCACCGAGAGCGAGGGCGAGACGGCGGGGCTTGCTGACTGGTGCCATGAGAGGCCTCTCTTCGTTGAGCGGGAACCGAGGATCGGTTCGACTTCTGCACAATGGAAGGCCTATTTCTGTCAACTGTCAAGCAAAAAGAGCGAAATCTCTGATAGAACTGCTCTGGGACGCCCCACCGAGGGCGTCTCGCACGGCCCCACGAGGTCCCGCGAGGTCCCACGGGAGCCCGCGAATGCCAACGAATGCCCACGAGGAGGTGGCGATGACCGACCCGACCGACCTGTCCGGAGCGCTGCCCGGCCCGCCCTACGAGTCGTTCCCCACGCCGCCGCAGGGCAACCCGGGCCAGGTGCTCGCCCTCGTGCGCTCCCACGGCGACGTCACCCGCGCCGAGCTCGTCGAGCGCACGGGCCTGTCGCGAGCCACCGTCGGCGCCCGGCTCGAGGCCCTCCAGCAGGCGGGGCTCATCACGGCAGCCGAGATCACCTCGACCTCACGCGGGCGCCCGCCGAGCCGCTTCCGCTTCCGTCACGAGGGCGGGGCGCTGCTCATCGCCGACTCCGGCGCGACCGGCGTGCGTCTGGCCGTCACCGACCTCGCTGGCGCCGTCCTCGACCAGAGCCGCCTCACGCTCGACATCGCCTCCGGCCCGGAGCACTGGCTGAGCGAGGTGGTCGGCGCCTTCGGGCCCATGCTGACCGAGCTGGGCCTCGGCAGCTCCGACGTCCGCGGCATCGGCCTCGCCCTCCCGGGTCCCGTCGACAGCGTCGCCGGCATGGTCGTGAGCCCGCCGATCATGACGGGGTGGGACCGCTACCCGATCCGCAGCCACCTCGCTGCGCACTTCGCCTGCCCCGTCGTCGTCGAGAACGACGCCAACGCCATGGCCATCGGCGAGCACCGGCTCGCCCACCCGCACGTCTCGTCCATGCTCATGCTCAAGCTCGCGACCGGCATCGGCGCGGGCCTCATCGCCGGTGGCCAGCTCTACCGGGGTGCTGACGGAGCGGCCGGCGACATCGGCCACATCCAGGTCGTCGTGCCCGAGGAGGGTGAGCCCCCGCAGTGCCGCTGCGGCAACCAGGGCTGCATCGAGGCGTATGCCGGGGGCTGGGCGATCGTCCGTGACCTCCGCGCCGCTGGGGAACCGGTCACGTCCGTCCACGACGCGGTGCAGCTCATCGCCACGGGCGACCCGACGGCGACCCGCCTCCTGCGCCGCGCCGGTCGGATCATCGGCATCGCCCTGTCCGACGCGGTGAGCCTGCTCAACCCCGAGGTCGTCGTCATCGGCGGTGAGCTCGCCGCCGCCGAGAACCACCTCTTCGCCGGCATCCGCGAGTCCGTCTATGCGCGCTCGCTGCCCCTCGCGACGCGGCGGCTCCAGATCGTGCCCGCGGCGCAGCGTGACATGGCCGGCGTGAGCGGGCTCGTGACCGCGCTCTGCGACCACCTCTACGAGCCCACCCGCGTCGACGCGCTCGTCGCCGCGTCTGCGACGTCCTGAGCGCGGACGGGGCTGGGCCCGCTCTTCAGGCGTGGGTGCGGAGGTACTCGAGCTGGGCGTTCACCGAGAGCTCGGCCGCCGGCCACACGCTGCGCGGCACGTCCGCATAGACCGTCTCCACGACGTCGTATGCCGTCTTCGCACCTCGGGCGACCGCCTCGCGCACCTGCGCGAGCCGTTCGGCCCGGTGCCGGAGGTAGAAGCTCACGGTGGCGGCCGCATCGCTGACGGCCGGTCCGTGACCCGGCAGCAGACTCGTCACCGTGCCCGCTCGGGTGAGCGCCTCGATGTGAGAGAGGGATTCGAGGTAGGCCTCAAGGTTGCCGTCCGGCCACGCGACGACCGTCGTGCCACGGCCGAGCACCGTGTCACCGGTGAGGAGCGTGTTGTCGGCCGGGAGGACGAAGGAGAAGGAGTCGCTCGTGTGGCCCGGCGTCGGCACGGCGAGGATCTCGAGCCCGCCGACGGTGATCGTCTCGCCCGCGCGCACGTCGTCGTGGCCGCGCCCGAAGCCGCGCACCGGCGCACCGGTCAGCTCATGGAAGCGGTCGGCGCTCTCTGCATGGTCGAGATGGCCATGAGTCAACAGGGTCAAGGCGATTCGCTGGCCCGACTCCCTCACCTGGTCGATGACAGCAGCCAGGTGCTCCTCGTCGAGTGGCCCGGGGTCGACGACGACGACCTCGTCCGAGCCCGGCTCGGCGAGCAGCCACGTGTTCGTGCCGTCGAGCGTCATGGGCGACGGGTTCGGGCAGAGCACGCAGACGGCACGCTCCCCCACCGAGCCGCCGGCCCAACTCGGGTCCGCAGCGGCGCCCTTCATCGTTCGACGACCTCCATCGCGGGCCCGAGCTCGCTGTGGACGACCTCGGGCATGATCAGCGGCAGGTGCGGGGCGTGTGCGACGAACTCGCTTGCGCTGGAAGCCTGCAGGATCTCCTCCACCCACATGACAGTGGGCGGCAGCATGGAAGCCTGCCCGGCGGCATACGCGGAGAGGAGCTCGCGGGGGGCCACCCACGCGGCGTGGTCGGCCTCGCTCGTGTCACCGTCGGCGATCTGTCCACGGGGCATGTGGGCCGCGAAGAACCACGTGTCGAAACGACGCGGCTCGAAGACCGGGGTCAGCCAATGTGCTTTGGCGACAACGAGATCGGAGCGCAGCACGAGACCCTCGTCACGCAGCAGCTCGCCGAGCGACACGTCGCGGGCGACGAGCGCGTCGCGCACGCCACGCCACCGTTCGGGCTCGACCCGCGCGAGCGGCCCGCTTGCCGAGGGGCCGGCGAGCAGCACGCCGCACTCCTCGAAGACCTCGCGGATCGCGGCTGCGACATACATCTGGGCGTCGGTCGGCGAGCAGCCGAGCCGGGCACCCCACTGCACCGGCGAGGGGCCCGCCCACGGCAGGTCCTGCTCGCCGTCGCGGTCGTCGACGCCGCCGCCCGGGAAGACCATGGTGCTCGGCGCGAACGCCATCTGCGACACCCGGCGGAGCATGAAGACCTCGACGGTCGGGGTCCGGACGGCCCCGTCGACGACAGCGTCGGCTCCGACTGCGGCGTCGCGCACGAGCATGACGGTGCTGGCCCGACGCGGCCGGGCCACCTCCCACCGCTCACCGGCCAGCCAGCGCCGCCCGGCATCAGAGATGCCCGGCGTCGTCGTCAGCGGGAAGAGGCGACCCAAGGCGTTCTCGCGATCAGTCCCGCACCGAGACGATGACCTCGACCTCGACCGGTGCGTCGAGCGGCAGCGCAGCGACGCCCACGGCCGAGCGGGCGTGAATCCCCTTGTCGCCGAAGGCCTTCACGAAGAGCTCACTCGCGCCGTTGATGACGCCCGGCTGCCCGGTGAAGCCGGGGTCCGAGGCGACGAAGCCGACGACCTTGACGACGCGCGACACCTTGTCGAGGTCGCCGATCTCCGACTTGATCGCGGCGATCGCGTTGAGCGCGCACGTCTCGGCGAGCGCCTTCGCAGCGTCGGCGTCGACCTCGGCACCGACCTTGCCGGTCGCGGCGAGCGCGCCGGCGACCATCGGCAGCTGGCCGGAGGTGAAGACGAGGTCACCGTCGCGCACGACGGGGACGTAGGCCGCGACGGGCGGCACGACGTCGGGCACGGTGAGCCCCAGCTCGGACAGGCGGTCCTCCACGGCACCCATGGTCAGTTCCCCCCAGACTTGGGACGCTTGAAGTAGGCGACGAGGCTCGAGCCGTCCGGCCCGTTGACGATCTGGACGAGCTCCCAGCCGTCCGCCCCGAAGTTGTCGAGGATCGCCTTGGTGTTGTGGATCAGAAGAGGTGCGGTGAGGTACTCCCACGTGGTCATGAGGCTCACCCTACTCAGTGCTGCGCTCGCTCTCTGCGCCGTCGCCGGGTGCACGCCGGCGCCCGGTGGCAGCATGGCGCCCATGTCGACGACCCCCCGCTCGGAGCCCGCGCCCCTCCCCCCGTCGTCGCCGCCCGCGGCGACGCGTGCCTACGGCGCCGACCCCGCCCAGGTCTACGACGTGCGTCTCCCGCCCGCGGGGGTGACACCCCGCCACGTGACGGTGCTCGTCGTGCACGGCGGCTTCTGGCGGGCGGCATACGACCGCGCGCACGCAGAGCCCGAGGCGCAGGCCTTCGCCGGGGCCGGCTACACCGTCGCGGTGGCCGAGTACCGCCGCGTCGGTATGCCGGGTGGCGGCGTCCCCGGCACCCTCGACGACGTGCGCGGCCTCGTCACCGCGGTGCTGGCCGATCCCGAGCTGCCCCAGCCCATCGTCCTCGTCGGCCACTCCGCGGGAGGCCACCTGGTCACGTGGGCGGCCGCCCAGCCGTGGCTGACCGAGGGGCACCCCGGCGCCGTGGCCGGTGTCGTGTCCCTCGCCGGGGTCGTCGACCTCGGCGCGGCTGACCGGATGCAGCTGGGCGACGGCGCCGCCCGGGCCTTCGTCGGCTCCGACGCGGGGAGCGCCGCGTGGGCGGAGGCCGACCCGATGTCGACGCAACCGAGCGTGCCGGTGCGTCTGATCTGGGGAGATGCGGACGACGTCGTGCCCACATCTGTCGGTGACGCCTACCTGGCGAAGGCCCGAGCCGCCGGGGCCGACGTGACGAGCGAGGTCATCGCCGGGGCCGACCACTTCGCCCTCATCGACCCGACCGCCCCAGCGTTCCGGTCCGTCCTCGCCGCAGTGCACTCCCTCACCCCCACCACCCCCTGATCCGAGCCCACCCACCCCGATTCGAGGTGATCCTGCACCCCACGTCAGTGTCGAGATCACCCCCATTCAAAGGTGGGGTGGAGGTGATCCCGGGCCCCACGTCAGTGTCGAGATCACCTCCATTCAAAGGTGGGGTGGAGGTGATCCCGGGCCCCACGTGGGTGGCGGCATCACCTCGAATCGTCTGTCCACAGCTCCCTGCCTGCGCCTCACCCTCGTCCACAGGCGCCGGATTGGGGGTGGAGCTCGCCTCGGGGCGCCACGACCGTCGATGCATGAGAGGACCCGAACGACGTCACGTGGCCCGCCAGCTCGCCGACGCAAACGACGGGGTGGTGTCCCGCTCCATGCTCCGCAGGGCCGGCATCACCCGCCGACACGTCGCGTTCGAGGTGGCAGCCGAACGCTGGACCGTGCACGGAGACGTGACGGTGGCGGTTCACACCCGGCCCCTGTCCCGACCTGAGCAGCTGTGGCACGCGGTGTGGGAGGTGGGCGACAAGGTCGCCGCGCTGGACGGCGTCACCGCGCTGCACCACGCCGGGCTGACCGGCTACCAGGACGACGCCATCCACCTGTCCGTCGTCCACACGGCACGGGTCAAGGCGCCCTCGAGCGTCACCCTGCACAAGGTGATCCGTCGTATTGACGGCGAGCTCGCAGGCGGGGGTATGCCGCATACGCGCCCTTCCGTCGCCGCGATCCGGGGCGCCCAGTGGGCCGTCAGCGACCGGCAGGCGGCGCTGATTCTTCTCCTGACGGTCCAGCAACGCCTCACCACTCCCGAACTGCTGCTCGAGGCCTCACGGCAAATCCGGGGTCGGCGCAGGCGCGGGTTCGTCAGGCAGGTCGTGCGTGACATCGCCCTCGGCGTCCAGTCCCTCGGCGAGCTGGACTTCGCCGTGCTCTGTCGCGAGCGCGGTCTGCCCGAGCCTGACCGCCAGGTGGTCGTGGAGACGAACAACGGACGCATCTACCTCGACGTCCGCTGGCGGAATGGGCTCTGCGTCGAGATCGACGGTGTCCAGCATCGCGAGGCCCTGATGGTCTCGACGGACAACCTGCGCACGAACGACCTCGTGCTCGGTGGCGACCGGGCGCTGCGCATCGACCTCGTCGGACTGCGCGTCTTCACCGACCAGTTCCTGGCGCAGGTGGCTCGAGGCCTGACCCAGTACGGCTGGCAAGCAGCCTGACCGCACCAGCCCTCGCCCCGGGTCAGGATCAGGCTCACCCTCAACTCCTCGATTCAAGGTGATCTCGGACCCCACGTCAGGGCCCGGATCACCTCGAATCGGGAGGTGGGTCGAGGTGATCTCGGACCCCACGTCAGGGCCAGGATCACCTCCAATCGGGAGGCCACGCGGCGGCATACCCTGCGGGTCGAGGTGATCCCGGACCCCACGTCAGGGTCGGGATCACCTCGAATTGGGGGTGGGTGGAGGTGAAGTCGGGCCCCACGTCGGGGGCAGGATCACCTCGAATCGGGGGTGTCGGACCGTGGGTCATAGGGTGGACGGGTGACGAACGACTGGGCGAAGGCGCGTCTGCACGTCGTCACGGGCAAGGGGGGCACCGGCAAGACGACCGTCGCCTCCGCGCTCGCGCTCGCCCTCGCCGCCCGCCCCGGTCGCGTCCTGCTCAGCGAGGTCGAGGGCCGCCAGGGCATCAGCCAGACCTTCGACGTGCCGCCGCTCGGCACCGAGGAGACGCGCATCCTGCGTCTCGCGACCGGCGGCGAGGTCATCGGCCTGTCGGTCGACGCCAAGGCCGCCCTGCTCGAGTACCTCCAGCTCTTCTACAAGCTCGGCCGCGCCGGCAAGCTGCTCGAGAAGTTCGGCGCGATCGACTTCGCGACGACCATCGCCCCCGGGGTGCGAGACGTGCTCCTCATCGGCAAGATCTACGAGGCCAACCGCCGGCGCCGCGACGGCCGGCACAAGGGCGAGGGACCGCTCGCCTACGACGCGCTGGTGCTCGACGCCCCGCCGACGGGGCGCATCGGCCGCTTCCTGTCGGTCAACTCCGAGGTCGCCGACCTCGCGCGGATGGGGCCGATCCACTCCCAGGCCGGCGCGATCACGCAGCTGCTCGAGTCCGAGCGCACCGTCGTGCACTTCGTGACCCTGCTCGAGGAGATGCCGGTCCAGGAGACGCTCGAGTCGATCGCGGAACTGCGAGCCAAGGGCCTGCACCCCGGGGCGATCGTCGTCAACATGGTGCGCGCGCCGCTGCTCGATGACGCCGCGCTCGAGCAGGCGCGTGCCGGCCGCCTGCACAAACCGTCGCTGCGCACGCAGCTGACCGAGGCCGGTGTGACCGTGACGCCCGAGCTCGTCGACGGGCTCGTCGCCGAGGCGCGCGACCACGCTCTGCGGGTCGACCTCGAGCGCGAGCAGCTCGCGCTCCTCGAGGGCACGGGCCTGCCGATCGTGACCCTGCCCGCGCTCGCAGAGGGGGTCGACTCGGGCTCGGTGCACGAGCTGGCCGGCATGCTCGTCGACCAGGGGATGACGTCATGACCGCACAGACCGCTCAGACGTCACCGTCGCCGCGCCACCCCCCGCAGCTCGACATCGACGCCGTCATCGCCGACCCGAAGACCGAGATCATCGTCTGCTGCGGCTCCGGCGGCGTCGGCAAGACGACGACCGCAGCGGCGCTCGGCCTGCGCGCCGCCGAGTCCGGCCGGCGCGTCGTCGTGCTGACGATCGACCCCGCGCGCCGCCTCGCCCAGTCGCTCGGCCTCACCGAGCTCGACAACACGCCCCGCCCCGTCACCGGCATCGACACGTCGGCGGGCGGCAGCCTGCACGCGATGATGCTCGACATGAAGCGGACCTTCGACGAGGTCGTCATCGCCCACTCCGAGCCCGGCAAGGCCGAGCAGATCCTCGCGAACCCCTTCTACCAGGCAGTCAGCAGCTCCTTCGCCGGCACGCAGGAGTACATGGCGATGGAGAAGCTCGGCCAGCTCAAGGCGAGCGCCGGCACCCCGGACGCACCGTGGGACCTCATCATCGTCGACACCCCACCGTCGCGCTCGGCCCTCGACTTCCTCGACGCGCCCAACCGCCTCGGCAGCTTCCTCGACGGCCGCTTCATCCGCCTGCTCACCGCTCCCGCCAAGGCCGGTGGCCGCGCGGGTCTCAAGGTCTTCGGCATGGGGGTGCAGCTCGTCACGAGCACGATGACCAAGATCCTCGGCGGGCAGATGCTGAGCGACGTGCAGACCTTCGTCAACGCCCTCGACACGATGTTCGGCGGCTTCCGCGAGCGCGCCGACGAGACCTACCGCCTCCTCTCCGAGGAGGGCACCGCCTTCCTCGTCGTCGCCGCACCCGAGCGCGACGCCCTCCGCGAGGCGTCCTACTTCGTCGAACGCCTCGAGGCCGACGGTATGCCGCTCGCCGGGCTCGTCGTCAACCGCATCGGTCGCGTCTCGGCGCCGGGCCTGACCCCGAGCAAGTCGCTCGCCGTGGCCGAGTCGCTCGAGGACGGCAACGGGCCGCGCTCCGCCACGACGGCGGCGGGTGTGCTGCGCCTGCATGCCGATCTCGTGCGCACCGCGGAGCGGCAGCGCGACCTGGCCGACCGGTTCTCGAGGTCGCACCCCACCATCCCGGTCGTGCAGGTGCCGGCTCTCGGCCGCGACGTGCACGATCTCGAGAGCCTGCGCGAGGTCGGCTCCTCGCTCGCCGGCGCCTGAAGGCACACCGACTCACGTCGAGGCCAGGCACACACTGTCTTCGAGGTGCAGACGACCTCGAGGTGTGCGGCTGTCACACGCGGCGGGCAGCCGAGAAGACCCGTCCTCGAACGGGCCCACTCGATGCCCCCCCGACACCCCCCGGCGTCAGATTGCGTCAGTCCCTCATCGGACTGGTCGAACTGGTCGAACTGTTCGGCCCTGGTCGGACCTGGTCGAGCGTCAGTGGGTCGGGTGCGAGGCCATACCGGCTCGCAGCGCCGACTTCCACGACGTGATGTCCGGACGGCGACGGAGCAGGGCCCGGCGCTCACGCTCGGTCATCCCGCCCCACACCCCGAACTCGGTGCGGTTGTCGAGGGCCTCGGCGAGGCACTGGGCCAGCACCGGGCACGCCTTGCACACCGCTTTCGCGTCGTGCTGGGCCTTGCCCCGCACGAACAGTGCGTCCGGGTCCTGGCTGGAGCAACGAGCCTGGCTCGCCCACTCCTGCGTCCACTCTTCTGTGACCGCGGCAATGCTCATGACACTTACCCCTCCCCGCCCGGGCCTCCCACGACTCCGAGCTGACTGAGACCGTCCCACCGATCTCGGCTTGGGCCACCCCCCGGCTGACCCAAAACAGACATTACGAGCGTCGGGCCCGGCCCGACATAGGCTCTATGGACCATTTAGTGAGACGGGTGACTAGTCACCTGATACGTCGGAGACCCCCGCGTGCCGCATACGGGAGGGGTGGTGTATTGGAGCCACGTCGCTCAAGTCAGGTCGAGACAGTCTCAGCAGTTACCCTTGGGCCCATGTCTTCACGCACCACGTCGATCGGTGGCGTCATCAGCCTGCTCGGAGCCTTCCTCGCGTCGGCCCTCGTGCTGGGGCTGCTCGCCGCCGGCCTCGTCATGCCGGCCGTCGGTGCCACGGGCGCCCTCGCGCGCAGCGGCGTGGACGTCTTCAACGAGCTGCCGAGCGAGTTCCGCACCGACCCGCTCGCCCAGACGTCGCGGATCCTCGCCTCCGACGGCAGCGTCATCGCGACGCCGCAGGAGCAGAACCGCACCATCGTGCCGCTCGACAAGATCGCGCCGATCATGCGTGAGGCCCAGGTCGCGATCGAGGACCACCGCTTCTACGAGCACGGCGGCATCGACCTGCAGGGCACGGTCCGCGCCGTCGTCTCCAACCTGCGCAATGGCTCGTCGGTCGGCGCGTCGTCGCTGACGCAGCAGTACGTGAAGATCTCGCTGCAGTACTCCGCCCTCAGCGCCGGCAACGAGGAGGCCGCCGCCGACGCGGTGAAGAAGGACTACATGCGCAAGCTCAAGGAGCTGAAGTACGCGATCACCCTCGAGAAGAAGCTGAGCAAGGACGAGATCCTCGAGGGCTACCTCAACCTCGTCTACTACGGCGACCGCGCCTACGGCGTCGAGGCCGCGTCGCAGCACTACTTCAGCGTCCACGCCTCGCAGCTCAGCCTCTCGCAGGCGGCCCTGCTCGCGGGGCTCACGCAGAACCCCGGCACGACCGACCCGGTGAACTTCCCGGAGCGGGCGCTCGCGCGCCGCAACGTCGTGCTCGACCGCATGCACGAGCTCAACCGGATCACCGACAAGCAGTGGACCGACGCCCGCAAGCGCACGCTCAAGCAGGACATGAAGGTCACCAACCCGAAGAGCACCTGCCTGGCCTCGCCGTACCCCTACTGGTGCGAGTTCATCATCAACTACGCGATGACGATGCCCCAGCTCGGCAAGACGGTCGAGGAGCGCAAGCGCACCCTCTACCGCGGCGGCATCACCATCAAGACGACGCTCGACCCGCGGGTGCAGCGCCTCTCGCAGGCCGCGATCAACAAGAAGGTGCCGATCGGCAACGACGCCCGCATCGGCGCCGCCTCCTACACCGCTGACCCCAACACCGGTCAGGTGCTCGCCTTCGCCCAGAACACGAAGTACACCGTCGACACCGAGTCCCGGGGCAAGACCGGCATCGGCTGGGCGCTCGACAAGAAGTACGGCGGCTCCGGCGGCTTCCAGTTCGGCTCGACGGCCAAGGCCTTCGCCCTCGTCACCGCGATGGAGTCGGGCATGAACGTCAACTCCAGCGTCGACGCCAAGGCTGCCGGCGGCAACCAGCAGGCCACCTACACCCCGAAGGACTGGCCGGGCGGCATCGCCAACTGCGGCCCCGGCGGCCCGTGGAAGGTCTTCAACGACTCACCCTTCGCCGGCGGCCAGATCTCCCTCAAGGAGGCGACGGCCAAGTCGACGAACACCGCCTTCATCGCCCTCGCCGAGCAGCTCGGCGGCTGCAAGGTGCGCAGCACGATGCTCCGCCTCGGGCTGCACCAGGCCGACGGTCAGCCCGTCGGCCGCTACGCCCCCCAGTACATCCTTGGCGCCTCCGACGTCTCGCCCCAGGGCGTCGCCCACGCCTACGGCGTCCTCGCGGCCGACGGCAAGAAGTGCCCCATGGTCGTCGTCACGAAGGTGACCAAGGACGGCAAGGACATCGCGCTGCCGAAGACGAAGTGCGACCAGGTCGTCGACCCGGACGTCGTCCGCGCCACCGACAAGTTCCTCGAGTACAACATGACCAACGGCTCCGGCATCCGCAACCAGCTCTCGGGCGGTGACCGCGAGTCGGCCGGCAAGACCGGCACGGCCAACAACAACAACGAGTCGTGGTTCGTCGGCTACACCCCGCAGCTCGTGACGGCCGTCTGGGTCGGCACCCCCTACGACCCGATCAGCCGCGTCATGAAGAACGTCCGGGTCGGCGGTCAGTTCTACCCCGTCATGCACGGTGCAGCCATCGCCGCTCCGATCTGGAAGCAGATCATGAACGGCGCCCTGCAGGACGCGCCGATCGTCAAGTTCAAGGAGCCGTCCGACAAGTACCTCAAGGGCAGCGGCACCGACATCCCCGGTGTCGTCGGCATGAGCGTCGCCGACGCCATCGCCACCCTCTCGGCCGCGGGCTACCCCTCGACCGTCGGCGGCACGATGAGCTCCGGGGTCCCGAGCGGCCTCGTCGCGGGCACCAGCCCCTACGGCAAGGCGCCGGCCGGCACCCAGATCACCATCTACACCTCGCGCGGAGGGTCGCGGCAGGCCCCGGCCGGCACGAGCCCGCAGCCGACGGCACAGCCGACCGTCTACACGCCACCGGCTCCTGGCCCCGGCACGCCGGGAAAGCCTGGCAAACCCGGCAAGCCGCCGAAGCCTCGAGGCTGACCGAGGGCTGACGTGACGAAGGGCCGACGCGCACCGCGTCGGCCCTTCGTCGTTCCCCGTCAGACCCGTCGTTCCCCGGCAGACCCGAGAGACCCGTCAGACCCCGACGAGCAGGTATGCCGTCCGGTCGGCTCAGCCGGCGAGGACCGTGCGCACGACGGCGGCGACCCGCCCACCCTCGGCGCGCCCCGCCACAGCGGCGTTGGCAGCCTTCATCGCGAGGCCCATCTGCGGCATACCGGAGGCGCCGGACGACGCGACGGCCTCGCGGACGATGTCGTCGAGCTCCTCGTCGGTGAGCTGCTTGGGCAGGTAGCCCTCGAGGACCGCGAGCTCGGCCTCCTCCTGGGCGGCGAGCTCGGCGCGGCCGGCGCCGGTGTAGGCCGTGGCGGCCTCGCGGCGCTTCTTGGCCTCCTTCGTGAGCACCTTGAGCACGTCGTCGTCGGTGAGCTCGCGGTGCTCCGTGCCGGAGACCTCCTCGGTGGTGACGGCGGTCAGGGCCATGCGCAGCGTGCTGGCGCCGACCTGGTCTCGCGCGCGCATCGCGGCGGTGAGGTCGGACTGCAGCTGCTCCTTGAGGGTGCTCATGGGGCCAGTCTCTCAGGCGAGCCACCCACCGCTCGCACGGATTCTCGGCGGTGCCGCGCAGGGTGCGAGGATGTGCCCCATGCGTGCCGTGACGAAGACCGTGCTCGGCCTCGGTGCCGCCGGGGCCGGCGTGCTCGGGTGGGCCTCCCTCGTGGAGCGAAACGCCTTCGTGCTGCGGCGATTCGAGGTGCCGGTGCTACCCGAGGGCGCGCAGCCGCTGCGGGTGCTGCACCTGTCTGACATCCACCTCCTGCCGCGCCAGCGGGCCAAGGCCGCGTGGGTCAAGAGCCTCGGGTCGCTCGATGCCGACCTCGTCATCAACACGGGCGACAACATCGCCGGGCCCCACTCCGTGCCGGGCCTGCTCGACTCCTTCGAGTGGCTCCTCGACGTGCCGGGCGTCTTCGTCTTCGGCTCCAACGACTACTTCGCGCCGAAGCTGAAGAACCCCTTCAAGTACCTCACGCGCGACCACGCCAAGTCGGTCGGCTCGACGCCCCGGCTGCCCACCGCCGAGCTGATGCACGCCTTCCGCTCCGCCGGCTGGGTCGACCTGACGAACCGCCGCGACACCCTCGAGGTCCGCGGCCTGCGGCTCGACTTCGTCGGCGTCGACGACCCCCACCTGGGCTACGACCGCCTCGACCTCGTGCGCGGCGCCGCGTCGCCCGACGCCGACCTCACGATCGGCGTCACGCACGCGCCCTACCAGCGGGTGCTCGACGCGTATGCCGCCGACGGCGCCTCGCTCATCATCGCGGGCCACACGCACGGCGGGCAGGTCTGCGTGCCGGGCTACGGCGCTCTCGTGACGAACTGCGACCTCGACACCCGGCGCGCCAAGGGCCTCTCGCGGTGGTGGCCCGGAGCTGGCCACACGCCGTCGTCGGAGGCCCCCGAGGGCGCCGCCTGGCTCGAGGTGTCGGCCGGCCTCGGCACCGCCCCGACGGCGCCGGTGCGGCTCGCCTGCCGCCCCGAGGCGACCCTGCTGACCCTCGTCCCCCGCTCGTAGCCGCCGGCGCTGACGGCTGGTCGCCGTCCGATTCGGAGATGGGCAGGGGCCTGCGCTAGCATCTCTGCTTGCTGCCTCCGGTGCATTCCGAGGGCAGGTGCAGCACCGGGGTGTGGCGCAGTTTGGTAGCGCGCTTCGTTCGGGACGAAGAGGTCGCAGGTTCAAATCCTGTCACCCCGACCAGTGTGATGTCTGAGGACATCGGCGACAGTGGCCCTACGGAAACGTAGGGCCGCTGTTGTTCCTCGGTGGCGGTCCGGGTGGCCGTCCGGTGGGTTGGTAGTCGCTGGTGGGGTCGAGGGCGAGCTCTCGCAGGATCTCGCCGGCAGCGAGGTCGGCGATGGTGATGTCGAGGTCCTGGACGAGCAGCCGAACCTAGGTTCCGGCGTGGGTTCGTCCGACCTGACTCGTGCCACTTTTGGCGATCTCGGCGATTGGCCGAGCGTTTGTGCTGGTCAAGGCGGTGCGCTGAGTCGCGTTGACACACTAAGCGGGCCGGTAGGGTCGCGCTCGTGGTGTTCGTGCGGAAGGTCCGAACGGCTTCCGGGGCGACGGCGGTGCAGATCGCTGAGCGTCTGGACGGACGAGACCGGGTACTCGAGCACCTCGGCTCGGCGCACACCGAGGCCGAGCTCGCCGCCCTCGTCGCGGCCGCCCGCCGCAAGGTGTACCCGGGACAGGGCGAGCTGGACCTGAGCGCAGGCGCGGTCCCGGCCGGGCACGCGGTGATCACCTCCAAGTCCAGCGCGGTGCTGTGGCAGGTCCTGGCGGGCGCGTACACGCGGCTCGGGTTCGATGCCATCGACGATGTGGCGTTCCAGCAGCTGGTGCTCGCCCGGATCATCGAGCCGACGTCCAAGGCCGACTCGCTGCGCGTGCTTGAGGAGGTCGGGGTCGCCCACGCGTCGTTGCGCACCATGTTCCGGTCGCTGGCCCGTGCCCAGGAGCGCGGCTACCGCGACGTGCTCGCGGGCGCGTGCTTCACCCACGCCACCGCGAGCGGGGATGTGTCGCTGTGCCTGTACGACGTCACGACGTTGTACTTCGAGGCAGAGAACGAGGACGAGCTGCGCAAGGTCGGCTACTCCAAGGAACGCCGCGTCGACCCGCAGATCGTCGTCGGCCTCCTCGTCGACCGGGGCGGCTTCCCGTTGGAGATCGGCTGCTGGGAAGGCAACACCGCAGAGACGACCACGATGATCCCGATCATCCGTCAGTTCCAGCAGCGCCACTCCCTGTCGGACATGGTCGTCGTCGCCGACGCCGGGATGCTGTCCGCGTCGAACCTGAGAGATCTGGACTCGGCGGGGCTGCGGTTCATCGTCGGCTCCCGGGTGACGAAGGCGCCGGCGGACCTGGCGTCGCACTTCCGGTGGCACGGGGACGCGTTCACCGACGGGCAAGTCATCGACACCATCACCCCACGCGTCGCCACCACCGCCGCCCGGGGCGTCAACGACGTCAACAAGAAGACGGAGCCGACCTGGGACCCGGCCGTGCACGACCGGTCCTGGCGGGCCGTGTGGGCCTACTCCCGCAAGAGGGCCGCCCGCGACGGGAAGACCCTGACCCTGCAGGAGAACCGCGCCCGTGCCGTCGTGGCCGGGGAGAAAGCCGCCCGCACACCGCGGTTCGTCACCACGAAGCACGGCACCCAGTCACTGGACGAAGCGTCCCTCGCCCGAGCGCGGCGCCTAGCCGGCCTCAAGGGCTACGTGACGAACATCCCCGCGGACGTGATGCCCGCCGGTGAGGTGATCGCGAGCTACCACGACCTGTGGCAGGTCGAGGCCTCGTTCCGGATGAGCAAGAGCGACCTGCGGGCTCGGCCGATCTTCCACCACACCCGCGAGTCGATCGAGGCCCACCTGACCATCGTCTTCGCGGCTCTTGCCGTCGCCCGCTACCTGCAGGACGCGACCGGGATGAGCATCAAGAAGCTCGTGCGCACGCTCCGGCCGCTGCAACTGATGACCCTGACCATCGCCGGGCACGAGCACACCGCAGCCGACCCCCTCACCGACACTGGCCGCGACATCATCATCGCTACCGGCACGAACTGGCCGACACACTAAAGCGGCACGACTCGGGTCCTGGACGAGCAGCCGAACCTAGGTTCCGGCGTGGGTTCGTCCGATGCCGACGTGGTACAGGCGGCCCTAGTGGCGCAGGATCAGGTTGCCGTTCTTGGAGACTCGGTCCTCGCGGACCCGGTCGACCTGTTAGGCATCAAGGCACGGCTTCGCCGCAAATCGGCCTGCGGGCGGCTGGCCTTCCCGCCCTCGGCCCGCCTTTGGTTTAGCGGAACTAGAGCGACTTCCAATGTTTCCGAGCAGCCAGGCGAACGGAGCTTCGTCGCTGAGCGTCGCCCAGCAGACTCTGTCGAGTGGGTCCACCCTCTTGGTCCGACACCCGCAGCCACTCGTGGCATTCCTCCCAGGCTCGACGACGATCCACCGCTTGGGACTCGCGCGCCTCCGCCCAGTCCTCGGTAAGGTCGCACTCCTCATAGGGACCATGAGTCACGTCGTCGAAGTCGAATGTTGGCACGACCACGCGGCTGTTGTGGTGGACCCAACGCTGAAGCAAGAGATTGACACCAAGTGGCGATAGGCACGCGTCCCTGCGCCCCAGTCCATCTGGGTCAATCACATGCACCTTTTCGAAGAACACCGCCTGATCGCGCCTACGCGATGCTACGTCCGGATATAGATCCGGCAAAGGCATCATCCTCGCGTACCCCCGCCAGTCGGCCGGCGGAAGCGGCTTGTGAGGACGCACCTCGGCCACGAGAAGCCGTCCGACGAGGTCGACACCGTTCGACCTGAGAGCGCAGGGATGCTGAAGCACGATAACGGTCTTGACTTGCACCTCTGCGCCAACGGAGACGTTCGTTTCGGCGAACACATCGCCCGTCAAGACAGGGCGCGATTCGACGACCTCATCGCCCCGAGCCCGGTACAACGCATCCCAAGCAGGCGCATCCTCCGGGCACGGAGCCTCGAGGTCGTGCGCCACTAGTCCCCCTTCACACGCAACGATCGGTTGCCGTCGGCCGCAACGAAGGACTCAAACCTCGAGCGGTAGTTGTCACGCCAGTCCGGCTGGAACTCAGTGAGTATGGACTCTGGGTCCGCGTGACCGCTGGCGTAATCGAATACTAAATCCACCTGCTGCTCTGCGTACAACACCGCCGGCGTCACCGGAGCGCCATCCACGAGGGGCATCTCGAACCAAGACGCCGCCTCCGAAACCAGGTAGTCATCCGCCACCTGGTCACAAGCGGCAACCAGGCCTGCCAGGTTCCTACGATTCTCACCAGTCAGCTTTTCCCCACGACGCCACTTTTGGACAGCAGGGACGCTAACCCCGAGCATTTGCGCTACGTCACGCCAGGCGAAGCCCAAGTCGTCGAGGACCCCAAGGAGGTCTGTGGGAGCCTGCTTTCCCCTTGTGGCCGTACGGGCACGCCACTCGGTCATTTGCGTGCTTCGGTGAAGGTCGCCAGACTTACTGCTGAGGTCCTTGGCGACGCTTCGCAACATGCCAACATCCTCGGTGAGAATCTTGGCAGATGTCTGGGTAGAGGTCGGCGTTGGCACAATCGTCAGTTCGGCTGCGAACGTGCCGGTGTGGTAACGGCTATCTACTGACATCACGTAGGACGTCCTCTCTCAGTCGGTCAGTAATGAGGGATTCGAATAGCGCCCTTACTGGGACGTGAAGTTCACTAAAGATTTGATGGATTTCAGCCGGTTCGAACGCCGGAATGACGTCAGAGGCCGTCCAATAACTGTCGATATCTACGAGGAAGAAGGGGCCAGAAGGTGGCGTCGGCCTTCGCAGATCCGCAGAAGGATCAACCGCATACCCTTCTCCTGGGCCGTACCGCAAAGAAACCGCTTGACCGGCACGGGACGCATCAGGGGTGAAGGTCCCGATCGCCTGCCACGGTCCAACGTTCAGCCCGACCTCCTTCGCGACCGGGGCAAGACCCATCATCGTGGGATTCACCCACGCACCCCAGTCCTCGAGCGATTCACTCAGGTCGGGCACCCGAATCTCGTCGATATACCGAATGCCAACGCGTTCCACTCCATCGACGGCGGCAATCTCCTGGCGGATGGCGGTCGCGCGATCGATCACCTCAAGAAGCGCCTCGAAGTGGAGGTATGAAGTTGTCTCCACAACTACAGCTTCGGGACGCATGGTGACACTGACCGTCCGGTCCCGACTCATCATTCGAGGATGTGTCGTTTGAGTCATCTGAGTCGGTCCGCCCATGCTGGCCACCACATTGGTCGTCACCAACGGGCGTGAGATCGGGAAATCCGGCCGGAGGGCCCGCTTGAAGGCAGCCTCCATGGCCCCACTCATCGCCGACGCTTCGCTGTGTCGGATCTCAGCTGCAACCAGCACCAAAGGTGCATTTGGATAGATCTCGCGGTCGATCACACCGGAAACTTACCGCAACTACGCGGTCGATGATACCAAAACGACAACCAGACTGATACTCACAGGAGAACGGGACCGACTCACAGGATCCATCGCCCCGGGCGGCTGGCAAGGGATGGCCAAGGCTGCTCTTCGGTAGTGCTCACTCCCCGTCCGCTCGGAAGAAGTCGCCGAGCCCCTCCGACGGGCTCCGCGGGGCCGTCACCGTGGGCCTCTAGATGACGAGGTGTCGCGACCGAATGGGGGCTGCGTGGCGTCGAGCACATCGACGGTGGACACAGAACAGAGGTACAGCAGTGGTGCAAGGCGGCAACATCCGTCATCGACCGTTCAACCACGAGCAGGAGGCGATCCCATACGGCAACTGTGCGCGGAGTTCGGGACGAAGAGGTCGCAGGTTCAAATCCTGTCACCCCGACCAGCTGACTGAGGGCTCTGAACTGCGCACGCGCGGTCAGGGCCCTTCGTCATCTCCCGGGGACTCGGCCCGGCCCCCTCGGCCGGCCGGACGGCATGCGCCCTCGGTCGCGGGCACGCTCGCGCTCACCCCGTCGGGGGGATGCCGCGCCCACGAGGGGCGCCTACCGTTGCACAGATCGGAGGGCGACCACGGCCCCGACCCCTGTCGTGAGGAGTGCCCGTGACCACGAACCCGGACAGCACCCAGCCGCAGCCCGGCAGCCGGCGGCTCATGGTGCTCCTCGCGATGGCGATGTTCGTCCTCGTCGTCGACACCTCGCTGATGAACGTGTCGATCTCGGCGGTCGTCCGAGACCTCGACACGACCGCCAGCGGCGTGCAGTCCGCCATCGCCCTCGAGGCGCTCGTGTCGGCCGCGTTCATCCTCATCAACAGCAAGGTCGGCGACCTCATCGGGCGCAGGCGGGCCTACGTCCTCGGCCTGCTCGCGTATGCCGTGGGCGCCCTCGCGATGACGCTCGCGCAGAGCCTCACCGCCATCGTCATTTTCTGGGCGATCATCGGCGGGCTCGGCGCATCGCTGCTGCTGCCCGCGATGCAGTCGCTCATCCACGGCAACTTCGCCGGCGCCGCGCAGAAGCAGGCCTACGCCCTCATCGGCGCCGCGGCCGCCATCGCCGCCGCGGTGGGCCCGCTCATTGGCGGCTTCGTGACGACCTACCTCTCGTGGCGCGTCGGCTTCGCGCTCGAGGTCGTCATCATCGCGGTCGTGCTGAGCCAGATCCGGCTCGTCAAGGACGTCGCCTACACCGGCTCGCGCGAGGTCGACGTCGTCGGGGCGGCTCTCTCGGTGGTCGGCATGGGCGGCGTCGTGCTCGGCATCCTCGTGTGGCAGGAGGGCGGGGAGTTCGTCCTGCTGCTCATGGCGGTCGGCGCCGTCGCGCTCGGCTCGCTCGCGTGGTGGCTCGTCCGCCGCAAGCGGAGCAACCAGGTCACGCTGCTCGACCCCGGCCTCTTCGCCTCGGCGAACTTCACGACGGGCGTCCAGGGTCAGATGCTCCAGCAGATCGCCCTCGGCGGCGCGATGATCGTCCTGCCGCTCTTCCTCCAGATGACGCTCGAGTACAACGCCATGCAGGCCGGGCTGTCGCTGGCGCCCTTGTCGCTGACGATGTTCGCCGTCGCCCTGGTCGCCGGCAAGAAGGCGGGCGACCGGCGCCCTGCGGCCCTCATCCGCACCGGCTTCCTGCTCGCGGCGATCGGCACCGCCGTCATCATCCCGATCGTGCCGCGGGTCGACAGCGGGTGGTACCTCGTCGTCCCGCTCATCATCACCGGCAGCGGCCTGGGCCTGCTCGTCTCGCAGCTCAACAACTACACGCTGGCGCCGATCGAGGAGGAGCGGATCAGCGAGGCCGCGGGGGTCAACTCAGCAGCCGGCTCGTTCGGGTTGTCCTTCGGGCTCGCGGTCGCCGGTGGGCTCATGCTCGCCGTGCTGGCCCTCAGCTTCACCAACCTCACGGCCAGCAGCACCGTCATCCCGCCGGCGCAGCAGCAGCAGATCGCCCAAACCCTCGAGCAGGACGCCGAGATCATGAGCACGAGCGCGCTCGACGAGCAGATCACCGGTCAGCCACCCGAGATCGAGGCCGCGGTCCTGGCCATCAACGACGAGGCCCGGAGCCGCTCGCTCCAGGCCGCGCTGCTCATCCCGCTGCTCGCGAGCCTGCTCGGCCTCGCCAACTCGTTCCGGATGCTGCGGCTGCCCGACATCAAGCCCTCCGCCGCGATCGAGGGCCTGGGCGCCGGCTGAGGCCTCACCCGGGCGGGGCCTCGCGGGTGCCGTCGTCGTGCTCCTGCACCATCCGGAGCAGGGCGTCGCGCACGGATCCGGGCCGCTCCCACCACACGAAGTGGCCGGCGCCCTCGACCCGCTCGAGCCGGGCGCCCGGGATGCGCTCCACCGACCGGGCTGCCGCGAGGTCGGCCGGCATCGGACTGCCGGCGCCGGCCACGACGGCGACCGGGGTCCGGATCGCGCCGAGGCCCGCCTCGAGCTCGGGCAGCAGCGCCACGAGGTCGTCCCAGAGCCCGACGTGCGCCTCGGCCGACTGGGTGAGGGTGGGGCGCGGCATGACGTGACCCGGGTCGGCGAAGTAGGCGGGCCAGATGAGGTCCCACTCCTCCTCCTGCTCCTGCGGCGTCGACGTGCCGTCCATGTCCTTGGCGTCGAGCTCCTCGACCCGGGCCCGCGCCTCCGGAGGCAGGCGAGCGACGATCGCGGACCAGAAGGCATCGGCCCCGCCGTCGCCGACCGCGCCGAGCGGGTCGACCGCCAGCACGCCGTGCAGCCGGTCCGGGATCGCCTCCGCGACGTGGAAGCCGAGGTGACCACCCCACGAGTGCCCGACGAACCAGGCCCGCTGCCAGCCGAGGTGGTCGAGCACGGAGACGACGTCGCCCACCGCCTCGGCCACGGTGAACTCGCCGTGCGGGCACGACGGGGCGAGGCCCCGCTGCTGGAAATAGGCGACCTCGAACTCGCTCGCGAGCTCCTCGACGAGCGAGTCCAGGTGGTCGTAGCCCAGGCCCGGCCCGCCGTGGGCGAGCAGCACCGGTCGGCCCGACCCGGTGACATAGCCGACGAGCGTGCCCCCTCGCGCCGGGGCCTCGAACTCGCGTCGTTCCATGCCTCGACCGTATGCCGCCCCGCCGTGCCGCGGCGCCCGTTCCCGACACCGATCGAGAGGGATCGAGACCGATCGACACGGTCGAGACTCATCGCGACCGCTCCGGCGCCGATCGCAAAAGTCCTCCGTACGACGCACGCGAGGGTGACACTGGGAGACGGCCGGGCAGGCGACACCCCGTCGGCTCCGCATCCACAGAGGAGGCCGCATGCCCGACGGCGAGGAACCCCGCCACCCGCTCGACGCCGCAGCCCCGGGCCTGCCCGTCTACCTCTCCACCGAGCACTGGAGCCTGCTCGGCACGCGCTCGCTGACGTGGAGCGAGGTGATGAGCCGCATCACGATCCACCTGACCGTCGTGTCGGCCTTCCTCGTCGTGCTCGCGCTGACGGCCCAGGCCACCGGCTTCGGAACGGCGTTCAGGGTCATGTCGATCGGCTTCGCCTCGGCCGCCCTCGTCATGGGCACCCTGACCGCCATCCGCGTCAACACCGCGAGCCGCGAGGACGCCGACCTCGTCCGGGCGATGAACCGCCTCCGCCACGCCTACCTCGAGCTGGTGCCCGAGCTCGCTCCCTACTTCACTGCGTCGATCCACGACGATGCCGCCGGGCTCATGCACACCTACGCGTTGGGTCGCCCCCGCCACCGCGTCCTGCACGTCATCGGTGGCACGTCGATCTTCCTCATGGTCGTCAACGCGCTCGTCGCGGGCACCCTCGGCGCGCTCGTCGCGAACGCCGCCGGAGGCGGTGCCGCCCTCGTCACGCTGGCGGGCGTCCTGCTCGGCGCCGGCTACACCCTCGCCCACCTCCTGCTCGCCCGCCGGGTCTTCGCGAGCGCAGGCCCCGACGTCCGCTTCCCCACGCCCGGCACCCCGTGAGCTGAGCCGCGAGCAGGCGTATGCCGTCCGGCCGGCTCCCCCAGCCGGCTCAGCCGGCCCAGCCGGCTCAGCCGGCTCAGCCGACTCAGCCGGCTCAGTCGACTCAGCCGGCTCAGTCGGCGCCGTGGGCCGTCGAGCGCACCGACTCGGCGACGACGTCGACGAGCTGACCCGTGCGCTCGACCATCCGTCGCTGGCGGATCGCGCCGTTGCCCTCCTCGCGCAGCCGGGCGAGCCCCTCCCGCACCGGCTCGAGGTCGCCGACCGCCTCGAGGGCGGGCCGGACGTGCTCGACGAGGTGGTGGACGACGTCCCAGCACGGCTTCGGGCGCCCGGTGAAGGGGTCGAGCAGCTGGCCCGACAGCCCCTCGCGCGCGGCCTGCCACGTCGCGAGCCGCAGCATCGCCGTCGACACGTCGGGAGGCTCAGCGCCGGAAGCCCACTCCTGCGCAGCGGTCTCCACGAGGCCGCGACAGATGGCCGCGAGCACGATCGCCTCGTCGACGCTGAAGCACACGTCGGCGGCCCGGATCTCGACCGTGGGGTAGTGCTGCGCCAGACGCGCGTCGAAGTAGACCATGCCCTCGTCGAGGATGACCGAGGTCAGCACCATCTCGCGCACGAGCCGGTGGTAGGCCTCCGGCGACCCGAAGCGGTCGGTCGGGCCCCAGGACGGCCAGCGCACGAGCGACTGCGTGCGATAGCTGGCGAAGCCCGTGTCCTCACCGTCCCAGAAGGGCGAGTTCGCCGACAGCGCGAGCAGGACGGGCATCCAGACGCGGATCCGGTCGAGCACCGCGACACCCTCCTCGTCGCTCTCGACCGACACGTGCACGTGGCAGCCGCAGGTCAGGTGCTCGCGGGCGGTGCGCTGGTAGCGGTCCTCCATCCACGCATACCGCGTCGACTTCGCCGCGATCGGGGTGACGGGCAACGGTGACGTGCCGAGGGCGGCGACGCTCGAGCCGCTGTCGCGGGCGGCGGCGAACGCCTCACGGCGCCAGCGCAGCACCTCGGTGCGCAGGGTCTCGAGGTCGGCGGCCGGAGCCGTGTGCGTCTCGATCTGCTGCTGCTGGAACTCCCCCTCGACCGCGCCGTGCACCCCGAGACCCGCGACGGGCGGCGGCTGGCCCTCGGCCCGCACCAGCAGCTGTCCCGAGACGGAGCGGGGCCGCCCGTTCCTCACGTCGACGAGGAGCATCTCCTCCTCGACTCCCATGGTGCGGGCCACTCGCGCTCCTCTCTCTACGACTCTCAAAGAGACGTATGC
The DNA here is from genome assembly GCF_006717145.1 of Humibacillus xanthopallidus. Taxonomy (GTDB): domain Bacteria; phylum Actinomycetota; class Actinomycetes; order Actinomycetales; family Dermatophilaceae; genus Humibacillus; species Humibacillus xanthopallidus. The sequence continues at coordinate 823,386 of NZ_VFQF01000003.1, read as the reverse complement.
CGCCGGACTGGGTGGTGTTCCGGACGAACCGGAGCGAGCCCGGCGGCATACGCCGACTGTGGCGTGCGCGACCGCGAGCGGCCGGCACGGCGGGTGCAGACGGTGGTGCTGGCGTTGCTTGCCAGGGCACGTACCCACCCGCTGCGGATTCCGCACCACCTCGCTCGCGCAGGCCGCGTCGGGAATGAATGCCGTCCCGTGACGTTGCACACGAGTATCGCGCGGGCCTCGCCGACCCTGCCGTCCTGGAGCCAGACGAATTTGCATCAGAGATGCAGCCGAACCCCGAGGAGCACCGTGTCCACCTCGACGACCGTGGGACTGCGGTCCGAACGCGGCCCCATCCTGCTCGCCCTGATGCTCGCCACGGCGCTCATCGCGCTCGACGCCACCATCCTCGCGACCGCAGTGCCGTCCATCGTCAACGACCTCGGGGGCCTCACGCAGTTCCCGTGGCTCTTCTCCGTCTACCTGCTCGCGCAGGCCGTGTCGGTGCCCGTCTATGCCAAGCTCGCCGACACGGTCGGGCGCAAGCCCGTCATCCTCTTCGGCATCGGGCTCTTCCTCGTCGGATCAATCCTGTGCGGATTCGCTTGGAGCATGGGCTCGCTCATCGCCATGCGCGCCCTGCAGGGCCTCGGCGCCGGCGCGGTGCTGCCGCTGACGACGACGATCGCCGGTGACATCTACACCGTCGCCGAGCGCGCCAAGACGCAGGGCTACATCGCGAGCGTCTGGGCCGTCTCGTCCGTCGTCGGTCCGACGCTGGGCGGGGTCTTCTCGCAGTTCGGCTCGTGGCGGTGGATCTTCTTCCTCAACATCCCCTTCTGCCTGCTGGCCGCCGGCATGCTCTGGCGCAACTACGACGAGTCGGTCGAGCGTCGCAAGCACCACATCGACTACGCCGGCGCCGTCGTGCTCACCGTCTCACTGACCCTGCTCATCCTTGCCGTCCTCGAAGGTGGGCAGGCGTGGGCGTGGGGGTCATGGCAGAGCATCGGCGCCTTCGTGGTCGGCGGCGCGCTGCTCGTCGTCTTCGGATTCATCGAGCGCCGCGCAGCTGAGCCGATCCTGCCCCTCGAAGTCTTCTCGCGGCGGCTCATCGTGGCCACCTGCCTCATCTCGATCGGAGTCGGCGCGGTGCTCGTCGGCCTCACGTCCTACGTGCCGACCTTCCTCGAGCGCTCCACCGGCGTCACGCCGATCGTCGCCGGCCTCGCGGTCGCCGCCCTGACGATCGGGTGGCCGATCTCGGCAGCGCAGTCGGGCCGGCTCTACCTGCGCATCGGCTTCCGCCCGACGGCCCTCATCGGGCTCGTCATCGCCGCGCTCGGCGCCCTCGCGCTGTGGCTGGCCTCGGCGACGCCGACGGTCTGGGCGACAGCCGGGTCGGCCTTCGTCGTCGGCCTCGGGCTCGGCCTCGTCGCGACGCCGACCCTCATCGCGGCCCAGGCCTCGGTGCCGTGGAGCGAGCGCGCGGTCGTGACCGGCACGAACATGTTCATGCGCTCGGTCGGCTCGGCCGTCGGCGTCGCCATCTTCGGCGCGGTCGCCAACGCGATCATCGCGGCCAACGGCGGCCCGTCGTCGGCCAGTGCCGTGCAGGCCGGCTCGACGGCGGTCTTCCTCGCCGTCTTCATCACGGCCGTGATCGCCATCTTCGCGGGGCTGCTGATGCCCGCCGTGCGCGCCGAGGGTCTCGAGCACGACGCCGCCGAAGCCGAGGCCGCAGCCGCCGAGCCCGCCCCCGCCTGAGCCTCCCCCCAATCGAAAGAGCACTTCGTCGGCACGCTCCCCGACCTGAGGCCGCCCCGCCGAGCACTCCATCGGCACCCCGCCCCGCCGGGCACTCCGTCGGCACGCTCCGCAATCCAAAGAGCGTTCCGTCGGCACCCTGCCCACTCGCTTGCCCACTCCCTCGTCAGGGCAGCCGAGACCGGTTTGGGTACGACGACATGGTCGCGATCCTCGTGACGAACCGAGACGGACCACGTCGACTGACGAAGGAGAGCGCCATGAGCCATGACGACGACACCCGCAAGGTGGCCGAGCTCATCAAGGACATCCGGGTGGCCATGCTCACCCACACCGACGCGACGGGTCGCCTCGTGAGCCACCCGATGGCCACCCAGGAGGTGGAGTTCGACGGCGACGTCCTCTTCATCGCCGAGCGCGACAGCCACAAGTGCCAGGACATCGCCGCGCAGTCGCCGGCGAAGGTCAACGTCGCCTACAGCTCAGGCGGCTCATGGGTCTCGCTGTCGGGCACTGCCGAGATCGTCGACGACAACGCCAAGCTCGAGGAGCTGTGGAACACCTTCACCGACGCGTGGATGGAGGGCGGCCCGGAGAACCCGAACAACGTCCTCATCAGGGTCAACGCCGACTCCGCGGAGTTCTGGGACACCCCCGGCTCCAAGGCGACCCAGGTCCTCAACTTCGTCAAGGCGAAGGTCACCGGCGAGCGCCTCGACGACGGCGACCTCGTCGACAACAAGGTCGTCGACCTCTGACGCCAGGCTGATCGGCGGGCTACCAGCCCGTCCGACACGCCGGTATGCCGGTGGGTCACCTTCCACGAGAAGGCAACCCACCGGCATACCTCGTTGGGAGCACTCAGGAAGCGGAGCCCTTGACGAGCCGCATCACGGCACGCTCGAGGGCGTCACGATCGCGCACACGCACGAGGTCGCCGTTGCGGAGGCGCTCACGGTCGGCCCTGGTCATCTTGCGCAGGCTCGGGGCGATGGTGCGACCCACGGCGTACTCGTCGAGCACCCGGGGGTCGACGTAGGAGCGGCGCGCCACGGCGGGCGTGTTGCCGAGGTGCTCGGAGACGACCTTCATGGTGTCCTTCTCGGCGCGCTTCAGCTCGCGCTCGGTCTGCGACGGACCGATCTGGGCCAGTGACACCGCTGCCGTCACCGTCGCGGCCCAGGTGCGGAGGTCCTTGACGGTGAACTCCTCGCCGACGATGTCCTTGAAGGCCGCGTTGAGGTCGCTCGAGTGCAGCTCGTGCCAGCCGAGCTTGTCGCGGTAGGCGAGCAGCCGCTCTCCCGGGTAGTGGGATCGCTTGAGGGAGAGCACGATTCGTGCCAGCAGCTGGTCGCTCATCACTGCCTCGCGCAGCTGGCCGGACTTGGCGGGGAACTCGAAGCTGATGTCCTCGCCGCTGACCGATACGTGGCTGCGGAGCAGCGTGGCGACGCCGTGCGAGCCGTGCTCGGTCTCGTACTCGTCGCCGCCGCTGCGGAAGAGGCCGGCATCGAGCATGCGCAGACCAGCCGCGGTGACCCGGCGACGGGTGAAGCCTGACTCGCGCAGCTCGGAGGCCACATGCTTGCGAGCGGCCGGCAGTCGTTTGGCGAGCTGGAGCACACGGTCGTGCTTCTCGCGGCCACGGGCCTCGTGCCAGGCGTCGTGGTAGAGGTACTGCCTGCGGCCCGCGTCGTCGGTGCCGACGGCCTGGATGTGGCCGTTGCGATAGGGGCTGATCCAGACGTCCTGCCACGCGGGTGGGATGACGAGCGTCTTGGCACGCTCGCGGTCCTCGGGGCTGATGGCCTCGCCGTTCGCCCCCACGTAGCCGAACCCCTTGCCCCGACGCACGCGCCGGATGCCGGGCCCATCGATGTCGCTCCGTCGCAGTCTCACGACTCATCCGTACCCGGAAGGCGGCTGGGAGCAGCCGGGGAGCCGCCGGGAGGGCGCAGGCAGCCGTGCTCAGTCGCGCTCAGTCGTCGGACACGCGGGGCGGCGCGGCTACTCCTCCGCGTGGTCCGGACCGTCGGGGTCCGTCACCGGAACGATCTCGGGGACGAAGATCTCGTCCAGGCCGGGCGGCCGCGGCGGGTCGGGGGTGACGGGCGGGAAGACCGATCCGTCGTCCTGGAGGTGCGACTCGTACGTGCTCATAGCGTCATTGCCAATCCCCCCGAGCGAGGAATCTCTTGCACTGGCCCCTTACCCATCCTCCGGGTCGATGTACCCGCGCGTTTCATGGCGCGCGAAGATACATCGACCCGATGGTGGGTCAGCGGGTCAGGGTGGCGACCCGGCCCTGCTCGCCCGAGGCCCAGCAGGCGCCGTCGTTCGTGCACTCGACCGAGTCGAAGCTGCCGGTGTCGAACGGGGCCCACGACCGACCGCCGTCCGTGGACACGTCGGAGCCGGTGGGCCCGACGGCCAGCACGGTGGCCCGGGTGCCCAACACCCAGTCGGAGCCGGAGCGGTAGCCGCCGGGGTTGCTCGTCGGCTTGCTCCACGTCGCGCCGCCGTCGGCGGTCCATGCCGCGTTGTCGACCGACTTGGTCGGGTCGGTGTAGTCGCCGCCGATGAGCACACCGCGCCGCGCGTCGCGGAAGGCGACGGAGAAGATGCCGGCCGCTCCGCCACCGGCGACGGGAGTGTCGGCGACGGTCCACGTGTGGCCGCGGTCGGTCGAGGTGAACAGGCGCGCCGGGTCGACGCCGCCGCTCGCGAGGTAGGTGCGGTTGCCCGGGCCCGTCGCGAGGCACGTGCCCGAGGCGGCGAAGGCGAACTCACCGGGCAGCGCGTCCGGCATGCCCGCGGGGTCGACGAGCGACCACGTGTGGCCGCCGTCCGCCGTCTCGACGAGCCGGAAGCGCCCGTCGACCGGGTCGCTCATGGCGAGCCCGCGCTGCGGCGAGCTGAAGGCCATGCAGTCGTAGAACGCGGCCGGGTCGGTGTTGCGGAAGGTCTCGGTCCAGCTCGCGCCGCCGTCGTCGGTGACGAGGATGCGCGAGTCCTCACCCTCGCCGATCGAGAGGATGACGGCACGCCGGGCGTCGAACGCCTCGATGTCGCGGAACTGCAGCGTCTCGGTGCCCAGCCCCTCGGGGCTGACGTCGCTCCACGTGGCGCCGCCGTCGGTCGTGCGCAGCACCGTCCCGTTCGTGCCGCTCACCCACGCCACCCGCGACGAGACGGGAGCCAGGCCGCGGAAGCGCTCCGTCGTGCCCGTCGGCGTCAGGTTCCAGCTGTATGCCGTCGGCTCAGCCCCGCTGGGAGCCTGACCTCGGGCGGGCGCTGAGCTCGCGGCATACGCGCCGGCGGCCCCAGCGAGGAGTGCGATCGTGGTGGCGGCGACGAAGAGGGTGCGGGTGGGTGGCTTCATGCCTCCTCAACCTAGGGTGCCCGACCCGCGCTCGCTCGCTGAAGGGACGTCCTCGGCCGTGGACCACGGCGCGCCCTCGATGGGAGTCCAGTCGTCGACGACGAAGTCGAGGTAGGTGAAGCTGCCTTCGGGCTCGGGGGCGTGCCAGCGTGCCTCGCCCTCACGGCATACCCGGTGACCCGACCACTCGCCCTCGGAGCGGACGGGCGTCGACCAGCGCTGCGGGACGAAGCTGCGCCCGTCGGGCGAGGCCCGCAGCCTGTCGTCGGAGACGAAGTCGGTGACCCGGCCCTCCGCATCGATGGTCAGGGTAGCGGAGACGACCTGACGGCCCACGGTGAACTCGGCTGTGGCAGTGGAGGTTTCGCTCTCGGGCGGAGCCCACACGATCGGCGCGCCGACGAGCGCCGCGGGAGCGAGGAGACAGAGGTCGTTGAGCACGGTCACCGTCTCGGCGCGGTCCATCTCGGCCCCGGCTGCGCTGACGATGGGCACGACCGACGCGAGACGGACGCGCATCGTGGCACCCTGCCGGTCGAAGACGTGCAGCACGTCGACCGGCAGGCCGAACATCGTGGCGTCCATGAAGAAGACGCGACAGGGCTCGGGGCCGTAGACGTTGACCTGCTCGCCGGTGAAGGGCATCCACGGCTTCGCGGGGCCGCCACGGATGCGGCCGTGGATGGTCGCTCGGAAGCCGATGACGGCGGGGCGGTTGACGGCGCCTGCGTGACGCAGGAGCCGCGCGACCGGGGCGGGGAGGGTAGCGAGGTGGTCCTCGGTGACGAACCCCGACTGCCGGGTCTGCGCGAGCGCCGCCTCGACGTGGTGGGCGTAGCCGGCGCGGAGGCTCCGAGGGCCCGTGCGAGCCCACGCATGGGCGGCCACGACGAGCAGCAGCACGTTGACGGCGGTGCCGGCACTCGCGTCCTGCCACGCCGAGACGATGAGTGCCTGTGACGCGACGGCGGCAGCGAGCGCCAGCCACCAGGGGCAGCGGCGTCGGGCGAGCAGGACGGCCACCGCCAGCATGAGCATCGCGACGACGAGCCAGGCGAGGCCCAGCCACGGTCCGATCGGCGTGCTCAACGCGGGCACGACCGCCCAGCCGAAGCCCTTGACCGCCCCGAGCAGGTGCAGCAGCCCATGGACGGCCACGACGACGATGACGAACCACCGGATGACACGCCGAAGGAGCATGGCGGTCACCTCCCCTCCCACCCCATGCTCCTCCTGCGAGCGAGGCCCGCCCCGGAGTCGTCGCCAAGGTCACGTGCGGACGACAGAGGGGCCACGCCCGCGGTGGGCGTGACCCCTCAGGGAGGACGGGAGGCTCAGCGGCCGGTTCCGCCGTAGACGATGGCGTCCTCGGTCGAGTCGAGGCCGAAGGCGGTGTGCACCGCGCGCACGGCCTCGTCGAGGTCCTCGGCGCGGGTCACGGCTGAGACGCGGATCTCGGAGGTCGAGATCATCTCGATGTTGATGCCGGCCTCGGCGAGGGCGCCGAAGAACTTCGCGGAGACGCCCGGGTGGCTCTTCATCCCGGCGCCGACGAGGGCGATCTTGCCGACGCCGTCGTCGAAGCGCAGGTCGGCGTACTCGACGTCGCTCTTGATCGACTGGAGCACCGACATCGCCTTGGGACCGTCGGCCTTGGGGAGGGTGAAGGAGATGTCGGTCTTGGCCGTCTCGGCGGCCGACACGTTCTGCACGATCATGTCGATGTTGAGGCCGGCCTCGGCGATGGCCCCGAAGATCTTGGCCGCGATGCCGACGCGGTCGGGCACCCCGACGATCGTGATCTTGGCCTCGCTGCGGTCGTGGGCGATGCCGGCGATGATCGGTGCCTCCACGGCGCCTTCTCCTTCGTAGGGGTTGTCCTTGATCCAGGTGCCGGGCTTCCGCGACCACGACGAGCGCACGTGGATCGGGATGCCGTAGCGGCGGGCGTACTCGACGCAGCGCAGGTGCAGGATCTTGCTGCCGTTGGCGGCGAGGTCGAGCATCTCCTCCATCGAGAGCACGTCGAGCTTGCGGGCGTTGGGCAGCACGCGGGGGTCGGCGGTGAAGACGCCGTCGACGTCGGTGTAGATCTCGCACACGTCGGCGCCGAGCGCAGCCGCGAGCGCGACCGCGGTCGTGTCGGACCCGCCGCGACCGAGCGTCGTGATGTCCTTCGAGGTCTGGCTCACGCCCTGGAAGCCGGCGACGATCGCGATGTGACCGGCGTCGAGGGCGCTCTGGATGCGCCCGGGCGTCACGTCGATGATCCGGGCTGCGCCGTGCGCGTCGTCGGTGATGACTCCGGCCTGGCTGCCCGTGAAGGAGCGCGCCTCGGCACCGAGCTGGGCGATCGCCATCGCCACGAGCGCCATCGAGATGCGCTCACCCGAGGTGAGCAGCATGTCGAGCTCGCGGGCCGGCGGGGCGGGCGTGACCTGCTCGGCGAGGTCCATCAGCTCGTCGGTCGTGTCGCCCATCGCGGACACGACGACGCAGACCGAGTGGCCCGCGCGCTGCGTCTCGACGATGCGCCGAGCCACGCGCTTGATGGCCTCGGCGTCGGAGACGGACGACCCGCCGTACTTCTGGACGACGATGCTCACACTGGCTCCGAATCTGGTCACGGGGGCGGTTTCGTGCGGGTCGAGTCTAGGCTCGCCGCCCGGACGCCCACGGGGGAGGTCACCATGCTGAGACGTCCGGCGACGGGCGCGCGCGGGCGCAAATCCTGCGGGCGTTCAGGGGTGCAGGGCGTCGAACTCCGCCTCGCCGACGGCCTCCTCGTCGGCGTCGAGCCGCAGGTGGCCGAGGATCGAGTGCAGCGCCCGCAGTGACGCGAGGGCGCGGTCGCCCCACTCGGACAGGTAGCTGAACTGCCACCACCACAGGGCCTCGAGCCGCCGGCCGGCCGAGTAGTGCTTGAGCCCGTGCGAGAGCGCGAGGGCGACGTCGGCGAGGTCGCCCGAGATCGAGCCGTCGGCCCGCTCCCCGGAGGTCACCGGGTCGATGACGTAGATGTAGTCGTCGATGCCGGCCAGGGCGTTGGCGAGGCCGTCGCGCAGCGGGTCGGCGTCGTCGTCGACCCCCGGGTCGGGCTCGAAGCGCTCGGTCGGCACGACGTCCTGGATGGCCCCGAGGCGGGCGCCGGCGACGAGCACCTGCGAGAGCGCCAGCGTCAGCAGCGGAAGGGCCGTGTCGGGCGAGCTGCCCGAGGCCACCTCGGTGACAGAGGTGAGGAAGGCGCTCGCCTCCGCAGCGGTCAGGTCGGCGAGCCCACCGAGGTCACCCACGTCATGGGCGCCCTCGACATCCGTCGCGTGCGTGGACATTGCTCAACCCTTCGTCGTATGCCGCAGCGCCTGCTTCGCTGCCCACCACAGTCTGCCGCGTGGCCGGTGCACCCGTCGACCGGGACCCACCCCGACCCAGTCGAGTGGCCCCGCAGTCACACTCGAGTGGCCCCGGAGTCACAGTCGAGTGGCCCCGCAGTCACACGAGCCCCGTCTCAGGTGTGACGACGGGGCCACTCGACTGTGGGAGGACGCGGCGGCATACGGCGGCGGTGTGACGACGGGGCCACTCGACGGTGGCAGGGCCGGTCAGGCGTTGACCTGGCGGCGGCCTTCGAAGGCGCGGCCGAGGGTGACCTCGTCGGCGTACTCGAGGTCGCCACCGACCGGCAGCCCCGACGCGAGCCGGGTCACGGTGACTCCGACGTCGCGCAGCAGGCGGGAGAGGTAGGTCGCGGTCGCCTCGCCCTCGAGGTTGGGGTCGGTCGCGATGATGACCTCCTGCACCTCGCCCGATGCGAGTCGCGGCATGAGCTCGCGCACCCGCAGGTCGTCGGGGCCGATGCCGTCGATCGGGCTGATCGCGCCGCCGAGCACGTGGTAGGTGCCGCGGAACTCGCGGGTGCGCTCGATGGCGACGACGTCCTTGGGCTCCTCGACGACGCAGATCGAGGTCTGGTCGCGCCGCGGGTCGGCACAGATGCGACACCGCTCCGCCTGGGCGACGTTGCCGCAGACCTCGCAGAAGCGCACCTTGGCCTTGACCTCGGTCAGGGCGGTGACGAGCCGGTTCACGTCTTCGGAGTCCTGCTGGAGCAGGTGGAAGGCGATGCGCTGCGCGCTCTTGGGACCGACCCCGGGGAGTCGGCCGAGCTCGTCGATCAGGTCCTGCACTGCGCCTTCGTACACACGACCACCCTAAGCCCGGCCACCGACGCCCAAAGCGGTGACGCGGTCGCCGCGCCCAACTACCGTGGAGAGACTGGCGCGAGGAGGGTTCATGGACGAGCAGGTGGCGTCGCGGCGCAGCGCACTCATCGGGGGCGCCGGCCCGTTCCGGATGCTCGTCGACTTCCTGAGCCGCTCGGGCTACGACACGAGGCGCCGCGAGCCCGGCGTGCTCGACTTCACCTTCGGCGACCCGCACGAGATGCAGATGCCGGCCTACGTCGACGCGCTGCGCGAGGCCGCCGTGCCGCGGGACGAGCTGTGGTTCGCCTACAAGCAGAGCGAGCAGCCGGCGCAGGACGCCGCCGCCGCGTCGTTGCGCCGTGTCGTCCCCCTGCCCTGGACCGGTGACGACCTGCGCATGACGACCGGCGGATTCGGGGCGATCACCGTCACGATGAAGGCGCTTGCCGACCCGGGCGACGAGGTCGTCTACGCCCTGCCGCCGTGGTTCCTCTACGAGGCGCTCGCCCTCGAGGCGGGACTCGTGCCCGTCAAGGTGGCCGCGATCGCGCCGAGCTTCGACCTCGACCTCGACGCCATCGCGGCCGTGCTCACTCCGCGCACCCGCATCGTCGTGGTCAACACCCCGAACAACCCCAGCGGCCGCATCTACCCACCCGAGATGCTGACCGCCCTCGCACACCTGCTCGAGGAGGCGTCGGCGCGCTTCGGCCGACGCATCTGGATCGTCTCCGACGAGCCCTACAACCGCATCGTCTTCGACGGCATCACCTTCCACAGCCCGGCGCAGTTCTACCCCTGCACGGTCATCTGCTACTCCTACGGCAAGACGCTGCTCGCGCCCGGGCAGCGGGTCGGCTACGTCGCCGTCCCGCCCGGCGTGCCGGGGCACGACGAGCTGCTCGACGCCGTCGACACGATGCAGATCGCCGGCGGCTGGCTCTTCCCCAACGCGGTGATGCAGTATGCCGTCCCCGACCTCGAGGCGCTCTCGCTCGACATCGCGGGGCTGACCGCCAAACGCGACCGCCTCGTCGGCGCACTGAGAGCGCTGGGCTACGAGGTCAGCTCGCCCGAGGGCACCTTCTACCTCTGGCCGCGCTCACCGATCCCCGACGACGAGGCCTTCGTCGCGGCGCTGTCGCGGCGAGGCGTGCTCGTCATGCCCGGCACCCTCTTCGAGACCCCGGGGTGGTTCCGCATCTGCCTCACCGCGACCGCCGAGTCGATCGAGGCGGCCATCCCGCACTTCGCCGGCGCCCTCGATGACGTCGCAGCGGCCGACGGTCAGGCCGAGATGTCGCCGCTCGGGACCTCGTTGTAGTAGTCGACACGCTCCTGGCCGCTCAGCTCGGCGATGGCCGTCATCACCTCGTCGGTCAGGAGGCGACGTGCCTTGCCGGCCGGCATACCGGCATACGGCTCGACGGAGATGGGGGTGCCGAAGCGAACCGTCACCTTCGCGAGGCGGGGGAAGCTGGCCCCCACCGGCTGGATGTCCTCGGTGCCGATGAGCCCGACGGGCACGATCGGCACCTGGGCCGTCAGCGCGAGCCAGGCGACACCCGTGCGACCGCGATAGAGCTTGCCGTCGCGCGAGCGCGTGCCCTCCGGGTAGATGCCGAAGGCGTCTCCCGCCTTGAGCACCTCGAGCGCCGTGTCGAGGCTCTCCTGGGCCGCCGTCGGCGAGTGCCGGTTGACGGGGACCATGCCGACCGCCGTGAAGAAGCCCTTGCGCAGCGCCCCGCCGACGCCGGCGCCGGTCCAGTACTCCTCCTTGGCGAGGAACCGCACCTGCCGGGGGGAGGCGAGCGGGATCGCGAAGGAGTCGATGAAGGAGAGGTGGTTGCTCGCGACGATGACCCCGCCCTCGCGCGGCACGTTCTCCTTGCCCTCGATCGTCGGGCGGTAGAGGGCGTGGGACAACGGATAGAGGACTCCGCGCCCCAGGCTGTACATCATGGGGCCAGCCTAGAGGCGCTGTGGCCGGCATGGCGGTCGGCGTCTCACGCCGGGGAACGCCTCAGGCGCGGGCACGCACCGCCCACACCTGGGCCGTGACGTCGAACGAACCTTCGGGCAGCAGCTCGCGGCAGTGGTCGCGCAAGGCGGTCCGCTGCTCCTCGTCGAGCCCCACGACGTAGGCGCCGGCGGGGCCCACGCCGAGGGTGTAGGGCTCCCACCACTGCTCGAACCCCTCGTGGTGGACCGACACCGTCAGCTCCCCCCGCTCGACGCGGGCGAGGCCTGCGGCGTGGAAGAGCCGCTCGAGGTCGCCCTCGCGGGCACCGGGCAGGTCGTTCTCGTCGACGACACCCGGGTCGAGGTCGCGCGCCGCCCGCCACAGCAGGCTGATCGGACCGCGCTCGCCCCCGAAGTCCCACACGCAGGCCGAGACCGTGCCACCGGGGAGCGTCACCCTGCCCATCTCCTGCAGCCCGCCCACGGGGTCGGTCATGAAGTGGACGACGAGCTGCGCCAGCGTGTGGTCGAAGAGGTCGTCGGGGTAGGGCAGCCGCTCGGCGACCGCCTGCTGCACGTCGAGGGTCGGGAACGCCTGCCTCAGCGCCGCGACGAAGGGCGGGGACGGGTCGACCGCCGACACCGCATCGACGCCGAGCCGCTCGATGAGCACGCGCGTCAGGGCTCCTGGGCCGCAACCGACATCCAGGGCTCGCTCTCCGGCACGCACGCCCGCCCAGTCGGCGAAGTCGCTGGAGAGCGGCCCCGAGTAGCGCCCCATGAAGCGGTTGTACGCGTCCGCCGCAACCTCGAAGGACACGCTCCGACCGTACTGCCGCCGCGTCGTCGCGAGGACCGTTATCCCCAACCCCGCTGACAGCCGTATGCCGTCCGGCGGGGGCCCGCGACATCACCGGCTCACGTGCGGCATCGGCCCGGTCGCGGGACTCGCTGGTGCGGCGGGGGTACTGTCGCGCTCACCGAGGGAGGGACGGTCACGTGGGGTTCACCGAGATCATCGAGATCGCCGTCAAGGGCTTCGACACCGCCGGCGTCGCAACGATGGTCGTCGGCGCGCTGCTCGCCTGCGTCGCTGCCGCGAGGACGGTGCGCACGGACCGGACGGGGACCTACAGCCGCTTCCGGCAGCAGCTCGGCCGGTCGATCCTGCTCGGCCTCGAGCTGCTCGTCGCGGCCGACATCATCCGCACGGTGGCCATCACCCCAACCCTCGACAGCGTCCTCGTCCTCGGCCTCATCGTCATCATCCGCACGTTCCTCAGCTTCTCGCTCGAGCTCGAGATCACCGGCCGCTGGCCGTGGCAGACCGCGAAGAAGGCAGCAGCCGACACCCCCAACTGACAACCCAGTCGAGAGGCCACACCTGGCCGCCCCCACCCAGTCGAGAGGCCACACCTGGCCGCCCCCACCCAGTCGAGAGGCCACACCTGGCCGCCTCCACCCAGTCGAGAGGCCACACCTGGCCGCCTCCACCCAGTCGAGAGGCCACACCTGGCCGCCTCCACCCAGTCGAGAGGCCACACCTGGCCGCTCAACCTCAAGTGGTCGGTGCCCTGACGACGGGCACGACCTCGGTGCGGACCGGCGTCAGTCGACCGTCTCGGAGACGACGCGACCGCCCAGCACCTTCTCGATGACGGTGCGCCCGACGTCGCCGGACTGCTCGATGTCCTCGTCGTCGTCGCTGACGGCCGAGTCATCGGTGACCGGGGCCATCGGTGCGGCGTCCTGGCGGTTGCCGCCCTGGCCTGCGACTCCCCCGGCCTCGCGGCGAGCCGATGCCGAGCGGGCAGCGGCAAAGGACTCACGCACCGCGCTGGCACCCCGGGCGTGCCGCGCGTCGGCGCCGGCACTCGAGGCGGTGGCTGCGGTGTCGGGAGCTGCGGCAGGAGCCGGCGGCGCGGCGGCGAAACCCGCAGTCGACGGTACGCCGCCGGCCACGGGTCCGGACGATGCGGCCGGTGACTGCGAGGAGGTGTCGGCAGGCGCGGTCGCCCAGTCGGGAGCCGGCCCGGCAGGGCTGCCCCACCCGGCGTTGTCCTGGAGTGACCGCGACGAGACGGGGCTCAGACCGGCCTCGGCGAGGGCCATTCCGCCCGAGCCGGGTCCAGCGCTGTCGCGGCTCGCGCCGCGCGGATCATGCCCGGCGCCCGCATCACCCCACGACCCGCCACCGCCGCCAGAAGCCCTTGCTGCCGAATCGCCTTGTGAGACAGGCGCTTCCGGCTGCGCCGGCTGAGGCGCCTGACCCTGGCCACCTGCGTGGTCCGGCGGCGAGTCGATCTCGGACGGCACCGCGCCCGCGGGCGGCGCAACGGCCGGCTGCTGGGCGATGTCCTCCACATGCACCCCGTCGACGACGGCGTCGACGCCGAGCTCGTCGATGAGGGCCTGCCGCACGACCTCGGAGTGGTTGCCGGAACGGAAGGTCGTCGTGAGGCCGGCCGTCGCGATGCCGAGCGTGAGGGTGCGCCCGTCGAAGCCCATCACCTGGGCGTTCTGCGAGACGAAGGTCCACGTGAGACGTCGCATGGTGAAGATTCGCCCGAGCACCGTCGGCCACGCGCGCCGGATGGCATCGGTGTCGAGGCCGCCCGAGGGGGCAACGGGGGCAGAGCCTGCCCCGCCCGCCGACGTCGCGTGACCCGCCGGCGAGTCGACGACGTCACCGACCGAGTCGACGCCAGTCTCGACGACGGATGGCCCTCCGACCGACTCGTCGGGCACCGCGACCACCGGGGCTCCGGCGGAGGCTCGCGCCGCCTCGGCCTCGGCTCCGGGCGTCGACGGATACCCACCCCGAGCAGAGCCTCCCGAACCTCCCGAACCTCCCGAACCTCCCGAACCTCCCGAGCCTCCAGAGGCGTCGGCTCCGAGGGTGTGCGACAGGTCGCGATCGCGGCCACCACCCATGCCGCCGGCAGCGTGCGACGAGCCGCTCGATGCGCTCTCGCGTGACGGCGCCGACGCCCCCGACCTCGGCGGGGTGTAGTCCGACACGGTGCGGCCGGGCGCTTGGACCGCCGCAGGCTCGGCGCCAACGGCAGGAGTCGAAGAAGTCGCTGCGCCCGGGCCACCGAGGGCACCCGCCTGGCCGGACGGCATACCGCTGGGGGGTGCGACGGGAGCCGGGCCACGCGCAGCGCTCGGGACGCCCCCGACGTCGAGGCGGCGCTCGAGACGGTCGAGGCGGGCGGCATACCCCTGCTCACCCGACGCGGCGGGCAGCAGGATGCGGGCACAGATGAGCTCGAGCTGGAGGCGGGGCGCCGTGGCGCCCGTCATCTCGGTGAGCCCGGAGTTGACGATGTCGGCGGCGCGCGACAGAGCACCCGGCCCGAAGGCGGCCTGCTGCACGCGCATGCGCTCGAGCTGGTCCTCGGGGACGCCGCGCAGCACCTGGCCCGCGCCCTCCTGCACCGCGGCGACGATGATGAGGTCACGCAGGCGCTCGAGGAGGTCCTCGATGAAGCGGCGCGGGTCGTGACCGGACTCGATGACCTTGTCGATCTGGCGGAACGTCGCGGCGCCGTCGGCAGCGGCGAGCGCGTCGACGGTCGCGTCGAGCAGCTCGCCGTCGGTGAAGCCGAGCAGCGACACGGCACTGTCGTAGGTGAGGCCCTCTGGCCCCGACCCCGCGATGAGCTGGTCGAGCACCGACAGCGAGTCGCGCACGGAGCCACCGCCGGCGCGCGTGACGAAGGACAGCACTCCGGGCTGGACCGCGACGTGCTCGGACTCGAGCAGGCGCTCCATGTAGGCCGACAGCTTGAGCGGCGGCACGAGCCGGAAGGGGTAGTGGTGCGTGCGCGAGCGGATCGTGCCGATGACCTTCTCGGGCTCGGTCGTCGCGAAGACGAACTTCACGTGCTCCGGCGGCTCCTCGACGATCTTGAGCAGCGCGTTGAAGCCCTGCGGCGTCACCATGTGCGCCTCGTCGATGATGTAGATCTTGAAGCGGCTCTGCGCGGGGCCGTAGCTCGCGCGTTCGCGCAGGTCACGCGCATCGTCGACGCCACCGTGGCTGGCCGCGTCGATCTCGATGACGTCGACGCTGCCGGCTCCCCCGCGCGCGAGCGCGACGCACGAGTCACACACCCCGCACGGCGTCGGCGTCGGGCCCTGCTCGCAGTTGAGGCAGCGCGCGAGGATGCGCGCGCTCGTCGTCTTTCCGCAGCCACGCGGGCCGCTGAAGAGGTAGGCGTGGTTGACCCGGCCCGTGCGCAGCGCCTGCATGAGCGGCTCCGTCACGTGCTCCTGGCCGATGACGTCGGCGAAGCTCTCGGGCCGGTAGCGGCGGTACAGGGCGGTGGCCATCCCCGAACCCTAACCGCCGGGACCGACGACGAGGTATGCCGCTTGCCACCCTGGGGACGGACGCCGGGAGGTGGGGGGTGGGGCGCTGTGGTGGGGAGCGGTGGCTGGTGCCGTGGTGGGTGCCGGCGGCGGGGACGGGGGGTTAACAGCTGCTTACGAGTCGCGCGCGGACAGGCGGTTGTCAGTGCCAGTGCCTAGGGTCGAGAGAACCGGTCCGGGGCACCGTGCCCATGGGCCGCACGGAGGAGGTCACCATGCCCGACCCGACCCGGCAGGACCAGTGGGACGCCGACACGCTCGTCGCCCGGTACGACGAGGTGCGCGCCCACACCGAGACGCTCGCCGCGCCGCTGTCCCCTGAGGACCAGACCGTCCAGTCCATGCCCGACGTCTCACCGACGAAGTGGCACCGCGCGCACGTCACGTGGTTCTTCGAGACCTTCGTGCTCGCCGGCCACGAGCCGTCCTTCAAGCCCTACCAGGACCAGTACTGGTTCCTCTTCAACAGCTACTACGAGGGCGTCGGTCCACGCTACGCACGAGCCGAGCGCGGCTTCATCACCCGGCCCGGGGCGAGCGACGTGGGGCTCTACCGCGCCGACGTCGACGCGCGCATGCGCGAGCTCGTCACGACGCTCGACGGGGGCTCGCTCGAGAAGCTCGCCTCGACCATCGAGCTCGGCTTCCACCATGAGCAGCAGCACCAGGAGCTGCTCCTCATGGACATCAAGCACGTCCTCTCGGTCAACCCCCTCCAGCCGACGTATGCCGGCCGGCCCCTCGCGCCGTCCGAGCCCGACCCGTTGGGCTGGGTCGACGTCGAGGGCGGGCTGGTCGAGGTCGGGCACCGCGGCGGCGGGTTCGGCTTCGACAACGAGCTGCCGCTGCACCAGCAGTGGCTCGAGCCCTACCGCCTTGCCGACCGCCTCGTCACCAACGGCGAGTGGCTGGAGTTCATGACCGACCGCGGCTACGAGCGGCACGAGCTGTGGCTCTCGGACGGCTGGGCACGGGTGCGCGGCGAGGGGTGGCGAGCGCCGTTCTACTGGACCGAGGTCAACGGCGCCTGGTTCGAGCACACCCTGAGCGGCACGCGTCCGGTCGACCCCGGCCTGCCGGTGAGCCACGTCAGCCACTACGAGGCCGATGCCTACGCCACCTGGGCTGGCAAGCGGCTGCCGACCGAGGGCGAGTGGGAGCACGCCGTCGTCGCCGACGGCCAGGCCGACGTGTCTGCAGCCACTGGCAGCAACCTCGCCGACACGGAGACGTTCCACCCGCGGGCTGCGGGGCCGAGCACCGGTCACCTGCGCCAGGTCTACGGCGACTGCTGGGAGTGGACGAGCTCGGCCTACCTCGCCTACCCGGGCTACCACCCACCGGCAGGAGCCATCGGCGAGTACAACGGCAAGTTCATGTCCGGCCAGATGGTGCTCCGAGGTGGGTGCGCGCTCACTCCCCCGGGTCACGCGCGGCTGAGCTATCGCAACTTCTTCCCACCGGGGGCACGCTGGGCCCTCTCGGGCGTGCGGCTCGCCGACGGGGGTGCGCGCTCGTGACGGGCCGGGAGCCGGTGGTGACCGTGGCTCTTGACCCCGAGCGGGCCTCGGGCGCTCTCGTCGACGACGTGCGCCGCGGCCTCGGCTCGCAACCCCGCTCGCTGTCGCCGAAGTGGCTCTACGACGACGTGGGCTCCGAGCTGTTCGACGAGATCACGCGCCTGCCCGAGTACTACCCAACCGAGCGCGAGCGCGCGATCCTGCTCGACCACGCCGGCGACATCGTGCGCGCCTGCGACGCCACGACGGTCGTCGAGCTCGGCAGCGGCACCAGTGACAAGACGCGAACCCTGCTCGACGCCTTCACCTCTGCCGGCACCCTCGAGCGCTTTGTGCCGGTCGACGTCTCCGAGCAGACGCTGCGCGACGCAGCGGTGATGCTCTCCGAGCGCTATCCGTCGTTGCAGGTCGAGGCGCTCGTCGGCGACTTCACCCTCCACCTCGGCCACCTCCCTCGCGGTGGCCGGCGGCTTGTCGCCTTCCTCGGTGGCACGATCGGCAACTTCTACGTCGAGGAGCGGGCGGCCTTCCTCGGGGCGCTTCACGACAGCCTCGAGCCCGGCGACTGGTTCCTGCTCGGCACCGACCTCGTCAAGAGCAGCGACCGGCTCATCTCCGCCTACGACGACAGCCGTGGTGTCACCGCCGCCTTCGTGACGAACTGCCTCCACGTGCTCAACCGCGAGCTCGGGGCCGACTTCGACATCGAGGCCTTCTCCTACGTGCCCTTCTGGGATCCGCGGCAGGAGCGGATGGACCTGCGCCTGCGGGCCGACATGCCGCAGCGGGTGACGATCCCGGGCGCCGGCCTGACCTTCGACCTCGCGCACGGTGAGGAGATCCGCGTCGAGATCTCGACGAAGTTCCGGCCCGAGCGCCTGCGCGATGAGCTGGCTGCGGCCGGCTTCGCCGTTGAGCGCGCGTGGACCGACGACGACGGCGACTTCGCCCTGACCCTCGCCCGGCGCAACCCCTGACGCGTCGACACCGCAAGGTCGGTCGCCCCGGTCGGATCGGGCTCCCGACCCGGTCACCGATCGCGAACACACCGAGTAGTCGTCAACTCCCTGCGGTATGCCGCACCGAGTTGGCGATTGCTCGGTGGGTTGCGCAGGATGGGGGCTCGCCGTCGTACGACAGTCCGTAGGAGTCACCATGTCACCCCGCACCCTCTACCGCCGGATCGCTGCCGCGGAGGTGGTGACCTGGGCGCTGCTGCTGCTCGGGATGTTCCTCAAGTACGTCACGCGGACGACCGACCTGGCCGTCACGGTGTTCGGTCTCGTGCACGGCGTGGTCTTCATCGCGTTCTGCCTCGTCACCCTGCTGCTCTGGGTCAACCAGCGGTGGACCCTGCGCGAGGCCGCGCTCGGCCTGCTCAGCGCTGTGCCGCCCTTCCTCACCGTCTGGTGGGAGCGCCGTCTCGAGCGGCGCGGGCGCCTCGAGGGCGGCTGGCGCCTCGGTCGGGGCGGCGACGCCCCCGAGAACCCGGCCGAGCGAGTGGTCGCCGCCCTGCTGGCCCGGCCTGCCGTCGCCGTCGCCGTCGGGCTCGTCGCCGTCGCGGGGCTCACCGGCCTCGCGCTCGTCCTGGGCCCGCCCGTCAGCACCCAGGGCTGACCCGCCTCCGGCATCCTCGTGGCGTGTCCCACCCGACCTCGATCGGCCACTCGACGCGGTGGAGGCGACCAAGAGCGGCCACTCGACCGGGTAGAGGCGACCACGAGTGGCCACTCGACGAGGTGGAAGCGACCACGAGTGGCCACTCGACGTGACGGAGGCGACCACGAGTGGCCACTCGACGCGGCGGAGGCGACCACGAGTGGCCACTCGACGCTGATCTCAGGCGGGCGGCATACGGTGGCTCCCGAGTGACTCACGGTGTGGTCGAGGAAGGGTGGGGCGGATGAGCGCGGTCGCGACTCTGACGGGTGAGGTGCGCGCCGACGGCGTCGGCAAGACGATCGACGAGACGACGCTGCTGCTGCCGACCGACGTGCACGCCGACCCGGGCGAGTGCATCGTGCTGCGCGGCCCGAACGGCTCGGGCAAGACGACGCTGCTGCGCATCATCGGCGGCCTGCTCGTGCCGAGCGTCGGCACCGCTCAGATCGGAGGCCGCGAGGCCGACGAGCGCGACCGAGCGGTGCGGGCCGCCGTCGCCGGCCTCCTCGGCGCTCCCACGACCTACCGCGACCTCACGCTCATCGACCACCTGGTGCTCGTCGACTCGACCTGGGGCGGCGAGCCGGCGACGTCCGACGACCGCGCGCAGGCACTTCTCGGGCGGCTCGGCATCGCGGCCCTGCACGACCGCTTCCCGCACGAGCTCTCCTCGGGCCAGCAGCAGCTTTTCCGCCTCGCCCTCACCCTCGCGCGCCCGGCCAGCGTACTGCTGCTCGACGAGCCAGAGCAGCGCCTCGACACGGCGAAGCGCCAGGTCGTAGCCGGCATCATCGGCGAGCGAGCGCAGTCGGGTGTCACCGTCGTCATGGCCTGCCACGACCCCGACCTCACAGCGGCCCTCGCCACCCGCATCGTCGACATCGTGCCCGCCCGCTGAACGATGGCTGAACGATGACCACCCCACCCTCCCCGCAGCCGGACGACGACGCCCTGCCGACCTTCGAGGTCGACGACCACGAGTGGCTCGGCCAGGCCGACTGGATCATCGGCGGTGAGGCCGCAGCCAAGGCACGCGCCCAGGGCCGGTATGCCGCCTACGTCCTCATGCTCATGGCGGCCGTCTACGGCTTCCCGATCGTGCAGGCGACCTTCAAGACGAGCGACAGCGCGACCCTGCGCGACCAGCTTCACTCGGCCGTGGCATACGGCGTGGGGCTGGCGGCGGTGGGCGCGATCTTTGCAGCGGCGGTCTGGGCGGGCCGCTTCCGGGGGCCGGTCGTGCCGCCGATGCCCTGGATCGACCTCGTGCTCGCTGCTCCCGTCGACCGCGCGCTCGCCGTGCGTCGGTGGTGGCGGTATGCCGTCGTCGGCGCCCTCTTCGTCGGCGGCCTCGGGGGGCTGACCCTGTCGGCCGGCCTCGCCTACGCGGGGGTCGTCGGCCCCCTCGTCATCCCCATCGCGCTCGTCGGTGGGCTCGTGCTCGGGCTCGCCGTCGCGCGTGTGTGGCTGTGGGCCCAGGTGCGTTCGTGGCCCGGCCCCGACCGCGGGCTCTCGCTGCTCTGGCGCGTCGACGACGCCCTGCGCGAGCTGCACGGGGAGTCGCTGCGCCAGCACTCCGCCAACACCTCGACCCTCGCGGGCTCGGCGATGACCGGCAACCTGCGCACCGCACGCCTCACGTTCGCGCGCCCCGTCCGGCGCGCGCGGACTCGACGTCTGCGCCCGGGGCGGCCCTTCCCCGTCCTCGTGCGCCGCGACGTCCTCGGGCTGCGGCGCCAGCCCTCCTCGATGCTCACCGGGCTCGGCCTCTTCCTGCTCGGCTCCGTCGTGCTCGCCTGGGCGCTCACCCAGCCCGCGGCACCCGGCATCGCGGTGCCCCTCGCGATCGTCCCCCTCTATCTCGGCTACGGCGCCTGGGCCGAGGGGCTACGGCTGCAGGCCGACAACATCGGCACCCCTTCGCTCATCGGTTCGGGGCCGCTCGAGGAGGCGGGCGCCCACCTCGTCGTGCCGACCGCCCTCGCGACCCTCGTGCTCGGCGGGTCGTATGCCGTCGCCGTCGCTCTCAGCTCCGGCGGAGTCGGCGTGGGGGCTGTCGCATCGATCGTCTGCGCCCTCGGGGCCCTCGCGGGTGGGCACCTGCTCGCAGCCTTCCGCGGTCAGCCGGCGCTCGTGTCCGGGCCGCAGATCCTCATCGCGTGGTACCTCATGCCGTCGGTCGTCGTCCTCATCGTCGGCTCGCTGCTGCCGCTGCTGCTGCGCGCCGGCAAGGAGGGCGGCGCCGGGATCGCGGTCTGGCTCGTCGTCGGCGTCGTCGCCTGGGGCCTGCACCGGGTGCGACGGCTCACCCACCTGCACCGGACCTGACCGAGGACCCTGCAGAACGGTCAAGCCCCCACCGCGCTCGGCGCGATGGGGGCTTGCTCGGTGGCGGAGGATGGGGGATTTGAACCCCCGAGGGTTTTATCCCAACACGATTTCCAATCGTGCGCACTAGGCCACTATGCGAATCCTCCGTGGGGGAGGCTACCGGAGGACCGGCGTCCTCAAGAAATCCGGGAGGCCGGTTTCGGCCGGAGGGGGCTTGCGGCATACACTCGTCGTCGGCACCCCGCGTGGTGGTACCTCTCCGAACTCCCCCAGGGCAGGAATGCAGCAAGGGTAGGAGAGCTCTTCCAGGTACGTGGGGTGTCCTCTTTTGCCCCGGCCCCTCCCGGACGAAGTGCTCTCTCGACTGCACTCTGGGACGCGGTCGCCGACCTCCTGAGCGCGAGCGCTGTTGCCGCCCCGACGAAGTGCTCTCTCGATTGCGTCCCGATCGAGAGAGCAGTTCGTCGGCCGCTGCGCTGCGGTATGCCGTCCGGCGCGGTCGGCAGGGCCGGCTCAGCCGCGCGGTGGCGCGGTCGTCGTGCCCTCGCGCAGCGTGACCGGCTGGGTGATGCTGCGCGGCCGGCCTCCGGCGAGGGTGCGTCGCACGAGGGTGCCGAGGATGCGGCCCTTCTCGCGGCCCTGCTGGTCCATCGTCGTCAGGCGGTGCGGCAGCCACGGCAGGTCGACCCCGTCGAAGCCGGTGACAGACAGATCGGCCGGAACCGTGAGGCCCAGCTCCTCGGCCGCGATGACGACGCCTGCGGCGATGACGTCGGACTGAGCGACGATGGCGGTCGGCCGCTCGGCGACCGGCACGTCGAGCAGGGCCCGACCGGCCGCGATGCCGCCCTCGACCGACGAGCCGTCGCCCGTCTGCAACGCCGCCCCGTCAGGGAAGACGTCGCGGAAGCCGAGCAGCCGGCCGACCGACGGCACGCTGGCGCTGCGGTGCGAGACCTCGCCCTCGGGCACCGGGCCGGCCACGCTGCTCGGGAGCATCGGCATCGCAACCGTCGCGACCCGGCGGTGACCCAGCCGGTGCAGATAGCGGGCGATCTCGGCGGCCGCGCCGCGCTCGTCGACCCGTACCTGGGTGATGCGCCGGTCGGCGGGCACCCCGGTGCTGAACATCGGGATGCCGCGGGCAGCGAGGTGCTCGACCGCGGGGTGGTCGCCCGGACCGCACAGCGAGAAGACGACAGCGTCGAGGGCGAGCCCGGCCAGCCGCGGCACGGTGGACTCAGGCGACCCGGAGGGCTGCCCGATGAGGAGCATGCCGGTCGGGATCGACTCGAGCTCCTCGGCGAGCCCGTCGAGCACGGCGATGGCGAAGGGGTCACGGAAGGCCATCTGCAACCGGCCGTCGACGAGCACCCCGACGGCTCCGGCGCGGCCCTGACGCAGCGACGAGGCGAGCGGGTTCGGCCCGGCGAACCCGAGCTCGGCCGCCGCCTCCTTGACCCGCTCGGCAGTGGCCGTCGCGACCGGGCCCTTGCCGCTGAAGACGAGAGAGGCCGTTGACACCGACACCCCGGCCCGCTCGGCCACGGTGCGCAGGGTCGGCCGGGCTTGACCTCGGGACACCATGGGAGGCATCCTATCGAAACGGTTCGGTCGAATCGATTCGAGCAGACGCCGACCACGCATCGACCCCACCGAAACACCCCCGACTCACCAGCAAGGCGCGAGAGGCTTCACCCATGGACACCGCCGTCACCACCCCACCCCAGTCGGTCGTGCGGACCGCACGCGCTGCGGTGTTCACGGCCTTTGCCATCAACGGCGCGGCGTTCGCGGCCTTCGCATCGCGCGTGCCCGACCTCAAGCACGAGCTGTCGTTGTCCGCCGGCGAGCTCGGGCTGACGCTGCTCGCGGCGTCGCTCGGCTCCGTCATCGGTCTGCCCATCTCCGGCTTCATCGTCCACCGGCTCGGTGCGGCCCGAACCCTCATGGGCGCGGCCGTCGTCCAGAGCGCGGGTCTCGTCGGTCTCGGCCTGGCGGTCTCGGTGGCCCACAGCCGTCCGCTCGCGATGGCGGGCCTCTTCCTCGTCGGGCTGGGCACCGGCATCTTCGACGTCGGCATGAACCTCGAGGGCACCCAGGTCGAGCAGCACCTCGGGCGCGCGATCATGCCGCACTTCCACGCAGCCTTCAGCGGCGGCACGGTGGTGAGCGCGCTTGTGGGAGCGGGACTTTCGGCCCTGCACGTGCCCATCGCCGTGCACCTCGGTGGCGTCGTCATCATCCTGCTGTCGGTCACACCGTGGTTCCTCCGCGCCTTCCTGCCCCGCACGGTCGAGCTCGACGAGCACGGCACGCAGGTGCACGAGAAGGCCGGCATCGGCCGGGCCTGGCTCGAGCCGCGGACGCTGCTCATCGGCATCGTCGTCTTCGCTGCGGCCTTCACCGAGGGCACGGCCAACGACTGGATCGGCGTCGCGCTCTCCGACGGCTACGGCATGCCTCGCTGGGCCGGGGTGCTGGGCTTCGCGGTGTTCCTCACTGCCATGACGGCGGGCCGCCTGCTCGGCACCCGCGTGCTCGACCGCCGGGGCCGCGTGCCCGTCCTGCGCGTGCTCTTCGTCGCCGCCGTGGTCGGGTGCCTGCTCGTCGTCTTCGGCGGGCCGGCCCTCGCCTTCGTCGGTGCCGCAGTCTGGGGCATCGGCGCCAGCCTCGGCTTCCCGGTCGGCATGAGCGCAGCGGCCGACGAGCCCCTGCGGGCCGCCGCGCGCATCAGCGTCGTGACGACGATCGGCTACACCGCCTTCCTCGCCGGGCCCCCGCTGCTCGGCTTCCTCGGCGACCACGTCGGCGTGCTCCACTCGCTGCTCGTCGTCGGCGGCCTCGCCCTCGTCGCGATCTTCGCGGTGCCGGCCGTGCGCCCACCCCGCACCCCCTCGAGTGGCCCCGTCGTCACTCCTGCCCCGTGACACCTGGGACCACGCGGCCACTCGAGCGATAACAGACCGCCTCCGCCCGTCGAGTGGCCTCGTCGTCACTCCTGCACCGTGGCGCGTGGGACGACGCCACTACGGTCGACGCATGACCCTGCACCTGCGCGACATCACGGAAGCCGACCTGCCGGCGGTGCTCTCCCTCCGCAACAGGGCCTTCGGCCGCCTTCAGTCGGGAGACGGCGGCACGTGGTGGGAGCGCGTCGCCGCCGAGACGCTCGGCGGCCGATGGCTCGGCGTGACCGACGAGGGCGGCCAGCTCGTCGGGGCGGGGCGGATCCGCCCCTACGAGCAGGCGTGGGGAGGCCGCCAACTGCAGATGGGGGGCATCGCCGGCGTCTACGTCGAGCCGAGCGCTCGGGGGCAGGGCGTCGCGACGACCGTGACGCGCGGGCTCATCGCCCGGATGGGCGAGCTCGGTGACGTCGTGTCGTGCCTCTTCCCCACGACCGTGAGCCTCTACCGCCGGTCGGGCTACGAGGTGGGCGGGGTGCAACAGCGCACGACGTATGCCGGCCCGACCCTCCGCGACCTCGGCTCGCGCCCGATGGGGCGGGGTCAAACACCGTCCCCCGCGCCTCGGCCACGCCGAGCCCGTCCCGACGACGCGGAGGCGATCCACCGGATGCTGCGCGACGACGCCGCGACACACGGCCGAAGCGGACCGATGCCGCCCAGCGTCGAGAAGGTGCGGCGCATGATCGAGCTCGACCAGCTCATCACCTACGTCCTGCCCGACGGTCTCGTCATCTACGACCTGGCCACCGAGGCCCTCACCGTCGAGCACCTCGTCGCGGCGACGCCCGAGTCTGCCGCAGCCCTCTGGGGTCTCGTCGGATCGGGCTCGGCCGCGGTGCAGACCGTGCACACCTACCTCGACCCGCGCGATCCGCTCACCCTGGTGCTCGGTGGCCTGCCCTCCGAGGAGGTGCACCAGGTGCCGTGGATGGCCCGCGTCATCGACCTCGAAGCCGCCTTCGGGGCCAGGGGTTTCGCCCCTGTCGTGCGCGCCGGGGTCGACCTCGTCGTCCACGACGACGAGGCTCCCCGCAACAGCGGCCGGTGGCGGCTGTCTGTGCGCGACGGCTCCGGCCGTGCCGAGCGAGCCGACGCTGACCCGACCGACGACGGGCGCCCCGCGCGAGTGGGGGCCCGCGGCCTGGCCGCGCTCTGGTGCGGCTGGTCCGCGTCACGGCTGAGGCTCGCGGGTCTGCTCACCGACGGCTCGCCCGACGACGACGCCGCCCTCGACCTGGTCTTCGCGGCCTCGCCCTACATCACGGAGTACTTCTGACCGACCCAGACCTGCAGCCCCCGACGGGTCGGCATGAGATCGCGTTGCCGCTCGCGAGCGGCACCTGACAGCATCGGGCGATGACTGCCGGCAGCATCCTCTCCGCCCTGCACCAGCGCAGCCTCCTGCGCGAGACCGACCTCTCGGTCGACGAGCTGCGAGCCCTGCTCGACCTCGCCGCCGACCTCAAGGCGGCCAAGCGCGAGGGGCGTGAGGAGCGCCGGCTCGTCGGTCGCAACATCGCGCTCATCTTCGAGAAGACCTCGACCCGCACCCGCTGCGCCTTCGAGGTCGCGGCCGCCGACCAGGGCGCGAGCACGACCTACCTCGACCCGAGCGGCTCGCAGATCGGCCACAAGGAGTCCGCAAAGGACACCGCGCGCGTCCTCGGCCGCCTCTACGACGGCATCGAGTACCGCGGCACGCGCCAGGACGTCGTCGAGACCCTCGCCGCCCACGCCGGTGTTCCGGTCTGGAACGGCCTCACCGACGACTGGCACCCGACGCAGTCGCTCTGCGACGCCCTGACGATGCGCGAGCACGCCGGCAAGCCCGACGACGAGATCGCCTACGCCTACGTCGGCGACGCCCGCTTCAACGTCGGCAACTCCCTCCTCGTCACTGGTGCCATGCTCGGCATGGATGTGCGCATCGTCGCCCCGCGCTCGCTGTGGCCCACCGACGACGTCGTCGCCGTCGCGAGGCGGTATGCCGCCCAGACCGGTGCGCGCGTGACGCTCACCGACGACGTGGCGAAGGGGGTGCGCGGCGTCGACTTCGTGCACACCGACGTCTGGGTGTCGATGGGCGAGCCCAAGGAGGTGTGGGCCGAGCGCATCGAGCTGCTCACGCCCTACCAGGTCAACGCCGATCTCCTTGCGCTGTCAGGCAATCCGCGTGTGAAGTTCATGCACTGCCTGCCTGCCTTCCACGACCTCGAGACGCAGGTCGGGCAGGACGTGCACGAGCAGTTCGGACTCAAGGAGCTCGAGGTCACCGACGACGTCTTCGAGTCGGAGGCCTCGATCGTCTTCGACCAGGCCGAGAACCGCATGCACACGATCAAGGCCCTCATCGTCGCCACCCTGGTGCGTCTCGACGCCTGACGTTCACGCGTTGGTGGTGGCGCCGTTCCACCACGGTGCGAGAGAACGGGGGTCATGCAGATCTCTCGCACCTCCGCCCTCGCGGCCGCCGCCGCGCTCGCCGTCCTTCCGGCTCTCGCCTCGGTTGCGTCGGCCGCCACCGACGCCCCCGGACAGTCCAAGGACGGCCACTACCAGTTCGCCGTCATCGGTGACGTGCCGTACGGCGATGCCCAGGTCGCGGCCTTCCCGAAGTGGGTCGACCAGATCAACGCGACGCCGAACCTGTCGTTCACGATCCACGTCGGTGACATCAAGAACGGCTCCTCGAAGTGCACAAACGAGTACTTCGGGATGATCCGCGCCCAGTTCGACCGGTTCACCATGCCGCTCGTCTACACGCCCGGTGACAACGAGTGGACCGACTGCCACCGCACCAACAACGGCACCTACGACCCGCTGGAGCGCCTCGCGGCCATCCGCTCGACGTTCTTCACCCGACCCGGCCACACCCTCGGCGCTGACATAACCGTCGCGTCGCAGCAGTCCGCCGGCTTCCCGGAGAACGTCTCCTTCCGCAGGCAGGGCATCGACATCGCGACACTCCACGTCGTGGGTAGCAACAACGGCCTGCTCCCCTGGCCCGAGCTGGGCCACCCGACCCCGACTCCCGAGCAGGTCGCAGAGGAGACGGCACGGATGGACAACGCTGTGGCACAGGTGCGCTCGACCTTTGCCGACGCGCGTCAGCGGCATGACCGCGCCGTCGCGCTCTTCCTCCAGGCCGACATGTTCGACCCGACGTATGCCGTGTCGTGGGCCGACGACTCGGCCTTCCAGCCGCTCGTGCGAGAGCTCGTCGCGCAGTCCACGGCGTTCGACGGCGAGGTCTACCTCTTCAACGGTGACAGCCACGTCTACAACTCCGACAAGCCGCTCGCGGCCGGGTCGAAGTGGCTCGACTTCTACGACGTGCAGGGCTCGGCCGACAACCTGACTCGCGTCACGGTCGACGGCTCGAGCAACAACAAGGACTTCCTCGAGGTCACGGTCAACCGGCCGGGCGCCGACCACGTGCTGTCCTGGGAGCGCATCCCCTACACGTCCTGAGCCCCACCCCACGACGACGTATGCCGTCCGGCGCGGTCCGCGCCGGACGGCATACGTGCGCCCGGGTCCCGCTCAGGCGCGACGCGGCACGTAGCGGTGCTCCGGACGGCCCGTCGACCCGTAGGTGAGGTCGAGGTCGAGCAGCTGCTTCGTGACGAGCCCCGCGAGGTAACGCTGGGCGGTGGGCCGACTGGCGCCGAGGATCTCGGCGACCTCGGCGGCCCCGATCGGTGCTGGGGCGGCGGCGACGATCTCGAGCACTCGGGCCATCGTCGGCTGCAGCGAGCGGGTCGTCGCCGCCCGGCGCGGCGGCGCACCGCGCAGGCTGTAGAGGGCGTCGACGACGTGCTGGTCTGCTTCGGGCGACCGGTCGATCCGCTCGACCCAGGTGCGGTAGCCCTCGAGCTGCTCGCGCAGCGCGACGAAGGTGAACGGCTTGACGAGGTAGTAGAACGCCCCGAGCTGCATCGCGGTGCGCACCGAGTCGATGTCGCGGGCGGCGGTGACGAGCAGGAAGTCCGGCACCCGCTCCCCCGAGACGGCCACCTGCCGCACCAGCTCGAGGCCGCTGAAGTCCGGAAGGTACATGTCGAGCAGCAGCAGGTCGGGCGCGGTCGACGCCACCAGCTCGAGCGCTTCGGCACCGGTGTGCGCCTCGCCGACCGTCGTGAAGCCGGGGATCCGCGCCACGCTCAGGGCATGGGCGTGCGCGACGTGGTAGTCGTCGTCGACGACGAGGACACGGATCACGTCACCACCTCGCGCACCCGGAGCGGGAGGCGGACCTCGAACCGGGCGCCGGCGGGCGAGCTCGCCTCGATCGTGCCGCCGGCCCGGGTGACGAGGCGGTGCACGAGCGCGAGCCCGACGCCGCGCCGCATGGCGCCGCGCGGCTTCTTCGTCGTGTAGCCGTCGACGAAGACGTCACCGAGCCGCTCCGCGGGGATGCCCGGACCGGTGTCGGTGACCGTCAGGAGGAGGGCGTCGGCGGTGCCCTCGATGCGCACGAGCACCTCGCCACGGGGATGGGTGCCGGCCGTGCGCGAGTCGTCGGCGACGGCGTCGACGGCGTTGTCGACGAGGTTGCCGAGGACCGTCACCACCGGCAGCTCGGCGTCGTGGCCGGCCTCGAGGCGGCTCGCCGGGTCGAGGCGCACGACGACGTCACGCTCTGCCGCCACCGTCGTCTTCGCGAGCAGCAGGGCGGCCACGACGGGTGAGCCGACCCGCGCCCGGATCTCCTCGCTGACGAGGGCCGTCTCGGCCTGCAGCTCCTCGCTGTAGCGCGTCGCCTCCTCGACCTCCCCGAGCTCGAGCAGCACGGACAGCACGTGGAGCCGGTTGGAGAACTCGTGCTCCTGCGCACGCAGGGCCGTCGAGAGCGCCTCCATCGAGTCGAGCTGGCGCATCAGGGCCTCGAGCTCGGTGCGGTCGCGGATCGTGACGACCCAACCGACGCCCCGCCCGCCCACGAGCACCGGCATCCGGTTGAGCACGAGCAGGTGCTCGTCGGTGACGGCGACGAGGTCGACTCCCTCGATCTCGCCGGTGATGACGCGTCGCAGGCGGCCGTCAGGCACGACGTCCTCGACCCGCTGGCCGAGGCTGGCCGACTCGATGCCGAGCAGGCGGCGGGCCTCGTCGTTGAGGACGTTGATCGCCCCCTTGGCGTCGACCGCCAGGACCCCCTCGCGGACGCCGTAGAGCATGGCCTCGCGCTCCTGCACCAGGGCGACGATCTCGGCGGGCTCGACCCCGAAGGTCACCCGCTTGATGGCGCGGGCGAGGAGCAGTGACGCCGCGACCCCGAGGGCGAGAGCGATCGCGGCGTAGAGGGCGATGTCGAGCACCTCGGCATCCAGCCGTCCGCTCACCTCCGACTCGAGGATGCCGACCGACACCTCTCCTACCGGTCGGCCCGCGGCGTCGACGATCGGCGCCCGGGCGTTGGCCGAGCGTCCGAGGCTGCCCTCGTCGATGCCGGTGTGCACCTGCCCGTCGAGGGCCATGACCGGCTCCTCGACGCGCTGCCCGATGAGCGCCGGGTTGGGGTGCGACCAGCGACGGCCGGTGCGGTCGATGATGACGACGTAGGAGGCGCCCGTCGAGGCCCGGACCTGCGACCCGAGGGCCGACAGCACGTGGGAAGGGTCGCCGTCCACGACTGCCTGGGCGACCTGCGGCACCCGTCCGAGGGTCACCGCGATCCCGCTGGCCTGCTCGATGGCGCGCTCGTCGGCGGTCTGCGACGTCAGGCGCGCGAAGAGCGCGAAGCCGACGGCGAGCGTCACGACGACGATCCCGAGGACGGCCAGCAGGATCCGGGCGGCCAGCGTGCGCGCCAGTCGCGGCATACCTCTCCTCCGCTCGTCGAGGTGCACGCTCAAGGCCAACGCTCCAGCTCCACACTCAGGTCCACACTCACGGTCCACGGTCGGCGTCACGTGGAGGGGTGACGCCCTCGTCGGCGTCGCCACCAGCATGGCTGAGCAGATTGCACAAAACCATGTCTATCGCGGCTATCTCTCCGAACGATCACAAGCATTCCAGCCACGCCCGATCCGCTCCTACGGTGACGCCACTCACGACGCCACTCAACGAGGAGAAAGGGCGAGGCGCATGGCAGCCATCGAGCTACGCAATGTCACCAAGAAGTTCGCCACGGCGGACGGCGGCACCTACACCGCGATCCAGGACCTGTCGCTGACGGTCGAGGACGGGCAGTTCTGCGCCGTCGTCGGGCCCACCGGCTGCGGCAAGTCCACGACGCTCACCCTCGTCTCGGGGCTCGAGCGGCCCTCTCGCGGAGAGGCGCTCATCGACGGCGTTCCGGTCCGCGGCATCGAGACGAGCACGGGCTTCGTCTTCCAGCAGGACGCCGTCTTCCCGTGGAAGACGGTGCTCGACAACGTCGCTGCCGGCCCGCTCTACCGGGGGCAGCGACGGTCGGAGGCCCTGGGCCTGGCCCGCGACTGGTTGCGGCGGGTCGGCCTCGGCGGCTTCGAGGACCGCTATCCGCACCAGCTCTCCGGAGGCATGCGCAAGCGCGTCGCCCTCGCGCAGTCGCTCATCAACCAGCCGCGGATCCTGCTCATGGACGAGCCGTTCAGCGCCCTCGACGTGCAGACCCGGGCGATCATGTCGACCGAGCTGCTCCACCTCTGGGACCAGACGCGGCCGAGCGTCGTCTTCGTGACGCACGACCTCGAGGAGGCCATCGCCCTCGCCGACAAGGTCGTCGTGCTGAAGGCCGGGCCCGGCACGGTGAAGGCGGAGTTCGAGATCGACCTGCCGCGGCCGCGCGTCGTCCAGGAGATCCGTTTCGACCCACGCTTCACCAGGCTCTACGAGCAGATCTGGGAGGCCCTGCGCACCGAGGTCGCCGAGGCGTATGCGCGGACGACCCGCCTGGCGGAGGTGGCGTCATGATCGACCTACCGACCCAGCGCGACGCCGTCGCGGGCCCGTCGGGAGCCCCGGCGAGCGCCGCAAGCACCCCCAGCCCGTATGCCGCCCCCTCCGCCGGCTCCGGCAGCCCCGTCGAGAGCCCCGCGGGCGCCCCGGCTGAGAACCTGGCCCGCGGCCCGGTCGAGAGCCACGCTGCCGGCCCCACCCCCCGGAGCCGGGCTCGGCGACGACGTGCGTGGCTCGCCGCCGCACGCCTCGCAGTCGTCGCCGCCCTGCTCGCGCTGTGGCAGCTGGGGGTGGGTGCCAAGGTGGTCGACCCCTTCTTCTGGGGCGAGCCCCAGGGAGTGTGGGCCACGATGTACGGCTGGTTCACCGAGGGCACGAGCCAGGGCTCGCTCGCGGACCAGATCATCATCACCCTCGAGGAGGCGGTGCTCGGCTTCCTCATCGGCGCGGTCCTCGGCGTCGTCCTGGGCATCGCCCTCGGCCGGGTGCAGCTGCTCTCCGAGCTCTTCGCGCCGTTCCTCAAGGCCGCCAACTCGATCCCGCGCATCATCCTCGGCTCGATCTTCACCGTCGCCTTCGGCTTCGGCATGCAGTCTAAGGTGCTCCTCGCCGTCGTCCTCGTCTTCTTCGGGGTGTTCTTCAACGCCTTCCAGGGCGCCCGCGAGGTCGACCGCAACCTCATCGCGAACGCCCGCCTGCTCGGCGCCTCACGCTGGCGGGTCACCCGCGACGTCGTGCTGCCCTCGGCCTTCACCTGGATCCTCGCGAGCCTGCACATCAGCTTCGGCTTCGCCCTCATCGGGGCGCTCGTCGGCGAGATCCTCGGCGCCAACCAGGGCCTCGGCCTGCTCATCCGCTCGTCGCAGAACAACTTCGACATGAACGGGGTGCTCGCCGGCATGGTCCTCGTCGCCGTCGTCGCCCTGACGGCGGAAGGGCTCATCACCCTCCTCGAACGGCGCCTGCTCCGGTGGCGGCCGCCACAGACCCACGGAGGTGCAGCGGTCGAGTGACGACAGCGACCCCAGCGCACCCGCCCGTCTCCTCCGACAACCCGTCCACCCCCACCACCCAACCGACACGACAACCCCACACCACCACTCAACGACTCAAAGGAGAGTTCCCATGAACACCAAGCGGATCGGCGCCGCAGGCGCCGCCCTCCTCGCGGCAACGACGATGGCCGCCTGCGCCAACAACGCCTCGGGTGCCACGACAGCCGCCGGCACCGCAGGCGCCGGCGCGGACGCCCCCACCGTGACGATCATGGTCGGCGGCATGAGCAAGCAGATCTACCTGCCCTTCATGCTCGCCAAGCAGCTCGGTTACTACGACAAGGCCGGGGTCAACGTCAACCTCGTTGACGAGCCGGCGGGTGGCGACGCGACGCAGAACATGCTCGCCGGCCAGGTCCAGGGCGTCGGTGGCTTCTACGACCACAACATCGCGCTGCAGGCCCAGGGCAAGTCGTCCGAGGCCGTCATCTCGATGCTCCAGATCCCCGGTGAGGTCGAGCTGTGCCGCAGCGACCTCAAAGGCACCGTCAAGAGCCCGGCCGACTTCAAGGGTCGCTCGCTCGGGATCACCGACACGGGATCGTCGACCGACTTCCTCACGCAGTACCTCAGCAAGAAGAACGGCGTCGACCCGACGCAGGAGACGCGACGCGGCGTCGGTGCGGGACAGACCTTCATCGCGGCCATGAAGCAGAAGGCGATCGACTGCGGCATGACGACCGAACCGACTGTCTCACAGGCACTTTCGGATGGGACCGCCTTCATCCTGCTCGACATGCGCACCGCCCAGGGCTCCAAGGCGGCGCTCGGCGGCACGTACCCCGCGACCTCGCTCTACATGCAGAGCGACTGGGTCAACAGCAACAAGGCGACGGTCCAGAAGCTCGTCAACGCCTACGTCGCCACCCTCTCGTGGATCCAGCAGCACGACGGCGCCGCCATCGCCGACAAGATGCCGGCCAGCTACTACAAGGGGGTCGGCAAGCCCGCCTACGTCGCGGCGCTCAACAGCGAGAAGGGCATCTTCAACCCGACCGGCGTCATGCCCGCGGACGGGCCGAAGACCTGCCTCGCCGTCCTCGGCGAGTTCAACCCCAAGGTGCAGGGCAAGTCCATCGACCTGAGCAAGACCTACACGAACGAGTTCGTCTCGGCAGCGCAGCCCGTCAGCTGACGCCTGATCCGGACGCCAGGCGTGCACAGGCCCATCGGACCCGGTCCGGTGGGCCTGCCTCGTGCGGCGGCGGCCTCCGCACCGACCTGTCGTGGCTGCCGGCGGGGCTGCGGGTGCGGGGCTACTGCGTGACCGTGATGGTCGGGCAGGGCCGCAGGGTCTGGGTCGGGGTGACGACGGCCGGAACCGGTCCGAAGCTCTTCCACTTGTTGCCGAGCACAAGGTCGACGGTGTCACCCTCGCGCTTGTCGTTGACGCCGACCGCACCGGGCAGGTGGGCGAGCAGCAGCTTGGCCGACGCCTCGCCCTCGGGGCCGAAGCGCACCTGGGCGGTCTGCTTGATCGTCGCCTTCTTCGGGTCGTTGCCGACCTTCTTGACCTTGAAGCCGCGGTCGATGGCGGTCTTGGAGGCTGCCGAGGCGAGGCCGCTGCGGTTCGTCGCGTTGTAGACGTTGAGGCTGACGTCGCTCGTGCGCAACGCGACGACGACCGGCTCGGTCGTGCACGGGCCGGCCTGCGGCTCGGTCGCCCGGAAGTAGGTCGAGGCGTAGTAGAAGGCCCCCGCGAGCGCGAGCAGGACGACGACGATGACGATCACCGAGCGCCGCTGCCGCCGCACCCGGTAGCCACGGCCACCGTCATCGTCGACGATCTCGGACATGCCCGCTCCTTCGTTCGTTCGTCTGCCCCGTCAGCCGCCCGACCGGTGTCCGGTCAGGTGAGCACCAGCACCCTCGCGTGCAGCACCGGTCGCTGCTGCAGCGCCGCCCGAAGCGCGCGGTGGAGCCCGTCCTCGAGGTAGAGCTCGCCCTCCCACTCGACACAGTGCGGGAAGAGGTCGCCGTAGAAGGTCGAGTCGTCGGCGAGCAGCCCGCGCAGGTCGAGCGTGCTCTTCGTCGTGATGAGCTCGCCGAGCTGCACCACGCGAGGTGGCACGTTCGACCAGTCCTTCGTCGTCTCGAGCCCATGGTCGGGATACGGACGGGTGTCGCCAACGGCCTTGAAAATCACCGGGTCAGCATAGGCGGCGAACCCGTGATGTCGGCGGATAGAGTTCGAAGCGTGACCGACACCGCTGCGGAGACGCCCGATCAGACATCCGGCCAGCTCGACGAGATCCGGGCTGGCTACGCCTTCGACGGGCCCATCCTCAAGCTCGGGGCGGTGGTCATCGGCAACGAGGCCCACGCCGACGCGCCGGTGCAGATCCCGCTCAGCGTGATGAACCGCCACGGTCTCGTCGCCGGAGCCACCGGCACCGGCAAGACGAAGACGCTCCAGCTCATGGCCGAGCAGCTGTCGGAGCAGGGCGTGCCGGTCTTCCTCGCCGACATGAAGGGCGACCTCTCGGGCGTCGCCACCCCCGGTGAGGGCGGCACGAAGATCATCGACCGCGCGACGAGCGTCGGCATGGAGTGGACGGCGACGGCATACCCCACCGAGTTCTTCAGCCTCGGCGGCAAGGGCGACGGCATCGCCATCCGCGCGACGATCACGAGCTTCGGCCCGACGCTGCTGAGCAAGGTGCTCGGCCTCAACGACACGCAGGAGAGCAGCCTCGGGCTGATCTTCCACTACGCCGACAAGAACGGCCTCGCGCTGCTCGACCTCAAGGACCTGCGCGCCGTCATCAGCCACCTCACCTCCGACGAGGGCAAGGCCGACCTCAAGGAGCTCGGCGGCCTCTCGAGCGCGACCGCGGGCGTCATCCTGCGCAACCTCATCACCTTCGAGGACCAGGGCGCGGGCGACTTCTTCGGCGAGCCGGAGTTCGACACGCGCGACCTGCTGCGCACGGCTGCAGACGGCAAGGGGATCATCTCCTGCCTCGAGCTGCCCCAGGTCCAGGACCGGCCCCAGCTCTTCTCGACCTTCCTCATGTGGCTGCTCGCCGACCTCTTCCACGACCTGCCCGAGGAGGGCGACCTCGACAAGCCCAAGCTCGTCTTCTTCTTCGACGAGGCGCACCTGCTCTTCGACGACGCGAGCAAGGCGTTCCTGCAGGCCATCGAGCAGACCGTGCGCCTCATCCGCTCCAAGGGCGTCGGCGTGTTCTTCGTCACCCAGTCGCCCAAGGACGTGCCCGCCGGCGTGCTCGCGCAGCTCGGCAACCGCGTGCAGCACGCGCTGCGCGCCTTCACGCCCGACGACGCCAAGGCGCTCAAGCAGGCCATCGCGACCTACCCGCACACGGCATACGACATGGAGAAGCTGCTGACGAGCCTCGGCATCGGCGAGGCCGTCGTCACGGTGCTCTCCGACAAGGGCGTGCCGACGCCCGTCGCGTGGACGCGCATGAAGGCGCCGAACTCCCTCATGGACCCCTCGCCGCAGGCGACGATCGACGGCATCATCGCCGCCTCGACCATCGCGCCGAAGTATGCCGCCGTGCTCGACCGCGAGTCCGCCTACGAGCTGCTGACCAAGCGTCTCGAGGCCCAGACCCCCGCGGCTCCCCCGGCGCCGGCGGCACCTGCGCCGGCCCCCGCAGCCCCGGCACCGAAGCGGCAGGCGGCGCCAAAGGAGGAGCCGACCATCATCGAGCAGGTCGCAGGCAGCTCGGCCTTCAAGTCGATGCTGCGCTCGGCCGGCACCGTGATCGGGCGCGAGATCACGCGCAGCATCTTCGGCACGCGCAAGCGCTGACCGCAACCCTCGCCTCGGGGGCGCCTCGACCGTTCGTGGGTCGGGGCGCCTTCGTCGTCGCGCACCGCGTGCGGGCAGGCCCGCACGCCCCCGCCCGTGGGCGCCCGCCAGATCCCGTGGCCCACCCGATGCAACCGAACCGGCTCCCCGGGTTTCGTCGAGGTGGAAGCATCGGGAGCAGGGGATCGGCAGGTGAGCGGCTCATGCGCCAGCACGACGATCGCCACAGCGGCGACGAGCACGACAGGCGGAGCGACGGGGACGATGCGCTCCGCGCGGTCTATGACGTGTCCTACCGGCGGCTCGTCACGCAGGTGACCGCCCTGTGCGGCAACCTCTCCGAGGCCGAGGACATCGTGCAGGAGGCCTTCGTCACCGCCATGACACACCGGGCCGACTTCGCCGAGGTCGCCAACAAGGAGGCCTGGCTGCGCACCGTCGCCGTCAACCAGCTGCGCAACCGCTGGCGGCGGGCGCGGGTGTCGGCTCGCGCGCTGCCACGGGTCCGTGCCGAGCTGAGCATCGACCTCGGCCCCGCGGCCCCGGAGGACCACGTCGCCATCGTGTATGCGCTGAGCCAGCTCAGCCTGCCCGTGCGGGTCACCGTGGTGCTCCACTACATCGCCGACCTCAGCGTGGCGCAGGTCGCCCGCGAGCTCGCGGTGCCGGAGGGCACCGTCAAGGCGCGGCTCGCCCGGGCCAGGGCACAGATGGCCACCCACCTCGCCGACAAGGAGGCGGACCATGTCTGACCTGACGAGCTTCGCCCGCGACACCGAGCGGCGGGTCGAGCAGCCCGGCTTCGAGCACATCGTCACGCGCTACCGCCGCCACCGCCGGCGGCGGTATGCCCTGGTCTCCGCGGCTGCCGTCCTCGCCGTGCTCGCCGTCGTGCTCGCGGCCAGCGGCGTCGGACGGCCCTCGGCCCAGCGCCTGCCCTCCGCGCCGACCCCGCAGCTGACCTCCGTCGCCGTGCCGGAGTGGACCGCCGACCAGATCGTCGGGCACCCGGACGCGTTCGTCGCGAGCCAGCTGGAGTCACGCGCCGACCGGCGCACCGTCCTCACGGTGTGGAAGCGATGCGAGGTGCCCACCCCCGACCACGACTGCCTCGGACGGGAGGCGATGGCGGTGGTCGACGGGACGGACCACCGCTTCCTCGTGCTCGGTGCCGTCACCGGCTCGAGCAACCAGCCGGACCTGCGTGACCCCGGCCTGTTCCGCGAGGTGGGCGACGGGGTGTGGTACTGGGCACACCGAAGCCCGGGGCCGTATCTGCTCTCGCCGATCATGCGCCAGCCGGTCCAGCTCACCGTCATGGACCGGCCTGTCGCCCCCCTCTACGGCACCCCGACGGTCGAGTGCGCCGACGGCGTCGGCCTCTGCTCCCTCGACGTCAACGCCCGCACCCTGCAACGTCTCGCCCTCCCCCAGGTCGACGGCATCCGGTGGGCCACCCCCACGTCGGCGGGCTGCGGCATCTGGGGCCTCGCCGGCGCGGGTGCGGACCGGCGCCTCGTCATCCAGCAGTCCGACGGCTCCTTCGCCACCGCGTCGCTGCCCCAGACCTCGCGCGGGGTCTCGATGGCGGAGGGAGGGCCCGCGTGCGAGGTCGCCGTCTACCAGGACGTCTCCGACACGAAGACGGAGATCGTCGTCAGTGTCGACAACGGTGCGACGTGGCAGGTGCGCGGACCGGTGCCGCCGCCCGCGCAGCAGAACGGGCTCATCGAGGAGCGTCCCCGCCTCCGCGTGCTCCTCACACCGCGCTGGGCGGCGCTGCCGACCACCCCGGGCACCTACCCGGTGCCCGGGCCACTGACCCCGCTCTAGGGGGCTCTGGGGGCACCAGGGGGAGGGACGCCGGGTGGCCGCGTGGCACGGACGCGGCCACCCGGCATACGCCCTCGTGACGAGCGGGGGCCTAGTAGTCGAACTCGACGTCGTCGAGGTCACCGTCGGCGTCGGCGAAGTAGCTGATGACGCGGATGTCAGGCTCCTCGGCGACCTGGAGCACGAGCTGTCGCAGCTGGATGACCTGCCCGGTGTCGAGGCGAATTCGCTTGGTGCGACCGCGAGTCGGGTCGAAGTCGTGCTGCTCCCACCACGTGGCGGTGGCGGGGTTGGCCTTGAACACCTCGTCGAGCACGCGCTTGAAGGCCGGGTCGTCGGGGTGACGGGCGTAGGCCTCGCGGAAGAGCGCGAGCTGGTCGGCGGCCTCCTGCTCCCAGTCGACGAAGAGGCTGCGCGCGGCGGGGTCGCAGCAGTAGAACCACAGGAGGTTGCGCTCGCGCTTCGTCCGCTTGCTCTCCCAGTCGGTGAAGAGCTGGCAGGCGGTGTGGTTGGCACCCAGGACGTCCCAGCGGGCGCCGACGACGTAGGCCGGGTTGGGGTCGATCGAGTCGAGCAGCTCCTCGAGCTCCTCGCTCAGCATCTCGGGCTCGGCCTTGTGCCGTGGCGCCGAGCCCGAGGCGATGGAGTGCAGGTGGGCACGGCCGTCGGCGTCGAGCTTGAGCGCCCGCGCGAGACCGTCGATGACGGCCTTGCTCGGGCGCAGGTCGCGGCCTCGCTCGATGAGGTCGTAGTACGCGACGGAGATGTGGGCGAGCTCGGCCACCTCGGTGCGGCTGAGGCCCACCCGGCGCCGGCCCTTGGCGCGCCTGATGCCGACCTCCTCCGGGGCGATCTGGTGCCTGCGGGCCCGCAGGAACTCGCCGAGGGGTGAGGGGGTGCGCACGCTCAGCGGCACGTCCGTCGTCATGCCGCTCATCCTGCCAGCGACGAGCGGCCGGCGGTCCATGGGAGCGGCCCGGCGCGGCGGCATACCTCCTTGGGCGATGTCCGATCGCCGGTCGATGTATCTGCGCGGGCTCTGGCCCGCGCAGATACATCGACGCGGGAGGGGACGATGCAACCGACCGGGAGCGCTGGGGTTCGAGAAGGTGAGGCCGGACGTCCCGGCCGCACGTCGCCCAGGAGGACCCATGCACCCCACCCTGCTCGTCCGTGGCCGTCGCGTCCGGCGGTCGCTCCTCGCCGCCGCCCTCGCCGGCAGCGTCGTGCTCACCGCCGCGCCCGCCGAGGCCACCCCGCCGGGCCCCAACGGGCGGATCAGCTTCATGCGGGTCGACGACGCGGGTCACTGGCAGGTCTGGACCGCGAACCCGGACCTGACAGCGGAACACCAGGTGACCGAGGGCAACGGCGACAACGGGTGGGCGACCTGGTCACCGGACGGCACCCGTCTGGCGTTCGACAGCAACCGGCTGGCGTCCGAGGAGAACGGCTACCTCAGCGAGGTCTTCGTCATGCGGGCCGACGGGTCCGACGTCACCCGCGTGACGCACGTCGGCAGCCTGAGCGGGGTTCCCTCGTGGTCGCCCGACGGCGGGCTCATCGCGTTCACCTCCGACGGCGCGGACTACCCACGCGCACAAGGGATCTACGTCATCCGACCCGACGGCACGGGGCAGCGCCAGGTGATCGCCCTGCCGGACCTGCCGGGCGCCACCTGGCTTGACGCACCACGCTTCTCGCCGGACGGTCGTCAGATCGCCTTCACGTTCTACCGTGGCGGCAAGGAGGTCGGCAGGGGCTACCGCGGCGAGGTGTCCTCCCTCTGGGTCGTCGGCAGCGACGGCACCGGCGCGCACCAGGTGACTCCTTGGGGGGTCAGGGTCGGTGACGCCGACTGGTCGCCCGACGGCAGCCGCCTCGTCTTCGAGACGATCACCGAGCACCTCGGCAACGGTGCCAGCGTGATGGTCGTGGACGCGGACGGTCGCCACCTGAAGGCCCTCACCCACGACGCGGGCATCGTCGGCATCGGCAACGCGGGCGCCCTCCGGTTCGAGGCCAGCTTCGACCCCGTGTGGTCACCCGACGGGCGGGCCATCATGTTCTCCCACGACGACTACACCGGCCGAGCGGGCGGTGACACCGGGTTGCAGACCATCGCACCCGACGGCTCCGGTCAGGCCTACGTGTCCGACGTGCACGCGTCGGAGCACCAGGTGGACTGGGGCACGGCGCCCCTGCAGTAGGCGGCGCTCGCGTGTCGGCTCGCGGGTAGCGTTGCGGGTGTGACGGAGCAGCAGGCGTACGAGGTCGTGGCGACCCACGAGGGCTTCGAGCTGCGGCGCTATGCCCCCCACGTCGTCGCCGAGGTCGTCGTGCGGGCGGCGTTCGAGGATGCGGGCAACACCGCCTTCCGGACGCTGCTCGGCTACATCAGCGGGCAGAACCGCTCGGCCACGAAGGTCGCGATGACCGCCCCCGTCATCCAGCGCGAGCCGCAGAAGATCGCGATGACGGAGCCCGTCGTTCAGCGCGAGACCGCCGAGGGTGAGTATGCCGTCGCGTTCGTCCTGCCCGCAGCGCTCACTCTCGCGAGCGCGCCGGTCCCGACGAGTCCCGACGTGCAGCTCCACGAGCGCCCGGCGGTGCTCGCGGCCGCTCGCCGCTATCGCGGGCGGTGGACGCAGGACTCCTACGAGCACCACCGTGCCGAGCTCGACGCGGCCATCCGGGCTGCGGGGTTGACCCCGGTCGGCCCTGCGAGATGGGCGCGCTTCGACCCGCCTTTCATGCCGTTCTTCCTGCGCCACAACGAGGTGGTGCAGGACGTCGTCGACGAGTCGGGCACCGGGTCGCCGTAGCGGTGCGGACGCTCAGACCGGCTTGTGGGGGCGGGGCGGGCGCGGGTGCACGATGCCGTCGGTCGGGGCCGGCACGACGCTCCCGTCGAGGGTGACGAGCGGCGGCATCGGCTGACCGAGGGGGCCGGCCCACGGCGCTGTCGGCTCGGGCTTCGGTCGCACGCTCGGCGGGGTCGGCTGGGTGATAGCAGTCCCCGGTGCCGGTGGCGCCGGCCGCGAGACCGTGCTGTCGACGAGGTGCGCGAGCGACGGCGCGTCGTCGACGCGCGGGACGTTCATGGGCGGCAGGCCGAGCAGGTCGATGATCGTCCGCGGGATGCTGGCGTGGGAGTGCCACTGGGTGTCGATGCGTTGTGGGACCCGGCCCCCGAACATCACGAGCGGGATCCGCGAACCGCCGATCGCGGCATACCCGCTGGGGTGGAGCGCGTCGGGCAGGGTCTCGATCGACGGGGTCGGGACGGAGTCGGCGTAGCCGCCCCAGTCGTCCCACGTGAGCACGAAGGTCGTGTCGTCCCAGCCGCCCCCGTCGATGACGGCCTGGACGCGCTGCCACACGAGGTCGTGGCCCTTGGTGACGTAGGTGGGGTCGCTGACGAGGGGCGGGTGCTCGTCGTAGCCGCCGGGGCTCCACACGTAGCAGACCTGCGGGAGGGTGCCTGCCTTGGCCATCGGCACGAACTGGCTCGGCGGGTGCACGTTGGCGTGGCCGGGCGGCGTGCTGAGCGACCGGTAGAGCTTGGCGGGGTAGCCCGAGTGGTCGGGGAAGGCGGCCCAGCTGACGCCCGCCGCCTGCGCGACGGTGAAGATCGAGGGCAGGTCCCAGACCGGGTGGGCGCCGACGAAGGGCGGGTTCTTCATCGTCGGCATCTGCCCGCCGACTGCGAGCATGTGCCCGGGCGTGGAGTTCGACCCGGACCCGAAGTGGTGGTCGCAGAAGACGAACTGCTTGGCCAGCCACGAGTAGAACGGGATGACGACGTCGCTGTCGACCTGTGCGGCGACGGCGGCGTAGTCCCCCATCGAGTGGTGCACCCAGGCGTTGCGGTCGTGGGGCTGGTCGAAGTTCGGAGGGCTCTCGAGCAGCGCCCCGTTGTCGGCGACGGCGGCGCCCCAGGCCGCCATCGACGCGAAGTAGAAGTCCGTCGTCTTGTTCTCCTGCAGGAAGACGATCACCCGGTGCCCAGGGATTCCGCTCACGTCCGTATTCCTTCCGATCCGTCGCGCGCCCTGTCGTCAGACCAGCCAAGCACGGTCGGCCGGTGCGGGGCCATGGTCCGGCGCTGCCGGTTCGCCGTGAGTCCTGCGGGCTTTGACTTAAAGCACTTGAAGTTCCTAGCGTTGACGACGTGACCTCCTCCACCACGCAGCGCGAGTACACGATCAAGGAAGCGGCGACCCTGACGGGACTGCCGGCGAGCACCCTGCGCTACTACGAGTCGATCGGGGTGATCGCCCCGGTCAGCCGCGGCGCGAGCAGCGGGCACCGCGTCTACGACGAGGGGGACCTCGACCAGCTGATGTGGGTGGCCTGCCTGGCTGCCACGGGGATGTCCGTCAGCGACATGCGCGCCTACGTCGCCAACGGCGCACTCGGCCCTGAGGCCGCCCGCGGCCAGGTCGAGCTGCTCTCCGCCCAGGCGCGCCGGCTCGCTGAGGAGGCCGAGCAGATCGTGCTCCGCCGGCGCTACGTCCAGATCAAGATCGACTACTGGCACGCGGTCGAGAGCGGAGACGGCGAGCGCGCCGACCTGCTGTCCGGGCAGGCGCGTGCCCTGGCCGACGAGCTCCGCGGCGCCGCGAAGAGGTAGCCCCCTCCGCCTGCACTCATGGCCGCCCCTGCGGCCGCGAGTCGCTCACACCTGCCCGAGAAGTCAACCGAGAGAAGGAAGACACCATGCGCGTGAACGCGTACGCGGCCCCGGCCGCCGGCCAGCCCCTGGCCCCCATCGTCATCGAGCGCCGCGAGGTCGGTGCCAACGACGTCCTCATCGAGATCCAGTACGCCGGGATCTGCCACTCCGACATCCATACCGTCAACGGCGACTGGGGCCCGCAGCCCTTCCCCGTCGTGCCGGGCCACGAGATCGTCGGTGTCGTCACCGAGATTGGCGCCGACGTCACCCGCCACTCGGTCGGCGACCGGGTGGGTGTCGGCTGCATGGTCAACTCGTGCGGCGAGTGCACCAACTGCCGGGGTGGCGACGAGCAGTACTGCCAGAAGGGCATGGTCGGCACCTATGCCGCCACCGACCGCGACGGCACCACGACGCAGGGCGGCTACTCGACCCACGTCGTCGTCGACGCCGACTACGTGCTGTCGGTCCCGGACGGCATCGACGGGGCCGCCGCCGCACCGCTGTTGTGCGCCGGCATCACCACCTACGCACCGCTTCGGCGCTGGGGCGCCGGGCCCGGCAAGAAGGTCGCGGTCGTCGGACTCGGCGGGCTCGGCCACATGGCCGTGAAGCTCGCCCATGCCATGGGCGCGGAGGTCACCGTGCTCTCGCAGTCGCTGAAGAAGCAGGAGGACGGCCTGCGCCTCGGGGCGGACGACTACTACGCCACCTCCGACCCCTCCACCTTCGAGCACCTGGCCAGCAGGTTCGACCTCATCATCAACACGGTGAGCGCGCGCATCGACCTCGACGCCTACCTCGGGCTGCTCGCCGTCGACGGCACCCTCGTCAACGTCGGGGCCCCGCCGGAGCCGCTCAGCGTCAACGTCTTCTCGCTCATCGGCGGCCGCCGCTCCTTCGCCGGCTCGATGATCGGTGGCATCGCCCTGACCCAGGAGATGCTCGACTTCTGCGCCGAGCACGAGCTCGGCGCAGAGGTCGAGGTGATCGCGGCGGACCAGGTCAACGAGGCCTACGAGCGCGTGCTCGCGTCGGACGTGCGCTACCGCTTCGTCATCGACACGAGCACGCTCGTCTGAGGCGTCACCGTCGACGCGCGTCAACCAGCAGGAAGGAACACCGATGAAGTTCACGAAGAGCGGCGGCCAGACGGCCGCCGGACCTGAGGACTGGTTCACCGGGCCCGTCTCCATCGACGGCATCCGCAACCCCGACGACCAGTCGGCCGTCGGCGCGGCCCACGTCCGCTTCAGCCCCGGCGCGCGCACGGCCTGGCACCACCACCCCAAGGGCCAGACCCTCTACGTCACCGACGGCGTCGGCTATGTCGCACGTCGTGGCGGTGCCGTGCAGGAGATCCGGCCGGGCGACGTCGTCTACATCGAGCCGGGTGAAGAGCACTGGCACGGAGCCACTCCGGACCGGTTCATGGCACACGTCGCCATCCACGAGGCCGACGCCGACGGCCAGGTCGTGACCTGGCTCGAGCACGTCAGCGACGAGGACTACGCCTCCTGACCCACCGTCCGGCAGTCACTCGAGTGGCCCCGTCGTCACGTGACGGCGGGGCCACTCGTGTGGGACGGCGGGGCCACTCGAGGGTGCAAACTGGGGGGCCGGTCTCAGAGCAGGATGACGGTGCGGCTGCCGTGGAGGATGACGCGGCCCTCGCAGTGCCACTTCACGGCGTTCGACAGGGCGCGGCACTCGGTGTCGCGCCCTGCCGCCACGAGGTCCTCCGGGCCGAACGCATGGTCCACCTCGCGCACCTGCTGCGAGATGATCGGCCCTTCGTCGAGCTCGCTGCTGACGTAGTGCGCCGTGGCGCCCACCGTCTTGACGCCGCGCTCCCAGGCCTGGTGGTAGGGCT
Organism: Humibacillus xanthopallidus; assembly: GCF_006717145.1. Lineage (GTDB taxonomy): Bacteria > Actinomycetota > Actinomycetes > Actinomycetales > Dermatophilaceae > Humibacillus > Humibacillus xanthopallidus. Next base: position 779,112 of record NZ_VFQF01000003.1, on the reverse strand, counting down.
TGGCGCCCTTGAAGCTCGGCAGGAACGAGTGGTGGATGTTGATCGCCCGCCCGGTCAGCTGCCTCGTCAGGTCGTCGCTGAGGATCTGCATGTAGCGCGCGAGCACGACGAGCTCGATCTCGAAGCGGTCGACGAGGTCGAGCAGCCGCGCCTCCGCCTCCGGCTTGGTCTCCGGTGTCACCGGAACGTGGAAGAACGGTATGCCGTGCCACTCCACGAGCGCGCGATGGTCGGGGTGGTTGGACACGACGGCCGCGATCTCCATGGGCAGCTCACCGATCCGCGACCGGAAGAGCAGGTCGTTGAGGCAGTGGGCGAACTTCGAGACCATGACGAGGACCCGGCGCTTGGCCGTGGCCTCCCGCAGCTCGAAGCGCATGTCGTGCTCCTGCGCCAGACCGCTGAACGCCGCACGCAGGGAGGCGACGCCCGGGTCGGCACGTCCCTCGCCGATCGTGAAGTGGACCCGCAGGAAGAAGTGTCCGCCCCGGATGTCGTCGAACTGCTTGAGCTCGTGGATGTCGCCGTGCTGCTCGAGCAGGAAGCCGGTGACGGCATGGACGAGGCCGGGCGCCTCGGGGCAGTCGAGCGTCAGGACGTAGCCCGCCTGCTGGGTGGTGTCGGTGGTCATTCGTGTCTCCTCTGACTGGCGCGCCTGTCGATCGGTCCTGCGTCGGCAGGCACGTCGGCTGGCACGCCGGCAAGCCGGCCCGTTCGGTCAGCACTCGACGACGTTGACGGCGAGGCCGCCACGCGAGGTCTCCTTGTACTTGATCTTCATGTCCGCGCCGGTCTCGCGCATCGTTTTGATCGCCTGGTCGATGCTCACCTTGTGCTCCCCGTCGCCCTGGCGGGCGAGCCGCGCCGCGTTGATGGCCTTGACCGAGGCGATCGCGTTGCGCTCGATGCACGGGATCTGCACGAGCCCGCCGACCGGATCGCAGGTGAGGCCGAGGTTGTGCTCGATGCCGATCTCGGCCGCGTTCTCCACCTGCTGCGGCGTGCCACCGAGGACGGCGCAGAGCCCTGCGGCCGCCATGGAGCAGGCCGAGCCGACCTCGCCCTGGCACCCGACCTCGGCACCGGAGATCGACGCACCGAGCTTGAAGAGGATGCCGATCGCGGCTGCGGTGAGGAGGAAGTCGACGACACCGTCGTCGTCCGCCCCGTCGATGAAGCGCGTGTAGAAGTGCAGCACTGCGGGGATGATGCCGGCCGCACCGTTCGTCGGGGCGGTGACGATGCGGCCGCCCGACGCGTTCTCCTCGTTGACGGCGAGCGCGTAGAGGTTGACCCACTCCATCGCCCAGAGCGGGTCGAGCATCGGGCCCCCGTCACGCAGACGTGCGTGGGCTTCCTGCTCCCGCAGGCGCTCTCGCAGCTCGGGAGCCCGTCGGCGGACCTTGAGGCCGCCGGGCAAGGTGCGCTCCTCGCGCGTGCAGCCGCTCTCGACGCACTGCTGCATGACGCCCCAGAGATGGAGGAGTCGCTCGCGCACCTCGCTCTCCGTGCGCCAGGCCCGCTCGTTCGCCATCATCACCCCGGCGATCGAGAGCCCCGTCTCGCGGCACCGCTCGAGCAGCTCGGCGCCCGTGCGGAAGGGGTGCGGCACCGGCGTCGTGTCGGTGACCACCCGGTCGGCGCCGACGGCCTGCTCGTCGACGACGAACCCGCCACCGACCGAGTAGAACGTGCGCGCCCGCAGCGAGCGACCGGCATCGTCGAACGCCTCGAACGTCATGCCGTTCGGGTGGGCCGGCAGCGCCTGTCGGCGGTGCATCACGAGGTCAGCCTCGGGGTCGAAGTCGATGCGGTGCGTGCCGTCGAGCGAGATCTTGCGGTCGAGAGTCACGGCCTCGACCCGGGCCACCGCATGCGACGTGTCGACGGTCTCCGGGTCCTCGCCCTCCAGGCCGAGCACGACGGCCCGGTCGGAGCCGTGCCCGTGGCCGGTCGCGCCCAGTGAGCCGAAGAGCTGGGCCTCGACCCGAGCCGTGCGATCGAGCAGCCCCGAGTCGGCGAGCCCGGCGGCGAACCGCCGGGCCGCCCGCATCGGACCGACGGTGTGCGACGACGACGGCCCGATGCCGACGGAGAAGAGATCGAGAGCGCTCAATGACATCAGCGGAACTCGCGCATCCCGTCGAGGAGCCAGCGCACCACGTGCGTGGCGAACGAGGCCCTGGGCATGACCCGCCACGACTGCTCTCCGGTGCGCCACAGGATGACCCCCGTGGAGCCGAGCAGGGTCGCGACGGCGGCACCGACGGGGAAGACCCGCGGGTGCAGGTCGAGCTCGCAGCTCTTCTGCAGGACCTGCAGCGCGCAGGGGCCGGACAGCTCGAGCGTCGTGCGGTTCGCGGATACGTCGACCACCTGGCCCGGCTCGGAAGCGAGGGCCTGCGCCACGTCGGCCGACCAGACGTCGGGCGAGAGACCGGACCGCCCCTCGTCCTGGCCCACGGCGAGGACCTCGTCGGGCGAGAGCCAGAGCACCGCCACACCAGACCCGTCCGTGGCGCCGGTGACCTCCCCGACCCGGCTCGGCAGAGCCACACCGAGAGCCCCGGCGACCGCAGCGGAGGATCGTCCTGCGCTGGCGGCCCGGACCGCGAGCTGGGAGAGGAACGGCAGCTCGCGCAGGCGCACGCGCTCGCCCGACCCCTGCTCCATCTCCTCCACGAGGTCGTGGGCGGGGCTGCGCCGGTGCGCCAGGACTGCTGCCCGGCCGATCCCCCTCGACCCGGACTCGGCGGAGCCTGTGGTGTCGCCCACCTGCTCCTGGGGTGGGTCGATCGTCAGCGTGCTGTCAGCCATCTCGCCTGGCTCCTTCCGTGTCGTAGAGCACCGCGTCGGCCACCTCGACCTCGGCGAAGCGTCCTTCGAAGGACGCGATGAGGGTCTGGCCGATCCGGTTCCGGCCGTCCTTGACGAGCGCCAGGCCGAAGGACCGGCCGAGCGCCTGGGAGTGGTAGCTCGACGTGACGTGGCCGAGCATGGGGATCGGGCGCGCGGGCAGCCCCTCCCCCGTGTAGTCACCGAGCGCGCCGGACTCCACGAGCTGGGCGCCTTCCGGCAGCCGCAGCGACCGGTCGACCGGCAGGACGCTGACGAGCTGCTTGCGTCCGGCGCCCTGGTGCGAGGCACGGGAGTACGAGCGCTTGCCGATGAAGTCCTTCGTCGTCGAGACGATCCAGTCCATGCCGAGGTCCTGCGGCGTCACCGTGCCGTCGGTGTCCTGGCCGACGATCGGGTAGGCCTTCTCGGCGCGCAGGACGTGCATCGTCTCGGTGCCGTAGGGGGTGATGTCGAAGTCGGCACCCGCGGCGGCGACGTCCTCCCAGACGGTGAGACCGAACCAGGTCGGCACGTTGATCTCGAAGGCGAGCTCGCCGGAGAAGGTGATCCGGCAGATCCGGGCGGGGATGCCCGAGGCGAGCACCGTCTCGCGGAACTCCATGAAGCCGAAGGCCTCCTTGGACACGTCGAGGTCGGGAGCGAGCCGCGCGATGACGTCGCGGGACCTCGGGCCGACGACTGCCACGGTGGCCCACTGCTCGGTCACCGACGTGCAGACGACGTCGAGCTCCGGCCACTCGGTCTGCGACCACTCCTCGAGCCACTCGAGGACGCGGGCCGCGCCGCCGGTCGTCGTCGTCGCGAAGTAGCGGTCCTCGGCGAGGCGCAGCACGACGCCGTCGTCGAAGACCATCCCGTCGGGCTTGCACATGACGCCGTAGCGCGCCTTGCCGACCGCGAGCTTCTTGAACGCGTTCGTGTACACGCGGTTCAGGAACTCACCCGCGTCGCCGCCACGGATCTCGATCTTGCCGAGCGTCGTCGCGTCCATGAACGCGACGCCCTCACGCGCGGCCCGACACTCCCGCGCGACCGCGGCGTCCATGTCCTCCCCCGGACGGGGGTAGTACCACGGCCGCTTCCACTGCCCGACGTCCTCGAAGCGCGCGCCGTGGTCGACGTGCCACGGGTGGACCGGGGTCGTGCGCGCCGCGTCGAAGAGCTCCCCCCGCGAGCGACCGGCGAGGGCGACGAAGGCGACCGGGGTGAAGGGTGCGCGGAACGTCGTGTTGCCGATCGCGCCAGGCGTCGGTCTCGGGGCACCCCCAGCCGGTATGCCGTCCGGCGCGCTTCCGGGTGCACCGACCCTCTCGTCCTGGCCGGGCTGGCCGGGCGGGATGGCCCGCGCGTCGTCACCGGTCAGGAGCCGCGTGAGCAGGCCGATCGCGTTGACGGCTCCGATCCGGCCTTGGTCGACGCCTGTGCTGATCGACGTGTAGCGCTTGACGTGCTCGACAGACCGCATGCCGGCGCCGGTGGCACGAAGCACGTCGGCGGCGGTGTTGTCGCGCTGAAGGTCGACGAAGTGCGTCGCATACCCGCCTTCCCGGCTCTCGACGAGCCAGAGCTGCCGGGTCCGACCGGCCCGCGCGGCGCGCTCCTCGTCGACGGCTGCGACGTCGAGATCCGTTGCGGCGCAGCCGTCCTCACGGGTGAAGCCCACGGCTGCGGCGGCCGTCTGCCCGACAGCGGCTCCTTCGACGAGGCAGCCCTCGGTCCAGTAGGTGCCGCGGACCGCGCCGGCCAGGTGCTGGTCGCGGACAGGCGCCGTCGGCACGAAGCCGGCGAGGTCGTCGTCCCAGTGGAGGGCGCCCTGGCGCTGGCTGTGCAGGCTGACGTTGGGCGTCCACCCTCCCGAGACGGCGACGAGGTCGCAGGGCACGCGCTCGGCATCGCCCACGAGGGCACCGTCGGCGTCGATGCGTGCGATCCACGCGGCCTCGACCGCGACGTCCCCGTCGACACCGACGACCGCCGACCCGGTGCGCACCGTCAGTCCCGCGGCGGTTGCCGCCGCGGCGACGCGCTCCCCCGGACCGCCGTCTCGCGCGTCGACGACCTGCACCGTCGCTCCGGCGCGCACGAGTGCGTGCGCCGCGGCATACCCCGAGTCGTTCGTCGTGAAGACGACGGCGTCACGGCCCGGGAGGGCGGCATACCGGCCGATGTAGCCGACCACCGCGGAGGCGAGCATGATGCCGGGAACGTCGTTGTCGGCAAAGACGATCGGGCGCTCGAAGGCGCCTGTCGCGAGGACGAGCTGGCCGGCGGTGACGTGCCAGATGCGCTGGCGCGACACCCCGTCGCCGGCGGTCCCGTGGAGGTGCTCGGCACGCTTCTCGACGGCGACGACGTGGTTGCTGTCGTAGCTGCCGAAGGCGGTCGTCCTCGTCAGGACCGTCACCTCAGGGGCGGCCTCGAGCTCGGCGCGGACCCGCTCGACCCACTGTGCGGCCGGGAGGCCTTCGACGAGGTCGTCGGGCTGGGCGAGGAGGCTGCCGCCGAGGGCGAAGTCCTGCTCGAAGAGGACGACCCGGGCGCCCGTCGCTGCGGCCTCCCGGGCGGCGGCGAGACCCGCCGGACCGGCGCCGACGACCGCGACGTCCGTGTGGACGTGCATCTTGTCGTACTCGGCCGGGTCCGGCTTCTGGTCGAGAACCCCGATGCCGTCGAGCAGCCGGAGGTCGAGGCCGGACACCAGCTCGAGCGTGGTGGCGGGGAGCATCGACTCGTCGTGCTCACCCTTGACGAGGACGAAGGCGTTGGGCTCCTCGACGCCGGCGGACAGGATGCCGCGCGGCCGGCCCCGGTAGATCGAGTTCCCCACTCGCAGAGCGCCGTTGGCGACGAGCGCCGAGGCGACGGTGTCGCCGGCGAAGCCCATGACCGTGGTGCCGTCGACGACGAGCTCCACGAGTCTGGATCGGTCGATCGCGCCTCCGACCTCGAGGCGCTGGGGCTGCGTGGCTCCCATGGTCAGGCTCCCTTGCTCAGGTCGGGGCGAGGGTCGCCCTGGCGGTAGACGTGCGAGATCTCGTAGGTGCGGGTGTCGCGGACCGCGTTGAACCACTTTCGGCAGCCGGCGGAGTGCACCCAGCGCTCGGCGTAGCTGCCCTTCGGGTTGTCGCGGTAGAAGAGGTACTGCGCCCACTCCTCGTCGGTGAGGGCGTGCGGGTCCGCCGGGTAGGCGACGTGCGCCTGTCCGCCGTAGCCGAACTCGGTCTCGGGGCGGGGCCCGCAGTTCGGGCAGTCGATGATGAGCATCGGGTCGTCCTTTCGATGCGCTCGGTGCGGTGGGTCAGTGGGCGACGGCGGCGGCGCCGTGCTCGTCGATGAGGGCGCCGCTCACGAAGCGGTCGAGGCCGAAGCCCCGGTTGAGCTCGTGCGGCTCGTCGGTGGCGATGGTGTGCGCGTAGGCGAAGCCGGCACCCGGCACGGCCTTGAAGCCCCCGGTGCCCCAGCCGCAGTTGACGTACATCCCGTCGACGGGGCTGCGGCCCATCACCGGCGAGGCGTCCATCGTCACGTCGACGATGCCGCCCCACGTCCGCAGCAGGTGGGCCCGGGAGAAGGCGGGGAAGAGCTCGACGGCAGCCGACATCTGGTGCTCGATGATGTGGAACGAGCCGCGCTGCCCGTAGCCGTTGTAGGAGTCGATGCCGGCGCCCATGACAAGCTCGCCCTTGTGCGCCTGCGAGACGTAGACGTGGACGTGGTTGGACATGACCACCGTCGGGTGGATGATCTCGTGCAGCTCGGAGACGAGCGCCTGCAGCGGGTGCGACTGGATCGGCACCCGGAAGCCGGCGAGCTCGGCGAGGACGGACGTGTGTCCCGCGGCGCAGAGGGCGACCTTGCCCGCGTTGATGCGCCCGCGGCTCGTCTCGACGCCGGTCACCCGGCCACTGTCGATGACGAAGCCGGTCACCTCGCAGTTCTGGATGATGTCGACCCCGAGCTCGCTGGCCCGGCGGGCGTAGCCCCAGGCGACCCAGTCGTGCTTCGCGATGCCCGCCCGGGGCTGGTAGGTGCCGCCCATGACGGGGTAGCGGATGTCGTCGGCGATGTTGATGATCGGGCACAGCTGCTTGACCTGCTGCGGGTCGACCCACTCGGCGTCGACCACGTTGAGACGGTTCGCCTCGACGCGGCGCACGGAGTCGCGCACGTCCTGGAGCGTGTGGGCGAGGTTGAGCACACCGCGCTGGGAGAAGAAGACGTCGTAGCCGAGCTCGTCCTCGAGACCCTCCCAGAGCTTGAGGGAGTGCTCGTAGATCGCCGCTGACTCGTCCCAGAGGTAGTTGGACCGGATGATCGTCGTGTTGCGGGCCATGTTGCCGCCGGCGATCCAGCCGCGCTCGAGGACGGCGACGTTCGTGATGCCGTGGTGCTTGGCGAGGTAGTAGGCCGTCGCGAGGCCGTGTCCGCCGGCGCCGACGATGACGACGTCGTAGCTGCCCTTCGGCTCCGGGTTGGCCCAGAGGAAGTCAGGGTGCTCTGGAAGCTCACGCTGGTTCATCGTCACAGTCCCTTGTCGAGGTCGGGGTAGAGCGGGAAGCGGGCGGTGAGGTCTGCGACCCGCTGGCGCAGACTCGCGAGCGCCGTCTCGGAGTGGCTGCCGGCGAGAGCGATCGCGATGACGTCGGCGACCTCACCGAAGGCCTCCTCGTCGAAGCCACGGGTCGCGAGCGCCGGTGTGCCGATGCGCAGGCCGGACGAGACCATCGGGGGTCGCGGGTCGAACGGCACGGCGTTGCGGTTGACCGTGATGCCGATCGAGTGCAGCAGGTCCTCACCCTGGCGGCCGTCCAGCTCCGAGCGGCGCAGGTCGACGAGAACGAGGTGGACGTCGGTGCCTCCGGAGATGACGCCGATGCCCGCTGCTGCGACGTCGGGGGCGGTGAGCCGCTCCGCGAGGATCGACGCACCGGCGAGGGTGCGCCGCTGCCGGTCGCGGAACTCCTCCGTCGCGGCGACCCTGAAGGCGACCGCCTTGCCGGCGATGACGTGCTCGAGCGGGCCCCCCTGCTGTCCGGGGAAGACCGCGGAGTTCACCTTCTTGGCGATCTCGGGGTCGTTCGTGAGGATGATCCCGCCGCGCGGACCGCCGAGGGTCTTGTGCGTCGTCGAGGAGACGACGTGGGCGTGCGGCACGGGCGAGGGGTGCACGCCCGCGGCGACGAGCCCGGCGAAGTGGGCCATGTCGACGAAGAGGTAGGCGCCGACCTCGTCGGCGATCCGCCGGAACTCGGCGAAGTCGAGGTGTCGGGAGTAGGCCGACCAGCCGGCCACGATCATCCGGGGTCGGTGCTCACGGGCGAGTCGCTCGACCTCGACCATGTCGACGACGTGGGTGTCCTCGCGGACGCCGTAGGCGACGACGTCGTAGAGCCTGCCGGAGAAGTTGAGGCGCATGCCGTGCGTGAGGTGGCCCCCGTGGGCGAGGTCGAGACCGAGGATCGTGTCACCAGGCGTGAGCAGCGCGTGCATGACCGAGGCGTTCGCCTGGGCGCCCGAGTGCGGCTGGACGTTGGCGTATGCCGCACCGAAGAGCGCCTTGACCCGCTCGATGGCGAGCGACTCGACGACGTCGACGTGCTCGCACCCGCCGTAGTAGCGGCGTCCGGGGTAGCCCTCGGCGTACTTGTTCGTCAGCACGGACCCCTGCGCCTGCATGACCGCGGTGGGTGCGAAGTTCTCCGAGGCGATCATCTCGAGCGTGCCCTGCTGGCGTCGAAGCTCCGCGTCGATCGCGTCGGCGATCTCGGGGTCGAGCTGCGCGAGGTCCGCGTCGAGGGCGGAGGGGGTGATGGTGACCTGGGACATGAGTCCTCCGTGCGGTTGATGTCACTGTTGTCGATGACTGATATATCATCTGGACGGCAATAGTATGGCTGAGGATGCGACCCGTCAACGGTCTGCCCAGCACCTCATGACATCGACCAGCCATTCGCTCGACATCCACTCGACATCGACCCGAAGGGAGTCGCCGTGACCGGAACGGCGCCCACGCTCGTCTACGGCTCGCTCGCCGAGGAGGCCTACCACCTGCTGCGCGACCGGCTCGTCATGCTCGACATCGCGCCCGGTGCCCCGATCAACGAGGCCCAGCTCGCCGCCGAGCTCGGCATCGGCCGCACGCCGATCCGCGAGAGCCTCAAGAAGCTCGAGCTCGACCACCTCGTCGTGTCGTATCCCCGCCGGGGCACCTTCGCCACCCAGGTCGACATCACCGACCTCGCCGAGATCTCCGAGATGCGGCTCGTGCTCGAGCCGCTCGCAGCACGGCGCGCCGCCCTCATGGCGCGCTCGGACGTGCGGGCCGAGCTCGCGGCGAAGGCCACGCAGATCGGGTCGATGGCAGGCGCCAACGAGGACAAGCGGGCCCTCATGGACTACGACATCGACGTGCACCGCCTCATCTACCGCGCGGCCGAGAACCGCCACCTCGAGGAGACCCTCGTGCGGCTCGACAACCTCGCGACCCGGATCTGGTGCCTCGTGCTCGAGCGCCTCCCCTCAGTCTCCGAGCACATCACGGAGCACGTCGCCCTCCTCGAGGCGATCGTGGCGAGGGAGCCGGACCGCGCCGCCGCTCTGGCCGAGGCCCACGTCACGCACTTCGAGAAGGCCATCCGCTCCGTGCTCTAGCCGTCGAGCCGGACCGCGAGGCGGACCGCGAGCCTGACGGGCGCCTCAGCCCGAGCGGCCCCGGTTCACGCCGAGGGGTGGTCGCGCAGCTGCGCCCCGCCGCGCACCAGCCGGACTGCCAGACCGAGCGCCACGAGCTGCCCCCGCCCGCGCGGGTCCCCACCGAGCGCGTCGAAGATCCTCCGGAGCCGCTTGTGCAGCGACTGCCGCTCGAGGAAGAGCACGCGAGCGGTCTCTGTCGCGTTGCACCCGGTCGAGATCCACACGTCGAGGGTCTGCACGAGCTCACCGCCGTGTCGCTGCTCGAGCCGCACCAGCTCCCCCAGCGCCTCCTCGACGAGCGCGTCGGCGACGCCTCGGGTCAGCGAGCGCTCAGCCATCCGCTCGACGAGGAAGTCGGATGCGTCGTAGGCGCCACCGGAGCCCTTGACGGACCGTCCGAGCCGCCACGTGGCACGGGCCTCGGCGAGCGACAGCGGCGCCTGCCGGATGGTGGACGCGGTCGGACCGAGGGCGGCCGTGAAGCGGCTGCCCGCGACGGAGGCCCGCAGCGCCGTCAGGACCGAGCCCCGCTCGGCATGCGTGGAGGTCTTCAACGGCACGAGGACGTCCAGCCACTCGCCGTGCGTGACGACGAGGCTTGACGGCAGCGCCCGCCGGCTCCACTGCTCCGAGTCCGTGTGGCCGGCCGGGCGCCGCACGGCGGCCATGACGACGGGGCGGTCCGGGTCGAGGCCGCTCGCCTGGGCGAGCTCGACCAGACGCTCGCTGTTGCTGCCCGCCGCGATCGAGCGGAGCAGCTGGTCCTCGGCGAGCCGCTCGAGGCTGGGCCGGCTCTGTCTGGCGAGGGCGAGGGCCACGATGCTGCGGACCCTCGCCAGCACCGTCTCCACCGTCTCGGCGTCGGTGTCAGCGTCGCCGACGAGCTCGAGGTGCGCGACGGCGAGCCCGCCCACCGCGAGCTCGGCGCCGCGGCGCTCGGCGCGAGCCTCGGTATGCGGCTCAGGCCCGGCCGAGCCCATCAGCACTCCGCGCGTGTCGACGACGCGGACGTGCACGTCGAGCGTCTCGGCGATGAGCGCGAGCAGCGGCTCGAGGGCAGCCCCCGAGCTGGCGATCCGCTCCGTGAGGGCTCGGGAGAGCTCGTCGGCGAGCCGCAGCGACGCGACCTGTGCGGAGACGATGCGTCGGTTGACGTCCTCGGCGACCTCGACGAAGGGGACGACCTGCCGCAGCTCCACGAGGGGGAGGCCCGCCGCCTCGGCCGCCCCGACGAGCTCGTCGGGAAGGTGGCGCCCGGTGCCCGCCGTCTCGACGGCGAGAGCGGCCACACCCCGTGACGCGAGGCTCCGGACGTACTCCACCTGGGCGGCGGGCCGCAGCGCGAGCAGCGCGTGACCGCCGGTGAGGAGCAGCTCCCCGCCGGACAGCAACGGAGCGATCTCGAGCACCTCGCTCGAGTGCACCCACCGCACCCGGGCCGGCCCCACGGCATACGCGGAGGCGACGACGACAGGGTCGCCGGCCGCGAGGACGTCGCTCCCGAGGATGTCGCTCAGGCGCAGGGACACGACGGCACCAAGGTCATCACGGGCGACATTCTGTCACCCGGAACCGCTGCGAGAGGTGACACAACGTATCTGGAGGCGACCGGGGCCGCGATCCTACCGTTGACGCCAGCCGGCAAAACATCCGCAAGGGGAACCCATCGAGAAAGCAGTCCCCACATGAGCCTTTCCACTGAAAGCCACTCGGAAGACGTCACGCAGACCGTCGAAGACATGCTGCAGCCCGTCCCGGAGTCGGCCCGCACGACCAAGGTCTCCGGACAGTTCTGGATCTGGGCCGGCGCCAACGTCGCCCCCATCAACTGGATCCTCGGCGCCCTCGGCATCGCCCTCGGCCTGGGGCTCTGGGACACGATGATCGTGCTCATCCTCGGCAACATCATCGGCATGGTCGGCTTCGGCTTCTTCGTGCTGCTCGGCCAGAAGACCGGGGCCACCGGCATGCTGCTGGCCCGTGGAGCCTTCGGGCGGCGCGGCGCCTACCTGCCGGCCGCGATCCAGGCGATCGTCGCCGTCGGGTGGTCGGCGGTCAACACCTGGGTGATCCTCGACCTCGTCATGGCGCTCTTCGGCCTCATCGGCTGGGTGGACCCGACGCAGTCCAACCTGCCGTGGAAGGTCGCGATCGCCGCCGTCATCATGACCGTGCAGGTCGCCATCTGCTACCGCGGCTACAGCGCGATCGCGAAGTTCGAGCGCATCACGATGCCGCCGACCCTGCTCATCCTCGTCGCGATGTCCGTCGTCGCCTGGACCAAGCTGCCGATCGACTGGAGCTACGCCGGCCCCGCTGGCCACGTCCTCCAGGGCGGAGAGCGCTTCGCCGCGATGTCGGCGATCATGACCGTCATCGGAATCGGTTGGGGCATCGGCTGGTTCACCTACGCCCCCGACTACTCCCGGTTCGTCTCCACGACCGTGCCGAAGAGGAAGCTGTATGCCGCGTCGGTCCTCGGACAGTTCCTGCCGGTCGTGTGGCTGGGTCTGCTCGGCGCCAGCCTCGCGACGCTGAGCGGCTCGGTCGACCCGGGCCAGCTCGTCGTCAAGAGCTTCGGCGTCCTCGCGATCCCCGTCATCCTGCTCGTCATCCACGGACCGATCGCGACGAACATCATCAACCTCTACACCTTCGGCGTCGCGTTCCAGGCCCTCGACGTGCGGATCTCGCGCAAGAAGCTGTCCATCCTCGTCGGGGTCCTGTCGATGGGAGCCGTCGTCCTGTTCCTCTTCGCGAGCGACTTCGCGACGCTGCTCGACAACTGGCTCGCCGCGATCGTCGCCTGGGTCGCCACCTGGGGCGGGATCATCGCGGTCCACTACTTCGGCTTCGAGCGACGTCACAAGGACTACGGCTACCTCTTCCTCAGCCCCCGCGACTCGCGCCTCAAGGCGGTCAACCCGTCGGCGATCATCGCCTTCGTCGTCGGCCTCTTCGCGACCTGGCTGTTCATGTACGGCACGCTCCCCGTCTTCCAGGGGCCCATCGCCACGGCGATGGGCGGCGTCGACCTCTCGTGGCTGGCCGGCACCGTCACCTCGGGCACGGTCTACTTCGCCCTCGCCTACCCCCGGTTCCGCGAGCGCATCCACGCCGGTGTGCCCATCGGGATCAAGCCCACCGTGACCGACGAGGACTACCTGCGCGACCACGGCGACGCCTGCGCACCGGAGCACGGCCGGACGGCGGTTCCTGTGGGAGCCACTGTCGCTGAACCCGCAGCCGCCGCTCCCGCTGCCCTGGGCTGACCCGTACGACCGCCCGCGGTGGGGTGGGCACGAGCTCCACCCCACCGCATACGGCATCGGGCCGAGCGGAACCCGCTCTCTCCCAACGACCCCCGCCGACCCGGCGATCCCACCGACTTCACTGACTTCACCGACTTCACTGACCCACGCCCGCTTCCGAGGAGCTGACATGCCCACCACCGTCCTCATGGAGGAGCTCGACGCCTTCACCTACCGCGACCTCGTCGGGAGCGGAGCGCCGGTCATCGTCCCCGTCGGCGCGATCGAGCAGCACGGACCGCACCTGCCGCTCAGCACCGATGTCGTCCTCGCCAAGGCGATGAGCCGTCGGCTCGCCGAGTCGGTCGGCGGCATCGTCGCGGCGCCGGTCACCTACGGCTACAAGTCGCAGCAGCGCTCCGGCGGCGGCAACCACCTGGGCGGCACGACGAGCCTCGACGCGGCCACGGTCATCGCGATCGCCCGCACGCTCACCCTCGAGCTCGCCCGCCACGGCGCCACCAAGGTCGTCTTCCTCAACGGCCACTTCGAGAACTACCAGTTCCTCTACGAGGGGGTCGAGCAGGCGACGGCGCAGCTGTCCCAGCGCGGCGAGGACGTCTCGGCGATCCTCCTCTCCTACTGGGACTTCGTCGACGAGGCGACGATCGAGGAGATCTACCGGGGAACCTTCCCCGGCTGGGACGTCGAGCACGGCGGCGTCCTCGAGACCTCGCTCATGCTGCACCTGCACCCCGAGCTGGTCCACCTCGACCGCGTCATGGACCTGCCCGCCGCCCAGCTGCCGCGCTTCGACCGGCTGCCCGTGCGACCGGAGCTCACGCCCGCCTCGGGCTGCCTCTCCTCCGCCGCGTCCGCGTCGGAGGAGGCCGGACGGCTGCTGCTCGACCGGACGTCCGCCGCGCTCACCGCCGCGCTCGGACCCGAGCTCGCTGTCCGTCCCCAGACCCCCGCCGAGACCCTCGCCCAGACCCCTGCCTTCGCCACCGCCTGACCTACGACCGCTTCAAAGGAGAACACCATGACCCTCGCCCCCGCCATCAGCTCACCCGTCACCTCGGTGAGCGAGCTCGAGCGGCTCAAGGAGCTGCACAACGGCGCGAAGGTGCCGCTGACCTTCTCGGACGCCGAGTTCGAGCGCCGGCTCTCGGGCCTGCGCCGGATCATGGCCGACAAGGGCCTCGACGCCGTCGTGCTGACGTCCTACCACGGCATCAAGTACTACTCGGACTTCCTCTTCACCTACTTCGGCCGCTCCTACGCCCTCGTCGTGACGCCCACCGAGCAGGTGAGCGTCACCGCCAACATCGACGCCGGTATGCCGTGGCGGCGCAGCTACGGGGAGAACATCGTCTACACGGACTGGCGCCGCGACAACTTCCAGCACGGGGTCCACGAGGCCCTCGCGCAGCGGGGCATCACACCCAGGCGGGTCGGGGTCGAGTTCGACACCCTTCCGCTCGACTCCCACGCCAGGCTCCAGGCCGCCCTCGGCGGCGCCGAGCTCGTCGACGTGGCCCAGGACGCCATGCGCCAGCGCATGGTGAAGTCGGCCGAGGAGATCGAGGTCATCAGGCACGGCGCGCGGATCGGTGACCTCGGCGGAGAGGCCATCAAGGCCGCCATCCGCGAGGGCATCACGGAGTACGAGGTCGCGCTCATCGGCACCGAGGCCATGGTCCACGAGATCGCGCGCACCTTCCCCGACTCCGAGATCCGGGACACGTGGGTGTGGTTCCAGTCCGGCATCAACACCGACGGCGCCCACAACTGGGCGACGACCCGCAGGCTGCAGCGCGGCGACATCCTCTCGCTCAACTGCTTCCCGATGACCTCGGGCTACTACACCGCGCTCGAGCGGACACTGTTCCTCGGGGAGCCGGACGCACGCTCCCTTCAGCTGTGGGACATCAACGTCGAGGTACACCGGCGCGGTCTCGAGCTCATCAAGCCCGGCGCCGTCTGCAAGGACATCGCCGCAGAGCTCAACGAGATCTACGTCAGCCACGGCCTGCTGCCCAACCGCACCTTCGGCTACGGCCACTCCTTCGGCGTCCTCTCGCACTACTACGGCCGCGAGGCGGGCCTCGAGCTGCGCGAGGACATCGACACCGTCCTCGAGCCGGGCATGGTCGTGTCGATGGAGCCGATGATCACCGTCCTCGACGGGCAGCCCGGCGCGGGTGGCTACCGCGAGCACGACATCCTCGTCGTCGGCGAGGACGGCGCCGAGAACATCACGAAGTTCCCCTTCGGCCCTGAGCACAACATCGTCCCCTGCTGAGGCACCTCAGGGGCGCGCACGGTCGGGGGCCCCGGGCGCACCTCGCGCATCGAGCCGGGGCCGGGCCGACACATCACTCGATCGAGTGATGTGCCGGCCCGTCACGCGAGACGACGATGAGCACCGCGAGCGCCGTCCGGCGCCGCAGATGCAGGAGGCACAGGTGAAGTCTTCACGCGCCCTGCTGGCGGCTGCGACAGCCGCACTGCTCGGCATGGTCATCATCGCTCCCTCGACCGCGGCCGTTCGTGCCGACTCGTGGAGCTCGTGGGGGTTCGACACCTCCAACAGCCGCTACAACCCCGGCTCTGGTCTCGGGGTCGGCAACGTCGGCTCTCTCGCGGTCAAGTGGAAGACCACGACCGCGGGCAACGTCTCGGCGACACCCGCCGTCGAGAAGGGCGTCGTCTACGTCCCGGACGACGCCGGGTTCCTCTACGCCATCGATGCGGCCACGGGCATCGTCAGGTGGCAGACAAGCATCGCCGGTGTCACGGGCATCGCGGGCGACTACTCGCGGGCGACGCCCGCCATCGCCGGCGACATCCTCGTCCTCGGCGACCAGGCGGGAAAGGCGTTCAGCCCGGACGGCTACCTGCTCGGGATCAACAAGACGACCGGCGCTCTGGCCTGGAAGACGAAGGTCGCGGGCGGCTACCCCATCCTCACGCAGTCGGCGACCGTCGTGGGCGGCACGGCATACGTCGGGGTCGCTTCCTACGAGGAGGCCCTCGTCAGGTTCGGCTACCCGCTGACCTTCCGGGGCCAGATGATGGCCGTCGAGGCCGCCACCGGCCTCATCAAGTGGGTCACCTACACGGTGCCCGCCGGCTACACGGGCGGATCGGTCTGGGGTTCGGCCCCTGCCGTCGACCTCAAGCGCAACTCGCTCTACATCGCGACGGGCAACAACTACTCGATCCCCGACTCGGCGACCACCTGCCTGTCGACCGCCCCCGACGACGCAGCTCGCGCCGCGTGCATCGACGCGGCGGACATGTTCGACGCGATCGTCTCGCTCGACCTGAGCACCGGCGCCGTGAAGTGGTCGATGCGCGCACTGCCCAGTGACGCATGGAACCTCGCCTGCGGCATACCCTTCCTGCCCGGGTTCACCGAGCCGACAGCCGACTGCCCCAACGACCCCGGCCCTGACTTCGACTTCGGCCAGGCCCCGACCCTCTACAAGGTCAAGGGCACGGAGTACGTCGGCGCCGGCCAGAAGTCCGGCAAGTACTGGGCCGTCAACCCGGACACCGGGGCCGTGATCTGGTCGACGCAGGCCGGCACGGGCGGCGTCGGTGGCGGACTCCAGTGGGGTTCTGCCGTCGACGGGTCGAGGGTCTACACGGCCAACGCCAACAGCGAGGCCAAGCCCTGGACCCTCAAGGACGGCAGCGTCACCACCGCCGGTGGCTGGTCCGGCCTCGACGCCGCCACGGGCCGCATCATGTGGACCACCGCAGCCTCGTCCGGAGCCGGCGCCCCCGGCCCGGTGACGGCAGTCGACGGTGTCGTCTTCGGATGCTCCGCCGATGCCGACGGGCACATGTACGCGCTCAAGGCATCGTCCGGCGCAGTCCTCTGGGACTTCACATCGGGTGACACCTGCTACTCCGGCGCATCCGTGGTCGGCAGCACCGTCTACTGGGGCACCGGCTACGCGCCGTTCGGGCCGGATCCGCGTCCGGGTGGTGCGGTCTACGCGTTCAGCGTGAACGGCAAGTAGCCCCACGAACGCGGCGCCCGCCCTCCGGCCCGGCAGGGGTCGACGGAGGGCGGGCGTTGCCGCGTGCGACCCGCCCGCGAGCGGCGGGTGCTCCGCTCAGGGTTCGGCCAGGCCGGGGCGGTCGACGTCGAAGTCGAGGACCGGTACCGGCGCTGCGAACCCCGCCGCGAGCGCGATGCCGTGGACGTCCTGCAGGCACTCGCGGAACCACTGGTCGAAGGGCTCCTGCGACTCGCCGATGACGACCATGGCGCGGCCGATGTCGTCCGCCTCGATGTAGACCACGGCGAGGTCGCCGCTCGGCGTCGCCTGGAGCCACACCGACTCCTTCGTGATTCCGGCGCGACGGCGGGCGTCCTCGTAGGCCTCCCGCCTCTTCCCCCGCCAGCACGACTCCATCGCGAGCCGATCGACCTCGGCCCTTCCGGGCGACAACAGGGTCGCGAACGCGATCGCCGGCATGAGGGTCTCCTCCCACTCGTGCGCCGATGATGGCGAACCTACGGACCGTTTCGGACGGAAACATCACTCGATCGCGGGATGCGTCCGTCGGACCTCGCGAGAGGCGTCGACTCGCAGAGCCCCACGCCTGCTTCAAAAACGCCTACGCCGCCTCGGGTCCTCGGGCAGGCTGAGGCCGTGTCCTCGCACGACGGTGTCGTGGGGCGTGCGGCCGAGCTGGCCGCAGCCGCTGCAGCCCTCGGCGCTCTCGCCGAGGGACGGGCTTCGGCGCTGGTCATCGAGGGAGAGGCCGGCATCGGCAAGAGCCGCCTCGTTCAGGCCATCGAGGAACAGGCCCGCGCCCGGCAGGTGAGCGTGTTCCACGGGCAGGCGCATCCCTTCGAGCGGACGCGACCGTTCGGGCTGATGGCCGGCGCGCTCGACCTGAGGGGGCGCTCGACGGACGCCCGCCGGACCGCGATCGTCGCGCTGCTGGCGCATGGCGTCCCGGATGGGGAGCACGCCGCCGGGGACGTGCACTTCAGAGCTCTCGAGGAGGTCGTCGACCTCGTCGAGGCTTCGTGCGCCGACCGGCCCGTCCTGCTCGTCGCGGAGGACATCCACTGGTCGGATCCGGCCAGCCTGTCGGTCGTCTCGGCCGTCGTCCGCCGTATGCCGTTCTCCCCGGTCCTCGTCGTCGTGACGCTCCGCCCGTCGCCCGTGTCTCCTGACGTGGCGCGGGTGCTCGAGGACCTGGCGTCGGCCGGCGCGCGCACGCTCCGGCTGGCCCCCCTGTCACGTGACGACGTCCACTCCCTCGCGGCCCTCGAGCTCGGCAGGTCGCCGGGGCCCACCTTGGTGAGGATGCTCGACCAGGCGGGAGGGAACCCGCTATGGGCGAGGGCGCTGCTGCGGTCGCTGGCCGACGAAGACCTGCTCGCGAGCTCGGGGAGCGGTGTCGAGGCGACGAGCTCGACGCTGCCCACCTCGTTCAGCGACCTCGTCGCGCGGCGGCTGGGAGAGCTGCCGCGCACGACGCTCGACGTGCTCCAGGTGACGGCGGTGCTCGGTGATGCCGTGCGGATCCGCGACCTCGCCGCCGTCGTCGGGCAACGGCCCACGACGGTCGCCGCGCTGCTCGCCGACGCCTTCGATGCCCACCTCCTCGACGAGGCCGAGGACCGTGTCGTCTTCCGGCACCAGCTCGTCCAGAGCGCGATCTACCGACACATCCCGGCGCCGACCCGCCGGGTGCTCCACCGCGAGGCGGCGGTCGCCCTCATGTCCACCGGAGCAGAGCCCCTCGACGTCGCAGACCACCTCGTGCTCGGGGCCGAGCGGGGTGACGACGAGGCGGTCGCGTGGCTGAGGGACGCCGCTCGTGAGGCGTCGACCGGCGCTCCGATGGTCAGCCTCGAGCTCCTCCATCGCGCCGAGGCCCTGCTGCCCGGTGGCCACCCCGACGTCGACCTGGTCTCCGCGGAGGTGGTCGAGGCGCTGCTGCGCGCCGGGAAGGTGGAGGAGGCTTCGAGTCGGGCGGAGGCGGTGCTCGCGCGGACCCACTCACCCACGGTGGACGCGAGGCTGCGCCTCTCGCTGCTCGGAGCGCTCGCGCTGCAGAACCGTGCTGCCGAGGTCATCACCGTCGCCCGAGCCATGCTCACCGCACCGACCCGGCTCGAGCCGGTGGAGGAGGTGCCGGTGCTCGCCCAGCTGAGCTGGGCCCTGACGTACTCCGGCGACCCGGCCGGCGGCGAGTCCGCGTCGCGGCGAGCGCTGGCGCGAGCCGAGGGGACGGGGGTCGGCGCGGCCACGGTGCTTGCCCTGACCGCACTGGTCGTGTCGGTGGGTCGACAGGGCCGGTTCGGCGAGGCCCTGGTGCACGCCCGGCGCGCGGCTGCCCTTGCCGCAGACCCGTCGCGGATCGGACCGCTGCCGCTGCAGCCCAAGCTCTTCCTCGGTCTGTCGCTGTTCGACTGCGACCTCGTCGCCGAGGCGCGCGCGGCGTACCGCGAGGCGCTGGACGACGGGTTCGGCTCCGGCTGGTGGCTCGCCGACACGTTGATGGCAGATGCCGAGGCGTGCTTCGAGATCGGCGAGTGGGAGGATGCCGGTCCCCGGCTCGTTGCCGGTGAGGAGGCTGCTCGTGAGAAGCACCACCCGCTCCTGCTGTCCCAGTCGCTCGCCTACCAGACCATCATCGCAACGGCGGTGGGCGACCTGGGCACCGCACAGACGCTGGCGTCCAAGATCGCCGGGTCGCTCGAGGGTCCGGAGCTCAGCTACAACGCCGGCATCGTCGCCTTCGCCCTCGCCGGCCTCCGCTCCGCGCAGGGCGACAACGCAGGCGCCTACGACCTGCTGCTGCGGTGCTGGCGCTACGACGTCGAGCACGCGGGTGCGTACTACCACCGGAGGTTGGCGCCGGATCTCATCCGCCTGGCGCTGGCCTCAGGCCACCGTTCCGTGGCCGTCGAGGTGACCGAGGGCATGGCGGCGGCAGCCGCTCTCGCGCCGGAGGTCGCGACGGTGGGTAGTGTCGCCCTCAGGTGCACCGCGTTGGCCGAGGGCGACGTCGACCACGCCCTGGAGGCGGTGGCTCTGGCTCGGCGATCGACGCTCCTGCTCGAGCACACCGGTGCCTGCGAGGACGCGGCGAGCCTTCTGGCCCGGGTCCGCCGGACGGATGAGGCGGTCGCGCTGCTCGCAGAGGCTCTCGAGCGGTTCGAACGAGCCGGGGCCGACGCGTGGGCGGTGCGGGTGCGGGCGCGGATGCGCGACCTCGGAGCCCACCCCGGGTCGCGCGGCTCGCGGCACCGGCCGGCGACGGGATGGCAGAGCCTGTCCGCGACGGAGCGGGCGGTGTCGGCCCTCGTCGCAGAGGGGATGACCAAGGGCGCCATCGCGAGACGGCTCTACATCTCGCCGCACACCGTGAACACCCACCTGCGGCACGTCTTCGCCAAGCTCGGGGTGTCCAACCGCGTCGCGCTCGCCGGGATGGTGCACCGTTCGATCGAGCGAGACGCTGAGGGCCATATCTGAGCCTTCCTGCATTGGCGCGACGAGCGGCTCTAGAGCGCTCCATGGCCGACGTTGATCAGTAGGAGGATGTCGTTGTGGATGCTGCGCTTCTCCGCAGGCGGCGCGTGCGTGTAGGCCTCGGTCAGCAGGTCGATGGCCTCCTGGACCGTGTCCGTGGCGGTGTGGGATGGCGGATCCGGCAGGGGCGAAGCGGCAGCGGCGGATGACACTGCCAGCAGGGCTGAGGCGACGATTGCGGCGGCGGTGTGACGTAGGTACATGACCTCTCCTGATGAACGAGTTTGACTGGGAGTCAAGCGATGTGACGGGGAATGGGCTCCGACTGCTGAGTCGGTGATGACGCTGGGTTCCCTGTTCAGAATCGCCTCAGAGACCCCCGGCCCACATTCGGAGAATCACTCGACTCGATCGCCGCCGCCTTGGGGATATCCCGCATCGGGGCATCGCGAAGAGTCATTAAAGGCGCAATCCGCCGGGCTTCGGGGCATGCTGCGCCCGCCATGGGAGGTCTTCACAGCGCGTCGGTCAGCCTTGCGCAGAGCCTGACCTCGACATCCCCGGGATCAGATGCTCCGGAGGTAGGTCAGAACCGCCAGGACACGGCGGTTGCTCTCTGGCGACTCGTCAAGCCCCAGCTTCGTGAAGACCTGGCGCACATGCGCCTCGACCGTCCGGTCGGTGATGAAGAGCTTCCTGCCGATGCCCTGGTTCGTGAGGCCCTCGGCGACGAGAGCGAGGACCTCGCGCTCACGCTCACTGAGCTCCTGCACAGGGCCCGCGGTTCGCTGCTTGTGAAAGAGGCGCGCGACGATCGTCGGGTCGATGACGGTCTCGCCCTCGGCCACCCGCCGTAGTCCGTCGACGAGGACGTCGCCCGAGTAGATCCGCTCCTTGAGCACGTAGCCGATGCCCTCGGGCTGGCTCTGAATGAGGCGCATCGCGTACGTCGACTCGATGTAGTGCGACAGCACCAGCACCCCGATGTCGGGGAACTCGGACCGGATCGCGGTCGCCGCGACGATGCCCTCGTCCGTGTACGTCGGAGGCATCCGGATGTCGACGAGGCAGACATCGGGCCGATAGACGCGAACGTGGTTCATGAGGGTGGTGGCATCTCCGGCCTGTGCCACCACCTCGACTCCACCGGACGTGAGCAGTGCGACGACGCCCTCGCGCGTCAGCAGAGTGTCGTCTGCAACAACGGCTCGCATGGAACCTCCGCTCGGAAGGCTCGCCCGGCAAGAGTCCGGCGACCACCCTGGTCACTTGTCAGTGTGACAGCGAAGTCGGCCGAGCACTCGGGGTTGGCGCCGAATGCGCCGCCCGTGCTCGTTCGGCCCGGCATGAGCGCGGATCGTGTCTCAGAGAACCTCACTTCCGCGCGCGATCGGGGGGTTCCGCGTCAGGTGAGGCACCACGCGCGAGCGGCAGCTCCAGATCGACCCGGCTGCCCCCGTCCACCTCCTGCGTCACCGCGATGCGTCCGCCCATGGCGGCAACACGGTCCTCGAGAGCGGCAACACCCACCCTCGCCCGCGCGACCTTCGCGCAGACTTTCAGTCTGCTCCCCTCCACTGTCGCCCGGACGGTCGTGGGTCCGCGGGCGGCGCAGGTCGCGATGACGAGGTATGCCGTTGTCTCGACTTCTGCCGGAAGCCGGCCCTCTGGAGCAGCCACCATCCGCAGGGGAGCTGTCTCGCTCAGCGCCCCGCACGCACCCGCGAGTCCTTCGGTGACCAGAACGTTCGGGAACAAGCCGTTTGCCAGCTGCCGGAGGTCTCGCACCGCGTCCTGAACCTCGGTCTCAGCCTCGTTCAGCATCCGGTCCAGCTCCGGCTGATCGCTCCTGGTGCTCGACCTCAGCAGGCGCAGGCCCAGCAACAGGCCGACGAGACGCTGTTGGGCGCCGTCGTGGAGGTCGCGTTCCAGTCGGCGCCGCTCGCGGTCACCCGCCTCGATGACGCGGACCCGCGACTCGGCAAGGGCTCGAACCTGGGCGAGACCCTCGGCACGCAACCGCTCGTTCTCGAGTCCCAACCGGGCTGCTGTCACGACCTCACGGACGGCATCCGGGTTGTCGAGAAGGCCCGTACGGTGCACCAGCACAGCGATCTCGTCGCCGTCGTTCACCAGCCGGCTGGTGGTTCGTCCCGGCCGGGCCGTCACGTCCACCGCATCGAGGTCGACGTCGCGATAGGTGCCGTCGACGGGATACGCCACCTGCAGTGACGGATCATGCAACCACGCTGCCAGCGCCTCGCGCATACCCCCCGCAACGGCTTCCTGATGCAGGTCGACGACGAGACCGGCGACACTCCGGCGCATGGCTCGCGATCGGAGCAGGCTGAACGCCACGGCGGCTCCGAGGGCGGCCAGCCCCGCGAGCTGCGCCCACCAGAGGGCCGGATCCGTCGTCGAACCGCCAACGAAGCCGTGGTCGAACTCCAGGACCAGCTGTGCCGAGACAGCCAACAGGTACAGGAAGCCGATCGTGGCGACCGCGCCGTGCGCTCGGCGCGACACGGCACTCATTCGAACCAGGCCGACGAGTAGAACGACCATCATGACGACGGTCCAGGCGAGGGCGGCAATCATCGCCAGTCGCGAGGAAGCTGCCGCCACCGCCGGGTCGTCACGCACCAGAAGGAGATTCGCCGGGCAGTCCGAGCAGCCATGGGCCTGCGGGTCGAAGAACAGTGCGGGCGCGAGCCCCAGTGCGCCGACGAAGACGAGGGCTCCGGCAAGGAGCAGATAGCGCTCACCTCGCCCGTCCACCCGTCCGGACTGGAAGGCCAGCACCGCCCACATCGCGGCCACCGGCACCGCGATGGTGAGAAGCAGACCCACCGAAAACATCACAGCAGAGAGGGATTCCGCCGCCGCGGCCCCCGGGATGTCCCACTCGGTGGCGAGCAGAAGGCTGGCGACGAGGATCAGCAGCCAACCGAGGGGGTTCGCCGGTCTGGCGATCCGGTGCACGATCCCGACGGAGGCCAACAGAGCCACCGTGCACACCAACGCGACCTCCGACCAGATCGACTCGCCGCTGTCGGAGAAGCCCGGCGACGTGGCCACGACGCGCATCGTCAACCAGGCCATGCTCGTCACGAGAGCCAGTGCCGCGAACGACCACGTGGCCTCGATGGCACGGATCTCACCTGCCCTCATGCGACCCAGAATCCACCCGAAGCGCGTTGTGTGACTCAGTGTTTGCACTGATTCGCTCGACCGATTGGTGGGACGACACTGGTGCCGACACGAGACAATTGGAGTTTCAAGGCACCGAAGGGAAGTGCCGGCCATGACCCGAGGAGCGAGGTCGACTGTCGCGCTCATGGTGGCCGCCGTACTCGGCCTGGTCGGTTGCACCTCCTCAACCACGGACCGGGCCGGTGGCCGAGGCCTCCAAGCGGTCACCGTGCTGGAGATCGCTCAGCTCGACGACGCTGCACCTTCACAGGTACAGGCCTATGCCACAGAGGTGGAGAAGGAGTCGCACGGGTCTCTGCGCCTTCACTTCAACGACTTCTGGCACAAGGGCGAGGTCGATTTCGAGAAGCACACCCTCGAGGACGTTACCGGTGGTCGTATGCCGGGTGCATGGGTCGGGGTGCGGTCGCTCGACCTCGTCGGCGTGACCTCGTTCCAACCCCTCGTGGCGCCGCTGCTGGTCGACAGCCAAGCCATGCAGGACCGCATCTTCTCGGCAGGAATCCCACTCGAGATGGCGCGCGGCCTCGAGGGGCACGGCCTGGTGGCGGTCGCCGTCCTGCCGGGTCCGATGCGCAAGGTGCTCGGGGTGCGCAAGCCGTTCCGGGAGCCCGAGGACTTCCGCAGGGCTCTCCTCGGGATCCAGGGCGGCGAGATACCTGAGAGCACGGCGAAGGCTCTCGGGGCGACCTTCACACGAATGCCCTCCGGCGCGAGGCTGTCCGCGGTCGACGCGTACGAGCAGCAGGTCGACAACATCTTCGGCAGCTTCTACGGGCTCGCGGCGAAGTACGTCACCGCGAACATCAATCTCTGGCCGCAGGCCATGGCGGTGATCCTCAACCAGGCGGCATACCGTGAACTGACCGACACCCAGCGGGAGATCCTGCGCAAGGCCGCCGGGGACGCGATACCGGCGGCCCTCAAGGCGACTCAGAGCGAGGACGACGCCGGAGTCGCAAAACTCTGTGGGCAGGATGTCGCGTTCCCGACCTCCTCGGACCTGCAGCTCGCCGCCTTGCGCCGGGCGGTCCAACCGGTCTACGACGAGATCGCCCGCGACCCGGACAACGCCAGGATGCTCAACCGGCTCACCACACTCAGGGCTGCGGTCGCGGCACCACCGGACGTCTCCGCGTGTACCCGGCCGGGACCCGGCGCACACTCTGGGTCGTTGCCTGAGGGGACCTACGACATGGTGCTCGAGAACGACGCCAGGTCGCAGTGCACGGACAGTCCGCCGCAGGGCACTCCCGGGCAGAAGTCGTGGTACTCGCTCGAGGTGCGTGACGGCCGAGTCACCATTCGTCAGCGCATAGACAACCAGAGTGCGCCCTGGGGGGTCGGGTACTACGGGTTCTACTCCACCCTGCGTGACCGGATCCGGATCGACAGCCTCAACGCCAGGTGGTCGTTTGACGGGACTGCCCTGCGCCTCAACGACATGACCGGCGGTTCGTGCAGCGACGCCGTCCTCTGGACAACGAAACCGTGGGTCCTGCGGTCCGGACCGGTCCAGGGCGCGCCGGTAGTGCCCGACGGCACCTACGAGGCAGGGCTCACCGACGCCGACCGCCACCTCTGTGATGGCAAGCCCGGAGGCCAAGGCCTCAACCCGCAGAGCGACCCACGCGGCAAGCCGACCTCGTTCTCGAGCATCACGCTCGACGCCGGAGCGCTGCGTGGCTACGCGCGCGAGGGCCGCCCCACGGTGATCCCCAGGTTGGAGTGGGTGGGCAGCTACCGCGTGTACGGCCACACTTTCGAGCTGACCACGCTGACATTCGTGGACGGCCCTGAACACTGGGACCGCTTGACCGCCACGTTCACCTTCGACGGCACGAACCTGACACTCAAACCCGTGGGCACCTGGCCGTGTTGGGCACGCGTCTGGTGGGCCCTTCATCCGTGGACCCTGCCGAAGAAGACGCCATGACACCAACGCTGGTGATCATCGACGACCATGCCGGCTACCGGTCCTTCGCCCGGGCGCTACTCGAGGCGGAGGGTTACGACGTCGTCGGAGAGGCCGCAGACGGCTCCTCCGGTGCTGAGCTGGTGTGCCGCCTCCTGCCCGACGTCGTCCTGCTCGACATCATGCTGCCGGACGTCGACGGGTTCGCGGTTTCCGAGCGCATCGCGGACGAGGCGCCGGGATGTGCCGTCGTGCTGACCTCAACTCGCAGCCGCAGCTCCTACGGCGGCCGTCTCGCAGCCAGCCCGGCGCGCGGTTTTCTCGACAAGAGCCGGTTGAGCGGGCCGGCCCTGGGCCGGCTGACCGGGTGACCCGTGGCCGGGACCGGACTGCTCCGGGCCGTCGACCTGCTGGTCGGCGTGATCGTGATGGGTGCGGGCCTCGCATCGATGCGGTTCGGCCGCGTCGCTCGGCTCATGCTGCTCGTCGGGACGACGTGGCTGGTCGGCAGCCTTTTCGCCGCAGCCGTCTTCCTCCACCGTGGGCCGCTCGTGCACCTGCATCTCACCTACCCCACCGGGCGCTCGAGGCGCCGCTACGTCACGGTTGTCATCGGGGCGGCATACACGCTGGGCGTGGTCGAGGCGTTCGTGCCCACTGCCGCGCTCACCCTCGCGCTCGCGCTCCTGGTCGCGGCAGCGGCGATCGACGTGTTCGTGCGCACGACGGGCCCCGCACGCAAGGCGGGTCGGCCGGCGCTGTGGGCTGCCCTCGGATTCTCCGCCGTACTGGTGACGAGCGCGCTCAACCAGCTGCTGGCCTGGGACATCGACCAGCCCGTCCTGCTGGCCTACGACGCGGTCGTCGCGGGGGCCGCGGTCGTGCTGGCTGCCGACCTGCGATGGGGTCGCTGGACCGAGTCGACGCTGAGCGACCTCGTGGCCGACCTCGGGGCGATGTCCGACACGAGCGGGCTGACCGGACGGCTGCAGCGCGCCCTGGGCGACCCGACCCTCAGGGTCGGCTACTGGGCCTCCGATCAGGCGGCATACGTCGACGAGCAGGGTGAGCGGATCGATCTGCCGGCGGAGGGTGGTGCCCGCTCGGCCACCCGTATCGACGACGAGGGCCGGCCCGTCGCCGTGCTGGTCCACGACCGGGCTCTGCTCGGGGACCCACAGCTGGTCGGCGGAGTCGCCACCGCGGCCAGGCTGGCGATGACCAACGCGCACATGCTCGCCGATATCCGCTCCCGTGTCGGCGACCTCACGCAGTCTCGGCAACGCATCGTCGAAGCCGTCGGCGACGAGCGGGCGCGGATCGCCGACGAGCTCGCAGGCGGCGCCCAGCGACGGCTCGACCGCGTCGCCGATCTCCTGGACGAGATCGCGGCCGCGGGCCTCTCGGGCGACCGGAATCTCACGATGGTGCGTGCCGAGGTCGTGCGGGCCCAGGAGGACCTGACCACCTTCGTCCAGGGAGTACGCCCCGCGGCCCTCGTCGAGGGTGGTCTCGACGCGGCTGTCCGTGACATGGCCGGCCACTTCCCCTTCCACGTCGACGTACGAGTCGACGTGGGACGGCTTCCCGATGCCATCGAGGGCGCACTGCTCTTCTTCTGCTCCGAGGCGGTGACCAACGCGGCGAAGCACTCCGGCGCGAGCCGGTGTCGGGTGACCATCAGCACCGATCCGACACTGGTGGTCGCCCTCGTCGAGGACGACGGGATCGGTGGGGCGGACCCGTCCGGCTCGGGCCTGCTCGGCCTCACTGACCGGCTCGAGACCATGGGTGGTCGGTTGACCGTGACGAGCCCGCCCCAGGGTGGCACGCGTCTCGAAGCGCGCGTGCCGAGACCAGCGATGCAGGGTTCGTTCGACACACCCGAGGGTCGCGGCAGCAGGAGCGAGGGGCGATGACGGCTCCTCGCGAATCGGGACCTACCGTTCGCCGGGGTCCCCGAGGGTGACCACATGCTCAGGGGCTCCGATGCACGCCCAAGGCGGACGGACGTGGATCTATTTGCGGATCCACGGCTTCGTCATGAAGATCGCTCCGCCGCCGCAGTCGCCGCCTTGCATCTTCGACAAGGTCAGAGCATGCCCGATCAGTGCGTACTCGAACGACGCGTCTCCAAAGGAGATCCGGTGCCCGTCGATGCGGTAGTTGTCGGCCAACCCGACCTCACGCTTGGCGGCCGGGCCGCCGACCTGGACCCAGACCACCAACGACCCGTGGTCCAGGTCGAGCTCGTACAGCACCTGAGGGCTTGTTCCCTCTGGGCCACCGACGCACCGGGCCCCGGCGGAATTGACCTTGGGCCAAGACACGCTCATCTGGTACGTGCCGTCGAGTGGTGTGCCCGAGGGGGTCGTGGCTGTTTGCACCGGTCGGGAGCTGAAGCGGATGCCGGCGAGGAGGTCGTTGAAGGACGCGACCTTGGCGGCCACGTCGGCGGCCTTCATGGCCTTGTCGGTTCGGAGCCAGATGAGGATGGTCCGGTCGTGCACCTGCAGCACGGCGATGCGCAGCTGAAGCTCCGGCTGGAGTCCGAAGCAGGCGGGCGCGAGCGTGCCTTTGGCGGGGCACCCGAGGGACCCATCCATGCTGGTGTCGGTCGTGGCCGTGATGATGGTGGCTGTCTGGCCCGCGACCGTGGCGTTGGTCTGGTCACTGAAGTGGGCGCCGACCTTCGTCTGCCCGAGCAGGTAGCCCAGATAGTCGTTCGGGACCGCGCTTTCCTTCGGGTCGCCCGGCCGGTAGATGCTCTCGGGGGCAAGGATGCGCACGGCGGGCAGGTTGGGCTCCTCCCACGTGACGAAGTTGGCCTGCTCGATGGCCGGCTTGGGGTCCAGCCACGCCGGTGGGGTGACATCGAACGGCACCACGAACGAGGTACTCGCATACCCCCGAGGTGGCACGGTCGAAGTAGGCGATGATGCCGCCCGCGAAGCGCCAGCGGACGTTGCCGAGCCCGCCGTGGCGGAACAACCGGCGGCGAAGCCCGCCAGCAGTAGGGCTGCCGTGACGACCACCCCCAGCCGTATACCGCCCGTGGTTCGCCGGGCCATAGGGCCCGCGAGCGCGGGTGTCGCGGCGGTGACGGCATCCTGCGTCCATCGTGATCTGTTCATCTTCCACCTGTTTCGGTTGGTCGGGCGGCTTCCGCTGTGGTCGAGCGGGCCCGCCAGTACCTGGTCTGGGCACTCGGGTCGGGGACGGCGACGATCGGCCGAGGGACGTCCTGCGATTCACGCCGCCCACTTGCGCGGGTGGCCTCGTGTTCGACGCTCGCTCTGGCCCCGCTTTCGAGCGTCGTTGAGAAGGAGACCTCCTGACCTGGCTGGATGTGCCCGGGCGCATGCGTGCCGCCGAGATGGGCTGACAGGGTGTTCGGGTGCGACCGCCGACGCACAGAGCGGCAGGTGCCGTGCCGTGCCGAAGTCCTTCAGTGCGGCACACCCTTCCGGCTACGGGAGCAAGGCGAAGCAGAACGACTGGCCCTCAAACTGGGGGTGGGGACCGTGGATCGCTTGAACAGATCCATCGACGAACACGATCTGGCCTGCATCGTGTTGAACCAGCCCCGGGCCCTGCCCTTGGATGTGCACGGTGTTTCCGACCGTCCGTGCCGACCCGTCGGGGTAGTAGGTGTCCATCCACGTGTCCCGCTCGACGATCGTGTGCCCGTTGGCCGAGATGACGGCCCGGTAGTCGACGTGCACCGCGACGAACGCAACGGCGCCAGAGGGAGCAAAGAACACGCGGAAGGCCAGTACCTCGTCTTGCACGACGTCCACCGAGAACCCCTCTGGCGCGCATACCTCGGAGTCCACGAAGACCTCGTGCGAAGAAAACGTGCCGTGGTAAGGCGGAGACGCCCACGCCGCAGCCGGAACCACCATGAGACCGGCCATCCCGAGGGTGGCTAGAACTGTCGACCGGACACGCCCTCTTGCCCCCGGTCGCCGCCGCGGCACGAATGCCCGGACGATCAGAAGCAGCAAGAGCGCGGCGGCTACGGGGAGAGCGAACATCGGAAACCTCCTGGGCTGCTGGATGAACCTGGCCAAGCGAATGCGACGTTGTGGTCGGTCGCAGAGGATGCTGGCCCACGCGTCGTGCACCCCCCGGGCGAGGGCCGATTGGGGCTGGCGACCGAGACAGCCGTATGGGTGCAGCAACGTGC
The DNA here is from genome assembly GCF_006717145.1 of Humibacillus xanthopallidus. Taxonomy (GTDB): domain Bacteria; phylum Actinomycetota; class Actinomycetes; order Actinomycetales; family Dermatophilaceae; genus Humibacillus; species Humibacillus xanthopallidus. Next base: position 749,475 of record NZ_VFQF01000003.1, on the reverse strand, counting down.
GTCCATCGTGAACGTGTGCATCCTTCACCTGCCTAGATCGGTGAGGTGTTCTCCCAAGCACTGCCGCGTGCACCCGCATCTGACGTATGCGCTTGTTGGTCGTGGCGACGCGGCGACGAGCTGAGGCCGCCGAGGACTCCTTGACTCTTACGAGCCCTAACGCGCGGCCTCGGTTGCAGGGGCCACCGGACTTTCTCCCGGGCCGCCGTTGGCGCCGTGGTTTCAGCGCGGTGCTTGAACCGCCCGGCGTCAAGAGCGGCACACCAGGACCTCGAATGAGACCACTACGAGAAACGCCGGCCCTCGCCCGGAGGCTCGAACCGGCGTTTCTGCAGGTGACTGGCGGTGGCGGTGGGAACCGTCGCCTGCGCGCCGCGTCGTTCCTCGGCGCCCCGCTGGCTCCTCCCAAATCCCGCAGCGTCCAACAAAATGAGATGGACCGCCCCACTCGGCTTCGCTCCGGGGGCGGTCCATCTCATTTGGCGGTGGCGGTGGGATTTGAACCCACGGTGGAGTTACCCCCACACACGCTTTCGAGGCGTGCTCCTTAGGCCGCTCGGACACGCCACCGAGAGGAGACCTTACCGGAGCCTGCGGCCCTCGAAGAAATCCACCAGCAGGGCCGCCGACTCCTCCGCCCGCACCCCTCCGATGACCTCGACGTTGTGCGTCGCGAGGGGGTCGCGGGTGAGGTCCCAGACCGATCCGCACGCTCCCGCCTTGGGGTCCCACGCACCGAAGACGACGAGCTCAGCCCGCGCCGCCATCAGCGCACCGGCACACATGACGCAGGGCTCGAGGCTGACCGCGAGGGTGCATCCCTCGAGCCGCCAGGTCCCGAGAGCGCGCGCCGCCTCGCGGATCGCCACGACCTCGGCGTGTGCGGTCGGGTCACCGTGCCCCTCGCGCTCGTTGCGGCCGCGTCCGACGACGACGCCGTCGGGGTCGACGACGACCGCGCCGACGGGCACGTCGCCCGTGCTCCGGGCTGCCGACGCGAGCGCCAACGCCTCACCGAGCCACGCGGCATACCGCTCCTCGGTGTCGTCGGGGACGGTATCGCCCCGCGAGGGGGTCTGCGAATGCTTGGCCACACGCTAAGTTTCCACCCATGGACGTCCACGTCGCAGACCACCCGCTCATCGCCCACAAGCTGACCTACCTGCGCGACAAGCGGACCGACAGCCCGACGTTCCGACGCCTCGCCGAAGAGCTCATGACCCTCCTCGCCTACGAGGCGACCCGCGAGGTGCGCGTCGAGCCGTTCGAGATCGAGACGCCGGTGGCGCCGACGACCGGCATCAAGCTGTCCAACCCCAAGCCGCTCATCGTGCCGATCCTGCGCGCGGGGCTCGGCATGCTCGAGGGCATGGTCCGCCTCCTGCCGAGCGCCGAGGTCGGCTTCCTCGGCATGCAGCGCAACGAGGAGACGCTCGAGCCGGTCACCTACGCGAACCGGCTGCCCGACGACCTCACCGGCCGTCAGGTCTTCGTCCTCGACCCGATGCTCGCGACGGGTGGCTCGATGGCCGACGCCATCCGCTACCTCATCGACCGCGGCGCCGACGACATCACCGCCGTCTGCCTCCTCGCCGCGCCCGAAGGTGTCGCCCACCTCGAGTCCGCGCTCTCCGACACCGGCGTTCCCGTCAAGCTCGTGACCGGCACGATCGACGAACGGCTCAACGAGAAGGGCTACATCGTCCCCGGCCTCGGCGACGCCGGCGACCGCCTCTACGGCACTGTCTGACAACCGATTTCGTATGCCGTCCGCTCAGGGCAGCACGTCGCCCCACTCCGCGTCCCTCGCGTCGCGATACCGTTGACCCTGCTTCTTCGAGATCACCTCTCGCCCGGCGGTGCCGTCGGGTCGGCAGACCTGGAACTCGACGAAGCCCTTGCGCTTCAAGGGATGTCGAAGGATTCTGCCGGAAGTCCGTCGTGTGCCAACGGTGCCCGGCCGCGCTCCTGCGACCCACGAGAACTTCTCGTCCTCGTAGGAGAGCTCACCGCCCTTGATGCGGCGGTGCTCGGCGGAGCGGTTGACCCGCGCCGAGAAGTGGCACCAGTCCCCTGGTGCCAGCGGACACGCTCCGGCGTGCGGGCAGGGTCCGAGCAGCTGCCACCCGAGATCGCGGATCGCCGTGCGGGCGTGAAGGATCCGCTCATAGCCGTCAGGCGTGCCCGGCTCGACGATGACGACCACCGTGCCGAGCGCCAGGGCGTCGGCGACGAGCCGCTCCTGCTGCGGCACGTCGAGCTCGCTCAGCACGTAGGAGACGGTGACGAGGTCTGCAGCTTCGTGCGGCCAGGCGCCCGCAGCGGCCCGGGTGAAGCTCGCCTCTCGCAGCACCTCGACCGGGGCCGACCCGACGAGGCGCTCGCCGAGTCGCAGCGCCTCGACGGCCTGGTCGAGCACCGTGATCTGCCGCAGCGAGGGGAAGACCTCTGCCGAGGCCCAGGCCGCCGCACCGGTGCCCCCGCCGAGGTCGAGGTGGCTCACCGGCTCGACACCGGTCGCAGCCACGGTCTGGAGCACCCGGGTCAGGGCCGCGTGCGTCGCGGGCATCCGGTAGGCGGCATACGCGGCGACCTTGTCGGCCGAGTCGAGGATGGGCGGCCCGGCCGGGGCCACCGACCGGTAGCGGCCGATCAGCGCCTCGGTGGCCGACGCCAGGGCTGCGGGCCCGACCCCGCGCGTGACGTCGGCGATCGCCTCACGCAACGCGGCGGCATACGTCGGGGGTGGCAGCGGCACGTCAGGAGACTAGCGGCCGGTCGGCAACACGCGGGCGCCCCAACCGCACCTCACGAGTCACTTGCGGCACACTGGTGCCACCCCTGTGCCGTGGCCCGTCGGGGTCGGACCGCAGCATCACCCCGAGAGCCGAGGAGCGACTGATCGTGGGCAGCAAGGCCAAGAAAGTCATCCTGTTCATCGTGCTCGCGTTCTTCGTCTACGCGGTCTTCACGTCACCCACGAAGGCCGCCGACATCGTGGGCAACATCTGGGGCGTCATCGTCGACGGCTTCAACGCGATCCTCACCTTCTTCAACTCGCTGCTCAACCGATGAGGCCGGCGCACGCACGCGCCCGAGCGGTCTAGCCTGAACGGGGAGGTCACCGGCATGGCACTGCGACACGACGAGGTCCCGGCAGGGCTCGAGCCCATCCTGCTCCCGGGCGAGAAGCTCGTGACCGCGGTGCGCTCCCACTGGGTCAGCATCGCCGAGCCGATCGTCACGATGTTCCTCGGCCTCGCCGTCGCGGTCTGGGTCGACTCCAACGTCACCCGCAGCACGCAGGCGGTCGGCACGATCGTGTGGCTGGGCTTCATCTTCCTCGTCCTGCGGATGCTCTGGCGGCTCCTCGACTGGCACCACAGCTGGTTCGTGGCGACGGACAAGCGCCTGCTGCTGCGCTACGGCATCATCACGCACAAGGTCGCCATGATGCCCCTCATCAAGGTGACCGACATGAGCTACGTCCGGTCGATCCCCGGGCAGTTCCTCGGCTACGGCCGCTTCGTCCTCGAGAGCGCCGGTCAGGACCAGGCCCTGCGTGAGATCAAGTGGGTGCCACAGCCCGACGAGACCTACCGCGCCATCTGCGCCGAGATCTTCCACATCACGCCGCCCGCCGGGGAGCCCATCGACGGCGACGACGCCGACCCCGACTTCGGCGGCTTCGGCGGCACCGGCGGGCTGGGTGGACCCGGCGCCGGCGGTCCCGTCGGGCCTGGCGCGGGCGGTCCCACGGGCTACGGCGGCTACCCCGGAGCGGTACCGGGCGGATACGTGCCCCCGGTCAGCCCGATCACTGCCACACCGCAACCCCAGGAGCCGGCCTTCCCCGACGTCCACGGCACCCACGACCCGATCCAGGAGCGTCTCGACTCCTACTCCCGGGCAGTGCCGATCCAGAAGCGCAAGGACGGCGAGACCGTCTACGAGAGCGACGACATCAAGCGTCGGAGGCGCGGGGCCGACACCGGGCCCATCTGGCCGCAGTCCTGACGCGGGTCGACACGCACGGCCCGCGGCGGCGAGCATCTCTCGCCCTGCGGGCCTGCCGGGTCTAGTTTGGGTCAGATCACCCGACCCACCCCGCTCGGAGGTCAGTATGAGTGTCTTTCGCACCAAGTCGATCGAGCAGTCCCTGGCCGCCGCGGACGAAGCCGACCACCAGCTGAAACGGCGCCTGTCGGCGCTCGACCTCGTCGTCTTCGGCATCGGCGTCATCATCGGCGCCGGTATCTTCACCGTCACCGGACGAGCCGCCCAGCAGTATGCCGGCCCAGCAGTCGTCTACTCCTTCATCCTCGGCGCCGTGGTGTGTGGCCTCGCGGCCCTCTGCTATGCCGAGTTCGCCTCGACCGTGCCCGTCTCCGGCTCGGCGTACACCTTCTCCTACGCCACCCTCGGCGAGATCATCGCGTGGGCCATCGGGTGGGACCTGCTGCTTGAGCTCATGCTCGGCGCGAGCGTCGTCGCGCAGGGCTGGTCGACCTACTTCGTCACCCTGCTCGACCAGCTCGGCATCACCTGGCCCGCGGCCCTGGGCCCGGCGGAAGGCTGGCACTTCGACGTCCCTGCCTTCATCCTCGTCGCCGCGCTGACCCTGCTCGTCGCCAAGGGGATCAAGGAGTCGATGCGGGTCAACCTCGTGCTCGTCGGCGTCAAGCTCTTCATCGTCCTCTTCGTCATCATCGCCGGCATCGGCTTCATCAACCGCGACAACTGGACGCCCTTCATCCCGCCGTCGGCCCCGGGGGCCAAGGGCTCCGAAGGCATTCATGCGCCGGTGCTCCAGCTCATCACCGGCATGACACCCGCCACCTTCGGCGTGCTCGGCATCATGTCGGCCGCAGCGCTCGTCTTCTTCGCCTACATCGGCTTCGACGTCGTCGCGACGACCGCCGAGGAGGCGAAGAACCCGCAGCGGGACCTGCCGCGCGGCATCATCGGCTCGCTCGTCATCTGCACGATCCTCTACGTCGCAGTGGCCCTCGTCATCACCGGCATGCAGCCATACAACGAGATCGACCCCAAGGCCGCCTTGGCCAACGCCTTCGTGGCCGTCGGCAAGGACGGTTACGCGACCCTCATCTCCGCGGGCGCAGTCGCGGGCCTCACGACCGTCGTCATGACGCTCATCATCGGCGCCACCCGGGTCACGTTCGCCATGAGCCGCGACCGGCTGCTCCCGCCCTCCCTGGGAGTCACCAACCCCAACACGGGCACCCCGGTCAAGCTGACCCTGATGATCGGTGGGGCCGTCGCGGTGGCTGCGAGCATCACGCCGATCGGCACGCTCGAGGAGATGGTCAACATCGGGACGCTCTCGGCGTTCATCCTCGTGTCGCTCGCCGTCCCGATCCTGCGCAAGCGTCGCCCTGACCTCAAGCGCGCCTTCAAGGTGCCGGGCAACCCGTGGATCCCGTGGCTCTCGGCGGCGTTCTGCTTCTACCTGATCCTCAACCTCAGCCTCGAGACGTGGATCCGCTTCCTCGTCTGGATGGCCATCGGCTTCGTCATCTACTTCCTCTACTCGCGGCACCACAGCAAGCTGGCGACGGGCGCGGACGCCGCCCGCGCCGAGCCGTCCGAGAAGATCAGCGAGCGCTGATCAGGCCGCGCTCTCGATGACGACGAAGTGCTCTCTCGATCACAGGAATCGAGAGAGCACTTCGTCGTATGGCCGAGCCGCTGACGTGCTGCTCCCGCGGACGGAGCTGGCTCAGAGAGCCTTGATGATGTCCTCGACGCGCTCCTTGGCATCACCGAAGAGCATGGCGCTGTTGTCGCGGAAGAAGAGCGGGTTCTGCACCCCCGCGTAGCCGGCCGCCATCGAGCGCTTGAAGACGACGACCTCCCTCGCCTTCCAGACCTCGAGCACCGGCATGCCGGCGATCGGCGAGGTGGGGTCCTCGGCCGCCGCGGGGTTCACGGTGTCGTTGGCGCCGATGACCAGGACGACGTCGGTATCGGGCAGGTCGGGGTTGATCTCGTCCATCTCGAGCACGATGTCGTAGGGCACCCGCGCCTCGGCGAGGAGGACGTTCATGTGCCCCGGCAGGCGACCGGCGACGGGGTGGATGCCGAAGCGCACGTCGACCCCCCGCTCACGCAGCTTGGCGGTGAGCTCGGCGACGGGATACTGCGCCTGCGCGACGGCCATGCCGTAGCCCGGTGTGATGACGACCGACGACGAGTGGGTCAGCAGGTCGGCGACCTCGGCCGCGCTGGTCTCGCGGTGCTCGCCGTAGTCGACGTCGGCGTTGGACACCGCGCCGTCCGAGCCGAAGCCACCGGCGATGACGGAGACGAACGAGCGGTTCATCGCCTTGCACATGATGTAGGACAGGTAGGCACCGGAGGAGCCGACGAGCGCGCCCGTCACGATGAGCAGGTCGTTGCCGAGCATGAAGCCGGCCGCCGCCGCCGCCCATCCGGAGTAGCTGTTGAGCATCGACACGACGACGGGCATGTCGCCGCCCCCGATCGAGGCCACGAGGTGCCAGCCGAAGGCCAGGGCGATCGCCAGCATGAGCAGCAGGGGCACGATCGAGTGCGACGCGACGAACCACACGAGCAGCGCCGTCGACGCGACGAGCGCAGCGAGGTTCATCCAGTGCCGCGCCGGCAGCATCAGCGGCTTGCTCGAGATGCGCGCCGACAGCTTGAGGAAGGCGACGATCGAGCCGGTGAAGGTCACCGCACCGATGAACACCCCGAGGAAGATCTCGACGAGGTGCACGGCGTCGCCGCCGCCCACGTCGGCGAGGTAGGTGTTGATGCCGACGAGCACCGCCGCCGCACCGACGAAGGAGTGCAGCATCGCGATGAGCTCGGGCATGCCGGTCATCTCGACTCGGCGGGCCCGCCAGATGCCGATGCTCGCGCCGATGGTCATCGCGACGATGATCGCGACCCAGTTGCCCCAAGCGGCGTCACGCAGGGCCAGCCAGAGCGTCGCGACGAGGGCGATGGCCATGCCGATCATGCCGAGGACGTTGCCGTCGCGGGCGGTCTCGTGCTTCGAGAGCCCGGCGAGGGAGAGGATGAAGAGCAGGGCCGCCACGATGTAGGCGGCGCTGATGAGGGCGGTGCTGACGTCGGTCACGGGTCAGCCCTTCCGGAACATCGTGAGCATGCGGCGGGTCACCGTGAACCCTCCGAAGATGTTGATGCTCGCGATGAGCGTGGCGATGAAGGCGAGCACGAGTATCACGCTCGAGGTGGCCCCACCCGAGGTCGACGTCGTGCCCAGCTGCAGCAGGGCACCGACGACGATGATGCCGCTGATGGCGTTGGTCACCGACATCAGCGGGGTGTGCAGCGCGTGGTGCACGTTGCCGATGACGTAGTAGCCGATGACGACGGCGAGGGCGAAGACCGTGAAGTGTCCGAGGAAGCTCGCCGGCGACACGGCGGCAATGAGCGCGAAGACCACCGCGCCGATCGCCATCCCGACATACCTGCGTCTCGGATCCTTCGGCTTGTCAGGCGCTTTCACCACCGCCGCGGCCGGAGCAGCCACCGGCGCCGCCGACACCTGGATCGCCGGCGGCGGCCAGAGCAGCTCGCCGTCGCGCGCCACCGTCATGTTGCGCTGCACGACGTCGTCGAAGTCGAGCACCAGCTGCCCGTCCTTGCCGGGCGTCAGCAGCTTCATGAGGTTGACGAGGTTCGTGCCGTAGAGCTGCGAGGCCTGCGTGGGCAGCCGGGCAGCGAGGTCGGTGTAGCCGATGATGCGCACGCCGTTCGCGCTCATCACCATCTCGTCGGCCACGGACCCCTCGACGTTGCCGCCGTTGGAGGCCGCCATGTCGACGATGACCGAGCCGGGCTTCATGGCCGCGACCATCTCGGCCGTGATGAGGCGCGGTGCCGGACGCCCCGGGATGAGCGCCGTCGTCACGACGATGTCGGCGTCGGGGACCTGGGCGGCATACAGCTCCGCGGCGCGGCGGTTGTACTCCTCGCCCATCTCCTTGGCATAGCCGTCGGAGGACGTGGCCGCCGCGTCGACCTCGGGCATCTGCACCGCGAGGAAGTCCGCGCCCATCGACTCGACCTGCTCGGCCACCTCGGCGCGGGCGTCGGTCGCGCGCACGATGGCACCGAGCGAGCGCGCCGTGCCGATCGCGGCCAGACCCGCCACGCCGGCACCGGCGACGAGCACCTTGGCCGGCGGCACCTTGCCCGCAGCGGTGACCTGGCCCGTGAAGAACGACCCGAACTCGTGCGCCGCCTCCACGACCGCGCGATAGCCCGCGATGTTCGCCATCGACGACAGCACGTCGAGCGACTGGGCGCGGCTGATGCGCGGCACGGCGTCCATCGCCATCGCGGTCACACCGGCGGCCCGCAGCTTCTCGACGAGCTCGGGGCTGAGCGCCGGCGCCAGGAGCGAGACGAGGACCGTGCCGGCGCGGAGCCGCCCGATCTCCTCGTCGCTCGGCGCGTTGACCTTGTGGACGATGTCCGCGCCCCACGCCTCCTCAGCGCTGACGACGCGAGCCCCCGCGGCGGCATACGCCAGGTCGTCGAAGCTCGCGAGCGCGCCCGCGCCACTCTCGATCACGACGTCGTAGCCGAGCCCGACGAGCTGGCCGACGGTCTTGGGCGTCGCCGCGACCCGCGTCTCACGGGGACGACTCTCTCGTGGGACACCGATGAGCACGGCGACTCCTTCGCACTGAGGGGCAGGGGCTGGTCCCGAACCTAGAGCACGACCGGCTGGTAGGCCCGGCAAGTGCCACTCGAATCACACCGGTATGCCGCGCCGCCCGATGGCGGTGTCCACCCCGTGGGCGCCTCCGCGGTCACGCGGGCCTGTCGCGAGTCACTGCGACGGCGCCCGGCGACCGAGGCTGAACAGCTCGGGAGGCGGCTTCTGGTCGGACTCCAGACGGCGGTAGGCGCTCGGTGTGCTGCCCACCTCCGCAAGGAACTGACGGTTGAAGTTGGCCATGTTGTGGTAGCCGCTGCGCTCGGCGATCTGGGCGACCGAGTCGTCGGAGGTGTCAAGAAGACGTCTGGCGTAGGCGATCCGCAGCTTCTTGACCATGCTCGAGAACGTCATCCCGGTTGCGGTCTTGAAGTACTTCGAGAAGGTCGGCTCGGACATGTAGGCGAGGCGGGCAGCCGTCGACAGCCGGATGTCACCGGTCAGGTTGTCGAGGATGTAGCTGAGCCCGGCCTCACCGGCGTCGCGTGACGCCGGGTCGGTGGGTCGGCCCAGCCACTCGCTCGCGACGAGCTCGTACTCGTCGGTCGGGGCGTGCGCGAAGAGCGCGAGCAGCTTGAAGAGGTGGGCCAGCTGCTCGACGCCGTGGCTGTGGACGCACGCCAGGATCGTCTCGGCCGCGCGCCATGCGGTCGCGCCGGAGAACACCAGCCCGCGGGTCGAGCGCTGGAGCAGCTCGGACACCTCGGCGAGCTCAGGCAGGTGCTGGCTCGCCCCCCGGATCCACTCGTCACTGAACTGGATCACGGCGTCGCGGTCGACGGCGACCTGGCCCTCAGCGAGGTCGCTGACCCAGTCGTGCGGCAGGTTCGGACCCATCATGCTGACGTGACCGGGCGCGAAGGTCCCGATGTGGTCGCCGGCGATGAAGCTCCCCCGGGTCTTCGTGATGAGGTGGATCTCGTACTCGGGGTGGTAGCCCCAGCCGCAGATCTCGCTCGGGAAGTCGTGGGTGAGCACGCGCACGGACGCCTGCGGATGGGGCGGGATGACCTCTCGACGGATCGGGGCGCCCATCTGGGACCCCGACGGTGACGAGGTGGTACTCCCCCCGGTCGGGTGGGCCGTTCCTCGGTCGAGAGTCTCGCTGGATCGATACGAAACCATCATGCCCTTCGTCGGCCTGGGACCACGTTGTCTCCACCTCGTGCGGGGAGCGGCACCGAAGCGCGCCTCCCGACCGAGCCACCACGCAAAATCGTATCAACGACAGAGGGTCCATGGTGCTTGTTGACCCCGTCGTCCCGTCAATACCGTTCCGGCTAGTTCCAGTCAAGAACTGTTGCGGACGTCACACCGATCGGTGTGCCTGTCTCGCCCGTGATCGTCGAGCTCGGGCCGGAACGAGATTGCCTACCAAAGGAGTTGGGAATGCTTGCGAACAAGCGCATGCTCGCGCTGGGGACGGGCGCGGTGGCGGTGGCCATGACGGTGACTGCCTGCTCGTCCGGAGCCGTGCAGTCCGGGAACGGGTCGACCGGCGGCGCCGGCGGCGCCGTCACCCTCAAGGTGGCCACGGTGAACAACGGCCAGATGAAGGACATGGAGAAGCTCAAGACCGAGTACGAGTCGGCCAACCCCGGCGTCACGGTCAACTTCCAGGTCATGGAGGAGGGCGATCTCCGCGCCGCCGTGACCGCCGACGTCGCCAGCGGCGCCGGGCAGTACGACATCGTCACCATCGGGGCCTACGAGACGCCTCAGTGGGGCGCCAACGGTTGGCTCGTCGACCTCACCCCGGACCTGCAGGCCGACTCGTCGTACGACGTGAACGACCTGCTCCCGCCGGTGCGCGACGTCAACTCGTACGACGGCAAGCTCTTCGCCGTCCCGTTCTACGGCGAGTCCTCGATCCTCATGTACAACAAGGAGGTCATGGACAAGGCCGGGGTGACGATCCCGCAGAACCCGACCTGGCAGCAGGTCGCGGACGCAGCCAAGAAGGTCAACACCGCCGACATGGCAGGCATCTGCATGCGCGGCAAGCCGGGCTGGGGTGACCTGTTCGCCCCGTTGACGACCGTCGTTCAGACGTTCGGCGGCAACTGGTACGACAGCAACTGGAAGGCCACGGTCGACACCCCGGAGTGGAAGGAGGCCGTCGGCTTCTACAAGAAGATGCTCGACGAGTCCGGCGAGAAGGACCCGGTCTCCTACAGCTTCAACGAGTGCCTGACGGCGCTCAAGGAGGGCAAGGCCGCGATGTGGGCCGACGCCTCCGTCGCCGCCTCGATGCTCGAGGCAGCCGACTCGCCGGTCAAGGGCAAGATGGGCTACGCCCACATGCCCGTCGACAAGACCAAGGAGTCCGGCTGGCTGTGGAGCTGGAACCTCGCCATCCCGACGTCGACGAAGCAGAAGGACGCGGCCCTCAAGTTCGTCAAGTGGGCCACGAGCAAGGACTACATCAAGCTCGTCGGCAACAAGATCGGCTGGTCCAACGTCCCGCCCGGCTCGCGCACCTCGACCTACTCGATCCCCGAGTACAAGGAGGCCGCCAAGGCGTACGCGCCCATCACCCTCGACGTGATGAGCTCGGTCAACCCGAAGCAGCCGGGAGTCAACCCCCAGCCCTGGGTCGGCATCCAGTACGTCTCGATCCCCGAGTTCCAGGACGTCGGCAACCAGTGCGCCCAGCTCGTCGCGGACTACCTCGCCAACCGCGGCACGATCGACGACGCGCTCAGCAAGTGCCAGAGCGTCGCCCAGGCAGCCGGCGACAAGCACAAGAAGTGACGTCCCGCTGACGAACCGGTGACACGTGGTGCCGGGTCCGGCACGCCCCGGACCCGGCACCACCCCACCTTCCCACCCTGCAGTCGCACGAGCCGCACAAGGAAGTGCCGACATGACCGCCACCACGACCACCCCACAACCAGCCGAGCTCGAGGACGTCAAGGCCGCCACCGCGACGGACAAGCGGCGCGTGCAGAAGAAGGAGCTCTGGCGCAACCGGAGCCTGCTGCTGCCGGCCGTCATCTTCCTCATCCTGCTGACCCAGATCCCGTTCCTCACGACCATCGGGTTCTCACTGACGAAGTGGAACCTGCTCTACCCCAACGACCGCGCCTTCGCGGGGTTCGACAACTACACCAGCGCGCTCACCTCCGGCGACCTGTGGCCCTCGATCCGCGCCACGGTGCTCATCACGGCCTTCTCGGTGACCTTGGCCGTTCTCTTCGGTCTGCTCTTCGCCGTCCTGCTCGACCGCCAGTTCCGCGGTCGCGCCCTGGCCCGGACCCTGATGATCACGCCCTTCCTCATCATGCCGGCAGCCGCCTCGCTCATCTGGAAGTACTCGATGTTCGACACCAACATCGGGATGATCAACTGGGTCCTCCAGTCCCTGCACCTGCCGGTCGTCGCGTGGAGCACCGAGCACCCGATGGCCACGGTCGTCATCGTGCTGACCTGGCAGTTCACGCCGTTCATGATGCTCATCCTGCTGGCCGGTCTGCAGGGCCAGGACAAGGGCATCCTCGAGGCCGCCCAGGTCGACGGGGCCGGCGCCTGGCGGACCTTCACCTGGATCACGCTGCCCCACCTGCGGATGTACGTCGAGATCGGCGTGCTCCTGGGGTCGGTCATCATCCTCCAGGTCTTCGACCCGATCGCCATCCTCACCAAGGGAACCGGCGGCACGAAGACCCTCGCCTACCTCCTCTACGAGCGGGCCTTCATCGGCCTCGACGTCGGGCAGGCGGCGGCATACGGCGTCGTGACCGTCATCCTCACGATCATCGTCGCGACCATCGCTCTCAAGAGCGTCTTCAAGGTCTTCATGGCAGGAGGAAGCCGATGAACGGCTCCAGCACCACCACCAGGTCGAGCCGATCGGCCCGAGGTGCCCTCACGACCCTCGTCACGTGGGTCCTCGTGCTCCTCTTCTTCTTCCCGGTCTTCTGGATGGTCCTCAACGGGTTCAAGCCGGAGTCGCTCGCGTCGTCCGTCGACCCGACGTTCATCTTCAAGCCCGTCACGGAGGGCTACCAGCTCGCGATGGACCGCGGGATGGCCGGCTACCTCCAGAACTCGCTGACCGCCGCCGTCATCGCGACGATCATCTCGGTGGTTCTGGCCATCCCGGCCGCCTACGCCCTGTCGATCCGGCGGGTCAACAACGTCGAGAACTCCCTCTCGTTCTTCATCTCGACCCGCTTCATGCCGCTCGCGGCGATCGTCCTGCCGCTCTTCATGATCTTAAAGACCGTGGGGCTTCTCGACAACATCTACATGCTCGCCGTCGTCTACGGCGCCATGAACCTGCCGGTGACGGTGTGGATGATGCGCTCGTTCTTCCTCGAGGTCCCGTTCGAGATCATCGAGGCGGCCAGGGTGGACGGGGCCGGCATGTTCCGCGAGATCGTGCGGATCGTCCTGCCGCTGGTCCTCCCCGGGGTGGCGGCCGCAGCCCTCATCAGCTTCATCTTCGCGTGGAACGAGTACTTCCTCGCGCTGCTGCTGACGAGCTCGTCGGCTCGCACGACGCCGCCGTTCCTCGGCAGCTTCGTCGACGGCCGAGGCCAGTTCCTCGCCGTCCTCTCCGCCGCGGCGACCATCGCCGCACTGCCCGTCATCATCGCCGGTTGGGCCGCGCAGAAGCAGCTCGTCCGCGGCCTATCGATGGGCGCCATCAAGTGAGCGGCACTGGCGCGCAGGCCCGGCCGGCCACCGGCCGGGCAGGTGACCCGGCAGTCGACCGGGCCACCAGCCGGGCAGTCGACCGGAGCCGAAGCCTCGCGGACACGGTGGTCGTCGTCACCGGGGCGGGCGGCAGCATCGGGGGTGCGATCGCCCGGCTCGTCCTCGAGGCCGGCGGCCGCGTCGTCGCCGGCGACCTCCGGCCCGACGCGCTGGCCCCGCTCCGCGACGCGTGGGGCGAGGACCGCTTGGCCGTCGGCCTCGGCGACGTCAGGGACGAGGCCACGGCGGACGCGCTCGTCGCTGCGGGAGTGCAGGCCTTCGGGCGGGTCGACTCCGTCGTCGCCAACGCGGCCGTCGGCTTCTACGGTGGCGTCCTCGACTACTCGGCGGACGATGTCTCGCTCATGGTGGACGTCAACGTCAAGGGAACCGTGTGGCTCGCCCGGGCCGCGGTGCGCCAGTTCCGCACCCAGGGCGACGGCGGCGACATCGTCATCCTCGGCTCCGTCGCCGGCCTCCTCATCGGGGGCGGTCAGGAGGCGGTCTACGCGGCGACGAAGGCCGCCCAGATCAACCTCGGCTACGCGCTCGACCGCGAGCTGCGTTCCGAGGGGATCCGCACGACCACGATCGCACCGGCCGGCGTCAACACCCCCTTCGCCGCGGCCGACGGGCGCTTCGGCGACCGGGACCCGTCCGAGGGCGACTTCCTCGAACCGGAGGACATCGCCCAGGCCGTCGCCTACACCCTGCGACAGCCACGCCGGATGCGGACCGAGCTGTGGACGATGTGGAGCCTCTGCGAGTCGCACTGACCGAGTCGCACTGACGACCGTCAGACGACGACGCGTCGACACCCGCCTCGCCCGGTGGCCGCACGGCGCGCCACCCCTGCCTTCGAGACCTCCGAGAGGACACACCCGATCATGACCACCACCGACGCCCCGGCGTCATCGACGCCGATCCCGTTGTCGCAGAGCACGTATGCCGCCCTCCCGCGCGAAGTGGGCCGGCCGGCATACGACCGGGCGGAGGTCACTGCGAGCATCGTGCACTTCGGCGTGGGTGGCTTCCACCGAGCCCACCAGGCGATGTACGTCGACCGCCTCCTGAACGACGGGCTGGCCCTCGACTGGGGGATCTGCGGCGTGGGCGCTCTGCCCCAGGACCGGCGGATCGTCGACACGATGTCGGCGCAGGACGGCCTCTACACGCTCGTCGTCAAGCACCCCGACGGGCACCGCGAGGCACGCATCATCGGCAGCATCGTCGAGATGATGTTCGCCCCGGACGACCCTCAGGCCGTCGTCGACCGGCTCGCGGACCCCCGGACCCGCATCGTCTCGCTGACCATCACCGAGGGCGGCTACCTCGTCAACCAGGTGACCGGCGAGTTCGACGCCGACGACCCGGCGATCGTGGCCGACCTCGCAGAGGGTGCCGTGCCGGCCACCGTCTTCGGCTACGTCGTCGCAGGGCTCGCCGCCCGACGCGATGCCGGCCTGGCCCCCTTCACCGTCATGTCGTGCGACAACCTGCCGGGCAACGGCGATGTCGCTCGGAAGATGATGACGGCCTTCGCGCGGCTCAAGGACCCCTCCCTCGCGGACTGGATGGACGAGCACGTGTCGTTCCCCAACTGCATGGTCGACCGGATCACCCCGGTGACGGCACAGGAGGACATCGAGCTGCTCGCCGACGAGTTCGGGGTCGCGGACGGGTGGCCCGTCGTCTGCGAGCCGTTCACGCAGTGGGTCCTCGAGGACCACTTCACCGACGGGCGGCCGCCCCTCGAGGAGGCCGGCGTGCAGCTCGTCGACGACGTCGTGCCCTACGAGCTGATGAAGCTGCGCCTGCTCAACGCGAGCCACCAGGCGCTCTGCTACCTCGGCTACCTCGCGGGCTACCGCTACGCGCACGAGGTGTGCCAGGACCCGCTCTTCGTGGACTTCCTGCTCGGCTACATGGAGCGCGAGGGCTCGCCCACGCTGCCCGAGGTGCCCGGGGTCGACCTCGACGCCTACCGCCATGAGCTCATCGAGCGCTTCGCCAACCCGGAGGTGCGCGACACGCTCGCGCGCCTGTGCGCCGAGAGCTCGGACCGCATCCCCAAGTGGCTCGTCCCCGTCATCAACCGCAACCTCGCCACGGGTGGCGAGATCGACCGGTCGGCCCTGGTCGTCGCCTCGTGGGCGCGCTACGCCGAGGGGGTCGACGAGCAGGGCGAGCCGATCGACATCGTCGACCGGGTGAAGGGCAGGGTCACGGCTGCCGCGGCCCGCCAGCGAGAGGGCGACGACCTCGCCTTCCTCCGGGACCGCGACCTCTTCGGTGACCTCGTCGACGACGAGCGGTTCAAGACGGTGTATCGCGATGCGCTCGCTGCCTTGCACGAACAGGGCGCTCGGGAGACCCTTCAGGCATGGAGCGCACGGAACACACCATGACCGATGACCTGACCCTCGTGGCAGGAGTCGACAGCTCGACCCAGTCGACCAAGATCGTGGTGTGCGACGCCGCGACGGGCCAGGTCGTGCGCACCGCGCGGGCCCCGCATCCCGATGCCACGGAGGTCGACCCCGAGCGCTGGTGGGAGGCCTACGAGCAGGCGAGCGGAGACGGCATCCTCGACGGGGTCTCGGCCATCGCCGTCGGCGGCCAGCAGCACGGCATGGTCACGCTCGACGAGCACGACGCGGTCGTGCGCGACGCCCTGCTCTGGAACGACACGCGCAGCGCAGGCGCTGCCGCCGATCTCACCGCCGAGCTGGGTGGCACCGCGGCCTGGGTGGACGCTGTCGGCCTCGTGCCGGTCGCGAGCTTCACCGTGACCAAGCTGCGCTGGTTCGCCCAGCACGAGCCGGAGCTCGCCGCCCGCGCCGCCGGGGTCGTGCTCCCCCACGACTGGCTGACAGGCCGGATCCTCAAGCAGGGCAACGGTTTCCAGCGGTGGACGACCGACCGGGGCGATGCGTCCGGCACCGGCTACTGGTCGGCCGGCACGAACGACTACCGGCTCGACCTGCTCAAGACCGCCTTCGGCCGCGAGCTCGCGGTCCCCGAGGTGCTCGCACCGTCAGCCGCTGCCGGGCACACCGACAGCGGGCTGCTCGTCGCGGCCGGCACGGGCGACAACATGGGCGCGGCTCTGGGCCTGACGCTGAGCCCCGGTGACGTCGTCGTCTCGCTCGGCACGAGTGGCACGGTCTTCACGCCGCACGACTCGGCGATCCGTGACGAGACCGGCGCCATCGCCGGCTTCGCCGACGCGACCGGCCGACACCTGCCGCTCATGTGCACCCTCAACGCCGCCCGCGTGCTCGGCGCGGCGGCGACGATGATCGGCGTCGACCTCGGCGAGTTCGACCGGCTCGCTCTCGCAGCCGATCCCGGCGCCGGCGGCCTCACGTTGCTGCCCTATCTCGACGGCGAGCGCACGCCCGACCTGCCCGATGCCACCGGCACGCTGAGCGGCCTCACCCGATCGAACGCCACGCCGGAGAACCTCGCCCGGGCCGCCGTCGAGGGCATGCTGTGCAACCTCGTGAACGGCGTGGACGCCCTGCGCCGTCACGGCGTCGCGGTCGAGCGGGTGCTGCTCATCGGCGGCGCCGCGGCGTCCCGGGCGGTCCGCGAGATCGCGCCCGGGCTCTTCCGTGCCCCCATTGTCGTGCCCGCGCCCGGCGAGTACGTCGGCATCGGTGCGGCGCGCCAGGCCGCGTGGGCCCTCTCGGGTGAGAGTGCGCCGCCGACCTGGCAGCTCGAGGTCGACTCGGAGTATGCCGTCCCCTCGGGTCAGGAGGCCGCCGCGGCCGACGTCGTGGCTCGTTACCAGGCGCTCGTCGCCTCGACGCACGGCGCCTGAGCAACCCCGCTCGAGTGGCCCCGCAACACCACTCGAGTGGCCCTGTAACCCCATGCGCAAGCCGTGTCCCGGCGGCGGCGCCTGTGACGACGCGACCACTCGAACGGTAAGTCGTCAGAGGAGCCGTCAGACGCCAAAGGTGAGGACGAAGAACAACAGGAACATGAAGGTCGATCGACCGGGGGCGCGCCAGCCCATCCCAGGGCCCCGCTCCACTCCGGGCGGCGGACCCGACACGAGCAGGTAGATCGGCACGGCGACGATCGCGGCGGGACTGACCAGCAACCAGAACCAGCCCCACCGTGTGGCCCACCATGGCTCCGGCCCGAAGATCATGAGCAGCACCGTTGCGCCCCAGAGGAGCATCGTCGCCGGCCCCATCCAGTCGGGGAGGCTCCAGCCCGCGACGACCGGACCCGTCATGGCGGGCAGGTCGCCCGTGACGACGCTCAGGGAGCCGCTCGGATCGGCCGCGACGAGGTGCGAGCGCACGTCACCGACGGTGCGCTCACCGCTCGAGGCGTCGCTCGCGTCCTGTCCCGCGTCACTCAGCTGCAGAACCGTGGCGGTGTGATCGGGGGCGCCTTCCTCCCACTGGAGGGTCACCGCGCTGTAGCCCGTCGCCCCCGGCGGTAGACCCCCGTCGACGGTCACCTCGGTCACTCTGCCCGTCTGGATGGCGCTCGTGAGGTCACTCAACGTCGCACT
Source organism: Humibacillus xanthopallidus (assembly GCF_006717145.1). Lineage (GTDB taxonomy): Bacteria > Actinomycetota > Actinomycetes > Actinomycetales > Dermatophilaceae > Humibacillus > Humibacillus xanthopallidus. The sequence goes on along the minus strand of NZ_VFQF01000003.1, from coordinate 731,503 downwards.
GCGACTCCCGAGGCCGACCGCGCAGAAGACGAGACCGCCGAGGACTGCAAGGAGCGCGAAGCGCACGCGTGCTGACGTGACCACGACAAGCGCGGCCCTGGCCCGCGTCTCGATCGTCTGGACCCCCGTCATGGCCACACCGTAGGGGGCAGCACGCCCACCCGCCAGCCGAATCGGCTCCGGCGCGCCACTCGTGACATGCCGCAAGCCCGTCCCCACGCTGACGTGGTGACGGGCTCGCGGCGACGTTCAGAGCTGGGCGCTCAGGCGAGGGCCTTCGCCTTGAGGGCGGCGAACTCCTCGGCGGTGATAGCGCCCGAGTCGAGCAGCTCCTTGGCCTTGGCGATCTGCTCCGGGCCTGAGGCGCCGGAGCCGGCGACCGACCGGACGTACTCGTCCTGCGCCTGACGAGCCGAGGTGATTGCCGCCGCCGTGCGCTCGGACATGCCGCGACCGCGGATGATGAGGTAGAGCAGCAGGGTGAGGAACGGCAGGAAGATCAGCGCGATGATCCACACCGCCTTGATCCACCCCGACACGGAGTCGTCACGGAAGAGGTCGCCGATGACCTGGAAGATGACCATGAGGTAGGCCATGAAGGCAAAGAAGATGAAGATGAACCACACGATTTCCCAGAACGACACGGGACAGCAACCTTTCTCGGAGGACACGCGGAACCCCGTCGCAGGGGCCCGCTGACACCAGTGTCCCCAACCGTCAACGCCCACCGCATCATCCGTAACGGGTGATGCGACCCGCACCCGACCGACGGGTCGGGCCGCTCAGCGGTACTCGGGGTTGTGCCAGCCGAAGTGCTCCCCTGCGTTCCACTCGGAGCGCTGGTTGCCCTGTGCGGGAATGCCGCCCGCGTCACGCAGCAGCCTGGCGAGGTGCATGAGGTTCCACGTCATGAAGGTCGTGTTGCGGTTGGTGAAGTCGTTCTCGGGGCCGCCGCTGCCGGGGTCGAGGTAGGACGGGCCCGGGCCGGCCTCGCCGATCCAGCCGGCGTCGGCGTTGGGCGGGATCGTGTAGCCGACGTGCTGGAGGCTGTAGAGGACGTTCTGGGCGCAGTGCTTGATGCCGTCCTCGTTGCCGGTGATGAGGCACCCGGCGACCCGGCCGTAGAAGAGGTACTGCCCCTTGTCGTTGAGCATTCCGCTGAGGGAGTAGATGCGCTCGATGAAGCGCTTCGTCACGCTCGAGTTGTCACCGAGCCAGATCGGTCCGGCGACGACGAGGATCTGGCTCTCGAGGATCCCGGGGTAGAGCTCGGGCCACGCATCGGTCTCCCACCCGTGCTCGCGCATGTCGGGGTAGACACCCGTGGCGACGTCGTGGTCGATGAGCCGGATGACGTCGACGACCACGCCGTGCTCGCCCATGATCGCCGCGCTGGCGTCGACGAGGCCCTGGGTGTGGCTGACCTCGGGGCTCTTCTTCAGGGTGCAGTTGACGTAGGTGGCTCGAAGGCCGCTGAAGTCCCAGTCGCTCATGGCTCGACTGTCCTCCGTCGGCACAGGCCCGGCAATCCCCCGGGCTCGGTCGAGGAGCACGAGGACACCGCGCCGGTATGCCGTGTGGCCGGGTCACGCTCCGGCCGCACGGTTCACATCTGGTCGGGGGCCTCGAGACCGAGCAGGTCGAGACCTGTCGTCATGACGCGGAAGACGACCACGCAGAGCGACAGCCGCGACTCGCGCACGGCATCTGTATCGGCCTTGAGCACCGGGCAGTTCTCGTAGAACGCCGAGAACGACTGCGCAAGCTCGAAGAGGTAGGCGCACAGCCGATGCGGCTCGTACTCGTCACCCACCTCGGCCACGACGTCGCCGAAGCCGAGCAGGTGCAGGGCGAGGGCACGCTCTTGTGGCTCGCCGACGAGGATCGGCGCGTGCTGCTCGGCCGGGTCCATCGCGACCTGGCGGAAGATCGAGCGGATCCGGGCGACGACGTACTGCAGGTACGGGCCGGTGTTGCCGGTCAGCGCGACCATGCGGTCGAGGTCGAAGACGTACTCGCTGTTGTGCGCGACGGACAGGTCGGCATACTTCACCGCGCCGATGCCGATCTGGCGGGCGATGGTCGCCTTGACCTCGTCGTCGAGGTCGGGCCGCGCCTCGTCGATGACGGCGCGGGCCTTCTCGACGGCCTCGTCGAGCAGCATCATGAGCCGCAGCGGCTTGCCGGAGCGGGTCTTGAGGATCTTGCGGTCCTCGCCGAGCACGTTGCCGATCTGCACGTGCACGGGAACGACGTCGTCGGGCAGCCAGCCGGCCTTGCGCGCGGTGTCCCACACCATGTTGAGGTGCAGCGCCTGCGGCGCCCCGATGACGTAGAGCACGCGGTGCGCCTTGAGGTCGTGCACCCGGTAGCGGATCGTCGCGAGGTCGGTCGTCGCGTAGCCGTAGCCGCCGTCGGACTTGCGGATGATGAGCGGCACGGGCTTGCCCTCGCGGCCGGTGTAGCCGTCGAGGAAGACACAGAGAGCGCCGTCGGACATCGTCGCGATGCCCGCCGCCTCGAGCTCGTCGCAGAGCGACCCGAGCACCGCGTTGTAGGTCGACTCGCCCGCGAGGTCGAGGTCGGTCAGGGTGATGCCGAGGGTGGAGTAGACCTTGTTGAAGTACGTCTTCGAGAGGTCGACGAGCTCCTGCCAGAGGGCGAGCGTGTCGGGGTCGCCGGCCTGGAGGGAAACGACCCGCGTGCGCGCCCGGGTGTTGAAATCGCCAGCGCTGCCTGCCGGCTCGGCCTTCTCGGCGAGATCGAACTTGACCCGCGCGGCCTGGTAGAAGGCGTTGGGGTCGGTGACGAGCAGCTCGGCCTCGGCGGAGTCCTTGCCGACGTCGAGGAGGTGCTCGATGAGCATCCCGAACGGGGTGCCCCAGTCGCCGATGTGGTTCTGCCGCACGACGTTGTGGCCAAGGTGCTCGAGGGTGCGGGCCAGCGCGTCGCCGACGACCGTCGTGCGCAGGTGACCGACGTGCATCTCCTTGGCCACGTTGGGCGCGGAGTAGTCGATGGGGATGTTCTCGCGCTCCTGGAGCGGCACCCCGGTGCGCTCGTCGGCGGCGACCTCCTGCAGGAGCGAGGCGAGCCAGGCATTCGAGAAAGTGAGGTTGATGAAGCCCGGGCCGCTCACCTCGACGGCATCGCACACGCCGTCGACGTCAAGCGCGTCGACAATCTTCGCGGCGACCTCGCGCGGCGGCATACCGACCCGCTTGGCGAGCGCGAGCGCGGCGTTGACCTGCACGTCGGCGAACTGCGACGGGCGCAGCACCGGGTCGGCCTCGCGATACTCGTCGCCGAGTGCGGCGGCGATCGCGGACTGGACCCTGGGCGTGAGCGCGACGAGCGGTGAAACCATGCGGGCAAGTCTAGGTGCGGCCCGACGGTCGTCGCGCCGCCGTTTCCCGCTGGGGGGTGCGCGAGCACGCACGACGACGGGCAGGTCGCGTGTGGCGACCTGCCCGTCGAGGTGTGGACGGCCCCGCTGGGGCCGCGCGCCTACTCGCCGTGCCTGCGGAAGCCGGCGCGGCGCGCCGACTCCTCGTTGTAGAACCAGACGTCGGGCTGCGCGTCGTCGTAGCCCTCCTCGCCGGGCAGCAGGAAGGTGCTGCCGTCGCGGCTCGCCTTGACGTCGTGACCGAGCGGCTGGACGCCGTCGGGCAAGGGCGCGGCCGACCCGATGCCGAAGCCGCCGTCGACGACCTCCTCGAAGGACGAGACCCGCGGCCCCGACTGCTGCGGCTCGTCGTGGGCCGATTCGGGTGCGGCGTCGTGAACCGCGTCAGGTGCGTCGTCGGCGGCGGAGTCACCGGAGTCGGCGGTGCCGCCGTCGATCTCGGTCTCCGTCGACGGGTCCATGCGCGATCCCAGGGCGCCCTCGGTCGCCGGGCCCTCCTCCGCACCGGTCTCCGCACCGGTGTCCGAGTCGGTCTCCGAGTCGGTTTCCGAGTCGGTTTCCGAGTCGGTCTCGGCCTCCGGTGCCGGCGTGCCCGAGGTCGTCGCCCACGGCTGGCCCCGGTGGTCGCCGGGGTCGTCGCCGGGAGTGCCCTTGTCGCTCAGGTACTCGTCGCGGTCCTCGAGTGCAGGCACCGAGACGGTCTCCTCGGTGTGGTCGCGCACGAGCAGCCCATGGTCGTCGTACTCCGGCTCCACCGGCCCCTCGTCAGCGTCAGTGGTCGGCGAGGCGGGCGCCTCGCGGGGCTCGCTCGTCGTGTCTGCCTCTGCGCCAGTGGATTCGGCGTCGCTCGCGGTCTCGTCGCGGGTGGTCGTGTCGTCGTTGCTCACGTCGTCCCTGCTCTCGTGGGGGGTGCGGTCAACGGTGTCCGTACCCACCGTCGAGTCCTCCCACGCGGCGTCCGTCGAGGCGTCAGCCGTCTCCGCGCTCTCGTGAGCAACGTTCGTGGCGAAGGGGTTCTCCGCGTCGGCGAGGTCAGGCTCGTCGTCGTCGCGCAGGAACGGCGCCGAGGCTGCGGCGGCGGCGCCGGTCGCCACGACGGGAGCAGCGCCGTCGCGCTCCTTCCCGGGCAGGCGCTGCCCCGACTCGTCGAGCCGGTAGCCCTCGTCGTCGGTGCGCACGTCGGGGTCGATGAGGTCGGCGTTGCGCTCGAGCTCGACGAGCGAGGACTGGGCGGCCTCGGCCTCAGCGGCGTGCTTCTGGGCGTGTCCCTCCAGCCGGCGCGCCTCGGCGGCCTGCTGCTGCGCCTGCTCCTCGAGCGCTCGGGCCTCGGCGGCCTTGCGTTCGGCCTCGGCTGCGGTGCGCTCCGCCTCGGTGCGGGCGTCAGCTGCGATCGCCCCCGTCACCGAGGCGCGGTCCGCGGTCTCCTGCAGGTGCGGGGCGTGTTCGTCGATGCGGGCCCGCAGCTCGCCTGCCTCGAAACGCCGGTGCTCCAGCTCACGACGCTTCCTCGCGTTCATGAAGAGACTGATGATCACAGCGACGACGACAACGACGACGACGATCGCCAGGATCAGCTTGGTGGTGTCCGACATTCCATTCCCTTCGGATGGGCGGTCCTCACGACCCCTTCCCCCGAAACCTACTGCCCGGGAGCCTTCCCCGGCACGGCGGCACCGCACCGGTTCGCCTGGGTCCATACCCAGAGCCCGGCGCACCGCACGTGTCGACCTCAGACGAGACCGAGACGCTCGGCCGTCACCTCCCGCATCTCGACCTTGCGGATCTTGCCCGTCACCGTCATCGGGAACTCCTCGACGATCTCGACGTAGCGCGGGATCTTGTAGTGGGCGAGCTGACCGGTGCAGAACTCGCGCAGCGACTCGGCGGTGAGCGGGGTCGCGCCGTCCTTCATCCGGATCCACGCGCAGAGCTCCTCGCCGTACTTCGCGTCCGGGACGCCGATCACCTGCGCGTCGAGGATGTCGGGGTGGGTGTAGAGGAACTCCTCGATCTCGCGCGGATAGACGTTCTCTCCGCCGCGGATGACCATGTCCTTGATGCGGCCGGTGATCTCGACGTAGCCGTCGTCGTGCATGACCCCGATGTCGCCCGTGTGCATCCACCCGTCCTCGATGGCCTCGGCCGTCTTGTCGGGCTGCTCCCAGTAGCCGAGCATGACGGAGTAGCCCTTCGTCATGAACTCACCGGCCCTGCCCCTCGGCAGCGTCTCGCCCGTCACCGGGTCGGCGATCTTGATCTCGAGGTGCGGCCCGACGCGCCCGACCGTGCCGACCTTCTGGTCGAAGGTGTCGTCGGTGCGGTTCTGCGTCGACACCGGCGAGGTCTCGGTCATGCCGTAGCAGATCGTCATCTCCTCGATGCCCGAGGCGATGAGCTTCTTCATCAGCTCTGCGGGACAAGGGGATCCGGCCATGATGCCGGTGCGCACCGTCGACAGGTCGTAGTCCGCGAAGTCCGGCAGGTTCCACTCCGCGATGAACATCGTCGGGACGCCGTAGAGCGAGGTGACCTTCTCGTCCTGCGTCGCACGCAGCGTCGCCGCCGGGTCGAACCCGGGGGCCGGGATCACCATGCAGGCGCCGTGGGTCGTGCAGGCGAGGTTGCCCATGACCATGCCGAAGCAGTGGTAGAACGGCACCGGGATGCAGACCCGGTCGGCCTCCGTGTAGTCGCAGAGCTCTCCGACGAAGTAGCCGTTGTTGAGGATGTTGCGGTGGCTGAGCGTCGCGCCCTTCGGGAATCCCGTTGTGCCAGAGGTGTACTGGATGTTGATCGGGTCGGTGTTCTTGAGCCCCGCCTGTATGCCGCCCAGCTCGCTCTCCGACACCTCGTCGGCGTGGGTGAGCAGGTCGTCCCAGTCGGACGTGCCGATGTAGATGACGCGCTCGAGCCCCTCGACCTCGTCACGCACCTCGTCGACCATCTGGCGGTAGCTGCTCGACTTGAACGACTCGGCCGAGATCAGCGTCGAGATGCCGGCCTGGCCGAGGACGTACTGCAGCTCGTGGGACCGGTAGCTGGGGTTGATGTTGACGAGGATCGCCCCCATCTTCGCGGTCGCGTACTGCACGAGCGTCCACTCGGAGCAGTTGGGGGCCCAGATGCCCACCCGGTCACCGGTCCTGACCCCGACGGCCAGCAGGGCGCGAGCGAGCCGGTCGACGTCAGCCCGCAGCTCGGCATACGTCCATCGGCGGCCCTGGGCCACGTCGACGAGCGCCTCGCGGTCACCGAAGCGCCGCACGGTGTCGTCGAAGTTGTCGCCGATCGTCTGCTCGATGAGGGCTGGCTCGGACTCGCCACGGGTGTGCGAGAGGGTCGGGTCGAGGGTCTCGAGCGGAGCGTCGGTCATCGTGGCCTCTCGGGCGTGCGTCGGTGAACGGACAGGACAGTCTCCCCACACCCAACTCCGGGGTCGGTGCTGGCGCAAGGGAGAGTGACGGAAGTGGAGCGAACTCACATCCGCCGGTGGCCCGCGTCCCGTCAGGTCGTGCCCGGCAGGTGCTCCCCGCGGTGGATCTCGTAGGCCCGGGCCTGGCCCGGCGAGTTCGGGTCGTCGACGATCGGCTGGTCCGTCATGAACTGCCGGATGACGTTGGAGAGCTCGCCCGGGTGGCTGAAGTTGATGGCGTGCGCCGCACCGTCGATGACGACGAGCAGCACCGAGTTGGCCGTGCGCCCGGCAACCTCCTTCACGCGCGTGGGCCCGGGCATCAGCGGGTCCGACCTGCCGATCACGACGAGGGTGGGCACGTCGATCTCGAGCAGTCGGTCGAGCGCGGGGAACTGCGTGAGGGCGCGGAAGAGCCGCATCGTGCTCGGCACGCCGAACCGCAGGTAGTCGGGCACCGCCACCTTGATGAGGCTCGGGGGCTCGCGCACGGAGTCGATCATCAGCTGCCCGAGTGCCTTGCCGAGCGGCTGGTTGTGCAGGCCCCCGGCGGGGGCGACGAGGACCGCCCGGTCGAGTCGATCCGGGTGGTGGTGGGCGAACTCGCAGATGACCGCGCAGCCCATCGAGTTGCCGACCATCGTCGTCGTGGCCACCTGCCGCTCATCGAGGAAGGAGGCCGCGGCGTGAGCCAGCCCCTCGACCCCGAGCGGGCTGGGGCTGCGGCCGCTCCGGCCGAACCCGGGCAGGTCGGGCACGAGCGTGTGGAAGTCGTCTGCGAGCAGCTCGGCCGTCGGCACGAGGTAGCTGCCGGAGAGGCCGAAGCCGTGCAGGTGCGTCATCGTGGCGCCCCCGGGCGGCCCGGGCGACTCGCGGTAGTGCAGCTTGACCCCCTCGACCGTGGTCCAGCGCTGAGCCAGGGCCGAAGGCCGGGCTGGTTTGCGCCGGAGCGTCAGTCGCCGACGCCTCGCGGCCGGTGCCGTCGCGCCGGTGTCGCCGGCCTCAACAGTGTCGTCAGGCACCTCGGGACCCCTCCCTCTCGGATCACCCGATCCTCCCCCTCACCGCCTGGCCCGAGCGTCACCCGACAAGGGTGACCGACCACCCACGCCACCCTCCGGACACACTCCTCGGACGGCATACGGCCTCGGAACCGCTCTCGCGTGGCGAGTCGTCACGCGCGCAGCAGGTCGATGAGCGACCGGGCCTCCTCGTCGCAGGCTGCGCAGCCGCGCAGGTGGGTGTCCATCGCCTCGTCCACGTGGGCCGGGTCGGCGACGGTCGCCTCCGCATAGGTGTCCATCCGCTCGAAGCACTCCTCGCAGGAGAGCCACGGCGTCGTGTCCCGGAGGAGGGTGTCGACGGCGTCCGGCGGGAGCACTGGCTCTCGTGGCTGGCGTGGGGCGCTCATCGGACACCTCCCGTATGCGTCGTGGGGGCCTCGGAGTAGTCGGCGTTCGCGGGTGCCGGGCCAGGTCCGCCGCCCCTCGACCTGGCGGGCCGCGTCGGTAGGTATCCCCTGGCCGTGAGCTCGACGCGCAGGCGCACCCGAACGTGGTGGAGGGTCTTGTAGAGCGCACCACGCGTCGTGCCCAGCCGATCGGCAAGCACGTCGATCGGCACGCCGTCGACGAGCAGCGCCACGGCCACCCGGCGCTGGTAGGGCGTGAGGACCTCGCGCATGGCGGCCGCCACGGCGCGCGAGAGGTCGGCCCCCTCGGCGTGGCTCTCGGGGTCGTCGTGTGCGGACGCGCGGGGCTCGTCGAGGTCGCGCCACTGCACCTCGCGGTGCTGCCACTGCACGCGCCGCACCTCGGTCGCGGCCTGGAGGATGGCGAACTTGAAGGCCCAGGTGGTGAAGCGGCTGCGGCCCTCGAAGGAGTCCAGCTTGCCGAGCAGGGCAGTCATGGCCTCGTCAGCCGCTTGGTTGACGATGATCTCGACGGTGCCGGGCGAGGGGTCCGGCAGGGCGGAACGCATCCGCCACACCTGGTGGGCAGCGGCGCGGACCATCAGGGCGTGGAGCCGGCGCAGAGCCTCGGCGTGCTCGGCCCCCGCACCGTGGAGGGCCGCCACCCAGTCCATCGGGTCCGGCTCGTCGTGGCGACCGCAGACCGGGGCGCCGGGCGGCAGGGCCGCCGCACCGGGCGGCAGGGCCGCGGCGCCGCGGTGGGGCCGGGACGGTGCCGCCGCGCGCGGCTCGTCCCGGCTGAGGGCGGTCATCGGCCCGCCTCGGGGACGTCCCCGTCGAGGGGCCACAGGATTCGCGCGGCGAGCTCGGGTGGGCAGCCGGCATCGACGAGCCCGAGCAGCTCGTGGAGGTCGACCCGCATACGGGCGAGCGTGTCGGCGAGGGCGGGCCCGAAGCCTGCCTCTCGGAGCCGGCACGACCGCCACTCGACGACGTCGAGAGGAGGGCCTGCCGAGCGGCAACCTGCGGTGGGGGCCGTCGTACGGCTCGGATGGGTGATCATGCCCTGTTTGCCGCGGGCGGGGCCCCCGGTCTTACCGGATCCACCGCCCTCGGTAAGACGTGTGCCTCCGGATGGCGCCAACACACCGTCAGCGTCCCACCCCTTCGCCTCGCTGTCCGGCGAGCGGCGGTCGGACACCCGGTCACTCGTCCAGGAGGACACATGGTCACCACAGCCAGCCACCACTCGATGCAGGACACCCGGCAGAGCGCCCGACGTCTCAAGGGAGACCCGACGTTCCAGGCGTATGCCGTCCTGCGGGGTGCATTCGTCATCGCCCCCATCGTCTTCGGCCTCGACAAGTTCACCAACCTCCTCGTGCACTGGGACCAGTACCTCGCCCCCGTGCTGTCGCAGGCGCTGCCCGTCTCACCCCACCAGGCGATGTATGCCGTCGGCGTCGTCGAGGTCGTCGCCGGCCTCCTCGTGGCCGTCCACCCGCGGTTCGGCGCCCTGGTCGTCGCGGCCTGGCTCGGCGGGATCATCCTCAACCTGCTGCTGCTGCACGGCTTCTACGATGTCGCGCTGCGCGACCTCGGCCTGCTGCTGTCGGCGGTTGCCTTGCAGCGCTTGGCAACTCGCTTCGACCCGCGGCCGACCCTCTGGCCTCTGCACCGGGTCTGACCGTGGTCACGGCGTTCGTGCTGACGGGTGGCGGCAGTCTCGGTGCCGTGCAGGTCGGTATGTTGACGGCCTTGCACGAGCACGGGATCGAGCCCGACCTGCTGGTCGGCACGTCCGTCGGGGCGGTCAACGCGGCATACCTCGGCGGTCCGGGCAGCACGACGGAACGGCTGCGGGCGCTGACGATGCTGTGGCGAGGGATGCGCCGGCAGGACGTCTTCGCCATCGACCCGCGCCGTTGGTTCGCGGCCGCTCGCGGCGCCGCGCCCCGTCGCTGTTCTCCGGGATGGCGTTGCGGCGGCTGCTGGCGCGCCACCTCGGCTACGAGTTCCTCGACGACGCGCGCATCCCCGTCCAGGTCACCGCAACGGACCTCGTGACGGGCCGCGGGCTGGTCATCAGGCACGGTCCGGTCAGCACGGCGGTGCGGGCCAGCGCCGCAGTGCCCGGCGTGCTGCCGCCGGTGGCCCATGAGGGCAGGACGCTGGTCGACGGCGCGATCGGCGAGCTGGACCTGCTCGTGCGCACGGCGACGCAGGGCGTGTCCGACATATACCTGCTGCCGGCGGGCTACCCGTGCGCGGGTGCTCGGCCGACCTCGGCCCTCGGCACCGCCTTGACGGCCCTCAGCCTGCTCCTGCACCGCCAGCTCGCCGCCGAGGTGCGGGGCTACACCGCCCCCGCCCGGCTGCACCTCATCCCACCTCTGTGCCCGCTCGCGGTCTCCCCGGCGGACTTCAGCCAGACGTCGACCCTCATGACGCGAGCGCACGAGAGCGCGAGCCATTGGCTGGCGACGACGCCGGACGTCGATGACCCGAGGACGCTCCGTCTCCACGCGCACCGCACGCCCGCTCCCCTCTCGGACCCCCGTGCTCCGCATGCGCTGTCAGCCGGGGCCCACACCCAGGAAGGACTCATCTGATGAACCCGTCGTCCACCTCGTCGCACCCGTCCCCGACCGTCCTGCCACCCAGGCCTCACCACACTCGCCAGCCGTGGAACGGGACCGGTGCGGTCGGTGAACCAGACCTGGAGCGGGCGGCCACAGGGGCGCGAATCCTCTTGGAGGCGTTGGGCATCGACGTGCACAGCGAGGCCATGATGCGCACTCCGGAGCGGATGGCTGCCTCCCTTCTGGAGATGACCAGCCCACGACCCTTCCACCTGACGACCTTCCCCAACGACGGGAACTACGACGAGCTCATCCTCGCCAAGAGCATCCCCCTCCGCTCTCTGTGCGAGCACCACATGTTGCCGTTCGTCGGCACCGCGCACATCGGCTACCTCCCCGGAGAGCGCATTCTCGGGCTGTCAAAGCTGGCAAGGGTGCTCGAGCACTTCGCGTCACGTCCGCAAGTGCAGGAGCGGCTCACGGTTCAGATCGCCGACTGGCTGAGCGCCCAGCTGTCCGCCGCCGGGGTCGGTGTCGTGATCGAGGCTGAGCACCTGTGCATGACGCTTCGCAGGGTGCAGGCACCGGGCACGACGACGATCACATCGAGCCTGCTGGGCGTGATGCGCGAGGACCCCCGCACCAGGGCAGAGTTTCTCGCCCTGACCAGAGTCCCCCGGTACTGACGTGACGCGTCGGGACGACGATCGCTCCTGCCCGACGTCGGCCCGAAGCTGCGAGGGGCGCCGTCGTCGGGGCGCTCACGCCGACAGGCGCGACGGGTGCTCGGTGTGCCTTCTGGCCATCGAGAGGAAGCGCTCCAGCAGCCGCCAGTCCTCCTCGACATCTCCGGCGTCAGCCCGGTCGACCCCGGGGCCGGTCGGCTCCGTCGTGGGCTCGGCAGGCGAGGAGACCGCGAGGTGCAGCCGGACCACGGCGTCCATGAGTGCCGCCAGGGGGTCGTCGTCGACCTGCTTCGCGCGCTCGAGGAGCCGGCCGAAGGCCTCACGGACACCGGGCCCGGGGGTGCATCCGAGCTCGCCTGCGAGCAGGCGTCGGCACTCGTCGTAGGCGCGCAGGCCGTCGGCGTAGAGGCCGCGGCGCTCGCAGCACTCGAGGACCACGCGCCAGGCCGGCTCGTCGTAGGGGTCCATGGAGATCGCTGCTCGGGCCCAGCGGTGGGCCCGACCGAGGTCTCCGACCTCCAGGGCGACAGCGGCTGCATCGGTGAGGACCTGCAGCAGCTCGCCGTCCAGCTCCTCGCGTGCCTGCTCGATCCAGTCGACGTCCTCCTCGGGCAGCAGCGCGCCGGTCAGCGCGTCGATGGCTCCCGCATAGGCGAGCACGGCCTCCTCGGCCACGGCGGAGCGGGCCGTGAGGCCCAGCCTGCGGAAGCGGTGCACGTCGACGTCCAGGAACGCCAGGTCGGCCAGGTATCCGCCGGGCACCGTGCGAACCGCGTTCTCCAGGCCCGGCGCCAGGCCCTCGAGCCGCTTCCGCAGCAGGCTGACGTACCCCTCGAGCGTGCTGAGAGCCCCGGCCGGCGGTGAACCTCCCCACAGCAGCCGCACGAGACTCGCCTTGCACACGGCCTGCTCGGGGTGGAGCAGCAGCGCGACGAGGATCTGCCGCGGCTTCGCCCCGCCCAGCTGTCGGGGACCCACGGTCGTGCCGCCGACCGACACCGACAGGCTCCGGCAGAGCGTCACCTGTGCGCGTGGGCGCACGTCAGCCTGCGCGCGCGGGCGCGCAGCATGCTGTGCCCCGAAGTGCGTGGGCACCTCCACCTGCGAGGTTCCGGCGCCCCCGCCGGATGCCCTCGCCCACTCCTCTTGCATTGACTTCGTCATGTCAACCCTCCCGTGACCCCACCATGGTGCGCGTGAGGGACGGGATGACTCGACCACCACCTGCGGGGACGCGGGACCCGAAGATTGGGGGTCGGCGGCCGCGTCACTTCGCGAACAAACCGCGAGTCGTCTGCTAGCCGCCGGTCGTGCCGGAGTCGGCCATGCTCGACGTCTGGACGACGTCGAACCAGCCCGGCTGGGTGGCCGCCACCCCCATCACCAGCACGGCCAGCACCGCGACCACCGCGAGGCGGCTCAGGTGCTCCGGCCCGCGGTCACGGGTCCGCACGGCCGGTGCTGCACGCAGGAGGACCATGGCAAGGCCCAGCCCCACAAGCTCAAGGACGCCGGCGCAGACATCGGGCACGCCGACCGGCTCGGGCACGCCTGCACCGGGTCCGATCGGCAGCCCCCAGAGCCTGGTCCAGACCCAGAGCAGGAGCGTCGCGAGAGAGCCGGCGATCACAAGAAGCAGGACGACGCGGCCGGGCCTTCGCATCACGAGGCCCGCAGCCGCCAGCTGCGCAGCCGCCAGGGCGATGAAGAACAGCCCCGCTGCCAGCCACTCGTCGACGTGCTCCGGCACGACCAGGACGTGGATGAGTGCGCTGCCGACCAGAGCCAGCGCGAGGAGCCTTCGGAGCTCGACGTGTCCATCCGCAGCCGCGCGCGGCGGGCGCCCCCAGCGCACCGCGTCGAGACGGCCTCCCCGGAACATCGTCACCCACGAGAGGACCCCGAGGTTGGTGACAAGCAGGAGTGCCGCGCCCAGACCTGTGGCCCGCACCTGGAGCCACAACGTGTCATGCCGCAACCGCTCGATGCAGTCCGCGCGGCAGTCCCCGCGCATCGACGCCATCATCTGCACCTGCTCGGACTGCACGTGGTAGTCGGAGGCTGCGCCCGCCGCGATGGCGGCGACCCCGACGAGGGTCCCGGCCACGACGACGAGGAGTCCGACGACGGCCAGGCTCGGCCGAGACCGGCCCCGGAGCCTCGACCACTCCAGCGCCAGTGCGAGCGCGCCGATCACCGCGCAGACGTAGACGGGGATCAGGACGCTCGACTCGCGCCACCAGGTGGCGAACGGGCCCTGGCCGCGGCCTACGGCACCGACCGCACCGCGAAGCGAGGTGACCCAGAAGCCGTCCGCGTAGGCGAGCGCGACCGCGAGCGGCAGCACGGTTGCCCACGGCACGGCTGCGCGACGGACCGGCCTCGCGTCAGCGGGGTGGGAAGCTGTCGAGGAGGTGGAGGTTGTCGGGGGTGTGGTCATGACACTGCGCTCCTTGCCATCGGCTGCCGAGGCCGTGCGGTGGCGCCCTTGGTCCGGCGGCCACGACACGGCATACGGCTGCTACGACGTGATCTCCCAGCCGAACATCATGGCGTGGTCCTCGTGGGCCAGGTTGTGGCAGTGGGCCACGTAGGGGCCGACGAAGTCACGGAATCCGCGGTAGACGATGACTGACTCGCTCGGGTCGAGCGCCGTGAGGTCCTCTCGCGACACGTCGTCCGGGTGACCTGCGCTGCCCTTCGTGGCGTCCTTGCCGTTGCGCATGACGACCCGGTGCTCCTCCATGTGGAGGTGGAACGGGTGCACCCATCCCCCGCCGCCGTTGCGAATCTCCCAGAGGTTGAAGCTGTTGACCTTCTGCGAGGCCGGAAGTGCCTTACCTGCAGGGTTTTTCAGGCTCGTTCCGACATGGGTCGGGTCGAAGGGCTGCCCGTTGACGAGCCACTCGACATCCGCTGACGCGCTGCCCCGCTCGACCTCGAAGATGAGGCGGTTCTCGAGCATGCTCTGCCAGTTGCCCGGCAGGGGCGGCAGCTCGCGGAGCAGCTGACCGGGCTGTGGCATGAGGCTGTTGTCCGGAGCGTCGTCGCCGATGACGAACTTCAGCACGGGCACCTTGTACTTCGGGTCCGGCGAGAAGCGCGAGGAGCTCGCCCACATGCGCCCGTCCGGCATCTTCATGACGTTCGTCAGGTAGATGACGTCGCCCTTCGTCGTCGGCGTCCCGTCCTGGTAGCGCGTGAAGTCAATGATGACCTCACGCCGCTTGGCCGGCCACAGCTCGAACGAGTCGCGCGTCAGCGCGAAGGGCAGCAGCCCCCCGTCCGAGGCGATCTGGGTGAACTTCATGCACTGCTGGCCGTCGGGGATGCGGTACTGCCCCTCGAGCTCGTCGCCGCCGTAGCCCAGCGACGCCGAGGACTTCGGGCCCTGCGTCGAGGCCATCAGCTTGAACTCGTAGATGCGGGCGATGGAGGCGTCGAGGAAGCGGAAGCGGTACTTGCGACGCCGCACCTGCATGACGGGGTAGGCCGTGCCGTTGACGGTGAAGATGTCACCGACGAAGCCGTGGTTCGGGAAGTGCTTGTAGAACGTCTTGCCCCACCACTCGGGATGCGTCGCAGGGTTCTTCGCGGCCGGGAACTCCCCCATGCCGTCATGCACGTCCTGGTGCGTCGTGACGCCGTCGTCGAGACGGCAGTCGTAGAACGCGAGGGGCACGTCGTAGTCGACGTCGAACGAGCCGTCGGGGTTGTCCCGGCGGACACCGGGAAGCCGGAGGCCCCGGTTCTCGTCGCCCATGTCCATCCCGTTCTTCGGGTCGTAGATCGGGTAGAGACCGACCATGCCCTTGTAGACGTTGGACCCGGTGTGGTCCATCCGGTGGTCGTGGAACCAGAAGAAGGACTGCTTCTCGCGGTCGTCCCCGCCGGCCGGCCAGTTGAGGTAGAGGTTGTCGCAGAACGTCTTCGGCCCGTAGCCGCTCCACTTCGGCCCGTAGGTCATGCAGTAGTGCGGGTTGCCGTCGCTCTCGGGGGCCGTGTGCCCGTTGTGCAGGTGCGTGAGGAAGGACCAGTCCGGCGCCCCGAAGTCCTGGCGGTCGAGGTTCAGGGGGTTCTCGTCGAGATGGTTCTCGAAGCGCACGAGCACCGGCTTGCCGTACTCGGCGTTGATGCGCGGCCCGGGGAAGGTCCCGTTGAAGCCGTAGATGGTGCTCATCGGCAGCCAGCGCTTCGTGCCGGCGGCGTAGGTGGCGCCGAAGGCGTCGTAAGAGGTCGTCGGCTTGCCGTTGGCGTCGATGGGCAGCACCTGCGACGTCGTGAAGGAGTGCGTGCTCACGCGCAGGTCGATCTTGTAGACCAGAGGGTCGGGGTAGCCGATCTTGCTGGGCCAGATCTGGTGCCGCTCGTTGCCGAACGAGTTCTGCTGGCCGACTCCGGGTCCCGGCGGCTGGGCCCAGGCACTGAAGGTCGAGGCCGCGATCGGCGAGAGCGCCTGCGGGACGGGAAGCGCGTCGGTGAACGGCGAGAGGATGAGGGGGCTGGTGGGGAACGCCTCGACGTAGAAGAGCAGGTCCCCGAGCGTCGTCGAGGACTGGGCGAAGGCACCGTCGGGTGAGAGCAGCCCCCGGTCGGCCAGGAAGGGTGCCCCCAGGCCACGCGCAGCGACCAGGGCGGCGCCGAGGCCGCCGGCTGCCCCGAGCCGCAGAACGGTCCGTCGGTGGACCCCTGCGCTCCCCGACAGGGGCAGCTCCTGCTCCTCCGAGGGTGTGAATGCGTTCATGACATCTCCTCGTATGACTCACACCGAGCCGTGCGCCGCAGGAGGTGCTCGACCGTCCATGTGCGACCGGCTCTGGCTGAACCGTCCGCGGATCGCGGACGTCTTCCATTGGTCGACATGGTGAGGAGCCGGCCTCGGGAGAACCTCGGGGTGCGAGGCCGCGCGCCTCTCCGCAGTGGGCAAATGCGGACAACCAGTCGTCAGAACGCAATTCGCGAGACAGCCCCCATCTCCTGCCTGATACTGAGCGGATCAGATGCTCCCGGGGGGGAGGTGCCTATGGAGACTTCACCATGTCTCGACAGCGAGCAGACATCGGTGCTGATCGTCGACGACCACGGGGTGCTCGCAGACGCCATCGGGCTCGCGATCAACCGCGAGTCGGACATGCACTGCGTCGCCACTGCCGTCAACGGGGCGCAAGCCCGTGCCATGGCCGCGCACTGGAAGCCGGACGTCGTCCTCATGGACGTCCGGCTGGGTGACGACGACGGGATCGAGGTGGCCGCCGACCTGGCACGCGCTGCACCCGACGTGCGCATCATCGTGCTCAGCGCCTTCATCGACCAGACGCTGCTCACCCGGGCGGTCAACGCGGGCGCGTGCGCGCTGCTGCCCAAGGACGGCTCGCTCGACGAGATCCTCGCGGCCGTTCGCTCGTCGACGCGGACGGGCTTCGCGGTCAACCCCGTACTCATGCGCAACCTCGTGCGATCCGGCGAACCGCGGCGAGGACCGCCCGTCCCCCGGCTCACGCCCCGCGAGGAGGACGTCCTGCGCCGGCTCTCCGACGGGGCCGATGCCGTCATGATCGCAAGAGACCTGGGCATCTCGCTCTCGACCTGTCGTGGCTACGTCAAGAGCCTGCTGCGCAAGCTCCACGCGCACTCGCAGCTCGAGGCAGTGGTGACGGCGAGCCGGATCGGGCTCGTGTCAACCACGCCTCGTGACTAGGCTCCGGCTCCGGCGAGGGCATGGGTCGAAACCCATTGCCCGTCAGGCGCTCACGCGGTTCGCGCTGTGGAGTCTCGTCGCGTTCGTCCTCGTCGCCGTGGCCGTCGTCCTCGTGGCTCGCGCGCTCTCTGCCGACATCGCCTTGCACGAGGCGAGCCTGCGCGGAGGGACGTTCGCCCGAAACGTCGCGGCGCCCTTCGTCAACAAGGCAGTTCGGACCGGCGACGCCACGGCCTCCACCGGCCTGGTCACGGTCGTCGAGTCACGGCTTCGCGACGGCTCCATCGTGCACGTGAAGCTCTGGTCCAGTGACGGCAAGGTCATCTGGTCGGACGAGCAGGACCTCATCGGCAGGACCTTCACGATGGACGACGAGATCGTGGCGCTCTTCGGCACGTCGAACGTCGTCGCCGACCTCTCCGACCTGAGCAAGGTGGAGAACATCGAGGAACGGGGGGCGGGCCGGCTCCTCGAGGTCTACGCCGGCGCCGTCGACGCCGACCAGCAACCCGTCGTCATCGAGTCCTACTGGTCGACCGACCGTCTCGACAGCGACCAGAGCCTCATCCTGGGTCGGCTCACGGCCCTCGCCGTGGGTTCGATGCTGATCCTCACTCTCTTCGTCCTGCCGCTCGCCCTCTCCCTCGCTCGCCGGGTCGAACGCGCGCAGGCCGAGCGCAGTGCGATGCTGCGGCACGCGCTGGCGGCGTCCGACCTGGAGCGTCGCCGCATGGCGGAGGACCTCCACGACGGCCTGATCCAGGACCTCAGCGCCCTCGGCTACGCGCTCCCCGTCATCCTCGACGAGCTTCCGCCGGAGGCCCATGAGGCCCGCGAGGTCGTGGAGGTCGTGCGGCCGGCTCTCGCGAAGGACATCGCCTCGCTCCGCGGGCTGGTGACCGACCTCTATCCCGCCGACCCCTCACGCAAGGGCCTGATCGCGGCGCTGGGCGTGCTGTCGACGCGCGCCCACGCGTCAGGCGTCACGGTCGGAGTCGACGTGGCAGCCGAGTTCGACGGTGTGTCGAAGGAGGTGATCCAGCTGAGCTATCGCATTCTGCGAGAAGGACTTCGCAACGTCGTCAAGCATGCCCACGCATCGCGTGCCGACCTTGTCGCTGCAGTCGAGGACGAGAAGGCCGTGGTCACCGTCACCGACGACGGGGTAGGCCCCACTGCAGAGCCGGCAGCCGAGGGACACCTCGGGCTGCGCCTCCTCGAGGACACCCTCGCCGACATCGGAGGAGAGCTGTCACTGGAGGACCGTGACGGGGGCGGCACCCGGCTCGTGGCCCGGTTCCCGCTGAGCTTCTCGAGCGACTGGCAACCCTGAGCCCACTGCGCCCGACCGCCGACCGGGCCGGACGGCATACCCCGGCGGACGAGCGCTGACCCGGTCAGACGGCATACCCCGGCGGGCGAGCGCTCCAGGCGCTGCGCACCGCCTCGAGCACCGTCGCCGGGGCGGCGTCCTTGACGACGTATGCCGCCGCCCCCGCCTCGAGGGCAGCCTGCCTTCCCTGGAGGGAGGGCTCGCCCGTCAGGACGACGACCTGGGTCGCCGGAAGGTCGTGCCGGATCTGGCGCGTCGCCTCGACCCCGTCCATGCCGGGCATCCGGATGTCCATGAGGACCACGTCGGGGCACGTCTCCCTCGCGACCTCGATGCCCTGCTCACCGCTGCCCGCCGAACCGCAGATCTCGAGATCCGGCTCCAGACTGAGGAGCGACGCGAGCCCGATCCTCAGGATGAGCACGTCGTCGACGATGAGTACCCGCACCACGCATTCACCACCTGTCTCAGGGCGAGGCCGCCTTCGCGGCCCTGGTGCGAAGTCCTGGTCTCGAGGACGTCGCGGATGCCGTGTCGGCGCGCGGACCGTGCAGCGCGAACGCGGATTCTCCACCGCCACTTGATCATTGCAGTGCCCGGTGTGACAAGAGCCCGCCACGATCGGGGTGAGCGCTCCCCCAAAACTGGGCGGATGCCGCCGGGTTCAGGTGGGCCGCGTCCCCCAATTCTCGGGGAGTGGAGCCCCCCACCGTGGCGCATGCTCGCCGCTGCCGCCGAAGCCACCATGGAGTTCACATCCTTGAGGGGGGATCTTGCGGCGATCACGCCGCACGTCGTGCCGCGACGGGGGCAGTCGCTCGTACAGGCCCGTCCAGCGCACATCAACGCACGTCAACGCGCGTCAACACGGCAGGAAACGGACGGAGGACGACAATGTCTAGTCAACCCGGAGCTGCGCGCATCGCGCGCTCCACCAGCGGCCTGCGAGTGGGAGGTGGCGCGCGACAGCGGCGCCGTCTCTTCTCGGCCTTGGCCGCGATCGCACTGGCCGGGGGGCTGGCGCCGGTGGCAGTCGGTGCCGCGAACGGGGCGGTTGCCCCGTCGATCGCGCCGGTGGTCAACCCGGTGGTGGCCTCGAGCACCCAGTTCGACATCACCGGCTTCCTCCAGACGGCGACGCTCGACACCGCGGGCGACCCACACTCCGGCGGCACCTTGACCCTCGACGGCCACACAGTCGTCGTCCCCAAGGAGACGGTCGTCATCCTCCCGGCCAGCGCACTCACCTGGCAGGAGCTCTTCACCCACGCACCCGCGCCCTACGGGCCGACCCAGACCGGAATGGCGCTCGGTGACAGCCCCAAGCCGCTCACGACCTACGAGGTCCACGTCGTCGGCAACCGCGTCGTCAAGGCGGGCAGCGACCGCTACATCGCCGGGCTGATCCACATCGCCCAGCAGGACCTCAACTCCGGCGCCGGCTACGTCAACTACATCGACTACAGCACCGGGGAGATGGAGGTCGGTGGCACACCGGGCGCCTCCGGCACCGGCACGCGGGTGCGGATCAACGACCCCGCGATCTCCGGGTCGACGACTTCCGGCCGCTTCGGGCGAGCCATGTCACCTGACGACCGCTTCCAGGTCGACCAGGACAACCCGACCATCCTCGCCGAGACCGGCTTCCCGATGTGCATCCCGCGCACCGCTCCGACCTCGACCAACGACGACCCCGAGTGCCCGCAGTCCAACCGGCCGGTCTACGACGGCACGGACACGTCGGGCATCACCCCGCAGCCGGCCCTGCCGGTGCTGGGTGCGGCGTACACGATGTTCCGCATGGACTCCCCGGCCGACGTGGACGCGAACACGTGCGCACGCGGCACCTGCGCCGACCCACGCAAGCAGGCCCCGTTCGAGATCGGTGACTACGTCAACTTCGCCGGCAACCTCATCCAGGACGGTGGAGCCAACGGTGGGCAGTACATCTCGGCCCACACGATCGTGGCCAGCCTGGGCATCTACACGCAGCCCGGGGTCGACCCGGCATACGTGTCGGTCGACGTGTCGCTGATCGGCACCGGAGGCCTCACGATCTTCGGCGCCGGCGAGGCCGCGGTGCGCACGAGGTTCGAGGGCATGTCCACGGACGAGTCGCGGATGATCCGCCTCTACGGCGTGGACATCAACCCGGTCACCGGCGCCACGAGCGACCGCGAGTGGGGCACGATCATGCCCGACCCCGGCCCCCCTGGTGGCGCAGTGCGAGGCCGCTGGCGCTTCCGGCCGCCGTGCACCGCGACAGTCCCGACGCAGAAGGCCTGCACCCCGCCTCCTGCCGGCCAGTTCATCCCGCCCACGCGTGAGGTCCGGGCCGTCGTCGACGGGCTGTCGGAGTTCCTTCCCGGCACGATCAACGAGAACCCCGCGAGCCAGGTCCCTGGCACGCCCGGTGCCAAGACGGCAGCCAACGGCATCTACTACGGGCAGTACCACGCCCCGATCGGCGAGTACATCTTCCCGGAGAACGTCCCCGGCACTGCGGTCCCGGAGGACAACTTCAACTCGATCCCGTTCCTCGCCTACGGCGGCTACACCTCGCTCACGGGCGTCAAGGTCGGCGTTCTCGACCCGTGGCCCAGCAGCGTGGCGGCTCCCGCCGTCGTCTGCGCGACGCCGACGATCAACGGTGCGCCCTACTCGGTCGCGAACGGCGCCAGCATCCCGCTGTCCGGCAGCGTGACGGCAGGGGCGTCGACACCGCTCACGCTCCAGTGGACTGCGGGGACCACGGTCGGAGGCACGGACCTGGGCAGCGCCCTCACCGGCGCCAGCACGACCACGCCGACGTTCAAGGCGACAGGGCTCGCGGCAGGCACCTACCACCTGACCTTCACCGTCTCGAACGCGTGCGGGGTGGCGTCCGACTCCACCACGATCACCGTCCAGCCGGCACCCCCGCCGACTATCGACCCGATCCAGAACCAGACCGTCACGGCCGGCAACCTGGTGACGGTGACGGCTTCCAGCAGCTCGCTGCCGGCGCCGACCTGGGCCTGGACCCAGACGGCCGGCCCGGCGAACCCGGCCCTCTCGCAGACACCTGCTGCGGCCACCGCCAGCGGGACGTCCCAGCTGAAGTTCACGCCCACCGTGGCGGGCACCTACAGCTTCACCGTCAAGGCGACGAACGCCAACGGAACCTCGCCTGACACGACCCTCACGGTCACCGTCACGGCGGCGGTGCCGACCAACATCACCCTGACCCCCGTCGAGTACCGGACGTCGAAGCAACGGCTGATCGTGACGGCGACCTCGACTGACACGACGGTCAGCTCGATGGTGCTCCTGCCGTACCTCACGGAGAAGGGCACGATGTTCGACCCGGCCACTCTCGGTGCAGCGAACCTCACGGTCTCGCTGGTCGCACCGGGCTCCTTCACCGTCACCGCAGTCGGCGCACCCCCGCCGGCCTGCAACCTCGGTGGAACGTATGCCACCCCGTGTGCGCAGACGCCCCTGACGGTGAAGGCGGTCAACGCCTCCGGAACCGTGATCGGCACGAGCCCACCGTCGAGGCTCGACAAGATCCGGCAGTAGGACTTCGCCCCCCGGTGGCTGTCGAGGCCGTTCCCCCCGGCCTCGACAGCCGCCACGGCATCCCGTGACACCGTGACACCGCGGCAAGCGAGTCGGGAGGTCTCCGATGTCGGGTCACCGACTGCAGCGACTGCTCTGCGCGGCCACCGCCGCCCTCGCCGGCGGGCTTCTGTGTGCCTGCGGGGGCGATCGTGCCCAACCACAGCAGGCGTCGAGTGCGCTCGTCTCGCAGGTCGCCGCCGCGACCACGTCGATGTCGGTGACACCGGGCCGGGCGCGGATCACGGCCGTGCCCGATGCCGGAGCGACTGCGGCGCCCACTGCCGTTTCCCCTGCCCGGGCCGATGCCGGGCGCCGCGGCGGCGTCGACCACATCAGGGTCGACAAGTGCTGGACCAACGCGACCGCGAGCAGCGGGGGCCAGCTCCTGATCAGCGCAGACAGCTCTGACCGCCAGGCGCGCCTGCTCGCCTACCGGCAGGACGGCACCCTCATCGGGGAGGTCCAGAACGGCGGCGGCCAACGCTACGGCGGCACCGTCTTCGCATATGAGCCGACGGATCCCCTGACCGTGACGATCATGAGCAGCTCAGGAGGCAGAGTCACCGTGGCGACGACGCCGTTCCGCCCTGAGAACTAGCGGGTGGCCAGTCAGCAGAGTCCTGACTGGCGTTCCACCGGTCAGGCCTCGGGGATGGGGCGCCCGAAGGCTTCGAGCGTGATGTCGGCTGGCTCGGGGCCGCCTCGCTGGCCGGTGTCCAGAGCGTCGATGGCGGTCAGCTCGGCATCGCTCAGGTCGAAGTCGAAGACGTCGAAGTTCTCGGCGATGCGGTGTGCCTTGGTCGACTTGGGGATGACGGAGCGGCCGCGCTGCAGGTGCCAGCGCAGCATCACCTGCGCCGGGCTCCTACCGTGCGTGGCGGCGATGCCGCCGATGACGGGGTCCTGCAGGGTGCTGGCATGGCGCCCGTCGCGGTAGAAGGTGATCCCACCGATCGGCGACCACGCCTGGGTGAGGATCCCGTGCGCCGCGCCGAACTCCTGGACCCGCTTCTGCTGGAAGTACGGGTGGACCTCGATCTGGTTGACAGCAGGCACAACCTTCGCGGTCTCCAGCAGGGCGGTCAGGTGGTCCACCATGAAGTTGCTGACACCGATGGCGCGGACCTTGCCGGCCTCGAGCAGCGATTCGAGGGCTCGGTAGGCCTCGAGGGTGCTGTCGAAGTCGGAGGGAAGGGCCTGGTGCAGGATGAGGAGGTCGATCTGCTCGACACCGAGCTTGGCGGCGCTCTTGTCGAAGCCGTGCAGAGTCTGGTCGTAGCCGTAGTCGCTGATCCAGATCTTCGTCTCGAGGAAGACGTCGTCACGGGCGACGCCGGAGCTGCGGACGGCGTCGCCGACCTCCCGCTCGTTGCCGTATGCGGCGGCCGTGTCGATGTGGCGGTACCCGGTCGCCAGGGCCGCCTCGACGGCGTCGCGGGTCTCGTCGGGCGGTGTCTGGAAGACCCCGAGCCCGATGGCGGGCATCTCGACGTGGTTGTTCAGCTGCAGTGGCGTCATGCCTTCGACCGTAGGCGCGCGACCTGCCCTGTGGGAGGGACTGGCGTTACCCCCCTCGCCCGACTGTCGACGAGCCGATCCGAAGGGGGTACTGACAGCACCTCCCAGTCCGCTTCGTCGACTCATAGCGTGGAGGCATGAGCACCCCGCGAGGTGAGGGTCTGCCGGGTCCCCCTCGGCGGGATGATCGCTCCCCTGCCCCCGGGGAGGAGGGGATCCGGACGGCTGCCGCAGCTTCCGGGGTCAGGGCGAGCCTGGAGTCCTCCCCATGGGCACCGTTGCGGCAGAGGATGTTTGCGTGGTTGTGGGTCGGAGTGCTGATCTCCGGGATGGGCACCTGGATGCAGACGCTGGGTGCTCAGTGGCTGCTCGTCGACTCACCGAACGCCGCGGCGGTGGTGGCGCTGGTGCAGGTGGCGAACACGCTGCCAGTGATGGTGCTGTCTGTGCCGGCGGGGGTGCTGGCGGACTCCTTCGACAAGCGCTGGCTGCTCTTCGCGGTGCAGGTCTACTTCCTCCTCGCCGGCGCGTCTCTGCTCGTGCTGACCCTGGCCGGGCACATGCCACCATCGCTCCTTCTCGTGTTCACGTTGCTGCTCGGGGTGGGGGCCGCGGTGCAGCTGCCGGCCTGGCAGGCCAGCACGCCCGAGCTCGTGCCGCGCCACCAGATCCGGTCGGCGGCACGGTTGGAGATGGTCGGGGTGAACGTCTCCCGGGCGGCCGGTCCCGCCCTGGCGGGTCTGGTCATCGCGCAGTTCGGGGTGGCGGCCGTCTTCGCGTTGAACGCGCTGTCGGTCATCCCGCTGGGTATCGCCCTGCTGTTCTGGCATCGCCGCCCGTCCAGAGCCACCAGCGCCCGGGAACGGTTCTGGCCGGCGCTGCGCGCAGGTGGGCGTTACGCGTGGCACGACACCGACGTCAGACGCGTGCTGCTGCGGCTGGCGGTGTTCCTGCTGCCGGCGTCGGCGTTGTGGGCGTTGCTGCCGCTGGTCGCCACGCGCCTGCTGGGCGTCGGAGCCGGCGGGTACGGAGTGATGTTCGCGGCGCTGGGGCTCGGAGCGATCGCCGGCGCGCTCGTGCTCGGCAGGGTGCGTCGGGTGCTGTCGACCAACGCGACTCTCACCGCCGCCGGTCTGCTGATGGCGACGACCCTGCTGGCGCTGGTCGTGGTGCAGGGCTTCGCCGCGGCCCTGTTGATCCTGGTGGCCGCGGGCCTGGCCTGGACGACGACGATCTCCACCCTGGTCGGGGAGCTGCAGCTGTTCCTGCCCGGGTGGGTCATGGCCCGGGGCATGGCGATCTGGACGATGGTCTTCACCGGCTGCCAGGCCCTCGGCGCCGTGCTCTGGGGGCTCGTGGCCAACCAGGTCGACCTGTTCGCCACGTTCGTCGTCACGGCGGTGCTGGCAGCGGCCGCCGCCGGCACCGGGCTGATCTGGCGGGTCCCCGACGCGTCCGCAGACGCCCTCGACCCGCTCGCGTACTGGGGTGAGGCCCGGGTCGCCCTGACACCCGACCCGTCGGTGGGACCGGTGCAGATCGCGGTGACCTACACCGTCGCCCCCGAACGGGAGCCGCAATGGCTGGATGCGATGGGCGAGATGCGCCGATCGCGGCTACGCAGCGGCGCGACCCGGTGGGAGCTCTACCGCGACGCGGAGCACCGGGACAGGTTCGTCGAGCAGTTCTGGGTCTCGACCTGGGAGGAGCACCTGCGTCAGCACGAGGGACGGCTGACCGCCCGCGACCAGGCCATCGAACAGCTGGCGCTCAGCTTCTCCGACCCGCCGGCGACGGCCGTGCACCTCCTGCCGCCGTGACCCGACCCTGAGGGAGACGGCGTGAAACCTGGGGGAGTCTCACGAACACCCTTGGAAGAGCGCGCTGCTCGTCCGTGGTCTCGCTCCCGCCGCCGGCCGGGTGGAGGAGGTCAGATCCGCCGCAAGATCGCATCGGCGATCTCGGACAGCTCGGAGACCTGCTCGGGCGTCAACGCGTCGAAGATGCTCTCGCGAACCGTGGTCACGTGCCCCGGGGCCGCCTCGGTGAGGACACAGCCCCCCTCGTCGGTGAGGCGGGCGTTGGTCGCTCGACCGTCCTCGGGGCACGGGAAGCGCAGGACGAGCCCGCGTTCCTCGAGACGCCTGACGACGTGGGAGAGGCGGGTGAGCGTCGCGTTCGTGCGATGGGCCAGGGCGGTCATGCGAAGGGTGCGGTCGGGCACCTCGGACAGCATGGCAAGGACGAGGTACTCGAAGTGCGTGAGGCCCGAGTCGCGCCGCAGCTGGGCGTCGAGAACGCTCGGGATCAGCTCGACCACAGCCACGAGTCGCTTCCAGGCGACGAGCTCGTCAGCGTCGAGCCACCGCACGTCGCTGCCAGGTGCCGTCGAGGTCCGCTGCGATGTCATCCAGCCACTCTAGAGGATTACTTGACACATCAAGTAATCATTGCGATATTGGTTGAAGCATCAACCACACATGAGGAGAGCACCATGGCACACATCAGCATCATCGGAACCGGCACCATGGGTCAGGCCATCGCGGGCGTGTTCGGCAAGGGCAGTCACTCGGTCCAGCTGCTCGGCCAGGCCGACGGGTCGACCCCGGTCACCGGCGACATCGTCGTCCTCGCCGTTCCCTACAGCGCGGTCGCCGCCATCGTCGTCGAGCGCGGCGAGAGCCTCGCGGGCAAGACCGTCGTCGACATCACCAACCCGGTGAACTTCGAGACGTTCGACTCGCTCGTCGTCCCCGCCGACGGATCGGCCACGGCGGAGATCGCGCGGTCCCTGCCCCAGTCCAAGGTCCTCAAGGCCTTCAACACCACCTTCGCCGCAACCCTGGTGTCGGGGCTCGTCGGACCGAACCCCACGACCGTCCTCATCGCCGGAGACGACGCCGACGCGAAGTCACAGCTCGCCGACGCCATCGCGGCCGGTGGCCTCAAGGTCATCGACGCCGGCTCGCTGGCCCGCGCCCGCGAGCTCGAGGCCCTCGGCTTCCTCCAGATCAGCCTTGCCGCCGGCGAGAAGATCTCGTGGACGGGCGGCTTCGGCGTCGTCGCCTGAGCTGCACCAGCGACCCCCACCGACCCCTCTGCCGAGTCACTTCCAAGGAGCACACCATGTCAACGACCGCCTTCGACACCCCCGTCGCCGTGACCGCCGGCTCCGGGGACCCGACCGCTCCGCTCGTGGTGCTCCTGCACGGCCGAGGCTCCGACGAGTCGTCGATCATCGCCCTCGCGCCACACCTCCCGGTGGGGCCGACGTATGCCGCCCTGCGCGCCCCCATCCGCGAAGGCGGAGGCTACGCGTGGTTCGCCAACCGCGGGATCGGCCGCCCCGTGGCCGAGTCGCTGGCCGAGACCATGACGTGGTTCCGCCAGTGGCTCGGGGGCGTCGCGCCATCGGGTCGGCCCGTCGTTCTCATCGGGTTCAGCGGAGGCGCCGCCTTCGCTGGCGGCCTCCTCCTCTCCGACCCGCAGCGGTATGCGGGGGCC
Source organism: Humibacillus xanthopallidus (assembly GCF_006717145.1). Taxonomy (GTDB): domain Bacteria; phylum Actinomycetota; class Actinomycetes; order Actinomycetales; family Dermatophilaceae; genus Humibacillus; species Humibacillus xanthopallidus. The sequence continues at coordinate 704,350 of NZ_VFQF01000003.1, read as the reverse complement.
GCGATCCTCCTCGGGACGCTGCCGTTCGATGCAGGTGTGCCCGTGAGCACCGGCCGTCTCGACGACAAGCCGGTCTTCGTCTCCCAGGGCGAACAGGATGTCGTCATCCCGCGCGAGCTCCTCGACCGAACGTGGACCTATCTGCACGACGAGTCGGGCGCGACGGTCACCTCCCGGCGCGACCCCGTCGGCCACAGCCTCACCGACGCAACCGTCGACGCCCTCGGCACCTGGCTCGCCGGCGTGGCGAACCACCCCGCGGGGACCCACTCGGCGTAGGCCCACCGCACGACCACCTGGACCGACTCCTCTGGCGCCGCCGGCCCCGGAGGAAGCGGTCAGCTGCCGTGAGGTTCGCTCAGGAGCAAGGTCGCGGTGCCGAACGGGGGGACAGCCACCTCGAGCAGCGACGAGGAGGTCGGCGGTAGGGCAGTGACCGTCTCGCCGAGCACCGACGAGACGACACCCCCGGCCAGCACTCTCGTGGTGCGCAGGACGAGGCCGTGGAACGGGGTGGCGTTGACGACGGTGACCTCGCTCGTGCACGCCACGTCGAGATCGATCGTCACGGGGGCGTAGGCGAGCATCACGCTCCGGTGCAGATCTCGCCGCACCGCCGTGACGAGGTCGTAGCCGCGCTCCGGGCCCGACACCCGAATCTCGCCGCGCAGCGTCACCTCGCTGTGGTCGCGCCACAACGAGAGAAGGGCGCGCAAGGCGTGAGCCTGGGTTCCCGAGAGCTCCGAGAGGCGCATCGAGATCTGCGGGACGGCGAACCACCCTGCGTAGAGCTGTTGGGCCACTGCACCGGCACCGGCCGCGGGGCCCCACATCATCGGGTCGGCATGAACGACCTGTCCGACGGCAAGCAGTCGCGCGTCGATGCTCGCCGTCCGGTTGATGATGCTGTCCCCCGGGCAGTCGTTGGCTCGCAGGATCTCCCCGAAGCGGGCAATGGCTGGGCTGACGTACGGCTGCCGGAACTCGAAGGCGACCTCGGGCCGGCCGGCGTCCGCAAGGCGGGTGCGGACGTGTCGGAGCATCGCCGACATCGCTTCGCCGACGCCGCCGATGTCGCCGCCGCAGGGGCTGTCCCGGTAGGCCATGGCCTGGTCCAGGAAGTCGATCTTGAGGATGTCGACGTTGTAGTCACGCACGAGGCGGAGGCAGAGGTCGGCAACGTGATCACGGACCTGCGGGTACCGGGGGTCAAGGACGTGACAGCTGAGATCGTCCTCCCAGTGGGGCGCGTAGGGGTAGAGGTGCGGAAAGATCGTGCTCCGCTGCCCAAGGAGCAGGGGCGACACCCAGAGGGCGACCGAGGCGCCGGTGCCGTGGATGGTCTTGACCGTGCCCGCCAGGTCGGGGAACTTCGAGCCGTCCGGCAGCCAGTCGCCGCAGCCCTGATAGCCACGCCCCTGTGCGAACCTCTGCCAGCCGTCGTCGATGAAGATCGACCGGCAGCCGAGCTCTGTCGCGAGAACGGCCTCGCTGGTGACGAGCCCGGCGTCGATGTCCTGCGCGAACGTGTACCACGTCGAGTACACCGGCTCCCGAGCAATCTGCGGAGGGCTCAAGGACGGTCCGATGCACCGGTTGGACATCCACCGCGCCAGCCACGGGATGGAGTCGGAGACGGGCTCTCGCCTCCGGTCGACGACGACGACCAGATCTCCCTCGAGGGGCGCCACCGGCCTGATGTCCACGACGAACGTCTTGCGCTCTTCGGACACGCCGTAGTCGACCCGAAGCTCGGCGACAGCCTCGTCAGCCGCCCATCCGAGCAGGGTCTGGCCGGCAGCGTTGTAGAGCGCGCCGACCGGCGCCGACTCCACGAGGCTCGTCACCGATGCCGGCAACCAGTCCGGTGGCAGGAGTCGGTTGGTGCGATGACCCGGGTGCCAGTAGCCGACGGCATCACCGAGGTCTACCTCGACATGCAGCCCCGGGAGTCCGTCATCGGACGCGAGGCGCAGCTCGACGACGCGAGCGTCGTGGCTGGTCGAGCTGGACAGCCGCGTCCCCTCCCGCAGCGTCAGGACGGACAGGGCAAGGACGTCGCACAGCTCTGGGGACACAGGCGTGAGGCTTTCTGTTCGAGAGGATCGAGGAGCGCGGCGGCTCGGGGAGACGCCGGGACGAGACGGCATACTCTCTGCTTTGATCTAAGCGTGTAGATATTGAGGGTGACCGTTCAGTGAGCACGATGTCAACCTCTAGACACGACATCATCTAAGGGCTTAGAGTCACTTCACACATCATCGACGATGCAAGGAGTGGTCGAATGGCACGGACGCCAAGCCGGGGACGCAACGTCACCCTGGCCGACGTCGGACGGCACGCCGGAGTGAGCTCGGCGGTCGTCAGCTACGTCGTCAACAACGGCCCGCGCCCTGTCGCACCGGAGACCGCGGACCGCGTGCGGGAGGCGATCGCCTTCCTCGGATATCGGCCCAACACGACAGCCCGAGCCCTGAGCACGGGCTCCACCGGGATCCTGGGCGTCGTGCATCCAGGCACGGCCAACCCCTTCTTCGGCGAGTACAACGACGTGATCTACGAGACGGCCACGCGGGCCGGCATCGCGCTGCTCACCGCGACCTCGGCGGGGTCGGCCAAGACCGAGCGAGGTCTCATCGAGGCCCTCGCCGGACGCAACGTCGACGGCATCATCTCGATGACCAGCATGAACCGCCACGACGTCGCCCGGCTGCGCGACCCGGGCATCCCGCTCCTCTTCGTCAACTGCCCCTTCGCGGTGCCCGGTTTCCACACCATCGGCCCGGACGCCGTGGACGGCAGCCGGCGGGTGGTGGGGCACCTCCTGGACGATCACCACCACGCCCAGGTCGCCCTCATTGCCGGCGACACGGGCGCCTCCGAGCCGGAGGAACGCGAGTCGGGCTGGCGCGATGCCCACCGGATGCGGGGTCTCGAACCGGGGCCGGTGGTGCGCACCACCTTCACCGCCGACGGCGGCTACGAGGCCGCCCAGAGGCTGCTCGACCAGCCCTCCCCCGCCTCCGCGGTCTTCGTCACCTCCGACCTGCAGGCCCTGGGCGTCCTGCACGCGATCCACAGCCGCTCCCTCCGGGTCCCCGAGGACATCGCCGTCGTCAGCTTCGACGGCATCAGCGAGGCAGCCCATACCTGGCCGCCGCTCACCGTGGTTCGCCAGCCCCTGCGGGCGATGGCCCAGGTCGCGCTCGACAACGTCCTGTCCGGCACCGAGCCGGCCCACACCCTCGTCCCCACCGAGCTGGTCATCCGCAGGTCCTGCGGATGCAGCTCCCCAGGTGACGAGCTGCTCGAACCCTGACCGTCAGGTCACGACGACCACAACGGCACAACTGAACGCTTCGCTCTCGCCGCACACCCGACGCGGCGAGCCAAGCACCCAACCCACGGTCCGGCACCGTGCGCGATCCCGCACGTCCGGACCCGGGGAACACCACTCTGCGCACGCCCACGAGGGCGAGCCAGTCCGCTTCACACGTCTTAAAACAGTTCACAACTAGGAGGATTCAATGCGTACACCAACGAGGTTCAAGGCGGGCGCGGTGATCTTGTCTGCCGTCGCCCTCACGGTCACCGCCTGCGGCACGGGGGGTGGCGACACGAGCGGCGGAGCCACCGCAGACGCCGGCAGCGGCACAGGCGAGATCAAGGTCTGGGGCCACCAGGGCGAAGAGGGCGAGGTCGCCGCTTTGCAGGCGGCGGTCGCCGGGTTCAACTCGTCGCAGAAGGGCGTCAAGGCGACCCTCCAGCTCATCCCGTCCGCCGACTACACCAAGACCGTCAGCGCCACCAGCCCGGACCAGCTCCCCGACGTGCTGGAGTACGACGGGCCCCTGATGGCGAGCTTCGCCTACGACAAGAAGCTGGCCCCGGTCGAGGGACTCGTCTCGGCGCAGACCATCGGCAACCAGACCGACTCGGTCAAGACACAGAACACCTACCAGCTGGACAAGAAGCTGTACGGGGTGTCCATGTACGACTCGGGCCTGGGCGTCTACGGCAACAAGGCGCTGCTCGACGCCGCCGGCGTCACCTACCCCAAGGGCCTCGGCGACGCATGGACCGCCGACCAGTTCCAGACCGCCCTCGAGAAGCTGGCGGCGAAGGATCCGGACCAGAAGGTCCTCGACGTCAAGGAGAACTACGGCGGGGAGTGGCCGACCTACGGCTTCCTGCCGATCGTCAACTCTGCCGGCGCTCTGGCCATCAAGGACAACAAGGCCGAGGGCAACCTCAACAGCGCGCCAGTCGTCAAGGCCGTCCAGCAGTTCGCCGGCTGGCGCAAGTTCGTCGACCCGAACAGCGACGACAAGGCCTTCACCGACGGTCGCGTCGCCCTGAGCTGGGTCGGCCACTGGCAGTACAACCCGTACAACAAGGCACTCGGCCAGAAGCTCGTCGTCCTCCCCCTGCCCGACTTCGGCGCCGGCACCAAGAGCGGTCAAGGCTCGTGGGCGTGGGGCATCGGCGGCTCCAGCAAGAACGGCAAGGCGGCAGGCCTCTTCCTCGACTACCTGCTGAATGACAGCAACGTCACGGCCATGACCACCGCGAACGCGGCGCCCCCCGGCACCAAGACGGTCATCGCGACCGACCCGCTCTACAAGCCGGGCGGTCCGCTGCAGCTGTTCGCCGACGGGCTGAGCAAGACCTGCGGAGCGAACCCGCCCACGACGGCGTGCGTGGCCACGCCCCGTCCGGTGACTCCCGCCTACCCGGTGTTCAGCCAGCAGTTCTCGCAAGCCTTCCTCAACATCTACAAGGGCGGGGACGCACAGGCCGAGCTCGACAAGGCGGCCAAGGCGATCGACCAGGACTTCACCGACAACAACAACTACACCTCGTGACCGGCTGCCGTGGCGGGGCTGACGCAAGCCCGCCCCGCCACGGCGCCACCACTCCCGACACCCGAAGGAGGGTCGAGCGTGAGCACCGTCAAGACCATCAACCGTGACGCAGAATCCGCAGAGGTGGGCGCGGGCAGACCCCGACGAGACACCCGCAGCGCGCTGGTCATGATTGCGCCGGCCATCATCGGACTGGTCGCGTTCGTGATCGTGCCGTTCATCGCAGCGGGCTACCTGTCGCTGTTCAACGTCCGCGCGAACTCGAGCCGACCACCCGTCTGGTTCGGCCTCGAGCAGTACCACCGCATCCTGACAGACCCGACGTTCTACCGGGGCCTGCTCAACAACTTCATCTTCGCCGCCGTCGTCGTGCCTGTGCAGACGCTCCTCGCCCTCGGTCTGGCACTTCTGCTCAACCAGAGCCTGCGGTTCATGAGCGTGTTCCGCACCTTCTTCTTCATGCCGGTCGTGTTCCCGATGGCACTCGTCGCCGTGATCTGGAAGCTGATCTTCTCCCGCGACGACCTCGGCATGCTGAACGCGTTCCTCCACGCCATCTCGTTCGGGCACATCCCGCCGATCGACTGGCTCGGCAGCACGACGACAGCGCTGCTCTCGATCATCATCCTGTCGATCTGGCAAGGCGTCGGGTTCCAGATGATCATCATCCTGGCCGGCCTCCAGGGCATCTCCAAGAGCCTCTACGAGGCCGCCCAGATCGACACGGCAAACCGGTGGCAGCAGTTCTTGAACATCACCGTCCCGGGGCTGCGTAACACGCTCATCTTCGTCGTCATGGTCACGACGATCTTCGCCTTCCGCCTGTTCGACCAGGTGTACATCCTGACCCAGGGCGGTCCGCAGAACGCGACCACGACGGTCATGTACCAAGCCGTGACCAGCGCGTTCACCGAGAACAACGTCGGCCGGGGCGCCGCCATCACCGTGGTCTTCTTCGTCATCGTCCTGACCATCACCGTCGTCCAGCGGCGGCTGCTTCGAGAGGACAGGGAAGTCGCATGAGCACGAGACCGCAACCCACCGGAACGGCTCCCGTCGTCGTCACGGCCAACCAGGGACCGAGCGCGGCACGCAAGGCCGTCAACTACCTCGTGTTGATCGTTCTTGCAGTCTTCTTCATCGCGCCGATCCTCTACATGTTCATCGGGAGCCTGAAGCCCGCCGACAAGGTGCTGAACGGCCTGGCGGGATTCATCCCCGAGAGCCTCTCGCTGGACAACTACGCAGGGGTGTTCGCGCGCTTCAACAGTGAGGCGACCGGCTACTTCTACAACTTCTACCTGACGTCGCTCATCGTCTCCGTCGTCATCGTGATCGGCGGGCTCGTCGTCAACTCCATGGCCGCGTATGCGTTCGCCCGGCTTCGCTGGCGCGGGCGCGACGCCGTGATGCTGGCGGTCATCCTCCTGGTCATCGTCCCGTTCGAGGCCATCGCCGTGCCGCTCTTCTACCTGCTCAACGGCTCCCGCAACACCTACTACGTCCAGTTCATCCCGTTCGTCGCCAACGCCCTGTCGATCTACCTCTTCTACACCTTCTTCGTCGGACTGCCCAAGCAGCTGGACGAGGCGGCGCGCGTCGACGGCGCCGGGCCCTGGCGCACCTTCCTCTACATCATCGTGCCGATGTCCAAACCCGTGTTCGCCTCCGTCACGATCCTCACCTTCCTCTCGTCCTGGGGGTCCTTCCTCTGGCCGGTGATGATGACCGACCAGCCGCGCTACCGACCCCTGCCCCTCGAGATCTCGGTGTTCCAAGGGCAACCGCCCACCGACTGGGGACAGATCTTCGCCTTCGGGGTGATGTTCGTCCTTCCCCTGCTCATCGTTTTCCTCGTCTTCCAGCGCTGGTTCGTCCAGAGCGTCGCATCCTCCGGCTTGAAAGGCTGACCATGGCATCCATCACGTACGACAAGGTCCGCAAGGTCTATCCCGACGGCACCGAGGCGATTCCCGCCATCGACCTGGAGGTGAAGGACGGGGAGTTCATGGTCTTCGTCGGCCCCTCCGGCTGCGGCAAGTCCACCGCGCTGCGCATGACCGCAGGCCTGGAGGACATCTCCAGCGGCCGGCTCTACATCGGCGACGACGTGGTCAACGCGAAGTCGCCCCAGGAGCGCGACATCGCCATGGTCTTCCAGGACTACGCCCTCTACCCGCACATGACAGTTCGGCAGAACATGGGCTTCGCCCTGCGCATGATGCGCCTGCCGTCCGACGAGATCCGCAGACGGGTCGACGAGGCAGCCGAGCGCCTGTCGCTGACAGCCCTGCTCGAACGCACCCCGAAGAACCTCTCGGGTGGGCAGCGCCAGCGCGTGGCCATGGGCCGAGCCATCGTCCGTCAGCCGGCGGCCTTCCTCATGGACGAGCCGCTGTCGAATCTCGACGCCAAGCTACGCGTCCAGATGCGGGCCGAGATCGACGCGCTCCAGCACCAGCTCGGCGTGACCACGCTCTACGTCACGCACGACCAGGTCGAAGCCATGACCATGGGTGACCGTGTCGCCGTCATGAAGAACGGCCGGATCCAGCAGTGCGCGCCGCCACAGGAGCTCTACGAGAACCCGGCGAACGTCTTCGTGGCCGGCTTCATCGGCAGCCCCAAGATGAACCTCTTCCACTCGGTTCTGCGTCATGACCCGGACGGCTCGGTGCGTCTCAAGTTCGGACCGCAGGACCTGCACATCTCCCCCGCCTCCGTGGCCCGCATCCGCGGACTCGGCACATACCCGGAGGGTCCCATCACGGTGGGCCTGCGGCCGGAGTCACTGCAGTACACCCCTGACGCCAGCGGTGATCGGTCGATCGACGTCACGGTGAACGTCGTCGAGATGCTCGGCAACGAGAGCCTCATCCACTTCGTGGCGCCCGTCGAACAGGCCTCGGACGCCGACGTGAGAGACCGTGCCCAGGCCTCCGACGAGGAGGAGAGCCTGCTCGCCGGTGCCGGCTCGAGCGTCATGGTCGCCAGGCTCGTCCCACCGGTCCGTCTGGCCGAGGGGCAGGGTGTGCGACTCACGGTGGACACCGACCGTCTGTACCTCTTCGATGCGCAGGGTCAGGCGCTGGGACCGGCGCGCACTCCATAGCCGCTCGACCGCCGCCTACCAGCCGCTACCCCGGTGTCTCGCGAGACGCCGGGGTAGCGGCGGTTGGGGGTCCTTGTGCGTCGCGGCACCGACTCGACCAGACTTTCCGGCCAGTGGAGCTAACAGCTCGAAGTGCTCGTATTGGTGCTGTAGCGGTAGGTGATGCTTCCCTGGGCAAAGCGGTTGCGGCGGCCGTCGGTGATGGCGTACTCGTCGGTGGTGGGAAAGCCGAGGCAGGATCTCTGGTAGCCCATCGACGCGTACTTCGTGCGGATCTTGCCGTAGACGAGGTGCGCGCCGGTCGTGCCGGAGTAGAAGATGCTGCGGCCGCCGGTGAAGTGGGCGTACCAACCACCCGTCACCGCGGTGACGTCGGTCGTGGGCAGCCCGTACCGGTCGGGACCGCCGGCCGCGAGGTACTTGGTCAGGATCGCGCCGTTGACGAGGCGCGCTCCCGTTGTCGACGACCAGTAGATCCGGGCCTTGGTGAAGTAGGTCGCGAGCCCAGCAGTCACCCCGATCTCGTCGGTGGTGGGGAACCCGCGGACGGTCGGTCCCCCAGCGGCGAGGTACTTGGTCAGGATCCCGCCCTTCACCAGGTGGGCTCCGGTCGTGCCGGAGTAGAAGATGCTGCGGCCGCCGGTGAAGTAGGCGTACAGCCCACCGGTCACCGCGGTGACGTCGGTCGTGGGCAGCCCGTAGCTGTCGGGACCGCCGGCCGCGAGGTACTTGGTCAGGATCGCGCCGTTGACGAGGCGCGCTCCGGTTGTCGACGACCAGTAGATCCGGGCCTTGGTGAAGTAGACGGCCACACCGCCGGTCACCGCCACCTGGTCGGTGGTGGGGAACCCGAGGACGGCCGGTCCCCCAGCGGCGAGGTACTTGGTCAGGATCGCGCCGTGCGCCTCGTGTGCGCCGGCAGCAGCGCTCCAGTAGAGGCGACCGCCCGTGTAGTTGCGGGCACGACCCCCGGCGACGTCGTATTCAGGTGTGGTGGGCCCCCCGAGGAATGAAGAGCTCCCGCCCAGCGCGGCATACTTGGTGTCGATCGCGGTGGTGTACCGAGCGCTGATGGTGAGGTCGGCGTCGGGCATGGTGGTGGCGTGCGTGGCTGCACCCCCGTCGCTCCAGCTGCTGAACGACCAGTAGGTGGAGGTCACCGGGGCGGCGAGCTCCACACTCGAGCCAGCCACCACCTGGGCTGAGGCAGCGGTCACCCCGTTGATGTTCACCGCCACCGGGCTGTTCACCGCGATGGTGCGCAGCGTGGGCCTGGCTTCGTAGGTCGCCGTCGCGGTGGCGCCCTTGGAGTCCGCCACGTGGGCGGTCACGAGCATGGTCGTGTCCGCGCCGTGGTCGGTGAACGGCTTGCTGTAGGTCGGGCCTGTCACCGGGTCGGCATCGGGGTGCAGGTGGCAGCTGCCGGCGAACGGGCAGTGCAGCAGGCTCGTGTCCCAGCTGACGGTCAGCGGGCCGTCTTCGGCGTCAGTAGCGGTCGCCGACAGCGCGACGGTGTCAGCGACCGCGTAGGTGGTCGTCGCGGCCGGGGCGGTGAGGGTCAGCGTCGGCGTGTAGTTGTCGGGATAGATCGTCGATGTGGCGGTGTTCGTGGCTCCGAGCTGGTCGCGTACGGACAGGGCCACCGTCATGGGGTCCGCGGTTGCGTACGTGTGAGTCGCCGTCAGTCCGGACCCGCTCGTGCCGTCCCCGAAGTCCCAGCTGTAGGTGAGGGCGTCACCATCCAGGTCGTAGGAGTCTGCCGCTGAGAAGGTGACTGTCTTGCTGGCAGCGTTGGTGGTCGAGCTGAACTTGGCCGAAGGGGCACGGTTGCCGGCCTGGTATACCAGACGCCGCACGGTGCCGCCGAGGAGGTCGGCATAGGTCACATCGCCGTTCGGGCCGGTGTGGAAGGCGACGGGGCCGCCTGCCTCGGTGGCGAAGCCGGCGCTCTCGGGCGCCCGTGTCATGGCGCCGGCGGTGTCGGTTGCCAGGGTCCACAGGTCGTGACGGGCATAGTCGCCGAAGAAGAAGGAGTTGCGGTACTGACTCGGGTAGGACGTGCCTGTGTAGTGCACCCCGCCCACCACCGCGGCGCCTGCCTGCACACCCGACTGGTCGTGCCGGTAGGACCAGATCGGCATCCGCGCCGATCCTGCGGCGTAGAGCGCCTGGCAGACGCTGTAGGTCGAGAACGTGGTGCGGTCTGTGCCTTCGTAGCACGGCCAGCCCCCGTTGGCTCCCGGCACCAGGGTGTCGACCTCCTCGGTGGTGCTCCAGCCCACGTCACCCAGGTGCGGCACCCCCGAGCGGGGGTCGAGGGCGAAGCGGAACGGGTTACGGAAACCGTAGGCATAGATCATGCTGCGCCACGAGGAGGGAGCAGCGGAGGAGTAGAAGGGGTTGTTCGGGACGCCCGTGCCATCCGGGGTGAGGTGCAGCACCTTGCCGTAGGGCTGGTCGAGATCCTGCGCGCGCAAGGTCGTGGGGTCGCCGTTGTTGAGGGCGTCATCGCCGATGCTGACGAACAACGTGTCGTCGGGGGCCACCACGACGGAGTCGATGCCATGGGTGTGCCGAACCTGGGCCAGCTGCGGCGAGGTCTGACTGCCGTCAACCAGCGTGCGGACCAGGGTGAAGCTGGTGGGACTCTCCGCAGGGAGTGCTTTCCACTCCTCCACCATCCCGAAGCCGGTGCCCGCAGGGTCGCCCTTGTCGTACGACACGTACACCCGGCCCGTGGACATGTAGTCGTTGGCCGGCGCGAAGCCCAGGAAGCCGTGGTCGCCGAGGGCCCTGACGGACGGCACCTGGCCCACGACGCGCGCCACCGTGCCGCCTGCCGGCAGGAAGGTGATCAGGCCGTTCTTGCCGCTGGTGAGCAAGCCACCATCGTCCAGCCACGCGAAGTTCGTCAGGTTGTATGCCGCCTGCCCCGTGGGGTAGTCCACCAGCTGGAAGCCGGCCGGTAGCGTCAACGACGCGGTCGATGACGCAAAGGTGCCAGCGCGGCCACTGACGGCGGCTGACGTCACAGAGGACGCGTTCGCGGCAACGCCCGCCCCGGTGGCCAGGAGAGTGATGGTGGCAGCCGTGGCGGCCAGGATCCTACGGATGGGCACAGTGGTGGTTCCTCCCCTTGAGTCGCCGACACGTACGCCCCCGTGAGTCGACGTGCCCAAGGTAGCGGCGGGGTGAGGACGGCGTCTCGAGACTGCACAAGGACGAGTACGACCGTGACCGGGCGTTGTTCCGGCTGCTCTACGCGTCCAGCCACGAACGCCGCCCGACCGAGGCTGGAGCGCGACCCTGATGCCAGCCGGGATGCAGACAGACCCCGGCCGCCAGAGGCGACACGGGGCTGCGAACTGCTGTTCTCTGTCTCAACACAGAGTGCACCCGAAGGGATTCGAACCCCTAACCTTCTGATCCGTAGTCAGATGCTCTATCCGTTGAGCTACGGGTGCGTGTCCGTCGGGCCGATCGGCACCGGGTGGGACGAAGAGTTACCTTAGCGAACTCCCCGCCGATCCACGAAATCGGGCCGGACGGCATACCTCGGCGCCCGCCCGAAGGCGGCGCCAGCGTCCGCCCCGATGCCCGCAGCGGGCCACCCCGTCCCCGCCACACCCCACCCGGTGGGTGCAGCCGCGACGCAGCCGAGACGCACCCAAGACCCAGCCAGGACCCAGCCGGCACCCAGCCCCGAGACCGAACTCAGCACGCGTCACGGAGCCCGAAAACCTACGCACGCGTACCGCAATACCTGCAAGAAACCGACAAGAAGCGGTCGAAATCCTTGCACTCACCGACCGGTGTGAGGCGTCTCACCGGATCGGAACGCCTATGCGGTCAGCAGGGTTCCGGCCCGGGCGTACCTTGAACACATCACGTCATCTGCTCAGCATGTGGACACTTTCAGGCCCCACCGGGACGAGCCTCCACACGCGGGCAGTCACACCGGCACGACGTGGTGCCGGGCGGCACCGCGCGAAAGGGATGGGCCCCGAGTTGACCACCATTGACGAGAAACCGATCACCCGAACGACCCACGCAGGCCTCGCCGCCTGGGTCGCCGAGGTCGCCGAGCTGACACAGCCTCGCGACATCCACTGGATCACCGGCACTCCCGAGGAGTGGACCGAGCTGACCGACGGTCTCGTCGAGGCCGGCACCTTCGTGCGACTCGACGAGAGCAAGAAGCCGAACTCGTTCTACTGCGCGAGCGACCCCAGCGACGTCGCCCGCGTCGAGGACCGCACCTACATCTGCTCGGTGGACGAGAAGGACTCCGGCCCCACCAACAACTGGATGGCGCCGGACCAGATGAAGCGGCTCATGACCGAGCTCTACCGCGGCTCCATGCGCGGGCGGACGATGTACGTCATCCCGTTCGTCATGGGCCACATCAACGCCAAGGCACCGATGTTCGGCGTGGAGATCACCGACTCGGCCTACGTCGCCGTGTCGATGCTCGTCATGGCGCGCTGCGGTGACGAGGTGCTGCACGCCATCGAGCGCACCAACGCGCGCTACGTGCCGGCGCTCCACTCGGTCGGCGCCCCGCTCGTCGAGGGCCAGGCCGACGTCGCGTGGCCCTGCTCGGAGACCAAGTACATCGTCCACTTCCCCGAGGAGCGCACCATCTGGAGCTACGGCTCCGGCTACGGCGGCAACGCCCTGCTCGGCAAGAAGTGCTACGCGCTGCGCATCGCCTCGGCGATCGCCCGCGACGAGGGCTGGATGGCCGAGCACATGCTCATCCTCAAGCTCACGTCTCCCAAGGGGAGGGTCCACTACATCGCGGCGGCGTTCCCGTCCGCGTGTGGCAAGACCAACCTCGCGATGATCACGCCGTCCATCCCCGGCTGGAAGGCCGAGATGGTCGGCGACGACATCGCGTGGATGCGCTTCGGCGAGGACGGTCGGCTGTATGCCGTGAACCCGGAGTTCGGGCTCTTCGGCGTCGCCCCCGGCACCGGCGTCTCGACCAACCCGCAGGCCATCGCCACGATCGACCAGGGCAACTCCGTCTTCACCAACGTCGGGCTCACCGATGACGGCGACGTCTGGTGGGAGGGCCTGACGGACGAGCCGCCGGCCCACCTCACCGACTGGCACGGCAACTCCTGGACCCCGGCCGACGGCGAGGCGGGCACGAAGGCCGCCCACCCCAACAGCCGCTTCTGCACCCCGGCGAAGCAGTGCCCGATGATCGCGCCGGAGTACGACAACCCCGACGGCGTGCCGATCGACGCGATCCTCTTCGGCGGTCGCCGCAAGACGACGATCCCGCTCGTCTACGAGTCGCGCGACTGGAACCACGGCACCTTCATCGGCGCGACCCTCTCCTCGGAGACGACCGCGGCCGCCACCGGCGCGGTCGGCGTCGTGCGGCGTGACCCGATGGCGATGCTGCCCTTCATCGGCTACCACGCGGCCGACTACATGGACCACTGGCTCGAGATCGGCAAGGGCGCGGACGCCTCCAAGCTCCCCCGCATCTTCGGCGTCAACTGGTTCCGTCGTGACGAGGACGGCTCCTTCCTGTGGCCCGGCTTCGGCGACAACAGCCGCGTGCTCAAGTGGGTCGTCGACCGCCTCGAGGGCGAGGCCGACGCCGTCGAGACCCCGATCGGCCTCGTGCCGACGGCTGACGGCATCGACATCGAGGGCCTCGACATGACGCCCGAGCAGGTCGCCAAGGCCGTCGCGGTCCACCCCTCCGAGTGGGAGAACGAGCTCCCCCTCATCGAGGAGTGGTTCGCCAAGTTCGGTGACCGGCTGCCCGCCGAGCTCGTCACGGAGCTCGACACCCTGAAGGCCCACCTCGGCGCGAGCTGAGACGCGTGGGGTAGTCCGCAGCCGCTGGCCGGTGGCGACGGACGACGTGATGCAGGGCCCGGCACCTCTCGAGGTGCCGGGCCCTCCGTCATGCCCCCTCGCGCGTCACCGCGGTCCGGCCAGCGGGTACTCATGGGGGATGAGTGACTCACAGCCCTACACCCGCGACGAGACCGAGGCGGAGCGGATCGATCGCAACTTCGGGGAGCAGCTGCAGGAGCTGCGCATCGCCCAGGCCGGCGTCCAGATCCTCTTCGCCTTCCTGCTGACCATCCCGTTCCAGCAGCGCTTCACGATCCTCACGGACCTGCAGCGCAACATCTACGTCTTCACGCTGCTCGCCGCTGCCGTGAGCGTCGTCGTCTTCACCGCTCCCGTCGCGCTGCACCGCACCCTGTTCCGCGACGGGCTCAAGGACTTCATCGTCACCTACACCGACCGGCTCATGAGCATCGGCCTGTTCACCCTCGGCATCGGCATCGTCGGGGGCGTCGTGCTCGTGCTCGACGTGCTGATGTCGCACACGGCGGCCTTCTGGATCGGCGGCGGGCTGCTGCTCCTCGGGCTCGTCCTGTGGGTGGGGGTGCCCTTCTCGCAGAAGGGGCGGGCCCGCCAGCGCCTCCAGTCCCCCTCCTGACCCACGTCGCAGCCAGCCGCACACCTCGAGGTCAGCCCACCAGCGGTATGCCGTGTGCCGCCGTCCCGCACGTGCGTCTCCTACCGCGGCGCGCACGTCCGGTGGCGGCGCGCACGTCCGGAGGCGGCGCGCACGTCCGGAGGCGGCGGGAGCCGTCGTCCACGAGGCCCCTCGTTCCTCGGGGCCTCGTGGACTCCTCCCAAATCCCACGTGTTCCATCAGCACAAGACAGCAGGACCCCGACGGTGAAGCGTGTCGGGGTCCTGCTGTCTTGTGCTGGCGGAGGCGGCGGGATTTGAACCCGCGAGAGGTTTTATCCTCAACCCGCTTAGCAGGCGGGCGCACTAGGCCACTATGCGACGCCTCCGTGCTCGAGATCCAACCCACCAGCTCTGACGAGGGCGCGCAGGATGCAGGAGCGGACACAGGCTACCGGCCCGCAGACCGCAACCCAAACCGGGCCCCCGCACGGCACGCCCATGTGACTATCGCGGCGCAATGAGGTAGTTCAAAGGATCAGCGTGCACAATGGCAGGGTTGCCCACCCGGACGACCGGTGACCCCTGCCCGAGAGGACCTGATGACCGACGCCAACGCGCCGCGCCCCCGCCGCGCCGCCGCGCCCAGCGGTCGCGAAGCCTTTCGCCGCCAGATCAAGGCCGGCTTCCGCCGCTCGCTCGGACTCACCACTCTCGGCACGGTCATACCCGGTGCGGGCCTGACGCAAACACGCAGCAAGCGGCTCGGCTGGGCGATCCTCGCGCTCTTCCTGCTGACCGGTGTCGTCGTCGGCTACATCGTGCTGCGCGACGGCATCACGAACGCCGCCCTCTCGCTCGTGGCCCGGCCCTCGCTCCTGCAGGGCGTCGCCGTCGGCTTCGTCGTCATCGGCATCCTCTGGTGCGGCTCGATCATCCTCACGGCGATCCAGACCCGCCCCACCCGCCTCGACCGCACGCGCACGCGCACGCTCGCGGCACTGACGACGGTGCTCGTCTTCCTCGTGGCCGGCTCGACCTTCAAGGTCGCCGAGTACACCCTCATCACGACCGACACGGTCAACCAGGTGTTCGGCACGACGACGACCGCCGAGAAGAGCCCCGGGCAGGGCGTTCAGGTCGCCACCGAGGGTGACGACCCCTGGGCGAACCAGGCCCGCGTCAACATCCTCCTGCTCGGCTCCGATGCCGGCGCCGACCGCACCGGCATCCGCACCGACTCGATGATCGTGGCGAGCATCGACACCAAGTCGGGCCGCACCGCCCTCATCTCGATGCCGCGCAACCTCCTCTACGCCCCACTGGCCCCGGACAGCCCGCTCCGCGCCCGCTACCCGTCGGGTCACTTCGGCCAGCCCGAGTCCACCTGCTCCCAGAACAGCCCCGGCGTCACCGGCCAGTGCATGCTGACCAACCTCTACGTCGAGGCGGAGGGCTTCGCGAAGGACCACCCGGGCGCCTACCCCGCTGGTGCAGTGGCCGGTCGTCAGGAGATCCGCGGCGCGGTCCAGCAGATCCTCGGCCTCCAGATCAACCAGATGGTCATCGTCGACCTCTACGGCTTCCAGCAGCTCATCGACGCCATGGGCGGCCTCGACATCAACGTCAAGCTGAGCTCCAACGGCACGAAGCTGACCATCGGCGGCCAGCACGACGCCTCGGGCCGGATCTTCGGCGTCAAGGGCTACTTCACCCCCGGCGAGCAGCACCTCGACGGCTACCACGCCCTCTGGTACGCCCGCACCCGAGCGGCCGACGACGACACCCACCGCCAGATGCGCCAGCGCTGCGTCGTGCAGGCCATCGTCCAACAGGTGAACCCGGCCTCGATGGTCTCCCGCTACCCCGAGATCGCCAAGATCCTCAAGCAGCGCATCTACACCGACATCGAGGCTCAGGACCTCCCGGCCTTCGTCGAGCTCGTCGAGCGCGTCCAGAAGTCGAAGATCACGAGCGTCGCGCTGACCTCGACCCAGGGCGTCTACTCCGGCAACCCGGACTACGACCTCATCCGCAAGCTCGTCAAGAAGGCGATCGCCGCTCCGAAGCCGGCAGCCACCCCGTCGACGACGCCGAGCACACCCAAGCCGAGCTCGACGAAGACGAAGACGCCCACCCCGACGACGACGCCGTACGAGCAGTGCTGACCCGGCCGGACGGCATACCCCCTCGGCGGGGGAGCCGGCCTCGGCGCTGAGCCCACCCGTCGCCGCCCAACCCGTCGGTGACGACGTCAGGACAAACGAAGGCCCCCCGGTCGAAACCGGGGGGCCTTCGCACAAACGACTGTGCGGTGATGCGGTGTCGCTCGTTAAAGGGTGATCAGATCGCTCTGATCAGAGCGGACGGACCGCGTCAGCCTGGGGGCCCTTGGGGCCCTGGGTGACCTCGAACTCGACGCGCTGCGCCTCGTCCAGCGAACGGTAGCCGTTCGACTGGATCGCCGAGTAGTGGACGAAAACGTCGGGGCCGCCGCCGTCCTGGGCAATGAAACCAAAGCCCTTCTCAGCGTTGAACCACTTGACGGTGCCCTGTGCCATACGGGTAACTCTTCCTTCTTTAGCGAGTGGGATGACACACCTCGCGCATCCCAAGCTGCCGCCATCACGCCACTCGAGACGGACGAACCCGTCGAGCCGAAAAAGAACCCGTCACCGGTGATGACGGGCACCTGCTCGACCGCGAGGAACGACGACTGCAACCGCGACGAACCTAGCAGGTTACCGACCAGTCGGCCCCTTGGAGCGAGCGCATTCTCGCAGTTCAGATGGCGTCTACCGGTCGGTCGGTCGCGGGCGGGCTCGCGGTGCCTCGCACGGACAGCATCGGGGGCCGGTCACCGCGCATGGTCGCGACCATGTCGACGACCCGTCGCGTCGCCCGCACGTCGTGCGAGCGGAACACCGTGGCACCGAGCCAGGCGGCCACCGCGGTCGCTGCGAGCGAGCCCTCGAGGCGCTCCTCGGCGGGCAGGTCGAGCGTCTCGCCGATGAAGTCCTTGCGCGACATCGCTTGCAGCACAGGGTAGTTCAGCGCAACGACGTCAGCGGTGTGGCGCAGCACCTCGAGCGAGTGCGCCGTCGTCTTGCCGAAGTCGAGGGTCGGGTCGATGAGCACCCGCTCCCGCGGTATGCCGGCCTGCTCGGCAACGAGGGCACCGCGCGAGAGCGTCGCCAGAACGTCACGGACGACGTCGAGCGGGTCGTCGCCGTAGCTGACGTCGACGGGGTCGGTGCGCGGCGGAAGGCCGCCGGTATGTGAGATGACGTAGCCCGCCCCGACGGCACCGGCGACGTGAACGAGCTCCCGGTCGTGCCCGGCCCACGTGTCGTTGACGAGGTCGACGACACCGTCGGCCTCGCGGGCCACCTCCGAGCGCCACGTGTCGAGGCTGAGGATGACGCCCGGGTAGGTCACCCGGGCCCACTGGAGGAAGGGCACGACGCGGCGGATCTCCTCCTCCGCATCGACGACCTCCCCCTCCTGGCCGGCGCGCACTCCCCCGACGTCGACGATGTCGGCGCCCCGCTCGACGGCGTCCGCGAGCGCAGCCTTCGCCGTCTCGAGGTCGGAGTGCCGGTTGCCGCTGAAGAAGGAGTCGCGGGTGCGGTTGACGATGGCCATGACCGCAGGCGAGGCCGCGTCGAAGCGGCGACCCCGCAGCACGAGGGGGGCCGGGCGGGGCAGGTGGAGCGGCGCGAGGGCAGCGAGAACGAGCTCGGCCTCGGGGGAGGGCTGTGGGGTCGGCTCGAGGCCGGGACGTCGACTCACACTGTCATATCTCACGACTCTTCGAGGGGGTCAACCCACATGGCCCGCATGGATGCCGAACTGTTATGCTTGCTTCGCAGACATCATCCGCCGGCCCGGCCCTGCTCCCGGCCGGGTCAGCGGATGGTCTGACGGTCCTGACCGTCCCGCAATGACGGTCGACCACCGAGCCTGGGGCGATGACTCGTCCGAGGCTTCGTCATGAGGAAACTGAATACAGCGATGTCGCATTTCGTGTCGTTCTTCGCAGCGATGAACCGCCCGTCCCGCTACCAGCGCGTCGGGCAGTACAAGGCACACACCACCTACGAGGAGATGCTCGGACTCTGGTGAGTCGGGTGTCGGTCGGTGCACCGATGAGATGAAAGGGACTCCGGACCTGTCCGGAGGCCCTTTTTTCATGCCCGGGCGACGTCGACATCGAAGAGCGAGGTCGCAATCGAAAGAGCAGTTCGTCGTCTCGCCTGGCGCCTTCGGTATGCCGCCCGGCCTGGGCGCCCAATCGAAAGAGCAGTTCGTCGTCTCGCCTGGCGCCCACGCCGACCTCCGGTATGCCGCCCGGCCTGGGCGCCCAATCGAAAGAGCAGTTCGTCGTCTCGCCTGGCGCCCACGCCGACCTCCGGTATGCCGGCCGGCTCGCCCAATCGAAAGAGCAGTTCGTCGCTCGGACGCTCACCTCACTGAGGCTCGCACGAGGGCGACGAACTGCTCTTTCGATTGGCTGTGGCGGAGGGCGTGGGATTCGAACCCACGATGGGCTATGAACCCATAGCGGTTTTCAAGACCGCCGCACTCGGCCACTATGCGAGCCCTCCAGTGCGCCGAAGTCTAGTGCGAGCCCGCGCCGCACCCGAATCGGTTCCACCGGTTCTGTCGCGCGATCCGCTGCACCGACCGCCTTGCAGCAATAGCGTTGCCGTCACAAGGATCCACGCTCGGGGCTGTCGAAGGAGACGTCATGTCGCGCTGGTCGAGGATGGTGGCGCCGCTCGCAGTGGCCCTGCTCGCAGTCGTGGGAGGCGGGGCAGCCGCGTCGGCCTCGTCGCCGGACACCAACCCGCCACCGGGGCTCCCGATGTATCTGGCCCTCGGCGACTCCATCGCCAACGGGCAGCAGTCCGCCCCGCTCGTCAAGGACTACTGGACGACCGTCGCCGGCTGGCGCGCCAACGGCTACGTCGCGCAGTTCCGGACCGACCTCGTCCGCGACCTCAACTGCCTCCCCGCCCGCAGCGACAACGCGCGCCAGGGGTGCCGTCAGCTCCAGCTCGTCAACCTCGCCCGATCAGGCGTCCCGCCCATGGACGGGCAGCCCGGCAAGCCCGGGGTGACCACCCAGATCGTCATCGACGAGCAGCTCCCCACGGCGACGGCCACGCTCCAGGCGCGCAACCACGACGCCAACCCGCGCAACGACGTCGAGGTCGTCACCATCGACGTGGGCGGCAACGACATCTTCGGGCCGATCACCTCGGCCTGCCTCGGCGAGTCGACCGCTGGCTGCCAGGCCGCAGTCCTCGGCGCCTTCCAGGCCTTCGCCGCCAACTACGCCACGATCCTCCACGAGCTGCGCGAGGCCGCCGGGCCAGACACGGTCATCATCACGATGACCTACTACAACCCGCTCCCCTACTGCTACATCGGTGCGAACCCTGCAGCCGGGCCGTTCGGCGACTGGGTGCTCGAAGGCGGCACCCTGCCGGGCGTCGGAACCCTCCCCACGGGGCTCAACGACATCATCGGCGCGATCTCGCAGCAGAACGGCGCTCGGGTGGCCGACACCTTCGGCAAGCTCGGCGCCGGCGACTTCGTCGGCGGTGCCGACTGCCTCCACCCCAACCTGTCCGGGCACACCAAGATCGCGGCGGTCTTAGACCAGGCCTTCACCTCGTGACCTGAGCGGCGCTCCACGCACGACGAAGGGCCCCGACCGCAGTCGGGGCCCTTCGTCGTCAAGCGTGGTCTCGTCGAGCTCAGATGAAGATCGCCGGGTCGATCCACCGGTTGGTCGCGTCGGGCTTCGGGAAGCGCAGCACCGCTGGTATGCCGGTCGCCACCGCGCCGCTCGGCACGTCCTTGACGACCACGGAGTTCGCGCCGATCTGAACGTCGTCACCGACGAGCACCGGCCCGAGCACGCGCGCACCGGCCCCGATCGTCACGCGGTTGCCCACCGTCGGGTGCCGCTTGACCCTCGCCAGCGACCGGCCGCCCAGGGTCACCCCGTGGTAGAGCATGACGTCGTCGCCGACCTCCGCGGTCTCACCGATGACGACGCCCATGCCGTGGTCGATGAAGAAGCGCCGGCCGAGACGGGCACCCGGGTGGATCTCGACGCCGGTGAGCGAGCGCGAGACGGTCGCGAGCACCCGGGCCGGCAGCCGGCCGCCGGGCCGCTTCCACAGCTCGTGCAGACCCCGGTGGGCCCAGATGGCGTGCAGTCCGGGCGAGGTGAGCACGACCTCGAGTCGCGACGACGCCGCCGGGTCACGCTCGAGCGCGCCGTCGATGTCCTCGAGGGCACGGTCAGCGAGCTTGCGCGCGAGACCGAGCGGGCCGGCATACCGCTGCGGTGCGGCCGGGGCGACCTCGTCGGACGGGGACGGCACCGATGACACCGACGACACCCCCTCGCCGCGGACGAGCGACAGGGAGGGCTCGGCAGGGCGCGCGGGCATCGAGGTCGGGTGGGTCGTGACTGCTGAGCTCATGGGGACGACTTTCAGTCGACGAGACCCTCGAAGAGGATCGTGGACAGGTAGCGCTCGCCGAACGAGGGGATGATGACGACGATCGTCTTGCCCGCGTTCTCCGGGCGCTGGGCCACCTGGACGGCGGCGGCGAGAGCGGCGCCCGAGCTGATGCCGACGAGCAGGCCCTCCTCGGTCGCGGCCCGGCGGGCCCACTTCACGGAGGTCTCGGCGTTGATGTCGATGACCTCGTCGTAGATCTCGGTGTCGAGGATCTCCGGCACGAAGTTGGCGCCGATGCCCTGGATCTTGTGCGGGCCGGGCTGGCCGCCGTTGAGGATCGGGCTCTCCTCCGGCTCGACGGCGATCATCTGGATGCTCGGCTTGCGGGCCTTGAGCACCTGGCCGATGCCGGTGATCGTGCCGCCGGTGCCGATGCCCGCGACGACGATGTCGACCGCGCCGTCGGTGTCCTTCCAGATCTCCTCGGCCGTCGTCTTGCGGTGGATCTCGGGGTTGGCCTCGTTGGCGAACTGGCGGGCCAGCACGCCGCCACGCTCAGCGGCGATCTCGTCGGCCTTTGCGACGGCCCCCTTCATGCCGGTCGACGGGTCGGTGAGGACGAGCTCGGCACCGAAGGCGCGCAGCAGCGCGCGGCGCTCCTTGCTCATCGACTCGGGCATCGTCAGCACGACCTTGTAGCCGCGGGCCGCGCCAACCATGGCGAGCGCGATGCCGGTGTTGCCCGACGTCGCCTCGACGATCGTGCCACCGGGCTGGAGCGCGCCGCTCGCCTCGGCGGCGTCGACGATCGCGACGCCGATGCGGTCCTTGACGGAGTTGGCCGGGTTGTAGAACTCCAGCTTGGCCGCGACGGTGGCCTCGGCGCCGTCGGTGATCTTGTTGATGCGCACGAGCGGCGTGTTGCCGATCAGCTTGGTGACGTCGTCGTAAATCGGCATTGCTGAGTGCCCTTTCGGCCTGGCGGTGCGATGTGGTGCGAACAGTCTGGTGACTCGGCTGTCAGCGACAACCGAGTGTTCCTTATGCATATTCCAACATCTCGTTATCCCTGCCAAGTCCCGCCCATCATCCGGGCGGCGCCTGGGAGACCGCTGGGCCCGCGCTGGGGACGATTGGGGTGGCATCGGGAGGTTCGTCACGTCGCGACGGCCGTCACATTCACTAAGCGCTTGCTCACACGTCAGTAGACTCCCCGGCATGAGTGCGCTCCAGATCGTCGCCGTCGTCGTCTGCCTCGGGGTGACCGCTGTCGCGGTGGCGTTGCTGGTCAAGACGATCAACCACTTCCTGGCGACGTTCCGGCTCGGCCAGCCCGAGGACCGCGGCGATGACAAGGGCGCCCGCACCCGCACGCTGTTCCGCGAGTTCCTCGGTCACACGCGCATGTCGCGGCTGCCGGTCGTCGCCGCGGCTCACTGGTTCACGATGGTCAGCTTCGGGGTGCTCTTCTTCACGCTGCTCAACGCGTTCGGCCAGCTCTTCAAGCCCGACTTCGTCCTGCCGGTGATCGGCCACTTCTTCCTCTACGAGTGGGTCACCGACTTCTTCGCCTTCGCGGGCTTCATCAGCATCCTCGTGCTGATGGCCATCCGCCAGAAGAACCACCCGCGCTCGGCCGCCGGCGAGGACGGGCGCCGCAGCCGCTTCTTCGGCTCCACGTGGTGGCAGGCGTACTACGTCGAGCTGACGATCCTCGGCGTCACCCTCTGCATCGGGCTGCTCCGCGCCCTCGAGTGGACCCTGGCCCGCGAGACCGGCACTGGTATGGACACGGCCCTCCACTTCCCGCTGACCGGCTGGATCGGCAACTTCTTCACCGGCCTGTCGGTCGGCACCATCGAGAACCTCATCGTCATCATCGCCGCGATCAAGATCATCATCTCCTTCGCGTGGATGATCACCATCGCGCTGCAGCCGACGATGGGCGTCGCCTGGCACCGCTTCCTCGCCTTCTTCAACATCTTCTTCAAGCGCCACGCCGACGGCCGCACGAGCCTCGGCGAGCTCCAGCCCATCCGCATCGACGGCAAGCCGCTCGACTTCGAGGACGTCGAGGAGCTCGACGAGGATGCCGCCCTCGGGGTGGGCAAGGTCGAGGACTTCACGTGGAAGGGCCTGCTCGACTTCACGACGTGCACGGAGTGCGGCCGCTGTCAGAGCCAGTGCCCGGCGTGGAACACCGACAAGCCGCTCTCGCCCAAGCTGCTCGTCATGACGCTGCGCGACCACGCGCACGCGAAGTCGCCGTGGCTGCTCGCCTCCGAGGAGGTGCGCGCCGGAGGCATCGACGCGGCCGAGGGCTTCAGCGACGCCACGAAGGGCGCCGTCGCCACCGAGCAGCTCGTCGGCGAGACCGGCTACGACATCCGCCACCCTCTGACTGCCTACAACCCGCACGGACCCGACGCCGTCATCGACGAGGACGTGCTCTGGTCGTGCACCACCTGCGGCGCCTGCGTCGAGCAGTGCCCCGTCGACATCGAGCACGTCGACGCGATCGTCGACATGCGCCGCTACAAGAACCTCATCGAGTCGGCCTTCCCGGCCGAGCTGAACGGGCTCTTCAAGAACCTCGAGAAGAACAGCAACCCGTGGGGCCTCGCGCCGCGTCTGCGGATGGACTGGGCCAAGGACCTCCCGTTCGAGGTCAAGCAGGTCGGCCAGGACGTCGAGGACCTCTCCGAGGTCGACTACCTCTTCTGGGTCGGCTGCGCCGGCGCCTACGAGGACCGCGCCAAGAAGACGACGCGTGCCGTGGCCGAGCTGCTCGACACCGCCGGCGTCTCGTTCGCCGTCCTCGGCGACGGCGAGGCCTGCACCGGCGACTCGGCGCGCCGCGCCGGCAACGAGTTCCTCTTCCAGATGCTCGCCCAGCAGAACGTCGAGACCCTCAACGAGGTCGGCGCGACGAAGATCGTCGTCACCTGCGCGCACTGCTTCAACACCATCAAGAACGAGTACCCCCAGCTCGGTGGGCAGTACGAGGTGCTCCACCACACGCAGCTGCTCAACCGCCTCGTGCGCGAGAAGCGCCTCGTGCCCGTGGCCCGTCCCGGTGACGCCGTGGTCACCGGGGCCGCGTCGACCGGGGCCACGGTGACGTACCACGACCCGTGCTACCTCGGCCGACACAACCAGGTCTACGCCCCGCCGCGCGAGCTGCTGCAGATCCTGCCCGGCGTCGAGTACGCCGAGATGGAGCGGTCGAAGGAGAAGTCGTTCTGCTGCGGCGCCGGCGGCGCGCGCATGTGGATGGAGGAGAAGCTCGGCACGCGGATCAACACGAACCGCACCGAGGAGGCCCTCGCGACGGGCGCCGAGCGGATCGCCGTCGGCTGCCCCTTCTGCAAGGTCATGCTCTCCGACGGGCTCAACGCCGCGATCCAGGACGGCAAGGCGACCGACGCCGTCGAGGTCGTCGACGTCGCCCAGATGCTGCTCGCCGCCGTCCGTCGTGGTGACGACGGCGACGCCACCACCGCGACATCGGCCCCCGAGCCCGAGCCCGCGCCGGCGGGCTGAGCGCGCCACGCGGCATACCGGAGGTTTGCCCCGGTATGCCGCGTGGTTGCGGCACGCCTGCATCGCCCGGCACCGTCGTGGGCCACGCCGTGAGAACGCTCTCACAACCTCTTGACGGCCGCCTCTCGACGGAGAATTCTCGGCTCATGACTCAACGACGAGATCGTGACAGCTGGCGTCACCGGGCCCTGCGGCCACTTGCCCTCATGGCCCTGGCGACCGCCATCGCCGCCGTTCCCACCATCGCCTTCGCCGGAGCGGGGTCGGCCGCGACCCCCGCGACGGCCCCGGCGTCCGTGACCACCGTGGCCACAGCGGCCCCGACGACCACGCCCGACCTCGGTCCCAACGTGCTGGTCTTCGACCCGTCGATGCCGCAGTCCGAGATCCAGGCCAAGGTCGACGCCGTGGCCGCCCAGCAGGTGCCCAACGAGATGGGCAGCGCGCGCTAGGCACTGCTGTTCGCCCCCGGCACCTACGGCAGCGCCGCGAACCCGCTCAACTTCCAGGTCGGCTACTACACGGAGGTCGCCGGCCTCGGCCAGAACCCCGGCGACGTCGTCGTCAACGGCTCGATCTACGTCCGCAACCAGTGCAGTGCCTCGGGCTGCATCGCGCTCAACAACTTCTGGCGCTCGATGTCCAACCTCACGATCAACGTGACGACGCCGAACTTCGGCTGCTACAGCGGCCAGTTCTGGGCCGTGTCGCAGGCGGCGCCATTGCGGCGCGTGCACGTCCAGGGCCAGACGACGCTCATGGACTACTGCACACAGCCGTCCTTCGCGAGCGGTGGCTTCATCGCCGACTCGAAGTTCGACCAGCAGATCATCAACGGGTCTCAGCAGCAGTTCTTCGTGCGCAACAGCACCCTCAACGGCTGGACCAACGGCGTCTGGAACCAGGTCTTCTCCGGCACCGAGGGCGCGCCGGCCGAGTGCTTCCCCGCCGCAGCGGGCTGCGGCGGCCCGTACACGACGGTCGAGAAGACGTCGGTCAGCCGTGAGAAGCCGTACCTCTACATCGACTCCTCCGGCGCCTACCGCGTCTTCGTACCCGCTGCGGCCACCGACAGCCGGGGCGTGACCTGGGCCGCCGGGCCGACCCCGGGTCGGTCGATCGCACTGAGCGACTTCTTCGTCGCCAAGCCGTCGGACTCGGCCCAGGTCATCAACCGCGAGCTCGCCCGCGGGCGACACCTGCTGCTCACTCCGGGCGTCTACCACCTCGACCAGACGATCAGCGTCAAGCGGGCCGACACCATCGTGCTCGGCCTCGGCCTCGCCAGCCTGACGCCCACCTCGGGCCAGGTCGCGATGCGCGTCGCCGACGTGCCGGGTGTCGACATCGCCGGCATCACCTTCGACGCCGGCCCTGTCAACTCGCCGATGCTCCTCCAGATCGGCACGCAGCGTGCGGCGGGCGGTCAGGGCCCGAGCCGCGCCGGGTGGAGCGACGCCGCCAACCCGACCGGCCTGCAGGACGTCTTCTTCCGCATCGGCGGACCCTACGTCGGCAAGGCCACGGTCAGCCTCGAGGTCAACAGCGACCACGTCATCCTCGATGACATCTGGGCTTGGCGTGCCGACCACGGCAACGGAGTGGGCTGGACGTCCAACACCGCCGACACCGGGCTCATCGTCAACGGCGACCAAGTCACTGCCACAGGCCTTTTCGTCGAGCACTACCAGAAGACCGAGGTCATCTGGAACGGCGAGCACGGCTCGGTGACCTTCTTCCAGAACGAGCTGCCCTACGACCCGCCCAGCCAGGCTGCGTGGATGTCGGCCCCCGACCACGAGGGCTACCCGGCCCTGCTCGTCAGCTCCGGCGTCAAGAGCTTCACCGGCACCGGCATGGGCGCCTACAGCTTCTTCAACCAGGGCGTCGACATCTTCGCGGCCAACGCCTTCGAGGTGCCGACGACTCCTGGGGTGCGGCTGCACAACCTGCTGACGATCTTCCTCGACCCGGCCAACGGCAAGGGCGGCATCCGCAACGTCGTCAACGGCGTCGGTGGTTCGTCGACCATCGCCAACCCGGACGTGCCGGTCACGGTCGTCAACTACCCGTGACCTCCAGCCTCCCGGCCCGGCGGCCGTATGCCGTCGGGCCGGGAGCGCGGGACCGGGGCCTTGGCCGCGTAGGGTGTGCCGATGCCTACCGATGTCTCCGACGTAGCCCGCGACCTCGCGCCCACCGGCACTCTCCGAGCCTCTATCAATCTCGGCAATCCCGTTCTGGCGCAGGGCACTTCGTCGGAACCCTCGGGCGTCACGGTCGACCTGGCCCGTGAGTTCGCCTCTCGTCTTGAGGTGCCCGTGGACTTCGTCTGCTTCGACGCGGCACGCAAGTCCTTCGAGGCGCTGACGACCGGTGCCGCCGACATCTGCTTCCTGGCCATCGAGCCGGCTCGCGCTGCGGAGGTGGACTTCACCGCGGCCTACGTCCTCATCGAAGGTGTCTACGCCGTGCCTGACGAGTCGCCGATCGCGGGCGTCGCCGACGTCGACCGCCCTGGGGTGCGGATCGGGGTGAAGGAGGGGTCCGCCTACGACCGCTACCTCACCCGGTCGCTCGAGCACGCCACGCTGGTGCGCGGTGAAGAGGGGGTCGACGTCTTCGTCGAGCAGGGTCTCGAGGTCGGGGCCGGCATCCGCCAGCCCCTGACGGCCTTCGTCGCAGCCCGACCCGGGCTGCGCGTCGTCGACGAGGCCTTCATGCAGATCCACCAGGCGGTCGCCATACGGAAGGGACATTCCCCCAGGGCTTCGGCCTGGCTGCGCGAGACCGTGGAGGAGCTCAAGGCGAGCGGGTTCGTCGCCGACGCCCTCGCACGGTCCCGCCGCGCGGACACCACGGTCGCACCGCGCGGGTGACCTCGGACCGGGCCACACGGCATACGCCCTCGGTCAGACGCGGGGAGCGGCGATGCCGAAGGCGGCGGTCTCCTCGTCGGTCAGCAGGCGCGAGCGGATGAGGAAGCGGACGCCCTCGGGTGCCTCGACGGAGAAGCCGCTCCCGCGGCCCCGCACGACGTCGACGGTGAGATGGGTGTGCTTCCAGTACTCGTACTGCGACACCGACATCCAGAAGGGCACCGGCGCGGGCAGCCCCTCGACGACGAGGTCGCCGAGATGCACGTCCGCCTCGCTCGTGATGAAGTCGCCGTCGGGGTAGCACATGGGCGAGCTGCCGTCGCAGCAGCCGCCGGACTGGTGGAACATCAGGGGCCCGTGCGTGCCGGTGAGGCGGCGGAGGAGATCCGCCGCCTCACCGGTGAGGTCGACCCGGCGGGGGGAAGCCGGGGCATCTCCGGGTCGACCCGTCCGGGCCCCCGTGTGACCGAGAGGGTCGGGGGTCATGTCACGCCCCGGTCAGAAGAAGCCGAGCGCGTCGGGCGAGTAGGAGACGAGGAGGTTCTTCGTCTGCTGGTAGTGGTCGAGCATCATCTTGTGGTTCTCGCGGCCGATGCCCGACTGCTTGTAGCCACCGAAGGCTGCGTGGGCCGGGTACTGGTGGTAGCAGTTGGTCCACACGCGACCGGCCTTGATGCCACGGCCCATCCGGTAGGCACGCGAGCCGTCGCGGGTCCACACGCCGGCGCCGAGCCCGTAGAGCGTGTCGTTGGCGATCGACAGCGCGTCCGCCTCGTCGTCGAAGCTCGTGAGCGACACGACGGGGCCGAAGATCTCCTCCTGGAAGATGCGCATCGAGTTGTTGCCCTCGAAGATCGTCGGCGCGACGTAGTAACCCTCGGCAAGGTCGCCGTCGAGCACGTTGCGCTCACCGCCCGTGAGGATCTTGGCGCCCTCCTGCTTGCCGATGTCCATGTAGGACAGGATCTTCTCGAGCTGGTCGTTGCTCGCCTGGGCGCCCATCGTCGTCTCGGTGTCGAGCGGGTTGCCCTGCTTGATCTTCTCGACGCGGGCCACGGCGTCGGGCACGAAGTCCGAGTAGATCGAGCTCTGCACGAGCGCCCGCGACGGGCAGGTGCAGACCTCGCCCTGGTTGAGGGCGAACATCGTGAAGCCCTCGAGTGCCTTGTCGTAGAAGGCATCCCGCTCCTGGGCGACATCCTCGAAGAAGACGTTGGGGCTCTTGCCGCCGAGCTCGAGGGTGACGGGGATGATGTTCTGCGATGCATACTGCATGATGAGGCGGCCCGTCGTCGTCTCACCGGTAAAGGCGATCTTGGCGATGCGGGGCGAGGAGGCGAGCGGCTTGCCGGCCTCGACGCCGAAGCCGTTGACGACGTTGAGCACGCCCGGGGGCAGCAGGTCACCGACGAGCTCGACGACCTTGAGGATCGACCACGGCGTCTGCTCGGCCGGCTTGAGCACGACGCAGTTGCCGGCGGCGAGCGCGGGGGCGAGCTTCCACACCGCCATGAGGATCGGGAAGTTCCACGGGATGATCTGGCCGACGACGCCCAGCGGCTCGTGGAAGTGGTAGGCGACCGTGTTCTCGTCGATCTCGCTGCTCGAACCCTCTTGTCCGCGAAGGACGCCCGCGAAGTAGCGGAAGTGGTCGACGGCGAGCGGGAGGTCGGCGGCGAGCGTCTCGCGCACGGCCTTGCCGTTCTCCCACGTCTCGGCGACGGCGAGCGCCTCGAGGTTCTGCTCGATGCGGTCGGCGATCCGGTTGAGGATGAGCGAGCGCTCGCCGAGGCTCGAACGGCCCCAGGCGGGGGCGGCGGCGTGGGCGGCGTCGAGGGCGGCCTCGATGTCCTCCTCGGTGCCGCGGGCGACCTCGCAGAACGGCTTGCCGTTGACCGGTGAGATGTTCTCGAACCAGAGGCCCTTCTTCGGGTCGACCCAGTTGCCGCCGATGAAGTGGCCGTAGCGGTCGAGGAGCGAGACGAGCGAGTCCGGCGAGCCGGGGGGTGCGTAGACGGTCATGTGTTCTCCCAACGTCATTGGTGGTCCCCGCCCACAGGTCCGGCGAGGTGTTGGGCGCGACGCTAGGCAACGCAACGTTGCAACCACGTTGCGTGCCGCTCACCCACCCCCGTCGAGTGGCCAATACCTGTCGGCTCACCATGTCGAGTGGCCACAAAGTGCCGGGTCTCACGCGTCGAGTGGCCACGATGTGTCGCGTGGGTCGCCCACCTCACCGCGCGTATGCCGGGTGCTGGCGTGACGGCATACGTGGCCTCCCGCCTCTCCTCGACTCAGCGGGAGCGACACGACGTGGCCACTCGACCCAACGGGGCGACAAGACGTGGCCACTCGACTCAGCGAGAGCGACAGGAAATGGCCACTCGACCCAGCGGGAGCGACGAAGAGTGGCCACTCGACGGGGTGCGGGGTGGTCCCGGTCAGGCGGTGCCGAGCTCGCGGTCGAGGCGGGCGATCTGGTGGTGGACGAGCGGGATGAGCGGCGACGTCGGCCCGAGCGAGGCGGCTTGGGCCTGCCACATCTCGTAGTCGTCGGCGCCCCACGACGAGCGGGTCCAGGCCGACATGAGGTCGGGCCGGCCGCTGCGCAGCAGGGCGAGGCGCAGGTCTCCCTCCACGTCGCCGCGCAGCCGGACGACGCCCGGCGCCACCGAGCGGGGCAGGAGCGGCCCTCGATAGGCGCGCAGC
Source organism: Humibacillus xanthopallidus (assembly GCF_006717145.1). Lineage (GTDB taxonomy): Bacteria > Actinomycetota > Actinomycetes > Actinomycetales > Dermatophilaceae > Humibacillus > Humibacillus xanthopallidus. The sequence goes on along the minus strand of NZ_VFQF01000003.1, from coordinate 674,301 downwards.
GCACTCGCGACGTCACCAGCCGCAAGGTGCGCCTCGACCGCGAGCCAGTCGCCGGCCACCTCGGCCACGAGGCGGTAGGGCCGCGAGGCGAGCAGCGCGTCACCGAGCAGGCTGCGCAGCCGGCCGAGCTCGACCCTGAGGGTCGAGGCGCTGCTGTCCTCCTCGTAGAGCAGCACATTGAGCTCGTCACCCGACAGACCGCGGGCGGCGGACGCGAGCAGCAGCAGGATCTCGCTGTGACGCGGGCTGAGACGCAGGGTCTCGCGACGGCCTCGCCCGTCGTCGATGGTGAGCAGCGCGTCGTTGCGGCCGAGGCCCTCTATGAGCACCGAGAGGGTTCCCTGTCGCGCCACTCCGGCGGCTGCCCGACCGCTGACGAGCAGCTCACGGGCCAGCTCGGCCTCGGCCATGCGGGCGGCGGCGCGCACCATCGCCATCGTCTGCGGCACGACGATCTCGTCGCCGCCGGTGATGTCGAGCACCCCGAGGATGCTCTGGTCAGACGGGTCGTGGATCGGCACCGCGGCGCAGCTCCAGCGCTGAACCGACCGCCGGAAGTGCTCGGCACCGAGCACGTTGACCGACCGGTCGAGCCGCAGGGCCATTCCCGGCGCGTTGGTGCCCGCGAGCCGCTCGTCCCAGTTGCTGCCTTCGACGAAGCCGATGTGCTCGGCGCGGCGGAGCACGCTCGGTGTGCCGCACACCCAGAGCAGCTGGCCCGAGGCGTCCGACACGGCCATGACCGCGTCACAGTCACGCGCCGCCTGGCCGAGCACGTCGTCGAGCAGCGGGAAGACCGCCGCCAGGGGATGCGCCTCTCGGTGGTCGCGCAGGGCGTCGGCGGGAAGGGTGATGGGCGCCTCGACCCGGTCGACCTCGACGCCAGCCGCGGCCGAGCGCACCCAGGAGTCGGCGACGTGCGCGCGCACTCCCCCGCTCTCGGACGGTTCCGACGTCTGCGTCATGACGCGATTGTGCACGGCGGGCGGCCGGTGCGGACAGGGCCGCAGGTCACAGTGCTGTCCAAGGTTGCCAGAAGGGGTGGTCAACAGCCCGAATGAGGCGCACCATGAAGGGACCTGCCGGGGCCAGCCCCGAGTTGTCCGAGGACCTGCGTCAGCACAGTGCGAGGAGCGACGATGTCACGACGAGCCCCCTTCGTTCCCGACGGCGTGCCCGTGCTCTCACGGGGGCGGCACCGCAACCCCCGCCGGGGCGCGTGCTTCATGGAGATGGCCTCCTTCCTCGCCGGTGAACGCTGGAGCGACCACCCGACGTGCACCCATCCCGTGCTGGCCACGCTCGCACGCTGTGTCAACGACATGCTCGACGACACGAGCCGGCAGCGCATCGCGCTGATGATCCCCGAGGTGGTCGGCCTGCACCCGCAGGACGACCGCGTCGCAGCGGCACTCGTGCTGTCGACCGCGCGCGCCGCGATCCCGGTGGCAGCCGAGGAGCGCCAGAACATCATGGCCCTCGCCATCCTCAACGCCGAGGGCATCCTCGCCGAGCGCGACGGACGCGAGCCGGGCCAGCTGTCCGACACCTCGCGTGCCGCGCTGACGCGGGCACCTGCCGCGGAGCGCTGGGCGCGAATCCACCTCGCCCGCATGGGTTTCAACTCTGCTGCGCTCCGCCCCGCCAACGCGTCCAAGGTCGTGGCCCTGGCCGTCGACGGCGTCGCGCGTGCCTGCGTCGACGACACGGAGCAGCGCCTCGTGCAGATGCTTCGCGACGGCATCGACGTCGTGAGCGCCTTTGCCCCGCTGGAGGCCGCACCTGTCACGGAGGCGCAGCCCCAACCGAGCGTGACCACCGCGCCGGCGCCAAGGTCCCGTTGGACGCCGAGGACCTTCGCACGCTGACGCCACGCGGACGTGCACCCCGTCCAGCAGCCGTTCGAGACCGGCCTGCTAGCCACTGACGACGGTCACGAGGTCTACTGGGAGCAGTGCGGAAACCCTGATGGCACACCGCTGCTCGTCGTGCACGGCGGCCCAGGCTCAGGGGCGAGCTCATGGTGGACCCAGTTCGGCGACCCTGCGCGCTACCGCGTCGTGCTTGTGGACCAGCGTGGCTCCGGCCGCAGCCGACCGCACGCCGGTGACACGGGCCGCCCTCGTGGACAACACGACGGCGCACCTCATCGCCGACTTCGAGCAGCTGCGAAAGCAGACCGGCATCGGCTCATGGGTGCTCCTCGGCGGGTCGTGGGGTTCGACCCTGTCGCTCGCGTATGCCGTCGAGCACCCCGAGAGCGTGCGCGCCCTCGTGCTCTGGGCGGTCGGCACCACTCGCCGACACGAGGTCGACTGGCTGACTCACACGATGGGGCAGATCTATCCGGCCGAGTTCGACGCCCTGCTCGCCGCTCTGCCCACGTGGGCCGACCGAGCGAACGTGCCCCTCGCCGTGAACCGCCTCCTGCTCGATGCCGACCCGGCCGTGGCCGATGCTGCGGCCCGCGCGTGGTGCGCCTGGGAGGACCGCCTTGCCACCCTGTCGGGTCCCGTGCAGCCCAGCCCCCGCTACGAGGACGCGCGCTTCCGGCTCGGCTTCTCCCGCCTCGTCACGCACTACTTCGGCCACCATGCCTTCCTTGCCGACGACGCGATCATGGGGCGCCTCCAGGGCATCGCGCACCTGCCCGCGGTGCTCGTCCGGGGCCGGCTCGACATCGCCTCCCCACTGCGGGTGGCCTACGAGCTTGCTCAGGCCCTGCCGCTCGCCGAGCTCCACATCGTCGAAGACGCCCTCCACGCGCCGGGTGGGGATGGCGAGCAGATCATCGTCGACGCCCTCGACCGTTTCGCCGGGCTGACCGCGTCGTGACGCTCAGCGCGGCCGAGGCGCCCGACAGTCTCAGGGGGTCCAGCGAACCGGCAGCCGCTTGACCCCGCGCTGGAAGTTCGACCGAAGCCGCACGGGCTCACCCGCCGGCTCGATCCACGACGTGCGCCCGAGCAGCTCGGTGAAGAGCGCTCGCATCTGGACTCGCGCGAGGTGCGCCCCGAGGCAGAAGTGCGGACCGTGCCCGAAGGCCAGGTGCGCCCGCGCGTCGCGGTCGACGTCGAAGTCGTCGGGCCGGTCGAAGACGTCCTCGTCGCGGTTGGCCGACGCGAACGACACGACGACCTTGTCGCCTGCGGCCACCCGCTGACCGGCGATCTCGGTGTCGCGCGTCGCCGTCCGACGAAAGACCATGACCGGCGTCCACCAGCGCAGCATCTCCTCCACCGCAGCAGGTATGCCGTCAGGCTCAGCCCGCAGCCGACGCTGGGTCTCGGGGTGCCCGAGCAGCGCGACGAGCCCACCCGGTATGCCGTTGCGCAGGGTCTCGTTGCCCGCGACCGCGAAGAGCCAGAAGAGGTTCTCGAACTCCTCGATGGAGACGTGCCCGTCGCCGCCCGCGCCGTCGTCACGCTGCGCCATGAGGATCGACATGACGTCGCCTTCGGGGAGCTCACGCTTGCGCTCACCCAGCGAGGCGGCATACGCGTAGAGGTCGGGCATGCCTGCGCGCGTGCGCGGGTCGGGCATCCGGCCCTGCCGATCCGGTGCGGGTCGCAGTGCGATAGCCGACCGGGCGATGTCGGTGCCGCGCTCGGGGTCGAAGGTGGCGCTGATCGCGTAGTCGGGGTCCTGCCAGCCGATGACGCGGTTGGACCAGTCGTAGAGCAGGCCCCGGTCCTGCTGCGGCACCCCGAGCACGTCGGCGAGCGTCAGCAGCGGCAGGTCGGCGGCGACGTCACGTGCGGCGTCGACCTCGCGGGGCCCCGCGAGCATGCGGTCGACGATGCGGCGAGCGTGGCCGGCGAACTGGTCCTCGAGGGCAGCGACGGCCCGGGGGGTGAAGGAGCGGGCGAGCATCCGGCGGATCCGGGAGTGCTCGGGCGGGTCCATGTTGAGCATCATGCGCCGCACGTAGGCGAGGTCGGCTGGCGTCGCCGGGTCGCGGATCTGCGTGCCCCCGAGGTGCGACGAGTACGTCCGGGGGTCGCGCAGCACCCGGCTCACGTCGGCGTGACGCAGCACGAGCCAGTAGCCTGGGCCCTCGGGCCAGCCGGCCTGCTCGGGCTCCCCGACCCACACGATGCCGTGCTCGCGGCGCAGGTCGGCGAGCACGGCATACGGCACGTCATCGACGTAGGTCGACGGGTCGTGGAGCTGCGCGGTCACGGCCGCGAGGTCGGCCACCGCGCGATCAGCCCTGCGGCAGGTCGGCGACGAAGGTGTTGACGAGAGTCGCGAGCTGCACCGGCGTCTCAAACATCGGGTAGTGGCCGGCGTTGGCAAGGACCTCGAGCCGGGCGTTGGGATAGAGCGGCAGCCAGGTCTGCGTGACGGTCGCGGCGCCCAGGGCGGGGTCGTGCTCGCCCACCGCGACGAGGACCGGCAGCTCGCTGCCGCGCACCTCGTCCGCGAAGTCGGCGCCCGCCCAGGCGTTGAGTACGCGGGCGAAGGCGTCGACGTCGCTGTGCTCGAGAGACCAGTCGACGATGCGGTTGACGAAGAGGGGGGTGTTGCGGTTGCCGGTCGTGAAGTCGATGATGCCGAAGCGGTTGTCGCGGCTCTCGGCAGCGCCCCAGAAGAGCCCGCGGCCGGCATCGTCGAACGGTGTCGGCATCGCACCGACGGGCGTGATGCCGACGAGGGCCTCGACGCGGTCGGGTGCGAGGGCGAGCGCCCGCTGCACGACGGCGCCGCCCATGGAGTGCCCGACGAGGGTGAAGCGCTTCGCGCCGACCTCGTCTGCGACGGCCAGCAGGTCGCGTGCGGACTCGTCGAGCGACTGGTCGCCCTGCTCGCCGCGACGCTGGCCGAAGCCGCGGACATCGGTGAAGACCCAGCGTGCGGCGTCACGGTCGAGATCGTCGACGAAGGGGCCCCAGCCGTCGGCGGAGCCGAACCAGCCGTGGGTGAGCAGGACGGTGCGCGGGCCGGACCCGACGACGTGGTGGGCGATCGACATGACTCTCCTTCGACGGTGAAGTGAACCGATGCGGCCCCCCGAGCCTAGATCCCCACCAATCGAAAGTGCACCTCACCAATCGAGAGAGCAATCCGTCGGCATCCCAAGAATCGAGAGAGCAATCCCGCGGCACCCCGGCAATCGAAAGAGCAGTCCGTCGGCGCCCAGGAAAATCGAAAGAGCAGTCCGTCGCCGACGGACTGCTCTTTCGATTGGGTGAGCTGGCCATGAGCCTGGCCGACGAGCTGCTCTTTCGATTGGCTCGCCCGACGGAATGCTCTTTCGACTGGCTTGGCCGGCGGAGTGCTCTTTGGATTGGTCAGCGGGTCTCGCGGAAGTCCACGTGCTCGCGGGCGATCGGGTCGAACTTGCGCAGGACGAGCCGGTCGGGCTGGGTGCGGCGGTTCTTCGTCGTGACGTAGCTGAAGCCGGTGCCGGCCGTCGACCGCAGGGTGACGACGGGACGCACGTCGGTGCGCTTTGCCATGGGGTGCTCCTCGATGTCTGGGATCGCACGCTGCGTGCGACAGGAATGATAACCATTACCAGCGCACCCTCATTCCCAAAAAGCCCCCGCACACGGCAGAGGCCCCCGCATCCGAGCGGGGGCCTCTGCCGTCGCGGGCTCAGGAGGAGGCGAGCCAGGTCTTGGCGACCTCGGCGGCGTCCTTCTTGTCGACGACGACCTGCTTGACCATGTCGGCGAGGGCCGGGGTGTCGAGCTTGGCGGAGACGGCGTTGAGGGCCGCCTTGAGCGAGTCGGCCTTCTCGGTGCGCACGAGCGGCACGACGTTGTCGGAGCCGAAGAGGCTCTTCGGGTCCTCGAGCACGACGAAGCCGTTGGCGGCGATCGAGGGGTCGGTGCTGAAGATGTTGGCGGCCTTGACCTGGCCGTTCTTCAGCGCCTCGACGGTCGCTTGGCTCTGCAGCGGCCGGAACTCGTTGGGCACGATGTTGTAGACGGACTTCAGGCCGACGAGCCCCTGCTGGCGGGTCTTGAACTCCGGCGGCGCACCGATCGAGAGCTCGGCCTGGTGGGCGGCCAGGTCGGGGATCGCCTTGAGCGACCACTGGCCCGCGGTGTCCTTGGTGACGACGAGGGAGTTCTTGTCCTCGGCCGCTGACTTGTCGAGGACCGATAGGCCCTGGGGCAGTGCCTTCTGCAGCGCGGCGAAGACCTCGTCAGGGGCGGTGACCTTGGCGTTCTTGTCGAAGTAGTTGAGCAGCGACCCGGTGTACTCGGGAAGGACGTCGACCTCGCCGCCGGTGATGGCCTTGAGGTAGGTCTCGCGGCTGCCGATGTTGAACTGTCGCTTGACGGTCATGCCCTTGGCCTCGAGCGCCTGGGCGTAGATCTCACCGAGGAGTGCGGCCTCGGGGAAGTCGGCCGAGCCGACCGTGACCGAGCCGGCGGCCGCGGTCGAGCCGCCCGTCGCCCCGGCGGCACTCGTCGCGGGGGCGAGCGGGTCGCTGCTGCCGCCGCAGGCGGCTAGCGGCACGACGGCGGCGAGGAGCAGGCCCGCGGCGAGGAAGCGCGTGCGTGTCATGTTCGGTCCCTTTCGGTTGCGGCCCGGGGGCGGTGCTCGCCGTCCGGGTCAGGCAGTGCTGGGGTGGAGCAGGTCAGGTGGCAGTGCTGGCTGGGCTGGTGGACCGGGTGGCCCCGGACGGGTCGGGGCGTGACCCCTCACCGGTGCGCGAGGACCGTGAACGGGCAACACCCACGGACCGGCCCGAGATTCCCGGCGAGACGGCATACCTCTCGACGGCCGCGAGCAGGAGGTCGGCGACGAGCGCGAGCGCGGCCACGAGGATGGAGCCGCAGACCATCTGGACGTAGTCGCGCGAAGCCAGCCCGTCGATGAGGTAGCGGCCCAGGCCGCCGAGGCTGACGGACGCGGCGATCGTCGCGGTGGCGATGACCTGGAGGGTCGCGCTGCGCAGGCCGGACAGCGAGAGCGGCAGCGCGCAGGGCAGCTCGACCCGCGTGAGGACCTGCCAGCCGGTCATGCCCATTCCCCGCGCCGCGTCGCGCGCGGCGGGGTCGACGCTCTCGATGCCGGCATAGACGCCCGAGAGCAGCGGCGGCACCGCGAGGAGCACGAGCACGACGATGCTCGGGATGACGAAGGCGAGGTCGCTCTGGATGAGGGGCCCGACGAACATCGACACGGCGAAGAGCAGCCCCAGGCTCGGCACCGCGCGCATGGCGTTGGCCCCGGTGATGAGCCAGCGCAGGCGTCCGGTGTGTCCCACCCACGCGCCGAGGGGGATGGCGATGACCAGCCCGATGAGCAGCGTGATCGCCGTGTAGGCGAGGTGCTCGGCGAGGCGGTTGGGGATGCCGTCGGCCCCGGACCACTGGGCGGGATCGGTGAACCAGGCCCAGATCGTCGCGGGGCTCATGCGGCCACCGCCCGGGTCCAAGGCGTCAGAGCGCGGGAGACGACCTGGATGACGAGGTCGAAGACGAGCGCGAGCAGCAGGCAGGCGATGATGCCGACCCACACCTCCGTCGGGAAGGAGCGCGCGTAACCGTCGGTGAGGAAGTAGCCGAGCTGCGAGATGCCGATGAGGGAGGCGACGCTGACGATGCTGACGTTGCTCACCGCGGCGACGCGCAGGCCGGCCGCGATGACAGGCACAGCGAGCGGCAGGTCGACCGCACGGAAGCGGGCGAACCCGCCGTAACCCATCGCGATGGCCGCCTGACGGGTCGACGGGTCGACCGATGACAGTCCGTCGGCCACGGTGCGGGTCAGCAGGGCGACGGTGTAGATCGTCATCGCGACGATGACGTTGACGGGGTCGAGGATCTTCGTGCCGAGGATCGAGGGCAGCAGGATGAACAGGGCGAGCGACGGGATCGTGTAGAGCAGCCCGGTCGTCGTGAGCAGGCTGGCCCGCAGCCAGGACGTGCGGCTCGCGAGCCAACCGAGCGGCAGGGCGATGACGAGCCCGAGCACGAGCGGCAGCCCGGCGAGCCAGGCGTGCTGGCCGGCCCGGGTGAGGATCTCGCTGAGGTGATCGAGGGCCCAGGTCACCGGGTGGACGCCCCCTCGGGGAGCTCGCCGGCGGTGGTCGCCGACCGGCGGGCCTCGATGGCGGGCACGACCTCGGCCGCGGTGATCGTGCCGACGAGCCTCCCGTCGTCGTCGGCCACGACCCCGCGCCCGCTGGGCGAGGAGAGGGCCGCGTCGAGCAGGGCGCGGAGCGAGCCAGCGGTGGACGCGACCGTGCCTCCGCGGTGGAGCAGGTCGCGCGTGACCTCGTGGTCGACGGCGGCCGCGCGCACCCAACCGACCGGCTCGCCGGCGTCGCCGACGGCGAGCACCCAGGGCGAGCCGATCGCCCGCACCTGCTCGCCCGTGGCGCGGAGCCGCACCGTCGGCTCGTCGGTGAGCGAGAGCTCGGGGGCGGCGGCGAACGAGAGGGCGCGGTAGCCCCGGTCGCGGCCGACGAAGCCCGCGACGAAGTCGTCGACGGGGTCGGCGAGCAGCTTGGCCGGTGAGGCGAGCTGGGCGAGCACCCCGCCGACGCGCAGGACGGCGACCTGGTCACCGAGCTTGACCGCCTCGTCGATGTCGTGGGTGACGAAGAGGATCGTCTTGCCGAGCTCGGACTGCAGGCGCAGGAACTCGTTCTGCAGCTGCTCGCGCACGACGGGGTCGACGGCCGAGAAGGGCTCGTCCATGAGCATGACGGGCGGGTCGGCGGCGAGTGCCCGGGCGACCCCGACGCGCTGCTGCTGACCGCCGGAGAGCTGGGCGGGGTAGCGCCTCGCCATCGCCGGGTCGAGGCCGACGCGCTCGATGAGCTCCATGGCGCGGCTGCGGGCCTGGCGCTTGTCGACGCCGAGGAGGCGCGGCACCGTCATGACGTTGTCGACGACGGTGCGGTGCGGGAAGAGCCCGGCGTGCTGGATGACGTACCCCATGCCCCGGCGGAGCTCGGCGACGTCCATCGAGGCGGTGTCGCGGCCGTCGACCGAGATCGTGCCCGAGGTCGGGGTGACCATGCGGTTGACCATGCGCAGGGTGGTCGTCTTGCCGCAGCCCGAGGGCCCGACGAGCACCGTGATCTGGCCGGTGGGGGCCTCGAGGGTGAGGTTGTCGACGGCCACCGAGCCCGGGTCGCCGCCGCCCTCCCCAGGGGAGCCACCGTCAGCCGAGCCGCTGTCGGCGTCGCCATAGCGCTTGGTCACGCCTTCGAAGCGGATCATGCAGATCAACGTACCCGCGCGCGCCGACACGGCGTCGCCCGTCCAACCCTCCGTTAGCGGCCCGTGACGCGGCCGCGGCCACCCGCCACCCTCAGGCCGCGGCCACCCGCGACGCGCCCAAGGCCACGGCCACCCGCGACCCGGCCGCCGCCAACCGCCATCCTCAGGCCACGCGAGCCGCGAGCCCGTCGCAGCCAGGCCCTTCGACGTCCGGCAGGGCGGCATACCGCCCGGTGCTGACCAGCAGCAGCGCGGCGACCGGCCCGCGCAGCTCCGCGCCGTCGCCACGCTCCCAGTCGATGTCGGTGGAGACGAGGCGAATACACCCAGGCGCTTCGCCGGGAAGAACGGGAAGCGCCGCTGCCACGCCCACTCGGGCGCGCTTGCACGCCAGTCTCATTCGCCTGCGCGAGATCACCGACCCCTCCTCGGGAGCTGACGTCCAGAGGACGTCTCCCAGAGCTCAACCCTCAGAGGTCGATGACCGACCCACCACCGTGCACGGCGAGAGCGATGGCCGCCCCGACCTCTCCGGACCGCGGCTCGGCGCTCGCGTCGTCGGCGATGCCGAGCTCGCCCGCGAAGCTGCTCGCGACGACGCCCGTGACCAGCTCGGTCCACAGCCGAGGGCGCAGGAGCATGGCGTGGTCGCCACGCGCCACCCGGATGAGGCTCGCGTCGCGGCCCTGCGCCTGCAGCTCCTCCACGAGCCGCCGCGACCGCGACAGCCCGCAGATGACGTCGCGGTCGCCGTGGATGACGACGGTGCGGCACCACGGCCCCGGCCGCGTGTCGCGGCGCTCGATCCACGGCGCGAGCGCCACGACGAGTCGCACGTCGCGCTCCGCGCCCAGGTGCAGCGCGACGCGCCCTCCCATGGAGTGCCCGACGACGGCCACCGGCCGCCCGGGGTATGCCGTCCGCACCTGTTCCAGCGCCCACCTGGCGTCCACGAGGGGTGCCTGCTCGTCGCCGTTCCAGCCGCGGAAGCGGAAGCGGACGCGCGCCACCGCGAGCGGCCCCGGGACCGACCGCAGCGACCGGGCGAAGGGCAGGAGGCGCGCGACGTTGTGCGACCAGGGCCGGTTCGGCTCGTAGCCGTCGACGGCACCACCGTGCAGGACGATGACGACCGCTGCGGCATCGGCGGGCTGCGCGTCCCACACGAGCGCGGCGGACGGCATACGCCCTCGGTCTGTCGCGTCCACCATGTCGCGGTCGCCCACCTCACGGTCGACCACGCCGGGGTCGCCCACGGAGGTGGAGCTCACGGAGGTGGCGCTCACACCGGTGAGCGGTGGAAGTTCTTGAACGACCGGCTCGCCGTGGGTCCGCGCTGCCCCTGGTAGTGGGAGCCGTAGGCCGCTGAGCCGTAAGGGTTCTCGGCGGGAGAGCTGAGCCGGAAGAAGCAGAGCTGGCCGATCTTCATGCCCGGGTAGAGCATGATCGGCAGGGTCGCGACGTTGCTCAGCTCGAGCGTGACGTGACCGGAGAAGCCGGGGTCGACGAAGCCGGCCGTCGCGTGGGTCAGCAGGCCGAGCCGGCCGAGCGAGCTCTTGCCCTCGACGCGGGCCGCGAGGTCGTCGGGCAGCGTCACGGCCTCGAGCGTCGAGCCCAGCACGAACTCGCCCGGGTGGAGGACGAAGCCCTCCTCCCCGGAGCCGACCTCGACGAGCCGGGTGAGGTCGGGCTGCTCGGCGGCAGGGTCGATGTAGGGGTACTTGTGGTTGTCGAAGAGCCGGAAGTACTTGTCGAGGCGCACGTCGATGCTCGACGGCTGGACCATCTGCGGGTCCCACGGGTCGAGCACGACACGCTCCGCCGCGATCTCGGCCCGGATGTCCTTGTCGGAGAGCAGCACGGGGTCGAGGCTACAGGCCGAGCCGCGGGGCGCCCTGTGAACGTCCGGTGCGTTGCGCACGTCAGGGACCCGTGCACGCCCACCCCCTGAAACGGGCCGGGGCCTCCTATCGTCAGGGCATGAACCCCTCGGACCGTCCCCGTCTCGCCAGCGACGAGCTGATGCGCGACTTCCACTCGGTGCTCCGTCGTGTGCTCGACGAGGTGCCGCAGGGCGGCGGTCCGCGGATCGTCGACGTGCTGAGCGAGCACCTCGGCACCGAGCCGCACCTGCTCGCAGTCGTCACCCTCCCCGTCCAGCCGCACCGGCTCGTCGATGCGGACATCGCGATGGCCGAGCTGTCGTCGGTCGACCCGGAGGCGAGCATCGTCGGCATCGCGGGCGACGCGCGGCACCACATGAGCCTCGGCGACCTCGTGCAGCACGGCATGGGTCTGCCGGTGGGCCAGGTCGACTACGACCGGATGCCGACGGGGCCGGGCAAGGAGGACCGGCGGCAGGTCGTCACCTCGGGGATCCGGCTCTTCCACTTCGAGGGCGAGCCGGTCGCGGTGCGCCACCTGGGGATGAACCCGCAGTTCGGCCGCGAGTCCGGAGCGATCGAGGTGATCGCCCGTGACCGAGGGGTGTCCGACGCGCTCATCGCCCGCGCGCAGGAGCTGATGGACCTGCGCAGCGTGATCCGGGGTCGGGTCGTCACCTTCGGGACCGACCCCTACGGCCACGGCATGGCCGGCATCACCTTCGTCGCACGGCCGACCGTCGACGCCGAGTCCGTCGTGCTGCCCGATGGCGTGCTCGACCGCGTGGCGAACCACGTCATCGGCATGGGCGAGCAGCGCGAGCGGCTCCAGGCCCATGGCCAGCACCTCAAGCGGGGCGTCCTGCTCTACGGGCCTCCGGGCACGGGCAAGACCCACACCGTGCGCTACCTCCTGTCGGCGACACCCGACACGACCGCGGTGCTGCTGAGCGGTGGCTCGCTGCGTTTCATCCACGACGCGGCCAAGGTCGCCCGTGCGCACCAGCCCGCCATCGTCGTGCTCGAGGACTGCGACCTCGTGGCCGAGGACCGCTCCTTCGGGCCGGGCGCCTCGCCGCTGCTCTTCGAGGTGCTCGACGCGCTCGACGGCCTCGACGCCGACGCGGACGTCGCCTTCGTCCTCACGACCAACCGCGTCGAGGACCTCGAGGTCGCGCTCGCCCAGCGCCCCGGGCGCGTCGACCTCGCGGCCGAGATCCCGCTGCCGGACGGCGACGGCCGCCGCGAGCTGCTGCACCTCTACGGCGGGCACCTCTTCGGCTCCGAGGCCATCTCGGCCGCGGCCGCCCGGGCCGAGGGCACGACCGCCTCCTTCACCAAGGAGCTCGTGCGCCGGGCGGTGCTCGCAGCGGCCATCGCCGACGAGCCGCCGGCGGACGACCACCTGGGTGCGGCGCTCGACGAGCTCCTCTCGGACTCGCACCGCCTCACGCGCAGCCTCCTCGGGGTCGACGCCGGCGAGGGCGGCCCCGACGGTGCCGGCCCGGACGGGGTCGGGCCCGACGGGTTCCCCCGGGGCTTCCAGCAGGTGCACCGACACGGCCGCGGGGGCGGGTTCGTCGCCTACGCCCCGGGCAGCGGGCCGGCGCGTCCGGTCTGACCCCGCCGGGCGGCATACCCCAGCGGGGTGGTGGCGCGGACTCAGCCCGCGAAGGCGCGCACCGGCAGGCCCGGCACGTCGACGCGCGCGCGGAAGAGCGCGCCGGCCTCGGGCTCGGGGTCGTCGAGGTTCTCGCGCGAGGTCGTGATGAAGAGGTCGCGGCCGTCGTCTCCGCCGAGCGTGCACGACGTCACGAGGCGCACGGGCAGGGTGATCTCGGCGACCACCTCGGCCGACGGGGAGTAGCACTGCACGCGTCCCGCGCCGTTGAGCGCGACCCAGACGTTGCCGGCGCTGTCGACGGTGAGCCCGTCGGGGTGGCCCGTCGCGGGAGTGACGAAGGGGCGCCGGCGGGTCAGCTCGCCGTCCTCGACATCGAAGACGTCGGTGCGGCCGGTCGGCGTGTCGTTGTAGTAGGCGTGCCGGTGGTCGGGCGAGAGGTCGATGCCGTTGGAGATGGTGACCTGGGGCAGGACGGTGGTGACGTGGCCGTCGCCGTCGACGCGGTAGAGCGTCGCGCTGCCCGGAACGCGGTCGTAGCCCATCGACCCGCACCACAGGCGGCCGATGCCGTCGACGCCGCCCTCGTTCATCCGGACGGACGGGTCGGTCCACAGCTCGATCCACGGCGCCGGTATGCCGTCCGCCTCGTCCGCGAGCGCGAGCCCTCGCTCCGTGGCGACGACCCAGCCACCCCCGACGCGCGGGCGCAGGAAGGCGGCGACGTCACCGACGTGCACCCGATCGACGGAGCCGTCGGAGCGCAGCGTCAGGACGTCGCCGGCGAGCATGTCGACCCAGCGGAGGCCGCCCCAGGTGGGCGACCAGACGGGCCCCTCGCCGTGGTAGCAGAGGGCGTCGGTGACCTGCTCGACCGCGGCCATCAGTCCCACCACACGCCGACGTAGTGGTGGCCCTGCGGCACGGTCGGTCCGTCGACGAGCCAGTCGGGGCTCGGCGAGGGCCCGCCGCTCGGGTCGGTCTCTGCATCGATCGTGAGCACGTCCACCTCTTCCGGGCTGAGGGTCGTGATGACGGCCACCCCACTGGCATAGGGCCATTCGTCATCGGGGTAGGTCTGGAACTCGAGCTGGTCGAGCTCGACCCGCACGTCGTGCACCTCGGGTCGCTCGCGCAGGGCGAAGAGCACGTCGCGCACGGACTCGAGGGCGAGGTCCTCGTCGCGGTTGGGGGCGATGCACCACTCGCAGTCGTTGCCGTCGAAGAACTGCTCGAGGGTGACGGCGACCTGCTGGGTGGCCCCTCCGCGGGCCCGGACGTGCTCGACGAAGGCCTGCTGCTTGGCGAGATCCATGCGGTGTGGGGCCCCTGCGGTCGAGGTCTGCGTCGACGTCTACGGGAGGTCTACGTCGACGGCTGCCCGTCGGTCGGGCGGCGGTCTGGTGTCGGCTACACTGGCGCCGCGTGCCGCCTTCGTGCCTCCTCGCGGAGGCTCCCGGCGGCCCGTGCGAGCGTAGCTCAATGGTAGAGCGCCAGCTTCCCAAGCTGGATACGCGGGTTCGATTCCCGTCGCTCGCTCCGATACAAAGCCGCAGGTCAGGACACATGTCCGGGCCTGCGGCTCTGTCGTTGCACCGCGGGCCCAGCGTGATCTCGGCAACTCATCCTTCGCGGCTGAGGCGGACGGCCACGGCCTCGGACGAGCCTGTGGGTGAAGCACCTGATGGCGCCGATCGGAGAGGCGTGAGCGACATGAGCGGCGAGACAAAGTCCATGACCGTCCTGCAGGCGGCCTTCATCGGCGTCGGCGCCATGGTGGGGGCCGGCATCTTCGCGCTGATCGGCCCCGCCGGTGGCATCGCAGGCGCCGCGGTCTGGGTCTCGTTCCTCCTCGCCGGCGTGATCGCCGCCCTGCAGGGCTACTCCTTCGGCAAGATGGGCGCGCACTTCCCGTCGGGCTCGGGGTTGATCGAGTACGTCGCGCGAGGTTTCGGCAACGGCCACTTCACCGGGATCACCGCGTGGCTGGCGTTCATGTCGCAGTGCATCATCACGGCCATGGTCGCGGTCGCCTTCGGTGGGTACGCGAGCGAGGTGTTCGCCGGCGGCAACGCCGCCTGGTCGAAGGTCTTCACCGTCGTGCTGCTCGTCGCAATGGGGTCGCTCAACGTCATCGGGGCGAAGGCGGTGGCGAGGGCTCAGGGCGTCATCGTCAACGTCGTTCTCGCCATTCTCGTCCTCTTCTCCGTCGTCACCGTCTTCACGGCCGACTGGTCCCTGCTCGCCCCCTCCGGCTATCCGACGTTCAGGCAGATCTCCTCGAGCGTCGCACTGACCTTCTTCGCGTTCCTGGGTTTCGGCGTCATCACCTTCACGGCCAAGGACCTGCCACAGCCCTCTCGCCAGCTGCCGAAGGCGATCTACCTGGCGATCGGGATCGCCACCGTGGTCTACGTCGCCATCTCGGTCGGCGTGTACGGCACGCTGACCGTCCCCGAGGTCATGGCCGCCGGCGACACCGCAGTGGCTGAGGCCGCGAAGCCGACCCTCGGCGAGTTCGGCTACCTCCTCATGGCCCTGACGGCCATGTTCTCCACCGCGGGGGCGACCAACTCGAGCCTCTACCCCGCGGCCGGGCTCGGAAAGGACCTTGCGGCGAAGCAGCAGTTCCCACCCGTCCTCGGGCGTCAGCTGGCGGCGCGGATCCCGGTGAGCCTGCTCGTCATGGTGTGCGCGACCGCGCTGATGGCCCTCCTGCTCGACCTCACTGCGATCGCCTCGATCGGAAGCGCTGTCGCACTGACCCTCTTCACGCTGGTGACGATCTCGCACATGCGGGTCCGGCGGGTGACCCACGCGAACACCCTGGTCCTGGTGACCGCCCTCCTCCTCACCCTCGCGACGCTCTTCTCCTTCGTCAGGACGACGCTGGTGGAGGAGCCGGCGACGATGCTCACCCTGCTCGTCCTGCTCGTGCTGGCCGTCGTCCTCGACGCTGTCTGGAAGCGGATCCTGTCGGGGCGTCAGGCGGGAGGGGTTGGAGAGCACAGCCACAGCCGCGACTGACGCCCCGTGCCCGATTGCCTCGTGTGACGACCACGGGGCATCGGCGTGTGCCACGCTCTCTTCATGGCAGATGTCCTGGTCTGTGCCTCTTCGATCCATGGTCACGTCACGCCCATGCTCGAGGTGGCGGCGCACCTTCGAGACGCCGGCCACGCGGTCCGCATGACGACCGGGAGCCGGTTCGTCGACCGCGTGTCTGCCACGGGCGTCGAGTTCGTCCCCCTGCGCGGTGCCGCCGACTTCGACGACACCGACCTCGACCGCGCGTTCCCCGGCCGCGCCGATGCCAAGGGCATCGCCAAGGTGAAGTTCGACGTGTCGCACCTGTTCATCGGCACGATGCGTGACCAGTTCGATGTCGTGTCCGCCGAGCTCCGCCGCCGACCCGCAGACGTGGTCGTCTTCGAGACGACCTTCATGGGCGTCGGACCGCTGCTGGCCCGTCCGGGCCCCCGCCCCCAGCTCGTGGGGTGCGGCCTCATCCCG
Source organism: Humibacillus xanthopallidus (assembly GCF_006717145.1). Taxonomy (GTDB): domain Bacteria; phylum Actinomycetota; class Actinomycetes; order Actinomycetales; family Dermatophilaceae; genus Humibacillus; species Humibacillus xanthopallidus. The sequence goes on along the minus strand of NZ_VFQF01000003.1, from coordinate 658,090 downwards.
CTCACCCTGTCCTCCCCCCACGTGCCACCCTTCGGCCCCGGGATCCCGTATGCCGCAGGCACCGTCGCGCGGCTGCGCAACCGCGCGCTCAGCGGCCTCATCCGCAACGTCGTGATGGCGCCGCAGCAGCGCGAGGCCCAGAAGGCCCTCGCGGACTGCGTGCCGGGCGCACGCCTGAGCGGCTACTTCATGGACGGCGTCGTCCACCTCGACGCCTTCCTCCAGCTCTCGGTCAAGGCCCTCGACTACCCGCGGCCGGACCTCCCGCCGAACGTCAGCTACGTCGGCCCCGTCCTGCCGCAGGCACGCGGCCAGGCCGAGCTCCCCGACTGGTGGCCGGAGCTCGACGGCTCGCGCCCCGTCGTCCTCGTGACGCAGGGAACGCTCGACATCATGGACCTCGACCGGCTGCTCGGACCCTCGCTGCGCGGGCTGTCCGATGAGGACGTGATCGTCGTCGCCGTCACGGGTGGCCCCCCGGTGGAGCAGCTCGGGCCACTGCCTGCGAACGTGCGCGCCGCGCGGTTCATCCCGTTCGACCTGCTCATGCCCCTGGTGTCCGTCATGGTGACGAACGGCGGTTTCGGCGGCGTCCACCAGGCCCTCGCGCACGACGTGCCGCTCGTCGTCGGGGGCGACACGGAGGAGAAGGCGGAGATCGCAGCCCGCGTGGACTGGGCGGGCGTCGGTGTCAACCTGCGGACGGGCACGCCTGCGCCCGAGAAGGTCCGCGACGCCGTCCGGTCGGTGCTCGGCCACGCGGCATACCGCGACAGGGCGCGTCTCGTGGGAGCGGACATCCGCCGCTCGGACGCGCTCGGGCGGGTCGCCGCCGAGGTCGACGCGCGCAGCGCGGGCGGCGCTCAGCCCTGACGCCGCGGAATGAGCTTGCCGGGGTTGAGGATTCCCGTCGGATCGAGCTCGGCCTTGATCGCGCGCAGGACGTCCACGCCGAGGTCGCCGATCTCTGCGCCGAGCCACGGGGCGTGGTCGACCCCGACGCCGTGGTGGTGCGTGATGGTGCCACCACCCGCAACGATCGCCTCGGTCGCGGCCGTCTTCACCGCCCGCCACTGGGCCAGCGGGTCGGTCGACTCGGCTGCCACGAAGGTGAAGTAGAGCGAGGCGCCCGTGGCATAGACGTGCGAGACGTGACACATGACGACGGCTCCCGTGCCGCCGTCGACGAGCGACGACCGGATCGCCGACCCGACGCCCGTATGCAGCCCCTCGAGCCGGTCCCACGTCGTCGCGGTCTCGAGCGTGTCGACGAGGACGCGCCGGCCCATCAGCCCGTCGCGCAGGTACGGCCCCGCGAAGCGCCCCTTCTCCCAGGCCCGAGCGACTCGGCTGGGCAGGCGCCGTGCGCCCTCCCGACCGAGCACCCGCTCGCAGACAGCCTGCCGGTGCTTGAGCGCTGCTGCATCCGTGCCCTCCCAGACGAGGATGACGAGCGTCGGCTCGCCGAGCCCGCGAGCCCTCCCGTAGCCCAGCAGCGCCGCGCCCGTGCGACCCGCGAGAGCGAGGTTGACCTGCGTCTCCTCCTCGTCGGAGAGCCTGCAGACATCAGGTATCAGGCCGTGCCCGGCCTCCTGGGCGAGACCCCGCAGGGCCTCGGAGCCCGCGTGGAACGACGGGAACAGCCACGCGGCATACCTCTTGGCGGTGGGACGTGGAGCGACCCGCAGCGTGGCCTCGGTGATGATGCCGAGCGTGCCCTCGCTGCCGACGACGACGTCGAGCAGGCGCGGCCCGGCGGCCGAGGCGGGGCTCCGGCCTCCCAGCACGAGCTCGCCGCGGGGGGTCGCGAGTCGCACCCCGAGCACGGTGTCGTCGATGCGGCCGTAGCCCGTCGACGCCTGCCCCGCGGACCGGGTCGCGACGTAGCCGCCGAGCGTCGCCTCCTGGTGGCTCTGCGGGTAGTGTCCGAGCGTCAGCCCGTGCGGCTCGAGCGCCCGCTCGATGTCGGGGCCGCGCAGGCCCGGCTGGAAGGTCGCGAGGCGGGCGACCGGGTCGACGTGGAGGAGCTGGTCCAGGCGCCGCAGGTCGACGGCGACCACCCCGGCGAGACGACCCTCCGTCCCGGAGCCATCCTCCCCAGCCTCCCCCAGCGCGATCGCGCGCGCACCTACGCCACCGACGACGCTCGTCCCTCCGCCGAAGGGCACGACGGCGACGCGGTGCTCCACGCACACTTCGAGGAGCCGCTGCACCTCGGCGGAGTCAGCCGGTTCGACGACGGCGTCGGGCGCCTCCGACCCGTCACCGTGGCGCAGGCGCCAGAGGTCCGGGTAGCTCTTGCCCCCGGCGTGCTCGACCCGCCACACCCGGTCGGTGTGGACGAAGTCGCTGCCGACCACGTCACGCAACGCCGCAATCTCCTTGTCGCCCAGTGTGATCGGCGGCAGCACGACATCCTCGAGGGCAACGTGAGGCGACTGCGCTCCTCGCGCAATCCCCCGCGAGGCCAACGTCGCCCACGCCCCGGAGCTCAGCGGATGCGCTTCGGCCGGGTCTCCCCAGCCGTGCCACACCGACCGGGGGATCGACCGCGTCAGCTCATCCATCGCAGCGACCTCGACACCCTGCCCGACAGCCACGTCCCATGCGCAACACCGTCGCACACCGCGCCACGTGAGTACCGTTGTTTCGTGCACCGCGACCACTCCCGCGTCGCGCCTGCCGGTCAGGGGGCGAGGTGACGGCGTCCATCAACACGGCCACCCGCGCGGCTGCGCTCGAGCGTCTGGCGAGCGTCCCGTACGACCTCATCGTCGTCGGCGGGGGCATCACCGGGGCCGGCGTCGTGCTCGACGCGGCGTCGCGCGGCCTGCGGGCCGCCCTCGTCGAGCGCGTCGACCTCGCGGCCGGCACGAGCCGCTGGAGCTCGAAGCTCGTCCACGGCGGCCTGCGCTACCTCGTCAAGGGTGACGTCGCGATCGCCTGGGAGTCGGCGCGCGAACGCCACCACCTCATGACGGCGATCGCACCGCACCTCACCCGTCCGGCGGCCAACCTCTTCCCGCTCGGCGACGCCACGCCGCCCTCCGTGGGAGCCGCCGTCGAGGCCGGTATGCGCGTGGCCGACGTCATGCGCGCGCTCGCCGGCACCCCACGACGTCTCCTGCCCCGTCCGTCGCGCATCAGCGCCGCCGAGGCGCTCGCGCTCGCGCCGGGCATCAGGCGGGGCGACCTCCGCGGCGCCGTCCTCCACTGGGACGGCCAGCTCGAGGACGACGCGCGGCTCGTCACCGCCGTGGCACGCACCGCCGCGGCGCTCGGGGCCGACATCGTCACGCGCTGCAGCGCCCTCGACATCGGCGACCGCAGCGTCCTCCTGCGCGACGAGCTGACCGGCACGACGCTCGAGGCGCGCGGCCACGTCGTCAGCGCCACCGGGGTGTGGGCCGCGGAGTACGAGCCGACCCTCACCATCACCCCGAGCCGCGGCTCGCACCTCGTCGTGCGCGCCTCGTCACTGGGCGCACCGCGGGCGATCTGCTACGCCCCCGTCATCGGCCAGTTCGGCCGCTCGGTCTTCGCGATCCCCCAGCCCGACGGGCTCGTCCTCATCGGCCTCACCGACGTGTCGACGAGCGACGTCGACGGCATCGCGCCGCCGGTGCCCGAGGAGGACGTCCGCTTCCTCCTCGAGACGATGAGCCGGGTCCTCGAGCGGCCTCTCGGCCCCGGCGACGTGGTTGGCCGCTATGCGGGCCTGCGCCCCCTCGTCCGCGACCCCGCCGGCGGCGAGTCCGCCGACGCGTCGCGCCGTCACCTCCTCGTCGACGAGCCGGGCCGGCCCGTGACGATCGCCGGGGGCAAGCTGACGACCTACCGCCAGATGGCGCAGGACGCCGTCGATGCCGTATGCCGTCGGGCGGGGCTCGCGGTCACCTGCCGCACCCGCACGCTCCCCCTCGTCGGCGCAGCCCCGCGGCAGGCCTTGACCCGGGTGCCGGCACCCACCCGGCTGGTGCGCCGCTACGGCACGGAGGCCACGGCAGTCGCGCAGCTGGCCGCCGATCACCCGGATCTCGCTGTGGCGGTGGGCGACTCGTGTCCGACGACCGGTGCCGAGATGCTCTTCGGCGTGCTCCACGAGGGGGCGATGACGGTGGAGGACCTCGTGGAACGGCGGACGCGGGTCAGCTTCGACGAGGAGGCCCTGCCTGCCGGCCGGGCCCTCGCAGAGCTGGCGCTCGAGGTCGCAGACGGCCTCGGTGCGAGCTGAGCCGAGCGGCCCCCGGCCCCTGCGGCGGGCGACGGATTTGCGCGATCTGCCCCGCGCACCCGGCAGGTCCACTAGGCATGGACCATGACCGCGACGGCACGGCGGACCTCAGGCCTCATCCCCCTCATCGGGCAGCTTCGCGCCTACGACCGATCCTGGCTCCGGGGTGACCTCATCGCGGGTGTCACGGTCGCCGCGCTCATCGTGCCGAAGAACCTCGGCTATGCCGGCATCGCCGGGATCCCGCTCCAGAACGGCCTCTACGCGGCCGCAGCCGGCGCCATCGTCTACGCGATCTTCGGCAGCTGCCGACAGATCTCCGTCGGGCCGAGCTCCGGCCTCGCAGCAGTCGCGGCGAGCGCCGTTCTCGCGGCCGGCCTCGTCGCCGAGCAGGACGTCGCGAGCTTCGTCGCCGGCATCACGCTCGCATCGGGAGTGCTCTTCCTGCTGCTCGCCGTCCTCAAGATGGGGTGGATCGCCCGCTTCCTCTCCCGAGCCGTCGTCACCGGCTTCCTCTTCGGCGCGGCGATCGACGTCGTCATCGGCGAGCTGCCCAAGCTCACGGGCACCAAGGTCACCGGCTCCAACCCGATCCAGGAGCTGTGGTCGTGGTTCGGCACCCTCGGCGAGGCGCACCCCGCCACCGTCGTGGTCGGCGTCATCGCGCTCGTGGTCGTCTTCGGGCTGAGGGCCGTGGCGCCCCAGGTGCCCGGCGCCCTCGTGCTCGTCGTCGGAGGCCTGTTGGCGGCGTCGATCTTCGACCTCGGCGCCAAGGGGGTCGCCCTCGTCGGTGACATCCCGAGCGGGCTGCCCGCCTTCGCGGTGCCCGACCTCCAGCTGATGTTCGACCACATCGGCACGACCTCGCTCGCGGCGGTGGCCCTGCTGCTCATCGGCTTCTCGCAGACCGCCGGAGACGCGCGGACCTTCGCCGCCAAGCACCACTACCGGATCGACATCAACCAGGAGTCGACGGCGCAGGGTCTGGCCAACACCGCCGCCGGGGTCTTCCAGGGCATGCCTGTCTCGACGAGCCTCTCGGCCAGCTCGCTCAACGACCACTCCGGAGCCAGGACCGGGGTGGCCTCGCTGACGTCGGGCGTCACGGTGATCCTCACCCTGCTCTTCCTCGCCCCGCTCTTCTCCAACCTGCCCAAGCCGGTGCTCGCAGCGCTGATCATCGAGGCGGTCGTCATGGGCATGATGAACGTGCCCGAGATGCGACGCCTCGCTCGGGTCCAGCGCTTCGACTTCTGGATCGCGATCGCAGCCCTCACCGGCGCCCTGGTCTTCGGGGTCCTTGCCGGCGTCGTCATCGGGATCATCCTCTCGCTCATCTGGCTCGTCTCCGTCGCCACCCGGCCGAAGATGCCGGCCCTCGGCCTCGAGGCGGGCACCCAGGTCTTCCGCGAGGTCGACGAGCACCCGGAGGACACCGTCTATCCCGACGTCGCCGTCGTCCGGCTCGACGGAGGCCTCTTCTTCGCCACGGCCGACGCCTTCGACGACCGGCTCCGTGAGCTCATCCAGTCCGGCCCGGGCCTCACGGGCGTCGTCCTCGACTGCGGCGGCATCAACTTCATCGACTCGCAGGGCGTCGACAAGCTGGGAGACATGGTCGACCTCGCCCGCGAGACCGGCGTCGCCCTGAGGCTCGCTCGCCTCAAGCCCGGGGTCCGCGCCACCCTCGAGCGCGACGGCGTCGTCGAGCGCCTCGGCGCAGACCGGATCCACGGCAACATCTACCGTGCTGTCGAGGCCGAGCGGTCGGCCGGCGCGACCCCGGGACGCGGCACCGACGGCCCTGGCGAATAGCTCCCAGCAGGGCCTCGGACCGCCCCCGAGCACCCCTCGACTGGATGCGGCGCGGCAGGTCCGCTATGGTTTCGGTCGAACACGCGGGTGTAGTTCAGTAGCAGAACAGCCTCCCTCCAGGAGGAAGACGTACGTGCGATTCGTGCCACCTGCTCCACGTGTCGAAGGGCCCGGTCATGGCGACCGGGCCCTTCGTCGTCCCCCGGCCCCGCGGCATACCGCAACCCGACCGGCGCCACCCGGCCACGCGGCATACCGCGGCGCGGTCTTCCTCTTGCGTTCGTTACCGGTCGGTAGCATCATGATGAGTACCGGCCGGTAACTTGGCTGTGCCCGCGACGAAGCGGATCACCCGAACGACAGAACGGTGGAGGACCTCATGGGCCACTACAAGAGCAACGTGCGTGACCTGGAGTTCAACCTCTTCGAGGTCTTCGGTCGCCAGGACGTCCTGGGCACCGGCATCTACGCGGACGTCGACACCGACGCCGCCAAGGACATCCTCCACGAGGTCGCACGCCTCGCCGAGAACGAGCTCGCCGAGAGCCTGCTCGACTCCGACCGCAACCCGCCCGTCTACGACCCGGTGAGCAAGTCGGTGACGATGCCCGACTCCTTCAAGAAGTCCTTCCGGGCCTACGTCGACGGCGACTGGGGCAACCTCGACGTGCCCGCCGAGCTCGGCGGCATGGTCGTGCCGCCGTCGCTGCGCTGGTCGGTCGCCGAGATGGTGTGCGGCGCCAACCCCGCCGTCCACATGTTCACGGCGAGCTACTCCTTCGCCAGCCTCCTGTGGCACATGGGCACCCCCGAGCAGAAGAAGCTCGCCAAGCACATCGTCGACAACGCGTGGCACACGACGATGGTGCTCACCGAGCCCGACGCGGGCTCCGACGTCGGCGCCGGGCGCACCAAGGCCGTGCAGCAGCCCGACGGCACGTGGCACATCACCGGCGTCAAGCGCTTCATCACCTCGGCCGAGTCCGACATGGTCGACAACGTCGTCCACTTCGTGCTCGCCCGCCCTGAGGGCGCCGGCCCCGGCACCAAGGGCCTCAGCCTGTTCATCGTGCCGAAGTTCCACGTCGACCCCGAGACGGGCGCGCTCGGCGAGCGCAACGGTGCCTGGGTCACCAACGTCGAGCACAAGATGGGCCTCAAGGTCAGCACGACGTGCGAGGTCACCTTCGGCGAGCACGAGCCCGCCGTCGGCACCCTCCTCGGCGACGTGCACGACGGCATCGCGCAGATGTTCAAGGTCATCGAGAACGCCCGCATGTTCGTCGGAACCAAGGCGATCGCGACCCTCTCGACCGGCTACCTCAACGCCCTCGCCTACGCCAAGGAGCGGGTGCAGGGCGCCGACCTCACGCAGATGACCGACAAGACCGCGCCGCGCGTCACCATCACGCACCACCCCGACGTCCGCCGCTCGCTCATGCTCCAGAAGGCGTATGCCGAGGGGCTGCGTGCGCTCGTCATCTACACCGCCTGCCAGCAGGACGCCGTCAGCCAGGGCCAGTCCGGCGACCCGGCGGCCCCGCTCGAGCCGGGCTCGGATGCCGAGATCGCGCACCGGGTGAGCGACCTGCTGCTGCCGATCGTCAAGGGCCTCGGCTCAGAGCGGGCCTGGACGCTGCTCGGCACCGAGTCGCTGCAGACCTTCGGCGGGTCCGGCTTCCTGCAGGACCACCCGATCGAGCAGTACGTCCGTGACGCGAAGATCGACACCCTCTACGAGGGCACGACGGCGATCCAGGGTCTCGACTTCTTCTTCCGCAAGATCGTGCGCGACAAGGGCCAGGCCCTGCAGCACGTGTCCGGGCAGATCGCCGAGTTCGCCAAGGACCTCGGCGGCTCGCTCGACACCGAGCGCGAGCTGCTCGGCAAGGGGCTCGAGGACGTGCAGGGCATCCTCGGTCACATGGTCGGCGACCTCATGAAGAGCGACCCGCGCATGGGCGGCGACATGTCCAACCTCTACAAGGTCGGGCAGAACACCTCGCGCCTGCTCCTCGCCGCCGGCGACCTCGTCGTCGGGTGGCTGCTGCTGCGCCAGGCCGAGGTCGCCCAGCGTGCCCTCGACGGCGGCGCGTCGGGCAAGGACGCCGACTTCTACCGCGGCAAGGTGGCGGCTGCCTCGTTCTACGCGAAGAACGTGCTGCCCAAGCTCGCTGCCGAGCGCGTCATCGCCGAGGCCACCGACAACGACCTCATGGATGTGCCTGAGTCGGCCTTCTGACCGACCACGTGGCCGGGTGGGCAGCCACGACGACGGCGCCCCACCCGGCCACGAGCGGGCCGACCAGACCCACGGCCACGGCTACCGCCTCTGACCCGGCCACCCGCAGCACGAAGAGCACCGCCTGAAGCTCCGGGCGGTCTGCGTCACGCGCAGCCACGAAGACGTGCTCGACGTCATCGGACGCTGCGACCTCCGCGCGAAGCGCCTCGGCCAGCGCGCTCCACGAGAGCACGCTGGCCGAGAGGTCCCTCCCCGGCTCCGAGTGGCCGGCCGACAGGACGAGGACGACGGGGGTCACCCGGTCACGGGCTGAGCCGTCCGCGGCCACCAGAGCACCAGGCCGGCCCACGACCAGGCGAGGACGGTCGGGGGCACTGGACGGGCGAGAGACGAGAGGCGGCGACGGACGGTGGTTGCTGTGCTCATGGGCCATGACTCCTGAGGGATGGTGACCGCGGGGCCCTGTTCCCCGCGTGGTGCCAAATGTGCCCGCCACCGACGACCCGACGCGAGCCCATTCGGGGGCCCTTTGCGGACCTGACCGGTTCCGGACAGGCGGCCCGTCTTCGGCGACCGCGTCGGGTCGCCCCGGACCGCGGTCGAATCGCTCCGGATGCGCTTCGGGGGTCTGCGCCGAGCCCGCGGTTAGACTGCACACCGTAGGTCGACAAAGCTGCGAAGGGGTGCGCATGCTCGGGGTCTTCGGGGTCGAGGCACGGACCGAGGCGGTCTATCGGGCGATGCTCGAGCATCCGACGGCCGACCTCGCCACCATCGCGGGCGACGTCGGGGCCTCCGTCGAGCAGGTTAGGGCCGAGCTCGACCTGCTCGCCGACCTCATGCTCGTCGAGGTGGTGGCAGGGGCCCGTCCGTTCCAGGCGATCCCGCCGGAGCAGGCCATCGCCGTGCTCGTCGCCCGCGAGGAGGAGCGTCTCGCCGAGCGGCAGCGCCAGGTCACCGAGGCCCGCGCCGACATGGGCGACCTCGTGCAGTCCTTCGTCAGGAGCCGCACCCTGCAGGGCCCGGACGGCCTCGTCGAGGAGATCGACGACCCGCGGGTCGTGACGTCACGGCTCTACCAGCTCACCCAGGCGGCTCGTGAGCGCGTCTCCTTCATGCTGCCCGGCGACGCCCTGCCGCCCGGCGCGATCGAGCCGTCGGCCCGGCTCGACGACGAGCTGCTCGAGCGGGGGATCCCGCTGCGCGTCATCGTCACCGATGCATCGCTCGAGGCACCGCACTGGCGGGGCCACCTCGCACGGCAGGTCACCCGCGGGGTCCAGGCACGGTCACACCCGGCGCCGCCGCACCGCATCGTCATCGTCGACGGCACCGTGGCGATCCTGCCGCGAGACGACTCGTCGGGGGCACTGGTCGTGCACGGCCCTGACCTCGTCGCCCCGACAGCCGCCCTCTTCGACGCGATCTGGCAGGCTGCCATCCCGCTGGTCCCCGACACCGTGGGGGCCGCTGACGGGGAGTTCTCGGACGCCCGCGTGCGTCAGGTCGTGGCGCTGCTCGCCCAGGGCCAGAAGGACGAGGCGATCGCACGACGGCTCAACGTCTCGGTGCGGACGGTGCGGCGGCTCGTCTCGGCAGCCCTGTCCGCTCTGCACGCGGAGAGCCGCTTCGAGGCCGGCGTGCTCGCCGTCAAGCGCGGCTGGGTCGCCTGACGAGCCGCGGCGCCTGGAGCAGGGCGAGACCCGCACCGAGCACCGCGAAGCCCACCGCCGGGGTCACGTCGCCGACGAGGAAGAAGACGGCCCGGTTGCCGAGCACGTCGACGCCGACGATCGACACGATGAGGATGCCGAAGAAGAGCACGGCGGCAGACACCGCCGTCACGGGGTCGACCCAGCGGCGCTGGTCGGGCACCTCCGCGCCCGCCCCTCCCGGGGCACCGCGGTCGAAGCGCACGAAGAGCAGGACGAAGGCCGCCGTGACGAGAGCGAGCACGGCGAAGAGCACCGGGCGCGTCAGCCACCAGAGTGCCGAGTTCACCGGCGGCTGCTCGACGCCGAGGGCACGGGCGGTGACGAGGACCGTCATGAGGGCCGTCAGGTGCCAGAGGAAGGCTGTCATCGCGAAGGGTGACACGAGCACCACCGCGGCCCACACGCGCGCCCGCGCGAGCACTCGGTCCATGACGGGACGGAGCACCACGGCGAGACCGCAGATGCCGATGCCCTGGGCGAGCAGGGCCGCGGTCGGGGGCGCCATGTTGGAGATCGCCTCACCGGGCAGACCCACCATCGACGTCGGATAGGGCCCGACCGTGACGGCGAGGAGCATCGCGCCGTATCCCACGACCGCCATCGCCCAGCCCCGGCCCGTCGTGAGCAGGCCGTCGCGCCAGGCGAACCCGAGCTGGTGCAGTGCCAGCCACACGAGGGCGAAGTTGAGGTTGCCGACGAGCTCAGGGCCGCCGTTAAACCGCACGACGTCCACGGCGACCGCCAGCACGACGAGCACCCCGACGACCCGGAGGCCCCACCGCCGGTGCAGGTCCCGCATGAGCGGTGCGAAGGCGCACGCTCCGAGGTAGATGCCGACGAACCACAGCAGCTGCGGAACCATGACGAGCGCGTCGCGGGCCAGCCGGCCGACGGCGTCGGTGCGCGACGTCAGTCCCGACAGGTCGGCTGCGACACCGAGGAGGAGCCAGACGACGAGGAACGCGAGGGTCGGACGCAGGAGGCGCACGGCCCGGCGGTGGAAGAACGCGGCATACCGGCCCGGGCCGGGGGGCCAGTGGCGGTCGAGCGACTCCAGGGTGTGCGCGTGGGCGACGCCGCCGACGAGGAAGAAGAGCGGCATGACCTGGAGGACCCAGGTGAGCGGCTGCAGGGCCGGCACGAGCGCGAGCGCATTGGTGATCTGGAGGTCGTCGGTGAGCACGACCATGAGCCAGTGCCCGAGGATGACGACGAGCAGCGAGCCCACCCGCAGCGTGTCGACCCAGCGGTCGCGGTCGGCCGGGGTGGCCGCGGCTATGTCGGCCGCAGAGCGGGCGGAGCGGGTGGAGCGGGTGGAGCGGGTGGAGCGGGTGGAGCGGGCGGGTGCTTGGCTCACGCTTTCATGCAAGCACTCCACAGGGGCCGGCGGGATGAGTTCGCCCACTCACGCCGAAACGCACCGAGCAGTCGCGAGGTCCACGCGGCATACCTCGTGGGGTTGGCGACTGCTCGGTGCGTTTCTCGATGGTGCCCGATGGTGCGCGCGGGTGCGCGTCCGGCGGGACCTCAGTAGGTGCCGTCGGTCCGCTCGACGCGGCGCTCGACGACCTCGTCGCCGTCGACGCGACGCTCGACGACGTCAGGTGCCCCACGGCGCTCGGTCACCGTCGTGTGCTGCGTGCGGGTGCGCTGAGCGTTCATGATGAGGGCCAGCACGATGGCCAGCGCCCCGCCGATCATGAGGATGATGCCCACCGTGTTGAGGTTGGTGTCCAGCAGGTTGCTGTCGAGCGGTGTGAAGTAGAAGATCGCACCGACGACGAGCAGGAAGATCCCGAGTCCGATGCCCATGACGTCTCCTTGGCTCGTGGCACGCCACTGCGCGTGCTCCGGCCCCCACATACCCCGACGCGCGACCTCGCGGTCACCGACGACGCGAGCGACCTGACAGCGCCACGCCCAGGAGGAGCACCACCGAGACGCCCACCGCCACCGCCGCAGCGGTGTAGAGCCACGTCGCCGAGAGGCCGTATGCGGCGTCGGCCAGGGTGCGCACGACGGGGTCCGGCACGAGGTCGATCGTCGGTGAGCGGCCGAGCATCAGGCCGGCCGCCAGCGTCACGCCGCCGAGCAGCCACCCGAAGGCGATCCATCCGAGTGTGGGCCGCCGCCGCGCGGCGAGGGCGACCGCGAGGAGCGCGAGGGCCACGACGAGCACGGGCGCCCAGACACCCCAGGCGTGGGCGACGGCATACACCCGCTTGGCGGTGCCGAGGTCGGACGCGGCGACGAGCGGGATCTCAACCGTGGGACGCAGCGCGGCCGGGTCCGTGACACCGACCCGCGACAGCGTCTGCTCGAGCTCGGGCAGCTCGATCGGGACGAGCATCGTCACCCGGCCCTGGCTGTCGAGTCCGGTGTCGGCGCGCCCCTCGAGCACCCCGACGAACTGCCGGTGGGTGTTGCGGAGCGCGACCGTCCACGCCGTCGCGACACGAGGGTCGGCGACGACGGTGGTTGCCACCTGGCGCAGCGGGCCCTCGAGCACCTGCTCGACCGCCGGCTGCAGCTGGACGGCACCGAGCACGTTCGTGACGATGCCGTCGACCAGCGCCTCCTGCACCTGCGGCTGGCGCACGACCGGGCTCAGCTCGTCGACGAAGACGGTGGTGCGGGTCAGCATGAGCGAGGCCCAGACCGCGACGAGCGAGAGCGGCATGAGCACGACCGCGAGCACCCCGCAGACGAGGGAGACCACCGGTCGCACGACACCGTTCGACTGCTGCGCCACGAGCTCCACCTGACTTCCAGCCGAGGGCGACGAGGCCCTCAGACTCCCCTGAGATCGAGCACCATTGTGGCATCTGCCGATTCGTCGATGCTGACAGGGATGCCCCAGTCCTGCTGGAAGAGATGGCACGCGGCGTGCTCGGGCACCTCGCCGGTGTCTGGGTCGCCGTCGCAGGCGGCCGCCTGCACCGACACGTGCAGCGTCCCCGCCGGTATGCCGGGTGCCAGGGTCAGCGACCGGCGAAGGCCCCGCGACCTGCCGCCGCCCGCGACGAGCAGCTCGGGCGGGCTTGCCGAGACGTCGAGCATCGTCGGGTCGCCCCACCGGTCGTCGAGCTTCTGGCCGGGTGGGGGCACGAAGGTGACTTCGAGCTCGACGGCGCCCGAGGGCAGCGGCGTCGCGGGTCGCTGGGTGCGCCGGGCCGGACCGTCGACGCGCTGGGCGTCCTCGGGCAGCGCGACGCGGGTGAGCCGGTGGGCTGCGGACTCGACGACGACGAGTCTCGTCTCGGCCGTGTCGGTGTCGGTCTCGACGACGGCGTCGCTCGGCTCCGCCAGGCCCTGGGCGAGCGTCGTGACCTGACCGCTGACGGGGTCGAAGCGGCGGATGGCGCCGTTGTAGGTGTCGCTCACCGCGACCGAACCGTCTGGCAGGACTGTGACCCCCAACGGGTGCTGGAGCAACGCCTGACCGGCATCACCGTCGAGGTGGCCGAAGTCGAAAAGGCCTGTGCCGACGTGGGACTCGACGACCAGCCGGCCATCGTCGTCGCGGCGGACCGATCGCAGGGCGGAGGTCTCCGAGTCGGCCACCCACAGCCGGGTGCCGTCGGCGGAGGTCGCGAGGCCCGAGGGCTGGGCGAACCACGCGTCCAGCACCGGCCCGTCGCGCAGGCCCTCGTTCGTCGTGCCGGCGAGCACCTCGACGGTGCCGGTGGCGATGGTGTCGCCGGGCGTCCAGGCCCAGAGCTGGTGGGTGCCGGCCATGGCGATGACGACGCGGCCCTCGAACCACGCGAGGTCCCACGGTGTCGACAGCGCCTGGTCGAGGGCGGGCCCTCCCCCGGTGCGCTCGCGCAGCTGCTGGCCCGTGCCGGCGAGGACGTGGATCGAGCTGTCAGAGAAGCGAATTCCCTTGAGCTGGTGGTTGACCGAGTCGGCCACGATGAGGTCGACGCCCAGGCGATCGGCCACCTCGGGCGGCGCGAGCAGGACGCCCTGCGGCTCGGCGAGGTCGCCGGGGCCACCCCACCGGGCGCGTTCGGTCTCGAGGTCTGCCTCGAGGTGGACGACCTCGTGGTTGGCAGTGTCGGAGACGATGACCGAGCCGTCGGGCAGCACGGCCGCCTTGCCCGGAAAGCGCAGCGCGGTGTCGGCGGCCGCTGGCGGCACGTAGGGGTCGTCGCCCGGCTGGAGCGTGCCCTTGGCGGCGTGCTCCTCGATGAGCTCGGCGACGAGAGCCGCAAGCCCGGGGCCGTGCCCCTCTCCGGACATCGAGGCGACGACGTAGCCCTCGGGGTCGATGACGACGAGAGTCGGCCAGGCGCGGGCGGTGTAGGCCCGCCACGTCGTGAGCTCAGGGTCGTCGAGCACGGGGTGGTGGACGGCATACCGCTCGACGGCGGCGGCGAGGGCGTCGGGGTCGGCCTCGTGCTCGAACTTCGGGGAGTGCACGCCGACGATCGTGAGCGCGTCGGGGAAGCGCGCCTCGACGGGCCGCAGCTCGTCGAGGACGTGGAGGCAGTTGACGCAGCAGAAGGTCCAGAAGTCGATGATGCAGACGCGACCTCGGAAGTCCTTGATCGAGTACGACTTGCCGCCGGTGTTGAGCCAGCCCCGCCCCGTGAGCTCCGGGGCGCGGACGCGCACTCGGGAGCGGAGGGTGTCGGCGGCGGCGCCCGGCGCGGTCATCCGAGCCGCCGGTCGGCGAGGACGGGGAAGCTCTCGCGCCACGTCGAGATGGCGGCGGTGTCGATGTCGATGCTCAGCACCTGCTCGTCAGCGCCGGCTGCCGCCAGAACCTTCCCGGTGGCGTCGACGACCTGCGAGTGGCCGCCCATCTCGTGACGCGCGTGGGTGCCCGCGGTGTTGCACTGGAGCACGACGCACTGGTCCTCCATGGCGCGGGCGCGGCCGAGCAGCGTCCAGTGCTCGACGCGCGCCATCGGCCAGGCAGCGGGGACGACGAGCACCTCGGCGCCCGCATCGACGAGCCTGCGGTAGAGCTCGGGAAAGCGCAGGTCGTAGCAGGTGGAGAGGCCGACCCTCACGGGGTCGCCGCCCGCCACGGGCACGTCGATGACGACGAGGTCGGCGCCCGCGTCGATGAGCAGCGGCTCCCCCTCGCCGAAGCCGAAGCGGTGGATCTTGCGGTAGGTCGCGACAAGCTCACCGGCCGGTGAGAAGACGAGGCTGGTGTTCCAGAGCCCCTTGTCGCCCGGCTCGAGGGGCTCGCCGCGCTCGATGACCGAGCCCGCGTGCAGGGTGACGCCGGCATCGCGCGCTGCGTCTGCCATGGCGCTGGCGACCGGGCCGTGGACGGGCTCGGCGCGCTCGTCCCACCGGCGGTAGTCGAAGCCGCCCGGGGCCCAGAGCTCGGGCAGCACGACGAGGTCGTGGCCGGACTGGGCGCGCACGAGGTCTGCCGCGCGGCGGGTGCGGTCGGCGACGGACTCGTCGTCGCCGTAGGCGAGCTGGATCAGGGCCACCTTCATGGCACCACTGTCACACGAGTCAGGGCGCCCCGCGCACGGCCTTCCGCGACATGAGGACCTCGCGGCGCTTCTCGGCGAGCTGCTCACGCATCTCGTCGTCGCTCTCGACGAGGTAGACGAGCCCGCAGTCCTGCGGGCCCGTGGCTCCGGGGAAGCACAGCGTGCAGGGCTCGCCCAGCCGGATCGGACACTGCGGCGTCGGCAGCCTGCGCGTCATGGTGTCACCTCCACCCGACATACTACCGCGCGTAGTAGTGACTGCCGACCGGCGAGGAGTGGCCACTCGACGGAGTGGGGCGACCAGGAGTGGCCATTCGACGGGGTGGAGGCGACCAGGAGTGGCCACTCGACGGGGTCGAGGTTCAGGCCTTGGTGCGTTCGTCGCGGTCGGCGAGTGCGGCGAGGCGGGCGTTGTAGGCCGCCAGCTCGGCATCTCCGTCACGGTCGGCCTTGCGGTCGGCTCGCACCGACTCGGCGCTGTCGGTGCGGAACCACTGCACCGCGACGATGAGCGCCAGCACGAGCGACGGGAACTCGCCGATCGCCCACGCGACGCCGCCCCCGAAGCGCTGGTCGGCGAGGCGGTCGGTGACCCACGGGATGGCGATGGTCTCGAAGAAGTCGCCGCCGAGCAGCGCCGTGCCCGTGATCATCGCGACCCCGAAGAAGGCGTGGAAGGCGATGGTCGCGAAGAGCACGATGAGCCGCAGCGCGGGGCTCCACCGCTTGGGCCCTGGGTCGACACCGATGAGCACCCAGGCGAAGAGGTAGCCCGTGATGACGAAGTGCGCGGTCATGAGCAGGTGCCCGGTGTGGGTCGACAGAGCGAGCTCGAAGAGGCCGGTCCAGTAGAAGACGACGAGGCTCATGAAGAACAGGGCCGCTGCGAAGACGGGGTTGCCGAAGACCGCCATGACGCGGGAGTGCACGGCTCCGAGGACCAGCTCCCGTGGGCCGAGCGTGCCGTCGCGCCGCGGCCGGAGCGTGCGCAGGGCCAGCGTCACCGGCGCCCCCAGAACGAGGAAGATCGGCACGATCATGGCCTCGATCATGTGCAGGGTCATGTGCCACGAGAAGGCAACCCGGCCGTAGATGCCGAGCACGCCGTTGGTCGCGTAGATGAAGAGCAGCCACCCGAGCACCCAGGTGACGGTGCGCAGCACGGGCCACGCGTCACCCCGACGGCGCAGCCGGACGACCCCTGCGAGGTAGAGCCCGATGGCGAGCAGGCCGACCGCGAGGAAGAGCCACTCGACCCGCCAGGCCGTCAGCCACGACATCGCCGTCGGCTCGGGTGGGGCGGGGAAGCCGGTGAGCGCGAGCGCCGGCGTCGGGTCGCTCTCGGTCTCGGGCACCGGTGGGGCCGTTCGGGCGAGCGCCGTCGCGATGCCGACGGCCACCCCCATCACGACGGTCTCGCCGGCGGCGAGGCGGGCGAAGGCGCGACGGCCGCCCGCGTCGACGCGGTCGAGCATCGCACGGCGGTGCCACCAGCCTGCGGCACCGAGGGCGACGAAGGCGAGCACCTTGGCGACGACGAGCAGGCCGTAGTCGGTGGTGAGGTCTTGCCAGCCCGACAGGCGCGTCGAGGCCGACATGACGCCGGAGACGCCGACGATGACGAAGCACCAGAGGGCCAGGGTCGAGTAGCGGCGGGCGACGACCCCGAGCGAGTCGCCGAGCGAGCGGCGCAGTACGACGAGGCCGAGCAGACCTCCGAGCCAGAGCGACACCCCGACGAGGTGCGCTCCGAGCGCGTTGACGGCGGTCTCGTGGTCGGAGGACCCACCCGCGTGCCCTGCCGGGGCCAGCACGAGCACCCCGAAGAGCGCGATGACGGTGAGGGCCACCGTGGCGGCCCGGCTCGTCGCGAGCGCCGCCCAGCTGGCGACGACGAAGGCGGCGACGGCGGAGAGGAGCCCGACGCGCAGCGTCTCGATCGACCAGACCGACCCCGCGAGCTGGGCTCCGAACGTGGGGTCACTGAGCGGCATACCGGCGGCATCGGCGAAGGTCAGGACGACTCCCACGGCGGCCGCGAGGGCCCAGGTGAACGCGGATGCGGTCGCGACCTTGAGAGCGAGCGCCCGCCGGGGCTCACCCGGCTGCGCGCTCGCTGCCCGGGTGACGCCCGGGATCATCGTCGCTGCGAGGAGCAGCACGCCAAGGGTCAGGGCGGCGGCGACGTCGCTGACGACCCGCACGAGCGGCAGGGCGGCGCGCACGACCGGACCGGCGTCGGTGATGCCCGCCGGCGGGGCAGCGACCGCGCCCGAGAACCGGGCCGCCACGAGGCTGGCCAGCAGGCCGGCACCGACCACGGCGACGGCAACCCCGATCGCGAGCGAGGTCCGACGCTCCGCGGACGGAAGGGCTCGCGGCACGGACGACATGGCTCAAGGGTAAGTAGTGTTGCCGCATGCCCATGCATCCGGCCGCCCCTGAGGACCGCAACGGTCTCATCGACGCCCTTGACCAGACGGTCCAGTCCGTCATCGACCTGGGCTTCGGCTGCCGGGACGAGGACTTCGACCGCCCCACCCACTGCCCGGGCTGGACGGTGAAGGACCAGATCTCGCACGTCGTGGGTGTCGAGAAGTCCTTCGCCGGTATCCGCGCCGAGAAGGTCGACGTGCCGGACTACCCGCACCTGCGCCACGACGCCGGCCGCGACATCGAGCGCGAGGTGGAGGCCCGCCGGTCACGCACCGGACGCGAGGTCGTGGCGGAGCTCGCCGACTTCCACCCCGAGCGCATCGAGTCGCTGCGGGAGTCGCCTGCCGACCTCGACACCGTGGTCGGTGGACCGCTCGGCCCGGACACGACCCTCGGGCACCTGCTGCGTATACGTGTCATCGACACGTGGTGCCACGAGCAGGACATCCGCAACGCCCTCGACCGACCGGGCAACCTCGACACACCGGCTGCCGCGGTCTTCACCGAGGCCGTCCTGCGGGCCCTCCCCCGCATCGTCTCCCGGGTCGCCGGGATCGGCGCGGGGCACGCCGTCGTCATCGACGTGACCGGCCCCGTCGTCGCCCGCGAGGGTGCGCGCGTCATCACCGGCGAGGACGAGCGCCCTTACGGTGAAGCACTTTTCAGCGGTCACCACCGACCCGACGGCGAGGAGCAGCTCGACGTCACGTCGATCAAGCTGACGACCGACGCCCTCACGCGACGGGCCGCCGGGCGACGCTCGACCGACGAGATCCATTACACCGTCACCGGTGACGAGGAGATCGCGCGCCGCGTCCTCGACGCGCTCGTCGTCACGCACTGACGCCGGCCGCGGGGCCACCGAGCACTCCGGCGGGCCGCGGCGGGGATTACCGTCCTCCGATCGAAAGAGCACTCCGTCGATCAAGCGAGCAACGCTCGCATTGGGAAAGCGGCACGTGAGTTGCGAGGGCGCGCCTGGCCCGGGCAACCGGTCCTTATACACCGTTTCGTGTCCCAATGGGAACCCCTGCTGCCTTGCTATTGACCGCTCAGCGGCATAGCGTCGAGGTGTCGGTCAAGCCAGCGCCGTATCGGGGGATCTACCCGGAGGACCCATGACCGACACTCTGTCGGGTCCGCGCAAGGATGCGCAGACTCGTAATCTCATCTCACTGATCCGCACCGCGCAGACCAAGTCAGAACGCACCGCGGCACTGGAGAAGGTGACCCTGCTCCACATGCCGTTGGCGCGCTCCCTCGCCCACCGCTACTCGGGCAAGGGCTTGGACCGCGAAGACCTCGAGCAGGTCGCCTTCCTCGCGCTGCTCAAGGCGATCCAACGCTTCGACCTCGAGAAGCCGACCGAGTTCGGCGCCTACGCGACGCCGACGATCACCGGCGAGCTGCGCCGACACTTCCGCGACCACGGCTGGCTCGTCCGCCCGCCGCGGGAGCTGCAGGAGCGGCGACAGCTCGTGACCGATGCCCGATCGCGCCTCGAGCAGGAGCTCGGGCACGACCCGGCCGCCGACGAGATCGCGCACGAGCTCGAGCTCACGACCGAGTCAGTGCGCGAGGCGCAGGTGGCTGCGAGCAACCTGCGGCCGGCCTCGCTCGACGCCACGACGGCCGACGGCACCCGCCCGGTGCTCGACCTCTTCGACGGCAACGGGCGCGGCAGCTCGGACCCCGCACTCGACGAGGGCATCGTGGTGCGCTCGGCCCTCGAGCGGCTGCCCGCTCGCGACCAGCGCATCGTCGAGCTGCGCTTCACCAACGACCTGACTCAGGCCGAGATCGCCCAGTCGATGGGTCTCTCGGCGATGCAGGTCAGCCGTCTGCTGCGCCGCACCCTCGACACGCTGCGCACGACGCTGGACGCCGAGGGCATCCGCTCGGCCTGATGGCCGACCAACGACGACCCTTGAGGCCCCACCCGGGGCCTCAAGGGTCGTCGCGGGGTGGTAGCGGGGGTGGTCCAGAGGAGGACCGTGAGGTTGGCAGCGTCAGGACGTGCGCGCCGCGCCGAACTGGCTCTCCTGGCCCTCGACCACCTGCGCGGCCACGTGCGTGAGCTTCATGTTGAGCTCCTGCGACGTGCGGCGCAGCAGGTCGAAGGCCTCCTGGCCGTTGATGTGGTGCGCCGACATGAGCAGGCCGACCGCCTTGCCGATCTCGCGGTTGCTCTGCAGCCCCTGACGCAGGGTCGCCGCCTCCTCGCGCGCCCGGATCGCCATGAGGGCGACCGAGGCGAACGACGCGATGACGGCGCCGACATCGGCCGACTTCGTCGTCAGCCCGTTGGGGGTGTCGGAGAAGAGGTTGAGCGCACCCACCTTGTCGCCGTCGAGCAGCAGCCGGTAGCCGATCGCGGAGCGCACCGGCGTCTCGGCCACGATGCGCTCGGTGAAGCGCGGCCACGGGGTGCGGGCATCGGTGAGGTCGGGGTCGTGTTGGTACGCCTCGTCGAGGATGGCGTCGACACAGGGCCCCTGCCCGACCTCGAGCTCGATCTGGTCGATCCGGCGCGCGATGTCGTCGGTGCTCGCCGCAGTGGCGAAGCGGTCGCGGGTGCGCACGAGGAGCGAGGCGCGGTCACAGCCGTCGACGAGGCGCTTCGCTGCGTCGACGACGGCCTGGTGGATCGATCCGGAGTCAGCCCCGGCGTAGATGAGCGCCGACACCTGCTGGAACACGTCGTGGATCGTCGCATCGATGGGCTGCGCTGACGGGTTCTCGCTCGACATGGGGCTCCTCTGTGGTCCTGCATCATGCACCTGCACCAGGGTGATGACTGCCGCACCTGACGGCGCCATCATCCCACTCCCCCCGGAGTACGCCCTCAGACAAGCACAAACCGGACGCCGATGCGACCGACTCCCACGATGCGCCCGCGGGGTGCGTCCACAGGGGCGTGCGCGGCGGCCTCCACGGAGTGCGTCCACGGGGTGCGCCCACGATGGCCTGGGGGCGTCCCTCGGGAGCCTGCCTTGACGAACCCCAATCCCCGGCAGATACTTGCATGCTGCAAGCAAACAATCTGAGGGAGGGCATGTCATGGGTGTCAGCGAGCAGGAGGCGAACGACGTCTTCCTGTCCCTGCTCCGGGTGCAGAAGCTGCTCCTCGCAGCCCGCCACACGGCCCCGCGGGTGCACGACGGCGTCGACGTGACGGCATACCCCGTACTCTTCGTCATCGCGGGCACGGGCCCGGTGCGTGTCTCCGACATCGCGACGAGCCTCCACAGCGACGTGTCGACCGTGAGCCGGCAGGTCAGTGCCCTCGCCAGCCATGGCCTCGTGGCCAAGGAGGCCGACCCCTCCGACGGGCGGGCGCAGGTCGCCTCGCTCACCGACGAGGGCCGCTCCATCCTCTCCCTCATCCAGTCGACGCGCGCCCAGTGGTTCCAAGGACTGCTCGCCGACTGGGACGGCAACGCCGCCGCCACCTTCACCGGGCAGCTGCGCTCCCTCGGGGACGCGCTCGACGCGCACCTGCGGGCGCGCGGTGAGGCCCTTCCCATCCTCCCCTTCCACTCCACCCAGGAGAAGTGACATGGACGAACCGAAAGACGGGCAGCTGCGGCTCTCGACTCCGAGCCCGCTCTCCCACAAGGAGATCCTGACGATCCTCGTCGGCCTCATGATGGGGATGTTCCTCGCCGCCCTCGACCAGACGATCGTCGCGAGCGCGATGCGAGTCATCGCCGACGACCTCAACGACCTCGCCGGGCAGGCGTGGGTCACGACGGCATACCTCATCACGGCCACCATCACGACCCCGCTCTACGGCAAGCTCGGCGACATCTACGGGCGCAAGAAGCTCTTCCTCTTCGCGATCACGATCTTCACCATCGGCTCGATGCTGTGCACCTTCGCGTGGTCGATCCCGTCGCTCGCGGCCTTCCGTGCGGTGCAGGGCATCGGTGCCGGCGGCCTCTTCTCGCTCGCCCTCGCCATCATCGGCGACATCGTGCCGCCGCGTGAGCGCGCGAAGTACCAGGGCTACTTCCTCGCCGTCTTCGGCACCTCGAGCGTCATCGGTCCCGTCGTCGGCGGCATCCTCTCCAACCAGGAGACCATCCTCGGCATCACCGGATGGCGCTGGGTTTTCCTCGTCAACGTGCCGATCGCCATCGCCGCGCTCGTCGTCGTGTCACGCACCCTGCACCTCAAGCACACACGACTCAACCACCGCGTCGACTACTGGGGCGCGCTCACCCTGACGGTCACCCTCGTGCCTCTGCTCATCGTCGCCGAGCAGGGACGTCAGTGGGGTTGGAGCTCGGCGACGGCCATTGCCTGCTACGCCATCGGTGTCCTCGGCTTCGTGGCCTTCATCCTCATCGAGCGCGCCATGGCAGAGGAGGCGCTCATCCCGCTGCGCCTCTTCCGCAACCGGACCATCGCCTCGGCCTCGATCAGCTCGGTCTTCATCGGCATGGGCATGTTCGGCGGTCTTGCCGCGCTCCCGCTCTACCTGCAGATCGTCAAGGGCTCGAGCCCGATGCAGGCCGGCCTCCAGCTGCTGCCGATGACCCTCGGCATCATGTTCGGCTCGATCTTCTCGGGTCAGATGATCTCGCGCACGGGTCGCTACCGCATCTTCCCGATCATCGGCTCGGCCCTGCTCGTCGCGTCGCTCTTCGCCTTCCACTACGTCGGGGCAGACACCCCGCTGTGGAAGACGATGATCGCGATGTTCTTCTTCGGCATCGGGCTCGGCTTCAACTTCCAGCCGCTGACCCTCGCCGTGCAGAACGCCGTCGACCGCCGCGACATGGGCGTCGCCACCTCGTCCGCCACCTTCACCCGTCAGATCGGTGGCACGCTCGGCACCGCAGTCTTCCTGTCGATCCTCTTCTCGCAGGCGGGAACGAAGATCAGCGAGGCCTTCGCGGCGATCGCCCCGACGCCCGCCTTCCAGGCGGCGCTGCGCAACCCGACGGGAGGCGACCCGGCCACGAACAAGGCCTTCGCGGAGCAGCTCCAGGCGGCTCAGCAGTCGGGCGGCACCGGTGGCGGCATCGGTGGGGCAGCCCTGTCGGACAGCTCGTTCATCAACCAGCTCGACCCGACGCTGGCCAAGCCGTTCCTCGTGGGCTTCTCCGACGCGATGTCGGTCGTCTTCCTCGTGGCTGCCGGTGTGCTCGTGCTGGCGTTCATCGCCTCGCTCTTCCTCCCGCAGGTCGACCTCGGCCCCAAGCCGGGCGCACCCGCACAGGGATCCGACGAGGTCCCCGACGACGCGGTGACCCCCTTGGCTGCCGGTCACTGACCCCGCCCCACCCCGTCGAGAGGCCAATCCTGGTCGCCTCGACGAGTCGAGAGGCCACTTCCTGCCGTGCGCGGGAGGTGGCCTCTCGGCGTTGGGCGGGTCCCAGCACGACCTCGCTGCCGTATGCCGTCCGCCCCCACCCGCCAGCCCGCGCCCCCCTCGCCCCACCCGTCGAGAGGCCAAAACAAGCCGCCTCCCCTGCGTCGAGAGGCCAAAACAAGCCGCCTCCCCTGAGTCGAGAGGCCAAAGCTGGCCGCCTCCCCTGAGTCGAGAGGCCAAAGCTGGCCGGACCCGGAGAGTTGGCCACTCGACGGGGTGGGGGCGACCAAGGGTGGCCACTCGACGCGGTGGAGGCGACCAAGTGTGGCCACTCGACGCGGTGGAGGCGACCAAGAGTGGCCACTCGACGGGGGAGTCAGCGGAGGTTGTGCAGCTCGCGGCGCGTGAGGAACGCCCGCGTGCCGAGCGCCATGACGAAGGCGAAGCCTCCGGCCACGACCGCCACCCAGTAGCCGTGCTGGGCCCCGACCCGGTCGATGACGACGCCGGATACGGCCGAGCCCGCCGCGATGCCGATGATGAGGCCGGTGAGCACGATCGTCATGCCCTCGTTGAGCTGCGACTTCGGCACGATGCGCTCGATGAGGTTCATCGTCGTGATGAGCGTCGGTGCGGTCGCCATGCCGGCGACGAGCATGAGCCCGGCGAGCACCCAGAGGTTCGGCGCGAAGAGCACCGGCACCTCGAGCACCGCCATGCCGAACGTGCCGAGCATGAGCAGCTTGACGAGGTTGCGACCGTGCGAGATGTGGCCGAAGAGGAGGCCGGAGGCAGCCGACCCGACGGCATACAGCGCGAGGATCGCACCGGCTGCACCCGGCGCACCCCACTCCTGCGAGACCGCGAGCGTGACGACCTCGTTGACGCCGAAGATCGCCCCGGTCATGACCATGATGAAGGCGAGCGGCACCAGACCCGGCACCCGGTAGGCGTGCTCGGTGGGGCGCTCGTGGTGCGGCACGACCGGAGGCTCGGTCGAGCGGGCGGAGATGAAGACGAGGACGCCCACGGCATACGCGACGGTGGCGAAGAGGAAGCCTGCCTCAGGGAAGAACGCGGTCGAGAGCCAGATCGCGAGGACCGGTCCGATGATGAAGGTGACCTCCTCCATCACCTGCTCGAAGGACATCGCGGAGTGCAGGTTGCGCGGGTCGTGGGCGAAGATGTGCGACCAGCGAGCGCGCGCCATCGTGCCGAGGTTGGGGATGGCTCCGCAGAGCGGGAAGGTGATGAAGAGCAGCCAGCTCGGCCACCCCCGCAGCGAGGTCAGCACCGTCATGACGGCCCAGAAGCCCGAGAAGAGGAAGAACGGGATCGCCACCCGCCGCTGCCCGTAGCGGTCGACGAGGCGCCCGAGGAAGGGCGCGCAGATGGCGAGCGACACCATGCCGGCCGCGACGACGGCTCCGGCGAGCTCGTAGGAGCCGGTGCGGGCCGCCACCATCGCGACGACGGACACGCCGAACATCGAGCCGGCCGAGCGGGCTGTGAAGCCTCCGACGATGAACCTGCGGGCACCCGGGACCTCGAAGAGAGGTCGGTAGGTGGCCAGCACGATCTCTCCACTTCTGCCGAGGACGGGGTCGGTGGTCGGCCGCCCATCGGGGTCGGCCAACCTCCCCATACTTGCACCAGAGCCCGGCGAGGCCGAATCGGCGCCTAACCTTCGCGGCGGCGCAGCGACCACATCTGCGGCGACCGCTCGAGCTCGACGGCGACGTCCCACGGCATGCCGCCGGGCGCGGTCTCGCGGCGGAAGCTGCCCACCGTGCGCCGCGCGAGGGCGGGGTCGGCGGCCACCCGGGTCGCGAGCGCCAGCGCGCGTTCCAGCACCTCTCCGTCGTCGTATGCCGCCCAGGCCAGTCCCAGCGCGACGGCGCGGTCGCCGTCGACCTCCTCGCCGAAGAGGCCGAGGGCCGCTGCCGCCTCGCGTCCCGCGACCCGGTTGAGCAGGGTGAAGTGGCCACCGCCCGGGTGGATGCCGATCTGCGCGAAGCCAGGCAGAAGGCGGGCGGTTCGCGACACGATGCGCAGGTCGGTCGCGAGGGCGAGGTTGAGGCCCGCGCCGACGGCGGCGCCGCGCACGGCTGCGATCGTCGGCACGCCGATCTCGCCGATCGTCGTGAAGGCGCGGTAGACGGTTTCGAGGTTGCGGTAGGCGGCGTCCTCGACGGGGTCGCGGCCGGTGTCGGCGAGCACGCTGCGCACGGCGCCGGCGCAGAAGTGCGACCCGCCGGTGACGACGAGCGCCCCGACCGCGGGGTCTCCCTCGGCGGCCCGCGCGGCATCGATGAGCTCCTGCGACATCTCGACCGAGAGGGCGTTGCGCCGCTCCGGGGCATCGAGCGTGACGATGGCGACGCCGTCCGACACCTCGTAGCGGATCTCACTCGTTGCAGCCATGAAGCGAACCTCCTTGGGAATCAATCAAACTCAGATGGGCGACGGCCGCCGGGCTCATCTCCCGACGGCGTGACCGGACGGGCGGCCGGCCTTGGCGCGTCCGGTCGTCATGAGCGACCAGAGCCGGTCGTGCCCGGCCGACACGGCGAGGCTCGTCAGGGTCTCGTCCCACTCGTGGAGCGAGCCGTACTCGCTGCGCCGGGCGAGGATCGGCTTGGTCAGCGTGTGCAGCTCGTGCTCGAGGGTCGTGCCGATCGCCCCGAGCACCTGGTGGGCGCCGCGCACGACGACCGAGGACCCATGTCCCACACAGGATTTCGCCACGCCCACGGCGAAGAGCATGCCGGGGTCGGTCCAGTTCGTCGCCGACGCCCGGGCCACGGCGGCGTCGGTCGCCGCACGGCCGAGCGCGGTCTCGGCCGCGATGTCGCTGATGAGGTGCTGCACCGCCTGGAAGCGACCGATGGGCCGGCCGAACTGTGTGCGCTCGGCGACGTGGCGAAGGACGATCTCGACGATGCGCTCCATCGCGCCGACGTTCTGGGCACTGCGCGCGAGCGCACCGCGCAGGTGGAACTGCTCGCCGACCCCGCGCGAGACGACGACTCCCGCCTCGAGCTCGTCGACGTCGAACTCGACTGTGTCACTTGGCTCCCCGGCAATGTTGCGCCGCTCGGTGAGCGCGACGTGGTCGAGCGGCACGTCGGCGACGCGCCACTCGTCACGGTCCTCCCAGAGCGCGACGACATGCGTCGCCTCCCGGGCCCACGTGACGTTGAGGGCGACCCCGGAAGGGTCCGGACGGCATACCGTGCGCAGGCCGCCGTCGTCGGGAAGGCCAGCGGCCTCGAGCAGCCAGCCACCGAGCACGTCGTGCTCGACGAGCGGCACCGGCGCGGCGGCGCCCGCGGCGATGCCGAGCAGGGCGGCCGCATCGGCCCACGTGCCCCCGCTGCCGCCGCGCTCCGGCGAGCCGGTCAGCCGGCTGAGGCCGAGCTCCTCGAGGTGGGCCCAGAGGTCGCGGTCGAGGTCGACGAGGTGGGTCGGCGCCGGACGCCCGCTGCGGTATGCCGCGAAGAGCTCGCTCAGCACGCCCACGAGATCAGGGTCGGCGCCGTGGAGCTCGACGAGGGGTCGGGCGGGCTGGGCAGACGACGCGGACGACGCGGACGACGCGGGCGAGGTGGGCGGCATCAGCGCATCCCCAGCCCACGCGCGATGACGCCGCGCAGGATCTCGTTGGTGCCGCCGCGGAGGGTGAAGCCCGGTCGCTGGAGGATCGCGGCGTGCAGGAGGGCGAAGAGCTCCTCGTCCTCCACCCACCCGGTGGCGGTGAGCCCGTCGACGTAGTCGGCGATGTCGCCCTCGGTCGTCGTCCCGAGCACCTTGACGACGGCGGCAGCGGTCTCGGCCGGCTCGTGCGCCTCGAGCGCGTGCGAGACGGCGAACGACATCTGGTGCAGCCCGGCGACCCGCGCGACGAGGCGCCCGAGGCCCTCGTCGAGCGGCAGCCGGCCGTCCTCCATCGCCTGGGCTGCCGAGGCGAGCAGCTGGAAGGTCGAGAGCACCCGCTCGGGCCCGCTGCGCTCGAAGGCGAGCTCGGACGTGACCTGGGTCCAGCCCGCGCCGAGCCGGCCCAGCACGCGGTAGTCGGGCACGAAGACGCCGTCGAGGTGCACCTCGTTGAAGTGGTGGTCGCCGTCCATCGAGACGATCGGCCGGATGTGCACGTCGGGCCCGCGCAGGTCGACGATGAACTGGCTGAGGCCGTCGTGGCGGCGCACGGGGTCGAGCGTCTCGGTGCGGGCGAGCGCGAAGAACGCGTCGGCCTCGTGGGCACCACTCGTCCACACCTTCGTGCCGGTGAGCCGCCAGCCGCCGTCGACGCGCTCGGCGCGGGTGCGCACGCTCGCGAGATCGGAGCCGGAGTCGGGCTCGCTCATGCCGATGCCGAAGACGAGCTCTCCGCGGCTGATCGCGGGCAGGAAGGCCTGCTTCTGCTCCTCGGTGCCGTAGGTCAGCAGCGACGGGCCGATCTGGCGCTCGGCGATCCAGTGGGCCGCGACGGGCGCACCGGCGACGAGCAGCTCCTCGGTGACGACGAAGCGCTCGAGGTAGGTGCGGCCACGGCCGCCGTACTCCTCCGGGATGACCATGCCGAGCCAGCCGCGGCGGCCGAGCTCACGGGTGAAGTCGCGGTCCCACCGCGTCAGCCACGTGTCGACGTGGGGCACGAAGACCCCGTCGCGCACCTGCTGGGCGAGGAACGCGCGCACCTCGAGCCGCAGGTCGGTGAGCGCAGGGAGCTCCCTCGGGACAGGCGGGAGCAGACCGGCAGCCATGCCTTCCTTCCTCGGACGCGTGGGTGTGTCGGCCACTCTCCCACACCGCCGTCGAGGTCGACCGGCGGCCTAGCGGCCCTCTCCCCAGCAGCCGACTCCCCGAGGGCGTATGCCGCCGGGCGGGGCGCCGCATGCGCCGCTCAGCCGATGAGGCCGAAGCTGCGGGCGGCCGTGTAGAGCGCGACGAGGATGAGCAGGAAGGCGAAGGCGATGGTGAGACGCCGCGGGTCGACGGCACCGGCCACCCGACCCCCGACGAGACTGCCCGCGATGGCGGCGAGCGTGAAGACGCCGATGAGCCGCCAGTCGAGGTCGGTGCTGCCGTGACTGAGGCGCGCGACGAGCGCCGTCGCGCTGTTGACGGCGATGACGAGCAAGGAGGTGCCCACGGCCGTCGGCATGGGGAAGCCCAGGGCGAGGACGAGCGCGGGCACGAGGACGAACCCGCCGCCCACGCCGAAGAACCCGGTGATGAGCCCGACCGCCGTCGCGGTCACGACGACCTTGGCCACTCGGGGGCAGGCGCACGAGAAGGGGCGGAGCGTGATCATCGGCTCGAGCGTGGCGTCGAAGGGCGGCCCCCCGCTCGGTCGGTGCGCCAGCGCCCGGCGGAGCATGAGCGTCGCGACGACGAGCATGAGGCCGGCGAAGGCGATGAGCAGGGTCGTGGCCGGTAGCGACTGCGAGAGCGCGGCGCCGGCGAACGAGCCGGCGGTGCCGAGGGCGCCGAACATCAGACCGGCACCGAAGCGGACGCGGTGGGCACGAGCGTGCGGGATGACGGCGATGAGCGCCGTCAGGCCGACGATGATGAGCGAGCTCGTCGTCGCGGCCGCCGGGTCGAGCCCGAGGACGTAGACGAGCGCCGGGACGGTGAGGATGGAGCCGCCGCCACCGAGGGCGCCCAGGGCGAGCCCGATGAGCACGCCGATGGGGATGGCCATCAGAAGCACTGCTCCTCCTCACCTCCCGTCTGCAGGCTCAGCGACTCAGCGACCGAAGAGGCGTCCGAGGAATCCGCCGCCGCTCGTGGAGGAAGCGGCGCCGACGTGCCCGGGGCAGCGCTGGCTGTTGGGAACGGAGCGCATGACCTGGTCGACGTGCTGGCCACAGCCGGCCCAGGTCGTCTTGCCGCAGGTCTTGCAGGTGGCGGGTCGGCACATGAAGGTGTCTCCTTGGGGTTGTCTGCCGCCGGGGCGCCCGGCGAGCGGATGAATGTGGGTGCCGCCAGCATACCCATAGGGGTATCGCGATGGGACCACGATAACCCACGTCAGCCTCGACGTCGACACGAGGTCGACACGGCGGTGGCGCCCGTCGCCCAACATGCGGAGGTATGCCGTCCGGCGGGGAATGCGCCCGAGAGCACCCCTGTTGCATACCCCAGAGGGTATGCTTCCGGAAGAGCCGGAACCCTGCGTCCGAAGGAGACCACCTTGTCCACTCGCAACCTGACGTCTGCCGACTTCGCGTCGACCATCGCCACCGAGGGGATCGTCCTCGTCGACTTCTGGGCCGCCTGGTGCGGGCCGTGCCGCATGTTCGCCCCCATCTACGAGGCCGCGTCCGCGACGCACCCCGACATCGTCTTCGGCAAGATCGACACCGAGGCCGAGCAGTCGCTGGCCGCTGCGGCGCGCATCACCTCGATCCCGACCCTCATGGCCTTCCGCGACGGCATCCTCGTCTTCAGCCAGCCCGGCGCCCTGCCTGCGGCGGCCCTCGAGCAGGTCATCGAGGCGGTCCGCGGTCTCGACATGGACGACGTGCGTCGCCAGGTCGAGGCCCAGCAGCCCGACGACGTCACGGCGTGACCACCCGACCCTTCACGACCGACACTCCGAGGAGCACCTCATGAAGTACGCGCTGAGCACCACCGTCGCAGCCGGGTTCGACGAGACCCTCGCCGCCACCCGGGCCCAGCTGGCCGAGGTCGGCTTCGGCGTCCTCACCGAGATCGACCTGGCGGCGACGCTCAAGGCCAAGCTCGACGTCGACATCCCGGCCCAGGTCGTGCTCGGCGCGTGCCGGCCGCCGCTGGCTCATGCCGCGCTCGAGGCGGAGCCCTCCATCGGCCTGCTCCTGCCGTGCAACGTCGTCGTCCGCGCGGCGGACGAGGGGCACACCGTCGTCGAGGCGATGGACCCCGGCGCGATGGTGCGGATCACCGCCAACGACGCCCTCACCGAGGTCGCCGCAGACGCACGCAGCCGCTTGAGCCGGGCCCTTGAGTCCCTGGCACCGGCCGTGCTCGCACAGTCGTAGCGTTACCCCCAGCACCTCACCCCGACACCCCATCTCAGCGCCTACCCCAGCACCCCACCCCAGCACCCCACCTCAGCACCCCACCTCAAGGAGCCGACATGGTCACCCTCAACCCCGATGACATGACCCCCGTGATCAACCGGCTCAAGCGCGCCCAGGGCCAGATCGGCGGTGTCATCCGCCTCCTCGAGGAGGGCCGCGACTGCCGCGACGTCGTCAACCAGCTCGCGGCCGTGAACCGCGCCCTCGACAAGGCCGGCTTCGCCATCGTGTCGACCGGGCTGCGCGAGTGCCTCAGCAACCCCGACGGCATCCAGCCGGAGGACCAGGCGACGATGGAGAAGCTCTTCCTCACCCTCGCCTGACAGCACGTCGCGCGATCGAGAGAGCAGGCCCGGTCCGAACCGGTTCAGCCCCCGGAGACGACGAGGTAGGCGCAGAGCCCGACGATGACGGCCGTGATGAACGCGGCCGTCATCGTCGTCAGCGGGTGGTTGGCAAGCGCCCCCATGAGCGACCGGTCGCGGGTGAAGAGCAGCAGCGGGATGAGCGTGCCCGGCAGCGCGAAGGACAGCACGACCTGGCTCCACACGAGGGCGCTCGTCGGGTCGACCCCGAAGCCGAGGATGACGAGGGCGGGCACGACGGCGAGCAGCCGTCGCAGGAGCGGCGGGATGGGGCGGCGGCCGAAGCCCGCCATGACGACGTCGCCCGTCTGCACGCCGACGAGCGTCGAGGCCAGGCCTGACGCGAGCAGCGCGACGGCCAGCATCGTCGCGGCGATCTGGCCCGCGTTCGTGGCGAGGGCGGCATACGCCGACTCGATGCTCGTGCCCGCCTCACTCCCGAGGCCCGCCGAGAAGACGACGAGGCTGACGTTCGCTGCGCCGGCCACGGTCATGGCGATGACGACGCTGCGCACGGTGCGACGCCCCGCACGCAGGCGCTCAGCCTGCGTCACGGGCGCCGACCCGTCGTCGCGCCCGCGGGACGCGGCCGAGTGGAAGTGCAGGGCGTGGGGCATGACCGTCGCCCCGACGATGCCCACGGCGAGCAGGGCCGCCGAGGAGTCGAGCGGCCCCGGCACGACCGAGCGCAGCAGCGCGACCCGGTCGACGTCGGCGATGAGGACCTGCCACAGCAGCGACGCGATGATGACGACGAGCAGCACGAGCACGACGGAGTCGAACTGGCTGCGCCCACGCACCTTGAGGCCGAGCACGACGAGGCTGAAGCCCGTCACGCACACGGCTCCCACCATGAGCGGCATGTCGAAGAGCAGCTTGAGCGCGATGGCGCCGCCGACGATCTCGGCGAGGTCGGTCATGACGACGACGAGCTCGGCCTGTGCCCAGAGGAGCACGCGTCCGACGCCCGGGTAGCGCTCCGAGCTGTGCTCGGCGAGGCTCTTCCCCGTCGCCATGCCGAGCTTGGCGGCGAGGTACTGGATGACCATCGCCGAACAGCTCGCGAAGACGACGACCCACACGAGCGTGTAGCCGTGCTCCGCGCCGGAGGTGATGTTGACGCCGAAGTTGCCCGGGTCGACGTAGGCGATCGCTGCGAGCAGCGCCGGCACGAGGGTGCGCGGAGCGGTGATCGTGCCGCCCAGCCCGCGCTCCGGCGACCGGTCGTCGACCCGCTGTGGCTCCTGCGCCACTCGCTCACCCATCCGCACAGCATCGAGCCTCGGGGGTGCCAGCGCCAACTCCCGGGTCACATTGAGACGCGCCTCACCGACGCCCAGGCGCTCCGGGTCGTCGCTCCCCGGGATCAACTGGGTGATCAACTGGGATGCGGTGACGCCCTGACAGCACCAGTGCCCAGTTGATCCCCCAGCTGATCGACCGGTTGCAGAGTCAGCGGGCGGCGGCTACGCCGAGGAGGGCGGCCAGCCCGAGGGCGCTGCGCGGGTCGTAGGCCGCGGTCCAGAGCCCACCGTGCACCGCGGCATACGCCTCGTCCTGCCACGGATGCGGCTGGGCAGGAGCGCCGGTGCGCAGGTCATGCACGAGCAGCGCCGCCATGAGTGTGTTGGCGGTGCCCGGCTCGAAGACCTCGATGCCGAAGCGGTGGGCGCCGGCGTAGGCCGCCGCGAGCGCGCGGTTCTTGACGACGGAGCGGGTGCGCGTCGGCGGAGCGACCTTGAGCGACACGAGCCCGCCGTCGGCGCGGTATGCCGTCGCCCGCCACCGCTGGAGACGCTTGGCGAGCAGGTAGTTGGGTCCCTGCTGCAGCACGACGCTGTCGTTGATGCCCGGCGCGTCGGGGCCGTCGACGGGGACGTAGTTGCGGCGCAGCAGGCGACCGCCGGAGAGCGTGCGCAGCGGGACGCGGAGGACCTTGCTCGTGCGCCGCTCGGCGTAGTTGGCGACGGAGCGGGCGACGGCCGACCCGGGAACGGCGAAGACGTCGGTGGGGGTGGCGAGGAAGGCGAGCGCCACCTCGTCGCGTCCCCGGCGCCCGATGACCCGGGCACTGAGCGCGTCGACGGCGGCCGAGACCCGCACGTTGGTGGCGCCGTCGGCATAGACGTAGTTGCCGATGACGAGCGGCCCTTCGAGCCGCTCGACCCAGTCGGTGACTGCGCGGAGGTCGTGGACGAGGTCCCCGCCGAGCCGCTCGGCCAGCGGTGCGTCGCCCCTTCGAACCGGGACGGTGATCGAGCCTGCGCTCTTGCGAGTCTCCGCAATCAGCTTGTCCCACAGGTCCTTTCGCGGGAGATCGACCGCAGCGACGTCAGCGCCCCAGCGCAGCAGCGTGCGCAGAGGACCCATCTCGGCAGCCGCGCCGAGCACGACGAC
Source organism: Humibacillus xanthopallidus (assembly GCF_006717145.1). Taxonomy (GTDB): domain Bacteria; phylum Actinomycetota; class Actinomycetes; order Actinomycetales; family Dermatophilaceae; genus Humibacillus; species Humibacillus xanthopallidus. The sequence continues at coordinate 625,025 of NZ_VFQF01000003.1, read as the reverse complement.
CGTGCGGTCCGACAGGTCGAGCCAGTCAGGGTTGTCGATGACGACGCCGACGGCCTCAGCCAGCGTGGGCTCCACCGTGCCCGCGGCGACCCACGTGTCGACCTGGCGACGGAGCGCGTCTCCCGAGAGGCGCTCACCGGCATAGGGCACCGAGAGGGTGCGGTCGGGGGTGCCCGAACCGCGGATCGTCTCGTGCCCCAGGGCGGACGCGGGGGCGGCAACGGCGGTCGAGCTGACGGCGGCATCGTCCACGTCCGCCGATGCCGCGTCGAAGGCCTCGGCGAGCGGACGGTCCTCGCCGCCGGTCGACCAGCGCATGCGGTCGTGCAGTGCGGCGATGCCGTCTCGAGCGATGGTGACGGCCGCGTCGTCGGAGGTCAGCCCGGCCTCGACGAGCCTGCGGAAGTGCGGGAGGTAGCCCTGTCGCCAGTTCGTCTCGCGGGTGGCGGACGCCGCGCCCACGGGGTCGACGGCGCGGAGCGCTTCGGCGACGACGGACCGCCCCACGACTGCCGTGCTGCGCCGCCCGGAGGAGGCGTCGACGGGGAAGACCACACCGCTGGAGTCGCTCATGGGCACATCCTGCCGGAGGGCCCTGCCGGGCGGGAGTGACGTCGCCCAGGTGGCGCGTGGCCGGCTCGTGGTGTGCGCCACTGCCGCCGTCCGGAAGGTGTCGATCAGCGGAGAATGGGGACCATGAGCGAGATGACGACAGCCCAGGGTGAGAGCCTCGCCCATGACCACGCAACGGAGGTCGAGCGCCTCGCCGCGCTGAGGCGCGAGTTCGCCGAGGTGGTCGACGCCACGGAGATGACGAACGCCGACGACGAGCACGACCCGGAGGGGTCGACGATCGCCTACGAGCGCACGCAGATCGCGGCCTTCATCACCCAGGCCGAGCACCATCTCGAAGAGATCGAGGCCGCGCAGCAGCGGCTGGCCGACGGCACCTACGGGCTGTGCGAGGTGTGCGGCGGCCGGATCCCCGACGCCCGGCTCGAGGCCCGCCCGACCGCGACGACCTGCGTCGAGCACACTCCGTCGGCGAGGACCGCGCCCCTGCTCTGACCGAGGGTGGGCGCCGCGATGGCGCGACTCGGGATCGGCTCGGGATCGGCTCGGGATCGGCTCAGGGGCGTCAGGCGTCAGTCGCGGCTTTGCCGACGGTCGACGACGACGTAGGAGACCGTCGCGATCGCGACGTTGCCGGCCCGGTCGTGCGCGACGCACGTCACCGTGTGCAGCCCGAGGCGGCGGGTGCTGAGGGCCCGGTTGCCGTTGCAGCTCTGCCGCGCGATACCCGAGAGCGCATCCTGCGCGCGAGACGTCGCCACGACGATGCCGAAGCGCGTGACCACCGCGCGGGTCACGACGGGGTGCAACGTCGGAGGGGTGCCGTCGAAGCGGTAGGAGAACGCGCCGTAGGGGGCGCTCAGACCGGCTCCGTTCGTGCAGGTCCCGTAGACGGTCTTTGGCACCACGGACTCGACGGTCTCGATGGCCCCGCCGTGACACGAGAAGATCCCGCTCTCGGCGTCCTGCGCCGTCCACACGTAGTCGGTCGCCTCGTTGTACCAGCCGTCCTCGTTCGGCCCACCGAGGACGGCGAGCGACTGCGGGGGTGTCGTGTCGAGGACGGACGCGGCTGCTGCGGCCGGCCTCCCGTGGGCCTCCCGCGGGCCACCGACGAGGCCGAGGCCACTCCACGCGACGACTGCCAGGACGACCATCCAGATCGACCCCGATGCCACGCCGTGCTCACGCATGCTCTGCATGTCGCGCTCCTGTGCCTCGGCGCCGGTGCGGCGCCTTTCACGGTCGGAGTCTGGACGCGGGGCCGGTGATACCGGCTTTCTCGCTGCGGGCTGCAACTCGTGGGACAGCTCACCCACAGCGCGACAAGGCGGGCAGGTAGCGGGGTTGCTTGGGGTTGCTTGGGGTTGCTTGGGGCCGTGCGTGGGTTGCCGGGGTTGCGCGGGTCAGCCGAGGCCGACGGCGATGCGGGCGAAAGCCGCGTCGATGTTGCTCTCGAGGTCGCCCGAGCCGCCGTTCTGCTGGTGCTCGATGCAGGCCCGGACGGCGGCGATCGCCACGGCGACCGTGATCCGGGGCTCGAGGGCGCTGCCGGGTGCGACGCCGAGGCGCCGTTCGAGCGCCGCGGTCAGGGCGTTCTCGATGCGGATGTTGTTGCCGACGAGGGCGGGGGCGAGCGACGGCTCGCCGAGCAGGATGCGGCGACGCCGCGTGCGCAGCTCGCGGTCGATCGAGGCCGGGGCGAGCATGCCGGCGAGGATGCGGCGAAGCGCGCCGATCGGAGACTCCCCGTCGCGCACCTCCTCGAGCTGGGCGGCATACGACTCGAGCTCCTCGCCCGTCGTGCCGATGACCGCGGCCTCCTTGGACGGGAAGTAGTTGAAGAAGGTGCGGGCGCTGACGCCCGCGCGCGCCGCGATCTCCTCGGTCGTGACGGCGCTGAAGCCCTTCTCCTCGACGAGGTCGAGGGCGGCAAGGTTGAGCGCCCGGCGCGTCTCGCGCTTCTTGCGCTCGCGCAGGCCGCACGTCTCGTCGGTCAGCAGGTCCGTGCTCATGGCTCCATGGTGCCACGCTACATGCACCCTCTGCAATTTTGCAGTGACTGCACAATCGGCGTACGGTGGTGCCCATGCCACAGACTTCCCAGGGGGCCATCACGGACGCCACCACCCACCGCACGAGCAGCCGCGCTGCCGCAACGACCACCTCGAGTGGCGCTGTCGCGCCGGCCTCGTCGGCCACGTCGGCCAAGGCGCCGGGCCTCGACCGCCCCACCCGCAACATCTTCATCGCGCTCATGCTCGGCATGCTCGTCGCCTCGATCAGCCAGACGATCGTCGGGCCCGCGATGCCGCGCATCGTCGCCGAGCTCGGCGGCATCGACCACTACTCGTGGCTCGCCACCGCAGCGATGCTCGTCAGTGCCATCACCGTGCCGATCGTCGGCAAGATGAGCGACCTCTACGGCCGGCGCGGTTTCTACCTCGGCGGGCTCGTCGTCTTCATGGCCGGCTCGGTCCTCGCCGGCTTCGCCCAGAACTTCTGGTGGCTCATCGCCGCCCGCGCCATCCAGGGCATCGGCATGGGCACGCTGATGCCGCTGTCGCAGACGATCATCGGCGACATCATCCCGCCGCGTCAGCGCGGCAAGTACCAAGGCCTCATGGGAGGCGTCTTCGGCCTCTCCTCGATCCTCGGCCCGCTCGTCGGCGGATTCGTCACCGACAACTGGGGCTGGCGCTACCTCTTCTTCATCACCCTGCCCGTCGGGGTCGTCGCCTTCTTCGGCATCAGCCGCTTCCTCCACCTCGAGCACACCCCGCGCGAGACGGTGATCGACCGGGCCGGCATCGGTCTGCTCTCGATGACCCTCATCCTGCTGCTCGTGCCCACCTCGCTCGGTGGCACGACCCTGGCCTGGGGCTCCCCCGCCATCCTCGGCATGTATGCCGCCGGCATCGTCGCGCTCATCGCCTTCATCGCCGTCGAGCGCCGGGCCGTCGAGCCCGTCCTGCCGCTGCGCCTCTTCAAGAGCTCGCTCTTCACCCTGTCGAACATCGCGGCCTTCATGGTGTCGGTCATGATGTTCGGCGCGATGATCTACCTGCCGGTCTACGCCCAGGGCGTGCTCGGCGCGTCGGCCACCAACTCCGGCCTCATCCTCATGCCGATGTCGGTCGCCATGATCGGCCTGTCGATCATCTCCGGTCTCGTCATCACCAAGACCGGCCGCTACAAGCTGCAGACGATCGCAGGCATCCTCATCATGGGTGTCGGCTTCTGGCTGCTCACCCAGCTGCACTACGGCTCGAGCCAGCTCGACCTGACGCTCTCGATGATCGTCTTCGGCATCGGGCTCGGCATGGCCCTGCAGGTCTTCACCCTCATCATCCAGAACTCCTCGCAGCGCAAGGACCTCGGCGTCGCCACGGCGTCGACCCAGTTCTTCCGCAACGTCGGATCGACTGTCGGAACAGCGGTTTTCGGCACGATCATGACGAGTGGTCTGGCAGGCAACATCGCCTCGCACCTGCCGGCGTCGGTAGTCGAGCAGATGCAGGCCTCCGGTCAGCAGGTCAGCGCCGGTTCGGTGCTCGACCCGGCAGCCCTCGCAAAGCTGCCCCCGCAGATCGCGACGGGCGTCCAGCAGGGTCTCGCCGACTCGCTGCACACCGTCTTCGTCTGGGGTCTCGTGCCCTTCGCCCTTGCCCTGCTCGCCGCCCTCTTCATCAAGGAGGTGCCTCTGCGCGACACGGTGCACACGCCCGAGGAGGCCGGCCGCGAGCTGCTCGACACGATGTCGCAGAGCGCCGACGAGGAGCCCGTCGAGCCGCTCGGCCGCGGGGGCGGCAACACCCGCACGAGCGAGCGCACCGAGGCACCGGTCCCCGTCAGCTGACAACGCCCACCCCGTCGAGAGGCCACCTTTCGTCGCCTCCCCCCGTCGAGAGGCCACCCTTGGTCGCCTCCCCCCGTCGAGAGGCCACCCTTGGTCGCCTCCGCACAGTCGAGAGGCCACCCTTGGTCGCTTTCGCACAGTCGAGAGGCCAGTTCTCGTCACGAGGACTGGCCTCTCGACCGTCACCACGCGACAAGCTGTGGCCTCTCGACGGTGACCGGGGGACGCGGCATACGGTGGCGGGATGAGCAAAGTAGCCCTCGTCACCGGCGCGTCATCCGGCATCGGCGAGTCCATCGCCATCCACCTCGCGGCGACCGGGTGGACGGTGTATGCCGTTGCGCGCCGTGTCGAGCGCATGTCCACCCTTGAGTCGCGCGGGGTCACGACCTTCGCGATGGACGTCACCGACGACGCGTCCATGGTCGCGGGCATCGACCGCATCATCACCGAGCAGGGCCAGATCGACGCCCTCGTCAACAACGCGGGCTACGGCTCCTACGGCCCCGTCGAGCACGTGCCGATCGACGAAGCCCGACGGCAGTTCGAGGTCAACGTCTTCGGTCTCGCGCGCCTGACCCAGCTGGTCATCCCGCACATGCGCACCCGTCGTCGCGGGCGGATCGTCAACATCTCAAGCATCGGCGGCAAGATCTACGAGCCCCTCGGCGCCTGGTACCACGCGACGAAGTTCGCGGTCGAAGGCTTCAGCGACAGCCTGCGCATCGAGCTGGCGCCGTTCGGCATCGACGTCGTCATCGTCGAGCCGGGGCCGATCATCTCGGAGTGGAACACCATCGCCCGCGAGGGCATGGTCGAGCGGTCGGTGGGCACCGTCTACGAGGATCTGGCGCGACGCATGGCCGTCATGTTCGAGCGCGTCGACACCCCGCGGATGAGCTCAGGCCCCGAAGCGGTCGCCGAGAAGGTGCTCAAGGCCCTGGAGACCGTCAACCCCGCCGCCCGCTATCCGGCTGGTCGCGGCGCCCGGGCGATCGTGACGGCCCGGCGGCTCCTGCCCGACCGGGCGATGGATGCCCTCGTGAGGCGAGCCTCGGCAGGCTGATTCGCGCCAACCCGGAGCGACGAAGAGTGGCCACTCGACGCGCCCTCAGCGACGAAGAGTGGCCACTCGACGTGTGCTGAGCGACGAAGAGTGGCCACTCGACGTGTGCTGAGCGACGAAGAGTGGCCACTCGACGTGTGCTGAGCGACGAAGAGTGGCCACTCGACGTGTGCTGAGCGACGAAGAGTGGCCACTCGACGTGGGAGGAGCGGCAGGTTTTGGCCACTCGACGGGGTTGGAGGCGGTCAGCCCCAGACGAGGGCCTGGGCCGGGTCCTCGAGGATGGCCGCGAGGTCGGACAGGAAGCGGCTGCCGAGCTCACCGTCGATGAGGCGGTGGTCGAAGCTGACCGCGAGCTGCGTCACATGCCGGATCGCGATCTCGTCGGAGCCGTCGACCGCGGTGACGACCCACGGCTGCTTGCGGATCGCTCCGAAGCACACGATCGCAGACTCACCCGGGTTGATGATCGGGGTGCCGCTGTCGACGCCGAAGACGCCGACGTTGGTGATCGTGATCGTGCCGCCGGACATCTCCGCCGGCTGCGTGCGACCCTCGCGGGCCGTCGCCGTCAGCTGCCCGATGGCCTGGGCGAGCTCGAGCATCGTCAGCGCATGGGCGTCCTTGATGTTCGGGACGATGAGGCCACGCGGCGTCGCCGCGGCGATGCCGAGGTTGACGTAGTTCTTCTGCACGATCTCCTGGGCCGCCTCGTCCCAGGTGGCGTTCATGCCCGGGTTGCGACGGATCGCGAGGACGAGGGCCCTGGCGAGGACGAGCAGCGGGGTGACCTTGACGTCCTTGAACTCGCGGGTGCCCTTGAGGCGCTCGACGAGCTCCATCGTCTTCGTCACGTCGAGAGTGATCCACTCGGTGACGTGCGGCGCGGTGAACGCCGAGCCGACCATCGCCTGCGCCGTCATCTTGCGCACGCCCTTGATGGGGATGCGCTCCTCGCGCTCGCCCGACCCGAAGGGCACGCGGTATGCCGTGCCGCCCGGTGCCGCAGCCACTGCCGAGTCCGCCTGTGGCGCAGTCGAACCCGAGACGTGCGCGTTGACGTCGTCGCGGGTGATGACACCGTCGGGGCCGGTCGGCGTGACGGCGGCGAGGTCGATGCCGAGGTCCTTGGCAAGCTTGCGCACCGGCGGCTTGGCCTTGGGGCGAGCACCGTCTGCCGCCTGCGCCGGAGCCGGAGCGACGACGGGCGCGGCCTGCACCGGCGCCGTCACGACGGCCACCGGGGCAGCCGCGGGGGACACGGGCGGCGCGGACCGACCGGACGGCATACCTGCGCCTGAGTTCTTGCGAGCGCGGCGGGCGGTGGCGCCGGCTTTGGCGCCGTAGCCCACGAGGATGGCCTCTGAGGCGCCCTCGGCGGGAGCGGCCTTCTCGCCGGGGATGGACGGTGCGGCCGCGGGGGCGTCGTCGCCGCCGAGACCGTCGTCGATCGAGATGATCGGCGTGCCGACGTCGATGGTCTGGCCGACCTCGACGAGGAGGTCCTTGACGGTGCCCGCCCACGGGATGGGCAGCTCGACGAGCGACTTCGCGGTCTCGATCTCGAGGACCATGTCGTTGACCTTGACGGTGTCGCCGGGGGCGACCTTCCACTCCACGATCTCGGCCTCGACGAGGCCCTCACCGGGGTCGGGCAGGTTGAACGTCTTGATTGCCATGTGTCGCAGCCCTTCTCAGTACGCGAGCGCGCGGTCGACGCCGTCGAGGATGCGGTCGAGGTCGGGGAGGAACTCCTCCTCCATCCGGCTGGGCGGGTAGGGGATGTTGGCCCCACCGACGCGGATGACCGGCGCCTCGAGCTCGTAGAAGCACTGCTCGGTCACCTGCGCGGAGATCTCCGACGCCATGCCGAGGAAGCTGCTCGCCTCGTGGACGACGACGAGGCGACCCGTCTTGCGCACCGACGACACGATGGTGTCGATCGGCAGCGGCGAGAGCGAGCGCAGGTCGATGACCTCGATGCTCGTGCCCTCGGCCTCGGCCGCTGCGGCGGACTCGATCATCGTCTTGACGACCGGACCGTAGCCGACGAGCGTCACGTCGGTGCCCTGACGGATCACGTTGGCCTCGAAGAGCCCTCGCGGTGCCGACGCTGCGGCGGTGTCGTACTCCGCGCGGTCGTGGTAGCGCCGCTTCGGCTCGAAGAAGATCACCGGGTCGTCGCACGCGACGGCCTGCCGGATCATCCAGTGGGCGTCCTCCGGGTTGCTGCACGCGACGACGCGCAGGCCCGCGGTGTGGGCGAAGTACGCCTCGGGGCTCTCGGAGTGGTGCTCCGGGCTGCCGATGCCGCCGCCGAAGGGGATGCGGATGACCATGGGGATCTTGAGGGCCCCGAGCGAGCGAGCCCGCATCTTGGCGACCTGGCTGACGATCTGGTCGAACGCCGGGTAGACGAAGCCGTCGAACTGGATCTCGCACACCGGGCGGTAGCCGCGCAGGGCCATGCCGACCGCGGTGCCGACGATGCCCGACTCGGCGAGCGGGCTGTCGATGACGCGCTCCTCGCCGAAGTCCTTCTGCAGGCCCTCGGTGATGCGGAAGACGCCGCCGAGCTTGCCGATGTCCTCACCGATGAGCACGACCTTGGGGTCGGCCTCCATCGCCTTGCGCAGGCCGTTGGTGATGCTCTTGCCGAGGGTGACCTTCTCGAGTGCCATCAGTTCGCCTCCTCGAAGCTCGCCTTGTAGGCGAGGTAGGCGGAGCGCTCCGCCTCCATCACGGGGTGCTCCTCGGCGTAGATGTGGTCCCACATCGTCTCGCCGGGCATCGTCTTCATCGTCACGCAGCCCTCGCGCAGCTCGGCGGCGAAGCGGTCGGCCTCCTCGTCGACGGAGGTGAAGTAGGCCTCGTCGGCCATGCCCTCGTGGGCGAGGTAGGACTTGAGGCGCAGGATCGGGTCGCGGAACTTCCACTCCTCGACCTCGGCAGACACGCGGTACTTCGTCGGGTCGTCGGCGGTCGTGTGCGCGCCCATCCGGTAGGTGTAGGCCTCGATGAGCAGCGGGCCGTTGCCGTTGCGGGCCTCGTCGAGGCAGTGCTGCGTCACGGCATACGTCGCAAGGATGTCGTTGCCGTCGACGCGCACGCCGGGGAAGCCGAAACCGCGGGCGCGCTGGAAGAGCGGGATGCGGGTCTGCTTCTCGACGGGCTCGGAGATGGCCCACTGGTTGTTCTGGCAGAAGAAGACGACGGGAGCGTCGAAGCTCGCCGCGTAGACGAATGCCTCGTTGACGTCACCCTGCGAGCTGGCGCCGTCACCGAAGTAGCAGATGACCGCCGTGTCGCGGTCGGGGTCGCCGGTGCCGACGTTGCCGTCCATCCGCATGCCCATCGCGTAGCCCGTCGCGTGCAGGGCCTGTGCGCCGATGACGATCGTGTAGAGGTGGAAGTTGTGCTCGGCCGGGTCCCAGCCACCCTGGCTGACGCCGCGGAAGAGCTGCAGCGAGCTCTGCGGGTCCATGCCGCGCACGAAACCGACGCCGTGCTCGCGGTAGGTCGGGAAGACGAAGTCGTGCGGCTTGAGGGCGCGGCCGGAACCGACCTGGGCCGCCTCCTGACCGAGCAGGCTCGGCCACAGCCCGAGCTCGCCCTGGCGCTGGAGGGCGTAGCCCTCGGCGTCGAGGCGCCGGATGAGGACGAGGTCGCGGTAGAAGCTCCGCAGCTCGTCGGCCGTCAGGTCCGCGACGTACTTGTCGTAGTCGGGGTGGGACACGCGCTGCCCCTCCGGGGTCAGCAGCTGGATCATGTCCGGGCCGCCGTCGCCGACCGAAGGGGTCGGCTCGTGCAGCTCGGCGACTACCTTGTCGCTCACAGGGCGCTCCTTTGCCGGTGGGCCGGCCTGGGTCGGGCCGCGCGCGGGGATCACCCGCTCGACGGCTGTGTCACACGCGGCTGCCGAGGTGACGGCTGACACGTGCGGGTCCTCGGGACGGAACTTACCGGAGCCTCCCGAGAATCTCACAATGCGGGACGACAAGGCGCCCCGGCCCAGCAGGTATGCCGTCCGGTCGCCTCGCGCTCGCCCGGCCCGGCCCGTGGTCCGACGTGGGGTGCGCCTCGGGTCGGTGGCCGTGTCAGCGGCGGCTCCCCCACGTCCACGCCGGGGTGGTGAGCAGGCCCTGGCCCTGCACGAAGGTCTCACCGAGGTCCTTGACGAGGGTGATGGGGTGCGCGGGGGTGCCCAGCCCGACGCCCGTGTCGTCGGCACCGGCCTCCTCGTCGTCACCGGTGGAGTCGACGCCGAGCTCGGCCACGAGATCGGCCGAGTGCGACACGACCATGACCTGGCTGCGCTCGGCGGCCTCCCGGATGAGCCGGGCCAGCGGCGGCAGCAGGTCGGGGTGGAGCGAGGTCTCGGGCTCGTTGAGGACAAGCATCGGGGGCGGGTCGACGGTGAGCAGGGCGGCGACGAGCAGCAGGTAGCGCAGGGTGCCGTCGGAGAGCTCGGCGCTCGTGAGCGGGCGCAACATGCCGGGCTGGTGCAGGGCGACGTCGAAGCGGCCACCCTCGACCGCCACGTCGAGGATCGCGCCGTCGAAGGCGTCGGCGACAGCCCGGTCGAGCACCGAGCGGCCGTCCTCGCGGATCGTCTGCAGGGCGGCTGCGAGGTCGTGGCCGTCGTCGGAGAGGACCGGTGTGCGTGTGCCGACGTGCGCCTGGCGGGCCGGGGCCGCGGCATCGGCCCGGAACGAGTCGTAGAAGCGCCAGCCCCGGATCATCCGCCGCACCCGGATGAGCTCGGGCGCCCGCTCGGGGTCGGCGAGCTCGGTCAGCATGCTCTCCCACGGCCGCAACGACCGGGTGAGCTCGACCCAGCCACGCTGCGCCGCCTTCGGGCCGGCAGCCGCGCCGTGAGCCGCCACCCCAGTGCCGCGCTGCGAACCGCCGGACGGGGAAGGGTCCGACTCCCACTCGTCGTCGCCGCCCCACTCGTCGTCCCACCCGTCGTCGGCGCCCACCGGCGCCCGCGTCTCGACCCGGCCCCAGCGGCGACGCACGAGCACCGAGCCCGGGCGCATGACCGGCCCCGCCCACACCACCTCGCGCTTGATCTCAGGGTCGCGCAGGAACGCCGAGGCGCCCGCCTCGTCGGCCGACCCAGACGACTGCTGCGGCAGGCCGAGGTCGACGAGGTAGCCGATGTCCTCGGTGGCGAAGCCGAGCCGCAGGCTGATCGGGCCCTTGCGCGCCGTGCCCTGCACGGCGTGCCCCTCGCGCCGTGCACCGCCGAGGGTCGCGGGCCCGGCCCACAGCGCCGACTGCAGGCCGCCCTCCCTGGCCAGCGTGCCGACGACGTCACCGCGCCCGCACCCAGCGAGCAGCCGCAGCGCGCGGTAGAGGCTCGACTTGCCGCTGCCGTTCGCGCCCGTGACGACGTCGAGCCCGTGCAGCGGCACGACGACGTCGCGCAGCGAGCGGTAGCCCGAGACGGCGACGGTGGTCAGCATGCGCAGACCGTATGCCGCAGCGCCGACAGCCCCCGCAACTCCCGCCAGCCCTGCAAGCCGCCAGCCCCGTCAGCCCCGTCAGCCCGACGACGCACACCGCGCCCGTCACGCCGACCGAGCCGGACGGCATACCCCTGCGGGTGGGGTCCGCCACCGCGTATCACCGCCTTGGCGCGGCGCCTCTGCTCGGTGGTGATCCGATCCGGATTCCCCTCACCGCCACGGTCACTGGGGGCGTGGCAGCGATCAGAGGAGCCAAACCATGGGGTTCTACATCAAGGACCTTTACGTCCACCGCGTGCCGAAGTTCCGCTGGCACGACCCACTCACGAACCCGCCCACGATCCCGGAGACCTCACCGATCATCCGGGCGTCCGCGCTGTCACCGCACATCGCCGTCGGACGTGGCGGAGGCGGCGGGGTGGGCCTGCCGGCTGACGACAACACGCTCTACACGATCCCGACGCCGATCACGCCGATCGTCTTCCCCGGGAGCCGTCTCGAGGAGACCGACCTGCAGCTCGTGCGCGACAACCTCCAGGTCACCCTGGATGCCGTCAACCGCCAGATCGAGTCCATGCAGGCCACCGGCGAGGACCTCGCCTACGTCGCCTCCGTCGTCGGCAAGGGCTGACCGATGTCACACCCCTCCGGTGGGCGCCTCGCCGAGCTCACGCGCGCTGCCGTGGTGCGGGCCGCGGCGCTCACCGGACGGGTGGACGTCGCGACGAGCGACCCGGCAACGCTCGCCGCGCTCCTCTACCGGGCCGGGGGATCCGTGCCCGACGGGCGGCTCGACCCGCGGTGGGCGGGTCACGTCGTCACGGCAGCCGAGCGCACCGCGCGTGCTGGGCTGGCCGGGCACGCGCGCACCTACGGGGAGCACTGGCGCAGCTGGACGGCCACCGATGTCGACCCCGCGACGCTCGTGCACAAGATCTACGTGAGCCCCGCCGTGTGCGACCTCGGCACGACGCTCGGCGTCATCCTCACGCACGCCCCGTTGCTCGGTGTGCCGGCGTGGAAGGTCGGGGCCGACCTCGCCGGTCTGCACCGTGCCGACAAGATCGTGCTCTACCTCGCGAGCGCCGAGCGTGCCGACAAGGTGGCCGCCACCCTGTCCTTGGCGCTGGGGAGCTTTGCGGCACAGGGTGTTCCGTTCACCGGCCAGGTGGGCGCCACAGGCATCGTGTCACGTGGCCGCGACGTCGCCGGCACGAGCTGGCGCGCCGACGTATGCCGTCAGGTGGCCGAGGCGCTGTGCGCGAGCCGCGCGGAGCTGGGCACTCATGCCCTCGCTGCCGAGGTCGCCGATGACGCGCTCGCTGGGCTCGCCGAGCACGGCCTCGACGTGCACTCCTGGCACCCCGCGGGCGACGAGCTCCACGAGCAGGCCACTGCTGCAAGAACATTCCCGACCCGACCGACAACAGCAACGGGTGCCCCGAGTCGCCTCCTCACCTCCGGAGCGCGACGGACCCGAGCCGAGGTGAGCTGCGCATGACCGTCGCCGACGTCCGCTACGTCCTGCCGACCGACGCCGAGACCGTGGCCCTGCCCGACCACGGCGAGGTGCTCCTCGCCCGCCGCGGCAGCCGGGTGACGCCCCAGCTGCTCTCCGCGGACTCGATGCGGCTGCTCGAGCAGTTCCGCACCCCCTCGACCCTGACGCAGGCCATCCTCGGCTACTGCTCGGCGACGGCGAGCGATCCCGTGTCGACCCTCGAGGCCGCCTTCCCCGTGCTCGTCGCCCTCACCCACGCCGACCTGCTCGTGCCCGACGGGTCCGACAGCGCAGCCGCCATGGAGGACCGGCAGCGCGTCGGCGAGGTCGCCGGCCCTGCCACGATCACCGCTCGGCTGCGGACCTTGCGCGACAGCGAGATCTGGCGCGGGGAGCTGTGCGACGGCACCGCTGTCGTCGTCAAGATCGTCGACGACGCGGCCTTCGGACCGGATCTCTTCGCCCGCGAGGTCGCCGCGCTCTGCCGCCTCTCCCCTCTCGCCGGCACCGACGTGCCCCAGCTCGTGTGGCGCGAGGCGTCGCCGACCGGAGGCACGCTCGTGCTCAGTGAGGTCGTCGGCGACCCCGTCGACCTCGCCGTGGCCGACCGCGACGACGACGACCGGCGCGCCGTGGCAGTCGCCGTGCTCGATGCCTACACCGCCCTCCACGATCGCGGCGTCCTGCACGGCGACGTCCATGCGGGCAACGTGCTGCTCCGCCCCGACGGCACCGTCACCGTCATCGACTTCGGGCTGGCCCAGCTGGCCGATGCCACGGCCGAACCGGGGATGCCCGTCCCCCGGGCGGCCGGCGGCGAGGGGCTCGACCCCTCCTGCGCCAGGGCCCTCCTCCGCGACCGAGCCCTGCCTCCGCTCGACACGGCATCGGAGCAGTACGCGATCGCCGCGCTCGTGCACCGTGTCCTCACCTCCACCTCCTACCTCGACCTCGCCTGCGAGCGCGAGGAGGCCCTGCGCCGCATCACGGCCGACGAGCCCCGCCGCTTCGCCGCCGTCGGCGCGGCGCCGTGGCCCTCGGGCGAGCGGGTGCTGCGCCGCGCTCTAGCGAAGTCACCGGCCGAACGCTTCGCCTCGACGACCGCGCTGCGGGACGCGCTCGCGTCGGCCACCCGTGCGAGCAACGGCGACACCCGGGCGAGCAGCGGCGCTGCCCGGGCGGGCCTCGTAGCCGTCGCCGACGAGGGCACCCACCCCGAGACCGAGCTCCGCCGCGCTGTCGAGGCGCTCGAGGTCGACGGCGCAGTCTGGCAGGGCGCCGACCCCGACGAGGCCGCCCACGCCGCCTGGTTCCTCCAGCGCGTCGCCGACCTCTCGGGCGACGTCACGGCCCACGACCTGGCGGCGGTGTGGACCCTGCGCGCCGGCGGCTCACTGCCGACGGCACCCCGGCCCGACGAAGGGGTCACGCGGGCACACGGCGAGCTCGACGCATACTGCCGCACGGGCCACGACGTGCACCTGCGGCGTGCCCGCGCCATCGCCACCCGGCTCGGCACCGCACCGGTCTGGCGGGTCGACGTGCGACGCGGCCGGTGGGCCAGCGTGCTCGCGACCCTCGAGTGCGAGCGCCCCGCCGACGCCCTGCTGCCCGGCAGCCCTGCCTGACAGGGCGCGCGCGCCGTCAGCCCGCCGGGGGTCGGAAGCGGTCCTCAGGAGTCGCGCCGTCGGTGAAGCCCACGCCGGCGTTGCGCTCACGACCCGGCCCGCCACCGCGATCGGCGCTCGACGCTCCTGCGTCCCGGAGCACGGCCGTGCCGACCCGCGGCGCCCGTCCGGCTGCCTCCCGCTCCGCATCCTCGTCCTCGTCCGCACGCTGCCGCCCGCGCGCCGCCACCCGGCCGGCGACCGCGACGAGCTGCCGAGCCAGGCCGAGCACGGGGCGCCACACCATGAGCACCAGGGCGATGAGCAGGAGCACGGCAGCCGCCAGCTCCACCCGCCCCGCCGGCAGCGTCTCGAGCTCGAGGCCCGTCTCCGCCATCTCGTAGAGGGCGACGGTGCCGAGCCGCTCGAGCAGCGAGCCCCCGACGACGGCCAGGGCGAACGCCACGCCGGCTCCCCCGAGCGCGCGCCCGTCCGGGCCCCGGCGGAGCAGCCAGGTCAGGCCACCGAGCAGGCCCGACAGGCAGGCGAGGCCGAGCCAGTAGGCAGGTGCGACGTTGGTGACGGACACCTGGTCGAGGTCGGCCCCCTCGATCGAGTAGCGACCCCAGCTCCACATCTGCTGCGCGAAGTAGGCAGAGGGCCCGTCCGGGCCGATGGGCTGGGAGATCCGCATCACCGGCCAGATGATCGTCGCGGCGGCGAGCACGGCGCCCAGCACCGCCGGGACCGCGGCCGGCAGGCGCCCCCGGACGAACGGCATATGCCCCTCGACCTCACGCCACCGCGCGACCGCGCTCATCGACCCTCCTCGTCGGTCAAGCCCACCTCGGGGCCCGACAGGCGAGCACCCTTGGGCCGCAGGCCAGCTCGTGCTGCCACCGCGTCCGGATGCCGTCCGGTGGGCTCCTCGCCCTCCGGACCCTCCGCGTCAGCCGGCAGGCGGGGGCAGAAGTCTGCGACGAGCCGCACGACCATGAGGGCGAGCGCCACGACAAGCACTCCGGCCGCGGCGGTCTCGAGCCATCCGGCCGTCGTGGAGCCGTTGGTCACGGTGAGGCCGGCCTCGCTCGCGATGACGTCGCGAAACGCGCGTCCGTGCCGCTCGGCCGAGGTGGTCAGCAGGCGACCGGCCAGCAGCGCCAGTGCGATCGGTGCCAGGACCAGCCGCGGACCACGCGAGAGCACCCAGACCGCGACGGCGACGACGGCCAGCACGAGCAGGGTCACGGCCACGGCGAGACCGACGGGGTTGGGGACGAGCCCGAGCTCGACGCCGGTGAGACCGGTGAGCTCGACCCGGCCCCAGCTCCACTGCGACTGCCCGGAGAGGAGGTCGCCACGCTCGCGGTCGGCGACCGCCTGCACCCAGGTGGGCGCGACGACGGAAGGCGCCGAGAGGGCGACCCCGAGCAGCGCGACCGCCCCGGCCTGCCAGCGACCGGGCACCGGCCGAGCCGAGCTCACGCCGCCGAGCAGCCGGTCGCGCATCAGTCGGGCGCCCCCGCCATCGCTCGCCACCTTCGCCACCCCCGTCGCGCCTGCGTCGACCGAGGTCAGCGGGCGCCGAAGGCGGCTGCGACCTCGATGAGGCGCGAGTTCGCCTCTGCCTCACCGATGGTCACGCGCACCCCGTCGTCGCCGTACTGCCGCACCATGAGCCCGGCCTCTTGGCACGCGTGCGAGAAGGCGGTGGAGTCGCTGCCGAGCGGGAACCAGACGAAGTTGGCGTCGCTGCGGGGCAGCTTCCACCCCTGGTCGGCGAGGGCCAGTACGACCCGATCACGCTCTGCGACAAGGGAGTCGACCCGCTCCGACAGCTCGTCGAAGGCATCGAGCGACGCGATCGCCGCGACCTGGGCAAGGGAGTTCACCCCGAACGGGGTGGCCGTCTTGCGAAGGGCGGCGGCGACGGGAGGGTGCGCGACGGCATACCCCACGCGGAGGCCGGCGAGACCGTAGGCCTTGGAGAAGGTGCGCAGGACGACGACGTTGGGGCGGTGGCGCCAGACCTCGAGGCCGCGCACCGCCTCGGGGTCGCGGACGAACTCCACGTAGGCCTCGTCGACGACGACGATGATGTCGCTCGGCACCTTGTCGAGGAAGGCCTCGAGCTCGTCCTGCCGGACGCACGGCCCGGTCGGGTTGTTGGGCGTGCACACGAGGATGACCCGCGTCCGGTCCGTGATCGCCGCGAACATCGCGTCGAGGCGGTGGCGTGCCTCGGCGTCGAGGCCCACCATGACGGGCTTGGCCCCGGCGAGCTGCGTGACGATCGGGTAGGCCTCGAAGGAGCGCCACGCGAAGACGACCTCGTCGCCGGCGTCGCAGGCTGCGGCGACGATCTGGGCGAGCACGGCGACCGACCCGGTGCCCGTCGCGAGGCACTCCACCGGCACGTCGAGCGCGGCGGCGAGCCGTTCCGTCAGGGCGGTCACCGCCATGTCGGGATAGCGGTTGATCGTCGTCGCGCCGTCGCCGATGGCGGCGAGCACCGACGGCAGCGGACCGTAGGGGTTCTCGTTGGACGACAGCTTGTAGGCGGTGACGCCCGGAGGAGCCGCGGCCGCCTTGCCGGGCTTGTAGTCGGGCATCCGACCGAGCACCTCGCGGAGCCGGACGGCGGCCTCGGGGGCGCCCGTCACCTCCCTCGGCGGTGCACTCTCGGTCACACTCTCGGCGGCGTCGCTCATACCCGAACTCTAGAGGGGTGTCCACGGCGACGCCCGCCCCATGGACGCGGTCCTGACGCCGGACCCCGACTGTGGCTAGGCTCACAGCGTCGAACCAGCGCCGCGTCGACATCTTCCTCATGCCCACACAGACGAAAGTCCACTCCATGCGCATCGGCATTCTCACCGGGGGCGGGGACTGTCCCGGTCTCAACGCCGTCATCCGTGGCGCCACCCGCGCCGCCGAAGTCACCTACGACAGCACCGTGATCGGCTTCCGCAACGCGTGGCGGGGCGTCATGGACAACGACTACGAGCTCCTCGACGTCGACCGCTGCCGCGGCATCCTCCCGCTCGGCGGAACCATCCTCGGCACGAGCCGCGACCAGCCCTTCGCCCACGAGAACGGCCTCAAGCTCGTGCGCAAGGCCTACGACCGCCACGGCCTCGACGCCATCATCGGCGTCGGCGGCGAAGGCTCGATGAGCGTGGTCAGCCGTCTCCACCAGGAGGGCTTCCCCGTCATCGGCGTGCCGAAGACGATCGACAACGACATCAGCCTCACCGAGATGACGTTCGGCTTCCAGACGGCCGTGCAGATCTGCACCGACGCCATCGACCGCCTCCACACGACCGCCGAGAGCCACCACCGCGTGCTCGTCGTCGAGGTCATGGGGCGGCACGTCGGGCACATCGCCATCTGGTCCGGCCTCGCCGGCGGCGCCGCGATCACCCTCGTGCCGGAGGAGCCCTTCGACATCGAGGAGGTCTGCGCCCGCATCGTCGACCGCCACAAGAAGGGCCGTTTCGCCACGATCATCGTCGTCGCCGAGGGTGCGACGCCCAAGGAGGGGACGATGGACATCCCCGCCCCCGAGATCGACAAGTACGGCCACCAGATCCTCGGCGGCATCGGCTCGATCCTCGCCCGCGAGATCCAGGGCCGCACCGGCATCGAGAGCCGGATGACGGCGCTCGGCCACATCCAGCGCGGCGGCTCGCCCGTCGCCTTCGACCGGGTGCTCGGCACCCGCTTCGGCGTCGCGGCTGTCGAGGCCGCCCTCGACAGCGACTGGGGCCAGATGGTGGCGCTCATCAACGGCGCGATCGGGCGCGTGCCCGTCGCTGAGGCGGTCGGCACCCTCAAGGTCGTCGAGCCCGACCTGCTGCGCCTCAACCGCATGTTCCAGCCGCGCATCCCCGGCGACGAGCACCCCGGGCTTCCCCCGGGTGCCTCGGTGCCCGTGGAAGACTGAGCCCATGCTCGTCAACTTCGCGATCCAGACCGTCATCAACGGCATCGCCCTCTGGGTGGCCGCGTGGGCCGTCCCTGGCATCACCTTCGGCACCGGCCAGTCGACGAGCTCGACCTTCTGGACGGTCGCGATCGTCGCCCTGATCTTCGGTGTCGTCAACGCGCTCGTGCGCCCCATCGCCGCGCTGCTCTCGCTGCCCTTCATCATCCTGACGCTGGGGCTGTTCATCTTCATCCTCAACGCCGCGATGCTCCAGCTCACGTCGTGGCTGGCGGGTCAGTTCAACCTCGCGTTCCACGTCAACGAGTTCTTCTGGGACGCGATCTGGGGCTCGCTCATCATCACCTTCGTCTCGCTGCTCCTCGGCTTCGTCAAGCGCCCCGACTGAGTCGTCTTTGCACCCACGTATGCCGTGAGCCCGCCCTCCACGTGGAGGGCGGGCTCACGGCATACCGGGGTGGTGGCGTGTGCGCCGGGCTGGTGCCGGAGCGGGACCATCGGCACTTGTGGCTCGACCGGGCCTCCCGAGGATGGGAGTGAGGGCCGGCCCACGCGCCGCAGAGGACGACGCCCGCCGCCCCGTCCGGAGGGTGATGGCGATGAGGACACGACGGAGGATCCTGGCCACGATGGCGGCGGCCGCGCTGGCCCTGCTGGCGGCGGCGCCGGCCACCGGTGCGGCGCCGGCCACCGGTGCGGCGACGGGCGGTGACTGGGTCACCGTCGACCGGGTGCTGGTCAACCGCCTCGGCGGAGTGAACGTCTCCGGCCAGTTCAGCTGCACGGCGACCTACGACCTGCTGCGTGCCGGCCAGCTCGTGGGCATGCGTGAGACCGAGGAGGGCCAGGAGTGGTACACGATCCCGGCACCGGATCCCACGGACAAGGTGCTGCTGCTGGTCAACGCCGACAACTACACGGTGAGCCAGCCCGCCGGACGGCGGCTCATGATCAAGGTCGACCACGGGTCGTCCCGTGCCATGCCGTGCTACGCCGAGCAGCGCGTGCTGCCCGATGGGACCGTGATCGGACGCGACAAGTGCCCGACCGACAACGGGCCCTGCCTGTGGGAGACCGACCGCTACGCCTACGACCGGCAGGCATACGGCCCGCTCTTCGACTACTCCTCCAACGGGAAGTTCAAGGCTGGGAACCTCAACGTGGAGGTGTACGACTACGGGGTCGCGGTCTTGATCTTCGACGAGGACGGCAACCAGAAGGGCGACTTCCAGATGTCGCCGAACGCGGCTGACGTCTACTTCAACGACGTGATCCGGGCCGTGACGGCCCGCTGACCCCGGCACTCGGGCCGGTATGCCGTGAGCCCGCCTTCCGTGTGGAAGGCGGGCTCACGGCATACCGCAGTGGTGGTGTTTCCGTTTCGCGCAGGACGGGTAGGTATGCACCGACTGTGGTTTACAACGTAAACACCCTGCAAACGAAGGAGTCCCGCGTGGACAGCATCAGCACGGCACTGACGGATCTCTGGCGATCCGTGGCGCTGTTCGTACCCAAGTTCGTCGCGTTCCTGCTCATCCTGCTCATCGGCTGGTTCATCGCGAAGGCGATCGGCAAGGCCGTCGACAAGATCCTCGAGCGCGTCGGCTTCGACCGGGCCGTCGAGCGCGGCGGCATCAAGAAGGCGCTCGCCAATAGCCAGTACGACGCGTCGTCGATCGTCGGCAAGATCGTCTACTACGCGCTGCTGCTCTTCGTCCTGCAGCTCGCCTTCGGCATCTTCGGGCCGAACCCGATCAGCGACCTGCTGAGCGGTGTCATCGCCTTCCTGCCCAAGGCCATCGTCGCGATCGTCATCGTCGTCGTGGCAGCGGCGATCGCCGCCGCGGTGCGCGAACTCATCGCCAACACCCTCGGCGGCCTCTCCTACGGCAAGGTGCTCGCCAACATCGCCAGCGTCTTCATCCTCGCGCTCGGCATCATCGCGGCCCTGAACCAGGTCGGCATCGCCACCACCGTCACGATGCCCGTCCTCATCGCGGTGCTCGCCACCGTGGCCGGCGTGCTCATCGTCGGCGTCGGCGGCGGGCTCATCAAGCCGATGCAGGCTCGGTGGGAGCAGTACCTCCACACCCTCTCCGAGGAGAGCGGCCGCATCCGCGAGCAGGTCCGTCAGGCGCCGAGCGTCGGCGAGCAGGCCCGCGAGGCGAAGGCCCGCTACGACGGCTCCGCGACCGCCACGTCCGAGCGTGACGAGGCCCAGGCCGCCGACGACTTCTACCACGACCGGTCCGACGTCGCAGGCGTGCGGACCACGTCCTTCAGCGCCACGCCCACCACCTCGTTCGAGACGGATGACTACCGAGGCGACCACCGCCCGGCCGACGGTGGTCAGAGCCAGTACTGACCCCCGCCAACACTCCGCCACACCTCCGCCGCACGTCCGCAGCCGGGAGAGGTCCCTCGCAGGGAACCCTCCCGGCTGCGTGCATGACGGCCCTGCTATGACGGCCCCTGCACCGCACGAGGCGCGCTGGCCGCGGGCATGATGGGGGACGCACCGACTCTCAGCGGCGAAGGAGCACCCATGCCGAGCCCCGGAGGCATCAGCCCCGACACGACCCGTGGGGATGAGGGGGGCACAGGCCGACGTCAGCGAGGTGCGGGCGGCGCCGATCAACGGCTCAGCCGCGACCGGATCATCGACGAGGCGATAGCCCTCGTCGACAGCGAGGGCGTCAACGCACTGACCATGCGCCGCCTCGGCACCCGCCTCGGGGTCGAGGCGATGGCGCTCTACCGCTACGTCAACGGCCGCGAGGACCTCCTGGAGGGCGTCGTCGACCGGCTTGTCTCCAGCCTCGAGATCGACCCGGGCGCGAGGATGGAGCCGGCCGACGGGTGGCAGGCCTTCCTGCAGTGGATGGCGCACAACGTGCGCCAGCTCGCGCTCGACCACCCGCTCGCGTTCCCGCTCATCGCCACCCGGCACCCCGCGGCCCCCTGGCTGCGGCCGCCGTTGCGCAGCCTCGCTGTCGTCGAGGAGTTCCTCGACGGTCTGCTGCGCCGCGGATTCACCGAGGCCCAGGCGGTGCGCGCCTATCGGACCTTCACGAGCTTCCTGCTCGGCCACCTGCTGCTCGAGTCGGCATCCCGGGGGGCGCAGTTCTCCGGACCCGAGACGCCTCTCGACGAGGGGTCTGCACCCGTGCCCAACGACGACGCGGCACTCTCGCTCGAAGGCTTCCCGACGCTCGCTCGCCTGGCCCTGCAGCTGGAGAAGGACCGTGTCGAGATCGAGTTCGAGGAGGCCCTCGAGTCCCTCCTCGAGCGGATGGATCTCGAGCTCAGCCAGTAGGCGGACCAGCTCGGGGGTTCGTCGCGTAGCGCAGCAGGAGCGCGCCGTCGTCGAGGCGCTCGACGTCGGTCAGGCGGAGGCGTATGCCGCCCGGCGCGGTCGGGTGGGGCAGCGTGACCAGCCGCTGCCCGTCCGGGTCGCTCGAGATGACCGGGTCGAGCAGGAGGGCGATCTCGTCGACCAGTCCGGCTGTCAGCAAAGCGCCGTTGAGCGCACCGCCGCCGTCGGTGCGCACCGCGCTCACGCCGTGAGTCGTGGCGAGGCGCTCGAGGGCGCGCGCGAGGTCGACGCGGTGCTCGCCCGCCTCGAGGTGCTCGATGCCGCGGCGATCGAGGTAGCGCCGGTAGTCGGCCGGGGTGCTGCGCGAGACGAGCACGACGATGGAGCGGTACCAGGGCTGGGCGAGCGCGTGCTGCCAGCAGCGCACGATGCCTTGGCTGTCAGACACGACGAGAAGAGGTCGTGGCTCGGTCACGAGGGACTCGAAGCCGGGCACCACGGGCAGCCGATCGGGCGGCGGGAGGGCGCGCAGCTCCTCGGCGACGGGCTCCGGCGGTCCGAAGGCGAGCGCGGTCGTACTGCCCATGAGGATCGCGCCGCTGCGCCAGCGGAAACCCAGGCGGTAGTAGCGCGACGGGTCGGTGTCGAAGCCGACGACGCGACCGTCGATGCTGACCTCGTTGTAGACGACGACATGTGGCCTGGTCATCCGGTCACGGTAGGTGCGGCCACCGACGGTCGTGGCCGTGGTGACGCAGATGCGACTCACCCGGGTCGCCGACGGGGTGTCGGGTGGGAGGGTGTCGGCGCGGGGTCCTACCGTCGAGGCATGCGGTTGCTCCACACCTCCGACTGGCACCTCGGGCGCACGCTCCACGGCGTGAACCTCCACGAGGCGCAGTCTGCCGTGCTCGACCGCATCTGCGAACTCGTCGAGGACCCGCCCGACGGCATCCCCATCGACGCCGTCCTCGTTGCCGGCGACGTCTATGACCGGGGCGTGCCGCCCGTCGAGTCGGTGCAGCTCTTCGAGTGGACCCTGTCGCGGCTCTCGGCCGTGACGACGGTGGTCGTCACCTCCGGCAACCACGACTCGGCGATCCGCCTCGGCTACGGGTCGGCCCTCTTCCGCGACCGCATCCGCATGATCACCGACCTGGGCGCCCTCGACCTGCCCCTGCTGCTCGAGGGCAGCGACGGGGTGCGGGCAGCGATCTACGGCATCCCCTACCTCGACCCGGACCATGCGCGAGTTGCGCTGGCCGGCTCGGGTGACGTGCTGCCACGGTCTCACCAGGCCGTGGTCGGCGCGGCGTGCGAGCTGATCCGGGGCGACCTCGCGGCGCGTGACGGGGTGCGGAGCGTCGTGCTCGCCCATGCGTTCGTCGCCGGAGCCGAGCCGAGCGACTCCGAGCGCTCGATCATGGTCGGCGGGGTCGACCGGGTCGCCGGCACGGTCTTCGCCGGCGTCGACTACGCCGCGCTCGGCCACCTGCACGGCCCGCAGTCACCCGAGTCGGCGGAGGGCTCGGTGGTCCGCTACAGCGGGTCACCGCTGCGCTACTCCTTCTCCGAGCAGGACCACACCAAGGTGGTGCTCCTCGTCGACCTGCCCGCCGAGGGCCCGGCGGTCGTGACCCCCGTCGCGATCGAGCAGCCGCGTCCGATGGCCACGTTGCGGGGCCGGCTCGACGAGCTGCTCGAGTCGCCGGAGCACGCCGCCGACGAGACGTCCTGGGTCCGGGTCACCGTCACCGACCGGGTGCGCCCCGACTCCCTCATGGACCGCGTCCGGTCGCGTTTCCCGCACGCCCTCCAGGTCTTCCACGAGCCCGATGGCGCCATCGACCGCGGTCGGGGCGGCACGACGGTCGTCAGCGAGCGCGACCCGCGCGAGCTCGGCAGCGACTTCATCGCCTACGTCACCAAGACGGTGGCAAGCGAGGGCGAGGTCGACGTCTTCGAGGCGGGCTACGAGGCCGCGACCACCGCGCAGCACCTCGCGGAGTCGCAGGAGGTGGCCTGATCATGCAGCTGCACCACCTCGAGATGACCGCCATCGGGCCGTATGCCGGCACCGAGAGCATCGACTTCTCCGCCATCGGGCGCGCCGGCCTCTTTCTGCTCGAGGGCCCCACCGGGTCGGGCAAGTCGACGATCATCGACGCGATCACGTTCGCCCTCTACGGCAAGGTGGCCCAGGCCTCCGCCGACGTCGAGCGCATCCACTCCCACCACGCCGACCCGCGCACTGTGCCCGTCGTGACCCTCGTCTTCGAGACCCAGTCGGGCATCTACCGGGTGCAGCGCACGCCGCGCTTCGAGCGACCCAAGTCGCGCGGGGCCGGAACGACCGTGGCCCAGCCGACGATCAAGCTCTGGCGGGTCGCGACCCCTGACGACCTCCTCGGCGGCGAGCTGCTGTCGACCTCCATCGGCGACTGCGACGACGAGATCACCCGTGCCGTCGGGCTGACCCGCGACCAGTTCGTGCAGACCGTCATCCTGCCGCAGGGTGAGTTCGCGACCTTCCTGCGCGCCCGCTCCGAAGACAAGGGCAAGCTGCTCGAGAAGGTCTTCGGCACGGCCTTCTTCCGACGGGTCCAGGACGAGATCGTCGAGGCCGGGCGAGTGGCACAGGGCCGCCGGCAGTCGGCTGTCGACGAGATCCGCATGGCCGTGCAGGCCTTCGCCGTCTCGGCCGGGCTCGAGACCGAGCGCCGCGACGCGCTCGTCGAGCTGAGCCGCTCCGCCCCCGAGACACTGGCCGCAGAGCTGGCCCAGGTCGTCGACGAGCTGGCCACGCGCGAACGCCACGCCGGCAAGCGCAGCCGTGAGGCGATCGACGCCCACCGCCAGATGGCAGAGATGGTCGGCGACGCGCGGCTGCGCATGCAGCGCCGCGAGCGCCTGCTCGCCCTCCAGCGCGAGGACGAGACGCTCGGCAAGCGCGCCGTCCACTTCACGCAGCTTCGGGCCGAGGTCGAACGCGCTCGACAGGCCAAGCCGGTCGTCGGTGCGGTGCGCACGCTGGCCATCTCCGAGGGCGCGCTCAAGCGAGCCGAGGGCGCGCTGCGGCTGGCCCGGTCACACGTCGACGAGGCCCTGCGCGACGCCACCCTCGAGACGCTGCGTGCGAATGCGACCCGTTCACGTGAGGTCATCGGGTCCCTCGACGGAGCCATCACGCTGGAGACCGCCCTGGCCGGCCGCCTCATCGAGGCCCAGCGCCAGCAGGCGGATCTCGCCCGGTCGCGTACGACGCTGGCCGCCACCACCCGGGAGGTGGAGGCTCTCCCCGACACGATCGCGGCGCACGAGCGGGCGCTGACCGAGGCTCGCCGGCTGCACGCCCTGCTCGAGAGCCGCACGACGGAGGCCACCCGGGCCAAGACGGTCCTCGAGGCGGCCACTGGCCATGCGACGGCACGCGCGCGCGTCGCCGCCCTGGAGCAGAGCACGGGGCAGGCGCTCGAGGCCGTGCGGGCGGCCGAGCTCGACCTCGCCCGGCTGCGGCAGGCGCGCATCGACGACATTGCCGGTGAGCTCGGCCTCGCTCTCACGGAGGGCGACCCGTGCCCCGTCTGCGGCTCGCTCGAGCACCCGGCCCCCGCGCGGCCGACCCCTGACGCCGTCACCCCGGAGCGAGTTCAGGCGGAGGAGCAGCGGGTCGAGGCACTGCGAGCCGTCGCAGCGCGCAGGGTCGACGCGCTGGCCGACCTGCGCGGCGAGGTGGCCGCCCTCGCGGCCGCGGCCGGGGGGCTCTCGCTCGAGGCCGCCCGCGAGCGCGCCGAAGCCGCAGCCACAGCGCTCGAGTCGTCCGTGCGAGCGGGCGACGACGTGACCCGTGCAGAGGCTCGCCTCGTCGAGCTGAGGTCGACCCAGGCTGCCCTGGCCGAGCGTCGTGGGGCGCTCGAGACCACGATCGCCCGGCTCGAGCAGGCCGTCGCCGACCTCGAGGAGCGCATCGCGGGCGAGCGCGCCACCGTCGACGAGGCGCGCGACGGCCACGACACCGTGGCCGACCGGCGCACGGAGCTGGCGGCGACAGCCACCCGCGTCGACGAGCTCATCGACGCCATCGGCCAGCGCGAGGTGGCCGCAGCCGCCGTGGCCGAGGACGAGCTGGCGCGCGACGCCGACCTCGCGGCCGCCGGCTTCGACGACGTCGCCGAGTGGCTCGCAGCGGACCGCACCCTCGAGTGGATCAAGATGCGCGAGAAGGAGATCGCCGACTTCGAGACGGCCTGCACCCAGGTGCGCGCGGGTCTCACCGGCCCTGAGCTGGCCGACGTGCAGCTCGACGCCCTCTTCGACGACATCGACCAGATGACCGAGCTCGAGAAGGCCGCGAAAAAGGAGATGGAGGCCGCCACCCACGAGCACGGCAGCCTGCGCACCCAGGTGGCCCGCACCAAAGGCCACGTCGCCGACATCCACGAGGCCCTGGCCCGCAACGCCGACGTCATCGCCGCCACGGCCGACGCCGTGCGGGTCGGTCAGCTCGTCTCCGGCAACGGCGACAACCAGCTCAACCTCGACCTCGTGAAGTACGTCCTCATCCGGCGATTCACCGAGGTGCTGTCGGCGGCCAACGCCGAGCTCGCCCGCTTCTCCGGGGGCCGCTACACGCTCGAGCACACCGACGCCAAGAAGGGCAACGCCAAGTCAGGCCTCGGTGTGCGGGTCCACGACCTGCACACCAACCAGGTGCGCGACGTCGGCACCCTCTCCGGTGGCGAGACCTTCTACGTCTCCCTCTCGCTCGCGCTGGCTCTCGCCGAGGTCGTGCGGGCCGAGTCGGGCGGCGTCGACCTCGGCACGCTCTTCGTCGACGAGGGCTTCGGCACCCTCGACCCAGACGTGCTCGACGACGTCATGCACACCCTCGAGGGCCTTCGCGAGGGCGGCCGCACCGTCGGCATCGTCAGTCACGTGACCGAGCTGAAGTCACGCGTCGCCGACCGCATCGAGGTCATCGTTCGCCCCGACCGCACCTCCACGTTGCGCATCACCGCCTGACGAAGCACCCCTCCCCCACTCGAGTGGCCCCGTCGTCACACGGCGGATGCGGCTCGCGTGGGACTGGTGGGGCGGCTCGGCCACTCGACAGCCGATGGGGCTGGCGGGGCGGGGGCGGCCCGACCAACTCCCCACTCGAGTGGCCCCGTCGTCACACGGCGAACGCGGCTCGCGTGGGACTCGTGGGGCGGCGCGGCCACTCGACATCCCATGGGGCTGGTGGGGCGGCGCGGCCACTCGACGGTCGGTGGGGCCTACGATCCGGGGATGAGCGTCGTCGCGAGCGTCTTCGTCGGGCTGGCCGCCCTCCTCCACGTCTACATCTTCTGGATGGAGAGCATCGCGTGGACCCGCCCCGAGGTCTGGAAGCGCTTCAGCGTCGCCGACCAGGCGACCGCAGACGTGACCCGCCCGATGGCCTACAACCAGGGCTTCTACAACCTCTTCCTCGCCCTCGGTGCAGGCCTCGGCCTCGTGCTGTGGTGGACCGGGCACGAGACCGCGGGCCGCACCCTCGTCCTCTTCGCCACCGGATCGATGGTCGCGGCCGCGACGGTGCTGCTGGCCTCGGGCCGTCACTACCTGCGGGCCGCCCTCACCCAGGGCACGCTGCCGCTCCTTGGCTTCGTCCTCTTCCTCCTGGCTGGGTAGCCGCAGCGTCCCCCTCGACCAGCAACCCCGCCGGGGTCAGGAGGTCGTCGGTCTGCGAGGCGCGGTCACGGCCACCATCACCACGACCGCGACGCCGACCACAGCGGCCCCCATCGCGAGGGTGCCGTAGCCGAGCCGGTCGACGACGACGCCGGCGAGCAGCCCCCCACCCGCGCCGGCGAGCCCCATGAAGACCTCCGACAGCCCCTGGGTCGCCGGTCGCTCCTCCGCAGTCACCGCCGACGTCAGCATCGTCGAGCCGGAGATGAGCGTGCAGGACCACCCGACTCCGAGCAGCAGCAGCGCGATGAGCAGCAGCGGCGACCACCCCGTCATCGACTGCGACGCGAGCACGGACGCGAGGGTCAGCACCGCGCCACCCGTCGCCGCGATGATCGGGCCGCCCCACCGGTCGACGGCCGCGCCGATGATCGGCGAGAACGCGAACATGCCGAGGATGTGCACCGAGATGACGAAGCCGATGACCTGCAGGTCGGCGTGGCCGTGGCTCATGTGGATGGGCGTCATCACCATGACCGACACCATGACGACGTGGCCGAGCGCGATCGTCAGCACGCCGAGGCGGGCGCGCCCGTTGGAGCGGACGACGCGCAGGCCGCGGGTCAGCGAGCCGTCGTGGTCCTCGTTGCCGTCGCCGAGCTCACCCGGCCCGACCCCGTCGACGGGCTCGAGCGCGGCACCGTTCTCCGCCGCGTGCGTGCGCGGCGTCGTGACGACGCTCCGCGCCGGTTCGGTATGCCGCCCGGCCGAGGCCGCCCGGTCCGCTCGCTCGAGCGCCCGCGCCGTGAGCAGCGGGTCCGGCCGCAGGAGCCGGGTGATGACGACGAGAGCGAGGGCGAACCCGGCGAGGGAGAAGACGAACGAGCCGGCCAGCTCGGGCAGGCCGAGCGCGCGGGCGAAGGCCTGGCCGGGGCCGACGAGGTTGGGCCCGAGCACCGAGCCGATCGTCGTCGCCCAGACGACGACCGAGAGGTCACGCCCACGGTGCTGCGGCAGCGCGAGGTCGGCCGCGGCATACCGCGACTGGCTGTTGGCGCTCGTGCCTCCGCCGAAGAGGAGCATGCCGACGAGCAGCAGCGGGAAGCTGCGGGCGACGGCGGCGGTGACCACGAGGGCCGCGCCGACCAGTGCGAGCGCGAGCCCGAGCTGCAGGCCCGGCCGGCGACCGCGCGCCGCCATGACGCGCGCGACGGGGATGGCGATGAGCGCACCACCGAGCACCTGGAACGTCGTGCCGAGCCCGGCGAGCGACTCCGTGCCGGAGAGGTCCTCGGCGAGCAGGGCCCCGACGGCCAGCCCGCTCGCCATGCCGAGACCCGACAGGATCTGCGACGTGATGAGGGTGCGGATGACGTTGCGCTGCAACCCTTTTCGGTGTGCCGGGTCGAGGTCGAGCGCTTCGGTCGGCTCCGGCATCAGACGTGACGTCGTGACGTGATGACCCTGAAGCGGCCGGCGACGAAGGCGGCATCGGTGTAGGCGGCGTTCGCGGCGGGGTTGGCCCCCGTGCCGTGGTAGTCGGAGAAGGCCGCCGTCTGGTTGACGAAGACCTGGCCGGTGAGGTTCTCCGAGAGGGCGACCCCCCCGGCGGCGGCAGCCTCGCGCGCCTGGTCGAGCACGTCCTCGCTCGTCGAGTAGACCGCAGCCGTCATGGCGCCGTGCTCGCGGATCGTGTCGGCGAGCTGGGCGAGTGACTGCTCGGTCGAGGCGGTGCGGATGAGGAACCCGACGGGGCCGAAGCACTCCTGCGTGTAGACGTCCTCGCGCGAGACGTCGAGCGCGACGAGCCCCGGAGCGCGCACGACGGCGTCGGCCCACGTCGGGTGGGCGATCCGGCGGGAGTCGAGCACGACGCGGCCGTCGGCCTCGCCGGCGATCGTGGCCAGCGAGTCGGCGTTGCTGCGCACCTGGTCGTTGACCGTCGCGCCGAGCAGCTCGACAGCCTTCGCGTCGTCGCCGGTCAGGCGGCCGATGGCCCCGGCGAGCCGCTCGCCGAACTCGTCGAAGGAGAGGTGGCCCTCGTCGGTGTCGACACCGCCCTCGGGGACGTAGATGTTCTGCGGGGCCGTGCACATCTGGCCGGAGTAGAGCGCCAGCGAGAAGGCGAGGTTGCCGAGCGTGCCGCGCAGGTTGTCGGTCGAGTCGACGACGATCGTGTTGATGCCGGCCTTCTCGGTGAAGACGAGCTTGCCGGCGGCCGCGCCCGCCTGCTCGAGCCAGCCACCGAAGCTCGGACCGCCGGTGTAGTCGATGATGGCGATCTCGTCGCGCTCGGCAAGCGTCTTGGCCAGGCCCTGGCCGTCGGCCTCGGCCGCCAGCTGCACGAGCGCCGCGTCGAAGCCGGCCTCCTCGAGCACCGTGCGGGCGATCTCGACCGAGATGGCGAGCGGCAGCACGGCCCGAGGGTGCGGCTTGACGACGACGGGGTTGCCCGTGACGAGCGAGGCGAAGATGCCGGGGTAGGCGTTCCACGTCGGGAAGGTGTTGCAGCCGATGACGAGCGCGAGGCCCCGCGGGACGATGCGGTAGTCCTTCTGCATGCGCAGCGGCGCCGGCTTGCCCTCCCGGTCCTTGCCGGGCTTCTCCCAGACGACGCTCGTCGGCAGGCGCTCCTGCTCGACGAGCCCCGCGGCCACGGCCTCGATCGCCCGGTCCTGCGCGTGCGGCCCGCCCGCCTGGAAGGACATGACGAAGGGCTGGCCCGAGGTGTGCATGACGGCGTTGGCGATCTCGAAGCTGCGGCGGTTGATCCGGTCGATGATCTCGACGCAGACGGCGGCACGCACCTGCGGCCCAGCGTCGCGCCACGCGGGAATCGCGTGACGGGCGGCCTCGAGGCCTGCATCGAGGTCGAGCGCGGGATAGGTCACGCCGAGCTCGGGCCCGTAGGGCGAGACCTCGCTGCCCACGAAGGTGCCGTCGGTCGGCTGCCCCAGCAGGGCGGCATACGGCTGCCCGAGGTGCGCCTCGTGCGCCGCGAGCCCCTCGGCGGCAGCGCTCTCGCCGTAGACGCGAGGGCTCGGCGACTCGGGGTAGCGCGAGTAGTAGGAGCGCGTCGTCAGCGCCTGACGGATCTCGTCGAGGACACCGGCGTGCGCGGCGAGCAGCGGGTGGGTGGGCGTCGTTGCCGTGTCAGTCACCCATCGATGCTAGCCAGATGTCACGCGGCCGTATGCCGTCCCCTCCGCCCCTGGGCCACGCGGGCCCCGCGACCGGGCAGGATGTCAGCCATGGACACCGACGTCACCGAGGCCGGCCAGAACGCGACGAACCGGGGCAGCGACGACGACGAGGGCATCTTCGCGACCGTCGCCGTCATCGGGGCGGGCGCGATGGGGTCGGGCATCGCGCAGGTCGCCGCCACGGCGGGCCACCGCGTCGTGCTCGTCGACCCGGTCATCGGCGCCGCGGTCGAGGCGCGTCAGCGGATCGAGGCAGCGCTCGACCGCCTGGAGAGCAAGGGTCGGATCAGCCGCGAGCACGCGGAGGCGACGCTGGAGCGCCTCGTCGCGTCCGAGTCGGTGCACGAGCTGCCGGAATGCGGCCTCGTCATCGAGGCGGTGCCCGAGGACCTGCACCTCAAGCGGCGGCTCTTCGCCGACCTGTCGGAGCGCCAGCCGGCGAACACCGTGCTCGCGACGAACACCTCGAGCATCGACATCGACGACATCGCCCGCGACGTCATCGACCCCGAGCGGGTGCTCGGGCTGCACTTCTTCAACCCGCCGCCCGTCATGGCGCTCGTCGAGGTCGTCCACGGCGAGGTCACGTCGCCGGCCTTCGTCGAGCACGTCACGGCGCTCATGCGGGCCTGGGGCAAGACGCCGGTGCGGTGCGCCTCGACGCCGGGCTTCATCGTCAACCGCGTGGCGCGCCCGTTCTACGGGGAGGCGCAGCGGATCGTCGAGGCGGGAGTCGCCGACGCCGCGACGGTCGACTGGGTGCTGCGTGAGCGCGGCGGCTTCCCGATGGGGCCGCTGGAGCTGACCGACTTCATCGGCCAGGACGTCAACCTCGCCGTCGGCACCTCGGTCTGGGAGCAGACCGGCCACGACGAGCGCTACACGCCGACGGACTTCCAGCGTCGCCTCGTCGAGGCCGGCACGCTCGGTCGCAAGACGGGCAAGGGTGTCTACACGTATGCCGCCGACGGTTCCGTCGAGCGGCCCGAGCCCGACCTCGAGCTGGCCGGGCGACTCGTCGGCGGCCCGGTCGCGACCGATCCGCTCGCTCGCACGGTGGCGATGCTCGTCAACGAGGCGGTCGGCCTCGTGCACCGGGGCGAGGCCAGCGCCGAGGACGTCGACACGGCGATGCGGCTGGGAGTGCGCTATCCGCGCGGACCCATCGAGTGGGGGGGCGAGATCGGCTTCGACGTCGTCGCTGCACAGATCGCGGAGCTCGACGCTGCGTTCCCGGGTGGGCGCTACCGGCCGAGCCCGGCCCTGACCGACGGCAGCCTGCGGTGACCGCGGGTGCGGGTGAGCCCCCGGTGCGCGGTGATGCCGGCTCCCTGCCGACGCCGCACTCTCCCCCGATTCGAGGTGATGCTGAACCCCACGTCGGTGCCGAGATCACCTCGAACCACCCCGCCATTCGAGGTGATGCTGAACCCCACGTCGGCGCCGAGATCACCTCGAACGGGGGGTCTTCGGGGGCTACGGGGGCGTCGGGGTCAGCTGTGACGGCGGCGGACGGGGTGGCGTTCGCCCAGCAGATGTGGGCCGATGACGAGGCCTCCCGGGCCCTCGGCATGGAGGCCGTCCTCGTCGAGACCGACCACGCCGTCGTCCGCATGACGGTCCGCGACGACATGGTCAACGGTCACGACATCACCCACGGGGGCTTCGTCTTCACCCTGGCCGACTCGTGCTTCGCGCTGGCCTGCAACTCGCAGGGGCGGCTCACGGTGGCGGCGGGTGCCGACATCGCCTTCACGGCACCGAGCCGTCTCGGCGACGTGCTCGTGGCGGACGCTCGGGTGCGCACGGCATACGGCCGCAGCGGGCTGACCGACGTCACGGTCACGCGGGAGGCGGACGGTCAGGTCATCGCGGAGTTCCGCGGCCGCAGCCGCTCCCTCACCTGACAAAGTCGAGTGGCCACACCTGGTCGCTCCGGACTCGTCGAGTGGCCACACCTAGTCGCTCCGGACTCGTCGAGTGGCCAAACCTGGACGCCTCAACCCAGTCGAGTGGCCACACCTGGTCGCTCCGGACACGTCGAGTGGCCAAAGCTCGTCGTGGACGGACTTTGGCCACTCGACGTGGTCCCAGCGACAGCTATTGGCCTTTCGACCTGGTCAGCGCGACGAAGACTGGCCTCTCGACGTGGTCAGGGCGACAGCTTTTGGCCTTTCGACGTGGTCAGGGCGGCGAAGACTGGCCACTCGACGTGGTCCAAGCGGCAGCTTTTGGCCTTTCGACCTGCTGGTGGGGTGGGTCAGCGGGAGGTGCGGCGCGAGCCGGCCCGCGAGCCCGCGGAGAACGAGGCGGCGCTGCCGCCGCCCGAGCTCGTCGAGTAGACCGTCGCGCTGCCGCCGCCGGAGCGACGCGGCGCGCCCGAGCCCCCGCGACGCTGGCCCGACGTGCTGGCCGCAGCGTCGCCGCGACCGGAGCCACCGCGGCGCTGGCCGGACGTGCTGGCACCGGCACCCGCAGCAGCGCCCTCGCCACCGCGACCACCGGAGCGGCCACGCCCACGGGCGGGACGCGATGTCGCGGCGCCGGAGCGGCCGCCGCCCGAACGACCACCCGAGCCACCGGAGCGAGCGCCGGCGGGGGCCTCCTCGCGGACGAGCCCACCGGCATACGACCGCTCGCCGGGAGCAAGCTCCGTCAGGAGCGGGTGGCCGAGCTGGACGCGCGTCGTGGTCGGCTTGATGCCGGCCTTGCGGGTCAGGTCACGCACGTCGCGCACCTGCTCGTCGAGCATCATCGTGACGACGGTGCCGTCGTTGCCGGCGCGGGCGGTGCGGCCCGAGCGGTGGAGGTAGGCCTTGTGCTCGACCGGCGGGTCGGCGTGGATGACGAGCGCGACGTCGTCGACATGGATGCCGCGGGCGGCGATGTCGGTCGCGACGAGCGTCTGCGCGCGCCCCGAGTGGAAGTCGTCCATGTTGCGCGTGCGGGCACCCTGGCTGAGGTTGCCGTGCAGCTCGACGGCCGGAACTCCCGAGGCGTTGAGCTGCTTGGCGAGCTTCTTGGCCCGGTGCTTGGTGCGCGTGAACACGACGGTGCGGCCCGGCGCGGCAGTGAGGTCGAGCAGCACCGGTAGGTGCGCGTCGTTGCCGACGTGGAGCACGTGGTGGCTCATCGTCGAGACCGGCGACTGCGCCGAGTCCGCCTCGTGCGTCATCGGGTTGGTGAGGAAACGCTTGACGAGGACGTTGATCGCGCCGTCCAGCGTCGCCGAGAAGAGCAGGCGCTGGCCGTTGGCGGGCGTCTTGTCCATGATCCGTCGCACGCCGGGGAGGAAGCCGAGGTCGGCCATGTGGTCGGCCTCGTCGAGGATCGTGATCTCGACGGCGTCGAGGAAGACGTGGCCCTGCTGCATGAGGTCCTCGAGCCGGCCGGGGCAGGCGACGATGACGTCGACGCCGGCGCGCAGGCCCTGGACCTGCGGGTTCTGGCCGACGCCGCCGAAGATCGTCTGCGAGGTGAGGCCGAGCGGCTTGGCGAGCGGCGCCATCGCGGTGTCGATCTGCGTGGCGAGCTCACGGGTCGGCGCGAGGATGAGGGCGCGCGGCCGGCGGACCTGGCGGCGCTGGCCCGACTGCGACAGGCGCGTCAGGAGCGGCAGGAGAAAGGCGTAGGTCTTGCCCGAGCCGGTGCGTCCGCGGCCGAGCACGTCGCGGCCGGCGAGCGAGTCGGGCAGCGTCGCAGCCTGGATGGGGGTCGGGGTGGTGATGCCCTGCGCCTCGAGGATCGAGACGAGGGCGGCGGGCACGCCGAGTGCGGAAAAGGTCGTGTCGGTGGACACAGGTGGGTACTCCCAAAGCTGGATGAGGTCGTTCTGCCCGGCGCGAACTCGTTCGTCGGTGGACGTGGTCGCGGCGCAAGAGCGAATCGACGGGGCCGGCGCGACCGCAGTCGCAGTGCCAGGCCTAGAAGAAGCGACCCGAGGCAGAACTGGGCGGGCCGCTGCTACCAGAGTAGCCGAGCGGGACCCGACCGGACGAATCGGGTCGCTGCCCCGGGTCCCGGCCCGGCGGCATACCCCCGGCGGCGTGGACGGGCCACAGAGCACGCTGTGGGTCCGCTAACGGTTCGGTCGCTTCCGTGGGCACCCCTGCGGAAAAGTGGCAGGATCGGCCCCACTCGGACGGTGCATCGTCGCGCCGCTCACCTCTCGAACGACCTGTTCGCCCCGGAAGGACCCCAACATGCGCCGCATGTCCCTCATCGCCCTCACCGGTGTCGTCGCGGTCGGCCTCACGCTCTCGGCGTGCGGGTCGGACTCCATGTCGACCAACCCCGGCTCGGGCAGCACGCCCGCCGGCACCTCGGCCGCCGGCGGCGGCGTCGACCAGGCCCTCGCGGCCAAGGTCCCCGCCAAGCTCAAGTCGGCAGGCAAGATCGTCGTCGGAACCGACCCGACCTACGCCCCCAACGAGTTCCTCGACGCGGACGGCAAGACCGTCATCGGCTTCGATGTCGACGTCTTCAACGCCGTCGCGGCCAAGCTCGGTCTCAAGACGGAGTGGGTGCCGGCGGGCTTCGACACGATCATCCTCGGCGTTACGGGCGGCAAGTACGACATCGGCGTCTCGAGCTTCACCATCAACCCTGAGCGCAAGAAGCAGGTCAACATGGTGAGCTACTACAGCGCCGGAACCCAGTGGGTCGTCGCCAAGGGCAACCCCGACAAGGTGAACATCGACGACGCCTGCGGCAAGCCCATCGGCGTCCAGAAGGGCACCGTCCAGGTCGACGACCTCGCGGCCCGCAGCAAGAAGTGCACCGACGCGGGCAAGCCGGCCATCAACCCCATCGTCCAGCAGGGCCAGAACCAGGTGACCGCCGACCTCGTCAGCGGCAAGACGGTCGCCATGCTCGCCGACTCGCCCGTCGGGCTGTATGCCGTGAAGCAGACGGGCCAGCTCGAGGCGCTCGGCAGCATCTACGACTCGGCCCCCTACGGCTACGTCGTGCCCAAGGACCAGATGGACTTCGCGAACCTCCTCGTCGAGGCACTCAACGCGGCCAAGGCTGACGGCAGCTACATGGCGGCACTGAAGAAGTACGCCGTCGAGGCCGGAGCGATCGACAACTTCGCCGTCAACCCGTGACCACTCCCACGACGGACGACCGGCCGGGCCTCATCGACGCCCGGCCGGTCCCCCACCCCGGCCGGTGGGTGGCGCTCGCCATCATCGTCATCCTCATCGCGATGATGATCAGCTCGTTCGTCACGAACCCGCGCTGGGACTTCGCCAAGGCGTTCGAGATCATGGTCCAGACGCCGGTCCTCGAGGGGCTCGTCAAGGGCACCATCGTCGGCACGATCGGCGCCATGGTCATCGGCATCATCGGCGGCGTGCTCATCGCGATCCTGCGCCTGTCGACGAACCCGGTCCTGCGCGGGGTCTCGTTCGTCTACACGTGGTTCTTCCGTGGCATCCCGCGCCTCGTGCTGCTGGCGATGATCGGCAGCGGCATCGGCTTCCTCTACAGCAAGGTCGACTTCGGCGTGCCGTTCGGCCAGCAGTTCGCGTCCTGGCTGGGGCTGTCGCAGGACTTCACGTTCTTCACGCTCAACGTCAACCAGTTCTCGAGCACGCTGCTCGCCGGCATCGTCGGCCTCGGTCTCTCGGAAGCGGCCTACATGGCCGAGATCGCCCGCGCCGGCATCCTCTCGGTCGACAAGGGTCAGGCGGAGGCGGCAGCCGCGCTCGGCATGAGCCGTGGCAAGGCGATGCGGCGCATCGTGCTCCCGCAGGCCATGCGGGTCATCGTGCCGCCGACCGGCAACGAGGCCATCGCGATGGTCAAGGACACCTCGCTGCTCTCGGCCATCCCGATCATCACCGAGCTCTTCTACCAGACGAGCGCGATCGGCAACCGGACGCTGCTCATCATGCCGGCCTTCGTCGCCGCGACGATCTGGTACCTGCTCATCGGCTCGGTCATGATGGTCGGCCAGTACTTCCTCGAGAAGCGCTTCGGCCGCGGCTTCGGCACCAAGCCCACCAACAAGAGGTTCGCCCGGCCTGCCGGGGCAGGAGGAGCGTGATGACGACGAGCGACAGCACGCCCACGGGTGACGGCCAGCCCCTGGTCCGGGCCCTCAACGTGATGAAGAGCTTCCACGGCAACGAGGTGCTCAAGGGCATCGACCTCGACGTGGAGCGGGGCCAGGTCGTCTGCCTCCTCGGGCCGTCCGGGTCCGGCAAGACGACCTTCCTGCGGTGCATCAACCAGCTCGAGAGCATCGACGGCGGCCGCATCTGGGTCGACGGCGACCTCGTCGGCTACCGCGACGACAAGGGCCAGCTGCACCACCTGAACGACAAGCAGGTGGCTGCCCAGCGCCGCGAGATCGGCATGGTGTTCCAGCGCTTCAACCTCTTCCCGCACATGACAGCCCTCGAGAACATCTGCGAGGCACCGATCCAGGTGCGGGGCGTGGACAGGAAGAAGGCGCGCGAGCGTGCGCTCGACCTCCTCAAGCAGGTGGGCCTGGGCGACAAGCCGGCGGCCTACCCGGCCCAGCTCTCCGGCGGCCAGCAGCAGCGTGTCGCCATCGCCCGAGCCCTCGCCATGGACCCCAAGCTCATGCTCTTCGACGAGCCGACCTCGGCGCTCGACCCCGAGCTCGTCGGCGACGTGCTCAAGGTCATGCGTGACCTCGCCGACCAGGGCATGACGATGATCGTGGTGACGCACGAGATGGGCTTCGCCCGCGACGTCGCCGACCACGTCGTCTTCATGGACGGCGGGGTCGTCGTCGAGCAGGGCAGACCGGCCGACGTCATCAACAACCCGCAGCACGAGCGCACGAGGTCCTTCCTCAAGCGGATGCGCACCGAGGACGAGGAGGCGGCAGCCGACGCCGCCGCCGCCGCGGAGGGGTGACCTGCGGCTGAGTCGTCCTGGGCGCAGGTCAGGGGCCCCTCGAGAGGCCACCTCGTGCGACACGAGGTGGCCTCTCCCCTTTCGTCCGCAAGAATGGCGCCATGACGACGGAGTCAGCCAGCGCCGCCCACCTGCCCGACCACGAGATCCCGACGATGTCGGTCGAGGAGCTGAGGGGCACCCAGCTCACGCGGCTCCAGGAGACGGTGCGGACGGCATACGCCAACGTGCCGCACTATCGGGCGGCATTCGAGGCCAAGGGTTTCCACCCCGACGACCTGCGGTCGCTCGACGACGTGAGGCGTATGCCGTTCACGACCAAGGCGGACCTGCGGGCCAACTACCCCTTCCGGATGTTCGCCGTGCCGCGCGAGCAGATCGTCCGCGTGCACGCGAGCTCGGGCACGACCGGGCGGCCGACGGTGGTCGGCTACACGAAGCGCGACATCGACACGTGGGCCGACCTCATGGCCCGCTCGATCCGCCTCGCGGGCGGCCACCCGGGTGACATCGTCCACGTCGCCTACGGCTACGGCCTCTTCACCGGCGGCCTCGGCGCACACTACGGCGTCGAGCGCCTCGGTGCCACGGTGGTGCCGGTGAGCGGGGGCATGACCGAGCGCCAGGTGCAGCTCATCCAGGACTTCGAGCCGCGGGTCATCATGGTGACGCCGTCCTACTTCCTCAGCCTCCTCGACGAGATGGCGCGCGAGGGCATCGACCCGGCGTCGACGAGCCTGCGGGTCGGCATCTTCGGCGCCGAGCCGTGGACCGAGTCGATGCGCGAGGAGATCGAGCGCCGCACGGGCATGGACGCCGTCGACATCTACGGCCTCTCGGAGGTCATGGGTCCGGGCGTCGCGCAGGAGGCGGCGACGACGAAGGACGGCCTGCACATCTGGGAGGACCACTTCTATCCCGAGGTCATCGACCCGGTCACCGAGGAGGTGCTGCCCGACGGCGAGGTGGGTGAGCTCGTCTTCACCTCGTTGACCAAGGAGGCGATGCCTGTGATCCGTTATCGCACAAGGGATCTCACGCGCCTCCTGCCGGGCACCGCTGTGCCGTCGATGCGCCGGATGGAGAAGATCACCGGGCGGACGGACGACATGATGATTATCCGCGGCGTCAACGTCTTCCCGACCCAGATCGAGGAGCACGTGCTCGCGGAGCCACGGCTGTCGCCCTACTTCCAGTGCGTGCTCACCCAGCCGGGCCGGATGGTCCAGCTCACCGTGCTCGTGGAGCCGCTCTCGCGCCTGGAGCCCGGCGCGGCCGAGGAGATCGCGCGCTCGCTCGAGCACGCCGTCAAGACGCACATCGGCACGACGTGTCGCGTCGAGGTGCGCGAGCCCGGCTCCATCGAGCGGTCGATCGGCAAGGCCCGCCGCATCGTCGACGAGCGACCGAAGAGCTGACCCGCTGCGCACCCTGCCGGCAACACACCGAACAACCGACAACTTTGCGTTGCAGACCTCGCGCGGCTGACGACTGCTCGGTGTGTTCCCCGCGCCCGCGCCGGGCGACGACGGGGCTCAGGTGGCCTGGGCGCCGACCTCCCAGATCGAGTAGCCGTACGGTGTCGCTCGCTGCACGCCGACGACACGGATGTAGCGCGCCGACGTCGGGGTGAAGACGGCGACGTCGAGCCCGCCGTCGCCGTCGGTCACCGACGAGACCGTGCGCCAGCTCGAGCCGTCCGTCGAGACCTCGATGCGATAGGCCTTGGCGTGCGCCGCCTCCCACGAGACGGCGACCCGGCCGACCTGCCGCACCGAGCCGAGGTCGACACGCCACCACTGGTTGTCGCTCCAGGCGCTCGACCAGCGCGTGTCACCACGACCGTCCGTCGCCCGCGAGGGCCGGAAGTCGGTGAAGAGGTCCCACTGGTAGCTGCTCGCCGTCGCCGGACGACCGGTCACGAGGTTGGGGGCCGGCGCCCACGTCTGCGCTGCCCGTGCCGTGCGCAGGTAGGACTCGGCTCCACGGGCGAGCTCGTCGACGACCTGCTGACCGCCGATGCGGCGCATGTCCTCGACCCAGTCGGGGATGAGCCCGTAGTGCGGCACGCCGTCGACGTTGTAGTCCCACGTGCGCAGGCCGGTGACCTGACGGTCGGCGCTGCTGCCGCCCAGCGTCGTGAACGGGTAGCCGACCGATGACCCGGCCCGTGGCGCCGGGGTGCCGCCGAAGCCGTTCATGTCCATGCCGAAGCCGTAGCCCACGCCGTAGCGGGTGCGCAGGGCCTCGTCGGTGTGCATCGTGTCGACGAAGTCGTCGGCGTCGTGGCCGTACTGCGTGACGAAGCCTCCGAGCCGGTAGAGCCGCTCCGTCAGGAGGGTGTCCATCCACGAGTGGCTCGACACGACGCCGGGGTAGTTCGCGGTCTCGAGGATGTCGATCGTCCGGGCCGCCGCCTTGGCGCTCATGTGGTCGACCTCCACGACCATCCCCCGGCGCATCATGCCGGTCAGGGCGTACTCCCCGAGCGAGGAGAGACCACGCGGGTTGCAGTGCGGGCCGGGCGGATACACCGGCAGCTGCACTCCCGGCGGGATGAGCCCCGAGAGGACGGACGGGAGCACGACCGGAGCCACCGTGTGGTCCTGCAGCGCCGTGCGGCACGGCTCGACCTGCCACCACTGCCCCGTGTTGAGGAAGTTGCCGAAGTTGACGATGGCCCCCTGGGTGCCCTCGTCGAAGCGCACCCCGCAGAGCGCGTTGTCGAACTTGTGGCAGAGGAACATCGAGCGGACGCCGAGCCCGTGGAGCTCGGTCAGGCCGGCGTCGATCTCGGCGGTCGTGCACCCGGGGATTCCGAGGGTGAGCTTGCACCCGAAGGGGTTGCTCACCTCGACGCCGAGGACGACCGCGAGCTTGCCCTGCTCGATGGCGGTGCGCGCCTGGTCGGCCGAGTAGGCGATGCGGAACCAGCCACGACCCGCGCCGCCGTACTGCGCGTCGATGAAGGCCTCGAGCTTCTTCGTCTCGGCGATCTGTCGGCGCACGGTGTCCATGTCGTCGCACGAGTAGCGGTTGACCTGCGTCGGCAGGCTGCACAGGACGTTGTTGTTGACGGCGTCGGCGACCATGATGCGCAGACCGCCGCGCCACGCGCGCTCGATCCACTTGTAGTACATCTGCTGGTGCGTCAGCGAGCTCCACTTCGGCCAGTCCCTGAAGGTCGGCCAGCCGACGGGGTCGTGCGGGTCGAGCGGACCGCCGCCCTCCTTGTTCGTGAGGTTCTCGAGCAGGGCGAGCTGACCGGTCGGGTAGTGGTAGTCACAGTCGCGCAGCGCGTCGGCAATTCCGTTGGGGCTGAACGTCGCTCCGCAGACGATATTGCCGCCGAAGCCGACGTCCGACATGAGGTGGGTGTGCGCGTCGACGTAGCCGCGCACCTGGCCTCCCGCCGTCGTGCCGGCGAAGGGTGACCCCGTCACGTCGACCTGGGAGTCCGGGCTCTGTGGGCTCACCGGGGTGAACGGGTCGTCCGCCGCCGACGCAGGCCCGAGCGCGGTGGTCGCGACGACGACCGCGGCAACCGCGACGACCAGCGGCCTCACGAGCCGGCTGACGAGCCGGCTCCCGCTCCCGCGACCGATGGATACGAACAGGTGCTTCGCCATCGAAGCCTCCCCCGAGGAGTGCGTGTCCTGATCCCAAGGACGGTACTCCCGCACAAGCCGCACAGCACGCAATCGGAAGAAACCGCCGCAGATGTATGCCGTCCGGTGCCCTCGGTATCACCGCCCCCGGCCGCCGCTCTGACCAGTGACCACGAGCGCGGCCCACCCGCCCGTGAGCAGCTCACGACAGCCGATGGACAGCACAAGGAGAAGGACATGAGCGGCATCCCCCCGCAGACCGCACGCCTGGTCGGAGCCTGGCCCAGTTCCGCTGCGCCCCAGCACCGCTCGGCACCGGCACAGCGCGCCACCCGCTCCCCGCGGCCCGGCCGCGCCCCGCGCAGCGCCTGGCTCACCCGGCTGCTGCACCCGCTGCAGCGCCCCGTGCCCGTGCGTCGTATCGAGACCACGGGGCCGGCCACGCAGCAGCCCGCACGTCACGCCTGACCCCGTCGGGCGGCATACCCCCTCGGTGACGAAAAGCGTTGGGGCTCAGCCTGACTGAGCATCCTGCGAGCGGAGTGCGGCACGCACGATCTCGATGGCGCGCGTGTCGCTGAGGCCGGCGCCGTGCGCGGCCGAGGCATACTTCTGCGCCAGCGATGCCAGCACGACCTCGGCCGTGTGCTGGCCGGTCGCCACCCGCGTGCCGGCGCGGCTGTGTGCCTCGACGAGACCACCGACCTCGAGCGCCTTGTAGGCCCGCGCCACCGTGTTGCTCGCGAGCCCCAGGTCGGCCGCGAGACCACGCACCGTGGGCAGCTGGTCACCCGGCAGGAGGCGCCCGGTGGCGATGAGCTCCGCGATCTGGGAGCGCACCTGCTCGAAGGGCGGCACGTGACCGTCCGGGTCGACGGAGATGCCCGCCGTGACGTCACCCATCGCGCTCCTTCGCTCGTGGCTGCGTCACCGGACACTAGGCCCCGGCGGAGCGTGACACAACTCTCTACAGGCGGTGACTTCTCCGGGGAGCGAGCGGATAGCATCTACTACGTCATGTAGTTTCGCGCCGCCCTCACGGGAGCTCACCTTGGACGCCACGGACCTGGCCAGATGGCAGTTCGCCATCACGACCGTCTACCACTTCCTCTTCGTGCCGATCACGATCGGCATGTCGCTGATCGTCGCCGTCTTCCACACCGCCTGGGTGCGCACGCGCAAACCTGAGTGGCTGCGACTGGCCAAGTTCTTCGGCAAGCTCTTCCTCATCAACTTCGCCCTCGGCCTCGTAACGGGCATCGTGCAGGAGTTCCAGTTCGGGATGAACTGGAGCGACTACTCGCGCTTCGTCGGTGACATCTTCGGTGCACCGCTCGCCGTCGAGGCGCTGCTCGCCTTCTTCCTCGAGTCGACCTTCCTCGGCCTGTGGATCTTCGGCTGGGGCCGCCTCCCCGAGAAGCTGCACGCCTCGACGATGTGGATCGTGCACATCGGCACCGTGCTCTCGGCCTACTTCATCCTCTCGGCCAACTCCTTCATGCAGCACCCCGTGGGCTACACGTACAACCCGGCGAGCGGCCGGGCCGAGCTCACCGACTTCTTCGCCGTGCTCACCAACAAGGTGCAGCTCGTCACCTTCCCGCACGTCATCTTCGCCGCCTACATGACCGGCGCCGCCGTGATCATCGGCGTCGCGGTCTACCTCATGCGCCGCGAGGCCAAGGCGGCTGCCACCCCGGATGAGCTCGCCTCGGGTGATGCACCCATGTACCGCAAGGCGGCTCGCATCGGTGCGGTCATCAGCCTCGTGGCCGCCATCGGCGTCATCGCCAGCGGTGACGTGCAGGGCAAGATCATGACCGAGGTCCAGCCGATGAAGATGGCCGCCGCCGAGGCGCTCTACGAGTCGGTGCCCGAGGGAGTGGGAGCGCCCTTCTCCGTGTTGACGATCGGCTCGCTCGACGGCTCCGCCGCCACCCCGATCATCGAGATCCCGGGCCTGCTCAGCTTCCTCGCGACAGGCTCCTTCGACGGCGCCGTCCGGGGCATCAACGAGATCAAGGCGGAGTACGCCCAGACGTTCGGCGCGAGCGGCAACCCCCGCGTCGCCGACCTCGCGACGGCCTACGTGCCCAACATCCCGACGACCTACTGGAGCTTCCGGCTCATGATCGGGCTCGGCATCGCAGCCTCCATCATCGCGCTGGCCGTGCTGTGGACGACCCGCAAGGGGCGCACCCCCACGGGCAAGTGGCTGCTGTATGCCGCCGTGGCCGCTCCTCTCCTGCCCGTCTTCGCCAACTCCTTCGGGTGGATCTTCACCGAGGTGGGGCGCCAGCCGTGGATCGTCTTCGGTCTCATGACGACCGCCAACGGCGTCTCTCCGAGCGTGTCGATGGGCGAGGTCATCACCTCGATGACCGTCTTCACCCTCCTCTACGGCGCACTGGCCGTCGTTGAGATCAAGCTCTTCCTGCACTACGTCCGCAAGGGTGCCGAGCCCTTCGAGCAGCCGCAGGACCCCGCCGACCGTGACGAGGACGCCCCCCTCGTCTTCGCCTACTGAGAGGACGACGACCATGGACCTCGCGACCTTCTGGTTCATCCTGCTCGGCGTTCTCTGGACGGGCTACCTCGTGCTCGAGGGCTTCGACTTCGGCGTCGGCATGCTGCTGCCGGTGCTCGGTGGCAAGCGGTATGCCGCTGACGCCGAGGACGCCGAGAAGCGCCGCCGGCTGCTCATCAACACGATCGGCCCCGTGTGGGACGGCAACGAGGTGTGGGTGCTGACGGCGGGTGGCGCGACCTTCGCCGCCTTCCCGCACTGGTACGCAACGCTGTTCAGCGGTTTCTACCTCCCGCTCCTGCTCATCCTCGTCGCGCTCATCGTGCGCAACCTCGGCTTCGAGTACCGCCACAAGCGGCCGGGGGCAGTCTGGAAGGCGCGCTGGGACCAGGCGATCTTCTGGGGCTCGCTCGTGCCGGCCCTGCTCTGGGGCGTCGCGCTGACGAACATCGTCCGCGGTGTGCCGATCGACGCGAACATGGAGTTCACGGGCAACCTCTTCACCCTGCTCAACCCGCTCAGCCTGCTCGGTGGCATCACCTTCGTCGCGCTCTTCCTCACGCACGGCGCGATCTTCATCGCTCTCAAGACGGACGGGAAGGTGCGCTACGAGGCACGCCTCATCGCCCAGCGCGTCGGCATCGTGGCGGCCGTCCTCGCGGTCGTCCTGCTCGGCTGGATCGGCCTGACGGACGGCAAGCTCGCGTCGTGGGCCACGACCGTGGTCGCGGCCGTCGCCCTGCTCGGTGCCATCGCGGCCAACCGGGCCGGACGTGAGGGCTGGGCGTTCATCGGCACGGCCGTC
The DNA here is from genome assembly GCF_006717145.1 of Humibacillus xanthopallidus. Taxonomy (GTDB): domain Bacteria; phylum Actinomycetota; class Actinomycetes; order Actinomycetales; family Dermatophilaceae; genus Humibacillus; species Humibacillus xanthopallidus. The sequence continues at coordinate 580,973 of NZ_VFQF01000003.1, read as the reverse complement.
ACGATCGCCATGGCAGTCGCGACGTACTTCATCGTGCTCTTCCCGAACGTCATGCCGTCGACGACCAACCCGGCCTACAACCTGACGATCGAGAACGCGTCGAGCACGGACTACACCCTCAAGGTCATGACCATCGTCGCGCTGATCTTCACGCCGATCGTCCTGCTCTACCAAGGCTGGACGTACTGGGTCTTCCGGAAGCGCTTGACTACCAGCGTGATTCCGGACGACGCACCGCTCGAGCCTGCTGCACGCTGACCTGCACGACCGTCGACAACCCCAGCGAGGCCATCACGTGAAGCCGTTCGACCCACGACTCCTCCGGGCGGTCCCTGCCGCCCGGAGGCCCGTCGCTGCCCTCGGGGCGCTCGGCGTGGTCGCCGGGATTGCCACGATCGCAACGGCTTTCGCGATTTCGGCCGTCATCGTCGGGGTGGTCGGCGGTGGCTCACTGACGACGGCGCTCGTGTGGCTCGGCATCATCTTCGTCGTGCGGGCCGGACTCGCCGCGGCCAGCGAGTGGGTGGCGGCCCGGTCCGGCGTCGCGGTGTCGACCGCCTTGCGATCGGCGCTGCTGCGCCGGTGGGGCGAGCTCGACGAGGGCTCGCGCCCCGAGCCGTCCCGTGCCGTCGCGCTCGCCACCGGCGGCGCGAGCGCCGTCGAGCCGTATGCCGCGAAGTTCTTCCCGACGCTCGTGACCGCTGCCGTCGTGCCCGTGCTCGCCATCGGCACGCTGCTCGTCGTCGACTGGCCGAGCGCCCTCGTCGTCATCCTGACGCTGCCACTGCTGCCCGTCTTCGCGGCCCTCATCGGCAAGGCGACAGCCGAGTCGACGGAGCGCCGCTGGTCGGCCCTCGCCGCCCTCTCGGGTCACTTCCTCGACGTCGTGCGGGGCCTGCCGACGCTCGTCGGCTACGGCCGCGCCCGGCGCCAGGTCGAGACGGTGCGTGCGGTCAGCGAGCGGCACCGTGTGGCGACGATGGAGACGCTGCGCATCGCGTTCCTCTCCTCCGCCGCGCTCGAGCTGCTCGCGACGATCTCGGTCGCGATCGTCGCGGTCACCGTCGGCCTTCGGCTGTCGCACGGCTCGATGGAGCTCGGCCCGGGGCTCGTCGCCATCCTCCTCGCCCCGGAGGCCTACTGGCCGGTGCGCCGGGTCGGAGCGGAGTACCACTCCGCCGCCGACGGAGCCGTCGCCCTCGACGAGATCCTCACCCAGCTCGCACCTGCAGCCCTGCCCGCCGCCACCCGTGCAGCGACGAGCGCGGGGCCGGTGGGGAGCAGCCGCGTCGGCGAGGTGCGTCTCGAGGGCGTGACCTTCGCGTATGCCGCCGGGTCGCCTCCCGTGATCCGTGACCTCGACCTCGTGGCCGGCCCCGGCCTCACCGTCGTCACGGGCGAGTCGGGTGTCGGTAAGTCGACCCTGCTCGACCTCGTCGCCGGTCTGCGACGCCCCACGGACGGCGCCGTCAGTGCACCCGCATGCCACTACGTCACCCAGCGTCCCTTCCTCGGAGCAGGCAGCATCCGCGACGCCCTCACGCTCGGGCACCCGGCCTCCGACGCCGAGCTGTGGGAGGCGCTGCGGGCGGTCGAGGTCGACGGAGTCGTGGCCGCCCTCGACGAGGGCCTGTCGACGACGATCGGCGACGACGGCTTCGGGCTGTCGGCCGGTCAGCGCCAGAGGCTCGCCCTCGCCCGGGCCTGGCTCGCGACCGACACCCTCCTGCTCCTCGACGAGCCGACCGCGCACGTCGACCCCGAGGGGGCCGAGCAGCTCGCCCGGCTCGTCGCTGAGATCGCCGAGCGGCGGGTCGTCATCGCTGCGACGCACCGCGACGAGCTGCTGGAGCACGCCGACCAGCACGTTCACCTCCTCATCCCCACCACCCCCCGAGTCGAGGTGATCGCGGACCCCACGTCGGTGCCCACATCACCTCGAACCGGAGGACGGGAGGTCGCACCATGACCCGCGACGAGAGCCACTCGAGCCCGAACCCGAGCATGACCCCTCCCCCCGACACCCCCCGAGTCGAGGTGATCGCAGACGCCACGTCGGTGCCGATATCACCTCGAACCGGGGGCGAGTCAGAGGGTTCTCACTCGCAGCACACCCCCCGAGTCGAGGTGATCGCGGACCCCACGTCGGTGCCCACATCACCTCGAACCGGGGGTGAGTCAGAGGGTTCTCCCTCGCAGCACACCCCCCGAGTCGAGGTGATCGGGGACCCCACGTCGGTGCCCACATCACCTCGAACCGGAGGACGGGAGGTCGCACCATGACCCGCGACGAGAGCCAGCCGAGCCCGAACCCGAGCACGCCCCGTCCCCCCGCCACCCCCCGAGTCGGGGTGATCGCGCACCCCACGTCGGTGCCCACATCACCTCGAATGGGGGTGGGGGGAGACAGCAGCCGGCGGCGGGCGGTGTGGTGGCCCACGGCCGGCACTGCCAAGGGCGGCCTGCTCGGCGGACTCGCGACCGCATGCGGCATGGCCCTCACGGCGACGTCGGGCTGGCTCATCGTGCGCGCCGCGGAGATGCCCGTCATCCTCACCCTGCTCACCGCCATCGTCGCGGTGCGCGCGTTCGGCATGGCCCGGCCACTGTTCCGCTACTGGGAGCGCCTCGTCAGCCACGACGTGGCCCTGCGGCTGCTCGCCGACCGCCGCACGACGGCATACGCCCGGCTCATCCCGCTGACGCCGGCGCGGCTCGGACGCCGGCGGCGCTCCGACGTGCTGACAGGGGTCGTCGACGACCTCACGGATGCCGTCGACGCCCAGGTGCGCGTCACCGTGCCCGTCATCTCGACCCTGGTCGCCGGGGCCATCGTCATCGGGGTCACGACCCTCATCGCGCCTCCTGTCGGTCTCGTGATCACCGTGCTCGCCCTCGTCGTCGCCGCGATCTGCGCCCTGGCCGCACACCTCGAGTCGCGCTCCCTCGCCGACCTGCTCGCCGCCCGAGCGGAGGTCACCCGCGTCAGCGAGCTGATGGCCAACCAGGCCCTCGAGCTGCGCGCCGTCGGCGGGTGGCCCACCGCCCTGGGCTGGCTGGACGACGCCCACGCGACGCTCGCCCGCGTCACCCGACGGGTCAGCCTGGGCCGGGCCGCAGCCGCGGCGCTCTTCCTCGTCGCCGTCGGCGCTGCAGTCATCGTCGTGGCGGTCATCGCCCAGGGCCTCGACGTCGCGGCGCCGGTCAAGGCACTGCTCGCCCTGACACCGGTTGCGGTGTCCGACGCCATCTCACCGCTCGTCGATGCCATGCGCGCCCTCGCCCGCGCCAAGGAGAGCGAGCGGCGCATCGACAACCTGCTCGACCTCACCCCCGCTGTCCACGACCCCGCCGTCCATGACCCCGCCCCCACCACCGGCCACCCTCTCCCCACCGACCACGCCGTCCCCGCAGCCACCACCGCCGACGCCGGCCTGCATCTGCGCACCCTCGGAGTCACGGCGTCGTGGACCGGCGACCGCACCGACCTCGCCCCCGCCGACCTCGACCTGCCGGCCGGGTCGACCCTCGCGATCACCGGCCCGAACGGCAGCGGCAAGTCGACCCTGCTCGCGGTGCTCGCCCGGCACCTCGACCCCGTCGCCGGCTCCTACCTGCACGACGACGTCGACGTCATGACCCTGCCGCTCGAGGGCGCCCGCAGCCACCTCGCCGTCGTCGACGACGACACCCACGTCTTCGCGACGAGCCTGCGCGCCAACCTCGCCCTGGCGGCCCCGGACGCCGACGACGCGACCATGGAGACAGCCCTCGCCGATGCCGGGCTCGCCACGCTGACGACCGACCTGCCCGCCGGGCTCGACACGGTGCTCGGCGCGGGCGGACGCGGCATCTCGGGTGGCCAGCGCACCCGGCTCGGCATAGCCCGCGCGCTGCTCAGCCGGCGCCCCGTCGTGCTCCTCGACGAGCCCGTTGCCCACCTCGACCCGCCGACAGCCCGCTCGGTCGTGGCCGATCTCACGCGCGTCGCGGGCATATCCGAGCCGCCCCGGACGCTGGTCATGGTGACGCATCGTGACGAGGGGGTAGATCTCTTCGAGAGGTCCCTGTCCCTCCGCCACCCGGCGTCGACCACGGACAAAGCCCTCATACTTGATGCCCCCTCGGCGACGGCCGCCCCCGGCCCCAGCCCGCACCACCCGCCCCGTCGGTAGATTGGACACGACATGCCCAGCACTCCCCGCAACCGGCTCGGTGACCTCGAGCGCGCCGTCATGGAAGAGCTCTGGACCTCCCACGAGGCACACCCCGACGGCCTTACCGTCCGTGAGGTGCACGACCGGGTGGGCCTCGACCGCGGCCTCGCCTACACGACCCTCATGACGGTGCTCGACCGCATGTCGAAGAAGGGCCTCGTCGAGCGTGAGCGCGACGGCCGCGCCTGGCGCTACACCGCGTCGTCCTCCCGCGCGGAGCTCACCTCCGAGACGCTGCACCACACCCTGGGCGAGCTCGCCGGCGACACCCGTCGTACGGCGCTGCTCCACTTCCTCGACGAGTCGACGCCCGAGGAGATCGACGAGCTGCGCGCGGCGCTCGCCGAGCTCGAGGCCCGCAACTCCGCCGGCGTCCGCGCGACCACCTGAGCCGTGCTCGTCCTCGCCCTCGTCGCACTGGCGCTGCTGCTCGCGTGGCCGGTGCCGCGCGCGCTCGCCCGCGTGACGACGGTGCGACGCGGCCCGCGGGCAGCCCTCGTGCTGTGGCAGTCCACCGCCGTGGCGGCGGTTCTCGCGGCGCTCTTCGCCGCACCGGCGGCCGTGCCGTGGCTCATCGGCTCGGCGCCGCGCCTTCGCGACAGCTGGCCGGTCCTCGCCGTCGCCGCCCTGCTCACCGGCATCGTGACGGTGCGCCTGCTCGTCTCGGGTGACCGGGTCGGCCGCAACCTGCGAAGCGTGCGTCGGCGCCACCGCGAGCTCGTCGACCTGCTCGCGACCCAGGGCGACGGCCACACGCGCGTCCTCGAGCACACGACCCCCACGGCATACTGCCTGCCCGGCGTGCGGCGCCGCGTCGTGCTGACGCAGGGCACCATCGACCGCCTCTCCCCCGACGAGCTCGACGCCGTCATGGCCCACGAGCGCGCCCACCTCGCCGCCCGCCATGACCTCGTCATGGAGTTCTTCACCGTCGTGCACGAGGCGGTTCCGGGCTTCGTGCGCTCCTCGACCGCGCTGCGGGAGGTGCACCTGCTCATCGAGGTGCTCGCCGACCGTGCTGCCGTGCGCCGCGCCGGTGTCGTGACGACGGCGCGCGCGATCGTGGGCATGGCCGACGGCCCCAAGCCCGCCGGGGCGATGGCCATCCGCGAGAGCACTGCCGCCGCCAAGGCCCGCATCGAGCTCCTCGAGGGTGGCCGGGTGGCCGGCCTGCCCGCACCCGTCGCGTCGACGCTGATGTATGCCGCCTCGATCGTCCTCGTGGCCGCTCCCCTCACGCTGCTGGTGCTCGCCTTCGCAGGCTTCTCGCCCGCTTGAGGCGCCCAGCACCACCAGGCGTCGGCTCGCTAGGGTGAGCACCATGCGCGTACTCGTCAGCGGCGGCGCCGGCTACATCGGCTCGCACACCGTGGTCCAGCTCGTCGCGGCGGGGCACGACGTGCTCATCGTCGACAACTTCGGCAACAGCAAGCCCACCGTGGTCAACCGGCTCGAAGCCCTCACCGACACCCACCTGCCGGTGCACTCCTTCGACCTGCGCGACCACGACAAGACCGAGCATCTCTTCGCGAACGAGCAGATCGACGCGGTCATCCACTTCGCCGGGCTCAAGGCCGTCGGCGAGAGCGTCGAGATGCCGCTCGAGTACTACGAGAACAACCTCGTCTCGACGTTCTCGCTCGTGCGCGCGATGCGGCTGCACCAGGTCAAGAAACTCGTCTTCAGCTCCTCGGCCACGGTCTACGGGCACAACACCCCACCCCTCGTCGAGGACATGCCGACCGCGGCGACCAACCCCTACGGGTGGACCAAGGTGATGATCGAGCAGATCCTGCGCGACGTCGCCGCTGCGGACCCCACGCTGCGCATCGCGCTGCTGCGCTACTTCAACCCGGTGGGCGCCCACGTGAGCGGCACGATCGGTGAGGACCCGCAGGGCATCCCCAACAACCTCATGCCCTTCATCGCGCAGGTCGCGGTCGGTCGGCGCGACAAGCTGCTCGTCTTCGGCGACGACTACCCGACGCCCGACGGCACCTGCCTGCGCGACTACATCCACGTCGAGGACCTCGCGGCCGGCCACCTCGCCGCGCTCGACCGGCTCGGCAAGATCGACGACCCGGTGTCGACGTGGAACCTCGGCACGGGCCACGGCACGAGCGTCCTCGAGGTGCTGCACGCCTTCGAGCGCGCCGTCGGGCACGAGCTGCCCTACGAGGTCGTCGCCCGACGCGCCGGCGACCTGCCCGAGTCGTTCGCCGACCCGAGCCGTGCCAACCGCGAGCTGGGCTGGCGCGCCGAGAAGTCGATGGACGACATGTGCGTCGACCAGTGGCGCTGGCAGAGCGCCAACCCGCACGGCTACCCCGACGCCTGACCAGCCGGGGACACGCAGGAACCCCCGACCATCGGCCGGGGGTTCCTGACGGGACGATGTCCCGAGATGTCTGGCTGGGTCAGATGACCCGGACCTTCTCCGCCTGAGGACCCTTCGGGCCCTGCGTGACGTCGAACTCGACCTTCTGGCCGTCCTGCAGCTCGCGGTAGCCGCCGCTGTCGATGGCCGAGTAGTGCACGAAGACGTCAGCGCCGCCACCGTCCTGCTCGATGAAGCCGAAGCCCTTTTCGCTGTTGAACCACTTAACGGTGCCTGTTGCCACTGGTGTTGCCTCTTCTTGTCAGCGAGCTCTCCCGTGTGGAGACCTCAGGCCGCCGATGACCACGGCGAGCACATCGGACGGAAACGTCGCCCGGGGCTCAGTCGTGCACAGTCCCGAGTGGAGGGACCGGAACGGCAACCGCTATGAACCGTAGCAGCACGGAGGCCATTCGGCCTGATCAAGCCACGGGAGCGCTTCCGGGGAGCTGCTCAGGGCCGGGGCTGGAGCGCGTCAGGGGCGCGGGTCGAGGGCGTCGTAGTCGCGGAAGGACGGGACGCGCGCGACGGTCACCCAGACGAGGACGACGACGAGGACGCCACCCACGAGCGAGGGCACCCACGTCGCCGTGAGCGTCGCGAGGGTGCCGGCGAACATCTGCCCGAGCCGCGGCCCACCCGTGACGACGACGGTGAAGACGCCCTGGGTGCGACCGCGCAGGTGGTCGGGCACGGCCGTCTGCAGGATCGTCTGCCGGAAGATCGAGCTGATGTTGTCGGAGCCCCCGGCGACCGCGAGGGCCACGGCTGCGAGCAGGAGGGCCGGCCCGTTGACGTCGGCGAAGTCCATCGACTGCACGGCGTGGCCGCTGAGCGTCACCCAGGCGAGCACGACGCCGAAGCCGGTGATGCCGAGGCCGTAGCAGACGATGGCGTTGCGGATGGCCCGCCCCTGCCAGCGCAGGCCGGTCACCTGACCGGACACGAGGCTCGAGAGGATGCCGCCGACGGCGAACGACGCGAGGAGCAGGCCCGCCGTCACGGGGCCGCCGCCTATGACGATCGCGCCGACCGCAGGGAAGAGCACCATGGGCTGGCCGAAGGTCATCGCGATGAGGTCGACGACGAAGCTCATGCGGATGTTGGGGGCGCGGCGCAGGTGCGACAGGCCGTCGATCACCGAGCGTATGCCGCCTGCCGGGGTCCGCCCGCCCTCGGGCCTGATGCGGGGCAGGGTCCACAGGCCGAAGAAGCCGGCGAGGAAGAGGAGCACGTCGACGGTGTAGGTCCAGGCGTAGCCGACCTGCGAGACGAGCACACCGGCGACGCCGGGGCCCACGGTCACCATGAGGCCGCCCGAGATGCCGACGAGCGCTGCTGCCTTGGGGAGCAGCCAGGCCGGCAGCAGCCGCGGCGTGATGGCCTGTCGGGTCGTCGAGGCGATCGTCGCTGCGACGGCGTTGACGGTCGTGATGACGTAGAAGGCCCAGACCGCCTCGACGTGCGCCCAGGCGATGAGCGCGAGGCTCACCGTCGAGGCCCACGCGACGAGAGAGGCGATGAGAGCGACGGTGCGCCGGTCGAACCGGTCGGCGATCGCTCCGCCGTAGAGGCCGGCGACGATCATCGGCACGAGCGAGAACCAGGCGACGAGCGAGACCATGAAGGTCGAGCGCGTCAGGTCGTAGATGTGCAGCCCGACGGCCGTGTTGGTGACGAACGTGCCGATGCCGGCGAGGGTGTTGCCGAACCAGAGCCGGGCGAAGGCCGGGCTCTCGCGCAACGGCGTGAGGTCGACGAAGTGCGACGACCGGGCACCCGGAGGCGGGCCGGGCAGCCGTGGGTGCTCCTCGGCCGGCCCCGTAGGTGGAGACCCCGTCTGCACGGGGTCGGGGGGTTCGGCGCTCACCGACGCAAACTACGCCTCCCCCGTCAGGCCGCGCCCAGCAGGTCTGCCACCGCCGCACATCGCAGGTGCGAACCGTCGCGCACCCAGACCCAGCGGCCGTCGGGCTCGCGGCGCGCCACCTGAGTGCCGACGACACCGTCGGCGCTCGTCGAGGTCGTCATCGCGAGGGCGCCCGACTCGATGACCCGGGTGCTGTCGGCCTCGGGCCAGCGCGCTCCGCTCGCGAGCGCCTCGGCGAAGGCCCTGCGGATGGCCGTGTGCCCGGCGGCCTCGCGACCGCGCGGCAGGCTGACGACGGCGTCAGCGGCATACAGCCTCGTCAGCCCGTCGAGGTCACCCTCCGCAGCGAGGAGGCAGAAGCGGGCCTCGAGCTCGGCGGGGGTGGCAGCGCCTGCTGTCGTCGTCATGCGCCCACCGTCGCAGCGACCACCGACAACGGGTGCCGCCGATCGCCCGATACCTCCCGATCGGAGGTGTTGAATGGGTCCATGTCGCCGCGCCCCCTGCACGTCACCTTCGTGTGCAGCGGCAACATCTGCAGGTCGCCGATGGGGCACGTCATCCTCCAGCGGATGGTCACCGACGCGGGGCTGCACGACCAGGTGCTCGTCAGCTCCAGCGGCACGGGCGACTGGCACGTCGGGGAGCACGCCGACCCCCGCACCGTCGACGTGCTGGCGCAGCACGGCTACGACGGGTCCCGCCACCGCGCCCGCGAGTTCGACCCCGACGAGTTCGCCGACCTCGACCTCGTACTCGCCTCCGACGAGGGGCACGTGCGGGTGCTCCAGCGGCTCGCACGCACCCCCCACAACCGGGCGAAGATCCGCCTCGTGCGAGAGTTCGACCCGGAGGCCGTCGCCGCAGGGACCCTGGAGACGGGTGACCCGTGGTACGGCGACGAGTCACATTTCCTGCAGTGCTTCACCGAGGTCGAGGCGGCCTGCCGTGGCATCCTCGACCACATCAGGGGCCGGATCGAGACGGACCACGCCTGACCTCATGCCACCCCAGCGACACGAACGACACCCGCGACACGATGCCTGACCTCAACCTCACCGTCCCCGACTACCCCTACGGTGCCCCCTGCTGGGTCGACCTGCTCGTCAGCGACGTCGAGCGCGCCCAGAGCTTCTACTCAGGACTCTTCGGCTGGCGCTGGCTGGCCGGCGACGCCGCGACCGGTGGCTACACGATGGCGCTGCTCGACGGGCACCCCGTCGCCGGCATCAGCCGCAAGCCCGTCGGCGCACCGATCGCGAGCCAGTGGACGACCTACCTTCGGGTCGGCCAGATCGAGGTGGCCGAGGCGGCCATCAACGCCCACGGCGGCCGCACCCTCGGGCGCCCCGTGCCGATCGGCGCCCTGGCCCGCACCTTCATCGCCCTCGACCCCGGCGGGGCCTACTTCGGGGTCTGGGAGCCGGGCGACCTCCCCGGCAGCGGCCTGCTCGACGAGCCCGGGTCGCTGACGTGGAACGAGCTGCTGACGCGCGACTACGACCGCGTCCAGGACTTCCAGCTGCGCGTCTTCGGGCACGAGTTCACCGACGAGACCGAGAACGGCGGGCCCCGCTGGGCCACCGCGCACACCGGCGACGGCAACCCCGCCTACGGCCTCGCCGAGATCGACGACGAGTGGCCGCGCGAGATCCCGCCCCACTGGGTGGCCTCCTTCGCGACGAACAGCGTCGTGCCCTCGCTCGCCAAGGCGCTCGACCTCGGCGCCACCCTCATCCAGGGCCCGTTCGACGGGCCCTACGGGGTCGGCGCCGTGCTGAGCGGCCCCGAGGGCGAGGTCTTCTCGATCCTCGTCCCCGACCTCGACTGACCTCGACTGACCTCGACTGCCCTCGACCGAACTCGACCCACCTGCTCAAGGAGCGCTGCTCATGCCCGTCCATCCCGACCGCTTCGCGCCCGGCACCCCCTGCTGGGCCGACGTCATGGTCGACGACCTCGATGCGGCGCGGCGCTTCTACGGCGCCCTCTTCGGCTGGACCTTCGAAGACCTGCCGGCCGAGGCGGGCGGCTACGTCATGGCGCGCAAGGACGGCCACGTCGTCGCCGGGGCGATGGCGAAGAATCCCGACGACCCGGGTCAGGTGAGTGCCTGGACGCTCTACCTCGCGACCGACGACGTCGACGCCGCCGCGAAGCGCGCCGCCACGTCCGGCGGCATCTTCTTCCTCGGGCCGATGGACGTGCTCGACGTCGGCCGCATCGCCGTCGGGGCCGACCCCGCCGGCGCGGCGTACGGGCTCTGGCAGGCCAAGCGGCACACCGGCACCGACCTCGTCGACGAGCCCGGCGCGCTCTGCTGGGCCGAGACGATGAGCCGCAGCTACGCCGCGAGCAAGACCTTCTACACCGAGGTCTTCGGCTACCACCTGCAGGAGATCGGGGAGGACGACTTCCACTACAGCGTCGCGAGCCTCGACGACGGCCGGCCCATCGGCGGCATCGGCGAGATCCCGGCGGCGGCGCCCGCCGAGGTGCCGTCGCACTGGATGGTCTACTTCGCCGTCGAGTCGTGCGACGAGGCCGCCGACCGCGTGCTCGAGCTGGGCGGCTCGGTCGTACAGCCGCCGTTCGACACGACCTACGGGCGCATGGCGGTCGTCGCCGGCCCCAGCGGCGAGACGTTCTCGATCATGCGTCCCGCTCCGCCGAAGGACGACCCGACGAACTGAGCCATCGCTACGATCACCGTATGATCCGCTTCCTCGTGCGCACGGCGATCTTCCTGGGCTCTGCCGCCATCGGTCTCATCGCGGCTGACCTCATCCTCGACGACGTCAGCGTGACGGCGAGCGGGTTCCTTCTCACGGTCGTCATCTACACCGTCGTCCAGAGCGTCATCTCGCCGTTCCTCGCCAAGGTCGCGGCGAGCAGCGCCCGTGCCCTGCTGGGCGGCGTCGGGCTCATCGCCACCTTCCTCGCCCTGCTCGCCGCGAGCATCTTCGCCAACTCGCTGACGATCACGGGCGGCGCCGCGACGTGGGTCCTCGCGACCCTCATCGTGTGGCTCGTGACCGCGGTCGTCACGCTGCTGCTGCCCATCGCCCTCGTCAAGGCGGGCGTCGAGTCGGCCCGCGAGCGCCGCGCCGCCTGACCTCCGCATGACCACTGCGTGACCACCGACTGGCCTCAGCCCCACGCCTCCGGCACCCCGCCGGTATGCCGTCCGGCGGGGTCCCAGCCTTCGCGCACCCGCGCTGCGGACGGCATACGGGCGCGGCCAGGACCTCTGGGAGGATTGCGGCATGGCTTCTCTCGCTGACGCGACCCCGCCCATCGCGCTCGGAGCGCTCGACGGCCGCTACCGCGGCGCAGTCGCTCCTCTCGTCGACCACCTCTCGGAGGCGGCGCTCAACCGGCAGCGCGTCCACGTCGAGATCGAGTGGCTCATCCACCAGACGAGCCACGGCGTCGTGCCGGGAGTGCGACAGCTGACCGACGACGAGGTCGCCGCGCTGCGCCAGGTCGTCGACGACTTCGGCACCGACGAGGTCGCCGAGCTCGGCGAGATCGAGCGGGTCACCGTCCACGACGTCAAGGCCGTCGAGTACTTCCTCAAGGAGCGCCTCACCGCGATCGCTCCGGCCGATGCCGACAAGGGTCTCGCCGAGCTGATCCACTTCGGGTGCACGAGCGAGGACATCAACAACCTCTCCTACGCCCTCATGGTCAAGGGCGCGGTCGAGCAGGTCTGGCTGCCCAGGGCGCAGGCGCTCGTCGCGCAGGTCGCCGACCTGGCCCGCGAGCTCAAGGACGTGCCCCTGCTCGCGCACACGCACGGCCAGCCGGCGACGCCGACGACGATGGGCAAGGAGCTCGCGGTCCTCGCGCACCGGCTCGGGCGGCAGCTGCGCCGCATCGAGCGCCAGGAGTACCTCGGCAAGTTCAACGGTGCGACCGGCACGTTCGGGGCGCACGCGCTGGCGCTGCCCGACGTCGACTGGCCGGCCGTGTCCAAGGCCTTCGTCGAGGGCCTCGGCCTCACGTGGAACCCGCTGACGACGCAGATCGAGAGCCACGACTGGCAGGCCGAGCTCTATGCCGACGTCGCGCGCTTCAACCGGATCCTGCACAACCTCTGCACCGACGTGTGGACCTACATCTCGATGGGCTACTTCGCCCAGGTCCGCGGCCAGGGCACCGTCGGGTCGAGCACGATGCCGCACAAGGTCAACCCGATCCGCTTCGAGAACGCGGAGGCCAACCTCGAGGTGAGCAATGCGCTCCTCGACGTGCTCGGCGGCACGCTCGTCCAGAGCCGCCTCCAGCGCGACCTCACGGACTCGAGCATGCAGCGCAACATCGGCACGGCCTTCGGCCACAGCCTCCTCGCGCTCGACAACGTCTCGCGCGGCCTCGCCGGGCTCGACGCCGTGCCCGAGCGCATGGCCGCCGACCTCGAGGCCAACTGGGAGGTGCTCGGTGAGCCGATCCAGTCGGCGATGCGGGCCCTCGGCGCCCAGGGCGTCCCCGGCATGGAGGAGCCGTACGAGCGGCTCAAGGAGCTGACCCGGGGCCGTCGCATCGACGGTGACGACCTGCGTGAGTTCGTGCGCGGGCTCGGGCTCCCCGCAGACGTCGAGGCGCGCTTCGTCGCCCTGACGCCGCAGACCTACACCGCCCTCGCCAGCCGTCTCGTCGACGACTACCTCGTCTGAGACACACCCTCCGATCCCGTCGCGGTATGCCGCCCGGCGGGCTACCGTCGTCAGGCATGGCACGCACGCGAAAGGCCAGGGTCTCCGACGTCGAGGAGCTCGCGCTCGGGCTGCCCGAGGTGACGCGCGACCCCGCGGACCGCGCCGCACCCGGCCGACCGGCATACCAGGTGCGCGGCAAGACGTTCGTTTTCTTCCGCGAGCCCCGCAAGGACGCGTTCGACCCGGACACCGGCGAGCCCTACGACGACGTCATGGCCTTCTCGTGCACCGCCGAGGACAAGGAGGCGCTCGTCGGCGACCCCGGCACGCCGTTCTTCACGACGCCGCACTGGAACGGCTACAACGCTGTGCTGCTCCTCGAGCGCGACCTCGGGCGGATCACCGTCGACGAGCTGCGCGAGATCGTCACCGACGCGTGGCTGGCGAAGGCGCCGAAGCGGCTCGCGGCCGACTTCCTGGCCGCCCCGTGACGACGGGAATACCCCATAGGGGTATGCTGTTGACCATGACAAGGAGGTGGCGATGCCCGGATACGCCGGCAGCAAGGACGACTACCTGAAGCGGCTCCGGCGCGTCGAGGGGCAGGTGCGCGGCGTGCAGAAGATGGTCGAGTCCGACACTTACTGCATCGACATCCTCACCCAGGTGAGCGCCATTACCAAGGCGTTGCAGGCGGTGAGCCTCGGCCTGCTCGAGGACCACGTCGCGCACTGCGTCGTCGACGCCGCCCGGGAGTCCGACGAGGCCGCCCAGGTCAAGATCAGGGAGGCGGCCGACGCGATCGCCCGCCTCGTCCGCAGCTGAGGAGAGACGATGAACGACAGCCACACCACCCAGATCGCCGTCACGGGCATGACCTGCGGCCACTGCGTCGCCTCGGTCACCGAGGAGCTCTCGGAGCTGCCCGGCGTGACCGGCGTCGACGTCGACCTCCACCCCGGTGAGGAGTCGGGGGTCACGATCACCAGCGAGGCCCCGCTCGACCCGGCTGCCGTCGAGGCCGCCGTCGCCGAGGCGGGCTACGCGGTCCGATGACCACCCCCGAGGCCACGGTCACCGAGGGCACGCCGGAGCAGGTCCGGCTGGCCATCACCGGCATGACCTGCGCCTCGTGCTCGGCCCGCATCGAGCGCAAGCTCGGCAAGGTCCCCGGCATCGACTCGGCCACGGTCAACCTCGCGACCGAGAAGGCGTTCGTCTCCTTCTCGGCGCCGGTGACGGTCGCCCAGATCGTCGCCGAGGTCGAGAAGACCGGCTACGGCGCTCGCGTCATCGGCGCCGCTCCGTCAGCCCCCACCCCCGCCACGCCCGCCTCCGGTATGCCGTCCGGCGAGCTTCCCGGGGCCGGCGTGCTGCTCGACAAGCTGAGGTCACGGCATACAGGCGGGCAGCCTGCGGGGTCCGGCGGGTCCGGCGGGTCCGGCGGGTCCGGCGGTGCCGGCAAGCCGGTGCAGCGTTCTGGTGCCGCCCGGGCGGGTGGCGGATCTGCCCAGGAAAGCAGCGGTGCCGTCCACGCGGGCGGGAGTCCCGTCCACGAGGGCGGCGGCGACGAGGCCATGGCGGAGAGCCACCTCGAGCACACGCCCGCCCAGGACGTCATCAAGCCGCGGCTCGTCGTCGCGGCGGCCCTCACGGTGCCGGTCTTCCTGCTCGCCATGGTGCTGCCGTCCTTCGCGGCGAGCCCGTGGCTGCAGTTCCTGCTCGCGACGCCCGTCGTCTTCTGGTGCGCCTGGCCCTTCCATCGGGCTGCCGCGGTCAACGCCCGTCACCTCGCCTCGACGATGGACACCCTCGTGTCGATCGGCGTGCTCGCCGCGTGGGGCTACTCCGTCGTCGAGCTGCTCGCGGGCGGGCCACACCTCTACTTCGAGGTCGCGGCCGTCGTCACGACCTTCCTGCTCACCGGCCGGTTCCTCGAGGCCCGGGCGAAGGACTCCGGCAAGGACGCGCTGAGGTCGCTGCTCGACCTCGGCGCCAAGGACGTCGCGGTGCTGCGCATCGACCCGCAGTCGCGGATCACGAGCGAGACCCGCATCCCGGTGGCGCAGCTCGTCGTCGGCGACCAGTTCATCGTGCGGCCCGGCGAGAAGGTCGCCACCGACGGCGTCGTCCTCGACGGCTCGAGCGCGGTCGACGCGAGCCTCGTGACCGGGGAGTCGACGCCCGTCGACGTGTCGCCCGGTGACGACGTCACGGGTGGCTCGATCAACACGACCGGCCGGCTCATCGTCGAGGCCCGCAGGGTCGGCGCCGACACGATGCTCGCCGGCATCCAGCGTCTCGTCGAGACGGCGCAGACCGGCAAGGCCGACGTGCAACGTCTCGCCGACCGGGTCTCGGCCGTCTTCGTGCCCGTCGTGCTCGTCATCGCGCTCGTCACGTTCATCGCATGGCTCGTGACCGGGCACGACCTCGGGCAGGCCATCGCGGTCGCCGTGACGGTGCTCATCATCGCCTGCCCCTGCGCGCTCGGGCTCGCCACTCCGACCGCGCTGCTCGTCGGCACGGGCCGCGGCGCCCAGCTCGGCACCCTCATCAAGGGCCCGCAGGTCCTCGAGGACACGCGGCGGGTCGACACCGTCGTGCTCGACAAGACCGGCACCGTGACGACCGGCCAGCTGCGGCTGCGCAGCATCGCCGTGCGTGGACGCCTCTCCAAGGCGGCGGCGCTGACAGCGGCCGCCGCGGTCGAGCAGGGCAGCGAGCACCCGATCGCACGAGCGGTCGTCGCGGGAGCACAGGAGGCGCGGCTCACCCTGCCGCGCATCCGCGACTTCACGACCAACCCCGGCGAGGGGGCCACGGCACGCATCAAGGACACCGAGGTCGTCGTCGGCAAGGCCGCGCTCTTCGACAGGGTCGACCCCGAGCTGCTCCGCCACGCCGAGGCCAACGCCGGCACGACCGTCTTCGTCGGCTGGGACGGCGAGGCCCAGGCCGCCCTCACGGTCGAGGACACCGTGCGCGAGTCGTCACGGGCCGCCATCGCCCGGCTCCGTGAGCTCGGCCTGACGCCCTACCTGCTGACGGGCGACAGCGCGACCAACGCCCGCAGCGTCGCCGAACAGGTGGGCATCGCGGCCGACCACGTGCGTGCCGACGTGCTGCCGGCCGACAAGCACCGTGTCGTCACGGAGCTGCAGGGCTCGGGCCGGGTCGTCGCCATGGTCGGCGACGGCGTCAACGACGCGGCCGCCCTCGCGCAGGCCGACCTCGGGCTCGCCATGGGCTCGGGCACCGACGTCGCGATGGACTCCGCCGACATCGTGCTCGTGCGGGCCGACCTCGACGCGGTCGCCGACGCCATCGCCCTCTCGCGCCAGACCCTGCGCATCATCAAGCAGAACCTCGCGTGGGCGTTCGGCTACAACACCGCCGCCATCCCGCTGGCCGCCTTCGGCCTGCTCAACCCGATGATCGCCGGCGCCACCATGGCGCTCTCGTCGGTCCTCGTCGTCAGCAACTCGCTGCGCCTCAAGCGCTTCGGCCGCTGACCCTCTGAGGGCCGCCGCGCCCCTCCACACCAATCGAAAGAGCAGTTCGTCGGCCGACGAACTGCTCTTTCGATTGGCGGGGTGCGGCCGGGCTGCACACCGCGGGGCGCGGCGACACGCATACGGCCTCGGGACGACGAACGGCGGCCACCCCGAGGGGTGACCGCCGTTCGCGAGCGAGTTGAGAGCGGGGTCAGATGGTGACCTTGCCGCCGGGGGTGTCGAAGGTGACCGACAGCAGGCCGGGCGTGCCGTGCGGCGCGACGAAGGTGAAGTCGATGCCGCCCTTGTCGAAGTTGTCGTCGGGACCGAGCCACTCGCGCACTCGCTGGGGGTCACCGGCGATCTGGAGGTTGTCGATGCGGACCGACGTGTCGGCGCCCGCGGACGGGTGCACGGTCATGTCGTCCCACTCGATGAAGTAGGGCACCTGCGGGTCTGCCATGAGGCCCTTGATGCCGAGCTGGCGCCACTTGAGCTCGGTGCCGTCGGGACGGTGCCGGTTGCCGACCACCGACTCGCGACCGAGACGACGCTCGACCTTGCGGATGTCGTCGACCGCGACGACCCAGCCGAGCCAGCCGCCGCCGGCTTCGGACGCGGCACGCACGGCCTGACCGAACGGCGCCTTGTCGGACGCCGGGTGGTCGAGCACCTCGACGACCTCGAGGTAGTGGTCCTTCGCCAACGGGAAGATGACGTTGCGGGTGCCGAAACGCGGATGAACGCCGCCGTTGACCGGCTCGACACCGATCAGCTCGGACAGTCGCTCGGCCGTGGCCTTGAGGCCCCCGGCTTCTGCTGCATAGGAGACATGGTCAACTCGCATACAGAACATCGTGACACACGCCAAGGGGTGCTCTTGACCACCCCTCCCCCGGCCCGATCCGCCAGCCACACCCGCCACAGGGGGTATGCCGTCCGGCCGGGTGTCGCGGTGTCAGCGGGAGCGCTGTCGCACGGCCTCGTAGAGCACGATGGCGGCCGAGGCAGCGACGTTGAGGCTGTTGGCCTTGCCGTGCATGGGAATCCGCACGCGATGGGTGGCGGCCTGGAGCAGCGTCTGGTCGGCACCGTGCTTCTCGCTGCCCACCGCGATCGCGACCCGACCCGTGTAGTCGACGTCAGTGTGCAGCAGATCGGTCTCCGGGGTCGTGACGACGAGCCGGATGCCGCCCGCGTCGAGCCACGCCAGCGCCTCGGCCGTCGTCGCGGCGGCGACGGGCAGCGCGAAGACCGTGCCCTTGCTAGCCCGCACGACGTTGGGGTTGCCCCAGTCGGTGACCGGGTCGGCCGCGATGACGTCGTCCACCCCGGCGGCGTCGGCGGTGCGGAGCATGGCGCCGAGGTTGCCGGGCTTCTCGACACCCTGGCTGAGCAGGGTGAGGTGGTCGGGGCCCTCGACCCGGAGGTCCCCGAGGGGCCGCCCGACCTCGTCGACCACCGCGAGGAGCCCGTCGGGCCCGTCGCGGTAGGACGCCTTCTCGAAGACCTGGCGGCTGAGGTGGACGACCTCGACCCGGTCGTCGCGCAGGCGCGTCAGCAGGTCGGACTGGTGGCCGATGTCCTGCGAGCCGGCGCGGCCGGCCGGGCTGAAGAGCTGCTCGCAGACGTAGACGGTGCTCGGCCGGACGCCTGCCGAGAGGGCGAGGCCGATCTCCTCGTAGCCCTCGACGAGGGTCTGGCCGGTCTCCTCTCGGGTGCGGCGACGGCGCAGGGCGAGGATCGCCTTGAGGCGCGGGTTGGCGGTCGAGCTGATGACGAGCTCGCGGCCGAACGGGATGGGGTTCGTCATGGCAGGCCCAGCATCCCATCCGCGCGGGCGGGGCCGGGGCTGACGCGCAGATGCGTGGCGGCCGCTGTCGGACGCGGGGCGCAGACCGGGGCATGCGCGGAACGGGGGAGGCACAGGTCGGGGGCGGGCGCAGATCGGGGGCGGCGTAGGACGGGATGTGTCGGTGCCGGGGCGTAGCGTCGAGACGACGGACACCGCAGACCTGGAGGCACCATGACCACCCTGCAAGGACGCCCCAACACCGCACTCATCGTCGTCGACGTGCAGCAGCAGGTCGTGGCAGACGCATGGGACCGCGACGGAGTCGTCAACCGCATCTCCACGCTCGTCGACAAGGCCCGCAACGAGCAGGTTCCGGTCATCTGGGTGCAGCACTCCGACGACAACATGGCGGTCGGCACCGACGGGTGGCAGCTCGTCCCCGAGCTGAGCCCCGCCGAGTCCGAGCCGCTCGTGCACAAGCGCTATGGCGACTCCTTCGAGGACACCGAACTCGAGTCGGTGCTCGCCGAGCGCCACGTCGGCCGGCTCGTCGTAACCGGAGCCCAGACCGACGCGTGCATCCGCTCCACGCTGCACGGCGCCTTCGTCCGCGGCTACGACGCCACCCTCGTCGCCGACGCCCACACAACCGAGGACCTGCGCCAGTGGGGAGTGCCGGTCTCGCCGGAGCAGGTCATCGCCCACACCAACGAGTACTGGTCGTGGTCCGAGGCACCGGGCCGCACCGGTGACGTGAAGCCTGCCGCCGAGGTCGACTTCGGGGCGAGCTGAGCGCCGGTCCACCGCGGGCACGGGGAGTCCCGCTCGCGCCGGGCGCGGGCGGACCGCACCGACGCCCCGATTAGGCTGTGGACATGCTCGACAGGCTGGCCGCCCTGCCCTTCTGGCAGGCGTTCGCCGCGCTCTTCGTCATCGTCATGGCGCGCTCCAACGCGACCTACTGGGTCGGCCGGGGCGCCGTGGCCGGCTGGCGGCGCTACCGCGGAGCGCACGGCGAGCTGACGCGACGAGCCGAGTCGCTCCTGAGCAGCCTCGGCCCGTTCGCCGTGACGCTGTCCTACCTCACCATCGGCATCCAGACGGCGGTGCACCTCACGGCGGGGGTGATGCGGATGCCGCTGCGCTTCTACGTGCCCGCGGCCGTCGTGGGATCGGCGGCGTGGGCCGCCCTCTACGCGACGATCGGCCTCGCCGTCGTCCAGGCCTGGATCGCCGCCGAGGCCGGGTCGTGGTGGGGCCTTGCCGTGATCGTGGCCGTGGTCGGTGCGGGGGCCGCCATCTGGGTCCTGCGTGCCCGGCGCCGCGAGGCCGAGGTGGCCGACCCGGCCCGAACACGATCCTGACACGGACGTGACCCGGGCGCGGCGACCCCTCACTACGCTTCGAACGTGCCCTCCGACCCACCCGCGGCCAGCACGCAGCGTGGTCTCGTGCTCGTCGTCGAGGACGAGCCCGCCATCGCCGACGTGCTGCGTCTCAACCTGCGCGCAGCCGGCTACGGCGTGGAGGTCGTCGGCGACGGCGCCGAGGCACTGCGGGCCGCGAGAGCGTTGCGCCCGAGCGCGATCGTGCTCGACATCGGCCTGCCGACGCTGGACGGAATCGAGGTGTGCCGCCGCCTGAGGGCGGACGGCGACTGGACGCCGGTGCTCTTCGTGACGGCGCGCGACGACGAGGTCGACCGCGTCCTCGGGCTCGAGCTGGGGGCCGACGACTACCTCACCAAGCCGTTCTCGCCGCGCGAGCTCGTCGCGCGGGTCGGCAGCGTGCTTCGCCGCACCCGGGGCGAGGGAAGCGCTCCGAGTCTGCTTCGACACGGCACCCTCACGGTCGACCTATCCAGCCACGAGGTGCGCGTCGATGGCACCGAGATCGCTTTGACGGCAACGGAGTTCGACCTCTTGGCGCATCTCATGAGGCGCCCGGGCATCGTCTTCACCCGCGAGCAGCTGCTCAGCGACGTCTGGGGCTACGCCTCGAGCGCGGGCGGGCGCACCGTCGACGTCCACGTCGCGCAGGTGCGGGCCAAGCTCGGCGACGCGAGCCCCATCCGCACCGTGCGCTCCGTCGGGTATGCCGCCGAGCGGGCCACCCCTCCCACCTCCGCTGCTGCGTCAGCGGGCTCGCCATGACGGACCCTCCGGACGACTGGCGCGGTGATGGTTCGGCGCACGACCCCGCGCCGCGGCGGCTGGGCGGCGGCTCGTGGCGGGCGTCGCTGTCGGGTCGCATCACGCTGCTCGCGGTCGGCATCGCCGTCCTGACCGCACTGCTCGCCGGACTGCTCGCGGTGGGGCTGACCCGGTCGTCGGCCGAGGAGTCCGCCCGACGCACCCTGTCGCGCATCGCCGACGCCGCGGCGGTCCGCGCGGATGCGGGCGAGGCCGCCCGGGTCAGCCAGAACCGCGCCGTCCGCACCCTCGGCGGGCTCGGCGTCGAGTCGGCCAGCGTGACGCAGCGCGGGGCCATCACGTCGACCAGCCCCCTGGCCCGCCAGGCCATGACCCCGTCCCGGCAACAGGCCCTGCTCGCCGGGCGCTCGGTGTCTGCTCGTGACGAGATCGCTGGTGGCACAGTGCTCGTCGAGGGTCGACCCACTGAGGCCGGCGGCATCATCCTCGTGCAGCGGCGCGCCGACGCGACCGCCGACGCCGACAGGCTCGTCCGCCGGGTGCTGCTCGCGCTCGGCATCGCCGCAGCCATCGCCATCGCCGTGAGCGCCGCGATGGCTCGACGCCTCGCTCGCCCCCTGCGGCACACCGCAGACGCCGCGCACTCCCTCGCCGCAGGCCGCCGAGACGTCGCAGTGCCCGTCGAGGGCCCGACCGAGGTGGCCGAGGTCGCGAGCGCCCTCAACACCCTGTCGGCCTCGCTGAACCGGTCCGAAGGTCGGCAGCGCGACTTCCTGCTCTCGGTCTCGCACGACCTGCGCACCCCGCTCACCGGCATCAGCGGCTACGCGGAGTCGCTGGCGAGCGGCGTCGTGCCGGCCGACGAGACGGCTCGGGTCGGGGGCGTCGTGCTCACCGAGGCGCGCCGCCTCGAGCGGCTCGTCGGTGACCTCCTCGACCTCGCCCGGCTCGGCGCCGACCAGCCCCGCCTCGTCACCCAGGACACGGATCTCGTCTCTCTCGGACGGGAGGTCGAGTCGGTGTGGGGCAAGCGCTGCGCCGCCGTCGGCGTGCCCTTCACCTACCTGCCTGCCGTCGGCCGGGCCCACCTCAGCACCGACCCGGCACGCGTGCGCCAGCTCGTCGACGGTCTCCTCGAGAACGCCCTGCGGGTGACGCCGTCCGGCCGCCCGATCGTCGTCGAGATCCGTGCCGTTGCGTCTCACGCACACCAACAGGCCGAGACGGCAACCACCCCCGGGCCCGGCTACGTCATCGAGGTCCGCGACGGCGGGCCGGGCCTCACCGACGCCGACATTCCCGTCGCGTTCGAGCCGTCGGTGCTGCACGAGCGCTATCGCGGGCTCCGGCCGGTCGGGACCGGGCTCGGACTCGCCATCGTCGGCCGCCTCGCCGCTCTCCTCGGCGGCACCGTCGAGGCCGGCCATGCTCCCGAGGGAGGCGCCCGGTTCACGCTGTGGCTCCCGAGTCCACGCGCGGAATGACGCGCACCCTTTCGCGGTTGTCCCCGCCATGACCACCTGGGGATTCATCGGAAGCGGAAACATCGGCAGCACCGTCGCGAAGCTCGCGGTCCTGGCCGGCCACGACGTCGTCATGAGCAACAGCCGGGGGCCCGAGACGCTCACCGACCTCGTCGCCGAGCTCGGTCCGAGGGCGCGCGCCGCCACGGCCGACGAGGCTGCTGCCACCGGTGACATCGTCGTCGTGACGATCCCGCTGAAGAGCTACACCGACGTTCCCGTCGAGCCGCTGCGCGGCAAGGTCGTCATCGACACGATGAACTACTACCCGCAGCGTGACGGCCAGATCGCCGCCCTCGACGACGAGTCGACGACCACGTCCGAGCTGCTCCAGGCCCACCTGCCCGAGTCGAAGGTCGTCAAGGCCTTCAACAACATCTTCTTCGGCCACCTCGCGGTGCTGGGTCGCACCACCGGTGACCCCCTGCGCAGCGCTCTCGCGATCGCCGGTGACGACACCGAGGCCAAGCAGGTCGTCGCGGAGGCGCTCGACGCCATCGGCTACGACACCGTCGACCTCGGCCCCCTCTCGGAGGGGTGGCGCACCCAGCGCGACACCGCCGCCTACGGCACGATGTATGCCGCTGACCCCGCCGACTGGACGCAGGGTGCCCAGCCCGTCCCCGCGGCGACCGTTAGGGCCCGTGCCGAGCAGTCGCAGCGCTACCTCGACCAGGCGAGCTGACACCCTCGTCGATCGGCGCCGTCCGGGCCCCGGCACGGCATGCACTAGATTCGTGACCGTGCTGGGGACCCCACCCGACCGGGACCGGACGCCGAGCCGGGGGCGTCGTGTCGTCGCAGCCCTGGCCGTCGTGGCCCTCGTCGTCGGCGTCATCGGTGCAGCGAGCATCGCCTACCGCCGGGCCTACGGCACGTGGTGGCAGACCCCGCAGCGCATCTCGTTCTGCGACCGCACGTACATCGCGTCGACGTCACCGGTCCTGCTGACGCGGGCCGAGGTCGAGGCGCGGGCGGGCAGCCTGTGGGCCATCAAGGACGTCGACCGCACGCTGCGCGTCGTCGCGACGGTGCCGCCGCTGCCCGTCGTCGGCAAGCCGGTGCTCGCCGTCGTGGCACCCCCGCTGGCGCGCCAGGACAAGGGCCTGCCGTGCGCGATGGCCCTCTACCTGCAGATGAGCGCCGACCGCTACGTGACGTTCCAGCTCGCGAACTGACCGCGCACCCGCTCGCGTATGCCGCGGGCCCCGGCCACCCGGCATACCGCGGCGCGGTGGTGTCCAACGTTGGACAGCGGCATTTGGGTGTGAGGCGCACCTTCCCTACACTTCATCGCGAGGGGAGTACTTCCCACGCCCGTTCCGGTCAGTCCGGTGGCCCCACGGCCGCCTCGGTGCGGGGTCGGCGCGAGCCGGTGAAGGAGACCTCAGACATCGTTCTGAGGAGACCTCATGCTCGCATCCGCATCGACCGTCACGGCGGTCTCGGCCGTCTCGACGACGGAGTCGATCGGCACCCCGACGCTCTGGACCGCCACCATCGTCGCCATCGTCGCGCTCTTCGTCATCGACTTCCTCATCACGCGCAAGCCGCACGACCCGAGCATGCGCGAGGCGGTGGGCTGGTCGGCGTTCTACATCGCCATCCCGCTCGCCTTCGGGGTGTTCCTCTGGTCGCAGTACGGCTCGCAGCAGGGCATCGAGTACTACACCGGCTACCTCGTCGAGAAGTCGCTGTCGGTCGACAACCTCTTCGTCTTCATCATCCTGCTGTCCGCCTTCGCCGTGCCGCGCGAGCTGCGCCAACGAGTGCTGCTCATCGGCGTTGCCGGCGCGCTGATCCTGCGCGGCATCTTCATCGCGCTCGGCGCCCAGATGATCGCGAGCTTCTCGTGGACCTTCCTGCTCTTCGGCGCGATCCTGCTCGTCACGGCGATCAAGGTCGGCCGCGACGCGCTCTCCGACGAGGACCACACCATCGACGTCGGCTCGATCCGCAGCGTCCGCTTCATCAAGCGCTTCTACCCCGTCACCGAGGGCTACGAGGGCACGAGCCTCAGCGTCAAGCGTGACGGCAAGCGCTGGCTCACGCCGCTCGCCGTCGTCGCGATCGCCATCCTCGGCACCGACATCGTCTTCGCGATCGACTCGGTGCCCGCGGTGTACGGCATCACCGGCGACCCCTACCTCGTCTTCGCGACGAACGCCTTCGCCCTGCTCGGACTGCGCGCCCTCTACTTCGTCCTCGAGAACGCCCTCAGCTCGCTCGTCCACCTGGGCCACGGCCTCGCGCTCATCCTCGGCTTCATCGGCGTCAAGCTCGTGCTGCACTGGGCCCACACCGTGTGGCCGGCCGTGCCCGAGATCCCGACGCTGGCCTCGCTCGGCGTCATCATCGGCATCCTCGTCGTCGTCACCCTGACGAGTCTCGCCGCGAACCGCCGTGAGCGTGACCGGGACATCGACAGCGACGTCGAGGAGGAGCTGGTCCAGGAGCACTGACCCCACCCCACCAATCGAAAGAGCAGTTCGTCGTGGAGATGGCCGACGAACTGCTCTTTCGATTGGCTCTGGTGACGTATTCGGGGAGGACGGGTGGTCCTTCGGCGTCAGCCGAACGTGATCCGAACATGATGCTGGCCGGTCCTTGACGTCGGCGCGGCAGGCTGGAGACATGACGAACCACACCACCTGGCGCAAGCCCGCCGCCTCCGTCGCCGTGATCATCGGACTCAGCACCCTCGCCCTCGGGGCATGCTCCGAGACCGATCCCGCCACAGCCTCCGCACCAGCCGACCAGCAGGTGTCGGCCCAGGGCGCCTCCGGCTCCGACACCGTCGAGCTCGTGAACGCCGCCGTCGACACCCCGACAGCCGGTGACACCCCGAACGGCGCAGACCGACGAGGACTGCGGGTTCGGCTCCTCCGGGCGCTGCACGCCACCTGGGTGACCGAGAGCCAGCAGGGGCCCGTCACCCATCAGGCGATCCGGGGCGACGTCACCGCCGTCTCGGCCACCTCGATCACGGTCAAGGCCAAGGACGGCGTCTCGATGACGTTCGCCGTCACTGCCGACACCACCGTGCGACAGCGGATCGCGGGGTCGGGCAAGGGAGCCAAGGCAACGGCCTCGACGATCGGAGCGGTCTCGGTCGGCACCAAGGCCCTCGTCACCGGAGTCGGAGCGACCGACCCGACGGCGCGTGTCGTCGTGCACCTCGCCGCTCCGGCGGCCAAGCCGTCGCCGAGCGCCACGAGCTGATGCCGGTCCTGCAACTCGGCCACACGGCCGGGCGGCGGCTCCGCCCGGCCGGCTGTCGTCAGGCCGGCTGCTGGTAGAAGGGCGGGTCGCAGGTCGGGGGACCCTGCGGGAACGGGGTGTTGCTCGAGCAGGGCGGGAACGCGCTGATCACGACGTCGTTGATGACGATCGGCGCGTGGTCGACGTCGTTGCAGTCATGCCCCCACGGGATGATGAAGCCCAGGGTGACGGACTGGTTGGCGCTGTTGTCCGAGTTCGCATAGACGATGACCTTGACGGAAGCCCCCGGAGCGATCGGGGTGCAGTAGGTGGGGATGATGCCCACGACGTTGAAGGGCAGCCCGGACGACGTGATCGTGACGCTCGGCTTGAGGACGATCGCCTTGTTCGTGTTGTTCGTGATGAGCAGGGGGATGGCGAACGCCTTGTTCGGGTCGAGCCCGGGAAGCCCGGCGAAGACGTCCGCGCAACCCTGGGCGCTGTTGCCCGGCAGCTTGCAGGCGGTTCCGACGGCGGGGGTGGGCGGAGCGCCCGAGGCGGCGAGCACCGGGGCGGCAGCCGCAACTGCGACCGCAGGCACCGACCATGCCATGCCCTTGGCCACGGTGCGCCGGGCGACTCCCCGGTGCTCGGACGGGTTCTTGGTCTCACTGCTCATGAGTGTCCTTCTGTAAGAAAGAGATGGGGCTTTCGCCATCACCCGGGCCGACGCTGTGGCATGACTCCTGGATGCCGAGTCCCCCGTGCAGACTGAGCACCGACACGATATCGCCCGATGTGACCGCCCCGTGGCGGTTTTCGCGAATCCCGCTGAGGCTCAGGCGAAGATCGGCCCCACCGCAGGGTAGGCACCGGTGAGCTGGCTGCGCACTGCCGACAGCGACGGCACGTCGGCGCCACCCTGGTAGCCGGTGTCGAGGCGCATCGGCTTGCCCCACGCGATGAGGTCCTCGATCGTCGACGACGTGGCGGACGCCGACAGCTCACCGAACCAGTCGGCACGCGCGTAGGTGACGTCGCCACCGATGCAGACGAGCTCGACCCAGGACGGGTCAGCGAGACACACATTCTCATAGGCATCGCTGTGATGCCGTTCCAGCACAACGAGATCCGCCGGTCGGCCCACTGCGATCGAGCCGAGGTGCTCGTCCAGCCCGGCGACTCGGGCGGCCACTGAGGTGACCATCGCGACGAGATCGGCAGCCGCTATCGGGCGACCCTGCCGAGCGAGCTCGCGCCGCGCGACCTTCATCTCCGCGAGGAGGCTCGTCGAGCCTGACGGCAGCCAGTCGGCGCCCAGTGCCACGGGCATCCCTGCGGCGATTGCCTCCCCGGCCAGTGTCGTCTCTCCGTAGAGGCGCAGGTTCGACTGCGGCGACCACACGAGCCGGCAGCCGAGCCCGGCCACGGTGTGCAGGTCGTCGACGGTCAGGGCGCTGCCGTGGATGATGTTCGTGACCGAGGTGGCGCCGCCGAGATCGAGGAAACGCTGGAACTCCTTGGCGCTCACCTCGTCTCCACGCCGCCCCTCCGACAGGTGCAGGTAGAACGCGTTGACGTCGCCGGCGGTGATCCGCTTCATCACCGCCTGGAAGCTCGGCAGCCCGAAGGTGCCCGACGGCAGGTCGACCATCGACCGCGCCCGGTGCGCACCGAAGGCCCACTGGTCGATGTTGCGCACGAGCGGTTCCGACGATGCGCTGCTCGCCCCCGACGCTCCCTGGATGCCGGTGACGCCGCCGACGAGGGCCCGCACCTCGGCATACCGGGTCTGCGTCTTCGGCGGCACCTGCGTGAGGAGCACGTTCTGCGGGTCACGCACGAGGGCCTGGTAGGGCTTGGACCGCCGCCACGCATAGCGGTTCGGGTAGAGCTTCGGCGGCTCCCACGCAGCGAAGACGTTGAACTCCGGGTGCCCGTGCAGGTCGAGCAGCCCGGGCAGGATGACCCCGTCGGTCTCGAGGACGCGCACGTCGGTCGGCTTCGTCTTCGCCACCCGGGTGATCTCACCCGCGGCCACCGTGACGTAGCCGCTGCTCCAGGCGCCGCTCGGTGTGATGACGCCGCCGTGCAGGGCGAAGGGCGCAGCCAGCGCACGGCGCCGTCGCGTCGGCGGCGGCAGCTCGTCGACGATGCCGCGGGCGTATGCCGTCTCGAACGGACCCTTCACAGCTGCAGCCACGTGCCTGCTCCCTCCATGACAGTGCAGGGCCATTCGACGGTAGCCCTGATACGCCACGTCCGCAGGCGGATTGATCAGGCCTGCGACTCGGCCCCCTCGGCGCGACGCTCGAGCAGCGCCCGCTCCGCGTCGTTCTGGGTCATCGCGGCAGCACGAGCGAACTCCGACCGGGCCTCGTCGCCACGCCCCAGGCGTTCGAGGAGGTCGCCGCGCACGCTCGGCAGCAGGTGGTAGTCCTCCAGGGCCCCCGACCCGACCAGCCCGTCGACGACGTCGAGCGCGGCAGCCGGCCCCACGGCATACGACAGCGCGACAGCACGGTTGAGATCGATGACCGGAGAGGGGCGCAGCGCGCCGAGCTGCTCGTAGAGCCGCACGATCATCGGCCAGTCGGTCTGGTCGGCGGTGCGGGCCCGTGCATGGCAGGCGGCGATGGCGGCCTGGAGCACGTACGGCCCCGGCGGGGTCTCGGCGCGGGTGCCGTCCGGCGTGGTCGCGCGGTCGAGCGCGGCGAGCGCGTGGCGGATGAGCGACCAGTCCCAGCGCGTGCGGTCCTGGTCGAGGAGGAGCACCGGCTCGCCGTCGCGGCCGATGCGTGCTCGGGTGCGCGAGGCCTGGATCTCCATGAGCGCGAGCAGTCCGTGCACCTCGGCCTCGCGGGGGGCGAGCGCCTCGAGCTTGCGGCCGAGCCGGATCGCCTCCTCCATGAGGTCGCCACGCACCCAGTCCTGACCCGACGTCGCGGCATACCCCTCGTTGAAGATGAGGTAGACGACCTCGAGCACCGACGCGAGCCGCGGAGCGAGGTCGGCGCCGGAGGGGACCTCGATCGTCACTCCGTCCTGGCTCAGCGTGCGCTTCGCCCGCGAGATGCGCTGGCCGATGGTCGCCTCGGACGTGAGGAAGGCGCGGGCGATCTCGCGCGTCGTCAGACCACCGATCATCCTTAGCGTCAACGAGATTCGCGCCTGGGGCGTGAGCACGGGATGACAGGCGGCGAAGACGAGCCCGAGCACGTCGTCATCGATGTCGGCGAGCGCCGCGTCGAAGTCCGCCTCGGCCGTGTCAGCTGCCCTCAGCTCCTCCGCGTGGCCCACCTGCTGCAGCTTGCTCGCGAGGTTGACGTCACGGCGGATGCGGTCGATGGCGCGCCGTCGCGCCGTCGAGGTGAGCCACGCACCGGGCTTGTCGGGCACCCCGTCGCGCGGCCACTGCTCGAGCGCCTGCACGAAGGCGTCCTGCGCGAGGTCCTCAGCGAGGCCGACGTCGCCGACGACGCGTGCGACGACCGCTGTGACCTTGGCGGCCTCCATGCGCCAGACCGCCTCGACGGTGCGGCGCACGCTCTCGACGTCGTGGGCAGAGGTGGTGGGTGGCACCCGCTCACTCTTGCACGAGCGGGTGTCATCTCCCGATGAGCGATCCACCCCGACGAATCGCTCTCTCGATCGTGAACATCGCCTCGTCAGTCGAATGAGCAGTTCGTCGCCCTCCCCCACGCCCGCGCGGGCTCGCTGGACGGCGACGCACTGCTCCTTCGAGTGTGGGTTGGCTGGGCCGTGGGTGCCCGAATCAGGCCTGGGGGGTGGTGGCGCTGGTCCGGGCGCGCATCTGCGCCTCGCGCTCCTGCAGCTCGGGGGTGAGCTCGGCCCCGAAGTCCTCGGCCGCGAAGACCTGGCGCAGCTCGAGCCCGAAGCCCTCCTCGCCGCCGAGCCGCGGCCACCTCTTGACCCACTCCACGGCCTCGTCGCGCGAGCTCACGTCGATGAGGGTGAAGCCGGCGACGAGCTCCTTGGACTCCGCAAAGGGCCCGTCGGTGATGGTCACCTCACCGTCGGGCGCGAAGTCGAAGCGGGCGCCGCGGCTCGTCGGGTGCAGCCCCTCGCCACCGACGAGCACACCGGCGCGCAGCAGCTCCTCGTTGTAGTCGGTCATGGCGGCGAGCTCCGCCTCAGTCGGCAGGCCGCCGGCCTCGGAGCGGGCGGTGGCGGGGACGATGATCATGAATCGCATGTGAGTCTCCCTCGTGCGGCGCTGCCCTCGCGGCCTCGCTCACCACCACGTCGATCGGCGCCGCCGCATCTCGACACGCCTAGCGATCCTTTTCCACACTCACGGCCACCCGCTCGGCCAGCGCCCGGTAGAAGTCGGGGTTCGCGAGGTAGCGGTAGTGGTCGGTGGCGAGGGACCCGCTCGCGAAGAACGGTGAGTCGTCGACCCCCTCGATGATGCCCGCGGCCCGGAAGCTCAGCAGGTCGGCGTGGTCCCAGACGTTCCACCACCCGCCGAGGTGTTCGGCAGACGGGTGCTTCGCCATGCGACCCGTGTCGGCCCCGCACGTCGGGTCGCTCTCGATGAAGAGGCCGAGCTCCTCGAAGAGGCCCACCTGCGACGCGGCCGCGCACCAGTAGTCGATGCGGATGCCGCGGTGCTCGGGCATGCGCGGCAGGAAGTGGGTGACGAGGTCGTAGACGATCTGCCCGCCCATGCTGTGCGTGAGCACGACGAGCGGCTCCTCCCGGCTCGCCGCCGCGAAGGCTGCCGCATCGAGCTGCTGCAGGACCCGCTCGATGATCGGGCCGGGGGCGTCGGAGGTGCCGCGGCCCACGACGTAGGTCATGACGTCGCCGATGAAGAGAGGCACGAAGTCCTCGAGGGGCCGGCGGATCGCCGTGGCCGTCGACCGCAGCCGGCGCACCCCCCGCGCGCGCAGGCCCGGCTTGCCACCGCTCTCGTCGGCCTCGCCGCTCTCGTCGGCCTCGCCGGTCTCGGCCGTCGCACCCGGCTCGTCGGCGAGACGCTCGGCAGCCTCGTCGACGACGTCAGCCGCATCGTCGCGCAGGTCCTCCGGTCGGGAGACGAGCGACCTTCCGCCCCAGGCGAATCGGGCGCCCAGATCGCCCCAGTAGGCGCGCATGACCGGCACCCCGCCGGGGTCGTCCGAGATCGCAGGCGCGACGTGCGTGCGCAGGTGCTGCTCGATGGTCGTCCAGGGCACTTCACCGAACTGCCGGATGGCCCTGGCCAGCACCTCGTCCTCGTCGCGCACCGCGACGCCATGGATGTAGACGATCGGCACGGCGCCCTCCCTCCTCCGACAGGGTATGCCGCGTGGCGGGCTAGAGCTCGAGCCGCGCGGTCGCGGCCGAGGCCACCCCCTCGCGGAACGTCACTCCGGCACGCACCGCCTCGGAGACGGCCTCGACGACCGGCACGAGGCCGTCGTCGTCGACGTGACCGGTGACCTCGTCGGCGATCGCCTTGACCTGGTCGGGGGCGTTGCCCATCGCGACGCCCCAAGCCGCCCAGTGCAGCATCTCGAGGTCGTTGCGCTGGTCGCCGCACGCGATGGTGTGGGCGGGCTCGACCTGCAGGTGGCGCCGCACGAGCTCGAGCGCACTGGCCTTGGAGACGCCCTCGGGGTTGATGTCGAGCCAGGCCGACCATCCGACGGCGTAGGACACCTCGTGCAGTCCCGCGCGCTCGACGAGCTCCATGAAGTCCTCGGCGCTCGACTCGGGCTGGCGCAGCGTCACACGGGTGACGGGGTGCGCGACGAGCTCGTCCCAGTCGACCTCACGGGAGTGGCCCATGAGCTCGCCGTCGGGGAAGTGCCGGCTCACCTTGAAGCCGATGCCCGGCTCCTCGACGGCGATGAGCGCGTCGGGCAGCGCCACGCGCAGCTTCTCGAGCACGGGCCAGGGGTCGAAGGTCACCATGTCGATGACGGAGTAGCCGAGCTCCGACCCCGGCTCGAGCGCGATCGTCAGGGCTCCGTTGGAGCAGACGGCATAGCCCTCACGCAGCCCGAGCGCCTCGAGGATCGGCGTCGTCGCGATGATCGAGCGTCCGGTCGCGACGACGACCGACACCTCCTCCGGCAGGGCCGCGATCGCGTCGCGCACCGCAGGTGAGAGCTCCCCCATGTGGTTGAGGGTCGTGCCGTCGAGGTCGAGCGCGAGCAGTCGCTGTGCCATGCCCGCAACGCTATCTGGCCCGCCGACGACACAGCCGGGGTATGCCGTCCGGCGGGCGAACGGCATACCAACGGCTGGTGACGGGGCTGGGCCCAGAGCCCGCGGGCGCGCTCAGGCGAGGCGGCCGAGGGCGTCCTCGATGCCGCGGTGGAGGGTCGGGTAGGCGTAGATCATCGAGCGGAGCCGCTCGATCGGCACCTCGGCGTGGACCGCGACGGCGAGCGCGCCGAGCACCTCGCCGCCTGCGGGGCCCATCGTCGTCGCGCCGACGAGCACGCCTCTGTCGGCGTCGGCCACGAGCTTGATGAGCCCGTCGGCCTTGGCGATCCAGCCTCGCGTCGTCTCGCCGAGCGGGGTGACGCCGACCTGCACGTGCGCCAGCTGGTCGCGCGCCTGCTTCTCGGTCAGGCCGACGGAGCCGACCTCGGGGTCGGTGAACGTGACGCGCGGCAGGGCGGCATACGACGCCGGCGGCCCGTCGTCGCCGAGGACGTCGCGGATGACGATGCCGGCCTGGTACATCGAGACGTGGGTGAAGGCGCCCTTGCCGGTGATGTCACCCACAGCCCAGACCCCGCCGGTCACACGGCAGCGGTCGTCGACGGGCACCGTGCGAGCGTCCTCGGCGACGCCGACCCGGTGCAGGCCGACGGCCCGGAGGTCGGCGCGGCGGCCGGTGGCGACGAGCAGCCGCTCGGCGGTGAGGGTCGAGCCGTCGGCGAGGGTCACGGTGAAGGTGTCGCCGTCGTGGGCGACCTTCTCGGCGCCGACACCCTGCCGCACTGTGATGCCCTCGGCCTCGAACGTCGAGGCGAGGATCGCTGAGGCCTCGGGCTCCTCGAGGGCGAGCAGGCGGTCGGCGGCCTCCACGACGGTGACGTCGACGCCGAAGCGGGCCATGACCTGGCTCAGCTCGCAGCCGATGGCGCCACCGCCGAGCACGATGATCGACGCGGGCAGCTCGGTGGCCTCGATGATCTCGTGGTTCGTCCAGTACGGGGTGTCCGCGAGGCCCTCGATGGGCGGGACCGCGGCGGTGGTGCCGGTGCCCACGACGATGCCCGTCGTCGCGGTGTAGGTCGTGCCGTCGACGGCGACCCGCCCGGGGCCCTCGATGACACCCCGCCCGCGCACGAAGGTGGCGCCCTTGCCGACGAGGCGGTCGACGGCGACCTGGTCGTCCCAGTCGTCGGTGGCCTCGTCGCGGATGCGGCGGGCCACGACGCTCCAGTCGGGGGTGACCTCGCCGACCGTGCCGGCGAGACCGTCGACCCGGCGGGCCTCGGCGAGGGCGTCGGCGGCCCGGATCATCATCTTCGAGGGGATGCAGCCCCAGTAGGGGCACTCGCCGCCGACGAGGCGGTCGTCGAGGGCGAGCACCCGCAGGCCGCGCTCGGCGAGGCTGCCGGCGACGTGCTCACCGCCGGGGCCGAGCCCGATGACGATGACATCGAATGCGTGGGCGTCGTTGGTCATGACCTCACCCTTACCCCTGCGGGCCCGTCGCGAAAGCCCGGCTCGCCAACCGGGTGCGGCAGAGGGTCGGTGCGGGACGAGGCCGGTCGGCGTGGGCGGAGGGGCACGGACCGCGGACGGGCGCGGACGGTCATGGACGAGCGCCGACGAGCACCGACGTGTCCGACTCGGAGGACCAACGACTCTGACGCGCCGCCGGGCACGCGCGGAACGCTGTGCTGGAGAGGAGTCCCGCCATGTCAACCTTCGTCAGCTCACACCGCATCAGTCGCCGACTCACCAGGAGCACCGCCCTCTGCGCCGCGTTCGTGCTGGGCGTGGCGGCGTGCGGCACGACGCCGTCCACGCCGACGCCCGCCTCGAGCCCGGCCACCAGCGCGTCCCCCACGTCCGGCGGGCCGACCGGCGCGACGGGCGACTCGGTAGTCACCGGATCGGTGCGACAGCTGTGGGCCCAGGCGTGGAAGCCCGCCTCGGCTGGACGGCCGGCCGCGGGGCAGGACGTCGCGGTGAGCAGCGACGGCACCGTCGCCTACGTCGTCGGCCAGGGGCCGGCCATCGCCTACACGATCGCCTCCGGCGCGCAACGCTGGATCGCCACCGGCACGGGATGGACCGACGGCGCGGCAGCTGTCGCCGTCAGCGCCGACGGCGCGACCGTCTTCGCGACGGGCACCTCCTCGGCTGCCACCACCGGCGAGGACTACCTCACCGTGGCGTTCGACGCCGCGACGGGCAAGCCGATGTGGCGGACGACCTATGCCGGCAAAGGTTCCGGCGCCGACAACCCGGCTGCGATCGTGACAGCGGGATCGCTCGTCGTCGTCAACGGAACGAGCGCCGGCAGCCCTGGCGGGACGCACTTCGCCACCGTGGCCTATGACGCGACGACGGGCGCGCAGCGTTGGGTCGCCCGCTACGACGAGCGCGGTGCGACCGAGCAGGGCTGGTTCCCCAGCGGAGCGCACTCGCTCGCCGCGAGTGCTGACGGCACGACGGTGTATGCGGCCGGCGCCACTGCCGCGTCGGGCGGCGAGTCGCAGTTCGCGACCATCGCCTACGACGCGTCGACCGGCGCCCGCCGGTGGGTCACGATCTATGGTTCCAACGTCGCCGGGAACGACAGCGCCCTGGCGGTCGGCGTGAGCCCCGACGGCCGAACGGTCGTCACGACCGGTTTCAGCGAGACCAAGGCGACCCGGACCGACTCCGCCACGGTGGCCTATGACGCGGTGACCGGCAGGCAGCGCTGGGTCGCCCGCTACGACGGACCGGCTCATCAGAACGAGGGGACCGGCTCCATCGGGTTCGCACCCGACGGCGCGACCGTCTTCGTGGCCGGCACGAGCGAGGGTGCCACGCAGGGGCACGAGGACATGATCACCCTCGCCTACGCGACGACCGATGGCAGCAGGCGGTGGGCGACGCGGTGGAACGCACCCGCCGGCGGAGACGACAACGCCTCGGACCTCGCGGTCAGCCCCGACGGCGCCACCGTCGTCGTGACCGGCCGCACCGTGCCGGCTCCGATGCAGGACCAGTACGCAACCGTCGGCCAGGACAGCGCGACCGGCGCAGTCAGCTGGACGGCGACGTATGCCGCACCGGCAGGCGCCGAGCCCCCGATCAGCGAGGCGCACGCCGTGGCCATCACGTCCTCCGGGACCGTCGTCGTGACGGGTGTCTCGGGACCCGGGTTCGCGACGGTCGGCTACCGCGCCGGCAGCTGAGCCCGCTTGCTCCGGCTCGGCACGAGAGCGAGTGCCGGGGTGTCGAGCGCGTCCGGGCGGCCCGTCGTGACGGAACCAGCGCGTGGTCGCGTAGTGCGGACGGAGGGCTCGCGGGAAGCGACGGGCGAGGGCCGCACGCACGGCTCCTGCGCGGCCAGCACGCTGCCGACGATGAGGCCCATCGCGACGAGGTGCACGGGGCCGAACGACTCCCCGAGAAGGACGACGCCGAGCACCACTCCGACGACGGGGTTGACGAGCCCGATGATCGAGGCCGCCGTCGGCCCGAGGATGCGCAGGCCGCGGAACCACAGGACGTAGGCGAGGCCGCTGCCGGCGACACCGAGGTAGGCGAGGGCGCCCACGGCCGGCAGGTCGAGAGCCGGGGGCGCGCCCTCGACGAGCAGCGCGATCGGCACGAGGACGGCCCCTCCGGCGACGAGCTGCCAGGCGGTCGCCGTGACGACGTCGACCGGCGGCGTCCACTTCTTCGTCAGGACGAAGCCGCAGGAGGAGAGCACGACGGCGAGCAGGCCGGCGGCGAGGCCGAGCAGGTCGAGCGGCCGGTCGAGGCCGTTCTGCAGCACGAGCAGGCCGACGCCGAAGAGGCCGACCACGCTGGCGGCTAAAGAGATCCGTCCGGGGCGGTCGCCGATGAGGAGCCAGGCGACGGCCATCGTCACCATCGGTGCGGTGGCGACGAGCGTCGCACCGAGGCCGCTCGGCAGGCGGTAGGCGGCGAAGAAGAGCAGGGCGTAGAAGAAGCCGATGTTGAGGCTGCCGAGCACGAGCGAGCGCCACCACCAGTCGCCGCGCGGCAGGCGTCGCAGCCAGAGGAGCATGAGCAGTCCGACGGGCAGCGCACGGAGCGTCGCGGCGAAGAGTGGACGGCCCGGTGGCAGCCAGAGCTGCGTCACGGCATACGTCGACCCCCACACGGCGGCGGGCACTGCGGTGAGGGCGATGGTGCCCCAGCCAGCTCGATTGTCTTCCACGGAAGACAATTTACCTTCCATGGAAGATAGAGTCCAGTCCATGAGCGCCGAGCCGGTCCACGACCACGTCCAGCACGTCGTCGACCAGTGGGCGCACGAGCGGCCCGACCTCGACGCGTCACCGATCCTCGTCATCGGCCGGCTGCACCGCGTCGGGCTCGCTCTGACGACCGAGCTCGTGCGGGTCTACAGCGCGCACGGCCTCGGCGAGGGCGACTTCGACGTCCTGGCGACGCTGCGGCGGGGCGGGCCGCCCTACGAGCTGACGCCGAGCGACCTCGTCGAGCAGACGATGGTGACCTCGGGCGCCGTCACGAAGCGGCTCGACCGGCTCGAGGGCGCCGGCCTCGTCGAGCGGCGCGTCTCCGGTGGCGACCGTCGCAGCCGCATCGTCGCGCTCACCCCCGCCGGGCTCGAGCTGACCGACCGCGCGGTGCCGGAGCACCTCGCCAACGAGGCTCGGCTCCTCGAGCCGCTCAGCGCTGCCGAGCGGGCGACCCTCGCGCGGCTGCTCGGCAAGCTCAGCGCATCCCTCGGGGTCTGAGGCACGGCAGCCGACCACCGGCCGAGCAGGGCGGTCACCGAGCCGGCCAGGCGGCATACCCTCGCGGGCATGACCCTCACGACGGTGCTGCTGCTCGGGGTGGCAGCCGTGCTCGTGGGGTTCGCGAAGACCGCCATCGGCGGAGTCGGCAGCATCGCCATCGCGATCTTCGCGCTCGTGCTGCCCACCAAGGAGTCGACCGCCGCGATCCTCCTGTTGCTGCTCATCGGTGACGTCGTCGCGGTGTGGCACTACCGGCGCGACGCCGACCTCGTCATGCTGCGGCGGCTCATCCCGGCAGTGCTCCCCGGCCTCGCGCTCGGCGCGCTCTTCCTCGCGTGGGTCGACGACGCGACGCTGCGCCGGTGCATCGGAGTACTGCTGCTGGTGCTCGCGGCGATGCAGATCGCCCTGAAGTGGCGCTCCCCCGACACGACCCGCATCGGCGAGTCCCGCCCTGCCGCGATCGGCACGGGGGTGGCCGCGGGCTTCGCGACGATGACGGCGAATGCGGCAGGGCCCGTCATGACGCTCTACCTCGTCGCGCAGGGGGTCGAGAAGCGGCGCTTCCTCGGCACGGCATCGCTCTTCTTCTTCGGCGTCAACCTCTGCAAGGTGCCCTTCAGCCTCGGGCTCGGTCTCTTCGACGGCGAGACGCTGTGGCGCACGCTCGCCCTCGCGCCGCTCGTGCTGCTGGGCACGTGGATCGGACTGCACACCGCCCGCCGCCTCAGCCAGACCCGCTTCGACCAGGCCGTGCTCGCGGCCACCGTCGTGTCGGCGCTGGCCCTCGTCGTGCGGTGAGAGCCAGCGACGGGTGACGCGGATAGTCTCGCGCCATGGGGGTCGGAGCAGGGGACATCAGGGAGCGGTTGACGCCGGTCGGCGGGAGGGTCGTGCGGTCGCTCCGAGTTGCCGCATCGGGTCTGGATGCTGGCGGGCCGCTCGTCGTCATCCTGCCGGGGCTGGGCCTACCGTTCTACACGCTGCCGACGGCTCGCTCGCTCACCGCCCGCGGACTCGACTGCGAGGTGCTGGACCTGCCGGGCTTCGGGTCGGCCCGACCGAGGCCGACCCGCCCCAACATCCACGCCATCGGGCTGTCGGCCGCCGGATGGGTCCGGGCTCGGGCCGCCGAGCGGCCGGTCGTCGTGCTCGGACACTCCACGGGCTCGCAGGCTGCGCTCACCGCGGCGCTCGCGCTCGAGGGCGTGCGCCACGGCTACTCCCTGGTCATGGCCGGGCCCACCTTCGCGCCCACGCGACGACACGTCGTGCCCCTGGCTGCGGTGACCCCCTTCGCCTACCGCGACGACGGCCCGCGCGAGGTCGACCCCGCTGAGATCGGCCACGGCCGCCTGGGCATCGCCCAGATGCTGCACTCCGGTATGCGTGATGCCCCCGAGCGCCGCATCGCCGCCCTGCGCGCACCCCTCACGGTGACGAGCGGGGTGCACGACGCCTTCGCCCCGGCCGCCTGGCTCGACACGCTGGCGACGTCTGCCGTGTCTGCTGCACGCACGCGGACATCACTGCTCGGCGGCTCGCACAACAACCTCTTCACCCACCCGGACGAGCTGGCCGACCTCGTCTGCCTCGCCGCGTCCGACGCACTGAGCTGGACCTGACCCGTCGAGTGGCCACTCCTGGTCGCCTCACCCGAGTCGAGAGGCCACAGTTGGTCGCCTCACTCGAGTCGAGTGGCCACTCCTGGCCGCCTGACGGGCGCGGACGGCATACCTCAGTCGTGTGGTTGCGGGTCTCGGCCCTGCCAGGTGCACACACACGCCTCGTTGCCCTCGGCATCAGCAAGGAT
This sequence comes from Humibacillus xanthopallidus, assembly GCF_006717145.1. Lineage (GTDB taxonomy): Bacteria > Actinomycetota > Actinomycetes > Actinomycetales > Dermatophilaceae > Humibacillus > Humibacillus xanthopallidus. The sequence continues at coordinate 542,938 of NZ_VFQF01000003.1, read as the reverse complement.
CCAGAAGGCCGGCGCCTCGGCATCGGAGACGAGATGACCGCCGGCAGCGAGGGCGCGATCGATGCGGGCGAGCGCCTCGTCGTGGGCGACCGTGACGTCGAGGTGGATCCGATTTCGTTGTGGCCGTGGCTCATCCATCTGTTGGAACCACACGGCCGGCCCCAGCTGGAGGCGGTCCTGGACGTCGTTGCGGGCCACGGCCTCGTACCCGAGCACCGCCGCCCAGAACGGCTGCACCGCGTCGATGTCGAGGGCGTCGATCGCGATCTCGACCTGGGTGAGGCTGCTCGGTTCCGACACGAGCCCCAGCTCGGCGACGACCGCGTCGATGGCCCGGCCGAGGGTGACGTCGCGCTCGGTGACGCCGCCGACGTCGTGACTCGAGAGCACAACGTGCACGACGTCGTAGCGCAGGTCGACGTCCGGATGGTGCCCCTGCTCCTCCGCGAGCCGGCCGACCCGACCCACGAAGTCGAGCGCCGTGACGAAGTCGGGCGCCCGCACGGTGAGGTGCATTCGCTGGAGCAGGTGCCGCCACGCGGGCAGCGCCTCGGACGCCGCCTGTCGGCTCAGCTTTCCGGCCATCTTCCGACGATAGCGGACGAGCATGAGCCCCGGTTGAGGCGCATTCTTCAGGCCGCCCCTCCATCCGCTGTGCGGACATCCGCGGGCAGTCGCTCGAGGAACAGCTTGCATCCCGATCCGTGCGCGCCGATCGCCTGATGAGTCGCTGTCTGATTCGGCCTCTTCCTCGCCGGTAAAGCCAATCCGACATACCAACCAATGTGAGCGAGTGTCGACGAGGTCGCCAGACGAGCCACTTTCGGCGACTCGCCGAACAACGATTCGACCAGGCTTCGAGACAAGGGCAGCCGTATGTAGAGAATTCGGGCGCCGCTGCCTACTATCGGGCCACGAGCTGAGCGGAGGATCATCGCGTGCGGAAGACGACAGTTGCACTTGCAGTCCTAACCATCGTGCCGTTGACGGCCTGTTCTCAAGGGCCTAGCGGCGTCGTGCCACCCACGGTCACCGTCACCTCCGCCGTGACGGTCACAGCCATGTCCACCCCACAAGTCACGAGCGAGTCGTCTACGAGTGAGGCAACTCCCACAGGTCTGGAGACGAGTGCCGGATCCGCGCCCGTGCAGCCAGACAAGCGGGGCTCCGAGTTGGGCCTGGTCGACTTCTTCAATCCATCGAATGACTGGACGGAGGATCGCTATGACATTGGCAGCGCCAAGCAAGTTCGGGGGATCTCGACCGCAGTAAGCCAGTGCTCAGCCGATGCCTCCACGACTCTCGAGTTGAGACTGGCAAACAACTTCGATTCGTTGGAGTTTCGCGCAGGCCAAGGAAATTCGTCTGCCGTGTCAACGCAGACACTGCTAGTAGCCGTTACCTCCAACGGACGTCAAGCGGAGATCAAGCGCGTTCCATTCAACTCCGTCGTCCCGATAAGGATTGACGCTCGAGGCGTCAATGCATTGATTATCCAACTATATAAGGACAAAGTTAACGAGTACTGTGAAAGCGGATCGCTGACCGCTGTACTGACCGACGTGCGATTGACCTAAGTCGAACTTCCGTGATCGTCAGTAGCATTCGCGCCTTCTTCACGAAGCTCTCGCCAGTAGCCCAGTTTATTGTCAAGGCAGTCTTCCTGCTTGGGGCTCTCGGGTCGATCGCTGGGGGCTATTACGCGTGGAAACAATCCACGCAGGCTCCGGACCAAGGGGGAACAAGCCGGGTTGCGCCTCAGTCGATCGCTCCGGGAACTGGCAGCAACCCAACCAACCCTCCTCACGACATCTCCACCGCTGCGCCCTTGGCTGCCCGATGGCAACTTGGGACCTGCCTGGTGGGCGAGAATCCGACCAATTGCTCGTTACCTCATGACGCGGAAGTTTTCTCACAAAACGGAGATTGTTCTGCCGCCGAACTCATTCGATACGCTGGAGGCCACCCAGATATCGAAGTACTACTAAGCCGCCTAGAAACCCGTCCCATAGAGTCCGGCGCCCTGGACTGCCAGGTCTCCGGGCTTCGGGGACTTGATTATCGAAGCTCCATTCGCGGAACCTTGGGCAAAAGCTCGGGCGACGCCTTAAGACGCTGCACGGATCCCGGGACAACCGAGGAGACGCCCTGCTCGAAACCACACCGCCGCGAGGTTTTCTACTTCGGACCCATTTCTGAGAGCTCCGGGGTCGCCTGCGAGCAGAGACTCAATGAGTACATCGGCCGCGTGAGCCAAGATCTTTTCAAAGATATTGAAATCGCCGACGGACAGATCGACGGCAACTATTTCTGCGCAGTCGATGTCAGGGGATCTAACGTGCTCACGGGTTCAGTTCGATCTCTTGCGGACAACACGTTGCCGATTGCCCCCGCGGTGCGCGATTAGTGCCGATGTCTAGGGCGGTCTGACTGTCAGACCCGCGTCGGGATCTGGTCGACGTACTTCGCCCGACGGCGTGGCACCCTTCCACGCGACGACGAAGGCTAGAAGTTTGTGTTCAGGTTCTTGACCGAGTGGCCTCTCGGCCATACTCCGAAGGTAGACGGCCGACAGGGCCAATGGGAGTCCACGCGGGCTAGCATCGCGAGCATGCCTCGCTACCGGTTCCTTGATGCCCTCGGCGATGTCGTCGCGGAGGGCGACCATGCCGACCATGCTGAGGCCCTCCTCTGGGCGCGTGACGAGGAGGAGACCGAGGACGGCGTGAACCGGGTCGAGTACCTGGGGCCCGATGGCGACTGGCGCTGGGCCGGCCCCCTCCAGAGCTGACCTGACCCCCGATTCGAGGTGATCGCGGCACCCACGTGGGGCACAGGATCACCTCGAACCGCCGTCCGACCCCGCCCGGTCGAGGTGATCGCGGCACCCACGTGGAGCACAGGATCACCTCGATTCGGGAGGGGGATCACACGGTGAAGGCCTCGCGGAAGCGCGCGAGCGCCAGCTCGGGGTCGCTCGAGGCGAAGGCCTCGAGCCCGACCGGTCCCTTGTAACCCATCTCGACGAGGGCCCTGGCCACCGCGGGGTAGGCGATCTCACCGGATCCCGGTTCGCACCGCCCCGGCACGTCGGCGACCTGGATCTCGCCGATGAACGGCAGGGCCCGCCGGCAGAGCTCGATGAGGTTCCCCTCGCCGATCTGTGCATGGTAGAGGTCGAGCATGAGGCGCAGGTGCGGGCTGTCGACCGACTTCACGAGGGCCAGACAATCGGCAGCGGTCGCGAACGGGACGCCCGGGTGGTCGACGGCCGTGTTGAGGTTCTCGAGGACGAAGGTCACGCCCGCGCTCTCCCCCAGCTCGGCGATGCGTGCCAGCGTCGAGCGGGCGGTCAGCCACATGTCGCCCGTCACCACCGGGTCGGCGCGCACCGGCAGGCCTCGGTCATCGAGTCCCGTGCCGTGCAGGTTGAGTCGGGGGATGCCCAGGCGTTGCGCCACGGGCACGGATTCCCTTGCGGTGGCGAGCAGCTCGTCAGACCCCTCGGCGTCACTGAGGCGCCCGCGCACATATCCCGTCATGGACGAGTAGACGACACCCTCGTCGCGCAGAGCCACCAGCTCCTCGATATCGTGCCGCGTCCAGTCCCAGATCTCGACTTGGAAGCCGAGGCCATGGATGCGGCGCACCCGCTCGGCGAAGGGGAGGTCGACGAAGACCATCTCGGCACTGACCGCGAGCGTGAAGGGGCTCGCTCCCGTCGTCGTCATCAGGCACCGACCCGGTCGGTGTCGCGGACCGTGACGGTGCCACCGGTCTCCACCGACTCGACGCAGGCGAGCGCGATGCGCAGCGCCGCGCGCGCGTCCCGGCCCCCGACGGGTGTGGGGGCGCCCCCGCGGACCGCGGCGCAGAACGCTGCCAGCTCAGCGGCATACGCGCTGTCGAAGAGGTCGGTGTCGGCGCGTGCCGTCGGGCTCGAGACGCCCGTGGCGCTCCAGTGGCTCGTCGTGAGATGAGCCGGGCTGCCGGCCTGGACCATGCCCGCCGAGCCGAAGACCTCGGCCCGCACGTCGTAGCCGTATGCGGCCGAGAAGCTCGCCTCGGCGACCGCGATGGCGCCGTTGTCGTAGCGGATCGTGACGACGGCCGTGTCGAGCAGCCCGCCGTCCTTGAACTCGGGCGCAACGAGGGCGTCGGCCATGACGCTGACCTCGACGGCCGTGGCGCCGGGGTTGAGCCAGTTGAGGGCGTCGAAGTCGTGGATCAGCGTCTGGGTGAAGATCGTCCACGGCGGCACGCCAGCAGGGTTGGCGAGGCCGGGGTCGCGCGTCAGCGACCGCAGCAGCTGCGGCGCGCCGATGCCACCGGACGTGACGACGTTGTGGGCAGTGGCGAAGTCGCGAGCGAACCTGCGGTTGAAGCCCACCTGCAGGGGTATGCCGTTCGCCTCGGCCGCGCCGATCGCGCGGCCGGCGTCGGCGAGGGTCATCGCCATCGGCTTCTCGACGAAGACGGCCTTGCCGGCCTGCGCGGCAGCGACGACGAGATCGGCGTGGGCCGTGCTCGCGCACGTGATCGCGACAGCCTCGATGCGGGGGTCGTCGATGAGGGCCTGGCTGTCGGTGAGCCACTCGACCCCCAGCGCATCGCCGAGCCGCTTGGCGGAGGCCTCGAACGGGTCGGCGACCGCGACGAGCTCGGCCTCGGGGAGGCGGCGCGCCAGGGTCGTGGCGTGGTAGGTGCCGATGCGGCCGGCGCCGATGAGGCCGACGCGGACGGGGTCGGGGATGGACATCGCTTCTCCTTCGTGGTTGCGCGACTAGAGCGCTCTAGTTGCTCCAGTGAAGCGGCTCGCTGGCCACAGGTCAAGAGGTTGCGGGGAACTGGGTAGAGCGCTCTAGACTCTCGGCATGGCATCTGAGCGGGTCACCATGGAGGACGTCGCTGCGCGGGCCGGCGTCTCTCGGGCCCTGGTCTCGATCGTCTTCCGGGGCGTCGCCGGCGCCTCCGACGCCACTCGCGAGCGGGTGCTCGCTGCGGCGCGAGAGCTCGACTACCGCCCGGACACCCGAGCGAGCCGGCTCGGCCGCAGCCGCACCCGCACGGTCGGAGTGACCTTCTCAGTCGGCGCGACCTTCCACGGTGACCTGTTGCAAAGCCTCTACACGCATGCCGACGCCGCGGGCTACGAGGTCGTCCTCAGCGGCGTCACACCTGATCGCACCGAGTCGGCCGCCGTCGACACGCTGTTGGCCGAACGGTGCGAGGCGATCGTCGCCCTCGGCAGCACTCTGGCTGCCGGCACGCTCGCCCGCCTGGCCGGACAGCTGCCCGTCGTCAGCGTGCTGCGTGCCGTCTCCGGCGATGTCGACGTCGTTCGCACCGACGATGCGGCCGGCCTGCAGCTCGCCGTCGCCCACCTGGTCGAGCTCGGCCACGAGCACATCGCGCTGCTCGACGGCGGACGCGCGGCGGGCGCGGCCGAACGACGTCGAGGCTATCGGACGGGGTTGCGGCGGGCCGGAGAACTTCGGGAGCTGGTCATTCCTGGCGGCCTCACGGAACTTGAGGGCGCCTCTGCCGCAACGGAATTCCTCGCACTTGGACGTAGTCGCCCGACCGCAGTCGCAGCCTTCAACGACCGCTGCGCCCTCGGATTCATCGACGTCGTGCGACAAGCAGGCCTACGCGTCCCCCACGACGTGTCGGTCGTCGGCTTCGACGACATCCGCCAGGCGGCATACCCCCATGTCGGCCTGACCACGGTGCGCCAGGACGCCGAGCGGCTCGGCGCCGCGGCCATCAGGACGGTCGACGAGCGGCTGACGGGCGCCGCCCCGGGTCCGGCGACGGTCATCGATCCCGAGCTCGTGGTCCGCACGAGCACCGCCCGACCGCCCAACCGCGCCAAAGACCCCAGTTCGAGGTGATCGCGGCACCCACGTCAGTGCCGACATCACCTCGAATCGGGGACAATCCCCTGCCGGTTCGAGGTGATCGCGACACCCACGTCAGTGCCGACATCACCTCGAATCGGGGACACTCCCCTGCCGGTTCGAGGTGATCGCGACACCCACCTCAGTGCCGACATCACCTCGAATCGGGGGTCCAGCCGGACTCAGGCGGGGCTCGGCGGTGGGGCCGTGGTGCCGCGGACGACGAGGTGGGGCTCGAGCACGACGTCGGCCGGCGCCGTCCGATCACCCTCGAGTCGCTCCACGGCGGCGGTCACGGCAGCCTCGGCCATCGCGTGCGGCGCTTGGCTGACGGTCGTGAGGTCGATGGTCGCGAGCCGGGCCACCGGGCTGTCGTCGTAGCCGACGACCGAGACGTCGCGAGGCACGTCCAGCCCGTCGCGGCGGAACCGGTCGAGCAGCCCGAGCGCGCAGCGGTCGTTGAAGGCGATGACCGCCGTCGGGGGGTGGTCGAGCAGCCGCTGGGCGGCGGCCACACCGTCCTCCTCGGTGTCGCCCCCTGCGAGGGTGCGCGGGGCGGCCACCCCGGGCAGGCGCTTCATGGCCTGGCGATACCCCTGCCGGCGCAGCGTCGTGATGGCACCGGGTCGCCCCTCGACGAAGGCGATCTCGCGATGCCCGAGCCCGGCGAGGTGCTCGACGGCGAGCCCGACGCCGACATCGTCCGCGGCGCGCACGACATCGACGCCCGGTGACGTGACGCGACGGCCGATGGCAACGACTGCCTGACGCTCTCCCAGCTCGGCGAGCTCACCCGCCGTCATCGACGGGCCGAGCAGGAGGAGCCCCTCGCAGCGGAAGTCGAGCAGCGACTCGACAGCACGCCGCTCGCCACGGGTGCGGGTCAGTGGGCTGACGACGACGTCATAGCCACGATCATCGGCGGCCGCCTGGATCTCCTCGAGCAGCTCGGCGTGGAAGGGGTTGCTGACATCCATCGTCACGCCGAGAAGCTGGGTGCGGCGGCGGGCTAGAAGGCTGGCCGCGGCGTCGGGACGGTAGCCGAGGGCACGCGCCGCGTCGAGCACGGCCTCGCGAGCCGCTGCACCTGGCCCCGGCTTGCCGCGCAGGACGAGCGAGGCCGTGGCGGTCGAGACGCGAGCGCGAGCTGCGACGTCCTCGAGACGCGGGCGGGGCGGCATACGAGCTCCTCGAAGGCTGGACGGACGGGTGGCGCGAGTTTGTCAGAACAAAGTGTTGACACGGTGGCCAGTGGCTCTGCACACTGATCTCACCACACTTTAAAGCGCTTTAAAAGCGCAGGGGCCCCTGCTCCGCAAGTGATGTTCAGAGAGGCACATCATGACCCCTTCACCGATCGGCGTCGCCGTCATCGGCGCCGGCATGGCCGGCCGCGCTCACTGCGCCGGATACCGCACGGCCCCAACACTTTTCGACCCACCGCTCCCGCCCATTAGGTATGCCGCCGTGATCGACGCGAACGAGGGCGTGGCCAAGGATGCCGCCGAGCGCTACGGCTACGAGCGCTACGGCACCGACTGGCGCGAGCTGCTCGAGGCCGACGACGTGCAGGTCGTCAGCGTCGTCGTCGCCAACCACCTCCACCGTGAGATCGTCGAGGCGCTGCTCGCCGCCGGCAAGCACGTACTGTGCGAGAAGCCGCTCGCGGCCAGCCTCGAGGACGCCACCGCGATGGTCGCCGCCGCCGAGGCGCACCCCGACCTCGTGAGCGGCGTCGGCTTCGTCTACCGTCGCCAGCCCGCCGTTGCCGCCATCCGCGACCTGCTGACCAGCGAGCTCGGCGAGGTGTCGCACTTCAACGGCCGCTACTGGTGCGACTACGCCCGCAGCTCCGAGACGCCGATGGCGTGGCGCTACAAGGGCGGACCCGGCACCGGTGCCCTCGCCGACATCGGCAGCCACCTCATCGACCTCGCCGAGTTCGTCTGCGGCCGAATGACATCCGTGAGCGGTGGCGTCTTCACGACGAAGGTGAAGGAGCGTGCGGTGCCGCTCGGCACGACCTACGGCCACGCCAAGGCGCAGCTGAGCGACGTGCGCGAGCCGGTCGAGAACGACGACGTCGCCACCTTCACGGCGCACTTCGAGTCGGGCGCCGTCGGCACCTTCTCGATCTCGCGCATCGCGCCCGGTCACGCCAACTCGCTCGCCTTCGACCTCATGGCCGAGAACGGCGCAGCCAAGTGGGACATGGACCGTCCGGCCGAGTTCTCCGTCATCCGCCAGCTGCGCGGCGACGGCTTTGACGGCTACAACCAGGTGCTCGCGGGCCCTGACCACCCCTACGTCAAGGGCGGTCTGCCGATGGACTTCCCCGGCTGCTCCTACGGCGTCGGCGACCTCTTCGGCTACCAGGCCCGCGCGTTCCTCGAGCAGGTCGCCGGCATCGAGGGTGGCCTGCCCAAGGTCGCACCCTTCGACGACGGCGTGCGCGACCTCACCATCATCGACGCCGTTGCCCGCTCGGCCGCCGCCGGCGGTGCGACCATCTCTGTCAGCTGAAATCCCCCACCCCACAAAGACGTTCGGAAGGATCACCATGCTCATCGGCGCCTACAACGCGTGCCTCGGCGACAAGCCCCTCGGCGAGGCCCTCGACATGATCGCGAGCCTCGGGCTCACGAGTGCCGAGATCAACTCGGGCGGCTTCCTGCCGCCGATCCACCTGCCGGTCGAGGCCCTGCGCTCGAGCGAGGACGCCCGCCAGGAGTACCTCGGCGAGTTCAGCTCACGCGGCCTCACGCTGACGGCCCTCAACTGCAACGGCAACCCGCTGCACCCCGCCGCCGGCTTCCCCCACTCGCAGGACCTCATCGACTCGATCGAGCTGGCGTCGCTGCTCGACGTCAAGCGTGTCATCACGATGTCGGGCACGCCGGGTGGCGAGCCGGGCACGTCTGTCCCCGTGTGGAACCCGCTGCCGTGGTGGAGCCCCTTCCTCGACGTGCAGGACCACCAGTGGAGCGTCGCCGTGCCCTACTGGAAGGACATCGAGGCCCGCGCCGCGGCTGCCGACGTCAAGGTGGCCATCGAGATGCACCCCGGCAACATCGTCTTCAACCCGCGCACCCTGCACCGCCTCGTCGAGGAGACGAACGCGACGCACATCGGGGCGGAGATGGATCCGAGCCACCTCTTCTGGCAGGGCATCGACCCCGTCCTCGCCGTCGCCGACCTCGGTGAGCTCGTCTACATCGCGGCCGCGAAGGACACCCGCATCAACGAGGCGGCCAAGGTCAACGGGGTCATCGACGACAGCTTCTACCGCGTCGCCGAGGGCGAGCCGGGCTACCTTCCCCTCGGGGGAGGCTCGACGCTGAGCGGCTGGCCGAAGAACTCCTCGTGGGACTTCGTCGCCGTCGGTCGCGGCCACGACACGGCCTACTGGACCGAGTTCCTCCGCGCACTGCACAAGGTCGACCCCGACATGCCGGTCAACATCGAGCACGAGGACCAGGAGCTCGACCAGATGGAGGGGCTGCGCTTCGCCGCCAACACCCTCCTCGAGGCCGAGAAGGCGCTCTGACCCATGGCTGACGGGGCAGTCTCACCGACGGTGGCCGAGCCGCTGCGCATCGGCATCCTCGGCGCCGCCCGCATCGCACCCCTCAGCATCGTCGGTCCGGCTGCGGCCACGGGGCAAAGCCTCGTGGCCGTGGCCGCGCGCGATGTGGCGCGCGCCCGGGCGTTCGCCTCGGAGCACGGCGTCGAGCGGGTCCTCGAGTCGTATGCCGCAGTCATCGACGATCCCGACGTCGAGGTGGTCTACAACCCGCTGCCCAACTCGCTGCACGCCGAGTGGAACATCCGCGCGGCCGAGGCCGGCAAGCACGTCCTGTCGGAGAAGCCTGCTGCGCTCAGTGCCGACGAGGCGGTGCGGGTGCGCGATGCTGTCGCGGCTGCCGGCGTCGTCTTCATGGAGGCCTTCCACTACCCCTACCACCCACTCTTCCAGCGGGTCTGCCAGCTGCTGGCCGACGGCGCGGTGGGCGACGTGCAGCACGTCGAGGCGATCCTCAGGATGCCGGCGCCGCCCGCCTCCGACCCGCGCTGGTCGAGCGAGCTCGGCGGCGGGTCGACGATGGACCTCGGCTGCTACAGCCTCTCCGCGCTGCGGCTGCTCAGCCCGTATGCCGGTGGAGAGCCTCGCGTCGTGAGCGCCTGGCGCGAGGACCGGCCCGGCCGCCCGGGCGTCGACGAGCGCCTCTTCGTCGAGGTCGCCTACCCCTCCGGCGCGACCGGTTCCGGCGGGAGCGACATGGACTGCTCCGAGCGCGACTTCCACCTGCTCGTGCGCGGCAGCGCTGGCGAGATCTTCGTGCCGGTGTTCCCGGTCCCCCACGAGGGCGACTCGCTCGTGTTGCGACTCGACGGGCAGCCGGAAGTCGTCGAACACCTCGGTACGAGGTCGAGCTACACCTACCAGCTCGAGGCCTTCGCCGACGCGGTGCGCCGTGGCAGTCCTGTCGTCACCGACGCGGACTGGTCGGTCGGCAACGCGCGCCTCGTCGAGGACGCGTTCGCCGCGTGCCGTTGACCGACGTATGCCGTGAGGCCGCCCCTCGCTGTCAGGGCGGCCTCACGCGTCTGCGACGAAGTGCTCTTTCGATCGAAAGGGGTTGCGACACAGTGCAAAGCCCGATCGAGAGAGCAATCCCTCGGCTCGCAGATCGCTCTCTCGATCGAGCAGGTTTGCCCTCGAGAAGGAGCGCAAACGGGTCAGTGCTGGTGGGCACCGTTCCAGCTGATCTCCCACGTCGTGTTGTCACCGTGCTGCTGCGTCCAGAAGGTGCGCCAGGCGGGCGAGGTCGTCGGCTGCGGCACCTTGGCGCCGAGCAGCCCGCCGACGGAGGCGTCGCCGTCGGACACGTGGATGCCGGTGATCTCGTTGTCGCCGTCGTTGTAGGACGGGCCGCTCATCGAGTCGAACGTCGCCGACGCGTCGCGCCCTTCGGCGAGGAAGCGGACGGGCTGGGGAGCGCGACCCCGCTCGGCGGCATACGCCTCGCCCTGCGCGCGGTCGGCGAGGTGGAAGACGTAGCCCGAGTCGAGCGCGTTGCGCTGCGTGTGCAGCCCGTCGCCCGCGTCCTCGACGACGAGCAGGTCGTCGGCGGTGGCGAAGGAGATGTTGTCGAAGCCGGTGTGCTCCTTGTCGCCGACCGCGGCGATCGCGATGCGGCCGGTGTCGGCGCTCGCGCTCGCCTGGCTGATGCGGAAGACGCCGCCGTATGCGCCGGGCAGGGTGCTCATCGCCGTCGTGTCGCCCGTCTCGGTGAAGTAGAACTCCTTGAAGCCCGCGCCGGGACGGAAGACGCCGTTCTCGGGGCGCTTGAGCGGCGTGGCGCTCGCGGCCTTGGCGGCCGCCGTGGCGTCGAAGGAGCTGCCCGCGCCGGTGTGGATCGTGACCCACCTCGTCGCGAACGACGTTCCGTACGAGTGCAGCCGGCCGATGAATGGGTCTGACGGGTTGGACTGGAGCTGCGCCGTCGTGGCAGGTGACCCGTCCTCGCGCTCGATCTGCAGGGCCTGCAGCGAGCCGCCCTTCGTGAGGTCAGACTTGTCGGTCGGCACGAAGCGGTAGACGAAGCTGTTGGGCACCTTGCCGCCGCCGGCACCAGCGCCGCCGATGTCCTCGACGATCCACACGTTGCCGTCGGCGTCGTTCTGGATGCCCTCGTAGCCGCCCGAGCCGAGGGCGCCCAGCCGGGTGGCCTTGCCACCGTCGACCGGGTCGCCGTTCGCGTCGAGGCCGACGGCGAAGACGCCACCCTTGGGCGAGCTGGACTCCGCCGTGAGGAGCAGCTGCTGGGTGAACGGGTCCCACGTGATGCCGTCGATGGTTGGGTACGCGTTGCCCGCGGTGTCGATGTCGGAGATGAGCGTGACGTGGCGCCGCGGGTCCGTCTCGTCGAGGTTGACGCGCGTGACGTAACCGCGCGGCCCGAGCTCGTGGCCCTGGTAGAGGTAGTGCTTGCCGCCGAGGACGAGGTAGACGTTCTTGTCGGGCTCGGTCTTGTGAGCCTCGTTCGTCGCCTGGGTCAGCGGTGCGCCGTCGAGCGTGTTGTAGCCGTAGTGGGTGACCCCGTTGGCGGTGTCGGGGTTGGTGAGCGGCAGGTTGCCCCACGCGACGGACGTCTCGGTGGCCGACGGCGTCAGCACGGTGCCCTGGATGCCGAACTTGGGGTTGGCGTTCGGCACGTTGACGACCGGCAGCCCGGCGTGCGCCTCGGCGCCTCCGCCGAGGGAGAAGGCTGCGACTGCCGCAAGGGTGCTGGCGAGCGCGGTCTTGACGATGGTGCGACTGTTCACGGTTAGCCTCTCGTGTGGCGGGCATCGACCCGCCAAGGGATGATCTGGAGACGCACTCACCCTGTCGGCTGAGGCTGGGAGCATCCTTCGGATTCCGTTAACTGCGAGCACAATTCGACCGAATGGAGAGTGAAGTCCGGGCGACCACCATTCACCCGGCGCGGCAGGGACCGCCGACCGGAGTCGTGTTGGCCACGACCCGCAGGAGGCCTCGTAGGATCGCCTCACGCCCGTTCCCTCGTGAGAGAAGACGCCCCATGACGATGCCGGTGAACGTCGACAACTTCGTCCGTGTCGAGACCGCACGCATGCTGGCTGACATCCAGCAGAGTGCCGGCGGGGTCAACCTCTTCCGCCACAACCGTGAGCCCGCTCCGATCGACGAGCAGACCGTGATCCGCCTCAACCGCGACACGCTCTACAGCTTCGCCGTCGTCGACCTCGCCCGAGGCGCCGACCTCACGCTGCCCGAGACCGACGGCCGCTACCTCTCGGCCATGGTGGTCAACGAGGACCACTACGTCGTCGACGTCTTCCACGACCCAGGCGTCCACCACCTCACCGCCGACCTCGTGGGGTCTGGCCATGCGCTCGTCGCCGTGCGCACGCTCGTCGACCCCAACAACCCTGACGACCTGGCCGCGGTTGCGGCCATCCAGGACGGCGTCGTCCTCACCGCCGGATCGAGCGAGCCCTTCGAGGCCTCCGACTACGACACGACGTCGCTCGACCAGACGCGCGGCGCCCTGCTCGATCTTGCCCGCAACCTCTCCTCCTTCGACCGGGTGTTCGGCACCCGCGATGAGGTCGAGCCGGTCCGGCACCTCATCGGCACAGCGGCAGGCTGGGGCGGGCTCCCGACCAGCGAGGCGGCATACGTCGGCGTCGACCCGAAGGTCGCTCCCGGCAGCTACGTGCTGACGCTGCGGGACGTGCCTGCCGACGCGTTCTGGTCGGTCAGCGTCTACAACGCCGCGGGCTTCTTCGAGCCCAACGCCTCGGGTCGCTACACGCTCAACAGCGTCACGGCGGATCGCAACGACGACGGCTCGGTGACGGTCCGGTTCGTGCCGGACGACTCCGTCACGGGCTCGAACACCATCCCCGTGCCCGGCGAAGGGTGGAACTACCTCATCCGCCTCTATCGTCCGCGCGCCGAGTTCTTCGACGGCTCATGGGTGCTGCCGACGCTCCAGCCGTCGCCCGAGCAACCCTGAGGCTCGGCCACTTCCGCGCGGAGGCGGCCAGCGTCCCTTGCCTTGGACCGCACTCCAACGCCTAGCGTCGACGGAATGACCGACACCTTCCCCCTCGCAGACCGCACCGTACGACGCGTCGGCTTCGGCGCGATGCAGCTCCCCGGACCCGGCGTCATGGGGCCTCCACGTGACCGCGACGGGGCGCTGCGGGTCCTGCGTCGTGCCGTCGAGCTCGGCGTCAACCACATCGACACGGCGCAGTTCTACGGGCCGGGCGTCAGCAACGAGCTCATCCACGAGGCCCTGCACCCGTATGCGGCCGAGCTGGCGATCGTGTCGAAGGTCGGCGCGCGCCGTGACACGTCCGGGGCGTGGCTGCCGGCGCAGCACCCGGCCGACCTGCGGGCCGACGTGGAGGAGAACCTCCGAACCCTCGGCGTCGACCGGCTGACGGCCGTCAACCTGCGCCGCATGGACGAGCACGTCGAGGGTGCGACGGACGTTCCCCTCGAGGACCAGGTGGGTGAGCTCGCGGCCCTTCGTGACGAGGGCAAGATCGCCGGCGTCGGGCTGTCGACGGTGTCGGCCGCCGATCTGGGCGCCGCTCGGACGATCACCGAGATCGTCTGCGTGCAGAACCCCTTCAGCCTGGTGGACCAGAAGGACTCCGATGTCCTCGAGGCCAGCGCCGAGGCCGGCATCGCCTACGTGCCGTACTTCCCTCTCGGATCAGCGTTCCCGCACCTGCCCAAGGTCACGGATCAGCCTGCCGTGCAGGCGGTGGCCCAGCGGCGTGGCGCGACGGCCGCCCGGGTCGGACTGGCGTGGCTGCTCGCTCGGGCCGACAACGTCCTCCTCATCCCCGGCACGTCGTCGGTCGCCCACCTCGAGGAGAACATGGCCGTCGCCGAGCTCTCGCTGACACCCGAGGACCTCGCCGAGCTGGCCTCGGCCGCCTGACGCGCGCAGGGGCCTGGCGAGGCGGCGGAGGCGGGTGGCGGAGGCGGCGGAGGCGGGTGGCGGAGGCGGCGGCCGGCGTCGGCGCGGCGTCAGGAGCCGACGGCCGCCCGCAGGGCGCGGTAGGACGCGAGCAGCGCCGCCCGCTCCTGCGCGAGCAGCGGGCTGTCGAGGTCGCGTCCCGAGTGCACCCAGGCGTCGGAGTGCTCCATCGCGAGGACCCGCTGACGGGCGGCCTCCCGCACGGTGTCGCCCGGCACGTCGTAGACGTAGGAGTAGAGGCTCACCAGCGAGTCGACGAGCGGCTCCTCGTCGCCGACGATGCCGTACTGGTGCTCCCGGTGCAGCCGCCACCAGTCGACCTCGCGCCGGGCGGCCTCGGCCGGGTCCAGGCCGTGGTCGCTGCCCCGGAGCACGAGCGCGTAGAAGCGGCGCATGTACTCGCGCGCGGCGTCGGCGTCGTTGTCGGGGTAGGGCGCCCACTTCTGGTTGGCCCGCAGGACGTAGTAGGCGCCCTGCAGCGTGCGGGTGCGTCCCATGCCGAAGCCCTCGTGGACCATCGCAAAGGCTGCCTTGAGGAAGGCCCACCACTCGTGGCGGTAGTACGACGCCCAGGCGTCGGTCTCCGCGTTGCCGACGGCGTCGGGATCAAAGGTCCAGGGTCCCCGCTCGCTGCTCACCGTCCCATCATGGCGCGTCAAGGGACCGCGTCCGAGGGGTACGTGAAGGCCAGCGATCCTCTGGCCGCCGGGCGGCAGCGCTGTCGACCCGGCGGCGGAGAAGATCGACTCGAGAGTCCCTGTGCGCAGCGCCGTGTGCCCGACCCGAAGCGGAGACCCAGCATGGCCGTGCAGACGCCGGTACGACACCGCAGGCCCTACCGCGGAGCGCACCTCATCACCCGCCTCATCGGGCCCGCGACCATCGCGGCGCTCGTCGTCGCCTTCGCCCTCCTGTGGGTGGCGGCCCGGCCGGCCGGGGACTCCGGTCCCTTCATCGGGCAGCTCATCGGTGCCGAGGGCGTGCTGCTCCTGTCGGTCGGGCTCGTCCTCATCAGCACCCTCCGGTGGGTCGAGCAGTTCTTCGACGGCGTCGACAAGGCAGCGGTCTGGCACCGACGGGCCGCCATGACCGGCACGATCCTCATCGGCGTGCACATCGCCACCACCGGCAACCCCAACGCCACCCCGCTCGGCCCGACCCTCGGCACGATCGGCATCGTCGGCCTCGCCACCCTCACGGTGTGGGCCATCGCCCCGCGGTGGCGCTCGATCACCCCTCGGCCCTTGCGGCAGCCGGTTGAGCGCGTCATGTCGACGGCGCCCGTGCGCCTCGTCGGCCGCTGGGTCGGCAGCTACGGGCTGTGGCGCGGCTTCCACCGCCTCACCGGCATCTTCCTCGCCTTCGGATTCGTCCACGGGTTGATGGACTCGTCGGTCTTCGGCTCGCAGCTGCTGCGCTGGTCCTACGTCGCGGTCGGCGGTGTCGGGTTGGCGTTCTACCTCTACCGCGAGCTCCTCGCGCGGCGCCTCGCGCACACCCACGACTACGAGGTGTCGTCGGTCGAACCCATCGACGACTTAGCATTCGAGATCTGGCTGCGGCCCCTCGGCGAGCGCTTCTCGTTCCGGCCGGGCCAGTTCGCGCTCGTCAACCTCGAGGCTCGCGACGGCTGGCACCGACACCCCTTCACGATCGCAAGTGCCCCGCAGGAGAAGGAGATTCGCGTCACGGTGCGCGCACTCGGCGACTTCACGTCGAGCATCGGCGAGCTCGTCGCGCCCGGTATGCCGGCCGTCATCAGCAGCCCTCAGGGGCACTTCGACTACACCCGCGGCACCGAGCACCAGGTCTGGGTCGCCGGCGGCATCGGGGTCGCACCGATGCTCAGCTGGCTTCGCTCTGTCGAGCCGGACATCCTGCCCCACCGCGTCGACTTCTTCTACACCGCACGCGGCCCGGCTCCCCTCGCCGACGAGGTCGCCCACCTCGCGAGCCACCACGACGAGCTGCACCTGCACGTCATCGACACCGAGACCTCCGCGCGGCTCACGGCGGAGATCGTGCTCGAGAGCGCCGGCGTCGACGCCCACCAGCTCTCGGCCTTCCTCTGCGGGCCTGAGCAGATGGTCAACGCGATCCAGCGCGACCTCCTGCGGGCCGGCGTGAAGCCGGCGAACGTCCACCGCGAGTTCTACAACCTCCGCTGACAGGCAGCCTTGGCCAGCAGGCCCCACCGGTGCTCCGGTATGCCGTTCGGCCCGTCCGCGCTGGCAAGTTCGGTCGCGCGTCGTCCTCCGTTTCGGTGACACGGAGCTGTCGGTGCCTCGGCGGCGGCGGGCAGCTCGACGCCAGAGGGGTGCCACCCGGTCTCGGGTCCACCGTGATGCGGCCTGCGCGCCGCACGCCGATGTGGTGGACGGTGCCCAACCCGAGACTGGCGCCCTCGCCCGGTGGCTGCGTCGACAGGAACCTGACGAAGACCCGGGGCCGGTCGGCGTCGGCGATCCCCTGGTCGTCGTACTCGACGACGACCAACGGACGGGGGCCTGCGCCGTCCCCAGGGTGATCGCCCCCTTGCCGTCCACCGCGTCGAGGGTGATATCGATGAGGTTGGTCCAGCCTGGTTCAACTCGCTCGCGTAGCTGCCGAAACGCGTTGGGCCGGGGGAGCTCGCTCGATGCACACGCGCGGCGGTTCTCGCTGACGCGGGAAGGAGCAGTGTGGACTCGAGCCCAGCCCCGCCGGGTAAAAGCCTCCAACCGGCGCCCCATACCGCCGCGACGCGGCAGTGTCCTGCCGCCGCTTGCGGGATCTGGCTCCGTGCGCGGAATCAAGCGGGTCGACAGTTGCCATGTGGCCCGCCGGTGCTCGGCCAAACCCCTGCGACCGAGCGTGGCCTTTGGCTCGTCATCCTCAATTCCAGCTTCCGAGAGCGCTAGCTCTGGCTGCGGTCGATCTCGTCCAGTGTGCGGAGCGCGCGCTGGGCTGCCTGGGCAAGATCTGGAGAGCCATTCGACGCCACCCGCTGGAGCTCTAACCGGGCGGTGTCGGTGCCGATGCTGCCGAGGATCTCGACGAGAGTTGGCGAGGGCTCGTAGGCAGTGAGTCCTTCGTGGATCAGTGGCACCGCACGGTCGCCAGCCTTGACGAGGAAGATAGCCGCGATCGTCTGCTCATTCTCGCTGCCTTGGTTGACCGCGTCGACAAGCCTCCGACCGGCCGCCGCGCGACCGGTCAGCCGCCAGGCCGAGCCCGTCGCGAGGACCTTCGCAGAGGAGGCCGCACCCACCCTGGCAAGCCTATCGGCGATCGCGGATCACAATGCGGCGGGCAGGTCGTGCTGTTGCCAGTACGCCGGGTTGTTGGTCGCGCCATGGTCGAACCACCCATTGACGTAGGAGGTGACCTTGCCTCGGTAAGCCGCTGGAGGGGTGAAGGTCTGTCCACCTCGGTCGGCGATGATCACGAGGTCGAGGCGGACCCTGATATCGATGATTCGCTGGATCTGGGTGAAGTCCGGGAACCATTGGGTGTGGACCGGCCAGCTGAGCAGGACGAGGCGTTCGAACTCCGCGCCTCCGCGGGTGGCGAGGTTGGCCACGGTTCCACCGTGACTGTGTGCGAACAGGTCTGGCTGCTGCAGCCCCTGGTCCACGAGCCAGGCGGCCAGTTGCTGCGCCGCCAGCTGCCGGGCGGGATCGCTGTAGAGGCCGCTCCACCCGAAGCTCGGGTCGTGGAGGTGAAGCGGCGGAACCAGCGCGTCCAGATAGGTGTAGAAGTCGCCGCCGGGACGCCACCAGCGGGTCTTGGCCGCGAACGTCCCGTGGGTGAGGACGGCCGTGTGTGAAGGACGGTCCGTGCCGGTCAGTTCTGCCGCGCGGCCAACGAGGTGGGCCAGCTTGTCATGCCCCGGGTTCACTCGTGAGAGTCCGATCCGCGCGATCTGCCGGGTCAGAGGATCCCTGGCGTCGGCGCCGTCCACGAGCGTCGCCACGACATCGGTTCGCTGCGCCCCACCCGCCGTGTCGAGCGCAGCAACCGCTGCCGAGGCGCGCACCAGGAGGCTGTCGCTGTGCAGGCTTACCTCGACCAGGGCAGCGGCGGTCACCGCGTGCGGCCGGTCGATGAGACGTTGCGTCATCTCGGCACCCAGCCCCGAGGGGAACCTGCGTGCCGGAGCGGAGACATAGGACTTCGCATCGACCTCGAGGGGGGCCACGGCCTCCTCGAGGCTGACGCCACCGGTCTTCTCGATTTGGCCGAGCTCCGGCGGAAGCCCGAGCGCCTCCGGCGAGTCGAGGCGCTCCCAATGGCCACCGACCGCTGCTCCGGCCCCCAAGACGATCGCTGCCTGGCTCAATCGCGCATCACGCCCGCTCGCGCGGAACGCGTCCGGGCCGGGAATCGGTGTCGCCTCTCTGAAATCACTCACCCCATACACCCTGTTCCTCTACGAGACCCCGGTGTCGAGCCCTGGTGTCTTGTGGCTGATCGCGACGGTTCGGCCCAGGGCCCTTGATCAGGCTAGAACGACGCCCACCAACCACGCCACCGAAGTGCGCATCACGATGTGATGGCGACAGACATGAGAGCAGATCCGGGTGTGTGCCGAAGGGCGCGCCCGCTATCGCAGACCGACGCACATCGTCGGTGTGCCATGAGGCGGCAAGGGCACCCACACCGAAATGTGTTCGCCTCATGCGCGCGGGCCAAGCCACCGGCTTCAGCGACAGCTTGGACCGTCGAGTACGTCCTCGATTGAGGTGGCGACGACGGCCCATTCGAGCCAGCGCTCCAGAGTCGCCGAACGAGTATGGTGTCCGGTCGAGGCGCGTTCATCACCGGCAGCGACATCCTCATGGATGGCGGCGGGACCGCCTCCCACTTCTACGCGCCCCTCGGCGGGCAGGCCTCCACCCCGAAGGGCGACCCCGTCCACTGAGAACAAGGACCGCGCGGGCACCAGAGGCCACCCGGGTCGAGTCCGGACGGCTCTAAGCGTGCGAGGCTGTCAGCAATCGCTTCGGAGGTGCCGTCATGCTCGAACCGCTCTTCTTCGCCCTCGGAGTGGTCAACAACCTCGCCCTGATCAGCATCTTCATCCTGCGAGACCGACGCCTTGACCTGATCCAGCGCTACGGCTGGCTCTACCTCCTACTCGCCCTCCCCGCCACCTACGCCATCGTCCTCGCACGGCAGGAACAGCAACCGCCGCAGTACACGATCTTCCTCATCCTCTACCTGGCCTTCCTCGCGGTCGAGGCACTGTACGACTGGGTCCTCAAGATCCCCTTCCGCGAGAGCATGGACTGGCGCCTCCTCGTGCCATACGTCGCCCTGTACATCTCGTCCAGCTACGGGTTCGTGGTCATGGTCTGGAAGGACTCAGTGCCCGGCGGGTTGCTCATGCTGCTCCTCACCGTCGGGCAGTTCATCGCCAACGCGGTGACACATCGGCGCGGATGACCCGAAAGAGACACGCAGACGGTCGATGCGCGCACGGCATCCGCTCCAGGACCAACACGGCCACCCTCCCGACCACCAACGGCCGCCCTGACAACGACCTCAAGCACCCGCCTCACGGGATCAGCGCGAGATCCGACCAGCCTCACGCCGCCGTAGGTCGACATATCTGATGACCTTGCGCGGCTGCTCCCTGAGCCCATAGCTGCTGCATGCCGGAGCCTTACGGGCGTCGGAAGGTCAGCCCCGGACATGGATCAGTTCCGCGCCGGCGCTCCCTGCGGACGGCGCGCCCAAACAGGACACGCGTCGCGATCGACGCGGCTGCCCCCGAGCAGGGTGCTGCGTCGGTCCCTGTGTCATCGAGCGCACAGACCGACGCGTGACGAGGGGTCATCCTCGAAGGAACGACCAGGAGTGGTCACTCACTTGCAAGGAGGCCCCGATGAAAACCACGACCGCCCAACGGAGGCGACACCAAGCCCGTGGGGGCGCACTCGCTGCAGCGGGGTTGGCCCTTGGGCTCGGCCTCACCGGCTGCGCCGCCGACACCCCTCCGGCCGCCTCCACCACCTCGACTGCGACCACGACCACGACGACCGCAGCCTCGGCGCCTGGGACGAGCTCGGCGACTGCTGCGGCTGCCCCGACCACGACCGAGCCCGAACGCGACATCGTCCTCGCAGGCCGACACTTCCGGGCCCGATGCGACGGCAGCGGACCCGCGGTCATCGCCGTGGCCGACTATGGGCAGTCCATGGACGACACGGGGTCCGACCTCCACAACCTGGCCCCGCAGGCTCGGGTATGCCTCTACGACCGTCTCGGCGTCGGCCGGAGCGACTCGGCGCCGCAGGTGCAGACCTTCGCCTCCATGGCCGATGACCTCGACGGCGTCATCTCCGGGCTCGGGCTCACCCGTCCCGTCGTCGTGCTCGGTAACGCGCTCGGCGCTCCCATCGCGCTCACCTGGGTCAGCCGGCACGAGAAGGACGCCCGGGCGGCGGTGCTCATCATGCCGACCCCTCCCGGCTTCATGGGCCCCCACGGGGCACTGCCCAGGCTGCTGCCTCCCAAGGACCCGGGCGACCCC
This sequence comes from Humibacillus xanthopallidus, assembly GCF_006717145.1. Taxonomy (GTDB): domain Bacteria; phylum Actinomycetota; class Actinomycetes; order Actinomycetales; family Dermatophilaceae; genus Humibacillus; species Humibacillus xanthopallidus. The sequence goes on along the minus strand of NZ_VFQF01000003.1, from coordinate 521,993 downwards.
GAACTGGGCAGCCTCTGGACCAACCTCGACCACTTCAACGACCCCACGCACAACCGCGAGAGCCTCGACCCCCGGTCCTGGGACGCCTACCTGCGGCTTCCGCCGACGTCCACGCCGCTCTACGACCTCGTCGGGGCTGCGCCGCAGTCGTGGCCGGCGGCGGTCGATGCGAAGAAGGTCAACGGGGCGTGGCAGCAGGGCCAGAGCCGGTTGCTGAAGTTGTCCCCGTCCTCCCAGCTGGTCACCGTCGCGAAGGAGACGGACTGGCCGGCGGCCGTCAAGACAGCCCTCGAGCGCTCGCTCCAGAGCTGACCATTTGTCGACGAGAATGCGCGGCCCTCAGCGGTCGCCGCGAGGTCTTCTGGTCGCGCGACCAGCGACGGTGGTACTTTGCGCGGATCGGGGCCGATGCCAGGTGCACCTGATGGAGGACTTCGCTGATGTCGCTCAAGAGCCGGTCGAGAATTCCCGCCGCGGTCGTTGCGTCACTCCTGTTGATCGCTGCGCCCCAACTGGCGTGGCCGGCGACGGCAAGCCCCACGAGCACCTTGGACCAGTCGAACGACGTGCCGGCACAGAGCTATCTGGGCTCCACCGAACAACAGGCGCAGACCTTCACGGCAGGGCGCGATGGCTCGCTTGACCGCGTCGAGGTCAAGGGCTTCCGGTCGAGCAGTCCCGGTGCCCTGTCCGTCCAGATCACTGCTGTCGACGGCTCGGGCGCGCCCACCGGCGCCGCACTCGGCGCTGGGTCCGCGGACACCACGACGCTGCCGACATTCACCGGTGATCTGTCCGGCGGCGGCTGGCTCTCGGTGGACATCATCCCCGCGGTGCAGGTGCACGCAGGCACCCAGTACGCCATCGTGTCGCCGACGACGAGCCCCTTCCACTTCTTGTGGTCGTTGTCGATCGGGGACACCTACCCTGCCGGAGCGGGGTCTCCACCCCTGGGGCAGGCCTACGACTACCTCTTCCGAACCTTCGTTCTCACTCCGGAGCCGGCAGCCACGTGCGAGGGGCGAGACCCCACCATCTACGTCAAGGACGCGATGGTGGTCGGCGGCCCAGACTCCGGGAAGCCTTACACCGGCACGCTGCGCGGAAGCACCGCAGCCGATGTCATCCTCGGCACGAGCGGAGCCGATGTCATGTCCGGCGGCAACGGCGACGACGTGATCTGCGGCTCGGGCGGCAACGACACCATCAAAGGCGGTAACGGCAACGACGCCCTGATCGGCGGGGACGGCCAGGACCTGCTCGACGGCGGCAACGGCAACGATGTCCTGACCGGCGGAGCTGACGCCGACGCCTTCATCGGCGGTCGGGGCGCGGACACAGCGACCGACTACTCCCTGAGCGAAGGCGACACGCAGCGAAGCATCCCCTGACGACGTCACTGCGCCACCTGCGGTTGAGGGCGAGCACTGTCACCGGTGCGTCCGTTGGGCGAGGCTACGATGCGCTGATGATGACCCCGGAGGAGGTCGGCGAATACGCGGAGTCGCTCCCGCAGGTCAAGCGCAAAGGAACCGCGTCCCAGCCGGCCTGGTACGTCCATGACCGTCTGGTCGTGCGCCTGCAGGACCTGCAGACGCTGGTGATTCGGGTTCCACTGAGCGAACGAGAGTCGCTCCTTGCCGCCTACCCGGACAGCTTCGGCGTCCCTCCCCGCTTGGAGGCGCACCACAAGGTCGAGGCCTACCTCGACCAGGCCGAACCTCAGGCCGTGCGGGCAGCCATCGACCTCGCCTACGACATGCAGCGTCGCTGAGGTCGACCCGATCGCTTGAGGACCACGGGGTCCATCGACCACGCTGGCTCACGTGTTCGTCCCACCCGGCCCCGACGGCGTCCTCTCCAGCGGCTCGACGTCACTCGCCGACACCCGTTCCTGGGCCGTTCGGGCGCTCACCATAAGGGCAGCGAGCACAGCCGTGGCGACCGCACCACCCACATCGACAAGCCTCACCCACAACATGGCACCACTCACCGACTGCACGACCAGAGCTGCAACGAAGGCGACCGAGATGCCGGCCATGGACCTGATCCCCTCCCGCAGGTCGCGGCGGCCCACGATCGCGACGGGCAACACGAGGGCGAAGGCCAGGCCGGGGCAAGGAAGCTGAGGGTGCCGAAGGCGACCGGCAGCTCGGACGCGTCCCGGGGCAGGAAGAACAGTCCGGCGATGGCGACGACGATGATGCCGATGACCGAGAAGCGCACGACCGCCGCCCCCACAGCGCTTGGCGCAGCGACGCAGAGCAGCACATCGGCCACGGCTATCACGAGCACGACGACGGCGGCCGCATTCGTGATCTGAGGACTCGGATCACCCTCGGGACTGGAGATGAACCAGGCCAGGAAGTAGAGCCAAACGGCAACGGCGCCAAGCATTCCGAGGATGCGAGCAGTCGAGTATGCGGCTTGAGCGGTTCGCATGGTGGTGACCTCCGACATAACTGGCCCCCGCGGCCCGCGGGCCACACCTTCATGCTCGTGAGCCCGCTCCACCACGGACACGAGTCGTTCGTCCCGCCTCTCCGTGCCCCGCGGGATCGCTTCCCACCGTGCGCGGCTCGTGGGCAGGCACTACATTCGTGGCGCGTCTCCTCACGAGACGAGGACATCGGACTCTGACGGGGGAACTGCGACGGTGCGACGGCTGGTCTGCGTGATGATGCTCGGGACGCTGGCCCTCGCCGGATGCACCTCCGCCGGGCCCCAAGTCCAGGAGAAGGACGCGGCGACCCGCGCCCACGCCCTGTGGGAGAACCGAACCGCCTACGTCGGCGACAACTCCAAGGTCACCGCCCTCACGACCGAAGCGGGCTTCGGCGCCATGGGGTCGCACACGATCTCCCTCCACACCACCACCCCGCCGTATGTCGCGACGCTGGCCTACGACGCCCTCGACAAGCCGTTCGACACCGTCGACTTCACCACCCCGGTCACGCTGCTGCTCGGGACTGTGGCCAATCTCGACCGCGTCGAGGTCAGGTCCGGCAGCGACACCTTCGCGCTCACCTCCAAGGAGGCCAGCGCCAAGCTCGGCTTCGACGTCAAGGACCTGGGCCGCGACGAGGCCAAGCTGACCGCCTTCCTCGAGTCCGTGAACGACTGAGCGCGGCTACGGTGGAATCCCCCACCGCTTCTGGTACTGCCACCGACAGAGGAGCGCGCAGTGTCCCTCACCCGGATCCACAACTTCTCCATCTCCCTCGACGGATTCGCCACAGGTGAACCGCAGTCCGCCGAGGCGCCCTTCGGCCATGCGGGCCAGCGCCTCCACCGGTGGATGATGGCGACCCGCTACTGGGACGCCGCCGGCGGCAGCGCCGGAGTCGACGACGCGTTTGCCGAGCGCCACACCCCCGGCATCGGCGCCGAGATCATGGGCGCCAACAAGTTCGGCCCACCCGGGTGGCACGACAACCCGGAATGGACGGGATGGTGGGGCCCCAACCCGCCGTTCCACACCCCGGTCTTCGTCCTCACCCACCACGCGCGGCCCTCGCTCGCGATGGAGGGCGGCAACGTCTTCCACTTCCTCGAGGCCACGCCCGTCGAGGCGCTGGCCACGGCCCGGGAGGCAGCCGACGGCCAGGACGTGCGCATCGGCGGAGGCCCCACCGTCGTCCGCGACTTCCTCGCAGCCGGGCTCGTCGACCACATGCATCTCGTCGTGGTCCCGATCGTGCTCGGCCGCGGCGTCCGCCTCTGGGACGGCCTCGAGGCCGTCGAGGAGGCCTTTGACGTGGAGTCGGTCTCCTCCCCCAGCGGCGTCACCCACCTCACGTTCACCCGCAAGGCCACCTGAGCCTTTGCGGCACAAGGGAACTCGCATAGAGCGTGACGGCGCCGGCAGCCTGAGGGAACGTCACGGCATACGTGCGCGTTGGACGGTGTCCAGTTGATTCGCCGCTCTGGAGGGTTCATGTCCCACGTCGCCACTGCCGTCACCACCCTGCCGCCGCTGACCGTCCAGGCCGAACGCCTCGTCGATCTGGGGGTGCACGACCTCGCCGGTATGCCGGCCGCCACCTTGCGCTCGCTCGCCAGCAGCGCTTCCTCCTCCGACGGGCTCCTCGTCCTCCCCGAGTCCACGGTCGCGCCATCGGCGCTGGCTCCACTGCTGCGCCTCGGCGACCGCAGCGGCTTCGTCGTCGAGGACATGACTGACGTCGACGCCTTCGCTCCCGTCGACGACGTCAGCCTCCCCAGCGGTCCCGGCTACGTCGTCCACGGGCTCGAGCGCGGCGACGAGATGGCCAACTGGTCTCCCGACGAGGCGCTCCCGCACATCACGGACGCCGGGCGCAGCCCACTCACCCTCGCCGAGGGAATCCACTGGGCCCTGCAGGCTCCCGAGGTCCTCGAGCGCAACCACTGCTTCATGACCATCGGCTCACGCCGCCGCAAGCCCGACGGCCGGCTCGACGCGCGCACTCCAGCGCTCTGGATCAGCAACGGCACCGGACGCGACGGCCGCGAGCGACGCGGCGCCCCGAAGGTCGGGTGGTGCTGGGCCGGCAACCGGCACACCTGGCTCGGATTCGCCTCTGCTGCAGGCAGACTCCCCATCTAGCCACGTCGCCGCCGCCGGACGCCTCACCACCGCTGGTGCACGTCCTCCGCCCACCCGAAGATCCCGTCCACGGCCACACCGGCGACGAGCCCGGTCCACGTGCCGAAGGCCTGGTGCGTCCGTGAGGCGATGACGCCGAGCTGGATCACCGACCGGCGCACGTGCTCGGGGTGGAAGGTCAGCTCGACCGGACCGCCGTGGACCTGCCACGGCGCCATCCAGTCGTCGGGCGAGTACTCCCAGCGCAGCTCGTCGCTGATCTTCGTCAGCCGCCCGTCGACGATGACGGCGTTCTCCGTCGACACGGTCCCTGCCGTCCACCTGCCACCGACCTGGAGGCCGACCGTGCGGCCGTCGACGACGCCCGAGCCGGACCCCCAGTTCCACGAGACGGCATACGGCCAGCGCCCGCGGCCGTGGTCGAGGGTCGCCCAGGCGGCACCCGCCGCCACCTCGTGATCCGTGCCGTCCACCGTGAGACGGCCCACCGCGGGCCGGGCCGGGTCCTTGACGGTGTACTGGAAGAGCCGGTCGCTCCACGGCACCACGACGCCGAGCCGCTCGTGCCCCGGCGGCAGCTGTGCGACGACGTCGAGCTCGACGCGCTCGGCCCGGGCGCGCAGCCTCGTGCCGTCGGGGGTGGGGTCGATGTCGACGCGGAGGCTCTTCGTCTGCGCGCTGGCCGGACCGTGGTCGAGGGTGCCCGGCAGGGTCGTGCCACGGCCCAGGGGCGCGATGCCCTCCACCGCGATCTGCTCACCCGACCGACGGTCGAGGACGAAGAGGGAGGGGACGGCGGCATACCCGATGTCGGAGACGACGACGGCGACGACGTGCGTCTCGAGCGTGACCGCCCAGTACTCCCAGCGCTTGTTGCGCCCCCAGCCGACGCGGCCCCGTCCGATGCCGTCGGTGCGGTGCAGCGGGGTGCGCGTCCAGCCGACGGCAGCCGGGTTCAGACGGCCGTCCGGCAGGGCGAGGTCGACGGGCTCGGTGATCTCACGCTCGCGGGGCACGTGACCCATCATCCTGCTAGCGTGCCGCTGATCGTGACCTGTCGGCAGGAGGTGAGACCCATGACGCACCATCCGCAGCGGGTGCTCCCCTGCAGTGCACGATCGCGCGGCTGAGGTAGTCGTCGGGAGCGCCGGCCAGCCATCACGCGAAAGGCGACTCCCATGGACACCACCGCTTCTCTCCCCTCGCTCCACCCCTCACCCGCGCGCGCGCTCGTCCTCGCCGGCGGCGGGGCGGCCGGCAACGCGTGGCAGATCGGTCTCATCGCCGGCCTCTGCGAGCTCGGGATCGACCTGACCGAGGCGGACCTCATCGTCGGCACCTCCGCGGGGTCGACGGTGGCCGCCCAGATCACCAGCGGCACAAGGCCCCCCGAGCTGTATGCCGCCATCCTCGCCGAGGTGTCCGAGCCGCGGTCACGCACGGGCGGACGGAGCGCGGAACGGGCGGGGGTGCAACCACGAGGTGCCAGTCGTGCCGGCGGCGTGTCCGGCCCGAGCTATCTCGAGTGGTCGGACGCCATCATCGCTGCCTCCGAGAGCGCCCCTGACATGCGGCGCAGGATGGGCGCCGCCGCGCTCGAGCGCGACGCCTCTGGCGGGGCCGGCGGGGCGCGGTGGCGCGACATCGTCGCGGCGCGACTGCCCCGCAGCGACTGGCCGCAGCAGCGGGTGCTCATCACGGCCATCGACGCGCACACGGGCGAGCCGGTCGTCTTCGACCGCCACAGCGGGGTCGACCTCGTCGACGCCGTCGCGGCCAGCACCTCCGCCATGGCGCCCTACCCCATCGGCGAGGACCGGTACCTCAACGGCGGCTACCGGCGCAGCGAGAACGCCGACCTCGCGGCCGGCTACGAGCGGGTCCTCGTGCTGTCGCCGTTCGGCGGTCGCTCACGGATGCCGGCCGCCTGGGGCATGGATCTCGCCACCCAGGTCGACGAGCTGCGCGCGGACGGCAGCCAGGTGGAGACGGTCTTCCCGGACGCTGGGGCGGGCGACGTCTTCGGCGCCAACGCCCTGGATCCGTCGACGCGTCCGCAGGCCGCACGGGGCGGCTACGAGCAGGCTCGCGTCCTCACCGACCGGCTTGCCGACATCTGGCGCTGACCACGCGCCTCAGCGGCGGCTGACGGCGAGGTAGCGCTCGTCGGTGATCGCCTTGCCCCAGTAGACGGGCTCGGGCAGGTGCGTGATCTCCACCTCGTCGCGGACGGTGCGGACGAGCTGCTCGGTCTGCGCGGCGGTGAGGCCGGCCCCGGTGGCCCACGACCCTTCGACGAGGACGGCGACGCCGCCGGGCCTGAGCAGCGCGACCCAGCGCGACAGCGCCTCCTCGGGGTCGTCCATGGCCCACAGCACGTGACGGCTGAGCACGACGTCGTACTCACCCGCGGGGAGCGGAGGATCGCCTGCGTCGGCCACGACGAAGCGTGCCTCGGGCACCTTGGCACGGGCCCGCTCGACCATCTCCGCGGAGAAGTCGAGACCGTCGACGACGTAGCCCTCGTCGTTGAGCAGACGGGTGAGTGTGCCTGTGCCGCAACCGAGGTCGGCGATGCGAGCTGGCGCGGCCGGCAGCACGGACACGAGCAGGTCGCGCCAGGCCGCGCGGATCGCGGGGTCGGTCAGGCCGTGGTCCGGCTCGGTGTCGAAGGTGGCAGCGTGCTCGTCCCAGGCGTCTCGTGTCATCGCGGCAGCCTAGGCGCCTGCCCGGACAGCGCACCTCGACGTCGGTGCCGGCGTCGCTGAGTCAGCTGACCCGGCAACGGTCGCCCACTACGCGCCCGGGAGCTCGAGCTCCCTCCGGAGCTCGAGCTCCCTCCGGGTCTCGAGCTCCCTGCGGATCTCGACGTGACGGGTCAGGAAGGCACGCTCGTCCAGCCGCTTGCGGCGGAGCCAACCGGTGACCTCGGCGTTGCACTTGCTCGTGTTGCACGACCGGCACGCGGGGACCACGTTGTCGAGCGTGTAGCGGCCACCGCGCGAGATGGGCAGGACGCAGTCGCGCTGCAGCGGGCCGCCGGTCGCGCCGCAATAGGCACAGCCGCCCCACGCGGCCTGCAGCGTCTGCCACTGCGCATCGGTGAGGTCGTGGTCGACGAGGCCCATGCGGCGTTTGCGGCGTCGGGCGGCCACGGCTTTGCGACTCCGGCTCACCACCACGTCGCCAGCGTAGGGCCGTCACCCTCCAGTCCGTCGGAGGCCGCACCTCGTGGGTCTGCGCCCCCGTCGTAGCGATCGTCCTCAGAAGGGCATCGCGATGAACGGCGACGAGTAGGCGTCGTCACCGGCGAGCTGCCGCTCGGCCTCAGCGGGGTCGATCCGGTCGCGCTCGGCCGCGAGCAGCATCCCCAGCAGCCGCACGTCTCCGGCCGTCGGGATGCCGGTGATCTCCTCGTGCGCGAGCACCCAGGAGACTGCCGCGGTGATGCGCGTCTGGTCGTCGTACGGCTCGTACCACGTCGCATACGACTGCTCTGTGTCCTGGGGCCAGTTGCGCCGCGACACGGTCTTGATCGTCATCAGACCGGCGTCCTGCCGCCGGGTCTCCTCGACCAGCGCCTCGTAGGCCGCGCGATACGTGTCGTCGCGCCAGAGCACCGGGTTGAGCGGGGTCAGCACGGTCGCGAACGGGTAGCGCCGCAACGCCTCGAGGTGGGTCTGGGCGGCCTCGCTGCCGTGGCCGGTCACCCCCACCGCACCGACGAGCCCCTCGTCCACCGCGCGGACCGCAGCCTCGAGGGCGCCGCCCTCACCGGTCGCTAGGTCGAGCTCGCCGAGGTCGCCGATCGCGTGCAGCTGCAGCAGGTCGACGGTGTCGGTCTGGAGCCGCTCCAGCGAGGCGTTGATCTCGCGCCAAGCCGACTCGCGGTCACGCTGGCCCGTCTTCGTCGCGAGGAAGATCCGGTCGCGGATCTGCGGCATCCAGGGGCCGAGCCGCAGCTCCGCGTCACCGTAGCTGGCGGCCACGTCGAAGTGGTTGATCCCACCGTCGAGGGCCTCCTGGACCGAGGCGTCGGCCACGTCCTGCGTCACGTCGCTGAGAGCAGCCGCGCCGTAGATGAGCACCGAGCTCTGGTGTCCGAGCCGACCGAGTCTTCGCATCTCCACACCGACCACCTTGTGCCACACGACCCGGGCTGGGCAACCCCCACCTCGTCACGGGCTGACGTGGAGGTCCCTGCCGAGGATGCCGCCGATCCGCGCGGCCTCCCGCCGGAGCGCCTCGGCCGGCTTGACCCGGCGGTCGTGCCAGCTGACCGTGAGCTCGTCACCCCTGCGCGTCCACGACCCGCAGACGACACCACCGGCGAGCACCGGGTTGGCCTTGCGGGTCATGGCGTCGCGCAACGGCGGTGGAGTGACGTGGACGTCCTTGGTGCCCGGCCCCATCACCCACTGGTCGTGCCCCGGGAGGAGGCGCACCATGTCCGTGGGCTCCGCGGCCGCCAGCGAGTCCGCGTCGTCGTCCATCACGTATGCCGTCGTGCCCTCCACGTCGAACGCGACCATCCGGTCCCCGAGCCCCGCGATCCAGCGGTCGAGGCGTCTCCGCCCGGCGCTGAGGCCGTCGCCGAGCCAGTGGTGCAGGTGCTCGACCGTCGCCGGTCCGTACGCCCGCAGGTAGGCCGTGACGGCGCGCGGTCCGGCGTCCTCGAGATCCGGGATGCCCTGCCATCGCGGGTTGGTGTCGAGCCGCTGGAACGTGTGCTGACCGTCGCGCGGCGGGCCGAAGCTCATGTCGCCCTGCCACGTCAGCGGCTTGATGAGCGTGCCGGCGCCCTCGTCGAAGACACCCCTGAGGTGGCGGTATGCGTGCTGCCCGGTCAGCACGTCACCGAGCTCCGCGACCGTCAGGGGTCCGTCGCTGAGCGCGTCACGCACCGCCGCCCGGAAGTCGGGCCAGGCCTTCGGCGTCAGCCGGTAGTACTCCACCCAGCTCGGCAGCTCCCACTGCCGCCCGGCCGCACGCAGTGCGAGGTAGATGCCGCCGTCGACCGGCGACAGGTAGTGCATGGACCCGCGAAACGCGAACGCCTTGATGACCGTGCCGTCCACCAGCGCCTGCGCGAGGTCGCCGGGGCGGCACGTTGTGCTGCGGGTGCTCACCGCGAGATCCGCGAGCGACTCGTCCATGGAGAGCACGGCGCCAAGCCTCTGCACGACGTCCGCGGCCGATGCGGGCCCGAGCGGGTCGAGAAGATGGCGCTCCACCCGCCAGGCCAGCGCCTGCGCCCACGTGACCGTTGCCTCGACCGCCGTCGTCATCCCTTCATGCTCGCAGCCGGCACCGACGAACGGGCCCGTGGGCACCCACGGCGACCGGACGGCATACCTCGGCGGTGTGGCCTTGGGACGAATCCTTCGTGTTTCCTGCGACTTCCGGGCGGGCGAGCCCTACATTGCAGTCATGGCTGACATCGTCCTGGGTATCTTCGCAATCCTCGCCGGGGGCGTCATGCTCTTCGCCGGGCAGTTCGTGCTTCGCCTCATCCTGCCGATCTGGGGCTTCTTCGCCGGATTCGCCTTCGGTGCAGGGCTTTTCGCCGAGCTGGCCAACGAGCGCTTCCTCGGGACGGTGCTCGGCTGGGTGACCGGGTTCATCTTCGCGATCATCTTCGCGATCTTCGCCTACCTCTACTACGCGGTGGCGGTGATCCTCGCAATGGCCGCCTTCGGCTTCGCGATCGGCGCCGGCTTCATCTCCGCGATCGGGATCGACTGGAACTGGGTCGGCGTGCTCGTCGGGCTCGCCGTCGGAGCAGTGCTCGGCCTCGTGGCCGCCTTCGGCAACATGCCGATGATCGTGCTCGCCGTCGTCAGTGCCATCGCCGGAGCCGTCAGCGTCGTCGGCGGGCTCATGCTCGTCTTCGGCACACTCGACTCCGCCACCCTGACGCGCAGCAGCTTCAACACTGCGATCCACTCCGGGTGGTTCTGGTACGCGTTGCTCGTCTTCCTCGCCCTCGTCGGCATCTTCTCCCAGACCCGGCAGCGCCTCGCCATGCGTCGCAGCATCAACGAGGCCTGGTACGCCGAGCGCCCCACGGCAGTCTGAGGCGCCTCCCACCCCAGCGAGGCGGTCAGGCGGTCCCTGCGCTCATCATCACCTGCCACAGCGGCGGGAGCACGACGACGAGGACGATCAGGGCGCCGGCGGCAACCGCCGCTGCTGTCGTGTTCGGGTGCCCGGCTCTGCGGGCGCGGAGGGACTGCACGAGAGCGTAGACCGGCAGGGCGAGTGCCGTCGCCGCCCCGGCTCCGATGACGAGCAGCGTGCCGAGCAGGGTGGGCTCACGCGTGCCGCCCATGATGACGTCATCGCCGGCCGTGAGGATCGGCAGACCGAGCACGGTGCTCACGGCCAGCATGACGAGGAGGCTGGCGATGAACCCGACCGGCGAGAGCGCTACGGCCACCCAGGCCGACCGCAGCTGCTGACCCGGCTGGGTGGGACGCACCTCTGTGCTCATGGGAGGGACTCTCCTTCGGTCGTGTGCTCTCCTTCACCGTGGCGCACGCGGCGAAGTCGGTGGCAGGGCCCAAGGTCCCGGACAGCGCTCGTCCGGCTCCCCGAACCGGGACCTTCTCCCCTTCTGCGTGCGACTGCGCAGGTCCGACACTCTCAGTGAGGCGGAGGCTCGACGGGCCGCAGGGACGGGTGCTGGGAGGTGCCATGAGGCGTCACACGCAGGTGCAGGAGCGCGGAACGGACCTCGGTGAGCCGATGACCGGTGGCCCGATGGGCCGGCGGGAGCGCCTCGAACTCGCCGGCAGGTCGGTGCTCGGCGTGCTAGCGCTGACGATGGTCCTGCTCCTGCTGAGCGGCCTCGTCATCGCCGTGCTGCTGCTCGCGTTCAACTGGCTCGTGTTCGGGATGGTGGTGGGCGGCCTCGGCGAGTGACTCCTCAGGCACGCAGGAGTGGCGACATCTCTCGGTGACGGTTGAGCGGCTGCGTCGTCGGGTAGGACTCGGAGGTCCACCACACCGATCGAAGGAGCGCACATGTCGGATGACGAGAAGGTCGCCAAGGACCTCGTGGAGACCCTGAAGGACGGCGAGCGTGGCTTCGCCTCCGCGGCCGAGAAGCTGCGTGACAGCGACCGCGCCGAGTGGGCGACGACGCTGCAGCGCCTGTCGGAGCAGCGCGCCGGCTTCCGCCGCGAGATCGTCGAGCTCGGCCACGCCTACGGCGACGACGTCGACGAGAGCGGCTCGGTTGCCGCGACCCTGCACCGCGGGTGGATCTCGCTCAAGGACGCCCTGACCGGTGACGACGCCGGCAGCGTCCTCGGCGCCGCCGTCACGGGTGAGGACCACGCCGTGTCGGAGTACGAGAAGGGCCTCGAGAAGGACCTCAGCGCGGGCTTCCGCGAGGTCGTGACCCGTCAGCACGCCGCGATCGTGGCTGCTCGCGACGAGGTCAAGGCGCTCAAGATCGCCGACTGACCACGTCCGCCCGCCTCCTCAGGGGCGAGCGACACGAAGCGAGCCGGTCAACCCCACGGAGGCTGACCGGCTCGCTTCGTGTCGATGCGTCAGGCGTAGAAGGCCGGCTTCTCGATCATCTCGACCTTGACGACACCGTCGTCCGTGAGCGCCTTGACCCCGGCGTCACACACGCACGCGGCGGCATACCCGTCCCACGACGTCGAACCGGAGTGCTCGCCGGCGGCGACCCCGTTGATCCACTCCTGCACCTCGGTGACGAAGGCGCCCCAGAAGCGGTCGTTGTGGTCGCGGGCGATGGAGTTGCGGTGGCCCGAGCCGTCGCGGACCTCGACGGCGTTCTGGTCGGCGAGGCTCACCGTGCCCTTCTCGGCCACCGCCTCGCAGCGGATGTCGTAGCCGAACTGGCAGTTGACGAAGATCTCGTCGTCGACCCGGACGCCCGACTCGGTCTCGAGGATGAGCACGAGTGGGTCCTGGAGGTGCTCGAAGCGCAGCGAGGTCTTCTTCGGCTTGTCGACGCGCGCCGACACGAACTCTTCCCCCAGCAGCCAGCGCATCGTGTCGACCTCGTGGATGGCCGTGTCGTTGATCGCCATGTCCCACGTGTACATCTCGGGCACCGTCGGGTTGCGGTGCGCACAGTGCACCATGAGCGTCTCGCCGAGCTCGCCCGAGTCGAGCAGCGACTTCATCTCGCGATAGCTGCGGTCGAAGCGCCGCATGAATCCGACTGTCACCAGGCGTCGCCCACCGGCCTGCTCCGCCTCCATGATGCGCAGCGCGGCCGCAGCCGTCGGCGTCAGCGGCTTCTCGCAGAAGACCGGCTTGCCCGCCGCGATCGCCGCCAGGACGTCGACCTCGTGGGCCGGGCCGTAGCTGCAGATCATCACCGCGTCGACCTCGTCGGCCGCGATGAGGCTCGCCGAGTCGGCGTAGGCCGTGCCGCCGATGCGCGATGCGACCTCCTTGGCGCGCACCTCGTCGACGTCGGCGACGGCGACGACGCGGCCGCCGGCGATGACGGTGTGGATGCGGTCGATGTGGGCCTGCCCCATGCCGCCGGGGCCGATCATGCCGATGCGCACGGTCATTGGTGTCACTCCTTCGTGATCAGGATGCTCAGGATGAGCATGCTCAGAGCCGGCCGAGGCCGACCGAGGCGAGGTACTCGCGGGTCTGGATGGCGTTGGGCAGCGGGTAGGACGGGTCGCAGGGATACATGTCCTGCTCGCACACGACGTAGAGCTCCTTGTCGAGGTCGGCGAGAGCCTCGATGAACGACGGCATGTCGGGGGCGCCGGCGGGCGGTGCGACCGAGCAGCCCTTCGCGACGGCCAGACCGAAGGGCCAGTCCTCGTCGTGGGCCTGCTTGACGAGGCCCTCGTCCATGGCCTTGATGTGGACGTAGGAGATGCGCTCGGGGTACTTGCGGCACAGCTCCATCGGGTCCCCACCGCCGTAGACGATGTGACCCGTGTCGAGGCAGAAGCCGACGTAGTCGGGGTCGGTCGCCTGGAAGACGCGGTCGATGTCCTCGGGCGTCTCGATGTGGCTGTCACCGTGCGGGTGCAGCACCATCCTCAGGCCGTAGTCCTCCTTCATGATGCGCCCGAGGCGGTCTGCGTTCGAGATGTAGGCGTTCCAGGCCTCCGTCGAGAGCACGCGGTCGTCGGTGTACTCCCACGTCTTCTCGTCGCGGAACATCGGGGGCAGGTGGACGATGTACTCGGCCCCGACGGCGGCGTGCGTCTCGGCGATCTCGCGGAAGGTCTTCTCCGTGTCGGCCCAGGCCTCCGGCTTGTGCAGGATGCCCCACCCGGTGCCGGCGACGACGCGGAACCCGCGCTTGTCCATCTCCTCCTGGAGCCGCTTGGGGTCCTTGGGGAAGTAGCCGAAGGGGCCGGTCTCCATGACCGAGAAGCCGGCCTCGGCCATCTCGTCGAGCGCGGTCTCCCAGCGGATCTGCTTGTCGTCCTCGGGGAACCAGACGCCCCACTGGTCAGGACACACCCCGATCGTCAGCTTGCTGTAGCGGGCGTCGGTGTTGCGGGCCTTGGACTCGGCCATCGTTCGGTTCCTCTCGAAAGGTGTTGCAGTCAGGGGTTTTTCAGACACAGGTGAAGGGTCAGTCGTTCTGCGGGAAGCCGAGGTTGAGGCCGCCGTGGCTCGGGTCGAGCCAGCGCGACGTGACGACCTTGCCGCGGGTGAAGAAGTGGACGCCCTCCATGCCGTGGGCGTGCGTGTCGCCGAAGAGCGAGTTCTTCCACCCACCAAAGGAGTAGTACGACACCGGCACGGGGATCGGCACGTTGACGCCGACCATGCCGACCTCGACGTTGCGCTGGAACTTGCGGGCCGCCCCACCGTCGTTGGTGAAGATGGCCGTGCCGTTGCCGTAGGGGTTGCTGTTGATGAGCTCCAGCCCCTCGTCGTAGGAGTGCACGCGCACGACCGAAAGGACCGGCCCGAAGATCTCGTCGTCATAGAGCGACATTCCCGGCTTGACGTTGTCGAAGAGCGTCGGCGCGAGGAAGTAGCCCTCGCCGTCGGAGTCGTAGTCGTCACGACGTCCGTCGACGACGAGCGTCGCACCCTCGGACACCCCCGCGTCGAGGTAGGACGTCACCTTGTCGCGGTGCTGCGACGTCACGAGCGGGCCCATGTCGCAGCCGCGCGTGCCGTCGCCCGTGACGAGCTTGCCCATGCGGTCCTTGATCTTCGAGATGAGCTCGTCGGCGATGGGCTCCACCGCGACCAACGCCGAGATCGCCATGCAGCGCTCGCCCGCCGAGCCGAAGCCAGCGTTGACGGCGGCGTCTGCCGCGAGGTCGAGGTCGGCGTCGGGCAGCACGAGCATGTGGTTCTTCGCGCCGCCGAGGGCCTGGACCCGCTTGCCGTGGGCCGTGCCCGTCTCGTAGACGTACTTCGCGATGGGGGTGGACCCCACGAACGACACCGACTTGACGTCGGGGTGCGTGAGGAGGGCGTCGACCGCCTCCTTGTCGCCGTTGACGACCTGCATGACGCCGTCGGGCAGGCCGGCCTCCTTCCAGAGCGCCGCGATCGCGAGAGCCGCAGACGGGTCCTTCTCCGACGGCTTGAGCACGACGGCGTTGCCGGTCGCGATGGCGACGGGGATGAACCACATCGGCACCATCGCCGGGAAGTTGAAGGGCGAGATCACGGCGACGACTCCGAGCGGCTGCCGGATCGAGTAGACGTCGACGTTCGTCGAGGCGTTCTCGGAGAAGCCGCCACGCATGAGCGTCGGGATGCCACAGGCGAACTCGGCGACCTCGAGGCCCCGGGTGACCTCACCGAGCGCGTCCGAGAGCACCTTGCCGTGCTCGGCAGTGATGAGGGCGGCGATGTCGTGCTTGCGCTCGTTGAGCAGCTCGCGGAAGGCGAAGAGCACCCCGGTCCGCTTGGCGAGCGAGGCGTCGGCCCACTCCTCCCAGGCGCTGGCGGCGCCCTTGACGACCTCGTCGACGAGAGAGGCTGACGCGAGGTCGAGCACCCCGGTCTGCTCGCCCGTCGCGGGGTTGAAGACGGGCGAGGTGCGCTCGGCGGTGCCGGTCCACGACTGGCCGCCGATGAGGTGGGTGATGCGGGTGGGCGTGCTCATGGGAGTTTCCTTTGCTGGCAGGCTGGTTCAGGGGTATGCCGCGTGGCGGGCTTCAGGGGGAGACGAACGTGGGCGGGGTGTCCCACTTGTCGAGGTAGGAGCGGATCGTGTCGCGCATGTAGGTGCTCGACTCGCGAGCGCGGTCCTCCCAGGCGAAGACGCAGGAGGTGACGATGCCGTCGAAGCCGATGCGCTCGAGGCCCGCGAAAAACTGGTCGAAGTCGACCTCGCCCTGGCCGATGTCGAGGTGCTGGTGCACCGTGACCTGCGACCCGGGCGGGTTGACGATGTAGCGCAGGCCCGACGACGCCGTGTGGTCGTAGGCGTCGGCCACGTGGACCATCGTCAGCAGGTCGCCGGCCTTGTCCATGATGCCGTCGCAGTCGTTGCCCTGGTGGAACGTGTGCGGCGCGCAGTAGAGGAAGGAGACGTTGGGCGAGTTGATGCCCCGGATGAGGTCGACCGCTCGCTTGCCGTCCTCCTCCCAGTCATCGGGATGTGGCTCGAGGACGAGGCGGATGCCCTCCTGCTCGAAGACCGGCAGCAGCTCCTCCATCGACCGCCAGAACATCCCCTCGCACACCGCGGCCTGGCGCGGGTTGCCGTTGAACTCGGAGTTCATCGTGTCGACCCCGAGGTCGGAGGCGATCTGGATGGCACGCTTCCAGTAGCGGACGGCCGCCTGCCGCTCGTCCTCGTCGGGGCCGGACCACTTGAAGAGGGGCAGCACCGACGACACCCCGACGCCCGCACTCGCCAGCGCCGACCTGAAGGCGGCCACCCCTGCATCATCGACGCGCGGGTGGTTGAAGAAGGGGATGAAGTCGTCGCGGGGCGACAGCTCGATCCACTCGAAGCCGAGATCGGCGACGAGCGCGGGCATCTCGAGCAGAGGCGTCTCGCGGAACATGTAGGGGTCGATGGCGAGCTTCATGATGCGGACTCCGAAGTCGTCGGGGCGGCCGGGGTGGTGGGGGTGACGAAGGGGCGCTGCGTCGCCTTGTGGTCGAGGTACTCACCGAAGGCCGTCTGGGTCGAGTCGAGCTCGGAGACCGCACTCACGGGCACGTCCCACCACGAGGCGCTGTCGGGCGCGTGGACGAGCGGGTCGGTCTCGACGTGGATGACGATCGGACCTCCGTCGGCAGGAGCGGCCTTGGCCTTCTTGATCGCCTGGTGCAGCTCGCCGAGCGAGTGCACCTCGATGACGTGCGCACCGAGCGAGCGGGCGTTGGCGGCCAGGTCGACCGGCAGGACGTCACCGTCGAGCCGCCCGGACGCCTCGCCACGGAAGCGGTAGCTCGTGCCGAAGCGCTGCGAGCCGAGCGACTCCGACAGCGACCCGATCGAGTGGAAGCCGTGGTTCTGCACGAGCACGACGATGACCTTGATGCGCTCCTGCACCGCAGTGACGAGCTCCGTCGGCATCATGAGGTAGCCGCCGTCGCCGACCATCGCGAAGACGTCTCGCGACTCGTCGGCGAGGCGGATGCCGAGCGACGCCGGCACCTCGTAGCCCATGCAGGAGTAGCCGTACTCGACGTGGTAGGCCTTGCGGTCACGCACCCGCCACAGCTTGTGCAGGTCGCCAGGCATGGAGCCCGCCGCGCAGAGCACGACGTCACGCGGGTCGGTGAGCTCGTTGACCGCGCCGAGCACCTGGCCCTGCGTGAGCAGGCCCTCGGCAAGCCGGTCGGTGACCTCGGCGGCCGGGTGGTAGGCCGCCTCGACGGCCGAGTCCCACTCCGACCACAGCGAGTACTGGCGTGAGCGGTAGGCGTCGTCGACGGCATACCCCTCGAGGGCGGACGCGAGAGCGGTCAGTGCCTCACGGGCGTCCGAGACCACCGAGAGGCCCGAGTGCTTGCCCGCGTCGAAGCGGGCGATGTTGATGTTGACGAAGCGGACTCCGTTGCCCTGGAAGGCGGTTCGCGAGGCGGTCGTGAAGTCGCTCCAGCGCGTGCCGACGCCGATGACGACGTCGGCCTCGGCCGCGAGAGCGTTGGCGGCCGTCGTGCCCGTCGAACCGATGGCGCCCATCTCCTGCGGGTGCCCGTGGGGCAGCGACCCCTTGCCCGCCTGGCTCTCGCCCACCGGTATGCCGGTCTGCTCGCACAGTGCCCGCAGCGCCTCCTCGGCGCCGGAGTAGTGCACGCCACCGCCTGCGACGACGAGCGGGCGCCTGGCAGAGCGGATCACAGCTGCGGCGTCGGCGATGTCGACAACCTCCGGCAGCGGACGGGCCACCCGCCACGTGCGCGGCGCGAAGAGCTCGACGGGCCAGTCGTGCGCCTCGGCCTGGACGTCCTGCGGCAGCGCGATGGTCACGGCACCGGTCTCCACCGGGTCGGTGAGCACCCGCATCGCCGAGATGAGCGCCGAGGGCAGCTGCTCGGGTCGGCTCACCCGGTCGAAGAAGCGCGAGAGCGGGCGGAAGGCGTCGTTGACCGTCACGTCGGCGGCATACGGCGCCTCGAGCTCCTGGAGGACCGGGGAGCTGACCCGGGTCGCGAAGGTGCCGGAGGGCAGCAGCAGGACGGGGATCCGGTTGATCGTCGCGAGGGCCGCGCCGGTCAGCATGTTCGTCGAGCCGGGCCCGACCGAGGCAGTGCAGGCCCACGTCTGCAGGCGGTCCTTCTGTCGGGCGTAGGCGACGGACGTGTGCACCATCGCCTGCTCGTTGCGGGCGAGCACATAGGGAAGGTGCTCCTCACCGTCGGCGAGCTCGTTCTGCAGCAGCGCCTGGCCGATGCCGGCGACGTTGCCGTGGCCGAAGATGCCGAAGCATCCGGCGAAGAGCTTCTGCCGCTCGCCGTCGCGCTCGCTCCACTGGTTCGCGAGGAATCGCACCACGGCCTGGGCCACGGTGAGCCGGACCGTCTCGCCGGTCACGGTCTGCTGGGTCGAGCTCGTCACTGAGCACCTCCAAAGGGAAGTCGGGGGTCGACCTGCTGGGTCGTCCAGGTGTCGCGCACCCAGCCGTGGGCCGGGTCGTCGCAGATGAGCCAGGTCCGCTCCTCGCCCGGGCCGGCCATGACGTTGAGGTAGTAGAGGTCGTAGCCGGGCGCGGCCATCGCCGGGCCGTGCCAGCCGTGGGGGACGAGGACGACGTCGCCGGAGCGGACCTCGGCGAGCACGTCGATGGGACGCTCGTCGGTGCCGTAGACACGTTGGTAGCCCACCGGATCCGCGCCAGCGGCCGCCGGTGAACCCGCCTCGGGCGCCACCTCGAAGTAGTAGACCTCCTCGAGGTCGGCCTCGATGCCGGGGCGCTCCTCGTCGTGCTTGTGCGGTGGGTAGGAGCTCCAGTTGCCGCCGGGGGTCAGCACCTCGCAGGCGATGATCGAGTCGGCGTCGAGCACCCCGGGGGTGCCGAAGTTGCGCACCTCACGCGAGGCGATGCCGGCCCCCCGCAGCTCGACGGGCACGTCCGCGACGCCCACGTGGCGCAGCGGCGGCGTGTGCCGCCGCGCCGCGCGGGCGCCGCAGACGGCGACCTTGGCGTCGCCGCCCTCGGCGGTGACGGTGACCTCGCAGTCGCGGGTCGCATACGCCACGTCGCTCGCGCCGGCGAAGACCGACGCACGGCCCGCGAGCACGGCCCGGTGTGAGAGTCCCTCCGGGTCGACGACCGTCACGGAGACCGAGCCGCGGAGCGGTACGACGATGTGCTCGAACTCCGCCGCCGGGACAGTGCGGCTCTCACCGGTAGCCAGCGTCACGGCATACAGGCGCGTGTGAGTCCAGCTGTCGACGGTCTCGTCGATGGCGACGTCCCAACCGCCGGCGGCGGCCGACCCGAGAGGACGCACCCAGCGCCCGTTGTCGCTCACGCCGGCGCCCCGCTCCCGTGCACGAGCTCGGCGGCGATGTCGACGGCTGCGGCCACGTCACCGTCGGGCGGGAAGAGCAGGGCACGACCGACGACGAGGCCGCGCACGGCGGGCAGGTCGAGCGACCGGCCCCACGCGGCATACGTGTCGCGCGGGTCGCCCTGGGGGTCGCCGCCGAGGAGGAGAGTCGGCAGGGTGGTCGCGTCCATGACGCGCTCGAGGTCGTCGACCACGGGCAGCTTGAGCCACGTATGGGCGCTCGACGCGCCGAGGCCGGCTGCGATGTGGATCGACTTGATGGTGGAGTCCGGGTCGAGCTGGTTGACGACGCGGCCGCCCTCGCGGGTGGAGAGGAAGGGCTCGACCATCGCCATGATGCCGAGGTCGGCGAGCTGCGTGACAGCCTGGGCGCTCGCCTCGAGCGTGGCGGCGGTCCCGGCGTCCTCGAGGCAGATGCGCGTCAGCATCTTGCCGCCGTCGATGCCGCGGGCCGCGATCTCGGCGGCCGTGTAGGCCGTGAAGCGGTCGTCGAGCTCGAAGCTCGCCCCCTGGAGCCCGCCTCGGTTCATCGACCCGATGACGACCTTGCCCTCGAGCGCGCCGAGGAGGAGCAGGTCGTCGAGGATGTCAGGGGTGCCGAGCACGCCGTCGACGCCCGGGCGCTCCAGCGCGGCGACGAGGCGGGCGAGGAGGTCACTGCGGCTCGCCATCGCGGCCCCGGCGCCCCGGACCCCGAGGGCACCTCGCGCGGGGTGGTCGGCAGCGACGAGCAGCATGCGGCCGTCGTCCCCGACGAGCGGGCGGCGCTCGCGGGCCGCCCAACCGGCCGCGATGCGACCGGGCTCCCGCACGCGCACCTCGGTCAGGTCGGCGACAGCGAGGCGGGTGGAGCTGGGGATGTGTGCGGTGGTCATCGTGCCTCCTCGGCAACGGGAGCGAATGATGCTGCGGCAGAGTCCGATCGGGCGGCGGCCAGACGCTCCTCGACCTCGGCGGAGGTCGGCATGGCGGTCGAGCACTCGAGCTTGCTCGCGACGATCGCCCCGGCCACGTTGGCGAACTCGAGGATGCGACGCAGGTCCCAGCCCTCGAGGAGGCCGTGACACAGCGCGCCACCGAAGGCGTCTCCCGCGCCGAGGCCGTTGACGACCTCGACGGGGTAGGGCGGCACCTCGATGCGCTCGTCGCGGGTCGCGGCGAGCACGCCTTTGGGACCCTGCTTGACGATCGCGAGCTCGACGCCGCGCTCGAGCAGCGCGTCGGCCGCTCGCTGCGGCTCGGTCTCACCCACCGCGACCTCGCACTCCTCGCGGTTGCCGACGGCGACGGTGACGTGCTCGAGCGCCCTCCCGACCTGGACGCTCGCCTCGGCGGGGTCGGCCCAGAACATCGGGCGGTAGTCGAGGTCGAGGATCGTGTGGGTGCGGCGGGCGCGCGCCTCGAAGGCCCGGAAGTGTGCTGCCCGGCTCGGCTCCTGCGAGAGACCAGTGACCGTGGACCAGTAGACGCGGGCGTCGCGGATCGCGTCGAGCGGCATCTCGTCGGGCTCGACGAGCAGGTCCGGAGCGATCGGGTAGCGGTAGAAGTAGAGCGGGAAGTCGTCGGGCGGGAAGACCTCGCAGAAGGTCACCGGCGTCGGCGGGCCGTCGACCGCGGAGACGAAGCGGTCGTCGACGCCGAAGCCCTGCAGGGCCTCGTGGATGTAGCGACCGAAGGCATCGCGACCGGTGCGGGTGATCAGGGCGACCCGGTGGCCGTGGCGGGCGGCGGCGACGGAGACGTTGGTCGCGCTGCCGCCGAGGAACTTCTCGAAGGTGCGCACCTTCTCGAGGCCGACTCCGTGCTGGAGCGGGTAGATGTCGACGCCCGTGCGCCCGATGGCGATGAGGTCGTATGCCGCCTGGCCGGCTTCCGTGGTCGTGGTCGTGGTCATCGTGTCCATCTCTCTCAGAGGCTCGGGATCTCGTCGAGGGAGACCGGACGGCCCTCGTGGCGGGACAGCTCGCAGGCCTCGGCGACGCGGAACGCCTGGAGGGCGTCGTCGACGGTGCAGGGCGACGGCAGCACCCCGCGAGCGACGGCGGCGAAGGCCGTGAGCTCGGCGCGGTAGGCGGGGAGGAAGCGCTCCATGAAGGACCAGTGCCGCGGGCCGGACGGGTAGCTCGCACCGGGCTCGGCCGACGTCACGGCGAGCGAGTCGTCGTAGCCGACGCCGAGGGTGCCCTCGCTGCCGAGCACCTCCATGCGCACGTCGTGGCCGGCGCCGTTGTAGCGCGTCGCCGAGGCCAGCACGAGGGTGCCGTCGTCGAGGGTGAGGACGGCGGCGGCGGTGTCGACGTCACCGGCCTCGCTGAAGAAGTCGGCACCCTTGTTGGCGCCGGTCGCGTAGACCGTGGCGACCTCGCGTCCGGTGACGAAGCGGATGATGTCGAAGTCGTGGATCGAGCAGTCGCGGAAGAGCCCGCCGCTCGTCGGGATGTAGGACGCGTGCGGCGGCGACTGGTCGTGGGTCTGGGCACGGATGCTGTGCACGAAGCCGAGCTGCCCGGAGGCGACGGCCTCCTGGGCGCGGCGGTAGCCGCAGTCGAAGCGGCGCTGGAAGCCGACGTGCACGGGGGTGCTCGTCTGGGCGACGAGCTTGGCGAGCTCCATCGTCTCCTCGAGCGTGGCGGCGACCGGCTTCTCGCAGAAGGTGGGCACGCCCGCCTCGATGCCGAGCCGGAGGAGGGGCGCGTGCCCGGGGGTGGCGGTCGCGATGACGAAGCCGTCGACACCCTCGGCGAGCATCTCGGCCGGCGAGGCGGCGAAGCCCACGTCGAGCCGCTGGGCCAGCGCACGGGCGGCCTCGGCATCGAGGTCGCTGACGACGAGCTCGTCGACGTCACTGAGGCTCCGCAGAGTCTCAGCGTGGAACGCTCCGATGCGTCCGACTCCGGCCAGTCCGATGCGCATGCGCACACTCCCTTGGGTGATCGAGCGCCGCTGCACCCTCGGGTGAATCGCGGCTGTGGATGGACGGTGCGCCTCGCGACGACGCCGTCCTGACGACATCGATGCTCCAACCTCACCCCATGCCGTGTCAAGCAAATGTTAGGACATTCTGATGTTTGATCAATGTCTTGACAGGACCGGTCTCCGGGGTCCATTCTCCAAACGCTGGCATCGACGCCACAACGGCAGACATCCGAGGAGGATGCCGGCCCGCGGCGGAGGCACCAGTGCGAGCAACGGTCACCACACGACGTCCGGGGCTCGCCGCAGTCCCCGCCCGGGCGAACGATCTCGCCCCACACCGTCCGCACCGGACGCGCCACCGCACCTCTTCACACGGGCCCTTGGGCCACCCCGACCACCTCGGTCGGACCTCCCCTGATCGACGGATCCACCGTCACAGAACGTCGCGCCACTCCGGCGACCGGTTACCGCGACGCAACGAAAGGAATCAACGATGACTCCGACTCGGACTCGCAAGAGTTTGACTGTCGCCGCCGCCGTGGCCACCGCGGCCGCCTTCGCCCTGGGCGCCTGCAGTGGTGGCGGTGCCACCAACACGACGTCCACGGGTGGCGGTGGAGGCGGGGGCAACTCTGGCTACACCTTCGCCATGATCACCCACGAGACCCCCGGAGACACCTTCTGGGACCGCATCAAGGCCGGCGCGAACCAGGCCGCCAAGGACACCGGGTCCACGCTCAAGTACTCCGCTGACCCGGATGCCGCCAAGCAGGCGGTTCTCATCCAGAACGCGATCGACTCGAAGGTCGACGGCATCGCCACGACGCTGGTCACCCCGGACGCGCTCATCCCCACGATCAAGAAGGCCGTCGCGGCCGGCATCCCCGTGGACACGTTCAACTCGGGGCTCGACTTCTTCGAGCAGGCCGGAGCGCTGACGCACTTCGCCTCCAATGAGAAGCTGGCCGGCCAGGCCGCCGGCAAGCGCGCCGCCGCAGCTGGCGCCACCAAGATCCTCTGCACCATCCAGCAGTCGGGGTCAGTGGCCCTGGAAGACCGCTGCGCGGGCGTCAAGGACTCGTTCCCGAACACGGAGAACCTTCAGGTCAACGGCGCCGATGACGCGGCTGTGACCACCGCCATCCAGGCCAAGCTGACCGAGGACAAGTCGATCAACTGGATCGTCACGCTCGGTGCACCCCAGGCCCTCGACTCGATCAAGGCCGCTCAGGGCGCCGGACGTTCGGACGTGAAGATCGGCACCTTCGACACCAACCCGGATGCGGCCCAGGCGGTCAGCGACGGCAAGATCCAGTGGTTCATCGACCAGCAGCCCTACCTCCAGGGCTACATGGCCATCACCCAGCTCTACCTGTACAAGAAGAACGGCAACGTGCTGGGAGGCGGCCAGGCCGTGCTGACCGGCCCCTCCTTCGTCGACAAGACGAACATCGCCCAGGTCATGCCGTTCATCAAGAACAACACTCGATAACCGATTCCAGGGGGCCGGGCCGTCGTGTCAGACAGGCAGCCCGGCCCCCACCAAACAGCACTGGAGCTGTCATGAGTAGCACTTCCGTCAAGACCGACCCATCTCCCCCGGCCCCCAGCGAGGCGTCGAACCGGGTCACCCTCGGCTGGACCAACCGGCTGCTGGCACGCCCTGAGATCGGCGCCCTCGTCGCGGCGATCGTCATCTTCGTTTTCTTCCTGATCGTCGCCCCGGCCTTCCGCTCGCCCGCCTCGTTCTTCACCGTCCTTTACCAGAGTTCGACCATCGGCATCGTCGCCGTCGGGGTCGGCATGCTCATGATCGGCGGGGAGTTCGACCTCTCGGCCGGCGTTCTGGTCACCACTGCCGGGCTGTTCAACGCGATGTTCTGCTACCAGCTCGGGATCAACTTGTGGGTCGGCGCGATCCTGTCACTGGTGCTCTGCCTGTCCATCGGGTTTCTCAACGGCTACCTGGTTATGAGAACCGGGATCCCGAGCTTCCTGATCACACTGGGCACCTTCTTCGTGCTGCAGGGCGCCAACCTCGGCGTGACCAAGCTGGTCACCGGATCCGTGTCCAGCCCGAACATCAACCAGATGGCGGGTTACGACTCGCTGAACTGGCTCTTCGCCCACGAATGGCGGATCGGCTCCATCACGCTGTCGATCACGGTCATCTGGTGGTTCCTGTTCGTCGCACTCTCCGCTTACGTGCTGCAGCGCACCAAGATCGGCAACTGGATCTATGCCGTCGGCGGCAACGCCGCGTCGGCTCGCGCGGTCGGTGTGCCGGTGACCCGGGTGAAGGTCGGCCTCTTCATGACCGTGGCATTCCTCGGCTGGTTCGCTGGCATGCACTACCTGTACAACTACAACACCATCCAGGCTGGCAACGGCGTGGGCAATGAGTTCCTCTACATCATCGCCGCGGTCGTGGGTGGCACGCTGCTCACCGGTGGTTACGGCAACGCCATCGGAGTCGCCATTGGCGCCTTCATCTTCGGCATGACGAGCCTGTGCATCGTCTACGCCGGCTGGGACCCCAACTGGTTCAAGGCCTTCCTTGGCGTCATGCTCCTGCTCGCCGTGATGGTCAACCTCTACGTCAAGAAGCTCTCGACCACCCGAAAGGTGGGTTGACATGACCGACACGATCGCCGAGCACGCCGACAGCACCCTGTACAAGGGGGAGCCCTTGGTACAGATGACCAACATCGGCAAGACGTACGGCGCCATCCGGGCCCTCAAGGGCATCAACCTGACCGTCAACGCCGGGGAGGTCACCTGCGTGCTCGGAGACAACGGCGCCGGCAAGTCGACGCTCATCAAGATCATCTCCGGCCTGCACCCGCACAACGAAGGGACGATGAAGGTCGACGGCAAGGAGGTGTCGTTCAGCTCGCCACGCGAGTCTCTTTCGCACGGCATCGCCACGGTCTACCAGGACCTCGCGGTCGTCAGCCTCATGGAAGTGTGGCGCAACTTCTTCCTCGGCTCGGAGATGGTCAGCAGCAAGGCGCCCTTGTCACCCATGAGGATCAGCGAGATGAAGCGCATCGCCGACGAGGAGCTGCGCAAGATGGGCATCGTCGTCAAGGACATCAACCAGCCCATCGGCACGCTCTCCGGCGGCCAGCGCCAGTGTGTCGCGATCGCGAGGGCTGTCTACTTCGGCGCCCGCGTGCTCATCCTCGACGAGCCGACGGCCGCCCTGGGCGTCAAGCAGTCGGGCGTCGTGCTCAAGTACACGGCTGCCGCCCGTGATGCCGGCCTCGGCGTGGTCTTCATCACCCACAACCCGCACCACGCCTATCTCGTCGGCAACCACTTCGTCATCCTCAAGCTCGGCGAGGCGGTGCTCGACAAGAAGCGCTCCGAGGTGGAGCTCGACGAGCTGACCCGCCAGATGGCCGGTGGCGACGAGCTGGCGGAGCTGTCGCACGAGCTGCAGAAGTGAGGGGGGTGGCGTCATGAGCGTCGCCGTCGCCCACCACACCCGCAGCTCGAGCGCACTCGCGCTGGCCGAGGGAGCCCGCCAGGCGGCATACCGCGGCACCGACCTCGTGGTCATCCACGTCGTGGAGTCGCTCGACCAGGACATCGCCGAGGCCAACAAGGCCGGCATCTCCGATGCCGTCGAGGCCGCCCTCAAAGCGACCTCGCTGCCTGACCTGCGGTGCGACGTGCGTCTCGTTGCTGGGGGGAGTGAGATCTCCCAGGTGTCGGAGGCGTTGCTCGGGGCCGTCAAGGAGCTCGAGCCCGAGCTCCTCGTCATCGGGGCGCGCCGCCGCTCCCCGATGGGCAAGGCGTTTCTCGGCAGCGTCGCACAGAACATCATCCTCGATGCCGACGTGCCGGTGCTCGTCGTCAAGAGTCCACGATGATGCGCGGGAGTGTGCTGACATGAGAATGTCGTCTCACTCCCGCGCCGAGTCGTTAGTCTGCGGCCATGTCCTTGCCCGTTGACGTTCGGATCGACCGGGAGACGCCCGTCCCGCTCTACCACCAGCTCGCCGAGCAGCTGAGTGCGGCGATCGCGCGCGGCGACCTCCAGCCGGGCGACGCGTTCGAGAACGAGGTCGCGATGGCGGAGCGGCTCGGGCTCTCCCGACCGACCGTCCGGCGGGCGATCCAGGAGCTCGTCGGGCAAGGTCTGCTCCTGCGACGCCGGGGTCTCGGCACCCGGGTCGCAGGGCGGCAGATCCACCGGAGGGCCGAACTGACGAGCCTCTACGACGACCTGCGGCGCGCGGGCTCGGGCGACCCCCACACCGAGGTGCTCGTGCACGAGGTCGTCACCGACGAGGTGGCGTCGACGGCGATGGGTCTGCCGGCGGACACCCCACTCCTGCGTCTCGTGCGGCTGCGTCGTGACGGTGACAGGCCGCTCGCGATCCTGCAGAACTGGCTCCCGCCTGCCTACTCCGACCTCACCCGCGAGCAGCTCGAGCACGACGGGCTCTACGCCCTCCTGCGTGCCCGCGGGGGCAAGCCCGTCGTCGCCCACCAGCGCATCGGCGCCCGCCCGCCCACGGCGGCCGAGCGCAAGCACCTCTCGCTCACGCCGTCGCAACCCGTGCTCACGATGACGCGCACCGCCTTCGACGCGGTCGGTGGGCCGGTCGAGTACGGCGACCACTGCTACCGCGCCCAGGACTACTCCATCGAGGTCATGCTCGACGAACGCTGAGTCGGACGGGCCCGCCACCCCCACCGAGAGGTATGCCGTGCCAGTCCGCTTACTGCCCGACACCCTTCCAGCGCCGCGCCGTCCCGCCTCTGACTCCGCGCCGAGTCTGCGCTGGGGCGTGCTCGGCACCGGCTGGATCGCCTCGCGCTTCGTCGCCGCGCTGCACACCTCGACGACGCAGCGTGTCGTGGCGGTCGGGTCGAGGACCCAGGCCGCGGCCGACGCCTTCGCCGCGGCCCACTCAATCGAGAGAGCAGTTCGTCGGGCGGAAGCTCTCGTCGCCGACCCGGGCGTCGACATCGTCTATGTCGCGACACCGCACCACCTGCACCGCGAGAGTGCGCTGCTCGCGATCGACGCGGGCAAGCACGTGCTCGTCGAGAAGCCCCTGGGCCTCAATGCCGTTGAGGCGCAGGAGATCTCGGCTGCTGCTGCAGCGGCGGGAGTGTTCTGCATGGAGGCGATGTGGTCGCTCTTCCTGCCACGCTTCGACGTCGTGCGGCAGGTGCTCGACCTCGGCCTGCTCGGCGACGTCAGCACCGTGCTCGCCGACCATGGGGAGCACTTCGACCCACCCCACCGCATCCTGGACCCGGCGATGGCCGGCGGCTCGCTGCTCGACCTCGGCACCTACGTCACCACGCTCGCAACATGGGTGCTGGGCCCGGCGACACGCATCCAGGCGTCCGGCTCGCTGACGTCGACGGGCGTCAACGGCCAGGCCGGCATGGTCCTCACCCACGCCGGCGACGCGACCAGCGTGCTGCACTCGACCCTGCTCGCGCGCACTCCCACGTCGGCCACCATCGCCGGCACGGAGGCCACGCTCACCCTGCCCGGCCCGTTCTTCATGCCGGGCGATGTCGTCGTGACCTCGGCCGACGGGTCACGCTCGGTCAGCTGGACCGACCCCGAGCCGATCGGTCACGGAGCGCTCTTCCACTCCGCGCTCGAGGCAGCGAGGTGCATCGGCGAGGGACTGGTCGAGTCTCCGCTGCACCCCGCATCCGCGGTCCTCACCAACATGGCAGCCCTCGACGAGGTCGCCCGCCAGCTGGGCATCGAGTACTCCCCGGCCCCCTGAGCATCGAGTACTCCCCCGCCCCCCTGACCAATCGAAAGAGCACTCCGTCGGCTCGGTCCCCAGGGCGGCCTCCACACCAATCGAAAGAGCACTCCGTCGGGGCCGTTCTCGTCGAGCATCCGGTGCGGACCCGGACGCCTCGCGCGCCGGTCGGGACGTGACATGGCCACCGAAACATGGGGTGGTGCCTGCTCGAACATGGGGAGTGGCTCCCGATTCGGCCAACCCGCCCGCGGGCTGACTCTGTGAAGGCGCCGGTGATCACCGGCGCAGACCACCACCAGAGGAAGCAGCACCATGAAGCGATTCATCATCGAGCGGGACCTGCCGGGCGCGAGCGAGCTGTCGATGGAGCAGATCGACGAGCTCACCCGGACCTCGAACGAGGCCGTGGCCTCCCTCGGCGTGCCGTACACGTGGGTCCAGAGCTTCGTCGCCGGCGACAAGATCTACTGCGTGCACGAGACCGACGACCCCGAGACCGTGCGCGAGCACGCTCGTCGAGGCGGCTTTCCGTGCACCCGCCTCAGCGAGGTCGTCGCGGAGTTCGGCCCCGAGACCGCGCGGCGGCTGGCCGCCTGACGCGGCGAGATCCACACGGAGACAGGGGAACTCGAATGATCGAGAACCGGATCCACGCACTGTTGATCGAGCTGGACCAGCGTCGCGAGCACGTGGAGGGGCGCAATCCCGGCCGGCTCCGCGGTGCGCGGCAGATCTCCAGCGCGGTCCGGCGCCAGCGTCGGGAGGGGCGCGCGGCCTGACCGCGCCCGCAGCAGCACGACCGGGCGACGCAGGGAGGGCGAGGAGTCTCCTCGCCCTCCCTCGTCAGACCCACAAACCCTCAGCGTCGGCCGCGCGGGCCGCATACGCAGCGGACGCGACCGGCGTTCGTGAGTCCGACGGGCACCCCGCTGACTCGCTCGGTGCGAGAAACCTTTGGGCAGGCGCACTCGGCGCTCCTACGCTGCTGGGGTGGAGATCGTCGAGCGCGACCCACAGATCGCGCAGCTGCGCCGGGCCATGCGAGGGATGGGCCGCCAGGGTCATGTCGTCGCCGTCACTGGCGAGCCCGGTGCAGGCAAGACGGCCCTGCTCCGCGCCGTCATCTCCGGACCTGAGTCCCCTCGCGTGGCACGCGGCCTCTGTGACCCGCTTGCGACGCCGCGCCCACTGGGGCCCATCCGTGACGTGCTCGCCGAGCTCGGCGCCCGCCTGCCCGGTGACGGGCCGCCCCTCGTCGCCGACGTGGGGGCACGCCTCGTCAGCGCTCTCAGCACGCAGCCCACGACGGTCGTCGTCGAGGATGCTCAGTGGATCGACGAGGCGTCGGTCGACGTGCTGCGCTTCCTGGCCCGCCGGGTGGAGGCCCTGCCGACACTGCTCCTGCTCACCTACCGCGCCGATGACATCGGCCCCGGGCACACCCTGCGGCCGCTTCTCGGTGACCTCGCCCGCCTCGAGCACGCGACGACGATAGAGCTCGCGCCGCTCTCGGTCGGTGCCGTCGGCGCCCTCCTGCGCGGCACGTCGCTCGACCCGCACCGGGTCCACCGACTGACAGCCGGAAACCCCTTCTATGTCACGGAGATCGCCCGCCACGCCGACGTCGACCTGCCCACCTCGGTGCGCGACGCAGTGCTGGCGAGCACGAGCTCCGTCCAGCACGACGACCTCGAGGTGCTCCAGATCCTGGCCACCGCGCCGGATGGCATCGACGAGCGGCTGCTCCCCCTCCTCGGCGTCCAGCCGGAGCAGCTGCGACGCATCGAGGGAACGGGCCTGCTCGACCGGTCGCGCCGCGGCCTGGCCTACCGTCACGAGCTCGCCCGTCTCGCGGTGGCCGACGCGATCCCGCTCGGCACCGCTCCCGCCCTGCACGCCCGGGTGCTCGACGCGCTCGAGCGGCTGGGCTCGCGCGACCTTGCGGTGCTGACCCACCACGCGCACGCCGCTCACGACCGCGTCCGCACGAGCCGGTATGCCGTCCTGGCCGGCACCGAGGCCGCGGCGAGTGGCTCGCACACGGAGTCCGTGGCCTTCCTCGCACTCGCGCTCGCGCACCTCGACGACTCGCCGTCCGATCGGGCCCGGGTGCTCGAGCTGCTGAGCAACGAGCAGTACATGGTGAGCAGGCTCCCCGATGCGATCACCTCCATCGCCGCGGCGATCCGCATCTGGGGCGAGGTGGGCGACGCCGACGGAGTCGCGTCCGCCCATGACCGCCGCGCGGTGGTCGAGTACTACCTCGCCCGCCGCACAGAAGCCGAGCGGCATGCGGTGCTGGCGACGGACGACCCGAGCACCGCGGCATACGCCTCGGCGTGCGCGACACGGGCGTACCTCGCCTACCGCCGCAACGACGAGGAGGGCGCCGCGACGAGCATCCGAGCGGCGCGTGAGCGGGCCCTCGAGACGGGGGACGAGCGGGTGCGGCTGCGGTGCGACGTCATCGCGGCAGCGAGCGCGCTGCTGCGGGGGTCGCTCGACGGGCGGGCGCTGCTCGTCGAGCACGCGACGACGGCGTTGTCGCTCTCCTTCGACGAGCTGGGAACCACCGCCTACTCCAACCTCTCCGCCATCGACATCGAGCAACGCCGCTACCGCGAGGCCGAAGGGGTGCTGGCGCGATCGATCCCGATCACCGTCGAGCGGGACGTTCCCTTGTGCAACCAGTGGCAGACGGCGATGCGCGGCCGGCTGCACCTGAACCGGGCGCGCTGGGCCGCGGCGGCCGAGGACGCTCGCACGGTGCTCGACGGTGGTGCCCCCCTCGCGTCGATGTGGCCCCACCTCGTGCTCGGCCTCATCGCGCTTCGAGGCGTCGACTCGGAGGGTTCCGCGGCGGGCGACGCCGCTGGCTCCTCGACGCGCGACGCGCCCCACATCGGCGTGGCGACCCTGCACCTCGACGCCGCTTGGGAGCTGGCGACACGGCTCGACGAACCGCTGGCACGGCTTCCCGCGCTGTCTGCCATCGCCGAGCTCGCATGGGTGCTCGATCGCGAGGACCCGAGGCTGCACGAGGTCGCGCCGACTCTGTTGCAGGTGAGCGCGCTGCCGGGAGTCACGTGGGCTGTCGGCGACCTGGCCGTCTGGCTCGACCGGATCGGAGCCGGCCGGTGGGGGGTCGATGTCACACTGCTCGACGTCGCCGAGCCCTTCCGACTCGAGCTCGACGGGCGCCACGACGAGGCGTCGCGGTGGTGGGCCAGCGCGGGAGCTCCGTTCGAGAGCGCCCTGTCGGCAGCCCACTCCAGCGACGCCGCCACCGCACGGTCCGGGGTTGAGGACCTCGAGGCACTCGGCGCCACGGTCTCGGCTGAGCGATGCCGAGCCGCCCTGCGCGAGAAGGGTGTTGCTCTCGCAGCGAGAGGTCGTCGCGCGAGCACCCGCGCGAACCCGTCAGGCCTCACCAACCGGCAGCTCGACGTCGCGCGGCTGATGGCGCGGGGCCTGACCAATGCCGAGCTGGCCCGGAGCCTCTTCATCTCACCCAAGACCGCCGACCACCACGTGTCGGCCGTCCTCACCAAGCTCGGCCTGCGCACTCGGCGCGAGGTCGTGCGCCACGCCGTCGAGCTCGGCCTGGCCTGAACCAGACGCCACGATCGAAAGAGCAGCCCG
This sequence comes from Humibacillus xanthopallidus, assembly GCF_006717145.1. Lineage (GTDB taxonomy): Bacteria > Actinomycetota > Actinomycetes > Actinomycetales > Dermatophilaceae > Humibacillus > Humibacillus xanthopallidus. The sequence continues at coordinate 490,124 of NZ_VFQF01000003.1, read as the reverse complement.
TCGGCTCGGTCCCGAGTCACGGCCCGCCACCCACCAATCGAAAGAGCAGTCCGTCGCCTTCCGCCGCACCGAGCGGGCAAGCCGAGGGCGACGGATTGCTCTTTCGATTGTGAGCGTTGCCCCTGCCCGCCCCACGGATTGCTCTTTCGATTGTGAGCGGCGAGAGCGCGGGGCCGACGGGGTGCTCTTTCGAGTGCCTCTCAGGCGAGGGGCTTGAGGACGTCCATCCCGAGGAAGGGGCGCAGGGCCTGGGGGACGACGACCGACCCGTCTGCCTGCTGGTGGTTCTCGAGGATCGCGACGAGCCAGCGCGTCGTGCCGAGCGTGCCGTTGAGCGTCGCGACGGCGCGCGTGCCCGAGCCGTTGGGGTCGCGCTCGCGGGTGTTCAGCCGGCGCGCCTGGTACGTTGTGCAGTTCGACGTCGACGAGAGCTCGCGGTACTTGCCCTGCGTCGGCACCCACGCCTCGCAGTCGAACTTGCGCGCCGCAGGGCCGCCGAGGTCGCCCGCCGCGGTGTCGATGATGCGGTAGGGCACCTCGATCTTGGCAAGCATCTCGCGCTCCCAGCCGAGCAGACGCTGGTGCTCCGCCTCCGCGTCCTCGATGCGGCAGTAGCTGAACATCTCGACCTTGTGGAACTGGTGCACCCGGATGATGCCGCGGGTGTCCTTGCCGTGCGACCCCGCCTCGCGGCGATAGCAGGCCGACCACCCGGCATACCGCTTGGGCCCTGCCGAGAGGTCGATGATCTCGTCCGAGTGGAAGCCCGCGAGGGCGACCTCCGAGGTACCGGTGAGGTAGAGCTCGTCGTCCTTGAGCTTGTAGACCTCCTCGTCGTGGGCGTCGATGAAGCCGGCGCCGGCCATGATCTCGGTGCGCGCCAGTGTCGGCGTGATCATCGGCGTGAAGCCGGCGGCCGTCGCCTGGGCGATCGCCATGTTGAGCAGCGCCAGCTCGAGCAGGGCTCCCACACCGGTGAGGTAGTAAAACCGCGCACCGCCGACCTTTGCGCCGCGCTCCATGTCGATGGCGCCGAGCTTCTCGCCGAGGGCGAGGTGGTCGAGCGGCTCGAACCCCTCAGCCGCGAAATCCCTTGCCGTGCCGACGGTTTCGAGCACGACGTAGTCGTCTTCGCCGCCGACCGGCACACCCTCGATGATGACGTTGCCGACCAGGCGCAACAGGCGCTCGAGCTCAGCCCCGGCCTCGTCGGCGTCCGACTCGAGCGACTTGACCTGCTCGCTCAGCGTGGCCGCGTGCGTGCGGGCCTCGTGCGCCACCTTCTCGAGGTGCTCGGCGTCGGGCGCTCCGGCCTTCTTCGCCTTCTGGAACGCGCCCATCGCGGCACCGACCGACTTGCTCACGGTCTTCTGCTCGGCACGCAGCGCCTCGAAGTCGCCGAGGGACGACCGTCGGCGCTCGTCGGCAGCGAGGATCGCGTCCACGATCCCCGGGTCCTCTCCACGGGCCTGTTGCGAGGCGCGGACCCGGTCGGGTTCGTCGCGCACGAGCTTGATGTCGATCACGCGGCCAGCCTATCGGCGCCCCGTCGACCCCCACGACCGAGATCTCGGGCGCTACCTCGGCCCGCTCAACTCGAGTGGCCCCGTCGTCACACCAGCCCACCCTCGAGTGGCCTCGTCGTCACTCCCGTCACGTGACGCGTGGGACCACGCGGCCACTCGACGGGAATGGGGGCCCCGCGGGGTGGGGCAGGTGGGACCACGCGGCCACTCGACTACTCGGGGCGGATGAGGGCGTATGCCGTGACGGCGTCGGCGGGCAGCCCGCGGACGTCGATCTGGACCCGACCCGCCGGCAGGCCGAGGTTCGCGGTGCGCTGCACCGACCCGTCGCACGCGAAGGGCCGGGAGTAAAGCGGCTCGCCGTGCCCCCACGTGCCCGGCGCGGCATCGTAGATCGCATAGCTCGTGCCGTCCGAGGGCCGACTTGCGGCACAGGCCACCTCGACGACGTAGGTGCGCCCCTGCGCCACCGGCACCCCGGGCACGTTGCGGAACGCCTTACCCGCTCCCTCCTTCGACACGACGACCCGCGCCACCTCCCCGGCCACGGGACCGGGCACCTTCACGACGGGCGGCGGCCCGGGGTCGACCGGCGTCAGCGACACCGCTGGGGTCGGAGCCGGTCCCGGCGAGAACCCGCCCGTGGGCGCCACCGCCTCTGCCCCGCCGCTGGTGCACCCGGCGACCGCGGCCACGCACACCAGGCCCGGCACCAGAGCAGCGAGCACCGCGGCTCGGCCCTGCGCGCCCGCCCACCTCATCCCCCGACTCTAGGTCCGCGCCGTGCGAGTGGGTATGGCACCAGTTCCAGACGTCGAACGGAGCAGACATGAGCGGCAGCACCCAGTCACGCGAGTCACGCGAGTCACGCGAGTCACGCGAGTCCATCGAGACGGCACCGAGCAAGGAGGCCGAGCTCGGCTCCCACACCGAGACGGGCGCCCCTGCACCCAGCGACCGCAACTCGCTCACGATCGGCCCCGACGGCCCGATCCTTCTTCACGATCACCACTTCCTCAACCAGATGGCCCACTTCAACCGCGAGCGCATCCCCGAGCGCAACGTGCATGCAAAGGGCTCGGGCGCCTTCGGCACGTTTAGGACGACGGAGGACGTGACGGCATACACCAAGGCGGCGCTCTTCCAGCCCGGCGTCACGACCGAGATGCTCGCGCGCTTCTCGACCGTCGCCGGCGAGCAGGGCAGCCCCGACACGTGGCGTGACCCGCGCGGTTTCGCGCTGAAGTTCTACACGACCGAGGGCAACTACGACCTCGTCGGCAACAACACGCCCGTCTTCTTCGTGCGCGACACGATGAAGTTCCCGCACTTCATCCGCAGCCAGAAGCGCCGCGGCGGGTCGGGTCTGCGCGACAACCACATGCAGTGGGACTTCTGGAGCCTCAACCCCGAGTCCGCGCACCAGGTCACCTATCTCATGGGTGATCGCGGGATCCCGAAGACGTTCCGCCACATGAACGGCTACGGCAGCCACACCTTCCTCTGGGTCAACGAGGCCGGCGAGAAGCACTGGGTCAAGTACCACTTCCACTCCAACCAAGGCGTCGAGGGCCTGACCGGCGCCGAGGCGGAGCGCATCGCCGGGCAGGACGCCGACCACCACCGCCGCGACCTCTTCGACGCGATCGAGGCGGGCGACTTCCCGCGCTGGACGCTGTCGATCCAGGCGATGCCCTACGAGGACGCGAAGACCTACCACCTCAACCCGTTCGACCTGACGAAGGTGTGGCCGCACAGCGACTACCCGCTCATCACGGTCGGCACGATGACGCTCAACCGCAACCCCGACAACTTCTTCGCGCAGATCGAGCAGGCGGCCTTCGAGCCGTCGGCGGTCGTCCCGGGCATCGGCTTCTCGCCCGACAAGATGCTGCTCGGGCGCGTCTTCGCCTACAGCGACACGCACCGCTACCGGATCGGGCCGAACTACCTCCAGCTGCCGGTCAACCGCCCTCGCGTGGACGACGTCAACACCTACACGCAGGACGGGCCGATGGCCTACGACCACCGCGGTGACGCTCCCGTCTACGCACCCAACAGCGAGGGCCGCGGCTACGCCGACACCGTCGGCGAGGTCGAGGAGGGCTGGGAGACCGACGGCGCCATGGTGCGTCAGGCCTACACGCTGCGCGAGGACGACGACGACTTCAGCCAGGCGGGTGCGCTGGTGCGCGAGGTCTGGGACGACGCGCAGCGCGAGATGTTCACCGAGACGGTCGCCGGCCACCTCCTCGGCGGCGTGAAGTCCCCGGTGCTCGAGCGGGCCTTCGACTACTGGAAGAGCGTCGACCCCGAGACCGGCAAGCAGATCGAGGAGCTCGTCCGCGCCGGGCTTGGGGGCGCCAACCCTGGCGGCGACGCCGACGACGCCAAGGTCGTCACGGAGCCGATCGTCGAGACGGCCACGAACGCCGCTCACTGACAAGGGTTTTCGTCCCAGCACCACGCAGAGGTATGCCGTGTGCCCCGGTCGGGCACACGGCATACCTCTGTCTGTGGACCGTCGAAAGGCCACTCCGTGCCGCTCTCGGCCGGTCGAGAGGCCAAACGTTGTCGGGCGCGGTGGCCTCTCGACCGGCGCGAGGCGACGAACTTTGGCCTCTCGACCGGCGCGACGCGACGAACTTTGGCCTCTCGACGGAGAGAAGGGGTGGGGCCTGGGGGGGTAGCGGTCGGGCTACTTGACCTCGGAGCGCGTGAGGCGCCACATGCCGACGGTCAGCGGCAGGACGACCCACACGGCGACCGAGGTGCCGAGGTGCGCCCACTGCGCACCCGTCAGCGAGCCCTCGAAGAGCGGCTGCATCGTCTGGTTCATGTCGAGCCAGACCGCTGCGTCACCCAGCCACGAGACCATCGAGCCGAGGATCGACCAGGCGGTCGGCAGGATGTAGAAGAGCACGATCGCGGCGGGAGTGTTCTTCAGGAGCATGCCGAAGCCGAGGCCCTGCGCGATGCCGAGCAGCACGTAGCCGCCGGCGCCGAGCAGCACGAGCCCGTCCATCGTCCAGTCGGGCGTGATGCCGCGGAAGGTGACCGCGCCCTGGTGGGCGATGCCCGCGAGCACGAGCGAGGTCGCGAACGCCGCGACGCCGACGAGCAGTGCCGCAACGGTCTTGGCCCAGCCGACCCGGGCGCGGCGCGGCTCGAGACCGAACGTCACGAGCCCGGTGCGCTGCGACCACTCCGAGGTGACGGCGAGGATGCCGACGACGGGCAGGATGAGGGCCATCGGCATCGTCGTGGCCTGGAGGTACTCCCCGAAGGAGTGCTGGCCACCCTCGTTGAAGAACATGATCGTCAGCGCGACGGCGATGACCGCGCCGATGCCGATGAGCAGCCAGCGGCCGGCGCGGGTGTCGAGCATCTTGCGCAGCTCGACGTGGATGAGCCGGCCGAAGGGCACCCCGGTCGTCGGGCGCGGGCCGTCGATCCGGCTCGGCACCGCGGCGACGGTCGGCAGGGCCGACTCGGCGGACTTCGAGAGCACGACGGGCGCCGCGCCTCCAGCAGGGGTGGTCGTGCTGGTCGTGGTCGGTGCGGTGGTCATGCCGCCACCTCCTCTCGGGCGGCGTCGGCCGTGAGGTCGAGGAACATCTCCTCGAGACCCCGGCTGCCGCCACCGCGCAGCTCGGTCAGGACGATCTGGTGGGCCACGGCGACGCGGCCGACGGCGATGGGCTCGGCCTCGACCTGCAGGCCGCCGGTTGCCGTGCGCTGCGCGACGATCGACTCGCCCGCGAGGGCGGCCATGAGCGCGTCGTCGTCGGTCGAGCGGGTGAAGGTGCCGGCGCCGGCGAGCAGCTCGTCCTTGGTGCCCTGGGCGACGATCTTGCCGTGGCCGATGACGACGATCTCGTCGGCGACGCGCTCGATCTCGTTGAGCAGGTGCGAGCTGAGCAGCACGGTGCCGCCTTCGTTCGCGTAGCCGCGGAGCAGGTCGCGCATCCAGCGGATGCCGGCCGGGTCGAGGCCGTTGGCCGGCTCGTCGAGGATGAGCACCTCGGGGTCGCCGAGCAGGGCGTGGGCGATGCCGAGCCGCTGGCGCATGCCGAGGGAGTAGTTGCGGACCCGGCGGTTCGCCTCCTTCTCGGTGAGGCCGACGAGGTCGACCATCTCGTCGACGCGCTGCCGGCCTACGCCCATGAGAATGGCGCCGAGGGTCAGCACCTCGCGGCCCGTGCGGCCTGCGTGCTGCGCGGAGGCGTCGAGCAGGAGCCCGACGTGGCGGCCCGGGTTCGGCAGGGCGGCATACGGCTTGCCGAGCACGGTCGCCGTGCCGGAGGTCGCGGGGGTGAGGCCCGACATGATCCGCATCGCGGTCGTCTTGCCGGCACCGTTGGGCCCGAGGAAGCCGGTGACGAGCCCGGCCTTCGCCTCGAACGAGACGTCGTCGACGGCCGTGAACGGGCCGTATCTCTTCGTGAGTCGCTCCACAGTGATCATGGGAGACACCCTCCCGTCCGGCAGGGGTCGCGCACATCCGTCATGAGCCTGATTCCGACCCCTACCTCGGTCGCTCCCGACCCTGACCTCAGTCGGGGTCGCGACCCTGAGTCACCGACTTCCGGCGTATGCCGTCCGGGCCCGTCCCGCGCCTACGCTGGGCGGGTGCCACTCCCTCGCGTCGCCCGCACCTCCGGGGGTCACGTCTGGGGCGAGACGTGGCGGCTGCTCGTCGCCTTCGTCTTCGGGCTCGCGGTCTGGGCCGCGGTGCAGGCGCAGCTCGACTACCGCGGAGCCGATCCGGCCTTCGGCAAGAACTGGCTGCTCGTCGACCTCGCGCTCGGCGTGGCCTCGACGGTGCTGCTGCTGTGGCGGCGCCGCTGGCCGCTGGCCGTCGCCGTCATCACCGCTGCCGTCTCGGGCATCTCGTCGGTCAGCGTCGGCGCCTCCGCGGTCGCGCTGGTCTCGCTCGCGACCCGGCGGAGGTGGCGCGAGCTCGCGATCGTCGCCGTGCCGTGGACGCTCGCCGGCATCTCGCACGCCCTCGTCTATCCGACCGAGGGCGTCGCGGTGACGCTGCCCAACATCGTCATCGGCGTCCTCAGCTTCGCGGTCAGCGTCGCCATCGGCTGGGCGATCGGCGAACGCCGGGCCTTCGTCGCGTCGCTGCACGAGCGCGCCCTCACGGCCGAGCGGGAGCAGTCGATGCGGGTCGTGCAGGCGCAGCTCGGCGAGCGGGCCCGGATCGCGCGCGAGATGCACGACGTCCTCGCCCACCGGATCTCGCTCGTCGCGATGCACTCGGGCGCGCTCGCCTACCGCACCGACCTGTCGCCGCAGGAGGTGCGCGACACGGCCGAGATCGTGCGCGACAGCGCCAACCGTGCGCTCACCGAGCTGCGCGCGGTGCTCGGGGTGCTGCGTGACGTGCCGGGTCCCGAGAGCGGGGCGGTCGGTGGTGTCGGAACAGGTGCGGCTGGCGCGGTTGGTGCCGACTCAGCCGACCGCCAAGCCGTCAGGCAGCTCCCGGAGCCGCCGCAGCCGACCCTGCGCGACCTCGACATCCTTGTGGCAGAGGCGACTTCGGCGGGCGCCCTCGTCGCCCTCGAGCGCTCCGGCGACGTGGCCGAGGTTCCGGACGCCGTCTCGCGCAGCGCCTACCGCATCGTGCAGGAGTGCCTGACCAACGCCCGCAAGCACGCTCCCGGAGCTCGCGCCCTCGTCCGCATCGATGTCGACGCCGACCATGGGCGCCGCGACCACGACGGGCGGCGCGCGGTCCTCGTGACGGTGCGCAACGGCATACCGCCTCGGGGCGAGAGCGAGCCCGCGCCTCCGGGGGCCGGCCTCGGGCTCATCGGGCTCACCGAGCGAGCGGTGCTCGGTGGCGGCGAGCTGACCTACGGCCGCGACCGGCGCGGCGACTTCCTCGTGTCGGCGCGGCTACCGTGGGCGTCGTGAGCGACGGGGGCAGGACGGACGGGGCCGCGCCGCCCACGCGCGTGCTGCTCGTCGACGACGACGCCCTCGTGCGGGCGGGCCTGCGGATGATCCTCGGTGGCGCGGCGGACCTTGCCGTCGTCGCCGAGGCAGGCGACGGCATCGAGGCGGAGGTGGCGGTGGCCCAGCACCGTCCGGACGTCGTGCTCATGGACATCCGGATGCCGCGCCGTGACGGGCTCGAGGCGACGCGGCGGCTGCTCGCCGAGCCGGCCCGCAGCGCTCGCGACGTCGAGCTCCGGGTCGTCGTGCTGACGACCTTCGAGGCCGACGACATGGTGGTCCAGGCGCTGCGCGCCGGGGCCCACGGCTTCCTGCTCAAGGACACCGAGCCGAGCCGGCTCGTCGAGGCCGTGCGCCTCGTCGCGGCCGGCCAGCCGATCCTCTCGCCGAGCGTCACCGCCACGCTCATGGCCCACGTCGCCTCCGGCGGGGACGCGAACCCCGGCGACGAGCGACGCGCCGCCGCGCGGAGGCTGCTCGACGATCTCACCGACCGCGAGCGCGACGTCGCCCTGGCCGTGGGCCGAGGCCTGTCGAACGCCGAGATCTCCCGAGAGCTCTATCTCTCCGTGCCGACCGTCAAGGCCCACGTCTCGCGGATCCTCGACAAGCTGGGCTCCGACAACCGCGTGCAGATCGCCATCGTCGTGCATGATGCCGCCCCCCGCTGACCTCCGCAGCGGGCGAGAGGGCAATTAGTTATTGGCCCCAAGTTCCTTGCGTCTCAACGGGCGACGACGCTGAAGGCTTGGCAGGATCGACATCTCCGACACGTATGACTACGCCAGGAGAACTCACATGAACCCATCCATCCGCTCAGCCCTGACCAGACGCGCCGTGCTCGCCGCCGGCGTCGCGGCCGTGCCGCTGCTGGCCAGCCGACCCGCCTCGGCAGCGGGCACCTTCCCCGACCCGGGGCCGGACGTGCCGACCCAGGCCACGCTCGGCTACGCCGACATGATCCGTGAGCTGCGGCGCATCGAGCGCAGCTCACGCTTCGGTGTGCAGGTGACGACCCTGCGCGAGCTCAGCATCACTCCCGGTGTCTCCGAGGCCGGGCGCGATCTCTACGTCGCGACCGTGGGCACGGGGCCGAAGCACGTCTGGCTGCAGGGCCGCATCCACGGCAACGAGCCCTACGGTGTCGACACCCTCCTCACCCTGCTCTCGACGGTCGGCTCGAACGGTGCTGCCGGCTACCGCGCGATCCGCGAGGCGCTCACCCTCCACGTCATCCCGATGTACAACCCCGACGGCACGGAGCTGAACATCCGTCACACCGTGCTCCAGGACGGCACCGAGCGCCGCATAGACCTCAACCGCGACTGGGCGCCGACGGCCTTCGCGGCCAAGGAGTCGGTGTCCTGGTACACCTACTGGACGCGGGTGAAGCCGGCGTTCGGTCTCGACATCCACCACCAGGGCCTCAAGACCGATGCCGCCGGAGACGCCGTCACGATGTCGCTCGGCATCTCGCTCGCACCCAGCGGCCCGACCCTGCCGACGGTGCTCGGCGGCCTCTACGACCGGCAGACCCGGCAGGCGCAGGGGCTGGTCTACAGCTCGCTCCAGCGCTACGGCTTCGTGTCGGTCGACCGCTACCAGGTCGGCACCTACGAGATCGACATCAAGGGCGGCGTCTCGTCGGCCGTCATGATCGGGCTCAACTGGAACGGGCTCAACCCGACCGGCCACTCCCACCCGATGGTCTTCTTCGAGACCTCGGGCAACACGAGCGCCGGCAGCATCGGGCAGAAGGCGCGGGGCAAGGCGATCCGCCAGAACGTCATCGGCGCGAGCGAGCTGCTGCAGGGGCTCGCCACGGGCTCGGTGTGGAACACCGACCGGATGATCTGGCACGAGCAGATCCCGCACGTCGACTACACGGGCTACTTCAGCGACAACAACGTGGTCGTCACCCCGTGGCCGACGCGTCCGCCGCTCTGACGCACCACCGCTGACCCGCTCCTCGGTTCGATGTATCTGCGCGGGGTATGGCCCGCGCAGATACATCGAGCGGGAGTGGTGTCGAAGCAGCGGCGTCCGGCTGGTGCGGGCTAGGGAGTGGCCTCGAGGTTGGTGCGCAGGCTCTCGAGCACCGGCCAGCAGGGCACCGGCAGCTTGACGACCTGCCTGGCGCCACCGCCGCGGGCCGTCCACTCCGTCGTCAGCACCCGGTTCTTGCCCCGGTCGATGGTGTAGTCGGCCGTGTGCACCTCGCCCTGCAGGCTGACGGCGAGCGTGCCGTCGGCGGACACCGACAGCGACTCGACCTCGGGCGTCTTGAACGGGGCGGGGAAGTCGTGGTAGATCCACGCGGGAGTGCGCGACCTCTGCTGCCGGCACCTGATCATCGACGCATGGGTCGCGCAGGCGATGCCTCCCTTGCCGAAGACCCAGACGTAGTAGGGGTCGAGGGCCACCCCGGTGTAGGTGCGCCAGTTCTGTGGTCCGTCCACCTCGGCCCACGAGTTCCACGCCACGACGTGCAGGACGTTGCGGTCCCGGACGCCGCCGTAGGCGATCGGCGTGTTCTGGGCGGTCAGGGCGGGGCCCGGAGGGTCGGCAGCAGCGTCCGTCAGGGCCTGGGCATCCGGGTCGCCCGGCAGCGGCGCCGCAGGGAGGTAGAGCGAGCGCACCGTCGTGGCACCGGCGAGGCGCGGCTCGGTGTCGACGCGCACGCCCTTCCCGTCCTTGTCGACGGTGTAGTAGTTGAGGTACTGCGCCGGCCCGGACTCCTCGACGGACAACGAGACGAGCGTCTGCGGGCTCACCCCCACCTCCATCCCGATCGTGCCCTCGTTGAACGCCATGGCGGACAGGTCGGTGAACGTCTCGCCGCGGCCGTCTCGCACGATGATGACGGTCGTGCCGTCGGAGATGTTGCCGGTCGTTGCGTCGAGGACATGGCGCTGGATGCTGTCCCCACCCTCGGCGAGGGCGAGCAGCTCGTACCTCGGCGCGAAGGAGTCGCGCTGCGAGCGCGGCACATGGACCGACAGGGCGCGCAGCCACGCCGTGTTCTTCTTGTAGTCCCACGACAGGGAGCCGTTCGTGCCGTCGCCCCGGGCGACGTAGAGGACGAGCCTGCCCGTCCAGGTGTCGAGGCGCGCGTAGGTGCCGCGCTCCTTCGCGACGGGTCGAAGCGCGCGCACCATCGACAGGACCTGGGCGTTGTCGGGGCCCCAGGACTCGCGCAGACCCTCCATGAGGGCCTTGAGCTGGATCAGGGCCTCGTGGCACTTGCGCCGCGGCTCCTTCGGGAGGGAGCTTGCCGTGTTGCCGTCCCGGGTCTCGGCCAGCAGCCGGTCGAGGGTTACCGGGTCGGCGAGACAGCCGAGCATCGTGTTGGCCGTGAGGAGGTCGGCGTAGGTGCGGCACCAGATCCCGAGCACCTCGGGCCAGCCGTCCTTGCGCTGGTTCTCGACCCGGGTCAGGTAGGCCGCCACCTTCTTGTGCTCGAAGACCGGCACGACGAGCTTGGCCTGGTTGGTCTCGAGACCCCAGCCCAACGCATACATCGCGACGATGAAGTCGTCGGCCTCGGCCTCGGTCGTCAGGGGCATTGCGAGGATCTCCGGGATGCCGCGGTGCAGGACGGTGCGCGAACGCACCTTGGCCGTGCTCGACGAGAGCGTGGCCCCGGCATAGGGAGTGCTCAGCGTCAGGCCCGTGTCGCCCTGCACGGAGAGGATCTTGTAGGTCGTTCCAGTGGCGTCGGCGTCGAACGTCAGCCACTGGCCTGCCTGGACCCCGCTCGTGAACGCCGTGCCCGTGCCGGTCACGCTCGTCGACCCCGACGTCAGCGCGACTGTGCCCGCGACGGCCGCCGGGTCGCTCATCCGGTGCTCGCCGCCGGCCTTGCGGTTGAGGCCGTCGGTGTAGACGGCGACGCTCGAGCCGAACGCCGTGATCCGCTCGATCTCGTTCTCGCTCTGGACGTGGTCGAGCATCTCCTTGATCTTGTCGGTGACCGACGGCTGCTTCGGCGCGAAGTAGCTGAGGATCTGGCCGACGACGGAGAAGAGGGCACCGACGAGGGCGCCCGCGGGGCCGCTTGCGGAGGCGAGGCTGGCGAGGACCGGGATGATGCCGGCGCAGATGTCCATCAGCGCCGCCGAACCGGAGATGTAGTCGCCCTTCCTGAAGGCGTCGGACGCCGCCATCGCCCCCTTGACGATGGTCGGCAACGCCTTGGCGATCGCCTCACCCGCGTCCTTGCTGTACTTCGAGGACTTCGCGTCGGCAGCAGCGGTCTGATAGTCGGTGCGGACCTTTTCGATCTTGGTCCTCAGCTCGGTCTGGGCGACGGGGTCGCTCGCGAGCTCCTTCTCGAACTGCGACAGGAGCAGGTCGAGGTTGGCGTTGACCTGCTCCTCCTGGGGTGTGGGCATGCTCTGACGACCCTCTCTGTCGGGCGGTCACGCCGTCACGCCGTACTGTCGGACCTCCCGGACATCCGACCCCGCACCGGTCATTTCACCGCTTGGCCGACATTGCTCCCACTTCTGCCACTCGTCAACCCTCGATCCGCGCCTCCTCACGGCGGGTCGGGGACCTGGGCGGGCGGGGACTCGTGTGAAAACCGGTTGAGACGAGACCGGCCGCCGCCCTAGCCTGCGTGACGTGGACCAGTCCTGAGCCGTCGCCCCCTGCCGCTTCGACACCTCTCAGGACATCCATGCCCTCCACCCTCAGCGTCAGCGACCTCAGCGTCGCCTTCGGCGCCCGCTCGCTCTTCACCGGCCTCGACCTGACCCTCTCCGACGGGGACGTCACCGCCGTCGTCGGCCCCAACGGCTCGGGCAAGTCGACGTTGATGCGCACCATCGTCGGCGACCTCGCGGCCGAGACGGGCACGATCCGGCTCGCCCCGCGCGACGCCACCGTCGCCTGGCTGCCCCAGGTGCTGCCCGACCCCACCGAGACGCTCCTCGCCTATGCTCGCCGCCGCACCGGCGTCGACGCGGCTGATCGCGAGCTCGAATCCGCTTCTGCCGCAATCGCTTCCGGTATGCCGGGTGCTGACGACTGCTACGCCGCTGCCCTCGAGCGGTGGCTCGCGCTCGGTGCGGCCGACCTCGACGAGCGCCTGCCCGAGGTGGCCGCGCGGGTCGGCCTCGTCGTCGACCGGGACCGGCCGCTCGGCACCCTTTCAGGTGGTCAGGCGGCTCGTGCCAACCTCGTCAGCGTGCTGCTCAGCCACTACGACGTGCTCCTCCTCGACGAGCCGACCAACGACCTCGACGCGCGCGGCCTCGAGCTCATGGCCGACTTCGTGCGATCGCACGACGGCCCGGTGCTCATCGCCAGCCACGACCGCGCCTTCCTCGACGCGGTCGCGACGAGCGTCATCGAGCTCGACCTCACCCAGCAGCGCATCGGCCACTACACGGGCGGGTGGAGCGACTACGTCGCACAGCGGGCGCTCGACCGCGCCCACGCCTGGGAGGCCTACGAGGGGTATGCCGCCGAGCGCGACTCGCTGCTCGCCCAGTCGCGGCGACGCCAGGACTGGGCGGCGAAGGGCCGGCGCAACGTCGCGATGGGCAAGGAGCCCGACAAGCACATCCGCGAGAAGCACAAGGCGCGAGCCGACCGTCAGGCGGCCAAGGGCGCACGCCTCGAGCGTGCGGCCGAGCGGCTCGACTCCGTCGACGCGCCGCGCAAGGAGTGGCAGCTGCGCTACACGATCACCGAGGGGCGGCCCTCGTCCGAGGTCGTGGCGACGCTCGTCGACGCCGTCGTCGAGCGGCCGGACTTCCGGCTGGGGCCGGTGACGCTCGCCGTCGGACGGGGTGACCGCATCGCCGTCGTCGGAGACAACGGCAGCGGCAAGACGACGCTGCTCGCCGCCCTCCTCGGCGAGCTGCCCCTCACCTCCGGGCGTCAGTCCCTGGGCAGCCGCGTCTCGGTCGGGGTCGTCGACCAGCACCGACGCCTGCTCGACTCGGACGACCCGGTGCTCGATGTCGTGCGGCGCGAGCTCGGGGCAGCACCCCGGACCGGCCGCGAGTGGCCGATCGCCGAGGTGCGCACCCTGCTCGCGAAGTTCGGGCTCGGGTCAGAGCACGTCGCCCGCCCGGCCCGCAGCCTGTCGATGGGCGAGCGCACCCGGGCGCTCATGGCCCTCTTCCAGGGCCGCGAGGTAAACCTGCTCGTGCTCGACGAGCCGACCAACCACCTGGACGTCGCCGCAATCGAGCAGCTCGAGGCCGCCGTGGCGGCCTTCGGGGGGACGGTGCTCGTCGTCAGTCACGACGCGAACCTGCGAGACGGCATACGGCTCACCCACGTGTGGTCGGTCGACCGGGGGCAGGTGACGGTGCAGGTGCTGTGACGCTCTCGTCCGTCTCAGCCGACGGGCTCGACGCGGCGGCCTCCTGCTGCGCACGGTCGACGCGGTAGTCGAACCAGACCCGGTTGACGAGGGCCGAGATCGTCGTCAGGTGACCGAGCAGGAGCAGCCACACGAGGATCACAGCGGCGACACCGAGCGAGCCGTAGAGCTGTGACGAGTGCTCGAAGCGGGCCGGCAGGTAGAAGCGGCCCACGAGCTGCATGACCGAGAGCCCGAGCCCGAAGAAGACGGACCCGGGGAGGAGGTCGGTCCACGACTCGCGCCGGTCGGGCAGCCGCAGCGAGATCAGGAGCCACACGACCGTGCTCAGCGTGACCTGGGTGAGGAAGGTCGCCACGATGCCGACGGGGAGGATGTCAAGGGTCGAGGCGAGGCCGAAGGCGAAGAACAGGATGATCCAGGCCCCGGCGAAGATGAGCGACGAGATGATGACGTGACGCTGCGACTGGCGGGGGGTGGGCGCGTCCCAGATGTGCGCGGTCGCCTGGATGAGGTTGCGCATCAGGGTGCGCGTGGTCCAGAGGAAGCCGCCGAGGCCGACGGCGACGGCCACCCACCATGACTGGCCACCGTCCTGGAGTGCGGCGACGATCTGCTGGCGTGCGACAGCCGTGACCCCTGTGGTCTTCTGGGCACGCTCGGCCATGGAGGGGAAGCTGCGGCCGATGCCCGTGAGCAGGCCGGCCGCGAGCAGCGCCAGGGGCATGAGCCAGAGGAAGGTGCGGAAGGCGATCGCGCTGGCGAGCAGCATCCCCTGGCGCGCGACATACGTCGTGAGCGCGACGATCGGCAGGGCGTAGACGGGGTCGCGGCGGGCCAGCTCGCGGTAGCGTGCCGCAGCATCCTCGGCGCGCGCCCGCATGTGGTCGATGCGGTCGGCCCACCCGTGCGGCGGCGTCGCGGGGTGCGCGTCGCCCTCGTCGACGGGGTGGGTGCCCATGCATCGAGCCTCCCACGGGTGCCGCTGCTCTCGGGCGCACTCCGGCGGATCGGCGTATGCCGCGTGCGTCACCTTCCGGCGCGGCCCGATCTGCGCCACGCTGTGGCCATGCCTGCAACGACGGTCGTCCTCTTCGGTGCCACCGGTGACCTTGCCAAGCGCAAGCTGCTCCCCGGCATGCTGCACCTGCACGAGTCACAGCTCATCGAGGGGTTGCGGGTCGTGGCCACCTCGCTCGACGACCTGAGCCGTGACGAGTTCCTCGAGCTCGTCTTCGCCTCGGTGCGCGAGCACAGCAGCCACAACGTCAGTGACGACGACCTGCGCGAGTTCGCCGCCCGGATCCACTGGGTGCCCGGAAGTGCTGGGCCGCAAGGGATTCGCGCCGCCGTCGACGAGTCCGAGGCGATCCTCGGCGCGGACGCGTGGCGGCTGCACTACCTCTCGGTGCCGCCCAAGGCTGCGCTCGCCGTCGTGCACCAGCTCGGTGAGGCCGGGCTCGTCGAGCGCAGCCGCATCATCATGGAGAAGCCCTTCGGCACCGACCTCGCGAGCGCCAAGGCGCTCAACGCCGAGCTGCACCAGGTCTTCGCAGAGGAGCAGATCTTCCGCATCGACCACTTCCTCGGCAAGGAGGCGGCACAGAACATCCTCGCCTTCCGCTTCGCCAACGGCCTCTTCGAGCCGATCTGGCACCGCAACCACATCGACCACATCCAGATCGACGTGCCCGAGACGCTCGGGCTCGCGCAGCGGGCCGACTTCTACGAGAGCACCGGCGCCTACCGCGACATGGTCGTCACCCACCTCTTCCAGGTGCTCGCCTTCACCGCGATGGAGCCGCCGACCGCCCTCGAGCCGGCGGCGATCAGCGAGGAGAAGAACAAGGTCTTCCGCTCGATGTCGCCGATCCAGCCGCACGACGTCGTGCGCGGACAGTACGTCGGCTACCGCGACGAGCCGGGGGTCAAGCCCGAGAGCCAGACCGAGACCTTCGTCGCCCTCAAGTGCTTCGTCGACAACTGGCGCTGGGCCGGGGTGCCGTTCTACCTGCGCACGGGCAAGCGGCTCGCGGAAGGCGCGCGGATCATCTCGATCGCCTTCAAGGAGCCGCCCCGCTCGATGTTCCCGGCCGGCTCCGGGGTGGGCGACAACGGCCCCGACCACCTGACCTTCGACCTCGCCGACAAGGCGCGCATGTCGCTCTCCTTCTACGGCAAGCGGCCCGGCCCCGGCATGAAGCTCGACAAGCTCTCGATGCAGTTCTCCATGCAGGAGACGAACTGGGCGGGAGCGGTGCTCGAGGCCTATGAGCGGCTCATCTACGACGCCTCGCGCGGCGACCGGACCCTCTTCACCTCGGCCGACGGCATCGAGCGCCTCTGGGAGATCTCACAGCCGCTGCTCGACAACCCGCCGACCGTGCGGCCCTATGACGCCGGCACGTGGGGCCCGAACCAGATCCACCAGCTCGTCGCGCCCTTCACGTGGCGGCTGCCCTTCGAGCGGCGCTGGCGCAACCCCAACGACTACGGCTCCTGACCGCCCGAGGGCAGGGTGCCGCCGGCGGGCGGGGTGCCGCCGGCGGGCGGGGTGCCGCCGGCGGGCGGGGTGTTCCCGCCCGGGTTGGAGTTCGGGTTGGCGTTCGGGTCGGCGCTGGCCGCGAGTGCGGCCCGCAGCTCGCGGCGTGCGGTGTCGATGGCCGCGCGACGGGCCCGGAAGTCGTCGGGCGTCGAGTCCGGTCCGGCAGCCGTGTCGGCGCTGACCGCCTCGACGAGCCGGGCCAGCCGGTCGCGCAGAGCGGCCGCCGACGCGCGCCTCGCCTCGTCGGGGGCGCTGCCCTCGAGGGCCAGCAGTGACTCGTCGATCGCCAGCAGCCTCGGGCCCGCGGCCGTCCACACCTGGGTGGCCTCGGTGGCTGTCGGCATCGCGAGCACCTGGGTGACGAGCGACTCCTCGACCCAGGTCGCCTCACGCCGGCTCTCGGCGAGCTTCGCATCCCACTCGTCGAGCACCCGCTGCGCCTCACGGCGGCGCAGGAACAGCCAGACGAGGCCGGCTGCGGCGAGCAGGAGCAGCAGCAGCCACGGCCACCACGTCGTCGACTCGGTGGAGGTGGGGGTGGTCTCGGGCGCAGCCTCGGCCGGAGCCGTCGACGACGTCGTCTCCGATGGTGTCTCAGTAGGAGTCTGCGTCACGGTCTGCGTGACCGTCTCGGTCGGGGTCGGCTCGACCGTGGCGGTCTGGGTCTCGGTGGCCGTCTGGGTGACGGTCTGCGTCTCGGTGACGGTCGGCGTCGCCTCGGGCGTCTTGCTCGGCGTGGGCGCCTCGCTCTTCGTCGGGGACTCGCTCTGCGTCGGTGTCGCCTCGGGGGTCTCTGCCTCCGAGGGGCTCGAGGCCTCCGACCGCGTCGGCAGCGTCAGGCTCGGGAGCGTGGTCGGCACGTTGATGCTGGGCAGCGATGTCGGCAGCGTGATGCCGCCGCCCCCGCCGCAGGCCGTCAACCCCATGAGGGCGAGCAGCAGGGCGAGCAGGATCACCGGTCGACGTCGCATGCGTGATTGTGGGCCCAAGGCGACCCCCTGCGACTTCACCCCGCACGGGTGAAGTGCGTTCGCGGATCGGACTGCACCATGCAGGGACGCCCTGCGGGGCTCGTGGGCGCAACCCGACATCTCGCCCATACACTCCGGGGAGGTGCTCGTGGCGCGATACGCGCCGACCCTGCTGACGCAGACGATCGGCCAGCCGGCCATGCGCCGTGAGGTCGATGTCATGGGTCTGACCGTGTGCCTGGCGCTGCTCGGCGCCCTCATCGCGGGCAGCGACCACGAGCCGCACTCGAAGTTCGACCTCATCGTCATCGTCTGGGTGACGACCGTGGGGCTGGTCCTCACCCACGCCTTCGCCCTCATGCTCGCCGTCTGGCTCGTCAAGGACCCGACCTACACGATCAAGCCGGCGCTGCTGCTCGGCTTCCAGCTCGCGATGGCCTCACTCATCGCGCTCACGGCGACGGTCGTCGCCCTGCTGGCCTCGAGCGACTACGACCGGCTCGGGGCCCGGATGAGCGCCGCGGTCTTTCTCGGTCTCCTCGTCGGCATCGAGCTGCGCGCCCACGGATCCAGCCCTGCCCGGTCGCTCGCCTGGGGCCTCATCTCGATGGCGGCGGCCGTCGGGCTTGCCACAGCCAAGTGGGTGGTCGGTTCATGAGTGAGCCCACCGCCACCGACACGGGTTGGCGCGCCACCGGCCCGTATGCCGCGGGCGCCGCGCTCGGGGGTCTCGTCGGCGCCGGCGTCGTGGTGACGGTCACGACGGTCATCAAGGAGCTGCTCGCGGTCGTCTCGCGCCAGGACGCCTGGGTCGTCATCGCCGTGCCGGTGCTCGGCATCGCTGCGGCGACGTTCGTCCTCCACGTCATCGGTCGCGGCGACCCCGTGCAGACCCTGACGGACCGCCCAGTGGCCCCTCGTCCCAGCCGGCGTGCCCGACGGCGGTGGCCGCGCTACCTGCGAATCCCCTTGTCGTGGCGCCGGTTCCCGTCGGACGTCGCCCGCGCCGACCTCACGGGTGACGTCGTGCTGTCCGCTGGCGTGGAGGAGCGCTTCCCGTGGCGGCAGGCCCCGCTCCGCGCGCTCGCGATCGTCATCACGGTGGGCAGCGGTGCACCGATGGGCACCGAGGCGCCGGCCGCGCACCTCGGGGTCGCCACCGGCGCCTGGCTCGGCCAGCTCCGCCCGGGCATGCGGCGACTCCTGCGCGGCGCTGCCGTCGCCGGTGGGGCTGCCGGGGTCTCGGCCCTCATGGGCGTCGCCCTCGTCGGCACGGCCTTCATCCTCGAGCTCGGCCGTCGCCGGCGCGTGCCGCTCAGCCCCGGGCGAGTCGTCGCCGCGCTCCTCGGTGGCGTCATCGGGTGGGCCGTCAACATCACCCTCGGCCTCGACCTCATCCGTCTCATCACGCCCACGGTGGCTCCCGACGACTGGCTGCAGGTGCTCCGGGCGAGCCTCTATGTCGGTGTCATCGCGGGCGCCCTGACGTCGGTCACGGGCTGGGCCATCTATCGCGTGCGGGGCTGGAGCGCCGGCCCGACCCGGCGGCTCGTCGTCGGCGCCGGGGCCATGCTCCTCGCCACCGTGACCCTGCTCCTCGTCGCAGACCAGCGCTCGGCCGTCGGGCCCGGCGGCGGGGCGATCCTCTGGGCCGAGAGCCCCGCCGGGCTTGCCGCGCCTGCAGGTCTGCTGCTGCTCGTCGCCGGGCTGAGGGCGGCTGCGACGACGGCCGCGGTGGCCGCCGGAGGGTGCGGCGGCGTCTTCGTGCCGTTCCTCGCCATCGGCGACCTCGCCGGCCGGTCCTTCGCACCCCACCTTGGCATCTCCGGCGACCTCGCGGGAGCGTCGGGTGCCGCCTCCGGCATCGCGGGCGGCTACCGCCTGCCGTGGACCGCCGTCGCCATGGTCATCGGCATCGGCGGACCGGCCCTCGCAGTGACGACGAGTCTCGCGTGCGTCCTCGTCGCGACCTTCGCAGGCATCGCCACGAGCCTCGGGCTCGACCGCCTGACCCGGGCCGCCTCCCGCAGGCGCGAGGAGGCCACCGCCGTGGTCGCCTCGACACCGTCCTGAGCCGCCGGCCGGCGCGGTCAGGTCAGCCGAGCTGCCACGTCGGGTCGCACGAGAGCTCCACGTTGATCCACGTCGTGTAGGCCGGCGACCGCAGCCGGGCGCCCAGGGCGGTTCGCAGCCGGTCGATGTCGGAGACGTCCCACGTGCCTGCCTCCACGAGGTGGTCGACCTCGACGTAGAGCCGGCCGCCGGTCTTCGTCATGCGGATGACCGGCTCGGGCAGGCCCATGCCGGCACAGACCTCGACGACGGCCGCGCGGGCCGGCGCCTCGATCTCCTCCGGCGGACGCATGTCCAGCAGCTCGCGCAGCATCGTCTGCACGAGCCGAACCGGGCTGGGCAGGACGATGAGCGAAACGACGATGACGAGCACCGGGTCGACGTAGGCGGCCGCGGTCTGCTTGAGGTCGCCGGCCGGCAGGAGGGCCACGAAGGCGAAGCCCGACAGGATCGCGAAGGAGAGGATCGTCGCGATGCGCCACCCGAGCACCTCGGCTGCGACGAGCTCGCTCGTGCCCTCGTGGCGACGCAGCCACAGCGTGACGCCGAGGCACAGGCAGGCGGCGATGACGGCATACAGCAGCGCGGAGCCCGTCTCGACGCTGTCGCCGCCCGCGAGCAGCACCGTCACGGCGTCGGCGACCGCGTAGGCGGTGAAGCCGAGCCGGGCGAGGCCCTGCCCACCGATGGCGAGGGGCAGCATCGCCTGCCGGCCGTAGGGGAAGGCGTGGGACGCGCCCGACGCCGCGGCCCGCGCGGCCGCGAGGGACAGGCCGCTCATGAGCAGCCCGATGCCGGCGGAGACCCCGTCGAAGAGGATGACGCGCGAGCCCGACGCGAGCCCCCAGACGACGGCCAGCACCGCCGACACACCGCCCGCGACCACCGACACCCGCAGCGCGCGGAAGGCCGCCTCCCGGGTGGCATCACTCGTCATGCGTCCTCCGTCCGCGCCATCCGATCATGGCTGCGGCACGGGCACGGGGCATCACCCCGCTCGGGTGAGGCCCGCGTCGGTGACGTCGCCTACTCCCCCGGGTAGGTGACACCGACCTGGCGACGCACCTCGTCCATCGTCTCCATGACGCGCACCGTCGTGGAGTGCGGCAGGAGCGACGACTCACGCTCGCCCGCGACGAGGCAGCGCGCGAACTCCGCTGCCTCATAAGAGAATCCGCGCACATCCTCGGGCATGCCCGCAGGGTGCTCGTCGAGAACCTCGTTGGTGCGGCTGACGAGACGGATGCCCGAGCCCGCCCCGTAGAACGTGCCACTCAGCTCGAGGCGGCCCTCGGTGCCCGCGACGACGGCGGTGCAGGGAGTGACGGCAGCCATCGTGCACGAGAGCACGCCGTGGGCCCCGCCGGCCCCGGTCACCGTGATCGTCGTCGTCGCGTCGACCCCGAGCTCGGTCAGCGTGCCGGTGGCAGCGACGTGGGCGGGGGCGCCGAGCACCATGTCGGCGAAGGACACGGGGTAGACCCCGAGGTCGAGCAGGGCGCCCCCGGCGAGGTCGGGCTGCGCCAGCCGCGCCGGGCCGTCGGGATAGAGACGCTGACCGTGGTCGGCGAAGACGGCGACGACGTCACCGATGAGCCCCGTCTCGACGACGTGCCGCACGACGTCGTAGTGCGGGAGGAAGCGGCTCCACATCGCCTCCATGACGAGCAGCCCGCGAGCCTCCGCGGCGAGGATGACCTGCCGCGCCTCGGCCGCGCTGCGCGCGAAGGCCTTCTCGACGAGCACCGGCTTGCCCGCCTCGATCGCGAGCAGGGCGTGGTCACGGTGCTCCGAGTGGGGCGACGCGACATAGACGGCGTCGACCTCGTCGTCGGCGACGAGCTCCTCGTAGCTGCCGTATGCCGTGGGGATCGCGAACTCGTCGGCGAAGTCCCGCGCCCGCTCGCTGCTGCGCGAACCGACCGCGACGACCTGCGACGCCGTGCCGACCGCGACAGCCTCGGCGAAGGTGTGGGCGATGCCCCCGGGGGCGATGATGCCCCAGCGGATCGCCGGGGCGTCGTGGGGGTCAGGAGTGCGCGGCTGCGGCAGCTGGAGAGGAACCTCGATCGGTAGCGTCATGCCCTCACGTCCCAGAGATGGTGGCGGATGTCGTGGATGAAGTAGAGCGCGAGCGTGCGCGCAGTGAAGCGAGATCCGTTGCTGCGCAAGGCTGGCCACTCCCACTCGTCCCCCACTGGGCGGGCGTATGCCGCCGCAGCCGCCTCGAACGCGGCGGCGAGCTCGCGCTGGACGTCCGTCGGGTCCGAGCGCCAGTAGTGGCCCTCGACCGCCGTCGCGTCCTGGTCCCAGTTGGCGAACTGGACGAGCTCGCCTCCGCCGTCGAGGATCTGCTCGAGGCGGTGACGCATGACGTCGCACACGTCGCGGACGTGGCAGCAGTACTCGAGAGGCGACCACACCCCGGCCGACGGGCGAGTGTGGGCGTCGGGCTCGGCCAGCCGGACGGCATACCGGCTCGCGGCGTCACGCAGGACGGCGGGGACGTCGTCGACGGCGAGCGCGGAGGCGTCGAAGCCGCAGTCGACACACGGCCTCGACAGCACCCACGTCCAGTCGGCATCGTCGGGCGTGGACGGGCCGGGATCGACGGCGTCGCCGGCGGGCAGGTCGGTCATGCGCCCAGCGTAGGGGTGGCCGGCAGCGGCCGGGGACCGGCGATTCCGGGTGTCGGGCATGCTGGCGATACCGTGCACTCGTGCTCAGTGACTACCTGCCGTGGATCGTCGTCGGGGCCGTGGTGCTGGCGCTGGTCATCGGCGGCGTCGTCATGAGCCGCGTCGCCCCTGACGTGACTGCTCCGCTGCGCCGACGGCGCCCTCGACCGCACCGCGGCCACTTCCGCTCCGAGGAGCAGGAGACCCCGGTTCGGCGGGCGGCCGTCATCATCAACCCGACGAAGTTCACCGACCTCGGGCCGGTCCGCGAGCGGATCACCACGACCTGCCGCGCGAACGGATGGGGTGAGCCGCTCTTCCTCGAGACCACCGCCGAGGACCCCGGCCCGGGGCAGGCCGCTGCTGCCCTGCGTGACGGCGTCGACCTCGTGTGCACCCTCGGCGGTGACGGCACGGTGCGAGGCGTCGCGAGCGTCCTCGTCGGCACCGAGATGCCGCTCGGCATCCTGCCTGCGGGCACCGGCAACCTCCTGGCGCGCAACCTCGACCTCCCCGTCGGCCTCGAGGCGGCGCTGACGGTGGCGCTCACCGGCCGCAACCGGCGCATCGACGTCGGCGAGCTGCGCATAGGGCCGCTCGAGCCCGTTGCGGGGGATGAGCGCGGCGAGCACGATGCCGCGGGTGCTGTGGGTGCTGCGGGTCCTACGGGTGCTGTGGACGCCGCGGAGGGCGAGCCGGCCGGCTGGCAGGCGCCGCAGACCCACTACTTCCTCGTCATGAGCGGCGTCGGCATGGACGCGGCGATCATGGCGGGCACCAACGAGAACCTCAAGAACAAGGTCGGCTGGCCGGCCTACCTCGTCTCGGGAGCCAAGCACCTCATCTCGCCGGAGTTCCGGGTCAAGGTGCGCGTCGACGACGAGCCGGAGTTCCGGCGGCGCTCGCGGATGGTCGTCATCGGCAACTGCGGGCGGCTGCTCGGCGGCCTCGTCCTCATGCCGAGCGCGCTCGTCGACGACGGGCACCTCGACGCCGTCATCGCCTCTCCTCGGGGACTCGTCGGCTGGGTGCCGGTCGCGACCCGCGTCGCGACCCGGCGACGCAAGGGTCACCCGACGCTCGACCACAAGGTCTGCACGGAGATCCGCGTCGTCGTCGACCGCCCGGTGCCGGTGCAGGTCGACGGCGACGTGCTGGGCGAGGCGACCGAGGTGACGGCCGTCGTGCGGCCCGCCTCTCTGACGGTGCGCGTCGGCCTGACCTGAGCACCCCCGGACGCGACGCGCCCCACCTCCCCCGGCGGGAGGTGGGGCGCGCGTTCCCGTCTCCGGGTCAGCGGGCGCCGAGGGCGTGCTCGACGGCCAGCTGGTTGAGCGCGACGAAGGCGTAGCCGGCCTCGGCCACGGCTTCGACGTCGAAGTCCTCGAAGGTCGACGGGTCGGCGAGCAGGTCGGAGAGCTTCTCGCCGTCGCCGAGGGTCGGCACCGCGAGCTCCGTGACGCGGCTCGCCTCGAACGCGGCCTGCACCTCCGGGTCGGCGCGGTAGGCCGCGGCGCGCTCCTTGAGGACGATGTAGGTGCTCATGTTGGCGGCAGCCGACACCCACACCCCGTCGACGTCCTCGGTGCGGGACGGCTTGTAGTCGAAGTGACGCGGGCCGTCGTAGCGCGGTCCGCCGTTGACGAAGCCGTTCTCGACGAGGTCGACGGTGAAGAAGGCGGAGAGCAGGTCGCCGTGGCCGAAGACGAGGTCCTGGTCGTACTTGATCGAGCGCTGTCCGTTGAGGTCGATGTGGAAGAGCTTGCCGGCCCACAGCGCCTGCGCGATGCCCGAGGTGTAGTTGAGCCCGGCCATCTGCTCGTGCCCGACCTCGGGGTTGAGGCCGACGATGTCGCCGTGCTCGAGCTCGGCGATGAAGCCGAGGGCGTGACCGACGGTCGGCAGGAGGATGTCGCCGCGGGGCTCGTTGGGCTTGGGCTCGATGGCGATCCGCAGGTCGTAGCCCTGGTCCTTGATGTAACCCGCGACGGTGTCGATGCCCTCGCGGTAGCGGTCGAGGGCGGCGTTGATGTCCTTGGCGCCGTCGTACTCCGCCCCCTCGCGACCGCCCCACATGACGAAGGTCTCGGCCCCGAGCTCGGCGGCGAGGTCGACGTTGCGGATCACCTTGCGCAGGCCGTAGCGCCGCACGTCGCGGTTGTTGGACGTGAACGCGCCGTCCTTGAAGATCGGGTGGCTGAACGTGTTGGTCGTGACCATCTCGCAGACGACGCCGGTGTCGTCGAGCGCCTTGCGGAAGTCGGCGATGATCCGGTCGCGGTCGGCGTCGCTGCTGCCGAAGGGCACGAGGTCGTCGTCGTGGAAGGTCACGCCCCAGGCGCCGAGGTCGGCGAG
This sequence comes from Humibacillus xanthopallidus, assembly GCF_006717145.1. Lineage (GTDB taxonomy): Bacteria > Actinomycetota > Actinomycetes > Actinomycetales > Dermatophilaceae > Humibacillus > Humibacillus xanthopallidus. The sequence goes on along the minus strand of NZ_VFQF01000003.1, from coordinate 465,666 downwards.
GCGGCGCACGGACTCGACCGGGTCGAGGTGCGGCCGTGACGCGTCACCGAACTGGTCGCGCGCCTCCCAGCCGACGGTCCAGAGACCGAAAGAGAACTTGTCGTCAGGGGTCGGCGTACGGACCATGGGGCTCCTCCTCGAGCGAACGGCATACCGAGTCTCGGTATTTGTATGTTGAACAAACATATTACGTCGGAGGGGGTAGGGTCAACGGGTGAGCGAGACCGAAGCCGCCGCGCGAGGCGGTGCGGTCGTGACCCGGGGTCAACCCGGGCGCGTGGTCCCCGGCGTCCGGTCCGGCCGGCTGGACCGCGTCGGCCGCACGGCCCGCGGCGGCGCCCAGCAGGCGAGCCTGCGTGAGCACAACCTCTCGCTCGTGCTGCGCGCCATCGTCGAGGCCGCTCCGACGACCCGAGCGCGCCTCGCGAGCGGGCTCGGGGTCACCCGGGCCACGGCATCCGACCTCGTCGACCGTCTCATCGACGCCCGGCTGGTCGACGAGCTGACACCCGAGCTGCGGTCGGGTGCCGGCCGCCCCGGCATGCTGCTCGCGCCCGCAGCGCGCACGGTCGTCGGGCTCGGCCTCGAGGTGCAGGTCGACCACCTCGCCGTGCGCGCGACCGACCTCACGGGCGCCCTCGTCGCCGAGGCGAGGCGCGACGGCGACTTCCGCGCCAGCACGCCGGCGACGGTGCTGCGCCAGGTGGCGCGGCTCGCGGCGCCGATCGTCGAGGGGCTCTCCGGGTCGGTCGCCATCGCCGGTGCGTGCGTCTCCGTCCCGGCGCTGCTGCGGCACGGGAGCGGGGTCGTCCAGCTCGCGCCGAACCTCGGCTGGCATGACGTCGACGTGCTCGGCGAGCTTGCCAGACATGCTGCGCTGCAAGGGTTTCCGCTGATGCTCGGCAACGATGCCGATCTGGCGTCACGTGCCGAGGTGCAAGCCCGCGCGGCTGCGGAGCGCACGAGCCGCGATGCCCAGAGCTTCCTCTACCTCGCCGGTGAGGTCGGCATCGGCGGCGCCATCGTCATCGCCGGCGAGCTGGCCCGCGGCCAGCACGGCTGGTCCGGCGAGATCGGGCACGCCGTCATCGATCGCGACGGCCCGCCGTGCGGCTGCGGCGCCCACGGCTGCCTCGAGCAGTATGCCGGCTGCGACGTCGTCATGCGCGGCGCCGGGCTGCCGCTCGACACCCCCGTCGAGGCACTCCTGGAGGCGGCCTCGCGACCCGGGCAGGCTCGAGCTGCACTGGAGTCGGCCGCCGACGCGATCGGAGTCGCAGTCGCGACGACCCTCAACCTCGTCGACGTCGGCCGCGTCGTGCTCGGCGGCATCTATGCCCGCCTCTTCGAGCACCTGAAGGAGGGCATCCTCACCCAGGTCGGTGAGCGGGTGCTCGCCGCGCGCTGGTCGCCGGTCGAGATCGGCCCAGCCACCGCGGGCCCGGGCGCGTCGCTCGCCGGCGCCGGACTGCGGGTGCTCGACGACGTCGTCGCCCACCCGTCGGAGTGGATCGCCGGGCACTGACCGGAGCCGTAGGGCGCGGCTCCCACTGCCGCTGGTTCCGAGGGCAGCACCGCTCACCGGCCCGGCCGCGGGATACTCAAGGGGTGCATCCGACCGTGGCGGGTGGCCTCGTGGTGGTTCTGGTCGTGGTTGCCCTCAGCCTGTGGGTGCTTCAGGACGCCCGGAGGCGCAGGGAGCGAGACCGGCCGGTGGTCGCGACCCTGGCCGGGATCACCATCGAGCGTCCGGAGATGTGGGCGGCACTGTGCCTGTTGGTGTTCGTGTTCTTCGTCCCGCTCTACCTCGTGGCGCGGAACGCGGACTAGGAATCGGCCTCGGTGCCGGTCGTCGCGGTCTCTCAGGCCCGCACGGAGGAGTCCCAGGACCAGCTCGTGAGACGCCCGAAGCCTGGCAACGCCCGGTGCCCGGTGAGGTGGAGCAGGACGTCGGAGGGCTCGCCGGCAGGAGCTCCCGGGAAGAGTCGCTCGAGGACGGGGACGCACAGCGGCGACGGGGGCCTCCAGTCGAGTCCCAGCCCGGTCGCGATGTCGTAGCAGTGGACGAGGACCTCGACGATGCCCATGGCCGCGAAGCCGTCGGGGTCCGACGTCCCGTACGGGTGCCACGCCCGAACGTCGGGGGAGGCCACGTCCACGGCGAGAGTCAGGAGCCGTCCGCACATGTCGACGGCGGTCAGGATCTCGACGTTGCTGGCCGCCGGGTCGATCATGGCCTCGATCGGGAGGTAGCCCCGCTTCGGCCGCGAGATCACTTGGGACGCATAGGAGAACAGGTCGTCAGCGACATGCGCAGCGGTGGCCCGGCAGGTCCATTCCACGTCGCCGGCCCTGACCTCCCAGCTGCGCTCCGACGCCGGCATCAGCACCGCGCGCATCTCGTCGACCGCCTGCTCGACCACTCCACTCATCGCCGTCACGAGGACGAACCTAGAGCCTCCACGTCCGGATCGGTCCCTGGCGAGGTCGTCCACCCGAGTGAGCCTCAGATGGGCTGCACCGTGGCCGTCAGATCGCCACCTGCATCGCCGGTGTTGACGACGCCGGCGGGCTCCAGGAGCAGCACCTTGACCTCACCGTCGGCACGGGGACAGTGCTCCACGCCGCGAGGCACGACGAACAGCTGGCCGGGTCGCACGGTGACGTCGCGGTCGCGCAGCTGGATGGTCAGGGTGCCGTCGATGACGAGGAACAGCTCATCGGTGTCGTCGTGGGTGTGCCAGACGAAGTCACCCTGGACCTTGACGAGCTTGACCTCGTAGTCGTTCAGCCGGGCGACCAGCCTGGGCGACCAGACGTCGGTGAAGAGGTCGAACTTCTCGTCAAGATCCACGACATCGCTGCTCATGCGCTCAGTCTGCCAACGGGGCGGACGGACGGGCTTCGGGGCGAGCGAGGCCCCACTGGGCGGTGAGGTGCCAGAGCTGCTTGAGGGGCTGGATGCCGTAGCGTCCTGACCGGGCCGCCTGCCCGATGATGCCGGCGTCGACGACACCGTCCCGCGCGATCTCGTTGGCGATGGCGACCGGCTCCGGGCCTCGGTAGTCCACGTGCTCGGTGAGCACCGTCATCGGGAGCACCCGTCCCTCGTGCCACTCCACGGGCACGCCGAGGGCCGCAGCCCTGCGCTCGACGTCGGTGCCCCGGAAGCACGGGTCGAGGACGAGGGCCTCGGCGTCGTCGACGAGGATGACTCGCCCGTGCACGTGCGCCTCCACGTAGCCGTCGAGGGGGTCGTGGTCGTCGTCCTCTCCCGTGAGCTCAAGGACTCGGTCGTGTTCAGCTGCAAAGGAGAACAGGTCGAACCGATGGGCAGTCGCGAAGTGCGTCGGGCTGAAGGCGGAGTCCGGGAAGCAGAACGTGGCACGGTCGAGTACGTGCTCCCGCAGTCGCAGGTGGGCTGAGCCGAACCGCGGAGCGCCACCGAGGGGACGCCGTCGGTGGTTCAGGGCTCCGTACTTTGGGCGCTCCGACTCGGGAGCGTCGTCGTAGGCGCCTCCGAACAGTGCCTGCTCCCAGAGCCAGCGCGCCCCGCCGGGATGGGCCGTCAGGCCGCCGTTGCCCGTACCGGTCTCGAACTGCGACCGGTAGCGGCCGCTCCGCGCCATCGCGTCGAGGATGTGCAACCCGCCGGCCTCGCGGTCGGGGTGGAAGTTCAGCGTGATCCGTTGCGATCGCTCGAGCGGGGCGCCGTGGCAACGGTCGTCGACGTGCTCCACCGCCGCGCTGGCCCACCGACTCCCACCAGTTGCACCGCTCACCCCTCGAAGGCTAGAGGCGCCCGACCAAGGATGATCGGAGCGGCCCCGGGCGGTGACGCGATCGGCATGCCTTCCGATGACAGCATGTGTGTCCATGCAGATGAAACTGGAACTCATCCCCCTGCCCGTCTCGGACGTCGAGCGGTCCATCGACTTCTACGCCGGCAAGCTCGGTTTCACCAAGGACGTCGACGTGCAGCCCGCCGAGGGGGTTCGCGTGGTCCAGCTGACGCCGGAGGGCTCGGGGTGCTCGGTCGGCTTCGGGACCGGGCTCGATGTGTATGCCGGTGAGCCGGGCAGCATCCGTGGGCTGCACCTCGTCGTGGAGGACATCGAGCAGGCCCGGTCCGAGCTCGTCGGCCGCGGCGTCGCCGTGGGCGAGATCCACGACTTCGGTGGTGGCGTGCGCGGTGCGAGCTTCTCCGACCCCGACGGCAACAGCATCGAGCTGCAGGAGATGGCGTGGCGCAGGGGGCCGCAGTTCTAGGACGCCCCACGGCTCGCAGGGCCACGCCTCATACCGCGCAGGCCAACCCAGTCGCCGGTTGCCAGCGTTGCCAGCGCGACGTCACTCCGCCTGCAGGACGAAGAAGATGAAGCAGATGAAGGCGGTCCGGTCACCGAGGTCCGCAGGCAGGAGCTCGCGTGGGGTGTCGGGTGAGAACGGCGGCTCGCTGATGACCGCGAGGCGGAAGCCCGCCGCGGTGAACGCGTCGGTCATGGCGTGCAGTGGCCGGTGCCAGAACGTCAGCGTCCACGTCTCACCGTCCTCGAAGGTGTACTCGTCGGAGTACTGCGTGACCGAGAAGTAGTCGGCGTCAGGGTCGCTCGCCTCGAGGATGCGCGGGTGGTTGACCGCCAGGAGGAGCCGCCCTCCGGGCTTGAGGACACGCCTCAGCTCGGCCAGCGGCACCGTCCAGTCCGGCAGGTAGTGGAGCACGAGCGAGCAGACGACGTCGTCGAACGCGCCGTCGGCATAGGGCAGGTGCTGGCTGAGGTCGGCGACCTGCAGGTCCACGTCCTCCCCGAGCCGCTCCCGGGCCAGCTCGAGCATGGCCGCACTCGAGTCGAAGCCCGACACCGTGGCACCGCCTGCACGGAGCGCCTCCATGAGCGGGCCGTTGCCACAGCCGGCGTCGAGAACGCGACGCCCCTCGACGTCGCCGGCCAGCGCGAGCATCGCCGGCCGTGCGTAGTACGCGTTGAACAGGCCCGTCTCGTTGGTCCGCGCGTACTGCACGGCGAAGCTGTCGTAGTGGTCGGCCCTCATGACGTCCTCACTGCCGGGCGCCCCCCGTGCGGGAGCACCCGCGCAACCCTAGACGGCACATCAGGCGAAAAGGGCCTGGCTCCAGTCCTCGCCGTCCTTGAGGCCGGGCGGGCAGGCGAAGACGGCCGACCCGTTGTGCTCGAGGTACTCGTTCAGCAGGTCCTTGCTCGCGAGCGCCCGTTGCATCGGCACGAACTGCGTGCCGGGGTTGCGCATGTACGCGATGAAGAAGAGGCCGGCGTCGAGGTGGCCGACCCCGTCGGAGCCGTCCGTGAAGTTGTAGCCGCGCCGCAGGATGCGCACCCCGCCGAGCTGGCTCTCGTGGGCGAGCCGCACGTGCGCACGCATCGGGATCGCGGGCTGGCCGTCCGGGCCCTTCTTCGCGAAGTCGAGCGTGTCGAACTCCTTGGCCTGGCCGAGCGGGGCGCCCTGCTTCTTGTCGCGACCGATGACGTCCTCCTGCTCCTGCAGCGACGTGCGGTCCCAGACCTCGATGTGCATCCGGATGCGCCGCGCGACGAGGTAGGAGCCGCCCGCCATCCAGGCGCCGCCGCCCTTCTCGTCCTCGGGCGCCACCCACACGTGCCGGTCCAGACCTTCGGGCTCCTCGGCCTTGACGTTGTTGGTGCCGTCCTTGAAGCCGAACATGTTGCGCGGTGTCGCCTGCGACGTCGAGGTCGACGACGTGCGGCCGAAGCCGAGCTGCGACCACCGCACCGAGACGACGCCGAAGCCCATCCGCACGAGGTTGCGCACGGCGTGCACGGCCACCTGCGGGTCGTTGGCGCAGGCCTGGATGCAGAGGTCTCCGCCGGACCGCTTCGGGTCGAGCTGGTCGCCGATGAAGGCCGGCAGCTCCTCGAGCGCGGCCGGCTTGCGGTCCGCGAGGCCGAAGCGGTCGTCGAAGAGCGAGGGGCCGTAGCCGATCGTCACCGTGAGCCCGGACGCCGGCAGCCCGAAGGCCTCGCCGGTGTCCTCGGGAGCCCGGTTCGGCCCGCCACCGACGAGACCACCGGGCGCAGCCTCGGCGCCGGCCGTCATCCGCTCGGCGGCGCGGGTCCACGTCCGGAGGAGGTCGCGCAGCTGCGCCGGGTCCTTCGTCACGACGTCGAGGGCGACGAAGTGGAGGCGGTCCTGTGCCGGCGTCACGATGCCGGCCTGGTGCTCGCCACGGAACGGGATGGCGGCCTCGAGCCCGAGGGCCGGGGCCGTCGTGGCCGCCACGTCGGGGGCCGCGCTGGCCGCACCGGCCTGCGTCACGGCATACGTGCTCGTGGCGCCTGCGACGATGCCCGCGACAGCCGCCGTGCCCGAGACGCCGAGGAGCCGGCGGCGGCTGACGCCACCACCGGCCTCGTCGCCTGCCTCCCGGGCGCCGTCGACCGGCTCGGGCAGGTGGGGCTCGGGAGCGTCCGCCGTCACTTGGCCTCCACGACGCCGGGCACCTTCGAGACCTCTTCCGACAACGCGTCGAGCGAGACGGTCAGGGCCTTGATGTCGGCGTCGGTGAGGGCGGTGTAGCTCTTGTAGTCGGCGCCGGCCTTGTGCGTGCCCAGCAGGCTCGACAGCTCGGTGAACCGGGCGTCGAGGGCCTTCTGCAGAGCCGGGTCGCGCTCGGCGATGACGGGGCGCAGAGCGGCGAGCGCCTGGCGCGAGCCCTCGAGGTTGCCGTCGAAGTCCCAGAGGTCGGTGTGCGAGTAGCGCTCCTCCTCGCCGGTGACCTTGCCGGTCGCGACCTCGTCGAGCAGCGCCTTGGCGCCGTTCGCGATCGACAGGGCCGTCGGGTCGACGGTCTTGCTCTTCGCCGCGATCTCCTTGACGTCGGCCAGCAGCTGGTCGGCGATGGCGCCCGAGTCCTTCTGCAGCCCGCTCGTCCAGAGGTCCTTCTCGAGGCGGTGGTAGCCGGTGAAGGCCATGCCCTCGGCGATGACGTCCTCGCGGCCGTCGATCTTCGGGTCGAGGTCGCCGAAGCTCTCCGCGACGGGCTCGATGGCCTCCCACGGGTGGCGGGCCTGCGCATACAGCGACTTCGCCTTCGCCACGTCGCCCGCCTTGACCGCCGCGACGAACTTCTCTGTGCCTTCGACGAACTCGTCGGCCTCGGAGGCGACGAACGCCTTGTAGTCGACGATCGCCTTGGCGACCTTCTGGTCGGCGCTGGCGGCAGTGGCCGTCCCCGTCACGGTGAAGGGGGCCCGGATGCCGTCACCGACCATGCCCGGCTTGCACGCCGTCGTCAGGGTGCCCGGCTCGGTGACCTCGACCTTGAGCTCGCGCTTGAGCCCCGGCGTGATGTTCTCGACCTCACCGACGATGCGGTCACCCGCGCCGTAGAGGTAGAACTCGTTGATCTTCGACCCGGCGTTGGTGATCTCGAAGGTGATCGTGCCCGCGTTGGCCGTCGTCGCCGACAGCTCGCACGTCGTGTCGGTTGCGTTGACGGTGATCGGGCCGCTCGCGCCACCCGCGCCGGCGGAGGTCGACGAGCCGCCCGTCTCGGCCTTGTCGGTGCAGGCGGCGATGCCGAGGACGCAGGTCAGGGCGAGGGCTGCGGGCGCAGCGCGGCGCAGGGACGGGCGGGACATGAGGCTCCTGTGAGTGTGGTGCTGTGCGTGGGGGTATGCCGGGTGGCGGGTTCTCGGCGAGACCCTGGCTCCCGGTGGGCTGGGCAGATCAGGCGGCGACGGCGCTCTTCGTCTCGGAGGCCGGCGCGGTGACGGCCGGGCGGCTCTTGACGGGCCGCAGGAAGAGCGTGAGGACGATGCCGACGTAGAGCACCCAGGCGACGGCCTGGAGCACGGTCGTGGCCGGCGTGAAGTTGAAGATGCCCTTGAGGAGGGTGGCGTACCAGCTGCCCGGGTCGATGGTGTTGCTGACGTCGAAGGCGAGGGTGTTCAGGCCCGGGAGGAACTGCGCCTCCTGCAGGTCGTGGATGCCGTAGGCGAGGATGCCCGCAGCGACGAGGATGAGCAGGATCCCGGTGTAGCGGAAGAACTTCGCGAGGTTGATCTGCACGGCGCCGCGGTAGATGAGCCAGCCCAGCAGCACGGCGCCCCCAAGACCGATGACCCAGCCGATGAGCGGCTGGTTGTTGCCCTGCCCGGCGGCCTCGGTCGTCGCGTAGAAGAAGATCGCGGTCTCGAGGCCCTCACGGCCGACACCGAGGAAGGCGACGAGGGCGATCGCGAACGGGCCGAGGTCGAGGGCCTTGTCGAGCTTGCCCTTGAGCTCGCCCGAGATGGTGCGCGAGGCCGTGCGCATCCAGAAGACCATGAAGGTCACGAAGACGACCGCGAGGATCGACGCGAGCCCGCCGATCATCTCCTGGGCCTCGAAGGAGAGCTGCTTCGTGCCGTACGTGAGCAGCGCCCCCAGGGCCACCGAGAGGGCGACGGCGACGCCGACCCCGAGCCACACGTAGCGCAGCGCCCAGCGGCGGTCGGTCTTGACGAGGAAGGCGACGAGGATGACGACGACGAGGGCGGCCTCGAGGCCTTCTCGCAGTCCGATCAGCGCGTTGCTCGCGAGCACGGCGACCTCTCTCAGGGAGTTCTCAGGAATTAAGCCACGGGGGCGTGACGGAAATCAGCAAAGCACAGGTAAGCCTTGCCTAACAAGCCAGCAGCAGTGTCAGAGTCACCACATGGACACCCCTGCCGCCTTCGCCGGGTTCCCGCCCAGCGCACTCGCCTTCTACGCGGGCCTCGAGGCCGACAACAGCCGTGACCACTGGCAGCAGCACCGGTCGACCTACGAGAACGACGTCCGCGAGCCGATGCTCGCCCTGCTCGACGGCCTCGAGGACGAGTTCGGCGAGGCGAGGCTCTTCCGGCCCAACCGCGACGTCCGCTTCAGCGCCGACAAGTCGCCCTACAAGACCCACCAGGGCGCGCTCGTCGGCGTCGGGACGAGCCTCGGCTACTACGTCCAGCTCAGTGCGGACGGGCTCCGGGCGGGTGGCGGCTTCAGGGTGACGAGCCCCGCGCAGACGGCGCGGTTCCGCGCCGCGGTCGACGCCCCCAGCACCGGGCTCGAGCTCGAGGGTCTGCTCACCGCCCTGCGGGGCAGGGGTTTCGAGCTGCTCGGCGAGGCCGTCCGGACGACCCCGAGGGGGTATGCCGCCGACCACCCTCGCATCGAGACGCTCCGTCACAAGGAGCTCATGGTCGTGCGCGACTTCGGCACGCCGGCGTGGTTGCACACCGGGCAGGCGCTGACGCGGGTGCGCGACACGTGGCGTGGCGTGCGTCCGCTCGTCGAGTGGCTGGGCGCCCACGTCGGGACGAGCGAGCCGCCGCCCGCTACGTTGTCCCGGTGAGCCACCGCAGCCCCGTCGTCGACGCCTACATCATCGGAGCCGGGCCGGCCGGGCTCGCCACCGCAGCCGCGCTGAAGAAGCGAGGTCTGCACGGCGTCGTCCTCGACAAGAGCGATGCCGTCGGCAGCTCGTGGCGGCGGCACTACGACCGCCTCCACCTGCACACCCCGCGCGAGCTGTCGGGCCTGCCCGGCATGGCCATCCCGAAGAGGATGGGCCGGTGGGTCTCGCGCGATGACGTCGTGCGCTACCTCGAGCTGTATGCCGCCCACTTCGACCTCGACGTGCGCCTGCGCACCGCGGTGGAGCGCGTCGACCGCTCCGACGACGGCCTCGGCTGGGCGCTGACCCTCAGTGACGGGTCACGGCTGACGGCGCCCTACGTCGTCGTCGCCACCGGCTTCAACCACACCCCCGTCGAGCCGGATCTGCCTGGACTGCAAGGCTTCTCGGGCGAGGTCGTCCTGTCGCGCACCTACCGCAACGGCAGCCCGTATGCCGGCAAGGACGTCCTCGTCGTCGGCAGCGGCAACACCGGCACCGAGCTGGCCGTGGACCTCGCCGAGCACGGCGCCGCCCGGGTGCGCCTCTCCGTGCGCACGATCCCGCACATCCTGCGTCGCTCCGCGGGCCCGTATGCCGCGCAGTACACCGGCATCACCGTCCGCCACCTCCCGTCAGCGCTCGTCGACCGCGCTGCAGCGCTCGTCGAGCGGGCCACGACCCCCGACCTCACGGCATACGGCCTGCCCCGACCGGACACGGGACTGCTGACGCGCGTGGAACGCGACAACGCGATCCCCGTGCAGGACGTCGGGATCATCGACGCGATCCGCTCCGGGCGGGTCGAGCCCGTCGCGGCGCTCGAGTCGTTCGACGGTGACGGCGTCGTGCTCTCGGACGGCACCCGGCTCGAGCCTGACGTCGTCGTGCTCGCGACCGGCTACTCGCAGGGTCTCGAGCCCCTCATCGGGCACCTCGGTCTGCTCGATGACAAGGGTCACCCCGTCGAGCGCGGCGGGGCGACCGGGCGCGGCGCACGAGGGCTGTGGTTCAACGGCTTCACGAACCCGATCTCGGGGATGCTGCGCGAGATCGCCATCGACGCGAAGAAGATCGCCTTGGCGATGGCCCTCGCCAAGGACCGCCGCCTCAAGGAGCTCATCGCGGCCCACGAGGCCTGAGGAGCGCGAGCCGGCCCGCTGACCCTCGGTCGGCCGTCCCGGTCAGGGGCGCAGCTGGCCGCCGAGGTTGAGGAACGCCGCCGCGACGTCGTCGATGTCGGCCACGGCGCGCGCCAAGGCGTCGTCACTGGGCACACCAGAGGCGAGCAGCTCGTGGTGGCGAGCCATGGTCGCGGCTGCCACGTCGTCGGGCACGGGCGCGACGGCGGCCACGGCCGAGCGTGCCCCGAGCGACAGGAGCGAGAGGGCGAGCCCGAGCGACTCGTGCCCGGGGCGGCCCGTCTCGAGACCGACCTCGCACGCGGAGAGCACGACGTGGTCGGCACGCACACCGGTGGGTTGAAGCTCGTGGGCGAAGACCGGCCCGTCGTGCAGGACGAGCGACGAGAACAGCGGCGACTCGACCTGGTGCGTGCCGTGGGCCGCCACGTGGACGATGCCCGGCCGGGCCAGGGCCGCGACGAGCTCCTGCCGGCTGGACGGCTGGGCGATGCGCGAGCGGGTGCCCCACGTGCGCGCCAGCGCGCGCGCCTCCGCCGAGGCCCGCGGGACCGCTGGGCCCACGCTGATGTGGACGCCGGCCTGCGCCCCCGCAGGCTCCGGCGCCGCGCCCGCCACCGACGGCCCGCCGCCGAGCCCACGCCGCGCGAAGGAGGTGAGGGAGACCGCGACGGTGAGCGGTCGAGCACGCATCGACGGCAGCAGCGACCACGGCAGGGCCGACACCTCCGGGCAGGTGACCAGCACGAGACCACGGCTCGACCGCCACGGCTGCAGCAGCCCGGCATCCAGCTCTGCCGCGCTCGACCTCAGCGACGACCACACAGCGCCCGACAGGGGGCCGAGGTGGTGCGTCGCCGCGGCACGCAGGTCGACCCTGACCCGCTGCGCGAGCTCGGTGGCACGGTCGGCCGGCATGAGGTCGCGCAGCACCGCACGGCCCCCGATGACACCGACCCCGGCGATGCGTCCCCGGTGCCGGAAGAACCAGACGAGGTCGCGGTCGACGTCGAGCAGGTGCGCCCGCGCCTCGCGCACCCGCACCGGCACCGCTCGGACCGTGCCGCGTCGGCTCAAGGCCCAGTCACGGTCGCGGATGAGCCGCTCGAGCTGCGAGGCGTCTGCCTCGAGATCGCGCAGCTGCTCGGGGTCGCTCTCGCCGCGCATCAGCCCGCGCACCGATCGCAGCTGCTCGGTGAGCGAGGCCAGCTGCTCGTCATCGGGCCGTCCGAGCGAGGGCAGCCGGTCGGTCGCGCTGCGCCAGCGTTCCAGCACCTCGAGCACCGCGCCGCTCCCGCGGGGCACGGCGAGGTCGAGGTCGAGCTCGGCGAGCCGCACCCCGTGCACGGCCCGGGCCGTGCGCAGGTCGAGACTGGCGCTGCCCTGCTGGCCGGCGGCGAGACGGCGGGCGGCCCTGCCGAGGATGCGTCGGGCCGGCCCGAGGTCTCCGGTCGCGACCAGCGTCCTCGCCGTGACGGCGGCGGCGTCGAGCTCGTCGGACAAGGAGGCCGACGAGATCCGCTCGAGGCTGAGCAACCTCGTGTTGGCGGCCGGTGCGTCACCCGCGAGCAGGAGGGCCTGGGCCGCGACGACCCGCGCCCCGTCGGCGAGCTCGGAGTCGCCGAGCTCGCCCGCGACGTCGACGAGCTGGTCGGCGAGCGCCGCTGCGGCCTGGGCCACGATGACGTCGCCGCCGCCCCTGTCGTCACCGTGCCGACTGCTTCGCTGCTGGCGGTCGAGGTCGACGAGCAGCGACACGAGCGTCGCCTTGGCGACCCAGGCCGTCGCACCGATCCGCCGGTAGGTCTCGATGGCCGAGGTGGCCGCCACCGCAGCCCGGTCGAGGTGCCCCGCGAGCCGCTCGGCCTTGGCCAGCTCGAGGTCGAACTCCGCCCTGATCTGGTCGTGGCCCTCGTCCGGAAGGTCTGCGAGCCCTGCGTGCAGGGCCTCCGTCGCCTCGCGGACGAGCCCGGCCTCGAGCAGGACCCTCGCCCGGTCGAGGCGGGCCGGCGCCCGGTAGGTGTCGGCGGCGAGCAGCTCGGCGGCCGCCATCCCCGCCAGGGACCGCGGGATGTCACCGAGGAGGTAGGCGGCATACCCCTCGTTGTGGCGCGCCATGAACTCCTGCTCGACCCCGCCCAGGGCGCCGGCGAGGCGAGCCGCCTCGGCGAAGGCCTCGAGTGCCTGCTGCGGACGCGACAGCTCGAAGGCGAGCATGCCGCGGCTCAGGTGCACCGAGCACTGCTCGCGGGGCGTGAACGCGTCGAGGCGCGCCGCCGCTCCCTCGAGCCCCTGCCAGGCCGAGGCGAGGTCGCCGAGACGGCCGTAGATGCTGGCGCGCTGGTAGTCGAGGCGCGCCTGCAGCCCGGAGTCACCGAGCTGCGCGATCACCGCCTCGGCCTCGGCGAAGCGCGCCGAGGCCGCATCGAGGCCGAAGAGCATGAAGTCCGTCAGGGCCAGGGTGATCAGCGTGTTGCACCGCAGCTCGAGGCGCTCCCGCGACGGGGCTTCACCGTCGAGCCGCTCGATCTCCTCGAGCGCCGCCGAGAGCGAGCGAGCAGCCTCGAGCGGTCGGCCGGCCATGTTGTCGGCCGCCGCACTCTCGCGCAGCGTTCGCGCCCTCTCGAGCAGGTCGATGAGTCGGACCGGCCTCTCCGTCAGGGCCGGTCATCGGCCTAGATCTGGATCGTCGGGGTGATGACCGGTCGCACGTCGTCGTTGTCGGGGTCGGTGATGACGAAATGCACCGGCCCGTGAGGTAGATCATCCATAACGAAGCGACCGTTCGCATCTGAAATCTCCGACACGCTGCCCTCGATGGTCACGGCCTCGATCTGGGCGCCGGGTGAGGTGACCCAGCCGTCGATCCGCACGCGGGCGTCGGTGTCGGCCTGATCGCTGGGGCTGGCCGAGACCATGAGGCTGACCGAGGCCGCCGTGAAGGTGACCGAGTCGGTCGGGGTCGGCTCCACCTTGGCGTCGGCGCCGCGGGTGGTCAGCAGCGCCGAGTCCATGAGCTCTGCCACCTCTGCGTGCAGAGCGTGGACCGTGATGGCGAACTTCATCCGTTCGGCCAGGTCGCTGGGCACCGGGTCGGCGTGCGCGAACAGGTCGCGGAGCTGGCCGAGGTTGGCGATGTCGCGGGCGTCGATGGCTTCCGTGTGCGATGTCATGTCAGACCGCCCATCCGGGGTCGGAGCCGAGGGTCGTCCTCAGCTTCTGGAGGCAGCGGCCACGGGTCGGGCCGATGCTGCCGACCGGCATCCCCAGCGACTCCGCGATGGCGGCGTAGTCGGGGCGGTCGGCAAACGCGATGACCCGGAGCAGCTCCTGGCATCGAGGTGTGAGGGTGGCGATGTGCTGCCACAGCACGCGCTGGCGCTCGCTGAGGATCGAATGCGACTCCGGGTCGAGCTGCTGGGTCGGAGCCTCGGGCACCTCGTCGACGCCGATCTCGCGACGTGAGCCTCGGGAGAGGCGCCAGACCTCGCGCTTGACGACGACGACGAGCCAGCCGAGAACCGCAGCGGGCTCCTTGATCGACTCGGCCCGGTCGACGAGCTGGAGGAAGGCGGTCTGGATGGCGTCCTCGCACATCGGCGCGGCCGCGCCCTGCGAGCGGGCGGCGTTCCACAGCACGGGTGTCACGAGGTCGACGAGCTCCGAGAGCCGTTCGCGGTCGCCGCCGATGTAGGCGGCGAAGGCCTTGCCGGCGCGCGTGCCGAGCCCGTCGGGCGCCGTGGGGGTCGGTGTCACGTCGGCTCCTTGTCGATGCAGGTGCGAAGCGCCTCCATGGCACGCTCACACATCGCAGCGGGTGTCACGGTCTTGAGGCCGCCCCGGGCGATGATCGCCGTGGCGACCTCGGCGGCGAAGACGGGAGTGGCGAAGGACGTGCCGCTCCACACCCCGAAACCGCCGGTGTAGTCGTCGGGGTCCACGGTGCAGCGCACTCCGGTCGGGGTCGGGACGCTCGACGAGGGCTGGCCCATCCCGTCGGTGAGCGGGAGCGTGCTGACGAGCGAGACCCCGGGGCGAACGGCCGTGATGACCGTGAGCGGGTTCGAGAAGAGCGCCACCGTGCTGCGGTCCGGGTTGCTCGCGCCGACGCTCGACACCGGAGGCACCTGCGGCTTCGGCGGATCGGGCAGGGCGGCGGCCAGCGACGCGGGCACGAAGGGAGCGTCGGTGCCGTCGTTGCCGGCGCCCGCGATCACCGTGACCCCGGCGGCGGCGAAACGGTCGAGCATGTCGGCAACCGGGCCGGAGTTGTAGGTGGTGTCCTCCGCGTAGTAGCCCATCGAGAGGGAGAGGATGTCGACGACATCGGCCTTCGTGCCGCCCCGCTTCTGAGCGGCCAGGTGACGGGCGAGCAGCGCCTCGAGGACGTCGAGCAGGTGGCTCTCATCGACCACGCCGTCGTCGTCCATGACCGGGATCGACAGGATCGTCGCCTCCGGGCAGCCCTGACGGATCAGGCCGGCGATGAACGTGGCGTGGCCCTGGAGCAGGCCCACCGGCTCCACGGGCGGTGGTGGGTCGGCAGGTTGACCGGTGAGGGCCGGCTTCGGTGGCTCGGGCACGAGCCGGCCGTCCTCAAAGCGCAGCCGCACCACACCGGGGCTGTCGTCGCGGAACCACGGGTGGTCGGCGATCGGGGTGTCGAGGACGGCGACGACCGGGCTGCGGTCGACCTTGCGGGCGCGCAGCGCGGGGTCGGGCAGGGCGAGGCTGACCGGCATACGGCCCCCGCGGCCGGGCACGGAGTACTCCTGGAGCGCCGAGAGCCCGATGCCACCCCAGTAGCCACCGATCCCGCCCCAATAGCCACCGATGCCACCCCAGTAGCCACCGATCCCGCCCCAGTAGCCGCCGATGCCACCCCAGTAGCCGTCGGCGGGACGCAGGACGTGCTCGAGGCTGAGGTCGTCCGCGAGTGTCGGGTTCGTGCGGCGCAGCTCCTGCAGCGTGCTCCAGGCATCGACCGGCTCGATGGGGTCCTCCGGCACGAGCGTGATCGTGGTCCCCCAGCCCTGGTCCGTGATGTCGCGGGTGCCCCCACCGGGCCGCCGGTTGACCCGGTAGCCCAGCTTGAGGCCCTTGAGCACCTCGGCCAGCGGGTCCTCGGCCTCGGGGTCGCGAGGAGCGTTGCGCGGGATGCTGCGGGCGATGAGCCGGTCCGAGAGGTAGAGCGCCGGTCGTGGCGGGTTCCCGTCCAGCAGGCGCTTGGCCGTGGCCGGGTCGAGCGCGCGCATCGGCGGCCGGGTGGGCGGTGCTCCGTTGCCGCCCTCGGCGTTGCTCGAACCCCCGGTGGACCCGGGACCGGACTCGGACATCAAGAACCTCCTGCAGGGACGGCGACGTGTCGCAATGACACTTTCACCC
Organism: Humibacillus xanthopallidus; assembly: GCF_006717145.1. Lineage (GTDB taxonomy): Bacteria > Actinomycetota > Actinomycetes > Actinomycetales > Dermatophilaceae > Humibacillus > Humibacillus xanthopallidus. The sequence continues at coordinate 449,727 of NZ_VFQF01000003.1, read as the reverse complement.
AGACAGAGTTCACGTACTCACTTTTGATACCGAGCCCATAGAGAACTTTTCGGGCCAAGACGTATCAGACCGTCCCCAGCCTGCTCTGAGGGTCACAGGGGGCGTTGGTCACTGGACGACAAGGGGCGCTGCGGAGGGGCAGCGAGTCCGGTGACCAGATGGTTCGGGCGCGCACTCGCCCGGGCCCAGGGGGCGTCGGCAGGCAGCAGCCGGCGCCCCCTCTCACCTGCGCTGCGCCGGATGCCCCTTCGGCCACAATGGACCCCAACCGATGACAGGGGACATCCGATGGCGCCCAGGACGACAGACGGCTCCGCCCAGCGACGAGGCACGGCGCGCTCGCCGCTCTCGGCCCTCTCAGCACTCTCGGTGCTCGCGCTGCTCGGGACGCTGACCGCGTGCGGCCCCTCGTCCGCACCCGCAGCGTCGGCGTCTGCGGCGACCGCGACCGCGACCGCGAGTGCGGTGGCCCCGGTCGCTGCGGGAACGACCGCGGTCGCGGCACCCGGCACCGTCACCGCCGCTCCCCTCTCGCCCGAACCCGCCCCGACGGCCACCAGCTCCGCCGCGTCCCCCGGCTCAGCCGCCTCGGAGCCCGCCCAGGCAGACGTCCAGGGCACCTGCGAGCGGACGCTCACGGCATACCCCCTGCTCGAGCCGAGCGCGAAGGGCGCCGCCGTGCGCACGCTCCAGTGCTTCCTCAACGACGCGGACTACGGGCCGGTGCTCGTCGACGGCGTCTACGGCAGGCAGACCCGCGCAGCCGTCACGCGCGTCGAGTCGGGCTTCGAGGGCGCGCCGCCGCACCCGGGCCGCATCGACCGCGGCATGTGGGTGCTGCTCATCAGCCGCTCGATGGGCACCGCGACGCTCCGCCAGGGCGCCAAGGGCCCCGAGGTCACGACGCTGCAGCGGGCCCTTCGTGCGGCGGGTGGCACGATCGCCGTCGACGGCGTCTTCGGGCCGCAGACCACCGGCGTGGTCAAGCAGTTCCAGAAGGCGAACTCCATCACCGTCGACGGCGTGGTCGGCGAGGAGACCTACTTCTTCCTCAAGAGCGGCGGCGTCATCACCCGCGGCTGACGCCGCACACCACCGAGGCCGTATGCCGTCCGGCGGGCTCGGGAGCCCATCGGCCCGTCGCCGTCAGGCGCGCAGCTCGTCGAGCCAGGCCCGCGCGCGGTCGAAGTCGGTGTCGGACGTGCCCGGCCGCGCGTCGGGGCGGCCGCCGTCGGCGCGGGGGTAGGAGCCGAGGAAGCGCACCTCGGCGCAGACCCGCCGCAGGCCCATGAGGGTCTCGCCGACGCGGGCGTCCTGCACGTGCCCCTCGAAGTCGATGGAGAAGCAGTAGGAGCCCATCGCCGAGCCGGTCGGGCGGGACTCGAGTCGGGTCATGTTGACCCCGCGCACGGCGAACTGCTCGAGCAGCTCGAGCAGGCCACCGGCGTGGTCCTCCTTCTGGAAGAGCACGACGGTCGTCTTGTCGGCGCCGGTCGGCTCGGGAAGCGTGCCCGGCCGAGCGACGAGGACGAAGCGGGTGACCGCGGCCTTGTTGTCGCCGATGTCGTCGGCGAGCACCTCGAGCCCCTCGTCACGCGCCGCGACCGGAGCGCATACGCCGGCGTCGAACATGACGTCACCCGGGGCGCCGAGGGCGGCGGCACTCGCGGCGGTCGACAGGGTCGGCACGTAGACGGCGTCAGGCAGGTGCTCGCCCATCCAGCCGCGCACCTGCGCCCACGCGTGCGAGTGGGTGCCGACGGTGCGGACCTCGCCGAGCGGCATACCGGCTCGGGCGCACAGCACGAAGGTGATCGGCACGAGCACCTCGCCGATGACGACGAGCGGGTCCCCGGTGGCGAGCGCGTCGAGCGTGGCCGACACGCCGCCCTCGACGGAGTTCTCGATCGGCACCATCGCGGCGTCGACCTCGCCCGCGCGCAGGGCGGCGAGGGCGGCGTCGACCGAGCCGAAGGGCACCTGCTCGCGACCGGCGGCGGCGTCCCAGGCGTCGAGCGCCATCTGGGTGAAGGTGCCGCGAGGGCCGAGGTAGCCGAAGCGGTGCAGCTCGTCTGGGGTGCGGGGCGGCGTCACGACGCGTCCTTCGTGCGATCGGGATGGGGCAGGGCGGTGGGAGCCGAGGTGCGGGTCTCGCCCTGGGTGGCCGAGGCGAGCGCCTGCTGCTCCTCGGGCGTCAGGGTGATGCTCGAGCGGCCGCCCACGACTCCCTTGGCGTAGGTGCGGGACTCGCCGCGGGCGTGGATCGAGCTGATGACGATGCCGTCGCCGGCGTCGTCGACGATCGCGGCCGAGAAGGAGAGCCGGCCACCCATGTCGCCGAAGGCGTCGTAGCGCACGACAGCGACGTTGCGCAGGCTCTGGCGCACGTCGTCCTCCGCGGTGGCCACGTGCTCGCGCAGCCGGGCGATCTCGCTCGCGAGGCCGTCGATGCGGCGGCTCTGGCTGGCCGCGACCCGCGCGATGTCGGCCCCGCCGTCACCGTCGAGGGCGGTGAAGTCGCGCCGCACGCCGCGCAGGCGCAGCAGGGCGACGACAGCCATGACGACGGCGAGCACCGCGACGCCGGCAGCCGCGAGGGCCACGGTCGTCAGCGTCGAGTCGTCCACGATCGGCAAGGGTAGCCCCGGGTGCGTGAGTGGCCCGTGGGATTCCACCCCGTGACCGGGGGTGGTCGCTCGGGCCCTGCGCACACACCCGCTTTGTAGGGTGTCCCCGTGATCCGCCGCCACCCCCTGAAGACGCTCGTCGTGCTTCTCGTGGTCCTGGTGGGCGTGCTCACCGCGGCCTACGTGGGTCGCACCACCGTCCCCGTGCCCGCGACGACGGCCCCGCAGCCCGGCGACTCGCTCGTCGTGGTCGGCCTCGGCGGGGTGTCGTGGGACGACGTCAACGCCAAGGACACGCCGGTCCTCTGGGGCCTGCTGCGTGACGGCTCGGCCGCCTCGGTGTCGGTGCGAGCCGTCGACGGGGCGACGTGCCCGACCGACGGATGGTCGACGGTGTCGGCCGGTGAGGCCGCCGGGCCCGGCGAGGGCTCGAGCGGCTCAGGCGGCTCGGGCGGCTCAGGCGGCTCGGGCGGCTCATCCGGCTCATCAGGTGAGGCCGGCGGCTGCGCGCCGCTGCCCTCGGTGGCCGGTGACGCGACCGCGGGCTGGCGGGTGGTCGGCTTCGACGAGATCGCCACGGCGTCGCGTGACGCGTCGTCCCGCGCGCAGCTCGGCCTGCTCGGCGACAGCTTCACGGCAGCCCGCACGTGCGTTCAGGCGATCGGGCCGGGTGCCGGACTCGCTGCCGCGACCTCCGACGGCAAGGTGGCGAAGTACACCCCGTTCTCGGCCACCTCGCTCGTCTCCGACCTCGCCCAGTGCCCCGTGACGGTCGTCGACGTCGGCGCGCTGGCCGCCACCGACCCCGACCCCACCCGGCAGGTCGAGCGGATCAACGAGATCGAGCGGCGCCTCGAGCAGGTCACCGACGCCATGCCCAACGGCGCCGACCTGCTCGTCGTCAGCCTCGCCGACCGCGACCAGCAGGAGCGGCTCCGGCTGCTCGCCGCGACGGGCCCGCACTACGCCCCGGGCCTGCTCGCCTCCGCCTCGACCCGCACGACCGGCATCGCACAGCTCTCCGACGTGACGGCGACGATCCTCCAGCGCGGCGGGGTGCGGCCGCAGTCGCCGATCAGCGGCCGCGCGGTGAGCGTCGTGCCATCGGCCAACAACAGCGAGTCGACGGCCGCCGCGAAGCTCACGGTACTCACCGACGTCGACACCAAGGCCGACGCGATGCACCGCGTCGTCGGCCCCTTCCTGCTCATCTGGGTCGTCGGCACCGCCCTCGCGATGCTCGTCCTGTGGATCATGCTGCGCCGCTCGGCGCCGTGGAACCAGCGCCTCGCCCGCCAGCGCGTGCTGCGCCTCGTGCGCGTCGTCGGGCTCATCGCCGCCGGTATGCCGGCCGCGACCTTCGTGGCCAACCTCCTGCCGTGGTGGCGGTGGTCGACGACGACAGCCGTGCTCACCGCCCTGCTGCTCGCGCTCGCCCTGCTCATCAGCGCGGTGCTCACCGTCATCGCGCTCGCAGGGCCGTGGAGCTCGTCGGCGCTCGGCCCGATGGCGGCGATGTCGGCGCTCACGGCGGGCATCATCGCGCTCGACCTCATCACCGGCTCGCACCTGCAGATCAGCTCGATCTTCGGTCTGCAGCCGCTGCTCGGCGGCCGGTTCTACGGGATGGGCAACGTCGCGTTCGCCCTCTACGGCTCGGCGGTGCTGCTGCTCTGCGCCGCGCTGGGGCATGCGCTGCGCCGCCGCGGGGCGCCGCGCCTCGCCGTCGCCGTCGTCATCGTGATCGGGGGCCTCGCGCTGGCCGTCGACGTGCTGCCCGCGTGGGGAGCCGACTTCGGTGGCCCGATCGCGCTGGTGCCCGCTCTGGGGCTGCTCCTGCTCGGCGTCATGCAGGTGCGGGTGACGTGGCGCACCGGCGGCCTCGTCGTCGTCGCTGCCGCGCTCGTCGTCGGGCTCGTCTGCTACCTCGACTGGCGCCGACCGGTCGACGAGCGCTCGCACCCGGGGCGCTTCCTCCAGACGGTCATCGACGGCGGCGCCTGGGACGTCATGTCGCGCCGGCTCGTCGGCAACATCGAGACGGTGCTCTCGGTGCCGATCCTCGCCGTCGTCGTCACGGCGCTGCTCGCGATGTGCGTCATCGTCGTGGCCCGGCCGGGTGCCCTGCGCACGCAGCCGCTCGCCCGGCTCTACGACGAGGCGCCGCTGCTGCACCGGGCGCTCTGGTGCATCATCATCATGGCCGCGATCGGCTTCCTCACGAACGACAGCGGCGCGGCCATCCCACCGGTCGCAGCGCTCTTCACGGTGCCGGTCGTCATCTCGGCCGTCATGCACTTCCTCTCGGTGCAGGCGCGCCTCGCGCCGGTGCGGCGCCGCCGCGACCGCCACCACCTCTGAGCACCTGAGGTGACGCAGCCGCTGGGCACGGCGGCACGCCGCACCCGCGGGGTGAGGACGAGAAGGGGTGCGCTCTAGAGCACACGACGGACTGCTCTTTCGATCGAGACGACGAGCTGCTCTTTCGATCTGGGCACGGCGGCACGCCGCACCCGCGGGACAGGACGAGAAGGGGTGCGCTCTAGAGCACACGACGAGCTGCTCTTTCGATCGAGACGACGAGCTGCTCTTTCGATCTGGGCACGGCGGCACGCCGCACCCGCGGGGAGAGGACGAGACGGGGTGCGCTCTCGAGCACACGACGAACTGCTCTTTCGATCGGGGCACGCCGCCCCCGTTGTGCAGAGCGGCGCGGCGCTATCGCACCGACGTCGGTCAGCCGGGGCCGAGGCGGCGACGCAGGCGCCGCACGCCGAGGGCGAGCGCGATGTCGCGGTACTGAGCGGCGCGGTGCACCTGGCTGCGCCAGTCGGTGCCGACCTCGCGGTGGCGCAGGTCGCACGGCACCTCGAGGAGGGTGAGCCCGGCGTCGAGCACGTCGATGGTCATGCCGACCTCCACGCCCCACCCGCGGGCGAAGGGGGTCGCCGCCGCGATGGCCGCCGGCGAGAGGCACCGCATGCCGGAGAGGGGCTGCGTCGGCGCCCAGCCGGTGAGCTCCTCGATGCCGCGGCGTGCGAGCCCGACGACGACACCGTGGCCCCCGCCCTGGTCGGTGCGCCACCCGTCGTCGGACAGCGTTGCGATGGCGAGGTCGGCCTCGCCCGCTGCGACGGGGCCGACGAGAGCCCCCACGGCCTGGGCCGACGCCTCGAGGTCGGCGTCGACGAAGAGCACCGAGGCGCTCGCGTCGATCCGCCCGACGCGGCGCAGCCCGCTGATGCGACCGAGACCGCTCATCAGCGCGTCGGCCTTGCCATGGCCGCGCACGTGCCGGACGACCTCGGCTCCGTGCTGGGCCGCGATCACCGCAGTGCGGTCGGTCGACCCGTCGTCGACGACGATGACGACGACCACGCCGGGGATGTGGCGCACCCCGTCGATCGTGTCGCCGATGCGCACGGCCTCGTCCCGGGCGGGGATGACGACGGCGACCGGCTGCGTGGGAGGGTCGGCATCGGGCAGCGCACCTCCCACGCCGGCGGACGAGATCATCGTGGCGCGGTCAGCTCAGCGGAGGGTGACCTGGCGGTTGAGCAGCCCGGCCTTGGCGCCGCGCTCGGCCGCGTCGAGGGGATCCTCGTCGGCCGCAGCCTTCTCGATGCGGGTCCTCATGGCGGCGACGGCGTCCTCGAAGTCGGCGGCCTCGCTCGAGGCATCGACCTCCCAGACGGGGATGAGCAGGCCGCTGGAGCGGAAGCACCCGAGCAGGCGGCCGCCGTCGCCGAGGTGGCTCTCGCCGGCGGCGTGCAGACGGGCCAGAGCGTTCGTCGAGGTGTCCTCGTCGAAGGGGAGCACCCAGCGCACGTAGGTGCGCTCGCCGATCCGGCACCAGTAGGCCGACGGCGCCGCGTCGATCTTGGTGGTCGGGATGGCGGACTCGTTGGCGCGCTCGAGCGACTCCTTGCCGTCGGCGTCGAGGTCGGCGTCGGCGACCCAGAAGTCGAAGCCGTCGTGGAGGGTGATCTCGAAGGACTCGGTGGTGTCGATGAGGTCCTGGAGCCGAGGCGTGTCGACCGAGGAGACGGCCAGCGTCGTGACCGGCGAGCCCGGCGTGGCGGCGATCGCGAGCTCGATCGCCTGGGCGATGTCGCGGCTCGTGTCACCGCTCGCGTTGCCCGACTGGATGCCGACGAGGACCTCGCCCGACTCGCGGTGCAGGCCGGGCCAGGCGAGCGGCAGCACCGTCGCGATGGTGACCTCGCTCGGCGCGTCGCCGGTGAACACGCCCTCGGCGATGCGGACCGTCGCCGTGGCCGCCGGCACGATCTCGCGCATGGCCACCCAGTCGGTCTCGTTGGGCAGCCCCTCGAAGGGCCGGGCCACGTAGGGCGCCGGAGCGGGACGAGAGGACTGGTCGGCGCGCTCGCGGCGCGGTCTGCGTGATGCCTTACCCATGGCGGCCACCCTAGTGGCCGAACGACACACCCCCGTCGAACGGGCCGGCCGCCTCGGCCGGACCGTCGTGGGAAGTGTGCACTCGACCATGGAGGGGTGCCAGAAGTGCGACCGGGCCGTCGGAAAGTGGGCACTCGACGTGGAGGGGCGTCAGATGAGGGCCGTGGCGAGCGGGCCGAGGGCATGGACGTCGGCGGCGCCCGCGAGGTCGAGCGGGGAGACGAAGACCGTCGAGATGCCGTGCCGCGCGAGCCCCCCGAGGCGCTCGGCATGCTCCGCGGCCGTGCCAGCGTGATGACGCGCGGCGAACGTCGCCGCGGTCGTCCGTCCTCGCAGTGCCTCCACCCTGCGCCACGCGTCGTCGCGATCGCGCCCGACGAGCGGCAGGTCGAGGACCGTCGCGTGCACGTCCTCGAGCCGGCGTCCCGCCTCGCGCACGAGGTCGAGGTAGGCGGCGACCTTGTCGAGGCCCGCATCGTCGGCGGGCACGTTGCAGCCGTCTCCGAGCCGGGCGGCGATGCGCAGCGTGCGAGCGCCTCCCCCACCCACGATGACCGGGACCTCTCCCACCGGCCGGGGGTAGCAGGTCGTCTCGGGAAGCGAGACGTGCTGACCGGCATACGGCTTGGTGCCCGGAGCCCAGAGGGCCTTCATCGTCTCGATGGCACGCTCGAGGCCGTCGAGTCGCGCTGCGGCTGAGGGGAACTCGAGCCCGTATGCCGCGTGCTCCCGCGCCCACCAGCCCGCTCCGATCCCGACGAAGGCACGCCCGCCAGAGAGCGCCGACAGCGTGGCCGCGGCCTTGGCGGTGATGCCGGCCCTCCGGAAGGTCACCGGCGAGACCAGGGTGCCGAGCTGGAGCCGAGTCGTCGAGGCGGCGAGGGCCCCGAGGGTCACCCACGGCTCGGGCATCGGGTCCCACGCCCGGCCGACCTGCGGGATCTGGATGAGGTGGTCCATCAGGGCGATGCCGGCGAAGCCGACCTCCTCGGCCGCACCGGCGACCTCCCTGAGCCACGCGAGCAGGTCGACCTCGACCGGGAAGCGTGAGATCTGGAGGACGACTCCGTGGCGAAGAGACGGCTCGGCGCCGGAGGTGCGGGCTGCCGGCGGCGCGGCGGTCGCAGCCTCCGTCTCGAAGACCACGTCTGCCGCGACCTCGACGACGGCGTCCCAGCCCTCCTCGTCGAGCTGCGAACGGGTCGCGGCCTGGGCTGCGAGCTGGCCTGCGAGGACGCGCGCCGGGACCGGGCGGTCTCGCGCGGCGTTGCGCGCACGGCATACGGCAGCGGGGGTGTCGAGAACGACAGCGACTGCGGGGACCCCTGCCGCGCGGGCCGCTGCGAGCCACCCCCGCCGTCGGGGCACATCACTGCCGAGGGTGTCGACGACCGTGGTCAGGCGGCGACGCAGCCGCGCGGCAACGATCTGCTCGAGCAGGGCGAAGGCCTCCGCCGACGCGTCGAGGTCGTGCTCACCGCTGCCGACCACCGAGCGCAGGGCGTCCGACGAGACGATCTCGGCGGCCCGATAGCGACGCTGCGCCCAGGTCGACTTGCCGGACCCCGAGGCCCCGACGAGGATGACGAGCGCCGGGTCGGGCCGGGCGGGCAGGTCGGCTGACACGCTGGCCCGCCGGGATCGGGCCGTCAGTGCGAGCGACGGCGCGACGGACCGCCGAGCGAGGCCCACACGGTGCGGCCGTTGGGGTCCTCGATGACGCCCCACTCATGGGCGAGCGAGCGCACGATGCGCAGGCCGCGGCCACCGGGGCCCCAGGTCGTCGGCGGCGCGGGGCGCGGGGCCGTCGGGCCGCCCCCGTCGGACACCTCGACCTCGACGACGTTGTTCTTCACCTTCCAGTGCACCCGGATCGCGCCGTCTGCGAGCGGTCGCGCGTGCCGGATCGCGTTGGCGACGAGCTCGCTCACGACGATCTCGGACTCGTCGATGACGGCAGGCGACACCTCCCGGGCGACGAGGTCCTCGACGAGCTCGCGCCGGACGCGCGGCGCGGCGGACGGGGCCCACGGCAGGCGGAGTGTGCGCTTCTCGCCGAGCGGAGGCCCGGACGCAGCGGTGGCGGACGACCCTGTGGACATGGAGCGGCTCCCCGTCGTCGTTGTCGTCGTTGTCGTCTTTGGCGTCGTCGCGTTCCGGGTGATCGTGGCAGCGCTCTGGCCCGCGGCGCCTCTTCCCTGACTCGTCACCATGGGTGACCTCCTTTGCGGGCGATGCCTCGCCCCCGTCGAGCACCGTAACGAAACCTTGGCCAGAGCTCAATGAACCGTGTGAAATCACCCGCCGATCGGCCACCTCACCGGCAAACTCTTGCCTGCCCTGCTTTTGCGATATATCGTTGACCTATCGCGACTGTTCATTGGTCGCGCGAGAGTGGAGGGAGTCCACCATGAACAGCACCCCTGAATTCGACAGCCCTGCGCCCGACGAGGGCCGCGACCCCTGGACCACGCAGGGCGACCACGACCGAGACCGCCACGGCGGCCCTCACGGGCACCACGAGCACGACGGGCACGAGCACGACGGGCACGAGCACGGCGGCCACGGCGACGGACCCCGTGGACCGCGCGGGCCCCGAGGACCGCGTGGTGAGGGCCGCGGGCCAGGCTTCGGCTTCGGCCCGGGCTTCACCTTCGGCCCCGGCTTCGGCGGCTTCGGCAGCTTCGGCCCCGGAGGCGGAGGCCCCTGGGGCGGAGGCCCGGGACGACCCGGACCGCCCCCGTGGGTCAGCGAGCTCGTCCGCGCCTTCGGCGGACCGGGCATGGGCCCGGACTTCGGCGGCGGACGCCGGCGCGGCCCGCGGGCCCGTCGCGGCGACGTGCGGGCCGCCATCCTCGACGTCCTCGCGGGCGACGAGATGAACGGCTACCAGCTCATCCAGCAGATCTCCGAGCGCACCGGCGGCGCGTGGAAGCCGAGCCCCGGCTCGGTCTATCCCACCGTCCAGCAGCTCGAGGACGAAGGGCTCGTCGAGGGTCGCGAGGTGGACGGTCGGCGCCTGCTGCGCCTCACCGACGCCGGGCGCTCATACGTCGAGGAGCACCCCGACGAGATGGCCGCGACCTGGCGCCCGTTCGAGGAGGAGCCGGAGCAGCCGCCCCAGCGGTCCTCGAGCGACGGCCCCGACCTCATGCCGGTCGTCGGGCAGGTCATGGGTGCGATGTGGCAGATCGTCACCACCGGCACCGCACAGCAGCGGGCCGAGGCCGCCGAGATCCTCACCGAGACCCGGCGCCGCCTCTACCAGCTGCTCGCCGACGGCGACCCCGAGTAGAACCGGGTCTCCGCAGGTTGCGCGCCGCCGCGTCACCACACCGAGACGACACGCAGCCGTATGCCGCTGGGCCAGCCCAGCGGCATACGGCTCAGTCGTGCTGGGGGCGCAGGACGAAGAAGCCGAGGTCGCGCCCGCCGGCGCGCTCCTCGTAGGCCGTGTAACCGGAGTAGTAGGTGAGCGCCGCCTGACGGACGCGCTCGCGGTCCTCGCCGTGCACCTGCTCCGCCCGGACCCGGTGCACGACGCCGTCGAGCTCGACCGTCGCGTCGGGGTGGGCGACGAGGTTGAAGAACCACGCCGGCGGCCGGGTTGAGCCGTAGTGGGAGGCGATGACGCCCCACCCGTCCTCGAGGGGCGCGAGCATCAGTGGCACCGTGCGCGGCTGCCCCGACCGGGCCCCGGTGGTCGTCACCAGGCCGATCGGCACTGCCGCCAGCCACTGGGTGGGCGGCGTGCCGTGCGGCGCGATGCGGTGTGCGACGAGGTCGAGACGGTGCAGGACGCGCTTGCCGACCCACGCTCCAGGGCGCGACGCGACAAGGCGCCGCAGGGCTCGCTGGATCGCGTTGGCCTCGTCGAGCCGGCGCAGCTGCATCCCCTCAGCGTAGGACGTGTCGGACCTGGGCGACCCCGCAACGGGGAGTCCGGCAGGATGACCGGGTGAGCGCAGCGTCGGGGATCCTCGTGGCCGGCACGTCGTCCGACGCCGGCAAGTCGGTCGTCGTCGCGGGGCTGTGCCGTGCCCTGGCGCGCCGCGGGGTGAAGGTGGCGCCCTTCAAGGCGCAGAACATGTCGAACAACTCGATGGTGTGCCTCGACGGCGGCGAGATCGGGCGGGCGCAGTACCTCCAGGCCCAGGCTGCCCGCGTCGAGCCGACGACCGCGATGAACCCCGTACTCCTCAAGCCCGGCACCGACCGCCGGTCGTTCGTGGTCGTGCGCGGCGAGCCCGCCGGCACCCTCGAGGCCGGGCAGTATGCCGCCGGGCGGGGCCACCTCCGCGACGCGGCGTTCGCGGCCTACCGTGAGCTCGCCGACCACTACGACCTCGTCGTGTGCGAGGGGGCCGGCTCCCCGGCAGAGATCAACCTCCGGGCCGGTGACTACGTCAACCTCGGGCTCGCTCGCGAGTTCGACCTGCCGGTCGTCGTCGTGGGCGACATCGACCGCGGCGGTATCCTCGCGTCGCTCTACGGCACGTGGGCCCTGCTCGACGAGGCGGATCGCGACACGCTGAAAGCCTTTGTCATCAACAAGTTCCGTGGAGACGTCGGCGTGCTCGAGCCCGGGCTGGCGGAGATCACGGCGCGCACCGGCGTGCCCTTCGCCGGCGTCATCCCCTGGCTGCTCGACGTGTGGCTCGACTCCGAGGACACCCTCGAGGTCGGTCACTGGCGTGCCTCGACGACGCTCTCGGCGCTGGCCCGCGACCGCCTCAAGATCGCCGTCGTGCGGCTGCCGCGCATCTCGAACGCCACCGACGTCGACGCGCTCGCCGTCGAGCCTGGCGTCGACGTGCTCGTCACGGTCGACCCGTCCGTCGTGGAGGCGGCTGACCTCGTCGTCCTGCCCGGATCGCGTTCGACCGCAACGGATCTCGCGTGGATGCGCGAGCGCGGGCTCGCTGATGTCGTGACGCGCCGCGCCGCCGCGGGGCGGCCGGTGCTCGGCATCTGCGGCGGCTACCAGATGCTCGCCCACGAGATCGCGGATGACGTCGAGGGCCGGGTCGGCATCGTCCCCGGCCTCGGCCTCCTTCCGACGCAGGTCGACTTCGCCTCCGACAAGGTGCTGGCCCGACCCAGAGGGTCGTGGGGTGGTCACGCGGTCGACACGGCGTACGAGATCCATCACGGCATCGCCAGTCAGGTCGCTGCCGACGACCCTCGCGTCGCCGATCAGCCTGCGCCCCAAGCCTTCCTCGACGGCTGGCGAGCTGGCTCGGTCTGGGGCACGATGTGGCACGGGGCCTTCGAGAGCGACCACTTCCGCCGGGCATGGCTCGCCGAGGTCGCTGCCGCGGTCGGCTCCGAGTGGTCCGCCGCAGACGGCGCTCCCGGCTTCGCGACGCGGCGCGAGGGCATGCTCGAGACCCTCGCCGACGCGCTGGAGGAGCACGTCGACATCGACTCGCTGCTCGCCCACACCCGCATCGGGAGGCCTTCGTGATCGGGCGGATTCGCGTCATCGGTATCGGCATGGGCGACCCCGACCAGGTGACCGGTGAGGCGGCCCGTGCCCTCGCGACCGTCGACGTCTTCATCGTCGCCCGCAAGGCCGATGCCCACGGCGATCTCGTGGCCGCCCGACAGGCCGTGTGCGACGCGCTGATCCCTGCAGACCGGGCCTACCGCGTCGTCGAGGTCACCGACCCGCGACGGGGCCCGGACGCAGGACGCGACACGGCGGCATACGGCAAGGGGGTGCGCGACTGGCATGCCGCGCGGGTGAAGGCCTATGCCGAGGTCATCGACGGGCTGGCCGAGCACGAGACGACGGTCGGCTTCCTCGTGTGGGGCGACCCCGCGCTCTACGACTCGACGATCCGCATCGTCGACGCCCTCGTGGAACGGTGCGCCATGCAGGGCCGGATGGTCGATCACGACGTCATCGCGGGGATCAGCGCTCCTGCGTTGCTCGCGGCGCGACACCGAATCCCGTTGAACCGCATCGGCGCTCCGGTTCACATCACGACGGGGCGCCGTCTCGTCGACGAGTTCGACCTCGGGCTCGGCGATGTCGTCGTCATGCTCGACGGTCACCTCTCGTGCGCGTCGCTCGTCGACTCCTTCCCCGACCTCGAGCTCTACTGGGGTGCCTACCTCGGCTCCGTCGACGAGGTGCTCGTCCACGGTCGCCTCGCTGACGTCATCGAGGAGGTGCGACGGGTGCGCACCGAGGCGCGCGCCCGGCACGGCTGGATCATGGACACCTACCTGCTGCGCCAGCCGGGCGACGCGCCGGCGCCGGCGCACGCAGGTCCGAGCTTCATGGCCTTCCCCGACGTCGCATCGTGGGAGCCGCTGACCGACGGGGTCGTCACGGTGCGACCCCTCACGGCTGCCGACTGGCCCGTCCTGCTCGCCGAGAGCAACAACGACGAGTCGCTGAAGTGGGGCTTCGACGGTCGACCGCTGACGGAGGCGGAGGCCAGGCACAAGACGGCCGAGGCCGTGCGCGAGTGGCGACGCGGACGCGTGGCACGCTTCGTCATCGCCGATGCCGACTCGGGTGCGGGTGCCGGCGTGCTCATGGTCATCCGGATGGGCCCCCCGGGCATCGGGGTCGTCGGCTACGGCGTCGTGCCCGACTTCCGCGGGCGCGGGTTCACGTCACGGGCGCTGACCCTCGTCTGCGGCTGGGTCTTCGCCCACACCGACATCCAGCGGCTCGAGCTCGGGCACAAGGTCGGCAACGTCGCGTCGGGCAAGGCTGCGGAGCGGGCCGGATTCACCCGGGAGGGTGTCCTCGTCGGCCGCCTGCCCAACCCCGACGGCACCCGCTCCGACGAGGTCTCCTACTTTCTCCTGAGGCCCGAGGCCTGAGGCGTCTCGAGCGGTGCGGGCTCAGACCCGGGCGAGGAAGTCGAGCACGCGCTGCCGGACGAGCGCTGCCGCGTCTGCGTCGTAGGCCTCCGAACTGGCGTCGGCGAAGAGGTGGCCGCACCCGGCATACGTGAAGAGCTCACCGTCGTCAGCCGCCTCGACCACCTGCCGGGCGGCCTCGACGTCGCCCTCGTCCATGAAGAACGAGTCGGCCTCGCCGCCGTGGATCTGCACCGGCACACCGGCGGGCCAGCCCGGTGCGAACTCCCCCAGGGGTGCGCACGAGTCGAGCAGCACCGCACCGGCCGCGCCGGGCCGCGTCTGAGCGAGACGCTGGGCGTCCATCACCCCGATGGAGAAACCCACGTAGACGAGGGCATCGGGCAGCGCGGCCGCCACCTCGCTGGCGCGCTCGTGGAGGGAGGCGAAGCCGACCGACTGGGCGTGGGCGAGCCCCTCCTCGATCGTCGCGAAGGTGCGGCCATCGAAGAGGTCGGGCGCGTGCACGGTGTGGCCGGCCGAACGCAGCGCCTCGGCGACGTCGACCAGCCCCGGGGTCAGACCCTGGACGTGGTGGAAGAGAAGGACCTCAGCCATGCGTGCTCCCGTGCTCGAAGGTGACCGCGCTGTCGATCCATCAATCTAGACCGATCGACAGGGGCGAGCCCCCCCGCCAGCACCCGACGAACTGCTCTTTCGATTGGGGGGGGTGCTCCTTCGATTCGTGGGGCTCCTTCGGTCGGGGAGGGCGGCCTCTGATCGAGAGAGCAGTTCGTCGGCCGACGAACTGCTCTCTCGATAGGGGGTGCGTGGGGTTCTTTCGACGGGGTGATGACCGGGGGTGGCTACGATCGCTTCATGACCGAGGCTTCCGGCCCGCTGCGCGTCAGCGCCGTCTCGCTCGACTGCGCTGACCACGTCGTGCTCGCGACGTTCTATGCGGAGCTGCTCGGTGGCACGGTGCTCTGGACGCACGACGACGCCTCGGCGGTCGACGCCGGAGGCCTCGTGCTCGTGCCCCAGTCGGTGACCGACTACCGCGAGCCCGAGTGGCCGGGCGCCGCGATCGTGCACCTCGACCTCACCACGGGAGCCGAGGAGCTCGACGACGAGGTCACGCGAGCCGTCGCGCTCGGCGCCCGCCTCGCGCACCCGCAGCCCGATCCGCGGTGGCGCGTGCTGCTCGACCCGGCCGGCCACCCCTTCTGCATCACGCCTTTCGCGCCCTGAGTCGGTCGCGCCCGAGCCTCGCGCGCCGCTCAGTCCTCGAGGTCGCCCTCGACGTCGAGATAGACCTGCTGCAGCTCGGCCAGCAGCTGCGGGTCGGGCTCCGCCCACAGCCCCCGCTCGACGGCCTCGTGCAGCCGCTCGATCATCCCCTGCAGGGCCCACGGGTTCGCGTGCTGCACGAAGTCGCGGTTCTCCTTGTCGAGCACGTAGGTCTGCGCCAGCTGCTCGTACATCCAGTCGGCGACGACACCCGCGGTGGCGTCGAAGCCGAAGAGGTAGTCGACGGTCGCCGCGAGCTCGAAGGCGCCCTTGTAGCCGTGCCGCCGCATCGCCGCGATCCACCGCGGGTTGACGACCCGCGCGCGGAAGACCCGCGACGTCTCCTCCGCGAGCGACCGGGTGCGCACCGCCGAAGGCGTCGTCGAGTCGCCGACGTAGGCCCGCGGCTCCCGGCCCGTCAGCGCGCGCACCGTGGCCACCATGCCGCCGTGGTACTGGAAGTAGTCGTCGCTGTCGGCGATGTCGTGCTCGCGGGTGTCGACGTTCTTGGCCGCGACGTCCATCCGCCGATAGGTGCGCTCCATGTCGCCCCGAGCCGGTATGCCGTCCAGCTCGCGACCGTAGGCGAAGCCGCCCCACGTGGCATAGACCTCCGCGAGGTCGTCGTCGGAGCGCCAGTTGCCCGCCTCGATGAGCGGCAGGATGCCGGCGCCGTAGGACCCGGGCTTGCTGCCGAAGATGCGGGTCGTCGCGCGACGCTCGTCACCGTGCTCCGCCAGGTCGTCGGCGACGTGGGCGCGCAGGTAGTTCTCGTCCGCAGCCTCCTCGAGGCCGGCGACGAGGCGCACCGCGTCGTCGAGCATCGAGATGACGTGCGGGAACGCGTCGCGGAAGAAGCCGGAGATGCGCACCGTGACGTCGATGCGGGGCCGGCCGAGCTCGGCCAGCGGGACCGGGTCGATCCCGACGACGCGGCGAGACATCTCGTCCCACCGGGGGCGGACGCCGATGAGCGCCAGCACCTCGGCGATGTCGTCACCCGACGTGCGCATGGCCGACGTGCCCCACACCGACAGGCCGACGGAGCGAGGCCACTCGCCGGTGTCGGCCCGGTGCCGAGCGAGCAGGTCGTCGGCGAGCGCCTGCCCGGTCTCCCACGCCAGACGGCTCGGGATCGCCTTGGGGTCGACCGAGTAGAAGTTGCGACCGGTCGGCAGGACGTTGACGAGACCTCGCAGGGGTGAGCCGGAGGGTCCTGCCGGCACGTAGCCCCCGTCGAGGGCATGGAGCACGGCGTCGATCTCACCGGTGGTCGCGAGCAGCCGCGGCACGACCTCCCGGCAGGCGAAGGCCAGCGAGCGGCATACGCCGTCGGTGTCCACTAGCTGACCGGACGAGGACGCGGGACCGAGCACGCGCCGGACGGTTCCGGGCACGGCGTGCTCGTCCCACCCCGCCTCGGCCAGGGCGGTGACGAGAGCGCTCGCGCGCGCCTCCGCGGCGTCCACGGCCCCGCGCTCGGGCTCCCCCTCACCGAGCCCGAGCGCGGTCCGCAGACCAGGCACCGCGCCGACCGCGCCGGCGAAGACCTGGTTCGCTCGCAGGATCGCGAGCACGAGGTTGGTCAGGCCCTCTCCCGTGGGGGCCTCACCGAGGACGTGCAGCCCGTCACGGATCTGCACGTCCTTGACCTCGCAGAGCCAGCCGTCGACGTGCTGGACGAGGCTGTCGAAAGCCGCTGCGTCCTCGGTGTCCGGCTGGTCGGTCAGGCCCAGGTCGTGGTGCAGCTGCGCAGACTGGATGAGGGCCCAGATCTCTGCACGCAGGGCCGGGGCCTTGGCCGGGTCCATCACGGAGACGTTGCCGTACTCGTCGAGCAGCTGCTCGAGCCGGGCGATGTCGCCGTACGACTCAGCCCGGGCCATGGGCGGCACGAGGTGGTCGACGATGGTGGCGTGGGCGCGGCGCTTGGCCTGGCTGCCCTCGCCGGGGTCGTTGACGAGGAAGGGGTAGACGAGCGGGACGGACCCGATGGCCGCGTCCGGGCCGCACGCGGACGAGAGGGCGAGGGTCTTGCCCGGCAGCCACTCGAGGTTGCCGTGCTTGCCCATGTGGACGATCGCGTGTGCACCGAAATCCCTTGCGAGCCAGTCGTGGACGGCGAGGTAGTGGTGCGTGGGGGGCAGGTCGGGGTCGTGGTATATCGCGATCGGGTTCTCACCGAAGCCTCGCGGTGGCTGCACGAGGATGACGACGTTGCCCGCGCGGATGCTCGCGGCGACGAGCTCGCCGCCAGGGTCGGTGTGGCGGTCGACGAAGACCTCGCCGGGGGCCTCGCCCCAGTGGGTGACCACCCTGTCGCGCAACGCCTCGGGGAGCCGGTCGAAGTGCTCGCGGTAGCGGGCGGCGGCGATGCGCACGGGCTGGCCGCTCAGCTGCTCCTGCGTCAGCCAGTCCTCGTCCTGGCCGCCTGCCTCGATGAGGGCGTGGATGAGGGCGTTGCCGGCGGTGGTGTCGGGCGTCTCGCCGTCGACCGGGTCGAGGGCTCCGGTGCCGGGGATCTCGCCGGGGGCACCAAGGTCGTAGCCCGCATCACGCATCGCCCGGAGGAGCCGGATGATCGAGACGGGGGTGTCGAGACCGACGGCGTTGCCGATGCGGGAGTGCTTCGACGGGTAGGCCGACAGGACGATCGCGATGCGACGCTCGGCGGGCGGGGTGTGCCGCAGGCGGGCGTGGTTGACCGCAAGGGTCGCGAGGCGGGCGCAGCGCTCGAGGTCGGGCACGTAGTGGGGGAGCCCGTCGGCGTCGGTCTCCTTGAAGGAGAAAGCATTCGCGATGATCCGGCCGTCGAACTCGGGCACGGCGACCTGCGTGGCGACGTCGAGCGGGCTCATGCCGTCGTCGCTCCCGTCCCACTGCTCGCGGCTCCATGTGAGGCACAGGCCCTGGATGATCGGCACGTCGAGGGCCGCGAGCGCCTGCACGTCCCAGGCCTCGTCGTCCTCACCCGCACTCGCACCAGCGGGCTTCGTGCCACCGGCCGCGAGCACCGTGGTGACGAGCACGTCGTATGCCGTGAGGTGCTCGAGGAGGTCGGCCGGGGCGTCGCGCAGGGAGGAGACGTGCACCGGCACCCCGGTGCCCCCTGCGGCGTCGACGGCGTCGGCGAGAGCGTGGACGTAGTCCACGTTGTCGGCCGCGAACTGGGCTCGGTAGAAGAGGATTCCGACGCGCGGCCGGGGAGCATCGGCCGCGGCGTCGGAAGTCTTTGGGGTCGTGGGGGTCGTCGGGCGGTCCAGGACGCCCCACGTCGGCAGGGCGGTCGGCGGCTCGAACCCCTGGCCGGTCATGAGCAGCGTGTCGCCGAGGAAGGCGTGCAGCTCACGGAGGTTGTCGGCCCCGCCCTCGGCGAGGTAGCGGTGGGCCTCGGCGACGACGCCAGGTGCGACCGTCGACAGCTCCATGAGCGTCGCGTGGGGAGTCTGCTCGCCACCGAGCACGACGAGCGGCTTCGTGCCGAGATCGCGGATGCGCCGGAAGCCGTCGCAGAGGTCCTGCGGACCACCGAGGATGCGCGCCACGACGACGTCGGCCACCTCGATCGCCTCGGCCATCGAGGTGTGGCCGGGACGTGACGGGTTGGCCAGGAGGTAGTCGGCGCCGCTGCCCCGTGCGCACAGCAGGTCGGTGTCCGACGTCGAGAGCAGCGCGATGCGCGTCACTGGAACTCCTCGGCAGGGTGTCCACGCCCCGCGGTCGAAAGGAAAGAGAAGCGCTGCCGGCAGTTCCTGACTCACCGCCTCCCTCACGGGTGGCGACTCACAGTGGCGGGACCGTCCCGGATTCGCACCGGGTTCCTGGGTCGACGACGCTGGTCACACCATAGCCCGTGGGCGGAGCGCATTCCCCTACGGTGGGAAACGACGCTGGATAGCGTGCGGACATGACCGATCCGCGCGTCTCTGCCGTCGAGGACAACCTCGTCGCCCAGTTCCGCCTCGTGGCCCGGAGCGGCGTCGTGGCCGCGCTCCCCGACGACGACGTGGTCGCCTACATCTCCGACGTGAAGTTCCCGCTCTTCAACGCGATCACCGGCGCGCGCTTCGCCGCCGGCACGGCGACCGCGCGCACCACCGAGCTCGTCGACGCGTACGTCGACCGCGGGCTGCCCTTCCTGTGGTGGGCCACGCCCTCGCACCTGACACCTGAGACGGACGCCGTGCTCCGGTCGCGGGGCATCGAGCCGAGTCCCGAGCCGGGCATGCACGTGCCGCTGCGCGGACCCGTCGACACCGGAGTCCCGCGCGACGGGCTCGAGATCGTGGAGACCGGACCGAGCCCCGAGGTGGTCGACGTCATGACCGCCGGCTTCGGCTTCCCCGACGTCGTCGCCGACCCGCTGCTCCGAGTGTTCGGCGCCTTCGGGCCCGACGTCGCCTTCCACGCCCTCGCCCGGCTGGACGGAGTCGCCGTCGGGGTCGGGTCCGTGTTCGTCACCGGGCGCACCGCCGGGATCTACAACATCGCGACCGTGGAGTCCGCGCGCCGACGCGGCATCGGGTATGCCGTGACGGCCACGCTCATGAACATCGCGCGGGAACGCGGCTGCACCGAGGCCGTCCTCATGGCGTCGGTGATGGGGCGCCCGACCTACGAGCGTCTCGGTTTCGTCGAGGTGTGCCAGACCCCCCAGTACGTCTGGAATCCGAGCCGCTGACGCTGGGCCGTCGGCCGAGACGGCCGTCTTGCACTCATGACGGTCGGGCCTAGCATGTGCCGCGTGACCGCCCTGTCGAGCCGAGAGCGCCGGGCAGGCGATGCCTGCCCCGGCGTCAGCCGACCCTTCGTGGCGGTCGACGGCTCGATCGTGCGGCTTCGCCCCGCCGGCCAGCCGGTGCGCATCGATGCACTTGCCACCCTCATGGAAGTCATTGCGGGACAACCGGATCCGTCGATCCAGCTGACGTCCCGCGGCGCGCTGCAGCTGCGCGGACTGCCCGACCCGCTGACGCCGCGGGTCCGCGACGCTATCCGCGCGACGGGCCTCGCGCCCTCGACGACCCACGAGCTCGTCCGCAACATCGTCGCCTCACCGCTCTCCGGACTCGACGACGCCGGGCACGGTGACCTGCGTCCCGTGACCCGCGCCCTCGACGCCGCGCTGTGTGCCGCGCCGGCCCTCGCCCGTCTCGGCGGCCGCTTCCTCGTCGTCCTCGACGACGGTCGCGGGGACGTCGTCGGCGAGTCCTTCGACCTCGGCATGGTCGCGACCGGGCCCGGTCGCTGCGTCGTGCTGGCCGGCGGCGTCGACCGCGGCTGGGAGGTGCCGTTGGCGGCGGCGGTGCCTCGACTCCTCGCGCTGGCGCACGAGTTCGTCGAGCAAGCCAGCGGCGACGAGTCCGTCTGGCACGTGGGCGATCTCACCGAGCCCCTCGGCACCGGACCGACCGCGTCCCTCGACGGACCACCTCCTCCGGAGCGCCCTCTCGGCGCCGTGGGCGACCACGCTGTCGTCGCAGTGCCGCTCGGCCTCCTGCGACCCGTCCACGTCACCGCGCTCGCATCGGTCACGGACCGCGTGCTCGTCACGCCGTGGCGCTCGCTCGTCATCGAGCACGGCGCTGCGGCCCTGCCCGACCTCGAGGCAGCCGGTCTCGTGACCCGCGCCGGATCGCCCTGGACCCGGCTGCACGCCTGCACCGGCCTCCCGGGCTGCGCACGGTCGGCCCTCGACACCCGCACCCTGGCCCGAGACCTCGCCCCCCTGCTGCCCAGCGGTCACTCCCCCGTTCACGTCAGCGGGTGCGAGCGGCGCTGCGGGACGCCGGCGACGGCATACGTCGACGTGCTGACCCCACGCTCCACCGAGGAAGCCTTGTCCACCATCGCCGAGCAGGAGTCCTCATGGACGTGAGCACCGAGACGCGACAGCCGCCGACGCGTCGCTACGACTACGTCGCCGACGGAGCCGAGATCTACCGGCAGTCGTTCGCGACGATCCGCTCCGAGGCCCACCTGGGGCACCTGCCGGAGGACGCCCGTGTGGTCGCGGTGCGGATGGTGCACGCCAGCGGCGACGTCGACCTCACGGAGCACATCGCCGTGCACCCTCGCCTCGTCGCCGACGCCCGAGCGGCGCTGCGGTCCGGCGCCCCCGTCATCACCGACGCCCAGATGATCGCCTCGGGCATCACCCGGGCCCGGCTGCCGCGCGACAACGAGGTGATCTGCACACTGCGCGACGAGCGGGTGCCAGCCCTTGCTCGAGAGTGGGGCACCACCCGCTCCGCAGCGGCGGTGTCGCTGTGGGGCGACCGCCTCGAGGGGGCCGTCGTCGCCATCGGCAACGCGCCCACGGCGCTCTTCCACCTGCTCGAGACGATCGCCGACGGCGGGCCCCGTCCTGCGGCGGTCGTCGGCATCCCCGTCGGCTTCATCGGCTCGGCCGAGTCGAAGGTCGCGCTCGCCGAGAACCCCTTCGACATCCCGTGGCTCGTCGTCCACGGCCGTCGCGGCGGCTCGGCCCTGGCCGCCGCCGCCGTCAACGCCCTCGCGCGTGAGGAGGAGCTGTGAGCGCCGTCGCGTGCGGGTGGCTGCGGGGCGTGGGCGTCGGCCCCGGCGACCCCGAGCTCGTCACCGTCAAGGCCGCCCGCCTCATCGGCGAGGCTGACGTCGTCGCCTACCACAGCGGGCCGCGTGGCGACTCGATCGCCCGGCGGATCGCCGCCACCTACTTCGGTCCGGATGTCATCGAGGAGCTGCTCGTCTACCCCGTCACGACGGCGGAAACGGCCCACCCGCTCGGCTACCACGGGCTCATGGCCGACTTCTACGACGAGTCGGCCGATCGCCTTGCGGCCCATCTGGACTCGGGACGCAACGTCGTCGTCCTCGCAGAGGGTGACCCGCTCTTCTACGGCACCTACATGTACCTCCACGACCGCCTGTCCGACCGCTACGACACCGCGGTGGTGCCCGGCGTGACCTCGGTCAGCGGCTCGGCGGCAGCGATGGCCACGGGCCTCTGTCGTCACGAGGACGTGCTCACGATCCTGCCCGGCACCCTCCCCGTGCCGGAGCTCGCGCGTCGCCTGGCCGACACCGAGGCGGCCGTCGTCATGAAGCTGGGGCGCACCTTCGAGAACGTCCGCGAAGCCCTGCGCCAGGCCGGCCGCCTCGACGAGGCCCGCTACGTCGAACGGGCGAGCTCCGACAGCGAGCGTGTGCTGCCCGTCGCCGAGGTCGACGCGGCGACGGTGCCCTACATGTCGATGGTCGTCGTGCCGGGTCGCGACCGGCGCGCGGACTCCGCGGGTCGCGCGTCCGGGTCTGAGCCCGCGCGAGGCAGCGGGGCTGAGGCGACGAGCGCAGCTCGGGTCGTGGACCAGCTCCCCGCCCACCCAGCGTCACTCACGGATCTACCTGCGCCGCATACGTGCTCGGGTGAAGTAGTCGTCGTGGGCTTGGGCCCCGGGCCGGACCGATGGCTCACCCCGGAGGCATCTGTCGCGCTCACAGGGGTCGACCACGTCGTCGGCTATGCGCCCTACGTCAAGCGAGTCCCACAGCGCGAAGGCCTGGGCCGCCATGCGTCGGGCAACACCGTCGAGGTCGACCGGGCGCGCCACGCCCTCGAGCTCGCGCGCAAGGGTGAGCGGGTGGCCGTCGTGTCGGGCGGCGACGCCGGCGTCTTCGGCATGGCCTCGGCGGTCTTCGAAGCGGCCGAGGAGCACGGTTACGACGACGTGCAGATCCGCGTCGTGCCGGGAGTCACTGCAGCACAAGCAGTTGCGGCGCGCGCGGGTGCGCCGTTGGGGGGCGACTTCGCCATCCTGTCGCTCTCCGACCGCCTCAAGCCATGGCCCGTCGTCGAGCGCCGGCTGCGCGCTGCCGCAGCCGCCGACCTCGTCATCGCGCTCTACAACCCCGCCTCGCGCAGCCGCACCGAGCAGATCGTGCGGGCCCGCGAGGTCCTGCTCGAGGAGCGCTCGGCCGGCACGGTCGTCGTCGTCGGACGCGACGTCGGCCGCGCCGAGGAGTCCATCACCGTCACGACTCTCGGCGAGCTCGACCCAGCCACGATCGACATGCTGTGCCTCGTCATCATCGGCGCGTCCGGCACCCGGGCCACCCCGAGCGGTCAGGTCTGGACGCCGCGCTTCGTCCGGTGAGTGCGGCGACCCCTTCAGGCGTTGGCTCGGGTCGAGCCCGTGGCAGAGTGGCGGGCATGGTGGACGACCCTGCGCAGGCCGAGGCCCGGTCGGAGTCCGGACTGACCGACGACGGCTTCGCGCCGGTCTGGGGCGAGGACGACCGCCCGCGCATCCCCCGCGTGGCGGGCGAGCGCGAGGCCCTCACGGCCTACCTCGACTACTACCGCGCGACCGTGGAGATGAAGTGCCGCGGCCTCACGCCGGAGCAGGCACGGAGCCGGTCGATGCCACCCTCCACGATGTCGCTGCACGGCATGGTCCGTCACCTCGCGAGCGTCGAGCGCTGGTGGTTCCAGCAGAACTTCGAGCGACGCGAGGTGCCGTTCCTCTTCTTCACCGAGACCGACCCCGACCTCGACTTCAACGTGCCCGCGGACGCCGACTTCACCGCCGACCTCGAGACCTGGCGCGGGGAGTGCGCGGTGTCCCGGGACATCGTCGCTGCCCACGAGCTCGACGACACCGCACGGCCGCTGGACTGGTACGAGGACGTCGACCTGCGCTGGCTGGTCCTGCGGATGATCACCGAGTACGCCCAGCACTGCGGCCACGTCGACCTGCTCCGTGAAGGCGTGGACGGCCGGACCGGCGCCTGAGCCGCCGGTCCGCCGGTCCGCCGTTCAGCCGTTCAGCCGTTCGGCCAGCCGGGCAGTCAGTCCGACAGCTCCGCGCAGAGGTCGCGCGACGTGCCGTGCGTCTCGAGCAGGGTGTAGTCGGAGGACGGCGTGGCCGTGAACACCGCCCTGCCGGTGAAGAGCGTGGTCGACGGGCCGGCAGGCACATCGCTCGGGTAGAGGAACAGCACGTTGTGCCCGGTCAGCACGTTGCGGGTCAGGCCGCCCGCGAGCGGGGTCGTCCGCGTCACGGCGCCGTTCGACGGCAGCGACAGCGTTTTGCCGGTGCTCAAGTTCGTGAAGGTCAGCGCGAAGCCCGTCCCCGTCGACAGAATGCGCACCAGGTTTCCCGCCTCATCGGTGAAGGTGCGGTCGATCCTGTTGCCCCCCGTGCCGTCGACACGCAGCGGGAAGTTGCATGCGGTGCCGACCGGAAAGTCCACGGTGAAGTCGCTCGCCCCAGCAGCCCCCGCCCCCGCCATGGCGCCCAGCACGACCAGCGCCGCCGCCGTCCCGACCCTGCGTGTCTTCCTGTGACTCATGTTCACTCCTCGGTCAGCGCGAGGGCTCGCCGGGTGTTGCCGGACCGTCGCCCGCGCAGTGTGCGGCACTGAACGTGCCGTACCTTCGATGATGGAACCGCTCGCGACGCACGGTTGGCCAAACCATGAAGGTGTGACACAGGAGCCATTCCGGTGGGGAGCGACCACGACATCGTCACCAGCCCTTGGCTGCGTGCCCGACGTCGGCTGTCAATCACGCCCACCGCGTTGCGCCCCGGTCGATCTCACGCAGTGCCATCCTGTCGGGATGGAGCTGCAGTTCACCGGCGAGGTGTGGGAGTGGCGCGGACCTTCTCCCTACCATTTCGTCAGCGTGCCGGAGGACGAGTCGCAGGCGCTGCACGACGTCGCGCACGTGAGCTACGGCTGGGGCATGATCCCCGTGACCGCCAGGGTCGGGCACACGGAGTGGCCGACCTCCTTGTGGCCCAAGGACGACGGCTACATCGTGCCCTTCAAGACGGCCGTGCGTCGGGCTGAGCACATCGACGTCGGCGACGTCGTCACTGTGACGCTCACCGTCCGCGGCGAAGCCTGAGCGTCACCGGCCCGCATAGCTCCTCGCCAACGACGTCGCTGCGAAGACCCGCTCCCGGACGCCACCCGGCACGCCGGAGATGCCCGGCCCCCCGGCCCGCACCCAGTCGACGATGGCGTCGACCGCAGCGTCGTCGAGCACGCGACGCACCCACACGGGCCGTCCTCCGCGTCGGCGCCCCGACGGCGACGGGGTGATGACGACGACGTTGGACTCGTCACAGGCGAGGAGGCAGTCGCTGCGCAGCACCCGGGCGTGGTCCCCGCTGTCGACCTCCAGACGGGTCAGCAGCCCCTCGTGGTCGACCCCTGGGTGCTTGGCCTGTGTGCCGCAGCAGCAGTCGCGACACACGCGCAGGGTGCAGACACCGTCGCCGTATGCCGTCACGCCGCCACCGGTGCCAGGGTGCGGTCACCCGTCGCGGCCCGCTCCATGAGGACCCCGAAGACGAGCCCGAGGGTCAGCCACATCGCGGCGAGCTGGGCGAGGGACGCGACGCGGAAGTCCCACAGGAGGTCGGCCGGCACGTCGTCGGGCACGACGTCGGGTGAGCCCGGCAGGAGAACCACCAGGCCTACGAGCAGGACCGCCGCCACGACGACGTCGAGTGCGAGGCGTGTCGTCGTCGACATGGAGGACATGGAGAGGCGCCGGTCGACCGCCACCACGACGATCGGGACGGCGACGCCGAGGAGCAGCGTCACGGCATACAGCATCGTGCGGTGGCCGACGGTTGTCGGATCACCGACCGCGGGCGGGTTGGCAGGCACAACGAGCGCGGGGAGCAGGCTCACTCCGCCGAAGCCGACCGCCGCCAAGGTGAGTGAGCCGACGAGATCACCTCTGCCACTGAGTCGCTCACGCACCCGCGCGTAGACGATCGCGAAGATGACGCCCACGGCCACGCCGACGAGCACACTCGTCATGGCCCCACCGACGACCTGGACGGCGCGCGAGACGAGGGGCTCCTCCCCACCTCCGTGGGCCGGCAGACGCAGGGGCAGGGACTGCCCGCCGCCATGGATCACCTCGGTGCGGGCGGCCTCGATGTCCAGCGCCTGCCGGATGACGGGCTCGACGGCAACCCACGTGACGAGCGCGGACGACAGGCCTGCGCACACGCCGGCAAGGACCCCGCGCCGCAGCACGGAGCCGAAGCTCACGGGCACCTCAGTGGCAGGGGACGCCGAGAGCGTGACGCGCGTCGTGCGTCAGCTCGTGGAGCAGCTCGGCCGCCGGGGCGCTCAGCACGGCCCCGTTCTCCTGCGCGAGGACGTAGAGCGTGAAGACGGCGACCGCCAGCAACGCCCACGCCCAGACGGGGACGCTGACGGCGGACGCGCGAACGGACATGCGAACGGACGGGGAGACGGCGGATGCCGATGCAGCACTGGTCATGGCGAGTTGACCCTTTCTTTCCATGCCTCGTGGACAGATCACGCCGCAGCCGGTCTCCTGGCTTCCAGATCGTCACGCCTCCCCAGCCTTCCCAGCGACCCGGCTCTGCACCTGCGGTCACCAGTGGCGATGGTGGGGGATTGCTCCCTGGTCACAGTGGCGAGGACCACGTCGGAATCACACCGACTTCCCGTGCACTGCGGCACTCGCATCCTGACACATGCGGTCCGGGATCGCCACGCCTCGCCACGACCCACTCCGTGTGGTGTCGCGAGATCCTCACTCGCACTTGATGATTCGGGTGACTCGTGTGCCGTAGAGGTGCGACTCGACGAAGTCGTCGGTGTCGCGCGCCCCGAGAGCGGGCCCGACGAGGATGACGGCGGCCTGCCGCAGACCGGCGGCCTCGACCTGGTCGGCGATGTCGGCGAGGGTGCCACGCAGCACGAGCTGGTCGGGCTGCTCGGCGTTGGCGACGACGACCACTGGGCACGTCGACCCGTAGTCGGCGACGAGGGAGCCCATGAGCTCGCGCGTGCGCCGGATCGCCAGGTGGAGCACGAGCGTCGCACGCGACTTCGCGAAGTGGGCGAGCGACTCGGTCTCGGGCATCCGGGTCGAGTCGCGATGCGTGCGGGTCAGCACGACCGACTGGGCCACTTCGGGCACCGTGAGCTCACGCCCGACGAGCGCTGCGGCCGCGGCGTAGGCCGGCACCCCTGGGGTGACGTCCCACGGCACTCCTGCACGGTCGAGGCGCCGGGTCTGCTCCGCCACGGCGGAGTAGAGCGACGGGTCGCCCGAGCACAGCCGCGCCACGTCGTGGCCGGCCGTGTGCGCCTCGACGCACGCGTCGACGATGGCGTCGAGCCCCAGGTCCTGCGTGTCGACGAGCACGGCCCCAGGCGGGCAGTGAGTCAGCACATCGGCCCCGATGTAGGTGCCTGCGTAGAGGCAGACCGGCGACTCGGAGATGAGACGCGCAGCCCGGATGGTGAGCAGGTCGGCGGCTCCCGGACCCGCTCCAATGAAGTGCACCGTCACGTCGCGTCCTCCGAGATCAACTGTCCTGCAGACGTCGTCGCCGACCACTGGACGACGGAGCGGGCGGGCTTCCAGCCGCTGAGCGTGCCGAGGGGCTCGAGGTCCTCGACGGAGATGCGGCTCATCGACCCTCCGTGCCGCTGCCGGGCCTCGTGCAGGACCAGCTCGGTCTCGACGGACACGCCGTGGACGACGAGTCGCCCACCCGGGCGCAGCGCCTGCCAGCACGCGTCGATGAGGAGCGCCGTCGCACCGCCACCGATGAAGACGGCGTCGGGCCGCGGCAGCCCCTCGATCACCTCGAGCGACGCACCCTCGATGACGTGCAGCGTGGGCACGCCGAGCGCTCTCGCGTTGCCACGGATGCGGGCCGCCCGTCGCGGGTCTCGCTCGACGGCGTGCACGGAGGTGCTCGGATGAGCACGCGCGAACTCGATCCCGACGGAGCCGGCGCCCGCACCGAGGTCCCAGAGGACGTCACCGCGCCGTGGGGCGAGGTGCGCGAGGGCAGCCGCGCGCACGAGGCGCTTGCTCAGCTGGCCGTCGTGGTCGTAGGCCGCGTCGGGGAGCCCCGGTGTCAGGGGCCGGCCTCCACCGACCGGAGCGGGGTCGCACTCGACGCAGACGAGGTGCAACCGGGGAGTGGGACGGTCGTCCCACGATGCGGCCACCCCGTCGAGACGCGACTCCGCGGGCGACCCGAGGTCACCGAGCACCGAGAGGCGGCTCGCGGCATACCCCTCCTCGACGAGGAGCGAGGCGATGCCTGACGCCGCATCGGCGCCCGACGTCAGCACGACGAGACGAGCGCTGGGCGCGAGCCGCGCGCGCAGCAGGTCGAGGTCGCGGCCGACGAGCGTCACGACGTCGGATTCCTCTGCACTCCAACGCATTCGGGCTCTGGCAAGGGCCACGGACGACACAGCAGGGTGGACTCGCACGCCCTGGGCACCCACGGCGTCGACGAGAGTGGTGCCGATGCCGGAGACGAGCGGGTCGCCGCTGGCGAGCACGACGACACGCCGTCCCGCAACGCGGTCGAGCACCTGCGCCAGGCCCTGCAGCAGGGGCGACGGCCACCGCACGAGGTCGCGACCGGCACGCGGCTCGAGCATCGCGAGGTGGCGCTCGCCACCGAGGACGACCTCGGCCGCGTCGACGAGGCGGCGCTCGGCGTCACCCAACGACTCCAGCCCCGACGCACCGACCCCCACGACCTCGATCACAGCCGCGACCCTAGCGCCCGCCCGGGTCGGCTCCCGGGCCTGCCGGGCGACCCGGCTGACGGCGTGGCAGACTGCGAGCGGCGACTGGAGAGGAATCCGGTGCAAGTCCGGAGCGGTCCCGCCACTGTGAACCACTGCCCACGCGGTGGAAGCCAGGACATCTCCCGTCGCCGGATGCGTCCGCCGGACGCGTCCGGTCAACCACGCGGGCGAGGCACCCGCAGGAGGATCTTCCATGGACGACGGCTCGAACGACCCCACGCACCCTCGGGGCCCCGCAACCTTCCCCTTCACGGCCGTCGTCGGCTCTGACGACCTGGCCCTCGCGCTCGTCCTCACCGCGGTCTCGCCCGAGGTCGGCGGAGTGCTCGTGCGCGGCGAGAAGGGCACTGCGAAGTCGACGATGGTGCGCGGGCTCGCCGCCGTGCTGCCAACGCAGGCGGTCGTCGCCAGGTGCCGCTTCGGCTGCGACCCCGACGACCCGAGCGCGTATGCCGTGGGGTGCTGCCCGGACGGGCCGCACGACCGCGACGGCGAGGTCGCGACCCGCGAGGCGCGCCTCGTCGAGCTGCCGATCGGAGCCACCGAGGACCGGGTCGTCGGGTCGCTCGACCTCGAGAGAGCACTCGGTCGAGGCGAAACCGCCTACCAGCCGGGGCTGCTCGCGGCAGCGCACCGGGGTCTGCTCTACGTCGACGAGGTCAACCTGCTCCACGACCACCTCGTCGACCTCCTGCTCGATGCCGCCGCCATGGGACGCAGCACCGTCGAGCGCGACGGCGTCTCGGTGACCCACGCGGCCCGCATCGTGCTCGTCGGCACGATGAACCCCGAGGAGGGCGAGCTTCGCCCACAGCTGCTCGACCGCTTCGGACTCACCGTCGAGGTGGCCGCACCCCGCGAGACGAGGCTGCGGGCCGAGGTGGTCAGGCGGCGGATGGCCTTCGACACGGACCCGGCGGGGTTTGCCGAGCGCTTCGGCGAGGACCAGGAGGCCCTGCGCCGACGTATCGCAGAGGCGCGCCAGCGGGTCGTCGACGTGACGCTGCCCGACGAGGTGCTGGAGCGGATCGCCCACGTGTGTGCGGGCTTCGAGGTCGACGGCCTCCGCGCCGACATCGTGACGGCTCGAGCGGCCGTCGCCCACGCCGCCTGGGCGGGCCGCTTCGTGGTGACGCTCGACGACGTGCGCGTCGCCGCGCGCCTCGCCCTGCCCCACCGGCGCAGGCGCAACCCGTTCGACTCCCCCGGCCTCGACGACGACCTGCTCGACGCCCTGCTCGGCGACGAGACGGACCACGAGCCCGACACCGAGCCGGACGCCGAGCCTGACACCGAGCCGGACCCGGGCCCCGACCCCGACGGAGGTGACGACGACGGCGGCGCAGCGCCGTCGGGTGGTCGCCGCGATGCCGGTGGCATCGACGGCACGCAGCAGAGCACCGACGAGGGCACCGACGACGGGGGTGGTGACACCGAGACGGCCCCCTCCGACATCCCGTCCCGTGACACCGTCGACCCCCAGCCTGACCCCCGGCCCGACTCCCCGGCGCGGCAGACAGCAGGCGCCAAGGCCGCGGCCGCGGCGCCCTACCGGGCCCGTCTGCTGCGCGCCCGCGGCCTCGGGCACGGAGATGCCGGACGTCGCTCGGATGCCGTCACGAGCACGGGCCGTCGCATCGGTGCGACGTCGGCGCCGATCGGCCCCGTGCACCTGCCGGCGACGATCCGCACCGCCGCCAGTCGCCGGGCCGGCTCCGGCTCCCAGCGCGAGTCCCGTGCGCCACGGCCGCTCCCGGTCGCGCCCGCCGACGTGAGGCGAGCAGTCCTGCAGGGCAAGGAGTCCAACCTCGTGCTCCTCTGCGTCGACGCCTCGGGGTCGATGGCGGCGCGCAAGCGCATGGAGGCCGTGAAGGCCGCCGTGCTCTCCCTCCTGCTCGACGCCTACCAGCGACGAGACAAGGTCGCCCTCGTGACCTTCCGCGGCGACGGCGCCGACCTCGCACTGCCGCCGACGGGCTCGGTCGACGTGGCTGCGAGACGGCTGACCGACCTCGCCCACGGCGGGCGGACGCCGCTCGCGGAAGGCCTCCTCACGGCATACGACACGCTGCGCGTCGAGCGGTTGCGCGACCCGCACCGCCGCGCCCTGCTCGTCGTCGTCACCGACGGTCGGGCGACGAGTGGGCCCGACGCCCTGGCCCGCGCCGCGCAGGTGGCCCGCCTGCTGCGGCACGAGGGTGTCGACGCCGTCGTCCTCGACTGCGAGGCGGGCCGGCTGCGGCTCGGGCTCGCCGGGCAGCTCGCCCGACAGCTCGGCGCCGAGCACCTGCCGGTCGGCGAGCTCGCGGCATCGGCGATCGTCGATGCGGCGCGGCGTCAACACCGCGTCACCACAGGGCGGGTGGCCTGATGCAGGGTCAGCCGACGACGGTGCCCGACGACGGCCTGACGACTCGACAGCGCCGCAACCGACCGCTCGTCATGGTGCACACCGGCGACGGCAAGGGGAAGTCGACGGCAGCCTTCGGGCTGGCCCTGCGCGGCTGGAACCAGGGCTGGTCGGTCGGGGTCTTCCAGTTCGTCAAGAGCGCGAAGTGGCGCATCGGCGAGCAGACCGCGGTCGAGACCCTCGGCGAGCTGCACGAGCGGACCGGCCTCGGCGGGCCGATGGAGTGGCACAAGATGGGCGCCGGCTGGTCGTGGGCCCGCAAGGAGGGCAGCGAGGCCGACCACGCTGAGGCGGCGCGCGAGGGGTGGTCGGAGATCAAGCGGCGGCTCGGCGCCCAGACGCACGGGCTCTACGTGCTCGACGAGTTCACCTATCCGATGGCCTGGGGGTGGGTCGACGTGGACGACGTCGCGTCGACGCTGCGCAGTCGGCCGGGGCAGCAGCACGTCGTCATCACCGGGCGACGTTGCCCCGCAAGCGTGCTCGAGCTCGCAGATCTCGTGACGGAGATGACGAAGGTGAAGCACCCCTTCGACTCGGGCCAGAAGGGCCAGCGGGGGATCGAGTGGTGACCGCCGACCCGGCACGACCCGTCACGCGACTCCCGCGCGTCGTCATCGCGGCCCCCGGCTCCGGCCACGGCAAGACGACCGTCGCGACCGGTCTCATGGCAGCCCTGCGTGCCGCCGGCCACGCCGTCGGCGGCTTCAAGGTCGGGCCCGACTTCATCGACACCGGCTACCACGCTCTCGCCACCGGGCGCATCGGCCGCAACCTCGACCCGGTGCTCTGCGGGGAGGGTCTCATCGAGCCGCTGCTCCTGCACGGCGCACGCGCCCACGGTCGCACCGACGTCGCCGTCATCGAGGGGGTGATGGGCCTCTTCGACGGGCGCATCGGTGGCGAAGGCTTCGGCTCGACGGCTCACGTGGCCACCCTGACCCACACCCCCGTCGTGCTCACCGTCGACATCGGCAGCACCACGCGCACGGCGGCGGCCGTCGTGCACGGCCTCGCCACCTTCGACCCGACCGTCCGCGTCGCCGGGGTCGTGCTCAACCGCGCCGGCTCCGACCGGCACGGCGCCGAGGCGAGGTCGGCCTTCGAGGCCACGGGCGTGCCCGTGCTCGGCGTTCTCCCCCGCGACGCGACGGTCAGCGCGCCGTCGCGGCACCTCGGGCTCGTGCCCGTGCAGGAGCGCGACGACTCAGGGGCCGGCGTCGAGCGCCTTGCGGACCTCGTCGCCGCCCACGTCGACCTCGACGCCCTGCTCGAGATCGCCTCGTCCGCCCCCGACCTCGACGCCCACCCGTGGGACCCCGCCACGGTCGTCGGCGGCGACCGGCCACCGGCTGGTTCGGGCGGCTACCGTCCAGTCGTGGCCGTTGCCGGCGGGCCGGCGTTCACCTTCCGGTATGCGGAGACCGAGGAGCTGCTTCACGCCGCGGGTCTGCGGGCGGTGACCTTCGACCCCCTGACGGACACCGTTCTGCCGCCCGGCACGAGCGGTCTGTTCATCGGAGGCGGCTTCCCCGAAGTCCATGCGGACGCCTTGAGCGCCAACGCATCCCTGCGCTCGGCCATCCGCCGTGCGGTGTGGGACGGCCTGCCGACGGTGGCCGAGTGCGGGGGCCTGGTCTACCTCTGCCAGTCCGTCGACGGGTCGCCGATGGTCGGCGCGTTGCCGGCTGTCGCGACGATGGCGCCGCGGCTGACGATCGGCTACCGCACGGCGGTCGCGACCACCGACTCGGTGCTCGGCGAGCCCGGCCGACGAGTCACCGGGCACGAGTTCCACCGCACGGTGTGCGTCGCCGCGCCCGAGAGCGCGAGTGGGGACGGCCGGCATACCGCCCCGGCGTGGCTGCTCGACGGGGTGGCCGACGGATTCGCGCTCGATCCCTCCGGCGCGGGGACGGCCACGCTGCACGCGTCCTACCTGCACACCCACTGGGCCGGGCATCCCGAGCTGGCAAGGCGATTCGCTGACGCTCTGCACGCGCGCGCGGGCGCACTGGTGACCGATCGCGCGTCGGAGCGGGACGAGGTCCTCTCGTGAGCATCGACCTGCACCACCACGGTGACCGGGACACGGCGCCCGGCCTCGTCGACCTCGCTGTCAACGTGCGCCTGCCCTCGCCACCGGCCTGGCTCGCCGAGGTGGTCACTCGCACGGTGGCCGACCTGGGGCGCTACCCCGACGCCCGTCCGGCGACGCAGGCCATCGCCCGCCGGCACAGGGTGCCCGAGGAGGCGGTGCTCCCGACGTCCGGGGGAGCCGAGGCCTTCACCCTCGTCGCGCGAGCGGTCGCGGGCGTCGAGCCGTGGGTCGTGCACCCGCAGTTCACCGAGCCCGAGGCGGCACTCACCGCGGCGGGTCGGCCGGTGCGCCGGCACGTGCTCGTGGCGGGCGGCGACTTCCGGCTCGACCCCGCAGCCTTCGACCGGGGCGGCCCGGCGGAGGGCTGCGACCTCGTCGTCGTCGGCAACCCGACGAACCCGACCGGGGTGCTGCACCGGCGTGCCGACCTGCTGGCGCTGCGGCGAGCGGGCCGAGTGCTCGTCGTCGACGAGGCCTTCATGGATGCCGTGCCGGGCGAGACGGAGTCGCTCATCGGTGACGACCTGGAGGGCCTGCTCGTGCTGCGCTCGCTCACGAAGACGTGGGGGCTGGCCGGCCTGCGGGCGGGCTACGTCGTCGGCGACCCGGCGCTCATCTCCGCGCTGCGCGCGGTCCAGCCGCCGTGGTCGGTCTCGTCACCGGCGCTGGCCGCCACGGTCGCCTGCCTCTCTGATCGCGGGGTCGCCGAGGCGGACGCAGCCGCGCTCGAGATCGCCACTCTCCGTTCGGTGCTCGTCGACGGTCTGACCGCGGCGGGTGTCGCTCCAGTGCCTTCTCGCGCACCCTTCGTCCTCGTCGAGACCAGCAGCCTCGGACCGGGCTCCGTCCGAGAGCCGCTCGCCGCCGAGGGCTTCGCCGTACGCCGCGCTGAGACCTTTCCCGGCCTCGGCCCGACGTGGATCCGCATGGCGGTGCGGGACGCCGACACGTCGCAGCAGCTGTGCGCCGCCCTCCGCCGGCTCGGTGGTCGCCGTGTCGCCTGAGCTGACCTTCCGCGGGCGCAGGGTGCTGCTCGTCGGCACCGACTCCGGCACGGCCGCCACCGTGCACGCGCTGCTCAGGGGAGGGGCGCGGGTGACGGTCGACGCACCCGAGGGCGCAAGCGTCGGCGGGTCGGTCGCAGCGACAGCCCCCTCCACGCCATCCGTCCGCCACACCCTGGGCGCGACGCTCGAGGACCTCGCGCAGCGCGGGCTCGTCACCCGCACCACGGGCGCCGACCCCGCGGCTTACGACGTCGTCATCCGCTCACGGCCGGTTCCAGAGCAGGCGGCCGGGCCCCGAGCGGCCGACAAGGCAGTGGGCACCGTGACGCTCGTCGGCGGCGGCCTCGGTGACCCCGGACTGCTCACCGTCGCCGGCCTTGAAGCCATCTGCACCGCCGACGTCATCGTCCACGACCGGCTGGCGCCGCTGGGTGCGCTCCAGCACGCCCGCGCCGACGCCGTCGTCATCGACGTCGGCAAGATCCCGCGCGGCGCCTTCACACCGCAGGAGTCGATCAATGCGCTCCTGATCGAGCACGCCCGTGCCGGTCGAGCGGTCCTGCGGCTCAAGGGCGGTGACAACTTCGTCTTCGGCCGCGGCGGCGAGGAGGCCGAGGCCTGTGCGGCGGCAGGCGTCCCCGTCGTGGTCGTGCCAGGGGTCTCGTCGAGCATCGCGGCGCCCGCTCTCGCCGGCATCCCGGTCACCCACCGCACCCTCGTGCAGGGCTTCACCGTCGTCAGCGGCCACGTGCCGCCGGGCGACCCGCGGAGCACCCTCGACTGGGGTGCCATCGCGCGCAGCAGGACGACGATCGTCGTGCTCATGGGGGTTGCGACCCTCGAAGCGATCGCGAACGAGTTGATGGCACAAGGCCTCCCGCCGGACACGCCAGCCGCCGTCATCGCCGACGCCGGGCTGCCGAGCTCGGGCTCCGTTCGCGCCCCGCTCTGCCGCATCGCGGAGGAGGCGCGGGTCGGGGGGCTCGGGGCACCCGCCGTCGCCGTGATCGGCGCCGTCGCCGCGCTCGACGTGCTGGCCGGCCGATGAGTCGCGCGCTCGGCCTGGCGCTCGGCTGGGCAGCCGACCAGGTGCTCGGCGACCCTCGTCGGTGGCACCCCGTGGCCGGGTTCGGCCATGTCGCAACCGCTCTCGAGGGGCGCACATATGCCGCCCGCCGCGGCCCCGGCGTCGCCCATGTGGCGCTGCTGGTCGGTGCGGCGGCGACGACGGGCCTCGTCGCCGAGCGGATCACGCGTCGCCGACCCGTCGCCCACACCCTCGCGACGGCCATGGCGACGTGGGCGGTGCTCGGCGGTCGCTCGCTCATCCGTGAGGCGGCCACGATCGAGCGCCAGCTCGACGGCGGCGACCTCATTGCCGCGCGGGTCCAGGTGCGCAACCTGGTGGGCCGTGACACCGCGCGCCTCGGCCCGGACGAGGTGGCCCGAGCCTGCATCGAGTCGTTGGCGGAGAACACCTCCGACGCCGTCGTGGCGCCACTCCTCTGGGGTGCGGCCGCGGGCATGCCGGGGCTCCTCGGCTATCGGGCGGTCAACACGCTGGACGCGATGGTGGGCCATCGGAACGCGCGCTATGCCGAGTTCGGTTGGGCCGCAGCAAGACTCGATGACATCGTGAACTGGATCCCCGCGCGCGTGGCTGCCGCACTGGCCGTCGCCGCGGGCCCACCTCCCGGCCGAGGCGCCCGCTCGACGGCCATCCGCGCGGTGCGACGCGACGCGGCGGCCCACCCCAGCCCCAACGGCGGGGTCGTGGAGGCTGCCTTTGCCGGAGTGCTCGGCGTGAGGCTCGGTGGGTCGAACGCCTACGACGGCCGGGTCGAGGACCGGGGCGTCCTCGGCGATGGGCCGTCAGCCGGAGCCGGCGACATCGCCGTCACGCGACGGCTGGCGCAACAGGTGTCGGCAGGGGCGGCGCTCGTGGCCGTCACCCTCGCCGGGCGCGGGCACCGACATCGACGCCGACACCGCCCTTGATGCTGCACCTTCCCTGACGCTGACCGACGCCGAAGCTGACCGACGCTGAGGCTGACGAGCGCATGCAGCGCTCTCAGGCGTGGCGCCGGCGCGGCGGCGCCGTGCTCCCGCGAACGACGAGCTCGGTGTCGACCGTCGTCGACTTCTCGGCGGGCTCCTTGCCGTCGAGCATCTCGAGGAGCATCCGGCCGGCGAGGACACCCTGGTGGGCGGGGTCCTGGCGCACCGTCGTGAGGTCGGTGAGGGCGGCGAGCGGGTGGTCGTCGATGCCCACGACGGAGACGTCACGACCCGGCTCGAGCCCTGCGCGACGCAGCGTGCGGATGGCACCGAGAGCCACCTCGTCGGAGTGGGCGAAGACGGCGGTCGGTGGGCTGGGGTGACCGAGGAGCCTGCTCATCGAGGCAGCCCCGTCCTCGCCGCCCCACGGGGCGGTCACCACGAGGGTGGGGTCGACGTCGATGCCGACCTGTGCCAGCGCCTCGTAGTAGCCGGGTGAGCGCGTCGACGGCAGGTGCGGCTGGTCCGGGTCGACCGCCTCGAGCATCGCGATCCGCGTGTGCCCCACGTGGATCAGGTGGTCGACAGCCTGCCGGCTCGCGACGTGGTCGTCGATATGGACCGAGGGGTACGTGGCGGTCTGGCCACCCGCGGCGACGATCTGCACGCCGAGGGTCTCGAGGCGAAGACGCTCGGCCTCCTCGACCTGGAAGCCGACGACGACGACGGCGTCGACCTTGCGGCGGGCCGGCAGCTTGTCGAAGAAGGCGTGCCGGTCGCTGACCCCGCCGACGTGGTAGAGCAGGACGTCGAGGTCGGCGCCGCGCAGCACGGAGTCGAGCCCCTCGACGACCGACCCGAAGTACCACCGCGACAGGTGGGGCACGACGAGGGCGACGCGACCCGTGTTGCCCCGGGCCAGACGTGAGGCCTCGGGCGACACGACGTAGTGGTGGTCCTCCGCGACGCGCAGCACCCGGGCCCGGGTCGAGGGAGCGACGTTCTTCGCGTTGCTGAGCGCCCGCGACGCGGTGCCGACCCCGACCCCGGCCATGCGGGCGATGTCGACCAGGGTCACCTTCGTCGGCGGGGCATCGTCCATGCGCACACGGTACGACACTGGAAGCGTTTCTCGTGCGGACGGCGCCACCCTCTCAAGCGGTTCACGCTCAGAACTGCTGAAGCTTCAATCAGCTTCTGCCTCTTGACAAGCACCGGCATCGGCTCCACTCTTGGTGACTGGAAGCGTTTCCAGTCGCTTCTCCCCCATCTGGGGGCCTGGTCGGCGACATGTGGTGGCCGACTCCTTCAACGGTGCAGGAGATAGAAATGCACAACGCACGACGCAGTCCCCGTCCCACTCGCCGAACCGTGCTCGGAGTGATCGGCGCCTTCTCGGTGGCCGGCGTGGCCGCGTGCTCGGCGCCCGGACCGGCCGCCACCGGTGCCGCCGACTCCACGCCCACGGCCGTGAGCACCTCGATCGGCACGCAGCCGGTCACCCTCAAGCTCTACGACGGCCAGGGGCTCAAGACCCTCGACGACGCGCTCATCGCGGCGTTCACGAAGAAGTACCCCTCCGTCACGATCACCCCGACGTACGACCCCGACAACGTGACGACGCAGAACCAGCCGCGTCAGCTCGCTTCGGCGTCACCGCCCGACCTCGTCCGCGTCATCTCGGTGACCTCCGGCACCAAGAACAACCTCCTGACGAACCTCGACGCGTACGGCGCGGCATACGGCTGGGAC
This sequence comes from Humibacillus xanthopallidus, assembly GCF_006717145.1. Taxonomy (GTDB): domain Bacteria; phylum Actinomycetota; class Actinomycetes; order Actinomycetales; family Dermatophilaceae; genus Humibacillus; species Humibacillus xanthopallidus. The sequence goes on along the minus strand of NZ_VFQF01000003.1, from coordinate 411,699 downwards.
CAGATCCCGGCCTCGCAGCTCGCGCAGTTCCGGGCAAAGGACGGCGTCGCCGGTTCCGGGTCGCTCTTCGCCAAGGCGAGCGGCTTCACGATGACCGGCCTCTACTACAACAAGAAGCTCGCCCAGCAGGTCGGCATGACGACGCCGCCCGCCTCTGTCGACGAGCTGACCACCCTCATGGGCAAGGCCAAGGCGGCGGGGCTCACCGGCATGGTCGTGGCCAACAAGGAGGGCGGCGGCGTCTTCCCGTACCAGCTGCTCCTCAACACCTCGATGGGTCCGGACAAGGTCTCCCAGTGGGTCTTCAACGCCCAGGGCGCGACCATCAACAACCCCGAGTCCGTCGCCGCCGCCACGCAGGTCGACACGTGGAACAAGGCGGGGCTCTTCCCGCAGGCGGTCAACGCGCTCGACGCAAACGCGGCCGACGCGCTCTTCGCCAGCAACAAGGGTCTCTTCTTCCCCTGGGGCAACTGGGATGCGGCGAACCTCGACAAGACGATGCCCGGTCAGGTCGGCTTCTTCCCGATGCCGCCGACGACCTCGGGCGGCAAGGTCGCCGCGATGTCCGACGCCGCAACCGCCTTCGGCATCCCGACCAAGTCCACGAACAAGGACGCGGCTGCGGCCTTCCTCAACTTCCTCTCGAGCGACGAGGCGCGCCAGATCGCGGTCGACAACGGCTTCATGCCCACCGGGCTGCCCTCGCAGGCGGCGCCGACGATCAAGTCCGGCTCGGTGCTGGCCGACGTGACCAAGGCCTTCGCCACCGTCTCGGGTGACAACGGCCAGGTGCCCTTCGTGCAGAACGCGACCGCGGGCATCTCGAACCAGGCCTGGACACCCGAGAGCCAGCTGCTCCTCGCCGGCAAGTCGACGCCGGAGCAGTTCGTCGCCAACGTGCAGGCCAAGTACGAAGACGAGCTGAAGAGATGAGCACCGTCGACGGGCTCACCGCTCCAGTCGACGTCGCAGACGAGATCTCCACCGCCTCCCGCCGCCGCCTCGTGCGGCGGCGGGGAGGGGCTGGGCGCTCCTCCCTCGGCAGCGGGGCACGCTGGGCCGGCTGGCTCTTCGCCCTCCCGGCACTCGTCATGTACGCGGTCTTCGAGCTCTACCCGATCATCACCGCAGTCCAGTACTCCTTCTTCGACTGGGACGGCGTCAGCGCGGCCACGCCGGCCGGCCTCAAGAACTACACGCGGGTGTTCACCGAGCCCCAGCTGCTCGCCTCGATCATCCACGCGTTCATCCTCATCATCTTCTTCACCTTCCTGCCGGTGCTCCTCGCCCTCGTCGTGGCCTCGATCGTCCGTGAGATCAAGTCCAAGGCGCTGGGTGCCACCGCCCGCACGATGATGTTCCTGCCCCAGATCATCCCCGGCGCGGCCTCGGCCATCGCCTGGACGTGGATGTACTCCCCAAACGGCGCGGTCAACCAGATGCTCGGTGCCCTCGGCCTCAGCTCCCTCCAGCGCGCCTGGCTCGGGGACTTCACCTGGGCCCTGCCCGCGGTCGGCATCATCGGCACCTGGCTCGCCACCGGCCTCTGCACCCTGCTGCTCATGGCCGGCATCGGCAAGATCGACACGAGCCTCTACGAGGCGGCCAGCCTCGACGGCGCCAACCGCATCCAGCAGTTCCGGGCCATCACCCTGCCGGGCCTGCGCCAGGAGATCGGCGTCTGCATCACCATCACCATCATCGCCGCCCTCGCCAGCTTCGACGTGGTCTTCATGTCCACGCAGGGCGGTCCCGGCTACTCGACCCAGGTGCCGGGTGTGCAGGTCTACCAGCTCGCCTTCACGGAGAACCGGATCGGTCAGTCCTCCGCTCTCGCCGTCGTGCTCAGCCTCATCGTGCTCGCCGTCATCCTGCCCATCCAACGGTTCTTCAGGGAGAAGTGATCCCGATGCTCAGAAGCCTTCGCGACACCGCGCCCAAGACCATCCTGCTCACCGCCGCGGCCCTCTTCTCGATCTTCCCGCTCCTATCCATGTTCTCGGCTGCCCTGCAGCCGCAAGGCTCGTCACCGGCCGGCATCTCGTTCCCGACGAACCCGCAGTGGCACAACTTCGTCGACGCGTGGAACATCGCCAACATCACGACGCTGGTGAAGTCGAGCACGATCCTCGTCATCGGTGTCGTGCCGATCGCCATGCTCATCTCGTCCATGGCGGCCTACGCGATCGCCCAGCTGCGCATCCCGCTCGGCAACGTCTTCTTCCTGCTGCTGCTCCTCGGCCTGACGCTGCCCTACGAGATCGTCGTGGTGCCGCTCTACTACCAGATGCAGCAGCTGGGCCTGCTCAACACCCAGCTCGGGCTCATCCTGCCGCTCATCGGGCTCAACATGCCCTTCGCGGTCTTCTGGATGAGGACCCACTTCCAGTCGGTGCCGATGGAGATCTCCGAGTCGTCGTGGGTCGACGGTGCGGGGCCATGGAAGGCGTTCCGGCACATCCAGCTTCCGTTGGCCGTGCCCGCGCTGGCCTCGCTCGGCGTCCTGATGTTCCTCAGCACGTGGAACCAGTTCCTGCTCGCCATCGTGCTCATCGACGACCCGAGCAAGCGGACCATGGCCGGGGCGCTCCAGGGCTTCATCGGCGCCCACTCCACCGACGTCGTGCTCCTCAACGCCGGAGCGCTGCTCATCATGGCGCCGACCATCCTCGTCTTCCTGGTCTTCCAGAAGTACTTCATCCAGGCGATGCTCGCCGGCGCCGTCAAGGGCTGAGCCGGCTTCGGGCCCGCGGCCGTCGACAGGAGACACACGCCACAGCCGGTCGACGGCCGCCCCGGACCCGGCCCCACCCCACGCACACCTCAAGGACGAGCCGGCCCACCGGGCCGAGAAGCGGACCCCGCCATGACAACCCTTCTGCCCGACGACCGCGCCATCTCAAGCAGCTCGAGCACCTCCTCCGGCGACTGGTGGCGCACGGCCGTCATCTACCAGATCTACCCGCGCAGCTTCGCCGACAGCAACGCCGACGGCATCGGCGACCTGGGCGGCATCCGCAGCCGCCTGCCGTATCTCGCGGCGCTCGGCATCGACGCCGTGTGGCTGAGCCCGTTCTACCCCTCGCCGCTCGCGGACGGCGGCTACGACATCACGGACCACCGCGACGTCGACCCGCGCCTCGGCACCCTCGAGGACTTCGACGCCCTGCTCGCGGACGCACACCGTCTCGGCCTGCGGGTCATCATCGACGTGGTACCGAACCACACCTCCGAGCAGCACCCCTGGTTCCTCGCCGCGCTCGCCTCGCCTCCCGGCTCGCCGGAGCGCGAGCGCTACATCTTCCGTGACGGCACCGGCCCGGACGGCAGCGAGCCGCCGTCGGACTGGCGCTCGCACTTCGGCGGGTCCGCGTGGCAGCGCACGCCCGACGGCCAGTGGTACTGCCACCTCTTCGCCCGTGAGCAGCCCGACCTCAACTGGGACAACCAGCAGATCCGCGACCACTTCATCGAGACCCTGCGCTTCTGGGCCGACCGCGGGGTCGACGGCTTCCGCGTCGACGTCGCCCACTCGCTGGCCAAGGACCTCTCCCACCCGTTGCGCAGCCAACCGCACCTCGACAGCAGGCTCCCCCTCGACGGCTCCGACCCCCTCTACGACCGCGAGGAGGTGCACGAGATCTACCGGTCGTGGCGCACGGTCTTCGACGAGTACGACCCGCCGCGCATGGCGGTCGCGGAGACCTGGCACCCGACGTCGAGCCGCACCTACCTCTACGCACGGTCCGACGAGCTCGGCCAGGTCTTCGACTTCTCGCTCCTCAAGGCCGAGTGGCACCCCGGGCAGTTCCGCGACGTCATCACCCGGTCGATCACCGATCATGCCGGCGTCGACGGTGGGCTCACCTGGGTGCTGTCGAGCCATGACGTGCCTCGTCACGCGACGCGGTACGCGTTGCCCGTCGGCACCGACCTCGATGCCTGGCTGAGCAGCAACGGCACCGCGCTGGTCATCGACGAGGAGACGGCCTGCCGCCGGGCCCGCGCCGCGACGGTGATGATGCTGGCGCTGCCCGGCTCGGCCTACCTCTACCAGGGCGAGGAGCTCGGTCTGCTCGAGGTCGCCGACCTGCCCACCGACCAGCTCCGGGACCCCGTCTACGAGCGCACGGGGCACCGCCTCAAGGGCAGGGACGGGTGCCGGGTGCCCATCCCGTGGACCCCGGAGGGAGGCTCCTTCGGCTTCGGTGACGACGGCGCGTGGCTGCCCCAGCCGGAGTGGTTCGGCAGCTGCGCCGTCTCGGTGCAGGACGGCCGGCCCGAGAGCTCGCTCGAGCTCTACCGGCAGGCCATCGCGCTGCGCCGGGAGCTTCGCGCTGCCGGCGCCACCGGCCCCGGCGACGCCGACATCTCGTTCGCCTGGGTCGACAGCGGTGACCCCCAGGTGCTCCGCTTCGCCCGCGGCGATGGCTGGGAGTGCATCGTGAACTTCTCGGCGAACCCCGTCCCGCTCCACGGCGAGGTGCTGCTGCGCAGCGACTCCCGTCCGGGCTCGCTCCTCGCCCCGGACACGGCAGCCTGGGTCCGCCCGGTCTGAGGACGGTCCCGGCCCGAGGCCCCGACCCCGTCTCGCTCCCGTCAGCCGGCGGGCGTCGGGGGAACCGGGGGGATGGTGAGCCCCGGCGGCGGGGCACCGTGCTCGCGCTGGTACCACGCGGCATACGCGACGACGGCCGTGGGCAGCGTCGGGAAGATGAGGTCGACGCCAACGGCGTCCACGACGCCGCCGGCCTCGAGCGAGGTCCGAAGGTCCTGCTTGACCCGGGCCATGGCGAAGACGACGCCCTCGTCGGACAGGCCGCGACGCAGCTCCTCGAGCGCGTCGATCGAGGTGAGGTCGACCTCGCTGATGGCCTCGGCGTTGAGCACGAACCACTCGACCGGGCCGTCCGCCTGAGCATCCTCCACCGCGCGCCGGGCCCGGGTGAGGAAGTCGTCGGAGTTCGCGAAGAAGAGCGGCGAGTCGTAGCGGTAGACGACGAGGCCGGGCACCTGCACCGACCGCGGGTGGTCGTCGATGTCGTGCATGCCCGCGATGCCGGGTACGTAGCCGAGCACCCCGTCGTGCGGGTGGACGATGCGGCGCAGCAGGTCGAGCACCGAGAGCGCGATCGCGGCGCCGATACCGGGCAGCACGCCGAAGAGCAGCACGGCCGCCGTCGTCGAGAGCGCGAGCACGAGCTCGCTCCTGCGAAAGGCCGCGAAGCGGCGCATCTCCGCGATGTCGACGAGACGCAGCGCCGCGTAGACGACGACCGCGCCGAGCGCCGCGAGCGGGAAGGCAGCGATGACCGGGCCGAGCCAGAGCAGCGTCGCGATGACGAGGACGAGCGACACGAGGGAGTGCAGCTGCGTGCGGGCGCCCATCGTGTCGGCGATGACGGTGCGGCTGCCGCTCGAGCTGATAGGGAAGCCCTGCACGAGCCCGGCTCCGATGTTGGCGACCCCCAGGCCGAGGAACTCCTGGTTGCTGTCGATCTGCTCGCGGTGGCGCCCCGCGAAGGCGCGGGCCGTCAGCACGTTGTCGGAGTAGCCGACGATGGCGACGCCCAGGGCGGCCGGGGCCAGCTGCCAGAGGTCGACGTCGGTGAACGACGGCACCGAGATCGGTGGAAGTCCTTGTGGCACAGGGCCGACGAGCTTGATGCCACTGGAGTCCGCGAGCCCCGTGAGCTGCACGACGATCGTCGCGCCGAGCATGCCGATGAGCGGTGCGGGCCAGGTCGGCCGCCACCGCTGGAGGGCGAGCAGCACCGCCAGCACGGCGAGCGAGAGCACGAGCGTCGGCACGTGGACGTCGCCGAGGTGCGTGACGGCATACCTCAGCTCCTGGAGGAAGGACTCGCCTTCGACCTGGATGCCGGTGACCTTGCCGATCTGGCTGACGATCATGAGCGCGGCGATGCCGGCCATGTAGCCGACGAGCACGGGCTTGGACAGCAGCTCCGACAGGAAGCCGAGGCGCGAGGCCCAGCCGACGATGCACACGACCCCGACGGCGATGGCGAGCATCGCGGCGGCCTCCTCACGGGCGACCAGCCCGCCCGCGGCGGTGACGAGGGCGCCCACGCCGGCCGCCGTCATGAGCGCGGTCGTCGACTCGGGCCCCACGGACAGCTGGCGCGACGAGCCGAGCAGGGCATAGACGAGCAGCCCAGGGCCCACGGCCCACAGCCCCGCGATCGCGGGCAGCCCGGCCACCTCGGCATAGGCGAGCACCTGCGGCACGAGGTATGCCGCCACGGTCACTCCCGCGAGCACGTCGCCTCTCAGCCACGCCCGGTCGTAGCGCCGCAGCACCGCGACGCCGGGAAGCGCCCGCTCCCACCGCGTGGGCCCGGCCGCGGTCACGTCCGCCCCTGCCCCGTCAGGGCGTCGATGGCGACCACCGCGTCGTCGACGGACTGGACGACCGTGGCGCCGGCCGGCTCGGCAGGGCGGCGCACGACGACGACCGGCACGCCGAGGACGTGCGCGGCCTCGAGCTTGGCCTGCGTGAGCGGCCCGCCGGAGTCCTTCGAGACGAGCACGTCGACGGCGCGGCCGCGCATGAGGGCGAGCTCGGCATCGAGGGTGAAGGGGCCCCGCGCGCGGAGCAGATCCCACGTCGGGGGGAGAGGCCATTCGGGCGGGTCGACGACGCGCACCAGCACGTAGCGGTCGGTCCATGAGGCGAAGGCGTCGAGCTGCTGGCGACCCGTCGTGAGGAAGGGCCGTGAACCGAGCGCGCCGGCGAGATCACGTGCCTCGGCGACGTCCTCGGCCCAGGTGAACGACGCCGCATGCGGGTGGCCCTCCCAGCCCGGGCGCCGAAGGCGCACGAGCGGTTGCGGCAGAGGTGCCACGGCCTCGGCCGCATGGGCGGTGATCCGTGCCGCGAACGGGTGCGTCGCGTCGATCACCACCGAAAATCCTTCTGCGACAACGAAGTCGCGCAGGCCGGCGACGCCACCGAAGCCGCCGACGCGCACGCCACCCACCGGCAGGGCCGGCGACGAGACCCGCCCGGCGAGGCTGGAGACGACATCGTCGCCCCGGTCGACGAGGCGGGCGGCGACGGCCCGGGCCTCCGCCGTGCCTCCGAGGACGAGCACCCGCATGACTGCCTCCCGTTCGCGCCCGACAGTCCTCCCGCGACTGCCGTGCGCACGAGTATGCCGCGTGGTCGGGGGAATGACTGGCAGATCACATCCGGATGGGTCGCACCTGTCCACCAGCCACTACTACGCTGTGTAGTACCGACAGAGTAGCTGCCGGAACCACCCGAGTTCTGGAGTTGATCACCATGACCACCCACGACAGCCGCCCAGGCACCACCGCCTCCAGCGCTGACCTCCACGACCCCACCAAGGGCGTCGTCACCTTCCAGGAGGAGGTCGTCCGCTCGAGCATCGCCCGCAAGTTCCTCGCCGGCCTGCGCATCGTGCTGGGCTTCACCTTCTTCTGGGCCTTCATCGACAAGATGTTCGGCCTCGGCTACGCCACCCCGGCCGCCAAGGCCTGGATCCACGGCGGCACCCCCGCCCAAGGGTTCATGAAGAACGCCGAAGGCCCCTTCGGCTCCTTCTTCAAGAACATCGCCGGCCCGTGGGCCGACTGGCTGTTCATGGCCGGCCTGCTCGGCATCGGCGTGGCCCTGCTCGCCGGCGCCGGCCTGAAGATCGCCGCCTGGACCGGCGCGCTGCTGCTGGCCCTGATGTACCTGGCCGAGTTCCCGCTCGGACAGTCTGGCATGACCAACCCGCTCGTCGACAGCCACTGGATCGAGGCCCTCGGCATCGCCGTCGTGGCCACGACCCTCGCCGGAGACACCTGGGGTCTCGGCAAGTGGTGGGGCCGCCATGTCGGTAACGGCTTCCTGAGGTGAGCGGGCCGGTGCCCGAGGGACTCAGGAATCACCCCCTCGGGCACCACCGTCCCGATGCGTTTCGCCCACGGCGACGGCGCATCCGGGCAACAGCAAGGCGGTCCTTCCCCCGAAGGGCCGCCTTCCTGCTGCACGCGGCGGCGGCTCCTGGCTAGCCACCCAGGACGAAGGAACGCACGAGGTGCCAGCCCGGGGTCGCAGCGGCCAACGGGGGTCCCTGCCACAGCTCGACCCGGGTGATGGTCTGGGTCAGGGGCAGGTGTGGGAGGATCTCGCGCTCGGCAGAACGCAGGACGGAGACCCCGACCTGGTGCCCGATCGTGAGATGTGGGCGGACGTCGTCATAGACCCCGCCGTAGACGGGGTAGTCCGGGAAGGCGCGCTCGATGCGCCGGGTCAGCGAGACGACCGGTGCCGCGTCGTCGGGCTCGAGGAAGAGGACCTCGTCACCGAACCACCCGGTGCGCGAGAAGGTGACCTCGAGGACGGGAGCGGCGCCGCACAGCTCGACGAGGACCGACACGTCGGTGTCATCGAGCAGCTCGACCGGCTTGAAGGGGTAGGCGACCGTCACGTGCGCCGGGACGCCGACGCGGGCTGCGGCGTCCCACTCGATCCGGTGCCGGGCCACGGCAGGCTCGGCCACGGGGACGACGAGCAGCAGGGCTGACTCGGTGGCCGGCGCGGTCGGCATGGTCTCGTCGATCGGTGTGAAGGTCATGAGCCGCGCCCGCTCTCCTCGGGGTGCTCGCCCACGGGCAGCCGACCGTCGCCGTACGTCGCCGTGACCTCGCTGACGACGATCCGGTAGCCGTCGTACCAGCGGCGCACCTGACCCTTGGCCTCACGGTGCTGCGGGAACCGGGCGAGCAGGGCCACCGACTTCCGGTCGGCGAAGTAGTACGTCGCGTTGACGACACCACCCCCGGGCGCGACCCACGTCTCCAGGCGCTCGAACCCGGGGAGGTCGCGGGCGTACTGCTCGATCTCTGCGTCGAGGCGGTGGAAGTCGTCGTCGTAGGTGCCGGGCTGGAAGATGAACTGGCAGCAGATCACGGCTGCTCCCGCTCCGTCGCCAGCGCCGGTCCGGCAATGAGACGCCGGGCGATCCGCACGTCGGGGCCGAGGCGCCGCAGGTGCACGGTCAGGTCATTGGCGGCGGCCTCGAGGGCCGCGTCGGCCATCGGGGCGAGCGCGTCGAGGATGAACAGCGCGTGCTCCGTCTCGGTCGTGAGCTGCGTGCGTCGGCCCTGACGCCAGTTCCAGCGGCGGCAGGTGACACCGGCGTCGTCGCACCACACGACCTCACCCGGCTCAGGGTGCTCGATGACCTCGCGACCGGCTGCGACCGTGTCGAACGCCTCGTGCCCGGTCGCCCGCCTGAGGGCGGGTGCACCGGCATACCGGCCGAGGTCCTCCCCGCCGATCGGGAGCTGGTGCAGCACCGAGATCGCGTTGTAGATGTCGGTGAGCCGGTTGACCCTCGGCAGCCCGCCGTCAGCACGCCGCAGCAGCGCCTCAAGGCTGTTGCGGGTGCGCTGGGGCTTGGCACCGAAGGCGCGGTAGGCCTCGCGCCACGCAGCCACGTGGGGCAGCTCCTCGACGGAGGTGCCGGCACCCAGCGCTGCTGCGGCCGCGGCTTCGGCGGCGCGCAACAGGGCCTCGTTGCCGTCGTCGCTCGGGCCCGGGACGATGCCGTCGGCGCTGAGGATGAGGACGCGGTAGTCCGGCCGCAACGCGAACACCCCGGCGTCGACCTCGGCCCGGGCCAGGCGGTCGGTCATCAGTGCCTCGTGGTCAGTCATGGTCGCGCTCCGTCCGCAGTGTCCGCGATGCCGACGCGGTCAGCGCGGTCGGCGCGGTCGGCGCTGTGGAGCCCACGCCCGGCTCGAAGACCGTGAGGGAGAACCACGCCTCGTCAGTGCCGGTGTTGGCGTACGAGTGGTCGATGTCGCCGGAGAAGGACAGGGCGTCACCGGTCTCCAGCGAGACGGTCTCGTCCCCGACGACGAGGGTCACACTGCCAGCATGCACCTGGAGCAGCTCCTTCGTGCCCTCGGAATGGGCCTCGCTGCCGTGGCGGTCGCCCGGTGCCAGGGTCCAGTCCCAGAGCTCGAGCACGTCCGGCGGCTCGGTCCCTGCGACGAGGACGCCACGACCGCCGTGCTCGCCGGTCCACAGCCTCGCGCCGTCACCGGCACGCGTCACCGTCACCGGCTTGGGCGCCGGCGGCGCCACGAGGGCGGGCAGGCCGATGCCGAGCGCATCGCTGAGCCGCAGCAGGGTGCTGACGCTGGGGTTCGCGGCGCCCTGCTCGACGTTGACCAGTGCGCGCCGGCTCAGCCCGGACGTGACAGCGAGCGTGTCGAGCGTCCAACCGCGCGAGGCTCGTTCGCTCCTGACCCGCTCGCCAATGGCGCGGGCGAGGCTCTCGGCATCAGCATCCATCCATGCACCATAGTGCACTGCCAGTGCATCAAAGGGTGTGGTCCGCTGTCGCAACCACGACCGCTGACGTATGCCGCGGCATACGTCAGCGGTCACGCATCGCGGGTGACCGAGTGGAGCGAGCCCCGCGGGTGGCCGGCCGATGCTCGGCCCAGCATGGCGGTGACCGCCGACGAGGGCTCGATGCCGAGCTCCTCCACGAAGGTGCGGCGGCAGAGGTCGAAGGCCCGGCGGGCCTCGGCGACGTTGCCCTCGGCGAGGTGGATCGAGATGACGGCCCGGTGGGCGCTCTCGCGCAGGTCGTCGGCGCGCAGCGCCGCGAGGGCTGACTCGAGCGCGAGCCCGTAGCGCCCCTGCTCGGCGAGCTGGCCGGCCGCGGCCTCGAGGACGTGGAGGCGCAGCTGGTGGAGCCGCTCCCGCTCGGCGTCGAGCCAGGGGTCGTCCCAGTCGGGGAGCAGCTCGCCCGGACCGGCTCCTCCGTCGACGGAGATCGTGTCGGTGGCGCCTTGGAGCACGGCGTGCGCCCGGTCGATGAGGTCCGTGACGTCGACGTCCGCGGCGAGGCCGAGCTCGACGATGCCGTGCGCCGAGACGACGAGCCCCGGCGCCGCCTGGTTGACGCGCCAGATGCCGGTGCGCAGGCTCGCGAGAGCCCGGTGCTCGGTCGTGCCCGACCAAAGCAGCCCGGCGAGGCGGCTACGACCCGTCCGGCCACGCAGCGCCAGCAGGGCCACGAGTCGCTGGGCTCCCGCCGGCAGCGCGACGGACCGGCCGTCGACGTCGACGGCGAAGGCGCCGAGCATCCTGATGGACACGACGGGTGTTGCCCTTCGTCCTGGCAGTCGCACCCCCGAGTGCTCTGTCACGACGTCACCTCCTGCGCATCGCACGGGTCGTCTCATCGCGATCGGCGTCCCTGCCGAAGACGACGAGCCGCCCACGCCGGGCACCGACCCTGTTGCAGGTCAAGAGCGCCCAGCCGCGGACGGTGATACCTGACAGTCTTCGACGGTACGCCGTCGGCGCCTCGCCCACTGCCGGTCCGGCAGAACTCGTCCCGGTCGCCCGGCGTGACAGGTGCGTGACACCGACGTGACGTGACCCGAGAACCATCGCCGACATGAGCAGCTTCCCCGGGAGCCCGCGCACGGTGCCGGGCGCGATCGTCGCGGTCGACCCGCTGAGCCCGCTCGCGCGCACCGTGATCTTCCAGTACAACCCCGACGAGGTGACACGCAGCCTGCGACCCCGGGCCGCGCCGTCGGGCGGCAGCTCGGCGTCCGACGCGCACCGCATCTGGGGCGCCCCCACCGAGAGCATCTCGATGACCGTCGAGCTCGATGCGACGGACGGCCTCGAGAGCGGTGACCCCCTCGCGGCCGCGACCGGCGTCGCCGGGCGCCTCGCGACGCTCGAGATGCTGCTCTACCCCAACAGCGTGGCCATCGTGACGAACGCCGCCCTGCTGCTCGCCGGGACCATCGAGGTCCTGCCACCCGAGGCGCCGCTGACCGTCCTGGCCTGGGGACCGGGGCGCGTCGTGCCCGTGCGGGTCGAGAGCCTGACGATCCGCGAACAGGCCTTCACCACCGCCCTCATGCCGATCCGCGCGAGCGTCGACGTCACCCTCGAGGTGCTCTCCTACAACGACCTCTCGCCCACCGACCCCGGCTTCGCGCTCTTCCTCGTCCACCAGGTGCTCAAGGAGACGATGGCGTCCGTCGCCGCCGTGGCCTCGGTCGCGGGCGCCGCGGCCGGTGCGCTCGGCGGCTCGGCGGGCGCCTCCGGCTCGGTCTCGATCGGGGGCTGACGGTGTCGCGCTACTCCGATGTCGAGACGACGACCTACGAGGCGGTCGCCGACGACGGCACCCGACGCCTCGTGCGCCACTACCGCCGCCGCTTCCCGCCCGACCCCGCCGACCACACGACGCTGGCCCAGCACCTCGTCGTGCCCGGCGACCGGCTCGACCTCATCAGCTTCCGCTACACCGGCGACCCGCTCGGGTTCTGGCGGGTCTGCGACGCGAACGCGGCCCTCGACCCCGACGCCCTCGTCGACGACGAGGCGGTCGGCACCGAGATCGTCGTCCCCGTGCCGGGGGTGACCGGCTGATGTCGCTGCTGGGAGTGCACCTCACCGTCCTCGCCGGGCCGACGGTGCCCCTCCCCCTGCCACCGGACGTCACCGCCCGGGTGCGGTCGGTGACGGTGACCGAGTCCGACGGCGCTCGCTCCGCCTTCACCATCACCCTCGACGCCGGACGGTCGGGGCCGACAGCCGTCTTCGACACGCCGCTGCTCACGACGTCACCCCTGCGCGGGGGCGCGCGCGTCGTCGTGCTGCTCACCATGGGTGCCGTGCCGCAGGTGCTCCTCGACGGCATCGTCACCGAGACCGAGCTGACGCCCGGCAGCGCGTCACAGCACGCCGAGCTGCGGGTCACCGGCCACGACGTGTCGTTGCTCCTCGACCGGCACGAGGTCTCCACCGAGCACGTGGGCCTCGACGACTACCTCCAGGTGCAGGCCATCGCCCTGCCCTACCTCGCCCAGGGCATCGTCGCCCAGGCGATCCCCCCACCCGTCTTCGACCCGCCGTTGCCCATCGAGCGCACACCCACCCAGCAGGCGACGGACTATGGGCACCTGCAGTCGCTCGCGGCATACCACGGGTATGTCTGCTACATCAGCCCCGGGCCGGTGCCTGGCCTCTCGACCCTCTACTGGGGCCCGCCGGTGCGCGTGGGCCTGCCGCAGAAGGCGCTCTCGGTCGACCTCGGCCCCGACACCAACGTCACCGGCTCGCCGACCTTCCGCGAGGACGTGCTCGGGCCCGAGGTCGTCGAGGGGCAGGTGCAGGACGCGCGACTCGGCACCGTCGTGCCGGTGCGCACCGTCGGCTCCCTCCGCCCGCCGCTCGCCGCCCTGCCCGTGTGGGCGGTCCACCAGACCGACCTGCGCACCCGGCAGTTCCGCGACACCGGCCTGCCCGCGACCACCGCCCTCGCCCGCGCGCAGTCGATGACCGACCGCAGCGTCAACTGCGTCACCGCCCAGGGCAGCCTCGACGGCGGCGCCTACGGCTCCGTGCTGCGCCCCCGGGGCCTCGTCGGGCTGCGCGGTGCCGGCTGGTCGAACGACGGGCTCTGGTACGTCCAGCAGGTCGTCCACCACGTGCGCCCCGGCAGTTACACCGCCGACTTCACGCTCGCCCGTGAGGGCTACGGCGCCACCGTCCCGATCGTGAGGGTCTGACATGCCGGTCGACATCGACGAGCTGAGCGCCTCCGCACCGCGCTTCTACGGCAAGTACCGCGGCACCGTGGAGAACAACATCGACCCCATGCAGCAAGGCCGGGTGCAGGTCTCGTGCCCTGCCGTACTCGGTAGCGGCCAGCTGAGCTGGGCACTGCCGAGCTCGCCGTATGCCGGCAACGGCGTCGGGCTGTTCCTCGTGCCTCCCGTCGGGGCGAACGTGTGGGTCGAGTTCGAGGCCGGCAACCCGAACAACCCGATCCTCGGCGGGTGCTTCTGGGGCACCGGCGAGGTGCCGGCGACCCCGGCGCTCGCCGAGATGAAGGTGCTGAAGACCGACTCGATGAGCATCGAGCTGAGCGACCTGCCGGGCGCCGGCGGGATCAAGGTCTCCGTCTCGTCGCCGGCCGTCGCGATGAGCATCTCGATCTCGGCGACGAGCTCGGGCGTCGAGGTCTCGGTCGGCGCCTCGAAGATCACCCTCTCGCCCGTCTCCGTGTCGATCAACGACGGCGCTCTGGAGGTGATGTGATGCCGGGCTTCCTCCTCAGCCAGGGGTCGCGGGTCAGCTGTGCGCACCAGGGCACCGCGACCCCGACCGCGGCCTTCCCCCGGGTCACCGTCGGCGGGCAGGCGGTCGTGCTCCTCAGCGGCCCCTGGACGATTGCCGGTTGCCCCTTCCCGACCAACGTCGGAGGGCCTTGCGTGACAGGCACATTCACCTCCGGCACCGTGCGGGTCACGGCCGGCAAGCAGCCGCTCGCGATCCAGGCCGCGCCGGGCACGTGCGTGCCCACCGGGGTTCCCCTCATCGCGATGCAGACCCAGGTGCGGGTGCGTGCGTCATGAGCAGCGACGTCTCCCCCCGTCGGGCCGACGCCCCGCACCACGTCGGCTTCCCGCTGCGCCTCGACCTGCGCGGCCGCACCTCGCTCGCCGACGACGACGCCTATCTCGCGGGGCTCATCGAGCAGGTGCTCTTCACGAGCCCCGGTGAGCGGGTCAACCGGCCCGACTTCGGCAGCGGCGTCGCGCGCCTCGTCTTCGCGCCGAGCGGTGACTCGCTCGCCGAGTCGACCCAGGCCCTCGTGCACGGCGCCCTGCAACAGTGGCTCGGCGAGCTCATCCGGGTCGAGGGCGTGCAGGTCACGGCCGTCGACTCGCGCCTCGAGGTCGTCGTCGACTACCTGCCGCTGCGGGCGACGAGCCCCGACCAGCGTCGCCGGGTCACCGTCTCCGGCACCGGCGGACCCGGCGGGCTCGGAGGTGCGCCATGACGCCCCCGGAGCCGCTGCCCTTCAGCGCCGACATCGACCTCGAGGCCCGTCGTGCGCTCGTGCGCGACCTCGCCGGCCTGGACGGCATCGACGTCCTCGAGGTGCTCTCGAACCACGACGGCACTCCCGGAAAAGTGCCCGGAGCACCGGCACAGCGCACCCTGCTCGTGCACCTGCTGAACGGCCCGGTGCCCTCGGGCTGGACCGCCGACGTCGTGCGCGTGGTGGGTGGCGTCCGTGAGGACCCCGACCTCAACCCGGTACGCGTCGACTGGGCCTTCCCGGCCGTCGCCGTCGTCGGGGTGGCGGGCACCCCCGCCACCGACCCGCTGAGCGGCGTGACCCCCGCCGACCGCCAGCTCGTGCAGCAGGCGCTCCCGGACGACGACCAGCGCCGGCGCGCGCTCGTCGTGCGCACGAGCTCCAGCGGTGACTGGTCGACCTACACCCTGCGCCTCGTCGGCCCGGGCGGGGTCGGCGCCCCCGCCGGCATCGACCTGCCCCTGTCGACGACGCCCTTCACCTTCACCGTCGACTGCCCGTCCGACCTCGACTGTGCCCCGGCCAGCGAGTCCGTCCCCGTCGTCGCGGACCTCCTGCCGGGCGACTACCTCGCCCGAGACTACGAGGCCCTGCGCAGCCGGTTGCTCGACCGGCTCGCGACCCTCCTGCCCGACTGGACCGACCGCAACCCCGCCGACCCGGCGGTCATGCTCGTCGAGCTCTTCGCCGCGCTCGGCGACCGGCTGGCCTACTGGCAGGACGCCGTCGCCGTCGAGGCCTACCTCGGCACGGCACGGCGCCGCACGTCGGTGCGCCGGCACGCCCGGCTGCTCGACTACACCGTGCACGAGGGCTGCTCGGCGCGAACCCTGCTCGCCTTCACGACCGACTCCGACCTCACCCTCCCGCGGGGCACCCCGGTCACCGACCTCCCCGTCCAGCCGGGCGCCCCGGTGGGCTCGCCGATCGAGGCCGTCGAGCTCGGGGGCACCGTCTTCGAGACCGCCGCAGACCTCGCCCTGCGACCGGAGCGCAACGCCCTGCCCGTGCACGCCTGGGGCGACCCGTCGCACTGCCTCAAGGTCGGGGCCACGGCAGCCTTCGTCAGCACCCCGTCCGGCACAGACCCCGGCCTGCTCGCCGGCGACCTCGTCGTCCTCGCCGACCGGCCGATCGGGGGCGTGCCGCGCGAGGGAGACCCGTCACGCCGCTTCGCCGTGCGGCTCGTCGCCGACGCCCGCCCGCACACCGACCCGCTCGCACCCACGCTCACGGTCTGGGAGCTGCGCTGGGCAGCCGCCGACGCGCTGACGGCACCGCTCGTCGTCACGACGCCCGGCACCGACGAGGCTCTGGCCGCGGTGCTCGCCAACGTCGTCGTGGCCGACCACGGAGCCGGCGTGGTCGACGAGGCGCTCGTGCCGCCGACGGTGCTCGAGCCGGCCGACTACCGGCCACGGCTCCAGCGGCCGGGTCTCAGCCGGGTCGACCGCTCGCTCCCCACCTCCGCCTCGGCGGCCGGCATCGCCAGCCCCGACGCGCGCTCCGCCGAGCCGTGGCTCGACCTCTACGACGGGCAGCGCACGTGGACCCCGCAACCCGACCTGCTCGGCAGCGGACGTCTCGCGACGCACGTCGTCGTCGAGCCCGAGCCGGGCGGCGTCAGCCGGCTGCGCTTCGGCGACGGGGTGAGCGGTCGCGCGCCCGTGACCGGCACCACCGCCCTCGCGACCTACCGCGTCGGCGGTGGCGTGGCGGGCAACGTCGCACCCGATCGCCTCGTGCGCCTGCTCGCCCTGGCCGACGGCCGGGACCCGGTCGGCGCGGGCGCCGTCGTCACGGTGTGGAACCCGCTGCCCGGAACCGGGGGCACCGACCCCGAGCGGCTCGAGCAGGTGCGCCAGCTCGCTCCGGCGGCCTTCCGCGAGCAGCTGCGCGCCGTGACCTCCGCCGACTACGCCGTCGTGGCCGAGCAGGACCCCGGCGTGCAGCGCGCCGTCGCGAGGCGGCGGTGGTCGGGGTCCTGGTACGCCCAGGAGGTGACAGTCGACCCCGTCGCCGCCCACGCCGACGACCCGGCACTGCTGCCCGGCGTCATCGCCGCCCTCGAGGTGCGCCGGATGGCAGGCATCGACGTCGAGCTCGAGCGCCCGGTCTACGTCGCCCTCGAGATCGGGCTCGGCGGGTGCGTCCTGCCCGGGCACCTGCGGGCCGACGTCGAGCAGCTGCTCCGCGAGACCTTCACGTCGGGGCTGCGGCGTGACGGCCGCCGCGGCTTCTTCCACCCCGACCGCTTCACCTTCGGCCAGCCGCTGCGCCTGTCCGACGTCGTCGCCGCGGCGATGACGGTCGACGGCCTGGCCTGGGTCGAGCTCACCCGCTTCGCCCGCGCCGGCGCCTCGGCCTTCGACGCGGCGGCCTCCCTAGAGGCCGGCGAGCTGCCCATGGCGCCGCGCGAGCTGCTGCGCTGCGACAGCGACGTCAACAACCCCGAGGCGGGGCACATCGAGATCTCCCTCGGAGGTGGGTCATGACGGCCGACTGCTCCTGCACGTCGGGCACCTCGGGCACGGCGTGCTCCGGCGGTTCGGGCTGCTCGGGCTGCTCGGGCTGCGTCGACGAGCTCGCCGCAGCCAACCTCCCGGGCCAGTCGGAGCTGCACTGGCGCACCGCGCCCCACGGTGCCGCACTCTCCCGGATGCGGTCGTGGCTCGCCGGCGACAGCCAGCCGCTCGACATCCGCAGTCTCTCGCACCAGGGCACCGACGACCCCGCCATCGCCCTGCTCGACACGTGGGCCGTCGTCACCGACGTCGTCTCCTTCTACACCGAGCGGATCGCCCAGGAGGGCTTCCTGCGCACCGCGACCGAGCGCGACTCGGTGCGCCAGCAGGCCCGGAGCCTCGGCTACGAGCTGCGGCCGGGAGTGTCCGCCCAGGCCGAGCTCGCCTTCGACGTCGAGACGGCCCCGGGCTCGCCGGAGGTCGTCGTCGTGCCCGAGGACACGCCGGTCCAGACGGTCCCCGCCCCGGGCAAGCTGCCCCAGACCTTCGAGACGACGGCCGAGCTCGAGGCCCGGGGGTCGTGGAACTCGGTGGCGGCATACGACCGCACCCCGCAGCCCTTCGGCTTCGGCATCGACACCGTCTGGCTCGACACGACGACCTCGGGCGTCAAGGTCGACGACCGCGTGCTCGTCGTCGGCAGCGAGCGGGCCGGTGTCGCCGAGGGCGACGCCCACAGCGATGCGCACGAGAAGTGGGACTTCCGGCGCGTCACCGCGGTCGACGTCGACCCGCCGCACACCCCGGGGTGGACCCGGCTCACCCTCGACCGGCCGCTCGGCTACCGCCGGTCACGCAACCTCGTCGCGGAGAAGGACGTCCGTGTCCATCGGCTGGGCCAGCGTCTCAACCTCTTCGGCTGGAACGCCCCCGACCCGGCGCTCCTCGACAGCACCAAGGTCACCTCTTGGGCAGACTTCGCTCTCAAGGCCGGCGACCGCCGGCTCGAGATCGACGGCGACGTGCCGGCCATCGTGCCGGGGTCCTGGGTGGTGCTCGAGCAGCCGGGGCACACCGAGGCCTACCAGGTCGAGTCGGTCACGCCCGACGGCGCGACGAAGTACGCCCTGTCGGGCAAGCTGACGCGGGTCACGCTCGACATCTCGGAGCACCTCGACGACTTCGACCGCAACCACGCGCTCGTGCACGCCGTGTCGCGCGAGCTGCCGGCCTCGTGGATGCCTCGGCCCGACCTCGTCGGCAGCACCGCCCCCGGTGGCGGCCACGTCCTCGACCTCGTGCCCACCGATCCGGTCCTGCCCAAGGGCCGCGAGATCGTCGTGACCGGCACGACCGACACCGACGAATCCGCTGTCGAGGCAACGCGACTCACCGCTGCAGCCTCGAGCGTCGACGGCGTCATGACGATCACCGTCGACCCACCGCTCATGAACGCCTACCACTCCGGCACCGTGCGGGTGCGGGCCAACGTGGCCGTCGCAACGCACGGTGAGACGGTGGAGCAGGTGCTCGGCAGCGGAGACGGGCGCCGCGCGTTCGCCTCCTTCGACCTGCGCCGCCCGCCGCTGACCTTCGTGCGCTCGACGACCGCGGCCAGCGGCGCCGTGCCGGCGCTCGAGGTGCGCGTCGAGGATGTCGAGTGGACCCGCGTCGACTCCCTCTTCGAGGCGGGTCCGCGCGACCGCGTCTACATCGTGCGCCAGGCCGAGTCGGGCACGACGACAGTCACCTTCGGCGACGGGGTGCACGGCTCGCGCCTGCCGACCGGCGCCGAGAACGTGCGCGCGACCTACCGCGTCGGCATCGGCGAGGACGGCGCGGCCGAGCCCGACCAGGTGCGCCTGCCCGTGCGCAAACCGCGCGGCATCGCCTCGGTCACCAACCTCGGCCCGGCCCACGACTGGGCGCCGTCCGAGACGCTCGAGGAGGCGCGGCTCACGGCGCCGCAACGGGTGCGCACCCTCGACCGCGCTGTGTCGGTCACCGACTACGAGGACTTCGCCCGGGGCTACTCCGGCATCGGCCGGGCCCGCGCCGACCTCGTCTGGGACGGCCGCATCGACACCGTCGTCGTCTCCGTGCTGGCCTCGACGGGCGAGGCTCCCGCCGACTCCCTCGTCACCGCCCTGCGCGACACGCTCGACGGTGCGCGGGAGACCCGGGCGCCGAGGGTGGTGCTGCCGGCCGAGGTCGTCGACGTCGGCGCCGGCCTGCGCATCGACGTCGACCCCCACTTCGAGGTGCCGCTCGTGCGGGCCGCCGTCGAGACCGCGCTGCTCGCGGCCTTCGGGTCGATGGAGCTCGCGACTCCGCTCGCCGCATCGGCCGTGCTCGTCGTCGCGGCCGCCGTGCCCGGCGTCGTGTCGGTCACGATGCCGGAGCTGACCGGTGGCCCGGTCGACGACCTGCTCGTCGCCGAACCCGGCCGCTGGGGTCCGCCCGCCGGCTCACCCGCGGCCGCGCCCCGGCTCCTGCCCGCCCAGGCGCTGCGGCTGACAGCGCCCCTGCTCGACGTGCAGGTGGTGGCGCGATGACGACGTCAGCTGCCCGCCGAGCCGACCGGACGGCATACCTCGAGGGTCTGCTGCCGCCCCACGTCGTCGAGCGCGACGCGGAGAACGGCGGGCTGCTGCGGGCGCTGCTCGAGGCGGTCGCCGGCGAGCTGGCCGTCGTCGAGGACGACGTGCAGCGGCTCTACGACTCGTGGTTCATCGAGACCTGCCCGGAGTGGGTCGTCCCCTACATCGCCGACCTCGTCGGTCTCATCGGCCTGCCGGGCGACCTCGGCGCCGAGACGGGCGCGGGCGTCAGCCGCCGCGCCGTCGTCGCCAACACCGTCGCCTACCGCAAGCGCAAGGGCACGGTCGCGGTCGTCGAGCAGGTCGTGCGCGACGTCACCGGCTGGCCGACCCGGGCAGTCGAGGAGTATCGCCTCCTCGCCGCCACGACCCACGTCAACCACGTGCACCTCGAGCGCCCCGCGGTCGGGTCGGTGCGCGACGCGGCGAGCGCCGAGCTCGAGTCGCCCCGCCTCGCCGGGGGCTCGCTCACCCGCTTCGCCCACACCGGTGAGGTGCGGCCCATCGACCCCAGCACCATCGGCGGGCGCGGCCGCTTCGGCATCCGCGGCATCGGCGTCTTCGTCTTCCCGACGCAGGTGCACGACGCGACCGGCGTGCCGGCTCGCCGGCTCACCGACGCGTGGAGCGTGCACCCGCTCGGCGCAGAGGCGCCGCTCTTCGCCGTGCCGACGACCGAGGAGGCGATCGAGCACCTCGCGACCGAGTCGGACCTGCCGGTGCCGCTGCGGCCCCGGCGGCTGCTCGCCGCGCTCGTCGCGGCGCGGGCGGGGCTGCCGGGCGAGGACCTGCCGATCGCGGTCAGCGTCGAGGGCGACGGCCCGCTGGCGCCCGAGCGGATCCGCGTGTGCGGTCTCGAGGACCTCGCGACGAGCGGCGGTTCGCCGCTGACGGGCTGGCAGGTCATGGTCGATGCCGTGCGAGGACTGCTCCACCCGCACCTCGACGGCGTGCCCACCGACCCGGCCTCGCTCCATCTCGACCACGCCTACGGCGCCGTCGCCGACGTCGGCGCCGGCACCTACGACCGCACGCTCGGCCACGACACGGCCCTTGCCGCCGACCCCTTCACCGGTGACCTCGACCGCACCGACGAGGAGCCCGTGCCCGTCCGGGACCGCGTCGGTGCGCAGGTGCTCGTCCGCACCGGACCCGCCGCCCCCGGCGTCGAGGTGAGCATCACCGACGCGATCGCCGAGGTCGACGCCGGCTGGGCCGACCCCGCGCGCCGGCTCGTCGGCATCACGCAGGTCGTGTCGGTCGCCGACAGCGAGACGTATGCCGCAGACCTCACCGTCACGCTCCCGGCCGAGAGCCGCCTCGTGCTCGTCGCCGCCCACTGGCGCGGCCGACAACTGCTGAACGGCGACATCGAGGCGCCGGTGCCGGGGGTCTACTCCCCCGAGGGGCTGCGGCCCCACGTGCTCGGCGACCTCCACGTGACCGGCGCCGGGGGTGCGAGCCTGCTGCTCGACGGCTTCGTCGTCGAGGGCGACGTCGTCGTCGAGCCCGGCGACCTCGGGTCGCTCACCCTCAGCCAGTGCACGGTGGCCGGACGGGTGCGGGTGCGCTCCGGGGCACCCGGCGCCAACCGAGAGCTGGCAGTCGCCCTGCGCCGCAGCGTCGTCGGCTCGCTCGACCTCGTCGACACGGTGCCCGAGGTGCTCGTCGTCGACAGCGTCGTCGACCCGGCCCTGACGTCGGTGACGGCTGCCGTCGCTGCCCCCGGCGCCCACCTCGATGTCGTCGGCTCGACGCTCTTCGGTGACGTGGGCTGCCGCTGGCTCGAGGTCACCTCGAGCATCTGCGACGGCATCGTCACCGTGGTCGACCGCCAGGTCGGGTGCGCCCGCTTCAGCTACATCGCACCCGGCTCACGCGTGCCGCGACGCTTCCGGTGCGTGCCGGCCGCCGATGCCACGACCGCGATCGCACCCAGCTACCTCTCCACGCAGCCGGGCTCGCCGTTCTATCCCAGCCTCGCCCCGAGCGCCCCCGTGTCGATCCGGCACGGCGGCGAGTTCGGGTCCGAGATGGGCGTCCACCACCACCTCCGCCGTCCGCAACGGATGGACGCCGCGCGACGGCTCGTCGCGCCCTACGTCCCCGCGGGCATGCAGATCGGAATGTTCGGGAGCTGACCATGCACGCAGACCTCACCCGCTGGACCCACGATCCTGCCTTCGCCTACCGGTCGGTGCTCCTGCAGCAGGGGCGGGTGCTGCTCGACTCCGACTGGAACGAGCAGGCCGCCATCACGGCCCACCACGACACGGCCCGCACGGCCGACATCGTCGGGGCGAGCGGCGGCCCCGCACCCCTCGACGGCGGGCTCGGGCCCTTCGCGATCGTCGACCTCACCAACGGCCTGGAGCCCTCGGCAGCCCCGTGGGCCCGGCTGGGCGTGACGCCCGGCCACTACTACGTCGACGGCGTGCTCGCCGAGTCGGCGCCCGACCCGGCGACCCCGGCAGCCGCCGGCGCGTGGCCGCTCGCCGACCAGCCCTTCCGCCCCACCATCGGCACCGGTGCGGGGGCGAGCCCCGGCCTCGAGGAGCCGCCCGCGGCCGACGGCGACGGCAGGTATGCCGCCTACCTCGACGTCTTCGAGCGCACCGTCAGCCCCGACGAGCGGCCCGAACTGCTCGAGTCGGCGCTCGGCGGTCCCGACACGGCGATGCGCCAGCAGACCGCCTGGCAGGTGTCGCTGACGCGCCTCGGCGGAGCCGAGGTGTGCTCGCAACTGGACGACGTCGCCGAGGTCTCGCCGCGCCTCATGGTCGCTCGCTTGCGCGAGGCAGCCCCCGACGCCGACCCGTGCCAGATCACGTCTGGTGGCGGCTACCAGCGGCTCGAGAACCAGCTCTACCGCGTCGAGATCTGCTCGGTCACACCTCAGCCCCGCTTCGTCTGGTCACGCGAGAACGGCTCTGTCACAGCGGGACTCGTGCAGATCGGCACGACGACCGAGCCCGGCATGGATGCCGCCCTGACACTCGACCGGGTGGGCCGCGACGAGGAGCTGAGCATCCGACAGGACGACCTCGTCGAGGTCACGAGCTCCGACCGCCAGCTGCGCGGGCTGCCCGGCTTCCTCGCCCGCGTCGGCCCCGTCATCGACCTCGTCACCCACGTGGCCTGGCTCGCCGGGGCGCCCACGAGCGTGCCGTCCCTCGGGCGGGCACCGGTCGTGCGCCGCTGGGACGGCGGCCCGAGCACGCTCTCGACCGCGCCGACCGACCTCGAGGGCGGCATCACCGTCGCCTTCCCCGCCGGCGGCACGCCGAGCGTCGGCGACTTCTGGCTCATCCCGGCGCGCACGGCCCGCCTCGCCTACGGCACGAGCGCCCGGCAGGGCACGCTCGACTGGCCGTGGGACTCGCCGACCCCCTCGCCCCGGCCGCCGGTCGGGCCGATACACCACCACGCGCCTCTCGGCATCCTGCGGCGCACCGGCACGTCGTGGACCCTCGAGTCCGACTGCCGGCACCTCTTCCCGCCGCTCACCGGGCTCGTCACCATCGACCTCGTCGGCGGCGACGGCCAGGAGGCGATGCCGGGCGACGAGCTCGACGCCCCCGTGCGGGTGGTCGTGCGCAACGGCGGCCTGCCCGTCGAGGGTGCCCCCGTCCGCTTCACCCCGGCGGGCGGCACGCTGCGCGAGGCGGTCTCGGGCTCGCCACCGGCCGGCGGTGTCGTCCTGACCGGGTCCGACGGCGTCGCCGCCGTGCGGTGGACGCTCGATGCGACCGGTGCGTCGACGCAGATCCTGACCGCCCAGCGCCTCGACGACACGAGCAGCCCCGTCGACGTCGCCGTCGTCGTCAGCGGCCGGCTCAGCATCGCGTCGGAGGTGCAGTGGCAGCCGGCGTGCGACGCCTTCGCCGGCACGCGCACCGTGCAGGACGCGCTCGCCCAGCTCGCGACGACCCCCACACTGCGCCTGCTCGGCGGCGACGGCCAGGAGGTGTCGTCCGAGGGAGTGACGGTGCCGCAGCTCGTGCGCGTGGCCGTCGACAGCCCCTGCGGGCCGGCCCGCGTCAAGGTCGTCGCCCAGGGCACGGACGGCGCCCTCGTGCTCGCATCGCAGGAGGGGGCGGCCGTGCCGCCCACCCTGACCGGCACGGGCGCCGGGTCGACCGACGCGGTGGAGCCCGATGCCACCGGTGTGGCCGCCTTCGTGTGGCAGCCGTCCTTCGCGCAGGGGCGCAGCGACGTGCTGACCCTCACGGTCGACGGGCTCGCCCTCGCCCCCGTCAAGGTGTCGGCGCAGCTCGACGTCTCCGTGGCCGGCGCGCTCGGCATGCACGTCGTCGAGACGGCCTTCCTCAACGGGTCGGCCTTCGAGAACGACGCCGTCGTCGACGTCGCCGACCTCGTCTCGGGGATCGTCATCACCCTCGACTCGCTCGTGCTGCCCGAGAGCGTGGGCGGCAAGCCGGTCGGTCGCGTCCTCATGGACCTGCCGTGGCCGACCCCACCGGAGCTCGACCAGTGGAGCGACCAGTCCTTCGCCCTGCAGACCGTCGAGCTCGTCGGCGAGCTCATCGCCCGCAAGAACGTCATCCTGTGGCGCAGCAAGCTGCCCCTCGACAGCGTTCTGGGGCGGGTGCGCGAGCGCCTCATCGGCTTCGAGGCCAACAACCGGCTCGGCTTGCCCGCCCTGCCGATCCGCATGCGCTTCCAGCTCGACGGCTGGGCGATCATGGACGCGCGCAACCCCGAGCGCCACCTCAACGGGCACGCGATCACGCAGTCCGTGCAGGGGCAGACCGTCCTGCGGCTGCCGACGACCGACGACATCGCCGGGGGCCGCTTCGAGATGTGGTTCTGGTTCGGCGGCGACAAGCCGGGTCCGAACTTCACCCGCTTCCGGATCGAGGACTTCTCGGGCGCGACGCTGACGAAGGTCACACGGCTCGCGACGGACGCGGGCGTGCCGGTCACGGTCATCGAGGAGGACGCGCCCGGCATACGGAAGAACACCGTGCTCGGCACGATCCCCGCCAGCGGCACCCTGCTGCTGCCGGGGCAGCCGCTGACGATCCGCGTCTCGCGGGGGGTGGGCGGCTGACCGCCGCCCGGTGAGCGCCGTGGCCGTCTTCTCGTGGTCGACTCCCGCCCGCGAGGCCGAGCGTGCCGTCGAGGGCCCGGCGGCACGGGCCCGACCGCGCGACGGGGTGAGTCTCGACCCCGCGCTGCGGGCGGCGATGGAGCGCGGCTTCGGGCACGACTTCGGCGCCGTGCGCGTGCACGCCGACGAGGAGGCGTATGCCGTGACGCGGGCCGCGCGGGCCCGTGCCCTCACGATCGGCACGGAGGTCGCCCTCGGCCCGGCCGCGTCCAGCGGCGCGGCGACCGCGCGCGGGCGGCACACCCTCGCGCACGAGCTCGCCCACGTCGTGCAGCAGTCGGGCGGCGCGCACCGCCCCCCGGGTCGAGGTGATGCCGGCACGCACGTCACGCCCGCGATCACCTCGACCCAGGGGGCGCGGTCGGTCCAGGTCACGACGGGTCAGGTCACGACCGACCCGGCCACCGCCGAGCGCGAGGCCGACGCCGCGGCGTCACGCGTGCTCGCAGGCGGCCGGGCCCACGTCCGCGAACGCCGGCCGGTCGCGGCGCAGTGCGAGGGCGAGGGGTCGACGGCGCCGACCGCGGCCACGCCGGCCATGGAGCCCGGCCAGGTCATCCTCGGCGGCCTCTCGACCGTCGCCGAGCAGGCCAAGGACAACAACCCCGAGGTGAAGCGCCGGCTCATCGAGCCGCTGACTCTGCGGGCCGAGCGCGAGTGGGGTCGCCTGCCGGGCAGCGAGCGGGCCGGCCTCATCGGCTTCGGCGCCGGAACGCTCGCGCTCTCGGGCGGCGCGCTGCTCAGCGACCCCAACGGGCGCCGGGTGCTGTCGGGCGTCAACCTCGCCACCCCGCTGACGCTCATCCCGGGTATGCCGCTCACCCACTTCAGCTACAGCCTGCCCACCGGCGAGGGGGCGACCCAGCGCACCTACGGCTTCCGGACGAACTTCTCCTTCGACGACCTGCTCGAGCCGGTGCGGCGCCGGCTGGGATGGCAGGGGCTGACCCTCACCGCCGAGATGGGCTGGGCCTTCGACCCCGCCGACGGCCAGCTGCGCATCCGCGAGGCACGCGCGACCCTCGGGATCCTGCCCGGCGTGACGCTCTCGGGTGGCACCTATCCCGACCTGCTGGCACCGCGGCAGACGTTCCCGACCGCGGAGGGCGGCAGTGTCGACCTGCGCCAGCAGCTGCCGGCGCCCGCGCACACCGCCACGCCCGACGTGCGGGTCATCCTCTCGATCGACCTGTTGCAGCTCGGGCGATCGGGCGCCGTTCCCGGGCTGAAGGCACT
Organism: Humibacillus xanthopallidus; assembly: GCF_006717145.1. GTDB lineage: Bacteria > Actinomycetota > Actinomycetes > Actinomycetales > Dermatophilaceae > Humibacillus > Humibacillus xanthopallidus. Next base: position 385,349 of record NZ_VFQF01000003.1, on the reverse strand, counting down.
CATCGGCAACTTCTAGGCGCGACTCGACCAGACAGGGACTCGGAGGCCATCATGATCGACCTGGCGCGAGCTGCACACGGCACCAAGGGAGCCCGGGCAGCAGACGAGGCAGACGACGCCGCCGCGGACCGGGCTGCCCGGGCGGTGGCACCGTTCGAGCTGGCTCGGAGCGACGCCCGCGGCACGACCGGTCTGCCCGATCGCCTGCGCACCCACCTCGAGACCTCGCTGGGGCACGACTTCTCGCGGGTGCACCTGCACGACGACGCGCGCGCCCACCGGCTCACCGGGCTGCTGGGGGCCGAGGCTGTGACCGTCGGGACCGACGTGCACTTCGCCCCCGGTCGGCGCGACCCGGCGACGCCCTCCGGCCAGCGGCTCCTCGCCCACGAGCTCGCGCACGTCAAGCAGCAGGCGACGAGCGGGCCCCGGGTGCAGTGCAAGCTCGTCGCCACAGGCTCGGCGGCCGACTTCGTCACGATGGTCAACTCGATCCTCGCCGTGCAGAAGGAGATCCGCGTCTCGTCGACCGGCGAGGTGTCGGTCGCCACCACCGACGTCGCCGGGCCACCGACCCGAGACGCGACCGAGCTGCTCGCCACGATCACCGCGATGATCGGCGACTCCGGCACGACGACGATCGAGTTCATCCACGGCACGACGTCGACGCGCGCCTCCGACCGCAACGTCCTCGTGGGCAACTACGCGCTCAGCCGGGTCGACCTCGACGACGTCGCCGCCTTCGGCTTCGAGACGAGCCACTCGCCGATGGGCGACAACGCCGCGGTTCAATTGATCCATGAGCTCACGGAGCAGCGGCGCAGGCAGATCAACGGCGAGGCCTTCGGGCCGGCGCACGCTGCCGGGTATGCCGCCCAGGAGCGGCTGCTCGGCGCGCGCATGCTGCGGGAGTCACCCATGACACCGACGACGCCGGGCCGCGGGGAGGTGACGACCACCTACCGCTACCCCGACGGACGCGAGGTCGACGTCATCACGACCCTCGACTTCACGACCGGAGGCATCGTCGGGGTGCGACGGGTGGTGCGCCCGTGAGCCCGCCCGCCGATCTGCCCGACCCGCTGCCGACCAACGACGCCATCGAATGGACGGGGCAGCGCTATGGGCTGAGGCCCTACCTCGACGCGGGGTCCGACCTCGGCTCGGCCGGAGCGGACGACGTCGAGGCGCTCGCCCCGCGGCTCGTCGAGGCGCTCGCAGACGCCGAGCGCTTCGCCGTCGCCCACGTGCTGCTCACCCGTCTGTCGAGGGTCTCGTACCCGACGTTCCCCGACTGGAACGGGCTCGCGGTCGAGCTCGCCGTCGACGGCTCGTCGCACGTCGACCCCGCACAGCGCGAGACGCTGGCGCGCAGATGGCGCGCCTGGGTCGAGGCGCAGCCGCACCCGCTGGCGCTGCCACCCGACCAGTAGCCCGGTCAGCAGTCTGGGTCAGGGCATCCGCATTCCGTAGAGCCCGGCCCAGTTGCGCCAGTCGAAGAGCTGCTCCACCTGCCACGACGCGCTGTCGCGCGAGGCGGCCGCGGCACCCGAGGCCGTGCTCTGCGTGCGTGACGCGTTGGACGACCCCCGCGCTGCTCCACCGCGCACCGCCGGGTCGGTCGCCGGCAGGGCTGATCGCCGAGCCGCCGGGTCCGACGCGGTGCGGGCGCCGTGGTCGGTCATCCAGCGGCGCATCGCTGCCGAAACCGACTCTCCCGCAACGCTGCCCACATAGTCATCGCCGAACGAGGCGCCGGCCGCGTTGCTCGGGATGTCCTCCGGCGAGAAGCCGCTGCGGTAGGAGTCGCCCCACTCCGTCGCCCACTGCATCGCCTCGTTGGCGACGCCCAGGCCCTCGGTCGCGACGCTCCCCACAGAGCAGGCCCAGCTCGCCGACGCCCCGAAGTGCCGCACGTCGACCCATCCGTAGGTGTCGGTGTAGAAGTAGCGGTCGGCGTTGCCGCCATGGGCGTCACTGAGCGCGTCGAGAACCTGCGACGGGGTGCGGCCCGCCTCACGGCCCGCCACCCACGAGACGACGTGGTCGGGGTCGGTCGTTCCTGCCTGGTTGGGTGCTCGTCGCAGCTTCGCCGGGCCGGGCGCTCCGCCGGCGTATGCCGTCCGGCCGGCTCCCGAGAGCTCGTGGGCGATCGAGCGGCCCGAGGCTGCCACGTGCGCGAGCCGGTCGGCCTGGGCCTCGGCGGCCGGCTCGGACTGTCCACCGCCGAGACGGTGCTGCACGACGTGCACCGCCTCGTGGGCGGCGAGGGCGACCGGCGCGTCACGGGGCAGCGAGACCCGGTCGCCGATCGTGAACCCGCTGCTCAGCACCCGGCGTCGGGTGTCGGCGTCGCGCGCGCCGTCGCTGACCCGGATGGTGCCGAGGTCGTGGTCGCCGAAGAGCGGCTGCAGCCGGTCGCGGTGCGGCAGGGGCTGCGTGCCGGGCGACACCGAGACCGCGGCGACCTGCTCGACCGTGGGCGGCGGCATACGGGATGGGGTGCGGTGACTCATGCACTGCGCCCGCTGCGGGTGGTCGCGCGCGGCGCGCTCACGGCGGCCCGGCCGGTCTTGGCGAGCTCCCAGCGCACGGCGCGGGTCAGCTGCTCCATCGTCAGCTCCCCACCGTCGTCGGCGGCGAGGTAGGCGGCCTGGAGCGCCGCCGAGGCGATGCCGCCGCCGGAGAGGTCGGCCTCCGACAGGCGCGGGAGGTCGAGGTCGGCGTGGGGCAGCGCAACGGGCAGGGCCTGCGACCACATGCGCAGCCGGGCCGCCCGGTCGGGGTAGGGGAAGGTGACGATCGCCGAGAGCCGGCGCGTGAAGGCCTGGTCGAGCGCGCTGCGGGCGTTGGTCGTCAGCACGGCGAGGCCGGCGAAGGACTCGAGTCGCTGGAGCAGGTAGCCGACCTCGACGTTGGCGTAGCGGTCGTGGCTGTCCTTGACCTCGGACCGCTTGCCGAAGAGGGCGTCGGCCTCGTCGAAGAGCAGCACCATGCCGCCGTTCTCGGCGGCGTCGAAGAGGCGCGAGAGCCGCTTCTCCGTCTCACCGAGGTACTTATCGACGACCTGGCTGAGGTCGACGTGCACGAGGTCGAGCTCGAGCTCGTGGGCGATCACCTCGGCGGCGAAGGTCTTGCCCGTGCCGCTGGCGCCCGCGAAGAGGGCTGCGGTGCCGAGACCGCGGCTCGTGCGGGCAGCGAAGCCCCAGTCCTCGAGCACGGTCGAGCGGTGGCGCACCGCGGCGACGAGGGCGCGGAGCTGCTCGAGCTGCGGCTCCGGCAACACGAGGTCGTCCCAGCCCGCGCGCGGGATCCGCACCCGGGCGAGGTTGCCGACGTCGGCCCGGGGGCGGCGGCGGCACGCGGACCAGAGCCGGCGACCCTGCGCGGTCTCGGCCGCGACGATCTCGACGTCGGCGACGGAGAGGTCGAAGGCGCCCGCGGCTGCAGCGACCTCCTGCTCGGGCACGGTGGCGCCGACCCGGTCGAGGGCGCTGACGAGCGCCCGGCGCCGGTCACCCACCCCGAGTCGCGGCACCTCGAGGACCGGCAGGCCCATGCCGTCGATCGAGGCCCCGCCCGGCCCCGTCGAGGCGAGCAGGACGACCGGTGCGTCGCAGGTCGTCAGGGCGCGGCCGAGCCCGGTGACCGACACCCTCGCGTCGTGCAGGTCGTCGAGGTCGACGAGCCACGCGACGCGGGCCAGCACGGTCTCGCGCACGAGGTGGCGCAGGAGCACGACGAGGTCACTCGTCGTGGCCGCGAGGTCAGCTGCACCAAGCAGCCTCGGCGTCAGCCCGACGGCGGCGCAGGCAGCGGCCGCGACCGCGCGGGTCGTCGCGGGCTGTGGCCCGTGCAGCACGACCGGGCCCGACGCCGCCCACCTCGACACGACCTCCCCGGCGACCGCGCCGAGGGTCGGGGGCAGCCACTCCGGGGCCTCGACCGGTTGGCTGAGGGCCGAGAGGCGCTCGTCGAGGGCGGCGATGCCGACGAGGTGGTGCACGATGCGCTCGTCCGGCACGAGCGGGCTGGACAGCAGCGCATCGGGGTCCGCGAGGCGCACCAGGCCCCAGTGGCGCAACGGCGCCTGGTGGGTCAGCGCGTCCCAGTGCGCGTCGGGGAGCGTGGACAGCGCGGTGCCGAAGCAGAGCCGGGCCTGACCCGTGTGCTCGAGCAGCTCGCGGGCCACGTCGCCGACGAGGTCGGGCCCGCACGCCAGCAGCAGGGTCTGCCGCTCGAAGGCCGAGAGCCCGAAGCCGGTCTCGATCTCGTCGAGCGCACTGGCGCCGAGCACGGTCTCGCGCAGGGCGGCGAGCCTCGCGCGGGCGGCGTCCGCGTCGGCCCCGGTGACGAGGGCTCGCACGATGTCGAGCTCGGCGACGACGAGGTCGCGCTGCGCCTCCGCGGAGGGCGCCGTCTCGCTGCCCGGCGCGGTTGGCCCGTCGGGGGATGTGGGCGCGTCGGACCCCTCTGCCCCGGCTGCCCCGGCCGACCCGTCGGGTCCAGGAGTGCTCACGGCAGGGTCACCGCGGGCCCGTCGTAGGTGTCGCCGCTGAGGGTGGGCAGGCTCTCGGCGCCGTCGACCGTCACGCGCACGAGCCACGTGCCGGCGGTCAGCTCGCTGCGCGCGACGTCGAGCCGCGCCACCGGTGCGTCGGCGGCGAGCACCGGTGCGAACGTCGCTCCGACGAGCGGCGGGTCGTCGGGCTGGCCACCGGCCAGCCGGCCGAAAGTCACCGAGGCGCGCTGGCCCTCGTGCAGCGGCGGCGCCACCGGAATCCGCACGAGGGTGGCCGTCGTCGTCACCGGACCCGCCGTGGGCAGCACCATGACGGGCAGGCCGGAGGAGCGGTCGGTCACCCGCTCGGGAGTGCCGGCGACGGGGTCGGCGGGCTGGAGCCGGAGCACCTGCACGGCATGGGCCCCGGCAGGCACGTCGGGAGTGAGCACGACGGTGAGGCGTGTCGTCGTCGAGGCGGCGTCGGGGACGAGTCGCACGCCGCCGACCGACACGACGGTGTGCGCCGCGATCAGCCCGCCTCCGGTGAGCACGAGGGTCGCCCCGGTGACGGCGGTGCCGCCCCCGTCGACGTCGACGCCCTCGAGTCGGATCCGGGTGAGCGGGCGCACCGCGACGACACGCTCGCGCACCGGCAGGGCCCGACGCGGCACGGCGTCTGCCTCGATGAGCACGACCGTGGCGGTGTAGGCGAGCGAGAGCAGATAGGGCGTGCCGAGCACTCCCCAGAGCTTCGACATCTCCTCGAGCGAGAGCGGGGTCGGGCTCACCTTGACGAGCTCGGCCTGGTCGGCGAGGTCGGCATCGGCGAGGAACCCCGTCGGGTCGGCGTCGTACTTGTCGATCGCTGCCTGGATGACGGCCTTGGTGAAGACCGGCGTCGAGGCGAGCGCGAGCGCCCCGCGCGCGAGCAGCCGCTGGGGCTCGAGCGCCTCCTCGTCGCCGTAGGCTGTGACGAGGTAGTGCAGGTCGAGTGCCGCGACCGGTCGGCGGGCGAGCGACCCGTCGCCGTGACGGGTCGGCAGGTCGCTGAGGTTCCACGCGTGGTTCGGGGTGACCTGATAGAGGTAGACGTTGAGACCCGAGGCGTCGTTGCCGACGGTGTCGGCGTCGGAGAGCTGGGCGGGCCGGTAGGTCGTGACGTCGGCCCCGCCGACCGGGCCGGGCTGCGCACCGCCGAGCGACTCGTGCAGCACGTGCCGCATCGTCGAGGTGACCGCCGCGATGGCGAGGGTGTTGCTCATGGCCGCCCCGTCCCAGTGCGCCGCCGCTGGCGGTCGAGGTATGCCGTGTGGTCGACCGGGCGCGACCCTGCGGGCTCCCGGGCCGCTCGGGCTGCGGGAGGCTGCGGGGCCGGTGGCCGGCGCACGTCGAGTCGGTCGATGTGCAGGTGCACCTCAGCCGTCGCCGGCACCTCGACCGGGTCGATCGCGACAGGAGTTCGGCCGTCGTGCCGAGCCCGGTCACGGTCACGCAGCGGCACGGCGACGAGGCGGGCCACCTCGGCCTCGGTGAGGGCGCCGGCCTCGATGAGGGCCGGGCCGAGGTGGTCGGCGAGCAGCATCTCTGGGGTGAGGATGCGTTGTGCGCTGACCCGAACCTCGCTGTCTGACAATGACTCTCGCTGAGATTCGCTCGAATCACTCTGTGGTCCGAAGACGGACACCCGTCGGGTGACGTCTTCGGCTGCCGCTCCATGGCGTCGCGCGGTCTCGAACTGCGGCCCCTGCCCTGTGAGTTGGGCTGGACTCACCCAGGTGACGGCTGGCGAGTCGGGCGCCTGCTGGACCGGCTGACCGGCCTCCGACCCGATCGGGCCACGGCTCGCCTCGACGGCGCGACCCCCGGAGTCGTCTGAGCCTTCGGCCGGGGTCGCACGCCGCACGCGGCGAGGCCTCGGCGCAGCGGGTCCTCGCGACGCGTCGCGGGCCACCTGCGCAGGCGCGCCCTGACCGCCGGCCACGTCGGACGCCCTGACGTCGAACCGGTCGCCGAGCCCCTCGTCGAGCCCCTCGTCGAGCCCATCGCCGAGCCCATCGCCGAGCCCATCGCCGAGCCCATCGCCGAGCCCATCATGGAGCGCGTCATGGGCGCCACGCTCCTCGCGCCCATGACGCGCCACCGACAACCCCCCCGATCGAAAGAGCAGTTCGTCGGCCCCTGCGGCGCGCTCGTGGGGGTCGCCGGCCACCTCGAGCCCGGCGGCAGCGAACGATGCCGCGGCTCCCGGGGGCGCGGCGGCCGGCTCGAAGCGGCTCGGCCGACGCGTGACGAGCACCGGCGTGCGCTGCGTCGATCGGGCGACCAGGCGGTCGAAGACGTCGCTCATCGAGCACCGCCCCGGCGGGCGAGGTCGAGGTAGGCGTGGCGGCGCGCGTCCGAGAGCTGCAGGACGTCGGCCTCCGACCAGCCGAACGCCATCGCGAGCTCGGCGACGTCAGAGAGGAGGTCGCGCACCTCGTCGGCGACCCGGTCGGCGAGCAGGGCCACCGCATCGACCTCCGCGGCCACGTCGCCGCCGCAGTCGGGGCAGTCGAGCCGCACGGCGAGCGCTGATGCGCCCGCGAGCTCCTCGGCGACGGCGCTCACCCGCTCCCTGACGGCCGGGTCGGGGGTGGTGGCATCGACCCCGGCCGGCCAGGTCACGCACCGGTCGCGCAGGGCGGCCGACGGGTCCGTGCTCGTGAGCGCCACGAGCAGGTCCTCCGTCGTGGGACCACGCACGACGACCCCGTCGACGGTGACGAGACCGGACTCCGCCCCCTCGGGCACGTCGCCGGTCGCGTCGAGCAGGTCGTCCAGGCGCAGGGGCACGTCGAGGACGGCGCCGCAGTCCGGGCACGTGAGCACCGTCTGCACCTGGGGGCCGGCCCGCTCCCGCAGCTCACCGAGCGCTGCGCGCGCGGCGGTGGCGAGCGGCATACGGACGGCGTCGGCAAGACCGTCGGCGGCCCCGAGCGCGACGAGCACCGAGGCTCCGCGGGCCACGGACGTCGTCGACGACAGCGCCTCCCAAAGCGCCAGCGTCTCGCCGGGCCGCGCGGGCATCACGGCTCGGTGAAGGACGGCTCGGCCGGCTCAGCGACCGCGTAGTCGCGCTCCCAGCCCTCGTTCTCGAGCTTGATCGTCTGGATCGCGACGCCGTTGGCGTTGGCGTCGAGCTCGGGCATCGGCTGGTACTCCGAGACCCAGCAGCGATAGACCTTGTAGGCGATCGCCAGCTGGCCGGCCTCGTTGTAGACCTCGAGGATGATGTCCTTGCGGAAGTCCTTGAGCGAGGTCTCGGCGCCGAGGCCGCTGCCGAAGTTCCACACCTTGTTGGCCCACTGCTCGAAGTCGACGTCGTGGGTGACGCCGCGCTCGAGGGTGATCGCCTCGTACTCCGTGCGGCCCGGGGACTTGCGGCTGCTCGACGGGTCGCCGCCGTTGCGGTGCTTGACGACCTCGGTCGTCTTCTTCAGCGCACCGACCTTGCTGATGCCGGCGACGTAGCGCCCGTCCCACTTCACGCGGAACTTGAAGTTCTTGTAGGGGTCGAATCGTGTTGCGTTGACCGAGAACTCAGCCATGGGAATGCCTCCTAGACGGTCGCCGCAGCAGTCTTCTGCTGGATCGAGATGATGACGAACTCGGCCGGCTTGAGGGGGGCGAAGCCCACCTGGATGTTGACGATGCCGCGGTCGATGTCGTACTGCGTCGTCGTCTCCGCGTCGCAGCGCACGAAGAAGGCGTCACGCGGCGTCGTGCCCTGGAAGGCCCCCTTGCGGAAGAGGTCCTGCATGAACGCCCCGACCGAGAGCCGGATCTGCGACCAGAGGGGCTCGTCGTTGGGCTCGAAGACGACCCACTGCGTGCCGCGGTAGAGGCTCTCCTCGAGGAAGAGCGCGAGCCGGCGCACGGGCACGTACTTGTAGTCGTCGGAGAGGGTGTCGGAACCGCGCAGCGTGCGCGCACCCCAGACGACGGCGCCGACCTCGCGGAAGGTCCGCAGGCAGTTGACGCCCACCCGGTTGAGCGAGCCGTTCTCGTCGTTCGTGAGGTTGACCGAGAGGTCGACGACTCCCGTCAGGCCGGCCTCGAGCCCGGCCGGTGCCTTCCAGACGCCGCGCGAACCGTCGGTGCGGGCGATGACGCCGGCGACGGCGCCCGACGGGGCGAAGGTGTCGATCGAGCCACCACGCAGGGGGTCGGCCCGGCGGATGCGGGGGTAGTAGAGCGCCGCGTTGCGCGTGGCGACGCCGGTGAGCCCGTTGTCGGCAGCCCACGTCGCAGCGTCGCCGACGGTGAGGACGGCCGGTGGGTCGACGACGAGGAAGGCCCGGCGCGTCACGGCGTAGGCGGCAGCGGTGGCCCAGAGCTCGGGCGGCAGCTCCCCGCCGGGCGTCGGCGGTGGCAGGCAGATGAGGTTGACGAGGTCGGCCTTCTCGAGCGCGTAGAGACCGCGCTTGTCGCTGGCGAAGTCCGTGCCGGCGTAGTCGTCGCCGTTGACGGCGCCACCGTCGGCACCGACGTCGGCCGCGGCCACGGTGACCGTGCCCTCGGGCGGCCTGGCACCGGTGGGCGTCGCCAAGGCGCGCACGAGGAGCGACGACTCGAGCATGCGGTCGACCCGCTGCGGCCCGTCGACCATCGTGACGTTGCGGTAGACCTCGGCCGGCGCGGTGGGCCCGGATCCCTCGCGCACCGTGAGGTTGAACAGGTCGCCGGGCTCGACGCCGGAGCCCTGCCCCTCGGCGATGTCGGCGGCGTCCGCGACCGAGGGGTGCGTCACCTCGACCTGGAGAACGTCGGCCCAGGCGCCGGGACCGGTCGCCTCGAGCTGGAGCCCGCCGACCGCGAGGCGAGCCGTGGCCGCGTCGGTGTGGGCGACGCGGACGACGAGGGCTGGGCCCCCGCCGTTGAGATAGAAGTCGCGGACGGCATACCCCATGCCGCTGGCGCGCGACAGGCCGCCGAAGCGCCGCTCGAACTCCGAGAAGCTGCTGATCGGCACCGGGTCGTCGACGGGCCCGCGGGGCGCCGTCCCGATGAAGGCGGTGATCGCCGTCGCCACCCCGGTGACGGTGCGACTGCCGCTCGGCACCTCGGTGATGTAGACGCCCGGATAGGTGGGGGTGATGGTCATGAGAGCTCCTTCGACGCCCGCGGTGCGCTGGCCTGACGTGCCGAGCATCGCCGCCTCGCGTCACTCACCCGTCAAACCGCCGTCACGTCGCCCGCACCCTGCCGGTGTGGGCGGCGCCCGTCCGAGTGGCGAGGCGTATTGACGCGGCGGTGACCCCGCTGTGACGGCGGGGCGCGACGCTCTGGTCGACGGCCCGATGCGGCCGCGCCTCAACAAGGAGAAGGGGATCGTCATGGTGCAGGTATCCGTCAGTGCCACCGTCAGCGTCCACGACGGGCCGATGCTCCCCGTCGGCGCGGAGCTCCAGCCGGACTCCTACGTCGTGTCGGGCGCCGACCTCGACGCGTCCGGCGGAGCCGACGACTCGGCCGAGATCGCGCTGCTGCCGACGACCGGCGCCGTCGCGCTGCTCGCCCTCTCGTGCACCGGCGCGGACGGCGGTCCGGCGACCGTCACCGTGACGCCTGCCAACGGGGCGACGACGGGTGACGACCTCACTGTCGAGGGCAGCCTGCTCGTCGCCAACGCGAGCGTGCTCGCCGGCCTCGTCGCCGGCGGCCCCCGCACCCTGACGGTGAAGAACACCGAGACGACCGCCACACACGTCGAGGTCGTCGCCTGCCTGGATTCCTGACCAGCACACCCCCTCGAGTGGCCGCGCAACCTCACCCGCCCCACCTCGAGTGGCCGCGCAACCTCACCCGCCTCGGGGCGTGGGTCTGGTGGTGCGCAGGCACATTGCCGGGACACGTGCGTCTGTGGGGCCACTCGATTTGGAGGGACGCGTGAGGTTACGCGGCCACTCGAATTGGAGGGACGCGTGAGGTTACGCGGCCATTCGAGTTGGGGGAAAGCGTGTGAAAACGTGGCCACTCGACGTGGTGGGGCGGCGCGTCGCCGCGGATTCTCTTCTGCTCAGGCGGGGACGCGGAGGCGACGCACCATCTCGCCGACGGCGACGGTGATCGAGTGGCCGAGGTGGATGCCCCCCTCGACGGCGTCCTGCTGGCTGCCGCCGAGCCCGATGACGAGCTGCGGCCGCTTGGATCGCAGGGTGTCGACGATCTTCTGCGCCGCGGTGACGTCCTCCGGCCGGGGAACGGCGAGCACGACCCCGACAGCGTTGCGGGCCTCGACCGCCACCGCCCAGTCGGCGACGGGCAGGTCGGCGCCGACGTAGACCGTTGAGAAGCCGACCCGGCGCGCGGCGACCGCAAAGGCGAGCAGCCCGAGCTCGTGGCGGGCTCCGGGGGGCAGCCCGATGACGAGCGACGGCCCGTCGGCCCGGCCCGAGGCGGCCTCGTAGGCGGCCGCGAGACGCCGCTGGACGGCATACGCGACGAGGTGCTCGCCGGCCACGGTGAGGCGCCCGTGCGCCCACTCCTCACCGACGCGCTTGAGCGTCGGCATGAGCCAGTCGTCGATGACGTGCTCGAAGGTGCCGAGCGCGAAGCGGGCGTCGAGCACCGCTGAGGCCGAGGCGCTGTCGAGGCGCTCGGCCGCGCGGATGAGCGCCTCGGCGTCCTCGGACTGGATGCCGCCGTTGGACGGGCGCAGGGCCGCGACGTTGCCCGGCCGGCCACGCTCGCCCGCGTCGCGCGACGAGAGCCGGCTGAGCGTCTCGGCGGCGGCCTCGCGGGCCGACCAGCCTTCGTTGACAAGGGAGTTCATGATGGCGAGCGCCCGCACGTCGTCGGGTCCGTAGAGCCGGTAGCCGCCGTCGGAGCGTTGGGGGCTGACGACGCCGTAGCGCCGCTCCCAGGCGCGCAGGGTGGCGACGCTGATGCCGGTCAGCTCGGCGGCTCGCTTGATGGTGTACACGGTGCTCCTAGTCCCCTCGGCCGAGGCGGCCGAGGGCGTCATGCATGCCCGTCTCCGCCTCGTCGCCGAGCTTCTTCAGCGCCGGGGCGAGCAGGGGGGCGATGAACTTCGCCACTCCCTTGAACTCGAAGGCCGCGTGGTAGGTCACGGTCGTCCCCTCGCCCTCGGGGGTGTGGCTGCGCATGAAGGTCATCGTGTCGTTGGCGACGACCGTGGCGTTCTCGCCGCGCAGGGCGAAGCGCTCACCCGGCACGTGCTCGATCACGAGGTAGTCGAGCTCGGTCTCGCGGCCCAGGAACTTCGAGACGTTGTGGTAGCGGCTACCGAGCCCGCCGTCGCCGGAGACGCGCTCCGTGCGCACGGTCCCGGGGTCCCACTCGTTCGTCGTGGTGAAGTCGCTGAGGTAGGCGAACACCGCCTCGAGGGGTTGCGCGACCGTGACACTTCGGACGATGTCCATGCTTCTCCCAACCTTTGACATACCTTCGACAGCCACCTTACGGTGAGCGCGCAGGTTGGACAACGGGTGCCGGGTACGACCCATCCGACGTGGGCCCCACGCCGAACTCCATCCGACCCCTCCCGGACCGTCACCACGGCCACCGGCCCATCCACGAGGAGACCTCGGTGAACCGCCCCATCCGCTCGACCCTCACGCAGGAGTCGTCCCGACCCACGGTGGCCGTCATCGGCGCCGGCGTCTCCGGGCTGACCGCGGCACACGTGCTCTCCTCGACCCACGACGTCACGCTCCTCGAGGCCGACGACCGCCTCGGCGGCCACGCCCACACCCACGACGTCGCCGGGCGCGACGGCGCGCTGCGCATCGACAGCGGCTTCATCGTGCACAACGAGCGCACCTACCCCCACCTGCTCCGCCTCTTCCGCGAGCTCGACGTGCCCACCCAGGCGACCGAGATGAGCATGAGCATCGACTGCCGCGGCTGCGGGTTGACGTATGCCGGGGGGCGCGGTCCCAAGGGCATGTTCGCCCAGCCGTGGCGGGCTGCACAGCCGCGCTTCGTGCGCCTGCTGACCGAGGTGCCGCGCTTCCACCGGGAGGCACGGGCCCTCCTCGCCGACGACTCGCGCGAGCCGACGTGGGGCGAGTTCCTCGCCGAGGGCGGTTTCTCGCCCTACTTCGTGCGGCACTTCGCCATCCCCCTCGTGTCGTGCGTGTGGTCGTGCGGCGACCTCGACGCGACCTCCTACCCGGCCCGTCACCTCTTCCAGTTCCTCGACCACCACGGCATGCTCACGGTCACGGACTCGCCCCAGTGGCGCACCGTGACGGGCGGCTCGGCCACCTATGTCGACCGCCTCGTCGAGCGGCTGCCCGACGTGCGCCGCGACAGCCGGGTCACCGCTGTCACGCGCCACGACGATGGCGTCGACGTGCGTGTGGCGGGCGGGCGTGCCAGCAGCGACAGAGGCACGACCGACTGCGTGACGACCTACGACCGCGTCGTCATCGCCACCCACGCCGACCAGGCGCTCGAGCTGCTCGCCGACGCGACTCCCGACGAGAAGCGTGACCTCGCGGCAATCCGCTACTCCCGCAACGAGACCTGGCTGCACCGCGACTCGTCGGTCCTGCCGAGACCCCGCCAGGCCAAGGCCTCGTGGAACTACCGGATGGAGTCGTGCGACGCCCCGGCGCCCGACGTGACGGTCAGCTACTGGATGAACCGCCTCCACGGCATCGACGACGGCGACGACCACGTGGTCACCCTCAACCCGGACGGTCACGTCGACCCGGCCACCGTCACCGCGCGGATGACCTACGACCACCCGATCTTCACAGCCGAGGCCGTCGAGGCGGCGGGCCGGCTGCGCGGGGCGGGCGGCGACCGGCTGGCCTTCGCCGGGGCGCACCTCGGCTGGGGCTTCCACGAGGACGGCTGCCGCTCGGGCGTCGAGGCCGCGCAGTCCTTCGGGGTGCGCTGGTGACGGCTGTCCTCGCCCCACCGCCGGTGCCGGCCCTCGTCGACGGCACCGTGGCCCACTCGCGCCGCACGCCGATGACCAACACCTTCGCCCACGGCCACTACCAGTGGCTCGTCGACATCGACGACCTGCCCCGACTCCCGTGGCCGACAAGGCTGCTCGCGCAGTTCGACGCTCGTGACCACCTCGACGGCGGCCGGCTCGGGGGTGGCCTGCGCGGCGACGTCGAGCGCTTCCTCGCCCGTCGCGGCATCACCCTCGAGGCTGACGACCGCGTGCTCATGCTCGCCAACGCGCGGGTGCTCGGCCACACCTTCGACCCGCTCTCGGTCTTCTGGTGCCTGCGCCCCGACGACAGCCTCGTCACCGTCGTCTTCGAGGTGCACAACACCTACGGCGAGCGTCACGCCTACCTGCTCGACGTCGACGAGGACGGCACGTCGACCGTCGACAAGGCCTTCTACGTCTCGCCCTTCAACGACGTCTCGGGCACGTATGCCGTCCGCCTCGTCCTCACCCCCGACGCCGTCTCGGTCGCCGTGCGTCTCGAGCGCGACGGCGAGACCGTGATGACCGCCGTGACCCGGGGCACCCCGCTCCCGGCCACGCCCCGCGCCCTGCGCCGCCTCGTGCGGCGGCACGGGCTCATGACCCACCGCGTGACGACCCTGATCAGAGCCCACGGCATCGCGCTGTGGCTGCGCCGGCTGCCCGTCGTGCCCCGGCCCCGACACCCCGAGGAGGCTGTCCGATGACGACCGTGCCCACCCCCATGACCCAGCCGCTCTGCCTGCGCCGCCCGGCCCTTCGGCACTTCTGCCTGCGTGCGCGGCTGGCCCGCAGCATCCTCGCGCAAGTGACCCAGCGGGTGCCCGTCGACATCGTCATGCCTGACGGCACCCTCATCGACGGCGGCGTGCGGCGTGCCGACCACCCCGCGATCCAGATCGTGCGGCCCACCGCCCTCTTCGAGCGCCTCGCGCACCACCCCAAGATCGGCATCGGCGAGGCCTACATGGCGGGCGACTGGAAGGCGGCCGAGGGCACCGACCTCGTCGACGTGCTCATGCCCTTCGCCGAGCGCATGACGACCGCCGTTCCGCCGTGGCTGCTGTCGCTGCGCGGAGTCGTCGACCGGCGCATCCCGACCACGCAGCGCAACTCGCTGCTCGGCTCGCGGCGCAACATCGAGGCGCACTACGACCTGTCCAACGAGCTCTTCGCGACGTTCCTCGACGAGACGATGAGCTACAGCTCGGCCCTCTTCGACGACGGGCTCCCTCTGGAGACACAGGACTTCGAGGAGGCGCAGCTGCGCAAGGTGCGCGCGATCCTCGACATGGCCAAGGTCGGCCAGGACACCCGGCTCCTCGAGATCGGCACCGGCTGGGGCACGCTCGCACTGGAGGCCGCCCGCCGGGGCGCCGTCGTGACGAGCGTGACCCTCTCGCGCGAGCAGGCCGCGCTCGCCCGTGAGCGGGTCGCAGGCGCCGGGTTCTCCGACCTGGTCGACATCCGCATCCAGGACTACCGCGAGGTCGAGGGCGAGTTCGACGCCGTCGTCAGCGTCGAGATGATCGAGGCGGTCGGCGAGGAGTACTGGGCCACCTACTTCCGCACCATCGACGAGCGGCTCGCCCCCGGTGGGATCGCTGCGGTGCAGGCCATCCTCATGTCGCACGAGCGGCTGCTCGCGACGAAGCACTCCTACGGCTGGATCCAGAAGCACATCTTCCCCGGCGGCCTCATCCCGAGCCTCCAGGCGATCAGCGAGACCACCGACGCCGCGACGACCCTGCAGATCACCGGCGTCGACGCCTTCGGCACCGACTACGCCGAGACCCTGCGGCGCTGGCGCGAGACGTTCCTCGCGCGCTGGCCCGAGGTCAACGCCCTGGGCTTCGACGAGACCTTCCGCCGCAGGTGGGAGTTCTACCTCGCCTACTGCCAGGCGGGTTTCGCGACCGGCTACCTCGACGTCGCCCAGGTGCGCTTTGAGCGCGGGGGCACCGCAGCCGCGGTGGCGTGATGGCAACGGCCCCACCCTCCATCCTGTGGTTCCGCCGCGACCTGCGGCTGCGAGACCACCCGGCGCTGCTCGCCGCGACAGAGGCGGGGTCGACCGTCCTGCCGGTCTTCGTGCTCGACCCGCGCCTGCTCGAGTCCGACATCCCGCGCACGCGGCGGCTGCTCGCGTCGGTCGCGGCGCTGTCCACGGACACGCGGGGGACACTCGTCGTGCGCCGGGGCGACCCCGTCGACGTCATCCCCCGCCTCGCGGGCGAGGTCGGTGCGCAGCAGGTGCACGTCTCGCGCGAGACGACGCCCTACGGCAGGCGCCGCGACGAGCGGGTGGCAGCCGCGCTCGTCGCCGACGGCCGCGAGCTCGTCGCCACGGGTACGCCGTATGCCGTCGGCCCGGGTCGCATCGTCAACCAGTCCGGCTCTCCCTACAAGGTTTTCACCCCCTTCTCCAAGGCCTGGCACCAGCACGGCCGACCCGCACCGGCCGAGCGACCCGCACGCATCTCGTGGTTCCGCGATGAGGTGCGCGGCGACGACCTGCCCGAGACCGAGCCCGTCGAGGCAGGGGAGAGAGCCGCGCTGGAGCGGTGGGCGGCCTTCCTCGAGAGCGGCCTCGCGGCATACGGCAAGGAGCGCGACCGACCCGACCTCGACTCGACGAGCCGCATGTCGGCGGCCCTCAAGTACGGCGAGATCCACCCGCGCACGATGCTCGCCGACATCGCCGCGCACACCGGCGGTCGCTCCCCGGGCGCCGCGACCTACGTCACCGAGCTCATCTGGCGCGAGTTCTATGCCGATGTGCTGTGGCACAACCCCGAGTCGGCGTGGCACGACCTGCGGCCCGAGCTCGCCAGGCTGCCCTACGACGCCGGCCCCGAGACCGACCGGCTCGTCGACGCGTGGCGCGAGGGGCGCACCGGCTACCCCGTCGTCGATGCGGGCATGCGCCAGCTCCTCGAGGAGGGGTGGATGCACAACCGGCTGCGGATGATCACGGCGAGCTTCCTCACCAAGGACCTCCACGTCTGGTGGCCCGTCGGCGCCCGGCACTTCCTCGACCACCTGATCGACGGCGACATCGCCTCCAACAACCACGGCTGGCAGTGGGTCGCGGGCACGGGCACCGACGCCTCGCCCTACTTCCGGGTGTTCAACCCCGTGACCCAGGGCAAGAAGTTCGATCCGGCGGGCGACTACGTGCGACGGTGGGTGCCGGAGCTGAGCCATCTCACCGGAGCGGAGGTGCACGAACCGTGGAAGCAGCCGAACGGGTACGACAACGGCTACGCCCGCCCCGTCGTCGACCACGACGAGGAGCGCAAGGAGACCCTGGCGCGCTACGAGTCGGCACGCCGGTGACACCGGTGACGATGGGTCGCGGCGAGTGGCCCGGGCGCTGGGGGTCGGCAGGACGGCATACCGACGACAACGGCGAAGCGAAGGAGGGGTGGTGAGAGGTCCGATCGGCGAGCTGCGCGCCTTCCTCGACGCAGCCCTGCTCGACCCCGTCGCCGACCAGCACGACGACCCGCCCGAGGCGCGCACGCGGCGGCGCGTCGTCGTCGCGATCACCTTCGTCGTCGGCTCCGCGGTGCTCGCCTGGGCGCTGCGGATCCCCGCCGGCGACCCCCTCTTCTACACGGCATCGCTCGCGCTCGCGGCCGTCTGGGGAGTCGGCGCCATCGCGTCCGGGCCGCTGCACTTCGGTCGCGGCCACACCCGCAGCGGCGAGCGCGAGGCGCGACCGGTCGTCCAGTCGCTGGCGCTCGGTGCGCTGCTGCTCGCGATCTTCCTCGTCGCGGCGCTCGTCGTCGCCCGCATCCCCGTCCTGCGCGACCCCGTCGACGAGCTGCTCGACCACGCGCGCTTCGGCTCGCTGCCCGTCGTGCTCGCCATCACGATGCTCAACGGCGTCGTCGAGGAGATGTACTTCCGCGGCGCGCTCTACTCCGCGCTGCCGTCGCACGCCGTCGCCATCACGACGGTGCTCTATGCGCTGACGACGATCGGCAGCGGAATCCCGCTCCTCGTGCTCGCGGCCGCGATCCTCGGTCTCGTCACCGCGCTCCAACGCCGGGTCACCGGCGGCATCCTCGGGCCGATCATCACGCACGTGACGTGGTCGACCGGGATGCTCCTGCTCCTCCCACCCGCCCTCGAGCTCACCAGGTGATCGCATGACCTCCTCCCCGACCACTGCCGCCACCACCGCGGGCGACGACGCTGCCGCACCCGGCGGGCGCACCGCCCTCGTGACGGGTGCGTCCGGCTACATCGGCGGCCAGCTCGTGCCGCGGCTGCTCTACACGGGGTGGAGCGTCAAGGTGCTGACGCGGCGCCGGGCCTCGCTCGACGACCGGCCGTGGATCGACCGCGTCGAGGTCGTCGAGGGCGACGTCTCGAGCGCTCGCGACATGCGGGCGGCGCTCACCGGTGTCGACGCGGCGTGGTACCTCGTGCACTCCATGGACGACCAGCCCGACTTCGAGAAGCGTGACCGCGAGGCCGCGACGACGTTTGCGGAGGCCGCGGCTGCCGAGGGCGTCTCGCGCATCGTCTACCTCGGGGGGCTCCACCCTGACGACGAGGTGCTCTCGCCGCACCTCGCGTCGCGCGTCGAGGTGGGCCGGATCTTCCTCGACGCACCCGTCCCCACCGCGGTGCTGCAGGCCGCCGTCGTGCTCGGCGACGGCTCCGCCTCGTTCGACATGCTGCGCTACCTGACGACCCGGCTGCCCGCGATGGTCGCGCCGAAGTGGCTCGACAACAAGATCCAGCCGATCGCCGTCGACGACGTCATGACCCTCCTCGCCGGCGCCGGCGACCTCCCGCCCGAGGTCAACCGCACCTTCGACATCGGCGGCGACGAGGTGCTCACCTACCGCGAGATGATCGGGCGCTTCTCCGACGCGACGGGCCGGCGGCGACCGGTCGTCGTCACGGTGCCCGTGCTCACGCCGCGGCTCGCCAGCCACTGGGTCGGGCTCGTCACGCCGATCTCGGCGGGGCTGGCCAAGCCGCTCGTCGGCAGCCTCGTCCACGAGGTCGTCGCCAAGGAGCGCGACATCGACGACTACGTCGACGTGCCGGGCGGCTACATCGACTTCGACACCGCGGTGCAGTCGGCGATGCGCACCGCCAAGCCCGACACGGCGCTGCGCAACCTCGCCCTCACATCGGCCGCGACGGTGGCGACGGCTGTCGTGGGTTCGCTTGCCACGCAGCCGAACTCGTCCTACTACCGGTCGCTCGACCTCCCCGACTGGCAGCCGCCTGCCGCGGCCTTCCCCGTGGTGTGGACGGCGCTCTACGCCGACATCGCGGCGAGCTCCGCGACGGCGCTCAACGCCTTCGACAAGGCCGGCGACGCACGGGGCCGCTCTGACTACCTCAAGGCCTTCGGCACGAACCTCGCGATCAACGCTGCCTGGAGTGCCGTCTTCTGGCGCTCGCGTCGGCCCTGGGCCGCGGCTGCGCACGCCGCCCTGCTGACCGCGAGCTCGGCCGACCTCGCGCGGCGGGCCGGCCAGGCGAGCAAGGGCGCCGGCGTCGCCCTCTCCCCGTATGCCGTGTGGTGCGGTTTCGCAACTGTCCTCTCCGCCGCGATCGCCCGCCGCAACCCCCGCTGACCCAATCGAAAGAGCACTCCGTCGGCCTCACCCAACCGAATCGAAAGAGCAGTTCGTCGGCCTCCCATCGCGCGCCGACGAACTGCTTTTTCGATTGGGTGGAGAGCGCTGGCGGGCGTCTAGCGCTCACCCGAGAGAACGGCATACGGGGGCATCGACGAGCAGGAAGGCCCTCCGCGAAGGCTCGAAGCGCGCGAAGGGGTCACCGAAGCCAATCGAAAGAGCAGTTCGTCGGCCTCGGAGCGCGCGCCGAGTCCCCCAGCCCAATCGAGAGAGCAGTTCGTCGGCTTCCCTGCGCGGCTACGCGAGCGCGCTGGCCGACGAAGTGCTCTTTCGATCTGGCTGAGAGCGCTGGCGAGCTTCTAGCGCTCACCCGAGAGAACGGCATACGGGGGCATCGACGAGCAGGAAGGCCCTCCGCGACGGCTCGAAGGGCGCCAAGGGGTCACCGAAGACAATCGAGAGAGCAGTTCGTCGGCCTCCCAGCGCGGATACCCGAGCACGCGGGCCGACGGAGTGCTCTTTCGATTGGGGGCGAGCCGACGGAGTGCTCTTTCGATTGGTGGCTAAGGGTTTCTAGTGCCTCGCCGATAGAGCGGAATACGGGGGCATCGACGGGTGCTCAGCCGGTGGCGGGCTGGTGGGTGAAGGCCTTGCGGTAGCTGAGCGGCGCCACACCGATCTGCCGCTGGAAGTGGTGGCGCAGCACTGCGCCGGTCGCGAACCCGCTCTCGCGGGCGATCCGCTCGACGTCGAAGTCGGTCGTCTCGAGGAGCCGGCGCGCCCGCAGCACCCGTTGCGCCGTGAGCCACTGGTGCGGCGTCGTGCCCACCTCGGCGCTGAAACGTCGCGCGAAGGTGCGCTCCGACATCGCCGCCTGGCGCGCGAGCGACGCGACCGTGTGGTCACCGTCGAGGCGCTCGAGCACCGCGTCGAGCACGTCCTGGAGGCTGTCGCACGGTTGGTCGGGCACGGGCGTCTCGACGTACTGCCGCTGCCCGCCGGACCGGTGCGGGGGCACGACCATCCGCCGGGCGATGCGCGTGGCCACCTCCGAGCCGAGCTCGGTGCGCACGAGGTGGAGGCAGGCGTCGATGCCCGCGGCGGTGCCGGCGCTCGTGATGATCGGGCCGTCCTCGACGTAGAGGACGTCGAGGTCGACGGCGGCGTCGGGGCACACGTCGGCCAGACGGGCGGCATACCGCCAGTGGGTGGTGCACGCGCGGCCGGCGAGCAGCCCGGCGGCAGCCAGCGTGAAGGCGCCGGAGCAGACGGACAGCACCCGGCCACCGCGCTCGACCGTCTCGCGGAGGACCTGGAGCACCCCCGGCTCGAACGGGCCGTCGACGCTGCCTGCGGGCACGGCGACGAGGTCGGCGTCACTCACACCGTCGAGTCCGTGGGTGGCGACGACGCCGACGCCGCCCGTCGAGCGGATGACCTCACCCGGCCGCGACGCGCACACCCGGAAGTCGAAGGCCGGCACGCCGTCGTCGGTGCGGTCGACGCCGAAGACCTCGCAGAGCACGCCGAGCTCGAAGACGGCAACGGGCTCCTGCACGATGACGGCGATGGTCTTGAGCATCCACCCATGATGCCAGCAGATTGGCAGGAAATCGATGGGAGGCGACAGAACTGCCACTGGTGGCGGAATCTGCACGAGCGCAGACTTTCTGCCATGGACATCATCATCGCCTTCGCAGCCCTCATCGCCCTCGTCGTCGCCCTCGCGCCGCACCACCGCCGCACGGCCGGTCTGCCCCGGGCTCCGCTCGGTGCCGACCTCGACGTCGACCACGACATCGACCGCGTACTCCACGACCTCACCACCGACCGCTGAGCCGACCGCTGAGCGGCCCCGCCGAGCCGCCCGCCCAGCGCCCCTGGCGCCCCCATCGCCGTACGCGGTTGCAGGCGTCCCGCTCATAAGTTAGCGTTGTGACCATGCAAAGCCTTGGTTATGTGACATCAGGTGCCACCGAGCGATGTCGAATGCCCGCCTGACCGGCCGGCACGACCCCGCTCCCACCACCTGCTCCCTCACCTGACCGAAAGGCACGACCATGTCCCGCGGCGCCCAGCGCACCTCCGTCCACCTCGCCGACACCGCCCGCCGCCTGGCTCGCCAGCGCACCCTGTGGCAGGGCCTCGTCGACTTCGACCCCATCTCGCGCTACTACGCACAGCTGCACGCCGATGCCGACCACGAGGCGTGGCTGCTCACGTGGCTGCCCGGGCAGGGCACCCCGTGGCACGACCACGGTGGCAGTGCCGGGTCGTTCGTCGTCCTGCAGGGGGTGCTCACCGAGGAGGTGGCCGGCTACCGCCAGGCCACCGACCTCGACGGCACGCGGCGCATCCCCGCGACGGGCGTGCGCCTCACCCCGGGCGACCAGCGCACCTTCGGCACGCGCCACCTGCACCGCGTCACCAACGTCGGCCCCGACCCTGCCGTCAGCCTCCACGTCTACGCCCCCAAACTCACCGCCATGACGAACTACCAGGACGTCGGCGGCGTCCTCGAGCCGATCGAGCAGGCGCGCGTCGGGGTGGACTGGTGACAGCCGGCTCGCCGCGCTGTCCCCGCACGATCGACGAGGTGCTCGCGGAGGCGCGCTCACAGCTGAGCCGCCTCACGCCCGAGGAGGCCGACGCCGCATACCGCCGTGGTGCCGTGGTCATCGACATCCGTCCGGCCGCGCAGCGGGCCGCGGAGGGCGAGCTGCCGATCGCGACCGTGATCGAGCGCAACGTGCTCGAGTGGCGCCTCGACCCCGCGAGCGACGCCGCACTCCCGTTCGCGCACCACGACCTCGAGGTCGTCGTCCTCTGTCAGGAGGGCTACACCTCCAGCCTCGCCGCCGCCGCCCTCCAGGAGCTCGGCATCCACCGCGCCACCGACGTCATCGGAGGGTATGCCGCGTGGCGGGCCTGGCAGGACCCAGTGCAGCCCGTGACCGGCGGCGACGACGACCGATAACCGCTCGACACGGTGCGGCACCGGTCGTCAGGATCGGTCGGATGACGAGCAGCGACCTGTGGGACGACGCCACCGCCCAGCGCTACGACGAGGCCGCGGCCGACATGTTCGCGCCGGAGGTGCTCGGCCCGACGCTCGACGTCCTCGCCGAGCTCGCGGGCTCCGGCCCGGCGCTCGAGCTGGCCATCGGCACGGGGCGCGTCGGGGTGCCGCTGCTTGACCGCGGCGTCGCGGTCACCGGCATCGAGCTGTCGGCGCCGATGGTCGCCCAGCTGCGGCGGAAGGTCGACGAGGCCACCCTCCCCGTCACGGTCGGCGACATGGCGACGACGACGGTCCCCGGTGAGTTCGCCCTCGTCTACCTCGTCTTCAACACCATCGGCAACCTGCGCACCCAGGCGGAGCAGGTCGCGTGCTTCCGCAACGCCGCCCGCCACCTGCGGCCCGGAGGGCGCTTCGTCATCGAGCTGTGGGTGCCGCCCCTGCGGCGCTTCCCGCCGGGGCAGGCAGGGGTGCCCTTCGACATCAGCGAGCGTCACCTGGGTTTCGACACCTACGACCTCGCCACGCAGCAGGGCACGTCGCACCACTACACGACGGAGCCTGATGGCTCGATCCGCTACGGCGCCAGCAACTTCCGCTACATCTGGCCCGGCGAGTGCGACCTCATGGCGCAGCTCGCCGGGCTCGAGCTCGATCACCGCTGGGCTGACTGGACGCGCAGCCCCTTCACCTCCGACAGCGAGAGCTACGTCTCGGTGTGGCGCAAGCCGTAGCGAGGCCGGGTCCAGGTCTGGCGCTGGGGGCTGGAGCTGGACGGCCCCAGACGCACCCCGTCTCAGTGGCCGGGGCCGACGACCATCTTCGCCCGCTCCGACTCGTGCGCCCCGCCCTTGGCCGCGAGGGTCGTGCACGCGTCCTCGATGTCGCGCGCCAGGGTGTCGACGTGCTCGCGGCTCATCGTCTCCTTGACGAGGGCGCGCATGATCGTGACGTCCTGGGCATCCGGAGGCAGGGTGTATGCCGGGACCATCCAGCCGCGCTCGGCGGACAGCTGCCAGGCGATGTCGAACTCGTTGTAGGGGTGGTCGCCGGTCAGCCGGAAGGCGACGAGCGGAAGCTGCTCCTCGTCGCGGCCGATCAGCTCGAAGCGGCCCATGGCCTCGAGCTTGTCGCCGAGCAGGCGGGCGTTCTCCTGCATGTTGCGCATGATGTAGGTGTAGCCCTCGCGGCCGTAGCGAACGAGGTTGTAGTACTGCGCCAGCACCATCGCCGACCCGGTCGAGAAGTTGAGCGTGAAGGTGGAGTCGGTCTTGCCGAGGTAGTTCTCCATGAAGACGAGGTCGGGGGCCAGGTCGGCGACCTCGCGGAAGATGAGCCAGCCGATGCCGGGGTAGACGAGGCCGAACTTGTGTCCTGACACGTTGATCGAGCGCACCTGCTCGAGCCGGAAGTCCCAGGGCGAGTCCGGGTAGAGGAAGGGCCACACGAAACCGCCGCTCGCGCCGTCGATGTGCAGCGGAACGTCGAGGCCGCGCTCCTGCTTCAGCTGCACGAGCAGGTCGTTGATGCCGACAATGTCGTCCTTGTGGCCGGTGAAGGTCGTGCCGAGCACGGCCGCGACGCCGATGGTGTTCTCGTCGATGTGCGGCGCGACGTCCTCGGGCCCGATCGTGTACTTGCCGGGTTGGAGCGGCACGATGCGCGGCTCCACGTCGAAGTAGCGGCAGAACTTCTCCCACACGACGTGCACGTCGCCGCCGAAGATGAGGTTCGGCCGGTCGGTCGACCCGCCCTCGGCCTGACGCCGCGTGCGCCAGTTCCACTTCAGCGACAGCGCGCCGAGCATGATCGCCTCGGACGAGCCCTGCGTCCGCGCCCCCGTCGTCTCACCCGGGGCGTGGAAGAGGTCGGCGAGCATGCGGATGCATCGCTGCTCGATCTCGGCCGTGCGGGGGTACTCGGCGTGGTCGATGAAGTTGCGGTGCAGGTTGTCGGCGATGATGCGCTGCGCCTCCGGCTCCATCCACGTGGTCACGAAGGTGGCGAGGTTGCGGCCCGGGTCGCCCTCGAGCGCGAGGTCCTCGGCCACGAGCCGCATGGCGTCGACCGCTGTCATCCCGGAGTCGGGGAACTCGCGGCTGGGCACCTCTTGGGTGACGAAGCGGTTGCCGTAGAGGGCTGCGGCGGCGTTGATCTCGGACGGTGTGGCCATGCTCTTCTCCTTGGATGGACGGGCTTCGAGGTCGGGGGCGAGCTCGATCGAGGTCGGGCTCAGGCAGTGCCCGGGCGAGGTGGTGCCACGGCGCCCGCGGGCGTGACGGCCCGGCGCCAGGCGGGCAGCATGAGGGCGGCACCGACGAGGAAGCACACGGCGCCCCAGAAGGTGCCGGCGACGGCGAGGTGCGCCCCCAGCAGCTCGTCGGTGCTCGGCACGACATAGCTCGCCACGGCAGAAGCCATGAAGAGCACGGAGCCGAGCATGTTGACCCAGGCGATGCGCCACGGCATCGACCTGGCCTCCACGCTGAAGAACCGGCGCGAGACCGCGAGGATGCCGATCGCGCTCGAGACGAGGAAGAGCACCGATCCGAAGAGGTCGGGGCGCCACACGTAGCGGTCGGCCTCGGCCGCCGTCGCGTTGTGCGTCAGCGCCGCCACCGTGCTGATGTTGAAGAACACCGTGCCGGGGAACTGGACGGCAGCGGCGAGCCAGGCACGGTCATGCGGCAGCCAGCCCCAGAGGCGCACCCGAGCCGGCTCGTGCTGCGTCACCTCGTCGACCGCGGTCATGGCAGGGCTCTGCGACTGGACGAGCTGCGCATACGAGGCGCTGGTGAAGAAGACCGAGCCGATGACGTAGGTGATGCCGTCGACCCAGCCCCCGATGGCGTTGAGGTAGGCCGGCACGGAGCCGAGGACGAAGCATGCGGAGCCGACCATGAACAGCCACGCGATGGTCGCGTTGAGGCGTTCGGGTCGCGCGGTCATCCGGCTTCCTCAGTCGGCCTCGACCGACCGGTGAGCCCCGGCGGAAGGTGACGACGGCTCGCCCGACGACCCCGCAGCTGCCGGGTCGTGCGGCCCCGCCGGCTGGGGCGGCCCCGGTGTCGGCAGCACGGCCGTGACGACGAACGACACGACGACGGCGACGACGACCTGCGGGGTGATCGTGAGCCCGTCAGCCCCCATGAGCAGGGTCGCGAGCAGGACCGAGGTGAGGGGCAGCCGCAGCATCGCGCAGCACATCGCACCGATGCCCGTGCCGATGGCGGCGGCCAGCTCCATGCCGGGCAGGCCGCTGACCGCGATGCCGAGCGCCGCGCCGATGAACATGGCCGGAAACACCGGGCCACCGCGGAAGGCGCTCAGGGACAGGCCGTAGGCGATGCCCTTGAAGAGGCCGAGGAGCAGCAGGACGCCGAGCGAGTAGCCGGCTGCGTCGGCGACGAGCTCGGGCAGCGCGTCCTGCCCGGAGAAGAGCACCTGGGTGAAGGGGTGACCCGTGATCACCTGGAACGCCGTTGCACAGAGGCCGATGAGCACGCCGAGCACCACCGTCACCGGCACGCGGTTGCGGTGCACGTGCGGCCGCACGCTGAGCGCGACCCAGCGGATGGCCCACGCGAGCAGCGCACCGAGGATGCCGACCGGCACCGCCCACAGGATCGACGGGATGGTGGGCGCCAGCCCCGGGGGAACGCTGGGCAGCGCCAGGGAGAAGGTGCCCAGGCCGGTCCAGGCGTTCATCCCCACGAAGACGAGCGCCCCGATGCCGGAGGCGAGCAGACCGGGAAGGGCGACGAGGCTCAGGGTCGCGCCCGCGATGCCGGCTGCCTCCATGATGAGGAAGGCGCCGAGCAGCGGCGACCCCAGCAGCGTGCTGACGGCGGCGAAGCTGCCCGCGGAGGCCATGATCGTCACCGCCATCGGCGGCGCGTCGCGCTTCACGAGACGGACCGCGAGCGCTCCGAGCCCACCGCCGATCGCGATGAGCGGCGCCTCCGGTCCGAGCACCGCGCCGAGGCCGAGGGTCGCGAGGGCGGCGATGATGATGCCGGGCAGGTCGCGGCCGAGGGCGGGCCCGGTGCCGGTCTGGAACCCCAGTGCAGGCGAGTGGCCCGCGGTGCCCGGCAGGCGGCTGATCGTCAGGGCGACAAGCAGCCCGCAGAGCGCCAACCAGGGCACGGGCCACCAGGCCGGCGCAGCCCCGTCGAAGAGCCCCGTGGGGAGGTCGTCGAAGAGGTAGGTCTGGAACCACCCGGCGAGGGCGAGGAAGCCGTACGCCACCACCGAGATCGGGATGCCGAGGAGCGCCGCGAGCACGAGTGCGGAGAGATACTCCTTGGACCGGACGATGCTCGCTGGGTCAAGAGCGGGTGGTGCGCCGGTCGGCGCGGTCGCGTCAGTCACCCCGGGAGCCTCCTCACACGAGCGAGCTCGGCGCTCGCGGCGGGGACGTGCATTCAGTGCCAACCTAACGCCGCATCCCGCCCGCCCGTGGCCGATCGGCAAAACGACGGGTGACCCACCGCACGGCCACCGATCAGCCACCACGTCGAGGACGCAGGCCAGCTCGTGCGGACTCACGCCGCAGGAGGTCGCTCAGCCGGTCGAGATGGGCCGACGGCAACCGCCACCGCTGCCAGTAGAGCGGCACGTCGACGTGGTCCCGTGACCCGAGGCGCACGAGGTCGCCACTCGCGATCAGGGGTGAGAGCTGCGTCGTGAGCAGCGCCCCCCAGCCGAGGCCGGCCCTCACCGCGGTGACGAAGCCCGCGCCGTCCGGCACCTCGTGGGTCGGGGGCGCTGCGACGACGCCGTGCCGGTCGAGGATGCGCTGCTGGAGGTCGTCCTTGTCGTTGAAGCGCACCACCGGCGCCGTCGCCCAGTCGATGCCCCTGCCAGCGCGATGGCGCTCGACGAGGGCGGGTGTGGCAGCCGGGACGTAGCGCATCGTCACGAGCGGCTCGGTCGAGCAGCCTTGCACCGGAGTCGGATCCGAGGTGACAGCACCGAGCACCTCGCCCGACCGGAGCAGCCGGGCGGAGTGGTCCTGGTCCTCGACACGCAGGCGCAGCACGACGTCGTCCCAGTCCGCGCACCCCGAGATGACCCTGCCGAACCACGTCGCCATCGAGTCGGCGTTAACCGCCACGGGAAGGTCGATGCGCTCGCTCTGCCGCGGCGCCAGCTCGGCCACGGTCTCGGCTGCGAGCAGCGCCTGCTGACGGGCCAGCCGCACGAGCGACTCCCCCGTCGGGGTCGCGCGGCAGGGCGCGGCCCGCACGACGACGACGTGCCCGACCTCCGACTCGAGCGCCTTGACCCGCTGGCTCACCGCCGAGGGGGTGACGTGCAGGCGCCGGGCAGCCGCCTCGAAGGTGCCCGTGTCGACGATGGCGAGGAGGGCAGCGAGCTGGTCGGTCTGCAGACGCATGAAGCAATGCTAATGAAGCATCAGAAACCTTCGCTTCCCTCAACAAGACCCGACCCCTACCGTCGACAGGGTGACCTCCCTCCTGCCCGGCTTCCTCACGATGGCCTCGCTCATCGTCGCCATCGGCGCGCAGAACGCCTACGTGCTGCGCATCGGGCTGACCCGCCGCCACGTCGGCCTCGTCGTCGCGGTCTGCGCCCTCTCCGACGCGGTGCTCGTCGTGGCAGGCGTCCTCGGCGTCGGGAGGCTCGTCACCGCGCACCCCGCGTTGCTCATCTGGGTGCGGTGGGTCGGGGCGGCATACCTCGTCGGCTTCGGCATCACGTGCCTGTGGCGCGCCCGCCGACCCAGCACGCTCGTGGCGAGCGCGGCCGTCGGCACCCGGGGCAGCGTGCTGGCCACGGTGCTCGCGCTGACGTGGCTCAACCCGCACGTCTACCTCGACACCGTGCTGCTCGTGGGCTCGCTCGCCAACCAGCACGGCCCCACCGGACGATGGTGGTTCACGGCGGGCGCCGCCCTGGCGAGCTGTGTGTGGTTCGCCGGGCTCGGCTACGGCGCGCGGGTGCTCGCGCCGCTCTTCGCCCGGCCGGGCACGTGGCGGGTGCTCGACGTCGTCATCGGGCTCGTGATGTTCGTCATCGCAGCTGCCCTGCTGCTCGGCTGAGGCGCCGGCCAAGGCGCTACCTCAGCACTACCTCAGCCCTACCTCAGGTGCTGCCTCGGTCGCCGGCACCCTTGCGAATACGACGTCCTCCCGATGTGGGGCGCTACCTCAGACGCCGACTCTGGACGTGTCAGCACAAAGGACACGAGCAGAGGACTCATCATGATCACCACCTACACCGACTTCCGCCTCGTCAAGGCCGAGATGGCGACCCGCTACCCCGCCCGTCGCCCGGTCCGTCGCGACTCGTCGCTCGAGATCGTGCGCCGCACCCTGGCGCGCAACAGCCGCGAGGAGCTGGACCCCGGCTACCGCCGGTGAGCGCCGCCACGGCGCCCGCCGCGCGGCTGGCGCCGCTCGCTCCAACGGCACCCGTCGTGCCCGCAATGCCGGTGACGCTGTCAGCGGACTACGCGATGATTCCGCGTATGCCGCTGCGCACCGGCTCGATCATCGGCCGCGACGCCGATCTCGCCCACCTCACCGACGCCGTCGGGCTCCACCCCGCAGGGGGCGCGGAGCCCGGGGGCGTCGTCGTGCTGTCGGGTGACGCCGGCATCGGCAAGTCGCGCCTGCTCGCGCAGCTGCTCGTCGGTGCCGAGGCCGCGGGCTGGTCGACGGCCGTCGGCCACTGCGTCGGCCAGGCCGGCAGCTCGCTCGCCTACCTCCCCTTCGTCGAGCTCATCGGCGCCCTCGACGCCGCCCACCCCGACGTCGTCGACCACGTGCTCGCGACGCACCCGAGCCTGCGCCACCTCCTGCCGGGGCGCGGCGAGGCCCTCGCGGCCTCGACGACGGCCCCGACAGGATCTGGCGGCTCCACCGACCCCGGCCAGGTCGCCGAGGCGGTGCACGCCCTGCTGACCGCCTGCGGAGCCGCGCAGCCGACCCTCGTCGTCGTCGAGGACGTGCACTGGGCCGACCACTCCTCGCGCGACCTGCTCACCCTCCTGCTCACCCGCGGGTTCGCCACGGCGGTGGGGCTCGTCGTCAGCTACCGCTCCGACGACCTGCACCGGCGGCACCCCTTGCACGACACCCTCGCGGTGTGGGCCCGCATCGCCGGGCTCGGGCACGTCGACCTCGCGCCGCTGCCCGCCGCTGCCGTGCACGAGCTCGTCTCCGGGCTCGAGGGCGCACCCGACGACGCCGTGACCGTCGAGGAGATCACCCGCCGCGCCCAGGGCAACCCCTTCTTCGCCGAGGAGCTCGTCGCGAGCGCGGCGGCCGGCCAGTCGCTCACCGGCGGGCTGAGCAGGGTCCTGCGCGCCCGCGTCGACCAGCTCGACGAGACGACGCAGCGCGTGCTTCGCGTCATCGCGCTCAAGGGCGGCCAGCACGTCGGTCACGAGCTGCTGTCGCGCGTCGCCGGGCTGCCCGACGAGGCTCTCGAGGCGGCCGTCGCCGAGGCGGTCGAGCGGCACGTGCTCGAGGCGTCGTGGCCGCCCGCCTACACCTTCCGTCACGCCCTGCTCGGTGAGGCCGTCGCCGACACCCTCCTGCCGGGCGAGCGGCTGCGCCTCCACCGGGCGTATGCCGCCGTGCTGGCCGAGCGCCCCGACCTCGCCCCGGCCTCCGAGCTCGCCCGCCACGCCGCAGCCGTCGGTGACCTGCCGACGGCGGTCGCGGCGAGCCGGGCTGCGGGCGAGTCGGCGATGGCGATGGGCGGTCCGCAGGACGCGCTGCAGCACTTCGAGCGGGCGCTCGACTGGGTCGGCGAGGACGACCCCGAGCGTGACGCGCTGACCCTGCGGGCCTCGGCCGCGGCGATGCTCGCGGGCGAGCCGGTACGCGCCATCAACCTGCTGCGCGACCGACTCGACCACCCCGGCGGTGCGCAGGCCCCGGAGATGCGCGCCGACCTGCTCGCCACCCTCGTCATCCGCTCCCGCATGCTCGACCTGCCCACCCACGCCATCGACCTCACCGACGAGGCGATGGCCCTCATCGGCGAGGTGGCCGACGAGCGCCGGGTGCGGGTGCTCGTCGCCCGGCTCCAGGCCCTCGTCGACATCGGCCACTACATGGACGCCGCCGTCGTCGGCACCGAGGTGTCGATGCTGGCGGAGCGCCTGGGGCTCCAGCGGGCGCAGGCCGAGGTGCGCACGATCATGGCGCGGGTGCTCGAGGCCGAGGAGGACCTCGACGCCGTGGAGGCGCACCTGCGCACGGTGGCCGCCGAGCTGCCGGGCGACGACCCGTTGCGCCTGAGGGTGCTGCACCAGCTCGCCTCGATCGCACACCGGCGCGGCGACCTGCCCGCTGCGCTCGCGCAGTACGACGCCGGCGCCGCGGTCGCCCGACAGATGCACCGCGAGTGGGCACCCTGGGGGCAGGAGTGCCGCCTGCTCGCGGGCCTCACGGCATACGAGCTCGGCGACTGGGACGGTGCCACGCAGCGGCTGCGCCTCACCGGTGCACCCGCTCCGCAGCCCGGCCGCTCGATCTTCACGGGGGCGCTGCTCTCGGTCAGCGCCGGCCGCGGCGAGCCCGTCGAGCCGGCCGTGATCGCCGAGCTGCGGCAGTGGTGGCCCGTCGACGGCCTCTGCGTCGTGCTGACCGTCATGCCCGGGATCGACCTGCTCGCGCAGGCCGGAGATCTCGCGGGTGCCCTCGACCTGGCGGAGGACGCCGAGCGCGCGCTCGACCGGGCGTGGGGCGACTACTTCGCGATCGTGCGCCTCGCCGCGCTCGTTGCCGGAGCGGTGGCGAGCGCTGTCGCGCACCTCGACCCGGCTCCACGACGCCGTGCCGTCGAGGTCGCGCGACGGCTCGGGACCCGGGCCATCGCCTTCGCCCGGGCCGGCGACGCGGACGTGGCCGACCGGCCGGCCTACGAGCGCTCGACGCTCGAGCAGCTCGAGGACACCAGCCGTGAGGCCTGGGCGTGGCTCGCCCGGCTCGAGGCCGAGCTCGCCGGCCTCGAACACCTCAACCCGCTCGACGAGCTCGACCGGGTGGCGGGCGACGGCGCGGCCCTGTCGACGGACGACGGCGCGACCCCGTCGGCCGGCGACCTTGTCGACGCCTGGCGCGGCAGCGTGGCGGCCTTCGACCGCTACGGCCACGTCTTCGAGGCGGCCCGGTCGCGCGCACGGCTCGCAGCGGCGCTGCACGCAGCAGGTGGCGACGCCGCCTCCCGAGCCGTCGCGGCAGAGGCCCGCGAGGTCGCGGTGGCGCTCGGCGCGGCTCCGTTGCTCGCCGAGCTCGACGCGCTGCATCCCGCATCGGCTCCCTCGGGCAGCGTCGAGACCGCTCTGACGCCCAGGGAGGTCGAGGTGCTGGGGCTGCTGGCCGAGGGCCTGACCAACGGCCAGATCGGCCGACAGCTGTTCATCAGCACGAAGACGGTGAGCGTGCACGTCTCCCACCTGCTCGCCAAGCTCGGCGCCTCCGGACGCACCGAGGCGGCCGCGATCGCCCGGCGGCGAGGTCTCGTGCCCTGACCCCGCCGCTGTGCTGGCGTGCGCACGGGGTGGGCGCAGCACCGACCGGTGTCCTGCCAGACGCACAGCCAGTGGTGCGTCCGGCATGACACAGGCGCCCCGGAGCACTGCTGAGGCCCTCCTCACGCGCGCCACGAAGCGGGCCGATCCCTCGGGCGGCAGGAGGAGCATGGAGGCATGACGGTGGCCCCGCTCGTGCACGCGGACGCGTCGGCCGGCATACGGGCGGCAGCGACCCGCACGGGAGCCGAGGTCGCGCGCTCGCTCAGGGTCGACGAGCACCGGGGACTCGACGACGCCGAGGTCGTGCGGCGGCGACGGACGGTCGGACCCAATGCCATCGCCTCGCACGACGCGCGGGTGCTGCCCGTGCTGTGGCACCAGCTGCGCTCGCCGCTGCTCGGGCTGCTGCTCGTCGCCGCCCTCGCGTCAGCCTTCGTCGGCGAGGGTGCCGACGCCGCCATCATCGGGCTCATCGTCGTCGCCTCCGTCGGTCTCGGCTTCGTCAACGAGTACCGCGCCGAGAAGGCCGCTGCGTCGCTCCACTCGCAGGTGACCCACACCGCGGTCGTGCTGCGCGAGGGGCGCGCCGGCTCGCTCGACGTCACCGCCCTCGTGCCCGGCGACCTCGTCGACCTGCGCCTCGGCGAGATCGTGCCGGCGGACCTGAGACTGCTGTCCGCCACCGGCCTCGAGTGCGACGAGTCGGTGCTGACGGGTGAGTCGCAGCCTGTGGCCAAGGACACCGGCCCGACCCCGGAGGGGGCATCGCTCGCCGAGCTCGCGGGCTGCGCGCTCATGGGCACGGTGGTGCACGCCGGCAGCGGGCGAGGTGTCGTGGTGTCGACCGGCTCGCGCACCGAGTTCGGCGCCATCGCGGCAGGGCTGCACACGCACCAGGCCGACACCCCCTTCCAGGTCGGGCTCCGGCGCTTCTCGATGCTGCTCGTCTATGTCGCCGGCGCCCTGACGACGTCGATCTTCGTCATCAACGTCATCCTCGACAAGCCGATCATCGACGCGCTGCTCTTCTCGCTCGCCATCGCCGTCGGCATCACCCCGCAGCTGCTGCCGGCCGTCGTCTCGACGAGCCTTGCCGCCGGCTCGCGGCACCTCGCGCGGCGCAAGGTGCTCGTCAAGCGGCTCGTCTGCATCGAGGACCTCGGCGACATCGACCTGCTCTTCACCGACAAGACCGGCACGCTGACGCTGGGCCGGATCGACTACGCCCGAGCGGTGCCCGCGGGCGACAACCGCTCCGACACCGTGTTGCGCTGGGGGCTGCTCTGCACCGAGGTCAGCACCGACGGGACCGACGTCGCGGCCAACCCTCTCGACCAGGCGCTGTGGGAGTCGCCGGCGACCGCGTCTGCCGGCGCGGCAGTCGCCGGCCACCAGCTGTGCGGTGTGCTGCCCTTCGACCACGAGCGGCGGATGCTCTCGGTCGTCGTCCGGGACGATGACGACCGGCTCACCCTCGTCACCAAGGGCGCCCCCGAGACCGTGCTCGAGCGATGCGTCGGGGTCGACGGGGCGAGCCGTCGCGCCCTCGACGCCGAGTTCCATGCAGGCAACCGGGTCGTGGCCGTCGCGACTCGTGAGATCGACCGCGACGGTCCGCCGGTCCCGTCCGACGAGCACGACCTGCAGCTGCGGGGGCTGCTCGTCTTCCTCGACCCGCCGAAGCCCGACGCCGCAGCGGCGCTGGGCCGGCTCACCGAGCTGGGCATCCGCGTCAAGGTGGTCACCGGCGACAACGCGCAGGTCGCCGCCAAGGTCTGCGCCGACCTCGGGCTGCCCGGCGGCGACCCGCTGACGGGGACCCAGATCGATTCCCTCGACGACGCAGCGCTCACCGAGGCGGTCGACGGCACGACGGTCTTCGCCCGGGTCAGCCCGGAGCACAAGGCCCGCATCGTCAAGGCGCACCGTACCGACGGTGGCGGCGGGGTCGCGTTCCTCGGTGACGGCGTCAACGACGCGCTCGCCCTGCACGCCGCCGATGTCGGCATCTCGGTCGACTCCGGCACCGACGTGGCCAAGGACGCAGCCGACGTCATCCTCCTCGAGAAGAGCCTTGACGTGCTCGCCGACGGCGTCGAGGAGGGCCGGCGGATCTTCGCCAACACCCTGAAGTACGTCCTCATGGGCACGTCGAGCAACTTCGGCAACATGGCCTCCGCAGCTGGTGCCTCGATGTTCCTGCCGTTCCTGCCGATGCTGCCGTCGCAGATCCTGCTCGGCAACCTCCTCTACGACACCGGTCAGCTGGCGATCCCGACCGACCACGTCGACCGCGCCCAGCTGCTGCGCCCGTCGCACTGGGACATCGCCTTCATCCGCCGCTTCATGCTCCTCTTCGGGCCGCTCAGCTCGGTCTTCGACTTCCTCACCTTCGCCGTCATGCTCTGGGGCTTCCACGCCGGGCCGGAGCTCTTCCGCACGGGGTGGTTCGTCGAGTCGCTCGCGACGCAGACCCTCGTCATCTTCGCCATCCGCACGCGCGTCATCCCGTTCTTCCGGAGCCGCCCGAGCCTGCCGCTGACCCTGGCCGCCCTCGGTGTCGTGACGGTCGGCGCGGTCCTGCCCGCCACTCCCCTGGCGGGGCCACTGGGCTTCGCGCCTCTGCCCGGCGGCTTCTTCGCGGCGCTCGTCGTCATGGTCGTCTGCTACCTCGCCCTCGTCGAGGTGGGCAAGCGCTGGTTCTACCGCGAGTCCTTCCGCGCGCAGGCACCGACGCCGCAGACGCCCGCCCCGACCCCGACCGACACCGCAGACCGCTTCGTGAGGAGGCGCGCGGCCCGCTTCAGCGCAGGTGCCCGGCGGCGGAGGAGACCGGCGCACCCCTGACGGTCAGGCGCGACCGCCGCAGCCCGGGGACGAGCGCGACCGAGACGAGGACCGACGCCAGCGCCATCACACCCATGGCCTGCGCGGCTGCCACCGGCCCCACGCCGAGGGCACTGGCCGCCGCACCACCGAGCAATGCACCGACGGCCTGGCCCACCATGAGGCCCGTGCTCTGCAGCCCGAAGACCTGACCGCGCATCTCGCCGTCGGTGTGGGTCACGAGCCGCTCCTGCAGGGGGAGGCTGGCCGAATAGCCCACCGAGGCCACGAAGGCCAGCACGGCGGCATACGGCAACGAGGGGACGAGGAAGAACGCCAGATAGGGCACTGCGAGGAGGAAGCGCAGCGGCTCGATCAGCCTGTCGCGCAAGGCAGTCGGCACGAAGCGACCCACGACGATGTCGCCGAGGAGCATGCCTGCGGCGGAGACCGCGAAGAGATAGCCCGCCCGGCCTCCGGCAAACGGCACGAAGAGCGCCTCGCACCCGACGATGAGCCCGTTGGGAACCCAGAGGGTGAGGTAGATCGGCCGGATCACCCGCGACCCGAGCAGCCGGCGGTTCACCTCGCGCGTGCGCCTGACGACCGACGTCCTCGCTGCGCGGGGCGGGTGGTCGGCGAGTCCGAGGCGCAGCAGCGCGACGGCCACGAGCAGCGCGGCCGCCGACCCGAGGAAGAGCTGGGTCGTCGTGAAGCGGACGAGCAGCAGCCCCGCGACGCCGAAGCCGACGATCTGCATGCCGCCGACCGCGATGTTCATCGTCGCCCGGCCGAGGATGAAGCCGTCGGGCGGCAGGATGTCGGAGACGAGCGCCATCATGCTGCCGCCGAGCGCCGACGTGACGAGCGGGGGCAGCGCGAGCAGGACGAAGCGCCAGCCCCACGGCAGGCCGGGGACGGCCTGGAGCAGGTCGGCGACCAGCGTCGCGCTGACGACGACCACGAGCGCCGTGCGTGGCCGCACGAGGTCTGACCCCGAGCCGAAGAGGCTCTGACCCACGAGCCGCAGCAGCGGCGCGCCGAACATCGCGAGCGCCGTCAGCACCGTCGACCCGGTGGCCTCGAAGGTGATCGTGCCGAGCGCGAGGGACGCGACGGCATACGCCCCGATGTTGAGGCACTGGACGACGAAGAGCACGCGGAACTCGCGCACGGCGAACAGCTGGCGGTAGGTCCTCACTCGCTCGAGCCTGACAGCCGACAGGGGGCCGGCGCTATTGTTTCGGGTGGAGGCGAAACTTGGGAACGTGGCAGATCTCGGTCGACCTGCTCGCGCGCAGTCGCTTCGTCGTGTCGCCGCGGATCGAGTGCTCCGCGGCCGTGAGCCACCTCGTCCGGCCGAACGACCCCATGACACGGGCCTTCTCGGCGGCCCACCGCGAGTCGTTCGAGGCGATGCTCGACGAGCAC
Organism: Humibacillus xanthopallidus; assembly: GCF_006717145.1. Lineage (GTDB taxonomy): Bacteria > Actinomycetota > Actinomycetes > Actinomycetales > Dermatophilaceae > Humibacillus > Humibacillus xanthopallidus. The sequence continues at coordinate 349,484 of NZ_VFQF01000003.1, read as the reverse complement.
CCGGCGCGGCGGGCCGTGCTCGAACACAGCTGGCGGCCCGGCTGGATCGCCGACTGGCTGTCGGTGCCGCCGACCGGCCCGGGGCTGACCTTCGAGGAGGAGCTCGACCACATCACTCGCCTCGGCGACGCGTGGGTGCGCGCCGACCTGCGGCACACCCACGGCGGTCCGCTGCCGCGCATCCTCAGCCGGCCCGGCACCGCACGCCACGCCACGGAGCTGCTCGCCTGGGTGTGGACGCACTGCCTCGCCACCGACTGGGCTCGCCGCGAGCGGGTGCTGCGCGCCGACATCGTCTCGCGCACGGCGCGCCTCGCGACGCACGGCTGGGCCGCCGTGCTCCGCGACCTCGGCCGCGACCGCGAGTGGCTCGGCGACGGGCAGCTGCGGATCAACCGCTACGACCTGCCGTCGCGCGTCCTCGCCGACGACGCCGACCTCTTCTTCGTGCCGAAGCACGGCTCGGCCACGTGGGTCGGCTGGGACCTCCCGCAGCGGTATGCCGTCTACTACCCCGTCACGGGCGCGCTCGCCCAGGTGGACGGCCGGGTCGACGACGGCCTCGAGCAGCTCGTCGGGGCATCGCGGACCCGCCTGCTGCGCACCCTCGACGGGCCCTCGAGCACGACCGCCCTCGTCGCCCGCACCGGTATGCCGCTCGGCTCGGTCGGTGACCACCTCAGGGTCCTGCTCGCGGCGGGCACCGTGCTCCGGCGAAGGTCGGGGCGGGAGGTGCTCTACTGGCGCACGTCGCTCGGCGACGCCCTCGTCGCCTCGTCGACCGGCGCGGGTGCGGGGTCCCCGGCCGGGGACAGCGTCGGCGTCGATGCTTGGTGAATTGTCGGGCCACTCGCCTGACGCGACGCACACCGCAGGTCTAGCGTCGCTCCTGTCCTGACCGTTCAAGGAAGAAGGCATGACAGATGGCAGAAGACTGGGCAGCAGACGTCAAGAAGTACGACCCGAACGCTGACGACGCGGCGATCAAGGGAATCGTGCGGCACTGCGGAATCGCCCTCCAGAAGCGGGACTCCTCGCTCGTCGCCTTCAGCGACAAGACCGAGCTCGACCGCGTGAGAGAGGGCTTCCTCAAGAAGAAGCTCGCCCTCACCGACTCGGACGCCGACCTCGACGCCGCGATCGCCGACGTCGGGCAGACCCTCAAGGACGACCGCACGAAGAACCGCGTCACCGTCTACTACCTGCTCGCCGACAAGTTCGGCAAGCTCGACCTCTTCCGCTGAGCTCCCCTGCCGTATGCCGCCTGGCCGGGCCGGGCGGCATACGGCTGATGGCGCCCGCCCACGACCTCCACCCAATCCAAAGAGCACTCCGTCGGCCCGCGCGGGGCTGCGGGCTACGGCTGGCTGGGGCCGACCTGCCCTCGATTTATCGCGACAATCTGCGCAAGATGGGTCATGGACACTCACACTCCATCCCCCACTCATGCGCCACGGCTGTCGCGTCGCGCGCTGCTCACCACAGCGGCCGCCTCGACCCTCGTCGCCCTCACCGCACCGTCGGCCGTCTCTGCCGGACGCCGCTCGCCGGCACCCGAGACGGTGCTGCTTCCCGACGGCATCCGACCCGAGGGCATGACCTCCGGGCCGGGCTCGACCTACTACGTCGGGTCGCTCGCCGACGGGCGCATCGTCACGGGCGACCTGCTCGTCGGCACCGTCGCGACCCTGCTCCCCGGCGCCCCGGGCCGGGCCCTGCGCGGCCTCTTCCACGACGACCACTGCGGTGTGGTCTGGGCCGTCGGCGGCGTGACGACACCGGCCGGCACCGAGGGCCATGTCTGGTGCGTCGACGCGACGACCGGCGCCGTGCACCACGACGTCGTCGTGCCGGGCGCGGTCTTCCTCAACGACCTCGTGCTGACCGACGACGCCGTGTGGGTCACCGACTCGCGCGTCGACCGCCTCACCGTCATCGCGCACGACCACGCCACGATGTCGGTCAGCGAGCCCGCCTTCGTGCCGCTCACGGGTGCGTGGCCAGGCAACCCGACCGGAAACGCCAACAACGCCAACGGGATCCGTCTCCTGCCCGACGGTGACATCGTGCTCAACAACAGCCGGGTGGGCGGTCTCTGGCAGGTCGACCCCGCGACCGGCGTCACGAGCGAGATCCTCGTCAGCGGTGGGCGTGTCATCACGGGCGGCGACGGCCTCGAGACCGACGGCGCCGTGCTCTACAACGTGCGCGGCAGCGGGCAGTACGAGGTCTCGGTCCTGCGCCTGTCACCCACCGCGACGGGCTGGGTGGCCAAGTGGACCGGAGCCCGCACCGACGAGACGCTCGACATCCCCTCGACCGCAACGCTCGCCGGCGGGTGGCTCTGGGCCGTCAACGCCCGCTTCGGGGTGACCTCGCCGAACACCGCGTCCTACTGGATCACCCGCCTGCCGGCGGTCTGACGCGGGTCCGGCGCCGGTCTGACGGCGGTCCGAGGCCGCCCCTGACGACAGTCAGCCGGCCGCGTCGTCTTCCAGGTACTCGCGCGCTGGGGCGCCGCTCGGGACGTAGGTGTCGTGCAGCGCCCGTGCGCCGGCGACCGGGTCGCCGATGATGAGCTGCGCCTCGCACAGCGAGGCGAGCTCCTGGGTGGCCCCCGGTCCGGCGATGTGGACGGGGGTGTGCCGTCCCAGCCGGCGCAGGGCGGGCCCGTGGGCGGCGAAGGCGGTGCGACGGTGCGCGGAGAGGACGACGGCACCGGGCTGCAGGGTGCGCGCCGCGAGCGCCACCTCGGCCGTCGGGGTGCTGGCACCGAGGTAGCAGACCTGCCAGTCGAGCCGCGACAGCACGAGGGCCATCGCCATGAGCCCGAACTCGTGCTGCTCACCAGGCATGCAGGCGAGCACGGCCGCGGGGCCGGAGCCGCCACGCTCACCGTGCAGCATCATCGACAGGCGCACGCGCAGCACGTTGCTCGCGAAGTGCTCCTGCGCGACCCCGATCTTGCCCTGCTCCCAGCGCTGGCCGACCTGGTGGAGGTAGGGCATGACGACGTGCGCCAGGCCGTCCTCCACGTCGAGCTGGTCGAAGACCTGGCCAAGGATGCGGTGGCCTCCGGCCTCGTCGAACGACTCGAGGGTGGTCTCCAGCTGGTCGACCCAGACCATCGCTGAGGTGTCGGGCTCGGACATGGTGCTCCGATCGGGCGGTGCGGGTCCACGGCTCGCCGGATTCTCGACGTCAAGGACGGTTCCCACTCCATCATCGCTCATGGCGGCGTAGGGGCGTGCATCGTGCACCGTGACCGGATCGTGGCCGAGGTGGTTCGCAGAAACCTCGCCCCGGGTCGCCGGGTGCAGTGCCGGCGTAACGCCCCACGCCCACCCCCTCCGGGGTCATGCTGTGCGCCATGAGCGTCAACCCCCGGCAGCCGCAGCGGCGCGCCGACATCCAGGGGCTGCGCGCGGTGGCAGTGCTCGCGGTCATCGGCTTCCACGTCCTCGGCTGGCCGCAGGGCGGCTACCTCGGTGTCGACGCCTTCTTCGTCGTGTCGGGCTTCGTCATCACCGGCCTGCTGCTCCGGGAGCGGGAGCGCACCGGCCGCACCTCGCTGCGCGCCTTCTGGGCGAGACGGGCGCGCCGCATCCTGCCGCTCGCCCTCGTCGTCATCGGGGCGGTGCTCGCGGTCGCGCCGTTCACGTGGGCGGCCCCCAAGGTCGCGGAGGTGCGGACCGACGCTGTCTGGGCCACGTTCTTCGCTGCCAACTGGCACTTCGCCGAGCAGTCGGCCGACTACTTCCAGCTCGGGTCCGAGCCGTCGCCGCTGCTCCACTACTGGTCGCTCGGAGTCGAGGAGCAGTTCTACCTCGCCTGGCCGCTCCTCGTCGTCCTCGCGCTCACCCTCGCCGGCGTCGCCCACCGCGCCCGCATCGCGCTGGCAGTCCTCGCGGCCGTCGTCGGCATCCCGTCGCTCGTCTGGGCCGTCGTGCAGGGCGCCGCCGACCCGACGACGGCCTACTACTCGACGTTCACGCGCGGCTGGGAGCTCGCCCTCGGCGCCGCCCTCGCCACCCTCCCTGCCGCAGCCGGCAGCCAGAGCCGGTATGCCGTTCGCCTTGCTCCCGCAGCCCGCACCGTCCTGTCGTGGGCCGGCCTCACCACCCTCGTGGCGACCTGCCTGCTCCTGTCGCCGGCCACGGGCGTGCCCTGGCCGGCCGCCCTCGGAGCGACGGTCGGCACGGCACTCGTCCTCGTCGCCGGCGTCGGGGCCCCGGCGCCCGGCGCGGTCCTGCTCACCAACCGCGTGAGCGGCTACCTCGGCGACATCTCCTTCGGCCTCTACCTCTGGCACTTCCCGCTCGTCGTCATCGTGCCCGTCTTCCTCTCGGCGAGCCGATCGGCCACGGCCGCAGTGGTTCTCGTGGCCACCCTGCTTCTCGCCGTCATCTCGCACCACCTGCTCGAGCGACCCGTCCTCGACGCACCGCGAGTCCGACCACGGGCCATGCTCGCCTCCGGCCTGGCGCTCGTCCTGCTCGTCGGGGTGGTCGGGGGCGCCGCGGCGACGCGGCCAGACCTCTTCACCGGAGACACGGTGGTCGCGTCGGGGGCGGAGGTCGACGGCGCGGTGGCTCCCCCGGCCGGCGGTGTGGCGGCCCCGGAGCCGACACCCAGCGTCACGAGCTCGAGCACGAGTCCGGGCACGAGGCCGACGGAGACGGCTCCGACGCCCTCAGCCACGACCACCACCGCCCCGGTCGGCTGGACACCGATCCCGCTGGGCGCGACCGGGACCCGCGTGCAGGACGGCCTTCGCGAGGCGCTCGCCTCGACGTCGTGGCCGTCGGACCTCAACCCCTCGCCCGACGCGTGGCAGACCATGGCCGACCCCCGCATGTCCACGGGCGCGTGCACCGCCACCCGCGCCTCGGACCCCGAGTCGTGCACCTTCGGCAACCGCAAGGGCCCCGAGATCATCGTCTACGGCGACTCGATCGGTATCCCGCTGCTCGCGACGGTAGTCAAGGCATACGGATCGACGTACAAGGTGCGCGGAATGACGAAGATCGGCTGCGCGGTCAACGGCGTCGACGCCGACTTCGGCAAGGACGAGTGGGCGATCCCGTGCGTCCGGCACCGGCAGATGGTGCTCGACTACGTGCGCCGGGTGAAGCCGAAGGTGCTCATCATGACCGAGACCTACTCCTGGGCCGTGCGGTTGAAGTCGGGGGCGAAGGGGTCGGCATCGGCGCAGGAGTGGCTCGCCGCCGACCAGGCGTTCGTCTCCTCGGTGCGCGGCAGTGTGGGGTCGGTCGTCATCGTCGCGCCGTCGATGCCGGGTGTCGCCTTCCTCGACTGCTACCGGCCGGGCGGCTCACCGCGACGGTGCGTCACCGGCATACCGGCGTGGTGGGCACGGACCCGTGACGTCGAGAAGAAGGTCGTGGGCGCGCACTTTCTCGACACGACCCACTGGTACTGCGTCGACGGCCGGTGCCCGCTCTTCACGGGCATGACCGACACGATCCTCAAAGGCGACTACCTGCACACGTCGGTGCAGTACGCGCGCCAGCTCGCGCCGGACTTCGTCCACCTCATGAAGGCGTCGGGGGCGCTGCCGTGAACGCCGTCGACGGCAGGTCACGCTCGTCGTCGAGCAGGGCCCGGACGACCCGATCGGCGACGGCCTCGGGCGTCAGGCCCTGCGGCAGGCGAGGCGCCTGACCCGCGATCGCGCGGGTCGTGAGGCCCGTCTCGGTGTGCGGCGGCCGGACGTCGAGCACCCGGATCCTGCGCCGGCGTGCCTCCGTGGCGAGCGCCGCGTCGAAGGCGGTCAGGCCCGCCTTGGCCGCGCTGTAGGCAGCCATTCCCGGCATCGCCCGCTCGGCGACGATGGCGCTGACCTGGACGAGGAACCCTCCCTCGGGGAGCACTCCGACGGCGGCCCGGGCGAGGCGGATGGGGGCGACGAGGTCGAGGAGCAGGACCTCGTCGAGCGTGTCGTCGTCGAGCTCCTCGACCGGCCCGAGCGCGACCACACCCGCAGCGTTCACGACGCCGGTCAGGGGCCGCGGCGACGGGCCGGACGCAGCACCGAGGGCGGCGCGCACCGCCGAGGCCGGGCCGTCCGGCCGGGTCAGGTCGGCCACCACCGTCGTGACGACCGCGTCGCCGAGCTCTGTGGCCAGGGCTGCGAGGCGGGACTCGTCGCGACCCGACAGCGTGAGCCGGGACCCGGCCGCGGCGAGGCTCCGCGCGATCGCGCCGCCGAGGCCTCCGGTAGCGCCGAGGACGAGGACGTGAGCAGAGGCGAGGTCGGTCACGTCGCCATCATCACCCGCCGAACCGCCCACCAACAGGGCAGCTGCCGGCTCCGCGCCGGGCCGACCGCGCGCCCTTCGAGGCCAGCCGCACACGTCGAGGTCAGCCGCACACAGCGCACGGTGGGCCGGCTGCCCGAAGGTGTGCGGCTGGCCGCGAGGTGTGCTCATGTGGCCGGGCCGACCGCGTCGACCCCCGGGTGTGGGAGGTGTCGGCAATGATGTGCCAGTCATGACGCGACCGACTCGATGGACCGCAGCACAGGTGGCCGGCCTCGCCCCCGACACCTCGTCGCTGGCGGCTGCCCGCAGGCTCGCGCGCCCGGGCCCGTGGTCCGACACGGGCTCCACCGACACGCTGCTGTGGGGCAAGTGCCAGGGGTCGGGCAGGACGCCGTACCAGGTGAGCATCGACCTCGTTGGCCCCGCCTTCCGCTGCACCTGCCCGAGCCGCAAGTTCCCCTGCAAGCACGGCCTCGCGCTCCTGCTGCTCTGGGTCGACGGGTCGGGCTCGGTCGCCGACGCCGACGAGGCGGCCGGCTTCGCGCAGGAGTGGGCCGCCGAGCGGTCGGCCCGCGCCGAGGCCAAGGCGGCCGGTGAGGCGGCCCGCCCGACCCGCACTCCCGACCCGGCTGCTGCAGCCAAGCGCCTCGAGGACCGGCTCGCCCTCATGGACGGCGGCATGGACGACTTCGCGCGATGGCTCACCGACCTCGCCCGCGGCGGCACGGCTGCTGCGCGCCACCAGTCCTACACGTGGTGGGACGGCACGGCGGCCCGCCTCGTCGACGCGCAGCTGCCGGGCCTCGCCGACGACGTGCGATCGGTGGGCGGCGCCGTGAGCGGTCGTCCCGACTGGGCCGAGCGGCTGCTCGTCGCCCTCGGCCGCTGGTGGACGGCGACCCGGGCGTGGGCGGCCCGCGAGTCGCTCGACGCCGCGCAGATGGGTGACCTGCGCGCCTATCTCGGCTGGTCGACGAGCACCGAGTCGGTGCGCCGCGGCGACGCCATAACCGACCACTGGCTCGTCCTTGGAGCGCACCGGTCCGACGACGGCCGCCTCCAGCAGCAGCGCACCTGGCTGCGGGGCAGCGTCACCGCTGAGACGGTGCAGGTGCTCGACTTCGCGGCCGGCGGCCAGGTGCTGCCGGTCGCACGGGCGGTCGGCTCCACCCTCGTCGCAACCATCGCGCGCTACCCCGGCGCCGCCGTGCGCCGCGCGCTCTTCGTCGACGAGCCCGCTCCCGCCGGCGACCCAGCCCGTATGCCGTCCGGCTCGACCCTCGAGCACGCACAGCTCGCCGCCGCGCAGGCCTGGGGGGCGAACCCTTGGGCACGCCGGGTGCCGGTCGTCCTCGCCGACGTGCGGGTCGGCATCGACCGCGTCGTCGATGCCGAGGGTGCGAGCGTGCCCCTGACCGATGACGCCCTTGTGTGGCCGCTGCTGGCCCTGACCGGAGGCCGCCCGTCGCGCGTCTTCGGCGAGCTCGAGGAGTCGCGGCTGCGGCCGCTCACCGTCGTGGTCGACGGCGAGGTGGTGGGCCTGTGACCGGCTTCGACGCGTGGTGGCGCGAGGTGGGAAATGTCGCTCTCATCGGCACCGCCCGGCGGCCCGTCCCGCCCCTGCCCGACCTCGGCCCCGCACAGGTGCAGGCACGGGCGGAGGGCGCACGACGCGAGGAGGCGCTGCTCGACTCGGTCGCCATCGGCGCAGCAGCCCTGCGTGCCGGCCGTCGGCTGAACCACGCCGACCCGCCCGCGGCGGCCCCCGACGACCGTCGTCCCGTCGCGCCGAGGCGGGCCGTGCAGCTGCTCGAGCTCGTCATCGCGCAACCTCCGGCCGGGGCCCAGCAGCGCAGCGGTCTGCTCACGCACTGGCTGCGCGCTGCCGACGACGCCGGCTGCCGCGTGCCGCACGCCCTCCTGCCCGGTCTGCTCGACCTCGCCACCGGCACCCGAGAGCTGCGCCGCCCCACCGCTGCGGTGCTCGACGAGCGCGGCCGGTGGCTCGCCGGTCTGCGCGAGGAGTGGTCCTGGGTCGCGGGCGCCGTGGCCGGGGCCCAGGCCGGCACGGCCTCCCGCGTCGAGGGCACCGCACCCGACCCCGGTGACTGGGCCCGCCTCCCGTCGCCTCACCGCCTCGCCGTGCTGGCCACCGTGCGCACCCACGAGCCCGCTGCGGCACGAGAACTCGTCGTCTCGACATGGGCGACCGACTCGGCGCGCGACCGACGCGCTCACCTCGACGCACTGCGCGTCGGTCTCGGACCCGACGACGAGCCGCTCCTCGAGGCCGCCCTCGAAGACCGCGCCGCCACGGTGCGCGAAGCCGCCGCCGAACTGCTCGACGCCCTGCCCCGATCCGCCCGGTCCGCCCGGATGGCAGACCGCCTCCGACCCCTGGTGCACCGCACCGGCCTGCTCGGCCGCGGTCTCGAGGTCACCCTGCCCGGTGAGCCCGATCCGGCCGGCATCCGCGACGGCCTCGGCAAACCGCCTCCCCGGCGCTCGGCCCGAGGCTGGTGGCTCGAGCAGATGTGCGCCGGCGCACCGCTCGAGGTCTGGTCCGAGCTGACCGGCGCGGACCCGTCTGCGACGGTCAAGCGGCTCACCGACGCGCAGGCAGGCGACGCGCTGGCCGGCATACGTCGGGCGGTGCGGGCGCGACGCGACCCCGAGTGGGCGACAGCACTCCTTGAACGCGGGTGGGACCCGGCCCTCGTGCCCGCGCTGCCCCGCGAGCGCCGCGAGCGCGTCGTGCTGACCCGCGTCGACGCCACCACCGACCGCGTGCACGAGCTGGGTGCCGTCGTCGGCGCGGTCGACCCGCCGTGGTCGCCGGACTTCAGCGTGGCCCTCCTCTCGCGCCTGCGTGCGTCGAGGGTCGGCTCGGCCATGGTGCTCGCGACGATGCCGCACCTGCTCACCGGGCTGCACCCGGCGGCCCTCGACCCGCTCGAGCGGTGGATCGAGCAGGCCGGCGGCGACCAGACCCTCACGACCAACCTCCGCAACCTGCTCCAGTTCCACTCCGTCAGGCGATCGATCACCGAGGCCTTCAGATGAGCGAATCACCCTCTCCCACCACGGTTCTGCGGGCCCACGCCGAAGATGCGCACGCCGCCGAACTGGCCGCCCTGGTGGCCTCCGACGACCGCCCCCGCCCGCCACGGTGGAGGCTCTCACCGTGGGCCGTGACGACCTACCTCCTCGGCGGCACGCTCGACGACGGCACCGAGATCACCCCGAAGTACCTCGGGTCCCGCCGCCTCATGGAGGTCGCGGTCGCCTCGCTCGCCACCGACCGGGCGCTGCTGCTCCTCGGCGTGCCCGGCACCGCGAAGACGTGGGTCAGCGAGCACCTCGCGGCGGCGATCAGTGGCTCGTCGACGCTCGTCGTCCAGGGCACAGCGGGAACGCCTGAGGAGTCGCTGCGCTACGGCTGGAACTACGCGCGGCTGCTCGCCGAGGGGCCGACCCGGGCAGCCCTCGTGCCGAGCCCCGTCATGCGCGCCATGGAGACGGGCACCCTCGTGCGCATCGAGGAGCTGACCCGCATCCCGGCCGACGTGCAGGACGCCCTCATCACGATCCTGTCGGAGAAGCACCTGCCGATCCCCGAGCTCGACTCGGAGGTGCAGGCGCAGCAGGGGTTCAACGTCATCGCCACGGCCAACAACCGCGACAAGGGCGTCAACGACCTGTCGTCGGCGCTCAAGCGCCGCTTCAACACCCTCGTCCTGCCGCTGCCCGACTCCCTCGCCCAGGAGGTCGAGATCGTGCGGACGCGCGTCGACTCGCTGGGCCGCTCGCTCGAGCTGCCGCCCGGGCTCGAGTCGCTCGCCGAGATCGAGCGGGTCGTCACGATCTTCCGCGAGCTGCGCTCCGGGGTCACCGCGGACCAGCGCACGACGGTGAAGTCGCCGTCCGCCACCCTGTCGACGGCCGAGGCGATCTCGGTCATGACCAACGGCCTGTCGCTCGCCGCGCACTTCGGCGACGGCGTCGTGCGGGCCGACGACGTCGCGGCCGGCCTCGTCGGCGCGATCGTCAAGGACCCGGTCCAGGACCGCATCGTCTGGCAGGAGTACCTCGAGACCGTCGTCAAGGACCGCACCGAGTGGACCGACCTCTACCGCGCCTGCCGCGAGCTGGGCTGACATGACCGCGAGCACTGCCCGAGGCGAGCCGCGCGTCGAGGTGCTCGGGGTCCGGCACCACGGCCCGGGCTCCGCGCGCTCGGTCTCGCGCGCCCTCGACGAGCTACTGCCCGACGTCGTCGTCATCGAGGGGCCGCCCGAGCTCGACGTGCTCATCCCGCTCGCGGGCGACCCCGACCTCGTGCCCCCGGTGGCGGGCCTCGTCTATGCCGTCGACGAGCCACGTCGGGCGGCGTTCTATCCCTTCGCCGTGTTCTCGCCCGAGTGGGTCGCCCTGCGCTGGGCGCTCGAGCACGGCGTCGACGTCCGCTTCGCCGACCTCCCGGCCACGCACTACCTCGCCGACGACGCGGACGGCTCGGACGACTTCGAGGACTCCGACGACTCCAAGCGCGCCCCCCGCCGCCCGGGCAGGCGCGTCGACCCGATCTCGGCGCTCGCGTCGGCCGCGGGCTACGACGACCCCGAGCGGTGGTGGGAGGACGCCGTCGAGCACCGCCGCACGTCCTCCCTCGCGCACTTCGCCCACCTGCGCGAGGCGATGGAAGGCGTGCGGGGCAGCCTCGAAGTCGACGATGACGGTCGCCGAGAAGCCTTCATGCGCAAGGTGATCCGTGCCGAGATGCGAGCGGGCCGCGAGCGCATCGCCGTCGTGTGCGGCGCCTACCACGCCCCTGCGCTCCACCCCTCATCGTTCCCGCCCGCGAGCCACGACAACGCCCTGCTCGGCCGGCTCCCCAAGGTGAAGGTCGCCGCCACGTGGGCTCCGTGGAGCTCCGAGCGGCTGTCGTATGTCAGTGGCTACGGCGCCGGCGTCCGCTCGCCGGGGTGGTACCACCACCTCTTCGTCACCCCCGACGACGAGGTCGTGCCCTCGTGGTTCGTCCGGGTCGCCCGAGCGCTGCGTGGCGAGAATCTCGATGCCTCCACGGCGTCGATCGTCGAGGCGACCCGTCTGGCGGGCGCGCTCGCGGCCGTGCGGGGCCGCCCCTCGGTGGGCCTCGCCGAGCTCACCGACGCCGCCCGGGCCGTGCTCACCGAGGGCTCCGACCTGCCGCTGCGCCTCGTCGACCGCACCCTCGTCATCGGTGAGGAGCTCGGCCGGGTGCCCGAGTCGACACCGATGGTGCCCCTCGCCGGCGACCTCGCTAGGCAGCAGAAGTCGTTGCGGCTCAAGGCTTCTGCGACCTCGACGGTTGTCCAGCTCGACCTGCGCCGCGAGTCGCAGCTGGCGCGTTCGGTCCTGCTCCACCGGCTCGCGGTGCTCGGCGTGCCGTGGGGCACCCCGGTCGAGGCGGGCCGGACCATGGGCACCTTCAAGGAGGCGTGGGAGCTCGAGTGGACCCCCGAGCTGGCTGTCGCCGTCATCGAGGCGAGCCTCTACGGCACGACGGTTCGCAGTGCCGCCGAGGCCCGCATCGCCGAGGAGGCCCGGGAGGCGGCCGACCTCGGCGTGCTCGGCCGCCTCATCGAGGAGTGCCTGCTCGCCGACCTGCCGGAGGGCCTGCGCGCCGTCGTCGCCGCGCTGGCCGAGCGCACGGCCCGCCAGCACGACACCCGGGCCCTGCTCGAGACCGTCGAGCCGCTCGCCCGCACCTGCCGCTACGGCGACGTGCGCGGCGTCGACGTCGCCGATGTCTCCCACGTGCTCCAGACCGTCGTCGTGCGCGCGTCGGTGGGTCTGCGTGCCGCCTGCTCCAGCCTCGACGACGACAGCGCGGCCGCGATGCGCACCGCGATCGAGGCGGCGCACCGCGGGGTGGCCCTCGTCGACCGCGCCGACCTGCGCGACCCGTGGACCGAGGCGCTCGTCACAGTGGGGCGTGACGAGGCCATCCACGGAGCCGTCGCCGGGCGGGTCGGCAGACTCCTGCTCGACGGCGGCCTGCTGACCCACGAGGAGGCCGCCGCGCGCCTGAGCCGCCGCCTCTCGCCGGGCACCCCGGCGCCGGCAGCAGCGGCGTGGCTCGACGGCTTCCTCACGGGCGAGGCCCTGCTGCTCATCCACGGCGACGACCTGCTCTCCATCATCGACGAGTGGCTCGCCGGCGCCACCGAGGAGGCCTTCGAGGACCTCCTCCCGCTCGTGCGCCGCACCTTCGCGCGCTACCAGCCGGCCGAACGCCGCCTCATCGGGACGCACCTTCGAGACCTCGCGAGCGGCACGCATACCCCTGCTGTGTCGACGGACTCGCTCGACCTCGACCGCGCCGCCCCGGCGATCGCGGCCGTCGCCCGGCTGCTCGGACTGGGGGTGGCCTCATGACCGAACGCGACCGGCTGACCCGCTGGCGGCTCGTCCTCGGCGGCGAGCAGGCCGACGGCATCGGGGAGGCGGCCACCCTCGACAGCGACGACCTCAAGCGCGACGCGGCGCTGCGCGAGCTCTACGACGGCGAGCGACGCAGCGGCCTCGGCGCCTCGGCGCCACGGGTCGCCCGCTGGCTCGGCGACATCCGCGGCTACTTCCCGTCGTCGGTCGTCCAGGTCATGCAGCACGACGCGATGGACCGCCTCGGGCTGACCCAGCTGCTCCTCGAGCCGGAGCTTATGGAGGCGGTGCAGCCCGACGTCAACCTCGTCGCGACGCTCGTCGGGCTGAACCGCGTCATCCCGGAGCGGTCCCGCGCGACGGCGCGGGCGGTCGTCCGCGTCGTCACCGACGAGCTCGAGGAGCGGCTGCGCGCCGAGACCGTCCAGGCGGTGCACGGCGCCCTCGACCGCGCCGCCCGCACCCGGCGCCCCAGGGCCTCCGACATCGACTGGAACCGCACCATCGCGGCCAACCTCAAGCACTACCAGCCCGAGCACGGCACGGTCGTGCCCGAGCGGCTCGTCGGCCACGCCCGCCGGGCGCACCGGGTCGAGCGCCGGATCATCCTCTGCATCGACCAGTCCGGCTCGATGGCCGAGTCGGTCGTCTACTCGAGCGTCTTCGGTGCCGTGCTCGCGTCGCTGCGATCGGTCGACACGCGGCTCGTCGTCTTCGACACCGCCGTCGTCGACCTCACCGACGAGCTCGACGACCCCGTCGACGTACTCTTCGGCGTGCAGCTCGGCGGGGGCACCGACATCAACCAGGCGCTCGCCTACTGCGAGGGCCTCATCGAGCAGCCGGGCGAGACGATCCTCGTGCTCATCAGCGACCTCTACGAGGGCGGCATCGCCGACGAGATGGTGCGCCGGGCAGCGGCGATCGTCGGATCGGGGGCGACGATGGTCGCGCTGCTCGCGCTCAGCGACTCCGGCCGCCCGAGCTTCGACGCCGACCACGCCGCAGCGCTCGCGGCCGTCGGGGTGCCGGCCTTCGCGTGCACGCCGGACCGCTTCCCCGACCTCATGGCCACGGCGATCGAGAAGCGCGACATCACCGCCTGGGCCGCAGCCCACGACATCGTCACGACGCACGAGCCGCAGGCGGCTACCTGACCGCGGCCACGGCCTCGATCTCGACGAGCTGGTCGGGGTAGCCGAGGACGGTGACCCCGTGCAGGGTGCTCGGCACCTCGTGCTCACCGAAGGCGTCGTGGACCACGCCCCACGCCGTCACGAGCTCCTCGCGGACCGTCGTCGCGACGAGCACGCGCGTGTAGGCGACGTCCTCGAGGCTCGCGCCGGCGGCCTCGAGAGCCGTGACGAGGTTGGCGACGCACTGCCGCGCCTGGGCCGCGATGTCGCCGGGCGCGACGGTCGCCCCGGCCTCGTCGAGCGGGCACGCTCCGGCGGCGAAGACGAGGCGCGCACCGGCGTCGACGGTGGCGGCATACGCGTAGGGCGCGGTGTCGGTGAGGGCATCCGAGCCGACGAGACGGACGGCACTGCGGGGTCGGTCCATGGGCCGACGGTAGTGCGTCGGCGTGGAGCGAGGCCGTCTCCGGCGGCATACTCGCGGCATGCGACTGCACCCGGAGGAGACCGAGGCCGGGCCCTGGCGCCACGTCGGCGACGACGAGCTGGCGGCGATCGTCGCGCCGCTCCTCACCGACGGGCGCGGCGTACTGCTCGTCGACGGGCGCTCGGGCAGCGGCAAGTCCACGATCGCGGGCAGGCTGGCCGACCTGTTCGGCGGCGCCGCCGTGCACAGCGACGACCTCGCGTGGCACCACGATGCCTTCGCCTGGGACGACCTCGCCCGCGAGCACGTCATCGAGCCGTGGCGCCGCGGCGAGGCCGTCGACTACCGCCCGCCCGGCTGGGTCGCCCGGGGTCGCGAGGGTTCGGTGGCGGTCCCCGCCGACGCGCGCGTGCTCGTCCTCGAGGGGGTCGGCGCGGGTCGCGCGGCGCTCGCCGCTGACGCTGACGCCGTCGTCTGGGTGCAGTCCGACCGGGCGGAGGCCCGCGAGCGCGGGCTCCGGCGCGACGTCGAGCTCGGCCGCACCCCGGAGGAGGCAGAGAGCTTCTGGGACGAGTGGATGGAGGCGGAAGAGCCGTTCCTCGCCGCCGACCGCCCCTGGGAGCGTGCCCACCTCGTCGTCAGGTCGAGCTCCGAGGACTGGGCGCCCGGGCGCACGACGGTGGCGCGATGACGAGCGCGGCCCCCGCCCGCACGACGACTGCGCCGCCGACGCGGCTGCCGTGGCCGCCCCGAGCGCTGCTCATGCCACTCGTCATCCTCGGGGCGAGCCTGCTGACCCGAGGGTTCAGCCAGGCCGTGACGCCCTTCATCCGCCACGACGACTGGCCCTTCCTCGTGCCGGCCGACACCCCGGGCGTGACGTCCGTTGCCGAGCACGACCTCTACGAGGGGCGCTGGCTCAACACGCTGTGGTGGGCGGTCATCGGCCAGCACGGCACGCCGACGTCGGCGTCGCTGACGTATGCCGTTGCCTACGCTCTCGCCGGCGCCGGGATGTGGCGCGTGCTCCACCTCTCCGGCATCCGGCCGCGACCGGCCGTCGACGCCCTCCTCGGTGTCGCGCTCTTCTGCTCGGCCGTCTGGGTGCAGCTGCTCTACTGGCCGGGCGCCCTGACGCCGTCGGTGGTCGTGGCGGCCGTCGCGCTGTGGACCCTGCCCTGGGCAGCGCGGTCGCGCTGGCGACTCGGCCTCTGGCTCGTCATCGGCGAGGCGTGCGCCGTGCTCACCTACCCCCCGGTCGGCGTGCTGCTCGTGCTCTTCGCCGTCCTCCTCCTCCGTGGGGCACGCTGGCGTGCGGTGCTCGCCGTCGTCGCCGGCTGGGGAGCCGGGTTCGGCCTCGGTGTCGCGACGGCCTACACGCTCAACTGGATCGACTACGGCTACTTCGGCATCAAGATCGCCTACTGGCGCGACCCCAACCCCCTCACCTCGCTCGGGGCGCTCGTGACCAACGTCGGACGGTGGGCCGAGGGCGCGGGCACGCTCTGGGCCTCGCAGTGGTGGGTGGCGGTCGTGGGAGCCGTCGCCGTCGTGCTGGGTCTGCGGGACGCCGTCGTGCGACCCCGCATGCAGCGCCTCGTCGCGGCACTCGCGGTCGCCGGAGGACTCGACGCCGCCCTGGCCCTCGTGACGGGAGTCGTGACGGAGAACCGCGGCCAGCTGTGGAGCTGGTACGTCGGGGTGCTGCCCGTCGCCCTCCTGCTCATGGACCGTGGCGGGCGGACGCCTGAGGAGGAGACCGGCCCCCGCTCGCGGACTCTCGACCGGGTCGCGACGGCCGGGCTCGTCGTGCTCGTCGTGGGTGGGGTGCTGGCCTGGCGCACCGACGTGGGCGACCACCAGCAGACCCGGGCGCAGTATGCCGCCATCGCCGAGGCTGCCACGCGGGTCGGCCCTGACGGGCAACGCCCGTTCGTCGTCATCTACATGGAGCCGACCCTGCGCCACAGCCGCGAGGGAGGCATCATGGCCGGCACGATGCGGATGGCGGTGCGCTCCGAGCAGGACGGTCTGCTGCCCGTCTGGTGCGCGCCGGACGAGTGCGCCGAGATGATCGCGCGCGCGGCGTCGGGGTCGGTCATCGACCTCGGCCGGGTCGGCTCCAAGCCACACGTCGTCGGCGTCATCGTGCCGAACCCCCCGGCGTGGATCTACTGACGCCGCGGGGACGCCGTGGGGACGCTGCGGCGTCCGTGTCACATTCGGGCCGCGTGGACCGTCAGCATGTCGACGGACCATCACAGAAGGAGAGAGCGATGAAGACCATGACCTGCCGGGCCCTTGGAGGCCCCTGCGACCTCGCGCACCAGGGCGCGACCGCCGACGACGTCATCAAGGCCCAGGACCAGCACCTCAAGGAGGCGGAGAAGGCGGGCGACCCGGCTCACCAGCCGGCCCGGGACGCGATGAAGAGCCGGTGGCGCCACCCCCGCCAATCGATGGCCTGGTACCGCGAGACCAAGGAGGCCTTCGCCGCCCTGCCCGAGAGCTGACGACCTGGCGCGGCCCCGTCACTCGGCGTTCCCGCGGGACGGATCGAAAGAGCAATCCGCCCCCACGAGCGCACGGTTTCCCTTCGCAGGTACGGGCGGACTGCTCTTTCGATCAGGGGCGCACGAAGCACGACCGGCAGCGGGCCTCGTAGGTGAAGGTGCCGTCGTCAGGCAGCGCCTCGGAGTGGCCGAGGTCGTCGAGGAAGGGCTCGCCCGACCGGAGCACCTGGGTGTGGGTGGCACTGAAGTCTCGGCACTGGTCGCACACCGCGCGCCGGTAGCTGACGGTGTCAGGGCCGAGCTCGAGCAGCGCCCGGACGGGTGAGAAGAGCGCGCCCCGGTGATCGAGGTCGATGCCCGCTACGACGACGCGGGTGCCGCGGCGCAGCAGTCGGTCGACGACGGCGATGTCGTCGAGGTCGAACATGTGCACCTCGTCGACCGCCACGACGTCGAGCTGCTCGTCGAGTGCGGCGCGCAGCGAGGAGACCTTGGTCGTCGCGAGCACGCCGCCGCTGCGCGAGGTGACGCCCGTGTCACGCACGTGCCGCTCCGACTGGTAGACGCGATGGCGCACCCGGGTGAACTGCAGCGGCGAGAGCATCGAGATGAGCGCGAGGCTCTTGCCCGACTTCATCGGGCCGAGCACGACGTCGAGCGACACCCCCGATGCCGTCCGGACAGCAGGGCTGACGTCGTCGATCATGGTCACCCCGAGACCGTACCGACTGCCCCCGACAGCGCATCTGCAGAATCCGATGCGATGTCTACTCGCGGGTCAGCGCCTCGGGGTGGAAGGCTGCGGGTGTGGCGTGACGAGCGCCACTCGCCCCGACGGGCGGTGGCACGACGAAGGAGACCTGCTCGATGATCTCGCGCATCGCAATCGTCAACCGCGGTGAGGCCGCCATGCGGCTCATCCATGCCGTACGCGACCTCAATGCCGCCGCCGGCCCCGACGGCCACCGCATCGAGACGATCGCCCTGCACACGGAGGGCGAGCGGCGGGCGATGTTCGTGCGCGAGAGCGACCACGCATACGACCTCGGGCCCGCGTCCGCGCGTCCCTACCTCGACCACGCGGTGCTCGAGCGCGCCCTGCGCGAGACGGGCGCCGACGCGGCGTGGGTCGGCTGGGGCTTCGTCGCCGAGGACCCGACCTTCGCGGAGCTGTGCGGGCGCATCGGCGTCACCTTCATCGGGCCGAGCCCCGATGCGATGCGCAAGCTCGGCGACAAGATCGGCAGCAAGCTCATCGCCGAGGAGGTCGGCGTGCCCGTCGCGCCGTGGAGCCGCGGCGGCGTCGACACGCTCGAGGACGCCAAGGCTGCGGCCGCGCGCATCGGCTACCCCCTCATGCTCAAGGCGACAGCCGGCGGCGGCGGCCGCGGCATCCGCCGCGTCGACTCCGACGCCGACCTCACCGACGCCTACGAGCGCACCCGCGACGAGGCCGAGCGCGCCTTCGGCTCGGGCGTCGTCTTCCTCGAGAAGCTCGTCACCGGCGCCCGCCACATCGAGGTGCAGGTCATCGCCGACGGCCAGGGCAGCGCCTGGGCCGTGGGCGTGCGCGACTGCTCCGTGCAGCGGCGCAACCAGAAGGTCATCGAGGAGTCTGCCTCGCCCGTTCTCGGCCCCGAGCAGGAGCAAGAGGTGCGCGCGAGCGCCGAGCGGCTCGCCATCGCGGTGGGCTACGCCGGCGCCGGCACCGTCGAGTTCCTCTACCACCCGGGCGAGCGCTTCTTCGCCTTCCTCGAGGTCAACACCCGGCTTCAGGTCGAGCACCCGATCACCGAGGTCGTCACCGACACCGACCTCGTCAAGCTCCAGATCCACGTCGCGAACGGCGGCCGGCTCGACGACCTGCCGGACGGGCGACCCACCGAGCGCGGCCACGCCGTCGAGGCCCGCCTCAACGCCGAGGACCCCGACCGCGACTTCGCCCCCTCGCCCGGGCGCATCGAGCTGCTCAACTTCCCGTCGGGCCCCGGCATCCGCGTCGACGCCGGCGTCGGCGAGGGCGACTCCATCCCGGCCGACTTCGACTCGATGATCGCCAAGATCATCGCCCACGGCCGCGACCGCGACGAGGCCCTCGCCCGCCTGCGCCGCGCCCTGTCCGAGACGACCGTCGTCATCAACGGCGGCTCGACCAACAAGAGCTTCATCCTCGACCTGCTCGACCAGCCCGAGATCATCGACGGCTCCGCCGACACCGGGTGGATCGACCGGGTCCGTGCCGAGGGCCGTCTCGTCAGCCACCGTCACTCCGGCGTCGCCCTCGTCGCCGCCGGCATCGAGGCCTATGAGGACGCCGAGGCCATCGAGCGCGCCCGCCTCTTCGAGTCCGCCCGGGGCGGGCGGCCGCAGGTGCAGCACGCGGTCGGCCGCGCCATCGACCTCAAGCTGCGCGGCACGGCATACAAGGTCATGGTGCTGCGCATCGCGTCCGACCGCTACCGCGTGTCGATCCAGAACGGCGGCGACGCCCACGTCGTCGTCGCGTCGGTCGACCGGATCGACGACTACGCCGGGCGGATCACCGTCGAGGGCCGCGCCCACCGCCTCATCACCGCCACCCACGGGCCCGTGCACCTCGTCGAGGTCGACGGCATCACGCACCGCGTCTCGCGCGACGAGGGTGGCGTCGTGCGCTCACCCGCACCGGCCCTCGTCGTCGCCACGCCCGTCGCGGTCGGCGCGGAGGTTGCGTCCGGCGCGCCCGTGCTCGTGCTCGAGTCGATGAAGATGGAGACGGTCCTGCCGTCGCCCTTCGCGGCGCGCGTGCGCGAGCTGCTCGTCGCGGTCGGCAGCCAGGTCGAGACCGGCGCGCCCCTCGTGCGGCTGGAGCCGACCGGTGACGAGGACGATGCGGCCGAGGCCGCCGCGACCGAGTCGGTCGACCTCGACCTGCCCACCTCCGACGGTCACACGGCCACCGCCCGCGAGCGGGCCGACCGCCGCATCGGCGACCTGTCGGCGAGCGTGCTCGGCTTCGACGCCGACCCCGCCGGTGACCGGCGCCAGCTCTCCTCCTACCTCGCCGCGCGCGACGAGCTCGCAGCCGAGGGCCACGTGCCGCTCGCCGAGGAGATCTCGGTGCTCGAGCTCGTCGCCGACTTCGCCGAGCTGAGCCGCAACCGGCCGGTCGAGCAGGAGCGGCACACCGAGCTGCTCGTGCACAGCCCCAAGGAGCACTTCCACGCCTACCTCCAGAGCCTCGACGCCGACCGCGCCGCGCTGCCCGACGAGTTCCGGGACAAGCTCGCCCGGGTGCTGCGCCACTACGGCGTCGAGGACTTCGAGCGCACGCCGCAGCTCGAGGAGGCCGTCTTCCGCATCTTCCTCGCCCAGCAGCGCTCGGCCCCGGAGATCAACCTCGCCACCTCGATCCTCCAGCGCTGGCTCGGCGAGCCCGCTCCGGCCGAGCAGGAGGCCGCCGCGGCACGCGACGCCCTCGACCGGCTCGTCGTGGCGACCCAGCTGCGCTTCCCCGTCGTCGGCGACCTCGCGCGCAGCGTGCGCTTCCGCTGGTTCGACCAGCCGCTCGTCGACCAGGAGCGGGCCAGCGTGCTCGACGGCGTCGGCGACCGCCTCGCTGCCCTCGCCGCCGAGCCCGACGCCCCCGACCACGCGGCCCGGGTCGACGAGCTCGCCTCGATCCCCGAGCAGATCGTGCGCTTCCTCGCCGACCGGTTGCACGCGGAGCCGGGTGGCGGCCTGCCCGAGCACGAGCCGATGCTCGAGGTGCTCATCAGGCGGCACTACCGCGAGCATGAGCTGCACGCCCTGCACACCTTCGTCGCCGGTGGCCGCCCCTTCGCCGTCGCCGACTACACCCTCGACGACCGCCCCACGCACCTCACCTCGACGATCGGCTCGGTGACCGAGCTCGAGCCGGGCAGCGCCCTCGACACGGCCGTGTCGGCTGACGTCTGGGCCCGGGTGGAGGGCCACCAGTCCGTCGTCGACCTCTACCTCAGCTGGCCCGACGAGCCGGAGTCGCCCGACGAGGCGAGCGGCCGGCTGGCCGAGCTCCTCGAGGCCCTGCCCTTCACGCAGGACGTGCGCCGGGTGGCGGTCGCGACGACGCCCGGCAACGGGCGCCCCATCTCCTACTTCACCTTCCGCCCGACCGAGGGCGCACTCGTCGAGGACCGTCTCGTGCGCGGCGTGCACCCCATGGTCGGGCGCCGGCTCAACCTCTGGCGGCTCACCGCCTTCGACGTGACCCGGCTGGAGGCGCCCGAGGACGTCCTGCTCTACGAGTGCGTCGCCCGTGACAACAAGGACGACCGCCGCCTCGTCGCCCTCGCGCAGGTGCGCCAGGTCGTCGTCGTGCGCGACGACGAGGGCCACGTCACCGGCCTGCCCCACGTCGAGCGCGCCATCGCCAACTGCCTCGAGGCGATCCGCCGGGTGCGGTCGAGCCGGGGCGCCCGCGCCTCCAAGCTCGACATGAACCACGTGTGGGTCCAGATCTGGCCGACGATCGAGGCCGACCTCGGCCAGCTCACGGCCCTGCAGACGCGCATCGCGCCCCTCACCGCCGGCGCCGGCATCGAGGAGGTGCTCGTGCAGGCCAACGTGACGACCGACCCGGACGAGGCACCCCTGCCGATCGCGGGCCGCTTCTACTACCAGCCGGGCTCAGGTGTCGTCGGCACCGTCGGCGCCCCGCCGACCGAGCGGCTCAAGCCGCTCGACGACTACGCCTCGAAGGTCGTGCGGGCGCGTCGTCGCGGGCTCGTCTACCCCTACGAGCTCCAGGCGATGATCGCGGGAGACGGGGGCACGGTCGTCGAGCACGACCTCGACGACTCGGGCGTGCTGGTGCCCGTCGACCGCCCGTTCGGCCTCAACAAGGCCGGCATCATCGTCGCGGTCGTCAGCTCGCCGACGGTCCGCCACCCCGAGGGCGTCAAGCGCGTCGTCCTCAGCGGCGACCCGCTGCGCTCGCTCGGGTCGGTCGCCGAGGCCGAGTGCGCCCGCGTCATCGCCGCGATCGACCTCGCCGAGCAGCTGCAGGTGCCCCTCGAGTGGTACTCCCTCTCTGCCGGCGCCCGCATCTCCATGGACTCCGGCACCGAGAACATGGACTGGGTGGCGCGTGCGCTCAAGCGCATCATCGAGTTCACGCAGGCGGGCGGCGAGATCAACATCGTCGTGGCCGGCATCAACGTCGGCGCCCAGCCCTACTGGAACGCCGAGGCGACGATGCTCATGCACACCAAGGGCATCCTCGTCATGACCCCCGACAGCGCCATGGTGCTCACCGGCAAGCAGTCGCTCGACTTCTCCGGCGGCGTCTCGGCCGAGGACAACTTCGGCATCGGCGGCTACGACCGCGTCATGGGCCCCAACGGCCAGGCGCAGTACTGGGCCAAGGACCTCGCCGGCGCTCGCGCCATCCTCATGTCGCACTACGACCACGCCTATGTCGCGCCGGGCGAGTCGGGCCCGCGGCGCGTCAGCACGACCGACCCCGTCGACCGCGACGTCACGCTGTCTCCGCACACCGCGGCAGGCTCGGACTTCACGACGGTCGGCGAGATCTTCTCGAGCGCGACGAACCCCGACCGCAAGAAGCCCTTCGACATCCGCACCGTCATGCGTGCCGTCAGCGACGCAGACCACGAGCCGCTCGAGCGCTGGGCCGGCATGGCCGACGCCGAGACCGCAGTCGTCTTCGACGCGCACATCGGCGGCATCCCCGTGAGCCTCATCGGCATCGAGTCGAAAACCGTTGCGCGGCGGGGCTTCCCGCCCACCGACGGCCCCGACACCTACACGGCCGGCACTCTGTTCCCCCGGTCGAGCAAGAAGGTCGCCCGGGCCATCAACGCTGCGAGCGGCAACCGACCGCTCGTCGTGCTCGCCAACCTCTCGGGCTTCGACGGCTCACCGGAGTCGATGCGCGCGCTGCAGCTCGAGTACGGCGCCGAGATCGGCCGCGCCATCGTCAACTTCGACGGCCCGATCGTCTTCACCGTCGTCTCGCGCTACCACGGCGGCGCCTTCGTCGTCTTCTCCAAGACACTCAACCCGCGCATGACCGTGCTCGCCGTCGAGGGCTCCTTCGCGTCGGTGCTCGGCGGCGCGCCCGCGGCAGCGGTCGTCTTCTCTCGTGACGTCGACGCCCGCACCACGGCCGACCCCCGCGTCTCGGAGCTCGAGAGCCAGCTGGCCTCGGCGTCCGGCGTCGAGCGAGCCCGTCTCGCAACGGAGCTCGCCGAGGTGCGCAGCGCCGTCCGCTCCGAGAAGCTCGGTCAGGTCGCCGCAGAGTTCGACGCGGTGCACAGCATCCAGCGCGCCGTGACAGTCGGCTCCGTCGACGCGGTCATCGCGCCCCAGGAGATCCGCCCGCGCATCATCGCCGCCCTCGAGGAGGGCCTGCAGGGCTGACCGACGACACAGCCCGCGTATGCCGCCCGACGGGGTGGGCGGCATACGCGGGCTGTCGTCGTGGCGCGAGGCCGTGTGCCGCCCGGCGGGGAGAGCGGCACACGGCCCAGCGGTGACGCCGCCCCGTGGAGGGGAGGGCGGCGTCGCGGGGGCACCCTCGGTCAGGGACGTCCGGTGGGGTGCGTCGTGGGGGGCACCGTTGCCGGCTTGCCCGTGGGAGTGGTCGTCGGCTGGTGGGAGGGGACGGTCGGAGGAACGACGGACGGCTTGCCCGTGGGGACGGTGGCCGGCTTTCCGGTGGGCACCGAGGTGGGCTTGCCCGTGGGGTGGCCGGCCGGGCCGCCGGTCGCAGACCCGGAGCCGCCGACTGCGGGCAGCGCCGCGCACCAGGCGTCGACCTTGTCGGAGCCGCCGGCGGCCGCGGTGAGGTTGCGGAAGGCGGGGGCCTGCGCGGCCTTGCCCCTGTCGGCGACGTGCGACCACGCGGTGCACAGGCCGTGGGCAGCGGCGCCGGTGGCGACGGGGCCGACAGCGGTCGCGGTGACCGAGGGCGCGCCGGTCGAGGTCCGGACGCGGGCAGCAGCGCTGGCGCCGACGGACGTCGGGCTCGCGGACCCGCTCGAGTGCACGTCGGGAGTGGACGCGGGGGCGCTCGCCGACACGTAGGCGACCGTGGCCACGCCGCCGACGCCCACCGCAAGGGCGGCGAGGGTGGCTCCGAGCTTGGCGCCCGCAAGGGTGAAGATCATCGATGCTCTCCTGGAGGATGGTGGAGGGGACGTGACCTGGGCAGCCCGGAACGACCTGACGGCACCGTCGAGGCCGTCGAGCTCGCGCTCGGCAGCGGGAGCCCGGAGGGCCCGCAGGAGGGGGGCCAGGGCGGGGTCGTCGATGGGGTCTGCGCTCATGTCACCTCCCGAAGCGCACCGGAGTCGCTCAGCGTTACACCCTGCTCGGACATGATCTTCGCGAGGTTCTGCAGCCCCCGGTGCGCCGCCACCCGCACGGCCCCGGGCGAGCGCCCGACGAGCTCGGCCACCTCGCTCACGGACAGGCCCACGACCACCCGTAGGAGCACGACCTCGGCCTGCAGGGCCGGGAGCCGGCGCACGATCCGGACGGCCTCGGCGCTCGAGAGCGAGTCGATGACGAGATCGGCGCAGTCGGGCTCGACGGAGGTGACCCACGAGCCGGAGCGGTCTCGCCACGGGGCGCGAGCTGCCCGGGTGCGTTGGCGGCCCGCGTCGACGGCTCGACGCCTCGCGGTGGTGAAGACCCAAGCACGCCAAGCGGTTTCGTCACCGCGAAAGGCAGAGAGCCCCTTGACCACCGTCAGCCAGGTCTCTGCCGCAACCTCATCGGCCGACTCCCCCGCGAGACTGAGGTAGCGCAGCAGCGTGGGGTTGAGATCACGCCACAGTCGGGCGAAGGCGGCCTCGTCACCGGTGCGTGCCCTGGAGAGGACACGGTCAAAGTCCTCGCCGATCACCGGCCAAGTGTGGACCTTCTCGGGTGCTGTGTGGGGTTTTGCGCCCCTGAGACTTTCCTGTCAGCCGGCGGCGGGGATGCGCAGGGAGATGAGGCCGCCGAGGTCGAGCCAGACCGCGTCAGGTGTGCGCACGATGCGGAGCAGCACGTCGTCGCACCCGGGGCAGCGCCCGACGAGCCCGGGCTGGGGGCCGTGGACGCGCAGCGTCGCGATGGCCGAGCTCGTCCCGCACCCGCGGCACCGCCCGACCGCGGTCGTGATGTCGACCGCGAACACTTCGGAGAGCGGCCCGGCGAGCACGTTCCCGTCGAGACCCGCCCCGCCCACCGGCTCCTCACCACTGTTCTCAGCACTGTCCTGACCCTGCATCACTGCCTCCTTCACGAGCCGGTCGGCCCGAAGCGCTCGGTCCGGATGCGCGCCGCGTCGTGGCCGGCCGACGCAAGGATGGTTGCCGCGGCTTCGACGAAGCCGGTCGGCCCGCAGACGTAGCAGGTGGGCGCGTCGGCCGGCCCCCAGCCCGCGCCCTCCAGGTCGGCGGACCGCAGCCGCCCCGGCGGCCGCACATGGCCCGCACCGTCCGCGCCATCGGCACCGTCTGCACCGTCTGCACCGACCGGCGCCCCACGGCGCGTGAAGACGTGGCGCACGTCGACGCCGTCGGTCCCCGCAAGGGCAGCGAGCTCCTCACGGTAGATGACGTCGTCGGGCTGGCGGGCGGAGTAGACGAGGCGGAAGGGTGGCCCGACGGCAGGGCGGGCCCGCAGCATCGCCATGAGGGGCACGACCCCCGACCCGCCGGCGACGAGCAGGACCGGCCCCGGCTGGTCCGGGCGCCAGACGAACCAGCCCCCGACCGGTCCCCGCAGCTCGACGGCGTCACCCACCTGGAAGACATCGCAGAGGAAGGGCGAGACCTCACCGTCGGGCACGCGTTGGACGGTGACCTCCACCCGGTCGCCCTCGGCCGGCGCCGCGAGCGAGTAGCTGCGCGTGGCGGTGTAGCCGTCGTCGGCGGTGAGGCGCACGTCGACGTGCTGCCCCGGCAGGTGGCCCGGCCAGTCCGTCACGTCGAGGACGAGCGTCGTCGCGCTGGCGCTCTCGACCCGACGCTCGAGCAGTCGCGCCGGCCGCCAGGCGCGCCGGGCGCTCAGTCCCCCTGGTATCGCTGCTCGCGCCATGGGTCTCCGTAGTCGTGGTAGCCGAGCTGCTCCCAGAAGCCCGGGCTGTCCTCGAGCATGAGCTCGATGCCGCGCACCCACTTGGCCGACTTCCAGAAGTAGAGGTGCGGCACGAGCAGCCGGGCGGGCCTGCCGTGCTCGGGGTGGAGGTCGTCGCCCTCGAACTCGTAGGCGACCCAAGCCTTTCCGTCGAGCAGGTCCTCGAGCGGGAGGTTCGTCGTGTAGCCGCCGTAGCTGTGCACGAGCGCGTAGTCGGCGGCCGTCTCGACGTCGGCGAGGATCGTGTCCAGCGAGACCCCCCGCCACGTCGTGTCGAGCTTCGACCAGCTCGTCACGCAGTGGATGTCGACGGTCGGCTCGTCGGCGGCGAGCGCCATGAGCTCGGTCCACGACCACGTGTGCCGGGTGCCGTCCTCCGTGGCGACCCACAGCTCCCACTCGTCCAGCGGTATGCGTGGGGTGGGCCCCGCTGACAGCACCGGGAAGTCGCCGGTCAGGTGCTGCCCCGGAGGCAGCCGGCCGTCGTCGTCACGGCGCCGACCGTGGAAGCCTCTCGTCACGAAACTCATGCGCTCTCCTGGGTGCCGGTGCCGGAGCGGACTCAGTGACCAGTATTCAGGTCGGGAGCCGTCGTGGCGAGGTCACGCGACCCTCAGCCGGCGATCACGGCATACGTGAGGACGGCGCTCAGCGCAGCCCACACGGTGAGCCCGATCGCGTTGACCCACGGGTGGTAGGTGAGGACGGCGACGAACTCGCGCAGGAAGGCGCTCGGCACGAAGTACCACGCGGTGCGCGCGCCGCTGACGTCGGCGTCGAGCCCGAGACGCCGGCAGATGAGCGCGGCGCGGCCGACGTGGTAGCCGCTCGTGACGACCCGCAGGTGCCCCGTGACGCCGTGCTCCTCGAGGAGCGCCCGCGAGAGCAGGAGGTTCTCCTCCGTCGAGGTCGCTCGGTCCTCAGTGACGACCTCGTTCTCGTCGAGCCCCCGCTCCAGCAGGTATGCCGTCATGGCCGCACCCTCGGACGTCGGCTCGTCGTCGCCCTGGCCGCCGCTCGGCACGAGCGGGGGTCGTCCCCCGTGGAGCTCCTCGGTGCGGCGCAGCGCGATCGCGGCGTCGAGGCGCCGGGCGAGCAGGCGCGGGATGCGGCCGTGGACGAGGCCGGACCCGAGCACGACGATCGCCGCGGGCGTCGGGCGCTTGCGGCGCCTCAGGTAGTCGAGGCAGTAGAGGACGTAGCTCACGAGCGACAGGGCCGGGTAGCCCGGGAGCAGGAGGATGACGATGCCCGCGACGGCGACCGTCGTCGTCGTGCCGGAGAGGAAGAGCGTGACGCCGATGACGGTCGCGACGATCATGGCGAGGCCGAGCAGCAGCGAGAGGAGGTTGCTGAGGCTGCGTCCACCGCGGCGAACCATGCGCAGCCCGTTGAGCAGCAGGAGCAGGCCGAGCACCACGGCGCCCAGCCAGGGCAGGGCGAGCAGGACGACGGCGTCCTCGTGCCGCTCCACCCCGAGCCGGCCCACGATCTCACCCGCGAGGAGGTCGACCGCCGACCAGACGGCGGCGAGGAGGAAGACGCCGTTGCGCCACCGCCGGGGCTCGGTGCGCGTCGACACGACGTAGAGGACCAGGCCGAGAACGATGACCAGGGAGTGGACGAGCAGTCTCATGCCTCGGCCGCCGCCATCCCGTACACCCCCGCCGTCGTGCCGCGCGGGTGCGCGAGCTCGCCCCCACTATGCCCGTTTCGGGCGCAGGCCCGACGACCGGGGCCGAGCGGGCGTCGGGTCGCGGTTCGTGATGAGCCGCGGTCGCCGGTGACGCGGACGGCCGGCCGGGTCGCCGGCTCAGGCGAGCGCGGTGACGAGGAACCAGCCCAGGCTGCCGGCGGCAAGACCCGCCGCGAGGCTTCCCACGGCGTTGGCGGTGGCGGTGGAGATCGACCCCTCCTCGATGAGGCGCACGGTCTCGAAGCCGAACGTCGAGAACGTCGTGAGCGCGCCGCAGATGCCCGTGCCGACGAAGGTCACCGCCGCCGGGGGCAGCGCTCCGGTCGAGGCGGCGCCGAGCACCGAGCCGAGCACGAGCGAGCCGGCGACGTTGACGATGAAGGTGCCCCACGGGAAGAGGCTGTCGTGGCGGGACTGGACGAGCAGGTCGGTGAGGTAGCGCAGCGGGGCGCCGATGACACCACCTGCGAGCACAAGCAGCAGCGTCACGAGGCCCCCTCGCGGTGGTCGCGGCGAGCGCGGCGGGTGCGTGAGACCGCCGCCGCACCACGCCCAACGAGGATGCCGAGCCACACCGCCACCAGCCCGACGACCAAGGTGCCGAGGAGATAGAGCAGCGCGACGGGTGGGCGGCCCGCGGCGAGGAGCGCGTGGGTGTCGAGCATGTAGGTCGAGAAGGTCGTGAACCCGCCGAGGACGCCGACCCCGAGGAAGGGGCGGACGTAGCGGTGCGGCGGCCAGACGTCGTTGACGAAGACCATGAGCAGGCCGAGGAGGAAGCCGCCCACGACGTTGACGACCAGGGTCGACCACGCGATCTCGGACGGGTCGTGCGGCCAGAGCACACCGGCGCCGTAGCGCGCGGCGCTCCCGAGAGCGCCCCCGGCCGCGATGACGGCGAGGATGTCCCAGCGCTCGCGCACGATGCTCGACACGTGGCGGCCCAGCGGCACCCGGCTGGGCGCGTCGGGGTCGACGGGCATCGAGGCACCGGCCGGACCGGCGCCGGCGCCCATGGGCGCAGGATCTGTTGGCATGCGTGCTCCTACCGCTCGGGTAGGGACTGTTGGCGACCCTCGTCGCGGTTGTCGGCGAGCCCCACCGCCATCACGACCTAGGGTAGCGACGCCCCGAGCGTCGACAACCTCACCACCGCCAGACGGCTGCGCCGGCCGGGCTCGGAGGCGCGCGTTGATGGCCCCCTCAGGGGACGGCATACGCGCAGTCGCGGGCGTCGGTCACCAGCAGGTGCCCCGGAGCGTTCGTGATGGCGAGCGCCGGGCGCGACTCCATGACCAGCGCCTGCGCGGTGACGCCGGACGCCCAGAAGACGGGCACGTCGCCCTCCTCGATGACCGGTGGGTCACCGAAGTCCGGCGCCGCGAGGTCGGCGATGCCGAGGGCCGAGGGGTCGCCGATGTGGCATGGCACGCCGTGCACCGACGGGTAGCGCGACGTCACGCGCACCGCATCGGCGACGAGCGCCGAAGGGATCGCACGCATCGAGACGACGAGCGGCCCCGAGAGCCGGCCTGCGGCCCAGCAGCGGGTCGTCGTCACATACATCGGCGCGGTGCGCCCGGCCGTCAGGTGACGCACCGGAACCCCGGCCTCGAGCAGCGGGTGATCGAACGTCAACGAGCAGCCGACGATGAAGGTGACGAGGTCGTCGAGCCAGTGCTCACGTGCGTCGGACACCTCCGCGACGAGCTCGCCATGCTTGTAGACGCGGTAGAGCGGGAGGTCGGTGCGGATGTCCGCGTGCGACGCGAGGTCGGTGCCGCCCAGCACCCCGCCGCGCACCTCGCCCGCGTCGAGGACGTCGAGGACCGGGCACGGCTTGGGGTTGCGCTGGGCGAAGAGCATCATGTCGAAGGCGAGGGCCTGGGGCACGGCGACGATGTTGGCCTGGGCGAAGCCGGTGCACCAGCCGGGCGTCGGCACCCGCAGACCGGCAGCGAAGAGCGACCTCGCCTCGCTCGGTGACAGCGCCGCGGGGTCGTCCGGCAGGAGTGGGATCGTCGGTGTCGTCGCCGGCACCGCAGTCGGATCTCGCTGCGCATCAGTCGAGCTCGTCACTTCTGCTCCCATCGGAGCCGTACCTGTTGACCCGGCTGCAGCTGGGCTGCGCGGTCGACGTCGGCCGTCCGCACGACGCCGATCACCGGGTAGCCACCCGTGACGGGGTGGTCGTTGAGGAAGAGGACCGGCTGGCCGTTGGGCGGCACCTGGATCGCGCCGCGCACCATGCCCTCGCTCGGCAGCTCCGCGTCACGCCAGCGCGTATGCCGTCCGATCGGGTCGCCTTCGAGGCGAATCCCTTTGCGGTCGCTGCGTCCCGAGACGCACCACGGCGTCTCGGCGAGAGCCTGCGGCCTGGCGAACCAGTCGATGCGCGGACCCGGCAGGACGGCGAGCTCCACCGGGCCGCCGGTCGGTGGCGGCACCGCGGCGACGTCGACGTGCGGGAATCCCTCTGTGCGACGGCCGATCTCGAGCACCTGACCCGCCCGCACCGGCTCCGGCCCGAGTCCCGACATCGTGTCCGATGCCAGCGACCCGAGCACCTCCGGCATGGCCAGCCCACCACGGAAGGACACGTAGGTGCGCAGTCCGCTGGACGGCATACCGAGGGCGAGCTCCTGGCCGTCACGGATCGTGAAGGGTGCGGCGTGCGGGACCGGTCGGCCGCCGACGTGCCCCGGAGCGTGGGCGCCGGTGAGGCAGACGAGCACGTCGCCGCATGCCCGGAGGCACAGCCCGCCGAGGGTCACCTCGAGCGCTGCGACCCCACGGACGTTGCCGAGGAGACGTCCGCCGAGGAGGTAGGCGCCGACATCGGCAGCGCCGGAGCGACCGACGCCGACGGCGAGGTGCCCGACCCGCCCGAGGTCCTGCACGAGGGTCAGCGGACCGGGCTCGATGATCTCGACGCTGCGGGTCATCGCCCGGCCTCCACGAAACGCACGGTGGTGCCGGGTGAGAGGAGCGCGGGCGGCTGCCGGTCGGTGTCCCACAGGACGACGTCGGTCGTGCCGATGAGCTGCCATCCGCCCGGCGACTCGCGTGGGTAGATGCCGCTGAACTCGCCTGCGAGGCCGACGGATCCGGCCGGCACCCGCGTGCGCGGCTCTGCGCGGCGAGCCACCGTGAGGCGTGGGTCGCCGCCGACGAGGTAGGCGAAGCCGGGCGCGAAGCCGCCGAAGCCCACCCGCCACTCCGTGCCCGTGTGCGCGACGACGACCTCGTCGGGGGCCAGGCCCGTGAGGGCGGCCACCTCGGCGAGGTCGGGGCCGCCGTAGACGACGGGGATCTCGACGACGCGCTGCTCGGACGTGCCGGCCCCGACGCTCGCACCACGTGCAGCGCGGAGGAGCACGCGGGCGAGCTCGTCGAGGTCCGTCGTCGGGCGCGCGACGACGAGGAGCGTGCGGGCTGCCGGCACGAGGTCGTCGACCTCGGCCCAGATGCCCTCGCCGGTGTGGGCGAGCGGCGCGAGCACCGCCGCGAGCGCGAGCACGGAGTCGATGCCGTCGGTCTCGACGAGCAGTGCCGCGTCGCCCATCGGCAGCAGGCGGAGGCGCAGCGGCGGTGCCGACGAGGGTGTCGTGCGCGCTGGCGTGGGCGCTGTCACGGGCGAGTCGCTCGGGTGGGACATCGCGACCTACCTCGTGAAGGGGGCGATCTCGATGCCCGCGCCGGTCAGGGCGGTGCGCAGCGCCCGAGCCATCTCGACGGCCCCGGGCGAGTCGCCGTGGGTGCAGATCGAGTCGGCCCGCACCTCGATCTCGGTGCCGTCGATCGCCGTGATGCGGCCCTCGGTGGCGAGCCGCACCATGCGGGCGGCGACGCTCTCGGGGTCGTGGAGGACGGCGCCGGGCTCGCGCCGCGACACGAGGTGACCTTCGGGGGTGTAGGCACGGTCGGCGAAGGCCTCGGAGACGGTGCTGAGCCCGGCCTCCCCGGCGAGCCGGAGGAAGGCGGACCCGGGCAGGCCCATGACGTGCAGGCTGGGGTCGATGGCGACGACGGCCGCGACGACGGCGGCGGCTTGCTCCTCGTGCTGCACGATCGCGTTGTAGAGGGCGCCGTGGGGCTTGACGTACTCCACCCGCACCCCCGCGACCCGGCACATCGCCTCGAGCGCGCCGATCTGGTAGATCACGTCGGCCGTCAGCTCGTCGGGCGCCATGTCGATGAACCGGCGGCCGAAGCCGGCGAGGTCGCGGTAGCCGACCTGCGCCCCGACGACGACCCCACGCTCTGCCGCCTGCGCGCAGGTGCGCATCAGCGTCAGGCTGTCGCCCGCGTGGAAGCCGCAGGCCACGTTGGCGCTCGTGACGATGTCGAGCATCGCGTCGTCGTTGCCCAGCTCCCACGCGCCGAGGCTCTCGCCGAGGTCGGAGTTGAGGTCGATCCGCTGGACGGTCATTCGCCTCCTCCTCCTGGCTGCTGCACGCCATATTGTTCAACAATCCTGCGATACCGCGATCCTACGACGGCTCCCGCCGGCGGCCTAGAGTGCCGTTGTGGCCAACCGCGACCTGTCCGAGGCCCTGCGCCAGATCCCGACCCGCGTGTCTGCCCAGCCCTCGGCTGCGGAGCGGGTCGCGGACGCGCTCCGCGAGCAGATCGTCAACGGCGCCCTGCGCTCCGGCACGCGCCTCACGGAGGAGACGATCGGCGCCGCCCTCGGCTTCTCGCGCAACACGATCCGCGAGGCGTTCGCCCTGCTCATCGCCGAGCGGCTCGCCGCCCGCGAGCCCAACCGCGGCGTGTTCGTCGCCACCCCCACCGCCGGCGACATCCGTGACCTGTATGCCACGCGCCAGCTCATCGAGCCGGCGGCCCTCGAGCGCGGTCCGGGCTTCTCCGACGAGGCCGTCGCCAGGTTGCGTGAGGTCGTCGAGGCCGCACGCGTATGCCGTGAGCGGGGTGACGTCGCCGGCGTGGCCCAGGGCAACCAGGAGTTCCACCGCAGCGTCGTCCGGCTCGCAGGGAGCCGCCGGGTCGACCACCTCATGGAGGGCGTGCTCGCGGAGATGAGACTCGTGTTCCACCTGATGGGCGATGACCCCGGCTTCCACGAGCCCTACCTCGACCGCAACGAGGTCATCATCCGTGACCTCGAGGCCGGCGACCGCGCCGGTGCCACTGCGGCGCTGCGCGCTTACCTCGCCGACGCGGAGGAGCACCTCCTCCGCGCGCTCCACCACCCGTGACCCGACACCGGAGGCCTGACATGGAGCTCGACACCGCCACGCTCGACACCGCGATGGCCGCCGAGTCCTTCACCGGTGTCGTCACGGTCGACGTCGGGGGTGAGCGCACCTTCGAGAGGTGCGAGGGCTTCGCCCACCGCGCCCTGCGCGTGCCGATGACCGCCGACACGCGGATCGCCGTGGCCAGCGGGTCCAAGGCGTTCACCGCGCTCTCGGTCATGCGGCTCGTGGAGGACGGCGAGCTGCGGCTCGACCAACCCGTGCGCGAGCTGCTCGGCGACGACCTCCCCCTCATCGACAGCCGGGTCACCCCCGAGCACCTGCTCACCCACACCTCCGGAATCGGTGACTACCTCGACGAGGGCGACTGGGAGCCGGACGACTACGTCCTCACCGTTCCCGTGCACACCCTCACCACGGCCGAGGCGTTCCTGCCCCTGCTCGACGGGCACCCCCAGTCCTTCGTGCCGGGCGAGCGGTTCTCCTACTGCAACGGCGGCTACGTCGTGCTGGCGGTCGTGCTCGAGCGGGTGACGGGCAGCTCCTTCCACGACGTCGTGCGGCGGCTCGTCATCGAGCCCGCGGGCCTCGAGCGCACCGACTTCCTCCCCCTCAACGACCTGCCGGCCGAGGCCGCCCTCGGCTACCTCCACACCGACGGGAACCTCGTCAACACGCTCCACCTGCCACTGCTCGGCAACGGTGACGGCGGGGTGTTCACGACCGCCGGCGACCTGCACGGCTTCTGGCTCGCGCTGCTCGACGGTCGGATCGTCACGCCGGCGACCGTGGAGGAGATGACCCGGCCGCGGCACGACGTGCCGCAGGAGCGGCGGCGCTACGGCATGGGCTTCTGGCTCCACCGGACACATCCGGCCCTCATCCTCGAGGGCTACGACGCTGGCGCGTCCTTCCGCTCGACGCACCTCGTCGAGAGCCGGACGACGGTGAGCGTCATCGGCAACAGCACGGCAGGCGCCTGGCCCGTGGTCTCGGCGGTCAACGAGGCCATCGACGCAGCGCTCGGGGCGGGCTGACCCTCAGCCGGCGGCCGGGGACCCCCTCAGGATCGACGACATCTTCTTGCCCTTGGCGACCTCGTCGACGAGCTTGTCGAGGTAGCGGATCTTCTGCATGAGCGGGTCCTCGATCTCCTCGACGCGGTAGCCGCAGATGACGCCGGTGATGAGCGAGGCGTTGGCGTTCATCGCCGGAGCCTCGGCGAAGAAGGTCTCGAGGTCGACCTCGGACCCGAGGACACGGTCGAGGCCTGCGGCGTCGTAGCCCGTCAGCCACGCGATGACCTCGTCGACCTCGGCCTTGGTGTGGCCCTTGCGCTCCGCCTTGGCGACGTAGTGCGGATAGATGCTGGCGAAGCTCGCACCGAAGATCCGGTGACGTGGGGGGCCGTCCTGCGGCGGCACGTCGGGGCGTGGCATGCCGTCCAGCCTAGATCGCGCCGGGGCGCCCGTCGGCCCCGCCGGCACGGTCGGCCCCGTCGCCCGGCTCGCCGGGCATCGAGGTGCTGACCGCCACCCCGTCGACCTCGACCGTGGCCGCCCGCCAGAAGCTGACGAGGTCCTTGACCTGGAGCGCGTCGTGCAGGGGGTCGGGATAGAACCACGCGACGTCCGGAGCCCCCGGTGCGCTGAGGTAGGACGCGACCCCCTTGTACGCACAGACGGTGTGCGTCTCGGAGGGGGTGAGCAGGTCGATCCGGACGTCCTCCTGCGGGAGGTACCACCGCACCGGCAGCCCCGTCTCGATGAGCATCGTCGGCCGGGACGACTCGGCGACGGTCGTGCCGCCCACCTCGACACGGACGTGCCGGCTGCTGCGCAGCACGTCGATGCGCTTGAACGGGTCGTGCGGGTGGCCCATGACGGGCTCGTCCTCCTCGAGCCACTCGAACGGATCCCAGTGCAGGACAAGGCGACCGCCGAGATCGGGATCGTCCGGGCGGAAGGCCACCTCACCGTGGCCCTCGAGGTGGAGCGAGTGCCCCGGCACGGTGTGCCAGTCGTTGTGGTGAGGCGGCAGCACGGGTGCGCGCAGCTCGGGCACGGGCGAAGGGTCGTGCTCACTGAGCTGCAGGTCCAGGTCACCCGGCGGGACGGCATACCAGGGCACGACGCGGCGCGGCTCGTAGACGAGCAGCGCGTCACGGGTGTCGAGGACGGTCTGGCCGTCCAGCAGTGCGCGAATTCGCTTGGGGGTGCGGGCGATGCGCAGCTCGCGGAGCCCGCGGAACCAGTCCTGCTCGAGGTCGACGGCCATGTCTCAGTGTGGGCTCCGACCCGCACCTCCACAACGGCCCGGGCGACAGCGTTTCGGCAGGACGTTCGGCAGGACGTTCGGCACTGGGGCGGCTGGGCCCGACGCACGAGTCTGGAGTCATGAGGCCGACCGGCACCCACCCGGCTGCGCGACCTCGCCCCGACGGGCGGCGCGTCGCGGCGGCATACGCCCCGGGTCGACGGCATCGGGTGCGCAACCTCGCCCAGGAGCTGCTCCTCTTCGTCGGCCTGGCCGGCGTGCTCGGAGCTGCCGCATGGCTGCTCGCGGGCACCGCTGGGCTCGTCTGGGCCGTGTTCGTCGTGGTGGTCCTCGCGACGCTGCGCCCGCGCGTGCCGACGGCCTGGGTCCTCTCCCTGTATGCCGCCCAGCCCGTCCCGCGCGCAGCCGCACCTCGTCTGCACGAGCTCGTCGACGTGCTCTCCGAGCGGGCGCAGCTCGACCGGCGGCCGACGGTGTTCTACGTCGCGAGCCCCCAGGTCAACGCCTTCGTCGTCGGCCGCGGTGACGAGTCGGCGCTCGCCGTCACCGACGGGCTGCTGCGCCTGCTCGACGGCCGCGAGCTCGCGGCCGTCGTCGCGCACGAGGTGAGCCACCTGCGCCACGGCGACACGGCGGTCATGAGCCTGTCCGACCTCGTGGGGCGGCTCGCCCAGTGGATGTCGTGGGTCGGGCTGTGGTCGGGGCTGGTCACCCTGCCGCTCGCCGTCAGCCGAAACAGCCTCGTGCCCCTGCTCGTGTCGCTCGTGCTCGTCGCAGTGCCCATGGTCGTGACGCTGATGCAGCTCGCCGTGTCGCGGTCGCGGGAGTACGACGCCGACCTCGATGCCGCCTCGCTGACGGGCGACCCGGAGGGGCTCGCGCGGGCGCTCGTCGTCCTCGAGCACGCCGACGGGCGCATCTGGGAGCGGATCCTCGTCGGTCGCTCGGCCGGGCCCGACCCGCTGCTGCTGCGCACCCACCCGCCGACCGACGAGCGGGTCCGCCGGCT
This sequence comes from Humibacillus xanthopallidus, assembly GCF_006717145.1. Classification (GTDB taxonomy): domain Bacteria; phylum Actinomycetota; class Actinomycetes; order Actinomycetales; family Dermatophilaceae; genus Humibacillus; species Humibacillus xanthopallidus. The sequence goes on along the minus strand of NZ_VFQF01000003.1, from coordinate 313,377 downwards.
CATCGCGCTCGAGACCGACGTGACGGCCCAGCCACTGCCGACGACGCCCTACCGGGTGATCGTCATCTACCCTCCGGCAACCGACAGCCCGCGGCTGCGACGCACCGGCATCTGGTGGTGAGGGCGCGGCGGTCGCGGGCGAGGAGCTCGTGAGGTGACCCGGGCCTCCTCTGCGTTGAGTCATCCAGTGGCTCAGACTCCCTCAGAGCAACGCCACCGGGGCGCCCAGGCGCGACTGGACTGGACTGAGTCACGTGGTGACTCAATACAGAGGCAGCGCAGACAAGACTCCACCCACGGCGCCAGGCCCGGCACCGCGTCCCGGCTGGGCCGGCTCAACCGACCCCGCACCACCAGCGAGAGCCCCGGCGAGCGGGAGACGGTCTGGGCGGTCATGGCCTACTGACCCGTGCAGAAGGAGTCGGTCGCCGTCAGGCGCTCTCGAACGCCCACCGCGCTCCGAAACCAAGCATGGCCGTCCCGGTGACGACGTCGACGCCGCGGCGCACGCGCCGGCGGGTGAGGACGCGTCGGGCGGCATGCGCGCTCAGCGTGACCAGCACGAGGAAAACGGCCGAGATGACAGCGTGGGTGAGCGCGAGCCCCACCACCTCGACGGGGGCGACGCCGTCGGGCAGGAACTGGGGAAGGACGGCGAGGTAGAACGCCAGCACCTTCGGGTTGGTGATGTTGGAGGTGAAGCCCGCCCGCCAGCCCAGCCAGGCCCGGCTGCGATCCCGCCGCTCCGGGGCATCGCCGAGGTCGAGCTCGTAGTCACCGCGGAAGGCAGAGCGCAGCGTCCGGGCGGCGAGGAACAGGAGGTAGCCGACGCCGGCCCACTTGATCGCCGTGAAGAGTGGCTGGCTCGCCACGATGAACGCGCCGAGGCCGACGGCGACCGCCAGCCCCTGCACCGCGTTGGAGGTCGTCACCCCGGCGGCCGCCCACAGCCCCCGAGGCCGCCCGCCCACCACGGCACTGCGCAGCACGACCACGAAGTCCGGGCCGGGGATCACGCTCACGACGGCGGCGAAGACGACGAACGAGGAGAAGGCGTGCCATGTCATGACCAAAACGTGCTATGACTCCTGACAGCCGTCGAGGATCCGTCCAGTGCTCGGACGCTTGGGTGCGGTCTGGTGGCGGTGGCATCGGGCATCGTGCGCCGCAACCAGATGACGGGGGTGCTGCGCCACTGGAAGACTCCGGGAATGAACAGGGGAAGCTCGGATCGGGCGTCGTCACGCACAGGTCGTCTCGCGCTGGGGCCGGCCGTCGCGCTGGCGCTCCTGGCCGTGGCCGGTTGCGAGAGTGGCGGCTCGACGCCGCCGCAGCCGTCACCGGTCGCGGACTCCGGCACACCCGGTGTGACCATGACCGGGGTCACGGAGGCGGCGCGCTGCTCGGAGCACCGGGAACTCGGTCGGGGCGGGGACGCGGAGCTGCCGCTCACCGACCTCTTCAGTGACGGTGTCGCGCCCGGCATCGACGCCAACGACGAGTTCGTGCCCGGGCCGGACGCTGCCGATGACGCCAAGTGCGGCCAGGCCCTCGGCGACGGCGCTGACGCCTGGTGCGCCCAACCGCCGCCCTGGGTCTCGCTGGACTGGAAGGACATGGTCAACGCCTTCGGCGCCGAACGCATACGTCGAATCAGTCTCAGCACCAACGAGAGTGGCGCGGCCACCGACCCCTCGGCCGAGCGTTCGGCGACCTACGTCGAGATCGAGCTCGCGGCGGGAGACCCCAAGAGGGCCGCGCGCTACCTCCAGGCCGCGTTCGTCAGCTGCGCCGACGCCGTGCCCGCGACCGTGCACGGCGTGCCAGCCGTGGTCGGCAGCGTCCCCTCCAACCCGACCGCGAACCCCAGCGGCGAGGCCCCCGCGGTGGCGTTGCTGACACCGCAGCGTGTCGCGTGGGTCGTCCTCGACGGGCGGGCGTGGACGGATCCTGAGCGTGAGCGTGCCCTGAAGGCGATCGCGTCCCACCTCCGCGCCGGCTGAGGATCCGGCCCAGGAGCCCTAGGAAATTCCTTGCAGGCAAAAGACATTCGTTGTGTCACCGCGGGCACAGACTGTGAGCGCCGTTCGGCCCACCGTTGAGGGAATCGCACGTTGTCGCGACACCCCGGAGGTGAGTTCGAATGCACACCACGCGAGCAGGAGCCGCCCTCGTCGCCGCCATCGCCCTGGGGGCCCTCACGGCGCCCAGCTGCGCCGCAGCGATGGTTCGTCTGCCCGATCCGCCGGCCCCGTGGTCCTGGCCACTGACCGACGTCAGCAGAGTCGTCACGACGCTGACCGAGAACTTCCCGAACGCGCCGCTCACCCAGCGGCGGCGCCTCCACAACGACATGCTGCTCGAGCTGAACGCGCCGTGGTCGGCGATCTGACAGCGGCTGTCGCAGGCAGGGGCAGCGGCACTGGCGCCGAGAGGCGCTGGGGCGCATCGGGATTCGTCAGATTACGGCCCGGCGCGCTCTCAGCAGGACTACCGTCGAAAGGCAGGCCCCGTCGCGGGCCCTGGTGTGGGAGGCGAGCATGACCCTGAAGGACTCTCTGTGCGCCGTCGAACTCTTCTGCGAGCTGCCCGACGACCTGGCCGAAGAGGTGATCGCCCGCGGCTCGACGGTCTCGGTCGCCCCGGGCGTCCCGGTCGTCAACCAGGGCGATCGCGGCGCAGGCATGGTGATGCTGATCGAGGGCACTGCCGACGTCGTCGTCGACGGTCGTGTCGTGGGTTCGCTGTCGACGGGTGACTACTTCGGCGAGATGTCGCTCATCGACGGCTCCGGGCGCACGGCCACCGTCATGAGCGGACCTGACGGCCTGCGAGCATTCCGCCTGTCACCGACCGCGTTCACCAGCCTCATCGACCAACACCCGCACGTCGCCATGCTGCTCCTCAAGGGCCTTGTCGCGCGGGTGCGCAGGCTCGAGGCGCAGGACACCGGCCCCGCCGGCGGCTGACAGGCTTCCCCGTATGCCGCCGCGCCGGGAGCTCGGTGGCCCGGCCGAGGGTGGCAGGCTGGCTCGATGATCCTGCCGGAGGTCCGCGACCCACGCCTGGTCACGATCCGCCGCGGCGGCCTGCTCAGCGATGAGGACCACCGGCTGCTCGCGCTGTGGGCTGCCGAGTGCGCGGAGCACGTGTTGCCTCTCTTCGAGACCGAGGCGCACTCGGACGCCCGACCTCGCGACGCGATCGCCGCGGCGCGCGCGTGGGCCCGGGGCGAGATGGCGATGATGGTGGCCCGGGCGACCGGGGGGCATGCCATGGCGGCCGCGCGACCGCTGCGAGGAGCGGCACGGTTCGCCGCCTACGCCGCGGGCCAGGCCGCCTGCGTGGGGCACGTGCCCGAGCACGATCTCGGCGCTGCGGCATACGCCATCAAGGCCGCTCGGGCAGCGGACCCGAACGACGGCAGTGCCGGACGGCGCGAGCGCGACTGGCAGCGCGACCAGCTCCCCGAGCGGGTCCGCGCGCTCGTCCTCGAGGACCAGGCGCGCCGCAACGCCATCTGCTGGTCCGTCTTCGAGGACTGACGACGAGGCCGGCAGCCGCTAGCGCGGACCCCGTCCCGACACCCCGTCGAGGAGCTCACGCGCCACGTCGAGGTGGCCGGCGTGGCGTCGGTCTCCTCGATGAGGTGCAGGGCCACCCAGCGCAGATCGGTGATCGGCTCGCCGGGCCAGTCGAAGCCGACCGTGCCCAGCAGGGGCGCGTGCAGGTCGCGCGACCCGAGGATCTCGTTCGAGACGGCGCACTGACGGCGGTACTGCTCGATGACCGCGCCGCTGGCATGGCTCGTGGTGAACGGCGCCTCGGGGTCGTAGGGCGGGTCGTCGATCCCGTCGTCCCAGCTCAGCTGCGGCTGCCTCCCCATGACGACTCCCTCGAACCACATGGCCTCGGCGCCGGTGAGGTGCAGGATCAGCCCGATCGGGGTCCACCCGGACGGGAAGACCGGCGAGTGCAGCTGCACCTCCTCAAGGCCCTCGATGATCGCCAGCACCGCGGAGCGCTGCTCGTCGAGGAAGTACTTCAGTCGATCGCGCTCGCTCACCGGTGAGTCAGTCACCCGCCGACTCTAGGGGCAGAGAGGTGCCGAGCCAGCCCCGAGTGCAGCGGGATCTCGCACCTCGCCGTCCGGGCGACCTGTGCGAAACTCCAGAAGATGCAGACACGCTCGGGTGACTTCGCGCTGACGACCGAGGAGCTGCGCGCTATTGCGGCGTATGCCGTCTCGTGCGCAGAGCCCGCCCTCGTGATCTTCCAGAAGGCCCACCCCGACGACCAGCGCCCGGCCGCCGCACTGGAGGCCGCACGAGTGTTCGCCGAAGGAGCGCCCCGTTCGCGCCTCCAGCGCACCGCCGCCACCGACGCCCACCGAGCCGCGCGCGATGCCGACACGGAGGCAGCCCGGCACGCGGCGAGCGCTGCAGGGGATGCGGCCGCGGCGGCATACCTCCATCCGTTGGCGAAGGCGACGCAGGTGCGCCACATCCTGGGCGCCGCCGCCCACGCGGCGCGGGCGGCCGAGCTCGCGCGAGGCGACGACCCTGTGGTCGCGGAGTACGTCGTCACAGCTGCGGCGAAGCGAGCCACCCCGCTCGTCCTCGACGTGCTGAACCGCTACCCGCGGGCGCCGAAGGGACGCGCCCGGGTTGCGGTGCTCATGACCCGGCTCGACAGCCTCCTGCGCGATCCACCGCCACCACCGCGCGTCGTCGACGACCCCGGGCCGTTCTTCCACGGCACGAGGGCTGACGTGCGCCCGGGCGAGCTGCTGACGCCGGGTTGGCGCTCGAACTACGGATCCGGCCGACGGGCCAACCACATCTACCTGACGGCCTCGGTCGGGGGCGCGCCCCTGGCGGCCGAGCTCGCTCGCGGCGACGGGCCCGCGCGGGTCTATCGGGTCGAGCCGCTCGGCACCATCGAGGACGACCCGAACGTCACCGACAAGCGCTTCCCCGGCAACCCGACCCGGTCCTACCGGACGACCGAGCCGCTGCGGGTGGTCGAGGAGATCACCGGCTGGGAGCCACCCCCGGCGGAGCTGGTCGCCCACATCCGCGAGCGCACGGGCGAGCTGGCCGAGCTCGGGATCGAGGCGATGGACGACTGACGGGGTCCCGGACGGAGGAGCATGGCGCCATGGACCTTCCTCAGCTCTGGCCGCTCCTGCCCACGTCGACCCGCTCGTGGCTGGTCGACCACAACGGCGAGGCGCTGCCCGACGACATCGTCGCCGACATCCTCGGCGTCACCGGCAACCAGACCAGCCCGCAGTGGTGGGCAGGGACCTCGACGGACGGCGGCACCCAGCTCACCGACGAGGCCGTCGACTGGATCGAGTCCGTGGCCAACGACGAGGGCCTGCTCTGAGGCAGGGCGCCGCATCACTTCCCCTGACGCTCCTTGACAGAATGACTGAGTGCACTCATTATTGAGTTAACTCAGATCATCCACCGTCGAGATGCAAGGACAGTTGTCATGCGAGCGTTCGTCGTCAGGCAGTACAAGGGGCCGTTGGAGCCGGCGGATGTCCCCGAGCCCGTGGTCGGAGACCGTGACGTGCTCGTGCGCGTCGAGGCCGCCGGGCTCAACCAGCTCGACGAGAAGATCCGAACGGGCGAGTTCAAGCAGATCCTGCGCTACACGCTGCCGCAGATCCTCGGCAACGAGGTCGCCGGGACCGTCATCGGCCTCGGCACCAAGGTGCAGGGCTTCGCGCTCGGCGACGAGGTGTATGCGCGGCCCGACCAGGACCGCATCGGAACGTTCGCGGAGCGCATCGCGGTCGCCGAGGCCGACCTGGCGCTCAAGCCCGCGTCGGTCAGCGTCGTCGAGGCGGCGGGTCTGCCGCTCGTGGCCCTGACCGCATGGCAGGCACTCGTCGAACGGGGCAACGTCCAGCCCGGGCAGCGCGTGCTCATCCACGGTGGCGCCGGCGGAGTCGGCACGATCGCGATCCAGCTCGCCAAGCACCTCGGCGCCACGGTCGCGACCACGGCCAGCGCCGGCAACCTCGGCTTCGTCCGCGAGCTCGGGGCAGATGTCGCCGTCGACTACCGCAGCCAGGACTTCGAGCAGCTCCTCGACGGATACGACCTCGTGCTGGACAGCCAGGGCGGCACGAACCTCGAGAAGTCGCTGCGCGTGCTGCGCCCCGGCGGCACGGCGATCGGGATCGCCGGACCGCCCGACGCGGCGTTCGCCCGGCAGCTCGGCGCGAACCCGGTGCTCCGGCTGGTCATGGCCGCACTCAGCAGCGGCATCCGCCGCCAGGCCCGCCGCCTCGGCGTGACGTACGAGTTCCTCTTCATGCACGCCAGCGGTGAACAGCTGCGCCAGATCACCGACCTGGTCGACAGCGGCGCCGTACGACCCGTCGTCGGACGGGTCTTCGACTTCGACCAGACCGCAGAGGCGGTGGAGTCGCTGGCCAAGGGTGGCATCCGCGGCAAGGCCGTCGTCTCGATGGCCTGACAGCTCGTCCGAACCACGCACCCACGCACCCACGCACCAGGAGAACATCGTGAGCACCAACACCGACGGCGCGCAGGACGGCGTCATCACCAGCTACAAGAACGCCCCCACCCGCACCATCGACGCCGGCGGCGTCACCTACGCCTACCGCGAGCTGGGGCCGCGGGGCGGGATCCCCGTCGTCTTCTTCGTCCACCTCGCCGCGAACCTCGACAACTGGGACCCGCGGATCATCGACCCCGTCGCCGCGGAGCACCACGTCATCGCCTTCGACAACCGCGGCGTCGGAGCCTCCAGTGGCACCGTCCCCGACAGCATCGAGGCGATGGCCGACGACGCTGCCACCTTCATCGACGCGCTCGGCTTCGAGACGGTCGACATCTTCTCGTTCTCCCTCGGCGGCATGGTCGCCCAGGCCCTCGTCGTGAAGCACCCCGGGCTCGTCCGCAAGCTCGTCCTCACCGGCACCGGCCCCGCCGGCGGGAAGGACATGGACAAGGTGGCCCGCACGACCTACTACGACATCCTCCGGGCCACTCTGACCAGGGCAGACCCGAAGGAGTTCCTCTTCTTCAACCGCAACACCACGGGCAAGCTGGCCGCCAAGGCGTTCGTCGGCCGGCTCAAGGAGCGCACCGCCGACCGCGACGCGCCGGTCTCGGTGAAGGCGTTCCAGACGCAGCTCAAGGCGATCAAGAAGTGGGGACGCTCGACACCCGCCGACCTCTCGAGGATCACCGCGCCCACCCTGGTCGCCAACGGCGACAACGACCGCATGGTGCCCTCCGTGCTCTCCGAGGACCTGCACCGCCGCATCCACGGCTCGGAGCTCGTGATCTATCCCGACTCCGGCCACGGCGGCATCTTCCAGTTCCACGACACGTTCTCCCGCGTCGCCGTCGACTTCCTCAAGGCCTGACCGCCACCGCGCCGAGCCCGCCAGCGCTCGCCCCCACCGCACACCCACGGAAAGAACACCACCACATGCCTTCTCTCAATGGAGCAGTAGTCTTCGTCACCGGCGCGAACGGCGGCATCGGGACCCACTTCGTCCACCAGGCGCTCGAGCGCGGCGCCGCGAAGGTCTACGCCACCGCCCGCACTCCTCGCCCGTGGGAGGACGAGCGCATCGTCCCCCTCACCCTCGACGTCACCGACCCCGCGTCCATCTCCGCGGCCGTGGCCGCCGCGCCAGACGTCACGGCGCTCATCAACAACGCGGGCGCGACCCCGCCGAGCGGCAGCCTGCTGGAGACGTCCGAGGCGGACCTCCGGGCGAACATGGAGACCAACTTCTTCGGACCGGTGCTCCTTGCCCGCGCCTTCGCGCCGACCTTGTCCGCCGCTCCGCAGGCCGTCCTCGTCGACGTGCACTCGGTCGCGAGCTGGTACGCGTTCGGCGGGGCCTACAGCGCCTCCAAGGCCGCGCTGTGGTCGGCCACCAACTCGCTGCGCCTGGAGCTCTCGCCCCGCGGCGTGCACGTGACCGGTGTGCACATGGGCTACGTCGACACCGCCATGGCGGCGCACGCGAACGGCCCCAAGCTGCAGCCGGCCACGCTCGTGACCATGGTCTACGACGCCGTCGAGGCCGACGAGTACGAGGTCGTCGCCGACGAGGTGTCCGCCCACGTCAGGGCCACGCTCAGCAGCCCCGTCGAGGCCCTCTACCCCGAGGTCCGCCCCACGAGGGCCCCGCTCGCCTCCGTGGAAGAATGAGCGCCGGCGCGTTCGAGCCCCACAGCAGGAGCCACACAGCAGGTGCCCACCCAGCAGAGAAGGACGGCAACCATGCCACCCGCCTCCCAGCCCGTCGGACGGCGCGAACGGAACAAGCAGGAGAAGCTCGACCGCATCACCGCCGCCGCCCGAGAGCTCTTCGACACCCGCGGCGTCGACGAGGTCACCACCCAGGAGATCGCCGACAAGGCCGACATCGGCGCAGGCACGCTGTTCCTCTACGTGAAGTCCAAGGGCGAGCTGCTCCTGCTCGTCCAGAACGCCACCTACGCCGATGCGCTCAGCCGAGGTCGTTCCGCCGCCGAGGGCATCCCCGACCTGCTCGACGCCGTGATGGCGATCATCCGCCCGGTCGTCGAGTGCAACCGCAAGCAGGTCGACAACGGGCGCACCTACCTGCGCGAGATCGTCTTCGGCGACCCCCAGGAGCCGCACCACGGCGAAGCGCTCGCCCTGACCGTGCAGACCGAGGAGGCCGTCGCCGACGTCCTGGGGCGGGGCGGACGCGTCAACCCCGACGACGCGGCAACGCTCGCGCACATCGTCTCCGCGATCATGTTCGTCAGCATGGCGGCGACCATCAACATCGCCAACCCGGTCGATGTGGTCGTGCAGGAGATCCGAGACCAGGTCCGCGTCCTGCTGGCCGGCCCCGGGCTCCTGTGAACCGGGGGCCCGCCACCCCGAGGCTGAGACGTGCCGCCCGCGCGCTCATCCTTGCTGAGGACGACCACGTCCTCCTCTGCCGCTTCAGCCTCCCGCACCCGGCCGTCCCGACGGGCGCGACCGTCGTGTGGGCGGCCCCCGGCGGGGGCATCGAGCCCGGTGAGCTGCCGCTCGAGGCCCTGCGCCGGGAGCTGCACGAGGAGACGGGGCTCGTCATCGACGCGGACCCACCTCACGTCTGGCACCAGGAGGTTGTCGAGGCGGGTCACGCCGACGGCTACGACGGGGTGGTCAACGACTACTTCCTCGTCCGCACCCCAACCTTCGACCCTCGCGGCGCGCTGTCCGATGCCGAGCTCGCCGCCGAGCACATCAGCGCGATGCGGTGGTGGCAGCACGCAGACATCGCCGCCTACGACGGCCCCGACCTCTTCTCACCGCGCGACCTCGCCACCCCGCTCGCGGCACTGGTCGCCGGTGACGTCCCCTGCGCGCCAGTGGAACTCGGTCTCTGAGCCCCGTGAGCAGCCGGTCACACAGCGAAGGACTCAGCCGGCGAGGGCCGTCGTGCGCAGGTAGCGACCGAAGTGCGGCACCGTGAAGGCGATGAGCCCGCGCTCGCCGGAGTAGATGAGCCCCTTCTTGATGAGGGCGTCACGCGCCGGCGACAGCGACTGCGGCTTGCGCCCCAGCACCTCGGCCACCGCCGAGGTGGGCACGGCCTCCCGCTCACCCACCATCGCGTATGCCGTCACGCCAGTCGCGTCGCCGCCTTCAGTCCCCGACGAATCTGCCTCTGCACCAGGCGAACCCAACAAGGCGGCATCGGCCATGGCGCGCAGGTACTCGCGCTCGGCAGGCGTCGCCCGCTCGTAGCGTGAGCCGAAGAAGCCGACCGCCAGCTCGGACTCGGCCTCGGGTGCCGCGACGCGGATGTCCTGGGCCGTGACCGGTGAGGTCGGCGCGACGTCCCACACGACCTTGCCGTACGCCTGGATGAAGTAGGGGTAGCCCGCGGTGATGGAATACATCTCGTCGAGGGCCTCGGGCGTGAACTCACACTGCTCCTCGGCGGCGGGCCCCACCAGCGCCTGGTCGGCAGCCTCTCGCGGGAGGCGGTCGATACGGGAGTAGCGGAAGAGCCTCTCGGAGTAGGACTTCGACGCCGAGAGCACCGCCGGCAGGTGGGGCAGCCCGGCGCCGACGACGATGACGGGCAGCCCCGACTGCGAGATCTCGTGGCAGGCCGCGCAGAGCGCCGAGACGTCCTCGGGGTCGAGGTCCTGCATCTCGTCGATGAAGATGGCGACGCCCTTGCCCACGTCGGCGGCGAGGCCCCCGATGTCGGTGAAGAGCTCGACGAGGTCGATCTCGATGTCTCCGGAGTCGGCCCGCCCGGTCACCGCGGGCACGTCGATGCCCGGCTGCCACCGGTCGCGCAGCTTGGCGGCGCTGGGCGCCTCCCGCAGGGCGAAGGCCTTGACGATGCCGAGCACCTGGTCGACCTCGGAGCCGCGGGGGTGCCCCAGCTCGCGCACGGCCTGGTGCGCGGCGGCCGCGATCGGACGCCGCAGCCGCTGGTCGGGTCGCGCCTCGAACTTGCCGGTGCCCCAGTTGGCGCGCACCGCCGAGCTGCGCAGCGCATTGAGCAGGACCGTCTTGCCGACCCCGCGCAGACCCGTCAGGACGATCGAGCGCTCCGAACGGCCGCGCGCGATCCGCTCGAGCACGACGTCGAAGGTGCGCAGCTGCTCGTCGCGGCCGGCGAGCTCGGGTGGGCGCTGACCGGCGCCGGGCGCATACGGGTTCGTGATCGGGTCCACGATCGGAGGGTATACGCATCTCTATCGAAAACCTGAGACATCCGGATAGACACGCATCGGCGCGTCGCGCGGCAGCCTCCGAGCCCCCTACGAGCTCCCTGCGACCCCCTGGGAGCCCCCCTGCCCCGACGCACGGTCTCCGGTCGCCCCGGCATCATTTGATTCGGATTCCACTGAATGTGGGCGTGAAAAAGCGCCGTTCCGCACGGTCAGGGGTGGTCATGCGGAACGGCGCGATGAGACTATAACGCGCTCAGAGCCCGATCGGTCAACTGGTAGCGAAGATTTCAAAAACCTCGTCCGGCGCCGCGATGGAGTCCTGCTCCTGCACGAGCAGCATCTCGTCGGAGCCGGCCGCGTGAGTGCGCTCCAGCACGGCATACATCGTTGCGGCGGTGCGGGCGAGCGCCACCTGCGGGCCGTCGGTCAGCAGGTGCGCGAGGAAGACCGCGGCCGTCACGTCGCCGCCACCGCGCACCGTCATCGGCAGCATCGGCGTCGTCACCAGCCACGAGCCCTCGCCCGTTACGCAGGCCATCTGGATCGACCCCTCGGGAGTGTCGGAGGTGAGCGCGCTCGTGACGAGCACGACGTCGGGGCCGACCGAGCGCAGCTCCTGCGCCGCCTCGAGCAGGCTCTCCTGCGTCGTCACCGAGCGACCGACGAGGTGCTCGAGCTCGAACTGGTTGGGCGTGACGATGTCGGCCTTGGGCACGACGTGGTCACGCATGAACTCCGGAATGCCGGGGCGCACGAAGAAGCCGCGCCCGACGTCGCCCATGACGGGGTCACAGCAGTAGATCGCGGCCGGGTTGGCCGCCTTGACCCGCTCGACCGCGTCGAGCACGACGTTGGCGACCGCCTCGGCGCCGAGGTAGCCCGACAGCACCGCGTCGATCGTCGGGAACGCGCCACGGTCCTCGATGCCGTTGATGACCTCGGCCACGTCGGACGGGGCGATGAGCGGCCCCCGCGTCTCGCCGTAGCCGGTGTGGTTGGAGAAGGTCACCGTGAGCACGGGGTAGACCTCGTGACCGAGTCGCTGGAGCGGGAACACGGCGGCCGAGTTGCCGGCGTGACCGTAGGCGACGTGGGACTGGATCGACATGATCTTCACGAGTCGCAAGGCTAGTGCTCTCCCGCGTGAGCCGCGGTCGGCCGTGCGAGGATGGAGCATGAGCACGATCCCCACGACGACCGTGACCGAGCTGCCCGACGATGCCGTCATCGTCGACGTCCGAGAGGCCGACGAGTGGGCTGCCGGGCACGCGCCCAACGCCGTCCACATCCCGCTCAGTGACCTGCCGGCCCGCCTCGACGAGCTGCCCGACACCGACGACACCATCCCGATCGTCTGCCGCAGCGGCGGTCGCTCCGGCCGCGCCGTGGCGTGGCTCGCCCAGCAGGGCTTCGACGTCGCCAACGTCGAGGGCGGCATGCGCGCGTGGCACTCGGCCGGCAAGCAGCTCGCGGGCTCCGGAGAGCCCCGCATCCTCTGACCCACCCGGGGCCGTATGCCGTGCGGCCCCCTTCGCGAGATGACGACCTTCCCGAGATGACCGATCACCGAGACCGCGACGACGCGACAGAGCCGGACCCGGATGCCGACCGCTGGTCGGCCTGGCTGCCACCGCTCGACCCGACGAGCGACCACACCGGTGCTGCAGGTCCGACGCAGCAGGGCCCGCCGCTGCCGCACGCTCCGGGGCCGGTTGTGCCGCAGACTCCAGGGCCGGTCCTGCCGCAGAGCTCGGGCCCGCCGCCGCCGCCAGCGCCCGCCCGGCGTGCCTCGCAGTCCTACCGCTCGGCCCCGCCGCCGTCTCCGGTCGGCCAGCAGTGGGCGTTCACCCCACGGCGCTACCTCGGGCTGGCGATCTTCGCGACCTTCTTCGGGTTCCCCCCGCTCGGCATCGTCGCGATCTTCCTCTCCCTCTCGGTGGGCAGGCTCCTGCGGGCCGGGCGGGTCGCCGACGCCGAGCGCACCTCGCGCCTGGCGCGCAACTGGGCCATCGCAGCCCTCGTGCTCAGGGTGCTGTGGACGCTCGGTTTCTCCCTCGTGATGGGCTCGTAGCGATCCGTGCGTCTGCCTCGTCAGGGCACGGTGAGCGTCACCGCGGGTGTGCAGACCAGCTCGTCACCCTCGGGGGCCCGCACCGGGGCCTCGAGCACGCCCTGACCGACCGTTGAGGGACGCATCCCCGGCAGGCGCTCGCCGACCTGCACGCAGAACTCCCAGTCGCTGCTTCCCGACGGGAGCGGGGCACGCGGAGCCGCGAACTCGGCACCCGGCACGTCGAGCTCAGCGGGCGACACGGCATACGCCCGGCCCTGGAGCGGGCTGTCGGCCGGGATCACGCGCGCGCCGGTCGTGGGGGCGGCGACGAAGGTCGTGCCTGGGGCGCTGGCGAAGCCCTGCTTGCTGATCCGGACCGCGGGGCCGCTGGCGTAGACCCAGGCGTGCTCGGGGTTGACGTCGGGTGGCAGTCCGGCCGAGCCGAGGCTGTCGGGCACGACGTCGTAGGCCACGAGCTCGCCGGCGCCGCCGCCCTCGCGGGTCAGCGTGTAGGTCACGACGACGCCCGGCTTCCTGCGCACGCCCGGGTCGACCGGCTGCTCGGGGAAGCCGATTGCGAAGGTCGCCTCGAGCCGCACCCCGTGGCCGCTTGCCGACGCTCCGGCTCCCGACGAGGCCGCGCCGTCGGTCGGGTCGGTGGAGGCAGCCGGGCTGCTGGTCGATGCGGCACCGCCCGCGGGGGTGGCGCTGCCCGACGGGCCGGCCTGACCGCACGCGGCGGTGGGGCCGACGACGGCGAGCAGGGCGACGAGCGGCAGGGCGCGGCGGAATTGAGTGGAGGTCCTCATGTCCCAGAGAGACAACCATGTGTGGCGAAACGTTGCATCTCGGACGCTTCGCACCTTGGCGGGCTCACTTGAGCAGGCGGCTCATCCGGCGGTCGGCGAGCGGCTTGCCGCCGGTCTGGCAGGTCGGGCAGTACTGCAGCGACGTGTCGGCGAAGGACACCTCACGCACCGTGTCACCGCACACCGGGCACGGCTGGCCGGTGCGGGCGTGGACCCGCATGCCGGCCCGCTTGGCGTCCTTGAGCTCCTTGGCCGGCTTGCCCGACGCCGTCGCGACGGCACCCTTGAGCGTGTCGCGCAGGGCGGCATACAGCCGATCGACGACCTCGGGAGGGAGCGTGCCCGCGAGCGCGAAGGGGCTGATCCTGGCGACGTGGAGGATCTCGTCGGAGTAGGCGTTGCCGACGCCCGCGATGAACTCCTGGTCGCGCAGCAGCCCCTTGATCTGCGTGCGGCGCCCGGCGAGCAGCTCACGGAAGCGCTCGAGCGTGAAGTCGTCGGCGAGCGGGTCGGGGCCCAGGCGGGCGATGCCGGGCACCTCGGCCGGGTCCTTGACGATGTAGGCGGCGAGCGACTTCTTCGTGCCGGCCTCGGTGAGGTCGAAGCCCGAGCCGTCGGAGAGCCTGACCCGCAGGGCGATCGGAGACTTGCCGGGGCGCACGACGGTCGTCGGCAGCTGGTCGGACCAGCGCAGCCAGCCGGCGCGCGCGAGGTGGAAGACGAGGTGGATGCCGTCGGCGTCGATGTCGAGGAACTTGCCGTGGCGGTGCACGCCGTCGATCGGGCTGCCCTCGAGCGCCTGCGGCGGCGGGTTGAAGGTCTTCAGCACACTGAACGAGGCGAGCTCGACCGCGGTGATGGCCAGACCATCGGTGCGCTCGGCGAGGAAGTCGACGAGCGCCTGCACCTCGGGCAGCTCAGGCATGGGCTCAGTCTGACATCCGGGGGCGTCAGCGGGTGGGCTGTCGCAGGGGGCGTGAGGGCTGCTCGTGCTCGGCCACCGGGTCGCCGACGCGGCCCTGCTCGTTCAGCGCGCGAAGGAGGGCGTAGCCGTCGGGCGCCGAGAAGGTCGAGACGCTGCGCGGCCCCATCGAGCGGGCCGGTGCGTCGATCTTCATCGGGTTGCTCAGCACCTGCTCGGTCGGCGAGAGGTGGCGGATGCAGACGGCGTCGACGCGGTCGGGGCGCGCCTCGGCGAACTCGGCATAGAGCTGCGGGTCGTGCTGGCCGTCGTCGCCGACGAGCAGCCAGCGGATGTCGGGGAAGTCGCGGGCCAGCCGGTGGAGGCAGGTGCGCTTGTGGTCCTGGCCGCTGCGGAACCACCCGGTGTTGGTCGGGCCCCAGTCGGTCAGCATGAGCGGCCCGAGCGGGAAGCCGTTCTCGAGGAGGAAGCGGTTGAGCGTCGCGGCGGTGTTCCACGCGCCGGTCGAGACGTAGACGATCGGCGCACCGGGGTGGGCCGCGAGGAGGCGGCGATACATCGGCGCCATGCCGGGCACCGCGTGACGGGCCTTGCCGCGCCGCACGAAGGTGTTGAAGGCGGCGATCATCGGGCGAGGGAGCATCGTCGTGATGACGGTGTCGTCGATGTCGCTGACGAGGCCGAAGCGCACGTCGTCGGCGACGATGAAGACGTCGGCCGCGACAGGCGCCGTGCCCTGGGCCTCGACGACGACCTGCTGCCAGCCGGGCGCGAGACCGTGATCGCGGGCGACGATGTCGACGTGTCCGCCGCGGTCGGAGCGGCCGTAGATCTCGCGGTCGCCCGCGGTGACCTTGACCGGCACCCCGGTCGCTGGCGAGGTGAGGAAGGCGCGCCAGCCGCGGTCGTAGTGTGCGGGGCTCAGGGCGCCCGTCGCGTCCTGGCGGCTCTCGGGGCCTTCGGTGTTCTCACGGCCCTTGCGCCCGAGGAGGATCCGGGCAAAGACCCGGACGAAGGAGGGTGAGCCGTAGCCCACGTGCGTGATGACGCGGTTGCCCCAGCCGCGGCTTCGGAGCACGCGTTCGATCTGCTCGTGGACGGTGTCCTCGACGATGGCGGCCGCGTGCGGTCGTGACATGTGCTCAACCTACCTGCCGCGGGCGACGGCCGTCGGGTGGCGCCGGGCGTCCTCGGAGTGGCCGGCTCGTGACGTCGCGGGGTCTCGGTCGCCTCGGGTCGCGTCGGGTCGTGGGGTCGGGTGCTGGGCTCGGGTTGTGGGATCGGCGGGCGGAGCCGCGAGCTCCGTTGTTGGATGGGCGGCGTGCACCCCATCGCGCAGGTCCTGAGCAACGCCGCCCGCGGCGAGTTCCCCGACGTCGACGGCGCGTGGGAGCGCGTGGAGCCCTGGCGCGACGGGGTCGAGGGCGTCGTGGCGCTCACCGGGCACGCCCTCATCGCTGTCGCCGACGACGTGCCCGACACGCGCATCGACGCCCTGGGCGCCAACGGATTCGGGGGAGCCACCAACCCCCGGCTCGTCGCCGGCCTGGCTGGCGACGGCTGGATCGACGCCCTCGACGTCGTGCTCGTCGCGAGCGGGCTCGGCGGTGAGCCCGCCCTCGTACCCCGCAGCGACCTGCGCAACCACCCGCGCGCCGAGCACGCCACCGTCGTGCGCGCCGGCGTCGCCACCTTCGGGTATGCCGCCGCCGACGACCACACACTCGTGACCCTCGCGACGGGGCTGGGCGGCCTGCCCGAGCTCGGCATCGAGGTCGACCCGAGCAAGGGCCACACCGGCGCGAAGGTCACCCAGGCAGCCCTCACCCTCGTGCCGCGCGACCAGGTCGTCGTCGCCGCCTGCGCCCCCGGCAACGCCCGTGCCCTGCGCGCGGCCCTCGCAGCCGGCTTCGAACCGGTCGCCTCGGTCCAGCTCTGGAGACCCCACCGCCCCTGACCCCCAATCGAGAGAGAAGTCCGTCGGCCGACAAAGTGCTCTCTCGATCGAGAGGTGTGGGCGCCCCCCTGATCTAGGGCACCGCACCCAATCGAGAGAGCAGTTCGTCGGCCCCTACCCAATCGAGAGAGCAGTTCGTCGGCAGCCTGTGGGCGGAGCGGCGTTGCGTTCGTGGGCCGCTCGGTTGTCGGTGCCGGGTAACAGTCCTGCACTTCCGATTGCAGGATGTCGGCATCTCATGATCGGATCTGCGGGTGGACGACGCCGTCGAGGTCCCCGACGAGGCGATCAGCCGGCCGGCTGACCGCTTCGCGCGCCGACCCCTGCGCAGCCGGGTGTGGCCCGTCGCCCCCCTCGCCTTCGCCGGCTGGTGGGTCGTCGGAGCACTTCCGTGGGTCGTCACGGGCCTTCGGATCACACCGCGCCTGACGACCGCCCGGGAGCGACCGCCCGAGCCCTACCTCTCGACCCTGCCCTTCGTCACGGGCCAGCTGCCACTGCTCGTCGTCCTCACGCTGTGCGCCGGGGCCGTCTCGGCGCTGGCGGTCCTGTGGTCGGCACCCCACGGCAGCAAGCGGATCCGCAGAGCGGTCGCAGCCCTCTCCGGCGCTCTCGCCGCCACCGCCTACACGGTGGTCCAGTCAGCAGGGGCCGCCCGCCAGTCCGCCGGAACCTTCGACGGCGACCCGCGCGTGCTGCGGCCCCTCGTCGTCCTGGCCATGGCGTGCAGCATCGTCGGCTTCGTCCTCGGCCTCTGCGTCGCCTACGGGAAGCCGGTGCTGCGCGCCCTTGCCGCGGCTCCGCTCGCCGTCCTCACCGTCAACTGGCTGTCGGCCCTGACCGTGGCGCTGCTCGGCTCCGCTGCCGCCTACCGCTTCGTCGGCCAGACCCGGTGGCTCGTCGGCATCCTGCTCGGGCTGGCCCTGGCCACCGTCGGCCTGCGCCCCGCCCGCCGGGTCATCACCTGGATCGTCGCGCTGGCGATGGTGTGGGTGCTCGAGGCCGCCATCACCATGCTCGCCAACATCACCGTGCTCCTCCGCCCGGGCTACGGGCTACCCGGCACGGTGCGCGAGGTCGCGGCGTCCGGGCAGGACGTCTTCGTGCAGGCCCTCCTCGCCTACCGCCCCGGACCACTCGTGCTGGCCGTCGTCATCGGGCTCGCCGCCTCGCTGCTCCTGACCCGACTCCGGCCTGCCGGCGACGGCTCGCGCGAGGGCGCGGCAGGGCCTGGCGAGGCGGCGGCGCCGCCCATCCCGACGGCGCCCAGCCAAGGGCCGACGCCGCCACGCACGGACGAGCCGTTGGAACCAGAGCCGGCCGGACGACATACCGGAGACGCGGCAGCGCGATGACCACCGCGCACAGAGGCGGCACGTACCGTGTGCCCATGTCCGGCACCTCGCGCACCCGACGCGCCCGATCGACCGTCGCTGCCGCCCTCGGCGGTGTGCTCGTGCTCGGGCTGAGCGCCGGCTGCTCGCTCTTCGAGCAGGCGCCGGCACCCGAGGACACCGCCAAGGCGCTGGCGACCGGCCTCGCGAAGGGCGACCTGTCGGGCGTGACGTTCTCGGGGTCGACGCAGCCGGCAGCGGCGACCGCCTTCGTCGCCAAGGCCTACAAGGACCTCGGCACGCTGCGGCCCGAGGTCACGGTCACCTCGGTCAAGGCCAACGATGCCAAGGATGCCGCGACCGCGACCCTGCAGACCCGCTGGGACGTGTCCGCGGCACCCACTGACTGGACCTACACGACCACGGTGCCGATGCGCCTCGTCGACAACGTGTGGCAGGTCTCGTGGTCGCCTGCCGTCGTGGCCCCGCAGCTCACAGCCGACGAGACGCTCGCGATCAAGAGCACGTGGCCCCGCCGCGCCGACATCGTCGACGCCAACGGCGCCAAGCTGATGACCGAGCGCGAGGTCGCCGTCATCGGCATCGACAAGTCGAAGGTGTCGGGCGCCGCCGCCACCTCCTCCGCCAAGCAGCTCGCGGCCCTCGTCGGCATCGACCCCGGGCGGTATGCCGCGAAGGTGTCCTCCGCCGGCAGCAAGGCCTTCGTCGAGGCGATCACGCTGCGCTCCGACGACCCGGTGCTGGCGAAGCAGGGCGCCGCCATCGACGCCGTCAAGGGATCACTGACCGTGCCGGCGCTCAAGGTGCTCGGGCCGAGCCGCACCTTCGCCGCCCCGATCCTCGGGACCGTCGGCGAGGCCACCGCCGAGCAGGTCAAGGACTCCGGCGGAGTGCTCCAGGCCGGTGACGACGTGGGGCAGAGCGGGCTGGAGTACCGCTACGACAAGCAGCTGCGCGGCACACCCGGGCTCTCCGTGCGCGCCGTGAAGCGCGGAGCCGACGGCAGCTCCATCGACCAGCGCGAGCTCTTCGCCGAGGTCTCGACCGAGGGCCAGCCCCTCAAGATCAGCCTCGACTCCAGCGCGCAGACAGCGGCCGAGGCCGCGCTCGCCAAGCAGACCGCCCGGCCCACCGCCCTCGTCGTCGTCAAGGTGTCGACGGGCGAGGTGCTCGCCGCTGCCGTCGGCCCGGGCGCCAAGGGCTCGACGCTCGCCCTCGCCGGCAAGGCGGCGCCGGGGTCGACGTTCAAGATCGTCAGCTCGCTCGCCCTCGTGCGCAAGGGTGCGACGGCTGACACCAAGCTCCCGTGCACCGAGACGCTCACCGTCAACGGGCGCCGCTTCAGCAACTACACGACCTACCCGAAGGACAAGCTGGGCGACATCCCCATGCAGACGGCGCTCGCCTACTCCTGCAACACGGCCTTCATCAGCCAGCACGAGAAGGTCAGCCAGGACGAGCTGACGAGCGCGGCACAGTCGCTCGGCATGGGCGAGAAGCTCGACCTGCCCTTCACCGGATTCCTCGGTTCGGTGCCGGCAACCGACGACGTCGTCGAGCACGCCGCCTCCTTCATCGGCCAGGGCAAGGTCGAGGCGTCACCGCTCACGATGGCCCTCGTCGTCGCGTCCGTGATGAAGGGGCAGACCGTGCGGCCCAGCCTCGTGGCCGGGGCGCCCGCGCTGCCGGCACCCGCGATGCCGCTCGACCCCAAGGAGGCCGAGGTGCTGCGCCAGGAGATGCGCGCCGTCGTCAACGAGGGGTCCGGCACGGTGCTGAAGCCGGTCGGGGTCGAGTACGCCAAGACGGGCACGGCCGAGTTCGGCACGAAGAACCCGCCCGACACCCACACGTGGATGGTCGCCGGCAAGGGCGACATCGCGATCGCGGCCTACAACGAGGTCGGCGACAACGGCGTCACCGGGTCCGCCCCCTTCATCCTCAGCTTCCTCAAGGCCTACACCCCCAGCTGACCGATCGAGAGAGCAGTTCGTCGGCCACCTCGAGAGGCGGGTTCAAGGGGTCGTAGCAACACGTGACTCGTTGGTGCCTGAGAGTAGCTTGGCCAGGGCTTGGGCTGGGGTGTCCCAGGTCAGGGTTTTCCGGGGTCGGGCGTTGAGGGCTGCGGCGACGTCGTTGAGGTGTGCCTCGGTGTGGGTGGACAGGTCGGTGCTTTTGGGGAAGTACTGGCGCAGAAGCCCGTTGGTGTTTTCGTTCGTGCCGCGCTGCCAGGGTGAGTGGGGGTCGCAGAAGTAGATCGGCAACCCGGTGGCGAGGTGGATGTCGGTGTGGGCGCCGACCATCTCCGAGCCTTGGTCCCAGGTCAGGGACCGCCACAGGTGAGCGGGCAGGGTGGTGATCGCGTGGCTCATCGCGTCGCGGACCGCGACCGCGTCGTGGCGGCCGGGCAGGTGCAGCAGCATCGTGTAGCGGGTGGTCCGCTCGACCAGGGTGCCGATTGCCGAGCCGCTGTCGGCGCCGATGATGAGGTCTCCTTCCCAGTGCCCGGGCACGGCCCGGTCGGCGGCCTCGGCCGGGCGGTTGCTGATCAGCAGCTCGTCCGGGACCCGGGTGCGGCGCTGGCCGGGGTTGCGGTGGGGGCGCCGGACCGCGCGCCCGGTCCGCAGGCAGCTGGCCAGCTCACGGCGCAGCCCGCCGCGGCCCTGGACGTACAACGCCTGGTAGATCGTCTCGTGGCTGACCTGCATGGTCTTATCGTGCGCGTAGGTCCGGGCGAGCGTGGCGCTGATCTGTTCCGGGCTCCACCGCGACGGCCCGCCCAGCTTGTCCTGCACGTACCGGGCCAGGCGCGGGTTGCTGGCCAGCTTGCCTGGCTTCGGTCGCCGGCCGCGGGCCTCGGCCCGGGCCTGGGCGACCGAGGCCAGGTAGGGCCGAGGCGACGGGCGCGTCCCCGGCGGCGCGGACGGGGCGGGCACCGCGAACCGGGCGTTACGCACCAGCTCGCGGCTGACCGTCGAGGGCGACCGGCCCAGACGCCGGGCGATCTCGCGGACCCCGGCCTTCTCCGCGGCCCACACCGCGATCAGCTCGCGCTGCTCGAAGGACAGGTACCGCCCGGACGGCGGCTTCAGTCGTGGGTTCACCCCACCAGCCTTGCGGAACTGGCGCCACGCCGGCGTCGGGGTGATCCCGACACCGGCGGCGGCGGCCTCCACCGAGGCCCCGGCCCGGGTCAGCTCCCAGAACCGCCGCCACACCTCACGACGTACCGGGGGACGACCCTGCCGCGCTCCACTGCATCCCACCATTGACAACACCCTTCACACGGGTGTTGCGACGACCACTGGAATCCGCCAGACGACGAACTGCTCTTTCGATCGGGGTTTGGACCCGCTGGCGCCCCCCTGCAAATCGAGAGAGCAGTTCGTCGGCCATCCTCGAGACGACGAACTGCTCTTTCGATCGGGGTTTGGGGCTGCCTTGGCGCCCCCGGGAAATCGAGAGAGCAGTTCGTCGGCCATCCTCGAGACGACGAACTGCTCTTTCGATTGGTGGAGTGGGGTCAGTGGGCCTTGACGACGTCGACGTCGGCTGCCCGGACGAAGGCGAAGCGGTGGCCGAGCGAGATCTGGTAGTAGCGGTCCTGCCCGACCACGTCGACGTGGTCGTTCGGGGTGTCGAGCGAGAACGTCGTCGCGCGGTAGTAGTCCGTGGGGACGGTGAGGTCGCCGACGGCATACCGCTGACCCGGCGTGAACGCATACTGCAGCGGTGCGAGCGACTGCACGGGGATGCCGGCCGGGTAGGCCGACGCCTCGGGGTAGGCGCGACCGTAGACGGGCACCTGCGCGACCCCCGCCTTGGGCACGACGTAGGAGCCGGCCACGGGGATCGCGGTCGGGTCGCTCGCCGGGTTGTGGAACCAGCCCTTGACGCCGTTGAACCAGATGGCGGTCCAGTCACCCTTGCGCTCGGCGACGGCGAAGGTCAGGCCCGCCTGGGCGCGAGCGCCGATGTCGGACACGCGGGTCGTCGCGGGTGAGCCGTTGGGGCGCAGCGCGATGTCGTTGACGTAGGGCGCGTCCTCCGACGGGGCCTGGTGCAGGTAGACGAAGTTCGTGCCCTGCGGCTCGCACGGGACGCCAGTCGTCGTGCACGAGGTGAGCGGCTGCACGTTGCCCTCGAAGCCGGGCACGATGCGCACGAGGTCGACCGCGCCGTCGGCGGCGTGCGCGTTGAGCGGCGCGCCGAGGAGCTGGAAGTAGCGCTCCCAGTTCCAGTAGGGCCCCGGGTCCCAGTGCATCCCGGCAACGAGACCCGGAGTCACACCCGGGATCTGGTCGTGGCCGAAGATGTGCTGCATGTCGAGCGGGATGTCGTACTTGCGGGCGAGGTACTTCACGAGTCGCGCCGACGAGCGGTACATCGACTCGCTGAACCACTGCGCGCCCGTCGCCGCGAAGCCCTCGTGCTCGAGGCCGATCGAGTGGCTGTTGACGTACCAGTTGCCCGCGTGCCAACCGACGTCCTGCGGCGCGAGGTGCTGCGCGATGTGCCCGTCCGACGAGCGGAGCGAGTACTGCCACGAGAGGTAGGTCGGGTCGGTGACGAGCTTGAGGGTCGTGTCGTAGCTCGCCTCGGTGTTGTGGATGACGATGTTCGTGATCTTCGGCGACGACGGACGGCTCGCGAGGTCGTGGTTGCCGTAGTCGCCGGGGTCAGAGCCCAGCTTCTCGTAGGGCGCCGGCACCCACTCGCAGTCGAGCCCCGGCGGGCAGTCGACGGGGCCCCGGTCCTTCTTCTTCACGAGACCGAGTCTGCCGATCTGGGTCGTGTCCGGGCTCACCCGCGCCGGGAGGAGCGAGACGTCCTTGCCGTCGACGGTGCGGCGAGCCGCCCCGGAGGTGATGACCGCGAAGGTGTCGTCGGCGAAGGCCGCGGCGACGTCCTCCTGCGCGGACCCCGAGGAGTCGGCGACGGCCGCATACCACGCGCCCGGGCTCGTCGTGGCGCCCAGGGGCAGGCCGAGGGTGCGCTGCTCGGCCGCGAGTACCGCGGCGCCGCCGCGGATGTTGGCGAGCTCGTCGGTGCGCAGGGCGTCCTTGTCGAGCCCAGTGAGCGCCGCAGCGCGCGAGAGGGTGTCGGCCACCGGAGCCTCGGCGTCCGCAACCCGGGTGGTCGGGCCGCCCAGCCCCTTGGCCTCCGACGCGGACCCGAGGCTCGCGTCGACGAGGTGCATCGGACCGTAGCCACCCGACGTGCTGTGGCCGGGGTTGAAGTCCCAGCGGGTCTGCGCGTAGGAGACGGCCTCGAGCACGGGCTGCGGCACCCCGAACTCGACCGACGCTGCGGCGAAAGCCCGCTCGCGGCTGCCCGCATCGTCACCGACGGACGTCACCTGGGCCTGCGCCGACGGGCCGGCTGCCAGCGCGACGCCGCCGATGACGGCAGCAGCCGCCGCGAGCGCCGCGATCGAGCGCCGACGGGTCCGCGCCCGCGGTGGTGAGGAGAGGCTGGCGGCGGAGGCACTTGCCGACGCTCCTGGCGTTCGGTCGATCGTGTCGTGGGGTATCACTCGGTGGTCCCTTTCGTATGCCGGATGGGTGGTTCGCGTCGCGACCTGCGACCCGCTCCACCCGGTCGAGCCAACACCCACACCCCGAGGCCTGCCACTTGAGATCTTCACCGAAGTGTTGTCAGCGTTCCCGCCTGTCCCACGTGCACCATGGGGCAGATGGGCGCAAGATGGACAGCATGTGGCGCGCAAGCGTGTGCGCAGGGGTGGCCGTGAGTGCACTCCTGCTCGGGGGGTGCAGTTTCACTGCGTCCGTGAACGGGGTCGGATCGACGACCCAGAACCTGCCGTCCGACGGCGGGTCCACCAGCGACTCCTCCGGCGACTCGGCCGGTGGCGCCAACTCGGGCATCGACACGGGCAACGACATCGACCGCGCCAACGGTGACGGCGGCGTGGGCAGCGGCCCCGACGAGCCGGGCCCGAAGTTCCCGATGACCCTGCGACGCACCGGGGGCATCGCGGGCTTCGACGACCGTGTCGTCGTCGAGATCAGCGGCCGGGTCGTCGTGAACACTCGCCTCGTCCACGGCCGCACGTGCACGCTGACGAAGGTGCAGCGCCAGCAGCTGTTGGACGCCCTCACCGCTCTGCGCGCGACGCCGGTCGACTCCGGCAGCCTCACGTCCGGCGGCACGGCGACGCTACCACCCCCCGACGACACCGAGAGCGAGCCCATCACCCTGTCGGTGACCGACGACCTCGCCCGCTCCTTCGACCTCACCGACTCCTCGCTCGGCGGGGTCGCCGAGCTCATCGGCGCCGTCGTCACCGACGTGACGCTCACGACCCCGGCCAGCGCGACCTGCACGACGCCGACGGCCACGGCGACGGGCGTCACCGCAGCGGGCTGACCCCCGGACCAGTCCCGGGCCGCGTGCCCGCTGAGCCTGGTGTGCCCGCTGAGCCCGCCACGACGGCAACGGCCGGTATGCCGCCAAGGGAGCGAGCGGCATACCGGCCGTCAGTCTGTGGTGCAGTCCGTGCCCTGCGTGACGCAGGTGGAGCGGGTGACGCGACCGGTCAGAAGCTGGTCGCGACGTCGTCGAAGACGAAGCTCGTCTGGAGCGACGAGTCCTCGGTGGCGGCGAACTTCAGCGTGACGTTCGTGCCCTTGTAGGCGGTGAGGTCGACGCTGACCTGGACGTAGGACGACTTGGGCGTCGAGAGGTTGGAGTAGCTCTTCACCGTCGTGCCGTTGAGCGAGACGGTCGCCTTGTCGTAGGCCGACGAGGTCGTCGTCTCGGACGTGTCGATGCGGACCCAGTAGGTGAGGGTCGGCGACGAGGCCGTCGACGGCACCGCGAAGGTCTGCGACTCGTTCTCGGAGGCCGTCGTGCCGTTGCCGCCGAGCCAGAGCTTCCACGAACCGCTGTGGGCCGGGCGGCCCGTGTTGTTCGTGATCGGGCCCGACGTCCCGGTCCAGCCGGTCTGACCCGACTCGAAGCCACCGTTGGTCAGCGACCCGCCGGTGGGCGGCGGGGTCGTGCCGCCGCACGTCTCGGTGCTCGCGGGCGCCGAGATCGCCGCCATCGCGGAGTCGACCGCGGTGCACTCGGCCGAGCCGGCGCCGTAGAGGTCCTTCGCCGCCTTGATGACGCCGGTGCGGGCCGAGGCGTAGGTGCTCGACGAGGTGAGGTAGGTCGAGAGCGTGCGGTACCAGATCTTCTCGACCTTGGCGTGGGTGATGCCGGTCACCGTCGCGCCGTTGCACGTCGGGCTGTTGTAGCTGACGCCGTTGATCGTCTTGGCGCCCGAGCCCTCCGAGGCGAGGTAGTACCAGTGGTTGAGCGGGCCGCTCGAGTAGTGCGGGTCGAGGCCGCCGAGGCTGGAGCTCCAGCAGTCCTTCGACGCGCCGTCCTTGCTCGGCTTGTCCATGTAGCGCAGCGGGGTCCCGTTGCCGTTGAGGTTGATCTCCTCACCGATGAGGTAGTCCGGCGTGTCACTGGGGTTGTTGGCGTACCACTCGACGGCCGTGCCAAAGATGTCGGACGTCGCCTCGTTGAGGCCGCCCGCGTCGCCGGAGTAGTTGAGGCCGGCGGTGTTCTCGGTGACGCCGTGGCTCATCTCGTGGCCGGCGACGTCGAGCTCGACGAGCGGGGCGGCGTTGCTCGCGCCGTCGCCGTAGGTCATCTGGGTGCCGTCCCAGAAGGCGTTGACGTAGTTCTGGCCGTAGTGGACGCGGCTGCGGGCACCGGTGCCGTTGTTCCAGATGCCGGCGCGGCCGAGCTGGGTGTTGTAGTAGTCGTAGGTCTTGCCGGCGCCGTAGTGAGCGTCGACCGCGGCCGACTGGCGGCTGCTCTGCGAGCCGTTGCCCCAGACGTCGTCGGCGTCGGTGAAGGTCGTCCCCGTGCCGGAGGTGGCCTGGTTGAGGTCGGTCGCATAGTTCCCGTGCGTGTCCTTCATCGTGTAGGCGCCGCTGCTGCCCGAGGTCGCGAGCGACACGGTGCCGACGAAGATGCCGTTGCCGGTGCCCTCCTTGATGTCGTCCCAGCTCGTCAGCGTCTTGCCGGTCACCGCGTCGACGATCGTGTGCAGGCGGGTCGGCGTCTGGTCGGCCTTGATGCCCTCGGTGACGACCTCGTAGGCGAGCGTCGGCGCCTTGGCGCCCTGGTAGACGACGAGCTCACCGGCGGTGGACTTCTCGTTGTTGGCCTTGGCTGCCGCGAGGCCGGCCTGCTGGGCCGTGCTCTTGGAGATCTTCGGCGTCGTCGTGGCCGGGGTGACGCTCTTGCGGACGTTCCACGTCACGCTCTTGACGGCACCGGAGGCGTCGCGGTGCGACACGAAGTCGCCCCCGACGACGCGCAGGCCGTCGATGGTGCGCTCGTAGCGCACGTGCGTCGCACCACTTGGGTCGGTGATGACGGACTTCACGGTCAGCTGCTCGCCGGAGGCGAGGCCGAGCGCCTTGGCCGAGCTCGCCGCCTTGGACTGCTCGACGGTCTTGAGGCTCTGTGACTCCGGCGCCGGGCCCTTGCCGCCCGACGCCGCGGAGGCCGCGCCCGCCGGGATCGCCGGCGAGATGGCCAGCGCAAGGGCCAGCAGGCCCCCGGTCGCGAGCCCAGACTTCAATCGCTTCACTGATTGCTCCTGTCGACATGCGGCATCCGCCGCTGGTGGAGTCCGCCGTCTCAGGTGATGAGACTCACGATGGGGACGGCTGACAGTCGCAGGAGCCCGAAATGTCGGTCAACGTCCCTTACCAACTCTTTGCCAAATGCGGGCCGAACTCGGAGTAGCACTTGGGCACAGGGAGATTCGCGGTTGGGGCTGACTTGGTCGATCTCCCAGCCTTCAGGTGGGTGATCCCTCCGCGCCATCCCGGCGGCGTGCCTCCTCGAGGTCCGACGGGGTGTCGACGTCGTCGGCGACGCCGTCGAGGTCGGCGACCTCGCGCGGTCGCAGGCCTGCCGCGAGGTCGCGCATGCTGCGCCCCGACGGGTCCTCGAGGCGGTCGAGCGCGGCGGCCAGCGCGGCGCGTGGCCAGGCCGAGCAGAGCCAGTTCCGGCGTCCGGCCGCGTCGACCGTGACGGCGCCGGCCGCCGGCTGGTCGCAGGTGGCCGCGCTCACGAGCCGGTCGAGGTGAGCCGCGCTGACGAAGGGCAGGTCGGCCGCGAGCACGACGACGACCTCGGTCTCCGCGGGCAGCTGCCGCACGCCCGCGGCGATCGCGGCCACGGGTCCTCCCCCGGGCGGGTCCTCCACGAGCCGGGGTATGCCGTCCGGCACGTCGTCAGCCCGCCCGACGACGAGCACGGGGCGGGGTCGCGCAGCCTCGAGCACGCGCACCACCATGGGGAGGCCACCGACCTCGAGCGACGGCTTGTGGCTGCCCATGCGTCGCGAAGCGCCACCGGTGAGCACGAGGACGCTCACGGCATACGGCAGGACGGGTGGGCTCGGCTCCACGAGGGGAGTCTGGCACGCTGGCCCCATGGGACGAGTGACGGTGCGGCGGAAGGTCACGACGATCGACGTCAGGACCGCTGCGACGGCGACCCGCCCCGACACGCTCACCGTGGAGGAGCCGCTCGAGCTGCGCGTGGGCGGCAGCCCGCTGACCGTCACGATGCGCACGCCGGGGCACGACATCGAGCTCGTCCACGGCTTCCTGCTGACCGAGGGCCTCATCCGGTCGGCCGACGACATCGCGCTCGCGCGCTACTGCGAGGGCGCCGTCGTCTCCGGTGAGAGCGGCTTCGACGAGAACACCTACAACGTCATCGACGTGACCCTCGCAGCGGGCGTCACTCCACCCGACGCGTCGGCGACGCGGGCCTTCTTCACGAACTCCTCCTGCGGCGTGTGCGGCAAGGCGAGCATCGAGCAGCTGCGCGCACAGTCGGCCTTCGACGTGCGGGCCGACGCGACGGAGTTCGCCGCCAAGGTCGTGGTCTCGCTGCCGGACGCGCTGCGGGCCGAGCAGCGGTCCTTCGACAAGACGGGCGGGCTGCACGCGGCGGGCCTCTTCAGCGCCGACGGCGAGCTGCTCGTCGTGCGCGAGGACGTCGGGCGCCACAACGCCGTCGACAAGGTCGTCGGCTGGGCGCTGCAGAACGGCCGGGTGCCTGGCGTCGGGTGCGTGCTCGTCGTCTCGGGCCGGGCGTCCTTCGAGCTGACCCAGAAGGCCATCATGGCCGGAATCCCCTGTCTGGCAGCCGTTTCGGCGCCCTCGTCACTCGCCGTCGAGTGCGCCGAGGATGCCGGGATGACCCTGCTGGGTTTTGTGCGAGGCACCCGCCTCAACGTCTATGCCGGCGCGCACCGCGTCACGACCACCTGACCGGAAGGACCACCGTGGCCATCTTCGCGATCCACTACACCTACCCCGACGACAACTCGGAGATGCTGACGATCCGGCCCGAGCACCGCGAGTGGCTCATGGGGCTGCCCGGCTTGCTCGTCGGTGGGATGTACCAGGAAGGCATCGACGAGCTCAGCGAGGGTGAGCCGACCGACCAGGAGCCGCGCAACGCGGCGCTCATCATCGTGTCGGGCGAGTCCGTCGCCGACGTGACCGAGACCTTCGACCAGGACCCCTACTGGCAGGGCGGCTACGTGCTGCGCCGTGTCGTGCGCCGCTGGGACCCGCCGCTCGGCCCGTGGGTCGCCGACGAGACCCAGTCGCCCGGCTGAGCGGCACACCTGACGGCCAGCCGCACACCTCGAGATCAGCGACCCCTCGGAGACGGTGCGCGGCTGACCCGGAGGTGTGAGGACTGCTTCGGTTCAGAGCTGCTGGGCCAGGCCCACGACGTGACCCTGGGGGTCGGCTATCAGGGCGAACGCGACACCCGGGACGGTGACCGGCTCCTGCACGACCCGCCCGCCGAGCCGGACCGTGTTGGCGATGGACTCGGCCATGTCGTCGACGCCGACGAAGAACGTGACGAGGTCGCTGTCGCCCTGGAGAGGGCTGATGGCGGTGTACAGCGCGCCCGGCACGCCCGTCTCGACGAAGGTGTAGCCCGGAAGGGCGCCCTCGGTGGGGTAGGTCCAGCCGAACAGGTCGCCGAAGAAGGCGCGCGTCGCGTCGGGGTCGCTGGAGCGAATCTCGGCGTGGACGATGGGGTGACTCATGATGACCTCCGTTGCTTCGCGATCGCCGGCCGGTGACCGCACACCTCCATGACGAACGGGCGGGCTCAAAATCGACACACGTGCAGGTCGAGGTGACGCGACGGGCGCGCTCGACGGCACTCGACGGCATACGCCAACGGGTCGCGCGGTGACGGAAGCAGGGTGCTCGCCTGGTGGAGCTGAGCCGACGGACCGCCACGAGGCGTCGCACGACACCGGACTGAGGCGTGCCGACGCCACTGCGCACCCGCTCGTGGCGGTCCGTCGGCACGCAGCCCGGGCGACCGCGAGGGTCAGCGCTGGGTGACCTGACCGCCCTCGA
Organism: Humibacillus xanthopallidus; assembly: GCF_006717145.1. GTDB lineage: Bacteria > Actinomycetota > Actinomycetes > Actinomycetales > Dermatophilaceae > Humibacillus > Humibacillus xanthopallidus. The sequence continues at coordinate 284,116 of NZ_VFQF01000003.1, read as the reverse complement.
CGTGCCAGCGCTCGTCGAGGCGGACGTTCTCGAGCAGACGGCGGTCGTGCGAGACGAGCAGCAGCGCACCGTCGTAGGAGTCGAGCGCCTGCTCGAGCTGCTCGATGGCCGGCAGGTCGAGGTGGTTGGTCGGCTCGTCGAGCACGAGCAGGTTGACGCCCCGCGCCTGCAGCAGAGCCATCGCCGCGCGCGTGCGCTCACCGGGTGACAGCCGCCCGACGGCACTGCCGACCTGGTCGGCCTTGAGGCCGAACTTGGCGAGCAGGGTCCGACGATCGGCCGGAGCGAGGTCGGGCACCGCCTCGCCGAAGGCATCGCCGAGGGGCAGGTCCTCGCGCAACCCGGTGCGCGCCTGGTCGATCTCGCCGACGGCGACGCTGGCGCCGAGCGACGCGCTGCCCTCGTCCGGGTCCTGCCGCCCGAGGAGCAGCGACAGGAGCGTCGTCTTGCCGGCGCCGTTCGGCCCGGTGATGCCGATCCGCCGACGCGCCTCGACCTGCAGCGACACCGGGCCGAATGTCCAGTCCCCGCGCCGCACGACCGCCTCGTTGAGGGTCGCGACGACCGAGCTCGACCGTGGCGCAGCCCCGATCGAGAACTGCAGCACCCACTCCTTGCGCGGCTCGGCGACCTCGTCGAGCCGGGCGATGCGCGACTCCATCTGCCGCACCTTGCGCGCCTGCTTCTCGGCCGAGTCGATGCTCGCGGCGCGACGGATCTTGTCGTTGTCAGGGCTCTTCTTCATCGCGTTGCGCACGCCCTTGGACGACCACTCCCGCTGCGTGCGCGCCCGCGCCTCGAGGTCGGACTTGGTGCCGGCATACGCCTCGTAGGCCTCGCGTGCGTGCCGCCGGGCAACCTCGCGCTCCTCGAGGTAGGACTCGTAGCCGCCGTCGTGCACCGACACGGCGTTCTGGGCGAGGTCGAGCTCGACGATGCGGGTCACGCAGCGGGCGAGGAACTCCCGGTCGTGCGACACGAGCACCACACCGCCGCGCTGGCCGTGCACGAACGTCTCGAGCCGGTCGAGACCGGCGAGGTCGAGGTCGTTGGTCGGCTCGTCGAGCAGCACGAGGTCGAAGCGGCTGAGCAGCAGGGCCGCCAGCGCGGCCCGCGCCGCCTGGCCTCCCGAGAGCGAGGTCATGAGCGCGTCGGAGCCGACGTCGAGGCCGAGCTCCGCGAGCATGGGCGGGATGCGGTCGTCGAGGTCGGGCGCACCGCTCGCGAGCCAGTGGTCGAGCGCCACGGCATACGTCTCGTCGGCCTGCGGGTCGTCGCCGCCGAGCGCGGCGGCCGCCTCCTCCATGGCGAGCATCGCCGCGGTTGCTCCCGTGCGCCGCCCGATGTGGTCGGCCACCGTCTCGCCGGGCACGCGCTCGTGCTCCTGTGGCAGCCACCCGATGAAGGCGTCGGTGGGCGCGGTCGTCACCGTGCCGGCGAGCGGCTGGTCCACCCCGGCGAGCAGCCGCAGCAGGGTCGACTTGCCCGCCCCGTTGGCGCCGACGACCCCCACGACGTCACCCGGGGCGACGGTGAGGTCGAGGTGCTCGAAGAGAGTCCGGTGGGCGTGGCCCCCGGCGAGGTCCTTGGCCACGAGGGTCGCGCTCACAGGGCCAGCCTAGGTGCGCGGGCGGGCGCCCTCTGACACGCTCTCGGCCACGTTCCCTGCCACGGTCACAGCAGGTGCACGGTGACGACGTCGCCCTCGATGAGCTGGTCAATGCCCTCGGGCACCTCGATGAGGCAGTTCGCGGCGGCGAGCGCCGTCAGATGCCGCGCATCGGGCGCGGTGACGGTGCCGTCGTCGTGCAGCACGCTCGTGACGAACTGGACGCGTGCCGCTCGCGTGCGCCTCGGCTTGCCGCGGTATGCCGCCTGGCTGGGTCGCGCCGGCGGCGCGCCGTGGCGCCGGTCGAGTCCCGGCCGGACGAGGACCTCGAAGGCGACGAAGGCACCGACCGGGGTGCCGGGCAGGCAGACCACCGGGGTCGAGCCGTAGCGGCCGAGACCCTGGGGGCCGCCCGGCTGCATCGCGAGGTGGACGAAGTCGAAGGCCGGCAGCGGCTCGCAGACCTGGCGGACGACCTCGAAGGCACCGGCGCTGACGCCTCCCGTCGTGACGACGAGGTCGATGTCGGGGTCGAGGTCGAGCGCGTCGAGCAGGACACGCAGCTCGGAGGGCTCATCGGAGCAGACCTCGGCGCGGCGGACGTCGCACCCGGCTGCCTCCGCGAGGGCGGCGACCATGTCGGAGTTGGACTCGTGGATGCCCCCGTCGCCCGGGTCGGCATCGGGGGGCGCCAGCTCGGCTCCGGTGGCGATGACCGCGACCCGTGTGGGCACGTGGACCTCCGCGGTCGTGCAGCCGGCGGAGCGGCCGAGGGCGATGATGGCCGGCGTGGCCGCGGATCCCCTTGCGGCAAGGACCGATCCGGCCCTTACGTCCTCACCGCGAGGACGCACGTGCTGCCCGGGGGTCGGGTCGGCGTCGATGGTGACCCGTTCGGGGGCAGGCCCGGTCGGGCTCGCGTCGGTGCGCTCCACCGGGACCACGGCGACCGTGCCCTCGGGCACCCGCGCGCCGGTCATCACCCGGGCGGCCTCGCCGGGGGCCAGCACGAAGTCCGGGGCCGACCCTGCAGGCACGTCCCCGACCACGGGATAGGCGCGCTGGTCCGGCGAGCCCGGGCACACGGCATACCCGTCCATGGCGCTGTTGTCGAAGCGCGGCAGGTCATCGGCCGCGACGAGATCGGCGGCGAGGCGGCGCCCCGCGGCGTGGCGGTCGAGCGCGACACGCTCCGTCGTCCCGTCACCCAGCAGGTCGGCGATCGCGGCTCGGTGGTCGGCGACGGACCGGTGTCCAGCAGCTGCGCTCACGATCGCCAGTGTGCCGCACCAGCGGCCGAGCGTCCCCACCGACCGGCGCTCGAGCCATCCTCCAACCCCGTCCCCCCGAGCCGGTCCCCCGAGCCGGTCCCCCGAGCCGGTCCCCCGAGCCGGTCTCCCCGAGCCGACGGAGCTGAGTGCCGCGGCCCCCGAGCGCCGCGGCCCCCCGAGCTCAGTCCTGGGGCGTCTCGCACGACCCCTTGTCGAAGGTGAAGCTCGCTCCGTCGACGGAGAAGTGCGACACCGCCTGGACCTTCGCGTAGACGCCGCCGGCGGCGTCGTGGATGACGAAGTGCTCCGTGTCGGTGAAGAGGATCGGCTCCTCCTCACTGAGCGCCTTGCCGCCGAACCACTGCGCCCCCGAGATGGAGTACGTGTTGCCGGCCGCGTCGCTGAGCACGACGTCCTTCGGCGTCACCGTCGCGGTGATGTGGAAGATCCCTTGGCCGTCGACGCTGTCGTGCTGAACCATCGAGATCATCCCGGAGTCGATCGTGAGATCGCCTCCGGCGCACGTGAACACCTGGCCGGTGACGTCCTGCGTCTGGTGGATGGTCTCGTTCATCGGCTGCGCGGCCGATGCCCCTCCTGCTGCGAGACCCATCAGCCCCAACGCGACGACGCCGGTCATGACTGCTCGTCCTGCTCCTACCCTCATCGTTCTCCCCTTGCTGTACTTCTCGGCGAGGCCCCCGTTCCTCGGGCCGAGCCTCGTGCCCGACCAACCTGTGGGAGGGGCGAAGGGCGGACGGAATACCGCAAACGCAGCATTCCCAGCCAACTCCAAGCCCGCGGCGTCTTGTCTGACAGAAGCCTGAGCGGCCGCCCAGTAGCGTGAGCGCATGGCCACCGATGACGGCTTCCGCCTCGACGGGATGCTGCTCGGCGTCGCGAGTGCAGCGACCCAGATCGAGGGCGGCGAGGTCGAGAGCAACTGGAGCGACTGGGCGAGCCGGCCCGGCACCATCGCCGACGGCTCCACCCCGGCACGCGCCACCGACCACTGGCGGCGATGGCGGGAGGACACCGCGCTGATGGCCTCGCTCGGCGTCCAGGTCTATCGCCTGAGCGTCGAGTGGGCGCGGCTCGAGCCCCGGCCCGGGCTGTGGGACGACGCAGCCTTCGAGCGCTATCGCGCAGAGCTGGAACTGTTGGGCGACAAGGGAATCCGGCCCCTCGTCACGCTGCACCACTTCAGCCACCCGCTGTGGTTCGAGCGCGACGGAGGCTGGCTCGCGCCTGGCGCCCTCTGGGTCTGGGAGCGTTTCGTCGCCGAGGTCGTCGCGCGACTCGGCGACCTCGTGTCGGAGTGGGTGACGATCAACGAGCCCAACGTCTACGTCACCGGTGCGCACGTCTTCGGTGACTTCCCGCCCGGCCACCGCAGCCTGACCGAGGGCATGCGCGTCTACGGGGTCCTGGCCGCCGCGCACCTGCGCGCCTATGCCCTCATCCACTCGCTCCAGCCCGGGCCAGGCACGATGGTCGGGGTCGCGCACCACCTGCGGCCGTTCCGGCCGGGCAACCCACGCAACCCCTGGCACCGCGCGCTGACGCCGGCCATGCGCCACCTCTTTCAGGGCGCCATCGTGCGGGCCATGACGACAGGGGAGTTCACGTTCCCGCTGCGCCGGCCACCCGGCATACCAGCGCTGCCAGCGGGCTCGGGCGACGGGCGCGCCCCGTACGCCGACTTCTTCGGGCTCAACTACTACTCGCGCACGACGGTGACGCGCTTCGACGACGGCACCCCTCCCGGCGTCCCCGTCAACGACCTCGGGTGGGAGGTGTATGCCGCCGGGCTCGGTGAGACGGCCCGCTGGGCCTGGGAGACCTACCGCCTGCCCGTCTGGGTGACCGAGAACGGCACGTGCGATGCCGCCGACGCGTTCCGGTCACGCTACCTCTGGGAGCACCTCTCGGTGCTGAGCGAGGTTCGGGCACAAGGGGTTCCGGTCGAGCGCTACTACCACTGGTGCTTCGTCGACAACTGGGAGTGGAACGAGGGCGAGGGGCCCCGCTTCGGCCTCGTGGCACTCGACTACGAGACGCAGGAGCGCGCCGTGCGTGACTCCGGCCGCTTCTTTGCCGAGGTCATCCGCGCTGGGGGTGGCACGCCGGAGCTGCACGCCAAATACGTTGCAGGGCAGGAGTATCCGATCAGCGATGCACCGGCCCACCCGCGCTGAGACCACCCGTGTCTTGCGACAACCACACAGACCGAGCTGACCGGCGTACCGTCGAAGGATCGGACGCTCCGAGGAGGTCGGGATGCGACTCAACCATCTGTGCGATGCCCACTGGACCTACGAGCTGCTCCAGGAGGTCGCAGCCGGGTCCGGGCGCGACGGCCGGATCTACGGGCAGGGCACGGGCACGCTGACCGGACGCCTGTCGGGCTCGGCGACGTGGTCGAACTTCCCGCGCATCCGGGAGGGCTACGCGTCACCGGACGCCCGCGGCGTCATCGCGGTCGACGGCGGGGTCGTCCTCTTCACCCTGACCGGTCTCTCGTCGCTGGCCGACGGGCGCGGCGTCCACGTGCTCACCTTCCAGACGGACGCGGCCTCGCACCTCTGGCTCAACGACGTCATCGCCGTCGGTGAGGGCAGCATCGACGTGGAGGAGCACCGGCTCGCGATGCGGTACTACGAGTGCGAGGTCGAGCTGCCCCTGGCCGACCTCCCCGACCTCAGGCGCGGGGATCGGTGAACGCCACCGGCTTGCCGCTGGCCTGAGGGTGAGCGTGGCACGCGCCGCCGCCAGGCTCACCAGTTCCGACAGCACACTTCCTAGCAGGGGCCCGCGAGATCGGACGGCCGGATCGTCACGGGGAAGGGCCTGCTCGCCTCGAACACGTCGTCGCCGGCCACGCTCGCGACCTCGACGAACCGGCCGTCGTGGAGCTCCCACGCGACGAGCGTCAGCGCCGTCGGGTCGACGCACCAGTAGGCGCCGCAGCCCGCCTCCTCCAGCCGGTCGCGCTTGAGCGTCAGATCGACGCGGCGCGTGCTCGGCGAGAGCACCTCGACGGCGAGCAGCGGAGCCACAGGCAGCTCCCTGGCCGTGAAGTCGACCCGCCGCGCCACGATGAGGTCGGGCTGCAGCTCGGTGTCGTCGGCCAAGGCCACCGCGAAGGGCGCGAAGAGCACGACCAGCTCGCGCGGGCACGCCGCTCTGAGGCGGTCGTTCAGCTCGGCGAGCACGTTCTGGTGCTGGAACCCAGGAGCCGGAGTCACGATGAGGACGCCGTCGATGAGCTCGTAGCGGTGCCCGTCATCAGGCATCGACGCGAGGTCGGCGCGGGTGAGCGGCCGTGAGCGCGGCAGCGTCGTCATGAGCCCCATCGTGCCTCCTCCCTCTCACGCAGACCAGTCTGTCGACGGGGCCGGGTTGCGCGGTCTGCACACCCAGACCCGTCGGGCCGCGCACCGAGCTGACGCCACTTGAGTCTCTCGATCGCGCCAAGCGCCCGCACCGAGGGCTCGGGATTGGAGCCATCCCGCGACGCTTGTGCAGGACCCATATGCGTAGGGTTGCGATCCGGCGAGACGCAGTACGCATCCCTACGCAAGAGCCTTGCACGGGAGTGCCAACCCCACGCAGAGGAGCACGATGGACCGCGAGATTCAGTTCATTAGCGATGGCGACGGCGTTGCCGTCATCGGGAACCCGGCGGCGGTCGAGCGCTTCCTCGACGCCGAGGGGCTTGCGTCGAGAGACCTCGGGCTGCCCCGGCTGGGATCGGCTCTCAGCACCGCCTCTGTAGTGACGAAGGCGGGATCGGAGATCGCCGCCACCTCGGGCCGCTGGGTGAAACTGACGGAGAAGTCCGCGAAGGCACTCAAGGACACCCAAGGCCTCATGAAGGGTTCGGAGCCGGGCGCAAGTCGTGCCGTGTTGACGGACCGGGGAAAGATCAAGGGAATCCTGGAGTTCACGAGGACGCCGGGGTCCCTTCTGACCAACCCTGCCGTTCTCGCCGGTGCCGCCGGACTCATGGCCCAGCTCGCGATGCAGCAGACGATGGACGAGATCACCGACTATCTGGCCACGATCGACGAGAAAGTAGACGACGTCCTCCGCGCACAGAAGGACGCAGTGCTGGCCGACATGATCGGGGTGGGGTTCGTCATCGACGAGGCCATGACCGTGCGCGAGCACGTAGGCCGGGTATCCGATGTCACATGGTCAAAGGTGCAGGGCACGTCTGCGACGATTGCGCGCACCCAGGCCTACGCTGTGGGGCAGCTCGATGCACTTGCAGACAAACTGGACAAGAAGTCCAACGTCGGCGAGCTCGCCGCAGCGTCCAAGGACGCCGAAGGCACCGTCCAGGAGTGGCTCGCCGTGTTGGCCCGTAGCTTCCAACTACACGAAGCTCTTGGTGTGCTCGAGCTCGACCGGGTGCTGGACATCTCCCCTGACGAGATCGACCGGCACCGGATGGCCTTGCGGGCCGCCCGCCAAAAGCGTCTTGAGATCATATCTGGGGCCACGCAGCAACTCGTGGAACGCATAAGCGCCGCAGCCGGCACCGCCAACACCAAGGTGTTGCTTCACCCGACCTCCGCGCGCGAGGTGGTGCATGCGAGCAACCACGTCTCCAGCACCGTTGTCGGCTTCCATGCTCTGCTCGGCGTGGAGCAGGATGCGCGGTCACTCGAGGCGAGGCGATGGCTGGACGCGGCCACCGAAGCCAGGGACAAGGCTTATGACGCGGCTACGGAGGCCAGGGACAAGGCGCTCGTCACGGGAGCAGACGGCGTCGACACCGCCAAGCGGCTCGGTAATGAGACCTTCGGCCGCGCGCGGTCGATGACAGGAAGGCTGTCTTCGGGTTTCGCCGAGCGCACCCGCCGTCTGCGTGGGGACGAGACGGAGCCCGACGCGTAGAGGAACCCTGCTCGTCGCGGCTCAGTAGGTCAGCACTCGATGACGTTGACGGCGAGCCCGCCGCGCGCGGTCTCCTTGTACTTCACCTTCATGTCGGCGCCGGTCTCGCGCATCGTCTTGACGACCTTGTCGAGGCTGACGACGTGCGAGCCGTCACCGCGCAGCGCCGTGCGGGCGGCCGTGATCGCCTTGACCGAGGCGATCGCGTTGCGCTCGATGCACGGGATCTGGACGAGCCCGCCGACGGGGTCGCAGGTGAGGCCGAGGTTGTGCTCCATGCCGATCTCAGCGGCGTTCTCGACCTGCTCGGGCGTGCCGCCGAGCACCGCGGCCATCGCGCCGGCCGCCATCGAGCACGCGGAGCCGACCTCGCCCTGGCAGCCGACCTCGGCGCCCGAGATCGACGCGGTCTCCTTGTAGATGACGCCGATCGCGCCCGCGGTGAGCAGGAAGCGAACGATGCCGTCGCGGTCGGCGCCGCGCACGAAGTTGGCGTAGTAGTGCAGCACCGCCGGGATGATCCCGGCCGCCCCGTTGGTCGGGGCGGTGACGACGCGACCACCGGCAGCGTTCTCCTCGTTGACCGCGAGCGCGTAGAGGGTGATCCAGTCCATGCCGCGCAGCGGGTCGTCGCTGCCCGCCTCGAGCGCGAGCCGGCGCGCGAGCTCGGGCGCCCGCCGCCGCACTCGCAGACCTCCGGGCAGCACTCCCTCGGTGGCGATGCCGTTGCGCACGCACTCCTTCATGACCCGCCAGATGTCGAGCAATCCTTCGCGAACCTCGGCCTCCGTGCGCCACGACAGCTCGTTCTCGAGCATGATGCGCGCGATCGACTTGCCGGTCTCCTTGCACTGCGCGAGCAGCTCGTCGCCGGTGCGGAAGGGGTGGGCGACCGGCGTCGAGTCCTCGACGATCTTGGTCTGACCGTCGGCGTTCTCACCGACGACGAAGCCGCCACCGACGGAGTAGTACGTGTGCTGCGACAGCGTGGCTCCCGACGCATCGAGCGCGGTGAAGGTCATGCCGTTGGGGTGCAGCGGCAGCGTCTTGCGCCGGTGCAGCACGAGGTCCTCGTCCTCGACGAGATCGATCTCATGCTCTCCGAGCAGCGAGATCCGCTTCGTCGCTCGCATCTCAGCGAGACGCGCGTCGACCGCCCGCGGGTCGCACAGCTCCGGACGCTCACCCGTCAGCCCGAGCAGGACGGCCTTGTTGCTGCCGTGCCCGTGGCCGGTGGCGCCGAGCGAGCCGAAGAGCTCGGACCGCACCCGCGCGACCTGGTCGAGCCGGCCCTCGTCGCGGAGCCGCTCGACGAAGAGCACCGCGGCCCGCATGGGCCCGACCGTGTGCGAGCTCGACGGCCCGATGCCGATCGAGAAGAGGTCGAAAACGCTGAGCGCCATGTTGTCCTGACTTCGTGTCGTCGCTGACGGCGGCCGTCGCAGGGTGGTGGACGGCCCACCCGAGCCTACGACCCGCGTGGGCGTCGACGCACCACGCCGGGGTATGCCGTCCGCCCCCACCACCTCGAGTGGCCCCGTCGTCACACGCGCCCCAACTCGTCGAGTGGCCTCGTCGTCACACGCGTGCCACCACCGCCCCTCAGGTATGCCGTCCGCCCCCCTCTCGCGACAACCCTCACCCACTCGAGTGGCCTCGTCGTCACACGCGACCCTGCCCAAGCCTGCAACGTGCCTTGGACGGCATACAGTCTGGGCCGTGATGACGGAGCAGCCCCGCTGGGTCGACGCGACCGCCCTTCGACGTGCGGTGTCCGCGGACCGAGCACGCCGTCTCATCAGACAGGCCCTCGTCGACGGCCTCGACCCGGCGGCCGAGCCGGCACGGACGTCTTTGTCTGCCGGGGACGGACAGCTGCTCGTCATGCCGTCGGCCTCTCGCCGGGCCGCGGGGGTGAAGGTTGCCACGGTGGCGCCGGGCAACCCGAGCAAGGGGCTCGAGCGGATCCAGGCGGTCTACGTGCTCTTCGACGCGGCCACACTCACACCGTCGGCGCTGCTCGACGGCGCCGCCCTCACGACCCTGCGCACCCCCGCCGTGTCCGCCGTCGCCATCGACTGCCTTGCGCCGCAGGAGGTTTCGCGGGTCGTCATCATGGGCAGCGGACCTCAGGCCGTCGGCCACGCAGAGGCGATCCTCGCCATCCGGAGCCCTACGTCGATCACCGTTGCCGGGCGAGCACTCGACCGCGCCCGCTCCGCGGCGAACCGCGTCCGTGGCCTCGACGGCGCACCGCGCGTTGAGGCACTGGCCGTCACTGACCGGCAGGCCCTCGAGGAGGCGGTGCGCTCAGCGGACGTCATCGTCACGGCCACCACGGCTGAGGCCCCCGTGCTCGACGGGTCCTGGGTCCGCGACGGAGCGTGCGTCATCGCCATCGGATCGCACGAGCCCGACCGGCGCGAGCTCGGCAGCGACCTCCTGGGCCGGTCACTCGTCGTCGTCGAGGACCTCGCGACCGCCCGCCGCGAGGCTGGCGACGTCGTGCTCGCCGTCGCCGACGGCGCGCTCGAATGGGGCGGCGTGAGCACGCTGACCGACCTCGTGTGCGGACGCATCACGCGGGCGACCGACCGGTCGAACGTGTTCAAGGGCGTAGGTATGGCGTGGCAGGACCTCGTCGTGGCCGAGCACGCCACCCGCCTCTAGCCTGGCCACTCGACGGGGAGGACGCGGCACGAAGTGGCCACTCGACGAGGGAGAGGCGGCACGAAGTGGCCACTCGACGAGGGAGAAGCGGCACGAACTGGCCACTCGACGGGGAGGACGCGGCAAGAACTGGCCACTCGACGGGGTCAGTCGGTGCGGGGGTGGATGACGTCCTCGATCGGGGTCAGGCCGTCGTTGAAGGCGATGATGCGCCGGGCGGTGGTCTCCGGGTGCCCGACGACCGAGCGGATGACGTGCGCGACGTTGTCGCGTGACACCGACCCTGCGGCGACGCCCGCGCCCGACTCGATGTGGCCGGTCGCGTCCTCGAGCGTCAGCCCGCTCGGCCGCAGGATCGTCCACGCGAGGTCCGTGCCCTTGAGGTGCTCGTCGGCAGCGGCCTTGGCCTCGGCGTAGGCATAGAAGCCGTTGTCCGGAGAGACCCCGTGGTCGGGCCCGGCGCCGAAGTAGCTGACCATGACATAGCGCTCGACCCCGGCCTCGGCGGCGGCCGCCATCGAACGGATCGCAGCGTCGCGGTCGACGGCATACGTCCGCTCGGGACTGCCGCCGCCGGCACCCGCGGACCACACGACGACGTCGCTCCCGCGCAGCGCCTCGGCGATCTGCTCGGTCGTGGAGTTCTCGACGTCGAGGACGAGGGCGGTCGCGCCCGTCGCCTCCGTGTCGGCGACGTGGTCAGGGTTGCGCACGACCGAGATGACCTCGTGGCCGTCGTCGACGAGGAGGGGAGCAGCGAGCAGAGCCACCTTGCCGTGGCCGCCGATGAGCGTGATGCGAGACATGCCTCCACCATCTCAGAGCAACCTGAGCACCGCGCCCCCTCCCCAGCAATCGAAAGAGCAGTTCGTCGTCGCCCGGCCCCCCAAAGCGCGGCCCCCACAATCGAAAGAGCAGTTCGTCGCCCTTCCGCGTGACCGCGGGGGCCCGCTCGACGGCGACGAACTGCTCTTTCGATTGGATGCGGGTCAGTCGTTGCCGCGCCGCCCGAGGAGGATCCCGATGACGAGGCCGACGAACGCCGCCACGGCATACCCCGCGTAGCGCTTGACGAGAACCGGCATGACGGCCGACCCGAGGTCGAGCGCGTCGTCCTCCTCGACCGAGGAGGGCACCAGCCGCGGCCCGGGCGGGTATGCCGCCGGGCGCGGCGCCGCTGGCCCCGGCGTCACCGGCGTGGCTGGCGAAGCCGCTGCCGCCGCGCCGGACGAAGCCTCCGGAGCGATGGCCGTGCCGTCGGCAGTCGCAGCGCCTGCAGCCTCGACGACTCCCGCCTCTGCAGCGCCCGCCTCAGCGGGACCGGCCTCAGCCGCACCCGCCTCGACGCCACCGCCGTCGCCCTCGCCGAGGCGTGTCTCGATGCACGCGATGAACGCCATGAGCAGCTTGTCCGACACGTCCTGCATGACGCCCCGGCCGAACTGTGCCGGCTTGCCCGTGACGGCGAGGTCGGTGACGACGTCGGCGCGGGTGCCGGTGCCGTCGGGCGAGAGCTCGATGGTCACCGACGCCCCGGCCGTGCCGTTGCCGCGCTTGTCCTTGCCCTTGGCCTCGATCACCGCCCGGTGGGCCGCGTCGTCACGCTCGACGAAGGACCCGGAGCCGGAGTAGAGCAGGGCGATCGGGCCGAGCTTGACCTTGACCGTGCCGGAGAAGCTCTCCTCCGACACCTCCGTCACGGTCGCGCCCGGGAAGCACCCGCCGACCTTCTCGAGGTCCATGAAGAGCGCCCACGCGTCGTCGACCGAGGTCGGCACGGTGAAGGAGTGCGTCAGCTCCATCCGGCGATCACGCCCCGGCCGCGGCGAGCACCGCGCGCCGCGTCAGCACCGTGGCGAGGTGCTTGCGGTAGTCGGAGTCGCCGTTGAGGTCGGAGGGCGGGTTGGTGCCCTCGGCCACCGAGGCCACCGCAGCGCGCACGGCCTCGTCGGTCGCGGGCTGCCCGACGAGGGCGTCCTCGACCGCACGAGCGCGCAGGGGGGTCGAGCCCATGTTGGTCAGGCCGACCCGGGCCTCGGCGATCGAGCCGCCCTCGCTGCGCACCGTCGCCGCGATGCCGACGATCGACCACTGGTGGCTGACGCGCACGAACTTCTCGTAGTGCGCTCCCCAGCCCGTGTGCTTGGGCACGCGGATCTGCGTGAGCAGCTCGCCCTCGCCGACAGCGGTCGTGAAGAGGTCCTCGAAGAAGTCGTCGCCGGCGACCGTGCGGGTCGAGCCGCCCGGCCCTGCGATGACGAACTCCGCACCGAGGGCCAGCGCCGGAGCACCGACGTCACCGGCCGGGTCGGCGTGCACGAGGGCGCCGCCGATCGTGCCGCGGTGGCGGATCTGCGGGTCCGCCACGGTCTGGATCGCCTTGGACAGCAGGGCGGCATGCGTCCCGACGGCCTCGGAGGCCAGCACGGCGGCATACGTCGTCATGGCGCCGATGACGAGGGTGTCACCCTCCTCGGTGATGCCCTGGAGCTCGCCGATGCGGCCGAGGTCGATGACGAACCCCGGAGCGTTGAGCCGCATCCGCAGGATGGGCAGCAGCGACTGGCCACCGGCGAGCACCTTGGCGTCGTCACCGTGCTCGGCGAGCGCGCTGATGGCCTCCTCGACCGAGCCGGGCGCGATGTAGTCGAACTGTGCGGGGATCACTGGTCGCTCCCTTCGGTCGTGGTGCTGGGACTGCCGGCGCCCGGGTCCTGGTTGGGCGTGGCCTCGTCGAAGTGCGGCGCAGCGGCGCGCTCGCCCTCGTGGGACACCGCCTGCCCGGCCTGGATCGCCTTCCACACCCGCTCGGGCGTGCACGGCATGACGATGTCGTCGACGCCGAGCGGGCGCACCGCGTCGATGATCGCGTTGACGACCGCCGGGGTCGACGCGATGGTGCCGGCCTCGCCGACTCCCTTGGTGCCCAAGGTGTTCGTCGTCGACGGCGAGGTCGTGTGGTCGGTGATGAAGCTGATCGTGTCGGCCGCGGTCGGCAGGGTGTAGTCGACGAACGAGCCGGTCACGAGGGTGCCCTGCTCGTCGTACTCCGCGCCCTCCCACAGGGCCTGCGCGATGCCCTGGACGAGGCCACCGTGCACCTGGCCCTCGACGATGAGCGGGTTGATGATCGTGCCGATGTCGTCGACGCAGACGTACTTGCGCATCGTCGTCGCCCCGGTCTCCGTGTCGACCTCCATGGCGCACAGGTGCGTGCCGTGGGGGAAGGAGAAGTTGTCGGGGTCGAAGGTAGCGTCGGCGTCGATGCTGGGCTCAGCCCCGTCGGGGAGGTTGTGCGCCGTGAAGGTCGCCAGCGCGATCTCGGCGATGCCGATGCCCTTGTCGGTGCCCTTGACGCCGAACCGGCCGGCCTTGAACTCCAGGTCGTCCTCGCTCGCCTCGAGCAGGTGGGCGGCGAAGACCTTGGCCTTGTCGATGACCTTGTCGGCGGCCCGGACGACGGCCTCGGCTCCGACGACGAGCGAGCGCGAGCCGTAGGTGTCGAGTCCGCGCGGTGAGGTCTGCGTGTCGCCGTGCAGCACCTCGACGTCCTCGAAGGGCACGCCGAGCCGGTCGGCGACGATCTGGCTCCATGCCGTCTCGTGGCCCTGGCCGTGTGGCGAGACACCCGTGACGACCTCGACCTTGCCGGTCGCGAGCATGCGGATGCTCGCGTGCTCCCAGCCGCCGGCGCCGTAGCTCAGCTGGCCGAGGATGCGTGACGGCGCGAGGCCACACATCTCGGTGAAGGTCGAGACGCCGATGCCCAGCTGCACGGGGTCGTTGCTCTCGCGGCGGCGCTGCTGCTCGGCTCGAAGCTCGTCGTAGCCGAAGAGCTCCTTGGCCCTGGCGGTCGCCGCCTCGTAGTTGCCCGAGTCATAGGTCATGCCCGCGACCGTCGTGAAGGGGAACTCCTCGTGCGTGATCCAGTTCTGCTCGCGCACCTCGAGCGGGTCGCGTCCGAGCTCGGCTGCGAGCTCGTCCATCATCCGCTCGATCCCGAAGGTCGCCTCGGGGCGACCGGCGCCGCGGTAGGCGTCGACCCACGTCTTGTTGGTGAGCACCGTCTGGCAGTTGAACTGGTAGGCGGGGAACTTGTAGATCGAGTTGAACATCCACGCGCCGAGCACCGGCACGCCGCCGCCGACGATGGCGACGTAGGCGCCCATGTCGGCGAGCAGCTCGACCTTGAAGCCGGTGACCGTGCCGTCCTTCTCGGCCGACAGCGTCAGCTTCTGCCACTGGTCGCGGCCGTGGTGGCCCGAGAGCAGCGACTCCGACCGGGTCTCGGTGTACTTGCAGGGCTTGCCGAGGCGCCGGGCGACCGCGATCGTCGCGAACTCCTCGGGCGTCGTCTGCAGCTTGCCGCCGAAGCCGCCGCCCACGTCGGGCGCGATGACGCGCACCTTCGACTCGGGGATGCCCATCGTCGCCGAGATGAGGAAGCGCAGGATGTGCGGGATCTGCGTGGCCGACCAGACGACCATCTGCTCGCCCGTCGGGTCGACGACGACCGAGCGCGGCTCCATGAAGGCGGGGATGAGCCGCTGCTGGCGGAACTCGCGCTCGATGACGACACCGTCGGCGCGGGCCTTGGCGATCGCCGCGTCGACGTCGCCGCCGGTGCCGGCCTCCGCCGAGTCGAGCTTCCAGAAGGCGGACTTGTTCGTGCCCAGGTCGGGGTGGGCGAGGACCGTGTCGGCCGCCGCCTCCTTGAGGTCGAGCACGGCCGGCAGCTCGTCGTAGTCGACGTCGACGAGCTCGGCGGCGTCGCGCGCGGCAGCCGCGCTGCGGGCGACGACGACGGCCACGATCTCGCCGGCGCACGCGACCCGCTCGACCGCGACCGGCAGGTGGGTGGGCGTGACCTGGTCGGGCGTGATCGGCCACGCGTTGGCGTTGACGCCCTGCACGTCCTTGATGTCGGCGCCGGTGACGACGTCGATGACGCCGGGAGCGGCCTTGGCCTCGGACGTGTCGATCGCCGTGATCGTCGCGTGCGCAAAGGGGCTGCGCACCATGGCGAGGTGCAGCATGCCGGGCAGCTGGATGTTGTCGGTCCAGCGGGTGCGACCGGTGATGAGCCGCTGGTCCTCCTTGCGGCGCCGGGCCTTGCCGATCTCGAGCTCGGGTGCCGCGGTGTCGGTGCGGTCGTCGGTGATCGTCATGACGACACCGCCTGCGAGCTCAGCTCGCCGGCCGCCTGCTGCACGGCCTTGACGATGTTGTGGTAGCCGGTGCAGCGGCAGAGGTTGCCCTCGAGACCCTCGCGGATCTCCTGCTCGCTCGGGTTCGGGTTGTTCTTCAGCACGTCACACGCCTGCATGATCATGCCGGGCGTGCAGTAGCCGCACTGGAGGGCGTGGCACTCGTGGAAGGCCTTCTGCACCGGGTGCAGCTCGCCGTTCTCGCTGAGGCCCTCGATCGTCGTGACCTCGTGCCCGTCCGCCTGGACGGCGAGGACGTTGCACGACTTGACGCTGGTGCCGTCGAGGTGGACCGTGCAGGCCCCGCAGTTGCTCGTGTCGCAACCGACGACCGTGCCGGTCTTGCCGACCGTCTCTCGTAGGTAGTGGACCAAGAGGGTCCGGGGCTCGACCTCGTCGGTGTAGCTCACACCGTCGACGATCACCGTGATTCGACTCATGCTTCATGTCCTCCTGCCGCGCTGCAGTGACTTCCCCGCCCTGAGTCTCGCTCCCGTTCAACTACCTGACAAGGGCTGGGGGCAGACTGTTCCCCATGACGCTGCACGCCGACGACTACCAGGCCCTCCGATCGCGCTACGACTCCATGACCTACCGCCGCACGGGCCGGTCGGGGCTCGACCTGCCGGCGGTCTCGCTCGGCCTCTGGCACAACTTCGGCGACGATGTGCCGCTCGATCGCCAGCGCGCGACCCTGCGCCGTGCCTTCGACCTCGGGGTGACGCACTTCGACCTCGCGAACAACTACGGCCCGCCCTACGGCTCCGCGGAGCGCAACTTCGGCGCGATCTACGCGCAGGACTTCAGGCGCTACCGCGACGAGCTGATCCTCTCGACCAAGGCGGGCTACGACATGTGGCCCGGCCCCTACGGCCAGGGCGGCGGCAGCCGCAAGTACGTCCTCTCCTCGCTCGACCAGTCGCTCCAGCGGATGGGCGTCGACTACGTCGACATCTTCTACAGCCACCGCTTCGACGAGACGACGCCGCTCGAGGAGACGATGGGTGCGCTCGACACGGCGGTGCGCCAGGGCAAGGCGCTCTATGTCGGCATCTCGTCCTACTCGGGCCCACGCACCCGCGAGGCCGTGCAGATCCTGCGCGAGCTCGGCACCCCGCTGCTCATCCACCAGCCGAGCTACTCGATGCTCAACCGCTGGGTCGAGGAGGACCTGCTCGACGTGCTCGGTGAGGAGGGCGTCGGCTGCATCGCCTTCTCGCCGCTCGCGCAGGGCATGCTCACCGACAAGTACCTCAAGGGCGTGCCCGCCGGCTCACGCGCGGCGCAGGGCAAGTCGCTCTCGCCGAAGCTGCTCAGCGATCAGAACCTCAAGCACATCCGCGCGCTCAACCGCATGGCGAAGGCCCGCGGTCAGTCGCTCGCGCAGATGGCGCTCGCGTGGATCCTGCGCGACGAGCGCGTCACGTCGGTGCTCATCGGCGCGTCGTCGGTCCAGCAGCTCGAGAACAGCCTCGGATCGCTCGACAACCTCGACTTCACCCCCGAGGAGCTCGCCAAGATCGACACCCATGCCGTCGAGGGCGGCATCAACCTCTGGAAGCGCTCGAGCGCCCACTGAGCGCTCCCGAGCACTCAGGCCACCACGCCGGTATGCCGTCCGGCCGGGTCCCCGACGCGAGCGCAGATCGCGCGTCGGCTGGGACCGGGTCGGACGGCATACCTGCTCGTCAGCCGGTGGCGCCGCTGAGCGCGCTCCACGTGTCGACGGCCTGGCTGAGGATGGCGTCGGCGAGGTCGGCTGCGCGCTCGACGTCGCGGGCGGCGATGGCCTCGGCGAGCGGCGCGTGGGGCAGCAGGTCGGCGCGGTCGGCAGCGAGAACGGGGTCCATCGAGTCGGGCCACGAGTCGACGGCGCGCTCGAGCGAGTTGAGGGCGAGCCGGAACGCGAAGTTGTTGCTCGACTCGACGATCTCGCGCCAGAAGGACCGGTCGGCGTCGGGGTGGGCGTCGTCGCAGTAGTCGACGCAGCTGGCGATGATGCGGGCGTGCGACTCCGCGGTGCCACGGGCGGCGGCGAGGCGGGCGGCCTCGCGACCGATGGAGCGGCGCATCTCGAGCCCGTCGCGCACGATGGACGGGTCCGGCTCGCCGGCCACCTCCGCGAGGTGGGCGAGCAGGTCGAGGCCGGCGGTGGCGCGCACGTCGCGGACGGTCGTGCGCCCTCCGGGGACGATGCGCACGAAACCGGCGTGCTGCAGCCGCTGCAGGGCCTCGCGCACGGTGTAGCGGTTGACGCCGAAGGACAGCGCGAGCTCACGCTCGGCCGGCACGGCGTCACCGGGGGAGAGCCGGCCCGTGAGGATGGCGTCGCGGAGCTCAGCGAAGACCTCCTGCGTCACCGGCTGGCGGGTGACGGGGCCGAACCCCGAATGACTCACGGGGGGTGAGCCTGCCACCCAAGTGGTCACATCTTCAAGTGCCTGCCCCTGTGCCTCGACGGCACCTCGCCCCACCCGTCACACGTGGTGTCTCGTTCGCCACGTCGAACGGACGAGGCCGCACCGGCGAACTAGCGTTGGGGGAAGGAGCGCGTGTCATGTCAACCGCATCGCCGAATCAGACAGACCCCGGCCCTGGAGCCGACCAGCCGCATCCCGAGCAACCGCAGCAACGAGCAGGGGTCGCGGGCCGCGTGACGCTGGCGATCGCCGTCCTCGTCGTCGGTCTCCCGTGCATGCTCTATCTCACGACCGGCGTCACACTCTCGGTCCTGTCGTGGAGCCCTACCTACGAGGTCTGGCTGTCGGTGACCCTGAGCCTCGCGATCGTGGCGACGACCGGTCTCGTCGTGTGGCTGGGAAGGAAGATCCGTCGCAGGTCTCGCGCCGCAGGTTCACTCGTCGTGGCCGCGGGCCTGTTTGCGGCTGTGACCTCTCTCCTCGCCGCGAACGGTGCGCTGGACACCAGGGCGAACGACCCGCACCCGACCGTGGTCAACGCCTCGTCGAACACGATCGTCGTGTTCACCGGAGTCGATGACCTGCGTCAGTGGACCACGCTCGCGCCGGGAGAGTCCGCGCAGGGCGACCGACCCTTCCTCGCCCTCGACGGCTGCTACCGCACTCTGCGCCTCGAGGCCCGCACACCTGACGGGCGGGTGATCGACACCCGCAACGGGATCTGCAACAACGACACCTGGCGGATCACGGACGCCGGCGCATCAGGATCTTGAGCGTCGCCGGTGCCGCTCGCGCGGAACGTACGGCGAGCACCTCGCCGGTCGACGGGAGCGACGGCAAGGAGGCGGGTCAGCTGCCGACGTGCGTGTCGTGCGCAGCATGGTGGTGGATGGGCCCCTCCGTGACCGCGAGACGCTCGCCGGCGCCGCCCCACCGCAGCGCGATGATCTCGGCGGCGATCGAGACGGCCGTCTCCTCGGGAGTGCGGGCGCCGAGGTCGAGGCCGATCGGCGAGCTCATCCGGGCCAGCTCGTCGTCAGTGAGGCCAGCCTCACGGAGGCGCTCGAGGCGGTCCTCGTGGGTGCGGCGCGAGCCCATGGCACCGATGTAGGCGACCTCCGGCAGGCGCAGGGCGACCTCGAGCAGCGGCACGTCGAACTTCGGGTCGTGGGTGAGCACCGCGATGACGGTGCGCGCGTCGATCCTGCCCTCGTCGACCTCGCCCTGGAGGTAGTCGTGCGGCCACTTGACGATCACCTCGTCGGCGCCGGGAAAGCGCGTCTTCGTCGCAAAGACGGGCCGGGCGTCGCAGACGGTGACGTGGTAGCCGAGGAAGCCGCCGACCCGGGCCACCGCGGCCGCGAAGTCGATGGCGCCGAAGACGAGCATCCGCGGCTTGGGGGCATGGGCGGCGACGAAGACCCGCATGCCCTCGCCGCGCCGCTCACCGTCGGGTCCGTAGGTGAGGATCGCCGAGCGACCTTGTGCCAGCAGGCCCCTCGCGTCGTCGCGCAGGGCGTCGTCGGCCCGGCCACTGCCGAGCGATCCGAGCACGGAGGTCGCCTCGTCGCCCTCGTCTTCGTTGTGGACGACGATCCGGCGTCCGACCCAGGTGGGCTCGGGGTGCTCGATGACGGTCACGACGGCGACGGGCCGTCCGGCATCGATGTCTGCCGCGACTGCACCGAGCTCGGGGAAGGTCTCGGGTGAGACCTTCTCGACGAAGACGTCGAGGATGCCCCCGCAGGTCAGCCCCACGGCATACGCGTCGTCGTCGCTCACGCCGTAGCGCTGGAGGACCGGCCGACCGGACGCGACGACCTCCTGGGCGAGCTCGTAGACGGCGCCCTCGACGCAGCCGCCCGACACGGAGCCGACGGCCTCGCCGCCGGGCCCGACGAGCATCGACGCGCCGGGTTGGCGCGGCGCCGAGCGCCACGTGCCGACGACGGTGCCGACGCCGACGGTCTCGCCGGCCGACCACCACTGCATCAGCTCGTTCATCACCTCACGCATGGGCGACCACCTCGATCAGCTCCTCGAACGTCGCGAGCGAGTGCCCGGCGACGAAGTCGTCGATGTGCGGCAGGGCCGCGACGATGCCCTGCTGCACCGGCTCGTAGCCGACCTTGCCGCGGTGCGGGTTGGCCCAGACCACGCGGTGGGCGAGGGCGGCGAGCCGGCGCATCTGCTCGCCGAGCACCTCGGGCCCCTCGCGCTCCCAGCCGTCGGAGAAGACGACGACGACGGCGCCCCTCGCCATGCCGCGCCGCCCCCAGCGGTCGAGGAAGGCGCCGATCGAGTCGCCGAGCCGGGTGCCGCCCGACCAGTCGGGCACGACGCGACCGGCGGCTGCGAGCGCACGGTCGGGGTCGCGCTCGGTGAGCGCTCGGGTCACGTGCGTGAGGCGGGTGCCCATCGTGAAGACCTCGACGTGCTCAGCCCGGCGCACGTAGGCGTGGGCGAGACGAAGGAGGCTGTCGGCATACGGGCTCATCGACCCCGAGACGTCGATGAGCAGCACGACGCGGCGGGCGCGGACCCCGCGGCGGCGGTGGTGGATGCGGCCGGGCTCGCCCATCCGCCGCAGCTGCTCGCGGAGGGTGGCGGGCCCGTCGATCGCGCCGCTGCGCCCGCGCACGTGGCGGCGGGCGCGGCGCCGGGGGCATCGGGGCTGCAAGGTTGCGAAGACGCGCGCCGCGGCGGCCCGGTCAGCCGGGGTGAGGCTGGCGACGTCACGGTGGCGGAGGATCTCCTGCGCGCTCGCCTTGGCCTGCACGGAGTCGACGTCGCCTTCGTCGCCGCCCTCACCCTCGCCGCTGTCGAGCGGCGCCTGCACGACGGGCGGGCGCACGACGTCAACGCGCTGGCCGGGCTTGATCACCTCGCCGCCGAACCAGCGCTCGAAGACCTCGTCGTATGCCGCGAAGTCGGCGGGCGTCGACGTGAGGGTCGCGCGGCCGGCCCAGTAGACGTGCGAGCGCTCGTCGATGCCGACCGTCGCGACGGCGACGAGGAAGGTGCGCTCGCGGTCGGCGGTGACGCCGATGCCGGCTGCGCGCAGCGCGCGGGCGAAGCCGAGGAGCAGCTCGTCGGGGGCCGGCTCCCGGGGCGGGGTCCGGGCGGCGAGGTCGATGGCGCCGGTGGTCATGTCCTGCTCACGCGGTGAGGAGCTTGTCGAGCGACGCGCGGATCCGCTCGGAGTCCTCGCGGTACTTCAGGGCGGCACCGAGGGTCGCGGCGGCGACCTCGGGGTCGAGACGGGTCGCGCCGACGGTCTCGAGGGCGCGCGCCCAGTCGAGCGTCTCGGCGACGCCCGGCGGCTTGATGAGGTCGCCGCTCGTGCGGAGGCGCTGGACGAGGGTGACAACCTGCTCGGCGAGGGCGGCGCTGACCTCGGGGAGCCGGGTGCGCACGATCTCGAGCTCGCGGGCGAGACCCGGGTGGTCGATCCAGTGGTAGAGGCAGCGGCGCTTGAGCGCGTCGTGCAGCTCGCGGGTGCGGTTGGAGGTGAGCACGACGATGGGCGGGGTGGCGGCTGCGATGGTGCCTAGCTCGGGGATCGTCACCTGCCAGGTGCTGAGGACCTCGAGGAGGAAGGCCTCGAACTCGTCGTCGGCGCGGTCGATCTCGTCGATGAGCAGGACGCACGGGGCTTCGCGCAGGGCCTGGAGCACGGGGCGGGCGAGGAGGAAGCGCTCGTCGAAGAGCTCGGCCTCGAGGGCTTGGGGGTCGCGGTGCTCGTCGCGGCTCAGAGCCTCGACGGTGCGCAGGTGGAGGATCTGGCGCGGAAAGTCCCAGTCGTAGAGGGCCTGCGTCGCGTCGATGCCCTCGTAGCACTGGAGCCGGATGAGCTGGAGGTCGAGGGTGGTGGCGAGCGCCTCGGCGAGGGCGGTCTTGCCGGTTCCGGGCTCGCCCTCGAGCAGGATCGGGCGGGAGAGGCGCGTCGCGAGGAAGGTGATGGTCGCGAGGGCCTCGTCGGCAAGGTAGCCGGTGCGGGCGAGGGCAGCCGTGACGTCGTCGGCACTGGCGAACAGGTGATCCACCCCCTGAGCATCACTCATCGACGCAGGTTGCGGAAGCGGTGGGCCGCGACTGGCGGGACTAGCGGTGCGCGCCGAGCTCTTCAGGGGTGTCCGCGTCGCGGCCGGTGGCGAGGTCGCCGCACTCGACGAGCTCGTGCGGGGTGCCGCGGAAGTAGTGGCGGGCGCCGTGGTCGCCGATCGCCGAGGCGATGACCGCGTCCCAGTGGGCGCGCCCGATGAGCGCCGGGTGCCCGGGCACGCCGTTGTATGCCGCCCGGCGCAGTGTCGCTCGGAGGTCGGGGGCTGTGGGGGCGGCGGGGGTGGGGGTGCTGGGGCTGGGGCTGGCCGGCTCGCGGCGCTCGACGGCGTGCTCGTCGGGCTCGGGGTGGGGCGAGTGGGTGTTGTCGACGTGGCGCGGTGCGTCGAGCACGCGGGCGACGACTTCTGGGGTGAGGTCCGGCAGGTCGACGAGCGTGACGAGGACGGCGTCGACGCAGCCCTCACCCTCGTGGGTGGAGCGGGTGAGGGCGGTGAGGCCCGCGCGGAGGGAGGCGCCCATGCCCTCGTGCCAGTCGGGGCAGGTCACGACGTCGACGTCACGGCCGAGCGAGGTGACGATGGCCGACACCTCCTCGGCGGCGGCACCGACGACGACGGTGATGCCCGTGCAGCCGCCGGCGTGCAGCAGGGAGACGGCCTGCTCGACGAGCGTTGAGTCGCCTGGATGGCGTCGGAGGAGCGCCTTCGGCCCGCCCATCCGTTTGCCGGCACCGGCCGCGAGAACGAGCCCGCGGACGTGCGTGGCTCGGCCGTGCACGGAAGCCGGATGGGATGCGGTGTCGCTCTCGCTCACACTCGAAACCTACCCGTGGAGCCAGCCGAAGGCGTGGCCAACCGAACGCGATGGACCCGGGTCACTCCGCCCAGAATGACGCGGCCATGCAACCAAATCGTCTGCGATTCTCTCGCCCAGCAGAGTTCTTGCGCAGTAGGGGGCTTGCGATCCAGATCGGTTCGACATGCTCTAAACGATCGGCGCGCCGGCGCGCCAGCCCACGGATCGCGCCGCCAAGAGGACCGTTACTGTCCGTTGCTCACCAGTCGTCGCTAAGGGAAATAACTACCTCTGTGATTTCGGCAGCCTCGAACTCGGCTCGCACTTGGGCGGTGCACCGCAGTCGGACCGGGACAAGGACCGATGCCCAGTCGTCATCTCCGTAGACGATCCTCCCACCCAGGACGTCGGCGTAGTCGTGGGCAGAACCTGGTGATAGGCCAATGTCGAGGTCGGCCTCGAACTCAACGACGACCTCGTCGAGGCGTAGCCCGTAGTCGTACTCGTAAACGGTGCCCGAGTCGATGAGCGGAAAGCCCGTTGGGGCGGCCCTGACGGCGGTCACGATGACATCGCCGAGGTCATCGAGAATCCTGGCGATAGATGAGTCGTCGACGAGCAGCTCCAGAAGTCCACGAACGACCCGCTCGGAGTCCGCGGTCTCGAGGGCGTTTCCGGTCAGGGCACGTATGTGGTCGACGACTTCGCGTTCGGCCTCGTCGAGTTGGAACTCTTCCCAGCCATCGTCAGTGCTGTTGGGCGCCGGGGGCACAGTCACTGATGCGCGGCCTGTAGCGGTGGGCGGGTACGGCCCCTGCCCAGGACCGCCATCAGAGCCCTGGTCTGGACCACCGCTGTCCGGGTCATCATCGTTTGAGCCGGGCTGGCCTAGGTCGACGCGGGTCCGCTCGTAAACGAACTGACCGAGCGCATCGAGCCACACATCTTCGGTGGTGATGACGTCACGAGCGACATCCCGTGCTTCGCGGAGCACATTCTCAAAGCTGGTCATGGCCGGGTGCTGCCCGAGCAGGACAGCCGCCCGCCGGTGGCGCACTCCGACAACCATGAGGTCTCGAGCGGCTCGTGTCGGAACGCCAAACCGTAGGTACTCGGGGAGCAGGACTACAGCCTCGGCAACTCCCCTCTCGGTGTCGGCAAAGTAGCGCTGTAGGACTGCGACGGCCTGCTCGACGAGTGTGGCGAGTGAGTAGGAGATCACGCTTCCGTAGATGCGCAAGACTTCGTCAACGGTGCGGCCGGTGGCCGTGGCGATATCAGCGAAGCTGTCTCCGTTGATCCACCGCACGACAAAATCCCGGACCGACACTGGCTCGGGAAGGTTATCCGGCGGGACGAACTCCGCGTCGGGAAACGCTTCCCGGAGGTCTTCCCGGAAATCGGGCTGCCGATAGGCCCAAGCCAAGACCGCATCGATAAGAAACGGGTCTCGAGGTGTTTCAACGCTGTCCCAGTTGTCTAGCAGTGGCACCAAGTCGTCCACGACTGAGTCGACCAGCCTGGCTCTAGCTCCGGTCTCCCTGACCCAGCCAATGCGGCCGCTGGTCCGCAGGCTGGCCAGCCGGTCGGCGCGCATTGCGAAGACCCGCGCGAGGAGTTGTTGGCCCGACGGGTCGAGCTGCTTGGCGGCGAAGGTATGTGATGCAAGGGCCGCGGCAAGCTCGCGGAATTCTTCGTCACCGATCTCGTCGTGCAGCAACTCCAGGAGCGTCGAGTCCACCCCGTCAGTCAAGGGGAAGAGGCCAGCAGCACCCTCTAGCAGGTCGTTGCTCAGGCGGGTGCCTCGCGATATGGCATTCCGCAGTGCCTCCACAAGGGCACGAAGCGCACCATGTACGTCCTCACCCGGCCGGCCCGTGGCCACGGGTTCCACCGCGCGCCATTGGTTCGGATTGGCCACGATCACGAGGCCCTTCGTGGAGCTCCCCGCGCGGCCGGCACGGCCTACCAAGTTCCTGATGTCTCGAGCCAGCATCGGGATCGGCATGCCAGTGCGAGTTCGCCGCTGAACCGCGTACAACACCAGCGTTCGAATGGGTAGGTTGATACCTTCTGCCAGTGTGCCAGTGCACAGCACGAGCCGAATCTTGCCATCGCTTAGCAATTCCTCCACGGCCTCCCGAGTTTCCTGAGGAATGTCGCCGTGATGCACGACCACTCCAGCACGCAGGGATTGAGTTCCCACCCAGCCCGGGCCGAACTCACGGCCGAGATAATCGCTCACCAATTCGATAGCGGTCTGATCTTCGACTGCGTCGATCGGCCGCGGGAGTGGTACATCGCTGTCGAGCTGCTTCAACAGTTCCTCAGCGAGCCCAACGACTCCCTGCGCCCCCGTCTTCGTCGCTGAGAAGACAGCGACTGTACCCAGAACGAGCGACTTCCGGGCCGCCGCGATTGCCTGCGTTTTGACTGAGGAGAAGTTGTAGGTGTTGGGGCGCAGGGTCGTGGGATTGGTGAACTGGAAGTCTGAGACCTGGAGGAAGTCGGGAAGGGTGTGGGCCTCGAGGTTCGTGTCGACAGCCTGCATCTGCAATCCGACGCGGGTCGCTCGCCCGCTTCCGCGGGGGCGAAGCACGGCGTACTCGGCTTCGGCCGGCCGGAAGTCACTACGCACCACCGACCCTTCCGAGCCGCCGAGCCAAGCATTGATCTCCTCGATGTTCGGGACGATGGCCGAGACGAAGACGGTCCGAAGTCGGCTCCCCTCCCTGCCGAGGAGACGAGCGAGAAGTAGTTCGAGCCCCACCCCTCGGCCGGGCTGGTCAAGCAGATGGCCTTCGTCACACACGACTAGTGAGATTCGCCGCACCAGCTCCGGCGCGCTTCCCAGCAACCCGGTCAGTGCCTCGGGGGTTGCGATGATGGCGCGAAGGTCGTCAAGTCCTTGGGCCTCGTCGTAAGTGGGAACTGTCCCACCGTAGACGGTGCGGGTGTTCAACCCCACTCGTGAGAGTCTGCGAGCAACCGAGCCGCGCAACTCACGCGCGAGCGCCCGGTAGGGAACCAAGAGCACGGCGAGGTCGGCGGGGCGGTCGATCAGATGATTGAACAGTAGGGTCTCAGTAAGCGCCGTCTTACCCGCGCCGGTCGGCATCTCCATCGCGTAGGACGCCTCGCTTGACAGGAGGCCGGCCTCGATTGCGGCAATCTGCGAGGGAAAGAAGTCCCAGACTGGCCGAGGGCGGTTCATCAACGAGCCGACCAAGGGCGTCCATTTCTCAGATGCGCCGTCAGGAAGCACTGCTCGCACGTTTGTGCGGCTGAAGCGCTCCATCAGCGCGGCATAGACTCGCTCCGCGACCCAAGTATCTGGATCTTCTTCAAGGGCGGCCGCGGCCGCGCCTTCTGCGGCAATCCGCGCCAGTTCGATCGAGTCTAAGTCGCCAGTGATCACTGCCTGAAGCAGGCGCTGTACGCGCTCGGAGCCCGCTCTCGCGGGTCGGGCGAGAAAGTCGTAGCAGGCGCGGTATGTGTCTTGTTGCCAGCCGTCCCCGGGCACTTGTCGCATCGCGACGTAAGCTGAGGCAGAGTAGCCACCGCTGTAGAACGCCGCAGCGGAGTAAAAGGTCGCGTCAAGTTGCGCGTTTCCCTCCAAACCACCGGCGAGCTGTGAGAGGGCATTGCCGAGAGTGGCCCAGTCGCGGGAGTCCGCTGGGGCGTCTCGCAGCAGGTCGAACAATTCGCCTACCAGAGACAGGAAGAGGTCGAACGAGCGTCCGTCCTGATAGTCGAGGCCAACTATCTGGGCCGGGAGCCTGTACTGTTCGAGGCTTTGTCTGGTGTCGGCGTCGGCAATCCATGTCCGCAGCAGCTGTCTCATGCGCCTAAGACATCTACGTCTGAGTTCGCCATGAGGACCTCGTACAGACGCTCGTAGTTTTCCTTCAGGTCGGGCACGGAGATCACAACCAAGGTGCACTCCGACGTCCCAGGCGGCGTGACACCAGCTAGTTCCTTTTCCACGAGGTCGGAGCTAATGACCGCCACGGCTCTGAACTCGTATTTTGCCGGAGGGTGATCGGTTGCTCTCACGAATCGCTCGAGATGGTCCAGTTTGACAGTGCCGAGGTCACCCAAGATGGCTTTCTCCTTGAGCCACATCAGCGTCTTCACAAGGCGGCTCTCACGATCTTTTCGTGAATCCGCAATAGCTGACGCTATAGGAGTCGACGTGCCATTGGTGGACTTGGTCTTCACCTCTGCGCACACGATCACGTCGTCTTCGGAGGCCGTTGGCCAGTGAGGCAGCTGAAACTGAACGACGTCAGAGCCTTGGGAAGGCTTGGTCCGCCCGCTCTTGAGGCGCCACATCTTGGGCTCCAGCACCCGGTCTGGGTGGGCACGCGAGGCCAAGTAGAGCGCTGTCACGATCTCGCCATAGTCGCCGGCCATTACCGACCCCTTGTCGGGCATAACCGCGCCGACAACCGTCTCGTAGGGGAGACCTTTGCCGTCAACGACAGCCTGCAGGTGACCATCCGCGATGTAGCATCGTCGCGCCGGCACACCCAGTAGCTGTGTCCACGCGGCGGCCCTGTCCGCCCCGATGCTTACCATGACATATGGCTCGGCAAGGGACTCACTAAAGAACGATCGGACTTCCGCGAGGTCGAGCCCCAGTTCCTCCATCAGTGTCCACTCCTGCGCCCCACGTCGCGCGTGTAATAACTGCCGTCGATGGCAAGCGTCAGCCTAAGGGGCTCTCCCACCTGGGCGGGGACGGGGGTGTTTGATGGGCTCTTGACTCCATCCTGCCATTGGTCTCCCACAACACGGCAGCGGCGCGCCCACGTGCGTGAATGAGGGTACGTCAGTGCTTCTCGGACTGCAGCAGGAGTTCCACGTCCTGCAGTCCGACCAGTTCGATCCAAAGACTGTTCGGGTCGCAAATGAGGTGATCGACGGGCACGGCGCCTGCCCTGACCGCGGGTTGCTGACCTCCGAGACCAAGGATCGGACGCTAGTCCGGCTCAAAGCTCTGCCGGCCTCCGGTCGGGTAACCGCAGTGTGGTGGCGGACCCGGCACGCGGTCACCCCGGCACCTGCCTGCGCATCGGGCGTACCGGGTCTTGTCGGTGGCGAACCGCCCGGTGGCTGCTGATCCCCTAGCGTTGACGCGCCGCACACGTACGGTCACTCCCTGGCCTGCATTCCATTCCCCTCTAAGCCAGACGGGCCGGCAGCCTGCGACGACGCGCCACCCCTCCCGTATAGCCACCGGCGATGAAGAAGGTCATGTCCACCACCTTGGCCCGGGGGTAGAGCCGGGTGGTCGGCTGCCCGGTGGTGAAGTCCAATGTGGGCTCACGGAGTCGGTCGATGGCCGGCGCGTTGGCTTGATAGAAATCCCCGACACGTCGCAGAGCAGCCTGGCCAAAGGTGGAGACGCCAAAGCCTTTCTTGAAGTAGGTATCGAAGGCCGGAACGCAGCCGAATACGCCAAGCATCACCTTGGTCACGAGGATGTCGGATGCTTCGACCGGGCGTAGCGCAGAGCGGACATCGAGGGCGGTCCTATAGACCAGATCAATGCCTGTCGTGTCATAGCCATCGAGGTCCAAGTCCCATACCTGGGCAGGGGCATGGGCGATGGTCTCAATAAGCGGAGCTAGGTGGCGGGCGCTTCGCTGCAGCAGGTCGGATGATCCGCGCAGCATCCCCCAACTGGCGAGGTAGAAGCCGAGGTGGAGGCAGCTGGTCTCCATGCCGGTGGGCTCACCCCAGGCTGCGACCGTTGTCCGGTGCTGTTGGAAGTGGTTGAAGCAGTAGTCGAATGAGGCGTACCGCGCGGTCGGGTTGCGATCGCCGAGATATCTCCCGACGGCTTCCTCGATGTCCACCTCGGGCGGCAGCTGCGCAACTGCTCTCCGGGGCTGACCATCTGACTGCGACTTCTCGAGGGCGGGCTCGGCGTCGTAACGCCTGTACAGGCCGTGCTCGATCCGCGTGATGAGCGGCTGCCGGTTGGCGAACATGCCGCGCGACCCGGCAGACGCGTTGGAGGTTGCAGCCTGAATATGCGCGCGGAGTGATTGTTCCTTCACGTCCGGGTAGTGGCGGCGGAACCATCCGACCATCTCGGAGGCTCGAAATGGGTCCGTGAGGTGCTCTACGCATTCCTCTAGGCGATCCCAGATCGTGTCAGCCACGGAATCATCTTCCCACCTGGTCCTAGCGTGCGCCCCGATCGCAGTAAGCTCAACCGTTCAGGTGCTGATCTGACCGCCAACTTGAACTCGGTGGACCGTGGACACTCGAGGCTCTGGCGGGCCAGGAAAGACGTCGCGCCGCCCGATGCGCCGACGTCGAGTTCGCTCATGAGGCGGAGGGCTCCACCTGCGGAAGCGACGGACGCGGTCGTGCGTTGGTCAGCATGCCCGGATGATCGGAGAGCAGATCGGGACCACCCGATGGAGATGCGTCTATCCGCCGCCTGTGCCCGCACCTTCCTCGCCGAAGACAAGACCTACCAGGTGCGGGGGATGCCGCCTCGCTTGGGATTGTGGTACCAAGGCAGACGAGTCTGTCGGGCGGTGGGGGGCCGCCCACGCCGTTCCGTCGACTCAGTACAATAGTTCGGCCCTGGAGGCTCAACGCCCGCACATGTCTTCCGGGCGATATCTAACAGCGAGAGGCCGTGCGTCGCCGACCTGCGGCATCAGGGTCCACCCGGCTCAACGGGAACCGCCACTGGCATCCGCGAAGATGTCCGCATGTGGTCATGTGGGAGGCGTACGAGACGATGCCCTCGTCAGGGCTACAGCGACAACGAGTGAGGTCGGAAGTTGATCGTTGACGAGGACCACCCGCGGCGGGTCCGATTCTTTGGTGTGCATGACCTGGCGTCAGGCTGGTACGTCGAACGGGTGGCAGAAATCGTCGAAAGCTTCGACCCTTCTAGGGTCCCGACAAGCACAGTCGACATCATCGAACTTCACAACGTGCAGCAGTACCTCGAGAACGACTTCCTCCCACAGGCATACACCCAAGAGCAACGAGACTTCGCAAGGTCCCAGAGAGGGAATCTCCGAGCTGCAGTCGCGCGATACTTCAGCGCGATCGACGAGGCCACCTGTTCAAGCGTCGTCGCAGATGTCGGATACGAGTACCACGCCGATCTGCTCGAACTTCTGGGCAGGAGCGGGGCCTTCGAGCGCTGCGCACCAACGGCAATGCTGCCAGCGCTGAAGAGTGCTGGCGTCAACCTCGGCACGTTGCTGACATGCAAGAGGTTGGTGGCCGCTTATGACAACGAGATGCGCGACGAGTTGCTCGCCTCACCCCGGAACGCGGAACACGTGATCCGGAAGCATCTACAGAGGGACATCCGCGGAGAGGTGTACCTGCCCACCAGCTTCAAGCCGGAGGATTCGCGCGACCTCCTCGCGAGCTACATCGACTATCCGGATGCGAACCCCAACTACGTCAGCATGATCGAGACCGCACAGGTCAGTACGGCCACCGGTGTTGACGCCAAGCTCAAGTTGCGGGCGAAGCGGCGCAGCGCCGAGACGACCCAGCGGTTCTTCGAGGAGAATGCTGGGTTCAAGACTGGGACCGAAGTAGGCCTTTCCGATACACAGGTTGAGCCGGCCAGATATGAGGTGGACGAGTCCGATGGATTGGTCATCCGGCTTACTTACAGCCGTCGGTGGCTGGAGGACACCCTGGACAACCCCAGCATCCTCAACAACTTCCAGCATCTGTTCGAGTTCGCAAACCGACACACGCTTCTTACACTGCCGTCGTACCCAGCACGGCTCGGTGTCTTCGAGCGTTTCATGACGACAACCGGAAGGACTGACTACCATATCGGCGCCGCCTTTCGCTCAATCGACCAAAGCAGCCTTCTGCAGACGCGTCTATATCAACACTTTTTGGGAACAAAGGACGTCGACATAGAAGATGTCTTCCGTTGGTTCTTCGAGGAGTATCTGCCTGAAGAGTTCGGGGCTAAGAACTTCTCGTTCACACCGTCGAGCAGGGGTGCATCCTACTTGGAGAAGGTCAGACATCTCTTTGTCGAGATGGAGAGCGTAGTAAACCAATTCACGCTGTTCGTCGAAGACGGCGAACTCGACCGAGATCTTCTGGCGATCACCTCAGCCCCGGTGCGATACAGGCAGGTACCGAGCCTGTTGACGGGGAAGTATCTCTACGCAACCACGGGAGATGGGATCGTCGGCATCCTGCACCACCTGTTCTCCGACCAGTCGGGACTGGCCTATATTGACGAAGATCTGAAGGCCGACGACGCTGCCAGCCTCTTCCTGGAAAACGAAGTTGGCTACGAAGACCTCCACGACTTCCAGAATCGAACTGTCGACCAACTCATCGAATTGGGCATCATGGAGAACCATGGCTCGCGGTTGCGCATCCGCAGCGCAGAACAGTTCATTATCCTAAAGGCCCTGTTCGACACGCGGGCAGCCAGCTACTACCATCTCTCCGAAGCTGGTCGGGCAGAAGCGGACGCCATGACCGAGAGGGGATGGACCACTCGCCAATCGTCGTTGCTGACGGAAGCAGAGGGACAGTACTTCAACTACTTCCTGAATAAAGTCGATTTCAGCAACGGTCCCGAACTACGGAACAAGTACCTGCACGGATCGCAGGCGAACGCGGACGGCGAGGACGCACACTTCCACACGTACGTCACGGCGCTCCGGCTAACCACTGCGCTCATCATCAAGCTAAACGATGACTTCTGTCTCACCGCGCTGGCCGCAGAAGCAGACCGCGCCTGACGATGAGAGCGCCTATGTCTCCCTCCTCGGAACCCGGGGTCCTCGCGGCGCCACGCAGTCACTTAGCGGTGCGGTCCGGTCGAACAGCGAGCGCACAAGCGACTGCCAAGCGCTGCCGAAGGAGTTCGTAGCCGGGTCACACCGCCGCGAAGCGGCAGTGTCCCTATCGCCGCGTAGCGGAAGATGTTGCGGCAGTTGTCGAGGTCGCGATCACTCCTGAAGACACGCGGATGCGGGCCACCGCCTGCGCCTTGGATCTCGATAGGTCCTACAGCCCCAAGGTGTCGCGCGGAGCTGCGCCGCATATCGGTGGGTCGCCTAGGCACCACGAGGGATTGCTGCTATCTCTGCGGTACTCTCTGCTACCACAATCGGTGACGTCCGAGCGCACGGAACTCCCTTCTCGCGCAGCCTTCCGCAGGCAACATCCGACTAGAACGGACCTTGTCGTGTCGAGTTCTGCAGTAGACCACCCTACCTACGAGTCGTCCTACTTCTGTTCATCGGACCTCGGCGCGCAGGGCACCTATGACGGCTTTGAGACATGGTCGGTACACCTCGCCACACTGGGGGACCCAGGGCAGCAGGCCGCGGTGTCGCTGCATGAGCGCCTCCACCACGAACTGCAGCACACGACCCCGTGGGGGTTGCTGGGCCGATTCGCGCTGGATCTCGCTCACCAGGGCGGCAATAGCGCGCGCTTCCAGCGGCTGTTCCACTTCTGTCGCAACTCAGCACGAACCGTCCACGAAACATACGCAACGACACTTTCGGCCAACCTCATTACCGAGGAAACACAACTAAGTCTGGTGTACCGTGACTACCTTCGTGCTGGCCTTGAATTGGCTGATCGGCTCCCTTGGGAGACTGGTCGCTTTCAGATCGATGCAGTCCTCCGGGCTTGCATGAGCCCCGCTGCCCTAGGATCATCCGCATGTCGCCTGGATGCTGTTCGCATCAAGGACCTCGATAGTCGCGAGGTGCGGCCGGATCGGCGGTTAGCTCAGGTGACGCGGAAGGTGTTGGCCGGGCTGCCGAGTCCGGAGCATTTCGGGCTTCGTGATTCGCCGTCCCCGGCGGAAATGGAGCCGTACTTCTCCGCCGTTGCCGAACTGCTGACCAACGCAGGCATTCCGACAATGAATGCGGAATCAATGCGCATCTACACCACGGAGCTCATTGCCGACGTTATCGCCTTCGCCCCGGCAATGCGCAACAGGATCAGCATTGACGACATCAGGGCCGCGACGACCGATGACCTGCAGGAGCACGCTCGCGAACGCCTCTTCCTTCACAGGGATCCGCTCCCCGCGGAGATGGTGGCGGAAGACGACTTGCCGGGGCGGGCGCTGGACTTCGCCCGAGACCACCCCACCCTTGGGATCCACTGCCTCCTGACTTGGCTACCCGCCAAGCAGCTCGCGCAGCAGTTCTCGGGCCTAGTCGATTGGATGTCAACCCGCGAGCCGGACCGCCTGCAGTTGGCCCTAGTCGCTGCGGGCAAGGATTCTGCGAGCGCGCCCTGCGCACGGATATGCGTCATCGACGACTTGGAGCCTGGGCCATTTGTCCGCGCGATGAGGCAGAACACCGTCGTGCTCACGACGGCGTCCGCACTGATGATGTCTCCACCTCAAACGGATTTCGACGCGGTGTCGCCATTGGTCGTCCTTGTGGACGGTCCGGTCCTACCGCGAATCCTGTCGAGCCACGCAGGGCGGGTGGGCCTCATGTGGGACGTGTATGAGGTGCAGGGAGACCGCCACCTGTACGTGATCGTGGCTAGACTCACCGTCCTGACCCAGTACGTGTGGGCCACCATCACCGGCGAGGCCGGGCGCTCCTATCTCAAGGCTTGGCTCGAGTCCTTGGACGACTCCGAGGCGCGCCGTCTCCCGGCTGCTTTCAGTGAGTACCGTGCACATCTTGATGTCGTAATCCGTCATGTCATTGAGACCTGGTGGTTCCTCGGACAAGAAAGCGAGAGCCTTTTCGATGTGCTCGGAAGTTGAGCCCCAGGCCATCTTGTCGATTCAGGAACTGAGGCCCACCGGGCAAGGTGCGCCAAACATGATCACCGCTGAAGACCTGCTCGAACTGCTTCGGCCGCTCGGCCCGTTCGCCGAGCCTGTTCGAGATCTGGCTGTGATCCAGTTGACGGATTCCATGGAAGCATCCCTAGAGGTCCGCCTCGGGAGATGGCAGTGGAACGCAGCGCCTGCGGCCGTTCAGAGCGCGATCGCCACAGCCGTCCTTCTACCCGTGTGTTACGCGACAGGAGCAAACGAGGTACCCATTGTGGTGCTCTCCGTGGTCCTTCCCTTCTTGGTCAACGCGGAGCAGGTCGAGGTCCGTGACTCCGATCTTCATGTGCTGGCCAGGATCAAGGACGATCTCCTCCTACCCAATGACGTCGAGAGGGTGTACCAAGAACTGCCGGGCGATCTGCAGCACGAGATCTCCCTGTTGGAGTTCCGAGATCTTGTCCAGCGCCTGACGGGGAGTGGCCACCTCTCCAAGAACGATCTCGGGAGGTACAGATTGACTCGCCAGGCTTACCGGGATCTCCGTTCTATCTTGTCCTGAGAAGGGTGCCGGAGTGGTTGGATAGAATGCAAAGTTAATCTGGTTCACGCGCCCGGCCTCGACGTGGGCCGGGCCGCGTCACTCCGGCACCCCTCTGTTGTCAAGAGGCGGGTTGGAGGTGCCTGACGGTGCTGGTCTTCCTCGCCGGGGACGGCGCGGGTAGCGTCGCCTGTGCGGGTCCGGGAAGTGGCTGATCCGAAGTGCCGGTGTGCGGGTGCGAGCCGGCCGCGCTGGATTCATGTGACGTCCCGCGGTGCCCTCCCGGGCCCGCCTCAGCGGTCGCCTGCGCGGCGGCTCTGGCGTCGGCAATCAGCTGGCGGTACAGGGCGTCGGAGATCCGGCGCTTCAGGCAGCGCATCGCCTCGGCTTTGGTTTTGCCGGCGGCGAGCTTGCGCAGGTAGTAGGCCCGGCCGGGGGTGTTCAGCCGGATCTGGGTGGCCGCGGCGATGTGGATCATGTGGTTCATGCGACGGTTTCCCGCGCGGGAGAGCCGGTGCCGGACGATCTCGCCGGAGGAGGCCGCGATCGGTGCGGTGCCGGTCCAGGACGCGAACCGGTTCCGGTCGGCGAACCGGGCAACGTCCCCGACGTCGGCCAGCACGCGGGCAGCGACGATCGGCCCGACCCCGGTCAGGTCCATCAGGCTCGAGCCGGAGGCCTTCACCATCACCTAGAGCTCTTTGCTCAGGGCCTTGATCTTCGTGTCGATCCCGACGAGGTCGGTCAGCTGCTCGAGGGCGAGCCTCTTGCGGGTCTTGCCCACGATGTCGCGGGGGCGCACCGAGGCGAGAATCCGCTTGGCCTGCAAGGGAGTCAGGTCCTTCTTCGCTTTCCCGGGGATCAGCTCGGACAGCAGCCGCTGCAACCGGTTGAGCGTCTGCACGCGCTGCCGGGACAGCTCCTCGCGCCGGGCCACGAGCATCCGCAGCGACTCCAGCTCGGCGTCGTAGGACAGCACCCGAAGGCCCGTGGTGCGCACCGCGACGACCGCGACCGCGTGCGCGTCATGGGCGTCGGTCTTGCGGTTGTGGCCGGTGTCGAGCGCCCTGGCTCGCGCGCTGAGCTTGGCCGGCACATCCACGACGTGCTCGCCGTCCGCGAGCAGCCGCTGCGCCAGCGGACGGCCGGCGCCATTGCTGCCCTCCACCGCCCAGACCCGCTCCCGGTAAGCCGCGACATGCTTGCGCATCGCCGCGTAGCCCGCCTTGTCCGTGGAGAACCGCCCCTTCGTCAGGATCTTCTCGTGCTCGTCGACGACCTCGATCGTCGCCGACAGCTTGTGGGGATCGACCCCGATGAACACCTTCGCCATGCCACTACCTCGTCTCGTGATGGACCTGTAGGGGTTGCGAGGCGGGCAGTGCTACTGAGAGCTGGGCAGACCCCTCTGGAGCCACACCTCACGGGGCGGTGCCCGACGGGAACGCAAACCGAAGTTGAGCCACACCGATCACGCCGGTGGGCAGCCGCGAGGAGAGCTTCCCGCCGGGCGCCTGGACCGAGTCTGGCCAGACGCCGGCCCTACCGAAAGTATCTAGTAGCCGCCTAGCACCCACCACGGGGGCAGGCGTCACAGCGCCCACAGTGAGGCACAGGAACTGTGCTGGAATGCTGAGCATCCTGGGCTCCGGAGCAGGGCCACCGCTGACTTGAAGGCTGAGGACCGACGGTGATCGCTGTGATGCCCCGTGCGCGCTCTCGCAAACTTTCTCCGACCGACACGCCAAAAGCGATCGAGCAGGTGACCGGCCCCGCACGTGCAGCAACTCGCGCAGCAGACCTCGATCGTGCCGGCCGGCCGGCTGATGAGCCGATGAGGACGTTCAGTACAAGGCGCCGCATCCAATCGAGTCGACCACTGAGCGCGGACCGTCGCGGAGATGGCTCGCAACAAGCCTAACTCGTTGACGCGGCCTCGGGCATGATGTTGACGTGTACTTCTTCGTAGCTTTCGTCCTCTCTTTGCCTGTTGCGATCCCGCTCGCCATGCGCGCCTATGAGGGTGCCGGCGGTGCGGCGAATTATGATCAGGCGTCACCCAATAGCATGCTCACCTTCACTCTGGTGATTATTGTCGGTCAAGTCCTCGGATACGTAGCTAACGCCCACGCTAAGGCCCGCAAGGCGACCACCGAGAAGCGCCTGCACGAGGAGCGATTGGCGCAAGCGGCTCGTGATCGCGTGGAGGAACAGCGTCGGGAGGAGAGCTGCTTAGGCAGCAGATTGAGGGGCGACGGCGTGCGCTGGCTCAGCAAACCGGAACGCTCGGCGCTGAGGCACTCAAAGTTGCCTCGGTCGCCCGCGATGACCTAGTTCGCTGCGAGTCACTCCTGAGCACGACACATCAGCACAGAGAAATGGGGGCGTTCACACCCTTCTGGGAGCAGTGGAGTCGACACCTACAGGTCTCGCAGGCTTCGATCCCCAGACCCGCACAATTGGCATATCGGCAACAAGCCACAGCGCAGCTTGTGAAGAGTTCTACAACTGGGGGGAACGCCCGATGAAATTGCCCAGTTTCAAATGCAAGTCGATTCGGTGGCGTCGTTCGAGGCCGGCGCTCGCCTTGAGCGGGCGCTTCGGGAGTTGGTCTACGATGCTCAGCGGGAATTTCAATTTGCCTCAATTTTTGAGCAACGACGAACCACAAGCGCTGTAGTTGCCGGGTTTCCGCAACTTATCCGGGGCAATTGGCGGCATGTCCATGCTGCTGCGCTCCAGCATCGATCAGTTGAGGGACAGCGTCCTTGAAGGTGAACAACGGACCCAGCGGAGTGTCGGAGCGGTCACCCAGGCGCGGACAGGCCCAGTCGCCGCGTGGCCAAGTCGTGGCATCGACGTCGAACTTTGAGAAATCACTATGACTCTAAATCGAATTGCCAAGTGAAGTACTGGGCCACTCCAGGTGATCGTTCTCTTGTCCCAGTTCACGAATGACGCCTGATCGCTCCGCCGCAGAAAGGGCGAGGCCGGGGGCTGCTGCCCACCAGCCACTTGGGCAACGCGCTTCGGCCCGGCGAGGTCTCGGGAGACGCCACCAGATTCCTTGGCTCGCAGCATCCATACCCTGCCGTGTTCGCCTTGGATGAACGCGGCCGGACCCGCGTCCCCGGGGCACCTTGGGAGCGGAGCCTCCAGTTCTGCCGGTGCTAGAGGATCCGACGCAGCGAATCTCGAAGCTCGGAGATAGACTGCTCATCAGTAGACAAGCCCAAGCGTCCCCCGCCCTCAAGGGGTAAAAGGATTCGAAAGGCGCTTGGTCCAGTTTCTACTACTTCTAAGGGGCCGTCTGGCTGGCGGGGTTCAAGGCGCGCGATTGAACTGCGTTGATAGGCAATCGGCTTCCTCGCCATATCCCTTGGCCGGTCGTTCCCCCCAGTCACCGCGCCCTGCGGTTGCGCACGGAGGCGCTTAGGAATGGGAATAGTCGGCGCCAGGTGAAGCCTCATGTACCGATCGAGCCCAGCCGCGTCTACCTCTACCCCTGCTTGGCCTACCTGCATGTAGAGCTTGTCGGCAAGACTGGGTGGCATCGTGGGGCTACCCACCCGGCAGGGAAGCACGCTGATCTGGCGGCGGTTTAGCTCGCCCGTCATGGCGAGGGCAAGTTCCTTTTGGCACCAAGAGCTTTGTACCGAGTTGTCGCTCACAATTGCAATCAGGAAGTCCACTTGATCGATGGCCGCGCCAATCGATTGAATTAGGCTATCACCCAACTTGATCTGACCTTCATCGATCCACACGTAGTAGCCCCTCGCTTGCAGGGCCGCCGCGATGCCACGTGCGAGAGGGGCATCCGCGTGGTTGTAGCTGATGAAGCAGGAGGCGACGTAGTCGGTCATACCTCCATCATGGCGAGTCGACGGGACAAATCGAGGCTTTCGCGGTCTTGAAATCAAGGACAGTCCGCGCGGATGCAGAGGGTCAACACTGAGGGTGCGCCGGCCCGTGCCGCGCTCTCGGCCTCACTGTCGATGTAGGCCTTGATCTCGGACTCGTGGGTCATCCGGGGTCGAGGCGCCGGCCAGTGAGCCCTGCACCCGGTCGCGGAACCGCCTGAGGGCTTCGCGCCTCTCAATGGTCTAGGCCTCGAGCTTCCTCTTGGGGCCGCCGCACCCGGCTGGGGGCCACCGCGGGCCCTTGCGCCTACCTCCTCGAGTTTCCAAGGGGAAGCGGTCATGGACAGACCCGTATTGATTGCTGATTCGACCTCTAACATGCCAGGCAGGAAGCGCACTGAGGACCAGGCTGGGGAGGCCAAGTGGGGATCAAGAGTTTTTGGAATGGCATGGACACCCGGGAGAAGTCCTTGGCTGCAGTGGCCTCGGTCTTAGCCATCGCGGTGACAGCGACGGGCGTGATCTTGAGCAACACCAAAGATGACCTAAGCAACACCAAAGATAACCTAGCGGAGGTTGAGAATGAACTGAAGCAGCCCCAATCGCAGTTTCAGATTACAAACCAGTCGCTCACCACCGCCAATTCGATGTTGACGAATATCAAGACTGAGTTTCACGTCAACGTCATCAATGAGATTCCACAGGCTATCTAGAGCATCAAGAGCGATAAGTCCACACCTGAGACTAGCAACCATGCCCTCATAGTTAGAAGCAACAACTTGAAGCAGAGCTTGCCAACCTTAAGGGCATCGCGAGCCCGCAGGTAGACAAGGGCGCTCCGAGCGTGCGAGGTAAGCGAGCCCTCACGGTCAGAAGCGACATGGGATTCCAGCCGAGAGCCGACCTCGACGCCACCGATCCGGAGTGGGGCCGCAGCGAGGCGTCAGGCGATGGTCGGGCGGAAGCGCCGGACTGCAACGGATCCACCTTGAAGCCGTTTGAGGGCTCTTCCCAGTTGAGTGTGGGGTGAGCGCGACGCGCGGGGTCGCTGCCTGAGCTGGGAAGGGTCGAGGTCCCGGAGGATCAGAGGACTCTTACCTCTTCTGATCTCAAGGACCTCGACGTGCCCGAGCCTACGTCGTGCTGCTCTGCACTGGGCGGCTACTGCGACCGTTGTGACCTTCTTGTCGGCCTGGACGGCCTGCGCGTGATCGCCGTTGCTCGCGACGAGGCCGGCGCGTTGACCGTTGCCGTGGAGTCCGAGCCCGCAGTGATGGGCTGCCCGTCGTGCGGGGTCGTGGCGCACGGTCACGGACGAGTCGAGGTGCGGCTGGTGGATGCGCCGTGGGCAGGGCGGCCGGTCACGGTGGTCTGGCGCAAGCGGCGCTGGGTGTGCCCCGAGCCGTCCTGCCCGCGCGTGTCGTTCGTCGAGCAGGACGAGCGGATCGCCCGGCCGCGGGCGTTGCTGACCACGCGGGCGTGCCGGTGGGCGATCGAGCAGATCCGGCGGGAGCACGCCTCGATCCACGGGCTGGGCCGGCAGCTGGGCACCGCCTGGGACACGGTGTGGACCCCGATCCGGCCACTGCTCGAGCAGGCCGCCGCGGACGAGTCCCGCTTCGTCGGGGTCACCACCCTCGGGGTCGACGAGCACGTGTGGCACCACGTCAACCCGCTCAAGCGCGGGCCGAAGGAGCTCACCGGGATGGTCGACCTGACCCGCCAGCCCGACCCGAAGAACCCCGGCAAGATGGTCGTGAAGGCGCGGCTGCTCGACCTGGTCGTGGGCCGCTCCGGTCCGGCCTACGCCGGCTGGCTGTGTGACCGGGGTGAGGCGTTCCGAGCCCGGGTCGAGGTCGCGACGTTGGACCCGTTCCGCGGGTACAAGAACGCGATCGACGACCAACTGCAGGACGCCGTCGCGGTGCTTGATGCCTTCCACGTGGTGAAGCTCGCCGGGCATGCCGTGGACGAGGTGCGCCGCCGGGTGCAGCAGGAGATCCACGGCCACCGCGGCCGCAAGAACGACCCGCTCTATCGGATCCGGAACATCCTGCACGCCGGCGCCGAGCACCTGACCGAACGCCAACAGGCACGGCTCGCCGCGGTGATCGCCGCCGACGAGCGCCACGACGAGGTGTGGGTCGCGTACCAGTGCGCCCAGCAGGTCCGCTCGGCCTACCACCAGGCCAGCCACGCCCAGGGTCGCATCGTCGCCGAGAAGATCCTCGCCTCGTTCGCCTCGTGTCCGATACCGGAGATCGCCCGACTCGGCCGCACGTTGGCGCAGTGGCGCGAGGCGTTCCTGGCCTACTTCACCACCGCCGGCGCGAACAACGGCGGCACCGAAGCCATCAACGGCCTCATCGAGCTGCACCGACGCGTCGCCCGCGGCTTCCGCAACCGCGAGAACTACAGGCTCCGAATGCTCCTCGTCGGAGGAGGCCTCAACCTATGACCCCACACTCAACTGGGAAGAGCCCGTTTGAGAATGCCTCAATGACGACCTTGACCGACAAGCCCGCCACCTACGCCAACTGCGCGTTGGCCATCAACGATGCTTCCGTCAATAGGGTGGAGCTCGGAAGCCTGTCCCCCCGGTTCGACGATCTGCATGACGACCACCGCTGGCCGTAGCGCCGCCCTCGTAGTTGCGAAGGAGCCAAACCCGACATCGACGACTTTCAACGTCACCGTATGGCAGAAGCCCTAGCAGGTCCCGGGCTTTACCAGGGGTCTTAGAGTTAGCCGATTCGTTTGTCCGCGAATCTCAAAAGTGTTTCGTGGCTGACGCTACTCAAGGCACTACTATCTGTAGATATGGAGCTGCATTTGTCGACATAATCCCAATCCCGGACCACCAATGAGTTTTCCTTAGGTGTCAAATTCACTTTGTCGATCTCTTTTAACGGCAGGGAAACGACTTCCGCGAATGAGCCAACGCATAGCAACATACCGCTGGTCATGACTATTACCGCCGGTTCGTTAGGGTAGTCATATGCGCCCATCCGGGGGTTCTGAACAAGCCAACCCTCGCCGACTAGCCTGTATGTGTGTTCTTGGGCTTGCGTAACATGGCCAGCGAATTTTGATCGATATGGCGAGGGCGGGGTGGTCGGCACGTACCTGGTCCGCCTTGTCAGTTTGCTGTACTTAACTGCATAGTGTCCTGCGAGTATTGTTCTTAGTGTGTAGATTTCTTGGGTCGGAACCCGATGCGCTTGCATTAGCTTAAGGAATCGGCTCATTCTCTCAGTAGCTAGAGAGCGAGCCTCCTCTAGTCTGCGTTCACTTGCCGCCAGACTTGCAGCATTTTCTGCCCTATATCGTTCTAGGTCGTCCATAATTAACTCCTTTGCCCCTTGCGCATGTTCAGCGCGAGCCTGTAGAGCAGTGGCACCGAATAGGTGGCCGATTCGCGTTCGCCCGGTGGACGAACCCTACCGGGCGGATGAGGTCGGGATCGGTAGGCGCGGGCTACTGATTGAACGTATTCGGCCATGCGTGGGAAGGGTTGGCGAGCACTCGCAGATCCGCTGGCTCACTGAACGGGCAATGACTTCGACACGCGACGCGCCGTGAGCAGGGTGCACACGCACGCCGCTCGCAGACCGGCGGAGTTCAGGGCAGCGGCGGTGGCCCATCGGGCTCAACAGCGGCGTGATCCATTCAGCCGTTGTCGTCGGTGGGCGATCATGCATACTCAGGTACCAGGGAGAAGATCTTGTTTCTCGTCCGAGTCGAGAGCAGCCCGTGTAATAGCCACACCGGGCGCCTGTGGCCCCGCGGAACGTCGTTCTACCTCAAGTCGACTCACCCTGATCTCGCCGACATGAAGGTAATCCTCCACGGTCCGGATCCCCGCCATGCAGGCTCGGGGGCCCGCCTGAAGTTTGGCGTGATAGCAGCGTCAGAGAGGCCAGTAGAGCTGCGACTGTGGGGCGCGCAAACCTGCCGCACTCGGAGTCGACTTGTGCGCTATTCCCCGCCGCGAAGCGGCAGCGTCCTACCGCCGCGAGCCGGACCTGCGTCGCGAGACGGCCGCCAGATTGAAGTGACGGTCCAGCCATGTCAACTCATCTCTCGTGGGCGCTTCAGAGGGAAGGGCCGGCCTTGACGTCGTTGGGATCAACGCCTGCCCAGTACTGCGGTCCCTGCAGGTCGATGGCCATCCGAAGGATCACCTCATGGCGCGCAGAAGCCAACCCGTGTCCGTACTCGGTGGCTTCGTCGTTCGACTGTCCTTGGCCCCATGCGGGAGCAGTGAGCTGCTCAGCATGATCCCTTCAAGCGTCAAGCGATGGTCGCTCCACGGCCGCCCGGGGCGACGAGCGTCCTGCGGCGTCACCGGCTCGAGAACCATCCACAACTCGTCACTGACCACACCGTCGCGCAGCATGAAGGCCACACTTCACGACCGGTGGCCGGACGGTTAGCACACACGCCCATAGGAGAGTGCGCTCCCGAACTGAGGCCAGTGAGTG
This sequence comes from Humibacillus xanthopallidus, assembly GCF_006717145.1. Lineage (GTDB taxonomy): Bacteria > Actinomycetota > Actinomycetes > Actinomycetales > Dermatophilaceae > Humibacillus > Humibacillus xanthopallidus. Next base: position 241,494 of record NZ_VFQF01000003.1, on the reverse strand, counting down.
CGTTTGGTGCCCAGATGTGCCTCGACTGTTCGGATTGGCACCCGTCCTCGGATGACAGACGGCCCTTTCGGCTCTTGTCGCCCATCGCTTGCAACGACATACTGCGAAGGCCAGGCACCCGTGAGCAACCGCAGGAGAGCCCATGAGCATCAAGTCGACCGCGCCACTGGTGCCGACGACCGAGTCCGTGCCAACCACCCCGATCGGCCTAGGCAAGCCCCTGAGCATCCGGATCTTGAGCATGTATCCCGGATCTCAAGAGCACAATGAGCTTCTCGTCGTCTCCGCCGTGAAGAGCCGCACGACATACGACGCCAAGCCGCGGGCGATGCACTACGTCTTTCGAGACGTGGGCGGCAAGTTACTTGACCCAAAGGCATCCGAGGCCGGGTCCCGGATCGTCTACTACTCGCCCTCCATGCTGGACTCCGCTCTCGACGTCGAGCTCCGGTTCGCCTACGACGACTTCGACTTCGACAACGCCAAGAAGTGGCTGGACGTCGCGGCACAGGCTGCAAGCCTGCCGGTCTTCGCGGTGGCCACCACCCTGGGTGGTGCCGGTGGAGCAGCCGCAGGCAAGTCCATCCTGTACTTCGCGCAGAACGCGGTCAGGGTTGTGCTGGGGGCCTTGGACCGGCTTGTCGATTCGGACAATGACTGGTCTTCGACGGGCACATTCAGTCTCAGCTTCGGTAGTTCGGGCGTTCAAGAGTCGCAGTCTGGGTACGTGCTTTTCTACGGTGACGGCGAGAACGCCCAGATCCTTGCGCCTGTAGGCGGAGACCTTAATGACCAGCAGTTCTTGGCTCGCAGCCAAGCATACAAAGTCGACTCGGCCACGGGCCGTGTCGTCTACGCCGACAATCCAGACGAGGTTGTCCTCGAGGACGAGCCGTATGTGCTGACGTATGTCAACGGAGCGCAGGAGGACGAGTTGAACGGGTGGAAATCCGCTGCGGTTTCGGCGGCGTTGACGGCGAAGTTTCTAAACGTGGAGGAAGGTGCCGCGAATGATATCGGCGCCCTCCTCGAGGGATACAACGACATGAGGATGGCCACCCTTTACGCGGAGCGTACTCAGGCGCTAAAGAAGGTGGGTCTGAGTTCGGAGGAAAGGGCCAAGTTGGAGAGGGAGCGCGACGCGTATCTCAAGTACATTCAAAACAATGACGTGAAGGAGCTCGTGACCAAGGAGTGAACTGTTGCGTCTGGGGGCAAACGGCGCCTGCCAGTCAGCCTTGCCTGCTCGCAGATCCGCTCTGCGCACAGAACCGGGGGCTGGCGGAGGAGCCGTGCCAGGACGTACCGTCGACGGCGGTCTTGCCAGCTCCCGCTCCGGCGCGAGAGGCGACAACGGGGAGGCCGGCGACCACTGATACGTTCCGCTTGTGCCTGAGTGGATCTACACGCACAGTCCTGACAACTCGGCCCGCACCTTGCTGGGCACCCAGGGCCGACACCCCTTGGTGTGCGTGGGCATCAACCCATCCACCGCCGCTCCCGACGACTTGGATCGGACTGTTGCGACCGTCGAAAAGGTCGCCGAAGGCAGTGGTTTTGATAGCTTCATGATGCTCAATGTTTACCCTCAAAGGGCAACTAACCCGAACGACCTACACGCCGGCGTTGACGTGCAACTCCACGCTTGGAACATGCACTCGATCGCAGCTTTCGTTGATGGGCGCTCCTTGGACGTATGGGCCGCTTGGGGCACGCTCATCCGCAAGCGCAAGTACCTACCTCAGTTACTCACGGACATTGTGGCTCTGCCGGAGCTGGATAACGTTCAGTGGTTCAGCCGGGGACCCCGGAGTATGGCGGGACATCCCCACCACCCCCTCTACGTGCGAGCGGATGCCCAGTTGGACGCCTTCGACGTCAGGGCTTACCTGGCCGAACTGTAGCGACGAGCTTCTCAGAGCTCGACCGTGTCGCAGATGTCGGCGATGAACCGCTCCCGCACGCGGTTCGGGCTAGCGGCAGTGTGACGAGGAACCGCGTCCTACCACCGCGCATTCGTCAGGAGTGCGGGGCTGAAGTTGACCTGTCCACATCGTGTTTCGTGGCGCCGGACTTCCAAGCACGAGCGACGTCCGCCAAGCGCTTCCTGGCCGCTCGGTGTCGCCCTCTCGACTCGCAGAACCTGTCCAGATTCAACGGAGGCCGCAGCTGGCGCACCACTTTCGTCTCGAGGACGTCGAGACGGACTCCCTCGAGCTTGACCCAAGCACTGTCGTCGCTGCTGGGAAACACGCGTCATAGCGCCGGAAGCGGAGTCATGCCCGCAGACTACGCTCCAGTGAACCGCGCTCGAGTGCGTCCGGCATGCCATTGCCGTACAAGACCCCGGATCGGGGATCCCAAGCAAACGCAGATAGACCGGGAATCGTTGAAAACACTCCCTTCGTGGCGCTGAACTTGCTCTTGCGAAGCGCCTGCTCGAGATTCCAATCGACACCATTGCGCGCAATTCCAATAAAGGTTCCGCACGGGCCCCGCGAGGCCTCCGCCAAGTCGAGTGCACTGGCAAGAAGGGACAGGCCGGCCGAGATGGCTGGGCTCCCCTCGGCGGAATACCTGTTAGTAGCTTCGCGCACCGCTTGCCCTAGCTCCTTGGAGATGCGGTATGACCCGACTGCCGGCTCCAAGAATCGCAAGACGTCCCATACCCAGTCGTAGTCACGGCGCCACGCGTCGAGGCCAACAGGAAAATTGTCGCGGTAGGCAATGTCCGCCCATGGAAACCTCGATGTCACGGCTGGCCGAGGATACTCGTGAACGACGGCAAGACAGAAGAGGTTCTCACGGACTGCCATGTACAGTCCACAGAAATGGGGACTGCGCGTTCGCATAAGTGCCAGTTGCTGCGAGATGAATTGCCAGTTCGGCTGATCAACGACGCCCCTAAATATGTGCGCCATATCAGCAGGCAGACCTTCCCCAATTCGAACCGCTTCTGCCTGTTCGAGGACGGACACGTCTATCGGACGGTAGCCTTGAACGCGAATCGCCATATCTAATTGCTCAGGCGTCTGATTAGGCATGGGTCTCCCGTCTACGGCTCTCGGCTGAATCATGGAACCACTAATCACTCGCCTGGACGGGAGCGGAAACGTCGCCCGAACCGCCTCGCGCTGTACATGGCCACGCCCCTGACTCTAGCCAATCCGGCCCTGAGAGCTTCCCCGCTCGGCGATCACGGGTGAATCGGCCTTCCAGACAACGCGCGGCCGCCAGCAAGGTGCGTCATACCGGCACCCCTTTGTTGTCAACGGGTGGCCGACTCCGTTCTGGAGCTTGCGGTCTTCCGTGCGGAGTGGGGCGGTTGTAGCGTCGGTTTCGCGGGTCCGGGAAGTGGCTGATCCGAAGTGTCGATGTGCGGGGGCAGGTCGACCGCGCTGGATTCTTGAGTCGCCCCGCAGTGCCCTCCCGGGCCCGTTCCAGGCGTTCCACCGACGTCAGCTGCGGCCGCCAGGTGCGCTCGTTCGGCGTCGGCGACGAGCTGGCGATAGAGCGCGTCTGAGATCCTGCGCTTCAGGCAGCGCAGTGCTTCCAGCTTCGTCTTGCCCGCGGCGAGCTTTCGCCGGTAGTACGCGCGGCCGTCGGTGTCGAGCCGGATCTGGCTGATCGCGGCGATGTGGATCATGTGGTTCATCCGCCGGTTCCCGGCCCGGGAGAGACGGTGCCGGTTCTGCTCACCGGAGGACGCGTCCAAGGGCGCCGTCCCCGTCCAGGACGCGAACCGGTTCCGGTCGGGAAACCGGGCGATGTCGCCGACGTCAGCCAACGTCCGGGCCGCGACAACGGGTCCGACACCGCGCAGGTCCATCAGTCGGGACCCTCGCGCCTTGACCAAGACCTTGAGCTCGGCGGTGGCCTTCTTCATCTTCGCCTCGACCGCGACCAGGTCGGCCAGCTCCTCCGCAGCGATCCGGCGGCGTGTCTTGCCGGCGATGTCACGCGGGCGCACCGAGGCGAGGATCGCCTTGGCCTGCAACGCTGTCAGGTCCTTCTTCGCCGTGCCCGGGACCAGCTCGGCGAGGAGCCGGTGGAGCCGGTTGACGGTCTGGACCCGCAGCCGGGTCAGCTCCTCGCGGCGGTCGGACAGCATCCGCAACGCCTCGAGCTCCCCGTCGACCTGCAGGACCCGCAGCCCTTCGGTTCGCACGGCGACGACCGCGATGGAGTGCGCGTCCAGCGCGTCGGTCTTGCGGTTGTGGCCGGTGTCGAACAGGCGGACCCGCGCGGCGAGCTTCGCCGGAACGTCCACGACGTGCTCGCCGGACTCGAGGAGCCGCTGCGCCAGCGGACGCCCGGCGCCGTTGCTGCCCTCGACCGCCCACACCCGCTCCGGCCACGTCTTCACGTACGACCGCATCGCGGTGTACCCGGCCTGATCGGTGCTGAACCTGCCCGACCCCAGCAGCTTCTCGTGTCGGTCGACGACCTCGTGGTGGCCGACAGCTTGTGGGGATCGACCCCGATGATCACCTTCGTCATAGCCTTCCTCCTGCACTTCCTCGAACCGACAGGGACGGCGAGGTGGGCAGTGCTGCTACGAGCTGGGCAGACCCCTTTCGAGCCACGCCTCGTCACGGTGCCCGACGGACTGCAGACCGGAAGAGAGCCACACCCCAAACGGGGTGGGCAGCCGCTTGAAGAGCCTCCCGCCGGACACCTGGACCGAGTCTGGCCAGACACCGATCCTGTCGGCAATCGTCTAGCAGCCGCCTGTCGGGCGCGTGCGTTTCACCCAGATGTCGAGATCCGGACGGTCGGGACGGTGCGCTGTCTAACAACGACTGGTTCGCCCCTACTTGGCGCGGGTGACGGCTCAGGCGCGCTCCGGCGAGGGCCACACGACGGTCATCGACCGGCCGACGCCGACGGCACGCCATGTGCCGGACAGTGAGTCGAGGCGCTCGAAAGCTCGATGCAGGTCGGGATCGCTGAGGTCAGTCCGGGGAGGGTCTTGGTGCACGTAGTGACTCCCCGGTACGTGGCCGCCGTGCCGCAGCCAGCGCGGATACACCTGGGCAGCAAGGGCCTCGGATCGACCCATGTCGGTTCCGGTGGTCCTGTTGCGCCGCTCGACCTGGCGAGCCCAGGCCTTGGTGCGCAGCTCCTCGGTTGGAACGAAGGTCCCGGCGTTGCCGCCTGCAGCGAGCTGGCCGAAGATCCCGTCCCGCAGGCCGAACTCGTCCTCGACCACCCAGTGCACGAGGTCATGGGGAATCAGATCGGAGTAGCCGGGTGCCGGGTCCATGCGGAGGTCACCATGCAGGCTGCGTAGCACGGCCACGGCATACCGGCGCTGCCCCGTACGCTCGAATCTCACCTGCATGCCGGCCAAGTTAGCCGCTCATTCCGTCCGCCTCGACCAGTTTTCGCGCTCATCAAGAGGTGCCGACGGTAGAAAAGCCCGAGAGCCGCGTGTCGCACCTCCGTGCCAGCCATGTGATCATGCCGCGTGGAGGACGGGACGTCCGACATTGCTGCTCCCCGAGCGATTGTGCCGATGGAGAGACACTCCACAATGACGCTGCCCGAAGCCGACATGTGCCTCGGTAGTGGGTCGGGTCTGGTGTTTCAACGGCCCGGAGAGCCTCCGGTTTGAAGCGGAGGCCTCCGACAGGCGGCGGAGGCGGCTGCTTGTCGTTCTGTGGGGCCGGCGTCGCTCGGCTCGGACGGTTCGGCCTGGTCGGTGGTGGCTGCGCTAGTCGCGACACGGAGTCGAGCTACCAGCCGTGATGACACACCGGTGCGAGGCTCAATCCCGTCGTCACGAGCGGGGCGACAGTAGGCTCGGCAATGTCGGGCAAGAAGTGCGCCCAGAATCCAAGAAGGCCCTCGATCGCTCGAGGGCCTTTTGCGTACCTGACCAGCGCAAACAGGCCTCTGCCGCTTCATGTGGCGCTGCATCTGTCAGCCTCGCCCGTTGCAGTGTCACACTTGCGTCGTGCGTAGAGAGCGCGTCTACGAGGCCGCAGCACGGCTCCGTGTGACGTCCCGTCGGCTACTGACCTACCTCGATGCGCAGGGCCTGCCGCATGGAAGCGCTAGCAGCGCCCTCTCTCGTTCCGCCGCCCAACTCCTAGCCACGGTCGCTGCCACTGAAGTGCTCAACGTGAGCGCCGGAACTGACCTCCCCAAGCCCCGTCCTTGGGTGCCGTACTGGCGCTGGGAACACGACAACTGGTCGCCTGAGAGCTACCTCTGGCGCGAGTGGGACGGTCCCGGCGAGCTGACCACAGCCGAGGCGGCGGCCGCATACCGCGTCGCACCTGCCACCATCCGGCAGTGGGTCCACCGCGGACACCTGACACCGCTGCGCCAGGCCGGACGCACCGTCGTCTTCGACGCGCGAGCAGTCAACAAGGCGGCATTGGGTGCGGGTGACCGCAACCAGCAACCGGGCGGACCTCTCGTCCGCGATGGCCTCGACCAGGAACCCGCCGGTCGCGGCCTCAGCCCCCGGCTCCTGGAACAGCTCGTCACGACCGCCGTAGCCGCAGCAGCAGTGGGTGTCGCCCCTCCCACAATCCGGTCCTGGCGCAAGCGCGGGCATCTTCGCCCCGACGCCCACCGCGGGCGAACGCCCCTGTACCGGCTCAACGATGTTGTGTCGGCCGCCCGGCGGCCGAGACATCGCCCCCGGCGAAAGCCGAAACCCTGATCTGACGATCACCGAGGGGAGGTAGCGAATGCGACCCCCCTAGGGACACCCCTGCCCAGATGCGACCCGAGCAACACCCTTGCGCCCCGAACGCCAACAAGACTTCATGCTCACCTCAAGGCCCGCTGGCAACGGCGGGCCTTTCGCATGCCCGGACACGGGCAGGAGGACCGCACCAATGGCTCACACAGCCTTGATCCCAACCGAACTCAGCAGCGACACCGCGCTGGCCATGCTCATCGTCATTGCCGCCCTGACCGCCAGCGTCATCCTGGTCTGCTGGCTCTTCACCCGGCTCACTCCCGCCCGTCGACGAGACCTCGTGGAGCTCGTCCGAGCCTTCCGCCGGGGACCAAAGGACCCCGAGTAGGCGGGCCGGGCTGGCTGTCCATCAAGTGCGAGAGGTCGAGCCGGCTCCCTGACACCGACGCCCGCTCATGCCGCGATCAGGTGAGGAGGGCGCAGCGCGGGTGCATCCCGCCTCCGGCGTTTCCCGCTGATCGTGCTCGAACTCGTAGGCGCACTCGCCGCACATACCGTCGCTGTCGTTCGCGTGTCCGAGGTGCTCAGACCAGGGATGACGGCAGTCGAGGCAGTCGCCGAGCGCTCGTATCTGACGAGACAAATCTCGACGCCGCCGAAGGCGATCGATCGGGCTTCTCACAGGGACAACCATGCCCGACGCCGTGTCCGGATCTGCCGCTCGGAGGACGGGACGTCCGACATTGCCGCACGTCGCACGCCGTCCTGCCGATGGTCGGACGTTGCGGTGCAGCCGGTGATCGGAAGGTCGAAGAGACCCGTCCTCAAGCGCGCCGAGGCGGTAGGTTGCCGCAGGTGATGAAGCGGACCGACCCGCCCAGTACTGACAGCGACGCGGACAATCCAGTCGTCCTGATGAGACTCCGGACCCGGGTGCTCATCTCTGCGGGAGTCGCGCTGGCGTGGCTGTTCCTGATGGCCGTGCTAACGCTTTCTACGACTGGAGCACCGGGGCAGCATGGGTGATTGCCGCCGGGGCTCTTGCAGTGTTCGCGACCGGTGTGGCGATGATGCTGCGTATGCGCCACGCACCGATGGCCGTAGCTGGTCTCCTGATGGCCACCTTCCTGTCCGTTTGTTGGACCGGGCTGATGACCGGTGGAATCTGAGGAGCCTCGAAAGCTGCACCCGAAGGGTGCACGGACTGACGCCGACGGAAAGCACCCAAATGCCGCTCGCAGCGCGGCTGTTACCGACCAGCAGTACTTGGATCGTCCCTTCTGCCCAAGTCTTCGCCAGTCGTCTGCACCTGGCCACTTCCTCCGGCACACTCACCCGGTGATCTACGACGCACCCCATCCGGGAGGACATCCACAGCCAATGTCCTCCCCGCCGGCCGGCTGGTATCCGGACGGCTCCGGGCACGTGCGGTGGTGGGACGGTGTCGCCCGGACGGGTAGCGTCATGCCTCAGCCTCAGCCGCATACGACGTGGGCGGTGCTGTCCCACGTGAGCTTCGTCGTCATGCCAGTCATGGCGCCGCTGGTGATCCGACTCACGGCCGGCAGGCAGGACCCCTTCGTTCGGCACCACGCGACCGAAGCGCTGAATGTGCAGATCCTCTTCGCGATCGTCTGGAACATCCTCATTGGAGGCCTGACCATCGCCTCGGTAGCGGCGAACCCGGACGATCCCAACCCGCCGGCCTGGCTCTTCATCTCCATCCCCTTGGCGTTCCTCGCCGGGGCGGCGGTGCTCGGAATGGCGATTCGGGGTGCCGTTCAAGCGAGCCGGCGCGTCTGGTGGCGCTACCCCGTGTCCATTCGCTTCGTGCGAGGCGCGCGACGAGCTGAGAGCTAACGGGCGCCACCGTCTCGGATGGTCGAACGCACCGGCAGAAGCCATCCCCCCGGGGGCCGTGGTGAGATCGCGAGGGTCGAATCATCGCCCTGCTTGACTCACACCTCGAGCACGCCAAGCACGTCAACTCCTAGGGCGGGAGACGCACGCTCATGCCGCCGCAGCGGCCGTTCGGAGCCGTCGCATCCTGGTGCGAGGGCTCCGTCAGCCGTCTGCGTCAACGTTCACCCGACGCGCCCCGCGGAACCGCGGATCGGCGGTGATCGCGTCGCATACCTGCTGGCTGCCGGCCAACAGGTAGCCCGCCGTGATGCGCCGCGACCTGCTGGCGCGGCCTGGCTCCTCGGGCAGCTCCAGGACCACCTTGGTCATCACCGAGTCGGTTGCCATCACGTGGGCGCCGACGATCTGGTCCCACGCGACGAAACACCGAGACCACGGCAGCGGGCTCCCGTAGACACCCAGGTCGTCGATTCGGATGCCCAGCGACCCGCTTCGGACGACGAGCACGGCCATCGCAACGGTCGACGCCAGCCACATCGCGACGAAGAGCACCCGCACCCACGCCATGCCGCCGGGAGGCGGAAACACGTACGAGACAAGTGAGAAACCGGTCGTGCCGAGCAGCAGCGCAACTAGCAGCTGTCGGTCGCTGCCGAACGTGAGGGTCTGCCCCAGCTGGCGCACCGCATCCGCGGACGCAGCCGGGTCGCGAGCAGGCGGCGGTCCCACCAGGCTGGCGAGGGCCACGTCGCCCAAGCCGACCAGGAACGCGAGAACACCCGCCGCGGAAAGGATGTCGACCACGGGCGATAACGGGAACACCTGGGCCAGGCCCATCGCCACCATCCCGATGCCTGACGCGCCGAACCCGACCGGGCTCATCCGTCCCAGCCGCATTGGGCGTGAGTGGACCTGGTAGTAGCCCGGGAGCGTAGCCACGGTCCTCCTCTCGGAATAGTCGTGCGGCATGGGCACGGTAGCGCCCGCTCAGCTGCGGGAGCCCTTTGGAGCAGGACCCTTCTGCGAAGTGTCGGCTCCGTGAGCGGTGTACGAGTGCGCGATGGCGACGGTGCGACGTCAGGGGTGAGGCCGCGCTGCGTCCAGCCGGTGCTTCGAGGGCTAGAGCGTGGCGGCAGGCTGCGTTCTAGCCAACAGATGCCCGCATCTGCCGCTCTTCGCGCGGCCACCTGCCGAGACCGCCAATGCTCGCGACCGGTCGCATCTGCTTGAGGGTGGTGGCCCGCCCTCCGGGCTGCCTGCTGTGTAGGTCGCGGCACTGATGCCCGGTTTGTACACTGGGTCACAGCAACGCCGGGCCGCTGACGTCCCCATTACATGACTGCGCCGCCGGGCCCGCGTTAGGGGACCCATGTCGAGCAGTGGCGCCCAGTCCGACTGGCCCGCAGCGCTGGAGGAGGACTACCGGCGCACGCAGGGCCGACTCAGCGCCGCGCAGCAGCACAGGCGTGCCGCGTTCGACACCCTCACGCGCCGCTGGGCGCGGCGGCTGCTGGCAGCCGGGGACGACCAGCAGCTCGTCCTTCATGCCGTGGGGTACGGCGCGCCGGACCCAACCGTGTGGACCGCAAAAGCACGCGACGGGGCGCCACTGCCGGTGCGGGTCGGCTTAGCACCGCAGCCGCGCTTCGACGCTGAGACGACCCAGACCCCCAACGGCTGGCTCGTCATGGTCAAGGAGCACACCCCGGCCCTAATGAACGACTACGGCTGGCTGGTAACCGCGGTGGTCGACGGCAGCCTCGACGCTGAGGGCATTCGGTCGCTGCGGGACGAGCTCCTGCGCACCGAGCGGCGGCTGGAACCGGAAGCAGACCTGCGCCAGCTGTGGGACCGCAGAGTCGGCAACGCTGCGGACGCGAGCGTTCGCGGCGCGCAGGCGCTGCTGTTCCTCGTGGCGCACGAGGTTTCGCACGCGCTGTGGGGCCACCAAGGCGAACCGCCGCGGCTCGAGCTCCAGTGGGACGTCCCTGCCCGCATGCACGGCAGCCAGGAGGAGCTGCACGCCGACACGACGGCCGCGCACCTGTTCTCACGCGCCGGCGGCAACAGAGAGCGCGCCGAGGTGGGCGCCCGGCTGTTCTTCGGGATGACGCACCTCATCGACGAAGAGATTGCCCGCCGGGCGGCCAAACGGTTCACCGGCGTGTTCGCGCAGCGGGCCCGTGACTACCTGCAGTCCACTCACCCGCACCCCATGCTCCGGCTCGCCGCGACCCATGCCGGGCTCGGCACGCCGCCGCCGAGCGAGGAAGCCATCGCCGTCCAAGGCGCGATCGACGCGATCGCCGGCAGGCCCGCCCTGGTCCGAGACGAAGCAGCGCTCACCGCGTTCCGCGACGTGCTGGCCGGGGCTGAGGACGGCACGATCGTCGAGACCCTAGGCGTCCTCGAGGGCCGGCAGGTCGGGGACGTCCACGCGATCGACCTGGGCCACCTCGAGGCGCTGGTGCGCCGAGACATTGACACGGCCCTGACAGTGGTCGCGGTCGCTGTGCTCCGGTACGTGCAGGCAAACCCGGCGAGGTGGACCGACATGCACACCGCGGTCGCCCTGATCGACGTCGACGCGGCCATCTCCCGCCGCTGGGCCGCGGACGCGGCCGTCGAACGCGCGCTGCACCAGATCCGAGCCGCGATCCCCGAGATGGACGAGCTGCTCGACCTCACCCGGCACTCGCAGCTCACCCAGAGCGACCCCGAGCAGTAGGCGGCCAGCACGCACTGGCTGGCCAACGAACAGGCTGCCCCTAGGCCAAGGCCAGACGGACGACTCCGGCGACCATGGCGACGACGCCGAGACCGGCGATGATGCTGCCAGCCTCCGCCACCCGCTCACCGGTTGTCGAGTTGGCCCCTGTCAGGATCCGCCACGACCGGGCCAGCACCTTGTGCAAGTACCAGTCGAGGAACTTCTCCAGCACGTCGTCGACTCCACTGCGACGGCCAGCGACCTCGCGTGCGTGAAGACTCCGCCCGAAGATGATGGCTGCGACGCCAAGGACGAAGCCGGTGAACCCGACGAGCAGCAGAGTCATCCGGCCTCCTACCTACCGCTCGGCTGGGGCGAATGCCCGACGTTCGACACCTACGGGATCTCTTCAGGTTAGCGACCGGTCCTGCCCGTTATGAGCGAGTTATGCAACACGGCCGGGCGTCTTTGCGCCGGGGGGAGGCGACCGTCTGATGCAGGGGACGTACCGCGCCACGCACGTCGCCCACGACCAGGGGTGACCGTGGGGATCCGGTCTGTCCGTGCGCGCCCACCACGGCGGTGTCCGCGACGTCCTGACATGCCGCGTTCCGCTCGATCCTGCTGAGAGTTTGCGTTGACAACCGGCAGACGGGCGGACGCGCCATGCGCACAATGTGACCGTGACCGTGACCGATGCTGCGTTCTTCTTCCACCGATTCGAGAAGGCTTACAGCGAGGGAGGCGACCCGCTGGCGGCCCAGGGTCGACTTATGCGCTCGCTCGCCGATGCAATCGCCGACTCTCCTCCGAGACTTGGCCGAGGCCACCGGCCGACGCTGCAGGGGCGGCGAGGCGCGCCATCAGCTTCTGAGTTGCCCGAACGACGACCACGACGGACATCGTCCCGTATGTACACGCCAGCAGAGACCGAGTACGGCTCTCAGTCTCTGGGATCCACGGTTCCCAATGCGACCCCGTCCGTGCCTGGCGACGGCCGCTGGCGCTCGGGCCGGTCTTAGCATCAGAGGTCGAACGCCACGCCCGTGAGCTCCTGGCTGCGGGTCCACAGTCGGCGGGCGAGGTCGGGGTCGCCCGCCAGCGGGCTGAGCTTCGCTGGGCCCACCTTGCCGCGGACCTCACCGGGCCCTTGGGGCCCGCTGTACGAGCCCGGTGCGGCGACCGTCGCGGCATACAGGACTGCCTCGGCTCCACCCTCGGACCCTGGAAGCACCAGGCGCATCAGGGGCGGTGCGAAGGTGCGCACGACCCATCGCGCACCCATGCCGTCGCGGCTTGCGACGAGGTTGGTGACCGCGACCCCCGGGTGAGCCGCGGTCGACGTCAGTGGTGATCCCGCGGCAGTGGCCCGGCGGTGGAGCTCCAGGGCGAACAGCAGGTTGGCCAGCTTGGAGCGGCCGTAGGAGGTCCTCGGGTCGTAGTCCTGCGGCGGATTGCCGTTGACGACCCGGTCATCACCCTGGTGGTGGGCCAGTGAGGCCACGGTCGTCACCCGCGAGGAGGGAGCCGCCAGCAACGCGGGCAGCAGTAGACCCGTCAGGGCGAAGTGCCCCAGATGGTTCGTCCCGAACTGCAGCTCGAACCCGTCGACGGTGGTCCGGCGCGTCGGGGGCGCCATCACGCCGGCGTTGTTCACGAGCAGGTCGACCGGGCGGTCGATCCGCGCTGCGAACTCGCGCACCGACTCCTGGGAGGCCAGGTCGAGAGCCTCGACAGCGGTGCTGCCGTCAATCCGTGCGGCGGCCGCGCGTCCCGCGTCGAGGCTGCGGACGGCGAGGATGACGTGGGCGCCATGGTCGGCCAGAGTTCTGGCTTCCACGAACCCGATCCCGGAGTTGGCGCCGGTGACAATGGCGGTCGTTCCGCTCAGGTCGGTGATCTCGGTGGGCTTCCACGCCATGGTCCACTCCCGCGGGTCGTCGGTGCCCGCGGGTGATCGCCGGCCCCGGCAGCGTATGCCGTGCTACGACCAGAACTAATCCTCACGCCCCACAGTCACGCCGCCGCGAGCCGGTCGTGCGTCTCTCCGCCGCGAAGCGGCAGTGTTCTTCCGTCGCCCGCCGGGCGCATGCGTCTGACCCACTCGGATGACTGTCCTGGCAGCCGGGGGGAGAACCGGCCTGGGTTGTGGGCCTGGGATCACGGGTTCTGCCAGACTCGGGCGCATGGGATGGCTGGACTCCTTGAAGCCCAAGGCAGGTGACACCAAGCGGCACACGGCATCGGCGCTGCGGGCGGCGAGTCAGGAGCATCCGGGCCCTCTCGGCCGCGTGGTGCTTGGCGCGGGGCTCGATGGTCTCGGACCGATCCGGTCGGCGGTCCGAGTCGCCGAGGCCGCGCTGCGTGACGCCGATGATTCCGAGGAGGCCGTCGAGGCCCTGGTGCGTGATCACCTCGCCCTCAGCGCCGCGGGCGGTTTCCTCACCGGCGTCGGCGGCAATGTGACGCTGCCGGTCGCGCTCTCGGTGAATCTTGCCGAGTTCTACCTCGTGGCCACCCGCCTGGTCGGGGCCATCGCCGTCGTGCGTGGCTACGATGTGCGCCAACCGGAGGTGCGCACCGCGGTCCTGCTCACCCTCGTCGCCTCACGCTCTGACCAAGTGCTCGCCAAAGAAGGGTTCGGGGCAGGGACGCTGGCGCGGATCGGCCTGGGCCGAATGCCGCCGGGCGCCTTGATGCTGGTCAACAAGGCCATCTTCTTCCGTCTGCTGCGACGGGTGAACAAGCGCCTCTTCTGGAACCTCGGCCGCGGTACGCCGCTTCTGGGCGGAGGCGCCGGAGCCGCGCTTGACTCTTGGATGATGGCCCGCATTGCCGGGCAAGCCTTGGTGGAGTTTCCGGTGCGGGACGCCACTGAGGACCCAGCCTCCTAACTGAGCAGCCGCTTCGAGGGGCGCCCTTGCCACGTTTAGCACGCAAGTGGACACGCACCCGTGCATGCGGCTGATCTATTCGCCCCAATGCCCGCGCGACGACCTGCGTCACAACGCCGCGAAGCGGCAGTGTCCTTCCGGCACCCCTTTGTTGTCAACGGGTGGCCGACTCCGTTCTGGAGCTTGCGGTCTTCCGTGCGGAGTGGGGCGGTTGTAGCGTCGGTTTCGCGGGTCCGGGAAGTGGCTGATCCGAAGTGTCGATGTGCGGGGGCAGGTCGACCGCGCTGGATTCTTGAGTCGCCCCGCAGTGCCCTCCCGGGCCCGTTCCAGGCGTTCCACCGACGTCAGCTGCGGCCGCCAGGTGCGCTCGTTCGGCGTCGGCGACGAGCTGGCGATAGAGCGCGTCTGAGATCCTGCGCTTCAGGCAGCGCAGTGCTTCCAGCTTCGTCTTGCCCGCGGCGAGCTTTCGCCGGTAGTACGCGCGGCCGTCGGTGTCGAGCCGGATCTGGCTGATCGCGGCGATGTGGATCATGTGGTTCATCCGCCGGTTCCCGGCCCGGGAGAGACGGTGCCGGTTCTGCTCACCGGAGGACGCGTCCAAGGGCGCCGTCCCCGTCCAGGACGCGAACCGGTTCCGGTCGGGAAACCGGGCGATGTCGCCGACGTCAGCCAACGTCCGGGCCGCGACAACGGGTCCGACACCGCGCAGGTCCATCAGTCGGGACCCTCGCGCCTTGACCAAGACCTTGAGCTCGGCGGTGGCCTTCTTCATCTTCGCCTCGACCGCGACCAGGTCGGCCAGCTCCTCCGCAGCGATCCGGCGGCGTGTCTTGCCGGCGATGTCACGCGGGCGCACCGAGGCGAGGATCGCCTTGGCCTGCAACGCTGTCAGGTCCTTCTTCGCCGTGCCCGGGACCAGCTCGGCGAGGAGCCGGTGGAGCCGGTTGACGGTCTGGACCCGCAGCCGGGTCAGCTCCTCGCGGCGGTCGGACAGCATCCGCAACGCCTCGAGCTCCCCGTCGACCTGCAGGACCCGCAGCCCTTCGGTTCGCACGGCGACGACCGCGATGGAGTGCGCGTCCAGCGCGTCGGTCTTGCGGTTGTGGCCGGTGTCGAAGAGACGGACCCGCGCGGCGAGCTTCGCCGGAACGTCCACGACGTGCTCGCCGGACTCGAGGAGCCGCTGCGCCAGCGGACGCCCGGCGCCGTTGCTGCCCTCGACCGCCCACACCCGCTCCGGCCACGTCTTCACGTACGACCGCATCGCGGTGTACCCGGCCTGATCCGTACGGAACCTCCCCGACCCCAGCAGCTTCTCGTGTCGGTCGACGACCTCGATGGTGGCCGACAGCTTGTGCGGGTCGACCCCGATGATCACCTTCGTCATAGCCTTCCTCCTGCACTTCCTCGAACCGACAGGGACGGCGAGGTGGGCAGTGCTGCTACGAGCTGGGCAGACCCCTTTCGAGCCACGCCTCGTCACGGTGCCCGACGGACTGCAGACCGGAAGAGAGCCACACCCCAAACGGGGTGGGCAGCCGCTTGAAGAGCCTCCCGCCGGACACCTGGACCGAGTCTGGCCAGACACCGATCCTGTCGGCAATCGTCTAGCAGCCGCCTGAGGGGCGCCCACGCTTCACCCACATGATGCCGATTTGAGGACGTGGGTGTAGGTGGGCGGTGTCAAGCCGTGGAGCCACCGCGGACTCCGGACCTGTCGAGGTCCCACCCGCGGGGAGGGTCTCGCAGCTTAGTAGCCGGGGAAGACCTTCCGGAGCTCGTCCAGCGTGACGTTGCCGGTCACGGTCACGCCAGCGGCGTGTTCGGGGCCGAGCCGTCCGCTGAGCAGCCGCACCACGGCCTCCGCCGGACCCTCGAACGTGGCCGTTGGATGATCGAGGGAGTCGGTCACGGTGACCGCGTCGGTGATCTCGAGTGCGCCGCCCGGGATCGTCAGGCGGACCTCCCGTTCGATCGCGTCCGGCTTTGCGGAGAACCCCAGCAGGAAGGCCAACGGCCGGCGAAAGAGCTCGACGAGCAGTTCGGCAGAGTCCTGGTCCACGGTCGCCGACGGGTCGACTCCAACGCGGACGTCCCAGGCATGGTTGGCAACTTCATTGAGCCGCATGCCGAGCGCGACCAACAGCGGCACTGGCTCGGGAAGGAAGCCCAGGTCGATCATCAAGCTGTCGCGCTGCTCGATGCTGAGCGCCTCGATTGTGTCGAGGTACGCCTCGTCGTGTTTGACGAACTCGGCTGCCTGGTCGGCCGGGGAGGACGCGTTCCACCGTGCCCAGATCGCCTGGTTGTCCTCAGCCTCGACCCGCTCGCCCGCGGCGGTCGCGATCGGCTTGCTGCCGATTTCCGCACCGCTGCCGATGTGCGAGAGCGCCTGCGCGACGCTCCACTCCGTGGCCCCACTGGGGTCGCTCAGATTGTCCTCGGACAACGTCGGCACCAGCGCGGCGAGGGTGTTGTGGTTGACACGCAGCGCCGCGATAGTGCGCTCGACAAGTGTGCTCATGCCCGACGCAACCATGCAGACCGCGGCCTTCTTCCCGGGGTCACCCAGTACTCCTCGCAACCGTCGGATGTGGTGTCCGGACTCAGACGACGGCTGGGACTGGACGAACATCACGGCAGAAGCCTCCGGCGCAGCCTCGGTGTCCATGTCAAGGGAGCGGCACACCGTGTGGGGTCTGCCGCATGGAGCGGTGGGCGCAGGGACATTGCCCCCTCATTCAAAACCGCGGTTCGTCGGCGTGCGACGCTCCTATGCTTCGTCAAGCAGCTGCGGAGCCATTTTCAAGCAGACGGTAGAGGTCGCGCGCGACGTAGCGGGCTAGGCATCGTCTGATCTCTCGGCTGGTCTTGCCTTCCGCACTGCGGCGGGCGACGTAGTCGCGGGTGGCCGGCTGGTACTGGATCCGGATCCGGACCACAGTGTGCAGGATCGGTTGAGCTGGCGATCGCCGTACGGCCGCCCCACGGCGGCCGGCCAGGCAGTTCAGCGTCCATCTGGGTGGCGGTGGGCCATCCGGCTCGGTGGTTCGGCGCCCGTTCCAGCGACTGGCAGACAGCAGGACGCGTCGCCCGTAACGTGACGAAGATGAGCCGGCCGCCGGCCGCCGACCGTTCAGAAGGAGCGGGACCCATGCGCAGACATATCCTCTCGGCGCTCCTCACGGCCGTCCTTTCCGCTGTCCTCGCGGCCGTGACGGTGCCGTCGGCGACCGCGGCATCGGCCGTCAGCCAATGCCCCACGGGCGGCGTGAAGGTCTCCGCGGCGGACAGCCCGGACACGATCACCGACATCGGCGGCACGGCATCTGCCCCCGTGGTGGTGACGATCACCGGCCCCAGCTTCACGATCACCGCGCCCCGCGACGCGAGCTACACCGTGTGGAACGCGCACTGGTGCCTGAAGTCTTCGACCAAAACTGTCAGCGACCCGTACCCGGGCACCGGCACCGGTGGAACCACCCTCGCCACCAACAGCAAGGGCAAGCCGCAAGACATCGGCTACGTCGTCGTCTACGACGTCACCACGACAATCGGCGCGACGCCGCGCCCGGGGTGCTTCGCGTTCGATCGAGGCTCCTTTTTCGGGACGCTCTATGTCCAAGTCAACGGCGAGAACCCGCAGGCCCCGACCTACGGCACCTACTTCCTCTTCTTCCGCGACTCCGCTTGCACGGAAGCGTCCGGTTACGGGCTGCCGAGCGTCGGCTTGGTCTGGGAGATCCCGGGGACAGACACGTTGGCGAGGTGCCAAGCCCTCGGCGGCTACAGGGCGGAGAAGTCCCTGGAGCCCGGCCTTTTCAACTGCCAGTAGGGGGACGCAGCTCCGCAGCGGTAGGCAGACAGCGACCACTGTCAGGCAGGGCCTCGACTTGAATGCCTGGTCGGGCGGGCGAGTCGCTGATGGCGACGAGGAACACTTCGAGCTACTCATCGAGGAAACCTCCGCGCTCTAGCCGACCTCGGTATTCCGCAGTGGCGGCTCGGACCCGCCCCACATCGCCGTGAAGCGGCAGTGTCCTTCCGCCGCCTATCGCCCACCGCGTGGGCACGCGTCACAGCGCCGCGAGTCATTCCCGGTTGTGGGAGCGCGGGCTCGACTTACCGAAGTGCCTCGGGACCCATTCGTGTCGCCTCAGATCATGGCTCTGTGCGCGGCCCATACTGCTGCAGTTCTGCGCGTACCTGTTCGAGCATTGCTGTGTTCGAGTGCAGGTCCTGGTGCATCATCGCCCGGTCGAGCTCAACCACCTGCTGCAACTCCTCAATCGCGTCCTCGTACCGATCAGCCATGCGGTGGATCATGGCGATGATGTACCGGCGGTTCACGCTCGCGACCCGATCGCCGACGAGCACGCCGACGGGACCGGCGCCCGCATTCGCCGACGCCGCCGGCATGCCTCGCGCCCGTTTCTACAAGACGGTCAAATGGGGTCGCCGCGACGCCCGGCTCGCGGGAGTCCGCATTCGCTCGCCTGCCGCAAGTCCGACAGGTGAAGTTGTGGCCTCCCGGCGTCAACCCTGGATGAGGTTGTGGGCTGTTCATGGGTGAGGCGAGTACCCGTCCGTCCGGGTGGGTGCCACTCATTCCAGGAGGTAACCGTCATGCGCCAACTTCACCGCCGCAGCGTTGTCGCCGCAGTCGTTCTCGTGCTGTTCCAAATGAGCACCCCATCGTCGGCGATGGCGGATGCGCCGACGCCTGTCGATGAGTCGCGCCTGGTGCCAGCGCTGAGCCCGTCCTTCGAGCCGTGGTCGTGCCAGACGAAGCAGGAAGGGCCGGTCTGCAAGGGCGAGCGCCACACCTCGTCGGGTTGGGTGCCTTTCGACCTTGCCTGTGGCGACACCCAGCTATGGGCCAACGGCACCTCGGACCGCTTTCAGACGCGTTACTACAACAAGGACTATCTCGACACCTACCGGGAGTTCCGCACCAACGACATCGACCAACTCAGCACGTCGCCGACGGGGCCTGCGACGGCGACGATCAGCACCAACGTCCGCTTCTCGGAGCCGTTCGCTGTGCCCGGCGATGATCAGACCCGCACCATCACCACCGAGGGTGTTCTCTGGGACATCCGCTCCTCCCAGGGTGCCGCGGTGTGGCGCGCGGTCGGCAGACTGGTCGAGCCTCCGGACGCCGTGGGCACCTTCAGCGGCCATGTGACCGCTGCCGGGAAGACGACCCGCTTTGTCGACGCGCCGCTGCCAGAGGTCCTCAGCGACGAGACCTTCGTCTCGGCCGTGTGCGCGGCCGTCACGGGCAGCAAGTGACTTAAGCCGGACGGGAGGGCGCCCGTCCGGTTCTGCGGTAATGCGGTCGACGCATCGCGGCAATGGACATACTCGATTGCAGATCGGAGGCGCCCGGTGGGCGACGAGGAGCGGCAAGACTACGAGTGGGTCTACCGCGCCCGGTTTGCGTCGGTGGCCCGCACCGTCTTTCTCATCGTGGGCAGCCCCGCGGTCGCCGAGGAGATCACTCAGGACGCGTTCGTCAAGCTGCTGCAGAAGTGGTCATCCGTGTCCGACTACGAGCGTCCGGAGGCGTGGGCCCGCAAGGTCGCGGTACGGATGGCAGTGCGCCACGTCGGCCGTGAGCGGTCCCGCCCCGGTCGCGAGCTGCGCGCCCAGCCAAGGCAGAGCGAGCCGTCACTGCCCGATCCGGAGGTGGCCCGGGCGGTGGCCGCGCTCGCCCCAATGCAGCGTGCAGCGGTCGCGCTCTACTACTGGGAGGACCGCCCGATTCTGGAGATCGCCCGGATGCTGCAGGTGTCCGAGTCGACCGTCAAACAGCACCTCTACCGGGCCCGTGCGCGGCTGGCCGACGTCCTGAAGGAGGAGGTGACCGAGGATGTCCGTTGACGAGAGACTGCGCATCGGCCTCGCCCGGAATGCCCAGAGCTGCGACCCAGACGTCGAGCTGCTGCTGAAGGCCGCGTTGACGCGGGGGCAGCGTGACCGTCTGCTGCGCTGGGCCGGCGTCACGGCTGGCGTCGTGGCCGCGGCGTGCACCGCACTGGTTCTGGCGCTTTCTCTGGGGTGGCGCAGCGACCGCGCGCCCCTGGTCCCGGCGGACGGGGCGACATCGACCGCAGCCCTGCAGGGCCTGTATGCGGCTGACGTCCCCGCGCAGCCGTCGACGCCGAGTGTCGCAGGACGCTGGGTGCTCGAGTTCAAACCCCAGGGCGTGCTGACCGTTACCGCACCGCCGGCCTACCCGGGCGTGGTCTCCGGGGTGCTCTACGCCGTCGCCGGCGACGAGCTGCGGACCGACCTGTTCAGCCAGGACCTCTGCGCCGGCCAGCCGTTGGGCAGGTACGCCATGACCAGAAGCGGGACACGGCTGACCCTCACCACGACCGTGGATCCCTGCCCGCAGCGGGTGGCGGTCCTCACCGCAGCGAGCTGGACGGCACTGCCGTGACGAGGCAAAGACCTGACGAGTCCTGCGGCCGCGCCCGCAGGACTCCACCGAAAGGGACCTGAACGATGAGGGCAGCACGTGCAGCGACGGCAATCCTGGCCAGTGGGGCCCTGCTCGGGGGATGCTCCGGAGGTGCCCAGCCACCTGCCGGTCAAGGGGCAGGGAAGCCGGTAGCCGCCGCGCAGAGCGTCTCGGCCCGACCTTCACCCACCTCCGCAAGGCTCACCGCGATTCCCGATGGGGCCTGGGCTAGGGACATCACCACGGCCGAGCTGACACGACGCGGACTGCACCTGTCGCCGGAGGAGATCACCGCCAACTACCTCGACGACGGCACGGTCCGCATCGTGCTCAGGACGCAAGGATCGCGGTGGTCACTCCTCGTCCAGGACGACCTCGGCGCATACGAAGTCGGTGACCTCGGCACCACGAGCTACGACAGCACCGGGCGTTGGGTCCAGGGCAGCGACAGCACCGGTGGCAGCCTGACAGTGGCCTGGAGAGTCAACGGAGACACCCTGGTCACGTCCGGGATCAAACCCCCTCCGGGGCAGCCGCCTTTGGGCGACGCCGAGCACGTCTTCCTCGAGGGCACCTGGAAACGCCAGAGCTGACTCACGCGCTCTCGAGAGGACGGACCATGCGCATCCCGCAACGCACCCATCGCCCAAAGCTCGCGGCTGCCATCACAGGCTGCCTCATGACCGGGCTGCTCCTGGGGTGCACCCCCACGCCGCCGCCGGTGACGTTTCGACCGTCGCTGGTGTGGGGGGTATGCCCGGCCGACGTGGAGACCACCTTCTTGTCCCCACACCAGTGCGGCACCCTCACCGTGTTGGCCAACCGAGCTGAACCCGAAGGCGCCACCATCACGCTGCTGGTGGGCGAGGTCCCGCCGCCAAGCGGCGTCGCAGTTCCCGGGATCGGAACCAGCTTCGGCCCCAACTTCGGCGATGCCGAGGCGATCTCTGGCGCTATGGCGGCCGGCACCTCCAGGATGGGCCGCACAGGCCTACAGATGGAATGGCGGGGTTCAGGCCCCCACAGCACGCCCTCACTGCGCTGCCCCGAGGTGGACCGTCTCGGTGTGCGGGCGGCCGGTGTAGCCCACGACGACGCCGGTCTACGCGCGACCTTCGTCACCGCGGTCGCCGCCTGCGCGAAACGCCTGCGGTCCCACGACGTCGACCCCGCCGACTACACGACTGCGGCGATGGCTCAGGACATGGAGGACCTGCGAGTCGCCGCCGGGATCGACCGCTGGGAGATGGCCGGTGCGTACGGCACCCAGTCGGCCGTGCTGTTCGAGTACCTGCGCCGCTACCCCGGACGCGTCAAAGCCGCCTACCTCGACTCGCCGGCATTCACCAGCCCCACCGGCTTCTACGGCGGCGCCGCCGCGCTGCAGCAAGGGCTCGACGCCTTGTTCCGGACGTGCCAGCAGACGCCCGCCTGCCGTGCCGACTACCCCGACCTGCAGGGGCTGTGGAGCCAAGCCCTGGACGGGGTTGCCACCCACCCCTTGCGAGGCAGGACCAGCGTCGGTGACCAGCACGTCAGCGTGCTCGTCGACGCCCCCAAGCTGCTGCGCGCCACGAGGCTCGCCCTGGGAGCGGAGGGCGGCCCCCTGACCGCTCTGCCGAGAATCATCAGCGACGCCGCTCACGGCCGGCTCGCCCCCGAACTAGCCCAGACGGTCGCAACAGACCCCATCTTCTGCAGCGGGTACCGACCGCAGTGCCGCGATCCACGATTCAGCCTGGGCGTCTTCCTCACCAACTTCTGCCACACGCCCGCCGTGCATGGCCAGGAGGCCACCGATGCGATCCGCGGAGCCAGCAGCAACCCGGCCTACCCTTCCGTCTTCAAGGACTCGCCGTACACCGAGGCGTGCCCGGCTTGGGACACCCCACCCGAAGGCACCACCCCCACCCTCTCCAGCATCGGGATCCCGCTGCTGCTGATGTCGGGCGGCCTCGACTCGTTCAGCCCTCCGGCCACCACCCAGACAGCCGCCGATACGCTCGGGCCGCAGACGTCTGTCCTCGAGGTCCCGGGGGGCATCCACAACGTCCTCGGCTTCTACGAATGCGCCATCACCGCCCGTAACACGTGGAACCGAGAACCGGCCCGACCAGCCCCAAGAGATGTGTGCGCCAACGCCCCCGCCATGCACTTCCGATAGCTGTCATACACCGTTAGTCGGACAGGCTCTATCCGTCATCTGAGTCTGCAGGGGTAGCCCATTCCGCCGCGAAGCGCCGTCACATTGGGTTATCGACGCGAGTCGTCCACGAGGAGCCCGATGGTGTGTTCGGCTTCATGCGGGAAGACGCCTGTCAGCGCGGGGGGAGATTTGGAGCTGTTCGCTGGGGAGCCACCGGGCCGGGCACGGCGCCGTCTTGGGCGGAAGTCGAGTCGCTGACTTCGACGGGGCGATGAGCGGGCCTGGGCCTGAGGTGTACGCGCTTGGCCTTCATGCTTCCTGGATCTGTTGTAGTCGCTCGAGGGCGAACCAACCGACGGGGACTCGCAGGTTCGCCACGGCGAGGAAGGCGTGTCCGAGGAGGAGCTCGTCCGAGCCCGGCGACACTTGCACGAGGTAGTCGCGCAGTCCCCCGGCCAGGCCTGCCTCCGGCGTCTCGACCGCGCCGTAGTCGAGGAACAGGGCGTTGAGGTAGCGGTTGTTAGTGGCGGCCGCGTCCACGGGGGTGACGGTGAACCTGGCCCATTCGCGACGACCGTCGCGCTGGGCTCGCTCGGTCCAGGGCGAGGTCAGGTCGCTCCCGACGACCGACACGTTGTATCCCAGCGCTCGCCCGTCGGCGGTGTGGAAGCCCTTGATGAAGCGCCGGATGCCGAGCAGGCGCGAGGAGGCGGGCAGGTTCGTGCCGCGCCACTCCCAGCCGGACAGAAGGTTGAAGTCTGGTGTGCCTCCTCGCCGCATGACCTTGCTCAGCCGCCGCGTAGGTGTGGCGACGAGAGCCAGGTAGGCAGGAGAGGCTGGCCGGATCGGTCGCGGGTCGGTGGGCGTCACCATGTCTCGATGATCCTTTCAGCAGCGCGGGTGGCCAGGGCCATGACAGTGAGCATCGGGTTCACGCCAACGGGTCCGGGGAACAGGCTCGCGTCGGCCACCGTCAGCCCACGCGTTTCATAGACCGCGCCGAAGGGGTCACACACGGCCCACAAGGGATCAGACCCCATCCGTGCCGTGCCCATCAGGTGGACGGTCAACAGGTCCAGGTCGGAGGCCCGCACCCGGCGCGCTGCCGCGCGACGAATGTCGTCGCCGGTACGCAACGGCTGATGTCCTCGAATCGGAAGGTGCACGGTGTGGGCTCCCGCGGCCATCAGTGCCTCGCTGACGAGGAGAACCGCTCGGGTCACCCGGTCAGCGTCGGTGGCCGTGACGGCGTACGTCACGGCGACGCCGGTCGATCCGATCGGCCGGACACGCCCGGCGCCGGTGTCCTCGACGAGCACTCCAGCGGTGACGATCTGGTTGTAGGCGGCGAGGGCCTCCCCAAGGGCCGCCCCGTCCAGGGGGAGCGCACGGGCGACGAGGGACGGTGGGAGGTTGACGGCGGCGAGGATAACCCCGTGGGACTCGAACTCACGGACCTGCAAGGACTGGTGGGCGCCCTTCCACCCATCGACGACCTCCTCGAACACGGCCATCACCCCAGCACCCGGGTGGAGGGTGAGGTTGCGTCCGAGCTGGCCCGAGGGTGGTCGCATCCCGGAGCGCAGCAGCAGGGCGGGTGTCTGGATCGCGCCCGCGCAGACGACGACGTGACTCGCCCTCACCTCGAAAGCCCTCGCGGGCCTTGAGGCACCGCTGACCCGCCCGCGAACCCCGACGGCCTGCTTGCCGTTGTGGAGGACACGCTCGACCCGACAGTCGGTCCACACCGTCGCCCCGAACGCCAGCGCACGGGGGAGGTAGCTGACCAGGGTCGACTGCTTGGCGCCGGTCGGGCATCCCCACGTGCAGACGTTGCAGCCCCCGCAGTGAAGGTGGTTGCGCGGGTCCTCGATGACCCGCCACCCCAGCCGCTGCGCGCCCAGGCGCAGCAGTTCCTGGTCGCGTCCGACGGACCCGGCATCGGGTAGTCCCACCGACAGGAAACGTTCGACCCGGGCGTAGTAGTCGTCGAGGCCGCCGCTCGAGAGGGCGGGGTCGCCGCAGGCGACGGCCCACCTGGACAGCACGCCGTCTGAGGCACGGAAGGCCATGCCGCCGTTGATGACGGTGCCGCCGCCGACACAACGCCCCTCGGCGTAGCCGACCGGAGCCCGGCCCAGGGTGGTCGTCGCGCCGCCGTCGCGGTAGAGGGTCCGCAGGGCCTGGGTAGTGGATGTCGTGAACGACTCCGTCGGGTGGTGCGCACCCTCCTCGAGCACCACCACGGACAGGCCGGCCTCGGCCAGCTCGGCCGCCATCACGCCACCCCCGGCTCCGGAGCCCACCACGACGACGTCGCACTCGAGCCGGCCGGGCATCTGCGTGCCGGGTCGGATCGCACCAACTCGGTCACCACGAGACCGGTCAGGGCTGGGCTGGCTGCTGCCGGGTCGGCCGGCGGCGGTCGTCGACCCGGACCCCCGGGAGCGACTCTGCGACGAGGCTGTCGGGGGCAGCGGCGCCGGCGTGACCAGCAACCTGCGATGCGAGGCGATGTCGCTGGACCACGACTGCAGCCGTTCGGCCCTCTTGGCGGCAATGTAGGGATCCGGGTTGTAGCCCACCCGAATGCGGACCTGGGGCTGCTCGTAGTAGGCCATCACCACAACGTCCCGCAGAAGCTGCAGACCGCGACCGAGCGGCCCCCGACGTGACCGGGCCAGGACGTCCCGCGCGACGACCGGGTCGATCGCGCTGAAAGGGAGCCCCCGACGTACCCGTGTGCCGTGCTCGAGAACCCCGGCCAAAGTGAGCAATGCTCGTCTCGACGTGAGATTGAGGGCGCCCACGAAGGCATCGGCCTCGTCGACGGTGGCCTCGATGAGCTCGTCGGTCAGCCCATCGGGCGGACACACCCCGCGAACCAGGGCGGCGATCACCGGACGGCGTCGCCTAAACGACCTCGCCCGCCCACCCCGGCTTCGCTGGAAGGCGGTCACGGTCATCCGGCCCCCACATGCCTGCAGGTCTCAAGTGGGACCGGCGAGGCCCCCACTGGATCGGGCGCAGCGCTCACACCCTCATGGTCCCCCGAGTCACGCCGTCACCGGGCAGAAACGGTCCTGAACTGGCATTGCCTCTCGCCGGCACTCCGACCCGAATTCGAGCCGGTTCAGTCTGCAACTTCAGACCGCCAGCGCCGACGTGACGGCCTCGACCTGCACCCTCGCTGTAGCGACCGGCAACTCGACAAGCCTTCCGTCTCACGGCTGCGCCCACATCCGGCTCGTGGGCAGACGCGCCTACCGCCGCTGGCAGTCATCCCAGCGGGGCGTCGATCGGCAACCGCATCACCGGTGGCCCGATGATGCTGATCGCCCTTCGCACTCGCGGCTGATCGGTGCGGCGATAAGGATCGTCATGGCGACAGTCAAGGTCAGCGAGGTAGCCGCGTTGAGGTCCTCCTCAGCGCCAGCTCGAAGGCCAACCGCAGGCTCCGGATCATGGCCGAGGAGCTCGTCGAGTCCGGCGAGGTCCGAGGTGTGCCAGCCGTGACGGCAGATGACGGCCCGGGTGACGTCAGCCCCGAAGGCTAGGGAGCATCCTCAGGTTCGTCCACGAGGGGCTGTGGTTTCAGCCCCAGTGGGTTGACCCGTAGCCGGTCCGCGGTGACGGAGGCCCAGTCTGGGCGGCTTGCCAGCGTCCGGGCGTGGTCGATGGCCACACCGAGTGCCTGCTCGCGGAGCTCGGGCGTGATGTCCATCGGCTGCGCCGTGATGAACTCGATGTCGGTGACACCGATGAACCCGAAGATGGCGCGGAGGTAGGGCTCCTGGAAGTCGAAGGCGTTCATCGGCGATCCGGGGGAGTAGTCCCCTCCACGCGAGGACACCACGATCATCTTCTTGCCGTGGACCAACGGCACGGCCTGCCCGATCTCGTTGTAGCGGAAGACGTATCCGGGCTGGATGATGCAGTCGATGTAGTACTTGAGGGCGTAGGGGATGCTGAAGTTCCACATGGGGGTCGCGAGCAGGTACGCGTCGGCGGAGAGAAAGTGTTCGATGGCGCGCTCGATCTGCGCCCACGACTCGGCGTGGTCCCTGCTGATCGGCTGGCCGACCATGAGCGTGTACTTCGCCTCGATGTTGTCGCCCGCGATGGCCGGCAGGTCGTCGTTGTAGAGATCGACGGTGTCCACCTGGGCGTGAGCGTGGTGCTCCTGCAGGCTCGCCACGAATGCCGCCGCGACACGCTCGGTGTTGGACTTCTCGCCCCGCGGGGATGCGTTGATGTGCAGCAGCTTCATGGGGATCGCTCCATCTCTGGGTGCAGCCTCGCGATTCAGCTGGCGGCGGCATCCACAGAGTCGCGCCAGACAGAGCGCGCAGACCAAGCGTATGGCGCGGACGGCGACCGGACGCCCGTTGCCGGAAATGATCGGTCCGTAGGTTCCCTCCTCAAACCAACCTGGGCCGGGGCTTCGTGACGGTGAGCGCCGAACGTCCCCCGTACGGGCGACACTGAGCATGCAGCGGATGCATGCAACGGATCGAGCTCAGACGCCCAGTGTTTCCCGGTCCTCGGCCGACAGGACCACCGTGCGCGGACTCCACGCCGTCGGCTGCATCACCTGCTCGGCCAGCCCGAGAGCCGTCCAGCCAGCCTGAGCAGCCGGGCGGCACCCGCCGTAGCGGACCCCGCAAACGTCGGGACGCCCAACGGCTCATGCGCAGGCGGCTCGCAGCAGCAGGCCCGCCTCCTCGCCAGGAACGGGGAACGCTCGGACGAGGAATGCTCTGCAACGGGGCCACCGTTTGTAGCCGGACGCGGGCGAAGTACTGGCTGCGCTCGGTGCGCCGACTACCTGAGTCATACCGGCTCCTATCGCCCACCTTCTCAGCCGGTCGGGAGGCCGTGGTCGTTGCGGTAGGTGCGCAACTGCTGGATTCGGCCGTCCTCGACGGTGAAGATGTGGCAGACCGTGCTGACGTGGTCCTCGCCGTCGAGGGTGATGGTGGACAACTGCTCCACGAGGACGTCCCTGCCGGCTTGGACCACGTTCGTATTCTCTGTCGTCAGGGTGGGTCCCTGGTTGATCGGGGCGTTGAGCCGGTCGACGATCTGGTTAGCGCTCGTGTAGGCGATCCGCCAGGGCGAGTCCGTCCATGGACTGGCTAGTTTCACTTGGACATCGTCTGCGAGGAATCGGCGCAAGGCGTCGAAGTCCTCGGGCCTTTGCGAGTTTCGGGCGCGCTGGCTCGCCTCGATCCACGCCAGGACGAGGGCGACATCGTCGGACATGGCTCGATTGAAGCAGGCCGCACCGACTCGGTTGTTGTCTATGGCGCAAGTGCGCTGACGGAGCAGCGCCGAACCGCCCCGTGTCCCGACTTGCAAGACACTGGGCGGTTCGGCCATAACTGAGTACCTGACATGCGGAAACGCCCATCGGGGTTGTCAACATGTGTCATCGCGTGCGATTAGCGTGCGGTTAGCGGGACGTCCGGTCTCCCGGCCGGGGGACGGTTCGCCACATGCACCAACCCCGCTGCCGTCTCCCGTTCCCCGCACCCAGCAGCGCGTTCTGGCCATTCGCCGAGGCGACGACGTTTCAGGGCCGAGTGCTCGGCCAAGTGCCGCAAGCATGGCTCTGTTAGCCACATCGAAGCCGAAGATGAGCGACCGAGCGACCCTGCCCGCCTCGAACACCCCAGCGCGTCTGTGCTGGCGAAGCATGTGGCCGCCGGACTCGGTGTGCATTCGCCGCGTAGCGCCCGGATGGGTCAGGCGCTCTGCAGGGGATGGATCCGGTCGAGGGCGGCGCCGAGGTGGTCCTTCTCGATCTCGAGGTCGTAGCGGGTCTGCAGGTTGAGCCAGAACCGGTCGGTGGTGCCGAAGTAGCGCGCCAGCCGCAGCGCGGTGTCGGCGGTGATCCGGCGCTTGCCGTGGACGATCTCGTTGATCCGTCGCGGCGGGACACCGATCGAGACGGCGAGGTGGTGCTGGGTGACCTCCAGCGGGTTCAGGAAGTCCTCGAGGAGAACCTCCCCCGGGTGGATCGGCGCGATGGTGGCCATCGGTGTTCCTCCTTCGGTCAGTGGTAGTCGAGGATCTCGACGTCTTCGGGCCCGGCGGGTGTCCAGGTGAAGCAGATCCGCCACTGCTGGTTGATGCGGATGCTGTGCTGTCCGGCTCGGTCACCTCGCAGCGCTTCGAGCCGGTTGCCTGGTGGGACCCGCAGGTCGTCGAGGGTCTCGGCCGCATCGAGCACGACAAGCTTGCGAAGGGCAGTCCGCTCGATCCGCGGGTCGAGCTTCTTGGTGCGTTCTCGTGACCACAGCCGTTCGGTGATCGCGTTCCCGAACGACCTGATCACACAAACGAGCATAACGCGGCGCGTTATGCTCGTCGATCCGAAAGTGCCGACCAAGGGTCTGGCTCGGGGAGATAGCCCATTCCGCGGGCTGTCGCCCACATGGGGCCGGCGCCGCAGCGCCCCCTGTGGGGCAGCGTCGCGGCGCCGTACGAGTCAGGTTTCCCAAGGGGAGCGGCAGTCCGGCCGCCGGACTGTGGCATCAGGGCTGGCCCGCGAGGGTCAGAACGCGGGAGGCATGTCGTAGGTGACCCACATCGTCCGCGTGGCCATCTGGTCGTACTTGGATCGTGCGCGATGGTTGTCGTCCGCGGTGATCCACCGGACCACACTCCATCCGCGCTCAGCAGCGATCACACTGAGCCGTTCAAGCAGCAGGGCGGCGGCTCCCGAGCCACGGTGATCGGGGGCAACGAACAGGTCGTCGAGGAAGCAGCCGGTTGTGGCGGAAAGCGGACGTGCGAAGGCACGGTAGTGCGCCAGGCCGGCCAGCCGGCCATCGGCGGTCTCGGCCACCAACGCGTTGACCTCATGGCCTGGGTCGTTCACCCACGACCACACGAGCGCGGCGGATTGCTCCGTCTGATTCACCTTGTAGAAGTCCGCGTATCCGCGGTACAGGGCCCGCCACTGCGGGAAATCCTCGGGGCGTGCGTCACGGACCTTGACCTCGGACATGTGAGCTGAACTCCTGTGGGTGCGAAAGCCTTAGGTGCAAGACGGTGAGTGTTGTGCCAGGCAGAGGCGGCTGCGCCGGGCGCAGAGCGCACCAGGATCGTCGGCTGCCGGGAGTTGAACGTGATGGCTCGCCCGGCTGTTGCAGGCGAGGATACGTGCGCGTCGGAGGCGGTCACTCGCCGGTGGCGCCGTCCACAGACTCACGGATGAGGTCGGCGTGCCCGTTGTGCCGGGCGTACTCCTCGATCATGTGCAGCAGGATCCATCGGAGGGTGAACTGCCCGTCCCCACGTCGACTCGGCATCACCGACAGCTGGTCCAGCCCGCCAAGACTGAGTGCCTCATTGATGTCACGACGCGCCTGGGCGACTGCATCGTCCATGAGCCGACGCAGCTCCTCGGGGCTGTCGTCGCTCGCAGAGTGCATCTCCCAGTCAGGGTCGGCGTCCCAGTCCGCCGAGTCCCACGGCTCACCCATCGCCCGGCCGTGCAGCACCCGGCCGAACCAGCTCGCCTCGTTCAGGGCCACATGCTTCAGCAGCCCACCCAGGGTGAGTGTCGACGGCGGAAGGGTCTGTCGCAGCTGGTCGGCCGTCAGGCCGTCAGCCTTCATCCGCAAGGTGTCTCGGTGGTAGTCCAGGAAGGCCACGAGCATGCTCGCCTCGTCGGCAACCAACGGCGGGTCGGTGCGCTCAATCGTCATGGGTTGCGACCGTAGTTGTCCCAAGCCCGAAGCGGCACCCAGTTATCGCGGCCGCTCGAGCTGTGCGCCCCCCTCACACGCCCGCTTCTGAGAGCAGGGCGAGGAACCGCTCCGCGTCCCTTACGCGAGGCAGGTTGTTGAACATGACGTACGGCGACGGTCGACCGACGACCCGGTCCCGCAGCCGGAGCAGCTCGTCATCGGTGTGAACGTGGCGCGAGCCCTTGGTGCCGTGCAGCCGGTAGTACGTCTGCTCCGGAGTCACCGTCTCGGTCTGCATGGGGTCCACGACGTGAACGAGGTCCAGCTCGGCGCAGAGCTCGGTGAGCAGCTGCGTGGGCCACTCACCTCGGGGCTCCCACAGCAGGCGACCGACCGGCCGCTCCACCTGCCCCACGAAGTCCCGCAGCCTCTGGACGTTCTCGGCCGTCGGGCGAAAGCTCTTCGGGCACTGAAGCAGGACCGCGGTCGCCCGCAGGACGCGGGCGCACTCGAGAGTGCGCTCCCACCCCGCAAGGACCGTAGGAGTCGTCCGGAAACCTCCCACCTGACCATGTGCGTCTTCCGGCAGAGGTCGTTTCATGCGCCGGTAGGTCGGGCTGTTGGACTCGTGAGTGACGATCTGCCACGCCTTGATCGTGAACTCGAAGTCTGCCGGCACCTGGCTGCGCCATCGCGTCAGCACACCGTCCGACGGAGGCTCGTAGAAGGTGTGCTGCACCTCGAGGACGGGGAAGCGCTGGACGTACGACGCCTGGGAGACCGTCCAGCCGCACAGCCCTACGCGAACGTCCACGTGCCCATCCGTCCCGTCGAGACGTGACCCTGCTGGACGGCATACCCACGCAGTCGCCCTTGGACACCATCGTCACGCCGAGGCGTGCGGGTCCTCCAAGACGTCGCGCCACGAGTGCTGCGGCTCGTAGCCGAGCAGACGGCGTGCCTTGTCGATCGAGTAGAACGTCTCGTCGCGCCCCATCGGTCGGCGCAGCTCCACCCCGGCATAGAAGCGCTCGCGCACCTCGTCGGTCGTCGCGGCGACGGACAAGTCGGCGTTCGCGACGTTGAAGACCTCGTAGCCCAGGCCGTCGACCTCGAGACACCGCTGCACCATGAGCCCCAGGTCGCGGGTGTCGATGTAGGCGAAGATGTTGCGCCGTCGCAGCGCCGGGTCAGCGAGGAAAGCCGGGAACAGCTCGACGTACTCGTGCGGCTCGATGACGTTGTTGATCCGCAGGCCGTAGATGTCGGCGCCGGTGCGGGCCTGGAACGACCGCGCCGTCACCTCGTTCGCGACCTTCGACATCGCGTAGGAGTCCTCCGGCACCGTCGGGTGCTCCTCGTCGACCGGCACGTAGACCGGCCGCCGCTCACCCTGCGCGAAGCACACCCCGTAGGTCGTCTCCGACGACGCGAAGATCACCTTGCGGATGCCGAGCCGCGTCGCCGCCTCGAGCACGTTGTAGGTGCTGAGCACGTTCGTCGCATACGTCTTGGCCTCCGACGTCAGCAGGATCGCCGGCACCGCGGCGAAGTGCACGACGGCGTCGTATGCCGGCTTGGCCGCAAGCTCCAGCTCGTCGAAGCGCGCCAGTCCCGCGAGCGCCGAGTACGTCTCGCCGATGTCGGTGAGGTCGACCCGCAAGTCGGCGACGTCCGGGTGCCCGAGCCTCACGAGGTCGGCGTTGGTGACCTGGTGGCCCTGCTCGGCGAGGAAGGGTGCGACGTGCTTGCCGGCCTTGCCGCTGCCGCCGGTGAAGAAGATGCGCATGCCCTGATCCAACCACCGGCGCGTCCGGCGAAACTCACCCCCACGGCATACGCCGGACGCGCCCACCCCAAGAAGAGCAGCCCCCTACGGGAGGCGGATGGCCACCACCTGAGGCCCGAGCTTGGCGGCGTCGAGGGCGACCTCCTGCGCCCACGGGTGCTCGTCGGCCGTCTTGCCACCGAGGTCGACCCTGAAGCTGACGACGCCGGGCGAGCGGACGACGTCAGCCGACGCCGACCGTGCCGAGAGCAGCGCCTGCACACGGTCGGCGGCACCGGGCCGCACGCTGATCACCATGCGGTCCGAGACTGCCGGCGCCGAGGTTGCCTTGAGCGCAACCGCCTTGGCCTGCACGGACGCTGAAGGATCCGGCCCCATGATCGCGTTGAGCAGCATCCGCGCCGTGCCGCCGGTGAACGCGCGGTAGTTGGGGTCGAAGCCGAAGAGGACGACCCGGCCGTCACCCACCTTCTCGTCCACGACAGCGGACTTGCCGTGCAGCTGCTCCTCGCCCTCGGCGAAGCCCGAGATGAACCAGTCCGGGTCACCCGCAGCCGGGTAGCGCACCGGCGTGGCCCCAGCCGCAGCCGACCAGACGAAGTCGTACTCGTACATCGCCCACGCCGTGTCGCCCACGCCGGCCGCCAGCGGGCTGCGCCCGTCGACCTCCACCCGGATCAGCGAGCCGGGGATGTCGGAGGTCGCGGCCGTGTAGGTCGCGGAGGTGAGGCCGAGCCGGGTGGCCAGCCGCGAGCTGTCGCGCAGCGTGATGAGCCGGCCGCCGTCGCGCACCCACTGGTCGAGGGCAGCCCGGCCCGCCGTGCCGAGGGCGTTGGAGGCGGTGGCGTCCGACCCACTGGGCACGACGAGCACGTCGATGTCGGCCAGCGCACCCCCGGCGATCTGTGCCGCCGTCAGGTCGGTGTGCTCCAGCCCGACGCGGTTGTCGAGCCACCAGCGCAGCCAGCCGGCCGACTCGATCGAGGCGGTCGAGGTGGCAGAGATCTGCCACACGCCGAGCCGCGGGGCCGCCCCCGTGACAGCCGAGACCGGCTCGGCCTGCAGCGCCAGCGGAGCGGCCTGGGGCTTGAGGTCTGCGCCGGAGCGGCCACCCGCGATGTTCTCGAGCAGCGGCGAGCTCCACGCCGTCACGTCGTAGAAGTAGGGGAACGGGACGTAGGTGTCCTCGTTGAGCATCGCCTGGACCCAGTGCTTCTGGCCCTGGGCCATGGGGATCCAGTAGGTGCCGGTCGGCAACGTCGTCGAGGCGGCAGGCCGGCCGTAGGGCGTGTAGTCGGGCACCGTCAGCGGGCGCACGAGCCGGAAGACGTCGACATCCATCCGCTGGAGCCGCCGCACGACGCGCTGCACCTCCTCGGTCTTGGCCGGGTCGTCGGTGCGCAGGAAGTAGTGCCTGACCTTGGTGTCGGGGACGGGGTTGGTGATCTCCGCGCCCTCCCAGTAGAGCTGGTTGGGCTCGAGCTCCCCGGCCACTCCCTGCTGGTAGGCCTTGACGTGCTCGGCACACCACTGCGTCAGCAGCTCGTCGTCCTTGGCTCCCGCGGCGCTCAGCGTCGCCCAGATCGCGACGTACTGCTCCCGCACCCGTTGCGAGGCCGGGTCACCGCTCGACTTCTCGAATGTCATTCCGGCGGCGTTGAATCCGGTGGCCGGCACGCTGTCGCCGTAGCCCATGTAGAACAGGTCGTAGACGTCGCCGTTGAAGAAGGGGATCGAGAAGCGCCCGAAGGCCTCCTGCATCGCCGGGCCGTAGAGCTTGTAGATCCAGTCCAGCGGCGTCTCGCCGATGTCGTGGTAGACCGGGTCGGCGTTGGGCGGGAAGAAGTAGGTCGCCCGCCCCATCTCGTGCGCGTCGATGAACAGCTGCGGTGGCAGCTTGCGCAGCATCTCGACCTTGCCGTCGGTCTCCGGCTGGGTCCGCGCGAACCAGTCGCGGTTCATGTCGAAGCCGTATGCGTTGCGCCGGGTGTCAGCCTCACGCCCGTCGGGGTTCTGGGTCGGGAGCACGACGACGATCGCGTCGTCGAGGATCCCCTGGGAGGCGCAGTCGGTGCGCGCGGCGAGCTCGTAGAGGACCCGCAGCGCGGCGTCGGTGCCGCTCTCCTCCCCACCGTGCACGTTGCCGGCGACCCAGAGGATCGACGGCATCGAGCGGATGATCTGGCGGGCCTGGGCCTCAGGGGTCTTCGGGTCGCGGAGTCGCCCGAGGTCGCGGCCGATGCGGTCCAGCCCGGAGGGGGTCACCCACTTCTCCTGGCCGACGACGGCATACCTCAGCGGGCGCCCCTGCACCGTGGTGGCGAGCACCCCGTCGACGACCTTCGGGCTCGCCGCGGCGACGGCGGTGAGGTAGCTGTCGGACTCCTGCGTCGTGACGTCGCGGTCGCCGAGGTCGATGCCGATGACGTCGCGCGCGGTGGGCACGCTCGCGTCGAGCGTCGGGGCGGTGAACGGGTCACACGGCGCCGCCGCGGCAGCCGACGAGGCCGCCGCGAGCGACGCGGGTCTGGGCGGTGACGCGGCCTGCGCCCCAGCAGTAGGGGCGGTGACGAGCAGCGCCGCGGCGAGCGCCAGCGCAGTCATGCCGCCTGTGAGTCGGACGAGGTGAGTGGTGCCCCTGCCGTGCATGAAAACCCCCATCGAGCGGACGGAGAATCCTGAGAGTTCACTGAACCACTGCTGTCAGAAGTCCGTCAATGCCCACAGATATGGACATATGGCAGCGCGCGTCGACGGCACTGCCCTGGGCCAGCCAGAGGCCGCCACCCCCGTCAGGGCGCCGGCGCAGGTGACGAGGCACCCAGCACGGGCAGCAGCAGCTCGAGCAGCGCCTGCTCGGTCTGCCCCCTGGAGAGGTGCCCGTCGAACCGGAGCACGCGCCAGGTCGTCGCATCGCAGATGGCGATGACCTGGGCCATCCGCCGCTCTCGGGTCCTCGCGTCGGCCACGTCGGCGAGGGAATCGGCGAACGCCTCCCGGCACCAGCCGACGTGATAGGTCCGGGCGCGGGCCGCGAGCTCCGGCACGCCGGGCGCCTGGCTCGCCTCGGCATAGAGCTTGAGGATCAGCGCGCCGTAGGTCTCGTAGTAGCGCACGAGCGAGTGGAGCGTTGCCTCCGGGCTGTCCGCGAGGGCCGCCGCGCGATCGGCGGCGAGCCGGGCGAACTCACGCTCGATCGTGGCGGCCAGCAGCCCGTGCTTCGTGCCGAAGCGCCGGATCACGGTCTGCACGGTGACCTCGGCGTCAGTGGCGATGTCGTCGAGGCGGATGCGGTCGTAGGGGGTGTCGGCGTAGCGCCGCAGCATCGCGTCGATGATCCGTTCGCCGGTCCGCTCCGCGGCCTCGGCCCGAGCCGTCATCCGGTAGGGCCGGACCTCTCCACTTTTCATGCGATCGATGTTAACCTCAATATATTCATGTTAGTAACACTCCTATCAAATGATCCTCTGAGGAGCCCTGATGAACCACCCTGCCGACAGCGTCGAGACCGCAGCGAGCATCCAGCCCGTCCCCACCAAGCCCGTCCCCACGAGGCTCGGCCGGCTCCACGTCCGGTCCATCGGCGACGGCATCCCCACCGTCCTGTGGTCGTCGATGTTCGTCGACAGCCACACCTGGGACCCCCTCCTGCCCCTCCTTCCGACCGGCCGGCGCTACGTGCTCGTCGACCCGCCCGGCCTCGGCCTCAGCGAGCCCCTGCACGCGGCGAGCGACATCGCGGGCGCCGCGGACGCCGCCCTCGACCTCCTCGCCTGGCTCGGCATCGACGAACGCGTCGACTGGGTCGGCAACGCGTTCGGCGGCCACGTCGGCTTCAAGCTCGGCGCGCGACCGGGCGTGCTGCGCAGCCTCGTGGCCGTCAGCTCACCGACCCAGCCGATCCCCGCGCCGCTCCGCCGGCAGATCCACCTCCTGCTCCCGGTCGTGCGGACCGCGGGCCCGGTGGGACCGGCGCGCTCGGCCATCGTCGAGGCGATGCTCACCGACGCCTCTGCGGCCCGTGAGCCGATCCGGAGGGTCGTGACGGAGTCGCTCGGGCGGCCGACCCGCCGCAGCCTGGCCCTGGCCGTCCGGTCGTTCATCCTGAACCGCGTCGACGTGACCGGAGAACTCGCCGACCTCACCGTGCCGAGCCTCTTCATCGCCTCCGACGACCGAGGCGACTGGAGCCCCGCCGACGCCAAGGCAGCAGCCGCACTCGCACCCGACGCCGAGGCCGTCACCATCGGCGCGGCCCGCACCCTGATCCCGCTGGAGCAGCCGGAGGCCCTGGCCGTCCACATCCGGCGGTTCTGGGAGCGGCAGACGCCCGGCCACGGGGACACGCGACGCACGTGACGGCATACGGCCCCACGACGGTCGCTCAGGCGCCCGACCCGTCGTCGGCCGGTCAGTGCTCGTCTCGCGGCTTCGCGGTCACAGCCTCCTGCGGGATCCTGAGGCCGAACGTGCTGCCTTTCCCGAGAGCGCTCCGCACCCACATCGCGCCCCCGTGCAGCTCGACGATCTGCTTGCTCAGCGTGAGCCCGAGGCCTGTGCCCTCCGTC
This sequence comes from Humibacillus xanthopallidus, assembly GCF_006717145.1. Classification (GTDB taxonomy): domain Bacteria; phylum Actinomycetota; class Actinomycetes; order Actinomycetales; family Dermatophilaceae; genus Humibacillus; species Humibacillus xanthopallidus. The sequence goes on along the minus strand of NZ_VFQF01000003.1, from coordinate 204,697 downwards.
GTCGACGCAGACCTGCTGCCCTGCTGGAAAGAGTCGAAGATGCGGGCCTGGTCCTCTCGCGAGATGCCGATGCCGGTGTCGGTCACCGTCACGACGAGGTCGCCTGCGTCGCGATGTGCGTGAATCTCGACGGAGCCGCCGTCCGGCGTGAACTTGACGGCGTTGCTGAGCAGGTTGAGCAGCACCTGCTTGAGGCGCAGCTCGTCGGCGGTGACGAGCCCGAGGTCCTCCTGGGCTTCGAGCGTGAGCTCGATGTCGTGCAGGGCCGCCCGCTCGCGAACCAGCGATAGGGCCTGGCCGATGATGTCGTCCACCTGGAACGTGGTGAGGTCGAGCTCCATCCGCCCCGCCTCGATCTTCGACAGGTCGAGGATGTCGCCGAGCAGCGCGAGCAGGTGGCTGCCGGCAGCATGGATGTCCTTGAGGTAGTCCTCCTGCCGCTCGTTGAGGTCACCGAACATCCGCTCGAGGAGCACCTCGGAGAAGCCGATCACGGCGTTGAGCGGGGTGCGCAGCTCGTGCGACATGCTCGCGAGGAACTCCGACTTGTGCCTGCTCGCCTCGGCCAGGTCGGCGCTCTGCAGCTCGAGCTGCTGGTAGAGGCGGGCGTTCGTCAGTGCCACCGCGGACTGGCTGGCGAAGGCGTCGAGAAGGTCGCACGTCTCACCACTGAAGGAGCCGGTCTTCTTTCTCCGGACGACCAGGACGCCGACGACCCGGTCAGGACTGGCGAGCGGGACGGCGACGAGCGACTTCCAGCCGGCTGCGTGCAGGACGGCCAGGTGCTCGTCGAGCGGGGCCTCGTCCAGGTCGGGAATCTGCAGGACCCAGCGGCTCCGAGCCGCCTTGCCGACCCACGTCCGGTCGATGTGGATCTCGGCGGCCCGAAGGGCAGAGACCGTGTCCTCGCTCGTGCCGTAGACGGTTCGCACCCGGAAGAGCCTGGTCGCCTCGTCGTACTCCATCAGCGACCCGCCGTCGGTGCCGGAGAGCTCGACAGCGTGCGACACGATCGTGGCGAGCATCTCGTCCGGAACGAGCGTCGAGCTGATCGCGGCACCGACGTCGGCGAGACCCTCCAGCTGCTCGACCTTGCGGGCCAGCTCGGCCGACCTGCTCTCGAGCGCGGCGGACCTGCTCTCGAGCGTGGCGAACAGGTCGACGTGGCGTAGCGCGAGCGCCGCCTGCTCGGCGAACGTCGCGAGGACGCGCTCGTCGACGTCGTCGAAGGGGGCCACCCGGTTCCGCATGACATTGAGGGCGCCCACCACCTCGTCTCCCACGATGAGCGGTGCGCCGATCATCGACCGGAAGCCGGCCATCCGCTGGAGGTCGGACCGGTTGTAGTCCGGGTCGGCGACGGCGTCGGTGATGTGGTGGATCCGGCGGTCGATGGTCACGCGGCCGACGAGGGTGCCGCGGTCGCGCTTGATGGGATGTTGCTCGAGGAGCCGGCGGTGTTCCTCCGACATGCCGCTCTGGCGCGCGATGACGTACGTCGAGCCCTTGACGAGGTAGATCTGCGCGACAGCCGCGTTGAGCAGCGTCCGGGCGTTCTCGACGACGGCGTCGAAGACCTTGTCGGGGTCTCCCGACGAGCTCGTCAGCACCTTGAGGATGTCGCTCGTGGCCCGGAACTGCTCCTTGACCTGCGCAAGACGCCCCACGAGCGCCTGGCGCGACATCACGGCGATGCTGTCCTCCGTGGCCTCTCCGGACCAGACCATGCTCGGCTCCCCATCCTTGGTGCCTCGATGCGCTCCAAGGTGCAGTTTCCTCCCGTCGGACGGCGCGCGGTCGAGAAAGCCGCAACCTCGCGGGGTCGGCAGCGGAGTCGGCGCCGGCTCAGGCCCTGCTGCTCGCGCCCGGGCGACGCGCTCAGCGGCCACCCCGCTAGAGTCGGAGCCGCAACACCCTGTCCTCTCGCCAGGACGGGGTGTTGCGCGTTGCCCACCGGTGCGCGAGCCACCGGCACGGGTACGGAACGTAGGCTCTAGGGTCAACTGGCCCCAGACCAGCACGCCGAGGAGGCACCGTGTCTCAGACTTCATCCCGGATCAGGACGATCCTGCCGACGTCGAGCCGCACCGCGCTCGGCGCGACCGTCGCCACCGGTCTGCTGACCGCGCTCGCCCAGGCACCCGAGCGGCTCAGCCGGCTGCTGCGCGACCGCTACCCCATGGTCGCCGTCACGGGCATGACCGGCGTCGGCAAGAGCCAGCTCGTCGACCGGCTGACCCGCCGCTCCACCGACGACGCCGTGGCCGAGGTCGGCTCGGCCACGATGGAGCGCCGCACCCGCAAGGGCGCCAAGCTGCACGGCTTCCGCTTCCTCGTCGTCCCGGGCGACAACGCCGCCACCCGCCTCGCCGCCCTCGACGAGGTCTTCCACGACGAGCCGGTCGACGGGCTCATCCACGTCGTCGGCTACGGCCACGCCACCCCCCGACGCGCCGGCGGCACGACCGGGGTCGCGACTGCCACCCGCGAGGAGCAGCTCGCCGCCGAGCTCGAGGACTGGACCATCACCTCGCACCGCATCGCCTCGCTGGCCGTGCGCCGCCACAAGCCGATCTGGCTCATCATCGCGGTGACGAAGACCGACCTCTACCCCGACTCCATCGACGAGGCCGTCCGCTACTACTCGCCCGGCAGCGGCACGCCCTTCGGCGACAAGGTCGACGCGCTGCGCGCCCTCGCTGGCGGCGCCAAGCTCTCGATCGACGTGCTGCCCGTCTCGAGCAGCGGCGGCGACCGCAAGTCCGCCTTCCCCGAGAAGCGCGCCGGCGCGATGGTCGACGCCCTCGCCGACCGCCTGGGTCAGCTGAGCGGCCACGCCTGAGCACACGGCATACGGCCCCCGCCGGCGTATGCCGTGTGGCCGAGCGAGCGCCCGCGCGGGCCGTCGGACTCACAAAGTCGGGGCCGACCGCGGTCCTCGTGCTGCGGCCCTGGCCGAGCTCGGCATTTTGTGAGTCTGACGAGCGCTGCGGCGCCGCTCGTCAGGAGACGGCGGCCTTGACGAGGGCAGCGACCTTCTTCTCGACGGCGGGGCTCCAGCTCAGGAGCGCGTAGGAGGCCGGCCACATGTCGCCGTCGTCGAGGTTGGCGGCCTCCTGGAAGCCGAGCGTCGAGTAGCGGTACTTGAACTTGCCGGCGTCCTGGAAGAAGAGCACGACCTTGCCGTCGGTGTTCGCGTAGGCCGGCATGCCGTACCACGTCCGCGGAACGAGCTCCGGGGCGTTCGCGGTCACCGTCACGTGCACGCGTTCGGCGAGGGCTCGGTCGTCCGGCGCCATCTGGGCGATCTTGTCGAGGACCTCCTGGAGCCCGTCGGCCTTCTTGGCGCCCTTCTTGCCCTCGGCGCGCAGCTCGGCCGCGCGCTCCTTCATCGCGGCGCGCTCCTCTGCGGTGAAACCGTCTGACGTCTTCTCGGCCATGCTCGGATCCTCTCGACGCATCAGGACTCGGCACCACTGCCGGTCGGCACACAGGCTAGGCCCGGCCGACCCCGCGGCGCCTCCCGATTGCCGCCTCGGATCTCCCGCCACCCGCACACCTCGGAGCCAGCGGCACACGGCATACGGCGTGCGGCTGACCTGGGCGTGGGTGGGTCAGCTGACTCCGGCGAGGTCGAGGGTCCAGACCGGGTTCGTGGGCAGCTCGGTCACCCGCGGACCGTGCGCGAGGTGGCTCGACGGCTGGAAGAGCGGCACGAACGGGCCGGAGGTGTTGAGCGCGCGCTGCCACGCGGCATACGCGGCCGGTCGGTCGTCGCCCACCGAGGAGCGCGCCGCGTCGGCCAGGGTGTCGATGTCGGCGTCGGCTCCGACCGCCCAGCCGGCGCGCTGGCCGACGAGGCCGCCGGGTGCGAAGGCGAGGTAGTTCTCGGGGTCGGTGTAGTCGGGGTTCCAGCTCCAGAGGCTGAAGGCGTCGCGGCCGGCGCGGTAGCGCTCGAGCGCCTGGGCGGCGGGCAGCGGCGTCGGGACGACGGTGATGCCGACGGAGGCGAGCTGGGTCTTGATGATCGCGGCGACCGAGGCGGTCGGGACCCCCTGGATCGGCAGGTCGCGGGCGAAGGTCAGCGGGATGGGCTGGCCCTTGTAGCCCGAGCGCGCGAGCGCCGCGCGGGCGCCGGCCAGGTCACGCTGCGGAACGACGGGCTCCGGGGCGGCGGTGGCAGTGGCTCCCGGTGTCGGCGTGGTGCCGTCGGGGCCGGGCTCGGTCGTTGGAGGCGCGGACGCGGACGTGGTCGTCGGCAGGGTCGGCGGCACGGTCTCGGTGCCCGGGGCCGTGCCGGTGGGGGCGAGGAGCGAGCCGACGATGCCGACGGGGATGACCCCGGCGGCCGGGATCGCGTCACGGACCGCCGTGCTCACGGCCTGCCGGTCGATGCCGAGACGAACGGCCTCGGCGAAGTCGGCGTTGGCGGTCCAGGCGTTGACGGTCGGGTCGCGGTGCAGCATGAGGAAGGCGGTCGTCGACGACAGGGCCGCCATCACCGACAGCGGCGACGTGGCCGGCGAGGTCGACCCCGGCGTCGGGGTCGGCGTCCCTGCGGCAGCCGCCACCGCCCCCGGGGTCGCGGTCGACGTGCCCGAGCCCGAGCCCGCCCCGGTCGCCGCAGCCGCGATCCGGTCGGCCTGCGCCGGCGACAGGTCGAGCGCGACGTCAGCCTTGCCGGAGGTCAGGTCCGAGACCTGCCGGCCCGGGTCGGCGTCTCGCACGACGACCTCGGGGAAGGCGGGCTGGGCGCCGGTCCACGTGGGGCTGACGGTGAGGCGCACCTCGGTGGCGTCGGCGCCGGAGAGGACGTAGGGACCGGAGCCGGCCGAGTGCGTCGAGAGCCATGTGTCGGCCGTGTCGCCGGGCCCGATCGCGCCGCCGTTGGCCTTGACGACCCGCGAGTTGAGGATGCCGAAGGCCGGGTTGGCGAGCATCGCAGGCAGCGCGAAGTTGGCGTCGGGCGAGGTCAGCGTCAGGGTGCGGTCATCGACCTTGCGCGCGGTGACGTTGCCGAGCATGGAGGCGGCGGCTCCCCGCAGGCCCTTGACCCGTTCGAGCGTGAAGACGACGTCGTCGCTGGTCACCGGAGTGCCGTCGGAGAAGGTGCGTCCGCTCCGCAGCCGAAGCGTCAGCCACTTGCCCTCGGGCGACATCGTGTACTCCGCGAGCCCCGCCTGCGGCTTCGTCTGGTCGGCGCCGTCGTAGGTCGTCAGCGTCTCGTACAGCGCCTTCGACAGGAGGGCGCCGCTGCGGTCGTACTGCCGCGTCGGGTCGAGCGTCGAGTGGTCGAAGACGGTCTCGACGACGAGCGGCGCCGGCGTGGCGCTCGTCGATGTGACCGTCGGAGTCGCCGTCCCCGTCGTCGTCGTGGGGGTGGTCTCGGGCGCCGTCGTGCAGGCCGCCGTGCCGAGCAGCGCCGCCACTGCGAGCAGGCCCATCGCCCGAGCCGCGCGCTGCGCACGTCGGGCGGCGGGACGACGCATGGGGCTCCTCACTGGGCGAGCGCCCCTCGGTCATGAGCGGCGCGACTGGTGCCGGCTGACCACCCGGACGCGTCGAGCGCGCTCCCAGCCGTCGCCGCAGTCTATCCAGCCGAGCCCGCGACGCTCGCTGCGCGCTCGACCCCCGGCGCCAGCACGAGGTAGCCCTGCGCCACGAGCACGACCCCGATGGCCACCCACTTGCCCGTCGGCAGCTCCACCCCGTAGCGCCAGCGGTCGATGAGCACGAGCCCGACCTGGAGCATGACGACCCACCCCATCGTGACGAGGGCGAGCTCGGCGTACTTCAGCGACGACGCGTAGACCCAGAAGAGCACGAGGAAGGCCCCGGCACCGAGCACGAGGGCGCGGACGTTGCCGTTCTCGGCCCACTCCTTGGCGAAGAGAGCGCCGGCGAGGTCGAGCCCGGCGAGCAGCACCATCGCCAGCGTCGCGACGACGGGCACGGGCCAGGCCTCGGGGGCCTTGATCAGCAAGACGTCGGAAGTGCTCATGACAGGGACCTCACGGACAGGGGGCCCACGCCGCGCGGGCCTGTTCCTCTCAGAGCGACCAGCGCCCGGGCTTGATACCCGGCCCCAGCGCGGCGGGTGGGTGCCCCGGCTCCCCGGGCACACGGCATACGCCGTCGGGGTATGCCGTGTGGCCGAGTTCGCCCGGTCAGCGCTGCGACACGACGGCCGCCAGCCGGGGGTCGACGAGCTCAAGCACCCGCACGACCGAGGACCGGGCGTCCTCCCGGGAGGCGGCGGTGACGAGCGCCCCGTAGAGCATGCGTTGGAGCAGGATGACGTCTCCGGCCGTGAGCTTGTCGTCGACGAGCCCGGCCTCCTGCGACCGCGACAACGCGTCGCCGAGAAGGGCCTCGAGGCGCGCGGCCCCTGCCCACTCCGGCCGCTGGTCCTCGTCGAGCAGGGCCTCCACGAAGGCCGCCGACTCGAGGAGGTGACCCACGATCCGGTCCCAGAGAACAAGGAACGCGTCAGGCCCGGTCTGCTCGGCCGCAAGCTGGGCGATCTCGTCGATGTTGTCGCTGAAGACCGCCAGGGCGAGGTCGGTGCGCGAGGGGAAGTGCCGGTAGAGCACCCCTTGGCCGACGCCCGCCTCACGCGCGATGGCGTTGAGCGGCACCCGATAGCCCTCCTCGGCGAAGAGTCGTCTACCCGCGGCGACGAGCGCCGCCCGGTTCGAGGAGGCGGCTGCCGGTCCCCTATTGCGTTGCTGCGTCGGTGGGGCCATGCTGAGATCGTATCCGGACAACAGTGTCCGGATTGGGACGAGAGGTGACCATGGACCGGGTTTGGGACGAGGAGTTCGACGTCGTCGTCGTCGGCACCGGCGCAGCAGCGTTCGCGGCGGCGGTCACGGCTGCGGATGCCGGGCGGTCGGTGGTCATGCTCGAGTCCACGCCTCGCTGGGGCGGGAGCAGCTCCATGTCCGGGGGCGGGCTGTGGCTGCCGACGAACCCGCTCATGGAGCGCGCCGGCGCCGCCGACTCCCGCGACGAGGCCCTGGCCTACCTCGAGGTCACGGTCGGCGACGCCGGGCCAGCCGCCTCGCCCGAACGGCGTGCAGCCTTCGTCGACGGCGTCGCCGACTTCGTGACGATGGCCGAACGCCTCGGGATGCGCTTCACCCGCGCCGCCGAGTACCCGGACTACTACCCGGAGAAGTCGGGCGGCAAGATCGGGCGCGCCCTCGAGGTCGAGCCCTTCGACGTGCGCCGCATCGGCCCGTGGTGGACGTCCGCCCGCGGCCAGGACGGCGTGCCCGCCCCGGTCAAGACCGATGACTTCTGGCTCCTCCAGCGAGCCTGGTCCTCTCCTGACGGCTTCGGCCGTGGGGCGCGGGTGGTCGGGCGCGTCGTCGCCGGCCTCGCGCGCGGTCGCCGGCTCGTCGGCATGGGCGCGGCACTGACGGCCTCGTTCCTCGAGATCGCGCTGCGCCAGGGCGTGGGCATCTGGCTCGAGTGCCCTTTGGAGGAGATCCTCGTCGAGGACGGCCGCGTCGTCGGCGTCCGCGCATCGCGGGGAGGCTCAGCGGTCGACCTTCGCGCACGTGAGGGCGTCGTGCTCGCGGCAGGCGGCTTCGACCACAACACCGCCCTGCGTCAGCAGCACCAGGGCGTCGACGGATCGGCGTCCTCGGGCTCCAGGGGCAACGTCGGCACCGTCATCGAGGCCGCGGCGCGGCTCGGTGCCGCGCTCGACCTCATGGACGACGCCTGGTGGGGCGCTTCGATCCCCCCGGCGACGCCGGACGGCAGCGCCGCCTTCCTCGTGAGCGAGCGGTCGGTGCCGCACAGCCTCATCGTCGACTCCGAGGGGCGACGCTTCGCCAACGAGTCCGAGTCCTACGTCGACCTCGGCCATCACCTGCTCGAGCACGCCCGGCAGGTTCCGGGCCGCTTCTGGATGGTCACCGACGTGCGTCACGCCCGCCGCTACCTGCGGTCGTATGCGCTGGACCCCCGCGCCAACAAGGCCATGGCGTCCGCAGGCATCCTCCACCGGGCCGACACCCTGGCGGAGCTCGCCGACCAGATCGGCGTCGACCGGCAGAGCCTGCAGGAGACCATCGACCGCTTCAACGGCTTCGCGAGGACCGGCATCGACCACGACTTCGGACGCGGCAACTCTGCCTACGACCGTTACTACGCCGACCCGTCCTCGCGCCCCAACCCGAACCTCGGAACGATCGAGAAGGGTCCCTTCGCCGCGGTGGAGATCGTCGCGGGCGACCTCGGCACCAAGGGTGGGGTCGTCACCGACGAGCACGCCCGCGTGCTGACTCCGGACGGGTCGGTCATCCCGGGCCTCTATGCCGCCGGCAACACGAGCGCCTCCGTCATGGGACGCACCTACCCAGGGCCCGGCTCGACCCTCGGGCCGGCCTGCGTCTTCGGTCACCTCGCGGCACGCCACCTCACCGGGACGGTCGCCGCTGCGGCGCGCCCCGCGACGCCGGCCGCAGCCCACTGAGCCTGAGGAGAGAGCCATGCAGATCCAGGACAAGGTCTTCGTCGTCACCGGTGGAGGCAACGGCATCGGCCGTGAGGTCGTGCTCGGCCTCCTCGCCCGGAGAGGCCGGGTGGCTGCCGTCGATCTGAGCGAGGAGGGCCTGGCCGAGACCGTGCGGCTCGCCGGCGCCAACAGCGCTCGCCTCAGCACGCACGCCGTGGACATCACCGACAGCGGCGCGGTCGGTGCTCTCCCCGAGGCTGTGCGCGCTGCCCACGGGGTCGTCGACGGGCTCGTCAACGTGGCGGGCATCATCCAGCCGTTCGTGCGCTTCGCCGACCTCGAGCTGCGCCAGATCGAGAAGGTCATGGCGGTGAACTTCTGGGGCGTCGTCCACACGACCCAGGCCTTCCTCCCCGACGTCACGCAGCGCCCCGAAGGGTGCATCGTCAACGTGTCAAGCATGGGGGCCCTCGCGCCCGTCCCCGGCCAGACGGCATACGGCGCCTCGAAGGCCGCGGTCATGCTGCTCACGGAGGGGCTGTATGCCGAGCTGCGCGCGACGAAGGTCGCTGTGACCGTCGTGTTCCCGGGCGGCGTGGCCACCGACATCGCGCAACACTCCGGCGCGGCGATCCCCGGCGCGGATGCTGCGGCAAGCGCAGCAGCGGGCTCGCTGACGACGCCCGCCGAGGCGGCCCGACAGATCATCGAGGGCGTCGAGAAGGGAGCCTTCCGCGTCGTCATCGGCAAGGACGCCCGCTCCATCGACCGCATCTCCCGGCTGTCGCCCCGACGAGCCACCGACCTCATCGCCAAGAAGATGGCGTCACTCCTCGGCTGAGCGGGCGTGCGCGAGGCGAAGGGCCGGGATTACCTTGTGTGGCATGGGAACAGCGTCGACCGAGCGGCCGCGAAGGCTCGGGCTGGTCGCCGCGGCGTTCGTCGCCGTCGCCGGCGTGCACCTCGTCCTGCAGCTCGCCGACGCGACGGGGCTGCTGTCCGACATCACGCAGGACCTCCTCATGCCGCTGCTGGCGCTCACCCTGGTGGCCGCGACCGTGCCACCGCGCAGCCGCCTCGTGCGGTGGGTCCTGGTCGCGCTGGGCTTCTCGTTCCTCGGCGACGCCGTGCCCGACTTCGTGCCCGGCGACCTCTCGTTCCTCGCGATGGTCGGGGCCTTCCTGCTGGCGCAGGTCGCCTACATCGTCGCGTTCTGGCCGTTGCGCGGCGGCAGCGTCATGCGCCGGCCGGCGCTCCTGCTGCCGTATGCCGTCGTGTTCGTCGCGCTCGTCGTGGCCTGTCGCGAGGGTGCCGGGGCGATGCTCGTCCCGGTCGTCGTCTACGGCGCGGCGCTCGTGACGATGGCCGCGCTCTCGACCGGGGTGTCACTGCTCGCGGGGGTCGGCGGGGCCGTCTTCCTCGTCTCTGACGCCCTCATCGCGCTGCACGAGTTCGCGGGCCTCGACCTGCCGCGGCACGGCTTCTGGGTGATGCTCACCTACGTCGTCGGGCAGGCGCTCATCGTCGCGGGTGTCGTGGGCCGTGAGCGCAGCTCGGCGATGACGACCGCGGCGGCCGCGGCGGAGGCTCAGGGCAGCAGGTCGTCGAGGTAGAGCGGGAGCATGGCCCACCACGTCGGCCAGTCGTGGTCGTAGGACGGGCCCCAGTCGTCGACGCGGTTGGGGATGCCCTTGCTCCCGAGCACGTCGGCGACGGCACGGGACTCGCCGACGTCCTCCCAGCGGCCGCTGCCCGAGGCCAGCACGATCATCCGGGTGCGCAGCGTGTCGAGCGCCGGGCCCTCGAGGCCGCCGAGGAAGCGCAGCGGCGAGCTGAAGTAGAGGTCGTCGTTGACGTGGCCACCGATGAACTGCTCGATGGCGTAGGTGCCGCTCATGCACACGGCCGACCGCACGAGCTCGGGGTAGCGGCAGGTGATGGCGAGGGCGTTGAAGGCCCCGATCGAGGCGCCGGCGACGGTGACCGGGATCTGCTGCCCGCCGAGGTCGGAGTGGATCGCCGGGATGACCTCGCGCGCGATCGCCTCGTGGAAGCCGTTGAACAGGGCGAGCTGGTACTCGGCCGAGCCGTGGCGCTCGGCCATGGCGCGACCGGCGACGCTGTCGACGGAGTAGACCTTCGCCCGGCCGGCCGCGATGAGCGGCTCGAGGTGGGCGATCATCTTGTGCCGCTCGACCTCCTCGGCGTCACCTCCGGCCGTGGGGAAGAGGAGCACGGGACTGCCGTAGGAGCCCCACCGTGCCACGGTGAGGTCCTGGCCGAGGCGGTCGGAGTACCACCGGTCGGTCACCTTCATCGCGCTACCTGCCTCTCTGTCGGTGGGGCAACTCAACCACGGGTGTTTCCGGGGGTCCACGGGCGTCCACGAGCGTCCACCGGGGCCTCTCAGGCCGGTGACCTACTCGTAGACGAACTTCTGGGGGCCGGGGAAGAGCCACGCCAACCCGTCGCCGAGGCGGTCGCGCCAGTTCTCCCAGTTGTGGCCGTCGCGCGACTCGACGTAGCGCACCCGCATCCCGGTGTGGCGGAAGACGGGCACCATCGAGCGGTTCGGCGTGATGAGCGGCTCGTAGACGCCGCACGTCATGAAGATCCGGTCGACGACGGCGGTGGGCCGCTGCCGGTAGCGGTTGACGAACTTCACGACCGGGTCGAAGGCCGGGCCCCCGCCGTGGTCGAAGCCGATGTCGGTGAAGACGAGCGAGGCCGACTGGAGCAGGAGCGAGCCGAAGTATCCCGGGTAGCGCACCGCCGTCGACAGCGAGGCGACGCCGCCGAAGGAGCTGCCCATGAGGCAGCGCGCCTCCGGGGTGTCGATGAGGGGCAGCCGGTCGTTGAGCAGCGGCACGAGCTCGCGCGCGATGAAGCGGGCGTGCGGGGCGTGGTGCGGATACTCCTTGAGCCGGTCGCGAGGCGGCACGAAGACGGCGACGAGCGGGTCGACGTCGAGGCGGTGGATGAGGTTGTCGAGCACCGTCTTCATAGCCGCGAACTGGAGGTAGTCGGTGCCGTCGTGGACGATGAGCAGCGGATAGCGCTGCGCCTGGTTGAAGCGCGCCGGGAGGTAGATCTGCACCGGCTGGTCGCGGCGAAGGGCCTTGCTGCGGATCTGCTCCTCGACGAGGGTGCCCGGCCGGGCCTCCGGGTCGAACTCCGCCCAATCGGGCACGCGGTAGCCGATCGCCGCGCACACCGATGACGACCCCATCGGGCTGTGCGCGAGGCGGCTGTTGAGCGGGTCGTTGAAGCGCTCGTAGTGCTCGCCCTTGCGGATCTCGATCTGGTACTCGACACGCGACCCCTCGGGCAGCACCGTCGTCACCGACCAGAGGTCCGACTCGCCGATCCGCTTGAGCGGCAACGGATCCGGCAGTCCGACGACACGGTGGCGCACCCACGCCTCGTCGACGTCGCCGCGATAGAGGAAGGTGGCGCGCTCGCCCTCGATGATCGGCGAGCCGAAGCGGGTGACGAAGCGGTCGATGGTCGGGCCGTCGAGCGGCAGGTTCTCGCGCAGCCGGTTGACGGCGAGGCGCTCGGGCGGGCTCATGCGGCACCCACCACGGCGATGTGACCGTCGAGGCCGATGTAGCGCGCCCCGGCCGGCAGGTCGGTCGCCCCGTCGGGGAAGCGCACGACGGCGCCGTCGTCGAGCAGGGTGAGGCGGTGGTCGGGGAAGCGCACGACGGCGCCGTCGTCGAGCAGGGTGAGGCGGTGGTCGGGGAAGCGCCTGGCCATGATGCTCATCCGGTCGTGTTCCTCGAGGCGCAGCCTCCGCTTGGCGTGCGGCAGGGCGATGATGCCCGGCAGCCGTCCGAGGCCCCGGTCGAACACCTCGGCCGCGGTGACGCCATGCGGTGCGTGGTCGTGGAAGAGGACGACCTCGTCGGTCAGGGCCATGGCACCCGCCGACCAGGCGACGACCGGCAGCTCCGGCCGGATCTCGACGTCGAAGACGCGCAGGGTCCGCAGCAGGGTGCGCACGTTGCCGCCCGCGATGACGACGCCGGCACACCCGTCGAGGACGGCCCCGATCTCGCCGCGGTGCCAGCCGATCGTGCCGCTCTCGTCGAGAGGCGCGGTGGCGCGGACCGAGCGGTAGAGGTCGTCGAGCTCGGCGGCATACCAGGCGTCGACCGCGCGCACCGCGTCGACGGCGGACTCGAGGGCCGCCGGCCCGATGGCGTGGAGCGACGAGCGGTGCGCGACCGCCTGCACCGCGTCGATGGCCGCCTGCAGCCGTATGCCGTAGAAGGCGCGCAGCTCGTCCTGCCGGTCACGGAAGAGCAGCGCAGCGGCGGCGAAGTGCTCGTCCTTCTCGAGGACGTCCATCATCCGGTGGTGCAGCTGGAGGTTGACCCCCCGACCGTCGAGGTGCCCGGCGAGCTCGGCGTCCTCGCTCTCGCGCTCCTCCCATCCGGAGTTGATCATCGCGATCGGGCCGTCGAGCTTCAGGGAGCGCACCGTGGCCCCGACGGTCGTCGTGAACCGTTGCGGCCCGAGGAGGATCGTCGTCATCAACGCGCGTGCATGCGGATCGTCTGGCCCACGTCGTCGAGGATGGCCCGCGCGGTGTCGTAGTCGTGGTGGCGCACGCGCACCCAGGCGTTGGCCATGTAGCCGGCCTCGACGGACTGCGTGCCGTGCCCGACGGGCGGGAAGTGGGCGTCGATGATCGAGTCGCCGTGCCGGCCCTGGATCTCGTCGATGCCGCTGTAGCCCGTCACCACCCCGTCGTGGTCGGGGCGCAGCGCGACGATGCCGGCGGCATACGTGCGCCTCATCGGCTGCTCGGGGCGACCGTGCGTGATGACGTGCGCCCACTCGCGGTAGACGTCGACCTCGTTGGCGGCGGAGTAGAGGTCCCACGCGCCGACGCCGGGCGGCCGGGCGCCGATCTCGCTGAACTTCAAGCCCTTCGGGCCGTAGAACCACTCCATGTGCGTCGCGGACGTCTCGATGCCGAGGGCCTCGATGACGCGGTGGCCGAGCTCGCGCACCTCGCGGTAGAAGGAGTTGGAGGGGTCGTCGATGATGCGGTTCGTCGTGATGAACTGCGGCGAGATCCAGCGGTGGCGCATCGCCTCGAGGACGTTGGGGTAGTAGTGCGTCGCCCAGTCGTGCGCGACCTGACCGTCGACGGTGATGGTGTCGTAGAAGCCCTCGTGGCCCTCGACGAACTCCTCGATGGCGATGGAGGTCGCGCCCTCGCGCGCATAGCCCTGGAGCGCGTGGAGCAGCTCGTGCTCGTCGTCGACGCGGATGGTGCCCTGGGCGCCCGCGCCCGCGCGCGGCTTGAGGATGAGCGGGTAGCCCTCGCGGTCGGCGAACTCGTGCGCCTCGGCCGAGGACTCGACGGCGGCGCTCGCGGCCGTCGGCACGCCGGCCTGCCGGAGCGCCTCCTTCATCGAGGGCTTGTCGCGGCACAGCCACGTCGTGCGGACGCTCGTGCCCGGTATGCCGGTCGCCTCGCGGACCTGCGCCGCGGGCATCGTGTGCGCCTCGACGGTCGCCTCGAGCCCGTCGATCCAGATGCGGTCCTGGAAGTAGCGCACCGCCTCGACCATCTGGTCGACGTTGGTGACGGAGCCGACGCGGTAGTAGCCGCTCAGCTGGTCGCGCAGCTCGCCGTCGAGGTGCCCCTCCTCCGTCTCGCCGATGCCGTAGACGTTGGCCCCCACGGAGGCGAGCGCGTGCACGAAGCGGCGCTGGTTCGCGGGGAACGAGGGCTCCACGAAGATGATGTTCACGGGCTCGACGCTATCGGTCGGCCCGCACCACCGCCACGGAACTCGGGCGGCGCGCCCCAGCCGGCCGGACGGCATACGGCCCCCGGCGGAGGTATGCCGTCCGCACCTCGCCGCCGACCGACGACCGCGGGCGTATGCCGTCCGCACCTGGCCGCCGACCGACGACCCTTGGTCGTCGCCGGGGTGAGACACGCCGGGTGACAGGCGCTGGCCCGGCACCTCCGCGGACCGATGGTCGTCGGTCGGCGGGGCCGTGGGCACCGACAGTTGAGCCGTTCGTCACGCCGGAGCACGAACGAGCCCGGCCGCTCAACTACGTCTCGTAGTATTCAGAAGGACGCAGCCGACACCTCGGCGACCCGGCCGGGGACTGCCTCGCGGACCTAGGAGACGCCGGTGTCCGGACCGCAACGCGACCTCACCCCGCTGGCCCCGCTCGGCCTCGCCCGTCTGCGCTCGGGCCCGGTGCGCACGCAGCGGCCGGTCTACGTCGACCTCCTGCCGCCGTGCAACGCCGGGTGCCCGGCCGGCGAGAACATCCAGTCGTGGCTCGCGCTCGTCAAGGCCGGCGACCACGAAGGGGCCTGGCGGCAGCTCACCCGCGACAACCCGCTGCCGGCGATCCACGGCCGGGTCTGCTACCACCCGTGCGAGGCGGCCTGCAACCGGGCCGAGCTCGACGGCGCCGTCTCCATCCACGGCGTCGAGCGCTTCCTCGGCGACCTCGCGATCGAGCGTGGCTGGGGCTTCGACCCGCCCACGACGAGCAGCCGTCGACGCGTGCTCGTCGTCGGCTCCGGACCGAGCGGGCTCTCCGCGGCCTACCACCTGACCCGCCTCGGTCACGCCGTCACCGTCCGCGACAGCGGCGAGCTGCCCGGGGGAATGATGCGCTACGGCATCCCCTCCTACCGGCTGCCGCGCGACGTGCTCGACGCGGAGGTCGGTCGGCTCGTCGACCTCGGCATCACCTTCGAGCAGGGGCATCGCGTCGAGGACCTCGACGAGGAGCGCCGCGAGGGCGGCTTCGACGCGGTCTTCGTCGCGGTCGGGGCACACCTCTCGAAGCACGTCGACATCCCCAACGGCGATGCCGCCCGGGTCCTCGACGCCGTGTCGTTCCTGCGCGAGGTCGAGACGGGTGAGCGCGCCGGTCTGGCCGGACGCGTCGCCGTCTACGGCGGTGGCAACACCGCGATGGACGCGGCCCGGGTCGCCCGGCGGCTCGGCGCCGACGACACGATCATCGTCTACCGCCGGACCCGCGAGCAGATGCCGGCACACGAGGAGGAGGCCCACGACGCGGAGGAGGAGGGCATCCGGATCAACTGGCTGCGCACCATCTCCTCGATGGGCGAGCACGACCTCACCGTCGAGCTCCAAGAGCTCGACGAGCGCGGAAAGCCCCACGGCACAGGCCGGTTCGAGACGCTTGAGGCCGACACGGTCATCCTCGCGCTCGGTCAGGCGAGCGACACGACGTTCCTTCGCGGCATACCCGGGGTGGAGTTCGACGACGACACGGTGCGGGTCGACAAGCGCACCCTCATGACGGGTGCGCCGGGCGTCTTCGCCGGCGGGGACGCGGTGCCGAGCCAGCGCACGGTGACGATCGGCGTCGGGCACGGCAAGCGGGCCGCCCACACGATCGACGCGTGGCTGCGCGACACCGAATGGACGCCCCCGCCCAAGCACGAGCGCGCCGACTTCGACAAGCTCAACCTCTGGTACGTCGGCGAGCACGACCGCCGGGAGCAGCACGAGATCGACGCGGCGCTCCGCAGCCGCACGTTCGACGAGGTGCTGACGGGGTTCAGCCGTGACGAGGCCGCCTTCGAGGCCGGTCGGTGCCTCTCGTGCGGCAACTGCTTCGAGTGCGACGGCTGCCTCGGGGCCTGTCCGGAGGACGCCGTGATCAAGCTCGGCGTGGGCCACCGCTACGAGTTCGACCTGGACCGATGCACGGGCTGCAGCGCCTGCTACCGCCAGTGCCCCGTCCACGCCATCGAGATGGTCCCCGAGCCGGGTCCGGAGGGCTGAGCAGCCATGCGCGTCACGATCGACGGCAACGAAGCAGCCGCGGACGTCGCCTACCGCCTCAACGAGCTGTGCGCGATCTACCCGATCACCCCGTCGTCGACGATGGCCGAGCTCGCCGACGAGTGGTCGAGCCACCGGCGGCCCAACGTGTGGGGGACGGTCCCGACGGTCATGGAGATGCAGAGCGAGGGAGGCGCGGCCGGGGCGATGCACGGCGCGCTCCAGGGCGGGGCGCTGAGCACCACCTTCACCGCCTCGCAGGGCCTGCTCCTCATGATCCCGAACATGTACAAGATCGCCGGTGAGCTGACCTCGACCGTCTTCCACGTGGCGGCGAGATCGATTGCGGCGCAAGGGCTCTCGATCTTCGGCGACCACTCGGACGTGATGGCCGTCCGGCAGACCGGCTTCGCCCTGCTGTCGTCCGCCTCGGTCCAGGAGGCGCACGACCTCGCCCTCGTCGCCCAGGCGGCGACGCTGCGCACGCGGGTTCCGTTCGTCCACTTCTTCGACGGCTTCCGCACGTCTCACGAGATCAACACCGTCGAGCTGCTGCCCGACGAGGTCCTGCGCGAGCTCGTGCCCGAGCAGCTCGTCCGCGAGCACCGGCTGCGGGCCCTCACCCCGGAGCGCCCCTTCGTGCGCGGCACGGCGCAGAACCCCGACGTCTACTTCCAGGCGCGCGAGACGGTCAACCCGTTCTACAGCCGCACCCCCGGCATCGTGCAGTCCGTCATGGACGAGCTGGCCGCCCACACGGGCCGGCCCTACGGGCTCGTCGAGTATGCCGGCCACGACGCTCCCGAGGTCGTCGTCGTCTGCATGGGGTCGGGTGCGCAGACGGTCCGCGAGACCGTGACCCACCTCGTCGGCGGGGGCGCGCGGGCCGGCGCCCTGCAGGTGCGCCTCTACCGGCCGTTCCCGGCAGCCGAGCTCGTGGCTGCGCTGCCGGCGAGCGTGCGGCGGGTCGCGGTGCTCGACCGGACGAAGGAGCCCGGCTCCAACGGTGAGCCGCTCTTCCTCGACGTGCTGACGACGCTAGCGGAGGCCCACCAACGGGGAGCGATCGAGACGATGCCCCAGGTCATCGGCGGCCGCTACGGGCTGTCGTCCAAGGAGCTGACCCCGGGCATGGTCTGCGCGGTCTACGACGAGCTCTGGGAGGAGTACCCGCGGTCGCGCTTCACCGTCGGCATCACCGACGACGTCGGCGGCACGAGCCTGCTGTGGGACCCCGACCTCGTCATCGAGGACCCGGCGATGCTCCGAGCCGTCTTCTACGGGATCGGCTCCGACGGGACGGTCGGCGCGAACAAGAACACCATCAAGATCCTCGGGTCGGACCCGAAGGTCCACGCCCAGGCCTATTTCGTCTACGACTCGAAGAAGTCGGGCGGGCTCACCGTGTCGCACCTGCGCTTCGGGCCGCACCCGATCCGCGCTCCATACCTCGTCTCCAAGGCCCACTTCGTCGGCTGCCACCACCTCGGCCTGCTCGAGAAGATCGACGTGCTCGCGAGCGCAGGTGACGGGGCGACCTTGCTGCTCAACGCTCCCCAGCCGGCAGACGAGGTCTGGGACGCACTGCCCAGGCCCGTCCAGCAGGCCATCATCGACAAGAAGCTGACCGTCTGGGCCATCGACGCCGACGCCGTCGCGCGCGAGGCCGGTCTGCCCGGTCGCACCAACACCGTCCTGCAGACCTGCTTCTTCGCGATCTCCGGTGTACTGCCGCGCCGGGCCGCGATCGAGAAGGTCAAGGCGGCGATCCGCAAGACCTACGGGCGGCGCGGCTCGGAGGTCGTGCGGCGCAACGAGGCGGCGGTCGACGCGACCATCGCCGCACTCCACGAGATCCCGGTGCCGGCGGCGGTGAGCACCGACCGCGAGCCGGATCCCGCAGTGCCCGCCGACGCGCCGGACTTCGTGCGGACCGTCACCGCGGCGATGATGGCCGGTCGCGGTGACGAGATCCCGGTCAGCGCGCTCCCGGTCGACGGCACGTATCCGAGCGGCACGACGGCATACGAGAAGCGGCGGATCAGCGACCTCGTGGCCACGTGGGACCCCGACACGTGCATCCAGTGCGGCACGTGCAGCTTCGTCTGCCCGCACAGCGTGCTCCGGGCCAAGTATGTCGGCGAGGACGCCCTGACCGGTGCGCCAGCGGGCTTCCCGACTGCGCCGCTCAATGCCGCCGGGCTGCCGGACACCCGATACACGCTGCAGGTCTATGCCGAGGACTGCACCGGATGCTCGCTCTGCGTCGAGGCGTGCCCGGTCAGCCCGGTCGGCGAGCCGCACCGCAAGGCGATCAACCTCGAGCCGCTCGAGCCGCAGCTGCAGGCCCAGCGCGGCAACGTCGCCTTCTTCGAGACGCTGCCCCTGGCCGAGCGCTCGCGCGTGGACTTCGGCACGGTGCGCGGAACGCAGTTCCTCCAGCCCCTCTTCGAGTTCTCGGGAGCCTGCTCGGGCTGCGGCGAGACGCCCTACCTCAAGCTGCTCACGCAACTCTTCGGCGAACGGGCCACCGTCGCCAACGCGACGGGCTGCTCCTCGATCTACGGCGGCAACCTGCCGACGACGCCGTGGGCGAAGAACGCCGCCGGCCGGGGCCCCGCCTGGTCGAACTCGCTCTTCGAGGACAACGCGGAGTTCGGGCTCGGGCTGCGCCTCGCCGCCGACCTGCACACGGGGCTGGCCCGAGAGCGGCTGCGCGAGCTGCGAGACGTCGTCGGGCCGGAGCTCGCCGACGCCATCCTCGACGCCCGGCAGGTGCGCGAGTTCGAGCTGACGGCCCAGCGGGAGCGGGTCGCCGAGCTGCTCCGACGGCTCGCCGACATCGGCGAGGTCGGCGGCCCGGCCGTCGCCGACCTACGCAGCGTGGCCGACCACCTCCTGCGGCGCAGCGTCTGGATCGTGGGAGGCGACGGCTGGGCCTACGACATCGGCTCGGGCGGGCTCGACCACGTGCTCGCCTCGGGCCGCGACGTCAACGTGCTCGTGCTCGACACCGAGGTCTACTCCAACACCGGCGGGCAGTCGTCCAAGGCGACGCCCCTCGCAGCGGTGGCGAAGTTCGCGTCGGGCGGCAAGGCCACCGCCAAGAAGGACCTTGCGCTGCAGGCCATCGCCTACGGCAACGTCTACGTCGCACGGGTGGCGATGGGCGCCGACCCGCACCAGACCCTCACGGCGTTCCGCGAGGCCGAGGCCTACGACGGGCCGAGCCTCATCATCGCCTACAGCCACTGCATCGCCCATGGCATCGAGATGAGCAAGGGGCTCGACCAGCAGTACCGCGCCGTCGCCTCGGGTCACTGGCCGCTCGTTCGCTACGACCCGACCGTGCGGGCCCGCGGCGGCAACCCGTTCCAGCTCGACTCGCCGCGCCCTCGGATCCCGCTCGGCGACTACGTCTACAACGAGCTGCGCTACCGGATGCTGCGCAGCTCCGACCCCGCCGAGGCGGAGCGCCTGCTCGCGCTCGCGCAGGAGGCCGTCGACCAGCGGTGGGCGACCTACGAGGAGATGGCGACCCGTCCACCCGCGCGGTATGCCGCCGACGCCCGAAGGAAGGGGTGACCCCGATGCCCGACCTCACCACCCACTACCTCGGGCTCGCCCTGCGCAACCCGGTCGTTGCGAGCGCCTCGCCCCTGTCGCTGCACCTCAAGGGCGTGCGAGCCCTGGCCGACGCCGGTGTCGGCGCGATCGTGCTCTACTCGCTCTTCGAGGAGGAGGTGCACCGCGAGCAGCTGCGCGACCTCCAGATCGTCGAGGCCCACGAGGACGCCTTCGGCGAGGCGCTCAGCTACTTCCCGCGCCAGCACACGCCGGAGCCCGGTGCGGCCCACCACTACCTCCGGCAGATCGAGCGGGCGGTAGCCGCCGTCGACGTGCCGGTCATCGCGAGCCTCAACGGCAGCACGCCTGGCGGCTGGGCAAGCTTTGCTGCGTCGATGGAGTCGGCCGGAGCGGCGGCGATCGAGCTCAACATCTATGCCGTGCCCGGTGACCCGCACACGCCGGGCCGCATCGTCGAGGACCGGCACGTCGAGATCCTGCATGCGGTGAAGGCCGCAGTGACGGTCCCGGTCGCCGTCAAGCTGAGCCCCCACTTCAGCTCCGTCGGCGAGGTGGCCCTGCGGCTGGACCAGGCGGGCGCCGACGGGCTCGTCCTCTTCAACCGGTTCCTCCACCCCGACATCGACCCAGAGACCCTCAGCGTGGAGCCGGGGGTCGCCCTGTCCACCCCGCAGGAGGCCAGGCTGCCGCGCGCGTGGATCGCCATCCTCCACGGCCACGTCGCCGGGTCGCTCGCCGCCACGACGGGTGTCGAGACCGCGGAGGACGTCGCCGCCTACCTCCTCGCCGGAGCCGACGTCGTCATGACGGCCTCGGCCCTGCTGCGCCATGGCGTCACCCACGCCACCACCCTCGTCGAGGGTCTCGAGGCCTGGCTCGACCGCAAGGGTTTCGCGCACATCGACGGGGTGCGTGGCCGGCTCGCCGTGCCCCGCGAAGCCGACCCGACGGCATACGAGCGGGCGGGTTACGTGGCAGCCCTCGAGAGGGGACGGGCCACCTACGGATCGCTCACGGGGCAGGGCGGGTAGCCGGCGGGGCTGACCCCGCCGCGGTCAGGAGCGCAGGCCGCCCTGCACGGTCTCGATGTCGTGCGAGCCCTGCTGGTCGCGGATGTCCGCCGGCAGGTCCTCGAACTCCATGACGCGACGCACCTCGACCGACACCTCCCCGAAGAGGTCCGCGAAGCGCTGTCCGAGCTCGATGGCCTGCTCGCGCGAGTCGACCTGAAGCACGGCGAAGCCGCCGATGACCTCACGGGCCTCCGTGAAGGGCCCGTCGGTGACGGCCAGGCCGGCCGCGCTCTTGCGGATGACCGCCCCCTCGGAGCTGTCGTGCACGCCCTCTGCCGCGAGCAGCACGCCGGACTCGGCACACTCGGTCATGAAGGCGCCCATGGCGTCGACGAACTCGGGGCTCGGGTTCCAGGCCTCAGGAAGGCTCTCGTCGAGCTTGTGGATGAGCAGGTAGCGCATGTCGTCTCCTCGGACGGTCGGTGGTGGAGTGGTGAACTTTCGAGGGGCTGTGGTGCCCAGCCTCCACCCCAACGTCGATCGACGGCCGCCCGATCCGACACGAGATTCCTCGAAAATCCAAAGAGCACTCCGTCGCCCCGCGCCCAACCCCAAATCGAGAGAGCACTCCGTCGGCACGCACCCACCAATCGAAAGAGCACTCCGTCGGCAAACGCCCGCCTGAGCCAATCGAAAGAGCAGTTCGTCGCCCTTCGCGTGACCGCGCGGGGTCGCTCGACGGGGCGGATTCCAGTGGTCGTCGCAACACCCGTGTGAAGGGTGTTGTCAATGGTGGGATGCAGTGGAGCGCGGCAGGGTCGTCCCCCGGTACGTCGTGAGGTGTGGCGGCGGTTCTGGGAGCTGACCCGGGCCGGGGCCTCGGTGGAGGCCGCCGCCGCCGGTGTCGGGATCACCCCGACGCCGGCGTGGCGCCAGTTCCGCAAGGCTGGTGGGGTGAACCCACGACTGAAGCCGCCGTCCGGGCGGTACCTGTCCTTCGAGCAGCGCGAGCTGATCGCGGTGTGGGCCGCGGAGAAGGCCGGGGTCCGCGAGATCGCCCGGCGTCTGGGCCGGTCGCCCTCGACGGTCAGCCGCGAGCTGGTGCGTAACGCCCGGTTCGCGGTGCCCGCCCCGTCCGCGCCGCCGGGGACGCGCCCGTCGCCTCGGCCCTACCTGGCCTCGGTCGCCCAGGCCCGGGCCGAGGCCCGCGGCCGGCGACCGAAGCCAGGCAAGCTGGCCAGCAACCCGCGCCTGGCCCGGTACGTGCAGGACAAGCTGGGCGGGCCGTCGCGGTGGAGCCCGGAACAGATCAGCGCCACGCTCGCCCGGACCTACGCGCACGATAAGACCATGCAGGTCAGCCACGAGACGATCTACCAGGCGTTGTACGTCCAGGGCCGCGGCGGGCTGCGCCGTGAGCTGGCCAGCTGCCTGCGGACCGGGCGCGCGGTCCGGCGCCCCCACCGCAACCCCGGCCAGCGCCGCACCCGGGTCCCGGACGAGCTGCTGATCAGCAACCGCCCGGCCGAGGCCGCCGACCGGGCCGTGCCCGGGCACTGGGAAGGAGACCTCATCATCGGCGCCGACAGCGGCTCGGCAATCGGCACCCTGGTCGAGCGGACCACCCGCTACACGATGCTGCTGCACCTGCCCGGCCGCCACGACGCGGTCGCGGTCCGCGACGCGATGAGCCACGCGATCACCACCCTGCCCGCTCACCTGTGGCGGTCCCTGACCTGGGACCAAGGCTCGGAGATGGTCGGCGCCCACACCGACATCCACCTCGCCACCGGGTTGCCGATCTACTTCTGCGACCCCCACTCACCCTGGCAGCGCGGCACGAACGAAAACACCAACGGGCTTCTGCGCCAGTACTTCCCCAAAAGCACCGACCTGTCCACCCACACCGAGGCACACCTCAACGACGTCGCCGCAGCCCTCAACGCCCGACCCCGGAAAACCCTGACCTGGGACACCCCAGCCCAAGCCCTGGCCAAGCTACTCTCAGGCACCAACGAGTCACGTGTTGCTACGACCCCTTGAACCCGCCCGGCGACGAACTGCTCTTTCGATTGGGGAGGGGTGCGCTCTCGATTGCGGGTAATGGGTGGGTGGACTGTCGGGGAGCCGACGAGGTGCTCTCTAGATTGGGTTTGCGCTTTCGGTGGGGGTCAGAGCCAGCCGCGCTCTTGCGCGACGCGGGCCGCTTCGGCGCGGGTCGACGTGCCGGTCTTGCCGATCGCCGAGCTGAGGTGGTTGCGCACCGTGCCGGCCGAGAGGTGTACGACGGCGGCGATCGCCGCGACCGTCCCCCCGGCCAGGGCAACGGTCAGCACTTCGCGCTCACGCTCGGTGAGGGGGTTCGCGCCGTCGACGAGCGACTCGGTGGCGAGCGAGGGGTCGACCACCCGCAGCCCGGCGTGCACCCTGCGCACCGCCTCGGCGAGCTGGCGGGCCGGAGTGTCCTTGACGACGAAACCCGAGGCTCCCCCCTCGAGGGCGCGCCGGAGGTAGCCCGGGCGGCCGAAGGTCGTGACGATGAGCGTGCGCACGCCCGGCAGCGCGTCGCGCACCGCCGCCGCGGCCGTGATGCCGTCAGCACCGGGCATCTCGATGTCGAGCAGGCAGACGTCGGCGCGACTCTCGCGGGCCCGCTCAACCACCTCGTCGCCACGCCCCACCTCGGCGACGACCTCGAGGTCGCTCTCGAGGGCGAGCAGCGCGGCGAGCGCACCGCGCACGAGGGCCTGGTCGTCGGCGAGCAGCACGCGAATGGTCGTGCTCACAGGACCACCTCCAGCACCGTGCCGTGACCGGCGTCTCCGGTCGTGAGCGACAACCGCCCACCAGCGGCCTCGACCCTCTCACGGATGCCGCGTATGCCGTTGCCCTCCGGCCGCCCCTCAAGGCCACGGCCGTCGCGCACGACGAGCCGGTTGCCCTCGAGCTCGACCCAGCACTCGTCGGCGTCGCTGTGCCGCACGACGTTGGTCACGGCCTCGCGCAGCACCCAGGCGAGCACGGTGCGGTGCCGTGGGTCCACGACATCGACGGCGTGCTCACCGTCCGGCAGGTGGGCCTCGATACCGGCACCCGCGAGCGCCCCTGCTGCAGAGGCGATCTCGTCACCGAGTCGCGCCACCCGCAGGCCTCCGACGGTCGCCCTGATCTCGGCGAGCGCCTGGCGGCTCAGCGCCTGGATCTCTGCGAGCTCCGCCTTGGCCCGCGCCGGGTCGAGGTCGACGAGGCGCTCGGCGAGCTCGGCCTTGACCGTGACGACCGTCAGCGAGTGGCCGAGCACGTCGTGCACGTCGCGCGCCACCCGCTCGCGCTCGGCGACGAGCACGAGCTCGCGCGACATCGCCTCGTACTGCCCGCTGCGGTCGCTGACGACGCGGATGCCCGCGGTCATCACACCGACCGCGAAGACGATGATGACGACGACCCACGTGCCCTCGCCGCCGTCGACGAAGAGCGCAACGGCAACTGCCGCAACGACGCTCGCGACACCGATGCCCACGGCCCAGCGCAGCGGCAGCGCGAACATCCCGAACGACACGACGAAGGGCAGGAAGCTGAGCGCCCCGACTCCGATGAACGGCACCGTGGCCAGGGCGCTGACGACGAGCGCAACCGTGAACGCCACGCCGCGCCGCGCGTCGGGCTCGCAGTGCCGACGGCGGCGGCGGTCGAGGTGCTCGCTCCCGAACACGTAGACCGCTCCGAAGGCCACGACGAGCAGCAGCCCGAGGGCGACCTGCCACCAGGGCAGGCCCGACCCGACGATCGCGATGACGGGGAAGACGAGGAAGACGAGCCAGACGGCGCGGATGCCCCACCCGTAGCGCTCCCACGGGTCACGCCCGTGAGAGCCGCTGCGGTCGGCGCCGGTCGTCGCCGGCGCCGCCGGTCCCGTCACCGCGGGTCCCGTCACTGCCGCTCCCTCCCGCGGCGCACGAAGTGGACCGCGCCGAGACTGAAGATCGTCAGCCACACGACGACGTTGAGCACCGGCACCCACAGCGGGTCCTGCGACCCGTCGGTGAGGTAGCCCTCGGTGAGCGGGTAGCGCGCCAGGGCGGCATACCCGTAGAGCGGGGTGAACTTCGCGATGGTGAGCAGGACCCCGGAGAGCGGGATGAAGAGGTTGCCGAGGAAGGCGAAGATCACCATCGTGCCGCTCGCGGCGCCGACCGCGGCCTCGGAGCGGAAGGCCGTGCCGATGAGCAGCCCGTAGACGGCGAAGACGGCCGAGCCGACGAGGCACAGCAGGCCGCTCAGCAGCCAGGCCGACGCGGTCCCGCGGGCTCCGGTGGCCGCGCCCAACGCATACGTGAGCAGGATGGGCACGGCGGCGACGGTCATCGCGATGAGCGACTTCATCGCGATGTAGGAGGAGTCCGGCAGCGGCGTGAGCCCGAGCTGGCGACCCCAGCCCTGCTGGCGCTCGAGCGCCGCCTGCCCGCCGATGCTCGTCGTCGCGGTGACGGCGCCGTAGGCGGCCATGCTGATCATGACGTACATCGCGACGTTGCCGTTGCCGATGGTCTCGCCCTTGGCGTCGACCGTCGCGCCGAAGATGAGGTAGAAGAAGGCGGGCAGCACCGCGGTGAAGAACATCCCGCTCCAGTCGCGGGTGATCCGCCGCATCTCGAGCAGCGTGAAGGTGGCGTTCATCGGGCGACCTCCTCGGGCACGCCGTGCCGTCGAGCCGGTATGCCGTCCGGCGGGCTCTCGGGAGAGGGCTGGGCGGGTGACCGTCCGGTCAGCGCCATGAACGCCTCCTCGAGGCCCGCGGTGGTGATCTCGAGGTCGCGACCGCCGAGCTCGCCGAGCAGGATCCGGGCGACGGCGTCGGAGTCGCTCGCGGTGATGGCGAGGCGCTCGCCCCGGCGCCTGACGTCGGTGACTCCCGGGAGGCCGAAGAGGGCAGCGGTTGCCCTCGCCACGGCGTCGTCGGCGACAACCGCCGTCACCGTGCGACCGCTGGCGCGCGAACGGATCTCGGCCGTCGGGCCGTCCGCGACGACCCGGCCACCGGCGACGAGCACGATCCGGTCGGCGAAGGCGTCGGCCTCCTCGAGGTAGTGCGTCGCGAAGACGACGGTGCGGCCGGCACTCGCGTCGGCGTGCATCGTCTGCCAGAACTCGTGCCTCGCGGTGACGTCCATCCCTGCCGTCGGCTCGTCGAGGACGAGCAGGCGCGGGTCGGGCAGCAGGGCGAGGGCGAAGCGCAGGCGCTGCTGCTCGCCGCCCGAGCACTTCGACACGCGACGATTGGAGAGCTCAGCCAGCCCCGCGCGGTCGATCACCTCGTCGACGGGGGCGGTGACGGCATACGTCGACGCGATCATGCGGACGGTCTCGCGCACGGTGAGGTCGCGCAGCAGGCCGCCCGTCTGGAGGACGGCCGAGACGTGTCCGCCGACGACCGCGGTGCGCGGCGGCCGGCCGAAGACCCGGGCGGTGCCGCTCGTCGGCTCGGTGAGGCCGAGCACCATGTCGAGGGTCGTCGTCTTGCCGGCGCCGTTGGGGCCGAGGAAGGCGACGACCTCGCCCTGGCCGATGGTGAGGTCGATGCCGTCGACGGCGGTGACCACCGTGTCGGTCGACCCGCGCAGCGGACGGAAGGTCTTGACGAGGTCGCGCAGCTCGATCGCCGGCTCCCCCGAGGAGGCGGCGGTCGGGGACGGTGTGGTGTGCATGCGCCCAGCCTGCCCGGCGAGGCGGCTCGGCGTGAACCGCAGACGTCACGACCGGACCATGACAGGTGTCACGGCTGCGGGCTCGGGGGGCGGTGGCTGCGGCGGCACCGCCCGTCGGACTCACAAGGTCGTCGGGGGCTGCCCCCGTGCGGGGGCGGCGGTGGTCGGGCGAGGTTTGTGAGTCTGACCGGCACCGCGCAGCCGGGCGCGATGGCCCCAACGGCGTTCAGGACGTGCCGGATTCGGTTCCGTCGAATCTGCTGCCAGCGCCCCGCGTGCGCCGCTAGGGTCCGAGCAACCGATGAGGAGAGCACGATGACGCCGAGCACGCGCCCGACCCCCGTCACCCAGACGCCGTCGACCGGTTCGACGCGTCCCCCGGCCCGCTGGAGCGGCGTGCTGCGACGCGGCTCGCATCGGCGCGGCGGGGCCGTGACTGCCCTGACCGCCGTGGTTGCGGTGGGCGCCCTGCTGTCGCTCGGCGCCTGCGGCAGCAGCTCGAGTCCCGACCTCAACGGCAAGTCCTACACCTCGACGCAGGTGACGGGGCACGAGCTCGTGGCCGGCAGCACGGTCACGCTCGCCTTCGCTGACGGGCGCATCTCCGCCAACGCCGGCTGCAACACGATGAACGGCGCGGCGACCTGGGACACCGGCAAGCTCGTCGTCCCCGGCCCGCTGGCCTCGACGATGATGGCGTGCAGCGACGAGCTGATGAAGCAGGACCAGTGGGTCAGCTCGTTCCTCACCTCCTCGCCGGCGCTCAAGCTCGACGGCGACACCCTCACGCTGGGCGACTCGACGACCGGGATGACGCTCACGGCGAAGAAGTAGCACGGGTGCTGCACTGACGGCGCTGATGGCGCTGATGGCGCTGACGGGCAGTCGGCGCTGATGGCGCTGACGGGGCTGTCGTGGCGGCAGGGGTGGCAGGGCTGCCCCTGACGAGCGACGGGCTGACCGGCATGATGAGGCCATGGCGGCCTTCGACGTGCACCTCGAGACAGACCTGCCGCCCGCAGAGGCGTGGCGGCGGGTGCTCGACCTGCGCGCGCACAGCGAGGTCATCCCGCTGACGACGGTGACCGGCGACCAGTTCGAGGCCGCATCGCTCGTTCCGGGCTCGCGCTTCGTCGCCCGCACCGCGCTCGGTCCGCTCGGCTTCGACGACATCATGGTCGTCGACTCGATCGAGCAGCCGGCCCAAGGGTCAGGTGCGCAGGCGCGAATCCACAAGGAGGGCAAGCTGATCCGCGGCACGATCGACTTCCGGGTGACTCCCACGACCTCGGGCTCGACGGTCGACTGGGTCCAGCAGATCAGCGTGCGCGGGGTGCCCCGAGTGGCCGACCCGGTGGTCGCCCGAGTGGCGCGGACGGCATACGGCAAGGCCCTCGTCGAGCTGTTGCGCCGCGGCTGACGGCCCGGCGCCGGCGGGCGTTTCGTCCGAAACGGCCCGCTCGCCACTGCGGCGCTGTCACGATGGGCGGATGAGCGACGACTCCGTGGAGGGCGAGCGAGCCATCTTCCGAGTGGGCCAGGGCGCCGGCGGGCAGGGAGACCCAGCGGCACCCCCCGCCGGGCCACCGGCTGCCCCTCCAGCAGCACCACCGGCTGCCCCTCCGGCAGCGCCCCCAGCGGCACCACCGGCCGCGCCCCCGACTGCCCCTTCGGAGCCAGCGTCCATCTGGCACAACGGTTTTGCCATCGTGGCTGCCATCGTGCTCGGGGTGCTCCTCGTGGCCTTCGTCTTCGTGTCACAGCTCTTCGCCGGTGACCTCGGGCTCGACGCCACCCAGACGGCGAAGCTCGACGGCCGGGCGCTCATCGCCGCGCGGGTCATCGGTCCGGTGACGGTCGTCGGCGTCGCCGTGACGCTCATCGGCGTCTGGATGGCGGCGACCGAGTGGCGGGGACGGTTCGCCACCCAGGAGGGGGGCGAGGGTGAGCGGGAGATCCCCGACCCGTCGAAGATCATCGAGGCGCTGGGCAAGCTGCGCGGCGCCGCCCTCGTGCTCGTCAGCGGCGTCGTCATCCTTCTCGGCGTCGCGTGGATGACGAGCGCGACCGCCTCCGCCCCGCCGGCACCCACGCCGAGCTCGACGTCGACCTCGACGTCAACGACACCCCCGGGCCCGACCCCGACCTCGACGGCCACGCCGACGACCTGACGTCGGGCGGCGAACGTCGGGCGGCGAACACACCGAGCAGTCGACAACTCTGCGTGGCACACCTCGCGGGTTTGGCGACTGCTCGGTGTGTTCGCGAGTCAGGGCGAAAACAATCCGGGCGGCGGCGGGGTGACGAACCCCCGGGCATGACCCGCCTCCGACTCGCCCTCAGCGGCATCCTGGCCGCCATCGCCGGGATCGCCGCCGGACACCTCGTGGCCGGTTTCGTCGACCCGGCGACCTCTCCCGTGCTCACGATCGGCTCGACCGTCATCGACCTCACGCCGACGCCGGTCAAGGAGTGGGCGGTGGCCCACTTCGGCACGGCCGACAAGCCGATCCTGCTCGGCTCGGTCGTGCTCGTCACCCTCGTGGCGGCCGGGCTCATCGGGCTGCTCGCACGCCGCCGGCGCGGTGTCGCGACCGGCCTGCTCGGGCTGCTCGTCCTGCTCACCGCGGCCGCCGCCGTGCTGCGACCGGCCTTCGCCGTCGTCGACCTCCTGCCGTCGCTCGTCACCCTTCTCGTCGGGCTCACGGCCCTCTGGTGGCTGACCGGGCTCGCCCTCGCGACAGATCCCGACGGCGAGCACGTCTCGGCACGGCCCACCCGCGAGGGCACGGCGCGGCGCGAGTTCCTCGGCGGCGCCCTCGGTGTCGCCACGTTGTCGGTCCTCGCCGCCGCGGGTGGTCAGCTGCGCGCAGGCGCCCAGGCGGCCAAGCGGCTCGTCCTGCCCCGGCCGTCGGACCCCGCGCCCGCCTTCCCCGCGGGGCTCGAGGCCAAGGTGCCGGGCATCACGCCGCTGCGCACCCCGAACGACACCTTCTACCGCGTCGACACCAACCTCGCCGTGCCGCGCGTCGACGTCGACCGCTGGACGCTCGAGGTCGACGGCATGGTCGAGCGGCCCTTCAGCCTCACCTTCGACGAGCTCGCAGCGATGCCGCTCATCGAGCGGGACATCACGATGACCTGTGTCTCCAACGAGGTGGGCGGCGGCTACGTCGGGGCCGCGCGGTGGCTCGGCGTCCGCCTCAGCGACGTGCTCGACCGGGCCGGCATCACGGGCCCTCCCGACCAGGTGCTGAGCACGGCGGTGGACGGCTTCACCATCAGCACGCCGCTCGACGTCGTGCGCGACGGCCGTGACGCGATGGTCGCCATCGGCATGAACGGCACGCAGCTGCCCGAAGCCCACGGCTACCCGGCCCGCCTCATCACGCCCGGCCTCTACGGCTTCGTCGGCGCCACGAAGTGGCTGACCAAGCTCACCCTCACGACGTATGCCGCCGAGCAGGCCTACTGGACCCAACGCCAGTGGGCGACCGACGCGCCCATCAAAACGAGTGCCAGGGTCGACACGCCCCGACCCCTGTCGACCATCCCCGCAGGCAGGACCGCCATCGGCGGAGTGGCCTGGGCGCAGCACCGGGGTGTCGGCAAGGTCGAGGTCCGCGTCGACGACGGCGACTGGCAGCAGACCGAGCTCGGGCCTGACGTGGGCATCGACTACTGGCGACAGTGGTACCTCCCGTGGGATGCGAAGCCGGGCCTGCACCGCATCGCGGTCCGCGCCGTCGACCGGTCCGGACGACCACAGCTGACCGAGCGCGCCACCCCCTTCCCGAGCGGGTCGAGCGGCATCCAGGAGGTCGTCGTCACCGTCGAGTGATGAACGCCTCTTCCGCGAAAAAACCTGTCCCCCAATCCAATCCGGTTTCCCGCGCGGCTTCGAACCACCGATGACCGTGCACCACAGAGCCACACAGCCACACACACAAGGAGTGACTGACATGAAGAGCATGAAGACGCGCACCACCTTCGTCGCCCTCGCGATCGCCCTGCCCCTGAGCCTCGCCGCGTGCGGCAGCTCCACCAGCTCGACGACCACCCCTGCCGCCGGCTCGACCCCGATGGCCACGAGCTCCGACTCGATGACGAGCTCCACGCCCTCCGACAGCATGACGACGTCGGAGTCGATGGACGCCGCCTCGGCGGTCTTCGGTGAGGGCTGCGCGGCGGTGCCGAAGGACGGCAAGGGCTCGTTCACCGGCATGGCCACCGACCCGGTCGCGACCGCCGCGAGCAACAACCCGCTGCTCTCGACCCTCGTCACCGCCGTCAAGGAGGCCGGGCTCGTCGACACCCTGAACTCGGCGCCGGAGATCACGGTCTTCGCACCGACCAACGACGCGTTCGCCAAGATCCCGGCTGCCGACCTCAAGAAGGTGCTCGCCGACAAGCCGACCCTCACCAAGATCCTCACGAACCACGTCGTGGCCGGCAAGCTCTCGCCGGACCAGCTCGCGGGCGACCACAAGACGCTCGCCGGCACGACGATCACGGTCAAGGGCTCGGGTGAGAACTTCACGGTGGGCAAGATGGACGCCAAGGTCATCTGCGGCAACGTGCCCACGGCCAACGCGACGGTCTACATCGTCGACTCCGTGCTGATGCCCTGAGCGACGAGCACCCTCACTGACGCAGACTGACGGCTTGGGCGACACAATGGATCCCATGTCACGGTTCTCGGTGGTCCCCTCCGGCGACACCTCGCCGGAGGGGACCGCCCGCATCGACCTGGAGCGGCTGCTGCGGCGGTCGGCTGCGGGTGACGAAGAGGCCTTCGCCCAGCTCTACGACGCGGTCTCGTCCCGGCTCTACGGGATGGTCCGCCGCGTGGTGCGCGACCCGGCCCAGTCCGAGGAGGTCACCCAGGAGGTCTTCCTCGACATCTGGCGGCAGAGCGCCCGCTTCGACCCGGCCCGCGGCAGCGCGCTGTCGTGGATGCTCACCATTGCGCACCGCAAGGCCGTCGACCGGGTGCGCTCGGCGGAGGCCTCCCGCCAGCGCGACGACAGCTACGGCACGAGCAACCAGGACGTCACCCACGACTCCACGTCGGAGGCCGTCGTCGAACGGCTGGATGCGGAGCGGGTTCATCGGGCCCTCGCGACCCTGACCGACGCACAGCGACAGGCCCTCGAGCTCGCCTACCTCTCGGGATACACGCACACGGAGGTGGCAACGATGCTCGACCTCCCCCTCGGCACGGCGAAGACCCGCATCCGAGACGGACTCATCAGACTTCGAGACACGTTGGGGGTGACCTCATGAGCGACGACATCCACGCGCTCTCCGGCGCATACGCCGTTGACGCCCTCGACGACAGCGAGCGGGCACAGTTCGAGCGGCACCTCGCCGGCTGCTCCGCCTGCCAGGCCGAGGTGGCGAGCCTCGTCGCGGCAGCGACCGCCCTCTCGTCGCTCAGCGACATGACACCGCCGCCGGCCCTGCGGGCCAAGGTGCTCCAGGGCATCACGACCGTCCGTCCGCTGCCGCCCATCGTGGCGGGCAACGCACAGCCGGTGGACGTCGCCCACAGCGCCCCGGCCCCTGCCCCCGCGGCAGCCCCGGAGCCGGAGCCCGCTGCGCCGCTGCCCCTCGAGACGACCGCTCCCGCGGTCGGGAGCACGCCCGCGGCGCCGGAGACGGCGCCCGACGAGCTCGCGGCACGTCGAGGAGGTCGCCACGCCGAGACCCGCCGAAGCGGCCCGCTGCGCTGGCTCGTCGCGGCGGCCACCGCAGCCATCCTCGCCATCGGCGGCTTCGCGGTCTGGCGTTCCACCGACGGCGGCTCGACGACGGCCCCCACCGTCGCCGAGCAGGTGCGCTCCGCGCCCGACGCCAAGACCTCGTCGAACGTCGCGCTGCCCGGCGGTGGCACGGCCACCGTCGTCCGGTCGCCCTCGCTGGGCAAGGCGGTCGTCATCACGTCCGACCTGCCGAGCGCCCCGGCGGGCAAGGTCTACCAGCTATGGCTGCAAGACAAGTCCGGTCACTTCACGTCAGCCGGCCTCATGGCCGCGGCCGGTGACCAGACGGTCGTGCTCCAGGGCGACGCGGCCGACGCCCAGGCGGCCGGCATCACGGTCGAGCCGGCCGGAGGTTCCGAGCAGCCGACGTCCAACCCGATCGCGTTCTTCTCCTTCGCCTGACAGTCGTCGGGCGGTCACGGGCGCACTCCCGGCTTCCCCAGCTGGCGCCCGCGACCGCCCGACCTTCCCGTCGAGTGCCCACTTCCCGACGCCGGATGGTGTCGGGTCATGGGCACTCGACAGGGTGATGGAGCGCGGGTATTGCGTCGCCGCAGTTAGTGCGGCACGATTGACGGCATGGGCGATCCGCACGAGAGCACGCAGCAGACCATCGACGCCGCCATCGCGGCGGCGACGGCAGCGCTCTCGGCAGCCGACCCTGCTGCGCCCGCCGCGGCGCTGCCACTGCTGCGCGAGGCCCAGCAGCACCTCACCGTCGCCATCGACGAGGCCATGGCCGCGGTCCTCGTCACCGAGGGCGGCTCGATCCGCATGACCGGGGCCCTCGCCGGCCTCTCGGAGAACGCCGTGGGGCCCCGCCTCGCCCGCACGAGGCTGCTCGCGGCATACGGCTCGGACACGGGGCGCGTGACCGCGGCCGGCGTCGAACGCGCCCGCTACGACCTCGAGGAGGGCCGGCACCGCGACGGCACCGACCTGCCCGAGCCACCCCCGCCGATGCGCTTCCGCGCCCGACGGCCCACCTGAGCGAGAGAGGCACACCATGACCGACTCCACCCTCACCCACCTCTACTTCCTGCTCGACCGCAGCGGCTCGATGCAGTCGATCAAGGACGACACCGAGGGCGGCTTCGATGCCTTCATCGCCGAGCAGCGTTCCCAGCCGGGCGAGTGCCGGGTCACGCTGGCGCAGTTCGACGACACCTACGAGCAGGTCTACGCCGACCTCCCGGTCGCCGAGGTACCGCCGCTGCAGCTGCACCCCCGCGGCACGACGGCCCTGCTCGACTCCATCGGTCGGCTCATCGGCGACGCCGGCGCCCGGCTCGCGGCGCTCCCGGAGGAGCGCCGCCCCGGCGTCGTCATCGTCGGCATCATGACCGACGGTCACGAGAACGCCTCTCGCGAGCTCACCCACCCGCAGGTCAAGGCCCTCATCGAGCGCCAGACCCGCGACTACGCCTGGCAGTTCCTCTACCTCGGAGCCGACCAGGACGCCATCGAGGTCGGCGCGAGCATCGGTGTGGCAGCTGCCAATTCGATGACCTACAGCCGCGGCAAGGTCGCTGCGGCCATGGCGGCGACGTCGCGCAACATCGGCCGCACCCGCTCCGCCGTCGCGGCGGGCGCGACGCCCGCCGAGGCCGCCGCCCAGATGGCCTTCGACGAGGAGCAGCGCAACGCCGCCGCGGACTAGGGCGCCCCGACGACGCACGCCCAACTGCGGTGTCGCCGGCACCGGGCGGGGGTACGTTGTCGCCATGAGCGACGACGGGGGCCTGCGCCCCGACCCGACCTCGGGCGAGGAGCGGTTCACCGTGCCCATCCCGAGCAGGCCTGCGCCGCAGCCGGTCTCGAGCCCTGCACCCCCCACGGCCGCCCCGCCGTCGGGCGCTCCCCAGTCGATGGCTCCACCGGCAGCGGGCCCGCCGCTGTCCTACCCTCCGCCGACCTCACCGCCGGTGCCCCATCCTCCGCCCGCCGTCGACCGCCAGCAGACGCAGGTCCTGCCCGTGTCCGAGCCGACCCGCGCGCTGCCGCCGCCGCCCTGGGCAGGTGGCCCGGTGCCCGCTGCGCCCGCGGCGCCCGTTTCGACCCCGCCCGCCACGCCGTCGTTCGAGAGTCCTCCCGACCCGCTGCTCGCCCACATCGGCGCCGCCCTGTTCTGGATCACCGTCGGCTGGTGGGTGACGGTCCTCGTCCGGCTGCTCGGCACGCTCGTGCGCGAGGGCCCCATCTCGACGCTCTTCCTCGTGAGCGTCGGCCGGTGGCCCGAGGAGACGATCGTCGCCTCCGTCATCTCCGTGCTCGCTGCGCTCGTCCTCCTGCTCGGCCGAGGCTCCCGAGGCCGTGACCTGCTCGGGTGGGCGTCGGGCGCCCTCGCGCTCGTCACCGTCGCCGTCGCGATCTGGCGCATCCTGCCGTGAGCCCCGCTTTGGGCGGCCGCCCGTGCTGAGCGCCGCTGACGCCGACGCGGTCGCCGACGCCTACGGGCTGAAGCGTCCCGCGACGCTCGAGGGCCCGGTGGCCCGGGGGCAGCTCGGCCAGGTGTGGCGGCTCGACACACCCGGGGGGCCGTATGCCGTCAAGGAGTGGTTCGCCGAGCCCGACCTCGCCGAGGTGGCCCGGGACACCGACCTCGTGGTGGCTGCCCGCGCCGAAGGGGTGACCACCCCGGAGATCATCCGGACCCCCGATGGCGCCGTCGCGACCCTCCTGCCCGGTGGAGGCGGAGCCGGCGGCAACGGCGGCAACGGCGGCGACGAGGGCACGGCCATCCGCGTCTTCGAGTGGGTCGACCTCAGGCCCCGGACGCGCCTGCTCGACCCTGCCGCCGTCGGCACGATGCTCGCCGGGCTCCACCGGGCGGGCACCCGCTCTCGTGGGTCGGTCGACAACTGGTTCTCGACGGGTGTCGGCGAGACGAGCTGGGTCTCCCTGCAGCAGAGGGTGGCTCGTGAGGGCGCACCCTTCGCTGCCGTGCTCGGGAGCCTGCTTGGCGACCTCGTCGCCGTCGAGTCGGTGATGGAGCCGCACGAGTCTCCGATCGTGTGCCACCGCGACCTCTGGGCGGACAACGTGCTCGGCACTGCCGGCGGCGACGTCTGCGTCATCGACTTCGAGAACCTCGGGCCGGCCGATCCGAGCCAGGAGCTCGCCATGGTGCTCTTCGAGTTCGGTGACGACGACCCCGCGCGGGCGCGGACGATCCACACGGCATACCTCGACGGGGGTGGGCCCGGGCGGGTCACGCGACGGGGTCACTTCACGATGCTCGTCGCGGAGCAGGCGCACATCGGCCAGCTCGCGTGCTCGCGCTGGGTGGGTGCATCGGACGCGGCGGAGCGCGAGCGGCTCGCCGCGTGGTTCCTCGAGATCCCCGAGGACCCCGTGACGCTCGCCCGGATCGACCGGATCCTCGCTGCGGTGACCTGAGCGCGCTCGTCGGGAATACCCCATGGGGGTATGCGGGTTGACGCTCACATGGACACCTCACTGAAGCACCCCGGCCAGGCCCACCCGGCGTCCGACACCGGGCCCGCCCACCGCGCAGCCGACACCCGCCGCCACGGGCAGGAGGCGCATGGCGGCCACCAGGGCCACGACGGACACGAGGGGCACCAAGGGCACCAGGGACATGGGGGCCACGACGGGCACCAGGGTCACGGCGCCGACCATGCCGCGATGTTCCGCAGGCTCTTCTGGCTGATGCTCCTGCTCGCCGTGCCGGTCGTCGCGACCTCCGGGATGTTCGCGATGGTCGCGGGCTACTCCGTGCCCGACACCGGCTGGGTGTCGTGGATCTCGCCCGTGCTCGGCACCGTGATGTACGCGTGGGGTGGCCGGCCCTTCCTCACCGGCGCGGTCAGCGAGGTCCGCTCGCGCCGCCCGGGCATGATGCTGCTCATCGGGCTCGCCATCACGGTCGCGTTCGTCGCGTCGTGGGGCGCCACCCTCGGCCTGCTCGACCACCAGCTCGACTTCTGGTGGGAGCTC
Source organism: Humibacillus xanthopallidus (assembly GCF_006717145.1). Lineage (GTDB taxonomy): Bacteria > Actinomycetota > Actinomycetes > Actinomycetales > Dermatophilaceae > Humibacillus > Humibacillus xanthopallidus. The sequence goes on along the minus strand of NZ_VFQF01000003.1, from coordinate 168,385 downwards.
GCCCTACTCATCGTCATCATGCTGCTCGGGCACTGGCTCGAGATGCGCTCGCTCGCGCAGACCTCCTCAGCTCTCGACTCCCTAGCGGCGCTGCTCCCCGACGAGGCGGAGCGGCTCGAGGACGGCGAGATCGTCAGCGTGTCGCCGGCCGACCTGCGCGTGAGCGACGTCGTCGTCGTGCGCCCGGGCGGTAGCGTGCCGGCTGACGGAGTCGTCGTCGACGGTCGCGCCGAGATGGACGAGTCGATGGTGACCGGCGAGTCGCGCACGGTGCTTCGGGGCGTCGGCGACCGGGTGACCGCCGGGACCGTCGCCACCGACTCTGGCCTGCGCCTCGAGGTCACGGCCGTCGGTGACGAGACCGCCCTCGCCGGCATCCAGCGACTCGTCGCGGCGGCGCAGAGCTCGACGTCTCGAGCCCAACGGCTCGCCGACCGGGCCGCGGCGTGGCTCTTCTGGTTCGCCCTCGGTGCCGCGGTCGTCACGGCCGTCGTGTGGTCAGTGGCCGGGAGCCCCGACGACGCCGTCATCCGCACCATCACCGTGCTCGTCATCGCCTGCCCCCACGCCCTGGGGCTCGCGATCCCGCTCGTCGTCTCCATCGCGACCGAGCGCGCGGCCGCGGCCGGGGTGCTCGTTAAGGACCGGCTGGCCCTCGAGAGCATGCGCACCGTCGATGTCGTCCTCTTCGACAAGACGGGCACGCTGACGACCGGCGAGCCCACCCTCACGAGCATCGAGGCCGTCGACCCCGCAGACCTCGACGAGTCGGGCGTGCTGGCCATCGCCGCTGCTGCGGAGACCGACAGCGAGCACCCGCTCGGGAAGGCAATCGTCCGGGCAGCTCGTGAGCGCGGCGTCGCAGCGCCTGAGGCGACCGGCTTCACGTCGTCGCCCGCCGTCGGCGTCACCGCCACCGTCGACGGACGCGAGGTGCGCGTCGGTGGGCCGCGCCTGCTCGAGGAGGCCGGCGCGGCCGAGGTGGCGGTGGCCGAGCAGTGGCGCAGCCACGGCGCGATCATCCTCCACGTGCTGCGCGACGGAGCGGTCGTCGGGGCACTGCGGCTCGAGGACGGCATACGCCCCGAGTCACGTGGGGCCGTGACTGCGCTCCACGAGCGTGGCGTCGAGGTCGTCATGATCACGGGCGACGCCGAGGCGGTCGCGCGGTCGGTGGCCGAGGAGGTCGGCGTGCGCCGCTGGTTCGCCGGGGTCCGGCCCGAGGACAAGGCCGCCACAGTCGCGCAGCTCCAGTCCGAGGGCAAGCGCGTCGCCATGGTCGGCGACGGCGTCAACGACGCGCCCGCCCTGGCCCAGGCCGACGTCGGCATCGCCATCGGGGCAGGCACCGACGTCGCGATCGCCTCGGCGGGAGTCATCCTCGCCAGCGACGACCCGCGCTCGGTGGTCTCGGTCATCGACCTGTCGACGGCGAGCTATCGCAAGATGGCGCAGAACCTCTGGTGGGCCGCCGGCTACAACCTCGTCTCGGTGCCGCTCGCGGCCGGGGTGCTCGCCCCCGTCGGCTTCGTCCTGCCGATGTCGGTCGGTGCCGTGCTCATGTCGGTCTCGACGATCGTCGTGGCGCTCAACGCCCAGCTCCTGCGTCGCCTCGACCTGCGGCCGGCCGCGCGGCCGTCGGCAGACCGGGACCACGCGTCCGAGATGGCGACGACCCGTCGTTGAGTCGCCCGGGGCCGGGTGGCGGGCCCTCGATCTCAGGGTCGAGCGGGCGCGTCACCTCGGGCGACGAGCGCCAGCTCGCGGATGTGCGCGATGTCGTCGTCGGTGAAGACCCCGTTGACGCCCGAGATCGTCGCCAGCTTCATCCCGTGCTTGCGCCCGAGCTTGTAGATCTCCTTGACCTTGGCCCACTCGATGTTGCGCCCGACCGTGAAGGTCTCGTAGCGGCCCTCGAGGGCGAGCACGACCGTCTCGGCGAGGCACGCATACGCGACGCCGTCGGGCAGGCCGATGTTGCGCATCCTGACGTCGCCCGGTAGCTCGATCTCGCCCGACTGCACGACGAGGACGTCGGGGCGCTTGGCCACGTCGGCCGCGGAGAGGTCGAGGGGCCGGGCCACGTCGGTGATCACGGCGCCCGGCTTGACCGCCATGATGTCGAGGACCCGCTTGCCCGCCCCCGAGGTGGCGGTGACGATGAGGTCCATCTCGCCGAGGTGGCCGTCAGGGGTCGCCGCGACATGCACGGTCGCTCGGGGGTGCTCGCGCTCGATGTCGTGCTTGAGGTCGAGCAGCTTCGCAGCCTCGGGCGAGACCAGCCAGAGCTCGTCGCTCGAGAGCGCGAGCAGGCGCGCGCAGACCGAGCCGATCGCGCCGGTGGCGCCCACGACCATCGCCGTTCCCCTCAGCCGCCCACCCTCGTCGACCTCGACGAGCCCGAGCCGCTCCAGAGCGTCCTGGGCCGCCCAGAGCGCCCCCGATGCGCTGTAGCTGTTGCCCGTCGTGATCGGCAGCGGCGCACGCTTCGCGACGGTGACGCCCGCGTCACCGACGACCTTTGTGAAGGCCCCCAGGCCCATGACCTGGGCCCCGAGCTTGCGGGCCGTCTCGGCCGCCGCGAGCAGCCGCGAGTAGGTGAACTCCGGGCTGTGCGCCATCAGCTCCTTGGGCGTGCCGCCCACCGTGATGAGCCAGCCCTCCGCCTCCGCGCCGGTGGGCGAGCGTATGCCGGTCACGTGGCTGTAGGTGAAGGGCGGGGTGTAGGCCATCGCTTTCTCGAGGACGTCCATGACCGGGCCGGGCGCCACCTTCGTGATCGTGGCCAGCGGCTCGACGTGGCGGAAGTACTGCTGCGACAGCGGGTGGATGACGAAGGCGAAGCGGCTCTTGCGTCGCGGGCCGTTGGGGTACAGCAGCCGCGCCTCGAGGCCGGCCGCGATGATGAGGTCGAGCAGGTCGTCGTCGGCGAGCCGCCCCGACCGGTCGACGGTCGCCAGCATCATCGCCTCGAGCGCCGCCGCCTCCACCGTGACCTCGAACGGCTGGGGCGTGGCGTCGATCACGAGGTCGACGCCGCGGCTGCCGAGCTCGGCGAGCTGCTCGTCAGAGATCGACGACGTGACGACCGTCTTGCCGGCGAGGTCCTCGAGACCGAAGCCCGTGAGCTCGTCATAGGTGGCCACGACGACGTCGCAGTCCCGGGCCGCCCGTCGGGCGAAGGCCCGGCTGACCGGGCCGGGCGCCCGCAGCAGCGACTGCACCTCGTCGGGCAGCCGTCGCACCGGCCAGAGGCTGAGGTCGGCCGCCTTGCCGACCACCGGGAGCGACACGAGCTGCTCGAGCAGGTCGAGCAGCGCGGGATCGGCGGACTCGACGTTGGGGGTGAACTCGCGCAGGATGCGGATCGAGCGGGCGTGGTTGAGCCCGCCGAGCACCACGGTGCGCGCATTGTTGAAGAAGCCGGGCATTTCCGTCTGGACACGTCGGATCGCCCACTCCTGCAACACGTTCCGCAGCGCGACGCCATCGGTGACGGGAACCGATGTGACTGTCCGACGGATCCTCTCGAGCAGCTGCGGGTCGCCGTCGTAGAGACCGAGCACGCGCGCCTCGTGGATGCCGGTGACGGCGATCGCCGCGGCCTGCTCGGACCATGCCGCGACGAGCGACTCGGCGGCATCGACGTCGCCACTCGTGCCCACCCGCACGATCCGGAAGGGGCGGTCGAGGAAGGTCACCTCCTCGTCGTAGTCCCGCTCGGGACCCGTGAGGCTCACGTGGACGACGACGAGCGGTGCCTGGCGTGCCATCAGGCCTCCTTGGTGTCAGGGGCCGGTCGCCCGGCCCTGGGGCCGCGATCAGACCATGGCGGCGGAATCGATCTCGGGGTGGTGGGTCATGAAGTCGAGGAGGCGGCCCGCGTAGGAGTCGAAGGGCGGGCAGACCAGCCCGGTGCCCTCGAGGTCGGCGAGGGTGTTGCCGGTCGAGTAGGTCGTCGGCGACGCGAAGTAGTCGAGGGCCTCGGCAGGCAGCCCGAGGAGGCGCTCGGCCCCCGGCACGATGCCGACGGCTGCCCGGGTCACCCCGAGGGGCAGGCGGGCCCACACGACGCGCCGGCCGAGGTGCCGCGCGAAGGTGTCGACGAGCTCACGGACGGTCGGCGGCGCAGGGTCAGTCAGCGCATACGTCCTGCCGAGCGAACGCTCGAGGCCGGAGAGGACGTCCATCGCCTCGATGACGAAGTCGCGAGGCACGAGCGAGACCCGCACCCGGTCGACGTCACCGACTGCCGGCACGAGGGCGATGCCGTACTGCCGTCGCAGGAAGGCGGCCAGGAAGTAGGGGCCGTCGTACTTCTGCGTCTCGCCGGTCGTCGAGTCACCCACGACGATGCCGGGACGGTAGACGGTCGCCGGCAGCCCGTGCGCCATCGCTCGGCGGACGAGGGCCTCGGCGTCGAACTTCGTCGCCTCGTAGTGGTTGAGGAAGCTCTGCCCCTCGTCGAGGTGCGCCTCGGTGAACTCGCCGTCGTAGCGCCCGCTGACGTAGCAGGTGCTCACGTGGTGCAGTCGCTGCAGTGCCGGTCGGGTGGCGCAGAAGTCGAGCACGTGGGCCGTGCCGTCGACGTTGACCCGCCGGGCCAGCCCCTCGTCGACGGCGAGGTCGTAGACCGCGGCGAGGTGCCAGACCTCGTCGACGTCGGCGAGAGCGTCGGCCTGCGCGGGGTCGATGCCGAGGTCGGACTCGGTGATGTCGCCCTTGACGAGACGCACCCGTCCGGCCGTGTGCGGGTGGGCGGCCTCGATCTCCGCGACGCGACGACGGGCCGTGTCGAGGTGCCGGTCCTGCACGAGGCAGAAGGCGTCGTCGCCCTGGCGTCGAGCGAGCAGCCGGGGCAGCAGGGCTGAGCCGAGGAAGCCGGGGAACCCGGTCAGGAGGAGTGCACCCACGCGAACCGCCTCATCGAGTCGGCCCGGTCTGGTCGCCGTCGAAGCTCGAGAGCCGGGTCCGACCACTTCATGGTGGACACCTTCGACTCTATCGACGGTCGGTGGGCAGCCCTACCGCTCAGGGGGCCGTCGGGGTGTGACGTTGGCGCCACTCCGGGCTGAGCCGCACGACGTCGCCGACGACGATGACGGCCGGTGCCTCCACACCCCGCTCGACGGCCAGGTCGGCGATCGTCGCGACCGTGCCGATCGTGACGCGCTGGTCGGGCGCGAAGCCGCGCTCGATGATGGCCACCGGGGAGTCGGCGCGGCGACCGTGCTCCATGAGCAGCGTCGTGGTCCAGCGCAGCCCGCCCACGGCCATGAGCAGGACGAGCGTGTGGTCGCCTCCCGTGGGCAGCACGGGGATCTCCTCGTGACCGGTGACGACGGAGAAGCCGCGCGCGACGCCGCGGTGGGTGACGGGGATCCCCGCTGCCGCGGGCACGCTGACCGCGCTCGTCACGCCGGCCACCACCTCCACCGGTATGCCGTGTGCCTCGCAGGCGTCGCGCTCCTCGCCTCCGCGCCCGAGCACGTAGGGGTCGCCCCCCTTGAGCCGGACGACACCGAGGCCGAGCTGGGCCTGCTCGATGAGGATCTCGTTGATCCGCCACTGGGGCACGGGGTGGTGGCCCGAGGTCTTGCCCACGTCGATGACCTGGACAGAGGCCGGTAGCCGGTCGACGACGGCGCGCGGTGCGAGCCGGTCGATGACGACGACGTCGGCCGACGCGAGCAGCTCACGGCCGCGGACCGTGAGGAGGCCGTCGGTGCCGGGGCCACCGCCCACGAGGGCGACCCAGCCGCGGCCATCGAGTGAGCGGGTGCGTCGGAGGTCGAGCGCGCCGGACCCGATGGTCTGCTCGACCCCGTCGAGGACGGTGACGGCTGCACGGGGGTCTCCGGCGGCATACGCGGCGATGGTGACCCGGCCGTCGGGGGTCGTGACGTCGGTGCGGGCGGCGACTGCGGCCGCGGAGGCGGCTTCGTCGGTCGCGTCGATGCACCAGACGCGCCGGGCCTCGGCGTCGGCAGCGACCTCGCGGTCGACCGACGGCTCACCGGAGGCCGTGTGGACGAGCCACGCGCCGTCGAGTTCGGAGCCGCCGAGGTAGTCGCGCTCCACCCACTCGACGCCGCCTGCGGCGACGAGGTCGCGCAGGTCCTCGCAGAGCCAGGGCGCGACGACGCGCACGACGGCCTGCTCGTCGAGGAAGGCGCGCACCTGGCGGGCCGAGACCGGGCCGCCCCCGACGGCGACGACGAGCCGGCCGCTCAGGTCGAGAACGACCGGGAGCGAAGACCTCAGATTTCCCATTCCTCGTCGCCCTCCGGCTCGGTGGGGGCCGGCGCGCCACTGGGCAGGGTCGCGCCGACCATGCCTGCGGCGAGGGTGCGCCCGTCGTGCGCGTCGATGAGCAGGAAGGAGCCTCCGCGCCGCGAGAGTGAGTAGTTCTCGACCGGCAGGGGAGCGGCGAGGCGCAGCGTCACGAGGCCGATGTCGTTGAGCGACAAGGCCTCTGCCGGCACTGCGTGGAGGTTGTCGAGGTCGAGCGCCCCATTGAGCGAGCGCACCGCGGTCTGAACCGTGCGCGAGCCGTGCTTGAGCAGCAGGCGCTGCGCAGGCCGGAGCGGGGCGTCGCCGAGCCAGCAGACGACGGCCTCGATGTCCTGCGTCGGCACCGGGGCGTCGGCCGCGGCTGCGATGACGTCGCCGCGGGAGATGTCGATCTCGTCGGCGAGCCGCAGCGTCACCGACTGGGGAGCGAAGGCTTCGTCGAGCGAGCGCTCGCCGAGGTCGATGCCGACGACGGTCGTGCGGCGGCCCGACGGGAGCGCCACCACCTCGTCACCGACGCGCACGACACCCGAGGCGACCTGGCCGGCATACCCCCGGTAGTCACGGTGCGCCTCGTCGCGGGCGGCACCCTGCGGGCGGATGACGAGCTGCACGGGCAGGCGGAAGGACTCGTGCGCGGGGTCGTCGGACGGCGGCAGCGCCTCGAGCAGCTCGAGGAGGCTCGGGCCGGCATACCAGGGCGTGCGCTCGGAGCGCTCGGCGATGTTGTCGCCGTCCAGCGCGCTGACGGGGATGGTCGTGGCGTCGACGACGCCGAGCTCGCGGGCGACAGCCCGGACCTCGGCCTCGACCCGCTCGTAGACCTCCTGCGAGAAGTCGACGAGGTCGATCTTGTTGACGGCGACGACGACGTGCGGCACCCGGAGCAGCGCGGTCACCGCGAGGTGGCGGCGGGTCTGCTCGAGCACACCCTTGCGCGCGTCCACGAGGAGCACGACGACGTCGGCGGTCGAGCTGCCGGTGACTGTGTTGCGGGTGTACTGCACGTGGCCCGGGCAGTCGGCGAGCACGAAGGAGCGGTTGGCCGTCGCGAAGTAGCGGTAGGCGACGTCGATCGTGATGCCCTGCTCGCGCTCGGCCCGCAGGCCGTCGGTGAGCAGCGCGAGGTCGGCCGCGGTGAGCCCGCGGTCGCGGCTGACCCGCTCGACGGCAGCGAGCTGGTCGGACAGGACCGACTTCGTGTCGTGGAGCAGGCGTCCGACGAGGGTCGACTTGCCGTCGTCGACGGATCCGGCCGTCGCGAGGCGCAGCAGGGTGCCGCGAGCGGCACCGGCGACGGCCGCCGGGTCGAGGACCGGAGTGCTCTGCGTGGGGGCGCTCATCAGATGCTGTCCTTGTCTTGGGGCCCCCGCGAAGTATCGGAGCGAGGGACGAGCGGAGAACTTCGTGGGGATTTCAGAAATAGCCCTCCTTCTTGCGGTCCTCCATGGCGGCCTCCGAGATGCGGTCGTCGGCGCGTGTGGCGCCACGCTCGGTGAGCGTCGAGGCGGCAACCTCGAGGACGATCTCGGCGTTGGTGCGCGCCGGCGACTCGACGGCGCCCGTGCACGACATGTCGCCGACGGTGCGGTAGCGCACGAGGCGCGTCTCGACCTGCTCGTCGTCACGCGGCTGGCTCACCGGGCCGACGGCCAGCCACATGCCGTCGCGGTTGAAGACCTCACGCTCGTGGGCGTAGTAGAGCGGCGCGAGCGGGATGTCCTCGCGGTCGATGTAGCGCCAGATGTCGACCTCGGTCCAGTTGCTGATCGGGAAGACGCGCACGTGCTCGCCGGGACGGTGCCTGGGGTTGAAGAGGTTCCACAGCTCGGGGCGCTGGTTCTTCGGATCCCACTGGCCGAACTCGTCACGGAGAGAGACGATCCGCTCCTTCGCGCGGGCCTTCTCCTCGTCGCGCCGCCCGCCGCCGAAGACGCCGTCGAAACGGTTGTCGTTGATCGCGTCGAGCAGCGGCAGGGTCTGCAGCGGGTTGCGCGTTCCGTCGGCGCGCTCACGCAGCCGGCCGTCGTCGATGTAGTCCTGGACGCTCGCGACGACGAGTCGCAGCCCGAGCCGCTCGACGGTCTCGTCGCGGTAGGCGAGCACCTCGGGGAAGTTGTGGCCCGTGTCGACGTGCAGCACCGGGAAGGGGATCGGCGCCGGCCAGAAGGCCTTGGTCGCGAGGTGGAGCATGACGACGGAGTCCTTGCCGCCGCTGAAGAGCAGCGCCGGCCGCTCGAGCTCGCCGGCCATCTCGCGGATGACGAGGATCGCCTCCGCCTCGAGGGCGTCGAGCTGGCTCAGCCGCCGATCATCGGAGGTGCTTGCGTATGCGTCGGGCTGCGTCCCAGGGTCGAGCCCGGTCCCCGGGACGGCCGGGGAGGCTTTGGTGTCAGTCGTGTTCACGGTCGTCGTCATGTGTGGAGTCCGCACTCGGTCTTGGCGAAGCCGGCCCAGCGGCCGGCGCGGGGGTCCTCGCCGGGCTCGACCCGGCGGGTGCACGGCTCGCAGCCGATCGACGGGTAGCCATCGGAGAGAAGGGAGTTGACCTCGACCCGGTGCTCACCGGCATACGCGAGGAGCTCGTCGAAGCTCCACGCAGCGAGCGGGTTGATCTTGACGAGGCCGTTCTTGGCGTCCCACGTGACGAGCGGGGTGTCGGCGCGGGTCGGCCCCTCGTCGCGCCGCACGCCGGTCACCCATGCCTCGTAGAGCGGGAGCGTGCGGGCGAGCGGCTCGACCTTGCGCATCTGGCAGCAGAGGGCCGGGTCACGCTCGTAGAGGCGGGGGCCGAACTTCTCGTCCTGCTCGGCGACCGTGAGCTCCGGCATGACGTTGACGAGGGTGATCGGCAGGTCCTCCGCAACGATGTCGCGCGTGACGATCGTGTCGGAGAAGTGGTAGCCCGTCTCGAGGAAGAGCACGTCGACCCCGGGCGCGAAGCGCGAGACGACGTGCGGCAGCACGGCGTCGGCCATGGAGCACGCGACCGCCAGGGTGCCGTCGAAGTGGAAGGCGGCCCAGGCCGCGACCTCGTCGGCGGTCGGCTCGTGCTCGGGGTCGGCGGCGAGCGTCGCGTTGAAGTCGTCGACGATCGCCTTGAGCTCGGCCTCCGAGCGGCGCTTGCGCGGCACCGTCGGGGTGGCGAGGGGGACTGCGCTCACAGGAGTGCTCCTTCGTCTGCTCGGCGGGTCCACGACGAGAAGGTCTCGCCGGACTCGCGCTGGTCGAGGAAGGTCCGCACGACGCGCTCGACGTAGTCGGGCAGGTCGTCGGCGGTGACCTTGAGGCCGCGGACCGTGCGGCCGAGGCCGGCCTCGTCGCGGTCGACGGAGGCGAGGCCGCCGCCGAGGTGCACCTGAAAGCCGGGCACCTGCTCGCCCTCGATCGTCACGAGCTGGCCCTTGAGGCCGATGTCGGCGACCTGGATGCGGGCGCACGAGTTGGGGCAGCCGTTGACGTTGAGGCTAATCGGGGTGTCGAGCTGCTCGGTGACGTCAGCGAGGCGCTGCTCGAGTGCGGCGATCGTCGTCGCCGCCGTCGCCTTCGTCTCGACGATGGCGAGCTTGCAGAACTCGATGCCGGTGCAGGCCATCGTGTGCCGGCGGAAGGGGCTCGGCGCGGTCGTCAGGCCGAGCTTCTCGAGCCGGCTCACGACGCCACGGACGCGGCGGCCGGGGACGTCGAGCAGGACGAGCTTCTGGTGCGGCGTCAGGCGCACCCGGTCGGAGCCGACGGACTCCATGATGTCGGCCAGGCCGGTGAGCACGTCACCGCTGATGCGCCCGACGGTGGGAGCGGCACCGACGTAGCGGTTGCCGTCCTTCTGCAGGTGCACGCCGACGTGGTCGCCGGGGCCGGTGGCGGGGGCCGGCGCGGGCCCGTCGGGCAGGGCACGTCCGAGGTACTCGTCCTGCAGCACCTGGCGGAACTTCTCGGGACCCCACTCGGCGAGGAGGAACTTGAGGCGTGCCTTGTTGCGCAGCCGGCGGTAGCCGTAGTCGCGGAAGACGCGGATGACGCCGTGCCAGACCTCGGCGGCCTCCTCGGGCCGCACGAAGACGCCGACGCGCTCGGCGAGGCGCGGCGCCGTGGAGAGTCCGCCGCCGACCCACAGGTCGTAGCCCGGCCCCAGCTCGAGGTGCACGACGCCGACGAGGGAGATGTCGTTGATCTCGTGCACGACGTCGAGGCTCGGGTGCCCGGTGATGGCGGACTTGAACTTGCGGGGCAGGTTGGCGAGCTCGGGGTCGCCGATGTAGCGCTCAAGGATCTCGTCGATGACCGGTGTCGGGTCGATGATCTCGTCCTTGGCGACCCCGGCGAGCGGGCTGCCGAGGATGACGCGGGGCGTGTCGCCACAGGCCTCCGTCGTCTGCAGCCCGACGGCCTCGAGGCGTCGCCAGATCTCGGGCACGTCCTCGACGCGGATCCAGTGGTACTGGATGTTCTGGCGGTCGCTGATGTCGGCGGTGCCGCGGGCGAACTCGTGGCTGATCTCGGCGAGGACCTTGAGCTGCGCGAGGCTGATCGCCCCGCCGTCGAGCCGCACGCGGAGCATGAAGTACTCGTCGGACAGCTCGGTGTCGTCGAGCTGCGCCGTGCGGCCGCCGTCGATGCCCGGTCTGCGCTGCGTGTAGAGGCCCCACCAGCGGAAGCGCCCCGAGAGGTCCTGTGGCGGGATGGAGGCGAAGCCCTCGCGGGAGTAGATCTGCTCGATCCGCTCACGGACGTTGAGGCCACCGTCCTCCTGCTTCCACGTCTCGTTGGCGTTGAGCGGCTCGACCCCGTCGACCTTCCACTGCCCGTTGGAGCGCCCGGCGCGCGGCGGTCGGGTCGCGGCGCGGGCTGGCGCGGTCGTGGCGTCGGTGATGGTCATGTAATCGAATGTATAACCGCCACTTATCGACACCCAAACGGGTCCGACATCCGGCCCTTTCCCACCCAACGGGAGGGATATCGCTATGCGGGACCGCCCGCTCGGGCACCCTGAGCGCTCGGCGCCCGGCGTCCCGCGCCGAAGACGTGGCGCCCGTCCGGCGCGAAGGGCAGCAGGTTGACGGCGTGGTGCAGGACGGTGACCGCAGCGGGCAGGGCGAGCGCCAACCAGGGCAATGCCATCGCCGCCCCGACGACGCCCACGACGGCCAGCCCCGAAGCAGCACCCGCGACCGGACCGGCCAGGGCGATGATGCGCGTGTCAGCCGCTGACGACTCAGGGGCGAGCACCGCGAGGCCCGCTCCGTGACGGACCAGCCGCACGCGGGAGCGGTCGGCGCCACGAGCGAGCGCCGCGGCTGCGTGCCCGAGCTCGTGGACGGCATACGACAGCCAGACCGCGACGGCGAGCGGCACGAGCGGCTTCGCCTGGGCGAAGACGCCGCCGACGAGGACCGCGGTGACGACGAGCGGGCCACCCCACCACGAGGTCAGCCAGAGCGCCCTGCCGAGCAGGCCGGGCCCCCACCACCGCGCCGACGACCCGGCGCCGGCAGGGCTCATGCCACGGCCGAGCCGCGTCGCCGCGCGAGCGACAGGGTGGCGAAGCCGGCGACGAGGAGCAGACCGAGAGCCAGCGGCTCGAAGACCGATGCCTCGACGGGCAGCCGCTCGGCGAGGAGGACCCCGCCCACGACGACGAGGGCGGAGGTGACCACGGCGAGCACGTCGACGGCCACCCAGGTCGAGGACTCACCGCGAACCACCGGCGTGACGTGCCCCCAGAAGAGCGCGGCTGCGAAGACGATGGCCACGAGCGGCCACTGGACGAGCTGCGGCGGCAGCCCGACGAGCACCCCCACCGCAACCTGGAGCGCGACGGCCCCGGCGACGAGAACCCCGGCGGCCACCAGCTGCGAGGCGACGTCGCGTCGCGTGGCCGGGGCTGCCGCGGCGCGCCACTGGCGCGCGCCCTGGGTGACGCCGAAGGGGTATGCCGCCGTGAGCGCGGGGAGGCCGATGGCATAGACGGCGAAGATCTCGGCGGGCAGCTGCGAGACCCAGGAGGCCCCACGCAGCAGGGCGGGCGCCGATGCGGCGAAGGCGAGCCACATCACGACGCTCGGCTCGCGGAGCGTCGCCAGCAGGGTCGCCGGGCCGAGGCCGAGCGGACCCCGGCGCTCGGGACGACGCAGCCACGCCGCCGGGCGCTCCACGACGGTGCGGGGCTCCGCGGCGGGGAGGCGGACCAGCGCCCAGAGGGTGGCGGCGATGAGCGCTCCGAGCAGGAGCCAGACGACAGGGGTGAGCCAGCCGGGCACGAGCGCGGCGCCCACGAGGCGGCGCCACAGCGGCGGCGAGGTGACGTCGGCGGCCGCGGGCTGGCTGAGCTTCATCGCCAGACCACCGAGCACGACCGTCGTGGCGCTCGCCAGTCCGGTGGCGAGCATGCGGGAGGCCCGGAGGTGTGACAGCGCGGCCACCACGGCGATGCAGACGGCGCGACCGACGAAGAGGCCCGCGACCGTGAGGGCGAAGGCGCCGACCAGACGCGTCGCGATGATGCCCGCGGTGAGCTCGCCCTGCAGCACGTTGACCGACATCGGGATGCTCAGCACGGCTCCGGCAACGGCGAAGAGGGCGAACATCGGCAGCTCGGTGCCGAGCCGCCGGACGCCGCGCGAGAGGCCGGAGGGGGCGATGAAGACCCCGAGGTCGTCACCGTCGGGCATCGTGAGGCCGAGCAGGGCGGCCATGACGAGCCCGATGACGAAGAGCACGATGCTCAGCGACGGTGCGAGCGCCACGACGGGCTGCGCGCCCACGGGCGTGGCGGCGCCCGCGCTGACGACCACCGCGGCCTCGACGGCCAGCACCCCCACGGCGAGGAGGGCGGCGACGGCGTGGAAGCGGGCCCGACCTCCACAGATGACGGAGGCGCGGTTGACCCAGGTGCGCACGACGGCGCGGGAGAGCCCCAGGAGGGCGCTGCGGTCGCTCATCTCGTCTGCGGGCGCGCCCGGCCGCCCAGGCGCTCGTCGGCCGCTGCGTCGCGGGGACCCTGAGGCCCCTGCCGACCCCGTCGACCCCACGGGAGGGAGCCGATCGCCGTCAGCACGATCCAGAGCAGCAGGGTCTCGACGAGCGAGAACCCGAACCCGATCGAGGACGCCTCAGCGGTCTCGGTGACGGTGACCGACAGCAGTCCCCAGATCGACAGGTCGGCCCTCAGGACGAGCGCCACGATGAGCTGCACGACCATGGCCACCATGATGGCTGCGGCAGAGAATGTCGCGGCCGCAATGATCCGACGGCCCGTCCCGGTGCTTTTCATTGTTGTCTCCAGATCAACTGCGTGGATGCGCGTGAAAGCTGCTTCGTGAAAAGGGATGCTTTTTGGGGGTGGTGAATGCGGTCGCGCATTCATGAGACGAGGTCTCGGGCGAGGCGGAGTTCCGCGATGTCGTCCTTCGTTCGTTCGACGACGACGTCGAGCCCGGTGAGGGCGAGGTAGCGCGCCGACAGGTCGACCTCGCCGTCGAGCACCTGCTCGAGCGGGCCGGAGCCGACGAGACGTCCGCCGTCGACGACGAGCACGTCGTCGGCGAGCTGCTGGGCCCGCAGCAGGTCGTGCGTCGCGATGAGCACCGTCCCCGCCCGGGCGAACTCCGTGATGAGGTGCGAGAGCACCGAGGTCGCCACGGGGTCGAGGCCGCGGAAGGGCTCGTCGAGCACCCAGACGGTGGGCCGGTGACCGAGCGAGCCGATCACCTGGAGCTTGCGCTTCATGCCGTGCGAGTACTCCGCGACGAGGCGGTCGAGCGCGTCGCCCAGGCCAAGGAGCTCGGTGAGCTGGTCGACGAGGGTGACGTCCCACTCGCGGTGCGAGGACTGAAGGAGGTCGAGCGCCTCGCGTCCGGTGAGGTTGACCGGGAGCGGGAGGTCGTCATAGACGAATCCGATCTCTTCACAGGCGTTTCGGGAGCCTGCGACCTCGCCGTCGACGGTGATGGAACCGTCGGTCGGAGTGATGAGGCCGACGATGCAGTGCACGAGGGTGGACTTGCCGGCGCCGTTGGGGCCGAGCAGGCAGGTGATGCGCCCGGGGGCCACGCGCGCCCTGACGTCGGTCAGGGCGGCGTGGCTCCCGTAGTGGTGGGACACCCGGTCGATGCGGATCTCGGTCATGATGGGTGTCCCTTCACGGAGTCAGTTCAGGCGGAGTGACGCTGGGTGCGAGGCGAGGGCCTCAGACACACTTGATCTCGACGCGGATGCCGACCGGGATCCAGCCCTTATACCACTTCGACACGTTGAAGTCGATGACGCCGCCGCTGCGACCACGGCTGATGCAGTAGATCGCGAGAGCCGCGGCGCCGATGATGAAGATGCCGAGGATGAAGACGACGATCCAGATGGCGCGGTACTCGCTGTCAAGCCGCCGACCCACCGCTGCCTGGGCCCGCAGACGGGCACCCAGAAGGGCGTTGGTCGTGGAGAACTGTGCTTCGGTGACCATGCTCATGTCTTTTCCCTGCTTTCTCGCTTCTCGTGGCCAGAGCCATTTCCCTGAACCCGAGAGAAAGGTAAGGAGCGGCGTCTCTCGAGCTCCAGCACCTATTTGTGATCCGAATGCGGAACGTGCTGGGTGCTCTTGGTGAGGCGCTGGCCGAGCATGACGATGGCCTCGGCGACGATGAGCCGCTCGCGACCCTCGGGGGTCAGGCGCAGCGGCAGGGAGTCGCGGTCGAAGAGCGGCACCCCGAGCTCTGCCTCCATGTGGCGGATCTGCTGCGTGACCGCCGGCTGCGAGTAGCCCAGGTGCGTGGCGGCCCGGCTGACCGAGCCGGTCTCTGCGACAGCGATGAAGGCTCTGAGATGGCGCTGGTCGAACATGGATCCCCCTGAGTCGAACGTCGGGAACCCGAGCCCGACACCTCTTGAAGGTAGGACGTCACACGCGCCCTCGGCCCTGCGCGGCGTGGCACCAACTGGTCATGGCACGTTCTGTCCCCGTCAGGACCGTCCGACCAGGGGGCAGGGGTCAGGGCAACCCGGTAGACGCGATCCGGTGCGATGCGGAGCACGAGCGCGGTGGCGCGGTCAGACCCGTCAGGGTGCGGCGTCCGCCCCCGAGGTCATCGCGTCCATGAGGCCGATCACCGTAGCGAGGTAGCGCTGGGAGCCGTTGTAGGACAGCACGGCCCGGGCGAGGTCGGCCGCACGCGAGAGGTCACGGCCACCGGCGCAGAGGTAGCGGGCGGCGGAGAGCGTCGCGTCCTCGATGTTCTGGGGATCGGCGACCCCGTCACCGTTGCCGTCGGAGCCCCACGCCCGCCACGTGCCGGGGATGAACTGCATCGGGCCGACGGCGTGGTCCCAGACCGGGTCGCCGTCGAGGCGCCCGCCGTCGGTGTCGCGGATCGCGGCGAAGCCGTTGCCGCTGAGGGCCGGCCCGATGACCGGGGGCACGACGTCGTGACGGGCGTCGAGCGAGCGCCCGCGCAGCGAGGACGACTCGACCTCGCCGATCGCCGCGAGCAGCGTCACCGGCATGTGGCAGGAGGTGGGGCCGCCCTTGGCCGCCGAGACGTACGCCGCCCACAGCAGCTGGTCGGTGGTCAGCGACGCCGGGCCGTTGGCCGCGCCCGCGGGCACGCTCACGACCTTGGGCGCGCGCAGGTCGGTCGGCGGCTTCCACGCGGCCCCGCCCGCACCGGTCGCGCCGGCCGCGGCCGACCCGCTGGCAGCCGACCCGCCCGCAGCGCCGCTCGGCTCGCTCGAGCCGACGACGTACGCGGCCGCGAGCCGGAGGCGGTCGAAGAGGGGCGCGACGACGGCGCCGGTCACCTGGCCGACCGTGGACCCCGGGCCGCTGCCCGAACCGTCGACCGAGCCGTCGCCGGAACCGGGCGCCGGCCCGAAGGGGTCGGCCGGGTCGCCCTGGACGCTCGGGGTCGGCGCGGGCGCGGGACCGTCGGCAGCCATCGTGGGCGCGGCCGACAGGACGACGCTCGCGGCCATCGCGGCGCACGCGAGCGCCACCCCCGTCGCGGCCCTGCCGCCACGTCTCATGCCCTCACCACGCCTCGTGCTCCGGTCCCCGGGTCCGTCAACCTCCAGTAGAACCCCGATCGCCGCCGCGCGCCTGCGGAATCCACGGACCGGTCGCGCGGCGGCGACCGCTCACCCGACGAGTGGCGTGATCGTGGCCTTGAGCTGGGCGGCCGTTCCTCCCGTCGCGACGAGGGTGACGGTGCGCCCGCCACCGAGCTGGAGCACGAGGTCGGTGACCGAGACCCGGCCTCCGTCGGCGAAGACCTCGACGGAGTTCCGGTCGATGACGATGCGCAGCCGCTGCACCGGTGTCGACAGGGGAGCCGACTCGACGCTCGGGAAGCGCTCGTGGAAGCCGACGAGGCCGGCCTGGCGCCGGTCGACGACGAGACGCACTGGGCCCGTCTGGCCGTCCAGGCCGTCGCGGCGCACGACGACGCGCAGCGGGTTGGCCCCGGCGGAGTCGCCGATGACGACCCCCGCCTCCGTCGCCGCACCGGGGTCGACGTTGACGTCGATGACCGCGACGTCGGGGGCAGCCACCTGCGATCCACCGGTCAGGCTGCGCGCGCTCGACTGCGTCGTCCTGGCCGCCGCCTTCCACAACGCAGGCACGGGCTGCTGCGCCAGGCGTATGCCGTCCGGTGCGGTCACGAGCGACAGCTCCCTCGGCAGCGTCATCTGTCCGCGCCACGGCGAGGTCGGCACGGCGCCGGCGTAGTCCCAGTTGCTCATCCACCCGACGAGGATCCGCTTGCCGGCCGGAGCGTCGTTGAAGGTGACGCCGGCGTAGTTGTCGCGGCCGTGGTCGACCCAGTGCGCGCGCTGGACCGAGCTGAGAGCCGGCGAGCCGGCGAGGGTGAACTGGTCTGCGAGCACGTGGCCCCAGCCGCCGCGGCCCGCATCGACCACCTCGATGCGAGCGGTGCGGCCCTGCAGGTCGGCGAGGTCCCACGAGGTCCAGTCGAGCGACTCCGAGTCCTGGCCCGTCGCGCTGCGCACGACCTGGCCGTCGACGACGAGGTTGACCGCGGTCGCCTGGGCGACCTTGTCGGCCGGACGGCTCGAGAAGACGACGTGGTCGACCATGAGGTGGCTCCAGTCACCGCCGGCGTTGTCGTCGACGATCTCGAGGTGGGCGTCCTTGCCGGCGAGGTCGCGCACGTCCCACGCGACCCAGTCCATCGCCCCCGAGGCCGGCCCGGTCGCGGTGCGCACGACCTGCCCGTCGACGACGAGGTTGACCGCCGTCGGTGACGCAGACCCCCACGGGTGGTTGCCGCCTGCCAGCAGGAAGTTGACCCACGCATCCTCGACGCGGAAGGTGGGCGACAGGAAGCGCCCGGTCGCGGCGTCGCAGCGGTCGGGCACGATGCACGTGTCGATGACGCGCTGCCCCTCCTGGTTCGGCAGGGCCGGCTCCGACGTGTGCGGGTGTGCCGCGAAGTCGCCGTCGGCGCTCCAGCCGGCCGGGAGGTCCCACGTGTGGCCCTCGAAGTCGGCGTAGGAGCGCACCCTGTCGTCCGAGGCCGTCACCTCGTCGAGCAGCAGGTGGCCCCAGCCGCCGGTGTTGTCGTCGACGACCTCGATGCTCGCCTGCCGGCCGACGAGGTCGGCGACGTCCCACGTCTGCCACGCGAGCGTCTCGCTGTCGCGGCCCGTCGCGCTGCGCACCACCTGGCCATCGACCTTGAGCACGACCGCGGTCGGGTTCGCCTGACCCCATGGGTGGTTGCCGCCACCGACGAGCAGGCCCAGCCGCGACCGGGTGATCGTGAAGGGCGCAGATGCGAGCGTGCCGGTCGTCGCGTCACCTTCGAGGAAGGTGTTGACCAGGCGTGCGCCGCGGAACTCCGTCACCGGCGCCTGCCCCGGTGCCGCGCCCGCGGTGGGACCGCGTCCGGCGAGGCCGCCGGTCGCGGTCCAGTCGCCCCAGCCGGTGGACTCGAAGCCGGCGAGGACGGTGCCCACCGGGTCGACGCCTCGGGTCGAGGTGCCCGGCACCCACGGGTGCCGACCCCCTCCGACGAGGAAGTTGAGGTAGCGCTGGTCGACCGTGAAGGCGGGCGAGGTCAGCGTCCCCGTCGAGCCGTCACCGCCGAGGAAGCTGTTGGCGAGCCCCGCCCCGAGCTGCCCCGACACCACCTGCTGGCCGGGGAGCGTGCCCGCGGCAGGAGCGGAGCCGAAGGCGGTCCCGGAGGCCTGCCACCCGGCGTACCCCTGCTCGAAGTCCTGGAGGACCCGGCCCGAGGGCGGCGTGTAGGCGCCCGTGTCGTCGGCCCTGAAGGTGGTGCCGTCGAAGTCGCCGACGAAGTACTGCGTGCCCGAGCCGCCCGCGATCGACCCGGGGTTGAGGCTGACGAGCATGACCCACGTGGTGCGGGTCGAGTCACCGTCGACGGGCAGGGGGAAGAGGTCGGGGCACTCCCAGATGCCTGACGTGGCACCGAGCGGGCCGAACGTCGAAAGCCGTTGCCACTGAGTCAGATTCGAGGACCGGTAGATCGCAACGCGGTGCTCCGTCGGCAGCGCGACGACCATCCGCCACTCGCTTCCGTAGCGAAAGACCTTGGGGTCACGGAACTCTCGCGAGCCCAGGTCGAGCACCGGGTTGCCGGAGTACTTCGTCCACGTGCGCCCGTCGTCGAGCGAGAAGGCGAGCGACTGCGCCTGGATGCCGTCGCGGCCCGATGCGGCCGTGTAGGCGCTCGTGTAGATCGCGACGATGGGCGGGTTCGTCGCCGTGCCGAGGCCCGAGCTGTTGGTCTGGTCGACGACGACGCTGCCGCTGAAGACGCCCTCGTCGGCGTCGTAGGGGATCGCGACCGGCTGCTCGGTCCAGTGCAGGAGGTCGGTGCTCGTCGCGTGGCCCCACGACATGTTGCCCCACTGGTCGCCGACCGGGTTGTACTGGAAGAAGAGGTGGTAGACGCCCTTGCTGAAGACGAGCCCGTTGGGGTCGTTCATCCAGTTCTTCGCCGGGCTGAAGTGGTATGCCGGCCGGTACGGCTCAGCGGTCGCCGCACCGGCCGCGGCGGCGGGCGCCCACAGCGTCGCGCCGATCATGAGGGCCACCGCGGCAAGGGCCGCGACGACGGGGTTGCGAAGGTCTTTCCGGGCAGCGGGCATGGCACGACGTCCTTGTCGCTCGGGAGTGTTCGGTCGCGAGGGGTGGTGGTGCGTTGTCGCGGGGGCTGCGGGTCAGCGGGCCTTGACGGCGAGGACCGAGCAGGGGGCGTCGAGGAGCACCTGCTGGGCGGTGCTCCCGGTGACGAGCTTGCCGACGGGCGATCGCCGCCGCACGCCGATGACGACGAGGTCGGCGCCCACCTCCTCGGCGGTCGAGAGGATCTCGTCTGCCGCCACGCGGCCCGATGTCGGCTGGCGCACCTCGTGCGAGATGTCGGCGTTGGCGAGCTGGAGGTCGATCGCGTCGATGTCCTGGGCGGTGGCGAAGGTCGGGTCGGCGTAGTTGCCCGCGCGGCCGGTGTTGACGACGGTGAGGTGTGCGCCGCCCTGCTTGGCGAGGTCGATGGCGCTCTTGAGGGCTGCCAGACCCTCCGGTGTCGGGATGTAGCCGACGACGATCTGGGTGAACATTTCTCTCCTGGGGTGGGGTCGTGCCGGGTCTGGTGGGAGCGGTGTGCAGCTGTCGAGGTGGTCGAGCGCTGTGACGGGTGGAGCGGGGCCGCCGCCTCGGTCGGCGACCCCGCGGCCCAGAGAGCCCGAGGTCAGCCCTCGAGCTTCATCGCTCCTGTCATGATGCCCACTCCGTCGGTCATCGAGTGCGACTCCGGCGTGATGACTCCGGCCCTGCCACCGAGGCGCTGGATGTGGATGCGGTCGGCGACCTCCCACACCTGCGGCATGTTGTGCGAGATGAGGATGACGCCGAGCCCCTTGGCGCGCAGCGACTTCACCATCTCGAGGACCTGGTTGCTCTCCTTGACGCCAAGAGCGGCGGTGGGCTCGTCGAGGACGACGACCTTGCCGCCGAACGCCGCCGCGCGGCTCACGGCCACCGCCTGGCGCTGCCCACCGGAGAGCGTCTCGACCGCCTGCCCCATGTTCTGGATCGTCTGGATACCGAGCTCCTGCACCGCCTTGCCCGCGCGCTCGCGCATGCCCTTCTTGTCGAGCATGCGCAGCACCGAGCCGAGCGGACCGGGCCGGCGCTCCTCGCGGGCGAGGTAGAGGTTGCTCGCGATGTCGAGCGCCGGGATGACGGCGAGCTGCTGGTAGACCGTCTCGATGCCGGCGTCGCGGGCGTCCTGCGGCCGCTGGAAGCTGACCCGCTTGCCGTCGAGCTCGAGCGTGCCGGCATCGGGGACGAGAGCCCCGGTGAGGCACTTGATGAGCGTCGACTTGCCGGCGCCGTTGTCGCCGATGATGGCAAGCACCTCACCCGCGTAGAGGTCGAGATCGACGCCGTCGAGCCCGACGACCCGGCCGAAGGTCTTGATCAGGCCCCTGGCGGAGAGGATCGGCTGCTGCGTGCCGCCCGCACCTCCCGTGGAGTTCGGTGCCACTGCGGTCATGACTTCACCTTCCTGATCCACTGGTCGATCGCGACGGCGACGATGACGAGGACACCGACGGCCAGCAGGCGGTACTGCTGGTCGACCCTCGCGAGGCTGAGGCCGACGTAGAAGGCCTGGACGATGAGCGCACCGATGAGCGTGCCGATGAGCCGGCCCCGTCCACCGAAGAGGCTCGTGCCACCGATGACGACGGCCGTGATGCTCTGCAGGTTCGCGTCCGTGATCGCGTTGGGGCTCGCCGCCCCGGCGCGACCGATGAGCACCCAGGCGCCGATGCCGTAGACGAGACCCGCCACGACGTAGACGCTGAGCAGGACCCGCTTGCTCGCGATGCCCGCGAGGCGAGCGGCCTCGGGGTCGTCGCCCACGGCATACACGTGCTGTCCCCAGGCGGTCTGGCTGAGCGCGAAGCCGACGATCGCATAGAGCACGAGGACGATGACGACGCCCACGGTCAGCCGGAAGGGCCCGACGGGGAAGCTGGTCCCCGTCCAGTTGAGCAGGTCGGGCAGCTCGTTGTTCTGGAAGCTCTTGCTGCCGGAGTAGAGCAGCGCGATCGCCGTGAAGATGCTGAGCGTGCCCAGCGTGACGATGAAGGGCGGGAGGTTGACTCGCGTCACGAGCAGACCGTTGAGGGCCCCTGCCCCGACGCCCAGCGCGATGCCGATGAGCAGCGCGAGCGGGGCCGGCACCCCGTTCTCGACCGCGAGCTTGGCCATCACCATCATCGAGAGGATGACGATGGCGCCGACCGAGAGGTCGATGCCCGCGGTGAGGATGATGAGCGTCTGGCCGATCGCGAGGCACGCGATGACGGCCGTCTGCTGGATCAGCAGCGAGAGGGCGGAGGGGTTGGAGAACCTCGGGTTGACGATGGTGAAGACCACCATCGTCAGCACGAGGATGACGAGCGGGCTGATCCACGGATAGCCGTGGAGCAGGTGCTGAACGCGCTGCAGAGGGCTGTGTCGACGACGAGCCAGCTCCGCCGCAGCGGCCGAGGTGCCAGCAGTCATCTCATCAGCCCCAGCAGATCTTCGAGGCCGCGTCGCTCGTGATGCTCTCGACGCCGTCGACCGGCTTGTCGGTCACGAGGGCGACACCGGTGTTGAAGAAGTCGAGGCCGTCCGAGGTCTTGGGCTTCTCGCCGCCGCGCGCGATCTTGGCGATGGCCTCCATGCCGAGCGTCGCCATCTTGAGCGGGTACTGCTGGGCGGTGGCGCCGATGATGCCGTCCTTGACCGACTTGACGCCGGCGCAGCCACCGTCGACCGACACGATGATCGCGTTCTTCTCCTTGCCGGCGGCCTTGAGGGCGTTGTAGGCGCCGACGGCCGCGGGTTCGTTGATCGTGTAGACGACGTTGATGTCGGGCGTGTTGGTGAGGCAGTTCTCCATGGCCGTGCGGCCGCCGTCCTCGGAGCCCTGGGTGGGCTCGTTGCACGCGATGGCGTAGTCGCCACCGGAGTATGTGCCGGTCTTGTCCTCGTCGCCGTTCTTCTGCTTGTCCTTGGTGTCGATGCCCATGCCGGTGAGGAAGCCCTGGTCACGGTTGTAGTCGACGGAGACAACCTTGTCGTTGAAGAGGTCGAGCAGCGCGATCGTCGCCTTCTTGCCGCCCAGCGTCTTGCTCGCCCACTGGCCGATGAGCTCGCCGGCCTTGAAGTTGTCGGTCGCGAAGGTGATGTCGACGGTGTCGGCCGGGTCGGGCGGGGTGTCGAGGGCGATGACGAAGAGGCCGGCGTCGCGGGCCTTCTTGATCGAGGCGTTGACACCCGGGCCGTTGGGCGTGATGAGGATGCCCTTGTCGCCCGCGGCGATGGCGTTCTCGATGGCCTGGACCTGGCCCTGCTCGTCACCGTCCTTGGCACCAGAGGCGATCGTGAGGTCGACGTTGTTCTTCGCGGCCTCGGCCTGCGCGCCCTTCTGCATCGCGACGAAGAAGGGGTTGGTCGAGTCCTTGGTGATGAGCGCGATGCCGACGGCGTCGCCGCCCGCGGCGGCGCCACCGGTGCTCCCGGCCGATCCGGTGTCCGAGCTGCTGCCGCACGCGGCTGCTCCGAGGACCAGGGTGCCGGCGGCCACGGCGACGAGGGCGCGGCGTGCGGTCGTGCGCGGTGCGGAAGGGATGGAGCTGCGCTGCATGACTTGACCTCTCTGTCTGGCGCTGTCGTGTGACAACGTTGTCATGTCAGGTTATATGGGGACACTTGCCTTGACGTCAAGACATGAGTTACACATCGTGTCGTGAGCGAGACAACGATGTCCCCGTCGGAGATGGGGGAGGTGCCTGCCTCCCACGGATCGTCCGGCCCCCTTGGGTCTTCCGGTGCGTCCGCGTCTCTCGGCGCCGCCGGGTGCTCTGCGTCTGCCGGGTCTGCCGCCTCCGCCGGCGCGGGACACCACGTCGCGCGCGCCACGATGAAGGACGTCGCCGCTCTCTCGGGCGTCAGCCTCAAGACCGTCTCACGGGTCGTCAACCGCGAGGCCGGGGTCTCGCCGGAGGTGCGCGAGCGGGTCGAGCGCGCGGTGGCCCGGCTCGACTACAGCCACAACGTCCACGCGAGCAACCTCCGGCGCTCCAGCGGGCGCACCGGCACCGTCGGAGCGCTGCTCCAGGACATCAGCAACAGCTTCTCCGCGAGCCTGCTGCGCTCGCTCGAGGACGTCGCCCGCGACCAGCGCACCGCCGTGCTCGCCTCGAGCCTCGACGAGGAGCCCGAGCGCGAGATCGCCCTCGTGCGCGGCCTCGTCGCGAGGCGCGTCGACGGGCTCGTGCTCATGCCCGCGACCGCCCGGCAGGAGTACCTCCTGCCGGAGCTGCGGGCCGGCCTGCCGACGGTCTTCGTCGACCGCCTGCCGCGAGGGGTCGACGCGGACTCGGTGACGGTCGACAACCTCGCCGGCTCACGCCACGCCGTCCGGCACCTCGTGTCGCACGGTCACCGACGCATCGTCGCGCTCGGCGACCTCCGCACGATCCAGACCGCCGAACTGCGCCTGCAGGGCTACCGCGAGGAGATGCAGGCCGCCGGCCTCGGCGACGAGATCCTCGAGCGCGCCGACCTGCGCACGCCCGAGGCGGCCGAGGCGGCCGTGCGGCAGCTCTTCCGCACCGGCACCGGGCCTCGCCCGACCGCAATCTTCGCCGGTCGCAACGACCTCGCCGTCGGCGCCGTCCGCGCGCTCCGGGCGCTCGGTCTCGTCCACCGAGTGGCGCTGGTCGGCTTCGACGACTTCCCGCTCGCCGACCTGCTCGACCCCGGGCTGACCGTCATGCGCCAGAACGTCGGGCAGATCGGCTCCGAGGTCGGCCGGCTGCTCTTCGCCCGCATCGACGGCGACGCAGCGCCGCCCCGCCGGGTCGTCATCGAGCCGACGCTCATCCCCCGCGGGTCCGGCGAGATCCCGCCGCACGAGTAACGCGCCGGGCTGGCTTGCCCCGCAGCGGGTTCCGTCCCTCCCCGCCGCCGAGGCCGGCCGTCCGCCCCTCTTCACCACCACCGCCGCGGTATGCCGTCCGCCCCTGTCGGCGCAGCCGCTCAGACTCACAAAGTGCTGAGTTCAGCGCGGGCGCAGCACGGGCCGGGCGGCATACCGGAGGTTTGTGAGTCTGGAGGGCAGGTGGCAACGCCGGCGTGGGGACTCGTGCTCGTCTGGTCGGCTAACGGAAGAGCGCGTAGTGCTCCGGCAACGCGCGCTGGTAGCCCGCCAACAGCTCGCGCGCGACGGTGACTGAGTCGACGAGCGGGTGCAGCGCAATCGCTTGTGCCGCAAGCGATCTCGAGCCCTCGCCAACCGCGCGGATGACGAGCTCGTCGACTGCCTTCACCTGCTGGGCGAGACCGAGCGCCGACCCGGTGAGAGGACTCACCGGCAGCGGTGTCGGCCCCGACGCATCGACCCGGCACGGCACCTCGACGACGGCGTCGGCGGGCAGCCCGGGGATCGCGCCGCCGCCCCGGACGTTGAGGATCAGACGGGCCGGGTCGTCACGGGCGATCGCCGCCATGAGCGCGAGCGCGACACCCTCGTAGCCGCCACCCTCGACATCGGCCTGGGCGCGCTCGGCCGAGCCCCCGTCGGCGGACTCGCGCGTCTCCTGCATGTAGGTCGCGTTGCGCTCCCGACGCACCGCGTCCCACCGCTCGAAGGCGTTCTCGGGCGAGCTCTCCACCGCCGCATAGAAGCTCGACTGCTGGGTGAGGAGGAACTCGCCCCTCGTGCTCGCACTCGACGTGATCTGGGCGATCGCGTCCCGGGTGAAGTAGTAGTAGTAGAGGTACTCGTTGGGCAGCACCCCGAGTGACTGGAGCCAGTCGGTGCCGAAGAGGTGACCCTCCTCGATCGAGGCCAGCGCGGCCGTGTCGGCGAGAAGGTCGGGCAGCAGGTCGCGACCGCCCGCACGCAGCCCAGACAGCCAGCCGAGGTGGTTGAGGCCGGCGTAGTCGATCTCAAGATCCGCGAGGTCGTGCCCGAGCGCCCCGGCGGCACGGCGAGCGAGCCCCAGCGGTGAGTCGCAGATGCCCACGACCCGGTCGCCGAGCACCGACTGCATCGCCTGCGTGACGAGGCCCGCCGGGTTGGTGAAGTTGATGACCCAGGCGTCCGGCGCGAGCTCCTGCACCCGGCGGGCGATGTGCAGGGCGGCGGGCACGCTCCGCAGCCCGTAGCCGACCCCGCCCGCACCGGTCGTCTCCTGCCCGAGCAGCCCGAGCCCGAGCGGCAGCCGCTCGTCGACGGTGCGCCCCACGAGGCCACCGACCCGGATCGCGGAGAAGACGAAGTCGGCGCCCTCGAGCGCGCGGTCGAGGTCGGTCGTGACGCTCACCGCCGGAGCGTCCTCGTGACCGGCGCCGGCCGCATCGAGCACGTGCGCCATGACGGCCAGCCGGCCGGCGTCGGTGTCGTGGAGCACGACCTCGGTGACCCGTCGCGACGACCGGTCACCGAGCAACGCTCCGTGGACGAGCGGCACGCGGAACCCACCGCCGCCGAGCACGACCAACCTCATGGCGTCACCACCCTCGTGACGGTAGCAAGTCACGACACCGGGGCGGGCGGCATACGCGCTCGGCGGGGGCGGCATGGTCTGCGGCGTTGTGCGGCATATGCGCTCGATGTGACGGACGGCGTCCGAGCGGGGCCTCGGTAATCCTGACGTCAAGGGCTCGCGGGTGCGCGATCATGGGGGCGTGCCGCACCACAGCTTCGACCCGCTCGCGGGGCGGCGGACCGCCGCCGACCCGGAGCTCGACGTGTTCGTGTGGGGCACCGTCTTCCTCGACATGATCTTCGCCGGACTGCCCCACGCGCCCCAGCCCGGCACGGAGGTGTGGGCCGACGGGCTGGCCTCGTGCCCCGGCGGCATCGCGAACCTCGCCGTCGCGACCCGCCGCCTCGGCCTGCGCACCTCGCTGGCGGCGGCCTTCAGCGACGACGACTACGGCGACTTCTGCTGGCGCACCCTCGAGGAGCAGGAGCACATCGACCTCGCACGGAGCCGGCGCTTCGCCGGCTGGCACAGTCCGGTGACGGTCTCGATGTCGGTCGACCACGACCGCAGCATGGTCTCGCACGGGCACCCGGCGCCCGTGTCGGCGAGCGAGCTCATCGGCACCCCGCCGCGCTCGCGGGCCGTCATGGTCGACCTCGCGGAGGACGAGGCCTTCGGCGGCTCGTCGACGTGGGTCGACGTCGCCCGCGCCCAGGGGTCGCTCGTCTTCGCCGATGTCGGGTGGGATCCGTTGCAGCAGTGGCCGATCCACGTGCTCGAGCGCCTCTCGCGCGTCGACGTCTTCATGCCCAACGCGGTCGAGGCGATGGCCTACACCGGCACGACCTCTCCGCTCGAGGCCGTCTATGCGCTGGCCGACCGCGTGCCCGTCGCCATCGTCACCGACGGCGCCAACGGCGCCCTCGGCATCGACGCTCGCACCGGCGAGGAGGCGCGCGTGCCGTCGCTGCGGGTGCACGAGGTCGACCCGACAGGCGCCGGCGACGTCTTCGGGGCGGCCCTGCTCGTCGGCACCCTCGCGGAGTGGCCGCTCGAACAGCGGATGACCTTCGCGAGCCTCTGCGCCGGGCTCGCTCTGCAGCAGTACGGCGGCTCGCTCGCGGCCCCCGGGTGGGGCGACCTCTCCGACTGGTGGACGGCACTCGTCTCGGACGCGAGCGGCGACGCCTACCACCGCTCCCTGCGGCGCCGCTTCGCCTTCCTCGACGACATCGTGCCGCGGGTGCCCGTCAGTGCGTGCCGGCGCGCCAGCGCGACGATCGCCCGCCGGGCCGACGTGCCGGCGCTCGACTGAGCTTCGGGCCTTGACCTCGCGCCGCCGACTGCGTATGCCGCGCGGCTCTCCGGCGCTCGAACACCCGTCAGTCGGTGATGCCCAGCCCACGCACCAGGTCGTGCAGCGCCCGTAGGCTCGTCACGTGGACGTCCGCCTCCGGACTCCCCTGCTCCGCAACGAGCACCGAGGTCATTCCCGCGGCCGTGGCGGCGACCACATCGAAGTCCACCGAATCCCCGACGTAGACGCACGCAGACGGAGGCACCCCCAACCGCTCTGCCGCGATCAGCAGCAGGGTGGGGTCGGGCTTGAAGTGCCCGACCTCCGCCGCGATCAGGACGTCGGAGAGCAGGCTCTGAAGGCCGGTCGCGACCACCCGCGAACGCTGGGGCTCGACGTCGTAGGCGTTCGAGACGACCGCGACGGGGAGCCTGCTCGCGAGCGCCCCGAGCAGCGCCTCGGCGCCCGGGGCAGCCACCGTGGCCTGGCGCAGTGCTGCCTGGTAGTGGCTCACCACGGCGGGATCGCCGGCCCTGCCCTCCTGCTCGAGGAGCGATCCCACCCGGAAGTCGTCCAGCCCGGCACGCGCTCCAGCCTCCGGGCCCGCACCCGGCCCAGCGGCGCGGGCGAGGCCGTAGTAGGCCGTCCGCGCACGGTGTGCGCGGACCGTGAACTCCTCCGCGGGGACCGCGGCGAAGTGCTTCTCCCGGAGTGAGCTCAGCGCCTGTGCGTCCGCGACGTGGTAGTCGGTGAGGGTTCCGTCGAAGTCGAAGAGCCAGGCCCGCGCCCGACGCAGCGCCTCCCTGGCGTGGTCCATGCTCACGCCCCCGCGTCGCCGCCGGCGGGCTCCAGCTCGAAGGACACGTGCCGCTCGACCTCGACCATGCGCTCGAGGAACTCCTCCCACGTGTCCGCACCGAAGACGACCTGCCACGACCAGAGCGAAGGGAAGACGGCGTGGACGGTGTCGCCCACCCGATGGCCCGGCTTGACGTCGACGACGAAGGGCAGGGAGCGCAGGGCCGCCTCGTCGGGCTCGCGGCTCACACGCCCAACCGCCGACGGAGCGTAGTTCCCCCAGCCGAAGACTGGCGAGCCCTGCTCGTCGCGACGCACATCGCCTCCCCGACCGAGCACCGACAGGAGCCACCGCGAGCGCAGGTCGTCGCCGAAGTAGGCGAACATCTCTGGGATCGCACCGCCACCGGGCCGTGTCGCGACCTCAGAGAAGACCCAGGAGCCGGCCTCGGTGAGGAAGAACTCCGTGTGAGTGATGCCTGTGTGCACGCCGATGGCCGCGTTGACGCGAGCAGAGAGATCCCGCAGCTCGGAGTAGAACCGCTCGTGCTCGGCCTCGCGCAGCATGCCCGAACCGTTGAGGTGACCGGGGTCGACGATCTGGACCCGAGGAACGGGATAGCGCCCGACGCTGAAGTCCATCGCCTCCCCCTCGATCCACACCGCATCGACGTGGAACTCCTCACCGCGGACGTACTCCTCGGCGATCATGAGCGTCTCGGGAGCGTTGAGCAGCCGGTTCGCAGCCTCGTCGCTGTCGGTCACGACCCAGGTGTCCACGGTGCCCATCCCGTCGAGCGGCTTGAGGACGAGGGGCCAGCCCAGCTCGGCACCGATGCGGTCGAGACCCGCTGCGGAACGGTCCTCGACCACCCGCTGCCGCGCGCAGGGCACTCCGGCAGCGACCGCGGCGGCCTTCATGGCGGCCTTGTCGCGCACGCGGATGCTGGTGCGCACCTCAGGCTCGGCGAGACCCAGCGCCTGCGCCAGGTAGGCCGCACCCAGCTGCGAGTACTCCGCCAGACTGAAGACCGCCCCGACGGCCGGCTCCTGCCGACCCAACGCCGCGGCGAGCGCCGAGAGCGCCCCGAGGTCGGTGAAGCTGGGAACGACGTGCTGAGCGCGTACTCGTTCGAG
The DNA here is from genome assembly GCF_006717145.1 of Humibacillus xanthopallidus. Taxonomy (GTDB): domain Bacteria; phylum Actinomycetota; class Actinomycetes; order Actinomycetales; family Dermatophilaceae; genus Humibacillus; species Humibacillus xanthopallidus. The sequence continues at coordinate 139,326 of NZ_VFQF01000003.1, read as the reverse complement.
CAGCTCCGGAGCCAGCCGGCGGTTGGCGAACTCCCACTCGTCCATGACGAGCGTCACCTCGACCCCAGGGATCGAGAGCATCGACCGCAGCGCGACCTCGTCCCAACGGCAGGCAATCACGTGCATCTTCTTCAGGCTCCTCGGGTGGCGGTGTCGGTGATCATGAGGGTGGCGCCGTCGACGCGGGCGCACACTCCCAGGGGAAGGGTGGTCATCGGGCTGGTGTGACCCACGGGCCGGCCCAGCAGCACCGGGTAGTCGGCCTCGGGCGGCACGACGTCGTCGAGGATCTCTGCGAGGTCGTCAACCTGCTCAAGTGCGAACGGCCAGCCGACGACGAGCGCGGCAAGGTCGGACAGGTGGCCCGCCTGTCTGAGGTGCCAGAGGTCGGCTCGGGCGGCGTCCATGACGTACGGCGTCTGCGGCGTCTCGAGCACGAGGACGCTTCCGGTGGCCCGGACCTCCCACGGCGTTCCGATGAGGCTGGTGACGACGGGCAGGCACCCGCCGGCCAGAGGGCCGGAGCCACACCCGGGCCGGACGAGTCGGGGGGTGGGGGCCGGGACTCGGCGCCGCTGATGCGGCGCCTCCCAGTCGGTGCCCTCCACCACGATGTCGGACTGGGCGGCGATCTCTCCGAGCGGCCCGGGCACACCCACAGCCCGCAGGAACGCGTCAGCCGTCTCCGGGAAGGGGGTTGGTGTGTCCCCGAACTCCATCAGGACGGATGGACCGTAGAACGTGACGAGCCCGGTCTCGGCAGCGATGGCGCTGTGGAGCGACGTGATGTCGGAGTAGCCACAGAAGACCTTCGGGTTCGCGGCGATGACGCCGTAGTCCACGTGCTCGAGCACCTCGGCCGTGCCGCGGCCCCCGATCGCCGTGATGACACCACGCACCTCGGGGTCTGCGAAGACGTCCATGAGGTCGCGCGCCCGCTCCTGTGCGGTTCCTGCTGCCCACCTCCCGGTATGCCGTGCATGCGCGCTCAGCATCGTGCGAAAACCCATCTCGTGCAATGCCTTTCGTCCAGAAGCGAGGCGCGCCGGGAATTGCCCGGCGAGGCCTGACCCTGGCGAGACGATGGCCACGAGGTCTCCCGGACGGAGCGCCCGCGGGAGCACGGGCGCCCGTGGCGCCACCGTCACCGTCACCGAGCCTCCCCCAACCGGTCGAGGCGATCGCGCGGCACCACCAGTGCGGCCAGCACTGCCACCGCGAAGCACGCTCCGCCGAAGGTGACGGCCATGAGCAGTGCGGAGCCCTCGACCAGCAGCTGACCGGCGAGCAGCGGACCCACGAAGAAGCCGATGGACATCATCACGGAGTAGAGGCCGTTCGCCCGGCCGCGTGAGTCGTCGTCGACGAGTGAGTTGACCAGCACCGGAACGGTGACGCCGAAGACGCACTCTCCCACCGCGAACACGATGAGCCCGAGCGCGAGCCAGAGCAGGGCGGGGGTTCCGGCGTCGGCGCGGAGGGCGGCTGCCGTGCACACCCATGTAAGTCCCCAGATGAGACCGATCGCGATCGCGTTGGTCCGGGCGGACGCCTTCTCGAGGCGAGACTGCAGCACCATCTGCGACACGATCACGGCGACCGTGTTGACCCCGAAGGCGATGGCCAGCTGGGTGGGTGAGACGTGCCGGCCACCGATGAGGGCTGCCGGTATGCCGCCCTCGAGCTGGCTGTAGCCGACGGTGAAGGACAGCGCGACGAGAGCCAGCACCGGGGCGAGTCGGCGATCGCGCAACAGATCCCAGTAGGTGGAGCCCGTCGATCCCTCTGGTCTCTCCGGCCGCACCGACCCCTCGTCGACCGCAGACGTGTCAGCGGCCGCCGAGTCATCGCGCGACGGCACCGGAGCCAGCTCCTCGACGCCACCGGCATGGACCGCGACGGGCCGGGGGGCGGCACGGGCCGCCCTGACGAGGGGAATCGCCGACCGGATGAGGGCGAGCGCCGCCACGAAGGTCACCGCGTTCGCGAGATAGAGGAGGCGGAAGCTCGACTCGCTGAGCCCGCGCACGATGAGACCAGAGATCAGGCCGCCCAAGCCGATCGATGCGTTGACGGCGAGGAGGTTGAGGCCGAAGACCCGTGGCCGGAGCACGGACGGCACGGACTCGGCGAGCAGGGTGAACCACACGGCATTGCCGCCAAGACCCAGCCCCAGCAGGGCGGCGGCGGCGAGGATCGTCGGTATGTTGCTCGCGACGCTGTACCCGAGAGTGCCGAGCATCGACACGCTGAGGGCGGCCGTGATCGCGCGCTGACGTCCGAAGCGATCCGCGCCCCAGCCAGCGAGTGGGCCGCCCACGGCGACGCCGACGGACGTCACGGCCACAGCCGTCGTCGCGACCCGGACGTCGAGGTCGAGGACCAGGGTGACGTAGGCGACGAGCAACGGGAGGACGAGGCCGGTGCCGAGGTTGTTGAGCGCGGACGCGATCAGCAGACGGCGGGCTCCGGGCCCGAGGCTGTCGAGAGACGAGACGACGTTCTTCATCGGGCCGCCCCGCCTCGAACGGGCACGTGCGCAAAAGCTGTCGCACCGAAAGCCGGGCGGCGGCCCACCTCGGAGAGGTCGATGCGTCTCGCGACCCCGGTGCCGATGACCGCCGGCAGCACCGACTCCAGGTGGAGCCGGGTTGCCGCCGCGCCGAGGCAGAAGTGGGTGCCGCTGCCGAAGGACAGGTGATCAGGCACGGCACCGGCAGGGCAGCGGCCGCGCAGGTCAGCGTTGGCGGCAAGCAGGTTGAGCACCACCCGGTCACCCGCGCTCACCGACTGGCCACCCACCTCGAAGTCCGCCGCAGCGACGCGCGGCGCGAAGTGGAACGGCGGCTCCGTGGACAACGCCTCCTCGACGAGCGCGCGGATCGTGGGGGGATCGTCGGCGGCGGCGGCGGGCAGCGCCTGTGCCAACAGGCTCGCGACCACGAGGGCTGTGGTCAGAGGCTCCATCGCACCGGTGAGCAGCTGGGCGCAGGCGGCGACCGCATCCTCGGGCCCGATGCCAGCCTCGATCGCGGCCGCATCGGACAGTGCCCGAGCCACCTGACCACCGCGGGGCACCATGCCGTCCTCGAACACCGCCCTGAGGCGAGCGATCGCGTGCACGGCGCGTGCGGCCGCGGGCTCGTCGAACCCCGGCGTGGAGAGGTAGTCGATGAGCGCGGCAGAGGACTCCTCGAGCTCGGACATCTCCTCCGGCGTCGCCTCGAGGATCGCGGCGGTCGTGCGCCGTGAGAGCGGCACTGCGAGATCCGCGACGAGGTCGCCTCCCTGCGCCGCGAGGTCCGTGGCCAGGGTGCGCGCCACGTCGGCCAGTCCGACGAGACGTGCGGCGACCGCGGGACGCGCGAGGCAGGGGGCGAGGGCCCTTCGCACCCGTGACTGCAGCGGGGGGTCCGAGAAGACCAGCCACCGTCCGAGGAAGTGCTCGACCTCGATGATCGGGGAGCCCGGAGACATCTCGGACACCGCGGCCGGCACCCCGCGCGCCCGCAGGCGCGGATCCCGAGAGAGCCGCCGCACGAGCTCCGCCGAGAGCACGAACCACGAACCTGACGGTTCGTCGTGGACGACGTCCCCCTCTCTGGCGAGACGCGCGTAGGCCGTGTGGGGGTCGGCGACCGCCTCCTCGACCAGGCTCACGGCGCCGCCGCTTCGCCGAGATCCGGTCGGATGTCGATGAGGTAGTAGCGCAGGAAGGCGGCGTCGTAGCGCTGCTGCGACGTCAGGGACTCCTCCACCCGCCTCAGCACCGGGATGTCCCCCACCTCGAAGGCCAGGTGGGGGAAGGCGGCATACCGCTCACCACCGAGCTCGACGAGGCGCTCACGCAGGAGGTCGTGGAGCGCATCCAGGCTCGGGTCGCCGGGGGTGTAGAGGTCTGGCGTCGAGTAGAAGAGGTGCAGCCCGTCAGCCCGGGCCAGCCGGTAACCTGCGCGCTGCACGAGCGCCGGCACGTCGATGTGCTGGTGGTCGTGGTCGTAGACCGCGTCCGCCGCAGTGACGGCCTTGAGGAAGCCCGAGAAGACCGGACCGTTCTCGTTCGGGATACCGATGAGCACCCAGCGGTGCGACCGGGACGCCGAGATCCGCAGGAACTCGAGCTGCTCCTCTTCGCCGAAGTGCTCGATGACGCCGATGTGGAAGACAAGATCTGCCATCGGGAGGTCGACGAGAGCGCCCGGGTCGAAGAAGTCGGCGTCCACCAGCGCCGGGGCGGCCACGCCGAGAGAGCCTGCCGCCACGCGCGCCAGCTGCCGGGCGCCCGGGTCGCAGTCGACGCCGATTCCATGCACTCCCCGCTCCTGGAGCTGGATGAGCAGGGTGGCCGAGCCGCATCCGAGCTCCAGCGCCGTGGCGTCCGGGCCGGGGCGGCCGTTCCAGCACTCAGTGACGAGGCGATCACGAAGACTCTCGAGCGACTGCCACTTCGTCGGCTGCCAAGAGCGGTAGTCCCGGTCCTGCGCGCCGTCGCAGTGCTGCTCGAAGTCGTAGAGCTCGCGAGCCCAGTGGCTCATCGCCGTCTGAGTCACGGCACGATCCGGACACCGTTGTAGCGGGGCAGGATCGCCATGTCGCGGATGTCGTCGGATCGCAGGACCCACATGAGCCAGCGCTCCACACCGAGACCGAAGCCGGACGTCTGCATGGGGTGCTCGTCCTTCATTCGGATGTACCAGTCGTAGTCCTCCTCCGGGACCTCGTGGTGCTCGAGCGCCCGGCGGGCCTGCGCCCCGTCGACATGGCGCTCACCGCAGCCGACGACCTCGCCGATGCCGAAGAGGAGGTCGCCGTTGAGCGCGGTGCGCTGGGCTTCGTCGCCGTACGCCTGGTAGAAGGGCACCGACAGGTGGTCGAAGTGGGTGACCCAGATGAACGGGCTCACCTCGGTCATGAGGCGCCGTTCCCCGCGACCGGTGAGGACCCGGAACCCACCGGGCTCGTGGCGCACCGAGGCCGGGTCGTCATCGAGCAGCCGCTCCGCCTCGTCGAGCGTGATGCGAGGGAAGGGGGCTGAGTCGACCATGGCCGTCAGGTGGTCGACGGAACCAGTGAGGGCGGCGAGCCGGTCACCGAGCTCCGAGAGTGCGGCCGCGGTGATGTGCCGAACGTACGCCTCCGAGAGGCCCATGACGTCCCCAAGGCTGCCGATGATCTCGGCCTCGCTGTGGAAGAACTGGTTGAGGTGCCGCTCGTCCGCGTCCTCACCCCGGAAGCTCGGCATGAGGTACCACGCACCGTTGTCCGAGAGCCGTGCGCCGTACTCGAGCATGAACTGCATGGAGTCGGCGAGGTAGGTCGGCTGCCCGAAGAGGTCGATCTTCACCGGAAGGCTGTCGCTGCCGAGCCCCATCGGGCTGGAGATCGAGTTCGTCGTGATGGGCAGGTGCATGTTGCGCGTGCCACGACGGGCCCAGAACTCCGTCGTGGTCCGGGTCACGAGGTCCTGCAGGTCGACCAGCATGCGGGTCTGGGGGTCGCGCAGAATGCTGAGGAATCGATCTGCGGCGATGCCGGGAATGGTGCTGGTCACTTTTCTCCCCTGATGTCGGATTGGGTGGGCCCGGGTAGCGTATGCGCGGCTTGCCCGTTTCGCTCGTCGAAATTCCTGGGCATCACCAGGCTCACCAGAACTGAGGTTTGAATTGTCAATTCCTCTGACGCACAGAGCAATTCACGTTCTCGATGACTTCCGGGACACCTGCCGCTCCCACGGGCTCATCGAGTCGAGCAGGGCGCCGGTCATCTCTCGCCACGACCCGTCGATCCGCTTCACGAACTCGACCATCAGCGTCCTCAAGCCGGCCCTCGAGGTCGTCCCGGTGCCACGCACCTACCTGCTCCAACCCGCCCTGCGACTGCGCAACCTCGACCACTTCGACCGCACGGGCACGGTGTCGCCCTATGGGTGCAGCTTCCACGCGTTCGGCGCTCTCCTACCGGCAGCCGACCTCGAGGAGGCCTTCGCTCTCGCGAGCGACTTCCTCGCGCGCACACTCCTCCGGGGGCCTCGCGGAGAGGGGAGCGCGGAGCCGCTCGACCTCGTGGCGCGAGCCCATCCCGGCGACGGCGACCTCGTCACCGCTGCCACCGGTGCCGGGTGGGCCCTCGATCTCGACGACCCCCGTCTCGCCCCCTTCCGGCACGTCTTCGGTCTCCCCGGGACGACCGGGCGCAACGCGAACGTCGCCATCAGGTCATCGCGTGGCTCCGTGGACGTCGGCAACGTCATCGTCATCGAGCGCGACGCACGGCCAGTGGCTGTCGAGGTGGCGTTCGGCGTCAACATGGTCCTGCTGGCGCGGGATGGCATCGCGCACCCCATCCTCACCACCCCCGCCGCTGACGCCGACCACTGCTCGGGAGACCTCATGGCTCGCGATGCCCTGATGGCGAGCGCCGTGCTCGCCATCGAAGGGTTACGCCCCATCGCCCGCGGACGCGGCGGGCGCTACCGGCAGCTGCTCACTCTCCTCGTCGAGCGCCACGGCGGCACGGCTGCGGAGGTGACGGCGGACCTGAGCGCCACCATCACGCGCGAGCTCGAGGTTCGCAGGGCGAGCAGCCCCCTCGGAGTGGGCTTCAGCGAGCTCGGCGATCTCGAGGCCGTCGCAGCAGCGACTGCGCACGTGGAGCGCCTGACCGCGATGACCGCCAGCATGGGCTGAATCCCGGAGCCCGATCGGTCGCATCCCACCCGTCGGCGCGCGCGAGCACGGGTCTCGGCAACTAGGGTGGTGGCCGCCCGGACCCGCCCTTACAGGGCTGACCGTGCACCAGACCGTCGCTACGGCCCCGCGCCCGCCACGCACCGCCTTCCGGATGAGAGACATGACGCCAGTGCACCAGCCCCCGACCCTGCCCGCCGCCGTCGACCGTGCAACCGGGTCGCCGACGATGCAGGAGGCGATCCTGCGCCTCCAGGAGTTCTGGGCCAGCCGTGGCGCGCTCGTCATGCAGCCGTTCAACACCGAGGTCGGCGCCGGCACGGCGAACCCTGCCACGTCGCTGCGCGTCCTCGGCCCGGAGCCGTGGCAGGTCGCCTACGTCGAACCGAGCGTGCGACCCGACGACGCCCGCTACGGCGAGAACCCCAACCGCCTCCAGACGCACACGCAGTACCAGGTCATCCTCAAGCCGGCGCCCGACAACCCGCAGGAGATCTACCTGGAGAGCCTCGAGGCTCTCGGCATCGACACCCGCGCCCACGACATCCGCTTCATCGAGGACAACTGGGCCTCACCGGCGCTCGGCGCCTGGGGCCTCGGCTGGGAGGTCTGGCTCGACGGGCTCGAGATCACCCAGTTCACCTACTTCCAGCAGGCGGGCGGCCTCGTCCTCGACCCGATCGCCGTCGAGATCACCTACGGCCTCGAGCGCATCCTCATGGCGCTCGAGAACGTCCGGCACTTCTCGCAGATCCAGTACAACGACACGGTCACCTACGGCGAGGTCTTCGCCCAGGCTGAGTACGAGATGAGCCGCTACTACCTCGACGACGCCGACGTCGAGCTGAACCACCGCCTCTTCCAGCTCTATGCCGACGAGGCCCAGCGGATGCTCGACCGCTCGCTGCCGGTCCCGGCCTACAGCTACGTGCTCAAGTGCAGCCACACCTTCAACGTCCTCGACGCGCGAGGCGCGATCAGCACAACGGAGCGCGCCCGTTCCTTCGGTCTCATGCGCCGCCTCACCCGCGCGGTGTCGGAGCTCTGGGTCGCGCGCCGCGAGGAGCTCGGCTTCCCGCTCGGGCAGTGGACCCCGCCTGCGCCCGCCACCGCGGCCGCCCTCCCCGAGGTCACCGGGGCCCAGCCCCTCCTCATCGAGATCGGCGTCGAGGAGCTGCCGCACGTCGACGTGCGCCGCGCGACGGAGTCGGTGCGCGCCGCGGTCGAGGAGCAGCTTGCGGCGACTTCGCTCGAGCACGGTGCCGTCGCCGTCAAGGCGACCCCGCGCCGCATCGTCGTCACCGTCGAGGACGTCGCGCAGGCCGAGGCCGACACCACCCTGACGGTCCGGGGACCGCGCGCCACTGCGGCATACGGCGACGACGGCGAGCCCACGAAGGCGCTCCTCGGCTTCCTTCGGGGACAGGGCAAGACGCCGGAGGACGTCACGCGCGTCGATGCCGACGGGGTCGAGTACGTCGCGGTCGAGCGCTTCGTGCCCGGGCGCACCTCGCCGTCGATCGTCGCCGGCCTGGCCGACGCTGCCGTCCGCTCGCTGCACGCCGAGCGCAACATGCGCTGGGGCGACCCCGAGCTGTCCTACTCGCGCCCCGTGCGCTGGCTCGTCGTGCTCCTCGGCACGACCCACGTCCCCGTCGCGGTCTCCGCGCTCGTGTCGGGCACGTCGACGCGCGTGCTGCGCTCCGCCGACGAGCCCGTCGTCGAGGTGAGCGACGCCCGCGGCTTCGGCGAGCTGCTCGCCGGCGCCGGCATCGTCCTCGACCGCGACGAGCGTCGGCAGCGCGTCGTCTCCGCCGCGACGGAGCTCGCCGCGTCGGTGGGTGGCACCGTCGACGTGGACGGCGAGAGCGACCTCGTCGACGAGATCACCGACATCGTCGAGGACCCGCGCGCGATCCTCGGGTCGTTCGAGCAGCGCTTCCTCGACCTGCCCCCGCAGATCCTGCGCACCGTCATGCGCAAGCACCAGCGCTACCTGCCGGTGGTCGGCGACGACGGGCGCATGCTGCCGCACTTCATCACCTTCGCCAACGGCCCGCACGACACCGACCTCGTGCGCGCCGGCAACGAGTCCGTCATCCGCGCGCGCTACGAGGACGCCGCGTTCTTCTGGCGCGCCGACCTCGAGGTCTCGCCGGAGGAGTTCCGCAGCCGCCTCGGCGCCCTCACCTTCGAGGAGCGGCTCGGCTCCTTCGACGACCGCGTCAACCGCATCGCCGACCTCGCGCAGACGTTCACCGCGGCATACGGCCTCGACGACAAGGACGCCGAGACGGTGCGCCGCGCCGCCGCGCTCGGCAAGTTCGACCTCGCGTCGCAGATGGTCGTCGAGCTGTCGAGCCTCGCCGGCACGATGGCGCAGGAGTATGCCGTCCGCGCCGGTGAGAGCCCGGCCGTCGCCCAGGCGCTGGCCGAGATGGAGATGCCGCGCTCGTCGGCGTCGGGCGAGCCGCGCAGCGTGCCGGGTGCCGTCCTGTCGCTCGCCGACCGCTTCGACCTGCTGACGAGCATGTATGCCGTGGGGTCCGTCCCGACCGGCACCTCCGACCCGTTCGGGGTCCGTCGCACGGCCCTCGGTCTCGTCCGCGTGCTGCGGGGGTTCCCGATGCTGTCGGCGGTCTCGGTGCGCGACGGGGTGCGGGCTGCGGCCGATCGCCTTGCGCGGCAGGGCATCGAGACGGGCGCCGAGGTGCAGGAGGCTGCGGTCGACTTCGTGCGGCAGCGCTACGAGCAGCAGCTGAGCGAGGCCGGCCACCTGCACTCGGTCGTGCGCGCGGTGCTGCCGGCCGCGGACCGGCCGGCGCGGGCCGACGAGCTCGTCGCGGTGCTCAGCGAGTCGCTGGCGGAAGAGGGGGCCAGGTCGATCGTCGCGGCGCTCCAGCGCAGCATGCGGATCCTGCCTGCGGGGGTCGCCGTGGAGGAGGGCGGTTCGCTGCCCGACACGGCCGAGCCCGCCGAGCGCGAGCTCGAGTCGATCGTCGTCGCGATCGAGGAGGCGATGGCCGGCCACGAGGGCGATGTCGAGCGGCTGTTCTCGGTCGGTGGCGCGCTGCCGGCTGCTGCCGAGCGGTTCTTCGACGAGATCCGCGTCATGCACGACGACCCTGCCGTCAAGGCGTCACGGCTCGGGCTGCTCGCCCGGGTGGCGGCGCTCGGTGGCCGCGAGGTCGACTGGCTCGCCCTCTGACGCGAGTCTCTGCTTCGAGCTGCTGGGGTCGTGGCGCGACGGGTCGAGGATCAGGATGGTGTCGTGACCGCGACACCCCCTGACCTGCCCGTCGACGTCCTGACGCTCGCGGCGCTCGACCTGCGCGGCGCGCAGGTGCAGGACTGGCGCCACGAGCGCGACGCCTTCTCGTGGACGCTGCTCACCGGCGATGCCGACCGCGGGCACGAGCTCGTGGCCGTCACCTACGTCGGGGCGGTCGTGCTCCACGTCAACGGTCGAGAGCTCGACGCCGCGGTCCGGGGCGCAGCGGAGGTGGCCCGGTCGGAGGTCGTGCCCGCCGCGCAGGGAGGCTACGAGCACCACGTGACGTTGCGGGCGGCATACCGCCTCGTCGTGCGCTTCTGGAGCGTCGACCTGCGCCGGATGCCAGCCCCCGACCACCTCCGCCGCCCCCACCCCTGACCACCCCAATCGAAAGAGCACTTCGTCGGCCACTGTCCAATCGAAAGAGCACTTCGTCGGGTAATCCACCACTCCACCACCCGACGAATCGCTCTTTCGATCAGCGAGTGGGGTGCCCCACCCAATCGAAAGAGCACTCCGTCGGCCACTGTCCAATCGAAAGAGCACCTCGTCGGGTAATCCACCACTCCACCACCCGACGAATCGCTCTCTCGATCACGGGCGCGGCACCTCACCCAATCGAAAGAGCACTTCGTCGGGTAATCACGCATTCAACCACCCGACGGAGTGCTCTTTCGATTGCGTCGTTGGGGTCTGCGCTGTCTGTCAGGGGAGCCGCTCGTCGAGCATGAGGAACCAGTGCCGCGAGAAGCAGCGGACCTTCACGTGGCCCATGTCGCGCCACTCCACCCATGTCGGCATGCCGCACTCGGGGCAGTAGAGGGCGCGGCAGTCCTGCTCCGGAAGCGGCAGCGGCCCCGGGGCCAGGTCGTGGGCCTGGGGGTGTCTCTGGTCCTGCGTGGCCATGGCGTCCTCCGTCCTCGAGCGCTGAAGGACAGAGACACGCCCAGAACCGGTGATACCGGACGACGGGCGACCTCTCGGATGCGAGGCTGACGCTCCCAGGTCAACACGTCCTCACGAGGGTGGCCGTGGCTAGACGATACTGGAACGCCGTCCCCACCGGTATGTCGACGGACACCCCTCGCACGAGATCAGTTGTCTCCTCGCCGGTGGCATCGCGTCGCCAGATCTGACCCTCGCCCGAGAGCACGTGCCAGAACTCGCTCACGGTCGCATGGACTGTCGCTCGGTTGACCTGACCTGGCGCGACGGTGGAGTGGATCATGCTGCCGGTCTCGCCCTCGACGAGGACGCGGACCTCGGCCCCCGCAGGCGAGCGACCATCCGGGACAGAGGGGAACGAGCGAGTCTGCATGCCGACCTCCTGGTGATGCCGAGAATTGTCCCGCCGCTCAGGCGTATGTCACTACGCAGCTGCGACCGCGACCCGAGGCAGGCACTTGCCCGAGGCGCGAACTGCCCCGATCACTCCCGGAGTGGCGAAGAGCTGGCCCCGCCCCGGGGTGTCCGGGGTGGGGCCAGCTCGCTCTGAAGGGCGGCGCTCTACGAAACCCGCACCGCCTGAGCGCGCCGTATCACCGGGGCCAGAGCATCGCGTCGAGGTCGGGCAGGGTGCCGCGGGCCAGGTCGTCGGTGTCCTTGGCGGTCAGGCGCCCGGGAGCGAAGCTGCTCATCGGGCCGGAGACCGGCAGGTTCAACCGTGTGGAACGCAAGTCGACGGCATACGTGCCCGCGCTGGCGTCCACGGCGATGACACCATTGCTCGCCCCACTGACGACGAGACCCAGCTGGTGCCCGGCCGGGACGACGACGTCGTTGGCGGCCAGCTCGACAGTGACCTGGTGCTGGCCGGCCCCGTCGAGACGGGCCCAGCCGCGAGCGAGCACCTGCAGCTGGGTGCTCTGCAGGCGACGGGTGACGTCCTTGTAGCAGGCGTCATCCGTGGCGATCGATGCTCCCCAGCACGACTCCGTCCCGAGGGTCAGGGCGCCGTCACCGGTAGCGCTGACCCGATCCATCGCGCCGTAGTCGACGAGCATCACCGAGACCTGGCCGACCGGGGCCGTATGCGCCACGGCGAGGTCGACCGTCGGCGTGCCGGAGATCCGGACGTCCTGCGTCGTCGCCCCCGTGAGGAACTGCAACCGGTTCGGGTTGGCGGTCAGCGACACCGCGTTGGCCTCGCTCAGGCGGGAGTTGTTGACGTAGCTGGCGGTGCTGCGGTCCTGGGAACCGAGCGCCAGCGTGCCGTCCGCCCGAGGGTTGAGTGACATCGTGCGCGCGGACTGGATCGGCCACGTCCTGGACGTCTCGAACTGGTTCGGGGCGGTCTCGACCCGGACAGCCGGCTCCCGGTCGATGCCGTTGTCGATGCCCATGAGCTCGTGGTCGAACCAACGGTTCAGGGTGGTGACCCACTCCTGCCGGTCGCTGTCGAACGGGTCGACGTGACCGAGGCGAGTGAGCCACATCTTGCGCTCGACGCCCTGCTTGCCGAGGTCGGCCCACCACTTCGAGGCGTTCATCGTCTTGACGTTGTTGTCCTGCAGGCCGTGGACGACGAAGACGCTCGCCTTGACCTTCGAAGCGTCGTAAGAGCTGCCTGCGCGGTAGTCGCGCTCGGCCCAGAAGTCCGTGTAGGCACCGGTGGCGTCGGCGTCGTTGGCGTCCATGGAGGCCAGGCGAGCCGAGCAGTCCGTCGGGATGGTGCGGCGCTGGGCGATGGTCCGCGAGAGGCTGCTTGCGTAGTGCCGCGACTTCACGGCGCCCTGCCAGCGGTTGTAGTCGTACCAGGAGCTGATCGCGCTGATCGGCACGATCGTCTTCAGCCCGTCGACGCCGGTGGCGGCGACGCCGTTGGCGAGCGTCCCGTCGTAGGACTTGCCGATCATCCCAGTGTTGCCGTTGCTCCACGCGGCGTTGACAGCGGCGCCACTCGCGTCGCGGGCGGTGCCCTTGCCGTTCAGCCACTCGACGACGGCCTTGACCGACTCGATGTCGGAACGGCCGCCCTCGTCGGTGCACCCGGTGGACCGGGCGGTGCCCGCCATGTCGACGGCGACGAACGCGTAGCCGCGCGGGACGAAGTAGTTGTCGTAGTAGAGCGGGAACTTCGTCGGGTCGCCGTTGGTGCCGTACTCCTTGAACTCGGTGTCGTTGCCCCGTCCGAGGCTGAGGTAGTAGGGGCTGGCGTCCATGATGATCGGTATGCGTGCGGTGCCGTCGAGCTCGCGCGGCCGGATGATGTCGGCGGCGATGCGCTCCGTCTTGCCGTCTCCGTCGAGATCTGGGGTGTCGACCCAGACGGTCTCTCGGATGGCGTTGGTGTAGTCGTACATCGGCGACGTCATGCCCCCGACGAGCGAGACCGGGGGATTGTCGGTGGTGGTCGACGCCGCGTTGGCCTCGCCCAGCGTCCCGATGGCCAACGGTGCAACCACGGCGAGTGAGCTGGCGAGGGCCAGGATCCTGGCTTTCATGTGAGTCCTTCCTGCCCCCGGAACCGGCGATGTTCCTGGTGGGGTGAGGGGCTTTCACAAAGTAGCGGCGAAATGGCCGGAAAGGGGCGTGAGGTGAATCCGGATTCACCGATGACACAAGAAACCGTGTTCGTCGTGAGTTCACGCGTTTTCTGGGACCGGGCAGGATGTTGACTTGGCATTCCCTTAATCCCCACTGGTCCATAGTCATCGCAGTATCGTCACGTCACCGGAAAGGTGCTTCCGTGCAGGCGGAGGACGTGAACCAGGGGGCTCCCGTTGAGCAGTTTCGAGTCGTGGTCACTGGTGATCGGCGGCGCAGCCGTGGGGGTGAACCTGATCCTCTTCGTGGTGTTCGCACTCCAGCTGCGGGCCCTGAGACGGCAGGTTCAGCTGTCCGAGCGAATCGAGCAGGTGGCGGAAGGTCGCGCCCGACGACAAGCCACGGTGGAGTTCTACGCGACCACGCATGATCGCCGGATTCGATTCATGCGGTTGTTCGAGGAGCGCGGCCTGCTCACAGCCGAGGAGGTCTGCGAGGCGGCCCTGTCCGACAAGGAAGTTCGCAACCAACTCATTGACTACCTCAACTACTACGAGTTCCTGGCCGTCGGCGTGGCCACCGACACCTATGACTATGAGACGGTCAGGCGGCTCGCCGCCGGCCGGATCATGCGTATTGCCGAGGGTTACACGGCCTACATCGAATGGGCGCGCGCCACACAAGATCGCCGCCTGCTGTACACCGAGCTGGAGCACCTGGCGCAGAGGCTTCGGACGGACGCGGCGACCCCGCCGCGCTGACCGTGTCCAGGTTGGTCAGGCGAGCGGGTCGAATGCGAACTCGCGAACCTCCTGGGCACATCGGCAGGCGGTCGCCAGCTTCGCGGCCCATTCGAGGGCGGCCTCGCGTGAGGGCACCTCGACCACCGTGAACCCACCGGTGAGCTGGCTGGTCTGCGGATACGTGCCGCTCGTGACCGTCCCGTCGCCGGCCACGAGGACGGGCTCCACGGCCTCGTCGAGCCCGCCACTGAAGAGATACACACCGGCATCCTTGGCGTCCTTGATGACCGCGTGCGCGTCCGCCGAAACAGCAGGCCCCTCCTCCTGCGGAACGTCCATCGCGCTGCTGGGAAACGAGATCAGATACCGCGTCATGCCATGACTCCTTGTCCAGGCGGCCTCCACCGGCTGCCTTTCACCTCTTCCACGAACGCCGCCCCCCGGATCCGACACTCCTGCGCGAGTCGCCCGCCCTTCCACCCCGGTCCGGTGCGGACAACCGACGGGGAGGTCACGTGGCAGGCGGAGCCTTGCGCAGATAGAGGGCCCGGGCTGGGCAGTGCCGGATCGCCGTCCGCGCGTCGGGCTCGGGCACCGCGGGGTCGTCGACGACCGGATAGCCCCACTCGTCGAGGCGCACCTGGCTGAGCAGCTGGGCGCACACCCCGTGCCCCGTGCAGGCGATGCGGTCGACGGCCAGCGTCGTCTCCTCGGCGAGTCCGAGGCGGCGTCGGGTGTGGTCAGCGGGCGTGGACACGGGCACTCCTGCGGTCGTGGGTCGGGCAGCGCCCGGCCCGGTGCTCGCCGATGTGGTCGGCGAAGGCGTCGAGGGCCGACGCCGTGAAGCGGGCGATGCCGTCGGGGAAGCGACAGGCGCCTCGGCCGGGCAGCAGCCCAGCACGACCGCGCACGCGGGCGTATGCCGCAGGGTCGGCTTCCCCGAGCGCCCGCCAGTCAGCCGCGAGGGCCGGCAGACCGAACATGCACGGACCGCACTGGCCGGCGGACTCGCCCGCGGCATACGTCAGCAGTCGGTCGACGAGCTGCAGGGGGCAGTCGTCGGGGTGGGGGATCTCGATGACGCCAGGCCCCATGGAGGCTCCGACCTGCGCGAGGTCGGCGGACGACCACCGCAGGCCGGGCAGATCCGCCGTCCGGACGAAGGACCCGCCGAGGCCTCCGACGACGACGGCCGGCACCTCCGGCGAAAGCCCGCCGACGAGGTGGAGCAGGTGGCTGAGCGGCACGCCCGCCTGCGTCTCGACGACGACGCCCCGCGCGGTAGGCGTGTTGAGGGTGACGAGCCTCGGCCCGGGGTCGGCCGGCGTGCCCTGGGCGCGGAACCAGTCGGCGCCGAAGCGCGCGACCTGGCTGACCCGCCAGACGGTCTCGGCGTTGAGCACGACGGTCGGCCGGATGCGGCGCCCGTCGGAGCCGGCGCCGCCGCGGACGAAGGGCCGGCGCTTGGTCATCGGGCGGGCAAGGCCGCCGTGCGCGAGGGAGATGAGGGCCGACTCCTCGGACGAGACGTAGCGGGGAGGCGCCTCGAGCACTGGCAGCCCCGCGGCCAGCAGGGCTGCGGCGGTCGCGGAGCCCCGGTGGGCGGCATACCGGGCGGGTCGGCGGGCGCTGACGAGCGAGGCTCCCTCGACGAGCTCGGCGAGGTGGTGGGCGACGACCCAGCCGTCCTTGGCCGCGCCGATCTCGCCGTCGCAGGCGTTGACGACGAGGTCGGCAGCGCCGGCGACAGCCGCCGCGACCTTGGTGCCGGTGGGGAAGGCGGCCCCGCCCCGGCCCGTCAGGCCGGCGGAGTCGAGCAGGTGCGCGAGGGTCATGACCACTCCTGGGTTGCGACGTCGAGACGTCGTTGACGGTCGTGATGGGTGCCGGACCAGCGCCACGTGAGGGCAGCGAGCCCGGCCACCGCGCAGGCGATGGTCGTGCCGCGCAGCAGCGGCTCGCCGGAGGTGCCGAGGGCGAGGCCGTGGACGAGCGCCATCGGCCAGAGGGCGTAGGAGAGCACGTGGACCCGCCGCCACGTGCGCTCCGCGAGGCGGTGACGCAGCAGCGACGTGACGAGCACGGCGAGCATGATGTCGACGGCGAGCGTGCCGAGGCCGACCCAGAGCGGCTCGTAGCCCGACGTGAAGGGCAGCACAGCAGACACGAGGTCGATCGACACGTAGGTCTCCGCGATCGCTGTGGCGATGTGGCCGACCATGAAGACGACCATGCCGAGCGAGAGCCACCGGTGCAGTGCGACGACGACTGTCGCCGACTCGCCGTGAGGGCTCCGGCGGCCCGAGGTCACCATGCCGAGCACGAGCACGACGGTGAGCAGAACGATGCTGACGACACCCGTGGCGCGCGAGACATACCAGAGCAGCTCGTTCATCAGGCAGCCCACGCGACGGGGTCGGGCCAGCCGAGAGTCCGCACGACGCGCCCGTCGACGGCATCGAGGCGTGCCGGAATGCCCTGTGTCGCAAGCCATTCGGGAGCATCCTCGCCGAGGATGATCGCGGCCGTCGAGGCGGCGTTGGCCTCCAGGCTGCTGGCACCCGCGCAGCTGACCTGCGCCCACACCGTCGCGGCCGTCTGGCCGGTGCGCGGGTCGACGATGTGGTGGTGCGGACCGTCGTCGCCGAGCCACGCGCGGCGCTGGGTCGACGACGTCGCCACGGCCTGGCCCACGCTCGTGACGACCTGGAGCGGGTGCCCGGAGGCGTCGTCGATGCCGATCGACCAGCCACGGCGCGGCGGCTCACCGGCCACGGCGATGTCGCCGCCGAGGTTGACGAGGAAGCCGCCCGGCAGCGCGTCGGCGAGCATCGCGGCCACCGTGTCGGCGGCGTGGGCCTTCGCCGACGCACCGAGGTCGAGGAGGGTGCCACGGGGCACCTCGACGCGCCGCGCCGACGGGTTGAGGTGGACGGAGTGCCACCGTGGAACGCCCGCGATGCGCGTGCGGTGGAAGGTCCCACGCCCTCGCACCTGCGCGATGTCGGTGTCGTATCCCGTTGCCACGAGGGCCGATCCGACCGTCGGGTCCACGAGACCGCCCGTCAGTCGCGCTGCACGCAGAGCCGCCACGAGGTATGCCGTGAAGGTCGTCGTGACGAACGCATCCACCGCGTTGTGCTCGGCACGCGCCGCGAGACGGCTCACCTCGGAGTCGGGCCGGAAGCGGCTCACCGCGAGGTCGACGTCAGCCAGGTGGGCGAGGGCGATCCGCGCCGCTTCGCCCGCTACCTCGGGACGGGTGACGACGAGCGAGTTCGTCGTGCCGAACGCCTCGAGGGGAACGGTCGCGAGCGCCTCTCGGGTGGGCAGGGCGCTCATCACGACCCCCCGGAGCTGCTCTGGGCACCGGCCGCCGAGCCGCCGAGAGGCGCCACGGCGGCGAACCCGCTCGATGACGAGCCGGAGTCGGAGGCATTCGAGCCCGATGAGCTCGTGTCGGACGAGCTGGTGTCGGACGAGCTAGAGCCGCTGGAGGACACCTGGCTCACCGTCTGCGTGGCGACGGTCTGGGTCTGCGCCTCAGCGAGGTGGACCCCGACGGCGCCGACGAGGACGGTCGAGGCGGTGAGCAGGCCGGCGGTCCAGAGCTTTGCCCTCTGCAGCGCTCGGGGGGTGGCTCGGGGGGTGGCACGGTGTGACGGGTTCATGCGAACTCCTTCCGGGAATGTCTCCACCGTCGCCACCCCGGTTGTGGCCGTGCTGTGTGATGTCGATGACCTGACCCTGAGGTCCGGCGCGATCCGCTGCGCCGCGCAGCGTGTGCCGCAAGACTGAGGTGTGCCTCGCCGGCAGCGGCTTCACGCCCTCGATGCGATCTTCCTTCCGATGGAGACCAGCATCCAGTCGCTCCACGTCGGCTCGGTGCTCGTCCTCGAAGGAGTGCCGCCCGACCCCGGTGCCTTCCGTGATCACGTCGCCGCCGCTGTGGCTCAGGTGCCGTGCCTCGGCTGGCGCGCGATGCCGATTCCGCTCGACCTCGGGCGGCCGCTTTGGGTCGACGCGCCGGAGTCCGACCCGGCCGACCGCGTGCACCACGTGACGCTCGACGGGCCCGGTGAGGCGGGCGACGATGAGCTGCGCGCTCTCGTCTGCGAGGTCATGGGTCGGCGGCTCGACCCCGACCAGCCCCTCTGGGAGCTCTGGCAGGTCGACGGACTGGCCGGCGGGCGTTGGGCCGTCGTCGCCAAGGCGCACCACACGATGGTCGACGGCCAGAGCGGATCCGACCTCGTCGCAGCCCTGCTCACGGATACCCCGCCTCCGGCGGGCAGCCCGCGCCCTCCCACCGGAGGCGACAGTCAACCTCCCCCGACGCGGAGAGCGCTCGTCGCAGACCTCCTCCGGTGGCTCTGCCTCCTGCCGCTGCGGTCCCTGCGGCTGCTGCTCCGCTCGGCCCTCCACCCGCGGGCCGCCGGTCGCCGAGCCGCTCAGGTCCGCTTCGGCCTGCGCCAGGTGCTCGTGCCGGACCTCCCGCCGTCGGTGCTCACGGGCCCCCTTGGGGCGCAACGCAGTTGGGGGTGGACGTCGATCGACCTGACTCCGCTGGCACGTGCGGCCGAGGGGGCCGGCGCCACCGTCAACGACCTCTATCTCGCGGCACTTGCAGGAGGGCTCCGGCGCTTCCTGCTGGGCCGCGGAGAACCTGTCGACTCCGTCGTCGTGCGCGCCATCGTGCCTGTGTCGGGCCGCCCCTCCCAGCAGCACGCCGCGCGACAGTCCGGCCGGCCCCTGCGCCCGGGCAACCTCGCGTCGGCGATGTTCGTCGTGCTGCCGGTCGACCTCGACAGCACCGTTGCCCGGCTGGCCGCCGTCAGTGCACGAACGGCTGAGCAGAAGGCGCGCGGGGTGCCCGCCGCCACGGCGGCCGTCGTGCGGATGGCCGACCACATCCCCGCCGTGCTGCTCGCCCGAGGGGCCCGCGCGTACGGACGCTCGGGACAGGGCCGAGTCAACCTCGTCGCCTCCAACGTGCGCGGCCCGGCGACGGAGCAGCACCTGCTCGGCAGCCGGCTCGTCGAGCTGATCCCCTGGGTTCCGACCGCTGAGGAGGTGCGGGTCAGCACCGCGATGGTCACGTGCAACGGACGCATGACGATCGGCATCACCGCCGACGCCACCGCCCTGCCCGACGTCGACGACCTCATCGCGGCGGTGGCGCAGGAGCTCACCGCGCTGGCCGCGACCCACGGCGCCGGCTCGAGGAGCGGAACACGACGAGCCAATCGAAAGAGCACTCCGTCGCCCACCCCTCTGTAATCGAGAGAGCGATCCGTCGGGTCGTGGGACGCGTAACTACCCGACGAAGTGCTCTTTCGATTGGGGTTGCCCGGCCCCCCGCGCAACCGAGAGATCACTCCGTCGCCCCAGCCCATGATCGAGAGAGCGATCCGCCGGCCCACCCCATGATCGAGAGAGCGATCCGTCGGGTGGTGGAATGCTGAACTACCCGACGAAGTGCTCTTTCGATTGGGGTGGGGCCCCCCACCGCGGCTTACCCCATCGCGAGGGACACTGCCTGCGGCACGACCATGCGCCAGGCGTCGAGCACGATCTCGCGCATCCGCTGCACGTCGAGCGCATCGAGGCGCACCTCGACCCAGTTGAAGCGCAGGTCGGACCGCCGCGGCATGAGGAAGACGTCGGGCTCGCTCGCGACGAGGACGTCGCGCTCCTCCTTGGGGAAGGCGAAGCCCATCTGCGTCTCGTCGGAGGAGAAGGCGAGCCACACGATCTTGCCCACCCTGAACTTCACCCGGTCGCGCACGAGCACCTCGTAGGACCGAGGCAGCCCCATCGCGACCTCACGCACCTGCTCGACGGTCACCGGCACCATCCCACCTTGTCACGAGCGCCACCGCACCGCACCGGCGCGACCCCGCAGCACGCTCGCGCGAGCCCTTCCGCGGAGGCGGGCGGACGGCATACCCTCTCGGTGTCGCGACCTCGACGGCGCTGGGCCGGGCGGGCTGAAACGTCGACCCGACGAAGGAGCGACGGATGTCCGACGACCCCACACCCAACCCCGCCACCCCGACCATCCCCGCCGCGGGCAGCATGCCCGAGCGGCTGATGGCCTTCCTCGACCGCCTCGGCGCGGTGCTCGCAGCCCGCGGCGACGCCGTGGCGCTGCTCGGGCTCGGCTCGGTCGGGCGCGACCTGCACCGGCTCGACGAGCACTCCGACGCCGACTTCTTCGTCGTCGTCGACGACGCCGCTGCCCGGCAGCGCTACCTCGACGACCTCGGCTGGCTGGAGGCCGCGCAGCCGATCGTGTGGTCGTTCGAGAACAGTCCCGTCGGCCGCAAGGCGCTGCTCGTGGGCGGGCTCTTCGCGGAGTATGCCGTCTTCTCCCTCAGCGACATGGTGACCGCGGGCTACCCGCCGGGCCGAGTGCACTGGCAGCGCGCCGACGCGCCCGCGGGCCTCGACACCCCCACCGCGCCGCTTCCCGGCACACCGAGCCTCGGGGAGCAGGTGGGTGAGGCGATCACCAACCTCTACGTCGGGTTGCACCGCGACCTGCGCGGCGAGCGCCTGACGGCGACCCGCTTCATCCAGGGGTATGCCGTCGACCGCTGGGTCACGATCCTCGGCCTCCTCGGCCTGGGGAACGGGCCGCAGCAGGATCTCTTCGCCGTCGACCGGGGGGTCGAGCGGCGCTTCGGAGCCGAGCTGCTGCCCTTGGCCGACCTCGTGCCCGGCTACGAGCGCAACGCCCACGCGGCTCGCACGCTGCTCCGGCTGATGGAGCAGCACGTCGAGCTCGACCGGACGATCGTCGCCGCGGTGCGCGAGCTCCTCGAGCGCGCCGACGACGACGCCGAGGCGCGGGCTGGGGCGTAGCCGAAGGGAGCGTGGCCGGAGCGAGCGACTCGAAGGCCCGTCAGGGCTGCTGTCGAGGTGTCGTTCCGGCCGCTGGCCGCCTGATCAGCGCGCGGGGTGGGGCTCGAAGCGGCCGACGGCATCGACCACGACGTCCGTGCGGCCCGCGTGGTTGTAGATGTTGAACCTCCCCTGGCTGACCGGCATGACGGCGAAGCCGGCCACGGTCTGGCCCGCGGCCGGGTTGAGGTTGCTGCCCTTGGGCCGGCCGGCGCCGTAGGACCAGAGCGACAGGAAGGTCGAGGCGGTCGGGGCCACGGCCGCCACATTGGCCACGACGGCGCGCGTGCCAGCAGGGGCGGCCGTGCTCGGCGCCTGCACCCAGTTCGTGTCAGCCGTGCCCAGGGTGGTCGTGCCGCGCCCGATCCGGGTGTCGACGATGCGCTGGGGCGAGGAGGCCGGTCGGTAGATGAGTCCACCCGGCTCGGCCGCGCTGTAGGCACCGTTGACGTCGACGATGACGTCGACCGCGGCGGCGCCGAAGACGCTGATGTCGATGTACCTCGTGTAGAGGTCGTCGACGGGCGTGAAGACCGGCACGACGCCGGCGTTCGTCGTCGTCTGGCCCTTGCGGTAGTTGAGGTAGGACGTCTTGGGGTAGTTGATGCCGTCCCAGACGGAGAGGTAGCCGCTGCTGCTCGGACTCACGACGGTGACGGTGACGGCGAGGGCGGCCGTGCTGTTGGAGAGGCTGAGGTTGCTCAGGCGAACCGGGACGGTCTTCGTCGCCTCCGGTGACACCGGCGCGCTACCGCGCGTGTCGAGCACCCGCTGGGAGCCCAGCGGGAAGAAGTCGTACCCCGACACCGTGCCGGAGCCGTCGTAGTAGTAGCCCTGCACGTCGACGATGACGTGGACCGTGCCCGTCCCGTTGTTGCGCACGCTGACCCAGCCCTCGGAGTCCAGCGGCACGGTGACGAGGTTGGCGCGGGTGTCACCTGCGACGAAGTTGAGGCTGCTCGTGCCGGATGCCGACCGCCCCCGCGCGACCGCGGCGATGTTGCCGCTGCGGGACGGCTGGGTGACGGTGAGGTTGAGCACCGCGGCACCGAGACCCCGCGCCGGCACCTCGCCCCGGCCGGCCACCTTGACGTTGACCGTCTCACCCGCGCGGAGCGGGCGACCGAAGGAGGCCCAGCGCGAGTCGAAGAGCCGGTCGGGTCGATACATCGGCTCGAACGTGCCGACGACCCAGGGATCCGCTGCCGTCACCATGGCCGGCGCAGACGCGGCCGTGGCCGGCGCCGCCGTCAGCGCTGACTGCGCGGAGGGCAGCGTGGGCGCCGCGTCCGCGGGTGCGGTGAGAAGGGGGGCGGCGAGCACGGCGAGCGCCGTCACGACCCCGAGGAGAAGACTGCGTCGCACGAGCGCCCCTGATTGTCCGAAAGATCACCTCCGTGGTGGCCGAGCGCAAGGTATCACCGGTTCACCGCCGGGTGAGGTCGCAGGAGCCAGTGCGCTCGAGAAGAGTGGATCGGCCGGCGCATCGTCCCGCCCCCGAGCGGGTCAGCCGCCCGAGAGGTCGAGCTCGTAGGCGAGCAGGCCGAGCCCGGGCACGGGCGACCAGTCGCGACCCGGCGCACGCGTGAAGCCGGCGCGCTCGTAGACCCGCTGGGCGGCATACATCATCGGCTGCGTCGACAGCACCAGCCGGCGGCGCCCGAGCGCCCGGGCGCGGTCGATGCACTCCTGCACGAGGATGGTGCCGACGCCGCGGCCGCGGCCGGCCGGCGCGACGGCGAGCGTCCGGAACTCGGCCTCGCCCTCATGCGCGAGGTCCGCGAAGGGGCCCGGCCCGGGCACGAAGGTCACGCCGCCGAGAACCTGCCCCTCGCCGTCGACGGCGACGAGAACCTCGCCGTGGGCGGCCCGGTGGGCGACGTCGCGCAGCACCCGGAGGTAGGGGTCGTCGCGGCCGAAGTCGAGCAGGCCGTCGTCGAGGTACGCCGACGCCGTCAGCGCGCCGAGCTGCTCGTAGTCCGCGGTCCGGGCCGCACGGATCGTGACGTCATCCACGGCGCCAGTCTCGCAGGCGGGGGTGCGTCAGCCGGCGAGCTGCCAGGCGACGAGACCGAAGAGCACGCCGAGGGCGTTGGTCGCCCAGTGCATGCCGACGCTCGCGAAGATGCTGCCGGTGCGGCGACGCAGCTCGCCGGCGACGAGGCCACCCGCGGCGGTGAAGAGCACGGTGCCGATGATGACGCCGACCTTCGCGAAGCCGCCGAGTGCGGCGAACGCACCGCCGATCGCGGCGTTGCCCGTCGCGGAGGCCGCTGCGGGGAGGACGTGCCAGAGGCCGAAGAGCAGTGACGAGCCGACGAGCACCTGCCACATGCGGGCGTGCCGCGACAGGAAGCCCCAGAGGACGGACCGGAAGGCCACCTCCTCGAGCAGGACGGTGCCGACCGGGATGAGGACGAAGGCTGTCAGCAGCGCTCCGGCGGGCGGCAGGTGGTAGCGCGCGTCGAGGAAGGCGGTGCGGGTCGAGGGGAGCAGCACCCCGACGAGGTAGACGAGCGCGACGACGGCGATGACGCCCAGGCCCCAGCGGATGCCCTTGGCGTGGGTGCGTCGGGCGAGCCCGAGCTGGTGCCACGACAGGCCCTGGAGGCGGGCGAAGAGCAGCAGCGCCACCGCACCGGCCGGGCCGAGCCACATCGTGTCCCACCCGAGCACGTGGTTGGCGAGGTTGACGCCGACGAGGGCGAAGACGACGACGACGGTCGAGGCGAGACGGGCCCGACGGCCGCGGGCGATGAGCGCCAGGCGGCGCGTCGTGACCGCGGAGTGACGGGTCACCTCAGCAGTCACAGGGGACGCGTCAGACGCAGAGGTCCCAGAGGTGTGCAGATGTGCATCGGGAGTGGCGGTGAGGGTCAGCACGGGCGTCGTCATGTTCCCTCCATGGTCCCACGTCAACCTGTGGAGGGCCTGTGGTAGAGGCTCGCCCCGAGGTGGCTCGACTGGAAGGATCGGGCGGTGACCTCCTCACCGTCCCGCTCGCTCCCGTCCGCCTCCAGCACCCTCGCGGACGCGGGCGCCGAAGCCGCCGACCACGCGGCCGCCCACGCGCCCGCCAACCGCGCGGCGGACTGGTGGCGCAACGCCGTGGTCTACCAGATCTACCCGCGGTCGTTCTGCGACAGCAACGGCGACGGTGTCGGTGACCTGGCGGGCATCACGTCACGCCTCGACTACCTGAGCGACCTCGGCGTCGACGTGCTCTGGCTCTCGCCGGTGTACCGCTCGCCGATGGACGACAACGGCTACGACATCAGCGACTACCAGGACGTCGACCCCCTCTTCGGCTCGCTGGACGACCTCGACGCGCTCATCGCCGGCTGCCACGAGCGGGGCCTGCGGCTCGTCATGGACCTCGTCGTCAACCACACCTCCGACGAGCACCCGTGGTTCGTCGAGTCGCGCGACCCGAGCTCGCCCAAGCGCGACTGGTACTGGTGGCGGCCGGCGCGCCCGGGTCACGAGCCCGGCGCCCCGGGTGCCGAGCCCAACAACTGGGGAGCGGCCTTCTCCGGTCCGGCCTGGCACCTCGACGAGCAGAGCGGGGAGTACTACCTCCACCTCTTCTCGCCCAAGCAGCCCGACCTCAACTGGGAGAACCCGGAGGTACGCGAGGCGGTCTACGCGATGATGCGCTGGTGGGTCGACCGGGGCGTCGACGGCTTCCGCATGGATGTCATCAACTTCATCTCCAAGGACGTCACGCTGCCCGACGGTCCCCAGGGCCCCGGTCAGCCCCACGGGTCCGCCTTCCCCGGATCGGCGAACGGGCCGCGCCTCGACGAGTTCCTCGCCGAGATGAACCGCGAGGTGGGCCTCACCGACCAGCACCTGCTCTCCGTCGGTGAGATGCCTGGGTCGACCATCGAGGTGGCACGCCGGGTCACCGACCCGAGCCGCGACGAGCTCAACATGGTCTTCACCTTCGAGCACGTCGACCTCGACGTCGCTCCGGGCGGGCTCAAGTGGGACCTCGCGGACCTGCCCCTGCCGGTGCTCAAGCGCAACCTCGAGTCGTGGCAGCTCGGGCTGGCCGACGTCGGGTGGAACTCGCTCTACTGGAACAACCACGACCAGCCGCGCGCCGTGTCGCGCTTCGGCGACGACAGCGACGAGCACCGGGTCCACTCCGCCAAGACCCTCGCGACGGTCCTGCACCTGCACCGCGGCACGCCCTACGTCTACCAGGGCGAGGAGCTCGGCATGACGAACGCCGGCTTCGCCGAGATCGGGCACTACCGCGACATCGAGTCGGTCAACTACCACGCGGCCGCGCTCGTCCTCGGCGTCGACCCCGAGACGGTGCTCCGGTCGCTCGCGGTCAAGAGCCGCGACAACGCCCGCACTCCGATGCAGTGGGACGACACGGCATACGGCGGCTTCACGAGCGGGCAGCCTTGGCTGCCAGTCAACCCCAACCACAAGACGATCAATGCCGTTGCAGCACAAGCTGATCCGCGCTCGGTGTTTGCCCACTACCGATCGCTCATCGAGCTGCGCCACACGAGCCCCGTCGTCGTCGACGGAAGGTTCGAGCTGCTGCTGCCCGACCACGAGCAGCTGTGGGTCATCACCCGAACGCTCGGCAGTGACCGCCTGCTCGTGCTGGCCAACTGCTCGTCGTATGCCGTCACTGCACCGTCCGAGGAGCTGCCGCCGCTCGACGGGGCGGAGGTCCTGCTCGCCACCCACCCCGGCAGCACGGGGCTCGACCTCGCCCCGTGGGAGTCGCGGATCTACGCGCTGAGGGACTGAGCGGACACCTGCGCCCCGGCCGTGGGCGGTCCGATCCGGCCCATGAGTGTCAAGATAGACACATGTCGAATCTGGGTCTGGTCGCGATCTCCGCACCGACGGCGCCTTGCTGCCCGCCGGTCACGGCCGGTGCCCTCACGGCGACCGACGCCGAGGTCATGGCCGGCATGTTCAAGGCCCTCGGCGACCCGGTGCGGCTGCGCCTCTTCGCCAACGTCGCCTCCGCCGACGACGGGGAGGCCTGCGTGTGCGACATCCAGGACGTCGGCGTCTCGCAGCCGACCGTCTCGCACCACCTCAAGAAGCTGCGCGAGGCGGGGCTGCTGACCTCCGAGCGCCGTGGCAGCTGGGTCTACTACCGGGTCGCTCCGGGCGTGCTCGACGCGATGGCCACGATGCTGTCCCCGACCCGCTGACAGCCGCCATGTCCAGCCGGTCGGGCGCGGCGAGCGTCGACCCGCAGCGCCCGCTCGACGTCGTCGTGGTGGGTGGCGGCCAGGCGGGACTCGCGGTTGGCTACCACCTGCGGCGTGCTGGTTTCGTGGGGCTCAGTGACGTCGTCGTGCTCGACGCCAATGACCGCCCGGGTGGGGCGTGGCAGCACCTGTGGCCGTCGATGCGGCTCTTCTCACCGCCTGCTTACTCCTCGCTCCCGGGGTGGATGATGCCGTCGGCCGACACCGACTACCCGCCGGCGAGCCACGTCGTCGACTACCTCGAGCGCTACGAGCATCGCTACGACCTACCGGTGCTCCACGGGCAGCGGGTCACCGCCGTCACGTGTGGCGACGACGACCCTGCCGGGCTCCTGCTCGTCACCACCACGCCGCCCGCGTCAGGCGGCGTCGGCGCGACGTGGCGGGCACGCGCAGTCGTCAGCGCGACCGGCACGTGGGGCAGGCCTTTCGTCCCGCACTACCCGGGGGCAGGCTCCTTCACCGGTGAGCAGCTGCACAGCAGCGACTATCGCGGTCCGGAGCCGTATGCCGGTCGGCGGGTCGTCGTCGTGGGCGGCGGCAACACGGCCGCGCAGCTGCTGGCGGAGGTCTCGCTCGTCGCCGAAACGACGTGGGTGACGTTGCGCCCGCCGCGCTTCCTGCCCGACGACGTCGACGGGCGCGTGCTCTTCGACGTCGCCACGGCCCGACGGCTCGCCCTCGACGCCGGTGAGCCCGACACCGGGGGAGTGGCCGGGCTCGGCGACGTCGTCATGGTCGAGTCGGTGCGGGATGCCCGTGACCGGGGAGTGCTCCAGGCCGAGGCGATGTTCGAGCGCCTGACCCCGACCGGCATCGAGTGGGGCGACGGGGCACGGCAGGACGCCGACGTGATCCTCTGGTGCACGGGCTTCCGCCCGGACCTGCCGCACCTCGCGCCGCTCGGGCTGCGCCGTGACGGCACCCACCCGGCGACCATCGGCACCCGGGCGGCCGACGAGCCGCGCCTGCACCTCGTCGGCTACGGCGACTGGACCGGTCCGGCGTCGGCAACCCTCATCGGCGTCGGACGCACCGCCCGGCAGGCCGTGCGCGAGATCGCGGCGGGTCTCGCGAAGCCGGGCATCAACGCACGCTGAGTTGCCGTCGAACGGCTCGTTCCCGCCGGCCACGCCCAACGCATACCGCGACGGCAACTGAGCACACGATGTCAACGGACCCTCGGGGGCACGGTCCCGACGTCAGCGACTCACAGGTGCGACGTCGAGGGAGTCGAGGAGGCCGAGCACTCGCTGCCTGATCTCGTCGCGGATGGGGCGCACCGACTCGAGGCCCTGACCGGCAGGGTCCTCGAGCTCCCAGTCCTCGTAGCGCTTGCCAGGGAAGATCGGGCACGTGTCGCCGCAGCCCATGGTGATGACGACGTCGGACTCCTGCACTGCGTCGGTCGTCAGCACCTTGGGCACCTCGGCGGTGATGTCGATGCCTTCCTCCGCCATCGCGGCGACGGCCGAAGGGTTGACCTGGTCGGCCGGGGCCGAGCCCGCCGAGCGCACCTCGACGGCGCCGCCGGAGAGGTGGGCCAGATAGGCCGCAGCCATCTGGGACCGGCCGGCGTTGTGGACGCAGACGAACAGCACGCTGGGCTTGTCAGTCATGGGAGCTCCTTGCTCGATGATGGTCTGGAGGAACGGTGCGGCGGATCGGCTCAGTCGCCGAGGCAGTGGTCGGGCACGACGTCGGTGTCGTCAGTGCGCATCGATCAGAGAGCCCTCCGTGGCGGGTTTCGTCAGCTCGGACAGGGCTGCGGGGCCGACCGGCTCGTGGGCCAGCAGCGGCAGGACGGCGACGCGGCCGCAGAGCTCGTTCACGCGAGCGAGTGGTTGGGCTTCGGCTTGGGCGCGGGCGCGCAGGAAGGGCGAGGTGGGGGCCGCGGCCGTGAGGCTGCCGTTGACGACCCAGGCCCACGGCGTGATGCCGGCGCGGGCCAGGTCGTCCTGCAGCTCCTCGGCCTCGAGCACGGGAGTCGTCTCGGGGAGGGTGACGATGACGACCTTGGTCTGGGTCGGGTCCTGAAGGCGCATCAGCGGGGTGACGAAGCGCGCACCCTCGCTCATCTGACGCAGAATCTCGCGGTGGTAGGACCCGGTCGCGTCGAGCAGCAGCAGCGTGTGGCCGGTCGGTGCGGTGTCGAGCACGACGAACTGCTTGCGGGCCTGGAACACGACGTGCGAGAACTGCTGGAAGACAGCCACCTCGTCGGTGCACGGCGACTTGAGGTCCTCGGCCAGTGCGGCCTGGCCTGCGTCGTCGAGTGACTTGCCCTTGCCCGCCATGACGCGAGCGCGGTAGTCGGTGATCGCTTGCGCCGGGTCGATGCGCTCCACGGTGAGGCGCGGCGCCTCTGCCTGCAAGGTCTGGCTCAGGTGTGCGGCGGGGTCGGTCGTCGTCAGGAGCACCTCGTGCCCGCGGCCGGCGAGCTCGAGCGCAACGGCTGCAGCGACCGTGGTCTTGCCGACGCCCCCCTTGCCCATGCACATCACGAGACCGTGGCCGCCGACCTCGAGCTCATCGACGAGAGCCCCGAGACCGATGAATCCCTCTGGCAGAGCGGCCGGTTCGAGCCCATCGACCGGCGCAGCAGTCTGACCCTGGTCGAGAAGTGCGCGCAGCGACGGCACACCGACGGTGTTGGCGGCCAGCAGCGGCACGGTCGTTCGCGGCAGCGCGACCAGCTCGTCGGGGAGGGCGTCGACTGCTGCCTGCTCACGCGCCCGGATAGCGTCGACGACGACGTCGGGGGCGGCATACGCCGGCATGACGCCGTTGACGACAAGGTGCGCGTTGGTCATGCCCAGGGCACGCAGTTCGCCGAACGTGCGCGCCGTCTCCGTGATGGACGAGTGCTGCGGGCGGGTCACGAGGACGAGGCGGGTGCGCTCCGGGTCGGTCAGTGCCGCGAGGGCTCCCGCGTAGTCGTGACGCAGCCGGTCGAGACCGGCGATCGGGCCGAGGCAGGACACGTCACCCTTGCCGTCGGAGAGGTAGGTCGTCCAGTCTCCCGGCAGCTGGAGCAACCGGACGGTGTGCCCGGTCGGGGCGGTGTCGAAGAGCACGTGGTCGTAGGCGGCGGTGACCGCCTCGTCAGCCAGCAGCGAGGTGAACTCGTTGAACGACGCGATCTCGGTGGTGCACGCGCCGGAGAGCTGCTCGGTCATCGAGGCGACCTCGTCGGGCGGCAGGAGATCGCGCACCGGGTCGATGATGGTCGCCCGGTAGGCATCGGCCGCCTGCTGCGGGTCGATCTCGAGGGCATCGAGACCCGGCACGCTCGGCACGGGAGTGATCGCGTTGCCGATCGCGACGCCGAACACCTGCCCGACGTTCGATGCGGGGTCGGTGCTCGTCAGCAGCACCCGCTTGCCCTGCTCGGCGAGGCGCACCGCGGCGGCGCACGCGAGCGAGGTCTTGCCGACGCCGCCCTTGCCCGTGAAGAAGAGGAACCGCGGCAGCGACTCGAGGAACAGCGGCGTCGGCATCATCCTGCGCCGGACCCCGAGATGACCTGCGGCGAAGCGGTGAAGCGCTTGCGGAGGGCGAGGCTGACGTAGACGAGCGCGACGAGCGCGGGCACCTCGATGAGCGGTCCGACAACACCGGCGATGGCCTGCCCGGAAGCAGCCCCGAAGGTCGCGATGGCCACGGCGATCGCGAGCTCGAAGTTGTTGCCGGCGGCGGTGAAGGCGAGGGTGGCGGTGCGCTCGTAGCCCAGGCCGAGCCCGGCACCGAGGGCGAAGCCGCCGCCCCACATGAGGGCGAAGTAGAGCAGCAGCGGCACGGCGATGCGCACGACGTCGAGCGGGTTGGAGGTGATCGCGTCGCCCTGTAGGGCGAAGAGGATGACGATCGTGAAGAGGAGCCCGTAGAGCGCCCACGGCGCGACGCGCGGGATGAAGGTCGACTCGTACCACTCGCGCCCGCGGCGCTTCTCGCCGATGCGGCGCGAGAGGAAGCCGGCCAGCAGAGGGATGCCGAGGAAGATGAGCACCGAGCGAGCGATGTCCCAGGGGGAGGCGTCGATGCCGGTCTGCTCGAGGCCGAGCCAGCCGGGCAGCACCGAGAGGTAGAACCAGCCGAGGCCGGCGAAGGCGATGACCTGGAAGATCGAGTTCAGTGCGACGAGGACCGCGGCCGCCTCGCGGTCACCGCAGGCGAGGTCGTTCCAGATGATGACCATGGCGATGCAACGGGCGAGCCCGACGATGATGAGGCCGGTGCGGTAGGCCGGCAGGTCGGGCAGGAAGATCCAGGCGAGCGCGAACATCAGCGCCGGCCCGATCACCCAGTTGAGGAACAGGGAGCTGACCAGCATGCGTTTGTCGCCCGTGACCGAGTCGAGCCGGTCGTAGCGGACCTTGGCCAGCACCGGATACATCATGACGAGCAGTCCGAGCGCGATCGGCAGCGAGACCCCGTCGACCTCCACCTTCGCCAACCCGTCGCCGAGGCCGGGGACGACGCGGCCGAGCAGGAGCCCGACGAGCATCGCGACGCCGATCCACACCGGCAGGAAGCGGTCGAGCGTCGACAGCTTGGCCGCCACTGGCTCGTGACCGGTCGAGGCGGTCTGCGTGGGGGCACTGGGGCTGGCAGGTCGGCTCACCGATGTCCTTCGAACGTCGTCTGTGACGGTCACCCGTCGACTGGTTATCGACCGCGGTCGATACTTCAACGTTGGCAGTTGTATCGACGTGTGTCAACATTGAGACTGTTCGATGGAAGCGAACGGAAGGTGAACGCGTGAGCATCACGACACTGAGCACCACGCCGCAGCAGCTGCCGCGCGTCGACGACTGCGGGTCGTCCCCGGTTGTCGCGCTCGACCGTGAGGAGGCGGAGCGCCGGGCAGCCCTGCTCAAGGCGCTGGCCGACCCCGTGCGCCTCCAGCTGCTCAGCATCATCAGCGCCTCCCCGAACCGCGAGGCCTGCGTGTGCGACATGACCGAGGCCGTGCCCGTCTCGCAGCCCACCGTGAGCCACCACCTCAAGACCCTCGTCGACGCGGGCATCCTCACCCGGGAGCGCCGAGGCACGTGGGCCTGGTTCCGGCTCGACGCCGCCCGGCTCGACGCGATCCGCGGCTTCCTCGCCTGATCTCCGTCTCAATCGAATGGGCAGTTCGTCGGCTCACGGCGGGGGCTGGCCTCCCGACGAAGTGCTCTTTCGATTGGTAGTTGAGACCGCCCCGCCTGCCGTGGGCACGCTCCCGACGAAGTGCTCTTTCGATTGGGGGGTGGTGGTCAGGGGCGGCGGCGGGTGATCAGACCCTTGACGTACTCCGCCTGACCGAGGTGCTTGGCCGCGTCGTCCAGCACAGAGATGAGGCGCGCACCGACGGTGACCGGCGGGTCCCAGCGCGTGTCGATCACCCGCGCGTATGCCGCCGCGTCGAGGCTCGCGAGGTAGCGCACCGTCCGCTCGTGCACCGCCGCGTGATAGCCCGCGAAGAACCCTGGGTCGGCGACGGTGAACCGCCCGACGTCGCCGGAGCTCATGCTCCAGCCATGGGCCTCGGGCGGGTAGGGCAGGCCGAAGCGATCGAACCAGCCGTCGGCGCGCCAGGCCGAGTCGGCCTCGGCGAGCGCCGCGGCCTGGTCGTCCTGCTGCCGGGCGAGGTGCCAGAGCAGCCAGGCGACGTGGTTGGCGTCGGCATCGGGTCGCCAGAGCAGCTCGTCCACGGAGAGCCCCTCGACAACCCGTGGCAGGCCGTCACGGATGCGTTCGAAGCCGTCGGTCAGGAGGTCACGGGCCAGGTCCGTCGTCACGTCGTCCACCTACCCAGCATCGCGCCGATGCTCGCCAGCCACACGGCATACGGCAATGGGATGCGACGAGAACTGGCCACTCGACTTCGCGGGAGCG
Source organism: Humibacillus xanthopallidus (assembly GCF_006717145.1). GTDB lineage: Bacteria > Actinomycetota > Actinomycetes > Actinomycetales > Dermatophilaceae > Humibacillus > Humibacillus xanthopallidus. The sequence goes on along the minus strand of NZ_VFQF01000003.1, from coordinate 107,096 downwards.
ACCAGGAGTGGCCACTCGACTTGGGGTGGGCGGCAGATTGTGGCCACTCGACTTGGGCTGGCCGAGAGCGAAACACGTCGTTCACGTGACGGTGAACTCCCGGTGACACGACCTCCCTACGCTGGCGCCCGTGAGTGAGGACCTCACCGTCGACGCGACCCACGGCACCGACCCACCGGTCGGCGCCCTCTTCGACGGATACGACCCCCACCGCGCGTGGGACGAGATGCTCGCCGACGCGGGGAGCCCCCGCACGACCTACAAGGCCGTGCACCACACGCTCCGCTCCATGACGTCGACCTCGCTGACCGAGCGCGTCGAGACCCTCGCGCGCAACTACCTCGACCAGGGCGTGACGTTCGACCACGCCGGCGAGGAGCGGCCCTTCCCGCTCGACGCCGTGCCCCGCGTCATCTCGGCCCACGAGTGGGACGTCATCGAGTCCGGCGTCATCCAGCGCGTCACCGCCCTCGAGGCCCTGCTCGACGACATCTACTCCCGCGAGGGCGACATCCCCCGGGCGGTGCACCAGGGCATCCTGCCGTGGCAGCTCATCGCGAGCTCCAGCCACTACCACCGTGCCGTCATGGGCATCCGGCCCGCGAACGGCGTGCGGATCCAGGTCGCCGGCGTCGACCTCATCCGCGACGAGCACGGCACCTTCCGCGTGCTCGAGGACAACGTGCGGGTGCCCTCGGGTGTCAGCTACGTCATCGCCAACCGGCGCGCCATGGCCAACGTCTTCCCCGAGGCGTTCGCGACGATGCGCATCCGACCGGTGCACGACTACCCGCGCATGCTGCTGTCAGCCCTGCGCGCGTCGGCGCCCGACGGCGCCCACGACCCGACGGTCGTCGTGCTGACGCCGGGCGTCTACAACAGCGCCTACTTCGAGCACGCCCTGCTCGCGCGGATGATGGGCGTCGAGCTCGTCGAGGGCCGCGACCTCGTCTGCACCGGCGGCCAGGTGCGCATGCGCACGACCTCGGGCGACCGGCCCGTCGACGTCATCTACCGCCGCGTCGACGACGAGTTCCTCGACCCCGTGCACTTCCGCGGCGACTCGGTGCTCGGCGTCGCCGGCCTCGTCTCGGCGATGCGCGCGGGCCGGGTCTCGCTCGCCAACGCGGTCGGCAACGGCGTCGCCGACGACAAGCTGGTCTACAGCTACCTGCCCGACCTCATCCGCTTCTATCTCGACGAGGACCCGATCCTCCCCAACGTCGACACCTACCGGTGCAACGAGCCCGAGGCGCTCCAGCACGTGCTCGACAACCTCGACTCGATGGTCGTCAAGCCGGTCGACGGCTCCGGCGGCAAGGGCATCGTCATCGGCCCGCGCGCCGACGGGCCGACGCTCGACAAGCTGCGCGCCACCCTGCGCGCCAACCCGCGCAACTGGATCGCCCAGCCCGTCGTTCAGCTCTCGACCGTGCCCACCTTCATCGACGGCCGCCTGGCCCCGCGCCACGTCGACCTGCGGCCCTTCGCCGTCAACGACGGTGACGAGATCCGTGTGCTGCCAGGCGGACTCACGCGCGTCGCCCTGCCCGAGGGTGAGCTCGTCGTCAACTCCAGCCAGGGCGGTGGCTCGAAGGACACCTGGGTGCTCGCCGCCCGCGGCACTCCCGTCGGCGGTCCGGCCAAACGGGCCCAGGACGGCCGGGAGGTCATCGTCATGACACCCCCGACCGCCTCCTACGAGGACTCGCTGCGCGCCCAGCAGCAACAACAGCAGCAGACCCAGCGCCAGGGCGGCGGGGGTGAGGGCTCGTGCTGAGCCGCATCGCCGAGTCGCTCTTCTGGATCGGCCGCTACGTCGAGCGCGCCGACGGCACCGCCCGCATCGTCGACGCCCTGCGCCTCCAGCTCCTCGAGGACCCCACCGCCGACGAGTCGGCTTCAGCCGCAACGGTGCTCGGCGTCATCATGGGTATGCCGGTGAGTGGGCCCACGAGCGTCGCTGATGTCGGCTCCCGGCTCGTCTTCGACCGGTCGTCGACGAGCTCGGTCACGGGCGCCCTGCACGCCGCGCGCGAGAACGCCCGCCGCGCGCGGGAGACGCTCTCGACCGAGCTGTGGGAGAGCATCAACACGACGTGGCACCGGTGGAACGGCCTCGGCCGCCACAGCGTGACCGAGCGCCACCTGTCGTGGGTGCGCGAGCGGGCCTCGCTCATCGCCGGCATATCCGACTCGACGATGAGCCACGACGACGCGTGGCAGTTCCTCGTGCTCGGCCGCGCCCTCGAGCGCGCCGACATGACGGCCCGGCTCGTCGCGACGGGAGGGCTCTCGAGCGGTGGGCCGCCGTGGTCGGCGGTGCTGTCGAGCTGCGGCGCCCAGCAGGCCTTCATGCGCAGCCACCGCGGCATGCTCACCGACGAGCGCGCCGCAGCGTTCCTCGCCCTCGACCGGCAGTTCCCCCGCTCGGTGCTCTTCGCCCTCACCGAGGCCGAGTCGCGTCTGCGCTCGCTCTCGCCGGAGGTCGAGCGGCTCGGCGTCTCGGACGAGGCACGACGCCGGCTCGGCAGCATCCGCACCGTGCTCGAGTACGGCATCACCTCCGACGTCGTCGCGGGCCTGCCTGTGCAGATGCAGGCCGTGCAGACCGCGGTCACCGCCGCCTCCGCCGCCATCGCCGAGCGCTACTTCCAGTCCGGCCCGCTGCCCACGTGGACCGAGGAGCTCATCTGACATGCGCCGCTTCCGCATCGTGCACTCGACGTCGATGGCCTACGACCTGCCCGTCCGTGCCTCGCACAACGAGCTGCGCATGAGCCCGGTCAACGAGCCCGGTCAGACGACGCTCGACAACCGGGTGCGCGTCAAGCCGCTCACGTGGAGTCTGCTCTACCGCGACCACTGGGGCACGCAGGTCATGGCGCTCGAGTCGCTCTCGCAGCACAGCCACCTCGACATCGAGGCGACGAGCACCGTCGAGCGCGTGCCTGTCGACTCGCCGGTCGACTCCGCCGGCTGGACCACCCTGCAGGACCCCGCCGTCCGCGACCGCACCTTCGAGTGGCTCATGCTCTCGCGCCGCACCCGGCCCGGCGAGGGGGTGGACTCCCTCGCCGACTCGGTGCGCGGGCTCGCGACACCCCGCGAGGCGGCATACCGGCTGTGCGAGCTGCTCCACGACGAGATGACCTACGAGCCCGGCTCGACCGCGGTGCACAGCAGCGGCGAGCAGGCGTGGGCCGAGCGGCGCGGGGTGTGCCAGGACTTCGCGCACATCGCCGTCGGGGCGCTGCGCAGCCTCGGTATCCCGGCCCGCTACGTCTCGGGCTACCTCGTGCCCAAGCGCGACTCGGAGGTGGGTGAGACGAGCGTCGGCGAGAGCCACGCGTGGGTCGAGTTCTGGGACGGCGCCTGGCTCGCCGCCGACCCGACGAACGCCCGGCCCGTCGGGCTCGAGCACGTCGTCGTGGCCCGCGGACGCGACTATGAGGACGTGCCGCCGCTCAAGGGCGTCTACTCCGGCCAGGGCGTCGCGACCCTCGACGTCGCGGTGCGCTTCACGCGGCTCGCCTGAGCCGCCCACAGTCCGAGGTGACCCCGGCACAGGGGCGGGTGCCGGGGTCACCTCGATACGGGACGCGATCCGGGAGAGGATCGGGTCATGACCGCTGAGAGCTACGACGTCGAGCGGATCCGCTCGCACTTCCCCGCGCTGCGCGAGGGCGCCGCGCACTTCGACGGGCCGGGCGGCTCGCAGACCCCCGAGGTCGTCGCGCGCGCCGTCGCCGACACGCTGACCGCGGCCATCGCCAACCGCGGCACGGTGACGCCGGCCGAGCGGCGCGCCGACGCCGTCGTCGTCGAGGCCCGCGCCGCTGTCGGTGACCTGCTCGCCGTCGACCCCCGGGGCGTCGTCTTCGGCCGGTCGGCCACCGAGCTCACCTTCCACCTCGCGCGCACCCTCGCCAAGGGGTGGGGGCCCGGCGACGAGGTCGTCGTCAGCCGGCTCGACCACGACGCCAACGTGCGCCCGTGGGTCATCGCCGCCGAGGCCGTCGGGGCGACCGTGCGCTGGGCGGAGTTCGACCCTGCGACAGGCGAGTTCGCTCCCGAGGCCGTCGAGTCGGTCGTCTCGGACCACACCCGTCTCGTCGCCGTGACCGCCGCGTCCAACCTCATCGGCACCCGGCCCGACCTGCCCGCCATCGCCGCCGTGGCCCACGACCACGGCGCCCTGCTCTGGGTCGACGGCGTGCACGCCACCGCGCACGTGCTCACCGACGTGCCAGCGAGCGGCGCCGACTTCTGGGTCTGCTCGCCCTACAAGTTCCTCGGCCCGCACCACGGGGTCCTCGCCGCGAGGCCTGAGCTGCTCGAGTCACTGCACCCCGACAAGCTGCTGCCCTCGAGCGACGCCGTCCCCGAGCGCTTCGAGCTCGGCACGCTGCCCTACGAGCTGCTTGCCGGCACCACCGCCGCCATCGACTTCCTCGCCGATCTTGCTGCGCCGCAGTCGGATTCGCGTCGTGACCGCCTCGCCGCGTCGTTCGCCGCGCTCGAGGAGCACGAGGACGCTCTCCTCGTCACGCTGGAGGAGCGGCTGCGCGCGATCCCCGGCCTCACGGCATACAGCCTCGCGAAGCGGCGCACGCCGACGCTGCTCGTCACCGTCGAGGGCCACGACCCGCAGGACCTGCGCGCGGGGCTCGCCGAGCGCGGCGTCAACGCTCCTGCCGGGCACTTCTACGCGTGGGAGTGCAGCCACCACCTCGGGCTGGGCGCCACGGGTGGGCTGCGGATGGGCCTCGCCCCCTACACGAACGCCTCGGACATCGACCGGCTCGCTCGCGGGCTCGAGGAGATCTGCGGGAGCAGCTCGTGAGCCGGCCGGTGCCGCTGCCGGCGGGGCCGGGGCAGGAGTCGGCGTGGGACTACCCGCGCCCACCCGCCGTCGAGGCGAGCGACGAGCTCGTCGAGGTGCACCTCGGCGGCGAGGTCGTCGCCCGCACCCGTGCGTCCCTGCGCGTCCTCGAGACGAGCCACCCGCCGACCTACTACCTGCCGCGGGGCGCCTTCGTGCCCGGCGCGCTCGTGCCCGTCGAGGGCAGCAGCGTGTGCGAGTGGAAGGGACGCGCGGCGTACTTCGACGTCGTCGGAGGTGGCCGGCGGGCTCCCCGGGCGGGGTGGCACTACCCGACCCCGGTGCCGGCGTATGCCGTCCTGGCGGGTCACGTCGCCGTCATGCCGGGTCTCGTGGACGCGTGCTTCGTCGACGGCGAGCGGGTGCGCCCGCAGGAGGGCGGCTTCTACGGCGGGTGGATCACCGACCGGGTCGTCGGGCCCTTCAAGGGCGGACCCGGCTCCTGGGGCTGGTGACCGCGCGAGAGTCGAGAATGGCCGCGCCCTCAGCGCGGTCGGCCCTCAGCGCGGTCGGCCCTCAGCGCGGTTGCGCCCTCAGCGGGGGAGCTCGTGGATGTGGGCGTCGACCAGGGCGCCGTCCCGCACGTCGAGCACGGCGAAGGTGCCCGCCGGCTGACGACGGCGGTCGGTGGGCGAGCCCGGGTTGAGGATGCGCAGGCCGTCACCCGTCTCGTCCAGCGGGATGTGGGAGTGGCCGAAGACGACGAGGTCGGCGGTGGGGAAGGCCCGTCGCAGGCGGGCCGTGCGGCCCTGTCGCTGCCCGCTGTCGTGGACCATGCCGACGCGCAGGCCCTCGAGCTCGACCTCGAGGGTCTCGGGGGCACCCCACTCGGCGACCTCGGCCACGTCGTTGTTGCCCATGACGACGTGCACCGGCGCGAACGCGGCGAGCAGCTCGAGCACGTCGGGGGTGCACACGTCGCCGGCGTGGAGGACGACGTCGGCGGCGTCGAGCTCCGGCAGCAGGGCGGGCGGGCAGGCCTTCCAGCGGCGGGGGGCGTGGGTGTCCGACAGGACGAGCACTCTCACGGTGCGGTCACCGCTGCTGCCTCCCTTGCGCCGTGCGTCTCGACGAGACGTCGCTCACCGACGCTACCCCCGGCGGCGAACGCGGCGCGATGATGGTCCGGAGGGTCCGACGGCGGGCCCGCGCGACGAGGAGGCACAGTCATGCGCATCGCGGTGCTCGGCACGGGCGGGATCGGCGGCTACTTCGGCGGGCGGCTCGCGGCGGCCGGCCACGACGTCACGTTCCTCGCGCGGGGGCCGCACCTCGAGGCGATCCGCGACCACGGGCTCGTCGTGACGAGCGTGGCCGGGGACTTCACGGTGCAGCCGGCGAGTGTCACCGACGACCCGGCCTCCATCGGCGAGGTCGACACCGTCCTGCTCGCCGTCAAGACGTGGCAGCTGGACCCCGTGCTCGAGGTGCTGCCCAGCCTCGTCGGCTCCGACACGGCGGTCGTCACGACCCAGAACGGGGTCGAGGCCCCCGACCAGGTCGCCGCGGTCGTCGGCCGCGAGGCAGTGCTGCCCGGCATCGCGAAGATCTTCGCCTACATCGACGCACCTGGCCGCATCACCCACGCGGGAGGCCCGGCGTCGCTCGCCTTCGACGAGTGGTCGACCCTGCCCGGGTCACCCTCGGCCCGCGTCACCCGCCTCCGCGAGGCCGTCACGGCATCCGGCGCCGTGTCGCCCGTGCCCGACGACATCTGGGCGGAGCTGTGGTCGAAGATGCTCTTCGTCGTGCCCTTCGGCGGGCTCGGAGCGGCGCTCGACGCGACGATCGGCGCCCTGCGCTCGAACCCCGCCCGGCGGGCCCTGCTGGGTGACGCGATGCGCGAGGTGGAGACGCTGGCCCGGGCCCGCGGCATACACCTGCCTGAGAAGGTCGTCGCCGGCACGATGGCCTTCGTCGACGACCAGCCCGCCGACGCGACGACCTCGCTGCAGCGCGACCTGCTCGAGGGCCGGCCGTCGGAGCTCGACGCGTGGACGGGAGCCGTCGTGCGACTGGCTGAGGCCTCGGACGTCGACGTACCGCTGCACCGCCTCCTCCTCGAGGTGCTCACCTCGCGGCACCCGGGGGCGCTCATCGGTTGACGGGCGGCGCCGGGAGCGTCGCGAGCGGCTGCAGCGTCCGGGGGCGGCGGCGGGCCGGCGGCCTGACGTGACAGGGGAGTCGGCTAGGTTCTGCTGTCCGTGGAGTGGTTCGACGCGATCGCAGCCCGTGCCCGCCCGGCCACGGGTGAGGTCGCGCTCAGCGCACCCCAGGTGACGGTCGTGCTGCTGCTCGCGCTCATCGTCGTCATCACGCCGCCGGTCTGGCAGGTCGTGCGGCTCGGCGTGACCCTCGTGCACGAGCTCGGGCACGCCGGCGTCGGGATCGTCGTCGGCCGGCAGTTCACGGGCTTCGTGCTCCGGGGCGACATGTCGGGACACGCCGTGACGCGCGGCCCCGCCCGGGGTCTCGGGCGCATCGTGTCGACGTGGGCGGGCTACCCGATGCCGGCCCTGCTCGGCGCGGCGGTGGTGTGGGCCGCGCTGCGCGGCTGGTCGGCCCCGGTCATCACCGCGATGATCGTCATCCTTCTCCTCGCGCTGATCCGGGTGCGGTCGGCCCTCACCGTACTCGTCGTCCTCGCCGCGCTGGCGTGGCTCGGGGCGCTGTGGTGGTGGCGCAGCGACACCCTGCAGCCCCAGGTGCTGCTCAGCCTCGGGTGCGTGCTCCTCGTGGGCGCGTGGCGACACCTGTCGGCGGTGCTCGGAGACCACAGCTCGGGCAGCGACCCCGGAGTGCTCGCGGCCCTCAGCCACGTGCCTCGCGCGGTGTGGAATGCGAGCTTCGTGCTCGTCTGCGCGGCGTCGACCTGGGTCGTCGCCGGCGAAGTGCTGCACACCCTGCGCTGAGCGAATCACACCGCGCGGGTGAGGCCGACCCCCCCGTGCGCGGGCACGCTGGTCGGTATGAGCACGAACGGCGACACCGTCCCGGTCCCCACGACACCGACACCGACGTCGGCGACGGCGCCCGAAGCGACGCCCGCGTCGGCGGCGGCGTCGGCGCCCGCGTCGGCGCCCGCGACGACCGCGGGCCCGCCCGCCGCCCCCGTGCATCCCGTGGCAGAGCCGGTCTCGCCCCGCAGACGGTGGCTCTCCATCCTCTCGGCGCTCATGATCGTGCTCGGCTGCGTGCTCGTGCCGGTGACGGCCGCGTCCTTCTGGGCGCGGACGACGATCACCGACACGGACTCCTACGTCGGCGTCGTCGGGCCCCTCGCGAGCGACCCTCAGGTGCAGGCCGCCGTCGAGCAGGAGCTGACGGCCAAGGTCATGACGGAGCTGTCGAAGCTCGACATCATGGGATCGCTCACCACCGCCCTCGAGCAACGTGGCGTCTCGCCCGCCCTCGCCCAGGCGCTTGCCCTGCTCCAGTCGCCGGTCCAGGACCGGACCGAGGCGCTCGTCAGCCGGATCGTCGACCGCGTCGTCACGAGCGACGCCTTCGCGAACGTCTGGGTCAGCGCCAACCGCGTCGCGCACACGCAGCTCATCCGCCTCCTCGAGGGCCAGACCACCGTGCTCACCCAGCAGAACAGCGGCCAGGTCGTCGTCGACCTCAACGCGCTCTCGGGGGCCGTGCGGGTCGCCCTCCAGGACGCCGGCGTGCCGGGCGCCTCGCGGCTGCCGGACATCGGAGGCACGGTCGTCGTCGGCGACGGTCAGCGCCTCAGCCAGGCCAAGACCGCCTACCAGCTCATCAACGGCCTGCCGTGGGTGCTGCTCGTCGTCACCGTCGGCCTGCTCGTCGGAGGAGTCCTCCTCGCGCGGCGGCGGACCCGGGCGACGCTGCTGACGCTCGGCGGCGTGCTCGTGGCGGCCCTGCTCACGCTCGTCGCGGTGCGCGTCGGCGGCGACTACGCCATCTCCGGCATCAAGCCGGGCAACCGGGGCGCAGCCGGCTCGGTCGTCACCGCAGTGACCGACCGCCTGCGCGACATCCTGCGCGTCATCGGCTGGCTCGCCCTCGCCGCGCTCGTCGTGACGGCCCTGACGGGCAGCGGCCCCCGGGCCAGTGCCCTGCGCCGCTCCGTCGGTGGCACGACGAGCCGGGCCTGGGGCGCCGCGGTGGCGTGGCGGCACACCCCCCTCGTTGCCGGCGCGGTCGCTCTCGTGGCGGTCGTCGTCCTGCTCGCCGTCGACCTGCCGGTGTGGCTCGCCTTCGCTCTCGTCGTCGTGACCGTCGTGGCGGGCGTGCTCGCGTGGCGCAGCATCCGGCCCGCCGACGCCGTCGCCTGACCCATCCACCCCGAGGCGGTATGCCGCCCGCTTCCTCCCGGCCCACCGCGGGGTGTGCCGCCCGCCCCCTCCCCGTCCCACCGCGGCGGTATGCCGCCCGTCCCCTGCGCAACACACCGAGCAGTTGCCAACTGGGTGCGGCACACCGCGTGGGGTTGACGACTGCTCGGTGTGTTGCGGTGGCGGGTGGCTCAGCTCGCGGTGCGGCATACCGCGTGGGGTTGACGACTGCTCGGTGTGTTGCGGAGCTGGGGTGGCTCAGCTCGCGGTGCGCATACCTCGTGGGGTTGAGGGCTACTCGACCTGGTGCGGGGGATCGCCGGCGTCGCGGTGCTGGACGAACTCGACCGGGTTGTCGTCGGGGTCGAGGACATAGGCGACGCGCAGGCCGCGCACGTCGTGCGGCTCCTGCAGGACCCGCGCCCCGTTGCGCGTCGCGAGCGCGAAGGCCGCCTCGACGTCGTGGGTCCAGAGCACGAGCTCGGCGCCGCGGCCCGGCTCGTCGAGGCGGATCTCGAGGCCGTGGTCGCGGCGGCGGGCCTGGGCCGAGCCGACCCCGAGCGTCAGCCCCTCGAGCTTGAGCTCGACGTGGTCGGCCGCACCGTGCATCGGCGTGCGGAAGGACTCGACGAAGCCGAGGTGGGCATAGAAGGCGGCGGTGCGCTCCACGTCGTGCGAGTAGAGGTTGACCTGAGGGGTGGTGAACACGAGTCCGACCCTACGACGGCACCCCCTCGCCGCGCGGCTTGCCGGCGCGCCGTCAGTTGAGGTTCATCGGCGGGTGGGGCGGCTGCGACACCGCTCCCAGAGCCGTCGCGAACTCCTGCTCGCGTCGCACCAGCGCGAGGCCGAGACGCAGGCGAGACTCGGTGTCCGTGCTCTCGAGGAGGGACTGGCGGTCGCCGACGTCGAGCGGAACGACCTGCGGGACGGCATACGACAGCAGCCGGTTGTCGTCGGGGAGCTCGGGCTCGTCCTGCCCGAGGAGCGCGGCGAAGGCGAGGAGCTGCTCCCGCACCCGCTCGGCGAGGGTGCTGACCCGCAGGTCGTCGCCCTCCGGCTCGTCGAGCCACGTGACGTCGCCCGTCGCGTAGGGCGTCGCGGCTGCCGGGTCGATGCCGTCGAGGCGGAAGCGGTCGGTGCCGACGGAGACGACGAGGAAGCGCTCACCCTCGAGCGCCGCGGCCTGGGTCAGCAGGGCGGCACACCCGACGGGGTGCAGCGCCCGGACACCGTCTTCGCCGACCTCGTAGCCCTCGCGGATCGCGACGACCCCGAAGAGCGGCGAGCGTTCGTCCTGGCCCGCGAGGAGGTCACGGAGCAGGGCGACGTAGCGCGGCTCGAAGATCTGCAGCGGCAGCTGGGCGCCCGGCAGGAGCACGGTGCCGAGGGGGAAGAGCGGCAGGGTCGCCATGACTCCAGCCTAGGTCGCGACGGCGGGCGCGCCAGCCCTGACGGGTAGGTCGCCGCGCCCTGAGGCGCGTTCAGTCCTGGACGGGGCTCGCCATGAACTGTGTCGCGGCGAGCTGGTCCTCGAGGTCGCCGTTCGCGCTCGTCAGCGCCCGCGCGAAGCCGAGCGCGAGCCCCATGGCCTCCTGGTCGCCGAGGCCGAGGCGGACCGCGACCTCGTTGGCGTTGGCAGGGCGCTTCTCGGGGTCCTTCTCGAGGCAGTCGGCGATGAGCTCACGCAGGTCCTGGGGGATCTCGTCGGGCAGCGCGGGCGGCGGCTCGTTGACGTGCGACAGGGCCGTGGCGATCGGGGTGCCCCGGTCGAAGGGACGCTTGCCCGAGAGCATCTCGTGCCCGACGACGCCGAGGGCGTAGAGGTCGCTGGCGCCCGTCGCGGCGTGGCCGAGGGCCTGCTCGGGGCTGATGTAGTTGGGTGTGCCGAGCATCTCGCCGTGCTGGGTGTGACCGCTGGCGTCGAGAGCGCGCGCGATGCCGAAGTCGGTGAGCTTCACGACCCCGTCGGGGCGCACGAGGATGTTGGCGGGCTTGACGTCACGGTGGACCACCCGGGCCTCGTGGGCCACCCCGAGCGCGAGGGCGGCCTGCCCGAGGATCGAGCGCACCTCACCCGAGTCGAGCGGGGCGCGCTCCGCGAGGATCTTGGACAGCGGCTCACCGTCGACGAGCTCCTGGACGAGGAACGCGAGGCCGTCGTCCTCGCCGTAGTCGAAGACCGTCGCGATGTTGGTGTGCATGAGGCCCGCAGAGTGGACCGCCTCGTCGCGGAAGCGCAGGGCGAAGAGCCGCTCGTGGTCGGCGTCGGGACGCATGATCTTGATGGCGACGTTGCGCTGGAGCACGTCGTCGATGCCGGCCCAGACGTCTGCCATGCCGCCAGAGGCGATGCGCTTCTCGAGGCGGTAGCGGTTGCCGAGCACGAACCCTTCCTGCAAGCGGTTCATGTCAGCACCTCGGGCCTTTCGGACAGAAGGTGCACGTCGTTCGACATCTCGGAGGCCTTCGTCAGCGGGAATGGTACGGGAACGCGTGCGGTGGTGGCCGCAACGCGTGGGCGGCACCATCCCGCCCGTGCCCCCGAGGCACGGGAACCCCGTACCCGCCGAGGCGGCCCCGCGAACACCCCTGCTCGACCGGCGTGCTCAGGACTCCTCGAGCTTCTCGAGTCTCTCCTCGAGGCCGTCGAGGATGAGGCCGAGGCCGAAGTCGAACTCGGCAGCGTAGGCGTAGGACTTGCCGAGGACCTGCTCGGTCATCATCTCGGCGAGGTACGGGTAGCTGCCCACGGGCAGAGCCATCTCGGCGACGAGCACGTCGGCCTGCTCACCCGACTCCATCGGAAGGTTCAGCTCGGTGAGCACGAAGCCGTAGACGTAGGCGTCGATCGCGGAGAAGGCGTGGGCCGCGAGCGCCACGGTGAAGCCGTTGGTGCGCAGGCAGCCGAGCACGGTGTCGTGGTGGTGCAGCAGCGCGGGGCCGGGGTTGCGGCGGGACTCGATGAGCCCGAGAGCCCAGGGGTGGGCGGCGAGCCTGGCGCGTGACGAGGCGGCCCGCTCGCTCATGGCTGGGCGCCACGGCTGGTCGAGGTCGGGCAGCTCGATGCCCGTGAAGACCCAGTCGGCGAGGCCGTCGAGGAGGTCGTCCTTGCCGGAGAGGTGGTGGTAGAGCGACATCGCCTCGACGCCGAGCTCGGCGCCGACGTTGCGCATGCTCACCCCCGCCAGCCCCCGCCGGTCGGCGACCCGGGCCGCCGCGTCGACGATGCGGGCTCGGCTCAGGGCCGGGCGGTCGCTCATGGCACCTCGACTTCGGGGTTGTGAAACTTACACGTGTAAGGCTACCGTACCCCTGACAGGGACTTACGGGTGTAAGGAAGAAATGATGAGAGCAGCTGTCGTCGATCGCTACGGGCCGCCGGCCGTCGTGCGGGTGGCGGAGGTAGCCGCCCCGACGCCGCGCGCCGACGAGGTGGTGGTCCGGGTGTCGTCGGCGGCCGTCACGGTGGCGGACTCGCGGATCCGGGGCGCCCGCTTCCCACGCGGGTTCGCTCCGGTGGCCCGGCTGGTCTTCGGGGGCTCCTTCTCGGGGGTCGTCGAGGCCGTCGGGTCTGACGTCACCGGCCTTGCCGTCGGTGACGAGGTGTCCGGCACGACTGGCGCCTCGATGGGGGCGCACGCCGACCTCGTGGCTGCCAAGGCGAAGCGGGTCGTGAAGAAGCCGGCCGGCCTGACCCACGACGACGCGGCCGCCGTGCTCTTCGGCGGGACGACGGCGCTGTTCTACCTGCGCGACAAGGCCGGCGTGAAGCCGGGCCAGTCGGTGCTCGTCAACGGGGCCTCCGGTTCGATCGGCACCAACGCCGTGCAGCTCGCCAAGCACTTCGGAGCCACCGTCACCGGCGTCACGAGCGGGGGCAATGCTGCGCTCGTGAGCGACCTCGGCGCCGACCAGGTGATCGACTACACGCGGACTCCGTTGGACGAGGTCGGCGAGCGCTTCGACGTCGTGCTCGACACCGTCGGCAACGTGAGCCCTGCGTCGGGCAAGCGCCTGCTCCGTCCGGGAGGCGTGCTGCTGCTCGCGGTCGCCGACCTGTGGCAGACCGTCACCGCGCACGGCCAGGTAAAGGCCGGACCGGCACCCGAGCGCGCCGAGGACGCGAAGCTACTTCTGCAGCTCGTGGCTGACGGCACGCTGAAGGTCGTCGTCGACCACGCCTACGACCTCGTCGACATCGCCGCCGCGCACGAGCGGGTCGACACCGGCCACAAGGTCGGCAACGTCGTCGTACACCCCTGACCGCCCGCCTCGAGCGCTGCGCGATGGTCTGCGTGAATTGGGGGTAATCACCACCAGTGTGAGCAGACCATTCGTCAGGCCATCCGCAACGCCATCCGCAAGGCCATCGTCGAGGCTACGAGGTCGTTGCACGTGGGCGAGGGGGGAACCGTCGCCTCCGCTTCGCTCCGGCTCCTCCCAAATCCGCCTGTCCATACGCGATGACGAAGGGCCCAACCGACAGCGAAAGGGCCCCAGTTCACCTGAACTGGGGCCCTTCGTCATCGCGTGCGCGAGGGGGGATTTGAACCCCCACGCCCTTTCGGACACTGGCACCTGAAGCCAGCGCGTCTGCCGTTCCGCCACTCGCGCGTGACAAGGACACAGTGTGCTGTATGCCGCGCCGGATCGCCAAACCGGGTCCGCCCCGGCAACCACGTCGCGCTCACGCCACGGCACACCCCTGAGGCGCCGTGCCGTGAGCGTCCCCGGCGCTACGTCAGAGCGGGGGTGTCTGCGGGGCCTTCCTGGGCGGCATACCCCTGCGTGTGACGCCCGCGGGGGCGGTCACCGAGCGACAGGGTGGCGAGCAGCCCGAGGACGAGGAAGCCGGCGGCGGTGAACGCGGCATAGCGGGTGGCGTCGGAGAACGCCTGCTCCGCGACGGGGGCCGCCGCTGCGGTGCGCGGGTCACTCGACAGCCCTGGGATCGCCCCGCCCGCGCTGTCGACGACGGCGTTGACGATGCCCGTGCGGGCCGCCTCGGGCACGCCGAGGTCGGCGAGCCCGCTGTCGAGGCGCACGGCGGCGGTCGTGAAGAGGACGGTGCCGAGGATGGCGATGCCGAGCGCCGAGCCGATCTGCCGCGAGGTCGACTGCAGGCCGGATCCCTCGCCGCTGCGCTGCAGCGGGACGTCGACGAGAACGACGCCCGTGAGCTGCGCGGTCGCGAGCCCGACCCCGAAGCCGTAGACGAACAGGCACGGCACCACAGCGACCCACGACGACGTCGGGCTGATGACGAGCCCGAGGGCCGCGATGCCGACGATCTCGGCCACGATGCCCGCCCGCACCATCGCGGCGGGCTGGAGGTGGCGGCTCAGGGCAGCCGAGATGCCGCTGGCCGTGAACGAGCCGATGGCGAGGCCGAGCAGGACGAGACCGGTCTGGAAGGCGGTGTAACCGAGGACGTTCTGCAGCCACAGCGGCAGCGACAGGACGATGCCGAACTCCCCGAGGCTGACGATGAGCGCCGCGATGTTGCCGTTGCGGAAGGAGCCGATGCCGAAGAGGTCGAAGCGGAAGAGGGTCGGCAGCCCGGCGGCCGTGCGACGCAGCGTGCGCACGACGAAGATCGCTCCGGCGACCAGCGTCACGGCGAAGGCCACCGGCACGGGCGAGAGGGCGAACGGCCAGGTCCACGAGCCGATCTCGAAGGGCTTCGTGCTGCTCCACCAGCCGTAGGTGCGCCCCTCGATGAGCCCGAAGGCGAGGGTCGCGAAGGTCACCGCCGACAGCAGGGCGCCGACGAAGTCGATGCCCCGGTCCTCGTCAGCCCGCGACTCGTCGACGAAGAGCAGCACGCCGGCGACGATGAGCAGCCCGATGGGGAGGTTGATGCCGAAGGCCCACCGCCACGAGAAGGACGTCGTGAGCCACCCTCCGAGCAGCGGCCCGAGCGCGACCATGCCACCGATCGTGGAACCCCAGACGGCGAAAGCGATGCCGCGGTCGCGCCCCGTGAAGCCGACGTTGATGAGCGAGAGCGTCGTCGGCAGGATCATCGCCCCGCCGAACCCCTGGATGATGCGGGCGCCGATGAGCGCCTCGCCGGAGGTCGCGACGGCGGCCAGCCCGGACGCGACGACGAAGACGGCGACGCCCAGGAGCAGCATCCGCCGGCGCCCGATGCGGTCGGCGAGCGCGCCCCAGATGAGCAGCGTTGCGGCGAAGACGAGGGTGTAGGACTCCTGCACCCACTGCACCTGCGAGGAGGTGAGGCCGAGGTCGGCGACGATGTTGGGCACCGCGACGTTGACGATCGTCGAGTCGACGATGATGAGGGCGACCGCGATGCTGATGGCGACGAGCCCGAACCAGCGGCGGCGTGCGTGGTCCTCGGACACGATGACCTCGATTCTGACGAGGGCCGGATCGGCGCATCCTGCCTGATAGTTAGACGACCGTAGTATCGGTCACGGGCCATACAATCGCCAGATGCAAGGTCCGTCAAGTGGCGCCCCAGGGGGCCCACCGCACGCCCCGGAGACGATGGCGCTGCGAGACCTCGCCACCGCCGGTTCCGAGGCCACGACGGCCCTCGCCCGACGCATGACGATGCACCCCACCGACCTCGCCGCCATGAGCCACATCGCGTATGCCGCCGAGCAGCTCGGTCCCGGAGAGCTGAGCTCGCGCCTGGGCATCACTCCCGCAGCGACGACCGACCTCATCGACCGGCTCGAAGCCGCGGGTCACCTTCTGCGAGAACGCAACCCGGCGGACCGGCGACGGGTGCGGCTCGTGCCGACCGAGAGCGCCAAGGCCGCCGTGCGGGGCCAGCTCGCCGACCTGCTCGAGCGGCTCGACGCCGTCTCGGAGGACTTCACCCCGGACGAGCGCGCCGCCATCGGGCGCTACCTCGAGGCGGCGGCCGCGGCCTACCGCGACTTCGCTCAGGACTCCTAGCGCGGGGCGGCAGTTACCTCGAGGCGGCGCCGCCGTCTTGCGGGGCGGACCAGCCGCCGTGCGGGGCGGCGCTGACGCCGTGCGGGGCGGCCCGGCCGCCGTGCCGCTCGCCGAGCTGGTAGTCGTCATCGGCGAACACGCCACCGAGCACTCGGGGTGACACCGCCGGACCCAGCCGCTCGATCCGGCACGCGTGGACCTCGGCGTCGTCCTGCGGGTCGAAGCCGATGGCGAGCCCGGGCGTCAGGTCGACCTGGCTGCGCGTGTTGCGGGAGACACCCCACACGACGTGGTGCCCGTCGGCGCCCGTCGTCAGCGTGGCGAGGACGAGCCGGACCATGTCGGCGGGCGAGAGCCACCAGTGCAGGCCGTAGGTGCCGACGGGCGCAGCACTGAAGGCCATGATGCGCGCACTGACGACCGTCATCGCGAAGCGACGGGCGAAGAGCCCGCCCAGTGCCTCCACCGCCGCCTTGCTCACCCCGTAGTACGTGTCGGGAGCCGGCAGCGGCATACCGCGGCGCGCCCCGGTCGAGTCAGCGGGCAGGTAGCCGACCGCGTGCACGGAGCTCGCGAGCAGCAGCCGGTCGACCCCGGCGAGCCGCGCCGCCTCGCACACCGCGCGGGTGCCGTCGACGTTGACGGCGAGCAGTTCGGGCCAGGGTCGCTCGTCGGCAAGAGCGCCGAGGTGCACGACGAGGTCGGCGCCCGTGAAGGCGGCCACGTGCGCGTCGACGTCACGCAGGTCGGCACTCACCACCCGCTCGCCCGGCCCGCCAGCCGTGCCCGGCGCGCCAGCCGTGGCCGGGGCGCCAAGCGTGGCCGGCACACCCGGCATCTCGGCCGCATCGCACAGCACGAGCGAGTGCCCGGCCTCGATCAGCAGTGGCCGGATGGCCGTCGCGATGCGACCGGCAGCGCCGGTCATCGCGATGAGCGACACGTTCGGTCAGAGACCGTCGACGACGACGGCCGCCATCTCCATACAGGCGTCGTGCGTCTTCTTCGCGATCTTGAGCGGGTCGAGGTGCAAGCCCGGGGCGAGCATCGGGTCGAAGGGGATGTCGACGACCGCACGCACCCACTGCTCGAAGTGCTCGCGGGTGTGCACGCCGGCCCCGACGTCGTTGCCCTTCGCCGAGGTGTGCGAGATGACGCACACGGCGTTGCGCACGAGGTCGCCCCGGCCCATCGTCACGAGGGCGTCGAGGTTCTTCGCCGCGACGACCGACGTGTCGTCCTTGAGCGAGGTCGCGAAGACGAGCATGTCGGCCCGGGCCGCCGCCGCCAGCCAGTTGGGCGAGAGGCGGTTGTTGCCGGTGTCGATGACGATCATCCGGTAGAACCTCGAGAGCTGGGTGTGCAGGTCCTCGAACTCCTGCTCGCCGATGATGCGCATGGCCTCGTCGTCGTCGGCCGAGGCGAGCACGTCGAAGCTGAGGCCGCGCTGCTCGCGCACCCAGTGCTCGAGCTCGCTCGTGCCGGCGTTGGGGTCGCGGGCGATCTGCGGCAGCGCCGCGAGCAGGTCGACGACTGTGCGGTGGTGCGGCTGCGAGGGGGCGCGCATGCCGAGCGTGCCCTCGGTCTCGTTGTTGTCCCACGCGAGCACCGACCCGGAGCGGTAGCGCCCGAGGTAGCTCGCCAGCATCATCGTGACGAGCGTCTTGCCGCCCCCACCCTTGGTGTTGATGACCATGATCGTCTTGCGGCCGTTGAGCGGCCGGGCGATGCGGTCGACCCGGTCGCGCTCGAGCAGCTCCTTGACGCTCGGGCCGAGGCCGAAGGCCTTGCGCAGGCCGGAGTTGGCCTTGACCTTCTGCCGCTCGCCCTTGGAGCGGGCCGTGATGAGGTCCTCGGCGCTCGGCCGGTCGGTGGAGCCCGTGCGCGAACGCACCGGAGTGAGGTCGTAGCCGGTGTCGGGGTCCGACGGACCGCGCAGCGCCTGCGACCGCTCCAGCTCGGCCGGGTCGACGTACCCCTCCTCGACGGCAGCGGCCACGTCGGGGTCGAGAGCCGGCCGTGCGGCATACGCCTGCTGTGCGGCGGTGTGGTCGGTGGAGTCGATCGTCGGCGCCACGTCGTCGGACGAGTAGCCCGCAGGCGTCCAGCCGGAGTACTCCTCCTGCGAGGCGTCGGCGACGTCGGCATCGTGCTGCCGGTCGGCCCAGTGGTTCGTGCTCATGTCCGTGTCCCCCTCGGTCGAGCCGCCGGACGGCTCCCACGTCTCCCAGCTGGTCGGCGCCGCAGCGCCACCCAGGCCGTCATCAGCGGTGGTCCAGGCCGCGGCGGAGTCGCCGGCCTCGACGTGCGATCCGTTCTGGCCATACTGGCCGTACTGCCCGTAG
Organism: Humibacillus xanthopallidus; assembly: GCF_006717145.1. Lineage (GTDB taxonomy): Bacteria > Actinomycetota > Actinomycetes > Actinomycetales > Dermatophilaceae > Humibacillus > Humibacillus xanthopallidus. Next base: position 88,632 of record NZ_VFQF01000003.1, on the reverse strand, counting down.
TCGGCGGCGTACTCGCCGCCGTACTCGTAGGAGTCGGTCCAGTCGGTGCTGTCCACGGTCTCGGCTCCCTCAGCCCCGTTGACACCGATGGACGCGGGCGCGCCGTTCGTCGTCTCGTCGGTGTCGCCGCTGATGTGCCACGACGTGTCCTCCCACGTCGACGACCACGGGTCGGCGGGCTCGGGATCCTCGAGGTGGGTGGGCGCCGGCGCCAGCGGGATCGGCAGGGCGAATCCGCTCGGGATCGAGTTGTTGGCCGGGTATCCGGGCAGCCCCCGGACCTCGTCGCTTCCCGTCTCATCCTTGCTCATCGAGCACTCCTTGCCGTCTGCCGCAGTTCTGTCGCGCCCACCGAGGGGCTGACCTGCGCGGCCACCCCGGTGCGGGCACCCCGTGTGATCGTCCCACGACTGCCGCCCGCGGCAAACCCGCTGCCCGCCGCCGTGGACGCCAGGGCCCCCCACGTCCACAGCCACGACACAGACCGAGCAGGTATGCCGTCCTGCGGGCTTGTCGGTGGGACCTCCCGGGTGCCCCGCCCGTTACGATGAAGCGCTCAGAGGCAGAAGGAGACACCACGGTGGGGATCATCAACCGAGTCGAGCACGGGCTCGCCAAGGCTGTCCACGGTGCCTTCGCCAAGGCGTTCAAGTCCGAGGTGCAGCCGGTCGAGATCGCTTCGGCGATCCGGCGCGCCATGGACGACCGCGCGGCACTGCTCGGCCACGGCCGGGCCATGGTGCCCAACCTCTACACGATCGAGCTCAGCGAGACCGACTACGAGCGCCTGGGCGACTACGAGGACGAGCTCTCCGAGGACCTCGTCGCCGCGGCCCAGGAGCACGCCGACTCGCAGGGCTACCAGCCGCACGGCCCGCTCGAGGTCAACCTCATCGAGGGCGACGGGCTCGAGACCGGAGTCTTCCGCGTGCGACCCGCGACCTCGAAACGCGGCGGCCAGGAGGTCGAGCCGGCCCCGGCCGCTGCGGCCCGTGGTGTGCCGCCGCGCGTGCCCAGCGGCACTGTCGTCGACGAGCGGCCTGTGCAGCCGCGCCCGGCGCCGCGCACCAACCCGTCCTCGCGCCCGTGGCTCGACATCAACGGCGACCGCTACCCGCTGCTCGGCAGCCTGACGACGCTCGGCCGTGACGACTCCGCCGACATCGTCGTCGACGACCCGGGAGTCTCCCGGCGTCACAGCGAGATTCGCGTGACGACCGACGGGCCGCACCTCATCACCTCGATCCGCGACCTCAACTCCACCAACGGCACGTTCGTCAACGGCGACCGCATCTCGAGCCAGCGCCTCAACGACGGTGACCGCGTCACGCTCGGCCGCACCTCGGCGACGTTCCGTGCCGGGCGGCGGTGACGAATGAGTGAGCTCACCCTCACCCTGCTCCGGCTGGGTCTCCTCGCGCTGCTGTGGATCTTCATCTTCAGCGTCGTCGCGGTGCTGCGCACCGACCTCTACGGCACGTCGGTGAGCCGGCGCGGCCAGCGCAAGGCCGCCAAGCGCCAGGCCAAGGAGCAGCGCAAGGCTGCCCGCGCCCCCCAGCCGGTGGCCGTCGCGGCGGGCGGCGCCGGTGGCGCGGCTGCTGGGGTCGCTGCAGCCGGAGCCGGTGCGCCGGCCGCTGTCTCCGCGCCCGTCGCCGACGGCGCCCCCGCTCCGCGCTGGGGTCGCGGCCGGAGCAAGGGCACCCCGACGACTCTCGTCGTCACCGAGGGCCCGCTCACCGGCACGACCCTGCCGCTGCGCAGCGGCGGCCTGCTCATCGGCCGCAACCCCGAGTGCGCCCTCGTGCTCGACGACGACTACGCCTCGGGCCGACACTGCCGCATCTATCCCGACCCGACCAACCGTGGCGGCTGGGTCGTCGAGGACCTCGGCTCGACCAACGGCACCTTCATCGGCCGCGACAAGCTCACCTCCGCCCGTCCCGTCGAGATCGGCACCACCCTGCGCATCGGCAAGACCGTCCTCGAGCTCCGGGGCTGATCGGTGGCCATCGCCCTGCGCTATGCCGCGCGCTCCGACCTCGGCCTCGGTCCCAAGGCCCGCAACGAGGACTCCGGGTATGCCGGCCCCAACCTCCTCGTGCTCGCCGACGGCATGGGTGGGCACGCCGCGGGCGACGTCGCGAGCTCGATGATCGTCGGTGAGCTCGCCCCGCTCGATGCCGAGGACGTCACCGCCGACCAGGCGATCGGCCTGCTCGAGGAGGCGCTGCGCAGCGCCAACGCCAAGCTGACCAAGGCGATGCACGACAACGCCGACCTCACCGGCATGGGCAGCACGACCATCGTCATGCTGCGCACCGGCAACAAGCTGGCGATGGCCCACATCGGCGACTCCCGCGCCTTCATGCTCCGCGGCGGCACCTTCAGCCAGATCACGAAGGACCACTCCTTCGTCCAGCAGCTCGTCGACGAGGGCCGCATCTCCAAGGAGGAGGCCGGGCACCACCCGCAGCGCTCGGTCGTCACCCGCGTCATGACCGGCCAGCCCGACGACGAGCCCGACACGTCGCTGCGCGAGGCCAAGATCGGCGACCGCTTTCTGCTCTGCTCCGACGGTTTGTCCGACTTCGTCGGCGCCGACGTCATCGAGGAGATCCTCCGCGAGGCCGCGACGCCCGCCGACGCCGCCGAGCGGTGCATCGAGGTGGCTCTCAAGGCGAGCACCCGCGACAACGTCACCGTCATCGTGGCCGACGTCGTCGACGCCGACGGCGACGACCTGCCCTCGACCGTGCCGCAGGTGGTCGGCGCTGCCGCGAGCCGCAGCCTGCGCACGCAGACCCGCCCCATCCCGACCTCACCGGCCGCCAAGGCCGCCGCCCTCTCGCGCGAGGCGACCGGGCGTGCCGCCGCCGACGACGAGGTCGAGCTCGCCGAGGAGGCCCCCCGCTCACGCCGCTCGCGCATCGCCAGGCGGGTCACCGGCGCCGTCGTGATCGTCGCCGTCCTCGCCGCCGGGGGGTATGCCGCGTGGGCCTGGTCCCAGCGCCAGTTCTTCGTGGCCGCCGACGCCGGCCGCGTCGCGATCTTCCGTGGGGTGTCGCAGGACCTCGGGCCGATCAGCCTCTCGCGCGTCGAGAGCGCGAGCGATGTCGAGATGTCCGACCTCCCGCTCGACGTGCAGGGCTCTGTGCAGCGCACGATCTCGGCCCGCGACCTGCCCGACGCCCAGGCGAAGGTGCAGGCACTGCGCGCCGAGGCGATCCGCTGCCAGCTCATGGCGGCGACGGGCACGCCGTGCGGGTCGAACCCCACGCCCACCCCGTCGGTGACGACGCCGACGCCCGGGTCGACGACCCCGCAGACGCCAGGCACCGGCATACCGGGCACGCAGGCCACGCCGGGCGGCTCGGCGACGTTCCCCGGCTTCACGACCCCGACGACCCCGCCGCCCGCCGCGGCGGGTGACGTCGAGCGCCCCGTGCTCGAGGGGGTGTCCGCGTGACGACGACCGTCGAGCAGCTGACCCCACGCACCCGGCGCAACTCCGAGCTGGGGCTGCTCGTCCTCGCGATCGGCATCGTGCTGCTCGCGTGGGTGACGACCGACCTCAACCGCAACGGCACGGTGCCGGCCAACATCATCCCGATCGCCGGCGGCTTCACCGTGCTCGTGCTCTCCGTGCACGTCGTGCTGCGCTGGAAGGCGGCCTACGCCGACCCGGTGCTGCTGCCCATCGCCACGGTGCTCAACGGGCTCGGGCTCGTCATGATCCACCGGCTCGACCTCGCGCGCGGCAAGCTCGGCACCGACGGCGACGCCTACCGGCAGATCATCTGGACCACGCTCGGGGTCGCCCTCGCGATCGCCGTCATCATCGCGCTGCGCGACCACCGGCTGCTGCGCCGCTACACCTACGTGTCGATGGCCGTCGGCTTCGTGCTGCTGCTCCTGCCGCTCGTGCCCGGCCTCGGCCAGACGATCAACGGTTCGCAGATCTGGATCAGCCTGGGGCCGCTCAACTTCCAGCCCGGCGAGTTCGCCAAGATCGCCCTCGCGATCTTCTTCGCCGGCTACCTCGTGCAGACCCGCGACGTGCTCTCGCTCGCCGGCAAGCGGGTCCTCGGCTTCACCTTCCCGCGCGGGCGCGACCTCGGGCCGATCCTCGTCGCCTGGCTGCTCGCGGTGCTCATCCTCGTCTTCCAGAAGGACCTCGGCACGGCCCTGCTCTTCTTCGGCCTCTTCGTCGCGATGCTCTACGTCGCCACCGAGCGGGTGTCGTGGATCGCCATCGGCCTGCTGCTCTTCGGCGTCGCCGTGTTCTTCGCGCTGTCGGCCTTCACGCACTTCCAGAAGCGCGTCGACCTCTGGCTCGACCCCTTCTCCCCGCAGAACCTCGAGCGCTCCAACCAGCTCGCCAACGGCCTGTGGGGCATGGCGTCCGGTGGCCTCACCGGCACCGGGCTCGGCGCCGGCCGCCCCTGGCTGACCTCGTTCGCCGAGAGCGACTTCATCTTCTCGAGCCTCGGTGAGGAGCTCGGCCTCTTCGGGTCGGTCGCGATCCTCGTGCTCTACCTCATCTTCTGCGAGCGCGGCGTCCGCACCGCCCTCGGCGTGCGTGACGGCTTCGGCAAGCTGCTCGCGATCGGCCTCACCTTCTCGGTGGCCTTCCAGCTCTTCATCGTCATCGGCGGCGTCACACGGGTCATCCCGCTCACCGGCCTCACGACCCCCTTCATGTCGCTCGGTGGGTCCTCGCTGCTCGCCAACTGGGTCATCGTCGCCCTGCTGCTGCGCATCTCCGACCAGGCCCGGCGTCCGATGCCCGAGATCCCGGTCGGTGTCGCGTCCGACGACCCGTCGCCCGCCGAGGTCACGCAGGTGGTGAGGATGTCGTGAACACCCCCATCCGCCGCATCTCGGTCGTCATCGCCGCGCTCTTCACCGCCCTGCTCGTCGCCTCGACGGTCGTGCAGTTCGTGCAGGTCAAGTCGCTCGGCGCGATGGCCGCCAACAAGCGCACCCTGCTCGACAACTACTCCCGCGAGCGCGGCTCGATCATCGTCGGTGGCCAGGCCATCGCCAAGTCGGTGCCGGTCGAGGACCAGTACCGCTTCCTGCGCACCTATCCCCAGGGCGACCTCTACTCGCAGGTCACGGGCTTCTACTCCTACCAGGTGGGCGCGCCCTACGGCCTCGAGCACGCCTCCGACGACCTGCTCTCGGGCGATTCCGACAGCCTCTTCGTCCGGCGCATCACCGACCTGCTCACGGGGCGGCGCACGGCGGGCGCGACGCTCGAGCTGACGATCAACGCCAAGGCGCAGAAGGCCGCCGACGACGCCCTCGGCGCCAGCAAGGGCGCGGTCGTGGCGCTCGACCCCAAGACCGGCGCGATCCTCGCGATGGTGAGCCACCCGCAGTACGACCCCAACCCGATCTCGAGCCACGACCTCAACAAGGCCGCGAACGCGTGGGAGAAGCTGTCGAACGACCCGACGAAGCCCTACCTCAACCGCACGATCAACCAGCTCTACCCGCCGGGGTCGACCTTCAAGGTCGTCACCGCCGCGGCTGCCCTCGAGACGGGCTTGCTGAGCGACGAGAACTCCGAGGTGCCGGGCCCGGCGGTGCTCGACCTGCCGCTGACGACCGCGACGCTGCCCAACGAGAACGGCCGCGCGTGCGGTCCGAACAACAAGACGACGCTCATCCACGCCCTCGAGATCTCGTGCAACACGGCCTTCGGCTCGCTCGGCCTCGAGCTCGGCGGCGAGAAGATCCGTGCCCAGGCGGCGAAGTTCGGCTTCGGCGACTCGCTGACGATCCCCATGCGCGTCTCGACGAGCACCGTGCCGCCCGACCTCAACGCCCCGCAGGCCGCCCAGTCGGCGATCGGGCAGTACGAGGTGAAGACGACGCCGCTGCAGATGGCCATGGTCGCGGCGGGCATCGCCAACCAGGGCAAGGTCATGACGCCCTACCTCATCGACTCGGTCCGCAGCGCCAACCTCGACGTCATCGAGTCGACCCCCGACCCCGTCGAGCTGTCGCAGGCGACCTCGCCCGAGACCGCCTCGACGCTGACGAAGATGATGGTCTCCGTCGTCGACAACGGCAGCGGCGTCCGCGCCGCCATCCCCGGCGTCAAGGTGGCCGGCAAGACCGGCACCGCGCAGCACGACCCCGGCAAGCCGCCGCACGCCTGGTTCATCAGCTTCGCCCCCGCGAACGACCCTCAGGTCGCCGTGGCCGTCGTCGTCGAGGACGGCGGCGTCACCGGCAGCGAGATCGGCGGCGGCCGCGTGGCCGCACCCATAGCCAAGGCCGTCATGGAGGCGGTGCTCAAGTGACCGGCCCCATGACATCGGCGACATCGGCGACCTCCGCCCCGTCCGTCCTCGTCCCTGGTGACGTGCTCGGTGGGCGCTACCTGCTCACGGCACCCATCGCCGCGGGTGGCATGGGCGACGTCTGGGAGGCGACCGACGAAGTGCTCGCCCGGGACGTCGCCGTCAAGGTGATGCGGGCCGACGGGGTCGATGACGACGCCTTCACCGCCCGGTTCCGCGACGAGGCCCGCAACGCCGCCGGACTGCACCACCCCCACATCGCATCGGTCTTCGACTACGGCGAGCAGGACGAGCGGGCCTGGATCGTCATGGAGCTCGTGCCCGGCCACACCGTCTCCGACCTCATCCGCGAGCGCGGAGCCCTCCCCGCCGACGAGGTCCGGCGGATCCTCGGGCAGTCCGCGCTGGCCCTCGCGGCCGCACACGCTGCCGGCGTCGTGCACCGCGACGTCAAGCCGTCCAACATCATCGTCACGCCCGACGGACGGGCGAAGCTCACCGACTTCGGCATCTCGCGCGCCGACGACTCGCCCGGGCACACGCTCGTCGGCGAAGTCCTTGGCACGCCCGACTACCTCAGCCCCGAGCAGGCGCTCGGCCACGCCGCGACCGGCGCGAGCGACCTCTACGCCCTCGGCGTCGTCGCCCACGAGCTGCTCACGGGCACCAAACCGTTCGACCGTGGCGCACCGGTGGCCACCGCGCGGGCCCACGTCGTCGACGAGCCGCCGCCGCTGCCCGACTCCGTGCCCGACGACCTGCGCGAGCTCGTCGCCGCCTGCCTGCTGAAGGACCCCGAGCAGCGCCCGGCCGACGCCCACGCTGTCGGGTTGGCACTGCTCGGCGTGCCCGCCGTCGACCCCTTCGGTATGCCGTCCGCCCCCCTCGACGAGACCGCCGCCCTCCCACCCGTGGCTGAGTCCGGCGCCGTGCTCGCTGCAGCAGCGGATGAGCCCGCCACAGCCCCGGCTGCGACAGCGGACGAGCCCACCGGGGCGATGGACTGGACCTGGGACGACCCAGAGCCGCCGGTCGTCGCCCCGACAGGGATCGAAGCCACCGCGATCGAACCCGCGGCAGTCGATCTCACGGCGGTCGAACCCACGGCGATCGCGCCGACCGCGACCCGTCGCCTGCCCTCGCCCGTCCCCGCACCAGCGGACGGCGGCGGGCCTGGGAGCCGGGCCACGCGGCATACCGCAGCGGAGCGAGCGCGACCCGACCGGCGCAGGATCGCCCTGGTCGCCGCCGCGGCAGCCGTCGTCATCGGCGGAGGGGCGATGGCGCTTGGCTCCGCGGTCGACGACGGCAGCACGAGCACGGCGCGGCCGGCGGCCTCCACGACCCCGGCCGCTTCGGCGACGACGCCGGCTCCGACCAGCTCGGGGGCAAGCCCGACGAGCGCGACCAGCACCAGCACCACGAAGAGCTCGACCAGGGCGGCCGCCTCAACGGCGCCTGCTCAGGTCGCACCCGCGCCGCCGCCTTCGGCGCAGAAGGCGGGCAAGGGCAAGGGACACGGCAAGGGGAAGGGCAACGGCAGATGAGCCAAGACGAGACCGAGGCGCTGCAGGGTGGACCCGCGGGTCCCACCGATGAGGCGGCGCCGGGCGACCGGCGCACCGACGCGCACCCCCCGAACCAGGCGACAGAGGCGATCGACGTGACCACCCCACCCCGCATCCTCGGCGGACGCTACGAGGTCGGTGAGCTCATCGGCCGCGGCGGCATGGCCGATGTGCACCTCGGCCACGACAACCGGCTCGGACGGCAGGTCGCCATCAAGATCCTGCGCTCCGACCTCGCGCGCGACGCGAACTTCCTCATGCGCTTCCGGCGCGAGGCCCAGTCGGCGGCCGGCCTCAACCACCCGTCGATCGTCGCGATCTTCGACTCCGGCGAGGACGAGACGACCGTCGAGGGCCCCGGTGGCCACCCGACGACCCTGCCCTACATGGTCATGGAGTACATCGACGGCGAGACCCTGCGCCAGCAGCTGTCGCGGCGCCACCAGTTCGAGCCGGGCGATGCCATCCGCGTGACCGAGAGCATCCTCGACGCCCTCGCCTACAGCCACCGCATGGGCATCGTGCACCGCGACATCAAACCCGCCAACGTCATGGTGACGGCCACGGGAGCCATCAAGGTGATGGACTTCGGCATCGCCCGGGCAATCGCCGACACCGCCGCGACGATGACCCAGACCCAGTCGGTCGTCGGCACGGCGCAGTACCTCTCGCCGGAGCAGGCGCAGGGCCAGACCGTCGACGCGCGCTCCGACCTCTACTCGACCGGGTGCCTGCTCTTCGAGCTGCTCGCCGGCCGGCCTCCTTTCGTCGGCGACTCGCCCGTCGCGATCGCCTACCAGCACGTCGGTGAGCTGCCGCAGCCTCCCAGCGTCTGGAACCGCGAGGTCGGCGGCGACCTCGACGCCGTCACGCTGCACGCCCTCGAGAAGGACCGCGAGGTGCGCTACCAGGACGCCTCCGCCTTCCGTCTCGACCTCGAGAACGTGCGGCTCGGCCGCCCCATCAGCGCCGCAGCCCTCGCGACCGGTGCGGCCGTCGGGGCCGCGGCCACCCAGACCCTGCCCTCCGCGTATGCCGTCGCGGGCACCCCGACCGCGGTGCAGGCCCCGGTCGGCACCGGCCTGCCACCCGTCGGCCGCGACGAGGACGAGGACCGCAAGGGCGGCGGCAAGCGCACCGCTCTCATCGCCGTGCTCGCGCTGCTCATCCTCGGCCTCATCGGCTGGGGCGCGGCGACGTGGTTCGGCAACCAGACGCCCGAGGTCGTCAACGTCGCGGTGCCACGCATCACGGGCATGGACGAGGAGACGGCCCTCAGCACCCTGCGCACGGCAAACCTCCAGGGACAGAAGTCGACGGCGGCGAGCACGACCGTGCCCGAGGGGAACGTCATCGCGCAGGACCCGGCCGCCGGCACCCAGGTCGCCGAGAACTCGACGATCCGCTTCGTCCTGTCGCGAGGACCCGACAACGGCGCCGTGCCCGACGTCACCGGCTTCGACAAGAACGAGGCGCAGAAGGCACTCGAGGACGCCGGCTTCAAGGTCTCGGACTTCGTCGAGGAGAACACTCCCGACCAGCCCAAGGACAAGGTGACGAAGACCGACCCGCCCGCGAACTCGCAGGTGGCGCAGGGCTCCTCGATCAAGGTCTACTACGCGACCGGCAACGTGCAGGTGCCGCAGGGGCTCGTCGGCCGTGACTGGGCGATCGCCGCCTCGACGCTCAACGACGCCGGGGTCAACCCGGTGCGCCAGGACGTCGAGTCCGACAAGGCCCCCGGCACGGTGCTCGAGGTGGCCCGCGAGGGGGCCGTCGTCAAGGCCGGCACCGACATCACCGTCAAGGTCGCCAAGGCCAAGGCCACGCCGATCCCGACGGTGACCGTCACGGCGCCGCCGCCCACGCCCACCGGGACGGACACGCCGACGGACACAGGGACCACCGCTCCCTGACGCGAGCGCCAGCCGCACCCCTGAGGGCCACGCACACCTCGTATGCCGTGTGCGCTCGGCCCCGAGGTGTGCGGCTGGCTCCGGGGTGTGCGGCTGCCGCCTGACCGCCGGTGTCGCTGACGACGATCAGATCTCGATGGCCTTCTTGAGGTTGGCGAGCATGAGATCGAGGTCGTCGTCGCCGTTCCATCCGAACCGGTCCATCACCTCGCCGACGAGCGGCACCTTGCTCGACCAGCCGAAGGACCCCGTCAGGGTCGTGCCGGTCTCGTCGGGCGCGAACGTGAACGTCCACACCCCGCCGGTGTTGGCGTGGTCGACGATGCGCTCGTTCGGGACGTACTCCTCACGGGTCAACGTCCACTCCATGTGGAAGAAGAGGAACATCCGCCCCATCAGCCTGGCGGTCGACCCGACCCCCTCCGGGGTGGTGTGCACGTCGACGAGCGCCATGTGGCGGCGCCACTCCTCGTCGAACGCCTCGAAGAAGTGGTGGGGGTCCTTGACGTAGTCGAAGACCTTCTCGACCGGGGCGTCGACGTGCGTGCTCCGCGTGTGCAGCTCCTTGGTCATAGCGGTCAGATCCTTTCGTCCGACGCCCACCCGGACGCTGCTTGCGCCCCACCGCCCCGGGACGATCTCCGCCCGCAGGCTCCCTCACCTCGAACGTAACCCGGGCGCCTGCCACCGCAAGGGCCAGAGGTCCCCGGACTCCGCAGACGCACACCTCAGGGCCACGCACACCTCGTATGCCGCGTGCGCCCGGCCCTGAGGTGTGTCGCTGGCCCCGGGGTGGGCGGCTGGGGGGTGGGGTGCGGTGCGGTCAGACGGCGGCGGTGACCAGCGGGCTGAGGCCCGCAGAGCGCGCCACGGCACCGGTGTCGCCGCACATCGCGAGGAAGTTCGCGAGCATGCGGTGACCGCCCTCGGTGAGGACGCTCTCGGGGTGGAACTGCACCCCGTGCAGGGGCAGGTCGCGGTGGCGCACCGCCATGACGAGCCCCGAGTCGGTGTGGCCCGTCGCGACGAGCTCGTCGGGCAGGGTCGAGGGGTCGATCGTCAGCGAGTGGTAGCGCGTCGCCGTGAACGGGTCGGGCAGCCCCTCGAGAACGCCCGTGCCGTCGTGGTGCACGAGCGAGGTCTTGCCGTGGAGCAGCTCGGGCGCGCGGCCGACGGTTGCTCCACAGACGACGCCGAGCGCCTGGTGGCCGAGGCACACGCCGAACATCGGCTTCTCGAGCCGGGCGCACTCTTCGATGATGGCCATCGAGACCCCCGCCTCCTCGGGCGTGCCGGGGCCGGGCGAGACGAGGACGCCGTCGTATGCCGCCGCCTCCTCCGGTGCCACCGCGTCGTTGCGCACCACGGTGCACTCGGCACCGAGCTGCTCGAGGTAGCCGACGATGGTGTAGACGAAGCTGTCGTAGTTGTCGACGACGAGGATGCGGGTCATCTGGCTCTCACTGAAGGGGGGTGGCGTACTGGAAGTCGACCGAGCCGGAGTAGGCCGGGAACTCGACGTTGCCCAGGGTCTTGGCCGACCAGCCGAGGCCGACGGCGTCGACGTACTGCTTGTAGATGCCCACGGCCGTGTCACCGTCGAGGCCGCGCTGCATGCGCTCGACGTCGCCGATGGCCTTGATGCGGTAGGGCGGGGCATAGACGCGGCCCTGGAGGATGAGGGTGTTGCCGACGCAGCGCACGGCGCTCGTGGAGATCACCCGCTGGTCCTGGATCATCATCGCCTCGGCGCCCGAGGCCCAGAGTGCGTTGACGACGGCCTGCACGTCCTGCTGGTGCACGACGATGTCGTCGGCTGTGAAGCCGTCGGGCAGCGAGTCGACCGTGCGGTGCGCGTCGTCGAGCGCGACCTCGAGTGCGCCGCCGCGCACCTTGGTCGTCGCAGCCGTCTGGGCGAGCGCGTCCGCCCGCTCGTTGAGACTGGCGAGCCGCTGGTCCGAAGGGGCGCTCGTCTTCGAGAGGGCGTCGACCTCGGTGCGCAGCGTGTCGAGCTGCGCGGCCTTGGCCGACACCCTCGCGTCGCCGTCCATGATGAGCTGCGGCAGGTCGCGGTCGGCGCGCAGGTCGCTGCCCTGGGCGGCCTGGAAGCTCATCGCGAACATCAGGCCCGCGGCGGCGGTGACGACGGGAACGACGAGGCGCCACGTGAGGCGCGGGCGCAGGTGCGACGACGGAGCCGGGGGCGGGGGCTGCTGCCCCGTCGCCGGCTCGTCCGTGTCGTCCGTCTGCGCCTCCGGGGAGTCGGCAGGCGGGGTGGCGCTCGTCATCGCGGTCCTCGCTCGGCGCGGCCTCTCCGCGCCGACACCATTGTGCCTCGTGGGCCAGTCCAGGGGTGTCATGAGGTCACCCGCCCGCTCGTCGCTCACGGCCGGCATCGCCATTGGTTACCCTTGGCTCACCTCACAGCAAGGAGAGAGCAGTGCCCGAGTCGAAGGGTCGAGACCACAAGTCGACCACCTACACCCCGCCGCCCCGTAGCAAGGCGACCGAGCCCAACCCGACATGGTGGGCACCGGTCTTCATCACCTTGCTCGTGCTCGGCCTGCTGTGGATCGTCGTCTACTACGTGACGGCCTACAAGTACCCCATCGAGGCCATCGGCGTCTGGAACCTCGGCATCGGCTTCGCCCTGCTCATGGGCGGCTTCATCATGACGATGCGCTGGCGCTGACCCCCCTCCAGATCAGGGCACCTGCCGCCGGGGAGGGAGGCGGTCGACACCGTCGTCCACACCCTGATCGACAGGTTGTCCACAAGCTTTTCCCCAGCCTGTGCATGAATGACACGTCTGTAACTACGTCCACAACCTTGTCCACAGCGGTGGACAACCGGCCGCGGACACGCAAACGGCCGAGCACATCGTCGATGCGCTCGGCCGTTGTCGTCCCCGGCGCCAGGGGACAGACGAGGGGCGGTCAGCCGAAGCTGCTCGAGTCGATCATGCGGATGACCTCGGGGATGCTGAGGTACTTCGCGACGGTGACGGCGACGAGCACGACGAGGATGCCGCCGAGGGAGGCCCAGACGAGCTGCTGCCGGCGGCCGCGGAACGCCACGACGACGCCGGCGCACGCCAGGCCGACGACGAAACCCCCGAGGTGCGCCTGCCAGGAGATGTTGGGGTAGAAGAAGCCGAACGCCGCGTTGATCGCGATGACGACATACATCGCGGCCGACGAGCGGCCGAGGTGGCGGTTGAGGATGAGCAGCGCACCGAAGAGGCCGAAGATCGCGCCGGACGCCCCGACGACGGGCGTCAGCCAGGCCTCGTCGATGCCCGTGTTGAGGCCGACGACCGTCGGGGACCCCGCGAGGAGGACGACTGCCACCTGGCCGCCGATGCCACTGATGAGGTAGATGGCCGCGAACCGGGCCCGACCGAGCATCGGCTCGAGGTACTGCCCCAGCGACCACAGCGCGAACATGTTGAGCAGGATGTGGAAGATCGTGTACGGCGAGTGCAGGAAGGCCGCGGTGACGAAGCGCCACGGCTCCGTCCAGCCGAGGGCCGGCACGAAGGAGAACCGGTCGGTGATGGCGGGGGCGACTCGCTGGAGCAGATAGACGGCGGCGCACAGGCCGATGATCGTGAGGGTGACGACGGGTCGACCGTCGGTGGCACGCCCGCCGAAGACGGTGCGGGCCGAGGGGCTCGTCCGAGCGGCCTCGCGGACGCAGTCGACGCACTGGATGCCGACCGCGGCGGGTCGCTGGCACTCGGGGCACGTCGGGCGGCCGCACCGCTGGCAGCGGACGTAGGACTCGCGATCGGGGTGGCGCGGGCAGACGGGCGGGACGACAGGGGGGTTCACCGGTCCAGCGCCCGCAGGCGGCTGGTCTCCCGGCCCCCAGGTGCCCCCGGGCCCTCCGGTTCCCCCGGTTCCCCCGGTTCCATTGTCGGACAAAGGAATCCCTGCCGTCTCGTCTGTCTCGTGAGGCCCGGCCATTGGCCGGGCCTCAGGGTCGTGCGGGTGGGCTGCTCAGTCCTCGATGGTGACCGAGTTGATGATGACGTCCTCGCGCGGCTTGTCGTTCGGGCCGGTCGCGACGGCGCCGATCTTGTCGACGACCTCGCGCGACGCACCGTCGGCGACCTCACCGAAGATCGTGTGCTTGCCCTGCAGCCACGTCGTGGGAGCGGTCGTGATGAAGAACTGGGAGCCGTTGGTGCCCTTGCCCATCCGCTTGCCGGCGTTGGCCATGGCGAGCATGTAGGGCTTCGTGAAGTCCTTGTCGGGGCTGATCTCGTCGTCGAACGTGTAGCCCGGGCCACCGAAGCCCTGGCCGACGGGGCAGCCGCCCTGGATCATGAAGTTGGGGATGATGCGGTGGAAGATGAGCCCGTCGTAGAACGGCGTGGGTGAGGTGCGGCCGGCATCGTCCTTGTAGTCCTTCTCACCCTTGGCGAGGCCGACGAAGTTGTCGACCGTCTTGGGAGCCTGGTGAGGGAAGAGCTCGACGACGATGTCGCCATGGTTCGTGTGCAGGGTTGCCTTCATGGGCCAATCCTTGCACGACGCGCAGGTATGCCGTCCGGTCGGGCACGCGGGCGCCGGGCGGGTCGTTGCGCAAGGAGAGTGGCACAGAGAACCGCACGACACCAGAACACCTGACACAGAACCGAACCTGACGAGAGGACCCTGATGTCGTTCCTGGACAAGATGAAGAAGAAGGCCGAGGAGCTCGAGCTCGACAAGAAGGCCAAGGAGCTGCAGGAGGCAGCGACCACTGCTGCGAAGCAGGCTCGCGAGAAGGCGGGTGACCTCACCGCCCAGAACCGCGAGAAGATCGACGGCTACGTCGAGAAGGCCGCGACGACGATCGACGCGAAGACCGACGGGAAGTACGCCGACAAGGTCGCCAAGGCCAAGCAGACCGTCGGCAAGGGTGTCGACAAGGTCGCGGAGGGCTCACCGAGCACCTCGCAGAGCACGTCCACACCGCCTCCTGCGGGATCGCCTGCGGCAGAGGCGGATTCGCCCAACCATGCCACCTTCCCCGTCGACCCGGACGCCCCGCGTCCGCCCGTGCCCGGCGAGCCGGGTGCGACTCCGCCACCACCTCACGGAGTGTGATCTGCGCCGCGACGACACCGCATACGCCAAGGGTGGTGTGTCGCGTGGCGGATGTTGGCAGGATGGGTAAGGACGTTTGGACCTAGGAGGACGCATGTTTCGCACCAAGCAGTCCCGCACGGAGGCGGCTGTAGACCAGGCACGCGCGGCGGCAATCGACGTCAGCAGCTCCACAGGGGAGCGTCTCGACGCCCTCAAGAGCACCGCTGCCGACCAGGCGAGCGTTGCCGCAGAGGCGGCCAAAGACCGGCTCGACGCGGCCCGCGCGGCAGCCGGGCCGGCTGCCAGCGACGCCGCCGCCGTCGCGAAGGAGAAGCTCGTCGCGGCGAAGGTCGCTGCCACGCCCGTGATCCAGGACGCCGCCGACACCGCCAAGGAGCGCCTCACCGAGGCCGCCTACCAGGCACGAGAGGCTGCAGGCGAGGCCCTGCACGAGGCGGCCGACCGGGCCAAGCCGAGGGTGGAGGCCGCCCAGGCGACCTTCGTCGACACCGTGCTGCCCAAGGTCGGCGCAGCCATCGCCACCGCGACCGCGGCCCTCGCGGCCGGGTCGCACCAGGCGATGGAGGCCGCGGCCCCGCACCTCGAGCAGGCCAAGGAGGCCGCGTTCGTCGCCGGCGACCGGAGCAAGGACGCGTATGCCGTCCTCACCGGTGACGCCGTCGCCAAGCGCCGGCACAGCCGCACGAAGTGGCTCATCGGGATCGGTCTCGCGGCGGCGGCTGTCGCTGCCGTCGCGGCGTTCCGCAAGCAGCAGCAGAAGGCCGACGACCCGTGGGCCACGCCCCTCGAGACGTCGCCCGGCGCCGCCGGCACGAGCAGCTACGGCTCGACCGGCAGCACGCTCAAGGACAAGGCCGCCGTGCAGGTCGAGGCCGCCAAGGAGGCCGTGACCGACGCCGCCGCCAAGGCCAAGGAGAAGGGCGCCGAGCTCGCCGACGCGGCCAAGGACAAGGCCGGCGACCTCGCGGCCAAGGGCCAGTCGGCCATCGCCGACGCCAAGGACCACTCCGGTGAGGCCGTCGACGAGGCCAAGGATGCCGCTGGCGACGCGAAGGACGCTCTGGTCGAAGCCGCAGGCGACGCCAAGGACGCGGCCGTTGACGCGAAGGATGCTGCGGTCGACGCGGCCGGCGACGCCAAGGACGAGCTGGAGGGTCAGGTCACCGCCGTCGACCCGACGCCGGACTCCGACGCCATCACCTCCGACGCGGTCGAGGGCGGCACCATCAACGGCGCCTCCACGAAGGCCTCGCCGCGGGGCTCGGCCAAGGCCCGCCTCGCCCAGGAGGGCGACAGCGCGAGCTGATCGCCGGCAGGCCACACACGCCAGACAGAGAAGGACCCGGGTGCCAGAGGCATCCGGGTCCTTCTCTGCGTGAGCTGGCTCGCACCGACAGGGGGACAGTGCGAGCCAGCACAAGCAGAAGGGCTGGGCGCGGTTCGTGCGGGCCCAACCCTTCGCTACCCACCAGTGTAGAACCTGAACTGATGGCTGCGCGAGGGGTTCGGTGAAGATTGCATCACATCGAGCAGATCTGAAAACGACCTTTCTCCGCAAAACGCCCACGAGCCGTCGATCCTGCGTTGTGCGCCTGGGCGCGACGGCCGTCCTGCATGCCCTGCTTCCCTCGAGCATGACACCGCACGGTGCTCCGCGCCAGAGAAATCACCCTGTCGATCTCCTGAGACCCGGATAGGCGTGCACGGCGTTGTCGCGCGCGATCATCCGCGCGACCCGGCTGGCGTCGGCCTGGCACCACTCGCCCCGGGCGACGAAGCCGCCCACGACGCGGGCCATCGCCTGCCGCCAGAGGCGGGCCCCGAGCAGGTGCAGGTCGGCCGGGCCGCACGCGTCTGAGCTGTAGAGCACCTTGTGGAAGGGGGCGAGCTCGAGGCTGCGGGCGACGAGCGAGGTCGAGCGAGCGCCGACGAAGCTCACCGAAAGACCGACGTCGAGGTAGACGTTGCCGAACGCCTGGGCGAGGTAGCCGGCCTCGCGCTCGAACGGGTAGCAGTGCAGGAGCATGACCGGCACCCGGCGAACGGCCGGCTGGCGCAGGAAGTCGGTGAGCAGCAGCGGGTCCGACCGCCGCAGGTCCATGTCGCGGTCGCCGAGGCCGACGTGCAGCTGGAGGGGCAGTCCTAGATCGATCGCCTCGTGGATGCCGAAGGCGATGAGCTGCTGGTCGGTGAGACGAACCGACCCCGACCTCGCGACGTCCCGCGCCCAGCTGCCGGCGTGCCGGGCGACCACGGCGTCGCTCGGTCGGCTGAGGTCGACGTCGAACCCGGCGCGGTAGGCGAGCACGGACTTCACCGCGACCGCGCCACGCACCCGCTCGGCGAGCAGCGAGCGGAAGGCGGCGGCATACCGCTGCGGTGGGGTGTCGGCTGACGCGAGCTGCTCGGCCAGGGTCTCGAGTCGCACGACCTCGTGTGCGCGGCCGCCGCTCGCGGCCGCGAGCGCCTCGGGCGTGAGCAGGTCGTCGGCGCGGTGGCCCGTGTCGACGAGCCAGTCGCTCACGCCGGCTGCGGAGAGGAAGCGGCGGTTGACCTCCGCCTCGCCGAGCTCGGCCCGCCGCGCCCAGTAGTCGTCGGGGCTCGCATGCGGCTCGAGCCCGAGCACCGGCGCGCACCATCGGCGGATCGCGAAGCCGACCTGGGTGTCGAAGGGGTCGACGCGTGCGGGCAGCGGCTCGGTGTCAGCCTCGTTGAGGGCGTTGTCGTATGCCGTCCGCTCGGGGGAGGCGCGGAACGCACCGTGCACGTGGTGGTCGACGAGCGCGATCGTGTCGAGCTCGGCGAGCAGGTCGCGAGCGGGGCCCTCCGACGGCGCCTCCACGTCAGATCGACCACCGCAGGCGGAGGCGCTCGCAGAGCTGCTCGGCGTCGAGGTCGGCGAAGGCGGTGACTTCATGGAGGCGGACGGCGAGCAGCGCGGCCGCGGCGTGCTCGCCGAGGACACGCTCCGCGACGGATCCGGCGAAGGCGTCGAGGATGGTCTCCTGGTCGTCGAGGACGAGGCTGAGCCCGGCCTCGGCGCGGGCGGCATCGTCGAGCCGTCCTGTGTCACGGACGATCTCGGGCGGCAGGGGCAGCTCGTGCTCGATGCCGTCGAGGGCGAGACCGAGGAGGACGGCGGTGGCGAGGTAGGGGTTCGCGGAGGTGTCGACGACCTTGATCTCGATGTTGGCCCCGTGGGGGTTGGCCGGGCCGGCGCGCAGGTAGCGGACCGCCGCCTCGCGGTTCTCGGTGCCCCAACAGAGGGTGGCGCCCGACCACATGCCGGGTCGCAGGCGCGGGCCGGAGAGGATCGACCCGGTGAGGACGGCCTGTGCGCCGAGGAGTCCGTCGAGGATGCCGGCGATGGCCTGGCCTCCGGTGGGTGTCGGTCCGTGCGCGGTCTCCTGGTGCAGGGTCGCGGGCGGGTCGTCGAGAAGGTTCACGCCGCCTGAGCGGAGCGAGAGGTGCTGGTGGGCGCCGTTGCCGACCGCGCCGGCGAAGGGGACCGGTGAGAAGGACGCAGCAAGGCCGTGGGCGCGGGTGATGATGCCGATGAGCGTCTTGAGGAGGATGACCGAGTCGGCCGCCTCGACCGGCGCCTGCGGGGCGAGGGAGAGCTCGAGCTGGTGGGCGCCGTACTCCGCGTGCACCTGCTCGATGCCGAGCCCGGCCACGTCTGCTGCCTCGAGGAGCTCGCCGATGAGGGCGCTCCGGTCGACGACCGCCGACAGTCCGTAGGGGGTCCAGGCGCCGGGTGGTAGGGCAGAGCCGTCGGGGGCGACGAGGACGAACTCGAGCTCGTGGCCGACGAGGGCGGTGAGGTCCTGCTCGCCGAGCCGCTCGACGACCCGGGTGAGGACGTGTCGGGGCGCGGTCGGGTCAGGCTCGCCCTCCTGAGTGACGACGTGCGTGGGTCCGGCGGCCAGGCCACCGGGGAGCACACGGACCGCCTCGGGCACGAGCCGCATCCGCAGGTCGCCGACGGCGTCGTAGAAGGGGGTGAGCTGGATCGTGCCGTCGAGGGCGTAGCCGTGGTGGACCGGTGACATCCCCGCACCGGCGGTGACGAAGGCGCTCGTGCGGGCCACCGGCATCGACTTGGCGTGCACGAGGTTCGCGGCGTTGGTCGCCCAGCCCGCCACGACGCATACGCCCTCGCGACCCAGCACCTCGGTGAGGTCGGCCGCCGACGTGCCCTCGCTCACGCTCATGACGGCAGTCTGCCCCGGTCGGCGCGTGGCCGCGCGTCAACGGGTGGGAGGGCTCACGGCGGCTGTTCGAGGGGCCGCAGATCCTGTCGGTGAGGGGCCGAGAATCGACGGGATGAGCACGGCGGAAGGCGTGGAACCTGAAGAACTTGCCCAAGTCGTGTCCGGCCGCGCGGCGTGGCGACCTTCGGGAGGGTGGATCATGGATAGGTGAACACCCCACGAAGCCGCCTCAAATCCAGCCCCTTCGCCGAGCGCGTCGCCGACGAGGTGCTCGACCTGGCCGTCGCCGACCGCGTCGCGCACGACAAGTACGGCCTGGGCGAGGTCAAGGCCGTCGGCGGCGGCTGCGTCATCGTCGCGTTCGGCTCAGAGCGGGTGCGCGTCGCGAGCCCTTACGCCAAGCTCACCCGCCTCTGAGTCGGTTCTGAGGCATCTCGGGGGCAGCAGTGAACCGGCGCTCAGCCGACCCGTCGCCGGGTCACCACACGCGGATGCGTGAGGTGCCCGACGAGAGGGTGTTGAGCGGACCCGCCGGGTAGGACCCGTCGGGGCTCTTGAGCTCCCCGAGGAGGTCGCAGTCGATCGTCACGGGTGAGCCGTCGCGCTCCTCGAAGTCGGCGTCGACAAAACGCACCCGGGGCAGGTCGGCGCCGGTGACGAGCCCGACCCGCAGCCCGTCGAACGCCTCGGCCAGGTCCGCCTCGAGCCAGACCTCGTCGCCGTCGTCGGTGACGGTGAACAACGCGGAGGAGAGGCGCAGCGGGGCGTCCTCGGCGGCATACGGGCGGGCGGCGCCGGCATACGCGTTGTGGCGGATGTAGACGGGCTGCGGCACGTCGGGGAAGCGGTTGTGGTCGCCCGGCGGCTGCGCGTCGATGAGCGCGAGGTAGTCGTCGAAGGTCGCCGGGTGGCCGTCGTAGCCGGCGGTGCCGACCCAGGCGCCGTCGAAGGTGTGGGCGTGGGTGCCGTAGGCGTCGTCGATCTCGCCGCCGGCGAAGACGTTGCCGATCCAGCGGTCGTCGGCGCCGTAGATGACGGCGTAGCCCGCGACCTGCGTGCTGTGCGGGCGGTGGTAGGGCGTCGCGCGGTCCATGACGCGGATGAGGCCGAGCGTGCCGGCGAGGAGGTTGCCGACGTAGGCGCCGCCCTGGCTGAAGGACTCGATGGAGACCGGGGAGGCCAGCAGGTTGTGGTCGATGACGTACGGGCCGTGGCTGACCTCGACGAAGAGGTCGCGCGAGTTGCCGTAGAGGACGTTGCGCGCGACGCGGGTGCCCTGGGTCTGCCAGTCGAGCCAGATGCCGAGCGAGCACGCGTGGATGCGGTTGTGGGTGATCTCGACGTCGATGGCCGCGTGGAGCTTGATACCGGCGATCTCGTGGCCGTAGAACTCGCGCTTGAGGGCGATGCGGTGGATGTGGTTGTCCTCGATGGTCGAGAACACGCAGCCGAGGTGGCCGGCGATCGCGCACTGGCCGCAGTCGTAGATCGTGTTGCGGCGGATGACGTGGCTGCCGATGTGCTCCTTGTCCCAGCCGATCTGCTGGGCGGAGAAGACGGACTCGAGCTGGTACTGGTAGCCCGGCTTGTCGCCGCGGCGGGTGTAGTTGTTGTCGCCCGTCGAGGCCTCCTTGCCGATGGAGATCGCCACGCACTTCGCGTCGTGGATGACGTTGTCCTCGATGACCCAGCCCTTGGCCCAGTTCGGGCCGATGAGCCCCGGCTGGTCGGCGGTCGGCGGCGCCCACGGGGAGGCGGCTTGGCACAGCTCGAAACCGCGGACGGTGATGAAGTCAACATGGTGCTCGGTGGGGTAGAAGACCGAGCGGCGCACGTTGATCTCGACGAGGCGTTCGTTGGGGTCGGCGTCGTGGAAGTTCGCCCAGATGGTCGTCGTGTCGGGGGTGACGCGCGCGTGCCAGACGTATGCCGTCTGGTCGGGGTCGTGGACGGGGACCTGTCGCTCGGTCCAGTCGTCGCGAACCTCGGTACGGCGGGTGGGCTGGTGGACCTCGTCGGGGCTGCCGACCTCGTAGAAGCTGCGGCCGTCGAGGTAGACGTCGCCGAGGTGCTTGCGCTGACCCTCCTCGATGGGGCGGACGACCCAGTCGCCGACGATCTCTTCTGCGAAGGGGTTGAAGGCGCCGAAGAGCTCGTTGGGGACGTCGACCTGCCAGACGGTGCTCGGGGTGTGGGCGGTGGTGGCGGCGCTGCGCTGCCACCCCGTGATGCGTTCGCTGCCCTTGATGACGACGTGCTCGCCGGGGGCGGCTTCGTAGGTGATGCGGCGGGCGTTGCTGAGGCCGCCACGCTTCGGGGAGACCCACTCGCGGTACTCACCCTCGTGGACGAGCACCGTGTCGCCCGGCTGGGCCTGCTGCGCGGCGTGGTTGATCGTGCGGAAGGGACTGGCCTCGGACCCGTCCGCCTGGTCGGAGCCGGTGGTGGCGACATGCAGCACGGTGGTCACGACAGTGTGTCCTCTCGGTGGATCTCGATGGGTGCGCTCTCGACCCTACGCAGGTTGCGGGCGAGTCGGCCGGGCCGGGTCGGTCGGGTCGTTCCGGCCGCGCAGGCGTTTCGGTGCAACTCGCACGATCGGTGACGAACCTCCGCCCCGGCTGTGGGTTGCGAGGTTCGATGTGGTGCGAAAGCCATGACGGGGGCGTGAAGTCAGGAGCACACTCGGGAGTTGGGGAAGACAGGGAGCTCGGGGGTTTCGGGGGGTCTCGGGGGTTCGGGGGCAACACTCACACCCAGCACGAAGGTGGCATCTCATGAAGCGAACTCGCCATGCCCTCGCCCTCAGCGCCGCAATCGCCGTCGCGAGCGCCGTTCTCGCACCTGCGGCATCGGCGGCCAGCGGACCACTGGCCGGCACCTGGACATCGATCGACACCGACGGGAGCAACCAGACCCTGACCATCGTCGGGTCGGGAGCCCATGTGTATTCGATGTCGTACTTCGACGACGTCGCCAGCGGTGCCTGCGGCGGCGATCCGGCCATGGTCAAGGGGCCCGGCTACCCGGACGGTGACACCCTGACGATGGTCGGGACGCTCACCTGCCTGCCCGGCGGCAACGTCTTCCGAGAGCGGCTGGTCCTCGGCTACGAGTACGACGCCGAGACGGACACGCTCACAGACGGCTCCGACGTCGTTTGGCACCGGACGGGCTGACAACTCTCCGCCCAAACTGATCGACGTATCTCTCGCCGTTGTCTGACCGATGTGACGGATATCCGTGCGTCGGCCTGGCAAGCTGCCTAAGGTGACGAATGGGGACGAAAGTCTGCTCGAGGGCCTTTACGAAAGCCTGATCACTCGGTCTTTGGAGAAGCGCCTCGAAGGTCTGGCGGCCCCCGAGATTCACCGCGGTCTGGTGGACGAGGCTGACGAGCCGGAGGTTCTGGCCCGGCACGTCCGCGACGTCACGCTGCGCGCGTTGCGCGCCGAGAGGAATGCGCAGCGCCGACTCGCCCTCGTCAATCGGCTTGTCGAGAATCTGGGTGCGCAGCAGGATTCCCTGGCGGAGGCCAGGCAGCTCCTCGCGGTGCTCTCGCGACCCGGCGCCGGTCAGTCAGCGGGGGTGGTCGTCGACCGGCCTTCCACGCCGCTGTCCGACGCCGCTCTTCTCACCAACGCACCTGGAGAGCCGGGGGTGGGTCACGAGATCCGGGCCGAATTGGCGAGCGCCGACAGCGCCGATGTCATCATGGCCTTCGTCAAGTGGTACGGCCTACGACTCTTGGAAGATCGTTTGGAGCTGCTCCGAGATCGTGGAGCACCGTTGCGCGTCATCACGACGACCTACATGGGAGCCACCGAGCGCGCCGCACTGGATCGGCTGGTGCGGGACTTCGGAGCACAGGTCAAGGTGCAGTACGACGCCCAGCGCACGAGGCTGCACGCCAAAGCGTGGCTGTTCCGTCGCAACACGGGGTTCGACACGGCATATGTCGGCTCAAGCAACCTCTCGCGCGCGGCGATGCTCGACGGGGTCGAGTGGAACGTGCGGTTGTCTGCGGTCTCCACCCCGGCTCTGCTCCAGAAGTTCCTGGCGACGTTCGACAGCTACTGGCACGACGAGACGTTCGAGACCTACGACCCCGCAGTCGATCGTGATCGTCTGGACGATGCGCTGGCCGAGGCCTCCGGGAAGCGAGTCCCAGACAGGGTCACCCGGCTCTCGGGCCTCGAGGTTCGGCCCTACCCCTACCAGCAGGAGATGCTCGACCAGCTCGACGTCGAGCGTGCCGTCCACGGCCGCCACCGCAACCTGCTCGTCGCAGCGACTGGCACCGGCAAGACGGTCGTGGCAGCACTCGATTACCGGCGTCTGGCCGCTGGTCGACCGACGCTGCCGCGACTGCTGTTCGTCGCGCACCGCCGGGAGATCCTGCAGCAGTCGCTGCGCACCTACCGCGAGGTCCTCAGCGACGCCAACTTCGGGGAGCTCTACGTGGACGGCCATCGGCCCGAGCGTTGGGACCATGTGTTCGCCTCCGTGCAATCCCTGTCGGCCTACGGGATCACTAACGTGCCGGCCGACGCCTATGACGTCGTCGTGATCGACGAGTTCCACCACGCTCAGGCGAACACTTACAGGCGCCTCCTCGATCACCTGACCCCTCGAGAGATGTTGGGCCTGACGGCTACTCCCGAACGTGGAGATGGCCTCGATGTGCGGTCGTTCTTCGAGGGCCGGACCGCAGCGGAGTTGCGTCTATGGGACGCGCTCAAGGCTGATCTGCTGACGCCGTTCCACTACTTCGCCATCGCCGATGGCATGGACCTCACACGGGTCGACTGGAAGGCCGGCGCCTACGACCCGGGTGAATTGTCGAACCTGTTCACGGGCAATGACGCCCGTGCCCGGATCATTCTCAAGGCGCTGCAGGACAAAGTGGTTGACCTCAGCACCATGAAGGCGCTGGGATTCTGCGTCTCGCGCGATCACGCGCGCTACATGACCCGGGTCTTCAACGACTCCGGGGTTGCGTCGGCCGCAGTCCTGGGCGACACCCCGTCGGGCGAGCGCGACGCGGCAGTGAAAGATCTCGCCACCGGCGCCCTCCAGGTGATCTTCACCGTTGACGTCTTCAACGAAGGTGTCGACGTGCCCGCCATCAACACGGTGCTCTTCCTGCGTCCCACGGAGAGCTCGACCGTCTTCCTCCAACAACTGGGTCGAGGTCTGCGTCGCGCCCGGGACAAGGCAGTCCTGACCGCGCTCGACTTCGTCGGTCACCACCGTAAGGAATTCCGTTTCGACCAACGATTCCGGGCCATGACCGGGAGCACGCGCGCTGCCCTCCAACGCGACGTCGAGCACGGATTCCCCTTCCTTCCGGCCGGCACCCAGATCATCCTCGACCGACAAAGTCAGCGGCTCGTCCTCGAGAACATCAAGAGCCAGGTGACTAGGCGGTGGCCGAGTCTGGCGTCCGAGCTGCGCGCCCACCCCACCGACGACCTCGGGACGTTCCTGTACGACGCTGGGGTCGAAGTCTCTGACGTTGTGTCTGGAACTGGACGCTCCTGGGCCCGACTGAGACGGGAGGCTGGACGGGATGTTGCAGCGCCAGGACCCCTCGAGGAGGCCCTCCTCAAGCGGGTCCGCGCCGTGTGTCACGTGGACGACCCCGATCGGGCCGCGGCCTACCTGACCTGGCTCGCGGACGACGCTCCGCGTTACAGCGACGCGGACCCAGTCCATCAGGCGTTCGGGCGAATGCTCCTCTTCTCGCTTTGGCCGGACGGCGGCGGATTCGCTTCTTACGATGCGGCGCTCGACGCTCTTGCGCGCGAGGTGGCCGCTCGAGAAGATCTTCGGGCGGCCGTTCATCTCGCGTTGGAGGGAGCAGAGCGCGTCACAACTCGTCTGACCGGTGACCTGTGGCAACGACCCCTGCGGGTGCATGCCCGCTACACGCGCGAAGAGATCGTCGCCGCCCTCGACTACGTCTCGATCGAGGGCCGCAAGGCGAACAGCTTCCGGGAGGGAGTCCTCTTCGCTCCTGAGGCACGAGCCGACGCCTTCCTCGTGACCCTGGAGAAGTCCGAAGCGGAGTACTCACCCACGACGATGTACGAGGACTACGCGATCAGTCCGCAACTCTTCCACTGGGAGTCGCAGTCCGGGACGACGGTCGCCTCCAACACCGGTCAGCGCTACCTCAGCCATCGAGCCGCGGGGACCCACGTGCTGCTGTTCACCCGCCCTCGAAAGGTATCCGTCTTCGGAACGGGGGCGCCCTATCTGTTCCTCGGGGAGGCGGATTACGTGGAGCACCGGGGCGAGCGTCCCATCGCCATCACGTGGCGCCTCCGCACTCCGATGCCAGCCGCAGACTTCGCCGCGGCGAGCGTCGTTGTCTGAGGCATACACGGTCCCGGCCACTGGCTGCTGGGCGCGACCTATCGCATCGTTTGCCGGGAGGTCAGTTGCGGTTGAGCCCGAACTCGCGGCTCATCAATGCGCGCTTGTAGTGAGCCTCCGCTGCGTCGACCTCTGCCATCGGTGTGGACGGCCCGAATACGCGAAGGATTGACCATTGGAAGTGGCGGGCGTGTGCGGTGTCGATGCCCTTCAGCTCTCGCAGCGCGACGTTGCCGCCGTGGCCGTCCCGGGCGTAGGCAGTCCAGCGCCCCAGGAGTCGCTCCGCGCCGTCGGCCTTGCCGACGTACTGCCTACCTGTGCTCGTGTCGGTGATGAGGTAGATGCCCTGCACCACACCAAGGGCCGTCCGCCAAGCGTCGTAGCGCGAGTCTTCGATCATGGTGCGAAGACTCGCGCTGTCCAAGAGAACCTGGTCATAGCCGGGGAAAGGCACGACCTCTGGATCAGCAATCTCGACGACGGGGAAGGTTGCCGCGGAAGTGCCCTTCTTCGCCCAGTTGATCGCGTCCTTCGACCACTCGGTGACAAGCCGGTTTGCCAGCGATGACATGACCCTTGATGGCCTCAAGTCGAAGTGGCGGAGCGTCGCCGTTCGCTCCGACTCGAGCTCGCCATGGTTCTCGAAGGCGCCCCAGTAGCGGCATCGTCTTCCACTCTCTGCCAGGAAGTTCAGCCAGATCCGCGGTTGATGCGAGTTGAAGCGGAGCCCCTGTGCCCGCGTGTAAGCCAACACGTTCTCCGGCGTGGTTTCGCCGCGACGAAGACCATCGAGGTTGTAGGTATGGCGAACGACCAACACGTCTGCCGGGTTGAGGCCGCACGCGATGAAGATGTGGCTGAGGGTCAGGTCACCGGCTGTCGAGGGATTCGCGTTCACGGACCGCAGCGTAGGCAACACGCGGTACCGGGTGTGGGACAGAGCGCTTCGGCTGCGACCCCTCCGAACAAATGAAGGAGCCCCTCACCGGTGACAGGCAAGGGGCTCTGAGCTGTGGTGGAGCCAAGGGGACTCGAACCCCTAACCCCCTGCTTGCAAAGCAGGTGCGCTACCAATTGCGCTATGGCCCCTGGGTGGTGCTGGGTGCTGCGATCCCGAGCGGATCAGCTCAGGAAGCAGCTGGTGCTTCGTCGCCGTCGGCGGCTGCGTCGGCCGGAACGCTGACCTGCGTCGCCGCCGGGGCGGCGGGTGCCACCGGTGCCTGCACGTCGTCGGTCGCCGCGGTCCAGAGGTCCTGCTCGGCCTGCTGTTGCTTGGCCTTGTTCCGCAGGAAGATCGCTCCGCCGACTGCTGCGCCGATGATGACGAGTCGCTTGAGCATGGATCCTCCTGGTGCAGTGACGGTAGGTGATGGTGGGCCTAGGAGGACTTGAACCTCCGACCTCTTCCTTATCAGGGAAGCGCTCTAACCGTCTGAGCTATAGGCCCATCGTCACCGTCGCGCGCCCGCCGGACCAGCAGAATCCGATGACCGGACGCGAGGGCAAACGTTACCCGATGCCGTGTCGCTCGCACAAAACGGCTCGGACGAGGGGTGCCGCCGAGCCATGCCCGCGCCGCTTGCACTGCCCGCCGTCCTGGCCAGCGAGGCGAGCCGGGCCCACATCACCTGGTCGATCAACCGGTGGATCAACTCGGGTGAGGTGTCGTCAGGGCAGCACCAGCGCCTAGTTGATCGCCCAGTTGATCAACCAGTTGATGGTGCCGTCAGCCTCGGCGGCGTCCGAGCGCCCGAGGCTGACCCAGTCACTCGCCAGCCCCGCACCAAGCCACCCGCAGACGCACGTATGCCGGGTGGCGGGCCACCCGGCATACGTGATCGCCCCGACGGGGCTGGGAGATCTGGCTGCTCAGTCGTCGGTGAGCGTGAGCTGCACGCCGCCGACGAGGGCGGAGCAGATGTTGTAGAGGAAGGCCATGACCGTGGCGATGGCCGTCATGAGGATGACGTCGATGACACCGATGACGATCGAGAGCGACACGACGCGGCCGAAGCCGACGTAGTCCTTGATCGAGAACGGGTCGGACGTCGTCGTCTGGAGCGACTGGAGCACGCCCTCGATGTCGCTGAAGACGTTCATCGTCGACAGGATCATCCAGAGCACAGCGGTGAGGATGACGCCGGCGATGCCGAGAGCGACCGAGAGCAGGAAGCTCATCTTCATGACCGACCACGGGTCCATGCGCGCGACGGCCAGGCGGACCCGGCGCGGGCCCTTGGCCTTGCGCGCGGCCGGGCGGGCGGCCGTAGCGGCGGGGGCGACCTTCTTCGTCGGTGCCGTCTGCGTCGTCACGGCGCCACGGGTCAGCGGCGTGCCGCCCGTGTCGGCACCCGAGGTGTTGGGCGCTGAGCCGCTCGAGCCCACGGCCGCCTGCGAGCCCGAGTCGAAGCTCGCGCCGTTGCTGCCGTAGTAGGTCGTCGAGCCACCGGTCGAGCCACCGGACCCGTTGGATCCGCTGCCCGACGAGGTGCTCACGGCCTGCGTGGAGGCAGAGCTGCTCGACGAGCCGTT
This sequence comes from Humibacillus xanthopallidus, assembly GCF_006717145.1. Taxonomy (GTDB): domain Bacteria; phylum Actinomycetota; class Actinomycetes; order Actinomycetales; family Dermatophilaceae; genus Humibacillus; species Humibacillus xanthopallidus. The sequence goes on along the minus strand of NZ_VFQF01000003.1, from coordinate 60,608 downwards.
GCTCGTGATGGGGGCCGTCGGGTCAGATCCCCATTGGGTCTTCCCGAGTGACCCGCCCTCGCTGGTCGTGCTCATTCGTCACCTCCGCTGTCGCCCTCTGACGAAGCGTCGTTGGTCCCGGTCTCGTCCGACGGTACGCCATCGGGGCCGGGAACCGTAGCGGGCGCCCCGTCCGCGGACGCACCCGACACGCCGGTCGTGTCCGCATCGACGCCGTCAGAACCACCAGCCGGTATGCCGTCCGCCGCCTCCTCGAGCTCGGCCTCCGTGGCCGACTCCGCGTTGCGGGCGACGGCGACGATCGAGTCGCCCTTGTCGGGCGTCGCGAACTTAACGCCCTGCGTCGAGCGGCCGGTGTGGCGCACCTCGTCGACGCGCGAACGCACGATCTTGCCCTTCTCCATGACGACCATGACCTCGTCCGTCTCGCTCACCGTCAGGGCACCGACGAGGTCGCCGCCCTTGTCGGAGAGCTTGGCCACCTGGATGCCGAGACCGCCGCGGCCCTGGAGGCGGTACTCCGCGACCGGGGTGCGCTTGGCCAGGCCGTTCTCGAAGACGACGAACACGTCGGGGCTCTCGCCCTCCTCGACGACTGCCATCGCGAGGAGGTGGTCGCCGGCACGGAACTTCATGCCCGTGACGCCGGAGGTCGAGCGGCCCATCGGGCGCAGCGCCTCGTCGGTCGCGGTGAAGCGCACCGACTGGCCCTTGCGCGAGACGAGCAGCAGGTCGTCGCGGTTGGAGGCGAGGCCCACACCGACGAGCTCGTCGCCGTCGCGCAGGTTGATCGCGATGAGTCCGCCCGAGCGGGGCGAGTCGTAGTCGGACAGGCGCGTCTTCTTGACGAGCCCGGCGCGCGTCGCGAGCACGAGGTAGTCACCGGCCGCATAGTCGCGCAGCGCGAGCACCTGGGCGATCTGCTCGCCCGGCTGGAAGGCGAGCAGGTTGGCGACGTGCTGGCCCTTGCTGTCGCGCGAGCCCTCCGGCAGCTCGTAGGCCTTGGCGCGGTAGACCCGGCCGAGGTTGGTGAAGAAGAGCAGCCAGTGGTGGGTCGTCGTCGTGAAGAAGTGCTCGACGACGTCCTCCCCGCGGAGAGAGGCACCGCGCACGCCCTTGCCGCCGCGCTTCTGCGAGCGGTACTGGTCGACGCGCGTGCGCTTCGCGTAACCGCCACGGGTGATCGTGACGACGACGTCCTCCTCGGGGATGAGGTCCTCCATCGACATGTCGCCGTCGAACGGGAAGATCTCGGTGCGCCGCTCGTCGCCGTACTTGTCGACGATCGCCTGCAGCTCCTCCGAGACGATGTCGCGCTGGCGCTGTGGCGAGGCGAGGATCGCGCGGTACTCGTCGATCATCTCCTGCAGGGCGTCGTGGTCCTGCTGGATCTTCTCGCGCTCGAGGGCGGCGAGGCGGCGCAGCTGCATGTTGAGGATCGCCGCCGCCTGGATCTCGTCGATCGAGAGCAGCTCGATGAGGCCGTCACGCGCGATCTCGACCGTGCGCGAGGCCCGGATGAGGGCGATGACCTCGTCGAGCATGTCGAGGGCCTTGAGGTAGCCCCGCAGCAGGTGGATGTCGGCCTCGGCCTTGTTGAGCCGGAAGGTCGTGCGCCGGACGATGACCTCGATCTGGTGGTCGACCCAGTGCCGGATGAAGCCGTCGAGCGGCAGGGTGCGCGGCACCTCGTCGACGAGCGCGAGCATGTTGGCGCCGAACGTCGTCTGCAGCTGCGTGTGCTTGTAGAGGTTGTTGAGCACGACCTTCGCGACGGCGTCACGCTTGAGCGTGATGACGAGTCGCTGGCCCGTGCGGCCCGACGTCTCGTCGTTGATGTCGGCGATGCCCGAGACCTTGCCGTCCTTGACGAGGTCGGCGATCTTCATCGCCAGCATGTCGGGGTTGACCTGGTAGGGCAGCTCGGTGACGACGAGGGCCTGGCGGTTGCCGACCTCCTCGACGTTGACGACCGCGCGCATGATGATCGACCCGCGGCCCGTGCGGTAGGCGTCCTCGATGCCCCGGTGACCCATGATCAGGGCGCCGGTCGGGAAGTCGGGGCCCTTGATGATCGTCAGGAGGTGCTCGAGCAGCTCCTCGCGGCCGATCTCGGGGTGCTTGAGGTAGTACTCGGCGCCGGCCGCGACCTCACGCAGGTTGTGCGGCGGGATCTGGGTCGCCATGCCGACGGCGATGCCGGCCGAGCCGTTGACGAGCAGGTTGGGGAAGCGGCTCGGCAGGACCGAGGGCTGCAGCGTCTTGCCGTCGTAGTTCGGCACGAAGTCGACGGTGTTCTGCTCGATGTCGCGCACCATCTCCATGGCGATGGGGGCCATCCGGCACTCGGTGTATCGAGGGGCGGCCGCACCGTCGTTGCCGCGCGAGCCGAAGTTGCCCTGGCCGTCGACGAGCGGGTAGCGCAGCGACCAGTCCTGCACGAGGCGCACGAGGGCGTCGTAGATCGCCGAGTCGCCGTGCGGGTGGTAGTGGCCCATGACATCGCCGACGACGCGCGCGCACTTGTTGTAGCCGCGGTCGGGACGGTAGCCGCCGTCGTACATCGCGTAGACGATGCGCCGGTGCACCGGCTTGAGGCCGTCCCGCACGTCGGGCAGCGCACGGGACACGATGACCGACATCGCGTACTCGATGTAGCTGCGCTGCATCTCGTTGTTGAGGTCGACGGCCTCGACCCGGTCGGTCTCGTCGTCGTCGCGCTCGATCGGGGCGGTGCCCTGCTCGTGCGCCGTGTCGACGACGTCGTCGTCGGGCTCGGTCGTCTCGTCGGGCGTCTCGTTGACGTCGTCTCCGTCGATGGGAGGCAGGTCGTCGCTCACGTCAGTCCCTTTGTCTCTCAGTCAGATTCAGTGCAGTGCAGTGCAACGCAGGAGGTATGCCGTCTTCGTCGAGTGCTCACTTCCTGACCGTCCCAGCGGGGCTGGCGGGCCCTTCAAAGGGTCAGGAAGTGAGCACTCGACGGGTCAGATGTCGAGGAAGCGCACGTCGCGGGCGTTCTTCTGGATGAAGCTGCGCCGGGACTCGACGTCCTCGCCCATGAGGACGGCGAAGACCTCGTCGGACTTCGCGGCGTCCTCGAGGGTGACCTGGAGGAGCGTGCGCGTCTTGACGTCCATCGTCGTCTCGCCGAGCTCGGCGTAGTTCATCTCACCGAGGCCCTTGTAGCGCTGGACGGGGTTGTCCTTGGGCAGGCGCCAACCCTTGCCCTCGCCGATCTGCTGCAGGCCGTCGCGCTCGCGGTCGCTGTAGGCGAACTGGTGCGGCGCGTTGCTCCAGCGCATCCGGTAGAGCGGCGGCTGGGCGAGGTAGACGTAGCCGGCCTCGATGAGCGGGCGCATGAAGCGGAAGAGGAGCGTCAGCAGCAGCGTGCGGATGTGCATGCCGTCGACGTCGGCATCGGCCATGAGCACGATCTTGTGGTAGCGCGCCTTGTCGATGTCGAAGTCCTCACCGATGCCGGTACCGAACGCCGAGATGAGCGCCTGGACCTCGTTGTTGGCGAGGATCTTGTCGATGCGCGCCTTTTCGACGTTGAGGATCTTGCCGCGGATCGGGAGGATCGCCTGGGTGTGCGGGTTGCGGGCCTGCGTGGCCGAGCCCCCGGCGCTGTCGCCCTCGACGATGAAGACCTCGGAGATGCGGGGGTCCTTGCTCTGGCAGTCCTTGAGCTTGCCCGGCAGGCCGCCCGACTCGAGCAGGCCCTTGCGGCGCGTGGCCTCGCGGGCCTTGCGGGCGGCCATGCGCGCGGCAGCGGCCTGCACCGACTTGCGCACGATGTCCTTGCCCTCGTTGGGGTGGGCGCCGAGCCAGTGGCCGAACTCGTCGGTCATGGCGCGCTGGACGAAGCCCTTGACCTCGGAGTTGCCGAGCTTGGTCTTCGTCTGGCCCTCGAACTGCGGCTCGGCGAGCTTGACCGAGATGACCGCGGTGAGGCCCTCGCGCACGTCGTCGCCGGTGAGGTTCTCGTCCTTGTCCTTGAGGAGGTTCTGGCGGCGGGCGAAGTCGTTGATGAGCTTGGTCATCGCCGCGCGGAAGCCCTCCTCGTGCGTGCCGCCTTCGTGGGTGTTGATCGCGTTGGCGTAGGTGTGCACCGACTCGCTGTAGGCGTTGGTCCACTGCATCGCGAGCTCGAGGCTGAGCGACCGCTCGGTGTCCTCGACCTCGATGGAGATGACCTCGGGGTGCACGGGCTCGCTGCGCTTGCTGCCGTTGATGTGGTTGACGTAGTCGACGAGGCCGTTGTCGTAGCGGTAGCTGACCTTCTTGGCCGTGACGGTCTTCTTCGCGGCCTGGCCGTCGGGGCTGGTCGCGCCGGGGGTGGTGGCTGCGGCGTCCTCCTCGGCCTCGTCGTCCTGCTCGACCTCGGTGATCTCGTTGTCGATGTCGTCGAGGTCGACGTCGTCGTCACCGACCTCGGGGCGCTCGACGCGCTCGTCGACGAGGTTGATCGTCAGGCCCTTGTTGAGGAAGGCCATCTGCTGCATGCGGGCGCGGATCGTCTCGAAGTCGTAGTCGACGCTCTCGAAGATCTCGTCGTTGGGCCAGAAGGTGATCGTCGTGCCGGTCTCGTCGGTCGCCTCCATCTGCTCGAGGGGGCCGTCGGGCACGCCGTGGGTGAAGCTCATCCGGAAGACGTGGCCCTTCTGGCGCACGGCTGCCTTGAGCCGCGTCGAGAGGGCGTTGACCACCGAGCTGCCGACGCCGTGCAGGCCACCGGAGACCTTGTAGCCGCCGCCGCCGAACTTGCCACCGGCGTGCAGCTGAGTGAGGACGAGCTCGACGGCGCTGATCTTCTCGATCGGGTGGATGTCGGTGGGGATGCCTCGACCGTTGTCGCGCACCCGGACACCGCCGTCGGCGAGCAGGGTGACGTCGATCGTGTCGGCGTAGCCGGCGAGGGACTCGTCGACGGCGTTGTCGACGATCTCGTAGACGAGGTGGTGAAGACCGCGGGGGCCGGTCGAGCCGATGTACATGCCCGGACGCTTGCGCACGGCCTCGAGACCCTCGAGCACAGTGATCGCGCTCGCGTCGTAGTCGACCCCGTTGGGACGCGCGTCGACCGCGGCGGTGGCAGCCGGGGTGACGGTGGCAGCGGCTGTGTCGGCGGCGACAGGTGGGAGACTTGGGGGCAGGCTGTTGTCGGGCATCTGGTCGGGCGTCTGATCGGCCTCGGACACGTTTCTCCTCGGTTGTGCACGGCAGGCCCGGGCGCGGAGCCCAGGCATGCGGTCGCCCGCAGTGGCGACACATGGGACGGCCCGAGCGAGATGACACGCTCGAGCCGAGTCCCTGTCATTCTAACGGTCTGCGGGCCCCCGACGTGCCTCCTGACGCACAGGAGAGCCACTTTCCGGCCCCGAAACCCTCGGATCCGAGGGGAGGATCACGAATGGGGGCCGCGGCGCCCCTCCGGCGCTTCCTCGGACCCGCTCGGCCCGCGTCCTCCACACCTCCCTCACGGCTCGCCGGACGGTGGACAACACGGACTGTGGAACGTGGTTCCAGGGCCTCAGTCGGTGCGCAGGGTGCGCTCGAAGAGGGAGTGGATCGCCTCGGGCAGGTGCGGCTCCTGGAGAGTGACGTCGCACCCGGCCTCGTCGCAGACGACGGAGTAGATGTAGGCATCGGGGTGGGTGCGCTCGGTCGAGGCGGCGATGCGCTGGAGGGTCGGCGCCGAGAGCAGGTGCTGCCAGTCCTTGGCATCGCGGTCGGGAAGCTCGTGCAGGGACAGCCGTCGCTCCCGGACGAGGCCGGCGAAGCCTCCGGTGCGTCGCAGCACGACCTCGGCGTCGGTGCTCGGCCCGTCGGTGGTGGACCCGTCGCCACCTGTTTGGCCCGTCCCCGGTACCCCACTGCCGTCGGCCGGTGCCCCGCTGCCGTCGGCCGGTGCTCCCGTGCCGGGGTCGGCCGGTGCGGGCGGGACGGGCGGAGTCGTGCTGGGCTCGAGCACCCCCACCTGCTCCCAGGCCGAACGGACCGCGACCTGCTGCGACGAGCCCTCGCCGTGCGCACTTCCGGCCGCGGCCACCGTGAGGCCTGCGAAGGTCGCGAAGTCACAGTCGGCGCGGATGCCGTCACCCGACAGGACGGCATACCAGATGGCGCCGGGCGCCTCCCACGCGTTGCCACCGATGGCGAGCGCGGCGAGCACGAAGGCGCGGTTGGGGATGCCGGAGTTGATGTGGACGCCGCCGTTGTCGTCGCGGGTGTCGACGTAGTGGTCCATGTGCGCGGGCTGCGGGTCGGTGCCGAGGCGCGGGTCGTCGTAGGCGGTGCCGGGGTTGCGCATGTCGCGCAGCGCGCGCCCCTGAACCGACGGGCTGAGCAGCTCGGCGCCGACGAGCCAGTCGGCCTGCTCGGCGCTCTGCCCGAGGCTGTGCTGCTTGACGAGCACGCCGAACACGTCGGAGATCGACTCGTTGAGCGCCCCTGACTGCCCCTGGTAAAGCAGACCGGCCGTGTGCTCGGTGACCCCGTGCGCGAGCTCGTGCCCGATGACGTCGAGGCTGCTCGTGAAGCGCTCGAAGATGACGCCGTCGCCGTCGCCGAAGACCATCTGCGAGCCGTCCCAGAAGGCGTTGTCGTAGTTGCGGCCGTAGTGGACGGAGGCGAGCAGCGGCATGCCCTTGCCGTCGAGGGAGTCGCGGTCGTAGGCCTGCGACCACAGCTGCCACGTGGCGCCGAGCCCGTCGTAGGCCTCGGTGACCGCGACGTCGCTCGTCGGCGGCTGGCCCTCCGTGCGCACCGTCGTGCCGGGAAGCTTCTGCGAGCCCTTCGCGTCGGCGATCGTGCGGTGCGGACCCGTGCCGTGGGCTCCGGGAGCGCCGGCACCGACGTCCTCGCGGCGCGGCGCGCGGGTGCGGGTCGGCCGCGCAGTGGGCGTGCGACGGGAGGCCCGCAGCTCGGCGTCGTGCGCGAGAGACTCCTGGGCGCGCCGCGCGACCAGCGGCTCGTCGCTCTGGGCCAGCGTCTCGAGCATGTAGGGCGGGATGATGGCGGGGCAGTACGGCGAGGTCGATCGGGTCATGGACGACAGTCTGCGACGGAACACCGACACCCGCCCGTCAGGACACGTGGGTCACCCGAGGTCAGCGGCGTGCGTGGGCGCGGCGGACGGCATACGCCCGTCGAGCGGCGGCCGACGAACTGCTTTCGATTGGCTCTCCTGTCTAATGGGTGAGTCAGGAGCGGGCGGCCGACGAAGTGCTCTTTCGATTGAGGGGCGCGGGCGGTCGGGAGACGGGTCAGCCGTAGGTGTCGCGAGGGCCACGGGAGTCGGGGGAGCGGCGGGCGCCGCGGTTCCACGACGGTGCCGACGGGCCGACGACGCGCAGCTCGGTGACCGCGCCGGCGCCGATCTCCTCCTCGACGCGGGCGAGGAGCGACGAGGCGAGCAGCCGGATCTGCGTGGCCCACGCGGTCGAGTCGGCGCGCACGGTGAGCACCCCGTCGGTGAAGCTCACCGGCTCGACGTGGGCGGCGATGTCGGCCCCGACGATCTCCGGCCAGCGCCCCATCACCGAGCCGACGGCGACGTCGACCTTCCACCCGCGGTCGACGAGCAGCCGGTCGAGCTGGTCGCCGAGCAGCGCGGGGTCGCGGCCGTCGCGGGCGCTGCCCGACAGCGTCGCGCCGTCGCCCTGGAGGCGCCGGCGGCGCTTGGGCTTCATGCCCGGGCGCAGTCCCTTCTCGGCGGCCGCGGCTCGCGCGCGGGCGAGGGCGGAGGCCGCGGCGTCGGCGATGCGGGTGTCGGCGTCGGTCGGCTCCGGCAGCGGGTCCGCGGCTGCGTCCGGGGTCGGCGGCTCGTCACTCATCGGCGGGCACGGGCTCGAGCGGCTCGCCTCCGGCCTCGGTGACCACCTGACCGAGCTCGACGAGGACGGTGCTTCCGCGCTCGCGCAGGACGTCGGGCACGTCGGCGCCCACCGCAGCCGTGATGAGCACCTGCTCGCAGTCACCGACGAGCGCAGCGAGCCGCTCGCGTCGCCCTGAGTCGAGCTCGGCGAAGACGTCGTCGAGCACGAGAACCGGGTCGTCGCCGAGGTCGCGCCGCAGCAGCCGGTATGCCGCGAGCTTGAGTCCCAGCGCGAAGCTCCAGGACTCGCCGTGGCTGGCATAGCCCTTCGCGGGCAGGTCGCCGAGGGAGAGCACGACGTCGTCACGGTGCGGGCCGACGAGCGAGATTCCGCGCTCGATCTCGCCCGTCCGCACCGAGTCGAGCGTCTCGAGCATGCCGGCGCGCAGCTCGTCGATCTCGGGGACCTCGCCGGCCGCGATGCGCGCGGCGAGCTCCTCGTGGAGCGAGCTGCGGTAGGTCGCCCGAGCGTTGGACGGCGCGGCGCTGACGGCGTCGTAGCAGTCGGCGAGGTCGGGCACGAGGTCGCGCAGGAGCCGCAGGCGGGCATAGAGCAGCTGCGAGCCGACGGTCGCGAGGTGGTCGTTCCACACGTCGAGCGTCTGGAGCGCCGACTCGCGCGCCTCGTCGACGAGTGGCTCTCCGTCACGCGGCGGGCGTGGTGGTCGACGGGAACCCTTGCGCAGCACGGGCGCCGCCGACTTCAGCAGAGCATTGCGCTGCTTGAGGATCTTGTCGTAGTCGGAGCGCACCCCCGACCAGCGCGGCTGGCGCTGCACGAGCAGCTCGTCGAGGAAGCGGCGGCGCTCCGACGGGTCGCCCTTGACGAGGGAGAGGTCCTCGGGGGCGAAGAGCACCGTGCGCACGGTGCCGAGCACGTCGCGCGGGCGTGCGACGGGGGAGCGCCCGAGCCGCGCCCGGTTGGCTCGGCCGGGCGTGATCTCGAGCTCGACCATCGTCTCGTGCTCGTCGCGCACGATGGCCCCGCGCACGATCGCCTGGGCGGCCCCGAAGCGGACGAGCGGCTGGTCCGTCGCCACCCGGTGCGAGCCGAGGGTGGCGAGGTAGCCGATCGCCTCGACGAGGTTGGTCTTGCCCTGCCCGTTGAGACCGACGAACGTCGTGACCCCCGGCGTCAGCGCGAGCTCGGCGCTCGGATAGCTCCGGAAGTCCTTGAGGGTCAGGTGGCGGACGTGCAAGAAGGACCGGCGCTCCTGGTCAGGACTTCGACGTCTTCTTCGCGGCGCGCTTCTGCCCGCGGGCCGAGTCGGCGGTGTCGGTCGCCTGCGTCGAGGTGGCCGTGCCCGAGGCGACGGCCTTCTTCGCCGCGCCGACGTTGGCCCGGGAGGCCGACGCCTGTGCCCCGGCGCTCGCCTTCTTGGCCGCGCCACGCCTGGCCGCCTGCTTGGTCGGCGACTCCCTGCGGGCGGCCCGCTTCGCGGTGGCCGGCACGTCGCCGGTGCGCAGCTTGTCGCCCTCGGCGATCGTCATGACCTGGTGACCGCCGAACTGGCCGCGCAGCGCCGCGACGGCCTGCATCGTCGGCGAGCTCTGCTGGCGCGAGGCGAAGCGGGCGAAGAGCGAGGCGGAGATGACCGGCATCGGCACCGAGAGGGCGATGGCCTCCTCGACGGTCCACCGTCCCTCGCCGGAGTCGTTCGTGTAGTCGGAGACGTCGTCGAGGTGCGGGTTCTCCTCGAGCGCGTCGACCATGAGGTCGAGCAGCCAGGAGCGCACGACCGTGCCACGGCTCCAGGCCTTGAACGCGCCGGGAACGTCGGTGACGATGTCCTTCTTCTCGAGCAGCTCGAAGCCCTCGGCGTAGGCCGCCATGAGGCCGTACTCGATGCCGTTGTGCACCATCTTCGTGTAGTGCCCGGCGCCGACCTTGCCGGCGTGGACGAAGCCCTCGTCACGCGGGCCCTCGGGGCGCAGTGCGTCGAAGATGGGCATCGCGCGCGTGACCCACTTCTTGTCGCCGCCGCACATGAGGCCGTAGCCGTTCTCGAGGCCCCAGATGCCGCCGCTGACGCCGCAGTCGACGTAGCCGATCTTCTTCGCGCCGAGCAGCTTGGCGTTCTCGAAGTCGTCGGTGAAGCGGGAGTTGCCGCCGTCGATGACGAGGTCGCCGGGCTCGAGCAGCTCGGCAAGCTTGGCCACGGTCTCGCGGGTCGGGTCACCGGCCGGCACCATCACCCACACGACGCGAGGGGCCTCGAGCGCCTTGACGAGCGCCGGCAGCGTCTTGACGTCCGCGACGTCGGGGTTGCGGTCGAAGCCGACCACCTCGTGCCCAGCGCGGCGCAACCGCTCGCGCATGTTGCCGCCCATCTTGCCGAGACCGATGAGACCGAGCTGCATGTCGCGTGCCTTTCTGCGGAAGGAGCGGGGCGGGGCTGTTCGAGGCTACGTCAGCCGGACGGCATACCGCAGCGGTGACGCGAGGGGCGTCGGTCAGCTGGCGAAGCGGACCGGCATGAGGACGTAGCGGTAGGTCGCGTCGGCGTCGCTGTCGGCCTCGGCCTGGCCGCTGAGCACGGCGGGGCGGCTTGGCTGGGTGAAGGACAGGCGGCTCCACGGGGTGCCGACCGCGTGCAGGCCGTCGAGGAGGAACTGCGGGTTGAAGGCGATCTGGATCTCGGGGCCGGTGAGCGTGGCCTCGACGGCCTCGGACGCCTGGGCGTCGTCGCCCGTGCCGGCCTCGATGGCGACCTGACCGTCGGTGAACTTCAGCAGGACGGGGGTGTTGCGCTCGGCGACGAGGGCGACGCGCTTGACGGCCTCCTCGAGCGCCGCGGTCTCGATGACCGCCTCGGTGTCGACGGAGGTCGGGAAGATCGAGGTCACCTTGGGGTACTCGCCGTCGAGCAGGCGGGTCGTCGCACGGCGCTGACCTGCCTCGAAGCCGATGAGTCCGTCGCTGCCGGAGCCGAGCGACAGCTCGATGGAGCCCGAGGCGCCGAGCGCGCGGGCGGTGTCGGAGAGCTGACGGGCCGGGATGAGCGCGACGTGGCTCGCGTCGGTGGCGGCCGGCGACCAGGTCAGCTCACGCATGGCGAGGCGGTAGCGGTCGGTGGCGAGCAGGGTCACCTTGTCGCCGTCGATCTCCATGCGCACGCCGGTGAGGATCGGGAGGGTGTCGCCCTTGTCGGCGGCCACCGAAACCTGGGCGACGGCCTGAGTGAAGACGTCGCCGGCGATCGTGCCGCTGACATCTGGGGAGGTCGGCAGCGTCGGGTAGTCGGCGACGGGCATCTCGCGCAGGGCGAAGCGGGAGGAGCCGCAGGCAACGTTGACTTTGGTGCCGTCGGTGCTGACGTCGATGGGCTTGTTGGGCAGGTTGCGCGAGATGTCGGCGAGGAGCCGACCGAGCACGAGCACCTGACCCGCCTCGGCGACGTCGGCCGACACGGTGATGCGGGCCGAGACCTCGTAGTCGAACGCCGACAGCGTCAGCGTGCCCTCCTCGTTCGCCTCGATGAGCACTCCAGCGAGCACCGGCACCGGCGGGCGGGCCGGCAGGCCCCGCGCCACCCAGGTCACGGCGTCGGCCAGGACGTCTCGCTCAACGCGGAACTTCACGGTGCACTCACTTCGACGAGGAACGACAGATCGGGGGACAGACACTAGTGCCTGCCGCCATGGTGCACCACCGAGTCCACACAAGCGCGACAGGCTCGCTCCCGAGGGGTGGTCGGCTCCTGCCCTCGTTGTCGGGGCGAAACCCTTTCTCGGGAGGTTCGTCATGGTCGTAGGTGGTGTGGACACTGTGGAAAACCGCTGTCGCGGCAGGTCAGGGCGCGAGTCGGCGTGTGGTTCGGCTGTGGGCGACGGACTCGTGAACGACAGTCGGGGTGTGGACGAGCCGGGCGTCCCCACATGGTTCACACAGGTCGTGTGGGAGTTGTCCGCAGGATGCGGCCCTTCATCCACAGCTGTCCACACCCTGCTGTGGAAAAGTGTGGACGGGAGGCCGGGCCGGGGGACGCGCGGTGGGTGTCCTGTGGAGAAGGGACCTCTCGGACGTCCACATGGTTATCCACAACCAGTGGACAAGTCGCGACAGGTCCGCCTCTGGGCGCACAGGTCTCGGACAGGTCACGCTGTGCACACAGCTGTGGATGGATCTGTGGATGACTGTGCACGGTGAAGCGCCGGCTCCGGGGTGGGGCTGTGGAGACGGCTTGCGTGTGGGCGTCGTGCCGGACTGTTCGTGGGGCTACGGAGATGTCGGCGGCAGGCCGTTCGCGGACAAAATGGTGGAGCCGGCGGCCGTGAGGAGCACCTCGAAGAGGGCGTCGGGGTCCGGGACCGGACCCAGCTGACCGAAGATCTCGCTCGTCACGGCGCCGAGAAGCAGGGTCCAGGCGCACAGTCCCTGGGCGAGGGCCGCCGGGTCCAGTCCGGTGCTGGCGAACATCGGGTCACGCAGGAACGGGCCGACCGCCGCGTCGAGGTCGACGGCGGGGCCGGCGGCGACAGCCTGGTGGCGGGTGTCGTTGGTGGCGGTGGAGTCGACACCGAGGCCGAGCTGGTCGGGGTCGGCGAGCCGGCCTGCGTCGCGGGTGTCCACGACGAGGGTGACGAGGATGGCGAGCACGGCGGTGCCGGGCTCTCCGGTGCGGTCGGCCGGCGCCTCGTAGTCGGGCACGGGCGAGCCGTAGAGCAGGGTGAAGTCGTGCGGGTGGCGCAGGGCCCACGTGCGCAGGCCGTGGCCGATGGCCCGCCAGCGCCCCGCCAGATCATCGGCCGGCACGACGTCGTGGGCGGACCGCACCGCCTGCGCCGAGGAGCGGTAGGAGTCGACGATGAGCCGGGTGAGCAGCTCGTCGCGGCTCTCGACGTAGCGGTAGATGCCTGACGAGACCATGCCGAGGTCGCGGGCGATCGCGCGCAGGCTGAGCGCTGCTGCTCCCTCGGTCGCGAGGTGGCGTCGCGCGACGACGAGGATCTCGGCCTCGACCGCGGCCCGGTTGCGGGCGCGCTTGCCGGGGGGTGGCGCAGTGCTGGCGTCGGCCGTCATGCGTCGAGCCTCCCACAGATCAGAGATAAATGTGAGCAGTGCTCTTGCTTTTGCCAGCCACCCCGTGCATCCTTGAAGTGTGAGCGGTGCTCACACTTCAATCTGAGGAGACCACCATGACCCACCACCTCGTCCTCGGCGCCGGCGGCGTCGGCCGGGCCACGACCGCCGCCCTCGTCGGCCTCGGCCACACCGTCACCCTCGCCTCGCGCTCCGGCCGGGTCACCGACCGTCCGTGGGAGGCCGAGCACCCCGACGCCGTCGAGGTCGTCGCCCTGGACGCCGGCGATGCCGCTGGGCTCACGGCCGCGGCCCGTGGGGCCGGGAGCATCGTCAACGCCGTCAACCCGCCGAGCTACCTCACCTGGGACACCGACTGGCCGCCGGTGGCCGCAGCCACCCTGGCCGCCGCGGAGGCCACCGGCGCGGGACTCGTCATCGTCGGCAACCTCTACGGCTACGGCGAGGTGAGCGCCCCGATGCGCGAGAGCGACCCGATGCGGCCGGCCGGCCACAAGGGCGCCCTTCGCGCCGACATGTGGACCCAGGCCCTGGCACTGCACGAGGCTGGGCGCGTGCGGGTCACCGAGCTGCGCGGCAGCGACTACTTCGGGCCCGGCACGACGAAGATGTCGAGCTACCTGAACGACATCGTGATCGACTCGATCCTCGCCGGGCGTATGCCGTTCGTGCCGGTCGGGCGCCCCGACGCCCCGCACTCGTGGACCTACGTGCCCGACGTCGGAGCCCTCGCGGCGCGCCTGGCGACCGACGACCGGGGGTGGGGCCGCGCCTGGCATGTGCCGACCTCACCGGCGCGCACCTTCATCGAGGCCGCGGCCGACGTCGCGAGGCTGGCGGGCGCCAAGCCGCGTCGCGTGCTGACGTTGCCCCGCCCCCTCGGCACCGCGGCCGGAGTGGTCGTGCCCTTCATGCGTGAGCTGCGCGAGACCCGCCACCAGTTCGAGCGGCCCTTCGTTCTCGACTCCACGCTCACGCAGGAGACCTTCGGGCTGGCCCCGACGCCGTGGGAGGAGGCACTCACGGTCACCATCGCCGCACGACGTCACTGACGGCATACGGCATCGGGCCCGCAGGGCACCAAGGAACCCCGAGGCACTGAGCGCGCCGGCAGGACGAGAGCCGCGCGGCCCTCATCTGCTCAGTGCGACTGCTGGCGGATCCGGTTGGTCAGCTCGGTGACCTGGTTGTAGATGGCGCGGCGCTCACCCATGAGCTCACGGATCTTGCGGTCGGCGTGCATGACCGTCGTGTGGTCGCGACCGCCGAAGTGCTGGCCGATCTTCGGCAGGCTGAGGTCGGTCATCTCCCGACACAGATACATGGCGATCTGGCGCGCGGTGACGAGCTGGCGCGAGCGGGAGGAGCCGCACAGGTCCTCGAGCGTGACCGCGTAGTAGGCGGCGGTCACCGCCATGATTGTCGCCGCGGTGACCTGGTTGGGGGTCTCGTTGGGCAGCACGTCCTTGAGCACGATCTCAGCGAGCGGCAGGTCGATCGGCTGCCGGTTGAGGTTGCTGAAGGCGGTGACGCGGATGAGCGCGCCCTCGAGCTCGCGGATGTTGGTGCTGAAGTTCGTCGCGATGTACTCGAGCACCGAGTCGGGCACGGTCATACGGTCCTGGATCGCCTTCTTGCGAAGGATCGCGATGCGGGTCTCGAGGTCGGGCGGCTGCACGTCGGTCAGCAGGCCGGACTCGAAGCGCGTGCGCATCCGGTCCTCGAAGCCCGATAGCTCGCGGGGCGGCAGGTCGCTCGTGATGACGATCTGCTTGTTGGCGTTGTGCAGCGTGTTGAAGGTGTGGAAGAACTCCTCCTGGGTCTGGAGCTTGCCCTGGAGGAACTGGATGTCGTCGATGAGCAGCACGTCGACGCTGCGGTAGCGCGACTGGAACGCGCTCGCCTTGTCGTCGCGGATGCTGTTGATGAAGTCGTTGGTGAACTCCTCGGAGTTCACGTAGCGCACCCGGACGTTGGGGAACATCGTGCGTGCGTAGTGGCCGATCGCGTGGAGCAGGTGCGTCTTGCCGAGCCCAGACTCGCCGTAGACGAAGAGCGGGTTGTAGGCGCGGGCCGGCGCCTCGGCGACGGCGACGGCGGCCGCGTGGGCGAACCGGTTGCTCGCACCGATGACGAAGGTGTCGAAGGTGTACTTCGGATTGAGGCGCGTCTCGTTCGAGGAGGTGGTCGGCTCCGGCCGGATCTGGCGCAGCGGGCCGCTCTCACCACCGGACATCGGGGTCTCGTGGTCGCGATGGCCCGTGGCGAACGGCGACGGGCGTCCAGCGTGCGAGCCAAAGTGGTCGACGGCGCGCATCGGCTGCATCGGCTGGGTGCGGGGGTCGTCGAGGTCGGCGCCGTCGAGGTCGGGCGCGCTCTCCTCGAGGTCGCGCAACGGGTTGTATGCCGGCAGGCCGCTCGCGTGCGAGCCGTTGCGGTCGCCGGCGGGGCCGGCCGAGCGGGACGCCGCCCCGGTGGGCTCGTCGGTGAGCATGCCCATGTCGGGCTGGAGGCTCTCGTCGACCGACACGGCGAGCTGGACGGGGTGGCCGAGCCGCTGGCTCAGGGCCTGGTGGATCTGCTCGCGGATGCGGGTCTCGAGGAAGTCCTTGGTGTAGGTGTCGGGGGCCCGCACGACGGCGGTCTGGTCGAGCACCCCGACGAGCCTGCAGAGCCGGGTGAAGGCCCGCTCCTGGGCCGAGAGGCCGACGGCATCGAGGGCCAGCAACGTCTGGCGCCACACCTCTGCATAGTCGACGCTTGCGTCGCTCACGTACTCCACCTGCCCCTGAACTGTCCTCGTGCCCCCTGCTCGGCGCACTCCGTACGGAGTCTCCGCCGGTTCCATCCGCTGCACCCTGCCCTGTTGTCCACACGTTTGTCCACAGCCTGTGCAAGGAGGGACCGCGTCCGTGAGAGTCGAAAACCTAACAACTCCTGCAGGTACCCACAACCGAATCATCCACAGATCTCGTGTGTGTCGGCGTGTCGGCTTGCGCTGTCCGTCCTGCCCCACCATAGGGGTTGGCACTGGGCGGGTTTGACCGCTCTTCCACGGCTCCCGTATCGTTGATCGAGCGTGTCTGCGACCGCTTTCGCATGCCCATGGCCCCGACCTCGCGAAATCCCCGGACCAACTCCGGGGACGCCGCCTGCCGGAGCTCCACGGGCCTGCCGATTGCGGTCGCCGAAGACCAGCAGAAGCCCACCATCGGGTGCGGTGCCGATTCTCCTCGGTGCGCACTCGCAAGCAAACGGAGATCCTCGTGAGCAAGCGCACCTTCCAGCCGAACAACCGCCGTCGCGCCAAGACGCACGGCTTCCGCCTGCGTATGCGCACGCGCGCCGGCCGTGCCATCCTCGCCGGCCGCCGCCGCAAGGGCCGCGCCGAGCTCTCGGCCTGACGCCTCCAGGGCCGCGCGATGCTGCCCGCCCGTCACCGTCTGCGTGAGAGCGCGGACTTCACGGCGGCAGTGCGCGGACCCGGCGCCACCAGAGCAGGCGGGCGACTCATCGTCGTGCATGCCAACCGGACCGATGCGCGTGCGGAGCTTCCGCCGCGCGTCGGTTTTGTTGTGTCCAAGTCCGTCGGCAATGCCGTCGTCCGCAACCGGACCAAGCGCCGGCTGCGCGCGAGCATGGCGACCCGGTTGCACGGCATACCGGCTGGGGTGGACGTCGTCGTGCGCGCCAACGCGGCCGCGGCCGACGCGACCTACGCCGACCTCGACGTCGCGCTCGAGCGGCAGCTCGCCAAGGCGTGCCGGCGATGAGCACCACGGTGAACCGCTGGCTGGCCGCGCCCCTCGTGCTGCTGGTGCGGCTCTACCAGCGCTTCATCTCGCCGATGCGGCCCCCGACGTGTCGCTTCTACCCCAGCTGCTCCGCGTATGCCGTCACCTCCCTCGAGCGGTTCGGTCCCCTCAAGGGTGGCTGGCTCGCGGCGCGCCGGCTCGGACGCTGCCACCCGTGGACACCGGGTGGGGTCGACCCCGTCCCGCTGACCTGGGAGACACGCAACGACGTGCGACCCGAGGACTTCCGGCCTGCTGACCTCGGCGACGCGCCCGACACTGGTGTCGAGGCTGGGCTCGGGCCGACCGGCGCCACGAGCACGAGCACCACACGACCTGACCACCCCGGCATATGGTGTGCCGACTGACGGTGTCCGCCACCGCGAGCATCTGAGCACTGAGGACTGACGTTGATCGAATTTTTCAACACCCTGCTCTATCCGATCAAGTTCGGTGAAGCCTGGGTCATGTACGGCTGGCACTGGCTCTTCGACAAGATGGGCCTCAACGGCGACCTGTCGGGCTGGGCCTGGGCGCTGTCGATCGTCGGCCTCACGGTCGTCGTCCGGATCCTGCTCATCCCGCTCTTCGTGCGGCAGATCCACTCCTCGCGGCGGATGCAGCTCATCCAGCCGGAGATGCAGAAGATCCAGAAGAAGTACAAGGGCAAGCGCGACCCGGAGTCCCAGAAGGCGCAGCAGGCGGAGATCATGGATCTCTACCGCCGCACGGGGACCAACCCCTTCAGCAGCTGTCTGCCGATCCTCATCCAGAGCCCCTTCTTCTTCGCGCTCTTCCAGCTGCTCAACAACCTCAAGGCGCAGGCCGAGGGTGTGCCGGGGCACGATGCGATCGGCCCGATCACCCAGCAGGTGGCGCAGCAGATCGAGAGCTCGACGATCTTCGGAGCCAAGCTCTCCGACAGCTTCGTGACGGCGAACGGCAACCTCAACGTCCAGATCCTCACCGTCGTGCTCATCATCCTGATGTCGGCGACGACGTTCACGACGCAGTACCAGCTGATGCGCAAGAACATGCCGCAGGCTGCGCTCGACAACCCGTTCGCGAAGCAGCAGAAGGTGCTGCTCTACCTGATGCCGATCTTCTTCGCGATCTCTGGCATCAACTTCCCGATCGGTGTCCTCATCTACTGGCTGACCACCAACCTGTGGACGATGGGCCAGCAGTTCTACGTCATCCGCAACATGCCGGCCCCCGGGTCGGAGGCGGAGCGCCGACGGAGTGAGCGCCTCAAGCGCAAGGGCAAGGACGTCGAGCCGCTCGTCGTGCCG
The DNA here is from genome assembly GCF_006717145.1 of Humibacillus xanthopallidus. Lineage (GTDB taxonomy): Bacteria > Actinomycetota > Actinomycetes > Actinomycetales > Dermatophilaceae > Humibacillus > Humibacillus xanthopallidus. The sequence continues at coordinate 42,599 of NZ_VFQF01000003.1, read as the reverse complement.
GGCCTCGTGCCTGACGACGCCGAGGTGCCGGACGACGCGCCGAAGTCCGGGCAGCGCCAGCAGCCCAAGGGCAAGAAGCGAGCCAAGACCTCGACGCCGAAGAGCCGTCGCTGATCCTCTGATCCCCTGATTTCCTGACCCGCCTGAACCCCCTGAACCCCCTGAACCCCCTGAACCACTGCCTGAGGGCTGCTGACCTGCGGTGACGACACACGTCGACCAGTCAGTGAGCCAGTGAACGAAGGAGCAGCACCATGAGCGACACCACGTCCACCGAGGACCTCACGACCGACCTCGAAGCCGCCCCGTCGGCGACGGAGCCCGAGAGCACCAACAGCACCGACAGCGCCGAGGGCTCGATCGACACGGCCGCCAGCCCGAGCGACGCCGAGCAGGCGGACGCTCCTGAGGGGGAGGACGGCGACGACGCTGTCGACGCAGAGGACGCCGAGGGTGCGGATGTTGCTGAGGCCGACGCGCCCGCGAAGAAGGGCTCGCGCGTGCGCCAGCTCGAGCGGGAGGGTGAGGTCGCGGCTGACTTTCTCGAGACCCTGCTCGACATCGCCGACCTCGACGGGGACCTCGACGTGGACGTCGACGGCGACCGCGCGGCCGTCGCCATCGTCGACTCCGATGAGGGCCGGGTGCCCCGCCGTCTCGTCGGCCCGGACGGCAAGGTCCTCGAGGCTCTCCAGGAGCTGACGCGTCTCGCCGTGCAGGTCGAGACGGGTGAGCGCAGCCGCCTCATGCTCGACATCGCCGGCCACCGTGCGCAGCGCCGCGCGACCCTCGTCGAGCTGGCCCGCGTCGCCATCGAGGACGTCAAGGCGACCGGCGAGAAGAAGTCGCTGGAACCGATGAGTGCGTTCGAGCGCAAGGTCGTTCACGACGAGGTGGCCGCTGCAGGGCTGGAGTCCGAGTCCGAGGGCGTCGACCCGAAGCGCCACGTCGTCATTCTCCCGGCCTGACGACCTCGACCGGCGGGTACGTTTCACGTGAAACACGGGACGGTGTGCTCGACGCTCGTCCCGTCGGGCACCCCCATCCGGTCGCTGCCAGCGGGAGCCTGCTCGTGACTCAGGGGCACGATGGCGCTCCGAGCGACCGTCCTGGTGGAGGGTCCGGGGAGCCGGAGGTGGCCGTTCCACCGACGCCCCCGGCAGCCGGCGTCGTCTTCGGGGACCGGTTGGCCCTGGCTGAGGAGTTCGTGCGAGTACTGGCCGACACAGGGATCAGCCACGGACTCATCGGGCCGAGGGAGGCACCCCGGCTGTGGGACCGGCACGTCCTCAACTGCGCCATTGCCCATCTTGCGATTCCGAGGCGCGACCAGGTCCAGGACGTCATCGATGTCGGCAGTGGCGCGGGCCTGCCAGGTCTGGCGCTCGCCATCGCGCGCCCGGACCTGCACCTGCACCTCGTCGAACCACTGGCGCGCCGCACCGGTTGGCTGTCCGGCACCGTGGCCGAGCTGGGCCTGACGAACGTCACGGTCCACACCGCTCGCGCAGAGTCGCTCTGGGACCGCATCAGCGCTCCCTGGGTGACCGCTCGAGCCGTCTCGACCATCGTGCAGCTCGCCGAGTGGACGCTGCCGCTGCTCCAGCCCCGGGGCACGCTGCTGGCCCTCAAGGGGTCCAAGGCCCATGACGAGCTCAACCAGGCGCGCACCGCACTCACCAGGCTGGGCGCCGTGGACGCCTCGGTGCTGGAGCTGGGCGTGGACGTGCTCGACGAACCCACGCGGCTCATCACCGTCACTATCGGTGACCACCTCGATCGACGACGCTTCCGCTCGCGGCCACCGAGCAGCGCCGGCTCGGCCCGGCGACGCAGTGATCGACCCCGTGACCGACGCAGTGCCCAACACGGCGGCACCCGGCGTGGCCCAGCCGCGCCCGGTGGAGAACGCCGCGGCTCCTGATGACCTTTGTCCCACCCACCCGGACTGACCATCGCGTGACCCTGGCCGACCCGGCTAGGGTCGGGTCACGTCCCCCTCTTGCGGAGGTGCCCTTCCAGTGACCCTGTCGACCAGCCTCGGTTGGCCCTCGGAACCCGAGCCGACGCCAGAGCACCGGCGCCTCGGCTGGCTGGCGAGGATGCTCAAGGTTTCACGTGAAACAGACGACGAGGCCGGCGGGGCGGACGACGTGGCCGCCCCGGAGGGGGCCGTCGAGACGGCGTCCCCAGCCCAGGTCCAGCAGCGTGTGGATCGTCACTTGCCTGTGGACAACGCAGTGGACAACTTGACCGGAGAGCCGGTTTTTGAGCATGAAACTACGGACCTCGGGGCTGGGGACAACACTGTGGACGAAGTGACTCAAGCCGTCCCCGCGCCTCGCGTCGAGGGGCCGTCGGCAGGGGATCGAGATGCGCTCGCGGCGGCCATCCCCGACGCAGGTGACGACACCCCGCTGGCCCGCGACCTTGCCGACAACGCACGTCGGCGGATCCAGCTGACCGGTCGACCCTTCCCCAAGCCCGCGGTGCCGAGGGTGCTGACAGTCGCCAACCAGAAGGGTGGCGTGGGCAAGACGACCACCACCGTGAACGTGGCCGCGGCCATGGCCCAGGCCGGCCTCCAGGTGCTCGTGATCGACCTCGACCCTCAGGGCAATGCGAGCACCGCGCTGGGGATCGACCACCACGCGGAAGTGCCGTCGATCTACGACGTGCTCGTCGACGGCGCGCCACTGCTCGAGGTTGTGCAGCCGTGCACCACGGTGCCGGGCCTGTTCTGTGCGCCGGCGACCATCGACCTGGCCGGCGCCGAGATCGAGCTGGTCTCGCTCGTCGCACGCGAGTCCCGCCTCCAGCGTGCGATCGCGGCAGCCGCAACCACCGGGCACGCCTACGACTACATCCTCATCGACTGCCCACCCAGCCTCGGACTGCTGACGGTTAACGCCATGGTGGCCGCGAGCGAGGTCTTCATCCCGATCCAGTGCGAGTACTACGCCCTCGAGGGCCTCTCGCAGCTCCTCAAGAACATCGAGCTCGTCCGGGCCCACCTCAACCCGCCACTGCACGTCTCGACGATCCTGCTGACGATGTACGACGGGCGCACCCGACTGTCGGCCCAGGTCGCCGAGGAGGTGCGCGAACACTTCCCCGAGGAGGTCCTGCGCACGACGGTGCCGCGGTCGGTGCGCGTGTCGGAGGCGCCGAGCTTCGGTGAGACCGTGATGACCTACGACCCGGCAAGCAGTGGCGCTCTGGCCTACCTCGAGGCCGCCGGAGAGATCGCGGACCGCGGCGCGTCGGGTCCGCAGTAACAGTCTTCCTCCACAACCCCGTTCACAACCCCGCTCCACAACCTGTTCAAGAGCCCTCCACAACGCCGCCAACTCTCCATCGAGGGCTCGGTCACACCAAGAATCTCCCGCACCCTTGGGGCGGATGTTTCACGTGAAACAGGGTGGACCGTCACCAACGCGCCGTGAGCACGTGCTGAGCTGCAGTAGTGGCTCCCCGCGCACCACCGACACCGGGGCCCTGTTTCACGTGAAACATGGCCTCGGTGTTTCACGTGAAACACGCACCCATCGACGCGGTGACGGCGCCCTCGTGGCGTCACGAACCCCCTCCTCGCTGCGCCTAGACTGACCCGGGGCGCGATGGCCGCGTCACCACCAGCGGGACAGCAAGGGGTTGGCATGGCAGAGAAGCGGCGAGCACTGGGTCGAGGCCTTGGGGCACTCATCCCGAGCGCACCGAGCGGCGGCGCGAACCGACCTGTCGACGTCTTCTTCACCGAGCAGAAGCGGCCCGAGGCTGGGCAGGCTGGTGGCACGACCACGCTCACCGAGGAGCCGCCCGGACCTGTGCACGAAGCGGGCGAGCACGGCGACATCGCCGGGGGAGACGGCCAGGGTCAGAGTGACGGCTCGGCCCGCAGCTCGGTTGGTACCCCCGCCGACGGCAGCCCGGGCGCTCCGGTCAGCCCGAACGCCGGCGAGACTGACACGCAGGTCGACGTCACGCCCGACGTGGACGCAGGTCCGGTCCTGGCGCCGGTGCCGGGCGCAGAGTTCGCCGAGCTGCCCGTGGACTCGATCCGCCCCAACCCCAAGCAGCCGCGCACCGTCTTCGACGAGGACCAGCTCGCCGAGCTGGTGCACTCGATCCGCGAGATCGGCGTCCTACAGCCGGTCGTCGTGCGCCGCATCGCCGAGGGGGAGCTCGAAGCGGCCGAGGGTCGCCGGTTCGAGCTCATCATGGGCGAGCGTCGTTTGCGAGCGACGCGTGAGGCGGGCCTCGCGGTCATCCCCGCGATCATCAAGGACACCCACGACGACGACCTGCTGCGCGATGCCCTCCTCGAGAACCTTCACCGCAGCCAGCTCAACCCGCTCGAGGAGGCTGCTGCCTACCAGCAGCTCCTCGACGACTTCGGCTGCTCCCACGAGGAGCTCGCAACGCGCATCGGCCGCTCCCGCCCGCAGATCTCCAACACGCTGCGCCTGCTCAAGCTGCCGCCCCTGGTGCAGCGGCGCGTGGCGGCCGGAGTGCTGAGCGCCGGACACGCCCGCGCCCTGCTCGGCCTGAGCGACGGCGCCGCCATGGAGCGGATGGCTCAGCGCATCGTCGCGGAGGGGCTGTCGGTGCGCACCGTCGAGGAGCTCGTCTCACTCGGTGACGACACCACGCCGGCCAAGCCTCGTCGCCCGCGCGCCGGCAGCCGCCACCCCCAGCTCGACGACTTCACGTCGAACCTCTCGGACCACCTGGAGACCCGGGTCAACATCGCTCTGGGTCAGCGCAAGGGCAAGATCACGGTCGAGTTCGCCTCGATCGAGGACCTGCGCCGCATCATGGGCCTCATGGGCATCGAGGAGCAGCGCTGAAGCCCTTGAGCTCGACGGCGACCCCTCCTCGTACTGCGAGGGGTCACCGTGCCTGAGGGACATACGATCCATGCCCTCGCCGGCCGGCTCGGTCGCGCGTTCGGCGGTCGACCGGTGGAGGCGACGAGCCCACAGGGGCGTTTCGCCGACGAAGCACGGCGCCTCGACGGCGAGGTCGTCCAGCTCGCCCGGGCGGTGGGCAAGCACCTCTTCGTCGAGTTCCCGGACGAGATCCTGCACGTGCACCTCGGACTCATCGGCTCCTTCCCGGTCAAGCCTCTGGCCGGCCGTCCGCCGGTCGAGCCCCGCGGAGCCCTGCGCCTGCGTCTGCTCAACGACGACTATGTCGCAGACCTGCGCGGCCCCATCACCTGCGAGCTGATCGACGACCCCGAGGTCGCTGCGATCGAGGCCGCCCTCGGCCCCGACCCGCTCGACCCGGCTGCGGACGGCAACCGCGCCTGGGAGCGCATCCAACTGCGGCGCAAGACGATCGCGGAGCTGCTGATGGACCAGTCGGTCCTCGCCGGCGTGGGCAACGTCTATCGGTGCGAGGTGCTGCACCGTCACCGCACCAACCCGTTCACCTTGGGCACGCAGCTCAAACGTGCGACGTGGGAGCTGATCTGGGCCGACCTCGTCGACCTCCTGCCCCTCGGAGTCGCCTTCTCGCAGATCCTCACCGTCGACGACCAGGTGGAGGAGGCGCAGCTCATGGTCGCCGACGGGTCGGCGACAGCAATCACCCACGAGTCGACGGGGGAGCGCCTGGGGGCCCACTTCGAGCGTCGCTTCGCCGTCTACAAGCGAACGGGGCAGGCCTGCCCTCGCTGTGGCAAGACGGTGCGCGAGAGGGAGATCGCCGGCCGGCGGCTCTACTGGTGCGCCAACTGCCAGCGCCGTCACTGAGTGCATCCACCGGGTCGGCGGTCAGCCCTCGTCACCACCCGCGCCACGGCGTGCGCTCGAGCACGGGCAGCTCCACCCAGTCCTCGCAGCCCAGCAACGGCAGCATCGTCCGGGGCGGCTGCGGCATACGGGCAAGGCCCTCGGCGGGCGGCAGGTCACGCGGGGCGCCCAGCGTCAGCAGCTCTCCGCGCAGGTGCATCCTCCCGCCGCCGGCGGACCGGAGGTTCGCCAGCCAGTCGACGCCCCGGCCGTAGGTGAGCGCGATGGTGACCACGTCGGCACCGTCGAAGGCCATGAGCGGCACGCGGAACACACGCCCGGACCGTCTGCCGCGATGTTCGAGCTCGACGAACCAGCCGTGACCGGCCAGATGGCGCAGCCCCTTGTTGAGCACAGCCTTGTTGACCTTCGTCACCGCCTGCGGCACGGGCATCGCAACATCCTTCCTCCACCCTGCCACGCCTAAGGTGGCTGCATGGCCCTGAGCGGCGGTCGGCCCGCCCCCACGCACGTCATCGCCCACCTGTCCGACCCACACCTGCTCGGGTCGCGGGGCGGGCGGCTCGCCGGCCGCATCGACACCGCGGAGCAGCTCCGGCGGGGCCTCGAGCGGGTCGAGTCCTGCAGCGAGGCGATCGATGCCCTCGTCATCTCCGGCGACCTCGCCGACAGCGGCGAGCCCGCCGCCTACGAGCTGCTCCTCGAGCTCGTCGGCCCGGTCGTCGAGCGTCTCGGCTGCGAGCTCGTGGTCACCGGTGGCAACCACGACGAGCGCCGGCCGCTGGCCACGGTGCTCTTCGGCGTGGATGACGATGCACCTCAGGATCGGGTCACCACCGTCCGCGGCCTGCGCATCATCACGATCGACTCAGCCGTTCCGGGCTACCACCACGGCGGCTTCTCTGACGACCAATACGCTTGGCTCGCGAAGGAACTCACGACACAGGCTGACCACGGCACGATCCTCGTCATCCATCATGCGCCCATCACCTACCGCTCCCCGGTCATGCAGCTGCTCGACTTCGACGACGTCGACCGCCTGCGCGAGGTCGTCGAGGGCACGGACGTCCGGGCGGTGCTCAGTGGGCACCTGCACGTCACGAGCTTCGGGATGCTCGGCTCGGTGCCGGTCATGGTCGCCGGGGGAGTGAGCTATGTCGACGACGTGGGCGCTCCGCGGGAGCTGCTCATGGGCGTGGACGGCCCGCAGTCGTGGAACCTCGTCGAGATCCACGCCGACGAGGTCGTCGCGACGGTGGTGCCGGTCAGCCAGCACGAGACCTGGCCGGCTCTCAGTGAGGCGGTCATGGACTACATGGCGACGGTGCCGACGGAGCAGCAGCGCGAGGTCTTCTCGCGCAAACGCACCTGAAGAGAAGATTCGAGCTCGACGTGTCGAAGCCGACCACCGTCGTTCGACGAGGACATGAGAGCCCGACCAGCGGGCCAGCCCGGAGGAGTGACAGATGACCACGCAGACCAGCACGGTGGAGCAGACCACCTCGACCGACGGCACGACCATCGCCTACGAGCGCTACGGATCGGGGCCGGTCGTCGCTCTGGTCGGAGGGGCCTTCTGCGATCGCGGCGCCCTTCGCGACCTCGCCAAGAGCCTCTCCGAGGAGGGCTTCACCGGTGTCACCTACGACCGGCGAGGCCGGGGTCACACCGGTGACACCCAGCCATATGCCGTGCAGCGCGAGATCGAGGACCTCACCGCCGTGATCGAGGCGAACCGCGAATCCGGCTCTCCTGCATACGTCTTCGGAGTCTCGTCCGGTGGCGCACTCGTCATCGAGGCCCTCGCGGCGGGGGCGCCGGTCGACAAGGGTTCGGCCATCGAGGTGCCCTATCGCAGCCAGTCGTGGCCTCCCGCACCCGACGACTACATCGGCACGCTCGAGCGCTTCGAGGCGGCAGGGGACCGTGAGGGCATCCTGCGCTACTTCAACCACGAGGTCGTCGGCATGCCCGACGAGATGGTCGACGGCATGGTCGGCACGCCGATGTGGGAGCCGATGCTCGCGATGACCTACACGCTGAAGTACGACGGGCTGTGTCTCGGCGGGGACGAGCAGGGGTTGCCGACCGAGACCCTGGCGAAGGTCTCCGTGCCGTTCCTCGCGGTGTGCAGCAGCGGCACGGCGATGCCGTGGCTGCACGACTCCGCTCAGGTGCTCGCCGACGCGCTGCCGCAGGCCCGGGCGGTCGAGCTGCCGGGCGCCTTCCACGAGGTGCCCGCGCCCGTGCTGGCGCCGGCCCTCGCGGAGTTCTACCGCTCCTGATCCCGAGTCCAGCGGCAGGCATACCTCGGGAATCGAGAGAGCGATACGCGTGGGGCGGGGCGCTCATTCGATCGGCCCGCTACGACGGAGTGCTCTTTCGATCGGCTGGTAACGACGGAGTGCTCTTCCGATTGGGTGGGGGTAGCAGTCAAGGCAACGTCGCCCAGTTCCCTTGCAGCGCAAGGGAACTGGGCGGCATACCTCTGCTCAGTCTGCGAGCATCGCGAGCACGGGGTTGTGCTCCGGCGGCACCACCTCGCGGGGCGGCCCGGGCGGCGTGCCGTCACCGAAGGGCGACCCGCCGAGCGCCTCGCGCCCGTGCGGGCTCGCCCAGCTCTCGAGCGAGGGGCCGAGCGGGACGATGCCCGTGGGGTTCACGTCGCGATGCACGATGTAGTAGTGCCGTTTGATGTGGGCGAAGTCGACGGTGTCGCCGAAGCCGGGCGTCTGGAAGAGGTCGCGCGCGTAGCCCCAGAGCGCCGGCATCTCGATGAGCTTGTTGCGGTTGCACTTGAAGTGGCCGTGGTAGACGGGGTCGAAGCGCACGAGCGTCGTGAAGAGCCGCACGTCGGCCTCGGTGATGTGGTCGCCCACGAGGTAGCGCCGGGTCGACAGCCGCTCCTCCAGCACGTCGAGGTGGGCGAAAAGCCGTTCGTAGGCGGAGTCGTACGACTCCTGCGTGCCGGCGAAGCCACAGCGGTAGACGCCGTTGTTGACCTCGGTGTAGATCGGCTTGCTGACCGCCTCGATCTCGTCGCGCAGGTGCTCGGGGTAGAGGTCCGGGGCGCCCTTGCGGTGGAACTGCGCCCACTCCGTCTCCATGTCGACGGTCATCTGCTTGAAGTCGTTCGTCACGACGGCTCCGGTCGCGATCTCGACGAACGCCGGCACGGTGATCCCGCGGGGGTAGTCGGGGTCGCGCTTGAAGTACGCGTCCTGGATGCGCGGGATCCCGAGCACCGGGTCGACACCGCCCGGGTCGAGGTCGAAGGTCCAGCTGCGCCTGTCGTGCGTCGGCCCGCAGATCCCCATCGACATCGCGTGATCGAGACCGAGCAGCCGGCGCACGATGATGGCGCGGTTCGCCCAGGGGCACGCACGCGCCACGACGAGTCGGTAGCGCCCCGCCTCGACCGGGAAGCCGTCGCGGCCGTCGGCCGTGATACGCGTCGTGATGTAGTTCGTGTCGCGCTCGAAGGACTTCTCGACGTAGGTGCCCTGCTCGCTCATGGCGCCACCCTAACTTCCGTATGCCGTGTGGCTGGACGCCGCACGCGCGGTGACGGAGCACCGGGTCGGGGCCGAGCAGCTGGCGCGCGTCCGGTGCTCGACCGGCGCGGTCCGAGGAACCCGTCTAGGCGGTATAGCCGGACACGCCGCCGCGGGGAGGGCCCTTGAGGATCTTGGATCTCGGGGGCGTGGGGACGGCGAAGGTGTCGTTCCACCCGTAGAACTCGAAGGTGGCGACGTCCCGGTCGCGGTCACTGACCCGGATCACGTCGAAGGTGTCCTTGCTGATGTAGACCGTGCCGGCCCGGGCACCGCGCCGGTCGGTCAGCGACCACGACGAGATGCCCTGGCTCTCGGCGTTGGTGACCTCGGGCACCACGCGGGCGCTCGCGGTGGTGATGAGCTGCCGCAGTGTCCGCTCGAGGGTGAGGTCAGTTGCGGGACCGATCCGGTTGGTCGGCACCTCGATGAAGACGTCCTTGCCGGGGTCGGGCGTCCTGGCCTGGGCCCAGAACTGGGCGTTGCCCCGGATGTAGGCCGTCGCGCCGTGGATGTAGAAGACGGCCTCGGTCGCTCCCACGACGAGGAGGATCCCGTAGTCGGTGCGCGAGCCACGGAACGAGATGCGGACGGGCTCCTTGCCGCCGGTGAAGCGCGCTTCGTAGGCCCCGGAGCGCAGCGCCTTGGCCCGCGCTTCCGCCTTGGCGAGGACCGCCTTCGAGCTCGGCGCCGAGGGGTCAAGGGTCGCCGAACCCGAAGACGCCGTGGCGCCTGTCGCGGAGGCGCTCGGGGGCTGCGTGCGGGTGCCGCGTGCCACCGCTCGGGTGGCGTCGCTGGATGGCGTGGTGGGGCTCGGACCGCAGCCGGCCAGTGCGAGGAGGACCCCCACGGCAACAACGACACCAGCGCGCGCGGCGACCTTCATCTCACGTCCCTGTCGAGCTCAGACCCTCACGGCGGGGTCGTGTCGTCACACGGTAGGGGCAGCCGCCGACAGCTGCTCGCCGAGAGGTGACGACGTCGCCGGGGCCCGCACCGACCTCTCCGGTATGCCGTGTGGCGGGCCACCGCGTGTGGCGCGCGGGCCGTGGGGTGAGAATGGGGTCATGCCAGACCTGCGACTGCTCACGCCCGATCGGGTCGGTGACCTCGTCGGGTCGTGTGCGCCGTGCACCTTCTGGCAGACCGTCCCCCACAACGGGCACGGAGGACCGCGCGACGCCCAGGCGCACCTCGACGCGCTCGCCGCGTGGGTCGAGGAGGTCACGGCCGACTGGGGCCCTCCCGGCCGCATCGCCTATGTCGACGACCGTCCCATCGGGCACGTCGTGTTCACGCCGGCGCGCTTCGTGCCCCGGCTCGCGGCCTTCCCGACGGCGCCGGGTGACCCGGCAACGGTCATGCTCGTCACGGCCGTCACCTCGCCCGAGGCCAACGGCGACGGGCGGGGCCTGTGCAAGGTCCTGCTCCAGACGGCTGCCAAGGACGCTCTCAAGCAGCACGTACGCGCCCTCGACGTCATCGCCTCCCGTCCCGCCGCCGTCGGACCGCACGCCTGCGTGCTCGAGACCGAGCCGCTCGAGAAGTTCGGCTTCCGGGTGGAGCGCGACCACCCGGCATACCCCCGCTTGCGGATCGACCTGCGCACGGCGGTCACGCTGCGCGACGAGGCGGCCGCCTATCTCGCGCGGGCGCTCGCCCGCATCCCCGGCGCGCACCCGGCGCCCGAGGTGCACCCGCGCGGGTCGGGCTCGGCCCGCTCCGCCGACCAGCCCTGAGTGCCCCCGGAGCGGCAGCGACCCTCAGGCTCGCCGGCCTCAACGGAAGACCTCCGTCACCTTGACCCGACGGCCGGTGATGACGAGGGCCCGACGGTAGATGGCCGACGCCATCGCGACGAGCAGGACCGCCGTGCCGACGGTGAGCGCCATGGCGAGGAGGAGCTGCCACACCGGGACGAGTCCGCCGGCCCACCGCACGGGCATCGCGATGGGAGCGGTGAAGGGGAAGAGCGAGGCGGCGATGCCCCAGACGCCCTCGGGGTTGCGCGCCACGACGGTGATGGCGACGAGGTAGGAGCCGGTGAGCACGAGCGTGACGGGCATGATCGCCGAGCCGACCTCGGTGATCTTGTCGACGAGCGATGCGGCGGCGGCGAAGAGGAAGGCGTAGAGCGCGAAGCCCAGCACGAACCACACGACCGCGATGGCGAGGTCGCCCCCGGCCACGGGTGGCAGCTCGACGTCGTTCATGACCTGCACCGCCACCGCCAGGGGCGTGACGAGCACGAGCAGCTGGAGGAAGGTCACCGCGCCCACTGCGGCCACCGTGCCGACGAGGGCCTGGCTGGGCCGCAGCACGGCCAGCAGCACCTCGGAGATACGCGTCGACTTCTCCATGGCCACCGTCGTGGCGATGGTGTTGCCGGCGAAGGTGAGGGCGAGGAAGAGGACGATGCCGACGGCGAAGCCGACGACGGACCGGGCGTCCTCCACCCTGCCGACGTCGACCTGCTGCGGTGGCCTCACCGACTGGATGCCGCTGATCTGCGCGGGCGTGAGCCCTGCCTCGACGAGCCGTCTCGAGGTCTCCAGGGCGACGACCGACTGGGCGACGACGATGGGGAAGGTGCCGCTGCCCACCGACGTGTAGAGCGAGTCGCCGACGAGCCCGGCGGTGGCGTCGCCGTCTCGGACCGCCTGGCGCACAGCGGCCACATCGGCGCGCGTCTCGTAGCGCACCGTGAAGTCGGCTGCCCGGCCTGCGGCGTCGAGGGCTGCGACGAGGCCCGCCGGTGCGGGACCGGCCGTCGCGAGCGTGTAGGTCGTCTGGTCCGAGCGCAGCATCTGCGGGACGACGACGGCCGCGACCGACAGGACGAGCAGGATGCCCGTCACCACCTTGAACGTGCGCGACCGGATGCTCTCGACGATCCCTCGCTCGGCGACCAGTGCGGTGCCGCGCCACCACGTGCCCATCAGCCCGCCCCCACTCGTTCGTCGGGTCGCGCCGCCGCCGCGAGGAACAGCTGCGACAGCGTCGGCAGCTCGAGCCCGAAGTCGACGACGCGCCCGGCCCGGCGGGCGCCGTCGAGCACCTCGAGCGGCTCGGTGCCGACGGGGATGTCGAGCCGCAGGTCGTCGGCCTCGTCGGAGATGACCGTCACGGCCGGGAAGCCGGCGAGCCACGCCCGGTCGGTCGACTGCACGTGCAGGCGCAGCTGGCGCCGACCCGAGGCGGCCCTCAGCCGCGCCACGTCGCCCTCGAGGACGGTGCGGCCGTGGTCGACCATGACGATCTCCTCGCACAGGTCCTGGACGAGGTCGAGCTGGTGGCTCGAGAAGAGCAGGGTGCATCCGGCGCGCGCCCGCTGCCGCAGGGTGCCGGACAGGCTCGCCACAGCGACCGGGTCGAGGCCCGCGAACGGCTCGTCGAGGACGATCACCTCGGGGTCGTGCACGAGCGAGGTGGCCAGCTGGAGCCGCTGCTGCATGCCGCCGGAGAGCTTGTCGGTGCGGTCGCCCCACCGGTCGCCCAGCTCCAACTCATCGAGGAGGGCGCGGGCGCGGATCGTCGCGTCGTGGCGCGAGAGTCCGTGGAGGCGGCCGAAGTGGACGACCTGGTCACCCACCGGCATACCGGGATAGAGGCCGCGCTCCTGCGGCATGTAGCCCCACCGGCGGCGGTCCTCCTCGCCGACGGGGCGCCCGTCACACAGCACCTCGCCCCGCGTCGGGTCGAGGACACCGAGCATGACCCGCATCAGCGTCGTCTTGCCCGCGCCGTTGGGGCCGAGCAGGCCGGTGAGCACCCCCGGGGTCACGTCGAGGCTCACCCCGTCGAGGGCGACCCGGTCGCCGAACGCGTGGGAGACGTCGCGCACGGCGAGCCTCATGTCTCGACCATACGCGCGGGCGAGCCAGGCCCCGGGGCGTTTCACCGGACCTGGGGCTGGGTGTGGCGGGAGCCACTTCTGGGACCCTCAGGCGCCACGCCGTGCCACTCAAGGGCCACCCCGTGCCACTCAGGGGCAGGCGGCGGAGCTCAGCGGTCGCCGGCTCCGACGCCGTGCATCGATGCCAGGTGCCGGCGCAGGTCATCGAGGCGCAGCATGCCCGTGCGGGACGTGTCGGCCTCGCCGAGATAGACGCGCTGGAGCGCGACGACGACCGCCTCGGCCACGTGGTCGAGCGTGTGCGGGTTCGCGAGGGCAGCAGCGTCGCCCTCGTGGCTGAGGTAGCCGACGTCGAGGCGCACGGCCGGCATCCGGGTGCGCCGCAGCAGCGGCCAGGTGCGTGCGTGGGTGCGGCAGTCGGTGAGGCCCGTGCGGGCGACGACCTCGCGCAGCAGCAGGTCGGCGAAGTGCTCACCGATGCTCGACCACCCGGCGTGGTCGCCGGCGCCGTAGAAGTAGGTCGCGACACCGTGGGCCGACCCGGTCTGCGAGTGGTCGGTGTGCAGCGACAGGACGAGGTCGGCGTCGCACGAGTTGGCGAAGGCAGCGCGCTCCTCATCGGTGCCGCCGTCGGTGACCTCGGTGTGCGTGAAGACGACACTGACCCCGTGGGCCGACAGGCGGCCCTCGATGCGGCGGGCCAGGTCGAGCGCGAGCCGCGCCTCCTCGAGACCGAGGTGCCCGCAGGCGCCGCGGTCGGTGCCGCCGTGCCCGGGGTCGACGACGACGGTGCGCCCGCTCAGGCTGTAGCCGCTGCGACGGATGCTCTCTCGCTCGCGCAGGGCGCTCGCCGACCCGCCCACGACCGAGCGGCGGAGGCCGGCGAAGGCTCGCATCGTCTCGGGCCCGACGGTGCCGTCCGACTCGAGCCCGAGGGCGGCCTGGAAGGCCCGCACGGCCGCGTCGGTGGCGGGTCCGTGGATGCCGTCGACCTTGCCGGGCGTGAAGCCGAGCTCGGCGAGGCGGGACTGGAGGGCGACGACGTCGTCGCCCTCGACGAAGTACTCGGGGATGTAGCGCAGCACCCGGTCACCGAGCGTCCAGCGCGCCCCGTCGAGGACGGCATACGTGTGGCGGCCGACGACGCCGTCGACGAGCAGCCCGCGACGCTGCTGGAAGGACTTGACCGCCTGCTCGACCCGCTCGTCGAAGATCGGGTCGCCATGGCGGTCGGCGTGCCCGGAGCCGCCGGGGAGGTCACCGGTGAGCACGAGGCGCTCACAGACCGCCGCGACGGCCGGTCCGGCGTCGCCGCGGCGGAGCGCGATGGACGGTGGTGGGGTCATCTCGGCTCCCTCCTCGAACTGGTCGCCGACAGGTCACGGTGGCGTGGCTGGCCGTGTGCAGCGTAAACGGCACAGGGGTGGCAGCGCATCCCAGGAGGACACGCGCCACCCCTGCGGGGGCGTTCTGGAGCCGGCATCGCCGACCGCGCGTTGAGCACGCTCAGGCGATGAACTCCTCGAGCTCACGGAGCAGCTTGGGCTTGGGGTGCGCGCCGACGATCGTCTTGACGACCTGGCCCTTGACGTAGACGTTGAGCGTCGGGATGGACACGACGCCGTAGCGGGCGGCGGTGTCCATGTTGGCGTCGGTGTCGAGCTTGACGACCTCGATCTTGTCGCCGTACTGCTCGTTAATCTCCTCGAGGATGGGGGCGACCTTGCGGCACGGGCCGCACCACGTCGCCCAGAAGTCGACGAGCACGGGCTTCTCGCTCATGAGGACGTCGTCGGCGAAGGTGGCGTCCGTCGTGTTCTTCAGGGCCATGGAGGTTCCTTTTCGGTATGCCGCGGGGCTGGGCTGGGTGGGTCTGGCAGGTCTGTCGTCGAGGTTACGCGGAGGCACCGACGGTCACGCTCGGCACGGCGATCTCGCCGGAGTCGGTCTCGTCGATCGCGGCAGCCTCGGCGGCCGCAGCTTCGGGGCTGGTGGTGTCCTCGAGGGCGGCGAGGTAGTGCTCGGCGTCGAGGGCGGCCGCACAGCCGGAGCCGGCGGCGGTGATCGCCTGCCGGTAGGTGTGGTCGACGAGGTCGCCGGAGGCGAAGACGCCGGGCACGTTGGTGCGGGTGGACCGGCCGTCGACGAGGACGTAGCCGGCGTCGTCGGTGTCGACGACGCCCGTGATGAGCTCGTTGCGGGGGTCGTGGCCGATCGCGACGAAGAGGCCGGTGATCGCGAGCTCGCTCGTCTCGCCGGTGACGCTGTCGCGCAGGGTCACGCCGGAGAGCTTGCCCTCGCCGTGGATCTGTGCGACCTCGGAGTTCCACGCGAAGCGGATCTTGTCGTTGGCGTGGGCGCGGTCGGCCATGATCTTGCTCGCGCGCAGCTCGGAGCGCCGGTGGATGATCGTCACGGTGCGGGCGAACTTCGTCAGGAAGGTCGCCTCCTCGATGGCGGAGTCGCCACCACCGACGACGGCGATGTCCTGGTCGCGGAAGAAGAAGCCGTCACAGGTCGCGCACCACGACACCCCGTGGCCGGAGAGCTCCTTCTCGCGGGGCAGACCGAGCTCGCGGTAGGCCGAGCCCATCGCGAGGATGACCGAGCGGGCCCGGTGGACGGTGCCCTCGCTGTCGGTGACGGTCTTGATCTCACCGGTGAGGTCGACAGCGGCGACGT
Source organism: Humibacillus xanthopallidus (assembly GCF_006717145.1). GTDB lineage: Bacteria > Actinomycetota > Actinomycetes > Actinomycetales > Dermatophilaceae > Humibacillus > Humibacillus xanthopallidus. The sequence goes on along the minus strand of NZ_VFQF01000003.1, from coordinate 26,748 downwards.
CGTCGGTGACGAGCTCGGCGCCGAAGCGCTCGGCCTGGGCGCGCATGCCGTCCATGAGGTCGGGCCCCATGACGCCGTCCTTGAAGCCGGGGAAGTTCTCGACCTCGGTGGTGTTCATCAGCGCGCCGCCTGCCGTGACGGCACCCTCGAAGACGAGGGGGGCGAGGTTGGCGCGGGCGGCGTAGACGGCAGCCGTGTAGCCGGCGGGGCCGGAGCCGATGATGATGACGTTGCGGACGTCGGACATGGTGCTGCTCCTGATTGCTGCTCTCGGGTTCGCGGCCCGACCTTCCGGCACACCGGTGGTTCGTGGCTGCATAGGCCTCAACCGATCCTAGGCGGTCGATGTTCCCACACACGGGAGCTCACGGCCGTGAACGGCCTGCGCCCCCGTGGACCCCCGAACCACGCCTGCGTGGGGACTCAGGGGGCGGGACGGTCAGGGGACGGGGGTGGCGCCCGCCAGCGCGGTGACGTTGCCGGGAGCGCAGCTGCGCTCGACGGCATACGCCGTGCTCGTGCCGTCGCGGGTCACGACGATGACCGCCGCCGGCCGCCCCTCGAAGCTCGCGAGGTCGAGGCTGACCGCCCCACCGCCTGCCCCGATCGCGTCGAGGCAGGAGGCCAGCCCGACCGGCGTCGCGATCGGACCCAGCGAGGGGGACTCGGCTGCGAGGTCGGGCAGCGGCGTGGCCGGGTGGTCGAGCAGGTCGCGCGCCTGAGCGCCGAAGGTGCCCGAGCGGTAGTCGGTCGTGCTCAGCTGGATGTGCGGGTTGCCCACCGCGGCCGGGGTTGCGCTGGTCGTTGTGATGCTCGGCGTCTCTCCCGCGACGACGGCGGCCGGGCTCGGGCGCTTCGTCACGTGCAGTGCCGATGCGCCCACGGCCACGACGGCTGCCGCGGCGGCGACCGCGGCGACGGCGACCCACGGCCGCTGCCGCCGACGGCTCTCGAGCGGCACGACGGCTCCGACCGCGCCGCCCGTGCCTTCGGTGCCGTCCGTGCCGGCGAGCGGGCCACGGCTGACGCGAAGGCGTGCCTCGTCGGCCAGGGCGGCCGCGATCCGGTCGGAGACGACACTCGGCATCGGCGCGCCGCCCGCACCCTGACCCGCCTCGGCGAGGAGGGCCCTGACGCGGGCGTCGACGGCAGGGTCGAGGGGTGCCTCGGACCCGGACGGCTCGCCGGGTCGGTCGGCAGGGGTGGGGTGCTCGGACTCGTCCACGGGTGAGGTCCTTCGTGCGATGTCGCGGGTGGTTCAGGGGTCAGGGTCGGCAGGCCGGAGCCGCCGGGGTATGCCGGTCGCCGCGTCTCCGACGATGCGTGGCCTCACGAGGTTCCATCGTTCTCAGACCCCGTGTGCCACGGCCGCTGGCGCTGACCCTCACCGTTGCGCCCACCCGTCGCCCACCCGTCGCGCACCGGCCTTGTCATCCGGGCTTGACGACGAGTCCGAGGTGCTCGGCGAGGGCCGCTCGCCCGCGGGCACACCGCGACTTGATGGTTCCCTCGGCGACGCCGAGGATCGCGGCCGCCTCGGCCACCGGCACCGCGTGCATGTCGACGAGGACGAGTGCGGCGCGCTGCCCCTCGGGGAGCTTCGCGAGGGCCTCCTCGATGTCGAGGCGCACCTCGGTGGAGGCGTGGTCGTCGTGGCGGTCGGCGAGCTCGAACTCGGGCAGCTCGCTCGTCGGCCGGCGCCGGCGCAGGCGGTCGAGGCAGGCGTTGACGACGATGCGGTGCAGCCAAGTGGTGACGGCGGCCTCGCCGCGGAACGAGCCGGCGCGGCGGAAGGCGGCGATGAAGGCGTCCTGCACGCAGTCGGCGGCGAGCTCCGGGTCGCGGACGGTGCGCAGGGCGACCGCCCACATCCGGTCCTTGTGCCGGCGGAAGATCTCCCCGAAGGCCGTGGCGTGGCCCTCGACGTGCAGCTGGAGCAGCTCCGCATCGCTGAGGCCGACGAGGTCACCGGGCGGGGCGCCGCCGCCCGGCTCGGTGAGCGCCACGGTCAGCGCACCGTCACTTCGTTGATCTGGGCTCGGTAGCGGGTCGGGGACTCGGCCGGGGCCGCCTTGGTGACGAAGACGATGAGCGTCGTGCCCGGCTCGAGCTTCTTCGAGGCCTTGATCGTCACCGTGCCCTCGGCGCCCTTGGCGGAGCCGACCTCCTGCGCGCCGCTGCGCGAGGTGCCGTTGGTGAGGTAGACGGTGACGTCCTGCTTGGCCGGCAGGACGAGCTCGACCTCGCTGACGGCCGTCGGCTGGCTCAGGGTGAGGATGACCCCGACACCCTCCTTGCCGCCGTTGTATCTGGGCGTGCCGTACCACCGCGACTGCCAGCCGGTGCTCGGGTCGCCGTCGTAGACCTTCTTGACGTTCTGGTCGGCCTCGGTGCCGTCCTGCTCGTCGTAGCCGGTGCCGCCGACGATCGACACGGGCGTGGCCGGGGGAGCGGACGACGACGTCGGGGCGGGCTCGCTCGTCGTCGGCGCTGCGGAGCTCGAGGTCGAGCGGGTCGCCGTGACGGTCACCACGGCAGCAGCGGTGTCGCCGTCGCTCTTGCCGATCTTGGCGACGTTGTTGATGCCGATGATGAGGGCCACGATGACGAGGACACCGACGATGGCCAGCGCGATGCGCGACTGGGTGCCCGACGGTCGCTCGGGGGCATCGCGGCCGAAGACGGGCAGCGGCGGCTCGAGGTCGGTGTCGGGCGCCTCGTCGAGCGCGTCGGTGAGGGCGATCTCCTCACCGTCGTAGTCGTCGTCGGCGGCGGAGTGTGCGGCCCGGCGCTCGGCGGCGCGGGCGGCGGCCTTGTCGGCGGCGGCCCGGGCGAACGAGCCCACCCGGTCACCGATGGCAGCGGCGGCACCGGCTGCCGCAGCCCCGGCAGCGGCGAGGCCGGCCGTGCCACTAGCGCCACCCGAGGCCGCAGCCCCGGCGGCTCCGGCAGCGGCGCCCGCCCCACCGGCAGCAGCGCCGCCGGTGGACGATCCGCTCGCGAAGGCCCGGGTCTCGTCGGCGCCGCCGACAGCGGGGATGACGTCGGTCGAGCCCTCGGCGCGGGCGGCACCGGCACCGGCAGCGCCAGCGGCACCGACAGCGGGCAGGACCCGGGTCGAGCCGGCCGACGCGCGCGGGGCGGGCAGGCGGATGCCGCTGGCCCCGTCGGACTGCGGTGGAACGGAGGGCCACGGAGCGATCTGGAGGGCGAGGTCGCCGGGCGACAGCGGTCCGCGTCGGCCGCCGCTGCTGCTCAGGGTCATCCGGCAGATGAGGTCGAGGTCGTTGGGCACGCCGGTGACGATCTCGGAGGGAGCGGTGACGCCGCCCACGACGGGTGGCGCGTTCTCGAGCCCGGTGCCGGCAGCGGGTCCGGGGCCGACGAGGCCGTCGTCGACCGAGACGGCGGGCCAGCGTCCGGTGAGGCCGGCATACGCGACCTTGACGAGCCCGACGGCATCGGCGCGGGCCGCCTGCTCGTCGGAGATGCGGTCGGCGCCGGTGAGCACGGCCTCGGTGGCGAGGCCCCGCACCTTGACGGCGCCGTCGGGCATGCGCAGCACGGTGCTCGGGGTGAGAGCGAGGTGGTGCAGCCCGCGGTGGCTCGCCTTGTCGAGGGCGCTCGCGGTCTCGCCGGTGAGCCGGCGCACCTCGTCGGCGGAGAGGCCGCCCGACTGCAGCAGGTGCGAGAGCGGCACGGCGCCGGTGAGCGGCTCCTCGACGACAAAGGCGATGCCCTGGTCGGTGCCGACGTCGAGCACGCGCACGAGGCGCGGGTCCTCCACGCCGGCAGCGCGGCGTGCCGCGTCGAGGGCGGCGGCGGCGATCGGCGACGACGCCGGGAAGCAGACGAGGACGACCTCTCGCTCGAGCGTGTGGTCGCTCGCGCGCCAGCGCTCGTGGGAGGGCGCCTCAGACGTGCGCAGGGTGACGGCATACCGCCCACCGAGAAGTGTCCCGGGTCCGACCCCTTGCATGCGTCACCCCTCCCTGATGTGGCCGCGGCCAGCGCTGCCGCTGGGTTTGCCCGTCATCCTAGGCGGAATCAGCGCGGATCCATGTCCTCGCCAGCGGCGTGTGCGGCGGTGACCGCCTCGATGTCCTCGATCTCGTCGATGCGCGACGTGCCGCGCAGGACGGTGCGCGCGATGCCGGCGAGGAGCACGAGCCCGACGAGCGTGCCGCCGACCCAGTAGATCGTCGAGTCGAGCGGGTTGGCCTGGACGCGGATGGCCGCCGGGGTGCCGATGACGGTGCCGTCGGCCGTCGTGAGGTAGGCGTTGATCTCGACCTTGCCCGCGGCGACCGCTGCCACCTGCACCGGCACGATGGCGCGCGACCCGGGCTGGATCGTGATCGGACCCGGCTGCTCGATGATCTGGATCCGTGGGTTGTTGGGCACGAGCTCGAGCCGGATGTCCTCGACGACGTCGTCGAGGCCGTTGACGACCGTGACCTGGAGGGTGCCGCGCTCGGCGAGCAGGTTGACGCTGCGTGGGACGACGCGAATCGCCCGGGTCGCGGCGGTGATGTCCGAAGAGACGGAGGTGCCGAGGGTCGTCCAGCCCGCCCGGTTCCAGCGCCAGCGGGCGCTCGTCAGCTCGTCGAGCAGCTCGCCGTAGGTCGCGGCGACCACGGCGCCGTTCGCGAGCACCTCGGAGACCGAGAGCATCGTCGACCGCTGGGTCGACATCTGGGCGAGGCGCGCGGTCGTCAGCGTCGGGGCGGGAGCGGCCGAGGGCGGGGCCTGGGCCGGGCGCTGCTGGGCCAGGGCCCGCGCGGAGGCGCGGTCCGTGAGCAGGCTCGTCGCGTCGACGGGCTCGAGCCAGGGCACGCTCGAGGTGGCCTCGAGGAAGGCGGAGAGCGCGCGCGGGTCGGTGTCGTAGGTGCGCGGCGCGACGACGAGCGCCGAGCGTGGCGTGCCGCCCCGCTCACCGAGCAGCACGAGCGACTCCGCGAGGTAGCGCTGGGTGGCGAGCACCGGCGTCGGGTCGCTGCGCTTGGGCAGCTGGGCCGAGAGGCGGGAGTCGTAGCCGAGCAGGCGCGTGCCGCCGGCGGCCACCCGCCGCGCGGTCGGGGTGAAGGGGGAGTCCGCACTGATGGCGCGCTGGTCGACGACGATGCCGGCGAGCTTCTTGACGGTCGAGCCCGCCCAGATCGTCTTCAGCTGCTTCTCACGGCCGTTCGGCAGCAGGCCGTCGACCGGCCAGGCGATGTCGCCCCTCGCCGCCCTGCCGAGCTCCTCGGCGACGAGCGACGACCGCCCGACCAGGGTGCGCACGGGTGGGTCGGTAGGGTTGATCGCACCGCTCGCCGCGACGTCGGCATCGGCATACGGCAGGGCGATGACCGGGTGGCCGCGCAGGGCGGCGGCCAGCTGGTCGGCGAGGCCGGACACCACGGCGTCGGGCCCGGCTGCGGCGCCCGTGCCGACCGCGCCCGGGGTCGCTGTCGCCGACGGCGTCGCGCCTGCGCCGCCGGACGTGGCGGCAGGGGTGCCCGACGGTGAGGGCGTCGCGGCCGGTGTGCCCGAAGGTGCCGTGGTCGTCGGAGTGCCGGTGGACCCCGTGGACCCCGTGGACCCCGTGGACCCGCTCGACCCGCTCGACCCGCTCGACCCGCTCGACCCGCCCGCCCCGCCGGCGCCCTCGACGGCCGGGCCGAAGACCGAGGGGTCGACGGCGAGGGTCACCCGCGAGCCCTTCGTGCCCTCCACGAGGCGGCTGAGGCGAGAGCCGGGACCGATGACCTTCGCCCAGGCCGCGTCGCGCACCGCCTGCTCCTGCGAGAAGAGCGCGACGACGGGGTCGAGGGTCACCGGCATGAGGGTGGCGACCTGGATCGGCTCGAACTCCTTGCGGGAGTTCCAGGCGAGGAAGGTGCGGGTCATGCCGATCGGGGCCGACGCCCCCTGCTGCTCGACCTCGACCGAGATCGGCAGCACGGCGAAGGCCTCGGGGGTGCGCAGCTCGGCGACGGGCACGACGACGGTGAAGGGGGCCTCGTCGCCCGCCGCCACGTCAGCGAGGGTGGTCTCGGCCACCCGGCGCCCCGAGCTCGTCGTGCGCCCCGACGCCCAGTCGTCGAGCGCTGTGCGCGTCGTGATGTCTCTCGAGCCGAGGCGCACCTGCACGGTGGGGGCCGTGAGCGGCCCGGTCAGGGGGGCGGTGACGATGCCCGTGATGGTGACGTCGGTGCCGGGCTTGACGACCGTCGGAGTGACCTTCGTCAGTGTGATGAGCGCCTTCGTGCGGTCGGGCTTGACCGCCGAGACCACCGGCGGGAGCTGCGCAGACGGCGTGGTGGACAGGTCCGGAAGAGCCGGGTCCGCGACCGCCCCAGCCGACCTGCCGAGGGGCAGGCCGAGGAGGGCGATCAGGACGACGAGGGCGGCGACCACGACAGGCGTCCTCCCGCGGCGCCCCCGTATGCCCGGACGCCGCCACCTCCCGCCGGTCACGCCGTGCCTGCCAGCCGGTTCCAAGCCGTCTGCGCGATGCGACGCTCGTTGGGGAAGGTCAGGCGGCGGTGCACCTCGTCGAGGCGCATCCAGGCCACGTCGATGGCCTCGTGGTCGGGGTCGTTCTCGATAGAGAGCTCACCGCCGAGGGCCTCGAGCAGGTAGTGGTGGACGTACTTGTGCACGCGCTTGGTCGACGTCGCGAACCAGTAGTCGATCGTGCCGAGCTCGACGAGCACCCGCCCCACGATGCCGGTCTCCTCGGCGACCTCGCGCGCTGCCGTCTCGACGAGCGTCTCGCCCGGCTCCACGTGACCCTTGGGCAGGCACCACTCGATGCGGCCCGCCCGGTTGCGTCGCGCGATGATGGCGATGAGGGCGCAACCGTCCTTGACGTCGACGACGATGCCCCCCGCGGAGCGCTCCTCGACCGCGGGCAGACGCCTCCCCTGCACCGGGGTGGGGAGGGGCTGCGCGCTCACCTCGCCACCATAACCGGGTTGTCCCCGTCGCCGCCTTCGTCCCGACCCTCCCACGCCGCCTCCCGTATGCCGTCCGGCCCCCTCCCGTATGCCGCGCCACCCGCCGTCCGACCGCCGTCCGGCCGTCTGCACCCGGTGGGGCACGGCGGCATACCGCGGTCGCGTGGTGAGGGGCGCGGGCCGAGCCGTCCGCGCGCGACCGGGCGCGGCGGCATACGTCGGTCGGCGGGTGCCCTCGCTCGCCTAGGCTGACGTGGTGCCTGATCGACCCCTCAGCCCCGCCGCCACGACGGCGCACCGCCCCCTGCTCGAAGCGGCGGTCGCTCGGCTAGCCCCGGTGCTGCCGATGCTCACCGAGCTCGGGGAGCTCTTCGCGGCCGCGGGGCACGAGCTGGCCCTCGTCGGCGGCCCGGTGCGCGACGCCTTCCTCGGCCGGGTCTCGCCCGACCTCGACTTCACGACCGACGCGCGGCCCGACGAGATCCTCGAGATCGGTGCCCGCTGGGCCGACGCCCACTGGGACATCGGCCGAGACTTCGGCACGATCGGGCTGCGCAAGGGCCCGCTCCAGCTCGAGATCACGACCTACCGGGCCGACGTCTACGACCGCACGTCACGCAAGCCCGAGGTGATGTTCGGCGACACCCTGGAGGGCGACCTCGTGCGGCGCGACTTCGCCGTCAACGCGATGGCGATCCGGCTGCCGAGCCTCGAGTTCGTCGACGTCCACGGGGGCCTCGACGACCTCGTCGCCCGGCGCCTCATGACGCCGGCGGCGCCGGAGGAGTCCTTCGCCGACGACCCGTTGCGGATGATGCGGGCCGCGCGCTTCAGCGCCCAGCTCGGTTTCGAGGTCGCGCCGCAGGTGCGCGCGGCGATGACCGAGCGGGCCGCGACGCTCGAGATGATCTCGGCCGAGCGGGTGCGCGAGGAGTTCAGCAAGCTGCTGCTCGCGCCCGAGCCGCGGGGCGGGCTCACGCTGCTCGTCGACACCGGCCTCGCCGACGTGTTCCTGCCCGAGCTGCCTGCGCTGCGGCTCGAGGTCGACGAGCACCACCGGCACAAGGACGTCTACGACCACTCGCTCATCGTGCTCGAGCAGGCCATCGACCTCGAGGGCCCGCCCGACGGCCCGCCCGAGTCGGTGCCCGGCCCCGACCTCGTGCTGCGCCTCGCCGCCCTGCTCCACGACATCGGCAAGCCGGCGACGCGGCGCTTCGAGCCCGGCGGCGGCGTCTCCTTCCACCACCACGAGCTCGTCGGCGCCAAGCTCGTCAGCAAGCGGCTCAAGGCGATGCGCTTCGACAAGGACACGACGAAGCAGGTCGCGCGGCTCGTCGAGCTGCACCTGCGCTTCCACGGCTACGGCGACGGGCAGTGGACCGACTCGGCCGTGCGGCGCTATGCCACCGACGCCGGCCCGCTCCTGCCCCGGCTGCACCGGCTCACCCGCTCGGACTGCACGACCCGCAACGTCCGCAAGGCCCAGCGGCTCTCCCGCGCCTACGACGACCTCGAGAAGCGGATCGAGCGCCTCGCCGCCGAGGAGGAGCTCGGGAAGGTGCGCCCCGAGCTCGACGGCAACGAGATCGCCGAGGCGCTCGGCATCAGGCCCGGGCCGGTGCTCGGACAGGCCTACAGCTACCTGTTGTCGGTGCGCCTCGACGACGGGCTGATCGGCAAGGACGCCGCCCGCGCCAGGCTCCTCGCGTGGTGGGCGGCCCGCTCCGAATGACGCGAGCCTGACTGCAGCGTGGGCGGGGGGCGACCGGGGCGTGACCGGGGCGGCCCTGAGGGGCATGGTGGGGTCATGAGATATCTCGATGTCCCGGGCCTCGGCCTCGTCAGCAGGGTCGGTCTCGGCACCTGGCAGTTCGGTGCGCGCGAATGGGGCTACGGCGACGACTACGCCGACCGCGCCGCCCGCGACATCGTGCGCCGCGCCCTTGCGCTCGGGGTGACGCTCTTCGACACCGCCGAGGCGTATGCGTTCGGCCGTAGCGAGCGCATCTTGTCGCAGGCGCTGGGCGAGGACCGCCACTCCGCCGTCGTGGCGACCAAGCTCCTCCCGATCGCCCCGTTCCCGCCGATCGTGAGGAACCGGGCGCACGCGAGCGCGACCCGGCTGCGGCTGCCCCGCATCCCGCTCTACCAGGTGCACCAGCCCAACCCGCTCGTGCCCGACAGCATCATCATGCGCGGCATGACGCCGATGCTCGACGAGGGCCGGATCGGCGCCGTCGGCGTCTCCAACTACTCCCTCGAGCGATGGCGCAAGGCCGACGCCGCGCTGGGCCGGCCGGTCGTCAGCAACCAGGTGCAGTTCTCGCTCGCGACGCCCGCCCCGCTCGAGGACCTCGTGCCCTTCGCGGAGCGCGAGGACCGCATCGTCATCGCCTACAGCCCGCTGGCCCAGGGTCTGCTCGGTGGGAAGTACGGCGTCGACCACCGTCCCAGCGGGGTGCGTGCGGCCAACCCGCTCTTCGGCACCGAGAACCTGCGCCGCATCGAGCCGCTCCTTGCAGTGGTGCGGGAGGTCGCCGACGCCCACGGCGCGAAGCCGGCCCAGGTGGCGCTCGCGTGGCTGCTCGGCCTGCCGCAGGTCGTCGTCATCCCGGGCGCCTCGAGCGTCGAGCAGCTCGAGTTCAACGTCGCTGCGGCCGACCTCGAGCTGCGGCCCGACGAGCAGCAGGCGCTCACCTCGGCGGCGCAGGCCTTCACCCCCGTCTCGGCGGGGCGCACCCTCGTCGACAGCCTGCGCGAGCGTTTCTGACTGCACGGCTTGTCGACAGCCCTGCGGGCGCCGCGACGTGGAGTCCTCCCCATCGCGCAGGGCCCCGAAGCGACCTAGGCTCGGTGGAGGCCTTGACCCCGGGCGCCGATCTGACAGCACCGGGTCACGATGGTTGACTGACCGCGCCGTCCTGAGCGTCATGAGCAGGAGCGACTCCCAGAACCCAGAGGATCCCATGAGCAGCACCGTGCACTCCGTCGAGGTGGGCCTGGCCAGCGATGTCGGGCGGGTGCGTCAGCACAACGAGGACAGCGCCGCCGTCGTCGGCACCGTCTACGTCGTGGCAGACGGGATGGGCGGCCATGCCGCGGGCGAGGTGGCGAGCCGGATCGCGGTCGACGCGCTCGTCGAGCTCGCCGACCGCGACGTCCTCGAGGTGCGAGACATAGAAGCCCAGGTCGAGGAGGCAAACCGCCGCATCGTCGCATCCGCCGAGCGGCACCCCGAGCAGACCGGGATGGGCACGACCGTCGCGGGCCTGGCCGTCGTGTCGGTCGACGGCTCGCGTCACTGGGCCGTCTTCAACCTCGGCGACTCCCGGGTCTACCGGAGCATCGACGGCGAGCTGAGCCAGGTCACGGCCGACCACTCGGAGGTGTGGGAGCTCGTCGAGCGCGGCCTCATCACGCCCGAGCAGGCCGCCCGGCACCCCGCCCGCAACATCGTCACCCGGTCGCTGGGGCGTGAGCCGATGGCGACGGTCGACACCTGGGTCCTCCCGCCCCACCCGGGCGAAACCTTCGTCATCTGCTCCGACGGGCTGTCCAACGAGCTGTCCCGCGAGCGCATCGAGCAGATCATCGCCGAGCACGCGCACGCCGACGCCGCTGCCCACGCCCTCGTGAAGGCCGCCGTCGACGCAGGGGGTCGAGACAACGTGACCGCCGTCGTCGTGCGGTCACCGGGCGACCTCGACGAGGACACCACCGCCGCGAGCAGCTGAACGACGCCCCGCCTGACGCGGAGCAGGTGAGGGTGGTCGTCCCGGACGGGACGGCCACCCTTTCTGCGTCACCGACCGCCCCGGACGCTACGAATTGGCGTCAAGTGCCACTCAGGCCGTAGATTCTTCTGTAGGAGTACATCCGCACGCTCAAAGTTCCTGAAGGAGGACGACGCGATGGGCATCTTCCCGACCGTCTCGGTCCGCACCACCACCCCCGGCCTGCGCGAGGCGCTCGCGCACCGCGGCTGCGTCGTCACCGACGCGCCCGAGCTCGCCGACGTGCTGGTCGAGGCCGGCCAGGCTGCCGAGACCAACCGCGACGGCATCACCGTGTCGTCCGGGTCTGGCAGCGATGGCGAGCCCGCCGAGGACCTCTTCGCCCGCGTCGACCGCGCGCTGCTGACCCCGGCCAGCCCGTCCGAGGGCCTCGTCGTCACCGGCAGCGCGACCGGCCGCTCCGTCACCCTCCCCTTCGCCCCGACGGCGGACGACGCCTCGGCCCGCAGCTTCGCCGAGCTCGTGCACAACGCCGTCTGCCACGTCGCCGTGCGCCCCACCCGTCGCCAGGCCGTCACGGTGCACCCGCTCGTGCAGACCGCCGCCTGGGCCGACCTCAAGGCTGCGGTCACCGACCTGCGCGACCTGCAGATCGCGGACGGCTCCGTGCCCGAGCCGGGCGACCACGCCCGCGCCGCCGCCCTCGTCGGCCGCGTCGTCACCGGCATCGAGGCCCTCGCGCCCTCCCTGACGCACGACGCCGACTACCTCGAGGCGCTCGTCAAGGACTTCGGCCGCTGGGCCGACGGCGGCTTCGAGGTTCCTGACTTCTACGACTCCATCGTCGCCTTCGCGCCGGCCCAGCACCGCGTCGACGGCCTGCCGCACCTCGTCGTCTTCCCGATGTACACCCAGAACGGCAACCCGAACCGTCAGGTCGAGGCCGTCCTCCTCGAGGTGATCTGGCCCGAGTTCATCGCCGACCTCGAGGCGGGCGACTACTCCAACAAGCTCTTCCTGCCGATCCGCTTCCTCGACTTCACGGCGGGCTACGACACGAACTCCGCGGTCCTCTTCCCCGAGACGGTGGCCATGCGCGAGGTGCCGGCCTTCACGTGGGGCGGCATCTTCGCCGACCGCGAGGCGGCCCGCTTCCGTCGTGTCGTCACCGAGGCCGCCGCCGTGACGCGCCTGACGCTGCCGCCGGACGCCGCGCGCCTCATCGCCGACCAGGAGCTCGCCGAGCGCACGTTCGTCATGTGGGACCTCATCCACGACCGCACCCACATGCACGGCGACCTGCCCTTCGACCCGTTCATGATCAAGCAGCGCATGCCGTACTTCCTCTACTCCCTCGAAGAGCTGCGCTGCGACCTCACGGCCTTCCGTGAGGCGGTCGCGCTCGAGGCCGACGGGCACCCCTACGCCCGGTCGGTGCAGTATGCCGTCCTCTTCGACCGCATCTTCCGCTTCGCGATCACGGGCGACCGCACCCGCAACTACGACGGTCTGGGCGGCCAGCTGCTCTTCGCGTGGCTGCACCAGCGCGGCGTGCTGCACTGGACCGACAACCGCCTCTCGATCGACTGGGCCGACGTGGCTGAGCCGGTGCTCGAGCTCGGTCGCGCCGTCGAGGAGCTCTACTGGCGCTCCATCGACCGGCCCAAGATGGCGCACTGGCTCGCTGCCTACGCGCTCATCTCCTCGGTCCTCACACCGCACCCGCTCTCGGCGTGGGCCCGCAACCAGGCCGGTGACCTCTCCGCCCTGCCGCTCGACGGCCCGCCCAAGGGTCTGACCGACGCCGTCCTGCCCGACGAGTTCCCGCTCTCGATGTTCTATGAAGCCCTCTCGAAGAAGATGAAGGGCGTCATCGAGTCGACCGCCGGCATCACCGCCGCGTCCGCATGAGCAGGTATGCCGTCCGGCCAGGTCAGCGCGTCGTCGTCGTGACGGGCGCGACCGGGGCCACCGGACGCGCGACCTGCGCAGCCCTGCTCGCCCACGGCGAGCGGGTCGTCGCGGTGGGCCGTGACCCCGAGTCGCTGCGCGAGCTCTCCGAGGCGCTGACCGGCGGACCCGACGCAGACGGCGACGCAGCCGACCGCCTCGACGCGCGGGTCTGCGACCTGCTCGACGGCGACGCGGTGCGCGCGCTCGCCGAGGAGGTCGTGACGGCATACGGCAGCGTCGACGGCCTCTTCCACCTCGTGGGCGGCTGGCGCGGCGGCACGAGCTTCACGGCATCGACCGACGACGACTGGCGCTGGCTGTCGGGCAACCTCGTCGACACGCTGCGCCACGCGACGCTCGCCCTGCACGACGCGCTGCTCGCCAGCGGGCACGGCCGGGTCGCGATCATCAGTGCGGCAGCGGCGGCGACGCCGGCCGCGGGCAACGCCGCCTACGCGAGCGCCAAGGCGGCCGCCGAGACGTGGCTGCGGTCGATGGCGGACTCGTTCGCCGGCGACGACGCGACCCCCGGCTCGGCGGCGGTCATCGGTGTGGTGAAGTGGATCGGCAGCGGCCGCACGGCGACCGCGCCGGCCGAGGTGGCAGACTGGCTCGTCGGGCTGCTCGACACCGATGCAGCGCCCCTCAACGGCGCACGCATCGACCTCTGACCCGATCGACAGAGCGCACGTCCCCATCGAAAGAGCACTCCGTGGCCGGGGTCTCGTCCGAAAGAGCAACCCGCCCGGATTCCCCCGCAACCCGTGATCAGCCGACCGAGAGACCGAGTGAGGACATCGTGACCAGGCTCCACGACCCCCAGTGGCGCGGCTTCGCGTCCGACAACTACGCCGGGCTGCACCCCGAGGTGCTCGCCGCGCTGGCCGATGCCAACGGCGGCCACGAGGTCGCCTACGGTGCCGACGCCTACACGGAACGGCTCCAGGAGGTCATCGCCGGTCACGTCGGGGCGGGCGCGGTCACCTGGCCGGTCTTCAACGGCACAGGCGCCAACGTCGTCGCGCTGCAGGCCCTGCTGCCGCGCTGGGGGGCCGTCGTCTGCTCCGAGACCGCCCACATCAACACCGACGAGGGGGGCGCGCCCGAGCGGATGGGCAGCATCAAGCTGCTCACCGTGCCGACGCCCGACGGCAAGCTCACCCCCGAGCTCATCGACCGGCAGGCCTGGGGCTTCGGCGACGAGCACCGCGCCCAGCCGCTCGTCGTGTCGATCACCCAGACGACCGAGCTCGGCACCTGCTACACCCCCGACGAGGTGCGCGCGATCAGCGACCACGCCCACTCGCTGGGCATGCGCGTCCACCTCGACGGAGCCCGCATCTCCAACGCCGCCGCGACCCTCGGCACCGACCTGTCCGCCTTCACGGGTGACGCCGGCGTCGACGTGCTCAGCCTCGGCGGCACGAAGAACGGCGCGCTCGCCGCAGAGGCCGTCGTGGTCGTCAACCCCGAGCTCGCCGCCGACCCGTCGCTCGGCCTCGTGCACGTGCGCAAGCTGTCGATGCAGCTGGCCTCCAAGATGCGCTTCACGTCCGCGCAGCTGCTCGCGCTCTACGGCACCGACCTGTGGCTGCGCTCGGCCGGCCACGCCAACGCCATGGCGGCTCGGCTCGCGGCAGGGGTCGGGGGTCTCGACGGGGTGCGCATCACGCAGGCCGTGGAGGCCAACGCCGTGTTCGCCGTGCTCGACCGCGGGGTGGCCGACGCCCTGCGCGAGAGCTTCCGCTTCTACGACTGGAACCCGGCCACCGGTGAGGTCCGCTGGATGTGCTCGTGGGACACGACCGAGGCCGACGTCGACGCCTTCGTCGCCGAGCTCCGGCGCCTCCTCGAGGCCACGTCCTGAGCCCGACGGCTCGGGCCTGACGTCACGGACGGCGGGATGACCGACTACGCCGCGGTGCGCCGCGCCTACGACACCGTCGCCGAGGACTACGCCGAGCGGCTGCCCGACACGCGTGCCGAGGCCACGCTCGACCTCGCGATGGTCGACGCCTTCGTCGCCGCGGTGCTGGCTGAGGTGAGCGACGCGGCCGCCGCTCCGGTGCTCGACGCCGGGTGCGGGGCGGGTCGGATGAGCGGCTACGTCGCTGCCCGCGGCGCGTCGGTATGCGGCGTGGACCTCTCCCCGGGGATGGTGGCCATGGCGCGCCGCGACCACCCCGACCTCCGCTTCGCCGTCGGCTCGCTCGACGAGCTGCCTTGCGGTGACGGCGAGTTCGCGGGCGTCATGCTGTGGTACTCGATCATCCACACGCCGCCGTCAGGTCTCGACCGCGTGCTCGCCGAGGCGGTGCGGGTGCTGCGCCCCGGAGGGCATCTGCTCGTCGGCTTCCAGTCGGGCACCGGCGTGCGTGACGTCGGTCCCGCCTACCGACGACTGGGCCACGACATCCGCCTCGAGCGCCACCTCTACACCGCTGATGACGTCGCCGGCCGGCTGGCCGCCGCCGGCGCCCACGAGGTGGCGCGGCTCGTGAGACGCGCCAAGGCCGACGAGCGCGACGACCAGGCCGTCGTCCTCGCCCGCCGCGCCTGAGACGCAGCCCGCCACAGACCGCGCCAGGGCGCGGGGCGAGCCGGACGGCACACCCGGGTGCACGCCTGCGACAGGTGCGCACCCGGGTGCCGAGGCTCAGGCCGGGGCGCTGGTGAAGCGGAGGTAGGGCGTGACCTCGTCGACGGCGTCGTCACCGAAGCGCTCGCGTGCGTCAGCCGTCGACACGGTCGGCGCGACGATGACCTTCTGGCCCGTGCGCCAGTCGGCGGGCGTGGAGAAGGGGCCGCTGTCGGTCAGCTGGAGGGCGTCGACGGCGCGAAGGATCTCGTCGAAGTTGCGGCCGACGCTCTTGGGGTAGGTGAGCGACAGGCGGACCTTGTTGGCCGGGTCGATGATGAAGACCGACCGCACGCCCGAGGTGTCGCCCTCGCCGGGGTGGATCATGTCGTAGGCCTCGGAGACCTGGCGCGAGTCGTCGGCGATGATCGGGTAGCCGACGGTCGCGCCGCCGACCTGCTCGATGTCGCCCTTCCACTTCTCGTGGTCCTCGAGGGGGTCGACCGAGACGGCGAGCACCTTGACGCCGCGCGCGGCCCACTCGTCCTCGAGCGCGGCGACGCGGCCGAGCTCGGTCGTGCAGACCGGCGTGAAGTCGGCAGGGTGGCTGAAGAGCACGGCCCAGCTGCCGGCCTTCCAGTCGTGGAAGCTGATCGGGCCCTCGGTCGTCGTGGCCTCGAAGTCGGGGGCGATCTCGCCCAGTCGCGGTGTTGCCATGGCTCGTCCTCTCACGGTCGGGCGCACGTCACGCCCCGGCAGGCGCTCATTCTCGCGACAAGACCATGCATCGCGTTATGGGTGTCCAAATGTTGTGATGCTCGAGGCGGTTCGTGCGGGCGACGGGTGCCCTGTGCGGCGGGACGGTGCCGCCGGTGCGAGCTCCCAGCGGACGCCCAGACTGCCGACAGAGACTCGAGAGGTCCGAGCGCGCCGCCGGCGCTGACCAGGAGGAGCCCTTCGTGAGTGGCCTGATCGACACCGTGACCCGTGAGGTGCTGAGCGCCCCGACGTGGCTGGTGCTCCTCGTCGTCGGAGGGATCGTCTTCCTCGAGGACGCCGTCTTCGTCGGCTTCGTCGTGCCCGGAGAGACGGTCGCCCTCCTCGGCGGGGTGGCCGCCTCGCTCGGCCACGTGCCGCTACCGGTCGTGCTCGTCGTCGTGGTCGTCGCGGCGATCGTCGGCGACAGCGTCGGCTTCGAGGTCGGGCGCCACCTCGGGGGGCGGGTCGTGCAGCTGCGCGCGTTCGACCGGCACCGGTCCCGCATCGACCAGGCCCAGGACTTCCTCGGCCGTCGCGGCGGGTCGGCCGTCTTCCTCGGTCGCTGGACCGCGTTCCTGCGTGCGGTCATGCCGGCGCTCGCGGGCATGTCGAAGATGCACTACCCGACCTTCCTCGCCTGGAACGCCGCTGGCGGCATCGCGTGGGGCAGCGTCGTCGTGACGGCGGGCTACCTCGCCGGCCGGTCCTACGCGCGGGTCGAGACGTGGCTCGGACGCGGCGCCGCGGTCGCGGTCGCCGTGATCGCCGTCGTCGCGCTCGTCGTCTGGCAGGTGCGGCGCCACCGCAGCGAGGCCGAGGGCGCCGAGGGTGCCGAGGGCGAGCGCGGCGGGCCCCGCGAGCCCGCCTCCGAGACCTCGCCGATCGCCTGAGCCCGCGCCGACCCTCGCGGTTACGTCACGATTGCGCGCTCGGCGTCCCCTTTCGTCCCGACGCACCCCGCGCTCGTGTCATGCTCCCGGGCGTGACCGTCGACCTGCCCCCGCCCAGCGGGGCCCCGCAACCCACGCCCGGCCAGCAGCCGGGACCCAATCCCGAGGCCGACGCGGTGCCGCCGCCGATCATGCCGCCGCCGATCATGCCGCCGCCGTATGCCGGCCAGCAGCCTCACCCCGACCACCCCGGCTTCCCGGGCCAGCCGGGCTTCCCTGGCCAGCAGGGTCAGTTCGGCCAGCCCGCCCAGTTCGGCCAGCCGGCTCCGTTCGGCCAGCCGGCTCCGTTCGGCCAGCCGGCTCCGTTCGGCCAGCCCGGCCAGCCCGGCCTGCCGTTCGCGCCGACGGGACCCGCGGGCCGCAACGCCCTGGCTGTCGCGGCCCTCTGCTGCGGCATCGCCGCCGTCATCCCCCTCGTCGGGGTGGTCGCGATCGTCCTCGGCGTCGTCGCCCTACACCAGCTGCGCGGCGGCTTTCAGCGCGGCCGCGGGATGGCGATCACCGGGATCGTCCTCGGGGCTCTCGGCACGCTCGCCTGGACGGCCTTCATCGTCATCGCGATCGCCTCGGGAGTGACGGCCGAGCCGGAGCGCAGCGCGTCGGGGCAGGTCACCGGCCAGTCGCAGGTCTTCGTCGACAAGCTCAAGGCGGGCGACTGCTTCTCCGGTGGCAAGAAGGACCAGATCGACCTCGTCACCGCGATCCCGTGCACCTCCCCGCACGAGAGCCAGGTGGTGACCATCGTGCAGCTGCCCGACGGGCCCTACCCGGGCGAGGACAAGGTGACGTCGCAGGCCGAGCAGGACTGCACCGACAAGGCCGACCCGCTGCTGACCGACAAGGCCTACGACGAGCTCGACCCGTCCTACATCTATCCCGACGCCGACACGTGGCGCGGTGACCGGTCCGTGCTCTGCCTCGTCGAGGCTCCGACCGGCACGACCACCGGCTCGGCCCTCAAGTAACTCTGCTCGACCCGGCCCGAGCGCAAAGACACCGAGCAGTCGTCAGCCCCACGCGGCATACCGCGTTGGGTTGACGACTGCTCGGTGTGTCGGGTCACGTTTGCACCTCCGCACGTATCTGCTGCGATCCAGCCACGTCTGTGGGGGGTGAGCCCTAAACTGACCGTTTCGGAGAGGGGCGTGGCATGGGCGACCCGGAGAGCCTCACGGCACTCGTCGCTGCCGCGTCCGACGGCGATGCCGAGGCGTGGAACGCCATCGTCGTCCGCTTCTCGTCCCTGCTGTGGAGCGTGGCCCGGTCACACCGGCTCCGGCAGGAGGACGCCGCCGACGTCGTGCAGAACACCTGGCTACGTCTCGTCGACCACCTGGACGGCATCCGCGAGCCCGAGGCTCTCGCCGGCTGGCTCGCGACGACGGCCCGCTACGAGTCGCTCTCGAAGCTGCGCCGCACCGGTCGTGAGGTGCCGGTCCGACACGATGACCTGGGGGTCGACTTCGCCGATGCCGAGGCCGCCGAGCTCGACACCGCGCTGCTCGACGACGAGCGCGACGCGGAGCTGTGGACCTGCTTCGCTCAGCTCTCTGAGCAGTGCCAGCGCCTGCTTCGAGCCCTCATGGCGGTCGACCGCCCCAACTACCGCGCGGTCGGTGAGGCCCTCGGCATGCCGATCGGCTCGATCGGCCCGACCCGGATGCGTTGCCTCGACCGGCTTCGCTCCCTCGTGGGCGACTCCGGCTACACCTTCGACTCCAGGGGGCGGTCATGATGCCTGCCGATGAGCTCGACGCGCAGGACGCCGCCCTGCTGGAGCGGCTGGGGGCCATCGCCCGAACCGTCGATCCCGTGCCCGAGCACGTCGTCGAGCTCGGCAAGGCGGCCTTCGGCTTCCGCGACCCGGACCACGAGCTCATGCAGCTGGTCTCGAGACCCGTCGACGCAGGCCTCGTCCGGTCGTCGTCGGCGACGAGCCACCTGCACTTCTTCGAGCACGGTGACGTGGCCCTCGACCTCGAGGTGACCGTTCGCGGGGGTCTCGCGTCGGTCGTTGGCGTCATCGGAGTGACCGGGGCCGCCGCAGCCACCGAGTCAGCCGGAGTCACCGGCACGTCGGGACTCGAAGGACTCGCCGTCACGGTCGAGACCACCGACTCCTCGAGCGCGCCGGAGGTGCTCGAGGGCCGCTTCACCGTCGCCCGCCTGCCCGTGGGGCTCGTGCGGATCGTGGTCCGACGCGACGACGGTCCGGGGCTGTCGACCGGGTGGTTCGACATCGGCTGAGCCCGAGGTGCCCGCCCACCTCCCCGGCAGGGAAAGGTAGGCCGCGTGGCCGGCCGAGCGGCATACGCGCTGGGGTGACCCCAGGGGGTATGTGGCTTGGCCGGCTGAGCGGCATACCGGCTGGGTCAGGCGCCCCACGTCGTGAACGATGCTGCCGTCGCGGCCTGAAGGGGGTCGTCGTCGGCGGCACGCCGAGCAGCGAGCAGGCCTTCGGCGAGGGTGGCGCCCGCAGCAGCGCTCTCGTGGACCCGGGTCATGACTGCAAGCGTCGCGAAGTCGTTGACCGGCACGACGCTCGCCATCACCTCGCTCGTGCCCATGCCGAGCAGGCTCGACACGAGACCCAGGGCCTCGTAGGCGCCGATGGGCGCGACCCCGCCCGAGTCGCAGGCCGACAGGACGAGCGATCGCGGCGGCCGGCGCAGCCCGTGGAGGTCGTGCACGGTGAGCGGTCCGTCGGCGAGCGTCAGCGTCGAGAAGAGCGGCGCGTCGGCGCGGAAGTGGCCGTGCGCGGCGACGTGGCCGAGGGCGGCGCCGTCGAGCACCGCCACGGCGGCGGCGACCGTGGCCCGGTCGGAGGAGAGCACGCGGGCTCCGTCGTGGAAGGCGTGCAGGGTCGACACCTCGGCCTCGCGCGACGTGAGTCCCGGACCGGTGACCAGGGCGACGTGTCCGGCCCTGGCTGAGTCCGACGCGCTCGAGCGGAGCCGGCGCGCGCGCAACCACTGCGTCGTCGACGGTGCGACGGTCACGACCGCGTCGCGAAGGAGCGGGAGCAGCCCCCACGGTGCGGTGAGCAGGTGGGCGGGGGGCACGATGACGACGTGGCGGGGCCGCCCGGTCCCGTCGCCGGCAAGCCGTCTCACGGCGGCCGGCGGCCGCTCGCCCAGAAGAGCGTCCTGCAGCAGGCGGCCCTGCCGTGCAAGGTCCACCTGCCGTCCGTGAGCGGCCCGACGCAGGGCGAAGCGTGCGAACTCCGCCTCGCGATGGGCGACGGCCAGCGGTCCCACGGGGCTGTGGACGACCCGGCCGCCGGTGGTGGTGAGCAGGTGGAGCGTGTCGCGGTCGTTGACGAGGTAGAGCAGGATGCCGCCTCCCTCGCGGGCATCGAGCCCGTCGAGTTCGTCGGCCTCGCGGGGCGCGTCGAGCTCGGCCAGCTCGCTGAGGACCGCAGGCAGGTCGGGGCCGTGCAGGGGTGGGTCGCCCGAGGCACCCGGACCGACGGCGCGAAGGTGTCGGTACCGCTGGCGGATCGAGGTCTCGAGGCGATCGCGCTCCTGGACCAGCGCGGGCGCACCCGGGCCGGGGTCGCTCGCCGACTCGAGCCGGCGAGCCACGTCGCGCAGGGCGGCGAGCTCGTGCGCGAGCGCAGCGTCCGACGGCTGGCGGACCGAGCCGTCGAGGGCGGCCGCCCGCCAGCGTTCCGTCCACCAGAGCAGCTGCCGCGGGCCTGCACCCCGGACCGCGTCGGCGACGGCCAGGCGCGTGAACTCGATGCCGTGACCGCTCGCGAGGGCGCGCAGCTCGATGTCACCGAGGATGCTCCGGTGCTCGTCGACTGCGTCGAGCCCGTGGCGACACGCGAGGTAGAGGGAGCGGCGGTCGCCGCGCTGCTGCGCGAGCAGCGCCTGGGCGAGCCAGCCGGCGGCCCGTGCGAGAGGCGGACCGGCGTGTCGGGTGGAGGCCGCCGCGGCGAGGCTGCGCCGGGTGTCGTCGGCCTGCCCCGCGTCCTGGGCGATGCGACCGTGGAGCAGGAGGGCCACGGGCAGCTCGGGCGCGGCGTGGTGGCGCATCGACTCCACGAGGGCGCTCGCGTCCTGCAGCATCCGTCTCGCCCGCGCCGCCCTGCCCTCGGTCGAGCGGGCGGGCGGGTCCAGCCAGTCGACCATCCACGGCAGCAGGTCGGGATGCTCGGCGAGGTACTGCGCCCGCAGCCTCAGCAGGCGCGCCCGGTCGCCCCACCCCACCCGCAGCTGGGCGTCGAAGAGCCGGATCGCCTCGGTGGCGCTCGCCTCCGCCGCCTCGGCGTCGCCCTGGGCGAGGGCGGCGTGGGCGAGGGTGAGGAGCAGCTCGGCCCGCCGGATCGGTGCCCTCTCGGTGCTCCCGAGTGTGCTGGTGCACAGCTCGCGGGCATCGTCGATGAGCCCGGCGGTGAGCAGTACCTGGGTGCGCTCGATGATGAGGTCGTGACGGACGTTGCCGAGAGCGCTGTAGCGCTCGGCGGCCCGGTCGAGCAGCGTCAGCGCGGCGGGGATGTCTCCGCGCAGGTGGGCGGCGAGGCCCTGGTTGTGGACCGCCTGCACGGCCTCGAACTCCTGCCCCACGCTCGTCAGGAGCCGCTCGGCGAGGACGGCGTCGGCCTCCGCCGCATCGACGTTGCCGAGGGCGAGGTGCACGTCGCAGCGGGTGTTGAGCGAGCGTCCTTCCCACAGCGTGTCCCCCAGCGCGTGGCTTCCGGCGATCGCCTGCGCGAGCTGCTCCAGCGCCTCGATGTTGCGGGCGAGCATGTGGAGCACGTGGGCCCGACGGTGGAGCAGTCTCGGCAGCTTGCTCGCCGGGGTGAGGGGCACGGCCTCGTCGAAGCGCCGCAGCCCGTCGGCCGTCCGGCCGGCGAAGGCCAGCACGATGCCGAGCGTGGCGAGCACGTCGCCCTGGCGCTCGGCGTCGACGCGGCGCGCGAGGCGCAGCGCCGTGAAGCCGTGCGTCACGGCCTCGTCGGACTCACCCCGGTCGCGGTGGACGATTGCCGCGGCCTGGTGGGCGATCGACAGCTCCGTCGGATCGGACGAATGGGCGAATATCAGCGATGCGCCCGCGAGGGCCTCGGACGGTTGGGATAGTGCCAGAGGGAGCAGGGACTCGACCGGGCCGGGACCAGGGACCGGACTGCCGCCGCGGGCGGGGGCTCGCCGACGGGCCGCAGAGGTCGGAGTATCACGACCGCGCGACGCCGCGTCTGGCTTCATGACCCAACCACGACCTTCTGGAGGTGGACATGTCCAAGTCCGATTATCGCAGCCGGGGCGTCCCGGACGACCCGCATCGTCGATGGTGGCGCCCATCGATACCCAACGACGTCCAACGTGCTCGCTACGCGGACCAGGTGCAGATGATCATCGACGGCCTGAGCCTGGAGCTCACCGCTCTGCGGGGAGATGAGTCGAACCCGGTGCTGGTGACGGCCTACCCGGACCCGAACGACCTTGCCGGGGCGGACTTCCTCTATCGCACCGACACCATCCTCGTGCGCGGGGAGGATCTGACTGAGGTCCTCGGGCTCCTCGGCCTCAGTGCGGAACCGCTCGCCTCACGACTTCCTCGCTCCGTTGAATGGCTCACCGTCGTGGCACTGCCGCCGGAGCAACGGTGGACGGAGGCCGACGACAGGCTGACCGCGGCGGAGTCGGCTCTCGTGCACATCGAGCGGGAGCTCGGCCCGGGCAGGGCCAGCTTCGACCGCGTCGTGCACCTGACGTCGAACAGCGGGTGCCCGGCGACGGAGCCGGTCCCCGCGACCGGCGGCCCCGACCCGTCCGTCAACGCGGACCCCACCCTCGGCGCCGGCGTGACCGTGGCCGTCATCGACTCGGGCTGGTCGAGCGAGGACCACGTGCCGGTCGAGTTCCCAGCGCTGCACTGGCTCCGCGGGGTGTCCGGTGACGCCGAGCCGGAGGCACCGGCCGGCGACCCCGCCGCGCAGATGCGGATCGGTCACTACCGCGGTCACGGCATGTTCGTCGCGGGTGTCATCCGTGCCATGGCTCCGGCCGCAGACGTGTTCGTCCACTCGTGGGGGCCCACGACGTACGGCACCATCGAGAGCGAGCTGGCACCGATCCTGCAGGACGTCCTCGACACGGACCCGGACATCATCAGCATGTCGGCAGGGACGGGTCTCTCCCCGGCCGACGGCTCACCGCGCCCGGATGGCGACCTCCAGCGGGCCGCCGGCGCCGCCGAGCAGGCGGCCATGAGTCTCGACGCCTTCGGGGACGTGCTGCGCCCCACGAAGACCCTGCTCGTCTGCGCTGCGGGCAACGACGGCAACCAGGGTCCGTTCACTCCGGCGAGCAGCTCGTGGTCCCGGCCCGACGAGCCGCCGATCAAGGTCGCGGTCGGTGGCCTGAAGAAGGACGGCAGGCTGGCCAAGTGGAGCAACCGCGGGACGTGGGTCGACGTCTACGCGCGCGGGGCCAAGCTCGTCAACGCCTACCCGAACGGCGAGTACACCTATCTCGAGACGAAGCCCAAGGGAACCACGGTGACGTTCACCCACCGGCTGGCCACGTGGAGCGGCACGTCGTTCTCGACCCCGCTGGTCGCCGGCCTCATCGCCGCCCGGCTCTCCTGGCGCGACGATCCCGTCTGGACGGCGCGGGACGCCTGGGTCGCCCTGCGCGCCAAGGCGGCCGCGAACGCCCCGTTCGGCCTGGCGACCCTCGAGCCCGGGGACGCCGACCGGCCCTAGCCGACACCCCCGCCGTACGCGTGAGGCCCCCTTCCGTCGGGAAGGGGGCCTCACGGCATACCGACGTTCGTCAGTGCATGACCGGGAAGGTCAGCGCTCCTCGGTGCCCGCGATGAAGGCCTCGAGCTTGGCGCGGCCGAGGTCGTCGGGCCGCTGCTCCGGCGGGGACTTCATGAGGTAGGACGAGGCGGACAGCAGGGCGCCGCCGATGCCGCGGTCCTTGGCGATCTTCGCTGCACGGATGGCGTCGATGATGATGCCGGCCGAGTTGGGGGAGTCCCAGACCTCGAGCTTGTACTCGAGGTTCAGCGGCACGTCGCCGAAGGCGCGACCCTCGAGGCGCACGTAGGCCCACTTGCGGTCGTCGAGCCACGCGACGTAGTCGGACGGGCCGATGTGGACGTTCTTGCTGTCGACGAGGCCGGAGAGCGGTCCCGTCAGGTTCGACGTGACGGCCTGCGTCTTGGAGACCTTCTTGGACTCGAGGCGCTCGCGCTCGAGCATGTTCTTGAAGTCCATGTTGCCGCCGACGTTGAGCTGGTACGTCCGGTCGAGCACGACGCCGCGGTCCTCGAAGAGCTTGGCCATGACGCGGTGCGTGATCGTCGCGCCGACCTGGCTCTTGATGTCGTCGCCGATGATCGGCACGCCGGCGGCCTCGAACTTCGCGGCCCACTCGGGGTCGGAGGCGATGAAGACCGGCAGGGCGTTGACGAAGGCGACCTTCGCGTCGATGGCGCACTGGGCGTAGAACTTGTCGGCCTGCTCGGAGCCCACCGGGAGGTAGGAGACGAGGACGTCGACCTTGCGGTCCTTGAGGACCTGCACGACGTCGACCGGCTCGGCGGCCGACTCGTCGATCGTCAGGCGGTAGTACTTGCCGAGGCCGTCGAGCGTGTGGCCGCGCTGGACCTCGACGCCCGTGGTGGGCACGTCGGCGATCTTGATCGTGTTGTTCTCGGAGGCGTTGATGGCCTCGGAGAGGTCCTTGCCGACCTTCTTGTCGTCGACGTCGAACGCGGCGACGAACTCGACGTCAGAGACGTGGTAGTCGCCGAACTTGACGTGCATGAGGCCGGGGACGCCGGTGGTGGCATCGGCGTCCTTGTAGTACTCGACGCCCTGCACGAGCGAGCTCGCGCAGTTGCCGACGCCGACGATGGCGACGCGTACGGATCCCATGGATCACTCCTTGTTGGTGGTGGTGGTGCCGTTGATGGCGTTGGTGGTGCCGCTGTTGGTGCCGTTGTGGGCGCTGGTGGTTGCGCTCGTGGTGTCGTCGTATGCCGTGGGGCCCGGGTCGAGGGCCGCGCGGCGCTCGGCGACGATGAGCTCCTCGAGCCAGCGCACCTCGCGCTCGGCCGCGTCCTCACCGTGCTGCTGGAGGGCGAGGGTGTAGCCGTCCATGCGCTCGCGGTTGCGCGCCGAGGCGTCGCGGATGTTGGCGAGGCGTTCCTCGAGCCGCGAGCGGCGCCCCTCGAGGATGCGCAGGCGGACCTGCGCCTCCGTGCGGGAGAAGAAGGCGAAGCGCACGTCGAAGTCGTCGTCGTCCCAGGCGTCGGGTCCGCTGGCGGCGACGAGGTCCTGGAAGTGCTCCTTGCCGTCGGCCGTCAGCTCGTAGGTGATGCGGGGCCGCTTGCCGCCGGTCGCGGCCGGCTCCTGGGTCTCGTGGATCCAGCCGGCGTCGACGAGCCGCTTGAGCGCGGGGTAGAGCGAGCCGTAGGACAGGGCCCGGAAGATGCCGAGCGCGGTGGTGAGCCGCTTGCGCAGCTCGTAGCCGTGCAGCGGTCCGTCGTGGAGCAGGCCGAGCACCGCGAACTCGAGCAGCGCAGCACGGCGGCTCTGGGGTCGGTCGGTCTTCGGCACGTCTTCACCCTACACCGCGATGTATCGCTGCGATACATCGCGGTTCCACTGACCGCCGAGTGCTCTGTCATCGTCGCGTCAGGAATTCGTCATGTCCGCAGGATCTTTCGTCGGAAACATCCGCAGATGTCGGATCGATGGCGGCCAGGGGGCGATGAGCCTGCATCTTTTCCCCACCCGACCCGCCTGGAACGGCGCATACTCAAGAATCTTCGGGGAGGGGATTGCCATGAGCACTGTCATGGTCGTAGACGATGAGGAACGCATACGCAGCCTGTTGAGCCGATCACTGTCGTCAGAGGGGCACACGGTGATCACGGCGTCGAGTGGGTCTGGAGCACTGGCGCTGATGGACACGGCGAGCGTCGATCTCGTCCTGCTCGATCTGCTCATGCCAGGCGGCAACGGGATGATGGTCCTGTCGGCTCTGGGTCAGCGCCATGAGCGCCCAGCGGTCATCGTCCTCTCCGGCGTGACGGACGTCGGAGCCCGGGTCCAGGCCTTCGAGCGCGGGGCGGTCGACGTCATCGCCAAGCCCTTCACGCTCGCTGAGCTGCTCGCCCGCGTTCGTCGGAGCCTCCCGTCGGGCGCTCCGGGGCGCGACGACCGCTACGTCACGGTGGGCGGGCTCCGACTCGACCTCGACCGGCGTCGGGCCCGGCTGGACGGACTCGACGTGTCGCTGACGGAGCGGGAGTTCATGCTCCTCGCGCACCTCATGCAACGAGCCGGCGCGGTCTGCCGCAGGGAAGAGCTGCTGCACGACGTGTGGGGCCTCGACTTCGACCCCGGCAGCAACCTCGTCGAGGTCTGCGTGGGTCGCCTGCGAGCCAAGCTCGGGCCGGCGGCGCCGATCGAGACGGTTCGACGTGTCGGGTACTGCCTGCTCGAGGAGTGACCGGTGAGGAACCCGCTGCTCTGGGTGTGGGGGGCCGTGGCGACGGTTGCCTGCGGCCTCATGTGGCTGCTCCCCGGTAGTGAGACGGTTCCCTACCACGTGGCATGGGCGACCTTCGCCCTGTGCTACGGGCTCGAGCCGTGGCGCCCTGTCGTGACGGCAACGGGCCTCGTCCTCTACACGGTCGTCAGTGGCGCCATCCTCGTCGACCGGGTCGTCGACGGGACCATCGACTGGCAGGAGACGGCCGAGATCCCCCTCATGTCGCTGCTCATCGCGCTCATGGTGTGGCACGTGCAGCGTCGCCAGCGACTCCTCGCCGAGGTGACCCGGCTTGCCGACCGCGAG
>NZ_VFQF01000002.1 GCF_006717145.1 Humibacillus xanthopallidus | reverse complement strand
GCGCCCGTGTGGTCCGCGCCGGAGGCGACCGCACTGTCGCCGGCGCCGCGGCGGCGAGGCCGCCGACGAGTCGCCGACGGACATCGGCGCCGCGCCCACGGCGGGCGCGGCCGGCTGCGCGACCTGCACCTCGACGGAGAACAGGTGGCTGACGACTCCTCCCTTGATGGCCTCCATCATCGCCTCGAAGAGCTGGAACCCCTCGCGCTGGTACTCGATGAGCGGCGTTCCGCTTTGCGCCATCGCGTCGCAGGCCGATGCCCTCCTGGAGGTAGTCCATCTCGTAGAGGTGCTCGCGCCACTTGCGGTCGAGCACGGAGAGGACGACGCGGCGCTCGACCTCGCGCATCGTGTCGGAGCCGAGGGCCTCCTCGCGCTGGTCGTAGGCGTGGTGGCGTCGGACATCAACTGCTCGCGGAGCACGGCGGCCGAGATGGCCTTGGCGTCCGCCGGCGAGGGTCCTCCACCTGCTCGATCGTGATGCCGACGGGGTAGACCTGGCGCAGGGCCTCCCAGAGCCGCTCGAGGTCCCAGTCAGCGGCGAAGCCCTCGGCCGTTGCCGCGTCGACGTAGGACCCGACGACGTCGTTGACGAACATCCGCAGCTGCTCGTGGAGGTCCTCCCCCTCGAGCACCGCCCGACGCTCCCGTAGATGACCTGACGCTGGCGGTTCATGACGTCGTCGTACTTGAGGACGTTCTTGCGGATCTCGTAGTTCTGCGCCTCGACCGACCCCTGCGCCTTCTGGATCGAGTTCGTGACCATCTTGCTCTCGATCGGCACGTCGTCCTCCATTGCCGGCCGTCGTCATGAAGCGGTCGACGAGGGCGGCGTTTTGAACAGGCGCATGAGGTCGTCGTTGAGCGAGAGGTAGAACCGCGACTCACCCGGGTCTCCCTGGCGGCCGGAGCGGCCACGGAGCTGGTTGTCGATGCGGCGCGACTCGTGGCGCTCGGTGCCGAGGACGTAGAGGCCGCCGAGCGCGGTGACCTGCTCGTGCTCCGCGGCCACCTCCGCCTCGGCCTTGGCCAGGGCCTCGTCCCAGGCTGCTTCGTACTCCTCCGGCGTCTCGTGCGGGTCGAGGCCGCGGCGCTTGAGCTCGGCGACGGCTCGGAACTCGGAGTTGCCGCCGAGCATGATGTCGGTGCCTCGACCGGCCATGTTTGTCGCGACGGTGACGGCGCCCTTGCGTCCGGCGTCGGCGACGATCGTCGCCTCGCGCTCGTGCTGCTTCGCGTTGAGGACCTCGTGGCGGATCCCCCGCTTCTTCAGCTGCTGCGAGAGGTACTCGCTCTTCTCGACCGACACCGTGGCCGACGAGCACCGGCTGGCCCTCGGCGTGACGCTCGGCGATGTCGTCGACGACGGCGTTGTACTTCGCCACCTCGGTGCGGTAGACGAGGTCGGCCTGGTCCTTGCGGATCATCGGTCGGTTCGTCGGGATCGGGATGACACCGAGCTTGTAGATCGAGTTGAGCTCGGCGGCCTCGGTCTGGGCCGTGCCGGTCATGCCCGAGAGCTTGTCGTACATGCGGAAGTAGTTCTGCAGGGTGATCGTGGCGAGCGTCTGGTTCTCGTTCTTGATCTCGACGCCCTCCTTCGCCTCGATGGCCTGGTGCATGCCCTCGTTGTAGCGCCGGCCGGGCAGCATACGGCCGGTGTGCTCGTCGACGATGAGGATCTCGCCGTTCATGACGACGTAGTCCTTGTCCTTCTTGAACAGCTCCTTGGCCTTGATGGCGTTGTTGAGGTAGCCGATGAGAGGGGTGTTGACGGTGTCGTAGAGGTTTGTCGATGCCGAGCAGGTCCTCGACCTTGGCGATGCCCGACTCGAGCACGCCGACGGTGCGCTTCTTCTCGTCGACCTCGTAGTCGCCGCGGCCGTCCTCACCGCGGTGCAGGCGCTGCACGATCCGGGCGAACTCGACGTACCACTTGGTGGCGAGGTCGGCCGGGCCGGAGATGATGAGCGGCGTGCGGGCCTCGTCGATGAGGATGGAGTCGACCTCGTCGACGATGCAGAAGTGGTGGCCGCGCTGCACGAGCTCGGCCGGGTCCCAGGCCATGTTGTCGCGCAGGTAGTCGAAGCCGAACTCGTTGTTCGTGCCGTAGGTGATGTCCTTGGCGTACTCCGCCCGGCGCTGCTCGGGCGTCATCGACGCGAGGATGCACCCGGTCTCCATGCCGAGGGCGCGGTGGACGCGGCCCATGAGCTCGGACTGGTACTCGGCGAGGAAGTCGTTGACGGTGATGACGTGGACGCCCTTGCCGGTCAGGGCGTTGAGGTAGCTCGGGAGCGTCGCGACGAGGGTCTTGCCCTCACCGGTCTTCATCTCGGCGACGTTGCCCATGTGCAGGGCCGCTCCACCCATGATCTGCACGTCGAAGTGCCGCTTGCCGAGGGTGCGCTTGCTCGCCTCGCGCACGGCGGCGAAGGCCTCGGGCAGGAGCATGTCGAGGGTCTCGCCGTTGTCGAGGCGCTCGCGGAAGCCCTTGGTCTCGTCGCGCAGCTCCTCGTCCGTGAGCTTCTCGAAGTCGGCCTCGAGGGCGTTGACCTGCTTGGCGATGCCCTGGAGCCTCTTCAGGGTCCGACCTTCGCCGGCACGAAGCAGCTTCTCGATGACGGCCATCTGGTGATCTCACTCCCGACTCAACGTGTGGACCCGCCCGGTGGGTGGGCTCCATCGCCCGCGATGGGTCACGGGACCCGCCTAGGCTATCCGTCCACCTGACGGAACGACCAACGCACCGTCTCCTCCGCTGGTTCCGCACCAGCTGCTCCCCTGGTTCCGCACCAGCGACCAGGCCGTATGCCGTCCGCCCGGGTCCGTGGCCACGCCTGCGTCCGCGTCCCCGACCGGGTGAGCATCGGTGTGCCCCGATCCGGTCATTTCGCCGGTGGGCGGGCCACCCCGGGAATAACCTGAAAAGTCTCGGGGATCCAGCCGAACGAGCGGAGATCAGTCGCCATGATTGCCATCGTCGGCCCCAGCACCTGCGCCCGCACCAGCGCCCGCACCTGCTCGGACCGTTCAACGTCCTGCCGCGCAGCCGTCATCTCACCCCCTCCGTCAGGAGGTTCGAGATGTCCCTGACCCGCAGCCCCCTCGGGCGCCTCACCATTGCCGCCGGTGTGGTGGCGCTCATCAACTCGGGTGCCGCGGTCGCCGTGGCCCTGCCCTCCAGCTCCTCAGCGATCCCCCTGACCGCTGCCACCACCGCGGCATCGGGTGTCGCAACGGCCACGTCCGCGGCGAAGACCTCCAAGGTCCCTTCCCTCGTGAACCAGCGAGCGGCAGAGGTGCGCGCGGCCACCGGCGGTGGGCACCGGCTCACCCCGGCCAAGCAGAAGTCGGTGAGCGACCTGCTACTGCGCGTCGACGGGGCCGGTGCGCTCGACCTCGAGATCCACGCCCTCGGCACGCTCACCGGCAAGGAGCGGGCCGACCTTCGTCGGCTCGGCGTGAGCGTGCTCAACGCCTCGGACCAGTGGGTCAAGCCCGCAAAGCTCAAGGCGCTGCCCAATGCCGGGGTGCTCCGAACCCTCGTGCCGTATGACCGCGTCGACGCGGTCGCGGCGCTCGGCTGGGTGGCCGCCATCCGACCGACGGAGATCCTCCCCGCCGACGCGGGCAGCTTCCTCAGCGAGGGTGTCCCCCTGCATCGGGCCGACGACGCACAGGCGATCGGCATCGATGGTGGGGGCGTCGACGTCGGCGTCATCTCCGACGGTGTCAGCGCGATCGCCGCTGCCCAGTCCCTCGGAGACCTGCCTGCCGGCGTCAACGTGCTCGATGCCGGCAGCGGCGACGAGGGAACGGCCATGCTCGAGATCGTCCACGACATGGCTCCCGGCGCCGGACTCCTCTTCCACGGCACCGGCGGCGGGGTCGCCGCCCACGTGTCGGCCCAGAACGACCTCGTGACGGCCGGCGCCGACATCGTCACCGAGGACATCCCGTTCGATGCCGAGCCCGCCTTCCAGAAGGGCCTCGCCGCCACGAACGGCGAGATCCTCGGCGCCGCGGGCGTGTGGGTCAGCTCGTCCTCGGGCAACCTCAACTCGACGCACGCACCGCGTGTCGTTGCGACGGGCACGGGCAATGGTCCTGACAACCAGGCGCCTACGGGCTGCGTGGTCGCACCGACGAACACGGTCGCCTTCAACGGGGCCGACACGACGTTCGACGTCAGCGTGAACCCCGGCGCGACGATCGGGGCGACGCTGCAGTGGAGCGAGCCGCGCGCGATCTTCCCGACCGCCGGCGCGGGCGGATTCACCAACCTCGACCTCTACATCCTCAACGCGGCAGCGACCAGCTGCCTCGCCACGAGCACCGCCGCCCAGGGTGGCGGCTCCGGCGACACGATCGAGCAGGCGTCCTGGACCAACG
Organism: Humibacillus xanthopallidus; assembly: GCF_006717145.1. Classification (GTDB taxonomy): domain Bacteria; phylum Actinomycetota; class Actinomycetes; order Actinomycetales; family Dermatophilaceae; genus Humibacillus; species Humibacillus xanthopallidus. Next base: position 1,591,841 of record NZ_VFQF01000002.1, on the reverse strand, counting down.
GCGGCGCGAGCCCCGTCACGGTCAAGCTCGCCGTCAACAACAGCGGCAACAGCGGCGCCAAGGGCACCCCGACGCTCGACCTGCGCTGGCGCGGTGCCGGCGCGATCGACGCCACGGGCAGCGGAGGCTCGCTCAACCCCGACAGCAACTACACCGACTTCGCCACGTCGGCAGGCGCCGTGAACGGCGGCGCCGACCAGAACCCCACGACGACGCCCCTCGAGGGCTACAGCGGGCAGGGGCCCGTCTCACTCGTGAGCACGACGGTGTGCTCGGCGTCCTACCCGTGCCCCGCGTCGGCCGCGCCCGGCGCGAACCAGAGCGTCCTCGGGGGCGGCGGCCGCACGGCCATCGCGCCGACGTATGCCGCGGCCGACGGCGTGTCGGTCAGTGGCGCCGGCGGCTTCGGGGCGGGCTCGTGCCCGGCGGCGACCCAGGGCGACTGTCGCTTCTTCGGCACCTCGGCGGCAACGCCGTCCTCTGCCGGTGTCGCAGCCCTCGTCCTCGACGCTTCGGGCGGCCCCGGATCGCTGACGCCCTCGGCGCTCACCGCCGTCATGACGGCCAACGCGACCGATCGTGGCACCCCCGGCACGGACAACGCCTTCGGAGCCGGCGTCCTCGACGCCTTCTCGGCGGCGACGGGCCGAGCCGACCTGTCGGTGACGAAGAACTGCCTCCCGAACGGAGACGCACCGGCCGGTGTGCTCAATCCCTGCTCGATCACGGTCACCAACTCAGGGCCGGCGATCGCCCGGGCCGTCACGCTGAGGGACGACATCCAGTCGACCACCGGCTTCACCGTCGCGACGTCGTCCACTGGCTGCACCGCCCCCGCAGGCACACAGTCGGGCAACGCTACGGCGACCTGCGCCTTGGGCGACCTCGGCGCCAACACGTCCATCACCATCGAGATCAGCGAGCGGTCGAACGAACCCCAGGACCTCGCCGACACCGCGAAGGTCTCGTCCGGGACGATCGACCCGAACCCCTCCAACAACTCGGCGAGTGACACGCTGCACGTCGTCGGGGCAGCGGAAGTGAGCATCGTCAAGACGGCGCCGGCGACGGCCACCGCCGGTGGGCAGATCACGTGGACGAGCACCGTCTCCAACGCCGGTCCGTCGACGGCGACCGGCGTCGTCGTGCGCGACGTGCTGCCCGCTGCCGTCACGGTCGTCTCCGTCACCGCCTCCACCGGGTCGTGCACCGCCGGTGTGCCGGGTAACTCGTCACAGCCGACGACCTGCTCCTTCGGCAACGTCGCCTCAGGCGCGTCCCCCACCATGACGGTCGTCGCCACCATCGATCCCGGCTTCACGGGCTCGATGCACAACGACGCCGTCGTCTCGTCGACCACCGCTGATCCGGACACGGGAAACAACTCCGCCACGGTCAGCACCACGGTCGCAGCGTCGGCAGACCTCAGTGTCACGATGGTGGACAGTCCTGACCCCGTGCTGGCCGGGCGTCCGCTGACCTACACGCTGACGGTACGCAACAACGGTCCGTCGACGGCCAAGGACGTCAGCCTCGTCGACGTCCTGCCGGGCGCGGTCGACTTCACGTCGGTCGCGGTCACGTCGGGTTCGGGCACGTGCGTGCACGTGACCATTCCGATCGACCCGCCGGAGCACCAGGTCGAGTGCCTCCTCGGCACGATCCTGCCGGGGGCCGGACCGACGACGGTCGTCATCCAGACGCTCGTCAAGCCGGCGACGCCGGCCGGTTCGATCAGCGACTCGGCTACGGTCGACTCCTCCACGAACGACCCGGTATCGAGCAATGACACCGCGTCGGCGACGACGTTGGTGAACACGAAGGCCGACCTCCGCATGGCACTGACGAGCGACAAGGACGTCTACAAGCCGTCCGCGACGATCGTCTACACGGCAACGGTGACGAACGTCGGACCGTCCGACGCCGCCGCGCCGACGGTCACGATCGCCCTGCCCGACATCAAGGCGGCCGTCTACGTCTTCGACACGGCCGGCTGCACCAAGGCCGGCCAGACGCTGACGTGCCCGCGGCCGACGTCGCTCGCGGCGGGTGGTACGTGGTCGTTCAACGTCCACCTGCTCGTCAAGGGCAACAAGGGAGTCGTGACGACGTCTGCGACGGTCGCCTCGGCCACTCTCGACGACGCCCCGGCGAACAACTCGATCACGCGCACGGTGAAGATCGGCAAGTAGCCCGAGAACCGTCCGGTGCTGCTCGCGCCGGACCGACCACTGCAGGTGTCCCGCCGAGCGGGGCACCTGCAGTGCGTCACCGGCGACGGGGTCAGCCGTCAGTCAGGCCAGGGAGGTCGACCCGCCCCAGGCCGAGCCAGGACGCCATCGACTCGAGGTTCGTGACCAGGGCGGCCCGGGCCGCCGGGGGTGCCCCTGCCTCCCAGGTGATGCGGTGGCACCGGAGCACCCCGGCCGCGCGATCGGCCTTGAGGTCGCAGCGGGCGACGAGGTCCTCTCCGAAGAGGAAGGGCAGGACGTAGTAGCCGTGTACGCGCTTCTCGACCGGGGTGTAGATCTCGATGCGGTAGTGGAAGTCCCAGAGCGCGAGGATCCGGTCGCGTTGCCAGACGAGCGAGTCGAAGGGGCTGAGCAGCGCCTCGGCGTGCGCACGCCGGGGCAACCGTGCCTCGGCGTGCAGCCAGGCCGGCTTCCACCCGGGGACGGAGACCGGGACGAGCTCGCCGTCGGCGACGAGTCGGGCGATCGCCGGCCGGGCGTCCTCGCGCCTGATGCGGAAGTAGTCGGCGAGGCAGAGCTCGGTGCCGACGCCGTGCGCACGCGCCGCGATCCGCACCAGCTCGACGTGCCGCTCGGGGTCGGCCTCGGCGCCCGGCCGCTGGGTCCACGCCTCACGCAGCGGCGGGGGCGCGGTGGCCGGCAGGGCGGCATACCGCCGCTCGAACTGGGCGGTGCGCCCGGCCGAGCTGATGCGTCCGGCCCAGAAGAGGTACTCGAGCGCCTGTTTGACGTCGGACCAGTTCCAGCCCCAGTGGTCGGTGCGGCGCGGCTGGTCGTGCTCGAGGGCCGCCTCGACCTCGCGAGCGGTCATCGGCCCCCGAACCTCGACCTCTGCGCACACGAGGTCGACGTAGTCAGGGCGCTCCTCGAGGATGCGGCGCATGCCGCCCCATGCCTTCTCGGCGGCGGCCCGCATCCTGAAGTCGAGCAACGGCCAGGTCGACGGCGGGATGAGGCTGGCCTCGTGGGCCCAGTACTCGACGAGGCGCCGGGGCGCCCGGTCGCGCGCGCGGTCGAGCAGAGCGGTGTCGTAGGGACCGAGCCGCGAGAAGAACGGGAGATAGTGGCTGCGGGTCAGCACGTTGACGCTGTCGATCTGCACGACCTGGACACGGTCGATGACGCGCTGGACCTGGCGCGCCGTCGCCGCGAAGGGAGCCGGACGGGGGTCGAGGAAGCCCTGGGCGGCGATGGCCACGCGCCGGGCCTGGGCGCGAGTGAGCGACCTCGTCGTCACGGGAGGGGCCACTCCCCTCACTCGCCGGGGTCGATGAGCCGCTGCCGGACGGCATACATCGCCGCCTCCATGCGCGAGTGCATCTGCAGCTTGTCGAGGATGTTGCGGATGTGGTTGCGCACGGTGTTCTCGGAGATGTAGAGCTCGGCGGCGATCTCGCGGTTGAGCCGGCCGCGGGCCACGAGCCGCAAGATGCCGAGCTCGCGCTCGGTGAGCCGCGGCAGCTCGAGACCGGGAGTCGGCGCGGGCAGGGTGTCACGCTGGCTGATCTGAGCGAACTCCAGGAGCAGCTTGGAGGCCATCATCGGGGAGAGCAGCGACTGGCCCTGGTGCACACCGCGGATGCCGGCCGCGACCTCCTCCGGCGGAACGTCCTTGAGGAGGTAGCCGTTGGCGCCGGCCCGCACCGCCTCGAAGAGGTTGGCCTCGTCGTCCGAGCTCGTCAGCATGAGGATGCGCGCCGACGGCACGCGCTGCTTGATGACGCGGCAGGCGTCGATGCCGCCGCGCTTCGGCATGCTGACGTCCATGACGATGACGTCGGGCAGCGTCTCCTCAGCCTGGTCGACCGCCTCGATGCCGTCGGCCGCCTCGCCCACCACCTCGATGCCGTCCTCCACCTCGAGCACGGTGAGCAGGCCCCGCCGGTAGAGGGCGTGGTCGTCGACGATGAGCACCCGGATGACCTCTGCGGTGACGTTCACGTCGTCATCCTGTCAGGCGGTGGCGACGGCGGGGCGTCGACCGGGCATTCCCGGTGACGCCCCGACGCCTCGCCGCACCGGCCGCAGGGGGTCAGCCCGTGGCGGCGACACTCCCGACAGCCTCGACAGGGGACGGGGTGTGTCGGGAGTCGGCTCCGGATGCAGAGTCGGTCTCGAGGTGCAGGACGCCGTAGCTCCAGCCCCTGCGCCGGTAGACGACGCTCGGGCGGTCGGTGTCGGCGTCGTGGAACAGGAAGAAGTCGTGCCCGACGAGCTCCATCTGGTTGACCGCGTCCTCGAGCGACATCGGCGCCGCCGTGTGGACCTTCTCGCGGACCTCGATCGGGGAGTTGCCCAGGGCTCCGAAGCGGTCGAGGTCGTCGACCTCAGCCTCGGGCGTCGCCGTCGTCACAGGGGCTGCACCGTTGGTCGCAGCGTCGATGCGGGCGGTGGCCCGGGCCACCGACTCCGGCTGGCGCCGGCCGCGACTCACACGTTGCTTGTCGTGCACCCGCCTCAGTCGTTCCATGAGCTTGTCGACGGCCGCGTCGAGCGCGGCGAACTTGTCGTCCATGCACGCCTCGGCCCGGATGACGGGCCCCTTGGCGTGACAGGTGATCTCCACCTTCTCGGATCCGCGAGCAACCCGCTCGTGGGTGACGACGACGTCGATGCGATGGACCTTGGGAGCCAGCGCCGGCACCTTGGCCAGTCGCTCCTCCAGCAGCTCACGGAATCGGTCGGGGATCTGGACATGGCGTCCAGTGACGACGATCTCCACGGTTCCTCCTTGTCGCGCGCGACTTCTTCGCGCGCATGTGGCGACGTGTTGACCGGGCCGGCCTCAGCGAGGTCAGGCCCGCCGTTCGATCGGCACCACCCCTCTCCCGCTCCGTGCGTCCTGACCTCGAGCACGCCCGTCGATCGGGCTGCCGAGCCCTTCAGGACGGGGCCTTGACTCGACCCTACTTGGCCCGAGACGACCATGTGAAGCGTTGTGACGCCCGGACTGCACCATCACAGCGGACTCATGGGTCACACCTTCTCGTGACGCTGCGTGGCCGCGAGCGACGCGCCGACGACCTGCACGGCGCCGGCTCGGCGCAGCGCCCGAGCGGCCTCGGCGAGGGTGGCGCCCGTGGTGACGACATCGTCGACGACCATGACATATCGGTCGCGAATCACGTTGTGCCACATGGGGTTGACCGCCATGGCGCCGGCGAGGTTGCGGCGTCGTTCGGCGATGTTGAGTCCGGACTGGTCTGCGACCCGCCGCACCTGACGCAGCGCCGGGACCACGCGCAGCCGGGAATGTCTCGGCTGCCGCCCGACCCAGGTGGCGAGGTCGAGCAGAGGCGCGTCACCGCGACGCCGCTGCGCCCCCGCCGACGAGGGCGCCGGCACGACGACGACCGGCCGCTCGCCCCAGCCGGCCGCGTCGAGGGCCGCCTGGACAGAGCGGTCGAGCAGGGGTCCGAGCACGGCCACGAGGTCGCGGCGATCCGCGTCCTTCCACGCCGACACGGCTGCCCTCACCGGGTCGGCGTAGGCCACGACGGCGTGGGTCGGGGGCATCGACGGCGGCAGCGGCCGAGGACGCACGGGCACCGGGTCCGGTCCGAGCTCGAGCCGCTGCAAGGCGAGGTCGCAGCGCGCGCACCACCGGGTGCCGGGGCGGTGGCACGCGGCGCACTCGGTGGGCAGCACGAGGTCGACGAGTCGAGAGGCGAGGGGCTGGAGCATCCCCGGAGTCGACCATTCGGACCGAGGTCCCCGCCCCTATGTGGATTCCGCTGTGGACGACGACAGCCCGAGCCGCTGCCCCATCCGGGAGGTGTGGACGAGCCACGACGGTCGGCTCGCGCCCTCGTCCCCTCCCCTGCGACACACCGAGCAGTCGTCAACACCACGAGGTATGCCGCGCCGGGTTGACGGTTGCTCGGTGTGTCGCCCCCGGTCACGACACCGGGGCCCGGCCGGCCGCCCAGGTGGTGAGGGAGCAGTCAGCGGGCAGGGACGAGGACGTCGGTGGCCCGCACGACCTGCCGCCATGCGGACCCCGCCCGGGTCCAGGCCCAGCCGTCGTCCGACGTGATGACGATCCCCCGTGGGCCGCCGACGGTCGTGATGGTCGCGGCGCCGGGCACGGGTGCGGTCCGGCTCGACTCGGCCGTCGTGCGGCCGTGGCTGCGCATGCCGTCGAGGCCCATGCCGACCGTGCCCACCCAGGGCCGAACCGGCTCGGCGGCACCGAGACGGCCGAGGACGGCATACGTCGACCTCGTCGTGTCGAGCCACACGACGTCGGTGAGCGACGACAGCGGCTGGGCCTGGCGCAGCGGGGCTGCGAGGCCGACGGGCTGGCCGTTGGGCAGTCGCTGGATGCCGCTGACGCCGAGCTGGGCGTCGGTGCCCTGCTCGTTGGTCGTGATGATGAGCAGGCGCACACCGTCACCCGCCACCGCGAGCGAGACGACGCGTCGATCCTTGAGCCACGGCGCCTTGAGGACGGTCGGGGTGGCACTCTGCGGAGCCGAGCGGGGGTCGAGGACGTAGACGTGGTCCTGGCCCTTGACGTCGGTGCCACCCACCCAGAGGTAGCCGGCCTCGTCGTAGGTCGGACGGATCAGCGAGCCGGCGAAGGTCGGCACCTCCACCATGGGGGCGTTGGCCTGCCAGAGCGAGAGCCGCTGACGCCCGGTGCTCACCGCGGCGATCTGCTTGCCGTCGGCGGACAGGGCCAGACGGGTCCAGGTGTCGGGGATGCGGGCGATGTCGCCGTCCTGCGGCTTCGTGTCGGCCCGACGGGTGCCGACCGAGGTGTCGGGCAGGAAGCGCGGATCGATGCGGCTCAGCTCGTCGCCCTGGCGCAGCAGCGCGGTGTCGAACGTCCGGTTGGGCACCGTGTCATAGCCGAGCTCGGCCGCGGAGCCTGCCGAGGAGACGCCGCTCGGCAGCTCCAGAGGAGTGTCGTTGACGGCGAGCGAGACCGACGACACCGTCGACACCTGCGACAGGGTGGCGGTCAGCTGCGCCCACATGGCGGTGCGGTCGTCGGGGTCGGCGGAGAGCGCCTCGGTGCTGAGGCTGACCTGGGCGCGACCCGCGACGACAGGGACCGCGTTGACGGCGAGCCGGGTGTTGCTCGGAACACCAGTGCCGACGGCGTTCTCGAGGTAGTCGGGCACCTGGCCGAGCTGGGCGCGCGCCAGCGTGGTGGCGAGCCGCGAGCCGTTGGGGAACCAGCGGAAGTCCGGCACGAGGTCGCGTCCGCTCGGCGTGACGAAGTAGACCATCCGCGGCGTGAAGGTGCGGTCGAACTGGTCGGAGTCGAGCCAGAGGCCGAAACCGTCGGGGGGCAGGTCGATGCGCCACTCGCCGCCGACCTTGCGCATGCCGAGGGTCAATGTCGCCTTGGTGCCCGCGGGCATCTCGACGTAGCGGCCGTCGGGGCCGAGCCGGGCCACCTCGGTCGTCGAGACCCGCACCGTCTCCTCGTCGACCTTGCGCACCGTGAGGTCGCCGTCGTAGACGATGACGTCCTGCGTCGACCACCGCCAGAGGTCGACCGACTGGGGGGCGAGGAAGAGCTTGCCGGTCTGGCGGGTCTCGTCGCTGTCCTCGCCGGCGCGCAGGAAGCCACGGACGATCTCCTCCTGGCTCGCGCCGTCACGGGGGCCGGTCGCGGCGACGCGCACGGGCTCGTTGATCGCCTCACCGAGCGCTCGACCCTCGATGACCGGCCCGGACTCGGGCAGGCCGCCACAGGCGGACAGGACGAGCGTGACGGCGAGCGCCGCCGCAGCCACGATCCGGCGCTTCACGGGGTGCGCTCCGGCACGATGCGCCGCAGGCGAAGGGTGTCGTCGTCGGCGAAACCTGCTGCCCGGGCGCTGTCGCCGGACCCGAGCACGCCGAGAGCACCAGCCGCGCCGGCGGGGTCACCACCTGCTCCTCGGGCAGCCTCGGCCACCTGCGCCTGGGCCGCCTCGGCAGCCTCCGCCTCAGCGGCGACGGCCGCCTCTGCGGCTTCGGCGGCGAGCGGGCTGAGCGGCAGCGGCGAGCTCGTGATCGTCGCATCGGCCTTGCGGGGCAGGGTGAGCCGGAAGCACGAGCCCTCCCCCAGCGCTCCCCAGGCCTCGAGGCGACCCGCGTGCAGGCGGGCGTCCTCGAGCGCGATCGCCAGACCGAGGCCGGTGCCGCCGGTGGTGCGCGCCCGCGCCGGGTCCGCCCGCCAGAAGCGCGTGAATACGAGGGCAGCCTCGCCCGGTTTGAGCCCGACGCCGTGGTCGCGCACCGTCACCGCGACCGCCGAGTCGTTGCTGCCGATCGTCACCTCGATGGGCAGTCCCTCGCCGTGCTCGATCGCGTTGGAGACGAGGTTGCGCAGCACGCGTTCGATGCGCCGTGAGTCCATCTCGGCGATGACCGGCTCGTCGGGCTGGTTGATGACGAGCTGGGTGCCCTTGCGTGCCGCGAGGGTGCGGTGGGCGTCGACGGCCCGGTCGACGGAGGCCCGCAGGTCGCTCGCCTCGATCTCGAGCACCGCAGCGCCGGCGTCGAACCGCGAGATCTCGAGCAGGTCGGTGAGCAGCGACTCGAATCGGTCGAGCTCGTGGTGGAGCAGCTCGGCCGAGCGCGCCACGGTCGGCTCGAAGCTCGTGCGCGAGTCGTGGATGAGGTCACCGGCCATGCGAATGGTCGTGAGTGGTGTGCGCAGCTCGTGCGAGACGTCGGACACGAAGCGCTGCTGCACGCGCGAGAGGTTCTCGAGCTGGCCGATCTGCTGCTGGATGGAGGCAGCCATGCCGTTGAACGACATGCCCAGCCGGGCGAGGTCGTCCTCGCCCTTCGCCTGCATGCGCTCGTCGAGGTTGCCCGCGGCGAGGCGCTCGGCGGTGATCGCGGCGCGGCGCACCGGGTCGGCGACGAGACGGGTCACGACGAAGGCGATGGCACAGACGAGCAGGATGAGGGCCGCCCCGCCGAGCAGGAAGGTCTGCCCGATGAAGCTGATGATCTCCCGCTCACGGTGCATCGGGTAGATGAAGTAGAGGCCGTAGTCACCCGCCACGCCGGTGTCGATGCGCTGGCCGACGATGACCGCCGAGATGGTGTCGCCGCCCTCCTCGATCGTCGTCACCTGCAGGTGCTGACGGTCGGGCTGGGCCGCCACCTGCGTGCGCAGGTCCTCGGGGATGAACCGGGCTCCGACGCTGCCGCTCTCGAGCGGGCCGACGATGACCGGCGAGGTGTTCTCCTCGAAACGCGTCAGCACGACGTAGCGCGGCTCGTTGCCGGCATCGCGCCGGTAGGTGTTGATGAGCGTCGTCGCGAACTGCGTGAGCTTGGCCTGGGTGTCGGTCTGGTCGGTCGAGTCGAAGCGCTTCTGGGCGTCGGTGGCATCACGCAGGCTGTCCTCGGCCGCGATGCGCTGCCGGCTGTCGACGAGGCCCTGCGCGATCGTGCCGTAGAGGTAGGTGCCGACCGCCGTCAGCACGAGCACGCCGAGCAGCATCGTCACGACGACGACCCGGAAGCCGAGCGAGGACCGCCACAGGTGCAGGGTGCGACGCCAGAGCCGGCGCAAGGCGGTGCCGACCCGGGAGACCAGGCCCCCGAGTCGTCCGGCGCCGGTCGGCCCGGTCATCTCAGGACGTGCCTGCCTTGTAGCCGACGCCACGCACCGTCACGACGATCTCGGGGTGCTCGGGGTCGTGCTCGATCTTGGAGCGCAGTCGCTGCACGTGGACGTTGACGAGGCGGGTGTCGCCGGCGTGCCGGTAGCCCCAGACCTGCTCGAGCAGCACCTCGCGGGTGAAGACCTGCCAGGGCTTGCGGGCGAGCGCGACGAGCAGGTCGAACTCCAGCGGCGTCAGCGAGAGCGCCGCCCCGTCACGCTTGACGGAGTGGCCCGCGACGTCGATCTCGAGGTCGCCGATCGTCAGCTTCTCGGGGGCCGGCTCGTCGCCACGGCGCAGCCGCGCGCGCACGCGGGCGATGAGCTCCTGCGGCTTGAACGGCTTGACGACGTAGTCGTCCGCGCCCGACTCGAGCCCCACGACGACGTCGACCGTGTCGGTGCGAGCCGTGAGCATGACGATGGGCACGCCACTCTCCGCACGGATGCGACGGCACACCTCCATGCCGTCGAGCCCGGGGAGCATGACGTCGAGGAGCACGAGGTCGGGGCGCGACTCACGGAACACACCGACCGCCTCGGAGCCGTCAGCCACGTGGGTGACCTCGAGGCCCTCGTTGCGCAGCACGATCCCCAGCATCTCGGCGAGGGCGAGGTCGTCGTCGACGACCAGAACCCGACCCTTCACGGCACACTCCTCCCCGGAGCCGCACCACCTGCGCGCCCCGTTCCTGACCACATCTTCACACAGGTATGCCGTCCGGCCTTGTTCACGAGGGAATGCCGGCCGGGCCCGGTCGACCGCGCGGGGCGGCTCAGCCCTGCGAGACGTACCACTTGCCGTCGATCTTGACGGCCTTGAAGTTGGAGACGACGTCGGCGGCGAGGGCCGGCGTCGTCGTGACGCTCTCGAAGGTCGCGGTGTTGCCCTTGACGGTCGCACCGGAGATCTTGAGGCCGTTGAACACCGCGCCGAGCTGCTTGATCTGCGAGAGCATCGGCGTGATCGTCGAGCCGCACGACTCGGCGGCTCCCGGGATGCTCGAGATGGTCTTGCCGCCGGTCGCCATGAGGTTGCAGACGGTCTGCCCCTCGCCGGCCACCATCGCGCCGAGCCACGAGGTCATCGCCGCCTCCGGCGTCGTCTGGTCGACCGTGACGGGTGCGGCCGTGCCCGTCGTCGCCGACCCGCTCGGCGTCGTGTCGTCGGACGTCGCGCCCGACGACATCGTGTCGCTCGGCGTCGTCGCGGCGACGGTCGGCGTCGACGACGTCGTGCTCGGCGCGGGTGCCGGCGTGTCGGCGGTCTTGGCGCACGCCGTGAGCGAGCCCGCGAGGACGAGGGCGAACGCGGCGGTCGTGAGCTTCTTCATGAGGGTCCCTGCCTTGCCTGTCGGTGAGAGGGCCATCGTCCCATGCGGCCCTGCGCGATCTGGTGCGACCGGCTGCCACAGGGCGCGAACGGGCCCCACGACGACGTATGCCGCCCACCGTGCGAGGCGGACGGCATACGTCGTCGTCGTGCTGGCGGAGCGCCGGGCCGGCCCGGTCGGTGCCGGGCGCGGCGGTGCGCCCTGTCTCAGTAGCGGTAGTGGTCCGGCTTGTACGGGCCGGCGACGTCGACGCCGAGGTACTCGGCCTGGCCCTTGGTCAGCTCGGTGAGCCGGACGCCGAGGGCGTCGAGGTGCAGGCGGGCGACCTTCTCGTCGAGGTGCTTCGGCAGGGTGTAGACCTGCTTGTCGTACTCGCCGGTCTTCGTGAAGAGCTCGATCTGGGCGATCGTCTGGTTGCTGAAGCTGTTGCTCATGACGAAGCTCGGGTGCCCGGTGGCGTTGCCGAGGTTCATCAGGCGACCCTCGGAGAGCACGATGATCGAGCTGCCCGAGGTGAAGGTCCACTCGTGGACCTGCGGCTTGATCTCGGTCTTCTGGATGCCGGGGACGCGGGCGAGCCCGGCCATGTCGATCTCGTTGTCGAAGTGGCCGATGTTGGCGACGATGGCCTTGTTCTTCATCTGCGTCATGTGCTCGGCCGTGATGACGTCGTAGCAGCCGGTCGTCGTGATGAAGATGTCGGCGGAGTCGACGACGTCCTCGAGGCGGGCGACCTGGAAGCCCTCCATCGCGGCCTGCAGCGCGCAGATCGGGTCGATCTCGGTGACGATGACGCGAGCGCCCTGGCCGCGCAGCGACTCGGCGCAGCCCTTGCCCACGTCGCCGTAGCCCGCGACGACGGCGACCTTGCCGCCGATGAGGACGTCGGTGGCGCGGTTGAGGCCGTCGATGAGCGAGTGGCGGCAGCCGTACGTGTTGTCGAACTTGCTCTTGGTCACCGCGTCGTTGACGTTGATGGCGGGGAAGAGCAGCTCGCCGGCCTCGGCCAGCTGGTAGAGGCGGTGGACGCCGGTCGTGGTCTCCTCGGTGACGCCCTTGATGCCGGCGGCGACGGTCGTCCACTTCTGCGGGTCGGTCGCCATCGTCTGGCGCACGAGCTCCTTGAAGACGCCGAACTCCTCGGAGTCCTCCTCGGTCGTGGTCGGGACCTGGCCCGCCTTCTCCCACTCGAGGCCCTTGTGGACGAGCATCGTGGCGTCGCCACCGTCGTCGAGGATCATGTTCGGGCCCTCGCCGCCGGGCCAGGTGAGGATCTGGTCGGTGCACCACCAGTACTCCGGGAGGGTCTCGCCCTTCCAGGCGAAGACGGGGACGCCCTGCAGGTCGTCGGGCGAGCCCTTCGGGCCGACGACGACAGCGGCGGCGGCCTCGTCCTGCGTCGAGTAGATGTTGCACGAGGCCCAGCGGACCTCGGCGCCGAGCGCGGTGAGCGTCTCGATGAGCACGGCCGTCTGGACCGTCATGTGGAGCGAGCCGGCGATGCGGGCGCCCTTGAGCGGCTGCGAGGCGGCGTACTCCTCGCGGATGGACATCAGGCCGGGCATCTCGTGCTCGGCGAGTCGGAGCTGGTGACGGCCGGCCTCGGCGAGGCTCAGGTCGGCAACCTTGTAGTCAAAGGACATGGAGAATCTCTTCCGTTGATTGTCGGTCTGCAGACCCGGCGCGCCCATCTGGGCTCCTCGTGGCGGGTCATCACCCACGCCGGCAGTCCCCCAGTCTAGCGGCGACCCGCCCGCCCCTCGACCGGAGCGTCGAGGCTTGCGGGGTCGCAGGCTGCCCGGCTCGCCAGCCGCGACCCACCCGAAACCCAGACGCACACCTCCAGGCCACCCACCCGCGGTATGCCGTGCGCCGCTGTCCCACACGTGTGCACGCCCTGCGCCCCGCAGCCGCGACCCACCCGAAACCCAGACGCACACCTCCAGGCCACCCACCCGCGGTATGCCGTGCGCCGCTGTCCCACACGTGAGCATGCCCTGCGCCCGCAGCCGCGATGCCGGACGTGACGGTCGTCAGGATGCACGGCGTGCGGCTCTGACGACCGCCGCGTCGATCCGGCGGTGGATGCCGTCCGGATCGCCGAGCTGGGTCCAGACCACCCGCACGACCTCGTACGCCTCGTCGCGAATCGCGTCCTCGCGGACCTTCTCGACGAACAGCGGGTTCTCCACCGGCGCATCGCCTCGGCCCGCGACGCGTTGCAGGTCGAGCGGCGAGAGGTACTTGACGGCACCGTCGAACTCGAGCACCACGGGGTGGTCGTCGAGCAGGGCGTCGACCCGTTTGGGGCCCTGCCTCGTCTGGATCCAGACCTGTGGCGTCGCGGGGATCCGGAGGTCGCGAAGGACCCCACCGAGGCGGGTCTCCCCCGGCGACTCGTGCCGGCCATCGGCATGCGCCAGTGCGGCCCGCACCGGGCCGACACCAGTGCGACCCGCGTGGAGCTGCAGGGCGTGGTCGATCTCCGGCACGGTGACGAGCCCCCCGTGGAGCGCTGCGTCCGCCGCGATGAGCGCGTCCATGGGGCCGTTGAGCAGGCCCGTCTGCACGATGGCTCCCGCGATCGACACCCCGAGGCCGAGGGGCGTCGCGCGATGGGGCATCCCTGCGACGGCGGGGTGCAGGCGGTATCCGTTGCGCGAGCGGGAGCCGCGGTCGGCGACCCGAGTGAGGTGCACGACGGAGAGGTCGGCCCGCCAGACTGGGATGCCGGCCGTCAGCAGACGCGAGTGGTGGCTCGATGCCGCTCGACCGTCGAAGTGACGGAGCATGGCACGCGTGCTCAGGAGGTGCCTGTCGACGGCGCCCTTCGGCTCCCGAGTGGCGAACCATCCGCGCACGAGTCGGTGCAGCCGGCCGCTCCGACAGAGCCGCTCGATGTCATGGGACGAGAGCCCACGGCCGAGCAAGGTCGCGGCGTCGACGATGTCGTCGGGGCAGTACGGCACGAGGTCCATGCGCCGAGGCTGCCTGCTCCGATGCCTCCGGACGCGAGGCAGCGACAAGCTGTGGATGACACCGAGCCGTCAGCGGGCAGGTGTGGACAAGCCGAGAGCCGGTCGGGCCCACGGCCGGCGGCATCTGTCGCGGTCAGGTGCACACGGCATACCGGGTGTCGGCGACCTCAAGGTGTGCGGCTGGTCCGAGGGGGGCGGACCCAGCCCACACTGGAGGGACCCCGGGGCGGCGGCACCTGTCGCGGTCAGGTGCACACGGCATACCGGATGTCGGCGACCTCAAGGTGCGCGTCTGGACCGAAGGCGGGAGGACCCAGCCCACACTGGAGGGACCCCGGGCAGACGGCACCTGTCGCGGTCAGGTGCACACGGCATACCGGATGTCGGCGACCTCAAGGTGTGCGCCTGGAGCGACAGTGCGCGGCCGTCAGTGCGAGGCGGCCGGCTCGTCGTGCTTCTTGCGCTTCGGGATGACGTGCAGGACGGCGACGATGACCGCTCCGACGACGAGTCCGAGCAGCGCCGACGCGAGGGTGTTGACGAGCCAGGCGAGCAGGCCGCCGATGCCGGCGACCCCGGCCACGCTCTCCTCGAGGTGGTGCACGACGTCGTAGAGCGCGTGCCAGCCGAGCTCGTCGATGCCGACGAGCAGGATGTGGCCACCGACCCAGAGCATGGCGGCGATGCCGACGGTCGACAGCACCGAGAGCAGCTTGGGCATGCCCCGCACGAGCCCGCGCCCGACCTTCTGCGCGGTGCCGGACTCGCGCTGCGCGAGGCTGAGCCCGACATCGTCCATCTTGACGATGAGCCCGACGACTCCGTAGACGAGCGCGGTAATGAGCAGCGCGACGATGACGAGGATGATGAGGCGCGAGACGAACGGCTCGGTGTCGACCTCGTTGAGGGCGATGACCATGATCTCGGCCGAGAGGATGAAGTCGGTGCGCACGGCGCCGGAGACGACGGCGTCCTCGTCGACGACGCCGGCCTCCTCCTGCGCCTCGCGGTGCCCGGACACGATCTCCCAGACCTTCTCGGCGCCCTCGTAGGCGAGGTACGCGCCGCCGACCATGAGGATCGGCGTGAGCAGCCACGGCAGGAACTGGCTGAGCAGCATGATGACGGGCAGGATGATGAGCAGCTTGTTGCGCAGCGAGCCGAGGGCGATCCGCTTGATGATCGGCAGCTCGCGCTCCGGCTTCAGCCCCTGCACGTAGCGGGGCGTCACAGCGGTGTCGTCGACGACGACGCCGGTCGCCTTGACGCTCGCCCTGGCGGCAGCCGCGCCGACGTCGTCGACCGACGCCGCGGCGAGCTTCACGAGGGCAGCCACGTCGTCGAGCAGCGCTACGAGTCCTCCAGCCATGCGGACAGCCTAGGGCCCTTCCAGCCGGCTCTCAGACAGCGAGGCCGAGGAGGGCGTTCTCGACGACCTCCGCGAGCGCGGGGTGGATCCAGTACTGCCCGCCCGCCACGTCGTGCACCGTCTGCCCGAAGCTCATCGCCTGCACGAGCGGCTGGATGAGGGTCGTCGCGTGCGGCCCCATGAGGTGGGCACCGAGGAGCAGCCCCGTCGCCGGGTCGGCGATGAGCTTGCAGACGCTCGTCGTGTCCTCCATCGCCCAGCCGTATGCCGTGTCGCCGTAGGACTGCACGAAGCTGACGTGGGCGAGCCCGCGCTCCACGCACTCCTCCTCGGTCAGGCCGACCGTGGCGACCTGGGGGTGGCTGAAGATGCCGGCCGGCACGGGCTCGGTCGGCAGGGGCCGCAGGTCGTCCGGGTGCACGAGGTTGTGCGCGATGGCTCTCGCCTCGGCGTTCGCGACGTGCTTGAGCTGGTGCGGTGAGCTCACGTCGCCGAGCGCCCAGACGCCTGGTGCGCTCGTGCGACCGACCTCGTCGACCACGACCCTGCCGTCGTCGTGCAGCCGTATGCCGCCCGCCGTGGCCCCGAGGTCAGCGGTGTTGGGCTCGCGGCCCGTCGCGACGAGCAGGAGGTCTCCCTCGAGCACGGAGCTGCCCGTCTCGTCCTCGAGGTGGAGGCGGACGCCGGAACCTCCTCGCTCGACGGCGGTGACCGTGGTGCCGGTGCGTACGTCCCACTGATCCCGGGCAAGCGCGGTGAAGCGGCGGGCGATCTCCTCGTCGAGGTGTCGCACGAGCAGTGGCCCGCGGGCGACGATGCTGACACGCACCCCGAAGGAGGCGAAGACGTGGGCCATCTCGACCCCGATGTAGCCGCCGCCGATGATGACGAGGTGCTCGGGCAGGGCGTCGATGCGCATGATCGTGTCGGAGGTGTGGAACGGCACGCCCGACTCGCGCACGACGTCCGGCACCACGGGGTGGGCTCCCGCCGCGATGACGACCTGGTCGGCCGTCAGCGTGCGCTCTCCCCCGTCGGTGAGCTCGACTGTGAGGCTGCGGTCGCCGGTGAAGCGTGCGTGGCCGAGGAAGGCGGTCGTGCCCGGCCCCTCGATGCGGTAGCGCTTGCCACCCTCGGCGATCGGGTCGATCCGCTGGAAGATCCGGTCTCGCACGTCAGCCCAGCGCACCCCGTGGACGGTGGCGTCGACGCCGAAGCGGGCTGCGTCGCGCGCGCTCGAGGCCACCTCTGCGGCATACACGAACATCTTGGTCGGGATGCAGCCGACGTTGAGGCAGGTGCCGCCGAAGGTGCCGCCCTCGATGACGGCAACCCGCTTGCCCTCGAAGTCGGGCGTGACGAGCGAGTTGCCCGAGCCGGTGCCGATGATGGCGAGGTCGAAGTGCTCGGTCTGCGCAGACTGCCGGGACTGCCCGGACGGCGCAGACTGCCCTGAGTGGTCGGGGTCTCCGGTCTGATCGCTCACTCCCGCAGCCTACGGTCCGCGCGATGCGACCCGACGCGCGGTGGGCCGGTCAGAGCTCTCGGGCGCCGCGCAGGAGCCGCACGTGCGGCGAGGTAGACGGGTCGTAGCCCTGGCCGAGGGCGAGGTAGGTGGCGGCGAAGTCGGTGAGGGCGACGTGGTGCGCAAGGCGCAGCACCGGGTCGGTCGCTGGGGCCTCGACGAGCGAGACCCGCACCCCGGCGTCCTCGGCGACGGAGACCACCGTGTCCGTGAGGTGGCGGTCGGCTCCCTCGGAGGTGTCGCGCAGCATGATGAGGCGCAGGGGTGGGCGGGTCGGCCCGTCGAGGAACGGGTCGGCGAAGATGTCGTCGGTGTCGCCCCGGCGGCCCTCGCCCCCGGCGAGCGGCCCGTCGAAGCAGGCGACGATCTGGCTCGCGCCGTCGGGCAGGGCTCCGAAGGCCACGGGCACCCGCCCCGTGCGGCCGAACATCGACGCGGCCCGGCGTGCGGTGACGGAGCCGAAGGGGCCCTCCCCCAGCACGATCGGCGTCGACTCGGCGACCTCGGTCGCGAGCACCTTGGCCGGGTTGACGAAGGACTCAGAGGACGGCCGGCAGGCCGTGGCGCAGTCGTCGAGGACGTCGGCGACGGTCAGCAGGCTCGCGCGCCCGACGGAGGACAGCCCGATGGCGTCCGCAGCGAGCAGCGCGGGAGTCGTCTGGGCCCAGACTGACGTGCGCGAGGACGTGTCGGGCACGGCGATCGGCACGTGCACTCCCCTGGCCCGGGCGCTCACCTCGGCGAGCGGGGAGTCGGCGGCACCGATCGTGACGAGGAAGGCACCGCGGCGTGCGGCCTCGGCAGCCATGGAGAGGGCGCCAGCCGCACGGCCGGACTGCGACACGGCGATGACGAGGTCGAGGGCGCCCACCCAGCCGGGCAGGGGGCCCGAGGTGCAGGACTGCACGGGCAGAGCCGCGCCGGGACGGGCCGCGGCGACGAAGATGTCGGCGACCGCTGCGGAGCCGCCCGCGGCAGCCACGACGACACCGCGAGGCTCGATGTCACGCAGCCGCTCGAGACCGGCCTCCTCGGCCGCACGCAGGGCGATGCGCACCTGCGCGCCGGCACCGGCCAGTGCACGGAGGGTGAGGCTGTGGTCGAGCGCGGCGATCGCGTCCTCGTCGTCGAGCCGGGCCTCGTCGAACACCGGTGCCGCGGCTCAGCCGAGCCGACGAGCCAGGTCGACGAGCAGGACGGGCACGCCCGACTCGATCGGGTAGCCGAGCCCGCAGGCCGGGCACTGGAGCTCGGTGACCTCGGCACCCTCGGCGCCCTCGGTGCCCCTCACGTCGGTGAGCTCACCCTTGCACTGCGGGCAGCGCAGGATCTCGCGCAGCCACGGCTCGATGGTGGTGGGGGTCTGGCTCACGGTGCTTCTCCTCCGTCGGGGCGGTCTGTGGTCGGGACCGGGTCGCGGTCGGCCCGGATGAGGGCGAGCAGCTCGTCGCGAAGCCGCTCCATCGTCTCACGGTCGGCCGCCTCGACGTTGAGCCGGAGCAGCGGCTCGGTGTTCGAGGCGCGGACGTTGAACCACCACATCGGGGCGGCGCCCTCCGGGCAGGCGATGGTGAGCCCGTCGAGCTCGTCGGTGCGAGCGCCGTGCACGCTCGCCCAGGCGTGGATCTGCTCGATGACGCCCTGCTGGTCGCTCACCGTGGAGTTGATCTCGCCCGAGGCGACGTAGCGCTCGAAGCGGTCGCAGACCTGCGAGAGGGGGCGCTCCTGCTCCCCGAGGGCCGCGAGCACGTGGAGGGCCGCGAGCATGCCCGTGTCGGCGAACCAGAAGTCGCGGAAGTAGTAGTGCGCCGAGTGCTCCCCGCCGAAGACGGCGCCATGGCGTGCCATCTCGGCCTTGATGAAGGAGTGGCCGACGCGCGTGCGCACCGGCCGGGCGCCGGCCTCACTCACGATCTCTGCCACCGCCGCGCTCGAGATGACGTTGTGGACGACCGCCACGTCGTCGTCGCCTCCGGCGCGGGCCCGGGCGATCTCGCGGGTGGCGACGAGCCCGGTGATGGCGCTCGGCGACACGGGGGCGCCGTCTGCGTCGACGACGAAGCACCGGTCGGCGTCGCCGTCGAAGGCGAGCCCGATGTCGGCACCGTGCTCGACCACTGCTGCCTGGAGGTCGACGAGGTTGGCCGGGTCGAGCGGGTTGGCCTCGTGGTTCGGGAAGGTGCCGTCGAGCTCGAAGTAGAGCGGGACCACCTCGAGCGGGAGCTCGGGCAGGCCTGCGGCTGTGCCGAGGACGGCTGGCACGGTGTGGCCGCCCATGCCGTTGCCGGCGTCGACGACGACCTTGAGCGGGCGGATGGCCGACAGGTCGACGAGCCCGCGCAGGAAGGCGGCGTAGTCGGCGAGCAGGTCGCGCGACTCGACGCTGCCGGGGCCGCCCACCGGCGCCGCCAGGCCCGTGCCCCCGTCGAGCATCCACTGCGCGAGGTCGCGGATCTCGGCGAGGCCTGAGTCCTGGCCGACCGGCCTGGCGCCAGAGCGGCAGAGCTTGATGCCGTTGTAGCGCGCCGGGTTGTGGCTGGCCGTGAACATCGCTCCCGGGAGTCCGAGGGCCCCGCTGGCGTAGTAGAGGCCGTCGGTCGAGCACAGCCCGATGAGGACGACATCGACGCCGCGCGAGGTCACCCCGGCGGCGAAGGCCGCGGACAGCTCGGGCGAGCTCGGGCGCATGTCGTGGCCGATGACGATGCCGCGGCTGCCGTCGGGGATGGCGACGACCTCGGCGAAGGCGGCACCGATCGCCTCCGCGACCCGCGGCGACAGCTGGTCGGGCACGATGCCGCGGACGTCATAGGCCTTGACGAACTCTGCAAGGGTGGGCACGGGCGCCACCCTAGCCGTCGCAGCCGGAGCCGCGGACGTCAGGAGTCGCGCAGGATGCGCAGGTGGCCGCGCCGACCGGCCTCGACCGCCCCGGACTCCGCCTCGGCCCGGGCCTGACCACGTGCGTCACCCCGACCGTCACCCCTGGCGGCGCCGGCATCGCGAGGGCCGGAGGTCGCGCTCGGGGGCCGCGCGGCGCGCGGGCGACCCGCCTCACGGACGGCGTCGGCGAGCGCGAGCAGGTCGTCGGGGGCGAGCGCGGGCTCGGAGTAGTCGCCGCCGACGCGCACGACCTCCCAGCCCCGAGGAGCCGTCATGCGCTCGGCGTGCTCACGACACAGGTCGTAGGTGTGCGGCTCGGCGTAGGTCGCGAGCGGACCGAGCACGACGGCGCGGTCGGAGTACGCGTAGGTCAGAGTCGCGACGGCCGGGCGGTTGCACCCCGTCTTGGAACACCCTCGTGTGAGACCCACGCGGGGGACTCTAGTCGTGCCCGGTGACGACATGCAGACACCACGCCGGTCACCGTCCGCCGGAAGCCTAGAGTGAACGGGTGAGCACGAGCATCCCGCGTCCCGCGCCCGCGAGCCGGCGCCGTGACCGGCACGGCAGGGGCCACCGGGGGCCTCTCGCCTGGCCTCCGGTGCCGACCATGAGGAGCCGGCGCGACGCCTTCGACGACTACGTGCTCGACGCCGCGGCCCGCCTAGAGGCCACCTGCGGGCGCGCTTTCCCCGCAGTGGAGTTCGCGGTCGAGGACGTTCCCCGCGGACCGGCCCCCTGGGACCACCGGGAGGTGCCCCTCGGTCGGCTCTTCCCCGCGACCGGCGCCCGGCCCGCTCGCATCGTCGTCTATCGCCGGCCCGTCGAGACCCGCGTCAGCGACCGGCGCGACGTGGCGGCCCTCGTCGCCGACATCGTCACCGAGCAGGTCGCCGGGCTGCTCGGGGTCTCGCCCGAGGAGCTCGACCCCGGCTTCGGGGAGTAGGCGCTCAGCTGCCGACCTGGCGCACCGGCACCGAGACGGCGGTGACGGGAGCCGACACCAGGGGCACTGCGGCGACCTGTGGCACGCCGGCGTCGGCAGCGACGACCGAGACCGCCGCGCGCACGTCGCCCCCGCGGGTTGCGACCCACACCCGGTCCGCGCGGCCGAGGTCGACGACGGCGGTCGAGTCGGGCTTGACCGCGACCGGTTGGGTGCGGCGCTCGGTGCCCGTTGCGATCTGGACCTCGACCTGGCCGCCCTGGGCTCCTGCCGAGAGGAGCAGCCGCTTCGTCGCGCCGTCGAGGGAGGGCAGCACGGCTCCGGCAAGGTCGCGCACCGGGGGCGTCGCCGGAAGCCAGGCGAAGTCGCCCATGCGGTCTGCCGCCGCGGCCCGACGCTCGGTCCAGGCTGCCGCGGCCACGGGTCGGTCCGAGCTGATCCGCAGGCCGTAGGCGCCGGGAGCGAGGGCCAGCGGCACGTCGGTGGTGGCACCGGGCGGCACCCTGACCGCCCGCAGCTCGGCCGGCTGGCTCGGGCCCTGCTGAGTCAGCACCGTGACCTGGACGAGAGCCTCGCCCGTGGTGCCGGGGTTGACGAGGCGCAGGGAGGTCGTGCTCGTGACGTCGAGGCCCGCCACCACCTGCGTGGTGGCCGGCGGCGCGGCCGGCACCGAGTCGTCGATGCCGCGCGGCGTGGCTCCCTCGATCCACTGGTCGGAGAGGACCGCGGAGACGACACCGCCGGTCGCGAGGACGTGCACCGCGGGCGCGACCTCGTCGGGTGCGAGGGCATCGAGCGAGACGACGACGCGGTCGCGCGGAGGCACCGAGACGCTGCGCCCCTCAGCCGTCGCCACCGGCCCGGAGCGGCCGAAGACGTCGAAGGCCACGGTCACGGCGTTCGCCCCGGGGTTGCTCACGACGAGGCGCTCGGTGCGCGAGGCACCGGCTCCACCGCCGAGGAGCCACGCGTCGGCAGCGGGCAGGCCGCACGGGGTCACGACGAGACCGCGGTCGTCGTCACCCGTGCGCCGCCAGACCTGGGTGGCCACGAGCCCGGGCGCGAGCGCACCGGTGGCGCGGGCGATGACCGGGCCGACGACAGGGCCGGTCGCGGCCGCACCCACGAGGCCGTCGATCGTCGCGCCGGTCGCGAGCACCGCCCCACTCGTCCCGCCCTCGAGGTCGACCTGTCCGGCCCCGCTCGGAGGGGTGACCCCCGCAGCGCGAAGGGTGGGGGCGGACGCCGGCGACGCCGCGACCCGCACATCGCCGGAGACGTTGCGCAGACCGGTCGCGCCGAGGCGTTGCTGGCCCGGGCAGACGAGGGCGGCCTCGCCGACGAGGACGTTCGAGACCTGAGGTAGCCCCGCCTGGCCCTTGGCCGGCGCGAGCTCGACCGTGCCCGGCACCTTCGCGGCGCCGACGGCGATGCCGGCAGCCACGACGACGAGGGCCCCGACGCGGGCGGCGCGCCCGACCCGGCTCACGAGCGCCTCCTCGACCGACGGTTGCCGAAGGGGATGGCCATGAAGACGACGAGGGCGAGCAGGGTGGCCTGCGCGAGCCGCCACCACGGGTCGGCCGCGGCGAGGTCGACGGTCAGGTCGCCGCCTGCGGAGGGCACGGCATACGTCGGCTGGTCGGTGCCCGACACGGGCGTGAGCTGCTGGCCGTCGAGCGTCACGACGGCGTGGTCGGCCCACTGGGCCGGCTCGGCCACGACGAGGCGGCGCCCGTCGCTGCCACGCGGCAGCTCCGTCTCGATGGCGGCGTGGGGGCCGCGCGTGGGCACGACGGCGAGCTGGGCCCCGGCGGCGTCGACGAGCCGGGCCCGCGACGGCGCGGTCGCGGCCTCTCCGTCGGCGGCCACGGTGAGGGGACGCACCTTCCAGAGGATGCCCCGTGAGCTCGAGCCCAGGCGGCTCAGGCCCTCTGCGGAGTCGAGGCGACGGGTCAGCGTCGAGTCGCTGCGCTCGGACACCTGCACGAAGCCGATGCCGAGCCGCGCGAGCGACGACGCGTCGAGGGAGTCGGCGCCCTGACCGCCGACGAGCTCGGCGACGGCCGCCACGAGGGGGGCGTCGTCGGCGTCGGGCTCACGGTCGAGGTCACGGAGCAGCTCGCCGGGCTCCTGCCCGGCCAGCACGAAGTCGACGACCTCCGGGGACGGGCGCAGCAGCAGGAGGCGGTTGGCCAACGGGCCCGAGCCCTGCTCCACCGCGACGGCTGGGAGCGTCGCCTGACCGACGGTCAACGTCGACCCAGCGCCGCGCACGGCCCAGAGCGCGGCGCCCGAGACGACAGCCGCGAGCAGGACCGCGACGACGGTGACGCTCGCGGCGAAGGACCAGCGCCGGCGGGGACCGCGCAACGCGGCGAGCACCGGCTCGCTGCCCGCGAGGACTCCGACGAGCAGGCCCGCGAGGCAGAGCTCGAGACCCACGCCCGCCCACAGGTGGGCCGGCTCCGAGACGCCGATCCCGGTCTCGGCGGAGCCGAGCACGACCCGCCCGGACGCGAACGCGGCCGCGAGCCCGACGAGCGACAGGCAGGCGCCCGCCACGAGCCCGAGGGCCCCTGCGGCGCTTCGGGACCGGACGGCATACCCCGCCACCCCGAGGGCGACGACGGGCGCGAGCAGCCACACGGCCGGCGTGACGGCGCCCGGGTGCGTGAGCAGCAGCGGCCAGCTGCCGTGGCCGTCGGCCGTGGCGACGAGACCGGGGCCCGAGAGCACGAGGCGCCAGTCGTCGGCGAAGCGGGTCACCCACGGGCCGAGCAGGCCGACCGGCACGACGAGCAGGACGACCGCGCGGCCACGCACCATGCCGGGGCCGACGAGGAGCAGGACGAGGGCGGCGACGAGGACGACGACGAGCAGGGGCGGCACGAACGCCCCGAGCACCGCGGCGCCGAGCGCGGTGGCGAACGTGGCGGTCCACGTGCCATCGCGCCGGGCGGCGAGCGTGAGGCCGGCGAGCACGAGGGGCAGCAGGACGTGTCCGACCGCGAGGGTCAGCCGGCCGTCGGCGGTCGCCGTCGTGATGACGGCGCTCGTGCCCCAGGCGAGCGCGACGATGCCGCGCGCCACCCGCGAGGTCGTGACGACACGACCCGCGAGGTATGCCGTCCACGCCGAGAGCGCGGGAGCGAGCACGATCAGCCAGGCGACGGTGACCCCGGCGCTCGACCTGCTGCCGTCGAGGGCGGGGAGCCGCTCGGCGAGCCAGGTCAGGCCGGCGAGCACGGCGAGGTGGGGCCCGGAGTCGACGCCGGTGCCGAGCCCGGCGCCGTGCCAGGCGTCGCGGAAGGCGTGCCAGAGGCCGGCGGCGTCGGTCGTCACGGGTCGCAGCTCGCCGCCGGCGAGGCCGGTATGTGAGGGCGAGAGGGCGCCCGCCCGCAGCGCTCCCCGCCAGGCGATGGCGGTGGCCACGAGCACGGCCGTCACGGCCAGCACGCCGGGGTGGGTGAGGACGCGCCGCCCGAGCGACGCGGGGAGGGCTCCGAGGGCCTCGGACTCGTCGGTCGCGGGGCCGGTCTCGGTCGTGGGGGCTGCCTCGCGCAGCTCGGGGTGCCGGTCGGGCAGCACCGAGTCCTGGATGCGGTCGACGGCCGTGCGCACGGAGGCCCCGGCCGGCACGAAGAGGGTGGCGAGGTCGCCACGCCCGAGTCGCCGCGACCGCCGGCCCCTCCAGCGCGCGCCCGTGATCGCGACGGGGTGCAGCAGGGCGGTGACGTCGGCGAGCTCGCGCCACGCGAGGCGCGGGCGTTTGGCGAGCAGGAGCGTCACGGCGAGCAGCACGGCCGACAGGGCGACCCAGACGGCGAGGAAGGGGGCGGCGAGCGGGGAGCAGCGGGCCAGCGCGACCTGCCGCATGGCGCGCCGCTCCGCGCGCGCGGCCCGCTCGCGGCCGTCCGCCCGGGTGGAGGGCCCATCGGACACCCAGGGCGTGTCGTCATGACCGTCGGCCGAGCTCACGCGTGTGCCCGCGTCGCGGACGACGGCAGTGGGCACGACGACGACACGGTGGCCGGCGAGCTGGGTGCGCCACCCCAAGTCGAGCGCGCCGCCGTGCTCGAGGAAGGACCGGTCGAAGCCGCCGACGTCGTTCCAGACCGAGCGGCGCACGAGCATGCCGTCGGTGGGGACGGCGAGGACGTCCTCTCGACCGTCGTACTGCCCCTGGTCGGCCTCTCCGACGGCGGGCGCCCCGAGGCGGCGACCGGTGTGGGTGACCTGGATGCCGAGCTCGACGAGCCGGCGGGTGTCGTCCCAGGCGACGACCTTGGGGCCGGCGATGCCGACCGACCGCGAGGCGAGGCCGGCGGTGAGCAGCCGCGCCAGCGTCGACGGGGTGGCGGCCGCACCCTCGTGCAGCACCCACACCCAGGCGTCGGACGCGTCGCCCACGAGCGGGAGGGCCTCGATGCCACGCGCGACGGCCGTGCCCAGGGGCACCGGCTCGTCGAGGCGGACGACCTCGAGGGGCGGCGCGACGCGCCGCACTCCCTGGTGCGCCCGCGCGATCGCCACCGAGGTGTCGCTGCTCGCGACGTCGACCAGCACGATGCGCGACGGCGAGACCTGCTGTGCCGCAATCGCATCGAGGCACTGGGGCAGCCAGGACGAGCCGTCGCGGACGACGAGCACAAGGTCGACCGTGGCGGCAGCTGGACGTCCGGTGGAGGGGAGGACGGACGTCGCTGCCGCCCCCGCGCCTGCGGGGGTGGTCATGACCTGGGTGAGCTCGTCGGGCACGGGTCTACCATCGCCCCGGACCGCGGCGGTCCGGGGGACGACACGCTCAGACGGCGCGCTTCTTCAGCTTGCGGCGCTCCCGCTCGGACAGCCCGCCCCAGATGCCGAACCTCTCGTCGTTCGCGAGGGCGTACTCGAGGCACTCAGCCCGCACCTCGCATCCGACGCAGACCTTCTTGGCCTCTCGGGTGGAACCGCCCTTCTCGGGGAAGAACGCCTCGGGATCGGTCTGCGCGCAGAGCGAACGCTCCTGCCAGGAGAGCTCACCCTCCTCCGCACCCGTGTCCGGTATGACTGCAAACAGCTCGTGCATGACCCCTCCTCGACCCTGACTTCTCCATGTGTGTCAGCACTTGCTGCATCCCCCGGCACCGTTCCCCCGACTGCGAGCCGGTCGACCACCTGCGTCGACCTGCACCACCACGGAACCGACCCCGACGAATACAACAATGAAATTACATGCGTGTCATACGCCTCACGTCAAGCCCGAAAGTGATATTCGCCCACTTCCGGTCGACCTGACGACGTGAGGGCGCGGGCGGACTGAGAGGATCGGCACATGCGCATCACCGCCCTGGCCGGAGGTGTGGGCGGCGCCCGCTTCCTCCGCGGACTGCTCCGCCACCTCGAGCACCACCCTGCGACCGCTTCCAGCGACGCACCTACCCGGATCACCGTCATCGGCAACACCGGTGACGACATCACCCTCTTCGGCCTGCGGGTCTGCCCCGACATCGACACGATCCTCTACACCCTCGGTGGCGGGGTCCACGAAGGGCAGGGCTGGGGACGCGTCGACGAGACCCACTCTCTCGCAACAGAACTCGCAGAGCTCGGGGCCAACCCGCAGTGGTTCACCTTGGGAGACAAGGACTTTGCGACCCACGTCTACCGCTCCCAGCTCCTCGGCCGCGGTATGCCGCTCAGCCAGGTGGTCTCGCGGCTCTCCGCCCGCTGGGGACTGCCCGACCTCGGCGTCACGCTCCTGCCGATGACCGACACCCCGGTCGAGACGCACGTCGTCGTCGAGGAGGACGGCGAGCAGCGGGCCATCCACTTCCAGGAGTGGTGGGTGCGCCACCAGGCGGCGCTCCCGGTCGAGCGCTTCGTCGTCGCCGGCCTCGACCAGGCGACCGCGGGCCCGGGCGTGCTCGACGCCATCCGTGAGGCCGACGTCGTGCTGCTACCGCCGAGCAACCCCGTCGTGTCGATCGGCATCATCCTCGGCGTGCCCGGGGTGCGCGACGCCCTGCGCGGCACCCGCGCACCCGTCGTCGGCGTGTCTCCCCTCGTCGGGGGGCGGCCCGTCCGGGGCCATGCCGACGCCTGCCTGCGCGCCATCGGCGTCGAGGAGACGAGCGCCGGCGTCGCCGGTCTCTACGAGGACTTCCTCGACGGCTGGCTCGTCGACGAGCAGGACCCGATGCCGGCCGGCCGTCAGTCCGCCCGCCCTCGCGTCGAGGTCGAGCACCGTCCCCTGCTCATGAGCTCGGTCGACGCCGCCGCCGACCTCGCCGGCGCCGCCCTCGACCTCGGGCTGCGCCTGCGCGAGGACCGGGCGAGCCGGGTCACCGCGTGAGCGGCGCCGTCACGATCACCCCGCTGCACGGCATACCGGAGGTGTGTCTGGGCGACGACCTGGCGGACCTCGTCGACGGGGGGCTGCGCGCCTCAGGCCTCACCCTCGCCGACGGCGACGTTGTCGTCGTCTCGAGCAAGGTGGCGAGCAAGGCCCTCGGCCTCGTCACCGACGACCCCGACAAGGAGCGCGTCGTCGCCGCCGAGAGCGACGGCGTCGTCGCCGAGCGCCTCTCCGGCGGGCGGCTGACCCGCATCGTCACGGCGAAGGCCGG
This sequence comes from Humibacillus xanthopallidus, assembly GCF_006717145.1. GTDB lineage: Bacteria > Actinomycetota > Actinomycetes > Actinomycetales > Dermatophilaceae > Humibacillus > Humibacillus xanthopallidus. The sequence continues at coordinate 1,564,319 of NZ_VFQF01000002.1, read as the reverse complement.
CCCTGTCATGGCTGCGGCCGGTGTCGACGGCAGCAACACGGGCGAGCGCGGCGGCTGGCTGCTCCTCCCCCACGACCCCGACGGCGTGTGCCGGACGCTCCACGGGGAGCTGACGAGGCGGCACGGCGTGCGTCTCGGGGTCGTGCTCAGCGACACCGCGGGGAGGCCCTGGCGGGCCGGCCAGGTCGACTTCGCGCTCGGCGCGCACGGCCTGCGCGTCCTCGACGACCTGCGCGGCGCCGTCGACGCCGACGGGAGGGACCTCTCGGTCACGGCCCGCGCCCTCGCCGACGAGATCGCGGCTGCGGCCGACCTCGTCAAGGGCAAGGTGCTCGGGGTGCCGGTCGCGGTGGTGCGCGGGCTCGCCGACGTCGTCCTCGACGAAGCCGCCGAGGTCGACCGCGACGGCGCCCGGGGCCTCGTGCGCACCGGACCCGAGGACTGGTTCGCCCTCGGCAGGGTGGAGGCCGTGCGGGCGGCCCTCGGCGTCACCGCGGGCAGCCCGCTCGCGGCCCGTGTCGGCATCCCGCCTGCCGGCCCCGACACGCGCACCGGAGCGGTCTCCAGAGCCGTGCGGCTCGCCCTCGCAGACGACGACGACGCCACGGCCGACGTCGGCGACGACTCCGTCACGCTGGGCGCCGACGGCCCCTACGCGCTGGGTCGGCTCGTCGCTCGGCTGCAGGCCGCCCTCTCGTGCGACGGGCTCGAGGGGGACCCGCTCGCGCCCGCGGCCGACGGGTGCTCGGTCGTCGTGCGCGTGCGCGGCGCCGACGTGCTCAGCCGACCGTGAAGACGACCTTGCCGAAGACGTCGCCGTCGACCATCCTCGCGAAGCCGTCGCGCGCCTCGGAGAGCGGTCGGACGGAGTCGATGACCGGCTCGATGCCGGCCTGCACGACGAGACGGGCGAGCTGGGCGAGCTCCTGCTGAGTGCCCATCGTCGAGCCCACGACGCGCAGCTGCTTGAAGAAGATCTTCGTCAGCTCGGCCTTGGCGGGTGCATCGCCCGACGTGGCCCCGGAGATGACGATCGTGCCGCCCGGGCGCAGCGAGTTGACCGAGTGCGACCACGTCGCGGCACCGACGGTCTCCATGACCGCGTCGACACGGTCGGGCAGCCGCTCCCCCGAGGCGAAGACCCGGTCGGCCCCGATGTCGAGCGCGCGGGCGCCCTTCGCCTCGTCGCGCGACGTCGCCCACATGCGGTAGCCGGCTGCCTGCCCGAGCTGGATGAGCGCCGTCGCGACGCCGCCGCCGGCGCCCTGCACGAGCACGGTCCCGCCCGGCTGGACCCCGGAGTTCGTGAAGAGCATCCGGTATGCCGTGAGCCACGCCGTCGAGAGGCACGCCGCGGTCTCCCACGACATCGACCCAGGCTTGGGCACGACGTTGGTCGCGGGCACGGCGACCTGCTCGGCGAGCGTGCCGTCGTGCAGCTCGGACAGCAGGGTCCGTCGGGGGTCGAGGGTCTCGTCGCCCCGCCAGCCGTCGGAGGGGACGACGGCGTGCACGATGACCTCGTTGCCGGCCTCGTCGACACCCGCGCCGTCGCAGCCGAGCACCATGGGCAGCCGGTCGGCGGGCAGACCCACGCCACGCAGCGACCAGACGTCGTGGTGGTTGAGGGCGGCCGCCCGCAGCCGCACGACCGTCCAGCCGGGCCGCGCCTGCGGGTCGGGGCGCTCTCCGACGACGAGACCCGAGAGCGGGTCGGAGGCGGACTGGGCGGCGGCGTAGGCAGCGAGCATTCCAGCACCATAGTGACCCGGCGTCCTCCGGGGCAGAGCCGGGCAGGGTAGGGGGCGCCCGATAGGGTCCATGGCGTGAATGACCCCAGCCCCGCCCCCGACGCGCACGTCGCGACACACGTCGGGTCCCACGTCGACGACGCTCCCGGCGCGAATGCCGCCGCCCCGGCCACGGCCGCCGCATCCACCACGGCCCCCGCGCCCCCGCCCGTCGCGGAGCCGGCAGGACGCAGCCGCGGACTCGACGCGCAGTCGGTGGGTCTCGTCGCGGTCTTCACGGCTCTGCTCGTCGCCGCCGCCGTCGTGCCGGGGATCCCCGTCGGGCCGCTCGGCGTGCCGATCACGCTGCAGACCCTCGCCGTCATGCTCACCGGTCTCGTGCTCGGCCCGGGTCGGGCGACCGCCGCGGTGCTGCTCTACCTGCTCCTCGGCTTCGTCGGCCTGCCGGTCTTCAGCCGCGGGCAGTCCGGCCTGCAGGTCCTCGCCGGCCCCACGGCCGGTTACCTCGTCTCGTTCGTCTTCGCGGCCCTCGTGCTCGGCCTCGCGAGCCGCGCGGTGCTGCGCCGGGCGCGCCGGACCTGGTGGGCGCCGCTCTTCTTCGTCGCGACGCTGCTCACGACCCTGCTCGTCGTGCACCCGCTCGGCATCGCAGGCCTCATGATCAACGCGAAGCTGTCCTTCGAGGCCGCCCTCGCCGCCGACCTGCCCTTCCTGCCCGGTGACGTCGTCAAGGGCCTCGTGGCCGCCGTCGCTGCCGCGGCGGTGCACCGGGCCTTCCCCGACGTGCTCGTGCGGAGGGTCGCGCGACCCTGATGCCCGCCGAGCCGCATACCGCCGGGGCGGGGGTGCCCGACCGACCGGAGGTGGTGCTCACGGCGGCGACGGTCACGGTGCCGTTCGAGACGGGGGCGGGCCGGCGGACCCTGCTCGGCCCCATCGACCTCGTGCTGCGCGAGCCGCGGGTCACCGTCATCGGCGCCAACGGCTCGGGCAAGTCGACCCTCCTGCGCCTGCTCAACGGGCTGGTCGTGCCGACGTCGGGGTCGGTGCGGGTCGACGGCCTCGACACCGCGAGCCGCGGCAGCGACGTGCGCCGCCGGGTGGCCTTCGCCTTCACCGACCCGATCTCGCAGCTCGTCATGCCGACCGGGCGCGAGGACGTGGAGCTCTCGCTGCGCCGGGTGCACCGCTCGCGGTCCGAGCGTCGAGCCGCCGCCGAGGCGGTGCTCGCCCGCTTCGGTCTCACCGAGCTCGCGGACCGTTCCGTCTACGAGCTGTCGGGCGGCGAGCGCCAGCTCATGGCGATCGCCGTCGTGCTCGCCACGGAGCCGCGCCTCCTCGTGCTCGACGAGCCGACGACGCTGCTCGACCTGCGCAACACCGTGGCGCTGCGCCGCCTCGTCGCCACGCTGCCGCAGACGGTCGTGACGGCCACGCACGACCTCGACCTGGCGTGCGAGGCCGACCGCACCCTCGTGATCGAGGGCGGCCGGGTCGTCTTCGACGGCTCGCCGGACACCGCTGTCGCGCACTACCGGCGGTCGGTGGCGACCTCGTGAGGGAGCCCGGCCTCTTCTCCGCGCACGTCGTCGGCGACTCGTGGCTGCACCGGGCGCCCTTCGGGGCCAAGCTGATCGGCGTCATCGCCGTCGGGCTGCTGCCCTGGTGGGTGCACTCGGCAGTGCCGCTCGCAGCGGTCCTCGCCGCGCTACTCCTCATCGCCGTCACGGCCGGTGTGCCGCTGTCACGGCTGCTCCGCTCGCTCCGCTCCCTCGCGCCGGTGCTCGTGGTGCTCGGCGCCTTCCAGTGGTGGGCCGTCGGGCCGGCGTATGCCGTTCGCGTCGTCCTCGGCATCGCCACCGCGTTCGTCGCGGCGGGCCTGCTCACCGCGACGACACCGGTGACGACGATGCTCGACGCGGTCGTGCGAGGTGCCCGCCCTGCGTCACGCTGGGTCGACCCCGAGGTCGTCGCCCTGACCCTGGCGGTCGTGCTGCGGTCGGTGCCGTGGGTCGCCGGCGCCTTCGCCGTCGTGCGCGAGTCCGCCCGAGCGCGAGGCCTCGAGCGCGACCCGCGGGCCCTCGTCGTGCCGACCGTCGTGCAGGTCGTCGCCTACGGGCGCGCGACGGGAGAGGCGCTGGCGGCGCGCGGGCTCACCGATCCGGCAGAGCGGGCCTGATCCCCGTCGACCAGGCCCGCCCTGTCGAGCTCAGCGTCCCGTCACCGTCGCGCCGCGAGCCGCGCCACCGCGTCGGCGACAGCGGGGGCGACCCGCTCGTCGAAGACGCTCGGCACGATCCGCTCGGCGGTCGGGTGCCCGACGAGGCCCGCGATGGCGTGGGCGGCCGCGAGCTTCATCTCCTCGGTGATCGCACGGGCCCCGGAGTCGAGGGCGCCGCGGAAGATCCCGGGGAAGGCCAGCACGTTGTTGATCTGGTTCGGGAAGTCGGAGCGTCCGGTCGCGACCACCTCGGCGAAGCGGCGCGCGACGGTCGGGTGCACCTCGGGGTCGGGGTTGGCGAGGGCGAAGATGATCGCCCGCGGCGCCATCCGCATGAGGTCGCGTTCGACGACGGTGCCGCCGGAGACCCCGATGAGCACGTCGGCACCTTCGAGGGCGTCGCCGATCGCGCCGTTGACGCCGCTGCGGTTCGTGTCGCGCAGCAGGTCGACCTTGTGCGACGGCAGCCCCTCCTCGCCCACGCGGTCGGGGCCGAGGACGCCGCGGGAGTCGGTGACGATGACCTCGCCCACCCCGGCTGCGAGCAGGATCCGCGTCACGGCCACGCCGGCGGCTCCGGCGCCGGCGACGACGACGGTGAGCTCGCCCAGCGTCTTCTCGACGACCCTGACGGCGCCGAGGAGTGCCGCGAGGGCGACGATCGCCGTGCCGTGCTGGTCGTCGTGGAAGACGGGGATGTCGAGCCGCTCCTTGAGCCGGCGCTCGATCTCGAAGCACCGCGGCGCCGAGATGTCCTCGAGGTTGATGCCGCCGTAGGTCGGCGCGATGCGGGCCACGGCATCGACGATCTCGTCGACGGTGCCGGTCTCCATGCAGACCGGAACGGCGTCGACGTCGGCGAAGTGCTTGAAGAGGACGGCCTTGCCCTCCATGACCGGCATCGCGGCGAGCGGGCCGACGGCTCCGAGGCCGAGGACTGCCGTGCCGTCACTGACGACGGCCACGGTGTTGCGCCGGCTCGTGTAGACGTCGGCCAGCGTCGGGTCGACGGCGATGGCGCGGGAGACGTCGGCGACGCCCGGGGTGTAGAGCAGGGAGAGGTCGGCTGCATCGCGCAGCTCGGACGTGGCGTGGACGGCGAGCTTGCCGCCCTCGTGGACGACGAAGACCGGGTCGTTGGGATCGAAGAGCTGATGGGTGGGCAACGCACTCATGGCTGGAACACCTCGTTCGCGTGACGGGAAGGGCAGGCAGGCCCTGACTGGGTGGAACCATGCCGGGGTCATGCCTGCAGGGTCGTTCTCGCGTAACGGGGGTTGCCCGAGCCGTCATCGTCGCACGGGGCACCCGCCCGGCTCAACGGCATACCGTGTGACCGGCGTCTCAGCACCGAGGCGACGGCGAGCGCGGGCTCGGGGACGGCGCCTCCGGCACGGCGGCCGAAGCGGGCCTCAGGTGGCGGCGTCGGTGTGGTGCGGCGCGACGTCGAGCACCCGCAGCAGAGCGTCGACGACGCGCGGGTCGTACTCGTAGCCGAGTCCGAGGTAGATCCGCTCGAGTGCCGCATCACGCGAGCGGCTCCCGCGGGCTCCGCGGTTGAGGTCCTCGTAGGCGTTGACGACCTTGATGATGCGGCTCGTCAGCGGGATCTCCTCGCCGAGCTCGCGCACCTGGCGGTAGGGCGTCGTCTGGTGCTCGAGGATGCGCGCCACCCCCTCGAGGACCCCGGTCTCGCGGACGATCGCCACCGTGTCGGCCTCGATGCGCCGCTGGTCGGCCGGGGCCGCGAGCACCGTGGCGCCGCCGGGGATGGGCTCGACGAGCGCGACCTGCCCGATGTCGTGCAGCAGCGCGGCGTACTCGAGGTCGAGCAGCTCGCGCTCCGGCAGGGCGAGCTCGCGCCCGACGCGGAGCGCGAGCGCGGCGACGCGCTCGGAGTGCCCCGCCGGTGTGTAGCCGGCGGCGTCGGTGAGCCGCGACAGCGTGCGGATGCTCTGCAGGTAGGTCGCGCGGATGCTGACATAGCGCCGGAAGGCGAAGAGGGTGAGCACGAGCGGCACGAGGAAGAGTGGCAGGGCGGCGATGCCGAGGGTCGGCGCCGCGAGGGCGATGAGCACGCCGGTGACGGCCACCGGCGACGAGAGGGTCACCGACGACACGAGCTCCTCGACGACGATGCGGCGCAGGCCCCCTCCAGCCGCGAGAGCCCGCAGGGCCGATGTGAGGGCGACGTCGGCGAGCAGACCGACCGCTGCGATCGCGAGCATCGTGACGGCGTTCTGCCACTCGGGGCGGTCGTGGTCGACGATGGCGGCACCGCTGCCCTGCCCGAGGTGCACGTTGCGATAGAGCAGCGCCACGACGACGACGGCAGCCAGACGCCCGCTGACGTCGACGAAGCTCACGGTGTGTCGGGCCGCGAGCCGCGCACCGACACCGATCGCGGTCGCCACGGACGCGACGGCGATGACGACGGCTGCCGCGTAGGCGATGTAGCCCCCGTCGGGGACCTCGACGGTGAAGCACAGGCCGAAGGCGCTCGCCGTGGCGAGCGGGGCCGAGCTGCGAAGGCCCGGAGCCGAGATCTGGAACCACTCCCCCACGGCGATGGTGACGCCGAAGACGAGCAGCAGGGCCAGGCCCGCTCCCCAACCCGGGAAGTTGCCGGCCTGGTAGGCGGCGAGCACGCTGAGCAGGACCGTGGCGACCCCCACGGCGAGGGCGACGGACTCGGCTCTGGTGGCGCGGCTCATGCGCGGTCCGCCGCGCCGACCGTGGCCGCTGCGAGCCCGTGCTTGTCGAGCGCTGCGCGCAGGGCGAGCAGCACGGCGGGGTCGAACCGGCCGGGATCGCGCGACAGCTCGTCCACGACGCCGCCGTGCGCGGCGTGCGCTCCGTGTCCTGTGGGCGCCCCCGCCCCCGGGCCGCGCTGCGCGGTGAGGTCATCGGTCGCCACGACGACGGCGAGCACGCGGGCGACGACGGGGATCGCCGGCCCGACGAGGCCGTCCGGCGTGCCACGCCCGTCGAAGCGCTCGCCCTGGTGGCGGATGCCCGACCGCGCCGGCTCGAGGAAGTCGATGCCCTCGATCATCCGGGCCCCGAGGACGCAGTGGCGGTCGACGACGCGGCGCTCCGAGGCGGTGAGCGAGGCGCGGGGTCGTCGCAGCAGGCGGGTGGGCACCCCGAGGTGGCCGATCTCGTGCAGCATGGCGGCGTAGCGGACCGTGCCGATCTGGCTCGGGCCGAGGCCCATCTCCTCGGCGACCCACTCGGCGAGACGGGCGACCCTGAGGCTGCGGTCAGCCGCGGCCGGCTCCTTGGTGGCGAGCGCGGTGACCAGGGTGTCGACGGTCCGCTCGTGCGACCGCAGCTCGTCGCCGAACTGGATGAAGGCCCACCTCGCCGCGAGCAGCGGCGCGAGGATGAGCACGGCACTGAACGGACCGAGCCCGGCCGGGAACCAGACGATGACGAAGAGGAAGCCGATGGCTCCGTAGCCGACGTAGGCGACACCGGAGCTGACGAGGACGCGCCGCAGGAAGACGAGGAACGGCACGCCCTGGTAGAGGTGGATGACCCCGGCGAGGAGCAGGGCGTTCGTCAGGCACTGCACGATGTCGGCGATGAGCAGCGGCAGGCCGAGCTCGGTCGCGATGCTCGGCAGCCCGGAGAGCCCCGCGAGGTTCTCGGACCCGTGCGACAGCGCGTAGGCCCACCCACCGGCCACCCCGATGATCGCCATCATCGCGGCGTTGAAGAGCCGCTGGAACCAGTGCACCTTGCGGTCGCGGTCGATGACGGGCGAGACGAGGCCCACGCACCACGCACCGAACGGGCCGAGGATCGCGCCCGACGCGAGGAGGATGATCGACAGGAACGAGAAGCCGATGCGCGAGGTGACCGTCGGCTCGCGCAGTTGGAAGCTGAGCACGCCCATCGCGGCGAGGAGCAGCAGCGGGGCGAGGTCCGGACGGCGGCCCCACGTCCACGACAGGACCCCGAGGAGCACGGCGGCCCCGACCACCCCGGCGATGTAGACGGGCAGCCAGCGTGAGGGCGCCGGCTGCTCGGGGCGGGTGGTCACAGGCTATTGAAGCGCGCACATGCCACGGTCCCGCAAGTCCCGAGCGAAGGCTCGGGGCTGCACGGGACCGCGGTGTCCGGCGAGCGGCGTGAGGGAAGGACTCAGCTGCCCCACGACCACGTGTTCGCGAGGTAGACGAGCACGCTGGTGGTGAAGCCGCCATCTCCGAGGGCCGACAGCAGGGCGCTGAACATGGGGGTTCTCCTTCTGACGTCTTGCGTCCCGGCTACAGGCACAGAGTTGCTCCGTGCCGCTCGCAGCACGGACGCAAGTGGGGGGTCTAGGGCCTCAGCCTGCCAAACCCGGGGGCTCGATTGGAGCAGCCACCGCCTCAGGGGCCAGATCTATACCAAGATTTTAAGGTTCTCCCCGCGATTCGGCGTGAGCGGTGCGGTGTGGGACGATGGGCCTTTGACCGCACCACCCGACGAAAAGAGCCGACGATGAGCAAGCGCGCCCGCAAGCGCCGCTCGCGCAAGGGCAACGCCGCCAACCACGGCCGCAAGCCCAACGCGTGAGCTCCTGACACTCAAAGGCCCGCCCCCGGAAACGGGGCGGGCCTTCGTCGTGTCTGGGTCGTATCGGTCAATCGAAAGAGCAGTTCGTCGCCCTTTCATGGGGCCGCGCGGGGGCGCACAGCGGCGACGAACTGCTCTTTCGATTGTCAGAAGCCCTCGACCTGGATGACGGTCATCGAGATGCGCGACATGATCGTCATGCGCAGGGCGTCAGGTGCCTGCTCGCACTCGCAGGAGCGCTTGACGAGCGCCTTGAGGGTCGTGTCGAGGTCGTACTCCTTGAGGCACGGACCGCACTCGTCGAGGTGCGCCTGGATCTTGGCGCACTCGTCGGGGCCGAGCTCTCCGTCGAGGTACTCGTAGACCCGCAGGAGGGCCTCCGAGCAGTCGGTGCCCGGCGCGCTGCGCTGCACGCCCTCGCCCGTCTCGTCGATCATGACCGCTGTCCTTCCGTGCCTGTGGCCGTGCCACTGCCGGCGCTCGTGCCACCCGCCGCGCCCGCCGCCACGAAGCCGCGCTGCGAGGCGTAGTCGGCGAGCAGCTCACGAAGCTGGCGCCGGCCGCGGTGCAGCCGACTCATCACCGTGCCGATGGGGGTCTCCATGATCTCGGCGATCTCCTTGTAGGAGTAGCCCTCGACGTCGGCGAAGTAGACGGCGAGGCGGAACTCCTCGGGGATCTGCTGCAGCGCCCGCTTGACGTCGCTGTCGGGCAGGTGGTCGAGCGCCTCGGCCTCGGCCGATCGCAGGCCCGCGCTCGTGTGCGACTCGGCACGCGCCAGCTGGTAGTCCTCGATGTCCGACGAGTCGGCCTCGAGCGGCTGGCGCTGCTTCTTGCGGTAGCTGTTGATGTAGGTGTTGGTGAGGATGCGATACATCCACGCCTTGAGGTTGGTGCCCGGGCGGTACTGGTGGAACGCGGCATACGCCTTGGCGAACGTCTCCTGGACGAGGTCCTCGGCATCGCTCGGGTTGCGGGTCGTGCGCAGGGCCGCGCTGTAGAGCTGGTCGAGCAGCGGCATCGCCTCCCGCTCGAAGCGGGCGCGGCGCTCGACGTCAGTCTCGGTCGCGAGGTCGACAGCGGAGTCGTCGGGCGTGCTCGATGCCACCCGCACGGCTGTGGTGGGGTCTGAGGTCTTGTCCTTGGCCATTGCCCCCCAGCCTAGTCCGGCTGGCTGGGGGCCCTTCGGCGCCGCTGCAGCGGCGAGCGCCTCAGCGGGGTTGGCGCGCTCGGGGGCGCTCGGGGGACACGTGACCATGTGGGGTGCAACGACCCCTACGCGGGCAGCATTCCCGCCACTCGGGCGAGCGCCTCCACGAGGGCGGCGCGGGAGCCACGGGGGAAGGAGTGCGCACCCGGCACCTCGAGCAGCGTCGCTCCCGCAGGCAGGTATGCCGCGACCTCGGCCGGGGTGCCGAAGCTGTCCTTCGTGCCCTGCACGACCCACGACGGGTCGGGCGCGAGCGCGAGCTCGTGGGCGCGCAGCTTGTCGGGCTGACCGGGTGGGTGCAACGGGAAGCTGAGGAGCAGGCCGGCGTCGGCCTCGAGCTCGGCGGCCGTGCGGCACGCGACGCGAGCCCCCGCGCTGCGGCCCCCGACGACGAGCGGGCGGGGCAGCGTGCCCCGCCCGGTGATCAGCGCCCGCACGACCGGCACCCAGGCCTCGTCGAGCGTCGGCGGGCGTCCGGCGACCTTGCGTCCGGCGACGAGCCACGGCTGCTCGACCACGACGACGGCCCAGCCCCGGTCCACGAGGACCTCCCGGGCGACGGCGAGGTCGAGTGCGCCGAGCCCTCCCCCGGCCCCGTGCCCGAGCACGACGGTGCCTGCGGCACGGGCCGGACGGCATACGTGGGCGCGGGCGGGGCCCTGCGGGGTCATGACCTCGCGGACGGTCTCGCGGGGAGCGCTCACGACCCGATCACCTCGCCGGTCATCGGGTCGACGACGCCCTCGAGCTCCTCGACCGGCGCGGGGTCGAGCAGGTGCGGCCCGTTGTTGCGGGTCGCACCGACCGCCCGGCCGATCGGGTAGGCCTCGAACCGGCCGGGCCGGGCGAAGTCGAGGACGCCCTGGACGTAGCCGGGGTCCTTCTCGTCGGGGTCGAGCCAGTGCTCCCACTGGTCGGGCTCGAGCACGAGCGGCTGGCGGTCGTGGATGCGGTCCATGCCCGGGTCGGCCGCCGTCGTGATGATCGTGAAGGTCGTCAGCCAGGCGTCTGGCTCACCCTCGGGGACCTCGCGGTCGCGCCAGAACTCGTAGAGCCCGGCGAACGCCACGGGCGCGCCGTCGGCGCGGTGGATGAAGAACGGCTGCTTGCGCGGCTTGCCCTTGGCGTCGACCGCCGTCGGCGAGACCTGCCACTCGTACCAGCCCTCCGCCGGGACGATGCAGCGCCGCGAGAGGGCAGCCTTGGCGAAGGCCCCCTTCCCGAGCACCGACTCGGCACGGGCGTTGACCATGCGCAGGCCCATCTTGACGTCCTTCGACCACGCCGGCACGAGACCCCACGTCAGCAGCCGCAGCTGCCGCGCGGGCTCAGGCTCGGCGCCCTCGTCGTCACGGCCGTCGGCACGGGGGCGCCGGGTCAGCACGACGGGAGCCTGCTTGGAGGGCGCCATGTTCCAGTCGGGCTCGCCTGCCGCTGGGCTCTGCGGGTTCTTGAGGATGCTGCGCGCCGGCTCGCCGGTGTGGTCCTCGGCGACGTCGAAGGCCTCGATGAGCTCGTCGGGCCGCGCGCTCGCGGCATACCTCCCGCACATGGCTGCCAGCGTATGCCGCCGCCGTCCACCCCCAGCCATCTCGAGTGGCCGCGCAATCCCACGCGCCTCATCTCGAGTGGCCGCGCCGTCCCACCCGCACCATCTCGAGTGGCCGCGCCGTCCCACGCTTTCGGGCCGCGGGTGCGTCGAGTGCGAGGGAGACGACCCCGGATGACGGGCGCGACGGCCATGGCCCCGGGTATGTCGATAACGTAGGCCCCACTGATCCAGGAGGAAGTCCCATGATCGTCCGCCGTCTCGCCCGTCCCCTGCTCGCCTCGGTGTTCGTCGCCGCAGGCATCGACGCGCTGCGCCACCCCGGCCTGCGCAGCCAGCAGGCCGCTCAGCTGCTCGGCAAGGTGCCCGACCAGGTGCCCGGAGCCCAGTCGGCCGCGAAGGACCCCGACCTCTTCGTCCGCGTCAACGGTGCGGCCCTCCTCGGCGGCGGCATCCTGCTCGCCACGGGTCGCATGCCGCGGCTGGCCTCGACGGTGCTGGCCGCGTCGATCATCCCGACGACGGCGATCGACCACGCCTTCTGGGACGAGACCGACCCCACCCTCAAGGAGCCGTCGCGCAGCCTCTTCTTCAAGAACGTCGGGCTGCTCGGCGGCCTGCTCCTCGCGGCCGTCGACACGGAGGGCCGCCCCGGTCTCGTGTGGCGGGCCCAGCACGCCGGCAAGGTGACGCGCCGGGAGGCCCGGCACGTCAAGCGCGCCGCGTCGCGCGAGGCTCGGCTCATCGCCCATCAGGCCAAGGACGTCGTGAGCTGAGTTGAGTCCAGCCGCACCCCCCGCCCCCCGCCCCGGCGAGCCGGACGAGCCGGGCGACTGGGTCGCCCCCGTCGCCTCCGGCCCCCTCGACGCCACCGTTGCCCTGCCGGGCAGCAAGTCCCTGACGAACCGCTACCTCGTCCTCGCTGCGCTCGCCTCCGACCGCTCCCGCCTGCGGGCACCGCTGCGCTCGCGCGACACGCTCCTCATGGCGAAGGCCCTCCGCGGTCTGGGGGTGCGCATCGACGACGTCCCTCCGGAGGGCGAACCCGTGCCCGGTGCCGTCGACGACTGGGTCGTGACGCCACCGGAGGTGCTCGGCGGCGACACCCGCATCGACTGCGGTCTCGCGGGCACCGTCATGCGCTTCCTCCCCGCGGTCGCGGCGCTCGCCGACGGGCCTGTCGTGCTCGACGGCGACCCGCAGGCCCGGGTGCGGCCCATGGGCCCGGTCATCGACGCCCTGCGCACTCTCGGAGCCGACCTCGACGACGACGGGGCGGGCCACCTCCCCGTGACGGTGCGCGGTCGCGGGCGGGTGCGCGGCGGCTCCGTGACGATGGACGCCTCGGCGTCCTCGCAGTTCATCTCCGCGCTGCTCCTCGCCGGGGCGCGCTACGACGAGGGCGTCACGGTGCACCACGACGGCAAGCCCGTGCCGAGCGAGCCGCACATCCTCATGACCGTCGAGACGCTCCGCGACGCCGGCGCGATCGTCGACGACAGCGAGCCGAACACGTGGCGCGTCGAGCCGTCCGAGATCAACGCCCTCGACGTCTCGGTGGAGCCGGATCTCTCCAACGCCGGCCCCTTCGTCGCCGCGGCGCTCGTGGCCGGTGGCACCGTGCGCGTGCCGGGGTGGCCACAGCACACGACCCAGGCCGGCGACCTGCTCCGCGAGATCCTCGACTCCATGGGTGCCGACGTGCGGCTCGACCGGACGGGCCTCACGGTGACCGGCAGCGGTGAGCTCGTCGGCATCGACATCGACCTGCACGACGCGGCCGAGCTGACGCCCACGGTGGCGGCCCTCGCGGCCCTCGCGTCGACGCCCTCGTGGATCCGCGGCGTCGCCCACATCCGCGGACACGAGACCGACCGCCTCGCAGCACTGACCACCGAGCTCAGTGGGCTGGGTGGCTCCGTCCTCGAGACCGAGGACGGGCTACGGATCAGGCCGGCACGCTTGCACGGCGGTCGGTTCCGCACGTACCACGACCACCGCATGGCCACCGCTGGTGCGGTGCTCGGCCTGCGGGTGCCCGGTGTCGTCGTCGAGGACGTCGCGACCACCGCCAAGACCCTGCCCGACTTCGTGGGGCTGTGGCAGGACATGCTCGAGGGCTCATCAGCGGTGGTGCTGCCGCGATGAGCTGGCGGGACCTCGACGAGGGCGACATCCGGGTCCGCCCGAGCCGCAAGGGATCGAGGCCCCGCACCAAGGAACGCCCGGCCCACGCCGACGCGGTCGTCGCGATGGTCATCGGGGTCGACCGAGGCCGCTACACGTGTCTCATCCCGAAGGGTGCTCTCGGCAAGAAGGAGCCCGAGCGCGTCGTCACGGCGATGAAGGCCCGCGAGATCGGCCGCACCCGGGTCGTCGTCGGTGACGACGTGGCCCTCGTCGGCGACCTCGCAGGCGGGCCCGACGCCCTCGCTCGCATCGTGCGCATCGAGGAGCGCCGCTCGGTGCTGCGCCGCACGGCCGACGACACCGACCCGTTCGAACGCATCATCGTGGCCAACGCCGACCAGCTCGTCATCGTCACCGCCCTGGCCGACCCGGAGCCGCGACCGCGGATGGTCGACCGCTGCCTCGTGGCGGCGTACGACGCAGACCTCGTGCCGCTCCTCGCCCTGACCAAGGCCGACCTCGTCGACCCGGCGCCCTTCCTGTCGAGCTACACGCCGCTCGAGGTCGAGCACGTCGTCACCTCGAGGCGTGACGGCGAGATCAGCGGGGTCGAGGAGCTCCGCGAGCGTCTCGCCGGCCGGGTCTCGGTGCTCGTCGGGCACTCCGGGGTGGGCAAGAGCACGCTCGTCAACGCCCTCGTGCCCGGGGCGGCCCGGGCCACCGGCGTCGTCAACGACACGACCGGCCGCGGACGGCACACGTCGACCAACGCCGTCGCGCTGCGCCTACCCGGGGACGTCGACGGCTGGGTCATCGACACCCCGGGCATCCGGTCGTTCGGCCTGGCCCACATCGACGTCGACCACATCATCGACCACTTCCCCGACCTCGCCGCCGGCACCGACAACTGCCCGCGCGGCTGTACCCACGACGAGGAGGAGTGCGCCCTCGACGCGTGGGTGGAGGAGGGCCATGCCGGGCCTTCCGGCAAGAGCCGCCTCGAGTCGCTGCGCCGCCTGCTCAGCAGCCGGTCGAGCACGGACGACCACTACTGAGATCTGGCGCCGCCCGCGGCGATAGGTTGACCCGGTGACCTTCTACGACGACGACCTGCGTCTGGCCCACGTGCTCGCGGATGCCGTCGAGCGCGTGACGACCGCCCGCTTCCGGGCTGACGACCTCGTCGTCGAGAGCAAGCCGGACCTCACCCCCGTCACCGACGCGGACCGGGCGGCCGAGGAGCTGATCCGCCTGCAGCTCAAGCGAACCCGCCCGCGCGATGTCGTGCAGGGTGAGGAGTTCGACACGACCGGCCACGGCTCCCGGCGCTGGATCGTCGACCCCATCGACGGCACGAAGAACTTCGTGCGTGGCGTGCCGGTGTGGGCCACGCTCATCGGGCTCGTCGTCGACGAGGTGCCCGTGCTCGGCCTCGTGGCCGCTCCCGCCCTGCAGCGCCGTTGGTGGGCCGCGCAGGGGTCTGGGGCGTGGTCGGGGCGGTCCCTGTCGTCGGCGAAGCGCATCTCGGTGTCACAGGTCAGCACCCTCGCCGACGCGTCGATGTCCTACTCCTCCCTCGGTGGGTGGCGCGAGCGAGGTCGTGGCGCCCAGGTCCTCGAGCTCATGGACGACTGCTGGCGCAGCCGCGCCTACGGCGACTTCTGGTCCTACATGCTCGTCGCCGAGGGGGCGGTCGACATCGCCGCGGAGCCCGAGCTGGCCGTGCACGACATGGCGGCGCTCGTGACCATCGTGCAGGAGGCGGGCGGGCGGTTCACCGGCCTCGACGGTCGTGACGGGTGCTGGAGCGGCAACGCGCTCGCGACGAACGGGCTGCTCCACGACGAGGTGCTCTCGCGGATCGGGCTGCCGTGAGCACGACCACGAGCGTGACGGTCAGGGTCGCGGGGCCCGACGACGTGCCGGAGCTCGCCGAGGTGGCGGCTGCGACGTTCGGCCTCGCCTGCCCGCCGGGCATGAGCCGCGAACGGGTCGACGCGTTCATCGCCGACGTGCTCTCCCCCGCCCGCTTCGACGACTACCTCGCCGACGCGGACCGTCGCGTCCTGCTCGCCGAGCGCGACGGCATACCGCTGGGCTATGCGATGCTCGTGCGCGGCGAGCCCCACGACGCCGACGTGCGTGCCGCGCTGACGCTGCGGCCCACGGTCGAGCTGAGCAAGATCTACGTCCTGCCCGAGGCGCACGGCACCGGCGCGGCCGCAGCGCTGATGGCGGCCTCGCTCGAGTGGGCGGCGTCGGTCGGTGCCGCCGGGGCGTGGCTCGGCGTCAACCAGCAGAACGAGCGAGCCCAGCGCTTCTATGCCAAGAGCGGCTTCGGCCGGGTGGGCACGAAGCGCTTCCTCGTCGGTGGCGCCTACGAGGACGACTACGTCCTCGAGCGCCCCCTCTGACCCACAGCCCCAAGCCCTGCTGGTCCCAACCCGCCGCCCCACCCCCAACCCCTGGATCAAGGTGATGCCGGCACCCACGTGAGGCGCAAGATCACCTCCACCCAGCGGCATACCCCCGCGGTTCGAGGTGATGCCGGCACCCACGTGGGGCGCGAGATCACCTCCACCCGGCGGCATACCCCCGCGGTTCGAGGTGATGCCGGCACACGTGAGGCGCGAGATCACCTCCACCCAGCGGCATACCCCCGCGGATCGAGGTGATGCCGGCACCCACGTGCGGCGCAAGATCACCTCGAACCCGGGGGTGTCGAGGTGAGCGGCGGTCAGGAGTGGTCGTCGCGCACGACCGTGACCTCGCCGAGGTCCAGCGCCGAGATGGTGTCGAGGTGAGCGTCGGCATCACCGACCATCGCGATGGTCCACCCGGCGCCCGCTCGCGGGCCGACACCGATGCCGGCCCGCTCGGCAAACCTGGCGTATGCCGCGTCGACGCGGGGTGCGTCGACGGTGCGCAGGTCGCGCAGGTTGCTCGTCACGAACTCCGTCGTGCGCCCGTCGAGCGCCATGCTGACGGCCTCGTCGGCAATGGCGTCGGCCGTTGCGTAGCGGCCCGGCGCCGTCTTGCTGATGAAGTCGACGCCCGAGCGGATCTCCTTCTCGGAGAAGCCATCCGACCCGCTGCCGAGGATCTCGACGAGCAGGCGCAGCGACTCGGTGGTCGAGTCCGAGCGCACCGATCCGGACGTGAGGAAGAGGCCACCAGCCCTGCGGGGGCGGAAGCTCGAGCGGATGCCGTAGGTGTAGCCCTTGTCCTCGCGCAGCACGGCGTCGACCCGTGCGGTGGGCGACCCACCGAGCACGAAGCCGAGCACCGGATATGGAGCCCAGCCACCCTCGACCGAGCGGTCCGGTCCCGGCGCACCGACCACGAGCTCGGTCTGCACGGAGCCGGCGCGGTGGACGAGCACGATGCGGGAGCGGTCGGTGGCGAGCGTCGCAGGGCGGTCGAGGTGTCGGTCGCGCTCACGGTCGCCGCTCCCCCAGCCGCCGAGGGAAGCGTCGACGAGGGCCGGCACGTCGAGGCCCTCGAGGTCGCCGGCCACGACCATCGTCACGCCTGCGGCCACGACGTGCTCGGCGTGGAACCGCACGACGTCGTCGCGCGTGATCTGCGCGACGGTGCCGCGCGACCCGCCCGTCGGCCGGGACGACCGGTCGTCGGGCGCGTAGAACGTGCGGACGAACTCCAGACCCGCCCGGGCGGCCGGAACCGCACGTTCCTGGTCGATCTCGGCGAGCCGGGTGCGCACCTGGCGTGCGACCTCGGTCTGCGGGAAGGCGGGCTCCGTGAGGATCTGTCGGAGCAGGTCGAGAGCCGGCTCGAGGTTGCCCTTGACGACGTCGAGGTCGAGCGAGAGGCCTGAGTCGCCCATCCCCGCACCGAAGCTGACGCCCTTGCGCTCGAGCAGCCGGGCGAACTCCTCGGCCGACCAGCGCTCCGTGCCCTCGTCGAGCGAGCGCGCCATGATCGTCGCGACGCCCTCACGGTCGTCAGGCTCGTCGCGCAGCGAGATCGGCAGTCCGAGGCGCAGCGAGAGGACGTACTGCCCCGGCACGTCGTAGGTGAGCAGCCGGAGGCCGTTGGGTAGGTCGTGCGTCGCCGCCAGGGGGAAGTCCCATGGGGCAGGGGGGGCGACGACGGGGCGGGCGAGCTCGGTCATGCCGCCTCCCCCTCCTCGCCGCGACCACTGGAGTCGGAGAGGTAGCGCACGACCGCTCGCGACCCGGGATCGAGCCACACTGCCGCGGCGGCCCGCGCGTCGTCGGCGCTCACCTGTCGCAACCGGTCGACGAAGGTGTTGACGTAGTCCGGGTCGCCCGTCAGCAGCGCGTGATGGCTGATGTGGTCGGCCCGCTCCTCGATGCTCGCCAGGGCGCTCAGCCACGAGCGCTCGGTGTCGGCGATGACGGACTCGAGCTCGGCCTCGTCGGGCCCCTCGGCGATGAAGCGCGTGATCTCCTCGCAGAGCGCCTGCTCCACCTCGTCGGCGTCGGCGCCCGCCGAGACGTCGACGGTGAAGGCTCCGAGACCCACGCCGTCGACGAGGCCCATGGTCCAGCCCCCGACGGCGACGGCGGTCTCGTCGGTGCGCACGAGACGGCGCATGAGGCGGCTGCTCGCCAGCCCACCGAGCACGTCGACGGCGACCTGGCAGGCGAGGTAGTCCGGCGTGGTGTCGACGGGCAGCCGGAAGGCCACATAGAGGCGGTCATTGGGCACGTCGCCGACGCGGTCGACCCGCACTGGGCCGTCGATCGGAGGGAGCTGGGCGTGCCGCGGCCGGCTCTCGAGGGGGATGGCCGCCAGTGGGCCGAAGTACTTCTCGGCCGCGGCGAAGCCCTCGTCGGGCGTGATGTCGCCGACGAGCGTGAGCACGGTGTTGTTGGGGGCGTAGTGAGCACGGAAGAAGGCGTGGACGTCGTCGAGCGTCGCCGCGTCGAGGTCCTCCATCGAGCCGATCGTCGGGTGGTGGTAGGGGTGGTCCTCCGGGAAGGCCGTCGCGTAGATGTCGATGAGGGCCGTGCCGTAGGGCACGTTGTCGTAGCGCTGGCGCTTCTCCTCCTTGACGACGTCACGCTGGTTGTCGAGGTTCTCCTGCGTCACGGCGTCGAGCAGGTGCCCGTGCCGGTCGGCCTCGAGCCAGAGGGCGAGCTCGAGGGCGCCTGTCGGGACGGTCTCGAAGTAGTTCGTGCGGTCGAACCACGTCGTCGCGTTCAGGCGCGCCCCCTCGTCCATGAGCGCCGAGAAGTGCTCGCCCGACTTGACGTTGCGGCTGCCCTGGAACATCAGGTGCTCGAAGAGGTGGGCGAAGCCGGTACGGCCGGGGCTCTCGTGTCGGGAGCCGACACCGACCCAGAGGTTGACCGCGACGTTGGGTGCCGCGTGGTCCTCCGAGACGATGACGCGCAGCCCGTTGGCGAGCGTCCGCTCGACGAGGGGATAGGAGATCGCAGTCACGGACCGACCCTATGCGACGGCTCCCGGTCTCGTCCGGCCACCGCGCTGAGCGTGACGAGTAACGCTACGTTATGGTCTGCTCGGTTAGCATCACAGCAGGTATGCTTTGGGCCATGACCGCGACGGACCCCTCCTCCTCCGACGACCTCCTCACGCTCATCCGCACCAGTGTCATCGGTGACGACCAGGTCATGCAGGGCCCCTACGGCCCGCGCCGCGTGACATATGCCGACTACACCGCCTCCGGGCGGGCGCTCGGCTTCATCGAGGACTTCATCCGCGACGAGGTGCTCCCCCGCTACGCCAACACGCACACCGAGAGCTCCGGCACCGGCCTGCAGACCACCCGGCTGCGCGAGGATGCCCGGCGCGAGATCCGCGAGGCCGTGGGCGGCGACGACGAGACCGTCGTCATCTTCGCCGGGTCGGGATGCACCGGGGCGATCGACAAGCTCGTCGGCATCCTCGGCCTCAGGGTCCCGTCCAGCTTCGAGGACCGTTGGCACGCAAGCAGTCTCGTCCCCGCTGACCAGCGCCCCGTCATCTTCATCGGCCCGTACGAGCACCACTCCAACGAAGTGATGTGGCGTGAGTGCGTGGCCGACGTCGTCGTCATCCCGCAGGACCTCGACGGCCACATCGACCGTGACGTGTTGCGAGCACGCCTGCAGGAGTACACCGCTCGGCCCCTCGTCATCGGATCCTTCTCTGCTGCAAGCAACGTCACCGGCATCGTGACCGACACCGATGCCATCTCGTCGCTGCTGCACGAGCACGGCGCCCTCGCCTTCTGGGACTTCGCCGCCGCCGCTCCCTACGTCGACATCGAGATGTACGGCACGGGTGGTCGCGGCGTCGCCGACCCGACCGCCTACAAGGACGCCGTCTTCCTCAGCCCCCACAAGTTCATCGGGGGCCCGAGCACGCCCGGTGTGCTCGTCGCCCGACGCGAGCTGTTCGACAACCGCGTGCCCGACGTGCCCGGCGGCGGCACGGTGGCCTTCGTCAACCCCACGGCGCACGACTACCTCACCGATCCCGCCCACCGCGAGGAGGGCGGCACGCCCGCCATCATCGAGGCGATCCGTGCGGGGCTCGTGTTCAAGCTCAAGCAGGCCGTCGGGACACCGACGATCCGCGCCCGTGAGGCGGTCTTCCTCCGCCGCGCCGTCGAGGCGTGGCAGCAGGAGCCGGCCATCGAGATCCTCGGCAACCTGTCGGCCGAACGGCTCTCGATCGTGTCCTTCACCGTGCGCTCCGCGGGCGGGCGCCACCTCCACCACAACTTCGTCGTCGCCGTGCTCAACGACCTCTTCGGCATCCAGGCCCGGGGCGGATGCTCGTGCGCCGGCCCCTACGGCCACACCCTTCTCGGAATCGACCTCGAGCGATCGCAGGAGTTCGAGCGCGAGATCGGCCGTGGCTGCGAAGGCATCAAGCCCGGCTGGGTGCGGGTCAACTTCAACTACTTCATCTCCGACACAGTGGCCGACTACGTCATCGAGGCGGTGCGCCTCGTCGCGCGCGAAGGCTGGCGCCTCCTCGGCGACTACGACTTCGATGCCCGCAGCGGCCTCTGGCGCCACCACGACGGGCCGGTCGAGCCTCCGCTGCGGCTGCGTCAGGTCGGCTTCGAGGACGGGCGTCTCACCTACCCGAAGCAGAACGACCGCGCAGGTGAGGAGGTGCTCGCCGAGCACCTGTCCGAGGGCCGACGGATCCTCGCGGCAGCCACCCCGCCGGCCTGCCCCGAGGGACACGTCAACGCCGATTTCGACCACCTGAGGTGGTTCGACCTGCCCGCAACGAGCCTCGTGACGGCGCAGGGCACGAGCCCCGCAGTCTGACCCGGGCGTCAGGCCCGAGCGTCCCGGCGCGCCGCTGCGGCCGCCACCTTCCGCTCCCGCTCACGGCGCAGGCGCGCCTTGGGGTCGTTGTGCTCCTCGAGTTCCGCGGGGCCGAGCAGCGTGAGGGCCGCGAGCCGCAAGCGGTAGCCGAACCGGTAGGCCAGGGAAAGGCCCTCGCCGCGAGAGGATCGGGTCATGTCGAACACCTCGGATATCGTTAGTGCACAGATGATTAGTGCACATACTATATGGTCGAGCTGAACGAGGAGACCACCGCGATGAGCCAGCCGAGCCAGGCCGCACCCACCGGACCGTCCGGAGCCGCCGGGTCGGTCAGCGACCCCGAGGGCCGCGTCGGGCACACCCCGGACGACCTGCTGCGCCTCGACCAGCAGGTCTGCTTCGCCCTCGCCGTGGCCGCACGCAACGTCATCGGCCTCTACCGGCCCGTCCTCGAGCCGCTCGGCCTCACCCACCCGCAGTACCTCGTGATGCTCGCCCTCTGGGAGCGGGCTCCTCTCGCCCTCAAAGAGATCGGCGAGCTGCTGAGCCTCGAGCCCGCGACGGTGTCACCGCTCGTCAAGCGTCTCGAGGCGGCCGGTCTCGTCGTGCGCGAGCGACACCCGCACGACGACCGCGCTCTGCTGGTCAGCCTTACCCCGCGCGGAGCCGCCCTGCGCGCCGAGGCCCTCCTCGTGCCACCTCAGATCATCGAGCGCCTGGGCATGGCGGTCGGGGAGCTCCAGGAGCTGCACGCGTCCCTCACCCGCGTCATCGCGGCGTCGCGGGCCGCCGCGGAGCGCGCTTGAGCGGGGACTGAGGCGGCGCGCGTGCCGCCTCGAC
Source organism: Humibacillus xanthopallidus (assembly GCF_006717145.1). Taxonomy (GTDB): domain Bacteria; phylum Actinomycetota; class Actinomycetes; order Actinomycetales; family Dermatophilaceae; genus Humibacillus; species Humibacillus xanthopallidus. The sequence goes on along the minus strand of NZ_VFQF01000002.1, from coordinate 1,542,769 downwards.
GCCCGTCACCTGCTGAGCGCTGACGGCGACCCTCAGGGGGCGGCGCGCCGGCCCCTGATCGAGGCGACGGCACCCACGGCGATCATGCCGACGAGCAGCTGCAGCCCGTGCCTGATCCAGTCGATGCCGGCCGTCTTCTCGACGCCGAAGAGTCCGGCCAGCCAGTCCCCCACGAGCATGCCGACGATGCCGGCGAGGATCGTCAGCCAGAAGGGGATGGCCTGCTTGCCGGGGAGGAACATGCGGGCGAGGACACCGATGATCGCGCCACCGATGACCATCCACAGGATGTTGCCGATACTCCAGTCCATGGGTGCTCCCGGGTCTCGTTGGACGAGGACCGTTCTCGCCCATGGCCCATCCTGCCCACCACCACCCCGGCGCCGGTGCGGAATCGGAGAAGCCGAGTTCTCGGGGATGGTCCCTAGAATGGCTCGGCAACGACCCAGCTCCTCTCCGCGGGAGGGCGCCATGCCCGGTGCGAACGCCGACCAGTTGGCGACCTTCTGCGCCATGTGCGTGTCGCGGTGCGGCGCGACGGCCACCGTCCGGGACGGCCGGCTCATCGCCCTCGGGCCTGACCCGGATCACCCGACCGGCCGGGCCGTGTGCGTCAAGGGCAAGGCCGCGCCACAGGTGCTCGAGCACCCGGACCGCCTGCTCCACCCCCTGCGCCGCACGACCCCCAAGGGCTCCGCGAGCACGGAGTGGGTGCAGATCAGCTGGGACGAGGCGCTGGACACCATCGCCGAGCACCTGCGCACCATCGCGGACGAGAGCGGTCCCGAGGCGGTGGTGTTCGGCTCGGCGTCGCCGTCGACCTCCGCGATCAGCGACTCCGCGGACTGGATCACGCGGCTGCGCCGTGCCTTCGGCAGCCCGAACTTCACCAACTCGATGGAGCTGTGCGGCTGGGGCCGCTTCCTCGCGTCGACCTACACCTTCGGCGCGCCGGTGCCGGGCGCGTTCATGCCCGACCTCGACAACGCCGGCTGCATCCTCTTCTGGGGCTACAACCCGTCGGTGTCGCGGCTCGTGCACGCCACCGCGACGGTCGACGCGGTGAACCGGGGCGCCCGCCTCGTCGTGGTCGACCCCCGCCGCACCGGGCTGGCCGGCAGGGCCGACCACTGGCTCCAGGTCAGACCGGGCACCGATGCCGCCCTCGCACTCGGGCTGATCCACGTGATGATCGAGAACGGTTGGTACGACGAGGACTTCGTGCGCCGCTGGACCAACGCACCGCTCCTCGTGCGGCTCGACACCGGACGCCTGCTTCGCGCGGACGAGCTGCCCGGCGCCTCCGCGCGCACGGGCTACGTGGCGTGGGACGAGCCGGACGCGCGGCCCGTCGCCGTCGACCCGGCCACACCGGCATACGCCAGCTCGGTGTCACGATGTGCCGTCTCCGGCACTGCCGAGGTCGCCACCACGAACGGCCCGGTGACCTGCAGCCCGGTTCTCGAGCTCCTGCGACGGCACTGCGAGAACCTCACGCCGGAGGCGGCCGAGTCCGTGACTGGGGTCTCGGCCCAGGTGCTCGTCGACACCGCACGCACCCTGTGGGAGTCGCGCCCGGTCGCCTACTACAGCTGGAGCGGCCTAGAGCAGCACAGCAACACGACCCAGATGATCCGTGCCGTCAACGTCCTCTACGCGCTCACCGGGTGCCTCGACGCCGTCGGGGGCAACGTGCTCTTCACCCCGGTGCCGACGAACCCGGTCGACGGCGCCGGCCTGCTGAGCGACGCGCAGCGAGCCCGCACCATCGGCGTGCAGGGACGCCCCCTGGGGCCGGCCCGCTTCGAGTTCGTCACCGGCGAGGACCTCTGCACCGCGGCGCTCGACCACGAGCCCTACCGCGCCCGCGCCCTCGTCAACTTCGGCGCCAACCTCGTCATGGCGCACGGAGACAGCGCTCGGGTGCGAGATGCCTTGTCGTCGTTGGACTTCTTCGTCCACGCGGACCTCTTCATGAGCCCCACTGCGGCGCTCGCCGACATCGTCCTGCCCGTCGCGAGCCCGTTCGAGACGGAGGCGCTGCGCGTCGGGTTCGAGGTCAGCCAGCAGGCGCAGTCCCACGTTCAGCTCCGTCGTCCCGCCGCTCCCCCGCGTGGCGAGGCGCGCTCCGACCTCCAGATCGTGTTCGCCCTCGCCCAGCGCCTCGGCCTCGGTGAGCACTTCTGGGACGGTGACATCGACGCCGCTTGGCGCCACCAGCTCGCCCCTAGCGGAATCACTCTCGAGGCGCTGCGGGAGCAACCGCGCGGCATCGCCCTCGACCTGCCCACGCGCCACCGCAAGTACGAGGAACGGGGCTTCCGCACACCGACCGGGCTCGTCGAGATCTGGTCCATGGAGCTGGTCGAGCACGGCGAGCCCGCACTGCCCAGCTTCACCGAACCGGCCCTCGGCCCCCGCTCGCGGCCCGACCTCGTCAGGGACTACCCCCTGGTTCTGACCTGTGCAAAGTCCCTGCGGTTCTGCGAGTCGCAGCACCGCCAGGTCGCCGAGCTGCGGCGCGCCGCGCCCGACCCGCAGGTCGAGCTGCACCCCGACGCGGCGCAGGCTCGCGGCATCACCACGAGCGACTGGGTGCGCATCAGCACGCCCCACGGCGCCGTGCGCGCCCGCGCGAAGCTCAACTCGAGCATCGCGCCGGGCGTCGTGTGCGCCCAGCACGGCTGGTCACAGGGGTGCGACGAGCTGGGGCTGCCGTCGTCGGATCCCTACGAGCAGGACGGCGTCAACCTCAACCTCGTGCTCCGTCAGACCCCGAGCGACCCGGTCAGCGGCAGCTCGCCGCTGCGTTCGTCGTTGTGCGAGGTCGCACGGCTCTGACGCCCCTGCCGCCCCGACAGCCCCGAGTGGCTGTCGGGCGGTCACCCGCACCATCGTGCACGTCTGCGCCACCTGCACGACCGTGGGCACGAACGACGAAGGGCCCCGGATCTCTCCGGGGCCCTTCGTCGTTGCCTTGCGATTGGTAGCGGGGGCAGGATTTGAACCTGCGACCTCCGGGTTATGAGCCCGGCGAGCTACCGAGCTGCTCCACCCCGCGTCGGCAAGAGCAACGTTACGCGAATCCGACGCAGACACCAAATCGGGGTGACGCAACGCCCGCACACACCTCCGAACGCACGGATCCCGTTGTGGCGGTGCATGATCCATGCACCGCCACAACGGGATCTCCCGGCTCGGGTCAGGGCGCCTTCGTCGTCGCGGTGCCCTGCGGCGAGGCGTCGACCGCGCGCTTGAGGGCATCCTTGAGCTTTGTCTGCGCGGCACCGTAGGCCGAGAAGTCGCCACGCTTCAGCGCGGCCTCGCCCTCGGCATACGCGGCCTCAGCGTCCTTGAGCGCCTGAGCGAGCGCCGCAGCGTTCGGGGTGGCCCCCGGCGCCGGTGTGGCGGTCGAGGTGCCCGTCGGCGTCGGCGAGGTCGTCGGGGTGCCGCCGGAGCCCGTCGAGCCCGTCGACCCCGGTGTCGGCGTCGCGGGCGTGTTGGTTCCCGTGTCACCGGCAGATGCACCCGACGAGCCGCCGAAGAGGTCGTTGAGCGCCCCGTCGAGCGAGCCGGCCCACGCGATCTTGTTGCCGAAGGCCACGGCCACCGCGACGAGGCGCGGGTAGGTGCCCGAGGACGAACGTGCCTGCGAGTAGATCGGCTGGACGTAGAGCAGCCCACCGCCGACCGGCAGGGTCAGCTGGTTGCCGAAGATGACGACGTTGCCGTTGTTGGACGTCGTGCCGATGTACTGCGCCAAGGTCGTGGGCAGCTCGGGATCCTTCGACGACACCGCCGAGCTACGCATGTCGTTGTAGACCTGGCCCGGGCCGTTGACCGTGCCACCTGTCGTCTCGAGCAGCCGGATCGTGCCGTAGCCGGCTGCCTTCTTGCCCGTCTCGCTACCGGCGTCGCCGTTGACGGCGAGGAAGCCGGTCAGCACGTTGCGGTCACCGACAGGCATGAACGTCGAGGTCAGCGAGAACGCCGGCTCGTCCTGGCCGGGCATGGCGAGCGACAGGTAGTAGGGCGGCTGGAGCAGGTCGACGCCCTGCTGCGTCGGGTCGTCCGGCACCCGCCAGAAGTTCTGGCCGCCGTAGAAGGAGGCCGCGTCGGTGTCGTGGTACTTCTGGAGCAGCTGGCGCTGCACCTTGAAGAGGTCCTCCGGGTAGCGCAGGTGCTTCATGAGCGAGCCCGGGATGTCGGCGAGCGGCTTGACGCTGTCGGGGAAGATCGACATCCAGGCCTTGAGCACGGGGTCGGACTCGTCCCACTGGTAGAGCGTCACGGTGCCGTCGTAGGCGTCGACCGTGGCCTTGACCGAGTTGCGCACGTAGTTGACCTTGCCGGCCTGCACGGCCCGCACCGACTGGCGCACGCTCGTGACCGAGTCTTCAGTCGCCTGGTCGAGCGTCGTGGTCTCGGAGTAGGGGTAGTTGGCCGAGGTCGTGTAGCCGTCGAGGATCCACAGCACGCGGCCGTCGACGACCGCCGGGTAGGCGTTGCCGTCGAGCGTCAGCCAGGGAGCGACCCGCTGGACGCGGTCGCGGGGCGTGCGGTGGTCGAGGATGCGCGAGTCGTTGGTGACGGCGTCGGAGAGCAGGAAGTTGATCTCGCGGTACTTGATCGCGTAGGCCATCCGCTTGACCGCGTCGAGCTCGACGCCACCGGTGCCCTGGTAGGTGTAGGTGATCTGCCCGGTGCCCTCGGGGTCCGGGTAGTCGAACTCCTTCTTGTCGCCGCCGACGATGGAGTACTCCGGCGACTGCTCGCCGAAGTAGATGCGCGGCTCGTACTTGCCGAGCTTGCCCTCGGTGCCGATCTGCGACTCGAAGAAGCTCGGGCGGCCGTCGTCCTCACGGGTGTTGCCCTTGGCCGCGACGACGCCGTAGCCGTGGGTGTAGACGGTGTGGTCGTTGAGCCAGTTGCGCTGCCCGTCCGGCACGCCGCCGAGGTCGAGCTCGCGGGCGGCGATGACGGTGTCGGTGGGCACGCCGTCGATCGTGTAGCGGTCGACGTCGAGCACGTCGGCGAACTGGTAGTAGCCCTTGCTCGCCTCGAGCTGCTTGAAGGTGGGGCTCACGACGTTGGGGTCGATGAGCCGGATGCCGGGCACCGTCGCCGCGTCGCCGCGCAGCTGACCGGGCGCCGCGACGGTGTTGGTGTCGTAGGAGTCGACCTTGATCTGGTTGAAGCCGTAGGCCGCCCGGGTCGCGTCGATGTTGCGCTGGATGTAGGGGACCTCGAGCGACTTCTCCGACGGGCCGACCTTGAGCGACTGCACGAGGGCCGGGTAGATGCCGCCGACGGCCACGACGATGACGGCGAGCACCGCGACACCGACGAGCGGCAGCCGCCACGAGCGGGTCCAGATCGTCGCGATGAACATGCCGGCGCACATGACGGCCGCGATCGCGAGGATGCCCTTCGTCGGGATGACGGCGTGCGCCTCGGTGTACTGGATACCGGTCATGCGCGTCGACTGTGCCGTCGCGAGGTTGTAGCGGTCGATCCAGAACGCCACGGCGCGCACGAGCACGAGCACGGCTGCGATGACCGACAGGTGCACCCTGGCCGCCTGGGTCGAGCGCATCTTCTGACCCGCGACGATGCCGCCGTAGAGGTAGTGCGTGAAGGCCGCGGTGATGAAGCCGATGACGAGGATCATCGTGAGGAAGGCGACGACGAAGTTGATCCACGGCAGGTCGAAAACGAAGAAGCCGATGTCGAGGCCGAACTCCGGGTCGGTCTGGCCGAAGGGCTGGCTGTTGCGCCAGAGCAGGAAGGTGTCCCACTGGGTCGCTGCGGACAGTCCGGCGAAGAGCCCGATTGCGAGCGGAGCGGCGATCGTCGCGGTGCGACGCATCGGCTCGACGAGCTCGCGGTAGTGCTCCATCGCCTGGGTGTCGGGCGACGGCGCGTAGATCGGCCGGTTGCGGTAGGCGATGTGGATGCTCGACCAGACGACGGCGGCCGTCAGCAGGCCGCCGATGACGCCGAGCAGGACCTTGGTGATGATCTGCGTGCTGAAGACGCCGGAGAAGCTGACCGACTGGTACCAGAGCACCTCGGTCCAGAACTGCGCCGCGATGCCGAGCAGGACGACGAGGACACCGGCGACGACGAGCGCCGTGACGAGCGGCTTGCGCGCGGGCGGCAGCATGGCGGTGTCGCCCCGTCGCGGAGGACCGTTGCCGTCGTCGTCGTTGAAGTTGCTCGGTGGGGGGCCGAAGTTGCTGTCGCTCACGTGGAGTGCCTTGTGGTCGCCGGGCTGAGGGGGCGGCCGGGCCGCCTGGCGCCAACCATAACCCGGCTCCTTATGTGTCCGAGCGGGCCGATGCCGCACCGTGACCAACGACTGACCGACGACTGACCAACGACTGCCCACGCACGAGCGGGAGTATGCCGTGGGGCCCGGCCGGGCGGCATACGGCAGCATGGGTGCCGTGAACGTCCAGCCGGTCGCCGACCCCCTCGCCATCGCCGCCCTCGACGCCGAGCGCCACGTCGCCGCCGGCGGCTGGGACCAGCCACCGCGGCTCTTCGCGCTCGTGCGCACCGCCGACCTGCTGGCCCGCGAGCCGCACCTGCGCGAGCAGATGGGCACCTCCGACCTGGCCGAGGGGGCCCTCAGCGCCATCGAGCAGGAGGGCCTGCCTGCGACGAGCTCGCTCGAGACGCTCCTCGGGCGCCTCGCGTGGCCGCCGGAGGTCGACGGGTGCGCCTTCGCGATCGAGCGCATGGTCGTGCCCCCGGACGCCGAGCGCGACCTGCCGGAGCGCCCGGAGGCGGCGGTCGACCACCTCGCCGCCCACCCCGATCGTCAGGACGTGCGCCTCCTCGTCGCCGTGCTGCGCGACGGCACCTCGATCTGCCTCCTGCGCCAGCGCGCGCACGACTCGGACGACGCCGTGGCCACCGGCCGCGACATCGCGCCAGGGCTCGTGGCGGCCCTGCAGGCGACCTTCGAGGACTGACCCGGCAACCCCGGCGGCTCCCCCGTCAGCAGCGGGGCAGCGACCCGGTGCGGCCCTTGGCGATCGCCTCGACGGCGGTGCGCCCCTCGTCGAAGGTGCTGACCTTGAAGACCTCGAGGCCGTCCGGGATGTTGCCGACCACCTCGTTGCAGTTGTCGGCGGGGGCGAGGAAGAACTCCGCCCCACCGGCGCGCGCCCCGGCGAGCTTCTGCTTGATGCCCCCGATCGGGCCGACGTTGCCGCCGTCGTCGATGGTGCCCGTGCCCGCCACCTGGTGGTTGCCGGTGAGAGCGCCGGGCGTCAGCTTGTCGTAGATGCCGAGCGCGAACATCAGGCCCGCCGAGGGTCCCCCGACCGAGCCGGCGTCGATCGTCACCTTCGCCGGGAAGTCGTGGGTCAGGCCGAGGATGACCCCGAGCGCGGTGCGGCCGCCCTGGCCCTTGATCGTCGGGACCTCGACGGTGACGTCCTTGCCGTCGCGCTCGACCGTGACGGCGACCTTCTCGCCCGGCTTGACCTGCTGGAGGGCCGCGCGCACGCTCTCGGCCGTCGTGATGTCGGTCCCCCCGACCTTGACGAAGCGGTCCTTGGCCTGGAGCAGCCCCTTCGCCTTGGAGGTCGGGGCCAGGCCCGCGACCGAGACGTGGGTGGGCACGTCCTTGCCGAGACCCCGCAGCGCGACGGCCGTCGCCTCCTCCTGCGAGCCCTCCATCTGGACGGCGTTCTCCTCGGCGACCTGCTCCTGCGACACCTGCGGGTCGAAGATCTCGTCGACGGGGAAGACGTCGCGCGAGGGGTCGACCCAGGCCTGCAGGACGTCCCACACGTCGACCGGGTAGCCCGGCCCGCCCTCGACGCGCACCGTCGTGAACTTCAGGGCGCCGTCGGTGGGATACGTCGGCAGGCCGGAGACGGTGATGATCGGCTTCGTCGTGCCGGGACTGTCGCCCAGGGTGTTGACGGTGGGGCCCGGACTCATCACGGCATACGGCAGCTTGACGAGGGAGCCCGCCACCATGAGCACGAGGAAGGCGAAGAAGAGGCCCAGCGTGATCTTGTTGCCGCGGGTGAGCCGGCCGCGACCGGTCGAACCGTCGGCGGAGTCGTCCCACGCGGCATACGCCTGCTCGTCGGTGCCCGCGGCGGGCACCCGCTTGATCGTCTTCACGGCAGGCCCACCCACTCGTCGCCGCCGTCGGCGAACTGCTGGTGCTTCCAGATCGGCACGGTCGCCTTGAACTCGTCGATGAGCGCCCGGCACACCTCGAAGGCCTCGGCTCGGTGGGCGGCACTCACCCCGCAGACGACGGCGAGGTCGCCGACCTCGAGGTGGCCGACACGGTGCACGACCGCGATGCGCACGACGCGGCCCTCCGCCGCGAGCCGGTCGGCCAGCGCGCGGGCGACGTCGCCCGCCTGCGGGTGCGCGGAGTAGTCGAGGTGGCTGACGCCGCGGTTGCCGTCGTCCGGCCCGTCGCCGTGTCCGTCGTGGTCGCGCACCGTGCCGACGAAGAGGCACGTGCCGCCGGCCTGCGGGTGGGTGACGCTCGCGAGCACCTCGTCGACCGACAGGGGTGTCTCGCGGATCTCGGCCAGGGCGACGGTCACGACGAGCATCGTATGCCGCGGACCCAGCAACCGCTGTGCGGTGACGTCACGCTCCGGTCACGCTCACCCCACGCGGACGCGGGAACCAACGGGCCGGATCCGTGGTTGTCTTGGTGGTAGGACGACGACACCTGGTGAGTGGGGATGAGCTGACATGGCGGACGACCGCGGACCCGACGGCAACGAGGGCGAGCAGCGCCCCGAGGACGAGACCGGCAACGAGGTCGGCAGCGGTGCCGGTGACGGCGCCAGCACAGGCACGGGCGACAGCACCAGCGACAGCGCGGGCGACGACTCAGGACTCGGGTCCGGTGAGGACGTCACGCGCCGCAACCCCATGGACTCCCCATTCGGATTGCCGCTGCGTGGCGGCAGCCGCGACAGCGGGACCGACCCCTTCGCCGGCCTCTCAGGGCTCGGTGGGCCGGGTGGCTTCGGCGGTTTCGGTGGCGCCGGTGGGCCCGGCGGCTTCGGCGGCGGTGACCTCGGTGCGATGCTCGAGCAGGTGCTCGGCGAGGCGGCGAACAACCCGGAGCTCGCCGAGGTGATGCGCAGCATGGGCGTCGACCCGACGGACCCCGCCACGCAGGCCGCGATGCGCGCCCAGCTGGGCACCTTCATGCAGGCACAGCAGACCCCGACGGGCTCGCGCGACCTCGCGACGGACGTCGCGCGCAAGCACGTGCTCGCGAGCGAGGGCAACGACGTGCACGACCCGGCCGCGGCGCGGGCCGTCGCCGACGCCGTCGCCGTCGCCACCCTCTGGCTCGACGAGCAGACCACCCTTGCCGCCCCGGCCTGGCGCGCGACCGGCCTCTCGCGGGCCGAGTGGGTCGAGGCGACGATGCCGCGCTGGTTCGAGCTCATCGAGCCGGTGAGCGACGGTGTCACGGCGGCGACGTCGGACGCGCTGCGCAAGCAGATGGGCGAGCTCGGTCCTGAGGCCTTCGGCGAGGCCCTGCCCCCCGGCATGCCCGAGGGATTCGACCCGCGCGCCATGGTGGAGCAGTGGGCCCCGATGCTCGGCAACCTCAGCCGGCAGATGTTCTCGGCCCAGCTCGGCCAGGCCGTCGGCACGCTCGCGACCGAGGTCGTCGGCGGCACCGAGGTCGGGCTGCCCCTCACCGAGCCGGGCCTCGTGGCGCTCCTGCCGGGCAACGTCGCCGCCCTGGCGGAGTCGCTCGAGATCGACCTGCCCCAGGTGCGGCTCTACCTCGCGGTGCGCGAGGCGGCTCGTGTGCGCCTCTTCTCCGAGGTGCCGTGGCTCGGGCCCCAGCTGCTCTCGGCGGTGGACGACTACGCCCGCAACATCACCATCGACACCGAGGCCATCGAGTCGGCCCTCACGACGATCGACGCCTCCGACCCCGAGGCCCTGCGCGGCGCCCTCCAGGGCAACCTCTTCCGCCCGCACCCGACGCCGGCGCAGCAGGCGGCCCTCGCCCGCCTCGAGACCCTGCTCGCCCTCGCGGAGGGCTGGGTCGACCACGTGAGCGACCGCGCCACCGCCTCGCACCTGCCCCAGTCCGCGGCCCTGGCCGAGACGATCCGTCGTCGGCGGGTCGGCGGGGCCGCGCAGAAGACCTTCGCCGGCCTCGTGGGGCTCGACCTCAGCCCGCGCCGGCTGCGTGACGCGGCCAACCTCTGGGCCGCGCTGGAGAACGCCGGTGGCGCCGACCTGCGCGACAGCCGCTGGGCCCACCCCGACCTCGCGCCGACGGCTGCCGACCTCGACGACCCCATCGGCTACGTCCAGCGGGCCACGGGCGGGTCCGGCGCTGCGGCCGGGTCGATCGCCGGCTCGGAGGCAGCGGGCGTCGAAGGGATCGAAGGATCTCAGGCCAGCGACCTCGACGCGGTGCTGCGCGGAATCCTCGAGGAGGCCGACCGCGCCCGTGAGGCCGGAGGCGGCTCGGGCGGCACCGGCGGAGACACGCACGGACCGGACGACGAGACCCCCGGCGCCGACGGCCCGTCCACCGGCGAGCGCGAGTGACCGCTGCGGCATACCTCTCGCTCCGCGAGGACGCCGTCGGCCGGCTGACGGAGTGGGCGGCGCCGAGCGGGGAGCAGGAGCAGCTTCGGCGCGACTACCTGTGCCACCTCGAGGAGCATCCCGACGCGATGGCGCGGTCGGGCCCGCCGGCGCACCTCACGGGCAGCGTCATCGTGCTCGACGAGAGCGGCGAGCACGTGCTCCTCACGCACCATCCCAAGGCGCGGCTGTGGCTCCAGTTCGGTGGGCACTTCGAGGAGCAGGACGCCACGATGCGGGCGGGCGCTGCGCGTGAGGCGGTGGAGGAGTCGGGCATCGACTCGCTCGTCGTGCTGCCCGACATCGTCGACCTCAGCCGGCACGCCCTCGCCGCGTCGTTCGGTCGGTGCCGCGAGCACCTCGACGTGCGCTACGCAGCCATCGCTCCGGCCGCCGCTGGGCACTCGGTGAGCGAGGAGTCGCTCGACGTGCGCTGGTGGCCGGCCGACCGGCTGCCCGACGGAGCCCCGGCAGACCTCGTGCCGCTCATCGAGGGGGCCCGTCGCCTCAATCGTCGCTGAGACCGAGGCCGGCGCTCGCCGAGACGCCGTGGAGGTAGCCCCTGGCCCGCTCGAGGCGGGGGTAGCCCTCGATGAGCCGCCAGAACTGCGGGCCGTGACCCGGCTGGAGCAGGTGCGCGAGCTCGTGGAGCAGGACGTAGTCGACGACCCACGTCGGCATGCCCTGAAGCTTGTCGGAGAGCCTGATCGTGCCCTCGGCGGGCGTGCACGACCCCCAGCGGCTGCTCTGGTTGGACACCCAGCGCACGCTCGAGGGGACGGCTCTTCCACCAAGGTGCTCGCGGGAGAGCTCGAGCGCGCGCCGCTCGAGGTCGCCGTCGCTGCGCTGCTTGCGCCGCTCGGAGGCGGCGACGCGCGCGACCATGGTGCGCACCCACTCCCCCTCCTCAGCGGCGCTCATGCGGGCGGGCACGAGGACGACGAGCTGCCCCTCCTGGCGGTAGGCGGAGACCGTGCGGCGACGCTTGGCACTGCGGCGGACCTCGACGGTGACCCCGTCGACCACCGTCTGCACCACCTCGCGCCGCGCCGTCGCCATGAGGGCAGGGTAAGCCCGAGCACCGACAGCGGCGGGGACCCTGACCGCGCCCGCGCGTTCTACCGCATCATCCCCGGGCACGCCAAGCGGGGCGGGAGCATGATTTCGTGCTCAGCGTGCTCTAGGGTTGTGCGAGCCGAGGCGCCCGTCGGATGGGCGCCAGCAACAAGGAGACACACCAATGGCTGACGAGACCTACAAGGGCGAGTTCTACTGCGTCAAGTGCAAGGAGAAGCGCGAGGCCGAGGGCAAGGTTGTCGTTTCTGACAACGGCCGCCGGATGGCCAAGGGCGTGTGCCCCGTGTGCGGCACGAACCTCAACCGCATCCTGGGCAAGGCCTGAACAGGTCGTGACGGCGTCGCTGACGCCGTGTGAGCAGGGGCGGGACCACCATGGTCCCGCCCCTGCTGCATTCCTGTGGACGACGGCGCGGTCGGGACGGATCCGCCTGCGACGCTGAGGCCCTGAGCCGCCGCGGCTGCACGCCGCTCCCCTCGGAGGTCCGATGAACACCGCCCACCCCGGCCCGTATGCCGCCATCCCCCTCTGGCTGCGCCCCATCACGAGGCGCCCCGGCGAGGTGCAGTTCGGGGTGCTCGAGGGCGGCCCGATCGTGACCGGTGTGACGCCCGACGAGGCCCGCCTGCTCGGCCGTCTCGACGGCACGATGCCGCCCGACGCTCTCGACCTCGTCGCGAGGGCCAGCGGGGTCTCCAGGCGCCGGTGGCGCGTCCTGCTCGACCTCGTCGGGCGGCTGGGGCTGCTCGAACCCGTGGCGACTCCGCACCCCGACCGCTCCGACGGCTCGGACCGCTCCGTCCGCTCCGTTCACTCCGTTCACTCAGCGGCGGCGGCAAGCCCGGCGGCTCGCACCGGGTCGCACGTGCTCGTCGAGGGTGACGGCTCCCTGGCCTCTGACCTGACGCGCCTTCTCGAGACCGGTGCTGCCGCCGCACCCGGCCCCGTGGACTCCGACGGTGTGATGGATGCCCTGCGTGTCACGGGTGACGTCGGTGTCATGGGTGCGGTTGGTGCCGGCGGCTCGGGGTCGGCGCAGCCCGCAGCCGTCGTCCTCGTCGCCGACATCGCCCTCGACCCGCGCCGCGGAGACCTCTGGCTCCGGCGCGGGGTGCCGCACCTGCCCGTCGTCACGACCGGGTCGCGCGCCGTCGTTGGCCCGCTCGTCGACGGCACGCCCGCTGCACCGTGCCTCTGGTGCCTCGACCTGCACCGCAGCGACCGCGACGCTGCCTGGCCGACGGTCATGGCCCAGGTGGCCACCGTGCCTGTGGACTCGGTCGCGCCACAGGTGGAGCCGCGCCCGGCCGCGGACCCGCCGCGTGCCGGCGAACCGGGGCTGTCGCAGCTCGTCGCAGGCACCGTGGCCGCCCTCGTGGCCCGCTCGCTCGCGGGTGACCCTCCCCCGCCCGGCGTCGCCGTCGAGGTGACCCTGCCCTGGCCGCGCATCGACCACCGACGGTGGCCGCCCCATCCCCGCTGCCGGCACCGGACGTCGCGGCTGCAGGGCGGCGGTCCCACGCCGGGTGGCACCGCCTCAGCGCGGGAGCCCGGCAGAACGTAGGCTCGCAGGTGGCCCCGTACGTCGACCGAGGAGGTGCCGTGACCGATCTGCCCCGCAAGGCCGTGGTGCGCAGCGCCAAGCTGGCCAGCGTGCCGCTCGGGTTCGCCGGTCGCACCGCGCTCGGATTCGGCAAGCGGATCGGCGGCAAGCCGGCCGAGGTCGTCGCCGCCGAGCTCCAGGCCCGCACCGCGCAGCAGCTCTTCCAGGTGCTCGGTGAGCTCAAGGGTGGCGCGATGAAGTTCGGGCAGGCGCTCTCGATCTTCGAGGCAGCCTTCCCGGAGGAGATCGCGGTCCCCTACCGGGCGACCCTCACCAAGCTGCAGGACAGCGCACCGCCGATGCCGACGAGCTCGGTGCACGAGGTGCTCCGAGCCGACTTCGGCGTCCGCTGGCGCAGCAAGTTCCGCTCCTTCGACGACCAGCCGGTCGCCTCGGCGTCGATCGGCCAGGTGCACCGCGGTGTGTGGGCCGACGGGCGCGACGTCGCCGTCAAGATCCAGTACCCCGGCGCCGGCGCGGCCCTCATGGGCGACCTGCGCCAGATCTCGCGGGTCGCCAAGGTGGCCGCGGGGTGGGTGCCGGGGCTCGACATCGGTCCGATCCTCGACGAGCTGCGCGACCGCATGGCCGAGGAGCTCGACTACCGCCTCGAGGCGCGGTCGCAGGCGACCTTCGCCGACGCCTTCACCGACGACGAGGACTTCGCCATCCCGGCCGTCGTGGCGCACGCCGAGCACGTCATCGTCTCGGAGTGGCTCGAGGGCAAGCCGCTCTCGCAGATCATCTCCGACGGCACCCCTGAGGAACGCGACGACGCCTCGCAGCTCTACCTCGAGTTCCTGCTGGCGGGCCCTGCCGAGGCCGGCCTGCTGCACGCCGACCCCCACCCCGGCAACTTCCGCATGACCCCCGACAACCGGCTGGGCATCATCGACTTCGGCGCAGTCAACCGGCTGCCCGACGGCATGCCCGCAGAGATCGGTCCGCTGCTCACCACGGGCCTCGAGGGCAGCGCCCAGGAGGTGCTCGACGGTCTGCGCGAGCTGGGCTTCGTGCGCTCGGGCATCGACCTCGACCCGCAGCGCCTCCTCGACTACCTCGAACCGTTCATGGCTCCCTTCCGTGAGGACGAGTTCACCTTCAGTCGTGACTGGCTGCGCGGCGTCTTCGCCCACATCAACGACCCGCGACAGCCCAACTACGCCGTCGGCTACAAGCTCAACCTGCCCCCGGAGTACCTCCTCATCCACCGGGTCTGGGGCGGGAGCATCGGGGTGCTCTGCCAGCTCGGGGGTACGGTGCGCGGACGCGAGATCGTCGACGCGCTCCTGCCCGGTGCCGACCTGCCCCCGATCGGGCAGCGCGGCGCGGGCTGAGCCCCGTCAGGCGCACTCCTCGAGGTCAGCCACACCCGGTATGCCGTGTGCGCACAGTCCGTGCGTGTGCGGCTCGCCCGCGCACACACCTCTGGGTCAGCGACCCCCGTCGGCGGCGGCTCGAGGGCTCACCCCCAGGAAGCGGCTGGAGGGCTCACCACCAGTCGGGGTCGAGCTTGCCCTCGATGGAGCGCAGGTGCTCGCGGCTGCACCGGTCGCACGTCCACGCGGCGGCGGCGCCGCTCGTGACGCGACTCCACGTGAGTCGGGCCGTGGCCGCCTCTCCAGACTCGGGACGGCGTCCGCAGGTCGCGCAGACGAGCGGTGCGCCCGCCGCGGCAGACTGCTCGCCGTCTGGCCGGAGGTCGCTCACAGTTCGTTCTTCGTTGCCCACGCCATCGATTATGCGCCGACGTGCGGCATGGGGTGCAGAGCCGCCCGGACACGCAAAACCGCGGGTGACGTGCGCGTCACCCGCGGCTTGCTCACTCGATTCGATTGTCCTGCTGGGACCCTCTCGGGGCGGTCCCTCACTTCTGGTCGTGGCGTCGACTGGCGCGGATCTCCTGGGCGATCAGCCGGGCGCTGCGACGGATGCCGCGGCGTTCCTGGCGCTGACTGCGCTCGTTGATCCGGTCGCGAGCCAGCATCTCGAGCTGGTTCATGACGATCTCCTGATCTTCGGAATGGGTTGGTGTCGGGGGCCGGTGGGGTCTGGACCATGCGTGGTCACGCAGGCTCAGGCGGCCACAGGGTGCTTGCGGGGGCGGCCGCGCGGCCGCTTGCGGGCGACGACTGCGCCCTGGACGAGGAGCTGACCTCCCCAGACGCCCCAGGGCTCCTGGCGCTCGAGGGCGCCGGCGAGGCACTGGAGCCGCGCGGGGCAGAGACCGCAGAGCGTCTTGGCGAACTCCACGTCCTCCGGTCGCTCGGCGAACCAGAGCTCCGCGTCGTAGTCGCGACACGGGATGGTCTCGCCGAGCTGCTGCGCCTCCGTCCCGAGATCGAGCATCTCGCTGAGTGGCATGGTCACCTCCATCTCCGGGGTCCCCGTCACGGGGGCCGCCTGTTCACTCGTTCCTGGCTTGGTCCGAAGCCCGGCACCGGAGGTGCGGGTCTCGGTCCTGCTGCTCGGCATGCGAGGAGTCATGTCTTGTCCCTGATCTGTCTGGCACCGGTAGGTGCACTGGTGGCGGTGCTGCTGGTCGGTCTTCGTTGAGCGGCAGGTGTCCGGAGACAACAGAAAGGCCGCGGACCCGTGATGTCGGGTTCGCGGCCTGGGAGGTGAGGCTCGGTCTGGGTCAGACCGGTGGCCTCCCGGAGCGGGAGCGAACGACATCGGGGGTCTTGTACGTCGGGGCGATGGCGCGGACATCGACAGAGACCTGTCCCTTGACAAGGGCGCCAAAGCCGACGACACGGTCACCCGTGAGGGCGGCGACGGGCAGGGTGGTCCCCTGGTCCATGAGGAACGCGGCGGCAAGGCGAACCGGGCCGGCGACACGCGGACGCACGGAAAGCACGCAGGTCACTGCGTTCATCGTCATCGTGGTGTTGTCCATCAGACCGGCCCTCCTCACTTCTTCTCGCGTTCCCCAGCTGGCCACCTGAGCCACTGGGCTTGACTCCGTCAAGGGTACGCGGGGCCCTCGCGAGCGAACAACTGAATTAACGAACTTTTCCGAGCTTTTTTCAGCGAACGTCAAGAATCGCTGGATTCCCTTGCGGCACAAGCCTTCTCGAGAAGCTCTTCAGGGTCGGCCCCCTGGAGGATGGCGAGGACGTCGGCGCCGTACTGCTCGAGCTTGCGCGCGCCGACACCGCTGATCATCGACAGTGCACCCTGGTCCGCCGGCTCCGACTCGGCGATCGCGGTAAGCGTCGCGTCGGTGAAGACGACGAAGGCCGGCACGCTGGCCTCGCGGGCCACGGCGAGCCGCCACGCGCGCAGCCGCTCGAACGTCGCCTCGTCATAGGTCGGCGGGCAGGTGTCACAGCGACCCGTCTTGCGCTGCGCCGCAGTGACGAGCTCGGCACCGCACCCCCGGCAGTGCGCGATGCGGGCCACCTTCGGCCCGCTCCTGCGTCCACCGCCGAATCGCGGCGCCTGCTCCGGGCGTGCGCCCTGCCCGAGGATGCCGGCGGCAGGCGCGAGGAAGCGCGAGACCCGACGCGTCGAGCGGGCCCCTGGCGTGCGCGCCCCGGACCACGAGAGGTGGAGCCGGCGGCGGGCCCTGGTGAGGCCGACGTAGAGGAGCCGCCGCTCCTCCTCGACCGCCTCCGGGCCCTCGGCCATGGAGATCGGGATGAGGCCGTCGGACGCGCCGACGAGGAAGACGACGTCCCACTCGAGGCCCTTGGCGGCGTGCAGGCTCGCCAGGGTCACCCCCTGCACGGCCGGCGCGTGCTGCTCGGACGCACGTCGGTCGAGCTCGGCGACGAGCTCGGACAGCCGCGCCTCGGGCGCGGCTGTCTCCAGGTCGTCGGCGAGGGTGGCGAGCGCCGTCAGCGACTCCCAGCGTTCACGGGTCGCGCCTCCACCGGCCGGCGGGTCGTGGCTCCACCCTGCGCCGGTGATGACGTCGCGGGCGAGCTCGCCGAGCGGTTTGGTGCCGTCGTCGCTACGGGCGGCGCCGCGCAGCAGCAGGATCGCGTCGCGCACCTCCTTGCGGGCGAAGAATCGGTCACCGCCGCGCACGAGGTAGGGCACCCCTGCGTCACTCAGGGCGTTCTCGTGAACCTCCGACTGGGCGTTCGTGCGGAAGAGGATGGCGATCTCCGACGGCGGCGTGCCCTCGTCGACGAGCTGCCGGATCCGGGCAGCCACGGCCGCCGCCTCGGACGGGTCGTCGGGGTGCGACTCGAGCACCGGCTCGGGACCCGGCTCACCCTGCGCGAGCAGCCGCACCGCGCCGTCACGAGCGGCCTGGGTGCCCGAGGCCACGATGGTGTTGGCGAGGGCGACGATCTGGGGCGAGGAGCGGTAGTTGCGCACGAGCCGCACGACGTGCGCTCCCGGGAAGCGCTGGGGGAAGCCGACGAGGTGGCGCGGGCTGGCACCGGTGAAGGAGTAGATGGTCTGGGCCGGGTCGCCGACGACGCACAGGTCGGTGCGCTCGCCGAGCCAGAGCTCGAGGAGGCGCTGTTGGAGGTCGTTGACGTCCTGGTACTCGTCGACGACGAACTGGCGGTACTGGCCCCGGACCGCCCGCGCGATGTCCTCGCGCTCGTCGAGGATGCCGACCGTGAGCAGGAGCACGTCCTCGAAGTCGATGACGCCGCGCCGCTGCTTCACCTCCTCGTAGGCCTCGAAGAGTCGCGCCATCGCCGTGAGGTCGACGCCAGGGGGCTCGCGGCGCGCGGTGCGGGCGCGGGCGGCATACGACTGCGGCGTGAGGACGTTGACCTTGGCCCACTCGATCTCGGCGGCGAGGTCACGGATCGCCGTGCGGTCGAACTGCATCCGCAGGCGGCTCGCGGCCTCGGCGACGGCGGCGGCCTTGTGGCTCATCACCTCGGGGGCGGCCCCGCCGATCGCCTGGGGCCAGAAGTAGTGCAGCTGGCGCAGCGCGGCCGCGTGGAAGGTGCGCGCCTGCACGCCCTGGACACCGAGCCCGCGCAGCCGCGTGCGCATCTCGCCGGCGGCGCGGGCGGTGAAGGTGAGGGCGAGCACCCGTTGCGGCTGCTGCGCACCGGAGTGGACGGCATACGCGATGCGGTGCGTGATGGCCCGCGTCTTGCCGGTGCCGGCGCCAGCCAGGATGCAGAGCGGCCCGGGCGGCGCGAGCGCGACCTCACGCTGCTCGGGGTCGAGACCGGCCAGGATGTCGTCGGCCGTGGGGACTGCGCTCAGGACGGATCACCCTTGGCGAGTCGCATGACGTCGGCGGCGTGGTCGTGCACGTAGTTCTGGCCGTCCTGCGGGGGGCGCTCGTAGCCACGCGGGGCCGGGCGGTCGGGGATGGGCGGCACCTCGGCCTCCATCGGCTCGTGCGGGATGGAGGTCAGCAGGTGGTTCATGACGTTGACCCGCGAACGCCGCTTGTCCTCCGACTCGACGACGTGCCACGGCGCCCAGTCGGTGCTCGTGGCGTCCATCATGATGTCCTTGGCCTCCGAGTAGTCCTCCCAGCGGGTGATCGACTCGAGGTCCATCGGCGAGAGCTTCCACTGGCGCATGGGGTCCTTGGCCCGGGAGCGGAAGCGCCGCTCCTGCTCGACGTCGGAGACGCTGAACCAGTACTTGCGCAGGATGACCCCGTCGTCGACGAGCATCTTCTCGAAGAGCGGAGCCTGCTCGAGGAAGAGGGAGTACTGCTCGTCGGTGCAGAAGCCCATGACCCGCTCGACGCCGGCGCGGTTGTACCAGGACCGGTCGAAGAGGACCATCTCGCCGGCAGCCGGCAGGTGGGCGATGTAGCGCTGGAAGTACCACTCGGTCTTCTCGCGGTCGGTGGGCGCCGGGAGCGCCGCGATGCGAGCGACGCGGGGGCTGAGGTACTCGGTGATGCGCTTGATCGCCGAGCCCTTGCCGGCCGCGTCGCGCCCCTCGAAGACGACGACCACGCGTTGGCCGGTCGCCCGCACCCACTCCTGGAAGGACACGAGGTCGGCCTGCAGCCGTCGCACCTCGACGTTGTAGACCTCGAGGTCCATCTTCTTGGGTCGCTTTGCACGGTGGCGGGCCATGGGCTCATCCTTGCATCGAGAGCCGACCCTGCGACGAGACCCGTCCACCTTCGTCCACAGACCCGAGGAACTGCATGTCCCACGCGACGCCCGATGTGACCGCCGACGCGACCCCCGAGGCGCCCCCGGCCCCGGACCTCACGCCTGACGCGGGCTCGGTCACGATGTTCACGACGTCGTGGTGCGGCTACTGCCGCCGGCTCAGGTCGCAGCTCGACCGGGAGGGCGTGCCCTTCACCGAGATCGACATCGAGGCGAACCCCGAGCACGTCGACTTCGTCGAGAGAGTCAACGACGGCAACCGGACGGTGCCCACTGTCCTCTTCCCCGACGGGTCGGCGGCGACGAACCCCTCCCTCGCCGAGGTGCGGGCTCGCCTGAGCGCCTGACGCGCCCGGCTACTCCGGGGTCAGCGGGGTCCGCGGGGTCAGCGGGGTCCGGGCCCGACGCGTCAACGGTCGACCACGGACGGCCCAGCGACCGACTCGACGGTCGCACCGAGCCAGTGCTCGATGATGCGCTTGGCGATCGAGATGCCACTCGGTGTGCGGATCTCGTTGCTGGACAACAGAGCTCGGTACTCCTCGCGCGTCACCCACCGAGCCTCTGCGATCTCGGCGGGGTCGATGCGCAGCTCGGTCTCCGTCGTCGTCGCGGCGTAGCCGACCATGAGCGAGGAGGGGAAGGGCCACGGCTGGTTGCCGAGGTAGCGGGCGTCGTCGATGCGGATGCCGACCTCCTCCGCGACCTCACGGGCGACCGCGTCCTCGAACGACTCCCCCGGCTCGACGAAGCCCGCGAGCACCGAGAAGCGCCCCTCCGGCCAGTGCGCGCCGCGCCCGAGCAGCAGTCGGTAGTCGGGGTCGATGACCGACATGATGACCGCGGGGTCGGTGCGGGGGTAGTGCTCGCTGCCGTCGCGCACGCACCGGCGCACCCAGCCCGCCTGGGTCGGTTCGGTCTCGGCGCCGCAGCGCGGGCAGTGCCGGTGCGTCGCGTGCCAGTTGGACAGGGCGAGCGCCGTCGTGAAGAGCCCGGCGTCGCGGGCGCCGAGCGCCTCACCCGCCTGTCGCAGGGTCAGCCACGTCTCGGCCTCGCCCGGCCCGTCGGCGCCGGCCGCCGATGCCGGCTCGGGGGCGTTCTCGGGCGCGGGCTCCGACGACACGACGCCGAGGTATGCCGTGCCGTCCGGTCCGCGGCCCAGATGCAGCCCCAGCCCCGCCCGGTCGGCCTCGACCGGCGCCCGGAAGTGGAGGGCGAGGTCGCCACCGCCGCCGGACCGGACGCGCAGGTGCTCACCGCGCAGCTCGACGACTCTGGTCGCGGGATCGCCGAGCAGGTCATCGACGACCGTGGGGTGGGTCCGCTCGTGCGCGACGCGGTCGAGGCCACCGCGTGCCAGGGCGAGGTCGCGCAGCCGGTCGTCCTGCGGGTCACGTCTCGTGTGGGTGCGGGGAGGCGTCAGGGACACTCTCCCCACCTTAGGTGCCGGGCGCCCCGCCCCGACGAGGGCTCGCCTCCCACGCTCGGCCCGCCCCGCGGCATACCGTGGACGTGTGAGTCGCAGCCCGCTCGTCCTCGCCGCGCTGGCGAGCTCCGCCGTGCCGGGGCTCGACCCGGTCTCGGTCGAGGGGGTTCGGGTCGTGCCCGGCGATCTCTTCGAGGTCGCCTACGTGCAGGACAGCCAGGACCGCCGCTGGGTCGTCAAGGCACCGCTCACCCCGGCTGCCGGGGCCATGCTCGACGACGTCGCGGCGCTCTCGACGTTGCTCGGGCGCCGGCTCGATGTCGCGATGCCGATGGTGCGCGGCCACGCGCCCGTCGCAGAGGGCCGTGCCGCCGTCTACCTGCGGGTGCCGGGGCGACCGCTCGACTTCTCCGCCATCCCTCCGGGGCCGCTTGCCGAGGCGGTGGGGCGCACGCTCGCCCACATCCACAACGTCGAGCTCCTGCTCTTCGAAGAGGCTGGGCGGCCGACCTACGACGCGGAGGCCCACCGCCGGCGCCAGCTCTCCGAGCTCGACCGGGCGGCAGCGACCGGCCACGTGCCCACCGACCTGCTGACGCGCTGGGAGCGGATGCTCGAGGACGTGTCGCTGTGGCGCTTCGCACCGAGCCCGGTGCACGGCGCCTTCACCGGCGCCAACGTGCTCGCGTCCTTCGACGACGAGCAGGACGCCGGCAGCGGCCACGTGCGCGGGGTGCTCGCGTGGGAGGAGTCGCGGGTCGGTGACCCGGCCGACGACTTCGCCGACCTCGTGGCCCGGGCCGGGCCCGACACGCTCGACTCGGTGCTCGAGAGCTATGCCCGGTCGCGCGTCGAGCGACCCGACGGAGCCCTCGTCGCCAGGGCACGGCTGGCGGCGGAGATGACGCCCCTGCGCACCCTGCTGCGGGCGCTCTCGAGCGGCGACCTCGCCCTCGTGGAGCGCACGGCCGAGCGCCTGCGCGAGCTCGCCGACCGCATCGAGCAGGACGACGAGCGGCACGCCCGTGAGGATGCGGCCCGCAGCGAGCGGTCCCGCCGCGCCGGCGAGAAGGCCGCGCTGGCCAGCGCGCTCGACCCGGACGACCCGGAGGCGCCACCCGCGCCCGAGTGGGACGCCACCGCGCCCCACCATCCCTTCCCGATGCTGGCCGAGACCCAAGCCGTCGCCATGACCGGTCTGCTCGGCGACGCGGGCGACGCGGGCGACGCGGGCGACGCGGGCGACGCGGGCGACGCGGTGGACGGTGCCGGACGCGGTGGCGCCGGGGCCTGGACCGAGGCGCCTGGACAGGCCAGAGGCCAGATGGCCCGTCAGACCCCGCCCGGGTCGCCCGCCGACTCCTCGGCGGTGCCCTTCGTCGCGTCGGGCGACAGCACGTCGACCTTCGAGATCGACGAGGTCGAGGCCTTGCCCGAGGAGGACGACGGTCTGCTCGACCTGCACGAGGGCGCGTCGGAGTTCGTCCCCGTCGAGCACCGTCCCGACCACCCCGCTCACGACGCGCGCAGTTGACGCCGGCACGTCCCTCTCCCCCCACCTCGAGTGGCCGCGCGACCTCACCCGCCCCACAGCTCGAGTGGCCCCGCGACCTCACCCGCCCCACAGCTCGAGTGGCCACCTGGTCCCACACGCCACCGTTCGCCGACGACCGACCCATCTCTGTGGTGTGACGACGCGGCCACTCGACGCAGCAGGGCCACTCGCTCGTGTGACGACGCGGCCACTCGACGCAGTAGGGCCACTTGGTCCCACACGCCACCGTTCGCCGACGACCGACCCATCTCTGTGGTGTGGCGACGCGGACACTCGACGCAGTAGGGCCACTCGCTCGTGTGACGACGCGGCCACTCGACGGGGTGCGGAGGCGGTCTAGTCGGGCAGGGTGCGGAGCAGGTCGACCAGCTCGGCCTCTCCCGGCAGGTCAGGACGCACGGTGACGCCCTCGGCGGCGTAGTAGAACGCCGCGTCGACGAGCGCGGGGTCGACGCCCCGGAGCCGGGCGAAGGCGACGGCGTAGGCGCCGAGCTGCAGGGCCCGCACCCTCGCGTCGCGGCCCGTCGGTCGAGCCCCCGTCTTCCAGTCGACGACGGTCCAGCCGCCGTCGTCGCGGGCGAAGACGGCGTCGACCCGGCCGCGCACCGCGATGGCGTCGATGACCGTCTCGATCGAGAGCTCGATCTCCTCGGGGATCCGGTCGGCCCACTCGCTCGCGAGGAAGCGCTCCTTCATGACCTCGAGGTCGGTGTCGTCGGAGGCGCCCTCGTCGGCACTCCCGGGCAGGTCGAGCAGGTCGACCATCGCAGCTCGCGAGTAGTGCTCCTCGATCCACGCGTGGAACGCCGTGCCCTGCCGCGCGGCGACGGCGGGTGCGCTCGGCATCGGTCGGCGCAGGTGCATCGCGAAGGCCTCCGCGTCGCGCGCGAGCGACACGACAGCAGAGGCCGACAGATGGCGTGGCACGTCGACGACGGGCTCGCCGCGTGACCGGCGCGCGGCCTGCTCGGCGAGCAGGAGGCGGAGGTCGTCGAGGCGCGGGTCGCCGGCGGGCGGCAGTTCGCCCGAGCGCACCGCCTCGGCGAGGCGGTCGGCAACCCCGACGAGGGCGGCCCGACGGTGCGCCATGGGGTCGTGCGGCCACGGCGCCGACACCGGGTCGACGAGGTGGGGGTTGGTGGGCGCGACGGCGCGGCCCTTGGAGTCCTCGACGGGTTCGGGCGCCGGGTGCCACACCTGCTGGGTCGCGGCATCGCCAAGGGCGTCGCGGATCTCGAGGAGGAAGCGACTCGGCACCGACAGCGTCTTCTTCGTGGCGCCCCACACGTGGGTGGTGAGCAGCACGTCCTCCCGCGCCCGGGTCACGGCGACGTAGGCGAGCCGGCGCTCCTCGGCCACGGCGTGCCGCCCACCCTCGAGCGCGAACTGCTCGACGGCAGCCCCGAGCTGCTTGCGGTCGGCGACGCCTCGCCAGTCGAGGTGTGGGAGGCCGTCGCGGTCACCGCGCAGGTCGTAGGGCAGCGAGTCGAGCCCGACGAGCCAGCCCTTCTCCTTGGGCGTGCCCGAGCAGGCATACTCGATCGGCTGGGCGCCGTCGACGGGCGACACGGACGTGGAGGCGTGGTCGGGGAAGGCGCCCTCGACGAGCGCGGGGATCGCCACGACGTCCCACTCGAGCCCCTTCGACGCGTGCACCGTGAGGACCTGGACGGCATCGGCGTCGGACTCGGTGTGGCCGGCGTCGAGGCCGCGCTCCTGCTCGCGTGCCGCCTCGAGCCAGGCGAGGAAGCCGCTCAGGGTCGGCCGGTCGGCGCTCGTGGCGTAGCGGGCGGCGACGTCGGCGAACGCGTCGAGGTGCACCCGGGCCGTCGAGGCGGTGTGCTCGTGGCGCGCCAGCACCTCGATGTCGAGACCGAGCGCCACCTCCGCCTCGGCGACGAGGTCGACGAGCGGCAGCGCGGTGAGCCGCCGCAGCCGCCGCACCACCTCGGCGAGGGCGTGCAGCCGCCGGAGGCCCTCGGCGCTGAGGCGGGCGCCGTCGCGGGCCACCCAGCCGGGCCGCGGCAGCTCGTCGAGCGCCTCGACGAGGGTCGCGGTGTCGGCGCTGTCGGAGGCGAGGTCGCTCCCCCGGCGGTCGTCGTCGGACCGCTCGCTGTCAGGCTCTGCCGCACCGCTGGGTGCGATGTCGCCGCGCTCCTCCGTCGGGAGCTCCACCGTCGGAACATCCCCGGTCACGAGAACCCCTGTGCCAGAGGCGTTCTCGCCCTCTCCTGCCGCTCCGGGGGAGTCGGCAGCGCGCGGCGGCCGACCGTGCAGGTCGCGGGCCCATGCCCAGAGGCCGGCGAGGTCGGCGGCACCGAGGCGCACGACAGGTCCGGCGAGGAGGCGCATGAGCTGGTCGCCTCGGGTGGGGTCCTGCACGACCCAGAGCGCCGCGACGAGGTCGCTGACCTCGGGCGTCACGAGCAGGCCGCCGAGCCCGACGACCTCGACGGGCAGGTTCTCAGCACGCAGGGCCTCGATGACGAGCGGGAAGGACGACCTGCGCCGGCAGAGCACCGCCGCCGACCGACCGGTGCGGCGGCCGCTCGGCGAGCGCCAGCGCGCGGCGACCCAGGCGGCCACGTGCGCGGCCTCGGCCTCCGCGGACTCGAGCCGGTCGATGGTGACCGTGCCGGGGCCGGCTCCGGGTCGGGCCGCCAGCGGCTGCACGTGCGCCGTCGCCAGCGGGCCCGCCGTCACGTTGGCGGCGGCGAGGATGAGCTCGTCGTTGCGCCAGCTCGTCGAGAGCGGCAGCACGTCGGCGGGTCCGACTCGTCCGGCGAACTCGGTCGGGAAGCGCAGCAGGGTCGTCGCACTCGCCCCCCGCCAGCCGTAGATCGACTGGTTCGGGTCGCCGACGGCCGTCAGCGCGACAGCCGGGTCGTGGAAGAGGCTGCGCAGCAGGGTCAGCTGGGCCTCGGAGGTGTCCTGGAACTCGTCGAGCAGGA
The DNA here is from genome assembly GCF_006717145.1 of Humibacillus xanthopallidus. GTDB lineage: Bacteria > Actinomycetota > Actinomycetes > Actinomycetales > Dermatophilaceae > Humibacillus > Humibacillus xanthopallidus. The sequence continues at coordinate 1,517,465 of NZ_VFQF01000002.1, read as the reverse complement.
CGGCGGTGAAACGGTCGCGCTCGATCGCCCCGACCTGCGGGATCGACGACGCGAGCCGTGCCGCGAGGGCGATCTGGTCGGCGAAGTCGAGCGACTCGCGCGAACGCTTGAGCTCGAGGAAGGCGTCGACGATCGGCAGCACGAGGCGGCGCTCGCGAAGCACCGCGAGCACCTCACTGGCCGGGCCGAGGCTGCCGCGGCCGTCACCGTCGGGCAGCGCCTGGAGCCGGGCGAGCACGTCGTCGAGGTGCGCCATGACCTCGGCCGGAGTGCGCACGTGCTCGGCCATCTCGCCCGCGAGCGACATCACCGCGTCGATGATGTTGCCCTCGGAGCGTGACATGCCGCCCATCGGCCCGTCCCATCGCGACACCGCCTCGGCCGCCAGCTGCCACGCGCCCGCCTCGGTGAGGACGCGGAACTCCGGCTCGATGCCGACCCGGAGGGCGTGCTCTCGCACGAGCCGGCCGGCATACGAGTGGTAGGTGGAGACGGTCGGCGTGCCGCCGAGCACCTCGGCGCCAGTGCCGTCGTCGGCCGGGGGCGTCCAGAGGCCGGCCCGCTCGAGGCCGCGTAGACGCTTGCCGATGCGGGCGGACAGCTCGGCCGCCGCCTTGCGGGTGAAGGTGAGGCCGAGCACCTGGTCGGGCGTCACCAGCTCGTTGGCGACGAGCCACACCACCCGGGCAGCCATCGTCTCGGTCTTGCCCGAGCCGGCGCCGGCGACGACGAGCAGCGGGCCCGGCCCCGCCTCGATGACCGCGGTCTGCTCCGGCGTCGGGGGTGGCAGCTCCAGGGCTGCGGCGATGTCGCGGGCGGAGTGGTGCACCGAGGTGGGCGCGCGGTCGAGGGTCTCGGTCACAGCGCGTCGCCCTCGGGCTGGACCGGGCAGGACGAGCGCACCGGGCAGGTGCGGCACGTGCCCTGAGAGGCCGTGAAGGTGGCCGCGCCCATCCCGTCGGCCGTGGCCTCGACGAGCGACCGGGCCCACGAGGGGTCGGCCGCGCTCGTCAGCGGCTCCTGGGACATGACGGCGGGCTGGAGCCCAGAGAGCCCGCCCTTGCCGATGAAGACGAGGGCCGCGCCCGCGCTGCGCTCGCCGAGCTCCGGGAAACCGCCCTCCTCGACGGCCACCTGGTAGGTGCCGAGCTGACCGTGCCCGGCGAGGTCGGCCCTCGTCGGCTTGCTCGTGCCCGTCTTGAGGTCGACGATGCGCAGCCCCCCGTCGCGGTCGCGCTCGATGCGGTCGACGCGCCCGCCGACCACGGCCCGGCCGACGCGCACCCGGAAGTCGACCTCGACCCCGACCCGCTCGCGCTCCTTCTCGGCGGCGTCGCGGTAGCTGATGAAGCGGGCCACCATGTCGTGAGCCTCGAGACGGGTGCGGTCGGTGACCCAGCCGGGTGCCAGCCCGAGGCGGCCCCATCGCGCCTCGACCTCGGCGTCGAGCTGCTCGCGGGTGGCGTCGGGCTGCTCGGCGACGATGTCGTGGACGAACGTGCCGACCGAGGCCGCCCCGAGCTGCACCCCCTCGCCGCCGACGGCCGTGAGGAACCAGCGAAGGCCGCACTCGTTGAAGTAGGTCACCTTGGACGGCGACACCGGCACGGGCTCGTCGGCCGCACGCACCGGGTGGTCGGTCGTCACGTCGCGCAGGGCCCACCAGGTCGCCGGGTCGGCTCCGCGCACGCCCTCGCGCGCGGCGGCCGCGAGCAGGGCGAGGGCGGGCTCGGCCACCCCCGGGTCGGGGCTCGTGACCTCGCGCCGCAGCTCGCCGACGAGACCGGGCAGGGTCATCGTGCGCGCGACGTCGCTGTGCGGGCGCACCTCGTCGGCGAGGCGGGTCTGCGCCGGCGGGTCGACGAGGTCGAGGTAGACCGACGGCTGCTCGTCCTCGTTGCCGACGGCCGTGACGAGCAGGCGCTCGGTGGCCCTCGTGACGGCGACGAGGAAGAGGCGCGTCTCGTCGTAGCGGACCGCGGCCTGCGCGGCACGGAAGCCGGGAGGCCGCTGCGCGACGACGTCGACGAGGTCTTCGGAGCCGAGCACCGAGCCGCGCAGGCGCAGGTCGGGCCACACCCCTTCCTGCACCCCGGCGACGACGACGATGCGCCACTGCCGTCCGGCCGCGGTCTGCGGCGTGACGAGCGAGACCCGCCCCCCTGACTGCCCACCGACGAGGAGGGTGTCTCCGGGCACGTCCTGGCCCTGGATGTGCTCGAGGAACGTGTCGGGCCCGGCCGTCGGCAGCCGGTCGACGAAGGCGCCGGCAGCATCGAAGAGGGCGAGCACGGCATCGAGGTCGCGGTCGGCCCGCTCCCCCGCCCCGCCACCCGCGAGAGCGGCCCGTCGCCACCCCTCGGCGACGCCCGCGCCCTGCCAGATCGCCCAGAGCACGGACTCGGCGTCGACCCCGGCGGCCCAGCGCTCGTCGTCACCGAGGCGAGCCGCGGCGACCCCCGCCGCGAGCGCCGACGCCACCCGTGCGGCCGGGCGGGCAGCAGGCCCGAGCAGGGCCGCTCGCGGGGCGCCCAGGAGCAGCTCGGCGAGCAGCTCGTCGCTCGATCGCCCTCCGCCAGAAGCGAGCTCGTCATGGCGCAGCATCCTCCGCAGCCGACGCAGGCCCACCGTGTCGGACCCGCCGATCGGTGAGAGCACGAGGTCTGCGGCGCGGGCAGGGTCGATGACGTGCTGCTCGCCACGGTGCTCCGCGCGGGCGACGCCCAGGCTCTCCTCGAGGAGGTGGAGCAGTGGGCGCACCGCGCTCTCGTCACGCACCGGCGTCTCCGCGCTGCCGGCCTGCACCGGCACACCGGACTGTCCGAGAAGACGGCGCATCGCATCGGCGCGCGCCGAGCCACGCACGACGACGGCCATGTCGGTCCACGGCACGCCCTCGACGAGGTGGGCGCGCCTCAGCAGCGCCGCGACGTGGGCGGTCTCCTGGGCCGCGGAGCGCAGGAGGGCGACCTCGACCGTGCCGCGTCCGGGCGCCGCCACGACGGGCGCCATGCGCCGCTGCTCACCGCCGCCGAGCGCACCGATGCGCCGCGAGACCCGGTCGGCGACCGCGGTGAGCGCGGGGCCGAGGCGGTGGCTGCGGTCGAGCACCACCGTCTCGCTCCCCCGGTGGGTCGACCGGCCGACCGGGACGTCGGGCTCGATGAAGTCGAGCAGGGTGGGCTCGTCGCCCAGTGCGTAGGGGCTGCGGGTCACCTCGCCCAGGTCGGTCCAGCCGCTCGCGAGGAACCGCGGGTCGGCTCCACGGAACGTCTGGACCGCGACGTCGGGGTCGCCGAGCAGGACGATGCGTGGGCCGCTGCGGGCCACGACGCGCAGCAGCCGGGCGGCTGCAGACGTCAGCTCCTGGGCCTCGTCGACGACGACGAGACCGATGCGCTCGTGCAGCCGGTCGAGGGCCCCGGGATCGTCGTCGAGCAGCTCGGCCGCGGCCGTGAGCACCCACGCAGGGTCGTAGGAACCGTGCCGGCTGAAGGAGGTGACCTGGTCGTACTCGCGCAGCACCTGCGCGGCAGCGACCCACTCGGGGCGGTCGTGCTCGGCGCCGAGGCGCGCGAGGTCGTCAGGACCGAGCCCGTGCTCGACCGTGCGCATGAGCAGGTCGCGCAGCTCGTTGCGGAAGCCCCGGGTGCGCAGCGCCTCGCCGAGGCCGTCGGGCCACTGCGGCCCGGGCACCTCACCCGACGCGTGGCCGGCGAGTAGGTCACGCAGGATGACGTCCTGCTCGGGCCCGTTGAGCAGCCGGGGCGGCGGCTCGCCACCCAGGGCCGCCTCGGCGCGCAGCACCCCGAATCCGAAGGCCTGCCACGTGCGCGCCAGCGACTCGGTGGAGGTGCCGCCGAGACGCGCGGTGACCTGCTGGCGCAGCTCGGCCGCTGCGCTCCGGCTCGAGGTGATCACGAGGCACGCGTCGGCGCGCAGGCCCTGCCGCTGGACAGCGTCGACGACGAGCTCGACGGCGAGGGTCGACTTGCCGCTGCCCGGGCCACCGAGCACCCGCAGCACCCGGGCCCGCGAGTCGAGCACGGCCTGCTGCCGCTCGTCGAGCCGCACCTGCGCCGCAGCGGCGGCAGGAGCGCGACGAAGGATGACCACCGGAGGATTCCATCACGCCCCACCGACACCCGCGCGCCCGCCGGCGCGGTGTGCCGTCCACTCCTCGGCAGTGCCGGCGCGCCGCCGACGCGGTATGCCGTGTGCCCCCTCGCGAGCACCTCGCTCGGGCCCTGGGGGGCGGGGAGGCGGCGACCCCCGAACGGCGCGGGAACGCGAAGGGCCCGGGACGGCATACGCCATCCCGGGCCCCACCTGCGTCAGGCGGTCACCTGACGTCGAAGCGGTCGGCCTCCATGACCTGCGACCAGGCGGCGACGAAGTCGCGGACGAACTTCTCCTTGGCGTCGTCGCTCGCGTACACCTCGGCGAGGGCGCGCAGCTCGGAGTTCGAGCCGAAGAGCAGGTCGACCCGGCTGCCGGTCCAGGTCCGCTCGCCCGCGGCGTTGGTGGCCGTGAACTCGTCGGCGGCCTCGCTGGTCGGGGTCCACGTCGTGCCGAGCTCGAGCAGGTTGACGAAGAAGTCGTTCGTCAGCGTGCCCGGACGGTCGGTGAGGACGCCGGTGGTCGAGCCTCCGGTGTTGGCGCCGAGCACGCGCAGGCCGCCGACGAGGACCGTCATCTGCGGGGCCGAGAGGCCGAGCAGGTTGGCGCGGTCGACGAGGAGGTACTCGGCGGGCACGCGACCCGGCTTGCCGAGGTAGTTGCGGAAGCCGTCGTGCTTCGGCTCGAGGTAGCCGAACGACTCGACGTCGGTCTGCTCCTGCGAGGCGTCGACACGGCCGGCGCGGAAGGGCACCTCGACGGTGACCCCGCCTGCGGCAGCGGCCCGCTCGACCGCGACGTTGCCGCCTAGGACGATGAGGTCGGCGAGCGACACGGCGGCTCCGCCGCGGCCGTTGAAGTCGGACTGGATGCCCTCGAGGGCCCGCAGGACGGTCGCGAGCTCGGCCGGGTCGTTGACGTCCCAGCCGTTCTGCGGGGCGAGGCGCACGCGAGCGCCGTTGGCGCCGCCGCGCTTGTCGCTGCTGCGGAAGGTCGAGGCCGACGCCCACGCCGCCTTGACGAGCTGGGTCGTCGTCAGGTCGGAGTCGGCGATGGCCTGCTTGAGGGCGGCGACGTCGTCAGCGCTGACCGGCTCGTCGGAGGCGGCGGGCAGCGGGTCCTGCCAGAGCAGCTCCTCCTGCGGCACCTCGGGGCCGAGGTAGCGCTCGACCGGACCCATGTCGCGGTGGGTCAGCTTGAACCACGCGCGGGCGAAGGCGTCGGCGAACTCCTCGGGGTTCTCGTGGAACCGGCGCGAGATCTGCTCGTAGGCCGGGTCGAGGCGCAGCGAGAGGTCGGTCGTGAGCATCGTCGGCAGGCGCTTCGGGCCGCCCTCGTCGGGCGCCGGGATGATCGCCTCGGCGTCCTTGGCGACCCACTGGTTCGCCCCGGCGGGGCTCGCGGAGAGCTCCCACTCGTAGCCGAAGAGCATGTCGAAGAAGCCCTGGCCCCACTGGGTCGGCGTCGGGGTCCAGGTGACCTCGAGGCCGGAGGTGATGGCGTCCTTGCCCTTGCCGGTGCCGTACGTGTTGATCCAGCCGAGGCCCTGGGCCTCGAGCGGGGCGGCCTCCGGCTCGGGACCGACGTTGACCAGCGGGTCGGCCGCGCCGTGGGTCTTGCCGAAGGTGTGGCCTCCGGCGATGAGGGCGACGGTCTCCTCGTCGTTCATCGCCATGCGCGCGAAGGTCTCGCGGATGTCGCGGGCAGCGGCGATCGGGTCCGGGTTGCCGTTGGGGCCCTCCGGGTTGACGTAGATGAGGCCCATCTGGACCGCGGCGAGCGGGTTCTCGAGGTCGCGATCGCCGGTGTAGCGCTCGTCGCCGAGCCACTCGGCCTCCGAGCCCCAGTACACGTCGTCGTCCGGCTCCCAGACGTCGTCGCGACCGCCGCCGAAGCCGAACGTCTTGAAGCCCATCGTCTCGAGGGCGACGTTTCCGGTGAGGACGAGCAGGTCGGCCCACGACAGCTTCTGGCCGTACTTCTTCTTGACCGGCCAGAGCAGGCGGCGGGCCTTGTCGAGGTTGCCGTTGTCGGGCCACGAGTTGAGCGGGGCGAAGCGCTGCTGGCCGGCACCGGCGCCGCCGCGGCCGTCCTGCACGCGGTAGGTGCCGGCGGAGTGCCACGCCATGCGGATCATGAAGGGGCCGTAGTGGCCGAAGTCGGCGGGCCACCAGTCCTGCGAGTCGGTGAGCAGGGCCGCTATGTCGGACTTGACCGCGGCGAGGTCGAGGCTGTTGAAGGCCGCGGCGTAGTCGAAGTCGTCACCGAGCGGGTTCGCGACGGCGGGGTTCTTGGCGAGCACCTTGAGGTTGAGCCGGTTCGGCCACCACTCGTCGTTGCTCGTGCCCCCCGGACGGGTCGCCCGGTCGTGGGCGACAGGGCACGTGGCGGCCTCCGGCTCGTTCATCTCGCCGACTTCGGCGTCAGGCTTGGCGGTGTGCTGCTGCTCAGACACGGGGACGATCCTTCTCTTTCGGGGTGGGCATCTCAGGAGGCGGCCTCGGTGGCGCACGGCGGACAGAGTCCCCAGTACGTCACCTCGGCCTGGTCGATCAGGAAGCCGTGGCGGTCGGAGGCGTCGAGGCACGGAGCCTCGCCGACCGCACAGTCCACGTCGGCGATGACACCGCACGAACGGCATACGACGTGGTGGTGGTTGTCTCCGACGCGCACCTCGTAGCGCGCGACGGAGCCGGTGGGCTGGATGCGGCGCACGAGACCGGCGTCGGTCAGGGCTCGCAGGACGTCGTAGACGGCCTGGTGCGACACGTCTCCGGCGACCTCACGGACACGGCGGATGATCGTGTCGGTGTCGGTGTGCGGGTGGTCGCCGAGCACCGTCAGCACGGCGACGCGGGGGCGCGTCACGCGCAGCCCCGAGCGGCGCAGCGCCACCTCGATGTCCGTCTCGACCACGACCCGAGTCTGGCCCGTAATCTGGAGCGAATCAAGTCTCAATGTGAGACGTGCTGCTCCGGCTCGCACCGCGCGCCGTCCTGCGAACGTGCACCTGCGAGGTGGCAGCGACACTATGCTGGCGCGCACGCCGGGACAGGCCCGGGACCCGGTACGACGGAGGGCTCAGCGCGGTGTGGTACCTCGAGGTCCTGCAGGTGCTGCACGAGCGGCTCGCACCGACGACCTATGTCGAGATCGGGGTCGGGGAGGGCGACAGCCTCGCCCTGGCGCGCGGCCGGGCGATCGGCATCGACCCCCACTTCGCGCTCACCCGCGAGGTCGACGGCGACGTCTGCCTGGTCCGCTCGACGAGCGACGACTTCTTCGCCACGCAGCCGGTCACCGACCGCACCCGCGGCCTGCCGGTCGACCTGGGCTTCGTCGACTCGGCCCCCCTGTTCGAGTTCGCCCTGCGTGACGTCGTCAACCTCGAGCGGTATGCCGCCCCGCGGTCGGTCATCGTCGTGCACCACGTCCTGCCGCGGACCGTCGACGACGCCGCCCGCGCGCAGGACACGCCCGCGGGGACGGGCGACGCCTTCCGGCTCACCGAGGTGCTGCGGCGCTACCGGCCGGACCTGCTGGTGCTTCCCGTCGACACCGAGCCGCACGGCATGCTCCTGCTCGCCGGCCTCGACCCCACGAGCACTGTCCTCGCCGACGCCTACGACGCCATCCTCGCGGAGTACCGCCGGCCCGACCCGCAGCTCGTGCCGGACGACGTGCTCGACCGCATCGACGCCGTGCCCGCGGACCGGCTCCTCGGGTCCGGGCTGCTCACAGCGCTGGCCGACCGTGACAGCGACGACGCGACCTGGTGGAGCCAGGTGCGCGATTCCGTGCTCGCCTGCGCGGGCCCCGCCTTCGTGGGAGCGGCCCGATGAACCCCGTCGTGCGCACCGTGCTCGACCTCGTCGCGGCCGGCGCCCCACCCCGCGAATCCTCCGGCCCGGACGACGCCGGGGCCGCCCCGCTCGCGGTGCACGACATCGTGCTCGTCCTGGGTCATGACACCGCCGAGATCGCCACCGAGCTCGCGCGCGAGCTGCCGGAGGTGACGGTCCACGTCCTGCCGGTGGCAGCCGATGATCCCGCGACCACGGCCGAGCTGCCCGCGAACGTGCGGCTGCAGGTGTGCACTGCCGTCTGGGACCGCGTGCACCACGTCGCGGGACTGCCGCGCCCGCAGGTCATCGTCGAGTCGGGCAGCGGCCGCAAGGGTCAGAAGCTCGCGTGCTTCCGCGAGATGTTCCTCCTCCTCGAGCCGGGCGGGTGGTACGTCGTCGACCGCCTCGCCGACGTCGACGACCCTGCCCTGCACGACGTGCCCGGTGAGACGGTGCTCGAGCTGTTGGCCCGGCTCGACGGAACAGCCGCTGGCGGCGCGGCTGGCGCCACTACTGACGGCGATGACGACGCGCCCGCTCCCCCGCTCAACGTCGCCGACGCCGAGCTGCGCGAATCCGCCTCTGCCATCGTGCTTTCCGGCGATGCCGCCTACGTCTGCAAGCGCAACCGCCACCTCTTCAAGCTGCGCGATGCGCGCGCCGCCGAGATCCTCACGCGTCGTCACAGGGACGACTGGGGCGCGGTCGTCGAGACCCGGCCGGCCTACTCGTACGAGAGCAGGGCGTCGGTCACCGTCCACGGCAAGGGGCCGGTCCACGGCCCGGGCGTCGTCGACGTGCCCGCGCAGGTGCTGCGCCGATACAACGCGCCGGTCGTGCTCCCCCGCCAGCGCATCATCATGGGCGACTTCTACCTGCCCGAGACCTTCCGCCACCACCTCGGCCAGCGCCTCAAGCACCACACGATGGTCGACGGCAACGCCGGGCTCGACCGGCTGATCTCCCGGTGGGACCCCACGCCGAGCGACCTCCCGGGCAGCTACTTCTACCTCGACACCGAGTACCCCGGGCACTACGGCCACGTCATGACCGAGGTGATCTCGCGCTACCACGGGTGGACCGAGGCCCGCCGGCTCGACCCCTCCGTGCGGCCGCTCATCAGCGTCCGCGAGGGCCAGACCGAGTCGCCCGGCTACCAGCGTCAGCTGCTCGACGCCCTCGGCATCCCCCCTGACGAGGCGGCCTACATCCCCTTCAACGCGGCCGTGCGCCCTGAGGTGCTGTATGCCGTGACGCCGGGCTTCGCCATGCCCCACTACGCCGACCTCGCGCTGGGGGCGCTCTACGCGGAGATCGGGCGACGGCTGCACACCCCGCACCTCGAGACGCCGGAGCGCATCTTCGTCTCGCGGCGTCCGGGTGGGTGGCGCACGTGCCACAACCTGCCGGAGGTCGAGGAGTGGTTCGCCCGCGAGGGCTACACCGTCGTCTACCCCGAGGACCACTCCTTCGGCGACCAGATCAGCATGTTCCGCCAGGCGCACCGCATCGCCGGCTTCGGCGGCAGTGGCATGTTCAGCCTGATGTTCGCCCCCGGCGCGCGCTGCGTGCTGCTGTCCGGCAACGCCAACACCGCCAACAACGAGTACCTCATCGGCTCCGTCATCGGTCTCGACCTGCACTACTTCTGGTCGCCGAGCGACGTCCAGCACCCCAAGGGCGGTTGGACCAACGAGGCCTTCCACTCCGGCTTCACCTTCGAGCTCGACCGTTTCGAGGACGAGATTCTCGAGGCGCTCGAGGGCTGACCGCTTACCCGGGCCGCTGGCTCCGGTTCACGGGGGGGACCGGTCATCCGGGCTCGTTGAGTCACCGCATGACCAGCACCGCCCGCCGCGTCACCGCAGGCCGGTGGCCCGCCGGTAGGCGCCCCGCAGCGACGGCATCGTCGACAGCTTCGCCACGACAGGGTCGACGCCCTTGGGGAGCCGGCGCCGCAGCGCCGCCACCGGCCCGGTCGCCTGCGGCCGCGCCGGCGCCTTGGGCCGCCTCACGGTCAGAGGGCGTGCCGGTGTCTCGGGCCGCGGCGCCGACACGACGAACTCGCCGGTGGCAGAGGTCACCACGTCGCAGCCCGTAGGCGCGGCCGGACCCGGCCCGAAGCTCCACTCCAGGGTCGCTCGACCCGGCGACCCTGCGAGCCGGCACTCGACCCGGGGGTTCTCGTCGAGGACGAGGCGAGCGGGCAGCGGCACCCCGTCGAGGACGAGAGCCCCGTCGACGTGGCCGGTGCTGCGGTGCTCCAGCTGTGGCACCTCGACCGTGAGCAGCGACCCCGTCGCGTCCTCGACGACCGTTGCCTGGCGGGGGTCGAGACGGCCGAGCAGGGAGCGTCCCGTCGCACCGAGGTCGACGACGACACCTTCCCCGTCGGAGCGCACGGAGACCAGCCGGCCCTGGATGACGGCGGGCGCGTCCAGGTCGTCCTCGGCCGCCGCCACCCTGCCGACGAGGGGTTTCCGCTCCTCTGTCCGGGAGCTCTCGCCCTCCTCGTCGTCGGTGTCGGACGACGAGACCTCCAGCCAGACCTCGAGCTCGTCGTCGATGTCGTGGGCGTCGACGGGCACGCTGGCGCTCCAGAGCAGGCCGGGCTCGGTGTCCTCGTCGTCACCGGAGACGGTGAAGGCGTCGACAGGGCGGGCGAGCACGACCCCGGTGCGCCGGCCGACGAGCACGAGGTCGGCACCGGCCGCGCCCGCGGCGTGCAGCGGAGCCCGGCCGTGGAGCTCGAGCGCGCCGTCGACCCAGTGCACGTCGGCAGTGACGTCGGAGAGCACGTGCGCCGGGTCCGACGCCGACGGGGCCACCCGCCGTCGCAGTGGCTCGGCGGCGACCACCTCGGCGGACCGCTCCCCGACCCCCGAGTCACGCGACCCGTCCCGGCGCGTGAGGACGACAGCCCGGTCGGCCGCGCCCCTGGGAGCGGTCTGCGCCCGGACGGTGAGGACATCGTGGTCGCCTGCCTCCGACCCGAGCTGGGCGAGCTGGCTCAGCGCCGTGCGCTCCAACCGGTCGTCGGGCGCGAGCACGAGCACCCACTCACCCTCGGCCTGCATGGGATCGGCCGCGCCTTCCGGCGCCTCGTCGGCCTCCAGCACGACAACCCGCACGTTCGGCCGGTGAGCCGCCACCCGCTCGAGGTCGGAGACGACCGGCCCGGGCGGGGCGGCGAGCACGAGCTCCCACTCCTGCACCGGCAACGTCTGCGCGTCGAGGTGGCGCAGCAGGGCAGTCGCAGGCGCCACGGTGTCGTCCGTGACGGGGGTCCACACGGTGATCCGACGGGTCATCGCTTTCGTCATCCTTGTCGAGGCGCGCTGGAGGAGGCTTGCGTCACCCTAGCGCCAGCGCGAGGCCGCCGTGGCGGGACGCGACAAGGTCGCAGCAGGGTCGCAGAGAGGTCGCAGGACGGTCGCGGCAAGGGCCACCCAGGGGCCGAGGGAAGGGCTTCGCGTCAGCCCGCCACGAGCTCGACCTCGAAGCCCTCCCCGCTCTCGAGGTAGGCGGCGTAGTGGTCCGGCCCACCGGCATACGGATGCGTGTCGGCGAACATCAGCGTCCAGCCACCACTCGCGCACTCAGCGACCACGGCGTCGACGTCGTCGCGCGAGCCCCCATGGAAGGCAAGGTGATTGACGCCGGGGCGCTTGCGCTCGTGGCGTCCGCCCGCGACGTCAGGACCCGACTCGACGACGACGTAGAGCGACCCGAGCTCCCAGGCCCGACCGTGGCCCCAGTCGTCACCGAGGCGGTAGCCGAGACGCTCGAGCAGCCAGCCCCACTCGCGCCCTGCCGCCTCGATGTCCTCGACCCAGATCTCGATGTGGTGCAGCGCCCCCCGCGGGCCGGCGGGAGCCGACGCGGGGGCGTCCTCCCACCGGGCGCGAGCCATGTCGGCCCGGCCACCCTCGACGAGACCCCCGACCATCGGCGTGCCCTCGGCGCGCCAGTGCTCGAGAGCCTCGGACTCCAGCCCCTGGGGCGGGCGCCCGTCGGAGCGGATGACGCGCCACCAGGGCACGTCGGAGCCGTAGCGGCTCATCACCGTGCCCACGGTGCGCGGACCCATCCCACCGAGGCGCTGGGCGATGTCGCCGTAGGCGAGCACGCGGCCGGACGGGATGCGGGCCACGAGGTCGAGCACCCGGGCAGCGTGGTCCTCGACGGACATGGGGGGGCGCGCTCCTCTGGTGGGCGGCTGGGGAGGAGGGGACCCCAGCGGGACGGATGGGCTCGTTCAGTACTCCGGCTGCGTCGGGTCGATCTCACGCAGATAGGCGAGTATGCCGCCCTCGACGTTCGCGACGTCGGTGAACCCCGCGCGCAGGGCTAGTCTCGTCGCCTCGGCGGAGCGTGCGCCGACCTTGCAGTGGATGAGCACCCTTCTGTCAGAGGGCAGCTCGTCAAACGCCTCACCAGACCGGAAGCTGTCGAGATGGATCGCGACCGCGCCCGGGATGCTCGCGATAGCTCGCTCCTCCGTGCCGCGCACGTCGACGAGCAGCGGTGGGGCGCTCGAGGCGAGCTCGTCGGCCATCTCGTGCACCGTCACGGTCGGCAGGTCGCCCTCGTCGGGCGCGGCGGCCCCGGGCACCCCGCAGAACTCGACGTAGTCGATGAGCTCTGTGACGGTCGGGTTCGTGCCGCACACGGGGCAGTCGGGGTCGGCTCGGACGGTCAGGGTGTCCCAGCTCTGGCGCAGCGCGTCGTGGATGAGCAGCCGGCCTGTGAGCGGCTCGCCGATGCCGAGGAGCAGCTTGACCGCCTCGGTCGACTGCACGGAGCCGATCGACGCGCAGAGCACGCCGAGCACGCCGCCCTCCGCACAGCTCGGCACCGACCCGGGCGGAGGCGGCTCCGGGAAGACGCAGCGGTAGCAGGGCCCGTGGCCCGCCCACCACACCGAGACCTGGCCGTCGAAGCGCAGGATCGACCCCCAGACGTGCGGCTTGCCGAGCATGACGCACGCGTCGTTGACGAGGTAGCGCGTCGGGAAGTTGTCGGTGCCGTCGACCACGAGGTCGTAGCCCGCGATGATCTCGAGCGCGTTGCTCGAGTCGAGGGCGAGGTCGTGGCGCTCGACCGTGACGTGCGGGTTGACCCGGTGCACGGCCGCCTCGGCAGACTCGGTCTTTGGCCGGCCGATGTCGGCGTCGGAGTGGATCACCTGCCGGTGGAGGTTGGTGAGGTCGACGACGTCGGCGTCGACGACCCCGATGGTGCCGACACCGGCGGCCGCGAGATAGAGCAGAGCCGGCGAGCCCAGCCCCCCGGCGCCGACGACGAGCACCCGAGCCGCGGCAAGTCGCTCCTGCCCGTCCCGGCCCACGTCGGGCAGGAGCACGTGTCGCGCGTAGCGCGTCAGCTCGGGCCGGCTGAGCGGGCGACCCGTCTTGACCAGCGGATCCGTCGACATGCGATCACCGTACTGCTCGGTATGGTGACAATGACATCGTCGTCCCGCGAGGGGCGCCGCGGCACGATCGCTCTCGAGGACCCGGATGCCTGACGACACCACCGCCGCCGTTCGCGGCCAGCGGCTCCCCCGATCGGAGCGACGCGCCCAGCTGCTCGACGCGGCTCTCGGCGTCTTCGTCGAGAACGGCTACCACTCGGCCGCCATGGACGACATCGCGGCGCGGGCGGGTGTCTCGAAGCCGGTGCTCTACCAGCACTTCCCCGGCAAGCTCGAGCTCTACCTCGCGCTCATCGACCAGCACACCGGCGAGCTCGAGCAGCTCGTGCGCGACGCGCTCGCGCTCGAGGACAACAAGGCGCGCATCAACACGATGACCCGGGCCTACTTCGACTTCGTCGGGCAGGAGGGCGCGGCCTTCCGCCTCATCTTCGAGTCCGACCTCGCCAACGAGCCCGAGGTGCGCAAGCGCCTCGACCAGATCGACCTCACGTGTGCGGAGGCCATGGCCGAGATCATCACGAGCGAGACCTCGATGGAGCAGGAGGAGGCGGTGCTCGTCGGGGTCGCCTTCGTCGGCATGGCGCAGACCGCCGCACGCCACTGGCTCACCCACGAGGCCACCCTCTCCGAGGACACCGCCGTGCGCGTCACCGCCGCCCTGATCCGCCGTGGGTTCGGCGCCTTCCCGTCCGTGCGGTCGGGCACCGACAAGCCCAAGGAATCCGTCGGCACCACCGCTGGTTAAGGTGACGACAGGGCGCCGATCGCGCGCCCGACGACGTGTGAGAAAGCAGGTATGACGTGGATATCCGCATCGGCGTGCAGAACGTGGCGCGCGAGATCGCCTTCGAGACCACGCAGTCGACCGACGAGATCGTCGCCGCGGTCAAGGCCGCCCTGGACTCCGACGTGCTCGAGCTCGTCGACGACAAGGGCGGGCGCATCATCGTGCCGTCCGCGTCCATCGGTTACGTGACCACCGGCGCGGAGCGCCGGGCGGGAGTCGGCTTCGGCGCCTCCTGACCACGTCGGCCGAGCCGGGCGCACCCGCCCCTTCCGGGGGCATGGGCTGTGTCCGGCGCCGGGCCGGCACACACGCTCCGGTCACGGATGCGCATCGCAGCGTGGGCGTTCGCCCCGATCCGGGTACGACCTTCTCGTCAGGGGCCGGCTCGCGTCGGTCCGTCGTCAGTCCGACCACGATCGGGCCGTCGGAGGGAGCCGACATGCTGTGGACCGTGGTGTTCGCGGTCCTCGCCGGCGCCGTCGTCGGTGGGCTCGCGCGCCTGCTGCTTCCGGGCAGGCAGTCCATCAGCGTCCTCATGACGATCGTGCTCGGCGCCGCCGGGTCGCTCGTCGGGACCTTGATCTACTACTCGATCAGCGGTGACCGCACCGCCTCCTCCGTCGACTGGGTCTCCGGAGCCATCGGGGTCGTCGTCGCGGCGGCCCTGATCCTGGGCTACGGCCGGGTGAGGGGCGCGAGCCACCCCACCCGCTGAGGGTCACTGTCGCGCAAATTCTGCGAGTCACACCCACCACACCCGCCTCAATGGTGGGACAGTGCAACTGTCGTCCGCGCTCCCGGCGCGGACCAAGAGGTCGCCCCGCACGGGGGGCCAGAAGGAGCAAAGACATGATTGGCACGATTATCGGAGCGATCATCGCCGGTCTCATCATCGGCGCCCTGGGCCGTCTCATCCTCCCCGGCAAGCAGAACATCTCGATCCTCATGACGATCGTCATCGGCATCGTCGCCTCGCTCGTCGCGACGCTGCTCCTCGGAGCGATCTTCGGCTACAACAACAGCGGTGGCGGCATCGCCTGGTGGTACTGGATCGTCGGTGCGATCCTCGCCGCGCTCGGCATCGTGGCCTACGGCCGCATCACCAGCAAGTCCGTCTGACGCGGACCCCGCCACGCGGCATACGCCGCTGGACGTGACGAAGGGCTCGGCCACCACGGCCGGGCCCTTCCGTCATGTCCAGCGGCTGCGGATCACCCCCGCCGACCGCCCATCAGGCCGACAGGCCGAGCCGCTCCATCCGCCGCGTGTGCTCGTCGGTGAGCCGGGCGAACATGCGCCCCAGCTCGGCGAGGTCGGCGCCGGCGCGCCCCGGGGCGCCGACGAGGATGCTCGCGAGCGCGTCGCGCTCGACACCCACACGCTGGGCCTGCGTGATCGCCTCGCCGACAAGACGCCGCCCCCAGAGCGCGAGCCGGCCGGCGAGCCGGCTGTCCTCGGCGATGGCCTCGCGCACCGCCGCCACCGCGAAGTCAGCCTGGCTGTCGTCCTCGAGCACGTGGAGCACCAGCGCCCGTGTGTCGGCGTCGACGTAGGTGGAGACCTCGCGGTAGAAGTCCTGCGCGATGCCCTCGCCGACATAGGCCTTGACCATGCCCTCGAGCCAGTCGGACGGCGCCGTGCGCTCATGGAAGCCGTCGACGGCCGGTACGAAGGGCTCCATCGCCGTCTCCGGCTCGACGCCGAGCGATGCGAGCCGCTCGCTCAGCACCGTGAAGTTGCGCAGCTCGTGCGCGGCGAGCTGCGCGATGGCCGACTTGTGGCGCAGGGTCGGGGCGAGCTCGGCATCCTTGGCCAGCTGCGAGAAGGCGCAGAGCTCGCCGTAGGCGAGCGCTCCGAGCAGGTCGGTGACCGCGGCCAGGTAGCCGGGCTCCGAGTCGGGCGAGAGGGGCTCGGCGGAGGCATCAGCGCTGGTCATGCGCCCAATCTAGTGAACGATGGCGGGCCTGGCGCCTACGTGCCGGTAGGATGATCCGGACAGCTCGGTGCCCGGTCGGCCCGAAGGTTTGCCCAGATGGTGCTCGCGAGGAGCGAACGACTCACCGCGCACCGGTGGAGCCCGCACGGATGCGAGTGCCACCCACCGTCCATGACACGCTCCGATCGGCCCGTCACGCGCCACTGAGCTCCCGCTCCCCGGGGTGCTCGTGCCGATCGAGAGATGCCCATGACCCAGCCCCACGAGACCCCCGCCGACGCGGGGGTCGCCACGGACGCGCCCGAGCCCACCGTCGCCGAGACGGTCGCGGACACGGCTCCCGAGGCCCCCACCGAGTCGGCCGAGCCGCTCGCCCCCGCTGCTGAGGAGCCGGTCGCCCCCGAGCTCACCTTCGCCGACTTCGACGTGCACCCCGACATCGTCGAGTCCCTCGCCGAGCACGGGATCGTCCACCCCTTCCCCATCCAGGCGATGACCCTGCCCGTCGCGCTCGCCGGCCACGACATCATCGGCCAGGCCAAGACCGGCACCGGCAAGACGCTCGGCTTCGGCGTGCCGATCCTCAACCGCGTCCTCACCCCCGCCGACGAGGGGTATGCCGCCCTCGCCCGCCCCGGCAAGCCGCAGGCTCTCGCCGTGGCGCCGACGCGTGAGCTCGCCGTGCAGGTCGCCGGCGACCTCGAGCGCGCCGGCCGTCGCCGTGGTGTGCGCGTCCTCACCGTCTACGGTGGCCGCGCCTACGAGCCGCAGATCGAGGCCCTCAGGACGGGCGTCGAGGTCGTCGTCGGCACGCCCGGCCGCCTCATCGACCTCGCCAAGCAGGGCCACCTCGACCTCTCGCAGGCCCGCACCGTCGTGCTCGACGAGGCCGACGAGATGCTCGACCTCGGCTTCCTGCCCGACGTCGAGACGCTGATGTCGCTCACGCCCGCCTCGCGCCAGACGATGCTCTTCTCCGCGACCATGCCGGGTGCGATCGTGGCCCTGGCCCGCCGCTACATGAGCCAGCCGACGCACATCCGTGCGATGGGCGACGAGAACGAGAACGCCCACACGGTCAAGGCTGTCGAGCAGTTCGTCTACCGCGCGCACGCGATGGACAAGGTCGAGATGCTCTCGCGCATGCTCCAGGCCAACGGCCGCGGCCTCACGATCATCTTCAGCCGCACCAAGCGCACGGCGGCCAAGGTCGCCGACGAGCTCGTCGAGCGCGGCTTCGCCGCCGCCGCCATCCACGGCGACCTCGGCCAGGGAGCCCGCGAGCAGGCCCTGCGCGCCTTCCGCAACGGCAAGGTCGACATCCTCGTGGCCACCGACGTCGCGGCCCGCGGCATCGACGTCGACAACGTCACCCACGTCGTCAACTTCCAGTGCCCCGAGGACGAGAAGACCTACCTGCACCGCATCGGCCGCACCGCCCGCGCGGGCAACACCGGTGTCGCCGTCACCTTCGTCGACTGGGACGACCTGCACCGGTGGGCGCTCATCAACAAGACGCTCGACCTCGGCATCCCCGACCCGCAGGAGACCTACTCGAGCTCCGACCACCTCTACAGCGACCTCGACATCCCGACCGACGCCAAGGGGCGGCTGCGGCGATCGCAGCAGACCCTCGCCGGCTTGGGCGCCGAGGAGATCGAGGACCTCGGCGAGACCGGCAAGCGCCACGGCAAGGCGGGTGGCCGCAGCTCGAACGAGTCCCGTGACGGTGGCCGTGGCGGGTCGCGCACCGGCGGGCGTGGCAATGGGCGTCGCGATGACGCCGGGTCGCGCGAGACCGCCTCCGGCGCAAACGGCACGGCCGATGCGACCAGCCCGGCCGCCGATGGCGAGTCGACCGGCGGCGAGAGCCGCCCCCGGCGCAACCGCAACCGTCGCCGCACCCGCGGCAGCGGTGCCGCGGTGGCCGGCGCCGAGGCCGCAGGCGCCGAGGGAGGGGACGTCACACCAAGCGACGCCTCGCAGCAGAACGGCTCCGCGCCCTCCGCCTCCAGCGGTGGCGCGGACGGTGGCACGGACGGCTCGTCCGCCTCCGGCGGCTCGCGTCCCCCTCGCCGTCGTCGGCGCGGTGGCTCCGGCCGCGGCGAGAACGCCCCGGCCCCGGCCACCGCGGAGTGAGCTGACCGCTCCCCCGCTTCGACGTGTGGCCACCTCCTGCGGGAGGTGGCCACACGCATGTCCACCCCCCTAACTCGAGTGGCCCCGCAACCCCACCCGCCCCATCACCCCCCACCTCGAGTGGCCCCGCAACCCCACCTGCCCCATCCCCCCAACTCGAGTGACCCCGCCACCCCACCCGCCCCGTTCCGTGCTGAGACGCCTGTGACAACGAGGCCACTCGACTCAGTGAGTTGTCCGCACGGACTATGGCAATGGCTCAGTTCTGCCCGGAATCGGGCAGATTCTTGGCAGCACCGGGACAGGTGGTGCATCCTCATGGAGTGCCCGACCGTGACCTCGTCGCCCGTGTCGCCGGCTCCACCGGTCTGAGCGAGGCGGAGGCCGCCCGTGTCATCGGTGACGTGCTGGCGCACTACGACGAGCCCGTCAACGACTTCGTGCGCCGTCGGCACGCCGCCCTGCAGCTGCACGGCACCCGCAACCCCGAGATCTACCGGACCATCGCGGCGGAGCTGAGCCAGCGCCTCGTCGCCGCCCCCGACCTGACCGAGCGCCAGCTGCGCCGCATCATCTACGGCTGAGCGAGCCCCGCCCCGCCCACCTCACGACCTCCAGGAGACACCACCCATGTGCGGAATCGTCGGCTACGTCGGACGCCAGCCAGCAGCGCCCATCCTCATCGAGGGCCTCACCCGGCTGGAGTACCGCGGCTACGACTCGGCCGGCATCGCCGTGCTGGGCAGCTCCGGCGCGACCGTCGTGCGCCGGGTCGGCCGCGTGCGCGAGCTCGAGGCCGCCCTGCCGAAGCGCCTCGCCGGCACGGTGGGCATCGGTCACACCCGGTGGGCGACCCACGGGCCCGCGACGGAGGCCAACGCCCACCCGCACTCGAGCGAGGACGGACGCATCAGCGTCGTGCACAACGGCATCATCGACAACGCCGGCGCACTGCGTGCCCGGCTGGGCGCCGAGGGCGTGACGTTCAGCTCCGACACCGATACCGAGGTGCTCGCGCACCTCGTCGCCCGCTCGGGTGCCGGTGCGCTCGAGGACCGTGTCATCGACGCCCTCGAGCAGGTCGTCGGGACGTATGCCGTCGCCGTCCTCGACGCCGAACAGCCGGACCGCGTCGTCGTGGCGCGCAACGGCTCGCCGCTCATCATCGGGGTGGGCGACCGCGAGATGTTCGTCGCCTCCGACGTCTCGGCCCTCGTGCGCCACACCTCGTCGGTCGTGCACCTCGACGACGGCGAGCTGGCCGTCGTCACCGCCAAGGACTACCGCACCTTCACCCGCGACAGCCACGACACCGGCCGCGTGCCGACCGAGATCGAGGTCTCCGCCGACGATGTCGAGATCGGCGCCCACGGCCACTTCATGGCCAAGGAGATCGCCGAGCAGCCTGAGACCGTCGCGCGCATGCTGCGCGGCCGCCTCGACACCCGCTTCGGCACGGCCCGCCTCGACGGGCTCAACCTCTCGCCCCGCGAGCTGCGCGCCTTCCGCCGCGTCAAGATCCTCGGGTGCGGCTCGGCCTACTACGTCGGCGAGCTCGGCGCGCTCATGATCGAGGAGCTCGTCCGCATCCCGGCCCACGCCGAGGCGGCGTCGGAGTTCCGCTACCGCAACCCGATCATCGAGCCCGACACCCTCTACGTCGCCGTGAGCCAGTCGGGCGAGACCGCTGACACGGCGTTCGCCGTCCGCGAGATCAAGCGCAAGGGCGGGCAGGTCGTCGGCCTCGTCAACGTCGTGGGCTCGACGATCGCCCGAGAGTGCGACGGCGGCATCTACCTCCACGCCGGGCCGGAGATCGCGGTCGCCTCGACCAAGGCGTTGACCCACATGGGTGTCGGGTTCGCACTGCTCGCCCTGCTGCTCGGCCGGGTGCGCGACCTGTCGGTCGCCGACGGCCAGCGCATCATCGCGGGTCTCGAACGGATGCCCGCCGACATCGCGGCAGTGCTCGCCGACGAGGAGCGCATCGCGGGGCTCGCCACGGAGCTCTCCGCCGCCGAGAGCCTCTTCTTCATCGGGCGGGTCCGCGGCTATCCTGTCGCGCGCGAGGGGGCCCAGAAGTTCAAGGAGATCTCCTACCGGCACGCCGAGGCCTACCAGACGAGCGAGCTCAAGCACGGGCCGCTCGCCCTCATCGAGGAGTCGCGCCCCACCGTCGCCGTCATCCCCGACGACGAGCTCACGGATCGCAACCTCGCGGCGGCGGAGCAGGTGCTCGCCCGCGGCGGCCGCGTCGTGGCGATCTCGCACCCCGGCGTCGACCTCGGTCCGCTCGACGACCGGCGCGTCGACGTGCCCCGCAACGAGGTCGAGCTCGACCCGATCCTGCTCATGATCCCGATGCAGCTGCTCGCGTATCACGCAGCGGTTGCCCTGGGTCTCGACATCGACAAGCCTCGTAATCTGGCGAAGTCGGTCACCGTCGAGTGAGCTCAGGCCCTGAGCGCGAGGTGCCGGTGCACCGGGTGAGGAGCTAGTCATGAAGCTGCACGAGTCGATCACGGACCGCCTGCGGGCGTTCATCGAGAAGCAGCACGTCTTCTTCGTCGCCACGGCGCCGCTGGGCGCAGACGGCAGGGTCAACCTCTCCCCCAAGGGCCTCGACGGCACCTTCGTCGTGCTCGACGAGCTCACCGTCGCCTATCTCGACCTCACCGGCAGCGGCGCCGAGACGGTGGCGCACCTGCGCGAGAACGGCCGCATCACCCTGATGTTCTGTGCCTTCGAGGGCCCGCCCAACATCGTGAGACTGCACGGCCACGGTCGCTACGTCGCTCTCGGCGAGGATGAGTTCGACTCTCTCAGAGGGCGGTTCGCTGACCACCCCGGTGCGCGTGGCGTCGTCGTCGTCGATGTCGACCGGGTCTCGGACTCCTGCGGGTATGCCGTGCCCCTCATGTCGCACGAGGGTGACCGCGACCTGCTGACGTCCTGGGCCACCAACCGTGGTGAGGCAGCGCTCGAGACCTACCGTGAGCAGAAGAACGCGACGTCGATCGACGGGCTGCCGGCGCTAGGCGCGTGAGCTGCGTCGACGGCGCTCGCGGTCGGGGTCGGGCACGCCCGCGGTGTAGACCATCTCGTGCTCGTTGCTCGAGCCGACGAGCGGCAGGCTGCCGAGCCTCCCGAGGATGACCGGGCCCTGGTCGTCGAGCTCGACGACGGTCGGCCCCTGCTCCGAGACCGTCACCTGCTGCCCCCGCACCGAGACCTCGGTCGCCTCCCCGTCACGCAGCGTGAAGGTGATGCGCTGGTTCTCGACCTCGACGAGCAGCCGGCTCCCGCGCACCTGGAGCCGGAAGGTCAGCCGTGGCCAGCCGGCCGGCAGCCGCGGGTCGAAGGTCAGGGTGCCGTTGTGGTCACGCATGCCGCCGAAGCCGTAGACGAGGGCGTTCCAGACGCCGCCCGTCGAGGCGACGTGGACCCCGTCGGCGGCGTTGCCGTGAAGGTCCGCGAGGTCGACGTAGAGGCCGGAGTGGAAGTACTCGATGGCGAGGTCGCGATAGCCCACCTCGGCCGCGACGATCGACTGCACGACTGACGACAGCGTCGAGTCACCCGTCGTCAGCGGGTCGTAGTACTCGAAGTCGGCGCGCTTCTGCTCGCGCGAGAACATCTGGCCCTGGAGGAAGAGGGCCGCGACCACGTCGGCCTGCTTGAGCACCTGGAAGCGGTAGATCACCAGCGGGTGGTAGTGCAGGAGCAGCGGTCGCTTCGAGCTGGGTGTCGCCGCGAGGTCCCACACCTCCCGCTCGAGGAAGTGCTGGTCCTGCGGGTGCACCTGCAGCCCCACGTCGTAGGGGATGTACATCCCCTCGGAGCAGTCCGCCCAGTCGTCGATCTCGTCGTCGTCGAGGTCGAGGCGGGCCGCGAGGCGCTCGTAGGCCTCGGGGAACTCGTGCGCGAGCCGCCGGGCCCAGCGCGCCGCCTGGCGGAGGTTGTCGCTCGCCATGACGTTGGTGAAGAGGTTGTTGTTGACGACCGTCGTGTACTCGTCGGGCCCGGTGACACCGTGCAGGTGGAAGCGCCGCGACTCCCCCCGCCCCAGCCAGAAGCCGAGGTCGCTCCACATCCGGGCCGTCTCGACGAGGATGTCGATGCCCTCGCGCATCATGAAGTCGTCGTCACCGGAGGCCTGCACGTACTTGCAGAGGGCGAAGGAGATGTCGGCGTTGATGTGGTACTGCGCCGTGCCGGCCGCGTAGTAGGCCGAGGCCTCCTCGCCGTTGATCGTGCGCCACGGGTAGAGCGCGCCGGTGTTGGACAGCTCGGCCGCGCGGCGGCGGGCCGCCGGCAGCATGAGGTAGCGGAAGCGGAGCGCACCGCGGGCGACGGACGGCGACGTGTAGCTGAGGAAGGGCAGGACGTAGGTCTCGGTGTCCCAGAAGTAGTGGCCCTCGTAGCCCGAGCCGCTGACGCCCTTGGCGGGGATGCCGACCTGCTCGATGCGGCCCGAGGCCTGTGCGAGCTGGAAGAGGTTCCAGCGCACCGCCTGCTGGATCGCCGGGTGACCCTCGACCTGCACGTCGGAGTCGGCCCAGAAGCGGTCGAGCCAGCGCCGCTGCTCGTCGAAGCACTCCGCGATGCCGCTGTCACGCACGCGGTCGAGGGTGCGTCGGGCGCGGTCGACGAGCTCGCGCGTGGGCACGCCGCGCGACGTGTGGTATGCCGCGACCTTCGTGAGACGGATCGCGTGGCCCTTGCGGCCCTTGACCCGGTAGATCTTCTTGCCGAGGTCGTCTTCGGCGTGGCTCAGCTCCTCGAAGTCGCAGTCGGTCGAGATCTCGTGGTCGACGCCGACGGCGAGGGTCATGCCGGAGTTGACGCAGCGATAGCTGAGGACGGTGCGGCGGTCGCTCGCCCAGTGGCTCTGCGGGTCGAGCACGCGCTCAACCAGCCGCGAGGCCTTGCGGGGGTCGAAGCCCCGGGCTGAGGTCGACACGTGGTAGTCGTCGGTGCCGTCCTGCCGGTTGAGGATCTGCGAGGAGATCGCGACAGGGGCATCGGCGTCGAGCAGCGTCACGTCGAAGGTCATGATCGCGAGGTGGCGCTGCTCGAAGGAGACCATGCGGGTCGACTCGATGAGCACCCGCTTGCCCGAAGGGGTGCGCCAGACGAGGCTGCGCCGCAGCACCCCGTCGCGGAAGTCGAGGGTGCGCTCGTAGTCCTGCAGGTCGGCGAGAGAGAGCATGAGCGGCTCGTCGTCGACGTAGACCTTGATGGTCTTGACGTCGGGGGCGTTGACGATCGTCTGCCCGGTCTGGGCGAAGCCGAAGGCCTCCTCGGCATGGCGGATCTGCCACGTCTCGTGGAAGCCGTTGATGAAGGTGCCGTGCGCGTGGACGTCGCGGCCCTCCTCGACGTTGCCGCGCATGCCGAGGTAGCCGTTGCCGACGGCGAAGACGGTCTCGGTGAGCCCGAGGTCCTCGGTGGAGTACCACTTCTCGGTCCAGGCCCACTCGTCGACGGGGAAGCGGGTGCGGTCGATGGGGTCCGGGCTGCCCTGCAGCTCGTGGCGCATCATGGGATGAGCTCGTCGAGCTCGGCGACGACGACGTCGGCCCCACCGCCGAGCAGGGCCTCGCGCCCGGCCCCGCGGTCAACTCCGACGACGAGCCCGAAGTCTCCGGCGCGGCCCGAGGCGACACCGGAGAGCGCGTCCTCGAGGACGACGCTGCGTGTGGCCGTGACCCCGAGCAGCCCCGCGGCGTGCAGGTAGGTGGCGGGCGACGGCTTGCCCTCGAGGCCCTCGCGGGCCGCGACCTCCCCGTCGACGACGACCTCGAAGCGGTCGGCGAGGCCGGCGGCTTCGAGCACGACGGGCGCGTTGCGTGACGAGGAGACGACGGCCACGGCCGTGCCCCTGGCCGCGAGGTGGTCGAGCAGCCGCACCGACGCCGGATAGGGCTCGACGCCCTCGTCGTGGAGGATCGCGGCGAACACGGCGTTCTTGCGGTTGCCGAGCCCGCCGACGGTCTCGGCGTCGGGAGCGTCGTCCGTCGACCCCTCGGGCAGCTCGATGCCGCGAGAGGCGAGGAACGTGCGCACCCCGTCGAAACGGGGTTTGCCGTCGACGTGGGCGAAGTAGTCGGCGGCCGTGTAGGGCGCGACGGACTCACCGG
Source organism: Humibacillus xanthopallidus (assembly GCF_006717145.1). Lineage (GTDB taxonomy): Bacteria > Actinomycetota > Actinomycetes > Actinomycetales > Dermatophilaceae > Humibacillus > Humibacillus xanthopallidus. Next base: position 1,493,056 of record NZ_VFQF01000002.1, on the reverse strand, counting down.
CCGGCCGTTCGGCGAGGAACTCGTTGAACATCCGGTCCCAGGCGCGCATGTGCACCTCGGCCGTCGGTGTCAGCACCCCGTCGAGGTCGAAGAGGGCCGCGTCGTAGTCATCCCACTGCACAGGGCGAGCCTAGGGCCCCGAGCACCTGCGCGTGGCACGCCGTCCACCCTTGGCGGGCGGACGGCATACGGCCCTCAGACGGCGATGGTGCTCGTGTCGATGACGAAGCGGTAGCGCACGTCGCCTGCGACGACACGGTCGTAGGCCGCGTCGACCTCGTCGGCCGAGATGGTCTCGATGGTCGCGCCGATGCCGTGGGCCGCACAGAACTCGAGCATCTCGGCGGTCGCGGGGATGCCGCCGATGTTGGAGCCGGCCACGACGCGGCTGCGCCCGATGACGACGCCGGGGGCGAAATCGTAGTTGCCAGAAGGGAGTCCGACGTTGGCGATGACACCGAGCGGACGCAGCAGACCGATGTAGGTCTGCATCGGCAGGTCGGCGCTCACGGTGTTGATGATGATGTCGAACGTGCCCTTGAGGCCGGCGAGCACGCCCTCCTCGCCGGTGGCGTAGTAGTGCGTCGCGCCGAGAGCGGTGCCGTCGTCCTTCTTCGCGTCGGTGCGCGAGAGCACGCTGACCTCGGCACCGAGCGCGGAGGCGAGCTTGACGGCCATGTGGCCGAGCCCGCCGAAGCCGATGACGGCGACCTTCTTGCCAGGCCCCGCGCCCCAGCGCTTGAGGGGCGACCACACCGTGATGCCCGCGCAGAGCAGCGGCGCCGCGACGTCGAGCTCGATGCCGTCGGGGATGCCGACCGCGAAGCGCTCCGAGACGACGACCTGCTGGGCGTAGCCACCCTTGGTCGGCTCGCCGTCGTAGCCCTTGCCGTTGTAGGTCATGACGGCGCCCTTGGCGCAGAACTGCTCCTCGCCGTCCTTGCAGAACTCGCACTCGCCGCACGAGTCGACCATGCAGCCGACGCCGACGCGGTCGCCGACCTTGTACCTCGTCACGCCGTCGCCGACGGCCGAGACGATGCCGGCGATCTCGTGGCCGGGGACCATCGGGAAGGTGGCGCTCCCCCACTCCTCACGGACCTGGTGGATGTCGCTGTGGCAGATGCCGGCGAACTTGATGTCGATGAGCACGTCGTCGTCGCGCAGGTCGCGGTGCTCGACGGTGCGGGCCTCGAAGCGGGCTCCGGCGCTCGGGGCGACGAGGGCAGGCGTGGTGATCACGGGGTCTCCTTCAGGCAGGGGGTCGTGCCGCAGTGGTTTGCGTGTCGTGCCGGTGTCGTGCAGGCACTCTCAGGTGCAGCACGGGGTCACCGGGAAACATTCCCCGTCGTACCTCGTCACCAACACCGCCATCCAGCGGCGAACGGCCCCTCAGAGCCGCGGCAGGAGCGACTGCGCGACCTCGCGGTAGGCCTGGGCGCCCTTCGAGGAGCGCGCCGTGGCGAGGATCGAGCGGCCGACGGCCGGCGCCTCGGCGAAGCGCACCGTCTTGGGGATCGGCGGCTCGAGAACGGGCAGGTCGTAGCGGGCGCCAACATCGGCGAGCACCTCGCGCGCGTGGTTGCTGCGCCCGTCGTAGAGCGTCGGCAGGATGCCCCACACCTCGAGGTCGCGGTTGAGGATCTTCTGCACGTCGCCGACGGTGTCGAGCAGCTGACCGACCCCGCGGTGGCTCAGCATCTCGCACGGCATCGGGATGATGAGCCCGTCGGCCGCCGTCAACGCGTTGAGGGTGAGCACCCCGAGGCTCGGCGAGCAGTCGAGCAGCACGACGTCGTATGCCGTGTCGCCGGCTTCGAGGGCCGTGCGCAGGACGTACTCGCGGCCGGGACGCGAGAGGAGCATCGCCTCGGCACCCGCGAGCTCGATGGCGGAGGGCACGAGGTCCATGCCGTCGTCGGTCGTGAGCGTGACCTCCTCGAGCGCCACCCCTGCGGTCAGCACGTCGTGGATGGAGCGCTCGACGGTGTCGGGGTCGACCCCGAGCGAGAAGGTGAGGCAGGCCTGCGGGTCGAGGTCGACGAGCAGCACGCGCTTGCCGAGCTCGGCCAGCGCAGCGCCCAGGCTCGCCACCGAGGTCGTCTTGGCGACCCCGCCCTTCTGGTTGGCCAGCGCGATGACGGTGGCGCCGGGCGTGTCGGTGGCGGGCGGAGTGGGGCTCGAGTCGCGGGTGCTCGTGCGGCGGGCCATGCGAGCAGTCTGTCAGGTGGACGGTCAGAAGGCCGAGATCGTCCGCGGCGCGCGCTCGGCGCGGGTCAGCGCCGACACGACCGCCCCCTGCCCGTGCCGAGTGACCGCGAGCCGCGTCAGCAGAAGGAGCACGGGGTCGAGCACCCCGCGAGGCAGGGCCGGTGACGTGAAGCCGACGCTCGCGGCGACGTCCTCGCCGTGCACGACGACCTCCATGAGTCGCCCGGTCAGGAAGTCGTCGAGGCTCAATGACCAGCCGGCCCAGGGGATGAGCACAGCCCGGCCGTCGGGCTGTGCAGCGAGCAGGTCGGGCAGCACCCGGCGCGCCTCACTCACGGTTGCCAGCACGGCTTCCGGCCCCTCGACCGCTCGGGCGTCGCTGGTCTTGCGGATCGAGACGTTGATCTCGTCGTCGAGGCTCGCGTGGACCCAGGCCGACCGCGCGTAGTGCTCCTCGAGCGGGATCGGGTCGCCCACGGGGTCGGCGCTCAGCAGGGTCACGACCGTCACCGGCTGGCTCGCGAGGTGCGCGACGAGGCCCCCGACCTCCCACTCCGCGAGCGCGCTCTGCTCGTGCCACGCCGCGACCACGTCGTCGCGCGAGACGATCGCTGCCACGTGGTCGGTAGCCGCGAGGACCGCGGCGCGCAGGTTGGTCACGTGTCTCTCCTGTCGGTCGAGGCATAGGGCTCGAGGCCGGCCCAGTCGGACTTCTCGGGTCCCTGGGCCTGGCCCTCGGGACAGTGCGCCCGGAAGTCGCACCACGAGCAGAGCGCGGAGGGGCGCGGGGCGAAGCGAGTCGACTCCACACCCACCTCGGCGTAGTCGGCGTCGGCACGGCGCAGGTCGGAGGCGATCGACTCGGCCTCGGTGACCTTGCGGCCCAGCGACTCGTCGGTGTGCTCGTGGGCGGCCACGGTGCCGGTCGGCACGTGGTGGAGCTCGACCCGGTGGCAGGGCCGGCGGAACATGCGGGCGCACGCGACGGCATACAGCGCGAGGGGCAGCGACGTGCGGGCATCGTCGTCGGTGGGCACCTGACGGCCCGTCTTGTAGTCGACGACGACGAGCTCGCCGTCGCGGTCGTCGAGTCGGTCGATGCGGCCCGTGATGGCGACCTCGTCGGTCTTGAGCGAGACGCTGCGCTCGATGCCCACGGGCTGGCGCTCGCGGTCGGAGGTGCGCAGGTAGTCGGTGACGACCTCGCGCACCCGCATGCGCCACACCGCGGACTGCTCGGGGTCGCGGAAGCCGACGTCGATCCACGACGTGCGCACGAGCTCGGCCACCCCTGCGGGAGTGCGCTGCTCGGGCGGCAGGTCCCAGAAGTCGCGGAGCACGTTGTGGGTCGCGATGCCGACGGAGGTGTGGGCGCGCTGCGCCCGGGCGGCCGGCTTGGGCCGGTCGAGGTACTGCATGCGGTAGCGGCGTGGGCAGTCGAGCCAGGCCATGAGGCGGGACGGCGAGCCACTGTAGAGCGGCGTGGGCATGCCGGCGAAGGTCTCCTGCTCTGCGGGGCGCGTCGTCACGCGCCCACCCTAGGTCGCGCCGCCGACACCCCGCGCTCCGGACGCGGGAGCCTTCGTGCTCCGCCCAGCGAGGCTGGACGTGAGGCGGGTGAACCGCTCTGCAGCGGCGGCTAACTCGGCTTCGAGCTCGTCGACGATCTCGGCCACCGGCGCCACCGCGTGGATCGACTGCAGGCCCTGCCCGGCCGCCCACAGCTGCGACCACCGCGCGGCAGGCGCCTGCGCCGCGTCATAGCTGCGGCCGCCCTCGTGGACGAGGTGGTCGGGGTCGAGCCCGTGGGCGAGCAGGCTCGGTCGCAGCCACGACGCCGGGGTGCCGGTGACGCCGGCGCTCACGACGAGGTCGTCGGGCCCGTGCTCGACCACCATCTGCTTGTAGGCGTCCGGCGCGAGGCTCTCGCGCGAGGCGAGGAAGCGGGTGCCCATGTAGACGAGGTCGGCGCCCGCGGCGAGAGCGCCGGCAACTCCCGCACCGTCGGCGATGCCGCCGCCGACGGTGACGATGCCGTCGAAGAAGTCACGCACTGCCGACACGAAGGCGAAGGGAGAGAGGTGGCCCGTGTGGCCACCGGCGCCGGCGCTGATGCACGCCAGGCCGTCGACGCCGGCGGCAACCGCCTTGCGCGCCAGGGCAATGCTCACGACGTCACCGACGACGAGGCCGCCGTAGCCCTTGACGACCTCCATCACCGGTCGGGGCGACCCGAGCGCCGTGATGACGACGGGCGGACGGTACTCCGCCACGAGCCTCAGGTCGTCGGCGAGCCGCGTGTTGCTGCTGTGGGTGACGAGGTTGACGGCCCACGGCCGCGAGCCCACCCCCTCGGCGATCGTCGCCAGCCACTCGTCGAGCTGCTCGGCCGTCCGGCAGTTCTGCGTCGGAAAGGCGCCGAGCACCCCGGCCCGCGCGGCCGCGACGACGAGCTCGGTGCCCGACACGAGGAACATCGGCGCAGCCACGACCGGCAGCCGCAGGGCCGCGAGCAGCTCGTCGCGGGTCACGGGGCACCACCGAAGCGGCGCTGCAGCACGTCCTTGCGCACCTTGAGGCTCGCGTTGCGCGGCAGCTCGTCGACGACGTGGATGCGGGTCGGCTTCTTGTAGCCCGCCATCCGCTCGCGCACGTGCTCGCGCAGCGCCTCGACGTCGAGGTCGGCACCGGGGCGTGCGACGACGGCCGCCGCCACGGTCTCGCCCCACCGCTCGTCGGGCAGCCCGAAGACGGCCACCTCCGCCACGCCGTGCGCCTGCGCCATGACCCGCTCGACCTCCGCCGGATAGACGTTCATTCCTCCGGTGACGATCATCTCCTTCGACCGCCCCCGCACGTAGAGGTGGCCGGCCGCGTCGAGCGACCCGAGGTCGCCGGTGTGCAGGCGCCCGTCGCGCACCGCCTCCGCCGTCAGCTCCGGCGCGTCGAGGTAGCCGTCGAAGAGGGTGTCGCTCTCGACGACGACCTCCCCCACCTCGCCCGGGCCCAGCCGCTGCCCGTCAGGCCCGTGGATCTCGAGTCGCGCGATGCTGACCGCCCTCCCGGCGGAGGCGAAGGGGTCATCGGCCGTGCTGCCTGGCCGCCAGTCGTCGGGGACGGTCGCGGTGACCGGCGCCCCGGTCTCGGTCATGCCGTAGGTCTCGACGTAGCGGTGCCCGATCGCGGAGACGAGGTCGACGACGCTCTCACGCGGCGCGATCGAGCCCGAGTGCAGCACGCCGTCGAGGTGGTCGAGCACCTCCGGCCGGCGGCGGACCTCGGCGGCGAGCGCCCCCATGAGCGGCGTCGGCGCATACGTGAAGTTGGTGCGCTCGGCGACCATCCGCCGGACCCACTCGTCGGGCGGGAGCCCTGCCATGAAGGAGAGCTCGCCGCCGACCCAGAGGTGCGGCAGCACGACTCCCCAGATGCCCGCGGCGAAGGCGAGGGTGCCGGTGAAGGCGCAGCGGCTCCCCCAGCGCAGCCCGTCGTGCACCGGCATGTGCCGCACGATGCGCGCGAGGTTGGCCTGGCTGTGCACGACGCCCTTGGGTCGTCCGGTCGTTCCGCTCGTGAAGCCGACGATGGCAGCGGCTCGGGGGTCGACGGTCACCTCGGGCGGGGCGCTCACCCCGTGCCGTGCGGCGTCGTCGGCGTCGAGCGTGGTGCAGCCGAGCCGTCCGCCGAGGCTGACCACCTCGACCCCGCCCCCGGCGAGCAGGTCCTCGAGCCGCCCGGCGTGGCCCGCGGTGTGCACCACCGCTCGCGGCGACGCCGCGTCGAGCACCTCCGCGATCTCCGCCACCTGGAGCCGGTCGTTGACCTGGACCGCGGTGGCACCCGCGAGCCCCAACGCGAGGTAGGCCTCGACGGCGTCCGCCGTCGACTCCACGACGAGCGCCACCCGGTCACCAGGGCGTATGCCGTGTGCGACGAGAGCGTGCGCGAGCCGTGCCGCTCGGGCGCGGCTCTCCGCGTGGGTGCGCACGGTCGCGCCGTCGAGACCCCCGCTGCCGGAGGGCTGGCGGAAGGCGACGGCGTCTCCGGCCCGCCCCATGGCGGTCACGACGTCGAGCGCCCAGGGTGGCGCCATCAGCGCCGTCAGTGCCATCAGTGGGCGGGTGCGTCGACGCCCATGCCGGCGAGCAGGCTGGGGCGGTCGTAGTACTCGAGCCACTCGGTCACGCGACCGCCTGCCATGGAGAGGATGCCGACGACCGGCACCGCGCCGTGCGAGCCGGTGACCGTGTCGAAGTCGTCGACGCGCTGGACGAAGACCTTGCCGTCGATGAGGCCGATCGCCTTGATGTGCAAGGTGATCCGCTCGGTGATGGCACCGAGGGCACGGATCCGCTCGCCGACGACGTCGCGTCCGACGAGGGGCTCCTGCATGACGCTGTGGAGCACACCGTCGTCGGCGAAGAGGTCGATGACGCCCTCCCAGTCCTTGGTGTCCCACGCGTGGAACATCTCGCGGGCCAGGGCGAGCTTGGCCTCGTCGCTCATCTCGGACGGCGGGGTGAGGGTCGGTTCGGTCACGAGGACTCCTTCGCAGGGGCGCGCAGCAGGCGCTTGAGGATCTTGCCGACAGGGTTGCGCGGCAGGTCGTCGCGCACCTCGAGACGCTCGGGCAGCTTGAACGAGGCGATGTGCTGGCCGCGCAGGAAGGCGACGAGCTCCTCCAGCGTCAGGCTCTGGCCGGGCGCGAGTGACACGACCGCCGCGACCCGCTCGCCCAGCATCTCGTCGGGGTCGCCGATGACCGCGACGTCGACGACCGCCGGGTGCTCGGCGATGAGCCCCTCGATCTCGGCGGGCGCGATGTTCATGCCGCCCCGGATGATGACGTCCTTGGCGCGGTCGAGGTAGTGGAGGAACTGCCCGCGGTCGCCGGCGATCTCGAAGAGGTCGCCGGAGCGTAGGTAACCCTGCTCGTCGAACGGGCTCCCGAGCCGATCGCCGTGCAGGTAGCCGGCGAAGACGGTCGGCCCGTTCAGCCGCATCTCGCCCGGGACCCCGGGCTCGGTGATGTCCTCGCCGGTGACGAGGTCGACGAGGCGCACGTCGATCCACTCCGACACCCGTGACGACCACGTCGTGCCGGGCGCCCCGTAGCGCGGGAAGAACTGCGCACGCTCGTCGGGGTCGGGGAAGTCGTCGGGGCTCGACAGCAGGCCCACGCCCTCGTTGGAGCCGAAGAAGTTGATGATGCCGATGCCGTGCTTCTCCTGCCAGCCGCGCACCATCGCCGGCTGGAGTGGCACCGAGCCGGAGCCGATGCGCGTCAGGCTGCTGAGGTCGACCTGCGCGAGGAGCGGCTCGTTGTGAAGGAGCATCCAGAGCAGGGCCGGCGGGGCGACCGTGTAGGTGACCCGCTCTGCCGCGATCTGGCCCAGGAAGGTGGGCAGGTCGAACGGATGATGCTGCACGAGAACGCAACCCGTGCGCAGCCACGGGAGGAACATCCCGTTGATACCCGCCATGTTGACCATGGGGAAGGGGTTGAGCAGGACGTCGTCGGCCGTCACCTTCGGGGCGTCGACCGTGGCCCAGCAGATGGCGAGCCAGTCGAGGTGGCAGCGCGGCACTCCCTTGGGCTCGCTCTCGGTGCCCGACGTCCAGCAGATCGTCAGGCAGTCGTTCGCGTCGTTGGGGTCGCTCGCGACGTGGGACGCGAGCCGGGCCCGCTCCGTGTCGTCGGCCGCGGCCGGGTGGACGGCGAGCACCCCGCCCGCCAGGTCACCGCGCTCGGCCGCGGGGCCGAACGCGATGACCTGGCGCAGAGACGGCAGCTGGTCCCGCAGGGACAGCACGTCGGCGGCGGGTGAGCGATCGCCCCATCGGGCGACAGTGACGTATGCCGCGAAGTCGGCCTGGGTGCCCATGCCGAGCACCTCGCGCTCGCGGTACTGCATCGGCAGCGGGGAGACGACGACGCCGATGCTCCAGGCGGCGAGGTAGACCTCGACGAGCTCGACGGCGTTGGGCAGCTGCACGCCGACGACGTCGCCACGGCCCAGGCCCAGGTCGAGCAGCACGGCGGCGAGGTGGGTGACCTCGGCGTCGAGCTCGGCCCAGGTGAGCCGCCGCGGTGCGGACCCGAGGAGGGCCTCGCGGTTGGCCGGGTCGACCACCGCGAGCTCCTCACCCCGCGTCTGCACCTGCTGCGCGAAGAGCTGGTCGACCGTCTCGTCGGTCCACCACCCGCGCGCCTGGTAGTCGGCCACCGTGGCCGCCGGGTGCAGCCCTCGCGCCATCGTCATCGGCTCTCCATCTCCTCGTCGACATGCACCGGTCGTTCGCTCTGCATCCTGTCCTACTTGTCGTACTGCGACGAGATGTCGATGACGTCACCACCCACGGCGAAGGCCTTGTCGGCGGCCTTCCACGTGAAGGGCTGGAAGGCGAGCACGCCGTAGGCCTGAGTCGGGCTCATCGTGAAGGAGATGCCGTCGATGAACATCGGGGGCTGGTAGTTCTGCGTGCGGGCCGCCTGCATGATCGAGACCCGCGAGAGCCCGCCCTCGAGCTTCGCCGCCCGGGTGAAGTCGTCGACCATGAGGTCGGCGATCGCCCAGCCGTTGACCGTGTAGCTGTTCGTCGGGGAGTCCGCGCCGTTCGCGGCCGACAGCTGGAGGTACTCCTTGACCGCGGCGTCGTCGGCGAAGGCGGCGTTGGCCGGGTCCTTGAGCCAGCGCAGGATCTGCTGGCCGTCGGCCGCGTCGCCGGCGGGCGCGTAGAGCGTCGCCCCGTCGGCGCAGTTCGAGGGCTGGATGACGGTCTCGGGCTTCCAGCCGACGCGGCCGATGGCCTGCGTGAGGGCGAGGCAGTCGGTCGTGACGCCGGCGTTGACGAGGATCGGGGCGCCCGAGGACTTGAGCGACGAGGCGGCCGTGCGCGGGTCGGTGAGGGGCGCCTCGGCAGCGATCGTGAAGCCCGTTCCCTCGATGGCCTTCTTGAGGCCGTTGGCGATGCCCTGGCCCGACTCGGTCTGGTTGGCGGCCAGCGCGATCTTGGCGCCGTTGGGGTACTTCTTCTTGAGGCTCTCGACGACGACACCCATCTCCACGTCGGCCGACGGGAGGTACTCGGTGGTCCACGGGAACTTCTCGATGTCGCGGTAGGCCGGCACGCTGGCCTGGGCGAAGAGCAGCGGCACGCACGCGTCGTTCTGGTCGTCGGCGATGGCGTCGACCTGGCCGGACCCGAAGGTCTCGAGGACGTGCACGCCCTCCTTCTGGATGAGCTCGCCGACGTTGGCCTTGGCCCGCTCGGGGTTGAAGGCGTCGTCCTTGACGACGACCTCGAGCTTGACGCCGCCGATGCCGCCCTTGGCGTTCTCGACGGCGAAGCGCGCCTTCATCCCCTCGATGACGTTGCCGACCGCATCGGCGAGCGGACCCGACGTCGGGGCCGACCAGCCGACCTTGAGGGTCCCCGTGATGGGCGCCTTGGCGCCCTCCGGGTCGGCGCAGTCGTCGGCGTTGACGACGGAGGCCGCCGCGCTGGCCGCGCCACCGGTGGAGGCGGCCGCCGGGTCGCCGCCGGTGCCGGTGCCGGTGCCCGACCCGCAGGCGCCGAGCACCAGGGCGGGCAGCGCGGCTGCCGAGACGACGCGCAGGAATCGCTTCATTGGTCTTCCCATCTGTTGTGTGTGTTGCTGTGAGGTGGAGGTGCAGGAGTGGAGGCCGGTGGGGCGTCGCCCGCCGGACGGGGGCGGTCCGCGGGCACGACCGCGACCCGGCGGCGCACCCAGAGGCCGATGCGCCCGGCGATGCCCTCGGGCATGACGAAGACGATGGTGATGAGCACGACGCCGAAGACGACCCCGGAGAGCGGGCCGGTGCTGAGCGACCCGGTGAGCTGGGGCAGGAAGACGACGGCGGCGGCCCCGATGAGAGGGCCGAGCTGGGTCGCGATGCCGCCGAGCACGAGCCCGGTCACGAGCTCGATCGACTTGAGCAGGGTGAAGGACCCGTCGGGCGACAGTGCCCCGATGTACATCGTGAAGAGCGAGCCGGCGAGCCCGGTGATGGCCCCGGAGACACCGAAGGCGAGGATCTTGGTCCGCGCGACCCGCACCCCGCTCGCGGCGGCCGCGATCTCGTGGTCGCGGGTCGCTCGCATGCCGAGGCCGAAGCGGCTCCTCACGAGGTTGCGGCTCAGCCACATGACGAGGAGCAGGACGGCTGCCGACACCCAGAACATCCAGATGCCCCGCTGGGCCCGGCCGAGCCCGGTCCACGCCGGCGGCGCGAGCGAGGCCGACCGCACGACGAGGCCGGCCGCCCCGCCGGTGAGCTCCTCGGCGCGCCGGATGATCTCGGGGAAGGACACGCCGACCGCGAGGGTGACGAGTGCGAGGTAGAGGCCCTTGATGCGCAGGGAGGGCAGCCCCACGAGCAGTCCAAGCGCGAAGCTGAGGACCACCGCGACGGGGATCGTCGTCATCGGCGCGGCGTCGTAGCGCGCGACGAGGACACCCGTCGTGTAGGCGCCGAGCCCGAAGAAGGCCGAGTGGCCGATCGACAGCAGCCCGGTGTGGCCGGTGACGAGGTTGAGGCCGACGATGGCGATCGCGATGATGAAGACGTTGGTGAACTGCCCGACCCGGAAGGCCTGGGCCTGCGAGGCCTGCAGCAGCACCGCCACCACGACCACGACGGCGAGCGCGCGCAGCGCCCAGTGACGCCGCGAGCCCTCGATGACGGTGAGGCGCTCCCGGCCGCTGCGGCCACGACCGCGGGGCGAGCCGGGGGCGGCGACCGGGCCGGACGGCATACGCCCCGGCGGAGCGGCGCGGGGGGGGTCGTCGACGACGGTGGGCTCCTGCACGCCCATCACACCCTCACGAGCTTGGTCGTGCCGAAGAGGCCGGTGGGCTTGACGAAGAGGATGACGACGATGATGAGCAGCGCGGACGTCTGCTGGAGCGAGCCGCCGATGACGGAGACGTAGCCGGTGAGCATCGCCTCGAGCACGCCGATGACGAGTCCGCCGACGACCGCCCCGACGAGGCTGTCGAGCCCGCCGAACAGCGCTGCCGCCGACGCCGCGATGAAGATGGAGAACATCGTCGTGAGGCTCAGCTGCTGTGGCGCGAGCGGAGTGACGAGCACCCCGGCGAGGGCACCGATGGCGCCCGAGAGCCCCCAGCCGATGGCGAGGATGCGGCTGGTCCGCACCCCCGCGAGGGTCGCCGAGGTCGCGTTGTCGGCCACGGCGCGCATGTGCAGGCCGACCTTGGTGAAGCGGAAGAGCAGCGTCATGAGGCCCATGAGCACGATGAGGGCGCCCCAGACCCCGAGCGCGTCGCCGTAGAGGCGCGCCCCACCGACGGAGATGAAGTCGCTCTCGCCGTTGGGGAAGGGGCTCGGCATGATCTTCGTCTCGCTGCCCCAGAGCAGACCGGCGAGGGAGTTGAGGCCGGTGAAGAGCCCCAGGGCGACGATGAGCACTGCCATGTCGTTGCGCTTGGCGACCGGGCGGATGAGGAGCCGCTCGATGAGCGCGCCCATGAGGAAGCCGACGCCGAGGGCCGCGGCGATCGCGAACCAGATGGGCAGCGACTGCGTCGTCAGCCACCACGCGACGAACGTCGTGAAGAGGGCGAGCTCGCCCTGGGCGAAGTTGAGCGTGCCCGTGCCGCGGAAGACGACGACGAGCGCGAGCGCGAGCAGCGCGTAGATCGAGCCGTTGGTCAGGCCCGAGATGAGGCGTTCGAGGAACAGTTCCATGAGGGCTCCTAGTAGCCGAGGTATGCCGTGCGCACGGCGTCGTCGGCGCGGAAGTCGGCGGGGGTGCCCGACGCCGCGATGGTGCCGACGTCGAGGAGGTAGACGGTGCTGGCGAGGTCCATGGCCAGCTCGGCGTTCTGCTCGACGATGAGCATCGCCGTACCGTCGGTCTCGTTGATGTGGGCGAGGGTCGCGAAGAGCTCCTGCACGACGATCGGCGCGAGGCCGAGGCTCGGCTCGTCGCAGAGCAGCAGCCGGGGGCGGCTCATGAGCGCCCGGGCGACGGCGAGCATCTGCTGCTCGCCACCGGAGAGCGTGCCCGCCAGCTGGCGCGAGCGCCGGCCGAGCACCGGGAAGACCTCGCACCACCGGTCGATGTCGTCACCGATGCCGCCGGTGTCGGTGCGCACGGCCGCGCCCACCCGGAGGTTCTCGAGCACCGTCAGTGCTCCCAGCGTGCCGCGGCCCTGCGGGACGAGGCTGACCCCGCTGCGCACGACCTGCTCGGGGCGTTGCGGCAGCGGTCGCCCGTCGAGCTCGATGCTGCCGCGCCACGTCAGGAGCCCGGCGATCGCCTGCATCGTCGTCGTCTTGCCCGCACCGTTGGCGCCGAGCATGACGACGACCTCGCCGGGGTCCACGTCGAGGGTGATGCCGTGGAGCACCTCGCTGGGGCCGTAGCCGGCGGTGACGTCGGTGAGCGAGAGCAGGCTCATGCGGCCCGCCCCAGGTAGGCCCGGACGACGTCGGGGTTGTCGCGCACCTCGGACGGTGAGCCCTCGAAGATCGTGCGGCCGAAGTCGAGCGCGACGACGTGGTCGCTGATGCCGAGAACGAGCCCCATGTGGTGCTCGACGAGGAGCGCCGCGAAGCCGAGCTCGTCGCGCAGGCTCGTGATGAGCGAGCCGAGGTCCTTGACCTCGCTGTGGGTCAGGCCACCGGCGGGCTCGTCGAGGAGGAGCAGCTGCGGCTGCGACATCAGGGCCCGGGCGAGCTCGACGCGCTTCAGCGTGCCGAAGGGCAGCCCCGCCGCGGGGCGCTCGGCGACGTCGAGCAGGTCGAGCCGGTCGAGCAGGTGCCAGGCGCGGTCGCGCAGGACCTGCTGCCGCCGGCGGGCCGGTGGCCACCCGAGGGCGCCGCTCGTGAGGCCGACCCGGGAGACCGACGTGCCGCCGACCATCGCGTTGTCGAAGACGCTCATCGCGCCGAAGAGCGCGAGGTTCTGGAAGGTGCGGGCGATGCCCGCCCCGGCCAGGGCGTGCGGGCGCAGTCGCAGCAGGTCGATGTCGCCCCAGCGGATCTCACCCGAGGAGGGCACGTAGATGCGGGTGATGCAGTTGAAGAGCGTCGTCTTGCCTGCGCCGTTGGGGCCGATGAGCCCGCAGATGCGGCCGGGGCGCACCTCGAAGCTCACGGCGTCGAGGGCCGTGACGCCGCCGAACGTGATGGTGACGTCGCGCAGGCGCAGGGCCCGGTCGCCGGCTGCTGCGGTGCTCGTGGGTGCTGCAGCCGTCGTGCCGTGGCCTTCGGGCGGATCGGTGCTGCGCGTCGTTGCGCTCACGGTGCCTCGTTCCTCGTGACACTTCAATTAACAGTGTGATAGGGATTACTACAGCAAGCGGAGCGAGTCCGTCAACCCTCTCCGCCCCGCCTCACCGGATCGAAGGAGCCCCAGGTGACCGACCCCCACGTCGACCCCGCCACCCCTGCGCCGCAAGCGAATTCGTCGTTTGCGCCACTCACCCGGAGGGTGGCTGAGCTGCTCGCCAAACAGGACGTCCACGACCTGCTCGCCACCTACCTCCGAGCGGTCGACCGGGGCGACGTCGAGGGCGCGGCGGCCTGCTACCTGCCCGGCGCGACCGAGGACCATGGCGGCGTCTTCGACGGACCAGCCGCCGACTACCTGCGCTCGATCGAGGGCACCCTCACCCACCCCAAGGCCCTGACGACCCACGCCCTCACCAACGTCCTCGTCGACGTCACGCTCGGTGAGGACCTGGAGTCGGGGCACGCCCGGGCCGAGTCCTACGTGCTCGCCTTCGCCCGCGTGCGGAGGCCCGACGGCGTCGTCGGAGACACCCTGACGGGTGCCCGCATGGTCGACGACCTCGAGCTCCACGACGGCCGGTGGGGCATCCGCCACCGCGCCCTGCGCTGGGACTGGAACCACGACATGGACCGCTCCGAGACGTGGGTCTACGGGATGCTCGTCGACGACCCCGCCCGGCTGCGTCGGAGCGAGAAGTTCCCGCACGACGTCGTCTACGCCGAGCGGTCTGCCGGGGTGCCGGCATGACCGCGGGGCGGGGCACCCCCGTCCCCGGGGCCCGCGTCGTCGTCACCGGGGCCAACCGCGGCATCGGGCTCGCCTTCGTCCAGGAGGCCCTCGCCCAGGGCGCCACGACGGTGTATGCCGGTGTGCGAGACCCCGACGACGTGACCCCCGAGCTAGCCGCCACGGGCGCCACGGTGATCCGGCTCGAGGTGACCGACGCAGACGACATCGCGGCTGCGGCCGAGACCTGCGCCGACGCGACGATCCTCGTCAACAACGCCGGCCTCTTCACCGGCAACCGCCTCGTCCTCGCCGACGACCCCGAGGCGGCCCGCCGCGAGATGGAGGTCAACTACTTCGCTCCGTTGCACCTCACCCGGGCCTTCGCGCCGGTGCTGGCGGCGGGCGGCGGTGGGTCGATCGTCAACGTCCTCTCCGTCGCCGCGATCGCACCGACGGCCTTCATGGGTGGCTACTCCCCCGCCAAGGTCGCCGCGCTCTATCTCGGCGGCATCGCCCGGGCCGAGCTCGAGCCGCTCGGCATCACCGTCACGTCGCTCATCGTCGGGTCGGTCGACACCCGCATGGCCGCGCACGTGCAGGGCCGCAAGGAGGATCCTCGCGACATCGCCGTCACGGGACTGCGGGCGATGGGCCGCGGCGAGTGGGTGTGCGACACCGACCCGATGGCCGTCGACGCGCGAGCACGACTGGCACGAGACCCGATTCGCTATGAGCGCGGTCTCGGCAAGCTGCTCCACGCGACCGAGCTGAGGACCAAGGGATGAGCGCTCACCCGAGCGGACGGCATACCCGCGTGGCGCAGTGGGCGACCGGCGCGGTCGGCAAGACGCTGCTGCGCGGCGTCATCGACCGCGACGACCTCGACCTCGTCGCGCTGCACGTCTACAGCGAGAGCAAGGCCGGACGCGACGCCGGTGACATCGCCCGGCGCCAGCCGACCGGGGTGCTCGCCACGACCGACATCGAGGTCGTCATCGACGCACGCCCCGACGTCGTCCTGCACGCCCCGCGACTCCAGCTGCCCTACGAGACCCACGACGACGACCTGCTGCGCCTGCTGCGCTCGGGTGCCAACGTCATCACGACGTCGGGCCAGCACTTCCCCCGCGCCCACGGCCCCGAGCGGGAGCGACTCTTCCTCGATGCGTGCGAGGAGGGCCGCAGCACCCTCTTCGGCGTCGGCGTCAGCCCGGGGATCGTCGGTGAGCGGCTCGCTCTCGGGCTCACCGGCGCCAGCGTCACGCTCGACCGGATCACCATCGACGAGGTGCTCGACGCCCGTGCGATGCCCGACCCGGACTTCGCCTTCACCGTCATGGGCATGGGCAGCGACCCGGCGGCGCTGACGGGTGACGGCCCGCTACCGACGCTGTATGCCGCGCTCTACCTCGAGACCATCGCCTTCATGTGCGAGCGGATGGGGGTCACCTACGACGAGGTCGTGCCCGACCACCGCGTCGTGCCCGCCCTGGCCGACCTCGAGGTCGCCGCCGGCTCCATCGCGCGCGGGACGGTCGCGACGACGGAGTGGCGCTGGCACGCCATGGTCGACGGGCGGCCCTTCCTCACCCTCGCGATCATCTGGACGATGGAGCCCGACCGTGCGGAGTACGCCGGTCGCGACCACTGGACGATCCACCTGCACGGCAAGCCCGAGATGGTCGTGACGCTCAACCTCGTGGAGCCCAACGAGCCCGGAAGCCACACGACCGCAGGGCAGTTCGTGACCGCAGGGCCGGTCCTCCGAGCGATCGACGCGGTCGTCGCGGCTCCTCCCGGCATCTTCGAGCCGCCCGTCTTCGCACCCTTCCACCTCTAGACCCGACCCAGCAGCAGCAAGGAGCTCCCGATGACGCGAGCAGCACAGGCCCCCGGCACGTGGATGACCCCCACCCCGGTGGAGTACCGCGACCCGCACTACGCCCTGCATCCCGACGGCACCCGCGTCGAGCGTCTCGAGGACATCACCCGGCAGCGCGCCGCGGCGACCCCCGACCTCCCGGCCGTCATCACCGCCGACACGCGCACGACGTTCGCCGAGCTCGACCGTGACGCGAGCCGCGTCGGGCAGGCTCTGCTGCGCGACGGCGTGTCGGTGGGCGACCGCGTCTGCTACATCGGCGAGAACGCCTCGTCCTTCCTCGCCGTGCTCTTCGGCGGGTCGAAGATGGGCGCGATCCCGACCGCCCTCAACTTCCGGCTGTCGGTGCCGGAGATGGAGTTCATCCTCGGCGACAGCGAGCCGTCCGTCGTCGTGCTGGGCCACGGGCAGGAGCGGCTCGTCGAGGCCGCAGCCGCCGTGCCCAGCGTGAAGCGGGTGGTGACGCTGTCTGCGGAGGGGGACGGACGGCATACGCCCGGCGCTACGGTCGTGGGCTGGGAGGCCTGGCTCGACGGCGTCAGCGACGAGGACCCCGGCCACCGGCGCTCACCCGACGACACGGCGCTGATGTTCTACACGTCGGGAACCACGGGGCGCCCCAAGGGCATCGAGCTGACCGGCGCCAACATCGGGCAGGCGATCGCGGCCATGCACTACCTGCTGGAGCTCGACACCGACTGCGTCGCGCTCGCGCCCGTGCCCTTCTTCCACGTCTCCGGCTTCGGCCTCGCCCTCGTCAGCGTCGTCAACGGCGCCGCCCTCCTGCTGCTCAACCCCACCGGGCCGGCCGACCTCATCCGCATCCTCCAGGCGTATGCCGTCACGCACGCCGTCGCCGTGCCCACCGTCATCCAGTTCCTCCTCGGGCAGCCCGAGGTGCGCACGGCGGACTGGTCGGCGCTGCGCTACATGGTCTACGGCAGCTCACCCATCCCCGAGCCCGTGCTGCGTGACGCCACAGTGGTTTTCGGCTGCAAGTTCCTCCAGAGCTACGGGCTGACGGAGTCGACCGGCGGCGTCACCATGCTGTCGCCCGAGGACCACCGGCCCACCCCGGAGACGGCGCACCGACTTCGGTCGGCGGGCCGCCCGATGGCCAACGTGCCCGTGCGCGTCGTCGACCCGGTCACCCTCGAGGACCTGCCTCATGGCGAGCGGGGCGAGGTGCTCATCGGCGGCGGTCACGTCATGCGTCGCTACTGGCGCAACCCGGAGGCGACGTCTGCCGCCATCACGCCCGACGGATGGCTGCGCACCGGCGACGGCGGGTCGATGGATGCCGAGGGCTACCTCTTCCTGCACGACCGGCTCAAGGACATGATCGTCTCCGGCGGCGAGAACGTCTTTCCGGCCGAGGTCGAGAGCATCCTCACCGGGCACCCCGGAGTGGCGCACGCAGCCGTCATCGGCATCCGGTCGGCCCGCTGGGGTGAGTCACCCTTCGCCGTCGTCGTGCGCGCGCCGGGGAGCGACCTCGACGAGGCCGGCCTCATCGCCTGGGCGCGGGAGCAGATGGCGCACTACAAGTGCCCCGTCGGGGTGGCCTTCGTCGACGCCCTGCCGCTCAACGCGAGCGGCAAGCTCCTCAAGACGCGGCTGCGTGAGGACTACGCCGACCCGAGCTGAGCGGGCTGGGCAGTCGCGGCGGCGGCCGTCACTGTGGCCGCCGCCGGGTCGACCAGACGCAGGTGCACACCGGCGACGTCGACGGCTGTCCCCGCGTGCGCCTCGGGGTCGACGGCTGCGAGGTCGATCGCCGACAGCATCTTGCGTGACCCCTCGACGAAGCGGATCTCACGGCGGCCCAGGTTGATTCGCGGCTCTGAGTCGGTGGGGTCCACCTCCGCGCCCAGCACCGAGGCCCACAGGGCGACCTGCGCTCGCGGGTCGTGCGAGGTGATCTCGACGGCGAGCACGTCGTCGACGCGCGGCGCGGTCGCGACCTCCGCCTCGATGTCGTCCCAGAACCAGGCTGCCGGGTCGGCGATCTCGTCGAGCTCGATGAGCAGGCCCATGTCGCCCGGGTGCAGCTGCACGATGCGATGGCCGTAGGCCACGAGGTCGGCGACGACGCGCACTCCCTGCCGCGCCGCTGCGGCGAGGTGAGGCGTGAGGTCGGGCACCTGGATCGACAGGGCGTAGCCCCCGCCACCACCGGCCTTGCGCAGCCAGGCTGCGAGCGAGACGTCCCCGCGCAGCGGGGCGACGACCTCGAGGTGCGCCTCGGGGCCAACCCGGATGGTCTCGTCGGCCATGCCGATCTCCTCCAGCAAGGGGTCGGCGAAACCCCTTGCCACACCGAGCGACTCGCGCAGCTCTCGGGTCGTGGCGTCGAGATCCGGCGAGCCGATGACGACCTGCCTGAGGATGGCGCGCTGCGCGGGAGTGAGGCTCATCCGATGCTCCTGTCGTGGCCGGCCCAGTAGGGAGCGCGAAGGTCGCGCTTCAGCACCTTGCCGGAAGGGTTGCGGGGCAGTGCGTCGACGACCGCGACGGCCGTGGGGCACTTGTAGTGCGCGAGCCGCTCCCTCGTGAAGGCGATGAGCTCGTCCGGGTCGACGGTGTGGCCTGCCCGGGGAGCGACGACGGCGATGGGCGACTCCCCCCACCGGTCGGAGGGCACGCCGATGACGGCCACCTCCTGCACGTCCGGGTGGGCCATGACGACGTTCTCGACCTCTGCGGGGTAGATGTTCTCGCCACCGGACATGACGAGGTCCTTGATGCGGTCCTTGAGGAAGACGTAGCCCTCGTCGTCGAGGAAGCCCGCATCGCCGGTGCGGAACCAGCCTCCGGGCCAGAAGGACGACTCCGTTGCCTCGGGCAGTCGCCAGTAGCCATGGGTGACACCGGGACCGCGGGTGACGATCTCACCGACCTCGCCGGTGGCACAGGCAGATCCGGTGCTGGGGTCGAAGACGGCGACCTCGACGCCGGGCACGGCTCGCCCTGCCGAACGCAGCTTGCTGTCCGGACCCGTGACGTGGTCCTCGTCGCGCAGGATCGTCGTCACGCCGATCGTCTCGGTCAGCCCATAGCTCTGCGCGAGCTTGGCCCCGAAGACCTCCTTGGCGCCCACCATGACGGTCTCGGAGATGGGCGAGCCGCCGTAGACGACGTACTCGACGCTCGAGTAGTCGGCGGCCGACGCCTCCGGGCTCGTGATGAACAGCTGCATGACGGTGGGCACCATGATGACGTGGGTCGCCCGGTGACCGACGAGCAGCCCGAGCATGGTGGCCGGCGTCACCTCGGTGAACTGGACGATGCGACCGCCCGCAGAGAGCGCGATGAGCGACCATCCGCCGGCGGCGATGTGGTAGTACGGCGTCGGCACGAGGCTGACCGAGCTCGCCGTGACCACGAACTGCGAGCTGAAGGCGCTGACGGCCCAGAGCATTCCGGCGACCGTGGTCATCACACCCTTGGGCCGGCCGGTCGTGCCCGAGGAGTACATGATCGAGCAGAGCGCGTCACCCCCGACGTCGCGACAGGGGTCGACCTCCGCCTGCTCGGCGAGCCACTCCTCGTAGCTCGACCAGCCCTCGGGCGTGCTCGTCAACGAGCCGCTCTGCGAGAAGACGAGGCGGTGACCCGCATACCCGCTCGGCACGAGCAACGTGAGGTGGTCCTCGACGAGGAGGACGGCGGGCTCGCAGTCGCCGAGCACGTAGGCGACCTCGTCACGCGACAGCCGGAAGTTGAGCGGCACGACGGCGACGCCTGCCTTGGCGGCCGCGAAGAAGAGCTCCCAGTACTCCGTGGCGTTGCGAGCGAGGTAGGCGACGCGGTCGCCCGGGCCGAGGCCCCACGAGACGAGCCCGGACGCGAGAGCGTCGGAGCGCCGGCCCAGCTCGCCGTGCGTCACCGGCCGGCCCTCCCCCACCACCGCCGGCGAGCCGGGGTGCTCCCTGCTCGTGGTGCGGATGATGTCGGCGATGGTCGTCGGCGCGGTCATGCCTCTCCTTCGTGAGGGTCCCGGGCATCGTCGGCCGGGACCACGGTGACGTCGTTGCCCGCCAGCGGGCGCTCGCACTGGTCGCAGGTGAAGATCGCGGTCAGCTCCTCGCCGCAGGTGCGGTGGTGCTGCACGACGGCTCGCCCCTCCGGGGAGACGAACCAGTGCTCGGCCCAGGCGATCGAGGCCGCGATGACGGGATAGAACGCGCGGCCCTTGGGCGTGAGGCCGTACTCCGCCCAGTCGGGGCGGTCCGGGTTGGCCCGTGGCTCGAGCACCCCGATCGCGCAGAACGACCGGAGCCGGTCGGCGACGAGGGTCGGGGGCGCCCCGAGGTTGGCCTCGAAGTCGGTGAACCGGGTGACGCCGCGGAAGGCGGCACCTATGAGCGCCGACGACCAGCGGTTGCCGAAGATGGCCATCGTCTGCGGGAAGAGGCCGGGGTACTGGTGGCCCGCCTCGGGCTCCCAGCGGCGCCGCGTCGTCGCCTGGGGCACCGACCGCGCCCACGAGCCGCTCGGGCCCCACTCCGCCACGACCTCGCGGGGCTCGAAGGGCTTGCCGCACGCCTGGCACACGACGACCGGGGCGAAGTCGTGGCCACACACGGAGTGGTGCATGGCCGGCAGGGGCGCCGGGTGCTCCGGCACCCACTGCCGCTCCCACTCCCAGATCGCGAGCATGACCGGCCACAGCGAACGGCTCCGCGGGGTGGTGAGGTACTCCGCCCTCTCCGGATTCGACTGGTAGACATGGCGTTCGAGCAGCTGTGCCTCGCTGAGACTGCGCAGTCGTGCGGTCAGCACGGAGTTCGAGATGGGGAGCGTCTCCTTGAACTGGCCGTAGCGCGTCACCCCCTGCAGGGCCTGTTGGAGAAGGAGCAGCGTCCACTCGTCCCCGAGCAGCCCGAGCATGTGGCCGATGGCGTTGGGCCCGCCGGCAGGCAGACGGGTGGGCTGGGTGAGGTCGGTCGGCGCGGTGTCGTCCATGGGGGCGGGGTCGTATGCCGTCAGAGTCCGACAGCCTCGGCCGCGGTGTCCGTCTGCTGCCACCGTCGCAGCTCGGAGCCCGGGGCCCACGTGGAGTGCGTGCCGCTCGAGATGCGCTCGGGCAGCTTGAGCTTGCACACCGGCCCGTCGGCCACGCGAGCGGCGTCGAAGACCACGGCATACGACGCGTCGGCGTTCATGTCGGTCGTCAGCGTGACGAGGTACCCGTCGTCCTCGGCGGTGCCACCGACCCGCGGCGCCATGGCGGTCTCGCTGCCGTAGACCCCGTCGCCGAAGGAGAAGCGCTCCTCCGAGCCGGTGAGGACGTCGTGCTTGACGAGCCCGTCGAAGAGGAACCAGTGGGGCTTGCCCGAGGCGGCGTACGCATACCGGTGCTTGGTGCCGGCGACGGCACCGTTGATCATGCCGAACTCGGTGATGCTCTCGCTCAGCGGCTCCTCCTTGACGAGCCCCGTCGAGAGGTTGAGCCGCCACCGGTGCAGGCGCGCCTGCATGCGGTCGAGGGCGAGGAAGCGGAAGGCGCGCTCCCACTTGTTGCCCATCCCGTTGTCGGCGGGCTCGGGGTCACCCTGGAAGAAGCCGTCGAGCACGATCTCGTCGCCCTCCTCGTACGCGTTGACGAAGTGCAGGACGTAGGTCGACTCAGCCTCGAACCACCGGATGTCGGAGGTCTGCCCACGCCGCGGGATGACGGCGAAGCGGGTCGGCAGGTCGGGGTGGAAGCGCGCCACGTGGGCGCCCTTGGCGAGCAGCTCGGGCTCCCAGAAGAGGGGGCAGTCGTTGAGGATCGCGTAGTTCTCGGTGAAGGCCATGTCGTGCGGCAGACGAGGGCCTGGCAGCGGCACGTCGATGTAGTGGGCCAGCTCGTTGCTCTCGTCGACGACGCCGTAGTGCATGTAGGGCGCGTCCTTGCTGTAGTTGAAGAACAGCATCTCGCCGGTGCGGTCGTCGACCTTCGGGTGGGCGGAGACACCCCACTCGAAGGGGAACCTGCCGTTCCACGTCTCCTTGCCGAGGGTCTCGGCCGACATCGGGTCGAGGCGGTAGAGGTCGCCACACTGGTAGAAGCTCGTCAGGGCCGTGCCGCGGTGCACGATGACGTCGGTGCTCGAGGCGTCCTTCATGCGCCGGCGCGCACCCCAGCCGTCCTCGCGCAGCGACAGCGACGGCGACTCGGCGAGACCCGCCCACAGCGCGTGCCCGGCCTCCTGCTCCGCGGCCAGTCCGTCGGTGCGCACGAAACGGTTGCGGTAGAAGGCTTTCCCGTCGCGGAAGCCGACGACGTGGATCATGCCGTCGCCGTCGAAGGGGTGGTAGTTCTTCATCGACGGGTGGACCGGGTTCTCGGTGTTGCGCAGGTAGACGCCGTCGAGGTCGGTCGGGACCGCGCCCTCGACGACCTCGAGGTCGTCGGCCCTCCATTCCGTCGTCTGGGGTCGCCACGGGCCCGTGCGATACGGGTGGTCGTCGTCTGCGGGCAGGGTGGAGAGCAGACGACCGACGACTTCGACATCCATGCGCGGGCTTCCTTCGTCTCGGGTGGGTTCAGGTGGTTTCAGGTGGGTCTGGGTGGGTGCGGTGGGTTCGGTTGCGGCGTCAGGCTGCGGAGCCGACGACGAAGCTGACGGTGGTGGCGGTGCTGCCCCCGAAGTTGAGGGTGGCGAAGGTGCGCGCGCCCTCGACCTGGTAGTCACCCGCCGTGCCGCTCACCTGCTTCGTGGCGTCGAGCAGCATGCGGACGCCGCTCGCTCCGACGGGGTGGCCGCCCCCGATGAGACCGCCGCTGGGGTTGATCGGCAGCCGACCACCCATCTCGATCTCGCCGTTCTCGATCGCCTTCCACGACTCACCCGGGCCGGTGAGTCCGATGTGGTCGATCGCGAGGTACTCGCTCGGCGTGAAGCAGTCGTGGGTCTCGAGCCCGTCGAGGTCGTCGAGGTCGACCCTGGCGCGGCGGAAGGCGTCGAGGACGGTCTGGCGCACGTGCGGGAGCACGTAGGGGTCGTCGGCGTCGCGGGTGAGCTTCTGCTGCAGGCCGAGCCCCACAGTGCGGTGGCCCCAGCCGAGCACCCGGGCCAGCGGTGTCGCCGAGACCTCGGGGTGGGCACGGCGCCAGGCGTCCGAGACGAGCACGACCCCCGCGCCACCGTCGGTCACCTGGCTGCAGTCGAAGCGCCGCACCCGGCCCTCGACGACGGGGTTGGTGGCGTCGTCGGAGCCGGCGTCGCCCGTGAGGTCGGGCACCGTCCAGCCGCGCGTCTGGGCGTTCGGGTTGCGCCGGGCATTGCCGAGGTTGACGGACGCGATGGCGCGAAGGTGCGCCTCGTCGAGCCCGTAGCGCGCGTCGTAGACGTCGGCGACGGTGCTGAACATGTGCGGCCACATGAAGGTCGCGCTCTCGCCCTCGTGCCCGACCCAGGCGGCGGCGCCGAGGTGGCCCGCAGCCTGGTCGCCGGGCACGGTCTTCTCGAGCTCGAGGCCGACGACCAGCGCGCTGTCGTAGTTGCCCGCGCGCAGGTCGGCCATCGCCGACAGGATCGCGATGCCGCCGCTCGCGCAGGCGGCCTCGTGCCGCGAGGCAGGGACGCCCCAGAGGTCCTCGCGCACGGTCGCGGGCATCGCCCCGAGCTGCCCCTGGCCGGCGAAGAGCTGCCCGAAGGCGTTGCCGACGTGCACGACCCCGATGCCGCTCCCGTCGACACCCGCCGCCTCGAGCGTGCCGTCGACGACCTCGCGGGTGAGGTCGGCGTAGTCGCGCCCCTCCCGCGTGAGGTTGCGCGCGAAGTCGCTCTGGTATCCACCGAGCACCCAGACGCCCGTCTCGTCCGCCATCGCCGTCTCCTTCGTGGCGCCATCGCCACTCCGTCGCCAAGGTATGCCGTCGGGCTTGTCAACGCCCTCCGCTACGTACTACAACTAGCAGAGTATCCCCCGATCCGTGAAGAGGACAACATGACCGACGCGCTCGTTCTCGACTACGTGCGGACCCCGCGAGGCAAGGGCACGGCGAAGGGCTCGCTGCACGACCACACCGCCGTCGACCTCGTCGTGCACCTCCAGCAGGCCCTCGTCGAGCGCACCGGGCTGCGGTCCGAGACGGTCGACGACATCACGCTCGGCTGCGCCACCCAGGTCGACGACCAGGGGGCCGACATCGCCCGCACCGCCGCCCTGCTCGCGGGCTGGGGCGACGACGTGCCGGGGGCGACGATCAACCGCTTCTGCGCCTCCGGCGTCGACGCTGTCGGCCAGACCGCGGCGCGCGTGCGGGCCGGCGACCTGCGCCTGGCCGTCGCCGGCGGGGTCGAGAGCGTGTCCCGCGTGCCGATGTTCGCCGACCGCGGCCCGCTCTACTGCGACCCGCCCACCACCCGTCGCATCGGCGCTGTGCTCATGGGCATCTCCGCAGACCTCAACGCCACGCTGGAGGGCTTCTCCCGCGAGGAGCTCGACGCCTACGGCCTCGAGACGCAGCACAAGGCCGCTGCCGCCTGGGCCGCCGGCACCTTCGACCGTTCGGTCGTGCCCGTGCCGGCGACCGCCGAGCGCGGTGGTCTCGACCACGACGAGCTCGTCCGCCCGGGCACGACTCTCGAGTCGCTGGCCGCCCTGCCCCCGGCCTTCGCCGAGGTGGGGGCGGCCGGGCAGGACGAGATCGCCCTCGGCGCCTGGACGGGGATCGACCACATCGACCACCTCCACACGATCGGCACCTCCCCGCAGGTCGCCGACGCCGCCGCGCTGCTGCTCATCGGGTCGCCGGAGGCCGCGGCGGCGGCCGGCATCACGCCGCGGGCCCGCATCGTCGGCGCCGCCTCGACCGCGGTCAACCCGGTCGTCATGCTCACCGCCGGCCAGAGCGCCGTCGAGCAGGTGATCGCGCGAGCAGGACTGTCCCCCAACGACATCGACGTCTTCGAGTTCGCCGAGGCCTTCTCGGCCCTGTGCCTCCGCTTCCGCCGTGACCTCGGAGCCGGCCCTGACCGCATGAATCCCAACGGCGGCACCATGGCGATGGGCCATGCCTTCGGCGCCACCGGGGCGATCCTCGTCGGCAGCTGCGTCGAGGAGCTCGAGCGGCGGGGCGGGCGCTACGGCGTCGCCGCCGTCAGCGGCGCGGCCGGGCTCGGCGTGGCCGTCCTCATCGAGCGGGTCGCGTCGTGACGACCTCACAGGGCGCCGCGACCATCGCCGAGCCACATCCGGGTCGGCCGCTCGAGGGCCGGGTCGCGATCGTCACCGGCGGCGGCAAGGGTCTGGGTCGCGCCTTCGCCCTCCACCTCGCCCACCTCGGGGCCGCCGTCGTCGTCAACAACCGCAACCGCGAGGTCGACGCCGACGGCCTTGGACCAGCCGACCACGTCGCCCGGCAGGTCTGCGCCACGGGTGGCCGGGCCGTCGCCGACCACGGCGACGTGGCCGACCCGGCGACCGCCGAGGCGCTCGTCGCCTCGGCACTCGAACACTTCGGGCGCCTCGACATCTGCGTCACGAGCGCCGCCGTCAGCTCACCCCAGATGCTCCACAAGACCACCCCCGAGAACCTTCGCGGGGTGCTCGCCGTCAACGTCATCGGCACCGCGCTCGTCGTGGCCGCCGCCTCCCGCGTCATGCGAGACGCGGGTCACGGGCGCATCGTCGTGGTCGCCTCGACCGCCGGCCTGCACGGGGAGCCCACGGTCTCCGCGTATGCCGCGAGCAAGGGCGCCGTCATCGCGCTGGCCCGCACTGCTGCCGTCGAGGGCGCCCGGCGCGACGTCCTGTGCAACGCCCTCCTCCCCTACGCGACGACCCAGATGACCGACGCGGGCATGGACCCCCGGCATGCAGCCCGAATGACCCCCGAGGCGGTCGCACCTGTCGTCGGGGCGCTCGTCGACCCGACGTCGACCATCAACGGGCAGGTCGTCGTCACCGGTGGAGGCGTCCTCCGCCTCGCGCAGAGCGTCGAGCTCGGCACCGTGTCCCTGCCCGTCGGCGACCTCGCGCCCGAGGCCCTCGCGCACCTGCTCGAGCAGAGTGCGGCCGGCACCTCGCACACCTTCACCGAGGCCCAGGAGGCCTTCCAGCAGCTGGCATCGGAGGCCGTTTCATGACCGAGTTCCCCTGGGCTGCAGTCGGCCTCAACATCCTCGCCAGCATCATCGCCGTCACAGCGCTCATGGCCGTCGTCATGGCGGTCTCGATCCGGGCGAAGAACCACTCGATCATCGACATCTTCTGGGGTCCGGCCTTCGTCGTCGTCGCCGTCGTCTCCTACCTGGTCTCTGCCGGCTCCGAGGGTGACTCGACACGACGTCTGGTCGTGCTCGTCCTCACGTCCGTCTGGGGCCTGCGGCTCGGACTCCACATCGGTCGTCGCAACCGCGGCCACGGCGAGGACCCGCGCTACACGGCCCTCATGCGCCACCGGACCGGGTCGCTCGTCGGCTACCTCGTGCGCAAGGTCTATGGGCTCCAGGGCCTGCTCGTGGTCGTCGTGTCGCTGCCCGTGCAGGTCGCGATGTACGAGTCAGCGCCGCTCGGCGTGCTCGGCGGCCTGGGGATCGCCGTGTGGCTCGTCGGCTTCGCCTTCGAGGCCGTGGGCGACCAGCAGCTCGCTCGCTTCAAGGCAGAGCCGGCCAACGAGGGGCGCATCATGGACCGCGGTCTGTGGGCCTGGACGCGCCACCCCAACT
The DNA here is from genome assembly GCF_006717145.1 of Humibacillus xanthopallidus. Classification (GTDB taxonomy): domain Bacteria; phylum Actinomycetota; class Actinomycetes; order Actinomycetales; family Dermatophilaceae; genus Humibacillus; species Humibacillus xanthopallidus. The sequence goes on along the minus strand of NZ_VFQF01000002.1, from coordinate 1,466,278 downwards.
ACTTCGGCGACTCCTGCGTGTGGGTCGGCCTCTTCCTCCTCGCGCTCGGCAGCCCCGTCGGCCTGCTCACGGTCGTCTCACCGATCGTCATGACCAAGCTCCTCGTCAGCTACAGCGGCAAGGCCCTTCTCGAGAAGGGCATGCGCCGCAAGCGGGGCGCGGCCTACGACGACTACATCGCGCGAACGAGCGGCTTCTTCCCGCGCCCGCCACGCCGCACCACCCGCGCGGAGGGCGCGTCGTGACGCAGCGCGTCAGCGGGCTCGTCGACCTGCTCGACCTCCGCCGCGAGTCGGAGACGACCTGGCTCGGCCGCACCGACACCGTGCGCCTGCCCCACCTCTACGGAGGCCAGCTCGTCGCACAGTCGGTCGTTGCCGCGGGGCGCACGGCGGGCGAGGAGCGCCCCGTGCACTCGATCCACACGACGTTCCTGCGCGCCGGGCGCCCGGGTGAGCCCGTGCGCTTCGTCGCGGAGACGCTTCGCACGGGCGGCCTCATCACGACGCTCGACGTGGGCGTCTGGCAGGGTGAGCGTCTGCTCTGCCGGTCGACCGTCTCGTGCTGTGCCCTCGTCGACGGTCTCACGCACCAGCGCCCCGCGCCCCCGTCGGCAGGTGCCGACGCGAGCCCCGATCTGCGCGATGTCGCCGAGGCCACCGGCGGCCTCGGCGACTACTGGGAGGAGTTCGCTGCCATCGAGCTGCGAGTGGATCCCGTTCTGCGAGAGACGCATCCGGCCCACTCCGCATCGCCACCGAACGGCATCTGGATGCGCTCGCGAGAGTCGCTGCCCGACGACCCGCTCGTGCACCGCGCCACGATCGCCTACGCCAGCGACCTCATGCTCATGTCGACCGCCGTGACGCCGCACGGGCACACGACGGGTCACGAGCGGTCGCTGGCTGCCCGGTGGCGAGCCGTGTCGCTCGACCACGCGATCTGGTTCCACCGCGAGGCCCGGGCCGACGCCTGGCTCCTCTTCGACCACACGACCCCGGCGGCGCACGCCTCCCGGGCCCTCATCGAGGCGACGGCCTTCGACGCGGACGGCCGCGAGGTCTGCCACGTCGCGCAGGAGGCGCTGATCAGGCCGCACGCAGGTTGAGGGCGATCTCGCCCGGTGCCCCGCGGGCGAGCGGCTTAGGGACGCACGACGGCCGTGCCGCCCGACGACTCCTGCTCGATCGCGTCGAGCACCTCCGCTCTCGTGGTGCGCTCGCCGAGACGGTTGAGCTTGCCCTGACCGTGGTAGTCGCTCGAGCCCGTCAGCAGCAGCCCGAGCCGTTCGGCGACCGCTTCTGCCCGCGCGATCTGCTCGGGGCCGTGGTCGCGGTGGTAGGCCTCCAGCCCGGCCAGCCCGGCGGCATACATCTGCTCGATGAGCGCCTCGTCGGCGCCGCGCGAGCGCGTGCGCGTGAAGGGGTGCGCGATGACGGGCACCCCACCCGCTGCCCGCACGAGCTCGACCGCGCGCACGGGGTGCGGCGCATGGTGCGCGACGTAGTAGGGCGAGTCCTCGGCGAGCCACTCGGCGAAGGCCTCGTCGCGATGCCGGATGGTGCCGTTCGCGATGAGGGCGTCGGCGATGTGCGGGCGCCCCGCGGTGGCGCCGGGGGCCACCTGCGCGAGCACCTGCTCGTACGTCACCGGTATGCCGTCCGCGGCCATCCGCGCGACCATCCGTTCCAGCCGGGTGGCGCGGGACTCACGGGCACGGGCGAGCTCGGCCGTGAGGGCCTCGTCGCCGGGGTCGGTGAGGTAGCCGAGCAGGTGGATCGAGACCCCACCGAGGGCGCACGACACCTCGATGCCCGGCACGAGCGTCACGCCCGTCCGGCGAGCGGCGGCCGCGGCCTCCTCCCACCCGCCGACGGTGTCGTGGTCGGTGATCGCGAGCACGTCGATGCCGGCCGCAGCGGCCGCCTCGACAAGCTCTGTCGGGGTCTCGGTCCCGTCGCTGACGTTCGAGTGCGCGTGCAGGTCGATGACCGGACCCGGCTTCCGCCCGGTCCCGTGCGCGTTGAGCTCGCTGGTCACGCGCACACTCTAGGACGGGATCAGGCCGTGCAGGCTGTGCTCCGCGTCACCCCACGTGGACGACCTTCGCGACCGACGGGGTCCGCGCACCGTCGAGGACGACGAGCCCGTAGTAGCCCGGCGGTGCGACGTGCGAGTCCGCCGGAGTGCCGACGATGCTGAGGGCGGCGCCGTCGGCGCGGTTGTAGGTGACGCCGACGGGCAGCTGCACGACCCGCTGGCCGGTGTCGAAGGAATGGGTCTGCGACCCGAGGGCGACGAGGACGACCTCCGACGGGGTCCCGACGGTCGGCAGCTGGAAGAGCGCGCCGTACTCCAGCTGCGACGGGGCCGACGCGATCATCGGACGGGCGCGCGCCAGGTAGTCCGGGGTGTAGATCTGGTAGGTCGGCTTCTCGAGCGAGTCCGCTGTCACGACATCACGGCCGCCGCCGACGAGCACGCGGCCGTCGGGCAGGAGCAGCGCGACGGAGTGGTAGCCGCGGATGACCCCCGACGCGCTCGCGCCGGTCGTCACCGAGAAGCCCGAGAGCGGGTCGACGTACTGCGCCCGCTGGACGTCGGTCGCACCGGTCATGTCGTGACCGGCGACGAGCAGCACCCGCCCGTCGGCCAGCACGACGGCGTCGGGGTGGTGGCGGTTGATGCCGAGGTCGACCGACGGCCCCCACTGCCCCGTCACCGGGTCGAGCACGTCGGCGCTGCGCTGGAAGGTGCCGACCATGTCGCCACCGGTGACGAGGATGCTGCCGTTGCGGTAGGCCGCTCCCGCCCCGGCGCCGGAGCGGATGGGCAGCATCACGCTCGAGGCACCCCAGCCCGACTGGTCCGTCGTCCCGTGAGAAGTCCTGCGCGGCAACGTGTTCCACGGGGCGTCTGCCGTGGCGGCGGTCGTCACGGGCGTGCCCGAGTCGGCGATCATGAGCAGGTCGGAGGCTGCTGCGGCATACGGCAGGACGAAGACGCTCGTGTAGTCGCGCGCGTGGATCGCGACGGGCGTGGCGGCGTGGCTCGACACGAGAGCGCGCTCGCCCGTGTGCGGGTCGAGCGTCTCGACACTGCGGTTGTCGGTGCCCGACGCGTTGGGCGTGATGAGCTCGAGGCCACCGGTGACGAGCATCCGCTTGTCGGGCAGGCGGGTCAGGGTCGGATACCACCGCGCCGCGCTGTCGAGGTAACCGCGCCCGACCATCTCGCCCGGCAGCCGCTGCCACGTCGTGCCGTCGAAGACGGTCTGGTAGGGCAGCCCCAGCGTGTAGCGCAGCTCACCCGTCGCCCGGTCGGAGACGATGCGCGTGCCGCCCGCCGTGACGACGCGGCCGGTGTCGTCGAGGGTCGCACTCGTGCAGTAGAGGTCGTCGTAGAGGCTCGCGTCACCGTAGGGCGTGCCCGTGTGCTCGACCGGCTCGGCCACCTCGGTGATGACGGTGTCGGCCGCGGGCGCGCTGCCGACGGGCGGAGGCGTGAAGACCCACGACACGCGCCGCGCCCTCGACGTCGGGGTCGGCGGGTTGGTCTCGCGGGCGATCCCGATGAAGTGCACCCGACCGTCCGGCAGCAGCGTCGCGTGGATGGGGGCGGCATACCACCCCTCGGCGGTGCGGAACGTGCCGACGGAGCTCCAGGCATCGGCCGTCGTGGGGGTCGTCGCGGCGATCGCGCCCAGGGCGGCCGACGGCGCTGCCGTCGCCATTGCCGCGGAGTGCGCTGAGGTCGCGGCGCCCTCGGCGGGGCCGGTCATCGAGTGGCTGCCCTTGCCGGCGGTGGCAGCAGGGCGGCTGCCCCGCGGGGCGGGGCCGGGGGCGGTCCCGAGGGTGCCGGCGAGACGGTCAGAGACGGTGGCGTCCTGACCTGCGCCGGCGCTGTGCCGGCCGTGACCGGTGCCCGGGGTGTCGGTCGACTCGGCGTGCGCGGGCACGCCCGACAACGTCACCCCGAGCGCCACCGGCACCACGGCGACAGCGACCAGACCCCACGGGCGCACCCCCACGCCTTCGAGAGTAGGCACGAGTCCGCGACAATGTGCCCGATTCGTCGGATTCGACCCACCCTGGCTCGCAACACACCGAGCAACCGTCAACGTCACGAGGTGTGCCGCGTGGTCTTGTCGACTGCTCGGTGTGTTCGCGACCGTCCACACCTGGGGGCGGGCCGACCGCGGTCGTCCACAGCGTGCAGCGGGCCTCTTCCACCGCCGCCGTATGCCGTCCAGCGTGCTGCGCATGGACGTTCGACTTCGCGCTCTCGCCGGCCGCCAGGACGGCGCCTTCAGCTCGGCGCAGGCCGCCGCGCTCGGTGTCGACCACCTCGAGCTGAGACGGGCGGTGCGGTCGGGCGAGCTCCTTCGCCCGCGCCGGGCCGCCTATGTCGAGGGCGTGCGCTGGCGCGATGCGGACCAGGATGAGCGCTTCCGTCTGCTCGTGCGGGCGGTGAGCCACACGCGAGACGGCGACATCGTCAGCCACCACGCGGCTCTGGCGCTGCACGGGCTACCCCTGTGGGGCCATGACGTCGACCGCGTCGACCTGCTCGCCGACGTGGGCCAGACGGTGCGCCGGACGGGAGTGCACCTGCACCCGCGGGGCGACGTGCGGCCCGTCCGGTTCGGTTCGATCGGCGTCGTGCCCGTGGCGAGAGCGGTCGTGCGCACCGCGCTGACGATGGGCAGGGACTGCGCGGTCGTGGCCGGCGACGCGGCGCTGCACCGCGAGATGGTCACCGTCGAGGAGCTGCTGGCGGAGGTGGCGCTCGTCTCGCCCCACGAGGGTCGGGCCGGGCGCTCGACGCCGTGTTGCGGATGGACCCGCTGGCCGAGTCGGCCGGCGAGTCACGAACCCGTCTGATCCTTCAGGATCTCGGTCTCGCCTACGAGAGCCAGTTCTGGATCACGGACGCAGCCGGCAACCCCGTGGCTCGCGTCGACTTCCTCGTCGAGGGGGTGGTGCTCGAGTTCGACGGACGGGTGAAGTACCGGGGTGAGGGCGAGTTCGCGGCCGAGATCGTCTGGGCCGAGAAACGGCGCGAAGACGTCATCCGCCGGCTCGGGCACCCCGTCGAACGGGTCATCTGGGACGAGCTGCCCCGCCCGGGGCTGCTCGGCGCCCGGATCCTAGCCGCCAGGCCGACCCGCGCGCGGAAACACACCGAGTAGTCGGCAACCCCACGCGGCATACCTCGGGGTGTTGCCGATTGCTCGGTGTGTTGCGAGGTGCCGGGGCGCGCAGGTCGGGACCGGCTGACACAGCTGCGGGCGCGAGGGTCAGTCGCGGCCCGGCCAGTTCTTGTCGGGCACGGGGACGGGGCGGCCGGGCTGCTCGCCGCCACGGGCCTCGAGGTAGTTCTCCTTGGGCACCATGACCTTGCGGCGGAAGATGCATACGACGGTGCCGTCCTGCTTGTAGCCGATCGTCTCGACGTGGACGACGCCGCGGTCGTCCTTGGAGGTCGACTCCCACTTGTCGAGCACGGTCGTCTCGCCGTAGATCGTGTCGCCGTGGAAGGTCGGAGCGACGTGGCGCAGCGACTCGATCTCGAGGTTGGCGATGGCCTTGCCCGACACGTCCGGCACCGACATGCCGAGCAGGAGGGAGTAGACGTAGTTGCCGACGACGACGTTCTGCCCGAACTGCGTCGACCCGGCCGCGTAGTGCGTGTCGAGGTGGAGCGGGTGGTGGTTCATCGTCAGGAGGCAGAAGAGGTGGTCGTCGTACTCCGTCACCGTCTTGCCGGGCCAGTGCTGGTAGACCGCACCGACCTCGAACTCCTCGTAGCTGCGCCCGAACTGCATGCCCACTCCTCGTCCTCGAAGGTCCGGGTGCCAGCCTGCCCCAGTGGGCGGCTTTCGCACACCGGGGTATGCCGTGTGCTTCCTCACGCTCCCCCGTGGGCCCGCTCGGTCGCGGGCTCGGCGGTCTGCGCCTGCATCACGCGGGGAAGGTCTCCGGTGTCGGAGAGCGTCGGCTCACCGACGGCCCTCGTCACGGTCGTGCGCGAGGCTGCGGCGGCCGGTCGGGGCCGCTCCCCCGTGCGCTTGGCCTGGAGCAGGCTCGCGAAATAGGTGCCCATCGCGACCCCGGCGGCGAGCGCCAGCCCGGTGCCGAAGGCCTGCGCGAGCGTGGTGAGCCCGGACGGAACGCCGGTCTCGTCGGGACGGGTGACGATCTCGCTGATGCCTTGATAGGCAAGGCGGCCGGGCAGCAGCGGCACGATCGCCGCAGTCGTCACCGCGAGCGCCGAGAAGCCGAGGCGGCGGGCCACGACACGAGAGAGGAAGCCGACCGTGGCTGCAGCGATCGCCGAGGCCGTGATCGTACCGATGCCGACCTGCTCTCCCAGGGCGAGCGCGAGCCACCCCAGCGCCCCGGCGACGCCCGCGGCCACGACGACCCGGCCACGCGCATACGACATGACGGCGAAGGCCCCGGAGATGACGACGGCACAGGCGACCTGGAGGGCGACCGCGTCGGTGAGCCGGGTCTGCGAGGTGATCGCGATCGGGAAGCCGAGCCGCTGGCCGAAGGACAGCACCGTCGAGACCCCGACCGTGATGCCGAGCGTCAGCACGATGACCTCGAAGGCCCGCGCACCGGCGGTCACGTAGTAGCCCTCGAGCGCGTCCTCGGCAGCGCCGACCACCGAGAGCCCGGCGAGCAGCAGGACGATGCCCGAGGCGACGACGAGCGAGGGCGACACGTCACCGATCACGGTGAAGCCGTGCGACTGGAGCACGACGACGAGCGTCGCGACGACGGTGGGAATGGCCGCACCCACGCTCTGGGCGAAGAAGGAGGCGACCCCGGCGCTGGCCAGCCACGACATGACCCGCCCGACGACGAGAGCCGTGAGGAAGCTGACGAAGGCGATGAAGGGCCCTGCCCCGACGAGCGCGGCAGCGCCGGCCGCCAGCACGCCCCCCGCACCGGTGACGAGCCACCGCCTGTAGGGGTGCGGCGACGACACGACCCCGTCGAAGCGCACCCGCGCGTCGTCGAGGGGCAGCGTCTCCTGGGTGAGCGAGACGATGAGCTCGCGCAGCCGCTCCAGCCGGGTGAAGTCCTGCGAGCGGAAGGGCACGATGCGCATGATCGTCATCGGGTCGGCGTGCGGTCCGCGGTGGTAGGACACCGTGAGCGAGGTGTAGGTGACGTCGACGTGCACCGACGTCAGACGGTAGGCCTTGGTGAGCATGAGCACCGTCGCCGTGACGTCGGCGGCGGACGCGCCCGTCGCGAGCATCGCCACCCCGGCCCGCATCGCAAGGTCGATGACCGCCTGGGCGGTGTCGCGGTCGACCCCGTCGGGGCTCGACCACATCGGGATCTCGTCGGTCGGCGGACCGTCCGGACGCATCGCGCGCCGCGTGCTCGAGCGCAGGGAGGGCAACGCCCGCCGCGCTCCCGTCGGCCGGGTCGGTCGGTCGTTGCGGGCCACACCGAGACTGTATGCCGCCCTGCCGACCCACCGCCCACGACCCTCTCGTCCCACGAGCCACACGTCGCAAACCCGCTTCGGCGGGCGGGTCCCTTCGTGACACCATGGCCGGGTGAGCAGCGAAGAGCAGAAGACCTCCCCGAGCCGCAAGCGCCCGACCACCGATGAGTTCCGGGCGTTCGTCGCCACCGGCTGGTCGCCCCGCGACAGCGCGGTGACCCCGCGCTCCGAGGCTGCCGACTGGGCGGCCCGACGCCGTGAGGCGATCAGCGCGGCCTTCCCCGGCGACCGGCTCGTCGTGCCGGCGGGCGGGCTCAAGGTCCGCAGCAACGACTGCGACTACGTCTTCCGTCCGCACAGCGCCTTCGCACACCTCACCGGGCTCGGCAGCGACCGCGAGCCGGACGCCGTGCTCGTGCTCGAGCCGCGCCGGTCCGCCGACGGCGAGGGCAGCGACGGCCACGAGGCCGTCCTCTACTTCCGCCCTCTCGCCGACCGCGACACCGAGGAGTTCTTCGGCGACTCGCGCTACGGCGAGTTCTGGGTCGGCGCCCGCCCCACGCTCGACGACATCGAGTCCGAGCTCGGCGTCACGGCTCGCCACATCGACGAGTTCGGCGACGCCGTCGCCAAGGACGTCGACGCCGTGCAGGTGCGAGTCGTGCGCGACGCCGACCCCGAGGTCGCCGCGCTCGTCGACCGGGCCCGCCACGCCGCGTCCGCCTCCGCCGGCTCCGAGCAGGCCGAGGCGACCGCCGAGCGGGCGCGCGACGCCGACGAGGAGCTCGCCGCCAGGCTCTCCGTCCTGCGCATGGTCAAGGACGACTGGGAGGTCGAGCAGATGCGCTCGGCCGTCGAGGGCACCCACCGCGGCTTCGACGCCGTCATCGCCGACCTGCCCGAGGCCGTCCGTCGTGGACGCGGCGAGCGCTGGGTCGAGGGCGTCTTCGGCCTGCACGCCCGCCACCACGGCAACGGCGTCGGCTACGACTCGATCTGCGCGAGCGGCGACCACGCCAACACGCTGCACTGGATCAAGAACACCGGTGACATCACCGACGGCGACCTCCTGCTGCTCGACGCAGGTGTCGAGGTCGACTCCCTCTTCACCGCCGACATCACCCGCACGCTGCCGGTCAGCGGCACCTTCACCGACGCGCAGCGCGGAATCTACGACGCCGTGTATGCCGCGCAGGAGGCGGGCATCGCCGCCTGCAAGCCCGGCAACAAGTTCAGCGACGTCCACGCCGCCGCCATCCGCGTCATCGCCGAGCACCTCCACGCCTGGGGGCTGCTCCCTGAGGGCATCGACGTCGAGGCCACGCTCGACCCCGACCACGGGCAGTACCACCGCCGCTGGATGGTTCACGGCACGAGCCACCACCTCGGCATCGACGTGCACGACTGCGCCCTCGCGACGCGGGAGCAGTACAACGACGCCATCCTCGAGCCCGGCATGATCATCACCGTCGAGCCCGGCCTCTACTTCAAGGCGGACGACGAGCTCGTCCCCGCCGAGCTGCGCGGCAACGGCGTGCGCATCGAGGACGACGTGCTCATCACGGCCGACGGCTGCGAGAACCTCTCGGCCGCCATGCCGCGCACGAGCGCCGACGTCGAGGCGTGGATCGCAGGCGTCTGGGCGGGGCGCGGGGCCTGATCGCGCGGTGACGCCCCGGGTGTCGGGTCGAACCCGGCACTCAGGGTGAGGAGACCGACCCGTTGGGGTCCGGCCCCGGGATGGGCGGGCTCCACGGTGCGACGAGGTCGACGAGCGGCCCGGCATCAGCAGACTCCAGGCCGCTCCCGAGCACTCCCGGGCTGCACGCGGGGTCCACGCTGATCCGCAGGGCCGGCCCGGCGGCATACCGGAGCAGGAGGGTGAAGCGGGCGTCGACGCTGCCGCCTGCGCCCTCGCAGACGTGGTCGGTGGGGCGCGTCGGGAGCGAGCGCAGCAGGTCGAGCACCTGAGCGCTGCGGGCGGCGTCGAGAGCCGTCGCCTGCCAGGTGCCCTTGGCGTCGAGGCGACACACCGTCACAGCGGGGCTGCCCTCCGGGGCGAGCGTTCGGTCGTCGTCGAGTCGCCCGAGTCCGGCTGCGTCGCAAGGCTGCTCGGCCGGCAGTGCCTGCCCGGCGACGGTCGCCTTGAGCGGCACGCCGACGGGGTCACCGGTGACGAAGTCGCCGTTCGTGCCCCTGGAGCACGCGTTGGCATCGGCCTTCGCCGCGACCCACACGATCGCGCCGCCGTAGGTCGCCCCGACGAGGTATGCCGTCTCGTCCCCGGCCATGGCCGTGCACGGGCGCTCGCTGCCGTTCCACCGCGAGGCCCAGGTCAGCAGCTCGACGACGGCGCGGCGCTGAGTCGGGTTCAGCACCGTGCGCTCCGACCGCGCGAACGGCGCGGTGAGCGGCGTCGGGGCGGTGAGCCGCATCGTGGGGTAGGCACAGACGACGAGGCTCGCCGGGTCGCGCTCCGGGAGCAGGCGGGCGGCGCCGTCGACACCCTGTGGCTTCTGGGGGACGGTCAAGCCATCGGGTGACTCGAGCGCCGCTGGGCACTCGAGCGCGCCATCGGCCGCGAGGCGCTGCGCGGTGACGGGTCTCAGCGGGCCCGTCGAGACGGCCGGCAGTGTCGTCGGCCCGTCGCGGGACCCATCGGGGGCGGGCTGTCCGCACGCTGCGAGCGCGATGGCGGCGGCGACCGCGACCCCGACGAGGCCCCCCATCGCGGTCGGTCGTGGTGCGCGGCGACGCGCGTGAGCCATGGACATGAGAAACCTCCCTGTGACGATCCTCCACGAAGGAGGACACGCGACAGGGAGGATTCGATGCACCTGGCCGCCGGGTGCCGCCAGATGGCCGGCTGGCGGGGTCAGACGCTCGGCGGCCGGTAGGAGTCGGAGGACGGGGGCGTCGTCGGGGGGGTCGTCGGGGGTGTCGTCGGCTGCACGATGGGGGCCGCGGTCGAGCCGAGGCCGGCGGCGGCGAGGATCTCGCGACCCTGCTGGGCGAACTTGTGCTCGCAGAAGACCTCGTAGCGGGTCGCGACGACCTGGGTGACCGACGAGAAGTCGCGCTGGCCGCGGGTGAACGCGTAGCCGGCGGCAGCCCAGACGACGCCGAAGAGGCCGCCCCACATGGCTGCGAAGAGCAGCAGGCCGAAGGTGCTGGCCGGCTGGCCGAAGAGCGAGAGGATGAGGCCGACGAAGACACCGAGCCAGACGCCCGACAGCAGACCGCCGAGGATCACCCGACCCCAGGTGAGCCGCGCCGTGACGCGTTCGATCTGCTTGAGGTCGGTGCCGACGATGAGGACGTTCTGGACCGGGAACTCCTTGTCGGACAAGGTGTCGACGGCCTTCTGGGCGTCTTCGTACTTCTCGTAGACGCCCAGCGAGATCGGGTAGTCGAGGGAGAGCGTGGCGAAGCCGGGCCGTCCCCCTGCTCGGTTTGGTTGCAGGCTCATGGCTCCATCCTCGCATCCCGCCCCGAGCGGCTCGGGCAGGTGCCCGGCTCAGCTCTTCAGCTTGTAGTCCTCGACGAGACGTCGTCCGATGATCATCCGCTGGATGTCGGCCGTGCCCTCGCCGATGAGCAGCATCGGTGCCTCGCGGTAGAGGCGCTCGATCTCGTACTCCTTGGAGTAGCCATAGCCGCCGTGGATGCGGAAGCTGTCCTCGACGACCTGCGAGCAGTACTCGGACGCAAGGTACTTCGCCATACCGGCCTCGAGGTCGTTGCGCTCGCCGGAGTCCTTCTTGCGGGCGGCCTTGACCATCATCTCGTGGGCGGCCTCGACCTTGACGGCCATGTCGGCGAGCCGGAAGAGGACTGCCTGGTGGTCGACGATCTTCTTGCCGAAGGTCTCGCGCTGCTGGGCGTAGGACACACCGAGCTCGAAAGCCCTTCTCGCGACACCGCATCCGCGTGCGGCGACGTTGACGCGGCCCACCTCGACGCCGTCCATCATCTGGTAGAAGCCCTTGCCCGGCTCCCCACCGAGGATCTGCGCGTCGGTGGTGCGGTGGCCGTCGAGGATGAGCTCCGTCGTGTCGACGCCCTTGTAGCCCATCTTGTCGATCTTGCCCGGCACGGTGACCCCCTGGGCGGTCTCACCGAAGCCGGACTCCTTGTCGATGAGGAAGGTCGTCATGTTGCGGTAGACGGAGTCGGCGCCCGTGTCGGTCTTGACGAGGACGGCGACGAGGTTGGCCGATCCGCCGTTGGTCAGCCACATCTTCTGGCCGTTGATGGTCCACGCGCCGTCCTCGCCCTTGACGGCCTTGGTCTTGATCGCCGAGACGTCCGAGCCGCAACCGGGCTCACTCATCGAGAAGGCACCGCGGATCTCGCCGGTCGCCATCTTGGGCAGGTAGTGCTGCTTCTGCTCCTCGGTGCCGTGCTGCAGCACGAGGTAGGCGACGATGAAGTGGGTGTTGATGATGCCGCTGACGCTCATCCAGCCGCGGGCGATCTCCTCGACGCACAGCGCATACGTGAGCAGCGACTCCCCGAGGCCGCCGTACTCCTCGGGGATCATCAGCCCGAAGATGCCCATCTCCTTCATCCCGTCGACGATCGCCTGCGGGTACTCGTCCTTGTGCTCGAGCTCGGTGGCGACGGGGATGATCTGCTCCTCGACGAACTCGCGCACGAGCTTGACGAGCTCGGTCTGCTCCTCGGTGAGGCCGTCGGTCTGCTGGAGTCGGGACATGCTCGGATCGCCACCTTGCGTCGGGCTGGGGTCAACGGGTGCGCGCCCGGTCGACGATGTCGTCCGGGGCGCCTCCGCCGAGTATGCCGCCGGGCAGCTCCGTCGGTCAGTGCCGCCGCGTGTGAGGGTGGACACCTGTGGTGTGGCTCACCGCGGCGGCCGCCTCACCAGAGCTGGCCGAAGCCGGTCTTCTTGGCCTTGACCGGGCCCTCGAGCGTCGACCGCTGCTCGAAGTCCTCGGTCTTGAGACCGTTCGTCACGGCCTTGTGCAGGTCGGTCCGGGTACCGGTCGGGTTCTCGGTCAGGGCCTTGAGGAAGAGGTAGGTGAAGGCGCCGTTCGGCCGTCCTCCGAACTGCGCGTCGGACGCCGTCTGGTCGGCGCGGCAGGCGGCGAAGAGGACGGGCTTGGCCTTGGGTCCACGCGACTTCACGAGCGACAGCAGCGCCTTGCGCTCCACGGCCTCGGGGTGGTTGGCCCGGATCGTGCGCGCCTGCGCCAGGGCCTTCGCGGTGGGGGGCGGCAGGTACCGGGGGCGTCGGCCCCGCAGCAGGTCTCTCTGGATGTCGTCGAGGTCGCGGGTGCCCGACCCGCTGTGGCAGGTGTCGAGGAGCACCTCGACGAGCACACCGTCGGGCGCGGACGAGAAGAGCTCACGCAGCTCGTCGTCGACGATGACCGTGTCGCGGTCCCAGCCGTCGCCCCCCACGGCGATCTCGTAGCAGGCGAAGGCCTCGTCGAGGCCGTCGGGCTCCTTGTCGCCGGGCGCCTCGGTGCCGGGCAGGTCGGGCACCTGGGTGCCGTGGGAGGAGTAGCTGAAGAGCACCTCGTCGCCGGGCTTGGACTTGCGGATCATGCCGGTCAGGGCGTTCATGATCGCTTCCTTCGTGGCCTCGGCATCCCGGAGCACCGTGACGTTGCGCGACTGGAAGCCGTTCTTCTTCAGCGTCGCCGCGATGTCCTCGGCGTCGTTGACGCACCCGTTCAACCAGCTGCTCTGGGGCAGCGTCTTGAACTCGTTGATCCCCACGCACAGGGCTCTGCTGGTCATGGCTCGTCCTCTCTCGGTACCGCTGGGCTGGTGGGTGGTGAGGCTCCCCGGCCGGGCGGGGCCGGGGGTCGTACTCGTCGTCGGGGCCGGCAGGTCGGGCTCTGTGACGAGCACGGCATCGGGGCGGGCGTAGACGACGTAGGCGAGCCACGTCTCGTCGCCCGCGTCGCGGGCGACCGCTCGCGCGTGCGCGCTGGCTGCGGCCACGGTGGCCCCCTTGAGCAGCTCGTCGTAGAGCGCCTCGACGAAGATGCGTGACGGCTCGTCACGCACCGACCAGAGGCACGACACGAAGGCGGACGCACCGGCGTCGAGGAACGCCTTGGCGAAGCCTCCGACGGTGGACAGCTGGGTGCCCACCTGGCCGACCTCGCAGGCGTTGAGCACCACGACGGGGCCGACCTCGCCCTTGCGGGTCCAGGCGGCGTTCGCGCTCACGTTGGTGGCGGAGAGGTACTCCTGCAGCTCTTCGCCGTCGCGTCGGCCGGCTGCGAGCAGGATGCGCGCGTCCTCGATCGCCCTCGCGTCGGCGGCCCCGTGCCCGGCGAAGTGCAGCAGGTCGAAGCCCCCTCGCCGCAGCAGGTCACGCACGGCCCGCGGCGTCGGCCGGATCGGCGTGGCGCCGAAGCGCTCCTCGAGGAAGTGGGCCTCCTGCTCGGGACCGGCCAGCGTGAAGGCCGGGTCCTCGTAGACGGGGCACAGTGACCGCGCCCGGCCCGGTCGCACGCGCAGGCGCTGTGGCGGCACCCTGTCGAAGTGCCAGCGCACGAGGCCGCCCTGGGCGAGGAAGCGTGGCTCCTGCTCCCGCTCTCCACGTGGGGGCTTGAGGTGAACGATCTCCCACGGCATGTAGGGCTCGTCGGTGAGCACGAGCAGGTTGCCGAGCTTGTCGCGCCGCTCCCAGAGGAACTCCTGCATCTCCTCGGGGAAGAGCCGCTCGAAGAAGTCGACCCCGATGTCCTGGACGTCGGAGAAGCGCTCCTCCGGGGTGCGGTTCCTCGTGCGCCAGATGTCGGCGATCTGTCCGATCCGTTTGGCAGCGAACTGCTCGCTGCGGGTCAGGGGCGGCGACTCGAAGTGCCTCACCTTGCCGCGCGGCGTCGCCCGCACGGCGTACTGGTAGACGACTCGGCCACCCGCCACGCGCCGCTCGAAGATCTCGAGCACCGGCAGCCGTTCGAGCCCTGCTGCGTCGATGTCGAAGGCCCCCTTCGCGGTGGCGCGGGAGGTCCCGGTCAGCGGGAGCAACCCACTGCGCTCGGTCGGGGCCGCCTCACCCTCGAGCGTCAGGTTGGCGACGGGCACCCAGCCCTGGCGGGCGATGACGGTGATGCGGACCGGTCCGGCTTCGAGGGCCTGCGCGGTGAACTGGGCATCGCTCGTCCAGTCGCCCTGCGGCAGCCCCAGCGCCCTGGCGTCCTCGCCGATGATGCGGGCGTTCTGCTTGCCGACGACCTGGATTCTGACCGGCCGCGCCGCATCTACCTGCACCCCGGCGCTGACGGACACGGCTCCGTGGCTGGCCTCGATGGTGCCCGTGCCCAGGCGCACCCGGACGGTGAAGTCCTCCTCGGGCCGCACCGTGGCCGGCATCTCCGCCGCTAGCTGCCCGGGACTGGTCGCCGGCACACCGGGCGCTGCAGCCCTCTTCGTCGCGCCTCTCTTCGTCGCGCCCTTCTTGGCCGTCCCCTTCTTCGCCGTTCCCTTCGTCGTCGGGGCCTTCCGTGGCGGGCGCTCCGTCGTCGGCAGGGGAACGGGTGGGAGCGGCGGCTGAGCCCGCGACGGACGCGACGCCGTCAGCCTGGGAGGTCGGCCGGGGGCGCGGGACGGGGCTTCGAGCTCCACCTCGGTCAGTCCGACATCGCCACCGCCCGTCACCTCACGGTCGACGCCGCCGTCGAGCTCGGCCTCGGCGCCCTCATCGCCACCCGTCTCGGGCGGCGCCTCGAGGGCAGCTTCGGGGCCGCCACCCGCACCCATGCCGAGGGGCAGCCAGCCGGCGATGGCCTCGATGACGCGCAGCTGGCTGAAGTAGTTGGTGTGGTACACCTCGTCGTTCGTGCCGAGGGCGAGGGAGTCCTTGACGTAGCCACCCGAGGGCGGCCCGATCGCAGACATGGAGGCCGTGTCGACGACGAGGTCGTTGTCACCCTCGAAGAGTCCGTCGACGAAACCCTCGCCGAGCCGCACCGCCAGCTCCTTCGGGAACTCCGGTGGCCGGTGGCTCCCGTCGAGCAGGCTGACGTGGAAGTTGGAGGAGACCACGTGCCAGTTCGTGCCCGGTCCCGGCTGACCCGGCTGGTCGCGGTTGAGGTCGGTGACGAACGGCCCGTCCGGGATCATCGCCGCAAGCCCGGGCACGTCGTCGCCCGTCGCGACGTAGGACACGAGGTACTTCACGAGCGCCCCGATACCGCGCACGACACCGCCGACGACGGCAGCGACGGGCGCCCCGCCGGGCAGGAGCGCCAGCCCGGCGGCGCCGACCGTGACGAGGTTGGTGTAGAGGTCGACGAGGTCGTGCCAGCGTGCGGGGTCCGCCAGGTGCGTGCCGCCGTTGGTGGCCGCGACGAAGACGATGTTGTCGACGGTGGCCGGCCAGTTGGACTGCGGCAGAAGGGCTTCGACGAAGGATCGAGTCACCAGACCGCCGCGGCTGTGGGTGATGATGTCGATCGTCATGTCGGTGCCCGGGTGCTGGCGTCGCAGCTCGGCGAGGAGGTCGACAGCATTCTGTCTCGGGTCGACGCTCAGGGTCCGGTGGTCGTAGCCGATGACGGCGTCGTAGGCGGAGAGCACCGTCTGCAGGAAGCCCTCGGCGCCCGGCACCAGGCCCATCGCGGCAAACGCCCCGACCGTCGACGAGAACGTGCCGTGGACGAGCAGCAGCACCCGCACCGGGCGGTCCGTGGGCAGGCCCAGGGTGGCACCGGCGCGGAGAGGCTGCCAGGACCCGGCTGCGGGGCCGGCGGCGTGGACGAGGCCCGGGCGGACGGCCTCCTCGAGCTTGCGGACGACACCACCCACGACGAGCGGCGCCACGAAGCGAAGCACGATCGCCTGCACCGCACCGTGCACGAGGTCACCGAGCAGCCCACGGTCGTGGGGCTGCTCGGCGGTCAGGGCACGAGCGTGGCGAGCTGCCCGCACGTTCGCCGACGTCGGCCTCCGCGGCTGGACGTCGATCTCGAAGGACAGCGTTCGGGCCTCGAGGGACCGCGTGCCACCGGTCGGGCGCAGCGGCAGGTGCCACGAGTAGACACCGTCCCGCTCGAGCAGGACGACGGCGTCGTCGGTCGGCGCCACGTCGACGTCGAGGCTCACGGTGCCGCGACGGTTCGCCGGACCGGGTGACGCGAGGTCTCGACTGCGCCGGGGAGTGAGGTCGATGCGGTCGACGACCTCGAAGTCGCTCTCGCCGAGTGCGGCCAGCAGAGCCGATTTGGCTGCGGCGTGGCCGGTTCCGTCACCGAGGTCACGGTCGCCCCGGTCACTGGCCGGGGTCGCGTCGTAGCCGCCGGGAGTGCGCACGCGCACCGCTCCCCCACCAAAGGACGCGGACGGCATACCCCACTCCCCTCCGACAGACCCACGACGGTTCGTCTCCCTGCCACGGTAGAGCCGCTGGCGGGCGCAGTGATACGGATTGCCGCAAAGTGACGGCTCCGACGGCACGGATATTCGGTTGCGCTCCCCGATGGGCATCGGGGATCGTCGGGGACGACCGCGGAGCCACAGGGCACCGCACCGGACCCGAGGAGGGTGACATGTCGATGACGGCCCCGGGCATGCCAGCCCACATCACTTCTTCCTTGGAGTTCCCTTGTCATTCAATGCATTCCACGATGACGACGAGGTCCACCCCTCTCGTCTGACCGACCGACGGCTGTCCGCGCTCGAGAGTGAGCAGTTCGCCGTCGACTCCCAGCCGGACGCTCCGCCCGAGGGTGAGCGCTGGTCGAGCTGGGACGGCGCCACCCACGGACCGAAGCCACGCCCCGACTGGGTGATCACCGACCTCGGAGCCGTCGAGAGCGATCTCGGCGTGCTCAAGACGGGCAAGGAGGCCGACGTGCACCTCGTGCGCCGCTGGGTGCCCGGCGTGCCGGAGCGCGACGTGCTCATGGCCGGCAAGCGCTACCGGTCGAGCAAGCACCGGATGTTCCACCGCGACTCGGGCTACCTTGAGGGGCGGCGGGTTCGGAAGTCGCGCGAGAACCGCGCCATGCGCACCCGCACCGCGTTCGGCAAGGAGCTCATCAGCGGTCTCTGGGCGTTCGCGGAGTTCGAGACGCTCGTGCGCCTGTGGGAGGAAGGGCTGCCCGTTCCCTACCCCGTGCAGCTGTCCGACGACGAGATGCTGATGGAGTTCATCGGCGCTCGCGACGGCAGCGCGGCGCCCCGCCTCTCGCAGACCCGGCCCGAGCGCGACGTGCTGCCCCTGCTCTTCGAGCAGCTGCGCGAGGCGATGATCCACCTCGCCGAGCTCGGCTGGGCCCACGGTGACCTGTCGCCCTACAACGTGCTGCTCGAGGGTGAGGGCGACGCGTCGCGTCTCGTCATCATCGACTGGCCGCAGATCGTCGACGTCATCGGCAACCCGCACGGGCCGGAGTTCCTCGAGCGCGACGCGCACAACATGGCCCAGTGGTTCACCAGACGGGGGTATGCCGTCGACGACGGCCTGCTCTTCGGTGACCTCATGGCTGCAGCCACGTCGCGCTGGTAGATGAGCGGCGGTCGACGGCCGCTCACGCGCCCGGCGGGCGGGTGAGCGGCTGGCCGGACGGTACCGGCCACGAGCCCGACCGGTTCGTTGCCGGGAGATCGTTCGCCTCGGCCTGGGCACCTCGCTCCAGCCGCCGTGCCCACATGTGCAACAGCAGCGCGGGAAGGACGTTGAAGGGAAGCAGGATGATGGCGCTCACCAGACCCACGGCCCTGCCACCTTGTGCCTCCTCTGCGGTGAAGGAAAACGACACGTATAGAGCGGACACGGCGAGGGCGTAGACGAGCGCGCAGTAGTAGATCGCACGAACCACCCGGGCCGCTGGTCTCTCGAGGGGAATGAGAAACGTGGCCTTGACCACCTTTGACCAGTCGGGTTTGGAGTCACTGAGCTGCTCATCGACTGCGGCAGCCATCATGCTCTGGTAGGAGGCCTCTAGATCATTGGTGGCCCGCACCTTGACCGCCGCCTCCTCCGCAGGTGCGACATTGAGCTTCTCGTACGCGGCGAGATAGCTGGCGATGAACACCACGGTCTCCCCTGCAACGCGCATGTCGCGCTCACGAGATCCATGACTGCGACGCTGCTCGAGCAGGCTCTTCAGGGCGATGCCGGTGGCGGCCAGCAGTGCAGTGCATGCTGGACCGAGGATCGCGGCGACGATCTGGGGTTCCATGTCTCGAGTCGTCCCCTGGGCTGGTTCGGAGTGTGAGTCCCTTGTCAGAGGCGAGCAACTGCGAGGAAATCCAGGCTCGAACGACTTCGCCCCTTCTGGGAGTCACGTCCAGAGGGGCCATCGACCGACGCGGCCACACTGTCAGCGCTCGCCGCTACGTTCACGGAATGGCTGACTTCACCGGTGACGACCTGAGCAGGTCCCGGTTCGTGCGGGCCCTGCTCACCGACTCGGAGTTCGTGGACACCGACTTCTCGCGGTCGTGGTTCCGTGGGGCTGAGATGCACGACGTCGTCATGCGCGGCGTCGAGCTGACCGACGTGCGCATCGACGGCGAGTTCGAGAACCTCGTCCTCAACGGGGTCGATGTCGCGCCGCTCGTCGAGGCCGAGCTCGACCGGCGGGACGCCGACCGCGTGCGGATGCGGCCGACCGACCCGGCCGGCTTCCGCGAGGCCTGGCAGATCGTCGAGCGCAGATGGGCAGCGACGGTCGAGCGCGCCCGCGGTCTCGACCCGGACCTGCTGCACGAGTCGGTCGACGGCGAGTGGTCCTTCATCGAGACACTGCGCCACCTCGCCTTTGCGAGTGACGCATGGGTGAGCCGCGCGATCCTCGGCGACCCGTCGCCGTGGCACCCTCTCGAGCTGCCGTGGGACGGCATGCCCGACACCCAGGGCATCCCCCGCGACCGCAGCGTCCGGCCCTCGCTCGACGAGGCCCTCGCGGTGCGCCAGAGCCGCATGGCAGTCGTACGCTCGGTGATCGAGGGCCTCACCGACGAGTCGCTCGCCGCTCGCACCGAGCCGGTCCCGGGCGAGAGCTGGCCCCCGTCGCGCAGCTTCGAGGTGCGCAAGTGCCTGCTCATCGTGATCAACGAGGAGTGGCACCACCGGCTGTTCGCGGAGCGCGATCTCGCTGTGCTCGAGGGCCGCGTCAGTCGGTGAGGAAGTCGGCGGCGTGACCGAACTTGCCCGAGTGGACGAAGGCCTCGAGCGGCAGCCGTGAGCGCGGGAGCCTCGACCGTGCGCGAAGCCACTCCGGCAGCGCGTCGTCGGCCCCGGCCTCCGCCGGCAGCCCGAGAGCAATGCCGGTGGTCACGGCCCAGTGGGCTGGCACGTCGAAGCGTTCGGCGGCGGCCCGGTGGTCGAAGCCGCCGAACTGGCGCACCTGAAGGCCCATCGACCGCGCCTGCACGGTGATGTGGGCGACGGCCTGGCCGAGGTCGAACATCGCGTAGTCGCTGTAGGCGATCTCGTGGTCCTCGTCGGTCGCCACCTGGTGCAGGGTGAGGATGATCGCCGAGGCGGCGGGCGCCCAGACCTGGTTGGCCGACGAGAGCACGTCGACCATGGCGGCGTGGGTCTCGTCACCGCGCAGGCCGACGATGAAGCCCCACGGCTGCGAGTTGCCGGCCGACGGCGCCCAACGGGCGGCCTCGAGGATGGCGCGCAGGGCGGACGTCGAGAGCACGTGCGTGCGGTCGTAGATCATGACGCTCTCGCGCTCGCGCAGCAGCGGTGTCAGCACGTCGGGCTGCCCTGACGACTCCGGGGCCGTATGCCGCCAGGGCGTCACCGTCTCGTCGCTCACGTCGCGCTCACCGTCCTCACGCACCCCACAACCATGCCCGACGCACGTCTCTTCCCGACCACCGGTGTCGGCAACGCCACGTGCGCCCCATCGAGAGAGCACCCCGTCCCCCCAGCCAATCGAGAGCGCAGTTCGTCGCCTCCTCGACAATCGAGAGAGCAGTTCGTCGCCGGTCCCTGGACCGCGCCCTTCCCACGAAACCCCTACGGAGTGCTCTCTCGATCGGTCTCCTCGACGGCGTGCGCTCTCGATCGTCCGTGCCGACGGAGTGCTCTTTCGATTGGGCCGTGCAGCCCACCCGGGCAGCTCGGGTGTGCAGACGCACGCCCGGGGGGGATGGGCGGCACCCCGCACGCAGTCGAGAGAGCAGTTCGTCGCCCGCTTCATCAACTGCGCCCTCCCACGAAACCGAGAGCGATCCTCTGGGGCGAGCTCTCACGCCCTCTGCATCGTCGCCACCATGAACGCCTGCCACGCCGCGCGGCTGTCGGCGAGCTCACCCGGCCCGCCGGCCTGCTCGAGGATCCGCGTCGTCGCGTCACGCGTCACGTCGTCGTAGACACCGGTGATCTGCACCTCGCTGCGGCCCCACACGTGGCGGCACATCGCCTGCACCGCCTGCACCTGCGCGTTCGAGCGGCGGATGAGGCGCGGCTGCTCCGGTCCGAAGCGCCCGATGTCGACGTGGATGTGGTTGGCGTGGGCGTCGTCGAACAGGTAGGTGAGCACGTCGGCGAACTCGTGGTGCAGCCCCGCAGCCGTCCGCCAGTAGAGCGCGAGCCGGCGCCGCAGCTCCGACGCGGGCGCGTCACGCCAGAGGTCGTGTCGCAGCGATACGAGGTCCGTGCCGTCCGCACGCAGCCGCGCGATGTCGATGGCCTCGCCCGAGCTGTGCCACGACGTCGTCGAGCCCCGGACCCACGCGCCGTAGGAGCGGATCTCATCCGGGGCCTGACCGATGTGCTTGCGGTGCAGCGCGATCCACCGGTCCAGCCGCTTCCCGAAGGCCTCGGTGACGTAGTAGGCAGAGCGGCGACCGTTCACCTCGTAGACATAGGCAGCCTCACCGACGGCCCGCCTCGACTGAAGCTCCGTGTAGTTGACGGGCGACGGGTCGATGCGCAGCTCCCGCGGAGCCGGCGCCGACAGGCCCGACAGCCCCGGCACGTCGGGCAGCGAGGGTATGCCGCCCGCTTGCGTCACGGCATACGTGCCCCCGGCGGCGACGACGCCGAGCGCGCCGATGGTCAGGAGCCGGCGGCGCGTCAACGGGCGCGAGTCGTCGGTCGGCTGGGGACCGTCCGACGTGCGCGAGCCCTGCGGCGTGCGGCGCTCCGTGTCTTCCATGACCCGTCCAACGCCCGAGAGCTGCACCCTGATCCCAGGCGCTCGCCCCGGTTCCGCGCGGCGCGACGAGAAGACCATGGACGAAGTGCATCGGATCATGGCCGGCGGGTGGTTGGATCAAGCCACCACTCCTCATCCCTCGGAGGCTCCGTTGAACCCGGTGCTCGCGTTCGTCGTCGTCATGCTCGTCTGGACGATCAGTGACTTCGTCGCGAAGAAGACGAAGTCACTGCTCTCTTCGCTCTTCGTCGCCTCGATCATCTTCCTCATCGGGTTTCTGACGGGCATCTTCCCGGAGGACCTGCTGGCGAGCTCGAGCCTGCTGGCTCTCGCCGGCGTCGTCGTCGGCTTCATCATCGTCCACCTCGGCACGATGATCAGCCTCGACGACTTCAAGAAGCAGTGGAAGACCTTCCTCATCGGGGTCGCCACCGTCCTCGGCATCGGCGTCGCGCTGCTCGTGGCCGGCCTCATCTTCGGGTCGCGCATCACGGGCTCTGTGGCCGACGGCTACGCCCAGGCGCTCGACTTCGTCGTCGCCGGCACCGGCGCCCTGAGCGGCGGCACCATCTCGGTGCTCATCGTGCAGGAGGCCGCCCTCGGTGTCGGCCTCACGAGCATCGCGATCTTCCCCGTTCTCATCGCGGCGCTGCAGGGCCTCATCGGCTTCCCGCTCACCTCGATCCTGCTGCGCCGCGAGGCCGCCCGCCTCAAGGCGGACTACCGCGCCGGCGCACTCGTCCTGCCCGAGGCCGACGACCCCGCGGCCGCCGACACCTCGAAGCTCCCGTCGGCCCTGCGCACGACGGCCGGCACGCTCTTCGTCGTGGGTGTCGTCGTGCTCCTCAGCCTCGGCATCAACAACATCACCGACGGCATCCTCAACACCTTCGTCGTCGCGCTGATCTTCGGCATCGCGCTGCGCACCACCGGCATCTTCAAGCCGTCAGTGCTCGGTGGAATCGACTCGCTCGGCCTGATGATGATCGCCATCATGATCCTCGTCTTCGGCCCGCTCGCGACGGTGAAGCCCTCGGACGTCTCGGCGCTCGCGTTCCCGCTGCTGCTCGCCTTCCTCTTCGGCATCGTCGGCATCGCCGGCTTCTCGGCCCTCGTTGGCAAGCTGCTCGGCTACAGCATCCCGATGTCGGTCGCCATCGGGCTCACGTCGCTCTACGGCTTCCCGGGCACGATGATCCTGTCGCAGGAGGCCGCCAAGGGCGCCGGTGAGTCGCCCGAGGAGGTCGCGGCGATCGAGCACGAGATCCTGCCCAAGATGATCGTGGCCGGCTTCTCGACGGTCACGATCACCTCCGTCATCGTCACGAGCATCGTCGCGTCACGGATCGGCATGAGCTGACCCCCCAGCGGCCCCAGAACCCCCGGTTCGATGTTTCTGCGCGGGCCATGGCTCGCGGAGAAACATCGAACCGGGGGTTCGTCCGTGTGAGGGGTCGTCGTGTGCGGGGGTGGGTAGGGGTCGAGCCGGTGTCAGGAGAGGGCGGAGATGGCTTCCGCCGTCGCGATGACCTTCTGCGCGGTGTCGACGTGGAGGTTCTCGATGAGCCGGCCGTTCAGTGTCGCGACGCCCCGTCCCTCCGCCTGCGCGGTCTCGAACGCCGCGATGACGGCCCTGGCCTGCTCGACCTCGTCGGCACTGGGCGCGAAGACCTCGTTGCACGGCTCGACCTGCCCGGGGTGGATGAGGGTCTTGCCGTCGAAGCCCATCTCGCGTCCCTGACGCGCCTCGGCGAGAAACCCGTCGGCGTCCTTGACGTCGTTGTAGACCCCGTCGACCACCGCCACCCCCGCCGCTCGAGCGGCGAGCAGCACGAGCTGCAGCGCCGTCTGCACGGCCGCGCGGCCAGGCACGACGGTGGCGCCGAGCTCCTTGTAGAGGTCGTTGGTGCCGAGGACGAGGCAGGCGAGGCGGTCAGAGGCCCGGGCGATCTCCTCGGCGTGCAGCACGGCGACCGGCGTCTCGACCATGGCCCAGAGGCGGGTGTGCGCCGGAGCGCCGGCCGCCTCCATCGCTGCGACGAGCGAGCGCACCTCCTCCGCTGACCCGACCTTGGGCACGACGATCGCGTCGGGCCCGGCGGCGGCTGCGGCGGCGAGGTCGGCGTCGTGCCACTGCGAGCCGAGACCGTTGACCCGGATCGTCAGCTCGCGCCGGCCGTAGTCGCCGGACCGCACTGCGGCGCAGGCGTTCTCGCGCGCGGCGTCTTTGGCGTCAGGAGCCACGGCGTCCTCGAGGTCGAGGATGAGCGCGTCGACCCCGAGCGTCTTCGCCTTCTCCAGGGCGCGCTCGTTGGAGCTCGGCATGTAGAGCACCGAGCGGCGGGGGCGGTATGCACCCACACCCCCGGTCATCGCTGGTCACCTTCCGCTGCGGACCCGGCCGCGCGGGTCGTCGGGGGGTCCACGGGGGGCGGAGCCCCCCGTGTGCCGGCATAGAGCTCGGCGAGCGCGGGATCGGTCTGCGCCAGGCGCTCGGCGAGCTCGACGATGACGAGGCACTGCTTGAGGCTCGCGTCGTCCTCCATCTTGCCGTCGAGCATCACGGCGCCCGTGCCGTCGCCCATCGCCTCGACGACGCGCCGGGCGTGCGCGACGTCCTGCGCCGACGGACTGAAGACGCGCTTGGCGATCTCGATCTGCACGGGGTGCAGCGACCAGGTGCCGACGCAGCCGAGGAGGAAGGCATTGCGGAACTGGTCCTCGCAGGCGACGACGTCCTGGATGTCGCCGAAGGGGCCGTAGTACGGGTAGATCCCGTGCATCGCGCAGGCGTCCACCATCCGGGCGATCGTGTAGTGCCAGAGGTCCTGCTGCGCGGTGGTCCGCTCGCCGTGGACGTCGCCGTCCACCGGGTCGGTGCGCACGAGGTAGCCGGGGTGCCCGCCTCCGACGCGGGTCGTCTTCATCCGTCGGTCGGCGGCGAGGTCGGCGGGCCCGAGCGAGAGCCCCTGCATGCGCGGTGACGCCCCGCAGATCTCCTCGACGTTGACCATGCCGCGAGCCGTCTCGAGGATCGCGTGCACGAGGATCGGGCGGGTGAGCCCAGCCTTCGCCTCGAGCTGCGCGAGGAGCCGGTCGACGTAGTGGATGTCCTCCGCCCCCTGCACCTTGGGCACCATGATGACGTCGAGCTTGTCGCCGATCTCGGTGACAAGGGTCGTGAGGTCGTCGAGTGCCCACGGGCTGTCGAGCGCGTTGATCCGCGTCCAGAGCTGCGTGTGCTCCCCGAAGTCGGTCGCCGTGGCGATCTCGACGAGGCCCGCGCGGGCGGCCTCCTTGCGGTCGGCCTTGACCGCGTCCTCGAGGTTGCCGAGCAGCACGTCGACGGTGCCGACCATGGCCGGCACCTTCGCCGCCATCTTGGCGTTGCTCGGGTCGAAGAAGTGGATGACTCGGGACGGGCGGGCCGGGACCTCGGTGATCGGGGTCGGCGCGCCCACCGCCAGTGGACGGAAGAAGTCCTTCGCGCTGCGCATGGGCTGCAACGTAGCAACGCCCGGAGCCGGCCGGTTATGACGACAGTCACGCGGGCCCGTCCTGAGGCGTGGATCACTAGGGTGGTGCCGTGACCGCCCAGCCCGCCGAGCCTGTCGCGACCGCCGGACCAGCCGTGCCCGGCGAGGCCGCGGGCGCCGCCGCTGCCGGAACCACCTCCCCCGCCGCAGCTCCCCCGGCCCCCGGCGCCACCTCCTCAACGACCTCCGCCTCGACCTCCGCCACCACCTCCCCCGCCGCCGTCGCCGCCCTGCTCGGCGAGGCCATGACGAAGTCGGGCCTGCTCTGGATCGACGTCGCAGGCGACCGGGCGTGGCCAGCCTGGCACGTGTGGGACGACGGGGCGGCATACGTCGTCAGTGGGCCCGGGGAGCAGCCCCTGCCGTGGTTGCCCGAGGAGGTGCGGCTCATCCTGCGCAGCAAGGACACCGGCGGCCGCCTGCTCACGCTCCGCGCGCACACCCACGTCCTCGAGCCCGCCACCCCTGAGTGGGACAAGGCTGCCGAGCTGCTGCGGGCGTCGCGCCTCAACGCCGTCGACGACTCGCTGACCCGCTGGGCCGACGGCTGCACCGTCACCGCGCTCGTGCCCTTCGACGCGCCGATCGAGGCGCCGGGGGCGTATGCCGCCGGCGACGCCCGCTCCGCGCCCGCGCGCACCGCTGCCACGACGACGTCCTGGCGCCCCTGGCACTGGCGTGGCCGGGGCGAGGAGAAGGCGGCCCGGAAGCGGGCCAAGGCTGCTGAACGGGCCACACGCAAGGCCGCCCGGGAGCGCGCGAAGCTGCGGGCCAAGCGGCAACGACGTGGCGGGCGTCGGCGCAGCGGCTGACCCCATAGCCTTGCCCCATGAGCGCAAGCACCCGCGTCTTCGTCGCGCGCCTCACCGGCCTCGCGGTCTTCGATCCGCTGGGTGACCAGGTGGGACGCGTGCGCGACGTCGTGGTGATGTTCTCCGCCACCCGGCCCCAGCCGCGCGTCATCGGTCTCGTCGTCGAGGTGCCGGGCCGCCGTCGTGTCTTCGTGCCGATGACGAGGGTCACCTCCATCGACGCGGGCGCCGTCATCACGACGGGCCTGGTCAACATGCGCCGCTTCGAGCAGCGCACCAACGAGGTCCTCGTCGCGGCCGAGCTCTTCGACCGCACCGTGACCGTCACCGCGCCCGAGGCGGTCGAGGCCGGTTTCGCGTCGGCGCTCGTCGAGGACCTCGCGATCGAGCAGGGTCCGCGGCGGGACTGGCTCGGCGTCAAGGTCTTCGTGCGGCAGGCCGCGACCGGCGTCTCCTCGGCGTCAAAGGCGATGTCACGCCTCACCCGACGACGGTCGGGCAAGACGATGCTCGTCGACATCCGCGACGTCGTCGGCCTGCACGAGCAGCTGGGCGCGCAGAGCGCCGAGCGCCTGCTCGAGACCTACGACGACCTCAAGGTGGCCGACCTCGCCGAGGTCATCCACGACCTCAACCCGAAGCGGCGCGCCGAGGTCGCGGCCGCGCTCGACGACGAGCGCCTCGCCGACGTCCTCGAGGAACTGCCCGAGGACGACCAGGTCGAGATCCTCGCGGGCCTCGCCAACGCCCGCGCCGCCGACGTGCTCGAGGCGATGGAGCCCGACGACGCCGCCGACCTGCTCGCCGACCTGCCGCCCGAGCAGGCCGAGCAGCTGCTCCAGCTCATGGAGCCCGACGAGGCCGCTCCCCTGCGTCGCCTGCTCGCCTACGACGAGAACACCGCCGGCGGCATGATGACGACCGAGCCGGTCATCCTCGGGCCCGAGGCGACGATCGCCGAGGCCCTGGCGACCGTGCGCCGCGAGGAGCTCGCGCCCGCTCTCGCCTCGATGGTCTACGTCTGCCGTCCGCCGCTCGAGGCTCCCACGGGCCGCTACCTCGGGCTCGTCCACATCCAGCGGCTGCTCCGTGAGCCGCCGCACGCCGCGATCGGGTCGATCATCGACAAGGAGATCGAGCCGGTGGCCGCGAGCGACTCCCTCGAGCGGGTGACCCGCACGCTCGCGACCTACAACCTCGTCTCGCTGCCCGTGGTCGACGAGAACGGCCGGCTCATCGGGGCCGTGACCGTCGACGACGTGCTCGACCACATCCTCCCCGAGGACTGGCGTGAAGAGCGGCACGAGATCGGGGTGCGCCCGTGAGCGAGCGTTCCGAGCGCCGCAGCGCCGCCCGCGCCGGGCACAGCGACAAGCTCGACCAGCCCCAGGAGCAGCGCGCCCGGGTGCTGCCGAGGATCACGCTCTCGCAGGAGGCCTTCGGGGTCCTGTCCGAGCAGTTCGCCCGCCTCATGGGCACGGCCGGCTTCATCATCGGCATGACGATCTTCGTCGCCGTGTGGGTCGTCTGGAACGTCGCCGCGCCGGCCCAGCTGCGCTTCGACGAGTTCCCCTTCATCTTCCTCACGCTGATGCTCAGCCTCCAGGCGTCGTATGCCGCGCCGCTCATCCTCCTCGCGCAGAACCGCCAGGCCGACCGCGACCGTGTGGCGCTCGAGCAGGACCGGGCCCGCGACGAGCGCAACCTCGCCGACACCGAGTTCCTCACCCGCGAGGTGGCCTCGCTGCGCATCGCGCTGCGCGAGCAGGCGACGCGCGACTTCGTCCGCTCCGAGCTGCGCAACCTCCTCGAGGAGCTCGAGGAGCGCTCGCTCATCCGCGGCGAGGACGAGGCGGCCACGGACCAGCGCTGAACGTGGGCGAGGGCACAGGGGGCCGAGGCCGCCCGCGGCGGTGAGGCCCCGAGGGTCGGCCTACGATGGAGGACATGTCTGTCCCCGCGCTGCCCAGCCGTGACGCCATGCTCACGGCACTGTCGAAGGTCAACGACCCCGAGATCCGCAAGCCGATCACCGAGCTCGGCATGGTCAAGTCGGTCGAGATCGACGACGCCGGCAAGGTCGCCCTCGCGATCTTCCTCACCGTCTCGGGCTGCCCGATGAAGGAGACGCTCACCCGCGACTCGAGCAACGCGCTGCTCGCCCTCGAGGGCGTCACCTCCGTCGAGGTCGAGCTCGACGTCATGAGCGAGGAGCAGCGCGCCGAGCTGCGCTCCCAGCTGCGGGGTGGGGCCCCCGAGAAGGAGATCCCCTTCGCCAAGCCCAACAGCCTCACCCGCGTGTATGCCGTGGCGTCCGGCAAGGGCGGCGTCGGCAAGTCGTCGGTGACGGTCAACCTCGCCGCCGCGATGGCCGAGCAGGGCCTGCGGGTCGGGGTCGTCGACGCCGACGTCTACGGCTTCTCGGTGCCGCGCATGCTCGGTGTGGAGCAGCGTCCGACCCAGGTCGACGACATGATCCTGCCTCCCATCGCGCACGAGGTGAAGGTCATCTCGATCGGCATGTTCGTGCCGGGCAACCAGCCGGTCGTCTGGCGCGGCCCGATGCTGCACCGGGCGCTCCAGCAGTTCCTCGGCGACGTCTTCTGGGGCGACCTCGACGTGCTTCTCCTCGACCTGCCGCCGGGCACCGGCGACATCGCCATCTCGGTCGCGCAGCTCATCCCGACCGCCGAGATCCTCGTCGTGACGACGCCGCAGCAGGCCGCGGCGGAGGTCGCCGAGCGAGCCGGCTCCATCGCCCTGCAGACGCACCAGCGGCTCGCCGGCGTCATCGAGAACATGTCGTGGCTGGAGCTGCCCGACGGCACCCGCCAGGAGATCTTCGGCTCCGGTGGTGGCCAGGCGGTCGCCGACTCGCTCACCAAGAGCATCGGGGCGCCCGTGCAGCTGCTCGGGCAGATCCCCCTCGACACGCGACTGCGCGAGGGCGGCGACAGCGGCATGCCCGTCGTGCTCGGCGAGCCGGACTCGGCCGCCGCGGTGGCCCTGCGCGGCATCGCCCGCGGCCTCGGCACGCGTGCGCGCGGGCTCGCCGGCCGCTCTCTCGGCCTCACGCCCGCTGGGCGCTGACCGACCCCGCCCCAGCGACCGGCCCGGGGTGCCACGGCCCGGGCGGGACGGCATACGGACTCGGCATCCGAACGGCACCCGAACGCGAGACGGCCGGAACGAGAAGTCGTTCCGGCCGTCCTGCTCTCAGGTGGCTTCGGCGTCCCAGGGCGTCGGCAGCGCCGGGTCGTGACCCCGCGGGGTGCTCACCGGCTTGTCGTATGCCGCAGGGGCCTCGTCCGCGTCAGGCGGCGCGCTGAGCGCGTCGCGCACGATCTTGCGCGGGTCGTACTGTCGCGGGTCGTACGCGCGCCAGTCGATGTCGGAGAACTCCGGACCCATCTCGTCCTTGAGCTGCTCCTTGGCGCGGTCGGCCATGCTGCGGGCCTGGCGCACGAAGCGCCCGAACTTCGCGGCATACTCCGGCAGGCGCTCGGGACCGAGCACGAGGATGGCGAGCAGACCGAGGAGCAGCAGCTCCCAGCCGTTGATGTCGAACACACGTCCTCGCTTCCCTGCGACCCTGGCTGCGTCATCATACGGATGTCGCCCGAACGTCAGCTGTCCGGTTCAGCCTCGAGGGTCATCTGCAGGTCGATCTGCTTGCCGTCACGCTTCACGGTGAGGGTCACGGTGTCGCCCACGGCCCGCGAACGGATCGAGACGATGAGCTGGTCGGGGGTGCGGATGCGCTTGCCCTCGAAGCCGGTGATGACGTCGCCGGGCTTGACTCCCGCCTTGTCGGCCGGGCCTCCCGCGGTCACCGCCGTCGCCTTGTCGGACACCTGCGCGCCCTCGCCGCTGAAGGTCTGGTCGAGCTGCACCCCGATGATCGGGTGGGTCGCCTTGCCGGTCGAGATGAGCTGGTCGGCCGTGCGGCGGGCCTGGTCGCTCGGGATGGCGAAGCCGAGCCCGATGCTGCCGCCTGTCGTGCCGCTCGCGCCCGGCACCCGGGCGATGGCCGAGTTGATGCCGATGACCTTGCCGTTGAGGTCGAGCAGCGGACCACCCGAGTTGCCGGGGTTGATCGCCGCATCGGTCTGGATCGCGTTGATGTAGGAGGTCACGTCGCCGCCCCCGGAGCCCGGGGTGACGGGCCGGTTGAGCGCGCTGACGATGCCCGTCGTCACGGTCTGGTCGAGCCCGAGGGGCGCGCCCACCGCGATCACCTGGTCACCGACGACGACCTTGCTCGACGGCCCGAGCTGCAGGGGCGTCAGGCCGGGGCGGCTGACCTTGAGCACAGCCAGGTCGTAGCTGGCGTCGCGGCCCACGATCGTCGCCTTCTCGGTGTCGCCGTTGCTGAGGACGACCTCGATGTCGCCGGAGGCAGCACCCTCGACGACGTGGTTGTTGGTGAGGATGTGGCCCTTGGCGTCGATGACGAAGCCCGACCCGGTGGCCGCCCCCTCGGCGCCGCCGTCGACCTTGATCGTCACGACGCTGGGAAGGGCCGTGGCAGCGATGCTGGCGATGGAGCCGGCCGGGCGGTCGGTCGCGCCGGGGCCCGGCTCCGGAAGGGTCGAGCCGGCGAGGTTGACCCGGTCGTCGAGCAGCTGGCCCGCGACTCCGCCGACGAGGCCGGAGAGCAGGCACAGGCCGACGACGCCGGCCACGAGGAGCCCGGACCGCGAGCGCCGCCGCTTGCGTCGAGCGGGCGCCGTGCCGTCGAGAGGGTCTGCCGAACCGGCGGGCGCATCGGTGAAGGTCACGGCCTCACCGGTCGGGGCAGGCCAGGCGAAGCCCCCACCCGAGCCGGCGTGGGTTGTCTGACCCTCGGGGGCCTGCAGGGGTGCCCCTTCAGCGCCCGACGGGCCCGAGGGGATCACGGGCGGTGCGTAGGACGCGCGGTGGGCCTGCTCCGCGAGGGCGTCGGCCCGGTCGCTCCCCCAGTCCTCGTCGGCGCGCGCGGGCACGCCGGGGCCCTGCGTGGGGTGCTCGGGACCGAAGACGTCGAACCACGGGTCGTCGTGGGCAGCGGCCTGCTCCTGCCCCGTGGAGGTGGCCTCGGTGCGAGGCACCGGGCGCGTGTGTTCGAGGTCGATGATGCCCGTCTCGTCAGGCTGGACGTCGCGAGGGGTCCCAGCCCCGGGCGTCGTCGACTCGTTGGTCATGGCCCTGATTGTGCCGAACGTGCGACCGAGAGGCGCACCGGGCCCACCTCGGCGACGAGCGCACTCGCGCGGTTGCGCACGACCCAGTAGGGCACGGTGACCGAGCCCTGCGAGCCGGACGAGCGGGTCGTCCCCCCAGAGCCCGATGTGCGCGAGGAACCGGCGGACAGGCCCGGGCCGGCGACGGTCTGCCCCGACGTAGCCGACGGAGCCGACGGTGCCGACGGGGCCGGGAAGGTCGTCGTCGCCCCGATGGGCGTACCGCCGAAGCCCGACTCGCCGAAGCTGGCGACCGGCACCCGGGCGGTGGTCGTACGAGCCCCCGGCAGCGGCGAGATGGCCAGACCCCAGGCCGCCGCGACGGACGCGCCGGCCGCGATCGAGGCCACGACCGCGGCCCGCATCGGCGAACGGTGCAGCGGGGGCGCGGTCGGGCGCACGGTGGGCACGGGGTCGTGGGACGGGCCGGACGGCATACGGAAGCCGAGTGGTGGGACGGGGACGCGAGGACCGCTCGAGCGGATCGGGTCCTCCATCGGCGGCGGCGTCGCCGCGAGGCCCATGAGCGAGGAGCGCAGGCTCATGGGCACGCCGGTGTCGGAGCGCAGGGCCGCGACGATGCGGCGCTCCTGGTCGGCCGCGTGACGGCACATCGTGCAGCACACGAGGTGCTTGTCGTAGAGG
The DNA here is from genome assembly GCF_006717145.1 of Humibacillus xanthopallidus. GTDB lineage: Bacteria > Actinomycetota > Actinomycetes > Actinomycetales > Dermatophilaceae > Humibacillus > Humibacillus xanthopallidus. The sequence continues at coordinate 1,434,482 of NZ_VFQF01000002.1, read as the reverse complement.
TGGAGCAGCGCCGGAGGCAACGACCGGTCGACGTAGGCCCGCACCTGTCCGCGGAGGTGTGGCGTCACGGCGTCAGCTCCGGCTGCATCAGCGGGTCCCTGCTGCCACACGTCGGCCGGGCAGGCGCAGACCCGAGCGGGCCGTGCGGGTCTCGGGCTTGCCACCCTGCGACGAGCCGGCGGCGACGACCTCGGGAGCGCGGTGGGCCAGCGCCTCGCGCAGCTGCGCACGGCCACGGTGGATGCGCGAGCGCACGGTGCCGAGCTTGACGCCCAGGGTCGCGCTGATCTCCTCGTAGGAGAGGCCCTCGATGTCGCAGAGCACGACCGCCGCCCGGAACTCCGGCGCGAGCGCGTCGAGCGCTCGCTGCACGTCGTCGTCGAAGCGGGAGTCGTGGTAGGTCTGCTCGGGCCCCTTCTCGAGGCTCGCGAGACGGCCGGCGGCGTCCTCGGGGAGGGCGTCGAAGCGGATGCGCTGCTTGCGCCGCATCTTGTCGAGGAAGACGTTGGTCGTGATGCGGTGCAGCCAGCCCTCGAAGGTGCCGGGCTGGTAGGAGTGCAGGGAGCGGAAGACGCGCACGAAGACGTCGTGCGTCAGGTCCTCGGCGTCGTGGGGGTTGCCGGTGAGTCGGTAGGCGAGCCGGTACACGCGCGCCGAGTGCTGCTCGACGATCTCCTCCCACGTGGGGGGAGTCCAGGCCGCGTCGGGCTCACCCGTGGCGGGGAGCTGGCTGCTGGTCACGCTGGAGGTCACGATGGGCTGACGCCTTTCACGGGGGCTGTGAGGTGGAGAACGTCGTCTCCCCCTCTTTCGTTCCCGATCAGCCTCTCGATGTCACCCATGAGTCCGCACATCGGAACCTGTCAGGAACCTGTGAATCCTGTGTGGGGGCTATTTCTCGGGGTTCTGGGGCGACTCGACCGCTGCCGAGCCCCCTGGGACGGCCTCGTGGTGGGCTCGTCCGTGGGTGCGGCGGTCCTCCTTCATCTCGGCCTCGAAGAGGTGGCGCCGGCCACCGACGAGGTCGCCGCGAGCCTGCTCCTCGAGCCGCTTGAACGTCGCGTAGTAGTCGTCGTCGTACTCCTCGACGATCTGGAAGGTCCAGCGGCCCTCGACGACGTTTCGCCCGACGAGCTCGGTCTCGAGGCGGTCGGCGAGGTCGCCGTGGCCGGCCTCGCGGAACAGGTCGACCGCCTCCCCGAGGGTGAGGTCGGCCATGCCGGAGAGCCGGTGGAAGCCGTAGAGGTGACCGCGCGCGTCCTCGACGACCTCGAGAGCCTCCGACAGCTTGCCGAGTGCCTCGACCGTCCGGTCGTCGACACCACGGGGCCGGCGGTGCTCCGGCGTCGGACGGTCCTGCGGCGGCGTGTCGTCGGCCTGCCCGTCGCCCGCCCGTGCGTCGTCCCGGCTGTCGTTCGTGACCTCGTCCATGACCAGATCCTTACCCTCCGCGGGCACCGCCCTCCCCGGACCGTCCCACCCGTCACAGTAGGCTGGCGCGCATGAGCACCCAGAAGGTGGCCGCCTGGTCGCACGCCGAGGAGTTCGTCACCCCGGGCGCGCACGTCGAGGAGGCGGAGCGCCACGGCGAGGAGCTCGGAGCCCGCCCCGTCGGCAACGGCGTCGGGGCCGCACTGCAGCTGCTCGCCGCCGCCACCGGCGCCAAGGCGGTGATGGAGATCGGCACCGGCGCGGGCGCGTCGGGGCTCTGGCTGCTCGGCGGCATGCCCGACGACGGCATCCTCACGACGATCGACCTCGAGGCCGAGCACCAGCGCGCCGCACGCGACGCCTTCGCCGCCGCCGGCTTCGCGCACCAGCGCACCCGGGTCATCGCCGGTCGGGCCCTCGAGGTGCTGCCGCGGATGACCGACGGCGCCTACGACCTCGTGGTCGTCGACGCCGACCGCCAGGAGTACCCCGACTACGTCGAGCAGGGCGCCCGCCTCCTGCGCAGTGGCGGCACCCTCGTGCTGACCTGGTCGGACAAGGAGGCCGACCCGGCCAATCGCGACCCCGAGACCCGCACGCTGCGCGAGGTCGGGCGCTCGATCCGCGACCGCGACGACTTCGTCACCGCGCTGCTGCCCGTCGGCGAGGGCCTGCTCGTCGCCGTCAAGCGCTGACCCCACCCCTCGGCAGGGCCACGGGCGAGCGTGGGCCCGGCGGGCGGCATACAGCCGCGGTCGGCCGGCTCCCGTGGGCGATGCCCACCGCAGGGGTATGCCGTGTGCTTGGGGCATGCGAACGGCCCCCGACCGTGTGGTCGGGGGCCGTCGCCAAAACTGGATCGGCTGGGGGTCAGCTGACGCCGGCACAACCCTGGATCGCGTCGCGCAGTGCCGCAGCCTCGTCGGGGGTCATTTCGACCACGAGACGCCCACCGCCCTCGAGGGGCATGCGCAGCACGATGCCGCGACCCTCCTTGACGACCTCGAGCGGGCCGTCTCCGGTCCTCGGCTTCATTGCTGCCATGGTTCCCCTTCCCTAGGAATCCTCGGTCCTTGTGGAACATTATTCCGTGTCTGTATTGCCAGACCTAATCCGGGATGTGATGGAGCGCACGCAGAGGGGGCTGCGGGTTCCGCAGGCGGCGCAAATGGGCCAGAGTTGCGGCCATGACCGAGTCACCCGCGACCGCACCCACCCGCCCCGACGCGACCCAGCCCACCGCCGCCGGGTCGGCGCCGCTGCTCGTCGAGATCGACGGCGGTGTCGCCTGGCTGCGGCTCAACCGGCCCGACGCGATGAACAGCCTCGACAACGCTCTCAAGGACGCGCTCGTGGCCGCGCTCTCACGGGTCGGCGAGGACCCGGCCGTTCGGTGCGTCGTGCTGACCGGCAGCGGGCGCGCCTTCTGCGTCGGGCAGGACCTCAAGGAGCACGTGCGCAGCCTCTCGGACCCCGACTCGACGCTCGCGACGACGGTCACCGACCACTACAACCCCATCGTCATCGCGCTCTCGACGATGAACAAGCCGGTCATCGCCGCACTCAACGGGGTTGCCGCCGGCGCCGGGCTCTCGTTCGCGCTGGCGTGCGACTTCCGCATCGCGGCCGAGGGGGCAGGGCTCAACACCTCGTTCGCCGGCATCGCGCTGTCGTGCGACTCGGGCGCCTCGTGGACCCTGCCGCGGCTCGTCGGTCCGGCTCGCGCGAAGGAGCTGCTCCTCCTGCCGCGCACCGTGCCCGCCGACGAGGCCCTCGCCCTCGGGCTGGTGACGAAGGTCGTGCCGGCGCAGGAGCTCGAGCACGCGGTGGGCGAGCTGGCCCACACCCTGGCCGACGGCCCGACGCTGGCCTACGGCTCGATCCGCCGCGCCGTCGCCTACTCGGCGGGCGTCGACCTCGCAGACGCCTTGGCCAACGAGGCGGACCTCATGGCCCTCACCGGGGGCAGCAGCGACCACCGGGCGGCCGTCGACGCGTTCCTCGCCAAGGAGAAGCCGACCTACACCGGGAGCTGACCCGGGTGGTGCGCTCGGGCGGCCGGCTCGGGCTTGGAGCCGGGTCGAGTCAGCTGGCCGCATCAACTGGTGGATCAACTCGCGGGAGGTGTCGTCAGAGCAGCACCAAGTCCGAGTTGATCAGCCGTTGATCAGCCAGTTGACCAGATGCCGAGCCTGGGGCCTGGGTCAGGGCGCGGCACTCTTGCTCCTGCGCATGGTCTGCTGGATCTGGGGGTGATCACCCCCAGATCCAGCAGACCATCGCGCTGCCTTCAAGCCCATACCGCCATAGGCCCCGGACCCCGGGGTCGAACCCCTGTCTCGAAGCGCGAGGCTCAGGCCATCCGAAGTGCGCCGGGCACGCCGCGAGGAACTGCCCGCACCGGCGCCCTCACGCCGCTGGCCTTCGCGGTGAGGTAGAGCGCCTCGATGCGCCGCAGCTGTCCGTCCGGGTCGCGGGTCAGGGCGCTCGGCGTGACCCCCACGACGACCACCCTGACGGCGGAGAGGTCCGAGGCGCATGCGACGGTCTCGTCCCAGTCCAGCACCTCGCCATGGAACTGCCGAGACTGCACCATGAGCGCCAAGGCGACATCGTCGATCCAGAGGTCGGGCGAGGTGAGGGCCTCGCCCGTCGGACCCGTGACGAGGGGGTTGGCCCAGGGCTCCGGCAGGATCGCGGACCGGTGCACGAGAGCCAGCAGATCCGACTCTGGCACGGACCACGTGCCTGCAGCAGCCTCATCGAGGAACCGTCGCAGGCGCGCAGAACCTTGTCGTCCTCGAAGGTCCAGCCAGTGCTCGAGGTCGTCAAGACGCACGAGCCGGCGCTGGACGGCGTCGTGGATGAGGCCGCGTGCCGACCGGTCATCGGTCTGTGCCGCCGCATCGATGACGGCTCGGGGCAGGCACGACAGCCGTAGCGGCCCGCGATCGATGACCGGCTCGGCGGCGATGGTCGTGCTCGTGATGCTGACCCAGGCCACCGTTCGTGCTCGACGCGGAGCGGGCACCAGCACCCGGATGGGCGCCGCAACTCGAGCACCTCGCACGCCGTGGAGCGCTGCCGCAGTCATGCCCCCGAGCCACGAGCCCTCCCCCGCGAGCAGGAGCGCCGCCATGAGGCGCTGCTCCTCCGTCGGCAACCCGGTGTGGAGGCAGAGCACGCCCGGCAGCACCATCCGCCAGTGGCGCCCGCTGCGCCAGCGGATCGTCTCGCGTGTTACCCCGGCGCCTCGCAGCTGGGCGACGCTGACGACTCCCGACTGACGTGCTGCGAGGGCGGCGGCTGCGTCCGGAAGGAACATGGGTCGAGCGTGCCCCGCCCCGATACACCCGTCGCGCCGCATCCCGAGCCTGTGGACGGCCGGCGCCGTTGCGGACCGGGTCCGCAGGGGTGTGGACCGGGAGCGTTTCTCGAACGACGCGGGTTGGTCTGCGCCATCTGGGGGTGATCACCCCCAGATGCGGCGAACCATGCGGCATACGTCAGCGGGCGGTGTGGCGTGGGCAGCGCGGGTGACTGCATCCGGTCACGGCGGGTAGTCGCTCGGGGGGACGAACCGCCAGAGCTCGTCCGTCCACCAGTACTGGCAGACGACGAAGACGATGAGCAGCGGCACGGCACGCCAGAGCAGCCGCCTCCAGCCGTTGCCGCGCGCGTCGGCCCAGCCGGCGCCGAGCATGACGACGAGCAGAGGGAAGAGCGGCACGAGGTAGCGGAAGATGCTCGTGTAGGGGTCGAGCACCACGGCGAGGTAGGCCGGGTAGGCGAGCGCCCACGTGCGCAGGTCAGCGCCGAGCCGGGCCGCCCAGGGCCCGGCCACCATGGCGACGAGGACGAGCGGGACGACGACGAGCCACACCGGACCCCACGTGTCGCCGAGGAAGTAGCGCGCCTTGTCGAGCCACGGGGTGAAGGGCTCGACCGTCGCGTAGCCCCGCCAGGCGGCCATCGTGTCGGTGTAGGCGCTGCTGACACCCGTGCGCCACCAGGCGATCGCCGGCCACAACAGCCCCGCGACGCCGCACCCGACGAGCGAAGCGGCCATGGCGGCATACTCGCGGGTGGCGATCGGACGCTCGGCGCGCTGTCGCCAGCGGATCACGAGCACGACGAGTGTCACGACCCCGAGCGGCACGGCGATCGGGCGCGACAGCCCGACGAGCAGCGCGACGACGGTCGCCACGAGCCACCGCTCCCTCGAGAGCGCGTAGAGGTAGCCGACGAGGAGCAGCATCGCGAGCGACTCGGTGTAGGCCAGCTGCAGCGTGACCGACGCGGGGAAGCTGGCCCAGAGCGCCACGACGAGGTATGCCGCCGGGTCGCCGATGCGGCCACGCAGGAGCAGTCCCATGAGCACGGCCGCGGCGAAACCGCACAGGAGGGCGATCGTCGAGGCGACGACGGGGAAGCCGAGACCGGTCACCGCCATGACGGCGCGCGCGAGGTAGGGGAAGAGAGGGTAGAACGCCCAGGCGTTCTCACCGACCTTGCCGGAGTCGGAGACCGGGAGGGTCGAGGGGTAGCCGTGCTCGGCGATGAGCTGGTACCACTGCCCGTCCCAGAGGGCCGTGAACGGGAAGTAGGTGACCGGCACGTCCTCGCCGCCGGTCATGCCGCTCGGCACCTGGTGCCCCATCACGACGACGAGGATCGTCGTCGTGACCACCCGCGCGAGGGCATAGATCGCGAGCACCCACAGCACGAACTCGCGGCGAGGCCGCAGGGAGAGAACTGTGGTCATGAACGGGGTTCGGCGCCGTCCGGAGCCTCGGTCGCCCCGGGCGAAGCGCTCTTTCTACTGCCGGGGTTGCTCTCTCGGTTGTCCGGCGTGGGGCCCGGCCCCGGAGTGCGGGATGCCGCCGACGACGTGCTCTCTCGATTTCCGGGGAGGGCGGCGGCTGCTTCCGTGTTGGCGCGGAGGACGGCGATCTCCTCGTCCTTCTCGCGCAGCTCGCGCCGGAGCCGGTCGACGACGCCGTCGACCTGGCTCATCCGGTAGCCGCGCAGGCTGACGTCGAAGACGAGGTCGTCGAAGTCGGAGTCGGCGATCGGCTCGTCGGGCAACGGCTCGTGCGTGAGGCTACGGGTCTCGCCGCCGAGGCCGCCGATCGAGCTCCCACCGATGAGGCCGAGCACGAGCGCCGCGATGAAGCAGACGACGACGACACCGACGAAGAGGATGAACCAGGTCACGGGGCGGGCTCCTCGTAGGCCGTGATCGCGGCGACCGCCTCGGCGGGGTCGTCGGTGAGGATGAGGCGGTCGAGGTCCTCCTGGCCGATCATGCCGTCCGCGAGCACGGTGTCACGCAGCCAGTCGATGAGGCCCTGCCAGTACGAGATGCCCATGAGCACGACGGGGAACTCGGTCACCTTGCGCGTCTGCGCGAGGGTCACCGCCTCGAAGAGCTCGTCGAGGGTGCCGAAGCCGCCGGGCAGCACGATGAAGCCGTGCGAGTACTTGAGGAACATCACCTTGCGCGCGAAGAAGTAGCGGAAGTTGATGCCGAGGTCGACGAACTCGTTGAGGCCGGTCTCGAAGGGCAGCTCGATGCCGAGACCGACCGACGTGCCCCGCGCCTCGAAGGCACCCCGGTTCGCCGCCTCCATCGCGCCCGGACCTCCGCCGGTGATGACGGCATAGCCCGCCTCCGCGAGCCGGCGACCCACCTCGACCCCCATGGCGTATGCCGGGTCGCTCGGTCTCGTGCGCGCCGACCCGAACACCGCCACCGCCGGACCGAGCTCCGAGAGCGAGCCGAAGCCCTCCACGAACTCCGACTGGATGCGCAGCACGCGCCAGGGGTCGGCGTGCAGCCAGTCGACCTGGGTCGGGCCCTGCAGCAGCCGCTGGTCAGTGGTCGTCGCAGGCACGCGGCCGCGCCGCAGGGTCACCGGGCCGGTCTGGCGCCTCTCGCCCGCTTCAGGCGGGGTCGCGCCCGGCTGCTCGTCACTCACAGCGTCACCCTATGCGTCCGGGGTGTGCCCCCGACGTCGCAACCCCCGCACCCGCCTCGGGGCGATCCCTGAAGGTCGCGCCTCAGGCCAGCCAGCGCAGCAGGGCGGCCTCGGCAGCGGTGTACTGCTCGACGGGGCAGCTCTCGTCGTCCATGTGGGCGAGGTTGGGGTCGCCCGGGCCGTAGTTGACGGCCGGGATGCCCAGGGCGGAGAAGCGGGCGACGTCGGTCCAGCCCTCCTTGGGGTTGACCGGCACCCCCAGGGCCTCGATGAAGGCCTGGGCTGCCGGCAGGTGCAGGCCCGGGCGCGCACCGTCGGCGGCGTCGCCGAGCGTCACCTCGAAGCCATCGAAGACCTCGCGCACGTGGGCCAGCGCCTGCTCGGTGTCCTTGTCGGGTGCGTAGCGGTAGTTGACGGTCACCGTGCACCGATCGGGGATGACGTTGCCGGCGATCCCGCCGGCGATGCCGACCGCCTGGAGCGCCTCGTGGTAGTCGAGGCCGTCGACCGGGACCGTGGCGGCTTCGTAGGCCGCGAGGCGGGCGAGCACGACGGCGGCGTCGTGGATCGCGTTGTGGCCTTTCCACGGCCGCGCCGAGTGCGACGCGATGCCCTTCGTCACGACGTCGACGCGCAGGGTGCCCTTGCACCCGCCCTCGACGGCGCCGTCGGTGGGCTCGAGCAGCACGGCGAAGTCGCCGTGGAGCAGCTCGGGACGGTGCTCGGCGAGCCGGGCGAGACCGTTGAAGCGGGCGTCGATCTCCTCGCACTCGTAGAAGAGGAAGGTCAGGTCACGAGTTGGCTCCGTGACCTGCGCGGCGATGCGGAGCATGACCGCGACGCCGCCCTTCATGTCGACGGTGCCGCGGCCCCAGAGCAGCCCGTCGACCTGCGTCGTCGGCAGGTTGGGCGCGGCGGTCAGCGGCACGGTGTCGATGTGGCCCGCGAGCACGATACGCTCGGCCCGACCGAGCGAGGTGCGCGCCACGACCGTGTTGCCGTCTCGCTCGACGGTCAGGTGAGTGAGCGGGCGCAGCGCCGCCTCGATCGCGTCGGCGAGCGCGGCCTCGTCCTGGCTGACCGACTCGATGTCGCACACGGCTGCGGTCAGCGCGACGACGTCGCAGGAGAGGTCGAGGGCGGTCACGGAGGTGGCCTGGGCGGCATCGGTCGGGGACGGCATACGGGGAAGGCTAGCGGCCACGGGCTCCCGGCCGCCGCCTGGCACCGTGTGACGACGGGGCCACTCGAGGCTCGAGTGGCCCCGTCGTCACACGGTGCGCCCAGCCCGCGAGCCGGGTTGGGCGGGCGCGACTGCCCACCCCTACCCTTGGGCCCATGTCTGAGCAGCGCGGTGCATGGGGATTCGGCCTGGCGACGGTCACGGACGGCGGGCAGGTGCTCGATACGTGGTACCCCGCCCCTGCGCTGGGGGCAGCTCCCGATGACGCCGCCGTCCCCGACGAGCTGCACGCGCTCGCCGGCACGGACCCCCTTCGCGGGGTGCGTACGGAGGTCGTGCGCCAGCAGATCGACCTCGATGCCGCTCCTGACGGCACGTCCGACGCGTACCTGCGCCTCCACCTGCTCTCGCACTGTCTCGTGCGCCCCAACGAGCTGAACCTCGACGGCATCTTCGGCGCGCTGCCCAACGTCGTGTGGACGAGCGCCGGCCCGTGCGCGGTCGACGGCTTCGAGCAGACCCGGGCGCGGCTGCGGGGCGCGGGGCACGTCGCCGTCTACGGCGTCGACAAGTTCCCGCGGATGACCGACTACGTCGTGCCGCAGGGTGTGCGCATCGCCGACGCCGACCGGGTGCGCCTCGGCGCGCACCTCTCCCCCGGCACCACGGTCATGCACGAGGGATTCTGCAACTTCAACGCCGGCACGCTCGGCACCTCGATGGTCGAGGGTCGCATCGTGCAGGGTGTCGTCGTCGGCGACGGGTCCGACATCGGCGCCGGCGCCTCGATCATGGGCACCCTCTCCGGCGGTGGCACGGAACGCGTGCGCATCGGTGAGCGTTGTCTCGTCGGGGCCAACGGTGGCATCGGCATCGCTCTCGGCGATGACTGCGTCGTCGAGGCGGGGCTCTACGTCACCGCCGGCACCAAGGTGATGCTGCCCGACGGCTCGGTCGTCAAGGCACGCGAGCTGTCGGGGTCGAGCAACATCCTCTTCATCCGCAACAGCGTCACCGGGGCTGTCGAGGCTCGCGACCGCGCGGGCACCGGCATCACCCTCAACGCGGCTCTGCACGCCAACGACTGACCGACTGCCGCCGGCCCCGCCGCCGGCACCGACGAAGGACATCCCTCCACCATGTCGAAGACCCGACCCGCCCCGGACCGGGCCGGGCCGAGCCGACCCGTCACGCGACCGCCGGCACGGCGCCGGCGCCGGGCGATCTCGCTGCTCGTCATCCTCGGACTGCTCGCCACCGCGGGCTGGTTCGGAGCCCGCTTCCTGCTCGACAGCGTCATCAACCCGCAGTGCACGATCACGGCCGGCGGCATGACCGAGACCTTCGACCCCGAGCAGGCCGGCAACGCCGCCCTCATCGCCGCCGTGGCGACCAAGCGCGACCTGCCGCCCCGCGCCGCGACGATCGCGCTGACGACGGCGATCCAGGAGAGCAAGATCCGCAACCTGCGCTACGGCGACCGTGACTCGCTGGGCCTCTTCCAGCAGCGGCCGAGCCAGGGGTGGGGCACCGAGGAGCAGATCCTCGACCCCATCCACGCGACGAACGCCTTCCTCGACGCCCTCGTGAAGTACAAGGGCTACGAGACCGCCGACATCACGAAGATCGCGCAGCGGGTGCAGAAGAGCGGCTTCCCCGAGGCCTACCGCGACCACGAGGGTGAGGGCCGCGTGCTCGCCTCGACGCTGACGGGCCACTCCCCTGCCGGGCTCGTGTGCCGCCTCGACGCCGCGAAGACCCACGCCAGCCCGGCCGCGGTCGCCGCCGACCTCGAGAAGCAGATGGGTGTCACGACCTCGACCGCCGGCGACGGCGTGCTCACCGTCAAGGCGGCTGACGTGACGACGGCCTGGGCCGTCGCCCACTGGGCGGTCGCGCGGGCCGAGCAGTACGGCGCGACCTCGGTCACCATCGGCGAGCGCACGTGGGACCGTTCCGCCCGCGAGCCCGCATGGTCACCGGGCGCCGACGGCAAGACGGTGACGATCACCCTCTCCTGACAAGTCGAGAGGCCACTCTGTGCCGCCCCTGACCCGTCGAGAGGCCACAGCTTGCCGCCCCTGACCCGTCGAGTGGCCACAGCTTGCCGCCCCCGACCCGTCGAGTGGCCACAGCTTGCCGCCACGGGCGCGTCGAGTGGCCACGGTATGCCGCCCCCGACCTCCGCGCGTCACGCGCGCCTGCGCCCACGGCCCAGCGCGAGCCGGCCCGACGGCATACGGCATCGGGCATGCGAACGGCCCGCCCCGGGTAACGGGACGGGCCGGACGCTTCAGGACTCAGCCCGGGTAGTTGCGCTCGGGGGCGCCGGTGTAGATCTGGCGCGGGCGGCCGATCTTGGTCTCCGGGTCGTTCATCATCTCGCGCCACTGGGCGATCCAGCCCGGGAGGCGGCCGATCGCGAACAGGACGGTGAACATCTTCGACTCGAAGCCCATGGCCTTGTAGATGAGGCCGGTGTAGAAGTCGACGTTCGGGTAGAGCTTGCGCTCGACGAAGTAGTCGTCGGCCAGCGCGATCTCCTCGAGGCCCTTGGCGATCTCGAGCAGCGGGTCGTTGTGGCCCAGCTTCTCGAGGATGTCGTCGGCGGCCTTCTTGATGATGGCCGCACGCGGGTCGTAGTTCTTGTAGACGCGGTGCCCGAAGCCCATGAGGCGGACGCCGTCCTGCTTGTTCTTGACCTTCTCCATGAAGTGCTTCGGGTCATCGCCCGAGGCGTGGAGCTTGCCGAGCATCTCGAGGACCGCCTGGTTGGCGCCGCCGTGGAGCGGGCCCGAGAGGGCGTGGATGCCGGCAGAGACCGAGTTGAAGAGGTTCGCGTGGGCCGAGCCGACGAGACGCACGGTCGAGGTCGAGCAGTTCTGCTCGTGGTCGGCGTGCAGGATGAAGAGCAGGTCGAGGGCCTTGGCGACGGTCGGGTCGACCTCGTAGGGCTCGACGGGGTAGCCGAACGTCATCCGCAGGAAGTTCTCGACGAACGACAGCGAGTTGTCGGGGTACATGTAGGGCTGGCCGACGCTCTTCTTGTGGGCCATCGCCGCGATCGTCGGCAGCTTGGCGAGCAGGCGCACGGTCGAGATCTCGACCTGCTCCTGGTCGAAGGGGTCGAGGCTGTCCTGGTAGAACGTGCCGAGCGCCGACACTGCCGAGCTGAGCACGGGCATCGGGTGCGCGTCGCGCGGGAAGCCGTTGAAGAAGGCGCGGAGGTCCTCGTGCAGCATCGTGTGCCGGCGGATGAGGTCCTCGAAACGGCCCAGCTCGTCGGGCGAGGGCAGCTCGCCGTAGATGAGCAGGTACGCGACCTCGACGAACGACGACTTCTCGGCCAGCTGGCTGATCGGGTAGCCGCGGTAGCGCAGGATGCCCTGGTCGCCGTCGATGTAGGTGATGTCGCTCTTGCACGACGCGGTGTTGACGAAGCCGACGTCATACGTGACGCGCCCCGTGTCCTTGAGAAGCGACCCGATGCTGACCCCGTCGTTGCCGTCGACGGCCTCGACGCCCGGGAAGGTGACTTCCTTGTCTGCGACCTTGAGTGTCGCGTCCACTGCATTCGTCACGGTTCCTCGCCTCCTGTCGATCCGGCCAGGGGTCGCCGGACGTGTCCGCGTGCGACGTTACCCCAGCGGCGGGCCCGAGGACCAAACAGGGTCCACCCCTGAAGAACCGGACGCCGAGGACCCGCCGCCGGCCGGGACGCCACTCAGGACGCGGGCGCGAGTCGTGAGCAGGCAGCGGCGATGCGCTCGTCGGTCGCCGTGAGGGCGATGCGCACGTGCTGGCCGCCCGCAGCCCCGTAGAACGAGCCGGGCGCCACGAGGATGCCGAGGTCCGCGAGCGCGGAAACCGTTGTCCAACAGTCCTCTTCGCGGGTGGCCCAGAGATAGAGGCCGGCCTCGGAGTGGTCGACACGCAGCCCAGCCGCCACGACTGCCGCGAGCAGCCGCTCACGCCGTCGGCCGTATGCCGCCCGCTGGGCATCGACATGGGCGTCGTCGCGCAGGGCGACCGCCATGGCGTGCTGGACCGGTGTGGGCATGATCATGCCGGCGTGCTTGCGCACCTCGAGGACGGACCCGATGATCTGCGGGTCACCGGCGACGAAGGCGGCCCGGTAGCCAGCGAGGTTGCTCTGCTTGGACAGCGAGTAGACCGCGAGCAGTCCGCGGTGGTCGCCTCCGCTCACCTCGGGGTGCAGGATGCTCGGCGTCGTCGTGCCGAGCTGCCCCTCGCGCCAGTCGAGCTCGGCGTAGCACTCGTCGCTCGCAACGACGACGTCGTGCTCGCGGGCCCACTCGACGACCTTGCGCAGGTGCGGAACTCCGAGAACCTGCCCGTTGGGGTTGCCGGGACTGTTGAGCCACAACAGTTTTGGCGTCGTCGACGCCGTCAGCGGGCCGAGACTGGTGAGCGACTGGGCCACGACCGAGGTGGCACCGGCGAGCCGGGCGCCGATGTCGTAGGTGGGGTAGGCCACGGCCGGGATGCCGACGAGGTCACCCGCCCCGAGGCCGAGGAAGGTCGGCAGCCACGCGACGAGCTCCTTGCTGCCGATCGTCGGCAGCACCGCGTCGGGCTGCAGCCCGGTGACCCCGCGACGACGAGCGAACCACTCGCAGATGGCTGCCCGCACGTCGGCAGTGCCGACGGTGAGCGGGTAGCCGGGTGCGTCAGCGGCCGCCACGAGGGCGTCGCGCACCACGTCGGGAGTCGGGTCGACCGGGGTGCCGACCGACAGGTCGACGAGACCCTGAGGATGTGCGCTCGCCCGCGCCTTGTAGGGCGCTAGCGAGTCCCAGGGGAAGTCCGGCAGCGCAGGTGGCGAGAGCGTGGGTGCCACGCGTCAGCTCACTCGGCTCACTCGTCGTGCTCCTGCGGAGGCAGGGCTGCGATGAGCGGGTGGTCCTTGTCGATGACGCCCATCTTGGCCGCACCACCGGGGCTGCCGAGGTCGTCGAAGAAGTGGACGTTCGCGTCGTAGTAGTCGGCCCACTGCTCGGGGACGTCGTCCTCGTAGTAGATCGCCTCGACCGGGCACACCGGCTCGCACGCACCGCAGTCGACGCACTCGTCGGGGTGGATGTAGAGCGACCGCTTGCCCTCGTAGATGCAGTCGACGGGACATTCCTCGATGCACGCCCGGTCCTTCAGGTCGACGCAAGGCTGGGCGATGACGTAGGTCATGGGGTGCGGACCTCCTGCTGTGGAGCGTTCGGGGCGGATGCGTGCACCGCTTAGTATGCCGGACATGACTGGCGACCCCACGCATGACCCCGCCGCTGAGACGCCCGCTGAGATGCCCGACGAGAGCACCCGGCAGAGCGCTCGGCAGGGCGAGGTTCCGACGTCCGACGGGTCTGCGCCGACTGCCACCGACTCTGGCACCGACTCTGCCGGCCACCGGCTCTCGGCGGCCCTGACCATCGGCAACCGCGTCGTCGTGCGCTACCGCCTCGAGGAGGGGTCGCAGGCCCGCGCCACCGACTTCGTCGGCGAGCTCATCGCCCGCAACGACGACTTCCTCATCGTCGACACGAAAAAGGAGCGGGTGAAGCTCATCCGCGCCGACGTCATCGCCGCCAAGGACGTGCCGCCTCCGGCGAGCCGTCCGGGCCCCGCGCACGAGCGGGTCTCGGCCGACGACCTCGAGACGCTCATGGCCAAGGGTTGGGTCGCCACCGACCGGGCAGGCCTCGGTGACTGGGTGCTGCGCTACGCCGGCGGTTTCACCGGCCGGGCCAACTCCGCTCTCGTTGTGGGTGACCCGAGCCTGCCCGTCGACCGGGCCATCGACTACGTGGAGCGGTGGTACGCCGAGCGCGACGCCCCGCCGCTCTTCCAGGTCCATGGCGAGAGGGGTTTCGCGCTCGAGGACGTGCAGGCCGGGGCAGCCCTGCTCGAGCGCGGCTACGTCGCGGGCGCCGGCCGCCCTGACTGGACGCGGGTCCTCGTCCTGACCGGCCCGAGCGCCGACGTGCCGCCGCTGACGACCGAGTCGGTGCCGGTGACCGCCGACGCCAAGCTCTCTCCCGAGTGGCTCATGACCTACGGCCGCAGCCGCTCGGTGGTGCCCGGCGCGACCGAGGCCGTGCTCACGGGCAGCGACGGTCAGCTCTTCCTGTCGGTGCGCGACGAGGCCAGCGGCCGCATCATCGGCATCGCCCGCATGGCGATCCACCCGGGGTGGGCGGGCATCTTCGGGGTGTGGGTCGACCCGGAGCACCGCCGCCGCGGCATCGCCTCGACGATGGTCTCGGCGGCCGCGATGGTGGCCCGCGAGAACGCCATGCCCGCCATCTACCTCCAGGTGTCGGCCGACAACGCCGACGGCATCGCCTTCTGGCAGGGGCTCGGCTTCGGCGTGCACCACGAGTACACCTACCTCGCGCAGCCCACCGCCTGACGCTCAGTCGAGGAGCGAGTGCCGGCGCTGCGCCACCGGCACCGGCTGCCAGGTGCGCGGGTCGACGCGTCGGAAGCCCTCGCGCGCCGTCGTGCGCGTCGCGACGAGGTTCGACAGGGCGTGCACGTCGTCGCTGACGACGAGCACCTGGGTGACGTGGGCGCGCAGCGCGGCGTTCTTGACGGCCCGCGCGGCGTCGTCGACGACGACGTGGGTCACGAGCTCGTCGTCGACGACCGACGGCGGGTAGGGGTCGTCGTCGCCGAGCAGCACCAGGGGCCAAGGGCGCTCGCCTGACGGGTCGCGCCGGCGGGCGTGCTCGCGCCACCACGTCTCGCTGCGGTATGCCGCCGGGTCGGCTTCACGCAGCCACGCCCGGTCCTCGCGGGCCCAGCTCACCGGCGTCAGGATCTCGTGGACCCGCGCCGGCAGGACCTCGTCCGGCACGAGCTCGAGGGCGCGACGGGTGACGCGGTGGGCCTGGATGTGGTCGGGGTGGCCGTAGCCGCCGTGCTCGTCGTAGGTGATGACGACATCGGGTCGCACCTGCGTGATGACGTCCACGACGAGGCGCGCGGCCTCGTCGAGGTCAGCGCCGGTGAACGCCTCGGGCCGGGCTGCAGCGGCCGAGCCGGCCATGCCGGAGTCGCGGTAGCGCGAGAGGCGACCCGAGCCCTCCCCGAGCACGTGCATCGTCGCGCCGACCCGGCGCAGGGCCTCGGCGAGCTCGCCGTGCCGGTGCGGGCCGAGCGCGTCGTCGGGCGCGGCCTCGAGGTGGGCGAGCCCGGGCGGGATGACCTCGCCCTCCTCGCCCAGCGTGCACGTCAGCACGTGCACCTCGTCACCGCGGGCGACGTGGTGGGCCATGGCGATGCCGCACGTCAGCGACTCGTCGTCGGGGTGGGCGTGGACGAGGAGCAGGCGCGCCGCGCGGCTGCTCGGGGCGGCCCCTTCTGACTCGTCTGTCATGGGTTCCGCTCCTCAGCGCACGGCGACGGTGGCGAGGTCGACGATGCCGCCGACCGCGTGGTCCTCGTAGTGGCGCACCCCGGCGCCGTGGAGGTAGAGGGCCTTCGTCGCCGAGAGCGCGACGTAGCCGCCCTTGGCCCGGATCGCGTCGTCGACCTGGGCCCAGACGCGACGCCGGGCAGCGGGGTCGACGGTGCCGTCGGCCTTGTCGATGAGGGCGGCGACCCCGTCATCGGTGAAGTAGCCGACGTCCTGGCCCGGCCCGGAGGAGTCGACGTTGATGCGGAAGTCGAACAGGGCCGGCAGCACACCGCTCGGCGACGGGATGTCAGAGGTCCAGACGCCGCGGAAGACGTCGTAGCTGTCGACCGACGACTTCTGCTCGATGGTCTCGTAGTACTTCTCGGGCTCGACGGCGGTCAGCTGCACGTCGAAGCCGGCGCGCTCCCACCCGGCGGCGAGGGCGGCATACGCCTTGTCGATGAGCCCCGACTTCGCGTGCACGACGCGCACGGTGACGGGAAGGCGCACCCCGGCGTCGGTGAGCACCTTGCGGGCGGCCTCGGGGTCGCCCATGACCGACGATCCGCGCGGCGGCTCGACCCCACTCGGGTCGATGCTCGGCGCGAGGATCGACCACGACGGTGCCCCGGCGCCCTCGCCGCCGTTGGCGCTGACGTAGGTCGCACGGTTCGTCGCCATCGCGAACGCCTTGCGCACGGCGGGGTTGCCCATGACCTTGCTGCGCATGTTGATCGCGAGGTAGTCGACGTTGCCCGTGTAGGGAAAGGTCAGCCGGGCCTGCAGGTCCGTGCCCGCCTGGTTGCGCAGGGTGGGCGACGCGGCCACCCACGACACGGCATACGTGTCGTCGTCCTGCTGGTTGAGCAGGCGCTGGATGACGGTGGACTCACCCAGCCCCGTCGTGACCTCGATGCGGTCCGGCAGCGCCTCACGGATCGGGTCGGTGCGAGGGTCCCAGTGCTCGTTGCGCACGAAGGTGCCGCCCTGGCCGACGACCCACGGCTTCTCGAGGCGGTAGGGCCCGCTGCTGATGACGTCGTGCCCGGCCTTGTCGTCGTCGGTGTCGGCGGATGCCTTGCGCGGCGCGAACTCCGGCAGCGCGACGATGTGCGCGAAGTCCGGCTCGGGCTCGCGCAGCTGGAAGGTGACGGTGCGGCCCTTGCACGAGACCGCACTGTCGAAGTCGCGCTGGTGGCTCTTGTCCGACGGCCCTCCGTAGACGGGCTTGTCGAGCCCCTCGGGCGTCACCTTCGTCGGCACGTCGAGCAGGTAGGTCGCGTAGTTCGTGCCGCCGATGTGCGTCGTGCGGTCGAAGGTGCGGGCCACCCCGTGACGCACGTCCTCGCACGTGATCGGCGAGCCGTCCTGCCACTTGACGCCCTCGCGGAGGGTGAAGCTCCACGTGCGCGAGTCCTTGCTCGCCCGCCCCGTGTCGGTCGCGAGGTCGCCCTCGAGGTCGCGCTGCCGGTCTCCGGTGCCGTATGCCGTGAGGCCGCGCACGAAGGTGCGCTGGGCGAAGAAGGCCTCCGGGCCGACATACATCAGCTGGGGGTCCCACGTGTCGACCGTGCCGGCGACGAGCACGCGCAACGTGCCCCCCGGCTGTCCACCGCCGGCCGCGGCAACCCCTACGACGGGGTTGCCGACGGCGCCGGTGTCAGCGGACGGCGTGACCGCCGTGCACGATGCCGCCCCCGTCGCCACTGCGGCGGCCACCCCGGCCGTGAGGAGGCTGACGCGGTGCTGACGGGTGGCACGGGGCCACCGCGACAGCACGGATCGCGCACGCTCGAACCCGCGGCTCACACCCGATCAGCCCTCGGCCTTCGCCGCCGAACGGGCCCGTGCGGCCGAGCGGGCGCGCACGTTGGCGTCGAGCTCGACCTTGCGGATGCGGACCGCCTCCGGCGTCACCTCGACGCACTCGTCCTCGCGGCAGAACTCGAGGCTCTGCTCGAGGCTGAGCTTGCGCGGCGGCACGATCTTCTCGAAGTTGTCGGAGGAGGAGGCGCGCACGTTGGTGAGCTTCTTCTCCTTGGTGATGTTGACGTCCATGTCGTCGGCGCGAGAGTTCTCGCCGACGATCATGCCCTCGTAGACCTCGGTCGTCGGCTCGGTGAAGAGCGTGCCGCGCTCCTGGAGGTTGACCATGGCGTAGGCAGTGACGACGCCCTTGCGGTCGGAGACGAGCGAGCCGCTGGTGCGGGTCGTGATGGCGCCGAACCACGGCTCGTAGTCCTCGAAGACGTGGTGGGCGATGCCGGTGCCACGGGTCTCGGTGAGGAACTCGGTGCGGAAGCCGATGAGGCCACGGCTCGGCACGAGGAACTCCATGCGGATCCAGCCGGTGCCGTGGTTGGTCATCTGCTCCATGCGGCCCTTGCGGGCAGCCATGATCTGCGTGATCGCGCCGAGGAACTCCTCGGGCGTGTCGATGGTGAGGCGCTCGACGGGCTCGTGGACCTTGCCGCCCACCTCCCGCGTGACGACCTGGGGCTTGCCCACGGTCAGCTCGTAGCCCTCGCGGCGCATCTGCTCCACGAGGATGGCGAGTGCGAGCTCGCCACGGCCCTGGACCTCCCACGCGTCGGGGCGCTCGGTCGGCAGGATGCGCAGCGACACGTTGCCGACGAGCTCCTTGTCGAGGCGGTCCTTGACCATGCGGGCCGTGACCTTCGAGCCGCGCACCTGGCCGACCATCGGGCTCGTGTTGGTGCCGATGGTCATCGAGATCGCGGGCTCGTCGACCGTGATGAGCGGCAGCGGGATGGGGTTCTCGGGGTCGGCGAGCGTCTCGCCGATGGTGATCTCGGGGATGCCGGCGACGGCGATGATGTCGCCGGGGCCGGCCTGCTCGGCGGGCTTGCGCTCGAGGGCCTCGGTCATGAGCAGCTCGGTGATCTTCACCCGCTGCTGCGAGCCGTCGTGGCGGCACCACATGACCTGCTGGCCCTTCTTGATCGTGCCGTTGAAGACACGGAGCAGGGCGAGGCGGCCGAGGAAGTTGGAGGCGTCGAGGTTGGTGACGTGCGCCTGCAGGGGCGCCTCGTCGTCGTAGGTCGGCGCGGGGATGGTCTCGAGGATCGTCTCGAAGAGGGCCTCGAGGTCCTCGCCCTCGGGCAGCCCGCCGTTGTCGGGCCGCTCGAGCGAGGCGCGGCCGGCCTTGGCCGACGCGTAGACGATGGGGAAGTCGATCTGCTCCTCGGTGGCGTCGAGGTCCATGAACAGCTCGTAGGCCTCGTCGACGACCTCGGCGATGCGCGAGTCGGGGCGGTCGACCTTGTTGATGCAGAGGATGACGGGCATCTTCGCGGCGAGCGCCTTGCGCAGCACGAAGCGGGTCTGGGGCAGCGGGCCCTCGGACGCGTCGACGAGCAGGACGACGCCGTCGACCATCGACAGGCCGCGCTCGACCTCGCCACCGAAGTCGGCGTGGCCGGGGGTGTCGATGATGTTGATGGTGACACCGTCGGTGAGGCCACGGTCGGCGGCCGCCTTGCCCGTGTAGTGCACCGCAGTGTTCTTCGCGAGGATGGTGATGCCCTTCTCGCGCTCGAGGTCGCCGGAGTCCATGGCCCGCTCGTCGACGTGCTGGTGCTCGCCGAACGCGCCGGACTGCCAGAGCATCTTGTCGACGAGGGTGGTCTTGCCGTGGTCGACGTGAGCGACGATGGCGACGTTGCGGATGTCCGCACGGGTCTTCAAAGGCATGAGGGACATTCTCTCAGGGTTTTGAGGTGCCTTCGTACACGGTCGCCCGGCTCGCGCACGGTGGCACCCCTCAGCGATCGCCCGTGCGCGGGCCTGTGTGCTGCGCGACGAGCCGGTCCATGAGCGCATCCATCCGCTCGTCGACCTGCTGCCTCGAAGGGTCGGCGTCGAACCAGCCGATGATCTCGGAGGCCCCACGGTGGAAGGGCACGGTGGCGGTCCAGCCCGGCACGAAGCGCTTGACCTTCGAGTTGTCGAAGACCATGGAGTGCGCCTTGTCGCCGAGCAGGGCGGCGCCCCAGTCGGCGTCCACGGCGGCGATGGCGTCGGAGGTGACGTGCACGAGTCGCGGCGTCACACCCGCTGCAGCGGCGACGATCTCGTAGACCTGGTTCCAGCTCAGCCACTCGTCCGAGGTGATGTGGAAGCTCTCGCCGATGGCGGCCGGGTTGTCGAGCAGGCCGACGAACGCCCGCGCGAAGTCGGTGTGGTGCGTCAGCGTCCAGAGCGACGTGCCGTCTCCGTGGACCACCACCTCGGCACCGCGCCGCATCCGCTCGACGACCGTCCAGCCACCGTCGAAGGGCGGCGCCGTGTGGTCGTAGGTGTGCGACGGCCGCACGATCGTGACCGGCAGACCCTGCTCGCGGTGGGCCCGCACGAGGAGGTCCTCGGCCGCGATCTTGCCGCGGGAGTACTCCCAGAAAGGGTTGCGCAGCGGGGTGGACTCGACGACCGGGAGCCGGGCCGGTGGGGTCTGGTACGCCGACGCCGAGCTGATGAAGACGTACTGCCCCATCCGCCCGCCGAGCACGTCGAGCCGTGCGGTGACGTCGTCCGGGCCGAAGGCGCGGAAGTCGGCCACGACGTCGAAGTCGCGGTCGCCGACCGCCGCGCGGAAGGACTCCGGGTCGTCGAGGTCGCCCGTGAAGAGCCGGCACCCCTCGGGCGCCGGCCTCGTGGCGGTGCGGCCACGGCCGAGGACGAAGACCTCGAAGCCCTGCTCGAGCGCCGTCCGGGTGCAGGCCGAGCTGATGATCCCGGTGCCGCCGAGGAAGAGCACGGAAGGGGCTGGCATGGGTCGTCTCGCTCCCGGTCGGTGATGGTGGACGACGGCTCGCCGATCACGTCCGCGGCCACCCAGCACCGTAGCCCGCCGGCCGACGGCGCAGGGCGTTGCGCACCCCGCACCTCGCCTCGGGGAGGTCAGGTGAGGACGGTCTCGAGGGCGCGCACGATGGGCAGGTCGGCTGGGAGCCACGGCACGGCATACAGCTGCGACGGCTCGAGCCAGCGCAGCTCGTCGTGGTCCTCGAGCGGCGCCGGCTGCCCTTCCGTCACCTCGACGAGCCAGACGAGCATCTCGTAGCGGTCACCGAGCGGCCACGTGGTCCCGGGCAGCGGGCCCGGCAGGTGCGGGCCGATGTGCACCTCGACACCGAGCTCCTCGAGCAGCTCGCGGCGCAGGGCCGCGAGCGGCATCTCGCCCTCGTCCACCTTGCCTCCCGGCAGCTCCCACCCGCCCGCGAGCGTCGACGGCTCCGTGCGCCGGGCGGCCAGCAGGCGCGTGGGGCGCTCGAGGTCGTCGACGACCGCCGCCCCGACGACGAGGCGCACGGCGGGACCGGCGGGTCCAACGGGACCGGCGGGACCGGCGGGATCGGGCAGGGAGCTCATGGCGGGCACATGGTGCCACATCCGCCCGAGGCGCCGGCTGAGTCCCCGAGTGCGCTGGATAACTTAGGATGACCTTCATGCGATCGCACTCACGCCTCGACTCGCGCGCCGAGTCACAGGAGGGCCATAGTCCCGAGCCGGACGGCCCCACGGCTGCCCGGCTCCCCCAGCCCCACTCGCTCGTGCGGGTGGTGATCGCATGAGCATCGCCCTCGGGATCGCGCTGATCCTCGCCCTGACCGCGGCGACCGGCTACTTCGTCGCACAGGAGTTCGCCTACGTCGCCGTCGACCGCAACGCCCTCAAGGAGCTCGCCGCCCAGGGTGACGAGCCCGCCGAGCGGGCCCTGCGGGTCACCTCGCGCCTGTCCTTCACCCTCTCGGCCGCACAGTTCGGCATCACCGTGACCGCCCTGCTCGTCGGCTACATCTCCGAGCCGCTCGTCGGCGCGGGACTCGCCGAGCTGCTCGACCCGTCGATGTCGTATGCCGCCCGCCTCAGCCTCTCCGTCACCGCCGTGCTGGTCTTCTCGACCGTCGTGCAGATGGTCTTCGGCGAGCTGGCCCCGAAGAACCTCGCGATCGCCCGCACCGTGCCCCTCGCCCGGGCCCTGTCGCGCTCGACGCTCGTCTACCTCACCGTCGCCGGGCCGGTCGTGCGGCTCTTCGACCGCGCCTCGACGACCCTGCTGCGCAAGGTCGGCATCGAGCCGGTCGAGGAGCTCGAGCACGGCGCCACCGCCGAGGACCTCACCCGCATCATCGACGAGTCCCACGCCGGCGGCCTGCTCGATGACGACCTGTCCGACGTGCTCGAGGGCGGCCTCCGCTTCCGCGAGCTCGACGCCGGCGATGTCATGACCCCGCGCGTGCGCGTGCAGACCGTGCATGCCGACGACCCCGTGAGCCGGCTCGTCGAGCTGCTCGACACGAGCTGGTCGCGCTTCCCCGTGACCGGCGTCGACGGTGACGACATCGTCGGTGTTGCCGGCATCGCCGAGGTGCTCGCGGTCGCCCCCGAGCTGCGGGCGAGCACGCCCGTCGGCTCGGTGACACCCGAGCCGACCGTCGTGCCGACCAGTGCCCCGCTCCCCCGCGTGCTCGAGCAGCTCCGTGCCGACCACCGGCAGATGGCCGTCGTCGTCGACGAGCACGGCGGCTTCGCCGGCATCGTCACCTTCGAGGACATCGCCGAGGAGGTGGTCGGCGACATCCTCGACGAGGACGACACCGACGTCACCGCCGTCGAGCCCGACGGACCCGACGCCTGGGTCGTGCCCGGCCACCTGCGCCTCGACGAGCTCGACACCGCCACCGGAGTGAGGCTCACGGCCACCGACGAGTACTCCACCATCAGCGGCCTCATCCTCGAGCAGCTCGGCCGCACCGCCCAGGTCGGCGACGTCGTCGAGGTCGAGGGCCGCCGAGAGACCGACTCTGGCGACCAGCACCGCGACGACGAGGGCGGCTCGTCCGCCGAGCGCAACGGCTCCGCCGAGCGCGATGGGTCCGCCGACGCTGCAGAGCGGCATCGCTCCGACGACACCGGCGACCACCACACCACGCGCCCGCACGTGACCGTGCGCCTCGCCGTCGACGCCGTCGACCGGCACGTGCCCGCCTCGGTGCGCATCGAGGTCCTCGACCTCATGAGCGAGCTGGAGCTGCTCGACACAGCAGACAGCGACGTCCGAGCCGACCGCGAGGACCGAGCCGACCGCGAGGACCGCGCCGACCGCGCCGATCGGGTCAATGCCAGCGACGAGAGGAGCACTCGATGATCACCGCCCTGCTCGTCTCGCTCGTCCTGCTCGTGCTCAACGCCTTCTTCGTGGCGGCCGAGTTCGCTCTCGTCGCGAGCAAACGTCACCGCCTCGACGACCTCGCCGAACGCGGCAGCCGTGCAGCCGCGGCCGCCGCGGCCGGCAGCCGCGAGCTGAGCCTCATGCTCGCCGGCGCCCAGCTCGGCATCACGCTGTGCACGCTCGGGCTCGGCTCCGTGGCCAAGCCCGCCGTGGCTGACCTGCTGGCGCCCGTCTTCACGTTCCTGCGCCTGCCCGACACGGCGGCATACGTCGTGGCCGTGGTGCTGGCCGTCGGCATCGTCGTCTTCCTCCACATGGTCGTCGGCGAGATGGCGCCCAAGTCGTGGGCGATCGCCCACCCCGAGCGGTCGGCGGTGCTGCTCGCGCTGCCGTTCCGCGGCTTCGCGTGGGTCATGCGGCCCGTCCTCAGCCTGCTCAACGCCATGGCCAACGGCTGCCTGCGCCTCGTCGGGGTGCAGCCGCAGAACGAGCTCGCCCAGGTGCACGGGCCGAAGGAGCTCGCGCTGCTGCTCGAGAGCGCCCGCGAGCAGGGGCAGCTCGCGGAGTCCGAGCACCGGGTGCTCGCCGGGGCCATCGACCTCGACACGACGCGGCTGACCGAGGTCATGGTGCCGCTCGAGCGCGCCGTCGGCGTCGCGGGCTCCGCGTCGGTGCTCGAGGCCGAGCGCATCTCGCGCGACTCGGGTCGCTCACGCCTCGTCGTCACCGACGGCGGCGTGCCGGTCGGCATCGCCCACGTGCGCGACATCGTGCGAGCCCCGCGGGAGGCCGAGGTCACGACGCTGACGTCGGCGGCCCTGCGGTTCGAGCAGGACCTGTCGCTGCTCGATGCCATCAGTGCCATGCGCGCCGAGCGTGCCCAGCTCGTCCTCGTCGAAGGTCCCGAGGGGCCGGTCGGGCTCGTCACCATGGAGGATCTGCTCGAGCGCGTGCTGGGACAGTTCGACGACGAGACCGACCCGCAGACCGTGGTGAGCTGACGCACGGCGACCGTGCGGGCGAGGGGCCGCCTTCCCACAAGTGTGCCGCCGTGCGCGGCATGTCGCCGGAAGATATCCACCGCGTCACGATTCGGCATCGTCGGTTGTGAGTGGTGCCGAGTCGCAGAAAGATGGGCCCGGCGCAGCGTTGTGGGGCCTAAGGTTGCGCCTGCCGCAAAGCACCGGAGGCTGATCCTGCCCCCGGCCCCGATCTCACCCGGAGGTGACGGCACGTGAGTTCACCCGTGGAGCTCGAGCCCGGTGGTGCGATGGCCCCTCCGGAGGCCGTACTCGAGGGCGCCAAGCACATCGAGGGCCGGTCGCTGGGCCAGATCGCGTGGACCCGCCTCAAGCGCGACAAGGTCGCGCTCACCGGTGGGTTCATCATCATCTTCCTCGTCATCGTCGCGATCTTCGCGCCGTTCATCGTCAGCGTGCTCGGACACCCGCCCGACGAGTTCCACCAGGAGCTCATCGATCCCGACCTGCAGGTGCCGACGGCGCCGCTCGGCGGCGTGTCGTGGGACTTCCTCTTCGGCCTCGAGCCGGTCAACGGTCGCGACCTCTTCAGCCGCATCCTCTACGGCTCGCAGATCTCGCTGCTCATCGCCTTCCTCGCGACGATCATCTCCGTGTTCATCGGCACGATCATGGGCGTCGTCGCCGGCTACTTCGGCGGCGCCACCGACGCCTTCATCAGCCGCCTGATGGACATCTTCCTCGCCTTCCCGCTCCTCGTCTTCGCGCTCGCCCTCGTCGGCGTGATCCCCGAGTCGGCGTTCGGCCTGAGCGGCGACTCCCTGCGCATCGCCGTCATCGTCTTCATCATCGGCTTCTTCAACTGGCCCTACATCGGGCGCATCGTCCGTGGCCAGACCCTGTCGCTGCGAGAGCGTGAGTTCATCGACGCCTCACGCAGCCTCGGAGCCCGGGCGAGCTACATCCTGCGCAAGGACCTGCTGCCCAACCTCATCGCGCCGATCCTCGTCTACGCGACCCTTCTCATCCCGAGCAACATCCTCTTCGAGGCGGCCCTGTCCTACCTCGGCGTCGGGGTGCAGGCCCCTCGCGCCACCTGGGGCGGCATGCTCGCGGACGCGGCGAAGTGGTACCAGATCGACCCCTGGTTCATGCTGCCGCCTGGCCTGGCCATCTTCGTGACGGTCCTCGCCTTCAACCTCTTCGGGGACGGCCTGCGTGACGCCCTCGACCCCCGGTCTCGGTAACCTCCGCGGCCTGCAGTTTCGCTCGACCGATAGCAAGGAGCGCACAAACCCATGAAGAACACACGCTTGATGGCGGTCGCAGCCGCGGCCGTCCTCGCCCTGGGGCTGTCCGCCTGTGGCGGCAGTGCCAGCACTGGCACCGGTGGCTCGGGCAGCACCGGTGGCAGCGGTGGCAGCTCTGCGGCACCGGCGGCCGACGCGGCGATCGGCAAGATCTACAACCCGTCGACCACGAAGGGTGGCACGCTGCGCTTCGGCATGGCCGGCGACTGGGACTCCGTCGACCCGGGTGACACCTACTACGGTCTTTCGTGGAACTTCCTGCGCAACTACGCCCGCACGCTCGTCGTCTTCAAGGCGGCTCCGGGCGCTGAGGGCGCCAAGCTCGTGCCCGACCTCGCGACGAGCCTCGGCAAGCCGAGCGACGGCAACAAGACCTGGACCTACACCCTGCGCGACGGCATCAAGTTCGAGGACGGCACGCCGATCACGAGCAAGGACATCAAGTACGCCGTCGCACGTCAGCTCGACAAGGACACGTTCCCCAACGGCCCGACGTACTTCAACGACTTCCTCGCCGACATCCCCGCCGGCTACTCGGTCTACAAGGACAAGAACCTCGATGACCTCAAGTCGATCGAGACGCCGGACGACAAGACGATCATCTTCAAGCTGAAGACCGGCTTCTCGGGCTTCGACTACTTCGCGCAGCTGCCCGCCACGGCCCCCGTGCCCGTGGCCAAGGACACCGGCACGAAGTACAAGGAGAAGGTCGTCTCGAGCGGCCCCTACAAGTTCGTGTCCTATTCGCAGGGCAAGAACATGGAGCTCGACCGCAACCCGAACTACGACCCGAAGACCGACCCCGAGTCGGGCCGACTGGCCCTGCCGGACAAGCTGACGGTCGAGCTCGGCCTCAACGCGGCCGACGTCGACAACCGTCTCCAGAGCGGTGGCCTCGACGTCGACATCGCCGGCACCGGTGTGCAGGCCGAGTCGCAGGGCAAGATCCTCGCCGACCCGACCCTCAAGGCGAAGACCGACAACGCCCAGGCCGCCCGCACGTGGTTCTCGGTCCTCAACAGCGACGTCGCCCCGCTCGACAACGTCGACTGCCGCAAGGCCGTCGTCCTCGCCTACGACAAGACCGGCTACCAGCGCGCCTACGGTGGCAACACCGGTGGCGCCATCGCGACGAGCCTCATGCCGCCGAACGTGCCCGGGCACGCCGACTTCGACCTCTACAACTTCAAGGCGAAGCCGCAGGGCGACCCCGAGGCCGCCAAGGCCGAGCTCGCCAAGTGCGGCCAGCCGAACGGCTTCGAGACCAACGTCTCCTACCGCGCCGAGCGCCCGAAGGAGAAGGCCACCGCCGAGTCGCTGCAGCAGTCGCTCGCCAAGGTCGGCATCAAGCTCAACATCAAGGCCTACCCGACGGCTGACTACACCAAGCTCTACGCCGGCAAGCCCGACTACGCCAAGGCCAACAAGCTCGGCGTCATCATCTACGGCTGGGGTGCTGACTGGCCCGACGGCTTCGGCTTCCTCTCGCAGATCGTCGACAGCCGGGTCATCCGCCCGTCGGGCAACACCAACCTCGGCATCAAGGTGCCGGCGGTCGACGCGGGCATCGACCAGGCCATGGCCGAGACCGACGCCACGAAGCGCGACACGATCTGGGGCAACGTCGACAAGTCCGTCATGGAGGCCGCTGCGGTGATCCCGGGTGTGTGGGCCAAGGGCCTGCTCTTCCGTCCCGACACGATCACCAACGTCTTCGTCAACGACGGCTTCACGATGTACGACTACGCCGCGATGGGTGTCAAGCAGTAACACCGCACCACCCGTTCACCGCACCAACGCCCAACCCACCTGAAAGTAGGTGAAGGCGCAGACCGGTGGTGGTGGGACAAACCTGGTCCCACCACCACCGCGTCCGGCCGAATCCCTTGCTGACGTACATGATCCGGCGCTTGATCAGCGCCGTCGTCCTCCTCTTCGTCGTGAGCGCCGTCACCTTCGCCATCTTCTTCCTCCTGCCACGCGTGGCCGGGGCCACCGCCGACGACCTCGCCTCGCGCTACGTCGGCAAGACCGCGGGCCAGGAGCAGATCCACGCCGCTGCTGTCAGGCTGGGCTTCACCGACCCGATCTGGGTGCAGTACGGCCGCTTCGCCAAGGGCATCGTCGTCGGGTCGGAGTACAACACCGGCGTGTCGATCGAGCAGTGCCCGGCGCCCTGCCTCGGCTACTCCTTCATCACCCAGAACCCCGTCCTGCCCGACCTGCTCGACCGCCTGCCGGTGACGCTCTCGCTGGCGGCCGGTGCCGCGGTGCTGTGGCTCTTCGGCGGCGTCGCCACCGGTGTCGTCTCGGCCCTCAAACGAGGCAGTCCCATCGACCGCACCGCGATGGGCATCGCCCTCGCCGGCGTCTCGCTGCCGATCTTCTTCACCGGTCTGCTGGCGCTCTCGATCTTCAGCTACGGCCTGGGCTGGACCGCCCAGGGCGGCAGCTACACGCCCTTCCAGGAGAACCCCCTGATGTGGGCGTACGACCTCCTTCTCCCCTGGATCACCCTGTCGTTCCTGTATGCCGCCGCGTACGCCCGCCTCACCCGTGCCGGCATGCTCGAGACGATGAACGAGGACTACATCCGCACCGCACGGGCCAAGGGCCTGCGTGAGCGCGACGTCGTCGTGCGTCACGGCCTGCGTGCGGCGTTGACGCCGATCCTCACGATCTTCGGTCTCGACCTCGGCCTGCTCCTCGGCGGTGCCATCCTCACGGAGTCGACCTTCTCGCTCAACGGGGTCGGCAAGTACGCCGTCGATGCCGTGGCCAACAACGACCTGCCCAAGGTGCTCGGAGTCACCCTCCTCGGCGCCACGTTCATCGTCGTGGCCAACCTCGTCGTTGACCTCCTCTATGCCGTCGTCGACCCGAGGGTGCGTGTGTCATGAGCCAGCCCAGCCCCTCTCCCAGCTCTCCCGCCGGCCCCCCGTCCGGCTCGTCGGCCGACGGCACGCCCGCCGAGAACGCGCCCGCCGAGAAGCGGTCGCGTCGCAGGCGTGAGGCACCGCCCTCGACCGGGCTCGACGGCATCGGCGGCCTCGGCGCTGCTGCGCCGGACACCTTCCTGTCGGTGCGCGACCTCCGCGTCCACTTCCCCACCGACGACGGCGTCGTCAAGTCGGTCGACGGCATCTCCTTCGACCTCGCCCGCGGCAAGACGCTCGGCATCGTCGGTGAGTCCGGCTCGGGCAAGTCCGTGACGAGCATGTCGATCATGGGGCTGCACAAGCCCGGCACCGTGACGATGACCGGGTCGATCCGGCTCGGCAGCGAGGAGCTCATCGGCGCCGGCAGCGAGACCGTGCGCGAGCTGCGCGGCAAGCGCATGGCGATGATCTTCCAGGACCCGCTCTCGGCGATGCATCCGTTCTACACCGTCGGCCACCAGATCGTGGAGGCCTACAAGATGCACAACGACGTCAGCACCTCGGTCGCGAAGAAGCACGCCGTCGAGATGCTCGACCGGGTCGGCATCCCCCAGGCGAGCAGCCGCGTCGACGACTACCCGCACCAGTTCTCGGGTGGCATGCGCCAGCGCGCCATGATCGCCATGGCGCTGTCGTGCGACCCCGACCTGCTCATCGCCGACGAGCCGACCACCGCCCTCGACGTCACGGTGCAGGCGCAGATCCTCGACCTCATCCGCGACCTGCAGAGCGAGTTCAACTCGGCGGTCATCATCATCACGCACGACCTCGGTGTCGTCGCCGAGCTCTCCGACGACATCATGGTCATGTATGCCGGCCGGGCCGTCGAGTACGCCACTGCTGCAGACGTCTTCGAGCGTCCCGAGCATCCCTACACGTGGGGGCTGCTCAGCTCGATGCCGCGCCTCGACCGCGCGCGCACCGACCGCCTGCGCCCCATTCCGGGTTCTCCGCCGAGCCTCATCAACGTGCCGTCGGGCTGCCCCTTCCACCCGCGCTGCGCCTACGCCGACCGCACCGGCGGCCTCTCCCAGAGCCAGCGGCCGCCGCTAGACGAGAAGGCGCCCGGCCACTACGCCGCGTGCCACCTCACCCCGGAGCAGCGCACCGAGATCTGGGAGAACGACATCAGGCCGACGCTGTGATCACCATGACGACTCCAGGAGCATCCTCATGACGGCGTCGACCGCGCCCTCGCCCGACACCGACGTCACGCGGGGCGAGCCCCTGCTGAGGGTCACCAACCTCACGAAGCACTTCCCGATCCGCCGGGGCCTGCTCCAGCGGACAGTCGGGGCCGTGCAGGCCGTCGACGGGCTCAACTTCGAGGTCGCCAAGGGCGAGACGCTCTCTCTCGTCGGCGAGTCCGGCTGCGGCAAGACGACGACCGGCCGCATGCTGACCCGCCTCATCGAGCCGACCGACGGCCTCCTCGAGTTCGAGGGCAAGGACGTCACCCACTCCTCGATGCGCGCGCTCCGGCCGCTGCGTCGTGACGTGCAGATGATCTTCCAGGACCCCTACGGCTCGCTCAACCCGCGCCACACCGTCGGCACGATCGTCGGGGCCCCCTTCAAGCTGCAGAACATCAAGACCGAGAAGGGCATCAAGCGCTCGGTCCAGGACCTGCTCGAGCTCGTCGGCCTGAGCCCCGAGCACTACAACCGCTACCCACACGAGTTCTCTGGCGGCCAGCGGCAGCGCATCGGCATCGCCCGGTCGCTCGCCCTGCGGCCCAAGCTCATCGTCGCCGACGAGCCGGTGTCGGCCCTCGACGTGTCGATCCAGGCCCAGGTCATCAACCTCCTCGAGGACCTCCAGGACGAGTTCGACCTCACCTACGTCGTCATCGCGCACGACCTGTCGGTCGTGCGGCATATGTCCGACCGCGTGGCCGTCATGTATCTCGGCAAGCTCGTCGAGATCGCGGACCGCGACGAGCTCTACACCCGGCCGATGCACCCCTACACGACGGCGCTCATGTCGGCGGTGCCCGTGCCCGACACGAACCGGCGCACCAAGCGCGAGCGGATCCGGCTCACGGGCGACGTGCCGAGCCCGATCAACCCGCCCCCGGCGTGCCGCTTCAACACGCGGTGCTGGAAGGCACAGGAGGTCTGCCGCACGGTCGAGCCCCCGCTCGTGGCGATGGCACCCGGTCACCAGGTCGCGTGCCACTTCCCCGAGAACCCCGACGGCGCGCCCGCCGAACCGGCGCTCCTCGACACGCCTCGCACCCGTGCGGACGACGCTCCTGCAACGCGGGAGGACGACCCCACCGCGTGAGGGGAGGGAGCCACTCCTCCACCGGCCCACCAGGGAAGGTTTCGAATGCGTCGGTGGTTGAGCGGTGCATGAAGGTCGAGATCTGGTCTGCCATCGCCTGCCCGTGGTGCTACATCGGCAAGCGCCGGTTCGAGGCGGCCCTGGCCGCGTTCCCCCACCGCGACGACGTCGAGGTGCACTGGCGCAGCTACCAGCTCGACCCGACCCTTCCCGACCACCACGACGGCAGCGAGCTCGACTACCTCGTCGACCGCAAGGGCATGTCCCGGGCTCAGGTGAGCCAGATGTTCGACCAGGTCACGGCCATCGCGGCCGAGGAGGGGCTGCGCTACGACTTCGGCTCGGTCGTCGTCGCCAACAGCTTCGCCGGGCACGAGCTGCTGCACCTCGCGAAGGCACGAGGCGCCGGCGACGCGGTCAAGGAGGCTCTGCTGTCGGCCCACTTCGAGCACGGTGAGGACATCGGCGACCGTGACGTGCTCGTGCGCATCGGCACCGAGGCCGGCCTCGACGCCGACGAGATCGTCCGCGACCTCGCCAGCCACACGTGGCGCGACGCGGTCGTGGCAGACATCACCGCCGCGAACTCCCTTGGCATCAGGGGCGTTCCGTTCTTCGTCCTCGACGACAAGTACGGCATCTCCGGCGCCCAGCCGGCCGACGTCTTCACTCAGGCCCTCGACCAGGCCTGGCGCGAGTCGCACCCGCTCGTCATGGTCCAGCCCTCTGGTGCGGCCGACGACGTGGCGTGCGGTCCCGACGGCTGCGCCATCTGACCCACGCGCCCCGGGTCAGGCCGTGGCTGCCACGAAGCGGGCGACCGGACTCAGCTGCAGCACCTCGTCGAGTCGGCGGGTGACCGCCGTGGGCCCCTGCACGGTGACGCGCCCCGCCCGCAGCGCGACGGGCAGGGGCACGCGGCCGAGCCACACGGCATACAACGACGCGACGTCGGAGGAGATCGTGAGGTCGACGGGGTAGCCCGGGTCGGCCATGCAGACCGACGGCACCCCGTGCTCCACCAGGATCCAGAAGCGGCGCGCGTCGTCCGCGAAGCGCACGTGCAGGACGTGGCGCTCCCCCTCGAGACCCGAGGTGTCGACGCGCGTGTGCATCCACCAGACGAGCAGCTGCGCGTCGAGCTGGTCGGGCTGCGGCTCGCCGAACATGAAGCGGGCGCCCCACTCGGCCATGCCGAAGACGATCTGCTCGAGGGCGCGGCCCGCGGGTGTGAGCACGTAGTGCTGTCCCGTCCGGGTGACCACGCCGGCTCGCTCGAGGTGCCGCAGCCGCTTCGTGAGGAGGCTGCGCGAGAGGCCAGGCAACCCGCGGGCGAGGTCGTTGAAGCGCGTCGTGCCCACGAGCAGGTCGCGCACGATGAGCAGCGTCCAGCGCTCGCCCACGACGTCGAGCGTGCGGGAGACGGGGCAGTACTGCCCTGCACCGGGATCGTGTCGGCCCATGTCAGCCTCCTGTCGGTCCACCCATTGTCGGTCTCGGATCTGGACCGCGTCAGTCCACTTTCAGGACTGGGGCGGGCGGCGGCGCGGGCGGATGCTGGTGCGACGGGCAGGCAGCGAGGGGCTGCCGACAGTCGCCCGGACCAGGGAGGAACCCGCATGACCACGTACACCCAGACCCCGCCGACGGCCGAGGACACGGCCCTCAAGGCGAAGCACGCCGCGATGTGGGCGCTCGGCGACTACGGGGCCGTCGCCCGGGAGGTCATCCCGGAGCTCGGCCACGTGCTCGTCGACGCCTGCGCCATCGGGCCGGGTCAGCACGTCCTCGATGTCGCTGCAGGCACCGGCAACGTCGCGATCCCCGCCGCGCAGGCCGGCGCCCAGGTCGTCGCGTGCGACCTCGCACCCGAGCTGCTCGAGGTCGGGCGCGGGCTCGCCCGTGCAGCCGGCGTCTCGCTCGACTGGCGCCGTGCCGACGCCGAGGCGCTGCCGTTCGACGACGCGTCGTTCGACGTCGTCACCTCCTGCGTCGGCGTCATGTTCGCCCCGCACCACCAGCCCGCCGCTGACGAGCTCGTGCGCGTGCTCCGCCCGGGCGGCCGCCTCGGGCTCGTGGCGTGGACTCCGGCCGGCTTCATCGGCCAGATGTTCGCCACCATGAAGCCGTATGCCGCACCCCCGCCTCCCGGGGCACAGCCCCCGCCGCTCTGGGGCGACGAGAGCCACACCCGTGAGCTGCTCGGTAGCCGGGTGGAGGACGTCACGACCGAGAAGCGCTCTCTGACAGTGCATTTCGACCGGCCCGAGCACTTCCGCGACTTCTTCAAGCGCACCTACGGTCCGACGATCGTCACCTACCGCGGCATCGCCGACGACCCCGTCAAGGTCGCCGCCCTCGACGCGGCGCTGACCGAGCTGGCCCGCGGCCACATGGACGCCACCGGCCGCATGGGCTGGGAGTACCTCCTCCTCACCGCGCGCCGCACCCACTGACGCAGCCCTCCCGCCCTTCCCGCGGTTCGAGGTGATCGCGCCACCGACGTGGGGCGCGGGATCACCTCCACCCAGCCGGACTGCATACCGGATCAAGGTGATCGCGCCACGCACGTGAGGCCCAGGATCACCTCCAATCCCAGGGGGGTGAGGGGCCGGACGTGCACCGGAGCCCGTATGCCGCCCTCCCGCGATTCGAGGTGATCCCGCCACCCACGCGGGGCGCGGGATCACCTCCACCCAGCCGGACCGCATACCGGATCGAGGTGATCGCGCCACGCACGTGAGGCCCAGCATCACCTCGAACCAGGGGGGTGAGGGGCTGGACGTGCACCGGAGCCCGTATGCCGCCCTCCCGCGATTCGAGGTGATCCCGCCACCCACGTAGGGCGCGGGATCACCTCCACCCAGCCGGACCGCATACCGGATCGAGGTGATCGCGGCCCCCACGTGAGGCCCAGCATCACCTCGAACCAGGGGTTGGGCGGGTCCGGGAGGCCGGGGTCAGAGGCGGCTCTCGGCGGCGTCGGCCCCTGCGAGACGTTGAGCGAGCCACACCGGCACGATCGACACGATGATGAGCACGACAGCCACGACGTTGACGACGGGCGCCTGGTTGGGCCGGAAGAGGTTGTTGAAGATCCAGATCGGCAGCGTCTGGCTGTCGGGACCGGCGGTGAAGGTCGTCACGACGATCTCGTCGAAGCTGAGCGCGAAGGCGAGCAGCGCGCCGGCCAGCAAACTCGACCGCAGGAGCGGGAAGGTGACGCGGCGGAACGTCGTGAACGGCCTGGCCCCGAGGTCGGCCGACGCCTGCTCGAGCGAACCACCCATGCGACGCAGCCGCGCCGTCACGTTGTTGAAGACGAGGACGATGCAGAAGGTCGCATGGCCGACGATGATCGTGAAGAGACCGGCCCCGATGCCGAAGACGGGCGTCAGGAGATTCTGGATCACCGACTGCAGCGCGATACCGGTGACGATGCCGGGCAGGGCGATCGGCAGGACGACGAGGATCGAGATCGCGTGCTTGCCGAAGAAGTCGTAGCGGCTGAGCGCGAGGGCGAGCAGCGTGCCGAGCACGAGCGCGATGGCGGTCGCGCCGAGGCCGGCCTTGACCGAGACGAGCAGCGCGTCGCGCGGACCCTGCGCCTGCAGGGCGAGGCTCCACCACTGCGTCGTGAAGCCCGGCGGCGGCCAGCCGAACGTGCGGTCGCTGTTGAAGGAGTTGAGCGTGACGACGAGGATCGGCACGTAGATGAAGGCGAGCACGACTGTGGCAAAGGCGGTCAGCGCGATCTTGGCGCCGCGTCCGAGTCTCATCGCCGCCTCCGGCCGGTTGTCGGGGTCACAGGTTTTCGAGCGCGCCCGTGCGCCGCACGGCGAGCAGGTAGAGGACCATGATGAGCACCGACGCCGTGCCGAGGGCCGCTGCGAACGGCAGGTCGAGGGTGATGTTCTGCAGCACGGCCGTGCCGAGCACCTGGAGCTTGCCGCCGACGATCTGCACCGCGATGTAGTCGCCCAGCGACAGCGAGAAGGTGAAGACCGAGCCTGCCGCGATCGCGGGCAGCAGCGACGGCACGACCACGCGACGGAAGGTCGCGAGGGGACGCGCTCCGAGGTCGGCACTCGCCTCGAGGTGGGTCTCGGGTAGCCGTTCGAAGGCGGCATAGACCGGCAGCACCATGTAGGGCAGCCAGAGGTAGGTCAGCGTCAATACGAGCGCACTGAAGCCGTATCCCGGCGTCGCGCCGAACGTGCTGTCGAGCACGCCGTCGGGCTGCACCATCGTGCGCCACGCATAGGCCTTGACGAGGTAGCTCGCCCACAGCGGCACGAGCACCGCGGCGAGGAGCAGCCCCCGCAGCCGTCGCGGCGCCACCCGCGCCATGAAGAACGCGAACGGCACCGCGATCGCGATGCAGAGCAGCGTGACGAGCGCCGCGATGAGCAGCGTCCGCCCGATGATGCCGAGGTAGGTCGTCGAGAAGAGCTCCTTGAAGTTCTCCAGCGTGAAGCTGCGCACGACCTCGTTGGTGAACGGGTCCGTCGTCCAGAACGCCGTCGCGAAGATGACCGCCAGAGCACCGAGGTAGGCGACGACGAGCCACAGCAGTGGTGGGCCGAGCAGGGCAGCAAGCCCTCTGCGTCGTCTCATGTGTCGCCTCCCTCGGTGATCTGGTCAGTCGTTTCAGTCGCCGTCAGCCCGGCCGGGTCAGCTGTTGCGGATCTCGGTCCAGGCCTTGGTCCACGTGGCGTAGTCGGTGCACTTGACGTCTGTGCGACCGTCGAGACACGTGGAGATCGGGGTGTTCCAGTAGCGCACCTTGGAGAAGTACGCCTCGTCCTCGGCGTGGAAGATCGTGCAGTGGTTCTTGTCGGCGGTCTCGGCGCACGCCTTCTTGTTGGCCGGGGCCTCACCGAAGTACTCGGCGATCTGGGCGTTGACCTTCGGAGAGACGATGTGGTCGATGAACTTGTAGGCACAGGTCTTGTGCTGCGACTTGGCGCCGACCATCCACGTGTCCGACCAGCCGGTGGCGCCCTCCTTGGGCAGCACGGCCTCGACGGGCGCCTTCTCGCCCTGGGCGACGTTGGCGATGACCTGCCACGTCGTGCCGATCGTCGAGGACCCGCTCTTGAAGGCCTGGACCTCCTTGAGGTAGTCCGACCAGTACTCGCTGATGTTGGCCTTCTGCGCCTTGAGCAGGTCGACGGCCGCAGCAAGCTGGGTCTCGTCGAGGGCGTAGGGGTCCTTGATGCCGAGCTCCGGCTTGGCCGACATGAGGTAGAGCGCGGCGTCGGCGATGTAGATCGGTGAGTCGTAGGCCGTCACCTTGCCCGCCTGCGCTCCCGCCTTGTCGAAGACAGCGGCCCACGAGTCCGGGGCCGGCTTCACGAGGTCGGTGCGGTACATCAGCAGGTTGGCCCCACGACCGTGCGGTATGCCGTAGGCGACGCCGTTCACGGAGTTCCACGGCTTCATCTTCAGCGAGTCGAAGATGTCGGGGTAGTTCGTGATGAGCGAGGTGTTCACCGGCTCGACGTCGCCCGCGGCGATGAGGCGCAGGGTCGCGTCACCCGAGGCCGAGATGGTGTCGTACTGGCCCGTGCGCATGAGCTGCACGGCCTCGTCCGAGGTGCCGAAGGTCTTGACGTTGACCTTGCAGCCCGACGACTTCTCGAAGTCGCTCACCCAGTCGACCTTGGGGTCGTTGCTGCCGTCCTCGACGTAGCCCGGCCACGCGAGGACGTTGACCTCGCCCTCCGGCGTGCCCAGCTTGTCGATGGCCTTGAGGTTCGGCACCTGCATCCCCCCGGGCGCGGCGCTGGCCCCGGTGGAGCCGGAGTCGGCCGAGCTGCCGCAGCCGGCGAGGGCCAGCATGGCCACGGCGGCAGCCGCGCCGAGGCCCTTGATCTTTGACGAACGCACGCCAGTCTCCTTCATCTGCTTGCTGATTCGGGCACGTCGATGACGTGCTCCGGGTTCCACTGGATCCGGACACGCTCACCACGACGCAGGTGGGCTGCGGCCTGGCTTGCTCCGGTGTTCTGCTCGAGGGCGGTGAGTCGCGCGCCGGCGTCGAGTGCGACGACGTAGCGCGTGACGGGGCCGCCGTAGACGACCTCCTCGAGCACCGCCTCGGCCCCCATGAGCCCATCGCCCCGCTGCGTGTCCCCCGCGGGAGCGATGAGGAGCTTCTCCGGGCGGATCGCGAACGATCCCTCCCGGCCGATGACGGCTCGCGCGGCGTCGCCGGCGAGCAGGTTGGACGTGCCGACGAAGCCGGCGACGAAGGCGGAGGCGGGGCTCTCGTAGACCTCGCGCGCGGTGCCGACCTGCTCGATGCGGCCGGCGTGGAACACGGCGACGCGGTCAGAGAGGGTCAGCGCCTCCTCCTGGTCGTGCGTGACGAAGAGGAAGGTGATGCCGACGTCGCGC
This sequence comes from Humibacillus xanthopallidus, assembly GCF_006717145.1. Classification (GTDB taxonomy): domain Bacteria; phylum Actinomycetota; class Actinomycetes; order Actinomycetales; family Dermatophilaceae; genus Humibacillus; species Humibacillus xanthopallidus. Next base: position 1,397,361 of record NZ_VFQF01000002.1, on the reverse strand, counting down.
TGGATGCCCTTGAGCTCGACCTGCATCTGCTCGCGCAGCTTGAGGTCGAGGGCTCCGAGGGGCTCGTCGAGGAGCAGCACCGTGGGCCGGTTGACGAGGGCGCGGGCGAGGGCCACACGCTGGCGCTGGCCGCCCGAGAGCTGCGAGGGCTTGCGCTTGCCGTGGTCGCCGAGCCGCACCTGCTCGAGGGCCTCGGCGACGCGGGTGCGACGCTCGGGGCGGCTCACCTTCTTGACGAGCAGGCCGTACTCGACGTTCTCGGCGACCGACATGTGGGGGAAGAGGGCGTAGTCCTGGAAGACCGTGTTGACGTCGCGGTCGAACGCCTGCTTCTTCGTGACGTCGGCGCCGGCGAGCTCGATGTGGCCCGAGGTCGGCTCCTCGAAGCCGGCGATCATGCGCAGCACCGTCGTCTTGCCGGAGCCGGACGGTCCGAGCATCGAGAAGAACTCCCCCGAGCGCACGTCGAGGTCGACGTCGTCGACGGCCACCACGGGGGGCGTGCCGGCGAACTCCTTGCGCAGCGACGTGAGCCTGATGGCCGGGGTGCCCGACCCTGCCGGCCCTGTCCGCTCTGCCATGGTTCTCCTCGACGACGTGCGATCTCTTACCTCTGGACGCAAAAGGTATGGGTCCATATGTTTAAGCGCAAGGGATTCGTCGAAACTGATGCGGAGGCTCCATGGCGGACCGGTCGTTGCCCCTCGGGCCGTATGCCGCCGTGTTCGCCCCGCTGCCCGTCGAGGGCCGCGCGGAGACCGTCCGGCGCCGGCTCGGCGAGGCCATCATGCTCGGCCTGCTGCCCGACGGGAGCATGCTCCCGCCCGAGAGCGACCTCGCCGACCGCTTCGGTGTCGCGACCGTCACCGTGCGGGAGGCCCTGGGCGGCCTGCGCGACGACGACCTCATCGTCACGCGCCGGGGACGCGGTGGCGGGTCGTTCGTCAAGGCTCCGAGGGACGGTGGCCGGGCCGCCCTGCTCTCCCGGCTCTCACGCGTCGGCCTCGGCGAGCTGCGCGACCTCGCCGACCACTACTGCGCCATCAGCGGGCACTGCGCGGCCCTCGCTGCCGGCCGCGCCGACCCCGACGACGTCGCGAGGCTGCGACGGCTCGCGACCGCGCGACCGGCGCTCGAGGACCCGAGCGGCATACCGCGGCACGAGGGCACCTTCCACCTCGAGCTCGCCGCGACGGCGCAGTCGGCGCGCCTGACCCGCGAGGAGATGGTGCTCCAGCGTGAGATCGGGCCCGTCCTCTGGCTCGCCGACGCGGAGGCCGGCGAGGGATGGGGGGCGCTGCGGCAGGCCGACCCGCACGGCGCGATCGTCGAGGCCGTGTCCCTCGGCGAACCCGTGACGGCGCGGGCCCGCGCGGAGGATCATGTGCGAGAGCTCTTCGACGCGGTCAAGTCCCTGCACCGCGTCGCCCGATCGCGGAGGCGCCGATGACGACCACGACGACGGCGACCGACGTGGCCGGCTGGGTCGCGGACTTCGGCGCGCGGCTCTTCGAGCAGCTGGAAGAGCTCGGAGCGCGCCTCGCCGAGAACCTCTCCGGCGACGCTCCCCGCCGCGCCGACCTCGACATCGAGGAGCGGTGCCGCGCCCTCCTCGCCGACCCGACGACGCCGATCGCGGGCGCCGGCGCGGTCATGGCACCCGGCGTCCTCGCCGACGCCGCCTACTGGCTCGAGTGGTGGACCGTCGAGTCCCGCGGCGGAGCGGCGACGATCGCCAAGCTGGCCGCAGAGACCGACCCGCGGGCCGTGGGCTTCCGCGACTACACCGAGCTGCCTTGGTACACAAAGCCGTTCGAGACCGGCGGCCGACACGTGACCGGGCCCTACGTCGACTACCTCTGCACCGACCAGTACACGCTGACCTTCACCCAACCGCTCGTCGCGAGGGGGACGTTCGCGGGGGTCGTGGGCCTCGACGTGCTCGTGGCGTGGTTCGAGGAGCACCTGCTCGACGTCATGGAGGGTGTCGAGCGGGGCTGCGTCCTCGTCAACGCCGCCGGCCGCGTCGTCACCTCGTCGGACCCGGCCTGGGTCACGGGCGACCTCGTGCGCGACCTCCCCCTCGAGGCGTGGCGCGCCGGCGCTGCCGACGCCTCACCGGACTGGCGAGCGACACCGTGCGACACCCTGCCGTTCGTCGTCCTGACGCCGCGCTGAGCGCGCGCCCACGGCATACGCCCGATGGCAGGGCCGGCACGGCGGCCGTGCACAACCACGAGGGCCGTATGCCGTCTGGCCGGGTCCGGACGTGAGGAGAGGCGCCACTCGCTCGGGGGTCCGAGTGGCGCCTCTTCACCCCCTCCATCGTGCGGGCGGACGGAGTCGTTACAGCTCGTGACAAAGAACTTTCAGCAGCCTGTCGTCGTGACTGCCACAGCGCCTCGACACCGCGAGGGAGGCGGGCGCGTGGTGAAGGACACGGACGGAACGAGGGGGCGCACCGCCGCCGTGGGGATAGCCTCGAAAGAGGAGCCCAACCGACCCGAGGAGGCGTCGTGACGCCGCTGACTCCCCACGTGATCTCGCTGCGGGGCCATTCGCTGTCGTATGTGGAGAGCGGCGACGGCGATGCCGTGCTCTTCGTGCACGGCCTGCTCGGCTCGCACACGAACTGGGCGCACCTCATCCACCGGCTCGATGACCGCAACCGGGTCATCGTGCCGGACCTCTTCGGCCACGGCGCCTCCGCGAACCCGGCAGGCGACTACTCGCTCGGGGCGCACGCCGCCACCCTGCGCGACCTCCTCGACCGCCTCGGCATCGAGCGCGTGACCCTCGTCGGGCACTCCCTCGGCGGCGGGATCTCGCTCGAGTTCTGCTACCTCTTCCCGGAGCGCGTCGAGCGCCTCGTGCTCGTCGGCAGCGGCGGCCTCGGCCCCGAGGTCATCCCGGCGCTGCGGGCGGCCACCCTGCCCGGGGCGGAGTGGGTCCTGCCCGCGCTCGCGTCAGGGTGGGTCCGCGGCAAGGTCGAGACCGTCGGCAGGACCCTGGCGAAGGCGGGCTGGCGGGCGAGCAACGACATGCGCGCCGTGTGGGAGGGGTTTGCCCGGTTGAGCGACGCCGACAGCCGGCGAGCCTTCCTGGCCACGACGCGGGCCGTCATCGACGCGCGGGGCCAGAGCATCACCGCCCACGACTACCTCCCCGACCTCGTCGACATCCCGGTCCTCGTCGTCTGGGGCACCAACGACATGGTCATCCCGGTCTCGCACGCCGCGCGGGCCCAAGAGTCCATCCCGGGCTGCCGGGTCGAGATCTTCGAGGGCGCGGGGCACTACCCCCACCTCGACGACCCGGAGCGCTTCGCCGATCTCATCCGCGACTTCATCCGGACCTCAGGGCCCAGCGAGGGTCACGGCCACGAGGTCACCGAGTCGGCGAGCTGACGTGCCGAGGGGGCGCCTCCGTCGGAGACACCCCCTCGCGGAGTCGAGCGCGGAGCAGGTCAGGCGGCAGCGCGCGACCCGGCCTCGCTCCGCGGCGTCACAGGCAGCAGCGGCAGCACCTTGGCCCGCGCCTTGCGGCCGAAGTCGTTGGGCAGCGAGAGCCGGATGACCTTCTTCCACGCCGAGGCCACCTGTCGCGGAAGCGAACCCGTCGTGTAGGTGAGGCCGTACTTCGCGAAGAGCGCCTGCACCTGCGGGGCGATCTCCTGGTAGCGGTTGCTCGGCAGGTCGGGGAAGAGGTGGTGCTCGATCTGGAAGCTGAGGTTGCCGGTCATGAAGTGCATGGCCTTGCTGCCGCTGATGTTGGCCGAGCCGAGCATCTGGCGCAGGTACCACTCACCGCGGGTCTCCCCCACGATCGACTTGCGCTCGAAGGTCTCGACGCCCTCGGGGAAGTGGCCGCACATGATGACCGAGTGGGTCCAGATGTTGCGGACGAGGTTGGCGGTCGCGTTGGCGGCGATCGTGTTGAGGAAGGACGGGCCCGACAGCAGCGGGTGGATGACGTAGTCCTTCGTCACCTGGTTGCGGATCTTCTTCAGGGTGACCTTGGCGCGGGCCCGGAACTCCGGGTTGTTGCGCCGCTCCTTGGTGGCGAGGTTCTTGCCGAGCTCGAGGTCGTAGGCCGCGATGCCGTACTCGAAGAAGCAGGCGTTGACGAAGTTCCAGAGCGGCTGGGCGGTGTAGAACGGCACCCACCGCTGGTCCTCGTCGACGCGCATGATGCCGTAGCCGAGGTCGTTGTCCTTGCCGATGACGTTCGTGTAGGTGTGGTGCAGCTCGTTGTGCGAGTGCTTCCACTGCTCGGAGGGGCTCGCGTTGTCCCACTCCCACGTCGTCGAGTGGATCTTGGGGTCACGCATCCAGTCCCACTGGCCGTGCATGACGTTGTGACCGATCTCCATGTTCTCGATGATCTTGGCGACCGCGAGGCCGGCCGTGCCGACGACCCAGGCGGGCGGGAACATCGAGATGAGCAGGATGGCGCGGCTGCCGAGCTCGAGCTTGCGCTGGGCGTCGATGACCTTGCGGATGTATGCCGCGTCGTCGGCGCCGCGGGTGTCGATCACCGACTGCCGGATGGCGTCGAGCTCGACACCGAGCTGCTCGATGTCCTCGGGCGTCAGGTGGCCGATGGGGTTGTGGGCCTTCTTCTGCAGGACGGTCATGGGGTTCCTCACGTCGTGGTGGAGCGGGTGTCCGCGAGCGGTCGCGGGGTCACGGGGTCTCGATGGTTCGGTCTGGGGGTGGAGTGGGCCGTCAGTGGTCGATGACGCAGGGGCCGGCGGCGGCGGAGATGCACGTCTGGATCGGCACGCCGCTGCCCTCGGTCTCGCCGGGGGTGGCCGTCGTGACGGCGCCGGTGCGCAGGTCGCGCACGGCGCCCTCCTTGAGCGGCAGGACGCAGCCGAAGCAGATGCCCATCCGGCACCCGGACGGCATCAGCACACCGGCCGCCTCGGCGGCGTCGAGGATGGGAGTCGCGCCGTCGGCGTCGACCGTCGTGACCGAGCCGGAGCCAGATCCGGTGAAGTCGACGGTGCCGCCCTCGCCGACGACGAGCGTCGTGACGCGGAACTGCTCGGTGAGCAGGTCGAGCCCGCGGGCGTCGTGGTGGGCCTGGAGCGCGTCGAGCAGGCCGCCGGGACCGCAGGCGAGAGTGGCGCGCTCGTGCAGGTCCGGCACGAGGGTCTCGAGGTCGGCGACGTCGAGCACGCCGTGCTCGTCGTCGTAGCGGGCGACGAGGCGGATCAGCCCGGCGTCGTCGAGCGCGCGAAGATTGGCGATGAAGATCGAGTCGGGCTCGCTCGGTGCGACGTGCACGACGACGATGTCGTATGCCGTCGCGCGGGCGAGGCGCACGACGCCGCCGTCAGCGACGGGGAAGAGGTTGCGCAGCATCCCGATGACGGGAGTGACGCCGGAGCCGGCGGTGACGAAGAGGAACTTGCCTCCGTCGGTGGGCAGCACGAACTCGCCCTGGGCCTGCTCGAGGTGCACGAGCGTGCCGGGGCGCGACTCGCGCACGAGGTGGGTGCTGACGAGGCCGCCGGGCACCGCCTTGACGGTGATGGAGATGTTGCCGTCGGGGCGCGGGCCGTGGGTGAGCGAGTAGGCCCGCCACTGGCGGATGCCGTCGACGTCGACCCCGATGCGGACGTACTGCCCGGGCACGTGACCAGCCCAGTCGGCGCCCGGTCGGATGACGATCGTGGCGGCGTCGGCCGTCTCGGGGTGGACCTCGACGATGCGCCCGCGCAGGTCGGCGCCCGGACGCAGCGGGTCGAAGAGGTCGAGGTAGTCGGCCGGCAGCAGCGGCGTGGTCGCACGCTCGGCGAGCCTGACCAGTCGTCGGCGCAGCGACGGTCGGTCCGGTCGGGTGGAGGGTGCGGTCAGGCTCATGTCTTCAGCATGACTGACAGGCAAGGGTAATATCCTGACCGCCAAGCGTGAAGCTTCCGGGAACTCTTGTGCGGAGGGAACAGTCCATGGCTGCGAAGGTGACCAGCGCCACAGTTCGGGGGGCCGCGGCCCTCCAGATGGACGACGCGGTGCTCCGCGTCCTGCGTGAACGACTCCCCGCCATCGCGACGACGACGATGGCGGCCGTCGTCGACGAGGTCCCCGACTACGCAGGCGCGCTCGGAGGTGCTGCCGGCGACACCATCGAGAAGGCAGTGCAGATGGCGATCGCCGGCTTCCTCAAGCTCGCGGGCGGTGGTCGCGACGTCGACCCCAGCACACCGCTCGGCCCGACGCGCGAGGGCGCTTATGCGCTCGGAAGGGGGGAGGCGCGGGGCGGACGTTCGATGGACAGCCTGCTCGCGGCATACCGCGTCGGGGCCCGGGTGTCGTGGCGCGAGCTCGCCCGGACGGCCGCGGAGGCGGGCATGCCGGCGACGACGATGGCGAAGTTCGCCGAGCTCCTCTTCGCCTACATCGACGAGCTGTCTGCGGCGAGCGTCGCCGGCCACACCGACGAGCTGACGACGAGCGGGCGGGTCCGCGACCGCTACCGCGAGCGCCTCGGCCAGCAGCTGCTCGCCGGGGCCGGCGCAGACGTGCTGACCGCTGCCGCAGCGCGGGCCGAGTGGCCTCCCCCGACCTCGCTCACCGCGGTGCTGCTGCCCGCGGCCGAGGCCCGACGCGCGCTCGCGCCGCTCAGCGCCGACACCCTCGTCGTGGGCGAGGACCTCCAGGGAATCGAGGACGTCGATCCCGACCACCCGCTCACGCTCCTGCTCGTCCCCGACGCGGACGGGCCGGGGCGACGCCACCTGCTGCGCGCGCTCTCGGGTCGCCATGCCGTATGCGGTCCGCCCCGTCCGTGGATCGACGCGCGGTCGTCCTTCGACCGGGCCGCGCGCGCCCTCGCGCTCCACCGGGCGCCGCGTGGCGGTGAGCCCGTCGACAGCGAGCGCCACCTGGCCGACCTCGTCCTGACGGCCGACCCCGACGCGTTGGCCGATCTGCGCGGCCAGGTGCTCGAGCCGCTCGCGGACCTGCAGCCGGCAACCCGCGACCGGCTCGCCGAGACCCTGCTGTCGTGGCTGCTCCACCAAGGGCGCCGCGACGAGGTGGCGGCCGAGCTGCACGTGCACGCACAGACGGTCCGCTACCGGATGGGGCAGGTGCGCGAGCTCTTCGGTGACAGCCTCGCCGACCCCGCGGTCGTGCGTGAGCTCGTCATCGCCCTGTCGGCTCCTGGGACGGGGCTGTCGAGTCGGCGGTGAGAGGATGCGCGCGGGCCACGGGCTGCGCGAGAGTGGTCGGTTGTCGTCTGCCCGCGACGGGTCGTGGCTACGCTGCGAGGCATGGCCATCGAGATGACCGAACACCGGATCACCGCCCGCGTGCCGGAGCTAACGAACCCCACGAACGTCATCGAGGTGCCGCTCAGCATCCGGGTCGACCCGCTCACCGGGCACACCTCCCGCATCGTCTCGGGCACCAAGCTGTCACCGACGGAGCGCCCCGACCTCACCGACCTCACGGCCGACCCGCCGTTCTGCCCGTTCTGCGCCGGCACGATCGAGCGCGCCACGGGCACCTTCCCGGCAGAGGTCGCGCCGGAGGGCCGGATCCGGCGCGGCAACGCCGTCGTCGTGCCGAATGTCCTTGCGTACTCGGAGTTCTCGTCGGTCGGCCTCTATGACACAACCCGGCACTTCCTCGACCTGCCGGACCTCACACCCGCTCGGGTCGGCGACCTGCTCGGCGCCTTGGTGGAGTATACCGGCGCCCTGCACCGCATCCGCCCGATGTGGTCGTCGATCAACGCGAACTACCTTCCCCCGAGCGGGAGCTCGCTCATCCACCCGCACGCCCAGTCGGCCCACGACGACGTCGGCACGACGCTGCAGCGACTGCTCGTCGAGCGGTCGGCGGCCTGGCGCGACGGCTCGTCGGGCGAGGGGTCGTTCTGGGACGAGCTGGTGGCGCAGGAGCAGGGTGGCCCCCGTTGGGTGGGCCGGATCGGCCGCGTCTCGTTCCTCACGCCTTTCGCCCCGATCGGCTTCCACGAGGTGTGGGCGGTTGTGGACGGCTCCCGCGACGTCGACCGGCTGACCGACGCCGACTGCGCCGACCTCGGCAAGGGGATGTCGCGGGTCTTCGGCACCTACCGGGACCTGTCTCTCACGTCCTTCAACTGGGCGCTCTACGGCGGCGGGCCGGCTCCGTCCGACCGCTGGTCGACCCTGCTGCGGATCGTCAGCCGGAGCAACGCCGAGCCCATGTATCGCAGCGACGTGACCTACTTCGAGAAGTTGCACGCCGAGGCGATGATCGACCTCGCTCCCGAGGACCTCGCCGGCACCCTGCGCCCGCACTTCGGCGGCTGAACGTGGCTGACCGGGTGACTGGCAAGGTGGCTGGCAGGGTCTCGACACGTCGACGCGGGGGCTCCCGCCGCGGGCTGGCGCGAGGAGTGCCCGGGGCGCTGGGGGTGGCGGCGCTGTTCTTCGCCCTCCTCGGCGCTCTCGTGCTGCTCGGCAAGGTCTCCGTCATCGTCGTCGCCGCCTACGGCCTGCTCAGCGCCGTTGCGTTCCTCCTCTACCGAGGCGACAAGTCCGCTGCGACCCAAGGACGTCGGCGCACGCCGGAGTCCACCCTGCACACCGTCGACGTCGTCGGCGGATGGCCCGGTGCGCTCGTCGCCCGACGGGTCTTCCGGCACAAGACGGTGAAGCAGCCGTTCCGCAGCATCTTCTGGGTGACGGTCGTCGCCAACTGCCTCGCACTGGCCGCCATCGTGTGGGCGGGGCCGTTCCTGCTCACCTGAGGTTGGGTGGGGGCAGATATCGGCGATTTCAGGACGACTTGCGTAGTTCGTGCCAACCTGAAAGGGCACGCGAGGACCACCGACGTCAGGTGAAACCGGCTCGCCTCGCTCGAACGGATGCTTGAGCACGCTCTGTGCGTCAGAGCCGACAGGTCGACATCAGCGACAGCAGAAGGAATCCGAGCATGCTCCCTCAATTCGACCCTCCCGGCTTCCTGAGCGACTTCAACGCACAGATGCTGCAGCAGTGGAGTACGGCGGTCTCCGGATGGATTGACGGCAACATCGCGATCGTCCAGGCAGAGCTCGCACCGGGCGACCAGCCGCAGTTCTACAACGAGTCCAGGACCGAGACGCCGGGCGAGCCGCTCGACCAGGTGATCGGCTGGAGCGGCTTCCCCGGAACCTTCCGGGATCGGTGGGGGCGACAGATGGCTCTCGACCTGGCCGACAACCTCATGCCGCTCACCCAGCGCATGGACGGCCCCGGCTCTTACTTCGTCGGGGAGCTCTGGGGCAACATCTTCTACCGACCGCAGGACGAGTACTGCGAGTGGCGCGTCACCCGCGACGACCAGGGCCGCATCACCCGCGTCACGTTCACGTCCGAGCCGCCGGAGTACTGGCAGGCCCTGCACGGCGACACCCTCCCGGACATGTCAGGCACCCCCAGGTACCCGTTCGCGGGCGACAAGCAGCTGCTGCTGGAGCTCTATCGGGAGTACGTCGACCCGCAGGTGCAGCTTGCCGACCTCGAGTGCCAGCAGGACCTCGTCGACCACTCGGACCCGGCGAACCCGCAGGTGATCTACCCCAAGGGCAGCTACAACCCGTACAACCGATGGAACACCACAGGCGGGATCATGCACCTCACCCACCCCGCCAACAGCCTCTCGGCCGAGATCAACCTCGGCGCCCTGGCGAGCGTGCAGCGGACGGCAAACGGCAGGACCGTCATCGACCCCGAGGCGCTGATCAGCGGGGCCGCCTACGGCGGCCTCAACCGGTGCAGCGACCCAACGATCGGCTCGACCGTGAACGAGCTGGCCGCGCTGGGTGCGTTCGTGACGCTGCGCAACCCCGTCGGGCTGGCCATGCACCACCTGAGCCTCGAGGGGTTCCGGACGCCCGGCGGCGAGCCTGTCGACAGCAGCTTCTTCACCGTCCTGCGCGGGCAGCCCGAGCAGGGGCTCATCGAGCACGCCGTTTTCGCAGTCCCGGCCGGGGAGGGCTACACGGTCAGCGACCTGACCATCGGTGGGATCCCCATCACGCACGGCGGACAGATCGCCGAGCACATCGTCGTCAACATCGTCGGCAGGGCCGCCGGGCTCGGGCACTTCGCGAACACCCCGGTGGCATGCGCCGCCTCCAGCTACCAGGACGACTGGCAGGGCAACTGGCTCACCTACGCCCAGGCGGGCGAGGCACCCTCGCCGGTGAGCCGGCCGGCATTCGCCTACCCTCCGGCGACTCCGGGCACGGCGGCGCCCCCGGTCGCACCGGCGCCCAACACGGTCCGAAGCCTCGACGAGCTGGCTGCGAGGGCCACGCCGAAGCCTCCGTCACTGCTCGCCGGCACCCACCGGCACCTCACCCGCAACGCCTGACCCGGTCCCCGCTGAACCGAATCCGCTGAACCGATCCCCGTGAACCGATCCGAACCGAACTCCTAGCCGAACCGAGAGGACGTCCGACATGGTGAACATGCTGTCGGCCATGGATGCGAGCGCGAGCGCGACCGGTCAGGCCCCGCCGGAGCCGGTCTTCGACGTGGACGAGATCCAAGGGAACGTCCTGCCCGGATTCATGAAGCCGCGCATGGCCGTGATCGCTCTCGAGTTCGGCGACCTCGCCTCTGCCCGCAGGTGGTTGGGGGAGCTCGTCCCTCGCGTGACCACCATGTCCCAGACGATGGCGTCGCGGCTCAAGGTCCGCCAGGAGCGTCTGGCCCGTGGCGTCTCTGCCGGGTCGACCGAGGCGGCCCAGACCCTGGACGACGCCTGGCTCAACGTCTCGCTCAGCTACACATCCATCGCAAACCTCCGTGGTGGCGGCGATGCGTCGAAGTTCGAGGACGAGGCGTTCCGAACGGGTCTTGCCGACCGGTCGAGCCTCCTCGGTGACCCCACCGACCCCTCGGCCGAGGGCAACCCGGCCAACTGGCTCTTCGGTGGGCCGGGGAAGGCGGCTGACGCCCTCGTCGTCCTCGGCGCCGACCGGCAGCGCACGCTGCAGCGGCTCTTCGACGAGGTCGTGGAGGAGGCGCTCGCTGCGCACCTGTCCGTGCTCTACGGCGAGGTCGGCGGCAAGCTGGACAAGCTCGGACACGAGCACTTCGGCTTCCAGGACGGCGTGTCGCAACCAGGCGTCCGGGGCCTGCTCCCGGGTGAGCCCCCCTCCTACCTCACACCGCGCACCGTCGATCCGTCGGCCGTGCCCGAGACGTGGCTCTACGGCCTGCCGGGGCAGTATCTCGTCTGGCCGGGCGCCTTCGTCTTCGGCTATCCCACGCCGGGCGCCGACCCACTCCTCGCCGCCCCCGCGGCCATCCCCGGCCCCGCCTGGGCCAAGAACGGTTCGTATGCCGTCTACCGCCGCCTGCGCCAAGACGTCGCCGGCTTCCGGGCCTTCGCCGAGGAGCAGGCGGCGAGCCTGCAGGACCAGGGTCTGGCAGGGATGACAGGCGACCTGCTCCAGACGCACGTGGTCGGCCGGTGGCCGAGCGGCGCGCCCCTGTCCCGCACCCCGGACGCCGACGACCCTGACCTCGGCGCAGACCCGTTGTGCAACAACCACTTCGAGTTCGCCGCCGACACGCCCCTGCTGCCCCTCACCGGAGGGCACGACGACCCCTACCCCAGGGCCAAGGCCGATCCGGTGGGTCTCACCTGCCCGCTGGCGGCCCACATCCGCAAGGTCAACACGCGCGATGTCGGCAACGACCAAGGCGGGAGGAGGGCCAGCTTCCAGCGACGCTTGTTGCGTCGTGGTCTTCCCTACGGGCCGCCCTTCCCCAAGACGGGTCCGGACCCAGCACACGGCGACCGAGGCCTGATGTTCCTGTCGTACCAGGCCTCGATCGTCGACCAGTTCGAGTTCCTCAACACGACGTGGATGGGAGATCCGGTCGCCCCTCGCAGTCCGAGTGGGCACGACCTGCTCGTCGGTCAGAACGGCGAGCCCGGCGCCGAGCGCCAGCGCACCTGCGTCATCGTCAAGCCAACCGTGATCGGCACCGTCGTCGCCGAGCAGGACGTCGTCATTCCGACCGGCGGTGGTTACTTCTTCACACCCTCGATCTCCGCGCTGCGTGATGTGCTCGCGGCAACCCCAGCCAGCGACTGACCGGGTTGCAGCCAGCCCGCAGTACACCAGCGCGAGCTCAGGTCGTGGGGATGAGCCCCCCGTCGATCGTGACGTCGGCCCCGGTGATGTTGCCGGCGATGTCACTGGCGAGGAAGGCGACCAGGTTGGCGACCTCGTCCGGGTGCGTGAAGCGTCCGGTCACGGAGTCCCGCGCGGCGGCGGCAGCGACGGCGGCGGGATCGGTGCCCTCCCGCGCGGCCACGGCGGCAGCGACACCGGCGCTCCCGAGCCACAGGTCGGTGCTGACCGGCCCGGGGCTGACGGTGTTGACCCGTATGCCGTGTGGTCCGAGCTCCTTGGAGAGCGACTTGCAGAAGCTGCGCAGTGCTGCCTTGGCGGCGCTGTAGTCGATGACCGACGGGTCGGCGAGGATCGCGTTGACCGAGCTCGTCGAGATGATGGCGCCCCTGCCGCGGGCGAGCATCATCGGAAGCGCGGCACGGGTCGTGCGCACCGCGGCCATGAGGTTGAGCGTGTACGACGCGGTCCACTGCGCGTCCGTCACGGCCATGAACCCGTCCAGTCGCGGCGTGACCGCTCCCACGTTGTTGACGAGGATGTCGAGCCGCCCGCGTCCGGCGGCCGCATCGACGAGGTGCGCGGCGCCGTCCGGCTCGCTGAGGTCGGCTGCGACGTAGGTGACCGTGCCCGACCTGCTCAGCGCGTCGAGCTCGGCGGAGGCGTCGCGAGCGCCCGCCACCACCGTCACACCCTCGTCGGCGAGCACCCGGGTGATCGCGAGACCGATGCCCCTGCTCGCACCGGTGACGATGGCGACTCGCCCGGCGAGACCGAGGTCCATGGTCAGAGCCCGTGCTCGCCGAGCCAGCCGAGCACGGCGCCGGCGACCTCGCTCCATCCGCTGTCGATGGTCAGCGAGTGCCCACGACCCTCGAACTGGCGCAGCTCGGTGACCGCGGTGGACGTGCGGTACTGCTTGAGGGTGGACCGGGTGACGACGTCGGGCACCGTGTGGTCCTCGAGGCCGGAGATGAGCAGGAGCGGGCCGCGCGTGCTGTTCTTCGTGTCGACGGCAGCCTCGGAGTGCATCGAGAAGTTGGCGGCAGCCGCCTGGAAGAGCGGCTTCGCAGGAGACGGGATGGTCCACTTCTCGTACAGCGCGTCCGACTCCTCCTGGGTGATGGCGTTGCCGAAGCCGTAGCGAAACTCCTTGGAGGTCAATGAGATTGCCTTGTTCCGGTTGGCGGGGTTACCCAGGGCCGGCAGGCCTGCGCGGAGCTGCGCGAGCGGCAGCGGCAGGACCCCCTTGATCTGGGCGGGGTCGATGGCCACGGCTGCGGCGCCCTTGCCCTGGCCGAGCAGCTTCTCGGCAATGAGCCCACCGAACGAGTGCCCGACGAGGATCGGCGCGTCAGGCAGCTCCTCGATGACCGCGGCGTAGTGGTTCGTGACGTCGTCGATCCCCAGGCCGGCGACGTCGTCAGCCTGCTGCCTCGCCAGCTCGACGGTCTCACCCTCCCGGGGCCATCCGGGCGCGATCGGGGCATAGCCCGCCTCACGGAAGGCCTCGAGCCACGGACCCCAGCTCGAGGAGTGGAGCCAGAGGCCGTGGATGAAGACGACGGGACGCTGTGCTGCAGTCATGGCGAGCCTTTCGACGAGGGGCTCGACCGGCCCCTGACCCTCGAGGCCGACCGGGGTGTCGCACGCGGCGACGACCTCAAGGCTGACCTGACCGGCCGACCGGTGTCCAAGACCCGTTTCGCCGCAATCGATAACCACCAGGCCTCCTCATGAGGCGGTCCGCTCAGTACGGTGGGGCCAACAAGGCTCGCGGAGGGCTGGTGCCCGTCCGGTGCCTCACACCACGGAGGGCCGATGGAGCTGGACCTGCGCTTGGTGCGCTACTTCGTGGCGGTCGCCGACGAGCTTCACTTCGGCAGGGCCGCCGCGAGGCTGTACGTGAGCCAGCCGGCCCTGTCGAAGCAGATCCGCAAGCTCGAGGACCAGCTCGGTGAGACGCTCCTCGTCCGCGACAGCCGGCACGTCACCCTGACCGCGCGGGGCCAGCACTTCCTCGAGCACGCCAGGCGCCTGCTCGCCCTCGCCGACACGATGTCGCAGCCGACCCGTCAGGAGGGCGTGAGCATCGCCCACGTCTTCGAGCTGTCGACGAGCCGGCTCGTCGCCGACGCGTTCAGCCGGGCAGAGCCCGACATCGAGCTGCGCGAGCACGCCATGGACAGCATCACCCAGCTCAACGCGCTCATGCAGGGACGCCTCGACGTCGCCATCCTCCGGGTCACCCCGCGCATGAGCATCGCGCACCCGAGCGGGTGGCGACACCGTTTGCTCCGCCTGGAGCCCCTGGTCCTTGTGGGGACCGACGCCGGCGACGGCGCATCGACGGCTTCGTTCCACGAGCGACCGCTCAGCGTCTTCGCCGACCCACCCGACTCCGGCAGCTACAACGCCCACGGGCAGTACCTCACCGCCCTGGAGCAGCGTGTCGGTCTCACCATGCGATGGCTGGGCACTCCCGGCGCCTTCAGCCACTGCGTGGCGCACGTGCGGCGGGCCCCCACCTCCCACCGCTACCTCGAGTTCCTCAGCTACGCAGAGAAGTACGTCGACGTCGGGCTGCCGATGTTCTGGCCCACGGAGATCCAGCCCTACTACCCGTGGTCCCTGGCATGGCGCAGCGACGACGTCGCTGGCACAACGACCAGGCTCATCGAGGCCGCCGTCGGACTGGCCGACGAGCTGGGCTGGCTGACGCTGGGAGGGGGCGCGCCGCATACCCCCGCGTGGATGCCCGACGACGAGCCCGCGTGGCGCGACGTCGCGCGGTGACGGCATACGGCCGGCGGAGCAGCTCACCCGTCCGGGACCGCACGGCTGTGCCACCATGAGAGAGGACAGGGACCACTGCGCAAGGAGCACGCCATGAGCTCTACCCGGATTCCCGCGTCCGACGTCCCGCCCGGATCAGTCACCGGATCAGGTGACTATGCCGTCGGCAACAACGGCGAGTACTTCGCCGTCGGTCGCAAGTGCCGTCACCTTCGAGCGGACCTCGCCGGAGGCAGCATCGACGCGAACGGCTGCCTCGTGTGCCCGTGGCACCAGGCGGCATACGACGTGAAGACCGGCCAGATGACCCGGGGACCTCAGGGCGCCTTCGCCAAGATCCCCGGGCTTGACGCCTTCTATCTCGCCCTCACCAAGCGTTGGCCGCTGCGCCGGGGCACAGTCACCACCGACGGAGACGACCTCCAGATCGACTGACCCGCAAAGGGATTCGCGTGTCGGTCAAGCAACGCCCCGGTCAGGCCGTGACCTGACCGGGCGTTGACCTGGCATCACCTGGTTCCCGTGACCGACGTCGTCATCGAGCTCGCCGGGCAGTAGGAGCGCAGGTTCCCCGAGCTGCCGGCTGACGTGTAGGGGCTCGCGACTGTCAGCGTTCCCTTCCACGAGGTGACCGACCAGATGTTCGACGTGAGCGCCGCCCTCTTCACGGTGAGGTTGAGCCGGACCGTGTTCTTGACGTCCACGGTGCCGTTAAGACCCTGACAGTGCGAGATGTGCACCGTCGTCGAACCCTTGTAGGTGCCGTTCGAGGGGCTCAGGGTCACGGTGAAGGGGTGCGAGGCGAAGACGCCGGAGACCACGGCGGGGCAGGGCCCGACCGTGCACTTGGAGGCGAAGTCCCAGGTCCAGCTGAACGTCTGTCCCTTCGCGGCGGACCCGCCGAGAGTGACGCTGCCCGAGACCTTGGTGACCTTGCCGTCCACCGGCCACGAGCCGTCCAGGTGGGCGCTCGCGACGGGCGGCGTGGCCGTTGCCACCGAGAGCGCCGGTGACGGCTCGGACCTCAGGCCGTCCTTCACGGTGATCACGGTGTAGGAGTAGCGGGTGGCCGGGGTGAGGCCGGTGTCCGTGTACGACAGCGTCGCACCCGAGACGGTGGCGACCTCGGTGTCGCCCCTCAGCACGACGTAACCGTCAGACGCTGGGCCCGACGTGGGCCCAGACCACTGGAGGGTGATCGTGCTCGTCGTCGTCTTTGCGATCTTGAGCCCGGTCGGCGACGCCGGGAGGGTCTGCGCGAAGAGCTCGGCAGAAGGCTCCGAGCGGTTGGCGCCCGTGACCGCTACCACGACGTAGCCGTAGGCGGTGGCGGGAGTGAGGCCGCTGTCCTCATAGGTCGGCTGCGCGCCGGGGACGGTCGCCACCTCGACGCCGTCACGGGTGATGACGTACTGCTCCGGTGCGAAGCCCCGCGCGGGAGGCGACCAGCTGATCGTCAGGGCGGTCGCGCGGCTCCAGGTCACCGTCAGCCCTTCGGGCGTCGCCGGGAGGGTGCGGACCGCGACCTCGGCGGACGGCGCGGAACGCTTGCTCCCCGACGCTCCGATGACGACGTAGCGGTACGACGTGTCCGGGATGACCGTGCTGTCGACGAAGCTCGTGACGTTCGCCGCCACCGAGCCCACCTGGGTCCCGTTGCGCTGGATGAGGTAGCTGTCGACGCTCGGGCCCGATGTCGACGGGCTCCATCGGAGCTGGACAGAGGTTGCGGTGACCGTCTGACCCGTGGGTGCCCCTGGGGCCGAGGGGACCCAGTTGCGCCACACCATCCAACCGACCAGGGCCAGCACGACCGCGAGTCCGGCGGCAAGGGCCACGAACCACCACCGGCGCCGGTGCGTGGACCGTCCCGGAGGACTCGGCGGGACCGCCGGCGAGAAGGTGGCTGTCGTGCCACCCGTGGTCGGGATGGGGACCGTGGGATCTGACGGCGAGGCCGAGGCTGCCCGCCCCGCTACCCCGGAGCTGTCCGGACCCCGAGGCTCGGCATCGGAGCCCGGAGGGAAGATCGTCGGCGTTGTCATGGCGCACCTCCTGCGGTGGGCCGCTCTGCACGGCTCGGGAGGGGCCGCGTCTCGCTGCCACTTCCAGACCACGACCACACGGGGCCCGGCGCCAGAGGAGAAGGTCCCTGAGGCCGCCGCGAGGGACGGCTCAGTGCAGGGAGGTGTCGGGCTCACCCGCGCAGTAGCCGGTGAAGGTGACCACGAGGCCTGAGCGGGTCGGGGACGCGCAGTAGAGACCCGCGGAGACGGCCACGTCGGGGTCGAGGTGGGCGACGCGGACCAGACGCCACGGCTCCCCGTCGACGCGCGCCCGGACGGTCACGGCGTCGCCGCTGCGGCTGGCGCGGACCGTCACCTCGCGCCCAGCCCACTCGGGGACGGGGGCGACCGACCAGTCGGAGGTGCCGTGCGTGACCACGGCCCCCACCTGCGGCAGACCGTCGGACACCTCGACGCCGGCCTTGATCCACTCGCTCGCCGACTCGCGGACGAGCAGGCCCGCCTGGTCGAACTGTTGGTCGTAGTCGAGCGTGAACGAGACCTCGATGGCGGAGTCCGTCGACATCGGAGCGATGAGCGCGTGCTCCGTCTCGTGCACGAAGCCGTATGCCGTGTGCCGCCACGCGTCGCTCCCTCGGGCCGCGGTGACGTGAAGTGCACCCGCGCCCCACTCGACATGGACAGGGTGGGTGGTCCACGTGCCGAGGGCTGCGAGGGTCTCCAGATCGAGAATGGTGGCATTGCCGGGCGTCATCGTCTCCCTCTCGTCAGGTCGCTCAGCGGCGGCCGGCCACATGGTCCAGGAACGATCCTGCTGAACGCAGACGGGATGTGCCAGTGGCCTCCGCCGCCAGAGCTCAGATCGGCTATACGCCGGCGAAGATGGCGAGCCAGAGCAGCAGCACTGAGAGGCCGGCCAGGGAGAGGGAGACCAGGCCGAGAATCGGTCGTCGCTTCTCCGTGCGGTCCAGGACGATCGAGATCACTGCGACTGCGATCGCGGGAGTTGCCGGCACCAACGGGATCAGCGCCTCCTCCAGCCCCGGGGCGTAGTCGGCTCGAATCCGGGAGTCGCCGATCCCGACAAGCATCATCGGCACCCAGTAGCAGGCCATGAACACGGCCAAGCCGAGGGCGACGTTGCCCCAGGCGCGATAGCGGAGCGAAGGGGCCGGGACCCACGAGACGCCGTTCCACCACGCCTGCCCGTCCGCGCTCAGGTGCGGCGCGGGCACCCACGCGTAGCCGTTCCAGAGCCTCGGGACGCCGGCGCTCGTGACGAGGGGCGGTTCACGGGACTCAAGCTCTCTCCGAGCCGCATCCTCCGCCCGGGGCTCCCGATGCCCGCTCCCCCCGCGAGCCCGCGGCGGATAGGGACTCGGGTACTGGTAGGTCATGCCCGTCACCCCTCGACGCCTGTGCCGTCAGCAGTCACCTCGTGGAGGCCTTGATCAGCCCGGCGAGGAACGCTTCCGCTTCAGGTTGGGAGCGGCTCACCACGAGAGCGATGGTGTCGTGGCCGGGCCAGACCATGGCCGCCCTCGCCTCACCGTCCACGGTGACGTGAGCGGCACCGACCCACTGTCCTGCGACGGTCAGCTCGCTGAACTCCGGGACGGCTGACCCCACGGCCCAAAGGAGCAGGCCCTCGACGAACTGCGGGCGCTGGAGGTCGCCCGCGGCCGCCATGTCGACCTGGAGGAGCAGGAGGTTGAGCACGTGCTCGCCGTCCTTGAGCACCCGGTGGTCGGAGTGCCCCGTCACGAATCCCGGAGTCGACTGGTTGATCGAGTCGACGAGAGCCTGGGTCATCCCCGGGAGGGCGCTGCCCGCCTCGATGTCACCGTAGGCATAGCCCGGAACCGCCGGGGGCACAGGGGAACTGGTCGAAGTCGGTGACGTCGGCGAGGAGGTTGACGTCGGAACGGTTACGGTCGTCGCCGTCGCCGTGGTCGGCGCGCCCCCCGCCGAGCCCGGCCCGGCGCTGCCGCACGCACCGAGGACGGCCACGAGGATTCCCGCTGTGACAGTCGCTGCAGCCTGCGTCGGTTTTCGCAGTTCGCTCGTCATGGCCGCCTCCCAGACCGTTGCCCTCGACCCTGGTTCGACGCTATGAGGGCGGCAAGGCGGCCCGGAAGAGTCCTTGGTCCCCCTCACGCCATCGTGCGACCTCCGGGTGCGGCTACGACGCGGCTACGACGCAGCTCCTCAGACGTTGAAGCGGAACTCCACGACGTCGCCGTCGCTCATCACGTAGTCCTTGCCCTCGATGCGCACCTTGCCGGCGGCCTTGGCCGCGGCCATCGACCCGGCGGCGACGAGGTCGTCGAAACTGACGACCTCGGCCTTGATGAAGCCGCGCTGGAAGTCGGTGTGGATCACGCCGGCAGCCTGGGGCGCGGTCCAGCCCTTGCCGATCGTCCAGGCCCGCGACTCCTTGGGGCCGGCCGTCAGGTACGTCTGCAGCCCGAGGGTGTGGAAGCCCTGACGGGCGAGCTGGTCGAGGCCCGACTCCTCGGCGCCGAAGCTCTGGAGCAGCTCGAGCGCCTCGTCGGGCTCCATGTCCATGAGGTCCATCTCGAGCTTGGCGTTGAGGAAGACCGAGTCGGCCGGTCCTGCGAGCTCGCGGAGCGAGGTCTGCAGGTCGGCGTCGGCGAGCTGGTCCTCGTCGAGGTTGAAGACGTAGATGAACGGCTTCGTCGTCAGCAGCCCCAGCCCCTTCGCCTCGGTCAGGTCGACCCCGGCAGCCGGCCCGGCGGCATACAGCGTGTGGCCCTCCTCGAGGACCTTCTGCGCGGCGACGGCGTTGTCGAGGACCGCCTTCTTGTCCTTGTTGATCCGCGCCTCCTTCTCGAGGCGGGGCACGGCCTTCTCGAGAGTCTGGAGGTCGGCGAGGATGAGCTCGGTGTGGATCGTCTCGATGTCGCTGGCGGGGCTGACCTTGCCGTCGACGTGCACGACGTCGCCGTCCTCGAAGGCGCGCACGACCTGGCAGATGGCGTCGGCCTCGCGGATGTTGGCGAGGAACTTGTTGCCGAGCCCCTCCCCCTCGCTCGCGCCGCGCACGATGCCGGCGATGTCGACGAAGCTCACCGTCGCGGGCAGGATCTTCTCGGAGCCGAAGATGCCGGCGAGCACCTTCAGGCGCGGGTCGGGCAGCGGGACGACGCCGACGTTCGGCTCGATCGTCGCGAACGGGTAGTTCGCGGCGAGCACGTTGTTCTTGGTCAGCGCGTTGAAGAGGGTCGACTTGCCGACATTGGGGAGCCCGACGATTCCGATGGTGAGTGCCACGAGGACAAGAGTTTAGTGGCGTTCGCGCCCCTCGCCGACCACGCTCCGGTATGCCGCCCGCCCGGCACTCACGTCAGGGTCCACTCCCAGCCCGGTTGCCAGTCGAACGGGGCGGCGACCGCTGCGGCCAGCGGCGTGCCGTCGAGGAGGTGCTGCAGGGCCCACCGGTTCGCGGAGTGGGCCACGAGCAGGACCTGGCCACCCGCGAACTCGGACCTGATCTCGTCGAGCAGGTCGCGGGTCTGGTGGAGGACCTGCGTGTAGCTCTGCCCGCCCGGGAACGGCTCGTCGAGGTGGCGCAGGCGCACCCGATCGAGGTCGGTCACGCGGCACCCGTTGAGCTCGCCGTAGTCGCACTCGCGCAGGCGGGCGTCCTGCCGGACGGGGACGTCGGAGCCCGCGAAGGCGATGGCCACCGTCTCGACAGCGCGGGCGAGATCGGAGACGAGCACGGCGGCATACCCCTCGGGTCGTCGTCGCTCGCCGAGCAGCACTGCCTCGCGACGGCCTCGCGCGGAGAGCCGGCCGGGCAGCCAGCCGGTGGCGACGCCCTGCTCGTTGTCCTCGGTCGTCGCGTGGGTCTCGTAGGTCAGCCGGACGGCCACCGGCTCAGCCGGTGCGACCGGTGGAGAGGCGGACCCCGCAGAGCTGGCGCGACTGGGCGACGAGCGCTCCGGTGCTGTCCCAGATGCTTGCGTCCTCCTCCATCATTCCGCCGCCGACGTTCTCGCTCGAGAGCGACACCTGCAGCCAGCCAGGGGCGGGGCGCCGGCGGATGTGGCCCGTGAACTCCAGCGTCGGGGTCCAGCCGAGGATGCCGAGGTCGAAGGCCACTGGTGGCAGCGCGTCGAGCGCCATCATGAGCAGCGTCGTGTCGGGCTCGCGAGCGTCCTTGAGGCGCAACCAGCCTCGGATGACTCCCTTCATCGACGGCTTGCCGAGGGCCCAGCCGGCGGTGGCCGGGTCGAGGCGCAGGTCCAACCGCTCGAGGAAGCGCATGTTGGCGAGGAACTCCGGTGGAGCCTGCTCCGACGACACGCACTGCTCCGGCGGCGGCATGTCGGGCGGGGTCGACTGCTTGAACGTGTCGACCTGCTCGAGGTTGCCGAAGGAGGCAATGGCGCGCATCCGCTCGACAGGAACGCCGTCGGGGCCCGCCTGGCTCAGTGAGATCTGCCCGGTGGAGAGCATCCGGCCGCAGCGCATGACATCGGTCGCGACGGTGAACGGCCCGGGCGCCGAAGCCGTCATGAAGTAGGCGGACATGACGACGGGGTCGCTGTGCTTCGTCTCCTCGGCCGGGTCGACGGCCAGGTGCTGCCCGAGCGCCTGGAGACCGGTCGCCATGACGAGGCCGCCGTTGACGGCGTTGCCGATCATCCAGTCCTCGGTGAAGGTGCCGGTCCTGCGGGTGGGGTCTTCGCCCGGCTCGAGCCGGATCGCCTCGTCGTACTCGCTCACGGGCTAGGTCTAGCAGACGTCTCGTCACGGACGGGGACCGAGCCCGCGTGTGGCTCCCGCGCGTTGTCGGTGGGGTCTGCGACGGTTGCCCCATGGATGCGACCGCGCTGCTCATCGGGCTCCTCGTCGGGGCCGTCCTCGGCGCGGTCGTCGCCGGCCTGTGGGCTCGCTCCAGCCTCCTCGGCCGGTCAGCGGCCGCCGAGGCCGAGCGCGACGTGCTCCGCGAGCGCGTCGGCGACCTCGAGGCCAGCCGAGCCGGCGAGGCGGAGACCGCGGCGCTGCTCGCTCCCCTGCGCGACACCATCGGCCGCGTCGAGCGCCAGGTCGGCACCCTCGAGCGCGACCGCGTGCAGCAGTTCGGCCAGCTCGGCGAGCGCCTCACCGAGGTGAGCCGGTCGACCGAGTCGCTGCGCTCCGAGACCGCGACCCTCGCCACGGCCCTCAACGCCTCGACGGTACGCGGCGCCTGGGGCGAGGTGCAGCTGCGCCGCGTCCTCGAGCTCTCGGGGCTCCTCGCCCGCTGCGACTTCGACGAGCAGGTGACGCGAGTCAGCCGCCACGGCGCCACCGTGCGACCCGACGCCGTCATCAACCTGCCCGGCGGCCGCAACGTCGTCGTCGACAGCAAGGCGCCGATGTCGCACTTCCTCCAGGCGCACGGCGACACGGTGTCGGAGCTCGAGCGCGGCGAGCTGCTCGCCGCACACGCGACCGCGATGCGTCGTCACGTCGAGAGTCTCGCGGGCAAGGCCTACTGGACCGCGTTCACCCGCTCACCCGAGGTCGTCGTCTGCTTCGTGCCGGGCGAGGCCATCCTCGCCACCGCGCTCGCGGACGATCCCGGCCTCTACGAGCACGCCCTCTCGCGCAAGGTCGTGCTCGCCTCGCCCGGCACGCTCTATGCCGTGCTGCGCACCGTCGGCGCCATCTGGCAGCAGGACGCCCTCGAGCAGAACGCCCGCGAGCTGCTCGCCATCGGGCAGGAGCTGCACGCTCGCCTCTCGACCCTCGGGGGCCACGTCACGGCGATGGGCCAGTCGCTCACCCGCTCGGTCGAGCAGTACAACCGCTTCGTCGGCACGCTTGAGTCCCGGGTGCTCGTCACCGCCCGACGCATGCACGAGCTGCACCTGACGAGCGAGCGACCGCCCACCCTCGCCCCCCTCGAGGTCGCCCCCCGCTCTCCCAGCGCGCCGGAGCTGACCGGCGAGCTGGAGTCGGCACCGCAGCACGACAGCAGCCTCGACGACGCGCTCGAC
This sequence comes from Humibacillus xanthopallidus, assembly GCF_006717145.1. Lineage (GTDB taxonomy): Bacteria > Actinomycetota > Actinomycetes > Actinomycetales > Dermatophilaceae > Humibacillus > Humibacillus xanthopallidus. The sequence continues at coordinate 1,374,386 of NZ_VFQF01000002.1, read as the reverse complement.
GACGGGTTCGGACGGGAGGCCCGCGACACGGCATACCTCGAGGGTGAACGTCCGGGAGGCGGGCCCGGCCAGCACCGGGAGGCCGCCGGGGCGTGACTTCGCGCTGGGCTGCGTGAACGGTCAGGACACCGCCCGGAGTGGCCTTCGCCACTTCGGAGTGGACACTCACGCGACCACAACGGACAATACGCCGCGTGAGATTGGGTAGAGCATGACCGGGGTTGGGGGTCCGGGTCCGGAAGGTCAGCACGTTCCGCCGCCGAGCAGCACCGGCAGGCGGATCGGTCCGTACGAGCAGAGCCTCATCGACTCGCGTGAGCGGGTGGAGGCGCAGGCCAGGGAGCGAGCCCGTCGGCAACGCCGCACGCGGACGCTCGCCGCGGTCCTCGTGGCGGTCCTCGTCGCCGGCGCCGGGTATGCCGCATGGCGCATCGTCGGACAGCGTGACGTCGCGACCTCGGTGCCCGAGTCAGCCGCCCAGCCCACGTCGTGCGCCGAGCCGACCACCGTGCGACTCGCCGTTGCGCCGGCCGTGGCACCCGTCGTCGCAGCCGCGGCCGAGGCCCTGAGCAAGCACCCTGACGGACCCTGCGCGGCCTACGACATCGAGCCCGCCCAGGCGTATGCCGTAGCCGGCTCGCTCAGCGGTTCGGCCGTGCCGGACGGCTGGGTCACGGACTCGCTCGGTCTCCTCGACCGCGTCGAGCAGACCTCCGGCACGAAGCTGACGGCGACCGAGCCCTTCGCCTCGACCGGTCTCGTCGTGGCCATGCCCGCTGCGGCCGCTGACGCGGTGGGCGACGACCTCAGCTGGGCACGCCTGCTCACGACCTCGACGCCGGTGCGCGTGCCGGACCCCAACCGCACGACGATCGGGCGCCTCGCGCTCGGTGCCGCGGCCTCGACCCTCGACGACGCGAAGCTGCGGGCCGCGATCTCCGGCAGCGCCAAGGGCGGCAGCGCCAATGTCTCGCTCGACGGGCTCGCCACCTCGCCGCAGCCCGTCGGCGCCGTCGTGACCGAGGCCGAGGTGAGCGCGTGGAACGCCGCCCACCCCGAGGAGGCCCTCACCGCGATCGCCCCGCGAGAAGGTTCCGCCGCCGTCGCGTACTCCCTGATCCCCGTCGCCACCACGTCCGCCGTCCGCTCGCTCGTCACCGAGCTCGGCGACTACCTCAAGAGCGACGAGGCTCGAACCCTCCTGCAGGACAGTGGTTTCCGTATGCCGTCCGGTGGCGACGCGAAGGCGCCCACCCCGCTCATCGGCACCGTCTCCATCGCGGCCGCACCGAGCCCGGCCGCCATCGCCAAGGCGACGGCGGCATGGAACGCCAGCGCCCCGAGCGCCCAGACGCTGCTCGCCCTCGACGTGTCGGGCTCGATGCTGGAACGCACCAAGCAGGGCACCCGGCTCGCCGTCGTGCAGCGCGCGACGGTGCGGGCCCTAGGTGCTGCGGCACCGCAGACCCGCACCTCGCTGTGGGCCTACTCCCAGCACATCGGCACGAAGGGCGATGACCAGAAAGAGCTCGTCGGCTACGGCACGCTCGGCGACCCGGCCCAGCTGGCCGCGATCGAGAAGTCGCTCGGCGGGCTCAACAAGATGGTCGGCGGGGGCAGCGGGCTCTACGACACCGTCGCCGCCGCATACGACCGGGCCAAGGGCACCTACGCCGCAGGGCACACCAACTCCGTCGTCATCGTGGCCGACGGCCCGAACGAGGACGACTACGGCCTGTCGCTCGACCTGCTCAAGCAACGCCTCGCAGCTGCCAAGGACCCGGCCCGGCCGGTGCGCGTCGTCATCATCGGTCTCGGGACCTCCGTCGACGAGAAGACGATGAAGGACATCGCCGCCACCGCAGGCGGCACCTACCTCGCGGCGCCCACGGTCGACGACCTCGAGCCGGTGCTGCTCCAGGCCCTCGGGGGCTGAGGCGCCAGTCGGGCTCGGGGGCGCTGCGGACCGGCGCCCGCCCGGCGAGGTCGTCAGTGCAGCGAGCCGGCGTCCTCGAAGGAGCCGTCGTGGCGCAGGGTGGCCGCGTCCTCACCCTTGCGGGCCTTGAGGTCGCGGCGCAGCTCGGTCGGCAGGGAGAAGAGCAGTGACTCCTCCGCGGCGATGACGGCCTCGACCTCGCCGTAGCCGCGCTCGGCCAGCCAGGTGAGCACGTCGCGCACGAGGACCTCGGGCACGCTGGCGCCGGAGGTGACGCCCACGGTGGAGACACCTTCGAGCCAGGCCTCGTCGATCTCGTCGGCGAAGTCCACGAGGTGACCGTCGCGGGCGCCGTGCTCGACGGCCACCTCGACGAGGCGCACCGAGTTCGACGAGTTGCGCGAGCCGACGACGATCATGAGGTCGGTGTCCTTCGCCATCTGCTTGACGGCGAGCTGACGGTTCTGGGTGGCGTAGCAGATGTCGTCGGACGGGGGGCTCTGCAGCGCGGGGAACTTCTCCTTGAGGCGCGCGACCGTCTCCATCGTCTCGTCGACCGAGAGGGTGGTCTGCGACAGCCACACGACCTTCTCGGGGTCGCGCACGGTGACGTTGTCGACGTCGTCGGGCCCGTCGACGAGCGTGATGTGCTCGGGAGCCTCACCGGCCGTGCCGACGACCTCCTCGTGGCCCTCGTGGCCGATGAGCAGGATGTCGAAGTCGTCGTCGGCGAAGCGCACGGCCTCGCGGTGCACCTTCGTCACGAGCGGGCACGTCGCGTCGATGGTCTTGAGGCTGCGGGCCTTCGCCTCCTCGTGCACCACCGGAGCCACACCGTGGGCGGAGAAGATGACCGTGGCACCCTCGGGCACCTCGTCGGTCTCGTCGACGAAGATCGCGCCACGCTTCTCGAGCGTGGTCACGACGTGCTTGTTGTGCACGATCTGCTTGCGGACGTAGACGGGCGGGCCGTAGAGCTCGAGCGCCTTCTCGACGGTCACGACGGCCCGGTCGACACCCGCGCAGTAGCCGCGCGGCGCCGCGAGGAGGACCTTCTTGACGGACGTCTGGTCGGCGGTGTGGCTCATGGGCCCATCGTACGGGGCGGGTGACCGGCTCCCGGTCCCCGCTTGCCTCCAGCCACGGGGCTGTTCGGCGAACGAGCCTCGCGGCGCACGGACTGCGTGGCGCATAAGGTGACGCGCGTGAGCATGACGAGCCCGCTGCCCGACAAGGCCGCCGACACCACGGCCGAGCAGCCATGGCCGGTGCGGGTGCTCAGCCTCAAGATCAGCGACTACGTCGACCGGATGAGCCAGCTCTGGGTCGAGGGCCAGGTCGTGCAGTTCAACCCGCGCGGCGGCACGGCGTTCCTCACGCTGCGTGACCCCGACGTCGACATGTCACTGTCGGTCTCGGTGCCGATGAACGCCGTCAACGCGATGCCGATCCCCCTCGCGCAGGGCTCGCGGGTGGTGCTCCAGGCCAAGCCCACCTTCTGGACCAAGCGCGGCACCCTCCAGCTCGAGGCGCGCCAGATCCGCCCCGTCGGCATCGGCGACCTGCTCGCCCGGGTCGAGATCCTCAAGCGCACCCTCGCCGCCGAGGGGGTGTTCGACGCCGAACGCAAGCGCCGGATCCCCTTCCTGCCCAAGCGGGTCGGGCTCGTGACCGGCCGCAGCTCCGCTGCCGAGAAGGACGTCGTCGAGAACGCCCGCCGGCGCTGGCCGGCAGTGCGCTTCGAGATCCGCGAGGTCGCCGTTCAGGGCACGAACGCCGTGACCGAGGTCATCGAGGCCCTTCGCGAGCTGGACGCGCACCCCGAGGTCGAGGTCATCGTCATCGCCCGCGGCGGCGGTGCGCTCGAGGAGCTGCTGCCGTTCTCCAACGAGGCCATGGTGCGCGCCGTCGCTGCAGCACGCACCCCGGTCATCAGCGCCATCGGCCACGACGTCGACCAGCCGCTGCTCGACCTCGTCGCCGACTGGCGAGCCTCGACCCCCACCGATGCCGGCAAGAAGGTCGTGCCGGACGCCCAGCGCGAGCTCGCCCTCGTCGATGGCGGCCGCGACCGCCTCCGCCGCGCCCTCGGCCGGCGCCTCGAGACCGAGCGGGCGGGCCTGCGAGCGCTCGTCAGCCGGCCCGTCATGGCCGACCCCGTCGCCCTCGTGCGGGTGCGGCGCGAGGAGATCGCCACCCTGCGCAGCCACGCCTCGATGCGTCTCGAGACCCGGCTCCACCGTGCGGGCGACGAGGCCGAGCACCTCCGGCGTCAGGTCGTCGCCCTCTCGCCGCAGTCGACCCTCGAGCGGGGGTATGCCGTCGTGCAGCATCGCGACGGACGCATCGTCATGGACCGCGACGAGGTCGGCATCGGCGAGCTGCTGCGGGTACGGGTCGCGCGCGGCGACTTCGGTGTGCGCCCCGTCAGCGACGGCATCGACGACGACCCGGCAGCCGACGCTGCCGACCCACCTGCCAAGCCCGCGCCGAGACGCCGGGCACCCCGCACTGCTAAGGCCACCGCGCGCCCGACGACGAAGAAGTCGTCGTAGGGTGGCGGCCATGCCCGACCCCGCCCACCCGACCGATGCGTCGCCGTCCGCCACCGGGGCGACCGGTGGCACCGAGGTCTCCTTCCCCGACATCGCCGGGATGCGCTACGAGGACGCCCGCGAGGAGCTCGTCTCGATCGTCTCCCGGCTCGAGACCGGCCAGGCCCCGCTCGAGGACTCGATGCAGCTCTGGCGACGCGGTGAGGCGCTCGCCGCGCACTGCAGCCGGTGGCTCGACGACGCTCAGACCGAGATCGAGCAGGCCACCCGTCCCGCGCCGGCGGCAGCCCTGCACGCCGACGACGAGATCTTCGACGAGTCCTGAGCGGCCTCGGCCGACACTTGGGCGATCTGCGGGCGGATCAACTCGGGTGCGGTGCTGTCGAGGCGACACCAAAGACCAGTTGATCCACCAGCTGATCGCGCGCCAAGCCCCCACCGGGATCAACTGGCGGATCAACTCGGATGCGGTGCTCTCCAGGCGACACCAGAGACCAGTTGATCCACCAGCTGATCGCTCCGAGCCCCGGTCTCCCGGCCTTCCTGGTCAGGAAGCGGACGGAGTGACCGGCTTGAGCGCCGCGACGAAGGTCTTGAGCTCGTCCTCGCTCGCGTTCGTCGTCGCGACGAGGGTCAGGCCGCCCGAGGCGGAGGGGCGCACGACGTAGCTGACCTGCGAGGTGCGCCCACCGGCATACCGCTCGAGGGTGCGCCCGCCGACGGTGACGGTGCCGGCAGCGGGGTTGTCGGTGACCGAGGTCGAGACCCACGTGTCGGTCGGCGCCGCGGCCTGCTTGAAGGCGATGTCGCCACCGGTCGGCGTCTTCCAGACCGTCGTGAAGGTGGGCACCTTGTCGGTGCCGGGGGCGTAGGTGGCCGTCGTCGGCACCCAACCCGAGCCGAGACCGGTCGGCAGCTCGATCGGCCAGCTCGTCTGGGCGGCGACGGCCGACGCCTTGCCCGCGGCGTCGACGGCAGGGCGTTCGACCTCGTTCATGCGCGGCACGATCGCGACGAGCACGAGCAGGAAGAAGCCGATGACGAGGAGCGAGCGCAGCATGTTGGGCATCGAGCCCAACGAGTAGCGGCTCGCGGGGGCTGCGGGCGGGGGCGCAGAGCTGCCCGGTGCGGTCATGGCCCCATCGTCCCCCGCCGCCGGACGCGCGTCCAAACCGCCTCTGCCGTCCCGCTAGGCTGTCGCCCACTCGCGACAGTGCAACGAAGCCTACGGAGGACTCGATGAAGCACAGCCAGCCCGACCGCAACCTCGCTCTCGAGCTGGTGCGGGTCACCGAGGCGGCCGCGATGGCCGGAGGCCGATGGGTCGGTCGCGGAGAGAAGAACAAGGCCGACGGCGCCGCCGTCGAGGCGATGCGCGCCATGATCTCCACCGTCAGCATGAACGGCATCGTCGTCATCGGTGAGGGCGAGAAGGACAACGCCCCGATGCTCTACAACGGCGAGCACGTCGGTGACGGCACGGGCCCCGAGGTCGACGTGGCCGTCGACCCGATCGACGGCACGACCCTCACGGCCAAGGGCATGAACAACGCGGTGGCCGTCATGGCCGTCGCCAACCGGGGCGCGATGTACGACCCGTCCGCCGTCTTCTACATGGACAAGATCGCCACCGGCCCCGAAGCCGCCGACGTCGTCGACATCCGGCTGCCCGTCGCCGAGAACATCCGGCGGATTGCCAAGGCCAAGAAGGAGACTCCCGCCGACGTCACGGTCGTCATGCTCGACCGGCCGCGCCACGACGGGCTGGCGCAGCAGATCCGCGACACCGGCGCCCGCATCCGCTACATCGTCGACGGCGACGTCGCCGGCGCCGTCATGGCCGCCCGGCCCAACACCGGCGTCGACCTGCTCCTCGGCATCGGCGGCACCCCCGAGGGCATCATCGCCGCGTGCGCCATCAAGTGCACCGGTGGCGTCATCCAGGGCAAGCTGTGGCCCAAGGACGACGAGGAGCGCCAGCGCGCGCTCGACGCCGGCCACGACCTCGACCGCGTGCTCTCGACCGACGACCTCGTCGTCGGCGACTGCTTCTTCGTCGCGACGGGCATCACCGACGGCGAGCTGCTGCGCGGTGTGCGCTACGGCGCGAAGTCGGCCCGCACCAACTCGCTCGTCATGCGCTCACGCAGCGGCACCATCCGCACGATCGACAGCGAGCACCGCTTCGACCGGCCCGGCTGGTTCGGCAGCACCGACATGATCGAGCCCTGAGAGAGGCGCCATGAGCACCGTTCCCGTGCGCACCCTCGTCATCGGCGAGGCCCTCGTCGACGCAGTGACCGACGCGTCGGGCACCGTGACCGAGCACGTCGGCGGCAGCCCCGCCAACGTCGCCTTCGGGCTCGCGGCGCTCGACCACCCGGTCGACCTCGCGACGTGGATCGCGACCGACGAGCGCGGCCGTCGCATCGAGGCCGTTTGCCGTGAGCGCGGGGTCGCCCTGACCCCCGGCTCCCAGGACGCGCCCTTCACGACCGTCGCCCACGCCACGCTCGACGCGAGCGGGGCGGCGACCTACGTCTTCGACCTCGACTGGCGGCTGGCGCCGATCGCCGACCTCACGGCATACGGCCACGTGCACACGGGGAGCATCGCCGCCGTGCTCGAGCCCGGCGGTGCGGACGTGCGTGCCGCCTTGGCCGCCGCCCGGGCGACCGGGGCCACCGTCTCCTACGACCCCAACGCCCGACCGAGCCTCATGGGAGCACCTGCCGACGCGCGGCGGCTCATCGAGGAGGCCGTCGCGAGTGCCGACGTCGTGAAGCTGAGCGATGAGGACATCGAGTGGCTCTGCCCCGGCGAGGCGCTCGAGGACGTCATCGCGGCGTGGGGCACCCTCGGCCCGGCGCTGATCGTCGTCACCCGCGGCGGCGCGGGTGCGGTCGTCAGCGTGCCGGCGACCGGTGAGGTGGAGTCGCTGCCGGCCCCCGCCGTCGACGTCGTCGACACCGTCGGCGCCGGCGACTCCTTCATGGCCGGGCTCGTCTCGGGGCTGCTCGACGCCGGCCTGCTCGGAGGATCCGCGCAGCGGGAGTCACTGCGGGCAGCCGCCCTCGCCGACGTCGCACCCGCCGTGCGGCGCGCCCTGCGCACCGGCGCGCTCACCGTCGAGCGGGCCGGGGCACACGCCCCGCACCGGGCAGACCTGGCCGAGACCGGCTGACCCCGACCGAAGCCCGCGCAACGCCCTGCTCCAGCGCCCTGGATGAGAGAGTGCTGGAGGTCTTCTCTGCGCGTGCTGCACAATTCGGGCATTCGACAGAACGGTCAGGGGTCAGGCACCATTCTGCGCGGCCCGCCGGGTACCTTTCACCGGTGGATCATCCTGACGCCCCGGGCTGCCGGGGAGTCCACATGTGAGGAACCCCGTTGACCAGCCCCACCCCTCCACAGCGCCCGGTCGGCCCCTACGAGAAGAGTCTCGTCGAGAGCCGTGCCGCGCGAAAGGCTCTCGAGGCCAGGATCGCCGCGCGGCGCCGCAACCGCGTCATCGCGTCGGTCCTGGGCGTCGTGCTGCTCGTCGGCGCCGGAGTCGGCGGCGCGATCTGGTGGACGGGCCGCGACTCGGCGATCCCCCTGTCCGCCCTCCCGTCGGTCACCGGCAAGTCCTGCCCCGACCGCACCCCCGTGACGCTCTGGGTGTCAGAGGCCGCGCAGCCGGCGACCCTCGCGCTCGCCAAGCAGTACCAGGCCGACCCGTCGTCGCCCTGCGTCGACTACCTCGTCAAGGGCAAGTCGCCGATCGAGGCCATGATCGGCCTCGGCCAGGGCCAGCCCGACCGTCCCGACGGCTGGATCCCCGACTCCCCCCGCTGGGTCGAGCGGGTCAACCAGACGGCCAGGATCAACGCCAAGCTGGCCCAGCCCTTCGCGAAGAGCCCGCTCGTCATCGCGATGGACCCGAAAGAGGCGAAGTCCCTCGGCGCCCAGCCGCAGTGGCTCGACCTCGTCGCCTCCGACTCGCCGATCCGCCTCAGCGACCCGCGCACGACGACGGCCGGCATGCTCACCCTGGCCTCGGCCCTGCCGCAGCTGAGCGCAGAGCAGGGTCGCACCGTGATCCCCACGCTCGCCAAGGGCGCTGCCGCGTCCGTCGACGACCTGTTCGCCACGTACAACGAGAGCCCGGACAAGGCGCAGGCCTTCCCGGTCGCCGAGGCCGACCTCATCGACCACAACCGGCTCTACCCCGACCACAAGATGGTGTCCGTGACACCGGTCGAGGGCACCCCGGCCTTCGAGTTCTCGCTCGTCAACGTCGCCACCGACCCGGTGCGCGACCAGGCGGTCGAGCTGCTCCGCGCCTACCTCCAGTCCCCGGAGGCAGCCCGCATCTTCTCGCAGTTCGGCATCCGCTCCACCTCGGTGCCGGTGACGATGCCCACCCCGCAGGGCAGCATCGGTGAGGTCAAGGTGGGTCCGCAGCCCGACGCGCCGACCGTCGCCAAGGCCACCGACACCTGGCAGTCCGCCACGACCGACTTCTCGCTCCTCGCCGTGTTCGACGTCTCTGGCTCGATGAACGACAAGGTGGGCAACACGACCCGTGTCGCCATCACCCAGGAGGCCGCCGGTATCGCGCTCTCGGCGCTGCCCCCGAGCACGAAGCTCGGGCTCTGGTTCTTCTCGATCGGCATCGGTGCCGGAGGCGCCGACTACAAGCAGGTGGCACCCATCGGCCGCCTCGACGACCCGGCGCACCGCGCCCAGGTCGCTGCAGGCGCGGCAGCGCTCAGCAAGAACGTCGGAGGCGGGACGGGGCTCTACGACACGATCTGGGCGGCCTACCAGACCGCGATCAAGAACTATGACCCCGACCGCGTCAACGCCGTCGTCGTCATGACCGACGGGCGCAACGACGACCCGAACGGCATCTCCCTCGAGCAGCTCAAGGCCAACCTGCGCGGGGCCAGCGACCCGACGAAGCCGATCGCGATCACGACCATCGGCATCGGGCCGGACGTTGACCCCAAGGCGCTGACGGCCATCTCCCGGATGACCTACTCCGACTTCTACTCGGCGCCGAGCCCCGGCGACATGACGACGGTGCTGGCGCGGGCCCTCTTCGACCACGAGTGCAAGGACGGTCGCTGCGTCTGAGCGGGTATGGCACCTGCGCAATGCAGTTCGTCCCTTTTCACCCCGTCTCACGGCAGGATGAGTACCAGCGGGCGCGCCCGCTTGGTGCCCGCTTGGAGTCCGTTCCTGCCCGAAGGTCACGTGCTGGTCACTGTCGCGGGTCCGTCACTGGACCGGCCCCCGGTGACGCGGTAGGAATGATCCAGTCCACGTGACCCTGGTCACGTTGATCGGTGGGGATCGACGCACAACTCAACGACGAGGAGCGACCATGAGTGGAATTCCCAGACGTGCACTGAGGGCTGGAGGGGTGGTCGCCGCCGCGGCTCTCGTGCTCACCGGCTGTCTCCAGAACCCGAATGCCGGCGCAGGCGGCGGAGGCGGTGGCGCCGGCGGCGGCTTCATCGTCGGTGGCACGGCCCCCAACGACAAGGTCGTGACGATCCTCGGCGCCTTCGGCGGCGACGAGGAGAAGAACTTTAACGCGTCCCTGGCCGACTTCGAGAAGACGACCGGCATCAAGATCCAGTACACGTCCGACCAGGACTTCACGACGACCATCAAGCAGAAGGTCAACTCGGGCGACGCCCCCGACATCGGCCTCTTCCCGCAGCCGGGCGGCATGCTCGAGTTCGCGAGCCAGAAGAAGGTCTGGCCGATCGACACCTACCTCGACTACGACAAGCTCCAGGGCACGCTGCTGCCCGGCTTCCTCGACGCCGGCCGCTACAAGGGACGCGTCTACGGCGCCCCCATGCGCAACGCCGTCAAGAGCATCGTCTGGTACCCCAAGGCGGCCTACGAGAAGGCCGGCTACTCGACCTCGCCGACCTCCATCCAGGACCTCCAGAAGAACGTCGCCGACAAGATCGCGGCGACCGGCGTCACCCCGTGGTGCATCGGCTGGGAGTCCGCCCAGGCCACCGGCTGGGTGGGCACCGACTGGGTCGAGGAGCTCATGCTGCGCATGTACGGCCCGACCGTCTACGACGACTGGACCTCGCACCGCATCCCCTTCAACGACCCGCGGGTCGTCAAGGCCCTCGACGAGGCCGCCAAGTTCAACAAGGACCCGAAGATGGTCCTCGGCGGCACCAAGGGCGTTCTCAACACGGCGTTCGCGGACGCCATGACGCCCGCCTTCTCGAACCCGCCGAAGTGCTACCTGCACCGTCAGGGCAACTTCGCCACGACCTTCTACCCCAAGAACGTCCAGGCGGACCTCGACAACCAGGTCGGCATCTACGTCTTCCCGAAGTTCGAGGGCGGCTACGACGGCCAGGCGATCCTCGGTGGCGGTGACCTCGCGGCGCTCTTCAACGGCACCGACCCCGACGCCCAGAAGGTCATGCAGTTCCTGACCTCCGACAAGTTCGGTGGCCCGTGGGCCAAGGCCGGCGGCTGGCTCTCGCCGCACAAGACCTTCGACACGAGCAACTACCCCAACGAGACGACGAAGAAGATCGCCGAGATCGCCAACAAGGCGAGCGTCCTGCGCTTCGACGGATCGGACCTCATGCCCAAGGCAGTGGGCTCCGGCACCTTCTGGACCGAGATGGTCAAGTGGGAGAACGGCCAGTCCTCGCAACAGACCGCTGACAACATCGAAGCCTCCTGGCCGAAGTCATGACCGCCGACACCAGCGCGGCAGCGCCGCGCCAGAAGATGCGGGTCGACGATCCGGGGGCGAGCCTGCGCGCCCACCCCGCGCGGATCGCCATCGGTCTCGTCGGGATGCTCGCAGTCGTGTGGCTGCTCGGGAACATGTTCCTCGCGTTCGGCTACTACCCGGAGAAGTTCGGCAGCAAGTTCGTCATCGCCATCCTCGCCATCGTCGGTGGGGTGGGCGGCGCGGCGCTGCTCTTCTACTTCCTCAACATGTTCGTCGAGGGCCTCCCCCGACGTCTGTCCGAGGGCGTCATCCCCTACGCCTTCGTCCTGCCGGGGCTCCTGCTCGTCGGGCTGATGCTCATCTACCCGACCTTCCAGACGATCAACTACTCGTTCGCGAACTCCGACAGCACCGCCTACGTCGGATTCCAGAACTACAAGACGATCTTCAGCGACCCTGAGTTCTGGCAGTCCGTCTTCAACAACATCCTGTGGTTGATCATCGTGCCGGCGGCGGTCGTCGCGTTCGGCGTCATGGTCGCGGTGCTCGCGGACAAGCTCTCGGCAACCGGTGAGAAGGTCGCCAAGAGCATGATCTTCCTGCCCATGGCCATCTCGGCTGTCGGCGCCTCGGCCATCTGGCTGCTCGTCTACGCCTACAACAACCCCGGGCAGGCGCAGACCGGCCTGCTCAACGCCATCTGGGTGGGGCTGGGCGGACAGCCGCAGACCTGGCTCGCCATCGACACCCTCAAGCTCAACTCGATCCTGCTCATGGTCATCCTCATCTGGCTGCAGGTCGGGTTCGCGATGGTCCTGCTCAGCTCGGCCATCAAGGGTGTCCCCGAGGACACCGTGGAGGCTGCCCGCATCGACGGTGCGAACGAGGTCCAGATCTTCTGGCGGGTCATCATCCCCCAGATCAAGGGCACGATCATCACGGTCTTCGTGACGGTCTTCATCATGGTGCTCAAGATCTTCGACATCGTCTACGTCACCACCAATGGCGCCTACGGCACCAACGTCATCGCGAACCTCTTCTTCAACAAGCTGTTCGCGGCGAGCGAAGCCGGGCAGGCGACGGCCATCGTCGTCGTGCTCCTCATCGCAGTCACCCCGCTCATCTGGTACCAGATCAAGCACTTCCGCGACGAGGAGGCCGGCCGATGAGCCGCAAGCTGATGAAGGACGGGCGTCCACGGAGCCCGTTCTCGATCGTGACCATGACGATCCTCGCGATCATCTGGACGATCCCCACGCTGGGGTTGCTCGTCACGTCGTTCCGCACCCGTGACGACGCGGCGACCTCGGGCTGGTGGACGGCGTTCTTCAACCCGTTCAGCGCGCAGTGGACGACGAGCAACTACCAGGGCGCCTGGACCGGGGCCGACCTCAGCTCGGGCTTCATCAACAGCATCGTCGTCGCCATCCCGGCGACGGTCATCCCGATCATGTTCGCGGCCTTCGCCGCCTACGCCTTCACCTTCATGGACTTCCCCTTCAAGGAGTTCTTCTTCCTGCTCATCATCGCCGTCATGGTGGTCCCCATCCAGGTGGCCTTCCAGCCGATGCTCAACATCCTCGGCCCGCGCGGTCTCGGCATCAGTGGTCAGTACATCGCGGTGTGGTTGCTCCACACCGGGTTCGGCATGCCACTGTGCATCTACACGCTGCGCAACTACATGAGCACCCTGCCGCGCAGTGTCGTCGAGTCGGCCAAGATCGACGGGTGCAGCCACTTCCAGACGTTCTGGAGGCTCGTCGCGCCGATGTCGATCCCCGCCATCGCGGCGTTCGCCACCCTGCAGTTCCTCTGGGTCTGGAACGACCTGCTCATCGCCAAGCTCTTCCTCAAGAGCGAGAACACGACGGTGATCGTCAAGCTCCAGCAGCTGCTCGGCACGCAGGGCCAGGGCCAGGAGCTCCTCACGGCCGGCGCGTTCATCACGATCATCGTCCCGATGATCGTCTTCGTGACGCTCCAGCGGTTCATGATCCGCGGAATGACCTCGGGCGCCGTCAAGGGCTGACCGCCTGGCGTCCGAAGGCCCGTCCGCGGACCTGCGACTCGTCCCCTCCCAGCCGTTCACTAGGCTGGGAGGGGACTGTCGTATGCCGCGGGGCTCGGCGGCATACGGCCCTCACCTTCGAGCCCACCCGTGATCGCAAGGAGCGTGTCGTGGTCGACTTCGCCTACGAGGACCTGCTGCCGATCGGCGCCGACGAGACGCCCTACCGGCTGCTGACGACCGATGGCGTGCGCGCCGTCGAAGGGCCGGGGGGACGCACGTTCCTCGAGGTCGACCCCGAGGCGCTGCGGACGCTCACCGAGACCGCGATGCACGACATCGCCCACTACCTGCGGCCCGGCCACCTGCAGCAGCTCCGCAACATCCTCGATGACCCCGAGGCGAGCAACAACGACAAGTTCGTCGCGCTCGACCTGCTGAAGAACGCCAACATCGCCGCAGGCGGTGTCCTGCCGATGTGCCAGGACACCGGCACCGCGATCGTCATGGGCAAGCGCGGCCAGCACGTGCTCACCGCCGGCACCGACGAGCGGGCGATCAGCGAGGGCGTCTACGACGCCTACACCCGCCTCAACCTGCGCTACTCGCAGATGGCGCCGATCACGACGTGGGAGGAGAAGAACACCGGCTCCAACCTGCCCGCCCAGGTCGAGATCTACGCCGACACGCTGCCGGGCCACGAGGCTCAGTACAAGTTCCTCTTCATGGCCAAGGGTGGCGGCTCCGCCAACAAGAGCTACCTCTACCAGGAGACCAAGGCGATCCTCAACGAGGACGCGATGATGCGCTTCCTCGACGAGAAGCTCCGCTCGCTCGGCACGGCCGCGTGCCCGCCCTACCACCTCGCCATCGTCATCGGTGGCACGAGCGCCGAGTTCGCCCTCAAGACAGCGAAGTACGCGTCAGCGAAGTACCTCGACACCCTCCCCAAGTCGGGCTCGATGACGGCCCACGGCTTCCGCGACACCGAGCTCGAGGAGAAGGTGCTCGAGCTGACCCGACAGTTCGGCATCGGTGCGCAGTTCGGCGGCAAGTACTTCTGCCACGACGTGCGCGTCGTACGGCTCCCCCGCCACGGCGCGAGTCTGCCTGTCGCCATTGCCGTCTCGTGCTCCGCCGACCGGCAGGTGCTCGGCAAGATCACCGCCGAGGGCGTCTTCATCGAGCAGCTCGAGACCGATCCGGCGCGCTTCCTGCCCGACGCGGGCGCCGTCGACCTCGGCGAGCACGAGGACGACGCCATGGGCGTCAGCTCGATCAGCAAGAACGTCGTCGTCAAGGTCGACCTCACCCAGCCGATGGACGACATCCTCGCCGAGCTGTCGAAGCACCCGGTCAAGACGCGCCTGTCGCTCACCGGTCCACTCGTCGTCGCTCGCGACATCGCGCACGCCAAGATCAAGGAGCGCCTCGACGCGGGCGAGCCGATGCCGCAGTACCTCAAGGACCACCCGGTCTACTACGCCGGCCCCGCCAAGACCCCCGCAGGTATGCCGTCCGGCTCGTTCGGGCCCACGACCGCGGGCCGCATGGACTCCTACGTCGACCAGTTCCAGGCAGCGGGCGGTTCCAAGGTGATGCTTGCCAAGGGCAACCGCAGCAAGCAGGTCACCGACGCCTGCGCCGCCCACGGCGGCTTCTACCTCGGCTCGATCGGCGGCCCGGCCGCCCGCCTCGCCCAGGATTGCATCAAGCACGTCGAGGTGCTCGAGTACGAGGAGCTCGGCATGGAGGCGGTCTGGAAGATCGACGTCGAGGACTTCCCCGCCTTCATCGTCGTCGACGACAAGGGCAACGACTTCTTCGCCGAGGTGAGCAAGCCGATGGCCTTCACGATCTCCAAGCGACCAGGGCTCCAGTGACCGAAAGGACAGCAATGACCGAGAACTCCACTGCCGGAAGGGGTTTCGACGACCTCCTCGCCGCCAACCGTGCGTACGCCGAGGCCTTCGACCTGTCGGGCTTCGACGGCATCGCCAAGGCCGGCGTCGCGATCGTCACGTGCATGGACTCGCGCATCGACCCGCTGCGTCTCGTCGGCCTCGAGCCCGGCGACGCCAAGATCTTCCGCAACCCCGGCGGCCGCGTCGGCAGTGACGCCCTCGAGGCTCTCGTCCTCGCCACCCACCTGCTCAATGTCGACCGCATCCTCGTCGTGCCCCACACCCGGTGTGCCATGGCGTCGAACTCCGAGGCCGTGCTCCGCGAGCGGGTCGGTGCGAGTGCCGGCAAGGACGCGTCGTGGATGACGTTCCACGCCATCGCCGACCAGGAGCGGGCGCTGCGCGAGGACCTCGCCCGAGTGCGCACGCACCCCCTCATCGCGAAGGGCGTCGAGAGCGCCGGCTTCATCTACGACGTCGACACCGGCCTCCTGCGCCGGGTCGACTGACCGAATCGAGAGAGCACGTCGTCGGCCCCCACCAATCGAAAGAGCAATCCGTCGGCTCCCCCAATCGAAAGAGCAATCCGTCGGCTCCCCCAATCGAAAGAGCAATCCGTCGGCTCCCCCAATCGAAAGAGCAATCCGTCGCCCACCTGTGTGAACCCGCGCGGTCCCACGGTCAGGGCGACGGATTGCTCTTTCGATTGCGCTGCGGGAAGTCTGCCGCGCAGCCTACGAACTGCTCTTTCGATCGGGGGAGGTCGGCGCGTCAGCCAGCGCTGACGGTGTCGCGCTCCGACCAGACGTGCTGGGCGACGGCGAGGGCGAGCAGGATCCCGACGAGCAGCACCGTGGCCCCGACCGAGGTGATCACCGCCGCGATCCCGATCGCCACGGCTCCCACGACACCGCCGATGACGCGTTCGCGTCGCTCGCCGTCGATGGCTGCGTGCAGCACGGCGAGCGACCAGACGTACACGGCGACCGACGCTGCGAAGGCAAGCCCCACGACCCGTGCGGTGGTGTGGGCATCACCCTGCACGACGTCGACGGCGGCCGCGAGCGCCGCTCCGGTCGCCGCGACCGACGCGAAGATGACGTAGTGGCCGTATCCGGCGGCGAATGTGACGCGGGTCGAGCCCTCGAAGAGCACGGCGTGGTCACGCTTGAAGTAGAGCCACCACATCGAGAAGACCGTCAACAGCCCGCCGACGATGACGAGGACGAGCCCGGGCTGGCGCCCCTGCCCCAGCGCACCCTGGACGGCCTGGACCGATGCGAGGATCACCTCCCCCAGCACGATGATCGTGAGCAGTGCATAGCGCTCGGCGATGTGGTGCGGGTGGAAGGGCGTCACCCCGTGGCGTTCGGCCAGCACCGGCACGAGCAGCTCCAGCGCCACGAGGAGCCAGAAGGTCGTCATGAGGACGGCCTGGCCGTCTAGGACGAGCCGACCGATCCACAGCACCTGGACGCTGGCGATCCCCACGGCATACCAGAGCGCCGTGCGCCGGCCCTCCGGATGGTTGGCCGCGGCCCGCAGCCACATCGCGACCATCGCGAAGCGCATGACGGCATACCCCGCCACGACGAGGGTGGACTGGCCCGTCGCGAAGAGCGCGGGCGTGCCTGCGGCGAGCAGGAGCGAGCCCGACATGATCGCGAAGGTCAGCAGGCGATAGACGACGTCGTCGCAGTCGTAGGCCGAGGCGAACCACGTGTAGTTCATCCAGGCCCACCAGATGGCGAAGAAGACCATGAGGAAGCCGAGGAGGTCTCCGAGGTGGCCCTCCGCGAGACCGTGGTGCCACCCCGCCGCTGCGCTGGCGATGGCCACGACGAAGACGAGGTCGAAGAAGAGCTCGAGCGGGGTCGCGACCCGGTGCGACTCGTGGGGGTCACGAGGCTGCATACGGCGACGGAAGGGCACGACGTTGACGTGACTCACGGGGAGGAGTCTGCCAGCCCCCTCGACGCCGACGGAGTGCTCTCTCGACTGCGAGGGAGTCGCGACCGAGGCCGACGGAGTGCGCTTTCGATTGCTCAGCCGGCGACGTGGATCTGCGGGCGGCGGGTGTCGTCGGGCTCGGCGAGCCGGAGGATCTCGTGGGTCAGCGGCGGCACGTCGCCCTCCCCCGCGATGAGGAAGCGCAGCGCGTTCTCGCCCGGCCCCTTCTGGCTCCACTCGAAGTAGGCGTGGGGCGGGGCCGGCATGCGGTCGCGCACGTCGAGCAGGATCGCGGCGAGGACGTTGGGCACCGAGGGTCCGGTCGCCCGGAGCACCCGGTAGTCGTCGACGACGTTGGCCGTGACCGCGACCGAGGTCTCGAAGTCGCTCGCGTCGCTGATCTGCACCTCGAGGAAGATCGCGCCGGGTGCACTGAGGTGGTTGCTCGACCGCACGACCATGAGCTTGTTGCGGTACTCGTCCTCGTCGCCGGCCTGGCGCTTGTTGGCGATGAAGCGCACCGGCTGCAGCCCCACGGCGGCCTCCGCGAGCAGGGTCAGCGCCGCGTCGTCGTAGGTGACCTGCTGCACCCGCAGCTCCGTCGAGCGGGCGATCCGCGACCAGACGCTGATGACGACGATGATCGCGATGAAGATCGAGGCGATGATGAGACCGCCCGGCCGCTCGATGACCGTCACGCCGAAGGTGTAGATGAAGATGGCGCTGACGACCGCGAAGAACGCACCGGTGCGGTGGTGGCCACGCCGCCACTCCGTGAGGAAGACCGCGATCGCGGCCGAGGTCATGAGCGCGAGCACGCCCGTCGCATACGCCCCCGCCTGGGCGTCGACGCTCGCGCCGAAGGCCAGCGTGACCACGGCGGCGATGAACGACAGGACGAGCACCAGCGGACGCGTCGAACGGGCCCAGTCGGGCGCCATGCCGTAGCGCGGGAGGTAGCGGGGCACGATGTTGAGCAGCCCCGCCATGGCGGACGCGCCGGCGAACCACAGGATGCCGATCGTCGAGGCGTCGTAGATCGTTCCGAAGCCGTCGCCGAAGAGCCCGTGGGCGAGGTAGGCGAGGGCTCGGCCGTTCGCCTCACCACCGGGCTCGAACTGCTCGTGCGGAATGAGCAGCGTCGTGACGAGCGAGCTGCCGATGAGCATGACGCTCATGATGAGGGCGGCCGCGGTGAGCAGCTTCTTCGTGTTGCGGATGCGGCCCGTGGGCACCTCCTCGGTGTCCGTCGGGTCGCCCTTGACGAGCGGCATGACGACGACGCCGGTCTCGAAGCCCGAGAGGCCTAGCGCCAGAGCCGGGAAGACGAGCAGCGCCGCGCCGATGATGCCGAACGGTGCGGAGTGCTCAAGCGTCATGGCGTGCGTCCAGTCGCCCAGCAGGCTCGGGTGCCCCACGACGTCGACCGCGGCCCGGCCGATGACGACGAGGCTCAGCCCGAGGTAGAGCACGACGAGTACGACCGCGACCCCGATGGCCTCCTTGAAGCCCTTGAGGAAGACGGCCGCGAGCAGGACGAGCAGCAGCAGCGTCACCGGCACCTGGCGCCCGCTCAGCGAGTCGTGCAGGAAGGGGTTCTCCATGAGGTGCGCCGTCGCGTCGGCCGCGGACAGCGTGATCGTGATGATGAAGCCCGTCGCGACGAAGCCGATGAGCGAGAGCACGAGCACCTTGCTCGGCCAGTAGGCGAGCAGGCGCTCGAGCATCGAGAGGCTGCCGTCGCCGTGCGGGCTCTCCGTCGCCACGCGGCGATACATCGGCAGCGCGGCGAAGAGCGTGATGAGCACGAGCACGAGCGTGGCGATCGGCGAGAGCGCCCCCGCGGCGAGCGCCGCGATGCCCGGCTGGTAGCCGAGCGTCGAGAAGTAGTCGACACCGGTCAGGCACATGACCCGCCACCACGGCTGCACGTGACGGTTCGCGACCGCCTCGCGCTCGCCCTCGTAGTAGCCGCCCGGGTCAGGCTCCTCCGCATCCAGGAACCAGCGCATGAACGGGGTACGAGCCCCTCGGGTCACAGTCACGGGGGAGAACTCTAGGCGCCCGGGCGCCCCGACTCACATTCGTGCCGGTGGGCGGGCCACCCCGTTGCCGTATGCCGTCCGGCGCGGCTCTGCGTCAGAGCGCGAGCTCGGAGCGCACGACCCCCACGAGGCGGTCGGCGACGGCCCGTGCCTGGTCGGTGTCGGCGGCCTCGACCATGACCCGCACGACGGGCTCGGTGCCTGACTTGCGCAGCAGCACCCGGCCGCTCTCGCCGAGCTCGGTCTCGGCCGTGCGCACGGCGTCTGCGACCGCGACGTTGTGCTCGAGGGCGCCCTTGTCGACGTCCTTGACGTTGACGAGCACCTGCGGGAAGCGCGTCATGACGCTCGCGAGGTCGGCGAGGGGCCGGCCCGTGGCGGCCACCCGCGAGGCGAGCATGAGCCCGGTGAGCGTGCCGTCACCGGTCGTGCCGTGGTCGAGCATGACGACGTGGCCCGACTGCTCGCCGCCGAGGGTGAATCCCCCGTCGCGCATGCCCTCGAGGACGTAGCGGTCGCCGACGGCCGTCTGGAGCACCTTGATGCCGTGGCTGCCGAGGGCCTGGATCATGCCGAGGTTGGACATCACCGTGGCGACGAGCGTGTCTCCCGGCAGCGTGCCGTGCTCCTTGAAGGCCACCGCGAGGATGGCCATGATCTGGTCGCCGTCGACGAGACGCCCGGTCGCGTCGACCGCGAGGCACCGGTCGGCGTCGCCGTCGAGGGCGATGCCGAGGTCGGCGCCCGTCTCGACGACGGCGGCCTGGAGCGGCTCGATGTGCGTCGAGCCATAGCCGTCGTTGATGTTGAGGCCGTCGGGTTCGCCGCCGATGAGGGTGACGCGGGCGCCGGCTTCGCGGAAGGCCCGGGGGGCGACCTCGGAGGCTGCACCGTGGGCGGCGTCGATGACGACGTGCAGGCCCTCGAGCCGGTGCGGGAGCACCGACAGCAGGTGCGCGACGTAGCGGTCGGCCCCGTCGGTGAGGCGTGTGATGCGCCCGACGTCAGCCCCGGTCGGGCGGTCCCACTCCTCGCGCAGACGAGCCTCGATGCGGTCCTCGAGGTCGTCTGCGAGCTTGTGGCCGCCTCGGGCGAAGAACTTGATGCCGTTGTCGGGCATGGGGTTGTGCGACGCGGAGAGCATGGCCCCGAGGTCGGCGTCCTGCTCGGCGACGAGATAGGCGATGGCCGGGGTCGGCAGCACACCGGCGTCGCGCACGTCGACGCCTGCCGATGCCAGACCCGCCACGGTCGCCGCGGCGAGGAACTCGCCCGAAGCCCTCGGGTCGCGCCCGACGACGGCGACGGGACGGTGACCGTTGAAGGCGCCCACCTCGGCGAGCACGTGGGCCGCTGCGACCGAGAGGTCGAGGGCGAGCTCTGCCGTGATGTCCTGGTTTGCCACACCACGGACGCCGTCCGTGCCGAAGAGTCGAGCCACGCTGGTGTGCCTTCCCGATGAGGCGCCTCGGATGGCCGCCCGGATCATGTGCTCGGACGACGATACCCCCACCGCACCTCGGAGCCACCTCGGCGGCCCGTGGGAGCAGCCTGTGGGTCGAAACGCACATTCGGGGCGCCGCTAGACACTTCAGCCCATGGCGCACCCCGGAAACTGGCAGGTTGCACACATCCCATCCCCAGACGGACGGCATGACGATGAGCGCATTCCCCCGCGCCCGTGGCGGGATCTCTTCGGGAAGGACCTTCATGAGCTCTCGATCCCGGCGGCTGGCTGCTGTCACCGTCACCGCCTGCACCGCCCTGTCGATGGCAGCGACCCTGACAGCGACCCTCGCCACCACCGCCTCCGCCGCACCGGCGAGCACCGGCAGCACCTCCGCGACGGCTGGGTCAGGTGGCGTCACCAACCCCTACTCCCCCGCCTACGGCCACCCCTACCGCCACGGCGCCGTCCCGACCCGCGAGCTCAACACCCAGATGCACCGCTGGGAGGCCCAGACCAAGGGAGCCAGGCCGACCTCGTCCAAGACGCTCTCCTACGGTGGCGGCGTCGACGGCATCGGCGTGACGAGCGGGGGTGCCGAGAAGGTCTACCTCGTGTTCTACGGCACCCAGTGGGGCACCCAGGGCACCGACAGCGCAGGCAACCTCACCTTCACCGGGGACACCAAGAAGGGAGCGCCCTTGGTCCAGAACCTCTTCAAGGGCCTCGGCACCGGAGGCGAGGCGTGGTCCGGCGTCATGACGCAGTACTGCGACGGACCCTCGGTCGCCAAGGGCGCCACGTCCTGCCCGTCCGGCGCATCCCACGTGCTCTACCCGACGGGCGGAGCCCTCGCGGGCGTCTGGTACGACTCCTCGGTCGCCTCACCGTCCCAGGCCACGGCCAAGCAGCTCGGTGACGAGGCCGTGAAGGCGGCAGGCCACTTCAAGAACACCGACTCGACGCTCAACCGCGACGCGCAGTACGTCATCCTCTCGCCCACCAGCACGCACCCCGACGGCTTCAACACCGCGAGCGGCAACTTCTGCGCATGGCACGACTACAACGGCGACCCCTACGTCGGCTCGACGAGCCCCTACGGCGACATCGCCTTCACCAACATGCCCTACGTCATGGACATGGGCACGAGCTGCGGCCAGAACTTCGTCAACGGCGGCACGGCCGGCACCGACGACGGCTACACGATCGTCGAGGGGCACGAGTACGCCGAGACGATCACCGACCAGAACCCGGCCGGCGGCTGGACGAACACGACGTCGCGCACCTACTCCGGCCAGGAGAACGCCGACGAGTGCGCGTGGATCTCGCCCGGGAGCGCCGGAGGTGCGGGCAACGTCTCGACGACCACCGGCAGCTTCGCGATGCAGGCGACGTGGTCGAACGACACCAACCGGTGCGACCTCAGCCACGCCACGGTGAGCTGACGGGGCACTGACCCCGCCTGACGGCATACGTCATCGGGAAACGACGAAGGCCCCCGAGCAGTGCTCGGGGGCCTTCGCGCAACCTGCGGGGGCAGCCAGGTCAGCGCTTGCTGTACTGGGGAGCCTTGCGGGCCTTCTTGAGACCGGCCTTCTTGCGCTCCGGGACGCGGGGGTCACGGGTGAGGAAGCCGGCCTTCTTGAGGGCGGGACGGTTGAGCTCCTCGTCGATGCCGTTGAGCGAGCGGGCGACGCCGAGGCGCACCGCGCCGGCCTGGCCGGAGGGGCCACCACCGTGGACGCGCACGAGCACGTCGTACGAGCCGTCGAGCTCGAGGAGCGTCAGCGGCTCCTTGACGATCTGCTGGTGCACCTTGTTCGGGAAGTAGCTGTCGAGCGTGCGGCCGTTGATCTTCCACTCGCCGGTGCCCGGGACGATGCGCACGCGGGCGATGGCCTGCTTGCGTCGGCCGGTGGCGGCGCCGGGGGTCGAGACCTCGCGGGTGCGCCGCGCCTCGCCCAGAGCGGAGTCGGACGAGGACTCACTGGTGTACTCGGTGAGCTCGGGCTCGTCGGTGTCGAGGACGTCCTCGTTCACGATGTCAGTCACGTGTCTTGTCGCTTTCTACGCAGCAGCCGCGGGGCTTACTGCGCCACCTGGGTGATCTCGAAGGGGACGGGCTGCTGGGCCGCGTGAGGGTGCTCCGCGCCGCGGTAGACCTTGAGCTTGGAGAGCTGCTGGCGGGCCAGCGAGTTCTTCGGGAGCATGCCGCGGATGGCCTTCTCGACGGCCTTCTCGGGGCTCTTGGCGAGCAGCTCGGTGTAGGAGGTGGACCGCAGACCGCCCGGGAAGCCCGAGTGGCGGTAGGCCTTCTTCTGCTCGAGCTTGGCGCCGGTCAGGGCGACCTTCTCGGCGTTGATGATGATGACGAAGTCACCGGTGTCGACGTGCGGGGCGAACTGCGGCTTGTGCTTGCCGCGGAGCAGCACGGCCGCCTGGCTGGCGAGCCGGCCGAGCACGACGTCGGTCGCGTCGATGACGTGCCACGTGCGAGTGACCTCGCCGGGCTTCGGGGTGTACGTGCGCAATGGAGTCTGCCTTCGTTGCTGGTGTGGTCGAGCTGGTGTGTATGCCGTGTGGCCGGGCCCGCGCCGATCGTCCGTCTCGCTCCGGCTGGGTCAGCCTGGAGGTCGGGAGGCGGGGCGCTCGCTTGCCGGTGTGGCACAACAGTGATCAAGTTTACGGGTCGGGCACGTCGCGCCCAAATCGGTGTGAGGACCCTGCGAATGCTGCCCTGACCTGCGGAGATGCGCTCCGGTGACGTTCGTGCACAAGTCTTGTGCAAACGAAGTGTGCAGAGGTATTGTGCACAGTATGGCTGCACGCGACACCTCTGGACCCCCTCTTCCCCCGCCCGGGCAGGGGTCTGACGACGACAACCTCTGGCTCACGCCCGAGAGCCTGCGGGTGCTCGCCCACCCCCTGCGCTCACGCCTACTGGGGGCGCTGCGGCGGGGCGGGCCGGCGACGGCCACCGACCTCGCGGCGACCCTCGGCACCAACTCGGGCGCCACGAGCTACCACCTGCGCAAGCTCGAGTCCGTGGGCCTCGTGCGCGACACCGAGGAGGGCGAGGGCAAGCGGCGGCTGTGGCGGGCCGCGTCCGAGTACCACTCGTGGCACCCGAGCGACTTCGACGGCGACGAGGACTCCGAGACCGCCCTCAACTGGCTGACCCGCGACTACGCGAGGCACTTCAGCGAGCAGTACGACAAGTGGCTCGACGTCTCGACGACCTGGCCGACCGACTGGCAGGACGCGTGCGGCTCGAGCGACGCCTCGGTGCTCGTCACGGCCGAGGCGCTCGAAGAGCTGCGCGCCGAGATGTGGGAGCTCATCGAGCGCTATCGCCGCGTCGGGCAGGGCAACCCGCAGGCCCGACGCATCGCGGTCTACGCCTTCGCCTACCCCCTCGACCTCGACCGGCCCCCGACACGGGGATCCCGCTGATGTCCGCCGAGCACGGGTATGCCGTCCTGTCCCCCGCCGCGGCACGCCGGGTCTTCCTCACGCTGAGCTTCACCCGCTGGTTCCCGGTCGGGCTCGTCGTCGGCCTGCTCACCCTCTGGCAGCTCGAGCGTGGGCTCTCGGTGGCGCAGTCGCTGACGGTCTCGTCGGCGGCAGGACTCACGGTCTTCTTCCTCGAGCTGCCGACGAGCGGCTTCGCCGACGCGTTCGGCCGGCGGCCGGTCTTCATCACTGCGGCGGCCGTCAACGTCGCGTCGAGTGCGGTGCTCATCGTGGCGCAGTCCTTCTGGGCCTTCCTCGCGGCGGCAGTGCTCACGGGGGTCTTCCGGGCGCTCGACTCCGGGCCCCTCGAGGCGTGGTTCGTCGACACGGTGCACGCCTCGACGCCGGGAGCCGACGTCGACGGGTCGCTCGCAGCCCAGGGCACCGTGCTCGGGTCGAGCATCGCGGCCGGAGCCCTCGTCTCGGGGGCGCTCGTCTGGTGGCACCCCTTCACCGGCGCCTCGGCCCTGCTGCTGCCGGTGGTCGTCTTCGTGGTCCTCAACGTCGTGCACCTCGTTGCGACCGTCGCGCTGCTCAAGGAGCCCCGGCCGCGGGCCGACTCCTCAGGGCTCCGGAGGGCGACGGCCTCGGCGAAGGAGGCGCCGGCCGTGGTGCGTGACGGGCTGGGGCTGCTGCGCTCGAACCGGGTGCTTCGCGGCATCATCGTCGTCGAGGTCTTCTGGTCGGTCGCGATGATCGTCTTCGAGACCTTCCAGCCGATCCGGCTCGCCGAGCTCGTCGGCGGCGAGGAGCGGGCCGGAGCCATCATGGGCCCGGTCGCGGCCGGAGGCTGGGCGGTCTTCGCCGTCGGCGCCGCGCTCGCCGGCTGGACGAGCCGCCGGGTCGGCGTGGCCCGCACCGCGATCCTGGCGCGCGTGCTCAACGGCCTCGGCGCCCTCGTCATGGGGCTCGTGGCCGGCCCGGCCGCGCTCATCGCCGCCTACTCGGTGACCTACCTGCTGCACGGCTCCGGTGGGCCGATGCACGCCGCCCTGCTGCACCGCGAGGCCAGAGCCGGCAACCGCGCCACGGTGCTGTCGATGAACTCCATGGTCGCCTTCGCGGCGTTCGGGGTGTGCGCGCCGCTGCTCGGCCTGCTCGCCGAGCAGACCTCGACGCAGGTCGCCATGGTGGCCGCCGGGGCGGTGAGCATCGTCGGCGCGCTCTTCTACCTCCCCGCCCGCCGCGCCGAGCGGAAGCACGCCGTCCTCCCCCGGACCAGCGGCGCCGTCATCCCGGTCGAGTGATCGGCCGTCACAGTCGAGTGGCCCCGCCGTCAAAGCCACCCCCTGGGCCCCCAGCCACTCACCTCCGAACCGCCAACACACCGAGCAATCACCAACTCCGCGAGGCATACCGCGCGGAGTTGGTGATTGCTCGGTGTGTTGCGCAACGGGAGCGCGGCGCTGCCCAGCGGCAGCACCCAATGCGCGGGTCAGGGTTGCTGGGTGATCTCGTCGAGGGCGGCGAGGTCGGAGACGCTGGGCTGCCACGAGCCGGCGCGCACGTTGTCGAGCACCTGCTCGGCCGTGGTCGCCCCGGCGATGACCGACGCCACGGCCGGTTGGGCCGCGAGCCCACCGATGGCGACGTCGATGGGGCGCAGACCCCGCTCGGCGGCATACCCCTCGAGGCGCTCGATGGTGTCCCAGTCGGCGGCGTCGAGCCGCTCGCTCATCGACGCGAGCCTGCTCCCCTCGGGCGCGGCCTGGCCCCGACGGTACTTGCCGGTGAGCAGACCCGACGCGAGCGGGAAGAAGGGCAGCAGGCCGACCCCGACGTGCTCGCACGCGGGCACGAGCTCGTCCTCGACGTCGCGCTCGAGCAGGGAGTACTCGTTCTGGGCAGAGACGAAGCGCTCGGTGCCGGCGCTGCGGGCGGTCCAGTCGGCGTCGACGACCTGCCAGCCCGTCAGGTTGCTGCTGCCGATGTAGCGCACCTTGCCCTCGCGCACGAGCTCGTCGAGCGCGGCGAGGGTCTCGCCGATCGGCGTGTGCGGGTCGGGACGGTGCAGCTGGTAGAGGTCGATCCAGTCGGTGCCGAGCCGGCGAAGGCTCGCCTCGACGGCTGTGCGGATGTAGCGCCGCGAGCCGCGCACACCCCAGTCGGGCCCGTTGGCGCCCTGCATGTCCATGCCGAACTTCGTTGCCACCACGACGTTCTCGCGCTGCTTGCCAAGAGCCACCCCGAGCAGCTCCTCACTCGCACCGAGTCCGTAGATGTCGGCTGTGTCGAAGAGCGTGACGCCCGCGTCGAGCGCCGCGCTGACGACCGCGGTCGTGCCCTCCTGGTCGAGGCGTCGCCCGAAGTTGTTGCAGCCCAACCCGACCGCCGAGACGGTGAGGCCGCTGTCGCCGAGCTGTCGATAGGTCATGTCGTTCGTCGCACGTGTCGTCACCCGACCAACGTATGCCGCCTCGTCACCTCGCGACAGATGGGGGCCTGACGCTCCGCGGCCTCAGACCGGCCGGGCGCAGGTCTGCGGCTCGGTGACCCGGCGGGCGAGCCCGAATCCGGCGAGGGCGAGCGCGAGAGAGGCGGTGCCCCCGTCGTGCGACGAGGTCAGCGCGAGCCAGGCGCCGCCGACGGCAGCCAGCCCCCCGACGGCCGCGCACGGCCCGCAGCCGAAGTGCACGTGCAGGCCCTCCCCCGGCAGCGGCACGAAGGTCGCCAGCGCAGCCGAGGCCGCGGCGAGCGCTCCGAGCGTGACGACCGACCAGAGCGGCTGGGTGGCGAACGCCCAGCCCGGCCCCACCCCGACGAGCAGGACGAGCGCGGCCAGGACGCCGAGTCCTGACCACACGCGGCGCACAGGCCACCTGCCCGGTGCAGAGACGGCCACGCGGGAGTTCGCGTCACCGAGCCGAGGCGCCTGCGAGAGGCCCCTCACCAGCGGACCTCGGCGTCGGGCACCCGGGATCGGTCTGAGACGGCAGGCACGTCGACCTCTGGCATACCCCTAAGGGTATAGCACGGCCCTCGACTCCCGGGAGACCGGGAGCCGAGGGCCGTGTGAGCCAGCCGAGCAGCCTCAGTTCGGCTGGACGAAGACGGCCACCGTGCGTGCCGGCACCGTGAGGGCGCCCGTGCCGGCGTCGTATGCCGCCTGCTTGACGACGCTGTCGGCGCCGTTCGCCTGCACCGGGCTGAGGCGCACCTGCCCGGTGAGGCCTGCCACCTTCTGCGAGACCGACGACGGCGTCGCGTTGAACACCACGACCGCGCCGCGCAGGGCGGGGTCGACGTCGGCGCCCACGGTGTCGTCGATGCGCATGACGATGACACCTTGGTGAGCGTCGGCCGTGCCCGACACCGGGAAGCTGACCTTGGCGTTGATCGCCGCGGCGCTGCCCAGGCGGAAGAGCGGCGAGCTGAAGCGCAGCTTGAGCAGGTCCTCCGCCATCGCGCTCGCCTGCTTGACGTCACTCGCGGCCGGCTTGAGGGCCGGGTTCGCGAGCAGCGGCTTCATGAACGACCACTTCGCGGAGTTCTGCGCCTCGGGCGGCAGCCCGTGGCCGAAGCCGTTGTCGACGCCCGTCCAGTCGAGCCGGTTGAACCAGTCGCCGCTGTCGTAGCTGTCGCGGTTCAGCGACTTGCTGCGCAGCAGGTCGGCGCCCGCGTGCCAGAACGACGGCGTCTGCGCGAGAGCGGTCGTCGCGAGCGACAGGGTGTTCATGCGCACCCGGTCCTTCATCGTCGTCGCGACGGGCAGCTTGTACGTCAGCGAGTCGAAGAGCGTCTCGTTGTCGTGCGCGTCGACGTAGCTGATGACCTCGTCGGGCTCGTCGGCGTAGCCGGCCGGCGACCCGTTGTAGTCGACCTGGGTGCCCTTGACGACCGACCCGCTTGCCTGGCTGCGGAAGGTGAAGGTCCGCAGGTTGCCCGCGAGACCGAGCTGCACGAGGTCGGTGTCGTGGGCCAGTCGCCCGGCCGCGTCGACGTTGACGGGCTTGCCGTCCTTGTCGACCGCGCCGTTGTCGTCGGTCGCCTCGCCGGAGCCGAAGCCCTGCTTGCGCGGGTCCTCGTCGAACGGTCCACCGCCGCGCACGGCGTCACGGAGCCGGTCGCTGAAGGTCCCGATGCCGGTGCCGCCGAGCTGGCCCTGCGTCGCCTGGACGAACAGCGCGTTGTTCGCGACCTCGCCGAAGTTCCAGCCCTCGCCGTAGAGGTAGATGGCCTTGCCGTCGACCCCGTCCTTCTGGGGGGTGAGGGCGTCGAGGGCCGATCGCACGGCAAGCATGTTGGCCTTGCTGTGGTGACCCATGAGGTCGAAGCGGAAGCCGTCGACCTTGTAGTCCCTGGCCCACATGACGACCGAGTCGACCATGAGCTTCTGCGCCATCGCGTGCTCGGTGGCGACGTTCTGGCAGCACGTCGAGGTCTCGACGGCGCCCATCGCGTTGAGCCGCTGGTAGTAGCCGGGCACGACCTTGTCGAGCACCGACTTGTCGGCCTGGCCCGAGGCCGCCGTGTGGTTGAAGACCTCGTCGAGCACGACCCGCAGGCCGTCCTCGTGGAGGGCACCGACCATCGTGCGGAACTCCGCGACCCGCGAACCGCCATCTGCCGCAGCGGCGCTCGACGCATACGAGCCGTCCGGCACGCTGTAGTGGTAGGGGTCGTAGCCCCAGTTGAAGGCGTCCTTGCTCGCCACGGCACCGACGCACTTCTGCTGCTCGGTGCTGTCCGGGGCGTAGGACGCGAGGTCGCACTGCGGCGTCTGCTGCTTGGCCGGGTCCTCCTCGATCGAGGCGATGTCGAAGCTCGGCAGCAGGTGCACCGTGTTGAGGCCCGCCTTGGCGAGTTCCTTGAGGTGCGTGCGGCCGTCGCCGTTCTCGGCGAACGCGAGGTAGCTGCCGCGCTTGGCGGCCGGCACCTTGGCATCGCTCATCGAGTAGTCACGGATGTGCAGCTCGTAGATCGTCGAGTCGACGTCCTTCGCGAGCGCCGGCGCCTTGGCCGTGCGCCACGCCGAGGGCATGTATGCCGTGTCCTTGAGGTCCACCGCCACCGACCTTGTCGAGTTCAGCGTCAGCGCAACGGAGTTCGGGTCGGTGACGAGGTTGGTCTCGACCTTGCCGGTGCTCGGTGCGTAGACCTTGACCTCGAAGAGGTAGCGCACGTTCCTGGCCGAGGACGGCAGAGACGCCGACCACGAGCCGTCGTCGGCGCGGGTCATCGCCACGCGCCGGGCAGCGCTCGCAGGCTGGTCGGGCGAGCCCGCCGGCCAGGTGAGCAGTGTCGCGGACTGGGCGGTCGGGGCCCACAGGCTGAAGCCGACCTTGCCACCCGTGAAGCTGACGCCGTAGGAGCGGGTCGCTGCCTTCGCGGCATACAGGCTGTCGAGGGCGATCGCGGTCTGTGCGCCGGTCGCGTCGAGCAGCTTGCCCGTGGAGTCGTACATCGCGACCGCCACCTGGCCCTTGAGGATCTCGGGCAGCTGCTTCGCCGTCCTCTGGTCGAGGCGCAGAGCGACGGCTCCCTTGAGCTCGGGGTGCGCCGCGACGAGCGAGGCGGGCAGCCCAGCGGGGTCGCGGGTGAGCGACGCGACGGATCCGCCGGTCACGGCCTCGGCGTCGACGGCGAGACCGCCGTCAGCCGACCAGTGCAGCCGCCACTTCAGCGTGGCCGGGTCGACTCCCGCAGGCAGGGCCGAGGCCGGCCAGGCCACGAGGTCGGGGCCGACGATGAACGCCTTGGCCTTCGTCAGGTCGGGAGCAGCCCCGGCCTTGGAGGTCTTGACGGTGACTGTGTGGTCCGACGTCTTGTACGTGATCGTCGTGACGACGCCGTCCGCCGGCACCGAGAAGGCGACGTTGTTGGCCGGGTAGGACTCGTTCCAGCTCAGGCCGACCGCGACCTTGAACTCGTAGTTGCCGGCCGGGATCTGGTCGGTGCTGAAGGTGTAGGTGCCGTCACCGTCGGGGTCCTGCAGCCACGAGCGCATGCAGTCCGGCGCCCAGTCTCCCGGGCAGCCGAGCTCGCTCTGGAAGCTGCCGGGCGCCGTGATGATCGGGCCCTGCGCGGTGCTCGTCACCCAGTGGGTGCGGTGGTCGTAGTAGAACGTGACCGAGCCGCCCGGGGCCTTGTAGGCGATGTTGCCGCCGTTGGAGACTGCGCCGGCCCCGTAGTTCTCGTCCCACTTCTTGTTGATCGCGGCCTTGTACTCGTAGTCGCCGGCCGGGATGGTGTAGGTGCCCTTCCAGATCTCGTCCTTGGCGTCGAGCGTGAGCTGCGCCTGGGAGCAGTCGGGCTGCCAGTCACCCGGGCACCCCATCTCCGAGTTGTGGTTGCCGGGGACGCTGACGTTCTGCGGCTGGGTGACGGGGCCGACGCCGCCGCCCCCGCCACCACCGGAGGTCTGCGGCTCGCCGACGATGCCGTAGGTCGAGGTCGCGGAGACCCGGCCGGAGATGTCCTTGGCCACCATCCGGTACTCGAGCAGGGTGCCCTTGGCCATGCCACTGACGTCGTGGAAGACGCGGTAGGGGGCGTTGTCGTCGGTGCCGATCGGCGTCCACGTGCTCGTGCCGACCGGACGGTAGAGGAAGCTGACCTCGGCGAAGGTGTTGGCGGGCACGGCGGCGCCGATCTCGGCGCGACCACCGACGACGCCACCGGCGCTCGGCGAGGTCGGGTAGATGGCGGGGGCCGCCGGCGACGCGGTCATCGTCGCGTTCGCCCGGTAGACGGCGACCGACAGCGGCGGCAGCGTGACGGTCACGCGGCCGGCCTTGTCGGCGCGCAGGTCGCCCGAGCCGCCGAGCAGCGGAACGAACTTCGCGCCGGCCGAGAACGTCTCGAAGGTCGCCGACTTCGCGCTCGTCGCGTTGTTCGTCGCGACGACGTACTCGCGCTTGGCCGACTTGTCGATGCGGCTGAAGGCGTAGATGCCGGCTGCGTCGGAGGCGTAGCGGTGGATCTGCGCGCCGTCGGCGAGCGCCGGGTGGGCCTGGCGCAGGGCCGCGAGCTGCTTGATGTGCTGGTAGAGCGGAACGCTCGTCGAGTAGTGCGCCCCGTCGCCCTGGAGGTCAGGGCTGCCGATGACGACGTCGTCCTGGTAGATGGAGGTCTTCGAGCCGAACATGTCCTGACGGGCGCGCTTGTCGTCGAACCCGCTTGCCGGACCGGTGAAGCCCTGCTCGTCGCCGTAGTAGACGACCGGGTTGCCGCGCGTGAGGAACATCAGGGAGTTCGCGAGCTCGGTGCGGTCGAGGAGGTTCTTGCGCTGGGCGGCGTCTGCGTTGTCGTAGCTGCCGCCGAGCAGCATCGCCCCGATGCGGCCCATGTCGTGGTTGCCGAGGAAGGTCGGCAGCTCGTAGGCGTTCGAGTCGGTGTCGGTGTAGTAGTCGTCACCCGCGAAGAGGTCACGCACCCCGGTGGTCGCCTTGCCCTGGGCGAAGCCGAGCGCCGCGCTCTGGAAGCCGAAGTCGAGGGTCGCCGGCAGCTTGCCGGTCGTCGTGAACTGGCTCATGTAGGCCGGGTTGCTGTCGAAGACCTCGCCGAACATGTTGAAGCCGGGCTTGCCGATCTCCTTGGCGTGCTTCAGGATCGCCGGCGAGAAGGACTGCCAGAACTGCATGTTGACGTGCTTGACCGTGTCGATGCGAAAGCCGTCGATGCCGAAGTCGACCCAGCTCTTGTAGATGTCCTCCATGCCGGTGACGACGTCGGAGCGCTCGGTGAAGAGGTCGTCGAGACCGACGAAGTCACCGTAGCTCGAGGACTCGCCGGCGAAGGTCGAGTCGCCGCGGTTGTGGTACATCGTCGGGTCGTTGAGCCAGGCCGGCACCTTGACGGTCTTGTCGGCGTCGGTGCGGAAGACCGGCTTGTACGGGAAGGACGTGGCCGCCGACAGCGGGGGGAAGCAGTCGGGGTATGCCGCCTGGGTCCCTGCGCACATCGGCTTGCCCGCCACCGTGGCGTCGTCGAAGACGGTGCCGTCGGCCGCCTTGTAGGGCGCGGTCTCCTTGGAGATGTAGCCGTGCTTGCCGCCCTCGTAGTCGACGACGTCGGCGGTGTGGTTGGTGATGATGTCGAAGTAGACCTTCATCCCCTTGGCGTGCGCCGCGGCGATGAGGGCCTTCATCTCGGCATTGGTGCCGAGGTGCGGGTCGATCTGGGTGAAGTCGGTGACCCAGTAGCCGTGGTAGCCCGCGCTCGCGTCGGAGCCGCTGCCCTGCACGGGGCGGTTCTTGAAGGACGGCGTCAGCCAGATGGCGGTCGTGCCGAGACCCTTGATGTAGTCGAGCTTCTGCGTGACGCCCTTGAGGTCACCACCGTGGTAGAACCCCGCGTCGGTGGGGTCGTAGCCCGTCTCGAGACGGCTGCCGGTGAGGCCGCCCTGGTCGTTGCCCGAGTCGCCGTTGGCGAAGCGGTCGGCCATGACGAAGTAGAAGCGCTCCCGCGTCGCGAGCTCACGCAGCGCGGCCGTGGCGAGCTTGGCGTCGGCGGGCGTCGCCGGTCCCGCGAGCTCGAGCGGGGTGATGCCGATGGCGTGCGTCGCGTCGTCGTAGGTGAACTTCAGCTTCGCGGTGCCGCCCAGCACGAGGGGCACGTTGCCGCTGCCCTGGCCATAGCTCTCGTCCCACGAGTGGTTGATCGCGACCTTGAGCTCGTAGGAGCCCTTCGGCAGGGTGAACACCTGCGAGTACGTCGTCGTGTCGCCCTCGCGGATGAGGTCGGTCGCCGTGCAGGTGGGCTGCCAGTCACCCGGGCAGCCGAGCTCGTCCTGGAGCGAGCCGACGAGGGTCGCGGTGCGGGCCGGCTCCGCGGCCCGGGCCGCCGTGCCGGTGATCGGCACCGCCAGTCCGGCAAGGACCAGGGCGGTGAGGCTGACGGCGGTCGTGGCCGGGCGACGGCGCATGCGCACTCCTTCGTGCAGGGCGTGGTGCAGGGGCTGGCCGGACACCCTGGAGGCGCACCGACCAGAGGGAACCGTATCCCCCCTTTTGCACCATGCGCCAGATCTGGCTGCAAGAATTTTCAGAAGTGGCGCACTTCTTGCGTTCTTGTCAGCGCTGCCTTGCACCGAAACCGCAAGAGCGCCGCCATGGCTGGATCGTTGCGGCCGTGCGACCGCCTCCGCCGCATCCATTCCGCCATGGCGTGGTGGTGGCGGCTCGACCTCCGGTCAGGGTCGCGCGACGGGCACGATCTGCCCCACGGCCGTGCCGAGGTCCGTCGCGTGCACCACCGAGGCCGAGCCGCGGAGCCCGGTCACCTCGGGCGGCCAGCCGGGGCCGCCGATGACGACGGTGAGCGGCCAGTCGAGGCTTTCGACCATCTCCCACAGCGGCTCTGTCGGCAGCCGCCGCAGCGACGCCCAGATGAAGACCGCCGGCGGACGCGCCCGGTCGAGCGCCTTCGCCAGGGCTCGGACAGGCACCCGGGGTCCGAGGAGCAGGCTCGACACGCCGTGCCGGGCGAGCTCCGCCTCGACGGCGAGCAGGGGCAGGTGGTGCTGCTCGTCGTCGGCGCTGCCGAGGAGCACCGGCGTGCCTGACATGCGGAAGCGGTTGGCCCGCACGACCCCGCGCAGCTCGCCCTGGAGCAGCTCGCTCGCAAGGTGCTCGGACTCGATGCCGAGGGACCCCTCGCCCCAGCGCTCGCCGATGGCGCGCAGTGACGGGGCGAAGACTCCCGACCAGGCGTCGGCGAAGTCGAGGCGGCGCAACGTCTGGCGGTAGAGGTGCAGCAGGCCGGTGGCGTCGAGCTCGCGCGCTGCCGAGAGGATCGCATCGACCGTGCCCTCGTCGGTGGCCGCCCCGCCCGCCAGCGCGGCAGCCCGCACCGGCCCGAAGACGCTCTCGATGCCCTCATCCGCCGCGTCGTCGTCGAGGACCCCGCCCACCGACTCTCGTGCCGCCCGCGCCGCGGACGACTCGGGCGCGCCGCCGTCGGCAGTGGATCCGAGGCGACGCGCGACCTCCTCGGGCGGCATGGCCGTCACGCTCTCGGCGGCGGCCTGGGCGGGGATGCCTGCGGCAGTGAGACGTGTCATGAGCTGGACGCGCTGCAGGTCGACCGGGCCGTAGCGCCGGTGGTTCCCACCCGTGCGGTGCGTGGGGCCGAGGCCGTAGCGCCGCTCCCACGAGCGCAGGGTCGAGGTCGAGACCCCGAGCCGGTCGGCGACCGCGCCCACCGGCCAGCTGAGCACCGGCACGTCGTCACGGGCAGTCGGAGCTGCGCTGCCGGCGCCTGGCCCCTCGACACCGCCGGCTCGGCCACCCTCGGACTCCACGGCGCCCTCGTCGACGGGCCGTGCGGCATACCTCGGGGGCTGCAGTCGCCCCCCGTGCTCGTGGTGCTGCCCGTCGCGCGCTCCACCCACGTCGTCAGTCATCCCTCATCACCACTCCTGCGCTCGCCGGCGGGGATCCTCGGACGGCACGACTGTGCGACCCGATTCTCTGCAGGCAGAGCCCACAATAAACTTGCGCAGCCATCTTGTGCAATGGCACGAGTTCTGCGTAAGTTCAGTGCACAAGATCACTGCACAACTTCAGCGCAGGGTCGCCGCTCCGGATCACGTGGAGGAAGCCATGACCGTCACTCGTCTCCCCCGGCCCGTCTACAGCTCGTACGAGTGGCAGGAGCAGGGCCTGTGCCGCGGCAAGGACGCCGAGCAGTTCTTCGTGGACGACCCCGACATGGGTCAGATCCAGCGCCGCGAGCAGACCGAGGCCGCGAAGGCCATCTGCAGCGAGTGCCCCGTCGCCCGCGCCTGCCTCGAGCACGCGATGCGCGTTCCCGAGACCTTCGGCATCTGGGGTGGCACCACCGCCTCCGAGCGGTCCCGCCTCCTGTGGGACGTTGCAGGCTGACCGGGGCTGACCGGGGCTGACCGGGGCTGACCGGGGCTGACCGGACTGACCCAGCTGACCGACACGCATGACGCCGGGGGCCCGAGCCGTCCCCGGCTCAGGTCATGGCGAGCTCGAGCACCACGGCGCCCGGCAGGTCGGCGAGCGCCGAGCCGTGCACGAGCAGCTTCGCCCCCCGCACTCCTGCGCCGATGACGACCGGCCCCGCCGCGACGACCCTCGCGTCGACGAGCACCGGCCAGCCCTCGGGCAGCCCGACCGGCGTGATGCCTCCCTGCTGCATCCCGGTCAGTTCCTGCGCCCGAGCCTGGTCGGCGAACGAGATCTTGCGGACGCCGAGGTGACGCCGCACGACGCGGTTGATGTCGGCCCGGTCAGTCGCGAGCACCATGACTGCCGCGAGCGTCACCTCCTCACCACGACGGCCCTCCACGACGACACAGTTGGCCGAGGCCTCCGGAGCGACGTCGTAGGCCGCGCAGAAGGCCGCCGTGTCGGCGAGCTCCGCATCGATCTCGGCGACTCGCGCTCCCACCACCTGGTCGAGCGCCGCCGCGACGGGCTCGGCGAGCAGGTGGGGGCGGTCGGTGGCGAGCTGCCACGTGAGGTTTCCTTGGGCTGAGGGCATGGGCCACACCGTATGCCGCCGGGCCCGCCCGCGGGGCACTCTCCTCCGGTCGGATGGCGCGACCCGTGCACCGCGTAGCCGAGGCCCAGGACCCAGCGTCGACGGGCCAGCGCTCAGCGGGCTCGCGCGCTTATCGAGCCAACCCGGCGACGACGGTCGCGGCCGGCACAGCTCGGGCGGCACGCCAGCCGGTGCCGGCCCACAGCGCCACGACGTCGGGCTTGTCCGCCTGCGCCGATGCCCGTCGCAGCGGCACGGTCACGTGGTGCAGCTCGGGGTAGGCCGCCGGGGCCTGCTCATCGTGCCGGCGCACGAAGTCGGTCTCGAGACAGCGCCCCAGGCGCCCGGAGAAGGCGCGGGTGACGCGCGTGCTGCCGTATGCCGCGTCGCTCAGGGCGCGGCGGTAGGCGAGGCCGGTGCCTGCCTCCGGGGTGAGCAGGAACGCCGTGCCGACCTGGACCGCGTCGGCGCCCGCCGCACGCACGGCATCGGCACGGTGACGTGTCGTGATGCCGCCCGCCGCCATGATGACGACGTCGTCACGGCCGAGGTCCCAGGCCGTCTGCCGCACCCCCTCGACGAGAGCGGCGAGGTCGGAGTCGTCCGGAACCGAGGTCGGGTCGAGGGTGCCCCGGTGACCACCGGCCTCCACGCCCTGGACGCAGAGTCCGTCGACGCCGGCCTCGAGCGCGGCTCGCGCCTCGTCGACATCGGTCACGGTGACGACGCTCTCGCTGCCGGCGCGAGCCAGCTCGCCGATGACCGCCGCAGAGGGCAGCCCGAAGGTGAAGGACACGGCCGTCACCCGCTCGCGAACGACGAGGTCGAGCTTGCGCTCCCAGTCGTCGGTGTCGCCCGGGCGCGGCTCCCCCGGCTCCACGCCGAGCGCCGCCGCGTCGGCTGCCAGCGACTCGCGGTAGGCGGCGACCGCGGAGGCGCGGTCGGCGCCCGTCAGACCGCCGGACCGGACGGCATACACGTTGGCGGTGTCGGGGACGAAGAGGTTGACCCCGAAGGGCCGCGAGGTGAGGTCCCAGACCCCCGCCACCTGCGCCGCGAGCTGCTCGGTGGTGAGGTAGCCGCCGGCGAGGAAGCCGAAGCCACCCGCCTCGCCGACGGCGGCGACGAGATCAGGGGTCGAGGCCCCGCCGGCCATCGGGGCCGCGACCACACCGGCATCGATCGAGCGCAGGGTCATCCTGCGACGCTACTCCCGCAGGAGCGCCACGTCAGCGGGGCCGCACGACCCGCTTCTCGTCCCAGACCGGCTCCGGCGACTCGTAGACCCGGCCGTCCGAGCCGAAGACGAGGTAGCGGTCGAAGCCCCGGGCGAACCAGCGGTCGTGGGTCACCGCCATGACGGTGCCCTCGAAACGGGCCAGCCCCTCCTCGAGCGCCTCGGCGGACTGGAGGTCGAGGTTGTCGGTCGGCTCGTCGAGCAGCAACAGGGTCGCCCCCGAGAGCTCGAGCAGCAGGATCTGGAAGCGGGCCTGCTGGCCGCCGGAGAGCGACTCGAACGTCTGCTCACCCGACCGAGCCAGCTCGTAGCGGTCGAGCGCGCGGGCGGCCTCCTCGCGAGGCTTGCCGTCGCGGTGCTCGTCACCGCGGTGCAGGATCTCGAGGAGGGTCCGGCCGAGCAGGGTCGGGTGCTCGTGGGTCTGGGCGAACCATCCCGGCCGCACACGCGAGCCGAGCCGGACCACTCCGGTGTGGTCGACGGCGGTCGGCCGCACGTCACCGACCGGCTGGTGCTCCCGCTCCGGATCGGTGCCGCCCGACGCGAGCAGGCGCAGGAAGTGCGACTTGCCCGAGCCGTTCGAGCCGAGGATCGCGACCCGCTCGCCGTACCAGACCTCGAGGTCGAAGGGTTTCATCAGGCCGGTGAGCTCGAGGTCCGTCGCGACGATCGCCCGCTTGGCCGTGCGACCGCCCGTGAGGCGCATCTTGACGGACTGCGTCATCGGCGTCTCCTCGGGCGGACCCGCCTGCTCGAACTTCGCCAGCCGAGTCTGGGCCGCCTGGTAGCGCGACGACATGCCGTCGTTGTACTTCGCCTTGACCTTGAGCGTCTGTACGAGGGTCTTGAGCTTGACGTGCTCCTCGTCCCAGCGGCGGCGGAGCTCCTCGAGCCGGGCGTTGCGGTCGTCGCGCGCCTGCGCGTAGGTCGAGAAGCGTCCGGGGTGCACCCAGAGGGTCGCGCCTGCCGCGCCCGGCTCGAGGGTCGCGATGCGGGTCGCCACCCGGTCGAGCAGCTCCCGGTCGTGGCTGATGAACAGCACCGTCTTGGGGCTCGTGACGAGCGCCTCCTCGAGCCAGCGCTTCGTCGGCACGTCGAGGTAGTTGTCGGGCTCGTCGAGCAGCAGCACCTCCTCGGGCCCGCGCAGGAGCGCCTCGAGGACGAGCCGCTTCTGCTCGCCGCCCGAGAGCGTCGTGACCTTGCGCCACTGCGACTGCTCGTACGGGATGCCCAGCGCCGCCATCGTGCACTGGTCCCAGATGGTCTCCTGCTCGTAGCCCCCGGCCTCGCCCCACTCGACGAGGGCGTGGGCATACGCCATCTGGTCGTCCTCGGAGTCGCGCTCCATCATGAGCATCTCGGTGCGGTCGATCTCCTCGGCTGCCTCGCGGATGCGTGTGGGAGCGACCGAGACGAGCAGGTCGCGCACCGTCGTGTCGTCGCGCACCTTGCCGATGAACTGGCGCATGACGCCGAGCCCGCCCGAGCGGGTGACCGCGCCCTCGTGCGCGTCGAGGTCGCCGGCGATGATGCGGGTCAGGGTCGTCTTGCCCGTGCCGTTCGGGCCGATGAGGGCGACCTTGGCGCCCTCGCCCACCCGCATCGAGACGTCGTTCAGGAGCGGCCTGCCGTCCGGCAGGCTGAAGGAGATGGAGTTGACGTCGACGTGGCCCACGAGGGTCAAGCCTGACGTATGCCGTGGGGGCGCGTCACGCCGTTAACGCCCGCTCGAGACGCGGCGGCGGTCACGACCACGTCCACGAGGCGAGGATCTCGTCGAGCTCGGTCATCGCGTGGTCGGCCTCCTGCTCGGCCGAGCTGAGGGTGAGCAGGTAGACCTTGCCGCCGCGGGCGAGGCCGTAGGACCGTGCAACGACCTTGACGCCGTTCTGCTCGAAGGCGGTCTGGAAACCTCGCGCCGTCGCCCCGGCGACCTGCTTGTCGGGGGTCTCGGAGACGGTGCGCCCGGCGGCACCCATCTGCTCGCGGCCCTTGGCGATCTCTGCCTCGGCGGAGGCGTCGTCACCTGCCGAGGTGAGCACGACGAGGTTGGTGCCGAAGCCCGCGACCTTGCGCGACGAGAGCAGCACTAGGTCGAGTCCCGCGATGTCGCCGGCCCGGTCGGTCGCCTCGGCCCAGGCCTCTGGGGGCACGACCCCGAAGTCGCCGGAACGGGCCCGCACGACGTCGCTCTGGGTGCTCTCCGTCGTCGTGGCGCCTGTGGGCGAGGTCGCCGGGGTGGCCGGCGTCGCCCCGGTCGAGGAGGCTGCGGCGGTGGCGGCCGTGGTCGCGGCCGGGTCCTTCGAGCAGCCGGTGAGCACGAGGGCGACGGTCAGCAGCGAGACGGCCGACCAGCGCGTGCGCGCGACCCCGCGCCCTGACCGGGAGCGGCGTCGGGGCGATCGGTCACGCATGGGAGGAGTCAATCACAGGCTCTGCGGCCCGCTGACCACGGCGCTCGACGCCTCGTCGTCGGCACTGTCGCGCCGCGACCGCGCGACACGGGCGCGCGCGGCGAGCTCGTCGTCGGCGGGGTAGAGCACCTGCTCGAGGCTGAGGCCGTGTGGCGGCATGACGAGGACCTCGGGGGCCCGCACGGCGCGCTCCTGGAGCGTCTGCGGCCAGGTGACCTCGCGGCGCCCCTCCCCCACGGGCACGACGGCACCGACGAGAGAGCGCACCATCGAGTGGCAGAAGGCGTCGGCCCGGACCGTCGCGGCGAGCACCCCGTCGTCGAGCCGCTGCCACGTGAACTCGAGCAGGGTCCGGGTCGTCGTCGCACCCTCGCGGCGCTTGCAGAAGGCCGCGAAGTCGCGCAGGCCGACGAGCCCTCGTGCTGCCTCGTCCATCGCGTCGACGTCGAGCGGCCGGCGCCACCACACGGTGTCGCGCCGCCGCAGCGGGTCACGCGGGCCGTCGACGCCGACGAGGCGATAGAGGTAGCGCCGCTCGAGGGCGGCGAAGCGCGCGTCGAAGGCCTGGGGCACCTCAGTCGCGCGTCGCACGACGACATCGGTGGGCAGCACGCCGGCGAGGCGCGAGACGAGCGCAGCGCTGGAGGTCCGGTCCGAGCGCCCCGGCACAGCCGCCCAGGCGTCAGAGGGCACGTCGAGGTGCACGACCTGACCGCGGGCGTGCACGCCGGCGTCGGTGCGCCCGGCCACGGTGAGGCGGGCCGGCTCCGGCAGACGCAGCACGGTGGCGAGGGCCGAGGACAGGGTGCCCTCGACGGTGCGCAGCCCCGGCTGCTGCGCCCACCCCGAGAAGTCGGTCCCGTCGTAGGCGAGGTCCAGCCGCACGCGCAGCACCGGGGACCTCGTCTCACTCATGCCGCCGCAGCCTAACGCCCACCCCACACCACAATCCAAAGAGCAGTTCGTCGGCACTCCCAGACCGACGGAGTGCTCTCTCGGCCAGGAAGGACGCCCCCCCACCCCCACCAATCGAGAGAGCAGTTCGTCGGCACTCCCAGACCGACGGAATGCTCTCTCGATCAGGAAGGACGCACCCCCCCACCCCTCGAGAGAGCAGTTCATCGGCCCACAAACGACAGAGCAGTCCGTCCCGTGCGGGACGAACTGCTCTGTCGATTTGCGTGGGTCAGCCTCAGGAGCTGGCGCCGGCCTTCGTGAAGCCGGCCTTCTCAGCGTCCTCGGCGGACTTGAACCAGAACTCGGCGATCGTCTGGTCGTACCACTGACCGTCGGCCTCGTGGTACTTGCCCGAGTCGGCGTTGCCCTTGACCGTGTAGGCCTCGTCGGGCGACGAGCCGTCCTCGTTCGCGGCGACGGCGCCCTCGGGCAGCGCAGCGGCAGCCTCGGTCGTCTCGCTGGACTCGACCTTCTCGGCGTCCTCGGCGGCCTTGGTCTCCGCAGCGGCGGCCTTGGCCTCCTCCTGCTTGGCGGCACGACGGGTCGCGCCCTCGGCCTCCTTGACCGTCGCCTTCTTGGCCGACAGCGGCTCGCGGACGAGCTCGATGACGACCATGGGGGCGTTGTCGCCCTTGCGGGCGCCGATCTTCGTGATGCGGGTGTAGCCACCCTCGCGGACCGCCATGTCAGGGGCGATCTCGGCGAAGAGACGGTGGACGACACCCTTGTCACGCACGACGGTCATGACCCGACGACGAGCGTGCAGGTCGCCGCGCTTGGCGAAGGTGATGAGACGCTCGGCGAGCGGACGAAGACGCTTGGCCTTCGCCTCGGTCGTCGTGATGCTGTCGTGCTCGAAGAGCGACGTCGCGAGGTTCGCGAGGATGAGCCGCTCGTGGGCGGGGCCGCCACCGACGCGGGGACCCTTGGTGGGGGTGGGCATTTCGTTTCTCCTAGAAGGTCTGACCTCGCCGCTGCTGCCGTCAGGCTGCGCAGCGCGACTGGGTCAACAAGCGGTCGGTCAGAGCTGCTCGTCCTCGAGCGACGCCACGTCGTCGAGGTCGGTGTCGTCGTAGTCGTAGTTGTCGACGAGGGCCGACGGGTCGAACCCGGGAGGGCTGTCCTTGAGGGCCAGACCCATGCCGACGAGCTTGGCCTTGACCTCGTCGATCGACTTCGCACCGAAGTTGCGGATGTCGAGCAGGTCGGCCTCGCTACGGCTCACGAGCTCACCCACGGTGTGGATGCCCTCGCGCTTCAGGCAGTTGTAGGAACGAACCGTGAGGTCGAGGTCCTCGATCGGCAGCGCCAGGTCGGCGGCGAGCGCCGCGTCCGTCGGCGACGGGCCCATGTCGATGCCCTCGGCCTCGACGTTGAGCTCGCGCGCCAGACCGAAGAGCTCCACGAGCGTCTTGCCGGCCGAGGCCATGGCGTCACGCGGCGTCATCGAGTTCTTCGTCTCGACGTCGACGATGAGCTTGTCGAAGTCGGTGCGCTGCTCGACACGTGTCGCCTCGACCTTGTAGGTCACGGTGAGCACGGGCGAGTAGATCGAGTCGACCGGGATGCGGCCGATCTCCTGGTCACCGGACTTGTTCTGCTGCGCGGAGACGTAGCCACGGCCACGCTCGACGGTCAGCTCCATCTCGAGCTTGCCCTTGTCGTTGAGCGTCGCGATGTGCAGGTCGGGGTTGTGTACCTCGACACCCGCCGGGGGCGTGATGTCGGCAGCGGTGACGGCGCCCGGGCCCTGCTTGCGCAGGTACATGACGACCGGCTCGTCGTGCTCCGAGGAGACGACGAGGCCCTTGATGTTGAGGATCATCTCGGTGACGTCCTCCTTCACACCCGGCACGGTCGAGAACTCGTGGAGCACGCCGTCGATGCGAATGGAGGTGACCGCCGCGCCCGGGATGCTCGAGAGCAGGGTGCGACGGAGGGAGTTGCCGAGCGTGTAGCCGAAGCCGGGCTCGAGCGGCTCGATGGTGAAGCGGCTGCGGTTCTCGACCACGACCTCTTCGGAGAGCACGGGACGCTGTGCGATGAGCACTGTTCATTTCCTTCCCACGGGCGACCGCCATATGACGCCTCGTGAAACTGCCCGGTCGCGATCCGGGCGGGTGGGGTCGGCTCTGTCTGCGACCCCAGCCCCTGGCGAACTGATCCCGTATGCCGCCGAGCGGGCTCGGCGGCATACGGACCCCGAGGGGTGGTCAGTTCTTGGAGTAGAGCTCGACGATGAGCTGCTCGGTGAGCTGGCTGTCGATCTGGGCGCGCACCGGGAGCTGGTGGATGAGCACCTGGAGCGAACCGGGGACGACCTGCATCCAGGCCGGGATGGGACGCTCGCCGAACGTCTGGCGAGCCAGCTCGAACGGGAAGGTCTCGACCGACTGCTTGCGGACCGTGATGATGTCGTACTGCTCGACGCGGTAGGAGGGCACGTCGACGCGCACGCCGTTGACCTCGAAGTGACCGTGGGTCACGAGCTGACGGGCGTGACGACGCGTGCGGGCCAGGCCCGCGCGGTAGACGACGTTGTCGAGACGGGTCTCGAGGATCTGGAGCAGGTTCTCGCCGGTCTTGCCGGGGCGGCGGGCCGCCTCCTTGTAGTACCGGACGAACTGCTTCTCCATGACGCCGTAGGTGAAGCGGGCGCGCTGCTTCTCCTGAAGCTGGGTGAGGTACTCCTTCTCCTGGATCCGGCGACGGCCGTGCTGGCCGGGCGGGAAGGGACGGAGCTCGAAGTTCTTGTCGCCGCCGACGAGGTCCATCTTGAGGCGGCGGGACTTCTTGGTGATCGGGCCGGTGTAACGAGCCATGTGTCTAGTTCTCTCTCTCGCTCAGGCCGGGATCAGACGCGACGGCGCTTGGGCGGGCGGACACCGTTGTGCGGCGTGGGCGTGACGTCGCTGATCGCGCCGACCTCCAGGCCGGTGGCGGTGAGCGAACGGATCGCCGTCTCGCGGCCCGAGCCCGGGCCCTTCACGAAGACGTCGACCTTGCGCATGCCGTGCTCCATGGCGCGCCGGGCAGCAGCCTCGGCGGCCATCTGGGCAGCGAACGGGGTGGACTTGCGCGAGCCCTTGAAGCCGACCTGGCCGGCAGAGGCCCACGCGATCACAGCACCCGTGGGGTCCGTGATCGAGATGATGGTGTTGTTGAACGTGCTCTTGATGTGAGCGTGCCCGTGGGCAACGTTCTTCTTCTCCTTGCGACGAACCTTCGTCACACGAGCCTTGGGAGGCATTTTTCTCCTACGTCAGAACTGAATGTCGGTGTGGACCGCTGATGAGCTCGCCGGGGCGATCTCGATCAGGATCACTTGGCCTTCTTCTTGCCGGCCACAGTGCGCTTCGGGCCCTTGCGGGTGCGCGCGTTGGTCTTCGTGCGCTGACCGCGCACGGGGAGACCACGACGGTGACGGAGACCTTCGTAGGAACCGATCTCGACCTTGCGGCGGATGTCGGCCTGCACCTCACGGCGAAGGTCACCCTCGAGGCGGTAGTTGCCCTCGAGGAAGTCACGAAGCGCAACGAGCTCGGTCTCACCGAGGTCCTTGACGCGGGTGTTGGGGTCGACGCCGGTCGCAACCAGCGCCTCCTTGGAACGGGTGCGACCGACACCGAAGATGTAGGTCAGTGCGACCTCGACGCGCTTGTCACGCGGAAGGTCGACTCCAACAAGACGAGCCATGTTGGTGGTTCTCCTGGATTCTGTTTCGCGGAGGTCTGGAGCAGTCACCGATCCGGGTTCGTGGACCGCCGCACAGAAGGGCGGTCCTCCGGTCCCCGGCCTCCGTGCCGGGGGTGACGTCCTGCGCCGACACGACGGTCGGTCATCAGGGGCCGGGTGCTGCATTCATTCACTTGTTGCGTGCTGTCGAAAGGTCTGTCGACGGCGAGGGTGGTGGCTCTGCTCAGCCCTGGCGCTGCTTGTGGCGCAGGTTCTCGCAGATCACCATGACCCGACCATTGCGGCGGATCACCTTGCACTTGTCGCAGATCTTCTTGACGCTCGGCTGAACCTTCATCTGCCTGCTGTCTTCAGATCGCGCTCCTGTCCGCCTCGGGCCGGGGCCCGGACGAGCAGGAGCTGGGTTTTGTCAGGAGGTGCTTCACACGCATGCCGGTCCGCTCCGCGCGAGCGGTGCGAGCCGGCCTGGTGATCAGCGGTAGCGGAAGACGATCCGACCGCGGGTCAGGTCATAGGGCGAGAGCTCCACCACGACCCGGTCCTCAGGGAGGATCCGGATGTAGTGCTGGCGCATCTTGCCCGAGATGTGTGCGAGCACCTTGTGACCGTTGGTGAGCTCCACCCGGAACATCGCGTTCGGGAGAGCCTCGACGATCGTGCCCTCGATCTCGATGACACCGTCCTTCTTGGCCATATCCTCCGTCAATCTGTTGGTGGTCGACCCGGAGTGGACCGACCTTGGGGCGTGCCGTATCTGCCCGTGCAAGCACAGGCGCGAGTCAGGCGTCGAGGCACACGACACCCAACGCACAAGAATACGCCACAGGGGGCACTTCCCTGAAATCGGGCCGGGCGCTATCGTGCGCGCCGTCCCAAGGCCTCGGGTCGAGGTGATCCCGCCACTCACGTGAGGCCCGCCATCACCTCCACCAGCCCCACGGCATACCTCGTTGGAGGTGATCCCGCCACCCACGTGGGGTGCGGCATCACCTCGAACCGGGGGCGCCGGCGTCAGCGTTCGATCTCAGCGTTCGAT
Source organism: Humibacillus xanthopallidus (assembly GCF_006717145.1). Lineage (GTDB taxonomy): Bacteria > Actinomycetota > Actinomycetes > Actinomycetales > Dermatophilaceae > Humibacillus > Humibacillus xanthopallidus. The sequence goes on along the minus strand of NZ_VFQF01000002.1, from coordinate 1,329,522 downwards.
CTCAGCGCGCCTCAGGTCGACGACGCGCTCGACGACCCCGTCGGGCAGCGGCTGGTCCACGGTGAAGCGGATCGTGCCCTTCGACAGGCTGTAGCCCCCGAGGTCGGGGGCGACGGCCTCGACCACCGCGGGGCTGAACGGGAAGAGCGAGAGGTGGCGCGCCGACGCCGTCACCCCGACGAGCGGCTTGCCCGCGAGCCGGAGGGCCGCCATGCCGTAGCTGCGACCCTCCTCCGCGTCGGGCGCCGCACGCCGGGCCGCGTCGACGACGTGCTCGAGCGCCTCGCGCTGCGGCGAGGGCAACGACTCCAGGTATGCCGTGAGCTCACCCATGTGCCGATGCTCCCACCCGCGAGCACTCGCGTCACGCTGACTCCGGAACCCGGCCGGGCGGCATACTGGCGACATGAGCGACGACGGCGACGACGCGGTGCCCACCGACGCACTCCGGACCGACCCCGGGGCGCACGACCCCCTGCTCGGGGAGGCCGAGAGCCCCGAGGACTACCACGCGCGCATCCTCGCCGCCGCCGATGCCGAGGGGCGCCTGCCCGTCGCGGTGGAGGAGATGCCCGGCTGGGACATCTACCCGTACGAGATCGACAGCCTGCGCCTCAAGCCGCTGCAGCCGTTGGCCGACGAGGAGCCGGCCCGCCGCGGCGAGGAGGCGCGCGACTGCTGGTGCGCGACGGGCTTCGGCCCCGACGACGGCACGACGGTCTGGTCCAACGCCCGGTGGCGCCTCGGCCTCACCGACCAGTCCGGCCTTCCGGTGCAGCTCGTCCTCTCGCCGCTGGAGCACCACGACCTGCCGAGCCTGCCGACCGACCTCGCCGCCGAGATGGGCCAGCTCGTCGTGGCGATCTCGGACGCCGTCGAGCACGTGCCCAGCGTCGGCCGGGTGCACGTCGCCAAGTACGGCGACGGCAGCGCGCACCTGCACCTGTTCTTCTTCGGCCGCCCCGCGCGGATCCCGCAGTTCCGGGGCTCACCGCTGCTCGACTGGGAGGAGAACCTCCCCCGCGTGCCGCTGCCCGTGCTCCAGGCCAACGCCCGCGTCGTCGCCGAGCGGCTCCTCGTCCATCTCGGCGGCCAGGCCGGAACCCTCGGCCGCGACGTGGCACCCGATGACGGGGCTGGCACCGCGCAGGGCTGAGGTCAACCCCAGCGGGTCGAGAGCCACAGCGGGTCGCCGCCGGTCAGCGGCACCATCCGCCACGTGAGGTCGGCGTCTCCCCCGCGCAGCCGGGCCTCGACCCGGAAGCGGTGCGGCGTCTCGATGGCGATGACCTCGGCCCGGAAGACGTCCTCGTCGACCCAGCCGCCGCTGCTGACGACGGGCAAGGTCGCGCCGCCGCCGACGAGGGCCGACTCCACCCAGGCGCCGGAGGCCACCGGCACGCGCAGCCACTCCCCCCGGCGGGCGAGACCGAGGACGTGACCGCCGGCCTCGCGGGTCACCGAGACGGCGGTGTAGTCGTCGGACAGGTCGGAGGCCGACGACCGGGTGAACTCGGCATGGTCGGGCCCGAGCGCCCCTCCGGCCATCGCCGGGATCTCGCGGCTCGCCAGCACCGCGGCGAGCTCGGTGTCGGCCTGCTCGGAGCCGGGGCGCCCGGCTGCGGGCACGACGTGCTCCCAGAGGGCGTCGAGCGTCGCCTGCATGTCGGGCTGCTCTGAGGTGATCGCGACGACGAGGTCCTGCTCGGGCAGCACCGCGAGGAACTGGCCGTAGGCTCCGTCGCCGCGGTAGCCGTGGCGCTGCATCCAGAAGGAGTAGCCGTAGCCGCGCGCCCAGTCGGGCGGGGTGAGGGGGTCCTCGTTGCGCGGCCCGAAGCCGACGGTCGCCTCGGCCACCCACGACGGCGAGAGCAGCTGGCGCCCCTCCCACCGGCCCTGGTCGAGGTAGAGCTGGGCGATCGAGGCGATGCCCTCCGTCGTCAGGTGCGAGCCGCTGAAGCCGAGCTCACGACCGAGCGGGTCACGGTGCCACGGGATGTCGGGCAGGCCGAGCGGCGCGAGCAGTCGCGGCCGCAGCATCTCGGACACGCCCTGGCCGGCGACCCGACCGACGATCAGGGACAGCAGGTAGGTGGCGACCTGGTTGTACGCGAAGACCGTGCCCGGCTCGCGCGTCGGCGCCGTCGCGAAGACGTGGGGCACCCAGTCGTCGGGTGCGGCGTAGTCGGTGCCGCTGCTGCGGTCGAACACTCGCGCCCACGCGTCGTCCTCGTGCCCCACGGTCATCGAGAGGCAGTGCTTGACCCGCACGTCGTGCCACCCCGAGGGCACGGTGGCGCCGTCGATCTCGGGGAAGAAGTCGAGCACCCGGTCCTCGAGCGAGAGGCGACCCTCCTGCACGAGAAACGCGACGGCCGTGGCCGTCACCGTCTTCGAGAGGGAGTAGGCGAGGTGGACCCGCTCGGCGGCATACGGGCGCCACCACCCCTGCGCGACGACCTGGCCGTGCCGGGCCACGATGAGGCTGTGCAGGCCGAGCCCGCCGCGCTCGGCGGCCTCGACGAAGGCGAGCAGCCCGGCGGCGTCGAGGCCCTGGGCGCTGGGGGTGCTACGGGGAAGCGTAACAGCGCGAGGCTACGCGCCGGGCCCGACAGTCCGGGCCCTAGAGCGCCACCGAGCTCGTGCTGCCGGGTGGGAGGTCGCTCAGCCGAGCGGGGCGTATGCCGCGCCGTGGGCTGCCAGCGCCGCCTCGCCGCCGTCGATGGCCGTGAGGATCCACAGGCCGCCGTCGCGCACGGCGACCGAGTGCTCCCAGTGGGCGGCACGGGTGCCGTCGGCCGTCACGACGGTCCAGTCGTCGGCGAGCACCGTCGTGTCGGTCGTGCCGAGCGTGACCATCGGCTCGATCGCGCCGGTGAAGCCGTTGACGAGCTTCGGGCCGGCGTCGCGCACGGCGTAGTTGGGGATCTGCGGATCCATGTGCATCTGGGTGCCGATGCCGTGACCGACGTAGTCCTCGATGATGCCGTAGACGCGACCGTCGCGCTCCGCGGCGGCCTCGATGCTGGCCTCGACGGCGTCGCCCACCGCGTAGAGACGGTCACCGACGCGCATGGCGGCGATCCCGGCATACAGGCTGGCCTCGGTGGCGGCGATGAGCGCGAGGTCCTCGGGGCGCGCGGCCTCGGCGCCTCCGACGACGGCGGTGAAGGCCGCGTCGCCGTTCCAGCCCGCGACCTCGGCGCCGCAGTCGACCGACACGACGTCACCCTCGCGCAGCACCCGGCTGCCGGGGATGCCGTGGACGACCTCCTCGTTGACGCTCGTGCAGAGCGTGTGGCTGTAGCCGGGGACGAGCTGGAAGTTGGGGATGCCACCGTTGCTGCGGATGAAGTCCTCGGCGAGACGGTCGAGCTCGAGCGTCGTCACTCCCGGGCGCACCTCGGCGGCGAGCATCTCGAGGGTGCGCCCGACGAGCAGCCCCGCCTCACGCATGAGGAGGAGCTGCTCGTCGGTGCGACCCTGGAGCTTGTTGCGGCGTCCGAACACGGTGTGGGCGCTCAGGGGCTCGGGTGGGCCGGGAGGGCCTCGACGAGCCGGTCGGTCACCTTGTCGAGCTCGCCCATGCCGTCGACGCGGACGAGCAGGCCGACCTCGTCGTAGTGGTGGCTGAGGGGCGCGGTCTCGCGGTAGTAGATCGCCTGGCGCTCACGGATGACGTCCTCGGTGTCGTCAGAGCGACCCTCGGTCTCAGCCCGCTTGAGGAGGCGCTCGACGATCGCGTCGTCGTCGACCTCGAGCTCGAGGACGGCGTCGAGCCGGTGGCCGTGGCGCGCGAGCATCTCGTCGAGCGCCTCGACCTGACCCGCCGTGCGGGGGTAGCCGTCGAGGAGGAAGCCGCCGGCCGCGTCGGGCCAGTCGAGCCGATCCTCGACGATCTCGTTGGTGACCTCGTCGGGGACGTAGCCGCCCGAGGCGAGGATGTCCTTGACCTTGAGACCCAGCTCGGTCTCGTTCTTGATGTTGGACCGGAAGATGTCGCCGGTCGAGATGGCCGGGATGGAGAGGCGCTCGGCGATGCGAGCCGCCTGGGTGCCCTTACCGGCACCGGGCGGGCCGAGGATGATCAGTCGCATTTAACGGAGGAACCCTTCGTAATGACGCTGCTGGAGCTGCGCCTCGATCTGCTTGACCGTCTCGAGACCCACACCGACGATGATGAGGATCGAGGTGCCTCCGAACGGGAAGTTCTGGTTGGCGCCGACGAGCACGAGTGCCACGAGCGGGATGAGCGAGATCAGGGCGAGGTAGATGGCACCCGGCACGGTGATTCGGGTCAGGACGTAGTTGAGGTACTCGGCCGTGGGTCGCCCGGCGCGGATACCTGGGATGAAGCCGCCGTACTTCTTCATGTTGTCGGCGACCTCGGTCGGGTTGAACGTGATCGAGACGTAGAAGAACGTGAAGAAGAGGATGAGCCCGACGTAGATCGCCATGTAGATCGGGTGGTCACCTCGCACGAGGTTCTGCTGCACCCACGTGACCCAGCCCGGGTTGTTGCCGTCGGCGCGCGTGTTGAACTGCGCGATGAGGCCCGGGAGGGCGAGCAGGGAGCTGGCGAAGATGACGGGGATGACGCCGGCCATGTTGACCTTGAGCGGGATGTAGGTCGAGGTGCCGCCGTACATGCGGCGTCCGACCATGCGCTTGGCGTACTGCACGGGGATGCGGCGCTGCGACTGCTCGACGAAGACCACCGCGGCGATGACGAAGATGCCGAGCAGCACGATGCCGAGGAAGGTGCCCCAGCCCTTGTTCTCCTTGATCGCCCAGAGCGAGGCCGGGAAGCCGGCGGCGATCGAGGTGAAGATGAGCAGCGACATGCCGTTGCCGACACCCTTGTCGGTGATGAGCTCGCCGAACCACATGATGAGGCCGGTGCCGGCGGTCATCGTGAGGACCATGATGAGGATCGTCGCCATCGAGTCGTCGGGCATGATCGTCGGGCAGCTGCCGCCGAAGAGGCTGGAGGGGTTGCGCGCGAAGGTCACGAGGGTCGCCGACTGGAGGATCGCGAGGCCGATCGTCAGGTAGCGGGTGTACTGCGTCAGCTTCGACTGCCCCGACTGGCCCTCTTCCTTGAGGGCCTCGAAGCGCGGGATGACGACGGTGAGCAGCTGGATGATGATGCTCGCCGTGATGTACGGCATGATCCCGAGCGCGAAGACCGACAGCTGCAGGAGCGCGCCACCACTGAAGAGGTTGGCGAGGTTGAGGAACCCGCTCTGGTCGCTACCACCGGCGGCTCGACCCGCGCTGAGGCACTGCTGCACCAGCGTGTAGCTGATGCCGGGGGTCGGCACGTGCGACCCGAGCCTGAAGAGCGCGATGATGCCGAGCGTGAAAAGCAGCTTCTTGCGCAGGTCCGGGGTGCGGAACGCGCGGACGAAGGCGGCGAGCACTGGGTCCTCCTGGGGCCGCACGGGTGGCGCGGCGTTGGTCAAGCAATCCGTGGAAGGGTAACGCAAAGACGCAGCGCCCCGAGCATCCCGGTCCGGTGGCCGACGTCACGTCGACCCTCGGAGCGGGCGCCCGGGGCGCTGCTCACACGAGGTGTGGGGTGGTCACGAGGACCGGTTCAAGCAGCGACCCGGGTCAGGCGTCGAGCGCCGTGACCGTGCCGCCGGCGGCCTCGATCTTCTCCTTGGCGGAGGCGGAGAACTTGTGGGCCTCCACCTCGACCTTCACGGAGATGTCGCCGGTGCCGAGCACCTTGACCGGGAAGCCGTCGCGGACGGCGCCCTTCTCGACGAGGTCCGCAACCGAGACCTGCCCGCCCTCGGGGAAGAGGACCTGCAGGCGGTCGAGGTTGACGACCTGGTACTCGGTGCGGAACGGGTTCTTGAACCCACGCAGCTTCGGCAGGCGCATGTGGAGCGGCATGGAGCCACCCTCGAAGCGCTCGGGAACCTGGTAGCGGGCCTTGGTGCCCTTGGTGCCACGACCGGCGGTCTTGCCCTTGGAGCCCTCGCCTCGACCCACGCGGGTCTTGGGGGTCTTGGCTCCGGGGGCCGGACGCAGGTGGTGGACCTTGAGGGCCGACTCGCTCTGGGCGTTGGGCTTCTTGTCAGCCATGGTCAGTCAACCTCCTCGACGGACACGAGGTGCGTGACCGTCTTGACCATCCCGCGGATCTCGGGACGGTCCTCCTTGACGACGACGTCGCCAATGCGCTTCAGACCGAGGCTGCGCAGCGTGTCACGCTGGTTCTGCTTGCCGCCGATCTCGGACCGGGTCTGGGTCACCTTGAGACGAGCCATCACGCACCTGCCTTCTCGGCGGCCTTGGCCTCGGCGAGACCAGCGGCGCGGGCGCGGAGCATGGCGGCCGGAGCCACCTCCTCGAGGGTCTTGCCGCGACGTGCGGCGACCGACTCGGGGCGCTCGAGCTCGCGCAGGGCCTGAGCCGTGGCGTGCACGATGTTGATGGCGTTGTCGGAGCCCAGCGACTTGCTGAGGACGTCGTGGATGCCGGCGCACTCGAGCACCGCACGCACCGGACCACCGGCGATGACACCGGTACCGGGGGCGGCGGGACGGAGCATGACGACACCGGCGGCGGCCTCACCCTGGACGGGGTGCGGGATGGTGCCCTGGATGCGCGGGACCTTGAAGAAGTTCTTCTTGGCCTCCTCGACACCCTTGGCGATCGCCGCGGGAACTTCCTTGGCCTTGCCGTAGCCGACACCGACGGTGCCGTCACCGTCACCGACGACGACGAGAGCGGTGAAGCTGAAGCGACGACCACCCTTGACGACCTTGGCGACGCGGTTGATCGTCACGACGCGCTCGACGTACTGGCTCTTCTCGGCGTCGCGGTTGTCGCGGCCACCACGGTTGTCACGGCGGTCGCCACGCTCGGTGCGCTCGCCGCCACCGGCGGGGCCACCCACGCCACCGCCTCGACGCTGCTGTCCGGGCATCAGATGTTCCTCATCTCAACAATTGCGTTCACGAAGTGCTTGGTCACAGGGACAGCCCACCTTCACGGGCGCCCTCGGCGATGGCCGCGACCCGACCGTGGTACTTGTTGCCACCACGGTCGAACACGACGGACTCGACACCGGCGTCCTTGGCCCGAGCGGCGACGAGCTCGCCGACGCGCTTGGCCTTGGCCGTCTTGTCACCGTCGAACGCACGCAGGTCGGCCTCCATCGTCGAGGCGGACGCGACGGTCTTGCCGACCGTGTCGTCGACGACCTGGACGAAGAGGTGCCGGCTCGAGCGGGACACGACCAGGCGGGGACGGGCCGCGGTGCCGGCGATCTTCTTGCGACCGCGCACCTGGCGACGGATGCGGGCGGCAGCCTTGCTCTTGCCGCGCTTGATGATCATTGCCATGGCTTACTTACCGGCCTTTCCGACCTTGCGACGGATCTGCTCGCCCGCGTAGCGAACACCCTTGCCCTTGTACGGGTCGGGCTTGCGCAGCTTGCGGATGTTGGCCGCGACCTCGCCGACCAGCTGCTTGTCGATGCCCTGCACCGAGAAGCGGGTCGGGTTCTCGACGGCGAAGTTGATGCCCTCGGGAGCCTCGATGGTGATGGGGTGGGAGTACCCGAGCGAGAACTCGAGGTTGCTGCCCTTCGCGGCGACACGGTAGCCCGTGCCGTGGATCTCCATCTTCTTCTCGTAGCCCTCGGTGACACCGAGGACCATGTTGTTGATGAGGGAGCGGGTCAGCCCGTGACGCGAGCGCGAGTCGCGCTCGTCGTCGGGACGCTTGACCTCGAGGTTGCCCTCGGCCATCTCAACGGTGATGGGGTTCGGGATGGTGAGCGAGAGCTCACCCTTCGGACCCTTGACGCTGACGTCCTGGCCATCGACCTTGACGTCCACGCCCGACGGGATGGAGACCGGAAGTCGTCCGATTCGCGACATGTCAGTCTCTCCTTACCAGACGTAGGCGAGGACTTCCCCACCCACGCCCTTCTCGTGTGCCTGGCGGTCGGTCAGCAGACCGTTCGACGTCGACAGGATCGCGACGCCGAGGCCACCGAGAACCCGGGGAAGGTTCGTCGACTTGGCGTAGACGCGCAGACCCGGCTTGCTGACGCGGCGGACTCCGGCGATGGAGCGCTCGCGGTTCGGGCCGTACTTGAGGTCGATGGTCAGGGTCTGGCCGACCTCGGCCTCCTCGATCTTCCACGAGGCGATGTAGCCCTCGGCCTGGAGGATCTCGGCGATGTTCTTCTTGAGCTTGGAGTACGGCATGGAGACGACGTCGTGGTGCGCCGAGTTGGCGTTCCGGACGCGGGTCAGCATGTCCGCAATCGGGTCAGTCATGGTCATGTGGGCTCTCCGCCCTTCCTCACCGGGGTTTCGACCTTCGGTCGCTGGTGTCAGCTCCCGCTCGGCGTATGCCGCGTGGCCGACCTACGGTGTCAGAGGTTTGCTTGGTCTGGGGTTTGGCTTCCGGCGGTGCCGGTCACCACGAGCTCTTGGTCACGCCCGGCAGCTGGCCCGCGTGAGCCATCTCGCGAAGGCAGATGCGGCACAGGCCGAACTTGCGGTACACCGAGTGCGGGCGACCGCACTTCTGGCAGCGGGTGTACGCACGGACCTTGAACTTCGGCTTCCGGTTCGCCTTGTTGACCAGTGCGGTCTTGGCCATGTCAGTTCTCCTTGAAGGGGAAGCCGAGCTGCTTGAGCAGCGCGCGACCCTCGTCATCGTTGGTCGCCGTGGTGACCACGGTGATGTCCATCCCACGGACCCGGTCGATGCGGTCCTGGTCGATCTCGTGGAACATCGACTGCTCCGTGAGACCGAAGGTGTAGTTGCCGTTGCCGTCGAACTGCTTCGGCGACAGGCCGCGGAAGTCACGGATGCGCGGGAGGGCGATCGACACGAGTCGGTCGAGGAACTCCCACATGCGGTCGCCACGCAGCGTCGTGTGCGCGCCGATCGGCATACCCTCGCGAAGCTTGAACTGCGCGATGGACTTGCGGGCCTTCGTCACGACCGGCTTCTGGCCGGTGATGGCGGTGAGGTCACGGACGGCGCCCTCGATGAGCTTGCTGTCCTTGGCCGCGTCGCCGACACCCATGTTGACGACGACCTTGACGACGCCGGGAACCTGCATGACGTTGGCGTAGCCGAACTGCTCGAGGAGCGCGCCCTTGATCTCGTCCTGGTAGCGCTGCTGAAGACGCGGCTTCGCCGCAGCGGACTCAGTCACAGTGTTGGTCATTTTCAGAGGTCCTTGTCCGACTTCACGGCGACCCGGACGCGAGACGCCTTGGTGCGGCCGTTCCGCTCCACCGACTCGACGCGCGTCTTGATGCGCGTCGGCTTCTTCGACTCGGGGTCGACGATCGCCACGTTGCTCACGTGGATCGCGGCCTCGGTGTGCACGAGGCCACCGGTGCGCGTACCGCGAGCGGTCGCGCCCGCCTTGACGTGCTTGGTGACGCGGTTGATGCCCTCGACCAGCACACGCTGGGTCTCGGGGTACACCGCGATGACCTTGCCCTGCTTGCCCCGGTCGCCGCCGTTCTTCTGGCTGCGTCCGGAGATGACCTGGACGAGGTCACCCTTCTTGATCTTCATCTTGGCGTTCGCCATGTTCACAGCACCTCCGGCGCCAGCGAGATGATCTTCATGAACTTCTTCTCGCGCAGCTCGCGGCCGACCGGGCCGAAGATGCGGGTGCCACGGGGGTCCCCGTCGCCCTTGAGGATCACGGCGGCGTTCTCGTCGAACTTGATGTAGGACCCGTCGGCGCGGCGGCGCTCCTTGACGGTGCGAACGATGACGGCCTTGACGACGTCACCCTTCTTGACGTTGCCGCCGGGGATCGCGTCCTTGACGGTGGCGACGATGGTGTCGCCGATGCCGGCGTACCGACGGCCCGAACCGCCGAGAACACGGATGCAAAGGAGTTCCTTGGCACCGGTGTTGTCGGCGACGCGCAGTCGCGACTCCTGCTGAATCACTGTCTAACTCCTGTCGTCGTGCTGGTTCTCCCGGCAAGAGAATTCGCGCCCTGCGCGATTTCTCTTGCCGGAAGCCTTGCCGAACTGAATGGGGTGTGGTCTTGGTGCGGGCCGGACGGCATACGAGCGCGTATGCCGCGAGGCCCGCTCCCCCAGCCACGCGGGCTTTTCGGGGGGCAGTCGGGGGGGCAGGCCCGCCAGGGCCGAACCCCCCAACCGTTTACTTGGCCTTCTCGAGGATCTCGACGACGCGCCAGCGCTTCGTCGCGGAGAGCGGACGCGTCTCCATGATGAGCACGCGGTCGCCGACGCCGGCGGTGTTCTGCTCGTCGTGGGCCTTGACCTTGCTCGTGCGACGGATGACCTTGCCGTAGAGGGCGTGCTTGACGCGGTCCTCGACCTCGACGACGACGGTCTTGTCCATCTTGTCGCTCACCACGTAACCCTGGCGGGTCTTGCGGTAGTTGCGGTCGCTGGTCTTGGTCTCGGTGGCCACAGTGGCCTTGTCCTGCTCGCTCACGCGTCAGCCTCCTTGTCAGCCTTGTCAGCCTTGTCAGCCTTCTTGGCCTTCTTCTCGGCCTTGTCAGCCTTGTCCTCGGCCTTGTCGGCCTTCTTGGCCTTCTTGTCGGCCTTGGTGTCCGTCACCACGGGCTCGGGCTCGGGCACGGGGGCCGAGCCGATGCCGAGCTCGCGCTCACGCATCTCCGTGTAGATCCGGGCGATGTCGCGCTTGACGGCGCGGAGACGACCGTGGTTGTCCAGCTGACCGGTGGCCGACTGGAAGCGGAGGTTGAACAGCTCCTCCTTGGCCTTCTTCAGCTCGTCGGCCAGCTTCGTGTCATCGAGACCACGCAGCTGGTTGGAAGCCAGGTCCTTGGTTCCGACTGCCATCAGATGTCACCACCCTCACGCTGGATGAACCGGCACTTCATGGGGAGCTTGTGCATCGCGAGACGCATGGCCTCACGGGCCACCGGCTCGGAGACGCCCGACAGCTCGAACATGACGCGGCCCGGCTTGACGTTGGCGATCCACCACTCAGGCGAACCCTTACCGGAACCCATGCGGGTCTCGGCGGGCTTCTTCGTGAGCGGACGGTCCGGGTAGATGTTGATCCAGACCTTTCCGCCACGCTTGATGTAGCGGGTCATCGCGATACGAGCGGACTCGATCTGGCGGTTGGTGACGTAGGCGGGCTCGAGAGCCTGGATGCCGTACTCACCGAAGGCGATCGTCGTACCACCCTTCGCCGCACCGTGGCGGTTGGGGTGGTGCTGCTTGCGGTGCTTGACTCGGCGGGGAATCAACATGGTCAGGCCTGCTCATTCTCGGTGCTGGCGGGGGCCGGGGCCTGCTCAGCAGCGGTGTCGGTCACGGCCGGCGCACCGGCGTTCTCGTTGCGGTCACCACGACGGGCGCGGTTCGGACGGTCACCGCCGTCACGACGCGGGCCACGCGACGGGCGCGGGGCGGCGGCCTGCTGGGCAGCGAGCTCCTTGGCCGTCATGTCGCCCTTGTAGATCCACACCTTGACGCCGATGCGGCCGAACGTCGTACGAGCCTCGTAGAAGCCGTAGTCGATCTGCGCGCGCAGCGTGTGCAGCGGGACGCGACCCTCGCGGTAGAACTCGGTGCGGCTCATCTCGGCGCCGTTGAGACGGCCCGAGACCTGCACGCGGATGCCCTTGGCGCCGGCGCGCTGCGCGGACTGCATGCCCTTGCGCATCGCACGACGGAAGGAGACACGAGCGGAGAGCTGCTCGGCGATGCCCTGGGCGACCAGCTGGCTGTCGATCTCCGGGTTCTTGACCTCGAGGATGTTGAGCTGGACCTGCTTGCCCGTGAGCTTCTCGAGCTCGCCGCGGATGCGGTCGGCCTCGGCGCCGCGGCGGCCGATGACGATGCCCGGACGCGCGGTGTGGATGTCGACGCGGACGCGGTCACGGGTGCGCTCGATCTCGACCTTGGCGATGCCGGCGCGCTCCATGCCCTTCTCCATCAGGCGACGGATCGAGACATCTTCCTTGACGTAGTCGCGGTAACGCTGACCCTGCTTGGTGGAGTCGGCGAACCAGCGGCTCTTGTGGTCGGTGGTGATGCCCAGACGGAAGCCGTGGGGGTTGACCTTCTGACCCATCAGCGGGCTCCCTTCTTCTTCTCGATCTGGGACACGACCACGGTGATGTGGCTCGTGCGCTTGTTGATCCGGCCGGCGCGGCCCTGGGCCCGCGGACGGAAACGCTTCATCGTCGGGCCTTCGTCGACGAACGCGGCGCTGACGACGAGCTCACGCTCGTCGAAGGCGACGGACTCGCGGTCGGCCTTGACCCGGCAGTTGGCGATGGCGCTCTCGAGCACCTTCTTGACCGGGTCGGACGCCGACTGCGGCGCGAACGTCAGCGTCGTGATGGCGTCGGTGGCGCCCTTGCCGCGGATGAGGTCCACGACACGACGCGCCTTCTGGGGGCTGACCCGGACGTGCCGGGCCGAGGCCTTGGCTTCCATGGCTGCTTCCTTGGCTTCTTCGGTTCGAGTGGCCATCAGCGACGACGACCCTTCTTGTCGTCCTTCACGTGACCCTTGAACGTGCGGGTCGGCGCGAACTCGCCGAGCTTGTGGCCGACCATCGACTCGGTGACGAACACCGGGACGTGCTTGCGGCCGTCGTGGACGGCGAAGGTGTGACCGAGCATGTCGGGGCTGATGACCGAGCGACGTGACCAGGTCTTGATGACGGTCTTGGTTCCCGCTTCGTTCTGGGCGTCCACCTTCTTCTGAAGGTGGTCGTCGATGAAGGGGCCCTTCTTCAGGCTACGAGGCATTCCAAAGGCTCCTTATCAGCGCTTCTTGCCAGTACGACGGCGACGAACGATGAGCTTGTCGCTTTCCTTGTGGCCCTTGCGGGTTCGGCCTTCGGCCTGGCCCCAGGGGCTGACGGGGTGACGTCCACCGGACGTCTTGCCCTCACCACCACCGTGCGGGTGGTCAACCGGGTTCATCGCGACACCACGGACGGTCGGGCGCTTGCCCTTCCAGCGCATGCGGCCGGCCTTGCCCCAGTTGATGTTGCTCTGCTCGGCGTTGCCGACCTCGCCGACGGTGGCGCGGCAGCGCACGTCGACGTTGCGGATCTCACCGGACGGCATACGCAGCTGGGCGTAGGGGCCGTCCTTGGCGACGAGCTGCACGCGGGCACCGGCCGAGCGGGCGATCTTCGCGCCGCCACCGGGCTTCAGCTCGATGGCGTGGATGACCGTGCCGACGGGGATGTTGCGCAGCGGCAGGCTGTTGCCGGGCTTGATGTCGGCGCCGGCGCCGTTCTCGATCGGGTCGCCCTGCTTGAGGCGGTTCGGCGCGAGGATGTAGCGCTTCTCGCCGTCGGCGTACTGGACGAGCGCGATGCGCGCCGTGCGGTTGGGGTCGTACTCGATGTGAGCGACCTTGGCGGGCACGCCGTCCTTGTCGTGGCGACGGAAGTCGATGACACGGTAGGCGCGCTTGTGGCCACCACCGATGTGACGCGTCGTGATGCGACCGGCGTTGTTGCGGCCACCCGTCTTGGTGAGCGGGCGGACCAGCGACTTCTCCGGCGTGGAGCGCGTGATCTCGACGAAGTCGGCGACCGACGAGCCACGACGGCCCGGCGTGGTCGGCTTGTACTTACGGATTCCCATTGTGGTTCAGTCCTGTTCTTCGTCGGTCTCAGGCGCCCGCACCGAAGATGTCGATCGTGCCCTCGCGGAGGGAGACGATCGCACGCTTGGTGTCCTTGCGCTTGCCGATGCCGAAACGGGTGCGACGGCTCTTGCCCTGACGGTTCAGGGTGTGGACCTTGTCGACCTTGACGTCGAAGATCGACTCGATGGCGATCTTGATCTCCGTCTTGTTCGCGCGGGGGTCGACGATGAAGGTGTACTTGCCCTCGTCGAGCAGACCGTACGACTTCTCCGAGACGACCGGCGCGATGAGGATGTCGCGGGGGTCCTTGGCGTGGATGCTCACTTGGCGTCCTCCTTGGCAGCAGCCTTGTCAGCCTTCACGGGGCCCGCGACGAACGCGTCGAGGGCGGCCTGGGTGAAGACGATGTCGTCGGCGCAGAGCACGTCGTAGGTGTTGAGCTGGTCAGCCACCAGGACGTGGACGTTCTGCAGGTTGCGCACCGACTTCATCGCGACGTCGTTGCCACGCTCGATGACGACGAGCAGGTTCGGGCGCTCGGTCAGGCCGGCGAGCACGGCGGCGGCGTCCTTCGCCGAGGGCAGGTCGCCCGAGACGATGGAGTCGACGACGTGGATGCGGTCGAAGCGGGCCCGGTCGGAGAGGGCACCGCGCAGGGCGGCGGCCTTCATCTTCTTGGGGGTGCGCTGCGAGTAGTCACGCGGCTGCGGGCCATGGACGACGCCACCGCCGGCGAACTGCGGCGCGCGGGTCGAGCCCTGGCGCGCGCGGCCGGTGCCCTTCTGGCGGTAGGGCTTGCGGCCACCGCCGCGCACCTCACCACGGGTCTTCGTCGAGTGCGTGCCCTGACGAGCGGCCGCGAGCTGGGCCACCACGACCTGGTGGATCAGCGGGACGTTCGTCTGCACGTCGAAGATCTCGGCGGGCAGGTTAGGGGTCTTGGTTGCCATCTGGATCATGCACCCTTCGCGGCCGTGCGGATCAGGACGATGCCGCCACGGGGGCCGGGAACGGCACCCTTGATGAGCAGCAGGCCCTTCTCGGCGTCAACGGCGTGAATCGTGAGGTTCTGGGTCGTCTGGCGGACGCCACCCATGCGACCGGCCATGCGCATGCCCTTGAAGACACGGCCCGGCGTGGAGCAGCCTCCGATGGAGCCCGGCTTGCGGTGGTTGCGGTGCGCACCATGCGAGGAGCTGACGCCGTGGAAGCCGTGACGCTTCATGACACCGGCGAAGCCCTTGCCCTTGGTGGTACCCGTCGCGTCGACGCGCTGGCCGGCCTCGAACAGGTCGGCCGTGATCTCCTGGCCGAGCTCGTAGTCGCCGGCGTCGGCGGTGCGCAGCTCGACGAGGTGACGGCGCGGCGTGACGCCGGCCTTCTCGAAGTGCCCGCTCATGGGCTTGTTGACCTTGCGCGGGTCGATCGCACCGAAGGCGATCTGCACCGCGGCGTAGCCGTCGGTCTCGTCGGCGCGCACCTGCGTCACGACGCAGGGGCCGGCCTGGACCACGGTCACGGGGATGAGTCGGTTGTCGGCGTCCCACACCTGGGTCATGCCGAGCTTCTCGCCGAGCACGCCCTTGACAGTCTTCTGAGCAACAGTCATCTCAGCCACCGCCTCAGAGCTTGATCTCGATGTTGACGTCCGCCGGCAGGTCGAGACGCATCAGCGAGTCGACGGCCTTGGGCGTCGGGTCGATGATGTCGATGAGGCGCTTGTGCGTGCGCATCTCGAAGTGCTCGCGGCTGTCCTTGTACTTGTGCGGCGACCGGATGACGACGAAGACGTTCTTCTCCGTCGGAAGCGGCACCGGGCCCACCACAGTGGCACCGGCACGCGTCACCGTGTCGACAATCTTGCGCGCCGAGTTGTCGATGACCTCGTGGTCATACGACTTCAAGCGGATGCGGATCTTCTGTCCCGCCATCTCCGTTACGTCTCTCTCTCGCCGTACTCTTCCTGCCGGTTCCCTTGGATCTCCGACCCCCGAGGTCGGGCGTGTCGCGCCCGCTTCGCGGTGAAAGTGCGCACCGAAGTGCCACTCTCGTCGTGGTGATCCCGGCCGAACCGGGTAACTTGCGCTTCCCTCGGGCCTCCGAGAGGAGTCCGGGCGAGTCCCCGTCAGGAGGCTCTCAAGGGGCGGCGCCACCGACATGGGTCAGCGACGCGCGTCAAGCAACCTGAACAGTGTGCCAGAGGCGGCGACGCACTATCAAATCGGCCCACCCCGTTGCCGCAGGCCAGCGCCCTGCGGCGCGTCGCCCCACCCCTCCAGCCCGCGCCGAGGTATGCCGCCCTCCCGCTGATTCGAGGTGATCCCGCCGCCCACGTAGGGCCCAGCATCACCTCCAACGGCAGGCTGGACGGCATACCGGATCGAGGTGATCCCGCCGCCCACGTGAGGCCCAGGATCACCTCCAACCGCAGGGGTATGCCGCCCTCCCGCCCAATCGAGGTGATCGCGCCACCCACGTGGGGCCCAGGATCACCTCCAACCGCAGGGGTATGCCGCCCTCCCGCCCAATCGAGGTGATCGCGCCACCCACGTGGGGCCCGGGATCACCTCCAACCGCAGGGTATGCCACCCTCCCGCCCAATCGAGGTGATCGCGCCACCCACGTGGGGCTCGGCATCACCTCCACCCAGCCGGACGGCATACCGGATCGAGGTGATCGCGCCACCCACGTGAGGCCAAGGATCGCCTCGAACCGGGGACTGCCGAACCTGATTCGAGGTGATCGCGCCACCGACGTGAGGCCCGGCATCACCTCGAACCGCGGGGGGTGCGTCAGGAGGTGGGGGCGAGGAAGGCGGCCAGCGCGGCGGCATACATCGCGGGGTCCTGCGCACCCATGAGCTCGCGGGCGCTGTGCATCGACAGCGCCGCGGCGCCGAAGTCGACGGTCGTCGCGCCGGTGAGCGACGAGGTCACGGGGCCGACGGTCGAGCCGCACGGCAGGTCGCTGCGGGTCACGAAGGTCTGCATCGGGACCCCCGCCTGCTCGCAGGCGAGACGGAACGCGGCCGCGCCGACGGAGTCCGTGGCGTAGCGCAGGTTGGTGTTGACCTTGAGCACGGGTCCTCCGTTGACGCGGATCTGGTGGAGCGGCTCGTGGCGGTCGGCGTAGTTGGGGTGGGTCGCATGGCCCATGTCGCCCGAGGCGATGACGGTGCCGGCGAGCGCGCGCCAGTAGTCCTCACGTGTGCCGCCCGCGGCGATGACGATGCGCTCGAGGACCGACGGCAGCAGCGTCGAGGTCGCTCCGCGCTCCGAGGTGCTGCCGATCTCCTCGTGGTCGAAGAGCACGAGGACAGGCACCCGGGCGGGCTCGGTGGCCACGGCGTCGAGCAGGGCGCGCACCCCGGCATACGACGTGGCGAGGTTGTCGAGGCGGGGCGCGGCGATGAGGTCGCGCTCCCGGCCGATGCGGGCCGACGGCTCGACGGGGTGGGTCATGACGTCCCATGCGAGCAGGTCGTCGTGGTCGACGCCGACCTGGGCGGCGAGGTAGCGACGCACGTCGCCGGGCTGGTCACCGACGCCCCAGAGCGGCACCATGTGCTGCTGGCGGTTCAGGGTCAGCTCGTCGTTCTGGCTGCGGTCGAGGTGGATCGCGAGCTGCGCGACCCGCAGGATCGGCGCCGCGTCGTGGAAGAGTCGCGACTCGATGCCGTCCGCGGTGCGCACCGTGACCCGGCCCGCGAGGCCGAGGTCGCGGTCGAGCCAGGAGTTGAGGACGAGTCCGCCGTAGGGCTCGACGGCCAGCATCTGCCAGCCGGCCTTGACGTGGTCGGCGTTGGGCTTGAGGCGCAGGTTCGGGCTGTCGGTGTGCGCCCCGACGACGCGGAAGCCCGCCGCGGGGCCGGCCCCCGAGCCGTGTGCACCGCTCGTGTCCCAGGCGATGAGGGAGCCGCCGCGCACGAGGTAGTGGCGCCCCGGCTCGCTCGGCCACGGGCCGGTCTCGACGACCTCGGTGAAGCCCTCGGCGGTGAGCCGACGGGCGGCCTGCTCGCAGGCGTGGAACGGAGTCGGGCTCGCGTCGACGTAGTCGATGAGGCCCTGGGCTTCGGTGTCGGTGTCGAACGAGTGCGCCATGGGTCACGACCCTATCCGCCGCCCGCACACCCCGGCTGACAGGATCGCGACCATGCCAGACGCCATGCTCCGCGCACTCGTCGACGACCTCGCCTCCCCCGACCCGGCCGTCCGCGACGAGCGGGCGTATGCGGCCCTCGCCGGCCTCGTGCGTGGCGGCGGGCTGGGCGTGGACGACCGCCGCTGGCTCGGCGACGCAATGGTCGAGCGCCTCGGCCACGAGCGAGTCGAGGCCCGGACCTTCGCTCCCCTCGTGCTGGCCTGCCTCGTCGAGGCTGGCCACCACGACGAGCAGTGGGTGCCCGCGGTGACGCGGTGGTACGTCGGGGAGACCGACCTGCGCGGCTACGATTCCGAGCTCGGCTGGCTGCACGCGGTGGCGCACGGCGCCGACTTCTACGGTGCGTGTGGCGTCGCCGGTGTCGGGGAGCCGGCCGAGCTGCTCGACGCCCTCGCGCGACGGCTCGTGGCCCCGACAACTGCGGTGTGGCGCGACCAGGAGGACGACCGGCTCGCCTGCGCCGTCGCCCTCGTGCTCTCCGGGGCGGAGCTCGACCCCGCGGTCGCCGTGGCGTGGCTCCATCACGTGCACACGCTCTTCTCGTCGGGGGCGCCGGGCCCGGTGCCCGCCGAGGCCAGCAACACGATGCGGACCCTGCGCTCGCTGCACGTCGCCCTCGGCGAACAGGTGCTGCGCGGCGGCGAGCCGGTCCACGTCACGGTCGCGGAGGCCGTCCGGCGCGAGATCGCCGCAGTGCTGGCCGAGGTCACCCCGTGGTTCTGGCGGCCACGCGCCCGCTGAGGCGACGGGGCTCTCCCCGTTGGCCGCGCGTGCCGCCCACAACTCGCTGCAGCACCCGTCGTGGGCACGGCACACTGTCGCCATGACCCTGTCGGACCACTCAGGTGACGCCCCGCGCGGCTCGGTGGCGCCCGGCTTCGAGCCCGTGCGCGAGGTCTTCCACGACGTCGTCACCCGGCAACGCGGCACCGGAGCAGCCGTGGCCATCTGGCACGACGGCCGCTGGGTCGCTGACCTCTGGGGTGGGTGGGCCGACGCGGGCCGCACCCGGCCGTGGCAGCGCGAGAGCATCGTCATGCCCTACTCGGTCACCAAGGCCTTCACCGCCATGGCGGCGCTCGTCCTCGTCGACCGCGGGCTGCTCGACCTCGACAGCGCCGTGCAGGAGCACTGGTCTCAGCTGCGCACCCCCGCGACGGTCCGTCAGCTGCTCTCGCACCAGGTCGGGCTCGTCGCCCTGGCCGACCCCGCTCCCCCGGAGCTGCTCCTCGACTGGGACGGTCTGTGCTCACGTCTCGCCGGGCAGGAGCCGCTGTGGACCAGCGGCACGGCCATCGGCGAGAGCGCGCTCTTCTACGGCCACCTCGTCGGCGAGCTCGTCCGCCGGGTCGACGGCCGTCCCTTCGGCACCTTCCTGCGCGACGAGGTCTGCGGACCGGCTGCCCTCGACTTCCACATCGGCCTCGACGACCAGGCGCAGGCGCGCGCCGTCGACCTCACCGAGGTCGACTCCCTCGTCGCGGGTCTGGGCGGCGACGACCGCCCGGCCCTGCTCCGTCAGGCCCTCCTCAACCCTCCCGGAGCCCTCGACCAGGACACCGTCAACAGTTCCGCCTTCCGGCGCGCCGAGGTTCCCGCGGTCAACGGGCACGGCACCGCACGCGCCGTCGCGGGTCTGTATGCCGCCCTGCTCGCCGGGCGCGTCATCTCCCCGTCGCTGCGTGACGAGGCCGCGAGCGCGCAGGCCCACGGCATCGACCGGGTCATGGGCGGGCCGGAGCGAGCCTGGGGCCTCGGCTTCGGGGTCGACGACGAGGGCTTCGGCATGGGCGGCATCGGGGGCAGCGCCGGCTGGGCCAGCACACGTGACGAGTACGCGTTCGCCTTCGTCACGGGGACGATGGGCGACCACGACCGGTCCGACGCGGTCGAGACCGCCTTCCGCGACGTCCTCGGCCTGCCACCCCTCTGACGCGCGCGCGAGGCGGCAGGACGGCATACGCACGCGCGGCCCGTGAACGAGCGGGGCCCCCGCGGCGCGGAGCGGCATCGGCGGCGAACGGCCGGAGGCAAGGCCGGGCCGTGAAGGAGTGGGGCACCCGAGTCGGGGAGCGGCATCGGCGACCAACGGCCGGAGGCAAGGCCGGGCCGTACAGGAGTGGGGCACCCGAGGCGGGGAAGGCGCTCGCACGGGGCAAGCGAGGGCCGTGAAGGAGTGGGGCACCCGAGGCGGGGAGCGGCATCGGCGGCGGCCAACGGCATACGGAACGCCGGAGCGCGCTGGGAGCGGCCGCCGACGCTCCACGCCGCTCCCCGCCTCGGGGGCACCACGCCCCCGGGGCACCACGACCCGGGCACCATGACCCACCCCGCAGATGCGGAAGGGCCCGCCCCGCCGAAGCGGAACGGGCCCAACCGGTGAAGCAGGTGCTGCAGGTGCTGCAGGTGCAGCGTCAGATCACTTGATGATCTTCGTGACGCGACCGGCGCCGACCGTGCGGCCACCCTCACGGATGGCGAACTTGAGGCCGTCCTCCATGGCGATCGGCTGGATGAGCTCGACCGTCATGTCGGTGTTGTCGCCGGGCATGACCATCTCGGTGCCCTCGGGCAGGTGCACGACACCCGTCACGTCCGTCGTACGGAAGTAGAACTGCGGACGGTAGTTGTCGTAGAACGGCGTGTGACGGCCGCCCTCGTCCTTCGAGAGGATGTAGACCTGAGCCTCGAAGTCCGTGTGCGGGGTGATCGAGCCGGGCTTGACGACAACCTGGCCGCGCTCGACGTCCTCGCGCTTCGTGCCACGAAGGAGCAGGCCGACGTTCTCGCCAGCGCGACCCTCGTCGAGGAGCTTGCGGAACATCTCGACGCCGGTGACGGTCGTCTTGGCCGGCGGGCCGGTGTGGATGCCGACGATCTCGACCTCCTCGTTGACCTTGAGGATGCCGCGCTCGATGCGACCGGTGACGACGGTGCCACGACCGGTGATCGTGAAGACGTCCTCGACGGGCATGAGGAACGGCTTGTCGACGTCACGCTCGGGCGTCGGGATGGCCGTGTCGACGGCGTCCATGAGGTCGAGGACCGACTGGCCCCACTCCGGGTCGCCCTCGAGAGCCTTGAGCGCCGAGACCTTGACGACCGGGAGGTCGTCGCCGGGGAACTCGTAGCCCGAGAGAAGCTCACGGACCTCCATCTCGACGAGCTCGAGGATCTCCTCGTCGTCGACCATGTCGGCCTTGTTGAGCGCCACGACGATGTAGGGAACGCCGACCTGCTTCGCGAGCAGGACGTGCTCCTTCGTCTGCGGCATCGGGCCGTCGGTCGCCGCGACCACGAGGATCGCACCGTCCATCTGAGCCGCACCCGTGATCATGTTCTTCACGTAGTCGGCGTGGCCGGGGCAGTCGACGTGGGCGTAGTGACGACCCTCTGTCTGGTACTCGATGTGCGCGATCGAGATCGTGATACCGCGCTGGCGCTCCTCAGGAGCCTTGTCGATGTCCTCGAACGCGAACTGGGGGTTCAGGTCGGGGTACTTGTCGTGCAGAACCTTGGAAATCGCAGCCGTCAGCGTCGTCTTGCCGTGGTCGATGTGACCGATGGTGCCGATGTTGACGTGCGGCTTGGTCCGCTCGAACTTTGCCTTCGCCACTGTGGTGTCCTCCTCAGGACTTTATGTGTGACGCCTAACGACCAGGGCAGGACGTGGCGCTGTGGGTGATTCCGGAGTAGAGACTACGGGATAGCCGGAGTGCGGCAGACCGTGGTCACTCTCCCCGGGTCTTCTTGATGATCTCCTCGGCGACAGCCTTGGGGACCTCTGCATAGGAGTCGAACTCCATCGAGTAGTTGGCACGACCCTGGGTCTTCGACCGCAGGTCACCGACGTACCCGAACATCTCCGACAGCGGGACGAGGCCCTTGACGACCTTGGCACCGCTGATGTCCTCCATGGCCTGGATCTGGCCACGGCGGGAGTTGATGTCACCGATGACGTCGCCCATGTACTCCTCGGGCGTACGCACCTCGACGGCCATCATCGGCTCGAGCAGGACCGGGTCCGCCTTGCGGATGGCCTCCTTGAGCACCATCGAGCCGGCGATCTTGAACGCCATCTCGGAGGAGTCGACGTCGTGGTAGGCACCGTCGACGAGGGTCGCCTTGATGCCGACCAGCGGGTAGCCGGCGAGCACGCCGTACTGCATGGCGTCCTGGATGCCGGCGTCGACCGACGGGATGTACTCACGCGGGACGCGACCACCGGTGACACCGTTGACGAACTCGTACATCGAGCCGTCCTCGGTCTCGCCCAGGGGCTCGAAGCTGACCTGGACCTTGGCGAACTGCCCCGAGCCACCGGTCTGCTTCTTGTGCGTGTAGTCGTACTTGAGCACGGGACGACGGATCGTCTCGCGGTAGGCCACCTGCGGCTTGCCGACGTTTGCCTCGACCTTGAACTCGCGCTTCATGCGGTCGACGAGGATGTCGAGGTGCAGCTCGCCCATGCCGGCGATGATCGTCTGGCCCGTGTCCTCGTCGTGGTGGACCTGGAAGGTCGGGTCCTCGGCGGAGAGCTTCTGGATGGCCGTGCCGAGCTTCTCCTGGTCGCCCTTCGTCTTGGGCTCGATGGCGACCTGGATGACGGGGTCGGGGAAGGTCATGGACTCGAGCACGATCTGCTCGTTGATGTCCGACAGGGTGTCGCCGGTCGTCGTGTCCTTGAGGCCGATGGCCGCGTAGATGTGGCCGGCCAGGGCCTCGTCGACCGGGTTCTCCTTGTTGGCGTGCATCTGGAAGAGCTTCCCGATGCGCTCCTTGCGACCCTTCGTCGAGTTGATCACCGTCGTGCCCGAGCTGATGTGGCCCGAGTAGACGCGGATGAAGGTGAGCGTGCCGAAGAACGGGTGCGTGGCGACCTTGAAGGCGAGGGCCGAGAACGGCTCCTCCGTGGACGGCGCGCGGGTCATCTCGACCGCCTCGTTGCCCGGCTTGTGGCCGATCATCGGGGGCACGTCGAGCGGCGAGGGGAGGTAGGAGACGACGGCGTCGAGCATCGGCTGGACACCGCGGTTCTTGAACGCGGAGCCACAGAGAACCGGGTAGAGCTCGGAACGGACGGTGAGCTTGCGGATGCCCTCCTTCAGCTCGGCCACGGTGAGCTCCTCGCCGCCGAGGTACTTCTCCATGAGCTCGTCGTCGGCCTCGGCGACACGCTCGACGAGGGCCATGTGGTACTCGTCGGCCTTCGCCTGGAGGTCGGCCGGGATCTCCTCGATCTCGTACTTCGCGCCCATGGTGACGTCGCCCTTGGCGTCGCCGGGCCACACGAGGGCCCGCATCTCGACCAGGTCGACGACCCCGACGAAGTCGTTCTCGGCACCGATCGGCAGCTGGATCACCAGGGGCTCGGCGCCCAGGCGGTCCTTGATCGTCTGCACGGTGAAGTAGAAGTCGGCACCGAGCTTGTCCATCTTGTTGACGAAGCAGATGCGCGGCACGTCGTACTTGTCGGCCTGGCGCCACACCGTCTCGGACTGGGGCTCGACACCCTCCTTGCCGTCGAAGACGGCGACGGCGCCGTCGAGGACGCGCAGCGAGCGCTCGACCTCGACCGTGAAGTCCACGTGTCCGGGGGTGTCGATGATGTTGATCTGGTTCTTGTTCCAGAAGGAGGTCACGGCGGCAGACGTGATCGTGATGCCGCGCTCCTTCTCCTGCTCCATCCAGTCGGTCGTCGACGCACCGTCGTGGGTCTCACCGATCTTGTGCTTGACACCGGTGTAGAAGAGGATGCGCTCCGTCACCGTGGTCTTGCCAGCGTCGATGTGCGCCATGATGCCGATGTTGCGGACCTTGTTGAGGTCCGTCAGAACGTCGAGTGCCACGTCAGGTTTCTCGTCTCATTCGTCGTGGGGTCAAAATCTCAGGGGGCCCGCGCGCCACGGTCGTTCGTGGCGGGGCGGGCGGGGCCCGAGCCGTATGCCGCCGAGCTGGCTCAGCGGCATACGGCTGGGCAACGCTGTTACCAGCGGTAGTGCGCGAAGGCCTTGTTGGACTCGGCCATCTTGTGGGTGTCCTCGCGGCGCTTCACAGCGGCACCGAGGCCGTTGCTCGCGTCGAGGATCTCGTTCATGAGGCGCTCGGTCATCGTCTTCTCACGACGCTGACGCGAGTAGCCGACGAGCCAACGCAGGGCGAGGGTGGTCGAGCGGTTGGGCTTGACCTCGATCGGCACCTGGTAGGTCGCGCCACCGACGCGACGGCTCTTGACCTCCATGGCCGGCTTGACGTTGTCGAGCGCACGCTTCAGCGTGGCGACGGGGTCGGTGCCGGTCTTGGCGCGGACGCCCTCGAGGGCGCCGTAGACGATCATCTCGGCGATGGACTTCTTGCCGTCGAGGAGGATCTTGTTGACGAGCTGCGTGACGAGCGGGCTGGCGTAGACCGGGTCGACGACGAGCGGGCGCTTCGGAGCGGGTCCCTTACGAGGCATCAGCTCTTCTCCTTCTTCGCGCCGTAACGGCTACGAGCCTGCTTGCGGTTCTTGACACCCTGGGTGTCGAGCGTGCCGCGGACGATCTTGTAGCGAACACCTGGGAGGTCCTTCACACGACCACCACGCACGAGCACGATCGAGTGCTCCTGCAGGTTGTGGCCGACGCCGGGGATGTAGGCCGTGACCTCGATGCCGCTGGAGAGGCGCACGCGGGCGACCTTGCGCAGGGCAGAGTTCGGCTTCTTGGGGGTGGTGGTGTACACGCGGGTGCACACGCCACGGCGCTGGGGCGAGCCCTTGAGCGCCGGGGTCTTGGCCTTCGTGGCCTTGTCCTGGCGGCCCTTGCGGACCAGCTGGTTGATGGTAGGCAACCTGGTTACTCCATAACGTTGCTCGTTGTCAGTCGTCCGGTCGGACGGCTCCTTGGCTGTTCGTTCCCACGACCCCCGAGGTCGGGTGTGTCGGAACGGTGCTCCCCCCTGCACTCCCCACGCGTGCGATGGTCTCGCGACCAGCTGGTGGTGGGTTGCCCGGCGGGAGGTTCGCTCTGGACCTCAGTGATGTCGTCCGGTCAGACCGGGAGGACAGGGCACCGGGGCCGTCATCGCGCATGCGAGAGGGCTGCGCCTCAAGCACAGTGTTCAAGCGTACCGGGGTGCGGCACGCCGACCAAATCCGTCAGCGCAGGGGCCTCAGCCGAGGCGCCAGTCCCCCGCGTACATGTGCAGCACCGGCAGGCCGAGGCTCTCGCGCGCCTTGGAGGCCCAGTCGCGGTGGAAGGTGTCCTCGACCGCCTGGGGCTCGGTGACGACGACGACCTCGCTCGCGTCGAGCCGGGCGACCTCCTCGACGAGCGTCGGCAGCGGGTCGTCGGCCGTGATCTCACCCGTGGCCGGCACGTCGTGCGCGGCGAACTCGGCCAGCGTCGTGTCGAGGGCGCTCTGGGCGTCGGCGTGTGCCTCGTCGCGGTCGACGGGGCGCAGGCTGTCGAGCGCCTCCTTCATCTCGAAGAGGCTGAGGTGGTTGAGGAACGAGGAGAGCATGTTGCGCTGGGTGTCGGCCGGCACGAGCACCCGGTAGGTCGCCGACTCCTCCTCGTGCAGCGCGATGATCTTGTCGACGTCGACGGGCTTGAGGGGCTCCTCGGTCACGACGATGATCACGGTCGGGGCCGATGTGCTCGACTCGTCGCTGGCGTCGGTTGCGTCGGTCTCGGAGGTGGCGGGCACGTCCGCCGCAGGCTCGGTCATGCACTCACCCTAGCGATCCGGGGAGCGTCGCCCACCCGAGTCCCCCGCCTTGCCTGGGCTCGCATCCGGCTCGATGTCCGCCTGCATCTGGCCCAGCACCGACAGGACGGTGCGCGCGAGCGGCAGCAGCCGCTCGCCGGCGGAGGTCAGCGTCACCCCGCCCGCGCACCGGTCGAACAGGCGGGCCCGGAGGAGGTGCTCGAGTCGCTGCACCTGGTGCGTCACCGCCGGCTGGGAGTACCCCAACGCCGCGGCGGCCTTCGAGACGGAGCCGTGAGTGGCCACCGCGTCGAAGGTGTGGAAGAGCTGCACATCCATGATCCCCCGATCACCCCGGCCCAGACGAACCCCGCCCGGCCAGGCACCTGTCGTGTGGCGTGAACGTACCACTGACGTAGCCGCCCTCGTCGGGAGCGACAGCGCGCCGGGCAGGCATCACGACACCGGCCGCAGCCGCTCCCTCCGGAGGCGGGTGTGCCGCAGGGCCGGCCCCCCTGTCGGGAAGCCGGCCCTGCGGCATACGGCGTGGTCAGCGGCCATCGCTCACGCGGGGCCGTGACCGGTCAGAACTGGTCCAGGCCCAGCGCCTCGTCGTCGAGACGGATCGCCTCGCCGGAGCCCGTGCCGAAGCCCGCGTAGTCGTACGCGTCGTAGTTCGGCAGCGAGTACATGGCGGCCTTGGCCTCCTCGGTGGGCTCGACCTTGACGTTCCGGTAGCGGGGCAGGCCCGTGCCGGCAGGGATGAGCTTTCCGAGGATGACGTTCTCCTTGAGGCCGAGCAGCGGGTCGGACTTGGCCTCCATGGCAGCCTGCGTGAGCACGCGGGTCGTCTCCTGGAAGGACGCGGCCGACAGCCACGACTCGGTGGCCAGCGAGGCCTTGGTGATGCCCATGAGCTCGGGACGACCAGCGGCCGGACGGCCACCCTCGGCCATGACGCGACGGTTCTCGTCCTCGAAGCGGCCGCGCTCGGCGAGCTCGCCCGGGAGGAGGTCCGCGTCGCCGGCCTCGATGATCGTCACGCGCCGCAGCATCTGCCGCACGATGACCTCGATGTGCTTGTCGTGGATCGACACACCCTGCTGGCGGTAGACCCGCTGCACCTCATCGACGAGGTGCTTCTGGGCGGCACGCGGGCCGAGGATGCGAAGGACCTGCTTGGGGTCGATCGCGCCCTGGACCAGCTTGTCGCCGACCTCGACGTGGTCACCGTCGCCGACGAGCAGGCGCGAACGCTTGCTGACGGGGTAGGCGTGCTGCTCGGAGCCGTCGTCGGGCGTGAGCAGGACGCGACGCGCCTTGTCGGTGTCCTCGATCTCGATCCGGCCGGTGGCCTCGGCGATCGGGGCCACACCCTTGGGGGTGCGGGCCTCGAAGAGCTCGACGACACGTGGCAGACCCTGGGTGATGTCGTCGGCCGCGGCCGCACCACCGGTGTGGAAGGTACGCATCGTCAGCTGCGTGCCGGGCTCACCGATCGACTGGGCCGCGATGATGCCGACGGCCTCGCCGATGTCGACGAGCTTGCCGGTCGCGAGGGAGCGGCCGTAGCAGGCCGCACACGTGCCGACCTTGCTGTCGCAGGTGAGGACCGAGCGGATGCGCACCTCGTTGACACCGGCCGCGAAGAGCGCGTCGATGACGACGTCACCGAGGTCGATGCCCGCGACGGCGAGCGTCTCGCCGTCGACGACGACGTCCTCGGCCAGCGTGCGCGCGTAGACCGAGGCCTCGACCGCGTCGCCGAGCGACCGGGTGCCGGTCGTCTCGTTGACTTCGGCGATCGGCAGCTTGAGACCGCGGTCGGTGCCACAGTCGTCCTCACGGATGATGACGTCCTGCGACACGTCGACGAGACGACGCGTGAGGTAGCCCGAGTCAGCGGTACGAAGCGCCGTGTCGGCCAGACCCTTGCGGGCACCGTGCGTCGAGATGAAGAACTCGAGCACCGTGAGGCCCTCACGGAAGTTCGCCTTGATCGGGCGCGGGATGATCTCGCCCTTCGGGTTGGCCATGAGGCCTCGCATGCCGGCGATCTGACGGATCTGGAACCAGTTACCACCAGCACCCGAGGACACCATCCGGTAGATGGGGTTCGTGCGCGGGAAGTTGGTCTCCATCTCCTTGGCGACCTGGTTGGACGCCTGGGTCCAGATCTCGACGAGCTCCTGACGACGCTCGTCGTCGGTGATGAGACCGCGCTCGTACTGGGTCTGGACCTTGGCGGCCTTGGTCTCGTAGCCCTCGAGGATGGCCGTCTTGTTGTCCGGCGTCGTGACGTCGGAGATCGCGACGGTGCAGCCCGAGCGGGTCGACCAGTGGAAACCGGCCTCCTTCAGGGCGTCGAGGGACGCGGCGACCTGCACCTTGGAGTAGCGCTCGGCGAGGTCGTTGACGATCGCCGAGAGCCGCTTGCGGTCGACCGGGCGGTTCTCGAACGGGTAGTCGAGCGGCAGCGTGTCGTTGAAGATGGCGCGGCCGAGCGTCGTCTCGAGCGTGATGCTCTTGACGATGCCGTCCTCGCCGGCCTCGACACCCTCGGGCAGCTCGAAGCCGGCCGGGGGCACCGCGTCCGTCAGGCGCAGCTTGACCGCCGAGCCGAGCTCGATCTCGCCACGGTCGAAGGCCATGCGAGCCTCCGACGGCGACGTGAACGCACGACCCGCACCGAGGCCGCCACCGTCGATGGCGTCGGTGAGGTGGTAGATGCCGGTGATCATGTCCTGCGTCGGCATCGTCACGGGACGACCGTCGGCGGGCTTGAGGATGTTGTTGCTCGACAGCATGAGGATGCGGGCCTCGGCCTGCGCCTCTGCCGACAGCGGCACGTGGACGGCCATCTGGTCACCGTCGAAGTCGGCGTTGAAGGCCGAGCAGACGAGCGGGTGGATCTGAATGGCCTTGCCCTCGACGAGCTGCGGCTCGAACGCCTGAATACCAAGCCTGTGGAGGGTCGGTGCTCGGTTGAGCAGCACGGGGTGCTCGGTGATGACCTCTTCGAGGACGTCCCAGACGACCGGACGGGCACGCTCGACCATGCGCTTGGCCGACTTGATGTTCTGCGCGTGGTCGAGGTCGACGAGGCGCTTCATCACGAAGGGCTTGAAGAGCTCGAGCGCCATCTGCTTGGGCAGACCGCACTGGTGCAGCTTCAGCTGCGGGCCGACGACGATGACCGAACGGCCGGAGTAGTCGACGCGCTTGCCGAGCAGGTTCTGGCGGAAGCGGCCCTGCTTGCCCTTGAGCATGTCGGAGAGCGACTTGAGCGGACGGTTGCCGGGACCCGTGACCGGGCGACCACGACGGCCGTTGTCGAAGAGGCTGTCGACGGCCTCCTGGAGCATGCGCTTCTCGTTGTTGACGATGATCTCGGGCGCGCCGAGGTCGAGAAGCCGCTTCAGGCGGTTGTTGCGGTTGATGACGCGACGGTAGAGGTCGTTGAGGTCCGAGGTCGCGAAGCGGCCACCGTCGAGCTGCACCATCGGGCGCAGGTCCGGCGGGATGACCGGGATCGCGTCGAGGACCATGCCCGACGGGTGGTTCGTCGTCGTCTGGAAGGCGTTGACGACCTTGAGCCGCTTGATGGCGCGGGTCTTCTTCTGGCCCTTGCCGGTGGCGATGATCTCCTGGAGGATCTCGGCCTCGGCGTCGAGGTCGAAGGACTCGAGGCGCTTCTGGATCGCCGCGGCGCCCATGCCGCCCTCGAAGTAGAGACCGAAGCGGTCACGCATCTCGCGGTAGAGGATCTCGTCGCCCTCGAGGTCCTGGACCTTGAGGTTCTTGAAGCGGTCCCAGACCTGCTCGAGCCGCTCGACCTGCTGGTCGGCGCGCTTGCGGATGTTGTTCATCTCGCGCTCGGCCTGGTCGCGGACCTTGCGCTTGGCGTCGGCCTTGGCACCCTCGGCCTCTAGCTCGGCGATGTTGCGCTCGAGCGTCTGGGCGCGGGCCTCGACGTCGGCGTCGCGACGGTTCTCGATCTCCTTCTTCTCGGCCTGGATCTGGGCCTCGAGCGAGGGCAGGTCGGTGTGACGCTGCTCGTCGTCGACGGACGTGATCATGTAGGCCGCGAAGTAGATGACCTTCTCGAGGTCCTTCGGGGCGAGGTCGAGCAGGTAGCCGAGGCGGCTCGGAACACCCTTGAAGTACCAGATGTGGGTGACGGGGGCGGCGAGCTCGATGTGGCCCATCCGCTCACGGCGCACCTTGGCGCGGGTGACCTCGACGCCACAGCGCTCACAGATGATGCCCTTGAAGCGGACCCGCTTGTACTTGCCGCAGTTGCACTCCCAGTCGCGGGTCGGACCGAAGATGCGCTCGCAGAAGAGGCCCTCCTTCTCCGGCTTGAGGGTGCGGTAGTTGATGGTCTCGGGCTTCTTGACCTCGCCGTGGCTCCACTGGCGGATGGAGTCCGCGGTGGCGAGGCCGATGCGCAGCTCGTCGAAGAAGTTGACGTCGAGCACGTGGTTCCTTCTCTCGTAACTCTCGTTAAGTCTTTGGTCTGAGTGGTGTTCGTTGACGTGGGGGGCGTATGCCGTCCAGCGGGCCGGACGGCATACGCACCGCCTGTCGTGTGGTGGCCCTGTCTCAGACCTCTTCGACGCTGGACGGCTCGCGCCGGCTCAGGTCGATGCCGAGCTCCTCCGCTGCGCGGAAGACCTCCTCGTCGGATTCCTTCATCTCGATCGTCGTGCCCTCGGAGTTCAGGACCTCGACGTTGAGACACAGCGACTGCATCTCCTTGAGGAGGACCTTGAACGACTCGGGGATGCCGGAGTCCGGGATGTTCTCGCCCTTGACGATCGCCTCGTAGACCTTCACGCGGCCCGGGACGTCGTCGGACTTGATCGTCAGCAGCTCCTGGAGGGTGTAGGCAGCGCCGTACGCCTCGAGGGCCCAGACCTCCATCTCACCGAAGCGCTGGCCACCGAACTGGGCCTTACCGCCGAGCGGCTGCTGGGTGATCATCGAGTAGGGACCCGTGGAGCGAGCGTGGATCTTGTCGTCGACGAGGTGGTGGAGCTTGAGGATGTACATGTAGCCCACCGCGACCGGCTCCGGGAACGGCTCGCCGGAGCGGCCGTCGAAGAGGCGGGTCTTGCCCGAGGCGTCGATGAGTCGCACGCCGTCGCGCGTCTTGAGCGTCGAGTCGAGCAGACCCGTCACGACGTCCTCCGACGCACCGTCGAAGACCGGCGTCGCCACGCGCGAGCCGGGGGCGGCCTCGTGCGCGTCGAGCGGGATCTGGTCGGCCCACTCCGGCTTGCCCTCGATCTTCCAGCCGCGGCTGGCTGCCCAGCCGAGGTGGAGCTCGAGGATCTGGCCGAGGTTCATGCGCCGCGGCACACCGTGCGGGTTGAGCACGACGTCGACCGGGGTGCCGTCCTCGAGGAACGGCATGTCCTCGACGGGCAGGATCTTGGAGATGACGCCCTTGTTGCCGTGGCGGCCGGCGAGCTTGTCACCGTCGGTGATCTTGCGCTTGTTGGCCACGTAGACACGCACGAGCTGGTTGACACCCGGGGGCAGGTCGTCGCCGAGGTCGGAGCGGAACTCCTTGACCCCGATGACGGTGCCGGTCTCGCCGTGGGGCACCTTGAGGGAGGTGTCGCGGACCTCGCGCGCCTTCTCACCGAAGATCGCACGGAGCAGGCGCTCCTCCGGCGTCAGCTCGGTCTCGCCCTTGGGCGTCACCTTGCCGACGAGCAGGTCGCCGTCGCGGACCTCGGCGCCGACGCGGATGATGCCGCGCTCGTCGAGGTCGGCCAGCACGTCCTCGGAGACGTTCGGGATGTCCCGCGTGATCTCCTCCGGGCCCAGCTTGGTGTCGCGCGCGTCGACCTCGTGCTCCTCGATGTGGATCGAGGAGAGCACGTCGTCCTGCACGAGACGCTGGCTGAGGATGATCGCGTCCTCGTAGTTGTGGCCCTCCCACGACATGAACGCGACGAGCAGGTTGCGCCCGAGCGCCATCTCGCCACCGTCGGTCGCGGGACCGTCGGCGATGACGCCGCCGGCCTCGAGGCGGTCGCCCTCGTTGACGACGACGACCTGGTTGTAGCTCGTGCCCTGGTTGGAGCGCGCGAACTTCGCGATCGGGTAGGTGCGGTAGGTGCCGTCGTCGTTGGCGACGGTCACGAGGTCGGCAGCGACCTCCTGGACGACGCCGGCCTTCTCGGCGCGGACGACGTCGCCCGAGTCGAGGGCCGCACGGAACTCCATGCCGGTGCCGACGAGCGGGGCCTCGCTCTTGACGAGCGGGACCGCCTGACGCTGCATGTTGGCGCCCATGAGCGCGCGGTTGGCGTCGTCGTGCTCGAGGAACGGGATCATCGCCGTCGCGGCCGACACCATCTGGCGCGGCGAGACGTCCATGTAGTCGACCTCGTCACCGGGGACGAGCTCGACCTCTCCGCCCTTGGTGCGCACGAGCACGCGCTCCTCGGTGAAGTTGCCCTCGAGGTCGATCGGCGCGTTCGCCTGGGCGACGACGTACTTGTCCTCCTCGTCGGCGGACAGGTAGTCGATGTCATCGGTGACGACACCGCTCACGACCTTGCGGTACGGCGTCTCGATGAAGCCGAACGCGTTGATGCGACCGTAGGACGCGAGCGAGCCGATGAGGCCGATGTTCGGGCCTTCCGGGGTCTCGATCGGGCACATGCGGCCGTAGTGCGACGGGTGGACGTCACGGACCTCCATCTGGGCGCGGTCACGGGAGATACCACCCGGGCCGAGCGCGGACAGACGACGCTTGTGCGTCAGACCCGCGAGCGGGTTGTTCTGGTCCATGAACTGCGAGAGCTGCGAGGTTCCGAAGAACTCCTTGATCGACGCCACCACGGGGCGGATGTTGATCAGGGTCTGCGGCGTGATGGCCTCGACGTCCTGGGTCGTCATGCGCTCACGCACGACGCGCTCCATGCGCGAGAGGCCGGTGCGGACCTGGTTCTGGATGAGCTCGCCGACGGAGCGGAGACGACGGTTGCCGAAGTGGTCGATGTCGTCGACCTCGACGCGGACGTCGATCTCGTTGCCGTTCTTGACGCCCTTCATCGAGTCCTGGCCGTCGTGCAGCGTCACGATGAACTTGATCGTCTTGACGATGTCGTCGACCGACAGCGTCGAGTCGCTGATCGGCGCGTCGACGCCGAGCTTCTTGTTCACCTTGTAGCGACCGACCTTGGCGAGGTCGTAGCGCTTGCCGTTGAAGTAGAGGTTGTCGAGCAGGGTCTGCGCGGCCTCCTTGGTCGGCGGCTCGCCCGGACGCAGCTTGCGGTAGATGTCGAGCAGCGCGTCGTCCTGGCCCTGCGTGTGGTCCTTCTCGAGCGTCAGACGCATCGACTCGAACTCGCCGAACTCCTCGAGGATCTGCGCCTCGGTCCAGCCGAGGGCCTTGAGGAGAACCGTGACCGACTGCTTGCGCTTGCGGTCGACGCGGACGCCGACCATGTCGCGCTTGTCGATCTCGAACTCGAGCCACGCACCACGGCTGGGGATGATCTTGGCCGTGTAGATGTCCTTGTCGGACGTCTTGTCGGGCGTGCGCTCGAAGTAGACGCCCGGGCTGCGGACGAGCTGGCTGACGACGACACGCTCGGTGCCGTTGATGATGAAGGTGCCGCGCTCGGTCATGAGCGGGAAGTCGCCCATGAAGACCGTCTGGCTCTTGATCTCACCCGTGACGGTGTTCATGAACTCGGCGGTCACGAAGAGCGGTGCGTCGTACGTCTGGTCGCGCTCCTTGCACGACTCGATCGTCTTGCGGGTCTCCTCGAAGCGGTGGTCGCGGAACGACAGCGACATGGAGCCGCTGAAGTCCTCGATCGGGGAGATCTCCTCGAAGATCTCCTCGAGACCGGAGCGGTCGGGGACGTCGGTGCGCCCCTCGGACTTCGCGGCAGCCACGCGGGACTGCCAGCGCTCGTTGCCGAGAAGCCAGTCGAAGCTCTCCGTCTGGAGTGCAAGGAGGTCAGGGACCTCGAGGGGTTCGCGAATCTTCGCGAAGGACAGACGTCCCGAAGGGGTCTGTGCGGTGGACATGTTCGTCGCAGAACGCGCGGCAGCCAAGGAGGGTCCTTCCACGGGCCTTTTTTCGAATCTTCAGATCCGCGCTGACGCATGGCTCCGCTCGCGGGTCCCCGGGTCGGTGGTCGTGCCGTTGAGCGGCACGGAGAGTCGGACCGGGGTCGCGAAAGGTGGGCATGGGCAGCGCAAAGGCCTAGCCTACCCCCACAGGGCAG
The DNA here is from genome assembly GCF_006717145.1 of Humibacillus xanthopallidus. Taxonomy (GTDB): domain Bacteria; phylum Actinomycetota; class Actinomycetes; order Actinomycetales; family Dermatophilaceae; genus Humibacillus; species Humibacillus xanthopallidus. The sequence goes on along the minus strand of NZ_VFQF01000002.1, from coordinate 1,295,777 downwards.
GAGTGTCCAGCCGGGTCAAGAGACGGAGTTCGTCGCCGAGGCACTCATCCGGCCTCAACAGACCGGATGCCCTCGACGTGACCTGCCACGCCCCCCGGACCGGGAGCTCGCGATGCGAACGCGACGAATATGGACCCTCCTCGAGCCCACGTCAAGAGCCGGCCATCGTTCGGCGCGTTCACCCGGGGTCCGGGCACCCCCCGGTCCTACGCTGGGCCTGTTCGGCCGCGGGGCCTTGAACCCGCGCCACCACCGCACAGAAGGAGATCGCACGATGTCCGACCAGAACCCCCCGGAGCAGGGCTCGTTCGGGTCGCCGCCCCCGGGCTCTGACCCCCTCGGCCCCGGGCCCGGTGCCACACCGCCCGCCGCCGGCTCCACCCCTCCCCCGCCGCCTCCCGCGCCGGTGAGCCCTTCGGGTCCGCCGATGCAGCCCGCCCAGCCGTCGGCGGCCTCCTCCGCCGTGTCCTCGGGTGCCGGGGCGATCATCGACTCGTCGTCCGGCTTCCTGCCGGCACTGTTCGACTTCAGCTTCAACAGCTTCGTCACCCCGAAGATCGTCCGCTTCGTCTACGTGCTGGCGACGATCTGGGCGGTCGTCATGTACGTCATCGTCGTCATCACCTCGTTCACCCAGAGCGTGTCGTCGGGCCTCATCGCCCTCGTCTTCGGCCCGCTCGTCGCGATCATCTGGCTCGCGGTCGTGAGGATCGGCCTCGAGTTCGGAATCTCCGTCGTGCGCATGAGCGAGGACGTCCACAAGCGCCTGCCGCAGGCCTGACCCACCTCGCTCGCCCACACCCCACCAGACAGATCGAGACCCCAGCACGCAATCGAGAGAGCAGTTCGTCGGGGAGGCCGCTCGCGGCCGAGCCGACGAACTGCTCTCTCGATTTGTCGGGGGGCTGGTCGGGCCAGTTCGCTCGCGGCCGAGCCGACGAACTGCTCTCTCGATTTTGCCCGGGGGCTCGTCAGAGGGCGGGCTGCTGCTGGGTGATGCAGTGGATGCCGCCGCCGCGGTCGAAGAGCGGCCGGGCGTCGATGCCGACGATCCGTCGACCCGGGTAGGCCTCGGCCAGGATCGCGAGCGAAGCCTCGTCCTGCTCGTCGCCGAAGGTGCAGGCGATGACGCCGTCGTTGACGACGAGGTGGTTGAGGTAGGACCAGTCGACGGGCCCCTCGTCGTCGGTCAGCGTGCGCGGCGCCGGGACGCCGATGACCTCGAAGCGCTCGCCGCGGGCGTCGCGGGCATCCTCGAGCACCTCGCGCAGCTGGCGGGAGACCGCCTGGTCGGGGTGTGACGGGTCCTGCTGCTCGTGCAGGAGCACGACACCGGGGCTCGGGATCGTCGCCACGATGTCGACGTGGCCGCGCGTGCCGAACTCGTCGTAGTCACGGGTGAGCCCGCGAGGCAGCCAGACGTATGCCGTCGCGCCGATCGTGCGCGCCAGCTCGGCCTCGACGTCGGCCCGGGTCAGACCGGGGTTGCGGCCGGGGTCGAGCTGGACGGTCTCGGTCAGCAGCACGGTTCCGAGACCGTCGACGTGGATGCCGCCGCCCTCGTTGACGAGCGGCGAGTCGATGAGCTGGGCGCCGGCGAGGCCGGCGACGAAGGCGCCGACCTGGGCGTCGTGCTCCCACGATGCCCAGGACTGGGCACCCCAGCCGTTGAAGACCCAGTCGACGGCCCCGAGTGTGCCCTGGTCGGAGACGACGAAGGTCGGACCGATGTCGCGCATCCACGCGTCGTCGAGGGCCGTCGGCACGAGCTCGACGTCGCCGCGCAGGTAGCGCTCCGCCACCTCGAGGTCGGCCGGGACGACGGCCATCCGCACCGGCTCGAAGTCCGCGACGGCGCCCGCCACCGCGGCCCACGTCGTGCGTGCCCGCTCGACCTCCTCCGGGGTCTCGCCGAGGGTGTAGCCCTGGCTCGGCCACGCCATCCACGTCGCGTCGTGGCGTGACGTCTCGGACGGCATACGCCATCGGTCGGAGGTGGCTGCGCCGACGGATCCCGGCTGTCCTGCGGCTTCGCTCATCGCCGGGTCTCAGTCGGCCACGACGCGACGGTGCTCGTCGCGCACGGGCTCGGCGAGGGCGGCATACGAGTCGGGGCGCCGGGTCGCGAGGAACGGGAAGAGCTCGAGCCAGTCGTCGCGCTGCGCGAGGTCGAGGTCGGCGACGAGGACCGCCGCCTCGTCGCGCGGCGCCTGCACGAGGACGCGGCCGTAGGGGTCGGAGATGAAGGAGCTGCCGTAGAAGGTGATCAGCCCTTCGGTGCCGTAGCGGTTGGGCACGACCATGAAGAGGCCGTTGGCGATGCCGTTGCCGACGATGACCTGCTGCCACAGCGGCTGCGTGTCGAAGTCGGGGTGGTCGGGCTCCGAGCCGATCGCCGTCGGGTAGCAGAGCACCTGCGCGCCGCCGAGGGAGTAGAGGCGGGCGACCTCGGGGAACCACTCGTCCCAGCACGTTGGAAGACCGAGGCGTACGGACGGATCGTCAAGCGCCACAACGGGATACGCGTCGTCGGGAGGCCCCGGACGGAAGTACTTGTCCTCGTAGTAGCCGGCGGTCACGGGGATGTGCGTCTTGCGGGTGCGGGCCACGACCTCTCCGCTCGGCGCGACGATGACGGCGGTGTTGAAGCCGAGCCCGTCGTCGCTGCCGTCGGGTGCGGCGGCCCGCTCGTAGAGCGAGGCGTGGACGTGCACGCCGAAGTCGGCGGCAGCCGCCCGGGCGAAGGTGATGGTCGGCCCGCCGTCGAGGTCCTCGGCGGTCGCGGACGGCGTGCCCTCGGGCAGCGTGTCCGCGGGGTAGCGCGACAGGGTCAGCTCGGGGAGGAAGACGATGCGGGCTCCCGCCTCGGCAGCCGTCCGTATGCCGTCACGGAGCGTTTCGCGCAGCGCCTCCGGGTCGTCGACCCAGGCGTGCTGCACGAGGGCGACCCGGACGGGGGCGGCTCCGGGTGCGTCGACGCGGGCGAGGGACTCGAGGACGGCTTCGGCCTGAATGAGTTTCACGATCGAAGTATGCCAACACACGGGGGCTCACGGGCCTGGCGGCCCTGCGCCCCCGTGGACCCCCGACCCCAGAAGCCGCGGGCTCACGGGCCTGGCGGCCCTGCGCCCCCGTGGACCCCCGACCCCAGAAGCCGCGGGCTCACGGGCCCGGCGGCCCTGCGCCCCCGTGGACCCCCGACCCCAGAACGGTCGCTTGCAGGCACCCAGGCGCGGGCTCACGGGCCTGGCGGCCCTGCGCCCCCGTGGTGCGAGGTCGGTCCCGGGCGCCGTTTCGGGCGCCCGGGACCTTCTCTCCCCCCGCGGAGTTGAGCACACACGAGCCTGCGGCCCCCCACCGCGCGCTCAGGCCCCCTGCCGTGCCGTCCCCCTCGACCGATGCACGTCGGTCATCACGTGAACGACGCGGGGGCAGATGAGGTTACGCGGAGGCGTCGCGATTCTTCTCGAGGACGACGGAGTCACCCTCGACGCGCACGGTGAAGCGGCGCGCGCCGTCCTGAACCGAGCTGTCCTCGGCCGCACCGGCGGGCCCGCCGGCAAGGCCGTCCAGTCGGGCCAGGACCTCGTTGACCTGCTCGAACGTCTCCGGGGTGGGCACGGGCGCCTCACCGTCGGCGTTGCCCGACAGCCCGGCGAGCCGGTGGTCCGCACCGACGACGAGCGTCGCGCTCAGCCGGTCGACGGGTCGTCCGCGGTGAGCGGCCACGCCGTCGCGCAGCACGCGCGCGGCGTCCGCGACGACGTCGTCGTCAGTGGAGGCAGCCTCAGCCGGGGCGTCCGCCTCACCGGGCGTGCTCGGGCCACTCACGTGGCCCTCGCTGATGAAGCCGACCGCGGCGACCTCGATCTTGGCGAAGTCGACGACCGCGTCACGGGCGAGGGAGTTGTCGATGACGTAGGCGATGTTGACGGCGAGGTCGTGCATGCCCGGGTGGAGCTGCTGCCCGACGAAGCGCGCGCACACGAGGAGCGCATGCACGCGGACCATCGGCCGGCCCTTGCGGTCCTCGACCTGCTGGTCCGCCTCGACCCGCCCGAGGTCGAAGCCGGTCGCCGGGTAGAAGTGGAGGGGCCGCTCGAGGACGAGCAGCGAGTAGTCGGGGCGGTCGGGCCCCGGGATGAGCCGGTAGAGCTCGCCCTCCAGTGGCAGTTGCCACTCCAGCTCCCTCGGAGCGGTGTCGAAGTGGGTGATGCTCACCAGCGGTCCGTAGCGTCCCATGGGGCTCGCGCCGCCCCGGGGCGCGGGGGCAGCCGGCTCCTGCTCGTGTGACACCGTTCCCATGGCGGTCAACCTACCGGGCCGCACCGCCCCGAGAATGCCGTGGTCCGTGCAGCAGATCCGCGTCCTCGATGCGTCAGGGTGGTGCACGGCGCCGATGGCGCCGCGCCCGCGTGACGCGTGGGCGACCGTCGCGAGAGGCAGGGTGGGCACACGACCATGGAGGCGTCCTTCGAGGACTTCGTCCGAACCCGTGGTCCGGCCCTCCTCCGCTACGCCCACCTCGTCTGCGGCGACGGGCACCAGGCGCACGACCTCGTGCAGGACGCCCTGGTCAAGGTGCACCGCAGGTGGTCCGTCGTGGAGGTCGCGGCGCCCTTCGCCTACACCCGTCGGGCGATCACGAACGAGTACCTCAGCTGGCGCCGGCGACTGCGGAGCCGCGAGCTGCCCGCAGCCTCCCTCCCCGACGCGGGCCGCCGCGTCACCCCTGCCCCGGATGATGAGCTCGCCGACCGCGAGCTCGTCTGGGGCGTCGTCCGGGGCCTTCCGCGACGGCAGCGGGTCGTCCTCGTGCTGCGCTACTACGAGGACCTGTCCGACCGCGACATCGCGGAGGTGCTCGGGGTCGCCGAGTCCACCGTGAGGAGCCAAGCGGCTCGGGCCCTCGCCACGCTGCGGGATCACCCGGGGTTGCGTGACGACACCGGCTCTGCACTAGCCGCGCCAGCCCCCAGGCCCCTCCCACGAAGGAGCCCGAGGTGAACGACGTCGAGCGCCTTCTGCGCCAGACCCTCGACGACGAGGCCGGCCGGGCTCCGTCGGCAAGCCGCCTCGTCGACGACCTGAGACCGCGCCTCGAGACCGCCGGCCATCCTTGGCGGCGTCCGGCGCTCGCGGCGACTGGCATCGCCCTCGTGGCGGCCGCCGTCGCCGCGGCGCTCCTCGTGGGGCAGCGCCCCGTGCCGGTGTCGCCCTCAGGGCCGGGCTCGGCGACGACGCAGGTGCCCCGCGCCAGTCCCGAGGTGCCGACCTCCACGAGCGCGACGACCCCTGCTTCATCGGTGACCACGACGATCTACGGCACGTCGGGCTCAGTGGTCACCTCCCGTGTCGTCACCGGACCCCTCCAGACAGAGCCCGTCACGGTCACCATCACCGTGAGCAGCCCTCCCTGACCCACCGCGTCGACTCAACGACCGCTGCCGTGACCTGCGTCCCCGGTGCCCGCGCCCCCACGTGGCCGCGCGGTTACGGTGGGACGGTGACGACCGTGAGCAAGGACGCTCAGTCCGCCGACCAGACTGCCGCCGCCGCAGGCCCCTCCCCCGACCTCGGCGCCCTCGCGGCCGCGCTGGCGCCCGGGGCCCTGCTCACCGACCCTGCCGGCGTCGCCGCCTACCGCTTCGACTTCACGGCAGACGAGGGCGCCGGTATGCCGCTCGCCGTGGTCCGCGCCTCGTCCGCGGCCGACGTGCAGGCCACGGTGCGCTGGGCGGGGGCACACGGCATACCGCTCGTGCCGCGAGGGGCGGGCAGCGGACTGTCCGGAGGCTCCAACGCCATCGACGGCTGCGTCGTGCTCAGCCTCGAGCGGATGCGTGCGGTCGAGATCGACCCGACCACCCGCACGGCGGTCGTCGAGGCCGGCGCGCTCAACGTCGAGGTCAAGCAGGCCGCCGCCGAGCACGGCCTCTGGTACCCGCCTGACCCCTCGTCCTACGAGATCTGCTCGATCGGGGGCAACGTCGCGACCAACGCCGGCGGCCTCTGCTGCGTGAAGTACGGCGTCACGACCGACTACGTGCTCGGCCTCGACGTCGTGCTGGCTGACGGCACGCTCGTGCGGCTCGGGGGCCAGCGGATCAAGGACACCGCCGGCCTGTCGCTGCTCAAGCTCTTCGTCGGCAGCGAGGGCACCCTCGGTGTGGTGACGCGCGCGACGCTGCGCCTCGTTCCGGCGCAGCAGCCGCCCGCCACCCTCGTGGCGACCTTCGACGACGTCGCCGACGCCGCGCGCGTCGTCGTCGCGATCGGCAGCCGGCTGCGCGCCTCGATGATGGAGCTGATGGACCAGGCCTCGATCAACGCCGTCGAGGACCACAAGCCGATGGGCCTCGACCGCGACGCCGGCGCGATGCTGCTCGCCCAGTCGGACGCCCCCGGAGCCGCGCGCGGAGAGGAGATCGCCGTCATGGAGCAGCTCTGCTCCGAGGGCGGTGCCCGGGAGTGCTTCACGACGACCGAGCCCTACGAGGGCGAGCTCTTCGTCGCCGCCCGCCGAGCGGCGATCTACGCGATCGAGCGCCGCGGCACGATCATGCTCGAGGACGTCGGCGTGCCCGTGCCGCGACTACCCGACCTGCTCAGCGGCATCGCCGAGATCGCGCGGTCCAATGACGTCGAGATCCCCGTCGTGGCGCACGCCGGCGACGGCAACACCCACCCCGTCGTCGTCTACCCTCCCGGTGACGTCGAGGCGAGAAACCGTGCAGCACAAGCGTTCTCGCAGGTCATGAGCCTCGCCATCAGCCTCGGCGGCACGATCACCGGTGAGCACGGCGTCGGCCGCCTCAAGCGCGACGCCCTGCCCGAGCAGCTCGGCCCCGACGTCATGGCACTCACCCACCGCATCAAGCACGCCCTCGACCCGCAGGGCATCCTCAACCCCGGAGCAGGATTCTGATGACCTCTTCGAGCACGCCTCCCGCAGCCGTCACCCGCCCCGTCGCCGAGCGGCACCTCTTCGGCCCGGGGCCCTGCAACCCCTACCCCGAGGCCACCCTGGCGCTGGCCTCGCCGCTGCTCGGGCACCTCGACCCCGACTTCCTCGCGATCATGGACGAGACCTGCGACCTCCTGCGCTACGTCTGGGGCACCGACAACCGCCGCACCCTGCCGCTCTCGGCCACTGGGTCGGCCGGCATGGAGGCAGCCTTCGTCAACACGGTCGAACCGGGCGACGTCGTCGTCGTGGCCGTCAACGGCCTCTTCGGCGAGCGCATGGTCGACGTCGCCGGGCGGCACGGCGCCGAGGTCGTGCGGGTCGACCACGAGTGGGGCCGGCCCGTCGACGTCGAGCGCGTCGTGACCGCCCACCCGTCGCCCAAGATCATCGCCGCCGTGCACGCCGAGACCTCCACCGGAGTCCGCTCCGACATCGCCGCCCTCGGCGCCGCCAAGGGAGACGCCCTGCTGCTCGTCGACGCCGTCACGAGCATCGGCGGCATCGAGCTGCGGGCCGACGACTGGGGCATCGACATCGGCTACGCAGGCACCCAGAAGTGCCTCGGCGTCGCGCCCGGGCTCGCGCCCTTCACCATCAACGACCGCGCCTTCGCCCGACGGGTCGAGAAGCCGTCGTCGTGGTACCTCGACCTCGGCCTGCTCGGCGGCTACGTCGGCGAGGCCGCCGGTGCGGGCAAGCGGACCTACCACCACACCGCACCGACGGCGATGGTCGCGAGCCTCCACGCCGGCCTGCGCCGCATCGCCGACGAGGGCCTCGAGAAGGTGTGGGACCGCCACGCCGAGGCCGGCCGGCTCCTGCAGAACGGGCTCGAGGCCATGGGCCTCGCCCTCTTCGCTGAGGAGGGCACCCGCCTGCCCGAGCTGACCACCGTCCGGGTGCCCGACGGCGTCGACTCCGCCGCCGTCCGCGGCTACCTGCTCGAGCGGCACAACCTCGAGATCGGCGCCGGCGCAGGGGCGTTCGCCTCGAACGTCTGGCGCATCGGCCTCATGGGCCACAACGCCCGGCCCGACCGCGTGGCCCTCATCCTCGCCGCCCTCAAGGACGCCCTGGACCACGCTGCCTGAGAGAGCCCGAGCCAGGCCGGACGCGACGCAGCGCCGCTCCCGCGGCCTCAGGAGCATGGGCGGCGCATCGTCTCGCAGCGACGCCGCGTCCCTGCGATGGCGCCGCCCATGAATCGGCCGCACGAGCAACCCTGCGCCCTTTCGGGTCGCATCGGTGATGGGCGCTGCACCTGTCGGTGGGAGCGGCTTCGGCGGCGGCCCACATGCGCTGGGAGGTCGGTGAGCGGCATACCAGGGCCGACGACGCTCTCGCCGCGAGCGCCGGTAGGCGCAGCGTCCGGCTGAGCCGGTGAACGCCGAAGGCGGGTCCGACCAGCTGGTCGGACCCGCCTTCGCGGTGATGCTGGAGTCCCGGACTAGCCGGGACGGCTCACTTGAGCTCGACGGACGCGCCGGCGGCCTCGAGCTGCTCCTTGGCCTTCTCGGCAGCAGCCTTGTCGACCTTCTCGAGGACGGGCTTGGGGGCGCCGTCGACGAGGTCCTTGGCCTCCTTGAGGCCGAGGCTCGTGAGCGCGCGGACCTCCTTGATGACCTGGATCTTCTTCTCGCCCGCGGCGGTCAGAACGACGTCGAACTCGCTCTGCTCCTCGGCCTCCTCGGCGGCGGCGCCGCCGGCGGCGCCACCAGCGGCCGCAACGGCGACCGGGGCGGCGGCGGTGACCTCGAAGGTCTCCTCGAACTGCTTCACGAACTCCGAGAGCTCGATGAGGGTCATCTCCTTGAAGGCGTCAAGGAGCTCGTCGGTGCTGAGCTTCGCCATGATGGCTTCCTTCCTGTTACTTGCCGTGAGTGGCTGATTGATGAATCGAGCGAACGCCAGAAGGCGTCAGCTCTCGTCGCCACCCTCGGCGACGTCGGTGGTTGCCTCGGCGGCCGGAGCCTCCGTGGCGGGGCCCTGCTCCTCGCGCTTCTGGCGCAGAGCCTCGACCACACGGGCCGTCTGCGACAGAGGAGCGTTGAAGAGGTAGGCGGCCTTGGTGAGGGAGCCCTTCATGGCCCCCGCCATCTTGGCCAGGAGAACCTCGCGCGACTCGAGGTCGGCGAGCTTCGTGATCTCCTCGGTGGTCAGCGGCTTGCCGTCGAGGACGCCAGCCTTGATCACGAGGAGGGGGTTTGCCTTGGCGAAGTCACGCAGGCCCTTGGCCGCCTCGACCGGGTCACCGGTCACGAAGGCGATGGCGCTCGGGCCCTGGAACTGGCCGTCGAAGGCCGTGATTCCGGCCTCCTGAGCAGCCTTCTCCGTCAGCGTGTTCTTGACCACGGCGTAGGTGGCGTGCTCTCGGATCGAGTTGCGCAGCTGCGAGAGCTGGGCCACGGTCAGCCCGCGGTACTCGGTGAGAACGGCCGCGCCGGACTCACGGAACTGGTCCGCGATCTCGGCGATGGCGGCAGTCCTGTCGGCCTTTGCCATCTGGGCCTCCTTCCCTTGCGTGTTGCCACCGGGGAAGGGCCCTCACGAAAAAGGCCCCGGCGCAGGGCGCTCGGGGCACGAGGCGGCATACGCTGTATGCCGTGTGGCTGAGGTCCTGCGCTGGCTGCCCGCATCGTGCGGAACCTTCGAGGATCTGTGTCAGCCACAGAACCCAACCGGCGGTCATTGGTCTCCGCAAGAGTACGGGCTGTCGGGGGCCAGGACCAAATCGGTCCTCGCGGGTCGACCGTCGCCTCCGCGACCCCAACGGGTAGGTGCCCTAGCGTGGAACACATGCACAGGGGTGGCGGAGCAGGCGGACCTGCTGACTCACGACGTCAGCAGGTGCACCGGCGACGCGTCGTGGCGGCGGCAGCCCTCGTGGGGTGCCTCGTCGCCGACGTGTGGGCAGTCGCTGCGGCGGGCGCCGGCGAGGTGCCCGAGAGTGCGCTGTCGTCCGCCTCACGCGTCTCGGTGACCACCGGCTTGGCTGTATCCGTGCCCCTCGACGACGTCGAGCGGGTGCCCGAGACCGTCGCGGCTCCCGCCCCGAGCGGCACCGGGCCCTCCGCACCGACCGCCCCGGCCGGCACGGCGGCCAAGGTCGTCGAGCGCGGCAGCGGCACGATGACCGCCGTCGTCGTGCCGGCGTCGGCCCTCGGCACCCCACCCTCGACGGGGCGCACCGTGCGCTGGACCCTCGAGGCGGAGGGCGGCCTGGGCGTCGACACCACGGCGCTGGCGACGACGGTGGCCACCGTGCTGCGCGACCCCCGGGGCTGGCAGACCAAGGACGGCGTGCGCTTCGTCAACGTCTCGCCCGCCGAGGTGGCCAAGGGCGACTCCGTCGACCTGCGGATCACCCTCGCGAGCCCCGACACGACCGACAGGCTGTGCGCTCCCCTCGAGACACGTGGTCAGGTGAGCTGCCACAACGGTGGTCGCGTCGTGCTCAACGCGCGCCGGTGGATCCTCGGGGCGGAGGCCTACGGCACCGACCTCGCGGGCTACCGCACCTACCTCGTCAACCACGAGGTAGGCCACGGTCTCGGTCACGGGCACGCCTACTGCGGCGGAGCCGGCAAGGTCGCTCCGGTGATGATGCAGCAGACTTACGGGCTCAAGGGCTGCACCGCCTGGCCGTGGCCGACGCCCAAGGCGAGCTGACAGACACCGGAGGCCCGCTCCGACCGGGCCCGAGGGGCGAGCCGCAGAGGGCACTGCCAGAATCGTGACATGACCATGCGGCGCGGCGACGGCGGACGATCGGGGCGCGGTGGACCCCGCACCCCCGTCGCGGGGCCCCGCAGGCGCACGCTCGTCGCTGCCGCGGCGGCGCTCGCCCTGCTCGCTGGCTGCACGGGCTCGTCCGGCCTGACGAGCGAGCAGGCCCGGGCGGCCTACGACCCCGTCCTGCAGGACGTCGCCAAGGCCGCGGCCGGGCCGCTCGGCGCGAAGTGGAAGGACGGCACCGGGGGCGGCACGAACCTCACGACCGAGGGCTGTCGCTGGTTCACGAAGACGATGACCGCCGAGCTCGACCCGACGCAGACCCCGGACTGGGACGCCGTCATCGCCGACACCAAGGCTGCCCTCGCTGCGCACGGGTTCCCGCCCGCTCAGCAGTCGCAGCTGACCGGCGGCTTCACCGGCATCGAGGCGCACGACGACAAGGGAGCTCGGGTCACGATCCAGTCGAAGGGCACGACGAACATCCGGGTCTCCGTACCCGTCAACGGCCCCTGCTGAGAACGGCCACTCGACGTCGTCCGATGTCGAGTGGCCGCTCCGTCACAGACCCAGCGGTGGGCGCCCGGTCAGGGCTGGGGCCGCACCACCATCGCCGACCCGCCGCCGCGGCGCACGGTCTCGGCAGCGGCCTCGAAGCGGCCCCCGCCCAGGCTCCGGATGGCCGTCACCGCGCCGATCTCGCCGGCGTTGCTCAGCTTGTGGCCGAGCGCGGTGAGGCCCGCGGCAACCGGGCTGGCGAGCAGGGCCGGCTCGGCCCCCTCGGTGCCGTTGCGCGAGCTGAGCCGCGGCGCCGCGATCGCGTCGACGAGAGGCAGGCCGCGGTCGAGGTAGCCGAGGATCGTCTGCGACACCGAGGTGATGATCGTCGCGCCGCCGGGCGAGCCCACGGCGAGGAACGGCGTGCCACCGTCCATGAGGATGGTCGGGCTCATCGACGAGCGCGGCCGCTTGCCCGGGCCGGGCAGGTTCGGGTCCGGCACCCCGGCCGTCAGCGGCACGAAGTTGAAGTCGGTGAGCTCGTTGTTGAGCAGGAAGCCGTAGCCGGGCACCGTGATACCGGAGCCGCCGGTCTGCTCGATCGTCAGCGTGTAGGACGCCACGTTGCCCCAGCGGTCGGTGGCCGTGAGGTGGGTCGTCGACAGGCCCTCATAAGGCTCCTGCTGCGCCTTGGCGCCCGGTGCGCACGATGTGTAGCTGCCGTCGGGCGAGCCGAACGGGATCGGTCGTGGCTGAGCCTGGGTCGGGCTGAAGAGGCAGGCGCGCTCGGCCGCGAAGGCCGGGCTGACGAGCTCTGAGACGGGCACGCCCGGCACGTCGCCGACGTAGCGGTTGCGGTCGGCGAACGCCGTCGCCGACGCCTCCGAGAAGCGATGGAGGTAGTCGACGTCGGACACGGCCGAGGTCGTGACACCGGTGCGGTCCTCATAGGCCTTCATCAGGTTGAGGATCTCGGCCACAGCGATGCCGCCCGAGCTCGGCACGGGCATGCCGTAGACGTCGAGGCCCTTGTACTGCGAGTGGATCGGCGCCTTCGTCAGAGCCCGGTAGGCGGCCAGGTCGCGCAGCGTCATCTGCCCGCCCATGACGCTGACCCCGGCAGCGGTGTGCGGTGCGTTGGACTCGCGCACGATCGCCTCACCGAGGCGCCCGCGGTAGAGCACGTCGACGCCCTGGGTCCGCAGCGTCCGGTATGCCTTGGCCATGTCGGGGTTGGTGAAGACCGTGCCGACGGCCGGCGCCTGACCATCGCGCAGGAAGACCCGTGCCGTCTCCGGGAACTTCGCGAACCGGGCGGCGTTCTGCGCCGTCTGGTCGTGGAAGGTCTGGTCGACGAGGAAGCCCTTGGCCGCGAGCCGCTCGGCCGGCTTCAGCGCTGCGTTGAGCGAGAGCGTGCCGTAGTCGCGCAGCGCCTTGGCCCACAGGGCCGGCGTGCCGGGCACCCCGACAGACAGGCCGGAGTTGACGACGGTGGTGAAGTCCATGGCGGTGCCGTCCGGCTTGCGGAAGGTGTCCTCGGTGAAGCTCGCCGGGGCCGTCTCTCGCCCGTCGATCGTCGACACGTGTCTCGTGCGCGCGTCGTAGTAGACGAGGAAGCCGCCACCGCCGATGCCGGCGCTGTAGGGCTCCGTGACGCCCAGGGCGGCGGCCGTCGCCACCGCGGCGTCAGCGGCGTTGCCGCCGCGGGCCAGCACGTCGATGCCGACCTGTGAGGCATCGCGGTCGACCGAGGCGACCGCGCCGCCGGAGCCCGTCATGACCGCCACCTTGGGCAGCTCGGTCGGCTTGCCGTGCCAGCCGCGGTCGGTGCCGGGCGCCGCCGTGGGCGCGGCCTGGGTCTGCGCCCCGGCCGTGGCCGGCAGCAGAGCGAGGGGCAACCCGACGACGAGCGCGCCGAGAACCCATCTGGATCGTGTCGTGGTGCGTGCGCTATGACGACTCATGAATCGACCGTACCCGCGCAAACTCCCCATTTCAGGTCGAGACCCCCACCCATTCACGTATGCCGCGCTCCCCCTCGTGTGACGACGCGGCCACTCGAGGAGTGCACCCGTGTGACGACGAGGCCACTCGAGGAGTGCACCCGTGTGACGACGCGGCCACTCGAGGAGTGCACCCGTGTGACGACGCGGCCGCTCGACGAGGAGGGTGCCCCTGAGCGGGGGTTGCCGGGAGTCGGGAGCGGCATCGGCGACGGGCACCGTGCCCCCGAAAGTGAGCGTGACGGCATACGCCCGTCGACGCTCCACGCCGCGAGCGGCTGCCGGCGGCCCACGCGACCCCTCACCCCGCGAGCAATGACGGGCGCCGAGGCACCGCCCAACGCAACGCCACAACGACGAGAGCCCGCCACCCCAAAAGGGGTGACGGGCTCTCGATGACGGGGTCAGGCGATCAGGCCTGCTCCTCCTCGACGAGGAGGTTGCGCGTCTTGGAGAAGTCGAGCGGGATGCCCGGGCCCATCGTCGTGGACACGGTGGCCTTCTCGATGTAGCGGCCCTTCGAGCTCGACGGCTTGAGACGCAGGATCTCCTCGAGCGCGGCGGCGTAGTTCTCGACGAGCTTCGTCTCGTCGAACGAGGCCTTGCCGATGATGAAGTGGAGGTTCGCGTGCTTGTCGACGCGGAACTCGATCTTGCCGCCCTTGATGTCGGTGACAGCCTTGGCGACGTCCATCGTCACGGTGCCGGTCTTGGGGTTCGGCATGAGGCCTCGGGGACCGAGAACCTTGCCGAGACGACCGACCTTGCCCATCATGTCGGGCGTGGCGACGACGGCGTCGAAGTCGAGCCAGCCGCCCTGCACCTTCTCGAGCATGTCGTCGGAGCCGACGTAGTCGGCGCCGGCCTCACGGGCGGCCTCGGCCTTGTCGCCGTTGGCGAAGACGAGGACCTTGGCGGTCTTGCCCGTGCCGTGCGGCAGGTTGACCGTGCCGCGGACGGCCTGGTCGGCCTTGCGCGGGTCGACACCGAGGCGCATGGCGACCTCGACGGTCTCGTCGTACTTGGCCTTGGCGGTCTGCTTGGCGACGCGGACGGCCTCGAGCGGGGCGTAGACCTTGCCGGGCGTGACGAGCTCGGCGGCTGCGCGGTAGTTCTTGCTGCGCTTCATGGAACTGCTCCTTGGTGTGTCGTGGAGTCGTGGTGCGACCGTGCGCTGGTCTCCCACGGAGCCGATGCGGTATGCCGCCCGGCTCGGTCTCGGGGTGACCCGCCCCCGCAGGGGCGGGCTCCCGAAGCGTGTGTGACCCCGGCTGCTCAGAGCTCGGTGTCGATGCCCATCGAGCGGGCCGTGCCGGCGATGATGCGCGCCGCCATGTCCTCGTCGTTGGCGTTGAGGTCTTCCATCTTCTGGCGGGCGATGTCGTAGACCTGGTCGCGCGAGAGCTTGGCGACCTTCGTCTTGTGCGGCTCGCCAGAACCCTTGGCGACGCCGGCAGCCTTCTTGATGAGCTCGGCGGCCGGCGGGGTCTTCGTCACGAAGGTGAACGAGCGGTCCTCGTAGACCGTGATCTCGACCGGGATGACGTTGCCGCGCTGGGACTCCGTCGCGGCGTTGTACGCCTTGACGAACTCCATGATGTTGACGCCGTGCTGGCCGAGGGCCGGGCCGACGGGGGGCGCGGGCGTGGCCGCACCGGCCTGGATCTGCAGCTTGATGAAGCCGGAGACCTTCTTCTTCTTGGGGGGCATGATGCCTACCTTCTTCGTTGTGGGCCGACGCCGTGGGCGATGACCCGGTTGCACTGCCAAGGACGCGGAGCGTTCGTGGCGGTTTTCAGTTGTTCTTGCTGACGCGCAGCCGAAACCACGCGGGTTCTTGAAGCAGTCGCGCGGTGGAACCACGCGGGCTTTCCGGGGTCCACGGGGGCGGAGGGCCGCAAGGCCCGCGAGCCCCCGTGTGTTCAGATCTTGGCGACCTGACCGAAGGAGAGCTCGACCGGGGTCTCCCGGCCGAAGATCGAGACGAGCACCTTGAGCTTCTGGGTGTCGGCGTTGATCTCGGAGATCGTGGCGGGAAGGGTCTCGAAGGGCCCTTCCATGACGGTGACGGACTCGCCGACCTCGAAGTCGAGGACGCGGATGTCCTTGGGGGCCGACTGCTTGGCGTCGCCCGTACCGGGGCCGGCTGCGGCCTCGAAGGACGGCGCGAGCATCGTGAAGACCTCGTCGATCGAGAGCGGCACGGGCTGGTGGGCGTTGCCGACGAAGCCGGTGACGCCGGGCGTGTGCCGAACGGCACCCCAGCTCTCGTCGGTGAGGTCCATGCGCACGAGGACGTAGCCGGGCATCCGGACGCGGCGGACGAGCTTCTTCTGGCCGTTCTTGATCTCGGTGACCTCCTCCATGGGGACCTCGATCTCGAAGATGAAGTCCTCCATGTTGAGGGTCTGGATGCGCGTCTCGAGGTTGGCCTTGACCCGGTTCTCGTAGCCGGCGTAGGAGTGCACGACGTACCAGTCGCCGAAGCGCGAGCGCAGGTCCGCCTTGAAGTCGGCGACGGGGTCACCGCTGCCCTGCGCGACCGGCTCCTCGGTGACCTCGTCAGCGGCCTCGTCGGTGGCCTCGTTGGTGGCCTCCGCGTCGACGTCACCCTCGGTGTCGTCCTCGGTCTCGCTGTCGACGTCGGTGTCGTCCTCGGTCTCGTCGGCCTCGGCCGTGTCGACGGCCTCGGAGCGCTCGACGGTGTCCTGCTCCTCCGCGACGGCGTCGCTCGAGGCGTCGTCACCGACCGTGGGGTCGACGACGTCGCTCTCGGCGCTCTCGCCGTTCGGGGCGCCCTGCTGGGCGAGCTGCTCGGACACGCTCTGACCTACTTCCTTGCTGGGGGACCAGCCGGGTGGGGCTGGCAATGGCTTCTGACGACTCGGGCCGGCGCCCTCGGCTAGCTCGTGGTCCCGGTGAAGACCCACGAGACGAGCTTGGTGAAGCCGAAGTCGAGTGCGGACACCAGAGCCATCATCACCACGACGAAGACGACGACGACGGTCGTGTAGCGCACGAGCTCGGGGCCCGTCGGACGCACGACCTTGCGCAGCTCGTCAAGGATCTGCCGCACGAACAGGCTGATCGCTCCGAAGAGACGCGAGATCGCGTTGCCGCCACGGGCCTTGTCAGCCCGGTCGGACCCGCGCTTGGCGCTCGTCTCGGTCACGATTCCTTCTTTCTGCCTGGGTGTCGGCCCGCGACAGCCAACCCGTCTCGGTGGGATGACCACCTCAGGGCAGAAGCCGCGTGCCGCCTTGCACGACGACCACATCATCAGATGCGCAGGGCAAGAGGGACTCGAACCCCCAACCGCTGGTTTTGGAGACCAGAGCTCTACCAATTGAGCTATTGCCCTTCACCGGCACCATGGGGTGGAACCGGAGGGACGGCATGCGTCAGCATGGCCAGCGAAGCCGTCCGAGCGACGATCATACGTGACGCACCGGCCTCAACGCGAACCGGCGAGAGCACCTTCGCGCGACCCCCTCCACCCCGCACACGCATGCCGTGAGGACCGGGCCGACGGACGCAACCTGCGTGTGGTCGGACGCACCCGGCATACGGCCCGGCACACGTGGAGCACGCGCACCGAGCACACGGACCCGGCATACGGACCAGGCTGCCCGCGCGGCGGCGCGCAGTGGCAGGATCGAGGCTGTGACGAACCCGCGCACCCCCCTCGCCTCGCTGTCCGACGACGACCTCGCTGCCTTCCTCACGCAGCAGCAGGAAGCCTACGCGGCGCTTCAGGCTCGCGGTCTCAAGCTCGACCTCACGCGGGGCAAGCCCTCCGCGGCGCAGCTCGACCTCTCGGACGACCTGCTGCGCCTGCCGACGGGCACGACCGACCGCGCCGGGGTCGACGTGCGCAACTACGGCGGGCTCGAGGGCCTCGCCGAGCTGCGCGAGCTGTTCGCCGAGCTGCTCTGGGTCGAGCCGTCGCAGGTCGTCGCGGGCGGCAACTCGAGCCTCACGATGATGTACTCCACGATCGTCGACTTCCTGCTCTTCGGCGGCGTCGACTCCCCGCGGCCGTGGTCGCAGGAGGAGAAGGTCACCTTCATCTGCCCGGTGCCAGGCTACGACCGGCACTTCTCGATGCTCGCGGAGTTCGGCATCGAGATGGTCACCGTCGACATGCACGACGACGGGCCCGACGTGGCCGCGGTCGAGGCGCTCGTCAAGGACGACCCGAGCGTCAAGGGCATCTGGATCGTGCCGACCTATGCCAACCCGTCCGGCGCGATCGTGTCGCAGGAGAAGGCCGCGCGCCTCGCCGCGATGCCGACCGCCGCGCCCGACTTCACGATCTTCTGGGACAACGCGTACGCGTTCCACCACCTCACGGAGGACGAGGCCAAGAGCGCCGACA
Organism: Humibacillus xanthopallidus; assembly: GCF_006717145.1. Taxonomy (GTDB): domain Bacteria; phylum Actinomycetota; class Actinomycetes; order Actinomycetales; family Dermatophilaceae; genus Humibacillus; species Humibacillus xanthopallidus. Next base: position 1,278,196 of record NZ_VFQF01000002.1, on the reverse strand, counting down.
TCCTCAGCCTCGCGGCGGCCTCGGGCCACCCGAACCGACCGATCATGTTCGCGTCGACCTCGAAGATCACCTTCGCCGGAGCCGGCGTCGCCGTGCTCGCTGCCAGCGAGGCCAACGTGAAGTGGTGGCTCGGCCACCTCGCGATGGGCTCGATCGGACCGGACAAGGTCAACCACCTGCGCCACGTCGAGTTCTTCCGCGACGCCGACGGCGTGCGTGCCCACATGCGCAAGCACCGCGCGATCATCGCGCCGAAGTTCGCCGCGGTCGCCGAGGCCCTCACCGACGGGCTCGAGGGTCTCGAGGTGGCCGAGTGGACCCACCCGACCGGCGGCTACTTCGTCAACCTCGACGTGCTCGACGGCACGGCCTCGCGCGTCGTGGCCCTCGCCAAGGGGGCCGGCATCGCCCTGACGCCGGCGGGCTCGTCCTTCCCCCACGGCGACGACCCGCGCGACCGCAACATCCGCCTCGCACCGACCTTCCCGGGCCTCGACGAGGTGCGCACGGCGATGGCCGGCGTGGCCACCTGCGTCGCCCTCGCTGCGGCCGAGAGGCTGACGCAGGACCGCGCCTCGGGGGTAGGAGCAGGCAGCGAGACCACCGGGCAGAGTGAGCCCACCACCGAAGGAGCGCCGCGATGAGCGACAACGAGCCGAACGAGACCATCGCCGACGACCTCACCGTCTACAGCGTCGACGACGAGGACCAGCTCCAGTCCGAGGACACCCTCGAGGGCGACGACCTCGAGGACGTGCTCGACCGCGGCTACTCCCCCAACGACCGCCCGCAGGGCGTCACGGCCCACGGCACCACGGCCTACGAGGAGTCGATCGACGAGACGATCGAGGAGCGCATCCGCCAGGAGGTGCCCGACCCCAACTCGGCCTACGGCGCGCCCGACAACGAGAGCGGCCTCGACGACGACCGCATCGGCGGCGACGACCCCGACTCGATCGACGCCGAGGACGACTGGCTCGGCGACAACGAGGTCGGCGACCGGCGCGCAGGACGCCTCGTGGCCGACGACGAGGGCGCCCACGACGACGACGAGAAGCAGGCCTGGGCCAACGACGTGGGCATCGACGGCGCCGGCGCGTCGGCCGAGGAGGCCGCGATGCACATCGTCGACGAGATCGCCGACGAGCCCGACGACCGCTGACGCGACAGGCCCGACCACCCCTCCGGTCGGCGCCACGGCCGGGTGACACACTGACCCGCATGACGCGCGAGGTGACGGCCCTTCCCAAGGCCCACCTGCACCTGCACTTCACCGGCTCCATGCGCGTCGAGACCGTGCGCGAGCTTGCCCAGCAGCACGGCATACGGCTGCCCGACGCCCTCGTCACGGGCTACCCGCCGAAGCTGGCCCGGGCGACGGACGAGCGCGGCTGGTTCCGCTTCCAGCGTCTCTACGACGCCGCCCGCGCCTGCGTCCGCGGCGAGGCCGACATGCGGCGCATCGTGCGCGAGGCCGCCCACGACGACGCGGCCGAGGGCTCGCGCTGGCTCGAGATCCAGGTCGACCCGACCTCCTACGCACCCTTCGTCGGCGGCATCACCCCGGCGCTCGAGATCGTCCTCGACGAGGCGCGGTCGGTGTCGTCCGACGGGCGCATCGGGGTCGCCGTCGTCGTCGCCGCAAGCCGGATGCGCCACCCGCTCGAGGCCCGCACGCTCGCCCGCCTCGCCGCCCGGTATGCCGGTGACGACGCCGGCCACGTCGTGGGCTTCGGCCTGTCCAACGACGAGCGCCGCGGCGTCATCGCCGAGTTCGGGCCTGCCTTCGCCATCGCCCGCCGCGCCGGCCTCGCGCTCGTGCCCCACGGCGGTGAGCTGCTCGGCGCGCAGGCCGTCATGGAGACCCTCGAGCACCTCGATCCCGACCGCATCGGCCACGGGGTGCGCTCGGTCGAGGACCCGGCGGTGCTCGATGCCGTGGCGGAGTCCGGGGTGACGCTCGAGGTGTGCCCCGGCAGCAACGTCGCGCTCGGCGTCTACGGCACGGCCGAGGAGGTGCCCCTGCGGCGGATCGTCGAGGCCGGCATACCGGTGGCGCTGGGCGCCGACGACCCGCTCCTCTTCGGCAACCGCCTGGCCGCGCAGTATGCCGCTGCCCGCGAGCTCGGCTTCGACGACGCCGGGCTCGCTGCCCTCGCCCGCGGGTCGCTGTGCGGCAGCCGCGCCCCCGAACACGTGCGCGCCGCGGCGCTCGCGGACGTCGACTCGTGGCTGGCGACGCCCTCCTCATCGTGAGTCCCGCCACGCCCGCGCCCCCACGAGAAGTTGGACCAATCGGGCATAGCGTCGTCCCTCGGGGTGAGCCGAGTTTGCTCCACGGCGACCCCGGCGTTCATGCTGGTCGGGAGATGAAGACCTTGACGCGATCCTCCGACGCCCCCTCCACGACCTCCCGCACCCGTCTGCGACAGCTCTGTGCCGTCGCCCTCGTGGTGCCCGCCCTCACGCTCGCCGCGTGCAGCGGCGAGTCCGCGGTGACCGCCGACCCGACCGCGCCGGCCACGACGACGACCGCCCCGGCCACCGAGACGGCCACGCCGACGACGCCGCCCCCGGCCGCCGTCGAGAAGGTCAGCTACAAGAACATCAACGCGGTGATCAAGGATCCTGACCTCGGCCACACCATCACCGCCACCCGCATCGCGCGCCACCTCAAGTGGCCCGCCGGGCAGCCGGTCGGCGCCGAGCAGTTCGAGATCGTCGGGGTGCGCGTGCGCTTCGAGGCCGGCACCCGCTACTCGGCGACGCTCGACCCGTCGATGCTCAGCCTCATCGCGGCTAACCCCAAGCAGACGGTGCCGTCGACGACCGAGTTCAAGGGACTGTGGAGCACCAAGGACCTCACCAAGGCCACCCGTGAGCAGTGGTCCTCGGGCTGGGTCTTCTTCAAGGTCAACCGCGGCACGACCTCGGCCCTGACGCTGGCCTTCAACCGGCCCGCCTACCAGGTCAGCACGACCGACAAGGCCATCAACGCCAAGACCTTCACGGTCGTCCTCTCGAAGTAGCCGCGTCGCCCCGGAGCCCGCTCCCTGCAGCGACGGAGCGGCGAGAGGGGTCCACGGGCCAGCGGCGCCGCCTCGGGTCCGCCGCACACGGCATACCGGGTGCAAGCGACTCGAAGCTGCGCCCCTAGCGCCGGGGTGTGCGGCTGGCGGGCGTCCGGCGCGGCCCTGCCGTCAGAGCGTCTCGCCGACGAGCACCGGCTCGTTGACGAGGCGCACCCCGAAGGCCTCCTCGACGCCGTCACGCACCTCGCGCGCGAGGGCGAGCACGTCGGCCGTCGTCGCACCGCCACGGTTGGTCACAGCCAGCGTGTGCTTGGTCGAGAGGGCTGCAGGGCCGGGCAGACCGTGGCCCTTGCCGAAGCCCGCCTTGTCGATGAGCCAGGCGGCGCTGGTCTTGACGCGCCCGTCGGACTCGGCGAAGCGCGGCGGCACGGGAGCCTCCGGGCCGAGGTGGTCGCTGACCCGCTCGACGAGGGCGTCGAAGGCGTGCGGGCGCAGGATCGGGTTGGTGAAGAACGAGCCGCACGACCACGTGTCGTGGTCGTCGGCGTCGAGCACCATGCCGCGGCTGCGACGCTGCTCGAGCACGGCCTCACGGGCGTCCGAGAGGGGCACCCGCGTGCCGAGCGGCACCCCGAGACCGTCGGCCAGGGCGGCATACGCGACCGGGCGGCTGAGGTCCGCGATCTCGAACTGGAAGACCACGTCGAGCACGACGAAGCGGTCGGTGCCCTTGAAGCGCGAGTGGCGGTAGCCGAAGCCGCAGTCGCCGTTGGCGAAGGTGCGCACGACCTGCTCGCGCCGGTCCCAGGTGCGCACCGACCAGATCGTCTGGGAGACGTCCTGGCCGTAGGCGCCGACGTTCTGGATCGGGGTGGCGCCCGTCAGGCCAGGTATGCCGGAGAGCCCCTCGACGCCGGCCCACCCCTCCGCGACAGCTCGCTCGACAAGCGAGTCCCAGCCCTCCCCCGCCGCGACGCGCACGAGCGCACCGGCGCAGAAGTCGGCCGACTCCGGGGTCACGCCGCCCGTCGCGACGTGCACGACGGTGCCCTCGAAGCCCTCGTCGGAGACGATGAGGTTGGAGCCGCCCGACACGACGAGCAGGGGCTCGTCCGCGTCGTCGACCTCGCGCACCGTGTCGACGAGCTCGTCGATGGTCGAGACGGTGACGAGGCGGGCGGCCGGGCCACCCACCCGCATCGTCGTCAGGGTCGCCAGGGCGACGTCGTGGTCCTCGCGCACGCTCGTGGGGGTGCTCAGTCGAGCACGGCCACGGCGATGGCCCGGCCGAGGACCTTCTCGCCGCCGGCGGTCGCGGTGAGCTCGACGGTGACCCGCTTCGTCTCCGGGTCGAGGGCCTTGACGACGCCCGACACCTCGATGTCGGCGCCGCCGTCGTAGGGCACGACGACGGGCTTGGTGAAGCGGGTGCCGTACTCGACGACCCGGCCCGCGTCGCCGACCCAGTCGGTGACGAGGGTGACGGCCGAGCCCATCGTGAACATGCCGTGCGCGATGACGTCGGGCAGGCCGACCTGCTTCGCGAAGGGCTCGTCCCAGTGGATCCGGTTGCGGTCGAGGGAGGCGCCGGCGTACTGCACGAGCCTCGGGCGGTCGACGTGGATCGTCACGGCGGGCAGGGCCTCGCCGACGGTGACGTCGGCGGCGGAGCGCACCGTGGCGGGAGCTGCGGGGGTGGTGGGCTGCTCGTTCATCACTCGCCTCCTCGGATGACGATGGTCGAGGTCGCGGTGCAGACCGGCTCGCCGGCCTCCGTCGCGAGCTCCGTGCGGGTGGTCACCATGGCGTGGCCACCGGCCTCGCGCACGGTGTCGACGTGCAGGGTGCCGACGATCGCGTCGCCCGCGGTGAGCGGCCGGTGGTGGACGAAGCGCTGCTCGCCGTGCACGACCCGGCTGAAGTCGATGCCGGCGTCGGGGTCGCGGACCAGCTGGCCGTCGCACTGCTGCGCGATGAGCACGGCGAAGGTCGGCGGGGCGATGACGTCGGCATAGCCGCGTGAGCGAGCGACGTCGGCGTCGACGTGCACGGGGTCGGTCGAACCGACCGCCTCGGCGAACTCGCGGATCTTGGCGGCACTGACCCGGTAGGGCTCGGTGGGCGGGTACTCCCGCCCCTGGAAGTCTGCGTTGACCGGCATACCGGCAACCCTATCGAGCCGGGGACGACGAACGCTCCCCCGGCCACGGGCCGGAGGAGCGAACGGTGCTGCTGTGGAGCTGACGGGCCGCCGACGCGCTCAGGGCGCGGGGCAGGGCACTGGGGTCAGCGGGTCTCGCGGTGCTCGGTGTGCTTGCCGCACTTCGGGCAGAACTTGTTGAAGGCGAGACGGTCGGGGTTGTTCCGACGGTTCTTCTTCGTGATGTAGTTGCGGTCCTTGCAGTCCACGCACGCCATCGTGATCTTGGGACGGACGTCGGTGCTCTTGCTGGCCACGGCAACCTGCTCTTTCGGGAACGTGCTTGCTGAAACGATGTCTTCGGGTGCTCCGCCGCGCACGTGAACAAGCGGGCACGCGGTCGCGACACACAAGGCTACGCGACGGCGGTGCCGATCGAGAAATCGTCTGTCGAGATCTCAGCCGGAACCCGGCGCCACGCAACGAGAGTGGTAGCGGGAGCGGGGCTCGATCCCGCGACCTCACGATTATGAGTCGTGCGCTCTAACCAGCTGAGCTACCCCGCCATGGGCTGCCACCCGGGTCCGCCGCAGTGCTGCGACGAACCGATCGGGTGACCGACCAGAGCCCCAATAGGGAATCGAACCCTAGACCTTTTCCTTACCATGGAAACGCTCTGCCGACTGAGCTATTGGGGCACGGCCAACGCGATGCGACCCCTGTGAGGAGCCACGGCTGACCTGTTCTGCGACGGTGAGACTACACGGTCGTCGCGACAGAAACGAAATCGGCAGACCGGCCGGATCTCCCCGTCCTGAGGTGGGTGGGCTGAGAGGATCGGCTCATGACCGGTCCCTCCACGGAGCCTCCGCTGTCGCCGACGCCGGGCGCCGACATCGTCGTGCGCTTCGACCGGCGCAACGTCTGGCGGACCGGCTGGGTGCTCGCCGGGGTCGTGGCGCTGGCCGCGCTCGCCAAGTGGGTCGTCGACGACGGTGGGAGCGTCATCTTCACCCTCATCATGTCGATGCTCGCCGCCATCGCCATGGAGCCCGCGGTGGCCCGCCTCAGCCACCGCATGCGACGGGGCGTCGCGACGATCCTCGTCATGCTCGGCGTCCTGCTCTTCGTCATCGTCTTCATGCTCGCCTTCGGACGCCTCCTCGGCGAGCAGCTCGCGACCTTCGTGCGCTCGGTGCCCGACATCATCGCGAGGGCCGTGGACTGGGCCAACGCGACCTTCGGGGCATCGCTGTCGGTGCAGTCGATCCTCGACCAGTTCACCGGCGGGACCGCCGGGCTCGCGAGCCTGGCCGGCGACCTGGCGGGTGGGCTCATCGGCGTCGTCGGGGCCGTGCTCGGCGCGTTCTTCTCGTCGATCACGTTCTTCTTCTTCACCTTCTACTTCTCGGCCGACAACGCACGGCTGCGCATGTGGGTGGCTCGGCTCGTGCCCCCGAAGCAGCAGGAGGTCTTCATCGTCGCCTGGGACCTCGCCGTCATCAAGACAGGCGGCTACGTCTCGGCTCGCCTCGTGCTGGCCGCGATCTGCGGTGGCCTCTCGAGCCTCTTCATGCTCATCATCGGCATGCCCTACTGGCTCGCCCTCGGCATCTGGACCGGGCTCGTGGCGCAGTTCGTGCCGACGATCGGCACCTACATCGCGATCGCGCTGCCCGTCTTCGTCGGGCTCGTGGGGCCGGAGCCGTGGCAGGGGCTGGCGCTGCTCGCCTTCGCCCTCGTCTACCAGCAGATCGAGAACGTCACGATCGAGCCCAAGATCTCGGCCGAGGCGGTCGACGTGCACCCGGCCGTGTCCTTCGCGGCCGTGATGTTCGGAGCGGCGCTCTTCGGTGTGGCGGGGGCGTTCGTCGCCGTGCCCGTCGCGGCGCTCATGCTGGCCCTCTTCGGCATCTACTCGCGCAAGTACGACCTCGTGCCCGAGCTCGCAGCCCTGCAGGCGGCGAAGGACGGCGCCAAGAAGCAGAAGAGGCAGCTGCTCAAGAAGCCTGCGTCGAGCGATGCCGACAGCCCTGCACCGGCCACCGGCGGGGACAGCCCTCAGCCGGCATCCACCGAAGGCGTCTGAGCCTCAAGGCGATTCATCCTCGGCGAGCGCCGTGGTGGCGTCAGCCTCACGTCGCTCGGCCCGATCACGTATGCCGCTCGCCTCGTCGAGCTCTGCCGTGACCTTCTCGAGGCGGGCACGTGCCGTCGCCAGACGTCGCTCGAGGTCGGCGATGCCCTCGACGACCTCCTCCTGGCGGGCGGTCAGCACGGCGACCTGACGGTCTGCGGTGCGCAGCTCGGCGCGGGCCTGCTCGAGCTCGGTCGTGAGTCGGGCGCGCTCCGCCGCTCGACGCGCTCGACGCCGCTCCTCGAGGTCGACTGCGGCAGCTGCCTGGCCGCCCTCACCTCCGCCCTGCAGCACCTCGAGAGCGGGTCGCGTCGCTGCGGCGCCCCCGACAAGCCCTCCGACGAGCCCCCCGTCGAGCCCTGCGTCGACGGCCACGACGTCGTCGATGTCGACGGAGCCGAAGCCGGAGTAGGACAGGGCGCGCACGAGGGCGCCGGTGAGGATCGAGGCCTCGGCGCTCTCGTCGGCCACGAGAGCGGTGAGGGTGTCGCGCACCTCCTGGGCAACACCCGCGCCGAGCCGCTGGCCCGCGGCGGCCGCCTCGGCGGCGACGCGCTCGGCGACGGCATCGACCCGCTTCGCCCGCTCGCGGCCGAGCACCCGCAGCTGGTCGGCGTCGAGGGAGCGCTGGGCCTCACGGAGCAGCTCCGCGAAGCCCCTGAAGTCGGCGAGCTCCTCGCCGTGCTCACGCACGAAGTGGTTGAGGGCCCACGCCGCCGCGGTCGGCTTGCGCAGGGCGGTGATCTCCTTCGCGAGCGCTGCGTCGCCGGCGTCGCGTGCCTGCTTGGCGAGCTGGGTGCGCAGCGTCGTGAACTCACCCGGCATCGCGGCATACAGCTGCTCGACGGCGGCACGCAGGTGGAGGATCACCCCTGCATCCTCCCGCACCCACGCGCTGGCGGGGTGGTGCAGACCGGGTGCGAGCGGCCACAGTGGTGGCGTGATCTGGATCTGCGAGACGTGCGCCGTCGAGACCGCCGACCTGCCCCAGCCGCCCGACGCGTGCCTCGTCTGCGAGGACGAGCGCCAGTGGGTCCCGGCCGACGGTCAGGCCTGGACCAGCCTCGCCGAGCTGCGAGAGCGCGGCACCCGCATCGTCGCGACGGAGGTGGAGCCCGACCTGTGGGGACTGCGCGCAGAGCCCGCGGTCGGCATCGGTCAGCAGACGATGGTCGTGCGCACGCCCGAAGGCACCCTGCTCTTCGACTGCATCGGCTACGTCGACGACGAGGCGCTCGAGCTCGTGCGCTCGCTCGGGCCGACGCTGGCCGTGGCCGCCAGCCACCCGCACATGTACGGGGTCCAGACGGAGTGGGCGCATGCCCTCGGTGACGTGCCGGTGCTCGTCGCCGATCGCGACCGGGAGTGGGTGAGACGGCCCAGCCCGCTCGTCGAGCACTACGACGAGCGGCGCGAGGTCGCGCCCGGTCTCACGCTGCACCGGGTCGGCGGGCACTTCCGCGGCCAGGCCGTCGTCGAGTGGGCAGCCGGGGCGGCGGGGGCCGGTGTCCTGCTCGCCGCCGACGCGGTCTTCCCCAACCCCGACCGCCGGTCCGTGAGCTTCCTGCGCAGCTATCCCAACCGGATCCCCTTGTCCGGCAACGTGGTCCAGCGGATCGCCGGTCAGCTGGAGGGACTGCACTTCGACCGGCTCTACAACAACTTCGGCGCCGTGGTGCCGTCGGATGCCAAGGGCGTGCTGCGGCGCTCAGCCGACCGGCACGCGGCGTGGACGCGAGGAGACTTCGACCACCTGACCTGACGGGGTGGGGTTGACTTCGTGCCAGCCCGCGCCAGTGGGCGTCAGCCCGCGCCAGTCGGCGTCAGCTCGCGTCGAGCGTCGACTCCTTGTGCGCCGCCCTGGCACCCGTCTTGCTCGACTCGACGATCCAGTAGGGCTCGTCCGTGGAGGCGTTGAACGTCTGCCCCTCGAAGGTGAACTCCGAGACGCGCTTCTCGACCACCGTGCCGGTGGTGCGGCCCTGCGAGGTGTTCCAGTGGACGGTGTCGCCCTTCGTGATCGCCATGACACCGATGACAACACGCCGGAGCGAGGTGTGCCAGTGGCGCCCCGAGCGGGTAGGTGACGCTCGACGGCGTCGTCCGGCGCCGCGCCGAACCCTGTGGAGGAGATGCCATGAGCGACAGCCCGCTGGACCCCGTGAGCGATGACCCGACGACCGAAGGCCCTGCTGACGGCGGAGCCGACACGTCGTCGCACGACGGTGGCGCCGATGGCGGCGCCGACACGGAGGGGCCCGCCGACGGCGGAGCCGACACCTCCTCGCACGACGGTGGCGCCGATGGCGGCGCCGACACTGAGGGGCCCGCCGACGGCGGAGCCGACACCTCGTCGCACGACGGTGGCGCGGACGGTGGGGCGGGGACGGACCCGACCAACGCGATCTGATGACCGCTGGCATGACGAGCCGAGCGCCCACGCACCAGCGTGGGCGCTCGGCGCTCCAGCGCCTCGTGCCCGTCGACGCCGCGGAGTTCGCGGCGCAGACCTGGGCCCGCTCCCCCCTCGTCACGCGCGCGGCCGACCTGCCCGGAGGCCTCACCGATCTCTTCGGTGAGAGCGCGGTCGACGAGCTCGTCTCGCGTCGGGGCCTGCGAGCGCCCTTCCTGCGCGTCGCCCGCGACGGCCAGACCCTCGGCGACCGCGAGTTCACCCAAGGCGGTGGGGTGGGGGCGACGGTGCCCGACCAGGTGAGCGACGACAAGCTGCTGCGCCTCTTCGCCGGCGGCGCGACGATCGTCCTGCAGGGCCTGCATCGCACGTGGGGCCCGCTCGTCGACTTCACCCAGCAGCTCGCGGACGAGCTCGGCCACCCGGTGCAGGCCAACGCCTACGTGACGCCGCGCCAGAGCACGGGCTTCAGCGACCACTACGACGTCCACGACGTCTTCGTCCTGCAGGTGGGCGGCGAGAAGCGTTGGCGCCTCAGGCCGCCGGTGCACCCCGCCCCGCTTCGTGACGAGCCGTGGACCGACCGCCGCGCCGAGGTGGCGCAGGCCAGCACCGCCGAGCCGGCCCTCGAGCTCACCCTCCGCCCCGGCGACGTGCTCTACCTCCCCCGCGGGTGGGTGCACTCCGCCACCGCGTTGGGCGGTGTCAGCACGCACCTGACCCTCGGCATCCACGTGTGGACCCGCCGCCACCTCGCCGACGCCCTCATGGCCTCGGCGATCGCTGCGGTCAGCCGCGACGAACAGGTGCGCGCCTCGCTCGTCCCGTCCCCCGAGGGCTTCGGCCACGGAGCCCTCGCCACCGACATCGAGCTCGTGCGGGAGGCGCTCATCCGCGCCCTGCACGAGGTCGAGCCCGACGCGGTGACCGACGCTCTCGAGACGAAGGTGCGCTCCGCCCAACGACCTTCTCCGATCGGCCCGCTCGCCCAGGTCGCCGCCGCCGAGGCACTGACGGGCGCGGCATGCCTGCGGCTGCGGCCGCACGTCGACGCCCGGCTCGTGCCGAGCGGCGACGGGCACGCGGTGCTGACGAGCCGCCTCCCGGACTTCGACGTCGAGCCCCGAGACGTCGGCACCATCGTCGCGCTCGTCGACGGCGGAGTGCTGCGCGCCGACATGGTCGGCATCGACCTCGCCCGCCGCCTCATGCTCGCCGGCCTCGCAATTCCCGACGACTGAGCACTCCCCCGTCGAGTGGCCAATCCTGGTCGCGTCTCCCCCTTCGAGTGGCCAATCCTGGCCGCCCCTCGCACCTCGAGCGGCCACTTCGTGTCGGGTCAGCGCATGACGGCCTGAGTCAGGGCCACACGGGCGCCGACGAGCGACGGCCCGTACCACGTCAGCAGGCGCCCGCTCACGAGGGCAGTGCGGGCTCGCGAGAACGCCTCCGGGCCGTCGTCGACCGTGAAGACATAGGGCTCGTCGGGCAGCAGGACAACGATCCCGTCACGGTCGAGGTCCGCGAGGTCGACGTGGGGATAGCGGTCGGCGTGCCCGTCGAAGACGTTGCGCCATCCCAGGCGCGAGACGAGGTCGCCGGTGAAGGTGTCGCGGCCCACGGCCATCCACGGGTCCCTCCAGATGGCGACGGCCACGTCGAGGGTCGTCGCCGCCACCGGACCGCCCCACTCCGCCCGAGCCGCGGCGAGCCAGGCGGGTGCGGCAACCTCGAGCGCCTCGACGAAGAGCCGCTCCAGCGAGTCGAGCGCGCCGGGCACCGTCTCGATGTCCGTCACCCAGACCGGTATGCCGTCCGCGCGCAAGCGCTGCACGTCCAGCTCGCGGTTCTCCTCCTTGTTCGCCACGACGAGATCGGGCTCGAGTGCCGCGATGGCCTTGAGATCGGGGTTCTTCGTGCCCCGGACCCGCTGCACCGCGAGGTCGCTCGGGTGGGTGCACCAGTCAGTTGCCCCGACGAGCCTTGAGGGGCTGGTCGTCGCCAGGGCTTCGGTGATCGACGGGACCAAGGACACGACGCGCGTCGGCGACGTCGCCAGCGGGACGGCATACCCGAGGTCGTCGACGGGGGTGGAACGCGACATCCTTTGGCCTCTCGACGGTGGCGGGGCGGCCAAGAGTGGCCACTCGACGGTGACGAGGCGGCCAAGAGTGGCCACTCGACGGTGGTCGAGCGGCACTTTGTGGCCACTCGACGGTGGTCGAGCGGCCGTTTGTGGCCACTCGACGGGAGGGGTCAGACGTTGCGACGGTACTGGCCACCGACCTCGAAGAAGGCCTCGGTGACCTGCTGGAGCGAGCACACCCGCGCCGCCCGCATGAGGACGTCGAAGACGTTGCCACCCTCGATCGCGACCGCCTTGAGCTCCTCGAGGGCGGCCGCCGCCTCGACCTCGTGCTCCGCCCGGAAGGCGCGGACCCGCGAGAGCTGGCCCTGCTTCTCCTCCTCGGTGCCGCGGGCTAGCACCACGCTGCGCGGAACCTCCCCCTCGTGCGGGTTGCGGAAGGTGTTGACGCCGATGATCGGCAGGCTGCCATCGTGCTTGCGGTGCTCGTAGAGCATCGACTCGTCCTGGATGCGGCCGCGCTGGTAGCCCGTCTCCATCGCGCCCAGCACGCCGCCGCGCTCGGTGATCCGGTCGAACTCCTTGAGCACGGCTGCCTCGACGAGGTCGGTGAGCTCGTCGATGACGAACGAGCCCTGGAGCGGGTTCTCGTTCATCGCGAGGCCCCACTCGCGGTTGATGATGAGCTGGATCGCGAGGGCACGACGCACCGACTCCTCCGACGGGGTCGTCACGGCCTCGTCGAAAGCGTTGGTGTGCAAGGAGTTCGCGTTGTCGTAGATCGCGATGAGCGCCTGCAGGGTCGTGCGGATGTCGTTGAAGTCCATCTCCTGCGCGTGCAGCGAGCGACCCGAGGTCTGCACGTGGTACTTCAGCTTCTGGGAGCGGTCGTTGGCGCCGTAGCGCTCCTTCATCGCGACCGCCCAGATGCGGCGGGCGACCCGGCCGAGCACGGAGTACTCAGGGTCCATGCCATTGCTGAAGAAGAACGACAGGTTGGGCGCGAAGTCGTCGACCGCCATGCCGCGCGCGAGGTAGCTCTCGACGTAGGTGAAGCCGTTGGCGAGCGTGAAGGCGAGCTGGCTGATGGGGTTCGCCCCGGCCTCGGCGATGTGGTAGCCCGAGATCGACACCGAGTAGAAGTTGCGCACCTGGTGCTCGATGAACCACTCCTGGATGTCGGCCATCATCTTGAGCGAGAACTCGGTGCTGAAGATGCAGGTGTTCTGGCCCTGGTCCTCCTTGAGGATGTCGGCCTGCACCGTGCCACGCACGTTGGCGAGGGCGTATGCCGTGAGCTCAGCCCGCTCGGCATCGCTCGGTGCGCGCCCCTCCCGCGCCGTGAACGCGTCGACCTGCTGGTCGATCGCGGTGTTGAGGAAGAAGGCGAGGATCGTCGGGGCGGGGCCGTTGATCGTCATCGACACCGACGTCGTCGGGCTGACGAGGTCGAAGCCGCCGTAGAGGACCTTCATGTCGTCGAGCGTGGCGACGGAGACGCCGGAGGTGCCGACCTTGCCGTAGACGTCGGGCCGCGGGTCGGGGTCGCGGCCGTAGAGGGTCACCGAGTCGAAGGCGGTCGACAGGCGCGTCGCCGGCTGGCCCTCGGAGAGGAGCTTGAAGCGGCGGTTGGTACGGAACGGGTCGCCCTCACCCGCGAACATGCGGGCGGGGTCCTCCCCCTCGCGCTTGAACGGGAAGACACCAGCCGTGTAGGGGAAGTAGCCGGGGAGGTTCTCACGGCGCAGGAAGCTGACGAGCTCGCCGTGGTCGCGGTAGCGAGGCAGGGACACCCGGGGGATCTTGTTGCCCGACAAGGACTCTCGCGTGAGGGCGTTGCGGATCTCCTTGCCGCGGATGCTGACGACCTGCTCGTCACCGGAGTAGGACTCGACGACGGCGGGCCACGAGGCGAGGGCGTCGGCAACCTCGCTGGGCAGGTCGGTGCGGGCGTCGTCGAGCAGGGCCTCCACGGCGCCGACCGCGCTCTCGGCGCTGTCGAGGTCGTCGGCGGCAGCGGCGGCTGCGAGCTCGCCACGCACGGACTCGAGGCGCTGCACACGACTGGCCGCGGCGGCATACCGCTCGGTGGCCTCGTGGTAGCCACGGACGGTGTCGCTGATCTCCGCGAGGTAGCGCACGCGGGCGGCGGGCACCACGGTCGCGATGCGCGTCGACTGCTTCGTCGTCACCGCCGGAAGGACGCCTTCCTCGATCGGCATCCCCTTGGCGGACAACAGCGTTCGCAGCTCCTGGTAGAGCGCGGTGACGCCGTCGTCGTTGAAGGTGGCGGCGGACGTGCCGTAGACGGGCATGTCGGAGGGCCCCTTGCCGAAGGCCTCGCGGTTGCGCACCATCTGGCGGCCGACGTCGCGCAGCGCGTCCTCGGCGCCGCGGCGCTCGAACTTGTTGATCGCCACGACATCGGCCCGGTCGAGCATGTCGATCTTCTCGAGCTGGCTGCTCGCGCCGAACTCCGGGGTCATGACGTAGAGCGACACGTCGGCGAAGTCGACGACGGCGGCGTCGCCCTGGCCGATGCCGGGCGTCTCGAGGATGACGAGGTCGAAACCGGCTGCGCGTACGACGTCGACGACATCGCCCAGGTGCGTCGGCACCTGCGAGCCGCCGCGGGTGGCGAGGCTGCGGAAGAAGACGCGGTCGCCGTCGAGCGAGCTCATGCGGATGCGGTCACCGAGCAGGGCGCCACCACCGCGGCTTCGGGTCGGGTCGACGGCGAGGACGGCCACGCGCAGCTTGTCCTGCTGGTCGAGGCGAAGCCGGCGGATCAGCTCGTCAGTGAGGCTCGACTTGCCGGAGCCGCCGGTGCCGGTGATGCCGAGCACGGGCACCCGGCGCCTGCCGGCGGCCTCGCGGACGCCGGTCAGGGTCGCGTCGTCGAGGCGACCCTCCTGCGCGCCGGTGACGGCGCGCGCCACGGCCGCCCGGTCACCGGCCAGCACGGCCTCGAGCGACGGGGCACCCGTCTCCCAGAGGTCGAAGTCGCAGTCAGCGACGACGGTGTTGATCATGCCGGCGAGGCCGAGGCGCTGGCCGTCCTCGGGGCTGAAGATCGTCACGCCGGACTCGCGCAGCCGCGAGATCTCCTCGGGGACGATGACGCCGCCACCGCCGCCGACGACGCGGATGTGCCCGGCGCCGTTCTCCTTGAGCAGCTGCATGAGGTACTCGAAGTACTCGACGTGCCCGCCCTGGTAGGAGCTGACCGCCACCCCCTGCACGTCCTCCTCGATCGCGGCGTCGACGACCTCCTGGACCGAGCGGTTGTGCCCGAGGTGGATCACCTCGGCGCCCTGCGACTGCATGATGCGCCGCATGATGTTGATCGAGGCGTCGTGGCCGTCGAAGAGGCTGCTGGCCGTGACGAGCCGGACGTGGTGTGACGGCCTGTGGTGATCGCGCTTCGCTGCGTCGGACATGGAAAAATAGTAGGACTTCCTACTAATGGACGTCAACGCGTCGCGTGACTACGATGACGGCATGAGCGCCGAGACGAGGAGCACGGCCGGCCCGGGCCTCGGCTTCGACCCCATCGCCCGCGCCCGGCAGCAGTGGGTGGAGCAGGGCTGGGACTCCGCCGCCGACGGCATGGCAGCCGTGACGTCGCTCATGCGGGCCCACCAGATCGTGCTCGCCCGCGTCGAGGCGACGCTCCGGCCGCTCGGGGTGACGTTCGCGCGCTACGAGGTCCTCATGCTGCTGTGGTTCAGCAAGCGGGGCTCGCTCCCGATGAAGGTCATCGGCAGCCGCCTGCAGGTGCACCCCACGAGCGTGACGAACGCCGTCGACCGCCTCGAGGACGCCGGGCTCGTGACCCGGTCCACGCACCCCGAGGACCGGCGCGCCATGCTCGTCGCGCTCACTCCCTCAGGCCGCGAGCTCGCCGAGCGGGCGACGAAGGCGCTCAACGCCGAGGTGTTCGAGCAGCCCGACCTCTCGAGCTCGGACGTCGACTCCCTCGTCGACGTGCTGACCCGCCTTCGCCGCGACGCAGGCGACTTCTAGGCGGCGCCGCGAGGCTCACGGCGAAGGTCCAGAGCCCTCCGAGCAGCCCCGCAGAAAACTCCCAGAAAACGGGTCCATCGTCAGAGCATGGTTCGTCCCCGCCGGGTCGCGCACGCGCCACAGCGCTCGCAGCGCTCCGCCCGCATCCTCACCGCAGCGTATGCCGTCGCCACCGTCGTTGCTCTCGTGCTCACCTTGGCGGGGAGGCACCGCCCGCACCCCACGGTCGTGGAGGAGTTCTTCGGACTGCTCAACGTCCCGGTCGCTCCCACGGTGGTCTCCGTCGTCCTCCTCGGCATCACGACGCGAGCCCTCCTGGGGCGCAAACGAATCGGCCTCTGGCTCGTCGCCGCCTTCCAGGTCCTGGGGATCGCTCTCGGCTCCGTCGAGCTGTTCCGCTCCCAGCTGCAGATCGACGCCATGTGGGAGACGCGGGGCTCACTGGGCCGCGGCCTCGACGTCGCCGCGGCGCTCGTCGCCGTCCTCGTCCTGTGGTGGCTCTGGCGCATGCGCGAGCAGTTCACCGGCAAGCTCCAGCGTGGGTCATGGTGGCCCGCGCTCGCGGTGCTCGCCGCGGGCAGCATCATCACGGTGGGTGCTGCCTGGCTGCTCATCGGCGCCGTCGGCGCCCCGCGATCACAGGTGCGCGCCGTCGTCGCCACCGTCCTGGCCGCCCTCGGCGGGGTGAGCCGCCGCTCCCTCGGCCTCATCCCGCCCTGGGTCATCGACGTCGTCGCCGTGCTCGCCACGCTGACGATCCTCGGAGCGCTGCTCCTCTTCGTCGCCTCGGCCCGACCGCGCAGCCGGTGGTCCCCCGACCGCGAGCTGTCGCTCCGCCGGCTGCTCTCGGTCCATGGCGCTGCCGACTCCCTCGGCTACTTCGCGACTCGGCGCGACAAGTCGTCGGTCTTCTCCGCGGACGGCCGGGCGGCGGTGACCTACCGCGTCATCGGCGGCGTCTCGCTGGCCTCCGCCGACCCGATCGGCGACCCCGACGCCTGGGCCGGCGCCATCGCGGCCTGGCGTGCCGAGGCCCGGGAGTTCGGCTGGGTGCCCGCCGCCATCGGCGCCAGCGAGCGCGCTGCCCGCAGCTACGCGGCTGCCGGCATGCAGGTGCTGCTCATGGGTGACGAGGCGATCCTCGACCCCACTCGCTACGACCTGCGCCGCACCTCGATGTCCGACGTGCGGCACGCAGTCAAGCGGGCGACCCGGGCCGGCCTCACCGTCCAGGTGCGACGACAGGACGACATCGCCGCGCCCGAGCTGCACAGCCTGACACAGCACGCGGACGCCTGGCGTGCCGGCGAGGTGGAGCGCGGGTTCTCGATGGCGCTCGGCCGCAGCGACGACCCCGCCGACGGCCGCATCCTGCACGTCACCGCGCGGGACGGGGACGGTGAGCTCGTGGGCCTGCTCTCCTTCGTGCCGTGGGGCCGGAACGGTCTCTCGCTCGACCTCATGCGCCGGGCGCCCGACGCACCGAGCGGGGTCACCGAGCTCATGGTGAGCGAGCTGATGGCCCGGGCCCACTCCCTCGGGGTCTCCCGGGTGTCGCTCAACTTCTGTCTCTTCCGCGGGGTCTTCGACGACGCGAGCCGGCTCGGGTCACGGCCCCTGACGCGCCTCAACGCCTCGATGCTCGGGCTCTTCGACCGCTTCTGGCAGCTCGAGCGGCTCCACCGCGCCACCCAGAAGTACGAACCGCAGTGGTCACCGCGCTTCCTCTGCCACGACGACACCGTCGCCCTGCCCCAGGTCGTCCTCGCTGCGGGCGCCGTCGAAGGCTTCATCCCGTGGCCGCACCGCCGCTCGACGTCGGGCTCGCTCGACGCGGCCCAGGTGCGTGAGGTCGTCCGCATCGACGAGGCCGGCGCCGATGCCCAGTCGCTCGAGCCGCGCCGCTCCGAGCAGTTCCGCCACCGCCTCGGCACCCTCGAGCGGCTGCGCCGCGACGGTTCCGACGGCTACCCGGTCGGCGCCGGTCAGCCCTCGACCTCCATCGGCTCGATCCCGGCCGAGGCGTGGCGGCAGCCGACCGCCCTCGACGTCGTCGGCCGGGTGCGCGACGTCCGCGACCACGGCTCCGTCGTCTTCGCGACCCTCGTCGACGGTGCCGCCGCAGTCCAGCTGCTCCTCGACGCCGCAGTCATGACCCGCTCCCGGCTCGACGCCTTCACGGCCACCGTCGACTCCGGCGACCTCATCCGGGTCGAGGCGGTCACGGGCGCCTCGCGCACCGGCACCCCGAGCCTGCTCGTGCAGGCGTGGCGGATGGAGGCGAAGTCGCTCCACCCGATCCCCTTCGGCGCGCTGCGCGACCCGGCCCTGCGCGCACGGCAGCGCTCGACCGACCTGCTCGTGCACCCGTCCGAGATCGCCCTGCTGCGCACGAGGTCCGAGGTCGTGTCGGCCATCCGTCGCCTGCTGGGCGACGAGGACTACCTCGAGGTGGAGACGCCGATGCTGCACACCGTGCACGGCGGCGCCACCGCCCGGCCGTTCCGCACCTACATCAACGCCTACGGCCTCGACCTCTCGCTGCGCATCGCGCCCGAGCTCTACCTCAAGCGACTCCTCGTCGCCGGGATGGGGCCGATCTTCGAGCTCGGTCGCAACTTCCGCAACGAGGGCGCCGACGCCACCCACAACCCCGAGTTCACCTCGCTCGAGGTCTACCAGCCGCACGGCGACTACACCTCGATGCGCCTCCTCGCCGAGCGGATCGTCAGGCAGGCCGCCTGGCAGGTGCACGGCGCCGAGGTCATGCCGCTGCCCACCCGCGACACCGCCCGGACGGGCACCCAGGGCGCCGAGCTCGTCGACATCAGCGGCGAGTGGCCGGTCATCCCGGTGCTCGAGGCGGTCTCCGAGGCCGTGGGTCGCAGGGTCGACCTCGACACCGACATGGACCTGCTCATCGGCCTCGCGCAGACCCACGACGTCGCGCTACGGCCCGAGATGGGGGCCGGAGCCGTCATCGAGGCGCTCTACGGCGAGCTCGTCGAGCCGGCGACGATGCGCCCCACGTTCTACACCGACTTCCCCGTCGAGACCTCTCCCCTCACGCACCCCCACCGGTCGCAGCCGGGGCTCGTGGAGCGCTGGGACCTCGTCATCGCCGGGGTCGAGATCGGCACGGCATACAGCGAGCTGACCGACCCCGTCGACCAGCGCGCGCGCCTCACGGAGCAGTCGCTCAAGGCAGCGGCAGGCGACGTGGAGGCGATGGAGGTCGACGAGGACTTCCTCCTCGCCCTCGAGCTGGGGATGCCGCCGAGCGGCGGGCTCGGGCTCGGCATCGACCGTCTCATCATGCTGCTCACCAACACGGCCATCCGGTCGGTCCTCACCTTCCCCTTCGTGCGCCCCGCCGCCGGCCGCACCGAACTGACGGAGGCCGGCACATGGAGCTGACCGACTCGAGCCTCATCCTGCTGCTCGGCGGGCTCGGCCTTGTCGTCTTCGTCCTGCTCGTCATCGGCTGGCCGCACTGGGGCAACCGCTACGTTCGCGCCGGCACCCGAGGCGTGCAGGTGCTGCTCCTCAACGTCCTCGTCGTGGCGCTCTGCGGCGCAGCGCTCAACGACCAGTACGCCTTCTACTCGAGCTGGGCCGACCTGCTCGGCTCTCGCGCGGCCTCCGTGCAGACGCACCACGGCGGCACGAGCCACGACGTCGTCGTCGCGAAGGTGCAGGGCACCGGGCTCACTCACCTCCCGGCGACGCCCGCCACGCTGCCGCCCCTGCCGCAGCCCGGCGCCCGGCTGCAGAGCTACGGCGTCGTCGACCAGCACGCCAACTCGCAGGGGCAGGTGCTCGTCTACCTGCCGGTCGGCTACAACCCGAAGTCGACTCACGCCTACCCCGTCATCCTCGGGCTGCACGGCTTCCCCAGCGGCCCGATGGGCTTCGTGCGCCTCAACATGCTCTCGACGATCGACAGCCTCACGGCGCAGCACAAGATGGCCCCCTCGATCGTCGTCATCCCGCGCATCGACACCCCGGCGGGCCTCGACACGGAGTGCGTCAACGGTGGCCCGGGCCAGCCGCAGACCGACACCTGGCTCTCCCACGACATCCCGGCCTGGACGGCGAAGCACTTCCACGTGCAGCGGGTCCGCACGTCGTGGGCGGCGTGGGGCTACTCCTACGGCGCCTGGTGCGCGGCCTCCCTCTCCATGCGCCACCCCGACGTCTTCGGCGCGTCGATCGGGATGCAGGGCTACTTCCGGCCCGACTTCGGCTCGCACTACGACCCGCTGACGAGCTCGACCCTCGGCAGCTACGACCTCGTCAACATGGCGCACACCGCTCCCCCGGCGCTCGCGATGTGGATCCTCACCTCACGCGAGGACGGCCTCTCCTACCCGACGACGTCGAAGTTCCTCAGCGTCGCGAAGCCACCCCTCGACGTGACCGCGACCGTGCTGGCTCACGGCGGCCACCGCGACTCGGTGTGGGAGTCGTTCGTCCCGGCGTCGTTCCTCTGGCTCGCCCAGACGATGCCCGGCTTCCATGGGTGACCGCACCCGGTCGCCGCGGCGCCTCCTCGCCGTGGCGGCCGGTGTCGTCGCGCTCCTGCTCGGGGCGTGGGCCCTGGGCAGCGGCCACCTCGGGTCGCTCGCGTCGTCCCCCGCCTCCGGTATGCCGTCCGCCTCCGTTCCGCGCACCTCGACGCCGGCGCGGACCTCGTCACCGTCCACGGCGCCTCCCCCGTCGACGGCGCCCACACCCACCCACACGGGGCCGGCGGCCGGCGACCCGCTGACCGTCGTGGCCCTCGGCGACTCCGTGCCCTCGGCCGGCTCGTGCGACTGCACCGGCTACGTCGAGCGCCTCGGCGCCTCCCTCCACGGCGAGACCGGTCGCCCGGTCACGGTGCACAACGACGCCACCGGGGGCTGGACGACCGCCGACGTCGAGGAGGACCTCAGCTCGCCGTCGACGTCGCGGCATTTGTCGAACGCCGACCTCGTCGTCATCGAGGTGGGCGCCAACGACTTCGACCTCGACCTCGTCGACGACCCGTCGTGCCTGCCCGCAAGCACCTCTTCCTGCTGGAGCTCGACGATGAGCGACCTGCGAACCGGGCTGTCGCACATCGTCTCCGACATCCGTGCGGTCGACCGGAACCGGCAGGTGCAGATCGCCGTCGTCGGCTACTGGAACGTGACGGTCGACGGCGCCGTGGGCCAGGCCCGGGGCAACGCCTTCGTCGTCGGCAGCGACGCCCTCACCCGGGCGGTCAACACGACGATCGCCGGGGTCGCGAGCAGCCTGCAGACGATCTACGTCGACGCCTACACCCCGCTCAAGGGCGACGGCTCGCTCGACCCCACCTCGGCCCTGCTCGACGACGGCGACCACCCCAACGCCAAGGGGCACGCCATCATCGCCAAGGCCGTGCTCGACGCCCTCACCGCGGCCGGGGCCGTGGCGAGCTGGACTCCGAGTCCCTGACTCCGCAACGCCTCTCGGGGAGTCAGCCGATGACCCGGTCCACGAAGGCGTTGCCGAACTTGCCCTCCGGGTCCACGCGCCGCCGCAGGTCACGGAAGTCGCCGATCCGGGGGTAGAGCGGCTCGAGCTGCGCCGAGCCCGCGACGAAGCACTTGCCCCAGTGCGGTCGGGCCCCGAGCGGCAGGAGCGCGTCCTCGATGAGGGGGAGCACGGCATACACCCGCTCGACGTCGCGCACCCACGTGAAGTGCACCCCGACGACGTCGTGGCCGTAGGAGCTGCTGAGCCAGTGCGAGTCGGCGGCGACCGTACGCAGCTCGGTCACCATGAGGACCGGTGCCATGACCTCGGCGAGGGCACGAAGCCGCTCGACGGCTTCGAGCGTGTGCTCGCGCGGCAGGAGGTACTCGCTCTGCAGCTCCTCGCCGCGGCTGGGGGTGAACTCCATGCGGAAGTGCGGCAGCCGGTCGAGCCAGGGCCCCGGAACGCCGCCCTGCTGGGTGACCGCCTCGATCGCTCCCCCCTCGATCATGTGCAGCGTCGAGGTGGCGGCCCGGGCGCCGAAGAGCTCACGCGGGGGCTCCGTGGCACGGTCGCCGACCCGGCTCTTGAGCCACACCTGGTCGATGCCGGCGTCGGTCCACCGGGTGAAGAGGCTGACGCTGTAGGCGCTGCTCGTGATCGTCTCGAGGTGCTCGGCCAGGGACTGCCAGCCGAGCCCGGTGAAGGCGTCCTGGCGCACGTCGTAGGTCGGCTCGATGTCGAGCGTGACCGCGGTGACGACGCCCAGCGCACCGAGTGCGACGACGCTTCCCTCGAAGTCGGCGTCGCCGCGCGCCACGCGCCGGATGCTGCCGTCAGGGCCGACGATCTCGAGTGCCGCGACCGCCGTTGCGAGAGAGCCGTTCTCGACTCCCGACCCGTGCGTGCCCGTCGCGACCGCGCCGGCGACGGAGATGTGCGGGAGCGACGCGAGGTTGGCCAGGGCCCAGCCCTCGGCCTGCAGCCGCGTCGCGACGTCTCCGTATGCCGCCCGGCCCGTCACGCGCGCGGTGCGGGCCTCGGTGTCGACCTCGACGGTGGTGGGGAGGTCGGCCAGCGAGACGAGCACGCCTGCTGCTCCGCTCTCGTCGGTCGTGTCGGTGAGGTCGGTGAAGCTGTGCCGCGAGCCCAGGGCGCGCACGCGCGGGGCTGCCGCGACGATCTGCTGCACCTGCTCGAGGGACTGCGCCCGCTCGACGCGCGCGCGATAGGTGTGGTTGCCCGCCCAGTTGGTCTCGACCTGCGTCATGGGTGCCCGTTCTCCTCGCCTCCGGCGACCGCCCACCTCGATGCGGGCGGTCAGGTCCGGCTCCAGTCACCTTCACCCTAGGCTCGGCGAGCCGCAGCCGGCGCGGGCGGATCAACTGCTGGATCACACGGCAGACTGGGCCCGCCACCCTCGCCTCCCCCACCGCAGGAGCCATCGTGTCTGCCGACGTCGCCCCACCCACGTCCGTCCTGCTCCGAGCCGACGGGATCCTCCTCGAGGTGCTCACCGCGGGCGCCGCGGTGCGCCGGCTCGAGGTGCCGGCTCCCGACGGCCGAACGGTCGGCATCGTGCTCGGCCACGCCGACGCGCGCACCTACGTCACGGCCGGTGGCTACCTGGGGGCGACCATCGGCCGCTTCGGC
This sequence comes from Humibacillus xanthopallidus, assembly GCF_006717145.1. Taxonomy (GTDB): domain Bacteria; phylum Actinomycetota; class Actinomycetes; order Actinomycetales; family Dermatophilaceae; genus Humibacillus; species Humibacillus xanthopallidus. The sequence goes on along the minus strand of NZ_VFQF01000002.1, from coordinate 1,255,225 downwards.
AACCGCATCGCCGGGGCGAGCTTCGAGCTCGGCGGTCAGACGCACCGGCTGAGCGCCAACGAGGGCACGACCACCCTCCACGGCGGCCTCGACGGCTTCGACCACCGGCCGTGGACGATCGTCGACCAGGACGCGAGCAGGGTGCACTTCGGCCTGCACAGCCCGGACGGTGACCAGGGCTTCCCGGGCGCGCTGGACGTCACCGTGACGTATGCCGTCGGGCCGGGTCTCGTGCGCATCGACTACGAGGCGACCGCCGACGGTGACACGCTCGTCAACCTCACGAACCACAGCTACTTCAACCTCGACGGGGAAGGCAGCGGGCCCGTCGACGGCCACGAGCTCACCCTCTCGGCAGGCCGCTTCACCCCCACCGACGCGCTGCTCATCCCCACCGGAGAGGTGCGTCGCGTCGACGGGACGCCCTTCGACTTCAGGGCACCCCGACGCGTCGGCGAGGCGCTGGCGCACCGCGACGAGCAGCTCGAGCACGGTCAGGGCCTCGACCACAACTTCGTCGTCGACGGCGAGGGCCTGCGGCACGTGGCCACCCTGCGCGGGCGTTCCGGCCTCACCCTCGACGTCGACAGCGACCAGCCGGGGGTGCAGGTCTACACCGGGGCGCACTTCGACGGCACGGTCACGGGCACGTCGGGCACGGCATACGGCCCCCGGTCGGGAATTGCCTTGGAAACACAGGGCTTCCCCGATGCGCCTCACCACCCTGGGTTCCCGTCCACGGTGCTCAGGGCAGGCGAGATCCTCCGGTCGACGACGGTGTGGCGGCTGCGCTGACGACGTCAGTGGCGGCCGTGGCGACGGTCGCTGTCGTGCTTCTCGGGGTGCACGTCCTCAGGGAGCTCCTCGGGCTCGGCTCCCTCGCCGGGTCGCGCTGCGCCCCAGCCATCGGTCGTGATGGTGTCGATGGGTGGGTTGCCCACGAGGTGTGAGCGCTCCGCACCTTCGGGGTGGTCCTCACGCTGCCGCAACGTCTGGTCCTCGTGGGTGTTGAGGGTGTCGTTGTCACCCTGGCCACGCATGCCCAGGAAGATCGCGAAACCGCCCGCCAGCACGACGATGACGCCGAGGAGCACGAAGAGTCCGACCTGGTCGCCCATGGCACCTCCTTCATCGATTCGTCCGGCACCCGACCACTGGCGGGGGCTGCCTGCCCTCGATGGCGATCGGCTCCAGAGCGTCGAGTGGAACCTGTCAGTGCACTGCGCCTCGGAGTCTACTCGCGCACGAGCTCGGGGACCGGGACCTCGGGAAGCTCGTTGTTGCGCCGGGCTGCCTTGTCTCCCAACGTCGTGAGCCGGCGCACGATCCCGCCGACGGCGGATGCGGCGTCGCGACCCTCGACCGCGCAGCGTCCGCCCCGCCAGCCCGATCGAAAGAGCAGTCCGTCGGGCGGGGGTCTGCCGACGAACTGCTCTCTCGATTCCAGGGTCCCGATCGAAAGAGCAGTTCGTCGGCGAGGAAGCCCGAGGACGCGGTGCACTCACGATCGCGGGGAGACCTCACGGCATACGCCTGGGGAGTCATCACCCACCCGCGCCTGCGGCGCGCTCAGCGGCAGCCTCCCGGCATCCCGTATGCCGCCGCCTCCCTTCCGATCGAAAGAGCAGTTCGTCGGGCGGGGGCCTGCCGACCAACTGCTCTCTCGATTCCCGGGTCCCGATCGAAAGAGCAGTTCGTCGGGCGGGGGGCCTGCCGACGAACTGCTCTCTCGATCGGGAAGTTGGGTGGGTCAGAAGACTGCGCCGCCGCCGGTGACCCCGATGACGGTGCCGGAGACGTAGCCGGCGTCGGACGGGGACGCGACGAAGACATAGGTAGGGGCGACCTCGGCCGGCTGGCCGGCGCGGCCCAGCAGGTTGACGGTGAGGTTGTTGAGAGCGGCCTTGGTCGCCGCGTGGTCGAGCAGTTAAGGCGACGGGTCATACGCCTGGGTCGACGTCGTCAGGGTGATCTCACCGACGAACCGATCCCTCCAGCCGAGCTCGCACCATCTGCGTGAGCTCGTCGACCGCCGCATCGGCCGCCGGCCGGTTGCCGTCGATGAGCAGCTGGAGCAGCACCCCCTGCCCGACCGCGAGGGTCAGCCGTGCCAGCACCTCCGCCTGCGCATCGTCGGTCACCGTCGCATAGGCGCGACGGAACGCCGCGACATGGGCGGTGACGATCACCTCACCCAGCCGGACGGCATACGGGCGCCCTCGCATGGCGTGCGACGCGAGCTCGAAGAAGAGCGGCCCGAAGGTCTGGGCGGAGGCGGCCGCCGCCTCCCAGTTGCGGCGTCCGGCCTCGAAGGGGTCGTGCTCCTCGGCGAAGAGGCGGTCGAGCGTCGCGATCTGCGCGGTGACGACGCTCTCGATCACCGCCGCGAGGAGGTCCTCCCGCGAGCCGAAGTGGTAGTGCAGCATGCGCTGGCTCGTGCCGATGGACGAGGCGAGCGTGCGCAGGCTAGTGTCGCCCACGCCGTTCGCTGCGTAGTAGCCGATCGCCTTGTCCAGCAACACATCCCGAGGCCGCGGACGCGTCACTCCAGCTCCGCGAGGCGGCACATGGTGAGGGCTTCGGACTCGACCATGCCCTGGGACTTGCGGCCGAGCAGCCGCCGGATGACGGCAGCGAGCGGGCCGGTCCAGTCGAGGGCGAGGTCGACGGTCGAGCCGGCCGCGTGCGCACCGACGGTGTGCGACGCCGTCGTCACGACGCCCGGCGAGCGAGCGACCCAGGTGAAGCTGCGACCGGGCTCCCAGGCGGTCATCTCGTACGTCGCGCCCGGCAGCCCGGGCTGCCTGACCTCGAAGCGCGAGCCGACGCCGACGGGACGCCACGGCTCCAGCGCTCGCACGGAGGTGAAGGTCGGCAGCCGGTCGCCCCACCGCTCCACCTCGCTGACGACCAGCCAGAGCCGCTCGGGAGGTGCGTTGCTCGTCGACGAGGCCTCGATCATGTATCAGATGATACACACGCCGGTCGCAACCGCCCCGGCAGGCACCGCGGGTGATGCGGCGAGCGGTGCCTCTGGTTAGCCTTGCCGCAAGGTCGCCGCCCGGTGGACCAGCATGTCGTGGGACGAGGAGCGCACGTGGTGGGCACGGAGGACGAGCGGGTCGTGCTCGTCGCCGACGACGGGAGCGTGCTCGGCACGGCGCCGAAGGCGACCGTCCACGGGCCGCAGACTCCCCTGCACCTCGGCTTCTCCTGCTACGTCTTCGACGCCGACGACAACCTGCTCGTGACGCGGCGCGCTCTCGACAAGCGCACCTTCCCCGGCGTGTGGACCAACTCGTTCTGCGGCCACCCCGCCCCCGGCGAGCCGCTGCCGTATGCCGTCCGGCGGCGCGCCGCCGACGAGCTGGGTCTCGAGGTGGGCGAGCCGCGCCTCGTCCTCCCTGGCTTCCGCTACCGCGCCGAGATGGCGGGCGTCGTCGAGCTCGAGCTGTGCCCCGTCCTCGCCGTGCACGTCGACCGGGAGGAGCCGCTCCGTCCGCGCGCCGACGAGGTCGCGGAGTGGGCCTGGGAGCCGTGGGACGACGTCGTGTCGTCCATCGCAGGCGGCCGCGAGGTCTCGGTTTGGTGCCGCGAGCAGGTCGCGCACCTCGAGGCACTCGGAGCCCCGAGCACGTGGCCCGACGCGTCCACCGACCTGCTGCCGGCCGCCCTGCAGCCACCGCGCGTGGCTCCTCCCACGGACAACGTTGGACAACTTCTTGATCACTGGGGCTGACGTGACCCAAGGTGAGAGCCCACTGGCCCCGAGACGCCGCCGGCTGCACCCCCTCGCCCGCGACGCTTCGCCCATGCCCCACCGCCGAGCAGCGAGGAGCGACATGAGTCCACACCGGCCCGCCCCCACGGCCAACGACGACGAGGTCCTCGTCGCGAGCTGGGCGAGCGAGGTGCAGGCCGACTCGGTGGACTGTGGCGAGACCCTGCGCCGCACCGATCTCGTGCTCGACCGGGTCTGCGTCGAGCTCGAGCGGCAGTGGCGGGTCCGGTGCCCCGAGGCCGCCGACGTCCTGCGGGCCGACCTGCCCGAGCACCTGCGCGGCTGGCTGCTGCCCGCCACGGGCAAGCGGCTGCGACCGGTGATGTGCCACTGGGGCTGGGTGAGCGCGGGCGGCCCCGCCCGTGGTGTCGGCCGCGACGACACCGTGACGGTGTGTGCGGCCCTCGAGCTCGTCCACCTCTTCGCGCTCGTCCACGACGACGTGATGGACCGCTCTGACTCGCGCCGCGGGCGCCCCACGACGCATGTCGAGGCAGCCGAGGAGCACACGGCCGCAGACGCGCTCGGCGATCCGGCGCTCTTCGGCGACAGCATCGCCATCCTCTTCGGCGATCTCGCCCTGACGGAGTCCTGGGTCCTGACGGCGGGTCTTGACGCTCCCCTCCAGCGAGCCTGGGCCGACATGCTCCGCGAGCTCGTGCAGGGCCAGCTGCTCGACGTCACCGGCGCTGCGGCACGTCGCCGCGACCTCGCCCAGGCCCGCCGGGTCGCACGGCTCAAGTCGGGGGCCTACACCGTGCAACGGCCGCTGCTGCTCGGAGCCCTGGCCGCGCGGGCCGAGGCCGACGCTCTCGCCGCTCTCGAGACCTTCGGGGGGCACCTCGGCGAGGCCTTCGCGCTGCGCGACGACGTGCTCGGCGTCTGGGGTGACCCGGCACGCACCGGCAAGCCCGTCGGCGACGACCTGCTCCGAGGCAAGGCGACCGTCCTGCTCGCCGAGGCGCGGCGCCTCCTGCCCGAGGACGTCGCCGAGCGCTACCTCGGGCACCGGTCTGTCATCACCGACGCCGACGTCGGTGTGCTCCAGCAGCTCATGCTCGACGCCGGGGTCCTCGAGCAGGCCGAGCAGCGCATCACCCGCGAGGTCGATCTCGCGCTCACCGCCCTCGACCACGTCGACCTCGACCCCATGGGGGCCGACGCCCTGCGGTCACTCGCCCGATCGATCGCCTGGAGGGACGCATGAGCGTCATCGTCATCGGAGCCGGCCTGTCGGGCCTCTCCGCCGCCTGCCACCTCACCGGCCGGGGACACGAGGTGACCCTCGTCGAGCGGCACGACCGGCCCGGGGGCCGCGGTCTGCGTCGCCAGCAGGAGGGCTTCGTCTTCGACACCGGGCCCACCGTCATGACGATGCCCGGCCTCGTCGACGACGCGTTGCGTGCCGTCGGCACGACGATCGAGGCCGAGCTGCCGATGACGCTCCTCGACCCGGCCTACCGAGCCGTCTACGCCGACGGTTCGACGATCCACGTGCGGCACGGCATCGAGGCGATGCGCGACGAGATCGCTCGCACCTGCGGCCCCAAGGACGCCGAGGCCTTTCCGCGCTTCGCAGCGTGGCTGAAGCGCCTCTACGAGGTCGAGATGCCGCACTTCATCGACCACAACTTCGACTCCCCTCTGGGACTTGCCTCCTCACCGAAGGCTGCGGCAACTCTCCTGCGGCTCGGCGGTTTTCGCCGGCTCGGCCCCGTGGTGCGCGAGTGGTTCGACGACGAGCGGCTGCACCGCCTCTTCTCGTTCCAGGCGCTGTATGCCGGGTTGTCGCCCGAGGACGCCCTCGCCCTCTATGCCGTCATCACCTACATGGACTCCATCGAGGGGGTGTGGTTCCCGAAGGGTGGCATGGACGCCGTGCCTGCGGCACTCGCCGCTGCGGCGGCACGTGCAGGCGTCGAGCAGCACTATGGCGAGGCGGTGGAGCGCCTGCTGCTCGACCGGCGTGGCGCGGTCAGTGGGGTCGCTCTCGAGTCCGGTGAGCGGCTGCGGGCCGATGCGGTCGTGTGCACGCTCGACCTGCCCGCGGCTTACGAGCGGCTGCTCCCCCAGCTGCGGCCGCCCCGGGCTGTGCGCTCAGGCACCTACTCCCCCTCGGCCGTCGTCTGGCACGTCGGGGCACAGGGCCTCCCCGCCGAGGGCACCGCACACCACAACATCCACTTCGGTGACGACTGGGTCGGCAGCTTCAAGGCCCTCATCGACGACCGCAGCCTCATGCCGGACCCGTCGCGGCTCGTCACGGTGCCCACGGTCACCGACCCGAGCCTCGCCCCCGACGGCTGCTCGACGCTCTACGTCCTCGAACCGGTGCCCAACCTCACGGGCACCGTCGACTGGGAGGCGACCCGCCCGCAGATGGCCGAGCGGTTGACGAACTTCCTTGACAGCAATGGGTACCCGACAGACGTCGTCACCGACCACCTCATGACTCCGCTCGAGTGGCGTGACCTCGGCATGCACCAGGGCACGCCCTTCGCCCTCGCGCACACCTTCGGGCAGACCGGCCCCTTCCGGCCAGGCAACCTCGAGCGTCGCGTGCCCGGGCTCGTCTTCGCCGGATCGGGCACCGTGCCCGGCGTCGGGGTGCCGATGGTGCTCGTCAGCGGCAAGCTGGCCGCCGACCGCGTCGACGACTACCTCCCGGCGCCGGCCCGTCGCGGGTTGACCCCCACGGGCGGGGCTGGGCGTCACGACGTCGCGCCTGGCGGGAGCGTGGCGTGAGCACCGTCGACGACACCGTGACGGACCAGGTCGCCGAGGGCTACCGCGTCTGCGCGCGGATCACCCGCCAGCACGGCACGACCTACTACTGGGGCACGATCCTGCTGCCTCCCGAGCGGCGCCGGCACGTGTATGCCGTCTACGCCCTCTGCCGGCTCGCCGACGACATCGTCGACGCCCCGGGAGCGACCGGAGCCGCGCAGGTTGCCGAGACGACGGAGCGGCTGCACCGCTTCGCGGAGCACTTCCGCGAGGTGACCGCGGGCGCCCCGACGCAGGACCCCGTCATCGCAGCGGTGGCGCACAGCGTGCGCACCTGTGGCATCGCGGACGAGTGCTTCGACCGCTTCTTCGGCGCGATGGCCCAGGACCTCACGCAGACGACCTACGAGACGTGGGACGACCTGCTCGGCTACATGGACGGCTCGGCCGCCGTCATCGGCGAGATGATGCTGCCCGTGCTGCGTCCGCTCTCCCCCGACGCCCTCGGCCCCGCGCGGGCGCTGGGGCAGGCCTTCCAGCTGACGAACTTCCTGCGCGACATCGGCGAGGACCTCGACCGCGGGCGCGTCTACGTGCCCCAGGAGGACCTGCGCCGCTTCGGCGCCGACCCCCACCGGCGTGAGGTCGACCCCGCGTGGCGCGGGCTCCTGCGCTTCGAGATCGAGCGCAACCGCGCGCTCTATGCCGAGGCCGACCGCGGCATACCGCTGCTCCCTCCGTCGTCGGCGCGGTGCGTGTCCGCGGCGCGCACCCTGTATGCCCGCATCCTCGACCGCATCGAGGCGCGTGACTACGACGTCTTCTCCGGCCGGGCGCGAGTGCCGACGTGGCACAAGGCGGCGCTCAGCACCCGCGTCCTCATCCTCGGACCCACGAAGCAAAGGGTGGTCACCTCATGAGCCTGCGCTCCCTCCTGCGGACCGCTCCCGACACCGGCCGCTCCCCCGCCGACGCCTCCCCGCGGCCGATCAACCCCTTGCGGCGCATGCCTGCCGAGCCGCGCGACCGCCTGGCCGGCACGTGGCGGGAGGCGCGCCCGGCACGCATCCGACGCTCCTTCCTCGATGCCCAGCAGCGCGACCCCGGCGGCTGGCACGTCGTTGGCGCCTCCGCCGACCTCGGTCCCAGCCGGTCGGTGACCCGCACGGTCGACGACCGCGAGGTCGTGCTCTGGCGCGGTGAGGACGGCGGCCTGCTCGCCGGGCCGGGCGCCTGCCCACACCTCGGCGCACTGCTCGAGGACTGCGAGGTGATGCACGGTCAGGTCTACTGCCGCTGGCACGGGCTCGCCCTCGGACCCCGCGTGCGACGCGACTGGCTCACCTTCCCCGCCCACGACGACGGCGTGCTGCTCTGGGTGCAGCTGCCGACCGAGGGCGAGACCCCTTCTGCGGCACCCAGACTCACGGTGCGACCGCCGGTGGCGCAGTCATTCGCCACCGTGATCGCCGTGCGCGGCGTCTGCGAGCCGGCCGACATCATCGCCAACCGACTCGACCCCTGGCACGGCACGTGGTACCACCCCTACGCCTTCAGCCACCTCACGGTCGACGACGCCGCCTCGACCGACGACTGCCTCGTCGTCGACGTCGCCTTCCGCGTCAGCCGCACGTGGGGCGTGCCGGTGCGAGCCGAGTTCGCCTGCCCCGACGCGCGAACCATCGTCATGACGATCGTCGACGGCGAGGGTGCCGGCAGCGTCGTCGAGACCCATGCCACCCTCATCGGACACGACCGCTCAGGGCGGCCCTGCACCGTCATGACCGAGGCGACGATCGCCCACTCCGACCGCCAGGGCTTTGCCCTCGCTCGGGCCGCCGCGCGCCTCATCCGCCCCGCGGTGGCGTCCACCGCGCGGCAGCTGTGGGTCGACGACATGGCCTACGCGGAGCGCCGGTGGCTCCTGCGCGACCGCGGCGAGTCCTACGGCGGCTGACCTCCCGACGAACTGCTCTCTCGATCTTCGTCTCCCGACGGAGTGCTCTCTCGATTGCCGACCGCCCACAGCGGCTGACCTCCCCGACGCGGAGAAACCGCGGGCCGACCGCCGACGAAGTGCTCTTTCGATTGCGACTACCGACGGGAGTGCGCTCTCGATTGTCGTCTCCTACGGAGTGCGCTCTCGATTGCCGGGAGGACTCTCGGTGGGGTCAGGGGGTTGCGCCGAGGAGGCGGCGGGCGGCGTGGGCGGCGGCTCGCCCGCGTCCGCGCAGCGGCACGGTCCAGAGGTCGTGACCGACGAGGCCCCGGCGGGCGAGCAGCTCGTTCGCGGCCATCCACCCGGTCGTCGCGGCCCGCTCCATGAGCGCAACCGGGTGCTCGCAGCGCACGCCGTCCCCGGCCAGCACGACCCGCGGGTCGGGGGTCACGACGCCCGGCCGCGCCGCCCACGGGTCGGTGCCCGCCAGTGGGCAGTCGCGGGCGAGCAGCCACTCCTCGTGCAGCACGGTCGCCCCGGCCAGCTCCGGGTGGAGCCGGTGCAGCTGGCGACTCAGCTCGTCACGCAGGTCACCGTCGTCGGTGCCGTCGGGCACGGCATACGCGTGCAGCTCGACGACGCACCCGCCGGTGCGCGCGGCCCACGTCGCCGCTCCCGTCTCCATCTGGTCGACGAAGGTGACGTTGTCGAGCGGGCCATAGCCGCTCGTGCCGAGGAAGAGCGGGCTCCCTTGCGCCGCAGGACGATCGAGCCACTGACGCCACACGGCGAAGGATGGCGCGATGCGCTGGTGCGCAAGGGCGTCACGCCAGGACGCATCGCCGAGCCACGGCGCGCCGGCGACGATCCGCTGGAGGGGCTCGCGGTCGGTCGCGAGCACGACACCACCCGCGGTCACCGTCGAGCCGTCACCGAGCCGCACCCGTATGCCGTCCGGCCCGTCCTCGAGGGCAGCCACCTCCGTGCCGGTGCGGACGTCAACCCCCATCCGGGCGAGGTAGGACCCGAGCGGAGCCCACAGTGCGGTGTCGTAGTCGGTCGCAGGAACGTCGAAGAGCAGCCCCTCGGCCGAGCCGGTGAAGTACGTGTGGAACATCGCGACGAGCTCGCCGCCGGAGAAGTCACGCGGGTCGGCGAAGAAGCTGCGCGCGAAGACCTCGAGCGCGAGGTGACGCGCCTGCTCGGGGAAGCGGAGGCGGTCGAGCACGTCAGCGGCGCTCACGCCGTCGTAGGCGGCATACGTCTCGGGGAACTGGACGTCGAGCAACCCGAGCGCCGCCCCGACGTCGACACCCCGCAGCGCGCTGACGGGAAAGCTCGGGCTCTGGGCGACGAACGCCGCGATGCTGAGGGGCGGGGTGCGCGGGATGCGCGCGAAGGAGTCGGTCGGACCGTCGGCGAGCGTCAGCGGGTAGTCGGGCACCGCGAAGAGCCGCTCGAGGGATGGGTCGCTGCGGCGCAGCAGGGCACGGAGGTTGTAGTACTGCCGGAAGAACGCGTGGAAGCCGCGGCTCATCGAGAGCGGCTCTCCTCGCTCGGAGTCCACCGCCCAGGAACGCACGCGACCGCCGAGCGTCGACTCGCGCTCGACGAGCACCACGGGCACGCCTCGCTCGGAAAGCCCTGTCGCAGCGGCGAGGCCGGCGATGCCGCCCCCGACGACGACGACGAGTGATGGGTCCGGATCGGGCGCGGCTGCCGGCGGGCGAGGAGCGTGGCGCTCCGCCCGGGGGTCCAGGCCAGGCGTCCAGCGGGCACGCCCGGGGAGCCTCGGCAGGGCGGGGCGGGTGGCGCGTGGGCTCATGCGTCGACCGGACGGCGACCGAGCACCGTGTGCACGATGCCGCGCTGCCAGCCGCTCGCGTGGAGCGTCGTCACGTCGACGAACCCCGCGCGCCGCAGCCTGTCCTCGAGCTGGGCCGTGGAGTCCATGTCGAGCACGCTGCGCCACAGGTAGCGGTAGAGGCGCGTGCGTCGTGAGGTCACCCATCCCAGCGGGATGATGATGCCCCAGCACATCGCCGTCCACAGCGCCGTCGAGACGGGGCGCCCGCGCACGGAGTAGTCGTGCAGGGCGACCACGCCGCCGGGGCGGAGCTCGTCGCGGATCGCCGCGATGACGGCGTCGCGGTCGGGCACGTTGCGCACGAGGTATGCCGCGAGCACCCCGTCGAGACCACCGGCGACGCGGGCGTCGGCGAGCTCGGGCTGGTCGGCGAGGTCCTCGGCGCGGCCCTGGGCGAAGGCGACCCACGACGGCCAGGCCTTGCTGCGCGCCGCATCGAGCATGCCGGCCGACCCGTCGACGGCGAGGACCGAGGCCGGACGGGCCGTGGTGCGAGCGCCCGGGGCGGTGTGGCGACGCACCGACTCCACGATGGCGCGGGTGGAGGCGCCCGAGCCGCAGCCGAGGTCGAGCAGGCGCAACAGCGCATCGGCCGAGGCCGTCGATGCCGACGCCACCCCTGGTGTCGACGGTGTGGCGGCATCGGGGATGGCGTCGAGGAGCGCGTCGGCCGAGGCCCGCAGCTGGGCGTGGTAGCCCGGGCTCATGCCCACCATGAGGTCGTAGCGGTCCGCCACCTCGTCGAAGGCCTCCGGCACCTCCGTGCGCGTCACCTGCCCTGCGTCCACGGGTCCTCCTCGTCGTGATCCTGCCCAGCCACGGGCTGGTGCTCGGCGGGGGTCTGCCGGAGCCGCTTCGCACGCTCCCACAGGATGATCGTGCCCGCCACCATCGCGAAGCCGAAGAGGTAGTCCTCGACCGGCACGTCCCACGGCCAGCGCAGGCCCAGGTGGTGCTCCGGGTTGTAGATGACGATCGGCGCGCTCAGCTTGGTCAGCCAGCCGTCGACGATCATCTGGAAGGCGAACACGATCGCCATGGCCAGCCAGAACTGCAACCGGGCGAACACCCGGGTGCCCGACCATCGTTCGAGCACGACCGTCGCGACGACCGCCACGACGGCGAGCACGGTGTACTCAGGCATGGGCGTCCGTGCCCGAGCGCAGACGACGCACGAGGCGGAGCACCTGCCCCACCGCCTCGTAGGTCAGCAGCCCGCAGATCGGGATGACGACGAAGAAGACGAGCTCTTCGAGCGGCATCCGCAGGGGCAGCTCGATGCCGGTGACGTAGAGCGGGTTGTAGGACCAGTGGCCACGCCAGATGCCGACGATGTCCCACACCGAGAAGGCGACCACGACGGGCACCATCGCCGTCACCAGCAGGGCCGGCCTGCGATAGACGCGCGCACCGAGGACGAACTCCAGCGGCAGCGTGATCGCGATGCAGGCCGCCATGAGCAGCAGATACTGGTAGCGATCCACGCCGCTCCTCCACGATGACCGGTCGTCGGGGTCGGTGCCGCCCGGAGGGCTGCGAGCACCACCCTACGTCGCGGTCGGCGCCGGTGCGGCAGGGGCCTGTCTGAGCGCCGCCGCTGCGGGTATGGCATGCCGTATGGGGGTGGCGCGGGCCGGGCGCGCCAGCCCCGCGAGGGCGAGCCCGAGGAGGTGCACGATGCAGCCACGGTCGGCGGTCACCGACGTCGTGCGCGTCGTCGCTCGGCAGCACACCCGGATGCGCGGCCTCGTGTGCGAGGTCGCCGAGACGACCGGGGCCGAGCAGGCGGCGGCGGCCGGATGGCTCTCGCACTACGTCGTCCTGCACACGGTCGCCGAGCGGCTGGGACTTCGCCGCGAACCGTTCGTCGCCGTGCAGCGGGTGATCCCCCGCCACGGTCCGCTCCTGGGACTCGCCCGCGGGCTCGCCTCCGCCTCGTCGCTCGAGGAGTCGGCCATCTGTCGCTGCGCGGCCGCGCTCGAGGAGGCCGTGGTACAGCACGCTCGGGCGCAGGAGCTCGCGGTGCTGCCTCGCCTCCTCGCGGGCTGGCGCGCCGCAGATCTGCGCCGGGCGGCCGCGGCGTTCGAGGCCGCCGACCTCGTCTTCGACCGCGCGCCGTCCGAGCCACCCGGGCCGTCCGAGCCACTCGACCCGCTCGGCCCGCTCGGCCCGCTCGGCCCGCTCGACCCGCTCGACCCGCTCGACCCGCTCGCGACGACAGAGTCCGTCTGGCGCAGCGCCGTCGCGGACATCGAGCGCCTGCTCGGCTCGATGTCCGGCGAGGAGTACCCGGCGACACAGGACGACGCGACGCAGAAGGACGCGACGCAGGAGGACGCGACGCAGGAGGACGAGACGCCGGCGTGACCCGACCTCGGGTCAGACGCCCCCGCCCCGCATCGCGATGACCACCGCTGCCACAGTCGCGGTGACCCCGACCGCACAGGTGACAGCGGCCGTGCGCACGACGTTGCCACCGCCGCCGAGCGGCACGCTCGCGCCCGGACGCGTCGAGGCCCTCGCCTCGACGTGGCGCCGCCGGCCGATCCGGGCCAGGTCGGCGCTCCAGCAGAAGCCGAGCACCGCGAGCGCCCACCCGGCCGGACCGAGGAGCGGCGGAAGGATCTTGAGGCAGAGCAGCGCCCCGACGGCGACGCTGACGGCTGTGCGCCGCCACGCGAAGCCGGTGCGCTCCTCCGCGAGGCCGGGCCCGCTCGGCTGGCTCACACCAGCAGCCCCAGCACCACGGCGACGCAGACGATGCCGAGGATGACGACGATCGGCAGCTTGAGACCTGACGACGGCAGTGCCCCGACGTGCCGCATGGCCCGCTCGGTGCGGGTCCAGCCGAACCACGCCTGCACGGCTGCAGCCAGGCCGGCAAGGATGAGCATCAGCGAGATGACGAGCCGAAGCGGGGATGAGACGGGCAGCTGGAGGGCCTCGACCGCGAGACCTGCAGCGACGAACGCGAGCGAGGTGCGCACCCAGGCGAGGAAGGTGCGTTCGTTGGCCAGGCTGAAGCGGGGGTCGGGGTCCTCCCCGTGCTCGTAGACGGAGCGGGGGAAGCGGCGCTCCTCGCTGGTCATGGGCGGGGGCTCCCTTCGACGTGAGGCGAATCGGTTGTCGAGGCGACCACCACCCTCACCCTAGGGCGGCCGTCGCCGACCTGATCCGCGCGAGCTGCTCGGCACTGATGCCCTCCGGCCGCATGACGGCGTTCCAGGCGTCGACGTACTCCGTCGTGTACTTGTGCCCGTGGCCGGCGGGCACCCCCGTCGAGAAGGGGAGGTCGGCGGTGACCTGCCAGAAGGTGATGAAGGGCATCCACAGCATGCCCTCGAGAACGTCGCGTCCCGGCGGCTCGCCGATCCAGTCGGGCTCGGTGAAGATCAGGTTCGGGCTCCACCAGACGATGGGGTCGGAGGGGTGCATGAGGTAGATGACCCGCGTTCCGTCCCACGGCTGGCCCGCGGGCGGGATCGACGTGGCGGCGTCAGTGGCGAACCGCACCGTCCGACCGTTCTTGTAGACCGGCTCGATCTCGGGGCTGCCGGGGTCGCGGTGGTCGCTGAAGTCGCGGAAGAGGGTGTTGAAGTTGGGTGGTCCCGCGAAGACGGTGCCCGCCGTGCGGTTGCGCAGGTCGTACTCGCCGCTGAAGGCGGTCTCGCCACCGAACGTGCCGAGGCTCTCGCCGGCGACGAAGAGCCGGGGCCGCTTGTCCTGAGGCAGCTTCGACCACCGGTCGTAGACCGCGTCGAAGAGGGCTCGGCCGGCCTCGCGGGCCTTCGTCTGGTCGACGAGGAAGGACAGCCACGAGGGCAGGTAGGAGTACTGCATCGACACCGTGGCGGCATCGCCGTCGCTGAGGTACTCGAAGGGCGCTACGAGCGCAGGGTCGACCCAGCCGCTGCCGGTCGTCGTCGCGACGAGCAGGTTCTTCCGCTCGAAACCGCCCGCCCGGGCGAGGTCCTCGACGGCGAGGGCGGCGCGGGCCTCGGCGTCGTCACCCGAGTCGAGGCCGGCATACGTGCGGATCGGCTCCTCGGCCGGTCGACCGACGACGGCGGTGATGTCGGACGCGGAGGGCCCGGACGCGGCGAAGGTGCGACCCTCACGACCCAGGGTGTCCCACGGGACCACCGAGCCCGGCCCGCCGGAGCGCAGGCTCGAGGTGGGCTGCGCGACACCCTCCTCGGTGATCCCGTTGCGCACCGAGAACGCCTCGTCCATGGCGCTCACGAGCCCGTCGAGCAGGATGCCGCTGATGACGAGGTAGACGGTCGCGGTGACGAGCACCCAGCCGGTCGCGCTCGCGGCCCTCTTGCCGAAGCGCCGGCTGAGCAGCTCCGCGACCCAGTGGTAGACCCTGCGGATGCCGCGCCCGATGAGGACGAAGAGGGCGAAGAAGAAGACCGCGACGAACGGCGAGATGACGACGAGCGCGAGGTTGTACTCCGTCACCCCCATGAGCGCCCTGATCTGGTGCTGCCAGTACTGCCCGAGGGCGAAGGCTACGACGAGCACGAGGCCCCCGCCGACGAGCAGGACACGCCACGACCTCGGCCTGGCCTGCCGCGGCTCCCGGTCGGCGAAGGCACGCCACAGCCACGCCGCGAGCACGCCGAGCCCGTAGCCGATGGAGGCCGTGATGCCGCAGACGAGGCCCTGGATGAAGCCGCCCCGCGGGAGCAGCGACGGCGTGAAGGACAGGGCGGCGAAGAGCACGGCGCCCCAGCAACCGGGCAGGGTCGCGTGGAGCAGGCCGCGGAAACGCCCGCGTGAGGGCGTCGGATCCTCGGGTGGTGGCGGCGCGTCGACCTCGTCGCCGGGGCCGGGTGCGCCACCCGAGGCCGGTTCCGCCGCCGTCGTGGACTGGCTCATGCGCGCTCGCTTCGGGAGGAGGGATCCGCCTGCGACACCCACGCTCCCACAACAGGTGCGCCCGAGCGGGGACTTCTCGTGGCACGGTGGCGTCATGGCGGAAGAGATCGACGTCGTCGTCGTGGGAGCCGGTCAGGCCGGCCTCGCGACCAGCCACGAGCTGACCGCGCGCGGAGTCGAGCACGTGGTGCTCGAGGCCACCACACCCGGCTCGTCGTGGCTCGGCCGGTGGGACAGCTTCACGCTCGTCGGGCCCAACCACACCGTCACCCTGCCCGGCGCGCACTACCGCGGTGACGACCTGGGCGGGTTCATGGCGCGCACCGAGATCGCCGACCACCTCCAGCGGTATGCCGGACGGCTGGGAGCCGAGGTCCGCCCGGGCACGCCGGTGCACCGGCTCACCCCGCTGGGCGACGCGGCCGACGGTGGTGACGGTGGCTACCTCCTCGACACCGACGACGGCACGATCCGCAGCCGGGTCGCCGTCATCGCGACCGGCGCCTACCAGCAGCCCCTGAAGCCGGCGGTCCTCGTGGGGCTGTCGCCCGACATCGCGGTGGTCGACGTCGCGACCTACCGCAACCCGGCGGGCCTGCCCGAGGGGGCGGTGCTCGTCGTCGGCAGCGGCCAGAGCGCCTGCCAGATCGCCGAGGAGCTCGCCCTCGCCGGCCGTGACGTCGTCATGGCCTGCGGCAGGGCGCCATGGTTCTACCGGCGCCTCGAGGACCGTGACCTCTTCGACTGGCTCATCGCCGCCGAGTTCTACGAGCAGGGGCCCGACCAGCTCGCCAGCCCGGCCGCGCGACACGGCGCCAACGTCCAGGCGAGCGGCGCCCGCGGCGGACACGACCTCCACTACCGCACCCTCGCGGCGCTCGGGGTGCGGCTCACGGGCCACCTTGCGGGAGTGGCCGGCCGGACGGCATACCTCGAGCCCGACCTCGCGCAGACGATCGCCGCGGGCGACGCGGGCTTCCGGCTCGTCAGCGGCGCGGTGGCGCAGGCCTGCGCGCGCGAAGGGCGGCCCGTGCCCGAGATCCCACCGCCGACAGTGCTCGTGACCGACGCCCCGACCGAGCTCGACCTCCACGGCTTCGGCGCGGTCGTCGTGGCGTGCGGCTTCCGGTCGCGCTACACGGAGTGGATCGACGTGCCAGGCCTCGTCGACGCGCAGGGCTTCCCGCTGCACGACGACGGCGAGAGCACCGTGGCGCCCGGTCTGCACTTCGTCGGCGTGCACTTCCTGCGCCGGCGCCGGTCGTCGCTCCTCTTCGGGGTGGGCGACGACGCGACCGCGACCGCCACCCGCATCGCCTCGGCGGTGTGACGAGGGGACAAACTGCCTCGACACCCCTGCGACGCGGGTGTGGAATCGGCCCATGGACGCCGACGAGATCCGCCGGGCCTTCCTCGGCTTCCTCGCCGAGCGGGGCCACACCGTCATCCCCCGGGCGCGGCTCACCCCGGAGAACGACCCGACGACACTCTTCACCGGCAGCGGCATGCAGCCGCTGCTGCCCTACCTCCTCGGCGCCGACCACCCAGCCGGGCGCCGTCTGGCAGACAGCCAGACGTGCCTGCGCGTGCAGGACATCGAGGAGGTCGGAGACAACCGGCACACGACCTTCTTCGAGATGCTCGGCAGCTGGAGCCTCGGCGACTACTTCAAGGACGTCCAGATCCCGCAGTTCTGGACCTTCCTCACCGACAAGGTCGGGCTCGACCCCGACCGCCTCTACGTCTCCTGCTTCAGCGGTGACCCCGCCCACGGCATACCGAAGGACGAGGAGACGGCGGCGATCTGGCAGGGCCTCTTCGAGGCGGCCGGCCTCACGGCCCAGCAGGTCGACGTCGGCACCGACGAGCACGCGTCGCAGGTCGGCACGGGCGATGCGCGCATCGTCTTCTACGGTGCGAGCAACTGGTGGACGCGTGCCGGCGGCGCGGAGCACATGCCCGTCGGCGAGCCCGGCGGCCCCGACTCCGAAGTGTTCTATCTCTTCCCCCACGTCCAGCACGACCCGGCCTACGGCGCGCGCTGCCACCCGAACTGCGACTGTGGTCGCTTCATCGAGCTCGGCAACTCGGTCTTCATGGAGTACCGCCGCACCGAGACCGGCTTCGAGCCGCTCCCGCGTCGCAACGTCGACTACGGCGGCGGTCTCGAGCGCATCGCGGCTGCGGCGCTCGACACCTCGGACGTCTTCCGCATCAGCCTGCTCCGCCCGATCATCGAGGAGCTCGAGTCGCTCTCCGGCCGTTCGTACGACGACGAGACGCACGCGATGCGCGTCATCGCCGACCACCTGAGGGGCGCAACGTTTCTCGCCGTCGACGGGGTGCGGCCCAGCAACAAGGCGCAGGGCTACGTGCTGCGCCGGCTCGTGCGACGGGCGGTGCGCTACGCCTTCGCCCTGGGCCTCGAGGAGAACTTCTTCCCCGCGATCATCGGGGTGGTCGCGGGGATCTACACGGCCGACTACCCCGAGGTGGCCGAGCACACCGATGACGTCATCACCGTGCTCGCCACGGAGGAGCACGCCTTCCGCCGGACCCTGCGCAAGGGCCTCGCCCAGCTGCACGGCCACCTGCACGAGGGCGCGACGGGCGCCGACCTCTTCGTCCTCTACGACACCTACGGCTTCCCCGTCGAGCTGAGCACGGAGGAGGCGTCGCGCGTCGGGATCGCCCTCAGCCCGACGTGGCGGGCGGATTTCGACGAGCAGATGGCCGCCCAACGCGCGCGGTCCCGCGCCAGGCGCCCCTCGGGGCGGACGGGGACGACGCAGCCCACTGACCCCGCGGGCTGACCACCTCAGGCCGCCCCGCGGCCCCCTTTCGGTATCAGCCCCTCCGTCACCGCCCTCTCACAGGTGATCCTCAGTTCGGCTGCGGTGCGGGTCGTCGCCGGACCACACTGGGACTGGCGGAGGCAGTGGGAGAAGTGACATGGCCCTGTTCAAGAACGACGTGTCCGAGTACGTCACGCCGGGCCGGCCGGAGCCGGCGCGACTCGTCGTGACGATCGAGCCGGTCGATGGTGACCCCGACCGCCACGACGTGACGGCGCACGTCGATGACGGCGCGGTGATCGCCACGGGTTCGTTCGTCGTGAACCCGGAGTGGCGCACGCCCGGCACCCGCACCCCGACCAAGAGCTTCGTTCCGGAGCCGAACCGTCCCAGGGTGGGCGCGCAGCTCTTCAGCGCCCTCTTCTCCGGCGCCCTCAGCCGCTGCTGGGCGCAGGCCGTGGAGCGGGGTCGCGAGCAGGGCGCGCTGCACATCATCATCCGAAGCACGTCGTATGCCGTCCACGCCCTCCCGTGGGAGCTGATCGCCGACCCGACGCTTGCCTCCGGGTCGCAGTACGTCGCGATGTCGGAGGGATGGTGCGTGATCCGCGAGCGCCCCGAGCCGCACCCGGACGCTCCCGCCCAGGGGCCTGAGGCCGCGGATCCGCTGGAGCCCGCGCAGCTGCGGATCATCGCCCTGACCTCGTCGTTCTACGGCATCGACCAGGCGAACGACCCCCGCATCATCCACGAGGCCTTCCCCGCTTCCGACCTCGTCACGGTCCCGGACGTCAGATCGATCCAGCTGACGCAGGCCTTCCAGCGCGACGACGTGCACGTCGTCCACGTGCTGGGGACCGGTCAACGCGCCCGGCAGGGGTGGCAGGATCTCGTGATCGGCACTGCCGACCGGCCGGAGGTGGTGTCCGGCCGGACCCTGTCGAAGGTCCTCCGAGGCTCCGCCCTGAGACTCGTCGTCCTCGCCGCCTGCGACAGCGACCAGCTCGCCGCCCAGATCGCCCCGAGCGTGCACGCCGTGATCGGCATCCGCGCTGCCATCAGCGACGCGAGCTGCCTGGCCTTCCTCGGAGGTCTCTACTCGGCCCTGGCCTCCGGGGCGACCACGGCCCAGGCGGTGGCGTCGGGACGGGCCCAGCAGGTCGCGTTCGCCTCGTCCCTCGGGGACGAGTGGGCCCAGCCCGTGCTGTTCCAGCATGCCGACCGGGCGCTCGTCCTGGCCACGTCACCCGGGGACTCGGTCACCCTGCCCGCCGTCCCGGACGCGCCCGACGCGCAGAGCCCCGAGGACCGGGTGCGCCTGCTCGAGAGCACCATCCGCCAGGCCAACCTGCGAGCCCTGCGCGAGCAGTGGGACCCGGTCGGGGAGGCAGACACCCCCGCCTTCGTCCGTCAGCAGCTCGAGGAGCTGACCGCCGCGCTCGGCACCCCGACCGGGGTGACACGGTGAAGCGGGCCGTCGACACTGCTGCGCAGCAGCCGGTGAGCCGGGGGGCGGGCTCCCCGCGGTCACGCGCACCGCGCCCCACGCATACCGCGTCCTCGCCCACGGCGCCGGTCTCAGTCGCGCGCCTCGCCGAGGCCACCCGGCAGCTCAACGACTGCCGGGCGCTCGTCGAGGACCTGCGCACGCTGACGGAGGCGATGGCGCAGACCCGCCTCACGTCGGTGGTCGGGGAGCAGGAGCTCATCACGACGCTCGTGGCACTCATCACCCGTGCGGACGACCAGATCGCCCGCATGGCCTCCGGCGCGGCCGGTCCGCGCCGCTCCTGCATGACGTCCCTCGAGGGCCTGCTCGGCGAGCCCGAGTGGACCGTCGCGCGCTCGTCCCGGCAGCAGCTTCGCGCCCGAAAGGCCGCCCTCGACGCGGTCACGGCGTCCATCACCGAGGAGTACCGGAGCCTCCAGCTCAACTTCGAGCGACTCCACCACGTCGTGGAGCGGGCGAGCGAGCTGCGCTACGACGACGCCGAGTCCGAGGCCGAGCTCGCCCTCGATGTCGTGGGCAAGTTCCGCACGAGCGACCTGGACTTCAGGTCGGGCCGCTACGACACGGCGGCCGTGGCCGTCCAGCACGCCAAGCGCCGGCTCGCCGAGAAGGGCCTCACCCTGCCTCGCGGCCACCCCGACGAGGTCGATCCCGACCAGGTCGACGTCGACGCGGCGAAGTTCGAGACGTACACCGCGGACCTCGAGCGCAAGGTCCGCGACGCCGAGCTGCGCGACAGCAAGCTGGCCCGGCGGACCGAGCTCTTCCTCATCTCCGGGGCCACCGTCGACCTCAGCGTGCCCTACAAGGTGCTGCTGCGGCGTCCGAACTTCGGCACGATCCAGGAGAGCAACCTCTACGACGACGTCGAGGTGCTCCTCACCGACCAGGACCTCTTCAGGGAGACCATCGACACGATCGCGGAGAGCTCGATCCAGGGCATCCGCTCGGCCGCGGCGGCGACCAGCGCCCCCGCGCAAGAGTCGCCGGTGGCTCAAGCGGGCCCCACGGGGCTTGCGGCTCCGGCGGCTCCGGCGGCTCCAGCGGCTCCAGCGGCCCCCGTCGGGGCACCGGCGCTGCGGCGGGCGGCACCCGTCCGTGCCATCTCGACCGACCACCTCGACCAGCTCGACACCGCAGGACGGCTCGAGCGCATCGGCCGACGGATGTACAGCCTGCTCATCCCGGACGCGATGCAGCGCATCATCGACGAGACGGACGAGTTCCCTCTCACCATCACGTCCAACAACCCCGAGCTCCCCTGGGAGCTGCTGCACGACGGCACCGAGTTCCTCTGTCTCAAGAGGACATTCGCCCGTATGCCGGCCCAGCAGACCTTCCCGCGGCGTACGCGCGACGCCGCCTTGACCGTGGAGCGGCGCAAGACGACGGTGCTGCTCGTCCACTCGGTCCACGGGGAGCCGCTCCAGCAGGCCGAGAAGGAGATCAACGACATCGAGGCTCGTCTCGCCGAGATGTCGCCGGCGCCGATCGTCACCAAGCTCACCGGTTCCGACGTCACGGCCAGCCGGTTGACCGACGAGCTGAGCCTCGGCGACTACGACCTCATCCACTACGCCGGGCACGCCGGCTTCGACGCCGGGCGCCCGGAGCTCAGCTACCTGCTGCTCTCCACCGGTGAGCACTTCCGCGCCGAGCGCGTCCAGCGCCTCCTCGAGGGCCACCCCGTGGTCTTCCTCAACGCCTGCGAGTCGAGCAAGTCCGCGCCCCAGGCGCAGGGACGCTCCACCGGCGGAACCGTCGCCCAGGCCCAAGGTCTGGCGTCCGCGTTCGTCTACGGCGGAGCCCAGGCCTGCGTCGGCTCGCTCTGGCCGGTCTTCGACGACACGGCCGCCGACCTGGCCGTCGAGTTCTACCGTCAGCTCATCGAGAAGCGCCAGCGTGTCGGCGAGGCGCTGCGCCGGGCGCGCGTCATGAGCCACGGCCGCCAGCAGGACCGCACGACGTGGGCGGCCTACGCCCTCTACGGCGACCCGTCGTCGCTGCTCGCGGCATCGGGAGGACTCACCTAGGACGCGACCGGGGACACCACCCGGCCGCGACATCGCAGCTCGACCGGCCACCCGGCCACGACTCGGAGGCACGTCATGACACCCACGGCTACGCCCACGCCTGCGACGCGCAACGTCTACGCCCTGCTCGTCGGCATCGATGCCTACCCCGCGCCCGTGCCGGCGCTGAGCGGCTGCCGCAACGACATCGAGGCCATCGAGGCGCTGCTCACCGCCCGGGTGAGCAGCAACGCCCTGCACGTCCGCGCCCTCGTCGACGAGGAGGCGACCCGCGCAGCCGTCATCACCGGCTTCCGCGAGCACCTCGCCCAGGCCACCGCGGACGACGTGGCGCTCTTCTACTACAGCGGCCACGGATCCCAGGAGCCTGCTCCCGAGCAGTGGTGGCACCTCGAGCCGGACCACCTCGACGAGACCCTGGTGCTGCACGACAGCAGGACGGAGGGGCAGTGGGACCTCGCGGACAAGGAACTGTCCGTGCTGATCGCCGAGGTGGCCGCCTCGGATCCCCACGTCGTCATCGTCCTCGACTGCTGTCACTCCGGCAGCGGCACCCGCGCCCCGCTCGAGGACGGCCTGGCGGGACGACAGGCGCCGACCGACCGCAGGCCACGCCCCCTCGAGAGCTTCCTCTTCGACCGCGACCACGTCGACGAGCTCGTGGCATCGCGGCTGCCGGAGCGGGATGCCCTCGGCGACAGCGGCTGGACGATGCCCAACGCCCCCCACGTCCTGCTCACCGGCTGTCGCGCCAACGAGACGTCGAAGGAGGTCGTGCAGGGCGGTGCCCATCGCGGTGCGATGTCTGCCGCCCTCGAAGTCGCCCTGAGCACCGCGGGAGACGCCCTCACCTACCGTGAGATCCACCGCCAGGTCAGTGCCCAGGTGCGCCGGACGGTGCGCTACCAGTCACCGCAGCTCGAGACCACGTCGACCGACGACCTCGACCGCCCCTTCCTCGGTGGCGCCGTCAGGGCGACCCCGCGCTACTTCGTCGTGACCCACGACGGCCGGAACTGGACCGTCGACGGCGGCGCGATGCACGGGCTCGCTGCCCCCGTGCGCGACGAGCAGACGCTGGTCGCGATCACGGACAGCCACGACGCCGTCGTCGCCACCGGGGCGGTCACGGCGGCACGGTCGGCAGACGCCACCCTCACGCTCACCACGGGTGAGCTCGATCCGGCGCGCAGCTACCGGGCCGTGGTGACGGCCACCCCTCTGCCACCGCTCCTCGCTCGCCTCGACCCGGGCCCCGGCACGAAGGCCCTCAGAGCGGCCCTCGCCGACCGCGACGAGCACGGACCGCTGCTCGTCGCCGAGGCCGACCCGGAGTCGGGCGAGCAGGCACAGGTACAGGTCACCCCGGACGGGTCCGGCTACGCCATCAGCCGCATCGCCAGCGAGCGGGACCTGTGCCCCCGGGCCGGCACCCCGGACGAAGCCATCGGAGTGCTCGAGCACATCGCCGCCTGGCAGCGCGTGGCCGACCTGCGCAACCCGGGCACCCACCTCTCCAGCGACACGGTGGCAGTCACCGTCGAGGCGCAGACCGCACCCGGTGAGGAGCCGTTCGCCGAGGTCGACGGGCTCTGGCGCTTCGACTACGCCACGGACGGCTCCGGGAACCAGAAGCCACGTCCGTTCACCGTGACCCTCACCAACACGTCCCAGCGCCCGCTCTGGGTCGCACTGCTCGACCTCACCGACACCTTCGGGATCTATGCCGACGCGATCGCGGCCGGGTCGATGGAGCTCGGGAAGGACCAGAGCCACCCCATCGAACTCGAGACCAGCGTGCCCGACGAGCTGTGGGAGGCCGGCGTCACCGAGGTCACCGACCTGCTGAAGCTCATCGTCAGCACGGACGAGTTCGACCCCCGGATGCTGGCGCAGCCCGACCTCGAGGTGTCTGCTCCCCTGCGTGCCGGGGCCACCGTGCGGGGGGCCGGCCCGATGTCGAGCCTCGACCGCCTCCTCGACCATGTCGGCACCCGCCGGGCCAAGCCGGTCGGCGCCGGCGACTCGAGAGCCGACTGGATGACGGTCGACATCCAGGTCGTCGCTGTCCGGCCGCGCCCCGGTGTCGCGATCACGTCCGACCACCCGGTGGAGGTGGCGCCCGGTGTCCGCATCGCTCCGCACCCCAGCCTCCGCGCGACGGTCCAGCTCTCGGGGGCACCCGACGCGACCCGGGACCTCGGGGCCGCTCCCGTGCCCAGCCCTCTCCAAGAAGCGGGGACCACACCCTTCGGGCTCATCTCCACCCGAGGCGACGAGTCGCAGACCGACGCTCTCGTGATCACCCTCGACGGGGGCGCTGACCCTGCCGCGGTCACGGCCGCGCAGCCGCTCGTGCTGCACCTCGACCGGCCGCTCGACCCCGACGCCCACGTGTTGCCGCTGGCGTGGGACGGCGAGTTCTACGTGCCGCTCGGTTTCGCCCGGCGGTCGGGCAACGCCACGGAGATCGTCCTCCAGCGCCTGAGCGACCCCGTGTCGACCCAGCGCAGCCTGACGGGGTCGATCCGCATCCTCTTCCGCAAGCTCGTCGGCAAGGCTCTCGGGCTGCCGCCCGCCTACCCGCTGCTGCGGATGGCGACCGTGGACGGCGAGGGCTCCGTGGCCTACGAGTCGGAGATCTCCGTCGTGAAGCACGCGGTGCAGGCTGCCGACTCCGTCGTGCTCTACGTGCACGGGATCATCGGTGACACCGAGGGGATGGTGAGGAGCTCACGCATCAGCGGGGCGGTCGCGCCCATCGGCGAACGCTACGACGTCGTCCTCGCGTTCGACTACGAGAACCTCGACACCCCGATCGAGGAGAATGCGGCGTCCTTGCGATCCATGCTGCGCGACGTCGGGCTCGCGAGCGGTCACGGCAAGCGTCTCGACGTCGTCGCCCACTCGATGGGCGGGCTCGTCAGTCGCCACCTCGTCGAGATCGACGGAGGGGTCGACATTACCCACCTCATCACCCTGGGCACCCCGAACGCCGGCTCGCCGTGGCCCTCGGTGCAGCGCTGGGCGACGGCGGCAATCGCCTTGCTCGCCAACGGCTTCATCCCCGTGGCGTGGCCCGTCACCGCACTGTCCGCGCTGCTCGGCGCCGTCGAGAAGGTCGACACCGCCCTCGACGAGATGCAGGCGCAGTCCGCGTTCCTCAAGCGGCTCGCCGCAGCCCCCGACCCGAGTGCGCGCTACGACGTCATCGTCGGCAACCGCTCGCTCGCCCCCTCGACCGAGGCTGTGCCGACCGGGCGCATCGCGAGGCTCATGGCCCGCCTGTCTCCCTCACGGATCGGCAGTGACGTCGTCGACCTCGTCTTCTTCGACCAGCCCAACGACCTCGCCGTGTCGGTGAAGAGCGCCTCGACGCTGCCTGCCGGGCGCAACCCCGCCCCGGTGCTGCACACCGTCGCAACCGACCACGTGAGCTTCTTCGAGAACCCGGACACCCTCGCGGTTCTCGCCGACCTCACGTCGTCCTGAGACCCGACACCGACCCGACACCGACCCGACACCGACCCGACGCCGACCCGACGCACCCGCCCCACCGGTTGCTCCTAGGCTGGGAGCGAGCCCGAGCCCGGGAGGTGACCGGTGGCACGACGCATCCTCGTCGTCGACGACGAGCCACAGATCCGCACGGTGCTGCGGGCCTATCTCGAGGCGGACGGCTTCGAGGTGATCGAGTGCGGCTCCGGCCGTGAGGCGCTTCGACAGGCCACCGCCTCACGCGGCGCACCGGAGCTCGTGCTCCTCGACGTCGGGCTGCCCGACATCGACGGGCTCGAGGTGCTGCGCACGATCCGGCAGCAGTCACAGCTGCCGGTCATCCTCGTCACCGCTCGGGCAGAGGAGGTCGACAAGCTCGTCGGCCTGGGCGTCGGGGCGGACGACTACGTCACCAAGCCGTTCAGCCCGCGCGAGGTCGTCGCCCGGGTCAAGACGGTGCTCCGTCGGATCCGGCCGGACAGTCCGGAAACCCTTGCTCAGCAGGATGACCCGGCCCTCCGTTTCGACGGAATGGTCATCGACCCGGAGCGCAGGGAGGTGGCCGTGGACGACACGACGGTCTCGCTGTCCACGCTCGAGCTCGACCTCCTCATCGCCCTCGCAACCTCTCCCGGCCGGGTGTTCTCGCGTTCGCAGCTGCTCGAGAAGGTCTGGGGCTATGACTTCTACGGTGACGAGCGAGTCGTCGACGTGCACATCCGCAGCATGCGTAAGGCGCTGGGTGACGACGCCAGCTCGCCGCGCATCATCGGCACCGTCCGCGGCGTCGGCTACAAGTTCCTCCTCGACCCCGCGGAGGTCGGACGATGAACCGCCTCGACGTGCGCCTCGTCCTCTCTCACCTCCTCGTCGCCGTGCTCGGCGCCGCCGCCACCTTCGTCATCGTGCGCCAGCTCGCTCCCGCCCTCTTCGACGAGAGCATGCGGATGTCGGGGATGGGCGGAATGGGCGGCGGTCAGGGCGCCGGCACCCTGCGTCAGCAGTTCGCCGACGCCGTCCAGGGAGCGCTGCTCGTCGGCGCGCTCGTGGGTGCGGTGGCTGCCGCGGTGTTCGGCACCTTCGCGGCATACCGCCTCGTCCGCCCGCTCGCCGCGGTGCGCGCCGCGACCCGCGAGATGGCGCAGGGCAGGTATGCCGTGCCCGTGCCGGTCCCCCACGAGACCGAGCTGGCGGAGCTCGCCACCGACGTCAACACCCTCGGCCGGGGCCTCGCCGAGACCGAGGCGCGACGCGTGCGGCTGCTCGGAGAGGTGGCCCACGAGATGCGCACGCCGCTCACGGTCATCGACGGCTACGTCGAGGCGATGATCGACGGCGTCATGCCGCCCGGCGCCGCCGAGCTCAGCCGGGTGAGCGACGAGGTGCGACGCCTCCGCCGCCTGTCGGACGACCTGTCGGCCCTGTCGCGGGCGGAGGAGGGGCGGCTGGGGCTCGAGCTGCGGCAGGTGGACCTCGGATCGATCACCCGCGCGGCCGCCGAGCGGCTGCGCCCCCAGGCCGAGGACTCCGGGCTGCGTCTCGTGGTCGACACCGGAACCTCGCCGGCCGGGGTCGCAGCTGACGCCGACCGGATCTCGCAGGTCGTGACGAACATGCTCGGCAACGCGATCCGCGCCACCCCGCCGGGCGGCGAGCTGCAGGTGCGCTGCCGCGCCGAGCACGCGGACGCGATCGTCGAGGTCACCGACACCGGCGAGGGCCTCGACGTCGCAGACCTCGAGCGGGTCTTCGAGCGGTTCTACCGCGTGCCCCGCCGGCGTGCGGTCGAGGGCGACACCGGGTCGGGCATCGGGCTCACCGTCGCCCGGGGCATCATGCGCGCCCACGGTGGTGACCTGACGGCGCAGTCGCCGGGCCGGGGTCTGGGCGCGACCTTCACGGCTCGCCTGCCACTCAGCGGACTCCCGGGCCAGAGTCGCTAGGCCCCACCCCTGTGGAGGGTTGGCGCCGCCCTGGCAGCGCCAACCCTCCACAGGGGTGGGGCCGGTGCCGCGGTCTGGGGACAACCAGGGCAACCCGGCACTGACTCTGGTCACCATGGCCCGATGTCCCAGGAACTCGGCTCCTTCGCCCGGGCGCACTTCGGTCTGATCACACGTCAGCGAGCCCTGGCGTCAGGACTGACCGACGCAGCGATCAGGTGGCGCGTCGGCTCCGGCCGTTGGGTCCAGCTGCACCGAGGCGTCTACCAGACGATGCCCGGCCGAGACGACTGGCTGACCCGAGCCCAGGCAGCGCTGCTCCACGTCGGCACCCCGAGCGCTTTGTGCGGGCCAAGCGCCGGATTCCTCTGGAGGATTCTGCCCACCCCCGGACCCCGGCTCCACATCGTCGTTCCCGCGACGCGGCGGCCCACCTCGACCGGGGACCTCGTCGTGACTCGGAGCCGTCACGCAACGGAGCGGATGGACGAGCGGGAGTGGCCGCACCGAGTCAACCTCGACCACACGGTCTTCGACCTCGCCCAGGGCGCTTCCCTCGACACAGCGGTCGCGCTCATCGCGAAGGCCTGCCAGACCGGACGGACGACGGTGCACAACCTCCGGTTGACCCTCCTGAGCCGGCCGAACCAGACGCACCGGTCGGATCTGTCCGAGGCGCTGAGCGACATCGGGGCAGGCGCTGAGAGCAGTGCAGAGCGCCGCTACCTGCGCGACGTCGAGAGGGCCCACGGTCTGCCGGTCGCGGCGCGCCAAGCGCCAGGTCCGGGCGGCACGGTGTGTGACAACGACTACGAGGAGCAGCGGCTCAAGGTCGAGGTCGACGGTCGGCTCGGTCATGCCGGCTGGATCGCCCAGCAGAAGGACGGCCGCCGCGACCGCACCAACGCGACCCGTGAATGGCTCACGGTGAGGGTCCACTGGCCCGATGTCGCGGGTACTCCGTGCGACACGGCGCGCGACCTGGCGCTCATCCTCCAGCAGCGGGGGTGGGAGGGCGCCGCGCACCCGTGCCGGCGCGCGGACTGCGTTCTGAGCGCCGACTGATGCGGCGCCTGTCGCGAGTCGCGTGGAGGGCGGGCGCTGCCGTGGCAGCGCCAACCCTCCACGGGCCTGCTCAGTGCCTCACGAGTCGGTCGAGTCGGTCGCGTCGTGCATCGGGCAGTCAGCAACCTGGCCCGTGCCATTGCCCGGGCCCATTCGACCCTGACCAGTCCCCGGCGCGTTGCCGTAGCCGTAGCCGCGCCCCATGCCCGCACCCATGCCCGCCCCCATGCCGGCGCCCGGCCCCATCGTCCGGCCGTCGACGGCGGCCTCGTACGCGGCGAGGTGGTGCTTCGACGCGTTCTGCAGCTGGGTGTAGAGCGCCTTGACGTCCGTCGCCGAGGTCGCGGCGATCACCGTGTCGAGGTCCGCGATGTCACGCTTCTCCAGAGCGACACCGACGCCGTATGCCGCCGCGAGCGACGTCTTGCCCTCGGCCAGCCAGCCGTCGTAGAGCTTCTGGATCGCCGGGTCGGCATAGCTGCCGGCCGACGCGCCAGCAGACGGGTCGGCGATGCCGTAGCGGGTGAGCAGGACTCCGACGGAGTCGAAGTGCCGCTGCTCGCTGCCCACGATCATGCTGAACGGCATCGCCCCGTCGTACTGGTCGGCGAGCGCCCGATAGAGGTCGCGGGCCATCTGCTCCTCTTCCCGGGTGAAGGCCAGGCCCTTCGCGGTGGCGGCGTCAACCGAAGCCGCCATCGCAACGGTCGGCGCGGCGCCCGTGACGGTCGTTGCACCGGCCACCGCCACCGTCGCTCCGCCAGCAAGGATGACGGTCGCGCCGGCGATGATCGCGGTTCGGGTCCTCCAGGTGGTGTTCATGATCGGCTCCTTCATCGTGGTGGCTCTGGGGGTCTTTCACCGACTCCCTCTGGTTCGAGTGAACCTCGCCGCCGTGAAGGGACTGGCCTGCCCAGTGTGAAGCCTTCGTGAAGCCGATGCCGGCGGGTGGAATATACCCCTAGGGGTATGGGTTACGATGGTTCCAAGAGCTGCCGCCGCAACCCGAAGGAGACTCATGTACTTCAGCCAGTACTACCTCGACTGCCTCTCGCAGGCGTCCTACCTCGTGGGCGACGAGACGACCGGCCAAGCCGTTGTCGTCGACCCGCGCCGGGACGTGGCGGAGTACCTCGACGACGCGTCGGCCCGCGGCCTGACCATCGTCGGCATCATCAACACCCACTTCCACGCCGACTTCCTCTCCGGCCACCTCGAGCTGGCCCGCGAGACGGGCGCCTGGATCGGCTACGGCGCCGCCGCGCAGCCGGAGTTCGAGGTCCGCTCCCTCGAGGACGGCGAGCGGATCAGCCTCGGAGACGTGACGCTCGAGATCATGACGACCCCGGGCCACACCCCCGAGTCGATCAGCGTCCTCGTCTACGAGCACGCCGACGACGACACGGCCTACGGCGTGCTCACGGGCGACGCACTCTTCATCGGCGACGTCGGCCGCCCCGACCTGCTCGCCTCCGTCGGCGTGACGGCAGACGAGCTCGGCCGGATGCTCTACGACTCCGTCCAGCACAAGCTCATGGGCCTGCCCGACGCCGTGCGCGTCTTTCCCGCCCACGGCGCCGGCTCCTCCTGTGGCAAGAACCTCTCGACTGAGCGCCAGTCGACGATCGGCGAGCAGCGTTCCTTCAACTACGCGTGCCAGCCGATGAGCGAGGCCGACTTCCTCGAGGTCGTCACCGCCGGCCAGCCCCCGGCACCGGCCTACTTCATCTACAACGCGACCCTCAACAAGCAGGGACGCGGCGTGCGCAGCACCGACGCGGCCATTCCGGCGCTCACCGACGAGCAGGTCGACGCGGCCCTTGCCGCGGGCGCCGTGCTCGACGACGCACGCGACCAGATGGAGTTCGCCGCCGGTCACGTCCGGGGCTCGGTCAACGTGCCCTGGGACGGCCGCATGGCCGAGACCGTCGGCAGCGTGCTCACGCCGGAGCAGCGCGTCGTCATCATCGCGCCCGAGGGCCAGGAGCAGGAGGTCGCGACGCGCTTCGCGCGCATCGGCTTCGACAACGTGCTCGGCTACGTGCCCGACCCCGAGGCCTACTTCCTCTCCCACCAGGACCGCGTGGAGCGCGCCAGCCGGCTCACCGCGACCCAGGTCGAGGAGGCCGCCGCATCGGGTGACGTGCAGCTCGTCGACATCCGCAACGCCGGCGAGCTCGAGGCCGGCATGCTGCCCGACGCCCTGCACATCCCGCTCGCCGAGCTCGCCCGTCGCAGTGACGAGCTCGACCCGGCCAAGCCCGTCGTCGTCTACTGCGCGGGTGGGTGGCGCAGCAGCGTCGGCGCCAGCCTCCTGCGGGCCAAGGGCTTCCGTGACGTGTCCGACATCCTCGGCGGCTTCACCGCCTGGTCGCTCGTGAACGCGGTCGCGTCCTAACCCGGCGACAGAGGCGTCACTCCAGCAACGCCCTCGTGTCGGCGTAGCCGTCCGGCTCGACGGTGGAGGGTGTGTCGAAGACCCGGGTGGGCCGTTTCGTCTCGGACCACGACGGCCACCCGGGGTCGCCGTCGACGATGAAACCGACTGCGGCACGGTGGAGCTCGTCGGCCAGCGTCTGCGGCGGAGTGGACCCCGC
Source organism: Humibacillus xanthopallidus (assembly GCF_006717145.1). Lineage (GTDB taxonomy): Bacteria > Actinomycetota > Actinomycetes > Actinomycetales > Dermatophilaceae > Humibacillus > Humibacillus xanthopallidus. The sequence goes on along the minus strand of NZ_VFQF01000002.1, from coordinate 1,224,586 downwards.
AAGCTGCTCGACGCGCTCAGAGTCGAGGCAGTCGAACCAGAACGGCACGTCGAGGCAGTGGACCGCGTCGCCGAAGATCGGCGAGGGCCACGCGAAGCGGTAGAGCCAGGAGCGGGACGCGCCCCGTGCGCCGAGAACCTCGAGGGTCGCGCTGCGGAAGAGCCGGTCGGTGACGTAGCGCCCGACGAGGTCCGACGTCGCGAAGTCCGCATGGGCCGCGAGATAGGCACCGAGGGTCGGCTCGACCAGCCCCAGGGCGGCAAGGGCATCCGACCCCGACACCGCATCAAGCGGCTCACGGACCCCGTGGATCAGCAGCGAGAACTCGTCGTCCGTGGCCCCGAGAACGAGCGGCACGCCGCGACCGACACCGGCGCGGTAGGCGTCGAGCGTCGGAGTGGGCACGAGCTGGCCGTCGACGACGGGCCCGAGGCCGAGCCCCTCGACCACGAGGTCGCGGGCCGGCGCCAGCGCCTGGTCGAACGGTGTCCGCCCCTCCCCTGCCACGCCCGTCGCGAGCGAGTCCTGACAGGCGAGCAGGTCGGCCTCCTCGAGCGAGGCGAAGCCCGCCCGGTCGGGTGTGACGCCCGCGGCGGAGGCGAGCCGGGCGGCATACCGCTGCGCCGCGTCAGCGGTGATGCCCGGCACGAGCCCGGACAGCGACCAGGCGCCGGTGAACAGGCCCTGGGCAGCCGGCATGCCGAGAAGCGTGAGCACGGCTGCGCCCCCGGCCGACTGGCCTGCGATCGTCACACGGGCGGGGTCGCCGCCGAAGGCAGCGATGTTGTCCTGCACCCATCGCAGCGCCAGCAGCCAGTCGAGCACGCCACGGTTCTGCGGTGCGCCCTCGATCCACCCGAAGCCGTCGAAGCCGAGCCGGTAGGACACGGTGACGGTGAGGACGCCGTCGCGGTTGAAGGCGCGGCCGTCGTACCACGGGCTGGCGGGCGAGCCGGCGACGAAGCCGCCGCCGTGGATCCACACGAGCACGGGCAGCCCTGTGTCCGTGTGGGGCTCGCTAACCGGGGTGAAGACGTTGACGTTGAGCGTCGACTCCCCCGGCACGGACGGCTCGGGGATGAGGGTCGTCTCCGACAACGCCTGCCGCTGCGGCGTCGGTCCGTATGCCGTGGCGTCGAGCACGCCTCGCCACGCCTCCTTGGGCTCGGGCGCAGCGAAACGCCTTGAGCCGGTGGGCGGCTCGGCGAACGGGATGCCGAGGAACGCCGCGGATCCGCCGCGCCGGAAGCCACGCGCGGCGCCTGCCATGGTCATCACTTCAGGTGGGGCATCGCGAAGGTGATCCATCGGATTCCTCTCTCGGACAGTTGGTTTCACGTCAGGGGACTCGACGCAGCGCAGCCCAGAGGTGATCGAGCTGGGCGGCCATGTCGAGCCGTGGCTCGAGCATCCACTGGGTCTGCAGCCCGTCGGCCGAGGCGAGCAGGATGGTGGCGACCGACTCCGGGTCCAGTGACGCCGAGAGCTCGCCCCGCTCCTGGGCCGCCCGCACGGCCTCTCCGAGCTCGCGGCGCAGGACGGCATACCGCTGCGTGAAGAAGTCGTGGGCGGCGTGCTCGGGGTGCGACGCCTCGGTCGAGAGCTCGGCATAGAGCTGGACGAGGCCGGGCACGTCGGCGTTGTGACGCATGACGTCGATGAGTCCCTCGACCCGCGCGGCGGGGTCGGTCGGCATCCGCTCCTTGTCGACCTCGTCGCGGCGGCGCAACACCTCGGCGAAGAGGGCCTCCTTCGACGAGAAGTAGTGCAGGAGCCCGGCCTGGCTGAGGCCCACCGCCTCGGCGATGTCGCGCACCGACGTGCGCTGGTATCCGTTGCGCGCGATGACGGCCAGGGCAGCGTCGAGGATCTCCTCGCGCTTGGCGACACCCTTCGCGTACGCACCCCGCCGACCCATGTCGGCATCGTATGTCGGCGCACACGACCCTTGCGCGATGAAAACCGAGCATCGTATGGTTTTGGATGCGCCGCACCGCAGCGGCTCCTCGAAAGGACGACGATGACCGACCTCCAGCCTGACGCCACCGAGAACGGCTCCGAGGTCGCCGCAGCCTCGACCAGCGACACCTCGGCAATGCTCGCCCTGACACCCGAGGAGGTCGTCGCCCGGCTCACGCTCGAGGAGAAGGCGTCGCTGACGAGCGGGTCGAGCTTCTGGTTCACCCAGGGCGTCGCGCGGGCCGGCATCCCCGAGGTCATGCTGACCGACGGGCCCCATGGCGTGCGCAAGCAGCGCGGTGGCGCCGACCACGTCGGCCTCGCCGACAGCGAGCCGGCGACGTGCTTCCCCCCGGCCGTCGCGCTGGGCTCGACCTTCGACCCCGACCTGCTCGAGCGCGTGGGCGCCGCGCTGGGAGAGGAGGCTGCAGCGCAGGGCGTCGGCGTGCTGCTCGGCCCCGGGATCAACATCAAGCGCTCCCCGCTGTGCGGCCGCAACTTCGAGTACCTCTCGGAGGACCCCGTCGTCTCGGGCGTCCTCGGCGCCGCCCTCGTGCGCGGGCTGCAGAGCCAGGGCGTGGGGGCATCGCTCAAGCACTTCGCGGCCAACAACCAGGAGGCCGACCGCATGCGCGTCTCGGCCGATGTCGACGAGCGGCCCCTGCGCGAGATCTACCTGCGCGGCTTCCAGCGCGTCGTGACGGAGGCCGAGCCGTGGACCCTCATGTGCTCCTACAACAAGATCAACGGCACCTATGCGTCACAGAACCGGTGGCTGCTCACTGACGTGCTGCGCGACGAGTGGGGCTTCCGCGGGCTCGTCATGTCGGACTGGGGCGCGGTCGATGACCGCGTCGCCGGTGTAGCTGCCGGCCTTGACCTCGAGATGCCGTCGAGCGAGGGCCGCACCGACGCCGAGATCGTCGCGGCGGTCCGCGCCGGCAGCCTCGAGGAGGCAGTGCTCGACGTCGCCGCGACGCGCGTCGTCGACCTCGTGCAGAAGACGCTGCGGCGCGACGGTCACGCCTCCTCAGGCAGCGCGCACGGCGCGGCCGACGGTTACGACGTCGACGCCCACCACGCCCTCGCCCGTGAGGTCGCCGCGCGCAGCGTCGTCCTGCTCGAGAACGACGGCATCCTCCCCCTCGCGCCGTCGACGCGAGTCGCGGCCATCGGCGCGTTCGCGGCCCAGCCGCGCTACCAGGGCGCCGGCAGCTCGCTCATCAACCCGACGCGCCTCGACAGCGCGCTCGACGGCCTGCGCGAGCACGCCGCCGAGGGCGCCGTGACGTATGCCGCGGGCTTCCTTCTCGGTGAGGCGGACTCCTCCTCCCCCACCGCCGACGAGCTCGTGCGCGAGGCCGTCGCGGTCGCGGCGGCGAGCGAGGTCGCCGTGCTCTTCATCGGACTGCCGGCCGAGCTCGAGTCGGAGGGCTACGACCGCGCCGACATCGAGCTCCCCGTCGAGCAGCTCGCCCTGCTCGACGCCGTGGCCGACGCGAACCCCCGCGTCGTCGTCGTGCTGTCCAACGGCGGGGTCGTGCGCGTCGGTGACGTGACGAAGCGCTCGGCCGCGGTCGTCGAGGCCTGGCTTCTCGGACAGGCCGGCGGCACCGCCGTGGCCGACGTCCTCTACGGCGCCGTCAACCCCTCCGGACGCCTCGCCGAGACGATCCCCCACCGACTGCAGGACTCCCCCGCCTACCTCGACTTCCCGGGCGAGCACGGTCACGTGCGCTACGGCGAGGGGCTCTTCGTCGGCTACCGGTGGTACGACGCCCGCGATGTCGACGTCGCCCACCCCTTCGGCCACGGGCTGTCCTACACGACGTTCGAGTACTCCGAGCTGTCGGTGACGCCGGACGCCGAGGGCCTCGCGGTGAGCGTCACCGTGACGAACACCGGCGAGCGCGACGGACGCGAGGTCGTTCAGGTCTACACCCGCCTCGCGTCCTCCGAGGTCGCGCGACCGCTGCGGGAACTCAAGGCCTTCGCCTCCGTCGCCCTGGCCGCGGGCGAGAGCCGCGTCTTCGAGCTGCGTGTGGCTCGAGCAGACCTCGCCTGCTGGGACATCCGCTCGGGCGCGTGGGTCGTCGAGGGCGGGTCGTATTCCGTCGAGGTCGGCGCGTCGAGCCGCGACATCCGCGTGCGGGCGACGGTGCCCGTGGCTGGCGACGAGGTCGCAGTGCCCCTCACGCTCGACTCGTCGCTCGACGAGGTGATGGCCGACCCGGAGGCTGCGGAGATCGTCCGCCACGGGCTCTCCCGCTTCCTCGAGGACCCCGACATGGTGAAGCTCATCGGGTCGGCCCCCGTCGGCCGCATCCTCGGCTTCCCCGGCACCGGCGTCGTGCCCGCCGAGGTCGGCGCGCAGCTCGAGCGCCTCAACGCCGAGCGCGGCCTCGGCTGAGCGAGGCCGGGGACTCAGGCGGCGTTGGGTCGGGTTCCCCTCACGACGGGGTGACCGGACTGGATCCACTCGGACGTGCCACCGTCGACCGAGCGGGCGTCGAAGCCGGCCCGCGTCAGGAAGTCGGTCATCGCACGGCTGCGGTTGCCGCTCGCACAGATCACGAAGACCGGACGCGTCCGGTCGAGCTCGGCCACCCGTGAAGCCAGCTGGCCCATCGGCATGAGCACGGCGCCGGGCACGTGCCCGCCGACGTACTCCATGGGTTCGCGGACGTCGATGACGACGGCGCCGTCGGCGTGGGCGGCCGCGAGGGCACTGACTGTCGTGGTCGTGGTCATGAAGCGTCTCCTCGGACTGTCTGACAAAATATACCCCTAGGGGTATCTATCGAGGCACAGCGTAACCCACGTCCCATCTCCCGAGCCAATCGGACGGCATACCCCAGCGGGTATATGATCTTGCCAATTGCGGCATCGTGCTGAGCCGCACCCGCACGCGGCTCCCCAGGGCCGGGAGCCCACTGCCTGAACGGAACCCATGAACGACACCACGACCCGCGACGCCGTCGCAGCGCCGCGGCTCGGCCTGCGCCAGAATGCCGCGCAGTTCGCACTCCTCGTCGGCGTCAACGCGCTCGTGGGCGGCATGCTCGGTCAGGAGCGGACCGTCGTGCCGCTGCTCGCCGCCTCGGACTTCGGCCTGCACGCGCACACGGCGGCGCTCACCTTCATCGTCGCGTTCGGGCTGGCGAAGGCGGTCACGAACTACGTCGCGGGCACGCTTGGAGACCGCTACGGCCGCAAGCCGGTCCTCGTCGCCGGCTGGGTGCTCGCCCTGCCGGTGCCACTGCTGCTCATCTGGGCACCGTCCTGGGGGTGGGTCGTGGCGGCGAACGTGCTGCTCGGCGTGAGCCAGGGCCTGACCTGGTCGACCACCGTCGTCATGAAGATCGACCTCGTGGGGCCGGCCCGCCGCGGTCTCGCCATGGGCCTCAACGAGGCGGCCGGCTACCTCGCGGTCGCCGTGACGGCACTCGCCACCGGCTACCTCGCCCAGGAGCACGGCCTGCGGCCCACGCCGTTCTTCCTCGGCATCGTCTTCGCGGCGCTCGGCCTCGGCCTCTCGACCCTCTTCGTCCGCGAGACCCACGGCCACGCCCGGCTCGAGGCCTCGATGCACACGCCGCGACCGGACGGACGAAACGCCCACCTGCACGGCGACCTGACGAGCCGCGAGGTCGCCATCCAGACGAGCTTCCGCGAGCCGGCGCTGTCGTCCGCGAGCCAGGCCGGCATGGTCAACAACCTCAACGACGGCCTGGCCTGGGGGCTCTTCCCGATCCTCTTCACCGGCGCGGGGCTGTCGGTGGGCCGGATCGGCATCCTCGCCGCGCTCTACCCGGCGGTCTGGGGTCTCGGCCAGCTCGTCACAGGCGCTCTCTCCGACCGCTGGGGCCGCAAGCGCCTCATCGTCGGCGGGATGTGGCTGCAGGCGGCCGCTCTCGTCGTGATCGCCCTCTCCGGGTCGTTCGGCCTCTGGGCAGTCGGCGCGGTCCTTCTCGGAGCGGGCACGGCCATGGTCTACCCCACACTGCTCGCCGCTGTCGGCGACGTCGCCCACCCGACGTGGCGAGCTCGCGCCGTCGGGGTCTACCGCCTGTGGCGCGACGGCGGCTTCGCGGTCGGTGCCCTGCTCGCGGGCGTGGTGGCCGATGCTCTCGGGGTGCGGGCCGCGGTCTGGGTGGTCGCCGGTCTCACCGCCCTCTCCGGGCTGGTCGTCGCCGTGCGGATGTACGAGACGCACGACACCCGCCACGAGCACGGCGCGAACGGCAGCGCGCGCTTGGCCATCTCGGCCGACGGATCGCCGCGTCACAATCTCGGATGAACACTTCCTGATGGCGGGGACAGGCGGTCACGGCCGTCCTAGGGTGCATGAACAGGCTTCATCCGCACGGCACCTGGAGGCGCAATGGCCGACCGGCCGAACATCCTCATCATCTGGGGCGACGACATCGGGATCAGCAACCTCAGCTGCTACTCCGACGGGCTCATGGGGTACCGCACCCCCAACATCGACCGCATCGCGCAGGAGGGTGCGCGGTTCACCGACTACTACGGCGAGCAGAGCTGCACCGCCGGCCGCGCCGCGTTCATCACCGGTCAGAACCCCTACCGCACCGGCTTGACGAAGGTGGGGATGCCGGGTGCCGACATCGGTCTGCGCGCTGAGGATCCGACGATCGCCACCGCCCTGAAGGCGAGGGGCTACACGACGGGTCAGTTCGGCAAGAACCACTTCGGTGACCGGGACGAGTTCCTGCCCACGGCGCACGGTTTCGACGAGTTCTTCGGCAACCTCTACCACCTCAACGCGGAGGAGGAGCCCGAGCTCTACGACTACCCCACCGAGGAGGAGTTCCCGAACTTCCGCAAGAACTTCGGCCCCCGCGGCGTCATCCACTCGTGGGCCAACGGCGACGGCACGTCACGCATCGAGGACACCGGCCCGCTGACCAAGGAGCGGATGAAGACCATCGACGACGAGGTGGTCCCCGAGGCGATGCGCTTCATGACAGACGCCAAGGACGCGGACACTCCGTTCTTCGTCTGGCTCAACACGACCCACATGCACTTCCGGACGCACGTCAAGGACGGCAGCCGTGGCAAGGCCGGCCGGTGGCAGTCGGAGTACCACGACACGATGGTCGACCACGACGAGCTCGTCGGCTCGGTGCTCGACTACCTCGATGAGAACGGCCTGGCCGAGAACACCATCGTCATGTACTCCACCGACAACGGCCCGCACATGAACAGCTGGCCCGATGCGGGGATGACGCCGTTCCGCAGCGAGAAGAACTCGAACTGGGAGGGCGCCTACCGGGTGCCGGCGATGGTCCGCTGGCCCGGGCAGATCCCCGGGGGCCGGGTGCTCAACGGGATCGTCAGCCACAACGACTGGTTCGTCACCCTGCTCGCCGCAGCCGGTGACCCCGACGTGGCCGACCGTCTCAAGGCCGGAGCCGACCTGGGCGGCACGACGTACAAGGTGCACCTCGACGGGCACAACCAGCTCGACTACCTCACCGGCGCCACCGACGAGAGCCCGCGCAAGCACTTCTTCTACGTCTCCGACGACGGTGACCTGTCGGCGCTGCGCTACGACAACTGGAAGGTCGTCTTCCTCGAGCAGCGCGCCACCGGCACGCTGCAGATCTGGCAGGAGCCGTTCACCGAGCTGCGCTTCCCCAAGCTCTTCAACCTGAAGACCGACCCCTACGAGCGGGCCGACATCACCTCCAACACCTACTACGACTGGGTGCTCGACCACGTCTGGCTGTTCATCCCGGCGCAGGCCTACGTCGCCCGGATGCTGGAGACGCTGATCGAGTTCCCCGCCCGCCAGGAGCCGGCCAGCTTCAACATCAACCAGGTGATGGCGAAGCTCAAGGCCGGGGTCGGCAGCTCGTGACGCGGGTTCCCCGACCAGCAGGCACCGGCCCGTCCTGACCACCGTCTCGGAGGAGCTCCATGAGCAAGGCGTCCCGGCAGTCGTCGGCCCGTCCGCGTCGGCGCCGGCCCGCAGCCGCGCTCGTCGACCTCCCGGGCGGCCTGTTCACGATGGGATCGGACGAGCACTACCCGGAGGAGGCGCCCACACACCGCGTGCGCGTGGACGCCTTCTCCATCACCCCGGCGGCCGTGACCAACGAGCAGTTCGCGGCGTTCGTCGCGTCCACGGGATACGTCACCGTGGCCGAGCGCCCGCTCGACCCCGCCGACTACCCCGGTGCGCCCCCGGAGAACCTCCAGCCGGGCTCGCTCGTCTTCACCCCGACCGACGGGCCGGTCGACCTGCGCCACCTCAGTCAGTGGTGGACGTGGACTCCGGGCGCCAGCTGGCGACACCCGGAGGGCCCCTCGAGCTCGGTCAAGCGCCTCGGCGACCACCCGGTGGTGCACGTCGCGCACGAGGACGCTGCGGCATACGCGGCGTGGGCGGGCCTGTCCCTGCCCACCGAGGCCGAGTGGGAGTATGCCGCCCGCGGCGGTCTCGACGGCCGACCCTTCACGTGGGGTGACGAGCCGCGGCCTGACGGCCGGATCATGGCCAACACGTGGGACGGCCTCGACTTCCCGTGGCGCTCCACCGGCGAGAGCGGCTACCTCCGGACGTCGCCCGTGGGGAGCTTCCCCGCCAACGGCTATGGCCTCTTCGACATGGCCGGCAACGTGTGGGAGTGGACCGACGACTGGTGGACGACCCGTCACCCCGACGATGCCGGGTCGCCCTGCTGCGCGCCGAGCAACCCCCGTGGCGGCGACCTCGAGGCGAGCTACGACCCCCGGCAACCGCAGTTCCGGGTCGGTCGCAAGGTCATCAAGGGTGGCTCGCACCTGTGCGCCGACAGCTACTGCCTGCGCTACCGGCCGGCGGCTCGTCGGCCGCAGATGGTCGACACCGGCATGAGCCACGTCGGGTTCCGGTGCGTGCGCCGCGCGCCCGACGCGGGCTCCAGCGTCGACTCCGGGGACTGAGCGTGTCCCGGGAGCCGGGCACGCCGCAAGCCCTCCTGCCGTCATGGCGGCCGGGTGCCACCCGTGACGCACTCGTCGACTTCCTCGAAGCCTCGGCCGAACTGGCGCCCGACAGCCGCCTCGCCTGTTTCGACAACGACGGCACCCTGTGGGCCGAGCGACCCACCTACGCACAGTTCGACTTCTTCGTCGACGCCCTCGCTCGTCGAGCCGCAGCCGATCCGGGGCTGGCGTCACGACTGGAGTACGCCGCCCTCCTCGCCGGCGACCGGGCCACCGTCGGCGACCTGGGACTGGCGCGGGTGGCGATGGCGCTCCTCGAGCTGTTCGACGGACAGGCACCGGAGGCGTTCGCCGCCGAGGTCCGGGACTTCCTCTCGAGGGCCCGTCACGTCACGCTCGACCGCCCGCTCCGGTCGACGGTCTACGTCCCGATGCTGGAGCTGCTCGACGCCCTGGACGACCGCGGCTTCACCGTTGCCATCGTCACGGGTGGCGGCACGGAGTTCGTGCGCGCGGTGAGCTCCGACCTCTACGGAGTGCTTCCCGAGCGGGTCGTCGGAACCCTCATCACGTATGCGTTCTCCCGTGACGAACGCGGGCGCCCTTCGCTGCGCCGATCGGCGCAGGTCGATGGCAGACCCAACGAGGGCGAGGTCAAGGTGTCGAACATCCAGACCCAGCTCGGGCGAGCGCCCGCGCTGGCTGCGGGCAACTCCGCCGGCGACCGCGAGATGCTCGAGTGGGCGCTCAGCACTGACCGCCCGAGCCTCGCCCTGCTCATCGACCACGATGACGAGGACCGCGAGTTCCGCTACGACAGCGCTGCCGAGACGGTGCAGGAGACCGAGCCCATCAGGGACGTCGCGGCCCGTCTCGGCTGGACCATCGCCAGCATGCGTCGTGACTGAGCAACCGTCTTCCGGGACTGATGGCGAACAGTCGCCCGACCCCTCCGAGGCGAGGCCGCCAGCGTCAGCTGCAGTCGGGCACGAGCATCGAGCGCACCGCGGCTCGGAGGTCGCCGGTGCCTTCGCGCGCGACGGCATCACGCATCCGCTGGTAGCCGGCACCGCGCTGCAGGATGTCCTCGACGGCCGCGAGCTCACGCGTGCAGCCGAGCTGGCGGGCGGTGGGCTCCAGCCGCGAGAGCAGCTCGCGGATGTCGTCGACGACAGGCCCCTCGCTGTTGCCGGCGTTGCGGATGATGATGGCGTCCAACCCGTAGCGGGCCGCCCGCCACTTGTTCTCCTGCACGTGCCACGGCGGGAGCGGGCGCGCGAGAATGCCCTCGTCGAGCTGGTCCTCGAGGTGGGCGACGAGGCAGTGGATGAGCGCCGCGATGGCCGCGACGTCCTGCGTCCTCGCGAAGCCGTCGCAGGCGCGGACCTCGATCGTACCGAGCCGCAGGGACGGCCTGATGTCCCAGCGCAGCTCGCTCGCGTCCGTGATGACGCCCGTGGTGAAGACGTCGTGGAGGTACTCGCGGTACTGCGCCCAGGTCTCGAACTGGAAGGGCAGTCCTGCGGTGGGCAGCTGCTGGAAGAGCATGGTCCGGTTGCTCGCGTAGCCGGTGTCGGCGCCGGAGCCGTACGGCGAGGACGCCGACAGTGCCGTGAGGTGGGGGTGGTAGGTCAGCAGCCCGTTGATCAACGGCCACACCTTGGCGGCCGACCGGACGCCGACGTGCACGTGGACTCCGAAGATCACCATCTGACGCCCCCACCACTGGGTGCGGTCGATGAGGGTCGCGTAGCGGTGGCCCTCGGTGACCTCCTGGTCCTCCCAGCGGGCGAACGGGTGTGCGCCGCCGCCGTAGAGCAGGACCCCGAGCTCGCCCGCTGCGGCCTGCACCCGCTCGAGCCCGTCGGTGAGGTCTGCCGACGCCTCCTCGGCGTTCGCGCATACGCCGGTGACGATCTCGACCGTGTTGCGGAGCAGCTCGTTCGTCAGCGTCGACCGCGACTTCGTCTGGCGCGCGTGGCCGGTGTCGGTGGCAGCGTTGGCGAGCCGCAGCAGCTCGTCCGCCCGCGAGGTGAGGTCGAGAGTGGTCGGGTCGAGGAGCCCGAGCTCCCACTCGACACCCAACGTGCGCCCCGCCGACGGCGCGAAGGTGACCTCGGGGGTCGGCGCGCTCAGATCAGTCATGGTCACCCTCGGGAGGCTCGTCGGGTCAGCGCCGCCGAGGCGGCGCTGCGGGCTGCGGTGCCGGTGTGAGCTGGTTCCACGAGCCTAGCGGGGCAGCTCGAGGCGGGAGCGCGGTTGCCCGCGGGCCGGTCTCGGCCCTGTTGCTGCTGAGCAGGGCGTCGGTGACCGTCGTGGTCTCCTCGCTCGGCCGGAGGGGTGGGACGCAGCGGCAGCGGAGAGGTCGCCGGCTGCGTCATGGCTCGTTCAGCAGACCACGCTGGCGCAGCGCCGGCATGACTCCCTCGGCGACGTGGTAGGCCTCCTCGAGGTGGGGGTAGCCGGAGAGGATGAACTCGTCGAACCCATCGCGGTGGTAGTCGGCGATGCGGTCCGCCACCTCGGCATGGCTCCCGACGAGGGCGGTGCCCGCTCCCCCGCGCACGAGACCGACTCCTGCCCAGAGGTTGGGGGCGATCTCGAGCTGGTCGGTGCGCCCACCGTGCAGGGCCACCATCCGCTGCTGGCCGATCGAGCCGCTGGCCGACAGCTGCTGCTGCGCCGCGGCGATGACCTCCGGGTTCAACTGCGCGAGAAGGCGGTCGGCGACGGCCCACGCTTCCTCGGAGGTGCCGCGGCTGATGACGTGCAGCCGTATGCCGTAGCGCAGCTCCCGGCCCACAGCCGCCGCAGCTGCCCGGACCCGGTCGACCTTGGCGCGGGCGAGGTCGGGTGGCTCGCCCCACGTGAGGTAGACGTCAGCAGTCCGGGCGGCGACGCCGATCGCGGGGTCCGACGACCCACCGAAGTAGATGCCGGGCACCGGGTCGGGGCTCCCGGCCGTCGTGGCGCCGACGACGTGGATGTGGTCACCGTCGAGGTCGAACGGCCCTGTGCCCCAAGCCCCCCTGAGCACCCGGACGAACTCCTCGGTGCGCGCATACCTCTCGTCGTGGTCGAGCCAGTCACCGAAGCGGCGCATCTCGAGATCGTCTCCGCCGGTGACGATGTTGATGAGGAGCCGGCCACCGGTCTGCCGCTGCAAGGTGGCTGCCATCTGCGCCGCGAGCGTCGGAGAGATGAGCCCGGGCCGGAAGGCGACGAGAAACTTCAGCCGACTCGTCTGCGCCGCAAGGGCGGCCGAGGTCAGCCATGCATCCTCGCACCACGTGCCGGTCGGCGTCAGCACCCCGGTGAAGCCGAGATCGTCGGCCGCGCGCGCCACCTGACCCAGGTAGTCCAGCGTCGGCGCACAGTAGCCCAGACTCCCCGTCACCCGGCTCGGGGCGGCGTGGAAGGAGCCCAGCAGGTGACGGCTGTCGCCAGCCGTCGGAAGGAACCAGTGCAGGGTGACGCCGGTCCGGCTCATCCGTGAGCGCCGCTCGTCTCGGCAACGCGCGAGAGGTCGGTGAGGCTCTCTGCCAGCCCGGCGGCATACGCCGTCACCCAGCGCCCGACGTGCGCCTCCTGGTCGGCGACCTCGCTCTCCAACAGGGCAAGCGCGGGCGCGGGGACCTGTGCCCCGAGCTCGACGAGCAGCTCGTGGAGGGCGGACGACACGGACTCCCGGTGGGCGGGCGCGCCGGCGATGGCCACGGGCACCGCGACGACCCGAGCGAGGTCGCCCTGGCTGAGCTGGTCGAGGAAGATCTTGAGGAGGCCGCTGTAGGTGGCCTTGTAGGTGGGGGTCGCGACGACGAGCAGTCGGGCCCGGATCACCGTGCCGAACGGGTCGACGAGCGGCGTGCGGACACGCACGGGCTCGGGGCCGAAGGAGACCCCGACGGCGTCCCCCAGCTCGATGACGACCGGCTCCCCCAGCGGTATGCCGTGCGACCCGGTCACGGGACCCGGCTCCCCGAGGGCGTGGCTGAGCCTCACCGCCACGAGGTCCGCGAGGGCGCGCGTGCGTGACGCCGGACGGGGGTTGCCGATCAGCTCGACGACGGAGCCCGACGGAGCCCTCACGCCGTCTCCCGGGCGGGAGCGCCGTCGACGGCGCTCACGCCGATTGCCTTCTCGCGCCACTCCGCCGCCGGTCGCGCGGCCGGCAGTCCCAGGTGGTCACGCAGCGTCGCGCCCTCGTGGTAGTCACGGCGCAGGACGCCCCGCTCCTGCAGCAGCGGCACCACCCGGTCGACGACCTCGTCGAGTCCACCCGGCGTCAGGTGGGGGACGAGGATGAAGCCGTCGCTGACGTCGGTCGCCACGGACTCCTCCAGCGCACGGGCCACGGTGGTCGGCGAGCCCACGAACGTCTGCCGGCCGGTGAGCTCGATGATGAGCTCACGGATGGTGAGACCCTTCCCCTCCGCGATGGCCCGATAGCGTGCGGCCTCGGCGAGGGCGTCGCCGACGTGCCGGGCGCGACCCCGCACGATCGACGTCGTCTCCGAGACGAGCGGATCGATGGTGGGCAGCGGCCCGTCGGGGTCGTAGCCGGAGAGGTCACGGTTCCAGACCTGCTCGAGCAACAGGATCGCCGTCTGGGGACTGACCTGCTGACGACGGACCTCGGCGGCGCGCTCCTCGGCCTGCGCGTCGGTGTCGCCGACCACGACCGTGGCCGCGGGCAGGATCTTCAGGTCCCCCGGTCGACGGCCGTAGCGGGCGAGCCGGTCCTTGACGTCACGGCAGAACGCGCGGCCCGCCTCGGCGGTGGAGTGTCGGCTGAAGATGGCGTCGGCCGTGCGGGCGGCGAACTCCCTTCCGTCACTGGAGTCGCCGGCCTGGAGGATCACCGGGTGCCCTTGCGGGCTGCGCGGCACCGTGAACCGACCGGCGATGTCGAAGTGCTTGCCATGGTGCTCGAAGGCGCCGGCCGTCTGGTCCGACAGGAACTGCCCGCCCTCGGCCAGGATCGCGCCAGGACTCCACGAGTCCCAGAGCTCCCGGGCCACCGTGATGAACTCCTCGGCGCGCTCGTAGCGCTCGGAATACGGCAGGAACCCGCCACGACGGAAGTTCTCGCCCGTGAAGGCGTCGGAGCTCGTGACGACGTTCCACGCAGCGCGCCCCGCCGAGAGGTGGTCGAGGCTCGCGAACTGCCGGGCCACCTCGTACGGCTCGTTGAAGGTCGTGTTGATCGTGCCCGCGAGGCCGACGTGGTCGGTCGCGGCCGCGAGGGCGGCCAGGACGGTGAAGGTGTCAGGGCGACCCACGACGTCGAGGTCATGGATCTGTCCGCGCTGCTCGCGCAGCCGGAGGCCCTCGGCGAGGAAGAGGAAGTCGAAGCGGCCGCGTTCGGCGGTGCGAGCGAAGTGGGTGAACGAGGAGAAGTCGATGTGGCTGCCGGAGGCCGGATCGCTCCACACCGTCGTGTTGTTGACGCCCGGGAAGTGCGCGCCGAGGATGACCTGCTTGGGCTGATGCGTCATGGGGATTCCTTCTCTCACACCGGAGTGGTGACGGCGTAACGGTTGGCGGTGGCAGGCAGTCCGAGCCGCTCGCGCAGGGTGCCTTCGGCGTATGCCGTCCGGAACCTCCCTGCCGCCTGCAGCTCGGGCACGAGGTCGTCGACGATCGCGGTGAGGTCGTCGGTGATGACGGCCGGGCGCAGGCGGAATCCCGCGTAGCCGATGTCCTGCCACCGACGCAGCAACTCGGCCAGCTCGGCCGCGGTGCCCGTCACGATGAGGGCGTCGGAGGTGAACGGCGCGCCCGCGACCTCGTCGAGCCGGCGCCGCCGCTCCTGGGCGGCTGCTGCACTCGCCCCGATGACGACGACGAGGTCGGCAAAGACCTTGAGCGGCAATCGATCCTGCTCGACTCGCGCCTCGGCGTCACGCACCTCCGCAAGGATGCTCCTGGCGTGCTCATCGTCGTGGGGCGTCACGAAGACGACGTCCGTCGAGCGGGCGGCGAGCTCGTACGGGATGGTCTGGTGCGCCAAGGCGGCGACCACGGGCTGGCCCTGCGGTGGTCGCGGTGTGATGGACGGGCCACGGACGCTGAAGTGCTCGCCCTCGAAGTCGATGTAGTGCAGCTTGTCGCGGTCGATGAACCGGCCGGTCTCGACGTCGCGGATCTCGGCGTCGTCCTCCCAGCTGTCCCAGAGCCGGCGCACGACCTCGACGTGGTCTGCCGCCTCGTCGAACCGGGCGCGCAGCGCCGCGGAGGCTTTGGGGTCGGTCGCGTAGTCGCTACCGAGGGAGGGCAGCACGCGGCGGCCGAAGTGGCCGGCTTCGCCGTTCGCGCCCCCCGCCTGGACCCGCCAGCCGCCGCGGCCGCGGCTGACGTGGTCGAGCGTCGCGAGCGACTTCGACGTGTGGAAGGGCTCGGTGTGGGTCGTCGTCACGGTCGGGACGAGGCCGATGTGCCGCGTGAGCGGTGCGATCGACGCTGCGACGAGGACTGCGTCGAGTCGTCCACGCACCTGGTCGGTGCGCTCGTCGGCGCGGTCGGCGAACGGGTCGTTGGACTGCAGCACGAGGCTGTCCTCGATGGTGACGAAGTCCAAGAGGCCGCGCTCCGCAATGGCGGCGACGTCGGCCCAGTAGGCCGCGGTGAAGAGCTCCCGGGACCTGGCGCCGGGCTCACGCCATGCGGCGGGATGCCAACCGGCCCCGTCGAGGGCGACGGCGAGATGGAGCGGCTCGGGGTGAACGTCATGGGTGCTCACCAGTCGATTCCCTTCTGCTGCAGGACGTTCGGCTGGATGGTCGATCCTCTGACTGCGCTGTCGCCGTCGCCGTGCCAGTCAGCTCCCCGGCCGGGGAGCCACGCGAGCAGCCAGGCCCCGTAGCCCTCCTCGGCGAGGTCCACAGCGAGGCGCGTCTGCGCTGCTGCGGTCTGTGGTGACGGTCGCGGTGGTGCTGACGTCTGTGACGATGCGGTCTGCGTGGGCACTGCAGGGACTCCTGGGATCGTGGGAAGGCTCGATGCGCCGCTCGGCTACCGTCGCGGCGCTACCTCAGGCAGCGCGGAGCGGGAGCGGCAGGGGGTGGGATCCGGGCGGGGAACTCAGGGGACACCGGTGGTGCGGTGCACCCGTTCACCGGAGCGGACGGCATACGACAGCGGCTCGCGGGCTCAGCTGTGACAGAGGGCGCTGCTCACCCGCGACAGGTCGACGTGGCGGCGGCTCCACAGGCACGTGGCCCGGGTGCGTCGATCAGTGGTGTGCGTCATGGGCGCCCTTGTCTCCGTTGGGCCCTCAGGGCCCGCGCTTGCGACGACCATGGGGTCGACGCCGTGTCCTCACCCGGGGCACCCCACCGCGGAGGAGGGTTGCCGCCCAGCAAGCCGGGGCTTGTCGCTGGGACTCTTGACGTTCGAGAACGATACCATACTGATCTAGTAGGACTGCATGGCTCGGAGACGCTCTGGACGGCCGCTCACCGTGGGATCACAGCCACGCGGCATACCGTCACCGAATGAGGAGTGTCACCCGACTGGTGGCCGCGGGAGCGGTCTGCCTCGCGCTCGCTGCGTGCTCGACCCCCACAACCCAGCCCACCGCGAGCGCCTCGTCCACGCGTGCTGCTGGTGGCCGGTCCGCATCGCCGGCGCCGTCGACGATGACGACGACGCGGCCCACGACTGCACAGAGTGAAACGCCCACGCCGTCACGATCTGCGAAGGCTCCCGGGACGAGCCAGCCCGCCCACGGGGTCGCTCCGCGGAGCTACCGGACCGAGGTGGTGCACCGCGGCGGGGACCACCCCGACGACCTCGTCCTCGACGCCTCCGGTGCGCTGCTCTACAGCGATTACACGAACGGCACCATCAGCCGGCTCAACGCGGACGGTTCGGGTACGGTGGTGCACCGAGGCCTCGACGGCCCGGAGGGCATGGTACTGCTCGCCGACGGCACGCTCGTGGTGGCGGAGGAGAACACCAACCGCCTGCTCGCATTCCCAGCAGGCCAGGCGCGTCCGGTCGTGCTCACGACCCTGCCCGGTCGTCCGGTCAAGGTGACCTGTCACCAGGGTGTGGACGGGATCGCTTGGGACGCAACGACTCTCAGTCTCGTGGTGCCCGACCCGGTCACCGGCACCATCTATCGCATCGCGCCAGACGGCAGCTCACGCACCGTGCTGGCGCGAGGCTTCGTCCACCCCGTCGGCGCAGCCGTGGCCACGGATGGCAGCGTCTACGTCGCCGACGAGTGCGGGGGCGACGTGTGGCGGCTCGGCGCGGGCGGGTCCCGGACCCGAGCAGCACGCGCCTCGATGCCGGACGACGTGGCCCTCGACGGGCACGGCAACCTGCTCGTCACCGACGTGCGCCACATCAGGCACGACGTGCGTCGCTGGCCGCTCGGCGGCGGCCCCTCGACGGTGCTGGCCGCGACCGGCCTCATCGAGCCCCAGGGCCTGCTGATCGACGGCTCGGGCCGCATCTACGTCGCCGACGACCAGGCCCGCGTGATCCTGCGTCTCACCCCCACGTCGTGACGCAGGGGTGAGACGGCTGAGCTCAGGGGTGGTTCAGCGCCAGCGGCCGCCGCGCCAGATCAGCTTGTGCACGCCGAGGTGCTTCGGCAAGGTGCGCAGGCCCGGGATCCAGGGGATGCAGATGAAGCCGATGCTGAGCAGGATCATCAGCGCCCAGACCTGCACGTCCGCGTTGTCGGAGGTCGAGAACGGTGGGATCTGGTACCAGAACGCGTAGAGCCAGAGCCAGGGCTGGCCGGGGTAGTTGCCCGTCTCGTTCATGATGCCCCACTGGTCACCGCCGAGGTTCTGCACTCGGGCCTGGTCCTCGAGGTAGCTCCCGTCTGCGAGGAAGAGCAGCGGCTTCGTGCTGTCGGTGCCGAAGAAGCTCGTCCTCGAGGAGAGCAGCCCCTCCAGCGCACCGCTGCTGGCGAGGGCAAGCTCGCCCTTCGCGAGCGCGGGCACCGGACCGTAGTCGCCGGACGCCACCTTGGCAGGGTCGCCGTCGGGTGCGGCGGCGAGGGCGTCGGAGTAGGCCTGCGCCCACTTCGTGCGCTGGTCGGCGCTCGCGCTCGACCACTGGCGGAGGGCTGCGGCGACGGCCGGGTCGGAGGACAGGGTGCGCAGCGGCGTGATGACGAAGTCGTCGGCTGCATCGATCGGTTGCGTGACCCCGGTCAGCTTCGGCAGGACGATCGGGCCGAGGCTCTGCCCATCCGCATTCGTGTTGTACGGCGGGCCGTAGGTCGCGGTCGTCGTCGTGCCGGCGAGCTCACCGGTCGCGGTCGCGACGACGTCGTTCGGCGCCTCCTGAGCCCAGCGCTGGAGGGAGAGCGCGCTGTCGTCGGGCGAGGAGAAGACGAGCGCAGCCACGATGGTGAGCACGAGCATCACGACGAGCGCGATGACGAACTCCTTCACGAGGTCGTAGCGCCTCGTCGGGAAGTCATGGGAGTCCGGGGCCCAGGTGGCGCTGCGTCGGGTCGCCGTGGCGCTCATGACCCCACCTCCTGTGCCGAGACACCTGCTGTCGGTCGGGCAGCTCCGGGAGGAGCGGCCGCCGCACCCGGACCGGACGTCTCCGGCGGCGCACTCGCCCCCGACGGCTCGGCCGCGACCGGTGACTCGACGCCGACGGGAGACTCGGCCCCGATGGGCGGGACGACGCCACGGCGCCGGACGAGCAGCAGGTGCAGCCCGACGATCACCCCGACGACGAGCGGCAGGAACGACACGTGCCAGAGCACCATCTGGCCGACGTTCATGACGTTGAAGTAGGCACCGACGCCGGCCGCGTTGAGTCCGTCCTTGGCCTGCGTGCTGATCCACTGCGCGTCGAAGTTGGTCTGGATCAGGTAGCCGGTGAACGCGGTTCCGAGCGAGCCGAAGAACGCGAGCGCTCCTGTCGCCCAAGTCATTCCGCGATGTCCACGCCAAGCTGCCATGAAGAACTTGCCCCACAGGTGGATCACCATGGTGGCAAAGAAGAGCTCGACGCTCCACAGGTGCATGGAGTTGACGAAGTGGCCGAAGGAGTTCGTGTGCCACCACGTGATGCCACCGAACGTGAGCACGAGCCCCGAGGCGATGACGACGACGAGCGAGGCGAGGCACGCCACGCCGAAGACGTAGATCCACGAGGCGACGTAGGCGGGCTGCCGGTCGGGCAGCCACTGGCCCTTGGGCACGAGCCCCTCGATCCACCCGCTCAGAGCCCGCGTCCAGCTGTCATGGCTTCCGGCACGCATGGGCGCCGCCGGATCGGTGCGGCTCATGACCCCTCCTCGTCACGATCGGCGGGGAAGGGCAGCAGGATCGCGAGGACGAAGACGACGATCATCGTGAGGATCACGATGAGGTTCGCGACGGTGATCGTGAGGAAGCCCCACTGCACGACCGCGCCTGCGGGGACGGTTGATGTGACGAGCTGGCCGGACATCTGGTTCTCCTGGAAGAGGGGATCTGCGTGAGTCACTCCCGCAACCAGTTGAACTACTACACAACGTAAGAGTAGGGCCCGGCCACCCGGCGGCGCACCACTTTCCCGAAAGAGATCGATGCGCAAGGGCGCCGTATGCCGCCGGGCTGAGCACCTGCCCCGCCCGACGGCATACGGCAGGCTGCGTCAGCTGACGGCCTTGAGCGCGTCCACCTCCCCCGCGCCGAACCAGCTGTTGTGGCCGATCCCACCGGTGCACGTCTGGGGCGCGCCGTTGTCGACGGCCGGGAAGAAGTCATACGGCGAGGTGTCGGCCGGACAGGCGATCGGGTTGACCGCCCGCTGCAGCGCCGTTGCCAGGGCTCCTCCCTGCTTGCCCGTGACACTCGCGATGAGCGCCGCGACGCCAACGGCGTGCGGTGACGCCATGGACGTGCCCTGCTGGTAGCAGTAGGTCGCCCCGGAGGCGTCGACGACACGTCGGGCCGGCAGGCAGGTCGCGGTCAACAGGTTCGCCGGCCACGTCGACAGGACCCGACCGTTCGGGGACGCTGCGGTCCGCTGCAGGATGGAGTCGCCGCCGGGAGCCGCGATGTCGGCCGACGACACGCCGTAGGACGAGTAGAACGACTTCTGTTGCAGGTTGCCGGTTGCCGTGACCCCCACGACGCCGGGAACCTCGACGGGCACGACCGCGCACGCGTTGGTGATGTCACGCAGGACCGGTGTCGTGTTGTCGGGACTCGTCGCATCCTGGGTCGGGTGCGACAGGTCGTCGGCCTGGTTGCCTTCAGCCGCGACGAACACGACGCCCTTGGACTGGGCGAACTGAAGCGCCCGCCGCTCGGCGGTCCAGATGGCTCGCTGCTCCGGGTCGTTCTTGCAGTTGAAGAGCCACGGATCGGCGAAGTAGCTGTTGTTGGTCACCACGGCTCCGGTGCCCGCCACCCACATGTAGGCGCAGACGACGGACTCCGGGAAGAAGAACCCGTCGAGTCCCACGCCGGCCTTGACTCCGGCAATCCTCACGCCCGGGGCGACGCCGACGATCCCGAGGCCGTTGGCTGCCGCGGCAATGGTTCCAGCCGTGTGGGTGCCGTGCCCGTTGTCGTCGTTGCCCGCCGCGAGCGGCGTCGGCACGCCCGAGGCGCAGTTCGCGCTGGCCGCAGCGTCGTAGTTCGCCGCGAGATCGGGGTGCGTGAAGTCAAGTCCGGTGTCGATGTCGGCGACGAGGACGCTGGAGCTGCCGCCGGTGACGGCGTGAGCCTCAGGTACGTGGATCTGGGCCATGTCCCACTGGAGGCCCGACAGGGAGTCGTGGTCGCTCACCGGCGCATTTCCCGCCGGCGGGTCCGCAGTGGTGGACGAGGCGTTGCTCCCGTCGTCAACCCGGGTCGCGAACTTGGCTGTGGCAGAGGCGCCCTCGACACCGGGTGCAGCGCGCATGGTGCTGGCGAAGGTCGCGTCGGACGATCGTGCGATGACGACCCCGATGTTCGAGTAGTTCGCCACGATCTGGCCGTTCGCGTCGCTGACCGCTTTGGCGGCCCCCGACGTGGAGACGCCAGCGCGGTAGACGACGAGATAGGTGGCGGCCCCTGACTGGGACGTGCCTGCGGCCGCGGCACCCGTGATGGGGCCGGCGCCAGCGAGGGCGAGGGCTCCGGCCGTGACAGCGGCCGCAGCGGCGATGAGTGAACGAGATCTTCCCCGAGAAGCAAAGACGGACATGAAATCCTCACTTCCACGACGGTCGCGTGGGACGCGCCCCGCCTCGTGGCCGTCGCCATTGGCGGCCACCCCAACGAAGGTAGACCCGCCTGACCGCCTGCGGACGGCATTCGGCGCAGTTGCCGAGCGCCCCGCGACCGACTCTGCATGATGGTGGTGGTTGCGCGCGAGCGACAGTCCGACGAGGGAGGGCCCCATGCCAGATCCTGATTCCATCGTCATCGGGAGCGGACCCAACGGGCTCGTCGCCGCGAACCTGCTCGTCGACGCGGGGTGGGACGTCCTCGTCCTCGAGGCACAGCCCCGGCTCGGCGGGGCGGTCGCGAGCGACTCCGCGGTGCGTGAGGGATGGGTCCACGACACCTTCAGCTCGTTCTACCCCCTGGCCGCGGCCTCGCCGACCATCGCAGCGCTCGGCCTCGAGCGGCACGGCCTCGAGTGGGTGCACGCACCTGCCGTCGTCGGCCACCCGCTCGATGAAGGACGCTGGGCCGTCCTGCACCGTGACCGGAACGACACGGCGGCTTCACTGGACGCCCTGTGCCCGGGCGACGGGGACGCGTGGCTGCAGCTGTGCCAGTGGTGGAGCCGCATCTCGCAGCCCCTCGTCGGGGCCCTCCTGACCCCCTTCCCGCCGGTACGCCACGGATCGGCTCTCGGAGTGCGGGCGGTCCGGGCCGGGGGGCTGGACACCGTGCGGCGCATGCTCCTGCCTGCGCGCAGCATCGGCGCCGAGCTCTTCCGGGGCGAGGGGCCCCAGCTGCTCATCGCCGGCAACGCAGCGCATGCCGACATCCCCGTCGACTCGCCGGGATCGGGACTCATGGGGCTGCTGCTCGTCATGCTCGGCCAGGAGCTCGGCTTTCCCGTGCCCCGCGGTGGCGCTGGCAAGCTGGCCGAGGCGATGGCGGCCCGCTTCGAGGTTGCGGGCGGGACCGTGCGCACGTCGTGCCGGGTCGAGCACGTCGTCGTCGAGAACGGCCGAGCCATCGGCGTGCGCACCGCTGACGGCGAACGCATCACGTCCCGGCGGTGCGTCATCGCGGACGTCCCCGCCCCGGCGCTCTACGGCGGACTCGTCGACTGGAGCGACCTGCCCAACCGTCTGCGACGCCGGATGGCGCGCTTCGAGTGGGATCCGGCGACCGTGAAGGTCGACTGGGCCCTCGACGGGCCGATCCCGTGGACGGGAGCGCCTTCCAGAACCCCCGGCACCGTGCACCTCGCCCCCTCCGTTGACGCGCTCGCCGTTGCAGGGGCCGAGACGTCGGCTGGGGTCGTGCCGCGAGAGGGGCTCATCCTCCTCGGGCAGATGGCCACGACGGACCCCACACGTGCACCCGCCGGAGCGGAGTCCGTCTGGGCCTACACCCACGTTCCTCACGAGGTGCGGCACCCGAGTCCTGCGAGCGTCGCCGGCCCGGCGATCGAGTCAGGCCGCTGGTCGGCGGCCGCTGCCGAACGCATGGCAGACCGGGTGCAGGCGCGCATCGAGGAGCACGCACCGGGGTTCGGCGAGCGCGTGGTAGCGCGCCGGGTGCTCGGGCCGGCCGACCTCGAGAGCCTGAACGAGAACCTCGTCGGCGGCGCGATCAACGGCGGCACGGCGGCCCTGCAGCAGCAGCTGGTGTTCCGCCCCGTGCCGGGGCTGGGGCGCGCGGAGACACCGATCCAGGGGCTCTACCTCGGCTCGGCATCGGCACACCCGGGGGGCGGTGTCCACGGCGCCTGCGGCTCCAACGCCGCCCGGGCGGCGTTGGGCCACGCACGAGTCTCCAGCTGGCGCAGGCCCGGTGCCCGTGTTCCGGGAGTGAAGGCGAGACGCTCGCCGTGACGCTGCGGCCCTCCAGCGCAACGGGGGGTGGGGCGCAGGGACCTCGGGAGGGCGGCATACCGCCGCGGCGTCGCGACCGTGAGCGCCGCCGATGTCGGCGTTGCCCGTCTGACATCCTGACCCCGTGCGTGCCGTTGTCATCGATGCCGTGCGGGCTGAGCCCCAGGTCCGCGAGGTGGCCCATCCAACGGTTCCGCCGCTCGGAGTGGTCGTCCGTGTCATGGCCACCGGGATGTGCCGCAGCGACTGGCACGCGTGGGCCGGTCATGACGACATCGCCTTGCCCCACGTGCCGGGTCACGAGCTCGCCGGCGTCATCGCCGAGGTGGGGCCGGAGGTCCGCCGGTGGGCGGCGGGTGACCGGGTGACGGTGCCCTTCGTCTGTGGCTGCGGCCGGTGTGCGTGGTGCCTGGCCGGTGAGGCCCAGGTCTGTCCGGACCAGGAGCAACCCGGCTTCACCCACTGGGGGTCGTTCGCTGAGTACGTCGCATTGCACGCGGCTGACACCAACCTCGTGGCCGTGCCTGACAGCATCGACTTCGCGACCGCGGCCAGTCTCGGCTGCCGCTTCGCGACGGCATACCGCGCACTCGTCGGGCGGGCCCGGGTCGCGCACGGCGAGTGGGTGACCGTGGTCGGCGCGGGTGGGGTGGGGCTCAGCACCGTGATGATCGCCCGGGCGCTCGGCGCGCGGGTGGTCGCTGTCGACCGCAACCCCGAGTCGCTCGCAGCCGCGAGGGCGCTGGGTGCGGAGCACACCGTGCTCGCGGACGGCGCCGACATCCCGGCCGCCGTCGCGGAGCTCACCGACGGCGGGAGCCACGTCGCCGTCGACGCCGTCGGCAGCGAGCAGACCTGTGCCGACGCGATCCTCAGCCTGCGCCGCCGCGGCCGCCACGTGCAGATAGGCCTGCTGCCGCCCGTCGACGGACACCCCAGGGTGCCGATGGCGCGGGTCATCGGCTGGGAGCTCGACCTGCTGGGCAGCCACGGGATGGCGGCCAGCGACTACCCGGGAATGATGCAGCTCATCCAGCAGGGCCGCCTCCAGCCCCAGCTGCTGGTCGAGCGCACCATCGGTCTCGACGAGGCCGCCGCCCTGCTCCCCCGGTTCGACGTCGCGACGGTCGCGGGCATCACCATCGTCGACCCCCGCCGCTGAGGCACCCGGGACGAGCATCGGCCCGCGCCCACTGCGGGACTCGGGCCGATGCCGGGCTGGTGGACGGGTCAGTCGTTGACCTTCACGGTCATCTTGCCCGTGCTGTTGCTCTGAACGACCTTGATCGTGACTCCGGCGCCCGCGACCTTGACGCTGCCCCCGGGGTTGGCGGTGTCGTAGTAGCGGTTCGGGTCGGTGTCGTCGAAGACCGGGACCGGAGCCTGGGCCGGCACCTCGAGCGTCGTCATGCCCGCGGCGGTCTCGCGGTGCAGCGAGATGGGGTCCGTCGCCTCGACGCCGAAGGTCGAGTCGAACGACTGGATGCGGTTGCGAGCGACAGTGTCGTCACTCCACCTCAGCGGCGTCGGACGGGCGTCGACCGGCAGCACGCGGCCGGTCCCGGGATGCGAGCGGGTGTTGTTGTTCGACACCGCGGTGTTCCAGTAGCTGACGAGCAGGCCGTCCTGGTAGGGGAAGTGCTCGACCCAGTTGTCCTTGGTCAGTGGCCAGCCGAAGTTGTAGGGCCCCGTCTTCAGCGTGGCGTCGTAGCCGGCATACTGCCGGTTCTCGGCGATGTAGAAGCGGTCCTTGCCCGCGGCATCCTTGGGCAGGGTGACGATGAGCGCCTGCTCCTTCTTCGTGGCGTGCATCGACGGCCCGAGCATGAGCGTGGCCTTCTCGTCATGCGCGACCGTCGTGTAGTCGAGCCAGCCGAGCTGGAGCTTCTCCCAGGCGCCCATGTGGTTGGGCGTCGTGCCGATGTCACCGGTGCCGTGACCGAGCCACGAGCCCGAGCTCATGAGGGTCCAGAAGCCGGTGCCGTTCTCGCCACCGCCCGTGTCGTAGAGGTCGGGCAGGCCGAGGTCGTGGCCGAACTCGTGGGCGAAGACGCCGAGGCCACCGTTCTCAGGCTCGGTCGTGTAGTCGCGGATCCAGAAGGCCGTGTTTCCGATCTGGATGCCGCCGTTGCGGTTCCAGGTCGGGCCGCCGTTGCGCGACTGGTTGACCGACCAGCGGTGCGACCAGATCGCCCACTCGGGCGCCCCGGCCTCCTCGCCCTCGCCGGCGTGCACCGCCTGGAAGTGGTCGATGTAGCCGTCGGGCTCGTTGAAGTTGCCGTCCTTGTCGTAGTCGTAGCGGTCCCACTGGTCGAACGACTGCAGGTATGCCGTGATGTCGGCGTCGGACTTGCCCTTCGCCTTCTGCTGGTCGTACCAGGCGTTGGCGCTGTCCTGGATGAAGCGGCGCATGTCGGTGGAGTTCTCGGTCTGCCCGTAGCTCGCCTCGTGATAGGGCACTTTCACCCAGTCCGAGGTGTCGCCCTTGACCGTGTAGCGACCGCTGGACATCTCGCTGTAGACGCTCGACATGGACTCGCCCGCACCGAAGAACATGTCCTGGAAGTGGTCGCGATTGAAGTCGTCGACCCAGTACGTCGTGTTGTCCTTGGTGCGGTCCGGCTCCGGAATCGCGTTGTGCACCGGGCCGGCAGGCATCGCCGCATACCGGCTGTCCTTCTGGTCGCCGAACTCGACGAGGAAGGTGAGGATGCTGTCGGTCGACTTCAGGCCGTACTGCGCCCACTGGCCGGGGGCGATCTGCACCGCCTTGCCGCCCCCGCTGCCGCCCCGCGACTCGGGGGTCGCCTCGCCGCGGACGACCTTGGCGACGGCCTCCTCCATGGCGGCTCGGCGGTCGTCGTTCTGTGCGTCGGGGCGGTCGTCGACGCGCTGCACGGCAATGCCGTCCGCGTCGGCCGCCGCGCCCGGCACCGGGTCGGGTGTCGCGCTGGCCGCGATGCTCGGGCACAGCGCCGTGGCGGCGGCGAGCACCGAGACCACCACGATTCGGGGTTTCATGTTGCGCATTTCTCCTCCATCCCGCATTGCTGCGGCCCTGTCTCATGCGAGCGCGCCAGCGGCGACCGGCGCGTGACCGCCGAAGCGGTCAACGGAGCGTATGTCAGGAAAAGTGCAATTTGTTTAAAGAAAGTGCAAATGTTCGTCAGCCCTCCTCCCGCCCAATCGAGGTGATCCCGCCACCCACGTGACGCCCGATATCACCTCCACCCAGCCGGACGGCATACCGGATCGAGGTGATCCCGCCACCCACGCGAGGGCCAGGATCACCTCGACTCGGGGAAGGTTCAAAGACCCCGCCCCCGTATGCCGCTCTCCCGCCCATCCGAGGTGATCCCGCCACCCACGTCAGGGCCAGGATCACCTCCACCCAGCCGGACGGCGTACCGGATCGAGGTGATCCCCCCACCCACGTCAGGGCCAGGATCACCTCGACTCGGGGAAGGTGCAGAGACCCCCGAGCCGGTATGCCGCCCTCCCGCCCATCCGAGGTGATCCCGCCACCCACGCGACGCCCGGGATCACCTCCACCCAGCCGGACGGCATACCGGATCGAGGTGAACCCGCCACCCACGTCAGGGCCAGGATCACCTCGACTCGGAAGGTTCAGAGGCCCCGAGCCGGTATGCCGCCCTCCCGCCCAATCGAGGTGATCCCGCCACCCACGTGACGCCCGATATCACCTCCACCCAGCCGGACGGCATACCGGATCGTGGTGAACCCGCCACCCACGTCAGGGCCAGGATCACCTCGACTCGGGGAAGGTTCAAAGACCCCGACCCCGTATGCCGCCCTCCCGCCCATTCGAGGTGATCCCGCCACCCACGTGAGGTCCGGGATCACCTCCACCCAGCCGGACGGCATACCGGATCGAGGTGATCCCGCCACCCACGTGAGGGCCAGGATCACCTCGACTCGGGGAAGGTTCAAAGACCCCGAGCCCGTCAGCCGCCTGCGGGCACCTTGTTGAGCGTGCAGACGAAGTACTTGACGATGCCGTCGTCGACGAGCGCACCTGAGGCCAGCGCTGCGTCGATCTCGTCGGTGGAGTCGAGCACGCCGTTGCCGTCGAGGTCCCCGGCGGCCAGCGCTGCGGCATATCCCTGAGGAGTGGACACCTTGTGCACCTGCCAGCGGCCACCGTTGAAGCCCGGGTCACCGGGCGCCGCGGTGGCCACGCTCCGCTGCGCTCCGAAGAAGTTGTAGATCGTGTCCCAGCTCTGCGCCGGGGCTCCCGTGCCGGACAGGTCGGTGGGCGTCACGACGGTGCGGTAGAGCACGTGGTTGACGTAGATCGCCGGGCCCGAGACCCCGGCGGCCCCTGCCGTCGCGCTCAGCCCCAGCACCGCTCCCGCTGCCGTTGCGACAACGGCGATCGTGCGAAATGCCTTGCTCCTCATGGGATTCCTCGCTCTCTGGTCCACCCCGATGGTGGCCTGAAGCGAGTCAACCGGGCCGCCGCGCAGGAGGCCATGACGCGGTGGTTGCAGACCCCTTACGGGGTGGTGACCTCCTCGCCGGCGCCGACCGCGGGCCGCCGCCCCGCCCTATCCTCGAACCATGACCAGCGCCCTCGTTGTCGACGACGACCCCACCGTGGGCGACGTCGTGAGCGCCTACCTCGAACGGGCCGGCTTCGAGGTGCACCGCGCTGCCGACGGAGTCGCCGCCCTCGCCCTGGCGTCCGTGGTGTCCCCCGACGTCGTGGTCCTCGACCTCATGCTCCCGGGGATCGGTGGGTTGGAGGTATGCCGCAGGCTGCGTCACGACCACCCCCGGGTCCCCGTCGTGATGCTCACCGCCCTCGGCGAGGAGGAGGACCGGATCCTCGGCCTGGAGGTCGGCGCCGACGACTACGTGACCAAGCCGTTCAGCCCTCGAGAGCTCGTGCTGCGCGTCCAGGCGATCCTGCGCAGGGCCGCTGCGCCGGGCCCTGACGGACCACCCGACGACGGGCGGGCGACCGCGGAGCCCCGGGGGGTGAGCGCCGACGGCGACCTCGTGCTCGACCGACGCGCTCATGTGGTGACTCGCCGTGGCACCGAACTCTCCCTCACAGCAAGGGAGTTCGCGCTGCTCGACTGGTTCCTCAGCCACCCCGGCGAGGTGCACCGCCGTGACGAGCTGATGCGAGCCGTGTGGGGTTGGGAGTTCGGCGACGAGTCGACGGTGACCGTCCACGTCCGTCGGCTCCGAGAGAAGATCGAGGCAGAGCCGTCCGCGCCGACCCGGCTCGTCACGGTCTTCGGGGTGGGTTACCGCTGGGACGCCTTGCCGCCGGACCGTGCCTGATGCCCACCCAGGTGTCGGCCGTCGCGCTGGCCGCCGGCGTCACGCTCGTGGTCGGGCTGCTGGGCGTGGTTCTCGTGATGGCGCTCGCTCGTCGCTCGGTCGGACGGGCAGCGATCGCGGCGCCGGTGGTCGTGGTCATCGCGGTGGCCGCGGGCGTCTACGCGAGCGCGCGCGCGATGTTCCTGCAACCCGAGGACTCCGCCACCGTGCTGCTCGTGCTGCTGGCCGCCGTGCCCGTCGCCGCGGTGCTCGGCGCCCTCGTGGCACGCCGGGTCATCGACGCGGACCGAGCCGCGACGGCCGACCGGATGGCTCGCGAGCTCGAGGTGCGGGCGGAGGCCGACCGGCGCGAGCTCGTCGCGTGGGTGTCGCACGACCTGCGCACGCCGTTGGCCGGCATCTGGGCGATCAGCGAGGCGGTCGAGGACGGGGTCGCCACCGATGTGCCCGCCGCCATGCGCCAGGTGCGTGCCTCGGTGCACCAGATGGGTGACCTCGTCGACACGCTCCTCGCCCTCTCCCGGCTCCAGGCCGCCGATCCTGCACTGCAGATGACCGTGGTCGACGTGGGCGACCTGGTCTCGGAGGCGGTGGCAGCCCTGCGCCCGCTCGCGGACGTCGAGGGGGTCCGGCTCGCGGGCTCTGCCGCGCCGATGGTCCGGGCCGTGGTCGCTCCCGGCGAGGTGCGGCGCGCGGTCGCGAACCTCGTGGTCAACGGCATACGGCACACCCCGCGTGGTGGCGAGGTGACGACGACAGTGACCCGCGACGCCGACGCGGTCGTCGTCGCGGTGGTCGACGAGTGCGGCGGCATCCCCGACGACGTCATCGGGAGGGTCTTCGAGACGGGCTACCGCGCCACCGCGGCGCGCACCCCAGGCGAGGGTCGCGGCTCGGGGCTGGGGCTCGCCATCGTCGCCGGGGTGGCTCGGGCACACGGCGGCTCGGCGGACGTGGTGAACGTCGACGGCGGCTGCCGGTTCACCCTCCGCCTGCCGGCCGACGGTCACCCTGCAGCACCTCGCTGACGTTCTCGACGGCCCGCCCCCGCAGGTGGCGCGCGAGGCCACAACACGTGCTGTCGTCAGCTGGCTTGCACCATGGGGTGGCGGATCCCGGCCGTTCGACCGGGGCGAGCCGCGTGGCATGCGAGCAGGTTTGAGGACGCCGCACCGACGCGGAGCCAGGAGACAGTCCTCCGCCACATCGTCACCGTCTCGAGGAGATCGCCATGTCAGCCCAGAGCTCACCACCGCAACGAAACGACCGCGTCGAATCACGCGACCGGAGCGCCACCACCACCACGACGCCTGCCTCGCCGAGGAGCGAGCGCATGCGGGCGCTGACACAGGATCGCTACGGCACCACTGGCGTGCTCGCCGTGCGCGACGTCGAACGCCCCAGGCCCGGTGAGGGCGAGGTCCTCGTGCGAGTCGCGGCGGCCGGGATGGACCGGGGCGCGTGGCACTTCATGACGGGTGAGCCCTACCTGATGCGCCTGCTGGGCTTCGGCTTCCGGGCTCCCAGCGTCGCGGTGCCCGGGACGAACTTCGCGGGCGTGGTCGAGACGGTGGGCGAGGGAGTCACCGCCTACCAGCCGGGCGATGAGGTGTACGGGGCGTGCCGCGGCACGTTCGCCGAGTTTGCCGTGGCGTCGGTCGAGAAGGTCGCCCCCAAACCGCCGCGGCTGTCCTTCGAGGAGGCGGCCGTGCTGCCCTACCCGACCTTCGTCGCGCTGCAGGCACTGCGCGACCACGGTCACGTGCAGCCGGGCCAGCGCGTGCTCGTCGTGGGCGCGTCGGGCGCCGTGGGCACGATCGCGGTCCAGCTCGCCTCCGCGTTCGGGGCAACCGTGACGGGGGTGTGCAGCGCAGGCGGCGCCGACCTGGTGCGCTCCTTGGGCGCGAGTGACGTGATCGACTACACCACAACGGATTTCGCCGACGGCTCGGTCCGGTTCGACCTCATCCTCGACATCGGCGGCCGGACACCGGTTCGCCGCCTGCGCCGAGCGCTCACTCGGACAGGGACGCTGGTCATCGTCGGCGGAGAGGGTGACCGGTGGATCGGCGGCATCCATCGTCAGCTGGGGGCTGCGCTCCTGTCGCCCTTCGTGCCGCAGAGGCTCGTCTCCTTCGTGACGAGGGAGCACGCCCGGGAGCTGCTCACGATGAACGAGCTCGTGGCCGCCGGCCAGGTCAGGCCGGTGCTCGGCCCGGTCTTCCCGCTGTCGGAAGGAGCGGCCGCCGTCGCAGCCTTCGAGGAGGGGCGCTCGCCAGGACGGGTCGTCATCTCCGCGTGACAGTCACCCACTGCGGCTCGACGCGACGGCCCTGACCGATCCGTCAGCTGGACACCGACCACCACGGCCGGCGGCGAACCTCGCCGCCGGCCGTTCCGGCGCCGGCCGTTCCGGCGCCGCGATGAAGGAGCGCCCATCCCGGTCATCTGACCGGCGCGAAGGCCGGGGCACCAGCGGCACCGTGAAGGACATCACCAACCACGGCCCAGGAGGTCATCGTGCCCGCCGCTCTGGAGACTCGACTCCCGACACCCCGCCCCGCCCCACCCCTCACCGCACCACCCACCCCCGTCAGCGGGTCCCCGACGGGCAGGCGCCCACGGCTCGCCCTGGCGCTGCTGGTGTCCGCGCAGTTCGTCGTCATGCTCGACACGTCGATCGTCAATGTCGCACTGCCCGCCATGCAGTCCGGCCTCGGTCTCACGCCGACCGGGACCACGTGGGTCGTCAACGCCTACGTCCTGGCCGTCGGCGGCCTGTTGCTGCTGTCCGGCCGGGCCGCCGACCTGATCGGGCGGCGCCGGATGTTCGTCGCCGGCTCGGCCCTGTTCACCATGGGCACGCTGGTCGCGGCCACGGCCACCGGGCAGGGCGTGCTCGTGGGCGGCCGCATCCTCCAGGGGGTGGGCGCGGCAGCCCTGAGCCCCGCCGCGATGTCCCTGCTGCTGCTGACCTTCCCCGGCGCCGCACGAGCACGGGCCATGGGCCTGTGGGGCGCGGCCTCCACGCTCGGCGGCGCGACCGGGGTCATGGCGGGCGGGCTGCTCGTCGGATCGTTCGGGTGGTCGTCGGTCTTCGTCGTGACCGTTCCCGTCTCCGTCGCGGGCGTCGTCCTCGCCCGGCGTCTGCTGCCCGACGACGTGCGCGGGGCACGTCGTCCCTTCGACTGGTTCGGGTCGGCGGCCGTGACCGGCGCCGCCGTCGCTCTCGTGCACGCCGCACTCGGCCTCGCCGACCACGGCCTAATGTCGGTGCCCGTGTTCGGAGGACTGGTCGCGTCGATGGTCCTGCTCTGGGCCTTCGGGATGATCGAACGCCGGGCCGCGGACCCGCTCGTGCCGCTGGAGCTGTTGCGCTCACGGCCCCTCGATGCCGGTGTGGTCCTCGCGGTCCTCGGTGGCGCCGCGCGCGCCTCCACGTTCGTGCTCGTGGCCCTCTACCTCCAGCAGATGCTCGCCATGGCTCCGCAGCAGGCCGGGTTCGCGATGGTGCCCACGGCCTTGACGGGGTTCGTCGTCTCCCTCGCCCTCCTGCCCAGGATGGTGCGTGCGCTCGGTGCGCAACGCACGCTGGTCGTCGGCATGGTGGTTCTCGCAGCCGGACACCTCTGGCTGGCGAGCGCACCGCTCGGTGCGGGCTACCTCGCGGGGGTGTTGCCGGGTCTGCTGCTGGTGGCGACCGGTGTCGCGCTCAGCTTCACGCCCACGACGATGGTGATCGCCTCCGCCGTCCCGGCCACGCACACCGGCCTGGCTGCGGGGCTCGCCGGATCGGCGACGCAGATCGGTGCAGCTGTCGGCATCGCCTCGTTCACGGCCATCGGCCTTGCCGTCGCCGAGGACGGAGCCGCGACGATGTCGGCCGCGGGCTTCGCGGCAGCCTTCACCACAGCCGCGGCGGTCTCCCTGGCCACGGCACTCATGGGTGTGGTGCTCGTCGCCGCGCAGCGAAGTCGCTCCCCCATCACCTCGGCGACCGGGCCTGCCTCCACGTCGGTGCGAGCGGGGCGAGACTCATGAACGGCGCAGCCGCAGACGGCCGGGTCCGAGCAGGGTATGCCGCGAACGACCTCACGCGTCCAAGCTCGGTGACCGTTCAGCGGGCACCTCGCACGAGGCGCTCGCTCGCAGTGATCGTGGCCGGGTCGTTCGCCACGGGTGGCGTCGTCGCGCTGATGCTGGCTGCAGCTCCGCTCATCCCCGCCGAGGAGCCGCGCATGGCCGGCGCAGCCCTGATCGGGTTCGCGGTCGGCTGGGCGATGCTGGCGCTGCTGACGACACGTTTCACCGACCACCCTCAGCGGTGGGCCTGTGCACCGGCGGTCTTCATGGGTCTGGGCGGACTGCTGCTGACGGGCGGCGGTCGTGGCGCGAGCGCCGTGCTCGACTGGGTCTGGCCGCCGACCCTGCTCGCGTTGGTCGTCTGGATGGTCCTCCAGGTGCGGCGTCACCTGCCCGGACCGAGCCGTCGCTGGCTGATGCTCCCGATGCTGGGCGTCCTGGCGCTGGCCTCGGTCGGCGGCGCGTACCAGACGGTCGGGGCGGCGCTCGCTGCACGCGCGAACCCCGCGCCCGGCCAGCTGGTCGACGTCGGCGGTCACCGGCTGCACCTCCGCTGCACCGGGTCCGGCAGCCCGACGGTCGTGGTCCAGACGGGTGGTGGCGAGTTCTCCTCGAACTGGGCGTGGATCTCGCCGGCCGTCGCTCGCGACACGCGCGTCTGCGTCTACGACCGAGCAGGGCGAGGGTGGAGCGAGCCCGCCGGTGCGCCGCAGGACGGTGCAACGGTCGCCACTGAGCTCCACACCCTTCTGCAGCGCGCACACGTCCCGGGGCCGTACGTGCTCGCCGGCCACTCCTTCGGAGGCCTCTACACCTTGACGTTCGCCGCGCTCTACCCCGACGAGGTGGTCGGCATGGTGCTCGTGGACTCGACTGCGCCGGCCGGGCCGTCGCACGGGGTGGTCGTCCCGTCGAGCGACAGCGGCTCGTACGACCTGACTGCCAGGCTCTCGGCACTCGCGGCGGCCTCGGCCCGGGTCGGCCTCACCCGGCTGTATGCCCCGGTCGAAGCAGGCTCCCTTCCCCCACGAGCTCGCGACGAGGTCCGGGCGAGCATCGGCCGGTCGGAGACGCTCGAGAGCACGATTGACGAGTACGCCCAGGCGGGGACCTCGGCCACCCAGGCGAGTGCTCTCACCTCCTTCGGCGCCAAGCCCCTGGCGGTGCTGACTGCCGGATCCGGTAGCGCGCCAGACTGGTTCGGCAAGCAGGACCGTCTGGCTGCGCTGTCGACCAACTCGCAGCACCGCATCATCGCCGGCGCCACCCACGAGGACCTCATCGCAGACGAGGCCGACGCCGCGGCGACGACGCAGGCGATTCTCGACGTCGTCTCGGCTGTCCGGACAGGCGAGCCCGTGGCGCGCTGAGACGCGGGTCGCCCGGCAGACCCGACGGTGGGTCTGCCGGGTGAGGCAGGATCTCGCTCGTCGAGGCTGTCGGGTCGAGGCGCGGGTCAGCTGAAGTCGATCCGCGCCAGCTCGGTCCGTGACGTGATGCCGAGCTTGGTGAAGACGTTGCGCAGGTGGAAGGCGACGGTGCGCGGGGACACCCAGCACTGGGCGGCCACGTCCTTGTTCGACAGGCCGGTGCCGACCATCTCGGCCACCTTGCGCTCCATCGGAGTCAGGTCGAGCAGGGTGGAGGGGTCTCGCTTGCGTGCAGTCTCGCCCGAGGCCCGCAGCTCCTGCTCGGCCCGGCCCAGAAGGGGGCCGGCTCCCAGGTCGGCGAACGTCGCCACCGCCGAGCGGAGGTGTGCACGAGCGTCCACCCGTCGGTTCGTCCGCCGGAGGAACTCGCCGTATGCCAGCTCGGCTCGCGCTTGCGCATACGGTCGATGCGCCTGCCGATAGAGGCCCACTGCCGTCTCGAACTCCTCCGAGGCCTGCGCGGGCTCGGTCGCGGCCACGGCGCGTGCGAACGCACTGTCGGCCAACGCCCAGGGCAGCTTGGATGCGGCGGCGAACGAGGTGAGCGCGGCGACAGACCCGTCCTCGTCCCCCGCTCGCCCTCCGGCACGGACGCCAGCGTCGATGCGGTCCACCGCTGTCATCCGCTGCAGCGCCGGCACGCGCAGCGCCTCGAAGTGGTGCAGCGCTGCCGTGGCATCACCCGTCGCGGCGGCCCGGGTGCCTCTGGCCCAGCGGGTCAGGTCGTGCACCGGGTCGGTGAGGATCCCCAGCGGGTGCTGGGCCACCACGATGTCGAGGTCGCCCAGGTGTTCGTCGAGCTCGTCGCTCCCGGTGAGGGCGGACAGGAGGGCGAACCAGGCAAGTGGCGCGGCGGTGAGCGTGGGCTGCCCGACGCTCCGCGCCAGGGTGAGCGCCTCATCGGCACAGGCGCGTATGCCGTTCCAGTCACCCGCAGGGAAGTGGGCGAAGGCGAGTCTCTGGAGGCCGTAGATGACGACCATGCCGGCACCCTGCTCGCGGGCCGCGGACACCATGGCGGCATAAAGGAGGCGGGCTCCGGCGTCGTGGCCGAGGTGCAGGGCGGCGTTGCCGAGGTTGCCCAGCACATCGAGGTCCTCCACCTGTCGTCCTGCCGCCAGAGCCCGATCGAGGGTCGCTGTCGCGCTGGCCCAGTCCGTGTCAGCGGAGGCGGTCATCGCTTCCAGGAGCTGGCGGAGGCACGCCGTGCGAGGGGTGTCCCGGCTCGCCGGGACCAGCAGTCGGGCCAGTTCGTCGTTCGGCATCACGGCGCCGCTGTCACCACCGTAGGTGCGTGTCATGGCCGCGGCGACGGCCATCTCCAGCGCTCGAGCGTCATCGTGGTCGGCGACGTTCCGGGCGGCGACGGTGAAGATACGGTGCGCGTCCGTGGCCGAGCCCACGTAGATCTCGATGCGCGCCCGCAGCCGGTCGATGTCTGCTCGCAGGAGGGGGTCCGATGCCAGCTCGCGGGCCGAGGCGGCCAGGGTTCGCGCTCGAGCGGCCTGCCCGGCCGCCCAAGCGGCGCGCGCTCCCCCGAAGAGCCGCGCCGCTCGCTCCGCATCGGCCGTCGAGAGCTCGGCTGATCGCTCGTAGGCGTCCGCGGCCGACAGCTGGGCACCGCGCTGCTCGGCGCGGGCGGCCACCTTCGCCAGGGCGTCCGCGACGCCGGCGTCCAGCCCGTCGACGGCGGCTGCGCGGTGCCACGTCGCCCGGTCCTCGTCGCGCCCACCGAGGGCGTCGGCCAGCACCTGATGGACCTGCCGTCGCTCGAAGCTGGTCGCCGCCTGGTAGACCGCCGAGCGCACCAGGGGGTGCCGCACGGCAACGGTCTCGCCGGTGACGGTGAGCAGACCCGAGCGTTCCGCGTCATCCCAGGCGCGCGGCTGCACCCCGAGTGCGCGAGCCGCACGGCGCACCGTGTCGACCAGCCCGGTGGCGTCTGCTGCGGCCACGAGCATCAGTGTCTGCGCCTCTTCGCTGAGGCGCCGGCACCGATCGAGAAAGGCTCGCTCGACGCCCGCAGTCAACGTGAGGAGAGCCGGCAGCGGGGCCGCGCCGTCCAGCTGAGCGGGGCTGAGCGCGCCGGGCAGCTCGAGCAGCGCGAGCGGGTTGCCGCCCGTGTCGCCGACGAGCCGCGCGGCCACGTCATCGGGCAACAGGTCGCCGTCACGACGTTCGTCGAGCAGCTGTCGCGCGGCTGCCTCGTCCAGGCCGCCCAGCTCGAGGACGGGGAGTCCCTCCGCAGCGAAGGCCGGACGCCCAGGCCCTCCGGCGCGGGCTGCAAGGACCACGACGACGGGGTCCGCCGACAGCTGACGCGCAGCGAACAGCAGCGCGTTCGCAGACGCCGGGTCGAGCCACTGGGCATCGTCGACGACGCACACGACAGGCCGGTCGGGCTCGGCGGCCTCGGTCAGCACCGACAAGGTCGCGACCCCCACGAGGAAGGGCTCGACGGTGGGGCTGTCCACGAGGCCGAACGCTGCACCCAACGCCCGCGCCTGGGGAGCGGGGAGTCCGTCGACGAGGCTGACGACCGGGCGGAGCAGACGGTGGAGGGCGGCATACGGCAACGGCGACTCTGACTCGACCCCGGCGGTGCGCAGCACGAGTGCCCCTGACTGCGCGGTCGTGGCGAGGCCACGCAGCAGCGCGGTCTTGCCGATGCCGGGTTCGCCCAGTACGAGGAGCGCCCCCGAAGTGCCAGCACGTGCCTGTGCCACGAGGCGGTCGAGCTGCGCGCGTTCGCGGTCGCGGCCATGGAGCACATGCCGACGGTACCGCTGAGGCGAGCTCCCCCACGCCGTTCCAGGGCCTATGGCGGCGACCTCCGGCGATCGCGCGGCGGCGAGGCTACAGCCCGAGCATGACGGCGTTGCGAACCGCGTCGTTGACGGCGTGCGCCAGCGCCGGAGCCGCGAGGTTGCGGGAGCGGCGCCAGGCGAACGAGAGAGGAACGCCGAGAACGATGTGGACGACGACGAGCTCGACGACCAGGAGCGGGAAGGGCAACGGCACGTCGGACGAGACCGGGAGATGCCAGAGTCCCCACAGCGCGGACACGAGGACGGCCGACCACCAGCCGCGTTGCTCTCCCTCGCGGTGCACGTGCGCGTCGACAGCTGCGCGGAAGGTGACCTCCTCCAGCAGGAACGTGGCCGGGAAGTAGAGCGCGGAGTACGTGGCGAGCGTCGCGAACGCCGCCGTCGCCTGAAGCGGAACCCCGGCCGCGAGGTGGACGATCCCGTAGACCGTCAGCATGCCGCCGGCCCCGATGGCGATGGGGAGGGCCGCGGCACGGATGGTGGCCGGCACGGTCGAGGCGCTGAGGGAGAACGCTGCTGCGACGGCACCGGTCGTGGCCGCCAGGTACCAGCCGAACCTCATCAGATCGCCCGCCAGCAGCGCCTGGAATGCGAAGTGTGCCGGGACCACTGCCAGCAGCATCGCGGTGACGACGCCCCGCCTGTTCAGCGCGAACCGCGACGTGCCGGCCGCGAAGAGCTCTCGCAGCGGCCGGCGCCGCACGAACACCTGGAACGCCAGGGTGAGCGGGATGCCCAGGAGCAGGTAGGCGTCGTCGTCGAGGCGCAGGACGTAGCCCGCGGCGACCCAGGCGCCGACGAAGGTGACGGCTTCGACCACCCGACGGCGTCGCGACGCCTCGCGGCCTCCCTCATCGATGCTGCCCGCCGCCGTCGTGGGCGAGATCGGGGTGAGCGGCGTGTCCGGGAACGTGGGACTCATGAGTCGGCTCACTCCTCGAAGGGTGCGAGGGCGATCGCGGCGGCGAAGGCGCCGTGGCGACGAAGGAGCATGGCGCGGCCCTGCGGAACCCTGGCCGCCTCGTCGGCCCACGCGGCGGTGAAGTGCGCCTTGAACCCCTCTCGGGGGTGCAGGCGCACGACGCCCTCGAGGACAGCGCGCGGCACGTCCCAGCTCCGGAGACCGACGACGTCGAGCCCTGCGCCGGCGGCGAGAAGGTAGGCGACCGGGCCTGCTTCGCGGGCGACGCGGGGGCTGTGGTGCATGGTGATGGCGGTCTGGACGGTCTCGATCGCCGACGTCGAGAGACCTACCTGCTCCGCGACGTCGGTGGCGACGCGGGCCGAGGTGAGGGTGAAGTCGTCGCGCCCCCGGGCCAGGACCAGCCCCGTGTCGTGGAGGAGAGCGGCAGCGTAGAGCAGCTCCGTGTCGACGTCGATGGCGTCGACCTCGCCGAGGGCGCGCCCGAAGCGGTAGGTCCGGTGGCTGTGGTTGAGCAGGGTCGTCGGCAGGACCCGGGAGGCGGCATCGAGCGCTGCACGCGTCAGGGGCGAGTCCGGTGGACGCAGCCGATCGGGAGACACGTAGGCGTGACGGCCGCGGCTGAGGTGGGTCATGAGCGCCAGCCGGCCGAGGGCGTTGCCGACGTGGACGCGGGCAAGGTCGACCACCATGGCACGTCGTTCGCTCGGCTCGAGGCGCCCGCCGGTGCGGCGGGTCCAGTCGTAGGTTCCCGTTGCCTCGCGCGTGCTCATGGCACTCCCTTTCCCCGGTTCTCGCACCGCCGCTGACTACGTACGGCTGTCCGTGGCACCGCTCGGCCGCGGCAGCTCCCCCGACTCTGCCGCTGCCCCGAGTTCGTCGCCCCGGCCAGATGGCCGGGGCATGCAGCGAGGGTGGCCGGGGCGTACAGCGAGGGAGGCTCAGTGGTTGGTGAGCCATTCGGCGTAGAAGAGCGCGAGGCCCGCGGTGACGCAGATCCCGGCGATGATCCAGAAGCGCGCCACGATGACCACCTCAGACCACCCCACCATCTCGAAGTGGTGGTGCAGCGGGGCGATCCGAAACACACGCTTGCCGGTGAGCTTGAAGCTGGCGACCTGGATGATGACCGAGGCCGTGACGACGACGAAGAGGCCGCCCAGCACCACGAGCAGCAGCTCGGTGTGGGTGAGAATGGCCAGTCCGGCCAAGGCGCCCCCGAGAGACAGGGAACCGGTGTCGCCCATGATGATCTCGGCGGGCGACGCGTTCCACCAGAGGAACCCGAAGCACGCACCGCCGATCGCACACGAGATGACCGCGAGGTCTAGCGCGTCGCCGACGTCGTAGCAGCCAGGCCCCGGCGCGACCGAGCACCCCTGGTTGTACTGCCACATGGCGATCAGCGTGTACGCCCCGAACACCATGACCGCAGCCCCGGTGGCCAGCCCGTCAAGGCCGTCGGTGAGGTTCACGCCGTTGGACGCCCCGGCGATGAGCACGCCCGCCCACGCGATGAAGAGGACCACCGCCACCACCGGACCCGCGAAGGCGAGATCGATGCCGGTGTCCCGGAGGAACGAGATCGCCGTGGATGCCGGCGACTGTCCCTGCTCGTTCGTCAGCAACAGGGCAGCCAGGGCGAAGACGACGGTGACGAGCGCCTGACCGACGAGCTTCTGCCGCCCGGTGAGGCCGAGACTGCGCTCCCTGCGGATCTTGGTGTAGTCGTCGAGGAACCCCACCAGACCGAGTCCGGCCAGCAGGAAGAGCACGAGCACGGCACTGAGCGAGATCCCGTTGTGGATCACCGTGAGCGCCCCGGTGGCAGTCAGCAGCGTCAGGATCGCGTGCGAAGCGAAGTACCCGACGAACACCGCTGCGATGATGACCGCGCCACCCATGGTGGGCTTGCCGCGCTTCACCTGGTGATGAGCCAGGTCGTCATGGATGAACTGGCCGTACCGTCGCCGGACCAGCAGGGCGATGAAGGGTTTCGTGCAGAGCAGTGCCACGGCCATCGAGATGCCACCGGCAAGCATGACGTTGATCATCGGAGCTCTTCGCTGCCCTTCGTCCGCGGTTGGGGACTGTGGCTCACGCGGGCGGGTGGGCGGGCTGCCCCCTCGGCCGCGGCCACATCGGCGACCAACCCTAGGCCAGTCGCAGCGCGAATCCTGACCAGCGGGTGCAATCCGTCCATACGCCTCCAACTCCGACCCGTTCATCCGGAACGGACTCGCCGTCGCGGTGGCAGGTCTAGCGTCGGAGAAGGACGTCGCTTCTGACGTCAGGCCCTGGCCCCAGCGAAACCACGAGAGGAAGCCATGTCCGAGAAGCAGAGCATCGACACCCCGCACGAGCGCCGTCCCTTCGCAGACCACGGCCATCTGGACGTGGTCACCCTCGGTGATTTCACGTTGGGCCGGGGGGTCTTCGAACCGGGCTGGCGCTGGTCGAGCGACGTGAAACCTCTGGCCGGCACCGACTCCTGCCAGACCCACCACACTGGAATCTGCCTGTCCGGGCACATGACCGTCCGCTTCGACGACGGCAGCGAGATCGCAGTAGGCCCCGGCGATGTCGTGGACCTGGACCCCGGTCACGATGCCTGGACCGACGGTGACGAACCGTGCGTGCTGCTCGACACCGGGATCAAGGCCTACGCCAAGCCCGCCTGAGACCCCCATCTGAGACCGACGACTGAGACCGTCCGTCTCGGCGCTCGGCCAGGGCTGCTCGGAGGCCCGGCGAGTCGCACGTCGCATGGGCGGGGCAGGTCGCTTCTCGGCGACCTGCCCCGCCCATGGTCCGAGTCTCAGCAGTGGAGGCTCGGGTTCCACGCGGCGAACCGGCCGGCGGGGTTGTGCGTGCCCACCCACACGTGCAGGTCGTAGTGCGCCGGCATTCCGGGCTCGTGTCCGGGCATCGGGCCGTCGAAGCCCTGCCCGCCGTACATCGGGGTGGGCTGGCCGATCTCGGGCTCGAAGAACTCCGCGCTCCACAGTTCCAGCCCCCCGCCCTTGGCGGGGCCGTAGGTGAGGAAGGGCGGGCGGGCGGGGTCGACGACTCCGGGCGTGATGAGCGCCGGGTTCATGAAGTGGATGCCCATCGCCCCGGCCGGACTCTCGGCACATTCGCCGACCTGCACGTAGCCGGCCGCGATCGCGGCGTCGACATCGTGGAACTTCGCGACGGCGGCTCGCGTCTTCGCGACGAGCTGGTTGGTGATCGCCGCCGAGTCGGGTGCCGGCGCGGCCTGGGCCGGGAGCACAGCGGCTCCGAGGACGAGGGCCGTCAGGACGCCACCGACGGTTCGGGTGGTGCTTCGCATGTCTTTCTTCTCTCCTTGGTTGGTCTCGTGGATCAGACCGCGTGCGCGGCCAGCCACATCCGGGTGGGGTCGTACCGGTCTCGCGTCGCCGCGAGGCGTTCGCGGGTGGCCACGTCGTAGAGCGCGGATGCCGCGACCTGGCGCTCCGTGAAGTTCGGGAAGTCCGTGACCGCTGCCCAAGGCCGCATCGCGTCGACGGTCGCCTTGGTCACCTGCTCGCCGAGCGTCAGCAGGTCGGGAACCGGCACCGCACTCAACGCGAACAGTGCGTACTGACCGTGCAGACGCGGCAGTGCGGCATCCGTCGACGTGTCGAGCGCACCGCCCGCGTGCCGGATCTCCGCGACCATGAGCGGGGTGTCGACGCCCGGGCCGGCCACGGCGAGGAGCGTGTCGATCGCGTCGGCCGGAAGGGCGGTGAGCATCGCGTGGTCGCTCACACCGGGCGTCGGGGCAGGTGGGTCCATGTGGACCCCGAGGAGCCCGGCGGCCGGCATACGGCCGAAGGTGTCGATCTCCGGCTCCAGCGCGCGCAGGGGTGCGAGCAGCTCGGCGGCCGTCTCGTCGCTCTCGAGGATCGCGCCGTCGATGACGACGAGGCTGCGACCGCTCAGGAACGGCGGCAGGTCGGGTATCGGCGGAAACCTCAGGAACCGAATGCTCGTGGTTGCCGACTCGGGAGCGCGCGAGGTCCACTCGGCCCAAGCACGGAGCACCTCCGCGCCGCGAGACAGGTCCCACAGCAGCATGCCGGCATACACCTCGGCGTAGGGCAGGAGGTCCAGCTCGATCGCCACGACCGCGCCGAAGCCGAACCCGCCGCCGCGCAATGCCCAGAAGAGGTCGGGGTGCTCATCGGCGGTCGCACGCACGAGGGCGCCGTCGGCGGTCACCACCTCGAACGCGCGCACGGAGGTGCAGGCGAGGCCGTGGCGGCGGCCGTAGAACGAGAGCCCGCCGCCGAGGACGTAACCGGCGACGGCGACATCACCGGCGCTGCCGTGCAGGGCGGTGAGCCCGTGCGGCGCTGCCGCCGCGACGACATCCCGCCACAGCGTGCCTCCGAGCACCCGCGCCGTGCGGGCGACCGGGTCGACCGTCACGCCAGTGAGCTCGTGCAGGCGCAGCAGCAGGGCGTTGTCGACGCGACCGTCGAGCGTGGACGCCAGGTGACCCGTGCTCTGTGGCGCGACGCGCAGGCCCAGCTCGGCCGCCGATGTCACCGCGGCGATCACCTCGTCGACCGACTGCGGCACGGCTACTGCGGCGGGGCTCAGCGGGAACGCGAGGTTCCACGGCGAGCACGCCTCGTCGTAGCCGGCGTCGCCGGGGAGCAGGAGTCCCGAGACGCCCCGCAGCGCGGCGACGTCGAGAGTGGATGCAGACATGTGAGTTCCTT
Organism: Humibacillus xanthopallidus; assembly: GCF_006717145.1. Lineage (GTDB taxonomy): Bacteria > Actinomycetota > Actinomycetes > Actinomycetales > Dermatophilaceae > Humibacillus > Humibacillus xanthopallidus. The sequence goes on along the minus strand of NZ_VFQF01000002.1, from coordinate 1,182,362 downwards.
CGTGGCTGGTGGATGGTGTGAACCCGTGCGTGACCACCTCGGCGCGGAGGGCGACGAGCATGCCCGGCTGGGCAAGGCGCTCCGCGGGCAGCACGTCGATGGGCACGTGGGCGCCCTCGTATGCGAGCCGTTCGCGGATGAGGTCGAAGACGTCCTCAGGTGCTGTGGTCGAGGCCACGCGCCCGGAGGCGCCCGGCCCCGGCACGGAGGCGCCCGGCCGCGGCCCGGAGGCGCCGGGCCCCGGCCCCGCCGCGTCGTCGACGCGCGCCGGGACGGGCGACAGAACCGTCAGCCGCCCGAGCGCCGCGAGGGCCAACCCACGACGTTCGAGCTCGCGTTCCAGACGCACGAACGCGAGGCAGGCCTGAGCCGTGGCATCTTCGGCGTGCATGAGCCGGCCGTGGTCGTCGACGGAAGCCGTTCGGATGGTGATGGTCACGAGACGAGCCTGTTGGCCGCCCCCGCGGCGCGAAATCCCAGTCGCACGGGGAGTTCCGGCTCCCAGCACCACGGAAGGCAAGGACCCCACACTTCTGGGATGTCAGCGAGCCCGCACCCCGCGGCATACTGTGCGCATGGGGAATCGGCTGACGGCCGAGCGCGTCCGTGGGGATGTCGACGTGCTCTCGCGTGCAGGGCTCGACCTCGACGAGTTTCTCGGCGAGGCATCGGCCGCCGTGCGGCGCGCGGTGCCGTGGGAGGCTGCGTGCGTCGCCACGCACGACCCGGCGTCGCTGTTGCTCACGAGCGGCCGAAAGTACGGCGCTCTCGCCGAAACCGACTCGCAGGACGTGCTCTTCGCGAACATCGAGTACGGCGGCCAGGAGCGCTCATCGTTCCGGCACCTCGCCATCGCCGACCGATCGGCGATCGGCATGCACGAGTCGATGCCCGACTACGTCGACGAGTCACTGCGCATGAACCAGCTGATCAAGCCCATCTTCGGGTTCGGCGACGAGGCGCGGGTGCTCTTCAAGGACACCCTCGGCATGTGGGGCGGGATGGCCCTCTTCCGCGACCACAACGACCCGAAGTTCGCCGCCGACGACGTCGAGTTCCTCGGATCGCTGTCGGGGTCGTTCGCGCGTGGCGTGCGCGCCGGGGTGCTCGCGCGCCTGGCCGAGCCCGAGCAGCTGGCGCCCACCGGGCGCTCCGCCTCCTGCGGTCCGGCGGTGATCATCGTGGACGCCACCGACGAGGTGACCCAGATCAGCCTCGGCGCCGAGGAGCGCCTTGCCGAGTTCCGGTCGGCGCCGCACCTCATCGACCCGATGGGCATCGTCTTCACTCTCGTCGCCGCCGCCCGCCACAGCCTCAGCACCCCGGGCGCCGGTCTGCCGCGCGGACGCGTGCGTGCGGCCTCCGGTCACTGGCTCCTCCTGCATGCCGCACCGCTCGCCTCACGCAACGGTGTCACCGGCGACGTCGTCATCACGATCGAGGAGGCGCGGCCGCCGGAGATCGTCGAGCTCGTCGTCGCCGCGTTCGATCTCACCGCACGCGAACGCGACGTGACGCGGCTCGTGCTGCAGGGAGTCGACACCAAGGAGATCGCGACGACGCTGCACGTGTCGGCCTACACGGTTCAGGACCACCTCAAGTCGATCTTCGACAAGGCCGGTGTGCGCAGCCGACGCGACCTCATCTCGCGCGTCTACTTCGACCAGTACGCTCCGCGGCTCGGCTCGGTGGTCGGCCCGACGGGCGGCTACCTGGAGTAGCGGACCGCCCAGCACGTGCGAGAGGCCCTGACCAACGTTTCCGCTGGTCAGGGCCTCTCTGAGCACTGGGTGGCAGGTGAAGGATTCGAACCTTCGTAGCTCTCGCGACGGATTTACAGTCCGAGGGATCCAACCCTCTGACCTGCGTCGACGGGACTCAGAGCGAAACTTCACCACGATCGCAACACGGACACTCGCTCACAGCCCTTGCCTGTCCCCCATGGCCGGACTGGGAAGCACCCTTGTTCTTGTCCCGCTGCACAGGACCGGCGCCGCGCAAGCGAGCCATGAGCCTGCGTCCTACCGCCCGCAGTGACGCGACCTTGTCTGGTTGACGAAGTCGTCGCTTGGTGATCGACCGTAGGAGACTGGGCATGCCCATTCACAGGGATACCCAGTCCGTCGCCGGGTGGCAAACCTCATCCCCGCGGTCGCCAGTTCTGACAGGGCCCAGCTCGTCCCTCGCACGCTCAAAGCACGCGGAGACACGTCGAGCTACCGTTTCGCTTGTCGATGCGACCAACCTGACGAATCGCGCGTGCGCGTAGTCCTGTGCGCTCGGCACCCTGACCAAGAAGGTCGAAGCCTTCGCAAGCGCTTGCGCTGCAGGGGCCCATCCATCAAGGGAGCACAAGGTCGGCGTCGCTTCGCGCGCACATGACGAGCCAACCGGGCTGAGTAGATGGCAGACTCCCCTTGTCTAGCCGACGACCTAGAGGAGTACACGGTGTCTACCCAAGAGGTGGCTGACCAACTTTCGCTCGACGTGGATGAGGGGGACCTTGCTGCGGACGTGAGGCCGGATGCCACCGTAACCTGGGGTACCGATTGGACGGTCAGTACAATCGTCGATCAGTTGCGTCGCGGACGATTCGATTTGGAGCCGGCGTTTCAGCGGAGAGATGTCTGGAATGTCACGAAGCGGTCTCGCTTCATTGAATCACTGCTTTTGGGAATTCCCGTGCCGCAGGTCATTCTTGCCGAACGCCAAGAGACCCGAGGACGGTTCATCGTTCTAGACGGAAAACAACGGCTTCGAAGTCTGCAACGCTTTGCCGGTTTGGATGGGCCACCGATGCGCCTATCGGGGTTAGATGTCCTCACGCACTTGAATGGACTGACCTATGAAGATCTCCAAGCGGACAACTCCTTCGAGGACCACACTGCCTCACTCGAGAACGCCGCGATTCGGGCCGTCATACTGCGGGGCTGGGCCAATGAGAGCCTTCTATACCTAACCTTCCTTCGACTTAACAGCAACGTAGTCGGCCTATCGCCGCAGGAGCTGCGCCGAGCACTCCATCCTGGCCCCTTCATGGACTATGTCATGCAGGCATCAAGTGAGAGCGGTGCGATTCGGAAATTCCTGAATATCAAGAATCCGGACTTCCGCATGCGAGATGCGGAGATTCTTACGCGCCACATCTCGTTAACCCTTAGATACAAAGAGTACCGGGGGGATCTTCGAAGGTTTCTCGACGAATCGTGTCAAGAGTTTAACTCGAACTGGGGTCGCGTGTCGGAACAAGTCACAACTGTAGGGTCCGGGCTTGACCTTGCTATCGAAACCACCCTAAGAATCTTTGGAAAGGACGCATTCAAACGAGCTACGTCCCGGGGTTTTGAGTCACGCAAGAATCGAGCCGTCCTCGACGTCATGGCGTTCTACTTTCAGCACCCTGAGGTGGCACGGCAAGCGCTCGACACCTCAGAATTGGTGCGGCAGCGATTCGAAGAGGCCTGCAAGACGGATCCTGACTTCCAGTCCGCCTTGACATCGACAACCAAAAGCGTACCCAGCCTCCACACAAGGATGCGCATTTGGGGGAAGGAACTTGGCGAAAGCGCGCCTAGCGCACAGAAGTACATGCCGTGATGGCCACGCTAATTGCATATCATGAACTACACAACGCACTTAACCGCCTCAGGAGCCGACTTTCGTCGCCAGCAAGACCCGTTGCTCGTGACGCAGACCTCTTGATAGGCGACGCCTATTTGGTATCGACCCATGCTGCAATCGAGTTCTTCTTTGAGGAGTTAAGTCGGCGGGCGGTCTACGCCTCCTTGTGGAAATTGCGCACGTCGCGAGTTCGATCGCCACTGCTCGAGGCAATTGCTGCCACGCACTACTATGCCTGTGCTACAAGCCTCCCTCGCGGCGACTTAACAGTTCACGGGTCAGTCGAGGAAGAGACAAAGGCGGCCATCGCCTGGTACATCCGTCGCCTCGACGGGAACAACGGAGTTAAACGACTAAACCTCCTCGCCATGCTGCTACCGCTTGGGTTCCATGAGTCCGATTTTGACCCGGTGTGGCTCGCTTCCATGGACTCTTTCGGTGGCCTTCGCGGGGATACTGCACACGGTCGGCCAGTGACCCGATTCGGCAGGCCGCCGGTAGACATTGCACCGTCTGGCTTCGGGCCTATCAAAGTCCCGGTCTGGAGTACCTCGGCAACACGGACGAGGACGAGTCAGGCACCCTGGGATATTGACCGAACCCTTTCGGGCCTCCTTCCCGAGATGCGTCTCTGGGACATGCGTGTAAGGTCCCGCTTTTAGGGAAGCGGCGGTCAAATCGGCTGGGACGGTGGCTCGCTTCCGGCCGATAGGGCGCCGGCCACGAGCACCCGCCTTAGCCGCGTCGACCCTCGCCTGCCAGGCATCCGACAAGCCCTGATCAGCGCATCGGCCTGATATACGATGAGGCCACCGAGCACTCGACGCGTGCTCCCCCATCAAAGGAGCATGTTGTGACGGCATCTTCGCACACGAGCAAAGTCGAGTTGGAGGCAAGCCTTATCCAGCTGTGCGAACAGATGCTTGTGCGTCATTCTGCCGCTGAACCCAAGATCGTGCGACATGAGCCGGCGTTCTTCAACGTCGACGTACCAGACTCCCCGCGCGTAATTCGAATCGAGGGGCGCGGCGAATTCCTGAGCGCGATTACCGAGGCGCTGGAGTCTGGACCGGTGATATGCATTCCTCCGCTCGTGTACAACCCGAAAACGCACACCTCTCCACGAATGCTCAGTGCGCTTACCTCCAAGTCCGAATACCCGCTCGTAGTCGTCTCCACGTGGACCGGTCTTGAATCCCACGGCGACCTCGGCCCATCCACCGTTCCGCCAGGGAGGCGACCGCTGGTAGTGCTGAACGCCCATGAGCCGAGACGCCATAGGGTCGCCGTTCTGTCTGTCCCAGTGACATCCGACTATCCAAACGTCTTGCGCATGTTCCGGTACGACGCGGGGGACGAGCCGAAGTTGGTACGTCGCCAACTGGACCAGCTCCTCAAGAGGCGGAACGGGGCCATGCCGCCGTTCGGATATGTAATCGACCAGCCGGAACTCGGGCTGACGAGCCTTCGATTCGACACTCACGATCCCGAACTGCGGCGGCGCAACGAGTCGTTGTCTGAATTTGGCTCGTCGGAACACCTCACCGATCTATTTTCGGTTGTGAGACCGATACCTCCGCCCACCGATGGTGCGGCGGATGAGGATGCCTTGCAGGAGGACGCGGCCCGGCTCGAATCGCTTGACGTTCTGAACGTTGACCGCACCGGGCGGGCCTACCGCACGGAGCGTCCCCTCCAGCCCGACCTCGAGATCTGGGCGGATGAGGTCATTGAGTTGCACGAGGGCGACCTCCTCCTCTCCCCTAAGTCACCTGGCTCTCTCCGGCATGGACTACATGTGATCGACGTCAGGGTTTCGGACCTTCCTTCTCAGGCCGCGTCAGGGACAATTACCCTTCGGCCAAGGCAGCATCTCTCCCCTGCCCATCGTCGCATCATCCGCGCCTACCTTGGCTCTGACCTCCTGAAGGAAACCCTGCGCGCCAACATTCCATCGTCGATGCAGGGGTTCGATTATCTTGCGCACATTCAAGTACCCCGCCCGGATGACGGTTTGGCAGCGAGCATTGTGGAGATCGACGCCGCGGCGGCGCGACTCTATGCGTGGCTGACTGAGGCGGACGCACTCTTGGCCACCTCGTTTGATAGACAAGATGCCAGGGAGGCCAGAAGGATGCTTGTGGGCGCCGGAAGGCTGTTGAGGTTGCGCGTGGAGGGAGCCGCGGCTCTTGACGACTTCAGCTACGCCGTAAGAACCAGATACCCTCACCCACTTGCATATCGATGGCGTGCCATGGAGGCCCAACTGGACGGGCAGGATGTACACGCCGCATATCGGGAGATACTCGAGTGCTACGAAGTGCTACTTACTTTCGTTGCGCAGATTGGTCTTGTTGTTGCTCTCGAGGCGGGCGAGCAGGTTAAGTCCGTAGCCGCCGTGAGGGAAAAACTGAGGATCGGCCGGTCAGGCACAGGGATAGGTGACTGGGTCGCAATCCTGGAGGAGCTTAGTGGGCCGCGGTTTGTCGGTCGCGACCTAGATCCGGCACTTATTTCGGCCTGCGGCTTTCTGGAGCGCACCGGCACGCTCGCCCAGTCGAGGAAGAGGATGAGCGAAAGGCGCAATGACTACGCTCATCTAAGACGACTACCCGTAGATCGGATGCCAAGCGAACTGGATGACGCATATCAGGATCTCAAGGCGCTTATGCAGCGCGCCGAGTTCCTAACTGACTTGAAACTCCTCAGCGTCGAGACGACCCGCCTCAATGCATTCGAGGGAACGTCCGAAGTAAAGTTCAGACAGATGATGGGGGATCACTCCATCGTTCCCCTAGAGTCTCAAGTCCTCCGCAGAAATGATATCGAGGCTGGAAGTCTTTACATTTCGGATAGCAGTGGCGGATGGCACCTAATCCGCCCGTTCCTCTACGGAGGGGTCTGCCCAGAATGCCACACGTGGTCAACCTTCCACTTGGACAGGAGAGACAAAGGTGAACTCGTGCTCAAGAGTCTGGAGCACGGTCACACCATGAGGGATGCCTCACAGCGATCGGCGCTAGAGCAGGTTGGCCTCCTCTAAGTGAGGGCTCCGTCCGAACCGGAATCTAGGTGTAGAGATCAGGCCTTAGGATTGCGCGGTCTTCACCGACCGACGGCTCGGCCAACAGTCCTCCACCCGGCGACCCGTCGACGAGAGAGAGCTCCATCAGGGCTTCCGGCAAGAATTCGTTGCGCGTGGTGGGGCCGCTGAGCTCACACCGACCATCCACACCGCAGACGACGTGCACGACCTCGTCGAATGCATGTTGAAGCACAGTGGACGCCGAGTCGATCTGAGCAGCCCATTCGGCGATGTGACCCTCCACGACGGCTCCAGGCTGCACGTCGTCATTCCCGACATCAGCCGCACCCACTGGCACGAGACCATTCGTGCTCATGATCGATCTTGGGACTACCCGCAGATCTCAGCCGCTATAGACACCCGCTGGGGCCTCAAGCTTGCCGGGCGGTCCACCCCCCTACGCTCGGCTCATGACGGGATCGGAAGTCAACGCAGCGGCAGGCACCTCATGGTGGTAGGTGCCGCTGGTGAACGCCCTAGCGGGCTCTTCGCATTTGAGCGGGGCGCCTGGTAGTTGATGGGGCTCGTGGCCCCGACATGCTGTTGGTCTCTCACAACGCGACAACAGCGAGGCCACGAGCATGAACGAGGGTACGTCAGTGCTGCTCGGGCTGGAGGACGAGTTCGCCGTCCTGCAGCTCGAACGAATCGACCCGCACACGGTGATGATCGTCATTGAGGTGGTCGACCGGGAGGGCGCCTGCCCGGGCTGCGGAGTGCTCACCTCGAGGGTCAAGGAACGGCCGCTGGTGCGGGTCAAGGACCTGCCCGCCTCCGGCCAGCGGACCGAGCTGTGGTGGCTCAAGCGGCGCCTGGTCTGCCGCGAAACGCGCTGCGGGACAGTCACGTTCACGCAGCAGTCCCGCGCTGTGCCCGCACGGTCGCGGCTCACGAGCAGGCTGCGGGAGAAGATCGGCTCGGCGATCGCGTCGGGCAACCGTGCGGTCAGCGAGGTCGCGGGCGAGTACGGCGTGGCGTGGGCGACCGCGCACCGGGCACTCATCGCACTGGCGGCGCGGTGGCTGCCGGAACCGGAACCGACCCGGGTCCTCGGGATCGACGAGACCCGCGCCCGCTCGGTGCGCTGGGTCCTTCAAGACGCTGGTTGGAAGCGGTCGGACCTGTGGATGACCTCCTTCGTCAACGCCGACCCGACCGCCCCCGGGCGCCTGCTCGGCCTGACCCCGGGACGCTCCGGGGCGTGCGTGATCGAGTGGCTCGCGCTGCAGTCGTCGGCGTTCCGGGCCGGGGTCGAGCTGGTCGTGATCGACCCGTCCGCGCCGTACGCCTCCGGGATCCGCACCGCACTGCCGGACGCGCGGATCGCGGTCGACAAGTGGCACCTGGTGGCCCTCGCGAACCTGATGGTCACCCAGGTCAGGCAACGGATCACCCGGCAGCTGCACGGCCGACGCGGCATCGCCACCGACAAGGTGTGGGCTTCGCGGCAGCTGCTGCTGACCGGGTACGAGCACCTCTCACCCAGGCAGCGAGCCCGGTTCACCGCGGCCCTCGCTGCGGAGGACCCGACCAACGAGATCGGTGCCGCGCACGCCGTCAAGGAACGCCTCCGGCTGCTGCTGGCCGAGTCTGAGCCGAACCTGATCCGGCGCCGGCTGTACGACTTCTACGACGCCGCGGCCCGCGCCGACATGGAGGAGACCACCCGGCTGGCGACCACGATCGAGACGTGGTGGCCGGCGGTGCTCGTCGCGCTCACCGAGGACGTCACCAACGCCCGGACCGAAGGGTTCAACCGGATCATCAAGCAGACCAAGCGTGTCGGATGCGGCTTCACCAACATGGACAACTACCGACGGCGCATCATGGTCCACATCGCCCTCACCCGAGGGCAGAGACACGCGGCATGAAATCAGCACCCGCCCCGCTCAAATGCGGAGAGCGCCCTAGCGGGCATCGTGGTTGGGGTTCTACTGAAGTCCCTCTTCGACTTTGTTCAGGAGCGGCGCCGCAACCAGCGTGAGGACCGCGTTCGCTTTCTTCAGGACCAGCGGGATGCTTACGTCCGAGCGCTCATGGTCATCGACAGCATCGTCGAGCTGTCGGAAGCCAGGGAAGAAGTTTCCCAGATCGTCGGGTCTGGGTTCGACGGAGACCACCCGGAGGCCGGGTACGTGCGCGACCGCCTCGCCGAAATGGAGGAGCAGTCCAAGGTGGCCCGGCGCGACCTGTCCCATGCGGAAGCTGAGATTTACCTCCTTGCACCCGAGGATATCTTCGAGCAGTCGAGCGGTTGGGGGGAGACGGACCTACGGAGAGGGCCGCAAACCGTGATGCGTTCGTGGCAGCGTGTCGGCGGGATCTGGGCTCGAAACCGGCGCTGCGCGTGCCTCGGCTGCTCCGCTCCTGAGGATCTGGGGGTTGGGAAGTTGTTGCGCTCTCCGGGGAGCGTGTTGGCGGCGAGATCAGTCCACGGCGCCAACTTCCAATACCATCCCCTCAACGAAGGGGGACGAATGGCTGGGAAAATCTCAGTAGCCAGGGTCGGTGATAAGTATGCCTTCGCGCTGCGTGATCGACGCGGCGTGATCCTTATGAGGAGCCGAGTGTACGGCTCTTTGGACGAGGCTCTGCGAGACGCAGAGGAAGTTCGTTCAGTAACCAGCGAGCCTGGTTCAGAGGTGGCGCTCGAGACGCTCGTCCCGGATTCGCCCGGCATGGCCGCCGAGTCTGGCGCCCCCGTCGGGGCTCAGAAGAGGCCCTCGGGGCCGTTCGCAGTCCGACTCAAATTTGTAGGGACGCCGGAGGCCCCGATGGACTACAAATCAGGTCTCCCTCTATCAGTTCTCGACAATTTGATGTCTGACCTCAACGAGCTGTTCAAGGCCGCCAGCATCGTCGTGGCCATGGATCACAGCCGCGAACTTCCTCAGCAAGGCGACTACTCGTCTGGCCTTGAGTTGGCAGCGCCACCCCGAGTACGTCTTCGGGCCGGCTCTACGTGGCTCCATTTGTTGACGGAGTACGGGACGGAGACCAGCAAGGTTCTGGGCATCGTTGTGGCGCTGCTCAAGGGCCCAGGAGCTCTCGCGGCGCTGCCAGGGAAGACCAAGGCTGCTTGGTACAACTCTCAGGCCGACGCCACTGAAGCAAAGGAACGCGCCGAGCGCGCCGCCGAACGGGTGCGATTGCGAAATGGACTTGAGCGCGTGCTCGCACCGGCCCCCGAGGAGTTCGAGTCGCTGCCTCAGTTTCCTGCGAGTCGCTCGGGAGCCGACGACTCGGCAGCCCCTCCAGGCAGGTAGCCAGTCGGTGCCGCGTCCTTGCCGAGGGTCCGTTGCGTCCACACTGCCAACGAGCGTTGGACGGCCGTGCACCAGACCAAGCCGCCGTCACTGGCGGCTCCAGACCCCAGCGCAAGCGGGGCCTTCAGTCATTGAGCTCAGAGAGTCCAGGCCGAGCCTTGCCAAGCCGCTTCTCGTTGGATGCCGTTGAATGGATGTTCCTGATCCATGCCTTACAGAATCGCCCTTCGGGAGCATGCCCTGCTGGCGCAACTTCCGTAGGAGCTCGTCGCTCGTCAGCGAGTTGTGGAAGCATGCGAGTCGTGCCAAGGACGATCACACGGTGGGGTGTCGGAGAGTGGTTCGGGACTGACCTCCTGGCCATGGAGCCCACCCAATTCCTGCGTGTAGCCGATCTCGCCCTGCAGGCGGCTTCGGACGCCCGACAACAGTGCCCCTTCGCCGCTGCCATCGTCCCTGGTGCACGGTGCTCGAAGAGGGGTGGTGTCTGCTCGCTGCACCCAGTCGAGCAAGTTGACGGTCAGGCCTCGGTCTCCAACGACCTCGTGGCTGCCTGCCCGAACCGCTTCCTGGAGAACGGCGACCTGCTTCGTTGGGCGGCCGAGGTGATGCTTGGCAACCCTAGGGCAACTGCGGTACGCGAAACCCCGATTCTGAGGCGGGCCGGCTTGGCACTTGATGGGGACTCAGGAAGCGCGGGGCGTATCGACTGGCTTCTGGTGGATGACGCACCCCAAGGACGCCGACTAGCAGCACTTGAGACACAGAGTCTGTACTTCTCTGGACACAACATGGTCGACGACTTCGAGAGGTATCGAGTCGCGGAAGACGTGCTGATGCCGGCGAAGCCTAGACGACCGGACTATCGCTCTGGCGGACCAAAGCGTCTGGCGCCCCAGCTGAGCCTCAAGGTCCCTCTACTTCGCAACTGGGGAATCAAGACGGCCGTACTTGTCGACCGCTACTTCTTCGAGCAGATGTCAAGACTTGCGACAACAAGTGGGCGCACAGACCGCGATAAGTTGGCTGCCAGTGATGTCGTCTGGCTGGTTGCAGAGTTTGCAGGCAATTCCCTCGGCCGGGGCGAGGTTCACTACGCAAGCCTCGCAGCGTCGATTACTGCCCTCGATGCAGCTGAACCGATGTCGATGGACGGCTTCTTTGACTCTCTGGACCAGACTCTCCAGGCGGCCTCACCGACGAAGGTCATCCCCCTGTAGATCACCTGAACCGCGGCGTCCAAGAGTGTTCTGAAGACGCAAGAACTAGCTACGCTGTCCCTATGCACCAGGTAGACGGTTCGGTGATTCGCGAGCGTTGGGTGGCCTTGGTCGAGGCCCAAGGGCCGAGCACCAGCGAGGACCTTCTTCGCGCGCTACGGTCCGATGGACTGCTACCAAAGGGCGAAGACTACAAGGGCTGGATCAGGAACATCCATTCTGCGGCCGTCCGAGACCCGCGTCTCATCAAGACGAAGCCCGGAACGTTTGGACTGGCAGGCAAGGACGAGGCCTAGCTCAAAGCGCCGCCCGGATCGCGTCGCGATAGCAGTCCTGTGGGGGCATGACTCCCGGCCCGGCGAAGGCCTGCGCAACCTGACCGATGTTGGTCGTGTAGACGTGCTCCTGCTTAAGCGGAACTGACAATCCGGGAGCCGTCCCGGCGCTGAGGTCAAGGTCGTAGGACATAAAAGTGATGCTGCTGGACTGAAGCGGATAGGGGAGGAGACCGCCCGACCCGCCTAGTCGGTCCATGATGCGTCCGTATACCGGTGAAGGGACGACGAAGAACAGGCCCTTTTGGCACAGCGACTCCCTTTGGAGCACGTTGCCTTTATAGATCACCTGGGGAAGGATGCGCTTGCTGACGTTCTCCCAGTTGAAGCCCGCCGTGGTCCGCTCAATATGGCGCGTTTGTGCAAGCAATGCAGTGCGCCCGTTTCGGTAGTTGCCGGTAGTGTCGATCGACTGGACCTCGATGGCGACGAACTCTGCAAGGTTGCCCTGCGCGTCGAGCCGCGCCAAGATCCAGTCTACGAAGTAGGACCCCCGACCTTGCCTCTGTGGGAGGCGCAGTTCCCCGCCCCAGCGCTTACCAAAAACTGCGATTACCTCATGCCCAGTGTGACGCGCTTCAGATGCAGCGGCGCCCCCCGGGTGCAAGGCGAGTCCAGGGGTGAAGGCCATGTCAGCTACATCTCGGAGAACTCGATAGTCGTCGGCGTACAGACGCACCGGACAGCAGATTACTGGGGTGCTCGTGACTGGTTTGAGCGTGCAAACACCGGCGATCAGCCCGTCACTCAGCGTCTTCTCGCACCTGTCCTGGAGGAACGGACACTGCCCGCGCTGCGCGTGGTCTACTGCGACGGCGGAGTTGTCAGACGCCCTGAAACCAAAGAACTCATACACGTCCGTCGCCACTAGGTCCTCGCCCCATCTACGTCGCTATGTCGAGAGCCGATCCTTCCACACTCAAGACGGACCTGATGGAATTTCCAACGGCGCGCCCCAGCATCGGCGGCACGGCGTTACCTACCTGCTCGAACTGAGCGACTCGCGACCCCGTGAAGATGTACCTATCCGGGAAGGACTGGATCCTGGCGGCCTCCCGGACCGTGAACGCTCGATCTTGGCTGTAATGGAAGTAAGCCCCCCAGTGGGGATCGCACTTTGTCAGGATCGTCGACGAAAGGCCATCGGGATTGGCCCTGCCGTAGCGCTTAGTGTGATCCGTTCTGCGGGCACGTTGCATCCCCGCAGGTAGAAGGTCATGTGGAATGTTAGTCCAGTTGCCGCCGGGTGGGATGTGGCGGAGGCGCTCGAGGTTCACCCGCGAGAGTGAGATCGCCTCGTGGTTGTGGACACCATCGGACCCGATTCGGAGATCGGCCTGATACGTGTTCTGGGGCGCCTCCGGGTACTCCTTGATCTCTGCGCCCGGCTCCCCGTTCTTGAGTCCCGGCAGATCACCAATGGCGTCGCGGACCGTCGTGTGGCCTCGCAGATTAGTAACGGTGGGAAGCACGACAAGGTTTCTGTTCCCAAGCTTCGAAGTGAAGTTCACCCGATGTGGCGCTTCGTGGCGCGGCTCCGGGAAGGCAGCAAGCGCATCACCGCCATCTCTGAGGCCAATCACCAGCGTGCGCCACCGAGTCTGGGGGACGCCGTAGTGAGGTGCATAAAGAATGCGGACGTCGGACGAGTAACCAAGCAGTTCTAGCGACTCCAGAATCGCGTGGAGCGTCGCGCCATTCCCGAAGCTCACCAGGCCGGGAACGTTCTCGATAAGAACAGCCCGCGGTCGGAACTCCTCGACGAACCGCAAGTAGTCACGAAAGAGGTGGTTGCGCCGGTCTTCGGCGCTCCTAGTCGGCGCGTTGATGCTGAATCCCTGGCACGGAGGGCCGCCCGCAACCAGGTCCAGCTCGCCTCGGGCAAGACCAAGCTTCTCCCGCACGCCTGCCGGCTCCACCTCCCTGATGTCGCTGGCATCAACCAGCGTTCCCGGATGGTTCAGGGCGAAAGTTGCGGCGTACTGCGGGATGACCTCGTTCGCGTAGAGCGATCGGAAGCCCGCCTCGCGCAACCCCTCCGACAAGCCGCCGGCGCCGGCAAACAGGTCGATGCAGGTGAGCTCTGGTCCGGTCCTCTTAGCCACGGGGTGATCCTTCCATGATGGCGTGGCGCTCGACGACATCCCCGCCGGCGTGTTGCGAACAACTGTTCGGCCGGGGGTCTGGTCGGAGTCAGCGCTGCTTCCGCAAAGCCACTGAGGCACATCAGATGGGCCCAGACTCTGATGAGGCGTCGCCGAGAGCCATGATCTCTGCAGCCAGTCTGACGGCATCCCTACGAACCTGGCACTCCCAAGCGCGGACCACCGTCCAACCGAGCTCCTCGGCGAGCAAGGTCGACTGACGATCACGTTCAGCGTTCCGCTGCATCTTCTGCTCCCAGAGGTCCGCGTTAGGACCAGTCCAAGGCTTGCGCCGGCCGTGCTCGGGACAGCCATGCCAAAAGCAGCCGTCCACGAACACCGCGACCTTGCGGCCGGGCAGCACGAAGTCAGGTGTGCATCCCTTGGCCAAACGCCGGTGAAGCCGGAAACGGCCCCCTGCAGCGTGGACCGCCTGGCGCAGCTCGACCTCAGGAGCCGTGCTCTTCGCACGTCGACCCGCCAGGTGAGCCCCCGCTGTCGTCGACACCCACTCCCGCGCCATAGTCCCAACCTACGAGGCTCGGCCCGGGAGTACTGCAGCGAAGTACTGCAACGCTGTAACCGACGAACGCGGCCAGGTGCTCCCACACGTGTCGGCGAGGGCGTGAACGACGAGCACCGACAACCACGCTCCGAGTTTGCAAGCAGGGGCGACTGCCCATGAGGCCACGGCTGGGGAGGTCGATGCTCACCCCGGCGAACGCATTCACGGGACCGTCCGCAACCACTCCTGCATGCACCCAGGGTGCACTCATGCGGGTGACACACGGGTTGTTGCCGGCACGTGGAGGCAGCAGGTGGAAGCGAATCTCCGCCGGCCGGCCCCGGGAAGACGATGCTCCGGCTAGCACCGCACCGGCCTGCTCCATATCGCCACTCCTGCAATGAAGGACTACAACGCGACCCCCCGCGAGCGACTCCAACTGCCCTGATGGCCTGGTCCCTGCAGGCGAGCGACCCTAGGCGCATGGCTCCGCTCCCAGTGAGAAGGCACGGGATGAGCCATCGGTTAGCCATGTGCCCAACCCGTGCCCATCCCAGGTGCACGTACCGCAGCTCCCTGGGCCTTCTGATCGACTTGAAGGCTCATTTGCTGAGCCAGCCGTGCCTCGATCAGGCGGAGCCTGTCCCGGCCATCGGCTTGCCCGACGGCAGCTCCGACGGGCGTGATCGCGGTGTCGAGGTGGATGCCGAGGCGTTCAGTGTGGTGCATGCGGGCAAGAAGCGGACGCCACAAGTCGGCGTTCTTGGCGGACTCGATCTCGCCGGGCGTCACCCCTGCGACGAGGAGCAGGTTGGTGTACCGGCGTTCGCGTGCCACAACATAGGCTGCGGCTCCTTCAGCAACAAACCGGGCGGGGTTGTCGGCATTCGTGAATTCGTCGTGGCGGGTCTCGGTGGCGGACTTGTCGGCGCCGGAGCAAGCGAGGACACGCGTGAGGACGTCGAGCGGCGGCACCTCGAGCGGCTGCTCGTGGGCGGTCTCGCTGTCGGGGTCATACCTAGTGTCGATGTAGAGCCGGTTGCTCTCGCGGCCACGGGTGGCCATCACGTAGAGCGGCTCGCGGACCGTGGTCGCAGTGACGAACGCGTGCGCCGTGTCCACCGTCCGGCCCTGCGCGCGGTGCGCCGTGGTGGCGTAGCCGAGTTCGACGTGCTCCCGCACATACGAGGCCGGCAGGAGGGCCACTCCCCCACCGACAGGACGCCGGACCAGCACCGACCCGTCGTCGCGGATGGCGGTGACGATCCACTGGTCGCCGTTCTTGACCCAGGCTCCGGACGCGGCGAGGGTGCGCTGATTCAGCCGGGTGACCACGACGTCGCCGATCCCCAGGGTGGACCCGTCCTCTACCAGCACCCCGTGAGCGGTGACGTCTCCGGTGGCCACACGGTCTGCTCGGGCTCGGGCATTGAGGTCAGCCACGGTCTGCGCGTCGGCAGCCATCATCAGCGACCGGCGCCCTGCCCTGGTGTCTGCGCGCCAGGCCTCGAAGAGGACGTCGAGCATCGACTCCCTGGCCCCGCCCTCGACCCGTCCCCGGGCAACGTACGCCGCGGCCGTGGACGGACGCCCGGAGCGCAGTCCGAGGGACGCTTCGCGTTCCCACTCGTGCCGGAACCGCCGCACGTCCAGCAGCTCCGGGGTGTCGTCTCGGTCCGTCGCCAGGAGCTTGAACGCTCCCCCTGCCGACACCGGGGAGAGCTGGGCCCAGTCGCCCACAAGGAGCACCTTCGCGCCGGCGGTGCGGGCGTGCGCCGTGAGCGAGTCGAGCTCGAAGGTGCCGGCCATCGAGGCCTCGTCGACGATGACCAGCTGCCCCGCACGGAGCCGCCACCGGTCAATATCTGCGGCGATCGTCCGGGATCGGGACAGGAGCGCTCGGGTGCGTAACGATGGGCTTGCCCGGTCCAATTTCGCCGATAGCTGGTCGAGCTCGGCGCGCCGAGCGGCTTGAAGGGACGCTTCCGCAAGCCATTTCGCGGTGTTCTCGGTCGGCACCCCGACCGCGTCGGCGAGAACCTCCGCCGCAGCCGCTGACGGCGCCAACCCGACGACCGACCCCGGCCCATGGCGGGCCTCCCAGGCCGCGCGGACGCCGGCCATCGCTGTCGACTTGCCCGTCCCTGCCGGTCCGACGAGGACGTCGAGGACGCGCCCGGAGGTCAGCACCCGGCACACGGCATCGGCTTGGTCCGTCGACAGCGGGTGCTCGCGGCCCGGCACGTCCTGCGCCACCGCAGCGACGACCATCCCCACGGGCACGGCAGGCCCATCAGTGGTCCGCCCGGCTGCGAGGAGCCGCCCCTCCGCCTCGAGCAACTCGGC
The DNA here is from genome assembly GCF_006717145.1 of Humibacillus xanthopallidus. Classification (GTDB taxonomy): domain Bacteria; phylum Actinomycetota; class Actinomycetes; order Actinomycetales; family Dermatophilaceae; genus Humibacillus; species Humibacillus xanthopallidus. The sequence goes on along the minus strand of NZ_VFQF01000002.1, from coordinate 1,165,840 downwards.
CGTCGTGAAGAGCTTCGAATCGCGGGCGCGGAACCTGGAAGACCCGTCCGGGCGACGCAACGCGTCGGGAACGACACCGGCGTCGGGCGGGGTCAGCTGCAGCGACATGCCCAGCGCCAGGTCCGACACGCGCTCGGCGACGGTCACCCGCTCGGCTGGGGCGGCGAACCGCACCCCGGCGATCTGGCGCAGCACCTCGGCGAACACATTGGCCCTGGTGAAGGTGGCGCGCTTGCCCGAGACCACCGTCACCGCCGCCAGCGCTGCATCGGCCAGGATCCCCTCGGACAGGTCCGCGGCATGCAGCAGCGGCAGGTCATTGCGGTTCGTCAGGGACGCTACCCACGCCTCCGGTTCCTGTCCCAAGTACGGGACGGCCCGCTTCCGCCACCCGGCGACGAGCTCGGACAGGCGGTGCTGATGCTTGTCCGGGCGGGTCGCTAACGTCGCCTGCTGTCGCAGCTGGAGCACCTCGCGGGCAGTCGGCTGCCGCCCGTGCGATGCCACGAACTGCTCGACGAGGACGTCCTTGGCGGCCTCGATCTCGGTGCTGCGCTGCGAGAACTCGGACCGCAGCGCCTCCGCGACCCCGGTGACCTCCCACTTCTCCACTCCCGAATGGCGCCGGGCCTCCGGCGCCCACCCGTACCCCAGGTCGGCCGTCACCAGGTCGGAGAGGACGCCGTTGTATAGCTCCGACAGCCCGACCGCGGACCGGAACAATGCCTTGCTGTCCAAGGTGCGCCAGCCTCCGTCGGACACGGCCTGCACACGGTTGAGCACCACGACGTGGGTGTGCAGCTGCGGGTCCCCGGCGCGGGAGTCCCAGTGCTCAAACGCGGCCGCGACCACCCCGCGCACGTCGTCCGAGACGACGCCGCCGCGACCGGTTCGGGTGGCGAACACCCGCTCCTCCGCGTAGCCGATCACGAACTCCAACGCCGCCTGGTGCGCGGCGCGGACCCGGGCCCGGGTCGGCTCGTCGGCGAGCGCCCACGCCACCGACACCGACTTCGGCACGGAGAAGGTCAGGTCGAACCCGGCCACCGTCATGGGCGCCTTCCGCGCCCGACCGAGCCCGTCGACGTAGGCCGTCCGGCTGACGCCCGGGGGCCGTCCCAGCGGTGCGCCGGTGGCCGGGTCCTGCAACATGCCGAGCATCCGCCACAGCTGCTCCTCGTTCACGACCGAGCCGGGAGCGACGCCATTGGCGGCATCCAGGCCGGCCAAGCCGCGCCCCAGGAACCGGCCGCGCGGTGTACCCACCTGCGTGTAGTAGTCGGTCAACGGCGATGCCGTCCGGCCATCGGCGTCGCCGCGTACGACCGAGGCCATCAGGTACCGGTACCCGGAGCCCAGCGTCATCCGGCGGATCGACATCGTCACACCCTGAACAACCCGCGCCGGGGGGCACCACCCGGCGGACCTCACATCGGTGCCAGACGTGTGGAGCGAGAATGAGGGCGTGCACCAGGGGGCCGAACTTGAGAGACGGGTCCGCGTGTGCGGGGGGTGTCGGCTGCAGCCAGCCGGCCGCGACGTGGAGATGGTCAGGGGCGGTTGGCGGGTGTCAGGAACGTTGAGGAGACCCAGGCCTGGACAGTGGCCGGGTCGGGTCCGTCGAGGACGACGTACACCACGAGCGCAGACCACTCCGCCGAGCCCGGCTCTTGTCGCCATTGGACGACGACACCCGGCCAGGGCCCTGGGTGCTCATTCGGCCCTTGCACCCAGCAGTGCCGTGTCGGTGCATCTCGTCGACGGATCCCCCCCGTTGCCAGCGGCCGGTCACGCAACGGCACGCCGCGTTCCTTGCCCATGCCGCCAGCCATGGTTCATTGTGCCCGATGCATCGAACAGCTGTTCGATGCGCTTGTTTCGAGGAGTCGGACTAACGCACCTACCAGGCCGGCCACACCGGCCTCGATTGACGGCGTCGGCCTCAGACGGCCTGGCCGCCCTTCACGGCTGCGTCGAAAGCTGCGACGACGCCCTGCGGGATCCGCCCGCGCGCGGGTACGGAGCGCCCATTGCTGTGGGCCCAGGCGCGGATCTCGGCGTTGCGGGAAGCGCCAGCCGTTGCGACCGTCTGCCGGGTGCGTGCCGGCCGGCCGGATGTACGGGCACGGGCGGTCCAGTGCCCCAGGCTCGCGCGGAGCGCTTTCGCGTTCTTCTCGGACAGGTCGATCTCGTAGGACCTGCCGTCGAGGCCAAAGCTGACTGTCTCTGCCGCCTCAGTGCCATCAATGTCGTCGACCAAAGTAGTGATCATCTTGTGGGCCATGGGGAAATGCTAGGGGCGCAGCTCGGCCGTCCTGATACGCCGATAGGAGAGAAACGGCGCAAATGAGCAAGCCTGACCACCAAATCCCTTGAGCCAAGACGGCTCCTGGAAGTCAGCCCGGCAGGGTCCGCGTCAGGGACATAAGGGACCGTGACCTTGTGATCATGGCTGTTGTCTACGCAGTCGTGTTCACGAAATAACTTCAAGGGCTAGAGCGAGCCCCACGCAATGTCAGCGTGCCCAGAACCCGGGGATGATGGCTCCGGACGCTCGGCTTGGAGGAGGTTGCAGCCGCATGGGTGGAGTTCGGCTCGTGCGGAAGTCGGATGCTGGACGTGGTCAGCAGGGACGACACCGCGACGGCCTGCGAGTCCTCCGGGTGTTCTCCACCGATCGAGGGGCGAATCCGCATCCGCCCGCGGCACGTGCCGCACGGGAAGGGGCCGCTGCGGCTGGCCGGTACAAGATCCCTTGGCGGTGTCTCGAGTTGCCGGGTCCACGAGGCTGCTCAGCTAGTCGCTGTCGGGGATCCTTGGGCCCGCTCACGATTGACCACACGGTTGCGGCAGCTGGTCGGGGCGGATGTCGCCGAAGGCTTCTCCTGCGTACTGGCCGCGGCAGGGCAACGGGGTGTACAGGCCGGTCGCGCACGTCGCGTTCGGCGAGCACGGCGGCCCCCGGAGCCGGAGCTTTTCGGTTGACGAAGCCGCCAACCGCGTCGAGTCCCCCTGGCGCCAAGATGCACATCTTGGCAGGGACAAGCGCGAGCCACGCAGCTGGTGACTGGTGCCGGGGCCCGCTGATCGGGTGACGGGCATTTGCTCGGCGCGCCTTGGCGATACGCATCTTCCGCCATGGGACCGTGTGCGTCCTAGCCAGGCGTCACGGACTTCACCCAGCCCGTTCGAGAGCCACCAACCTCGATGCAGGCACCGCACCTCAGCTTGGGTCGACCGGAGGCGCAGGGTGCTGTTCCGCGAGCAGCCCCGGTGTGGGCGGAGCGTGCGAGTGTGAAGATGGGCATAGAAAGCGGGCAGGAGCGCCGGGGTCCGGCACTAACAGGGTGGAATGAGCACGAGTAGGCAAGCCCCGGCCGAGTTGGGGTACAACGAATGGCAGCGCCTCCTTGCGGAGGTGTTCTTCAGCAGGCCCGGAACTCCAGTCGTTTTCTTCGCTGCGGACGATGAGTTGGAGCGCGTGGCGCCTGAAGTGCCGGGGTCAGGCGCAGCCGAGAGCTTGGCGCATGCTGTCCTCTCGTTTGTCCGCCTTACCGATGGCGGCAACATGTTTGCCAGCCTGCGGGGTCTACGGGCGGCCTGGCGTAGCCACCCCACGGGCCCCCCACCCACCTTGCCGGTGCTCGCCCTAACCGTCCTGGCCGCGACCCGCATGCGCCGGGACACCCAAGCGTCCGCTGCCAACTACTACCTGCGGATGGCCCAGGCCCTCCTGCCCGGCGGTGACGCTGGCGAGGTGGAGACGGCGCGGTTCAGCATGCTCCACGCGTTCGAGCGCGACGTCGTGCCGATGTGGCGGGAGCTGCACGACTGGATGTGCCGCAGCGACGGTGAGTTCGGCATCTCTACCGTCCGCAGCCACCCGCACTGGACGAACATCGGCTACCCACTGAGCCAGGCTCTCGTGCGCGCCTCGGACAAGGCCTTGCTGACGCGCTTCTTCGCTGCCATCGGGGTCGCCGACCGTGGCGTTCCTGCCGAGGCAGCGCTTCTCAGCTACCTGCGGCTGTGGGCGGTCCGTCACCAGACCCTGAGTGACACGCTGCGCACCGCGCTGGAGGACGAGTCGCTCTCCGCGATGCTAGCCCCGATCATCGCGGGCCTGGCTGCCTCGTGGGACGGGCATGTCGTCACGCCGGAAGGACGCCGCCACCTCGACGTGCGGCTTGTGCTGGACCTGGACGACTGGCAGGGACAGTGGGTCCTCGCGGGTGCCATGCAGCCAGCAGGAATGGCCCTCTCGGGGCGTGTCGGGGGCCGGGAGTGCAGTACACCGGTCAAGCCCCCCGCGTTCGGCCAGTACGCAACCCTCGCCGGCGCCCCGGTGCCAACTGGGGCCGCGGTCGAGGAAGGGTTCCGTTTGCATGGTGACGGCGTCACCGCCGAGTTCCACGCTTCCCGGCTCGTCGCCCTGCGGCAGGATGCCGAGGCGGGTGGATGGGTCTCAGGCGATGGTGTTGAGCCGTACAGCGAGCTCCTGCTCGGCGTGCACCCGGAACTGGCCGCCACGGTGCGGGCGGCCTTGGACCAAGCGGCTGATGACGGCTGGCGGATCCTGCAGCAGCCACCGGGTGAACCGCTGCTCGAGGGCTTCGTCATCTTCCGCAAGGTTCGTTTCTCAGACCGGGACAAGCTGAACGAAGCGCTGGCCGTCCTTCCTGGGCACATGAAGCGGGCCCTGCGCCCGGTGGTCACTGCCCGGCCCCGGCTCGGCTTCGGCCTACCTTTGGTCCGCTCAGTGGCCCAGGGCTGCTACCTGGCTGGCGGCGAGCCGGATCTGCTTCTGCCTGTGGCTGAGGAGCCCCGGCAGGTGATTGCCGTCCTCGACGGGGTCAGTCAGGAGTTCAAGGCCTCAGGGTTCCCGATTCCGCTGTCGGTCCTGTCCGGCATCGAGCCCGGCGAGCATCGCATCGAGGCTGACGGGGAGTCACTGCGCTTCACAGTCCTTCGCCGCAGCCCGGCTGAGGGCCCGGCGGCCGGGACCGGGAGCCTGTCCTGGAAGGCAGACTCTGGGATGTTGGCTGCCAGCCCGAGCCCGGCAGGCATCTGCGGAGCGAACGCGCCGGAGTGCACCGGGGACACCGAGCCCCTCCTTGTGCGGCGCGGTGCATCCGAATCGTGGTGGCTGCACCGCGACGGGACTTGCACCCAGGCCCCCGAGCCTGCCCCCGCGCCCGTGCTTGCGAGCGTGGGCCTCCAGAGCATGTTCTACGAGACCGACCGGCCGGAGTCGGCAGCGTGGCTGGTCCAGAAGCGCCGCCTGGGCTGGGGGCCACCCATCCTGCTGCGCCGGCTCGCGCCTGAGTTCCGGCGGATCACCCCCGAGGCGAGCCGGGTGTGGGCGCAGCTCACAGGCCCGGCGGCCCCGGCACCCGGCGACGCTGAGGCGGGCCTGTGGGCCCTGTACGCACGCGCGTGGAGGCTGGCACATGAGCGGTGAGCTGCTGCTTGCCTGGATGAGCGAGACCGGCGACGGGTCGATCCGGGACCTCAGAGCCCGGGCTGAATGGCTCGGCCAGACCCGCGGGCGCAGTCTGACTAGGAAGGCCTTCGGCCTGTGGATGCGTGACCTGAGCGCACTCGGCCACGCCGAGGTGGACTGGATCGGCGGCAGGTGGAGCGTTGCCTCGCCCGCGGTCGTCCGGCTCCCGTGCGGGGACGGCGTCGCTGTGCTCGCCGGCGCCCGCCGCCCCGGGCTGGTGGACGCACTGGCAGGGACGGACGTGTACGTCGCGCAGATGGCGGATGAGGATGACGGCTGCGCGCTGCGCTTGCCGGCCCCGGTCTTCATCCAGTTCGACTCCCCCGCGGAGCTACGCGACGCCGCTGCCGCCAGTGGAGTCGCCTACGCCGGCTGCTTCGCGCGCCGCGGCGCAGCGGCGCTTCGCTCCATCGCGATGGGCGACCTGACCGCGCCTCCAGCAGCGCACAATGACACGCTCGAGCGCCGCATCGGCCCCCGCCCTAACGATTGGGCGAAGCACTCAGCAATGGCCCTCGAGTTCCCGGACGGGCTCTACTCCTTCGAGGCAAACGGCCGGCGCGAGCACCGGACCGTCCGCGGCGGCTCCTGGTACCGCATCGCTCTGGCGGAAGGCACCTTCCTTGAGCTGGCCCGCACCCGGACCTCCTGCCTGTCCTGGCGGCCGGAGGAGGGATCCGGGCGCGGCGAAGTCGGCACGGTCTTCGTCGACTTCGGCGCCCCGCTGCCTGCTCTTCAGGCCCGTGTCCTAACGCTGTGCTCTGGCCTCCCCCCGCGGGTGAGCGAGAAGGCGGAGAACCTGGCCTACCGCAATGTCCCGCGCGCTGTTGCCCGAGCGGTGGCTGCGTCCCTACTCCAAGAGATCGAGGAAGCAACCCATGGATATGCTTGAAGCGACGACGCCGCGAGTCCTCGACCCCAGCGGGACGTTCGAGCGTCTCCGCGACGTCTACTTCCGGTACTACAACACCCCGTTCGGCCTGGCGGACGTCCGGCTGCAGGATGAGCGCATGGCCCTGCTCAACCGCGACGGCGGTGCTTGGCGCGAGCCGCTACTCGAGCTGCGCCCGGAGTACGCCACCGCCGCCCGGGATCTCGCAAGTTCCGTTGCAACGGCTGGCGCACCCCTTGAGCTGGCTGACTTCGCCGAATGCGGCCTGCTACCACCCGGCCGCCCGCTTTACACGCACCAGGAGCAGGCGCTCGCCACCGGTATGCAGCGCGGGCGCCATCCCGTCATCACGGCGGGGACCGGGTCGGGCAAGACGGAGTCGTTCCTTCTGCCGGTCCTCGCCAGCCTGCTGGAGGAGTCACAGGAATGGGGAGGCACCCCCGCGCGGACCGGATCAGCGTGGTGGCGTGCGGATGGCGCCGACTTCGTCTCCCAACGTGCCGGTGAGTCGGGCCGTCCGCAGGCCGTCCGCGCCCTGGTGCTCTACCCCATGAACGCGCTCGTGGACGACCAGCTGACCAGACTGCGCAAGGCGCTGGACAGTGACGCAGCCCGGGAGTGGCTCAACCGGAACCGGCGTGGGCACCGCTTCTACTTCGGCCGCTACACCGGCGCTACACCGGTCACGGGAGGCCGGAGCAACTTCCGAGCGGTGCGCGAGCTCCGGCGTTACTTGTTGGCGACGGAGACCCGGGGTGCCCAGGCGCGAGAGCTCGCCGGTGAGCAGGGCATGGAGGACGCGCGGTTCTTCGTGCCCCGCCTCGACGGCGCGGAGATGCGCTCCCGGTGGGACATGGCCGACGCGCCCCCTGACGTGCTCATCACCAACTACTCGATGCTGAACGTGATGCTGCTGCGCGAGCGCGACGGCCACTTCTTCGACTCGACACGCCAGTGGCTCGGGGCCGACCGCAACAAGCGGCGCTTCACACTGGTGGTCGACGAGCTGCACATGTACCGCGGCACCTCTGGCACAGAAATCAGCTACCTCATCCGTTCGCTGAAATCCCGGCTCGGGCTCACCGACCATCCCGAACAACTGCGGATCCTCGCCGCCTCGGCCTCGCTGGATCCCGCCCGCGACCGCGGGTACCTGCAAGACTTCTTCGGCGCCGACAGCTCCAGCTTCGACTTCATCCCCGGCGAGACGCTCATGCCGGCTTCCGCACCGGTAGCCGCAGCCCTAGATGTGGCAGCCATGGCTGACCCCGGCTCGCCGGCCACCGAGGCCGCAGCGCGGGCGCGCACCGCCGGGCTGACCGACACCATCCGGCGCGCCTTCCTGAACGGGCCGGCAACCTCGGCCAAGACCCTTGCCGAGGTGGCCAGTGCCACCTTCCCGGCAGCCTCGACAGCGGACGAGGCACGGCTGGCCCTCGAGCGTGTGCTCAGAGGCATCGCCGAGGAGCCGACCGCCGGCGACCCGAGGCTGAGGGCGCACATGTTCTTCCGCAACGTGCCCGGGGTGTGGGCGTGCACGGACCCGTCCTGCCCGAACATCCCGGACGGGACCTACGACGGCAGGACGGTCGGGCGGCTGTTCTCCGAGCCGGCGACCCGGTGCGAGCCGAACTGCGGCAGCCGGGTCCTCGAGCTGCACTACTGCCAGAACTGCGGCGACGTGTTCCTAGGCGGCTTCGTCACTGCGGGTCTCACCCAAGCGTTCCCGCCTGAGGGCGTCGCTCTGCTTGCTGACGTGCCGGACCTGGCCAAGCTGCCTGACCAGGTGCAGCTGGAACGCCGCGCATGGAACTACCTCGTGTACTGGCCGCGTCCCGTTGAGTCGCTGACGGAACTCGACAGCACGGACTGGGATGCGGGGAATGAGGGGGTGGATTACGCCTTCCGCCCGAGCGTTCTGGATCCTGGGCGCGGCTGGCTCCGGCGCGCGAGGGGCAAGCACACCGGCTGGGCGTTCCACGTCACCTCTCCTCGGGTCAAGGACGGGTTCCAGCAGGACCCTCAGACCTTGGAGCCTTTCCCGACGAAGTGCCCTGCATGCGGCGACGACTGGGAGATCAAGTACGGCGAAGGCGCACGCCGCCTGCGCCTCCCCGACTCCGGCCGTCAGCGGTCCCCCATCCGCGGCATGCGGACCGGTTTCGAGAAGATCAACCAGGTGCTAACGACCGAGCTTGCGGCAGACCTCCCCGACCGCGAGCGCAAGATGATCGTTTTCACCGACAGCCGCCAGGACGCGGCCAAGCTCTCCTCCGGTCTCGGCCTCCGGCACTACCAGGACCTGCTGCGCCTCCTCCTCTTCGAGCGCCTCACCCGGCATGAGGACTCGGCCCGCGACGTCGAGCTCGCTGAAGCGCACGTGCGTCGGCAAGTCCGGACGGGTGAGAGCTGGGCAGCCGTCGCGCGGCTCCGCGAGAAGGATCCCGCCACCTGGAGTTCGCTGCAGTCGCTGTGGGAGGGGGAGCCGAACCGCGACCCCGCGGACGAGCCGGTCCTGGTCGCCAGGCTGTGCCGGGCACCGACCCTCAAGGCCCTGACCGCGGACCTATCCGCGGAGCTGCTGTCGATGGGTGTGAACCCAGGCGGTCCCCATGCCTCCCTGAATGATCACCCGTCGGGTCACTGGGGCGCCCTGTACGACTGGAGCACCACCCCGCCCCGGCCGCGGGCAGACCTGGACGATGCTGAGCGGGGCCTCCTCGAGAGGATCACCGCGTCGCTGTTCAGTGAGCTGCTGCAGGGCCTGTTCTCGGGAGCTGGGCGCGACTTCGAGTCGCTGGGGCTGGGCTGGCTTGCGCTCGCGACTGACGACAAGCCCGCCGACGCCATCCCAGATGACGCACTCGGGCATGTGAGGGCTGCTTTGCGCGCGCTCGCCGACCAGCGGCGCTTCCGCGGCAACCGGGAGGGGCGCGACGAGCCGACACCACGGCTAAAGGAGCTCTGGCGGCGCATCCACGAGCACGGCGGCCCCGAGCCGCAAGAACTGCGCGCGCTCGTGGCGGCCGGCAGCGGCAGCGCCATCGTCCAGTACGTCATCGACCCTGAGCAGGTGTGCATCAGGCCCAGCACCGGCCGCGCCTGGGTCTGCGCCTCCTGCAAGCGCCAGCACCTGAACCGGGTAGGCGGTTACTGCACCAAGTGCGCGCGTCAGCTGCCTGCCGAGTCAGTGCCCGTGCAGCACGGCGAGGACTACTACGCGTGGAAGGCGGTCACCGGGGCCGGGCGCTTCCGCATGGTGTGCGCGGAGCTGACAGGGCAGACAGACCGAGTCGATGCGCAGGCCCGGCAGGCACGCTTCCAGGGCGTGTTCATCGACGGGGAGAACCCGAGAGCGGCGGCGGTGGACCTGCTGTCCGTGACCACAACCATGGAGGCGGGCGTCGACATCGGGGCGCTCTCGGTCGTAGTCCTGGGCAATATGCCTCCCACCAGGTTCAACTACCAGCAGCGGGTCGGACGCGCAGGACGGCGCGACAACCCGGTCGCAGTTGCCCTCACCGTCTGCCGCGGCCGGAGCCATGACGAGTACTACTTCGACAACCCGGCGGCAATCACGAACGATCCGACGCCTGCCCCCTACCTGACACCCGACAGGGATCAGATCTTCCTGCGCTGTTTGCGGGCTGAGGTGCTGCGCTTGGCGATGAGCGACATCTCTGCTGAAGCCTTTCGCGCCGGCCTGAAGATCGACTTCACGTCGAACGTCCACGGCGCGTTCGGCCGGACCGACGAGTGGACACGCCTGCGCAAGCCGCTCGAGGCGTGGCTCAGCGTCCACAGCGACGAGGTGCTGAACGCTGCCAGGCACCTCGCTGACCGGACACCACTCGCCGGGTCAGCAGACACACTGGGGCGCCTCACCCTCGATGAGCTCGTCGATAAGGTCGAGCAGGCGGCGACCAGCCCCACGGGGCATGAGGACCTGAGCCAGCGCCTGGCGGAGCATGGCGTGCTCCCCATGTTTGGCTTCCCGACCAGTGTCAGGTACCTGCACCTGTCCCGCCCAAAGCGCAACTACCCGTGGCCGCCTGCGAACACGATCGATCGTGACCTCGCGATGGCTGTCGGCTCGTTCGCGCCGCTGAGCGAGGTCGTCCGGGACGGGAGCGTCTACCCGGCGGTGGGCATCGCGTCCTTCCGGCCAGGAGGAGATGAGCCAGTCGCTGAAGCAGACCCCCTCGGCCCTGCCCGGCAGATCGCGATCTGCCGAGCCTGCTCGTACCTCGGCGAGGGCGAGCATGCCGACGGCAATACCTGCCCCCGCTGCGGCTCCGGGCCCTCCCATTACAGCGGCATGACCCTGCGGGAGCCGCTCGGCTTCCGGGCGGGCAAGAAGCGCGACTTCGACGGCAACTTCGCGTGGACGGCAAGAGCCATGGCTGCTCGGGCTCTCCCCGACCTCCACCTGCTGGACCGTCAGGATGTTGCGGGAACCAGGTCCGTCGCGTTCGGGGGTCCGGGCAGGCGTTTCGTCATTAATGACAACGGCGGCAACTTGTTCTCCTTCAGGCGGGCGCAGGACAGCTGGGGCGGCTACCTGTCGACGGAGGCCATCCGGCGCGAGCTGGTGTACGGGCAAGCTCGAGTCGAGGGCGACCCGGTCCTGGTCGCCCTCGGAGCCGTGCAGCCGACTGACTTCCTGTTCTTCGGCCCGCGGTCGTCGGTCCTCGCTGAGGAAGGCATCCGGCTGAACCAGGCGGCTACGTCGCTGCAGCCCTCCGGCGTGCGGGACGTGGGCGACGGTCGCCGGGGTGCGTGGTACAGCCTGGCGTTCCTGCTCCGCAGCGTGGCCGCAACGTACCTCGACGTTCAGCCGCTCGAGCTGGCTGCAGGCATCTACTCCGGTGTGGGCGCTGACGGGCAGCCAACGCAGTACGCATTCCTCGCTGACACGCTGGAGAACGGTGCCGGCTTTGCCACCCACCTTGCTGCCCGGGAGGTGCTCCCGGATCTACTCGACCGGGCGGAGCGCTACCTGAGTGACCTGGCCTTGAGCCCGCACTCTGGCGAGTGCTCCGCTTCCTGCTACAGGTGCCTGAGGGACTACGGGAACATGGCGTATCACGCGCTGCTCGACTGGCGGCTGGCGAGCGACCTGTTCGGTGTGCTCAACGGTGCGCCCCTGGAGATCGATCTCGAGCGCGAGAGGTCGGCGGTCGGCACGTGGAGCGCAAGTATGGGCGCCGAGGTCGTGGAGGGACTGCCCGCAGCCGGGGCCGTCTACGACAGCCGTTTGCACGGGCGCATCGGGATCGTCGCTAAGCATCCCCTGGAGGGGAGCGAGGAGATCCTGATGTCGGAGCGGCTCGCTGACGCGTACGCCGAGCTCGAGAACAACAGCGCAACAGACGCGGTCGTCTTCGTGGACACCTTCACGCTCGACCGTTCGCCGGGCCGGGTGCTCGAAATGATCGAGGAGGCTGGCGCTTAGCCGATGTACAACAACGCGTGGCTCTCCCCGAGCGCTGCCTGGCTGATCACGCAATGCCCGGCAGCGGCGTCCCCGTCCAGCGGCAGCGTTCCCGCTGCTGCTGGGGCGGCTGCGGACGCGGGCAGCTTGGCTCATGAGGCCGTCCGGCGCTGGATCCAGCAGGGCTTATCGCGCTCGGATCCCGCGGGCGTGGGCCTCATGGGCGCCTTCGACAAGGCTGCCGACGCGGCGGGCGTCAGAGCAGCCTCCATTGAGCGCGGCGTGCTCACGCGCGCGCGGCTACGTCGCGCGGCGCCTGCCCTCGCCGCTGCCCTCGGGAAAGCCCCTGACGAAGCCGTCGAGTGCGAGGTAACCATGGAGGACTCAGTTATCCGCCTGCGTGGGCGCGCGGATGTCGTGATCGCACATGGCGATACGGCAGTCCTCGATCTGAAGACCACCATCCACGAGGAGGCTGTCGCGTCGGTCCAGGTTCGCCAGCAGCTGCTTCTCTACGCGCACCTGTTCCAGGTGCGGTATGGCGAGCTGCCCCGGCGGCTGGAAATCGTCAGTTTGGCCCGAGGGCGGATCGCTGTGCCCTTCACCGCAGACGACATTGCTGGGGCGCTGCGCGGGCTCGCGAACGCGCGACGAGATGCCGGCGGCCCCGCAACGCCTTCTCTGACGGCGTGCCGGTTTTGCCGGAGGCGCCTTGAGTGCGGCGCTCATTGGGGGCTGAGTCCTGAGGACCGCCCCGACACGGTCACTGGGAGGATCCTGAAGCTCCGCGCGGCCGCCAACGGCTCCGTGGGGCTAATGATCGAGCCCGACGTCTGGGTCACACAGCTTCGCCCGGGGCAGGTGCCACACGGGGCGCGTCCCGGCGCCCTCGTACGGCTGATCTTTCTTCGTGGGCCCGCGTCCCCGGGCCTTGAGTGGCGCGCTACGGCGCGGACCTGGGGTGTCAGCCTGGATTGACCCTGATCACCTCAGGAGCCCGAAATGCCCGCGCCATCGTCAATCCTGAGCCCGGGATGGCTAAGGCCACGCGCGGAGCCCGACTCGGGCTTCTTCGTGGTCCGCAGGTCACTCTTTAGGTTCAGGTCTCGTCTGCCTTTCGCCATCCTCTGCACACGGGAGCGAGGGTCTTTCCCACATCGGCACCGGACTCAGGCCACAACCGTCATCACCTGTCCCGGCACCGTCCCACAAGCGCCCATCGAGTAAAGCGACGCCTGCTCCAGTGCATGGTGACCCTCACTCGTTGTCCTCGAAGACTCGAGAGGAAGGCCTACCAATGAGGCACCCAGTCGATAGCGAGTCCAGACGGCGACTTCTGGCCGCTCAGAGAGCCGAAACCGAGGCGCTTCGCTCCGTGGAGGCCGCCTCACGGAGCCGGCAGCGCGCCCAGGAGAAGTTGGACGCCGCGGAAGCCGAGTTCCGACACAGCCAAGCGCAGCTCGTGCAGATCTCCGGCCTCGCTCGCGCCGCGCTCCTCCTCGACGAAGACGAGTCCACCCTGCGCCGCTGGGTCCGCAGCGCGAGCCGTGACGGTATGTCATCCAGAGACTCCGAGGCTTGACCGCCGTCAGGCGCTGACCGAGGGCCACCGAACCGTCATCATCACGGAGTCCTCCATCGCACGCCATGCGTGCACCACGCCTGGCCCCCAGAGGACGTAGTCGCCTTGTCTGGCGAGCTCGACCTCTCGATCGGGGAGGCGCTGGACGAACCTGCCGGAGATGAGGATAAGGAGAGACGTCCGCGTCTCGCCGGTGGTCCACTCGGTCCGCTCCTCCCCCGCGGCGTGCACACCCCACTTGATCTCGACGTCCACAGAGTTCGCCACAGAGTCGGGCGGCTCGATGAAGTTACCGACGAGCCAGCCGCGGTGCCTGTCACCGTCGTCGTATGCGTTGCCGGTGGCGATGTTCAAGACGTCGCTCCAATCTCGAAGGCGGGAAGCCGAACCCGTTCGGGGCTGATGAGGGCCAAGCGTTTCAAACCTAGAGCAAGCGCTACCAGACCCTCGTCGGACCAGCGCGGGTCGTGGATCAGATGCTCCAGCCCTTCGGTGTCGAGGCTGGAGAACCGCATCAGCCCGGACGACTCCCAGTTCGCTGCGACACGACCGCCGAACCTGGTCCAGAAACGTTCATCGTGCACGGCGACGAGGGCGGGGAACTCGAAGCTCCCCGTGAGCAGGTTGTAGGCGAATCCGGTCAGCTGCACATCCAGTGCCGACTCCGCCAACAGCCAACGCATGGGCTTCGTCATCCGCGAAGGGTGGAGCAAGTCGGCCACCGCATGACTCCCCGCGCTGCTGTCTACCTCCTGCCGGCCGAAGAGCTCCTCCTCGAGCTCCCGTCTGATCGTCGTGGCGATGTCGACCTCCGCCCGTGGCTCGTTGGTTGGCTGGTGGAAGCACTTCGGGATCACGGCGAGTCGGCCGTTGGCGTTGATCACGCGGGGGCTGCGTTCCTGGACGAGAAGGACATAGTCGGGTTCACGCCCAGCAGCCGCGGGCCTCGCGAAGGCAGACAGTGCAACGGCGCCGCCGAAGCAGAGCCGGCCAGCCGGTTCGAGGACAGACGACAGGGTCGGCAACAGCTGGTCGCGCAGTGGCAGCGCGTAATTGCCGGATGCCACGGCGTCGAGCGCCTCCCCCTCCAAGAGATCCCACGTGAGCCCGTATTTCGCAAAGGACGACGGGCTGAAACCCGCGCGTATGCCGTCGGGTCCCAGATGAGCGTCAACAAGCCGATAGGTGGCTTGGTCGGAGAACCGAGTGCCTCCCACCAGACATCTCTGCAGTCGCTGGTGCGCGGCGGCCAGGAGTTCGGGTGTCCCCGCGGGCATGGCGGGCTCGGCCCGCTGTATATAGGTGAATGCGGCTGCGTACGAATGGGATCCGCCAAGAGCCGCGACCTGACGTGCGGGTGCGACCAACGTCGTGCCCAGCCTCTCCCGTGCCGTCACGATCTCCAGCTGAGCTGCCTGCCCGTCGCTCGAGGCGTAGTAGGAGCTCAGGAGCCGCGCGACGGATCCCCGGTCGACCAGAACGTGCACAGCCGGGGGCGGGATGCCTCGACCCATGGTCCCTGATGACGGGTTGGCCACTGCGGCGAAGGCGGTGCCGGGGACGGCCCCACTCAGCTCATCCAAGAACGTCAGCGAGGTGTGCAGGTGTCGGGCGGCGGAAAGTCTGTCTGACACGTCATCCGGCCCGTGAATGACTCGGGCGGTTGCAGGACTCCGCAGCTCAGCGAACCGCTGCTGGGCATCCTGGGGCGACCTCGACAGCAGGGTGTCGAGGGCCGCCTGCATCTCCATCGTCAGACTCATCGACGCGTTGGCGTTCCACTTCGCGACCGTGCGCGGCGCTGCGCCCAGCGTCTCGGCGAAGGCTTCGTTCGTGAGGCGTAGGGCACGCTGCAGGCAGCCGGCGTCCCGGGGATTCCAGGTTGCGATGACGGGCGCACCCATCAGGACCACGCCCAGGGGAACGAGGTCCGCGGTGCACTGGGAGTGCATTGCCGGTGCATCGACGGGACATTCTGCGGTGACCCGAAGGCTGGCTGACTGGGAACCATGAGAACCGAATCACATTGCGGTGCAGAGCAGCTCGCCATACACGGCGGAGCCACACAGCCCGTCGCCGGGGATCGCGATTGTCCCCCGCCGCGGGACATGCGCAAACCCACATCGCCAGCCCTGTGGACAACCAAGCCAATTTCAATCGCTATCCACAGGAGCGAACGCCAGGCCTCGCGCGTCTGCCTTTTGGAGAGGACAAATGTAGTCAAGCGGACAGCCCGGCGGTTGCCGGCTATCACCTCGAGGAGCTGGACATGACCACCCACGACGAGCGAGCCATCGAGCTCGCAGCCCGGCTGTCCGACTGCGCCACGCTCTCCAAGTCCTCCCCCGAGAAGGACGAGCTGTGGATCGCTGTCCGCGACGTCGTCTGCACCCGGTCCGTGTGCCTCGTCACCCCGATGGGGTCGAGCTCGCCGGTGCCTGTCACGTCCGACCACGCAAGCCAGGAGCTGATCGCGGCGATGGAGTGGCTGATCGCCCATGAAGAGCAGGCACGGACCTTGGCCCCGATGGAGCTGTTCATCATGCTCCGTGGCGTGGCGACCAAGGGAGCGATCGGCTCGGCGCGGTCCGCCCAGTCCGATGCGTTGCACGGGATGACGCATGTCAGCCCCGGCGAGCCGGTCACCTTCGCGGAGATAGACCGAACGGATGTCGCGTGATGCCCGAGCGACAGACCTTCGTCGATTGGACGGCATCACAGCTGAACCTCGCCCCGGGTGCTATCGCTGAGGTGCACCTGAGCCCCGTCTTCGACTTGTTCATCTCCCGCATCGAGGCGGCCCGCCGACGTGGCGCGACGGATCCCCTGACCACCGTCACGGCAAAACGGGCGGGCGGGAACTCGAGAGCGTGCACCAAGCGCATGCTGGAGCAGCTGGGATTCTCTGCCCCACAGCGACGAGCGGTCCACCGGCTCCTCGCCGGCTCTCCCTCTGGATGGCCCGGTCTCCTGGGGCTCTACGCGTCCTCCCAGGACCTGTCGCTGCAACAGCGTCAGTACGCCCGGCGCCAGCTTCAGGCGATCCGCGGTCATGGCGACACCGTCCGCAGCTGAGCCAGGGCTGGATGCTCAGCCAGGGCTTGGGTGCCGTAGATCGCGGCGATGGCCGCAACGGCCACGACCGAGACGTCGGGTCCGAAGAGGTGCCAGGGGTACCCGTCGCCGTAGTCGACGAGGATCGACTGTGCCGCCAGAGTGATCTGGAGTCCGACGACGGTGGGCCACCAAAGCGAGACCCACTCCCCCTGCGGCATCTGGGCCAGCAGCCGACGATCCGTCACGATGCCGCGACACTGCGATGCAGCCGACCAGTTGGAGTCCGACAGCCGCCGGAGGTCGAGTCGGACCGCCCTGCGCCCGAGCTCCCCATCATGCAGGACGATGCCCCAGTGCATCGGCTCGATGATGGGGACCGGGGTAAGACCCGCCAGCTCGAGTGCGAGATGCCGCGCCTCCGAGTCTGACGCGCCCCAGCTTCTCGATCGTCTCGTCCTCTGTCTCCTGAGTCGCACCATGCGGCATACCTCCTTGGGGCGGTGAACCCATCAGGTCGGGGCACCATGCGGGCGGTCCTCGCGGTTGGTGCCCCGCGTCTTCAGTTGTGTGCGCATGCCCCTGACTCGGTTCCTGCTCGCCTCCGCTGCTGCTATCGCCCTCGCCAGCAGTGGAGCTGGCGTCGTCCTGGTGTCCGCCACCATCACTCAGCCGCAAGCGAATCGCCCTCCCACCTGCGTGAGCTCGGGCGGCGTCTCCGGCCTCACGGCTGCGCAAGCGCAGAACGCGCGCGTCATTGCGGCAACGGCATCCCAACGGGCCGGCCATCAGGGCGCGTTCATCGCCCTGATGGTGGCGCTGGCCGAGTCCGACCTCCGCGTCCTCACCAACCCCAACGATCCGGCGGGCGACATCTACGCCAACCAGGGAACCGGCTACGACCACGACTCGCTCGGTCTCTTTCAGCAACGACCCGGCTGGGGAAGTGCTGCTCGCCGCATGGATCCTGCCGAGTCGACCAACCTCTTCGTGGATGCGCTGCTGCGTCAGGGCGGGTGGGGCACGATGCCTCCGTGGACGGCCGCTCAGCTGGTCCAGCGTTCCGCCTTCACGGGCCGGCCCACTGCTGCCAACGGCGGATCCACGGTGATGGGCGGCAACTACCAACGTCAGGCTCCACGCGCCGCCGCGCTGCTCGCGGCGATCGAGGCCGACTCCTCCGCTCTCGACTGCGGTGGTGCGCCCGCCGACGCACTGTCCCCGGGCGGCGCCGGCACGCATGGCCTCCCCAACGGCTACACACTCCCGGAACAGACCAGTCCGGCCGGACGCATCGCCGTCAGCTTCGCCCTGGCGCAGCTCGGCAAGCCGTACCTCTGGGGCGGCAACGGACCGGATCGGTTCGACTGCTCAGGACTCACCCAGCAAGCGTGGTCGCGCGCCGGGGTGACCATCGGCCGCGTCGTCAGCCAGCAACTGCGGAATGGCCACGTCACCTCCGTCGCCCAGCTGGCACCCGGGGACCTCGTCATGATCCCCGGCGCGGACGGCACGATCGCCGCGCCCGGCCACGTCGGGATGTTCATCGGCCGCGGCCTCGTAGTCCACGCCCCGCGAACAGGCGACGTCATCCGGGTAGTTGCGTTCAGTTCCTTTGTCTCCAAGGGTCTTTCAGGCCTGCGTCACATCGGCTGAGTCCGGTCATGACGCCCGCCACGCGAATGGTGCCCCCACCCGCCGGCTATCGGGTCCATGCGCGGAACCAGTCCGCGCCAGCTGCGGAAGGTGCACGGTCATGAAGCCATGGATGGCCCCCACGGTGAACGTCCCGCCGAACGACAACGGCCTCCCCGGGATCGCTGCTGTCGAGAAGATCGTCGGCGCATTGCTCACGTTCGGCCTCATCGCGGCCGTCGCCGGAGTCGCGATCTCGGCGATCGCCTGGGCAGTCGGCTCGCACTCCTCGAACCCCCACGTCTCCGGTCGAGGAAAGACAGGCGTGCTCGTCTCCGCCGGCGCCGCCATGCTCATCGGTGCGGCCAACACGCTGGTGTCGTTCTTCAGCGCTGCCGGCTCCGCGGTGCGTTGACATGTCGCTGACGCACCCCGGGCGACGGGTCCTCCTCGTCGCCTGCTGCGCCCTCCTCCTGGCGATCGGGACGCTCCTCGCCCTGGTCGCCAACAGGGCATCTGGGCCGTCCTCGTCAAGCGGCGCCATCGGCGCCTCGGCTACCCGCACATCGGCGTCCCTGCCCAACCAGACAGCGCCAGAGCCCACGGCTGCGGCCCGGGTCAAGGGAGACGTCGCCCAGGCAGAAGTCGAGCAGCTCCGCTCCGTCGAGAAGGTGAGCGCCGTCGTGACGCCCCGCAGGATCTCGGGCGACGCGGCCGAGCAACCCGACCTGTATGCCGCCGAATTCGTCCGGAGACTGCTCACCCAGGACTACAGCGGCGTGCGGACTGACCACCTGGCGTGGGTGCAGGCTGAGTCGGCGATGACGTCCGAGCCCCTCGTCGTCGGCCTGGTCCCTCCCGAGCTGCGCGGCCGGCTCGCCCTCCACTCCGTGACAGAGAGGTCGGGCGGTCGGGCAGCGGTTCCCGATGAGGTGGAGTGGCGCTCCCTGGCTGCCGGACAGGCCTACACCACAGTCCGGGTGGACCGCGTGGTCGAGCCGATGGCATGGAGCAACGCCGTTGCCTCCGGTCGCATCACCGACCCGGGCGTCACCGGTCGCGAGGTGTCCGCCACCGTCACCTTGCACGCCCAGCAGCAAGGCCGCGAGGTCACGTCAACGACCAGCGTCGCCCTGACGCTCAATCTCGAAGGGCCCCCCTCGCGGGACCGCTGGGGCTTCATCACCCTCGTCACCTACACCGCCGTCCCGGTGACTGCGCCATGAGCTGCGATGGGGTGCAGGCCCTCAATCCCATGTGCCAAGTCGTGAACGTCGCGGTCGGAGTCGCTGGGGCCGGCGCGAACGTCGTCGACGGGGCCTTCTCCCACATCGCCGGCTACTTCGGACTTGCGGCCCAGAGCGCCGCGACTTGGCTGTGGCAGCAGATCAGCGATGCGACGAGCCTCGATCTGTCCTCCCCAGCCCTCGCCCGCGAGATGGGCGTCACCGGCGCCATCGCGGGCGTGTTGTGTCTGGCCCTGTTCGTCATCCAGGTCACGATGGCGGCGGTCCGCGGTCACCCCGTCGCCATGGGCAGGGCAGTCACCGGCCTGCTCATCAGCTTCGTCGGCTCAGCTCTCGCATTGGGAACTACGCGTGTGCTCATCGGTGCAGTCGACGCGCTCAGTGAGGGAGTCGTGACCTACACGATGGGCACGAACATCGGCGGGATGGGCACCAAGCTTGCCTTCGTCGGGCTCAACCAAGTCCAGAACCCAGCCGCGGTGATCGTCCTCGCTGTCGTCATCATCATGGCGGTTGTGGTGGTCTGGGCCGCGATGATGATCCGCAAGCTGATGCTGCTCGTCGCGGCCGTGCTCGCACCCTTGGCCTTCGCGGGAGCGACAGCCGACTTCGCCCGAGGCTGGGTCAGGCGGTGGATCGAGTTCGTGTGCGCCATGGTCGTCTCGAAGCTGCTGCTCGTCATCATCCTCAGCATCGGTGTCGCCGTGCTCAATGGTGCGGGCCAGACGAACACGGGTGTCTCGCAGACCGTGACGCAGCTCGCCGGCGGATGCCTCATCCTCCTGCTTGGCGGCTTGGCGCCGTGGATCGCCATTCGCATGTTCCACTTCGCCGGCGACACTCTCCACGCCGCTGCCGCCACTGCTCGCCAGGCCACGGCCGGCGCGCAGACGCTGATCAGCGCCCCGCAGAAGGTCAGTGCGATCCAAGGTCAGAGCCGCGTTCTCGCCAGCGTCGGCTCGTCGGGATCTGGGGGGTCCAGTGCGGCTCGGTTCCGCCCACTGCCACCACCTGGTCCTCCGGGGCCTCCGCCACCGCCCGGTGGCGCCGGCTCTTCGACTCCCCCGTCATCCCTGGCGCCAGGCGGTGGCTCGGGCAGCCCGGGACTGGCCGGGGCAGCCAACGGCAGCGGGGGCGCCGCAGCCGCCTCCGTGGCTGCCCCGGTCGCGGTGCTCGCCGGCGTCGCCATGGGGACGAAGGCGGTCGTGAACAAGACGGCGAGTGCCGTGGGATCGGCCACCCCAGCCTCCGCTCCGCCTGGACCTCCGGCGCCCAACTCGTCCGCGGCAGCGCCGAGAGACAGCGTCTCGAAGCAGCCGCCTCCGCCCGCATTCCCCAGGAGCTGACGTCATGACCGACCTCTCATCCACGACGCCCACCGTTCGCTTCGGCCGTCTGCCGCGGCGCGGGTTCCTTCTCGGGCTGTCGGCAGCACGGGTCGCATGTCTGTGCGTGGCGATCGCCGTGTTCGTGCCCTCGATCTTCGTCGGCGGCGCAATCGGCGCGGCCGTCACGAGCCCGTTGTGGGGTGGCTGCGGGGCGCTTGCCTTCGTGAGGTGGAACGGGCGGCCGCTGGTCGAGTCCCTCCCGACGGCCGGCCACTTCCTCCTGCGGCACGTGGAAGGACAGACCCGCTTCCGGGCCCGGCCTGCTGCGCCTCGCCCATCGGGCACCCTGGCGCTGCCGGGCGACGCGGCAGCGATCCGCTTCCTGATCGATGGCGAGTCGGGGACCGCCATGCTTCACGACCCTCACGCTCACACTCTCAGCGCGGTCGCCGTGGTCCACCACCCGGCATACGTGCTGCTCGCACCGGACGAGCAGGAGCGACGGGTGCACGGATGGGGACGCGCGCTGGCGAGCTTGGCGGCGTCGGGCACCGGCACCCGGGTGCAGGTGCTCGAGGTCTCGCTGCCCGACGCTGGGCGAGGCATCACCGGGTGGTGGGACCTGCACGGCGAGAAGAAGCGGCGCGGCGAGTGGCCGATCCGGCAGTACGAGATGTTGATGCGGTGCGCAGCGCCGTCCGCGTCGACGCACCGCACCCTCATCGCGATCTCGCTCGACCTCAAGGCGGCCAGAACGCACATCCGCCAGTCGGGCCGCGGCCTTCGCGGGGGCGTGGCCTTCCTCCGCCAGGAGATGACCTCTCTCGAGACCGGGCTGAGGTCGGCGGATCTGACCCTCGCCACGTGGCTCAACGAGTCGGAGATCGCCGCCACTCTCCGCGAGACCTTCGAGCCGGGAAGGGACACCGACGCGACGCAGTCGCTGGCCGACGCCGGCCCCGTCGCGATGGACGAGCACTGGGGTTATGTCCGGCATGACACGGCCTTCTCGGCGGTGCTGTGGATCAGCGAGTGGCCACGGGTGGCGGTGCCGCCCTACTTCCTGCACTCCTTGGTGTTCCAGGCTGGGATCCGGAAGACGCTGTCACTCACGATCCAGCCCGTCCCGGCCGACGTCGCCATCCGCGACATCCGCAAGGCCAAGGTCGAGTACGCGACGGAGGCAGCGCAGAAGGCCAAGATCGGGGCGATTGCCGACCTGTCAGACAGCGCCGAACGAGACGACGTTCTGGACCGCGAGCGGGCTCTCATCAGCGGCCATGCCGACGTGAAGTTCACCGGGTTGGTGTCGATCACCGCGCCCACCCGCGAGGCACTGGAGGGATCAGTTGCCGAGATCTCGCGCGCTGCGATCCAGTGTGGCTGCGAGACGCGACGCCTCTACGGGCAGCAGGCCCGCGCCTTTGTCTCCGCCGCGCTTCCGCTCGCCCGGAAGGTGAACTGATGCCCAAGCACAAGGCGCCACGACCCAACGGGTTCTACGCTCCCTCGGGAACGAGGCGAGCTCGCTCGAGGTGGCGATCCCGAGACCCCCAACGACCCAGCGGGAACGACGGGGTGAACCGTCGTGACGAGGTCGAGGACCTCGGCCGCGCTCAGCTGCTGCCGGCTGGTGGTGAGTCTGGCGCGGAGGCCGGGCGTTCCTACCGCCGGCTGCGCCTGCCTGCCCACCGGGGCACGTCCGACGTCGTCGCAGGTGCCTACCTCTTCCTCGCCGAGGGCGGCCTCGGGAGTGAGGGCGTCTACGTGGGCCAGGACGCGTGGTCCGGGGGCGGCTTCTGCTTCGACCCGTGGGTCCTCTACCGGAACGGGTTCATCACCAACCCGAACTGCCTGCTTGCCGGGGTCGTGGGCAAGGGGAAGTCGTGCCTGGCCAAGTCGCTCGCCACCCGTTCCATCGCTTTCGGTCGACGGGTCTACGTGCCAGGCGACCCGAAGGGTGAGTGGTCAGCCGTCGCGGAAGCAGTCGGCGGTGCGGCCATCCGGCTGGGCGGTGGATCCGGCAACCGGCTCAACCCCCTTGACCCAGGGCCCCGGCATGACGCACTGGGCGACCCTGAGTGGGCCGTCCTCGTGACGACCAGGCGCAGAGAGCTTCTCGGCTCCCTGGCACAGTCAGCGCTCGGGCGCTCCCTGGTCTCCGTCGAGCACACAGCACTGGACGTCGCTCTCGCTGCCGCGTCGCACGGCAGCGAGACGCCAGTGCTGCCAGTGGTCGTCGACCACCTGCTGGAGCCCACAGAGTCGCTGCCCGGCGCAACCGCCGAGGACCTCGCTCGAGATGGGCGAGACCTGGCACATGCACTGCGGCGCCTGGTCGCCGGGGATCTCGCCGGGTTGTTCGACGGGCCCTCCACTGTGGCGTTCGACCCGTCGCTGCCTATGGTCTCCCTGGACCTTTCCCAGATCCAAGGGTCTGACCAGCTGATCGCGATGGTCATGACGTGTGCGTCGGCGTGGATGGAGTCGGCCCTGTCCGCAGCCGACGGGGGCCAGCGCTGGGTGATCTACGACGAGGCGTGGCGGCTCATGCGCCAGCCGGCGCTTCTGGCTCGGATGCAGTCCCAGTGGAAGCTGTCGCGCGGTCTGGGCATCGCCAATCTGCTTGTGGTCCATCGCCTCTCGGACCTGGACGCGGTGGGTAACGCAGGTTCCGAGGAGCGTGCCCTCGCGCGTGGCCTGCTCGGTGACTGCTCGACCAAGATCATCTACCAGCAGGAAGTCAGCGAGGCCCCGCAGACGGCAGTGGAGCTCGGCCTGTCGAGTGCCGAGCGAGCGCAGCTGCCCGACCTGCAGCGCGGTGAAGGTCTCTGGCGCGTGGGGCAACGGGCCTTCGTCGTCAGGCATGTCGCGACGGATGAGGAGCTCGCTCTTTTCGACACGAACGCCCGCATGCTCGGCCCCTGACGCGAGCAGATGGCCTGGTTGTGTCGTGTGGGAACCACGCGGCACGGCTGAGTCAACGAGGAGGAAGGAGGGCACGGTGACAGAAACCATGCCCTCCTTCCGACGTGATCGACTGGACAACAGGGGCTAGAGCCCTGGTGCCCCGTCGACCTCGTCGCCAGGTCATGCAACCTCACCGGAGTCAGGACTGGCGCTTCCCTGTTGCCCTTGCGCTCTGCGGGGTCACCGTCATCCTCTGGGCCGCGGCCGCCGCCTGTGGCATCACCTTCGGCGGAGAAGTGCCTCGATTCTCCTTCCGCGAGGTGGCGTCCCTTCTGGGTGATCCGGGCTCTCCGAGCGAGGCGTGGGGAGTCGACCTCGGCCCACCTCCGCTCTACTGGGCGAGCGTCACGGCGTTGAGCGCAGGAGCCCTGAGCGCGGTCGTCTCACTCCGCCGCCGTCTCGACGGAGGGGGCGCCCAGATGCACTGGGCAGCGCGAGAGGGCATCGCCGCACGCGCGGAGATCGAGCGGACCGCGGGGGCAAGGCGCGTCCTCAAGCGAGCTCAAGCTCTGCGGCCCACACTCACGCACACCACCCTCAAGGATGTCGGCCGAGTGATCGGGCACTCCCGCGGAGTCGCTTGCTGCTCCACTGTCGAGGACTCGATCGTCGTCCTCGGACCGCCCCGATCCGGCAAGGGCCTGCATGTCATCATCCCCGCCATCCTCGACGCCCCAGGGGCCGTGATCACCACGAGCACACGGCCGGACAACCTCACAGCCACACTGCGAGCCCGGCAGTCCGTCGGCCCGGTCGCCGTCTTCGATCCACAGGGCCTCGCCCCCGGCATCCCCTCCGCAGCACGTTGGTCTCCTATCCGTGGCTGCCAGGACCCGCACGTGGCGATGATCCGTGCCAAGGCACTCACGTCCGGTGCCGCGACCGGCACCACCGACGCTAACTTCTGGCAGGCATCCGCCGAGCAGGCAGTCCGTGCGCTTCTGCATGCAGCGGCCTTGGGCGGCTGCACCTCGACAGACCTCTACCGCTGGTCGCTCTCCGCGGTGCACGCACGTGAGGCCGTGATGATCCTGAGCACCCACCCCGGCGCGGCGTCCTCGTGGCACCAGGGACTGGATTCGCTCATCAGCGCGGACCCGCGGCAGCGAGACTCCGTTTGGGCCATGGTCTCGATCGCCTTCGCGGCCCTCGCTGACCCCCGCGTGCTGGATGCGGTCTCCCCCAGCGACCGCGAACACTTCGACCCGGCGGAGTTCCTCGCGAACAACGGCACCATCTACCTTCTCGGGACCTCGACCGGCGCGGCCGCGACTTCCGGGCTGGTCGGCGCCTTCCTCGAGGACGTCCTCGAGGTGGCTCGGCGAGCGGCGGCACGCTCCCCCTCAGCCCGGCTCGACCCGCCCCTGTCGATGGTCCTCGACGAGGCCGCCAACTACCCTCTGCCCTCGCTGGCGTCGCTGATGTCAGACGGGGGCGGCTCCGGTATCTCCACCACGGTCGTCCTCCAGTCACTGGCACAGGCACGCGCCGTCTGGGGCGAGCACGCTGCCTCCGCCATCTGGGACGCCGCGATCGTGAAGTTGATCCTGGGCGGAGGTTCCAACGCGCGTGACCTCGACGACCTGTCCAAGCTCATCGGCACCCACACGAAGGAGACGACCAACCGGAGCATCGGGCCCGACGGCCGCCGCAGCTCGTCGACGTCCACCACCGAAGCGCCGATCCTCGAAGCGTCCGCCTTGCGCACCCTGCCCTTTGGGTCCGCGATCCTGCTTCTTCGGTCGGCCCGACCCATCGCGCTCACTCTGACGCCCTGGTTGAAGCGCAAGGATGCCAAGGCGCTTCTGTCGCAACGGACCGAGCTCGAGCACGAGATCCAATATGCGCACGCGAATGTCTCGTAGGACCCGTCGCTCGGGAGGCACCGGCGGCACTTACGACGTGTACCTCGCGTCGCGCGCCTGGCGCGACAAACGGCGCGAGTGGTATGCCGCCTGGCTCACCACTGCAGGAGCCGAACCCGCGTGCCTGGTGTGCGGACGCCCATGGACCCTCAAGTCGGGGCACCTCCATCACGCCACCTACGTCCGCGTCGGCGCCGAAGACGTCAGGGACCTGCTCCCCCTCTGCCGCCGCCATCACCATCTTCTCCATTCCATCCTCGACGCCGACGCCGGCTGGCAGCGGTACAGCCGGCCCCACGCGACCGCCGGGATCATCGCGATCCTCCGCAGAGCGCAGCCGCGTCGTCCCTCCACCGCGACACTCCCGCCCGCTCAGTCATGAGCCAGGACCGGGAGCCACTCGACTTCGGGCTGGACCCCTTCGAGCGCACCTTCGGTCAACTTCGCGGGCCGCTTCACTGGCCATCGCTTACGGACGCCGAAGCATCCGATGCGATGGACCAGCTTCGCGAGTGGGTCGAAGCATTGGTGGTGCGGTTCGCCTTCGAGCCGCGGATCATCCCACCGTGCTGGCACCGGCACGGGGCGATGGTGGAGATCCTCTCCGCGCTACGGGACCACGAACGCGCCGACTACGCCGACACCGCATCCCCCACGGGCGCAATGGAGTTCGTCCGTGCCCTGCACGACTGTCAGCAGCTGCTCGGCGAGCAGGTCGCCAAAACCCAGTGCTCGCTCAACGGACACCGCGACGACCTGATGGCGCGGTGGGCTGCCGTGAGTACCAGTGCATCGGAGACGGATTGACCGTCTCACCACAGCCGACGCTCTCTGCCAATGGTGTCCCTCCGATCGTGTTGCTCCCCTGACGCGCGAGAGAGCCTCGCGCGGGGAAGGGCGCCATGACTCCCACACCCGCTGACGGCCCAACGGCCGCCACTCGGTCCCTCACAGCCCAGCTGCTCGCCTTGTCCCGAAACGCCAGCCGCAACGTCGAGGAGAGCGACCCCATCGACTACTGGTACCGACTGGGACAGCGCAACGCCTTCGCCCAGGCAGCCGCGCTCCACCTCGCACCGGAACTCGGCGAAGACGCCTTCTCCATTGGCGAGCGGATCACCGCCGCGCTCGACGCAGGAGCGAGCGACGTGAACACCCTCCGCTCGGCGGCATACGGCCTCGAGAACCCGACGCTGACCGCGCCAGTCGATCTCGCCTGGATCGGGCCGAACGCCTTCGAGAGGCAGTACGGCCACCTCCCGGGCACCGACCGTGACTACGGCATGCGGTGGGGCGCGCGTGGCGACCAGCGGGTATCACTGCGACTCGAGGGAGACGAGGCGACCCAGGGGCTGCTCTACGCGTGGGACCCGACCTGGCAGGAGTACGCCGTGCTCGCAGAACGCGCGCCGCGCCTCGCTGTCGACCGCACCTTCCGCCAGGCCCTCGACACCGACGTCCACCTCCCCGTCGAGAGCTTCGCGCACCTCGTTCACAAGCACTCGGCGGCCCTCGCTGAAACGACGACGACGCCGGCGGCCGAGCCGGACCGACTCTCGATCGGAGCGCAGCTGTGACCTCTCAGCGCGCGTCGGTCGACGTGCAGGATCTCCGCGATCGGCACCCCCTGCCGGACGTGATGGCGGACGCGGGCATCGAGCTGATCCCTCGAGGCGGCGCCTGGATGGCGTGCTGCCCCTTCCACGAGGACCGAACGGCGTCGATGTCCGTCGAGGGGGTGCCCGACCGCTTCCACTGCTTCGGGTGCGGCGCCTCAGGCGACGTCATCGACTTCGTCCAACGCACCCGCAACCTCGACTTCCTGGACGCGGTTGCCGAACTCGAGAACGGCCGCTCCATACCCGTCAGCGGCATCGCGGCGAACCACCCGCGACTGCGTTCCGTCCCTGCGCCCCCGGACTTCCAGGTCACTCACGAGCGCGCCTTCGAGATCAACCAGCTGGCCTGGGACCACCTCTCGACACCCGTCGCAGCCTCTTTCGCCCGCCAGCGGCTCTGGCACCACCGAGGACTCAACCTCCGCGACCTCCAACTCGAAGCCCCAGGCCCCCTCGTCGGCTACGCCTCCCACGGCTGGACGACCCTCACCGAGCACCTCCGCGGCGAAGGCGTCACCGACGACGAGCTGCTCGAGCTCGATCTCGCGACGCGGACCCGCACGGGCGGGCTCATCGACACCCTCCGGGACCGGCTCATCTTCCCCGTCACCAACAGCCACGGGCAGATCCACGGCTTCATCGGCCGGGACGTCAGCGGCCATCCCCACGCCCCGAAGTACCGCAACCCCAGCCGGACCCCCGTCTTCGACAAGTCCCAGCTGCTCTACCGACCGACGCACCACACCCTCGCTGCCAGCGGTCACGCCGTCATCGTCGAAGGCGCCATCGACGCCATCGCCCTGGCTGCCGCTGCCGCGGCCGCCGGCGTCTCCGACCAGATCGCCCCGATGAGCGCCAACGGGATCACGGTCTCCCCCACCCAAGCCGCCGCGGTCCTGGCCGCCAGCCCCCAGATGCCGCGGGTCGCACTGGATGGCGACGATGCCGGCCGCCGCGGAACCGACCGGTGGGTGGAGGCCATGTGCCTCACTGCCCGTCGGCCTCTGGCCATCACCGAGATGCCCGCCGGCACCGACCCGGCAGCGTGGATCGCCGACCACGGTCCGACCGGCGTCAACGCCTTCCTCCGCCCCTGCGAGTCCCAGACCGGAGCCGGGCCTGTGACGCATCTGCCGGGCCGTGACCTCGTCCGGCTCGTCCTCGCCCGGGCCACTGACCCGGTTCGCGACACCGTCGCCGCGGTGGCACCGCTCGTGGAGGGCCTCAGCCCCCGTGCGCGTGCCCGGTTCATCGACGAAGTCACCAGCGAGATGACCCGACACGGCTGGAATCCCCGGGGAGTCTTCACGATCGCTCTCGCCCGCGAGCTACAGCCCGCGTCTGGTGCCATTCGGGGAGCGGCGGTCGCCGCCGGCCCTGCCCTTCTGTGACCCATCGACCAACCACGGAGACCCCATGTCCAGTGCTCAGCTCGACATCGCAGCAGGCGAGCTCCACCAAGCCGCGGCGCTCGCCCAAGCGCGCAGCCACGACAACCCTTTCGCACGGTGGTCCACCCTCGCGGGCACCCTGCGCCTCGTCGCCGCCGGGCTCCACCCACTGCCCGCGCCCATCGCCCAGCGCGCGAACGCGGGCAGCCACCTCGAAGCGGCACTGACCGAACTGAACTCCGTGGCACCTGACGATGCCCCGGCCGACCTCGACTTCTGGCGCGCCCACATCCTCGACCTGCAACGCCTCGTCGAAGAGCTTGAGGCCGCTTCCGGCGCGCACGGCGGGAACCGGCCGTGACGTTCACCACCGTCACGGACCTCCTCGACCGAGCACACGCGCTCGCGGGCGAGCTCGAGGCCTGCGGCGAAACCATCACGGAGCAGCATTGGGACTCGTTCGACCAGACCGTCTACCGCATCCTCGAAGAGCTCGCCCGCCACCGGGTCGGCGCAGGAGCGTACGACGCAGACGCGCTACCCCTGCATCGGGTCGTCACCAGCTACCCCCAACCTCTCGTGCCGGCGAGCCGCGACGACACAGTCACACCACGCCAGGCCGCCCAGCTCCTGGGCGTCAGCCCCGAGCACGTGCGCAGGCAGATCCACCGCGGGGCAATCGCGGCCGCACGATACCCCGACGGGTACCAGATCAATCTCGCAGCTCTCGCCCTCAAGGACGTCACGCCCGCCCACGCAGGCGAGACCCACCCTCTCTCACGGCTCGCCACCACCATCGGAGCCACCGCCGACATCCTCGTCGCCCACCGACACGACCCGAGCACGCCACCGCTGCAGGCCAGTTCGGCCACCAGCATCGCCAGGGACGTCTTGCAGCTCGCCTCGCGGGCAGCTCGGCACACACTCGTCCTCTGCGACACCGAAGACGTCGACCGGCCAATGACAATGGCACGGTATGCCGCTCGAGCGCTGATCTCGCTGCCCCCGAGCACACGCGTCTCAGGGCTGCAGAATCCCGCCGCCGGGCCAGCAGCCACAGAGGTGCGAACGCTCAACGACGCGCTCGACCTCGCGCTGCACGCCTGGGCCCGCGAGGCCTACCTCGAGCTCCGAAGGACAGTTCCAAGCCTCGATGTCGTCAAGGACATCTCCAGCCAGGCCATCCACATCTACGCCGCCCTCGATGACGTCCTGCGACGAAACGGTCGCCCGTCATTCGCCAGACAGCATGAGCTGCTCGTGAAGGCCGCGCATGCCGCTCAAGGTGCAGTTAATGTATGGGGTCCAAACACGACCCTGGCTCCCCCGTCCAAGGACTACACGGCTGCCGCACGGGCTCTCTTCACCACACTTGACCATGTCGTCACGCGCGACGACGGGGACGCCTGGGATACGGCGCGGGTATACGACTCCCTGATTCGGAGCGCCCAAGGCGCCACCTGGCTCTCCGCGCATGCAACCGCCCTCTCGAGCGCCCTCGTGCGCTCCGGTCTCGTCTTCGGTCGCCCCAACTCTCTCAACCACACCGCTGAACGGCTCACATCGACGGCCAGAGGCCGCCTGGTCGCAGCCTCAGGTGCTGACCTCCCGCACCAGGCGAGCGCCGCCGAGGAAGCCGCCACCGTGACTCGAAGGCTGCTCTTAACGCTGCCCGACCAACTCACAGCTGGCCAAACGCCCGGGATTCAGCCGACGCTATAGACCATCCCGTTTCGGGTTTTGTGGAGGCTCGGAATCGACGCGACGACTTTCAGCCAAAGCGGAGTTGTCTCATTAGTGCCGGTGGACCGTGACCGTGGTTCATGGACACGTTGAATCCAGCAATTCCTGGGGAAGCGAGATGATCCTGAACCACGGCCCGCAAGTACTACTCCGAGGAGTTCCGTCGGCAGGCTGTCGACGTGTACAAGTCCACTTTGGACCGTGGCCCGTGGGTCCCTCACCCACCCGCCCCCATTGAAGGGCATCCGATAACACTCAGGGCGTACCGGTCCCCCGGGCCGAGCACCGGCTTCGATCCGGGCCCGCTGGACGGCGCCATCAGCTCGTCGACGTTGTCGACGGAGTGATTCAGGCCGACGGCGTGACCGAGTTCGTGGAGGAGAACGTGGGCACCTTGGGGAGTGCGGGGATCGGCGTCTGGCGTGTCGTCGCGCACCACTACCCTGCCCAAGGTGATCGTGCCGCCGGACGCCTGCGGCCCGCCCTCGCCCAGCTCAGGGTCATGCAGCTCCATGCCGAGAGTCTGCTGCCCTTGGGCGACGTAGCGCACGTGGATGGCGCCAGCGGTGGGCGCGCTCGGCTCCACGACCAAGGGCAAGCCGGTGGCGTCGGTCAGCGTCTTCACCACCGACTTGAGGGTCCTCTCGGCCCCTGGCGGAGCGGAGCCGTCGAGCACCACGGGGATGGTTTTGGTGCACGCCCACTGGATGGGCGTGCCGCCATCCTTCGCGATGAACGAGTAGTCGCGCCCCTCCTTGAGACCGCCGGGAATGGCCGGTGCTGCCGGGGCGTGCCCCGGTGCCGCCGGGGCGACGCTCGGCGGCACGTCGAGCTTGCTGTCGGCTTGGGCAGTGGCGACGCCAAGAAGCAGGATGGCCGGAACCGCGACGGCAGCGATCAGGGAGCTGCTGGGAATCGGTGACCGGCGACGGGAAGCCCGGGACAGGCGACGACGACGAGGGGGTCGTGCCCGCAGGGTGCGGCGGGAACGTACACGGCGAACGCTTCGCATGGGGGTGTCCTTCCTGCGTCGGCCGGGGATGTGAATCCCCGGGCTACGCCGTGAGATCACTGGTCGGGCCGGGACTTGTCCCAGGGGTGGGGCGGGAGCTGGGCCACACGGTCCAGCAGCGCCTTGAGCTCGCCACGCTTCGACTCCACGTGCAGCCAGCGGTCGATGAGGCCCTGCAGGCTGATCTCGTCGCTGCCCGGAAGACCGTTGGAGATCGAGCCGCTGCGAGCCTTGCCTGCGTGGCCCCATAGCAGCCGGGTGCCACCAGCCGGGGCGTCACCCTCCGGCAGCCCGAGTTGCAGGCGCAGGAAGTTGAACACCGGCCGGGCCTCGTTGGCCTTGGCCTCGGCCTCGACCCGGATCGACGGGAAGATGCGCGTCGTGATGCCGCCAGCGGTCTGCAGCAGCTGGGCGGTCTCCTCCTCGATCGAGGCGATGTGGTCGTCCCACTCGTCGCGGTCGTCATCGAGCTGCTCGACGAGTACGTCGTGCTCCCGGCGCACCTTTGAGCCGTCGAAGGCCGTGGCCGCGAAGGCGACGACCGGGCAGGCGATGCCAGCAATCACCGCCAGGGCGACCAGGGTCAGCGCCGCCAGTGGGCGGGCGGCCGTGAGCGCCACGACGGCCCGCTCCAGCAAGCAGACCGTGATGACTAGCGCGATCAGGCCAGCAGCGATGCCCCAGCCGAGGCGGTGCTTGCGGCTGGCCTCGGCCTCGTGGTTCTGGCCGTAGAGTTCACTCTCGCGCGCCTGGTTGTGATGGGTCGCGGCGCGGTCGACCGAGACCTTGAGCGCAATGCAGATCACCACCACGATCACGACGCACAAGCTCCAGGTGAGAAGGTTCACCCAGGGCGCCAGCAGCGGCACGTTCAACTCGAAGCTGGCGAAGCTGAGCAAACCGAGCAGTTCGATGAACGGCATCAGGTGGCCCACGATGCGCAGCCATTTCGGCACCCGCTCGTGGATGCGCGCCCCGGCGGCTCGGTCGCGCTCAATCTGGTCGGCGTCCTGCTTGGCGCGGCTGACGCCTTCGGCGGCGCTGAAGGGCTTGTTGGTCTCGGGCGAGGTGACGTCGCCCGGTCCCTTCTCCAACGTCTCGACGTTCACCCTGATCTGCTCGACGCCCTCGTCGATGGCGTCAAGCTCGGGGTCGACGTCGGTCTCCAACCGGATGTCGACGATGTCCTGGCCCTCCTTGATGTACGGCGCGGAGAGCCGCTGTGTGACGGTCGGCGTCGGCTCCCACTGGTTGCGCGGCGTCCGAGACGAGATGTGGTGCGCGACGACGAGGCCGAAGAGCAGGTCGACGAAGCGGAAGGTCTTGCGGTCGACGAACTTGCCCTTTTTGACTGCCTGGGTCTCGGTCAGCTTGGGCTTGGGCGTCGGCCCGCTCCAGATCGGGCCGGGCTCGTGCGGCTCCTCGGGGTGGAGGAGCACGACGTTGCTCTCACTCATGGTGGTTGTTCCTCTCCTACTTGGTGCCGGTGTCGGCGGTGATGACGACGCAGCGGTTGCGGGGGTCGTCGGGGGCCTTCGGGTACGGGCGGTCGTTCGAGTTGCCCTTGCCGAAGGTCGTGATGTCGCCCTTGGCGATGCCCAGGGCGACGAGCAGATCGCGCACGACGTCAGCGCGCTGCTGGCTGAGGGTTAGCGCGAAGCTGTTCTTCGGGTCAGCACCGGCGGTGTAGCCGGTGACCGTCACCTTCGCGCCGGGCGGCATGGCCGCGACGCACTTCTCGATCGCCTTGAGGGTGGCCACGCGATCGAGCAGCACCGGCTTGTCGGGCTGGAAGTAGGTGCCGCCGAGCAAGGTGCAAATGGTGCCGGTCGGCGTCGACTCCGGCACCACCGGGGTGCTTGGCGGCGGCGGGATCGGCACCACCGGCGCGGGCACGGTCGCGGTGGGCGTGCTGCCGTCGGGATAGCTGAAGCTGACCGAGCTAGCACCACTGGCCTTCAAGACCGTAGACCAGGCAGCCTGGCGGTAGTCGTTCTGGACGGTGCGCAGCTGCGGCTGGTCGCCTGCCGTGCCGCGCACCACGATGCGGATGTCGGCACCGTCGAGCTTCGGCAGCTCATCTGCCTGCTTCAGCTTGTCGGCCAGCTCAGGCACGTTGGTATCGAAGCCGAGCGAGCGGAAGTCGAAGGGACTCGTGGTGTCGAGCAGCGAGCCGATGAGGATCACCGGCTTGGTGGTGTCGAGGTTGGTCAGGCGCTGGAGGCCGCCGAGCAGCGACTCCCCCGACACCGTGGCCACGGCTCCGTTGAGGTCCCCCTTGAGGTTGTCCAGCAGGGCGTTGGTGGCGTCGCGCTTGCGGGCCTCGACCTTTGCAACCTCACCGTCGGGCAACTTCGGCGTGGCATCGACAACCTTCGAGCTGATCGTGCCGTCCCCATCGACGCGCACGAGCCGGAAGCCGGAGCTGGCGTCAGCCGCCTGCGTGACCAGGTCGGTGACCGACGTCGGCAGGTCGATGGCCTGCTCGTTGGCGGTCGGCGCGGTGTAGACGATGGTGCCGATGATTGGGAGTCTCGGCACCAACGAGTCGAGCTTGTACTTCGCGTAGGAGACAGCGCCGCCGGTGCCGAGCAGCGCCAGCGCGATGACGGTCCCAAGCACCAGCACCCACCTCGGGGCGCGGGAATACCAAGGGGTCTTGCGGCGGTTGTGGGTGCGCGTCGAGCTGGCGCGCACCTTCTTCTTGATCTCCTTCTTGGTGGCCATTACGGGGCTCCTTTCGTGGGGGATGCGGCCCCGCTGGTGGCTTTCGTGCGACCAGCGGTTGACAGGGACCCGACAACGGGTCGAAAGGGTGCGTGGCAGACGCCGCAGACCACCGGCCCCGCGAGCCAGGAGCCAGCTGCCATGCGAAGCCGTCGGGGACGGCCCGCAATCTCCACGCAGGCGCAGACCGCGCTGATGTGCTTCGGCAGCGTGGTCTCTTCGCTGGCGGCGTCGAACCCGGCGGAGCTCGCGGCGGCGGCCGAGAGCGGCCCCAGCACCGGGCCGGGCAGCTCCATCACCAGCGCCGCCTCGATGTCGACGAGTGCGTCGCCGAGCACCGAGAGAACGTGGGGCGCGAGGCCGGTGGTGATGACACCGATCTGCGGCGCCAACTCGGTCTGCAGACCGAGGCCGGCGGCATGACGACCGAACTTGCGGTTGTGGTAGCGGCCGCCGCGGCTAGTGTCCTTGACGCCGTCGAGAGCGGCGTTGGCATGGGCCAGCTCGTGCAACGCGGTGACGACCAACTGCGTCGCGCGCTGGGCCGGCAAAACAAGACGCAGGATCTCGCCGAGGTGGATCTGGATCGTCGAGACCTCGGTGTCGGAGAAGACCAGCGCGTTCTTGCTGAACGAGCCGAGCACCGTCGGCCGGCCGTCGAGGCTGAGATGGAAGGCGATGTTGTCCTGGAAGTACTCCAGCAGACCGGTCGCCTCCTCCGACCAGGCGGAGAGCGCTGTGAGGACGGCGTCCTGGAGGAGACTGTGCGGCTCCGCGAGCACCGACGTGGGCGCGGCGTTCGCCTGCAGGAGAGCGCGGTCGATCATGCGGCCCCCTCGCCTTCGTCGAGGACGTGCACCTGCGCGGTCGGCGCGACGAAGCGCATCACGTGCCAGGCGGCACTCGCGGCGGAGGGCGCGAAGATGAGACCAGAGGTCACGACGCCGGTGTCGTCGCACACCTCGTACGGCCAATACGTAATGCCGTTGCTGGGGTTCTTCATGGCCTGGCTCCTCCCGCTCGATGTGGACACTGGATAAAGCGTGGCAAGCACGCTGGGGGTGGTCGTTCGGCTCTGTTGGAGGCGCCTGAACTCAACACCCGTCAACACACGGCCGCCCGGTCGAGTGCCTCGGTATGTCAACCAGCCGACTGTTGACGCCTAATGGGGGACTGTCGTGGGTGTGGTTTCGACAGTCGTCAACACGCGGCCACAGCCGGGCTACTACCGTGGTTTTCCGGGCAGCAGGAAGGAGGCGAGGACGTGACCGCGAGCTACCCGATTTCTGTGATCAATGGACTCCTGCTCGGCGGCAAAGAGATCCGCGACAACAAGCCCTCGCGCATCCTGACCGCCCTGCTGCTCAAGGCCAGCGAGACGGTCGACGGGGACTCGCTCGCAGCGGCCGGCTGGTATGACGACCCGGAGGAACGCGACACCAGCAAGATCCGTGGCAACGCGCCGGGCATCAAGAAGCTCCTCACCGACCACGGGATCACCGGCTACAGCTTGGAGGCGAAGGGAACTGGGGCCTACTCGCTGACGCTCGATCGCGCCGCGGTCGACCTTCTGGACATCGCCGATCGCCTCAGCCACGCAAGTGACCTCGCCGACGCTGGAGAGCCAGTCGCGGCGCTCAAGCAACTCGAGCCGGTCATGCCGTTGCTGCATCCCACGATCAAGACGCTGGGACGAATCAAGCCTCCGACGGAGTGGGTGTCGCCAGACGACGAGGTCTCGATATGGATCGAGGAGGTGACGACGGCGTCGGCGCTACGGGAGCACGCCATCGCTTCCTACTTCGGCGGCATCGTCAAGCACACCAACTACGACGCCGACGGGCTCCTCCTCGCCCTGGGCCAGTTCGAGCTGGAATCTGTCGCCCTTCCGACCCTGTGGGAGCTCCGCGTCGGCCTTACGGCGCATCTCGGTGACACACAGCGGGCTTCCGAGCTGTTCTCCGACGCCAAGATCGCGCTTACCAAGCTCGGGGTCCACAACGAGCTGGACACGGTGAACGTGTCGACCATCGAAGCTAGGGTCGCCCGATGGCTTGACGAGCGTGCGAACAAGCCGACGTACATCCTTCCCGCGACGCCGGGCGCGACCCGGGAGGCGCAGAAACCGATGCCGTCGCGGGCGGAGGTCTCGGCGACACGCAGTGACCTGGCGGCAGAGCGAGACCGCTTGCTCAGCTTGAAGGTCACCGGGTCATCGACGCTGACCCTGCGCGACTTGGACAGCAACACCGCGCTCCGGATGCCCGCGACGGCGTCCATCCGCGCGGGCGCAAATCGCAACCAGCCAATCGCTGATGTCGTGAAGCACCTGACCGAGAAGCTGCGGGACAACGGTGAGCAATACCTGATTGTGGCTCCTCCGGGAGCGGGAAAATCCTTGGTCTGCCGCCTGATCTTCCTGGCCCTTGCCGCACGGTTGCCGGACAATGTTGACCGCATTCCCGTGCTGATCGACCTGCGCGCCGTCAACCTCAGCAAAGCAGCGGTGCTCACCGATGGTCGAGACGTCGTCGTCATGGACTCCCTGGACGAGCTTCTGGCGTCGGGAACCCTGCCGCAGGTCCGCGAGGCGATCGAGAACGAGAGCCTTCAGGGCGCGGACGTCATTGCCTGCCGCACACAGTTCTACGAGCAGTTCCTCACCGGAACGACTCTCGTAGAGGGGCGCACTGTACTGGAGATGCGGCCGTGGGACGTGCCGACGATCGAGCGCTACATCGACGCCTACCACCGGCACGTCTTCCACACTGACGATCTGAGCGTGGTCGAGGGCCTTAAGCGTCGGCTTGAGTCGCCTAACGTCGAGTCGCTCCTCTCGATCCCGCTGCGCCTCAACATGGCGCTCGACCTCATCCCACCCGGCGAGAACAACCTCCCGCTGGAGCTGAACTCGTTATCACTACACCGGCAGTGGATCGTGCAGACCCTCCGCAACGAAGCCGCCCGGCGCGGGAGCGTCCTTGAGTCGGCCGACAAGCTCGACTTACTGACGCACCTCGCATGGCGCTTCTACGACGAAGGCACTCCCGGCCTCCAGACTGCACCCTCGTTCACCGATGGACAGATCCGACAGGCGTTGACCGAGATGCTGTTCGACAAGACGCCCGACGAAGTCAAGGCGTACGCACGGGATCTTGAGTTGCACTCGATTCTGATCGGGGCCGAGGCCGTCGGCTCGGGTACCACGCAGTTCGACAGTTTCGAGTTCATGCACAAGACCTTCCAGGAGTTCCTGGTGGCGCGGTACATCATCAACGCCGCGAAGACGGGACCGGAAGCAGCCGCCTCGGTGTTCCGACAGTACCTCTCCCCGCAGGTCTCTGACTTCATCAAGGACGAGCTGAAGAACACGTCGTCGTCATCGGGCATCGCTCGTCAGCTTGCCCAAAACCTTCAGGGCGCGCTGGCCAGCTACGACCGCGAGGCTGCACGCGAGCCGGACTCCATCCGCCTGCGCTCGACGATTCAGCAGATCTGCTATTACCTGTCGTCGCTCCCGCTCGAACCGGTCCGCAACCTCATGCTCGACCGGCTCGCAATCGAGCATGACCCATGGGTGAGCAGGGGTCTTGCCATCGGGCTCAGCTTCGGTGGCGAGACTAAGGGCATCGATCAGTACATCGAGTCGCTGCGCCGAGAGCGCACGCTTGGCCGTACGACGGCCGCCAATGATCTCAATATCGGCTACCACCTGTCGTTCTTCGGCGACCAGCCCTTCGACCCCGTGCAGCCGTACCTTGACCGACGGCTCAATACAGTGAGCTCGACGGTGTCGCGACTGATCTACCAGCTGTCGATCGAGACCGACTTCGGCAGTTGGCGCCTGGATCTGTACACCATCCTGGATCTGTACCATCACCGCACGATCTCTCGTGACTCGGTGACCAGCACGCTCTTCGAGAACCGTGATCTTCTGAACTGGGTTCAGACGCACTTCCAGAGCGACCCCCGCACCAAGGACTGGCCCGAGACCCGCGAGCTCGGCGAGCTACTCGATGAGCTGGGAGTACGTGATGACTGACCCCGCCAAGCAGGCGCTCCGCGCCAACCAGGAGCACTACGCCAAGCCGGGCGCTTTCGAGTACATCTCCAGCATCTACCACAGCCGACGAACGCAGGTCGCGACGGAACTGCTGCACGCGCACCTTGCGCCCACCAGCGCCAACCTTGTCCTCGTGGATATTGGCCCCGGCGACAGTAGCCCTGTCGGCAAGGAGAGCTACCCGCAGGCTGTCCGCATCGCCATCGACGCGTCTGCGGAGGCCCTTGAGGGTGCCACGGGCTTCACAACCAAGATCTGCGCGGACGTCACCGCCGGCCTTCCCCTGGATAGCGCATCCGTCGACGCGATCTTCTGCGGCGAGCTGATCGAGCACCTCTTCGACCCCCGGCGGTTTCTTGACGAGTGCCACCGCGTCCTTGTGCCAGGTGGCCTCCTGTTGGTGACGACGCCGAACATCGCGACCTTGCAGGATCGACTCAGGTTCCTTCTGGGCAAGGCTCCCCGCCACATTGACCCGCTTCACGACTACATCCGGCTGCACATCCGGCCCTTCACCCCGGAGTTGTTGGATCGCGCTTTCAGCAGTGTTGGTTTCAGAACGCTCGACGTGCGCAGCAACTTCGTGGACTTCCACCGACGCGGGAAGCGCTACAACCTCCCGCTGCTTGCACGGGTCTTCCCGCGCCTCGGCGGCACGATCATCGCGATCGGACAGAAGCCAGACGACTGACCTACGTCGCCGAGAAACACGACCAGCACCCGTCTTCCGACTGGGTTGCAGCTCACTACGAGAAAGAGGAACCCAAGATGACAAACGACCTGCAACTGACTGGACGGACTGCTGTCGTCACCGGCGGCACCCGGGGGCTCGGCGCTGCCATGAGCGAGCGGCTGGCGAGCGCCGGGGCGGCCGTCATCGTCGTCTACCGAGAGCAGAGCGACATCGCCGAGAAGTTCGTCGCCGACCTCCCGGGCCCTGGAGTCCACCGCGCCGTTCAAGCTGACCTGAGCGACAAGGCGGCCGTAGAGAATCTGGCCGCCGAGCTGGCCGTGGGCGACGCGATCTCGGTCCTGGTCAACAATGCCGGGCGCATCCTGCGACCGTCTGAGTGGAGCGCGGCAACGTTTGCGGACTCGGCAACGACCTTCGCCGAGCACGTCATTGCACCGATCCTGCTGATCAAGGCCGTTGCGCCCGGCATGAAAGACCAGGGCTTCGGCCGGATCATCAACATCCACACCACCTACGCCGACAAGGGCTCCTCGGCGGTGTTGGCCTACACCGCTGCGAAATCGGCACTGGCCACCGTGACGACTGCTATGGCACGCGAGCTCGGGGCCCACGGGATCACCGTCAACGGCATCGCTCCCGGCAACATCGACACCGAAATGACCCGCTCCGCCGGGCAGGGCGTCGTCGATTGGGCCATCTCCACCACACCAGCCGGTCGGCTCGGCGAGCCGAGCGAGGTCGCGGATGCGCTCGCCTACCTCGTCAACAACCCTTTTATCACCGGAGCAGTCATCCCGCTCGACGGTGGACAGCGACTGGAGATCTAGTGACCGACACCACATGGTCCTCGTGGGCCGAGCGCCATCTGCACAACAATTGGCGCTCGGCGATACGAGAGGCGCTCAACAACGTCTCCAGTGCACGCTGGCACCCGAACGGCTTCATTGTGTTCCGACTAGGCGACGTGCGGGACGGTGTCTTCACCGGCTCCCACCGTGTCCACATCTGGCCTGGCGAGATTGCGCGACGTGATTTGCCTGGTCATCCGACCATCCACAGCCACGACTGGGAGCTGCAGTCCCTCGTCTTGAACGGGCAGTACGCCGACGTCATCTTCGGGAGATCAAGTGAGGCACCCGCACTCGTCGCGCATGCCGTTCAGTACGGCGGTGCTGACGGTGACTCAATCGAGCCCACCGGCGATAACGTACAGCTTGTCCGACAGGAACTTCGCACCGTCGAGGCTGGCACCTGCCACCACATGGATGCCGGCGTCCCGCATGAGACTCTGGTGCCGGACGACGAGACCGTCGTGACCTACGTGATGATGGGTCCACGGCAGACGGGCGGCATGATGCTCGCGGCCGAAAGCCCCTTCAACGCCACTCACTTCAAACGCCCTGGATTGACCCCGGACGAAGAACGTTCTGCGAGCGCGACTCTTGCGCGAGTGCTTGCCGGCTAATTGCACCAACGCCGTCGACGAGCCGGGTGGCTCCTCAAGAAGTTGGAGGCCAGGATCGGCCCATGCCTGGCTGGCACGAGAGATGGGGCGGTGTGCCCAAGGTCGCGAGGCCAGTGCGCGGCCAGGCGGCTGGGACTGCCGAACCCCTTGGTGCGACCGCGGGAGATCTGGCTCCCGCCGACCACACACTGTGGTGAGACGCTCCGCGTCAAGCAGCGAAGGGGCGACGTCCTCCGGCCCTTCTTTCCGGACCGGCCCGACAACCACGATCCCTGTCGGATCAGTCACGTCCAAGGATTCATTGCTTGCTGGATTTCTCGCAGATTTGGTCGCTCTTCAGGGACTCCAACCGCTCGTGGCTCATGGCTCATGGCTCATGGCTCATGGATCACAACGGGAGCCTCTCGTTGACGATCTCGCCGAGGAGCTGCTCCGCTGTACAGGAGGCGAGCGGAAGGCTCAATGTCTCACAGGGATGTCTGTGGAAGGTGAGACACAGCCCACTGACGAAGCGGTCGACTGGCACGAGACCGTCCCAAGCGACAAGAAGTCATCCAGTCTCTAGCCATCCAGGCGGACCGCCGCGCAGCGACAACAACATCCAGGGCCTTCCTGCCGCGACAGGTTCGCCCAAGCAATCGTCACGAAGGGCGCGTAATTGCGCTGCTTGCGGATCATCTTGATGGCAGCAGTTCGGACGCCCCGCCCGAGTCATGACCGCTGACGTTACGACGACCTACCCGTCCGCCGCTCGCGGCCTCTACCGCCACTCGCCAAGGGCGATCGCCACCGGCGATCATCCCCGCGGTGAACATGGGCAGGCCACGGTAGGAACCGTCGACCCGACATACGGTCCGCGGTCCCCTTCGCAATACATCTATGCACTTGCCTGCGCAGTCGTTCGCGACTATGCAGACCCTTTTCGCCGCGACGACCGGTGCGCTTCTTCATGTCTCAGGCGCATAGGGCCCCCTGTCGGATGTGAACGGCTCACGACCACAGACGTCGAAGGGAGCCGGTGATGACCACAGCGCAGAACGACAAGCACACTCATCTCACTGTCCGGGAGATCTGCGACGAACTCGGCGTTGCCAGGTCGACGTTCTACGACTGGCGTGCTGCGCGGAAGGCACCACCCTGCATCAAGCTGCCGAATGGCGACCTGCGGATTAGGCGCGCCGATTTCGAGAGCTGGCTGCAGTCTCTCGAACAGCGAGTCTGACAATGACCTCGCGGACCACCCTCGACGTGCAGGTGTGGGGTGTCCGTCGCTACAAAGGCAAGCGCAAGACGACGTACACCGTCAGATGGAGGGTCGAAGGTCGCATTCTTCAGAGGACCTTTGACACCATCAAGTTGGCCGAGTCCTTCCGCGCGCGGCTCTTGGTGGGCCTGCGCCAAGCCGAGCCCTTCGACGTGCAGACGGGACAACCCGTCAGCGTCCTCGACAAGCTGCCGGACGTTTCGTGGGTGGATCACGCGATGACCTTCGTCGACGTCAAATGGCCGCATGCTTCCCCGCGCCACCGAAAAGGCATTGCCGAGGGCCTGACCACGGCCACCGTTGCCGCGCTGCCCGCCTCAAGCATCGACCCAACGGTCATACGCCGCGCTCTGGAGGGCTGGGTCTTCAACTCTGCGGCTCGTTCAGGGTCGAGGGAGACCGAGCCGCCAGAGGAGCACGCGGCCGCGGTTCGATGGGCTCGCCGGCACTCGCCGTCGCTCGTCGATATGGCAGCGTCAGCGCTGTTGCGGCGAGTACTCGAGGCATTGGCGCTCAAGCTGGATGGGAAGCCAGCCTCCTCCAGCACGGTCGCTCGAAAGCGATCCGCCCTGTACAGCGCCTTCCAGTACGCCGTGGAGGTTGCTGCTCTGCCGACGAATCCATTGGACCGGATCGCCTGGAGGCCCCCAACTCACACAGACGAGATCGACCGACGTGTGGTTGTCAATCCGCACCAAGCTAAGGAGCTGCTCGACGTCGTCGCGGCCATCTACCCCTCCTTGGAGGCATTCTTTGCCTGCATCTACTACGCGGGCCTGCGCCCCTCTGAGGTGCGCCACCTCAAGGTCCAGGACTTCGAGCTTCCGACGAGCCTCGATTCCTGGGGCACACTGCACCTGCTCGGCTCCACTCAGACCGTGGGATCCGCGTGGACCGACACCGGCCAGGCGACCGAGGACCGGAGCCTCAAGCACCGGGCGCGGAGGGCGACCCGACAGGTACCTGCACCACCAGAGCTGGTGGCGGTGCTGCGGCGACACATCGATACGTTCCCCCCGGGCCTCGAGGGTCGCCTCTTCGTCACTCGCGCGGGCCGAGCGGGCATCCCCGTCGCGCCTCCCTTCGCAAGCCCACAGTCGATGGGAATCGTCTACCGGGTCTGGGACAAGGCCCGCCAAGGTGCCTTGACCGAAGCTGAGTATCGCTCGCCACTGGCAAAGCGTCCCTACGATCTGCGCCACGCTGCGGTCTCGCTGTGGCTCAACGCCGGCGTTCCCGCGACCCAGGTCGCCGAGTGGGCCGGCCACAGCGTGAGCGTGCTCCTGCGCGTCTACGCATCCTGCATCGTCGGCCAGGACGCGGCCTCTCGCCGCAGGGTCGAGCTCGCACTCTCCGCC
Source organism: Humibacillus xanthopallidus (assembly GCF_006717145.1). Taxonomy (GTDB): domain Bacteria; phylum Actinomycetota; class Actinomycetes; order Actinomycetales; family Dermatophilaceae; genus Humibacillus; species Humibacillus xanthopallidus. The sequence goes on along the minus strand of NZ_VFQF01000002.1, from coordinate 1,122,994 downwards.
GCCGAGGGGATCCGCCCATGACCAAGATCCGCACCGGGAGACGCGCGAACTTCCCCACCAGTTCCCCACTGACACCCGTAAAGCACTGTCTGGAGCCGGTCATAGCCGGACAGCGACCGGCGTCGGCAGAAGGGCCCCCGACCGGCGTTTCCGCTGGCCAGGGGCCCTTCTGAGCACTGTGTGGCAGGTGAAGGATTCGAACCTTCGTAGCTCTCGCGACGGATTTACAGTCCGTTTCCATTGGCCGCTCGGACAACCTGCCTTGGTGCGTCTGGAAGGATAGCAAGAGATCGGGCGGCGTCCGAAATCGGGGCCGCGGTGGCCGTCAGGACGCCTCCACCAGCCCCGACGCGCCCGCCCGACTGACCAGACAACAGCATCCGGAAGGACCCCCGATGGCCGACTCCTCCTTCGACATCGTCAGCAAGTTCGACAAGCAGGAGATCGCGAACGCGGTCAACAGCGCCAGCAAGGAGATCGCGACGCGCTACGACTTCAAGAACGTCGGCGCCTCCGTCGAGCTCGCCGGCGAGGTCATCAAGATGAAGGCCAGCACCGAGGAGCGCTGCAAGGCGGTCCTCGACGTCGTCCAGACCCACCTCGTCAAGCGCAAGGTCAGCCTCAAGCACCTCGACGTCCCCGAGGCCGGCCCGCGGATCTCCGGCAAGGAGTACCACCTCGACGCGGCCCTCAAGGAGGGCATCTCCCAGGAGAACGCGAAGAAGATCAACAAGCTCATCCGCGACGAAGGCCCCAAGGGCGTCAAGAGCCAGATCCAGGGCGACGAGCTGCGCGTCTCGAGCAAGAGCCGCGACGACCTCCAGGCCGTCCAGCGCATGCTGCGCGAGGCTGACCTCGACGTCGCGCTCTCCTTCACCAACCAGCGCTGAGCACCCACTCAGCCGCATCCGGTATGCCGTCCGCCTGGCTCCGGCGGACGGCATACCTGTGTCACGGGGCGGGGACGAGGCCCCGGAGGTCGGGGAACACCTCGGCCGCGAGGGGCCACCAGAAGAGGTGACCGCAGAGGGCGGCATACTCCTGCGGCGTGACCCAGCGCGTGGCGTGAATGCCGTCGTCTCCGTTGGTCAGCGGCGGGCGCACCGCGTCGAGCTCCGTGCGGAAGACCTGGAGATAGGGCTTGTCCACACCGATGACGTTGTCGTCGGTGCGCGGCGTGAACCGCTCATAGCCGCAAGGGGACACGCGAGCCGGGTCGAGTAGCAGCCCGGTCTCCTCGTGCGTCTCACGGACGGCGTTCTCGACCGGTGACTCGTCGGGCTCACGCCAGCCACCGGGAGAGCCCCACTCGCGGCGCCGGACGCTGTGCACGACGGCGAAGTCACCGCCCGAGTCGCGCACGAAGACCATCGCGGCCATGACGCGCCGCTCGTCGACGGGCACGGAGGAGGCGATGAGGTCGACGTCGCTCGCCCCGTTGGGGAAGGAGACGTCGAGGTGCCGCGCGACGCCGCGATCGTGCTTGCGCTTGCGCAGCCGCAGGCCCGAGGCGTTGAGCCGGCGGGCGAGGTCGACCCCCGAGGTGGGCGTCGCACCTGCGGCGACCGCCTCGTGCCAGCGCACGTCGGGCACGTCGTAGTGGTCGCCGTCGAACGACCTCGGGTGCAGACCCGCGGCGCGGGCGACGGCGTGCAGCTCGGCATAGGACGCGTCGCTGACGAGGTGGGCGAACAGCCGACCGTGCGCAGGCCAGATGGGCTCATCGATCCACACCGTCACCTTGGCAGCCTAGGGCAGGGCCCCGACATCGCCGAGGCCTGTGGATGACGCCGGAGGCGCTGCCCCGCGGCGACCTAGCCTCGGTCGGGACAGGACGTCAGACCGGGCGTCCCGACCCGAAGGAGCCACCATGTCCCGCTCGATCGTCGACACCGAGGTCATCGCCGCAGCGGCCGGCGACATCAACCGCCTCGCCGAGAGCATCCAGTCCGACGTCGCGACCCTGCGCGGGCGCCTCGCCTCGCTCGACGGCGCGTGGGAGGGCCCGGCCAAGGCGGAGTTCGTCCGGGTGCTGCACGACTACCAGAGCGCCCAGGCCCGCATGAACGAGGCCCTGTCCGACATCGCCCGGCTCACCTCGCGGGTCTCGGCGGCCTACCTCGAGCACGAGAACGCGACGCGCGCCCTCTTCACCCGCTGACCGAGCCCACCACCCCCTGTCAGCCCTGTCAGCCCACGATCTCCCGGCGGGGTCGAGTCCCCTCCATGGCCTGGCCGGGTTCGGCGCCTGGGCGCAGCGAGGTGCCAGACGCGCGACAGGTCGCGCGGTCGGCACCTCTGCGGCCTGTGTGGTGCCAAACGCACAGCAGAAGGTGCGTTCGGCATGACAGGGCCGGAGCCCGCCCGTCCGGCCACCGCGAACACGCCGAAGGCCGGCTCCCGTGTCGGGAACCGGCCCTCGGTTGGATCAGGTCCTGCAGACAGCCAGTGGGCTCAGAAGCCCATGCCGCCCATGCCGCCCATGTCGTCGCCACCGGACATCGCCGGCGCGTTCTTCTCGGGCTTGTCGGCGATGACGGCCTCGGTCGTGAGGAAGAGCGCCGCGATCGAGGCTGCGTTCTGCAGCGCCGACCGGGTCACCTTGACCGGGTCGATGATGCCGGCGGCCAGCAGGTCGACGTACTCGCCGGTGGCGGCGTTGAGGCCCCATCCGGACTCGAGCCCACGCACCTTCTCGGCCACGACTCCACCCTCGAGACCGGCGTTGATCGCGATCTGCTTGAGCGGGGCCTCGGTCGCGACGCGCACGATGTTGGCGCCCGTCGCCTCGTCACCCTCGAGGTTGAGCGACTCGAACGCGACCTTGGCGGCCTGGATGAGGGCCACGCCACCACCGGCGACGATGCCCTCCTCGACGGCAGCCTTGGCGTTGCGCACGGCGTCCTCGATGCGGTGCTTGCGCTCCTTGAGCTCGACCTCGGTGGCCGCGCCCGCCTTGATGACGGCGACGCCGCCGGCGAGCTTGGCGAGGCGCTCCTGGAGCTTCTCGCGGTCGTAGTCGGAGTCCGACTTCTCGATCTCGGCCTTGATCTGGGCGATGCGGCCCTCGATCTGCGAGCGGTCCTCGGCGTCCTCGACGATGGTCGTCTCGTCCTTGGTGACGACGACCTTGCGAGCCTTGCCGAGCAGGTCGAGGGTGGCGTTCTCGAGCTTGAGACCGACCTCCTCGGAGATGACCTGACCACCGGTGAGGATGGCGATGTCGGTCAGCATGGCCTTGCGGCGGTCGCCGAAGCCGGGGGCCTTGACGGCAACCGACTTGAACGTGCCACGGATCTTGTTGACGACGAGGGTGGCGAGGGCCTCACCCTCGATGTCCTCGGCGATGATGAGCAGCGGCTTGCCCGACTGCATGACCTTCTCGAGGAGGGGCAGCAGGTCCTTGACGTTGCCGATCTTGGAGTTCGCGACGAGGACGTAGGCGTCGTCGAGGACGGTCTCCATGCGCTCGGTGTCGGTGACGAAGTACGCGGAGATGTAGCCCTTGTCGAAGCGCATGCCCTCCGTCATCTCCAGCTCGAGGCCCATGGTGTTGGAGTCCTCGACGGTGATGACACCTTCCTTGCCGACCTTGTCCATCGCCTCGGCGATGAGCGAGCCGATCTCCTCGTCAGCCGCCGAGATGCTGGCGGTCGAGGCGATCTGCTCCTTGGTCTCGATCTCCTTGGCCTGCTCGAGCAGGGTCGCGGAGACGGCGTCGACGGCCTTCTCGATGCCGCGCTTGAGCGCCATCGGGTTGGCGCCGGCAGCCACGTTGCGCAGGCCTTCCTTCACCATGGCCTGGGCCAGGACGGTGGCCGTCGTCGTGCCGTCACCGGCGACGTCGTCGGTCTTCTTGGCGACCTCCTTGACGAGCTCCGCGCCGATCTTCTCGTAGGGGTCGTCGAGCTCGATCTCCTTGGCGATCGAGACACCGTCGTTGGTGATCGTGGGGGCGCCCCACTTCTTCTCCAGCACGACGTTGCGGCCCTTCGGGCCGAGGGTGACTCGCACGGCGTCGGCGAGGATGTTCATCCCTCGCTCGAGACCGCGTCGCGCCTCTTCGTCGAATGCAATGATCTTGGCCATTCGGGTGGTTCCTCCCACACGAAACGTTGGTGTCGGGCCGCAGGTCGCCCGCGACGGACGAGGACCGTCGCGCAGCTCACGTCACTGCGAGGCCGGGCCCCTCGAACTACGGCCCATTTCTGTCACTCCCCCATGGAGAGTGCTAACGCCATTATTGGCACTCTCGCCCGGAGAGTGCAAACCCTTCTGAGCTCACGGCCGCAGACGGCCTGCGCCCCCGAGCGCCCCCGAGCGCCCCCGACCACCGGCCGTGGCGCGATCTCGCGTCCGTATGCCGTCCGCCCGGGTCAGTCCTGCGGGCGCGGCCCCAGCGCGGCGGCGAGCCGGGCGGCATACCCGGCGGACTCGTCGGCAGAGGCGTAGGACGTGCGCGGCCAGAAGAAGCCGCGCAGCCCGTCACCCTTGGTGCGGGGCACGACGTGGACGTGCAGGTGGGGCACCGACTGGCTGACGACGTTGTTCGTCGCCACGAAGGTGCCCTGTGAACCGAGGCCCTCCACGGCGGCGCGGGCGAGGCGCTGCGCGGTCTCGGTGAGGCCGGCGTGCAGGCGCGCGGGCAGGTCGAGCAGGGTGTCGACGTGCTCGCGCGGCACGAGGAGCACGTGCCCCTTGAACACGGGGCGCCGGTCGAGGAAGCCCACGAAGTCCGGCTCGTCGAGCACGACGTCCGCCGGCACCTCCCCCGCGACGATCGAGCAGAAGACACAGTCCATGCGGTCAGGCTCCCACGGCGTGCCGCTGCTCAGCGGCGGGGCGGCGGGGTCGTCTTGGGCTTGGGGCGCTTGAGCTGACCCGGGGGCACGTTGCTCGTCGGGCTCGTCGTCATCGTCGTGGTGGGCGTCGCCGGCGCCGGGTCTGCAGGCCTGGGTGCGCTCGTCGTGCGAGCAACGGTGACGGCGGTGCGCTGCGGCGCGGCGGGCGTGGTGGCGGTGGGGGTGCCCGTGGCGGCCGTGAGACCCGGGGCGGTCACGGTCGGCACCGAGGTCGTGGAGGGGGCCTCGCTCCACACGTCGTCGTCGGTGGGTGTCCAGGCGCTCGTCGACGGCCCGTTCGGCTGCTCCGCCGACGCGGGCTGGTCGGCGCCGCCGGTGAGGAGGGCGACGAGCAGGCTCACGCTGAGCACCGACGCGAGGGCGGCGACCCCACCGATGACGAGGTTGCGGCGCTGGCGGGCCTGTCGTCGTTCGGTGCGGGTATCGAGGGACATGGCTACCCAAGGTAGAGCACGATCGGCGCGAATCGGGCATCGCAACCGGGCGAGAGCCGTTCCGGAGCCTGCTGGGCCCCGTCCCGCCGCTAGCGTGGGCGCATGACGGCGCAGCCCCCGACCCGGCCCTCGGTCGCCCGCGGTTTCGTCGAGGTCGCCGACCGGGTCTTCGTGGCGCGCTACCCCCAGTGGGACGTCAACGTGGGGCTCGTCCTCGGCCGCGACGGCGCCGTCGTCATCGACACGCGGGCGAGCGACGTCCAGGGCCGGCACGCCCTCGACGACGTGCGCCGCCTCGGCCGCGACATCACGGTCACCCACGTCGTCAACACCCACGTCCACTTCGACCACACCTTCGGCAACGCCGCCTTCGAGACCGCGACCGTGCACGCCCACGACAACGTCGGACGCACGCTCGAGGCCGATGCGGAGCGCATCAAGGCGCTCTTCCGCGCCGACCCCGGTGCGGCGCCGGAGCACGGCTACACGGCCCAGGACGCTGCGGAGGTCATGGCCACGGTCGTGCGCGCGCCCGACCGCACCTTCGGCAGCAACGCGACCATCGACCTCGGTGACCGCTGCGTCACGATGACGTATGCCGGTCGCGGCCACACCGACGGAGACATCGCCGTCGTCGTGCCCGACACCGACGCGGTCTTCCTCGGCGACCTCGTGGAGGAGAGCGCCCACCCGTCGTTCGGCGGCGACTGCTGGCCCTTCGACTGGGCCGACACCCTCACCTCGCACCTCTACCAGACGAGCGCGCGCACCGTCGTGGTCCCGGGGCACGGCCGCCCGGTCGACCCCGCTTTCGTCGAGGCCCAGCGCGACGACATCGCTATCGTCGCGTCGGTCATCAGGGCACGCCGGCTCGCGGGGCAACCGCTCGAAGCGGCGCTGCGCGAGCCGGACGAGCGCCTGCCCTACCCGCTAGAGCACCTCGAGTCCGCCATCCGCCGCGGCTGGGAGCAGGCCAACCGTCCGGTCACCTGAGCGGTCGTGGCAGTGGCCCGGACGAACGCCGCTACCCGAACGGTCGTCAGTCGACGGCCCAGACGGTCTGGTCCTCGAGCGTGATCGTGACAGCGACGTCGATGGGTGAGGCCGAGTCGACGTGCAGGACGTAGGCCACCCCGCCCGATTCCGCGTCCGGAACCTCCCCCAGGCCCAGCGGAGAGACGTTGCTGACCCAGACGTCGGCATCTCCAACGGTGTAGGAGAAGGGCTGCGTCGTGAGCTGGCCGGCGTCGGTGTTGGGACCGTACATCATGTCGTTCGGTCCGGCCTCGTGGGTGATGACCTGTCCGGCCGAGACGTGCACGACCGACTGTGACGACAGCATTCCCCAGTCGGGATGGGTGAAAGTCTCGGACACTCGTCCGTGAACTCCGGAGATGAGGTGTCGGAACGACCTGGCCATCGCGAGCTCCTGTTCTGTTGGCGGTGAACGAATGCCTGCCCCCGCCGGGCGCCCCGTGAAGATGAGGTGCTCAAAGTCTCCTGCTTCAAGGCGGGTTCAGGAGGCGATTCCCCGGATCGCAGCGGCTAGCATCCGGCCATCCCACTCGTCGCCGAAGGACCACCGTGTCAGAGCCGCACCCTGCTGCACCGCCGTCCCGTCCCCTGCCGACTCCGGAGGACGAGCGGCTCTCCTGGTTCGCCCGCCAGCAACGGGCGTCGGTGGACCGGGCCGCGGAGCGGGTCCACCGCGAGCTCGTCGCCCACGGGCACGCGGCGAAGCCGCCGCTGGCGTCGACCGGCCTGCTCACCTTCTCGGCCGTCGTGCTCATCGCGCTCGTGGCGGCCTTTGCCGTGTTGACCTGGGCGACCTTTGCGCCCAAGGGCTGGCTGGGCTGGGCGGGCGTGGTGCTCGGGTGGGTCGTCATGGCCGGTCTGCTCCCCCGGCCGCACCGGGTGGCCGACGCCCCAACACTGTCGAGCGACGACTTCCCCGGCACGCACCGCCTCGTGGCGGCGTTGTCGACTGAGCTCGGAGTGCGCCCGCCGGCGAGCATCCACGTCAACCTCGACTTCAACGCCTTCGTGACGGGCACCGGGTGGCGTCTGCGGCCGGCTCTCGTCATCGGCCTGCCCTGCTGGACCTGCCTCACCGACGACGAACGCATCGCCCTCCTCGGTCATGAGCTGGGCCACCTCGTCGGCCGTGACCAGGGCCGGGTTGTCGTGGTCGGGCAGGCCCACCGGGTGCTCGAACGCCTCGCCACCCTCATCACTCCGCTGCCTGCTGGGGCCTACTCCGGGCTCACTCCGTCCACCGTCGACGACGGCGGGTGGGGCGGCACCGCCACGATGAACTGGATGGGGTCGGGTCTGCTCCGCGTCCTCTCGCTCCCCTCCCTCGCCCTCCTGCTCGCCTTCGAGCGCCTGGCCGCGCGTGACAGCCAGCGACGCGAGTGCCTCGCCGACCTGCGCGCCGCCGACATCGCCGGCACGGTGGCGACCGAGCGCCTCATGCTCTCGATGATGAACACGAGCGGCCTGCTCACCCTGGCGGGCGCCGCCGTGCGTCGCCGGGAGGACCCGTTCGAGGCGCTCGAGCAGGTGCGCGCGCGGCCCGCGCCCACCCCCACCGCTGTGAGCGAGGCCCATGCACGTGCGCGAGCGACGGGCCTGCGCTGGGACGACGGCCACCCGCGAGACGACCTGCGCCTCGAGGTCATCACTGCACGCCCCGTCACGGTGGACGCGGCGGCCCTCGCCACGCGACGACTGCTCGTGGAGGCTGCGGACCACGAGCTGAGGACTCTCCGGCCGGGGTTGTCGCGCGAGCTCTCGCACGAGCTCCTCGAGGCCTGCTTCTGACTCCCCGCTGACCCCCGTCCGACCCCCGGCCGACTCACGGCTCGCCGTCCGGCCGCCGCCCCGCGGCTGCGGACGTCAGGTGAGCGCTGAGGGGAACGCGTCCGACCACGACCGCAGCGCGACGCCACCGTCAGCGGTCCGGTCGACAGACGTTGCCGCGAGCATCGCGTGCACGACCGCGCGGGCCACGCAGTCGGCGCCGGCCTCCATGACCATCGTCTGCTCGACGGGGTCTGACGACGGCCCGCTCCCCGTCGCGAGCGCGAAGAGGGTGTCGCCGTCGAACAGGGTGTGCACCGGTCGCACCGCACGGGCGAGGCCGTCGTGCCCGACCCCGGCCATCTTCTGGCACTGCGCCTTGGTCAGCGTCGCATCGGTCGCGATGACCCCGATGGTCGTCGCGAGCCCTGGCACGGCCGCCTCTCCCGCCTCGACCGCGGCCAGCGAGCGGGCCTGTGCCGCAGCGAGATCCGCCTGACTCGGCGCCCGCACGTGACCGAGCTCCCCGGGAAGGCCCAGCCGGACGGCATACGGCAGCCCGGTCTCGAGGTCCACGGCCGAGCCGACGGCGTTGACGACGACGAGGGCCGCCACCGTGGCGCCCGAGGGGAGCACGACGCTTGCCGAGCCCACGCCTCCGCGGAGGCCGCCGGCCTTGGCGCCCGTGCCCGCCCCGACGCTGCCCTGGGCCACCGCGTCCGTCGCCGCCGCGTATGCCGCCCTGCCGTCCTCGGCACGAGGGCGGTTGGCCCAGCTGCCGCCGCGTCCGAGGTCGAAGAGGATCGCGGCCGGGACGATCGGCACGACCCTCGTGGCGTCGGGAGGATCGGCCATCGGCCAGCCCCGGCCGTCGGCGGCGAGCGCGTCCATGACCCCGTCGGCCGCGGCGAGCCCGAAGGCCGAGCCGCCGCCGAGCACCACTGCGTCGACCCTGTCGACGAGGTTGCGCGGGTCGAGCAGGTCGGTCTCGCGGGTGCCGGGGCCTCCCCCGCGCACGTCGACCCCGGCGACGGCTCCGCCGGCCGGCGCGACGACCACCGTGACACCGGTGAGCCAGCCCGGCTCCTCGCGCGTGTGGTGCCCGACCCGGATGCCCGCCACGTCGACGAGCGAGTTCGTCGGCCCGGCGCCCGCGGGGTGCTGCGCCCCACCGTCCGGAGCCGCCGTCACCGCGAGTCCCGCAGCTCGAACTCCATGAGGCGACCGGGCGAGCTGAAGCCGAGCCGCTCGTAGAACTCCTGTGCCCGCGCGTCAGGTGCGTTGAGCCGGATCCACTTGACGTCGGTGGTGCGCGCCCACTCGATCATCGCCTCGGTGAGGGCGCGACCCACGCCACGGTCGCGGCAGGTCGGCGCGACGAAGAGGCCGCCGACGTGCAGCCAGCTCACGTCCTTGCGGCCCGGCCACGGCAGCGCCCGGATGCGCCTCGTCTCAAGCAGGCCGGCGTGCTCGCCGCGGCTCTCGGCGATCCACGTCGGCCGGTCCGGCCGGTCGGCCAGCCACGCGTCGACGAAACGGTCGAGGTAGCCCTGCTCGGACGGCATACCGAGCTCGCGGGCGAACTGCAGGTGCAGCGCGGCGACGACGAACGCGTCATCGGGACCCGCGCGACGGATCACGACCTCGGCCATGCTCGAAGTCAACCACGACGAGCGCGCGCAGGCGTGGACGTGCGAACCGAGCAGACGCCGGCGTGGGTGGCGTCAGACGTTGATGCCGAGGCGACGGCTCGTGCGGGCGCGCTGGCGGCTGGAGCGCATCCGGCGCAGCCGCTTGATGAGCATGGGGTCCGCTGCGAGGGCGTCGGGGTTGTCGAGGAGCGCGTTGAGGACCTGGTAGTAGCGCGTGGAGCTCATGTCGAAGAGCTCCTTGATGGCCTGCTCCTTGGAGCCGGCGTACTTCCACCACTGGCGCTCGAAGGCCAGGATCTCGAGGTCGCGGGCCGACAGGCCGTCCTCCGAGTCGTGGCGGTGCGGCTGCGCCGTGGCGTGGTCTGTGCTCATGTCCCCGTCTTCGCTGCGGTCGTCGTCAGGTGGTGCGGTCAAGCGTTGGCTCCGTCCCCACCATAGACCGAAATGACAGGGGTGTCATTCGCCTGCGAGGTCGCGGCGGGGCGTGTCCGGAGGCTTCTCCGGACAGCGCGTTCCACGGGTAACACCAGTCCCATCAGCCCCTCACGCCATCGTGTCGAGGATGGCCGTGACGTCCTCCTTCGTCGTGTGCGGGTTGACGACGGCGAAGCGCGTCAGGGTCTCCCCGCGGAAGCTCGTCGGCACGACGAACGCGAACTCCCGGTCGAGGAGCCGGTCGGTCCAGGCCTGGTAGTCCTCCGCCGACCAGCCGAGCCGGCGGAAGACGATGACTGACAGGTCGGGCTCGCGCACCGCCTCGAGGTAGGGGCGCTTGTCGATCTCGGCGGCCGCGTGCCGCGTCACCGCGAGCGTGTCCTCGATCGCCTCGACGTAGGCGTCGGTGCCGTGGACGGCGAGGGAGTACCAGAGCGGCAGCCCGCGGGCACGGCGCGTCAGGCCGATCGAGTAGTCGGTGGGGTTCCACTCCGCCGACTTCGTGATGACGTCGAGGTAGCCGGCCTCCTGCGTGTGCGCGATGCGCGCCAGCTCGGGGTCGCGGTAGATGAGGGCGCAGCAGTCGAACGGCGCGAAGAGCCACTTGTGCGGGTCGACGATGAAGGAGTCGGCGCGCTCGATGCCCTCGTAGAGATGGCGCACCGACGGCGCCGCGAGCCCCGCGCCGCCGTAGGCACCGTCGACGTGCAGCCAGAGGCCGAACTCCTCGCACACCTCGGCGACGCCGTCGAGGTCGTCGACGACGCCGAAGTTCGTCGTGCCGCTCGTCGCGACGACCGCGAAGAAGGTCTCGGGGCCGTGCTCCTCGAGGGTGCGCCGCAGCTCCGGGCCCGTCATGCGCAGCATGTCGTCGACGACGACGCCGCAGACCTCCGCGTCCATGACCGCCGCCATCGAGACCACCGACGAGTGCGCGTTGTCCGTCGCCGCGATGCGGAAGGGCCGCGCGCCGGTGCCCTCGGCGACCGCCTTGGCCCGGGCCGTATGCCGTGCGGTGACGAGTGCCGACAGGTTGCCGACCGTGCCACCGGGCACGAAGACGCCGCCCGCCTCCTCGGGCAGGCCCGCGAGGTCGGCGATCCAGCGCAGCGCCTGGTTCTCGGCGTAGACGGCTCCGGCGCCCTCCATCCAGGACCCCCCGTAGATCGAGGAGGCACCGACGACGACGTCGAAGGCCGCGGCCTCGCGGGTCGGCGCGCACGGGATGAAGGAGAGGTAGCGCGGGTGGTCGGTCGAGAGGCACGCCGGCGCGAGGGTGTGCTCGAAGAGCTCCATCGCGCGGGTCGAGCCGAGCCCGGCCGCCGTGATCGTCTGCCCGGCCGCCGAGAGGAGGTAGTCCTCGGACTGCGGCCCGTCGAGCGGGATCGGGTCCATGAGGAGGCGCTCACGGGCGTAGGTGAGGACCTTGTCGACGGCAATGTGGTCAGGGTCCTTGTCGAAGCTGTGCACGGGGCGATGCTAGGCCCTCTCGCGGGGAGTCTCCGACGGCCTCAGGGTCCGCTGTCCCCGGAGCCGGGTAGCGTCGGTGGGCGAGATGACCGGTTGGTCCCAACCGGCCCGGACTCGACGAGGAGTCACCATGGATCCGACTGTGCCCGTTGCTGGTGTTGCTGCTGTCCCGACCTTCGACGCCGTGGTGCTCGACTGCCCGGACCCGGCAGCGCTGGCCGGCTTCTATGCCCGGCTGCTCGACTGGCCGATGCCCGAGGTCGGCCCGGAGGCCGACGAGGAGGGCGGGGCCGTGACCCTCGACCCGCCCCGTGGAGGCACGGCGATCGGCTTCCACCGCGCCGCTGGCTTCGTCGCACCGACGTGGCCGGAGCCGCCGGTGCAGCAGCAGCTGCACCTCGACTTCCACGTCGGCGACATCGAGGCCGCCCACGAGCGGGCGGTGGCCCTGGGCGCCCGTCACCTGCACAGCCACGCGCACACGCCGACAGCGGGCTACCGCGTCTACGCCGACCCTGTCGGCCACCCGTTCTGCCTCTGCTGGTGGTGAGCTGACGCGGCGGGGACGGCAGCCCGGCGCGCAGCTCAGCCGACGTCGGCGGCTCCGGCAGACCGTCCGCCGAGCCGGCCCCCAATCGAGAGAGCAGTTCGTCGGCTTCTCCCGGGCCTGCCCCCCAATCGAGAGAGCAGTTCGTCGGCCTTCCCCCGGGCCCGCCCCCCGGCGGCCTCAGATCGTCGGCGCAACACGGGATCGTGGAGGTGCTGGCGATGGTTCGTGGGCGGGTCTATTCCGAGGACGACGTGGCGCAGGTGCTGACGTTGCTGGGTCAGGGGCTGTCGGCGTGTGCGGTCGCGCGTGAGCTGGGGACGAATCGTTCCTCGGTGCAGCGGTGGGCCAAGAATGCAGGCATGTCGTTACGGATGGGTCCACGCGGTGGGTTGCGCGAGCCGGCCACAGCGCACGGGCTCGACATGGGGCTCGACAGGGGGCTCGACACGGGGCTGGACGACGCGCTCGATGCGGAGCTCGTGCTCGCCGGGGACTGGACTGATGAGCGTGGCCAGCTGACCGAGGCCGGGCGCGGGCTGATCGTGCTGCGCTGCCGGGAGCGGTGGTCCCACGCGCGGATCGCGCGTGAGCTGGGGGTGCATCGGGCCACGGTGGGCCGCGAGCTGAAGCGCCACCGCCTGAACGGGGTGTACTCGCCGCGGACGGCTCAGGTCCGCACCGTCGCGGGCCGGGCCCGGCCGCAGCAGCGGAAGCTGGACCGGCCCGAGCACGCCCCGTTACGGGCCGCGGTCATCCAGGGGTTGAACGCGCACTGGTCCCCGCAGCAGATCCAGGGCGAGCTGGCGCTGCGCTACCCGCAGGATGAGTCCATGCAGATCTCTCACGAGACGATCTACCAGGCCCTCTACGTCCAGGGCCGCGGCAGCCTGCGGGCGGAGCTGGCCCGGGAGAAGGCGCTGCGCTCCGGACGCACCACCCGGGTCCCGGCCAGCAAGCTGGCCGCCCGGCCCCGGGGGAAGTCCTGGGTCGGGGACGCCACGATCACCGCCCGCCCGGCCGAGGTCGCCGACCGGGCGGTACCCGGGCACTGGGAAGGCGACCTGGTCATGGGCGCCGGGAACCGGACCGCAGCGATCACCCTGGTCGAACGCGCCACCCGGTACACGATGATCGCCCGGCTCCCGGGCCGCCACGACGCGGCCACCGTCACCGACCGGCTCATCGAGATGGTCACCTCCCTGCCGGGCCACCTGGCCAAGACCCTGACCTGGGACCAGGGCTCCGAGCTGGCCGAACACGCCCGGTTCACCGTCGCGGCCGGCTGCAGCGTCTACTTCTGCGACCCGCACTCACCCTGGCAGCGCGGCACCAACGAGAACACCAACGGCCTGATCCGCGAGTTCTTCCCCAAGGGCACCGACTTCACCACCATCGACGACGAACGCGTCGCCGAGGTCGAGCGCCTGCTCAACACCCGACCCCGAGCCACCCTCGGATTCCACACCCCCGCCGCTAAACTCAACCAACTACTCACCGTTGCACCGACGAGTTGAGACCGCCCCCCAATCGAGAGAGCAGTTCGTCGGCCTTCCCCCGGGCCCGCCCCCCCCAATCGAGAGAGCAGTTCGTCGGCCTCCTCCCGGACCGCGCACCACCGGGGGTGGGCCGACGGACTGCTCTCTCGATTTCCTGGGTCAGCAGTCCGAGGGCTCGTAGCGCAGCTCAGCCGAGGAAGGCGGCGCGCAGCTCGTCCGCGCTCGAGGCGACGACGGTCGGCCGCACGGCATGCAGCGCCTCCCGCTGGCCGGCACCCCACGTCACGGCGAGGGTGTCCATGCCGGCGGCCTTGCCCGCGAGCACGTCGACGACCGCGTCACCGACGTAGACGGCGGCGTTGCTGCTGCGGCCCATCCGCTCGAGCGCGAGCAGCAGCGGCGTCGGGTCGGGCTTGTGGCGCTCGGTGTCCTCCATCGCCACGAGCACGTCGACGTGCTGGCTGATGCCGAGGATGTCCATCGCCTGCTGGGCCGACTCGCGCCGCTTCGACGTGGCGATGCCGACGTGCACGCCGGCCTCGCGCAGGTCACCGAGCACGTCGATGACGCCGTCATAGGTGCGGATGAGCCGCTCGGTGTTGTCCGAGTTCCATTGCAGGTAGGTCGCATACAGCTCGTCGGCCTGCTCGGGCGAGTGGTCGCGGAAGGCGCCGATGAGCGGCCGGCCGATCCACGACTTGATGACCTCGGGGTCCTCCTCACGACCGAGCACGGTGCGGAACGCGTGCTGGTAGGACTCGACGATGAGGTTGATGGTGTCGGCCAGCGTGCCGTCGAGATCGAAGACGGCAGTGGACCAGCGGGGAGTCGTCACCGGGCGAGCGTAGCCAACCCGTCAGCCCTCGCCGAGCCAGCGTCCGGCCCGCATCACCCGCTGCACCCTCAGCGCCTCGTCGACGACGACGAGGTCCGCGCGCGCCCCGACCGCGATCGAGCCGCGGTCAGCCAGCCCGAGCAGGCGGGCCGGCGTGCGCGAACCGGCCCGGACGGCATACGGCAGGGGCAGCCCGAGGCCGACCTGTCGGCTGACGATGTCGGCGACGTGGCTCGTGCCGCCGGCGATCGAGCCGGGCGACGTGCCGTCGGGGTCGCGGGTGAGGCGCGCGACGCCGCGGTCGACGACGACCGACAGGCCGCCGAGCGCGTAGGCGCCGTCGCCCACCCCGGCCGCGGCCATGGCGTCGGAGACGAAAGCCACCGAGCCCGCACCGGCGAGGTCGAGCACGGTGCGCACGGTGTCGTCGGAGAGGTGCGCCCCGTCGGCGATGACCTCGACCACGACGACGCCGCGGGCTGCCCCGCGCAGCAGGGCGGGCACGGCTCCGGGCACCCGGTGGTGCCACGGGTCCATCCCGTTGAAGAGGTGCGTCGCGACGTCGGCCCCGGCGGCGAGCGCCTGCTCGACCTGCGCAAAGCTCGCCGTCGTGTGCCCCACGGCCGCGTGCACTCCGGCGGCGGTGAGCCAGCGCACGAGGTCGAGCCCGTGGTCGCGCTCCGGCGCGAGCGTCACCTGGCGAATGTGTCCGCGCCCCAGGGCAAGCAGGCGTTCCACCTCCGCAAGAGTGGGGTCGCGCAGGAGCGTGGGGTCGTGGGCGCCGCAGCGCGCCTCGGCAAGCCAGGGACCCTCGAGGTGGATGCCGTCGACGAGCCCGTCGTCCGCGAGCTCCGCGAGCATCGCGACCCCCCGCTCGAGGTCGCGAGGCGTCATCGTCACGAGGCTCGCGAGCAGGCTCGTCGTGCCGCGCGCGTGGTGGTGCTCGGCGGCACGCGCGGCGGCCGCGTCGTCGAGGTCGGTGAAGGCCGTGCCGCCACCCCCGTGGCAGTGCATGTCGACGTATGCCGGCAGCATCGTCCCGCTCACCACCTCAGCAGCGGCCGCGCTGCCAGACGTGCGGGGGTCGGGGACGAGTGGATCACCGGGGCCACGGGCGGCGCCGTGTGTGGAGCCCTGGGTGGAGCTCGGAAGGCCGTGTGTGCCGGTCAGTGGCGTGACGGCTGCGATGCGGTCGCCCTCGATGCGCACGAGCACGTCGGGCAGCACGGCGTCATCGACGAGGGCGGGTCCGCGGAGCGTGGCGTTCATCGCCACCGATTCTGTCGCACCACCACCCTCAGCCTCCCCCACTCCCCGATTCGAGGTGATCGCGGAAGCCACGTCGGTGCCAGGATCACCTCGATCCGGGGTCGGCGGGCGGGCGGGGGTAGCGTGTGCCCGTGCCGGCCCGACCCCTCAGTGAGCTCGTCCACCCGACCTGGGTGCCAGCCCTCGAACCCGTCGCCGACACCATCAGCGCGATGGGCGAGTTCCTGCGCGCGGAGGTCGCCGCGGGCCGGGGCTACCTCCCGGCCGGCGACCGCGTGCTGCGGGCCTTCTCGCTGCCGCTGCCCGATGTGCGCGTGCTGGTCGTCGGCCAGGACCCCTACCCGACGCCCGGTCACCCAGTGGGGCTGAGCTTCAGCGTGGCACCCGACGTGCAACCGGTGCCGCGCTCACTCCAGAACATCTATGTCGAGCTCGGCACCGACCTCGGCCTGCCGACACCGGGCAACGGCGACCTCACGCCGTGGTTCGAGCGCGGCGTCATGCTGCTCAACAGAGTGCTCACGGTGCGTCCCGGTGCCAGTGCGAGCCACCAGGGCAAGGGCTGGGAAACCGTTACGGCACAAGCCATCTCGGCCCTCGTCGAGCGCGGTGGGCCACTCGTTGCGATCCTCTGGGGCCGTCAGGCCCAGTCGCTCGCCCCCATGCTCGGCGACGTGCCGCGCATCGAGTCGGCCCACCCGTCGCCCCTCTCGGCACGCTCCGGCTTCTTCGGCTCGCGGCCCTTCAGCCGCACCAACGACCTCCTCGCCCAGCAGGGCGCGGCACCCATCGACTGGAGGCTGACATGACCCAGCCCACCCCCGAGGTCTCCGGACCGACCGTCTGGACGCGCTACGTCGCGATCGGCGACTCCTTCACCGAGGGCATGTGCGACGACGACCCGACCTTCGGCCACGACGGCGAGTTCGCCGGCTGGGCCGACCGCCTCGCGTCGCACCTGTCCGAGATCGCCCGCACGGAGGGGCTCGACTTCGGCTACGCCAACCTCGCCGTGCGCGGTCGCAAGCTGGACGACGTCGTCGGTCCGCAGCTCGAGGACGCCCTCGCCCTGCAACCGGACCTCGTCAGCATCGTCGGTGGCGGCAACGACATCCTGCGCCCCAAGGCCGACCTCGACGGGCTGGCCGCGCGCCTCGAGGCCGCGGTGGCCCGCATCCGCGCGACCGGCGCCGACGTGCTCATGGCGACCCCCGTCGACCCGGCCGACGCGCCGCTCGTCAAGGCCACGAGGGGCCGCGCCGCGATCCACACGGCCAACATCTGGAGCATCGCGCGCCGCAACGGCGCCCACGTCATCGACCAGTGGGGCCTGCACGCCCTGCGCGACTGGCGGATGTGGAGCGAGGACCGCATCCACATGACGACCGAGGGCCACCGGCGCGTCTCCCTCGCCGCGCTCGAGGCGCTGGGACACACTCCGGCCGAGACCGACTGGGCGACACCGCTCGAGCCGGCCCCGCCGATCGGGCGCCGCGAGGCGCTGCAGGCCAACGCCCAGTGGGCCAAGGAGTACGTCGGCCCCTGGGTCCACCGCCGACTCACCGGCCGATCGTCGGGCGACCACCGCCAGGCCAAGCGCCCCGACGTCGCCCCGCTCGACCAGCACTGACCCCAGCCATCCACGCAGGTATGCCGTCCGCCTGAGTCCCCTTGAGACCGCCAGACGTCCGGGCCCTCCGACGCTCCCGGACGCTCTCCAATAGTCTCGGGGAGCGGCCTTCGGATCCTTCGCCGACCACGCGGCATACGGCATCTTCTTCAGAGCGGTCTGCCTGCCACCTGAAAAACTCCTGAAATTAGTGGGCTCAACCTCTGGCGCGAGCCCACTGGCGCTGCCATTCTCCTTCTCGGGTTGCTCGGGGGAGCCCCAACCCGACATCACTGGTGCGCGTGACCCTGATCGGGCCACGCGCATCGCGCGGACCGGCGGCCGACGACGGCCGCCCGTCAAGGAGGATCAGTGCGTAGGACGTCTGTGGGGCTGCTCAGCCTCGCCCTGGCCGCAGGGATGGGGGTGTCCATCGGAGCTCCGATGGTGGGCGCTCTTCCCAACGCCAGCCCGAACACGGTGCACGTCGGCGACGCCGCTGCACCCGCCGGCTCGGACGACTTCTCGAGCCCGCAGCAGGACAAGGCGCGAGCTCTCAAGCAGCGGGCCCTGACCGAGGTCCTCGACGGCAAGGCCACCGCCGTCAAGCAAGGCAAGAGCACCGTCGCCAAAATCTCCACCGGCAAGAAGGGCAGTGGCGCGACCGACGAGTACGTCGAGCTCAGCCGCGAGGGCACCGACAAGATCTTCGTCGTGCTCGCGGAGTTCGGCAACCAGCGCAGCGCGAGCTACCCCGACGTCGACTCCGACCCGAACACCCCCGGTCCGACGACGTGGGACGGACCGCTGCACAACGCGATCCCGCAGCCCGACCGCAGCCTCGACAACTCGACAAACTGGAACGCGAACTACAGCCGCGACTACTTCCAGAACCTCTACTTCGGCACAGGCGGCACGATAGGCGCCGGTGGCACGCAGGAGACCGTCAAGCAGTGGTACGAGCGCCAGAGCTCGGGCCGCTACAGCATCGACGGCCAGGTCTCGGACTGGGTCAAGGTGCCCTACAACGAGGCCCGCTACGGCCGCGACTTCTGCGGCTCCCACGTGTGCACCAACACGTGGGCTCTCGTGCGCGACGGCGTCAACCAGTGGGTCGCCGACCAGAAGGCCAAGGGCCAGACCGACACCCAGATCAAGGCGACCCTCGCGACCTACGACCAGTGGGACCGCTACGACGCCGACAACGACGGCAACTTCAACGAGCCCGACGGCTACATTGACCACTTCCAGATCGTCCACGCCGGTGGCGACCAGGCCGACGGCGACCCCATCCAGGGTGAGGACGCCATCTGGTCGCACCGCTGGTTCGCGTACTACAACACGGCCGGCAGCCAGGGCCCCGCGGGCAACCTCAACGGTGGCACGCAGATCGGCACCACGGGCATGTGGGTCGGCGACTACACGATCCAGCCCGAGAACGGCGGCATGTCCGTCTTCACCCACGAGTACGGCCACGACCTCGGCCTTCCCGACCTCTACGACAGCGCCACCGGTGCCGACAACGGCGTCAACTGGTGGTCGATGATGGCGCAGAGCCGCCAGGCCGGACCCAAGGATAAGTCCATCGGTTCGCGCGGCTCCGACTTCGGCGCCTGGGAGAAGCTGTTCCTCGGCTGGCTCGATTACAAGTACATCCCGACCGTCACGGCCGCGGGCAGTACGGTCGACCTTGGCCCCCACGAGTACAACTCGGCGAAGAAGCAGGCTGTCATCGTCGGCCTTCCCGACAAGACCGTCGTCACCAAGCTCGCGACGCCGTACGCCGGCTCGAAGTCCTGGTACGGCGGCCGTGAGGACGCAACCAACGCCACGATGACCCGTGACGTCACCCTCGCCGCAGGCACCTCGACGCTGTCCTTCCAGACGAACTACTTCATCGAGGACTGCACCTGCGACTTCGCCTATGTCGAGGTCAACGACGGCTCCGGCTGGGCCACGATCCCGGGCACCATCACGGGCAAGGAGAACAACGGCATCACCGGCACGACGAACGACACGTGGGTTCCCGCGACGTTCGACCTATCTGCCTACGCGGGTAAGACGGTTAGCCTCCGATTCCGTTACGCGACCGACCCGGCCTACACCGAGCGCGGCTTCTTCGTCGACGACGTCCAGGTCGTCTCCGGTGGCACCATCTTGGTCAACTCCGGCGCGGAGACAGGTAACGAGGGCTGGACCCTCGACGGCTTCTCGGCAGTCGGCAGTGAGACGACCATGGACTACCCCAACTACTACATCGCCTCACACCGCGACTACGTGTCGTTCGACCAGTACCTCAAGAGCGGTCCGTACAACTTCGGTTGGCTGAACACGAAGCCTGACTTCGTCGAGCACTTCCCCTACCAGGACGGCCTGCTCATCAGCTACTGGGACCTCTCGCAGGCCGACAACAACACCGGCGCGCACCCGGGCGAGGGCGAGATCCTGCCGGTCGACGCCAACCCGGCACCGGTGCCGGTCGGTGACGGCACGCTGCTGCGTCCGCGCATCGCCGGCTACGACGCACCGTTCTCGCTGGAGACGTCCGACTCGTTCACGTACCACAAGAACAGCGTGGGCTACCGGATCACGGGCAAGCCCGCCCAGCCGGTGTTCGACGACAGCAAGCAGTACTGGTACCCGAGCACGCCGACCACGGGCGTCAAGGTCCCTAACAACGGTGTCAACATCGGCATCACGGGCCAGAACGGCACGTCGATGACGGTCAAGGTCTGGAAGCGCTGACAGGTAACCGCCTGCGACACAGAGAGGCCCGCCCCTTCACGGGGGCGGGCCTCTCGGCTTGTCAGGCGGTAGGCCGTCCGGTTCCGTTGCGCTGCAAGGCAACCGGACGGCATACCTCCTCGGGGTCACGGCGCCTCAGACGGAGGCGGCGAACGCCTTCTCGAAGATGTCGAGGCCCTCGCTGAGCAGCTCGTCGCTCGCGGCGAGCGGCGGCAGGAAGCGGAAGACATTGCCGTAGGTGCCGCACGTCAGGGTGACGAGGCCGTCGGCGTGACAGGCCTTGTTGACGGCGGCGGTGAGCGCGGCGTTGGGCGTGATGTCGCCCGCGCCGTTGACGAGCTCGACGGCGAGCATGGCGCCGCGGCCGCGGATGTCGCCGATCTGGGGGTAGCGCTCGGCGAGCGCCTGCAGGCGCGGGACGAAGAGGGCCTCGACCTGCTTGGCGCGGCCGCAGAGGTCCTCCTCCTTCATCGTCTCGATGGCGCCGAGAGCCGACGCGCAGGCGACGGGGTTGCCGCCGTAGGTGCCACCCAGGCCGCCGCCGTGAATCGAGTCCATGACGTCGGCGCGGCCGGTGACGGCAGCGAGCGGGAGGCCACCGGCCATGCCCTTGGCGGTCGTGATGAGGTCGGGCACGACCTCCTCGTGCTCGCTCGCGAACCAGTCGCCGGTGCGGCAGAAGCCCGTCTGCACCTCGTCCGCGATGAAGAGGATGCCGTTGTCGGTGCACCAGTCGGCGACCTGCTTGACGAATCCCGGTGCGGGGACGATGAATCCGCCCTCACCCTGGATCGGCTCGAGGATCACGGCGGCGAGGTTCTCCTCCCCCACCTGCGCGTGCACCTGGCTGACGAAGGCGTCGAAGCTCTCCTTGGCGCAGTCGGCGGGGCCACCCGGCCAGCGGTAGGGGTAGCTCATCGGCGCGCGGTAGACCTCGCCGGCGAACGGGCCGAACTTGTGCTTGTACGGCATGTTCTTGGCCGTCAGCGCCATCGTGAGGTTGGTGCGGCCGTGGTAGGCGTGGTCGAAGGCGACGACGGCGTTGCGGCCGGTGAAGTGGCGGGCCACCTTGACGGCGTTCTCGACGGCCTCGGCGCCGGAGTTGAAGAGCGCGGTGCGCTTGTCGTGGTCGCCGGGGGTCAGGTCGTTGAGGGCCTCGGCGACCTCGAGGTACTCCTCGTAGGGGGTCACCATGAAGCACGTGTGGGTGAAGTCCTGCACCTGCGCCGTCACGCGGTCGACGACGCGTGGGGCGGCGTTGCCGACCGTCGTCACGGCGATGCCGGAGCCGAAGTCGATGAGCTGGTTGCCGTCGACGTCGACGAGGATGCCGCCACCGGCGCGCTCGACGTAGACCGGGAGGCCGGTGGAGACACCGGCGGACACGGCGGCCGTCTTGCGGGCCTGGAGCGCGGCCGACTTCGGGCCGGGGATCGCGGTCTGGAGGAGCCGCTGCTGGGGGACGTTGCTCATGGGGTCAGTATGCCGCCCGGCCGGCCTCCGGCGGAACCCGCAGTCCGTGCCCCGATGTGCGCAATCCGTCACGTCGGGCCCCGTGGGCGACGCATATCGTCGCTCCGGGCCGGCTGGTGCGACTGAATGTGCACCCGGGTCGACGACGCGCGCCTGCGATGGCGCTGCGGCGGGGCCCGGTCTGGGCCGAACGCACGCGGAGCCGATCCTGCACGCAACCCGTGAATTCGCACTGAGTTTCCAGGGCGCTGTGGTGCCCGCGGCGTGGCAGCGGTTCGCTGGGAGGTGGCTGTCGACGCCGATGTCCGCCGCCGGTCAGCCGAAGGATTCGATCCGCAGATCACATCCACTCGGGAAGCTTGGAGCAACGATGATCCAGACCCAAGCGAGAGCGGTGGCGACCATCAGCGCCATCGCCCTGGCCACCCTCGGCGCTGCCACGAGCGGCGCCTCGACCGTTTTGACCGCCGCTCCTGTCTCGACGGGGTCGGCGACCGCGGCCCTGTCGGGCCTTCACCCGGCGGTGTCCGACTACGTCCAGATGACAGCCTCGACGACCCCGCCCACGGCGGCGCAGTGCTACTCCGCGGGACGCCGGTGCTTCACGCCGACGTCGACGCGCGCTGCCTACAACGTCCAGAGCCTGATCGACAGCCACCTCGACGGCCGCGGCATGACGATCGCCATCGTCGACTCGCACGGCAGCGACACGATGGCTCACGACCTGCACGTCTACGACCAGGCGTTCGGGCTGCCCGCCATGTGCGGTGAGGAGTCGGTGAGCTGCACCGCGGGGATGCCGACCTTCAGCGAGCTGCACCTTCAGGGCAGTCCGGCAACGAAGGCACCTCCGCCGACCAGCAAGAGCCCCGGCCTGCAGGATAAGTCCGCCTGGGCGCTCGAGGTGTCGCTCGACGTCGAGAGCGCGCACTCCATGGCTCCGGGTGCCAACATCCTCCTCGTCACCACCCCGAACTCCGAAACCCTTGGGGTCCAGGGCTTCCCACAGATGATGGCCGCAGAGCAGTACGTCGTCGACCACCATCTTGCGAACGTGATCTCGCAGAGCTTCGCCTCCGCCGAGGATGCCTTCGGCAGCACGCAGTCGCTGCTGAACCTCAGGCACGCGTTCGTCTCCGCCGCCCAGAACGGCGTCACGGTGCTCGGCTCGTCCGGCGACGGCGGCACGGCTAACACGATGAAGCAGCCGGTGAGCACGGGCGGGGCTCTCATCCCCTACCCGACGGTGGAGTGGCCCGCATCCGATCCGCTCGTGACGGGCGTGGGGGGCACCTACCTGTGCACCGACGCCGAGGCGACGGCCGGTCGTGTCGTCGACAGCATCCACCCCCCGGCCAAGTGCCAGGCGAACCCGCAGGCAGCCGAGGTGGGGTGGACCTTCTCCGGAGGTGGCTTCAGCCGCATCTTCGACAGGCCCGACTACCAGTCGACCCTGCCCGCCGGCAGCACACCGATCGGCAGCAAGCGCGGCGTCCCTGACATCGGCCTGCAGGCCAGCGCCGGCACCGGTGCCCTGATCTACGTGTCGCTGCCTCCCGACGGAACGAGCGGGCTGATCTGCGGTGGCGCACCCTGCAGCACCGGGTGGTACGACGTCGGCGGCACGTCGCTCTCCTGCCCGGAGTGGGCCGGGCTCGTCGCGATCGCAGACCAGATCAACGGCGGCGGCCTGGGCCTCATCAACCCGGGGCTCTACCGGATCGGCGCCAACGCGACGCGGTATGCCGCGGACTTCCACGACGTCACCCTCGGCAACAACACGGCCGACCCCAGCGTCGCTGGCTACCCGGCCACGTCCGGTTGGGACCCGGTGACCGGCCTCGGCACGCCGAACGCAGCAGTGCTGCTGCCCGACCTCGTCCAGGCGGTGCACGGCAACTGACCGACGCGCGACGTCCGTGCCTGGGCCTGGTTTCCAGGCCCGGGCACGGACGTCGCCGGTTCGCTCAGAGCTCGACACCCTCGCCGAAGCGGCCCCGGTGCTCACGGGGGATGAGCGGTTGGTCGGCCCGGGCCCTGATCTGCTGCACCGCCCACGAGTTGCCGTCCGGGTCGGCGAAGCCGAAGAACGTGCCGCCGTCGCGCTCGTCGAAGACGGTGATCTCGGAGCACTCGACTCCGCGGCCCACGAGCTCCTGACGGGCCGAAGCGGCGTCGGCGACGACGAGCTGGAGCCCGTGGAGGCTGCCGGGCGCCATCGACCGTTGCGACGGCAGGTCGCCCACGACGATCGAGCAGCCGGAGCCGGGCGGCGTCAGCTGGGCGACGTGCATGTGCTCGTTCGTCGTGTCGTGGTCGAGGGTGAAGCCCACTTGGTCGCGGTAGAAGGCGATGGCGGCATCGAGATCGCTGACCGGGACGATGACGACCTCGAGGGTCCAGTCCACGGGGCTCAGCCCTGCGCCGGTGCGGTGGTCACGGGGGTGGGCTGGGCGACGAGCTCCTCGAGACGCTCGTAGCCCTCGGACATGCCCTTCTCCATACCGCTCTCGACCATCATGTCGCGGCCCTCGACGGTGCGGCCGATGCTGCGTCCCTCGAGGCGGCAGCGCCCGTCGCCGAGGTCGACGAAGCGCATGAACTCGATCGCGACCTCGTCGGGCGCCCCCTCGAACTCGAAGGTCTGGATGGCGAGGTCGTTGTCACGGATCGTGTGGAACGTGCCGTGGAAGCCGAACTCCATGCCGTCGGGGTTGCGGTGCACGTAGCGGTAGCCGCCGCCCGGGGTGAAGTCCCAGCGCTCGATGTCCATCTCGTAGCCGCGCGGGCCGAGCCACTGGCGGACGAGCTCGGGGTCACGGTGGGCGTTCCAGACGGCCTCGACCGGTGCGTCGAAGTCGCGTGTGAAGTCGATCCACGGGACGCCGGCGGGGATGTCGAGGGTGAGTGCGTTGCTCATGACTGCTGCTCCTTGTCGGTGGTGGTGCTGTTCTTGTCGGTGGTGGGGATGGCGTCGACGCGTTCGCTGAGGACGGCGTCGAGCGCGCGGAAGCGCTGCTCGGTGACGAGGCGGTAGCGGTCGATCCACGCCGTCAACGCCTCGAGCCGGGCTGCCTCGAGGTGCACGGGGCGCCGCTGGGCGTCGCGGCTGCGACTGACGAGGCCGGCGAGCTCGAGCACCTGGATGTGCCGGCTCACCGCCTGCTTGCTGATCTCGAAGGGTTCTGCGAGCTCGTTGACCGTCGCGGCGCCCCGGCTGAGGCGGGCGATGATCGCCCGGCGCACCGGGTCGGCGAGGGCCGCGAAGGCGCGGTCCAGGTCGGCATCCGAGACGGGGGCGAGCATCATAATCAACAAACTCCTTTATCAACTGACACGTTGATTACACTCTCTGGCGCGCCTCACGTCAACCCCCTCGGCAGTCGCAAGAGCAGTTCGTCGCCCTCCACGTGGCCGCGCGGGGTCGGTCGACCGCGACGAACTGCTCTTTCGATCGGGGTTCTCGCTCCTTCTGGTTCGAGCTCGCGGGTGCGGCAGCTCCCAACCCGTGACGCGGCGCAGTTGCGGGGCTAGAGTCGCTCTCATGCCGCATCTGCGTATCACTGAGGCCGCCGCCCTGCTCGGCGTGAGCGACGACACCGTAAGGCGGATGGTCGACGCGGGCCGCCTCGACGGCGGCACCGACGATGCCGGACGACGCACCGTCGACGGTGCCCAGCTGGCCGCGGTCGCCCAGGAGCTCGCACATCCGGCTGCGGTCGGCGCCATCGGGGGCGCGTCCGCCCGCAACCGGATGCGCGGCATCATCACGGCCATCACCCAGGACACCGTCATGGCCAAGGTCGAGATGCAGTGCGGCCCGTTCCGCATGGTCTCGCTGCTGTCGAGCGAGTCGGTCGACGACCTGCACCTCGAGGTCGGCTCCGTGGCCGTGGCCAGCGTCAAGTCGACCCACGTCGTCGTGGAGGTCCCGGCATGAGCGCCACCCCACCCCTGCCCCCCCGACGGGCCCGCCGCCTGGCCCTCGCGGCTCCCGCCGCCCTGCTCGTCGCCCTCCTGGGAGCGTGCGGGGGCTCCACCTCCGCCTCGTCCGGCCCGGCCAGCAGCGGGGTGAACGGCACCGTGACCGTGCTCGCTGCGGCATCGCTCACGGAGTCCTTCGACCAGCTGAAGAAGGACTTCGAGGCCGCTCATCCCGGGGTGACCGTCGAGACGTCCTACGGGTCGAGCGCCACCCTCGTGCAGCAGGTCAACAACGGCGCGCCCGCCTCCGTCATCGCGCTCGCCGGCACGTCCGCCGCAGAGCCGCTCGACAGGAGCCTCGTCAAGGGCACGCAGATGTTCGCCACCAACGTCCTTGAGATCGCCGTGCCACCAACGAATCCCGGCGCAGTCACCTCTGTCGCCGACCTCGCGAAGCCCTCCGTCAAGGTCGTCCTCTGCGCTGACACCGTGCCCTGCGGCAAGGCGGCCCAGGCGACGTTCAGGAAGGCGCGCGTCGTGCCCAACGTCGTGAGCAAGGAGGTCGACGTCAAGGCGACGCTCGCCAAGGTGAAGCTCGGCGAGGCGGATGCCGCCGTCGTCTACCACTCCGACGTCGTCGCCGCGAAGGATGCCGTCACGGGCGTCACCATCCCGTCGCAGCTCAACACGACGCTGTCCTACCCCGTCATCACCCTCGCCGACGACGCCGCGTCCCGCGCGTTCGTCGCCTACCTCCTGAGCGCCGAGGGCCGAGCCACGTTGCAGGCCTTCGGCTTCGCCGCACCGTGACAGCTCCGAGCCACTCGCCGACGAGGTATGCCGGCCGCTGGCCCTCGCGCATCGTGCTCGGCCTGCCTGCGGCTCTCGCGCTCCTGCTGCTCGTCGTCCCGCTCGCCGCGCTGCTCGTGCAGGCCGACTGGTCGCGCATCCCGTCGGACCTCGCGACGCCGACGGTGCTTCCGGCACTTCGACTCTCGCTGACGACGACCTCTGTCACGGCCGTGCTCTGCCTGCTCCTCGGGACCCCGCTGGCCTGGTTCCTCGCGCGCTCCGACCATCCCGTGACGAGCTGGGTGCGGGCCTTGCTCACGGTGCCGCTCGTGCTGCCGCCTGTCGTCGGTGGTGTGGCCCTGCTCCTGACCTGGGGCCGCAACGGGCTGCTCGGCCAGTACCTCACGCCGTTCGGCATCCAGATCCCTTTCACCACAGTGGCGGTCGTGCTCGCCGAGACCTTCGTGGCGATGCCCTACTACGTGCTGGCCGTCGAGGGCGCCATGCGCGGTCTCGACCCCCGGCTCGAGTCGGTGGCGCGCACGCTCGGTGCGAGCGACCTGCGCTACCTGCGCACGGTCGGCATCCCGCTCGTCCTGCCCGGCATCGCCGGTGGCCTCGCACTCGCGTGGGCCCGCGCGCTCGGTGAGTTCGGCGCGACGATCACCTTCGCCGGCAACTTCCCGGGGCGCACCCAGACCCTGCCTCTCCTCGTCTACGTCGAGCTCGAGCGCGACCCGCAGGTGGCCATCTCGATCAGCATCATGCTGCTCGCCGTCAGCGTGCTCGTGCTGGGGGTCCTGCGCGGACGGTGGCTGCGATGAGCGGCGGAGGCGGCGCAGGACTCGACGCCCGAATCGCTCTGACCCGCGGTACGACCGAGGTCGATGTCGCCCTCACCGCCGAGCCCGGCCAGGTCATCGGCGTCCTCGGCCCGAACGGCGGGGGCAAGACGACGACGGTGCTCGCCCTCGCGGGCGTGCTGCGCCTCGACAGCGGGCACGTGCGCGTCGACGGCGGGCTCTGGGCCGACAGCACCCACCACCTCGAGCCGGAGCAGCGCGGCGTCGGGCTCATGCTTGCCGACAGCCTTCTCTTCCCCCACCTGCGGGCGCTCGACAACGTCGCCTACGGGCCCCGCAGCCGGGGGGTGGGCCGCGGCGCCGCTCGTGCCCGTGCGCACACCGAGCTCGACCGGGTCGGCCTCGCCGACCGGGCCGGGGCGAAGCCGGCGGAGCTGTCATCCGGGCAGCAGGCTCGGGTCGCGCTCGCGCGGGCGCTGGCCACCGACCCGGCGCTGCTGCTGCTCGACGAGCCCCTCTCGGCGCTCGACCCCGACACCAGAGCGCGAACCCGCAGCGACCTCGCGACCCGCCTCGCGGCATACAGCGGCGTGACGGTGCTCGTCACCCACGACCCCCTCGACGCCCTCACGCTCGCCGACCACCTCGTCTTCGTCGAGGACGGCCGGGTCACCCAGACCGGCACCCCGAGCGAGGTGCTGCGCGAGCCGCGCAGCGCCTACGTCGGCACTGTTGTCGGGCTAAACCTGTATGCGGCACAGGGCGATTCGCGCGGCCACGTGCGGACGCTGGACGGCGGGCGCATCGTGACGACCGGCCCCACCGAAGGTGCGGTCTGGGCCACGATCCCGCCGACGGCCGTGTCGCTGCACGCGCACGAGCCCGAAGGATCACCGCGAAACACCTGGCGGATGCGGATCGCGTCGGTGACGATGCAGGGGCAGTCGGCCCGGATCGGGCTGCTCGGCGACGTGCCGCTGACCGCCGAGGTGACTCTCGAGTCGGTCGCCGCCCTGGGGTTGCGTGTCGGGGCGGAGGTCTGGGCCGCCGTCAAGGCCACCGAGGTGCGCACCTACCCCCGCTGAGCACCGCCTCAGCTCGACGAGCTCTCGGCCACCGGCTGCGCAGGAGCCCCGAGGCGACGGATCCGCCAGAACGCGGCGACCGACGGCGCCTGCACAACGGCGGCGACGAGGAGGGCGACCGGGATCGAGGTGCGGGTCGCGAGCGCGCCGAGCGGTGGCCCACCGACGACCTGCCCGATCGCATTGGCCTGGCTGTTCATCGACAGCACCGTGGCTCGGGTCGAGGAGTCGAGGTTGCGGGCGAGCCAGGCCGCCTCGATGGGGCCGCTGAAGGCCATCGCCGCACCGCGCAGCCAGACGAAGGCCAGCGCCAGCCAGAGGTTGCCGACGAGTGCCAGCCCGGCGACGGCGAGCATCTGCGCGGCGGCCGCGATGGCGACGGGCAGTCCGGGGTGGGCGTCGATGACGTGGCGCGGCAACCACCGACCGCTCGCGAGCGAGGCGAGGAGCGAGACCACCGTGCCGATGAGCGCGAACACGGTGAAGGCGATGGCCTCGTCACCGCCGAAGACCTCCGGCATGGCGAAGCTGTCGAGCACCCTGACCTGCCACAGCCGGTCGAAGACCTCGCTCGCGAGACCGGCGAGCACGCTGACGAGCAGGAAGACGCGGACCACGCGGCGCGTACGCGCGATCGTCAGGCCGGCCACGAACTGCGCCTTGAGGTGGGCATACGTCTCGCGCTCCCCCCGGGGCGTGGGCTGGAAGTTCCGCTCGGGCATGACGACCCACAGCCCGATGCCGAGGAGGATGAGCGTCGCCCCCGCGACAATGATCGGCACCCGGAGCGAGATGAGCCCCAGTGCCCCGGCTGCGAGCGTCCCGACGATGGTGAAGCCGAGGTCGATCTGGGTCTCGCGCGTGAAGACCGGAGCGACCGCCGCCTCCCCCACCTCGTCGGTGATCCAGGCCTGCAACGCACCGGAGGTGAAGGTGTAGCCGATGCCCCACACGACGTTGCCCACGATGGCGGCCGCGAACGTCGCGACGATGCCCTCGACCGCGAAGCCGGCCCCGATGAGCACGAAGCCGATGATGACCGACACGCGCCGGCTCCACAGGTCGGCGACCACTCCCGTGGGCACCTCGAACAGGAAGCAGGTCAGCTCGAGCACCGTGCCGACGAGCACCATCTGGAGTGGGTCGAGCCCGATGACGCGGTACTGGAAGACGAGGTTCAGGGTGAAGCACGCCGAGAAGGCGAAGGCCGCCACGGCCGTCAGGGCATAGAACGTCGGGATCGCGGGCGCCTCGCGCAGCGGACGCCGCAGGAGCGTGAGCACGCCCCGACGCTAGGGCCGGGGCAGCTGCGGCGTCATCTCGTTTCCCCGTCCTGGTCCCCGCCCCGACCCCGCCTGGACCCCGCCGCACACGTCTCACATTTTGGACACAATGCTCGGACGTCCTACTATCTACCCATGCCAGCGACGAGGCTGATGCCCACCGACGACGCCACCGACCTCATCGAGCTCACGCGCGAGATCTGCCGCAAGGACCTTGCGCCCCGGGTCGACGACGCGGAACGCGCTCGGACGTTCCCCGAGGAGACCTTCCGCACCCTCGGCCGGGCGGGCCTGCTCTCGCTGCCCTACCCCGAGGAGTTCGGGGGCGCAGACCAGCCCTACGAGGTCTACCTCCAGGTCGTCGAGGAGATCGCCTCCGTCTGGATGAGCGTCGCCGTCGGGGTCAGCGTGCACAGCCTCACGGCATACCCCATCGCGAGCTTCGGCACACCTGAGCAGAAGGAGGCCCTCCTGCCGGGGATGCTCTCCGGCGAGCAGCTGGGCGCCTACTGCCTCTCCGAGCCGCTCGCCGGGTCCGACATCGCGTCGATGACGACCCGCGCGACCCGCACCGACGACGGCTGGTCGCTCAAGGGCACCAAGGCGTGGATCTCGCACGCCGGCCACGCCGACTACTACACGACCTTCGCCCGCACCTCCGATGACGGCGGCCGGGGCCTGTCGACCTTCGTCGTGCCGGGTCACGCCGAGGGCCTCTCCTTCGCCGACCCCGAGAAGAAGATGGGCCTGCACTGCGACCCTGTGGCACAGGTGATGTTCGACCAGGTGCGCATCGACGAGGGCCGGCTCGTCGGCCACGAGGGCGAGGGGATGCACATCGCCCTGTCGGCACTCGATGCCGGACGCCTCGGCATCGCTGCCGCAGCGACGGGCCTCGCCCAGGCGGCCCTCGACCGCGCGAGCGAGTACGCCTCGGAGCGTGAGCAGTTCGACCGTCGCATCGGCGACTTCCAGGGTCTTGCCTTCCTCCTCGCCGACATGGAGGCCGCCGTCACCTCAGCGCGCGCGACCTACCTGCACGCCGCCCGCCTCAAGGACGCCGGCCGCGGCTACAGCAAGGAGGCCGCCGTCGCCAAGCTCGTCGCGACCGACGCCGCGATGCGCGTGACGACCGACGCGGTGCAGGTGCTGGGCGGCGCCGGCTACACCGAGGACTTCCCGCTCGAGCGCTACATGCGCGAGGCGAAGGTGACCCAGATCTTCGAGGGCACCAACCAGATCCAGCGGCTCGTCATCTCCCGCCACCTGCTCACCCGCTGACGTCGTCAACCTCCCCCGCCGAAAGGTCCTGCTATGCAGCTGAGCCCGTCCACCGTCGCCCTCGTCACCGGAGGTGGCTCCGGTCTCGGGGGCGCCACGGCTCGCCGTCTCGTCGCCGACGGCGCCACGGTCGTCATCGTCGACCTCGAGGGGTCGACCGCTCCGGCGCTCGTCGAGGAGCTCAACGGGCAGCGTTCTGGCAGTGCGGTTTTCGTCGCCGCCGACGTTCGCAACGAGGCCCAGGTGCAGGCGGCAGTGGACCGCGCCGCCTCCCTCGGTGAGCTGCGTGTCGCCGTCAACTGCGCCGGCGTCGCCACGCCGGGCCGCGTCATCGGCCGCGGAGGTCCGCTCTCGCTCGAGACCTTCAAGACGGTCATCGACATCAACCTCGTCGGGTCGTTCAACGTCCTGCGCCTCACGGCCGCAGCAATGCTCGCCAACGAGCCGGTCGACGGAGACCGCGGCGTCATCGTCAACACCGCGAGCATCGCGGCCTTCGACGGCCAGATCGGCCAGGCTGCGTATGCCGCGAGCAAGGGTGGCATCGTCGGGCTCACTCTGTCGGCGGCTCGGGACCTCGCAGACAAGGCGATTCGCGTCATGACGATCGCACCTGGCACCTTCGAGACGCCGATGCTCGCCGGCCTTCCTGGTGAGGTGAAGGAGGTCCTCGAGAAGCAGGTGCCGCACCCCTCCCGGCTGGGTCGTCCCGAGGAGTACGCCAGCCTCGTGCGCCACATCATCGACAACCCGATGCTCAACGGCGAGGTCATCCGGCTCGACGGCGCCCTGCGGATGCCGCCGCGCTGAGCGCATCGGGCCGGGCCCCCCACCCCGGTTGGATGTATCTCCGAGGGCCATGCACCTCGGAGATACATCGACCCGCAGGTGGGGCGACACTGATGAGGTGAACGAACCCGGGGACGACCTCGTGATCGCGCCCGGCCCCGGCCTGCGGCGCGGCCTCGTCATCCCCGCCTCCGAGCTGATCGAACGCTTCAGCAGGTCGTCGGGCCCGGGCGGCCAGGGCGTCAACACGACCGACAGCCGCGTCGAGCTGCTCTTCGAGCCCGCCACCTCAGCCTCGCTCGACGACGTGCAGCGCGAGCGACTCTCGCGCGCTTTGGCGGACCGGCTTGTGGCCGGACGGATCTCGGTCGTCGCGTCGGAGCACCGCTCCCAGCTGCGCAACCGGTCGGCTGCGCGCGCTCGCCTGTCGGAGCTGTTGCGCACCGCGCTGGCGCCTCCGCCTGCGGCGCGTCGAGCGACCAAGCCCACCAAGGGTTCGCAGCGGCGCCGGCTCGAGAACAAGAAGCGCCGCTCCGACCTCAAGTCCGGGCGAGGTCGGGTCACTGGCGAGTGAGCCGTGACGGTGACCTGGTCCATCACGCCGGTGGATCTCCGGTGACCAGATGGCCTGCGCCAGGCCCACCGCGAGGGCTCTCGTGGCGCCACTCACCGGCGGTCCGCTCCCGGAAGTGGCTGACTCGAGTCGCGGCGACCGTCTCCACGCCCCGGGTCGAGCTCGTTCGGGTCATTCGAGGGGTGCGGTGCCCCAGTCGACCTGGTGCAGCGACTCATCCTGCCCGGAGACCCAGTGCCGGTTGCTGCCGTCGGCGTTCATCACCTGCAACCCGATGTGGAACGACGAGCCGTCCCCGTCACTGTGGGTGAACATGATGCGGGTGCCGTCCGGTGCGTAGGCCGGGTCGAAGCTCTCACCGTAGAAGAACGAGTCCGCCGCGCCCTGGCCCTTGAACTCGCCGATCCCCCCGATACCGGGGTCATCGGTCAGAGCTGTCGGGGCGCCCCCGGTGGCATCGACGCGCATGATGTTCGACAGGGTGCCGGGGTGGTTGCCGATGAGTTCGAAGACGAGGTTGGTGCCGTCAGGCGACCAGTCCAGGTCACCCGAACGCCGGCCCGGGGCCACGACCTGATGCGCATTGCTTCCGTCGACATCCACCACCCACAACGAGACGGTCTCACCACGCCAGCCGCCGGGGGTGGACCTGCCACCCTCGTAGTAGGCGTAGGCGATCTGCCGACCGCTGGCGGAGAAGCGGGGAGCATCGAGCCACGCGCCGTGCGCTGGGAGTGCCACGACCCGTCGAAGACCGCTCCCGTCGGGGTGGACGACGTAGATCCCCTGGGCGTCTGGGTAGCTCGCACCATCTGAGGTGAACGCGATCAGGTTCCCCGCCGGTGACCACGACGGTTGACCGCTGTAACCCCCGATGTGCGTCACCTGAGCGACGTTGCTGCCGTTGGCCGCCATGGTGAAGATCTCCTTGCGGTCACCGTTGGCTTCTGGTGCGATGCGCGCCGAGTCGAAGGCGAGCCGAGTCGACGTCGGCGACCACGACGGCCAGCCGTTGTCGTGGCCTCCGTCGGTCAGCTGGCGCCTCGCGGTCAGATCGGGATTCGCCGTCCAGACCTGCCAGAAGCCGCTTCCATCGTGTTCCATGAAGCTGATCCGCCCGCTGGTGCCTGCGGACGTCGCCGCCGCGTGTCCAGCGCCCAGCGTGAGCGCGGAGCAGGCCAAGGCTGCGGCTGCCAGGGCTGCGACCCACAGTCGCGGGGTGTTGTTCAAGGCCATCGTCATTCCTCCTGTCGATAGTGCGGTTGGAGCGACGCTATGGATGTCGGGTCGACCGCACATGGCGGGAAACCCCTAGCTCCTCCCACCGCTCTCAGGTGGCCTGTCTGGGTCCCGCCCACCAGGGGAAGGGCATGGTCGCAGACCCCGCGCTTCCACTACCGTCGACGTTGAGAGCCCGGTCTGGTCAGCGCCGGCTCCGGTCCATGTCGCGAGGTGACCCACGTATGGCGGCTGCGATCTCGGCTCCTCCTGAGCACCGTCCCATGCTCCTCGTCGCAGCGACCTCGGGTCTGGCCATCGTTGCTGCCTCGGTCGCCATCCCGGCCCTGAGATTTCTGCGCACTCCTGACGTCGTCACGCTCGTGGCCGGGCTCGTCGTCATGGCCTGCGGCCTGTGGTCGATCCGGATGAGGGTGCCCGGCTCGGCGCCGGGCCTGGTGTTCGCGGCCGGGGCCACCTGGTTGCTGCCGGACCTGGCGGCCAGTGGACTCGGGTGGTTCGACGATGCGTTCGGCCGGCTCGCACTCGTCCACGTCGGGATCCTGACCCAGGCCCTGATGATCCGTGCGATGCCGCGTGGGTTCCTGAGGGCCACCGTCGTCGTCCTGGGCTACGGGTGCGCCGCATCCGCGTTCATCGGTGGCTACCGAGCTCTCCTGCTGGCCACCGGGTTGGCACTCGTCGCGGTCGGGCTGGCCGCGCCCAGAGTGCGACCGACCGAGGCTGCGACGGCAGGGGCATGCGTGAGCTTTGGCGTCGGCCTCGCGCTGCCGCCAGCCGCCCTGCTCCTCAGCGGCTCGCCGGCGACGCCATGGGGAGCGGGTCTGCACGCGGTGGCGTTCACCGTGTCCTCCGGTCTGCTGACCTTCGCGATGACGACTGTCGCCGCGCAGAGCGACCCCATCGCAGACCTCGACAGAACGCTCTCGACGGAGCTGGGCACGCCGGTCACTCTGGTGCTGACCGACGGGGGCGCAGGGTGGATCGACCCGTTCGGACGTCCTATCCCCGCGCCGTCCCGAAGCGGGACGGCAGTGCGCGATGCCGGTGGGCATGAGGTGGGCAGGCTCCTCGGGGCACGCGTGAGCCTTGAACCGCGGGTCGTCCGCACGGTCGGCCTGGCTGCGACGAACGCCCGGCTCCGCCACGACCTTCTCCGCCAGGTCGAGGAGCTCTCAGCCTCGCGCGCCCGGGTGCTGGACGCCGCAGAGAGCGAGCGGGCCGCTGTGCTCGGGGAGCTGCGCCACGGCATCCTCGAACCGCTGGCCGACCTCGAGCGAAGGCTGCGCGTGGCCGGTGGCCTCACGGGGGTCGCGGACCAGGCTGCCGACGCCGGCTCGCGCCTCGAGCGCTTGGTGGAGAACGTCGACCCGTTCCGCCACGGCGAGATGCTGTCCGCAGCGCTTCAGCGGATGGCAGGTCCCGCGTCCCGAGGTGTCGTCGTCGGCGAGTGCGTCGAACCCGTGGACCCGGCAGTGCGACGCACTGCGTGGTTCTGCTGCGCCGAGGCGCTCGCGAATTCACGCAAGCACGCCCCTGGAGCCCACATCGAACTGACCGTCTCGGCGGCCCCGGGTGGCGTACTCGTCAGGATCACCGATGACGGACCGGGTGGCGCCGACCAAGCAGGGGGCGGCCTGACCGGCCTGCGTGATCGGGTGCATTCCCTGGGTGGGATGCTCCGGGTCGAGTCCGGACTCGGCGGAACCATCGTCGAGGCCCGGATTCCAGACCTGGTGCTAGTGGTTGACCACGATACTGCGGGCGCGTCGGCCTCCTACCGTGAGGGACCTCGACACGGAGGATCGTCATGACCAGGACCCAGCGCATCATCCCAACCCTGGCCCTGCTGGTGTCCCTGTCCGCCTGCGCCACCGCAGCGACACCAAGCCGGGCGGGCGAGGCTGTCGACAAGGCCAGCCTCGACGCCGTCAGCTACGGCATCCCAGGGCGACCGTCCGGCGACCTGCTCATCGACGTGTCCCGGGCATTGCCAAGTGCGTCGAAGGGATCGCTGGAGCTTCGTCTGGGGCCGGAACCGGACAGCGGGCTCCCCGACACCTCCGCGGATGCCCTCGGCGCGGTTCGGTCCGGGGACGTCGACGTCGCCGTGGTGTCCGCCCCCACCCTGGCCGACGCCGGGGTACCCGCTCTGCGTGCCTTCCAGGCGCCGGGTTTACTGGCCAGCCGGGCGGCCGTGGAATCCGCGCTGAACGACCCGGTCGTCGGTCGAGCCCTCCAACCGGCGCGCGCCCTCGGGCTCGTTCCCGTCGGAGTCTCCTTCGACGACTTCCGCTATCCCGCAGCCTGGGACAAGCCCCTGCTCAGCCCGGACACCTGGGCGGGCCGCACCGTCGCCACCAAACCAAGTGCGGTTCTCGTCGCCCTGATCGAGGCGATGGGCGCCAAGGCGGACTTCCGAAACGGCTCCGACCTGGCCTCAGCCGTCGCCACCAAGGAGGTCACGGGCGGTTTCTTCGCCATGGGTGGTCCCAGCAACCCCGCCGAAGGGGCCGTGCTCACCGTGAACGCCCTGCAGACCGTGCGGGTCGACGTCGTGGTGGTCAACGCCAAGGTCTACGACGGCCTGAGCGGGCAGCAGCGAGAGGCGCTGGCTTCCGCGGTCAGGACCGGCGCCCGGGCCCAAGCCCCCCTCAAGCGAGCGCCGCTCGCTGAGCAGGCAGCTGCCTACTGCGCCCAGATGTCCGGTGGTGTAGTCCTCGAGAGCGCTGAGCAGCTCGCCGCGTCAACCAGAGCGGCGTCCCCGGTCTACCGCATGCTCGAGTCGGACCCGGAGACCGCGCAGACCATCGCCCGGTTCCGAACTCTGGCCGCGGCCGAACCGGTTGAGGCTCCTCCAGCCCCCTGCTCGGCCACCATGGTCGCGACTGACCCCGCACCCCTGGAGCCGACGGGAGACCAGTCCGTCCTCAACGGGGTCTGGCGGACGACGGTTCGCGAATCCGTTCTGGCGGGGGCCGGCTGGGCGCCCAGCGACGTCGCGAACAACACCGGCGTGTGGACCATCACCTTCACCGACGGCCACTACAAGGTCATCGAGCCGAGCGGTCGCGGCTGCTCGGGACGCTCCGTCGTGGCGAAGGACAAGCTCGAGATGCGGGAGACCTCGCCGGGCTGCGACGGTGACTGGCGCCTGCTCTTCCGCCGCGACGGCGACTCTCTGGAGTTGCGCGGGGACCACGCAGCCAAGCCTGAAGAAGCGGCCGTCTACGACGTGCTCTGGTCGGCGGGACTCACCCGCATCGCCGATGCGCCGTGACGATGACCGAGCTCGGACCCGCCCTCATCGCCTGCCTCCTGGCAGCGTCGCTGGCTGCGGCCGTGCTCCGGCGCCCCGGCCTGAGCACGAGGTGCCTGGCCCTCGCGGCTGCCATGGGGTTCGCACTCACGGAGCCGGCCGGCCTGGGCGACGTGCTCGTGGTCGTGGCTGCGGGCGCTCCTCTGCTGGCGGTCCTGCAGCCGGAGCGCGGAAGAGCCTGGTCGATATGGCTCGTCGCCAGCGCGGTAGCCGCCGCAGTTGTGCTCGTCGCCGTGGCTACCGACCCGTTCCGCGATCCGACCTGCCTCGTCAGGTGCAGCACGAACCCGCTCGCCCTCGGCCGGATCCCCTTCGCGCCGATCGTGGCCAATGCGCTCATCGGGTTCGCCGCCGTCATGACCGCGGCTCAGGCGATCCGCCGACGCAGCGTGCTCGGAGGGGCCGGGGCCGCGCTGGCAGTAACGGTGATCCTCGATGTGGCGTCCGTGACCGGAGCCCTGGTCACGGCGGCGTGCATCGGCCTCGTCAGGGGCACCGCCGAGGTCCTCGCCGTCGTCCAGGCCCGCGGCAGGCTCGCCGATGTGGCGATGGCACTGGAGCAGTCCCACGATCCCACCGCCTCAATGCGTGAGCAGCTGTACGACCCAGACGTGTCGGTCGCCTTTGCGCTACCGGACGGGTCGGTCGTCGACGAGGACGGAGCCCCGGCACCCGAGGTGAGGCACGGACAGCAGGTGGACCTGATCACAGTCGGGGAGTCGACCATTGCCAGGGTCTGCCACCGTCCGACGACCTCGAGAGTGGCAGTAGCCAGGGCGATGACCGGCGCGGCTCGGCTGGCCCTCGACAACGCACGGCTGCTCGCCGTCTCACGACTGAACGCCCGGCTGCTCCAGGAGTCTCGGGCCCGAGTGGTGAAAGGCGGCGACGAAGAACGCCGCCTCTTGGAACGCGACCTGCATGACGGTGCTCAGCAGGAGGTCCTGTCGCTGGGGCTCGCTCTGCGCGAGGAGCTGTCCAGCACCACCGACCTGCCACGTCGTCAGGCCCTGGAGGATGCCGCGGGTCGCATCCCGCTCGTCCTGGAGTCGCTCCGTGAGCTGGGGCACGGGCTGCGCCCGGCAGGGCTGGACGGCGCCGGGCTGTCCATCGCCCTCGAGGCGATCGCCGACCGAGCGCGGGTTCCGGTCGACGTCGTCTCGCTCCCCGAGGAAGACCTGCAGCCGGGGGCAGTGGTGGCGATCGCAGGCCTGGTCGCCCGCCAGGCCGACACTGCCGACGCCCCTCTGAGGGTTGAGGTCGTCGTGGTCGACGGCCGGGTGGTCACCACGATCACAGGCGGAGTTGAGCCGACCCCGGTAGAGATCGACCGTTTTGTGACGATCGGCGGCGGGCTTGGATGTGACGGCGTCAGCACGCGGGCCTGGCTTCCGACCGGGGAGAGATGATGCGCATCGTCGTGGCCGAGGACCAGTACCTCACCAGGGAGGGACTGGTCCGGGTGCTGACTGCATCGGGCATCGAGGTCGTCGCGGTCGCCGAAGACGCGCGACACCTCCTCGCGCTGGTCGCGACGGAGGCGCCCGACGCTGCGGTCACCGACATCCGGATGCCCCCCACACATTCTGACGAGGGGCTCGTTGCCGCCGCCCGGATCAGGCGTGACCACCCGGACACCGCCGTGCTCATCGTGTCTCAGCACCTTGAGTCGGGTTTCGTCATGCAGCTGCTCGAGGACGCCCAGGACGGCGTGGGCTACCTGCTCAAGGACCGGATCCTCGACCCCGGAGTCCTCACGGATGCTCTAGCCCGAGTGGTGGCAGGCGAGTGCGTGGTCGACGAAGCCGTCATCAGGCGACTGGTGGACCGTGAGCGCCGCGCCGACCCGCTGGCCGCGTTATCCGTTCGAGAGCGTGAGGTGCTCCACGAGCTCGCTGCCGGGTACACGAACGAGGCCATCGCCGCCCGACTGCACATCGCGCCACGAACCGTGGAGGTCCACGTCGGCCAGATCTTCGTCAAGCTCGACCTGCACCAGGACGACACTTCCAACAAGCGCGTCAAGGCGGTGCTCGCCTACCTTCGGGCAGCTCGCTGACCGACTGGTGTCGTCCAGAGACCTGCAGCTGTTGTTCGGGGGCATGTCGGTGACGGCGCCTACGCTCCGCGCATGGCCTGGGCTGACAAGTACCCCGCGGAGCGGCTTGTCGAGTACGACCCTGACTGGCCGCACCGGTACGCCCAGCTGGAGAGGGCGCTGAGAACACTGCTCGGGCCGGACTGGGACATCGAGCACGTCGGGTCGACCTCGGTGCCCGGGCTGGCCGCCAAGCCGGTCATCGACCTCGCGATGCGCCTGCCGGCCACCGGGACGATTGACGGCGCTCGCGAGGTCCTGGCCGAAGCCGGCTGGTCAGCACCCGTCCTCGTCGGCGACCACTGGGCCGCCTTCCTTCCGTCGTCCGGACGGCGGCGCGCGATCGGCCACCTGTTCACCGCCGAGCAGTGGCCCGAGTCGCATCTGCGCCTCTTTGCGGCTTGGCTGCGTGAACACGACGAGGACCGCCGCCGTTACGAAGAGCTCAAGCGTGGGCTGGTGGCCCGTGGCATCTGGAGCGGCGACTACACCGACGCCAAGTCTGAGTACGTCCGCCAGATCGTCAACCGGGCCCGAGCGGCACGCGGCCTGACCGAGCTGGACCATCCCCTCTAGCGCCACCGCACATCGGCGCGTCCGGGGAGGTCTGTCAGGACGAGTCATCCCGTGGCCACGCGTCGCTGGCGCCCTTCAGTCAGCACGCCATGGCGATCTTCTGACCGGTGAGTCGTAGGCACTTGTGACAGCACCGGCACAGACAGGGCCGGGCCCGGGCCGGAACCTTGGACCGGGAACGAGATGGAGAGGGGTTCTGGACATGTCAGGTGATTCGGGAGTCTTGCAGAACGATGCCGGTCAGGACGGTGGCCCGCGAGCAGCCGGGTCGTTGCTGCGTGCTGGGGCGTTCGGCCTGACTGCCGCTGTTGCCGGTGCGGGCGTCTACGCGGCCGTCGTCATCCTCACCGGATACGAGCTGGGTCTGGTCGCCGTTGTCCTGGGAATGGGCGTGGGATACGCGGTGGCGGCCGGGCACGCCACGCTCCCCGGGGGCTGGGTCCGGGCCCTGAGCGTCGTGCTGACCCTGTTCAGCCTTCTGCTGTCGAGCTACCTCATCCTGTGGCTCTACGACGGCGAAGGGTTCGCGCCCGAGCCCCTCTCGGTCAGTGAGGCTGCCAACACGGTATGGGACCTCATGACCGCGGATCCTGTGGGGTTGCTGATCTGGGGGGTGGCCCTCCTGACCGCGTTCGGCATTGGCAAGGGCGAGGACCCCGCGGTCGAAAGGCCCGCGCCCGACCTCATCGCAGA
The DNA here is from genome assembly GCF_006717145.1 of Humibacillus xanthopallidus. Classification (GTDB taxonomy): domain Bacteria; phylum Actinomycetota; class Actinomycetes; order Actinomycetales; family Dermatophilaceae; genus Humibacillus; species Humibacillus xanthopallidus. The sequence goes on along the minus strand of NZ_VFQF01000002.1, from coordinate 1,082,906 downwards.
ACCTGATCCGGGCACGGACCGGGTCTGGCCGGTGGTGCAGGTCGTGAGCGTCGAACCACAGCCGTTGGGAGCTGCCGAACTCGAGCTGGCCGTCGCCATGCGCACGTCCAGCGGTGGATTCCGGCTCCGACAGCTGTCCCTTGTGGCCAGCGACCTGCCCGGTGCCGTGCCACACCTCTTCGACGAGGTTCCCGACATCCTGGCCGTCAGTGGAAGCCCCGTGAACCGATGCCGGGTCGTGGATCACGAATATGACTCTGCCGAGGATGCCATGGCTGCCGCTTACCTTCAGCACCCGGCGGCGGACCTGGATGACTGGGTCGAGGGTGCCGACTTCTGTCTGTGGGTCGAGGAAGGTCCCGACTTCGGGCAGCTGCTGAAGCCAGATGCCGAACGCGTTGGCGCCATCGGTGCCGTCGCGGTCGGCCTTGGCAGCCTGATGGTGGGGACCGCGGTCATCTATGGGGGCTACCTCCTCAACGTCTGGGTCGGGCTCGACACCCCGGAACGGAAGGGGACCCCGGCGGACAGCGTGTTCACGATCGTCGTGATCGTCGTCGGCGGCGCGCTTGCCGTGCTGTCCGGACGGCACATCGCTCGGCTTCTGGCCCGCCGCAACCTTGCCAGAGCGGCGGGCTCGGCGCCCGATGCCCGGTACGAAGCCGGACGAGGCCCCGCGTTGACTGCGGGGCGCGGAGTCAGCGGGTCGACGGAAGTGGGCACGATGAGAGACGCCAACACCGGTCCGGACTTGCCCGGTCGTGCCGACCCCTCCGAGAGGTTGGTGGAGAGACCGCGTGCGCGGCTGTTCTGGTGCGCTGGCGCTCTGGTTCTCGCTTCGCTCGGCGCTGTAGTGGGCATTGCCGCACGCGACGAACTTGGACTCGCCGGCGCTCTTGCGTTGGCCGGCGCGGTGCTCGTGATGGCATCGGTGGGTGTGGCCTGCCTGCGGTGGAGCATCACCGCCGACGCGTCAGGGCTGACGGTTAGCAACCTGATTCGCAGGCACAGGATCGCGTGGCCCGACCTGGCGGAGGTCAGGCTCGAGAAGGTCCAAGCCGACGTCGACCTCGGGTTCCACTACTTCGTCTTCATCACCTCCGCGGGCCAACGGATACGGGCGGATGCCCCGACAGGGCGTAACAATCCCGGTGGCAAGATGGACCAGCTGCACAATGCGCTCCTCGACATGGGGAAGCGATACGCCGCCCCTGACTGACCCTCTGTCGTGACCGCGGGCCACGACAGAGCGAGAGCTCGACTGCTCAACGACTGTGCGGCCAAGGGCTGCGCGCCGCGCAAGCGGGTGGGACAGTGGGCGCGGGGAGGTGTGCATGTCCTGGGTCGACCTCGGTCAGCAACATCACGACGTGACGGCTGCTGTCCGGCGGCTCCTGGACGACGACTCGGCCGAGGTCGGCGACTGGGCCACCACCGAGCTTGCTATCGGGGCGGCCAACAACCCGACATCCGGCGCCGCGACCCGACTTCGTGGCACCGCCACGACGAACGGGACCGACCGAGCGTGGTCGCTGGTGGCCAAGGTCGTCCGCCCCGCCCCGCACGACATCCAGACCCCGCACTCCGTCATCTACTGGAGGCGCGAGGCAGACGTCGCCGCCAGCGGCCTGCTGGCGCACGGCCGGGGCCTCCGCGCTCCCCGGTGCGTGGGCGTTGTCGACGCAGACCCCGAGGGTGTCGTGATCCTGTTCGAGGACATCGGCGAGGTGTCGCACGTGTCGGGCTACGACGACGAGGAGTTCGCTGTCGCTGCGGCCGCGCTCGGCCGCTTCCAGGCGCACTACGTCGAGGGCCCGCCACTGCCTGCGCGAGCGTGGCTGACCGGCAACCTGGTCGGGCGGTTCCGCAACGGGTGTCTGCCGCAGCTCCGGGCCGTGCACGACGTGCTGTGGGAGCGGCCCGCTCGCCGCAGACGCTTCGAGATCGCGTTGGGCGTCGACCCGGCTCCGCTCGTCGCTGCGTTGGACGATCCGACCCCCTTCATCGAGGTTCTGGAGTCGTTGCCGCAAACGCTGTGCCACAACGACGCCCACGTGAACAACCTCGTCGTGCGGCGGTCCGCCGATGGTGGTTGGGAGGTGTGGGCCATCGACTGGCAGATGGTCGGCACCGGTCCACTCGGCAGCGACCTCGCCCAGCTGCTGGTCGAGGTCGCCGAGCCTGACCTGCCGCGCGTGGAGGCGATCGTGCTCGAGGCCTACCTCGCCGCCCTGCACGAGGACGGCGTCGGGATCAGGCGTGAGGCAGTCGAGTTCGCGTATGCCGCGAACGTGGCGCTGAGGCATGCCTCGTGGGTCCTCTACCTGCTGGGACTCTCCCTGGACGAGCTGCCACGGGGCGCGCCGGACGAGGACGTCCTCACGGCATGCCTGCCAGCCCTCGAGCATCCCGGGCTGGCGCGCTGCGTCGCGATGCTCGAACGCGCCGACGACCTCCGGCACCGGCTCGGCACGTGACCCCGGGCTGGAGCCAGGCAGCGCGGGTAATGACCGGACTGGAGTGACCCGAACGACGGGTAGTCGTCTGGCGACAGGAGACGACGGCGTCGATGACCTTCTTCACCGCACTCGGCTGCTCCGGACGACGGGGCGCCGTCTTCTTCGCCTCGATCATCTCGGCTCCGAGGTCCTGGAGCTGGGTCAAACCGGGCCGGTGCGCCCGTGTGGCGGGTCGAGCCGCGTGGTGGCCACCACCGCAGCGAGGTCGATCGGCCCGTAGACGTGGGGGAACTCCTCGCCGGTCGCCGGGTCGCCGACCTCGACCACGACGGGTGAGCTGAGCCGCGACTCGTCGATGTGCAGCAGCACGAGTGGCTCGGCGATCGCGGCATAGAAGCGCGAGCGCACGACTGGCCACTGCTGCGCCGAGGAAGCGTGCACGAAGCCCTCGTCGTCGAGGGACCGGCCGATCGTCGACTGCGTGTAGGCGCCGTCGCGCTGCGCCTGCTCCCAGCCGCTCTGCTGTGCAAGGTGGTAGATCACGTTCCCCACCCTTCCACGGCGGTCTGCCCGGATCACCCCTCCTACCGACTCGAGCGCACGACACTGGAGATGACCCGGCCCGGCGCCGGAGGTGACAACCAGATCGACCCGTGAACGCGTTGAAGGTGTGTCCGACCATGCACGACAGGGGAAGTCACGTGGCAAGCACAGATCGCGAGGCGGATTTCACGGCCTACGTGCGAGCGCGCCAGGCCTCGTTCGCGCGCTTCGCCTACCTGCTGACCGGTGACCCGCACTCCGCCCAGGACCTCGTCCAGTCGGCCTTGGCCAAGGTCTACGGCAGGTGGGAGCACATCAGCACGGTCGACTCCCCCGATGCCTACGTGCGCAAGGTCATGGTCAACGAGCACACCACGTGGTGGCGGCGGCAGTGGCGCCACCGCGAGCGGACCGACAGTGAGCTCATCCGCGTGCACGAGCCGGCCGCCGTCGCGCAGGCCACCCATGACGAGGACCTGTGGTCGCACGTGCGGAGCCTGTCTCCACAGCAGCGCGCCGCGGTGGTGCTGCGCTACTACGAGGACCTCAGCGAGGCGCAGACGGCCGAGATCCTCGGCTGCACGGTCGGCACCGTCAAGAGCCACACGAGCCGGGCGATCAAGTCGCTGCGCGCGACGATGACGGAGGTCACCTCATGAGCCTCGACCAGGACGAGCGCGAGCTCCGCGCCATGCTGCACCAGCGGGCCGATGCCGTCGACGTGCACGGCGACCTCGTGCCGGGCGCGGTCAGCCGGCGCCGGAGGGAGGTGCGCACCAGGGCTGTCGCTGTCGCCGTCGTCGCTGCGGCTGCCGTGGCCGTGGCCGTGCCGACCCTCTGGTCTGCGCAGGGCCCAGGCCCCTCCCCCGTGCCGGCGCTGCCGACCACAACCGCTCCGACCACCCCGACCCCCACCACGCCGACCCCCACCACGCCGGCGCCCACCCGCTCGACCACCGCCTCGACCGCCCCGGCTCCACGGTCAGGTGCGATCGCGACGCGCGATACGGCATACGCCCTCGACGACACGATCCGCTTCGGCGGGACCGTGCTCCGCCTCGAGAAGGGGACCGTCGTCGAGAGTTTCGCGGTTCTCGCGAACGGCGGGTTCGTCCTCCAGTCGCACCTGTCCACCGGAACGCCGGACAGCGAGATCGAGATCCTCTCCCCGGCCGGCCGCACCGTACGGGCCGCGGGCCAGTCAGGGGCGTATGCCGTGTCGCCCGACGGCATGCGCGTGCTCGTCAAGGACGGCTCGGCCAACACGGTGGTGGTCTACGCGGCCGACGGGACGGTCGTGGGCCAGCGCCAGGACGCCCGCGAGGTCGGTGCCATCGTCGGCGACGTCGCCTACCTGACCGGCGACACGTCCGAGGGCTCGCTCGAGTGGGATGTCGCGACGGGCCAGACCATGAAGCTGCCGCCGCACCTCGTTGCAGTGTCGCCGGACCGCACCCGTGCCGCCCTCCAGTGGTTCGTGGCCACCGACGCGATGGACGACGTCTGCTGGGCTGTCGTCGACCTCACGAAACCGACGTTCCCGAGGACGGTCGAGCGCTGCGGCGCGGGCGAGAACCCGACGTTGTTCATGCCAACGGCATTCTCAGCCAACGGAACCTACCTTGTCGGTTCGCACTACGTTGACGGCGGGTTCTGGTTCAGCGCCGGGGTCGTGCGCGTCACCGACGGGCAGGTGATCCTCGGCGGCACCGGTGGCCAGGTCGTCTCGGGCTGGACGTGGCACCTCGGCGCCGGGGAGTCGACGTTCCGCATCTCCCGCAACACGTCGGAACCGTTGTCGCCGGCAACGAGCAACTCCCTCCAGGCGTGCAGCCTGTCGATGGAGTGCACGGACGCTCAGCCTCCGGTCGACCTCTCTGAGCGCGGTGGATTCACCGAGGCGCGCTACGTCGTCCCGAGGTGACCTCGACGCCGTCACCCACCCAGTCGCTCACGAGCGGCTGGGTGGGCTCGGCGTGCCCGCTGCGAGCCGGAGTGCCTGCACGTCGCGCACCGTGATGCGGCCCCGGAGGAGCTCGACGACACCCTCGGCCTCCAGGCGCCGGAGCACGCGGTTGGCGGTCGGACGTGTCACGCCGGCGAGCTCGGCCAGGCCGGTCTGGTTGAGCGACACCGTGATCGGTGAACTTCTCTGTGCGGGAGTGGAGTACATGCCGCACAGGTTGACCAGACGACGGATCACCCGCTGCTCAGCGGGCGCGTGGAGCGCCTCCATGAGCGCATCGGTAAGACGGTCGATGCGGGCGACGAGCAGGCGCAACAGCAGACGGTTGACCTCGGGGTGAGTGGCGCAGAGCCGTTCGAACTCGCCGTACGCGAGCGTCATGGTCACAGTTCGCTCGATGGCCTCGATCGTGACGGTGCGGCGCCCGCCACGCCGGATCATGGCGAGCTCGCCGAACGCCTGACCGGGTCCCATCAGGCTGTACGCGTGGACGTCCCCTGTCTCCGAAGCGCGACGCGCGACGACGCGGCCCTCGATGACGAAGTGCATCGTGTCGGCCGGATCGCCCTCGTGGCAGATGATCTCGCCAGCCCGGTAGGTGTGCCGATGCATCCGCGAGACCACGGCGCGCTGCTCGGCGGGGCGGAGCTCGGAGAGCAGCCCGAGGTCGGGCGTCACCCGGTCACGACCAGGGAGCAGAAGAGGTCGCGAGTGCCCCCGGTGTGTCGCCGCGGGCACAGACCGGTGGGCGCGCCCCGGGGATCCTCGGTGATGACGGCATCCGGTGAGGTCCGGATGGCGAGGTCCACACAGAGAGGCACTCCGATGACGACGACGACATCCCGGCGAAGCCGGACCGACCTCGCCCACCACCACCCGCGGGTCTGCCACACACCGGTCGGTGGGTGGAGCTGGGAGTGTGCCTGCGGCGGCGCGTCCGCCCGGTCACGCACCGTGCGACTCACGTGGCACCAGGCCTTCGTCGGTGCGCTCATCCACTCGGCGAGCATCTGCCCCTGAGGCATCCCGAGCGCTCACTGGGCCCGTGACGGTGCGAGGAGCACCGGGGAGAGGGAGTCACGCGCCTCGGCGAGCAGAGCCGCCTCCGCCCGGTCGAACACATCCTGGGCGGAGGCTGGCGTGTCCCCGATCGCCGTCATTCCGACCCGACCGCACTCGGTGATCGAGCTGATCATGTGGAAGACGACACCGGACTGCCTCGACGGGTCGAAGTGGAGTCCGGCCCGAGCGACGAGGTCGAAGAGGTCGTCGACCCGCAGCCCCTTGAGAGCGTCGTCCTTCAGGTGGTCGGTGGCCACGAGATGACGTTCCGCTCCGGCCGGCGTGCGGAACCGGCATTCGTCGGGGAGGTAGCGCCCGTCGGTGAGGAACTGCAACGTGAGGAACGGGTGAGTCGTGCCTCCCTTGCGGAGGTTGATCTCGATCGCATGCGCCTCCCACGCATCACCGTGGCGCACGACGACGAAGTCGAGTGCGAAGCGACCGAGCACGCCCTTGTCGGCGAGCACCCGCCCGACCGCCTTGGCCTCCTGCGTGATCGTCGCCGCGTAGGAGGGGTCGGCGGGGAACCGGGCGCCGAGGTACACCTGGCCGGACGGCCCACCCAGGATCTGGTCGTGGGTCGAGAGGATCTCGAGCTCGCCGAGCGGGCTGACCGCCATCTGCACGCTCGGGCTGCGCACCTCGTCACCGACGATGCGCTCCTCGGCGATGCCGCCCGTGGCGGCGAGGCGCTGCAGGTAGGTGTCGAGCGTGATCCTCGAGCTCTCCAGCTGCATCGCCTCGACGCGGTCCGTCACGGCTGCACGCAGGTCGCCGGCCGCCGGCAGGTCGCGCAGGTCGACGAGTGCGTTGCCCGAGCCCGACACTCCCTCGTTGAGCTTCACCATGGCCCACCCCGCAGCCGGCCGGACAGCGTGCAGATCGAGCAGCGCAGTCACCACGTCGTCGACGGAGTGGAGGTCCTCGGCGCCGAAGGGATAGGTGACCCCGGCCTCTGCGAAGGCCCTTCGGCACCCGGTCTTGGTCCCGAGGGGGAAGTGTCGCGGGTCGGCGGCATACATCGGGATGCCGAGCACGAGCGCGAGGTCACGCTCCCGCCACGTGCTGTTGTAGGGAATGAGGTGCGAGCGCGCCGTGTCGGGAATGAGAGACGCGACGTGCGCCAGCAGGCGCGGGCGGGCGAGCAGCTTGTCGGTCAACGGCGCGGTGGACGAGTCGCCGACCGACACGAGCGACAGGCGCGAGCGCGCGTGGCTGGGGATGACGCCTGGCAGCAGCGACAGGTAGTACTCCACGATCTGGTCGCTGATCGGCATCGACGTGACGTAGACCATCCGGAGCCGGGGTTGGCGGAGCAGGAGCAGCAGGAAGAGCAGGCGCTCCTCCATCGCCTGGTTCATGGCGCCCGCACTCGGCGCCATCCGGTCGATGCTCATCGAGGGCACCACGACGACCGACTCGCGAGGGTCGTCCTTGCGAATGGATCGCCAGATCTCGGGCAGACGCTGCTGGAGAGCGTCGAAACGCGCCTCCCGCGCGGCCTCGTCGAGGTCGTCGAGCACGTCGGACTGCCCGCGGTCGGGTGCTCCGTTGGTCACGTTGGCGTTCATGGGTCGCCTTCCGGGTCGATGGTGCCGATGACCTCGTGGACCTCCACGGGGCGTGAGATGCCGCGCAGCTCGACGGGCCCGAGCGGGCGCGTCTCGAAGCACCCGTCGAGACCGGCCCGCACGCGGGGGCTGATGAGGATCTGCCGTGCGGCGGCCGCCGCACAGAGCCGGGCGGCGACGTTGGTGACCGTGCCGATCGCGGCGTAGTCCCACCGTCCTTCGAAGCCGACCCGTCCGAGGGTCGCGTAGCCCTGCGCGATGCCGACGCCGAAGCCGAGGGAGTGCCCCTGCCGGTGCCAGCCCTCGGCCAGCACGTCGACGCGGTCTCGCATCTCGAGGGCCATGCGCACCGCGCGCTCGGGGGCGTCGGCGCAGGGCGGGGGGTCGTTGAAGAAGACCATGAGGCCGTCTCCGGCGAAGTGCTCGAGGGTCCCCCCGTAGGCGAACACGAGCGCGCCGAGGGCCTCGTGGTAGTCGCGCAGGACCGCCATGGTCTCCTCCGGCTCGGCCGTCTCGGCGAAGGCGGTGAAGCCGCGCAGGTCGGTGAAGACTGTCGTGATGTCGCGTCGGTGGCTCTCGAGGAAGGACTCGTCACCCGTCTCGACGATGAGCTGGGCAATCTGTGGGGAGAGGAAGCGGCGCAGGCGCCCCAGCCGCTCGAGGTCGTCGACCTGCGCCGCGACCCGCTCCTCGAGCTCCGCGTTCCAGCTCTCAAGGGCCGCGGCCTGCTCGACGATCGTGTCGTGGAGGCGTTTCATCCGCGCGAGCGACCGCACCCGCGCGACGAGCTCGGCCTGGTCGAACGGCTTCGTGATGAAGTCGTCGGCGCCCATCTCGAGCGCCCGAAGCCGCTGCCGCTGCGCCCCGCTCGCGGTGACCATGATGATCGGGAGCGCTGCGGTGCGGGGTTCGGCCTTGATGAGCGCGCACGTGTCGTAGCCGTCGATCCCCGGCATGAGCACGTCGAGCAGGACGACGTCCACGTCGGTCGTCTCGAGGGTCGCGAGAGCCTCCTCACCCGAGGCGACCGAGTGCACGACGAAGCCACGGGGCTCGAGCACGGCGCGCATGAGCTTGCGGTTCGTCTCGAGGTCGTCGACGACGAGCACCCGCACGCCGACGGTCGGCCCCGGCGACCCGTCGGGCCCGGCGCTGGTCACGACACCCGTCCGTCGTCGCCGCGCGGCAGGTGTCGCCGCACCTGGGCCGGGAACTCCCTGACGCTGATGGGCTTCTCGAGATAGCCGGCGAAACCGGATGCCATCACCCGCTCGCGATCTCGCGCCATCGCGAAAGCGGTGAGCGCCACGACGGGGATGTGGGCGGTGAGCTCGTGCCCACGGATGAGCTCCAGGGCGGCGTAGCCGTCGATGCCGGGCAGCTGGAGATCCATGAGGATGACGTCCGGCAGCGTCGCGCGGGACTGCTCGACCCCCTCCTCGCCCGTCGTGGCGACGACGACGACGAAGCCGCCGTACTCGAGCACATCACGCGCGAGCTTGAGGTTGCGGGGGTTGTCCTCGACCAGCAGGACGGTCGGTGGCCGGCTCACGAGGGCTCCTCGCGCGACTGGGCGTCCTCGTGGTCGGACGCCACCGCCGCGAGCCGGCGTGCGAGGACGGGCAGGTCGATGCCGGCCTTCTCGGCGACGAAGGCGATCCGCCCCTCCAACCGCGAACGGTCTTGTGGCGTAAGGGACTTCGCGGTGAGCACGACGATCGGCGGACCCTCCGAGTCACGATCGGGGCGTAGCTCGTCGATCACGGCGAAGCCGTCCACCTGGGGCATGAGCAGGTCCATGACCACGACGGACGGGGAGACCGCACGGACGACGTCGGCTGCCTGCTGGCCACCCGCGCATGTGTGGACCTCCCAGCCGAGCGGCTCCAGGGTGCTGCGCACGAGCTTCAGCGCGAGAGGGTCGTCGTCGACCACCACGACGCTGAGCCGGGTCGTCGCCGGCTCGTCACCGGCGGCCTGCCGCGGCAGCAGCCGGGTCACCGCGGCCAGCAGGTGCTCGCCGCTCACCGGCTTGACGAGGTACTCGGTGGCCCCGAGCGCGAAGCCACGACCACGCTCCGGCTCCACGCTGACGACGACGACCGGGACCGCCGCCGTGGCGGTGTCGGACTTCAGCAGCGAGAGGACCTCCCAACCGTTCATCCCGGGCAGGTGGATGTCGAGCACGACCGCCACCGGCAGCTCGGCGCGCACGAGCTCGAGGCCGGTCTCCCCCGTGGCCGCGATACGCACGCGGAGCCCCGCTGCGCGAAGGTGCAGCTCCACGAGCTCGGCCGACCGGGGGTCGTCCTCGATGACGACGATCGTCGGGCCGGCCGCCGACTCCTCGTCGGCGACCCGGCGATCCTGCGCCCCTGCCCGCGAAGCTGCTCGTGGCTGAGGGATCGAGATGCCGAACGTGCTCCCCTCCCCCGGCGAGCTCGACAGCCAGAGCCGGCCACCGTGCAGCTCGATGATGCGGCGGCTGAGCGTGAGGCCCAGACCTGTGCCCTCGATCGTCGAGGCGGAGCGCTCGCCCTGCTGGAACGAGTCGAAGATGCGCTCTTGGTCGGCGGGGTCGACCCCGACCCCGGTGTCGGTGACGGTCACCTCCACGACGTCACCGTGGCGCCACGCGTGCACGTCGATCCGGCCGCCGTCGGGGGTGAACTTCACGGCGTTGCTCAGCAGGTTGAGGAGCACCTGCTTGAGCCGCAGCTCGTCTGCGGTGACGATGCCGAGGGTCCGGCTGGAGTCAAGGGTCAGCCGGAGGCCATGGCTCAGCGCGCGCTCACGAACCAACGAGATCGCTTGCGAAAGAATGTCGTCCATCGGGAACGTCGTGAGGTCGAGCTCCATCCGGCCTGCCTCGATCTTCGATAGGTCGAGGATGTCGCCGAGCAGCGCGAGCAGGTGCCGCCCCGCCGAGTGGATATCGCGGAGGTAGTCCTCCTGGCGGTCGTTGAGCTCGCCGAACATCCGCTCGAGCAGGACCTCGGAGAAGCCGATGACGGCATTGAGCGGGGTGCGCAGCTCGTGCGACATGCTTGCAAGGAACTCCGACTTGTGACGGCTGGCCTCTGCGAGCTCGCGGCTCTGCCGCTCGAGCTGCTGGTAGAGCCGGGCGTTGGTGAGGGCGACGGCCGACTGGCTCGCGAAGGCCGAGAGCAGGTCGCAGGTCTCCTCGCTGAAGGCGCCCCGGGTCAGCCGCCGCACGACGAGGGCGCCGACGACGCGGTCCGGTCGCACGAGCGGGATCGCGACCAGCGAGCGCCACCCCGAGGCGTGGAGGATCTCGAGATGGGGGTCCAGCGGCAGGGGCTCCGCGTCGAGGTCGGCGATCTGCAGGACCTCGCGGTCGCGGGCGGCCCGGCCCACCCACGTGCGGTCGATGTGGATCTCGGCCGAGCGCAGCGCCTCGACGACGCTCGTGCCGGTGCCGTAGACGGCGCGCACTCCGAACAGCCCCGTCGACTCGTCGTACTCCATGAGGGAGCCACCGTCGGTGCTCGACAGCTGGACGGCGTGCGAGACGATCGTTGTCAGCACCTCGTCGGCCACGAGCGTCGAGCTGATGGCCTCCCCCACGTCGGCGAGCGCCTCGAGCTGGTCGACCTTGCGGGCGAGCTCTGCCGACCGGCTCTCGAGGGCGCTGAACAGCTCGACGTGGCGAAGGGCCAGCGCCGCCTGCTCGGCAAAGGTCGTCAGCAGCTCTGCGGCGCGCTCGTCGAACGGGTCGACCTCCGTGCGCCACACGGTGAGGGTCCCCACGACCTCGTCGTCGACGACCATCGGCGCGCCGAGGATGGAGCGGTAGCCCCCGAGCTTCTGCAGGTCGACCTGGACGTAGTCCGGGTCGGCGAGCACGTCCTTGATCTGTTGTGCCGTGCGATCCATCCCGATGCGCCCGACGAGCGTGCCCCGGTTGTCGCGCCGCACCGGGTAGAGGTCGACGACCTCGAGGAACTCCTGCGTGTGGCCGCTCGACCACTCGAGCCGGTACTCGTCACCCTCGAGCAGGTGGATCTGGGCGACGTCGGAGTGAAGGAGGCGCCTCGCGTTGTCGACGAGGGCATCGAAGACCCGGGTCTGCTCGGACGCGCCCCTCGTCAGGACCCGGAGGATGTCGCTCGTGGCCCGGAACTGCTGCTGCACCTCGCCCAACCGGACCTCCAGTGCGCGCACGGGGTCCACCCCCGGCTTTCCACTCGGCTCCGCGAACCGGCCCATGCCAGTCCTCCATCCGGCTGTGAGCGACTCCTGGCCCCTCCAGCAGTGTCCACCTCACAGGCCCCGCCCACCCCGGAAACGGTGAGGCCCGCACACCGAAGGCAACCACCCGGCATACGCAATCGTGGCGCCGCGCCCTCCACGAGCCCGTATGCCGTGTGCACCGTGGGTGAGATGGGCGGGCTACGCGCGTGGTGGCCGCCTAGGCTCGCTCGCGAGCGGCCCGGGGGTCGGGCCGCCCACCGACACAAGGGGTCCCTCATGTCTGACAGCAGAACTCACACCAAGCCAACTCGCACCAAGCCGGCCACGACGCCGGACACCGAGCCGGCCACGGCGCCCGCTCCCGACATCGCCCGCAAGGCCGTCGCCGAGGCGGTCGGCACCTTCATCCTCGTCTTCTTCGCCGTCGGATCGGCCGTCTTCGGCATCGACGTCATCGGCCCGCTCGGCGTCGCCACCGCCTTCGGCTTCGTCCTGCTCGCCCTCGCCTACTCCATCGGCCCGGTCTCGGGCTGCCACGTCAACCCGGCGGTGACGCTGGGCGTCCTTCTGCGCAAGGGCATTTCGGTCACCGAGGCCGCCTGGTACTGGGCGGCTCAGGTCGTCGGCGCGATCGTCGGGGCTGCTCTGCTCAAGCTGCTCGTCTCCGGCTTCGGCGGTGCCACCGACAAGACCGGCGGACTGGGCACCAACGACTGGGGCAAGAACATCACTGCGGGGGGCACGTTCGTCCTCGAGATCGTGATGACCTTCCTGCTCGTGCTCGTCGTGCTCCTCGTCACGAACCGCGCAGCCGCACCCGGCTTCGCCGGGCTCGCGATCGGCCTCGTGCTCACGGTGATCCACCTTGTGGGCATCCCCCTCGACGGCACGTCGGTCAACCCGGCACGCTCGCTCGGCCCGGCGCTCTTCAACGGCGGCGAGTCGCTCGCGCACGTCTGGATGTTCATCGTCGCGCCCCTCATCGGTGGGGCGCTCGCAGCGCTCGCGGCGCCCTTCTTCGAGACGGCCACCGACCGCTCGGAGAAGGACCCGACCGGGGCCGACGTCCCGGCCTGACCGGCGGAACCGGTCCTCACCCCGTGCCGCAGCTCCCTCCGGGGCTGCGGCACGGTCATGCCCACCTCGTCCGGGCGACGTCACCCGCCCCCGCGCCCGTGAGCCCGTCACGGGCGGCGGCCGCGGACCAGGTCGGGGCCGACGTCCGCGCAGGAGCGGCACCCCGAGAGCATGAGCGCCTCGAGGGCCTCTGCCGTCAGGTCCTCGAGGAGCACTCGGACGCCGTCCGAGCCGCCCGTGGCGAGTGCCCACAGCACCGGTCTCCCGACGAGGACCGCGCGCGCTCCCAGAGCCAGCGCCTTGAGCACGTGCGACCCGGAGCGCACGCCGCCGTCGACGTAGACCTCGACCTCGCCACCGACCGCGTCGACCACGGCCGGCAGGGCCAGCGGCGTCGGCACGACGCCGTCGAGCTGGCGCCCGCCATGCGTCGACACGATGACGGCCGACGCCCCGGCGGCCACGCAGTCCCGGGCTGCTGCCGCCGAGAGGACACCCTTGGCGACGACCGGGAGCCCGGTGGTCTCTGCCAGCCGCTCGAGGTCGCGCGGACCGACGTCGCGGGCCTGCTGCAGCCGCTCGTCCGTCACGTCGCGGTCGTCCAGCGCCTGCACCACCCCGAGGGGCGGCAGGGTCCGTGGCAGGCCGACCCGCTTGGCGGCCACGACCGGAGTGTCGACGGTGACGACGAGGGCGAGCGCCCCTGCGGCCGTGGCTCGCTCGGCCACCTCGTCCGTGACACCCCGGTCCTTCAGGACATAGAGCTGCTGCCAGAACGGCGCCACCTGCCCGACGTCATCGACCCGCGTGCTCGACCGCATCGAGATCACCATGAGCGATCCTGCGTCGCGGGCAGCGAGCGCGACTGCGACCTCGCCCGACGGGTGGGCCAGCCGTTGGGCGGCCATCGGCGCGACGAGCACCGGTGACGAGACGGGGTGCCCCAGCACGGTCGTCGCGGCGGTTGCGGCCGTGACGTCGCGGAGCACGCGCGGCTGGAGCAGCACGTCGTCCCAGGCCCGGGCCTCGCGCGCCAGGGTGACTTCGGCGCCGGAGCCGGCGTCGAAGTAGCCGAAGACGTCGTCGGGCAGCAGCTCCTGCGCGCGCCGCCTCAGCAGGTCGTGGTCGATCACCGGTCCAGCGTGAGCCGCACGACGTCAGTCCACAACCGCGCGCGACGCGAAGACGTTGAGCCCCAGCTCGATCGACAGCCGCCGCGTGATCATCTGCCCCCGCACGCTGTTGCCCGCTTCGTCGAGGCGTGGCGACCACGTCGCGAGCCCGCCCTTGCCGGGAGACACGGTGACGATGGCGCCGCTGACACCGCTCTTGCCGGGCAGGCCGATGTCCCAGAGCCAGTCGCCAGAGTGCTCGTAGAGGCCGGCCGTGGCCATGACCGCGAGCACCTTGGCGCACGTGCTCTCGCGCACGACCTGCCTACGGGTGATCGGGTTGACCCCGCCGTCGGCGAGCGTGGCAGCCATCACGGCGAGGTCGTGGGTGTCGACGGAGAGGGAGCACTGGCGGGTGTAGACGTCGGTGGCCACGTCGGGGTCGCCGTGCACACTGCCGTAGCTGTGCAGCAGGTGGGCGATGCCGTGGTTGCGCAGGTTGGTGCGCGACTCGCATGCGTAGACGTCCTCGTCGACCGTGAGGTCACGGCCCGCGAAGCGGCTGAGGCCGTCCTGCACGAGGCCCCACGCTGCCGCCCCGTCGCCACCGACGTCGACGAGCAGGCTCGTCGCCGCGATCGCTCCGGCGTTGACCATGGGGTTCATCGTGCGGCGCTCGTTGAGCTCGACCGCCATGACCGAGTTGAACGGCATACCGGTTGCGTTGACCCCCAAGCGATCTCGCGTATGGTCGGCGCCCAGCGCGTCGCAGGCGAGCGCCAGCACGAAGGGCTTGGAGACGCTCTGGATCGAGAAGCGCTCGCCGATGTCGCCGACCTCGAAGGACCGACCCCTGACCGAGACCACCGACACCGCGCACGCATCGGGGTCGGCCTCGGCCAGCTGCGGGATGTAGGTCGCGACCCGGCCCTCGTGGACTCCGAGGCTGTCGGCGTGCGCCTGGGTCACGACGGCCCGCACCGTCTCCTCACCGGGCAGGTCGCCCGTCGAGATCGTCGACGCCACCGTGCCACCCCTCTCCGACCTCGTTGCCGTATGCCGCTCGGCCGGGTCCCACGCCCGCCGACGCATGGTGTCGGCAGCGTCGCAGCCACCGGTGCGGGGGGCATCACCCCGCTGGGGTGATGCCTCGGTGCACCCGCACCATCAGAGTCGAAGGTGCAGGACGAGCCGGTGGTGTGCCGGCGCGACGACGAAAGGACTCGGCATGGCAACGATTCCCCTCGGCTCCCTCACGTCGGCCCAGGGCGACCTCATCCGAGAGACCGAGCCGGCCCGGCTCGCCGAGCTCGACGAGGACGCACTGCTCGACCTGCACGCGCGGGTGCGACGGGCCCGCAACAAGTACGTCGGCCTGTATCGCCGGCAGGGCGCTGCCCGCGTCGTCGCCAAGGGCGCCCGCGGCAAGGCCCGGCCCGCGAACCGCCAGAACGCCGAGCGGGCCGAGGTCTTCGAGCTCGCGCTCGCCCGGGTCAGCAAGCGCATCGACGTCGTCGCACGCGCCGCAGCCGCCGAGCTCAAGGCCGAGCGCCTTGCTGCCGCAGCGGCGGTCAAGGCCGGCACCGGGCCCGACTCGTCGGGCGATGCGGCGAGCGGCACCGGAACCGCGGCCGCCTCGACCCGTAGGCGCGCGACGAAGACGACCGGCGGCAAGAAGCGCGACGCGAGCTCGCAGTCGGCCGGCGCCCGTCGCCAGGCCAAGCGCGACGCCCGCTGACAAGAACCGATCGAAAGAGCAGTCCGTCGCCTGGCGGCCAACCGCGCAGCCTCAAATCCAAAGAGCAGCTCGTCGGCAGTGCCCACCAATCAAGAGAGCAGTTCGTCGCCGCGCGCCCAACCCCACAGCCTCAATCCAAAGAGCAGTTCGTCGGCTCAGTTTGCCGACGAACTGCTCTCTCGATTGACGTTTGCGAGCGCGGCGCTCCGGCGATTGCCAGGTGAGCCCACGCCCCCAATCGAGAGAGCAGTTCGTCGCCGCGCGCCCAACCCCACAGCCTCAATCCAAAGAGCAGTTCGTCGGCGTTGGGGGCTACTTGCGCCCGGGGACCTCGAAGGTGCAGGCGAGCTCGACGAGGAGGCGGGTGCCGAAGCCGGTGGCGCCCTTGTTGCGCCAGCCCCGCGCGGCAGGCAGCTGCGCCGTGCCGGCGATGTCGACGTGGGCCCACGGGGTGTCGCCGACGAACTCCGCGAGGAAGAGGGCTGCGGTGATCGACCCGGCGTTGGCCCCGCCCATGTTGGTCATGTCGGCGATCGGCGAGTCGAGCTGCTTGCGGTAGGGACGGTGCAGCGGCAGCGGCCACACCGGCTCGTCGACGACGTCACCGGCGCGGCGGACCTGGTCGGCCAGACCGTCGTCGTTGGCCATGAGCCCGGCGATGTCGACGCCGAAGGTGCGCAGGCACGCACCCGTGAGCGTCGCGATGTCGACGATCGCGTCGACGCCCTGCTCGACCGCGAGCACGAGGGCGTCGGCCATGACGAGGCGGCCCTCGGCGTCGGTGTTGAGCACCTCGACCGTCGTACCGCCGCGCATCGTGAGGACGTCACCGAGCTTCATGGCCGAGCCGGACGGCATGTTGTCTGTGCACATGAGGTAGCCGGTGACCTCGGTGCGGCAGCCGACGTCGCGCAGGGCCGTCATCGCGGCGAGCACGGTCGCGGCCCCCGTCATGTCGTTCTTCATCTGGGCGTGAGACTCGTCGCTCGGCTTGAGGCTGATGCCACCGGAGTCGTACATGATGCCCTTGCCGACGAGGGCCAGGTGGCCGGTCGGCGACTCGGGCACGTAGCGCAGGCGCACCATGCGCGGCTCGTCGACGCTGCCCATGTTGACCCCGAGCAGGCCACCACAACCCATCTCGATGAGCTCGTCCTTGCCGAAGACCTCGACCTCCAGGCCGCTTCGCCGGCCGACCTCCTCGGCCACCTGCGCCATGCGCGCAGCGCTGAGGATCGCGGCGGGACAGTTGGCGAGGTCGCGACCGAGCATCGCGGCATACGCGAGCACCCGCCCGCGCTCGATGCCCACGCGCACGTCGTCGGCAGCGGAGTCGGGGGCGACGATGACGAGCGAGTCGAGGGTCTGCTCGTCGCTGCCCTTGCCCATGAGGAAGCGCCAGCGGGCGAGCAGCACGCCCTCGACCACGGCGGCCGCGAACTCAGCGGCCGTGAGCCCCGTCTCGCCGGCGGGGAGCTCGACGGCGAGGCGCTTCTGGTGCGGCACCGCGCGGGCGAAGTCGGCGGCGAGGTCACGCACCGTGGCGGCGTCGACGGTGGCACGGGCGCCGATGCCGAGGGCGACGAGCGCCCGTCCGTCAGCCGAGGGCACGACGAGGGTGGCGCCCCGCTCGGCACGGAAACCGGCCGCCTCGAGGGCTGCGCGGTCGAAGCCCAGGTCGGCCGGCACCTCCCCCTCGCTCGCCACGGGCACGGCCACGGCACCGGCCAGGTCGGGCGTCGGCAGCGATGCCGAGGTCGTGACCTCGATGTCGAGACTGGCTGACGGGACCGGGTCTGCAGACCGGGCTGCTGGCGTGCTCATCGCATCTCCTTCGAGGCTTGCGCCCGGTCCCTCCGAGCGACGTCGAACTGCGGCCCGCTGCTCGAGCGACCCGCTCCACCCAGCGTCGGGCACGTCCGAACGGATGCCGTCACCCGTAGGGGGTGAAGCCGGTCACCTAGGCTCGGGCTACGTTCACCACGACCGGGCCGACCGGTTGCCGCATTCCCGAGAGGCGTGACACGAATGGGCAGTCCCTCAATGCCTCGTCGGGCGTGCGCGTGAGTCCGGCGACGACGAGCCTGCTCGTCCTCGCCGTGACGATCGTGCTCTTCGTCTGGAACCGCCTCCCCGTCGGGGTCGTCGCCGTACTCACGGCGCTCGCGCTCTACGTCACCGGCCTCGTCGACGCGAACACGGCACTGTCCGGCTTCGGCGACCCCGTCGTCGTCTTCATCGCGTCGCTCTTCATCGTCAGCGAGGCCCTCGACTCGACGGGCGTGACGACGTGGGCCGGCCAGCGACTCATCGCGGTCGTCGGCGATGCGCCGATGCGCGTGCTCGTCGCGGTTCTCGGACTCTGCGCCCTGCTCACAGCGGTCATCACCCTCAACGGCTCCGTCGCGGCTCTCCTGCCGATGGTGCTCGTGCTCGCGCTCAAGATCGGCACGCCGCCCTCACGCATGCTCATGCCGATGGCCTTCGCGGGCAGCGCCGGCTCGCTGCTGGCGCTCACCGGCAGCCCCGTCAACGTCATCGTGTCGGAGGCGGCGCAGGACGCCGGCGCCTCCGCCTTCGGCTTCTTCGCGTATGCCGTCATCGGCGTGCCGCTCGTCATCGGCACCATCCTCATCGCCGTCCTTCTCGGACCCCGGGTGCTGCCGGTCCGGCAGTCGTCCAGCGCACCGCGTGACCTCAGCCAGCATGCGGGCCAGCTCGCCGAGCACTACGAGCTGCACGACGGCTTCTACCGCTTGAGGGTGAGGCCCGGCTCCGCGCTCGAGGGCACCGCGACCGCGGACCTCGACCTCGCGGCATACCCGGGGCTGACCCTCATCGGCCTGCAGAGCGGCGGGGGTCGCACCTTCTCCGACGAGCACGTCGTCGAGGTGGGCGACGTGCTCGTCGTCACCGGCGACCCGGCGCAGGTGAGCCGCCTCGTCGTCGAGGAGGTGCTCGTCGTCGAGATGAAGCCGATCACGACGGCTGACGGTGAGCTCGTCACCCGCGACGTCGGGGTCAGCGAGGTCGTCGTGCCGCCGCGGTCACCCCTCGTCGGCGAGGTCGCCTTCCCCGGCCAGCAGCGCAGCTCCGAGCTCGTCATCCTCGGCATCCGGCGGCTCGGCAGCGACACCGGCCCTCGTCCTGTCGAGCTGGTAGCCGGCGACAGCCTGCTGCTGCACGGCACGTGGCCCGCGATCGACGAGCTGGTCCACGACCGAGACGTGCTCATGGTCGACTCACCCGATCTCGTTCGGCGGCAAGCCGTTCCGCTCGGCAGGCGCTCGGGCTTCGCGATCGCCGTGCTCATCGGCATGGTCGTGCTGCTGGCCTTTGCGATCGTGCCGCCCGCCATCGCGGGGCTGGCTGCCGCCACGGCGATGGTGCTGCTGCGGGTCGTGACCGTCAACCAGGCCTACCGCGCCGTCTCGTGGCAGACCGTCGTGCTCATCGGTGGACTCATCCCCCTCTCCACGGCGATCCAGACGAGCGGCGCGGCAGACGTCGTCGCCGGCCGGCTCATCGACATCGTCGGGGCCGGCCGCCCCTACCTGCTGCTCATCGCCCTCTTCGCCCTGACCGCAGTGCTCGGTCAGGTCGTCAGCAACACGGCGACGGTGCTCATCGTCGTGCCCATCGCGGTCGCCGCCGCGCACGAGACCGGCGTCTCCGTGCTGCCGGTGCTCATGCTCATCGCGGTGGCCGGCGCCGGCGCCCTGCTCACCCCGATCGCCACCCCGGGCAACATGATGGTCATGGGGCCTGGCGGCTACCGCTTCTCGGACTACTGGCGCCTGGGGCTACCGGTCATGCTGCTGTGGCTCGTCGTCGCGGTCGTCGTCATCCCGATCGTCTGGCCCTTCACCGGCTGACGGAGTCGTCGAGCCGGCCCCTCGCTGGCTGTGGCGCCACCACAGGACCGTGAGGCCGCCGAGCGCGAGCGGCACGAGCATCCAGCAGACCCGGAAGACGACCATGCCTGCGATCGCGGTCGTCTCCCACGGCCCCGCGTCGAGGCCGAGGATCGTCAGCACGGCCGCATCGAGCACCCCGACGCCCGCGAAGGGCAGGGCGGTCAGGGGGTAGCTGATGAGCAGCGCGACGACGATCGAGACGGCCGAGGCGACGCCTGCCGGAACGCCGGCGAAACGCAGGCTGAGCAGCAGGAGCAGCGCCTCGCTCAGCACGAGCCCGACCTGGCACGCCATCGCTCGGAGGCTCCCCTGCCGCAGCGCGCCCCCGGACTGCTCGACGAAGTCACCGGCCCGTCTCGACCAGTCGGCGGGGTCGACGCGCTGCGAGACCCGGCGCGCCCACTGGCCCACCCAGGCAGCCGAGGCCGCGGCCACCCGGGCTCCACGAGCCGCGATGGCAAGGCCCGCCACCACCGCCGCAGCGACGAGACCGCTCGTGAAGGCCGTCCACACGAAGGAGGACTCCACCTGACCGGCTGCGAAGGCCACCGCGAGACCCAGCACCGGGGCGCCGAACCGCGCGACGTAGTAGGTGAGGGTGTTGAGGGAGATGCCGCCGACGCCCTCGGCCGCGCTGATGCCCCAGGAGCGGAGCATCGAGATGCGCAGCACGATGTCGGCAGGTGGCGGCGCGACGGTGGCGATGAGGTTGGCCGACAGGTCGTTCGCCACCGCACGCCGCAGGGTGAGCGAGGGCACGAAGATCGCGAGCGGGCCGGCGTTGAGGGTCTGACGGACCGCGATGACGGCGAAGAGCGCGAGGATCTCGAGCGGAGCCAGGTCTCGCACGGCCACCCACACGGCACTCCAGTCGACCTGACCGATGATGCGGGCGAACCACCACAGGGCCACGAGCGCGACGCCGACCTTGATGACGTCGGAGACGACCACCCGCCGGCGGCCCGGCGGCTTCAGCTCGAGCAGTGCTCCCGAGCTGGAGGCGCCCGAGTCCGCGTCGAAGGTCCCAGCGGAGGAGCCGGCGGGCCCGGCCGAGGCGCCGGAGGGCCCGGCCCAGGTGCCGGAGGGCCCGGCCCAGGTGCCGGAGGGCCCGGCCGAGGTGCCGGCGGAGGACCCGCCGTGGTCTGACTGCATGTGCACAGTGTCGGGCGTCAGGAGATCGCTCGCGACCACGTGCCCGGGATGGGCAGTTTCGCGCGCCCTTCATCCGCGGAAGGTGATACCAGCGGCCTCGCCGTCTGGGACGCTCGGGAGACGGATGCGAGGTGTGCTGCAGCGGACGCAGCCCGACCATGGGAGAGACTCGTGAGCGTTGACCGGCAGAATCGGATGCAACCCCTGACGGCGCTCGGGGGCCGGGTGGCTGCGGCACCGAAGCTCGCCCATCTGAGCCCGGACGAGCGGGTCGCCCGCGGCAAGGCTGCCCGCACCGCGACCCCGCGCAGCAGTCACGGTGCCTGGCAGCCGGCGGCGGACCGCGCCGACCCGGTCGACCTGCTGGAGTCCCAGGCCACGTCGCGGGTCCCTGAGCTCGTGCCCATCCGATACGGACGGATGATGGTCTCGCCCTTCACCTTCTACCGTGGTGCTGCCTTGATCATGGCCAGCGATCTCGCGGCCACGCCGAGGTCTGGCCTCAACACGCAGCTCTGCGGTGATGCCCATCTGTCGAACTTCGGCGTGTTCGCCTCACCGGAGCGCAGGCTGGTCTTCGACATCAACGACTTCGACGAGACGTTGCCCGGTCCGTGGGAGTGGGACGTCAAGCGGCTGGCGGCGAGCTTCGAGATCGCGGGGCGCGACCGCGGCTTCGAACCTGGTGACCGCAGAGCGATCGTCGCTGCGGGAGTGGCCGAGTACCGAGACCGCATGCGACAGTTCGCCGCCATGCGCACGCTCGACGTCTGGTACGCCCACATCGACGTCGACACGGTCTTCGAGGAGCTGAAGGGGAGCATCACGAAGAAGCAGCAGGCCAGGACCACGGCCAACATCGCCAAGGCCCGGACCCGCGACAGCATGCAGGCCTTCACCAAGCTCACGCGCGAGGTGGACGGGCAGCGCCGCCTCGTGTCGGACCCCCCTCTCATCGTGCGCGTGGAGGAGCTCGTTCCCGCGGGGTCGGGTCGCGACAACATCCACGACGAGCTGAGCGGCCTGATTCGGTCCTACCGGCGCACCCTCGAGACCGACCGGCGCGAGCTCGTCGAGAGCTACCGCTACGTCGACGCGGCCCGCAAGGTCGTCGGTGTGGGCAGTGTGGGCACCCGCGCCTGGATCCTGCTGTTGCTCGGCCGGGACGAGCAGGACCCGCTCCTGCTCCAGGCCAAGGAGGCACAGGAGTCGGTTCTCGAGCGATTCCTCGGCAAGAGCAAGTACGCCAACAGCGGCCAGCGCGTCGTGGCCGGCCAGCGGCTCATGCAGGCCGTCAGCGACATCTTCCTCGGCTGGCAGCGCGTCATCGGCCTCGACAATCTGCAGCGTGACTTCTACATCCGCCAGCTGCGCGACTGGAAGGGCTCCGCCGAGGTCGAGGCAATGAGTCCGCGTGTGATGACGGCCTACGCCAAGCTGTGCGGCGCGACCTTGGCTCGGGCGCACGCCCGCTCGGGCGACCGCGTGGCGATCGCGTCCTACCTCGGAACGGGCGATGCCTTCGACAATGCGATCGCAGACTTCTCCGCCACCTACGCCGACCAGAACGAGCTCGACTACCAGGCCCTGGTCGACGCCGTCGCCTCCGGCCGGGTGGAGGCACAGACGGGGCTGTAGCCGCTCGGCCGGAGGCGAGTGCTTGTGCTAGCCCTGGCGCTTCGCCAGACGGGTCCAGGTCTCGACGACGGTGTCGGGGTTGAGTGACATGGACTCGATGCCCTGGTCGAGGAGCCAGTCGGCGAGGTCCGGGTGGTCGGAGGGGCCCTGACCGCAGATGCCGACGTACTTGCCCCGCTCGCGGCAGGCGGTGATGGCCATGGCGAGCATCTTCTTCACGGCCGGGTCGCGCTCGTCGAAGGAGCCGGCGACGAGGGCCGAGTCGCGGTCGAGGCCGAGGGTCAGCTGGGTCATGTCGTTGGAGCCGATCGAGAAGCCGTCGAAGTGGTCGAGGAACGCGTCGGCGTTGACGGCGTTCGAGGGCACCTCGCACATCATGACGACCTGCAGGTCGTTCTCGCCGCGGCGCAGCCCGTGCGCGGCGAGCAGGTCGATGACACCCTCGGCCTCGGCGACGGTGCGCACGAAGGGGATCATGATCCTGACGTTGGTCAGGCCCATGTCGTCTCGGACGTACTTGAGGGCCTCGCACTCCATCGCGAAGCACTCGGCGAAGTCGGCCGAGAGGTACCGCGCGGCTCCGCGGTAGCCGATCATCGGGTTCTCCTCGTGCGGCTCGTAGCGCTGGCCGCCGAGCAGGCCGGCGTACTCGTTCGACTTGAAGTCGGACATGCGCACGATCACCGGCTCCGGCGCGAACGCCGCCGCGATCATCGACACGCCCTCGGCGACGCGTTGCACGAAGAACTCCCGCGGGCCGGCATACGCCGCGATCAGCGCCTCGATCTCAGCCTTGATCGCGGGCTCCTGGTCGCCCAGCTCGAGCAGCGCCTTCGGGTGGATGCCGATCTGCCGGTTGATGATGAACTCCAGCCGGGCCAGCCCGACGCCGCGGTTGGGCAGCCGCGCGAACTCGAAGGCCTGCTCCGGGGTGCCGACGTTCATCATGATCTTGACGGGCACCTCGGGCATCTCGTCGAGCGCCGTCTCGGTGACGGTGAAGTCGCGCAGCCCCTCGTAGACGAAGCCGGTGTCGCCCTCGGCGCACGACACGGTGACCTCCTCCCCGTTGCTGACAGCGGTGGTGGCGCTGGCGGTGCCGACGACGGCCGGGATGCCGAGCTCGCGCGCGATGATCGCCGCGTGGCAGGTGCGCCCGCCGCGGTTGGTGACGATGGCGCTCGCGCGCTTCATGATCGGCTCCCAGTCGGGGTCGGTCATGTCGGCGACGAGCACCTCGCCGGCCTGGAAGTCGTGCATCGCCTCGATCGAGCTCAGCACCCGCACTGCCCCGGCGCCGATCTTCTGCCCGATGGCGCGGCCCTCGACGACAACAGGCCCGCGCTCGTCCATGCGGAAGCGGCGCATCGTCGAACCGGTCTGGCGCGACTGCACCGTCTCCGGGCGCGCCTGCAGGATGTAGAGACCGCCGTCGACACCGTCCTTGCCCCACTCGATGTCCATCGGCCGGCCGTAGTGCTCCTCGATGCGCACCGCGTGCTGCGCGAGCTCGGTGACCTCCGCGTCGGTCAGCGACAGCAACGGCCGCGCCTCCTCGGGCACCGGCACGAACTCGATGGTGCGCCCGACGCTCGCGTCGGTGGTGTAGACCATCTTCGTCGCCTTGCCGCCGACGCCCCGCTTGAGGATCGCCGGACGGCCGGCACGGAGTGCCGGCTTGTAGACGTAGAACTCGTCAGGGTTGACGGCGCCCTGCACGACCGCCTCGCCGAGGCCGTAGCTGCTCGTGACGAACACCGCGTCACGAAAGCCCGACTCAGTGTCCATCGTGAACATGACCCCCGAGGCCCCGATGTCGGAGCGCACCATCCGCTGCACCCCCGCCGACAGCGCCACGACGGAGTGGTCGAAGTCGCTGTGCACGCGGTAGGCGATCGCGCGGTCGTTGTAGAGCGAGGCGAACACGAGCCGGATCGCGTGCAGCACGTTGTCGATGCCGCGCACGTTGAGGAAGGTCTCCTGCTGCCCGGCGAAGCTCGCGTCGGGCAGGTCCTCGGCCGTCGCGCTCGAGCGCACCGCCCAGCTCACCTCCCCGCCGCTCTCGCCGACGAGCCGGTCGTATGCCGTGCGGATGTCGCTCTCGAGGTCGGCCGGGAACGGTTGCCGCTCGACCCACTCGCGGATTTCGGCGCCGGCGGCCGCCAGCGCCCGGGTGTCCTCGACATCCAGGTCGGCGAGGACCGCGTTGATCCGCTCCGCGAGCCCCTCGTGGGCAAGGAAACGCCGGTAGGCGTCCGCCGTCGTCGCGAAGCCGTCGGGCACCCGCACCCCCGCCTTGGACAGGTGCTGCACCATCTCGCCGAGCGAGGCGTTCTTGCCGCCCACGTGCTCCACGTCACCCAGGCCCAGCTCTGCGAACCAGGCGATGTTGACGTGCGGGTCTCCGGCGACGCTGCCGGTCTGGTTGCCGTTCACGGCGTTCCTTTCGTCGGTTCGGCGCTCAGCCGAGGTGCGGTCAGCCGAGGTTGGGCAGACGGCTGCTCTGCATGATGACGGCTGCCATCTCCTCCACGGACATGGCAGCCGAGTTGATCGAGGGAATGCGGTGTGCACGATAGAGGGCCTCGGCGCGGCGCAGCTCGAAGCTGCACTGTGCGAGGCTCGCATAGACCGACCCCGGTCGCCGCTCAGCCCGCACCTGGCTGAGCCGGGCCGCGGTCGACAGCAGGCCGAAGCACTTGTCACCGATGCGCCGCAGGGGCCGAGGCAGGTCGCCGGACTCGAAGTCCTCCTCGACGAGCGGGTAGTTCGCCACCTTGAGACCGTGCTGGAGGGCGAGGTACATCGAGGTGGGGGTCTTGCCACAGCGTGACGGCGCGACGAGCACGAGGTCGGCCTGCTCGAGGTTGCGCAGGCTGGCGCCGTCGTCGTGCTCCATGGCGAACTCGATGGCCTTCATGCGCGCCTCGTAGCGGCGGGTGTCACCGACCCCGTGCAGCGCCGCTGCGTTGTGCGTCGCGTTGACGTGCAGCACCCGCTCGACCGTGTCGAGGTGCGAGCCGAAGAGGTCGATGAAGGCGCACTGAGTGCGTTGGAGCTCCTGGCGGATCGCCTCGTCCGAAACGGTCGAGAAGACGAGCCCCCTGACCGAGTCGGTCATCGCCGCGTCGAGCTGGGTCACGATGTCGCGTGCCTGCTCGATCGTGGTGATGAACGGGATCTTGCGTCGCCGGAAGCGCAGGCTCGGGAACTGGGCGAGCATGAGGTTGCCCAAGGTCTCGGCGGAGATGCCCGTGCCGCCGGCGAGGAAGAAGACCGGGGTGACGCCGTGGGCCACGGCGGGCCCGCCGGGCTGCGAACCGGACGCTGCGTCGACACCGCTCATGGCGTCAGTGTCCACGACCCGGGGCGTCGACCGCATCGGCAACCTGCGCGGCCGCCGGGTCGGCCACGATGACGACCACGAGGGTCCGCGGCCCATGGACGCCCTCGACGCGCTGGAGCTCGATGTCGCTCGTGGCGCTGGGCCCGCTGATCCACGTCAGCGGTCGGGCGCTGCCCGGGCTCGGACGCAGTCGCGTCACGGCGTCCGAGACGTCGTGGACGACGTCGCGCTCGGCGACGACGCACACGTGGGTGTCCGGCACGAGGGTGAGCTCGCGCCTGCCCTGGCCGGCAGCGTGGTCGAGCACGATGGTCCCCGTGACGGCGATACCGACGCTGGCGGTCGTGACGACGGCGTCGACGGCGTCGAGCTGGCGGTGGCTCGTCACTTCGGACTCGGGGAGCGTCGCGACCATGTCGGGGAGCCGGCCCAGCCACGCCGGGTCGAGGCCGCTCGGCACGACGAGCGACCGGCACCCAAGGTCCGAGAGGACATCGGCGAGGACGCCCGGCACCTCCTCACCGGTCGCGCGCACGACCGTGGCCCGGTAGTCGGCGACGTTCTCGGCGAACAGGTCGAGGGTCTCGTCACGCGCCGACCCCTCCCCCCGGGCGGCCCCATCGCCCGAGCCGGCCCCATCGCCCGAGCCGGCCGAGCCGGCCGAGCTGGCCGAGCTGGCCGAGCCGGCCGCGCTGGCCGAGCCGGCCGAGCCGGGCGCGCCCTCCGTGGACGTCGTGCCGGTGCTGGCGCGCGGGGGCGTCGTCACGTCTGCGACGGCGTCGCGGACCCGCGACAGGATCTCGTCTCGGGCCGACATCAGGCGTCCTCGTTCCCGTGCTCGCGGACCCACCACTGTCGGAAGGTCTCTGTCGGAGGGCTCGGCAGGTCACGGGCGTTCGTCCAGGCGCCGAGACCCGGGACCGAGCGGATGGTGCGGCCACCGGTGAGGCGTCCGGCGATCGTCGCCGCCTTCTGCGCAGTGGCCAGTCGGCGGGGGTCGGACAGCACCCAGGCCGCGGCCTTCATGGCCGCCGACTCAGCGGTCGGGCCGGACTCCTCGACGACCTTCCCGCGCAGCTCGACGAGCAGCTCGGGGATGTTGATCCGCACGGGGCAGGCGTCGAAGCAGGCGCCGCAGAGGCTCGAGGCATAGGGCAGGGAGCGGTCGATGTCGGACGCGGTGCCGCGCAGCTGCGGGTTGAGGACCGCGCCGATGGGCCCGGGGTAGACCGACCCGTAGGCGTGCCCACCGGTGCGCTCGTAGACCGGGCACACGTTGAGGCACGCCGAGCACCGGATGCACCGAAGCGCTTGTCGCCCAACGCGATCGGCGAGCACGTGGCTTCGCCCGTTATCGAGGAGGACGACGTGCACCTCCTGCGGTCCGTCGCCCTCGTGCACGCCGGTCCACATCGTCGTGTAGGGGTTCATCCGCTCACCGGTGCTCGACCGCGGCAGCAGCTGGAGCATCGCCGAGAGGTCGTCCCACGTCGGCAGGACCTTCTCGATGCCGACGACCGAGATGAGGGTCTCGGGCAGGGTCAGGCACATCCGGCCGTTGCCCTCGGACTCGACGACGACGAGCGTTCCGGTGTCGGCGACGGCGAAGTTGGCGCCGGAGATGCCGACCTTGGCCCGCATGAACTTCTCGCGCAGGTGCAGGCGCGCCGCCTCCGCGAGGCGCGCCGGGTCGTCCGTGAGGTCCTCCGGGGCCGGCCGCCCGACCGCACCCATCTCGCGCACGAAGATATCGCGAATCTCCTTGCGGTTGCGGTGGATTGCCGGCACGAGGATGTGGCTCGGCCGGTCGTGACCGAGCTGCACGATGAGCTCGGCGAGGTCGGTCTCCCAGGCGCTGACGCCCGCGGCCTCCAGCGCCTCGTTGAGCTCGATCTCCTGCGTGACCATCGACTTGACCTTGACGACCTCGTCGACCTCCTTGGCCCGCACGATGTCGACGACGATCCGGTTCGCCTCGGCCGCGTCGCGCGCCCAGTGGACGACGGCCCCGTTGGCGGTGAGGCTCTCCTCGAGGCGCTCGAGGTAGTCGGCCAGGTGGGTCAGCGCCTCGTCCTTGGCGTCGGCTCCCTTGACGCGCAAGGCTTCCCAGTCGTCGACCTCGGCGACGACGTGCGCCCGCTTGTCACGGATCGTGTGGGTCGCGTGGCGCAGGTTGCGGCGCTGTTGGGCGTTGGCCAGCTCGGCCCGCGCGGCCTTGGGGAACTTCGGCATCCCGACGAAGGTCGGTGACGTCACCTGCACCGGGGGGTATGCCGCGTGGCCGGCTCCCCCGTCGACGGCCCGGTCGTGGGCGGGGTCGGGGCTCATGCCGGGTGCTCCTCGGTCGAGGCGAGGATCTCGGCGAGGTGCAGGGTGCGCACCCCGGAGCGTTGCCGGCCGAGGACCCCGCCGATGTGGGCGAGACAGGAGTTGTCGCCTGCGACAAGCACCTCTGCGCCGGTGTCGAGGACGTTGCGGGCCTTGTCGGAGCCCATGGCGATGGAGACGTCGGCGTTCTTGACCGCGAAGGTGCCGCCGAAGCCGCAGCACTCCTCGGCGCCGGCCAGCTCGACGAGGTCGATGCCACGGACCGCCCGCAACAGCTGGAGCGGTCGGTCGGCGACGCGGATCATCCTCAGCGAGTGGCACGTCGGGTGATACGTCACGCGGTGCGGGAAGTAGGCGCCGACGTCGGTGACCCCGAGCACGTCGACGAGGAACTCCGAGAGCTCGAGAACCCTCGGAGCGACCTCGGCGACCCGGCTGCTCAGGGCGGCGTCGTCCTTGGCGATCATCGGGTGCTGCTCGCGGACGGAGCCGACGCACGAGCCCGAGGGCGCCACGACGTGGTCGTAGTCCCCGAACACGTCGACGAAGCGGCGCACGAGCGGGACGGCCTCGGCGGCATACCCCGTATTGGTGAGCATCTGCCCGCAGCAGGTCTGCTGGAGGGGGAACTCGACGCGGCACCCGAGGCGCTCGAGCAGCCGGACGGTCGCCTTGGGCGTGCCCGGCCACATCGTGTCGTTGAAGCACGTCGCGAAGAGGGCGACGCGGGGGCCGTCCCCCCTGCGCGCGGCCGGGCTCACAGCAGCATCCGGGCGGTGTGGGTCGCCGGCATCGGGTGGACGGTCACGGGGTTCCTCCGGTCGCACGTCATCGGGCTCGATCTAGTGGTCTGACCACTAAGCGTCTCGCTACGCTACGACCGCCCCCCGAGCACGTCAAGTGGTCTGACCATTTTGCGACAGACGGAGTTCCGAGATGTCATGCTCCCCCTGTGACCAAGGACCAGACCGTCGTCAGACCGGGCGAGGCCGGAGGGCAGGCGTTCGAGCGCGTCCTGCGGTGGGTCGACGACCGCATCCTCAGCGGCGAGCTGCGCGTCGGCGACCACCTGCCGCCCGAGCGCGAGCTCGCAAAGACCCTCGGGGTCAGCCGGGCGGCCGTGCGCGAGGCGGTGCGAACGTTCCAGGCGCAGGGCGTCGTCCGGTCGGCGGTGGGCGCCGGAGCAGCGGCCGGCACGACAGTGACCGCCGTGCCGGCGCACGCCCTGACCCGGCTCCTGCGCCTGCACGTGGCCCTCGCGAACTTCCCGCTGCCCGATGTCGTCGAGGTGCGCATCAGCCTGGAGCGCCTGAGCGCTCGGCTGGCCTCGCGGCACGCCTCGGACGACGACGTCGACGGTATGCGGCAGCTGCTCGACCACATGGCCCAGCCGGGGATCGAGCGCGAGGAGTTCAACGACGCCGACACGGCGTTCCACGTGGCCATCGCCGCGTCGGCCGGCAACCTCCTGGCGGCCGACCTCACCGCCGCGATGCGCGAGTCCATGCGACTGCCGATCCTCGACCGCTTCCGCCGCATCGACGGGTGGGAGCACGTCATCGACGAGCTGCGACACGACCACGAGGCGATCTATGCGGCCATCACCGACGGGCAGGCCGACGACGCCGCACGCCTCGTCGAGGACCACATCCGACGGGCGTGGCAGACGCTCGGCGTCGGAGCCCCCTCCTGAGGCGGCGCCTCGTCACGAGGTCGGCGCCACCATGAGCCGGGTGAGCAGGACGACGGCATCGTCGCGGAGGCGGCCCGTCGCGGTGGTGTCACCCGCGAGGTGGCGCTGGAGGGCGCCTTCGAAGAGACCGTCGAACACGGCATACGCCCCTGCCCGCGAGAGCGCGACGCGGGTGTCGGCGAGCTCGGCGTGCCGCGAGACGACGCGCCAGACCATCTCCTCGAGCTGGCGGTCGAGATCGACGACGGTGGGCAGCAGTGCGTCGTCGAACATCGCCTGCGTGCGCAGGTCGTACCAGAGGCGGTGCATCGCCGTGTCGTCGAGGAGCGTGGCGACGAGCGCATGGGCAAAACGCCCAGAAAGCGTTGCGGCGTCAGGGGATTCGGCGACGATCGCGTCGTAGCGGGTGACGCAGTGCTCCTTGTAGCGACGCACGCCGAAGGTGATGAGCTCGACCTTGTCGCGGAAGTAGTAGTGCAGGACGCCGTGGGAGAAGTCGGTCTTCTGGGCGATCTCACGCAGGCTCGTGCGGGCGAGGCCCAGCTCACCGAGCGTGGCGAGCGTCGCATCGGCCAGCTCGGCCCGGCGCGCCTCGAACTTGTCGATGCCGGCCCGCTCGAAGCGGCCCCCCGCCGGGGCGATCTCCTGGGTCGCGTGGCTCACGCCTGACTCACCGTCCTCCGTCGTCGTGCGGGCGTCTCCCGCTGCGCCGGGGCACGCGACGCCCACCCCGACTGCCGATCTTGACAACTGTCAAGGAATCCCTTGACAACTGTCAAGATCCTGCAGCACTGTGCTCCCACACCGGTGCCGACGCACCGTGACCCGCCGGCAAAGGAGCCGCCATGACGTCCATCGACCTCACCGGGCGCATCGCCCTCGTCACCGGAGCGGCGCAGGGGCTCGGAGAGGGCATGGCTGCGGCACTCGCTGCGGCAGGTGCGCGCGTCATGGTCGCCGACGTGCAGGAGTCCGGCGCGCAGACCGCGAGCGCCCTCGGTGACGGGCACGGCTTCGTGCGGCATGACGTGACCGACGAGGACTCCTGGGTCAATGCCGTCACCGAGACGGTCGAGCGCCTCGGCGGCCTCGACATCCTCGTCAACAACGCAGGCATCGAGGTCACGAGCCTCATCAGCGAGGTCGACCCCGCCGACATCCGGCGCATGCTCGAGGTCAACATCCTCGGCACGACCCTCGGGATCAAGCACGGCCTGCGGGCCATGCGCCCCGGCGGCGCGGCCGGCAGGGGTGGCAGCATCGTCAACGTCGCGTCGGTGGCGGCGACGATCGCCTTCCCCGGCATCGCCGTCTACTCCGCGACGAAGTCGGCCGTCGACCGCCTCACGCGCGTTGCCGCGATGGAGTCCGGCAAGCTCGGCTACGGCGTGCGGGTGAACTGCATCTACCCCGGCCTCGTGCCGACCGCTATGGGTGCCGGGCTCGCCAACGACGTCGCGGAGCTCGGCCTCTTCCCCTCCCCCGAGGCGGCCGTCGAGGCCGTCGTCGGCCTCACCCCCGCGGGCCGGCTCGGCCAGGTCGACGACATGGCCGACGCCGTCGTCTTCCTCGCCTCCGACGCCGCGAAGTTCATCACCGGGGTGGGCCTGCCCGTCGACGGCGGCATGGGGATGTGAGCGCCGTGACGGGCGGTTCCCGCGCTCCGGGCGCGGCCACGCGCGAGCGCTGAGCGCCGAGTCGTGCGGATCGTCGACTACCTCGACAAGGGCGCGTCGCTCGGCCCCGAGGCCCCCTGCCTCACCACAGACGGGCAGTCGATGACGTATGCCGCCGTGCGGGCCATGTCGTTCCGCGTGGCCACGGCGCTGGCGGGCCGCGGGGTCCGGCCGGGCGAAAAGGTCGCCGTTCTCTCCGCCAACGACCCCGTCGCCTTCTCGTGCGTCTTCGGGATCAGCCGCGCGGGAGCCGTCTGGTGCCCGATCAACCCGCGCAACGAGGCCGCGGAGAACCGCGAGCTCCTCGAGCTGTCGGACTGCTCGGTCCTCATCTTCCAGCGCGCCTTCAGCGGGCTCGTCGCACGCATCCGCCACGAGCTCCCCCGGGTGCACACGTGGGTGTGCCTCGACGCCGACGCCGGTGAGGACGTCAGTGAGGGCGTCTCCGGGGCGATCACCTGGGAGGCGTTCCTGTCGGAGGGGGCGCCCGACGCCTCGGAGGAGCCCGACCTCGATGCCGTCGACGACCTCGCGATGATCGTCGGCACCGGAGGGACCACCGGCCGGCCCAAGGGCGTCATGCTCACGGGCACGAACCTCGAGACGATGACCGCCCTGACCCTCATGGGCTACCCCTTCGAGGGGCGTCCGGTCTATCTCGCGCTGGCCCCGCTCACCCATGCCGCGGGGGTCCTCTGCTTCCCGATCCTCTGCCTCGGCGGCGAGATCGTCATCATGCGTGCACCCGACGTCGGCGGCTTCCTCCATCTCGTCGAGCACCACCACGTGACGCACACGTTCCTGCCGCCCACCCTCATCTACATGCTGTTGGGCCACGAGGCCCTCGACTCCACGGACCTGTCGTCGTTGCAGTGCTTCTGGTACGGCGCTGCTCCGATGTCCGTGACCCGGCTCGAGGAGGCACTCCAGCGGATCGGACCGATGGCGCAGATCTTCGGCCAGACCGAGGCGCCGATGATGATCTCGATGATGCCTCCGGCGGACCACTTCCGGGCCGACGGATCTGTGGCGGTCGAGCGGCTGTCGTCGGCGGGGCGGCCCTCGCCCCTCGTCACGGTCGGCATCATGGACTCGCTCGGCGGCCTGCTGCCGCAGGGAGATCGGGGCGAGATCGTCGTCCGGTCCTCGCTCGTCATGCCGGGCTACTACAAGAACCCTGAGGCCACGGCCGAGGCGTCCCGCTTCGGCTGGCACCACACCGGCGACATCGGCTACCTCGACGACGAGGGTTTCCTGCACATCGTCGACCGGGCCAAGGACATGATCATCAGCGGCGGCTTCAACGTCTACTCCACCGAGGTCGAGCAGGCCCTCATGCAGCACCCCGACGTCCAGGACTGCGCCGTCGTCGGGCTCCCAGACGATCGGTGGGGTGAGCGGGTCGAGGCCGTCGTGCAGGTGCTCCCGGGCAAGGCTGTCGACGCCGAGGAGCTCATCGCCTTCGTCAAGGCACGCATCGGCTCTGTCAAGGCGCCCAAGGCCGTTCACGTCTGGTCCGACCTCCCCCGGTCCAAGGTCGGCAAGGTGCTCAAGGTGGAGATCAAGAGCGCGCTGTCGCACTCCTGACATCGGGCTGCAGAGTCCGGCCCCGTGGTGCCAGACTCTGCCCATGCTGCGCCTCGAGGACCGCTGGATCTGGGACGCCTGGACCGTCAGGGACGGCGACCGCGTCCACCTCTTCTACCTCCAGGCGCCGATGTCGCTCAGTGACGCCGGCCTGCGCCACGTCAACGCCACGATCGGGCACGCGGTGTCGACCGACTGCGTCGACTGGCAGGTCCTCGGCGAGACCTTCCGCCCAGCGGAGTCAGGGTTCGACGACCTCGCGGTCTGGACCGGCTCGACCGTCTGGGACGGCAAGCGCTGGCGGATGTTCTACACGGCGATCTCCACGGCCGGGCACCACATCTACGACCAGCGCATCGGCTCGGCCGTCTCCGACGACCTGCACCACTGGACCCGGGTGTCGTCGGAGCCGGCCCTGCGCGTCGACCCGGCGCACTACAAGACCCTCTCCTCTCACCCCGGCCCGACCGAGGGGCCAGATCTCGAGGGCAGCAGCGAGACGTGGCGTGACCCGCTCGTGCTGCGCGACCCCGACGGCGACGGGTGGCACCTGCTCGTCACCGCGCGGGCACGTGAGGCGGCCCGCAACGACGACGGCGTCATCGCGCACGCGTGGAGTGCCGAGCTCGAGACGTGGGAGGTGCGCGAGCCGCTCTGCTCCCCCGGTGCCGGGTTCGGGCAGCTGGAGGTGCTGCGTAGCCAGGTCGTCGACGGCCGTCCGGTGCTCGTCTTCACCTGCCATCCCGACGAGATGACGCCGGAGCGGCAGGCGGACGCGAACGGGTGCTGCACCTGGTCGGTTCCCTCGCCCGGACTGCTCGGGCCGTGGGACCTGAGCCTCGCCCGGCCGTTCCGGGCCGATCCGACCCTCTTCGCTGCGCCCGTCGTGACCCGTGCTGACGGCAGCACGGTCATCTTCGGCTTCCACCACGACGGAGCCGACGGCTCGCTGTGGATCGGCGACCCGATCCCCGTGACGCTCGACGCCGAGGGCTACCTCGTGCCCTCCGATACCTGACCCGAGGCGCTGGCCCGAGGACTGACCTGGGGACCTGACCTGGGCCCCATCCGAGCCGATCGGAGTGGTTCCTCCGGGTGCAGACCGGTCTGGGTACTCTCGGGTGTGCCTTCGTTCGTTCTCATTCCGGGTGCCGGCGGGTCCGCCTGGGTCTGGAGTCGGGTCGTCCCGCTGCTGCTCGATGCCGGCCACGAAGCCATCGCGGTCGATCTGCCCGGAGACGACGACAGCGCAGGCCTGGCCCGCTACACCGACCTCGTGGTGGACGCGATCGGTCCTCGCTCGGGCGTGGTGCTCGCCGCAGGGTCCCTCGGCGGCTTCACCGCGCCCCTCGTCTGCCAGCGAGTGCCCATCCGCGAGCTCGTGCTGGTGAACGCGATGATCCCTGTCCCTGGCGAGCTCGCACGGGACTGGTGGGCACACACGGGTGCCACCGAGGCTCAGGAGGAGGCGGCCCGCGCCGGAGGCTACGGGCCCTTCGACGTGTCCACCTACTTCCTGCACGATGTCGACGCAGAGGTCGCGGCGGAGGGCGAGCCGTATCAGCGCACCGAGGCCGACATCGTCTTCGAGTCGGTGTGCGACTTCACCGCGTGGCCGACGGCCAGGATCCGTGTCCTCGCCGGTGCCGACGACCGGTTCTTCCCTGTCGGTCTGCAACGTCGCGTCGCTCGCGACCGGCTCGGGGTCGAGGCCGATGTGCTTCCGGGTGGTCACCTGCTGCCCCTCGCGCAGCCGCGGATGGTGGCCGACTACCTGCTTCAGTCGACCGAGGCCACCCAACCGGGCCGCACCAAGCGGTCGTAGGCGGTCGTAGGCGGGCGGGGCGCCTCGGGTCACTCGTCCCCGCACCCGCCCATGCGCATACGTGCGCCGGTGGGGCGATCCTCAGCGCTCGGGGTCCGCGGTCAGCTCCACCTCGACCGTGTCGCCGGCGGCGCGGCCCGTCTGCTTCCGGGTCTCGGCGTTGAAGGAGACGAGGTAGCGGCCGCCCATCACCCCGATGGTCGTCCGGTACGTGTAGCCGCCGTCGATCGTGACGATGACGGGCACGCGTTTGCCGCGGTCGAAGGCGAGCACCACGGACTCGGGCACGACGATGCCGACGTTGTTGCCGCCAGTCGCCTCGAGCACGGTGCGAAAGCTCGTCATGCGACGAGAGTAGTCGGCCAGAGCTCGCGGCCGGGTGCTCCCGCGTCAGGGGCGAGCCACGGGACGGGCTCTGTCAGTGGGCGCTCGCGCTAGTCACCCGCGGTGTCCTTTGCGCGGCTGACGACCTTCGCGTCTGGTGCGAACACCACGTCGGGGTCCTTGTCCGCGTAGTCGAACTGGTTGAGGAAGGCGCGCAGGGCGTTCACGCGCGCCCGCTTCTTGTCGTTGCTCTTCACGGTCAGCCAGGGCGCGTGCCTCTTGTCCGTGTGCTCGAACATCGCCTCCTTGGCTGCGGTGTACGCCTCCCAGCGGTCGAGGCTCTCAAGGTCCATCGGAGAGAGCTTCCACCGCCTGACAGGATCGATCTGACGGATCGCGAACCGGGTGCGCTGCTCGTCCTGGGTCACGGAGAACCACAGCTTGGTGACCGTCGTCCCCGAGTCGACGAGCATCCGCTCGAAGGCGGGCGCCTGTGCCATGAAGACCTCGTACTCCTCGTCGGTGCAGAAGCCCATGACCCGCTCCACGCCGGCCCGGTTGTACCAGGAGCGGTCGAACATGACGATCTCCCCCGACGTGGGGAGATGGCCCACGTAGCGCTGGAAGTACCACTGGCCGCTCTCGGTCGAGGTCGGCTTGGTGAGGGCCACGACTCGCGCCGCCCGAGGGTTGAGGTGCTCCGTGAAGCGCTTGATCGCCCCGCCCTTGCCCGCCGCATCGCGGCCTTCGAACACGATGATGTGCTTGGCGCCGGAGTCCATCGTCCAGTACTGGAACTTCAGCAGCTCGATCTGCAGCAGGTACTTCTCCACCTCGTAGCTGTTGCGCGACATGAGGTCGTCGTACGGGTAGCCCTCCCGCCACGTCTCCACCGCGCTGCCGTCCGGCGCGATGAGGATCGGGTCGTCCCCATGGTCGTCGCGCACGGTGTAACCCTCCGTGCGGAGCTGGTCGATGTAGGCGCGCAGCGCCATCTTCTGGGTCATGACCCCATTCCAGCGTGAGGACGCTTCTCGGCACAGCCCCTGAGGGGTATCGGGCCCGTCGCCATGCCGGCCAACAGGAACTGTCTCTCGCCAGGACCCATTGACAACATTTATTGTCAATGCCACCTTGGGGTCATGCGGGACATCGAGGTCATCGAGAGCGCCGAAGCGGCCACGACTGCCCTGGACCCGGTCCGGGCACGGCTGCTCGCCGAACTGGCCGTCCCGGCCTCCGCCGCCGGACTGGCCGCGCGGGTCGGGATTGCGCGCCAGAGGGTCAACTACCACCTCAAGGCGCTCGAGTCGCACGGCCTCGTCGAGCTCTTCGAGGAGCGTCGGCACGGCGGCATCACCGAGCGGCTGCTGCGGGCGTCGGCGGCGGCATACGTCGTCTCGCCGGCGGCCGTCAGCGCGTCCGGGGCCGACCCCGGCGCCAACGACGACCACCTCTCGGCGGCCTACCTGGTCGCGCTGGCAGGCCGGCTGGTGCGCGAGGTCGGCGTTCTGGTGCGCCGGGCCGGCGCCTCGGGCACGCGCCTGCCGACGCTGACCATCGACACGCAGATCGGCTTCCGGTCGGCCGCCGACCGGGCCGCCTTCGCGGACGAGCTGACCGCAGCGGTGATCGACCTGGCCGCGCGCTACCACCACGACGACGGGCGCCCACACCGGCTCCTCGTCGCCGCCCACCCCCTTCCCGAGGAGCAACCATGAGCACCACCCCGAACGTCCCCTACCGGCTCGAGTTCAGCGTCGAGGTCCCCGGCACACCGGAGCAGGTCTGGCAGGCCATCGCGACCGCCAAGGGCATGAGCGCCTGGTTCACGCCGACCGAGATGGAGGAGCGCGAAGGCGGCTCCCTGCACTTCACCATGGGCCCCGAGATGGGCTCGGACGGCCAGGTCACTGCCTGGGAGCCGCCGCGTCGCATCGTCTACGAGGAGGACTGGGCCGCCCTCATGGGCAAGGACCCAGATGCGCTCAGCCCCCTGACCTCGGAGTTCCTCGTCGAGGCGCAGTCAGGCGGCACCTGCGTCGTCCGCGTCACGAGCAGCGGCTTCGGCACCGGCGCCGCCTGGGAGTCGGAGTTCTGGGACACCATGGCCCCCGGCTGGATGCCGTTCTTCGACAACCTGCGCCTCTACCTTTCGCACTTCCCCGGGCAGGAGGCCACTCACCTCGAGGCCTCCGCCTCCCACCCCGGCGACGCCGACGCGCTCTGGTCGAGCCTGCGCACAGCGCTCGGGCTGGGCGACGAGGGAACGGAGGTCGAGGCGCGCGGCGCCACCGGCACGGTCGAGCGCGTCGGTGAGCGACAGACGCTGGTCCGGCTCACCGCGCCCGTGCCCGGAATGCTCAGCGTCTATGTCTGGGACGAGGGCAACGGCAGCGCGACGGCGGGCGTCCGGGCCTACCTCTTCTCCCCCGACGCGGCGGACTATGTGCAGCGCGAGAAGCCGGCCTGGCAAGCCTGGCTGCAGGAGCTCGCGGTCCGGGCGTGACCCGGCGTGACCCAATGCCGCGCCGGGTTCACGCACGGACGGCACCAAGCCCCGGGAGGCCGCCACCGCCCACTGATCGCCGATGCGAGAGAAACGTGGCGGCCGGCTGAGAGCCGGCCGCCACGTCAGGCGACAGTCACGAACGCAGCGCGGTCACCTGCTCCACACCACCGCCTGGCGGTAGGGGGTGACGACCACGGGACCGACGAGGCCGTAGGCCTGGATGACCCCGCGGTTGCGCACGGTCGGATCCAGCGCGAAGAGCCGGTTGTTGAGGCTGGTCGCGACCCGGACCTCCAGCGTGTTCTCGCCCGCCTTGAGGTAGGGCCCGACGTCGATGCTGCCGGTGACCTGGTCGACCGCGAGCGCCTGGCCGTTGACCGTCACCCGGAAGGTGTCGGTCACCTGCCCGAGGTTCAGCGTCGCTCCGTAGCTGCCGTCCCAGCCGGCGGGCAGAGCGAACGTCGTGCGGTAGCTCCCGACGCCGGACGCGTCCTTGAGGGCTGGGATGTCGGGCCACGCCTGGAGCGACGAGAGATCGACCGACACGGGGACCTTCGTGGTCTCGGACCCCGCCGCACCTTGCGTGCCATACGGATTCGTCGGCTGCCAGTCCTCTGCGTCGAGGTGCCACGGGCGTGACGTGAGGTCGACGGGAGCCGGTGCGGCACCGATGGTCGAGGTGACCTTGGCGCCCGACTCCAGCGTCGTCACATACGTGCCGGGCAGGGCCGCTCGAGCGACGATCGATGCTCCGACCTGGGCGACCGAGTCGGCCGTGGTGGCTGTCACGTTGGTGTCGGGCCGGGTGACGCCGAACCGGTTCGGGTCGTTGCTCAGCGCGATGACGGTCGACTCGTCCCGGGCAAGCTTCACGCGCACCGTGACGGTCTGACCCTTCCGGGTGTACTGAGCGATGGGGGTCACCTTGCCGCTGAAGAGGTCGAGCGCGTACGGCGCACCCTTGCCCTCGAGGGTCACGGCGGTGTCGACGGAGGCGCCGGTGGCCATGCAGGGGTTGAGCCCCGCAACGGTGCGGCGGCATGCCGACGGCTCCTCGTAGAGGTTGCTCGGGTTGAGCCCGAAGGTGCCGTTGCCACCCTGCCAGCTCTCGACGCCCTGGTTGTAGAGCCAGTAGTAGTCGGTGCTCGTTCTCGAGTCCGACCGTCGCACGCTGAGCAGAGACGTCGGAGCCTCCGGCTGCGCCTGTGGCGTGATCCCCAGGTCAGCGAGCTTGGCCGGGACATCGGCCTCACTCGCGACCCGGGAGACACTCTTCTGCGCAAGGATCTGCGCCATCACTCCCGCGAGGGTGGCGTCGCTCTGCGCCTCGCTGCCCGTGCCGTTGGGCTGCCCGACGAAGATGACGGGCAGGCCCGACTTCGCATAGCCGAGGATCTTCTGGGCGGCCTCGAGCGACAGGCTGCCGCGCGCCGTGTTGCTCGTCGGGAAGAGGAACTGGTCGAAGACGAAGGCCTTGTAGGCCGGCCCGGCCTCCGCGAGCCGCTTGTTCGTCACGACAGCGTTGGGCAGGTCGAGCAGGTGCTC
The DNA here is from genome assembly GCF_006717145.1 of Humibacillus xanthopallidus. Lineage (GTDB taxonomy): Bacteria > Actinomycetota > Actinomycetes > Actinomycetales > Dermatophilaceae > Humibacillus > Humibacillus xanthopallidus. The sequence goes on along the minus strand of NZ_VFQF01000002.1, from coordinate 1,043,620 downwards.
GTCGAGGTAGTCCCACGTGTAGCCGGAGCGTTGGAGCCCGAGATCCTGCCAGTGCCGGTTGTTCGCGTCGGTCGTCGAGAAGGCGGACGGCGACGAGTAGTTGCGCAGGTAGACGGCGACGTCGGTCTTGGCGATGCCCTGGGTCAGGACCAGGTGGTTGCGGGCGAAGTAGTCGTTCATCGCCGGCGAGTCGCCGTAGTAGGGGGTGTTCGCGTTCCACGCGTTGGAGAAGCTCACCTTGTTGGCGTTGAACCCCATACCGGGCCACGTCGTCGTCGGCGTGTAGCGCTGCGGGCGGACGTGGTAGACGATGCGGTTCACGCCGCCTGCGAACTCGTGGTTCATGCGGATGATGGCGTCCTGGAAGGTCGCGACGTAGCTCTCGTTGAGAACGGCGCAGCACTCGGTCGAGTACCACGTGTTGCCGGTCATGTGGTTCGCCGAGGCCATCGGGCGGTAGATGTCTGCCTGGTCGCTACCGGTGAGTGACTCGTACTCCGACCGGTCCAGCACGGCAGACGTCTCGAGCTGGTCGCCGATCGAGGTGATCGGACCGTCCTCCTGCTGCAGCCGCAGGGTCGCGTCGTATTTCCGAGACCAGCTCTGGAAGGGGACGAGCCGGTTCTGGGTGTAGAGGGTGCTGCGCACGCGGTTGAAGTCCGACCGCACCCGAGCGCCACTGCCGTCGCTGAAGGAGTAGAAGACCGCCGTGGGCGACGGCGGGCCGCCGAGCCCGGCGCCGGCCATGGTCGGGTCGACGAGCGCGGCAAGGTTGGGCACGATGTCGTAGCCCGCGCGGGCCTGGAACTCGCTTCGCATGTCGCTGGCCCAGAGCTCCTCGGGAGCGCCCCACGGGTCGCTCGCGTGCGAGTCGACGAAGAAGTCGCCCTTGTTCGCCTTCATGAGGTCCCCGAGGCCGTCGGCGAAGTAGGCGTCGTAGGCGTCCGTGACCTGCTTGGTGCCGGCCAGGCTGAGGGTCTCGGGCTGGGCTCCGAAGGGCACCGCGCGGAAGGTGAGCACCACCCACTGCGACCCTGCTGGCTCAGCCGGAGCCGTCCAGCTGAGGTCGCCGGTCTGGGTGCCGCCGTTGTAGCCCGCGGTGTTCGTGCCGGTGAGCCGACCGGTGAGGTCCACGACGGACGACCGGTCGAGGCCCACGGTGCCCGCCGTGGCACAGGGCGCCGAGGTGCACCGGTACGCGAGCACGGCCACGATCGTGCCGGGGTTCCCGCTCGTCGGACCTGGCACCGGCCCAGAGACGGAGCCGCCGGCACCGACCGTCTGCCGGAAGGTGCTCAGGGTGCGCCTGGCGTGGTCGTCCGAGGCCGAGTAGGTCGTTCCGGCAAGCCCGTTCGCCGCCTTGAGGCTCACGGTGATGCCGAGCTGGTTGGCGAGGGTGAAGATCGCGGTGAGCTGCTCCTTGGTCGGCGCGCCGCCCTGGCCGATCTCGACGCCCGCGATGTTGTTGTCGTGCATGTCGCGCAGCTCGGCCTGCAGCTCCGCGATCGAGGTCGTCGCCGGCGCCCAGTTCCAGCGGACCCACGGCATGTCGTTCTGGGGCGGGTCGGCGAACGTGGCCGCAGTCAGCGGCGTCACCGGGTTGATCGCAGCGTATGCCGCGGTGAGTGGCGGTTGCGTCGAGGCGGCGCCGCCCGCAGCCGCGCCACCGCCGGCCGAGGTCGCGAGCAGCGCCGCGGCGGTCGCGAAGGTGACGACCCCCAGTGCGACAGGTCGGGCACGACTCATGCGTCGTGGGCGGGTTGCCACAGGTGGACGGGGCACAGCACTGTGCATGGTGGTCTCCGTTCTCAGGCAGGTCCGTCGTTGGACCTGCGGGGGCGGCCATGCGGTGAGACGTCCGACGCGCGAGACTGCTCCATCTCGCTGCTTGAATCGTTTCACTGACCGTGCTACCAATCTTGGAGAGCACCGCGTGACGGGTGCAACAGGCGCGGGGACCTTCCTGATCGCATCTCTGTATAGGCCCACATAAGCGAGGTGATGGCAGATGGATGCTCTTGACCGGCTCGACTGGAACCTCGTGCCTGCGCTGAATGCCCTTCTCGTGGAACGGAATGTGAGCCGTGCTGCCCGTCGGCTCGGCATCAGCCAACCGGCGGCCAGTGGCGCCCTGGCCAGGCTGCGCCGCACCTTCGAGGACGATCTGCTCGTCCGTGGCCACAACGAGTACACGTTGACACCTCTGGCTCAGCGACTGCTTCCCCTCACGCGGCAGGCCGTCGCCGCGGCCCGGGACGTGGTGGGCAACGCCAGGTCGTTCGAGGCCGCCGCCAGCACCCGCGAGTTCGTGATCGTCTCGACCGAGTACGGCCAGATGCTCATCGGGTCGGTGTTGGGCAAGGCCGTCGCCCGCGCGGCGCCGCACATCCGCCTGAAGTTCCTCTCTCCGTGGACGAGCACGACACCGCCAAGCGAGTGGCTGAGCACCGTGGACGGCTGGCTCGCACCTCGAGACATCTTCGTCGACATGCCCTCCACCGGCCTTCTTCCGGATCGCTGGGTTCTCGTCGTCGCGGACGACAACGACCGCGTCGACGACGATGGCCTCGGAGTGGAGGACGTCGGTCGCCTCACCTGGGTGGTCCCCACGGTGCCCCGCGACCCGCATCCGTGGACTCGACGGCTCCATGCCTATGGCGTTGACCTCAAGCCGTCCGTGGTGACCCAGAGCTTCGGATCGGTGCCACACCTCGTCGCCGGCTCGCCGCACGTAGGCATCGTGCAGGAGCGCCTCGCGGCGCCCCTCGCCCGGACACTCGGCCTGCGCGTCCTCGCTCTCCCGTGGGACATGGGCGCCTTGTCCCTGACCCTGTGGTGGCACCCGAACCGAGAACACGACGCGGCCCACTGCTGGCTGCGTCAGCAGGTGGCCGACAGCATGGCCCACGTGGCAGCGCACGGTGTCGCCACGGACCGGTAGTCCCGCCCCGCAGCGACAGACTGTTGACCAACGGCTTGGCGGCAAGGCGGCTCGCCGATCGCTTCGAGGGCAGATGCGGAAGCGGGCGACGGGCCGATCGGCCACCCATGGGGGTCGAAGTCCCGCTCCTGCAGGTCGTGATGGAACTGGCGAGGGGACTCGAACCCTAACCGCCTGTCAAAAGACATCGGGCAGATTTCCCGACGCTGCCATCCTGACCTGCAACAACGTCGAACGTCTTGCTGTGGACTGCGCTTCTCGTGCGATTAGCGTGCGATTAGGGACCTGCCCGACCGGTGCGGCAAGACAGCTACAGCTGCCCACAACACACCTCCCGGAGGGCGCCGATGCAGCGGACAGCTGAGGCGTGAGACTCCGGCTGTCACCACGTGACATCGCCCGCGCACGCGCGACTCAGTCAGTTTCGAACTGGCGCTTGGCTATGCCGGCAGCGTCGGCAATTCGCACCCGGCCGAGTCGCTCCCAAGACGCATCATCCCGAAAGCGTGGATTCAGGTCCCCGTCTGCGGGGTGCCGTCGGACAGAGTCGGAGAGATGAGACCGAACACATTGCCGTCCGGGTCCAGCAGGTACCCCACCCGGCCGACGCCCTGCATGTCTGCCAGTGGCAGGGCCTCTGTGCCACCGAGCTCCAGGCCCTTCTGGAACAGCTCGTCGACACTGCCGTCGACACCGACCACGAAGTTGCTTCCGTTGACCGGTGCCCCCCGCTCGGGGGCCGGGCCTTGGCGCTGGGTGAGCCCGCCATTGATGCCGCGGCCGGGCTCGTTCAGGCCGATCGCACCGTCGCCGGTGTCGATGGCCCAGTACGTCATGTCGCCGAACTGCGTGAACGTCCACCCGAACAGGTCGCCGTAGAAGTCGATGAGACGCTGCGGGTCGGATGCCTGGATCTCGAAGTGCACGACGAGGTTTGCCATGATGCCTTCCTTGGCCGGTGGATTCGCACGCTACGCCCGGCACCAGGACGCGGTCTAGGCGTCCCCGGACCTGAAGTTGGCTGAGGCGATCGGCCAGCCTTGAGCGGCACCATCCGCTGATCGAGCGCACCCGAGTTCGCCCCGCCGCGTCACCCGACGCGGACGCGTGCCAGGCCCTGCACGCCCATGGCGGTCTGCCTCTCCCTGGCCCCTCCCATCGTGTCGCCCTCGCGCGTCGGGGCAGCAGGGGCGTTGGTGCCTCGCCATCGCCCGTCCGTTGCACGCCGCGCCCCCGTCCTACACTCGGGGACGCTGGACGCGACCCCCGATGCCCCGCAGACCCGGCGGCGGCGAGTCGCGGCGGTCCTGCTCGGGTGGGGTCCGCATCGCGGCGCCCACCGGGTCGCCCTGCGCGCCGGTGTCTCCGTCCTCGTGCCGCTCCTCGCCCTCGTCCTCGCGGGCCGAGTCGAATCGACGGCGTATGCCGCCTTCGGTGCCTTCACATCGCTCTACGGTCGCAACCACGGACGCGCCGAGCGGGCCGGCATGCAGATCGTCGACGGAACCTTCCTCACGGTGACCGTCGTGCTCGGCGTCGCCGTGTCGCTCATGGCGTTCATTCGCGTGCTTCGCGGACGGTTCGGAGCACGGCGATATTTGCGATTCGCCGCGACGCCGGTCGAGGTGCCCTAGGCCGTTCACGACCGCTCCCCCGATCACATTCCGAGGTGACGGCCCTCAACCGCGGGAACAATTGGTCATGGACGCGCTTCACCTGTCGGGGAGCGAGTCAAGGACACGATCGAGGTGGAGCATGCGGCCAATGAGGCAAGCGGCGGTACGCGCGGGAGCAACGTCCGCGGAACGTGCTCCTGAGCAGTACGGCTCGCCGTGCCCGGCAGGGGTGAGCCGCTGATGGCACGGGTGCGCGGGAGCATCGACATCGCTCGCCCGGTCGGCGAGGTGTTCGATGTGGTGGCCGATCAGACCAACGAACCGCGGTACAACCCGGCGATGAGTGCGTCGCGCCGGTTGACCGACGGGCCGATCGGGGTGGGGACCCGCTTCCGGTCCACGATCCTGACTCGCGGCAAGCCACTCGACGTCGAGATCGAGACCACGGGTTACGAGCGTCCCACCGAGGTCGCCTCGCGCAGCGTCATGGGACGCAGCACGGTGACCGGAGCGCTCCGTTTCGACCCCGTCCCGTCCGGGACCCGACTCAGCTGGGACTGGGACGTGCACGTCGGTGGAGCGGGCCGGGTCCTGGGTCCGCTCATCGCTGTGATCGGCCGTCGTCAGGAACGCGCCATCTGGGAGGGTCTCAAGCGCTACCTGGAGACCGGTGCCAACCGTCAACACCCGTAGGAGAGATCGACCTGACGGCGGCCAGACCCGACCGGCCCCGGACAGACCTCCCCTGCTTCCACCCGCTCTCGGCAGCGAGGAGACTTCACGTCTCGACGGTGCGACGCTGCGCGGCAGTCAGCGGCTGAGCCTGGTCCGCACGATCTCTGCAGTGCTGTGGGTCTCCAGCGACAGCGGTTCCGGGGCGTACACGCTCGCGTGCGAGTTCGACCACGCCTACGGCACACCCAAGACGTACGCCGCCCTCGTCGAGCTGGAGACCTGGGCCGGAGGAGGGGGACTGCTCGTCATCTCGCCCGCGACCGCAACCGGCACAGCGACCCCGCGCAACCTGACGATCACGCTGATGCGCTGACCTGCGGAACACTCGAATCGAGAGAGGCGACAGACGGGAAGGTGTAGCCAGTCTGCAGGCGGCCTGTCACCGGCTCGGGGGTCCCGCTGTCGCCTCGCACTGCTGCCTCCATGTGCCCGGCGGCCGTACCGTTCCACCACGCCGGCGAGTCCTCACCCGCACCAGTTGGGGCAGGGCGAGAATGGTTCTCATGAGCCTCCCCGCGGTCCATCCCCGTGAGCGGCCGGCACCGCAAGCGAACCCTCGCTGCCGCCCGCCACGCCGGCGCCGTCCAGCTGGCGACCGAGGGAGGTACCTACTAGAAGGTCGCCGACGAGCTCGGCTACGTCAACCGTCGGCACGGTCTTCCGCATCGTCCATCAAGCCCTTGGGCCGTGAACGCCGGGACGCGGTCGAGGACCACCAGCAGGTTGAGATGGCGCGCCGGGATGCGCTGCAGGTCGCCCGTGGGACAAGGCCCTCGCTGGAGACGCGGAGGCAGCCCAGGAGGTGCGCGGCATCATCATTGCCAGGGTCCGGCTGCTTGGGCTGGTTGCACAGGGGAAGCCTCCGACGGCCTGGAGACCCGGCACCGTGGTCCTGACGGCGGAGGACCGCGAAGTTCCTGGGCTCTAGGCCGGCTTGTTGCATCTCACGTGTTGCCGCCCCCGTAGCCCTTGGGCCAGGACCCATGACAGATCGCCCCTTCCCGCTTGCGCGGCCCGTGGCTATGGTGTGCCTGCCCGTTGAGCAGACAGCTGGCCCTCAGCCCGACCGTTGCAGGAGCGGCACGATGACGACTACCCCTCGCCCCATGCCCGAGCCCACGCGTACCGCCCAGACAGCAGCCTCGGAACCCGCGGCAGACGACGCGCTGACGGAGACCGAGCAGTTCATCCTCGAGATGCTGGAACGGCTGGACGCCGCCGACGTGAAGGCGGGCCAGCTGCAGCTCGCGTTGGACCACAGCCGGGACATCGGCGCGGCGGTGGGGGTCCTGATGTCGCAGCACAGGATGCCGCAGGACGAGGCGTTCGAGCTGCTCCGGCAGACGAGCCAGGATCAGAACCGCAAGCTCTACGCGCTGGCGTTGGACGTGGTGAGGACCGGCGAGCTCCCCTCCGCCGACTGAAGAGAACACATCAAACGGTGCAACGTCATGAGGGTGGCCGCCCATACAGGGGTCGGAGGGCACCGCGTCGTACCCCGAGGGCGTGGTGCCCTGCCCTGTGAGCGCTTGGCCCGAGCAACAAACAAGGGGCGCCGTCGCCTGAGCCACTCTGCTGGACCCCGGCGGCGACGCTGTTGACGGCCTACCCGTTCCGTAGGGCTCAACTACCGCCGCGCGGCCGGTGCAGACGACCATTTGTGGTCGCCCCCGCCCCCGGAAACCCGAGGGCGGATCAGGGCTCGGGATTTCTGCGCGGTGGCTCCTCCCCGGGTCACGCCGGTGAGCGAAAGTTGTAGACGTACTTGTCGCCGGAGCCCCCGAAGCTCGACCCGGTGTCAGCGGGCGAGAGGTAGATCGTTTCGTCGATGACCAGCGCGCCGGTTGCGCCCAGTCGGGCAAGCCGCAGGCCCCTCGTTGGGCAGTGCGCAGGTCGCAGCCCTCGTCGCGACTCAGAGAGAACTTGCCTGGCACGCCGCGCTTGACCGAGGACGTGTTCGACCCGTGAGCGTGGACGGACTCGGCGGCCTGGGGCGGTGAGCGTCGGCGCTGGCGGCGTGACCGATCGGACGCTGATGGCCACGGTGGCCTGCGACTGGGTGCCACCCTCGGGGACTGCGGTGTAGTGGAAGGATTCCGAGCCGACGAAGCCTGCGTCCGGCACCACGTGCGGCGGGATCGCCACGGTTCGCCGGCCGGCGGCGGACGTCGGCGCGCCAGCGACCGGGCCTCCCTTGACCCAGGCGACGGAGCGGTCGACGCACACCGTCCCTCTCGTGAGATCCACGTCCTTGCGGCGTAGTTCAAGAACCTCGCCGATGCGCAAGGCGCACCAAGAGCACAGGAGGGCGATGGCCCGACTGTGCTCGGGGAGGGTCGCCACGATGGTGTCCAGCTCGGCCACGGTCGCAGGCCTGATCTCGCGAGCTCGCGGCGCATTGGAGGCGGACTTGATTCGGCACGGGTTCGCGGAGATCTCCTCGTCGGCCAAGGCGGTGTTCAGTACGGCCTGCAAGAGCGCGTAGGCCCGGGCATTCACCGTCGGGGTCGACGGGTTCAAACCGGCCCACCACACGCGCACCTGGCTCGGGGTGATGGACGCGAGCGAGCGATCGCCGAACACCGGAAGCAGGTAGCGCTCGAGCAGGTGCTCATAGCCGTCCCTGGTCCGGGGCTTGAGCGGGCGGTCCGCCAGCCAACGCCTCGCGTATGAGCTGAAGCTGGACGCGGTCCGCGTCTGCATGCCCGCCACCGGCGATTCCCACCGTCCGGAAGCGACCAGGTTTCTCTCGGCGCCCAACCACGCCTCAGCGTCGCCCTTGGTCGCAAAGGTGGTCGGCGAGTTGTGGCGGGCCAGGTCGGGGCCGACATAGCTGGCCTGCCACCGCTTGGAGGGCAGCCGCCGAAGATGTCCGAAGCCTCGCTTGTTGGGCTTGTTCGCCACCCGCGACCCTCCCGATCGAGCCATCGCCGTGCGATTAGCGTGCGATTAGCGTGCGATTAGAGAGTACATCTGGGCGGTCTCGTGTCCGCTTCTGACTCTGGGTCGTAGCGCACTACAGAACCACATAAGCGCAGGTCAGAGCCTGTTTTCGCAGGTCACACGATGGAGCTGGCGAGGGGACTCGAACCCCTAACCGCCTGTTTACAAGACAGGTGCGCTACCAATTGCGCCACGCCAGCACGCCCCGAGACCGGGAGCAGCCGGAGCACCAGCCCAGCCACCGTCATCGGGACGGCGAAAGCGTAACGGAGCGGGACGGCATACCGGAAAGCCGCCCACGGCAGCAGCGCCGTCAGCGACCCCCAGAACGCAGAAGGACGGCCCCGCGAGACCCAGGGGGTGATCGCGCGGGACCGTCCAGCTCTGCGAGACGTCAGCCGGCCGGAGCCGACGTTGCCACCGGGCTCACGGCAGGCGGATGACCTGGCCGACGTAGATGAGGTTGGCGTTGGCGATGGTGCCACGGTTGGCGGCGTAGAGCGCCTGCCACCCGCCCTTGACGCCGTGCTGCTGGGCGAGCTTGCTCAGCGTGTCACCGCTCTTGATGGTGATCTTGGCGCCGGTCGCCGTCGACGCGCGGGTCAGCGAACGCGAAGCCTCCGTGTTGGACGACGTGTTGGTCGTCGCCTTGGGCGCGGCGTAGCTCTTCTTCGTCGTGACCTTCTTGGGCGCGGCGTAGGTCTTCTTCGTCGTGACCTTCTTGGTCGTCGTCGCCGTGGAGCCGGTGGACGCGGTCGCGCCCGAGGCGCCGCCGTTGGACCGGGTCAGGCCCGCGCGGACGGAGCAGACGGGCCAGGCGCCGGGGCCCTGCGACTTGAGGACGCGCTGGGCGACGGTGATCTGCTCGGACTTCGTCGCGAGGTCGGCGCGCGAGGCGTACTGCCCGCCGCCGTAGCCACGCCACGTGCTGCCCGAGAACTGCAGACCGCCGTAGTAGCCGTTGCCGGTGTTGATGCTCCAGTTGCCACCGGACTCACAGGCGGCGACGCGGTCCCAGACGCTCCCCGCGGCCGAGGCGGAGCTTGCGGCCCCGATGCCGGCGACCACGGTGGCCGCGCCGGCGATGCCGACTCCGGCCATCCGCTGCTTCATGGAGAGGCGCTTGGCCACGGCGTGCTTGGACTGGTAGTGCATGGGTGTGTCCTTCCTGACGCGCGCCTGCGGGGTTAGCTGTCGGGTTCGGGCGGTCAGGTGCCCGGCCGCTTGAGCGGCTTCACCCCGAGACCAGGACGGCGCTCACTACGCCGTCATCGCACGCTGTCGCTGCACGCTGGCCACACTGGGTCCCCCGTCCTCGCCCGGCCCGCGCGGTGCGGGCGACGTCTCTGGCTGGCGAGGCTCGGCGCGCTCAGAGACCGGATTGATGGGTGTCCATGTGAAGTTGTGGAGCGCGCCGGTGGCTTCCGGGCACGACAGGCGACCACATGGAAAGGAAGGAAAACCCCGATCCGGCTCCGGGTGAAGGAGGCCGCCGATCACCGACGGTACGTGAGCGAAACGCACGTGACAAGCCACACCGAGATCTTTTCGTGATCTGGACTTGACCATTCCTTGACATTCTCTGTGTCTGCTGTGACACCCCTGTGTGTCCCATTTCGAGCCGGTATGCCGTCCGGCTGGCCCGCGGAGTCGTCCGCGGCCCCCGCCCTGACTGCCGAATGGATTGCCGGAGAAGGGATTCCACATGACCTCGCCTGTCTGGAGCCGGACTGTCGAGGTTCTGCGGCCCCGGCAGCCAACGACGTTGAGCCGCAGCGAGATCTGGGGTCTCAGGTGCGCTGGCGCGACGTGTGATTGCGCAGGGCCTCCTCGCACCACTGCCAGAGATCACGCCTGCGGGCCGGGTCGAAGGTGATGGCCTCGGCCCGGGTGACCCGCCCGATCTCCACGTAGCCGTCGCGGAGCGAGGCGTGCGTGTCGCCGAGAGCGAGGCTCACGAGATGGCGCGCGGTCCGGCGTCTCGTCGTCGCCCCCGGCAGCAGGCTGAGCGCCGGCATGACCCGCCGCCACACCCAGTACTCGTAGGGCCGCATCTCACGGCCCAGGCCCGTTCCTGCCACGAGCCCGGGGTCGTAGACGTTGAGCCTGCGTCCTGAGGCCCCGAGACGCTCCGCCCAGTCGTGCGAGAGCGTGACGAGAGCGAGCTTGCTTGTCGCGTATGCCGTTCCGCCCGGCTCGCGCGTCCCGGGCCGAGGGCCTGTGGCCGGGGTCGCGAGCTCGTCTGGCGCCGCCCACTGCGGGTCTGGCACGAGGCCGAAGGACGCGCGCTTGCCACGGTGCGTCGACGACCCCATGAGGACGACGTGCGCCCGCGGGCCGAGCGCCTCCTCGATGCCGCGTAGCAGGGCGTGCTGAGCCAGGACGTTGACCGCGAAGGTCAGCTCGTAGCCCTGGGTGCTCGTGCCGTGGCGATCGCTCCGCTGGAGGCCGGCGTTGAGGACCGCCACGTCGATCGGCGGGATGTCCCCGCTCGTCACCATTCCCCGCACCACCTCGACGGCGCCGTCGACCGAGTCGAGGTCGGCGAGGTCGGCGATGACCGCATGGGCCGTCAGGCCGAGGCTGCGCGCTCGCGAAGCCGCGCTCTCGAGTCGGTCCCTGTCGCGTCCGAGGAGGACGATCGACGGACGCGAGGGATGCTCCAGCAGCTGCTGGAAGGCGGCCTCGCCGATCCCGCTCGTCGGACCGGTGAGCAGCACTGTGGGACGGCCCTGCGGGCCCTGGGCGCTCGACGTAGTGTCACTTTGTGTCATCTCCTGAGTATGCATAGTGACAGTTTGTGACGCAACGGTACTGTCGAACCATGCCGCGATCCGCAGAGCCGACGCGCGAGCGTCTGGTCGACGCCGCCTTCGCGCTCTTCACCGAGAACGGGTTCGCGAGGACGACGGTCGAGCAGATCACCCGGCGGGCGTGCGTGAGCCAGCGGACCTTCTTCCGGCACTTCCCCGACAAGGAGGAAGTTCTCTTCGCCGACGACGACCGCCTGCTGCCGACCATCATCGGCGCCATCTGCGCCGACGACGAGCCGGTGGCCGCGGAGGAGCTCATGGCCGATGTCCTGGGTGGCCTCGCCGCCGTTATGACTCCGGACCGCAACCGCCTGCGTGCTCGGCAGCAGATCGTCGACGGAGACGTCGCCCTCACCGGCCGTGAGCTGGCCAAGCAAGCCCAGTGGCAACCGAGCATCGCTGCCGCCCTCGTCGAGCGGGGCTTCCAGCCCCACACGTCAGACCTGCTGGCCGCCGTCGGCTTCACACTCTTCCGCGCGTCGCTGCACGAGTGGCTGCTCGACTACGACGGCCCGACGCTCCGGGAGCGCGTGGTCACGGCGCTTCCCGACGTGCGGGCGATGCTCGACGAGGTGAGCACACCGACCTGACGTCGTCACCCCGGTGACGACACGGCGCTGCCCGACCGGAGGAACCGAGCGGGAACGAGACGTCAGCCGCCGAATGGATTGCCGAAGAAGGGATTCCACGTCAGGCTGGCTCCGTTGGCGATGGCGATCGCTCCAGCGACCACCCCCACCGTGGCGAGGACCCCGGCGACGATCTGCGTCGACAGCCCGGCGGGCACGAGGCGTCTCACGATGGAGCGCGACCCCCGTCTCAGTGACGCGCCTCCGGGCCCCCACCACAGCATCGCCAGCCCGAGCGTGCCGCCGATGACGAGGGTCACGGGCGCACCCGGGCCGAGCTCGCCGCCCCGGGTGCCGGCCAGCAGCAGCGCTGACCCGAAGATCCCGGCGAGCGCCACGCCGACCGGGAGGATGAGACTCACCGCGGTGGCGATGACGCCGACGACGAGGTGCCACGGACTCGTGACGACGGCCATCGCGACGTCGCTGCGCCTCCGGCCGTGCTCGTAGCGCCGCAGCACGAGCGAGGTGAAGGAGAGGTCCGTCGCCCGGGCGATGACCGACCAGCCGACGAGCACGAGGAGGGCGACGCCGGGCCATGCCGCGAGCGCGCCGACCCACGCGAGAGCGGCGGCACCGAGCAGGCCCGTGCGCATGGCCAGGCCGATGCGCGGGTCTCCCTCACGGGGAGCGACCTCCTCCTCGTCCTCGGGCAGGCCCCGGCCCCAGTAGTCGTCGGTCGTCGGCAGGTCGCCGCGGGCCGGCTCGATCGCCTGTCCACCGTCGCGGCCGTCGTGGCCGTCGTCGTAGGCGCCGTAGCCGTCCGGGACGGCGTAGTCGTCGTAGCCGTCGCGTGCGCCAGGTGCGGGAGCTGCAGCAGGGGGCGCCCACGACGGCTGCTGCGGCGCGGCGCGCGCAGGCAGCTCGGGGGGCACGGGCGGCATCACCGAGGTGCTCCGCTCCTGCAGCACCTGCGTCGACCCGGGCGGCAGCGGTGGCGGCTCCACGCGGGTCGTCTCGTCGTCCCACGGCCCCCCGCGGGGGGTCGGCACCGTGGCAGCCCGCCCGGCGGCATACTGCTCCAGGGCAGCGATGACGTCGTCGGCGTGGGGCCGCCTCGAGGGGTCGGGCGACAGCGCCGCCCGCAGCAGCGGGACGAGGAGCGGGTCGACGCCGTCGAGGTCGACGTCCCCTGCCCGCACCCGCGTGAGCACGGCGTCCATGCGGGCGCGACCGAAGGGCGGGCGGCCCGACGCCGCGAAGGTGATCGTCGCAGCCCACCCCCACCAGTCGGTGGCGTCGGTGATCTCGGCGCCCTCGACGAGCTCGGGCGAGAGGTAGCCCGGGGTGCCCATGACGAGCCCGCCGACGGTGTGACGCACGTCGTCCTGCAGGTGAGCGATGCCGAAGTCGATGAGCACGGGCTCGCCGTCCTCGAGGAGGACGTTGCCCGGCTTGATGTCGCGGTGCACGACGCCGCAGGCGTGGATGGCGCGGATCGCCTCCGCGACGCCTCGGGCGAGCCGGAGCAGCTCGTCGGGCGCGAGCGGGCCGTGCTGCTCGACGGTCTCGTCGAGCGCCGGGCCCGGCACGTAGCGGGTCACGATGTAGGGGCGCGGCCCCATGACGTCGGCGTCGATGACGCTCGCGACCCGGTCGTCGCGGATGCGCGAGAGCGTGTCGACCTCGCGGGCAAGACGACGGCGCGCGTCGTCGTCGTGGGCGATGTGGGCCCGCAGCACCTTGATCGCGACCGCGCGACCGCGCGGGTCGAGGGCGAGGTGGACGACGCCCATGCCGCCCTCACCGATCTCCTCGATGAGGCGGTAGGGCCCGAGCCGCTCGTGCCGCTCACGGGGTATGCCGTCGCGGCCGTCCGGCTCGGCGGCGCGCACGCCGGACGGCGGGCTGGGCGCCCGCTCGGTCCGGTCGTATGCCGTCATCCCCCTACGGTATGCGACCGAGCGCTGCGACCGGCACCGGACAGCCGCGGAGCGGCGCACCCGACAGCCGCGGAGCAGCACCCCGGCGCGGGCGCGCAGGTGTGGGGGCGCTCAGTTGGTGATGTAGTCGCGCAGCGCGTCGCGCTCGGACTGCAGCTCGCTCAGGCGGTGCTTGACGATGTCGCCGATGCTGACGATCGCCGTGAGCTTGCCCTCCTCGTCGACGATCGGCACGTGGCGCACGCGCATCTCGGTCATCGTGCCCGCGAGGTCGGCGATGTTGTCGCCGGCCGAGCCCGTCGTCACGTCGCTCGTCATGATGGCCGACACCGGGCCGCCGAGCACGGACGTGCCCGTGCCGTGCAGGTGCCGCACGATGTCACGCTCGCTGACGATGCCCTCGACGGTGGTGCCGTCGGTGCTGACGACGATCGCGCCGATGCGGTGCTCGTCGAGCAGCGCAAGCAGATGGCTCACCGTGTCGTCGGGTTGGATCGTCACGACGCCCCCGCCCTTGGACCGCAGAACGTCCGAAATCTTCATGGCGACCTCCGTCTCGAGTCGGCACTTGCCGGCAACCTCCGGCGCACCGGTGCCCTAGTCCTGACCCTAGAGCGGGACTCGTCCGGGCGCCACCGTTCTCTCGTTAGAGTGGGCTGCGCACCGTGGCGACCACCACCATCCGAGACAGTCGGCCCCGATCGACCGGTTCGGACCCACCCGCAGCCCGGACCGGCACGCCGCCGGTCCAGTCAGAGCAGGAGTTGATTGCGTGCCGTCTGCACGGCAGACCTACGACCTCGTCATCGCGGCGAACCGCCTGCCCGTCGACAAGGTCGTCACCGACAGCGGCGAGGTCGAGTGGCGGCGCAGCCCCGGCGGCCTCGTCACGGCCATGGAGTCGGTGATGCGCAGCCAGCCCGGCGCGTGGGTCGGCTGGGCCGGTGACACCGGCGAGGCGCCCGAGCCCTTCGACGAGGACGGCATCCACCTGCGCCCCGTGCCGCTCTCGCCCGACGAGGTGCGCGACTACTACGAGGGCTTCTCCAACGACACCCTGTGGCCGATCTACCACGACGTCATCGTGCCTGCCTCCTTCCACCGCGACTGGTGGTCGAGCTACCAGACCGTCAACCAGCGCTTCGCCGAGGCGGTCGCCGAGGTCGCGGCCGACGGCGCCCGCGTGTGGGTGCAGGACTACCAGCTCCAGCTGGTGCCGGCCCTCGTGCGCAAGCTGCGCCCCGACGTGCGCATCGGGTGGTTCAACCACATCCCCTTCCCCCCGGTCGAGCTCTTCGCCCAGCTGCCGTGGCGCACGCAGCTGCTCGACGGGCTGCTCGGCGCCGACTTCCTCGGCTTCCAGCGCCAGGCCGACTCGCGCAACTTCGTTAGGGCGTGCCGGCAGCTGCTCGGCGCCCCCACCAAGCGCGACCTCGTCACCGTCGAGGGCAGCCACCGCCGGGTGCGTGCGGCCGCCATCCCCATCTCCGTCGACTTCAAGGGGCTCGAGGAGCTCGCCAAGCGGCCGGACGTCATGGACCGCGCCCGCGAGATCCGCGCCAGCCTCGGCAACCCCAAGGTGCTGATGCTCGGGGTCGACCGCCTCGACTACACGAAGGGCATCCGCCACCGGCTCAAGGCCTACGAGGAGCTGCTCAGCGAGCGGCGGATCGGGCCGCCCGACGTGACCCTCGTGCAGGTGGCGACGCCGAGCCGCGAGCGCGTCGATGCCTACCGCAACCTGAGGAACGAGGTCGAGCAGACCGTCGGACGCATCAACGGCGAGCTCGGCAAAATCGGCTCGCCAGCCGTGCACTACCTCCACCACTCCTACCCGCGCGAGGAGATGGCGGCGCTCTTCCAGGCGGCCGACGTCATGCTCGTCACCCCCCTGCGCGACGGGATGAACCTCGTGGCCAAGGAGTACGTCACGTGCCGCCACGACCTCGGCGGAGCGCTCGTGCTGTCGGAGTTCACCGGCGCGTGGCACGAGCTGCACCAGGCCTTCGCGTGCAACCCGCACGACATCGAGGGGCTCAAGCAGACGATCCTGCGAGCCATCAACACCCCGGCCAAGGACAAGCAGCGCATCATGCGAGCCCTGCGCCGACGGGTCGCCGACCACGACGTCCAGCGTTGGGCAGCGCGCTACCTCGCCGCTCTCGACGCCGCACCCGACGTGCCGCGCCCCAGCAAGGTCGCCGGCGCCGACCCGCTCGCCGGGCCAGGCGCCGACCCGACCGCCATGCACCTCGGGGGCATCAGCACCGCAGAGAGGGCCACCTTCGCATGACCGACGGACTGCCTGCGCTCCTCGAGACCCTCGAGGAGGTGGCCGCTGCGAAGCGGCTGCTGCTCGCCACCGACTACGACGGGGTGCTGGCCCGCTTCGCCGCCGACCCCATGCGGGCCACCGCCGAGCCCGGCACGATCGACACGCTGCGGTCGCTCGCCGACCTGCCTGGCCTGCACGTCGCCGTCGTCTCGGGCCGCGACCTCAAGACCCTGCGGCGCCTCACCGGCATCGACGAGGACGAGCCGATCGTGCTCATCGGCAGCCACGGAGCCGAATCCTCCGACGAGGCAGTGCGATCGGCGATGGAACACGCTGCCGTGACCCCCGACGACGAGGTGACGCTCACCGAGCTCCGCTCCGACATCGAGGCCCTCGTCAAGGAGCACCATCCCGAGGCGGGCATCGAGTACAAGGCGGCCGCCGTCGTCGTCCACACGCGCGGGCTCTCGCGCGAGCTGTCCGACGCCGCGATCGCCGATGCCCGGCGCCTCGCGCTCGAGCACCCCGGCGTCAAGGTGCTGAAGGGCAAGTCGGTGCTCGAGCTCTCGGTGTCGCACGCCGACAAGGGCTCTGCCGTCACGGCCCTGGGCCGCAGCGTCGACGCCGTCGCCCGCATCTACTTCGGCGACGACGTGACCGACGAGGACGCCTTCATGCGCATGCGTCGTCCCCAGGACGTCACCGTCAAGGTCGGCACCGGCTCGACGGCGGCCCGGTTCCGGCTCGACGACGAGGCTGCCGTCGCCCGCGTGCTCACCCGGCTCTGGCAGCTCTGCTCGGCTGCGCACGTGCCCAGCTGAGCCCCGTCACTGCGCCCCGTGCGCCCCGGCCACGCAACCCACCCCCGGTGGGCACTCGCTCAGGCGGGCGGCATACGACAGTCAGCGGCGACGGACCGCGCCGGTGGAGCCGCGCACGACGAGCTCGGGCCTGAAGACGTATTCGGCTCGGGGAGAAGGCTGCCCGGCGATCTCGTCGAGCAGCGCCCGCACCGTCGCCGCGCTCATCGCGTTGACGCTCTGGCGCACCGTGGTCAGCGGCGGGTCCGTGAAGGCGATGAGGGTGGAGTCGTCGTAGCCGACGACCGAGAAGTCGCGAGGCACCTGGAGGCCACGCTTGCGTGCCTCGCGGATGGCGCCGAGCGCCATGAGGTCGGAGCCGCACACGACCGCCGTGGCACCGCGGTCGAGCAGGCGCCCTGCCGCCGTGGCGCCTCCTTCGACCGTGAAGAGGGAGCGCTCGATGAGGTCGTCGACGTCGGGGCGGCCCGTCAGCTCCTGCATCGAGTGCCGGAAGCCCGCGATCTTGCGGATGACCGGCACGTAGCGGTCGGGCCCGACGGCCAGGCCGATCTCGCGGTGACCGAGGCTGACGAGGTGCTCGAGGGCGAGGCCCATCGACGCCACGTCGTCGTTGGAGATGAACGGCGCGTCCACGCCCTCGATGTAGCCGTTGACGAGCACAAGCGGCAGGCCACGGTCGCGCAGCGCGATGTAGCGGTCGGGGTCGGTCGTCGTGTCGGCGTGCAGACCCGAGATGAAGATGATGCCGGCGACGCCGCGCTCGAGCAGCATCTGCACGTAGTCGTCCTCGTGCACTCCGCCGGCGACCTGCGTGCAGAGGACGGGCGTGTAGCCGTTCTGTGCCAGGGAGTTCTCGATGATCTGGGCGAAGGCGGGGAAGATCGGGTTCGTGAGCTCCGGGACGATGAGGCCGACGAGCCCAGCGCTCTTGCGGCGCAGGCGAGACGGCCGGTCGTAGCCCAGGACGTCGAGCGCGGTGAGGACCGCCTGCCGGGTCGCCTCGGCGACGCCCGGCTTGCCGTTGAGCACCCGGGACACCGTCGCCTCGGACACCCCGGCCTGGTCGGCGATGTCCTTGAGCCGAGCTCTCACCTCACCTCCCCTTTCGCCGCGCGTGCCGCGCTCCTCCGTCGGTGGGCTTCCAGGTCCAGATGCGGACCAGAGCGTTGTCGGCGCCCAGTGTGACAGTTCCACCGGCAATCTCCGGACCGGGTCCGTATGCCGGTGCTCCGTTCTCGATGCCCGCGAGGTGGTGTTCCGGCAGGACCACAGGCGCGTGGGCGTCGCGGGCCACGTGCACGAGGGCGACCTCCTGCTCGGTCTCGCGGAGGAAGACGATGGCGTCACCCTCGGCGTGGACCCAGCGCAGACCGCCGCGACGCAGCGCCACCGAGCCCTTGCGGGCAGCGATGAGTCCGCGATAGACCGCGAGCGTGTCTGTGTCCCAATGGGACTCGTCCCACGGCATGGGTCGGCGCCCGTCCTCGCCGAAGGTGCCCTCCATGCCGATCTCGTCGCCGTAGGTGAGCATCGGCATCGACGGGAAGGTGAAGAGCAGGCCGGCGGCCGTCTCGACGCTGCCCGGGCCGACGAGCGTGCGGATGCGGGGCACGTCGTGCGAGCCGACCAGGTTGAAGGAGTGGACGAGGGACTGCCACGCGATCCGCGAGGTGAAGTCGCGCATCGTGTCGACGACCGCGCCGGCGTCGAGGTGCGGCAGCGGCACCGGCGCGCCGAGGAAGCGCGGGTCCTTGGGCTCCTCGCGCAGCCACGTCCACGCCGGCTTGCAGAAACCGGCGTAGTTCATGACGCCGTGCCAGCCGTCACCGGGCATGTCGGGCGTGTAGTCGTGGAAGTGCTCCCCCACGAGCAGGGCGTCCGGGGCGACCCGGGCCATGACGTCGCGCATCTGCCGCGCGACGTCGTGGTTGACGTCGGTGTCGCGCCAGCGTCCTGTCATGTTGGCGACGTCGACGCGCCAGCCGTCGAGGCCACCGGAGCGGCCGAGCCACTTGCGCACGACGCCCTGGGGGTGCTCGAAAATGCGCTGGCGCAGGGCCGCGTTGAGGTGGTTGAGCTTGGGCAGGGTGGGCACGCCGAGCCACGCGACGTAGCTGCCGTCCTCCCAGATGTAGTAGTCGCGCTCCGGCCGTCGCTTGCCGTCCGGCCCGGACGCGGCGAGGAACCACTCGTGGGCGTCGCCCGTGTGGTTCGTCGTGAAGTCGCCCATGACCTTGAGACCGCGCTGGTGGGCCGACGACGTGAGCCGTCGCAGGGCTGGCGCCCCACCAAGCAACGGGTCGATCTGCTCGAACGACGACGCGTCGTAGCGGTGGTTGGAGCGGGCCGGAAAGAACGGCGTCAGGTAGACGACATCGACGCCCAGCGACTCGAGGTGGTCGAGGTGCTCGGTGACACCGTCGAGGTCGCCGCCGTAGAGCTGGTGCGCGACCCCCCTCGTGCTGAGGTCGACCGGGTCGGACCAGTCGGCGGGGATCGCCCAGTCCGGCGTCTCGTGGCGGTCGGCCCGCCGCGAGCGCGCGAAGCGGTCGGGGAAGATCTGGTAGACGACGGCGCCGAGCGCCCACGCCGGCGGAGGGCTGTCGTGCGCCACCAGACGGAAGTCGCTCGCATCGGGCAGGTCGCGCGTGTGCATGCCGGTGCCGTTGAGCCACTGGTACTTCGTCGGTCCGCCGGTGAGCAGGAAGCGGTAGGTGGTGACTGGGTTGTGGCAGGTCAGCGTCGCCCTCCACCAGTCGTCGGTTGCCGTCGTGCGCACCCGCTTGGCGACCGTGAAGGTCGCCTCGCCGTCAGGGGCGGTGCGCACGTGGACGGCCTCCACCTCGGCCTCGAGAGGCACCCGGAGCAGCACGTCGACGCGGTCACCGAGACGGGGGCTCTGGTTGGAGACGTAGCGCCCCGACCCGTCATGGTGCGGCTGGCTCAGCCACGTCTGCTGGCGGGTCGGGGCGTCTGTCACTTCACCGAGCCCGTCGTGAGTCCGCCGACGAGCTGACGCTGGAAGGCGAGGTAGAGCACCATGACGGGGAGCGACGCCAGCAGCGCGCCGGCCGTGAAGCGGCCGAAGAGCGTGTTGGCCTCGTTGCCGAGCGTCATGCCGTAGAGCCCCACACCGAGCGTCTGGGTGTCGACGTCGGTGAGGAAGATGCTCGCGAGCATGAACTCGCCGTAGAGGCCGACGAAGACGAGCATGAAGACGGTAACGAGGATCGGCATGACGAGGCGCAGGGTCATCGTGAAGAAGATCCTGACGTGGCTCGCCCCGTCGACGATTGCGGCCTCGTCGAGCTCACGCGGCACCGTGTCGAAGTAGCCCTTGAGCAGCCAGACGTTGGCGCCGAGCGCACCGCCGAGGTAGGCGAGGATCAGACCGGCCAGCGTGTTGAGGCCGAAGGCCGGTAGGACGTCGCCGATGCCCGCGAAGATGATGTACATCGCGACGATCGCGAGCAGGGCCGGGAAGAACGTCGTCAGCAGCAGGAACATCATGCCGGGACGGCGGCCCTTGAACCGCAGCCGCGAGAAGGCGAAGGCCGCGCACGCGCCGACGAAGACGGCGCCGAGGGCGCCGATCGTCGAGACGATCATCGAGTTCTTGTACCAGGTCCAGTACGGGCGGGACTCGTCGTTGAAGAGCGCCTGGAAGTTGACGGTCGAGAACCCCGACGGAAGGAGGCTCGCCGTGTTGAGCGTGCCCGAGGGGTTCGTCGCGGCCGAGTAGATGAAGAGGATCGGGAAGAGTGCCCAGACGAGGGCGAGGATGCCCAGCAGATGGCGCCACCACACGTGGCCACCGAGGCCACGGCGTCCGGGTGACGGGGGCGTGGGCTGCTCGTGGGTCTCCGACTCGAGACGCTTCTCGAGCCGTGGGTCAGCAGGGACGGGAGCGTTGACGGATGACATCAGTTGATCTCCTCGAGAGCCTTGGTGCGACGGAAGCCCGGGATGCTCATCAGGGCGACGATGATGAAGATGATGACCGACACCGCTGCGGCGAAGCCGTAGTTGGGTGCGCTTCCCGAGAAGGCCAGGCGATAGGCATAGGTGATGAGCAGGTCGCTCGAGCCGATCGAGGTGTCCGCTCCGTTGAAGGGCCCGCCCTTGGTCAGCAGGAAGATGAGCCCGAAGTTGTTGAAGTTGAAGGCGAACGACGCGAGGAGAAGTGGCCCGACGGCGACGAGCAGCAGGGGCATGATGATGGACCGCAGCGTGCGGAACGCATTGGCGCCGTCGATCGTGGCCGCCTCACGCACGTCCTGCGGGATCGACTGGAGTGCACCGGTGCACACGATGAACATGTACGGGAAGCCGAGCCACAGGTTGGTGAGGAGAATGGCTGTCTTGGCGCCGAGGTCCGTGCCGAGCCAGTCGACGTTGAGGCCGGTCAGCTGGTTGATGATGCCGTAGTCCTGGTTGAACATGCCCTTCCAGACCAGCGCCGTCACGAAGATCGGCAGGGCGTACGGCAGGATCAGCAGTGATCGATAGACCCCCTTGAAGCGCAGCCTCGGATCGTTGAAGAGCAGGGCGATGAGCATGCCCAGCAGGAACGTCGAGAGCACCGAGAAGATCGCGAAGAAGAGGTTCCAGAGGAAGATGCTGACGAATCCCTCGCGGAGAGTCGAGTCGGTGAAGATCCGGGTGTAGTTCGCGAGACCGACGCCTTCCTTCCAGCCCTGCGGAAGGGTCTGCGAGGGATTGGCCACGTTGGTCCACCGAGCGTCTGCGGGCGCGTAGACCGTCGGTGGCGTCGTCGAGCTGTCGGTGATCCGGTCGGTCGCCGCGTCGTAGCTCATCGTCGGCTTGCCCTCGAAGGCCTCGGAGAGACCGACGGGCTTGATGCCGCCGCCGTCAGAGGTCGGCACGGCGATCTTCGAGAGGTCCGCGCTCCGGGCGTTGACCTGGCGCGCGGTGAGGAGGGTGTAGCCGGGTGCCGTGAGGATCTTGCCGGAGGGGGCCTTCGTCACACCCTCGGGAGCAAGCGGCTTGAGGCCGCTCGTGTCACCCACGAAGGTCGCGCCAGCGGGGTCGGTGAGGAGCAGGATGAGGTCCGCCGTCTCGACGCTCGCGCGCTCCTTGACCGCCACGCTCATCTTGTATCTCGGGGCTCCCGGCACCTCTCGCACCGACTGGGCGACAATGTCGGTGACCGACTCCTCCTTGGAGTAGAGGTGCCCGTCACCGTAGTTCGTGAAGGAGAGGTTGGCGGTGTAGACGACCGGCCACAGCTGGAAGAGGATCATCAGCAGCACGCCGGGGGCGAGGTACTTCAGGGGCACGCCGCGTCGCGTCGCGTAGATGGCGAGGATGCCGAGGCCGACCATCCCGGCGAGAACGACGGCGAGCGTGTTGCCCGCCTCGGCGAGCTTGGTGGCGATCACAAAGGCACCGACCACCGCTGCGGCGATGAGGACCCACTTGATCGCGAGAGCGATGGGCTTCGTCATGGAGACACGTCCTTTTGCGCCGACCGGCGCCGTTGCCGAAGATGCACGAGGGAGAGGTCCCGGAGGCCTCTCAGATCGACTCCACATGGAGGCGACCGACGAGCCGGGCCCCGGGGTCCGCCACGCGGGCGGACCCCGGAACCCTTTCTACATCAAGGAAGCTCAGCCCTTGGCGATGTTCGCCTCGATCTCCTTGGCGGCGGCGGCGAGGCGCTCCTGGGCGCCCGCCTTGCCGGCGATGATGTCAGCGGTCGCCTGGCCGAACGGGCCCCAGACCGAGTTCATCGCGGGGATGTTCGGCATCGGCGCACCGTCGACGCCGGCCTCGTACCACGCCTTGACGTCGGG
This sequence comes from Humibacillus xanthopallidus, assembly GCF_006717145.1. Lineage (GTDB taxonomy): Bacteria > Actinomycetota > Actinomycetes > Actinomycetales > Dermatophilaceae > Humibacillus > Humibacillus xanthopallidus. Next base: position 1,021,145 of record NZ_VFQF01000002.1, on the reverse strand, counting down.
GTCGGTGGCCGCAACCTGGTCGTAGGCCTCCTTGAGGGCCGGCGGGCGCTTGCCGACCTCGAAGAGGGCGAGCTGGACGTCCTTGCGCGGGATGTAGTTCGTGACGAACTCCTGCGCGAGGGCGGCGTTCTTGGCCTTGCTCGAGACGTAGAACATCTGGACACCGAGGAAGGGCTTCATCGGGCCACCGCCGGTGAGGCTCGGCAGCGGGGCGATGCCGTAGTTGATGCCCGCCTCCTTGGCCTTGGCGACGCTCCACGGGCCGCTGATCATGAACGGGGCGGCCTTCGTGTCGAAGAGCGCGTCCTGGTTCGTGTCGTCGACGTTGGTCGAGAGGACCTTCTTCTTGCCGAGCTCGGCGAGGACGTCGCCGCCCTTGACGGAGCCGGCGCTGTCGACGATGACCTTGTTGGGGTCGTAGCCACCCTGGGCGTTGAGGCCGAAGATGCCGCCGCCCTCGAAGGCCGAGAGGTAGGGGTAGGCGAAGTAGGCGTTGCCGACCTTGGAGACGAACTGCGACAGGACCTGCTTGGCCTTGCCCTCCTTGACGAGCTTCTCACCGGTGGCGACGAGCTCGTCCATGGTCTTCGGCGGGTTCGGGACGAGGTCCTTGTTGTACATGAGGCCGATGTTCTCGACGGCGTAGGGCACGCCGTAGGACTGGCCGTTGAACTTCGTCGCGTCGATCGCCTTGGGGAGGAACTTCGCAGCCACGTCGGAGGCGAGGTTGACCGGGGCGACCGTGGAGTTCTGCACGAGCTCGCCGAGCCAGTCGTGGGCGCCGACGATGACGTCGGGACCCTTGCCGACCTTCGTGGCGTCCTTGAACTGCTGACGCGTGTCGGTCGAGATCTGGACCTTGACCGTCACGCCGTTCTCGGCGGCGAACTGGTCGGCGTACTTCTGCACGGCCGCGGAGCGGTCGGCGTCGGTCCAGATGACGAGGTCCACGTTCGCGTCACGCACGGGAGCCGCGGTGCCGGTGGGGGTCTCGGGAACGCCGGTCGTGGTCGCCTTCGCGGTGCCGGCGGCAGTGTTGGACGGGGTGGTGGGGCTGGACCCACCGCAGGCGCTGAGGGCCAGGGCGGCGACACCCGTGACAGCAACAGCACCAAGCGCACGCTTGTGCATGGATTCTCCTTTGAAGCCAGGTGGCACACGCCGCCACCGGTGGGCCCGAATGTAGCAAGAACTTGCAGGCTGGGGAAACCCGCTTGCAGCAAGTTCTTGCAACGTTCTGGTCAAGGATTTCCTCGCCCAGGAGCCCACCGTGCGGTTCCGGCCGCGGACAGACCGACGTTTGCACGCGGCCGGAATCAGTGCGACCGATGTCCTGGATTGACGACCGAACCGTGCCCTCACTGTGTCTGTTCCGAGACCTGCGAGACAAGGACTCGCGCAAACCATCAGGGGCCTGTGCAGTCCCTGTGCCGGCACCCCAGAGGCCCGCGAGCTGGGACACGTCTGGTCAACCCGTCGACCATGGGCCATGATGGCCCTGCCCGTCCGCTCGGGTGGGTAGCCCTTTACAACGGATCGTCCGGCACGTTCCTGCCGGTGAAGGAAGGCAATGAAGCCATGGCAACTGTGACGTTCGACAACGCGACGAGGCAGTACCCCGGGAACCCGATTCCCTCCGTCGACAAGCTCAACATCGAGATCGCGGACGGAGAGTTCCTCGTCCTCGTCGGTCCCTCCGGATGTGGCAAGTCCACCTCCCTGCGCATGCTCGCCGGCCTCGAGGAGGTCAACGGCGGCCGCATCCTCATCGGTGACCGCGACGTGACGAACCTGTCCCCCAAGGACCGCGACGTCGCGATGGTGTTCCAGAACTACGCGCTCTACCCGCACATGACGGTCGCCGACAACATGGGCTTCGCGCTCAAGATCGCCGGCGTCGACAAGGGCGAGATCCGCAAGCGCGTCGAAGAGGCCGCCAAGATCCTCGACCTCACCCCGTACCTCGACCGCAAGCCGAAGGCCCTCTCCGGTGGCCAGCGCCAGCGCGTCGCGATGGGTCGCGCGATCGTGCGCTCCCCCCAGGTCTTCCTCATGGACGAGCCGCTGTCCAACCTCGACGCGAAGCTGCGCGTGCAGACGCGCACCCAGATCGCCTCGCTCCAGCGCCGTCTCGGCGTCACGACGGTCTACGTCACGCACGACCAGGTCGAGGCCATGACGATGGGTGACCGCGTCGCGGTCCTCAAGGACGGCATCCTCCAGCAGTGCGACAGCCCGCGCCGCATGTACGACCACCCGGCCAACGTCTTCGTCGCCGGCTTCATCGGCTCCCCCGCGATGAACCTCATGGAGGTTCCGGTCACCGACGGTGGCGTCGACCTGCACGGCCACACCGTGCCGATCGCGCGTGAGGACCTCTCGGGCGTGGGCAAGACCGTCACGCTCGGTGTGCGGCCGGAGGACCTCGACCTGTCGACCGACTCCTCAGGCATCCCCGTCACGGTCGACGTCGTCGAGGAGCTCGGCGCCGACGCCTACATCTACGGCACGTCGGAGCAGAAGCTCCTCGAGGCCACGGGTGAGAACGCCGGTGCCGTGCCGTTCATCGCTCGCGTCGACGGCCGTCGCCCCCCGGAGAAGGGCGAGAAGATCTACCTCAAGCCGAAGTCGGGCCACGTGCACGTCTTCAACTCCGAGTCAGGCCTGCGCGTCGGCGACTGAGTCGCTCACGACTGACTGACACGGGCGCCCTTGGCGCACAAGCTGTTTCGTATGCCGCTGGGCCGGCACCCGTCGTGGGTGCCGGCCCAGCGGCATACTGCCTCGGTGGCGTCCGTGGCGGACGGTCGCGCTCCTCAGCGCGTGCCGGGCGGCTGTCGAGGGTTGTGGCGCCGACCCCGCCGCGCACCTAGGCTCGCGCCTGTGACGAGGTCGAGGATCGGGCGCTACTGGCACATCGGCACTTTCGTCGTGGCGGCGTTCGCCCTCACGTTCCAGCTCTACCTCGTCGCGTCGGGTGACAACATCCTCGACTCGACCGCCGCAGCGAGCCGGCTCGAGCAGACCCGGCGCTATTTCTCGTACTTCACGATCCAGTCCAACTTCCTCGTCGCCGTGTCGATGGTCTTCATCATCCGAGATCGCTTGGGCAGTCAGCTCTTTCGCGTCGTGCGCCTCGCCTCGCTCATCGGCATCACCGTCACCGGCATCGTCGCGGCGATCGCCCTGCCGCCTTCGCCGAACTACACGACCGGCTCGCTCATCTGCGACCGGCTGCTGCACGTCGTCGTGCCAGCCCTGACGTTCATCGGCTGGGTCGCCTTCGGCCCCCGTGGTCTCGTGCGCCGTGAGGACCTGCTGCCCTCGCTCATCTGGCCCGTCGCCTGGCTCGCCGCGACCCTCGCTCTCGGCCCGTTCGTCAGCTGGTATCCCTACCCGTTCATCAACGTCGACAGCATCGGCCTCAGCCGCACGCTGCTCAACTGCGCCGTCATCGCCCTGCTCTTCCTCGCGCTCGCAGCACTCGCCCGGTGGACCGACCGACGCCTGACCGGCGATCGTGACACGATGACTGCGTGACGCTCGAGATCACGACGGCGCGGCCCGAGGCCGCCCTTCTGGACCTGCCCTGGTCGACCCCACTGGAGGAGTGGCCGGAGAGCCACCTTGCTGCCCTCCCCCGCGGCATCTCGCGGCACGTCGTGCGCTTCGTGCGCCTCGGGCCCCGCGTGCTCGCGGTCAAGGAGATCAAGGACGACATCGCCGACCGTGAGTACGCGATGCTGCGCAACCTGCGCCGCCTCGACGTGCCGAGCGTCGAGCCCTTCGGCGTCGTCCACGGTCGCACGACCCTGGACGGCGAGCCGCTCGATGCCTGTCTCATCACCAAGCACCTCCAGTTCTCGCTGCCCTACCGCGCCCTCTACAGCCAGAACCTGCGCCCCGACACCGCCGTGCGCCTCATGGACGCGCTCGCGCTGCTGCTCGTGCGCCTCCACCTCGAAGGCTTCTGGTGGGGCGACGTGTCGCTGTCCAACACCCTCTTCCGGCGCGACGCCGGCGCCTTCGCCGCCTACCTCGTCGACGCCGAGACCGGTGAGCTGCACCCACGGTTGTCCAACGGCCAGCGCGAGCACGACCTCGACATCGCCCGCGTCAACATCGCCGGCGAGCTGATGGATCTCGCGGCCGGGGGCTTCCTCGAGGAGCACGCCGACCCGTTCGAGGTGTCCGCCTCGATCATCGAGCGCTACCACACGCTGTGGGACGCCCTCACCGGCACGGAGCGCTTCGAGTCGGGCGACCGGTGGCGCGTCGACGAGCGCATCCGCCGGCTCAACGAGCTCGGCTTCGACGTCGACGAGCTGTCGATCACGACCGACATCGGCGGCACCGAGATCGTCATCACTCCCAAGGTCGTCGACGCCGGGCACCACTCGCGGCGACTGCTGCGCCTCACCGGCCTCGACGTCGGCGAGAACCAGGCCCGCCGGCTGCTCAACGACCTCGACTCCTACACGGCGGCCACCGACCGCCAAGGGGAGGACGAGGAGATCGTCGCGCACGACTGGCTGACGCGGATCTACGAGCCCATCACGCGCGCGGTCCCGCGCGAGCTGACGAGCCGTCTCGAGCCGGCCGAGGTCTTCCACGAGGTGCTCGAGCACCGCTGGTACATGAGCGAGCGCGCGGGTCACGACACGCCCATCGAGGAGGCGCTGCGCGACTACGTCGCGACGGTGCTGCCGGCCAAGCCCAAGGAGAAGGCGGTGCTCGGCGTCGACACCGAGGAGATGCCCGTCATCAGCATGTTCGACTGAGCTCGACCCCGGCCGGTATGCCGTCCGGCCGGGTCCCGCTCTCCGCCAGCCGCCGACGAAGTTCCCTCACCGCTAATCGAAAGAGCAGTTCGTCGGCTCACGCACCCGCAACACGCGGACTCGGAGTGCCGACGAACTGCTCTTTCGATTGACATGACGGACGTCGAGAGAGGGTGTGGGGTGGGCCCGCCCGCGGGTCAGTCGTCCTCGGTCGCCGGGCCCGACAGGATCTGGCCGAAGAGCACGACGATCCACAGCAGGAACGTGACGACGTGGACCACGGTGCACCAGAGGCAGATGGCATGGATGCGGAAGAGCTCGGCCCACACGAGGTAGAGCGCGAACCCGAGCCCGACGGTGAGCCACCCGATGCGGGCGGGGTCCAGCCAGGCCGCCGGCGAGCGCCAGGCCCGCGGCAGGCAGAGCCCGAGGGTGACGACGAAGAAGAGGAGCCCGAGCACCGCGACCGGGACGCCGAGGAAGGTGCTCCACGCGCTCGAGGTGACGCGCGCACAGTCGACGACGCCGCCGATGCTGCAGGCCAGGGTGGCGTTGTCGGTGAAGTGCTCGAAGGTGAGGTAGGCCGACACGGCGAGGCCGACAACCGAGAGCACGAGGGTGACCGGGGCCAGCCACGCGGGACGCTGTCGCACGCCGGGCACCGTCCGGCCCGCCTCGGTCACACGGCTCACGGCGTCACCGCTTGATGAGCACGGAGGCCGACATGACGGCCTGGCTCGTGCAGACGTTGGCCGGCTTGCCGCCGGTCATCTCGCAGAGCTGGGCGGAGATCATGTTGACGGCCGGGTTGACCGTCTTGCCGATGTCGGAGGTCGGGTCCTCGATGCCGGCGATGATCTGGTCGTAGGTCTTGCCGTCGAGCACGTTGGCATCGACCGTGGCACCGTCGGTCGCGTAGGTGCCGCCGTAGGTGATCCACGGGATACCCCCGCCGGGGTTGAACTTCTGGAAGATCTGGGCGTTCTCACCCTCGAGCGGCTGCAGGGCGTTCTTCTGGCGGTCGGCGGTCTCGACGGCCTCGAAGGAGAGGACGTCGCTCGTGTACGTCGAGTTGGCAAAGGTCCACGTCGGGGTGTCGGGATGCACGTCGTCGGTGGCGCTCGTCGTCGGCTTGAGCCCGCTGAACGTGCCGAACTTCGACAGGGCGGCGATGAGCGGCCAGCGCTCCATGGCGCAGAACGGGCAGTACTCCGCACCGACGTAGAGGACCTTGGGCTTGCCGTCCTTGGTCAGGGCCGTGCCGCCCTGGAGCTTCGTCGGCGCCTGGTTGGTGTTGGGGGCGGCCGAGGCGTCGAGCGTGGCCTGCGGGAGGGCGACGAGCTTGGCGAGGGCGGCATCCGCGCTGGCGTTGGAGCCCGTCGAGCCGCCGGCGGCTGGGGTCGAGGCCGGTCGGCCCGAGACCGCCACCCCGATCACGACGGCGCCGATGACGACGACGACCGCGATGACTGCCGCGATGACCTGCCGTCGCTGGCGGTCCTTGCGAGCCGCCTCCTCGCGCATCTTCGCGGCCTTGGCCGCAGCCTCGGCCCGACTGCTCTTCGCCACGTCATCCGTCCTTCTCATCGGGAGCGTCTCGCACTACTACCGCACGTAGTGGCGGCGGGCACCACTCTACAGAGGTCACTCAGCCAGCGTTTGGCCCACCCCGCAGAGTTCCCGGGCCGGCGCACCACCTGCCGGGTGAGGGCCTCGGAGGGCTCGCCTGCGGGTCCCAGCACGGCTCAGCGGCGGCGCTGGCGGCTGATCTCGTAGAGGGTGACACCCGTCGCCAGGCCCGCGTTGAGCGACTCGACGGCCGAGCTCATCGGGATCGAGACGATCTGGTCGCAGGTCTCTCGCACGAGGCGCGACAGACCCTTGCCCTCGGAGCCGGTGACGATGACGAGGGGCTCGGCGGCCAGCGACAGGTCGGGCAGCTCGACGTCACCGTCCATGTCGAGGCCGAGCACGAAGAAGCCGGCCTTCTTGAACTCCTCGAGGGCCCGGGTGAGGTTGCCCGCCTTGGCCACGGGGATCCGCGCGGCAGCCCCGGCCGAGGTCTTCCAGGCCGAGGCGGTCATGCCGACCGACCGCCGCTCGGGCACGACGACGCCGTGCCCGCCGAAGGCCGCGACCGACCGGATGATCGCACCGAGGTTGCGCGGGTCGGTGATGCCGTCGAGAGCGACGACGAGCGGGATGCCGGGCATCTCGGGGTCGATGAGGTCGGCCGGCTCGGCGTAGTCGTAGGGCGGCACCTGCAGCGCCAGGCCCTGGTGCACGCCGCCGTCGGTGAGCCGGTCGAGCTCGCCGCGGGGCGTCTCGAGGATGGCGAGCCCGCGCTCCGTGGCGAGCTTTAGGGCCTCACGGACCCGGTCGTCGGTGTCGATGCGGCTGGCGAGATACATCGTCGACACGGGGATGTCGGCGCGCAGGGCCTCGACGACCGAGTTGCGGCCGTAGACCATCTCGCTCGTGCCCTTGGCGCGGCGCTGCGGTCGCGAGCCACCCGAGCCGCCCGAGCCACCGCTGCCCCCACGGCGGGAGCTGGCCACGGCACGCTTGTGGGCCGGGTGGTACTCGCGCTCGGACGCCTTGGGCGTCGGGCCCTTGCCCTCGAGACCACGTCGACGCTGGCCGCCGGAGCCGACGGTGGGCTTCTTGCCGCCCTTGCGCACGGCTCCGCGCCGCTGGGAGTTGCCGGGCATGTTCAGACCTTCTTCTCTGTGGTGACCGAGTCGGCGGCCGGTCGCGAGAGCGACCACTGGGCGCCGGACGGGGTGTCGGTGATGGCGATGCCGGCCGCGGTCAGCGCGTCGCGGATCGCGTCGGCGCGCTCGAAGTCGCGCTCCTGGCGGGCGGTCTGGCGCGCGTCGAGCTGCACCCGGACGAGGGTCTCGAGGGCTGCCTCGGCCGCGGCGTCACCGCGTCCGTCACCCGAGCCCCAGTGCGCTGCAAGCGGGTTGACGCCCAGGATCTCTGTCATCGCGACGACGGAGGATGCCGCCGCGAGCGCCGCCTCGTCGTCGTCCTCGTCGAGGGCGGTGTTGCCGGCGCGCACCGTCTCGTGCACGACCGCCAGCGCCCCGCTGACGCCGAGGTCGTCGTCCATCGACTCGACGAAGTCGGCGGGCAGCTCTGTGGCAGGGGCGATCTCGTGGCCCGGGGCTCGGCGTGCCGCGCGCTCGAGGAAGCCCTCGATGCGCTCGACGGCCGCACCGGCCTCCTCGAGGGATCCGGGGTGGTACTCGATCATCGAGCGGTAGTGCGCCGCGGTCAGGTAGTAGCGCAGCACGAGCGGCCGCGTCGTCTCGAGGAGGTGACGCACCTCGAGGGAGTTGCCGAGCGACTTGCCCATCTTCTGCCCTCGCACCGTCACCCAGGCGTTGTGGAGCCAGTAGCGGGCGAAGCCGAGACCGGCCGCGCGCGACTGCGCCAGCTCGTTCTCGTGGTGCGGGAAGCGCAGGTCGATGCCGCCGCCGTGGATGTCGAACTCGTCGCCGAGCCAGCGCCGGGCCATCGCGGAGCACTCGAGGTGCCAGCCGGGCCGGCCCGGGCCGAAGGGAGTCGGCCACGACGCGCTCTCGGGCTCGTCTGCCTTGTGCCCCTTCCACAGGGCGAAGTCGCGCGGGTCGCGCTTGCCGCGCGGGTCGGCGTCGTCGGCGCTCGCCATGTCGTCGATTGACTGGCCCGTCAGCGAGCCGTACTCCGGCCACGAGCGCACGTCGAAGTACACGTCACCGCTGCCGTCGGGGGCGGCATACGCGTGCCCCTTCTCGATGAGCGTCTCCATGAGCGAGACCATGTCGGGCACGTGGCCCGTGGCGCGCGGCTCGTAGGTGGCGGGGACGACGCCGAGCGCGTCGAGCGCCTCGCCCGTCAGCCGTTCGTTGCGGTAGGTCAGCGCGAACCAGTCCTCGCCGGCCTCGGCCGCCTTGCGCAGCACCTTGTCGTCGATGTCGGTGACGTTGCGCACGAGGGTGACGTCGTAGCCGTGTCCGGCCTCGAGCCACCGGCGCAGCACGTCGAAGGCGACGGCGAAGCGGATGTGACCGATGTGGGGGGCGCCCTGTGTCGTCAGCCCACAGATGTACATGCCGACCTTGCCCGCCTGGCGCGGCGTGAAGTCGCGCAGCTCCCGGGTTGCGGTGTCGAACAGTCGTAGGCTCACCCGCCGAAGTCTATCGGCGCGTCCCTCGCCACCCGACCACGAGCGAGGGGGCGGGTCCCTACCCTCGGTCCATGGCCCAACCGCGGCTCACGAGCTACGACCGGCTCGACGGCACCGAGGTGCGCGCCGTGCTCACCTACCTCGGCGAGCGCATCGACACCTACCTGCCACGCCACCCGGGCCTGCGCACCGCCGTCAAGGAGTGCGGCACGCTCGTCGACGGTCTGCTCGAGCGCCGTCGGCACGCCCCGGCCCAGCGGGCTGCCATCGTCTGGACGTCGCGGGTGCTCATCGTCGTCGTGCTCGCCGTCGTCCTCGTCGCGACCGCCTTCGCCGCGCGCGACGCCATCGCCAACGCGCGCTCCCTCGAGTCCTTCGAGTGGCTGCCGCTCGTCGAGAGCCTCATCAACGACCTCGTCTTCGCCGGCATCGCGATCTGGTTCCTGCTGTCGCTTGCCGACCGCGTCGTGCGCAACGACCTCATCCGGCGCCTGCACCGGCTCCGGTCGATGGCGCACATCATCGACATGCACCAGATGAGCAAGGACCCCGCCGCCCTGCTGCCCGACATGGTCATGGGGGCGGTCGCCGGCGACGACGTCATCAGCCCACGCACGATGTCGGTGCGCGACTACGCCCTCTACCTCGACTACTGCTCCGAGCTGCTGTCGCTCACGTCGAAGGCGGCGGCCCTGTGCGCCGAGGAGTCGACCGACGCGCTCGTGCTCGACACGGTGAGCGAGATCGAGAACCTCACGACGGGCATGAGCCGCAAGATCTGGCAGAAGATCAGCCTCCTGCAGACCGCAGAACGGACGCACCACCCGCGGTCCTGACGGCGCGCGCTCGTCACACGGGTCAGGGCCCGCTCCCCCCGAGGGAGCAGGCCCTGACGATCGTGGGGTCACCGCGGGTGACCGAGAGGCCAGCGTATGCCGTCAGCCCGCCGAACGGCATACCCCCGCGGGCTTGTCGTCGGCGGGGTGTCGAGCAGGCCCCGGGGCGGGTCGGGCGCTCAGTGGCCCCGACGGATCCACTCCTCGACGTCGGGCTTCTCGGCGCCGACCGACGTCGAGCGGCCGTGCCCGGTGAGCACGACCGTCTCGTCGGGGAGGGTGAGCAACGCGCCGCGGATGGACTCGATGATGGTCGGGAAGTCCGAGAACGACCTCCCCGTCGCGCCCGGGCCGCCCTGGAAGAGCGTGTCGCCGGTGAAGACGACGCCGAGGTCGCGGGCGTGGAAGCACACCGCGCCCGGCGAGTGACCCGGGGTGTGCAGCACGAACAGCTCGACGTCGCCGACCTGCACGACGTCGCCGTCGGCGAGGTCCTGCGTCGGCTCGAGGTCCGGGTGGGTCTGCTCCCAGAGCACTCGGTCGGCGGGGTGGAGGGCCACCCCGGCCTCCGGGTGGGCCTCGAGCAGCTCGGCGACCACGGTGACGTGGTCGTCGTGGGCGTGCGTCAGCAGCACGTGCGTCAGGCGGCGCTCACCTACGAGCTCGAGGATCGGAGCCGCGTCGTGCGGGGCGTCGACGACGACGCACTGGGTGTCGTCGCCGACGACCCAGACGTTGTTCTCGACGTCCCACGTGCCGCCGTCGAGGCTGAAGGTGCCCTCGGTCGTCGTGTGGTCGACGCGGACGCCTCCGGGCGACGGGGTGATCTGGTCGGCCGTCGTCACAGCACGACCACCGACCGCAGCACGTTGCCGGTCTGCATCTTGTCGAAGGCCGCCTCGACGTCGCCGAGGCCGATCCGCTCGGTGACGAAGGCGTCGAGGTCGAAGCGGCCCTGCTTGTAGAGGTCGACGAGCATCGGGAAGTCGCGGCTCGGGAGGCAGTCGCCGTACCAGCTCGACTTGAGCGCGCCACCGCGGCCGAAGATGTCGATCATCGGCAGCGTGACCTTCTTGTCCGGGGTCGGCACACCGACGAGGACGACCGTGCCGGCGAGGTCGCGAGCATAGAACGCCTGCTCGTAGGTCTCCGGGCGGCCGACGGCCTCGACGACGACGTCGGCGCCGTTGCCGCCGGTGAGGCTGCGGATCGCCTCGACCGGGTCGGTGGTGCTGCTGTTGACCGTGTGCGTGGCGCCGAAGTGCTTCGCCTGCTCGAGCTTCGCGTCGCTGACGTCGACCGCGATGATCGTCGTCGCGCCGGCCACCCTGGCGCCGGCGATCGCGGCGTTGCCGACACCGCCGCAGCCGATGACGGCGATCGAGTCACCGCGGCCGACGCCGCCGGTGTTGACGGCGGCGCCGAAGCCCGCCATGACGCCACAGCCGAGCAGGCCCACGGCCGCGGCGTCGGCCTCGGGGACCTTCGTGCACTGGCCGGCCGCGACGAGCGTCTTCTCGATGAAGGCACCGATGCCGAGCGCCGGCGACAGCTCGGTGCCGTCGGTCAGGGTCATCTTCTGCGTGGCGTTGTGGGTGTTGAAGCAGTACTGCGGCTTGCCCTTGGCGCAGGCGCGGCACTGGCCGCACACGGCGCGCCAGTTGAGGATGACGAAGTCGCCCGGGGCGACGTCGGTGACCCCGTCGCCGACCGCCTCGACGCGGCCGGCCGCCTCGTGACCGAGCAGGAAGGGGTAGTCGTCGTTGATGCCACCCTCGCGGTAGTGCAGGTCGGTGTGGCACACCCCGCAGGTCTCGATCCTGACGACCGCCTCGCCGGGGCCGGGGTCCGGCACGACGATGTCGACGACCTCGACGTCGGCCCCCTTGCTGCGACTGATGACACCCTTGACGGTCTGCGGCATGACTACTCCTCGTGGTGCGACGGGCTGGGTCCCGGACTCGGAGTCGATCCTGCCTCAACGCCGACGTCGCCGCGCTACCGCCACCCCCGCGAGTTCCCAGTCGAGTGGCCCCGTCGTCACAGTCGAGTGGCCCCGTCGTCACAGTCGAGTGGCCCGGTCGTCACAGTCGAGTGGCCCCGTCGTCACAGTCGAGTGGCCGCGCCGTCCCACGCGCCCCGGCTGCCTGTGGGGCCAGCGTGACGGAGCGGCCACTCGAGGGGGTGGTGGGGGTCAGCGGGGAACGACGAGCGCCGTGGCGATGGCTGCGACGCCCTCGCCCCGACCGGTGAGGCCGAGTCCGTCGGTCGTCGTGCCGCTGACCGAGACCCGCGCTCCGGCCGCTGCAGTAAGGGCCGCCTCGGCCTCCGCCCGCCGGGTGCCGATCTTGGGCCTGTTGCCGACGACCTGGACGGCGATGTTGCCGATCTCGTAGCCGGCCCCGCGCACGAGGCGGGCGGCCTCGGCGAGCAGGGTCACGCCGGAGGCGCCAGCGAGCTCGGGCCGGGCGCTGCCGAAATGCGCACCGAGGTCGCCGATGCCGGCCGCGGAGAAGACCGCGTCGCAGGCGGCGTGGGCCGCGACGTCGGCGTCCGAATGCCCCTCGAGACCCCGCTCCCCCGGCCAGTGCAGGCCTGCGACCCAGAGCTCACGAGACGAGCCTTCGGCGGCATACGCGTGGACGTCGACGCCGACCCCGACGCGCGGGAGCTGGGCCATCAGTCGTCCTTCCAGTCGATCGGTCCGCGGTGGATCTTGTGCGGCGCGGCCTGGGCGACGGGTTTGATGACCATCGTGTCGATGTTGACGTGCTGCGGCAGCCCGACGACGAAGCCGACGCACTCGGCGACGTCATCGGCGACGAGGGGCCGGTCGACGCCGTCGTAGACCTTGTCGGCCGCGGCCTGGTCGCCGTGCAGCCGGGTCAGCGAGAACTCCTCAGTGCGCACCATGCCGGGGCGGATGTCGACGACCCGGATGTTCTCGCCGTTGAGCTCGAGCCGCAGCGTCTCGGAGACGACCGAAGTGCCGTGCTTCGCGGCGACGTAGCCCGCGCCGCCCTCGTAGACGCGCTCACCTGCGATGGAGCTGATGTCGACGATGGTCGCGCGGGCCGACCGGCGCAGCATCGGCAGCACGCCCTGGACGACCCGGAGGGTGCCGACGACGTTCGTCGCGTACATCTGCTCCCACTCCTGCGGGTCGCCGTCCTCGACCCTGGTCACTCCGAGGGCTCCGCCGGCGTTGTTGACGAGCACGTCGCAGCGGCCGAGTGATGCCGCTCCGGCCGCGACGGACTCAGGGTCCGTGACGTCCATGACAACGGCCCGCGCAGCTCCGCCGTCGGCCTCGATCGCGGCGACGACAGACTCGAGCTTCTCGCGGCGCCGGCCTGCGACGACGACCTCGAAGCCGTCGCGTGCGAGTCGCTTCGCGATGGCGGCGCCGATGCCGGTGCCGCCGCCGGTGATGAGGGCGATGGGTCGGGTCGGGCTCGGGTGCTCGTTCGTCACCCCGCCGAGGATAGGCGCTGCCGGTTCGATGTACCTGCGCGGCCCAGGGCCCGCGTCAATACAGCGACCCAAGGTTTGGGGGGGAGGGTTGGGCGGGGTCAGGTGCCAGGCGTGCGGAGGAGGCGGACCGCTGTCTCGAGGTCGTCGGGCGTCGTCACCTTGAAGGCCCGTGCGTCGCCCTCGACGACGAGCACGCGCTCGCCGAGCCGCTCGACGAGGCCGGCGTCGTCGGTGGCCGCACTGGAGACGGCGTGGGCCCTCTCGAGCACATCGCGCCGGAAGCCCTGCGGTGTCTGCACGGCTCGGAGCGAGGACCGCTCCGGCGTCGCCACGACGAGGCCCTGCTCGTCGACCTGCTTGACGGTGTCGACCACCGCCGTGCCGGGCACCACCGCGACGGCCCCCGCCGCCACCGCCGCGACGACACGCTCGAAGACCGCCACCGGCGTGAGGCACCGCGCCGCGTCGTGGACGAGCACGATCTCGACCTCCGGAGACAGGCTTGCGAGACCGGCCGAGACGGAGTCACCACGCTCGGCCCCGCCCACGACGACGGTCACGTCGGCGACGGAGCCGACCTCACGGCATACCGCGGCGGCGACGTCCTGCGCCTCACCGCGGTGCGCGGCAGGGGCGACGACGACCACCTCGGAGACTCCCGGAGACGACAGCACCCCCCGCAGGGCGTGCCCGAGGATGGGCACCCCCGCGAGGGGCACGAACGCCTTGGGCAGCGGGTGCCCCAGACGCGAACCGGAGCCGGCCGCGACGATGATGACGCCGACGCGACCGGCTCCGGTCGTGGTGTTCAGTGCGCTGTCCGAATCAGGAAGCGAGGACCTCGTCGAGGATCGTCTCGGCCTTCTCCTCGTCGGTCTTCTCCGCGAGCGCGAGCTCGGAGACGAGGATCTGACGCGCCTTGGCGAGCATGCGCTTCTCGCCCGCCGACAGGCCGCGGTCCTGGTCACGACGCCACAGGTCGCGGACGACCTCGGCGACCTTGATGACGTCACCGGACGCGAGCTTCTCGAGGTTCGCCTTGTAGCGACGCGACCAGTTGGTCGGCTCCTCGGTGTGCGGCGTGCGGAGCACCTCGAACACGCGGTCGAGGCCTTCCTTGCCGACGACGTCGCGGACACCCACGAGGTCGCAGTTCTCGGCGGGGACTTCGATCGTCAGGTCACCCTGAGCGACCTTGAGCTTGAGGTAGAGCTTGTCCTCTCCCTTGATCGTTCGTGTCTTGATCTCTTCGATGAGTGCAGCCCCGTGGTGGGGGTACACGACCGTCTCGCCGACCTTGAAAACCATCTGCTGTTTTCCCCTTTCGCGACCTCCAGATTATCACGAACCGGCTGACAGTGCGATCTCAGGATTCGGCATCACCGCAGGTCAGGGCCATAGTGCCGCCCACTTGGGCCCGAATTGAAGTCTTGACAGACCTCGGATCGCATGCATCGTCAGGGGCCAGGCCGGGCCGTGGAGGCGCCTCTGGCGCCGGGCCGGGCGGGCGTCGGACCGATGCCGGGAGGCCGGCGCGGTCGCGGCCGCGACCGGACTTGACCCCGTGCGGCGGGTGGGGCACGCGCGCGGGCACCGCGCCGGTAGGCTGTCGCCCGTGAAGCGTCGACTCCCTGCTGCGGCTCCCGCGCACCGCCCGTTCGTCCGTCGCGCCCTCGCCGCCGGCGCCGGCCTCGTGGTCGTGGGGGTGACCGCCGGCTGCCAGGTCAACAACCCCGTCCAGACCGACGTGCCCTACCAGCCCGCAGACGGCGTGGCCGCGAACGTCGGCCAGCTGGCCGTTCGCGACCTCGTGCTCATCGGTGACGGCACCGGGCCGGTCGTCATCTCCGGCAACGCGACCAACAAGGGCACCGAGGCCATGACCGTGCAGATCGCGGCGCAGCCGAGCGCGACGGCCGACCCGCAGGCCCCCACGCCGGGAGGGTCGGAGGTCCAGCTCGGCCCGCGCGAGCAGGTCGACCTCGCCACGAAGGGCCTCCAGCTCACCGGTGTGACGTCCAAGCCCGGCACGCTCGTGCCGGTCAGCCTCACGTCGAGCACGGGCGGCACGACGATCGTCTCGGTGCCGGTGCTCCCCGCGGTCGACTACTACGCCACGGTGACGCCAACTCCCACCTCGAGCTGACCGATCGAGAGAGCACCCCGCCGCCTCGAGTAGGCGGGCCCCACCCGCAGCCAATCGAAAGAGCACTTCGTCGCCTCGCCGCGCGCGTGGACTGCCCGACGAAGTGCTCTTTCGATTGGGGATTTCCGGCTGGCGTGGACGCGTCCGTGGTCGCGCTCGCCCCGCGCGACGAGCCCCCACAATCCCGGACAGCGAGCCCACGCGAGCCCGCACAGCGAGCCCACGCGAGCCCGCACAATCGAGAGAGCACTTCGTCGGCCGACGAAGTGCTCTCTCGATTGTGCGACGGGGGCTGACTCGCTGGTCAGCTGGCCTCGAACTTGTAGCCCAGGCCGCGCACGGTGACGATGTGCACCGGGTTGGTGGGGTCGGGCTCGATCTTGGCGCGCAGGCGCTTGACGTGCACGTCGAGGGTCTTGGTGTCACCGACGTAGTCGCTGCCCCACACCCGGTCGATGAGCTGCATGCGGGTCAGCACGCGGCCCGAGTTGCGGAGCAGCATCTCGAGCAGCTCGAACTCCTTGAGCGGCAGGGAGGTCGGCCGACCCGACACGCTCACGGTGTGGCGCTCGACGTCCATGCGCACCGGCCCGGCTTCGAGGGTCGCCGGCAGCAGCTCCTCCGGCTCGGCCAGACGCCGCAGGACGGCCTTGACACGGGCGAGCAGCTCACGGCTCGAGTATGGCTTCGTGACGTAGTCGTCGGCACCGATCTCGAGGCCCACCACCTTGTCGATCTCGCTGTCCTTTGCGGTCAGCATGATGACAGGGACGGTGGAGCGCTGGCGCAGCGCACGGCATACGTCGACGCCCGAGAGGCCGGGAAGCATGAGGTCGAGGAGGACGAGGTCGGCGCCGTTCTTGTCGAACTCGGCCAGTCCGTCGGGGCCGGTCTCGGCGACGGCGACGTCGTAGCCCTCCTTGCGCAGGACGTAGGACAAGGGATCGGAGAACGAGACCTCGTCCTCGACGATGAGAATGCGGCTCAAGAGTGGCCTTTCGGGCTGGTGGGGACACCTGCGGACACCGGGGACACCGGGGACTCTGGGGACACCGGGGTGGACGCGTCGGCGGGGAGGGACATGCCGTCCGACGTGGACGCAGACGGTCGTGCAGTGGAGGCGCTGGCGGCGGGGAGACGGATCGTGAAGGTCGAGCCGCGCCCGGGCTGCGACCACACCGACACCGTGCCGCCGTGGTTGTCGACGACGTGCTTGACGATGGCGAGGCCGAGTCCGGTGCCGCCGGTGGCGCGCGAGCGCGCGGTGTCGACGCGGTAGAAGCGCTCGAAGATGCGCTCCTGCTCCTCCGGGGCGATGCCGAGGCCCTGGTCGGTCACGGCGACCTCGACCAGGCCGTCGTTGCCGTGGCGCACCGACACTGCGACGCGGGTGCCGTCGTCGCTGTAGGCGATGGCGTTGCCGATGAGGTTGGCGATGGCCGTCGTCACGAGCTGGGCGTCGCCCCACACGAGGCAGCCGTCCTCGCACGCGACAGCGAGGTCGATGTCGTTCTCCTCGGCCATCAGCCGGCTGTGGTCGAGGGCGTCGCGCGCGCAGGCACCCACGTCGATGAGCGCAGGCTCACGCACGACGTCGGCCCCCTGGAGGCGCGACAGCTCGACGATCTCCTTGACCAGCCGGGTGAGCCGGTCGGACTCGACGCTGATGCGCTTGGCGAAGCGGGCCACGACCTCGGGATCGTCGTGGGCGTCGAGGATCGCCTCGGCCAGCAGGGCGATGCCGCCGACAGGCGTCTTCAGCTCGTGGCTCACGTTGGCGAGGAAGTCGCGCCGGATCTCCTCGACGCGCGCGGCCTTGGAGCGGTCCTCGACGAGCAGGAGCACGTGGTCAGCCCCGAGAGGGGCGACCCGGGCAGCAACGACGAGCCGTCCCGGGCCGATGCCCTTGCGCAGGCCGAGCTCGGCCTCGCGGATCACCC
This sequence comes from Humibacillus xanthopallidus, assembly GCF_006717145.1. GTDB lineage: Bacteria > Actinomycetota > Actinomycetes > Actinomycetales > Dermatophilaceae > Humibacillus > Humibacillus xanthopallidus. The sequence goes on along the minus strand of NZ_VFQF01000002.1, from coordinate 1,003,794 downwards.
CGTCACGGCGCACCGCCCGGGCGAGGTGGAGCAGCTCCGGGTGCACGAGCTCGTGGTCGCGGACGAGCCCGTGGGCGACCGCGGCCGGAGAGTTGTTGACGACGCGGTCGGACGAGTCGACGACGATTCCGCTCGAGCGGAGCACTGCGATGACGTCGGCCACCCCCGGCGGCACGGGCTGGGGCGGCACCACGACGGCGGCGGAGCGGTCGGCGGAGCGGTCGGACAGGCGCACGGCGAAGAGCGCCACGCCCCCCAGGGCGAGGCCGGCGATGACACCGAGGGTTGCCGCCGTCGTCGCATCCACGAGAATCAGGGTACGCATCACCACGTGCACGCCCCGACCACGTGGGCGCCGAGCGCGCACACGGCATACCGAGTGTTCACCTGAGCGCCCCCGATCATTAACGCAGGGCTGCGACTCTCTGCACGACGCAGCCCGGCAAACCGACAGGAAGACCATGCGCGACCAGTTCCACGAGGACCTCGACACGATCTCGGACCAGCTCGTCGAGCTGACGAGGCTCGCGGGCTCCGCCATCTCCCGCGCCACCACGGCTCTGCTCGACGCCGACGTCCACCTCGCCGAGTCGGTCATCGAGGCCGACCGCAAGCTCGACGACATCCGAATCGAGCTCGACGAGCTCTCCATCGACCTGCTGGCCCGCCAGCAGCCGGTCGCCACCGACCTGCGCATCGTCGTCACGGCGATGCACATGAGCTCGGACCTCGAGCGGATGGGCGACCTCGCGCGCCACGTCGCCAAGGTCGCGCGGCTGCGCACGCCGGACTCCGCCGTGCCGCCCGAGCTGCGCTCGCACATCCTCCAGATGGGCCAGGTCGCCGAGGCGATCGTCGCCAAGTGCGGCTCGATCATCGCGAGCAAGGACGTCGCCGCCGCGATCGCGCTCGAGAAGGACGACGACCAGATGGACGAGCTGCACCGCCAGCTCTTCGCCGCCCTGCTCGACGAGGACACGTCGTGGCCGCGCAGCTCGATCCTCGACCTGACGCTCGTCGGGCGCTACTACGAGCGCTTCGCCGACCACGCCGTGTCGGTGGCGCGGCGCGTCATCTACCTCGTCACCGGTGAGTACGACCAGGTGGTCGACCACGAGGAGGAGGAGGACGCCCAGGAGGTCGCGGCCCTCGAGAACGGCGCAACCACCCCCTGACGCCTGACCTTCGAAAGGCCACTCCTCGTGACGAGGAGTGGCCTTTCGACGTGGGTCAGGCGACCAGATGTGGCCTTTCGACGTGGGTCAGGCGACCAGAAGTGGCCTTTCGACTGGTGGGGGGGCGACGAAGTCAGCGGCCCTGGTTGGCGACGGCCTCCGCGGCGGCGCGCGCGGCCTCGGGGTCGAGGTAGCGGCCCCCGCGGGTCACCGGCGTGAAGTCGTCGTTCAGCTCGTAGACGAGCGGCATGCCCGTCGGGATGTTGAGCCCGGCGATGTCCTCGTCGGAGATGCCGTCGAGCGTCTTGACGAGCGCGCGCAGCGAGTTGCCGTGGGCGGCGACCATGACGGTGAGCCCGTCGGCGAGGTCGTTCTGGATCTCGTTCTGCCAGTAGGGCATGAGGCGCGCGACGACGTCCTTGAGGCACTCGGTCGCCGGCATCGCGTCGCCGAGACCGGCGTAGCGCGGGTCGCCCGCCTGCGAGAACTCGTCGCCCTCGTTGATCGGCGGCGGAGGCACGTCGTAGGAACGGCGCCAGAGCATGAACTGCTCCTCGCCGAACTGCTCGAGGGTCTGCTTCTTGTCCTTGCCCTGCAGCGCGCCGTAGTGCCGCTCGTTTAGGCGCCAGTCACGCTTGACGGGGATCCAGTGCCGGTCGGCGGCGTCGAGCGAGAGGTTGGCCGTCGTGATCGCACGGCGCAGCAGCGACGTGTGCACGATGTCGGGCAGGATGCCTGCCTCCTTGAGCTGCCGGCCCGCCGCGACACCCTCGGCGCGGCCCTTGTCGGTGAGGTCGACGTCGACCCAGCCGGTGAAGAGGTTCTTGGCGTTCCAGTCGCTTTCGCCGTGACGGACGAGGACGAGCGTGTAGGTCATGCGGCCAGCCTAGCGAGGAGAATCACCCCTGCGAGGTGTCCTCCAGCAGGTGGCGGAAGGCGTCGAGGTTGCGCGTCGACTCCCCGCGCGACACCCGCCAGGACCACTCCTTCTTCATCGACCCGAGGAAGCCGAGGGCGAGCAGCTCGTTGAAGGCCCCGTCGCTCGCCGTCAGCACGACACCGAGCAGCTGGTCGAGGTGCTCCTCGTCGAGCGCCGTCGTCGGCAGCTCGCCGCGCAGGTAGACGTCGCCGTCGGTGTCGATCGCGTAGGCGACCCCCTGCAGCCGCAGGTTCCGGCGCAGCAGCGAGCGGTAGAACGCCTCGTGGTTCTCGTCGGGGTTGCGGATGACGAAGGCGCTGAGGCTCGTCGTGCGGTCGCGCACGAGCAGCGACACGACGGTCTTCAGCTTCTTCTCCCCCGGCAGCGTCACGACGTACTCCCCCGGGCGCCCGCCGAGCTCCCACTCCAGCCCCACCGAGCCGAGGTATGCCGTGAGGCGGGCTTCGGCGGCCGGCGCGCGGCCGCCGGCCGCGTCCTCCGGAGCCGGAGTCTCGTCAGCGGTCACGGGATGACCGCCGTCGGCACGCCCACGAGCGCGCGCCCCTCGTCGATCGGCGAGTCGTTGCCCGAGGTCTGCCGCCCGAGGATCGCCTGGCGGTAGACCTCGACGAGGCGGTCGGTCGTCGCGGCCCAGCCGTAGCGGGCCGCGTGCTCGACCGCCCGCCGGCCCAGCTCCAGTCGTCGCGGCCGGTCGCGAAGCAGCGCCTCGACGGCGTCGGTCCACGGGCCGACCCGGTGTCCGTCGACGAGCACACCGGCGTCGCCGACCGCCGTCGGCAGACCGCCGACGTCAGCCGCGACGACGGGGGTGCCGCACGCCTGGGCCTCGATGGCGACGAGGCCGAACGACTCGGAGTGGCTCGGCACGAGCACGAGGTCGGCGGCGCGGTACCACTGGGCGAGCACGGCCCGCTCGACCGGACGCACGAAGCGCACGACGTCGCTGATGCCGAGCGAGGCGGCGAGCTCCTCGAGCTCGTGCGGCCGGGTCAGGCCGCTCCCGCTCGGGCCGCCGACGACGGCAACGGTGAGGCGGTCTCGGCGGGCGGGGTCGCGCTGGAGCAGCTCTGCAGCGACGCGCAGCAGCATGTCGGGAGCCTTGAGCGGCTGGATCCGGCCGACGAAGAGGAGCACGTCGCCCTCTACGGGCAGCCCGAGTGCGGCTCGCGCGGCCCCGCGGTCGCCAGGGGTGAAGGTGTCGAGGTCGACGCCCGGGGGCACGACGGAGACCTTGGACGGCAGGGCGGCATACAGCTCGATGAGCTCGCGCGCCTCGCCGTCGGTGTTGGCGATGAGCCGGTCGGCGGCCTCGACGACCTGGACCTCGCCGATCTCGCGGCCGCGCGGCTCGGGGGTGTCGCCGTCGGCGAGGTGGAGGTTCTTGACGCGGGCCATCGTGTGCATCGTGTGGACGAGCGCGACGCGCCACCGGTCGGCCGCGAGCCAGCCGACCTGCCCCGAGAGCCAGTAGTGCGAGTGGACGAGGTCGTAGTGGTCCTCGGGGACCGAGAGGCCCGCCTGCATGATGCCAGCGGAGAAGGCGCACAGCTGGCCCGGCAGGTCCTCCTTGGACAGCCCTTCATAAGGGCCGGCCGTCACGTGGCGCACCCGCACACCGGGCACGAGGTCGGCCTCGATGGGCGTCTCACCGGTCGTGCGACGGGTGAAGATGTCGACCTCGATGCCGCGGGCGGCGAGCTGGGTGGCGGTCTCGGCGACGTAGACGTTGAGCCCGCCCGCGTCGCCCGTGCCGGGCTGCTCGAGCGGCGACGTGTGCACGCTGATCATCGCCACGCGCCTCGGATCGCCCTGCATACCTCGCCTTCCGCCGGACCGGAGTGTCCTCTCGAACTCAACCACACGGCTGATTCGATGTATTCCGCGGCAACGGCCGCGTGGGAACGAGCGGGGCGATCCGGCCCGGTGCCTCTAGGCTTCGAGCGTGGCGAGCCGTGACCGACCCGTGGGCGCACCCGTCGGCACGGTCACGCGTGGCACGACGGCGCCCAACCGGCTGCGCCGCTGCGACCGCTGGATCGCCGGGCCGCAGGGGTGGCGCCTGCGACGGAGCCCGACTCCCCCCGTCGTCGTCGACCTCGGCTACGGGGCGTCGCCGGTCACCGCCGTGGAGCTGCACGACCGGCTGCGTCGGCTACGCCCGGACGTGCAGGTCGTCGGCATCGAGATCGACCCCGCGCGGGTGCGCGACGCGGCCCCGCTCGAGCGCGAGGGCCTGACCTTCCGTCGTGGCGGCTTCGAGGTGCCCCTCGACGACGGGGCGCGCCCGACGGTCGTGCGCGCCTTCAACGTGCTGCGCCAGTATGCCGAGGGCGACGTCGCGGCGGCATGGGCGCGGGTGCAGGAGCGGCTGGCTCCGGCCGGCATCCTCGTCGACGGCACGTGCGACGAGATCGGGCGCCGGGCCGCCTGGGTCACCGTCGAGAAGGACGGACCGGTCAGCCTCACCCTGTCGCTCCGGCTCGGCGGCCTCCAGCGGCCCTCCGACGCCGCCGAGCGCCTGCCGAAGGCGCTCATCCACCGGAACGTGCCGGGCGAGCCGGTGCACGCCTTCCTCAGCGACCTCGACCGGGCGTGGGAGCGCAGCGCCGCGAGCTCCTCGTGGGGTGCGCGGCAGCGCTTCCTCGCGGCGGTCGAGCAGCTGCGTGACACCTGGCCTCTGCAGGGCGGCCCAGCGCGCTGGAGGCTCGGCGAGGTGACGGTCGACTGGGCCGCGGTCGCCCCTCTCGGGGACGCCACGTGACGGGCTCCGCGGGGCCACGTGACCTTCCACGCAGCCAAGGTCACATACCACTTCCAGCACCCACGGCGGCGTAACATGGGCGGCATGTCGCACGCCGGCATGCCGCGGTGGGGCCACGGCGAGGGAGTGAGCTGGCACGCCTTGGACAGCGACGAGGTCGAAGCCGTGGCGCGGTTCGTCGCGCACGGGTGGGCACAGTCCGAGCACGCCCTCGTCATCGCGAGCCCCGCGCACCGCCACCGCATCGAGGCGGCGACGGCCCAGCTCGGGGCGGACCCGGAGCTGGAGCGGGCGCAGGGACACTATCTGGCGGTCGACGCCGACGAGACCCTGCGCCGGTTCGTCGTGGACGGCGTGCTCGACCCGCGACGCTTCCGGGCCGTGGTGACCGACCTGCTCGCCCGGGCATCGAGCGACGGGTCGCACGTGCGGGTCTTCAGCGAGCTCATCGCGCTGCTCTGGCTGGGCGACGACGTCCAGAACGCCCTCGACATCGAGCTGCAGTGGCGCTTCCTGCTCCGCCGCCACGACTTCTCGCTGCTCTGCGCCTACCCGACCCCTGACTTCGCCGCATCCGGCCTAGTCGACGTGCGGCGCGTCTGCGACCTGCACACCGACCTCGCCGTCGGCGAGTCGACCCGCGTCGGCGCCGACTCGGGCACATCCGGCGGGCCCGTCGCCGTCGGCCGCTACCACGCGTGCTCGCAGGTCTACCTGCCCGTCGCCGAGTCGGTACCCTCCGCGCGGCACTTCGTCGTCGACGTGCTGCGGGCCTGGGGCCTGGACGACCTCGACGGCGACGCCGCGATCGTCATCTCCGAGCTCGCCACGAACGCCCTGCGGCACGCCGAGACACCCTTCCGGGCCGTGCTCGACCGCCAGCAGGACGGCGTGCGGCTCGGGGTCGAGGACGCCGCTCGCGACCCGCTGGCGCGCCGCTCCCCCAGCTCCTACGACCTCGGCGGCCGCGGGGTCGACATCGTCGAAGCCCTCTCGCGCCGGTGGGGCTGGACCGAGCTGCCCTCGGGCAAGCTCGTCTGGGCCGAGCTCGTCGAGGCCGGCGCGACCCCTGCAGCCGCGGCGTCCGAGGGCTGAGCGGGCCATGCCCCGCGCGGTCACGACGCAGCGCCCCACGACCGCTCACCCCAGCTCGTCACCACGACGCGCGTATGCCGTCCGCGCCCGAGGGCGGGGACGGCATACGTCGGCGGTGGCTGGGGCCCTCGTGGGGCCGGGGTGCGCTCAGCGCACGTAGTCGTCCTGGAGGCGCTCGATGTCGGACTCGTCGAAGAGGCCGAAGGCGACCTCGAGCAGCCGGCCCGGGCGCTCACCCGAGTTGCCCATGCGGTGCGTCGCACCGCGGGGCACCCAGATCGTCTCGCCGGGCTGGGCGACCCAGGCACGGTCGTCGACGGTGATGTCGATCGGCACGTCGAGGACCTGCCACATCTCACCGCGGTGGTCGTGCTTCTGCAGCGAGAGCCGGTGGCCGGGGTGCACGGTGATGATCTTGACCGTGACCTGCTCGTTGGACACGAACTGCTGGAACTGCCCCCACGGGCGGTCCGCGACGAAGATGTCCTCGGTGGGGTTGCGGTCGCCGAGGTCGTAGTCGTACGGGCTGTGCGCAGGCGCGAGCTCGTCGTCGTGGTCGTGGGTGTCGACCACGGTGTCGTGCAGGTCGTGCGCGTCCAGGTCGATGGCCGGGACGGCGGCGCCGCCCTGGTGCTGGTCTGTCATGGCTCCCCCATGGTTGGTGAGTGCCCAGTGTGCCCTAAGCGGGGCGCTGCGCGCGCCTCGACGCCGGGCTCACCACCCGCTGGAGCGGCCGCCACGCCCGCGCACCTGCCGCAGCGCGGGGCGCACGTCGGCGAGGTAGACGGCGGCCGCGACGAAGCCGAGGAGGGCGAAGAGGTTGAGCGAGGCGAGGGTGACGACGCCGAGGGCCATGGCGACACCGAGCAGCACGAGCCAGAAGGTGCGCGTGCGCTTGCCCGCCGCGAGGTACGCGGCCTCGGGGTTGCGCAGCGCGTCGACGAACGCGAAGACCTCACAGGCCAGCGCGCCGGCGCCGAGGGCGTAGAGCACGATGGTCTGGAAGCCCTGGAACAGTTCCATTGCACCAGCGTAACCCGCGGATCCGCGCTTTCAGCAGGCCTCAGGTGTCGATGACGAGGGTGACCGGGCCGTCATTGACGAGCGAGACCTCCATCATCGCGCCGAAGCGTCCCTGCTCGACCTCGATCCCCCGAGCCTGCAGCGCCGCGACGAGGTCGGCGATGACCGGCTCGGCGACCGGACCGGGGGCCGCGGCCGACCACGACGGCCGCCGGCCCTTGCGGGTGTCGGCGTGCAGCGTGAACTGGCTGACGACGAGCACGGGAGCAGCGGCGTCGGTGACGCTCAGCTCGTCGCGCAGGATGCGCAGCTCGGCGATCTTGCGGGCCATCAGCTCGATCTGCTCGGGGCCGTCGTCGTGCGTGACGCCGACGAGCGCCAGCAGACCGGGCCGGTCGATGGCCCCGACGACCTCACCCTCGACGCTCACGCTCGCGCGGGACACCCGCTGGAGGACGGCGCGCACGGCAGCCTCAGACGCCCACGGCGACGACGGAGCCGACCGGCTGCCCGTGTCCGAGCACCGGCGCGTGCTCGAGCGCGGCGAAGGCGTCGACGGTGGCAGGCACCTCAGGGGCCTCGAGGCCGATCCTGCGCAGGACGGCCGCGAGCACGACCGACCGCGCCCGGGGGGAGCCGTCGGCGATCTTGACGGCCACGCCGCGACCGTCGGCCAGCCCCACGGCATACACCGCCTCGGCGCCGTCCTTGGCGACGAGGCCGTCGACGCCGCGCACGAGGGCGGTGACGTCGCGCGTCGTGCCGCCGAGGTACTCGGGGAAGGCGCGGATCGCACGCGTGATGCGTGCCTCGGGGCCGTCGATGGCGGCAGCGAGCCGCCCGAACCCGCGGGACAGCGCCGTCAGGGGGATCGCGTGGATCGGGGCCCCGCACCCGTCGACCGCGACGGCTCCGGGCTGCGCTCCAGTGACGTCGGCGATGGTCTCCATGATCGCGGCCTGGAGCGGGTGGGCGGGGTCGCGGTAGGTCGCGGGGTCCCAGCCGTTGACGACGCACGTGGCGAGCATCGACGCGTGCTTGCCCGAGCAGTTCTGGGCGATCGACTGCTTCGGGCTGCCCGAGGTGATCCACGCGGTGCGCGCGGCCTCGTCGTAGGGGTAGTCGGGGGTGTTCTGCAGGTCGGTCTCCGACAGCCCTGCGCCCTCGAGGATCTCGCGCACGGCCTCGAGGTGGAAGTCCTCGCCCGAGTGGCTCGAGCAGGCGAGCGACAGCAGGCGTCCGTCGGTCGCGAGGCCGTGACGCACCATCGCGAGCGCCTGGAACGGCTTGCTCGACGAGCGCGGGAGGACGGCGCCCTCAGGGTCACCGATGGCCAGCTCGACGCTGCCGTCGGGCGCGGTCACGACCGCCGTGCCGTGGTGCACCGACTCGACGAATCCCCCTCTGACGACGTGCGCCACGACGGGCGCTGCGGTGAGGGCGGGAGAGGCCGAGGCCGGTGGGTGGGACACGCCCCGCAGTATGCCGGAGGGCTGGGTCCGCGCCGACGGGCACCCGGGTGCGCGGGCCGGCCGGACGGCATACCTCGGGGTCGGGGTGACGAGCGGGCCATGGCGCGCGGCAGGGCCGCCACCCCGGAGGATGACGGCCCTGCTGCGTGCGTGCTCGTGCCGGCGGGCGGCGCGAGATCAGCTCGTCGTGACGCCCGTGACGTTCTCGGCGGCCGTCTTCGCGGTGTCGGCCGTCGTGGCCGCCGCGGTCTTGGCGGTGTCGGCGGTCGCGGCAGCCGTCTTGGTGGCGGCGGCCTTCGTCGTCGTCGCAGCCTTCTTGACCGTCTTCTTCGTCGTGGTCGACGCCTTCTTGGCGGTCTTCTTGGCGGCGGTCTTGGCCGGGGCGACCTTGCGGGCCACGGTGGCCTGCGGGTCGTCGGTCGTGGCCGAGCTGCGGGCGGCGACCTTGCGGGTCGTCGTGGCCTCGACCTCGTTGGCCTTGCGCGTCGCGGCGGCCTTCTGGGCAGCGGTCTTGCGGATGGCGCGCTGGTGGGCGGCCGTGCGCTTGGCCGGCACCGGGGCAGCGGCCTTCTCGAGGGCCTCGGCAGACTTCTCCACCTGGGCGCCGATCTTCGAGGCGTCCTGGGTGACGACGTCGACGACGCTCGAGGCGAGCTTGCTGCCCTCGGTGGCGGCCGTCTTGACGACGCGACGTCCACGGATGGCGGCGGCGTGCCGCAGCTCGGAGGCGTCGAACGCGGCGCGCTCACCCTGGGCGCGCAGGTCGGTGACGACCTTCTCACCGCGCGCGGCGGCAGCGTCGTACTGGTCCTTCGCGTTGCTCGCGATGACGAGGCCCTGGTTGAGCACCTGCGCGGGCAGGTCCTGCGCCTGGGCGACGAACTTGTCGGCGTAGGAGGTCGCGATCTTCTGCAGGGCGGCGGTGCTCTTCTGGAGCTCGGCAATGCGCTTCTCGAGGTCCTTCTGGAGCTGGTTCGCCTCCTTCTTGGCACCCTTGCGCAGGTCGATCTCCTGAGCCTGCTTGCGGGCGAGGTCGAGCTGCACGCCGGCAGCGCGGACCGTGTCAAGAGCGATGTTCGCGGCGCCGACGACGGCGTAGAACGGGGTCGCGTCGACCGAGACCTCGGGCAGCTTGCCCTCGATCTCGTCGAGCTGGCCGCGCACGTCGACAGCAGCGGCCTCGGCCTGCTTCTGGGCGTCCTTGACGGCCTTGGTGATCTTGTCGCTGAGAGCCATCTCAGTTCTCCTTCTCGTTGAGGTTCTGGGCCGCGGCAGCGGGGGCGCTGGGCGGAGGGGTGCGGCGGCGGGCGCGGGCTGGCGGCGTCCGGCCGGGGGCGTGGGGGGTGCGGGGGGCGTTGGGGTCGTCGTCGACGTCGCCGACGAAGGACAGGTAGATCTCGACGAGCACCCCGCGCTGACGCTCCGTGAGGGCGGCGTCGGCGGCGATGGCGGAGAGGACGTCGGGGGCGGCGGCCGGGTCGTCGCCGACCCGCTCGTCGAGGATTCCGGCCCGGACGTAGAGCGACTCGGCCGAGACCTGCAGCCCCTTGGCGATCTGCTGCAGGATCTCGGCGCTCGGCCGCTTGAGGCCTCGCTCGATCTGCGACAGGTAGGGGTTGGAGACTCCGGCCATCTCGGCGAGCTGACGCAAGGACAGCTGGGCACTCTCGCGCTGTTCGCGCAAGTAGGCCCCCAGGTCCGGTAGCGGCAGCTTGCTCATGTCTCCATTGTGCTAACTACAGCAAGCAAAATGCAAACTGTGGACAGCGTGAGACCGCCCACACCGGCGGCATACCCGGGTTCTGACCTCGCCTCACGCCCGTCGCGCTTGGCACCTGCGGGCACTCCCCTGCCTCAATCGAGAGAGCACTCCGTCGGCGTGGTTGCAGGCCCTGGCAGTCGAAAGAGCAGTTCGTCGCCCGTCCATGGGACTGTGCGGGGCCGCTCGGTGGCGACGAACTGCTCTTTCGATTGTCCGTGGCGCACCCGGCTCACCCGCGGCAGCACCCCCCGCAGGTATGCCGTCCGCGACCGCCGCGTCTCCCGCGCGGTATGCCGTCCGGCTGGGTCAGCGGCGTTCGCCGCGCAGCCGTCGAGCTGGGTCGGCTGTCAGCGGGTGCGGCGGTCCTTGATCGCGAGCGCCGCGCGGGCCTCCGTCGTCGACATCGGCGGCCGCTGCATGAGGGTCGCGAGCTGCGCGGCCCGGCTCACGAGCTCGCTGTTGTGCCCGACCGGCTGCCTCTTGGCGAAGACGAGGTTGTCCTCCATGCCGACCCGCAGGTGGCCGCCCGCGGCGAGCGCGGCGGCGGCGATCGGCAGGTGCGCGCGACCGATCCCCGTGGCCGACCAGCTCGTCACCTCGGGCGGCAGCATGGCGACCCCGGCGAGCAGGGCCTGTGGCGTGCCGGGCATCGAGCCGGGCACCCCGGTGACGAAGTCGACGTGGACCTTGCCGCCGTAGGGCAGGCCGCACTCGTCGATGAGCCGGCGCAGGGCGTGCACGTGACCCAGCTCGAAGAGCTCGAACTCCGGCACGACCTCGCGCTCCTGGGCCAGGCGGTAGAGGTCGACCATGAAGCCCCACGGGTTCAGGAAGACGCCGTCGCCGAAGTTCGTCGTGCCGCAGGTCAGCGAGCAGGAGTCGGGGTCGGCGTCGAGGACCGTGAGCCGCTGCTCGAGCGGGTCGGTGATGGCTCCGCCGGTCGAGAGCTGGACGACGAGGTCGGTCGCCTCGCGCACGCCGTCGACGGCCTCCTTGAGCAGCACGGCGTCGAGCGTGGGCTGGTGGTCGCGGTCGCGCACGTGGATGTGGATGAGGGCGGCTCCGGCCCGCTCGCACGCGACGGCAGTCTCGACGAGCTCCTCCGGAGTCGTCGGGAGGGCCGGCACGTCGACCTTGGCGGTCTCAGCCCCGGTCGGCGCGACGGTGATCAGCGTGCTCGCGGCGCTGCGTGCGGTGCTCATGCCGTCATCCTGCCAGCCGCCCGCGGGGTGCGAGCGACGGGCCCGGGACCGGGCCGGACGGCATACCCCCGCGGCGGCGCCGCACGCGTGCGCGCCGGTGGTGGGGCTGGGTGGCTAGGGAGCGACGATGACGGTCTGCGCGGCGCTGAGGCCGCCCACGAGCAGGTCGAGCTCGGGGTCGGTGTTGCGCTTGATGATCGCGAGCGCGATCGGGCCGTCGGTGTGGTGGCGGCCGACGGAGGTCAGGTGGCCAACGACGCGTTCACCGGCATACACCTCGGCGCCGAGCGGCGGCAGGACGTGACCCGAGCCGTCGACGTGGAGGAAGACGAGGCGGCGGGGCGGACGCCCGAGGTTGTGCACGCGCGCGACCGTCTCCTGCCCGCGGTAGCAGCCCTTGTGCAGGTGCACGGCGGTGCGCAGCCAGTCGACCTCGTGGACGATCGTGCGGTGGTCGGTCTCGAGGCCGAGCCGAGGTCGCCAGGCGGCGACACGCAGCGCCTCGGCGGCCCAGAGGCCCGCGACCGGCCGATCACCCACTGCCGCAACGAGATCCGCGCGCGGCATGATGACCTCGCGCCACGCCCGGACGCTGCCGGGGTGGTCCTCGACAGGGCCGTAGGCGGTCGTGTCGCCGACGAGGTCGGGCCACGGGTCGCGCCACGCGAGCGGCTCGCCGGCGACGGACTCACGTGCGTGGGGCTCGCCGAGCACGGCCCAGTCGGCGGTGACGTCTGCGACCTCGACCCGGAGCATGAACTTCATCCGCTCGAGCCACGCCACGAGGGCGGCGCCGGCACCGGGCTCGGTCGTGATCCACGTCATCTCGCCGTCGTCGACGAGGTGGAGGGAGTGCTCGACGTGGCCCTTGGGCGAGAGGACGAGCGCCTCGCGTGACTCGCGGGGCGGCAGGTCGAGCAGCAACTGGGTCGTGAGGGAGTTGAGCCAGCTGAGCCGGTCGACGCCCGAGACAGTGATGACCTCGCGGTTGCTGAGGTCGACGACTCCGAGGCCCTCGTCGAGCATCCGCTGCTCGCGCATCGGGTCGCCGTAGTGCAGCGCCACCGACGCGTCGAGCCCGTCGCCGGCCACGGCCCCCGGCCGGTCCAGCAGCGGGCTGCGCGGCGCGGCTCCCGCGGGGGGCGCCTGGGGCGCGTCGGGCTCACCGTCGGTCGGAACCTGCGTCACGTCACTCACCACCATGCAACCATCGCACGGACGCAGGACATTCCGTCAACGGCCCTGCCGCTCGGGCCCGGCGGTCACTCCACGCGCTTGAGCCGCGCCGAGACGTGGCTCTGCAGATCCTGGCCGACCGCGGCCATGTCCATGACCCAGAAGAGCTGCGACTCGACGAGGCCGTACATCCGGGTCGCCGCGTTGTACTCCTTGGCGCCGGGTGCCCGGAGCACGCCGTCGGTCTTCAGCTGGATCTTGGCCGGCTCCATCGTGCCGTAGTAGAGCTCGAGGATGCCGGTCGGGTGGGCAAGGAGCAGCTCGACCTCCCCGCCCTCGAGCGGGCGCCAGAAGCCGGACTCGACCGCCGCGGGGCGCACCCGCTCGCCGGACTCCTTGTCGAGGATCCAGGCCCGGCTCTCCCACTTGAGGAAGCCGCGCCCGTCGTGCGTCACCTCGATCTCCTGGCCGAAGTTCGCCTCCTCGATGGTCGGGTAGCCGACGACGCCGGCGCCCTCCCACCGACCGATGAGCCACGCCAGCGGACGCAGCGGCTCGGGGATGTCCTGGTCGAGGTTGAACATGCGGCGATCGTAGCCTGAGCGCATGGACTCCCCCGCGCGCACGCTCGTCGTCAAGCTGACCTCCGGCGTGGAGGCGCCCGAGCGGCTCTCGCAGGCCTTCACCGTCGCCGCGACCGCGGTCGCGAGCGGCGTCGAGGTGTCGCTCTGGCTCACCGGCGAGGCATCGTGGCTCGCCGTGCCGGGCCGCGCAGAGGAGTTCGAGCTGCCGTATGCCGCCCGCCTCGCCGACCTGCGCGACGCCCTCCTCGCGGAGGGCCGGGTCACCGTCTGCTCGCAGTGTGCAGCGCGACGTGAGCTGACCGAGGGCGAGCTCGTGGAGGGAGCGCAGGTCCGCGGCGCCGCCGCCTTCGTCGAGGAGGTCATGGCGCCGGGGGCTCAGGCCCTCGTCTACTGACACCCGCCCCAAAGCACACTCGAGTGGCCACGCAACCTCACCCGCGCCAACCCCCTCTCCTCGAGTGGCCACGCAACCCCACCCGCCCCAACGCACCCTCGAGTGGCCGCCCAACCTCACGGGCCACAGGAATCTCACGGACCACAGTCGTCCCGCTGTACATGTGACCACGCGGCCACTCGGCCCGGTCAGGGCGACCAGGAGTGGCCACTCGACTTGGTCGGGGCGACCAGGAGTGGCCACTCGACTTGGTCGGGGCGACCAGGAGTGGCCACTCGACTTGGTCGGGGCGACCAGGAGTGGCCACTCGACTCTGTAGGGGCGACCAGGAATGGCCACTCGACTTGGTCGGGGCGACCAGGAGTGGCCACTCGACGTGGTCAGCTGAGGAGGGTGGCTGCGGTGTGCAGGACTGCTCCGACGACGAGCACCGACGCCACCGAGGCGCCGACCTGGCCCCGGAGGGTCGACATCGCCGGCTGGAGGACGAGCACGCGCCGCAGTGCCCACGAGACGAGCCCTGCGACGGCCCCGACCAGGGCGGCCGCACCCACACCGACCTCGTCGAACCGGGTTCCGACGAGCACGGCACCCGCGACAGCGGCCACGAGGGCGACCGCTGCGAGCACTCCCCCGGCGGCCCGCTCGTCGTGCACCGACCGGGCGACGACCCCTGCGACCAGGTCGGCGACCAGTGCCGCGGCGACCCCGGCACCGCCGATCGCCGCCACGGCAGCACCGGTGGACGAGGAGGCCGCGACGACGGCAGAGGTGCCCGAGGCGATGACGACGAGTCCGCCGAACGACGCGAGCAACGTCAACACGAGCCCCTCGCGCTGCGGCGGCCGGATGAGCTGGGAGCAGAAGGAGAGCAGGATGCCGAAGGCGACCCCGGCCGCCAGCCACTCGAGGTCCTCACGCAGGGCGCTCAGCACGATGGCGACGGCCGACAGCGCGAGCACGACCGACGTGGCGTCGGGCGTTCGCGACTCGGCCACCGGCGGCCATCCCCACGCCACGAGGAGGGCGAGCACGAGGGTCACACCGAGCAGCGCGGCATACCCCCACGTCGCGGCGAGCAGGAGCGCGACGGCGGCCACGAGCGTGACCCCGACCCCCAGCCACCGGACGACAGCCGCGGAGGGCGGCACTGAACCGACTGAACCGGCCCGGGCGCGCGGCAGACCGGTCGCCCCCACGGGGGCGGTGGCGGCGTCGTCGTCAGGCACGGGCGCCATTGTGCATCACCCGCCGGCGAAGGGGGGCAACACCTCGAGGCTCACCCCGTGCGCGACCGGCGCGTCACGCCCGACGGAGCGTCCGTCGAGCAGGAAGGTGGCGACGCGCGCGACGCGCGCGAGCGCCGGGTGGGCGGCCACCGCAGCGTCGACGACGACGCCCACCGTCGTGGGCACCGCGAGCTCGAGGGTCTGCTCGTCGACGCCGGTCGCGGCCCGGGCCGCAGCCCAGTAGCGCACCGTCACCGCGGCCTGCGTCTGCGGGGCCGTCATGTCTCTCCCGGGGGCTCGTCGTGGCCGTGTCACGCCGCGGCGGGGGCGTCCGCGCTGCGTCTCACCGTGCAGCGTCATCCGGCCGCACGTGACCAGTCTCGCCTATCCTGCATGAGATGGCCCGACTGCTGCTGCTGACCAATGCGCTCGCTCCGAGCGCCGAGGTCCTGCCTGCCCTCGGACTGCTCAGCCACACGGTGCGGATCCTGCCCGCCGAGGCCACCGCCCTCGTCGACTCCCCCGACTGCGACATCGTCCTCGTCGACGCCCGCCGCGAGCTCGCGAGCGCCCGCTCGCTCTGTCGGGTCCTGCGCACGACGGGTATCGGCACGCCCCTGCTGGCTGTCCTCACCGAGGGCGGCCTCGCCGGTCTCACGGCCGAATGGGGCCTCGACGACGTCCTGCTCGACAGCGCCGGCCCGGCCGAGGTCGACGCCCGCCTACGCCTTGCCATGACGAAGGGCCAGGACGACGAGGCCGACCTCGACATGCCGATCACCTCGGGCGAGCTCGTCATCGACGAGGCGAGCTACTCGGCGCGCTTCCGCGGTGCCGCCCTCGACCTCACCTACAAGGAGTTCGAGCTGCTCAAGTACCTCGCGCAGCACCCGGGCCGGGTCTTCACCCGCGCCCAGCTGCTCCAGGAGGTCTGGGGCTACGACTACTACGGCGGCACCCGCACGGTCGACGTCCACGTTCGACGGCTGCGCGCCAAGCTCGGCCCCGACCACGAGGCCCTCATCGGCACCGTGCGCAACGTCGGCTACCGCCTCGTGCCGGACCGCCCGTCCGACGCGCCCGTCGGGGCCTGACCCTCCTCGGACCCCGCCCCCGACAGCGGTATGCCGCCCAGCTCGGTGAGCTGGGCGGCATACCTCGTGGTGCGGGGTTCGCTTCCTCGTCAGCTGCCGGAGATCCGGTCCAGCGGACCGGGCGTGTAGCCGGTCGGGTTGAAGGAGGCGAGGTGGTTGGCGAACGCGTCGATGTCGAGCCCGCCGTAGTAGACGTTCGTCCCCTGCGTGAAGGTCGGGAAGCCGTCGCCACCGCCCTGCAGGAAGTTGTTCGTCACGATGCGGTAGGACTGGCCGTCGACGAGCGGGCTGCCGCCCAGCGTCACCGCACCGAGTGTGGTGCCGGAGTAGCTGTAGGCGAAGCCCTTCGAGACCTGGAGGATCTTCTTGCCGCTCCCGGCGTTGCTGCCGGTCCACTGCTGGTTGAGGATCGCCTTGATCTGCGCCCCGGTCAGTGTCATCGACACGAGGTAGTTGTTGAACGGCTGGACCGTGAACGCCTCGTCGTAGGTGACGTCACCAGGTGCCTCGCCGTAGCCCGAGGCGCCGTAGACGAGGTCGGCGCGGATGCCGCCGGGGTTCATGAAGGCGATGACGGGCTTCTCGCCGCCGGTGACGACCGACGGGTCGGCGAGCTGGGCGTCGGCGATGAGGTCACCGAGCTGCGACTCCCCGCCGGCGTTGATGCCGGGAGCGCCCCTGAGGACGTCCTGCGTGATGTGGCCGATGACCTTGGACGCGATCGGACGCACGAGCTCCTTGTACTGCGCGATGAGCGCCGTCTGGGCCGGGTCCTTCGTGTCGCGCGTGACGATCATGTTCGTCCCGGTGACCGAGCTGCGCACGATGTCCTGCGTGCGCCGGTCGTACTGCAGGTTCGTCTCGGTGAAGAGTCGGCCGAACGACGACGCCGAGGTGACGAGCCGGTCGTTCTTGGCCGGGTCCTTGACGTTGCACACGTAGGGCTGGTGGGTGTGACCCGAGACGATCATGTCGATCTGGGGATCGAGGCCCGCCGCGATCGGCAGGATCGCCGAGTCGTCCTTGAGGCTGCCGCCGCCCTGGCACGTGTAGTCGTAGGTCGGGTTGGCGTTGTACGACTTGCCGTCGACGGGGCTGGTCCACGGCTGCGCGCTGGGCGTGCCGCCCTGGTGGATGAGCACGACGATGGCCTTGACGCCCTGCGCGCGGAGCACCGGCACGAGGGCGTTGGCGGTCTTGACCTCGTCGGTGAACTCCAGCCCTGCCACGCCCGAGGCGGTGACGATGTTGGGCGTGTCCTTGAGGGTCATGCCGATGAAGCCGATCTTGGCCCCGTTGAGGTTCTTGATCGAGTACGAGGGCAGGATCGTCTGGCCGCTCGCCTTCTCGATGACGTTCGCGGCGAGGATGTCGAAGCTCGCGCCGGGGAAGGAGCCGGTCGGGCAGGAGTTCTGGTTGTTCTGCCCGTCGCCGTCGTCGATGCAGCCGCCGTGCGCGAGACGCTGGATCTCCTTGTAGCCCTCGTCGAACTCGTGGTTGCCGACCGAGGTGACGTCGAGACCCAGCTTGTTCATCGCGAGGATCGTCGGCTCGTCGTGGAAGGCCGCCGACAGCAGCGGCGACGCGCCGACGATGTCGCCCGCGGCGACCGTGAGCGTGTTGCGGTGGCCCTGGCGCGCCTGCGCGAGGTGGGAGGCGAGGTACTCGACACCGCCGGCGTCGACGGTGACGTCGATGGGCTCGGCGACGTTCTTGTCCTTGTCCGCGTCCTTTGCGTCAGGGGCGTGGTCGACCACGATGCGCCCGCTCGAGCCGCTCGGCGGCTCGAGGTTGCCGTGGAAGTCGTTGAACGACAGGAGCTGGATGTTGACCAGCGGGCCTTGCGGGTCGCTCTTCTGGTTGCCGTTGTCGGCAACAGCCGGCGCTGCGAGCGCGGCCGCGGCGCAGAGGCCGGCGACGGCGACTCCCGCGAAGCGGCGGGTGGAACGGGACATGTCTTCCCCTTGCTCATCGGTGGTGTTCGGTGCCCGGGGGCATCACACGGGAGGCTAGCCTCGCCTGAGTGCCAAATGTGGGTTGTCGGGTAAAAGACTGATGACGACGCGGTGGCAGACGGGAAGACTCGTGGCGACGCGGGTGCTTGGGCGGACAGATCACCCTCTCGGTCGGTCCGGGGTCGCGCCGGTTCGTCCACCGGCTGTGGTGGAATCGCCGTATGCCGCCGACCCTCGCCGTGCGCGACCACCAGCACCCGCTGACCGCCCCCGAGGCCGAGGCGGTGCTGGCACTCGCGCAGGAGGCCACCCGGCACGACGGCTCCGCCCCGCTGTCGGAGCAGTTCCGCCTCTCGGCGGGCGCGCGCGAGGTCGACGGCGTCGAGCACGTGCTCGCCCTCGACGGCTCGGGCGCTGTCGTGGGCTATGCCCAGTGCCGCGACGGCGTCGCGGGCGAGCCCCCGTCGGCCGAGCTCGTCGTCGCCCCGACCGCACGCCGGCAGGGGGTCGGCCGGGCCCTGGCCGACGCGCTCCCCCGCGACGCCCGCATCTGGAGCCACGGCTCCGGCGCGAGCGCCGCCGCTGCCTCCTCCTTCGCCGCCGCCCTCGGCGTCGAGCCGGTGCGCCGCCTGCACGTGATGGGCCGCTCGCTGCAGTCCGGAACGCCGTGGCCTGTCGCCGCCGTGCCGCCGGGGTATGCCGTCCGCACCTTCGAGCGCGGACGCGACGAGCAGGCCTGGCTGGCCCTCAACGCAGCCGCCTTCGCCCACCACCCCGAGCAGGGCTCGCTCCGGCGACCCGACCTCGAGCAGCGGATCGCACAGCCGTGGTGGGACCCGGCAGGGCTCATCTTTGTCGTCGACGCCGCCGACCCCGACCGGCTCGCCGCCTCGCACTGGACCAAGGTCGACCCCCCGGACGGCGAGGTCGGCGAGGTCTACGTCGTCGCGGTGTCGCCGGAGCGGCAGGGGCAGGGACTCGGCCGTCTCGTCACGGTGCTGGGCCTTGACCACCTGCGCTCGCTCGGCCTCGACCGGGTCGTGCTCTACGTCGACGAGGAGAACGTCGCCGCCGTGCGCACCTACTCGGCGCTGGGCTTCACCGACGTCGAGGTGCACCAGCAGTTCGCCCGCCCCTGAAGGGCGCTCGCGCGGCAGGGGGTGCCGGCGAGCGGGACCGGGCGGGACGGCATACAGACTCGTCGGGGGCGAGCGCCCGGGGGCGAGACATGTTGACCCCAGCCGGGCCGATCGGTGCCACCATGGGCACATGAGCACCGGGAGCCTCACGACCACCGACCTCGACGACCTGAGCACGAGCGCGAGTGCGGACGCGGAGGAAGGCGACGACGCGCGCGCCGAGGAGGGCGCGGCGAGCGAGGGCCTCGAGGCCGAGGTCAGCTCCTTCACGAGCACGGTGCAGGGCCGCCGCGTGCCGGCCCGGGGCCCGAACGGCCGCTTCGTCGGCACGGCGGCCCAGCCGGAGCCCGAGGACGACCTGCCCGCCGACCGCTACCTCGAGCGCGAGCTGTCCTGGCTGCAGTTCAACGAGCGGGTGCTCCAGCTCGCGATGGACCCGGCCGTGCCGCTCCTCGAGCGCACCCGCTTCCTCGCGATCTTCGCCAACAACCTCGACGAGTACTTCATGGTGCGCGTGGCGGGGCTGAAGCGCCGGATCGCCACCGGTCTCGCCGTGCGCACGGCCGCCGGGCTCGAGCCGCGCGAGCTCATCGAGCGCATCGCCCGGCTCGCCCACGAGCTCATGCACCAGCACGCGGCGGTCTTCCAGCACGACGTGCGCCCCGCCCTCGAGGACGAGGGCATCACGATCGTGCGCTGGGACGACCTCGACGAGGACGACCGCGAGCCGCTGCACTTCTTCTTCGCCGACCGCGTCTTCCCCGTCCTGACGCCGCTGGCCGTCGACCCGGCCCACCCGTTCCCCTACATCTCGGGCCTCTCGCTCAACCTCGCGGTCCTGCTGCAGAACCCGAAGACGGGCTCCGAGCACTTCGCCCGAGTGAAGGTGCCGCCGAGCCTGCCCCGCTTCATCCTCGTCGAGGAGGACATCGACTCCGAGATCGAGCGCAAGCGCTTCGTGCCCCTCGAGGACGTCATCTCGAGCCACCTCGACCAGCTCTTCCCCGGCATGCTCGTGCAGGAGCACTTCTCCTTCCGCGTCACCCGCAACGAGGACCTCGAGGTCGAGGAGGACGACGCCGAGAACCTCCTCACCGCCCTCGAGAAGGAGCTGACACGGCGGCGCTTCGGGCCGCCGATCCGCCTCGAGGTCGAGGAGGAGATCGACCCCAAGGTGCTCGACATGCTCGCCCGCGAGCTGCAGATCAGCGACCGCGAGATCTACCGGCTGCCGACCCCCCTCGACCTGCGCGGGCTCTTCACGGTCGCCGACATCGACCGCTCCGACCTCGAGTTCGCGAAGTTCTTCCCGCGCACCCACCCGGACTTCGCGCCGACCGAGAGCGCCAAGGCCATCGACCTGCTGACGGCCGTGCGCAACAAGGACGTGCTCGTCCAGCACCCCTACCACTCCTTCTCGACCTCGGTGCAGGCCTTCATCGAGCAGGCTGCAGGCGACCCCAAGGTGCTCGCCATCAAGCAGACGCTCTATCGCACGTCGGGCGACTCCCCGATCATCGACGCCCTCATCGACGCCGCCGAGGCCGGCAAGCAGGTGCTCGCGGTGGTCGAGATCAAGGCCCGCTTCGACGAGGTCAACAACATCTCGTGGGCACGCAAGCTCGAGGAGGCGGGCGTCCACGTCGTCTACGGCGTCGTCGGGCTCAAGACGCACGCCAAGCTCTGCCTCGTCGTGCGCCAGGAGGCCGAGGGGCTCGTGCGCTACTGCCACATCGGCACCGGCAACTACAACCCCAAGACGGCCCGGGTCTACGAGGACTTCGGCCTCTTCACGACCGACCCGCAGGTGGGAGAGGACCTGTCACGCCTCTTCAACCTGCTCTCGGGCTTCGCTCCCCGGAGCAGGTTCAAGCGCCTCCTCGTCGCGCCGCGCTCCGTGCGCTCGGGCCTCATCGACCTCGTCGAGCAGGAGATCGAGATCCACGAGGACCGTGACGAGGCGGCGCCTCCCGGTCGCATCGTCATCAAGGTGAACTCGATGGTTGACGAGGCGTTCATTGACTCCCTCTACCGCGCGAGCATCGCCGGCGTGAAGGTCGACGTCTGGGTGCGCGGGATCTGCGCCCTCCGGCCCGGCGTCGAGGGCCTGTCGGAGAACATCCGGGTGCGCTCGGTGCTCGGCCGCTTCCTCGAGCACTCGCGCGTCTTCTGGTTCGACCACGGCGGCGACCCGCAGGTCTACATCGGCAGTGCCGACATGATGCACCGCAACCTCGACCGCCGGGTCGAGGCCCTCGTGCGCATCACCGAGCCGAGCCACATCCTCGAGTTCGCCGACCTACTCGACCTCGGCTTCGCCGACACGACGTCGCGGTGGGACCTCGGCTCCGACGGACGCTGGGTCCGCCACCACCTCAGCGAGAGCGGCGAGCCGCTCGACGACGTGCAGGCGAAGCTCATCGAGCGCCACGACAAGCGCCGGCGCAAGGCCCGGCGCCGCTGACGGGGCCGTCGACGGGCTGACGCCGAGGCTGACGTGGGCTGTCCGACGGGGCTGACGTGGGCTGTCCGACGGGGCTGACGACAGGGCTCTCCGGCGGGAGATTCTCGCGGATGCGGTGTCACCACCGCGCCCAGGACGCCCACATGCGGCACACTGTCGCGCGTGGCCTCCATCGTCCCAGCCGCCGGCACCATCCCGTGGCGCCACCGCGACGGGCGGCTCGAGGTCGCCCTCGTCCACCGGCCGAAGTACGACGACTGGTCGTGGGCCAAGGGCAAGCTCGACCCCGGTGAGCACCCCAGCGTCGCCGCCGCGCGCGAGACCTTCGAGGAGACCGGGCTCGTCGTGCGCCTCGGCACGCCGCTGCCCCTGGCGGAGTACCCCATCCTCGACGCCACCGGTGCCCCGGCCACCAAGGTCGTGCACTACTGGGCCTCGGTCGTGACCGGCGGGTCGGGCAAGCTGCTCCACGAGATCGACGAGGTGGCCTGGGTCGACGTGCGCACCGCCAACGTCCGGCTCGACTACGCCCGCGACCGCGAGCAGCTGCTCGCGCTCGTGCGGGCCGAGAGGGCCGGCGAGCTCGACACGTGGCCGCTCGCCCTCGTGCGGCACGCGAAGGCGACCCCCCGCAGCAAGTGGAAGGGCGATGACCGGTTGCGCCCGCTCGACGCCGTCGGGCGGGCCCAGTCGACGGGCGTCGCCGCCGTGCTCGACGCCTACGGCGTCACCCGCGTCGTCAGCTCGTCGTCGGTGCGGTGCAGCTCCACCGTCGAGCCGTATGCCGCGTCGCGGGGCGTCAAGCTGCGCACCCGTGACGGCCTTTCCGAGGAGGGCTACGCCGAGAGCCCCGACGACGCGGCGCGCGAGCTCGCGCGCCTGCTCGCCCGGGGAGAGCCGGCTGCACTCTGCAGCCACGGCCCGGTACTGCCCGGTCTGCTCGAGTCGCTCGGGCACCGCGCCGGTCCCGACCACACGGAGGTCGGCACCCGCCTGCACGAGGCGGCCCGCTTGGCGATGCGCAAGGGCGAGGTGCTCGTCTGCCACGTCCACGGCGTCGGCGAGCACGCGCGGGTCGTCGGCGTCGAGCGCATCGACACCTGAGCGCGGGACCCGGCCGGACGGCATACGGGGGCTCCTCTCAACCCCTCATCGTGCGGCGGCGAACGCGAGCGCGCACGACGAGACCACCGGTCTCCCCAACTCGTCAGACCGCGTTCACCTGCCGTTAACCGGACGGGGAGAAACGGTCACCCGACCGGCTTAGCGTCGCCGGTGGATGAAGAGTCCACCACCGTCGGTCGGCCTGACCGCCCGGCATCCAGACCACCCCCATCGAGAGGGAACCGCTCGTGTCTGTTTCGCGTATCAGCGCTCTCGGCGCCATCGCCCTGTCCGGCGCTCTTGCGCTCTCGGCCTGCGCATCCGAGAACACCAGCACCACCACGCCCGCGGGCAACGGCACCTCCGCCGGTGCCACGGGCAGCGCAAACTGCTTCTCCGGCGACCTCAAGGCCGAGGGCAGCTCGGCGCAGAAGAACGCCATTGACGAAGCCATCTCCGTCTTCCAGAACGCCTGCACCGACGCCAACGTCGACTACCAGCCCACGGGCTCCGGCGCCGGCATCAAGCAGTTCATCGCCAAGCAGGTCGACTTCGCCGGCTCCGACTCGGCGCTCAAGACCGTCCCCAAGGACGGCGCCGTCGAGTCCGAGGACGCCGCCAAGGCGTGCGGCTCGCCGGCCTGGAACCTGCCCATGGTCACCGGTCCGATCGCCATCGCCTACAACGTCGCCGGTGTCGACAAGCTCGTGCTCAACGCCGACGTCGCCGCCAAGATCTTCGACGGCAAGATCACCGTGTGGAACGACCCGGCCATCGCCGCCCTCAACAAGGGCGTCACCCTCCCGGCCACGCCGATCAAGGTCTTCTTCCGCTCCGACGAGTCGGGCACGACCGAGAACTTCACGAAGTACCTCAAGGCCGCTGCGCCCGAGGCCTGGTCCTACGAGACCGGCAAGAAGTGGACCGGCAAGGGCGAGGGCAAGGAGAAGTCGGCCGGTGTCGCCACCGCCACGAAGGGCCAGGACGGCGGCATCACCTACGTCGAGCTCTCCTACGCCCAGCAGAACCAGCTGAAGATGGCCCAGATCGACACCGGCTCCGGCCCCGTCGAGCTGACGGCCGAGTCGGCGGGCAAGACCATCGCCACGGCGAAGCAGACCGGCACGGGCAACGACCTCGCGCTCAAGATCGACTACGCCACCAAGGAGGCCGGGGCCTACCCGATCGTCCTCGTGACCTACGAGATCGTCTGCTCGAAGTACCCCGACGCCGAGACGGGCAAGAAGGTCAAGGCGTTCCTGCAGACCTTCTCCTCCGACGCGGTCCAGAGCCAGCTCGGCGAGAAGGGCTACGCGCCCCTGCCGACCGAGGTCGCCACCAAGGTCCAGACGGCTGTCGACGCCATCTCCTGACCCGATGTGCGGGGGCGGGCGCCGTGATCCGGTGTCCGCCCCTCGCGGCACCACCAGCCCCCTCCAGGAAGAAGGAACCACGTGTCGAGCGTGACCGGTGTCTCTGCCACCGACGAGCTGCCCGGCCCTGACGGCAGGCCTCCCCTGAGTGGCGACGCCGCCTCCACGGGCCGCGTGGGCGACCGCATCTTCGGCGGCGCCGCCACCCTCTCGGGTGTCGTCGTCATCGTCCTCGTCAGCCTCATCGCCGTCTTCCTCATCGTCCAGGCGATCCCCGCGCTGGCCGACAACAGCGCCAACTTCTTCACCTCGCGCGAGTGGGCCCCGGGCGGTGACAACCCCCGCTTCGGCATCCTCGAGTTCCTCTGGACCACCGTGACGGCCTCGACCCTCGCCATGCTCATCTCGGTACCCGTCGGCGTCGGCGTCGCGCTCTTCATCACGCAGTACGCCCCCGCATGGATGCGCCGCCCGGCCGCCGCCCTCGTCGACCTGCTCGCCGCGGTGCCCTCGATCGTCTACGGCCTGTGGGGCTTGATCACCTTCAGCCCCTTCTTCAAGCCCGTGCAGGGCTTCATGGAGGACAAGCTGGGCTGGTTCCCGCTCTTCGCCCCCACCGGCATCTCCGGGGGCACGATCTTCTTCATCGGCATCGTCCTCGCGATCATGGTGCTGCCGATCGTCACCGCGCTGTCGCGCGAGGTCTTCGACCAGACGCCGCTCGCCCACAAGGAGGGCGCCCTCGCGCTCGGCGCGACGAAGTGGGAGATGATCCGCACCGCGGTGCTGCCCTTCGGGCGCCCGGGCGTCATCTCCGCGTCGATGCTGGCCCTCGGCCGCGCGCTCGGCGAGACGATCGCCGTGACCTTCCTCGTCTCGGCCCTCGCCGACGGCTCGCCGTGGACGTGGTCGCTCTTCAACGGCGGCGAGACCTTCGCCTCCAAGATCGCCAACAACGCGGCGGAGTTCAGCAACCCGAGCAAGACCGGCGCCTACATCGCGGCCGGTCTCGTCCTCTTCGTGCTGACCTTCGTGGTCAACAGCATCGCCCGGGTCGTCATCGAGCGCAGGAAGGCCTTCACCGAATGAGCGCCATCACCGACGAGCGCCGGCCCGACGACGCCTCCGTCCCCGACGACGCCACGCCGCCCGGGGGGCGCCAGGGCCGTGACGCGCTGCGCCAGATGGGCAGCCCGCACCGGGCCCGCAACGTCAAGGACGTCATCGCCCGGGTCGTCATGTGGTTCTGCTTCTTCCTCGCGATGATCCCGCTCGTCTGGATCCTCTGGACGGTGATCTCCAAGGGCGCCCACCTGCTCGGGTCGATGGAGTGGTGGACCGGCAACCAGCGCAACATCAACTCCGACGACGCGGGCGGCGGCGCCCGCCACGCCATCGAGGGCACCCTCCAGATGGTCGGCATGACCGCCCTCATCGCCGTGCCGATCGGCATCTTCACCGCCGTCTACCTCGTCGAGTACGGCCGCGGCAAGCTGGCCAGGGCGATCAGCTTCACCGTCGACATCCTCTCGGGCGTCCCCTCGATCGTCGCCGCGCTCTTCATCTATGCCGTGTGGGTGACGACCTTCGGTCTCAGCCGCTCGGGCTTCGCCGCGGCGCTCGCCCTCGTGCTGCTCATGATCCCCGTCGTCGTGCGCTCCACCGAGGAGATGCTGAAGCTCGTGCCCAACGAGCTGCGCGAGGCGGCGTATGCGCTCGGCGTGCCCAAGTGGGTCACGGTCGTCAAGGTCGTGTTGCGCACCGCCTTCTCGGGCATCATCACCGGCGTGCTGCTCGGCATCGCGCGCGTCATGGGTGAGACCGCTCCCCTGCTGATCCTCGCCCCGTACACGAAGAACTTCCAGCGCGACCTGTTCAACGGCAACTTCCCCACGCTGCCCATGATGATCAACCAGGACCGCGGCGACTTCGCGCTCGCCACCGCGGCGGAGCGGATGTGGGCGGCAGCGCTCACCCTGATCATCCTCGTCCTGCTGCTCAACATCATCGGCCGGGTCATCGCGTACTTCGGCTCGGTCAAGAAGTAAGAGAAAGCGAAGCGTCCAGACATGGCAAAGCGAATCGACGTCACCGACCTCAACGTCTACTACGGCTCCTTCAAGGCCGTCGAGGGCGTCTCGATGACGGTCGAGCCCCGGTCCGTCACGGCCTTCATCGGCCCCTCGGGCTGCGGCAAGTCGACCTTCCTGCGCACCCTCAACCGGATGCACGAGGTGATCCCCGGCGGCCGGGTCGAGGGCAAGGTCATGCTCGACGACCAGGACCTCTACGCCCCCTCGATGGACCCGGTCACGGTGCGCCGCACCATCGGCATGGTCTTCCAGCGTCCCAACCCGTTCCCGACGATGTCGATCTACGACAACGTCGCCGCCGGGCTGCGCCTCAACGGCGTCAAGAACAAGAAGACCCTCGACGGCATCGTCGAGTCCTCGCTCAAGGGCGCCAACCTCTGGACCGAGGTCAAGGACCGCCTGAACAAGCCCGGCGCCGGCCTCTCGGGCGGCCAGCAGCAGCGTCTGTGCATCGCGCGCGCCATCGCCGTGCAGCCGCAGGTGCTCCTCATGGACGAGCCGTGCTCGGCCCTGGACCCGATCTCGACGCTCGCCATCGAGGACCTCATCAACGAGCTCAAGAGCGAGTTCACGATCGTCATCGTCACGCACAACATGCAGCAGGCGGCCCGGGTCTCCGACCGCACGGCCTTCTTCAACCTCAAGGCCACGGGCGAGCCCGGCCGCCTCATCGAGATCGACGACACGACGCGGATCTTCAACAACCCGTCGGAGCAGTCCACCGAGGACTACATCTCCGGCCGCTTCGGCTAGACAATCGAAAGAGCACTTCGTCGGCACAACCCCAATCGAGAGAGCAGTTCGTCGGCCCAGCGTGAGGTCACCCCCACGCCGAACCCCGACGAACTGCTCTTTGGATTGGGTTTGGTGGGTGTCAGCGGAAGATGCCGGTGATGTACCACGTGAGTACGGCGACAAGGCCAGCCCCGGGGAAGGTCAGGAACCACGCCCCGACGATGTTGCCGGCGACACCCCAGCGCACGGCCGACAGGCGCTTGGTCGCGCCGACGCCCATGATGGCCGAGGTGATCGTGTGCGTCGTCGAGATCGGCGCACCGAAGACGAGACCCGCGACGTAGAGGATCGACGCCGCGGTGGTCTCGGCGGCGAAGCCCTGCGGGGGCGTGAGGTTGATGA
Source organism: Humibacillus xanthopallidus (assembly GCF_006717145.1). Taxonomy (GTDB): domain Bacteria; phylum Actinomycetota; class Actinomycetes; order Actinomycetales; family Dermatophilaceae; genus Humibacillus; species Humibacillus xanthopallidus. Next base: position 976,622 of record NZ_VFQF01000002.1, on the reverse strand, counting down.
TGCGGCGGCCGAGGGTGCGCATGATCCGCCACCCACCGGCATACGTGCCGGCGGAGATGACGACCGCCGACATCAGCAGCACCCAGGGCGGGATCGAGGAGCCCTCGTGGTAGCCCGAGATGTTGAGCGCGAGCACGACGACACCAGCGGTCTTCGCGGCGTCCTGGAGGCCGTGGCCGAAGGCCATCGCGGCGGCCGACCCGGTCTGGGCAACGCGGAAACCACGGGTGACCTTGGAGGGATTGGCGCGGCGGAAGCCCCACAGGATGGCGAGCATGAAGAGGTAGCCGATGGTGAGACCGAAGATCGGCGAGAGCACCATCGGGATGACGACCTTGGTCCAGATCACCTGCCACTGCACCGCGACGCCTGCCGCCAGCGCCGCTCCGGCGAGGCCGCCGATGAGCGCGTGCGACGAGGACGACGGGAGTCCGAACCACCACGTGATGAGGTTCCAACCAGTCGCACCGATGAGGGCCGCGGCGACGAGCCACAGGCCGTTGACCCCGCTGGGTGTCGCGATGATGCCGGAGCCGATGGTCGCTGCGACCTTGCCGCCGAAGAAGGCTCCGAAGAGGTTGGCGACCGCAGCCATGGCGAGCGCCACCCGAGGGGTGAGAGCCCGCGTCGAGATCGACGTGGCGATCGCGTTGGCGGCGTCGTGGAAGCCGTTCGTGTAGTTGAAGCCCATCGCCAGGGTGATGACGGCGATGACCCCCAACAGGGGAAGGGTGGGTTCCATCGGAGGGTCAGGACTCCTTGACCGCGATGCCCTCGACGACGTGGGCCACCTTCTCGAACGCGTCGGCGGCGTCCTCGAACCCGTCGACGATGGCCTTGGCCTTGATCAGCTCGATCGGGTCGGGCGAGTGGGTGAAGAGTCCCGCGACCTGCTTGCGGTGCAGCGTGTCGGCCTGGTTCTCGAGACGGTTGATCTCGATCCAGTAGCTCTTGAGGTCCTTGAGCGACCGCAGACGAGGCATGGCCTCGGCAGTCACCTCGGCCATGCGCGCGAGGATCTCGAACTGCTCGGCGAGGCCCTCGGGGATCTCGCCCACGCGGTAGAGCACGATGAGGTCGCCGGTCTCCTCGATGAGGTCCATACAGTCGTCGAGCGAGGCGGCGAGGTTGTGGATGTCCTCGCGGTCGAACGGCGTAATGAACGAGCTGTTGACCCGGTTGATGAGCTCATGGGTCGCGTCGTCCGCGGCGTGCTCCAGCTCCTTGAGCCGGTCGGCCACCGCCTGGCGCTTCGAGGGGTCGACCTCCAGGAACCGGGTCAGCTCACGCGTCGCGTCGACGAGCAGCTGGGCCTGTGCGGTGAAAAGCGTGAAGAAACTCGTGTCCTGGGGTGTGAGGCGAAAACCCACGGGGGTGCTCCGGTCGATGGGGGTCTGGGTCCGGGAAGATGCTACGGGTACTTGGACCTCTGCACGCAACCGAGCCGACATCTGCCATTCACCGCGATGTCGAACGGACCTGGGGGTGTCCGAGCGCAGCCCGACCCAGCCGGGCGAAGCGGACACGACATCCCAAACCGCCCTCAGGCGGTCGTCGCACCGGCCCCGCGCGCCGGGGCGATCCCGAGCAGCGCGTCGACCTCGGCAGGCGTGAAATGACGCGTCGTCGCCGAGGCGGCCACCACGAGGTCGCTGACGAGCTCGATCTCGTCGGCCAGGGCAACGTCGAGCAGGTCTCCGGACCGCTCATCCTCGGGCGTCATGCCATCAATCTAGATCGCCGGACTGGACGGCGTGGTCCTTAGCCACAAACGAGACAGGGGTTTCCACGTTCCCTCCGCAGGAGCATCATGGCGACATGCGCCCCGATGTCGAGGCAGCCGACCCGTGGACCGTCGTCGTGCGCGGGAGCTTCCTCGTGGGGCTCTGCGGCACATGCGCGTGGAGCAGTCCCGCCCGCCGGGCGCGCTACTCCGTCGAGGGCGACATGCGGGCCCACGAGGTGCTGTGCCGCTCGGCTGCGCCCGCGCAGGAGCCCGTCGGGTCGAGGGCGACCGGGCAACCGGATGATGTGGCGTCGGGCCGGGAGCGCCTCTCGGCACAGGGCCGCTCGTAGCGGCTGAATTTGGGACCCGGGGCTACCGCGACCCGACGCGAGGAACAGAATAATCGCGTCGCGGAGGATCACCAAAGGTGCTGACGCGCAACCCCCAGCCGTCCCCCGGTTCGCGACCTGCCGCGCTCCCCACGTCGAGGCCGTATGCCGGGTGGCCGGGTCGGAGCGTGACGCCGTCAGTCGAGCGCGCCGGCCCTCCACAGCCGCGCACAGGCCGTGAGGTCGTCGGCCATCGTCAGCATGTTGGCGGCCTGCTGCGCCGTGTCTCCGCCGGAGGAGATGTCGGCACGTCCCGCCGAGACGACGCGGCAGAAGGCAGAAGCGCGTTCGAGGGCGACCCCGAGGTCGCCCTCGAAGACTCCGCGCAGCACCTCGTCGATGACGCGGCTCATCTCCTCGGGGCCGGGGGGCTCGGCAGCGCCGGCGACGGCGTGGTTGGGCCCGGTGAAGCGGATGCCCGCGGCATACTCCCGGCTGGCCTCGTCGGGCGCGCGTTGCACCCACTCACGCAGCACGTAGAGGCGCCAGAGCGCGCCGGGGAGCGAGCGGGCGGGCCGCTGCGACCAGAGCTCGGCCAGGGTCGACAGGCCGATGTCGTCGACGAGCGCGACGAGCTTCTGCGTGACCGCGGGGTCGGCGGCCGCACGGCCGGCGTGGACGAGCGCCTGCGCCGTCTCGTGGGCGACGTGGATCTGCTCCGTGGGGTCGTAGGCAGGCCCGTGGGCCTCGAGGGCTGACGGGCTGAAGAAGGCGGGCCGCCTGTGGTTGCGATGCTCGCTCTCGCTCATCCCCGCAGGCTAACCCCCGGCACTGACGGCGCGGGCCCGCGATCCACCGGCGCCGCGTCCTCATCCGCAGTGCTCGACACCGACACCGAGGGCGCTCCGGTATGCCGTCGGACGCGCAACGTTGGACAGCGGAGTTGCGCACTGTCCACGCTTTGTCTAACGTCTGTCACGTCGGTCAAGAAAGCGCCGCCACATCTTTGATGGAGGACGCATGACCGACCCGTCGAGGGCTCCGCGTGACGCGCAGACCCGAGCGCTCATCACCGCAGTTCGCTCTGCTGGCAGCGAATCCGAGCGTTCCAGGGCGCTCGAGGCCGTCACCAGGCTGCACCTGCCGCTCGCCCGCTCCTTGGCCCACCGCTACGCCGGCAAGGGCATCGAGCGCGAGGACCTCGAGCAGGTGGCGTTCCTCGCCCTGCTCAAGGCTGTCCAACGTTTCGACCTCGCCCAGGCCACGGAGTTCGGGGCCTACGCGACGCCTACTATCACGGGTGAGCTGCGGCGCCACTTCCGCGACCACGGCTGGCTCGTCCGCCCGCCCCGCAGCCTGCAGGAGCGCCGGCAGCTCGTCACCGACTCGCGGTCGCGGCTCGAGCAGAGCCTGGGCCACGAGCCGAGTCTCGAGGAGCTGGCAGCCGAGCTCGACCTCACCCTCGATGCGGTCAAGGAGGCGCAGGTCGCTGCGAGCAACCTGCGCCCTGCCTCGCTCGACGCGACGACGACGGAGGGCGGCCGCCCGGTGCTCGACCTCATCGACGGTCGGGCCGACGCGCTCACCGACCCGGGGCTCGACGAGGGCATCGTCGTGCGCACCGCGCTGCAGCACCTCTCACCTCGTGACCGCGAGCTCGTCGAGCTGCGCTTCACCCGTGACATGACCCAGGCCGAGATCGCAGAGGCGATGGGCCTCTCGGCGATGCAGGTCAGCCGCCTCCTGCGCCGCATCCTCGAGGAGCTGCGCGAGCACCTCGAGGAGACCGAGCTGCGTCCGACGCAGCTGCGGCCGACCGTCATCCGTCCGTCTGGGCTTCGTCCCGCCGAGCCTCGTCGGGCACAGCTCGTCTCCGCCTGACCGCACCACCTGCTGATCGACGCCGGGGCCCGGGGGCCCGGCGTCGATCCTTGCCGGTCGTCAGTGCTGGTAGGTGCCGTGGACCATGGCGCGCCCCAGCGTCTTGAAGGCGAGGTTGAACGACACGACGGCCGGCGAGGCGTTCTCGTCGACACCGAGGGTCGGCTCCGAGACCGCGTGCACGACGAAGAAGTAGCGGTGCGGCATGTCTCTCTTCGGTGGCGCAGCCCCCATGAATCCGTGGTCTCCGCCGTCGTTGCGGACGTGAAAAGCCTTGCCGGGCAAGGCACCTGAGGCGGCCCCGGCGTCGAGCGAGGTCACGTCGGCGGGCACGTCGACGAGCACCCAGTGCCAGAAGCCCGACGGCGTGGGGGCGTCGGGGTCGAAGCAGGTGACGACGTAGCTCTGGGTGCCCTCCGGGGCACCGCTCCAGGAGAGCTGGGGGGAGGTGTTGCCGCGGTCGGCGACTTGGTCGTCCTTGAGCGGCGACCCGTCGTTGATGTCATCGCTCGTGACGTCGAAGGACGGCACCGGCGGCAGGTAGTCGTAGGGGTTGGGGGCGACCTTGCGGGCGAGGCTCATTCGGTGCTCCTGGAGGTCTGCTGACGCGGTGGGTGGGACTCCAGTGATACCCCATTCGTCTGGGGGCTCACCGCGTCCGGCGAGGACGCCGGCTCTCAGACGCGTACACCCGGCGGGGCCCACCTCGCGGTCACTGCCCTCCCCCGCCGACCCTACGGAGCGGAGGCCGCCTCCTCGATGACCTGGATGACCGAGATGTCGCCGGCCTTCGCGGTTCCCAGACGATCAACGGCACGTTGCGCGATGACGCCGAGCTTGACGTTGCTCGCCTGCGAGTACCGGGACAGGATGCCGAAGGCCGCCGCGTCGTCGAGCCCGTAGGCGAACCTCAGGGCTCCCTTGACCTGCTCGATCGCTGCGCGGTTCGTCGTGGCGGCGGCCACGGCCGCGTTGGCCAGCTCCTCGACCACCCCGGTGACGTCGAAGCCGAAGCCGCGCATCCGCACGAGCTCGCCGTCCGCGTCGCGCTCGGCATCGCCGACGAAGGCGATCGAGCGCATCCGGTCGTCCTCGTCGTAGAGCCGGTACTGCCCGGACAGCGGCGTCCCCGCCTCGATCGCCGCGGCGAGCGTCTCGGAGACGACGCCCCGGTCCTCCTCGTGCATGCGCTTGAAGAGCAGCTCGGACGGATCGGCGTCGCTCCGAGTCAAACCGGCAACGGCATACATGTCATCGGACCACCACCACGTCTGCGTGGCGTAGTCGTAGACGCACTCACCGAAGGCTGGACGCATCTTCAAGGCGTTCCTCCTACATCCCCTGCACCTGCACCTGCAGCACCAGAATCTCACCGACTGCGCGCACCTGTCAGCCCCGCCTGGGTCCTGCCCGACGAACCCCGCCCCCCGGCATACGGGAGCAGCGCAGAGGGCAGGCGCAGCCGAGGGGGAGGCTGCGGCATACTGGCCGTGGGTCAGCCCGGCGGAGCTGGCACCTGTGCCGTCCGCTCCGGCTGCGCGGGACGTTGCCGTTAGACTCCCCCACCCCGGGCCTCTAGCTCAGTCGGTAGAGCATCGGACTTTTAATCCGCCGGTCGTCGGTTCGAGCCCGACGGGGCCCACTGCATCACCTCGACAACAGCCCGACTGCGCCCTGGGCACGAGAACGCCGGTCGCGTGCGCCTGTCCCCGGCGCCGTGGAAGATGGCGACCATGTCGTCCCACGCCTTCCCCGAGCCGTCCTCGACGCCCGACCTGCGCGGCTTGTTGTTGAGCTATCTGGACTACTACCGGTCCGTCATCAGCTGCAAGATCGGCGGGCTGGAGCGCGACGAGCTGCAGCGGATCACCGTGCCCTCCGGCTGGACACCTGCGGGCCTCGTCAACCACCTGGCGAACGTCGAGCGCCGTTGGATCCGTTGGGGATTCATGGCTGAGACGATGGCGGACCCGTGGGCGGACCGGGAGGGCACGGGCTGGGTGTCGCCCGACCTGACGGCGGAGGAGCTCACCGCCCTGCTCGAGGAGGCCGGGCGCCGCACCCGGAGCGTGGTCGAGGCCCATGACCTGGCCGAGACCGCTCGCGTGGGCGGCCGGTTCCCCGACACCGCCGCGGCACCCCAGCTGCACTGGATCCTGCTCCACCTCATCCAGGAGTACGCGCGCCATGCCGGCCACCTCGATCTGGCTCGAGAGCTGATCGACGGCCAGACGGGCGAGGAGCCGTAGCAGGACTCGACGCATCCGCACGTCTCCTGCGCTCACACGTCGGGAGCCCGCTCGAAGTCGCCCTCAAAGAGTGAGGGGCGACGCGCCGGCGCTCACTACCGTGCATGCCACCGGCCTGACGTCTTCGATCCCCGTGGGCGGCAGTCGAGTCCGGCGGATCCGAGGGAGTGGTGCAGATGCTGGACGGTCGCGACGCTGGGCCCCGTCGAATGTGGCTGGCTCCCGTGACGAGACGGTCGCGGACGCGAGTCGCGGTGGCGGCCCTGGCAGTGTGCCTGCTCGCGGGGTGTGGCAACGCCGACAACGGCAACACCGCCGTGCAGGCCGCCGAGGCCAAGGTGACGAGCAAGCAGAAGGCACTGGATGACGCGAAGGCGTCCGCCACTGCTGCGACGGCCCAGTTCTGCAGCTCCAGCGCCGCCTACATCACCGCCCTCGACCGCTACGGAGACGTCCTCAACCAGACCGCGCCCACCGTCGGCGACGTCACGACCGCCGGCCGCGACCTCAAGCAGCCGAGCGCGGACGCCGTCTCGGCCGGGGAGGCGGCCGCCTCCGCCCATGAGGCCATCGGCACCGCCGAGCAGGAGCTGGCCACCGCCGAGGCGGAGCTCGCCAAGGCGCGTGCCGCTGCCACAGGCGGCACGGCGCCCGCGACGGCCACCGCATCGGGGTCCCCGACCCCGTCGTCCACCCCCACGGTGCCGGGCGAGGTCGTGACGCGGGTGCAACAGGCCGAGAGCGACTTCGCGACCGCGCAAGCCGGCATCTCCGACGCCACCCCGCTGCGTGCCGCCAGCGTGCAGTTCAACGCGGCCGCGGTCGCCCTCCAGATGGCGTGGTTGCAGCTGTATGCCGCCACGGGTTGCCTCACGGACGCCCAGCAGGAGAAGGCCGCCGCGGCCGTGCACGACTACACGGCAGCCCTGCAGCAGGATCTCGCCGAAGCCGGCTACTTCACCGGCAAGGTCGACGGGGTCTACGGTCCCACCACGGTGGCCGCGGTCGAGGCCCTGCAGAAGGCGCACGACCTGCCCGTGACCGGCAGTGTCGACAAGGCCACGGAGGCGGCGCTGCGGGCGGACCTCGTCGCCAAGGGCGGCGCCACCGCGGGGGCCCAGGTGGCCTCGACGGCTGCCGTCCAGCAGACCCTCAAGCTCGCCGGCTACTGGGACGGCCCGGTCGACGGGCAGTGGACCGACGCGCTGACCGAGGCCGTGACGACGCTGCAGAAGGACCTGGGCGTGCCGACCACCGGGAAGGTCGACGCCGCAACGGTCTCCGCGCTGGAGAAGGCGATCGCCACGGCGAAGGAGACGCCCACCGCGACCGTGACATCGACCGTCACCTCCACCGTGACCACGACGGTGTCGCCCTCCTCGTCAGCGGCCCCGTAGGCACCCCCTCAGCGCTGCCGTGGCCGGAGGGCTCAGTCGGTGAGGCCGCTCGACCAGCGCTCCTCGATGCGGCCCCAGCGCCAGATCGCGAGCGACACGAGCCACGTGACGACGAAGAGCCCGACGATCCAGAAGCCGATGCTCGCGAGGTCGATGCCGCCGATCCAGGCGAGCGGGCCGGACGTGATGTGGAGCTTGTCGGTGATGATCGACACGAGCTCGATGACCCCGATGAGCAGCGCCACGGCGACCGACAGCGACGTCACGGTGATGTTGTAGTAGAGCTTGCGCACCGGCTTGCTGAACGCCCACCCGTAGGCGAAGTTCATGAAGGAGCCGTCGATCGAGTCGAGCAGCGACATGCCCGCGGCGAAGAGCACGGGAAGGGTGAGGACGGCATACCAGGGCAGGTTGGCGGCGGCGGCGCCGCCCGCGATGACGAGCAGCCCGACCTCCGTCACGGTGTCGAAGCCGAAGCCGAAGAGCACCCCCACGGGGTAGAGGTGCCACGGCTTCGTGACCGCCCGGTTGACGCGCCCGAGGATGCGGTTGAGGAAGCCACGCTTGTCGAGCTGCCGCTCGAGCTCGGCCTCGTCGTAGTGGCCCGAGCGCATCTGGCGCGAGACGCGCAGGATGCCGATGAGCGCCGCGAGGTTGACGAGCCCGATGAGCACGAGGAAGACACCCGAGACCGAGGTGCCCCAGACCGAGGTGACCTGCTGCAGCTGCGAGCCGTCGTCGGCCAGCGCGCCGGCGAGCGCGCGGATGCCGAAGGCGAGCAGCATGACCATGGCGAAGACGACGGACGAGTGCCCGAGGCTGAACCAGAAGCCGACGCTCATCGGCCGCTGGCCGTCGCTCATGAGCTTGCGGGTGGCGTTGTCGATGGCGGCGATGTGGTCGGCGTCGAACGCGTGCCGCATCCCGAGGGTGTATGCCGTGACGCCGAGTCCCACACCGAAGAGCTGGCCCGCGACGCGGTACTCCTGCGGCGCCACGACCCCGAGGAGCAGGCCCCAGCCGACGACGTGGAGGAGCAGGACCACGACGCTCATGCCGAGGACGCTGCGGCGCTGGTCGTGCGTCAGACGCGAGAGCAGCGTGCGCCTCGTGCTCGGTTGCTCCACGTCCATCGCCACGAGGCCACGCTAGATGCGACACAGTCGCAGCTGCAACTGTGCCCGGACGTGGCATGCTCGCGGGCACCGGACGAAGGAGACCGCCATGACCGACTGCTGTGACGAGGTGCGCGCGTGAACGACGCCTTCGTCTACGACGCCATCCGCACCCCGTTCGGGCGCTTCGGCGGGGCGCTTGCCGCCACCCGGCCCGACGACCTCGCGGCCCTCGTCGTGCGCGCCATCGTCGAGCGTGCACCCGGCCTCGCCGGTGACGGCGCGGGCGAGCACGTCGACGAGGTCGTCTTCGGCAACGCCAACGGAGCCGGTGAGGACAATCGCAACGTCGCGCGCATGGCCACGCTCCTCGCCGGGCTGCCGACGACGGTCCCGGGCACGACGGTCAACCGGCTCTGCGGCTCGAGCCTCGACGCGGCGATCATCGCCTCCCGCCAGATCGCGACCGGCGAAGCCGATGTCGTGGTCGTCGGCGGGGTGGAGTCGATGACACGAGCCCCGTGGGTGCTCCCCAAGACCGAGAAGCCATATCCCGCAGGCGATCTCGCCCTCGCCTCGACGACTCTCGGGTGGCGCCTCATCAACCCCGCGATGCCGCCTCAGTGGACCGTCTCGCTCGGCGAGGCGACCGAGCAGCTGCGCGAGCGCTTCGACATCTCGCGTGACCGGCAGGACGCCTTCGCCGCCCGCTCCCACCGCCTGGCCGACGACGCCTGGACCTCGGGCTTCTACGACGAGCTCGTCGTGACCGTGCCCGGCGTGGACCTCCTGCGTGACGAGTCGATCCGGCCCGACACCACGCCCGAGAGGCTCGCGGGGCTGCGCACCTCATTCCGTTCCGAGGGCGGCACCGTCACCGCCGGCAACGCCTCGCCGCTCAACGACGGTGCGTCGGCCGTGCTGCTCGGCAGCGCGACAGCGGCGGACGAGCTAGGCCTGGCGCCCATCGCCCGGATCGCCGGCCGTGGCGCGAGCGCGCTGGACCCGCAGCTCTTCGGCTACGCGCCCGTCGAGGCCGCCAACATCGCGCTGGCCCGGGCCGGTGTCGCATGGGGCGACGTCGCCGCGGTCGAGCTCAACGAGGCCTTCGCGGCCCAGTCGCTCGCGTGCATCGACGCGTGGGACATCGACCCCGAGGTCGTCAACCGCCACGGCGGCGCCATCGCCATCGGCCACCCGCTCGGCGCCTCCGGTGGGCGCATCCTCGGCACGCTCGCACGCAGCCTGCAGCGCACCGGCGACCGATGGGGCGTGGCCTGCATCTGCATCGGCGTCGGCCAGGGCCTCGCCGTCGTCCTCGAGAACGTCACCGCCTGACGCGACCGCGCCACGCGGCATACCCCCGCCTCAGCGCCAGCGGCACACCCGAGCGCCAGCGGCACACCCGAGCACTGTCCGCACACCGTGCACGGTGTGCCGCCGCCCTGCAGAGGTGCGCCTGCTGACGGCAGCGAGCCACTCGGCAAACGCCCACTCGAGGGCCAGCCGCGCGCCCGACCGTCAGCGGCACATGTCGGGGCGGGCCGCACACGGTGCGCCGTGTGCGGCTGGCGTGCAGGTGTGCGGGCACGCTCAGGGTAGGGACGCTCCACCGCAGATGACGATCGTCTGGCCCGACACCATCGCACCCGTCGGCTCGAGAAGGAACCTCGTCAGCGCGGCGACCTCAGAGGGCTCGACCAGACGCCCGAGGGGCGGTATGACCGGAGGCACGGAGGCGCGGTTCGGGTCGTCGAGCATCGCGGTGCGCGTCGGGCCCGGCGCGACGACGTTGACGGTGATCCGCCGTGGCGCAAGCTCCGCCGCCCACGCCCGGGCCATCGCCGCAAGCGCTGCTTTCGTCGCGGCGTACTGGCTCTTCCCCGGCACACCGGTCATCGTGCGGCTGCCGAGAAGCACGACCCGTCCGCCGTCGCACAGCGCATTGACGAGCCCGCCGACGACGAGCTCGGCGCCGCGCACGTGCACGGCCCACATCCGCCCGCCCTGCTCCGCGCGAAGCTCTGCAACCCCGGCGGAGTACTGCAGGCCGGCGGCGTGGACGATCGCGTCCACGCCGCCGGTCGCGGCCTCGCGCACCGCTTGCACGGCCTCGCCGGCTGAGATCACGTCAGCCAGGTCGCACGGCACCCACGTGGCGGCGTCCGGCAGCGCGCCGCGCGAGCGGCTGAGGCCGAGGACGTGCCACCCGGCACCGACGAGGTCGTGGGCGATGGCGAGGCCGATGCCCGAGCTGGCCCCCGTGACGACCGCGCTGCGTGTGACGCGGTCGGCAGGTGGGGAGGGGGCCGGCTCGGGCAGGGTCGCCGCCGTCACCGGGACGGGCTGTGTCGGAGGCGGGCGACGACGTCGGGAGGCAGGTGCAGGTGCTTGATGGCTCGCCGGTGGTAGGTGTAGGCGACGTGCAGGTCACCGTCCCGACCGGGCAGGACCGAGGGGTAGGACAGCTCGCGGTTGAGCCCGTCGCGGGAGTTGTTGGACATGCAGTAGCCGTCACCGCTCTCGAGGTCGACCTGGACGGGCCATGACCGGCCCTCGTCGGGGCTGAGTCCGAGCGTCATCGGAGCCCTCGGCGCACCCCAGAACGCGGTCTTTCGACCGGCAGCCTCCGCCGCCTCCGGTGATGGCTCGGCCACCACCGGACCCTCCAGCCCGTCGCGCACCCCCTCGTCGTCGATCTCGTCGTAGAGCGAGACCCGCCTCTCGGTTGCGTCGCGCGCAGAGCTGCGGTTGAAGACGAGCGCGACCTCTCCCCCCCTGGTCGAGACGGCCTGGATCGACGAGTTGTTGTTGGGCAGGTCGGTCGACGTCGGCTCGGCCCACGTCAGACCGTCGTCGGTCGACGTCGTCTGCCAGATATGGTCAGCCCACCGGCTGCGGAAGCACGCCCAGAGCGAGCCATCATGTCGCACAATGACATTCATGTGCACGCACCCGAGCGACCCGGGCACGGGCGCCTCGGACCAGCTGTCGCCACCGTCGTCGCTCCACCACACGCTCGACGTGTCCTCGTTGCCGACCCACTTCTCTCCGGGCACCGTCACGCAGTTGAACACGGGCAGCAGGATGCGTCCGCTGGCGAGCACGACCGGCGGCTGCCGCACGAAGACGCCACCCGCCTCCGTGGCCGGGAGCAGCACCGCCGGCGCCTCCCACGTGTCACCCCCGTCGTGTGACACGCGACGGCGCACCTCTGATGTGTCTTGGTTCCCGGCGAGCTGGGCGGTGTAGAGCAGCCAGACGTAACCGTCCGGGGCCGTGAAGAGGACGGGGTTCTGCTCCGACCGCGTCGGGTCGTCGCTGAGCGCGACGGGGGCGAGCCACGTGTCGCTGCCTGACGGCATACGGCTGAGGTAGGCGGTGATGTCACTGACACCCTCCTGGGTGCCGCCGAACCATACGCACGCGAGGTCGCCGTTCGGCAGCCATGCGAGGTTGGCCGCGTGGCACTGCACCGTCGGGGTGGGGAGGTATGCCGTCCGGCCGCCTCCGTAGCGATCGCGCAGCACGCCGTCCGTGGGCAGCGACTCCGCACCGCCTGTGACGCTCACCCCTCCCCCCGCGCAGCCTTGAGGTGGGCCGTGGCGGCCTGCTCGAGGTGAATGAGGTCAGAGGAGACAGTGGCCAACGTGAAGCCCTGGGCAAGCCGCTTGGCCGCGACTTCCCCACTGGGAGTGTGGAATCCGGCTGCGATGCCCGCCGACTCGGCAGCACGCAGCACGCGGGCCACGGCCTCCTCGAAGGCGTCGTCGACAGCGGGGTCGGCGGACGTCGCGCCGCCGACGGAGATGCGCAGGTCGGACGGTCCGATGTAGAGCCCGTCGATGCCCGGGGTGGCTGCAATGGCCTCGACGTTCGCGAGACCCTGCGGCGTCTCGATCATGGCGAGGACGACCGTCGCTGCGTTGGCGTCGGCCGGGTTGGGGCCGATGCGCAGCTGCGACCGCATCGGGCCGTACGAGCGGATACCGAGCGGCGGGTACTTCGCGAAGGACACGGCTCGGGCGGCGTCCTCGGCCGTATTGACGAGCGGGACGATGATGCCCGCCGCACCCGAGTCGAGCGCCTGGCCGATGAGGAAGGGGTCGTTGGCGCCGACCCGGACCATGCCGACGGACTCGCCGCCGGCGTCGACGGACGTCATGCCGGCGAGGATGCCCTTGTAGTCGAGCAGCCCGTGTTGGCCGTCGAAGCACACGTAGTCGTAGCCGAGTCGCGCGAGCCGCTCGGTCGATGCGGGCGAGTCGATGATGACCCAGTAGCCGAGGATCGTCTCTCTGGCACGGAGACGTCGGGCATAGTCGAGGACGCGCTCGCGGCTGCGCTCCATCGCCGTGCTCATCGGTTGTACCCCGGCATGGACCCGGCAAGAGCCAGACCTGCCTCGTCGCACGCGGCAATGACGTCGTCGGGGAGCGGACCGGCTTGTGCAGCAGTGATGTTGGCCTCCAGCTGGTGTGGTTTGGATCCCCCGAGCAGCACCGCAGACACGACCGGCTTGCTCAGCAGCCAGCGCAACGACAGCTCGGGAAGGGTGATGCCGGCCTCCGCGGCGATGGCGCCCAAGGCCTCGATGACCGCGAACGTCTCGGCGTTCCAGTAGCGGTCCTTGTACATCGTCGCCAACGCCGAGTCGCCGAAGCGGCCCTCAGCCGGTGACTCGGCGAAGGAGTGGCGGCCGGTGAGCAGGCCGCCGCCGAGCGGGTTGTAGACGATCGTCGCGAGTCCCTTCGTCGTCGCGAACTCGGCGTACTCGGCCTCGATGCGGCGCGCGACGAGGTTGTAGAGCTGCTGCGCCAGGATCGGCCGGGGCGTCCCGAGCGCGTCGCAGGCGGCGAAGACGTCGCCGATCTGCCAGGCGGAGAAGTTGGAGACGCCGATGGCGCGGACCTTGCCCTCTTTGACGAAATCACCCAGGGCAGAGACGGTCTCCTCGATCGAGACCGAACGGTCGGGCTGGTGGAGGTAGTAGACGTCGACGTGGTCGGTGCGCAGCCGGCGCAGGCTCGCCTCCAGCGATGACCGCAGACCTTTGGCGGAGAGCAGCGGTGCGCCGCCCGCGTCGCCGAGGTAGATGCCCGCCTTGGTCGCGATCGTCGCTGCATCGCGCCGACCGTCGAGGATCTCGCCGATCATCTCCTCACTTCGCCCGGCGGCGTACCCGTTGGCGGTGTCGAGGGAGGTGATACCGGCGTCGAGCGCCGTATCGACCATGGTGCGGGCGGTCTCGAGGTCGACGGTGTCGCCGAAGGTCATCGTGCCGAGCACGAGCCGCGACAGCGGACGGGCAAGGCCGGGCAGGTCGGTGGTCGGGAGGGCAGCGGTGGTCATGAGGCCTTCTCGGTCTCGGCGGTGCGGGACGCGGCGATGTGTCGGATGAGGTGGCGCGGCTTGATGCCGGTCATGAGCCCCGGCTCCAGGGCGGAGCGACGCAGCCGCTGGGTGTACTCCTCCTGAGGACGCGAGAGGAGGTCGTCGGTGCGGCCGCTCTCGACGATCCGGCCGGCGCGCATGACGACGGTGTCCTGCGATATCGCACGCACCACGCCGAGGTTGTGCGAGATGAAGAGGTAGGTCAGGCCGGTGTCGGCCTGGATGTCGGCGAGCAGTTCCAGCACCTGCGCCTGCACCGAGACGTCGAGGGCGCTGGTCGCCTCGTCGCAGACGAGCAGCTCAGGCTCGGATGCCAGCGCGCGAGCGATGCCGATGCGCTGGCGCTGGCCTCCGGAGAACTCCGGGGGCTTGCGGCCGAGGGCCGTCTTGGGCAGGCCGACCCGGTCGATCAGCTCGGCGGCCTTGTCGCGCTGGACCTTCCGCGACTTCTCCCCCCGCACGGCGATCGGCTCGGCGACGATCTGCTGGGCGGTCAGATGGGGGTCGAGGGAGCCGTAGGGATCCTGGAACACCATCTGCACGCGGTGGCGCATCGGGCGCAGCTGTCGCTCGGTCAAGGTGGCCAGGTCGGTGCCGTCGAGGTCGATCGTGCCCGAGGTGGGCTTGATCAGCCGGACGAGGGCCTTGGCGATCGTCGACTTGCCGCAGCCCGACTCTCCGACGATCGCGAGCGTGCCACCGCGCGGCACGCTGAACGAGACGTCGTCGACGGCGCGGAAGGTGTCGCTGCCCGTCTTGTACTCGACGACGAGGTTGGACACGGTGAGCAGGTTGTCAGCCATGGCTGGCCTCCTTGACGAACGTGGTGTCGGGACCTTTGGTGCCGCCGCCGTTCGGTGAACCCGGCTGCGGCGCAGGGGCGCCCGCTTCAGGAGCGTCACTCGCGGCATACGTGCTGGGCTCCGTCAACGCCGGATCCTCCCAGGGGCCGAGCTCGGGGATGGCCCCGAGCAGCTTCTGTGTGTAAGGGTGCTGGGGGTGGTCGACGACATCGGTGACGGGACCGCTCTCGACGAAGACGCCGGACTTCATGACGTGGATGCGGTCACTCATGAGCCGCGCGACCCCGAGGTCGTGCGTGATGAGAAGGAGGGCGATGCCGGTCTGCTCCTGGAGCTCGAGCAGCAGGTCGAGGATGCCGGCCTGGACGGTCACGTCGAGCGCGCTCGTCGGCTCGTCCGCGACGATGAGGTCGGCGTCGGTCGAGACCGCCATCGCGATGAGCACCCGCTGGAGCATGCCCCCCGAGAGCTGGTGGGGGTAGGCGTCGAACTGCTTGGCAGGGTTGCGGATGTGCACCTGCTCCATGAGCGACAGCGCCCGCCTCTTGGCCTCGGCCTTGCTCAGCTTGGGGTACTTGATGCGGACGGCCTCGGTCATCTGGCGACCGACGGTGCGGATCGGGTTGAGCGCTGTCATCGGGTCCTGCGGGATGAGGGCGACCACCCGGCCGCGCAGCTGGTTGATGACCTTGCGGTCGCCGGTCACGTCCTGGCCCGCGATGCGCGCCTCGCCGGAGATGACCGCGAGGTCGTCGGGCAGCAGCCGCAGCAGAGCCATCGCCGTCGTCGACTTGCCCGAGCCGGACTCGCCGATGATGGTCACCGTCTCGCCCCTGTCGATGTGGAAGCTGACCCCGTCGACGGCGCGGATGACGTCATCGGTAGCCATCAGCTCGACCTGCAGGTCCTTGACCTCGAGCACGCTCATGCCTGGTCTCCCTTCGCACGGCGCACGCGGTCGCGCAGGCCGTCACCGACGAGGTTGACTCCGACGACGAGCAGGGCGATGGCCACGCCCGGCACCGTGACGAGCCAGGGCTTGCCGGTGACGAAGAGCTCTCGGCCGTCGGAGATGATGCCGCCCCACGTCGGGTAGGGCCGCTGGACGCCGGCACCGAGGAAGGACAGGGCGCTCTCGAGCAGCACGGCCTGGGCCAGCAGCAGGAGGACGACGACGAGCACCTGCTGGAGGATGTTGGGAACGACGTGCCGGCGCAGGATCGAGAACTTCGGCAGACCGAGCACCCGAGCCGCTGCCACATATGGCTTCTCCCGCTCGACGAGCACGAGCGCTCGGGTGATGCGGGCCGGCTCGGGCCATTGCGCGAAGGCGATGACGAGCGTGATGACGGGGATGGACGGGCCGAAGAGGGCCACGACGAGCAGCAGCATGAGCAGCAGCGGCAGGGCCATCTGCGCCTCGAGGAGGCGCGAGATGATCGTGTCGACCCAACCGCCGAAGTAGCCGGCCGCGGCGCCCGCGACGATGCCGACAAGCCCTGAGACGAAGATCGCGAGCATGCCGATGACGAGCGAGGTCTGGCCGCCGTGCAGGATGCGCGAGAGCAGGTCACGGCCGTTGGGGTCGGTGCCGAGCAGGTGGCCCGCACTGAAGGGCGGGAGCGACGACTCACTCAGCTGCCCGACGATCGGGTCGGGCAGCGGGAGGACGTTCGCCAGCACGACGGGGATGATGACGACCCCTGCGCAGATCGCGCCGACCCAGATCTTGATGGTGCTGTAGCGGGCACGACGGACCGCAGCCGAGCGGCGCAGCAGCACTTTGTTGACGGCTGAGTCGCGGCCCAGGATCGAGCCCGGCACCTCGCTGAGGTTCGGGACCTGCGGGTGACCGGGCAAGTTCGTGGAGGTGGTCATGCGCTGGCCTCTCCGAGACGGACCCGCGGGTCCATGAGCGGGTAGAGCAGGTCGACGAGCAGCTGGACGAAGAGCGCCAGCAGCACGGTGACGAGGACGGTGGCCTGGATGAGCGGGAAGTCGCGCTGCTTGAGCGCGTTGACGACGAGCTCGCCGACGCCGGGCCAGTTGAAGACGACCTCGACGATGACGACGCCGTTGAGCATCGCTGCGAAGCGGGTGCCGAGCGCCGTCACGACCGGCAGGGCGGCGTTCGCGAAGGCGTAGCGCCAGGTCAGTGCCCGCTCCGAGACCCCGCGAGACCGCGCGACCGTGAGGTAGGGCGACGCGAGGTTGACGACCATCTCGCGCCGCACGAGACGCGAGATGAGCGCGATCTGCAGGATCGCGATGGTCACGGTCGGCAGGATGATCGAGGCGGCCGAGTCGAACCCCGACGGCGCGAACCACTTGAGGTTGACCGCAAACAGGATGAGCAGCACGAAGCCGATCCAGAAGTCGGGCATCGACTGACCGGCGATGGTGCCGATGTTGGCGCCGAGCTCGCGCGACGTGTTGTTGCGCCGCGCCATCCACACCCCCAGCGGGATCGCGACGATCGACGTGAGGACGATCGCCGCGACCGCGAGGGTGATCGTGTAGGGCAGCCGTTCCAGGACGACCGCGAGCGCGGGCCGCTTGAAGAAGAACGACGTGCCGACGTCGCCCTGGAACAGGTGCTGCAGGAACGTCCAGAACTGCACGGGGATCGGCTGGTCGAGCCCGAACTGCTGGCGGATGGCCTCGAGCTGTGCTGAGCTCGGGTTCGGCGGCGCATAGTTGGCCGCGGGGTCGCCCGGCGCCATGCGGAGCAGGACGAACACCGTCGCCACGGCGAGGAAGGCCGTCAGGATCGTCTGACCGATCCGTTTCAGGACGTACGTGAGCATGGGATCACCTTGGTCTGGTCGGCTGGACGTCAGCCGGAGACGGTCACGGCGGCGAGGTCGTAGGAGTTCGTCGCGCGGAGGTTGAGGTTCTGGACCCGCTTGCGCTTGGCGAGGACGTTGTTCGGCGTCCAGGCCCAGACGGCGGGCCACTGCGCCCAGATCTTCTCCTGTGCCTGCTTGAGCAGGTCGTTGCGCTTGGCCTCGTCGGACTCGGCAGCGGCCTGGTCGAGCAGCGCAGTGATGTCCGGGAAGACGAAGCCGTGGTAGGTGTCGCGCGTCTTCTCCTTCTCGGCCGTGCCGCCGTACTGACCCTGCAGGTTGGTGAGGGCCAATCCGGTCTGGTTGCCGTAGCCGTTGGCCAGGATGTCCCAGTCGCCGGCCTCGCCGCGACGCCACGCGTTGATCTCGCCGCCCTTGGGGATCATCTTGAGCTCGGCCGTCACGCCGACCGCAGCAAACATCTGCGACACCGCCTCGAGGACGCGGGACGCCCCGGCGAACTCGGAGTCCTCCCAGATGATGCGCACCTTGAGGCCCGCCGCTCCGTTGTCGGCGAGCATCTGCTTGGCCTTGGCCGCGTCATAGACGTAGTCACCGGTCTTGGCGAAGCCGGCCAGAGTCGAGGGCACGACACCCTCCGCCGAGGTGACCTGGCCGTTCATGAGCGCCTTGATGAGCGACTCGTGGTCGATGGCGTAGGTGAGGGCCTCGCGCACCTTGGGGTTGGCGAGCGGGCTGCTC
This sequence comes from Humibacillus xanthopallidus, assembly GCF_006717145.1. Taxonomy (GTDB): domain Bacteria; phylum Actinomycetota; class Actinomycetes; order Actinomycetales; family Dermatophilaceae; genus Humibacillus; species Humibacillus xanthopallidus. Next base: position 958,180 of record NZ_VFQF01000002.1, on the reverse strand, counting down.
GCCGGCTTGCGGAAGTTGTAGAAGAGGTGGATGAGGCGCGTGCCCGGCGTCTCGATGACGTCGATGTCGGAGTTCGTCTTGAGGGACGTGGCGGACTCCGGCGTGATCGTGTCGATGACGTCGGTCTGGCCCGAGGTGATCGCGATGACGCGGGCGCCCTCCTCCTCCTGGTAGCTGACGTTGACCTCTTCGAGCTTGGCCGGCGTGCCCCAGTAGTTGGCGTTGCGCACGAGGCGGTAGGTGCCGGTGCCGGAGTCAGCGCTCGCGATGGTGAACGGGCCGGTGCCGAGGCCGATGCCGAGTTCCTCGGCCTTGTTGTCTTTGGCCGGCGTGATGAGGATGTTGGACATCAACGAGTTGAGCGAGACGACGGGGTTCTTCGTCGTCAGTGTGAAGGTCGTGTCGTCGACCTTGGCGAAGGCCGGCTGCTCCGGGAACTGCGAGGCGACGTAGCCGGCCTTGACCTCGAAGTAGAGCTTGAGTGCGGTCTCGACGTCCTCGACCGTGACCTTCGACTTGTCGGAGTAGTGGATGTCATTGCGCAGCTTGACGGTCCAGACGGTCGGCTTGGTCTGCTCGAACGACTCGGCGAGCACGAGCTCAGGGGTGAGCTTGTCGCCGATCCTCGTCAGGGCCTCGCGCACCGCGCGCTGCACGGTCACGGCGGCGTCGTACTGGTTCAGCTTGTTGTCGAGGCTGACCAGGTTGCGGTTGAGCACGATGCTCAGGGTGCCACCGGCAGCTGCGGCTCCTCCGGTGGAGGTGCTGGCGGCGGTCTTGGGTCCGGCGCAGTTGGCGAGCACGGGGGCGGAGAGCAGACCCGCACCGGCCAGCGAGCCGAACTTGAGGATGGAACGGCGCGAGTGCTCCCGCGCCGGGGGGTCAGACGGGGAAACGCGTGATGGCGTGTGCTGGGGCATCGGGACTCCTCGTTGAGCGTGGCCTCTACCGCGACTGCGCACCGTGCGCCGTTCGGGTGGATCTACATTCGCACCATTGCACGAATCGCGCACTACCTGTAGCGTTTTTTGTGACGGGACAGCTCGGCGCGGCCTCACGGGCAGCGCGGGACAGACCCATTCGGTGAGACGGCGAGGATGCCAAACTCCTTGCTGCACATGGATATGCACGCAAAGGAGGAACCGTGGTCGCCCTGGAGATTGGCATCATCGCTGATGATCTCAGCGGTGGCGCAGAGTGCGCAGTGCGCGCACTCTTGCGTGTTTCGCGCAGCACGATCCTCCTGGGCCTGGCCCCCGAGGGGGGCACCCGCGACGCCGACTGTGCCACGCGCGTCCTCACCGTGGACACGCACTCCCGAGGTCTCGAAGCCGCCGCTGCAGCCACCCGCGCCGCCGCTGCGGCGGCAGCCGTCTCCGCGGCCCCCGTGGTCGTGAAGAAGATCGACTCGCTGCTGCGGGGCAACGTCGCCGCCGAGATCGCCGCGGTGGCCCAGCAGCTCGGACGCACTGCCGTCGTCGCCGTCAGCAACCCGGCCCTGGGGCGCGTCGTGCGCGACGGCGTGCTGCACGTCGAGGGCACACCACTGCACGAGACCGACCTCTGGCAGGTGGAGACCTCTCCGGCGCCGACCTCGGTCCAGCAGGCCCTGAGGCCGCTGCGCACCGTGCTCATCTCCCAGCACACTGTCGACGCCGGCACCGATGCCGTCGCTCAGGCCGTTCATGACATCGCAGCCTCCGGCGCCGTCGCCGTGTGCGATGCCGCGACAGAGGCCGATCTCGAGACGATCCACGCGGCCGCCATCGCCACGTCGTCCCGCGCACTGCTCGTCGGCTCGGGCGCGATGTCCGACACCGCCGTGCGCGCCCTCACCCCGGAGCACGACGCAGCCCCCGCAGGCCTCCCCCGCCTCAGCTCGCTGCTCATGGTCCTCGGCACCCGCGCGAGCGCCGTCGCCGCTCAGCTCGCGCAGCTCGCCGGCAAGGCTGCGCACATCGAGCTGATCGACCCCGCCCGGCTGCTCGCAGACCCGCGTGCCCTGCAGGCTCGGCTGGAGGAGGTCACGGCCCACGGCCTCGTCGTCGTCGCCCTCGACCCCGCGGCCGCGGTCGAGAGCGGCGACGCGAGCCGCCTCGTCGCGGCGCTCGCGGACGCGCTCGCTCCCCACGTCACGTGCTACGAGGGAGTCTTCCTGACCGGTGGCGAGACGGCTCGGGCTGCTCTCGACCGCCTCGGCGTGACCTCGCTCTCGGTCCTCGCCGAGCTCGAGCGCGGCACCGTCGTCAGCCAGACGCAAGCGGGTCACGTCGTCGTGACGCGCCCCGGCAGCTTCGGCGCTGCCGACTCGCTCGTCCGCACGGCCCGACGGCTCCTCGGCACCGACCTGGCCGCCGACGGCACCTCGCAGACCACCACCCGAGCTGCCGCCAACGCCACAGCCACAGCGGCGACCGCAGCCAGCCAGCTCGCCGCGCCTGCCACAGCCGGCACTCAGTCCACGCAGCGCAAGCCTGCGCAGTCTCGTCTCGTCGCCCCCACCAAGGAGAACCCATGAGCGCCGTCCTTCCCCGCATCGCCGTGACCATGGGAGACGGTGCCGGCATCGGGCCGGAGATCATCGTCAAGGCACTCGCCGACCCGCACGTCGCGACGATGGCCCGCACGGTCGTCGTCGGTGACGCGCTGCGGCTGAAGCAGGCCGCCGCCATCATCGGCAGCGCCGTCGACATCGTGACGGTGACCGACGTCGAGGAGGCCCAGGAGGTGCCGGGCCGGATCAACGTCATCGACCTCGGCCTGCTGCCGGAGGACCTCCCCTTCGGGCAGCTGTCCCCGATCGCCGGCGATGCGGCATACCACTACATCCGCGTGGCCGCCGAGCTCGCGATGGCCGGCAAGGTGCAGGCCATCTGCACGGCGCCGCTCAACAAGGAGGCGCTGCACGCCGGCGGTCACGTCTTCCCCGGCCACACTGAGCTGCTCGCTCACCTCACCGGCACCCCGGAGGTGTCGATGATGCTCTCGACCGAGAGGGTCAAGGTCATCCACGTGACGACCCATATCGGCCTCATCGACGCGGTGGCTCGCATCGAGCCCGGACTCGTCGAGCGCGTCATCCGCCGCGGTCACAAGGCGCTCGTCGACGCGGGCAACCCCAACCCCAAGATCGGCGTATGCGGAATCAACCCCCACGCGGGTGAGAACGGCCTCTTCGGCTACGGCGAGGAGGAGTCAAAGATCAACCCGGGGGTCGAGGCTGCCCGCGCAGACGGAATCGACGTGCACGGCGCGCTCCCGGCCGACACCCTCTTCTTCCTTGCCGGGCGCGGTGACTACGACCTCGTCGTCGCGATGTACCACGACCAGGGGCACGGCCCCGTCAAGGTGCTCGGCCTCGAGGCAGGCGTCAACGTCACGATCGGACTCCCTGTGATCCGCACGTCGGTCGACCACGGCACGGCCTTCGACATCGCCGGCACGGGTATCGCCGACCACCGCTCGATGATCGAGGCCCTGCGGCTCGGCGCCGAGATGGCGCCCCGCCCCGTGAGCGCCTGAGGGACGCGACGTGGCGAGGGACGGAGCGCAGACCCGCCGGAGCGAGATCGTCCGGCTCGCCACGACCACCGGGCTCGCCAGCGTCGACGAGCTGTCCGACCACCTGGGCGTCACCGCCTCGACAATCCGGCGCGACCTCGCCAAGCTGACCGCCCAGGGCAAGCTTGCGCGCACCTACGGCGGCGCCATGCCCCTGACCCACCCGACGGAGGCGTCACTGCGGCAACGCCTGGGAGAGGCGTTCACCGCCAAGCAGGCCATCGCCCGCTGGGCCGTGTCGGTCATCGAGTCCGGCGAGACGATCCTGCTCGACGCCGGGTCGACGACGACGGCCCTCGCCCAGGTGCTCAAGGACGCCGGAGACCTGACCGAGCTCACCGTCGTGACGGCGGGCCTCAGCACCATGGGCGCCCTCGCCGAGACCGACGGGATCGACGTCATCGCCCTGGGCGGCAGGCTGCGCACGATGAGCCAGGCCTTCGTCGGGCCTCTCGCCGAGTCGGCGATCGCGCGGCTCTCGTTCGACCGCGCATTCATGGGCGCCGACAGCGTCCACCCGGAGCGCGGCATCTGCGAGGCGGACCTCGAGCAGACGCTCCTCAAGGAGCTCATGATGAGCCGGGCCGCGCACACCTACGTCGTCGCCCACGGCGCGAAGCTCGGGAAGTCGCCTTTTCACGCCTGGGCCGTCATGCCCCCACGCTGGACCCTCGTCACCGACGAGTCAGCCGATCCCGTTGCCGTCCATGCGTTTCGAGACAGCGGAGTCGAGGTCATCATCGCGCGCCACAGCGCCGACTGACGACGCTCAACAGTCCAGCCGACCCGAGGAGGGGACGCCCAGCCGTCCGGACCCCGCAGACCCCGCACTACTCACAGAGCACCTCTCGCCGGCAGCGCAGCCGAGGACGCGAACGACCCGACCCGTCGGCCGTCGCACCAGTCACCGGGCCGCACTGCCACGATCCTCTCGGAGGAGAACAGTGAAGAAGAGACTCGTCCTAGGGCTACTCGCCGTCCTCGCCCTGGTCGTCCCGACCACGGCGGCCAGCGCCAGCCCGACCAGCGCACCCAGCCGTCCGCTGCCCGTCGTGCAGCAGCTGGCCGCAACCGTCCCCGTCTACGCCCCCGAGCGGGGCATCAAGATGGGCATCCACGGCCTCTTCGAACGGCCCGTGCGTGACACGGGCCGGACCGCGAAGGTCTACGTGCCCCAGGATGCCGTCCTCGGCGCCTACATGGTCGTGACCACCGTGCCCCAGGGTCAGCAGACCGTGCAGTGGCTCGTCGACAGCGGCTGGATGGCCCTCGCCGACCGTGACAAGTTCGTCGTCTACATCCTCGAGCCCGGGGCGCCAGGCTCGTGGGGCACCGCAGCCGAGGAGCAGTCCTATGTGCAGACGGCCTACGACGACATCAGTGTCAACGGCCCAAACGGACGTGGCACCTGGTACCTCCCCCCGGAGAGCTACTACGTCGTCGGCTACGGCGCGGCCGGCACCGCCCTGCAGAAGACGGTCATGAAGGACCCGACCCTCGTGGCCGCAGCCGCCTTCGTCAACGCCAGCGACATCGGTTCTGACTACCTCGCCCAGATGCAGACCACCTACTACGCAACGCCCGACTGGAACGGCCAGCGGGTTGCCAGCAGCAGCGTGCCGTTGCCCGTGTGGACGATCTCCGACCACTCCTCGGCACAGACCGCCGGCGTGGTCGACTACTGGAAGCACGCGAACCAGACCGTGTCCAAGGCAGTCGGATTCCACGGCGGTCAGATCTTCCGTCAGCAGAAGGGCACGCTCGACTACTACGTCGCCGACGAGTCCACCGCTGTCGCCGTCCTCGAGAAAAGGAACCTTCGTGAGGACGCCAGGCTCAACCGCCAGATCTACGAGTCCTTCCTCTCCGACTACACGCGCTACGGCGGAGCGGTCGGCGGCAACACCCTCGGCACCCGGCCCGACTACCGCGCCCTGGGGGTCGAGTACCGCACCATGGAGCTCGACGGCCGCCTGCGAGAGTTCCTCGTCTACGTCCCGCACAAGGCGCGCGTCGCAGCCGCACGCGGTGAGAAGTCGCCTGTCGTCTTCTCGCTGCACGGCTCCGGCATGACGATGTACTCGATGTTCGACTTCTCGCGCTGGTGGGAGGTCGCGGACGACGAAGGCTTCATCCTCGTCGTGCCCACCGGCCTCAACACCGAGAACCGCACGGGCTGGGCCCTCGGGCCCAAGAGCGTCGACATGACGTACATGCAGCGACTGCTCGACACGGTGAAGCAGGACTACGCCGTCGACACGAGCCGCATCTACCTCGGCGGCCAGTCGATGGGCAGCATGATGAGCAACGCCATCGCGCGTGACCTCACCCTGTCCAAGAACTTCACCGCCCTCGGCACGACGTCGGGAGTGACCACGTCGAACGACTACTCCGGCGAGGTCCTGCCGAACTTCATGCTCTTCGGTGAGTTCGACTTCTGGCCCTACGACCCCGCCACCTCAACGGTTGGCGGGTGGGCGACCTACTGGATCAACCGCAACAAGGCTCTCGGGACACCGACGACCCCGGCCTCCCTCGAGCGCGACGGTCGCTACGTCATGCGCAAGTGGAACAACGCCGAGGGAGTCAACGTCGTGCGCTACGGCGTGACCCTGGGCCGCGGTCACAGCATCATCCCCTCGGAGATGCGCACCCTCTGGGACTGGTATGCCTTGTGGCAGAAGGACGCCAGCGGCAACAACGTCTACGTCGGCCCCTGACCGACGCCGCTCCGACCGCGTGACCACGCCCTGCGCCACCACCGTCCCTGACGGTGGTGGCGCAGTCATCACTGCGGGCCTAAGGTGCCGAGCGTGGCCAAGCATCCCGCACAAGCACGTCGAGACGAGATCGTCCGGCTGGCAACGACCACAGGCCTCGCCAGCGTCGAGCAGCTGAGCGACGAGTTCGACGTCACCGCTTCGACGATCCGTCGCGACCTCGCGAAGCTCACCGCGCAGGGCAAGCTGGCCCGCACGTACGGCGGCGCCATGAGCCTCGCACACCACCCGGAGGCCTCGTTGCGCCAGCGCCTCGGCGAGGCTCACGTCGCCAAGCGCGACATCGCCCGATGGGCCGCGGCACAGATCGAGCCCGGCGAGACAGTTCTGCTCGATGCCGGATCCACGACAGGCGCCCTGGCCGACGAGATCACTGCCTCAGAGGCCCTGACCGAGCTCACGGTCGTCACTGCCGGCATCAGCGCCATGGGTGCGCTGTCGGACAGCCCCGGCATCGACGTCATCGGGCTGGGCGGTCGGCTCCGTCCCCTCAGCCAGGCGTTCGTCGGGCCGCTCGCCGAGTCGGCCGTGCAGCGCCTCTCCTTCGACCGGGCGTTCATGGGCGCCGACAGCGTGCACGCCGAGCGCGGCATCTGCGAGGCGGACCTCGAGCAGACCCGGCTCAAGGAGCTCATGATGAGTCGCGCCGACCACACCTATGTCCTCGCGCACGCCGCGAAGCTCGGCCAGTCGCCCTTCCACGCGTGGGCGGTGATGCCGGCCCGCTGGACGCTCGTCACCGACGCGTCCGCGACCCCCGACGCACTTCAGGCCTTCCGCGACAACGGGGTCGAGGTCGTCGTCGCGCCACGCCGCGACTGACACGCCGAACACCCGGCGTATGCCGTGGCGCCAAGCCACGCGGCATACGCACCCCTGCCGGGGACGGGGCACATCACAGACGAGGCGGGTCTGACCCTCCCGGACACCTGACCCCACGGAGTGCGGGCGGACAGGCCAGTGGGCCGGCCCCCGAAGGGACCGGCCCACCTCGCCGGGCAGTGACCGTCGATTCAGCGCTTGAAGGCGTCCTTGACGTCGTCGCCCGCGTCCTTGAGCTGCTCTCCCCGCTGCTTGAGGTCGGCCTGAGCCTGGTCTCGCTGGCCCTCGGCCTCGAGTCGCTCGTTGTCGGTCGACTTCCCGGCTGCTTCCTTGGCCTTGCCCTTGAGGTCTTCCCCGGCGTTCTTGGCCTTGTCAATGAGTCCCATCGTTGGACTCCTTCCCGATCGGATACTCCTCCCCTACCCGGTCATTGCCGATCCCCACCATGACCTCAGATGTCCGAGGAACAGTCCCGACGCGCGAGCTGTCAGCGGCCCTTGTCACACTGAAGTCGTGTCGACCCATGAGAGCCCACCGAACGCCGACGCCCCCCTCGGAGGCGCCCGCGCCCAGCAGACGCGTGACCTGAGCCGCTTCGCCTATCTCTCGATCGTCGCGGCGATCCTCACGATCACGCTCAAGGTCATCGCGTGGCGCATCACGGGGTCGGTCGGTCTGCTCTCCGACGCCGCCGAGTCGGTGGTCAACCTCGTCGCCGCGGTCGCGGTGCTCGTGGCGCTCAAGGTGGCGGCGATGCCTGCCGACAAGAACCACCACTACGGGCACACCAAGGCGGAGTACTTCTCGGCGGCGATCGAGGGGATGATGATCTTCGTCGCCGCGCTCGTCATCATGTACACCGCGGTCGAGCGCTTCCTCAACCCGCAGCCCATCGAGAACGTCGGCATCGGCCTCGCGATCTCGGTCTTCGCCTCGCTCATCAACGGTGGCGTGGCGATCGTGCTCCTGCGGGCCGGGCGCCGCTACCGCTCGCTGACGCTGACCGCCGACGGCAAGCACCTCATGACCGACGTGTGGACCTCTGCGGGCGTCGTCGTCGGCGTCCTCATCGTCGCGCTGACGGGCATTGAGCGGCTCGACCCCGTCGTCGCCTTCCTCGTCGGCCTCAACATCGTCTGGACCGGGTGGAAGCTCATCCGCGAGTCCACCGAGGGCCTCATGGACATCGCGATGTCCAAGGAGGACAACCGCGCCATCGCCGACATCCTGGCCGGGTTCGTCACCAGCGAGGTGCACTTCCACGCGCTGCGCACCCGCGACTCGGGCCACCACCGCTTCGCCGAGGTGCACGTGCTCGTGCCCGGGGCGTGGACCGTGCAGCAGGGGCACGACCTTGTCGAGGAGATCGAGGACGCCGTCCACGAGGGCTTCGGCGAGATCGCGCTGACCTGTCATCTCGAGCCTTCCGAGGACCCCCGCGCCTACGGCGACTACGCGGCGGAGTACCCCGTGCCGACGCACGACGACATCCAGGCCGCCCACGAGAAGGCATCCGGACCGGGGCCCGAACGCCCATGAGCCCGTCGCACGTCGTCGTCGGCTCGCCCCTCGGCGACCTCACGGTCGTCGCCGACGACGACGGGTCGATCACGCACCTGCTCATGGACGCCGCGAAGTACCGCCCCGACGACCCCGACGTCTTCGGTGAGCCCGGCGACCCACGTGCGGAGCCCTTCGCATCCGCGGCGTCACAGCTCGAGGCCTACTTCGCCGGAGCGCTGCGCGAGTTCGACCTGCCGCTCGCGCCGCGGGGCGACGACTTCCAGCAGCGCGTGTGGGCGCTGCTGCGCGAGATCCCGTACGGCGAGACCCGCAGTTACGGCGAGCTCGCCCGGGCCCTCGGCGACCGCAACCTCGCCCAGGCCGTCGGCACCGCCAACGGACGCAACCCGATCGCCGTCGTCGTGCCGTGCCATCGCGTCATCGGCGCCGACGGCTCCCTCGTGGGGTATGCCGGTGGGCTGGGTCGCAAGCGACACCTCCTCGCGCTCGAGGAGCCTCGCGCCGCTGACGCCGGCCGCCTCTTCTGACCGCCGCCCCACACTCGAGTGGCCCCGCTTCCACACTCGAGTGGCCAACCCGACTCGAGTGGCCGCGCTTTGACACCTCCCGGGATGTCCGGAGGCCTGATCCGTTGGAAGGATGCAGGTCATGGGACGTCCGTCGAAGTACTCCCAGGAGTTCCGGGAGCGTGCTGTCCGGTTGGTGCTGGAGCAGCGTGATGAGTACCGGTCTGAGTTCGAGGCGATCCGGTCGGTCGCGGCGAAGCTGGGTGTCGGTTCGCCGGAGACGGTGCGCAAGTGGGTGCGCCGCGCGGAGGTCGATGCCGGCGCCCGGCCGGGGTTGACCTCGGCTGAGCACGAGCAGATCAAGGCCCTCAAGCGCGAGAACGCCGAGCTGCGCCGGGCGAACGAGATTTTGAAGGCAGCCTCGAGTTTCTTCGCGGCCGAGCTCGACCGGCCAGGCAAGTGGTGATCGACTTCATCACCGAGCACAAGGACCACCGCGTGGCCGGGGTTGATGGACAGCCCGGACTGCGTTGGGGTGTCGAGCCCTTGTGCGCGGTGCTGAGCAAGCACGGGATCGCGATCAGCGCCTCGACCTACTACGAGTGGATCGCCAGGAAGCCGTCACGTCGGGCGCTGCGCGACGAGCAGGTCACCGCGTTGATCGCCGCCGAACGGCGCGACTCGCGGCTCGTCGCGGGTTTGGGCAGCCGGAAGATGTGGCTGCACCTGCGCGGGAAAGGCCATGACGTGGCCCGCTGCACGGTCGAGCGGCTGTACCGGGTCAACGGGTGGGAAGGGGCCCGGTACGGCAAACGGGTCCGCACCACGATCCCGGATGAGGCGCACACGCGGGCGGCTGATCTCGTCGAGCGGGACTTCGCCCCGGCCGCACCGAACCGGCTGTGGGTGGCCGACTTCACGTACGTGCCCACCTGGACCGGGATGGTGTACGTCGCGTTCGTCGTCGACGCGTTCGCCCGCCGTGTGATCGGCTGGCGGGTCGCGACGTCGATGACCACGACGCTGGTGCTGGACGCACTGGAGCATGCCGTGTTCACCCGGGCGAACGAGGGTGTGACCGACCTGTCGGGGCTGGTCAGTCACTCCGATGCCGGGTCGCAGTACACGTCGATCGCGTTCACCACGAGGCTGCTCGAGGCTGGGATCGACCCGTCGGTCGGGTCGGTGGGTGACGCCTACGACAACGCGTTGGCGGAGACGACCGTCGGCTCGTTCAAGACCGAGCAGATCCACCGGAACGGGCCTTGGCGCGACGTGGGACATGTCGAGGTCGCCACCCTCGAGTGGGTCGACTTCTTCAACACGATCCGACCCCACGAGTTCCTTGAGGACCTGACCCCAGCAGACGCAGAGGAGCTTCACTACGCTCACCGCAAGACCCTCGCCCCCACCGGGTGAGACACCAAACCAAGCCTCCGGACTCACCGGGAGGTGTCACTTTCCCATTCGAGTGGCCTCGTTTTCACACGCGAACGGCCTACCCGACTCGAGTGGCCGCGCTTTCACACTCGAGTGGCCTCGTTTTCACACGACTACGTGTGAAAACGAGGCCACTCGAGTGACGTCCGTGGGGTGACGTCAGCATCGGGGAGACTGGGACCTCACATCCTCCGAGGCTGGAGCGTCCACAGGACATGAAGCGACCGTTCGAGCAGGCCGTCACCGAGCACGGCACCGTGGTGCTGCGCGTCTGCCGCGCCGTGCTCGGGGTGGAGGAGGCCGACGACGCCTGGTCGGAGACCTTCCTCTCCGCCCTCCGCGCCTGGCCCGACCTGCCCGACGACGCCGACGTGCGCGGCTGGCTCATCACCATCGCGCACCGCAAGGCCATCGACGTCGCGCGGGCCCGGGCTCGGCGCGCCGCTCCGGTCGACCGGCTGCCCGAGCGACCCGCTCCACAGGGCGAACGGCCCGACCAGGCACTGCCCGACGACGCCCTGTGGTCGGCCCTGGCAGCGCTGCCCGACAAGCAGCGCCAGTGCGTCGCCTACCACCACGTCGCGGGCCTGCCGCACACCGAGGTCGCCGCCATCGTCGGCGGCACACCGGCAGCGGCGCGCCGAGCCTGCGCCGACGGCATCGCCCGCCTGCGCCTCACCTATGCCTCCAACGAAGTGAGCTCCCATGTCTGACAACCTGATCCACGCCCTTTCCTCCCCAACCGACTCCGATACCGTGGGTGCCGATGTCACAGTGCTGCACGCCCGACTGGTCGAAAGCGCCTCTGCCACAAACTCGCTCGACCTCACCTACCGCGTCGTCGACTCCCCCGTCGGCCGACTGCTCCTCGCGGCCACCGAGGTCGGCCTCACCCGCATCGCTTTCGAGAGCGAGGGCCACGACGCAGTGCTCGGCTCGCTCGCCACGCGCATCGGACCGCGAATCCTGCACGACGACAAGCGATTCGACGAGATCGCGCGTGAACTCGACGACTACTTCGACGGTCACCGCCACACCTTCGACATCCCCGTCGACCTGCGGCTCTCGCGCGGCTTCCGCCTCGAGGTGTTGCGACACCTGCGCGACATCCCCTTCGGCCGCACCGAGAGCTACGCCCAGGTCGCCGCCTCCGCCGGCAACGCCAAAGCGGTGCGGGCCGTCGGCAGCGCCTGCGCGACCAACCCCATCCCGATCGTCGTGCCCTGCCACCGCGTGGTCCGCTCCGACGGCGGCCTGGGCGGCTATCTCGGAGGAACCGCCGCCAAGCGCCTCCTGCTCGACATAGAGTCCGCCGCATGAGTGGACGCACCTGGACACTGGTCGGCGCTGACGGCCTGCCCTACGAGAGCGACAACCCCGGCGCCCTGGGCGGCAACGCCCGCAACCCCCGCGACCGCATCTACGGCCGACTCGACTGCGGCTCGGCCCGCGCCGCCCTCGCCCGTGGCGGCTACGCCGAGCACCGCGTCTTCTTCGCCGACGAGGCCACCGCCGTCGCCGCGGGCTTCCGCCCCTGCGGCACCTGCCTCAGGCCGGCGTATGCCGTGTGGCGCGCCTCCCGGGACGCCGGCGCCTGAGGCGCAACCCGGCCCCACGGCATACCGGCGGTGGTGCGGACGTGCGACATCGCGGGCCACCCGCGAGCACGATGCGGCGAAACCCGTCGGCGCGGCCCGCGCGGTGCCACCCTGTAGCCATGGCCGACATGTCGAAGCCCGCGGTGGAGCAGGCCCTCGCCCCCGCCGCGATGGTCAAGGTCGTCAACCCGGTGCTGCGCACGATCCTCGGGTCGCCGGTGCACGGCATCGCGAGCAAGGGCCTCATGGTGCTGCACGTGAAGGGCCGTCGCACCGGACGGGTCTACGACGTGCCGGTCGGCCGACACGAGCTCGACGGTCAGCTGCTGACCTTCGGAGGAGGCGCCTGGCGGGTCAACCTGCGCGGGGGCGCGGACCTCGAGGTGACCATCGACGGGCGACGTCGGCGAGCGCACGCGGTCCTCGAGGAGGACCCCGACCGCGTCGCAGAGATCTTCGTGCGCCTGCTCCAGGGCCTCGGCCCCACGCGCGCCAACCGGGTCGGTCTCAAGGTCAACGTCGACCGGCAGCCGACGCTCGACGAGGTGCGGGCGGGCACGGCTGGCCGCGCTATCGTGCTGCTCACCCTCACGGACTGACCGGCGGGTCCGGAGACCCCGGCCGCCGGGCCCCGGCCACCTGCCGGGCTTCGCCGTGTCGTGGTGCGAGGATCGGGGCATGCGAGAGCGACACCCCCGGTGAGCTGGCCGGTGACCCGCACCCGGGTGGCCTACGAGAACCCGTGGATCGTCGTGCGCGAGGACGAGGTGGTCAGGCCTGACGGGTCGCCCGGCACCTACGGGGTGGTCGAGCTGCGCCGACCCGCGGTCTTCGTCGTCGCGCTCACCGACGCCGACGAGGTCGTGCTCGTCACCGTCGACCGGCACACGGTCGGCACGTCGATCGAGGTGCCCGCGGGTGGCACCGACGGCGAGGACCCCCTCGTCGCCGCCCGACGCGAGCTGGACGAGGAGACCGGCCTCACCGCCGGGACCTGGCGCCGGGTCGGCGAGATGTCGGCCCTCAACGGCATCTGCCGCGCGCCCGAGGTGGTCTATCTCGCGACCGACCTCCACGAGGTCGGCACGGCCGCGGACAGCGCCGCACCCGGCCACGGGGACGACGCGCGCTCCGGCGAGCAGATCGCGGAGGGCATCTCGGCCGTCTCGCGCGTGCCTGTCAGCGAGGTCCTGGACATGATCCGCCGCGGCGAGATCACCGACGGCGAGACCGTTGCAGCCCTCATGCTCGCCCTGCTCGAGCTCGGCCGCATCGCCTGACTCGAGGCGTCGGCCGTCGGACCGTCGCCGGGGTGCAACGGTTCGGTGGCCTCGCGTGTCCATGCTGGTGTACGACAACACCACACGACCAACCACGGCCCCACACACACCACGACACCCGGCGGGGAGCAGATGAGGCGAAGGGACGAAGCGGCCTTCCGCGCGTTCGTCGACGAGCGGCAGACGCTGCTGCGCCGACGCGCCTTCCTGCTCTGCGGCAACTGGGCCGACGGCGACGAGCTCGTCCAGGAGGCTCTCGCCCGGGTGTACGTCGCCTGGCCCCGCATCACGACGGGCGCCGAGACGGCCTACACGAGGCGCACCATGCTCAACCTCTATCTCAACGACCAGCGCAAGCGGAAGCGCGAGGTCCTCACCGACGCCCCACCGGAGCCAGCCACCTCCGACCACGACCGCGAGCTCGCGATGACCCTCACCGCCCTGCTCGCCGACCTGCCCGAGAAGCAGCGCGCCGTCCTCGTGCTCCGCTTCTGGGAGGACCTCACGGTGCCCCAGATCGCGGAGTGCACGGGGGTGGCCGAGGGCACCATCAAGAGCCACGTCCACCGCGGCCTCGCGGCCCTGCGTGACCGGCTCGCCGAACCACCGCTCACCGGGGCAGGAGCAGCGACATGACCGACGACCCGACCCGCCTCCCGGCCTCTGGGCCCAACCAGCCCGAGGACGGCGGCGACCGACTGCGAAAGGTGCTGGGTGCCGTGGACGACCTCGAGCCCCCTCGCGACGACCTCTTCGCGCAGCGCGCCCTCCTGCGAGGACGCGCCCGCACGTCACGCCGCCGCAACGGGCTGCTCGGCGCTGCCGCTGCCGTCGTCGTCGTCGGTGCGGTCGGCGGCGCCTGGGTGGTCGGGCAGCAGGGCGCGGGGTCGAGCACGAGCGCCGGCTCCGCCATGGAGGAGCGCGCCGTCAGCGACGCCGCGGGCGCTGACAAGGGCGCAGCGACCGGCGGTGACACCGGTGCGGGGCTGCTCCCGACGAGCCTGCCGACCGGCATACCGACGGCGCCGAGCCTGCCGAGTGCGCCCGGGGGCGTCTCGGGCGCCCAGGACGGGTCGGCGTGGTTCACCGGGCCGACGACGCCGCAGCGCACGGCATTCGAGACCGTCGAGCCGCGCCTCGTGACGGAGTTCGCCGACGTCTTCGCCGGCGCGTATGCCGCGGGCGACGGCACGGACCGCATCGTCGTGACGGTCACGCGAACCGACCCGGCGCTCGAGGCGCTCGTCACCGACGCGATGCCGTCGCCCGGCGACGTGGAGTTCAGGACCGTCACCCACTCGTACGCCGCCAAGCGCGCCGTCCTCGACCAGATCGTCGCCGACGCTCCCCAGTGGCGGGCGCAAGGCGTCGACATCACCGGCGTGCGCATCGACGGGCGCAGCGACCGGGTCGTCGTGGCGGCCGTCGAGGGCCTCGACCCCGGGGTCCTGGCGCGGCACTACGGGCCGGACCTCGTCTCCGTCGAGGTGGCCGCCGACACGGGCAAGCTGCCGGACGGCACCCTCTCGACGCCGCAGCGCTAGGCCGCCGGGCCACCGCGCGCGAGCGGGCGAGCGCTCGCCCGCTCCGGCATGAGGGCGCTCCGGCGTCGGACCCGCTGGCTAGGCTGCCGACATGGAGCAGCCGACCCCGCCGCAGGCGCCGATGAGCCCCCAGGAGGCGCTGCGACGCATCTGCTTCCTGCTCGAGAGAGGGCGCGAGAGCAGCTATCGCGTCGACGCCTTCCGCAAGGCGAGCGAGGCGATCACGCTCATCCCGGAGGACGAGCTCCGCGAGCGCGTCGAGGCCGGAACTCTCAAGCAGATCAAGGGAATCGGCGACTCCAGCGCCGCCATCATCGGGCAGGCCGTCCGCGGCGTCATGCCGGCCTACCTCGCCTCGGCGGAGGAGAAGCACGGGGCTCCCCTGACGACCGGGGGCGCCGAGCTGTATGCCGCGCTGCGCGGTGACCTGCACGCCCACTCCAACTGGAGCGACGGGGGCAGCCCGATCGAGGAGATGGTGCTGGCAGCCGTCGAGCTCGGGCAGGAGTGGATGGCCCTGACCGACCACTCGCCCCGGCTCACCGTCGCCAACGGCCTGAGCCGCGAGCGCCTCACCGACCAGCTGATGCGCGTCGAGGCGATCAACACGAGCCTCGGCGACGCCTTCACGCTCCTCAAGGGCATCGAGGTCGACATCCACCTCGACGGCACGCTCGACCAGGACGACGACATGCTCGACCAGCTCGACGTCGTCACCGCGTCGATCCACTCCAAGCTGCGCCAGCCGTCGTTCGAGATGACGCCGCGCATGGTCGCGGCCGTGCGCAACCCGCACACCAACGTCCTCGCCCACTGCACGGGCCAGCTCGTCACGGGCGGCCGGGGCAAGCGGCCGCCGTCGCAGTTCGACGCCGAGAAGGTCTTCCGCGCCTGCCTCGAGCACGACGTCGCCGTCGAGATCAACTCGCGGCCCGAGCGGTGCGACCCGCCCGACGAGCTCATCGAGCTCGCCCGGGACCTCGGCTGCCTCTTCACGATCGACTCCGACGCGCACGCGCCCGGGCAGCTCGACATGAAGTCGCTCGGCTGCGAGCGCGCCGAACGACTCGGCATCGCCGCCGAGCGCATCGTCACGACGTGGCCCGTCGACGACGTGCGGGCGTGGGCCAAGGGCTGATCCACGCGTGGGACGAGCGTGGAAGGAGCGTGAAAAGGGCCGGATCGCGGCCGATTTGGTCGGGCGACCTCGCAGACCATATAGTTTCGACGTCCCAAACGGAATGGTCGGGCCGGTCCCCATCGTCTAGCGGCCTAGGACTCCGCCCTTTCACGGCGGCAGCACGGGTTCGAATCCCGTTGGGGATACGCAGTACAGTTCCACCCAGCACGACAAGCACCACCAGTAAGGCCCCGTAGCGCAGTTGGTTAGCGCGCCGCCCTGTCACGGCGGAGGTCGCCGGTTCGAGCCCGGTCGGGGTCGCTTCACACGGAAGCGCCGCTCTCAGCGAGAGCGGCGCTTTCGGCGTTCTAGGGTGGGCGGATGCGGATCGCGGTGCTCGACGACTACCAGGGTGTGGCCCTCACGAGTGCCGACTGGTCGCCCGTGACCTCGCGCACCGGACCCACCGGGGAGCCGTGCACGGTCGTCGTCTTCCGCGACCACGTCAGCGAGACCGACGCACTCGTCGGGCGTCTCGCCGACGTCGACGCGGTCGTCGTCATGCGCGAGCGCACCCCGTTGCCGGCCGAGGTGCTCGGCCGGCTCCCCCGCCTTCGTCTCGTCGTGACGACGGGTCGTCGTAACGCGAGCATCGACCTGGCGGCGGCCGCTGCTGCAGGCATCACCGTCAGTGGCACGGAGAGCCGCGCGTCGGCTCCCGCCGAGCTCACCTGGGCGCTCATCCTCGGCCTCGCGCGGCACCTCGTGACCGAGGCGACCGCCGTGCGCACGGGTGGTTGGCAGACGACGGTCGGCACCGACCTCGCAGGTCGCACGCTCGGACTGCTCGGCGTGGGACGCCTCGGCAGCCAGGTGGCCGCGGTCGGGCGCGCCTTCGGCATGGACGTCATCGCCTGGAGCCCCCATCTCACCGACGAGCGGGCGGCAGCCGCTGGAGCACGGGCGGTCGGGCTCGACGACCTGCTCGCCGCCTCGCACGTCGTGTCGATCCACCTCGTGCTCGGCGAGGGCACCCGCGGGCTCCTCTCGCACCGAGAGCTGGGCCTCATGCGTCCCGACGCGCTGCTCGTCAACACCTCACGCGGGCCGATCATCGACGAGGCCGCTCTCGTCGCCGCCCTTGACGCCGGGCACCTCGGCGGCGTCGGCCTCGACGTCTTCGACGAGGAGCCGCTGCCGGTCGACCACCCGCTCCGGACCGCGCCCCGCACACTGCTCACACCACACCTCGGCTACGTCACCGAGGACGTCTACGCGACGTTCTTCGCTGGAGTTGTCGACGACATCGTCGCCTTCCTCGACGGCGCCCCGATCCGCCTCCTCTGACCCGGCGCCGCGCCCCGGCCCAGCAACACACCGAGCAGTCGTCAACCCCACGCGGCATACCTCGTGGGGTTGACGGTTTCTCGGTGTGTTGCGCGAACGCCTAGCCGAGGGCGTATGCCGCCCGCTCGGCTCAGCGGGCCCGCCGACACCCCCGGTCCGCTCGGCTCTCAGGCCCGCCCCGAGGCCCCCTCCGCTGGGCTCAGCGGTGGCCGGCCCGGAGGACCAGCTCGAGCTCGAAGCGCACCTCGGGGTCGTCGAGGTCGTCGCCGAAGATCTGCTTGAGCTGGGCGACCCGGTAGCCGACGGTCTGCTGGTGCACGAAGAGCTCGTCGGCGATCGGCGTCCGCTGTCCCTGGTGACGCAGCCACGACAGGAGGGTCTCGGTGAGCCGGGCACGCACGAGCGGCCGCAGGCCCTCCAGCGGGGCCAGGCGCCGGCGAGCGAGGTCGTCCGTCGCCAGCGGTTCGGCCCGCACGACGAGCTCGGCGAGGTGGTCCTCGACCCACACCGTGGCGCCGGCCCCCACCGCCCCCACCGCCCCCACAGCCCCGCCGGGTTCGGCGTCGAGCGGGCGGCCGATGCCGTGGGCGCCCGCCGAGGTCGCGAGCTGGAGCGACTCCCCCGCCTGCTGCCAGGGCCGCGGCGGCCCGACGACGGCGCGGCGGCCGGCGAGAGCGCGTTCGAGCTCGCGACGGCGCCGCAACCCGGAGCTGGAGGGGAAGACGACGACGACGTCGGTGCCGCGCTCGGCCACCAGACCCTCGGGTCCGAGCCCCGCGCGCAGCCCCTCGACGTGGGGGAAGGGCACGAGGGCGACGACGACCGACTCGGGCAGGGTCCAGCCGACGGCGGCGGCGAGCCGAGCCGGGCCTCCGTCGCTCGAGTCGCCGCGCAGCAGCATCTCGAGCAGCTCGGCTCGCAGCCGCTGCTGCTCGCCCGCGCGCTCGGACTGCTCCTGCGCATACCCCTGCGCGCTGGCCGCCGAGATCTCGTCGATGTAGGCGAAGAGCGACTCCCCCAGGGAGAGCAGCACGTCGGGAGACATCTGCGAGACGTCGACGAGCCGCGAGATGGCGCGGAAGGTCACCCGGGCGCCGTAGCGGTAGGCGGCAAGGAGGGACTCGAGGCTGCGCCCCGAGCGCACCTCCCCGCGGCCGAGGCTCTCGTAGATCCACTTGCCGTCGGGCGAGAGCGCGTCGAGCCGGGTGCCGGGCAGGTCGAGGAAGCGGTTGAGGGCGACGGTCACGCCCTGCCGGACGCCTTGGCCGAAGCGGCCCTCCATCGGCATCGCATAGACGGGCACGCCACGGGGGATGCCCTCGATGATGGCCTCGACGATGTCACGCACGACCGGACGGAGCACAGTGCTGATTTCGGCCGGGAGAGACAACCACGGGGGGTCTGACGTGGTCTGGACCACATTGCCCTCCTGCTTTCTATCCCGAGACAACAGATTCTCACCCCAAAGACTACGCGCCGCCCCAAGACGTCAGGGGCTTTCGGGGGCGATGATGGTTGCATGGCCCAGATCAGAGTGCTCCGGCGGGTGGCGTCGCTGCTGACGACCCCGCTGGCCCCCGAGGACATCCTCGGACTGGTCAACCCGCTCTCCTCGTCGCGGCAGCTTCGTGGCGTCGTGACGAAGGTCGTGCGAGAGACCCCCGACTCGACGACTATCCACTTCCGTCCGGGCCGAGGCTGGAACCCCCACGCCGCCGGTCAGTGGGCGCGCGTCGGTGTCGAGATCGACGGCGTGCGCCACTGGCGCAGCTACTCGCTGTCGGCCGCCGCGGGTCACGACCCCGCGATCACGGTCACCGCGATCGGCGTCGTCTCGACCGCTCTCGCGCGCGACACCAGGGTCGGCGACATCCTCTTCCTCGACACCCCGCAGGGCGACTTCACGCTGCCCGAGCACCCGCGGCCGCTGCTCATGCTCACCGCCGGCAGCGGCCTCACCCCGGTCATGTCGATGATCCGCACCCTTGTGCCGCGCCGACCCGACGCCGACGTCGTGCTCATCCACTCGGCCCGCACTCCCGCTGACGCGCTCTTCCACGACGAGCTGCTCGAGCTCGCCGACCAGTTCCCCGGACTGACCGTCAAGCACTGGTTCACCCGCGACTCCGGCACCGGCGCACCGGCCCGCCGCCTCGACCTCGGCGACGCGACCGACCTCGAGACGCTCTGCCCCGACTGGCGCGACCGGGCGGCATACGCCTGCGGTCCGGCTGACTTCCTCGACGCGGCGACCGAGCTGTGGCTGCGTGACGGCCACGACGACACCCACGAGAACCTCACGATCGAGCGTTTCGCCACCGCCCTGCTCCCGGGAACGGGCGGCGAAGGCGGGCTCGTGACCTTCGAAAAGTCGGACAAGGAGGTGGAGGTCGACGGCGACGTCCCCCTCCTCGACGCCGGTGAGGAGTGCGGGGTCGTCATGCCGAGCGGATGCCGCATGGGCATCTGCCGGAGCTGCCTCATCCCGCTCGTCGCCGGCAAGGTGCGCGACCTGCGCACCGGCGAGGTGCACGGCGACGAGGGCGAGCTCATCCAGACCTGCGTCAACGCCGCAGCCGGACCCGTCAACCTGGACATCTGAGATAGGACATCGCCCGACATGACCACGACAGTGAACAGGTCGACCACCCCGACGGCAGACCCCGCCGACGCCGGACCCGCCGAGGGCGCTGACGGTGCGACCGGCATCCGCCCGAGGAAGCCGGTCCTCGCGGCCACGGGCCACCCCGCGGCCCGCCCGCACGCGGCAGCCCACCTCAGCGACGCCGATGTCGAGCAGCTCGGGCGTGAGCTCGACGCGATCCGCGACCGCATCATCGCCTCGCGCGGCGCCGCGGACGCGGCTTACATCCGGCGGGTCATCAAGGTGCAGCGCACGCTCGAGATCGCCGGCCGCGCCACCCTGCTGCTGTCGCGCAGGAAGACAGCGTTCGTCGCCGGCACGGCCATGCTCTCGGTCGCGAAGATCCTCGAGAACATGGAGATCGGGCACAACGTGCTCCACGGCCAGTGGGACTGGATGCGCGACCCCGACATTCACAGCACGACCTGGGAGTGGGACTTCGTCACGCCGGCCGCCGCGTGGAAGCACACGCACAACGACCTGCACCACACGTGGACCAACGTGCTGGGCAAGGACAAGGACGTGGGCTACTCCATCCTGCGTATGGACGAGGCCCAGCCCTGGCACCCCGGCAACCTCGGGAACCCGCTCTACAACATGGTGCTCGCGCCCTTCTTCGAGTGGGGCATCGCGATCTACGACCTCGAGCTCGAGGCGGTCAAGGACGGCGAGAAGTCGACCGACGACCTGAAGAAGGACCTCAAGGCCATGGGCCGCAAGGTCGTGCGACAGTTCACCAAGGACTACGTCGCGACGCCGGCGGCCGCGGCCGTCTTCGGCTCGGGCAAGCAGGCGCTCGTCGGCACCTTCACCGCCAACGCGATCCGCAACGTCTGGGCGCACTCGGTCATCTTCTGCGGGCACTTCCCCGACGGGGTCGACACCTTCACCGAGGAGGAGATCGAGGGCGAGACGCGAGGCGACTGGTACATCCGCCAGACGCTCGGCTCGGCCAACATCTCGGGCAGCAAGCTCATGCACCTCATGACGGGCAACCTCAGCCACCAGATCGAGCACCACTGCTTCCCCGACCTGCCGAGCAACCGCTACGCCGAGGTCGCGGTCGAGGTGCGCGAGATCTGCGAGCGCTACGGCCTGCCCTACACGACCGGCCCGATGCACCGTCAGGTCGGCCAGGCGTGGGCCAAGGTCTTCCGCCTCGCTCTACCGCCGAAGGGCCAGCGTGGCAGGCTCGTCGGCCGTGGCCTGCCCAAGGCGGCCCTCAACGCCGCGCCGCCGGTCACCGCTTGATGGTGTGCCTCATGGTCTGCGTCAGGTGGGGGTGACCACCCCCGTCTGACGCAGACCATCCGGCGTCGCATCACGCCGGGCATCGCGCCCCCGCCCAGCGGAGGGCGCCGCCTACCAGGACGTGTGGAGGGGGCGGCCCTCGGCGAAGCCGGCCGTGCTCTGGAGCCCGACGATCGCCCGCTCGTGGTACTCCTCGAGAGTGCGCGCACCGGCATACGTGCAGCTGCTGCGCAGCCCGGCGATGATCTCGTCGATGACGTCCTCGACGGAGGGGCGAGCGGGGTCGACATACATGCGCGCCGAGCTGATGCCCTCCTCGAAGAGCGACTTGCGCGCCCGGTCGTATGCCGTGTCGCTGGCCGTGCGACCGCGCACCGCCCGCGAGCTGGCCATGCCGAAGGACTCCTTGTACTGCCGGCCGTCGTTGTCGGTGTAGAGGTCGCCGGGCGACTCGAGGGTGCCGGCGAACCAGGAGCCGATCATGACGTTGCTGGCGCCGGCGGCCAGGGCGAGGGCGACATCGCGCGGGTGACGCACACCGCCGTCGGCCCAGACATGCTTGCCGAGCTCCTTTGCGGCAGTGGCACATTCGAGCACCGCGGAGAACTGCGGGCGACCCACAGCCGTCATCATGCGGGTCGTGCACATCGCACCCGGGCCGACCCCGACCTTGACGATGTCGGCGCCGGCGTCGATGAGCTCGCGGGTGCCGGCGGCCGAGACGACGTTGCCGGCGACCACGGGGACCGTCGGCGACAGGTCGCGCACCGCTCTCAGCGCGTCGAGCATCTTGTCCTGGTGGCCGTGCGCCGTGTCGATGACGAGCACGTCGGCGCCGGCGTCGAGCACCTCAGCGGCCTTGGCCGCGACGTCACCGTTGATGCCGACCGCGGCGGCGACGCGCAGCCGCCCGGAGCCGTCGACGGCAGGGTCGTAGAGACCGGCCCGCAGCGCGCCGCCACGGGTGAGGATGCCGACGAGCTCGCCGTGGGCCGACACGACGGGGGCCACGCGCCGGCGGGCGGCGAGCAGGCGCTCGAAGGCTTCCTGCGGGTCGATGTCGTCGGGCAGGACGACCATCTCCTGGCCCATGACGTCCTTGACCTGGGTGAAGCGGTCGACGCCGGTGAGGTCCTTCTCGGTGACGATGCCGACCGGCTTCGCGCCGTCGACGACGATGGCGGCGCCGTGGGCGCGCTTCTGCAGCAGGACGAGCGCCTCACCCGCCGTGAGGTGGCGCTCGAGGGTGATCGCCGTGTCGTGGACGAGATGGCGCTGCTTGACCCAGCCGATGACGTCGCGCACGACCTCGAGCGGGATGTCCTGCGGGATGACCGTGATACCACCGCGCCTGGCCACCGTCTCGGCCATGCGACGGCCGGCGATGGCGGTCATGTTGGCGACGACGAGCGGGATCGTCGTGCCCGAGCCGTCGGACGTCGAGAGGTCGACGTCGAGGCGACTCGTGACCGACGACCGGCTCGGCACCATGAAGACGTCGTCGTAGGTGAGGTCGAGCTGGGGCTGGAGACCGTTGAGGAACTGCACGAGGGCTGAGTCTACGTGGGGCCGCTGTCGCCGCCGCCTAGCCGACCCCGCCGACGGCGCCGTTCACGTGCCCGAAACGCAGGTCGCCTACGGTCGGTCCGATGAGAGCCTTCGCGTGCGCGGTCTGCTCGAGCCTGCTCGGCTTCGAGAACTCGGTGTGTGTCACCTGTGGCACCGACCAGGGCTTCTCGATGCCCCGGATGGCGCTCGTGCCGGTGCCGTCCGACGGGTCGGCGGTGGCCTGCGCCAACCTCGCGGCGGCCGGCTGCCAGTGGCTCGTCGACCACTCCGGGCAGCTGTGCCTCTCGTGCCGGCTGACCCGCAAGCGGCCGAACGACGCGGACAGCGAGGGCCTCGCGGCGTGGGCCAAGACCGAGTCGGCCAAGCGGCGCCTCATCTATCAGCTGCTCGACCTCGTGCTGCCCGTGGTGTCGCTCGACGACGACCCGGCCGGGGTCGCCTTCGAGCTGCTCTCGAGCCGCGACGAGTCCGTCATCACCGGTCATGCCGACGGCGTGGTGACGATCGACCTCGCCGAGGGCAACGACGCAAAGCTCGAGGCGATGCGCCTGCAGATGGGCGAGGCCTACCGCACGATGCTCGGCCACCTGCGCCACGAGACCGGGCACTACTACTGGCAGGTGCTCGTCGACGGCGCCGTCCCCGACGTGGGCTGGGTGCGCGACCAGGGCTCGCGCCGGGCGTGGGAGCGGGGAGAGGACTCGCTCGCAGCCTTCCGTGAGCTCTTCGGCGACGAGCGTGCCGACTACGCCGATGCGCTCGAAAAGCATTACGACGACGGGCCGCCCGCCGACTGGCGCAGCTCGTACGTCAGCGAGTACGCGACGTCGCACCCGTGGGAGGACTGGGCCGAGACCTTCGCGCACTACCTGCACATCACCGACTCGATCCAGACCGCGGCCTCCTACGGCATCGTCGTCGAGGGCGCCGACGTCGTCGACGCCAAGGCCCAGCACCTGCGCACGCGGCCGGTCGACGCGCCGAGCGAGCTGCCGACGATGGAGTCGCTCATCGCCCACTGGCTGCCGCTCTCCTACGCCCTCAACGCCTCCAACCGCAGCATGGGTCACGACGACCTCTACCCCTTCGTGCTGAGCGAGACCGTCATCGCCAAGCTCGCGTTCGTGCACGACCTCGTCCGCCGCGGCTGAGCCGGACTCCCACGCCACCGCGCGTATGCCGTGGGGCCGGGCACACGGCATACCCCCGCCGGCCGCGCGGCTGAGGTGTGTCGCCCGGCGAGGCGGACGGCATACCGCGGTTTGGCTGTGGCGGCGACGTGACGCGAGGACAGTTGGAGAAGGCGCATCCTCGCGCCGAGTTCGAAGGGGACGGGCAATGTCAGAGACGACACGAGAGAGCACTCACACGGCTACGACGGACGCCGCTCCGCACGTGTGCTTCGACCGGATCCTGCCGAAGGACCTGCTGCGCCCGCACCGGCGCGAGCGGGGGCCGGACGGCGGCGACCGCGCCATCTCGCCCATCGGCAAGTCGTGGCCCAACGGGACGCGCCTCACGGTGAGCTTCAGCGGCGGCACCCCGGCCGAGCAAGCGACGGCGCGGGCCCAGGCGGCCTGGTGGGAGCAGGCGTGCAACATCAGCTTCGACTTCGGCCAGCACACGGCGGCCGACATCCGCATCACGTTCGACCCGGGCGACGGCGCCTGGTCCTACGTCGGCACCGACTGCAAGGGGATCCCGGCCGACCAGCCGACGATGAACCTCGGCTTCCTCGACGGCGGCACGGCTGGGCACGAGTTCGGCCACGCGATCGGTCTCGCGCACGAGCACTCCAGCCCGCTCGGCGGCATCCAGTGGAACGAGCCGGTCGTCATCGCGGCGCTCGCGGGGCCGCCGAACCGGTGGGACGCGGCGAAGGTGCGGCACAACGTCTTCATGAAGTACGCGGTCGACCAGATCAAGGGGACGCAGTTCGACCCCGACTCGATCATGCTCTACGCGTTCCCGGCGTCGTGGACGCTCAACGGGGTCGCGACGCACGCCAACGACGTGCTGTCGACGCTCGACAAGTCCTTCGTTTCCGGTGCGAGCATGTATCCGCGGACGGCCCCGGTCGTCGGCGACGCCCCGACGCTCGTCGTCGGCGGGCCCAAGGTGTCCGGCGCGATCGGCGCCCCGGGCGAGGAGGACCTCTACTCCTTCGACGTGGCGAGCGACGGGCTCTACGAGCTCGCGACCCGTGGGACGACCGACGTCTACCTCAAGCTCTACGGGCCGGACAGCCCGACCGCGCTCATCGCCGAGGACGACGACAGCGGCTACGGCCGCAACGCGAAGATCCGCCGGGCCCTCGGGCCGGGGCGGTACCTCGCGCAGGTGCGGCACTACTCGCACGCCGGGACGGGCAGCTACACGATCCGGGTGAGGCAGGGGTAGCGGTTCGCCGGAGGACTGCGCGCCGGCCTGCCGCTCCGCCACGGGTGGCCGGCGCGCTCTGGCGCGGGTGGCCGGCGCGCTCCGCCACGGGTGGCCGGCGCGCTCCGCCACGGGTGGCCGGCGCGCTCCGGCGCGGCGTTCGTCCACGGCGAACATCGTTGACGTTGGCGTGTAATCGAGTAATCCTGATTACATGATTACCAATGAGGCACAGGAGCGGGTGCGCGGCTGGTTCCTCGGCCGCCTGCCCGAGGAGTGGCGTGGCGACGACGAGTCGACCGCGCCCCGGGTGACGGTCGACCGCGAGGAGATCACGGTCGTGCTCACCATCGGCGACGTGGACCTGCCCGACGGCACGAGCGACGCCGCACGCGCTGAGGCAAGGGCCGGACGGGCCAAGGCGTTCCGCGAGGACACGCGCAGCCGGCGCATCGAGATCGCCCGCGAGGCCGAGCACCGCTTCGACCGCAAGGTGTCGTGGGCCGTTCGGGTCGGCGACCGGGTCGAGCTCTTCACCCACGTGGCCGCGCCCGCGATGACGCGCCTGCGCCAGCCCGAGCGGCTCGTGCTCGACACGCTCGTCGACGCCGGCGTCGCCCGGTCGCGGGCCGATGCGCTCGCGTGGTGCGTCAAGCTCGTCGGCCAGCACGAGGGCGACTGGCTCGGGGAGCTGCGCGAGGCGATGGAGCACGTCGCGGACGTCGCGAGCAAGGGCCCCGCGGCCTGAGCTGCTGCCTGTGGGCGTGTGGCACGCCCCCGGGCGCGGTCGCGGGCCTGGTCGCGGAGCCCGGCACACGGCATACCTCCACGGTGCCGTGGCACATGACAGAGGGCCGACCCCGATGGGGTCGGCCCTCTGGCGTCTGGTGGGGCTGGCCTCAGCCCTCGGACTCGTTGCCCTCGCCGCCGGCCTGGTCGGCGCTCTCGTCGCTGCCGCGCTTGATGGCGGAGATCTCGAACTCGAGCGAGATCTTCTCGGAGACGAGCAGGCCGCCCGCGTCGAGCGGCATGTTCCACTCGAGCCCGAAGTCGCGGCGGTTGATGCGGCGCGAGCCCTCGAAGCCCGCGCGCAGGGCGCCGAACGCATCGGTCTGGACCCCGATCAGCTCGAGCGGGATCGTCACAGGCTTCGTGACGTCGCGGATCGTCAGGTCTCCGGAGACCATGAAGGCGTTCTCCTCGACCTCCTCGATCTGCGTGCTCACGAAGCGGATGTCGGGCCACTTCTCGACGTCGAAGAAGTCGGGGCTGCGCAGGTG
This sequence comes from Humibacillus xanthopallidus, assembly GCF_006717145.1. Lineage (GTDB taxonomy): Bacteria > Actinomycetota > Actinomycetes > Actinomycetales > Dermatophilaceae > Humibacillus > Humibacillus xanthopallidus. The sequence continues at coordinate 931,535 of NZ_VFQF01000002.1, read as the reverse complement.
GTCGTCGCGCTGCTGGTTGCGGGTGTCGACACTCGCAGCCTTGAGCGTGACCTCGGCGTAGGACTTGTCCATCGTGTCGAGGTCTGCGTAGAACCGGCCGGTCACGTCGTTGAACGACCCGCGGACGGTCGTGACCATGGCGTGCCGCGCAGAGAACCCGATGCGGGTGTGTGCCGGGTCGAAGTCCCAGTCCCCACTCAGTGCGGAACCTTTGTCGGTCATGCGGTCACTCCCCTGCTCATCGGTGTCAACGTCGACATTCTGTCACGTCGGCCAGGTGGTTGAACATTTCATGACCTTCGGAGGGGTCACGGGCGCGACAGCAGTCGTATGCCGTCTCTTACCCTCTCGCACGTCGGGCCCTCACGCACACCCAGCGTCCACGGACGGTGGTGGGACGCGGCGGACTGGGCCACAGGGCGCCGGGTCGTCGGGGTGCGAGACGTGGGGGCGCTCCGGTCCGCGGGCGCGTTTGCGAGGTGGGCGGCAGGGTCGGCTATAGTTCCACTCGTTGTTCACGGCCAGGTAGCTCAGTTGGTACGAGCGTCCGACTGAAAATCGGAAGGTCGGCGGTTCGATCCCGCCCCTGGCCACCACCCGAAACCGCAGGTCAAGTGCCCTTGACCTGCGGTTCTGTAGATTCGTGCGCGCCCCTGCTTCGATGTCGAAATGACCGCGAGGGCCCCCTGCGGACCCCTCTTTACCGCGGTTCGTTGCACGACTCGTTGCACGAAAGCTTGGCGTCAAGAGAACACGCGTTGGTCAAGTCCGGATCGGTGGTGTACGACGGTGATCCGTCGGGGTTGTTGGTTTAGGCGTTGATCGCGTCGGCGATCAGGTCGGCCGAGACCTCCTCGGGCTGGGTGTTGGTGGTGCGGGCGGTGAGGACGGCTCGGGCGTTCTTCAGGGCCTCCAGGCCGAGGTAGCGGCGTTGTTCGGCCCACTCGTCGTGCTGCTCGGCCAGGACGGCGCCGACGAGCCGGATCACGGCCTCGCGGTTCGGGAAGATGCCCACGACGTCGGTCCGACGCCGGATTTCCCGGTTGAGCCGCTCGTTCGGGTTGTTGCTCCAGATCTGACGCCAGATCTCTTTCGGGAAGAGGGTGAAGGCGAGGATGTCCGCCCGGGCCAGCTCGAGATGCTCAGCCACCTGCGGGAGCTTCTCGTACAGGCCCTCCAGCACCCGGTCGAACTGCCCGTTCACGCTGTCGGCGTTCGGCTGGTCGTACACCGAGTGCAGCAACGCCTTGACCCAGCCTCACTGGCTCTTCGGGGTCACGGACATGAGGTTCGCGGCGTAGTGGGTGCGGCACCGTTGCCAGGACGCGTTCGGCAGCGTCGCCCCGATCGCCTCGACGAGGCCGGCGTGCGCGTCGGAGGTGACCATCGCGACACCGGACAGTCCTCTTGCGGTCAGGTCGCGGAAGAACGACAACCAGCCGGCGCTGGATTCGGTGGTGGCGGTGTGGATCCCGAGGACCTCCCGGTACCCGTCGGCGTTCACGCCGGTCGCGACCATCACCGCAACTTTCACGACCCGGCCGGCCTCACGGACCTTCATCGTCAACGCGTCGGCCGCGACGAACGTGTACGGCCCGTCGTGCAACGGCCTCGTGCGGAACGCGGGGGACCTGCTCGTCAAGGTCGCGGGCCATCACCGACACCTGCGACTTGGACAGGCCAGTGATCCCCAAGGACCGCACGAGCTTGTCCATCCGGCGAGTCGACACCCCGAGCAGGTAGCAGGTCGCGACGACCGTGGTCAGCGCCGCCTCCGCCCGGCGGTGCCGCTCCAGCAGCCAGTCCGGGAAGAACGTCCCCTCGCGCAGCTTCGGGACCGCCACGTCCAGGGTGCCGGCGCGGGTGTCGAGGTCGCGGTGCCGGTAGCCGTTACGGGAAGTGACCCGGTCCGGGTTGCGGGTGCCGTACTCGGCGCCGCACACGCTGTCAGCCTGCGCGGACAGCAAGGCGTTGATGAACGTGGTGAGCAGCTCGCGCATCAGGTCGGGGCTGGCCTGGGCCAGCTGCTCGTGCAGGAAGACGTTGGGGTCGAAAATGGGCCCAGCGGTCATCGTGGTGTCCTTCTTCGAGTCGGTTGTGAGAGATCACTCGAAGGATCACAGCGGTGGCCGCGCCTACATCAGCAGGACACGCTCACCGAGATCGTCGTACACCACTCTGATGGACTCAACTCACGCGTTAACGCAGTGAGTGTCATCACCCAACCACACGAGCTCCTGGCGCCGGCCGGAACGCAGCCCAACCGCTCACATGTGCAGGAGATCAGACAAGGCGTCCTCCTGTAGCTGCTTCGGAAGCTGGCGCGGCCTTGCTGCTGGGGAGTAGCCAGCAAGTGCCCTTCCTCTGTTTGATGGCGGCTCGGCTCGGGCCACCGTCGGGATCCTGCCGCTTCTTCTCCGGTTCGCCGATGGCCTGGCGGTGCTGAGCGAGCCCGGCGCGGCGTCGAGGAGTCCGACCGCGCGGCGAGTCCGCCCGAGCTCCGGCAGCCGTCGGGGAGAGTCCGGTGAGCCGGCCCGACCGGTCGAGCTCCTTCCAAGTCACGAACGCTTGGGACTTGCCGGAGGTCTGGCCGAGCTGAACCCGATGCGATCGCTCACCGTGGCTGTCGCAGGGGTCACCACGGCGGCGAAGGTCGTGACCAGGACCCAGGACCGGCACGCGCTTGAGCCGCGGCCCTAACCCGCGATGAACTTATGGGCGACGGCAGACTGCTTGCCCAGGCGTGAGATCGTGACCATCTGGGCGGACAGCTTGCCGGCCGACAGCGGCCCTATTGATGGCACATCCTCGCTCGCACCGGAGTCCGCGATCCGTTGCCCCACTACGCGCCGCTCGACGCCCGGGCAGACCGACCGAGTTCGACGGCGAGGGCGCGGCAGGTGGCAGGTCCAAGAGCGCCGGAGGAGTTCGCGGTGCTTCATCTCGTAGGGTGCTTCTGGAATAGAATCTTCTGGATGTTGCGTCGCACCCGGCGCCCGTCTTCGGCGCGTCCCCGCTCGAGACGCGCATGGGTCCCTCGACCGGGAAGAGCAGCGCATCCGGTGCTGACTCCATGTGGTGCCGGGCAGGGAACCGCATGTCCGTCATACGCCCGACGAACAGCATGCACACGTGGCTTTCGAACCTGTGGTCGTCATGCGAGGGTGCGCCCTTACGGGGTCGCAACCCGCTGGAATGGTCGGTGAACGCGCTCAGCTCGTCGACTTCCCGGGGCGGCCGTCGACCGAGCCAGGGTCGAGGGCGTCGGCAGCCCCGACGAGCAGCACCTCAGGCGGGGATCGATGGCGGTAAGGAGATCGCGTAGATCGACGACTATCGCTGGCACATCCAAGGCCACCTCTGGAGCTGCCCGCTGACGCCGCCGCCGACTTGCGCGAGGAAGTCGAGTGCCGAGCCTGCTCCGGGATCCTGCCAGTCCAGCACCGCATCGGATCCGCCGGCCTCTACGATGCGAGTCATGAGCGCTGATCCGAACATCAAGGGAGTCGGACTCGTTGAGGAGGTTTTCCACGGCGAGCAAACCGGGGTTGAGATAGAGCAGAACGACTCGACCGCGAGTCAAATTGCTGATCCATGGGACCCAGAGAAGATCCGTGTGTCGACCAAGAACTTCTCGCTCCGCAACATTCTCGACATGATCGACAGCGAAGATCTCGACTTGGCGCCGGACTTTCAGCGAAACCGAGTGTGGAAAGCACGCCAGAAGTCCCGGTTGGTAGAGAGCCTTCTACTGCAGATCCCACTGCCGGCCTTCTACTTCGCCGAGGATGATGACGGCCTGCTGCGTGTGGTGGATGGCCTGCAACGACTCTCGACTATTCATGGCTTCGTCCGTGGCAAGGAATTTCGCCTAGCGGACCTCGAGTATTTGAATCAGGAACAAGGCAAGAGGTTTGGCGACCTTTCACCGTCCCTGCAGCGGAGACTGCATAATGCTCAGATCGTCGCGCACGTTATAGATCCAACCACTCCTTCAGAGGTGAAGTATGACATCTTCAAGCGGATTAACACGGGTGGCGAACCGCTAAACAGCATGGAAATTCGCCATTGCATGAGTCGGAGCAGATCCCGCACATTCCTCAAGAGATGCACTTCAAGTGAGATCTTCCATAAGGCCACTGGGGGGGTGCTGCGCGACCACGTGCGCATGCACGACCGAGAATCGGCGCTGCGCTTTCTGGCTTTCCGGATGCTCGATGATATCGAGCAGTACGACTCCGTCGGTTCGTTGGAGAGGCTGCTCGATGAGGCAGTCACAAAGATCGACGATCCGACCCGAGTAAGCGACTCCGAACTTGACCGTCTATTCAGAGATTTTGAGCGGTCTATGCAAAAAGGGTATACACTCTTTGGCAAGCATGCGTTCCGTAAGTGGCCCACAACCTCCAACTATCGATCGCCAATCAATCGTGCCCTTCTGGAGAGTTGGTGTGTCGCACTAGTCGACGTCGACGAAGTCTTCCTAACCCAGCACCGCGACCGTATTGTGACAGGTGCGCGGAAGGCGATGACTAACGACTATCTTTACATAAACGCGATCAGTTCGTCGACTGGCGACCCGGCCCGGGTGAATAGGCGCTTTGCAGTCGCGCGCAAGCTGCTGGAGCCCGCTCAATGATCGGCGAACTGCGGGTGCACAACCTCAAACGCTTTATTGACCAAAGTTTTCGCTTCACGCCTCTGACCGTGTTAACTGGTCTTAACAGCAGTGGAAAAAGCACGATCATCCAGTCGCTTCTGCTCGCCTACCAGGCGCAGTTGACCACGTCAAACGTAGTTTCGCTGAATGCTGAACCCGGACTGCAGCTCGGCCAGCCGGCAGACGTACTGGCCGTCGACGCAGCAACTAGTCGCATTGCGGTCAGCCTGGACGTTGACGATGTGTGGCACGACTGGGCGTTTGAGACGCAATTCGAGGGGGCGGAAGCGGCGTCTTACCTTGTGCGCACGGAAAACTCGGACGCCGGCATCTCGCTCACCTACCTTGGAGCCGAACGCGTCGGGCCCCGCACCTCGCAGGCAGTCTCGCCTACACCGACCAGCCGCGATGACGAAACCGTTCATCTGGGGGACGACGGTCGATTCGTCGCACACGCCCTGGCTGTACATGGCCGTAGGGAGGTGGCCCAGCCTCTGTTGCATCCCCAGCAGTCGAAGGTGACGACGCTACACTCGCAGACTGAGGCCTGGATGAGCGAGCTCGTCGGCAGAGTGCAGTTCGACGCTCGCCTCATTCCGCGCACCGATCTAGCAACGCTGCACGTACGTTCCACCAGCGCCACCGACTGGTTCCTCCCAACGAACGTGGGATTCGGTATCAGTTATGCGCTGCCCATAGTGGTCGCTGGCCTGGGTGCGCGTCCCAATTCCGTTCTGATCGTCGACTCCCCCGAGGCCCACCTGCACCCCGCGGCGCAATCGAGCCTGGCTAGATTCTTGGCGCTAGTGGCCGCCGGTGGTGTTCAGGTCGTCATCGAAACGCACAGTGATCACGTCTTGAACGGGGTTCGTCGCGCAGTGGTAGACGCCCTCGTGGATGCCGAAGACGTCATTGTCCACTTCTTGGCGGGTGACCGCGATCCCACAGAAATCGAGCTGAACGAACGGGGCAGACCCACCGCTTGGCCTCTTGGCTTCTTCGACCAGTTAGAGGTAGATCTTCGCCACATCACGCGGCCACGCACACCACGATCATGAGGGCCACATTCGTTATCGGTGAGCACAGTTTCCTCCACCTAGGATCTAGCCAGGATGACTCTGCGGCCGTGGAGGCATTCGTGAGCCTCCTCGATAGTGCTCAGGAACAGGGAACGGTACTCGCGTGGGAGGACCTATTCTCAGCCCCGGTAGTGGGCTTTGAATCTCTGTCGGAGTTTCTGTTCGGGATGAACACGACGCTTGACCGCGATGTGCGACTTCTTCTAGGAGTTGAACTTCAGAAGGCCTCCACTTGGGGGGAGGCCGACGGTAACCCCCCATACAATCTGACTGACGGCTCGAGCGCACTTGACTTCTCCCCTTCCGTGGGCCTGTGCCTACTTCATGTTGCACGGGCTCCTTGGGCGGTCCTCTGCCTGCGCGGCGGACCTTTCGCGGGCGCCTGCAGGATCCAGGAAAGAAACGATCATTCAGGAGGACGACCGATTTGGTTTATTGACGAAACCGGATCCTTGTCTGATTTCTGGCGTGACTCTTTCCTTCGTTATCGCGCGGCACCCTCAGAAATCGGGAAAAAGGCGCAGTATGCGTTTCCCACCACAGTATTTGCGCCTGCGGTATGGTCGCAAGTGGGCCGTTTCGAAGGGGCATGGAACGAGGTACGAGAGAGACTCATTGGAGTCCTAGGGGGTTTAGATGATGGCATGGTTCAGACGTTCGAGGAGGTGGTTCACAATCACGAACGAATATCGCGCATGTCAAGTCATTATGGGGTGGACTGCTCCCCCGAGTCATCCCAGACCCACCGCAACGCGGCGGCGATGAGGGAGCGAAAGGCACAATTCGCGGATCGAATTCGCGACTGCGAGTGGCATGCCAAGCTCGAGCCGCATCGAAATCGTGTGCATTTTTGCGTTGAGGGGGGCCAAGTGTATGTAGGAATCTTCACTCGACATCTGCTGTAGGTCTGGTCACGAGGAGTCTCGCACCCGTAGCAATATCACCGTCCGCGGTGGCCAGACGCTCACACTCCGAGTCCGAGATCCGGTGCGACACACGAGACGGCCCGGCTGTCCGGGGCCTTGGCGAGGCAAGACCCACACCGCCGTGCCACGACCGACGGCACCGTGACTCCAACGAGCGCGGCAGCTCGACCGGGTGTCCGCCACTTCCACATGCTTAGACCGCCCCTCACAGGGCTCTTCGTATCTGAGGTGGGTCACAGGCTGAGCCCTCCTCCGATGAGGAGCATCCGTAGCCGGTAGTTGTCCCGGTTGCGGAAGCCGCGGGCGACCCTTCGGTGCAGCTCGATCAGGCCGTTGATCGCTTCGGTGCCGCCCTTGTTCGCGCCGCCGGTGGTGAAGTACGCCAGGAACGCCTTGCGCCACTGCGCCAGGGTCCGGCCGAATCCGGCGATCTCCGGGATCGGACACGAGGCGAACGAGTCGAGGTTCTTCTCGGCGACGGCGCGGCCCTCGACGTGGCTGGCCTGGTGGTAGGCGGAGCGGACCTGTTGGGCGCACTGGTAGGCGACCCACACCTCATAGTGCCGGGCGTCCGCGGCGATCGCTGCGGCCAGTCGGAATTGTTGGCGTTCGGTGAGGTGTTCGGCGCCGGCGTGCAGGATGCTCCGGTTCCGATAGAGCGGGTCGTTCTTGCGGCCGCGGTGGCCGTGGATCTCCTGCTGCACCCGGCGGCGTGCCTCGTCGACGGCATGACCAGCGAGCTTGACCACACGAAAGGCATCGAGCACCGCGACCGCATCCTGGAGCTGGTCGCCGATGGCGTTCTTGTAGCCACGGAACGGGTCGAGCGTCGCGACCTCGACACAGCCACGGAACGCCTCGCCGCGCTGCTTGAGCCAGCCGGCGTAGGCCGGCCCAGAGCGGCCGACGACAAGGTCGAGCAGCCGCGCCTTCACGACGGTCTTGTCGGGGTTCTTCGGGTAAGGGTGGCGGGTCAGGTCGACCATCCCGGTCAGCTCCTTCGGGCCCCTATTGAGCGGGTTGATGTGGTGCCACACGTGCTCGTCGACCCCGAGGGTGGTGACACCGACGAAGCGGGACTCGTCCGCGGCGGCCTACGCCAGCAGCGGCCGGATCGAGCGCCACACTGTCGCCCAACTCGTGCCGAGCTGCCGGGCCAGGCCGTGGATCGAGGCGTGGTCGCGGCGGAGCTGCTCAATCGCCCACCGGCAGGCCCGGACCGTCAACAACGCCCGCGGCCTGGCGACCTGCTCGCTCTGCTCGGTGAACGTCCCGACCGGGCACGCCGGCTCCAGGCATGACCAGGTCCGCTTGGGCCACCGGATCCGGACCCGCCGGGCGAAGCACGGCGAGTCGATCAACTCGACCACCCGCCGCCCGTGACTGCGTGCGAGGACCCCGCACGCTGGGCAGCCCATCAGTGCCGGCGCGGACTCGACTGAACCGCCCCGGGTTTAGTGGAGGCTCGGTTGTGCCGACGCGGTGGTGTCCGTGTCGGTGTTCTGACGGTAGTACTCCTTCTCGTACTCACCCGGGGGAACGTCGCCGCACCAGGAGTGCAGCCGGGAGTTGTTGTACCAGTCGACCCATTCCATGGTCGCGAACTCGACATCCTCGAGGGATCGCCATGGCCCGTGGCGCCGGATCAGCTCGGTCTTGTACAGGCCGTTGAGGGACTCAGCGGCGGCGTTGTCGTAGCTGTCGCCCCTTGACCCGACCGAGGCGACCGCGCCCGCGCTGGCGAGCCGCTCGGTGTAGCCGATGGCCACGTATTGGACGCCGCGGTCCGAGTGGTGGATCAGGCCGGTGACGTCATGCTGTTCGCGGTGCCGCTGCCACAGCGCCTGCTCGAGCGCGTCGAGCGCGAGGTCGGTGCGCAGGCTGTTCGACACCCGCCACCCCACGACGCGCCGGGAGAACAGGTCCAGCACGAACGCGACGTAGACGAACCCGGTCCACGTCGCAACGTAGGTGATGTCGGCGACCCACCGCTGGTTCGGCGCCGCGGCGGTGAAGTCCCGCTCGAGCAGGTCCCCGGGCCGGTCCGCCACCTCAGCGGGAACCGTGGTGCGCTTGACGCGTCCACGGACCACCCCGCTGAGGTGCTGGGCGCGCATCCGCCGCTCGACGGTGCAGCGAGCCACCGGCGCCTGCGGCGTTTCCCGGTTCAGCGCCTTCCACATCTTCCACATCTTCCGGACCCCGTACACGCCGAAGCTCGCCTCGTGGGTCGCGACGATCCGCTCGTCCAGGGCCGCGTCGGCGACCGCCCGCGCCGAGGGCGGGCGTGTCTTGGCCGCGTAGTACGTGGACGGGGCGATCTTGGCGCCGGCCTCGGTCAGGACCCGGCAGATCGGCTCGACTCCGTGCACGTCCTTGTGCTGGTCGATGTAGGTGATCAGCGTGTCGAGGGGCGGTCGAGCTCCGCCGCGAAGAAAGCCGAGGCGCTCTTGAGGATCGCGTTCGCCCGGCGCAGCTCGCGAACCTCCCGCTTCAGCTCGGCAATCCGAGCCTTGTCCTGCGTCGTGACGCCCGGCGCCGTGCCGGCATCGACCCGGGCCTGCTTCACCCAGTTACGCAGCGTGTCCCCGTTGATCCCGAGCTGCTCCCCGACACGCAGTGACGCGCGGTTGAGACTCGGCCCACCCGGCTGCTCGACCAGGTCCATCACGAGCCGGATCGCACGCTCCCGCAGCTCGTCCGGATACTTCCTCAGTGCTGGCATGACTCCACCCTTTCGCGGGTTGGGAGCATCCATCAATCCCGGGGCGGTTCAGTTCCGCGGGTCATGACGTCGATGGCGATCGTTTCCAGCGGGTATGCCCGACCTTCGGTGCCCTGGTCCATCTCGGCCGTGTTCGCGCGGACGGGCAGGTCCCCGCGGCTGTAGTCGTTGACGTGGCTGAACTCATGCCATAGACCGATGCCGGACCATACGGGGCCGAACGGATATACACGAGTCCTCAACGGAAAACCGACAGGTGCAGTCTCTTCGATCTGGGCACGCACGACCCGCTGATCAGCGGTCCTTACGATGCCTCCAACCCACGCCACCGTGCCAGGCCGACAATGCGGGGCCTACTCCCTCTCGAGTCGCGGGGCAAGCTGCAGCGATACCCGCCCAAGGTCGCCGCGCCGAGGTGAAGGTGCTCCTGCACCCGACCGCGGCCAAGACAGGAAATACGCGAAACTGCGTATTGCCCGCTGTTCCAGGAAGAGAAATCCTTCAAAGGTGCAGATTTTGGCCCCCTCGACGCCGTGGCTGCGGCCCTGCGGCGCGACGTACGCATCATCCGCAACCCTATCGACCCACGAGCGCAACTGGCCGCGGTCTGGGACGCGCGGCCTCCAGCGCGGCCCATGTGTCCGTATCCGCCACGACAACAGCGCGGGTCCGCAACAACAGTGGGGGTCCCATGGTCTCTGAGTACGTCCGCCTCCCCCCAGTCCCGAATAGGGTGAGAAGCCGCGACCGAGCCGGTCAGAGTCATCATGATCGTCGTCCTAAAGCAGCAGAGGGAGTGTCTGGAGGAAGACCTGGCGCTTCACATTCGGCCTCGACGACGTCGAAGCGTTCAAGGGTCCGCCGCGGTTGCCGCCTCGACCGCCAAACTCATCCTCAACTCAGGCGCCGGCCGTGCGATCGCGATTTCCGGCGGACGCGCACGTCTCGTGGTCCGTACCAACCGCACGTCGGCGACCGGCAAACCATCGGGACGGCCCCAACAGTGATGGCACCGATCTCAACCTGCCCTGCCTGCAGCCTGCCGAAGGGTTCCGAAGGACCCAAGAACATGGGTGGGAGTTCTCAGCAAACGGATGTGCCCGGGAGAGATGGTTCGTGTGAAAGACCCAAGGGGATGTAGATCAATGTTTGCAGTCGACTATTGGCGGGACCGGCATTTCCGGTCGGCATTCGTGTCAATCATGGCTGGGCTCTCGATTGTGATTTCGTCGGGCTTCTACATTGCGGCATCGGCAACGAGAGCGGCCGCAACAGACTACCGATTTCGCCTTATCCCGACCGGGGACGATCCAATGCTGGGTCAGGCGAATGCGCGCTGGGAGAAGGACCTAATAGGCCCCGGGACGCCGAGCGAACAGAAGTGGAAGGACGATCAAGGCGCGACCCACGACCGAACAATGGGGGCATGCGGCTGCCTACTGGCGGCCATGTCGAACGTCTTGCGCTATGCCCTTGGCGCTGGTACCCCATTCAGTGCGCGGCCATTCTTCTTGACCGACGACAACGTACTGTTCTCTCCGGCCTACGTGGACCAGTTCCTCAAACGGGCGCAGCGGCCTGGGGGGCCGGACTGGGGGTACAAAAAGCAGGATGGCGGCTGCGGGACACAGCCTGTTCCGTGGGCACTGAAGTACATCGCATTTCCAAGCAGCATTTCGGATGGTTATACTACAGTTGATGGTCCTACGGGGGTTGTATTCAACGTTCACAAGACGCCGAGTCTTGGTGCCGATACTCGCCTCCTAGAAATCATTCGCAGGGAGATCGATCAAAACCGCCTAGTCATCGTTGCGACGCGCAAGAGCGCTTTGTCGGCCCATGCATATGTCGTGGCTGGATATGAGGAAGATGGCGAACTTCTCACGGTCAATATGGGGACGGGGGGTTGGCCGGCAGTGGAGAATGATTACCAACGCTTCATCAACCAGGTTCAGGATGTTTGGACCTACCGAAACGTCAGTTCTGGGCCCGCGTCGAGCTTCAGCGACCGTTTCTTTGGATTGCTTGACGACCCCGGCCGGCTGGCCATCGTCGGCGTCGGGCCCACCGGGCTTCGCACCGGCGTCGACCCGGCCACCGGACGCAGCTACGACGAAGATCCCGAGTCAATCTACTGGGACGTGCCACCAGACACTGGTGTGGTGGAGGCGGAACCACCGTCACCAGACGCAGTCGGAACGTTCTACCCGTTGGGCGCCGATGGCACATACCGATTTGCCGTCACAAACGAAGGAGCAATAAGGACCGCGTTCAAGGCGATAAGGACCGACGGAACCGGCACCGCGCAGGTGGTGGATGGCGGAGAGTACTCTCTGGCCAGCGGAGAGACAGCCAAATATGAGATGGCGGTGCAGGGCGGCCTCGTCAGGACCTCCCAAGTCGCCGAGTTCAGCCCACAACCGCAGTTCGAAGTTCCTATGGGTCTGGACGATCGCACCGACGCTTCCTTCGACGCCGCGAAGTCCTTCGACGTGGATGGGACGGTGATGTCCCACCACTGGGACTTCGGCGATGGCACCTCAGCAGATGGGCCGCGGGTTACACACCGGTATCGAGCACGGGGTCAATATGGTGTGACCCTCAGCGTCGTTGACAACGAAGGTGTCGAACGTTCGATCACACACAGCGTTCAGGTCCGGCCTTGGGACACCGCGGCACCGACGAGCCACGCCACGCTCTCGCCCGATCCCGCAGACGGCTGGGCGACACGGCCAATTGCCGTGCACCTCAGCGCATCTGACGAGCCCGATGGTGCCGCCTCGGGCGTCAAGTCCCTTACGTGGTCGAGTGCCGGAGCCGTCACCAACGACGAAACGACCGTGCCGGGCAGCTCGACCGACCTGACGGTCACGGCGGAGGGGACAACGCGAGTTACCTTCCACGCAACCGACTCAGAAGGCAATGATGGGCCCGACCAAGATGTGGCCGCTCGAATCGACTTGAGCCCACCTGACCTAGCCGTGACCGCACCGCCGGATGGCGGAACGCAACCGGCCCTGCCCTTTATCGGGGGGAGAGGGCACGACGGGGTTTCGGGCGTCGGGAGCGTCGATATTCGCCTTCAGCGCGCGGCCGACGGACGCTATTGGAGCGGCTCCGACTGGCTGCCGGACCCAACGTGGTTGCCCGCAGAGGGGAGGGCCGACTGGTGGATCGGCGACAAGTTGCCGCGTGGCGACTCGCTTCGCAATGGGCAGTACCAGGTCATGGCGCGGGCACGGGATTTGGCAGGCAACAGCGGGCCTCCGGTGGCCTCATCGTTCACCATCCTCTCGCACCCTGCTATGACCAGGACCATCCACCAACTCGCTGGTGGATCCGCCCCTCTGGCGGAAACTACAGATGAGATGCCTCAAGGAGCCTTCTCCCCAGACAGCGTTGTGGGCTCTGGCAAGTTCTTGGTGACCCTCGAACGACCGATCAAGTGGGGCGCTGCGTTGGGCCAGCTCGGTCTTCCTGCGGGTCAGAAAGGAGCCCGCGCGTATGCCGTGAACGGTTCGGGTGTGATTGTGGGCCTGTCGTACTCGACGGGGACCCCGGGCGAAACGGCCACCACCTGGAGGGATGGAGTCCCGACCCCTCTACCGCCGCTAAACCTCACGGGCGACCGTTGGTCCGCCGCGTTGGATGTCAATGCAAGCGGCACTGCCGTCGGCTGGTCGTCAAACGGCTTCGGCATAGCGCAGCGAACTGCCGCCCAGTGGGTCAACAACCAAGTGAGCCCAATCCCTGACTTGGGCGGTCCGTCCTCGGTTGCCCGGGCAGTGAACACCAACGGCACCATTGTCGGGGATGCCACCCGACCGGGGGACTTCGCTTCCGGACCGTTTCAGGCCTTCACGTGGACCCCAGGGGCGGCGGCCACTCAACTTCCGGGGCTGGGAGGCGACCAGTCCCACGCCTTCGACGTTAACGATTCGGGCGTGGTGGTCGGTGCCGCGAACCTGGTGCCAGGAGGTCCCCTGCATGCTGTCCGTTGGGCAGCGGGAGTGGTACAGGACCTCGGTCCCGGAGTCGCCGAATCAGTGAACAACGACGGCCACATCGCCGGATACCGAAACACGGGGTCCACATGGACCCCGGCCCTCTGGCAGAACGGCACAGAGACCGACGTCACAGATCTGATCGGTGCGGGTACAACCTGGAACCTTGACCGCAATCCCTACGCGCCGTTTGTCACCATGCTCTCAGGAGACGACCAGCCGTACGCGCGGATCACTATCCTCGATGATGACACCCTCATCGGCGCAGGTACCGTGCAAGGAGCCACCCGTGGCTTCGAGATCCCGCCCCTCGGCTCGAGCGGTGGAACCGGCAGCGACGCCACCCCGCCAAGCAGCAGCGCTGAAATCAGGCCAGTTGCAAACGCCGCCGGTTGGAATCGTCAGAGCGTCTCTCTTCATCTCGTTGCCACCGACGAGATTGGAGGCAGCGGCCTCAAAGGAATCCTCACATCTGGAGTTCCGAGCGGAATGCTGCCTGGCCGTGAAGGCATCATCGACGTGGCCACCGAGGGAGACACCACCATCCCATTCGCCGCCGAGGACAATGCAGGGAACCTTGAAGACCCCGGCCATTCGATCACCGTCCGCATCGACACGCAGGCTCCAACCCTAGCCGCCCAAGGGGAGTTCGCCGGGAAGTGGCAAAGGGGCCCAGTTGCCGTGCCCCTTATAGCCCACGACACCCTTTCCGGGATAGATCACCTTGGCGTTGCGATGACAGGGGCCGATTCCCGGCCCAGGGCTACGTACCTCACCTCAACCCAAACCATCGTGGTTGATAAGGAGGGAACGACCACACTCAGTTACTCAGCCACTGACCGAGCGGGCAACACGAGTGACGACGAGGTCATCGTCCGCGTCGACAACACCGCCCCAACCGTCGACCTACCACCGGAACAGGGGTCCTTGGGTGAACGCCTCCAGTTCACCGCCAGTGACAAGGGCAGCGGTCTGAAGTCGCTGACTGCAACGCTAACCGATCCCAACGGCAAGGTTGACGCTCAACCTTTTGGATCGCCATTGGGCGTCATCGGGGTCTATCACCTCAATATCACCGCTACCGACCTTGCCGACAACACAACAAATCGCGAAGAATCCATCTCTGTGGGCGGAACTTATCCAGTCGTACTCCCAGTTGCGGGCGACTCGATGCCCATTGCGGACGCTGGAGGGCCCTACTACGAAGCGGCGGTCGGGGAGTCGATCGTGCTTGACGGGTCGGGTTCACGCGATCCAGACGGAGACCCACTGACCTACGCTTGGAGCTTCGGAGACGGTGGTACCGGAACAGAGGCCCAACCCTCTCACCGCTATCTGGGCCCCGGCACCTACGTTGTCAACCTCGTCGTGAACGACGGTTACGAGGACTCTCAGAGCGTCTATGGGGCCCGCGGATCCTTTGCCGTCGTCCAGGTCGCCCCTAACCGTCCACCCGATTGCTCGGCTGCGGCTGTCAAGCCATCCACTCTTTGGCCGCCCGACCATCGGCTTGTTCCTCTACGCCTTGACGGCTTGTCCGATCCCGACGGCAACCCACTCACCATGTCCGTAACCACTGTCACCCAGGATGAGCCCGCGGACGCGCTCGGCGACGGTCATACCAGACCAGACGCTGTTATCCGGTCACACGGCTCGGTATGGGTTCGCGCAGAGCGGGACGGCTCGCAGGATGGGCGCGTCTACACGATCACGTGGCAGATCAGCGATGGCAGAAGCTCCTGTAGCGTCTCCGCATCCATCGGGGTACCCAAAGCCGCAGGTCGACTGGCGATCGACTCCGGTCAGCGCTTCAGCGCTACTGGTTCGTGATCACGTGGTGTGGTGAGTTCCGCCTGCCGAGGACCCACCATCCCGGCCAGTTACTTCGGTCGCGAGGGACCTGGAAAATGTGGAGTGCGGTCGACCACTGGGCGCATGCCCTGGCGCCGTATAGATGTGACGGCCTTCGGTCAGGAAGGCCCATAGGGGGCGAGTTCTTGCTCGCGGCTACTTGACACGGCGGCCGGGATCTTAGCCTGCTCTCACTGGGGTCACAATCTCTTGGCGGTCAGGAGGCCGAACGACCGACCCGAGTCGTGCCGCTTTAGTGTGTCGGCCAGTTCGTGCCGGTAGCGATGATGATGTCGCGGCCAGTGTCGGTGAGGGGGTCGGCTGCGGTGTGCTCGTGCCCGGCGATGGTCAGGGTCATCAGTTGCAGCGGCCGGAGCGTGCGCACGAGCTTCTTGATGCTCATCCCGGTCGCGTCCTGCAGGTAGCGGGCGACGGCAAGAGCCGCGAAGACGATGGTCAGGTGGGCCTCGATCGACTCGCGGGTGTGGTGGAAGATCGGCCGAGCCCGCAGGTCGCTCTTGCTCATCCGGAACGAGGCCTCGACCTGCCACAGGTCGTGGTAGCTCGCGATCACCTCACCGGCGGGCATCACGTCCGCGGGGATGTTCGTCACGTAGCCCTTGAGGCCGGCTAGGCGCCGCGCTCGGGCGAGGGACGCTTCGTCCAGTGACTGGGTGCCGTGCTTCGTGGTGACGAACCGCGGTGTGCGGGCGGCTTTCTCCCCGGCCACGACGGCACGGGCGCGGTTCTCCTGCAGGGTCAGGGTCTTCCCGTCGCGGGCGGCCCTCTTGCGGGAGTAGGCCCACACGGCCCGCCAGGACCGGTCGTGCACGGCCGGGTCCCAGGTCGGCTCCGTCTTCTTGTTGACGTCGTTGACGCCCCGGGCGGCGGTGGTGGCGACGCGTGGGGTGATGGTGTCGATGACTTGCCCGTCGGTGAACGCGTCCCCGTGCCACCGGAAGTGCGACGCCAGGTCCGCCGGCGCCTTCGTCACCCGGGAGCCGACGATGAACCGCAGCCCCGCCGAGTCCAGATCTCTCAGGTTCGACGCGGACAGCATCCCGGCGTCGGCGACGACGACCATGTCCGACAGGGAGTGGCGCTGCTGGAACTGACGGATGATCGGGATCATCGTGGTCGTCTCTGCGGTGTTGCCTTCCCAGCAGCCGATCTCCAACGGGAAGCCGCCCCGGTCGACGAGGAGGCCGACGACGATCTGCGGGTCGACGCGGCGTTCCTTGGAGTAGCCGACCTTGCGCAGCTCGTCCTCGTTCTCTGCCTCGAAGTACAACGTCGTGACGTCGTACAGGCACAGCGACACATCCCCGCTCGCGGTGGCGTGGGTGAAGCACGCGCCCGCGAGCACGTCGCGGTAGCCGCGCTCCTGGGCACGGGCCAGCGACCGGAACATGGTGCGCAACGACGCGTGGGCGACCCCGACCTCCTCAAGCACGCGCAGCGAGTCGGCCTTGGACGTCGGCTCGATGATCCGGGCGAGCACCAGCTGCTGGAACGCCACATCGTCGATGGCATCGAACCCGAGCCGCGTGTACGCGCCCGCCAGGACCTGCCACAGCACCGCGCTGGACTTGGAGGTGATCACCGCGTGCCCGGCCGGGACCGCGCCTGCGCTCAGGTCCAGCTCGCCCTGTCCCGGGTACACCTTGCGGCGGGCGGCCGCGACGAGGGCGGCGAGCTCGGCCTCGGTGTGCGCCGAGCCGAGGTGCTCGAGTACCCGGTCTCGTCCGTCCAGACGCTCAGCGATCTGCACCGCCGTCGCCCCGGAAGCCGTTCGGACCTTCCGCACGAACACCACGAGCGCGACCCTACCGGCCCGCTTAGTGTGTCAACGCGACTCAGCGCACCGCCTTGACCAGCACAAACGCTCGGCCAATCGCCGAGATCGCCAAAAGTGGCACGAGTCAGGTGGGGTCACAATCTCTTGGCGGTCAGGAGGCCGAACGACCGACCACCAAGCAATCTCGGGACGCGCAAGCCGTTCCGAGGGCATGCGCCCTCGACGCGCCGATCCAAGTCCAAGAATCAGGACCGCACTCGGACCATACTTGGCCCTGTGGGCGATGAACCGTCTGCTGGAAGGAAGGCTGCAGAGGATGGCAGCTTCGCGACGCTGTCGCAATTCGTCGCGAAGATCTTGGAGCAACTCAGCCTAAGCGCTTGGCTGCCTGCTGCTGTCTTTGCCGCTACCTTCACGGTGGAGTATCAGTTTCGCTACCCGGAGGTGCACGAGCTCGGCGATGCCCTATCGCGCATTACGAGGGACGTGGGCACCTTTCTTCTTCTCGTCATCCCGGTCATGGTGTTGACCACGATGATTACGCAAGCCTTTTCCTACGGCTCAATTCGCGTGCTGGAAGGGTACTGGATACGACCCAGTCCACTTCGTCTAGTTCGAAGTATGCAGGTCAAGCGTCAAGCCGAACGATTCGAGAAGCTTCAGGTCCGGCGCAAGGAAGCTGCGATTCAGGCCTTCGCTTGGGCGCGCCCAATCCTCCTGCATAAGAATGTACCAATGGAGGTCATCAACAATCTAGAGCTTGAGGCTGCCACAGGCAGGAGGAGGCCCTTGGAAGAAGGGCCAACGAAGGACACATATGGACAAATTCGGTGGTGGACTTACTGTCGACCGTGGGAAGTTGTCAAAGTTGAGCAGCTCGATATTCAGCTTGCTGACTACACTGCTTCATCAGCTAGAAAGCTTCCGACGCGACTCGGCAATGTCCAGAGGCGTTATGAAGACGCATTGCAAAACCCAGGCAGCGATCTACGAACTTTTGTCATGCGAAACAAGCAGCTGGTATCGGCGTCAGTTCAACTGCAACACGATCAGTTTCGTGCGCGACTGGACATGTACTGCACTCTCGTTTTCGTCTCGATTGCATGCGTTGGAACTACGCTCGCTTTGTTGACGACAAAGGTGTCAGGGTGGACCCTTGTCATAGTCTGTGCGGCGTTCGCAATATTTGGCTGGATCGCTTACCTTTCGGCGATCGCTAGCGCTCATGGTTACGGGGCCACTCTTCAGGTCATGGACGACGCAGCAAGCCAGCCGAATGCGTCCTAGTTGCCAGTTGGCGGCGAAGGCTCGAGGAGGACATAAGCCACTTGATCGTCGTCGCAGAACGGCGCCCTGGACGAAGTAGCTTTCGCCTTACACATCGGGCATTGCCAGACAGGTCCCTCTGGCCCCTTGCCCTCGCCGGCGACTCTGTCGTCCCCCATGGACTCGATGATCCTCGCGTGCCCCTTGTGGGTCAACAGGCACAGCAGATTGCACGTATGGTCTCCATCCGGGTGGGGTGACCTTGCCGCACGGATTTGTGATGAACGTTCGTGCTTGAAGCCTTGCAGGTCGCAAACCAAGTTGCCCTGGACACTAAGTGTGGCCGCAGAGCGACCGCCCGCAGATCTGCTGCCAGGGGCCTATGCGGCGAAGCGACGCAGCGTCCGGGATGGCCGGAGAGGCGGCTGCGGCCGGCTCTTGATCCAGCCCACGGGCCGGGCACATCATGACCGCATGGCAGGTCCCGTTGAGCGCGCTATTCGTTCGTCGGTCGAGGAAGGTGTTGAGTTGCAGACCCCGGCAGGCCAAGCGCGGTTCACCCTGGAGAGACTCGACTCGCGCGGACTGACTCTGTTGTTCGGCGCCAAACGCACGCCCACGTTCTTCTCCTGGGCTTGCCTGGAGGGAATCCCCGGTTTCCTCCCGGGCGGAACGTGGGTGCCGGTAGGCGCCAACCGCGACGTGCGCGAGGCAATCCGGGGACGCTGGATTCGTACCTGAAGCGGCACGTTGCTCGTCAGACAGCAAACTACATAGCCGCCCTGCTTGCTCGTGCTGGCGTTGTGGACTTGGACAACCAGCGGCCCATGCGAGTGCGCACGTCCTCTACCTGGGACTCCCCACTGTGAGCCATCAGGCGGCGGAGTGGCGCGGACTCTCGCAGGCCGACGGAGACCAATGGACGGCGCGCTGACAAGGGGGCTCAGCTGGAAGATCCCAGGTGCACCGCTGACTCGTTGATGTGCTCGGTCAACCAGTCGCGAAGCGCGATGGCTTCAGCAGTCGTCAAGATGACCGAACCTGTCCGACCTGCTTGGGTGTCGGTTGCCGCGAACATGAAAGTCTCTGGTCGTACGTGGCCAGGCTCCGTCTCCCACTCCCGAGAGTGGGCCACATGGAGTTGCCGCCACTCCTTGTACTCATTCGTCCTTGAAGTTGCAATCCGTCATGGCGTCTCCTGACTGACTTCTTACGTGGAAACGGAGCGGTCCCAGGTGCGAGACGTACGAACCCGAACAGTCCGGTATTCTGCGTCCCGGCCGATGCGCCGCGGCCGCACGGTTTGCAGTGGCCGTGACGAGATCCTGCCCCACGCTCCGCCGGACAAGTTCGGATTAGCACATCCCCGGCTGCGCCCGATCTGGTGACGAGCTGATGATCCGACTGGGTCCGGCGAGTCTCGCAGCGACTGGGCCACGGAGGGAGATGGAGCAGCCGTCAAGTGGTCGTCTCGCGGTGAAATGACGCGTCTGTCAGCTGAGGAGAACCGAGAGGTCGCCGGAGGTCTTGACCGTGAACGTCCACCGCTCCAGGGTGACCCTGTCGCGCGCGGCTTGGTAGGTCTCGGCCATGGCCGCCGTACCGGGGCCGTGGACCGCGATGGCGGCGGCGAGAGCGTCGGCTTGGCGGGCTGCGGTGTCCATCCCGAAGCCGCTCCACGGGTCCTGGTGCGCGCCGGCGTCTCCGACCAGGGCCCACCCGAGCCCGGCGCCCTGCCGAATGTAGTCGGGGGTGGCAGGAGCGCGAACGAGTCGTCCCACGACCCGAGCCCTCTCGGCTCGCGGCCCGAAGGCCGGATGGTGTCGAAGTCGCTGGCGCAGCCACCGCTCGCCGTCGTCCCCCGGGGATGGGGCCCGGCCGGCTGCTACCGACGCCGCGACGCACGCCGTCCCACCGTCGCTGGGGAAGACGTACGCGATCTCATTGCCGCGGACGGAGAACTCCGCCTCAGGCTCGCCCGCGGGAAAGTCCCACCCGCTGACATAGAGGTATCCCATGAACCGCGCGCCGTCGCTGTACTGCTCGACGGGCGAACCTACGATCCGGGCGACGGTGGAGCGGCGACCGTCGGCTCCGACGACAAGCGGTGCGCGGTGCTCGGCCCCTGTCACGTCCCGTACGCCGACAACGGCATCCCCCTGCCAGATGAGGTCGACGACCCGACGACGTCCGTGCCATGTGACGCCCGGCATCCCGGCGACGCATCGGGCCAGGAGCGGGTCGAGCGCGGCTCGCCGAACCGAGAGACAGTATCCAGCGTCCCCGGGCTCCTGGGCGGCCTCACGCGGGGCCCGGGCGGCGCCATCGGCGTAGAACCGCTGCGCCCGTAGCGGCGGTGCACCGGTTGCGAGCACCGCGTCCAGAAGGCCTAGCTCGGCCAGGCTTCGCACCAACCCGTCACCTCGGAAGAAGTGCGTCGAGATCGTGCCCGAGGTGATCTCGACCGAGTCCAAGACCAGAATGTTCAGGCCCTGGCCGGCGAGCCGTGCCGCAGTGAGCGCGCCGGCCACCCGGCCACCGACCACCACCACGTCCCAGTCGGGGGCCGCGTCATCGTGCACAGGCACAGTGAAGCACGACCGGCTACCCGACACGCATGGGTTGCCGCCTGCACGTCCCCACCCGGCCGTCCGCACTCGCGCCGGCTGCGGTGAAGTGACGCACAGCTTCCTCGGCGTTCACGGGCCCTCCAGACAGCCCCGCTCTGAGGTCGGGCGGGCGATGTGATGGCCCTCGGTTGAACCGTGCACCGGCGCAGTGGGTCGTGATCTACGGGCCGACCCTGAGAGGTTGGCGCCCGATAGGAGGGGTGGGTCAGGTTGCTGACCAAGCGATGGGCAATCGCAGTACTCGTTGCAGTCGCTGTCGTGCTTGTCGTTGTCGTGATCGTCTACGGCGGTAGCGGAGACGGCAGCGGCGGGGTCAGCGGCTACTAATCCGCTGTCCTGGCTCGCTGGAGGGCGGCTTGACCCAGGTCCGCCGTTCAGAGAAGACTGACGGCACCCGGCGTGTCACCGGGACCGCTCACGAATGAATCACCCTTCCTGCCAGGCGTGTTCGGCGAAGCTGAACAGCCGCTGGGGGGTGATCCTCAGCCAGTAGGCGGCCCAGGCAATGGTGCCGCCGCGGTTTCGTAGCTCGGTGATGTGCCGGAGGTCCTCCGGCACGGTTGTCAGCACTTCGGCTGGGCCTTCGATGAGCACGGCGGCGTGTGTGTCGTGTTCACCCTCGAGGATGGACAGCGCCAGCCAGGGGTGGGCCCGGACGTGGGCGATCCGGGCGGCGTCTTTGACCGTGGGGAGCCAGAACGCCTCCGCGTACGCGGAGAACAGAGTCGGGGCTGCGTGGGCCCGGCCGTCCGGCCGAGTTGAGGACGCCAGCGCGTAGGTGCGGCGCAGCAGGTACGAGGCAAGTTGCTGGCCGGTCATCCGCCGCTGCGGCGGATAGGCCTTGCGCACCGCCGGTCCGGCCCGGTCGAAAGACGCATCCTGCAGCTGGCCCAGCCAGTCGGCCACGACCAGATGGTCGATGGACGGCGCCTCAGGCGGTTCTCGGCGACTACTTGACATTGAGTGCGGTCCCCTCTCTAGCGCAATTCGGTGTCTCGGTATCGCCCCATGGGATCGCCACAGAAGCACGGCGTCGGTATGCAGCGCCCAGCAGCGCCGCGTGAATCGCCGTGGCAGCCTGACGCTCGGGCACCAGGAACACCGGACGACGGACCGTGGGACTCATCGGCCTTCCTCATCGATTGGGCGAGGCATGGCCTCGATGGCTACTTTGGCCGAGACAAACAGTATTGGCAGGTCCTGAGCGATGCTTCTCGATTCCAGACTGAGGCGCCTCGGCCGGCACGGCTAGCGGCGTGGCCCGTCTGGCGGCGGAGTGACGCAAGGCTTCGTTAGAGGCCGCGGGCCAACCGGACGTCGTGCGGGGCAGGAACGCCGCCGTATCAGGTGACGGGTCGAAGCGGTTCCGAACGCGCGGCGACGGGCAGTCGCGGCCCTTCGGTATTGCGGTGCATCACCGGGTATGGCGAATGTCAAACATGATCGCCTGATGGGTCAGTTGGATTTTCTGCCCCCCCATCCTAACGCTCACCGTAAGAGCCCCAACTCCTTGGCGCGGGCCACGGCTCCAAGCCGGTCATGACAGCCCAGCTTGTTATAGCAATTCTCGAGGTGTTTTCGAACGGTCTTCTCGGAAATGCTCAACGATCGCGCGCACGCCCCGGCCGTGAGTCCCTTCGAGACCAAGGCGAGAACTTGGAGTTCTCGCTCGCTTAGGTGGAGTTCAAGCGCAGCCTCGCCCCGCTGGTCGCCCGTTCGAGCCCGAACCGCGGTCTCAGCAGTCACAGAGGGGTTGATCTGCGAGATCAAGGGATCAAGTGCTACCAAGAGCGGCTGCATGCCCGCGAGAACACGCAGTTCCTCGTCGGTGAAGTCGCTGTCCTCCCGAGTAAGGGTATAGATGCGTCCTCCGCTGGGTGAGGTTCTCCCCGCTAGCACGGTCATCTGAAATTGGCTGCCGGTCGGGTGCAGTATTTCGGAGTAGGCTCTCGTCTTCGCCAGGTTCGGCCCGGATACGACGTCACTCATCCGCCTGGGGGTGACATCGAGTGGGTTCTCCAGGTAACTCAACACCATGGGGTGGTCGCCCACCTCCAGTACCAACGGCCACAGGGCCGTCTGGTTGTCAAAAAGCTCGGCCGGGATGCCCTCGATGATGACCGCACCGCTGACCGCGTCCACGTAGTTCCAGGAGACGGTGTCACATCGGATAACAAGGGACAGCATCTTCAACGTCGCGTTGAGAACCGCTCTCCGATTGAGCATTTCTTCAAGGCTGTACGGATCTCTCGAATCGAACTGCGCTGAGTGAAGGCCCTGCGGATTCATGCGAACCTCGCAATCCTGGACTTTCGAGCTGGTGGGCCGGTCTCCGCGCCGGGCTCCACGCGGTCACTCAGCGGCACCTGAGTTCCAATACTGGAGACAACGCCCCGCGCAAGGAGGCTGACTATTGGCCGTTCAGCGCTCGGAGCCCAGGGTTGAAGCGATGACACCAAGGGCCGGCCGCAGATTCCCTCGCGCTGCCGCTGGCCCCGCGACCTTGTTTCAATCGTGAAGTGCATTAGCCAATCGCCCCCTCCTCATCACCGTGCCGGCCACTCCTAACCACAATATTGGTCACGCTCGCCCGCGGCTGTGGGTCCTGCAGGTCGACGGACGGCGAACTCTAGGCGCCCCGGATGCTGTCGGACCGCGCGGGAGGAGCTGACCCGGCTGCGGGTCCAGACCTTCAACCGGCTCCACCGGCTGCTGGCCGAGCTGGTCCGTGCTGATGTGCGGCACGTCGAAGAAAGGACCTGACCGCGTTACGGGCCAAAGCGATCCACGCCTCCGTGCGGCCTCCGGCATCGCCGGGCAAGACCCGCTGCCGGCTCGCCGCCGAGGAGCTGGGGGACCCGGTCGCGGTCGAGGCGAAGATGACGAAGCCAACACGGAGCTCAAGGTTCTGGTCAAGTGTCAAGGCGACAGGCTCGCGGTTGATGGAGCTGCGCGGTGTCGGACCGTCGTCGCGGCCCGGACGCTAGCCGATGTCGGTGACATCGCTAGGTTTGCCGACCGGAAACCGGCTGTCCCCGGCAGGCAACCGTCGAATGAACCACATGATCCACTCGCCGCGATCGGCCAGATCCGCCTCCATACACCCGGCCGGGCCTACTACCGGGCGCAAGTCCCCGCCGGCCGGACGAAGCTCGAAGCGCTCGCTGCCTCAAGCGCAAGATCTCCGACGCGCTCTACCGCCAGCTCGTCACCGACGCCGAGCGAGCGCAACTAGCGCCCGCAGCCGACGCCGGTCGAACGGCTGCAACGGGCCCGGGAGAGCACCGCGGGCCGACCCAAGTATCCAGCGCGATCGAGCTGCCCCCGCACATCGACACTTCGGATCAGCCACTTCCCGGACCCGCGACAGTGACGTTACAACTGGCGTCGACGCGACGCCCCGAAGTAGGTTCACTCGAAGGTTCAGGTGGTGACCACCGCACCATGCCTGCAGAGACACGCTGACTGGTGTCGTCGTACACCAACGCCATGTACACAGCTCTTCGGCAGATTCTGTGGCTGCCCACACACATGATGGGCCCTTCCGTTTCCGCAACAGGGTCGCCTGATGGGAGCCTCCGGCTTGGCGCGCTTAGAGGCGCGTCCTCTCGGGGGCCACGGCCAAGTCGATGAGCATCCCCAAGCTGCTGGCCACCAGACCCAGGGCCAGGGGCACCACAAGGTAGAGACCGAGGGCGATCTCGACCGGCGTCCCCTTGAACAGCGCGACCACGAGTGGACCGGTCGAAGTCCAGAAAACGTACGCGGCCGCGGCGATCATGAGCACGCCGGCGACCAGCGAACACGCCCCGTACGCTGCGAGCCACCGCTCCTCAGGGCGGCCTCCACGCAGAACGACCGCGCAGGAGCGCCGGGCCCTCGGGGCGAGGTCTGGCTCGTCAAGCCAGTCCGCCAGGGCCCAGTGGCCGTCGACGTCCAGGATCGGGGCAGCGTTGAGGAGCCACCCGACCAGCCCCAATGCGGCGACGCGCCACAGCACGCTGGCCAGCAAGGGCGAGGGAGACAGCTGCGCGCCGATGGCGCACACCGCCAGCGCCACGGCATCGACGCCGAGCCCAGCCAGCGCTTGGATCAGCCGCTGCCTTCGCGCCAGGGTCAAAGCAGGTGTCGAGTCGACGTAGAACGAGAGCGCGCCCCAGTAGAAGCCGAAGCCCGCTCTGGTGGGCTTGCGGCCGAAGTGGACCAGCGCGGTGGCGTGGGCGAGTTCGTGGCCCACGTTCATCAACAGCAGGATGAGCAACATCAGACCGGCTTCCAAGGCTGGCTGACCGCTGTACGCGGGCAAACTCGGTCGCCCCGCGACCAAGGCGACAGCACCGCCCGCAAGGAGCATCGCCGAGGTCAGGCGTCCGGTCCAGGACGTCAGCGGAGGAACAGCCACGCTGTCCAACCATCTCGCAGGCATCGCGATCCCAGGGAACGTGATGCCGGAAGCCGTGACGTGCACTGAGGAAGGTTGCCTGACAGCCGTTCCGTTCGCGTGGTCCTCGGTGAGGATCTCCGCACGCACTAGCATCTCGACAAGGTCATCCTGCAAGGGTGGCCCCAGCTTTCGGCGCAGCTCTTCCGGTGTGGGGTCGTCCACGAGCAGGTCGACCAGCGCGGCGGAGCGGGGGTGTTCGAACAGCACCGTGCCGCTCGACGGTGAGGCCAGCACGAGCCCGCGCTTGCTGGCTCGCCACGTCACGTCAGGATGCAAGGTCACCACTGCGATCTCTCTCTCGTTAAGGCGCACCCAGGCGCCCCGCGATCGGGAAAGCGAGGGTGCCTGACAGACGCCCCCGCCCTCCCGAACGCGAGCTGACGTGCTGGTGAATAGGGCCAACGGCTGGTTTGCCTGCCGCCCATACCTCAAACAGGTAAGTCCCTAAACAGAGAGATCAGGGGTACCTGACCAAGCGAGCGAGGCGCTTGAGGATTCGGAGCATGGCGCACACCTCCTCTCCGTCCACGTAGGTGCTGTCCAGCCAGAGTCGCCCCATGGTGAAGACCCATCAATACGTGCTTTCGCGTACACCGATCCCGGTGAGGCCGCTGGGGAGGCGAGGTGCGCGGTGCAACCCGCCTCCTGAGACGCGTAGGGCGGGTCTGTGCAGCCTCCCCGACGGCGTCAACGGCTACCAGCCGCCGGCGAGCATTCGGGTTCCCCGGCACGACCTCGACATCGGCGCGGCCTTGCCCAGGGAGGACGACGACTATCTATGCAGCCAGCGCTAGGCCGCGCTCGGGCACCAGCTCTTAGAACCCCGGCATCGCCGCGCGGTCCTGGGCGTCGACCTTGCTGCGGATCTGGATGTCCCTGTCGCCTGGCTCCGGGTCATCAGCACCACCGTCCTGGCGCGGACGATCTTCCAGAACGAATCGTGGGTGGCAGACTTCAGCGGACGGTGCACGTCTTGGACGTCCGGTGGCCCCAAACGACATCGTCCCCTCTCGAGTGGCTGTGGCGCTACTGGCACCCGAACGGCGGTAGACACGCGCCGGCTCTGTCCCGGAAGGTCTTCGGAATGAGACCTGGTATCCGATTCCGTTCTCGCCGCTGACGTCAGCCAACTCCGGAGGCCGCGTCTTTGTGGGCTGCTAGACGATTGCCGTCAGGATCGGTGTCTGGCCAGACTCGGTCCAGGTGTCCGGCGGGAGGCTCTTCTCGCGGCTGCCGACCCCGTTTGGGGTGTGGCTCTCTTCCGGTCTGCAGTCCGTCGGGCACCGTGACGAGGCGTGGCTCGAAAGGGGTCTGCCCAGCTCGTAGCAGCACTGCCCACCTCGCCGTCCCTATCCGGTTCGAGGAAGTGCAAGAGGAAGGCCATGACGAAGGTGATCATCGGGGTCGATCCGCACAAGCTGTCGGCCACGATCGAGGTCGTCGACCGACACGAGAAGCTGCTCGGGTCGGGGAGGTTGCGCACCGACCATGCCGGGTACACCGCGATGCGCGCGTACGTGAACTCGTGGTCGGAGCGGGTCTAGGCGGTCGAAGGCAGCAACGGCGCGGGGCGCCCACTGGCGCAGCGGCTCCTCGAGGCCGGCGAGCACGTCGTGGACGTCCCCGCGAAGCTCGCCGCCCGGGTCCGGCTCTTCGACACCGGCCACAACCGCAAGACCGACGCGCTCGATGCGCATTCCATCGCGGTCGTCGCCGTCCGAACGGAAGGGCTGCGGGTCCTGCAGGTCGACGGGGAGCTTGAGGCGTTGCGGATGCTGTCCGACCGCCGCGAGGAACTGACCCGGCTGCGGGTCCAGACCGTCAATCGAGGCGTCATGATCGTGCTTGACGAACCGCGACACCCGGTGGCCACCGGCTCCACCGGCTGCTCGCCGAGCTGGTACCGGGCACGGGGAAGAAGGACCTGACCGCCTTGCAGGCCAAGGCGATTCTCGCCTCCGTGCGCCCCCGTGACATCGCCGGCAAGACCCGCCGCCGGCTCGCCGCCGACGAACTCGCCGACATGGTCGCGGTCGAGCCGAAGATGAAGAAGGCCACCGCCGAGCTCAAGGTCCTGGTCAAGGCGAGAGGCTCCCGGCTGATGGACCTGCGCGGTGTCGGAC
This sequence comes from Humibacillus xanthopallidus, assembly GCF_006717145.1. Taxonomy (GTDB): domain Bacteria; phylum Actinomycetota; class Actinomycetes; order Actinomycetales; family Dermatophilaceae; genus Humibacillus; species Humibacillus xanthopallidus. The sequence goes on along the minus strand of NZ_VFQF01000002.1, from coordinate 904,029 downwards.
CCGTCGTCGCCGCTCGCACCCTCGCCGATGTCGGCGACATCGCCCGGTTCCCCGACCGGAACCGGTTCGCCTCGTGGACCGGCACCGCACCGTTGGACGCCTCCTCCAGTGAGCAGAACCGGCACCGTCTGTCCCGGGCGGGGAACCGCCGGATGAACCACATGATCTACATCGCCGCGATCAGCCAGATCCGCCTCGACACCGACGGCCGCGCGCACTACCGGCGCAAGCTCGCCGACGGCAAGACCAAACTCGAGGCGCTGCGCTGCCTCAAGCGCAGGATCTCCGGCCCGCTCTATCGCCAGCTCGTCGCCGACGCGGAACGCGCGCACCTGGCAGCCGCAGCGGACGCCGGTCACACGGCTGGAACGGGCCCGGGAGGGCACTGCGGGGCGACTCAAGAATCCAGCGCGGTCGACCTGCCCCCGCATATCGACACTTCGGATCAGCCACTTCCCGGACCCGCGAAAACGACGCTACATCTGGCTCCGAGTACACGGAAGACCTCCCGACCGAAGACCGCCTCCGCCACCCCTGGCAACAAAGGGGAGCCGGAAGGACGTGCCCTCGGGGGCTAGGTGATGCGCATCCACGGTGTCATGTTGGGAGCGGTGGCGGCCACGGCGTGGGTGCTCGTCGCAGTCTGCGGAGGTCGTGACGACCGTGTACTCGTGCCGCCCCTCTGAGAATGCGGAGTCCAAGGCCGCCGCCCGCTGAATGGGTGGGCCCTTCGTGAGTTCAGCCTTCCCCGCGTCAGCGCGCGTGAGGCACTGGCTCTCGGGTCATTGCCTGGCTGCCGACAGTAAACAACCGGTGCTGCCCCGAGAACTTCCGTTGGCGTGTCATGCAGAGGAACGCTCCCCCCGCTGCCGGACCGAACCGTCCTGACGCACTCGTCATTGTGGCGTGCACGGTCGGGGCCACGTTGGTGCTCTGGGCAGCGGCCGCTCTGTCGGCCCTGTTGAGCGGCCACGGGGCTCCGGCGTTCTCGGTATCCGCCCCGCTGCTCGCGTTCGCCTCACCGCTGGATCCCGGGGTCGCGTGGCGGTCTCCCGTGGGCCCTGCCCCGCTGTACTGGCTGATCACCTTCCTCGCCGCGTCGGCCACGGCCTCGCTGGTATGGGCGATCCGGCGGCAGTGGGGCAGTTCCGAGTCGATAGCTCGGAACCAGCCCCTCATGGCAGACGGCGTCGCGTCCAGGTCGGAGGCGGCGAGGGCGGCGGGGCGCCGCCGTCTCCTCCGACGCGCAACAAGTCTGCGTCCCTCGCTGGATCGGCCTCGTGCAGTCGATCTGGGGCATCTGCTCGGCCGGAGCCGGGGCGTGGACTGCTTCGCGACCGTGGAGGACTCCGTCGTCGTGCTGGGGCCGCCGCGCTCGGGCAAGGGCCTGCACCTGGTGATCCCCGCGATCCTGGACGCGCCGGGCGCGGTGATCACGACGAGCACCCGCACCGACAACCTCACCGCGACCCTGACCGCCCGCCAAGCCCAGGGCCCCGTAGCCGTGTTCGACCCGCAGGGTCTGGCCCCCGGGGTGCCGTCCACGGCCCGCTGGTCCCCCATCCGCGGCTGCGAGGACCCGCACGTCGCGATGGTCCGCGCCAAGGCAATGACCGCGGGCGCCGCCACCGGCACCACCGACGCGAACTTCTGGCAGGCCTCCGCGGAGCAGGCCGTCCGCGCCCTGCTGCACGCCGCCGCACTCGGCGGGTGCACCTCCACCGACCTGTACCGGTGGTCGCTGTCCGCGGTCCACGCCGGGGAGGCGGTCACGATCCTCAGCACCCACCCCGACGCGGCGATGTCATGGCACCAAGGTTTGGACTCCCTGGTCAACGCCGACCCCCGGCAACGGGACTCGGTCTGGGCGATGGTGTCCATCGCGTTCGCTGCGCTGGCCGATCCCCGCGTCCTGGACGCCGTCTCCCCGGCCGAGGGTGCACACTTCGACCCAGCAGACTTCCTGCGCCGCAACGGCACCATCTACCTGCTCGGCACCTCCACCGGGGCCGCCGCAACGGCCAGCCTGGTTGGTGCGTTTCTCGAGGACGTCCTCGAGGTCGCCCGCCGGCACGCCGCCGCCTCCCCCGCAGCCCGGCTCGACCCGCCGCTGTCGATGATCCTCGACGAGGCCGCGAACTACCCCCTGCCGTCGCTGGTCTCGCTGATGTCCGACGGCGGCGGCTCCGGCATCTCCACCACCGTCGTGCTGCAGTCCCTCGCCCAAGCCCGGGCGGTCTGGGGCGAGCACGCCGCCTCCGCGATCTGGGACGCCGCGATCGTCAAGGTCATCCTCGGCGGCGGCTCCAACGCCCGCGACCTGGACGACCTGTCCAAACTGCTCGGCACCCGGCAACGGAGCGTCACCAGCCTCAGTGTCGGCGCCGACGGGCGACGCTCCACCTCCACCTCCCCCACCGAGGTCCCGGTCCTCGAGCCGGCCCGGCTGCGCACCCTGCCGTTCGGGACCTCGGTCCTGCTGCTGCGCTCAGCCCGCCCGATCGTGCTGACGATGCAGCCCTGGCTCGACCGGCCCGACGCGAAACGGCTCCGCAGCAACCGCGCCGCGCTCGAGGAGGTGATCCGCGATGCCAGCGCGCATGAACAATGACTCCGCACATGTTCCAGCCCGTTATGCCGAGCCTGCGGCGCCTGAGCTGCACCGGAGGCGTGGCGCCCGCGCCGCCGCCTACGACGCCTACCTCGCTTCGAGGACGTGGAAGGCCAAGCGACAGCAGTGGTATGCCGCGTGGCTGACCGCCGCTGGGACCCCACCGGTGTGCGCGGCCTGCGGGTCCCGCTGGACCCTCAAGACCGGGCACCTGCACCACCTCACCTACATGCGACTCGGCCGGGAGGAGCCCGAGGACCTGGTCCCGCTCTGCGCCAGGCACCACCGGCAGCTGCACGCCATCTTCGACACGTCCCCCTCCTGGCGCCGGCTTGGGCGGGCCGCCGCGAGCGCCGGGATCATCGCCGTGCTCCGCTCCCGCGCCGCGAACCAGCCCGGCAACTCCGACTCGGCCCCTGTCGTGAACGTCGAGAACACCGCGACGCGCACCAGCAGCCAGGAGTCCCGGGACATTCGGCGATGACCGCCGCAGCGAACGACGAGCCGCTTGACTTCGGCGTCGACCCCTTCGACCGGACCTTCGGGCAGCTCCGTGGCCCGATCCACTGGCCCTCCCTCACAGCGACGGAGTCCGCATCCCGGATGAGCGAGCTCCGGGACTGGGTGCGCCTACTCGTCACCCGGTTCGGCCTCGAACCGCGCACCCTGCCACCGTGCTGGGCCAGGCACCCCGCCATGGTCGAGATCCTCTCCGCGCTGCGCGACCACGAGCGGGCCTCCTACGCCGACACCGCCCCACCCACCGCCGCGATGGACTGGCTCCGAGCCCTGCGCGACGCCCAGCTCCTGCTCGCAGAGACCGGTGCCCGCACCCAGTGCACTATCCACGAGCACCGCAACCAGGCGGTTCCACCCTGGGCCACCGCGAACCCGGGCGACATCGATTCGGTTGCGCCACAATGCAGCTTCTGACCGGAGTAGCCAATTCTGCTGCGGCGCAGGGATTTCGGCCCCCTGGTAGCCGGTGTAGCGACTGATGGTGACCCCGGCCGGGCGTGGACACAGACAGACCGCGAGAATCGCCCGCGCAGGAAGGTCACGCTCATGTCCGCCGTCCCCGCACCCCTCGAACAGTCGGCCACCGAACCGCGAACCGCCGACCCGGACCGCACGCAGCGGCTCGCGACAGACCTGCTCGCCCTGGCCCGGAACGCTGCCATCAACGTCGAGGCGGCCGACGAGGTCGACTACTGGTACCGGCTCGGGCAACGCAACGCCTACGCGCACGCCACCGGTCTGCTGCTTGCCCGTGAGCTCGGGCAGGACCCGTTCACCATCACCAACCGGGTCACGGCCGCGCTCGACGCGAAGGTCACCGACGTCACGTGCCTGCACTCAGCGGCATACGGCCTCGGCACGGACGGACCCGACGCCGACGCCGCCGAGACCGTGCTGGCATGGGTCGGTCCCCGCGCGTTCGCCGCCCGCTTCGGTAGCGCGCCCAACATCGACCACGACTACGGCCACACGTGGGGTCCCCGCAGCGACCAGCGAGTCTCCCTGCGCATCACCGACGGCGCAGACACCGGGCTGCTGTACGTGCACGACCCGACCTGGGACGAGTACGCCGTGCTGGCCGAGTCCGCCGACCACTCCGCAGTCACCCGAGCGTTCGCCGCCCTCGAGGCCGACGGGCGTTCGGGCAACCGGCATCTCGAGCCGCGCCGCTTCGCCCAGCTCGTGAACGACGCCGCCGGGCGACCCGCCCCGGACCATCGCGCAGCGGCACCGGTGAGGGCCGAGCTGTGACCAGCGAGGGCCGTGTCGACGTCGCCGCGATCCGGGCCCGGCACCCCCTCGTCGATGCTGTCACCGCGTCCGGGGTCGACCTGCGCCCGAGCGGACACGGCTGGATCGGGTGCTGCCCGTTCCACGACGACTCGACCCCGTCGCTCTCGGTCGACGGGGTACCGGACCGGTTCCACTGCTTCGGTTGCGGCGCCACCGGCGACGTCATCGACTTCGTCGGCCGCTTCCACAACCTGCCCTTCCGGGACGCCGTCGCCCTGCTCGAGTCCGGCACCCTCCCCACCGCCGAGCGAGCCAAGACCGCGGCCGACGGGCGGCCCCGACTGCGGATCGTCCGCGACACCGATCCCCCGGCTCAACCAGCCGTCACCGTCGCGCGGGCCCACGAGATCAACGCCCTCGCCTGGCAGCACATGACCGGGCCGGTGCAAGGAGGGTTCGCCAGCTACTACCTGCGCCACCACCGCGGCATCGACCTCGTCGCGCTGGACCAGCAGCAAGGGCGCCCGTCCGCGGGCTACGACGGCAGCGACTGGACCCACCTGACCGACCGGCTGTCCGCGGACGGGGTCACCGACGACGAGCTGCTCGTGATGGACCTCGCCCAACGCACCCGCGCCGGGAACCTGGTCGACACTCTCCGTTCCCGCCTCGTCGTCCCGGTCACCAACGAGCGCGGCGAGATCGACGGCTTCATCGGACGCGACATCAGCGGACGCCCCGCCACCCCCAAGTACCGCAACCCGACCCGCACCCCGACCTTCGACAAGTCCCAGATCCTGTACCGGCCGACAACCCAACCACTCGCTGCCGAGGGCAGGGCTGTCGTCGTCGAAGGCGCCCTCGACGCCCTCGCGCTCGCCGCGGCCACCGCAACCGCTGGTATCGGCGAACGGATCGCGCCCTGCGCGGCTCTGGGGGTCACCGTCTCGGCGGCGCAGGCCGAGCAGGTCCTTGCCCTGTCGCTGAACCCGCCGCTCCTCGCCCTGGACGCCGACGATGCGGGACGCGACGGCACGCTCCGGTGGCTCACCGCCCTCAGCCTCGACCGAGGAAGGCCCGCCCTCCTCCTACTGCTCCCCGACGAACGAGACCCCGCCGACTGGATCGGCGAACACGGACCCTCCGGGCTCGACGCGTTCCTGTCCGAGGTCCACCTCACCCTCGACGACCACCTCGACCCGCACGACGACCCTCGCCTGCCACCCCGGTCCGTGCTGCCGGGACGCGACCTCGTCCGGCTCGCGCTGGACCGCTCGCCCGACCCGATCCGCGACGTCGCTACCGCGATCACCCCGCTCGCCAGGCGTCTCGGCCCCGGCATGCGCGCCACCCTCATCGCCCAGGCGGCCGCCGAGATGACCAGTCACGGATGCAACCCCGGCAACGCGTTCACGCGCGCCGTCACCCGCGAGCTACCGGACCTCCACCCCGTATCCCCGACCCGTGAGCCGACCCCACCGGCGCCCACCTCCGCCATCACCCCCCTGCTGTGACCCACCTCGACCGCGAAGGAGCACCCGAACCATGACCCCACCCCCGAGCACCACGCCCGCCCCGAGCCGTCTACACCTCGAGGTCGCAGCGACCGAACTCCACCGAGCCGCAGCGCACGCCGACGCCGCAGGAGACGACGACCCGTTCAGCCCGTGGACCGCCCTCGCCGGGCACATCCGGCTCGTCGCGGCGCAGGTGGCGATCGTGCCCGAACCGCCCACTCCCCCAATGCCGCCCGCCTCCGACCGAGCGGCGTCGAATCGCTCGACGTCGGGTGCGTCGCCGGCTGCGGCACTCCGCCTCGGGTCATGGCGGACACGTGACGACGTGGCCGACCGGGCCACCGATGCCGGGGCGGTCGTGCTGCGGCATCTGGGGTTCTCCGCTGCGGCGCTCCGCGACATACGAGCCCAGGACGCTCCGGTCAACCTCGCGCACTGTCTCGCGCACGTCGACGACCTGTGCCGACACGTCACGGCTCTCGCCGATCCCCCGCCTGACGACGAACCCGCCGCGTTGGGCACCAACGAACGGAGGCGGCCCCGGTGACCGCCGCCACAGCCGCCGCCCTGCTCGACCGTGCAGCAAACCTCACCGCCGAGCTCCAGCACAGCAGCGACCCTGTCGACGCGCGCCGCTGGGAGTCCTTCGACCAGACCGTCTACCGCTACCTGACCCAGCTCACCCCGACGTACCCCCGCCCCACCCGCGCCGACCCGGGCGCGCTGCGACTGCATGCCATCCTCAGGGACTACCCCACCCCGCTGACCCCGGCCGCCGACGAGCCTCACTACTCGGCCGTCGAGGCTGCCCGGCTCACCGGACGACCGGCCCGCGCGATCCGGCGTGAGATCGCCGCCGGCGAGCTCCCCGCGATCCGGACCGGCACCGGATGGCAGATCCCGCGCGAGGCCTTGCACCTGCGCAGCGACGTGCACCCCGCCAGAGGCGAGGACCCGCACCCCCTCGCCCGCATCGCGTGCACCCTCGGCGCCCTGACCGACCTGCTCGCTGTCGACCGCGACCGCCCGGACCGGGCACTCCTGGACAGCACGTCAGCGACGGCCCTCGCGTGGCCCGTCATTGCGCTCACCCTTGACATTGCCCGCCACACGCTTGGGCACTGCGAACCAGACCAGGCCGACCGGCCGCTGCAGATCGCCAGGTTCGCCACGCGCGCCCTCACGCGACTCGCCGGCGTCGCCGTCGACGTCCCGATCCCGCACCTCGCGGCATCGCCGTCGTCGTGGCTGAGGAGGGAACCCGGCGACCAGCTCGCGCAAGCGCTCCACACGTGGGCTCGGGCCGCCGGCACCGATCTTGCCCTCACCGTGCCCAGCGTCGACGTCATCCGGAACGTCACCAACCAGGGCACCCACCTGCTCGCCGCACTCGACACCCTGCTGGCACGCGAACCCCTCGGCTCCGGAGCGGCACTCGACGTCGCATCCTTCCGCGAGGCACTCCGGGACACCGCGCTAGCGCTCACCCGCGCCGGCACCGTCTGGGGGTCCGCAACCACCGGTATGCCGCCCTCCCCCGAGTACGTCGACGCCGCAAGCACGCTCCACCAGGCGCTCGGCGGCATCGTCAGCGGCCACGACACATCCCCCGGGCCGCTCGACCGCGACCAGGCCCTGGCGACCCTCGCTGACGCCACCAAGGACCTCACCGCCCTCACCCTGCGGGCCACCCAGGCGACGCGGCAACTCCTGCGCTCCGAACTGCTCTTCGCGCCCGCCCGGACCCTCGCACGGGCCGAGGACCGACTCCACGCCCGCACCACCGGCCGGCACGTCCCCATCACCAACTTTGACGCGCCAACCCTCGTGGCGACGATGACCGCCGCCGAGATCAAGACCGAGCAGCTGGCCCGATCCCTCCGCGAGATCACGCGCTCCCCGAGCTCGCGCTTCGTACAGGACGAGCTGGTGGCAGGGCCGCTGCTGTGACGGGCAGCGCCCCAATGATGACCCGCCGGACCCGGTAGGCCAAACAACGGACACGGAAAGGAGCCGATCGTGGAACGACTCATCTCGGTCGAGGAAGCCGCAGAGCTCCTCGGAACCACGACGCGATTCCCGCGCCGCTTGATCTCCGAGCGACGGATCAGGTTCGTCCGCGTCGGCCGCCACGTCCGGATCCCCGTCTCCGCGCTCGAGAGCTTCGTCGCCGACGGCACCGTCGAGCCGATCAGCATCCGCTGGGCCGGCGGCAAGGTCGTGTCCGGATGACACCCCGGAAGGAGGTCGACCGTCGGTTCGGGTCCGTGCGCCGGCTGCCGTCCGGTAAGTTCCAGGCATCCTTCATCGGACCGACCGGCCAGCGCCAGACAGCGCCAAGCACGTTCCCCACCAAGGCAGCAGCCGAGCGGTGGCTGGTCCGAGTCCACGACAGCATGGACCGCGAGGAGTGGCGGGACAGCCCAGCACAGCTCGGTCGGCGCACCTTTCGGGACTACGCGGAGGCCTACCTCACCGAGAACCCGAACGTCGGCGAACGGTGGGCCGAGACGTGCCGCCGCAACATGCGCCTTCACCTCATCCCGCTGCTCGACATGCCAGTCGCATCGATCTCTACCGGGATTGTGCGCGCCTGGCACGCACGAGCGCTGGCGGGGACGGAGGCCGGACGTCCATCTCGCAGTCCTACCGGTTCCTCCGATCGGTCCTCAATATGGCCGTGCTGGACGAGGCCATCACCAAGAACCCTTGCCAGATCCCTCGCGCCGGCACCGACCGCCCCAAGGAGCGCCCGGTCGCGTCACCGGTGGAGGTCGCGGCCCTTATCGACGCCATCACACCTCGCTATCGCGCGGCCATCGCCTTCGCCTCATGGTGCGGCCTGCGGCGTGGCGAGATCTGCGCCCTCCGGGTCACCGACGTCGACCTCGACAACGCAACGGTGCGCGTCGACAAGACCTACGTCGAGCTGCTCGAGGCACGCCGCCGGTTCGAGAAACCGCCTAAGAGCGCCGCGGGGATCCGAACCGTCGCCATCCCTCCGCATGTCATCCCGTTGGTCCGGGAGCATGCCGAGCAGTGGTCTGGGGAGGAGCTGTTCTTCGTTGGGGCCGATGGAAGTCGGATGAGCGGCAACGCGCTCTATCAAGCGTTCGTTCGCGCCCGCAGGGAAGTCGGCATCGACCTGTCCTTCCACGACCTACGCCACACCGGCCAGACCCTCGCCGCGGCGACAGGTGCATCCCTCGCCGACCTCAAGCGGCGGCTCGGGCACTCCTCCACGGCCGCCGCGCTGCGCTACATGCACGCAGTCGAAGGCCGCGACGCAGAGATCGCGGCGGCCCTGTCCGCGATCGCCAAGGAAGGAACTGCGGTCAAGCTGCCAGAGCGGTGAAGGCTCTTCGGCAGGGCAACCCGTCAGCCGTGTTGCCCGCAGGCTATCAAGGGCACAGCCGACGTCGAGGGTCGCGCAAAGGCAATACGCCTGCGCTCCGTGACCAAACCCTCCGTGACGGCATGGCACGCACCGGGCAACAACGCCCTGCCAGGCACCGTGTGGGCGAGAGAATCCATCCACCCCAGGACCCCACGATCTTGGCTGAACTCGAAGTCGGGCATTAGGAAGTTGCGGGTGACTCTTTGGTCAGCGGGTGGGGCTGGGGTGCTCTCTCGATGTTTGGCGCAGTCGTGTCCGTCGTGCTCAGGGAGCGTCAACGGAGAAGCCTTAGCACTCGCGCAGCGACGGACACGGTGCTGTCTGAGGTGGGATGCAGGCTGGTCTCACCCGCAAGGAGATGGAGTTACCGATGACGGACCGAGACGACCTCGCCTGGTGCTGACGCTTGCGGCGACTGTGGAATGGACGTTTGCCAGCACGTACGCGGCGACCGCGCCGCACAGCTACGTGGTGCTCAACCGCACCGCGGGGATGACCCGTGAGGACTACGTCCGGGCGGCGCACGTGATTCACACGTTCGGCCAGCCCGCGAAGTTCTACAGCATGACGAGCTCTTACCTGACCAGCTCGGACGGGCGGCTGAAGTGGTGGACCATGGACAGGGACCTGAGCGACACCAGCCTGGTCAACCGGGCTACCTCCGAGCGGCTTTACGGGGTTCAGAATGCGCCCTCGACGGTCTCGGGCATCCGCACCCCGTACGACGAGATCGCGACCCGCTACGACGAGCGCCACCTGGGGTTGACCCCGTTTCGTGGACATCGGTTAAGCGGCTTCTGCGGCCGCCGTGGTGATCCGGTGTTCGAACGTTACCGGGCTGATCTGGCCGAGCGTGGAGTGGCGTCGGCGACGGTTGTAGACGGTCTCGATCCACGAGGACACGGCGTGGATCGCCTCGGCGTGGGTGGCGAACTCGTGGCGCGTGTAGAACTCGGTCTTGAGCGTGGACCAGAAGCTCTCCTGCTGGGCGTTGTCGTAACAGACCCCGGTCCGACCGACCGACAGCCTCACCTCGAGGTCGCCGGCGACCCGGGCGAGCTGGGCCGAGGTGTACTGGCAGCCGCGGTCGGCGTGGAAGATCACGCCCGCGGTGGCGCCGGTGCCCGGTGCGCGGAAGGCGACCGCGCGGCGTAGCGCGTCCTCGACGACGTCGGTGTGCAGGCTGTCGCTGAACGCGTAGCCGAGGACACGTCGGGAACAGCCGTCGCGCACGGCGCACAGGTACAGCCACCCCTGCCCGGTCGCCAGGTAGGTGATGTCGCTGGTCCACACCGTGTTCAGGACGCCCTGGTCGAACCGGCGCCCGACCAGGTCAGGGATGGTGTGCGGGTTCGGGTCCACGATCGTGGTCACCGGCCGCCATGGGCGAGGACTGATCCCGCGGATCCCGTTCTGACGCATCAGTTTCGCGGTCGTCTTGACCGAGATGACCTCACCGGCCTCACGCAGGTCGGCGGTGATCCGCGGGGCGCCGTTGACCCCGTCCGAGGCTTCGTGCGCCGCCTCGATCTTGCTGACCAGCTCCCGCCGGCGCACCTCGCGCGGCCCCGGCCCGGTGGCCCGCCGCTGCGCCCACGCGTAGTACCCGGACCGCGACACCCCGAGCAGCTGCGCCATCCTGGCGATGGGGAAGGTGGCCTTCTGCGCGTCGATCAACTCGAACGCCCGCTCGGGTTCGAGTTCTCCGTGGCGAAGAAGGCCGCTGCTTTTTTCAGGAACTCCCGATCCATCCGCAGCTCGGCCACCTCACGACGCAACCGGTCCAGCTCGGCTCGCTCGTTGATGTCCAACGCGTCGGGCGGGTCCTCCATCCTCGAGCGTTCGATCGCGACCCACCGGCCCAGCAGCTGTTCCCCGACGCCGATGTCGCGGGCCACCTGCGCGATGGGCCGTCCGGTGTCGATGACCAGATGCGCGGCGTCCTGACGGTACTTCGGGGTGTAGCTCTTCCTCTTGGCACCCATGAAGGCATCCTCTCCTGCCCGGCTCACGCCGGACTGGTTCAGGATGTCCACCCAACGGGGTCAACCTCACACCCGATCGAGGATGCCGAGGCTCAGGCGCTCATGGAGCTGGTCGCTCCGTTCATGGGCGATTACCCGACGTCCGTCCTCGATGTCGGTTGCGGGACGGGTCGCGTGTTGGGCCTGGGTCTGACCACACCTGATCGGTATGCCGGTGTCGACCCGAGTCAGCCGATGCTCAACATGCTCGTCCGCAAGTACCCGAGTGTGGCGAGGATCACAAGTTCGAACGCTGGAGGGCCAGGCTCGAACAGAGCATCGGCGCAAACCACTGGAAACTGGCGGTTGATCTTGGGCGCCGCCGACGAGTGGCGGTCCACCAAAGCCTAGGACTTCGGTGGGCGTGGAGAGGAGAGCCTCGTGAGACAGCTGACGATGCTCGCCTCCGGCATGCTCCAACTGCCACATGACCGACGGATACCGGGCAGGGGGCCAACTCCAGCCGGGGCGGCTCTTGGGGACTCAAACGTGTCGCTCGCTTGGCCGCGATGAAGGGGCGACAGTCAGCTAGCCTGTGGACAACTCGACTCGACAACTAGGAGGAAGCCTTGACCGATATAAGCCTCGGGGAATTTCTGTCGGACCTGCGAGCAGAGTTGGTCGCCTCGGAAAACTCGGATGAGAGCGGTCTGAAGTTAGGCGTCGACGAAGTGACTATTCAACTGGAGGTTCGCCACGTTCGAGAGACGGAAGCGACCGCGAAAGTTGCTGGCAAGGCGAAGTTCTGGGTTCTAGCAGAGGGAGGAGCTGAAGCGAGTGGGAAAGTGGCTGGGAGCAAAGAGGCTACACAACAATTGACTCTAAAGCTTCGGCCGAGGATCGATACGAGGACCCCTGCCGGAACGTCGTCGACGGGTTTCGATGTGTCGTCGAGAGCCCGCGATGAAGAAACGCGCGAACCCGGCGCGACCACTTAGATCTCGACGGCAATTATGGCGTCTAGATGAGTTCCACCATGGCCCGCGATGGTGCACGCGTCGAAGAGACACTTCCATCCGTCGTGATGGTCACGACCATCACGACGGATGGAAGTCATGTCATCGGCAGTGGGGTGCTCCTTGCTGATGGCATTCTATTGTCTGCGCGTCACGTTCTCAGCGGAGCCCTCTCCGCAACGGCTTCCGTACTCGGGACCGATGGGCAGATGACAGATCACCATATTGACCTTCCGAGTCAGCACGATGAAAACAATCTGAGTTTTGTGTCGGTGCCCTCCTTACGCGAAGACGCCCAAACATCAGTACGACTGGGCGTGCTGAGCCAATCGGCTCCGGCCAGAGTGTCGGTGCAGGTTGTGGGATTCCCGATTAACAAAAAGAGGCGGGGCAAAGCATCGGGAAAGCCGTCTCTTGCGATTCGAGAAATCGGTGTCTTCGCCGGTTACGTCTCCCGCTTAAGCAATCAGCGGACCGGCACTATGGAAGTTGTTCTCGAGGACCGCTACCCGCCAAGCGAGGTGGGCGAGTCACCGTGGGCGGGGTTGTCAGGCGGCGGTGTCTGGGCTGAGGGGTGCCTTGTTGGGGTAGTCGATAAGCACTATCCTTCTGAGGGCCCAAACGTGCTGACGGTGATCCCAATCTTCTCAGACCGAGATTCGCCAGTCCTACCAAATTCAGCTGTGCGCGCCCGCGGTTCCCTGTGGAGAATAACTGGCTTTGGCGCCATTCCATACGAGGCTGTTTCGTCACGCCGGCAGACGCGAGGTCTCGCGCCATCAGAATTGCGTGAGCGCGACCAAGAAGTCGCGGACTTGCGTCGCCGCATTGCTGATGGAACAGCTATCGCTTGGTACAGAGGGGCCAGTTTCTCAGGGAAAACGGCGTTTCTGGCGTGGTGTGTAGAAAATGCTCTGGACGACTACGATGTCGCATCATGCTTCATCCGATCTACTGGCCAGAGGAATAGGCCCGAATATATTCTTCGGTCTTTCCATTCACAACTCAGCGAGTTGGCTGGTCTCGAGGCCCCCCCACCGATGTTGCTTGGGGAACTACTTGACAGCCTCAAGGGACTCATACGCGTGAGCGCAAAGGTTTCGTCGGATCGTCACCGTCCCCTTGTCATCGTTTTGGACGGTCTTGACGAGTATTATGATAGAAGGAGGCTATATGAGTTGATTGAATGGGCGCTGGAGCCCCTTAATCAAAACGTGTCAATCATTCTGAGTAGTAGGCAGAACGTCGAGACGGATCTGGATGAAGTCACGGTTCTGAATCAGTCCGTCCTCCAGTTCGAGCCTTGCCCCTCCTCTATCGCAGCCGAGATTGATGTCACCCGTGAGGTCCAGGCAGCCCTAGAATCCGAGAGCGGCATAGGCAGATGGGTGCTTGGTGCGTTGGCCGTTCACACAGCCGGCCTGTCTGAGTCAGACATGCTGCGACTACTCCAATCGTGCCGCGGTGCACCCACTGATCTGACGCTGCAGCAAATACATGACGTTGGCCTCTCGAGGTCTGTCGTCAGGGCTGGTCAAGGAGACAGCGCTCAATTGAGACTGGCCCACGACGCTGTGCTCACGAGGGCGCGCCGTGACCTGCAACCCGAGATCCAGCTTATCCAGGACGGGACCCTATCGTGGTTGAAGATCTGGAGCCAAGCAGGATGGCCAGAAGAATCTCCCTTGGCACTGCTGTCGCCTTTAGCGATTACCCTTTGTGACTGGCTCTCGCCTCGCCATGGTGGTGCCGAGCCATCGACGCTCGTTCTGGACCAACTGCTATATCTGCTCACTGATCAAGGTTGGCTTGATCGATCCGCGATTGAATTCGACGGCGAAGTGTCTCTGCCAGCTCTCATTCACCAAATCCAGTTCGCGATTCAGGAAATGTCGCAGCGTGGCGATCTGGCTAACGCGGAGACTTTGAAGTATCTTGGCCGATTCGGATTACTTCAATCGCCCAGTAGTCGTGGCTACATGGTTGCAGTAGAGAGCCTCTGCCGCGCGCTAGCCTACGCGGGCCAAGCGAGCCTTGCAGTGCGGAATGCGGGTTCAATTCGGAACGCGCATCATCGCGACGCCTTGCTGACTGAACTGGCAATCGTGGCAGCGCGACAGGGTCAGACAGAACTCGCCATGGCGACGGCGCGCACCATCGAGTCCCTTATGTGGCGCGCCAACGCGTTCGCTAGCGTTGCTCGGACAGTGGTGCTTGTGAACCCAGAATTGGCACTTGAAGGTGCGGAGATTAGCGGCTCATTGCTGCTCGAGGCCGATTCTTCCCGGCCATCGTGGCATGTGCGGAGCCGTCTCGCTGTGGTGTATATGCTTTTGGATCGGCCCGACGAATCGAGGACTGCGCTCGAACCTCTAAATGGAGAGCACTTAGCCCTCTCGCTGCGTGAGATACACGCTGTGACGGGGAAAATACCTGTCGAACTTGACGAGTTGTTCCAGTCCTCTCTGCGTTCGCTGCGCACCGATAACGTGGGCGCCCAAGCGCGCGCGCGCGCGGGGGCACACTTGGTTCCGGTCCTGGCTGAGAGGGATCCGGGCGCCAGTTCTTCTCTGGTTGATGAAGTTATTCGCTCGATATCGAGCCTTCCAGACTCCACGGCGAGATCCAGTTGTGCGGCACTTCTCGCTAATGCGTTGGGCAGGGCTGGCAGCGTTGCTCAGGCTTATGCCATCTGTCAAACCATCGAGAATTCATTCAGTCGTGGATTGGCACTTGCTCGTCTGTCGCAGCGGGCCATTGGCGACAATGCGACGTTCTATGAGAGTATCTACGCTGAAGCGTCTCGGCTTTGTCTGACTGTGCATAGACGGGCTCAAGTTCAGATCTTCTCACGTCTTGCCCAGACGGCGTGGACAAGCGGCCACGATGTCGCCGGAGAGAGGGCCTTTAACAAAGCGGTTGCTGTGGCCCTGCGCATGCGATCTGCGCCGGCGCGATTGGCAGCCCTAAGCGAAGTCTCTCGCCTCAGTTTCTATGCCGACAAGGATGAGGCCACACAACAGGTGTTGAGGTTGGCTCAACAGCAGGTTGTGGGAGAGCCACATGCTTTGCAGGCGATCATGTCTGCATTCCTCGTGGTGCGCCGCCTGCACGCACTGAATAGTGAACCCATTGTCTCGTTGCGGCAGACATTCGAGTTGGCGCGCGCTCGCTTGGGTGGAAGGCAGTTGGGCCAGGTGTGCAATGTCTTGGTTGCTGTGGCCGGGTCGACAGGTGACATTGATTTGGCCCGAGCGGCGGTTCAGTCGTGTCCGGAGGGCGTGGAACGCATCCGTCTGTTGATTCGACTCATTGTCGAAGCGCCGGACCGCTTTGCGTGGACAGAAGTTCTCGGTGCTCTTCAAAGCTTGGAGCAGGCCAGCCTTGGGGGAACTAAGCACCGGGACCTACGACTTCTCTTGGCGCAGTCCTATGGCGAGCTCGGTATGCATGCGGCGGCCCGCGCTCTATTGAGCGATTTGGCATCCTCAAGGCTCGAGGCTAGGTCCAGAGTGCCCGGCGGTCGAGCTCCTCGCGAAACAATAGCTCAGATAGCCTTTACACTTCGCATATTAGAATCCGCCTATATCGATCCGAAATTGGCCCAAAGCCTGGCGACTAGGGCTGCGGATCAGATCCTCGCGATACGTGCAGATCGTAGAGATAGACCCTTGTTGGCCATGTCTCTATTACGTTTAAGGCCGCTGCCGCCCGTGAGTGCCGTTGATGGTCTGGTGGAGGTGGTCCTGACCGCTGCGAGCACCGACGACGTTAGTCGTGCAACTACGCTCTTCCGCGTGCGCGCGGCGCGTCTTCTTTGGGAGCTCGGCAAGGAAGGCCCGAGCGCATCCCTCCGGGAAGGCGTGTATGCAGACGTAGCCACCCTTTCCGGTGCGGCACGAGCGAGTGTCAGTCTCGAGATAGCGAAGTTGGAGTGCGATCGCGGCGAAAGCGGAACAGTCACAGAATGGGCTGACCAGGCGTTATCCGCCGTGGTGTCATCACGTGACCCCTTTGCGATAGCTGAGTGGTCAGCGCAGGCCATAAGTTGGGAAGCGCTGCCGGACTCGGTCCGCGAGCAGGCCCTGCAGCAATTGTTGATGAGTGGCTATTCCAAACTCCATTTGCACGTCCTGCCCGATTGGCTCGCAGTGGAAATGGCTGGGAAGGGAGCCTCGCCGCCCGTCTCGCCGGAATCTATTGCCCCGGCAAACTTGCCGTCAGTCGGCTGAGCTCGTTTCGATGCGGTCCTGCCCAGCGGCTGGTGTAGGGGCGCGTGAAGCGCGCAGCGTCCGGATGCCGTCCGCGGACGGGCGCAGAGTTCGCGTGCTGCGCCGCAACTCCCTGTGGGTCTTGTTCCACGACCGTCAATCGGAAACGGGGTCTTGGGACCTGGGGTGGGAGGTCATGCCATCCGGGGGTCGGTGAAGGCTCCTCCGATGAGCAGCATGCGCAGTCGGTAGTTGTCGCGATTTCTGAACCCTCGAGCGACTCGGCGGTGGAGCTCGATGAGTCCGTTCACGGCCTCGGTGCCGCCGTTGTTGGCGCGGCCGGTGGTGAAGTACGCCAGGAACGGTTCACGCCATTTGCTTCAGGGTCCGTCCGAGGCGGGCGATCTCGGGGATCGGGCACGAGGGGAACGAGGCGAGGAGTGCTCGGCGATCCGGCGGCCCGCCGGGAGGTCTTTCTGGTGGAACGCGGAGCGCAGCTGCTGCCCGGCCTGCCACGCCACGAACACCTCGTCGTGGCGCTCGTCGGCAGCGACCGCGGCCTCGAGCCTCGCCTGCTGTCGCTCGGTGAGACGTTCACGACCGCACCGCAGGATCATCCGGATGCCTTACAGCGGATCGCCGGCGTGGCCGCGGTGGCCGAGGGTCTCCTGCTGGACCCGGCGCCGGACCTCATCGACCGCGTGCCCGCCCAGCTTCACAATGTGGAAGGCATCGACGACCGCGACCGCGTCCTCGAGCTTGTCGTCGACGGCGTTCTTGTACCCCTGGAACGGGTCCAGCGTCGCGATCTTCACCCCTGCCCGGAACGCCGCATCACGCTCGTTCAGCCAGCCGGCGTACACCGACCCGGAACGGCCAGGGACGAAGTCCAACGGGGCTGCCCGTGTGTTGCCGTTCTCGTCACGGGTCAGGTTCACCATCCCGGTCAGCTCCTTCGGACCCCGCTTGAGGGGGCTGACGTGGTGCCAGTTGGGTCGGCCCGGGGCGCGGTAGCGACATTGCTGTCGCTCCGTTTCCCCGGGCCGCCCGCCGAACCCGGCGTGCGACTCTCACCGCACCGGGCTCTCCACGAGAGGATTTGTTGTTCAGCCGGTGGTGGCTGTCGGTGTCCACGGGGTCGGTATCCGGTAGCCGCGGTAGCGGTACCGGATTACAGAGACGCTGGCTGCGCCTTTGAACCTGTTCCCGTCGACGGCGAGCCGCAGGTGCCGGGCAGGCAAAACCTGCGCCGCAACTCTGGCCAGGTGCTGCACGACCAATCCGACCAAGGCCCACCGCAGCCCGGCCCGGGAGATCTTCGCCCGGGGCTGCGCGGCACGGCTGGTGTCTTGGCGCCACACGTGCCCACAGCCGGTGCATCTGTAGCGGCGGACCGTGACCAGCAGCGTCGTCGGACGCCACCCGAACGGCTCGTGCGCCAGCCGGCGCGACACGCTGTCACGGACTCTGCCCTGACAACCACAGCGGCGGCACCACTCGTCCGCCTCGACGACCCGACAGGCCAGCACCGCCCGATCCGGGCCCACCTGTTGACCGACCACCTCCAAGGCCAGCTCATCGAGGCGGCAGAACTTGCTCAGGTCAGGGGTCGCGAAGGTAGCGTCAGACACGTCGAGGTCTTCCGGGTGGGGAGCGTCAGAACTCCCATCATCGGAAGGCCTCGACCCCTACCCCGACATCGACGCGCCCGTGTTACCTACACCCTCGATTGGGATGAGCCACCAAGGCGCCGGGCGGTTCAGGATGGACAACGGAAATGCAGATGCCCCTCCGCACGTCGAGTGAACGAGTTGTGTACCCTGACTGGCCAGCGCTTGGACGCTCTTGGAAGCCAGCATCTGTCGCGTCTATCCTCCCAATTAGGGCGTGTCAGGCACCCGCTGCCTACCGCCCACATTGCCCATTGAGGGACCCGTCGTCAGATGCTGAAGGGGTCTTGACTATCGCGACTCGCGCTTGAGGCGCTAGCTTCGTGTAGCGATTAGGCAGAACATCGTCAAACTCGTGCTCGCATTCCGAGCGCAGCGTCTTGATTGGGATAAGCGAGGGCTCATGAGGTTGGGACGGCGCGCGAGGGCCAAACGAACTGCAGACAAGCTCGTTCGGATGCTGAACGCCGAGCGGGACTCGCTGAGCATCTGGGATCGCGCAGACACTGACGTGAGCGTGTGCCTAGAGGGTCTCAGCGACGCAGCCATGGCGTGGGCGTCGGGCCTCGGGGACCCCTCCATGCCTGTCGAGGCTCCCTCTCTGTCCTACTCGCTTCAACCCAACGATGTTCACAACGCTGTCTCTCTAGCCTCAAAGTGGAGCCTCGAGAGACTCAAAAGCAATGGAAATCCCGTATACGACCGAGAACAAATACAGCAACTTCTAGATGTAGCGTACGTCTACTGGACCGTGACGAACTCTCTGTCTGCAGTCGAGCAGGGCTATCACTGCATCAATCGATCAAGGGTCTCGGGCGCCTTTACGATTGCGCCAATGAACCTTGAGCTGGAGTGTCTTGACTCGCTGCTACTCGGTCGAGCTGTGCTACCTCCGGACCCAGCGGTAATGGAAGAAGTTGAAGCCGGGATACATGAATGGTTCTCGAGCGAGCATCCGACTGCCGCTCAACAGGAGCGATTCAGGAATTCCGTACTTCTTCTATCGGGACATCAGGTGTTAGGTCAAACGCCTTTGGCGCCCGATGCGATGGATCTTGGCGGCCTAAAGTTGAAGGAAGCTCGAGACTTGTCGCTGGCGATGCTCTTCCTCTCGATGAATGACTATCTGGAGTCCAAACGAGTCGGCGCGGGATCGTTATGCAAGCTCGAGGACGCCCCTGGGCAAGCTGCTCAGTGGCTACATGAACGGACGGGGATTCGGAAACCCGCGTGTCAACGCTACGTGGATCTTCTGACGTATCCTGGAGTAGGTGACCCTAACGCCGATCTTGGGGTCACGCCCTTCTTCAGGCTCGGAGATGCCCTGTACACCTCCACCGCCCTGATGTGGCATTGGAATGGGGAGAGGAACCTTCTTCGCAGGCGACTTGAGACAAGCGCTGGTAGGCAGATCGGCCGTCTTGGGGAGGAGGCGATAGGCCGGCTCCTCCAGAGGATTCCACGTTGCGAGGTGGCTATGAATTCTCCCATTCAGGGAACTAATGGTGTCGTGGGTGAGCTTGACGTGGTGAGTTGGGACGCGCAGGCGGGCGTCGGATGTGTGTTTGAAGTAAAGTGGACGGCGGATGTCGATGGCTATTCCCAAGTTGGCCGTCGAGACGATGTCTTGGCGGATGCGCAACAGAAGCTTGCCAAGGTTCGAAGCAGTATCGAAGGAGGGTCGATGGAGTGGCCCGAGTCTCTTCCAGATTATGCATCCATTGATTGGGGGTGGATTGTTGTCGGAATGAGTGGCGTTCCGCGCAAAAGAAAAAACTTGGCGGGCGCTCTCACTGCCACCAGTGCTAATGTTATCGAGTATCTTGTAGACGGCCCTCTCCCTGGTGCGTCACTGGCGGAACTTCTTGAACGGGTCCGGCGGCCCCGTCTACCGCACGGATGGAAACCCGGCCTCGTTCGTGAATCTCTAGAGGTTGAAGGCGTGAAGATCCGATGCTCGTACGCGCGTCCGAATTTTGACTTGATAGATGCGGCGGTGGGGAACTTGCATGAGGCCATAGCTAGATCAACTGCCGGTGGCCCCGGCGGGGGTTTGATTGGAATGCAGTTTGGTCCCAGAGGAGGGCGGTATGATCATCTCGCGCTAGGCACACTTCGACGTATTCCACTCGACCCGAGTCGTGCCGCTTTAGTGTGTCGGCCAGTTCGTGCCGGTAGCGATGATGATGTCGCGGCCAGTGTCGGTGAGGGGGTCGGCTGCGGTGTGCTCGTGCCCGGCGATGGTCAGGGTCATCAGTTGCAGCGGCCGGAGCGTGCGCACGAGCTTCTTGATGCTCATCCCGGTCGCGTCCTGCAGGTAGCGGGCGACGGCAAGAGCCGCGAAGACGATGGTCAGGTGGGCCTCGATCGACTCGCGGGTGTGGTGGAAGATCGGCCGAGCCCGCAGGTCGCTCTTGCTCATCCGGAACGAGGCCTCGACCTGCCACAGGTCGTGGTAGCTCGCGATCACCTCACCGGCGGGCATCACGTCCGCGGGGATGTTCGTCACGTAGCCCTTGAGGCCGGCTAGGCGCCGCGCTCGGGCGAGGGACGCTTCGTCCAGTGACTGGGTGCCGTGCTTCGTGGTGACGAACCGCGGTGTGCGGGCGGCTTTCTCCCCGGCCACGACGGCACGGGCGCGGTTCTCCTGCAGGGTCAGGGTCTTCCCGTCGCGGGCGGCCCTCTTGCGGGAGTAGGCCCACACGGCCCGCCAGGACCGGTCGTGCACGGCCGGGTCCCAGGTCGGCTCCGTCTTCTTGTTGACGTCGTTGACGCCCCGGGCGGCGGTGGTGGCGACGCGTGGGGTGATGGTGTCGATGACTTGCCCGTCGGTGAACGCGTCCCCGTGCCACCGGAAGTGCGACGCCAGGTCCGCCGGCGCCTTCGTCACCCGGGAGCCGACGATGAACCGCAGCCCCGCCGAGTCCAGATCTCTCAGGTTCGACGCGGACAGCATCCCGGCGTCGGCGACGACGACCATGTCCGACAGGGAGTGGCGCTGCTGGAACTGACGGATGATCGGGATCATCGTGGTCGTCTCTGCGGTGTTGCCTTCCCAGCAGCCGATCTCCAACGGGAAGCCGCCCCGGTCGACGAGGAGGCCGACGACGATCTGCGGGTCGACGCGGCGTTCCTTGGAGTAGCCGACCTTGCGCAGCTCGTCCTCGTTCTCTGCCTCGAAGTACAACGTCGTGACGTCGTACAGGCACAGCGACACATCCCCGCTCGCGGTGGCGTGGGTGAAGCACGCGCCCGCGAGCACGTCGCGGTAGCCGCGCTCCTGGGCACGGGCCAGCGACCGGAACATGGTGCGCAACGACGCGTGGGCGACCCCGACCTCCTCAAGCACGCGCAGCGAGTCGGCCTTGGACGTCGGCTCGATGATCCGGGCGAGCACCAGCTGCTGGAACGCCACATCGTCGATGGCATCGAACCCGAGCCGCGTGTACGCGCCCGCCAGGACCTGCCACAGCACCGCGCTGGACTTGGAGGTGATCACCGCGTGCCCGGCCGGGACCGCGCCTGCGCTCAGGTCCAGCTCGCCCTGTCCCGGGTACACCTTGCGGCGGGCGGCCGCGACGAGGGCGGCGAGCTCGGCCTCGGTGTGCGCCGAGCCGAGGTGCTCGAGTACCCGGTCTCGTCCGTCCAGACGCTCAGCGATCTGCACCGCCGTCGCCCCGGAAGCCGTTCGGACCTTCCGCACGAACACCACGAGCGCGACCCTACCGGCCCGCTTAGTGTGTCAACGCGACTCAGCGCACCGCCTTGACCAGCACAAACGCTCGGCCAATCGCCGAGATCGCCAAAAGTGGCACGAGTCAGGTTGGAATGCAGTTTGGTCCCAGAGGAGGGCGGTATGATCATCTCGCGCTAGGCACACTTCGACGTATTCCACTCGACTTGGACGCTGGTAGTTCCAAGGAAGAATGAATCGCCTCATCGGGAGTAGTCCGGCCGCATTCCGCCGATGATCGGCACAGAGCCAACAAGTGCCCCAACGCGTCCTTCCGAGCTTCTCCCGGCTTCCCGCCTCGCCGCTGCTAACTCCGCGAATGCGTGCTCACCACCAATACAAGCGCCGTGCTTGGCTCCACCTGAGCGACAAGGCTCCTGCGACCGGAGATCCAACTAGACTACTTGAGTGAGCCGGTCTGCTTGGGTCAGCGACAGGCCACGCAGATGGCGGAGGCAAGTCGAGTTAGATGCCACAGGGTCGCGATTTAGCAGGCCGCGGGGCTGGCGGCGTCCCGAGTCTGGTCGTAACCGCCGAGGCGTCACGGGCAACGAGGGCGTGCCAATTGTTCACGTTGACACAATCCCGGCTCTTGGGACCTGGGGTGGGAGGTCATGCCATCCGGGGGTCGGTGAAGGCTTCTCCGATGAGCAGCATGCGCAGTCGGTAGTTGTCGCGATTTCTCAACCCTCGAGCGACTCGGCGGTGGAGCTCGATGAGTCCGTTCACGGCCTCGGTGCCGCCGTTGTTGGCGCGGCCGGTGGTGAAGTACGCCAGGAACGGTTCACGCCATTGCTTCAGGGTCCGTCCGAGGCGGGCGATCTCGGGGATCGGGCACGAGGGGAACGAGGCGAGGAGTGCTCGGCGATCCGGCGGCCCGCCGGGAGGTCTTTCTGGTGGAACGCGGAGCGCAGCTGCTGCCCGGCCTGCCACGCCACGAACACCTCGTCGTGGCGCTCGTCGGCAGCGACCGCGGCCTCGAGCCTCGCCTGCTGTCGCTCGGTGAGACGTTCACGACCGCACCGCAGGATCGTCCGGATGCCTTACAGCGGATCGCCGGCGTGGCCGCCCCGCTCCACGTCGCCCGCCGCACCCTGCACACCGGCGACGGGCTGCTCACCGACAAACAGAAGGACCGGCTCGCGGCCCTGTTCGCCCTCGAGGAGCACGTCGAGGTCGAGACCACCTGGGCCATCTACCAACGCATGATCGCCGCCTACCGCGAACCCAACCGTGCCCGCGGCCGTGAACTGCTCCAGGCGGTCATCGACTCTGTCAGCAGCGGAGTCCCCGCCGGGCTGACCGAACTCATCACCCTCGGCCGGACCCTGAGCAAGCGCGCCGCTGACGTGCTGGCCTACTTCGACCGGCCCGGCAGGAGCAACGGCCCGACCGAGGCGATCAACGGGCGCCTCGAGCACCTCCGCGGCTCCGCCCTCGGCTTCCGCAACCTGACCAACTACATCGCCCGATCACTCCTGGAGACAGGAGGATTCAGACCGCGGCTACACCCTGAATTGTGATGAGCCGTTGTGTCCTATCTCAATCCGTCCCGTGAGGTTCGGCGGGAGCCGTTCAGCAATCCCCGCTGGATGCCCACCTGGAGTTCGTTCCCAGTCGCTATCGGCTGAACTCGGTGCTGGCTGTCAACGGCGGCCGAAAACTGACCCCCAATCGTCGGTTGAAAGTTGACCCCCTGGGGTCCTAGTTCTCTTCGGGGACGGCCGCGGGGACGCGGCCGAGGTCTCGGTTCTTGAGCCGGTAGGAGTCGCCCTTGAGGGCGATGACCTCGGCGTGGTGGACCAGCCGGTCGATCATGGCGGCGGCCACGGTGTCGTCGCCGAAGACCTCGCCCCAGCGGGCGAAGGTCTTGTTGCTGGTGACGATCAGGCTGGCTCGTTCGTATCGGGAGGAGGCGAGCTGGAAGAACAGGTTGGCGGCTTCGGGTTCGAACGGGATGTAGCCGACCTCGTCGATGACCAGGACGGGATAGCGGACGAGGCGGCGCAGCTCGTCCTGCAGCCGTCCGGTGTGGTGGGCCTCGGCGAGCCGGTCGACCCATTGGGAGGCGGTGGCGAACTGGACGCGGTGGCCAGCTTGGCAGGCCCGCACCGCGAGTCCGGTCGCGAGGTGGGTCTTGCCGGTGCCAGGTGGTCCGAGCAGGACGACGTTCTCCTTGGCGGCGACGAAGTCGAGGGTGCCCAGGTGGGCGATGGTCTCTCGTTTCAGGCCGCGGGCGTGGTCGTAGTCGAAGTCCTCGAGAGACTTACGGGCGGGGAACCGGGCAGCGCGGATCCGTCCCTCACCGCCGTGGGCCTCGCGGGCGGCGACCTCGCGTTGCAGGCAGGCGGCGAGGAACTCCTCGTGGCTCCAACCCTCCTCACGGGCGCGTTGGGCGAGCCGGTCGATCGACTCGCGAAGCGTGGGCGCCTTCAAGGCCCGGGTCAGGTACTCCAGCTCCGAGGCGACGTCCCGAGCCTGCCGGGTGCTCGTCGTCCTGGTGGCCATCACGACACCTGCCCATCGAGCTCGTCGTCCAGCCCGTCGAGGCCGAACGCGGCGTCGTAGGTGCCCAGCGGGCGGACCTCCACCTGATCACCGCTGCCAGGGTCGGGGACCGGGCGCAGCAGGTCCGCGCGGCCCCGGCGCAGCAGCTTCGCGGCCACGGCGTGCTCGAAGTCGGTGATCGTCTGGTGCCAGGCCCACACCCGGGCGTGGTCGGCCACGACCGTGCCCTCGCAGGTGACCCACACCCGGTCCAGGTCGGCGTGGACCTCGACCCGGCGACCGATCACGGACGGGTGGACCGAGTAGTCGTTCGAGTCGAGGCGGATGTAGTGGTCCCGAGGCAGCCGGGTCGTGGCCCGCCAACCGACCTCCGGGGCCACTGGCGGCAACGCCAGCATCGCCGCCCGGTCCGCGCCGACCCGGTCGTCCGGTCGGCAGCCGAGCACCCGCATCCGGCGCGCGTTGGCCTTCACGAGGAACCCCGCGAGCTGGGTGTTGAAGTCCGCCGGCGACGTGAACCGACGGCCCGGCAGGAAGGATCGCTCGAGGTAGTCGTGGAACCGCTCCAGCATGCCCTTCGCTTCGGGGTCGGCCGGCTTACAGATGTACACCTTCACCCCGAGCACCCCGCGGAAGGCCTGACAGTCCAAGGTCAGCTCCGGCGCCCGCGCCCGCCACCGCCCGACCGCGCCCTCCCCGTCCCACACCAGCGTCCTGGGCACGGCGCCGAGCTGCTCGGACAGCAGCCGCCACCAGCCGGCATACAGATCCTCCGTGTCCCGGGACGGGATCAAAGTCGCACCCGCGAACCGGGAGTACCCCGACACCATCGTCATCACCGGCAACCGCTTCGCCGTGCGGGACTGGCCGAACCCGACCGGCAGCTCGATCGGTGGGAACCAGAAGTCGAACTGGGCCAGCTCACCCGCCTCATACGTGGTGCGTGAGGCCGGGTCCGGCGGCAGGTACGCCGGCCGCAGCTCCCGCACCCGCTCCTTGAACACCGTCAACCCGCGCGTCCACCCGACCCGTTCGGCGATCACCGTCGCCGGCATCGTCGGCACCGCCTGCAGCTGCTCACGGATCAGCGCCTCGAACGCGTCCACGGCCGACCCCGCCGGTGTCCGCGCGTACTTCGGCGGCCCGTCCGCGGCCAACGCGGCACGCACCGTGTTCCGGGCGACGCCCAACGTCCTGGCGATCACCTTGATCGGCATCTCCTCAGCCCGGTGCAACCTGCGGATCTCTGCCCAGTCCTCCACCGACAACACTCCTGCCTCCCTGCCTCGAAGCTGAGGACAGGGTCTCTGCAGGGGGTCAAAATTCGACCGTCGATACAGGGTCAGTTTTCAGGCGTCGTCGACACTGGCGCCAGGCTTCGACGCCGAGGTGTTCTTCCGGACGTGGTCAAGCCGCTCGACGACATGACTGCGACGGCTTCTGGGGTTCAGCATTGCCCAGCGCGACGACCCGCCCCTTTCAGAAGCGCTGCTCGGTCCGATCCCCCGGCAGACACCCTTGGGGGGCGACCCCGAGCGCGGGCTGGCACCAGCGACTCGCCGGCGGCTACTTCCTGCGGGGCACTTTCCCCGCCGCCCGCCGCCCGTGGTAACGCCCACATCGCACTCTTCGCAGCATGTGAGCCCGATCGTTGCACTGCCAGGCGGGCGGCATAGGACGCGCTGTCCGACCTCGAGCTCGAGGACTCCCACCACCGGACCGACATCGCGCTGGCTGCGAATCAGAGACAGGCAGGCGACACCACCAGTCCTAACGTGTTCTGCTCGCAGAGACATCTGCGAGATGCCGAGTCTCGCTAACCACTGACGTGCGCACGAACATCGGGCCGCGACCCTAGGCACACGAGGGCGCCAGCGGATCGGTCAGGGTGACAGTGGTGAGAGCGTGATGTGGCCCCACTCGTCGAGCTCCTCAGGTTCGAGCTGCCGCTCGGCCCTGTCCAAGGGGTCCTGGTACTGCATGGGGCTGCTCCCGCTGGCGAAGTGCAGACGATCGTGGAGCTGTCTCACCGTCATGCCGCCAAGGTCCGGCAGGTCCTTGGCTGATTGTGTCGGGTTGAGTGTGCGATGCGTCAGTGCGTGTCGGATCATGCCGCCGAGCTTGTTGACCAGCCTGTCGATCTCAACCTGGGCCTCACCTCCAGAGGCGGCGTATCGGTCTCGTCGGATCTGGGAGCGGAACCGGTGCTCAAAGCCTGAGGTGAGGTCGTCGACGACTTGCGTGAACGTTGCGTCGGCAGCATCGAACGACGCGAGGATGTCGTCCACCTCGGGTTTCGTGATGAGGTTCCATTCCAGCGCGAGTTCGAGCGAACGCAACTGTGCGACCTTGTCGGCGGAGGCGGGCAGGTACCAGATCCGGTCCTCGCTGGCGTCGGACCTCCGGCCGACGGGTTTGCCCTCGGAGTCGCGCTCGATCCGCGGTGCGGTGGGACCCACGCCCTGATCCTTATTCGTGGCCGACCAGAGCCCGCGGAGCCAACTGGCGACCGGAACTGTGTGCCCGGCAGCTTCAAGGCGGCGGATCCGCTCGCGCGCTGTTCCGGTGGGTTGCGGGTTGAAGATCGGGTCGGAGCCCCAACGGAGGTACTCCTCGAAGAAGAAGACGAGCGCACGCTTGTTGCGTTCACTCAACCGGTAGTCAGGGCGCCCGGTGAGGCCACTCGACGCCGCGAATGTGGCGTCCGCGCGGCTGCCATCCCGTTGGAAGTCGATGCGGTGCATCTTGCCCAAGTTGCTCGGGAGCCACGCGGCGGCCAGTTGGTGCTCTCTCAAGGAGTACTCCCCACCGGCAACGGGGAGGTTGACTGGTGGGCGTCCCCAGGCGCGCACGCTGGGCACGGCACCCCCGACCCGTTGGCCGCCGCGCAGTTCGCCGCTGGGGTTCAGCAGTACCCAGCCGTTGCGGACTGGGACCATGAGAAGTCCGACCGATGATGTCGCGTAGAAGCCTTGCCCGTTTGGAGTGTCCTGGAGATCGACGTGCATCACATCGACCCTGGGTCGAAGGGCTTCGAGGTGCGGGTAGAGCCGCATCACGAGGCTGTTCGGGTCATCGAGGAGCGACCAACTGCGTTCGTGACCGTCGGGACGCCCGAAAGCGAGCACCATGTTCTGTCCATGCTCGACCTTGTACGTCAAGGACGGGGTTCCGGCCGCTGAATGCACGGTGACGTTCACGGTGTCGCGCATATCAGGGTGCCGCCTCAAAGAGCTCAGACTGCCGGCCAATCAGGGCAAGCTCCTTCGGTCCGACAATCCCGTCGACGACGGCCGAGTGGCGCGACCGTTGGAACTCTTCCACCGCCTTGAAAGTCGCCGGGCCGTAGCCCCGGAGCACGTCATTCGGGTCGAGGAACCCCAGCTTCACCAGCGCCTTCTCGAAAAGCTCTACCTGAAACATCGACGCTGGCATCGGCACATCGCAGTTGTTGCACGGATCCAGATGAAGCTCCGCGGTCGACTGGATCGCAGCGAGGGAGACGGCACGCTCGTTTCGGAGGCTGACTCCGACTTGTACCGGGCGGAGCCGCGCCGTGTTGGTTCCGTCAGCGAACTGACCCGAGTAGTTGCTGCCCCAGCACCACGCGTCGTCATCCTTGATGGCGCACGTCGTGGACCCTCCTGCCGCGATATCGTCCGCGACCAGGTCGCCACTGACTCGGATCGGAGTCGGGGAGTCGGTGACCGTCCCATTGCCGAGCGCGCCGCCGAAGTTGCCGCCCCAGCACCAGATGCTGCCGCCACTGGCCAGCGCGCATGCGTGCGTTGACCCCACAGCTATCCGTGTTGCCTCGTTCAAACCGGTGACCCGTTGCGGAGCCATGTCGCTGTACCAGGGCGTGTCGTACTGTCTGTCCGCATCGCCCGAACCCCAGCAGTACACCCCGCCTCCAGCTACTGCACAGGTCACGCTCTCGGTGCCCGCGATTGCAGTCACTGGTGGCAGTCCCTTCACGACGTGTGGGAGTTGGGGCTTCAAGACATCTGCCCGCCCGACCGGCCTCCAGCACAGCAAGGCGCCCGTCGCACGCAGGGCGCAATAGGGCGCGACTGCGACCGCGTCACTGATCGTCTTGATCCGTACGGGCTTGTCGATGGCGCGGTCGCTGGTCTGTCCGTTCCCCACCTCACCCCAGGAGTTCGAGCCCCAGCACCAGACCGACCCGGAAGAGATCGCGCACGCCCCGTTGTCGTGCACCTCAACTGCCGTCACGTCCGTCAATCCCGCGACAACGTTTGGCCGGGCGTTTTGGCTGGCCCCAGGGTTGCTCCCCGCGCCCGCGCCGCCCCAGCACCACAGGGTCGCATCATCGGCGACGGCGCAGACTTGACCCGTGCCCACGGCCACCGACTTGGCCGAGCCGAAACCCATCGGCGTGACCAGTCCAGGCCGGTCGGTTGTGCTCCCCTCGCCAAGCATTCCGGACTCGTTGTTACCCGCGCACCTCAGGCCCGTGCTCATCGCCAGGCACAAGACCGACGACACGCCGATGCGATGCTGGCCGTAGCCATCAGCCGACTTGGTTGCCTTCACGACGTCGGTCGCCGTGCCGGTGACGGGCTCGGAGGGCGCCGTTGTGGGGCCGTTCAGCGCTGAGCTCGGCACCGAACCTGAGGCCGTGCCGATCGTCCCGGTGGCATAGGCCCATGAACCTCCGAGAGTGAGCGCGGCCGCAAGAGCAAAGCCGGCGATGCGAGCCCACCTCCGGTGCGTCGGGGGTGTCAATGTGGTCAACTGGGTCTCATCCTCAGCCAACAGCGCGTGGATGAGGACGCTGGGAGGGGGTCGCATTGTGGGCGGGGCTTGCCCCGCAGAGATCAGTGGTTCCGCGAGACGCTCAGGGACCCCGGCCGACGACAAAGCTGCCGGCCATCGTTCCGGTGCCGACGGAGGGTTGGTGCCAACGACCACGGCGTAGAGGAGCGCCGTGAACGAGTACCAGTCGGCGAGGTGGAGCTGCTCTCGGGGCACGGGCCGGGCGTCCAACAGCTCAGGGGCCATGTAGCCGTTACTGCCCACCGTGCTGAAGTGCTGGCGATCGGCGCGTGCCATGAGCCCGATATCGACGAGGATGCACTCCAGCGCCCCGTCGGATCGGGTGCGGACCATGATGTTGGCCGGCTTGACGTCGCGGTGCGCGACTGGAGGTTGCAGCTCGGCGAGCTGTTCCAGGGTCGTCGCGATCATGCCCAGACCGTCGAGGAGCCTTTGCCGCGTCCGAGCATCTACACCGCGGCGTAGCACGGTGGCGAGGCTTTCCCCAGACACGAACTCCATGGGCAGCCACCACCCGGAGCGTCCCCAGTCGACGCCGCGCACCTCTCCTTCGAACGGGTCGAGGTATCCGACCAGGCCGCGCACGTTCCGCAGTTGAAGCGAGACGCCCCGCAGCGTTCGCAGTCGAACCCCGAGGTCACGGCCGGAGACGTTCGCCCCCAGATCGCTGGTGAACTGTTTCAGCGCGACTACGTCATGCGTCTCCGCGTCTGTAGCCAAGAAGATCCGGCCCTCGCTGCCACCCTCGTCGAGCAGTCGCTCGAGGGTGTACCGGGGCCTCCCTGAGGAATCCACCACGACTCCCATCTGCGCGTCGCGGCGCGACCCCGCTTGGGTCTTCGGCATCGCTTCTCCAGTGAGGTCGTCGTGGTTTGAACGGGTAGGCCTAGCCGAGGCTGGCGCCATCGTCCTCGATCCAGCACTCGCAGGCACACGAATTGCGAGATCTCACGGACTCCGCAACATGATGGTCGTTTCTCCCAGGCGGTCCTCCCACGGGGGAGCATCGGTCACCATGTCGCAATCTGGAAGTGTCTGCGGCTGTGGGCGGCTATTGCGGCGGGACATTCCCCAGCCAGCGGCGACGCTGACTTGATGATGCTCTCGGCGCACGCCCTACCCCACCGAGCCTCGAAAAGTAGGCCGTCAAGCTTGTCGATCAGGCCTGCGTACCCTTAGTCCCCATGAGGAATCACATCAGTCGCCGGAGCTCGGCGAAACCATGTAGCTCCTCGACCGTTCAGCTCTCGTCCATCTTGGACTGGGAGTCGGTTCCTTCTCGCGGGCCTATCCGCCAGGGCCGGCCAAGAGCGCTCAACCCGAAGCTCTTGACCGGCCCCGATTGGCTAGGGAGTGTCCCGCGACAAGGGAACTTCTTGTGCTCAGAACCTCCAGACGTAGATTGCCACCCCTTTGTCTTTGGCCCATCGGGCCGTATCCCATGAGTGCTCGTTGACGCTCTCGTTCAGGGTCCAGTTCGAGTCACGTACGATGAAGGTGCCGGCCTTGGTTGTCAGGCCAACAATGACGGCGGTATGCAGCCCAACAGTTGACGGGTAGTCCAAGTTCTTCTGATCCGAGCGGATGGCCTGGATGAGGTCGCCAGGCTGAGCCTTGGCGACATCCACCAAAGTCGCACCAGCAGACGCATACGCTCCGAAGTAGGTCCCTCCCGGTGAACCGTATCCGCCGATTGCGGCGGCGACGCCGTTGTTCTGCAGGACTGCATTGACGACGTTGCCGGCGAAGACCTTGCATTGACCGCCCCAACTGCCGAGCGCGAAGGATCTGGCCCGGTCTACGATCTGCTGGCCAGGCAAGTCGTACTTTATGAACACGGTTCGGCAGCCGAGGAGCACGTTGTCTCCCGGTCCGACGTTGATCCCGTAGGCACAGACCGTCTGGTTGCCGGTCTTGCTTGTGTTGATCACGGCGTCGAAACCGTGGTAGTTCCCATCCCCGGGGAACGCGCTGTTGACGTCCGGGCGGTAGGTGCGGGCGGCACCGATGTTGAACCCTTGCGCCCCTGCTGCTCCCGCCTGGCCACCCACGTAGATGTGGACGTCGATGGACCGCGTCCGCACGTTGGGGTCCGTCGCCCATCCCCGAATGCTGAGCTGGTTCGCCGACGTGGAGGTCGCGTCGTCGAGCGAGCCCCGGGGATTGTTTCCCGCGCCACAGGAGGCGCGCTGCCCCGTCTGATCGGGCAAGCTGTTGAGCTCGGCATCCGAGAGGTAGTACGGCCCCGGCACACCGGAGGCCTGAAGGCACTGGAACGTGCCTCCGTCTGGAATCCAGTACCGCTGGCCCTGGACCAACAACCAGGACGTCGGGTCGGACGGACGCTGCGACTGCTTCACAATCGCGGTGGACACAGAACTCAGGGGGGGCAGGATGAACACGGTTCGACAGCCGAGGAGCACGTTGTCTCCCGGTCCGACGTTGATCCCGTAGGCACAGACCGTCTGGTTGCCGGTCTTGCTTGTGTTGATCACGGCGTCGAAACCGTGGTAGTTCCCATCCCCGGGGAACGCGCTGTCGACGTCCGGGCGGTAGGTGCGGGCGGCACCGATGTTGAACCCTTGCGCCCCTGCTGCTCCCGCCTGGCCACCCACGTAGATGTGGACGTCGATGGACCGCGTCCGCACGTTGGGGTCCGTCGCCCATCCCCGAATGCTGAGCTGGTTCGCCGACGTGGAGGTCGCGTCGTCGAGCGAGCCCCGGGGATTGTTTCCCGCGCCACAGGAGGCGCGCTGCCCCGTCTGATCGGGCAGGCTGTTGAGCTCGGCATCCGAGAGGTAGTACGGCCCCGGCACACCGGAGGCCTGAAGGCACTGGAACGTGCCTCCGTCTGGAATCCAGTACCGCTGGCCCTGGACCAACAACCAGGACGTCGGGTCGGACGGACGCTGCGACTGCTTCACAATCGTGTTGTTCCACGGAGTCGCGCTTGCCTCCGGAATCGAAAACGCGAGGATGCTGCCAAGGCCCATGAGAACCGACAACAGCAACCTCACGGTCCAGGAGACTGGCCTGATGTGATTGTGCTCGGTAACGACCAGGGTGGTGCGTTCGAGTGCGCGACTTCGGTTCGCTTCAGTCGTCCGCCGCGACCTTGCCTCGCCCCAAGTAGGCTTCATCGTCATTATTGGACTTCCTTCCTCCTTGGCTGCGACTCCGGACCACCGTTGGTCCGAGCGCATCTATCTGTCCGTTCGGCAAGAGTCCAGCGACGGGTCGCCAAGCGGCCGCACACGAGTGCGGTGTCCGTCCGGTCCGCCCTCTCGCGGACTTCAAGCCGCCCTCACGCACCTGAGTCGCCTGTAGGAGGATGACGGCACAGCTTGGTCATCAATCGGTCATGCAGGACCAGGGACCGAGCAAGGGCGCCTCAACGTCGCCAGCCGGCGGGTGTATCTGACCTTCGTTCCTGAGGGCCCTTTGTAGGCTCATGGGACCTGGGTGTGGGGTCATGGGATCAGCCCTCCTCCGATGAGGAGCATCCGTAGCCGGTAGTTGTGCCTGTTGCGAAAGCCTCGCGCGATCCGGCGGTGCAGCTCGATCAGACCGTTGATCGCCTCGGTCCCACCGTTGCTGGAACGGGCGGTGTCGAAATAGGCGAGGAACTCGGCCCGCCACCTGCGCAGGGTCCGCCCAAGTCGGGCGATCTCCGGGATCGGGCAGGACGGGAAGGAGTCGATGACCTTGAGCGCGATCTTCTTGCCGGCGGCCAGGTCCTTGGCGGTGTACGCGGAGCGCAGCTGGTGGACGGCCTGCCACGCGATGTGGACCTCGTCGTGGCGTTCGTCGGCGGCGAACGCGGCCTCGATCCGGGCGCGCTGCTTCTCGGACAGGTGCTGGAGTCCGAGGCGCAGGATGTTGCGGATGCCGTACAGCGGGTCGCCCTTGCGGCCGCGGTGTCCGTGGATCGCCTGCTGCACGCGGCGGCGGATCTCGTCGAGGGCCTGCCCGCCGAGCTTGACGACGTGGAACGCGTCAAGGACGGACGCGGCCTCGTCGAGCTGGTCGTCGATGGCGTTCTTGTACCCGTGGAACGGGTCCAGGGTGGCGACCTGCACGCCGGCGCGGAAGGCGTCGCCGCGTTCGATCAGCCAGTTGCGGTACACCGTCCCGGACCGGCCGGGCACGAGGTCGAGCAGCCGCGCACGGACGATCAGCTTGTCGGGGTCCTTCGGGTCCGGGTGGCGGGTCAGGTCGACCATCCCGGTCAGCTCCTTCGGTCCGCGCTTGAGCGGGGACACGTGGTGCCACACGTGCTCGTCGACGCCGAGGGTGGCCACGCCGTCGAACCGGGCCGGGTCCGCGTCCAGGGCTTCGAGCAGCGGCCGGATGGAGCGCCACACCGTCTTCCACGAGCAGCCGAGCTGGCGGGCGACGCCAGCGACCGAGGCGTGCTCGCGGCGGATCTGCTCGATCGCCCACCAGCACGCCCGAACCGTCAACAACCCCCGCGGCCGGGCCACGGTCTCGTCCTGTTCGACGAACGTTCCAGTCGCACAGACTGGTTCGGCACAGGACCATCGGCGCTTGACCCAGCGCAGCCGGACCGGCCGCTCGAAACAGGGCAGGTCCACCAGCTCCACGGTGACCCGCCCGTGCGCGTAAGCGACGACCCCGCAGCCAGGGCAGCCCATCGGCGCCGGTGCCGACTCGACCATCACCACCAAGCCGGCGTCGTCCTGTTCGACCGAGGTCACGTGCAGACACTCGAGGCCCACCAGCAGGTCACAGCTGTCGCAATACGACGGGGACGGATGGCAGCGCGCGGCAGCGCACGCCGTAGGCTCGCTCATGTCGAGGTCCTTCGGAACGGTTGCTTGGTCGCTACCAATCCTGAAGGGCCTCGACCCCTATCCAGGCCTCACTGGAGTCCGGCGCGCCGTGCTCACCCCACACTCAGGTCCCATGAGCCCCTTTGTAACAAAAAGAAATGCGGAGGAGCCGGGGCGATGCAAGGCCGCGACTCGGCTTGGCCGCGGCATGCGCCAAAGTCATGCCTTTGTTGCACGGCTCGTTGCACGGCCAACCCCAAACGGCGTTTGACCTGCGGTGATGCGCGTGGCTGAAAATCGGAAGGTCGGCGGTTCGACCCCGCCTCTGGCCACAATCTATTGCTGCGGTTCACATGCCCCGTGTCCGGACGTGAGTCCGCCGGCTTCCGCATGTGGCTTCGTCCCGAGCCGTCTTCCTCTGCTGGGGACGGTCGTGTAGAACTCGAAGATGACCGCCCGACATCGGCCGCACTGGTCCGACTTGCAGCCGATCCTCCATCCGAGGAAGGCGCCGCTCAACCCGACCGATCGGCGGCTGGCTAAGACAGCGTCCATAGCGGACTTGCGGCGGTTAGCGCGGAGACGGGCACCCCGAGCCGTCTTTGACTACACCGATGGCGGCGCCGGTGACGAGATCGCGATGCTGCGCTCGCGAGAGGCTTACGCCCGGATCGAGTTCCGACCCCACGTCCTTCAAGACGTGTCCGAGGTGGAGGCCGCGACGGTCATCCTCGGGCGACCCGCCGCCGCGCCCATCGTGTTCGCCCCGACGGGCTTCACCCGAATGATGCACACCGAGGGTGAGGGCGCCGTCGCCCGGGTGGCCGCCCGGACAGGCATCCCCTATGCCCTGTCCACGATGGGCACGACCTCGATCGAGTCGCTCGCCGACGTGGCTCCGGAGGGTCGACGCTGGTTCCAGCTCTACCTGTGGCGCGACCGCGAGGCGAGTCGGGACTTCGTGGCGCGGGCCCACGAGTCCGGCTACGAGGCGCTCGTCCTCACCGTCGACACGCCCGTCGCCGGCCCGCGCCTACGCGACGTGCGCAACGGCCTGACGATCCCGCCGTCGCTGTCGCTCAGCACTTTCGTGGACGGCGCCTTGCACCCGGCCTGGTGGTTCGATCTGCTGACCACGGAGCCGCTCGAGTTCGCCTCGCTCAACCGCTTCGAGGGCACCGTGGCCGAGCTCGTCGGCCGGCTCTTCGACCCCGCCGCGACGATCGCCGACCTCGTCTGGCTCCGCTCGATCTGGGACGGGCCACTC
This sequence comes from Humibacillus xanthopallidus, assembly GCF_006717145.1. Classification (GTDB taxonomy): domain Bacteria; phylum Actinomycetota; class Actinomycetes; order Actinomycetales; family Dermatophilaceae; genus Humibacillus; species Humibacillus xanthopallidus. The sequence continues at coordinate 868,790 of NZ_VFQF01000002.1, read as the reverse complement.
GTGGTCAAGGGCATCCTGACCGTCGAGGATGCGCGGGCCGTCGTCGATGCAGGTGCCGACGCGGTCGTCGTGTCGAACCACGGTGGACGACAACTCGACCGCTCTGCCACACCCCTCGAGGTGCTCCCCGCGGTCGTTGAGGCGGTCGGCGACAGAGCAGAGGTCTACGTCGACGGCGGCGTCATGTCGGGCAGCGACGTCGTCGCGGCCGTGGCCCAGGGAGCCCGGGCTGTACTGGTGGGGCGGGCGTATCTCTACGGCCTCATGGCCGGCGGCGAGCGGGGGGTGCAACGAGCCGCCGACATCCTCCTGCGCGAGGTGTCAGCCACCCTTGCCCTGCTCGGTGTCACCCGCGTCGACGACCTACGGCACGAGCACGTGCGGATCCGCAAGGACGCGAGGTAGTTTCGACCATGGACGTCATCGAGTACACGCCTTCGCGCGACCAGTACGCCTACACGTTCGGTGGAGCCGCACCGGCCATGCGCGTCAGGCCCGGCACAGCCCTGCGGCTATGGTCCGACGACGCCTTCGGCGGGGCCCTGCGCAGCATCGACGACCTCTCGAGCGCCAAGGTCGACCTACGCTTCGTCAACCCGCAGACCGGGCCCTTCTACGTCGAAGGGGCGGAGCCCGGGGACACGCTCGTGCTCCACCTCGTCGCCCTCGAGCCGGCCCGCAACTGGGGCGCATCGGCGGCGATCCCGTTCTTCGGCGGAATGACGAGTACCGACCGGGTCGTCACCCTGCAGGATCCCCTGCCCGACACGACGTGGATCTATGAGCTTGACCGGGACCGCCGCACCGTCGCTTTCGCAGCGCGGCACAGTGACCACCGCATCGAGCTCCCGCTCGAGCCGATGCTCGGGACCGTCGGGGTCGCGCCCGCCGGAGGAGAGGTCCGCTCGTCGCTGGTCCCCGAGCGATTCGGTGGCAACATGGACACCCCGCAGATGCGAGCCGGGTCGACGGTCTTTCTCGGCGTCAACGTCGAGGGCGCGCTCTTCTCGATTGGTGACGGCCACTACAGACAGGGCGAGGGTGAGGCCTGCGGGACGGCCGTGGAAGGCGCGATGACGACGACCCTCATCGTGGACCTCGTCAAAGGCGGAGCGCCCACATGGCCCCGGATCGAGGACGACACCCACTGGATGACAGTCGGATCAAGCCGGCCGATGGAGGACTCCTGGCGAATCGCGAACGCCGAGCTCGTCCACTGGGTCGCCGAGCTCCAGGGCCTGCACACCATGGATGCGTACCAGCTCTGCTCCCAGATCGCGGAGGTGCCCGTCGCCAACGTCGTCGACGCCAGCTACAGCGTCGTCGTCAAGGCGGCCAAGGCGCTGCTCCCGTCCGCCGACGCGTTCGGCGGGATCCATGCAGACCTGCGTGCACGGGCTCGTGAGCTCGGCACGGTCTGATCGTCTCCGATACCGCGTCACCCACCTCACCACCTCGCGAAAGGCCTGTCCCATGGATCTGCAGTTGACCGAGAAGCGCGTCCTTGTGACCGGAGGTACCCGCGGCATCGGCTTTGCCATCGTTGAGGCCTTCCTCGACGAGGGCGCCATCGTCGGCTACTGCGCCCGGGATGCCGACTCGGTCACGAAGACCCAGGAGGCGCTGGCCGGCCGAGGCCGGGCCGTCGGGTCGGTCGTCGACGTCGGCGACGGTGAGGCGCTCGCCGCCTGGGTGGAGAGTTCCGCCGCGGCGTTCGGCGGCATCGACTGCGTCGTGGCCAACGTCAGCGCGCTCGCCATACCTGACACCGAGGAGAACTGGCAGCAGAGCCTGAACGTGGATCTCATGCACACGGTACGTCTCGCGCGCGCCGCCATGCCGCACCTCGAACGTAGCGACGCACCGTCGATCATTGCCATCTCCAGTGTGTCGGGTCGTGAGTCAGACTTCGCCTCTGGCCCCTATGGCACCGCCAAGACCGCGATCGTCGGCTACATCCACGGCCTGGCGATGCAGCTGGCCGACAAGGGAATCCGCGCAAACACCGTCTCTCCTGGCAACACCTACTTCGAGGGCGGGGTCTGGGCAAGCATCGAGACCGGTGACCCGGGGCTCTTCGAGACGGCCATGAGCCTCAACCCGACCGGCCACATGGGCACTCCAAGAGAGGTCGCGGCGCCGGTCGTGTTCTTGGCCAGTCCGGTGGCCAGCCGGATCAGCGGCACGAACCTTGTCGTCGACGGTGCGCTGACCCGCGGGATCCAACTCTAGGCCCCCGCAACACGTCGGGTCCTGCACCCGAACGGCATACGGCCGGCTGAGCACGTGGGCGCCTGGAAGGCGTCCGGGGTCCGTCCAACGCCGAGAGCCGGTGACGTTGGCCGTCGCGCCATGGCTGTCGAACAGAGGCCGAAGGAGTCCCGTGGCCAGGCCACCGAAGTGCATCGTGTTGCCCTGCGTGGGGGGCACACTGCTGCCGCCGTGGAGGCGCATTGGCGGAGAGTCCTGCCCGCAGGAGACAGCCTCTGGTTTCTCGCCGTCAGAGCTTTCATGGTCGGGACGGGGCCGAGCCTGACCGGCACCTCCTGTGGCACCGCATCTTTCGGGCGCTAGGCCCTGGGCTCAAGGGCTGATTTCGTCGCGTCACGCGCTCGTCGCTGACATCTCGAGCGCCCTTACGCCCCTCGCCTCGTCCGCAGCGAACTCCGAAAGTGTGGTCGGGCAAATGCGGTTCGCAAGCCTACCGTCGCGGAAGGACGGGCAACCCACCCGCCGGGTTGACCCAACAGGACACCGGTCCGGGGCGGCGGTAACGTGCGACGGGACTGGTAAGGGTTCGCACGCGAGGACGCGTGTCAGCCCAGTCACTGCCCGCGAGGACACAGGAGGCTTCCATGCTTTCGGAGACGTCGGCTCAGGTCATTCGGGATACGTTGCCCGCGGTGGGCGCGGCGATCGGGGAGATCACGCCGCTGTTTTACCAGAAGATGTTCAGCGCTCATCCGGAGCTGATCCGCGACCTGTTCAACAGGGGCAACCAGGCACAAGGGGATCAGCCGCTCGCATTGGCCGGGTCCATCGCCGCCTACGCGACGATGCAGGTCACCAACAACCCCCACCCGACCGACCAGCTCCTGTCACGCATCGCGCACAAGCACGCGTCGCTGGGCGTCACCAAGGAGCAGTACAAGATCGTCCACGAGCACCTCTTTGCGGCGATCGTGCAAGTCCTGGGCGACGCAGTCACACCTGAGGTTGCCGCGGCGTGGGACGAGCTGTACTGGCAGATGGCCGACGACCTCATCCACATCGAGCAGGGTCTGTACTCTAACGCCGGGGTCGGACCCGGCGCGGTGTGGCGCGAGGCCGTGGTCGCGAGCAGGAGGCAGGAGTCGCCTGACACCGTCGCGTTCAGCCTCGCCGCGCTCGAGGGCTCCAGCCTTCCCGCCGCCAAGCCGGGACAGTACATCTCCGTAGTCGTGCCCCTGCCCGACGCCGCGAACCAGATCCGCCAGTACAGCCTGACTCGGGGCCGGGCGGACGACTGGGCGATCAGCGTGAAGGCCATCCCGGCCACCGTCGCCGAGGACGGCACCGAGGTCCCGGAAGGGGAGGTATCGAACTTCCTTCACCGCAACGTGTTCGAGGGCGACCAACTGCGCGTCTCACTGCCCTTCGGCGACCTGGTCCTCGATGACGGCCACGACCCGTTGCTCTTGGTGTCGGCGGGTATCGGCTGCACCCCGATCATCGGGATGCTGCACTACCTGACCCACACCTCGTCAGACCGGGCTGTGACGGTACTGCACGCGGACCGGTCACCGGCCAAGCAGGCCCACCGTCGCGAGCTGACCGACCTGGTCGCCGCCCTTCCGGGAGCCGCGCTCCGCCACTGGTACGAGGACCTCGGTGTGCGCATTGCCACCGACGAGACGATGCCAGGTCGGATCGAACTACGGAAGATCGAGGTGGTGCCCGGCACGCAAGCGTACCTGTGCGGCCCGCTGCCGTTCATGGACAAGGTCCGCTCCGAACTGCTCGACCGGGGGCTCCCTGAAGCCAACATCCACTACGAGGTCTTCGGACCGGACAAGTGGCTCGCCGGCCTGTGACCGGCAACACGACGATCGCGCAATGAGGCATGGGGAAGTCCACCGTTGGACGGACAGCACCAGCCCCGGGCCTCGATGGCCCCAGCGTGCTACCGCCGCGAAGCGGCCGTGTCCTTCGGCCGCCTATCGCCGCGACGAGGTCGTTCCAACCGTTTGCTGAATCTGCCATGAGCAAGCTCGTGGCTGGAATTGCTGGAGCGACACGATCCTGTATGCGATGCCTTGGACCGGCGCACACCTGTCGCGAAGTCGACCCCGGTCAGGTGCTTCTCGGCGGGAACCCGTCCAGGATGGCTCGGCTGACAGGCTCGGCAGCGCGGAAGATCGTGAAGTGGTCACACTCGAGAACACGAGTCTCCTGGACGAGCGCGGCCACCCGTTCGAGGTCACCCGGCCCGTGCTGGTCGTCGAGCCTTCCGAGGACGACAGTCGTCGGGATCGACGCCCAGGCCGCTGCCGGCTGGGGGTCCGACATAGACAGCCTGGACACCGGACGCCGCGGGTGGCGCCGAAGGTAGTCCCGCACCTCGACCGAGAAGGTCGTGCCCGCCTCCTCGTTCAGCCACCAGTCGTTGTTCAGCACGAACGTGCCATCCGCGAATCTGATCAGGTCAGGATCCTCGTCGATCCAGTCGGTGAACCCCACCTCACGAACCACGCCGGGCACAGCGCTGACATAGACCAGCCGCACCACCGAGGACTCACCATCGGCAGCGACACTGACCACGGTGCCGCCGTAGGACCAGCCCGCCACGACCACAGGAGGAAGCGCACTTCTGATCGCTGCCCTGACTTCTTCGGCATCCTCGAGCAGGCCGGCCCTCGGGGCACGGTGTGACGGAAGATCGGGCGCGACAACGACAGCCCCAGCGTCTTGAACGCGCTCGCGCACCCACCTCCAGTCTTCAGGGTCACCCCACAACCCATGGACCAGCACGGCAGTGCCGAGTGTTGACGTGCCCATGCTGAAATGTAGAGCGCTCTGGCCTGGTAGATGTCCGGATCCACCGCAACCGAACTCGAAGAACCCATCGACACGGGCCTCCTGATCGAGTGACTACGCCTGGAGCCGTACACGTCGGTGAGGGCCTGCCGGGAGGCTGAGGAGTTGGCCGCGACGTCTCCAGGGTGGGGCGGCCACTTCTCAAGGTCGTCCCCACGCAATGGGTTCGTCGAGACGAGGGCCGCGAAGCGGCAGTGTCCTACCGCCGCCAGCCCCCATGTGAGCCTTGGCGTCCCAGAGTGGCAGGTAAGGCGTCTGGCCATGGAAACGGGGGGCGCAGCTGCCGCTGGTTCCGATGCCGTGACCAGTTTCGCCCCAGCACGCTCGACTCCCCTCGAGCGCGGGCGGCACGGATGGTTCAGAATGCCCGTGGCCGGCAACGCCGGATCGGGTGTCGCTGCGGTCACCCGGCGGTGCCGCGTGACAGGGGAGATGAATGACTAACAGGGACGTCCTCGACATGCGCCAGCAGCCGGGGTCTGCCGCGAAGTCCGACACACGCAGGGCTGTCGGGATCGTCGCTGCAGGGCTGGCGATGGCAGGCGTCGTCCTGTTCGCGGGAGTGCACGCGCTGGCGCCGGAGGCCGGCTCGCGCAGCGCGGCGGCTGCTCCGGCGAGCACGTCCACGCCAACCGTGACGCCCCCGGCCGCTCCAAGTACGCCCACGGCGACGTTGGCGACCGAGGGCGGGTTCCCCGGAGACGCGGAGCAGCAGTCCTTCTACCTGTGGGCGGCCACGCACCGGGTTGGGTCGCTGAACCTGCCGGGCCTGGACCCCGGGGGTCCGCTGCTGACCGAGGTCGCGACTGGCTACTGCCACCTGCTGTCGGAGGCACCGAGCGGTTCCGGGAAGTCCGTCACCGCGGTCATCCGCCGCGAGACGGGAGCGTCATGGACTGAGTCGCGTGAGCTGCTCGAGCGCTCCGTCGCGGCCTTCTGCCCGCAGAAGTACCGCCACCTCTTGTAGCGCGCGATGAGTATCGCCACGACGGTGGCGAGCCGAAGTATGAGCTCGGTGACAACGTGCCCGTTGTCCACGGGCGACCCTTCGGCCGCCGGTGGTCACTGCGAACATGCTCTCTTGGTCAGCGGCCCGATCGACCGTGATCCGCTGCTCGGTGGACCAACGGCGAGCCAATTGCCGACCATGACCCGCACCCCTTCGCAGCGGCCTCGACGAATGCCCTGAAGATTCCCAGCCGATCGTGGTCCGGGCCGTTCGGGTCCTCGGGGTGCCACTGCAGCGCGAGGATCCACCGCTCACGGTGCTCGATGCCCTCGACGATGCCGTCATCCGCCCGTGCGCACACGACGAACCCGTCGGCGACACGGTCGATCGCCTGGTGATGTCCCGACCGCACGGCCAGCCGCTCACTCTGCACCAGCGACGCGAGACGCGTGCCCTCCACCACGGTGACAGCCTCGTCGACGAACATCGGCTCCCCCGGCCCGCCCCGGTGGAGCCGGTAGTCCTCGATGTCGGGGATCACCGAGCCGCCGCCGGCGACATTCACCAGCTGGGCGCCACGACAGATCGCGAGCACCGGCCGACCGGCCGCCACGACGGCCCGTAGCGCGTCGATCGTGTTGTGGTCGGCGCGCAGGTCGACGCCGTACGAGTTGGGGATCGTTGCGTCGTAACAGCCGTAGAGCGACCCGTCCACGTCGCCGCCGCCGAGCACGAGCAGCCCGTCGAGATCGGCGACCGCCGAGCTCGACGCCAGCGCAGACGAGGTGTCGAAGAGTTCGAACGCCGCCCCGAGCTCCACGAGCGTCGCGAGCGCCGTGCCCGTGAACGCACGGACGAGATCCGCAACCGGCTCTGTCATGTCAGGGAAGTTCAGCGACACGACCACGGCGATCCGCGCCACCGGCCGCTCGGGCCGAGCCCCCGGATCCACCTCGTCAAACCGCACGAGCGGAGCAGCCCCAGCACGCACCGTCACAGCTTGATCCACGTCGTCTTGAGCTGCGTGTACTTCTCCATCGCGTGCAGCGACTTGTCGCGCCCGAAGCCGGACTGCTTGTAGCCACCGAACGGGACGGTCATGTCGCTGTCGTCGTAGCAGTTGACCCACACCGTCCCGGCGCGCACCCTCCTGGCCATCGTGTGCGCGGTCGAGAGGTCCGTGGTCCAGACCGCCGCGGCCAGGCCGAACTCCGTGCCGTTGGCCAGGGCCACAGCCTCCTCCGGGGTGTCGAAGGTCAGCACCGACAGCACCGGCCCGAAGACCTCCTCGCGTGCCACGGTCATCGACGGCTCGACCTCGAGGACGGTGGGCTCGACGTAGTAGCCACCCGTCTCGCGCAGCACCTGCCGCCCGCCGGCAAGCGTTGTCGCGCCCTCGGCCTCGGCGCCGGCGATGAAGCCCAGCACCCGCTCGAGGTGCACGTCCTCGACGAGAGCCCCGAGCGTGCTCCGGGGGTCGAGCGGGTCGCCGACGACCTCATGCCGCGAGGCCGCCACGACCCGCTCGACGAGCTCGTGGCGGATCGACCGGTGCACGAGCAGACGCGAGCCCGCCGAGCAGCTCTCCCCCATGTTGAAGAAGATGCCGCTCGCCACCTGCGCCGCGACGTGGTCGAGGTCGGGTGCGTCCGGCATGACGATGTGCGGCGACTTGCCCCCGAGCTCGAGGGACACCGGCTTGATGTTGGACTCGGCGGCATACGTCATGAAGCGCCGGCCGACCGAGCCGCTCCCCGTGAAGGTGACCGCGTCGACGTCCATGTGCCGGCCCAGTGCCTGGCCGGCGGTGGGGCCGAAGCCCGGGACGACGTTGAGGACGCCGTCGGGCAGCCCCGCCTCGGTGGCGAGCTCCGCGAGGCGCAGGGCGGTCAGCGGAGACTGCTCGGCAGGCTTGAGCACCATGGTGTTTCCGACGGCGAGCGCCGGCGCGACCTTCCACGCCGCCATCATCAGCGGGTAGTTCCACGGCACCACCGCACCGACGACCCCGATCGGCTCGCGAGTCACGAGCGCCAGCCGGTCGTATGCCGTGGGGGCCACTTCGTCGTAGTGCTTGTCGACCGCTTCGGCGTAGAAGTCGAGCGCCTGGACGGTGACGCGGATGTCGACCGCGACGGCGTCGGTGAAGGGCTTGCCCATGTCGATGCTCTCGAGCAGGGCAAGCTCCTCGGCGTGCTCCTCGACGAGCCGCGCGAGCCGCTGGAGCACCTTGCGACGCTCGCGCGGGTGCTGCTGGGACCAGACGCCTGAGTCGAAAGCCCGCCGCGCCGCCGCGACCGCGCGGTCGATGTCGGCAGCATCGCCCTCGGCGACGTGACCGATCACCTGCCCGTTGCGCGGGGACACCCGGGCGAAGGTCCGTCCCGAGGTCGCGTCGACGTGGGCGCCGTCGATGAACAGCCGGCTCGGGATGGTCAGTGAGGAGGCCCTCTGCTCGAGCTCGTCGCGCCGGGCGCTCTCGGGGGTCAGCGCAGGCGCGTCGGTGGTCGTCGTGGTCGTCATTGGATCGGTCCCTTTCGTCGGGCGGCACGTTCGACGAGGTCGGCGAAGAGCGCCGCGTCGGAGTGTGAGGTCAGGTGGCGGTCCTCGGGATGCCACTGGACGGCGATGACGTCGGCAGACTCGTGCTCCACGGCTTCGACGACACCGTCACCGGCGACAGCCGTCACCGTGAGGCCGCGGCCGAGCTGGGCAATCGCCTGGTGGTGGTACGAGGACACGTCGATGGAGTCGGCGTCGACGATCTTGGCGAGCCGGCTGCCGGCGACGACGTCGACGAGGTGCACGGCGTTGCCGTGCGGCACCGTCGTCTCGGTGAGGTGCTGCTCGAGGGTGCCCCCGCAGACGACGTTGAGCACCTGGAGGCCGCGGCAGATCGCGAGCGTGGGGATCCCTGAGGCGAGGTACGACCGGGTCACTGCGATGTCGAGGTCGTCCTGGAAGTCAACAACCGCAGCGGTTTTCGGGTGCGCCTCCTGGCCGTAGCGGCCAGGACCGAGGTCAGCCCCGCCCGGCACGAGGAGGCCGTCGAACCGGGCCAGCCGCGCGGTGAGCCCGGCATCCGGACCCGACGCCGAGCCATGGAGGATCACCGGCTCGCCGCCGGCGGCATACACCGCCTCGCAGATCGCCTCGGCGGCGAGCGTGGCGCTGAAGCGCAGGATGGGCACCGAGTCGGCCCGACGGCCGACCACCGCGATGAGCGGGCGCACCGTCACCTCGCCTCGATCGGCGTGGGCGCAACGGAAGCCGCAGACGCAGCCTCGGCCGCCTCGACACCCCGCCCGTCCTCCGCGGCGAAGGGGAAGTCGAGCGTCGGCAGCCACTGCTCCCAGGCGGCCCGATGGCGCCCGTCCGCGATCACCCGCCCGAGCGCGGCGTCGATCGCTCCGCGCAGTTCGGCGCGCTCCTTGGAGACCCCGATCCCCCAGCGGTTGCCCGTCCGGACGGTGAAGGCCACCTCGAAGCGGGGGTCGGAGTCCCCGAGCGGGACGAAGACGACGTCGTCGTCGACGACGGCGTCGATCTCCCCGGCAGCGAGCGCTGCCAGCATGTCGGCGTAGACGTCGTCCGAGCCGCCGCCGAAGGCCACCGGCTCGGCCCCGTCGAAGGTCTGCGCCAGCGCCATGTTCGTGCTCGCCGCGATGGCCGCCACGCGGCGCCCGCGGAGGTCCTCCGGCGCGACGATCGGGGCACCCCGGCGCACGAGCACGCTCTCGTGGAACACGGCATACGGGCGGGTGAAGTCGACCTGGGAGGCACGCAGGGGGGTGATCCCCTGCCCGCAGAGGACCGCATCGGCTCCGCCTGCCTGGACGACGGGGAGCAGGTCGGCCCAGGCGACGACGACCCACTCGAGGGGACGTCCGAGCTCAGCGGCGACGAGCTCGGCGACAGCGGGCTCGAAGCCCTCGCGGCGCCCGGTCGCCGGGTCGCGCAGCCCGAAGAGCGGCGGCGCGTCCGAGTCGATGCAGACGAGCCGGAGCGGCTCGGCACGCTCGGCAACTGCGGTGGTCGCGGTCACGGCACGTCCTCCCAGTAGGTGTCCTTCTCCCAGTCGGTGACGTAGCCGCAGAAGCGCGCCCACTCGTCACTGCGGTAGTCGACGAGGAGATCGGCGAGCTCGGGGCCGAGGGCCTTGCGCAGCACCTCGTCGGTGCGGAAGGCAGCGATGGCCTCACCGAGGTTGAGCGGGAGGGGCGCGAACCGCGCGTCCTGGGAGGAGTCGTAGCTCGACCCGATCGTCGGGGCACCGGGGTCGAGCTCGTTGGTCAGCCCGTCGTCGATGGCGGCGAGCAGGACCGCGTGCGACAGGTAGGGGTTCACGGCCGCGTCGGGCAGCTTGTACTCAAGCCGGCCGTTGGCCGAGAGGCGCACCGTGCACGTCTTGTTGTCGAGGCCCCAGTTGATCTGCGACGGGGCGAACTGGCCGGCGTCCCAGTAGCGCTTGTAGGAGTTGACGGTCGAACCCATGACGAGCATCGCCGAGGCCGAGTGGGCGAGGACGCCGCCGAGCGCCGCCTTGCCCTCGTCGCTGAGGTGCAGCTCGGTCACGCCCGGCGTCTCGAGGACGTTGACGCCGTCGCGCCAGAGGCTGAAGTTGTGGTGGCACCCGTTGCCCATCATCCCGGTGGCCGGCTTGGGCATGAAGCTCGCCTCGATGCCGAGCTCGCGGGCGACCTGCTTGCAGATCTGGCGGTAGGTCGTGAGTCGGTCGGCCGTGAGGTCGGCGTGGTCGTACATCCAGTTCAGCTCGAACTGGCCCTCGTCCTCGTAGTCGCCCTCGACCATGTCGAGGCCCAGCGCCTGGGCGTAGCCGATGACCTTCTGGTAGATCGCGCGACCCTTCTCGAGGTGCTCGATGTGGTACGCCGGGCTGGAGCCCGGACGGAAGGTCGCCGTGAGGCCCGGGCCCCGCCACGTCATCTCCGGCTCGGTGCCGGTGCGCAGCTCGAGGCCCGTCCGGGCGGTGAAGTCGGCGTGCATCCGCTTCAGCAGGCCGCGCGAGTCGCTGACGAACGGCGCACCCGCACCCTCGGCCAAGTGGTCCGGCTCGTAGAGGCGACAGAACACACGGGCCACGGAGGTGTCCCACGGCAGGACGGCGAAGGTGTCGAGGTCGGCCATCGCGGTGTACTCGGGGGCGTGCACCCCGCCACCGAGCAGGAGTCCCTCGCGCGTCGACTGGAGGTTGGCGATCGCGGTCCGGTGCTGCTGGATGCCCTTGGTGGCAAGACGCGCGAAATGCCTTGCAGGCACGACCTTTCCGACGACGCGTCCGGTGATCGTGACGGACTGGAAGTAGACGAACTCGACGCCACGGTCGGTCATCGTCGACAGGATCTGGGGCAGCAGCTCGCTCGAGGCGTTCGCCTCGCGGTGCTGGTCGAGCGGGGTGGTGGGCATGGCAGGACCTTTCGGGGGCAGTCGAGTGGTTCGAGGAGAGAGGCGAGCTGGTCAGGCGGGGATCGCGACCGCGGGGACGCGGGCGACGAAGTCGTCGCGCAGCTCGCGCTGGCGTGCCGGTGGGAGGTTGACGGCGATGGTCCCGACGTGGGCGCCGAGACGGTGGTAGGTGACGAGGACGCCGTCGGCGAGGCGGTCGACATCGCCCTCGACGAGACGGGCCTCGTCGGCAAGACCGGGCGAGCCGAAGCTCTGCAGACGCAGGTCGTGCTGGTCGCTCCAGAACGACGGGATCGGTGCGAAGGGCGCCGGGTCCACGGCGGAGCCGGTCAGCTCGGCCAGCAGGGTCGTCGCGGCGCGCCTGGCCGTGTCCGTGGGGATCGACCAGTGCTCCACCCGTCGGGGCACGTCGTCGAAGAGCGGGTTGGGGAACCGCGCGACGTCCCCGACCGCGACGACGCCCTCGGCCCCGACGACCCGCAGGTCGTTGTCGGCGAGGACGCCGTCGCGCAGGTCGAGATCGTTGCCGGCCAGCCACCCGGTGTTGCAGACGGACCCCACCGACTCGACGACGAGATCGGCTGGCAGCACTCGGCCGTCGGCCAGGAGCAGCCCCCCGACCCGTCCCGGCGCTGCCGCCCCGTCGGTGTATGCCGCCGGGCTCGCTCCCAGGACGAAGCGCACTCCCGCACGCTCGTGGTGGCGCTGGACCGCTCCCGCGAGGTCCGCGCCGAGGACGCGTTCCATCGGTGCGCCGAAGGGTTCGACGACGGTGACGTCGCACCCCCTCTTGACGAGGGTCGCCGCGGTCTCGCAGCCGATGAAGCCGGCACCGACGACGACGACCGACGGGCGCCGGCCGGCCGTCGACGCCTCGTTGAGTCCGGTGAGCTCGGTGAGTCCGGTGAACCCGGTGAGCGTGGCGAGCTCGGTCCGCAGGCCGACGCAGTCGTCGAGCGTGCGGATCGAGTGTCGGCCCTGCTCGGGCCCGGGCAGGTCGAGGCGCCGCGGCCGCAGCCCGGTGGCGACGACCAGCCCGTCGTAGGGCACGACCTCTCCGGACTCCAGCCGCAGTTCCCGCCGAGCGAGGTCCGAGCCGACCACGGGGACGCCGAGCACGAAGTCGACGTCGGCGGTCGACGCCTTGCGGCGGAACTCCACGCGGCCGTGCAGCCGCGCCGGGTCGTTGTCTCCCGGGTCGGCGAGGACCTCCTTCGACAGCGGCGGCCGGTTGTAGGGCAGATGGCGCTCGTCGCCGATGACGGTGACCCGGCCCTCGAAGCCACGGGCGCGCAGCTGCTCGGCGGCCCGGAGCCCTCCGAGCGAGGCGCCCACGACGACGACGTGCGGGGTGCTCACGTCAGCCCTCGATGAGGATGGCCTGGACGGGGCAGACGTCCGCGGCCTCCTCGACCTCGGCGCGACGGGCCTCGTCGGCGATCTCCTCGTACTCGAGCTTGCCCTCGTCGGTCATCCGGAACACGGCGGGCGCGGCGATCGCGCACTGCCCGTGGTCCTGGCAGAGGTTGAGGTCGACGATGATCTTCATGGTGGAGACGTCCTTCTCTGAGAGGTGAGGCCTGTGGTCTGGGGCCCGTGGGGCGAGGTCAGGCGCCGGGTGTGAAGTCGATCGGCAGGGTCATCGGCCCGGTGTTGCCCGAGTCGGGCAGCCAGGTCGACCCGCCGGCCGGGCGAGGGTCGCGGAGGCGGCGGGCCAGCAGCGGCAGCGCCTCGCTCATGTCGGACCGGGCGACGAAGTGCCCGAGGCAGTGGTGCGCGCCGCCACCGAAGCCGAAGTGCGGCTTGCGGTCGGCCGTGAGGTCGAAGGACGGCTCGCCGAAGACGCGCGGGTCGGTGCCGGCAGACTCGCTGAAGAGGTGGACGGTGGTGCCGGCCGCGATGTCCAGACCCTCGAAGGTGAAGTCCTCCAAGGCTTCTCGCGTGACCCAGCGCACCGTCGGGTTGACCCGCATGACCTCCTCGACCGCCTTGCCGCCGAGCTCGGGGCGCTCGGCGAGCAGCCGCCACTGGTCGGGGTGGTTCATGAAGCTCTGCATCGCGAGGCCGAGCTGGTTGCGGGTCGTGTCGTAGCCGCCGAAGATCAGCAGCACCAACCCGTCGCGCAGCTCCCGGTCGCTCAGGGTGTCGCTGTCGCGGCTCGCCTGGACGAGGGCGCTGACGAAGTCGTCCCCCGGGTTGGCGCGGCGGTCCTCGATGAGGGCGTCGGCATAGGCGTAGAGGCGCTCGAGCGCTCCCTCGATCGTCGGCAGCTCGGACTGGATCGTGACGCCCATCGCGAGCCCGATGTTGGTTGCCTCACGGGCGATGATCGGCCACTCGTCCTCGGGCAGCCCGAGCATGATGGCGATGACGCGGGCGGCATACGGCTCGGCGAACTCGCCCATGAACTCACAGTGCCCGGGGCGCTCGAAGGCGTCGACGAGCTCGGCCGCGAGGGCCTGGAAGCGGGGCACGAGACCGCCGATGAGCTTGGGCGAGAAGGCAGGGTTCATGAGGCGGCGCAGCCGGTGGTGCTCCTCCCCCTCCTTGTTGAGGATCCAGCTGGCCCACCACTGCGCGAACGGGCCCTCGGTCACCCCGTTGTGGGCCGGCCACTGCACGCTGCCCTGGCGCAGCTTGGGGTGCTTGAGCAGGCGGCTCACCTCGTCGTAGCGCAGGACGGCGATGCCGTAGTTCGTCGTGGCGTACCAGCTGCGCTCCCTCGCGGCGTGGACCTCGTCGGAGGTGATCGAGAAGCCGGGGTCGGTGACGTCGAAGGACGGAACAGTCGGGTGGTCGAGCTGCGAGGCGATGGTCATGTGCCCTCCTTGAGTGGGGTGGGACACAAATACTCTAGAACTAGAGTATTGTTGTCAAGAGGTTGCCCACCACGTATGCCGGAGGGTGCCGGCGCGCAGGCACGTCGACTCACGCCCCGAGCGGGGCGGCATACGGCAGGCTCACTCCGGAGCGGCCACCGCCACCGACCAGTCGCTGTCGAGGCCGACGGGCACCACCGCAAGGAAGCCGGCAGTGCCACCGGTGCCATCGGGAGCGGGCGCGACCCGCAGCTTGGAGCCGACCACCCAGCGGGGCGTGTTCGCGGCGAGGACCCGCCGCTCCCCCGTGACGACGAGGGCGTCGAGACCAACCGTGCGCAGCAGACCGGTCAGGCGACGCTCCATCTCGGTCACCGACAGGTCGGCGCCGGCGATGCCGATGAAGCGGTCCGAGCGCACGGGCACCGCGCCGGTGAAGACGTAGTGCCCGGACCCGGAGTAGTCGACGTAGGGGCCGTAGAGAACGGGCCGACTGGACTCCGCGGCGACCTTGTACCAGTCCATCTCGTGGTAGTCGTAGACGTCGACGCTGTCCGGCTCGAAGTTGAGGCGCAGGCGGGCGAAGCCGTCGCCGCGGCGCTGCCACCAGAGGATGTAGCGGTCCTGGCCGTTCACGGCTCCCGGCGCGCCGACGAAGCCGACGCCGACGGCGACCTCCTCCATGAGCCCGTGGGCCGCGAAGAACCCCGGGAGGTCGACGAGGTCGGACTCCAACACGGCCCGCCCCTCGGCGTCAGCCCTCCGGAAGGCCTCGAGGATCTCGTCGCGCAGCGCTTCGAGCCCCGCGTGGACGGGCGCCAGGAGTGCGCGGACCTCCGACCCGATGCGCTCGGCGTCGCTGCGGGCCGTCTTCGCCTGGGTGTCGCTCATCGCGCACTCCCTTCTGGTTCGGTGAGGTCGAGGTGCAGGCGGATGAGCCGGCGCAGTCGCAAGGCGACGTCCTGCTCGGCCAGCGAGGCTGCCGTCGCCTCGTCCTCGTCCGCGATCGCCTTGGCGAGGCCGTGGTGGCGCTCGACGACGGAGTCGACGGACAGCTCCTCACCGGCGGGGATCCACAGCATCTCGGCCACCTCGGCCTGGAGCAGGACCTGGCGGCGGGTGAGCCGCTCCGACTGGGCAGCCATGGCCACCTCGATGTTGAAGCGGCTGTCGGCCCGGACCCGGTCGCGGACCGTCGTCGCCTTGTGCAGCTGCTCGGCGAGGGCGAAGAGACGCCGGACGTTGGTCGGTGACGCCCGCCCGGCCGCCAGCCTCGAGGCGTGGACGTGGATGGCCGACACCTCGTCGCCCAGGTCGCGCAGCTGGGTGACGCTCATCGCCCGCAGCCGCGGCAGGATCTCGTCGGGGTCCGGGCCGGCCGGGCGCCGCACGAACGAGCCGCCGCTCCGCCCTCGTCTGGTCACGACGAGTCGACGCTCGCGCAGCTGGGCCAGGGCCTCTCGCAGCGTCATCGGCGAGACACCGAACTGGTTCGCGAGCTCGATCTCGGTCGGCAGCTGCTCGCCGTCACCGAGGAGCCCGAGCAGGATCGCCTCCTCGAGCCGCTGGGCGACCTCGTCAGCCCGGCCGCGGTAGGAGGAGCGCCCGAGCATGGGTGCCAGCGGTCCTGGGTCAGCGATGTCGTTGGCCATGGTTCCGATCCGGTGACAGGGCGTTGCGGTGCAGATGCGAGGACGTTGCGCGGGCGATGCAGGAGCGCTAACGGGGCGATACAGGGGCGCGCCTCACGATACGACCCGTCCGCCCGGCCCGAGAGCGCCTGCTCAACTTATTCGGCCGAATCCCTTGTGCCAATACCTCTGGTCTTGTAGTTTTTCGCTCCATCCCCTCCGAGCCCGTTCGACGCTCGACGCGCGACGGCGCTCGCCCTCCCGGTGGCCGACATCCCCGACCCACGGTTTCTTGATCGCGCACGGCCTCGCAGCCCGGCGCCCCGACCCTTCATGGGAGCACGTTGATGAGTGATATCAGCACCGCGGAGCAGGAGTACCTGCACCACCCCGACCACGACGCCCACCATCTCTCGACGCTGGGCTACGCGTCCGAGTTCAAGCGGGAGATGAGCCCCTGGGCCAACTTCTCCCTCGGCTTCACCTACCTCTCGCCCGTCGTCGGTGTCTACACCGTCTTCGCCTTCGCCCTGGCCACCGGCGGCCCGCCGATGATCTGGAGCTTCCTCATCGTCGGCGCGGGCCAGTTCCTCGTCGCGCTCGTCTTCAGCGAGGTCGTCGCCCAGTATCCCGTCGCGGGTGGCGTCTACCCGTGGGCCCGGCGCCTCTGGGGACGCAAGTATGCGTGGATGACCGGCTGGGTCTATCTCGTCGCCTTGCTCGTGACGATTGCCTCGGTCGTCTACGGGGCCGGCCCCTACATGGCGAGCGCCTTCGGCTTCGAGGCGACGACGAACACGACGATCGCCTGCGCCCTCGTGCTGCTCGCCCTCGCGACGATCATCAACTTCCTCGGCACGCGGGTCCTCGCGATGGCGGCGATGATCGGCTTCACGGCGGAGATCCTCGGGGCGCTCTTCGTCGGCATCTGGCTGCTCGTCTTCCACCGCGAGCACAACCTCGGCGTCATCTTCGACTCCTTCGGAGCCGGCGGCGACACGAACTACCTCTGGGCCTTCGCCGCAGCTGCCCTCATCGGCATCTACCAGTACTACGGCTTCGAGGCCTGCGGCGACGTCGCCGAGGAGGTCCCCGACCCGGGCCGTCTCATCCCCAAGGCCATGCGCCGCACCATCTACATCGGCGGCGCCGCCGCCACCTTCGTCTGCCTTGCCCTCGTGCTGTCGGTGGGCGACATCCCCGCCGTCATCGCCGGCACGGACACCGACCCCGTCGGCAACGTCCTCACCCAGGCCTTCGGCACGACCGGCTCACGGGTCATCCTCATGATCGTCCTGCTGTCCTTCCTCTCCTGCGCGATGAGCCTGCAGGCCGCGGCGAGCCGGCTCGCGTACTCCTACGGACGCGACGACATGATCGTCGGCGCGAGCCTGCTGCGGAAGTTCTCGCCCTCGCGAGCCGTGCCGCCCTACGCCCTGCTCGTCGCCGCGATCGTGCCGGCGGTGATCGTCCTCGGCTCGACGTTCTCGACCGACGCGATCACGAAGATCGTCAGCTTCGCGGCACTCGGCATCTACATCGGGTTCCAGATGGTCGTCCTCGCCGCCTTGCGCGCCCGGCTCAAGGGCTGGGTCCCGAGCGGCAAGTACCGCCTCGGGAAGTGGGGCCTGCCGGTCAACATCGCGGCCCTCGCCTACGGGGTCATCGCGATCGTCAACATGGCGTGGCCGCGCACGCCCGACGCGGCGTGGTACGACAACTGGATCGTGGCCCTCTCGGCCTTCGTCGTCATCGCCGTCGGCCTCGTCTACATGGCGGTCCACCGCACGGCCGGCCGGAGCACTGCCCCCTACGACGACGCGATCCCGAAGCCCGCTGCGGCCCCGGCCACGGAGAGCGTCCCCAGCGCCTGAGCACCTGTTCACCACGTCCTGACGGCCGTCCCCTCGAGGGGCGGCCGTCAGGCGTGTCGGGGTGTGGGGGCACCCGTGGTCGCGAGCGCCAGCGACAGCACGAGCCTGTTGCCGGGAACGTCGAGCGACAGCCCCGTCAGCGACTCGACCTTGGCGATCCTGTTGCGCAGGGTGTGCCGGTGCACCCCGAGAGCGCGCGACGCCCGCTCCCACGAGCCCTCGTGGTCGAGGTATGCCGTGAGCGTCCTCACGAGGTCCTGCTCGGTCGCCGCGGGGTCGGCGATCAGACGGTCGAGGCTCGGTCGGGTGAGCTCGCCCAGCCGCAGCCGGAGCTCTGGGTCGGCGAGGACACCTTCGAGCGCCAGCTCCTGCGACCGACCCACCTGGCTACCGGCGGCGCGAGCAGCCCCGGCCGCGCGACAAGCCGACGCCAGTGCGTCTGCGGCGCACTCCGGCGACACCGGGGCGCTCACCCCGACGACGCCGCTCGCGAACCGGCCCGTGAGGTTCCTCGTCACCGCGTCGACCGCCGGGTCCGCCGCCTTCGCAGGGACGGCCACGACCACGCCCCCGTCACGTCTCACCGCGAGGTGGGGGATGCCCGCGAGCCACGCCGAGACAGCGGCGACCTGCGAGGGCTCAGGCGAGGTCCCACGCGATCCGGGGCGCGACGATGTGGTCACGCTCGCGACCGCGTCGCCCCCGGGCGACGGGGCCAGCCCGTCGACGAAGAGCACGACGAGCTCCTCCTCCGGGGCGAACCCGACGCGTGCGAGCACCCCGGTGACGCCGGCGGCTCCCGGCGAGTCGAGCACGAGATCCAGCGCGGCAGCCCTCAGCTCGGCCCGTGCGTCCTCGAGCTCCGTCGGCTCGTCGAGGTCGAGGGTCGCCACCGAGATCGCGTGGTTGAGCACGATGCGTGACTCCGGCACCGACCGGTCCAGCCCGCGCACCGCGAGCCAGCCCTCCCGCCTCACGCGACCGGCGAGGGCATGGAGCTCGAGCCCCGGCTCGTCCGGCACGTCGAGCAGCAGGGTCCTGGCGGGATGGACCTTCGAGCTCACGGCCCTGCGCACTGGTGTAACGAGCGCGTTCGCGCCCGGCGACCGGGCGATGAGCCCGCCCGCGTCGTCGACCACGACGACCGCGGCATCGAGCGCTTTGGCCAGCGCTCTCACCAGGCCGGGCATCCCCTCGCGCAAGGTGGTCCGCGTGAGGGACTGCTGGAGCCGGACGACCCGCTGCAACGCTCGCTCACGCTCGTCGGCCAGCCGCTCGGCAACGGCCTGCGTGATCGCGATGAACGGCGTCGGCAGCGGCACCTCGAGCAGAGCGAGGCCCGCGGCCGCGCACCGGTCGACCACGCCCCGGGGCACCTCGGCCCACCGGATCCCCACCCCGAAGGCCAGCCCCGCCGCGCCGTGGGCCACCAGCCGGTCGACGTATGCCGCCTGCTCGGCCACGCTCCGCGGCATACGCAGCCCGGTGGTCAGGATGAGCTCGCCGCCGGCGAGCCAGGGCGAGGGATCGACGAGCTCGATGGCGTGAGCCCACTCGACGTCGATGCCGGCCGAGGACCCCGCAAGGAGGCGCAGGCCGAGGGCGGGCCGGCCGAGGAGCCACTCGAGCGGGACGGGCATGCCTGCTCCGGAGGTTGGACGAAGTGGATAACAAGTTCATCGTAGTCTCGCCATTTCGTCCATGGGCGACGCGACGTGGAGTTCCTACCATCGACGACAGAGCCGCTGCCGCTGCAACGACCGTGACGACGACTCCTGCAGCCCCTGCCGCCGACGCGCCACCGAACCGAGGAAGCCATGACCGACACCATCGCCCCGCCCGTCGCGACCACCGCGCCCACCGCACAACAGCCGCTGGTCCAGCGCCGCCTCGTGCAGACGCAGATCCCCGGCCCGCGGTCGGTTCAGCTGCAGCAGCGCCGTGAGGCCGAGGTGTCGGGCGGGTTCGGCGTCACCGTGCCGGTCTTCGTGGAGCAGGCCTCCGGGGCGATCATCCTCGACGTCGACGGCAACCAGCTCATCGACCTCGCGTCCGGCATCGCCGTGACGAGCGTCGGCGCCTCGGCTCCCGAGGTGGTGGCCGCCGTGGCCGAGCAGGCGGCCCGCTTCACCCACACCTGCTTCATGGTCACCGAGTACGACGGCTTCGTCGACGTCGCCGCTGCGCTCAACCGGCTGACCCCCGGAGACCACGAGAAGCGGACGGCACTCTTCACGACGGGCGCCGAGGCGGTCGAGAACGCCATCAAGATCGCGCGCACCGCCACCGGCCGCGAGGCCGTCGTCGTGCTGGACCACGCCTACCATGGCCGCACGCTGCTCACCATGACGATGACCGCCAAGCACGTGCCCTACAAGGCCGGTTTCGGGCCCTACGCGCCAGAGGTCTACCGGGCCCCGATGGCCTATCCCTTCCGCTCACCGGGCGGGCCCGAGCGCGCCACCGCGGACGCCCTCGCCCGTCTCGAGGAGATCGTCCTGACCCAGATCGGCGCCGACCGGGTCGCCGCCATCGTGGCCGAGCCCATCCAGGGTGAGGGCGGCTTCATCGTCCCGTCACCGGGCTTCCTCCCGGGCGTCGCGGAGTTCGCGCGCAGGCACGGCATCGTCTTCATCGCCGACGAGATCCAGACCGGCTTCGGACGCACTGGCCGCATGTTCGCATGCGAGCACGAGGACGTCGTGCCCGACCTCATCACCACCGCCAAGGCCCTCGCAGGAGGTATGCCGCTCAGCGCGGTCACCGGCCGCGCCGACCTGATGAATGCGGTCGGGCCCGGTTCGATCGGCGGGACCTACGCAGGCAACCCCGTCGCCTGCGCCGCAGCCCTCGCCGCCATCGACCTCATCGAGCGCGACGACCTCGCCGGCCGGGCGCGTGACATCGAGCAGCAGGTGCTCCCGCGGTTGCAGGCCCTCGCTGCCCGGACGAGCATCATCGGGGAGGTCCGCGGCCGCGGAGCCATGCTGGCCATGGAGTTCGTCAAGCCGGGCACGACCGAGCCGAATGCCGCTGCTGCCAAGGCGATTGCCGCCCACTGCCACGCCGAGGGCGTCATCACCCTGGTGTGCGGCACCTTCTCCAACGTCATCCGGCTGCTGCCTCCCCTCGTCATCGAGCCGCACCTGCTCGACGACGCCCTCGACGTGATCGAGCAGGCGGTCCGCGAGCAGGCCGGGCACGACAGCGAGGCCGGGGCATGACCTCGGCGAGCATCGCCACACCCGTTGAGGCACCCGTCGACGGTGCGAGCGAGACCAGCTGGGACCCGCGCACCGGCGCGCCCGTCGGCGAGACCCCGACGACCCCGGCGGAGCAGGTCGAGGCGACGCTCGCCCTCGCCGCTGCGGCCGCGCCACTCGTCGCCTCGTCGGCGCCGAGCACGCGCGCCGACTGGCTGCGCGCACTGGCCGACACACTCGAGCAACCAAGCGTCGCAGGCGAACTCGTCGCGCTGGCCGACCGCGAGACCGCCCTCGGCCTGCCGCGCCTGCAGTCCGAGCTCGCTCGGACGGCGTCGCAGCTGCGCTTCTACGCCGACGTCGCCGAGGAGGGCTCCTACCTGCGCGCGACCATCGACAGCCGCACGGCGACCTCCCCCGACGTCGCTCGGGTCCAGGTGCCGCTCGGGCCGGTCGCCGTCTTCGGGGCGAGCAACTTCCCCTTCGGCTTCGGCGTGCTCGGCAACGACACGGCGTCGGCGCTCGCCGCCGGCTGCCCCGTCGTCGCCAAGGCCCACCCTGCCCACCCGCAGCTCTCGGCCCGGCTCGCCGACGTGGCCACGACGGCCCTCGAGGCGGCGGGCGCGCCGGAGGGCACCTTCGCCCTCGTCGCGGGCTTCGCGGCGGGCACGGAGATGGTCACCTCACGGCATACGGCAGCGGTGGCCTTCACGGGGTCGCAGCGTGGCGGCCTCGCCCTCTGGCGCCTCGCCAACGAGCGGGAGGTCGTCATCCCCGTGTTCGCCGAGATGGGGACGGTCAACCCCGTCGTCGTCACCCGGGCAGCCGTGGGGCGTTTCGACGCCATCGCCGCTGGGGCCGTGGCCTCCTTCACCCTCGGCGCGGGACAGTTCTGCACCAAGCCCGGCCTGCTCCTCGCGCCCGCAGGCTCGGAGGCAGCCGCCCGCGTCGGCGCCGCGCTCGAAGCAGCAGCGCCGTCGGCCTGGCACCTCACCCGGCAGATCGCGGCGACAGCCACGAGCGGCATCGGGGAGCTCACCGTGGCAGGAGCGACGGTCGTCGCCGACGTGCCCGCCCCGGACTCCGGATGGGGCTCCCGAGCCACCGTGCTGAGGGCACCGGTCTCGGCGCTGACCCGTGGCAGCCGGCTGCTCGAGGAGTGCTTCGGGCCGGTGCTCGTCGTCGCGGAGTACGGCGACGACGACGAGCTCGAGCGCGCGCTCGGCGAGCTCCAGGGAGCGCTGGCCGCGAGCATCATGACCTCCGGCGCCGACGACCCCGAGACACCCGGGCTGCTCACCCGCCTCGCGGGCCTCGTCGGGCGGGTCACGGTCGACGACTGGCCGACCGGGGTGGCCTGGACGTGGGCCCAGCAGCACGGCGGCCCCTGGCCCGCGACCACGGCACCCGGCGCCACCTCCGTGGGCGCCGCGGCGCTCGACCGCTTCACGCGGCCCGTGGCGTTCCAGAGCGCGCCCGACCACGCCCTGCCGCCCGCCCTCCAAGCGGCCAACCCCTGGCGGCTGCCGCGACGCGTCGACGGCCGGATGGTGCCGGCGTCGACGGTGGACGCGGAGGCCCCCGGTCCGAACCCGACGCCCGGCACGGGTCCGTCGTCATGACGAGCCAGGACGGCCGGCCCCACGACGACATGGGGACGCCCGCCGACGGCGGCCCGCTGACGGGGTTGCTCGTCGCCGACTTCAGCAGGGTGCTCGCCGGCCCGCTCGCGACGATGACCCTGGCCGACCTCGGCGCCGACGTCATCAAGGTGGAGCGCCCCGGCGCGGGCGACGACACGCGGCAGTGGGGTCCGCCCTGGACCGAGTCGTCGAGCGCCTACTTCGAGTGCGTGAACCGGTCGAAGCGCAGCATCGCCCTCGACCTCGCGGACCCCGCCGACCTCGCGGTAGCCCGCGATCTCGCGGCCCGGGCCGACATCCTCGTCGAGAACCACAAGTCCGGGGCGCTCGCCCGCTTCGGCCTCGGCTACGACGACGTCAGCGAGCTCAACCCGGGGGTCGTCTACTGCTCCATCACGGGGTTCGGCAGCCGGGCGGGCTCGGCCATGCCGGGCTACGACTTCCTCGTCCAGGCGGTCGGCGGCCTCATGAGCATCACCGGCGACTCGACGGGCGACCCGACCAAGGTCGGGGTCGCCCTCGTCGACGTGCTCACCGGCAAGGATGCCGTCATCGGCATCCTCGCCGCCGTGACCGAGCGCCACCGCACCGGGCTCGGGCAGCACGTCGAGGTCGACCTGCTCTCGTCGTTGCTGGGCTCGCTCGCCAACCAGGCGGCCTCGTGCCTCACCACCGGGCGCAGTCCCGGCCGCCTCGGCAACGCCCATCCGTCGATCGCACCCTACGAGGCCCTCCACTGCCGCGACGGGTTGCTCGCGGTCGCGTGCGGCAACGACGCCCAGTTCGCCCGGCTGGCCGAGACGCTCGGCCGAACCGAGCTCGCGCTCGAGCCCCGGTTCGCGACGAACCCGCAACGCGTCGCCCACCGCGCCGAGCTCGTGCACGTGCTCGAGGCCGCGCTCGTGTCCGACGACGCGGAGGCCTGGAGCATACGCCTCGCCGCGTGCGGGGTTCCCGCCGGCACGGTCGGAGACATCGGCTCTGGCATCGAGCTGGCCCGAACGCTCGGCCTTGAGCCGACCGTCGAGGTCGGGCCGGGCCACCCCGATCAGATCCGGCACCCAGTCACCTACTCCCGCAGCAGGATTCGCCGGGCCACACCCCCACCCGCTGTCGGTGAGCACGACCGCGAGGTCAGGCAACAGCTCGCCAGCCCACCACGACCTTCCACCAACGGCCGTCACGAGATGGAGCACTCCGCATGAAGACCAGCACCCCACCGCCCTTCGACCCCAACGACCCTGCCGGCATCGACGACCTGCTGAGCGCCGACGAGAAGGCCGTGCGCGAGTCGGTGCGCCAGCTCTGCGCCCAGCGCGTCGACCCCTACGTCGCCGACTGGTTCGAGCGCGGCACGATCGACGACATCCGGGGCCTGACCAAGGAGCTCGGCTCGCTGGGCGTCCTCGGCATGCATCTCGAGGGCTACGGGTGCGCCGGCATGAGCGCCACCGAGTACGGCCTGGCCTGCCTCGAGCTCGAGGCCTCCGACTCGGGCCTGCGCTCGCTCGTCTCGGTCCAGGGGTCGCTCGCGATGTTCGCGATCTGGCGCTGGGGCTCGGAGGAGCAGAAGACCCAGTGGCTCCCCCCGATGGCCGCCGGCGAGGCCATCGGCTGCTTCGGCCTCACCGAGCCCGACGTCGGGTCCGACCCGGGCAGCATGCGCACCCGCGCCCGGCGCGACGGCGACGACTGGGTGCTCGACGGCCGCAAGATGTGGATCACCAACGGCTCGATCGCGGACGTCGCGGTCGTCTGGGCGCAGACCGACGAGGGCATCCGCGGCTTCGTCGTGCCGACGACGACACCGGGGTTCTCCGCCCCCGAGATCAAGCACAAGCAGTCCCTGCGTGCGTCGGTGACGAGCGAGCTCGTGCTCGATGCCGTCCGGCTGCCCGCCGACGCCGTCCTCCCCGAGGTGCGCGGCCTCAAGGGTCCGCTGAGCTGCCTCAACGAGGCGCGGTTCGGCATCGTCTGGGGCGCGCTCGGCGCGGCCCGCTCCTCCCTGCAGGCAGCCCTGTCGTATGCCGGTGAGCGCACGCAGTTCGGCCGGCCCATCTCGGGCTTCCAGCTGACCCAGGCCAAGCTCGTCGACATGTCCCTGGAGTACACCAAGGGATCACTGCTGGCGCTGCACCTCGCTCGCCGCAAGGACGCCGGCACCCTCCGTCCCGAGCAGGTCTGCCTCGGCAAGCTCAACAACGTGCGCGAGTCGCTCGAGATCTGCCGCACGGCCCGGACCATCCTCGGGGCGAACGGCATCTCGCTCGAGTACCCCGTGATCAGGCACATGAACAACCTCGAGTCGGTGCTGACCTACGAGGGCACGGTCGAGATGCACACCCTCGTCCTCGGTCAGGCGATCACCGGTCAGTCCGCCTTCCGCTGACGCACCCCGTCGAGTGGCCACATTTGGCCGCCCCCTCACCGTCGAGTGGCCACATTTGGCCGCCCCCTCACCGTCGAGTGGCCACATTTGGCCGGCCCCCTCACCGTCGAGTGGCCACATTTGGCCGGCCCCCTCACCGTCGAGTGGCCACACGTGGTCGCGTATGCCGTCACTCCACCGGACGGCATACGCCCGGGTCGGGTGGACGCCTGCCCACAGGACGGGCGTCACACGAAACCACGGACCCGACAAAGCGTGGCCACTCGACGGGATGCACCCGACAGAGATTGGCCACTCGACGAGAAGCACCCGGCAAGAGTTGGCCACTCGACTGGCGGCAGACGCGTGGGCTCGGCCGCGGAGTCAGGGCTTCTTGGGCGCCGCGGGTGTGTCCGCGGGTTCGGTGGCGGTCACGCCGGTCTTCGCCGAGAGGTCGGTGATGAAGGCAGAGCCCGGGCGGTCGGAGATCCGCCGTCGGAACCAGAGGATGAACTTCCTCTTGTCGCTGTTCTTCTCCCCCGCAGGAACCGTGTCCGAGAGCCCCCGGTAGTACGTGTCGAGCGCGGTGATGGTCGCCTCCCGCTGCGGGAACTTGCCTGCGGTGTCAGGCTTCTCGGCGTCGTAGTACCCGATGAGCGGCGACCACTGGTTGCCGAACGTCTTGATGAAGTAGTGGACGAAGCTGTCGGTCCACACCTCCAGCTCGCCGGCCGACGGCTTCCTCGAGTGGTAGAGCTCGTGGTCGGCATAGAGGGCGACGTCCATCGGGGAGCCCGCCTTGAGCGCCTTGGGCCCGAGGATGCAGTACTGCGCGCTCGGACCCGGACCGAACGTGTGCCCCGAAACGTCGCCGACCGGGTTGCCGTTGGTCTTCTTCTTGCTCGTCAGCCGCACGTCGAAGTTGATCGTCGGCGCAAGCGCGTAGTCCGCGGGGTCGAGCTTGTCCGCGACGGTCGTGCCCGCCTCCTTGACGGTGTATGCCGTCCCGAGAGCCTCCTGGGCAAGTGCCGTGAGTGCCGCGCTCTTCACGGTCAGGTCGGTCTCCGCCTGCGCCGCGGTGACCCGGTCGTCCCAGCTCTTCACCGGAGCCACGACGGGGTTCGTGGTCGGAGTCGTCTTCGCGACCGTGCCGGCATCGACGGTCGGCGCCGGAGGCTTGGGTTCCAGGGCCGGGCGGCCCGACGGGGTCGCAGGCTGGCCGACTCTCGACGGACGCCCCTGCGCCACGGCCACCCCGGCGAGCTCCGCCGCAGCCTGCGGGTCGAGAGTCGCTCCGCTCGTCGGCTGACCGCCCTCCTGCTGGATGACGTGAGCGAGCTCGTGACCGATGAGGCGTTCCCCGTCGACGGTTCCCGGACGGAACTCACCGGGCGCGAAGTAGATGTCCCGCCCGATGGTCGCGGCCCGGGCGTCGAGGCCATCGGTCAGCCGCTCGGCCTCGGAGTCCGCATGGACCCGCACATGTGCGAAGTCGTGGTCGAGGAAGCGCGACGCGCGTTGCTCCGTCGCCTCGGGCAGCCTCGTCACACCTGACGCCGGCGCGGCGGCCTCGGGGGTCTGCGCCGGAGTGCGGGCATGGGCCGGAGTCATGGCTCTCCTTCAGGCTGTGCTGCCCGTCCAGCGTACCGGCCGCCCACTGCACGACACCCGACGAATGAGCACCCGTCGCCGCACCGTCGGAAAGTCAGAAAAGGACAAGGCACCGTGGTGTCCGTCCTACGCTCGGAGAGCCCACGATGACACGAAAGGGGTCGGCGCGGATGAGCACACGATGGAAGAGGGCGCTGGTCGCGACGTCTGCGCTGGTCCTGGTCAGCGCCGGAACGGCCGCCGCAGTCGACTTCTCACCGGGATCCTCCGGGGCCGGAGACCCGTACTTCCCGCACGCAGGCAACGGCGGCTACGACGTCTCCCACTACTCCCTGAACCTGGGCTACGAGCCCTCGTCGAAGCAGCTCACCGGCACGGCGGTCATCAGCGCGACGGCCACGCAGAACCTCTCCCGGTTCGACCTCGACCTGCGCGGGTTCGCGATCTCCAGCCTGAAGGTGAACGGCGCTCCGGCAGCCTTCGAGCGGGTCGGCGCCCAGGAGCTCGTCATCACCCCGGGTCAGGGTCTTCGCGCCGGTGGCCCGTTCAGCGTGACGGTCACCTACGCCGGCATACCCCAGTCGGTGACCGACCCCGACGGGTCGATCGAGGGCTGGGTCCCGACCTCGGACGGCGCCTTCGTCGTCGGTGAACCGCAAGGCTCACCGAGCTGGTTCCCGGTGAACGACACCCCACGGGACAAGGCGACCTTCGACTTCGCGGTCACCGTGCCGGAGGGCCTCACCGTCATGGCGAACGGCGTTCTCGTGTCGAGCAGGTCCAGCGCGGGCCAAACGACGTGGGTCTGGCACGAGAGCGACCCGATGGCTCCCTACCTCGCCACCGCGACGCTCGGCCGCTTCGACCTGACCGTCGGCCAGGTCGGTGGCATCCCCTCGTACGTCGCCATCGACCCGACGCTCCCCTCGGGCAACGTCTTTCGCAAGCTCCCGCAGATCGTCTCGTTCTACGAGTCGATCTACGGGCCCTACCCGTTCAACGCCGTCGGCTCGGTCGCGGACAACGCCCCCGAGGTCGGGTACTCGCTCGAGACGCAGACCAAGCCCGTCTACGACCGTATGCCGGACGAGACGACGGTCGCCCACGAGCTCTCCCACATGTGGCTCGGTGACTCCGTCACCCTCAGCCAGTGGCCGGACATCTGGCTCCACGAGGGCTTCGCAACGTGGTCCGAGTGGATGTGGAGCGAGCACAACGGCCAGAAGAGCGCCCAGAGCACCTTCGACACCCTCTACAACACGCCTGCCTCGAAGACGTCGTTCTGGACTCCCCCACCCGGTGACCCGGGAGACCCGGCACACCTCTTCGACGGGACGATCTACAACCGCGGCGCCATGACGGTGCAGGCGCTGCGGCAGAAGGTCGGTGACGCCGCGTTCTTCCAGATCATGCGCACCTGGGTTCAAGACAACCGCTACGGCAACGTCACGACGCCTCAGTTCATCGCGCTCGCCGAGAAGGTGTCCGGCCGGGACCTGAGCCACTTCTTCGACGTCTGGCTCTGCCAGCCCGAGAAGCCCACGTCCTGGTGAGCCTCAGGTCAGTCGCGCGACCCTGCGCTCGTCGGGTCCACGCCGGCTGACATCTGGGCCACGATGGTCGGTATGGGAGCCACGCACCATGACGAGATCGAGCGCAAGTTCGACGTCGAGCCCAGCACGACCTTTCCGGACCTTCGAGCGGCAGACGGCGTCGCTTCCGTGGGTCAGCCCGCCGAGCTCCTGCTCGAGGCGGTCTACTACGACACCACGGGCCACGACCTCGCGCACCACGGCATCACGCTGCGGCGGCGCACGGGCGGTGCCGACGAGGGTTGGCACCTGAAGCTCCCCGCCGGCAAGGACACGCGCAGGGAGTTCCACGAGCCCCTAGGCCCCGGCGACGAGCCGGTGCCGGAGTCGTTCGCCGCCCGCGTGCACGCTGCGGCAGCGGGTCAGTCCTTCGCCCCCGTCGCCAGGTTGACCACGCGGCGGCGCGAGATCGCCTTGCTCGACGCGAACGGCACCCCGCTCGCGCACGTCTGCGACGACTCGGTCGACGCCCGCGCCCTGGCCTCCGGTCGTGAGCAGTCCTGGCGCGAGTGGGAGGTCGAGCTGGCCGAAGGTCCGGAGGAGCTGCTCGACGCGGTGGCCCACCTGCTGCTCGCTGCCGGCGCCACACCGTCCGCCTCGGGCTCGAAGCTGGGACGGGCTCTCGGGGTCTCCTTCCGGACGAAGAGACACGCATAGAGCTGTCCAGCGAATCATCCCTACAGGGTGGTGACGCCCGACCCGCCCACGCGGTGTCCTGAAGTCATCCAGGGACACCACGCGAAGGAGACACAGATGGGCATCGGAGACCGCCGACGGGAGCGCCGCGAGGAACGACGTGACGAGAGGCGCGGCGTCGGCAGGACCACCTACCGGATGAGGCAGAAGCTCGTGGCGATCGGCGACGACTACTGGATCGAGGACGAGCAGGGCCGCCGCGCCTTCAAGGTCAACGGCAAGGCCGTCCGCTTCCGCGACACCCTCGTGCTCGAGGACGCCGACGGCCACGAGCTGCTCAAGCTTCAGGAACGCAAGCTGCACGTTCGAGACACGATGGTCATCGAGGACCCGTCTGGCACGACGGTGGCGACGGTCAAGAAGGCGATGATCTCGCCCCTGCGTGAGCGCTTCAGCGTCGATGTCGCGGACGGCGACGACATGGAGGTCCAGGGCAACATCGTCGACCACGAGTACCACATCACCCAGAACGGTGAGCAGGTCGCCGAGGTGTCGAAGAAGTGGTTCCGGGTCGCCGACACCTACGGGGTCGAGGTCGTGGACGGCAAGGACGCCGTGCTCATCCTCGCGGTCAGTGCAGTCATCGACAGCATGACGCACGACGTCGGGTAGCCGCCCACCCCAGCGCCCGTCAGGTCAGGTGGACGAAGCGCGTCCCGCGGGCGAGCAGAACCGGGAGCGCGGCCGCGACTCCAGGTCGCGTGCCGCGCCCGGGGCGGTTCATGTGCATGATGGCGATCGAACCACTCTGCGCCGCAAGGAGATTGCGGTTCACTTGTGCCGCACTGGCCGTCGCGCCAGCATCACCGTTGACGGCGAAGCCCGCGATCCGCGAACCCAGGGCGTGGGTGATCCGCACGGCGACGTCGTCGTACCACGCCGTCCCCGTGCGGAACCACGACGGCGCCCTGCCGGTCAGTGACCGGATGAACTCGTGGTTCGCCCACACCTCGTCGACGACCTCGGCCGCAGAACGCGTGCCCCGGATGCCGTATGCCGCCCGGCCCGTCACCGAGAGCGGGCGGTGCGCGGTGCCGTGGTTGCCGATCGCGAAGAGCGGGTCGGACACGAGCTCGCGGGCCACGGCGGGGTTCTCCCGCAGCCAGCGTCGGTTGAGGAAGAGCGTGGCGGGAACGTCGTGCGCGCGCAGCACCGTGATGAGCGCGGCGTCGTAGCCCGCCCCGCCGGGCCCTCCGCACGCGTCGAAGGTGAGAGCGAGCGTCGGTGCGCCCGCAGCGACGGGGACCTTCTCGCTGATGCCGGGCATCGACAGGCCCCAACGAGACGGCGACTGCCCGGCGAAGCGCGCCGCGACGGCGGCCGGGTCCACGGCGGCGCCTGCGACCGCGCCCGAGGAGGTGCCCGAGGAGGTGCCGGAGGAGGTGCTCGGCGACGTCGGACGCGCTGTCGTCACCGCGCCGGGCACCGTGGTGGGCACCGTGGTGGGCGAGGTCGGGGACGGGCCGGACGGCATACTTGAGGTGCCGGCGGTCGAGGACGACAACCCGGAGGACCCCGTCGACCCGGGCGCGCCGACACCCCGCCCGCCACCGGCGGTCGAGCAGGCCGCCACGAGGCCGACCGGCAGCATGGCGAGCACGGCCCGTCGACGGACCGTGGGCGCATCCTCCCCCGAGCTCACGTGGCCACCCTAGGCCGCAAACCTCACGCTCCCATGGGCAATCGCTGCGAAGTCGGGGAGCATCCGTGTGGATGTGCCGGCTCCGCAGCCCTGTGGAGCTCGACAGTGTCAGGCGCCGCCGACGACCTGGACCGGCGCCGTCACTCCCGCAGGTCGGCGCTCAGCAGCACCACGGAGTGGGCCGCCGCCCGGTAGGTGCCGCCCTCCACCGGCGGCGCGCTCACCAGGGCGCAGACGTCGTCAGGAGCGTCGAGCCCGGTGTCCACGACGCGCCGCCAGGGCAGGCGCGGGCTGACGACGGGAGGCAGCTCGAAGTCGAGCGGCTCCTGCCACGCGTTGAGCAGCGCGTGCACCATCCGCGTGCCGATGACGCTGCGGATGGTGAGCGCGAGGGCGTGCGAGTGCGCCGACCAGTCCGGCTGGTGCAGTCGCACACCGTGGAACTCCACGACCGACCGCGCGAGGAACTCCTCGAGCGTCAGCCCGTGCCTCACCTGGGTCATGTCGAGTGCGAGCCGCACGTCGACCAGCCCTCTCACGAAGCGCCGCAGGTCCGCCTGCCGCTCCGTGAGCTCCCAGTCGAGCCAGCTCGTCTCGTTGTCCTGGCAGAAGGCGTTGTTGTTGCCTCTCTGGGTGCGCCGGGCCTCGTCGCCCATGCCGATCATCGGCACTCCCATCGAGATCAGTGTGATGGCGAGCAGGTTCCTGACCTGCTGCGAGCGCAGCCGCTCCACCGCAGGGTCATCGGACGGTCCTTCGACGCCACAGCTCGACGAGTACTCGGCGTCGGTCCCGTCGGTGTTGTGCAGGCCGTTGGCCTCGTTGTGCTTGCGGCTGTAGGAGACGAGGTCGTTGAGGGTGAAGCCGTCGTGGCAGGCGACGAAGTTGATGCTGTGCTCGACCTCTGCCGGCCGCCCCCTGAAGAGGTCGGGGCTGGCGAGCACCCGGTTCGGCAGGAGCTGCACGGTGCCCGGGTCGCCGCGCACGAACCGCCTGATGTCGTCACGGAACTGGCCGTTCCACTGGCGCCAGCGCTCTCCGACGAACGACCCGAGCTGATAGAGCCCGCCGCCGTCCCAGGCCTCGGCGATGAGCTTCGTGCCGGCGAGGACCGGGTCGCTCTCGATCTGGTAGACGACCGGCGGGTTCGTGAGCGGCGTGCCGTCCGTGTCGCGCGACATGATCGAAGCGAGGTCGAAGCGGAAGCCGTCGACGTGCATGTGGTCCACCCAGTGGTGCAGCGCGTCGATCGTCATCGCGCGCACGACGGCATGGTTGGCGTTGAGCGTGTTGGCGCACCCCGTGTAGTCGCGGTAGCGCGACTGGTCTGCCGCGTCGAGCAGGTAGTAGGCGCGGTTGTCGAGACCGCGCCAGCAGAACGTCGGCCCACCCGGCCCCGCCTCGGCCGTGTGGTTGAAGACGACGTCGAGGATCACCTCGATGCCGGCCCGGTGCAGCTCCTTGACCATGGTGCGGAACTCGTCGAGCGCACCGATCGGGTCGCGCGTGGAGGCATAGGCGGCGTGCGGCGCGAAGAAGGACACCGGGCTGTAGCCCCAGTAGTTCGTCAGCCCCGGTGGCGCGTCCTGGGCGTCGAAGGCCTGCACGGGCATGAGCTCGACGGCCGTGACCCCGAGCGAGCGCAGGTAGGGGATCTTCGCGACGAGGCCGGCATACGTCCCGGCGAGCCGGCGCTCGACGCCGCTGTTGGGGTGCGCGGTGAACCCACGGACGTGCAGCTCGTAGATGACGGTCCGTGAGAACGGCCGCCCCAGCGGGGTGTCCCCCTCCCAGTCGTATGCCGTGAGGTCGGCGACGACGCTCTTCATCGCCGTGCTCGGGTCGCGGCCCGCGCGGCACCCCGCTCCCCGGTCGTAGCGCTCCGGGACGACGACCGCGGCCCCGTAGGGGTCGAGGAGCAGCGCCGACGGGTCATGGCGGAGCCCGGCCGACGGGTCGAACGCACCGTGGACGCGCCACACGTAGACCTGCCCCGAGCCGACACCCGGGACGAAGGCGTGCCAGAACGACGACGTCCGGTTCCCTTGCGGCGCAAGGACGATCGTGCGCGACGGGTGTGAGTCGTCGACGTCGTCGAAGAGGAGCAGGTCGACCTGGCTCGCCGTGCGCGACCACACCGAGAAGTTCGTGCCGCCGTCAGCCGGGTGGGCGCCGAGCGGGTGCGGCCGACCCGCTGAAGGTGCGGACGCCGCCGAGGTAGCCCTGTCGAGCTCCATACCCGTCATTCTCGTCGGGCCCGGGCACGTGGTCCTCCCGATGTGGCTCACGACGCGTGAGGCGTCGGTCACCCGGAGAGCAACGCGCACGGGCATCACCGCGGTGGCATCACGCAGACCCGCGGTGCTCCCCCAGCGGCAGGTCGATCGTGTGGGCTCCGCGCCGCGCCTTGGTCGTCAGGTAGCGCGCGTTCGCGTCAGACAGGTGCACCCCCGTCGCAACGCGGCGCACGACGGTGATGCCGAGCCGCCGCAGCTGGTGGGCCTTGTCGGGGTTGTTGCTGAGCAGCGCGATCCGGCTGACCCCGAGGGCGCCGAGCATCTGGGCCGCGACGGTGTAGTCGCGCTCGTCCTCGCCGTAGCCGAGGGCGACGTTGGCCTCGTAGGTATCGAGTCCGCCGTCCTGCAGCACGTAGGCGTCGAGCTTCGGGTAGAGGCCGATCCCCCGGCCCTCCTGCCTCAGGTATAGGAGGAACCCGCCTGAGGCGTCGAGCAGCTCGACCGACTCACGCAGCTGTGCCCCGCAGTCGCATCGCAGGCTGCCGAACACGTCACCCGTGAGGCACTCGCTGTGCAGCCTGGTCAGCGTCGGCGCCGACCCGCGGGAGCCGATCCGCGCCCGGTCGCCGAGCCCCAGGGCCAGGTGCTCCAGCCCGTCGACCAGCCCGTCGAACGTGACGACCCGTGCCGTCGTCTCGAACCCGTCGGCGAAGGCCACCGGCACGAGCACCTCCGTGCGGATCCGCGCTGCACCCGGTGCGCCGCCCACCCGGATCATGCGTCCCCCCTGAAGCGCGGCGACAGCGCATACCGCAGGAGCACGACGTCGCCGATCTGGCGCACCTCGGCGAGCGTCGCGCGGCGCCCGGGGTGCCACGGGAACTGCCCCTCGCCGACGAAGCGACACGCGCGCGAGTCACCGACGAAGAACGGGGCGACGACGAGCTGCAGCTCGTCCGCGAGGTCGCACGTGAGCAGCTGGGTGTGCACGGCGCCCCCGCCCTCCACCATGAGCCGGCGGACCCCGCGCTCGCCGAGGTCGTCGCAGACGCGGCGCATCGTCACGGGCTCCCCCGCGTCGACGACGGCCGCTGCCGGCCCCAGGCGTCCTCGCGCGTGCTCGACGGCTCCGGTGGAGCAGTAGACGATCTTGTCTGCGCCATCGTCCGCGAAGAAGCTTGCGGCGCAGTCGATCTCGACTCGCTGCGTCACGGTCACCTTCGTCGGTGACGGCGTCAGACCCTGGGCGACCCGGGCCGCTCGCCGCTCGGGTGACCGCACGAGCAGGCGGGGGTTGTCCTTGCGGATGGTGCCGGCCCCCACGAGGATCGCGTCGCTCGCGGCCCGCTCGGCGTCGACCCGGTCGAAGTCGGCGTCGTTCGACAAGAGCAGGCGGGTGTCCGTGCCCGAGCTGAGGTAGCCGTCGATCGACATGCCGCAGCTGAGCAGGGTGTAGGGGCGGTCAGACACGGACGGCCTCCTGCGCTACGACGGTCGGCGTGCCGAGAGAGCGTCGTCGCCCCGCCATGACGAGCAGCACCGCGCCGGGCAGGCACGCGACGAGCGACATCACCCCGTAGACCACGGCCGTCCCCACCCCCGCGGCCGCCCCGAGGCCTGCCGCACCGAACGCCCAGGCGGCCGCGCCCTCGCGCGGCCCCCACCCGGCGACGTTGAGCGGCAACGACATCGCGACGAGGACGATCAGCGCCAGCGGAAGCAGGCGCGGGGCCGGCGCGGAGACGCCCGCGCTTCGTGCCGCGACGACGAAGGTCGCCACGTGCCCGGTCACCACCACACCCGACGCCGCCACGACCCCCGGCCACGTATGCCGTCCGAGCACACCCGCTCGCACGTCGCGCACCAGCGCCGAGCCGATGCGACCCGGTCGCCCACGTCCGGGGAGCAGGCCCCGCCTGCGACCGACCGCCGCCAGCGCGGCGAGGACCAGGCACAGCAGGACGACCGTGATGGAGATCGTTGCGAGAGAGGATGATCCGCCGACAGAGCCGAAGACGACGGCCCGACCCGCTCCGTCCGAGGCGCTCGGCATCTCGACGGTCGCCGAGGAACGGAGCGGCGACGGGAGCACGAGCAGGGCACCCACCGTCAGAGCCGCGAGCACGACCTGGCCCGCGGTGCGCTCCCAGAGCACCGACCGCAGCCCGCGGCCGACGTCGCCGGAGCCGTGCCCGTGACCGACACCGCGCCTCACGTCGCCGATCACCCCGCCCGGCAGCGTGACGTTGAGGAACTGTGACCGGTAGCACTCGGCGACAGCGGTGCGCAGCGGCAGCGGGGCGCCGAGGCCACGCGACACGAGCACCCAGCGCCAGGCACCGCACACCGTGGTCACGACGCCGATCGTCGCTCCTGCGAGCAGCGTCCACCCGTCTATCCGCCGCAGGCCGTCGACGAAGGGTCCCGCTCCGACTCGCCAGCCGAGCAGGCCGAGGATCGCGACACCGACGAGCGGCCGCACCCACCTCCGGTCGCGACGCATGCTTCCGCCCTTTCCGCCCTGCTGCGAGAACCTCCGATGTGGAGGACGTCCGGCGACGCCGCCCGGTTCAGCCCCACCTGGTTGGAGGGCGCCGCCTGGTTCAGCCACCGGGACCCTCGCCCATCACGTCGCCGAGCACGCGCAAGAGCCCCTCGGCCGTGCGGCCCCAACCCGTCAGCCGCCGGCGACGCTGCAGCGCGCGGTCACGCAGCCGCTCACGTAGGCCCTCGTCGCCGAGCCACGACCGCAGCGCGGCCGCGAGCGACTCTGGGTCGCCGGGTGGCACGAGGATCCCGGGAGGGCCGTCAGCCGTCTCACCGAGCGCCTCCGGCACCCCACCGACGGCGGTCGCGAACACGGGGACCCCTCGGGCCAGAGCCTCGGTCACGACCATCCCGTACGTCTCCGCGAGCGAGGGCAGCACGAGGAGGTCGGCGGCGGCATACGCCTGCTCGAGAGCAGGCCCGGTTAGCGGGCCCACGAGCCGCACCCGGTCGGCCAACCCGGCCGAAGCGAGCCGGTCACGCACCTCCAGGACGTGGCGCGGGTCGATCGTCAGCGCCCCGGCCACGACGCACCTCCACGGCAGG
Organism: Humibacillus xanthopallidus; assembly: GCF_006717145.1. Classification (GTDB taxonomy): domain Bacteria; phylum Actinomycetota; class Actinomycetes; order Actinomycetales; family Dermatophilaceae; genus Humibacillus; species Humibacillus xanthopallidus. The sequence goes on along the minus strand of NZ_VFQF01000002.1, from coordinate 832,929 downwards.
TCGCCGACGAGGGCCAGTGCCGAGACGAGGTCGAGGTGGCCCTTGGCCGGCGTCACCGCCGCGACGCAGAGCAGCTCGCCGCCACTCGTCGTGCCGGGCGACACCGGCGCCTCGTCGACGCCCGGCGCGACGACGTGCACCGCCGCAGGGTCCAGCCCGTAGAGGTCGAGGAGCAGACCTCTGGTCCAGCCACTCGTCGTCACGACCGCACGGGCTGCCCCGAGCACGCGGCGCTCACCCGGGGCAGCCTCCGGGTCGGCCGAGCCCAGTGCCAGATGAACGACGACGACGACCCGCAGCCGGCTCGCCTCGGGCGCGAGAACACCGTCGGCACAGGAGGCGACGAGCCCGTCGACGAGCAGCACGCCGCCGGAAGGCACCCCGGCCACGACGGTGGCCAGCCCTGCGTGCGCCGCAGCATCCGGTCGCGGCCACGCTCCGGCAACCGGGTGCTCGTGCACCGCCCAGCCAAGGGCAGCCAGCTCGTCCAGCACCCGCCGGTCATACGTGTTGCCACCGCTCGGCCGGGTGGGGTCGTCGATCTCCTCTGGCACGACGACGTGGACGTCGGTCACAGGTCGCACTCGTAGGTCGCCCACGCGACGTGCGACTCGTGCAGCCGCACGGCGAGGCCGGTCACCTGGCCCGCGGCGCCCCCGAGGTCACCGGCACGCACGCGCTCGGCGACCCTCTCGGAGATCGTGCGGGCCAGCACCTCCGTCGTCGTGTTCGTGCCCGCGAAGGCCGGCTCGTCGTCGAGGTTGCGATAGCTGAGCTCGCCGACCACCTGACGCACCTGCTCCGTCGCGAGACCGATGTCGACGAGGATACCGTCACTGTCGAGCTCGGGCCCGCGAAAGGTCACGTCGACGACGAACGTCGCGCCGTGCAGCCGCTGCGCCGGCCCGAAGACCTCACCGGTGAAGCTGTGGGCGATCATCATGTGGTCACGGACCGTCACGCTGAACATCGGGGGCTCCGCTCGGTCGGGGTCAGTAGACGATGGTGTGGCAGATGGCCGGCAGGGAGCCGTCGACGAGCCGCGGCAGCACCGCCGGGAGCTCCTCGAAGGCCGACTCCCCCGTCAGCAGGGCGTCGAACGCCGGGTCGCGCAGGAGCTCGACGGCCAGCGCCAGCCGCTGCGCGTGCGTGTAGCGCGAGCGCCGCACTGCCGCAACGGAACCGACCTGGCTGGCACGGATCCCGAGACGCCTCGAGTGGAACGACCCGCCGAGAGCCAGCTCGACGCGCGAGTCGCCGTACCAGCTGAGCTCGAGCACCCTCCCCTCGTCCGCGAGCAGGTCGAGCGAGAGCTGCAGGCCGTCGCCCGTGGCGCTCGTGTGCACGACGAGATCGTGGCCCCCGAGGCCACCAGAGCCATCGCCCAGCAGCTCGCCCGGCAGCGCGAAGCCCACTCCGAGCCGACCCGCGACGTCGGCCCGCGTCGGGTCGAGGTCGACGAGCGTGACGGTGACGCCCGGCACCCGCGAGAGCAGCCGCGCGACGCAGCACCCGACCATGCCCGCCCCGACGACGGCGACGCGGTCACCGATGAGCGGCGGCGCGTCCCAGAGCGCGTTGACGGCTGTCTCGACGGTGCCCGCGAGCACCGCGCGACGCGCAGGCACCTCGTCGGGGACGACGGTCACCGCCTCGGCCGGCACGACGTAGGCCGTCTGGTGCGGGTGGAGGCAGAACACCGTCCGCCCCAGAAGCTCGGGCGGGCCCTCCTCGACGACGCCGACACCGAGGTAGCCGTACTTCACCGGCGCCGGGAAGTCGCCCTCCTGGTGGGGAGCCCGCATCACGGCATACTGGCTCGCCGGGACGGCGCCGCGGAAGACGAGCGCCTCCGTGCCCCTGCTGACGCCAGAGTAGAGGGCGCGCACGCGCACCTCGCCCGGCCCCGGAGCGGGCAGCCTGACGTCGCGGATCTCACCCCTGCCGGGCTCGACCACCCAGAACGCCCGCGCGTCGGTGGACACGTGACCACACTAGAGCGGTCGGTGAACTCCGTCAGGGGCCTCGTCGTCCTCTGGTGCAAAGCCCCTTTCGGTGAGGTGGAGGCGCGTGGCAACGGTGACCGCTCGAGTGACACCCGCCGGACCGCTCGTCGGGCTCGCAGCGGTGGTGGGCCTGCTCGCGATGTTGGACCGTCTCGTCGGGCTCGGCCCGCGCGGCTGGGGTGTCGGGCTCGCGTGCGGCGCCGCGCTGGCAGCGCTGCTCTCCCGCGGCCTCATCCGTGCGTCGCGCCGCTTCCTCGGGCCCGCCGACCGGGTGACCCTGGCGCGCGCGGTGCTCGTCTGTGCGGTGGCCGCCCTCACCGCCGACGCCGCCGTGTCAGCGGCGGCCCCGGTGGGCCTGCTCGTGGCCCTCTCGTCGGTGGCGCTCGCCCTCGACGCCGTCGACGGAGCGGTGGCGCGCCACACGGGCACCGTGACCTCCCTCGGCGCGCGCTTCGACATGGAGACCGACGCCTTCCTCATCCTCGTGCTGAGCCTGCACGTCTCGCGCGACCTCGGCTGGTGGGTCCTCGCCATCGGGCTGGCCCGCTACGCCCTGCTTCTCGTGGGGGTCGCCGCGCGGTGGGCGCCCTGGCTCCAGGGGCAGGTGGCGCCGCGACGGTGGCGCAAGGTCGTGGCGGCCTACCAGGGCATCGTCCTCACGGTGGCCAGCGCACAGGTGCTTCCGTCCGCTGTCGCTGCGGCCGCCGTCGGCGCCGGGTTCGGCCTGCTGCTCGTGTCGTTCGGCACGGAGGTCGTCACGCTCCGACAGCAGTCCGCAGGCGCCCGAGGCCGCACCACGACGGGGTATGCCGTCCCGGCCGCGCCGCTCGACGATGCTGTCCCACAGGGCGCACCGTGACGACGCCCGCTCCCGAGGGCGGCAAGGCGCGGCGAGCGGCCGGCTACCTCGTCACCGGTTTGGCTCTCCTGCTCCTCTGGGTCGCCTTCGTGGCACCGCGGCCGGTGCTGGGCTGGTCGCCGACTCCCCTGGCCCTGCTGCGGATCCCGGCCGAGGGCATCCTCATCGTCGCCGCACTCCTCGTGCTGCGCGGCAGGGCTCGACGCTGGCTCGAGGTCGTCGTGGGGGTGCTCCTCGCCACCCTGCTGCTCGTGCGGCTCCTCGACGCGGGCTTCCTCACGACGCTCTACCGGCCGTTCAACCCGATCACCGACTGGCGCTACGTCGGGTCGGCGAAGGACCTCGTGGGCGACTCGGTCGGGCCGTTCGCCGCCCTCCTCGCTGTCGTCGGCGCTGCCCTCCTCGGCGTCGGCCTGCTCGTCGTCATGCCGCTCGCCCTGCGCCGGCTGGGCCGGCTCGTCGACCGCCACCGCACCGGCGCACTGCGCTCGGTCGTCGGTGCGGCGATCGTCTGGGTCGCGTGCCTCTCCCTCGGCGTCGGAGCGACGAGCGACCTCCCGGTGGCGTCGGCGAGCACCGCCGGGCTCGCCGTCCACGAGGCCACGACCGTGCGCGACGGCCTGCACGACCGTGCGGTCTTCGCCGAGCAGATCCCCGTCGACCCGTTGCGCGACACGCCGCCCGCAGACCTCCTGACGGCCCTGCGGGGCAAGGACGTCGTCATCGTCTTCGTCGAGAGCTACGGCAAGGTGGCCGTGACGCAGAGCCCGGACGTCTCGGCCGCGCTCAGCGTGGGCACGAAAGACCTTGCCGGCGCGGGCTACTCCATGCGGAGCGCCTGGCTCACCTCACCCACCTTCGGCGGCGTGAGCTGGCTCGCGCACTCGACGCTGCAGTCGGGGCTCTGGGTCGACAGCCAGCAGCGCTACGACCAGCTCCTCGACGCCGAGCCTCATGGCACGAAGCGGCTCACCCTCGCCCGCGCCTTCGCCGAGGCCGGGTGGCACACGGTCGACGTCATCCCGGCAAACCGCCGCGACTGGCCCGAGGGGATCGCCTTCTACGGCTACGACCACGTCTACGACGCCCGCACCCTCGGCTACTCCGGCCCCGGCTTCGGCTACGGGCCGATGCCCGACCAGTACACCCTGTCGGCCTTCGACCGGCTCGAGCTCGCTCGGCCGGCACAGGGCAGCCGACGGCCGGTCATGGCCGAGATCGACCTCGTCTCGAGCCACGTGCCGTGGGCGCCCCTGCCGCGGCTCGTCGACTGGTCGGCGGTCGGCAATGGCTCCGTCTTCGACGCCCAGGCCGGCAGGGCGACGCCGCGCGACGTCGTCTGGAGCAGCCCGGCCGGCGTCCGTACCGCCTACGGGCAGACGATCGCCTACTCGATCGACAGCGTCGTGTCCTTCCTGCGCCACACCCACGACGACAACCTCGTCGTCGTCATGCTCGGCGACCATCAGCCGATCAGCCTCGTCTCCGGCGACAACGCGAGCCACGACGTGCCCGTGGCCGTCATCGCACGCGATCCGTCGGTGCTCGAGCGCATCCACTCCTGGGGCTGGCAGACCGGGCTGCGACCGGGGATCGGGGCGCCGGTGTGGCCGATGGACCGCTTCCGCAACAGGTTCCTCACGGCATACGGCCCCCAGGGTGGGTGAGCGGGCGAAGCGCGCGATGGCGGTGAACCCTCGGCAACGCTCGCGCGTCTTCTCACCTGAGGAGTCCAACACCGCGACGCCATCCGGACGTCGCGGCGCGACCCGGAGGACAGGAGCGGCCCGATGAGACTCCGAATCGTGGGTGCGGTGGCGCTGGTCGTCTCCGCAGCCGTCCATCTCTACCTGTGGTTCGACGGCGTGCGGCACCAGAGCGTCGGCCCGATGTTCCTCGTCAACGTCGTCGCGGGGGTCGTCATCGCCGTCCTCCTGCTGCGCTGGGAGCACTGGGTGCCAGCCTTCCTCACCCTGGGCTTCGGCCTGGCGACCCTCGGCGCCTTCACCATCGCCTCGACCGTGGGGCTGCTCGGCGTGCACACCGTGTGGGCCGGAGGCTCCGTGTGGACGGCGGCCGCTGCCGAGGTCGTGTGCATTGTCGTCGGCGCCGCCCTGCTCGTGCAGGGGCGCGCCAGCCTGCCGGGGATGGCGCACCAGCACAGCCGCCACGCCGCGTAGCACGTCGCCTGGGACCGCTCGGCACCCCTCGACGGTGCCGCGACGATGCCGGCCCGTCGTCCTCAGCGACGTCGATCGAGACGAGGCGCCCACCTGTGCAACAGGAGCAGCGCCAGGACGAGGCTCGTCACCTCGGCGACCTTCGTGACAGCCGCTGCGAGGTCGACGGGTTCACCGTGCCCGATGACGAGCCCCGCTGCCCCACCGTCGTGCCCGTGGCCGCCGCCGGCGAGCGGGAGGCCGACGAGCACGGCATACGCCCAGATGGCGAGCAGCGCGACGTCGACGGCCACGAGCACCGAGAGCGCCCTCTCGCTGTGGTGCCGCACGATGATCGCGGCCAGCCCGAGCTGGAGCACGCCTGCACCGAGGAAGCCGAGCCCGAGCAGGGTCGACTCGGCGAGGTGCTCGGGCGTCAGCACGAGGTGCATCCAGGCGGCGACGAAGGTCACCGCGGCAAGACCCACGCGCAGGGCTGTCGCGCGGTCCATGGCCCGAGCCGGGAGCGGAGCGAGGACGGCCGCGGCCACCAGCGCGACGCCCCCGGCGGCCATGACGAGCGGCCCGACACCCTGGGTCGGCGTCGCCAGCGCGGCGCTCGGACCGGGATCGGCCACGTAGGTCGAGATCCGGCCGGCGCTGCGGAGCGCGCCCACCACGACGACGACCGCGCACAGGGCTGCGAGCGGCCGCAAGATCCGTGAGCCGCCGTGGCGGTCAGCGACCATCAGGAGTGCAGCCGATGCCAGCGCGAGACCGCTGAGGTCACCGCCGTCGAGGCGGAAGCCGCGGACCGCCTCGAGCCCGTTGAAGAGGGTCAGCCACGGCAGGGCGGCACCGAGCCCGACGAGGAGCAGCCCGACGGCTGCGAGCAGGACGGCGGCACGCGAACGACCGTCGAGAGCGGAGCCGGGCGCCTGTGGGGCGGCATGCGGGAGGACGTGAGAGGTCATGAGGAGCTCCTTGGTCGACCACGGGAGGAGCGGCCCGCGGGCCGCTCCTCCGGGTCGGGTCAGTGACCGACGACGTTGAAGAAGAGGTAGAGGTTCGTCGGGATCGGCCCGACCACACCGCTGTCGGGCGTGTTGATGAGGGCCTTCATCGTGGCCTCGGACATGCCCGCCGCCAGCCGGCTCCACGCCGCCTGGTTGGTGACCGCGACGATCTTGACGTCCCACCAGCCACCGGCGTCACCGTCGAGGATGTGGCTGTGCGCGGGAAGGGGCACCGACGCGACGGCGTCGGGGCTGGCACCGAGGGCCCCGGCAATCCGGGACAGGTCGATGTCGAGCGGGTGGTTCGGGCAGCTCGCCACGGCGCACATCGGCGCCGGGCTGGGGTTGGCGAAGAGCGGCACGAGGACGTAGAGCACCGAGCGGTCGGCGTTGGCCACGGGTCCGACGTTCGAGTCGGTGCCGACCTCGCACCCGCTCGGTGTCGAGGCGGCAACGCTGGTGTCGCAGAAGAAGTTCTGCGGGTACTGCACCGACACGGTCCTCCCGTCCGACCAGGCCGGGGTCGTGGCACCCGCGACGGGCTTCGTCGTCGAGCCGGACGCGTAGGCCACGCCGGCCACGCCTGCCAGCGCCAGCACGAGGCCGGCCATGACAGAGGTCAGCGCACGCCACACGGGCGGGCGACCTCGTCGAGATGGGGTCATCAGAGTCTCCTTGAACCAGCGGCCCGTCAGCAGGGAGGCCCCGACCCCCACCCCGCGCAGTCGACCGCGACACTGCGACGGAAGCCACAGTGGTTCGGAGCCGCCGCCGACACCGATTGGCCGACACCGATGGGCCCGCGTCAGAGTGCGGTGCGGCGCCTCTCGAGGTATCCCATGACCGGCGTGGCGAGCACGCCGTGCACGACGACCGAGACGACGATGGCGAAGGCGACGGTCGACCAGAGCCACCGCTCCTCCGGGAAGTGCTCGTGCCCGGCGGCATACGCCAGGTAGTAGAGCGAGCCGACACCGCGCACGCCGAAGAACGCCGCGGCGAGCGCCTCTTTGCGCGCGAGCCCACCCGGCAGGTCGGGCGAGCGCGGGCGCAGCCGGAGACTGAGGACCCCGGCAGCGGGGCGGATGAGGAAGACCAGCGCGAGGGCGACGAGGACACCGCGCCAGTCGAGGGCGCCGAGCAGCCCGTTGGTGACGCCCATGCCGAGCAGCAGCAGGATGATGAGCGTCAGGAGGCGCTCGAGGCGCTGGACCACGTCGTGCATCGAGCGGTGGTACTCATGGCCCCGCTCGGCGGCGCGCAGGGTGAGCCCGCACGCGAAGACCCCGAGGAAGCCGTAGCCGTGCGCCACCTGGACGAGGCCGTAGGCCATGACGAGGGCTGCGATCGCGAGCAACGGCTCCCCCTGCTCCGCGAGGCGCAACGTCGGCCGCTTCGAGCGGAAGGCGACCCGCCCGAGCGCCGCCCCGAGCGCCGCGCCGAGCACGACCGCGATGACGACCTTGCCGACGAGGTCCCAGGCGAGCCATCCCACCCACGACCCGAACGACGTGGCGGTGCCGGCTGCGATGAGCAGCGACGCCCCCACGAAGGGGAACGCGAGACCGTCGTTGAGGCCGGCCTCCGACGTGAGGGCGAAGCGCACGTCGTCCTCCTCGTCCACCGCCTCGGCCGCCTCCTCGTCGACACCGCCCTCGGCCGGGGCAGCGGCTTCCGAGGCCGCACCCTCGCCCTCGCCCTCGGCCTTGGGCTCGGCCGGCCCCACGTGCGGACCGCCGACCTGCACGTCGCCGGCGAGCACCGGGTCGGTGGGCGCGAGCGCGGCGCCGAGCAGCAGCGCTGCCGCGGGTGCGAGCCCGAGACCCCAGCCGAGCAGGGCCACGCCGGCGATGGTGATGGGCATGCCGATCGCGAGCAGCCGCCACGTCGGTGACCAGCGCGCCCAGCTCGCGCGGTCGCGCAGCCGCAGCGGGCGGTCGATCGCGAGACCCACGCCCATGAGCGCGACGAGCACGGCGAGCTCCGTGATCCGCTCGATCTGTGGGCCGATCGCGAGCGGGTCGAGGTCGAGCCCCTGTGGCATGGGCAGCAGGCCCACCACGACGCCGACGACGAGCAGCACCATGGCGGCCGACACGGCATACCGCTCGAGGACCCCCGGGAGGACCGCCGCGAGCAGGAGCGCGATGCCGAGCAGGAGGTAGATGAGGTCGATCGACAGGGTGGGTCCTTCCAGAGGGGTGCCGGGTGCACCTACCCAGCGCGGGCCGGGCCGTCACGACGGGCGCGGTGGCAGCACCGGCTCGCGCCGCCCCGAGGTGCCGGCCACCGCCGGCGCCCACGGAGCCCACCTCGAAGCCCCTGGAAGCCCCTGAAAGCCCCGTTGCGGCACCGTCGCTATTGTCCGAGCCCAAGACTATGGTCTGGCAGGGACGGCGAAAGGGGTGCTCGTGGCGAGCGACGACGACACGACGACGGACGACCTCGGCCGGGTGGCTGAGAGGTTCCGCGACATCGGCGACCACCTGCGCAAGATGACCCATCGCGACCCCCTCGAGGCGGTCGCCCGGATGGCCGTCGAGCTCATCGACCGCGCCGAGTGGGCCAGCATCACGCGCCTGGCCGACGGCGAGTTCACGACCGTTGCGCTCACCGACGACATGGCGTGCGAGGCCGACGCGATCCAGTACTCCGTGGGCTCGGGCCCGTGCCTCGACGCGATCATCGACGACGCCGTCTACCGACCGAGCGACCTGAGCCACTGCGAGAAGTGGCCCGAGTTCGGCCGGCGGGTCTCCCGCGAGCTCGGCGTCGAGAGCATGCTGTCCTACCGCCTGCTCAAGGAGACCGACGACGAGTCCATCCACGGCCTCAACATCTACTCGCGGGGCCGTGCGGCGTTCGACGACGACGACGTGCTCGTCGGTCTCATGATCGCCACCCACGGCGCCCTCGCGGCCCAGTCGGTCGTCGACGCACGCAAGATCGACAACCTCCAGCAGGCCCTCGTCAGCAACCGCGAGATCGGCACCGCCATGGGAGTGCTCATGACCCGCCACCACGTCACCCGCGACCAGGCCTTCGACCTGCTGCGCATGGCGAGCCAGAACTCCAACCGCAAACTGCGCGACGTCGCCCTCGACGTCGCCGAGACCGGTGAGCTGCCACTGCCGGCGGTCCGCAGGGGAGAGCGCCGAGAGGCCTGAGCTGCCGGTCCGGCGATCGGGTAAGGCCCGCACGTGAGCGAACTGCGACCCCGCCTCGTCGACACCCACGTGCCCGACCGGCCGCGGGGAGTCGTCCTCGTCCTCCACGGAGGGGCCGCGCGCCGCGAGCGGACGCCGGTGAGCGCCGCCCAGCTGTCGGTCCTGCGCATGGTGCCCGTGGCCGCCCGCGTGGCCCGAACCGCGCCGACCCTCGTCGTGCAGCGCCTGCTCAACACCTCGCGAGGCTGGGGCTCCCGCCCCACCCCCGTCGACGACGTGCGGTGGGCACTGGCCGAGGTGGCCGAGCGCTTCGGGGCCGACCTTCCCGTATGCCTCGTGGGCCACTCCCTCGGTGGGCGGGCTGCCCTGCTGGCGGGCTCCCACCCGGCCGTGCGCACCGTCGTCGCGCTCGCACCGTGGCTCTATCCGAGCGACGGAGCAGCAGACCTGTCCGGACGCGACGTGCTCTTCGTGCACGGCGACCGCGACCGCATCGCCCGACCCGACATCGCCGTGCAGGTGGCGCGGCAGCTCGCGGCGCGGGCCCGGGTGGCTCACGTCACCGTCGTCGGCGGGACGCACTCGATGCTGCGCCACGTCGCGACGTTCGACGGCCTCGCGGCCGACTACGCCGCTGCGAGCCTGCTCGGGACGGCCGGCTCCGGGCTCGTGGGCCGGGCTCTCGCGGGCGAGAGGTGGCTCAGCACGGAGCAGGCGCCCCGCTGACCGATCTGTGCCTCCCGGGCAGGGCCCGGGACAATTCGCCCGGGGCAGCGATGACTCCGATGGCGCCGGGTGGGTAGGCCACAGGTGAGGCGCCGTCCGGCTCCAACAGCGTGGGTCGGGCGGTGTCGCCTCCCCCATCGAAAGAGCACTCCGTCGGCACGCCCCCCCCGCGGACCCGTCCCAAGAACCAATCGAAAGAGCACTCCGTCGGCCCCTCGGCAGTCGACTGCGCAGCCCGTCGCATGGCGAAGTGCGCTCGATCAGTGGTGAGCGACGAAGTGCTCTCTCGATTGGTGATTGGGGGCGACGAATTGCTCTCTCGATTGGTGGTGGGCGACGGAGTGCTCTCTCGATCGGCGTGGGTGGGTCGCCGCCATGCGGGCCCGGGCCCGGGGCCCGGGCAGCCTCCCCTCCTCAATCGAAAGAGCACTCCGTCGGATCGCCGTTCGCGAGAGCCCTCAGGAGGCGTGCTCGAGCGAACGCTCGGCGGCGGTCGCGTCGTCGGCCAGCGCGACGCGCAGGTCGGCCACGAGACGGCGCAGCGCCCGCGAGACCTGCATCTGGCTGATCCCCAGGCGCACCCCGATCTCGCGCTGGGTCAGCTCGTCGACGTAACGCAGGGCGAGCAGCTGCCGCTCCTGAGCATCGAGCCCCGAGAGGGCCGCGCCCAGGCACACCCGGTCGTCGACCCGGGCCAGCGACTCGTCGACGTCACCGAGCAGGAAGGCGACCGAGCCGGACTCGTCGTCGGTCGTGCCCGCGTCGAGCGAGGTCGGGTGGAAGCTGCTGGCGGCCGCCACGGCCTCCTTGACCGAGGCCCGACTCACCCCGAGCGCCCGCGCGACCTCGGCGTCGCTCGGGCTGTGGCCGCACTCCTGCTCCAGCCGGTTGCGACACGACTGCACCTGCACCCGCATCTCCTGCAGACGCCGAGGCGGGCGCACCATCCACCCGCGGTCGCGGAAGTGCCGCTTGAGCTCGCCCGAGATCGTCGGCACCGCGAAAGCCGCGAACGACGGGCCCTGGCCCGGCACGTAGCGGTCGATCGCCTTGACGAGCGCCAGGCGGGCGACCTGCTCGAGGTCGTCGTGCTCGATGCCGCGCCCGTCATAGCGCGAGGCCATAGACCCGCAGAGGTCGAGGTAGAGCAGGACGAGCCGCTCGAGCACCACGGCCCGGGCCCGCCCGTCCGGGGCGTCCGCGAGCGCGGCGAACAGCCGGGCCGTCTCGGCGTCGCGCTCGGCGTGGAGGCCCGCGGTTGCCATCTCGGCTGCTGAGGGCGATGCCTCCGACGTGGTGGCGGGGCCGGTGGTCTGGGGGGTTGCAGTCGCAACCGCACGCACTGGTGCCATGACTCATCTCCGATGATCGGTGACGGAGTCGGCACTGTGGTTGAACCGCTCAGACCTTCGACCCTGCCACGGGGTCCGGGATGACGCAAGAGCCGCCATCGAGGGTTGGGACCCTCCGAGGTGAGAGAGCACCGGCACGACCGGCACCCGTGTGCCGTGCCCCGGTACCGATGAATTGCTCGCCGTGGATGTATCACGACCCACCTCACGTGCTACTTGACCCAGTGAGCCCGCAAGCGGGGCAACGAGATTCAGGAGACAGGCATGTCGGCACCAGTCGCTCAGCAGGCGCGTCGCGAGGACGCAGAGGTCGGGGACACCACTCCCGGCAGATGTCCCAGCGGTATGCCGCCTGCGGCCGTTGCGCTCGCCGTCGAGGCCGCGACGGAGCCGGGTCACCTGCTCACCGATCTCGTCGCCCTCACCGACACCGTCGGATGGACGGTCCGCACCGACGAGGCCTGGGCCCACGCCGACTTCGCGACGGCCGACCTGCCCATCCAGGGCTGGAAGCTTCACGTGTCTGCCACCGAGGCGAGCGTCCTCGACGTGCTCGCCGCCTGCGCCGCTGTGCTCCTCCCGGCAGGGACCCCGTTCAAGGTGGCGGCGACGTACGCCCAGGTCCGCACCCTGACGAGCCCCCACTGTCCGCGCGGCAACGCCGGCAAGGTCGTCACCATCTACCCCAGCAACCTCGATGACGCGATCCAGCTCGCACACGAGCTCGACGTGGCCACCGACGGCCTGACGGGACCCCGCATCCTCAATGACCGCGCACTGCGCGAGGGCAGCCTCGTCCACTACCGCTACGGCGTCTTCACCGGCACGCCCGTCCTCACGCACGACGGCGAGCTCCAGCTTGCCCTCGTCACCCCGGATGGCCACACGGTCTCCGACACCCGCGGCGCAACCTTCACGCCTCCGGCGTGGCTGACCGACCCCTTCCCGAGCGCGCAGCCGGAACTGCCGTCGGGACGTCCGGCCTCCGTAGCCGCACCTGCAGCACCGGCAGCACCGGCAGCACCGGCAGCGCCCGCCCGGGTCCTCCTCGGCGACCGCTTCGCCGTCCGCGAGGCAGTCCGGCACGCCAACCGCGGGGGCGTCTTCCGGGCCGAGGACCTGACGACCGGCGAGGCCGTCATCGTGAAGCAAGCCCGGGCCCACGTCGCCGCCGATCGTCAGGGCCGCGACGCCCGCGACCGGCTGCGCCACGAGTGGGCCGTCCTCGGACAGCTCGCCGCCACCGGTCTGACTCCCCTCCCGGTCGAGCTCTTCGAGCAGGGCGGCGACCTCTTCCTCGCCGAGAGCGACCTCGGCGCCGAGACGCTACGCGCCTGGGTCTCCCGTCGCGGCGCCCACCCGGCCACCTCCCCGTCCACCACCTCCGACACGACCGACGCCGTGGAGGTCCTGCGCCACGTGGCTGCCGCCCTCCGCATCGTGCACGAGCACGGCATCGTCCTGCGCGACCTCACGCCGAACAACCTCCTCGTCCGGGCCGACCGAACGGTCGCGATCATCGACCCGGAGCTCGCGATCTCCGCCGACGCGGACGTGGACCTGTCCCGGCGAAGCGGCACAGCGGCATACGCCTCCGCGGAGCAGCTCAGCGGCGTGGCACCCGAGCCCGCCATGGACCTCCACGCACTCGGCGCGCTCGTCCTCTTCGTCCTGACGGGCGAGGACCCGCTGCTCGGGGTGGACGGCTCGACGAGCATCGACGCATGGCTCGACCGCGGCTCCCGGCGCCTCGGCGTCCCCGCGGACCTCGCCGAGCTGGCCGTGCGCCTCACCGGCGACCCCACGCTCCGCCCCTCCCTCGACGAGGCCATCGAGGCACTCGACGCGTCAGCCCGACCCGGCCACACGGCCGTCTGGACGCTGCCGACGGAGGCCGCCCGCGCCCGCCACGCGCTCACCGACATCGAACCCATCGACGCAGCCGTCGCCGACGAGGCGATCGAGACGCTCCTCGACCGGCTCGTCCGCGAGATCTCACCGCACAGCTCGCGCGTCGCCCGCGCCTCGGCCTTCGGCGAGACGACGCTGCCGACGAACGTCCAGCACGGCGCCTCGGGCCTGCTCGGCGTCCTCGTCCAGGCCGCGCGCCTCCTCGGTGACGAGCGTGCCCGACGCGCCGCCGCCGAGCTCGCCGGCTGGGTCGACCGGGCGCCCGCGCCGCAGGGTGGGTCCGTCGGCCTCCACTTCGGCCACGCCGGCCCGGCGTGGGCGCTCGCCGAGACGGGGGCGCTCCTCGACGACCGCGACCTGCTCGCCCGCGCCGTGGCCCGCGCGCTCGCCATCCGGGCCGACTTCCCCGGCCCAGACGTCACGCAGGGCATCGCCGGCCTCGGCCTCACCCTCGTGCGCCTCTGGGAGCTCACCGGCGACGAGCGCGTCCTGGCCCGGCTCGCCGCGGTCGCCGATGAGCTGGCCGGCCGCGTGACCCGCGACGCGCACGGCGTCTCATGGTTCACCCCAGCGGGCACGCCGTCGACGTTCGCCGGGAAGCGCTTCCACGGCTACGCGCACGGCACCGCCGGAATCGGCGCCTTCCTCCGGTATGCCGCTGGTGCCCTCGCCGACGACCGCCTCCTCGCGCTGTCGGTCGACTCTGCAGTCAGCCTCGTGCGCGCCCCGCTCGACCTGTCCGACGGACGGATGCTCTGGGGCTCGAGCCCCGAGGAGCCGGCCCCGGGAATCCAGCACTGGTGCAACGGGTCCAGCGGCGTCGCGACCTTCCTCATCCGGATGTCCGGCGAACGGGCGCTCGACGGGGTGGTCGACGGCGTCCTCGACGGCGCCGCCCGCGCGATCGTCGCGTCGAAGTGGGAGTCCGGCATCGCCTACTGCCACGGCCTGTCAGGCAACGCCGACACCCTGCTCGACCTCGCCGACGTGCTCGGCGGGACCTACCGCGACCAGGCCAGCGACCTCCTGCGCATCATGTGGGACCGCCGTCAGGTCGACGCGCTCGGCTCGGGCCTCGGCGACGAGCCCGGCAGGATCACTCCCGACTTCGGGGTGGGCTACGCCGGCGCGCTGTCCACCCTGCTGCGGCTACGCCACGGCGGCCCGCGCCTCTGGATGCCGGAGGGCGGGCGATGAGCGCGGCAACGCTGTCGGCCGTTCGCGGCGACGTGGATGCGACCGCGGTCGAGCCGTCCGAACCGGTTCGCGTCTCCTGGCGGCTGTCGCCCTCGGGCTCGGTTGCCGCCTGCACGTTGGTCGGCGCCGACGGGGTCCCCGTGCTCGAGATCCGCGAGCGTGCCGGCTCCGCCACCCATCGGCGCGTGGTTGCCGTCCCCAGCCTCTCCGTGCAGTCGCAGCTGCTGCCGCACGACGACGGCTCGGTCCTCGTCTGCCACCACCGGCGCGGCGCCCACCTCGTCGAGTCGGTCACCGCCGCGGGCGAGACGACCCACGTGGCGACGTTCGTGTGCCAGTCGGTCCAGCTCGTCCGCGCCGGAGCTGCCGTCCTCGTCCTCGAGGGTGACGGCATACGGACGCACGTCCACCGACTCGTTCCCAGCGGGCCCGAGCCGGTCGTCACCGTCGACGGCCGGGCACTCGGCGCTGTCGCTCTCGACGCAGCCGGCGAGCGCCTCGTCCTCAATCTCATGCAGGGCACGAGACCGTCCGCCGCCGTCGAGTTCGACGTCGCCACCGGAGCGAGCGAGCCCTTCTTCTCGGTCCGCCCGACGAGCGAGGATCAGGTTGTCGACCACGTCGCCGGCGCCAACCTCGTCGTCGTCTCGACCACGGCGTGGGGCAACCCCCGCGTGGGCTTCGGCCGTCCCGGCCAGGAGCCAGTGCGTTTCCCCGACGGGCTGTCCGCCGGTGCCGTCACCCACCTCGGCGCCAGCCGGGACGGGACGCGCCTCGCGGTGTCGGTGGAGCAGGGGGCCGTGTCGTCGATCCGGATCGTCTCGACGGTCTCCGGCGACGTGACCGCGCCCGACCTGCCGCCGCTCGTCGTGCTCGGGCGCGGGCACCTCGGCGACGACGAGCTCGTCGTCCCGGTCGCGACGCCCGACCACGCCGGCACGCTCCTGCGCGTCGACCTGGGGGACGGGTCGTGGGAGCTCGACGACCAGACGGCCGCCGCGTCTGTCCCGGTCCGGATCACCACCCTTCCAGGTGCCGACGGTCCGATCGAATGCGTCGTCGTCGGCGACCCCGAGACCGCGCGCACCCTCGCCATCGCGCTCCACGGCGGCCCGCTCGACGCGTGGCGCGCCCACCACGAGCCGCTCCTCGCCGGCCTCGTCCACGCAGGCGTCGCGGTCGTCGCCCCCAACGTCCGCGGCAGCACCGGCTACGGCGCGGACCACGCGTTGGCCATCCGCGACCAGTGGGGTGGCCCCGACCTCGCCGACGTCCTCGCCGTCTCGGCGGTCCTGCGCGACCTGCGCGGCCCTGACCTCCCCCGGCCGGTCGTCCTCGGGCACTCCTATGGCGCCTGGCTGGCCGTGCTCGCCGCGGCCGCGGAGCCCTCCGCGTGGAGCGGATGCGTATCGGTCTCGCCCTTCGTCAGCGGCCGCCGAGTCGTCGACGGCGGAGGCCCCGTGGCGGAGCTCGCGCGGCGTCTCGGGGGGGCCTCCGGTCCCGACCTGACCACGGTCGCTCACCGGATCACCACGCCGGTCCTCGTGCTGCACGGCGAGCTCGACACGGTCGTCCCCGTCGCCGAGGCCGAACACCTGGCCGAGGTCCTCGACCCCGACCGTTCGTGCCTGCTGCGGCTCGACGGCTGCGGGCACGACGTCTTCACCTCACCACGTCGGCAGGACGCGATCGAGAGCATCGCGGCCTTCTGCCACCACAGCTCGCGCCGGCCGCAGGCCGTGCGCACGACCACGACCACAGAGAGGAGGTGAAACACCGTGACCATCGACATCCTCGCGCTCGACCTGCTCCCCGAGACGCAGCCGACCGCCCTCGCGGACCTCGACGGCCAGGGCCTGCTGCCCTGCTCCCAGACCTGCTGGTTCTGGACCTGCCTCTACACGTGCAAGGTCACCGAGGCCTGAGCGGCCCACCGAGCCATCGACTGGATCACCCGTCCGACCAGGACGACACACCACACAACACCAACACAACACCGAAGGAAGAAGCATCATGACCATCGACATCCTCGCCCTCGACACGCTCCCCGAGACGCAGCCGACCGCCCTCGCGGACCTCGACGGCCAGGGCCTGCTGCCCTGCTCCCAGACCTGCTGGTTCTGGACCTGCCTCTACACGTGCAAGGTCACCGAGGCCTGAGCGGCCCACTCCACCAACGACATCCGCAAGCAAACACAGACAGGACACATCATGACGATCGACATCCTCGCCCTCGACACGCTCCCCGAGACGGAGCCGACTGCCGTCGCCGACCTCGAGGGCATCGGCCTCGAGAAGTGCAGCAAGACCTGCTACATCACCTGCTGGATCACCGAGTGGTGACGTCCGGCGCCTGACCGCACCGGACGACGGACCACGATCCCGCCCGCGTCGTCGCACGCCCGACGTCCCAGACACCTTCAGAGGGGGTGACCACCCATGACCATCGACATCGCCGCCCTTGACGGCCTCCCAGAGACGGAGCCGACCACGCTCGCCGACCTCGAGGGCACCGGCCTGATCTTCTGCAGCAAGACCTGCTTCATCACGTGCTTCATCACCGAGTGGTGAGCCCTGCAGGTGGCCGGCCCTGCCGCTAACGGGGCCGGCCACCGACAGGACTCATCACGTCGGCCACCACCACGACGACCGCCACCGCGATTGTCACCGACCGGCGGCCGCGTCGCCACCTCCCCCACCGACCAGCAGCCCCAACAGCCCCATCGAGCCCGTACCCTGACCACGAAAGGCCCCCACATGCGCACCACGACGTGGCGACTCGCCCCGACCTGGGCCCTCACCACGGTCGGCCTCTCGGCCCTCGCGGCCCTCGCCTCCCTCGCCGTCCCGAGGCTCGTCGGCCAGTCCCTGGACCGCGTCACCACCGGCGGGGACGCCGGGGAGAGCCTCGTGCGCCTGGCGGCCGTCCTCGTCGTCGTCAGCCTCTGCAGCGCCGGGACGGGCCTGTCC
This sequence comes from Humibacillus xanthopallidus, assembly GCF_006717145.1. Taxonomy (GTDB): domain Bacteria; phylum Actinomycetota; class Actinomycetes; order Actinomycetales; family Dermatophilaceae; genus Humibacillus; species Humibacillus xanthopallidus. The sequence goes on along the minus strand of NZ_VFQF01000002.1, from coordinate 815,566 downwards.
TCAGGCGCGTATGCCGCCCGCGTGACGCAGCGGCTGCGGGCTCGGGCCATCGCCTCGGTGACGGACCGTGAGGCCCGTCGGGTGACGAGCGCCGGAGACCTCGCCACCCGCCTGCTCGTCGACGCCGCGCAGCCGGCCGCCGCGCTGGGGATCGCGATCTCGATCACCCTCGCGGCCGCCACCCTCGTCATCGGCCTCGTCTCGATCGCGCTCATCGAGTGGTGGGTCCTCGTGGGCCTCCTGCTCGGCCTCGTCGCGCTCGTCATGGTCGTCCGCCGGTTCGTCGCGGACAGCACGCCGTCGCTCGAAGCCTACCGGGCCGGGCAGGCCCGGATCGCCGACCGTGCCCTCGACGCCCAGCGCGGCGCCGCGAGCATCCAGGCGCACCGCACCTGGCTCACCGAGGCCGAGCGCGTCCTCACGCCCCTCGACGGCGTCCGCGCGGCCGGCCGCTCGCTCTGGGACCTACAGGGCCGAATGGCTTGGCGCTCAGGCGTCTTCGTCCCTGCAGCGCTCCTCGTCACGGTCGCCGTCGGTGGCGTCTCCCTCGCCCGCGGCCGGATCTCGGCCGGCGAGCTCGCGGCCCTCATCGGCTACACCACCCTCGTCATCGGCTCCCTCGACGGCATCGAGGCCGCAGCCGGTCTCGCCAGCGTCCGGGTCGGGACGAGGCGTCTGGCGCACATCACGACCGCGATCGCAGCGGCACCGCGCCGCGGCGCCTCACCGAGCGCCCCACGCGGGGCGGTCGCCGTCACGCTGAGCGGGGCGAGCGCCTGGACCGACGGCACGGACGCCGAACCGACCGTGACGGACCCGGTCGACCTCACCGTGGGTGCCGGCCGGGTCGCCACGCTCAGCGGGCCGGCCGCCCTGACCGGCGCCGTGGCCCGTCTCGCGTCTGGGGCAGCGACGCCCGCGGCCGGGCGGGTCCTCGTGGACGGCATACCCCTGCGCAGCCTGGCGCCCGACGCGCACGTCGCCGCGCTCGCCGGGGCCCGCCCGGCACTCCTCGGCGACACCGTCGCCGGCCTGCTGACGATCGGCCTGGCCGGCATCGACCGCGAGGCCGTCCGAAGCGCCGCGGCGGCGGCCCACATCGACCACGTCATCGAGGCACTGCCCGAGGGCTACGACACGCCGCTCGCGGACCTCGCCCTCTCCGGGGGCGAGCTGCAGCGGCTGGGGATCGCCCAGGCGCTCCTGCACGGTTCGGGCCTGCTCGTCCTCGAGGAAGCCACCTCCAGCCTCGACTCGGCGACCGAGCTCGAGGTCGTGCGCGCCGTCGCCGGGACACGCGGCCAACGCACCGTCCTCATCGCCTCGGGCCGTCCCGCCCTCGTGGCGATCGCCGACGACTCCATCGACGTGACATCCGCGAGTCGATGTCTTCCACCGGCGCGGGTGACCGTGGGAAGCATGGAATCGGAGAACGACGACGGCCTGATCCTGACGGGAGAGCCCCGATGAACGCCGGATTTCGCCTGCTCCGCAGCACCACGCCCGCCCCGCGACGCCTGGTCCGGGTCGCTGCGTGGTCGGCGGTCGAGTGCCTGCCCGCGCTCGTCTCCGGGGTCGCCGTCGCGCACGCCGTCGACGCCCTGACCTCGGGCCGGCCCTCGGCGTCCACCCTGTGGCTCGCCGCGATCGCCGCCGCGATGGTCGTCGGCGCCGCCGCCACGCGCCGCCTGTATGCCGCGATGTCGCCCCTCGTCGAAGACCTCCGCGACGGCCTCATGACGGCCACCGTCCGCGGAACCCTCGCCGAGTGCGCCCGAACCGGCAGACCGGGCGCGGCCACGGTCACCCAGACCATCGAGCAGGTCGATCAGGTCCGCAACCTCGTGTCGGCGGTGCTGCGCAGCTTCCGATCGACCGTCGTCCCGCTCGCGTCCGCGTGCATCGGGCTGCTGCTCCTGGACCACCGCCTCGGCCTCGCCGCGCTCGTCCCGCTCGCCGCCGCCCTCGCCCTCCAGTCGCTCCTTGTGCCGCGCACGGTCCGCCGGCAGCGCCACGCCGCACTCGCGCAGGAAGCCTTCGGCGCCGACACCGCCGCGGTGCTCGCCGACCTGCCACCGCTGCGAGGCCTCGGAGCCGACACGTGGGGCCGCGAGCGCCTCCTCTCCGGTGCGGACGCCGTCGCCGTGGCCGAGCTGCGAGTCGTCCGCACGACCGCCCTCCGCCAGGCCGTCATCGCCCTCGGCGCCCACGTGCCGCTCCTCAGCGTGCTCCTCGTGTCGCTGCCCCTGCTGCGCGACGGCTCACTCAGCGCCGGGGCCGTCGTCGGGGCCACGACCTACGTCCTCACCGTCCTCGCCCCGGCCGTCTCGTCATTCGTCGCGGTCTCGGGGGGCTGGGTCGTCGAGCTCGTCGTCCTGCTCGACCGCCTCGCGCTCGTCGCCGGCCGCCCCGGGCCCGAGTCGGGCAGCGCCCGCACGCCGTCGCAGCCCACGCAGGGGTATGCCGTCGAGCTTCGCGACGTCGCCTTCGCCTACCGCCCCGAGAGCCGACCGGTCCTCACGGGTCTCGACCTGCGGGTGAGGCGCGGCGAGCACGTGGCCGTCCTCGGCGCGAGCGGCACCGGCAAGTCCACGCTCGCCCGGCTGTTCGCCGGGCTCGAGGCGCCCACGAGCGGCACGGTTCACGCCGCCGAGGGACTGTGCTTCGTGCCCCAGGAGGCCTACGTCTTCGCCGGCACCCTCCGCGAGAACCTCCTCCACCTCGACCCGAACGTCGCCGAGGCCCGACTCCGAGAGGCGGTGGCGGTCTTCGGGCTCGACGACCTCGCTGATCGCCTGTGCGGCCTCGACGGCGAGATCCGAAGCCACGACGAGCGGCTGACCGCAGCCGATCGGCAGCGGGTCGTCCTCGCCCGCGCGTGGCTGTCCCCGGCGGAGGTCGTCGTGCTCGACGAGGCGACGAGCCTGCTGCCCCTCAGCGACGACGAGGCGGTCGAAGCCGCGTTCACCGTGGACGGACGGACCCTCGTCACCATCGCCCACCGGGTCGACGTCGCCCGGCGCGCTGGCACGGTCGTCTACTTCGACGGCGCAGACGTCCACACCGGCCGGCACGCCGAGCTCCTCGACGCCCACGACGCCTACCGCGACCTCCACCGGCACGCGGCGCTCTACGCGCACTGAGTGACCGCGGCGACCCGGCTTACGGGACCCCGCCGCCACGCGGCATACCGGGCGGCCGGCGCTCGCTACCCGAGGTGGCCGCGCACGGAGGCGTGGCCCTTGAGCAGGTTGCGGGCGATCGTGCGGCGCTGGATCTCGTCGGTGCCCTCGTAGATGCGCAGCAGGCGCAGCTCGCGGTACCACCGCTCGATCGGCAGCTCGCGGGTGTAGCCCATGCCGCCGTGCATCTGGAGCACGCGGTCGACGATCTCGTTGGCCTTGACACCGCCGAAGAGCTTGGCCATCGACTGCGACTGCCGCGAGTCGATGCCGTTGTCGACCTGCCAGGCTGCAGTGAGGACGAGCCAGCGCAGGGCCTCGATCTCGACGGCGGAGTCGGCCACCATCCACTGGATCGCCTGGCGCTCGGCGATGGGCTGGCCGAAGGTGACGCGGTTACGGGCCCACTCCATGCCCATCTCGACGAGGCGCTCGCACGAGCCGATCGCGTTGGCGGGCAGCATGTAGCGACCCTTGCCGATCCACCGCATCGCGAGTTCGAAGCCGCGCCCCTCCTCGCCGAGGATCGCTGAGTGCGGCACGCGCACGTCGTCGAACACGAGGGCGGCGGGGCCCCACTCTCCCATCGTGTCGATCGGCGTGCTCGTCCAGCCACGGTCCCGGTCGACGAGGAAGCACGTGACGCCGCCGTCGGCGCCCTTCTCCTTGTCCGTCACGGCGAAGACCATGACGAAGTCGGCCTCGTTGCCGCCGGTAATGAAGGTCTTCTCGCCGTTGATGACCCACTCGTCACCCTCGCGGCGAGCGCTGGTGCGGATGGCCCGGGCATCGGACCCGGCGCCCGGCTCGGTGATGGCGAAGCACGACTTCTTGTCGCCGTTGATCGTCGGCACGAGGTAGCGCTCCTGCTGCTCCTCGGTCGCGCTGAAGAGGATGTTGTCGGCCTCGCCGGCGAAGCGGAACGGCACGAAGGTGCGCCCGAGCTCAACCTGGATGAGGGCCGACATCACGGCTCCCAGACCCATGCCGCCGTGGCTCTCGGGCGTCTGGATGCCGAAGAAGCCGGCTGCCTTCGCCTTGTCCTGCAACGCCTTCAGCTCATCAGGCGTGACGCCGCGCTCACCCCTGCGCTCGCGGGTGAGCACCTGCTGCTCGAGCGGCATGAGCTCCTTGGTGACGAAGGTGCGCACCCAGTCGCGGATGTCGCGTTCCTCCGCCGACAGGTTGAGGTCCATCTCAGCTCTTCTCTCTCGGGGTGGCAGTCGGGGTGGCGTGCTTGCGCAGCTCGGCCTTGGCCAGCGCGTTCTTGTGCACCTCGTCGGGTCCGTCGGCGAAGCGGAGCGTGCGCACGCCGGCGAAGGCGATGGCGAGCTCGGTGTCCTGGCTGAGCCCTGCGGCGCCGTGCGTCTGGATAGCCTTGTCGAGGATCCACTCGACCGTCCTCGGCGTCGCGATCTTGATCGCCTGGATCTCGGTGTGGGCACCCTTGTTGCCGACGGTGTCCATCAGCCAGGCCGTCTTGAGCACGAGCAGGCGCAGCTGCTCGACGCGCACCCGCGACTCGGCGATCCAGTCGCGCACGACGCCCTGCTCGGCGAGCGGGCGACCGAAGGCGACCCGCTCCGAGGCCCGGCGGCACATGGCCTCGATCGCCACCTCGGCGAGGCCGATCGAGCGCATGCAGTGGTGGATCCGCCCCGGCCCGAGCCGGGCCTGGGCGATGGCGAAGCCCGTGCCCTCCTCACCGATGAGGTTGCTCGCCGGCACCCGCACGTCGGTGAAGCGCAGCTCGGCGTGGCCGCCGTGGTCGTGGTCGTCGTAGCCGAAGACCTCCATGCCCCGCACGATCTCGACGCCGGGAGCATCCCGAGGCACGAGGATCATCGACTGCTGGCGGTGACGGTCGGCGGCCGGGTCGGTCTTGCCCATGACGATGAAGATCGAGCACTCGGGGTTCATCGCCCCGGTGATCCACCACTTGCGGCCGTTGATGACGTAGTCGTCGCCGTCGCGCACGATGCTCGTGCCGATGTTGGTGGCATCACTGCTCGCGACGTCGGGCTCGGTCATGGCGAAGGCGGAGCGGATCTCGCCGCGCAGCAAGGGTTTCAGCCACTGCTCCTGCTGCTCGGGGCTGCCGAACTGCGCGAGCACCTCCATGTTGCCGGTGTCAGGGGCCGCGCAGTTGATGACGGCCGGTGCGAGCCGGATGCAGCGACCCGTGATCTCGGCGAGCGGCGCGTACTGGAGGTTGGTCAGCCCTGCGCCGTGCTCACCTGGGAGGAAGGCGTTCCACAGGCCGAGGTCGCGCGCCTCCGCCCGCAGGTCCTGAAGCACCGGCGCCGTGCTCCAGGCCCAGGAGTCGGGCAGTGCCGTCACCTGCTCGTCGAAGGTCGCGAGCGAAGGCACGATCCGCTCGTCCATGAAGCCGAGCAGAGCCTGGCGCAGCTCCTCAGTGCAGGCGTCGAATCCGAAGTCCATCAGTCCTCCTCGAGTGCGCGCAGACCGGCGGCGACGAGCGGGCCGGTGGCCTGCCCGATGGACTCGAAGCCCGCGCCGACAGTCTGGCCCTGGGTGTAGCGGTAGTGGATCCCCTCGAGGATCACGGCGAGCTTGAAGTAGGCGAGCCCGAGGTGGAACGACAGGCTCGAGAGGTCGCGGCCGCTGGCGGCGCCATAGCGCTCGAGCAGCACTGCGGACGTGGGGAATCCGGGCGCGAGGGCGACGTCGGAGACGGCGTTGGTCTGCATCATCCGCGGTAGCGACTGGTAGGCGGCGAGCAGGGCTACATCCGTCAGCGGGTCGCCGATCGTCGCCATCTCCCAGTCGAGCACGGCGGTCACCTCGTCGCGGCCGTCGCGCTCGAGGACGAGGAGGTTGTCGAGCCGGTAGTCACCGTGCACGACAGCGGGCGGCCCCTGCTCCGGCACCGAGGCCGCGAGCCGCGCGTGCAGCTCGTCGATGCCGGCGAGCTCGCGACTGCGTGAGGCGTCGAGCTGCTGCTTCCAGCGGCGCACCTGCCGCTCGAGGAAGCCCTCCGGCCGGCCGAAGTCGCCGAGGCCCACCGAGGCCGGGTCGACGGCGTGGAGCGCGACAAGGGTGTCGATCATCCGGTCGGCAATCGCCCGAGTCCGATTGGGCCCCAACGGCTCCAGCTCGCGGGCGAGACGATAGGGCGTGCCCTCGACGCGCTCCATGACGTAGAACGGCGCGCCGATGACCTCGTCACCCGGGCACACGGCATACGTCTCGGGGACGGGGACCGCGGTGTCGCGCAGGGCCGTGATGACGCGGTGCTCGCGCACCATGTCGTGGGCCGTGGCGAGCACGTGGCCGAGCGGCGGACGGCGCACGATGACTGTGCGTCGTCCGTCGCCGACCTCGTAGGTGAGGTTGGACTTGCCACCGGCGATGACGCGCCCGGAGAGCGGGCCGGACAGCAGCCCCGGCGCCTCCCTCTCGAGGAAGCCGCTGAGCGGGCCCAGGGGCAGACCGCGAGGATCCTGCGAGTTCGCGTCGTCGGCGGGGAGGACTGTCACATCAGGCCTTCGGGCCGCCGGCGACGTAGATGACCTGGCCGGAGACGAAGCCTGCCTCCTCGCTGGCGAGGAAGGACGCCGTGGCGGCGATGTCCTCGGGCTGGCCGACGCGCGCGACGGGGATCTCCTTCGCAGCGCCCTCGAGGAACTGCTCGAAGGTGATGCCCATGCGCTCCGCGGTCTGGCGCGTCATGTCGGTCGCGATGAAGCCGGGCGCGATCGCGTTCGCGGTGACCCCGAACTTGCCGAGCTCGATCGCGAGGGTCTTCGTGAAGCCCTGGAGGCCGGCCTTGGCCGCCGCGTAGTTGGCCTGGCCGCGGTTGCCGAGCGCCGAGGTCGAGCTGAGGTTGACGATGCGACCGAACTTCGCGTCGATCATGTGCTTCTGGGTGGCGCGCGTCATGAGGAAGGAGCCCCGCAGGTGGACGTTGATGACGGCGTCCCAGTCGTCCACGCTCATCTTGAAGAGCATGTTGTCGCGGATGATGCCGGCGTTGTTGACGAGCACGGTCGGGGCACCGAGCTCGGCCGCCACGCGCTCGACGGCGGCAGCGACACCGGCCTCGTCGGACACGTCGACCCCGACGGCAAGGCCCTTGCCACCGGCGGCCTCGATCTCGGAAACGACTGCAGCGCAGGCGGACTCGTCAAGGTCGAGGACGGCGACGGCATACCCGTCGGAGGCGAGGCGCTTGGCCACAGCGGCACCGATGCCGCGGGCGGCTCCGGTGACGATGGCGGTGCGCTGCGTGCTGGCGGGACGGGGCTGGTCGGTCATGCGTTCTCCTTGGCGGGGGTGTGCTGGCTGTCGAGCTTCTGCTGGAGCCGGTTCATGCCGGCGAGCCAGGCGTCGGGGTGGGCCGCGCGCTGCGCGTAGTAGTCGCGCACCTCGGGGTGCGGGAGGATGAAGAAGTCGTCGCCCGAGAGCGCCGCCCAGACGGCGTCGGCGACCTCGTCGGCCGTGACCGTGGCGTCGCGGGTCAGCAAGCCCTGCAAGGGCCCCGACTCCTCGAGCATCCTCGTCTGCACGCCCTGCGGGCAGATCGCCTGGACGACGATGCCGCGGTGGCGGTAGGTGGCGCTCAGCCACTCGGCGAAGGCAACGGCCCCGTGCTTGCTGACGGAGTAGGGGGCATCGCCGAGCATCGTGAGCAGCCCGGCCGCCGACGCCGTCACGACGAAGCGACCACCGCCGGCGTCGAGCCAGCGCGGCACGAGTGCGCGGGCCGCACGCACGTGCGCCATGACGTTGGTGTCGAGCGCCCGCGCCCAGTCGGCGTCGGAGGCGTCGAGCCCCGCGAGGGTGCCGACGCCGGCGTTCGCGAAGAAGGCGTCGACATGCCCGAGGTGTCCGTATGCCGTGTCGACGAGGTGGCTCACGCCGGCACCGGTCGACGTGTCGCCGGGCACGGCCAGCGCGCCGAGCTCGGCGGCGGTGTCGCGCAGCGCCTCGGCGTCGAGGTCGGCGACGACGACCGACCAGCCCTCGCGGGTCAGGCGGGAGGCGATGGCGCGGCCGATCCCCCGGGCGGCCCCGGTGACGACGGCGGTGTCGGCCATGGCGGTGCTCTCCTTGCTGCTGCGGCTCGGAAGCGCGTGACTAAGCGCTTGCTTACCTTGACGACTCGGGGCCCTCCGCGTCAAGTGCCGGGCGGAGCCGGCGGTCGGGCACGCGGGTAGATTCGAGGGCATGAGCGAGCGCCGGAGCGGGCCCCTGGCCGGCATCGTCGACCGGATCGGCGGCGTCGGCACGGCTGCCCTGGGCACCGCCGTTGCAGCGGCTGCCGCCGTGCGCCTGTCGCCGTGGCCCGCGGCCCTCGCCATCCGCGCCGTCTTCGACCGGGGCGCCGCCCGGGCGAGCGCGGCGCTCGCATCGCACGCGCCCACCGACCTCGTCGAGGTCCTGGGCGAGGCGTATGCCGTGGCCGACCCCGACGGGCGCCTCGACGTCTTCCGTCCGGACCGGACCGAGCCGCTGCCCACGGTCGTGTGGGTCCACGGTGGGGCCTTCGTGTCGGGGTCGAAGGACGACGTCGCCAACTATCTCCGGGTGCTCGCCGGCCGCGGGGTCACGGCGGTCGGCGTCGACTACTCGATCGCCCCCGGCAAGCGCTACCCCACCCCGGTGCGCCAGGTCGCCGCCGCCCTCGCCCACCTCGTCGACCACGCCGACCGCCTCGGCGTCGACCCCTCCCGCATCGTGCTCGCCGGCGACTCGGCGGGCGCGCAGATCGCGGCGCAGGTGGCGAGCCTCGTGACCGACCCGGCGTATGCCGCGCGGGTGGGCATCGACGTCGACCTGCCGCCGTCGGGGCTGCGCGGTGTCGTGCTCTTCTGCGGCGCCTTCGACTTCGAGCTGTCGCACGCGAGCACGAAGGTCGGGGCGTGGCTCGTCGACACGGCCCTCTGGTCCTACCTCGGCACGCGCGACCACCGCTCGCACCCTGCCTCGGCCCTCGCGTCGGTGCCGCAGAACCTCACGGCCGCGTTCCCGCCGGCCTTCGTGTCGGCGGGAAACGCCGACCCGCTGCTGGCGCACTCCCTGGGGCTCGTCGCCGCCCTCGACGCGGTCGGGGCCCCGCACGAGTCGCTCTTCTTCGCCGATGACCACGAGCCGCGGCTCGGGCACGAGTTCCAGTTCGACCTCGACACCGAGCCCGGCCGCCTCGCCCTCGACCGGGCGGTGGCGTTCATCGAGCGCGTCACTGCCGACTGAGCTGCCGACTCAGCTGCCGACTGAGCTTCCGGACGGCGCCTCAGGCGTGCGCCCCTCGCGTGCGCACCTGGCCGGTGTCGGTGCGTGGAGGCAGGATCGGGGGCATGCAGCTCTCCGAGGTCGTCGACACCGCGCGCGCCGTGGCCGCGACCAGCTCTCGCACGGCCAAGGTCGAGGCGCTCGCCGCCTGCCTGCGCCGGGCGGCGCTCGACGGTCCCGAGGTCATCGAGGTCGTCGCTGCCCACCTGTCCGGGGTGCTGCCGCAGCGACGCATCGGCGTCAGCTGGCGAGGGCTGCAGAGCCTGCCCGAGCCGGCGGCCGATCCCTGCCTCACGGTCGAGGAGGTCGACGCGGCCGCCACGACCATCGCTCGCATCACCGGATCCGGCTCTGCGGCAACGCGATCCGCTGCCGTCCGCGACCTCTTCGGACGTGCCACCGCCGACGAGCAGACGTGGCTGCGCGGCCTCATCACCGGCGAGACGCGACAGGGCGCCGGCGACGGCGTCATGCTCCAGGCGATCGCCCGGGCGGCCGATGTGCCCGATGCAGCCGTCCGCCGCGCGGTCATGCTCGCGGGCTTCGCGGGACCCGTGGCCCGAGCAGCCCTCACCGGCGGCTCGGAAGCGCTCGAGGCCCTGACCCTCGAGGTGGGGCGGCCCCTGCGGCCGATGCTCGCCGGCTCCGCCCCCGACGTCGCGGCGGCGCTCGCCACGCTCGGAGGTGAGGTCGTCGTCGAGACCAAGCTGGACGGCATACGGCTGCAGGCGCACGTCGACAACCGCACGAGCCCGGGCAGCGTGCGCCTCTTCACCCGCACGCTCGACGAGGTGACCGACCGCATGCCCGAGATCACCGAGGCGCTCGCTGCGCTCGACGTCGAGACGCTCGTGCTCGACGGGGAAGTCATCGCCCTCGCCGAGGGCGGCCGTCCGCAGCCCTTCCAGGTCACGGGTGCGCGCACGGCGAGCAGCGCGGACGTCGCGCGGCTGCGCGAGGAGGTGCCGCTCACGCCCTACTTCTTCGACGTGCTGCACCTCGACGGCGCGGACCTTCTCGACGAGCCCGCCCGGGTGCGTTGGCAGCACCTCGCGCGCACGGTGCCCCCGGCGTGGCTCGTGCCGCGCGAGCGCACCGACGACCCCGAGCGCGCCCAGCAGTTCTTCACCGACCTCGTCGCGGCGGGCCACGAGGGCGTCGTCGTCAAGGACCCCGCGCTGCCGTATGCCGCCGGTCGGCGCGGTCCCGGGTGGGTCAAGGTCAAGCCCCGGCACACCCTCGACCTCGTCGTGCTCGCCGTCGAGTGGGGCAGCGGGCGCCGCAAGGGGTGGCTCTCCAACATCCACCTCGGGGCGCGCGACGCCGAGACCGGTGAGCTCGTGATGCTCGGCAAGACCTTCAAGGGGATGACTGACGGGATGCTCACGTGGCAGACCGAGCGCTTCCGCGAGCTCGCCGTCGACGACGCCGATGACAGCACGTGGGTCGTCCGGGTTCGCCCCGAGCAGGTCGTCGAGATCGCCTTCGACGGCGTGCAGCGGTCCACGCGCTATCCCGGCGGCATGGCGCTGCGCTTCGCCCGGGTGCTGCGCTACCGAGACGACAAGCCGGTCTCCGAGATCGACACGGTGCAGGCGGTGAGGTCGCTCGCCGGATGGTGACGCCATCGTGATCCGCATTCACCGTGCCAGATCCCACGCGTCACGCTAGCCTCATTGGTCACACGGTGCCGACGGCGCCCTGTGCCACGAGAGTCCCCGGCATGGTCGGCAGGGGCCGGTTCGGAACGGTGGCTGACGCGAAGGGTGGCGACATGCCCACTCCCCGGCGACAGTTCCTGCTTCTCGCTGCCGCGGCGGGGTTGGTGCTCGGCGGTGGTGGGCCGGCGCCGGCCCTCGCAGCCGATGCGGCGACCCCCTTCGGCCCCGCTGCGGTCGGCTCCTTGGAGTCATCAGCGTCACCAGCAGCGCCAGCGGCGCCAGCGGCGCCGGGCAACGGAAAGCACGTCAGCTACCGCGGCGTGAGCCTCGACGTTCCGAGCGACTGGCAGGTCGTCGACCTCGCGGCCGACCCGACCCGGTGCGTCCGGCTCGACGTCAAAGCCGTCTACCTCGGCGACCCCGGCCCCCAGCAGGACTGCCCGGCGCACCTCGTCGGACGGGCCGAGACGATCCAGCTGCGCCCCGCCTCCGCACAGCGCCTCGCCGCGAAGACGTCGCGGCCCACGACCGTGGGACGGCTGGCGGCTCGCACCGGCACCAACCCGGAGGGGCGCACGAAGCAGGTGTGGTTCACGAGCCCGGACGTCGAGGCGGAGGTCTCCTGGGGCACCGACGAGGCAGCCGTCGACGCCGTGCTGGCCTCGGCGACGTCCACCACCTCGACCTCGACCTCAACGAAGCCCGGCCCGGCCACGCCTCCGCAGGCCACCTCCGGGGCCGCCGCATCGGCGCGCACGACGACGAACGCTCCCCTCACCGTCAGCCGGAGCCTCGCGGGCGACCCGCGAGGTGCCCTGGCCCCGACGCTCTCCACGGCCACGAGCCTCCCGACCGCCACGGCCACCGCAGCCGCCGCAGCCGCCGCAGCCGCCACGACCTTCACCGGGATGGGCTTCGACACCTGTGCGGCCCCGTCGGTGTCGACGATGCAGTCCTGGTTCTCGTCCTCGCCCTACCGGGCGGCAGGGATCTACATCGGCGGCTCCCAGCGCGCCTGCCCGGACGGCAACCTCAGCGCGTCCTGGGTGAGCCAGACGACCTCGATGGGCTGGGGGCTCATCCCCATCTACGTCGGGGTGCAGGCGCCGTGCGTCAACCAGACCGGCCTGTCCACCATCGACCCGAGCAGGGCTGCCGCACAGGGCAAGGCGAGCGCCGACGACGCGGTGGGCCGCGCCCAGTCGTTCGGCCTCGGCGCCGGGACGCCGATCTACTACGACATGGAGGGATACCGCAGCTCCGACACCGCCTGTGTGCAGACCGTGCTGACCTTCATGTCGGCGTGGACGGCCGAGCTGCACGCCCTCGGCTACCTCTCGGGCGCCTACGGCAGCACCTCCTCGCTCATGGTCGACATGTCCAACGCGATCGCCGCCGGCACGAGCGGCTTCGTCCCGCCCGACGACGTGTGGTTCGCCCACTGGAACGGCCTCCAGAACCTCTCCGACTCGGCCTCCTACCCGGCGTTCAAGGACATCTACTGGTCGCGGGGCCAGCGGCTGCACCAGTACGACAACCTCACCGAGACCTGGGGAGGGGTCAGCATCAACATCGACGCGAACTGGCTCGGCGGCCAGGTCGCCGGCTCCCCCGTGCCGGTGAGCTACGGCACCAACGTCTTCGGGCCGGGCGGCACGTCCTTCGTCTTCACCGGCAGCATGTCCTACTGGAAGCCCAACCCGGGTCAGGGCCTCCGCGGCCGCGCGTACGCGACCTACTCGGGTGGCACCACGGAGTCCAACGGAGCGACGTGGTCTCCCCAACTGCCGCCGGGCACGTATGCCGTGAGCGCCTACATCCCGGCCACCCGCGCCACCGCGACCGTGCCCTACACGATCAAGGACGCGAACGGCTCGGTCGTCAGGACGGTGAACCAGTCCACGGTGACCGGCTACGTCGCGCTCGGCAGCTTCGTCACGCGCGCGGGCAGCCCGATCACGGTCCACCTCGCCGACAACGGCCCGAGCCCGTCGACCGCTCAGGTGGGCGCCGACGCGATGTCGTTCCAGCTCGTGGCCAACGCCCCGTCTGCGCCCACGTCGGTCTCGGCCGTGCCCGGCGACCGCCGCGCGACGGTCCGGTGGAGCGCAGCCGCCGACAACGGGAGCCCGATCACGGCCTACACCGTGACCGCGTCACCCGGCGGTGCGACGGTGACCGTCGCCGGCACGGCCACCACGGCGGTTGTCACCGGACTGACGAACGGGACCGCCTACACGTTCACCGTCAGGGCGAAGAACGCTGCCGGCACCGGACCGGCCTCGTCGCCGTCGGCTCCCGTCACGCCGCTCCCGCACGGCCACCTCGTCCCCGTCGCCCCGGTGCGGCTGCTCGACACCCGCTACGGCACGGCGACGAACCCGGTCAGGCTCGCGCTCGCGCCGTGGGGCTCGATCACCGTCAAGGTCGCCGGCGTCACCGGCTCCCCCGTCCCCTCCGGCGCGCAGGCCGCGGCGATCAACCTCACCGCCACAGCGCCGACGGCCACAGGGTTCCTCACCGCCGACTCCACTGCGAGCGGTGGCACGTCCACCGCCAACTTCACCGCCGGCAAGACGGTGGCCAACCTCGTCGTCACCCGCCTGTCCGCGACCGGCACGATGACGGTCGTCAACCGCTCGGGCGGCTCCGTCCAGGTCATCGCCGACGTCGAGGGCTACATCACCGCGACCGGCACGACGAGCACGTGGGTCTCTCCCGCGCCCGTCCGCATCCTCGACACCCGCACGGGCACCGCGACCAACCCGGTCAAGGCTGCCATCGCGCCCGGAGCATCGCTCACCGTCAAGATCGCCGGCGTCGCAGGCTCCCCCGTCCCGTCCGGAGCCACGGCCGCGGCCATCAACCTCACCGCCACGGCGCCCACCGCGTCCGGCTACCTCACGGCCGACTCCACCGCGGGCGGAGGCACGTCCACGGCCAACTTCGCTGCCGGCCAGACCGTCGCCAACCTAGTCATCACCCGCCTCGCGAGCAACGGCACGATGACGATCGTCAACCACTCGAGGGGTACCGTCCACGTCGTCGCCGACGTCGGCGGCTACCTCAGCCCCACCGGCGCGACCAACCAGTGGGTCTCGCCGACTCCCGTGCGCCTGCTCGACACCCGCGTCGGCACGGCGCCGAACCCGGTCAAGACGGCCCTCGCGCCCGGAGCCTCGCTCACCGTCAAGGTCGCCGGGGTCGCCGGCTCCCCCGTGCCCGCCGGGGCCACCTCCGCCTCGGTCAACCTCACCGCCACGGCCCCGACCGCCGCCGGCTTCCTCACCGCGGACTCCACCGCGAGCGGAGGCACCTCCACGGCCAACTTCACGACCGGCCAGACCGTCGCCAACCTCGTCATCACCCGTCTCGCGAGCAACGGCACGATGACGATCGTCAACCGCTCCAGCGGCACGGTCCAGGTCGTCGCCGACGTCGAAGGCTATCTGCACTGACCCCGGAGGCCCGCCGCCACCACATCCCCGGCCGGACGGCATACCGCGGCCCGTCGACGGTGGTGCCCGCCCAGCCCGGCCAGCCCCACAAGCCCGGACGTGGGGCCTGGCTGCCGCCCTTACTAGGCTCGACCGGAACCATCCGAACCGCACCGCCGGAGAGCACCATGTCTGAGCACGACCCCCACCGTCCCGGCCTCGGCTCGATGCCCCACGACGGCGGCACCGCCTTCCGCGTCTGGGCCCCCAACGCCGACGCCGTCTCCGTGACCGGCAGCTTCACCGAGTGGTCGGAGGACGGCCACCCGCTCGAGGCGGAGGACAACGGCCACTGGTACGCCGACGTCGAGGGCGTCGGCCCGGGCGCGGAGTACCAGTTCGTCATCCACAACGGCGACCAACGCCTCATGCGGATCGACCCGCGCGCCCGCGCGGTCACCCACTCCTCGGGCAACGGGATCGTCTACGACCGCGATGCCTTCGACTGGGAGGGCGATGCGTTCGCATGCCCGCCGCACGACGAGCTCGTCATCTACGAGACCCACATCGGCTCGTTCATGGCCGACCCGGGCAACCCCGGTGACCTCGAGGGCGTCGCCGGCAAGCTCGACTACCTCGTCGCGCTCGGCATCAACGCCATCGAGCTCATGCCGGTCGCGGAGTTCGCCGGCGACTACTCGTGGGGCTACAACCCCTCGAACCCCTTCGCGGTCGAGCACACCTACGGCGGCCCCGACCTGCTCAAGGCCTTCGTCCGCGAGGCACACCGCCACGGCATCGCCGTGATCGTCGACGTCGTGCTCAACCACTTCGGGCCGAGCGACCTCGCCCTGTGGCAGTTCGACGGCTGGAGCGAGAACGAGAAGGGCGGCATCTACTTCTACAACGACGAGCGCTCCTCGACGCCCTGGGGTGACACGCGCCCCGACTACGGCCGCGAGCAGGTGCGTGCCTACCTGCACGACAACGCGCTCATGTGGTTCGACGAGTACCACATGGACGGGCTGCGCTTCGACGCCACGCTCTACATCCGCACCATCGACGGGCTCGGCACGGGCGACCTGCCGGAGGGCTGGGACGTCATGCAGGCGATCACGTCGAGCGTGCGCGAGACCCGCCCCGACAAGATCCTCATCGCCGAGGACCTCCAGAACGACCCGGCGCTGACGACGTTCGGCGACGGGGGCGCCGGCTTCCACGCGCAGTGGGACGCCGGCTTCGTCCACCCCGTGCGTCAGGCGCTCACGGCCGTCGACGACGGCGACCGGTCGATGACCGAGCTCGCCGAGGCCATCGGGGCCGACGACAACCCGTTCGCGCGCATCATCTACACCGAGAGCCACGACGAGGTGGCCAACGGCAAGCTGCGCCTCACCCACGAGATCGACAGCGGCGACCCTGGCGGCTGGGCCGCCCAGAAGCGCGCCACGCTCGGACTGTGCATCGCCCTCACCGGCCACGGCATCCCGATGCTCTTCCAGGGCCAGGAGTTCCTCGAGGACGAGTGGTTCCGCGACGACGTGCCGCTCGACTGGGAGCGCGCCGAGAAGTTCCGCGACATCGTGCGCCTCGCGCGCGACCTCATCCGCCTGCGCCGCAACGCCGACGGCACCTCGGCGGGCCTCACGGGCAACGTCTTCGCGCAGCTGCACGTCGACGACGAGGCCAAGACCCTCTCGTGGGCGCGCTCCCGTGACGAGGAGGTCGCCGTCGTCGTCGTCAACGCGAGCGCCGAGCCGCGCGACATCACGACGCCGCTGCCGGGCGGGGGCCACTGGGCGGTCCGCTTCAACTCAGACGCCTCGACCTACAGCGCCCTCTTCGCCGGGCACGAGACCGACGACGTCGACGCCGTCGACGACCCCGACGACGACCAGCCGCCCCAGGGCACGGTCTCGGTCGGCGCCTACTCCCTCGTGGTCCTCACGCGCGCCTGAGCGAGGCTGCTGGGCGCCCGCAGTGGCGCCGGCCCGATGTGACGTATGCCGCCCGGCTTCCTCGGAGGTCGGGCGGCATACCGCGTCTAGCGTGGAAGGGGGACCATCCTCTCGCAGACAGGAGCGCCCCATGAGTGCCACAACGACACGTACAGTCACCAACACCCACGCTCCGACGACGTCCACGGTGTCGGTCAGCCACCTCGGCGGTGACCGGTTCGAGATCGAGGTGCGCGGTCACCGCATCCGCGTCGACCAACCCGAGGCCATGGGCGGCGAGGACACTGCGCCCACACCGACCGAGCTCTTCGTCGCGAGCCTCGCCTCGTGCTCGGCGTTCTATGCACGCCGCTACCTCTCGCGGCACGACCTGCCGGTCGAGGGGCTGCGCGTCGAGACGAGCTACGTCATGGGGAAGTCGCCGTCGCGCGTCGCGGGCTTCGACGTCCGCGTGCACCTGCCGGCGGGTGTGCCGGAGAGCCGGCACCAGGCGCTGCTCGCGATGATCGACCGCTGCACGGTGCACAGCACGCTCACACACGAGCCGGACGTGAGCATCGCACTCGTTCCCTGAGCGCGCCATCGGTCGCCATCTCGTGCGACCGGATGGACGTCGCCTTCGGCACGGGCTCCAATCCGCATCTCGTGACGCTCCGAACCACCATCAGGTGGCCGCCGCCCTGCTGAGGGGTCGGGCGCCGACCACCTGGCCACACGGCATACGCCGTCGGCCGCGTCGCGCGCCCGACCGAGCCCCGGGGTGCGCGACAGTGCCCACCCGACCGAACGGTCGGGTGGGCACTCGTGCGTCGTGACCCCCGGCGGGGTCAGCTGTGGGTCAGCGCAGCGGGTCGAAGGGGGCCAGCTCGGCCGGGGCGACGCCGGTGACGATCTGCTCGGCGAGGAGGCGACCCGTGACGGGGCCGAGGGTGATGCCCCACATGCCGTGGCCGCCGGCGACGAAGACCCGGGAGCTCTTCGTCGCGCCGATGAGCGGCAGGCCGTCGACGGTGCAGGGGCGCGAGCCGACCCACTCGTCCTGACGATGGTCGAGGTCGGCGCCCTTGAGCAGGGGACGGGCGGCCTCGACGATGGCCGTGATGCGGCGCTGGTCGAGCGCGGCCTCGGGCTTGCGGAACTCCATCATGCCGGCGACGCGGAGCCGGTCGCCGACGGGCGTGCACGCGACGCGAGCGGCCGGGAAGTAGACCGGGCCGTTGGGCAGGTCGTCGACGGCGACGCTGAAGGAGTAGCCCCGGCCGGCCTGCACGACGCGCTTGACGCCGAACTCTCGGGCCATCTGGCCGAGCCACGCCCCGGTGGCGACGACGACGGCGTCGTACTCCTCGCTGACCCCGAAGTCGTTCGTGACGAGCACGCCCGTCGCGGTGTCCGTGAGGCGCTCGATGGCGCTGCCGGTGAGGATCTTGCCGCCGCGGGCGATGACCGAGTCGGCGAGGGCCGCGACGTAGGCGCCGGGGTTGATGAAGCGCTGCCCGTGGAGCACGATCGCGGCGCCGATGTTGTCGGAGAGCGCGGGCTCGATCGAGCGGGCCTCGTCGCCGGTCAGCACGTCGAAGGTGATGTCGCCGCCGGAGGCGTGGATGTGCTCGATCTCCTCGAGGAGGGTCTCGCGCTCGGCAGCCGTGCGGTAGGCGGCCGTGAACGACTTCGCCTCGTAGGTCTCGGCGTCGACGCCACCGTCACGCAGCAGGTCGAAGCTCTGGAGCGACAGGTCGTTGACGGGCACGAGCGAACCCATGGCCTTCTTCCACGCCTTCATCGTGCTGTGGCGGGTGAAGCCGGTGACGAACTTGAGGAAGTCGGGCTTCGCGCTCGGCGGCACGTAGACGGGCGAGCTCGGGCTGAGGACCGCGCGCAGGCCGTACTTCAGCACGGCGGGCTCGGGCAGCGGCGTCGCGATGCCGGGGGTCAGCCAGCCCGCGTTGCCCCAGGACGCGCCGGCGGCCACGCCATCGCGGTCGATGACCGTCACCTCGACGCCGCGCTCCTGGAGGAACCACGCCGTGGCGAGGCCGACCATGCCGGCGCCGACGACGGCGATGCGCTGGGGGGCGGGTGAACCGGCGGGGGTGACAGCGGCCATGGGGTCGACTCCTGGTGTCGGCTGGGGTGTGGATCGTGCTACGTCCATGGTGAGGTCGGGGCGATGCTCGACCTTGGTGCTGCGGCGCCAAGCTTTTCGACGGTCGTTGTGCTGTCGGCACCACCGCATGCCACCATCGAGGTATGCCGCCCACCCCCGCACGCTCGTCGGCTCGCTCCGCCACCCGCACGTCGTCGACCACGCCGTTCGGGCTGCCCGTCCACCAGCTCGTCGGCACGCTCGGCGGCGGCCTGCTGACCGTCGTCGTCGAGACCGGCCCGGCCACGATCGACGACGTCACGCTCGCCGAGCCGGGCTCCGGTGTCTACGGACAGGCGGGCGACCTGCTGCTCGGGGTCGGCGTCGACCGGCCGGCTGATGCCGCTGCCCTCCTCGAGCGCGCCGCCGAGGTGGGCTGCACCGCCGTCGTGCTGCGGCGGGTGGCGACCCGCAACCCGCAGGTGCGCGCGGCCGCGGCCCGCTTCGGCGTCGGTCTGGTCGAGCTGGCCGACCACGCTTCGTGGGCACACGTCGTGTGGTTGCTGCGCGGGGTGCTCGACCGGGCCGCGAGCGGGCCGTCCCTGCGCGCCGAGGGCCCGGTGCTCGACGAGCTCTTCGCCCTCGCCGATGCGTGCGCGGCCCTCGTCGGAGCCCCCGTCACCATCGAGGACACGCAGTCACGGGTGCTCGCCTACTCCTCGACGCAGGACGTCGCCGACCCGGCGCGGCTCTCGACCATCGTCGGGCGGCGCGTGCCGGACGAGGTGATCGCCTCGCTGCGCGGACGCGGGGTCTTCCGCCGGCTCGCACGGTCCGAGGAGCCCTTCTTCGTCGCCGCCGGTCGCGGCCTGCGTGCGCGGCTCGTCGTGCCGGTGCGGGCCGGCACCGAGTGGCTCGGCTCGATCTGGGCCGTCGTCGACGAGGAGCCGGCCGAGCCGGTGCTGCGGTCGCTGCGCCAGACCGCGTCGGTCGTGGCCCTGCACCTGCTGCGGATGCGCTCGCAGGCAGACCTAGCGCGACGTGTCATGAGCGACCGGCTCCGCGCCGTGCTGAGCGGCGACGTGGTCGAGGCGGAAGGGTGGCTCCCCCCTCCGCCGTGGCGCGTGGTCGTGCTCGCCGGGGCCCATGACGGCCCGGGAGCGGCCGCCGGCTCCCCCGCACGAGTGGACCCCGAGCGTGAGCTCGACGTGTGGGAGTCGGCGGCCAGGCGCCGCTCCTGGCGCCAGCCCCTGCTCTCGATCTTCGACGGCGTGCCGCTCACGCTCGTGCGTGACGTGCCCGGTGACACCTCACCCGGCACGTGGGAATGGCTCCTCGCGGTCGTCGAGGAGGTTGCGGTCACCACACCGACCGCGACGGCGAGTGCCGGTGGCTCCGTCAGCCGGCCCGCCGACCTCGACCGCTCGCGGCGCGAGGCGACGGAGGTGCAGCGGCTGCGCGAGGCGGGGCGCATCACCGGCACGACGACCACCGTCGAGCACGCCTGGGCGGCGGTGACGACCGCTCGCGCCCTCGGTGGCATCTGGACCGAGGAGCTGCTCGGTCCGGTCGGGGTCCTCCAGGCGCACGACGCCGTGCACCAGTCGGCCTACCTCGAGACGGTCGCCGCCTGGCTGGACCACCCCGGCGACCCGCGCGAGGCCGCCAGGACATTGCACGTGCACCCCAACACCCTGCGCTACCGGATGACGCGGCTGTCCGATGTCGTCGACCTCGACCTGCACGACCCCGAGACCCGGCTCGCCCTGCGCCTCCAGCTGAGGGCACTCGGTCACTGAGGTGCGCCCGTCGGTCGACCCCCGCTGGGGGCCGGGCGGCTCTACCTTTGGGGGGTGGACGACCAGGCCGGTCCCTTGCCCCACGACCTCCAGCAACCGCCGCCGCAGGCGTGGATGCCGCGCGCCGAGTTCGAGCGGATCTTCGGACCACAGCTCTCGTGGACCCCGACGGAGGCCCGCGACGTCCTCGCCGGCCTGGGTGGCCAGGACGGGCAGGACGGGCAAGGCCACGTGGACGGGCTCGGTGTGCCGTGGTGGGTCGCCGGCGGCTGGGCGGTCGAGGCCTTCACCGGTGTCGTCCGCGAGCACGAGGACATCGACCTGTCGGTGTTCCGACGCGACCTGCCGGCCGTGCGCCGGCACCTGGAGAGCGACTGGCACCTCTGGGCAGCCTCGGAGCAGGGGCTGGTGCACCTGGCGCCGGGACGCGAGATGCCCGAGCACGCCGAGCAGGTCTGGGTGCGCGAGCACGCGCTGGCCCCGTGGCGCGGCGAGCTCGTGCTCAACCCGGACGTCGACGGTCGCTGGCAGTTCAAGCGGGACGCGTCGGTCGTCCTCCCCCTGGACGAGGCGACGTGGGAGCACGACGGCATCCGCTACCTGCGCCCCGAGCTCGTGCTCGCCCACAAGGTGAGCAACACCCGACCCAAGGACGACGCAGACCTCCGGGCCGCGCTTCCGCTGCTCGATGCCGCCCAACGCAGCTGGCTCTCGGGCTTCGTCACCCGACACGCCCCCGCTCACCCGTGGCGTCAGCTGCTCTGACCGGCCGCGCTCACGCCGCGGGCGAGGCTCACGACGACGCGCCGACCGCGACTCACGACTCGCCGAGATGCACCGTTCCGTCGTGGTCGACCCGGAAGCTCGGGTTGAACACGAAGTCCCACCGGAAGCCGTCGAGGTCGGCCACGCACGCGCTCACCCCTCCCCAGTCGCGGTCCTGCGGCGCAGCGACGGAGGTGGCCCCGGCAGCCAGCGCGGCGGCATACAGCTGCTCGACCTCGACGGGTGAGGCCACGTTGTGCCCCAGCGACAGGGGCGGCGCAGCGGGCCCGTGGGCGACGCCGCCGTACTCGCTCGGCATCTGCTCGACGTCCCAGAGCGCGAGCAGCTGCCCCGGAGCGCACTGGACGAAGCTGATCTCGCCGGCCAGGTGCAGCACGAGGCGGAAGCCGAGCCCGTCGACATAGAAGTCGCGCGCTGCCTCGACGTCGCGCACGCCCAGCGTGATGGCGGTGATGGTCGGTCCGGTCGTCATGACCCGACGTTAGGACCCGCCACCGACATCCTGTCCCCGCCCGACGTGTCGGGGGAGGGGCACCCTCGGCGCCCCTCCCCCCGTGTGCGGTGTGTGTCTGCCGCGAGTGGCAGCTGTGTCAGCTGCCGCCCCCGAGCAGCCCGCGGACCTCGGACTCACGGTAGCGACGGTGTCCGCCGAGCGTCCGGATGGACGTCAGCTTTCCGGCTTTCGCCCACCGGGTGACCGTCTTCGGGTCCACTCGGAAGAGCGCTGCGACCTCGGCTGGCGTGAGCAGCTTCTCGGTCTCGTGTCGATCCTGCGTTGTCATTGTCATTTCCCCACCACCCTGTCGCTCGTGCAGCGACACGCATCCAGCCCCAGGGAGAGGCTTAGGTAAAGACAGAGTAAAGTCCCGCGCCTGTGGTTACCGGCCAAACGCCGAAAAGAGACGATTTGGTGTGGATAACTGAGGCGTCGTCCCACGATGTGACGTGCCGGTCACCTGCTGGTGACCTGCTGGACACGAGCCGCCGACGACGACGAGCCGCCGACGCGCTGGGAGGGGCCCATGAGACCGTGGGACGCAGGAGCGGCTCCGCTCATGTAGCGTTAGCCCCACGAGAACACACACATTCCCGGGGCCGCTACGCGGACATCGAAGAGCCACCCGGTTCTCCGACGAGCGATGCCGTCCCGGCACGACGCACGAGGGGGTCACGCCATGGGGCGCGGCCGAGCCAAAGCCAAGCAGACCAAGGTCGCACGGCAGCTCAAGTACTACACACCCGACACGGACTTGAGCGCGCTGGAGCGAGAGCTGCACCGCGACACGTCCAGTCCGGTTCGCGAGCCCGCACGGGTGACCGAGCCGGATGAGTACGACGACTACGGGAAGTGGGCCTCGGGCGAGCGGTGAGCTCTCCCTTTCTCCTTCCCTGCTCCACCTCGTGAGTCGAGTGTCCGCACTCGTCCCGCGATCGGCTGTGCCGGTCCTCAGGTCGTCGGGTGCTGCCCGACGACCTGGACCGAGCCGCCGTCGACGCCCTTCGCGCCCCTGACGACCTCGGTGCCCGCCTCGATGTCGGCACGCTCGAGCGTCGTCACGTCGCCGAGCCGCCACGCAGGTATGCCGCCGGCCCGGCTGAGCTCGATGGCGCGCTCCGCCTGCGCCTCGGGGAGCACCGCCACGAAGCCGATGCCCTGGTTGAGGGTGCGCTCGATGTCGGCCTGCGGCACGCGCCCGAGGTCCTGGATCGTGCGGAAGACCGCGGGCGGTGTCCACGTCGACCGGTCGAGCCGCGCGTAGGTGCCGGCCGGCAGGACCCGCGCGAGGTTGGCGGCGAGGCCGCCACCGGTCACGTGGCTCAGGGCGTGCACGTCGATCCCGTCGGCGGCGATGAGGTCGAGCAGCGGGCGGGTGTAGATCCGCGTCGGCTCGAGCAGCTCCTCGCCGAGGGTGCGGCCGAAGTCGTCGACGTGCCGGTCGAGGGCCCAGCCCGCGCTCTCGATGACGCGGCGCACGAGGCTGTAGCCGTTGCTGTGCAGGCCGCTGCTCGCGAGCGCCACCACGACGTCTCCGTCGGCGACCCGCTGCGGGCCCAGCACGGCGGCATACTCGACGACACCGGTGGCGGCGCCGGCGACGTCGTACTCGTCGGGCTCGAGCAGACCCGGGTGCTCCGCGGTCTCGCCGCCGACGAGGGCGACCCCCGCCTCCTCGCACGCGCGGGCGATGCCGCCGACGATCGCGGCGATGCGCTCGGGCACGACCTTGCCGGTCGCGATGTAGTCGGTCATGAAGAGCGGCTCGGCGCCACAGACGACGATGTCGTCGACGACCATGCCGACGAGGTCGAAGCCGATCGTGTCGTGCTTGTCGAGAGCCTGGGCGATGGCGACCTTGGTACCGACACCGTCGGTGCTCGTCGCGAGGATCGGTCGGCTCATCCGCGCGATCGCGCTGGCGTCGAACATGCCGGCGAACCCGCCGAGCCCGCCGAGCACCTCGGGTCGGGTCGCGCGTCGCACCGACTCCTTCATCAGCTCGACTGCCTTGTCACCCGCCTCGACGTCCACTCCGGCAGAGGCGTAGGTGATGGGGGCATCGCTCACCTGACCCACCCTACCGGCGCCACGGCACGTCCCGATCGAGGTGACCACCCGCGGAGACCACACCACGGCCCCGCCGGCTCTCCTCCAGCCAGCGGAGGAGCAACCCGACCGAATCGAGAGAGCAGTCGGTCGCACGAGGGCGCGCACGCCGACCGCCCCGGCGACGCCACAAAGCCGTGGATGCTGTCGCTCGACGCCGCGACATGACACGCTCCCGCTGACGAGGCGTGTTGTCTCGGATGGTCGAGGAGCGTGGCGGTGCGTGCATGGTTGGTCTCCCGATGGCTGCTGATGCGCGTGTGGGTGCTCAGCACGAACGACGGCATCATCGCCACCGCGAGCCTCCTGCAGGGCTTTGCCGGAGCAGGTGCTGACAACCTGCTGCTCATCACGGCCGCGATGGCTGCGGCCATCGCGGGCGCCCTCGGGGTCGGCGGCGCCAAGTGGGCTGAGTCCGCCGGCGAGCGGGACGCGCAGCTCGCGACCGCCGAGGCCGAAGCGGAGCGGTTGCGCACGCAGCCCGAGGGCGAGCACGCGCAGCTCGTCGCGCACTACGTGGGGCGCGGGCTGACGGTCGAGCTGGCGGAGCAGGTCGCTGACCAGCTCGAGGCCGCGGACCCCCTGGCCGCCCAGCTCGACACCGAGCACAACATCGACGAGATCCCACCGGCCATCCGCCCGGTTCTCGAGGGCCTGCGAGCCGCGGCAGCCTTCGCCATCGGCGCGAGCATCCCGGTCGCCATCACCGTGCTGACGCCCTTCCAGCTCGACACCGTCGCGCTCTTCGTCGCGGCTGGGGTGAGTCTTGCGATCACCTCGGTGCTCGCCGCGCGCTCTGCCCACCTCTCCACATCACGGATGCTGATGCGCACCCTCGTCGTCGGTCTCGGCACCATGGCGGTCAGCTTCGTCGCCGGCGTCGCCATCCTGCCGGAGGCCGACTGACCGAGAGTTCAGCCCATCCCCCCGAAACACGCTCCCCGGGCACGACGGATTGCTCTTTCGATCGGATGATCGCGCGACCCCGGGCACGACGAAATGCGCTTTCGATTGGGGACGGCAGCGGGGCGTCCGTCGGGCGCCTGCGGCTACGTCTGCGGCTAGGGGTGCTGCAGGGCGTTCTCGCCGCCGAGGCCGACGCCGAGGGTGACGCCGTCGACGTCGACCGACCGGTCGTGGCCGGTGCGCACCGTCAGCGGCAGCGTCTCGAGCACGTGCTTGCCGATGCGGCCGTCCTCGGGCAGCTCGATGGGGTAGCGACCGGTGAAGCACGCGGTGCAGAGCTCGTCAGCCGGTTGGTTCGTTGCGCTGATCATGCCCTCTTCGGAGATGTAGCCGAGCGAGTCCGCGCCGATCGAGGCGCGGATCTCCTCGACCTTGAGGCCCGTCGCGATCAGCTCGGCGCGGGTCGCGAAGTCGATGCCGTAGAAGCACGGCCACTGCACGGGCGGCGAGCTGATGCGCACGTGCACCTCGGCCGCGCCGGCCTCGCGCAGCATGCGGATCTGGGCTCGCTGGGTGTTGCCGCGCACGATCGAGTCGTCGACGACGACGAGCCGCTTGCCCCGGATCGTGTGCTCGAGCGGGTTGAGCTTGAGGCGGATGCCGAGCTGGCGCAGGGTCTGCGACGGCTGGATGAAGGTGCGTCCGACATAGGCGTTCTTGACGAAGCCCTGACCGAACGGGATCCCTGACTCCTGCGAATAGCCAACAGCCGCAGGCACACCCGACTCCGGCACCCCGATGACGAGGTCGGCATCGACGGAGTGCTCACGGGCCAGCACGCGGCCCATCTCGACGCGGGCCTCGTGGACGACCCGGCCGCGGATGACGGCGTCGGGGCGCGCGAGGTAGACGTACTCGAACACACATCCCTTGGGCTGCGGCTCGGCGAAGTGGTGCGAGCGGAGGCCGTTCTCGTCGATGGCGATGAGCTCGCCGGGCTCGATCTCGCGGATGACGGAGGCGCCGATCGTCTGCAGCGCGGCGGTCTCGGACGCAACGACCCAGCCGCGCTCGAGGCGGCCGAGCGCGAGGGGACGCACGCCCCAGGGGTCGCGGGCGGCATACAGCGTCGTCTCGTCCATGAAGACGAAGGAGAAGGCGCCCTTGAGCTTGGGCAGCAGCTCGAGAGCGGCCTGCTCGGGGGTGCGGTCCTCGTCGGCGGAGAGCAGCGTCGTGACGAGCGCCGTGTCGGAGGTGTTGCCCCGGGCGAGCTCCCCGGTGACGCGTCCGCTGCCGAAGTGCTCGTCGACGAGGGCCTTGAGCTCGCGGGTGTTGATGAGGTTGCCGTTGTGCGCCAGCGCGAGCGTGCTGTGACCGGTGCCGCCGAGGGTGGGCTGGGCGTTCTCCCACGTCGAGCCGCCGGTCGTCGAGTAGCGGGTGTGCCCGATGGCGAGATGGCCGCGCAGCGAGCTGAGGGCGGTCTCGTCGAAGACCTGCGAGACGAGGCCCATGTCCTTGTAGACGAGGATCTTCTCCCCGTCACCGGTCGCGATGCCCGCCGACTCCTGCCCGCGGTGCTGCAGGGCGTAGAGCCCGAAGTACGTCAGCTTCGCGACGTCCTCTCCCGGGGCCCAGACGCCGAAGACCCCGCAGGCGTCCTGCGGGCCCTTCTCGCCGGGGATGAGGTCATGACCAAGTCGTCCATCGCCACGTGCCACTACCGCAGTCTCCCACACGGATCTCGGAGCGGCCGCCGCCGTGTCAGCGGCCGAACGGCAGGTCGGCCACGACCTCGTAGCGCGGCCGTCGCCCGCGGCCCTCGCCGAGGTGCGACTCGATGAGTGTCGCCCCGCCGGCCACCCACGCGGGGCCCTCGAGGCCCTCGAGGGCCCGGATCCAGCGGGTCGCCTCGGTCGGGCGGCCGAAGCGGCCGAGCGTGAGGTGCGGGTGGAAGCGTGCCCCGTCGGGCGCCGCCCCCACCGAGCTCGCCGAGGAGCGTATGCCGTGTGCGACGGCTCCGAGGTCACCGCGCACCTGCTCGACTCCCGCCCAGAGGACGCGGGCGGCATACGGGCTCGGGAAGGCGCCGGCGCCGGAGAGGCGGAGCACGAGGGGGCTGCGCTTCGCTGCCGACCGGGCGAGTACCTCGGCGAGGTCGTCGAGGCGGCGCTCCGGCACGTCGCCGAGGAAGGCGAGGGTCACGTGCCACTGGTGGCGGTCGGTCCAGCGAACCTCCTCACCGGCCGCACGGCGGGGCTCCAGGTGCTCGTCGAGGTCGTCGAGCACCTCCTCGGGCGGCACCACGGCGACGAAGAGCCTCATGGCCCCTTGGCCGCCTCGGCTGCGGCCTCGACTGCGGCGCCGGAGGCGAGCAGCGCGTCGACATCAGCGATGCCCCACGCCTCGAGGGCGCTGCGGGTGTCGGCCCCCGAGGCGCGCGGCGGCGGTGTGGAGAGGGCACCGGGCGTGCGCGAGAAGCGTGGCGCGGGGGCCGGCTGCACGACGCCGTTGTGCTCGACGTAGGTCCCCCGGGCAGCGAGGTGGGGGTGGTGCGGCGCCTCGGCATAGCTGAGCACGGGCTCGACACAGGCGTCGGTGCCCCCGAGCAGGGCGGTCCACTCGTCGCGGGTGCGGGTGGCGAACGTGGCGGCCAGCAGGGCGCGCAGGGCAGGCCACTGGCGCGGGTCGAGCCGGTCGGGCGCGGTGTCCCCGATGCCGAGCAGCCGCAACAGCTCGGCGTAGAAGGGCTGCTCGAGCGGCCCCACCGCGAGCCAGCCCCCGTCGCTCGTCTCGTAGACGTCATAGAAGGGGGCGCCGGTGTCGAGCAGGTTGGTGCCGCGCTGGTCGGACCACAGACCGCTCGAGACGAGGCCGACGACGAGCGCCGAGACGTGCGCCGTGCCGTCGACGATCGCGGCGTCGACGACCTGGCCGCGGCCGCTCGTGCGCGCCTCGAGGAGGGCGGCCAGCACCCCGACCGCGAGATAGAGCGCTCCGCCGCCGAAGTCGCCGACGAGGTTGACGGGCACCTGCGGCGGGCCGCCGGCGCGGCCGATGGCTCCGAGGGCGCCGGTGATCGCGACGTAGCCGATGTCGTGCCCGGCGGCCTGGGCGAGCGGGCCGTCCTGTCCCCAGCCGGTCATCCGGCCATAGACGAGGGCTGTGTTGAGCGCGAGGCAGTCGTCGGGCCCGAGCCCGAGCCGCTCGGCGACGCCCGGCCGGTAGCCCTCGACGAGGACGTCGGCCTGCGCCACGAGCTGCCGTGCCGTCGCGAGCCCGTCGGGGTGCTTGAGGTCGAGCACGACGGAGGGCCGCCCGCGGCGCAGCAGGTCGGCCTCTGGCGGCATCGGCACCGGCAACGGCGGCACACCCGGCCGGTCGAGCCGGATGACGTCGGCGCCGAGGTCGGCGAGCAGCATGCAGGCGAAGGGGGCCGGGCCGATGCCGGCGAGCTCGACGACACGCACGCCCGCGAGGGGGCCGGCGCCCGTCACGAGCGTTCGCGACCCGATCGGTCGAGCAGGATGCCGAAGATGCCGGCGAGCCCGGCACCGAGGAGGGCGCCGAAGGCACCGAGGAAGAGCGCGCCGGTCGCCGCGGAGTAGCCGCGAACGTCGTCGCCCACCAGCGAGATGACCGCGCCGACGACGAAGCCGAGGAGCGCGCCGGTGATGAGGAAGCGCTTGAAGTTCGGGACGCGAGGCGCCGAGCGCCCGTCAGGGGAGGTGGTCACACCCCAAGGTTAAGCGAGTGGAGCGGAAGAAGTCCGTCCAGGTGCGCCCGCTGCCCGCTGGCTCGCACGAGGGCGGCCGCGACGGCGTCCTCCCACGTGAGGTCACCGACGGCCAGGCGCAGCCACGTGGCCCCGTCGGTCTCGATGACGTTGGGCGGGGTGCCCCGCGTGTGCACCGGACCCTCAATGCACTGGACCGCTCCGTGCGGGGGCACCCGGACCTCCACCGTGCGGCCGGGGGCCGTCGTCGCGAGCTCGTCGAGGGTGTAGCGGACCGCGGTGCCGGTCGTGCGCCGGTCGGCGCTCCAGCCGGCCGAGCGGCATACCTCGAGGGCGGCGCGGCCCTCCGCGACAGGGGTTCGACGGCGGGGAGGCATGCCCAGCAGGCTAACCCCGCCCACCGACGGCGCCGAGCCGGTATGCCGTGCCGCCGGCTCGCGCTCCCCGGTGAGCCGGCGTGCCCCGCGCCTCTCGGACGGGCTGCTCAGCGCAGGCGCGGGAGGACGTCGGCCGCGACCTGTTCGAGCACGTCACGGGCGCCTCGGTAGGGGTCGTCGTCGCGTGGCCAGTGCGTGATGACGTCGGTGAAGCCGAGGGCCTCGGCCCGGCCGACGGCGTCCTCGAACGCGGCGGCGCTCGTCAGCGAGAAGGTCGGCGCGGTGTCGAGGTTGAGGTAGCGGGCGAGGGTCTCGGGGGCGCGGCCGGCGGCGTCGAGGGCGCCGTCGACCCGGCTGGACAGGTCGCCGACGAGTGACCACCAGGCGTCGTCGGTGTCGGCGGTGCCGCCGTAGGTCATCCAGCCGTCGGCGCGGTCGACGGCGAGCCGGACCGTGCGCGGACCGTTGGCGGCCACGATGAGCGGCACCCGGTTGCCACCCTCGGCGCCGCGCACCGGACCGGGCAGGGTGCGCACGTCGCGAGCGCTGTAGAAGCGGCCGTCGACGGTCACGTGGTCGTCGCGGAGGAGACGGTCGAGCAGGTCCGTGAACTCGTGGAAGCGGTCGACGCGGGCCTTGAGCGGCAGGTCCTCACCCATGATGCGGGCGTCGAGGTCGCCCCCGCTGCCGATGCCGAGGAGGAAGCGCCCACCCGAGATGTCGTCGAGGGCGAGCACCTCGCGCATGAGCTGCACGGGGTGGTGGTTGTTGGGCGAGGTGACGAAGGTGCCGAGGCCGATGCGGCCGGTGACGGCTGCCGCCGCGGCGAGGGTGGGCACCGCCGCGAACCACGGGGAGTCGGGTAGCCCGCCCCACGTGACGTGGTCGAACGTCCACGCGTGGTCGAAGCCGAGCTCCTCCGCCTCACGCCACCGCGGCTCGGCGACCGACCACGTGTGCTCGGGCAGGATCGTCAGACCGAATCGCATGCCACCGACCGTAGCCTGTCGTGGTGACACCGATCTGGGATGCCGAGTCCGTCCTCGCCGCCTCCAACGAGTGGGCCTGGGTGCCTGAGTACGCCCGCAGCGTGCGGACCGACGAGTACCTCGTCGTGGCCTACCCGCCGACCTACCTCACACCGACGAGCGCCCGGCTGACCGGTTCCGACCGCGAGCCGGCGCAGATCGTCGACGAAGTGCACGGAGTGGCCCGCGACCTCGGCCGCGAGCGCCTCTGGTGGACTCTCTCGGACACGAGCCGCCCGGCGGGCCTCGAGGCCGAGCTCGTGCGGCGCGGCGCGCAGGTCGTCGAACGTATGGACGTGCTCGGCCTCGATCTCACCGGCGGCGTGCCCGAGGTCGCACCCGGCGCCGAGGTCACGGTCACCCGCGTGCGCGACCGTGACGGCGTGCGCGACGCGCTCGTGCTCAGCCAGAGCGCCTTCGGCGGGTCGGCACCCGACGACGAGGAGATCGACCGCGGGCTCGTCGAGATCGCACGGGGCCTCGACGACGACAGCGTCGGCCGGGTCGTCGCCTCCGTCGCCGGGCGGCCGGCGAGCACGGGCGGCTGGGGCATCGTCGGGCCCGTGTGCCGGCTGTGGGGCGGCGGCACCCATCCGGACCTTCGGGGGCTCGGTGCCTACCGGGCCGTGCTCCGCGCCCGGCTCGACGTCGCCGTGCGCTCCGGCGCGACCCTGGCCCTGACCCACGGGAGGGTCGACACCTCCTCACCGATCCTTCGGGCGCTGGGCTTCCGTCGCTACGGCGAGCAGCGCCAGCTCGTCATCGACCTGTGAGCGACCGATGACCGAGCACGTGACGCTCGAGTGGGACGAGCGCGGCGGGGTCAGCGTGCACATGGACGGGTCGCCCCAGTCGCACGTGCAGCCCGACGACCCGACCCTTCTCGTCTTCGAGTACGTCCAGCACCTCGCCCTCGCCATCGACGCACTGCCGCCCGGACCGCTCGGGGTCACCCACGTCGGCGGCGCCGGGCTCACCCTCCCCCGTTGGGTCGAGGCGACGCGGCCAGGCTCACCACAGATCGTCCTGGAGCCGGACGAGGCCCTGACGGCACTGGTGCGCAAGGAGATTCCGCTCCCCCGTCGGCACCGGATCCGCGTGCGACCCGTCGACGGGCTCACCGGGGTGCGTGCGCTCGGCGACGCCTCAGCGGACGTCGTCGTGACCGATGCGTATGCCGGAGGGTGCGTCCCAGCCGAACTCACCTCTGCGGCATACGTGCTCGAGGTCGATCGAGTGCTGAAGCGGGATGGGATGGCGTTGTGGAACCTCGCCGACGAGCCCGGAATGCGTTATGTCGCCAGGGTTCTCGCGACAGTCCGTCAGTCGCTGCCCCACGTCGCCCTGATCGCGACACACGAGGTGCTGAAGAGCAAGCGCTTCGGCAACTCGGTCGTCGTGGCGAGCCCTGCGCCGCTCCCCCTCGAGAGGCTGCGGCGAGACGTCGCACGCGCCCACCTCCCCACCGGGCTGCGCGAGGGCGCGGCCCTCGAGCGTCTCGTCGCCGGCGCAAAGCCCTTTGACTCCAAGGGAATGCAGAGCCCGCCACCCCCCGAGACAGGGAGGTGGCGGGCCCGTTGACACCCGTCGGGGTCAGCTCACGGGCTGGCCCGGCTTGATGTTGCGGTCGGCCGGGATGTCGGCGTAGCCGCCGAGTCCCCCGTTGCCGTACGTGCGGTCGACCTTGGTCGTGTCACCCTTGATGATCATGCGCACCGTCGGGCCGAGCGTGCCGCCCCGGCGGAAGTTGTCCTTCGTGCCGATCGTGTCGATGAAGGACTGCACGAGGCCACCGGGCATGACGTAGTGCGAGTAGGACTGGAACGCACCCGGGTGCTGGTTGTAGTCCGGGTCGAACGGGAAGCCCTGGTTGAAGTTGAGGTTCGTCGGGTTGCCGAGCGCGAGGCCCGAGCCGCGGTTGACGGGCAGGAAGTCGCTGCGAATGCCGTTGCCGACGAAGCCGTAGACGCCCTCAGGACCGTCGACACCGGCCGCGAACGTGCTGCGGTGGCTGATGGTGAAGAGGTAGTACTTGCCGTCCTTCAGGTAGATCTGAGGCCGCTCCGTCTGGTCGGTGACGCAGTTGGCCGACAGGATCGGCGGCAGGAAGTGCCACTTCGTCAGCTCCTTGTTGTCGGCCACGGCGAGACCGACGTTCGCCATCTGCAGGTGGGCGTTGCGGTCCATGACCTCGTCCGGGGTCTCCGTGTACGGGTCCCCGGGCTGGTAGCCCATGTCGCCGGTCGTGCAGGCGCGGGTCCCACGCTGCGTGGCCGTGTTGCCCTCGAAGACCATGTAGGTCTTGCCCGGGTGGGCCGGGTCCTGGAAGGTGAACGGGTCGCGGAAGTTGTAGTAGGGGTTCTGCGCGCCGTTCTGGTAGTACGTGCCGTCGGGCCTGAGCAGCTCGTTGTGCGTCGTGAAGCCGCCGAACCACACGCCCTTGTCGTTGGCGAAGATCTTGCCCGGCGACATCATGATGCGCGCGTCCGCAGGCTTGGTGTCCTGGCCGGCAGCGTTGCGGTAGAAGGCGACAGCCGTGTAGAAGACCTTGACCTCACCGTTCTTGAAGATGCGGGTCGAGCCCGACCACTCGGTCTGGTGCGAGAAGGACTGGTCCTCGAAGACCTTGCCGGACAGGCCCTTCGGGAAGACGAGTCCGCCATAGGTCCAGCCGCCGTTCTCCGGGCGCTGCGACGACGGCACGCCGGCCTTGCGGAAGAAGTAGCCGAGCTTGGCGTAGGTGTGGCGGTCGTCGAACCCGAGCTTGCGGTCGGCGACGAGCGAGAAGACGACCTCCCAGCCCTTGTAGCTGTACTGGTGGGCGGCGGCGTCGGTGAGGGGCCAGGTGTCCCAGACCCAGACCTTGCCGTTGCTCATGTCGGGGAAGCTCTGCGGGACGGTCGGCGCCGTGTAGTCCTCTGGCATCGAGTTCTGGCGCGAGCCGGCCGTCGGGTCCGACATCGCCTTGATCTGGCGGGCGTCGGCCCTGGTCCACTTCGCGGTGAAGCCGGAGGCCGGGTCGTAGGCCTTCTGGGAGTGGGGGGTGGGCTCGGGGAAGCCGGGGACGGCCTGGACGGACGGCGCAGCCGCCGCCCGAGGAGCCGCGGTGGCGCCGGCTCCTGCGGTGGCGACGAGCGCGGCTGCTGCCACGCCTGCCGCAAGCGCTCCCTTGAGGAAGCGGTGGTGGAGGAACATCATCTTCTGCCCTTCGATGGCTCGCCGCGGGGGGCGAGGTGTCGGGTGTGACGAGATCGAGTTCCAGGTGCGGCACCGACGATAGAGGCGCCATGACAACGTTGTCCAACCGAAATGACCCGTAGCGGCCTGATGTCCGCAACGGGTCTCATGATGTGGAATCGTTACTTTTGCGTAGATCGCGCCTCCCCTACGTTCGAGGTGACGTGAGGCTCTGGTTTGCTCCCGATCTGGCTTCCAGGTGCGGGCCCGCGTCCAGGGCGCGGATGCCTCCCCACGCAGGGACGGGAGGCATCCGCGCCACTCTTTTGCCCGGCTCCCCCCATCAGAGTCGTCGCCCGACGACCCCGGCTCGAGCTCGGAGATGACATCGTTGACACAGCAACCTTCGCTGACGCGTCGCAGCCTGCTCGGTGCGGGTCTCGGCGCGATCGGCCTCACCGCCCTGGCGGCCTGCACCGCCACGGCTCCGGCTGACGGCGTGCGGCCGGCCCCCGATGTCCCCGACGCCACTGACGCCCCCGACAGCTCCTTCGTGAGGCCCGAGAGCGCCGACGTCGACCGCCCCGGCTACCACCTGACCCCGCCCTCGCACTGGATGAACGACCCCCAGCGACCGCTGCTCCTCGGCGGGCTCTGGCACCTGTGGTACCTCCACAACACCGACCACCCGCACGGCAACGGCACCGAGTGGCGGCTCGCGACGAGCCCCGACCTCGTCACCTGGCGCGACGGCGGCACCTCGATCCGCAAGTACGTCGACGCGCTGGGAGACGTCGAGTCGGGCAGCGCCGTCGTCGACACGGAGGGGGTCGCCGGCCTCGGCGCCGGCGCCGTTCTCGCCTTCGCCACCCAGCAGGCCGACGGCGTACAGCGCCAGTCCCTCTACGTGTCCCACGACCTCGGGCGCACCTTCACCCCTGCTCCGGGCAACCCGACGATCGACAACCCGGGTACGCCGCAGAGCCGGGACTTCCGTGACCCCAAGGTGATTCGCGACGAGGCCCACGACCAGTGGGTCATGCTGCTGGCCGAGGGGCACCGCATCGGCTTCTACACCTCGACCGACCTGCGCACCTGGGCCTACCGGTCCGACTGGAGCGTCGACGATCTCGGCACCCTCGAGTGCCCCGATCTCTTCGAGCTCGAGCTCGACGGTGATCCTTCGCGGCGCACCTGGGTGCTCCTGGCCAGCGCCAACGGGGAGTCCCAGGGCCGCACGACGGGAGTCGCGCACTGGACGGGGGTGTGGGACGGCACCCGCTTCACTGGTGACGGCGCCTCCGCGCGCTGGCTCGACCACGGGCCGGACTTCTACGCCGCCGTCACCTGGGCGCCGGACGACACCGACCGACCCACGGCCCGCTGGTGCCTCGGCTGGCTCGACAACTGGGCCTACGCCATGGCCCGACGTGGCAGCTCCTTCGCCGGCGGCGCGCAGTCGGTCGTGCGCCGCGTCGAGCTCGTCACCGGGCCGGGCGGGGTGCCGCAGCTCGTGAGCGCTCCCCTCGACGCCCTCGATGCCGTCACCGGGCCGCGAGTTCCCCTGAGCGGTATGCCGTCCGGCCCGTCCGCGTCCCCGGCTCGCGTCGCGGGCACCCACCGTTTCGAGCGGCCGACGCCGAGCGACAGCCTGCGGCTGGACCTCGACATCGAGTCGGGCGCTCCCTACCGTCTGCGCCTGCTCGACCGCGGCGCGGCCTCCGCGACCGTCACCGTCGAGCCCGCCGACCTCCGGGTCGCTGTCGACCGGGCGTCTGGGTCACCCGCGACGGGCGTCCTCGGCCCGACGTGGACTGCCCGGCACGTCGGCGACCTTGCACCGCAGGCACGCCCGGGTCTGCGCACGCGAATGTCCCTGCTCATCGACCGCGGCACGCTCGAGTGCTTCGTCGACGGCGGAGCAGTGTGCCTCTCGGCAGCCAGCGGCCTGGGCGAGGTCGTCGCCATCGAGCTCGAGGCCGACGGATCGGCCCTCGTGCACTCCGCGACCGCAGCCCCGATCCGGACGGTCCAGCTCGACTGACACGTCCCCTGACGCACCGCGCGCCTCGGCACCGGGCGGGCTCGCGCCGCCACGGCGGCACTGCGGTGACACGACGACGGCCCCACCCGGCATACGGGAGGGGCCGTCGCGATGACGAGCGGGGCTCAGCTGCCGAAGACCGCCGGCATCGTGAAGGTGTGGGCCGACTCGAGCTCCGACACCGACAGCGAGAAGAGCCCGGCGATCTCGAGGTCGCGACCACCCGTGGCGCCGATGCGGCGGTGCGGCACCTCGACGAGCAGCGCCTCGAACTGCGCGGCGTTGCCGGCCGGTACCGCGACGAGCGCGCGGGCGCTCGACTCGGAGAAGAGAGCGGTGAAGGCGTCGAGGATGTTGCCCTCGGCGTCGACCCCGACCTGGTCGAGACCGTCGATCGTCGCGCCGACGCCGTGGCGCATGCACGCCTCGGCGAGCGCGATGGCGAGGCCGCCCTCGGAGAGGTCGTGCGCCGCCTCGACGAGCCCGGCCTCGGCCGCGGCGACGAGGGCTGTGCCGAGGGCCTGCTCGGCGGCGAGGTCGACCACTGGAGGCAGCCCACCGAGGTGCTTGTGGATGACGTGCGCCCACTCGGAGCCGTCGAGCTCGGCGCGCGTCGTGCCGAGGAGGTAGATGTGCGCGCCGTCCGTGCGGAAGCCCGAACGCGACCGCTTCGACACGTCGGGCATGACGCCGAGCACCCCGACGACGGGGGTCGGGTGGATCGCGACGTCGCCCGTCTGGTTGTAGAAGCTGACGTTGCCTCCGGTCACGGGGATGCCGAGGAACTTGCAGCCCTCGGCGATGCCGCGGATCGACTCGCGGAACTGCCACATGACACCCGGGTCCTCGGGCGAGCCGAAGTTGAGGCAGTCGGTGACGGCGAGCGGCGCGGCACCCGCGGTGGCGACGTTGCGGTAGGCCTCGGCGAGCGCGAGCTGGGCGCCGGTGTAGGGGTCGAGCTTGGCGAAGCGGCCGTTGCAGTCGGTCGCGACGGCAACCCCGCGGCCCGTCTCCTCGTCGACGCGCACGACGCCCGCGTCGTCGGGCTGCGACAGCGCGGTGTTGCCGAGGACGTAGCGGTCGTACTGGTCGGTGACCCACGACTTGTCGCAGAGGTTGGGCGAGCCGATGAGCGTCAGCAGCTGCGCCTTGATGTCCTCGCCCATCTCGGGGCGCGCGAGCGCCGCGGCGCCGTCGGCGTTGAGGGCGTCGAGGTATGCCGGCCGGCTGAGCGGGCGGTGGTAGGTCGGCCCGTCGTGGGCGACCGAGCGTGGCGGCACGTCGACGATGACCTCGCCGTGCCAGGTGATGACGAGCCGGTCGCCGTCGGTGACCTCGCCGATGACGGTGGCCTCGACGTCCCACTTGTCGGTGATCGCCATGAACTCGTCGAGCTTGTCGGGCTCGACGATGGCCATCATGCGCTCCTGCGACTCCGACATGAGGATCTCGTGCGGCTGCAGGCTCGCGTCGCGCAGCGGCACGAGGTCGAGGGCGACACGCATACCGCCGTCACCGTTGGAGGCGAGCTCGCTGGTGGCACAGGAGAGCCCGGCCCCGCCGAGGTCCTGGATGCCGTCGACAACGTGCGCGGCATAGAGGTCGAGGCAGCACTCGATGAGCACCTTCTCTGCGAAGGGGTCGCCGACCTGAACGGCCGGGCGCTTGGCCGGGCCGCCGGAGTCGAACGTCTCGGAGGCGAGCACGGAGACGCCACCGATGCCGTCGCCGCCGGTCTTGGCGCCGAAGAGGATCACCTTGTTGCCGACACCGGTCGCCTTGGCGAGGTGGATGTCCTCGACGCGCATCGCGCCGACGCAGAGGGCGTTGACGAGCGGGTTGCCCTGGTAGCAGTCGTCGAAGACGACCTCGCCGCCGATGTTGGGCAGGCCGAGGCAGTTGCCGTAGCCGCCGACCCCCGCGACGATGCCCGGCAGGACGCGCTGGGTGTCGGGGTGGTGGAGGTTGCCGAAGCGGAGCGGGTCCATGACGGCGATCGGCCGCGCGCCCATCGACATGATGTCGCGCACGATGCCGCCGACACCGGTCGCGGCGCCCTGGTAGGGCTCGACGTAGCTCGGGTGGTTGTGCGACTCGACCTTGAAGGTCACGGCCCAGCCGTCGCCGATGTCGACCACGCCGGCGTTCTCACCGATGCCGACGAGGAGCTTCTCGCGCATCTCGTCGGTGGTGTTCTCGCCCCAGAGCTTGAAGTGCACCTTGCTCGACTTGTAGGAGCAGTGCTCGCTCCACATGACGGAGTACATCGCGAGCTCGGCGATCGTCGGTCGGCGGTCGATGATCCCGCGGATGCTGGCGTACTCGTCGCCCTTGAGCCCGAGCTCCGACCAGGGCTGGTAGACGTCGGGCGTGCGGGCTGCGAGCTCGACGGTGTCGAGGCTGGCGGGCGGCGCGGCTGCCGTGGCCTGCGCATCGGCGCTGGGCTGGGTCTGCTCGTCGGTGGTGGTCATCGCGTCAGGCCTTTGCTGCGGTCTCGAGGGCGTGCTTGAGGATCGAGGTGAAGAAACCCCGGCCGTCGAGGCTCGGGCCGTAGCCCTCCTCGACCGCGTGCTCCGGGTGCGGCATGAGGCCCACGACGTTGCCACGCTCGTTGGTGATGCCGGCGATGTGGCGGTAGGAGCCGTTGGGGTTGCGCCCCTCGGCATCGGGCACGTAGCGGAAGACGACGCGCCCCTCCCCCTCGAGACGGTCGAGGGTCTCGTCGTCGGCGACGAAGCCACCCTCGCCGTTCTTCAGCACGATCGTGATCTCCTGGCCGACCTCGTAGTCGGAGGTCCAGGCCGTCGAGGTGTTCTCGACGACGAGGCGGGAGTCGACGCAGTTGAACTTGCGGTGGTCGTTGCGGATGAGGGCACCGGGCAGCAGGTGGCTCTCGGTCAGCACCTGGAAGCCGTTGCAGATGCCGAGCACCGGCAGACCGCCCTGGGCCGCGGGCACGAGGACGTCCATGACCGGGGCGAAGCGGGCGATGGCGCCGCACCGGAGGTAGTCGCCGTAGGAGAAGCCGCCGGGGAGGATGACGGCGTCGACGCCCCTGAGGTCGTCGTCGCCGTGCCACAGCGGCACCGACTCGCCGCCGCACTCGCGCACGGCGCGGGCGGCGTCACGGTCGTCGAGCGATCCGGGGAAGGTGACGACCCCGATCCTCACTTGGACTCGTCCTCGCTCGCCACGTCGCCGCGGGCCTCCTCGGCCGAGTCATCGGCCTCCTCGGCCTTCGCCTTGTGGCCCTTCGCCTGGCCGCCGCTCTCGTCGACGGCCGCCGGGGCAGCCGGGCCGCCGTCGCCGTCCGCGCTCTCCAGCACGTGGACGGCCACGACGTCCTCGATGACCGGGTTGGAGAGCAGCTTGTCAGCGGCCTCACGTGCCGCAGCGAGGTGCTCCTCGGTGACGTCACCGTCAACGGTGAGCACGAACCGCTTGCCCTGACGGACATCGGTGAACCCCTCGAAGCCGAGGCGCGGGAGTGCCCCGCCGACGGCCTGCCCCTGCGGGTCGAGAATCTCGGGCTTGAGCATGACGTCGACGACGATGCTTCCCATCGGTGTGGTTCTCCCTGTTGCTGGATGGGGCGACCGGCTGGTGCTCCGATCGAGACGACGGAAGTCTATCGGGCCGGCAGCCGCCTCCCCGCCTGCCGCCCGCATCGCGGAGGTGGCACCACCCACGGCGGGACCTTCTCCCCTTGCCGGCTGCCGTGAGGTGCGCGTTCCTGAGAGGGGGTGCGACATGACTGATATCCGAAGGACGCCACCCGAAGCCGGGACGGTGAGCGCCACACCCACGCGGGCCCCCCGGACCGCCTGGGCCGACAACCTCAAGGTCGTGCTCGTCGCCGGTGTCATCGCGGCGCACGTGACCATGGCCTGGACGGGCGTCGGCAACTGGGTCTTCGAGGAACCGCCGGTCCGCGAGCCCCTCCTGACGCTGCTGACCCTCGTCGCGGCAGTGGTCTCCCTCTTCGGCCTGCCGCTCTTCTTCCTCCTCGCCGGCTACTTCACCCCGCGGTCGTTCGAGCGCAAGGGGCCGCAGCGCTTCATCGCGGACCGGGCCCTGCGCCTCCTCGTGCCCATGCTCGCCTTCATCGTGCTGCTGAGCCCGTGGATCGAGTTCGTCGACCCCAGCAACGCCGGCTGGACCCAGGGGTTCTGGGCCTTCGTCCCCCACGTGCTGTGGCCGCCGGCCGCGGGGCCGACGTGGTTCCTCGGCGTCCTCTTCGTCCTCTCGGCCGGGTACGCCGTGGTCCGCACACGGTGGCCGCGGCGCGCCTCTGCCCCCCTGCGCCTGCAGCACCTCCTCGCCCTGGCCGCGCTCGTCGCCGTCGCCTCCTGGATCGTGCGCCTGTGGGTGCCCCTGGGCGAGGAGCGGTGGCGCCTCGCTCTCGGCCAGTCCCCCGGTTGGTTGGCCGGCTTCGCGCTCGGCGTGCTGGCTGCCGAGCGCGGTTGGTTGCCGCTCGAGCGCGACCTGGCCGGCCGCATACGGCACGTGGCATGGGCGGGGCTCCTGCTGAGCGTCGTCACGATCGCCGTGAGCGGCCCGCTGGGCTACGCGATGGAGCTCTACCTCGGCGGGGGCACCTGGCAGGCCGCGCTGCTGGCCGCGGCCGAGGGCCTCATCATCGCAACGGCACCGCTCTGGGTCGTCGACCTCTTCCAGCGACGTTTCGACCGTCAGGGGCCGCTGGGTCGCCGGCTGAGCCGCTCCGCCTTCGCCGCCTTCCTCGTGCACCAGGGCGTTCTCGTCGGCCTCGTCCTCGGCTCTCGAGAGGTCGGCGCCATCCCGGAGGTCTCCTACCTCGCTGTGGTCACGCTCGGCCTCGCCGGCTCGTTCGGCCTCGGGTGGCTCCTGACGAAGCTGCCCGGGGTGCGTCGCATCGTCTGACTCCCCCGCCGCGGGTCGGCAAAGGGTCAGAAGCGCTCGCCGGTCAGCAGCTCGTAGGCCTCGACGTACTTCGCCCGCGTCTGCTCGACGACGGAGGAGGGCAGCTCGGGCGGCGCCTCGCCGCTCCGGCGGTCCCAGCCTGACTCGGGCGACGTCAGCCAGTCGCGGACGAACTGCTTGTCATAGGACGGCTGGGTGCGTCCGGGCTGCCAGGCTGCGGTTGGCCAGAAGCGCGACGAGTCGGGGGTCAGCACCTCGTCGGCGAGCACGAGCCCGCCGGAGCCGTCCGGCGCGACCCCGAACTCCACCTTCGTGTCGGCGATGAGGATGCCGCGCTCGGCGGCGATCTCGTTGCCACGGGCGAGGATCGCTCGCGTCAGCCGCGACACCTCGGCCGCCACCTCCGCACCGAGCTCGGCCTCGACCTCGGCCGGCGACATCGGCAGGTCGTGCTCGCCCACCGGCGCCTTGGTCGTGGGGGTGAAGACGGGCTCGGGCAGCTTCGACCCGTCCTCGAGCCCCTGCGGCAGCACGACACCGCAGACGGCCCCGGTCTCGCGGTACTCCTCGAGCCCGCCGCCCGTGAGGTAGGCCCGGGCGATGGCCTCGACCTTGAGCATCTCGAGCTTGCGCACGAGCACCGCCCGGCCGGCCACCGCGGCGGGCACCTCGGTCGAGACGACGTGGTTGGGCACGAGGTCGGCGAGCTGGTCGAACCACCAGAGCGACAGACGCGTCAGCACCTCACCCTTGTCGGGGATCTCGGGCGACATCATCCAGTCGTAGGCCGACAGGCGGTTGGAGGCGACGAGGAGGAGCCGGTCGGGCACGACCTGACCGTCCGAACCGACCGGCGCGTAGAGGTCGCGCACCTTGCCGGAGTAGACGTGCTGGTAGCCGGGCAGGTCGAGCGCGTTCATGACGCCCCTCCGATCGTGATGTCGCCGCGCTCGGCGCGCAGGGCGATGTCGGTGCGGTGGTGCGAGCCCGCGAGCTCGATGACCGCCACCGCGTCGTATGCCGCCCGCCTGGCCTTCGCGAGCGTCGGCGCCACCGCGACGACGTCGAGGACGCGGCCGCCGGCCGACACGAGCGCCCCCGTGTCGTCGAGCCGCGTGCCCGCATGGAGCACGGTCACCCCGGGCACCTCGGCCGCGGCGTCGAGCCCGGTGATGGGGTCGCCGGTGCGCGGCGACGAGGGGTAGCCCTGCGCCGCGACGACCACGACGACGGCCCGGTCGTCTGCCCAGCGCAGCCGCCCGAACTGGGCGAGCCCACCGGTCGCCGCGGCGTGCAGCAGCTGGGCGAAGGGCGTCTCGAGCCGGGCGAGCGACGCCTGGCCGTCAGGGTCGCCGAAGCGCGCGTTGAACTCGATGACCCGCAGCCCGCGTGAGGTGAGGGCCAGCCCGACGTAGAGCACGCCGACGAAAGGCGTTCCGCGGCGGCGCATCTCGTCGATCGTCGGCTGCGCGACCCGGCGCACGACGTCGTCGGCCAGCCCCTCGGGCGCCCAGTCGAGCGGCGAGTAGGCCCCCATCCCACCGGTGTTGAGGCCGGCGTCGTCGTCACCGACGCGCTTGAAGTCCTGGGCCGGCGAGAGCGCCACGACGGACGTGCCGTCGCTGATGCAGAAGACCGACACCTCAGGCCCGTCGAGGAACTCCTCGACGACGAGGCGCCCGTCGGGCTTGGCGAGGCAGGCCCGAGCGTGCTCGACCGCCTCCTCTCGCGAGTCGGTGACGACGACGCCCTTGCCGGCGGCGAGCCCGTCGTCCTTGACGACGTGCGGGGCGCCGAGCGCGTCGAGCGCGGCCTCGACCTCGTCCATCGTCGTGCACACGTGGGCCAGGGCGGTCGGCACGTCGGCGGCGGCCATGACCTCCTTGGCGAAGGACTTGCTCCCCTCGAGACGCGCGGCCTCGGCGGAGGGCCCGAAGACGGCGAACCCGGCTGCACGGCATACGTCGGCGACGCCTGCGACGAGCGGCGCCTCGGGGCCCACGACGACGAGGTCGACCTCGTGCTCGCGGGCCAGGGCAGCGACCGCCTGGCCGTCGAGGATGTCGACCGGGACGCACAGCGCCGTCGCGTCGATGCCGGGGTTGCCGGGCGCCGCGATCACCGCGTCGACCTCCGGATCGGCCGCAACGGCCTTGACGAGTGCGTGTTCGCGGGCGCCTGAGCCGAGCACGAGGACCTTCACGGCGCCCAGCCTAGGGTGAGGCGAGGCGCGCCAGCAGGCCTGCCCGGACCGTGGGCCACTCGTCGACGAGGATCGAGTGCACCGCGGAGTCGCGCCACGTGCCGTCGGGCCGCCGCACGTCGCGCCGCGTGACGCCCTCGAAGACGGCTCCGAGCTTGAGGATGGCCGCGCGCGACCGGGCGTTGATGACGTCGGTCTGGATCTTGACGCGGCCGAAGCCGCACGTCTCGAAGGCGTGCTCGAGCAGGAGCAGCTTGCACTCCGGGTTGACCTCGGTGCCCCACCAGCGCGAGCCGTACATCGTCCACCCGAGGTGCACGTGCTCGCGCACCGTGTCGACGTCACCGAGCGAGCTCGACCCGACGACGGTGCCCGCCGCACCGAGGGCGCCGTCCCCGACGAGACGCACGGTGTATGCCGTCCGGCCGGCTCGGCGCGCAGCGATGCCGTCCGCGACGAGAGCCTCTGTCTCGGAGAGCGACGTGTGCGGCCGCATCATCGCGAATCCCTGTTCGTAGCAGCGCTGGTCCGAGTAGACGGCGAAGAGCCCGGCAGCATCTGCGGGCTGCATCGGATCGAGCCGGACGAAGCGGCCGACGAGGGGCTCGCCGGTGGGAGGGATACAGGCAGGGACGGGCATGCGATGACAGTAGACTTGATGGTTCCCGCGCCGCCCGTGCGGCGCCCGCCGAACGCTGGGACGTCAGTGAGCACCTCCAACGCAGCATCGCACCGGTCGACCACCACCGGTGAACCTCGCACCGTGACCTCTTCCGGCACGCCGCCGCGCCGGGGCGGCGGCGTGCACGTGACCGACGACGTCGCGAGCGAGATCGCCGTCGAGCAGGCGCACGTCGACCGTGTCCACGAGGAGCTCGAGAAGGCCGGCCACCGGGCCGACGTCGTGCAGGCCGAAGGCCTTGCGCGGGGCCACATCGCCAAGTCCGCGGAGGTCGGCATGGAGGAGGCCGCGGGCCTCTTCGAGCGCGATGCCCTGATGTTCCACGCCGCAAAGCGGCGCACCGCTCTCGACACCCAGTACGAAGGCCTCGTCTTCGGCCGCCTCGACCTCGACCACGCCCTGCTGCGCGAGGCGGCGGCCCGCGCCAACGGACACGGCGGCAGTGGCGGTGCCGCTGACGGCAGCTCTGACAGCAGCCGCGAGGGCGACGCCCGCCCCGACGACCGCGAGGTGCGCTACATCGGCCGCCTCGGGGTGCGTGACGACGACTACGAGCCGCTCGTCATCGACTGGCGCGCTCCCGCGGCCTCCGCCTTCTACCGCGCGACGCCGGCCCAGCCCATGGGGGTCCTGCGCCGCCGGGTGCTGCGCAGCCGCGGAGCCACCGTCATCGGCATCGAGGACGACCTCATGGTGCCGGAGCCGCCCGACGACCTCGTCGTCGTCGGTGACGGCGCCCTGATGGCCGCCCTGACCCGCAGTCGCGGCGAGCGCATGCGCGACATCGTCGCGACGATCCAGGCCCACCAGGACGAGGCGATCCGCGCCAGCGCGCGCGGGGTCACCGAGATCACCGGAGGCCCGGGCACCGGCAAGACGGTCGTCGCACTGCACCGGGCGGCATACCTGCTCTACTCGGAGCGACGACGCTTCGAGTCGGGCGGCATCCTCGTCGTGGGCCCCTCCGGCGCCTACACGGCGTACATCGAGCGGGTGCTGCCCTCGCTCGGCGAGGACAGCGTCACCCTCCGGGCGCTCGGTGACGTCATCGACGCCATGCACGCCGAGCGGCTCGACCCGCCGGAGGTCGCGCGCCTCAAGGGCTCCATGCGGATCCGTCCGCTGCTCTCCGCGGCTGCGCGCGGTCGCGTCCCCGACGCCCCGACGGAGCTGCGGGTCATGGTCGCGGGACGCGCGGTGCGCCTCGAGGCCCGGGCCCTCGACCGGGTGCGTTCGCAGGTGCTGCGCCAGCACCAGCGCAACGCCGCGAC
Source organism: Humibacillus xanthopallidus (assembly GCF_006717145.1). GTDB lineage: Bacteria > Actinomycetota > Actinomycetes > Actinomycetales > Dermatophilaceae > Humibacillus > Humibacillus xanthopallidus. The sequence goes on along the minus strand of NZ_VFQF01000002.1, from coordinate 771,474 downwards.
CACGGTCGCCCAGGCCGCTCTCGGCGAGGCCGCGTGGGCGAGCCTCGGGGTGACGGGTGAGCGCGACGCCAAGGCCGAGTTCATGGACAAGTGGGAGGACCACCTCGACATCGAGTCCTTCATGGAGCAGTGGTGGCCGCAGGTGGACCCGCGCGAGGTGCTGCTGTGGCTGGCCGACCCCGAGCTCGTCCGGCGTCACGCGCGCGGCTCGCTCTCGCCCGCCGACGCCGAGCTGCTCGCCGCCTCCTTCACGACCGCGCTCGAGACCGGCACGTGGTCGGTGGCCGACGTGGCGCTCGTCGACGACCTCGCCGGGCGTGTCGGCCCGGTCAAGGAGAAGGAGCCGGAGGAGCGCGGCTTCTACGAGATCGAGGAGTTCGACGACCTCACCCAGTACGGCGTCACGGAGGTCCAGCCGGTCAACCGGCCGGAGCGTGAGGACACGTCGCACACCCGCTCGTCCGACCCGCGTGAGCGCCTGCTGGCCGGGCGCATCGGCAAGCCCGACGACTACGCCCACGTGCTCGTCGACGAGGCGCAGGACCTCTCCCCCATGCAGTGGCGGATGATCGGCCTGCGCGGACGGACCGCGTCGTGGACCGTCGTCGGTGACGCCGCGCAGGCGTCCTGGCCCGACCCCACCGAGGCGACGGCTGCGCGTGAGGAGGCCTACGGCCGTCAGGCGCGCCAGCTCTTCCACATGGACACGAACTATCGCAACGCGCGCGAGATCTTCGACTACGCCGCCGAGGTCGTGCGCCGCGAGGTGCCCGACGCCGACATCCCGCAGGCGGTGCGCGAGACCGGCATCCACCCGCTCGAGGCGCCGCTGGGCGGGGACGCCGCGGCGTCGGTGCGGGCGGCTGTCGTGGAGCTGCTCGGCCAGGTCGACGGGTCGATCGCGGTCATCACCCCGTCGGCGTATGCCGCCCGGCTCGCCCCGCTCTCGGAGCTGGCCCACGACGGGTTCGAGGGACGCGTCCAGGTCGTCGACCCGATGTCGACGAAGGGGCTCGAGTACGACGCGACCGTCGTCGTCGACCCTCGCGAGATCGTGCGCGAGTCGCCAGGTGGGGTGCGCGTGCTCTACGTCGCGCTGACTCGCGCCGCCCACCGCATGACGGTGCTCTCGCCCGCGGAGTAAGAGTTCGGTCGGGCAAGGTAAAGACTTGTTCAAGGAATGCCGACTTGGTCAGCGGCGCCCCACTGCACAGGCGATGATGGTCAAGACGTCGACGGCAGTGCGAATTCACCCTCCCCGCCGGTCTACCCCCCGAGACCCAGTCGACGTCCGGCGCCGTCCCGCCCCCCAATGAGGACGCGCTCGGGCGAGGGACGAGACCCACCCCCCCAGGGTCTCGCCCCTCGCCCGCACTCTGCCCGGCGCCGTCGTGCGCCCGGAGAGTCCGGTGGAGGTGCCCACTCGGCCGTTCGTGAGTCGAGTGGCCACCTCCCCCCAATCGAGAGAGCACTCCGTCGGGCCATCCCCTTGACAGCGCACGCCAGGGCAATCGAGAGAGCACTCCGTCGGCTCACCCCACTCGAAGAGCACTCCGTCGGGCCATCCCATCGACAGCGCACACCGGGCAATCGAGAGAGCACTCCGTCGCCCCTCTCCCAATCGAGAGAGCACTTCGTCGGCCCTCATGGCGGGTCGCTTTGGGGCGGATTGGACCGAAAGCCACCCGCATCCTGTGAGCAACCTGAGAGCCGAGCCGTGCTTCATTCATTTCTTCTTCAAGCACTGGTAAACCTTGGCCCGAGCCTCTGGCGCCGACCCACCGCCACGCACGACGGTGTCGACACGATCAGACCGATCGTCTCGGGGGACCGACCGGTAGCCAGGAGTTCACACCTTGACGAAGAAGCGCCTCATCACGACGGTCGCCACCGCCGCGATCGCCGCCACCGCTCTCGCCACCATCGCCACGAGCGGTGCGCAGGCAGCACCCCCGGCCGCTGCGGGGAGCAGCGGCATCGACCGGGCGGTCGCCGCGGCCACCACCCACGGAGCGGCCTTCGGCCTCGACCGGGACCAGGCCCTCTCGAGCCGAAGCGTCGCGACCGACCCCGACGGCACCACCCACGTCCGCTTCGACCGGACCTTCAAGGGTCTGCCGGTCATCGGCGGCGACCTCGTCGTCCACACCGACAAGGATGGCGGCTGGAAGGGCGTCAATGCAGCCTCGACCTCCGTCCGGGTCGCCTCGACCACCCCGACCGTTGCCGCCGCAACCGCGGCGCAGACCGCCGCCGGCACGGCCGACTTCACGGTGCGGACGTCGAAGCCCACCCTCGCCGTCTACGCCTACGGCACGGCCCGCCTCGTCTGGAAGACCCAGGTCGACGGCGTGGGCGCCCACCAGGAGCCCGCCGGCAAGGTCGTCTTCGTCGACGCTCGCACTGGCGCCGTCGTCGACCAGTGGGCGACCGAGATCAACGACGTCGGCTCGGGCAGCAGCCTGTACCTCGGCACCGTCAGCCTGCAGACCACGCTCTCGGGCGGCAGCTACCAGCTGGTCGACGCCACGCGCGGCGGCGCCCGCACCGAGGACGGCAACAACGGCTCGACGTCCTCGACGACCGGCACGCTCTTCACCGACGCCGACAACGCCTGGGGCAACGGCTCGAACAGCAACCGGCAGACCGCAGCTGTCGACGCCGACTTCGGCGTGGGCGCGACGTGGGACTTCTACAAGAACACGTTCGGCCGCAACGGCATCAAGAACGACGGCAAGGGGGCTCGCAGCCTCGTCCACGTCGGCAGCAACTGGGTCAACGCCTCGTGGAGCGACACGTGCTTCTGCATGCGCTACGGCGACGGTGACGGCGTCAGCTACGGCCCGCTCGTCTCGCTCGACGTGGCCGGTCACGAGATGACGCACGGCGTGACGGCCGCGACGGCCAACCTCGCCTACCGCCGTGAGTCCGGTGGCCTCAACGAGTCGACCTCTGACGTCATGGGCACGATGGTCGAGTTCACGGCCAAGACCGGAGACACCCCGGACTACCTCATCGGTGAGACCTTCGCGCTCAAGTCGACCGTCAAGCCGCTGCGCTACATGGACCAGCCCAGCAAGGACGGCGCGTCGGCGAACTGCTGGAGCAAGAGCGTCGGCAACCTCGACGTGCACTACTCCTCGGGCGTCGGCAACCACCTCTTCTACCTGCTGTCCGAGGGCAGCGGCAAGAAGACCATCAACAACGTGAGCTACGACAGCCCGACCTGCAACGGGTCCACGGTCGTCGGCATCACCAATACCAAGGCGGCCGCCATCTGGTACCGCGCCCTCACGACCTACTGGACCTCGTCGACGACCTACGCCGGCGCCCGCGCCGGCATGCTCTCGGCGGCGAAGGACCTCTACGGCGCCGGTAGCGCGGAGTACAACGCGACCGCTGCCGCCTGGTCGGCCGTCAACGTCAACTGACGCGTCGCCACGCATGAAGGAGGGGCCGCTCGACCGTTCGTGGGTCGGGCGGCCCCTCCCGTATGCCGCACCCACCCGATCGACGGAGCGCTCGCTCCCCCGTCGCCAATCGAGTGAGCGATCCGTCGGCCGACGGATCGCTCTCTCGATTCCCCGAGTGCTCTCTCGATCGGGGTGGTGCCGACGGATCGCTCTCTCGATTCCCCGAGTGCGCTTTCGACTTCTGGGGCGCTAGTGGCCGATGAGGGTGCGGACGCGGTCGGCGCCGACGGCGAGCAGGAGCGTCGGCAGGCGCGGGCCCGTGTCACGGCTGACGAGCAGCCGGTAGACGAGCACGAAGAACGTGCGCTGCGCGGCAGAGAGCTCGGGGTCCTTGACCTTGGCCTCCGGGTCGATGCCGCGCTGGATCTTGGGCACGCCGTAGACGAGGTGGGTCAGGCCGTCGAGCGACCAGTGCTCGTCGAGACCGTCGGCGAGCAGCCGGAGCGACTCGCGCTGCTGCTCGTCGAGCGAGCCGAGCAGCTCGGCGTCGGGCTTGGTGCGAACGATCGTGCGGTCCTGCGCCGGGACGTAGCCGAGCATCCACCGCTCTGCACAGTCGAGGCGCGGGCGCAGGTCGTCGGTCGAGCCGACCGGGTTGTCGGGCTCGAGCTCGCTGAGGATGCGGACGGCCTGCTCCTCGTCACCCTGCGTCACGTCGATGACCGAGGCGATCGTCCTGAAGGGCATCGGGCGGGGCGTCGCGGGCAGCAGGCCAGAGGCCGTCGATGTCGCACGCAGATGCGCCGCGAGGTCGCCCGGCTGCGCCGACCCGTCGGCGACCTTGCGGTTCAAGGCATCCCACTCGTCGTAGAGGCGCTGGAGCTCAGGGCCGAACGCGACGTCGAAGCTCTGGTTGGGCCGGCGTCGGGCATAGAGCCAGCGCAGCACCGGAGCCTCCATGACCTCGAGCGCGTCGGTCGGGATCGGAACCCCGCCCTTGCTCGAGCTCATCTTCGCCATGCCGGCGATGCCGACGAAGGCATACATCGGGCCGACCGGGCGCTCCCAGCCGAAGATCGGCGCGAGGTCCTTGCCGACGACGAAGCTCGACCCCGGGCTCTGGTGGTCGACGCCCGAGGGCTCGAACATCACGTGCTCGTGCGCCCAGCGCATCGGCCAGTCGACCTTCCAGACGAGCTTGCCGTTCGTGAAGGTGTCGAGGTCGACGGTCTCGCTGTGACCGCACCGGGTGCAGTCGTAGGTCAGCTCGTGGCTGTCGTCGTCGTAGGCGGTGACGGTCGTGAAGTCGGTGCCGCACGCGGTGCAGAAGGGCTTGAACGGGTAGTAGCCGGCCTTGCCCTCGCTGCCGTCGTCCTCGCTCGCGGCACCCGACCCACGCTCGGCCTCGGTCGCCGCAGCGGCCTGCTCCTCGGTGAGCTTCGGCCCCTTGCCGCCTGCACCGGCGCCCTTGCCCTTGCCCGTCGCCTTCTGCCGCGCGTTCTCCGCGGCCTCGAGGGTGCGGTACTGGTCGAGCACCTTGTCGATGGCGAAGCGCTCGCGCATCGCGAGCAGCACCTGGTCGCGGTAGACACCGGCGCGGTACTGCTCGGTCTGGCTGATCTGGCGCACCTCGATTCCGGTGGCCTCCATGGCCTCGAGGAGGGGCGCCTTGAAGTGGTCGGCCCAGCTCGCGTGCGGGGACCCGGCGGGCGGCGGCACCGAGGTGAGCGGCATACCGATGTACTGCTCCCACGAATCGTCAACGCCCGCAAGGTTCTTCGGCACACGGCGGAAGCGGTCGAAGTCGTCCCAGCTGAGGATGTGATCGCAGTCGATGCCGCGACGCTTGATCTCGTCGGCGACGAGGTGGGGCGTGATGAGCTCGCGGAAGTTGCCGAGGTGGATCGGCCCCGAGGGGCTGATGCCCGACGCGCACACGATCGGTGCGTCGACCCCGCGGTGCTGCGCCTCGGCGACCACCTCGTCGGCCAGACGGGTGACCCAGTCGAGCTCGACCTTCTGCTCGACGACGTTGTCAGTCATGAGTGTCCTTCTGCTCCAAGCACTTTCGATGATCAGGTATGCCGCTGAGCGAGGTCAGCCGGCCACCGCGGGCTTGAGCGGGTGGCGCTCGATGATCTCGTCACGGCCCGGACCGACGCCGATCGCCGACACGCGGGCACCGATGAGCTCCTCGACGCGCAGCACGTAGGCCTGCGCGTTGGCGGGCAGCTCCTCGAAGCTCCGGCAGGCGGTGATGTCCTCCCACCAGCCGGGCAGCTCCTCGTAGATCGGGGTCGCGTGGTGGAAGTCGGTCTGGTTGACCGGCATCTCGTCATGGCGGACCCCACCCACGTCGTAGGCGACGCAGATGGGCACCGTGTCCAGCCCGGTGAGCACGTCGAGCTTGGTGATGACGAAGTCGGTGACGCCGTTGATGCGCGTCGCGTATCGGCCGACGACGGTGTCCATCCAGCCGCAGCGGCGCGGGCGGCCCGTCGTCGTGCCGTACTCGGCGCCGGTCTTGCGCAGGAACTCGCCGAAGTCGTCGTGCAGCTCGGTCGGGAAGGGGCCCTCGCCGACGCGGGTCGTGTAGGCCTTGAGGATCGCGATGACCGAGTCGATGCGGGTCGGGGGCACGCCGGATCCGGTGCAGGCGCCGGCAGACACGGCGTTGCTCGACGTCACGTAGGGGTAGGTGCCGTGGTCGACATCGAGGAGGGTCGCCTGCCCGGCCTCGAAGAGCACCGTCTCGCCCCGGTCGAGCGCCTGGCCCAGCACGAGGCTGGTGTCGGCGACCATGGGAGCCAGCCGGTCGGCATACGACAGCAGCTCGCCCACGACCTCGTCGACCGCGGCGGCCCGGGTGTTGTAGATCTTGGCGAGCACCTGGTTCTTGAACGAGAGCGCAGCCTCGACCTTCTGGCGCAGGATCGGCTCGTCGTAGAGGTCCTGGATGCGGATGCCGATGCGGTTCATCTTGTCGGCGTAGGTCGGGCCGATGCCGCGGCCCGTCGTGCCGATGCGGCGCTTGCCGAGGAAGCGCTCCGTCACCTTGTCGATGGTGCGGTTGTAGCTCGGGATGATGTGGGCGTTGGCGCTGACGAGCAGCTTGCCCGTGTCGACACCGCGTGCCTCGAGCCCGTCGAGCTCCTCGAAGAGCACCGACAGGTCGATGACGACACCGTTGCCGATGACCGGCACGCAGTTGGGGCTGAGGATGCCGGAGGGCAGCAGGTGCAGCGCGTACTTCTCCCGCTTGCCGTCCTTCTCGATGACGACGGTGTGGCCGGCGTTGTTGCCGCCGTTGAACTTGACGACGTAGTCGACACTGCTGCCGAGCAGGTCGGTCGCCTTGCCCTTGCCCTCGTCACCCCACTGCGCTCCGACGAGCACGATTGCCGGCATCGGTCTGCCTTCCGGTTGCGGTTGCGGCCAACCGCAAGGTTATCGGTTCGAGGCCGGTGCCCCGGACGCCGTCCCGCCCTGCCGCCCGCGGGGCCGCAGGGCGGGCGGCAGGGCGGCCGGCAGGACGGGACGCGCTCAGGCGACCGGCTGCTGCAGCTCGATGACCCAGTGGTCGGGGTCGTCCATCTCGGCGACGTGGTAGACCTCGCGGCACGGGCCCGCGAACGACAGGCCGCGGGACTCGACCTCGCGCGACAGGGTCTGCCACGCCTCACCGATGCCGCCGAGCGGCCCGCGCAAGGTCGTCACGAGTGCGCGTGGCTGCGCGTCGAGCTCGGCCAGCTCGAGGCCGGCGGCCGACGCCTCGGCCTCACCCACCTCGGGACCGACCGGGTAGGCCGCTGCGGCGATCATCGCGTCGCCGTCCATCGTGTAGTGCCCCATCGAGGGCCCCACGGGCTCCACGAGGGCGCTCCGAACTGCCTCCTCGACCTGGCCGAAGAGGGGGCCGACGACCTCGCCGACCTGCTGCCCCTCGGTGACGCGGCTGCTGCGCTGGACGACACGGACAGCGGGCAGCGCCTGCTCGCGGTAGGCGTCGAGCGTGAATGATGGTGACATGGCGTGCTCCTTCTCGATCATCCGGAGACGTCGCTCGACCTGCTCGAGCCGCGCGCGGTCAGCCTCGATCTGCCGGCCGAGCTCGGCCCGACGCAGCCGCAGCATGCCGCGCAGCTGCTCGACGGGCACGTCGTCGGCGAGCAGGCGCCCGCAGTCCTCGAGGGTGAACCCGAGGTCCTTGAGCGCCACGAGCCGGTTGGCCCGGTCGAGCTGCTCGGCCGAGTAGGACCGGTAGCCGGACACGGGGTCGACGCGGGCGGGCCGCAGCAGGCCGAGGGCGTCATAGTGGCGCAGCATGCGCACCGACACCCCGGCGAGCCGGGCGAAGTCTCCGATACTCAACATGGTGCGTCCATCGGATCGTCTGACACGGTGTCAGTGTCAAGCATCGCGAGCCGGGCGTGGTCAGTGCCGGGCGAGCCAGTCCGCGAGGTGGGCCGCGACGCCGTCCGCGTGGTGCGCGGCCGTGACCTCGGAGGCCGCCTCGAGTACGTGCGGCTTCGCGTTCGCCACCGCGACGGAGGTGCCGACGACCGCAAAGGCGGACAGGTCGTTGTCGTTGTCTCCGTAGAAGACGGTGTCGGCGAGGTCGATGCCGAGGTCGGCCGCGATCGACCGCACGCCGGCGCCCTTGGAGCACTCGGCGCTCGCCACCTCGAGGTAGGTCGCCTTGGACCGGTAGGTCACGAGCCCCTCGCGCCCGGCGAGCACGCGCTCGAGCTCGTCGACGAGGTGGGCGTCGCCCATGCCCATCACCTTGTGGGGCGGCTCCGCCTCGATGCGCCCGGGTGCCGCGTAGTCGTGCGCCGACTCCGCCGACGGCTCGACGGCCGTGTGGTTGATCTCCCGCTGGGTCCAGCGGTCGTGGCCCCACGCATACCAGGCGTCGCCGGCGAAGAAGCTCCCGTGCAGGCCGAGGCGCGCGCACGTGTCGTAGGCGACGCGCGCGTCGGCGGCAGCGATGTGCTCGTCGGTCGCGACGCTGCCGTCGTCGCGCAGCACGAGCCCGCCGTTGTAGGCGATGAGCGGCACGCCCGTCCCGCCCGACAGGCGGTCGAGCGCGGCCATCGACGACGGCATGCGCGACGAGCACAGCACGAAGGTGTGCCCCGCCTCGCGCACCGCCCGGATGGCGGCGACGGTGCGCTCGGAGAGGGTGCGGTGCGAGTTGAGCAGGGTGCCGTCGATGTCACAGCAGAAGAGCGTCATGAGGGGCGTATGCCGTCCGGTCGGGGCAGTGATCGGCGCCGGGTCCCCGAGGGGCTCCCGGCGCCGATCACGCTGTCGTGGTGTGGAACTGGCGGGTGCGGCTCAGAGACCGAGCTCGCGCGCGCCCTCGGCCGAGCTGTCGCGCAGGAACTGCGTGCACCGGGCCTCCTCGTCGCTCTCGCCGATGGCGCGAGCGGCCCTCGCGAGGGCCGCGAGGGCGCGGAGGAAGCCGCGGTTCGGCTCGTGCGACCACGGCACCGGTCCCTGCCCGCGCCAGCCGCTCTTGCGCAGGGAGTCGAGCGCGCGGTGGTAGCCGGTGCGGGCATAGGCATACGCCTCGACGTCGCGGTCACCGTCGGCGAGCGCGTCCTCGGCCAGCACGGCCCACGCGAGCGAGCTCGACGGGTAGGCCGCCGCGACCTGCATCGCGTCGATCCCTGCAGCGAGGCGCTCCGCTGCAGGGTCGACCGCGAGGCGGGTCTCCGGGATGCCGAGCAGGTTGTCGCTCACTGGTGGGTGCCGGCCGACCGCAGTGCCTGGCAGGCCTCGACGATGCGCACGGCCATGGCCTCCTCGGCCGCCTTGCCCCAGGCGCGCGGGTCGTACTGCTTCTTGTTGCCCACCTCGCCGTCGACCTTGAGCACGCCGGCGTAGTTCGAGATCATCCAGTCGGCGATCTTGCGGGTGAACGCATACTGCGTGTCGGTGTCGACGTTCATCTTGACGACACCGAAGTCGACGGCGGCCGAGATCTCCTCGGGCAGCGAGCCCGAGCCGCCGTGGAAGACGAGGTCGAAGGGGCGTGCGTCGTCCGACAGACCGAGCTCGCGGGCGCCGGCGTGCTGGGCCTCGAGGAGCACCTCGGGGCGGAGCTTGACGTTGCCCGGCTTGTAGACGCCGTGCACGTTGCCGAAGGTGAGGGCCGTCAGGTAGCGGCCGTTCTCGCCGGAGCCGAGCGCCTGGATCGTCGCGATCGCGTCCTCGGGCGTCGAGTAGAGCTTGTCGTTGATCTCGTGGGCGACACCGTCCTCCTCGCCACCGACGACGCCGACCTCGATCTCGAGGATGACGTTGGCGGCACGCGCGAGGGCGAGCAGCTCACGGGCCGTCTCGAGGTTCTCGGCGAGCGGCACGGCCGAGCCGTCGAACATGTGCGACTGGAACCACGGCGTGCCGCCGGACTGCACGCGCTCGGTGCTCGCCGCGAGGAGCGGGCGCACGAAGCCGTCGAGCTTGTCCTTGGGGCAGTGGTCGGTGTGCAGCGCAATGTTGACGGGGTACTTCTTCGCCACCTCGTGCGCGAACGCGGCGAAGGCGAGCGAGCCGCTCACCATGTTCTTGATGCTCGGGCCCGAGAGGTACTCGGCGCCACCGGTCGAGACCTGGATGATGCCGTCGGAGCCGGCGTCCGCGAAGCCCTTGAGGGCCGCGTTGAGCGTCTGCGAGCTCGAGACGTTGATGGCGGGGTACGCGAAGGAGCCAGCCTTCGCGCGGTCGAGCATGTCGGCATACACCTCGGGGGTGGCGATGGGCATTGCTACTCCTGCTGTCGAATGAGCGGGTTCACGATCCGCCAACGATCCTGCCACGTCAGCCGTCGTGGTCATATGCCTGTCCGCGGGGTGTCCGGCGTGCTTCCGGAGAACGGGAGCATCGGACGCCCGGTCGTTCTCGCTCGCGATCAGAGCAGGTGCGCGGCGAGGACCTGCACGGCGTGCGCGCGCTCGCCGGTCTTCCAGCCCCCGCCGTCGAGGACGGCCCACACGAGGTGGGAGCCGCGACGCAGCAGGACGAGCTGGGCCGCCGGGGCGCGATAGTCCGAGCGGGCCGTGCCGATGAGCGCCTTGACGCCGGCGGGCCCGGGGACCTCGGAGCTGGTGGCCGGGCGCGCCCCTGCGCAGCTGCGGAAGGACCGGTCGAGGAAGGCGGCCGCGCCCTTCGGATCACCGGCAGCGAGGTCGAGCAGGCGGTAGGTGACGACGCGCGTGCCCGGCGTCTGCTCCGGGGGCGCATCGGGGTTCGAGCCGTGCGGCATGGCCAGGAGGTAGCCGTCCACCACCCGCCGGGCGCCACTTGCGGTGACGAAGGCGTCGAACAGCAGCCCCGTCCACGGCAGCATCTCGTCGCAGAACGGGCTCGTCGGTAGCTCGCCGGGGCAGCGAGCCGGATCGGCGGCGTCCCGCCCCGGCACGACCTCGCTGGGACCGGCGAAACCACCGGAGTTCCACCCCGGGAAGACCTCGTCGATGGGCACCATCCGCTCGGCCCCGGCGAGCTCGCGACGCACCGTGCACTGTGGGGCGTCCTCGATCACGGTCATCGAGGGTGCCGGGGCCTCGGGTGCCGGCTCGACGCCCGGCGGGGTTTCCGTTCGCGTCACGGACGGCCCATCGACACCCCGAAGTGGTCCGCTGGGGGTCGCCGAGGCGGGCGGGGACAGCACCGCCGACGCACCCGAGGTGCAGCCGGAGAGGGCGCCGATCAGACAGCCGACCGCGAGGGCCGCCGCGGCCCGCCGCGCCCCGCGCCGCCGCGGCGGGGCGTCTCTGGTGCCGGCATCCACGGCTGGAGTGTGCCAGACCCCCGGTCGGTCAGCGCGCCCTCGGGTCGAAGACGTAGGGCGTCGTCGTCGCGACGCGGTGCAGACCCAGCCGCCGCAGGATCGGCTCGGAGCCCGGCGAGGCGTCGACGCGCACGTAGTCGTTGCCCCGGTCGAGACCGAGCCGCGCCCGGTGCAGCAGGGTCGCGCGGTAGAGACCGCGCCCACGCCACTCGGCCAGGGTCGAGCCGCCCCAGAGGCCGGTGAAGCTGCTCTCGTCGTACTCGCTACGGGCCGCGCACAGCACGGGCCCGTCGGGCGACTCCTCGATGAGGACGACGTCCATGGCGCGCGGGTCGCGCTGCCACGTGGGCAGCAGCGAGTCGGTCACCCACGACTGCTCCTTGCCCCAGACCGCCTCGAGCATCGTGCGGATGCGGGCGAAGTCGTCGTCGGTCTCGGCCGCTCGCACGGTGACGCCGACGGGGAGGCTGATGTCCTGCGCCGCGAGGGGCGCCGCCTCACCGAGGATGAGGGCCTCGTCATCCTCCTTGACGAAGCCGGCCCGCAGCAGCCGCTCCCCGAGGTCGGCCGGCTCGTCGTAGTCGTAGGTCTTCCACTCGACCTGCAGCCCGCGGTCGGCGAAGAAGTCACGTTGCCTCGCGATGATCGCGTCGTAGGCGTCCGGGTCGGGGCCGAGCCCGTCAGGACTCTCGACCATGTTCCACTGGCCCCCGTCGACGTCGTACTCGCGCCGGATGAGGCCGTCGACCTCGATAGGTCGCTGCGCCGTGCCGAGCCTGATCCGCGCACGGGTCTCGTCGTGGAAGACGCGCAGCAGCTCCTCGGGGGTCATGGCCCGAGACAACCAAAGCGGCCCGGCGTGCCGCAACGGGTTTCGCCCGTCGAGAAGGCCGCGTCTCGCACTTCGTCCGTCATGCCGCGTTTCGTCATGGTGCGATGGGTGGTTCCGCTCCGGCCCGCGTCGTGGTCGAATCACACGGGTCATGAGCAACCGACCCGCCGCCCTCAGCCCACGCGCCGCGCGCGCCCTCGCCGACGCCGCGCCCACGCCGTTCTGGACCGACCGGCCCGAGCGGCCCGAACCCCGCCCTCCGCTCACCGGCCTCGCCTCGCGCACCGACCTGCTGGTCGTGGGCGGCGGCTTCACCGGGCTGTGGACCGCGATCCAGGCGAAGGAGGACGACCCTTCCCGCGACGTCGTCGTCATCGAGGCCGACCGGCTCGCCGACGGTGCGTCGGGTCGCAACGGCGGCTTCGTCGCCCCGAGCCTCACCCACGGCCTGTCGCAGGGCCTCGGCTGCTGGCCGGACGAGATCGAGACCCTCGAGCGGCTCGCGGCCGAGAACATCGCGGCCATCGGGAGGACGCTCACGGCATACGGCATCGACGCCGACTTCCACGTGCCCGGCGAGCTGACCCTCGCCCTCACCGACCACCAGGTGCCCTCCGTGCGCGAGGCGTTCGAGGTGCACCGCGCGCACGGCTACGACGTCGAGCTGCTCGACGCCGCGGGCGCGCGTGCGCGCGTGGACTCGCCGCTCTACCGCGGAGGGATGTTCGACCCGGAGGTCGGGCTGGTCGACCCCGCCCGGCTCGTGTGGGGGCTCGCTCGCGCGGCCGAGTCGCTGGGCGTCAGGATCCACGAGTACACGCGCGCAACGGGATTCGACGCCGAGGGCGACGGCGTGCGCGTCTCGCTCGAGGACGGCAGCGTCCACGCCCGCCGCGTCGTCATCGGCACGAACGCGGCCCAGGGCGTGCTCAAGCGCTTCAGCGCCTGGGTCCTGCCCGTCTACGACCACGTGCTCATGACGGAGCCGTTGACCCCCGCCCAGCTCGACGCCATCGGCTGGGAGGGACGCGAGGGGCTCACCGACGCCGGCAACCAGTTCCACTACTACCGAAGGACGCTCGACGACCGCGTGCTCTTCGGCGGCTATGACGCGAACTACCACTTCCCGGGGCGCATCGACCCCGCGCTCGAGCAGTCGGACGCCTCGCACGGTCTGCTCGCCGACCACTTCGTCGACATCTTCCCGCAGCTCGACGGCATCCGGTTCACCCACCGGTGGGCCGGTGTCATCGACACGACCTCGCGCTTCACGCCGGTCTTCGGCACCGCCCTCGGCGGGCGCATGGCGTACGCCGTCGGCTACACCGGGCTCGGCGTCGCCTCGACCCGCTTCGGTGCGCGCGTCGCGCTCGACCTCGTCGACGGCCGCGACACCGAGGTGACCCGGCTGCAGATGGTGCGACGCAAGCCGATTCCCTTCCCTCCAGAGCCGATCCGGTATGCCGCCGTGCGGGCGACGCGGTCAGCGCTCGCTGCCGAGGACCGCACCGGCAAGCGCAACCTGTGGCTCAAGGCACTCGACACGATCGGCGTCGGCTTCGACTCCTGAGGTCACAGGCAGCCGCCTGCTGTGACGACGCGGCCACTCGACGAGCGGCGAAGGCAGCCGCTGTGACCACGCGGCCACTCGACTGTCGAGTGGCCGCGTCGTCACACCGTCGGGGTCAGAGGATGGCGAGGTCGTGGGGGCGGGTGTTGAAGCGCTCGACGCCCTCGGGGGTCACGGCGACGATGTCCTCGATGCGAGCGCCCCACCGCCCCCTGACGTAGACGCCGGGCTCGATGGAGAAGGTCATCCCCGCCTCGAGCGGGAGATCGTTGCCCGTGACGATGTAGGGCTCCTCGTGCACGTCGAGGCCGATGCCGTGCCCCGTCCGGTGGATGAAGCGATCAGCCAGTTCGGCATCCGCGAGCACGGATCTCGCTGCGGCGTCGACCGATTCGCACGTCACCCCCGGACGCACCGCGTCGACGGCGGCCTGCTGGGCCGCCTGCAACGCGGCGTAGGCCCCGGCCACGTCGGGCTCGTGGGGTGAGCCCACGGCATACGTGCGGGTGCTGTCGGAGTTGTAACCCGAGGGCAGCGGGCCGCCGATGTCGACGACGACGACGTCACCCCGCTCGATGACGCGGTCGCTGACCGAGTGGTGCGGGCTCGCGCCGTTCGGGCCAGAGCCCACGATGACGAAATCAGCTGCGGCGTGGCCCTCCTCGACGATGGCGGCAGCGATGTCGGCCGCGACCTGCGCCTCGGTGCGGCCCGGGCGCAGCCACTGCGCGACGCGGGCGTGGACGCGGTCGATGGCTGCGCCCGCGGCTCTCAGCTGGCTGAGCTCAACGACGTCCTTGCGCATGCGCAGCTCGCGCAGGATCGGCCCGGCGAGGCGCTGCTCGGCGGCACCCGCGTCGCGCAGCTGCAGCAGGTGCAGGGCGGGCGTCATGTCGGAGACCGCGAGGGGCCCGGCGCCGAGACCCGCGAGGGCGAGGGCGTGGGCGTCCTCACCGTCGACCCACGTGCGCACCTCGACCCCGAGGTCGTCGAGCGGCAGGTGCCCCAGCCCTGCGAACTCGAGCGCGGGAGACACGAGCACGGGGGCGAGCGCCCGGTCGGTCGGCACGACGAGCGCCGTCAGCCGCTCGAAGGAGGAGCCGCCGACCCCGAGGAGGTAGCGCAGGTCCGATCCGGGCGTGATGACGACCGCCGCGACCCCGGCCTCTGCCGCCCGGTCACGCAGCCGGCCCAGCCGGTCGCGCATCGTCGTGACGTCGAGGACGGCAGCACTCACACCCATGCTGCGGACGCTACCGTCATCCGCTCCGAGTGATGCGCCGGTCGACGCACCCTGATGCCATGGAGTCATGTGCAGATGGATGGTGTACTCAGGTGACCCGGTCCTCGCCGAGGACCTCCTGTTCAAGCCGGAGCACTCGCTCATCGAGCAGAGTCTCCACTCGACGATGGGGGCGACGACGACCAACGGCGACGGCTTCGGCATCGGGTGGTACGGCAACGGCCCGACCCCGGCCGTCTTCAAGAACGTCGACCCGGCGTGGAACGACCGCAACCTGCGCGAGCTGACCGCCCAGGTCAGCACCGGGCTCTTCTTCGCGCACGTGCGCGCCTCGACCGGCACCCCGGTGCAGCGCAGCAACTGCCACCCCTTCCGGTGGGGCGACCGGCTGTGGATGCACAACGGCGCCGTCTTCGGCTTCCACGAGCTCAAGCGCGACCTCGTCTTCGCCGTCGACCCGTCGCTCTACCCCGACATCGAGGGGTCGACCGACTCGGAGGTGCTCTTCTTCCTCGCACTGACCTTCGGCCTTCAGGACGACCCGATCGCCGGGGTGGCTCGGGCGGTCGGGTTCGTCGAGGACCTTGCTGAGCGCAAGGGGGTCGCCAACCCGATCCAGGCGACGATCGCCACGAGCGACGGCAGCTCGGTGTGGGCTTTCCGCTACTCGTCGCAGCACCAGAGCCGGACCCTCTTCCACTCGACCGCGGTGGCCGAGCTGCGCAAGCTGCACCCCGAGGTCGAGGTGCTCGCGACCCTCGGCGACGACGCGCGCCTCGTCGTGTCCGAGCCGCTGCGCGACCTGCCCGGAGCCTGGCGCGAGGTGCCCGAGTCGTCGTGCGGGATCATCCAGGAGGGCGACGACGAGATCCGGCCCTTCGAGCCGGTGCGCCCGACGCACGTCGCCTGACGGAGGAGGGGCGCCGACTGGCAACGGGGGCATGAGCCCGCGCCTGGTCCCGTCGAGCGACCAGCCGTGAAGACGTCGGACGGTTCCTTGACCTGCGCCTGCCGAGTCATGACCAAACTCTCGCCCGTGAATGACCTGCGCGGTCCTACGGTGCGATGAGTCGCCCGCGCCGAGGGTGACCCGACACCCAGGAGCACTCACATGCACCTCACGAAGTCCCGCACCCTGTCCATCGCCGTCGCCGCCACCTTCGCCGCGGGGCTGGCCACGACCAACGCATCAGCGGCCCCTGTGGCCGGCGACGTGCCGACCTTCCAGGAGTTCGCCGCCAGCACCTACCAGGACGAGGGCGGCGTCTACGTCGTCAACGGCGACGAGCCCGAGGGCAACATGGGCGGCCTGCGCCAGTTCTACGACTCGATGGTCTCCTCGCCGAAGCACGTGGACGAGGACTCGCTCATCATCAACACCGTCAGCGGCCGCGACGACAAGTGGCCCGCCACCCAGGCGGCCAACCTCACCTACTGCGTCAGCACGAAGTTCGGCGCCGACTACACGCGCGTCGTGCAGGCCATGGCGGCGGGCGCGGCCCAGTGGGAGGCGGCCTCCTCGAAGGTCAACTACGTCTACGTGTCGAGCCAGGACGGCAGCTGCACCACCCGCAACAGCGCGGTCCTCTTCTCCGTCGAGCCCACCAAGACGACGCAGTACATCGCGCGCGCCTTCTTCCCGAGCACGTCGAAGTCGGGCCGCAACATCCTCGTCAACGCGAAGTCGCTCTACAACTCCGGCTCGTGGACGCCGTCGAACATCATGGCCCACGAGCTCGGGCACACGCTGGGCTTCCGGCACGAGCACACGCGTCCCGAGGCCGGCACGTGCTTCGAGGACAACAACTGGCGCCCACTGACCCCCTACGACTCGGCGTCGATCATGCACTACCCCCAGTGCAACGGCACGTCCAACGACCTGTCGATGACCGACCAGGACCGCGCCGGCGTGCGCGCCGTCTACGGCAGCTGAACCCCGCCACACGGCATACCGGATCGAGGTGATCCTGGCACCCACGTGGGGCACGGGATCACCTCGAACGGCCACCAGGAGGCCGGCTCCCCCTCCGGGGGGAGTCGCCGTCCCCCGCGACTGCCTAGGCTCTGGGTATGCGCGGGGGGCGGCACGGTCTTGCAACGAGGGCCCGCACCTTCTTCGGGGTCGACTCGGACTGGGAGCGGGTGCCTGCCGACCCCGCGCGCACGCAACGCATCGACGCCCTGATCGCGCTCGTCGCCCTCGCCGCAGGCTCGCTCGGGGTGGAGCTGCTGCGCAGCATCGACTCCCTCGGCAACGTGCAGGACTCCTGGCTCTGGCCACACGTCGCCGTCGTCCTCGGCACCGTGCCGCTGGCCTGGCGCCGCCGGTGGCCCCTGGCTGTCGCGACCGTGCTGTCGGTCCACCTCTTCGTCTTCGGCATCGTCATGCCTGCCGTGGCGGTGTCGCTCCCGCTCCAGGCGGTCTACTTCGTCGCCCTCTTCACCGGCGTCGCGTGGGCTCGCGACCGCCGTCTCATGCTCGGTGTGGTCGCGGGGGTGCTCCTGCTGATGTTCGGCTGGCTCACCTGGCAGCTCGCCATCGGCAGCGGGGTCGAGCAGTCCCTCGCCCGAGACGGGCGACCGATGAAGCGGCAGGGCCTCTTCTCCCCCACGAGCGCCTACGTCGTCTACAGCCTGCTCGTCAACGTCGTCTACTTCGGCGGGGCCGTCCTCGGAGGCCAGGCCGCCTGGCGCTCCGCCTTCCAGCGGCACCGCCTGGCCGACCAGGCGCGCACCATCGACGAGCAGGCGAGCACGCTCCAGCAGCAGGCCGTCATCGAGGAGCGGCTGCGCATCGCCCGCGAGCTGCACGACGTCGTGGCCCACCACGTGTCGGTCATCGGCATCCAGGCATCCGCCGCGCGACGCGTGCTGCGCCGCGACCCCGCCGTCGCCGAGCAGTCGCTGCGCTCCATCGAGACGTCGTCGCGGGAGGCAGTGACGCAGATGCGCGGCCTGCTGGGCACCCTGCGCAGCGGCGACGCCGCCGGCACCGAGCCCCGCGCACCCGAGCCCGGGCTCGCCGACGTCCCGCACCTCGTGGCGTCCAGCACGACGGACGGCCTGCGCGCCACGTGCCACGTCGTCGAGGACACCCCGGGTGCCGTCGACGCGGTCCCCGGCGCGGTCGGGCTCTCGCTCTACCGCACGGTGCAGGAGGCGCTGGCCAACGTCCGGAGGCACTCCACCGCGACCTCGGCCAGCGTCGTCGTGCGCGTCGCCCACCGCCCCGACCGCGGCTTCGCCCACGGGTACGCCGAGGTGGAGGTGCTCGACGACGGCCGCCCTCGCTCCGGCACGTCCGGGTCGGGCCTCGGGCTCCTCGGGGTCCGCGAGCGCCTCGCCACGCACGGCGGAGTCAGCGAGATCGGTCCCCGCGTGACCGGCGGCTACCGCGTCCGAGTCCGTATGCCGCTGCCGGACGGTCCGTCGTGACGCGCCCCAGCGGGACCGACGGTGGGGTCGGGAGCCAGCCGGACGGCATACCGGAGCCGGCGAGCGAGCGCACGGCGAGGACCACGGTGCTGCTCGTCGACGACCAGCAGCTCGTGCGCTCCGGCTTCGCGCTCATCCTCTCGGTGGAGGACGACCTCGACGTGGTCGGCGAGGCCGCCGACGGCGCCGAGGCGGTGCGCCTCGCCGGCGAGCTGAACCCCGACGTCGTGCTCATGGACGTCCAGATGCCCGTCATGGACGGCATCGAGGCGACGTCCCGCATCGTGCGTGCCGGGCTGTCCAAGGTGCTCATCCTCACGACCTTCGACCGCGACGACTACGTCTTCGCCGGGCTCGCCGCCGGTGCCAGCGGCTTCCTGCTCAAGAACGCCGACGCCGACCACCTCGTCGAGGCCGTGCGGGCAGTGGCCGGTGGGCACGCCCTCCTGGCGCCCGAGGTGACCCGCCGGGTCATCGAGCAGATGACGTCCGACGACCGGTCCCGTATGCCGTCCGGCGGGGCTCCGGGGCCCGCGCCCACCTCCGAGCCCACCTCCGAGCGCCTCTCCGAGCCCACCTCCGAGCGCCTCTCCGCGCCCAACTCCGAGCTGCCCGACGCGCGTCTGGCCGAGCTGACCCCTCGCGAGCTCGAGGTGCTCGGCCTCGTGGGTCGCGGGCTGTCCAACACCGAGATCGCAGGCCACCTCTTCCTCGGCGAGGCGACGGTCAAGACCCACCCGTCGAGCGTGCTGCGCAAGCTGGGGCTGCGCGACCGCGTGCAGGCCGTCGTGCTCGCCTACGAGGTCGGGCTCATTCTCCCGGGGGATGCCACGGCTCCGCCCGCGGGCTGATCCGCTCGCGCTCGCGCCCACCTACGTTTGTGCCATGACAACGCAGGACATGTCCCCACAGACCGGCCGACCCGAATGGACCGATCTCGAGGTGCGCGGCCTCCGGCGTGACTTCGGCGAGGTCCGCGCCGTCGACGGCGTCAGCTTCAGGGTGCCTGCGGGAGCCCTCACCGGCTTCGTCGGCGGCAACGGCGCCGGCAAGACGACGACGATGCGGATGGTGATGGGCGTGCTGTCCATCACCGCAGGAGAGGTGCTCTGGGGTGGCCGGCCGATCACCCAGGCCGACCGCCGGCAGCTGGGCTACATGCCCGAGGAGCGCGGCCTCTACCCCAAGCAGCCGGTGCTCGACCAGCTGATCTACCTCGGCCGGCTCCGCGGCATGTCGACGGCGCAGGCGCGCACGTCCGTCATGAGCCACCTCGAGCGGCTCGGGCTCGCCGACCGCTCCCGCGAGCACGTCGAGAAGCTGTCGCTCGGCAACCAGCAGCGCGTGCAGATCATCGCAGCCCTCATGGGCCGTCCCCGCGGACTCGTGCTCGACGAGCCGTTCAGCGGCCTCGACCCGGAGGCCGTCGACAGCATGGCCGACCTCCTGCGCGAGCACACGTCCCGTGGAGTGCCCGTGCTCTTCTCCTCCCACCAGCTCGACCTCGTCGAGCGACTGTGCGAGCACCTCGTCGTGCTTGCACGCGGCAAGGTCGTCTCCACGGGCACGCCTGAGCAGCTGCGCAGCGCGTCGGTGGCCCGGCACCGGCTCGTCCTGTCCGGCGACGCGGGCTGGGTGCGCGACCTCGCCGGCATCCACACCGTCGACATCGACGGCGGGGTGGCTCTGCTCGAGCTGCTCGACCCGGGAGCCGAGCGCGCGCTGCTCACCGAGGCCCTGCGTCGCGGCGAGGTCCACGAGTTCTCTCCCCAGCGGCCGAGCCTGGCCCAGATCTACCGCGAGGTGACGGCATGACCACGACCCAGCCCACGGCGACGGCCCCTCAGCAGGGGGCCGCCGGGCTCCCCGGCTCCTCCCAGCCCCCAGACGGTGAGGCAGGCGCCTACGAGACGCCGGCCTGGCTCATCGTCGCCACGCGGGAGGTCGTCGTGCGCGTCACGAACCGGGCTTTCATCGTCTCGACCCTGTTGACCATCGCGCTCATCGCCGGTTTCGGCGCCTTCTCGCTGTGGCAGAGCAGCCGCACGACGACCTACACCGTCGCGGTGACCGCGCCCGAGGGCAGCGCCATCGTCACGCAGGCAGCGGCGGCAGCCCACCAGGCGGACGCCAAGGTGACCATCGAGGCTCGTCAGCTGTCCGACGACTCGGCTGCCCGGGCGCTCGTCGAGTCCGGCGACGCCGCCGTCTGGCTGCACGGTGGCGACGGAGGATGGACCGTGACCTCGGCCGACGAGGTGCCCGTCGCACTCGGCACGGCGCTCGAGGGTGCGGTGCGCGCCGACGCGCTGGCCGCGAACGCCGCTGCGGTCGGGGCCAGCGTCGACTCCCTCGAGCGGGGCACCACCGTGACGGTGGCCCGCTTCGACGGCTCACCCATCGAGGAGGGGTTCGTCAAGGTGGCGACGTTCGCCTTCGCCCTGCTCTTCCTCATGGCGGCCATGATGTTCGGCCAGCAGATCGCGGCCAGCGTCGTCGAGGAGAAGCAGTCGCGTCTCGTCGAGATCATCGCGACAGCGATCCCCCTGCGTCAGCTGCTCGCCGGCAAGGTCGGTGGCAACTCGGTCATCGCGCTCGGGCAGGTTGTGCTCTTCGCGGCGGTCGGCCTCGTCGCGGTCTCGTTCTCGGAGTGGTCGGCCCTGCTCCCGGCTCTGTCGGTGGCCGTGGTCTGGTTCGTGCTCTACTTCGTCATCGGGTTCTTCGCACTGGCGTGCCTCTTCGCCGTCGCGGGAGCGCTGGCCTCACGCATGGAGGACCTCCAGAGCACGACGTCGCCGATGACGACGGCGCTGATGCTCGTCTACTTCGCGAGCTTCGGCGTCTCCGGCACGGGAGCAGTGATCGCGTCCTACGTGCCGATCGCCTCGGTGGTCTCGATGCCCGCCCGTATCCTCGCGGGCGACACGGCGTGGTGGGAGCCGATCGTGTCGCTTGGGATCATGGCGGCGTTCGCCGCGGTGACCGTGCTCATCGGCGAGAAGATCTACCGTCGCTCGCTCCTGCAGACGCGGGGCCGGCTCTCGTGGCGAGAGGCGTTCCGCACCCCGGAGTGAGGAACGCAAGGGTGAGTGCCCTGGAGGCGGCCCACCCGGCATACCGGATCGAGGTGATCTCGGCCCCCATGTGGGGCGCAGGATCACCTCGAACCGGGGACCGCTGAGCCTGATTCGAGGTGATACTGGCACCCGCGTCAGGGCCAGGATCACCTCGAACCGCAGGGATGCGAAGAGCTTCACCGCCCGCGAGCCCGTATGCCGCCCTCCCGCCCATTCGAGGTGATCCTGGCACCCACATGGGGCACAGGATCACCTCGAACCGGGGAGTGCTGAGCCCGATTCGAGGTGATCTCGGCACCCACGTCAGGGCCAGGATCACCTCGAACCGCAGGGATTCAAAGAGCTTCACCGCCCGCGAGCCCGTATGCCGCCCTCCCGCCCATTCGAGGTGATCCTGGCACCCACATGGGGCACAGGATCACCTCGAACCGGGGACTGCTGAACCTGATTCGAGGTGATACTGGCACCCGCGTCAGGGCCAGGATCACCTCGACTCGGGAGTATGGGCGTGGGGTCTGGGCGCGTTGGGGTGTGGCTAGTGCGCGTGGCCTGCCGCTCGGTCGGGCAGGGGCTGGGGCGGCGGTGGGCCGACGTAGCGGGCGGCCGGTCGGATGATCTTCGGGTCGCGGGCCTGCTCGAGCACGTTGGCACCCCACCCGACGACGCGGGCCACGCAGAAGGTGGGCGTGAACATGCTGGGGTGCAGGCCCGCGAGCTTCATGACGACACCGGCGTAGAACTCGACGTTCGCGTGCAGCTCGCGGCCGGGCTTGAGCTCGGCGAGGGTCTGCTCGACGGCGTCCTCCACCCCCACGGCGAGGTCGACGAGCGGGTCGTCCCAGCCGCGGGCGATCTCCTTGAGCATCTCGGAGCGCGGGTCGCGGGTGCGATAGACGGCGTGCCCGAAGCCCATGATGCGGTCGCCGGACTCGACCCGTTGGCGCACCCAGGCGGCCGCGCGGTCGAGGGAGCCGATCTCGTCGAGCGCCTCGAGGGCCCGGCTGGGCGCGCCCCCGTGCTTCGGCCCGGAGAAGGAGCCGATCGCCCCGACGAGGCAGGCCGCGAGGTCGGCGCCCGTGCTGGCGATGACGCGTGCGGTGAAGGTCGAGGCGTTGAAGCCGTGGTCCATCGTCGCGACGAGGTAGCTCTCGACGGCGCGGGCCTCGTGCTCGGCGGGCACCTCGCCCGTCACCATGCGCAGGTAGTCAGCGGCATGGCGCAGCGACGAGTCGGCCGGCACCGGCTCGAGCCCGCGCTGGAGGCGGTGTGCGGCGGCCAGGATCGTGGGCGTCACCGCGATCGCGCTGAGCACCGCCTCCCGACGCTCCTCCTCGCTCGAGTCGTAGAGCGGGCGCAGGTCGGCGATGCCGCCCCACGCCGAGAGCGCCGTCCGTAGGACCTGGAGCGAGTCGCTCGTCGTGCGGCAGATCTCCGGCAGGAGCGCAGCGAGCCGCGGCGGCATGGGACGCCGGAGACCGAGCTCGGCCCTGAAGGCGTCGAGCTCGTCGGCGTCGGGGAGGTGCCCGACGAGGAGCAGGTGGGCGGCCTCCTCGAAGGAGACCTGCTCGGCGAGGTCGACGGCAGAGTACTGCCGGTAGTGGTAGAACCCCTCGTCGCCCCGCACGTCGCCGAGCTCGGTCTCGGTGACGACGACCTTGGCGAGGCCGGGCGGCACGGTGACGAAGCCGGCGGACGAGCTGGTGGCGGCCGGGCGGCCCTCTGCTGCAGTGGTGGACATGGCGTGCTCCTTTCGGTTCACTGCTCACTGTCGGTAATGTTGATCAACATCGTCAATGTTGATCCGCTCAACGTTGACCGGATCAACACGGAGAGATCGCATGCCCCACTCCCCCGATGGCTGGATCACGACGACCGAGGCTGCCCAGCGCCTCGGCGTCAAGCGGGCCACGCTCTACGCCTACGTCAGCCGCGGCCTGCTCCAGAGTCAGCGCCGGGCTGGGCAGCAGGAGAGCCTCTTCGACCGTGCGCAGATCGACGCTCTCGCCTCGGCATCGCGGCCCTCCGGATCGCCGCAGCCGGTGCTCCGCTTCCGCAGCATCGCGACGACCGTCAGCAGCCAGCTCGACGGCGACCTGCTCTATCGTGGCGTGCCACTCGTCGACGTCATGGCGCTCGACTCCGTGGAGGAGGCCGCCGCGCTCGTCGTGGGATCCATTGCTGCACAGTCGCTTTCGGAGGGCGACACACCCGCCCATCAGATCATGAGGACGCCGGAGATCCCCTGTGACCTGCGAGCCCTCGCGACCGGCATCTCACGTGTGCCCCTCGAGCGGCGGCTGCCGGTGGCAGTTCAGCTGCTCGCCGTCGCCGACCCGCTCGCAGGCGACATCGACCCAGACCGGGTGCGCTCGACGGCCCTCGCCCTCGTGCCGGCCGCGTTGTCACTCGTAGCAGGCACGCTGCCGACCACGCGGCACACCCTCGCGGGTGGCGACCTCGCCGAGCACTTGCTGCGCGCGCTCGGCGGACGCGGCGGCTCGCCGGCCGAGCTCCGGCTCGCGCGGGTGCTCCTCGTCTCGCTGCTCGACCACGGCCTGACGGCCTCGACCGTAGCCGCGCGCGTCGCAGCCTCCACCCGCGCCGGGCTGCACGACTGCCTCGCCGCCGCGTATGCCGCGATGGCGGGGCCGCTCCACGGCGCGGCGCCGATCGCCGCCCACGCGCTGCTGGCGCCCGGCCTCGACCCCGCCGTGGCGGTGGGCCGCGTCGTGCGCGAGCACCGCGGGGTCGCCGGCTTCGGCCACTTCCTCTACCCGGACGGTGACCCCCGGGCCGACCTCGTGCTCGAGGCGGTGTGGCAGCTGCCGGGCACCCGGCCGCTGCGACGCCGGGTCGACGCGCTCTCCCACGTCGTCGCCGAGCGCACCGGGGCGAAGCCCAACATCGACCTCGCCAGCGCCGCCGCCCTGCACGCCCTCGACCTGCCGGCGGAGGCGGGCGAGGTCGTCTTCCAGGCCGCGCGGTCCTTCGGCGTGGCCGCGCACGTCGTCGAGGAGTACGCCGAGGAGCCGCTGCGGTGGCGCGGCCGCGACCCCGTCACCTGACCTGGCGTGTGACCCGCAGCAGAGTCGGTCAGGGGTGCTGGTCGAAGACGTGGCGGCGCACCCACGCGTGCATGGCGATCGCGGCCGCTGCTCCGGCGTTGATGGAGCGGGTCGAGCCGAACTGCTCGATGTGCAGGACCACATCGCACTCGGACCGCATGGCCTCGGAGAGCCCCGGCCCCTCCTGCCCGAAGACGAGGATGCAGGCACGCGGCAGGTCGTGGGTCTCGAGCGGCAGTGAGCCGGGCAGGTTGTCGATGCCGACGAGGGTGAGGCCCTCGGCCCGGGCCCACGCTGCGAGGGCCGCGGCGTCGGGCTGGTGGTGCTCGTGCTGGTAGCGGTCGGTCACCATCGCGCCCCGACGGTTCCACCGCCGCTTACCGACGATGTGGAAGGCCCGGGCGCCCATCGCGTTGGCCGTGCGGATCACGGAGCCGATGTTGAAGTCGTGGCCCCAGTTCTCGACGGCGACGTGGAAGTCGTGGCGTCGCGTGTCGAGATCGGCGACGATCGCGTCCTGCCGCCAGTAGCGGTAGGCGTCGACGACGTTGCGTCGATCGCCTTCGCGCAGCAGGTCGGGATCCCAGTGGTCACCGGAGGGCCAGTCGCCGACCCAGGGCCCGACGCCCACGCCGTCCACGCCGTCCTCGCTGCCCACGCCCGCCTTGCTGCCCACTCCGTCCTCGCCACCCGTGCCACCCGTGCCACCAGGGCGCGTCTCACCCCGTTCGTGCGATGCCAACGCCTCCCCCTCCGGTCCACGCTGATCCTGATGTCGGACTGCCCGGAAGACTAGCGACCGGGCTGGGGAGCCCGGAGACGCCGCCCGCCCCGGCCCGGTGGTGACAGGAGACCTGCCATGCGCCCAACCACCCACCTCGCCACACCGACCGTGCTGACCGCTGCGGAGCGCTCGACATGAGCACCGCGGCGATCGTCATCCTGCTCGTGCTGCTGGCCCCGATCATCGGGGTCCTCGTGTGGGTCATCCTCGCGGCCGGGTTCACCAAGGTGCCGGCGGGCTCCCTCGGCCTCGTCGTGAAGAACGGCAAGGCCACCGACCGCACGCTGACCCCCGGCCGGCACTGGGTGCCGCTCGTGCGCCGGTTCATGATCGTGGAGTATCCCTCTGTCGAGATGGCCTACCGCGCGGGCGAGGGCGCGTCGACGGCGAGCTCGGACCTCGACCGCTCCGGTCCGAGCCTCAGCTGCGCCCTGGGCGACCGAGCCCTCGCGGACGTGTCCTACACCGTGCGCTTCGCGATCGTCCCTGAGCAGCTGCGCACCGTCCACGAGCGCTTCGGCCCGCAGGGCATCAACGGTGTCGTGCGCGACCACAGCGCACGGGCCATCAGCCACGCCCTCAGCGACCCCGAGGTGACCGTCGGCAGCCTCTTCGGCAGCCGGCGGTCCGAGACCGAAGCACGCCTCGCGGCCGCCGTCACCGCAGCCCTCGAGGAGCAGGGCATCCGCGTCACGGGCTTCGTGCTCGGCCCCGTCGACCTCGGCCGCACCGGTGAGGTCATCCAAGCCACCGTCCGCGCCGGGTTCGAGCTCGCTCTCGAGGAGGCCGAGGCAGCCACCCGCCTCGCCCAGGCGCAGAACGACGGCGAGCTCGAGCGACAGATCACGAGCATGCGCGAGGGCGCCTGGCGCTACCGCGAGACCGACCTGTGGCGCGACCTCGTGCAACGATCGGACGGTGTGCAGCTCGGACGCCGACGCCCGGGCTACGGCCCCGGCAGGCTCGGCCTCACGGTCCGCGAGGACACTCCCACCAACGAGCCCACCGCCGTCGACCCGACGGCCGGTGGCGAGGCGCCGCCAGCGACTGAGGCGCCATGAACCGCGAGCTCACCGGCGTGGACCGGTTGATCGAGCTGGTCGCCGTGCTCGTGCTGGGCATCGCCACCGTCGGCACCGCGTGGTGCGGCTACCAGGCGGCCCAGTGGAACGGGGTGCAGGCCAGCGCGATGACCGCCTCGACGGACGCCCGCGTCGAGGCGAGCCGGCTCTTCGGGCTCGCCACGCAGAAGGCCTCCTACGACAGCAGCATGATCGCGCAGTACGCGCAGGCGGTGCAGGCGGGCAACACCAAGCTCGTCGCCTTCTACCGGGCGACGCTTATCCGCGAGGAGCTGCTGCCGGTCATCGACCGGTGGGAGGCCGTGATCAAGGCGGGCGGCACGCCGACGCGACTCATCGACGACACGAGCTACATGAATGCCCAGTTCGGCCCCTATCGCACGGCGACGGCCAAGGCAGATGCAGCGACCACCCTGTCGCTCCAGGCCGGTGACACCTCCCACAACTACGTCATCAACACCATCCTGCTCGCCGTCGCGCTCTTCTTCTCCGGCGTGACCTCGAGCTTCAGCTGGCGGCCGGCGCGCGTGCTGCTCGTCCTCGCCGCGATCGCGAGCCTGGGGGTCGCGGCCGTCACCATCGTGGACCTCCCCGTCGGGTGAGCGCCGTCAACAGGGCCGTCAACAGGCCCGCGACCGGCAGCGTCAGCTGACGAGACGCGAGAGGAACTGCCGGGTGCGGGGCTCTCGGGGCGCGCCGAGCACCTCGTCGGGCGGCCCCTGCTCGAGGATGCGTCCGCCGTCGAGGAAGCACACGGTGTCGGCGACGTGCCGCGCGAAGCCCATCTCGTGGGTCGAGAGCATCATCGTCATGCCGTCGGCCCGCAGGTCGCGCAGCAGGTCGAGCACCTCGCCGACGAGCTCGGGGTCGAGCGCCGAGGTGACCTCGTCGAGCAGCAGCAGCTGCGGCGAGTTCACCATCGCCCGGGCGATCGCGACCCGCTGCTGCTGGCCACCGGAGAGGTCGTCGGGCCGCGCCTTCGCCTTGTCGGCGAGACCGACGCGGTCGAGCATCGTCATGGCGGACCGCTCGGCCTCGGCGCGGGGCACCTTGTGGACCCGGCGTGGGGCGAGCGTCACGTTGTCGAGGACGCTGAGGTGCGGGAAGAGGTTGTAGGCCTGGAAGACGATGCCCATCCGCGAGCGCACCTCGTCGGCGTCGACCCGCGGGTCGGTGATCTCGACGCCGCCCAGCTCGATGACCCCGTCGTCGACCTGCTCGAGCAGGTTGACGCACCGCAGGAGCGTCGACTTGCCCGAGCCCGAGGCGCCGATGAGCACCACGCACTCGCCCGCGGTGACGTCGAGGTGCACGTCGTCGAGCACGACGTTGTCACCGAAGGTCTTGCGCAGGCCGCGCACCGACAGCAGCGTCACAGCGTGCCTCCTGCCCCGTGCCAGCCCTGCTTGCGGGCGACGTGGTCGGTCAGCCGCGCCATCGGGATGGTGAGGCAGATGAAGAGGAAGCCCGCCACGACGTAGGGCGTGTAGTTGAAGTCCGAGGCCGTCTCGATCTGCGCGGCCCGGATCGCGTCGACGACACCGAGCACGGCGATGAGGCCGGAGTCCTTCTGCAGCGAGACGAGGTCGTTCATCAGCGGAGGCGTCACGCGGCGCACGGCCTGCGGCAGCACGACGTGGCGCAGCGTCTGGCCGTGCGAGAGCCCCAGCGCCCGCGAGGCAGCCCGCTGCGACGGGTGCACCGACTCGATGCCGGCGCGGAAGACCTCAGCGACGTAGGCCGAGTAGGACAGCGTGATGGCGACGCCGCCCCAGACCTCGGCCGCGCTCGTGACGTTGGGCAGCCGCAGCGCCGGCACACCGAAGCCGAGCAGGAGGATGACGAGCAGGAGCGGCAGGCCGCGGAAGAGGTCGACGTAGGCCGTCGCGAAGAGGCGCAGCGGGAAGAAGATCGGCCCCTTGAGGGTGCGCATCACCGCGAGCGTCAGCCCGAGGACGGCGATCGCGACCCCGCAGATGAGCATGATGCGGATGTTGAGCCAGAGACCCTTGAGCACGGCCGGAAACGACTCGACGGCCTTGTCCCAGTTGAAGAAGGTCTCCTGGACCCGCGGCCAGCCCTCCGAGCTCGTGACGAGCCAGATGACGACCGCACCGACGAGGAGGGTGCTGACGGCCGAGATGAGCGCCGACCGCGTCGTGCGCGATCGCCGGTAGGCGCGCCGCTCGAGCTCCGTCTGCGACGGCGTCCAGACGTCGCCTCCCGGCCCACCCGCAGGCCCGCCCGACAACCCGCCCGACAGCCCGCCCGACGCAGCGCCGACCGCCTCGTCGGGCGCCTGGGCACCTGACGAGGCGGACGGCATACCGGCTGGGGTGCTCACTTCAGCTCGGGCGCGCCCGCGTTGGCGAGGTACTCCTGCTGGAGCTTGTCGAGCGTGCCGTCGGCGCGCAGCGCGTCGACGGCCTTGGTCACACAGGGCGTGAGGGCCGAGCCCTTGTCGAGCACCGCGCCGAACTGCTCTGGCGTGCCGGTCGCGGGCAGCTGGCCGACGATGACGCCGTCGTCGAGCTGGGCGGCGGTCATGTAGAAGGCCGTCGGCACGTCGACGACGATGCCGTCGATCTGCTTGTTCTTCAGCGCCTGGACCGCGAGGTCGTTGGTGTCGAAGACCTTGGGGTCGTTGGTCGGCTGGATCTGGTCGGTGATCGCCTTGTACGAGGTCGTGCCGACCTGGGCTCCGAGGTCGGCGCCCTTGAGGTCGGCGACCGTCGTCTTGCCGTCGATGGGGCTGCCCTTGTAGGTGACGACAGCCTGACGCACGTCGTAGTAGCCCGAGCTGAAGTCGACGGCCTTGCGGCGCTCCTCGGAGATGGAGATCTGGTTGACGTCGAAGTCGAAGGCCTTGGGCGCCGGGGCGATGGCCGAGTTGAAGGGCACGACGGTCCACGTCACGTCGGCCTTCGGGAAGCCGAGCTTCTCGCCGATGGCGAACGCGACGGCCGACTCGTAGCCCTTGCCGTTGCTCGGGTCGTCGTTGCTGAACCACGGCTCGTAGGCAGGCTTGTCGGTGCCGACCGTCAGCTTGCCGGGCGTCACGAGGGTGAGCGACCCCTTGGCGCACGCGTCGCCCGCGGCGGTGCCGGTGCCCGCGGCCGCGGGGGTGTTCGACGTCGCGCTGCTCCCGCAGGCGCCGAGGGCGGCGACGGCGATCGTGGCGACGGCGGCGAGGGCAAGACGGGGACGCTGCATGTGAGGGCTCCAGGGGACGAGCGGGCTTTCGACGTGCAGAGTCTACGAGGCTGCGGTATGCCGTCCTGCCCGGTCCGTCAGTCGGGCTCGGATGCGCTCACGCGCGGCACCAGGGGGCGCCCGCCGGAGCGCCCCGACGGGCACGCTCGATCGCTGCGCGCAGGTGGGGCAGGTGGGGGGAGGCCGGCTCCGTCGCGACCGAGGTCGCGTCCCCGAGACCGGAGCCGGGTCGGTCCTCCCCCCGTGCTCCCACGATCATGGTGACGGGCGACCTGCCCCTTTTGGAACCATCTGGGCCCGACCGATACGAACCTGAGACCTGGCTGTGAGCTCCGGTCCACGATTCCGGCTGAGCGGGCCCCACCGCTTACCCTGTTGATCATGCATGCACTCGCCGCCCTGACGGCTGCCGCCCCGGCCCTCGGCCCCAAGTGGATGGACCCCACGTACCTGCTCGAGCAGTACGGCGCGGCCTTCTTCTGGATCGCCATCGCCATCGTGTTCATCGAGTGCGGGCTGCTCTTCCCCATCCTGCCCGGCGACTCGCTCCTCTTCGCGGTCGGGCTGTTCATCGCCACGGGCCAGATCCACATCAACCTCTTCGTCGCGATCGTGGGGCTGTGCGCTGCGGCCTTCCTCGGCAACGTCGTGGGCTACGAGATCGGCCGGGCCATCGGCACGCCGCTCTACCAGCGTGACGGGCGCATCCTCAAGAAGAAGTACTTCGACGAGACCACCGCATTCTTCGACAAGCACGGCAACAAGGCCCTCGTCATCGGCCGCTTCGTGCCGATCGTGCGCACCTTCATCACCGTCGTCGCGGGCGTAAGCCGCATGGACCGCCGCCGCTTCTTCACGTGGAGCGCGGTCGGCGCCGTCCTCTGGGTCACCAGCCTGACCCTGCTCGGCTACTTCCTCGGGGCCGCCTTCCCGTGGCTGTCGGACAAGCTCGAGGTCGCCGTGCTGCTCATCGTGGCCGTCTCGGTCCTCCCGATGCTCTTCGAGTACCTCAAGCACCGTCGTCAGGCCAACGCCATCGCCGAGGAGCTCGGCGAGGCCGCCGAGGACATCATCGACCCCGCCGACGGCGTGGCCCTGCCGGCCGAGAGCATCGGCGACCCGGGGCGCGGCGAGCGCCGCTGACCGGCGGCACAACGTTCGGCTCACAGGGCCCGATCCCCCGCGGGTCGGGCCCTGTGCCGTATGCCGTCCGGCCGGCTTCTCGGGAACGCCCACCCCGTTGGCCCCGACCGGCGCACACTGGAACGGCAGGGATGATCGGGGCTGGATCGGAGGTCACGATGGCTGAGGCGACGACTGTGGGAGGACCGGTCACGCAGGGCCCGCTCGACACGGCGAGCCTGCACCGGCGCTCGGTCGAGGGGTGGCTCGCAACGCTGGAGGCCGTGCCCCACGACCGCTGGGACGACCCCACCCCGTGCCGCGGGTGGTCGGTGCGGGACCTCGTCAACCACGTCGTCGGCGAGGACCTGTGGACGGTGCCGCTCCTCTCCGGCTCGACGATCGAGGAGGTCGGTGACCGCTTCGACGGAGACGTCGTCGGGACGGACCCCAAGGCGGCCGGGCGGGCGGCGGGGCGCGAGGCCGTCGATGCCTCGGGCGCGCTGAAGTCCACGGGCACGGTTCACCTCTCCTACGGTGAGGAGTCGGCCGACGAGTACGTCCGCCAGCTCATCGCCGACCACCTCGTGCACGGGTGGGACCTCGCAGCCGCCACGGGCGGTGACCGGACCCTCGACCCGGTCCTCGTCGAGGCGGTGGCGCAGTGGTTCGACGGGCGCGAGTCGCTCTATCGCGACGGTGGCGCGATCGGCCCGCGGGCCTTCATGACGGGAGACCCGCGGTCCGACCTGCTCGCCCGCTTCGGCCGCGATGCAGCCTGGAGCGGCGCGCACGCCGCCTTCTCCGACTTCATCGCGGCCTTCGGTCGGGGCGACGTCGACGCGATCATGGCGCTCATGACCGACGACTGCGTCTTCGAGGCGACGGGTCCGGCTCCCGACGGGGTGCGCCACGTGGGGGCGTCGGCGGTGCGGGAGGTGTGGGAGTCCCTCTTCGGCGAGACCGGCAGCCCGGCCTTCACCGAGGAGGAGTCCTTCGTCGCCGGGGACCGCGGCGTCCTGCGCTGGCGCTTCGACTGGGTCGCTCCGGACGGCTCACCGGGGCACGTGCGCGGCGTCGACGTCGTGCGGCTGCAGGAGGGCAAGGTCAGCGAGAAGCTCTCCTACGTCAAGGGCTAGGCCGCCGCGGCGACCCCCTCCCACCGCCGCGGTGCGCCTTGACTAGGCGTTCGGCGTGCCCGTGCCCGTCGCCGAGTCGGTCGCCGAGTCGGTCGTCGGGTCTGGCGTCGACCCGCCCGGCGCCTGGGCCTGGGGCAGGGCGCCCGGAGCGGCCCCGGGCTGGGTCGAGGCGCCGCCGACGGCGCCCGGCTGGGTCGAGGGGGCGATCGTCGGGCCGCCCCCGGCGGGACCGTTGTCGCCGAACGAGATGCTCGGAGCCACGGCCTCGGTGGCCGGGGTCTCGAAGTACTCGGCGCGCTGGACCTTGGCGATGCCCGCGACGATGTTGGACGGCACGCTCTCGACCTTGGTGTTGAGCTCGCGCACGAGGGCGTTGTAGTAGCGGCGCGAGCTCGCGATGCGGTCCTCGGTGCTCGACAGCTCCTGCTGCAGGGCGAGGAAGTTCTGGTTGGCCTTGAGGTCGGGGTAGGCCTCGGCGACGGCCATGAGCCGGCCGAGCGCCTGGCTCAGCTGACCCTCGGTCGCAGCGGCCGCGGCGGGCGTCGCAGCCCCGCTCATCGCCGCCGACCTCGCCTGCATGACCTCCTCGAGCGTGCCCCGCTCGTGCGAGGCGTAGCCCTTGACCGTCTCGACGAGGTTGGGGATGAGGTCGTGGCGGCGCTTCAGCTCGACGTCGATCTGGCGCCAGCCCTCCTCGACCTTGTTGCGCAGCCCGATGAGGCCGTTGTACATGACGACCCCGACGATCGCGGCGAGCACGACGAGGCCGAGCAGGATCCAGACGATGAGCATGCGAACTCCCGAGGGGCGAGGCGAGCGGCCACCGTGACCGCCCTGCCGATCCTAGTGGCGGGCCGGTGCGTCCGAGGGGTGTCGGTGCACCGTCCTACCCTTCCTCCATGATGACGTGTCGCTTCAGCGCCGACCTCTGGCGCTGGGAGGCGCAGGAGGCGTGGTTCTTCGTCACCGTGCCCGCCGAGGAGTCCGCCCGCATCCGTGAGCGCCCTCGCCCACCACGTGGTTTCGGCTCGGTGCGGGTGCGCGCGACGATCGGCGCCACGACGTGGCAGACGTCGGTCTTCCCGGACAGCACGCGTGGCGCCTACGTCCTGCCGGTCAAGAAGGCCGTGCGACGCGCCGAGGACCTCGAGGAGGGCGATCCTGCCGCCGTCGTCCTCGAGGTCCTCGAGTAGCCGTCAGTCGCGCACGGCGAGCTCGCCGAGCTCCGACCACTCCGTGCCCGGCACCGTCGTGTTGACGATGCGCGGCGTCGCCGACAGGTAGGCCGGCAGCTCCTGCGTCGCAGCGGTGAAGTGCGCACTCTGCACGTGGGCACCACCCGCGGCGTCGTCGCGGAAGGCCTCCACGAGGACGTACTCGTTCGGGTCGTCGAGGCTGCGCGACCAGTCGAACCAGAGGCAGCCCTCCTCGGCCCGGGTCGACTCCGTGAAAGACCGGGAGATCTCGGCCCAGTTGTCGGCGTGCTCGGGCTTCACGGGGAACTTCGCGGTGATGAAGATCAAGGAACTCTCCTGGGGGTGTGTCGAGAAGGCTTGCAGGACAAGGGAGTCGCGGACGACACCCGACGATCGACGGCCTCGCTCAGGGGACGAGGATCGCGCGGCCCCTGACGTTACCGGCGTCGAGGTCGGTGATCGCCTGCTGGAAGTCGTCGAGCGCATAGGTCTGCGTGTGCAGCTTCACGTGGCCGCGGGCGGCGAGCACCATGAGCGACTGGAGGTCGTTGTAGGAGCCGACGAGGTTGCCGATGAAGTTGATCTCGGTCGAGACGATGTCGATGGTCGGCACGTCGATGTTCTCGCCGTAGCCGACGACGTGGTAGTCGCCCGCCCGGCGCAGCATCGCAACACCCTCGGCAGTCGCGCCGCCCTCTCCGACGAAGTCGACGACGACCTCGGCGCCGTTCCCGCCAGTGAGCTCGAGCACCTCCGCGACCTGGTTCCCGTCGCCGACGATGCCGTGGTCGGCGCCGATCGACAGCGCCAGCTTCAGCGCGTCCGGGTTGCGGTCGACGACGATGATCTCGGCCGGCGTCAGGGCCTTGAGGACCTGGATCCCGATGTGCCCCAGGCCTCCTGCGCCGATGACGACGACGCGGTCACGCGGCGTCAGCCTCCGGGCCGCCTTCGCCGCCGCGTGGTACGCCGTGAGGCCGGCGTCCGCGAGCGCCGCGACGTCCTTGGGCTCGAGGGAGTCGTCGATGCGCACGACGCTGCGTGCCGACGTGCGGAGGTACTCGGCATACCCGCCGTTCGTGTCGATGCCGGGGAACTGGTTGCTCTCGCAGTGCACGTCGTCGCCGGAGCGGCAGGCGCGGCACAGCCCGCACGTGATGAGCGGGTGGACGATGACCTTGTCACCCTCCTTGACGTTGGTCACCTCGCTCCCGACGGCGTGCACCCAGCCGGCGTTCTCGTGCCCGATCGTGTAGGGCAGGGCGACGTTGGACTTCTCGGCCCACTGTCCCTCGAGGATGTGCAGGTCGGTGCGGCAGACGCCCGCCCCGCCGATCTTGACGACGACGTCGAACGCGCCCGTGACCTCGGGAACCGGCACCTCCTTCATCTCGAGGTCCTGGTGGTAGCCGACGACCTGGACGGCTCGCATGGTGCTCATGAGTGGTGCTCCTTCAGCTGGGAGAGGGGGATGAACGTCAGGGCCGGACGGCCTTGCGCCTCAGGCAGATCGGCGGCATACGCGGCGTCGGCGGCCTCGGCCCCTTCGGGCCGCTGCACCTGGTCGCGCTCCGAGCCGGGGTAGCGGGTGCGGAGCAGGCCCCGGCAGAAGTGCGCGTTGCCGTCGATCGAGATGCGGGTCGAGCGCGCCCGCCGCAGGGCGAGCGGCACGTCGCGGACGGCATACCCCCTGCCCTCGTGGTCGACGAGGACGGCGGCGCCGTCGTCGTCGGGCAGGCCGATGGCCGCGCGGCGCCGCCGCAGCGCCGCCGTGCGGTCGTCAGCCGGGAGGTCGCCCAGCGTCACCGAACCGAGGTCCTCGACCGCACGGTCGGGCTCGGCCCGCAGCAGCGCCGTGAGGCAGCGCTCCATCGCCGCGGTGTGGGCCTTGCGCTGGAAGGTCTCGCGCAGCTCGTCGAGGTCCTGGTCGGCCTCGTGGCGGAAGGTGCCCCGGTAGCCGGCGTCGGCCGCGAGCCCCGCGTTGATGAGGTCGCTGTCGTGGTGGTCGTCAAGCTCGACGACGACGTCACGGGTCCACGGCAGCGCCGAGAGGGCGTCCTTCGCATCCGACGCCATGAGGTAGGCGAAGTTCGGGGCGCAGAACGACGTCGGCAGCCGCAGGTGCGCGGCGACGTGGTCGCCGACGACCTCGAGCGAGCGCACGAAGCCGAGGTCGGTGATCGGCTCGTCGAGCTCGGGGTCGATCACCGTCGCCAGCGCGTCGTAGGCCGCCGTGAGCGACTCGACGTCGGGCGCGGCCCGCAGGGGCGCGAGGCCCATCGTCAGACCCCGGCGAGGGCGGTCGGGTCCTGCGCCCGCTCCACCGTGTCGTCGGCGCCGCGGGGGCCGGTGGCGGTCTCGTCGGCGTCGGGCAGCTGCAGCTCCGCGGGCACGTCGATGCCATACATCTTCGCCGCGTTGAGCCCGAGGATCTTCTTCTTCTGGGCCACCGTCAGCGGGGCGTACTCCGTCATGTCCTCGGGGATCTGGAAGTCGACGAACTTCTCGATGAGCCACTTCGGCGTCCAGATGGCGTAGTCGCTGGAGAACTGGATGCGGTCCTCGCCGATCCAGTAGAGCAGCTCGCCGATGATCTGCGCGAAGTAGCGGGGGCGGGTGTGGATGAAGGGCATCGCAACCGCGAGCCCGCCGTGGACGTTGGGCTCCTGCGTCGCGATCCAGCAGAAGTCCTCGAGGCGGGGCAGGCCGACGTGCTCGACGATGAAGTTGAGGTCGGTGAAGTCGCTCGCGACGTGGTCGATGTCGGCGACGTCGAAGGCGTCGCGGTCGAGCGGCCGGATCGTCGGGCCCTTGTGCACGTGGATGTTCGTCACGCCGAGCTCGCGGCAGGCCTCGAAGTAGCGGTAGGCCCACGGGTCGTCGAGCTTCCAGCCTCGGCTCTCGCCGTGCCACTCGGCGGTGTAGAGCTTGACGCCCTTGAAGCCGAGCCGCTCGACGTCGGCACGCAGCTGGTCGAGGCCCTGCTCGCCGTTGCGGGGGTCGAAGTGGTGGTTGTAGGTCAGGCGCGCCGGGTCGGCCTTGGCGAGCTGCGAGGCCTCCTCCGTCTGCCCGAAGCCATTGACGTAGAACTCACCGAGGTGGGCCGGCTGGAAGATCGCGTGGTCGACGTAGCCGTCGTCGAAGAGGTCCTTCTTGAGCCGCTCGCCGCCCTGGTAGAGGTAGTCCTCGTAGCTCCACACCTCGGACTCGGGGCTGAGGTTGCGGTGGTAGTCGTAGAAGCAGTCGATGAACTGCTTGCCGTGGATGTTGCGCTGGTTCTCGGGGCGGGCATCCCACAACGCGATGTGCGCGTCGACGATGAAGTAGCTCTCGCCGTCCTTGCTGTACATGCTGTCTCCTCGATGAT
The DNA here is from genome assembly GCF_006717145.1 of Humibacillus xanthopallidus. Classification (GTDB taxonomy): domain Bacteria; phylum Actinomycetota; class Actinomycetes; order Actinomycetales; family Dermatophilaceae; genus Humibacillus; species Humibacillus xanthopallidus. The sequence goes on along the minus strand of NZ_VFQF01000002.1, from coordinate 735,135 downwards.
GTCGTCGTTGACCTCTCCACGACCGTAGGCACGGACGGCCGAGCCCGACAGACGCACGGTGTCCCAATTTGAGACGCAGCGGCCGAGACGGATCTCCTCGACGGGCGTAGCGTCGGAGCGAGATCGGGCAGGAGGAGGCGACGGTGCCGAAGGACGACGCGACGCCCGCGAGGGCGGGTCACGGTGACGGGTCGAGCGACCCGGGCACGACCCTGGCCGCGCCCGTCGCCGAGCGGCTCCTCGCGTCGTGGCGCCGCAGCGAGGACTACGGCGTGCCGCTCGAGTCGGTCACTCCGGTCTTCTCCGGGGCGCCCGAGCCGCGCGACTCGCTCTTCTTCCAGTGCGGTCACGAGGTGCTGACGAGCCTGCACCGCACCCTTGCTGACGAGCCGATCAGCCTCATGCTCACGGACGCCGAGGGGCTCGTCCTCAACCGCCTGAGCGCTGACACCTCGCTCCTGCGGGCCCTCGACGCGGTCCACCTCGCTCCGGGTTTCGCCTTCTCCGAGCGCGAGGCGGGCACCAACGGACTCGGGCTGGCGCTCGCCGACCGGGTGCCGGCACTCGTGCGTGCCGAGGAGCACTACAGCCTGAGCCTCTGCGGCTACACGTGCGCCGCCGTGCCCGTGCTCGACCCGACGACCGGGCGGCTCGAGGGCAGCGTCAACATCACGACGTGGTCGCGTGACCGCGGTGACCTGCTCCTCGCACTGGCACAGTCCGCGGCGAGCACGACCACGGCGCTCATGCTCGCCCGCTCGCTGGGCCTGCGACCGCGGGCGGCGCCACGGGGCGAGGTCTATCGCGTCGAGGCGGCGCAGCTCGAGCCGGGCTCGGGCACGCTGCACGACCTCTCCCCCGCGTGGCGCGAGGCGGTCGACGCCGCCGCGAGCGCCCTCGCCGCCGGCCGTCTCGTGGCTGCGGTCGGGGAGCCGGGGTCGGGCCGGGCCACGCTCCTCGCCCAGGCGCTGCGCGCCGCCCGCCCCCGCGACCGGATCCTCAGCGCCGGGTTGCCGGCCCCGCAGGACGTCGCCGCGTGGCTCTCGCTGTGGACCCCCGAGGTCGGCAAGCCCAGCACCTCGGTCATCGCCTGCGACGTCGACGAGCTGCCCGCCTGGGCGGGCGACGAGGTCGGCCAGGTGCTCGGCCGGGTCAGCCGCTCCACGTATGCCGTCGCCGACGTCACGCCTGCGAGCGCCGGTGCCACCCCTCCCGCCGTCGCCCACTCTGGAACCTCCTCGGCCCTCGCCCCGTCAGGCTTCGTTGACCCCGACCTCGCCTCGTGCGGTGGAGCGGTGACCGCCCGGCTCTTCGACGGCATACCGCCTGCGGTGAGGGCGCTCGTCGGCACCGTCGTCGAGGTACCGCCGCTGCGCGAGCGTCCGGCCGACGTGCTGCCGCTCGCAGCGCACGTCGCGCGACGGGTGCGTGGACGCGAGATCGAGTTCACGCCGGCAGCCCAGCGGGCCCTCACCGACCACGGCTGGCCCGGCAACGTCGAGCAGCTCGTGCACGCCGTGCGTCAGGCGGTGACGCGCACCGACGTCGTCGATGCCCGGCACCTGCCGAGCGAGGTGCTGAGCGGCTCGCACCGGCGCCTGACCCGCATCGAGGCGTTCGAGCGCGAGGAGATCGTCCGGGCGCTGACGCGGCCCGGGGCGACGATGAAGGAGGCCGCGCGCGACCTCGGCATGAGCCGCTCGACGATCTACCGCAAGATCGCGCAGTACGACCTCCACGTGCCCCGCCTCTGATCCGCGGCAGCCGGGCCGCCCGGAGCCCCGTGCCGACGAAGTGCTCTCTCGATCGGGGTGGGACCCGTGGCTCGGGGTGCGGCCCGTGGCTCAGGCCAGCCCGAGCTCTTCGAGGGAGTAGGCGTGCAGGTAGGGGACGCCGGCCTCCTCGCTGATGCGCTCCCCCGCGCCGGTCGCGCGGTCGGCGATGGTCGCGACGGCCACGACGGTCGCGCCGTCCTCACGGGCCGCCTCGACGGCGGCCAGCGGCGAGGCGCCGGTCGTCGTCGTGTCCTCGACGACGACGACGCGACGGCCGCGGATCGACGGGCCCTCGATGCGCTGCTGGAGACCATGGGCCTTGCCGGCCTTGCGCACGACGAAGGCGTCGAGCCGCTCGCCTGCGGCCGCCGCGGCGTGCAGCATCGAGGTCGCGACGGGGTCGGCTCCGAGCGTGAGACCGCCGACGGCGTCGTAGGAGAGGTCCTTGGTCAGGTCGCGCATGACGATCCCGACGAGCGGTGCGGCCTCTCCGTCGAGCGTGATGCGGCGCAGGTCGACGTAGTAGTCGGCTTCCTTGCCGGAGCTCAGGGTGACGCGACCGTGGACGATCGCCTTCTCCCGGATGATCTCGAGGAGGCGGGCACGGGCGGCGGCGGTGTCAGTCACGAGGCTCAATGGTAGGGCGAGCAGCGGTCCGCTCACGCGTGTGCCCGCTGCTCGATCGGCGGTCGCAGCTGCTAGTCCAGGCAGAACTCGTTGCCCTCGACGTCCTGCATGACCTGGCACGACTCGTTGTGGCCGTCGGCGACCAGGAGCCGGCCGCGGGTCGCACCCAGGGCGACCAGGCGGGCGCACTCGGCCTCGAGGACGTCGAGGCGCTCCTGCCCGACGAGACCGGTGCCGACCCGCACGTCGAGGTGCACGCGGTTCTTGACGACCTTGCCCTCGGGCACTCGCTGGAAGAACAGCCGCGGCCCGACGCCGTTCGGGTCGACGCAGGCGAAGGCCGAGCCCTGGTCGTCCGGTGGCAGCGCTCGGTCGAACTCCTCCCAGCTCGCGAAGCCCGGCGGCGGTGGGGGCACGACGTAGCCGAGCACCTCGCACCAGAACCGGGCGACCCGTTCGGGGTCTGCGCAGTCGAACGTGACCTGCACCTGTCTGACCTGCGGAGCCTGCTGCGTCGTCGCCATGGCCCACACCCTAGAAGGGCGCACTGACGCCGGTCGCTCGAATAACCGGAGCGCGCAGGCTCAGCGACGCGAGAGCCGAGCCCGACGCCGGACGACCGATCGCGGCACGACCCGCAGCAGGCCGACCATCGCCTTGTACTGCAGCCCCGGCACCGAGACGACACGGCCCCTGGCGACGTCGTCGAGGCAGTCGCGCACGAGCCGCGCCGGGTCGAGCCAGAGGAAGTCGGGCCCCGGCTTGCCGATGCCCGCACGCTGCTGAAACTCCGTGTTGGTGAAGCCGGGGCACAGGGCCGTCACGGTGACCCCCGTGCCCTCGAGCTCGCTCGCCAGCCCCTCGCTGAACGTCGTCACCCAGGCCTTGGCCGCCGAGTAGGAGCCCGACGCGATGAAGCCGGCGACCGACGAGACGTTGATGATCTGGCCCCGGCCGCGGTCGCGCATCGCGACACCGGCCGCGTGGGAGAGCACGAGCACGGCCCGGGTCAGCACGTCGAAGGCCGCCTCCTCGGCGGCGACGTCGTTGCGCAGGAAGCTGCGCCGCTGGCCGTAGCCCGCGTTGTTGACGACGACGTCGACGGGGCGGGCCGGGTCGGCCACCCGGTCCGCGACCGTCTGCAGTGCCGACCGGTCGGAGAGGTCGGCGGCGAGCACCTCGGCGGAGACGGCATACCTGCTCGTCAGCTCGGCTGCGAGGACGTCGAGCCGCCCGCGGTCCCGCGCGACGAGCACGAGGTCGTGCCCGCGCCCCGCGAGCTGGAGCGCGAACTCGCGGCCGATGCCGGCGCTCGCTCCGGTGACGAGGGCGGTGGGTCGCGGGCTTCGCTCGGCAGTCATGGGTGTCACCCTAGGCACGCGGTGTCGGCCCCGCGGTCTAGGGTGACCGACTGTGCGTATCGCCACGTGGAACGTCAACTCGATCCGGTCCCGCATCGACCGGGTCACGGCCTGGCTCGAGCGCAACGAGGTCGACGCGATCGCCCTCCAGGAGACCAAGGCCCGCGAGGACCAGTTCCCCTTCGACCGCTTCGAGGCGCTCGGCTACGAGGTGGCCCACCACGGGCTGAACCAGTGGAACGGGGTCGCCATCGCGTCGCGCGTGGGGCTCACCGACGTGCAGGTCGGCTTCGACGCCATGCCCGGCTGGGGCGAGCCGGCAACGGCCGAGGCCCGCGCCCTGGGCGCCGTCTGCGGGGGTGTGCGCCTGTGGTCGCTCTACATCCCCAACGGTCGCGCCCTCGAGGACCCGCACCTGGCCTACAAGCTCGAGTGGCTGGCGGCCCTCGAGCGGGCCGCCCGCGGGTGGCTCGCCGACGACCCCGCCGCGCAGATAGCCCTCATGGGCGACTGGAACATCGCGCCGACCGACGCCGACGTGTGGAGCGTGGCCTACTACGAGGGGCGGACCCACACGTCACCGGCGGAGCGCGCGGCGTTCGCCGCCGTCGTCGATGCCGGCTTCGCCGACGTCGTGCGGCCCCACACCTCCGAGCCCGGCACCTTCACCTACTGGGACTACACCCAGCTGCGCTTCCCCAAGCGCCAGGGCATGCGCATCGACTTCGCCCTCTGCTCCCCCTCGCTCGCCGAGCGCGTCGTCGGGGCCGCGATCGACCGTGAGGAGCGCAAGGGCAAGGGCGCCTCCGACCACGCGCCGGTCGTCGTCGAGATCGTCGACTGACCCACTCGCTGGACGGCCGCCTGCACGTGGCGGTCGTCAGTCAGAGGACCGCGGCCACCCGCTCCTCGCGACGCACGACCGGGTCTCGACGCCGCAGCCCGAGGGTGAGCGCCACGGCCGACCCGACGAGTGCGGCCAGCGCCCCGCCGAGGAAGACGGTCTGCACCTGCACGACGCCGGCGCCGATGAGGGCTGCGGTGTCGAGCGGGTCGGGCAGCAGGCGGACGGCGTCGTAGTAGCGCGACAGGCCCACCGTGGTGAGCAGGGCCAGTCCGACGACCATGCCGACCATGCGGGCGACGACGACGAGCGAGCTCGCGACGCCGTGGGCGTCGGCCGGCGAGTCGGCGAGCGCGGCGTTGTTCACGGGCGCGAGCGCGAGCCCGACACCGAGCCCGACGATGACGAGCACGACGGTCGTCGACACGACCTCGCCGAGCGAGTCGAGGGTCCAGCCCGACATGACGAGCAGACCGGCCCCCGCGAGGGCGAGACCGGCCCCGGCCACTGCTCCGTCGCCCAGACGGCGAAGCGCCCAGCCGCCGGCGAAGGCTCCGACGGGCACCGCGACGAGGAAGCGCACGAGCACGAGCGCCGCCCCCGTCGCGTCGTAGTCGTCGGTGAGCCGCGCGAGCAGCGGCACGTCGACGACGACGGCCACGAGCGCCGCGCCGACGAGGAGGCTGACGACGAGCGAGCGCACGCCGCGCGCGTGCAGCACCCCTCGAGGGATGAGCGGCGCGGCCGCCCGGCGATGCCACCACCAGAGCACGAGCAGGGCCACGGCACCGATCGGCAGCAGCGAGTAGCCGAGGGGGCCGACCACCTCGCGCTCGGGGTCCGACGACGCGAAGGTGAGCACGAGGCTCCCGAGCGCGACCGCGACGAGGAGCGCCCCGAAGAGGTCGGACTGCCGCAGCACCGCCCACCAGCGCGGCGCCGTGACGACCGCGAGCAGGACGAGCAGCGCGAGCGCGACGAGCCCGATCGGGGTCAGCACGCGCGAGTCGCCAGCAAAGGGCACGAAGGGGGCACCGAGGGTGACGTCCGTGACGAGCGAGTCGGGAGCCGCCAGCGCGAGCCACCCGATGCCGAGCGCGAGCACCGCGAGCACCCACGCGAGCACGGTGACCCCGCGCCCTCCCCCACGTCCCGATCGAGAGAGCACTCCGTCGCCACCCTCCGATCGAGAGAGCACTCCGTCGCCCGGGGGTATGCCGCCCGCCCCGCTCCCGAGGGCACGTGACCCGAGGAGGTGGATGACGGCATACAGCAGCAGGCCGGCGACGACGTTGGCCCAGAAGATGGCGCGCCAGCCCGCCCACGCGAGGATGACGGCCCCGAGCACCGGGCCGAGGACGGAGCCGAGCTCCTGCACCGCGCCGACGACACCGAGCGGGGTGCCGCGCCGGTCTGCGGGCCAGAGGTCGGCGACGAGGGCGAGCGTGGCCGGCACGAGGCCGCCCCCGCCGATGCCCTGGAGCACCCGGCCCGTGACGAGCACCGGCATCTCGACCGCGAGCGCGGTGATGGCGGAGCCGACGACGAAGACGACGAGACAGCCGAGCAGGATGCGGCGCCGGTCGAGCAGGTCTGAGAGCCGGCCGATGAGCGGCAGCACGGCGATGTAGCCGAGCAGGAAGCCCGAGATGATCGGCGTCGCCCGCTGGAGGGCCTCGATGCCGAGGCCGACGCCCGCCATCATGTCGGTCAGTGCGAGGACGACGACGTAGGTGTCGGCGGCGGCGAGGGCCACCGCGGCTGCTGCCGCGGCGAGCAGGGGCAGGCGGCCGCCGGGGGCGCTCACGGGGCGGTGATGGTGACGGGCTGGCCGTACTGGTCGAGGGTGAGGACGTAGGTCGAGGACGTGCCCGCACCGAAGAAGGGGCCGGTGAGCGTGACCTGGCGAAGCTCGTTCGCGTCCGTCAGCCCGTAGGTCACCGCGAAGGAGCCGCCCCGGTCGCCGATCTTGAAGAGGTCGACGACGGCCGCCCCCGGGATCGTGCCCGTGATCGTCGTCAGCACCTCGGAGCCGGCTCGCACCTGGCCGGAGACCTTGGGGTCGACGGTCTTGGCCATGAGGCCAGTGAGTCCGGCGTCGGTGGAGAACAGGGTCGCGGGGTCGGGGAGCCCCAGGGTGTTCGGGTCGATCTTCTGGGTGCCGGGCACGAACGGCAGCTTCGCGTAGACGGCGCCGTCGACCGACGTGATCTCGGCGTCGCCCTCGATGCCGCCGAGCCGCACCTTGAAGGTGCCCTTGAACGCCGGCGGGTGCTTGCCCCACCCGTCGGCCGAGATGATGCCGTTGCTGCCCTCGGGCACGTCCTTGCTCGCGAGGGCGAGGTGCACGGACGTCGCGGCGTCGACCTTCGCCTTGGCGGCCGACAGCCGCTCGGCAGCCGACGGGGTCGACTGGGTCGGGCTCGGCGTGTCGCCGCTGCCGGAGCAGGACGCCGTCGTCATGAGGCACACGGCGGCGAGTGCGGCGGCCGCGAGCCGTCCCAGGATGCGCATGGGGGTCAGGCTAACGGCACCCGGCGGGCGCAGCCGTGCAACCTGGGCTGATGGCCGGTAACGCCCGGTTTGCGGGTATGGCAACCCATGACAGTTTCGAGGGGCGGTGACCCGCCCCGCTATCCCAAGGAGTCAAGCATGGCCCTCATCGGAGTGATCCTCCTGTTGATCGGCGCCGGAGCAGCGGTGGTCACCTACATCGGAGCCCAGGCTGCGGGCGGCACCATCGCCCTCACCGCCCTCGGCTTCACCCGCACCGTCAGCCCGCTGGAGCTCGCGGCGTATGCCGCCGTCGCCGTGCTGCTTATCGCGTTGGGCTGGGCGCTGCTCTCGTCGGCTGCGCGCCGCCGGGCCCGCGCACGCCGCGAGGACAAGGAAGCCGCCCGTCTCGCCGAGGTCGAGGAGAAGGCGGAGACCGCCCGGCTCGACCACGAGCGCCGCATCGAGGAGGCCGGCCTGCGCGACGAGGACCTGCGTCGCCGCGAGTCGCAGCTGACCACCCGCGACGAGGAGCTCAGCAGCCGCGAGTCCGAGCTCTCCCGCCGCGAGGCGGAGTGGCGCGAGCGTCAGGGGCCGTCGGTCGCCGACGTCGTGACCGGCCGGGCTGATGGCAGCGTCCACGACGGCACGGCCTCGTGGACCGACAACGGCACGGACCGCACCGCGGGTTCTGACGGCACCTACCGTGACAACGGCACGGACCGCACCAACGGCACCGTCAACGGCACCGCCGACGGCACGGACCGGACCGACGCGCGTGATGGTGTCGACAGCAGTGACCCGACGTCGGAGCGCCGCACCCGCGCGTGACCTCGACGAGCGAGCACACCGCATACGTCTTCGACCTCGACGGCGTCGTCCGGGACTTCGGCCCGGGCGACGCCAACCCGGCCATCGAGGCGGCCCTCGGGCTGCCGGCCGGGCACGTCGCGGCGACCGCCTTCCGCAGCGAGCTGCTGCTGCCCACCATCACCGGTCGGCGCAGCTTCGAGGCGTGGTTCGACGCCATCTGCACCGAGCTCGAGCACGTCGTGCCCGAGCCGGTGCGGGTGCGGGAGCACATGGAGGCGTGGCGCACGCACCGCGGCACGGTCGTCGACGAGACCGTCGAGCGGCTCGAGTCGCTGCGGTCCGACGGCCACCGCACCTACGCCTTCACCAACGGCACCGACTACGTGCCGGCCGAGCTCGAGCTCCTCGGGCTGGCGAGGCTCTTCGACGCGGTGCTCAACAGCGCCGACTTCGGCGTCGCCAAGCCCGACCAGCAGGCGTATGCCGCCGCCCACCGTGCCATCGAGGCCGACCTCGGGCGCCCCGTGGCCCGCGACGCCGTGTGGTTCACCGACGACCGCGACGACAACGTCCGCGCAGCCCGCGAGTTCGGTTGGGACGCAGAGCTCTTCGCGCGATGACGAGCCCAGGTCCGGGGCTGCTCTCCCGCCGACGGACGACCGTTGGTCACGGCGCACGACGAAGGGGGCCCCGCTGGTGCGGGGCCCCCTTCACGTCTCGACTGGAGGGCGACCAATGGTCGTCCGTCGGTCAGGTCAGGACGAGAGACTCTCCGGCTTCGTCGACGTCGACGGTGACGGTCGACCCGTCACGCACCTCGCCGGCGAGCAGCGCCCGGGCGAGCCGGTCGCCGATCTCGCGCTGGACGAGGCGGCGCAAGGGCCGGGCACCGTAGGCCGGGTCGTAGCCGCGGGCGGCGAGCCACTCGCGGGCCGGGTCGGTGACCGAGAGCGTGATCCGCCGGTCCGAGAGGCGCGACCCGAAGGCACGCACCTGCAGGTCGACGATGTGCGCGAGGTCGCCGCGGCTCAGGGCGTCGAAGACGACGACCTCGTCGAGCCGGTTGAGGAACTCGGGCTTGAACGTCGAGCGCACGACCGTCATGACCGACTCACGTCGCTCCTCGGGCGAGAGCAGTGGGTCGATGAGGAACTGCGACCCGAGGTTGGAGGTGAGCACGAGGATGACGTTGCGGAAGTCGACCGTGCGACCCTGGCCGTCTGTGAGGCGCCCGTCGTCGAGCACCTGCAGCAGGATGTCGAACGTCTCGGGGTGGGCCTTCTCGACCTCGTCGAGCAGGATCACGGAGTAGGGCCGACGGCGCACCGCCTCGGTGAGCTGGCCACCCTCCTCGTAGCCGACGTAGCCGGGAGGCGCACCGATGAGGCGGGACACCGAGTGCCGCTCGGAGTACTCCGACATGTCGATGCGCACCATGGCCCGCTCGTCGTCGAAGAGGAAGTCGGCGAGGCTCTTGGCCAGCTCGGTCTTGCCGACGCCGGTCGGGCCGAGGAAGAGGAAGCTGCCGGTGGGCCGGTCGGGGTCGGAGACGCCGGCGCGGGTGCGACGCACGGCATCGGACACCGCGCGCACGGCCTCGGTCTGGCCGATGAGCCGGGCACCGATGTGCTGCTCCATGTGCAGCAGCTTCTCGGTCTCGCCCTCGAGGAGGCGCCCGGCCGGGATGCCGGTCCAGGCCGAGATGACGTCGGCGATGTCGTCGGCGCCGACCTCCTCCTTGACCATCGGGCCCTCGTCGTCGGCCGTGGCCGCGGCCTCGCGCTCCTGGGCGTCGGCGAGCTGCTTCTCGAGGGCGGGGATGTCGCCGTAGAGGATCTTGGACGCGGCGCCGAGGTCGCCCTCGCGCTGGAGCCGGTCGGCCTGGGTGCGCAGGTCGTCGACGCGGGCCTTGAGGTCACCGACGGCGTTGAGGCCGGACTTCTCGGCCTCCCACCGGGCGTTGAGTGCCGCGAGCTCCTCGGAGCGGTCGGCGAGGTCCTTGCGCAGCCGCTCGAGGCGGTCGCGCGAGGCGGCGTCGGTCTCCTGCTCGAGGGCGAACTCCTCCATCTTCAGGCGGTCGACGGTGCGGCGGAGCTCGTCGATCTCGACCGGGCTCGAGTCGATCTCCATGCGCAGTCGCGAGGCCGCCTCGTCGATGAGGTCGATGGCCTTGTCGGGCAGCTGGCGTCCGCTGATGTAGCGGTCGGACAGGCTCGCGGCCGCGACGAGAGCGGCGTCGGCGATCGTGACCTTGTGGTGGGCCTCGTAGCGCTCCTTGAGACCGCGCAGGATGGCGATGGTGTCCTCGACGGAGGGCTCGCCGACGAAGACCTGCTGGAAGCGTCGCTCGAGCGCGGCGTCCTTCTCGATGTGCTTGCGGTACTCGTCGAGCGTCGTGGCACCGACGAGGCGGAGCTCGCCTCGGGCGAGCATGGGCTTGAGCATGTTGCCGGCGTCCATCGCGCCCTCGCCGCCCGCGCCCGCGCCGACGACGGTGTGGATCTCGTCGATGAAGGTGACGATCTGGCCGTCGGAGCCCTGGATCTCCTCGAGGACGGCCTTGAGCCGCTCCTCGAACTCCCCGCGGTACTTCGCACCCGCGACCATCGCGGCGAGGTCGAGGCTGTAGAGGGTCTTGTCGCGCAGGCTCTCGGGCACGTCCCCCTCGACGATGCGCTGGGCGAGGCCCTCGACGACGGCGGTCTTGCCGACGCCGGGCTCGCCGATGAGCACGGGGTTGTTCTTCGTGCGGCGGCTCAGCACCTGCACGACGCGGCGGATCTCGGCGTCGCGGCCGATGACGGGGTCGAGCTTGCCCTCGCGGGCGCGGGCGGTGAGGTCGGTGCCGTACTTCGCCAGCGCCTCGAAGGTGCCCTCGGGGTTGTCGGAGGTGACGGGGCGCCCGCCGCGCAGGTCGGGGATCGCCTTCTCGATGGCGTCGGCGTCGAGCCCGAACTGGCCGGTGCGCGCGAGCGCGAGCAGGAGGTGGTCGGTCGACACGTAGGAGTCGCCCATTGCCGTCATGTACTGCTGCGCCTGCTGGACCGCGCGCAGCGACGCCGGGGAGAGCTGCGGCTGCTGGGCGACACCGCTGACCTGGGGCAGGGAGGCCATCGCACGCTCGGCTGCCGCGGTCGCGGCAGCTGGGCTCGAGCCGCCGGCCGCCAGCAGAGCGGGCGTCGTCGTGCCGCTCTGCGCGGCGAGGGCGAGCAGCAGGTGGGCGGGCTCGATGGCGGGGTGGTGCTTGCCCGTGGCGGTGGTGGCGGCCTGGGCGAAGGCCTCCTGCGCCTTGGTGGTCAGCTGAAGGTCCATGCGGTCTCCTGGTCAGGGGTCGTGATCACCTGGGACAACTCGTGCTGACTTGAGTCTATTCCACTCAACTTTGGACCGCGCGCGAACGTGAGGCAGCAGTCGCTCAGGGCGCCCGCTGCGACACCGCTCGACCCGCGCAGGGTCCGCCACCGGTCCCCAAGAGCCCGAGGTATGCCGTGTGGCAGCCTCAGCCGTGGGGGTGGGGGTCGTACCACCCGTCGTGGCGCTCGGCGATCGCGAGGAACTCCACGGCATACGCCGGCTCGTCGGGGGTGCGCACGTGCACCGCCCACTCGTGGGCCTCGGAGTCGTCCTCGCCGGCCAGCGCCTCACGGACGACGCGGACGCCCTCGAGGCCGGCGGCCTCGAGCTGCTCGGCGACGAGCTCGGCGGCCTCCCGGTCGGGAAAGACGAGGAGGTGCTCAGCGTCCACGGCCGAAGTCTCTCAGACAACGGCCGTGGACGCGCTCGATCACGCGGTCGTCGGCTCCTCGCCGGACTCGACGACCCGTGTGGCGATCTCGCGGAGCTTGATGTTGCGGCTGAGCGACGCCTGGCGGAGCATCTCGAAGGCCTCGACGGGCGTCGTGCGGTGGCGCTCGATGAGGATGCCGACCGCCTGCCCGATGAGCCGGTGGCTCTCGATGGCTTGGCCGAGCTGCTCCTGCTTCGCGGCGCTGTCGCGGCGGTCCACCACGCGGTCGACCGCCTGCCCGAGCGACTGGGCGAGCAGGTCGCCGACGATGAGCTCGTCGGACGGCACGAGTCGCGGCTCGTCGAACTGCACCCACGCGCGGCAGTCGGAGCGCTGGGACGTCGGGGCGAGGAGCAGCCCCTCGCGCTTCTCGCCCGCGCGCACCTCGGTGCTGGCCTTTCCGAGCAGCCCCTGGCGCACCGGGTGAGGCAGCTGCTCGGGCCGGACCCGCCCGCGCGGGCTGAGCACGACCGTGTCGCCCCGCTCGGGCGCGACGCGCAGGCTCACCTCGCCGTCGAAGAGCACCGTGAAGCCGGTGACGGCGGTCGCGAGCACCGACTCGAGGTCGTCAGCGGCCGCCAGGTCGACCGAGATGCGGGCCGCGAGCTCGCGCCGCATGCGCGACTCCCGCTCGCGGGTCTCGTCGCGGGCCACCACGATGACGAAGCCCGCGTGCTCCGGCGTGGCGGGCACGAGAGCGGCGCGCATGTGGACCCACGACTCGCCGCCGCCCTTGCGCAGGACGCGGTAGTGGTCGTCCATGACGGGCTGGCCGGCGCGCAGGAGGTCCATCCGACGCTCGGCGGCCCGGCGCTCGTCGGGCAGGTGCTCGGCCGACACCCACCAGGGGTAGGGCGGCACGAGCGGGCCGTCGGCCAGAGACCAGCCGTAGGCGCGGGTGAAAGCCTCGTTGAGCTCGAGGACGCGGCCGTCGGTGTCGCTGACGACGACCGGCTCCTGGATGGAGCCCAGGATGGCGCGCAGCCAGGCGGCGTCGCGTGACCGGGACCGGGCTCGCACGAGGTTGGAGGCGAGGCGGGCGCGCAGCTCGTCGGGCTGGAAGGGCTTGATGACGTAGTCGTCGGCGCCCTCGAGCAGACCCGTCGTGCTCGCCTCCACCCCGGCCCGCGCCGACAGCAGCACGACCGGCACGTCGCGCAGCCGCTCGTCGGCCCGGATCTGCCGGACCAGCTCGAGGCCGTCCATGCGCGGCATCATGACGTCGGCGAGCACGAGGTCTACGGGCGGGTCTGCGCGCATCCGGTCAAGGGCCTCTCGCCCGTCGCCGACCGGCACGACGTCGTAGTCGGCCGCGAGGTGGCGCGCCGTGTAGTCGCGCATGTCGGCGTTGTCCTCGACGAGGAGCAGGCGGGGCCGCTCCACTTCGACGCCACGCGCGACGGCCGCGGCCTCTGCAGCAGCCTTGGCGGCCCTCGAGCCCGCATGGGGGCCGTCGGACAGACGCGAGCTGGAGTCCGGACGCTGCTCGACCTCGACGGCGGCGGCCGCGGTGGCGTCGACGGCGTCGATGGAGCGCAGGGCCCAGCCGCTCGCCTCGGAGATGAACGACTCCACGGACCGGGGAGTGATCGACGGCCGGGTGGCCGAGTGAGCGGCGGGGACACCCCATGGCAGCGCGACGGCGAAGGTGCTGCCCTCACCCTCGGTGGACTCCACGGAGATCCGTCCCCCGAGCAGGGCCACGAGCTGCTGGACGAGCGAGAGCCCGATGCCGGCGCCCTCGCGCGAGCGACGCTCGTCGTCGCGGCTCAGCTGGCGGAACCGGTCGAAGACGAGATCGAGGTCGCGTTCGGCGATGCCGATCCCCGTGTCGGTCACCGTGACGGTGTAACCGTCGCCGTCGGCCGCGAGACGCAACGTGATACCGCCTCGGGGGGTGAACTTCAGGGCGTTCGAGAGGAGGTTAAGCACGACGCGTTCGAGCATGTCGACATCGACGAAGGTGTCGTGGTCGAGCTCGTCGAGCTCGACGGAGAAGTCGAGACCGAGCCGCTCGATGGCCGGGCGGAAGTTGGCAGCGACCCCCGTGAGGACCTCCCGCACGTCGACCTGCACCCAGTGCGGCTCGACCGCACCCGCCTCGACGCGGGTGAGGTCGAGGATGCGGTCGACGAGGCCGACGAGGCGGTCGGTGTTGCGGCGGATCAGTTCGAAGCGCTCGCGCGCCTCGTCGCCGAGGTCGGGGTTCTTCAGCGCGTCCTGCACCGGCCCGGCGATGAGCGTCAGCGGCGTGCGCAGCTCGTGGCTGACGTTGGCGAAGAAGTCGGTCTTTGCCGTGTCGAGGGCAGTCAGCACCTCGGCCCGGTGCTGCTCCTCCCGGAGCCGCCGCAGGCCGCTCAGCGCCATGGCGACGTGCGACGCACAGAGCTCGGCGTACACCTGGAGCGGACCGTCCCACGGACGTCGCGGGTTGGCCGTGAGGTGCAGATGCGCGGTCGGCTCGTGCAGACCCGGCTCGAGGACCGGCAGCACGTGCACCGCCCCGTCACCCTCGCCGGGGGCGGCCGCCAGCTCGTCGAGGACCTCCGGAGCGTCCGGGCCGCGGCCGTCGGTCCAGACGAGGTCGACCCAGAGGTGGTCCTCGGTGTGGGCCCCGAGCACGTCGACGGCGCGCCGGCGCACTCCATCGGCGGACGTGGCGTCGGCGAGCGCAGCGACGAGCTCAGCTGACACCCGGGCCCGGCGCTCGGCCAGCACCTTCGCGGTCACCTCGGTGGCGACGTTGAGGATGCCGACGACGTTCTCACCCGAGTCGTCGTGGATGGCGCCGTAGGTCCACGTGAAGTAGGCCTCCTCGGCGAAGCCGTAGCGGTCGACGACGAGGAGCTCGTCCTGGGCCCACGTCGGTGGCCCACCCTGCACGACGCCGTCGAACATCGGGCCGATGACGTCCCAGATCTCGGGCCACACGTCTCGCACCGGGCGGCCCCAGGCACCGGGGTGCTTCGTCGAGCCGAGCAGCGTCCGGTAGCCGTCGTTGTAGATCATGACGAGGTCGCGGCCCCAGCACACGAGCATGGGGAAGCGCGACGACAGGCAGATGTCGACGATGGTGCGCAGTCGCGCGGGCCAGCTCTCGACCGGCCCGAGCTGCGTTGCGCTCCAGTCGGTGAGGGAGAAGAGCTCCTGCATCTCGCCCGGGTGGTCCGACGTCATCGTCGACGGACCGGCGACCATGTCGGCCGTGGGCTCGGCCACGGGGTCGACGTCGCGGTGATGCGGGTTCACTCGACCTCCGGAATGAGAATCACGAGAGGCCTCCGGCGGCATCCAGCTACTGCACTCAACGCCCCTTTGCTCGAGGCGGCCCCACAGTCTTGCACATGCAGTTGACGATTCACGCGGCTAGCGCTCGGGTCTCCAGACGACGAGAGCCTGCGACGACGGATGGCGAGGCGGCCTCTGCCCGGGACGAATCGGCACGACCTCACCCATCGGCCCCACGGCGAAGACGCGGGTGCCGGACGACAGTGCGGTGCGCGCCTGGTCGAGTGCCTCGGTCAGCTCGGTGACCCTCGCCTGCAGCGCGTCGACGTGGGTCTCGAGCTCGAGGATGCGCTGGATGCCGGCGAGCGAGACGCCCTCCTGCGAGAGCCGCTGCACCTCGCGCAGCAGCGCCACGTCGCGCGTGCTGTAGCGCCGTCCGCCGCCGCGGGTGCGCGACGGAGTGACGAGCCCGAGCCGGTCGTACTGCCGCAGCGTCTGGGCGTGCATGCCGGCGAGCTCGGCCGCGACGGAGATGACGAACACCGGGGCGTCGTCGTCGTGACCGCCCGTTCGGGCGTTCCTGCGTGCCATCGTGCTCACCGTCCTCTGCTGGGCTCTCTCGTCGCTGCCGTATGCCGTCAGGCCCGGGCCCGCTCGAAGAGCTCGGCCCTCGGGTCGTGACCGTCCTCGGCCGCGGCCATCTTCTCGACGGCCTCGCGGGCCTCGTCGGTGAGCCGCTGGGGCACGACGACCTGCACCTTGGCGAGGAGGTCGCCCTTGTGGTCACCACGCGTGACGCCGCGGCCCTTGAGCCGGAGCACGCGCCCACTCGGGGTGCCGGGCGCGACCTTGACCTTGACCGAGCCGCCGTCGAGCGTCGGCACCGAGACGGTCGCACCGAGCGCGGCCTCGGCGAACGTGACGGGCAGGTCGAGCGTGAGGTTGTCGCCGTCGCGACCGAAGACGGGGTGCTTGCCGACGGTCACCGTGAGGATGAGGTCGCCGGGCGCCGCACCTGGGTCACCTTGACGACCCTTGCCGCGCAGTCGAATTCTCTGGCCGTCCTTGACACCCGGGGGGATGCGCGCGGTGATGCGGCCGAGGTCGGGCGAGGTCAGCGTGACGGTCGAGCCCTCGACGGCGGCGCGGAAGCCGATGCTCGTGCTGGCCTGCACGTCGGCCCCGGGCCGCGGGCCGGCTGTGGAGCCGAAGCCGCCGCCGCCATAGCCCTGGGCGCCGCCGAAGCCGCCGGCGCCGCCACCGAACATCTGGCCGAGGAGGTCCTCGATGTTCGGCTGCCCCCCGCTCGTGTCGAAGCGCACGCGCTGGCCGCCGCCTCCGGGGCCACCAGGACCGCCGAACGCGGAGAAGATGTCCTCGAAGCCGGCGCCGCCGCCGCCCGGCCCGCCCGCGGTGAAGCGAGCGCCGCCGTGCGACATGGCACGGATGGCGTCGTACTCGCGACGCTGCTCGGGGTCGGAGAGCACGGCATACGCCTCGCCGATCTCCTTGAAGCGCTCCTCGGCGTGGGCGTTGCCGACGTTGTGGTCGGGGTGCAGGTCGCGGGCGAGCTTGCGGTAGGCCTTCTTGATCACCGCAGCGTCGGCGTCCTGGGGCACGCCGAGGGTGGCGTAGAAGTCCTTCTCGAACCAGTCCTGACTAGCCATGGCGCACCTCCTTCCGGTCGGGTGGCTGGGTTCTCACATCATCCTGCATGTCTCCCGGCGCGAAGCGGTTGACCCCGCGCCGGGCGACGACACGTTCAGCCTGCGTCGGCAACCGAGACCCTCGCCGCGCGCACGAGGCGCTCGCCGATGCGGTAGCCGGGCTGGAGCACCTGCACGACGTGCGTGCCGGTGGATCCCTCGGGCAGGTCGGCCTCGACGTGCATGAGGGCCTCGTGCACGTTGGGGTCGAACTCCTGGCCGGCCTCGCCCAGCCGCTCGACGCCGTAGCGACCGAGGATCGCCTCGAGCTTGTCGGCGATCGCGGAGAACGGGCCGTCGGCGAGGTCGCCGACCTGGCGGGCCATGTGGATGTCGTCGAGCACGGGGAGCAACGACTCCACGACGCTGCCGACAGCGGCGTTGCGGATGACGTCACGGTCGCGGTCGACGCGCTTCTTGTAGTTGACGTACTCGGCCTGGAGCCGCTGCAGGTCGGAGAGGTAGGAGGCCGCCAGCGCGTCCTCACGCGCCAGCACCTCGCTCTCGGACTCGCCTGCGCCGTGGTCGAACTCGTCCTCACCACCGGGCTCGGACGAGGCCCCGGGGCCACCCTCGAAGTAGCGGTGGTGACCCGGGCCGGCCCCGGCCGGGGAGCCGTCAGCAGGTGCGCTGCCGGCTCCATCGGCCCTGCCGGTCGACTCGGGCTCGACACCGTCGGGCGGTGTGCCCTCGGGGGCCCCCGTGCCGGTCGTGTCGGTCACTTGGAGTCCTTGGTCTCGTCCTCGTCGACGACCTCGGCGTCGACGACGTCGTCGTCGGCGGCCGAGCCCGCACCAGCCGAAGCGCCGGCGTCAGCCGAGGAGTCCTGTGCCCCAGCGGAACCCGCGGCGCTGGCGGAAGCCTGCTCCGCGGCATACAGCGCCTGGCCCATGGCCTGCGACTTGGTGTTGAGGTCCTCGATCTTGGCCTTGATGTCGTCGGCGCTGGCCTCGGAGCCCTCGGCGATGGCGGCCTTGAGGTCCGCGAGCGCCTCGTCGACCGGGGTCTTGACGTCGGTCGGGATCTTGTCGCCGGACTCCTTGAGGAAGTTCTCGGTCGAGAAGATCAGCTGCTCGGCCTGGTTGTGCACCTCGGCGTCCTCGCGGCGCTTGCGGTCCTCGTCGGCGTGGGCCTCGGCGTCCTTGACCATCTTGTCGATCTCGTCCTTGGACAGGGCCGAGCCGCCGGTGATCGTCATCTTCTGCTCCTTGCCGGTGCCCTGGTCCTTGGCACTGACGTTGACGATGCCGTTGGCGTCGATGTCGAAGGTGACCTCGATCTTCGGCACACCACGCGGCGCCGGCGCGATGCCGGTCAGCTCGAAGGTGCCGAGCGACTTGTTGTGCTGCGCGATCTCGCGCTCACCCTGGAAGACCTGGATGAGGACTGACGGCTGGTTGTCGTCGGCGGTGCTGAAGATCTCAGAGCGCTTCGTCGGGATCGCGGTGTTGCGCTCGATGAGCTTGGTGAACAGGCCACCCTTGGTCTCGATGCCGAGCGAGAGCGGCGTGACGTCGATGAGCAGGACGTCCTTGCGCTCGCCCTTGAGGACACCGGCCTGCAGGCTCGCGCCCATGGCGACGACCTCGTCGGGGTTGACGCCCTTGTTGGGCTCCTTGCCGCCGGTCAGCTCCTTGACGAGAGCGGTGACGGCGGGCATACGGGTCGAGCCGCCGACGAGCACGACGTGGTCGATGTCGGCGACCTTGATGCCGGCGTCCTCGATGACCTTGTGGAACGGGGCCTTGGTGCGGTCGAGGAGCGACTTCGTCATCTGCTCGAACTGCGCGCGCGTGATGTTCTCGTCGAGGTGGATCGGGCCCTCGGGCGTCATCGAGATGTACTGCGCCGAGATGTTGGTGCTCGTCGCGGTGGAGAGCTCCTTCTTGGCGCGCTCGGCCTCGTCACGGAGGCGCTGCATCGCGATCTTGTCCTTGGAGAGGTCTTGGCCCGTCTTGTTCTTCACCTGGGTGATGAGGTGCTGGACGAGCAGGTCGTCCCAGTCGTCGCCACCGAGGTGGTTGTCACCGTTGGTCGCGCGCACCTGGATCGTCGCGAAGCCGTCCTCGGCGTCCTTGCCCACCTCGAGGAGGGAGACGTCGAACGTGCCGCCACCGAGGTCGAAGACGAGGATGAGCTCGTCCTCCTTGCCCTTGTCGAGGCCGTAGGCGAGCGCCGCAGCGGTGGGCTCGTTGACGATGCGCAGGACGTTGAGGCCCGCGATCTCGCCGGCCTCCTTGGTGGCCTGGCGCTCGGCGTCGTCGAAGTAGGCGGGCACGGTGATGACCGCGTCGGTCACCGTCTCGCCGAGGTAGGCCTCGGCGTCGCGCTTCAGCTTCTGCAGGATGCGGGCGCTGATCTCCTGCGCGTTGTAGGTCTTGCCGTCGATCTCGGCCGACTTCCAGCCCGTGCCCATGTGGCGCTTGACGGAGCGGATCGTCCGGTCGACGTTGGTGACGGCCTGGCGCTTGGCGACCTCGCCGACGAGCACCTCGCCGTTCTTGGAGAAGGCGACGACGGAGGGCGTGGTGCGCCCACCCTCGGCGTTCGCGATGATGCTCGGCTCGCCGCCCTCCAGGACGGAGACTGCCGAGTTGGTGGTACCGAGGTCGATTCCGACCGCACGTGCCATGGGTGACTCCTCGTTGCGTGATGGTGCTGATGAGATGGGGCTTCAGAGCAAATCTGCTCGCCCGTCCTGCGATTGTCAAAGCCGGACTCGCAAATCTTGCGTTCAGTCGACTCAACTCTGGTCGCGCGGGGATTGTTCCCGGTTGTCGACCGCCCGCTTGACGCATCGCTTGGTGTCAAGCATCCTTTACGTCAAGCACGCTTGACACGTCCGTCCGGCGTCACCCAGGACCGGACCACGGAGGCCCTCGTGCTCGACTCGCTGACCCGCCGACGCCTCGTCGCTGCCATGCTCACCCTCGTCGCGTCTGCCGCCGTCGGTGTCCTCGCCGGCGCGATGTCAGGCCGCCCCTTCGTCCTGACCGCCACGGTCTTCGCCGCCTCCACGCTGGCCCCCGCCGGGGCGCTCGCCTGGCTCCTGCTTGTCGCACCCGTGACGGTCCGACCCGACCGCAACGCGGGCGACAACGTCGAGCACCGTTGGGTCCAGGTCGCCTCGGCCGGCGCCTTCACCGACCTGCTCGTCGTCATGGGCCTCGGCCTCGCCGTCGTGTCGGTCCTCGACGTGGCTCTCGAGGCCCAGGTCGTGCTGCTCGCCCTCGTCGTCCTCGCGATGGGCGACGCGGCGGTGCGCTACGTCGCGCTCGAGCGCAGCGCCCGCTGACGTGGACAACGACATTGCCGTGCGCCGCGCCGAGCGCGGCCTCTCGCAGGCACAGCTCGCCGAGGCGCTCGGGGTGTCCCGCCAGACCGTCATCTCCATCGAGAAGGGACGGTTCGACCCGAGCTTGCCGCTCGCCTTCCGGCTGGCCGCGCTCTTCGGCGCACCGATCGAGGACATCTTCCGCCCCGACGTGTGAGCGCCTGTGCCCGAAGGCAGGACCAAGGGCCCTGCCGCCGCCTCCTGTGCGCGTCGCACGCTGGAGGTGGAAGGGAGATCACGATGAGCAACCCGATCGTGCCCACGGGCGCCGAGGTCCCCCCTGACCGGATGGACGACGACCTCCGCGCGCTGGCACTCAAGCACCTCAAGGCGAAGCGGGACCTGCAGGCGCACGCCATCGCCTACGTGATGGTCAACCTCCTGCTCGTCGGCATCTGGTGGGTGAGCGGGACCGGCTTCTTCTGGCCGATCTTCGTCCTCCTCGGCTGGGGCATCGGCTTGGCCTTCAACGTCTGGGACGTCCTCAGCCCTGAGCCGGGACCTGCCGAGGTGGAGGCCGAGATGGACCGCCTGCGGATGCGGCACGGCTGACCGGGAGGGGCCGGCCGGCATACGGCAGACCGGCAGGCCCGCGCGCCGCAGCGACGCCGCCGCTTGGCAGGACCCCGGCGGCGCCGCTGATCGGCGCTCAGTTTCCCCGACGCGTCCCCCGCTGCCGTATGCCGCCGCGTGACCTCAGGCGGAGGCGGCCGGCACCGCTCCCACGGAGTCGCCGCGCCAGCGCGGGGGCCCGAGAAGGATGGGGCGCTCGGCCACCCAGGCGTGCTCGTCGGCACCGATCTCGGCGTCGATGAGCGCCTCGAGCTTGGCCCCGAGCGACTCGACGAGGCCGCGGTGCTCCGGGTCGGACGCGAGGTTGTTCGTCTCACCAGGATCGCTCTGCCGGTCGTAGAGCACGACGTCGTTGTCGCGGAGCAGCTCGTCGACCCCTCCTGGCCGGTTCGGCTCGAGCGGCGAGAAGTAGCGCCCGAAGGTGTAGCGCTCGTCGGTCCACCCGCGCAGGAAGCCGCGCTTGCGCCAGTCCGGTCGCAGCTCGCCGGACTGCACCCGGGCCGGCGCATCGCCGCTGCCGAAGGCGCGCCAGAAGTCGGCGTCCAGGGTGAGCACCGACTCGACGGCGGTGAGCACTCCCTCCCGAGGGCGAGCCTCCGGGTCGAGGAGGACGGGCGCCAGCGACTGGCCGTGCAGCCCGGAGAACTCCGACCGCAGCCGCTCCGGGTCGACCCCGGCCAGCTCGAGGATCGTGGGCGCGAGGTCGACGGCCGAGCCGAGCGCATGACTCCTGCCGCCGCCCGCGACGTCGGGGTGCACGACGACGAGGGGCACGTGGAAGTTCTCGTCGTAGACGAGGTTGCCCTTCTGGCGCAGACCGTGCGAGCCGGCCATCTCGCCGTGGTCGGAGGTGAAGACGACGACCGTGCGGTCGGCCTGACCGGAGGCGGCGAGGGCGTCGAGGACCAGGGCGATGCTGCGGTCGACGTCACGGATGCAGTTGAGGTAGAAGTTCATGCCGAGCCGCCACTGCTCCGGCGAGCTGATGTCGCCGAACATCGTGCTCGCGAGGCCGGCGTACTCGCGCACCGCCTGGGGCGCGCTCGAGAGGTCGTCACCGGCGGTCGCCGGGAGCTCGAGGTCCCACACCTTGTTGTAGATCGGGGTGTCGGCCGGGGGACGCACCGTCACGGCCTCGGCGAGGTTGGGCGGGGGCGCGATCGAGCGCCGCGTGCCGTAGTCGTAGCTCATGACGTCGTGGGGGTTGACGAAGTTGACCGCCATGAACCACGGCTGGTCCTGCCCGACGACCGGTGCCCGGTCGCGCAGCCACTTGACCGCCTGACCGGCGATGACGGGGTCGATCTTGAGGCCGGCCCAGGCGCCACCGTCGATGTCGCCCCAGTCGTTGAACTCCGAGAAGCCGTAGGGCTCGAGCTCGTCGACGGTCGAGGTCTGCTTCGTCGGGGACTGGTAGGCGTTCGAGAGGTGCCACTTGCCCTGGTAGGAGGTGTAGTAGCCGGCCGCGCGCATCATCGTGCCCAGCGTGCCGAGGCTCGGGTCGAGCGGGCGGATGTAGGGCATGTTGTCGTTGTCGTAGATCTGCGTGATCGGCACGTGCCTGCCCGTATACATCACGGAGCGCGACGAGCTGCACATCGCGGAGGCGACGTAGTAGCGGTCGAAGGTCGTGCCTCGCTCGGCGAGCCAGTCGCGCGCCGGCAGGTGGAAGCCCGCCGGCGTCGGCAGCGACCAGCGCTGCTCGTCCGTCGTGATGAGCAGGACGTTGGGGCGGCCCGCGGGCCCTCCCAGGCTGGGGGTGGACGCGGTCACGAGGTCTCCTTCGAGGGGCGGGGATGGTGGCGGCAGGGACGGGTGCGGTCAGGCGGGGTCAGGTCCAGCCGGGTGTCCCCGAGGGCGCCGGCAGCGGTCGCTGGACGACCGCCCTGGCACTGCGGGCGGGCACGCCGAGCATCCGCAGGAGGAGCTCTGCGAGGGCGTCGACGGAGGTGTCGTCGAACCGGTCGGGCGAGGCGAGCGCGACCTGGACGTAGGTGAGGACCGCCCCCGCCGTGGCCACGAGGGCGACGTCGGCGGAGGCGACGGCGAAGCGGCCGGTGTCGATGCCGCGCTGGATGTCGCGTCGCGCCCGGGGGGCGAGCCCGCGGTCGCTCACGAGGAAGACCTCACCGGCCTGCACGAGGATCTGGGCGACCGCCGGCTGGGTGCGTGCGAGCCCGGCGGTCAGGCGCACGCCGAGCGCGAAGATCTCCGCCGGGTCGTCCATGCCTGCCGAGCTCTTGTCGAGTCGCTGCCCGTACTCCTCGAGGGCCTCGCCCGCGGCCTCCTCGAACAGCTCGGCCTTGCTCGAGAAGTGGTTGTAGAACGAGCCGAGCCCGACGTCCGCCTCGTCGGTGATGTCCTGGATGCTGACGTCGGTCGTGCCGCGGCTGGCGAGGATGCGGCGGGCCGCCTCCACCAGCGCTCGCCGGGTGCGCGCCTTGCGGCGGTCGACTCGGGCGACGGACGGCTCCGGCACTGCGGACATGACCCGACGATAGGCCCTGATCCTGACGAGTAGGTCAGAACTGAAGAAACCGTCAGAAACGTCCGCTTGATGCCGTTTCGCCTGATACTGGCTGCAAATCTGTCGTGGATTCCCCTGCGCCGCAGGGCGCCTCGCGAGACCATGTCGGAGGAGTCCTGCGGGTTGGCCCGCGCGTCGTCGGACGGGGGGTCTCATGCGTGCAGCGGTGAAGCGCGTCCTCGCCGTGCCCTTGCGCCCGCTCGTGGCGGTGCCGATCTTCAAGCGGGTCTCCTTCCACCTCAAGCGGATCAGCGGCGACGTCGACCTCCACTTCTTCCGCACGCTGCTGCTCGCCGTCATCGGGTTCGTCTTCGTCGCCGCGTTCCTCGTCACGGTCTTCGAGGTCGAGAAGCGCTCGCTCCACGGCCTGGGCGACTCCTTCTACTGGGCCGTGACGACCGTCATCGGGTCCGGCGACTCGAGCTACGTGAACTCGCCAGCGGGCTTCATCATCGGCTGGCTGCTCGCCTTCTTCGGTGTGGCCATCGTCGCCACCCTCACGGCGGCCCTCGTCGGCTTCGTCATCGACTACCTGCTCAAGGAGGGCCAGGGCATGGGTGCTGCCGGCTACGAGAACCACATCGTCGTGTGCGGCTGGAACTCCACGGCGCGCGAGCTCATCGAGGAGCTGCGCGGCGACGAGTTCACCTCGAAGATCGTGCTCGTGCACGACACCGAGTCCAACCCGGCCGGGATGGGCGTCTACTTCGTGCGGGGCGACGTGACGAACTCCCACGATCTCGAGCGCGCAGGCATCGCCCAGGCCAGTGCCGCCATCGTCTTCCCGGCAGACGGCAGCAACGAGGCCGACATGCGATCGATCCTCGCGGTGCTCGCCATCGAGTCGATGGCCCCCGAGGTGCGCACCGTCGTCGAGGTCAACAACCCCAAGCACGTCGAGCACTTCGAGCGCGCCCACGCCGACGAGATCCTCGTGACCTCGACCCTCGCGTCACGGCTGCTCGCCCGGTCGGCGCTCTATCCGGGCCTCGCCGAGCTCATCACCGACATCGTCTCGGGGGGTGACGGCTCGGAGCTCTACCGCGTCGCCCTGCCCGACGACTACGTCGACCTCACGACCGACGAGCTCTCCGCCCGGCTCCGCCAGGACCACGAGGCCACCCTGCTCGCTGTTGTGCGGGACGGCGTCACCGTCGCCAACCCCAAGGCCGACTTCCGCCTGCGGCCGGGCGACGACGCCGTCGTCGTGGCCGAGAGCCTCGGCAGCCTCAGCCCGCTCGACCACGGGAACGCGCTCGAGCGTGACGAGCCCGTGCTGAGCGACCAGCCCCACGCCATACCGGCGGTGCCGGTCGCGCCCAACCGGTGGCGGCGCGCACCCTCGGCGTCCTGAGGTCACGAGGCCACTCGACCAGACCCACACCCCACTCGAGTGGCCCCGTCGTCACACCCGCACCTCCCGCCCCGACACTCGTGAGGTCACGGGGCCACTCGACCAGACCCACTCCCCCACTCACCCGCCGCAGTTCCCCACTCGAGTGGCCCCGTCGTCACACCGGCACCACCCACCCCGACACTCCTGAGGTCACGGGGCCACTCGACGGACACTCGAGTGGCCCCGTCATCACACCGGTACCCGGGCATCAGCGCGTGACGGTGTGCCTCTCGTCCGCAGCGCTCTCGCCGATCCTCACTCCGGCGTCCTGGCCGCCTGGGACGCGCACCGCACCTACCGTCGTCAGCACCGGGTGCAGGTCGTCGCCGTCACGCACCTCGCCTCCCCGCCACACGAAGGCGACGTCAGGGCCCTGGATCGTCGCCTCCGCGAGGCAGTTGTCGAACCATGGCCCGTCGGTGACCAGCCACGGGTAGGCCGGGTCGGGCACCCGCCTCGAGTGGCCGGCGACGAAGCGCATCGGTCGCACGAGGCTTCGGGCGAAGGCCGACATCATCACCCTGATCGCGCGCGGCATCGGGTTGCGGATCGGCGAGCAGACAGCCTGGACGATGCGTGAGCGTGCCCCGTGCCGCTCGGCGGCGTCCGTGACCTCCGCGAGGTAGGAGTTGTGGACGTCACCCGAGAGGAAGACGATCGTCGACGGGGCGCGGCCGCGGTTGCCCCGGGCCACGTCCATGACGATGTCGAACACCTCGGCGAAGCCCTCGTTGAACGCCGCCCAGTGCTCGAGGTCGATGCTCTGGCGGGCCCGCTCGGCAAGGGTCGCGACGAGGCGGCCGTGCGCGCCCTCCGCGAGCACCTCGTCGATGGCCTCGAGGTCGTGCAGGCCGGGGGGCAGCAGGAACGGCAGCGAGGTGCCGATGAGGAGGTGCTCGACGTCTCCGGTCAGCTGCTCGTCGAGCCAGGACATCTCGTCGGGGTCGAGCATCGAGCGGTGGTCGGGGTCGAGCACGCGGGCCGCCCTCGAGTCGACGACGACGAGCCGGCAGTCGCCGAGGTCACGCCGGTAGCTCCAGCGGTAGACCTCAGGGTGTCGGTCGACGCGGCGGGCCAGGTCGAAGATCGGCTCGGTGAGATCGACCTCGGCCGCCGCCAGCTCGGCCGCCGGCGTCTCGTCAGCACGCAGCTCGCCGGCCTGCTGCCCGTCGGGACCGGCCGTCTCGAGGAGCCGCGCGTAGACCACGTCCTGCGCCAGCTCGCTCGGCGGGAGGTTGCCGAGGTGCTGGTAGACCCAGTAGGACGACAGGCCGCCCATGAGGCGCTCGTGCCACCACGGGGTCTTGTTGATCTCCTCCTGCCAGGTCCACGACGTGTTCCAGTCGTCGCGGATGTCGTGGTCGTCGAAGATCATGCAGCTCGGCAGCGTCGAGAGCAGCCACCGGATCGCGTCGTCGCTCCAGGCGAGGCCGTAGAGGTGGGCGTACTCCTCGTAGTCCTTGATCTCCTCGCCCGGCGGCTGCGCGATGTCACGCCTCGCGGCGATGAAGGCCCGCATCTGCTCGGACGTCTCGTCGGCGTAGACCTGGTCGCCGATGAACGCCAGCAGGTCCGGCCACTCCGCCGCGCCGTCGGCGAGAGCGAGGGCGAGGGCCCGCAGCGCGTCGACACCGTTGCTGGCATTGCCTGCCCGGTCGTGCGACACGCTCGTGCGGCACGACCCGAAGAGCAGCCGGGTCGGCCTCGACCGGTCGATCGTGCGGATCCGCGGTGGTGGGAAGGCGTGGTCCACGGGCGGCCACACGGCGTCGTCACCGATGCGGACGGCATACGGCAGCTCGTCGCCGGGGGCGAGGCCGTCGACGACGACGAGGGCGTAGTGGTGCCCCTTGACGCTGAAGGTCGGCGCGCGCCACTCGCGGCCCCCGGCCTCGACGGTGACCACCGCGGCCTCGGCCGTCTCGACCCAGACGGTGGCGTCGGTCTCGCCGATGTAGCGCAGCATCGGCCCGAGGACGAGCGGACCGCGTGACCCGGCCATCAGAGGTGGCGGCCGAAGAAGTCGAGCGTGCGCGCCCAGGCGTCGCCGGCTGCCTCGGCGTCGTAGCGCGAGGGCGAGGTGTCGTTGAAGAAGGCGTGCCCCACGTCGTGGTACACGCGCGCCGTGTAGTCGACCCCGGCGTCGGCCATGCGCTGCTCGAGCTCGGGCACGCCGTCGGTGATGCCGTGGTCTTCCTCGCCGTAGAACGCGAGGACCGGGCAGCTGATGGTGGCCGGGTCGCCGGTCTCGGGGAAGCCTCCGTAGAACGCGACCGCGGCGCGGAGGCGGGGCTCGGCGAGCGCGAGCGCGTAGCTGTAGGAGCCGCCGAAGCAGAAGCCGACGACCCCGACCGAGCCCTCGACCCCGGGCTGCTCGAGGAGCAGGTCGACGACGGACCGCAGCGCCGGCACCGCCCAGGCGGCGAACTCCGGCGAGCGCGCACCCCCCATCGCCTCGCGCATGCGCGGCTGGGCCGCCGTGCGCGTCGCCTCGTCGGCCGACATCAGCTGCTGGAGCTCGGCGCCGACCTCGGGGGTGAGGCCGATGTGCCCGAGCAGGTCGGGAGCGACCGCGAGGTAGCCCTCCGCCGCGAAACGGTCGGCGACGTCCTTGATGTGGTCGGCCAGGCCCCAGATCTCCTGGATGACGACGACCGCCCCGCGCACCTCGCCGGGCGGGTCGGCGCGGTAGGCGGTCAGGTCATGCTGGGGCAGCTCGATCATCGTTCCCATCCCCCTGTCATACCAGCGCAGACTGAGGAGCGGCCCGCAGACGCGTGCACCGTTCCGACGCCACCTCGGCGACAATCACGACATGACGGCCGAGCCTCCCGACACCTGGCTCCGGGCGTATGCCGCCGCGCTGAGCAGTGGGGTCGGCCCCGGGTCGCCGGTGAGACGGGTCGCCACCCCGTCCGGTGCGCTCGTCGCCCACGTCGGCGATGTCGTGGTCAAGGTCCACCACCCGCGCACGGATGCCGCCGCGCTGTCACGTCGCCTCACGTCGTCGGCGCGGCTTGCAGCACGAGGGCTCGTCGTGGCCCCCTTGTCGACGAGTCCTGGGACAGAGCCGGCGAGCCACCGTCTCGTCACGGCCTGGCCCCGGGTCGACGTGCTGCACCCGGACGACGACGACCTGCCGTGGGCGGCCGCCGGGGCACTCCTCGCCCGCCTGCACCGGGCACCGGTGGACTCGGTGACCGCGCGGCTCGGCGTCCACGGTGGCGGCAAGAGGCTCGGCCGGGCGCTGGCGCGGGTGGCCGACCTGGCAGTCGGTGACGACGACCGGGACCTGCTGGCCACGGTTGGGGCGAGCCTCACCGTGCAGCTGCGCGAAGGCGCGCAAGAGCCGGGCTCTCGCCCCACAACCCTGGTCCACGGTGACTGGCACCTCGGCCAGCTGGCTCATGACGACGAGTGGCGGCTGCTCGACATCGACGACCTGGGTCTGGGCGACCCTGCTTGGGACCTCGGCCGGCCCGCCGGCTTCTGGGCCGCGGGGCTGCTCGACGACGACAGCTGGGGCACCTTCCTGGGCGCCTACCGCGCCACCGGAGGGCCCGGCATCCCCGGCGACGGCGACCCGTGGCCCCGCCTCGACCTTGCGGCCCGGTGCGCCGTCTTCGTCGCCGCGGTGCGCGAGCTCGGCGCCCAGCCGATGTCCAGCGGGATCTCAGTCTCGGCCCTGTTGCAGGCATGCAGGGGGATGTGAGGATGACCCCATGAGCCAGCAACCGCCGCCCTTCCCGCACCAGGACGCCACGGGCGCAGCCGCCTACCAGCCGCAGGGCTTCGTCTGCCCGAAGTGCCGGGGCACGATGCGCACCTATGACCGCAACGGGGTCCACGTCGAGCAGTGCGACCAGTGCCGGGGCATCTTCCTCGACTTCGGAGAGTTCGAGCACCTGTCGCAGCTGGAGTCCCGCTTCGTGGCCCACCCGCCGCCGCAGCAGTACGGCGGCCCGTCGTGGGGCAACCATGGCGGCAAGAAGTACCGCAAGAAGGGCATGGCCGGCCTCTTCTTCTCCAGCTGACCGGAGGCCCGACCCAGCCGCACACCTCGGGGGCTACGGCGCCGCGTATGCCGTGTGCTGGCGTCCCCGAGAGGCGCTGCCGTCGCGAGCGTGGACCCTTGACAGGCTAGGTGACCACCGTTGTCACGACCGACGTGACCGACGGCCGCGCCGGCGTCGACGAGAAGCCGAACCGGCACGGCGGGTCGACCGGCGCGAGCACCCCGAGCGGCTCGCCGTCGAACGAGCCGGCGAGGCTGGTGACGGCATGGAGGTCGGTCGCGCCGTAGTACTCCTTTCGACCCTCGAGGGCGGTGCCCCGAGTTCGCACGCCGCGCAGGGCAACCCGCGCGAACGGGTCCACGACGCAGGCCCATGCGCGGCTCGTGGCCACGCGGGACGGCACGAGCCGCAGGAGCCGGCCGAGCGGCATACGCCCGCCGACCGTGAGGTCGAGCACGAGCGACGGCGACTCGACGTGCCACCGCCCCTCCCCCGAGTTCACGGTGACCGGCTCGAGACGCACCTCGTCGAAGGCGTAGGTCGCCTCGATGAAGTCGGCCACCTCACGGCTCGGCGCGACGAGCACCCGGTGGCCTGAGGCCGTCTCGACCATGGCGTCGCCGAAGGACCCCAGCGGAGTCCGGTGCCACGACCCGACGACGACCCGGGTGCCAGAGTCGGAGCCGACCCCGGCGATCTGTCCGTGGAAACGCTGCGCCGGCACACGCCGAGCGTAGGTCAGCTCTGGACCAGCCCGGTCACTCGACCCTGTTCACCGTCTTGCCGATGCCCGCGATGATCGCCGAGTAGTCGTCGGTCGGCGACCCGCCGAGCACCGACCCCCAGGCCGGCACGAGCTCGGCGCCGTAGCGGTGGCCGTAGCCGTCGGGCGGGTCGTGGCCGACCGCCATGTCGGTCGTCAGCTGCCAGAAGGTGACGAACGGGATCCACGTGACGTCCGGGTTGACGTCGCGTCCGCGCGGCTCGCGGAGCCATTCCGGCTCCGCGCCGAGCAGCGCGGGGTTCCACCAGACGACCGGGTCGGAGGGGTGCTGGGCGTAGACGAAGCGAGGGAAGTCCCACGTGCCGTAGTCGCGGCCGTAGTAGTCGTGGGTCAGGCCGTCGGTGCCGGCGACGAAGCGGATGTGCCGCCCCGCGTCGACGACGGGCACGATCTCGGGCGAGCCCTCGTTGCGGCGGGCCGTCAGCTCCATCGCGATCCCGGTGAAGCTCGGCGTGCCGACCCAGACCCCGCCCTGCGCCTTGCGCAGCATGTCGGCGGCGTCCGTGAAGGCGGCCTGACCGCCGTACGAGCCGAGGGACTCCCCGCCGACGACGAGCTGGGGGCGCCGGTCCAGGGGGAGGGCGCTCCAGGCGGCATACACCGAGTCGAAGAGCGCCTTGCCGGCCTCGCGGGGGGTGTCGCGGTCGGTCATCATCGACAGGGCGCTCGGCAGGTAGGAGTACTGCATCGCCGCGATCGCGCTGTCACCGTTGCTGAGGTACTCGATCGACTGCGCCGACCAGTCGTCGACCCAGCCGGTGCCCGTCGTCGTGATGACGGCCAGCACCCGTCGGTCGAAGGCACCGGTGCGCCGAAGCTCGGCCACGACCGCGTCGGCCACCTGCTCGATGGACTCGTCGGGCGAGCGCCCTGCATAGACGCGGATGGGCTCGATCGCGTCGCGGCCGGTGGCCGCCGAGATCTGCGCGGGCGTCGGGGCGCTCGTGACGAACATCTGGCCCTGGTAGCCGAGGCTCGCATAGCTCTCGAGCGACCCCGGACCGCCCGAGCGCATCGGCGACGCCGGAGCCGCGCGCCCCACCGGTGGGCTCGAGTTCACTTGCGCCGCAATGCCGGCGAAGGCCTGCATGCCCCGGTGGAAGACGACGCTGTCGCTCACCCACGCCGTCGCGAGCACGACGACGACGATGGCGATCGCCGACGCGATCGTCTTGGGCAGCACGTGGCCGGCGGCCTCGGCGAGCCGGTGCGTCATGCCGCGCAACCCGCGCGCGAGGGCGATGAGGGCCGTGGTGATGGCGCCGGCCAGCAGGAGCGCGAGCACCCAGTCGAGCGGACTCAGCGGCGCGAGCCGCACGACAGCAGCCGTGCGGGCCTGCGAGCGCACGTTCGAGACGGTCACGGCGACGACGGCCACCGCGGCGAAGACGGGCGCGGCGACGAGGATCCAGTGACGCGCCTCCCCGCTGACCATGATCCGCAGGTCGATGATGCGGGCGAAGGTCCGCACCAGCCACGCGAGCACGACCCCGAGCGCATAGCCGGCCGCAGCGCACAGCCCGGTGATCATTCCCTGGTAGTACCAGGTGCGCGGCAGCAGGCTCGGTGAGATCGAGATGAGCACGTAGGCCGCGCCGAAGAAGACGCCCGTGCCCGAGACGTGCCACCACCGGCGACCGGTGCGCAGGTGGGCGGTGGTGACGGGCATACCTCCACGGTAGGTCCCCGGCGGCTGCCCTGACCTCAGGTTTCTCCCGGAGCGGGCCCTGAGAGCGCGGCGGGTGGCGGGGGTCATGATGGGCAGATGGCTGACGACCCCGCGCGACTGCACTCCTTCACCCGCGACGGCCTCACCTTCGAGGTCGACGACGCGGGGCCGATGGGCGGCGAGACTGTCGTACTGCTGCACGGCTTCCCGACGGACCGCACCTCGTGGCACCGCGTCGCCCCCCTGCTCCACGACGCCGGCCTGCGCACCCTGGCACCCGACCAGCGCGGCTACTCCGCGGGGGCGCGGCCACCCGGCCGGGCGGCATACCGCCTCGAGGAGCTGCTCGCCGACGTGCTCGCGCTGCTCGACGCGGCAGGAGTCCAGCGCGCGCACGTGGTCGGCCACGACTGGGGTGGCGCCGTCGCGTGGCTGCTGGCGGCGAACCACCCCGACCGCGTCGCGAGCGTCACGGTGCTCTCGACGGCGCACCCGGCCGCCCTCTCGCGGGCCCTGAGATCGGACCGCGGGCAGCAGCTGAAGTCGTGGTACATCTCGGCCTTCCAGGTGCCGTGGGTGCCCGAGCGGGTCTTCGCCGCCCTCTTCGCCTCCACCGTCGTTCGCAGCGGCATGCCCCTCGAGGACGCCCGGCGGTATGCCGCCCACCTCGCCCGCGCGGACGCGCTCACCGGGCCGATCGGCTGGTACCGCGCGACCGCCTCCTCGCACGTGCGCGCCCACCGGGTGTCGGTGCCGGCGACTCTCGTGTGGGGATCCGGCGACTCCTTCCTCGGCAGGACGGCGGCGGAGCTGACCCGCGAGCACGTGACCGGGCCCTACACGTTCGTCGAGCTCGACGACAACCACTGGCTGCCCGAGCGGCGGCCGCAGGAGTGCGCCGCCGCGGTCATCGCGCGGGTGCGTGACGCAGATGACGTCGATGCGGGGAAGAACGCCGCCCGCGGGTAGGTTGCAGGACCGTGAAGATCGACATCTGGTCCGACATCGTGTGCCCCTTCTGCTACCTCGGCAAGCGCCGGCTCGAGGCCGCCCTCGGCGCGTTCGAGCACCGCGACGACATCGAGGTCACGTGGCACAGCTTCGAGCTCGACCGGAGCGCGCCGGCCGTCTCGGACCTCCCGCTCGTTGACCTCGTGGCCGCGAAGTACGGCACGAGCCAGGAGCAGGCCATCGCCCAGCACCGCTCGATGGCCGCGGCTGCCGCCGAGCTCGGTCTCACGTTCAACTGGGAGCAGGCCCGCTACGGCAACACCTTCGACGCGCACCGCGTCGTGCACCTCGCCGCCGAGCACGGCCTCGCCGACCTCGCCCACGAGCGCCTCATGCGGGCCTACTTCACCGACGGGCTCGTCGTCGGTGACCGCGACACCCTCGTCGGGCTCGCGACCGAGATCGGGCTCGACGAGTCCGAGGTGCGCGCGATGCTCGAGTCCGACGACTTCGGCAACCACGTGCGCAGCGACGAGGCCACGGCCAAGATGCTCGGCATCGAGTCGGTGCCCTTCTACGTCTTCGACCGCAAGTACGGCGTCTCCGGCGCCCAGCCCGTCGAGGTCTTCACCCAGGCGCTCGAGACGGCGTGGTCGAACCGACACGAGCAGCCCGAGCCGGCCGCCGTCGGTGGCGGCTGCGGCGGGGCCTGTGGAGCCGACGGCTGCGGTGGGGGCGCCTGCGCCCGCTGAGGCCCCTACCGTGGGGGCATGGCCCACCCGGTGATGTTCGAGGACGCCGACCCCTACCTCGCCCGGCTGCGCGGGATCTGCCTCGCGCTGCCGGAGGCGCAGGAGAAGGTCTCGCACGGTCGGCCGAACTTCTTCACGAAGAAGGTCTTCGCCGGCTACGGCGCGGTGATCCGGGGCGACCACGACCCCGAGCCCTACGCCCGCTCCCTCGTCTTCCTGCCCGACCCCGCCGACCGGCCGGCCCTGCTCGCCGACGACCGCTTCTTCGAGCCGGCCTACCTCGGCCCCTACGGCTGGCTGGGCCTCGACTTCTCACCCGCGGGCTCGGCCGCACACGTGGCCTGGGACGAGGTGGCCGAGCTCGTCGACGCGTCCTACCGCCTCACCGCGCCCGCCCGGTTGGTGCGCCTGCTCGAGGGCGAGGGTTCGTGAGCGCCGGCGGGGGGCGGCCGGCGCCGCCGTGGCACAGCCAGGACGGGCACGTCGTGCGTCTCGAGTGGGGGCCTACGGGCGCCGAGGCCCTGACGCGGTATGCCGTCGCGTCGGGTGCCGCCGTGACCGCCGTCGTCGTCGACGTGCTGAGCTTCACGACCTGCGTGTCGGTGGCAGCTGATGCCGGCATCACCGTGCACCCGTACCGCTGGAAGGACGACTCGGCCGTCGCGCACGCGGAGCACCTCGGGGCTCGGCTCGCGGTGCCGAGATCAGCGTCACGCACGGCTTCGGCTGGTGGCCAGCCGGACGGCATACCGCCGATCAGCTTGTCTCCCAAGTCGATTCGTGAGGCAATCGGCGTCAGTGATCTCGTGCTGCCCTCGCCGAACGGCTCGACGATCAGCCACCTGCTCGCTGACGCGGGCGCCGAGGTGGTGGCGGTGTCGCTGCGCAACCGGGCGGCCGTCGCGCGATGGGTTGTGGGGCAGATGCAGGCGGGGCGCGGCCGGCAACCGGCGGTCGTCGTGGTGCCGTCAGGCGAGCGCTGGCCGGATGACTCGCTGCGCCCGGCCGTCGAGGACCTTTGGGGCGCAGGCGCTTTCGTCGCCTCGCTCGTCGAACGCCTCGAGCACCAGGCGGGCCCGCTGCTGCTCAGCCCCGAGGCGGGCGCGGCGATGGCGGCGTGGCTCGTCGTCGAGCACGACGTGCCGTCGGCACTGGCGGCGACGGCCAGCGGGCGCGAGCTGGTCGCGCAGGGCTGGCCCGACGACGTCGCGATCGCGGGCGAGCTCGACACGTCGACCGCCGTCCCGGTCCTGCGCGACGGAGCCTTCCGCCCCGCCTGAGGGCTACTGGCCCATCGCCGTCCAGAAGGCCGACGCGGCGCGCGAGCTGCGGCCCGTGCGGCGCTCTGACCAGTCGGCCGAGGTCATGAGGGCGGTGACGGCGTTGACGCCGAGCCAGCGCAGTGGCTCCGGCTCCCAGGCCCGCGACGCGCGCCCGGCCCACGGCAGCGAGGCGAGGTCGGCGGGGTCGTCGCCGCTGATCATCGCCGCGAGCGTGCGGCCCGCGAGCGCGGAGGTCGCCACCCCGTCACCGACGTAACCACCGGCGAAGGCCAGCCCGGTGTGCTTGTCGTGGCGCACCGACGGGAACCAGTCGCGCGGCACGCCGAGGTTGCCACCCCACGCGTGGGTGAAGGTGACGTCGCGCAGCACCGGGAAGAGCTCGACGAGGATCCGCCGCAGCATCGCGTGCACGCGGTCGTCGCGCTCGTAGGAGGGCGAGAGCCGCGAGGCGTAGTGGTACGGGGCGCCGCGCCCACCGAAGGCGATGCGGCCGTCGCGGGTGCGCTGGCCGTAGACGACGAGGTGCCGGTTGTCGGCGAAGGTCGTGCGCCGGTCGAGGCCGATCTGCTGCCAGATGTCGTCGCCCAGCGGCTCGGTCGCCGTCATGAGCGAGTAGACCGGGGCGATCGCCCGCCTGCGTCCCGCGACGGTCGGCGTGTATCCCTCGGTGGCGAGCACGACATGCTCGGCGCGGACGGTGCCGTGCGGCGTGACGACACGCCGGCTGCCCACGTCGACGGCCGAGGTGCGCTCGTAGATCGTGACGCCGCGACGCTCGACCGCCGCCGCCAGCCCGCGCACGAGCCGGGCGGGGTGGATCGCGGCGCAGTGCGGTGTCCACGAGCCGCCGAGCGAGTCGGAGACCCGGGCGAACTCGGCCACCTCGTGGGCGTCGAGCAGCCGGTGGTCGTCGGGCCCGAAGCCCCAGGAATGGAAGTCCGCGACCTCCGCCCGCACCCGTTCGAGCTGCGCCGGGTTGCGCGCGACCGAGAGGTAGCCGCCCTGGTCGAAGTGGCAGTCGATGCCCTCCTCCTCGGCGATGGCGCCGACGGAGGCGACCGTGTCGTGCAGCTCGTGCTGCATCCGCACGGCGGCGTCACGTCCTCGCTCGGCCGCCATCCGCTGGAGCGACGCCGGGAAGAGCGCCGAGCACCAGCCGCCGTTGCGGCCCGAGGCGCCGAAGCCCGCCACCTCGCGCTCGATCACCGCGACGCGCACCGCCGGGTCGGCGCGCACGAGGTGGTATGCCGTCCACAGCCCGGTGTAGCCCGCACCGACGACCGCGACGTCGACCTCGACGTCACGATCGAGCGACGGTCGGGGGGTGAAGTCGTCGTCCATCGTGTCGTGCCACAGACTCAGGCTTCGGTATCCGCTCGCAGGCATGCGGGCAGTATGCACCGCCTACCTGTCGTCGGGGAGGTGGGGGCGACACACAGTTTTCGGTGGAATGCAGTTCCATTGCCTACGGATTCCGAAGGTGAACGGCATTCGGCATACCCCTTCCGCGGAAGCCGCTGTCGAGGCAGGATGCCGCCATGACCTCCCTCGACCGATCCCGCCTGGCCCGGCTCCACGAGCGCGAGCGCGCCGCGTTCACGGCCGCCCGACCCCGCTCCCGCGAGCTCGCCGAGCGCGCGCGGGCCCACATGCCCGGCGGCGTCCCGATGAGCTGGATGGTCAAGTGGCCGGGCGACTTCCCGGTCTTCGTCGAGAGCGCCGCCGGAGCCCACTTCACCTGCGTCGACGGCATCGACCACGTCGACCTCTGCCTCGGTGACACGGGCGCGATGATGGGCCACTCCCCCGCGGCAACCGTCGACGCGGTGACCCGGCAGCTCTCCCGGGGCATCACGACGATGCTGCCGACCGAGGACGCCATCGCGGTCTCGACCGGGCTCGCCGAGCGCTTCGGGCTGCCCTACTGGCAGTTCACCCTCACCGCGACCGACGCCAACCGGCACGCGATCCGCTACGCCCGCCTGCTCACCGGCCGCTCGAAGGTCGTCGTGCACAACTGGTGCTACCACGGCTCGGTCGACGAGGCCTTCGCGACCCTGGGCGAGGGTGGCACGACGGTCGACCGGCCGAGCAACATCGGGGCCCCGGTGCCGACCTCCGAGACCACCCGGGTCGTGGAGTTCAACGACCTCGAGGCGCTCGAACGGGCCCTCGCCCACGGCGACGTCGCGGCGATCCTCGTCGAGCCGGCGCTGACCAACATCGGCATCGTCCTGCCCGACGAGGGCTACAACGAGGGGGTCCGTGAGCTCGCGACGCGCTACGGGGCGTTGCTCATCAACGACGAGACGCACACCATCTGCGCCGGGCCCGGCGGCTACACCCGCGCCCACGACCTGCACCCCGACCTGCTCGTCATCGGCAAGTCGATCGGCGGCGGCATCCCGTGCGGCACCTTCGGCTTCACGGCCGAGATCGCCGACCGGATCGCCTGCTCCGTCGAGCTCGAGGACATCGACGTGGGCGGCATCGGCGGCACGCTCGCCGGCAACGGCCTGTCGATGGCGGCGATGAAAGCGACCCTCGAGCAGGTCATGACCCCGGCCGCGTTCGAGCACATGGTGCCGCTCGCCGACGCCTGGGCCGACGGCGTGCAGGCCGGCATCGACGCGGTCGGCGCCGACTGGCACGTGACGCGGCTCGGCGCGCGGGCGGAGTACAACTTTTCGCACACCCCGTCGCACGACGGCCAGGAGGCGCACGACTCCGACGACTTCGAGCTCCAGCAGTACCTCCACCTCTACGCGCTGAATCGAGGGATCCTGCTGACGCCCTTCCACAACATGGCGCTCATGTGCCCCGACACGACCACCGCCGACGTCGATGCCCACAGCGCGATGTTCCGCGAGTGTGTCGAGGAGCTCTTTTCCTGACCTCAGCGGACCGGGGCGCCCCGCTCGATAGCCTTGCTACGACAGACACGAGCGCGGGAGGCACCATGAGCGAGAGCACCCACACCCACGATTCCACGGAGGGATCGGCCATCCCGACCCCTCGGCGGAGGCGCACCAAGCTCGGCATCGTCGGGGCCGGGGCGGTCGGGGCCACCCTCGCCTACGCCTCGCTCATGCGCGGGGCGGCCCAGACCGTCGCGCTCTACGACATCAACGGCGCCAAGGTGCGCGCCGAGGCGCTCGACCTCGCACACGGCATCCAGTTCATGCCGATGGCGAAGGTCGAGGGCTCCGACGACGTCGCAGTGCTCGCTGACAGCGACGTCATCGTCTTCACGGCGGGAGCCAAGCAGAAGCCCGGCCAGTCGCGCCTCGACCTCGCCGGCACGACGATCGGCATCGTCAAGACGATCCTGCCGCAGCTCGTCGAGGTCGCCCCGCACGCGGTGCACATCATGGTGACCAACCCCGTCGACGTCGTGACGTATGCCGCGCTCAAGGTCTCGGGACTGCCGCCCAACCAGCTCTTCGGGTCGGGCACCGTGCTCGACTCCTCGCGCCTGCGCTTCCTGCTCGCCGAGCACACGGGGGTGGCGGCGCAGAGCATCCACGCCTACGTCGTCGGCGAGCACGGCGACTCAGAGCTGCCGCTGTGGTCGTCGGCCTCGATCGGGTCGGTGCCGCTGCTCCAGTGGCGTGACGAGCACGGCGACCTCGCGCTCGACGAGGAGACCCGCGAGCGGATCGCGACCGACGTCGTGCAGTCGGCCTACCGCATCATCGAGGGCAAGGGCGCGACGAACTACGCCATCGGCCTCGCCGGCACGCGCGTGCTCGAGGCCGTCGTCAACGACGAGGGCCGCATCCTGCCGGTCTCGTCGCTGCTCGACGACTACTACGGCATCAGCGACGTGTGCCTCTCCGTGCCGGCGATCGTCCACGCCGGTGGCGTCGGGTCGCGCGTCGAGGTGCCGATGACCGACTCCGAGCTCGCCGGTCTGCGCTCCTCGGCCGACGCGGTGCGCGCGACCGCTCGGAACTTCGGCTTCTGACGGGACGCCCCGGCGGCGGTGCACCGGACGGAGGATGATGGCAGCGTGACCTCCTCTGCTGCCGAGACCTCCGGCCCGCAGGACGCGTCCGTCACGCCCCGCTCGACCTATCACCACGGCGACCTGCGCCGGGCCCTGCTCGAGGCGGGCACGGAGCTCGCCCGCGAGGGCGGCCCCGACAAGGTCATGCTCCGCGAGGCCACCCGCCGCGTGGGCGTCTCCGCCAACGCCGCCTACCGGCACTTCGCCGACCGCGACGCCCTCCTCGACGAGGTCGTCTCCATCGCCCAGGGCCTGGCTGCCGACGTCATCTGGGCGACCATCGAGGCCGTCCCCGCCCGTATGCCGTCCGGCGAGCGCGCGCGAGCCCGGTTCCGCGCCGTCGGGGTGGGCTACCTCCGCTTCGCGATGGACGAGCCGGGGCTGTTCCGCACCGCGTTCGCCGTGCCCGTCGACCTGCGCCGGGCCGGGTCGCCCGATGCCGCCGGAGCCTGCGGTCGCACCCCCTTTCAGCTGCTCAGCGACACCCTCGACGACATGGCCGAGGTCGGCGTCCTGCCAGCAGAGGAGCGCCCCGGCGCCGAGCTGCTCGCGTGGTCGGCCGTGCACGGCCTCGCGATGCTCGCCCTCGAGGGGCCGCTGCGCGACCTGCCGGCCGGTGCCGTCGGCGAGCTGGCCCCTCGCCTCGTGCGGATGGTCGACCTCGGCCTCGGCGTCACCGTTCCGAGCACGGCGAGCACGGCGAGCACGGGAGAGACCGAGCGACGGGCGTCCCCCGACGACGTCGCCGGGCCGCAGTGAGGGCAGCCGGCACCCGCGCCTAGAGTGCTCGGCGTGAGCACCGATGCCGTCGACCGCAAGACCGGACCCCAGGCCTTACCCGACCGCGAGGGCCTCGACGCCCTGACGCCCGCCTTCTACCGGCGCCTCGGCGACGACCTCTTCGAGCCGACCCTCCAGACCCAGGGCGCCTGGCGCGAGGACGAGCAGCACATGGGTCCCGTCAGCGGCATCCTCACCCATGCCATCGACAGGCACGAGCCGCGGGAGGGCATGCAGCTCGCCCGCATCAGCTTCGAGATCCTCGGTGTCATCCCGGCGCGCGCGAGCCGGGTCGAGGTGCGCACGACTCGACCCGGCCGCACCATCGAGCTCGTCGAGGCCACCCTCAGCGTCGATGACCGCGTCGCCGTGCGGGCCCAGGCGTGGCGGCTCGCCACCCACGACTCGGCGCCGGTGGGCGGGGTCGAGCTGGACGGCATACCGGGGCCTGACGAGCTGGTGCCCTGGGAGGGCGCGGACACGTGGCGCGGGGGCTACATCCGGGGGCTCGAGTTCCGCGTCGACCCGAACCGACGGCCGGGCCGCACGCTCGCGTGGATCCGCACGCCCAACGCGCTCGTCGATGGCGAGACCTGCTCTCCCACAGCGGATCTCGTGCGTCTCGTCGACACGGCCAACGGCATCGCCGTGCGCGTCTCGCCCGACGAGTGGATGTTCCCCAACGTCGACCTCGCCATCCACCTCTTCCGCGAGCCGGTGCGCGGCTGGGTCGGCTTCGACACCCGCGTCTCGATGGGCACGACCGGGCTCGGCCTCACGTCGACGACTCTGCACGACGAGCTCGGTCCCGTCGGGCGGGCCGAGCAGGTGCTCACGGTGAGGCGCCTGCCCGTCTGACAACCCGAACGCGGCCGCGAGGCGTCTGCATCTCGCCGGCCCACATCGCGCGCCGGATCGGGCTGCGGCTGCCACAATGGGCGCGCGCGCTCGAGCGCACCGACGCGGCCGGTCTCGTCGTGACGACAGGGGAGACATGAAGACGATCCACATGGGGCGCCGCAGCAGTGCCGTCGCGGCGGGGTTCGTCATCGCCGCGCTGGTCGCGACGCCGATGGCCTTCGCCGACGACACGGGCACGCCGTCACCCGCGACGTCGTTCGGCGCGAGCACGTCCACCGAGGACCCGAGCGCGACGACGACGGCCACCGGCACGGCCACGGACACGACGGCTCCCTCGACCACAGAGCCCACGACGACCCAGCCCACGACGACCGATTCGACGACGACCGATCCTGCGGCGACCACG
Organism: Humibacillus xanthopallidus; assembly: GCF_006717145.1. Taxonomy (GTDB): domain Bacteria; phylum Actinomycetota; class Actinomycetes; order Actinomycetales; family Dermatophilaceae; genus Humibacillus; species Humibacillus xanthopallidus. The sequence goes on along the minus strand of NZ_VFQF01000002.1, from coordinate 695,160 downwards.
ACGTCCGTCCCGACGACCCCGGCGCCGCCACCCACGGTCATCGCGACCGCACCCACGCCCCTCGGCAGCCCGGTCGTGATGCGGGTCGGCGCCACCGGGTGGGGCGTCAAGGACCTCCAGTCACGCCTGCTCGTCGTCGGCCGGACCTCTGGCACCGTCGACGGGGTCTATGACGCCGGCGTCGCGTCGGCCCTCGGCTCCTTCCTGACGAGCAGCGGCCTGCCCGGCGACGGCAGGCAGCTCACCGCGCAGGCCCGCGAGGTGCTGCGGGCGCGATCCGCCTCGCCCGTCGTCATCCCCTCGACGAGCTCGGGCGGCACGGTCAAGGAGCTCCAGCTGCGCCTGCGGGCCAAGAGCCTGTGGCCCTACTCGATCTCGGGCACCTACAGCTGGACGCTCGGTCAGAAGGTCCTCGCCTTCCAGCGTGCCCAGAACCTGCCGCAGTCGGGTGTCGCCGACCGTCGCACGTGGAGCCGTCTCGTCGGGCTGACCTTCACGCCGGGCACGTTCGACCGCTACCGCTACGAGGCCGGCCTGCGGCCCCTGATGCCGACGCTCGCCTCGCTCGACTCCCGCTGCCGTACGGGTCGGGTGATGTGCGTCGACAAGGCCACCCGCACGCTGACCTGGGTCGTCTCGGGCAAGCCGACGATGGTCATGTGGGCACGGTTCGGCGGGCCGGGGCACGAGACGCGCGAGGGCACCTTCACGGTCTCGCGGCGCTACGAGTACGTCGTGTCCAACCTCTACTTCACGCCGATGCCCTACTCGATGTTCTTCTCCGGCGGCCAGGCCGTGCACTACTCGTCGAACTTCGCCCGCATCGGGTATGCCGGCGCGAGCCACGGGTGCGTCAACATCGGTGACTACGCCCAGATCAAGACGCTCTACTTCGCCTCGCGGCTGGGCGACAAGGTCGTCGTCCACCACTGACGCGAGCCGATCAGGCCCCGCCGAGATCCTGCGCCGGATCGTGGCGCGGGCCGGCCCTCCCCTACTCGACCTTCGCCTCGATCTGGGTGCCGAGCTCGATGGTGCGGCTGACGGTGCACCACTCGTCGTGCGAGCGCTGCACCAGCTTGGGCAGCATCTGACGCGCAGCGTCGCCGCCCTCACCCTCGGGGAAACGCACGCGGAAGCTCACGGTGATGTCCTGCAGGTGGTTGCCGTGCTCGTCCTTCACCTTGTCGGCCGTGACCTCGACCTCGAACGAGTCGGGCTCGGCCCTCCGCGTCGTCACCGTGTCGACGTCCACCGCCGTGCAGGCGGCGATGCCGGCGAGGAGCAGCTCAACCGGCGAGAGCTCGTCGGTGCCGGAGCTGACGGTCAGCGAGCCACCGCGGCGGTTGCGTGCCGTGTAGCGGCCCATGCTGTCGCGCGTCAGCGTGATGGAGCGGAGGTCGGGGGCGTCGGTGCTCATGGTGGCAGCCTCTCAGATCGCGGGGGACGTATGCCGTCCGGTCGCGCCCGCCGGACGGCATACCTCAGGTGGGTGGTGGCGGGTCAGCTCCAGGCGTCGGCCAGCAGCTCGAAGGAGCGCAGGCGGTCCTCGTGGTCGTGCGCACCGCAGGTGACGATGACCTCGTCGACGCCGGTCGCCTCGACGAAGCCCGAGAGGCCCTCGCGAACCTCGTCGGGCGTGCCGACGAGCGACACGCGGGTCATGTCCGAGACGGCCTGGCGCTCCGCCGGGGACCACTGCGCCATGAGGCCGGCGATGTCGCCCCTGGGCTCCGTGACTCCGGTGCGCCGACCGGTGACGATGCCGTGGAATCGCTGGAGCACGCTCGTGAAGAGCCGCTCGGCCTCGGCCGTGGTGTCGGCGACCATGACGTTGACGCCCGCCATCGTTCGCGGCGCGTCGAGACCGCCCGGCTCGGTCGAGGGCGTGAACCGAGAGCGGTAGACCTCGAGCGCGCTCATCAGCGCGGCCGGCGCGAAGTGCGACGCGAAGGAGTAGGGCAGGCCGAGCGCGGCCGCGACCTGGGCGCCGCCGTGGCTCGACCCGAGGATCCAGATCGGCACGTGGGTGCCCTCGCCGGGGATCGCGCGCACCTTGGCGTCGGGGTCGGGGTCGCCGAGGTAGCCGATGAGCTCCTCGACCTCACCGGCGAAGTTCATCGCGGCGGCCTCGTTGCGCCGCAGCGCGCGGGTCGTGAAGGGGTCGGTGCCCGGGGCGCGGCCGAGTCCGAGGTCGATGCGACCCGGGTGGATCGTCGCGAGCGTGCCGAACTGCTCGGCGACGACATACGGCGCGTGGTTGGGCAGCATGATGCCCCCGGCGCCGACTCGGATCGACTCGGTCTGGTCGGCCACGTGGCCGATGAGCACCGAGGTCGAGCTCGAGGCGACGCCCTGCATGTTGTGGTGCTCGGCCATCCAGTAGCGGCCGTAGCCCCACTTCTCGGCGTGCCGCGCGACGTCGACGGTCGCGGCGATCGCCTCACCGGCGGTGCCGCCCTCGAGGACGGGCACGAGGTCGAGGATGTTCAGCTGGGCGCGGGGACGGGTGCTCACCCCTGTGCCAACCCCACTCCCCCGGCCGTTCTTCCGCAACACACCGAGCAGTTGCCAGACCGACGAGGTATGCCGCGTGGACCTGACGACTGCTCGGTGTGTTGCGAAGGGGCCGGCCCGAGGGTGCGGGCTCTACTCTCAGGGGAGCTTGAGCAGGGCGATCTGGTCGTCGTGGTCGGGGCAGAAGGTCTGGATGCCCGCCGCCATCAGCTGCTTCGTGCGCAGCGCGTCGCCGGTGTTCGGCAGCGGCTTGTCGTCCTCGTCGACGGCCACCTCGTCGAGCGTCACTCCCCCCGTGCGCAGCACCCAGCACGTCGTCGTGCCGGTCTGGATGTCGTCGTCGACGGTCGCGCCCGTGACGGTGGCGCCGAGCTTCTCGGCAGCGAGCACGAACTTCGCCTCGTCGGCCGAGATCGTGGGCCGGGCGCTCGCGACGTCGGTTGGCAGGTCGCCGAGGGTGGGGTCGTCGCTGCTGCAGGCCCCGAGCGAGATCACGGCGAGCAGCACGGCAGCCCCGGCTGCAGCCCGTCGCCCGGCGTGCCGCAGGGGCGCGTCGGCCCGGGGAGGGTGGGGCTCTGCGTGACTCGGACGGACGGCATACGGCACGGTGGTGGTGGGCCTCATCGTTATCCTGAACGTGTGACGGACCCCGATCATCCCCTGTCGGAGGCGGAGCTCGGCGGCGACGAGCCGACCGGTCTGCGACTCGCCGGCGAGGCCCCGCTGGCCCGTGGGGCGGTCGTCGCCTCGCTGGCGGCGGTGATCTTCGGCTTCACCTTCGTTCCGCAGCTGCTCGGTCTCGCGCTCGCCGGGCTGAGCCTCGCCCGTCGCGAGCCCGGGGGCCGGCGCGGCGCCTGGATCGCGATCGCCGTCAGCCTCGTGCTGACGATCGTCTGGGCGGTCGTGCTCGGGCTCGTCCTCAAGTGGTGGGCGTCGAGCCTCACCTGAGCCGGCGGGCTACTGCGAGTAGGTCGAGAGGAACTTCTCGAGGCGGCCGATGGCGTCCTCGAGGTCCTCGACGCGCGGCAGGAAGACGAGCCGGAAGTGGTCGGGCGTCGGCCAGTTGAAGCCGGTGCCGTGCACGATGAGCAGCTTCTGCTCGCGCAGGAGGTCGAGCGCGAACTTCTCGTCGTTGACGAGCGGGTGCACCTTGGGGTCGAGGCGCGGGAAGAGGTAGAGCGCCCCCTGCGGCTTCGTCACGGACACCCCGGGGATCTCGTTGAGCATCTCCCACGCGACGTTGCGCTGCTCGAGCAGCCGGCCACCCGGCAGGATCAGCTCGTTGATCGACTGGTAGCCGCCGAGCGCCACCTGGATCGCGTGCTGGGCGGGCACGTTGGCGCAGAGGCGCATGTTGGCGAGGATGTCGAGACCCTCGATGTAGTTGCGCGCGTGCTCCTTGGGCCCGGTGATGGCGAGCCAGCCGGAGCGGAAGCCGGCGACCCGGTAGGCCTTGGACAGGCCGTTGAAGGTGAGACAGAGCAGGTCGGGCGCGACGGCCGCGACCGAGGTGTGCGTGGCGTTGTCGTAGAGGATCTTGTCGTAGATCTCGTCGGCCATGAGGATCAGCTCGTGCTCGCGAGCGACCTGTGCGATCGCCTCGAGCACCTCCCGCGGGTAGACGGCGCCCGTGGGGTTGTTGGGGTTGATGATGACGATGGCACGCGTGCGGTCGGTGACCTTGCTGCGGATGTCGTCGAGGTCGGGCGCCCAGCCCGCCTGCTCGTCGCAGACGTAGTGAACCGCGGTGCCGCCGGCGAGGCTCGCGGCCGCGGTCCACAGGGGGTAGTCCGGCGCGGGGATGAGCACCTCGTCGCCGTTGTCGAGCAGCCCCTGCATCGCCATGACGATGAGCTCGCTGACGCCGTTGCCGAGGTAGATGTCCTCCACCCCGACCGGTGGGAAGTCGCGCACCTCGTAGTGCTGCTTGACCGCGCGGCGGGCCGACAGGATGCCCTTGCTGTCGCTGTACCCCTGCGCCGTCGGCAGCTCCTGGATGACGTCGACGAGGATGTCCTCGGGCGCCTCGAAGCCGAACGGTGCCGGGTTGCCGATGTTGAGCTTGAGGATGCGGTGGCCCTCGTCCTCGAGCCGCTTGGCCTCGGCGAGCACGGGTCCGCGGATCTCGTAACAGACGTTTTGGAGCTTCCGGGACTGGGTGACCACGCGCATACGCCCCAGCGTGACACCCCGGTATGCCGCGAGCCCGGCAATTCCCAGCATGTGGCCTGTGGGGTGGGTCTCGCCCACGACCCGTGGCGTGGCGGTCAGCGACCGAGGCAGCCGATCGTGCTGCCGGGGCTGCGGCCGGCGACCGACCCGACGAGGCGGTCGAGGCCCGGGCCGCTGACGACGACCGTGAGGTCGCGGCCACCGCTGTCCTTCGTGAGGACGGCGAGCACGGCGGCGGCGTCGGAGGGGGCGGAGGTGGAGGTGGAGGGCTGCGTCCCCGAGCCCTTCTGCGCGGTCCAGCCCAGCTGGGTGAGGTAGCCGACGACCGCGGCGGCCTGCGGGCCGGTCGATGGCGGGTAGGTGCGCGTGATGACGCCGTCGGTCTCCTCGTGGCAGGGCGGGGACTCCCCGTGGCCGAGGGGCGTGAGGCTGCGGTCCATCACCTCGAACGTCGTCTCGAGGTCGTCCCACGCGGCGAGGTCGTCGGCGTGGCTGCGGGCGACCCACGCCCACAGGAGCAGGCCGAGCAAGGCAAGCACGCCCACGGTGAAGGCGGCGCCGGCCACGGTGGGTCGCCACCGGCCCTTCGCCCGCGGCGACCGCTCCGGGGCCTCGTCACTGAAGCCGAAGTCGGTCACGCAGCACAGTGTCGAGCACCAGCCGGACATGGACGGCTCGGTCGGCCAAGTGTCGCCAATCCGTGACCCGCCGGCGGCAACGAGCGGCACCGAGCGGCACGGAGTGGCCACTCGACTGGGGAGTGGCGGCATTTTGTGGCCACTCGACTGGGGGGTGGCGGCAGATTGTGGCCACTCGACTCGGGGGTGGCGGCATTTTGTGGCCACTCGACGCGGGAGTGGCGGCAGATTGTGGCCACTCGACGGGGTCAGTGGGTGATGGGTTCGTCGCCCCAGGCGAGGAGGCGCCAGCCCGCGTCGGGGTCGCCCTCCATCGTCACGACGTGCGTGTTGTCGAGACGGCGCTCCTGGAAGAAGTCGGCGGGCAGGCCGAGCCGCACCGTGCACCACGTGCGCATCGCCGCGCCGTGGCTGATGGCGACGGCCGAGGCGTGCCCGTCCGAGGCGATCTGCGCGACGGCCGCGTCGTAGCGGGCCATGAAGCCGACCCCGCTGTCGCCGCCGGGGATCGCGTGCGCCGGGTCGTCGCTCCACCGCACGACGGCGTCGACGTAGGGCTGCCAGTCGGTCGACATCTCGTAGTCGCCGGCCTGGATCTCGCGAAGTCCGGGCAGGACGACCATCTCCAGCCCGAGCCGCTCCGCGAGCGGGGCCGCCGTCTGCTGGGTGCGCACGAGGTCGGAGGTGTAGATCGCGCCGAGGTCCTCGCCGCCGAGCCGCTCGGCGAGCGCCCGGGCCTGCTCGCGGCCCGTGTCGGTGAGGTCGAGCCCGGGCACGGCGGTGTCGAGCTGCCGGGCGACGTTGGCGTGGGTCTGGCCGTGGCGCACGAGGAAGAAGCGCACGTCACTGGTCCTTCACGGTGACGCCGGTCAGGCACTCGACGCCGGTCGACGGGCCGCGCCAGAAGCCCTTCGCGGCGACGTCACCCTTCTCCCCCGGTGCCACGGTCACGTCGATCTCCTTGCCCGCCACGTCGGACGAGTCGGAGGTGCGCACGATGAAGACGGCGACGGTGAAGGTGTGCGGCACGGAGTCGGAGTTCTCGACCGTGCCGGTGAAGTTCCACGAGTCGCCGGTGGGCTTGCACGTCGAGGCGACGAGGCTCGTGGAGGCGTCGAAGAGGCCACCCTCCACCGGTGCCGTCGTGTCCGGCACGTCGACCGTCGGGGTGTCGCGCGCGATGGTCGGCTGGACCGGCACGCTGACGGTCGGGCCGATCCCGTCATCTGACCGCGTCGGCTGACCGCAGGCCCCGAGGGCCAGCGCGGACGCGAGCACCCCGGCGAGCACCCCGGCGAGCACCCCGGCGACGCGGAGCCGCGCGCGTGAGACGGATCGGGGCGCCGCGGCATACCCCTGCGGGTCTGCGGACCTGCTCACGGTCGGCTCCTCTCGTCACGCGGTGGTCGCCGGTGGCCACGTGTCGCAGACATTGTGCCCCGCGAGTTCAGGCGACGAGCGCCCGGGCGGCCAGCGCCGCGCCGATGATCGCGAGACCCCCGCCGACGGCGAGCGAGTCGGCCAGGCGCCAGGGCGCAGGCCCGGCCCAGGAGCGCCGGTGCGCCCCGGCGAAGCCCCGCGCGTCCATCGCGAGCGCGAGCCCGGCCGCCTGCCCGAGCGCGCCGACGAGCAGCCCGCCGGTGACCGCAACGGCCTCGGCCCCCCGGCGCACGAGGCCGTGATCAGCCCGTATGCCGCGCACACGCCTCGTCGTCATGAGCTCGGTCCACAGGTCGTCGAAGGACTGCAGGCGCTGGAGCGCCGCGGTCGCGGCGACGACGGGACGGGCGGGCAGGTGCACGCGCTGGGCGAGGTGGTCGCCGAGCCGCTCCGGGTCGATGAAGCCGACGACGAAGGCGGAGGGCACGATGAGGCAGAGCACGCGCAGGGCTGCCCCGGCGGCGATCTCGAGGTCACGCCCGCCCAGCAGCCACGCCGACCAGGCGACACCGGCGACGGCGACGACCGCGGGAGCGAGCCGGGCGAGGACCCCGCGCAGCCGGCCCTCCGGCCGGCGTCCCGGCCCCGGCGCGAGCAGCCCGACGAGCCCGAGCGTGAGCTCGACGGCGAGGACGAGCAGGCCCTGGCGCCACGACCCGAGCAGGGCGGGCAGCGGCAGCACGCAGAGCGCCGCGACGAGCAGGGCGAGCGGGCCGACCCGGGCGAGCAGGGGGCGACGCTCCGGCTCGGGGTCGGCGGCCGGCTGCGGCGGGCGGACGAGGGCGACCTCGTGGTCGGCGCGGTCGACGACGCCGGGGTCGTGGGTCGTGACGAGGACTCCGGCTCCTTCGCGTCGCGCCGCCTCGAGGGTGCCCATGACAGCAGCCCAGGTGAGGCGGTCCTGACCCACGGTCGGCTCGTCGGCCAGCACGAGGGCGGGCCCGTGCGCGATGGCCGACGCGACCGCGAGTCGGCGCTGCTCCCCGCCGGAGAGGTGACGCGGGTCGGTGTCGGCCAGGCGGGCCAGACCGAGCGTCGCGAGCAGCTCGTCGGCCCGGGTCTCGGCGTCGGATCCGTCGTGGCCGAGGGCACGGGCCGTCGTCAGCACGTCGTCGCGCACGGTGCGACCCACGACGGCTGTCGCCGCCCGTTGGGGCACCCAGGCCACGACCCGGGCGAGGTCGACCGAGGGCCAGCCGTGCGGCGGCCGGGGGCGCTCGCTCGACCCGCCGCTGCCCGGCAGGAGCGGTGCGGCGACGTCGACGTGTCCGGATGTGGGAGCGAGCAGACCGCCCACCGCGGCCATGAGGGTCGACTTGCCGGCACCGCTGGGCCCGGTCAGCGCCGTGAGCCGGCCAGCCGCGACCGAGAGGTCGGCGCCCGCCACGGCGGTCGTGCTGCGCGACGTGGAGCCGAGCCGCCGGCTGCGCCGTTCGACTCCCAGACCGGTGCCGGTGACGACCCGCTCACCGGGTGCGACGACGCCTGCCGACGCCAGCGGCATTGGTGTCAGTGCTACCGCGAGTGGCTGCGGCTCTGGGGCGCCCGGCACCCAGATGCCTTGTCGCACGAGCGAATCGGCGTGCTCGGCCAGCACGTCGTGAGGGGCGTCGTCGGCGACGACGCGGCCGTCGCCGTCGAGCACGACGAGGCGGTCGACGAGGTCGAGCCACCCCGTGAGCCGGTGCTCGACGACGACCAGCGTCAGCCCGCGGCGCTCGACGACGTCGGCCACGACCGCCCGCACGCCGGCCGCGGTGTCGGCGTCGAGCATCGCGGTCGGTTCGTCGAGGAGGAGCAGCCGCGGCTCCATGACGAGCGCCCCGGCGAGGGCGAGGCGCTGGGCCTCGCCCCCGCTGAGGGTCGCGGGTGAGGAGTCGGGCGGCAGGTCGAGGCCCACCTCCGCGAGCGCAGCTGCGACCCGTGCGGGCATGGCGTCGCGGGCCACGCCGACGTTCTCGAGGCCGAAGGCGACGTCGCGGCCGATCGACGAGGCGACGACGCCGGCTCCCGGGTCCTGCAGCACGAGCCCCACCGAGCCGGCCCGGCGCTCGGGCTCGCCGTCGAGGGTGACCTCGCCGGCGAGCTCGCCCGAGTCCGCGGTCAGCAGCAGCCCGGCCAGGGCTCGGAGCAGGGTCGACTTGCCCGATCCGCTCGGGCCGGCGAGCAGCACGCGCTCGCCGGCCGCGATGCGCAGGTCGAGACCGTGCAGCACCGGACGAGCCCGACCGTAGGGACGCCACGACAGGCCCGACACCTCGACGCCGGCTCCCCGCGGGGCAGCGCCCGATGGCCGACCCGGTGGGTCGACCAGGTCTGCCGCGTCGGCCGGGGCCCGCTCGGTCACGTCGGTCTCAGACGGCCGCGCGCTCGCGAGCCTCCTGGCCGGGTGGGAAGGCGGCGAGCGCCCCCGCGTTCGCGAGCAGCTTCGTCAACCCGACGGCGAGCAGCGACCCGAAGATCGCCACCGACCCGCCGAGCAGGAAGAGGTAGGCGATCTTGTAGCCGAAGCCCCAGTCGGTCCAGTAGGAGTACCACTCGTAGACGGCCTCGAAGGCACCGCCGAGGAAGCCGCCGATGAGCAGCGGGGCCCAGCTGTAGACGGCATACCCGAAGAGGGCGAAGCCGAGCTCGACGCCGAGCCCCTGCACGAGCCCGGAGACGAGGGTCGTCAGACCCCACTGGGTGCCGATGAGCGCCGACACGATCGCGGCGAGCAGCTCGGTGAAGACGGCCGCGCCGGGCCGCCGGATGACGAGCATCCCGACGATGCCGGCGACGAGCCAGGGCCAGGCGAAGAGGGCGCTGAGCGGCGGGAAGCCCGCCGACACCGCCGTGGCCGGGGCCTCGTAGGCGAGGCCCCACGCCCAGTAGGCGACGCCGAACGCGACGCCGAGGAAGGCACAGGTGAGCAGGTCGATGGTGCGCCAGCGGGTCAGAGGGCCGCTGGCGGTGATGGTGGTGGACATGACGATCTCCCGGGTTCCGATGGATACCTCGGGGAGGCCACCTGACGGCATACGTCGACGGATGTCGATGGCGTATGCCGTGGAGGTGACCTGAGAAAATCCCGACTTCCTTCGCCGGTGCTAACCGGAGCAGGTTCGAGGGTCTGCGGACTGTCGTCGACGTGGTGTCGACCGCCGCACTCTCAGCGCCTGAGGGCGCTCCCCTGTCGTGATGGGTGGTGGTGCTCTTCAGTTGTGGAGGTGACTTTACCTCCCTCGCGTGGCACAGTCACAGCATGGCTGCGAAGGACGCGAAGAAGGCGATCACCAAGGGCAAGAAGGCGGCCGAGGAGACGGTGGCACCGCGACGTGGACCGGCCGGGGGCGCGGTCTGGCGGGTCCTCAGCATCGGCTCGACGATCATCGCGACGAAGCTCGCGACCGACGCCGCCCAGAAGGGCTGGAAGCTCGCCACCGGCCGGCCGGTGCCGGTCAAGGGCGACTACGAGCGCGAGCGCACGCGCGACGTCATCCTCTTCACGGCCCTCTCCTCGATGCTCGTCTCCGCCGCCCGGATCGCCGCCGAGCGGGGCGCTGCGACGTACTACCGCAACAGCTCGGGTCACCTGCCCAAGCGACTCGAGGACCAGACGGTGACGCCGACCGACCGCAAGGCCCACCTCAAGCTCGACCGGGCCAAGCGCCGGTCGGAGTTCATGCTGCGGCGGGCGATCGACCGCGCGACTCCCTGAGGGGGCGCCTGCTCCCCCACCGGCGCACGAGCTTGTGCGCGGTGTCGGCCGCGAGCAGCGCCGGCACGGCGAGCGCCGCGAGAGCCCACCCGCGCAGGTCGGGCATCGCCCCGCCGAGCAGCTGGGCGACGGCCGGCCAGCCGAGGATGACGAGCAGGAACGCGAGCTCCGCACCGACCGCCCAGAGCAGCAGGCGGTTGCCGCGCAGCGACCAGGGCCCGACGGGCCGCGTGGCGCTGCGGCAGGCGAAGGCGTTGGCGAGCTGGCCGAGCACGACTGTGGCGAAGGCGCACCCCGAGGCCAGGGCCAGCAGCTCCGGCGCGGCGGCCGTGCCGTAGGCCCAGCCCCCGGCCACGAGCACCGCGACGAAGACGAGCATCTCGACGAACGCCTCTGCCGGGCCGAGCACGAGGAAGGCGCGGCGCATGAGGACGCCGTCGACGAGGGCGCCCTTGTGCAGCGGCCCCTCCATGACACGCGAGCTCGCGGGCTCCGCGCCGAGCGCGAGCGCGGGCAGCAGGTCGGTGCCGATGTCGAGCGCGAGGATCTGCAGCACCGAGAGGGCGAGCGGCACGTGGCCGAGGGTCAGCGACCACACGACGAAGGGCGTCAGCTCGGCGACGTTGTCGGTGAGGTGGTAGGTGAGGAAGCGGCGCACGTTCGACCACGTCGCCCGGCCCAGCTCGACGGCCGCGACGATCGTCTCGAAGCGGTCGTCGAGCAGCACGACGTCGGCGGCCTCGCGGGCGACGTCGGTGCCTGACGCGCCCATGGCGACCCCGATGTCGGCGGCCCGCAGGGCCGGACCGTCGTTGACGCCGTCCCCGGTCATCGCCACGACGTGGCCGCGCGACTGGAGGGCGGCCGCGATGCGCAGCTTGTCCTCGGGGGTGGCGCGGGCGACGACGGTGCCGTCGACGTCGACGAGCTCGGCCAGGGCCCGCTCGTCGTCGGGGAGCGCCGCCCCGGTGAGCACCGGCCCACCCGCGAGGAAGCCGACCTCACGAGCGATGGCCTCCGCCGTCGCCGGGTGGTCGCCGGTGATCATCATGACCCGTATGCCGGCCCGTCGGCAGACCTCGACGGCGTCGGACACACCGGCGCGGGGAGGGTCCTCCATCGCCACGAGGCCGAGCAGCTCGAGGGAGTGCTCGAGCCGGCCCTGGGCCGAGACATCAGCGGGGACTGCGGGGGCGCCCGGGTGGTCGGGGCTGTGGTCGGGGCTGTGGTCGGGGCTGTGGTCGGGGCTGTGGTCGGGGCTGTGGTCGGGGCTGTGGTCGGGGCGGTCGGGGTTCGCCTCGGGGTCGGGTCCGCCGTCGCCGTCCGCCTCGACGAGGCGTCGCCGGGCCACGGCGAGGACCCGCAGACCGGCTGCGCTGAGGCGCTCGACCTCGAGCCCGGCGCTCGCCGTCGCAGCGACGTCCGGGCAGTCGAGGAGCACCGAGTCGGGAGCGCCGAGCACGTGCAGCCAGCCGCCGGCGAGCGCTGCGGACCGGCGCAGCACGGGGTCGAAGGGGAAGGCTCGGTCGATGCGGACGTCGGCCGACTCGCCCGCCCCCACGCGCACGGCGAAGGCGTGGATCGCTGCCTCCATCGGGTCACCACGGGCCCGCCACCGACCGTCCTGCTGGACCGCGCGGCCGTGGACGCACTCGACGGCCGACCGCGCGAGCTCCCGGGCTGCGGCCACCGCCGCGGTGTCTCCGCGGCACTCCCCCTCCGGGTCGTAGCCGTGACCGGTCACGGTGACCGCGCCGCACGGGGTCCACACCTCGACGACGTTCATCTCGTTGCAGGTCAGGGTGCCCGTCTTGTCGGTGCACACGAAGGTCGTCGACCCGAGGGTCTCGACCGACTCGAGCCGCCGCACGAGGGCGTGCCGGCCGGCCATGAGCTGGGTCGCCCGGGCGAGCGAGAGGGTGACGGTCGGCAGCAACCCCTCCGGCACGAGGGCCACCGTCACCCCGACCGCGAAGAGGAAGCCGAAGCTCGGCTCCACCCCGAGCAGCAGCGAGATGCCGAAGGCGATGACTCCGGTCGCGACGGCGAGGACCGCCACGACGGTGACGATGCGGTGCAGCTGGACCGAGAGCGGGCTCGGGGGCCGACGCGCAGCCCTCGTGAGGGCTGCGATCTCCGCGAGCCGCGTGCGTCCACCGGTCGCGACGACGGTGCCGCGGCCCACCCCCTCGACGACGAACGTGCCGGCCCGCAGGACAGCACCGACGACCGGCCGCGACGTCACGCTCTCGCCCGTCAGCATCGACTCGTCGACGGCCACCGAGACCGCCCGGTCGAGGTGCAGGTCGGCGCTGACCCGGTCACCCGCCTCGAGCAGCACGACGTCGTCGACGACGAGCTCGGTGCCCGACACCTCGACGACGGCCCCGTCCCGCACGACGCGGGCCCGCGGTGGCAGCAGGTCCGCGAGCCGGGCACCCGCCCGCTCTGCGCGGTACTCCTGCGCGAAGGCGAAGACCCCGTTGAGCACGACGACGACGGCAATCGCGACGGCCAGCTGCGGCATACCGGCGACGAGCGCGAGCCCGGCGGCCACCCACAGCACGATCGCGAAGAAGTGCACCATCTGCAGGCCCAGCTGCACGAGCGCCGACCGCGGGCGTGGCGACGGCATGACGTTGGGGCCGTCCCGCTCGAGCCGCTCCCTGACCTCGGACGCGCTCAGGCCACCGGCTGACACCTCGGGGGGTCCGGCCGCGACCGCGCGCTCCATCGGTCACCTCCCGCGCTCGTGCTCGTGCTCATGGACCTCCCTTTTCACGCTACGCGCCGGAGTCGCTCGTGGAGAGGGACCTTCGGCACTACGCGCCGACTGCCCCCGCGACCGAGCATGCAGGGAGGCGAGGACACCGCTCGGTGTGCCAGTCCCATACGCGACCGGAGGAGCCATGACCATCATCGAGAGGACGACGAACCCACCGCTCGTCATCGAGCTGCACGACGGAGACCGGTCGATGGCCGGACTGCTCGGGGGCAAGGGGGCTGGACTGGCGGAGATGACCCGGCTCGGACTGCCCGTACCGCCCGGCTTCATCATCACGACCGAGGCCTGCCGTGCGTACCTCACGACGGGCGGGGAGCCGGACGGCCTGTGGAGCCGGGTCGAGGAGGAGCTGGACGCGCTCGAGGAGCGCACCGGTCTGCACCTCGGCGACCCGCTGCGCCCGCTCCTGCTGTCGGTGCGCTCCGGCGCCCGCTTCTCGATGCCCGGGATGATGGAGACCGTCCTCGACATCGGCATGACCGACGAGGTCGCGACGGCGATGGTCCGTCGCGGCGAGGCGCACTTCACGTGGGACTGCTACCGGCGGCTCGCGCAGATGTACGGCCGGACGGTGCTCGGGGTCGACGGCCGGCTCTTCGACGACGAGCTGCTCGCGATGCGCCGCTCGATGGGCGTCGAGACCGACGCCGAGCTCGACGCCTACTCGCTCAAGCAGCTGACCCACAACTTCCGCCGGATCATCCGCGAGCAGACCGACGACGACGTGCCCCAGGACGGCCGCGAGCAGCTGCACGCCGCGGTGCTCGCCGTCTTCAGCTCGTGGAACGGCGACCGGGCCCGCCTCTACCGCCAGCACGAGGGCATCTCCGACGACCTCGGCACTGCCGTCAACATCGTGCAGATGGTCTTCGGCAACCGCAGCGAGGACTCCGGCAGCGGCGTCTGCTTCACCCGCGACCCCGTGAGCGGCGCCCCGGGAGCCTTCGGCGACTACCTGCCGAACGCCCAGGGGGAGGACGTCGTGAGCGGAGTCCGCAGCCCGCTCGACCTCTCGGAGCTGCAGCGCCGCGACCCCGAGCTGCACCGGCAGCTGAGCGAGCACCTGCGCACCCTCGAGACCCACTACCGCGACCTGTGCGACGTCGAGTTCACCGTCGAGCGCGGCCGCCTGTGGATTCTCCAGACCCGACTCGGCAAGCGCAGCCCGGCGGCCGCGTTCCGCATCGCGGCGGCGCTCGTCGACGACGGGGTGATAGACCTCGACGAGGCCCTGACCCGCGTCGACGGCCTGCAGCTGCAGACCCTCCTGCACCCCACCTTCACCCGCGACGGCTCGACCGCGACCCTGGCCCACGGCCTCGCCGCGAGCCCGGGCGCCGCGACCGGCCAGCTCGTGCTCGAGTCCGAGACCGCGGTCGAGCGGGCGGCCCTCGGCCACCGGGTCGTGCTCGCCCGCCCCGAGACGAGCCCCGACGACTTCGGCGGCCTCGTCGCCGCGCGTGCGGTCATCACGGCCCGCGGCGGCCTCACCTCGCACGCCGCCGTCGTGGCACGGGGGCTCGGCCGCACCTGTGTCACCGGCGTCGAGGGTCTCGTCATCGACCTCGAGGCCCGCACGGCGACGTTCCCGGGTGGACGGGTCCTCGCGGAGGGGGCGCTGCTGTCCGTCGACGGCACGACCGGCGACATCTTCGAGGGGCAGCGCGAGATCGAGCAGAGCGCCGTCGCGACGGCCATCCAGGGTGATGCGCCCTCTGACGCGGACCCCGTCGTCGACGCGGTGCTGCGCCTGCTCGCCCACGCCGACCGCCGTCGTCACCTCAAGGTGCTCGCCAACGCCGAGATCCCCGAGGAGGCCCGTGCTGCAAGGCGGTTCGGAGCGCAGGGCATTGGTCTCTGTCGCACCGAGCACATGCTTCTCGGGTCGCGTCGCGAGCTCGTCGAGCGCCTCGTGCTCGACGACGACCGCGAGGGAGCGCTGGCCCAGATCGAGGAGCTCGCCCTGCGTGAGCTCAGCGCGCTGCTCGTCGAGATGGAGGGGCTGCCCGTCGTCGTGCGGCTGCTCGACCCGCCGCTCCACGAGTTCCTGCCCGACCTCGTCGAGCTGTCGGTGCGGGCGGCCCTCGAGGCGGAGCGGGGCGCCGAGGACCCTGACACGACAAGGCGACTCGCGGCGGTGCGTCGTTGGC
The DNA here is from genome assembly GCF_006717145.1 of Humibacillus xanthopallidus. GTDB lineage: Bacteria > Actinomycetota > Actinomycetes > Actinomycetales > Dermatophilaceae > Humibacillus > Humibacillus xanthopallidus. The sequence continues at coordinate 679,758 of NZ_VFQF01000002.1, read as the reverse complement.
ACGAGTCGAACCCGATGCTCGGGCTGCGCGGCGTGCGCCTGCTCACCGTGCTGCCCCAGATCATCGACGCCCAGGTGCGCGCCCTCGCCGAGGCGACCCTGCGGCTGCGGGCCGACGGGCGCACGGTCGCCCCGGAGCTCATGGTGCCGCTCGTCGCCGATGTCGAGGAGCTCGTCGTCGCCCGCGAGCGGATGGAGCGGGTCATCGCCGAGGTGGCGCTGGCGCACGGCACCGAGCTGCACCTGCCCATCGGGGTCATGGTCGAGCTGCCGCGCGCGGCGCTCACCGCAGCGGCCCTCGCCGGTGAGGCCGACTTCTTCTCCTTCGGCACGAACGACCTGACCCAGACGAGCTGGGGCATGTCCCGCGACGACGCCGAGGCCGGCTTCCTGTCCGCCTACCGCCAGGCGGGTGTCCTCACGACGAACCCGTTCGAGACGATCGACGAGGCCGGGGTCGGGGCCCTCGTGCGGATGGCTGCCGACGACGGCCGCCGTGCCCGGCCCACGCTCGGGCTCGGGGCGTGCGGCGAGCACGCCGGCGACCCCCGGTCGACGGCCTTCTTCGAGGCTGCCGGCGTCGACTACCTGTCGTGCTCGCCGCCACGCATCCCCGTCGTCAGGCTCCAGGCCGGGCGTGAGGCTGTGCTCGCGGAGGGGCGCACCGCGTCGGCTGACACCCGCTGAGCAGGCCTGAGGAGACATGAGCAGCCCTGCTGCGCAGGGTGATCCGACGGGCCGGTATGCCGTCCGGCCCGTCGGGCGACCCCGATCACGACGTGGGCGTCGTCCGCCGGATGTCGGTCCAACCCGTGAAGCCGCGCTCCTCGAGCAGGGTCAGCAGCTGCGGAGCGCAGGCAAAGGACTCGACGAACGCCGCGTCCAGCAGGGCGACGAGCTCGGGGCTGACGGGGTGCTCGTCCTCCACCCCCTCACTCTCGGCCTCGGCCGCCTCGATGAAGGCAACGACCCGGTCGGCGAGCTCCGGCAGCCGCGGGTCGTCGGGCGAGCAGTCGGCGAGGCCGCCCAGGTTGAGGTAGAGCCGGCGGATCACGTCGTTCTCGATCTGGGCGCGCTTGATGGCCATGAGGGGCGCCACCTCGTCGGGCATCTGGGCCGCGATGAGGATCCAGCTGTCACGCTCCACCTCGACGAGCCGCTCGGCGAAGCCCAGCTGGCGCATGCGGTCGACGTAGGACGCCGCCTCGGCCGGGAGCGCGAGGCTGTCGCCGGCGGCGAGCTTGGCGATCCGCTCGCGGTGACGCTGGAGCTCTCGGATCTCTGACCGCAGGCGACGGTCGATGTCCTCGACGGCCGACGTGAACTCTGCGTCGTCGGCAGCGAGGAGCTCGCGCACCCGGGAGAGAGGGACACCCGCATCCGCCAGCGTGCGGATCCGGATGAGCTCGACGACCGCTGCCGCGTCGTAGCGCCGGTAGCCGGAGTGGTCGCGCTCGGGCTCGGGCAGCAGGCCCTTGGCGTGGTAGTGCCGGACCGCCCGCACCGTGACGCCCGCGTAGGCCGCGAGCTGGCTGATCGTCAGCATCGCCCCATTGTCCGAGCATCGACGGCCGCTGTCGCCGGTGGTCACGTGATCTTACGGCGGTAGGTGCGCATGGCGAGGGCGTAGGCGACGAGGAGCAGCCCGACGCACCACGCCACCGCGATGACGCCCTCGCCGCCGACGGGCTGCCCGGCGAAGAGGTCGCGGATGGTGTTGACGATGGGGGTGACGGGCTGGTGCTCGGCGAACCAGCGGACGGGGGCCGGCATGCCCTCGGTCGGCACGAAGGCCGAGCTGACGAAGGGCAGGAAGATGAGCGGGTAGGAGAAGCCGCTCACCCCGTCGACCGACTTCGCGGTCAGCCCGGGGATCACGGCGAGCCAGGTCAGCGCAAGGGTGAAGAGCACCATGATGCCGAGGACGGCGAGCCACGCGAGCACGCCTGCGCCCGTGCGGAACCCCATCAACAGGGCGACGATGACGACGATCACGAGCGAGGTGAGGTTGGCCACGACCGACGTCAGCACGTGCCCCCAGAGGAAGGCCGGCCGGGCGATCGGCATCGACTGGAACCGCTCGAAGACGCCGCCCGACACGTCGGTGAAGAGCCGGAACGCCGTGTAGGCGATGCCGGAGGCGACCGTGATGAGAAGGATCCCCGGCAGGAGGTAGTTGACGTACGAGTCGGACCCGACGTCGATCGCGCTGCCGAAGACGTAGACGAAGAGCAGCAGCATGGCGATCGGTGTCACGGCCGTGGTGATGATCGTGTCGGGGCTGCGCAGGATGTGACGCAGCGAGCGGCGCAGCAGGACGTCGGTGTCGTGGACGACATGGGTGGTCATCGGGTCTCCTTGGTGGCGGCGCCGTCGTGACCGACGATCGCGAGGAAGATGTCCTCGAGGGACGGCTGCTTCTCGACGTACTCGACGGTGGTCGGCGGGAGCAGCTGCTTCAGCTCCGCGAGGGTGCCGTCGGCGATGATCCGGCCGTCGTGGAGCACAGCGATACGGTCGGCGAGCTGCTCGGCCTCGTCGAGGTACTGCGTCGTGAGCAGCACCGTGGTGCCGTGGCCGGCCAGCTCCCGCACCGTCTTCCAGACCTCGAGGCGCGACTGGGGGTCGAGGCCGGTCGTCGGCTCGTCCAGGAAGAGGACGGGCGGTTCGCCGATGAGGCTCATGGCGATGTCGAGCCGGCGACGCAGTCCACCGGAGTAGGTCGCGACCCGCTGCCCGGCCACGCCGGTCAGGTCGAAGCGGGTCAGCAGGGCGTCGGCCACGCCACCCGGGTCGGCGATGCGCCGCAGCTCGGCGATGAGCACGAGGTTCTCGCGTCCGGTGAGGATCTCGTCGACGGCGGCGAACTGCCCGGTGAGGCTGATGGACTCCCGGACGCGTGCCGCGGCGGTCACGACGTCGTGGCCGGCCACGGCTGCGCTCCCGCCGTCGGGGCGCAGAAGAGTGGAGAGGATCTTCACGACGGTCGTCTTGCCGGCCCCGTTGGAGCCGAGCAGGGCGTGGATGGTGCCCGCGGAGACGACGAGGTCGACGCCCTCGAGCACTGCGTGGTCGCCGTAGGCCTTGGTGAGTCCGACGATCTCGATGCCTGCTGGTGTGGTCATGCACCAAGGCTGCAACCCTAACGCAGCGTCAAGGTCAAGCCCCGTGGCGGCCTCGTCGCCGCGGCCGCCCGTCAAGGATGTCGTCTAGCCCGTCGGGAGCGACCCGACGGTGTAGCGGACCTGCTGCCAGGCCGGCAGCGTGCCGTCAGGAGCAGCCGCCTCGTCGAACCGCCTGCGGGTCTCCTCGAGCACCCGGGCGGTGTCGTCCTGCGTCATCCGCTCCCACGCCACGCGCTGCCCGACCGACCGCGAGAAACGCAGCCACTGGTCGAAGCCCTCGAAGCCGAACTCGACGCGTCGCGACGTCGTTCGGACGTCGGTCGCTCCGGCGTCGGCGAGCAGCGCCGCCATGCCCTCGTCGCTCGCGAACGGGCTCTGCGGCCCGACGCTGCGCGGGTCGAGCGGTGGCATGAACTCGCGCAGGGGAGCCTCGAGCGACTGCCACTGCTCGTTCGACGGCCCGAAGGTGCTGAGGCCGATCCGGCCACCCGGTGCGACCAGCCGGACCCACCGCGACAGCGCGGCCGCGGGCTCCGGCAGGAAGAAGAGCACCAGCGAGGAGATGGCCACGTCGAAGGAGGCCGCCGGCAGGTCAGGGTCGCTCGCGTCCCCGACGAGGAGGGTCACGTCAACCGGGCTTCCCTCGAGCGAGCGGCGCGCCCGCTCGACCATGGCGGGGCTGAGGTCGAGCCCGACGAGCGAGCCGCCGGGGCCCACCGCCGCCGCCAGGGCCCGGCTCGAGGTGCCGCTGCCGCAGCCGAGGTCGAGCGCGCGGTCGCCCGGCGCGGCCCCGACCGCGTCGACGAGCCCGTCGGCGATCGGCTGGAAGAACGACACACCGACGTTGTCGTAGTCGTCGGCGATGAGGTCGAAGACTCTCCGAACCCCTGCCACCATCTCATCGCGGTCCATGTGGACAGTGTGCCCCGGGAGCGTCTCGCTCGTGGCCGAAGGTGCAGCCGTGTGCAGCCGTGTGCGCCTGGCCCGCGGTCACGCGCCGGGCGGCGGCTCGGCCTTGCGGTGCGTCGCGGCATACACCGCGGCCTGCGTGCGGCGCTCCATGCCCATCTTGGCGAGGACCGTCGACACGTAGTTCTTCACCGTCTTCTCCGCGAGGCCGAGGTGCTCGCCGATCTGGCGGTTCGTGAGCCCGTCGGCGATGAGGTCGAGGATGCGTCGCTCGGTCGGTGACAGGGAGCGCAGCCGGGGGTCGGTCTCGGCGCGCGCCGACCAGCCCTCCCGGAGCGCCTTCACCTGAGGCTGGTCGGTGAGGTCGTCGCCGCCCGCGACCCGCCGGATGGCCTCGACGATGCCCTCGCCGGAGAGGGCCTTGAGCAGGTAGCCGGAGGCCCCGGCGAGCACCGAGGCGACGAGGGCGCGCTCGTCGTCGTAGGAGGTGAGGATGAGCACCCGGATGGTCGGGTCGACCGACCGGATGTCACGGCAGACGTCGATACCGGACCCGTCGGGCAGCCGGGCGTCGAGCACCGCGACGTCTGGCCGCAGGGCCGGGATGTGCCGGGTCGCCTCGGCGGCCGAGCCCGACTCCCCGACGATGACGAGGTCGCCGGTCGCCTCGATGAGGTCGCGCAGGCCGCGACGCACGATCTCGTGGTCGTCGAGGAGGAAGACGCTGGTCGTCAACCGCTGCTCCTGTCGTGGCTCGCCGGTGAGGGCACGTGCCAGTGCAGGCGGGTGCCGCCGTGCTCACCGGGCTCGAGGCTCAGTCTGCCCCCTGCGGCCTCGGCGCGGGCGCCGAGGTTGACCAACCCGCTGCGCGGCTGGTGCCCGTCGATGCCCACGCCGTCGTCGACGACCTGGACGTCGATGGCCGGGCCCACCGACACCTGCACCCAGGCTGCCGAGGCGTGGGCATGTCGGGCGACGTTGGCCAGCCCCTCCCGCACGACCGCCTCGACGTCAGCGCGCACGGCTGGCGCGAGTGGGTCCGCCCAGGCGCCCTCGACGGTCACCTGGGGGGCGAAACCCAGGCTCACGGCATACGACTGCGCGATCTGGACGATGCGGGAGGGCAGGGCCGCCGGCGGCTGAGGCGCGTGCAGCCCGAAGATCGCCTGACGGATCTCCGTGATGGCGCTGTCGAGCTCCGCGACCGCGGCATTGAGGCGGGCGTGGACGACCGGGTGCTGGGCGAGCGGCGTCGTGGACTGGAGCGAGAGCCCGGTCGCGAAGAGCCGCTGGACGACGTTGTCGTGCATGTCGCGGGCGATGCGCTCACGGTCCTCGAGAAGGGCGATGGTGGCCCGGTCCAGATGTGAGCGCGCTGCCGTGAGCGCGACTCCCGCCTGGAGGGCGAAGGCGACCTGGTCGGGCATGGTCTCCTCGGCCACGAGCTCCTCACCCGGACCCCAGCCACTGAGCAGCAGCCCCACCGCGACCGGCCCAGCCGCCAGCGGCACGACGGCGACCGGAGACGACTCGTCGAGACCGAGCAGCCGCCTCGCCTCGATCGCCGGCACCGCACGGGCGTCGGAGGCTCCCCCCGGCACATGGAGCAGCGGCTGGCGCGCGCCCAGGGCATCAGTCCAGGACTGGCCGAGGAGCAGCGACCCGCGCAGGTCGCGACCGCCGCCAGCCGAGTCCTCGAGCGTGCACACCGCCCGGACCTCGAGCCGGTCCGCGGCATCGGGCAGGACCACCGCCACTGCCTGTGCGGAGCTCGCCTCGAGCACCTGGCACACCATGAGCTCGAGCGAGGCCTGCTCGTCGTCGGCCTCGAGGAACGACTGCGCGAGCTCGCTCGTCGCCACGGACCACCGCTGCCGCGTCTGGCTGCGCTCGTAGAGCCGGGCGTTGTCGATGGCCACAGCCGCCGCCGCTGCCAGTGCCACGACGAGCGCTTCGTCGTCCTCGGTGAAGTCGGACCCGTCGAGCTTCTCGGTGAGGTAGAGGTTGCCGAAGACGTGCTGGCGCAAGCGAATCGGCACCCCGAGGAAGGAGTGCATCACGGGGTGGTGCTCGGGGAAGCCGGTCGACTCGGAGTGCTCGCCCAGGTCGTGCAGCCGGAGCGGTTGGGGGTCGCGGATGAGCAGGCCGAGCACACCTCGGCCCGTCGGCGGCGCCCCGAGGCGACGGCGCTCCTCCTCTGGCAGGCCGAACGTGAAGAAGCCGGAGAGGTGGCGGCCGTCGGGTCCGAGCACGCCGAGCGCGCCGTACCTCGCACCGACGAGCTCACACGCAGCCCTGGTGATCCGGTGGAGAACGCCAGTGAGGTCGAGATCGGCGCTGAAGGGAACCACCGCATCGAGCAGGGACCTGAGGTCAGGCTGCTCCATGCACTGATCGTAGGCAGCAGAACGCCCCTCACGACCCGAACCGTGGCGCAGACCTCGGCGGACCGTACAGCCGGCCCGGTCGGGGGCGATCACCGGGACCTTCGGCTCTCGTCGCGCGCCGGCCGCGATGGTGACATGGAGACGTCGCGGGAGCCCGGGCGCAACAGCCCCACCACCCACCGGCCGCCCCGGTCCGGTCCACGGCCCGCGCAGAGCGAGGGAGGCATCATGCGAGCACGAGTGGGAGACCGCATCATCCTTGCGGCCGAGCACATCGACCAGCCGACGCGCGACGGCGAGGTGCTCGAGGTCAGAGGCGAGGACGGTGGACCGCCCTACCTCGTCCGGTGGTCCGACGGGCACACCGGCCTCATCTTCCCGGGGCCGGGGACGGTGCTGCGTCTCGGCGCCGCCGACGAGGTCGGGGCACCGGCACCCGCGCACGCCCACGCGGACTCCACGTCGTCCGCGCCGGTCACCTACGTGCGCGAGTGGAGCGTGCGCGTGTCGATCCTCGAGTCGGGCGACGACACCCGAGCGAGCGTCGTGCTCCTCGCCGACGCGCCGGGCCCGCTGTCGGCCCGGGGCGCGAGCCACCGGTCGTCCACGGACGACGCCGTGGCCACGATCGGCGACGAGGTGGCCGTCGCACGAGCCCTCCGGCACCTCGCGGACCGCCTCGTCGAGACGGCGGAGCACGCGATCGAGGCCCGCACGGGCGAGCCGGCGCACGTCCGCCGGACGTGACGCTCCCTGCCGCAGGAGGACGAGATGGACGACCACCCGCAGGCCCGCACGCGGGCGCCGGCCCTGACCTTCTACGGGGCTGCGGGCACCGTGACGGGGAGCAAGTTCCTCATCGACGGCGCGCGCGGTCGGCTGCTCGTCGACTGCGGCCTCTACCAGGGTGAGAAGCGCTGGCGCCAGCGCAACTGGGAGGACTTCCCCGTGCCGCCCGACACGATCGACGCCGTGGCGCTGACGCACGCCCACCTCGACCACTGCGGCTACCTGCCGGCGCTCGTGCGCGGCGGCTTCACCGGCCCGGCCCTGACGACGGCCGGCACGGCAGCGCTCGCCGCGGTCATCCTCCGTGACAGCGCCCACCTGCAGGAGGAGGAGGCGGAGGGGGCGCGCCGTGGCGGGTGGTCACGGCACGACCCACCGCTGCCCCTCTACGACGTCGCCGACGCGGAACGCGCCATCGCCGCGCTGCAGCCGCTGCCGCCGGTCCGCACGGATGACAGCGCCGGCCGGGCGCCTGCCGCCGGCCTCGCGAACCAGTCCGTATGCGTGGGGCCGGGTGCCGGCGCCGAGGTGACCTTCGTGCGTGCCGGCCACATCCTCGGGTCCTCGAGCGTCCTCGTCGAGGTCGGCGGCGGGAGCGTGCTCTTCTCGGGCGACCTCGGTCGCCCCGACCACCCCGTGCTGCTCCCCCGGGCTCGACCCCCGGCCGCACGCACGGTCGTCATCGAGTCGACCTACGGCGACCGGGCCCACCCCGAGGTCGACCTCGAGCACCACGTCATGGCCGATGCCATCCGCCGCACGATCGGCCGCGGGGGCACGGTCGTCATCCCGGCCTTCGCGGTCGACCGCACCGAGATCGTGCTGCTCGCGCTCGCCGACCTCGTCGAGCGGCATGCCATCCCCGACGTGCCGGTCTGGGTCGACAGCCCCATGGCCCTCGCCGCCCTCGACATCTACCGCGACCCCGCGCACGCCGCGGAGGTGCGGCCCGACGCCCTCGAGCGGCTGCGGCGGCTGCACGGTCTGCGGACTGCCCACACGGCCGAGGAGTCGATCCGGCTCAACACCCCCGGAACCCCGTGCATCATCGTGTCGGCCTCGGGCATGGCGACCGGCGGCCGGGTCATCCACCACCTGCGCCACCTGCTGCCGCAGTCGCGCAACTCGGTGCTGCTCACCGGCTACCAGGCCGTCGGCACGCGTGGACGCGACCTCCAGGAGGGTGTCCGCGAGGTGAAGATCACCGGCCACTACGTTCCCGTGCGGGCCGAGATCGTCACCCTCGACGACTTCTCCGTGCACGCTGACTCGGGCGAGCTGCTCGCCTGGCTGGGCGAGCTTCCCGAGACCCCGGAGACGGTGCACGTCGTCCACGGGGAGCCCGCTGCCGCGCAGGCCCTGGCGGACGGCATACGCCGGGAGTTCGACTGTGCCGTCTCGGTGCCGCGCTACGGGGAGCGGGTGCTGCTCGACTGAGGATCAGTGGGCCGGCGGGCTGTGCAGCCGCCGCCCGACGTGGTGTCCTTGACACGGGACCCCGACGAAGGAGGAGGTGTGCCATGGAGGCACGGGTGGGTGACCGCATCACGATGGCGGGCGAGCACGTGGGCCAGCGTCCGCGCGAGGGCACGATCCGGGAGGTCAGAGGCGAGGCCGGCGGGCCGCCCTACGTTGTGGAGTGGACCGACGGCCACACCGGCCTCATCCACCCCGGCCCCGGCTCGGTGCTGCGCTGCGAGCACGTCGAGGCAGACACCCCCTCCTGACCGAGCGCGTCGGGGCGCCCTGCCCCGGGCCGGTGTCAGCGCGGCGCGACGCCCTGCACGGCGGGAGCGGCCTCGGCGCGCGCCATGAGCGACCTCGTGTAGGCGGCGACGCGCGTCCACACGACGAGCGCGAGGGCGAGGTTGGCGGTGAAGACGACGACGTACTCCCACGTCGCCGCGACGTGGGTCGGCACGTCGTCGCCGGGCACCTTGGCGAAGACGAGCCACTGGCCGGCGACGACGAAGTACGTGAGGACGTAGAGGCTCGCGATGACGACCCAGTTGAGGACCGGCGCCCACGGGCGCGCCGCCTTGAGCTCGGGCGTTCCGTAGAGCTTCTGGAGGGCACGGCGCGGGCCGACGTCGAGGTAGCGGTAGGCGACGATCCACCAGAGCAGCAGGTAGTAGAGGTCCCAGCGCACCGCGATCGCGGCCACGAGGATGTGCAGGCCGTACTCGAAGAAGTTGCGAGCGACGACCCACGTGCCGATGAGGCGGCCGAAGGACTGCGGGTTGCGGTTGAAGAACGCCGCGATCGGCAGCGACGACGTGACGAGCAGGATGCGGCCACCCCAGTACCAGAGCGTGCTCTTGTTCGCGACGGACCACGGCCCGATGACGAAGAGGTCGAGCGAGACGACGACGATGTGCAGCGTGAAGAGGTTCAGCGCCAGGCGGTTCGAGAACAGCGGGTTGAGCAGCTGCTCCGGGTGACGCCTGCCCTGGATGATCTGCCGGATGCCGACCGACATGCCCCACGCGAGCAGGGCGACGTAGATCAGGCTGACGACCCAGTCCACGGCGTCACGTCTTCCGGCGGAAGCGGCCCCGCAGGTTGTCGATGATGGCGCGGCCGAGGGTGATCGGGTGGCTGAGGGCCGTCTGCAGCTTGAACTCGGCGCTGTCGGGGTTGAACGCGACACCGAGCTGCTGGAGCGGGGTCGAGAGGTCCATGTAGATGATCTCGCTGACCATCGAGTCGCCCTCGAACTCGAAGACGAGGCACATCGGGAAGTCGACCTTGCGGCCCGTCGCCGGCAAGCCGCGCCACACCCCGAGGTGCGTGCCGCGGAACCGTCCCTCGACGACGACGACCTCGGTCGACGGCGCCGGGGAGACCCGGGTCGGCTCGAAGTGGAAGTCGGGGAAGGCGAGCTTGTTCTCGTCGAGGAACCCGCACACCGCGTCGGCGCCGTCGTAGACGATGTCATCGGCCGGCACCTCGTACTTCGCCTTGCCGAATTTCGCTGCGCATGCTGGGAAGTCGTGCAGGTTCTCGAGCCGCATGTGCTCGAGAACAGTCTCGAGCCGAACGTCGGTGTCAGCCACGATTCGGAGCATACGGCTGCGGAAGCGGGGTCGTGATCGATACCGTCGAAAGACGGTGTCGCCGACCGCTACCGGTGACTGGAGGCTGGATGCTTCGAGAGGTTCGGCTCGCGCTCGCCCTCAACGGCGGCGTGAGCCTCGCGATCTGGATCGGCGGGGTGGTCGACGAGCTCCTGCGCGCCGTCAGTGCCGGCAAGGACCACCCGCAGGCACAGCCGGAGTGGCTCGACCTGTGCCACGAGCTCGACGTCGCGGTCGAGATCGACGTCGTCGTCGGCACGAGCGCGGGTGGCCTCAACGGCGCCTTCCTCGCCACCGGGCTGGCGAACGATGCTCCGAATCTCGTTGCGCTGCAAGACCTCTGGATCGAGACAGGCGACTTCTCCCAGCTGCTCCAGCCACCGCGGACCGCCGGCATCCGGTCGCTGCTCCGAGGCGACACGTTCTTCCTCCCGAGCCTGCAACGAGCCCTGGAGTCGGTGGCGGCCAGCGGGCGCGAGGAGATAGTGCTCGACCCACCCCTCGACATCCGGCTCACCTCGACCGACCTCAACGGCAAGGTCCTGCGCATCTCCGACGGCGAGTCGGTGCTGCGCACGGTCGACCACTCGGTGGAGTTCCGCTTCACCGACGAGGACTTCCACTTCAGCAAGGACCCGCTGGCCTCCGCCCGGGTGGCACGGGCCTGCCGGTCGACGGCCTCGTTCCCGGGAGCCTTCGAGGCGAGCGCGATCCCCGCCGGGCTCTTCGAGGCGCGGCACGCACCCGCGCTCGCCGTCGACGGCACCGTCGTGCCGACCTACCTCGTCGACGGCGGGGTGCTCAACAACCTGCCGGCTCGCAACGCCGTCGAGGCCATCGCCGGCCAGCCGGCGGGCGAGCGCGTGCACCGTGCCCTCGCCCTCGTCGTGCCGGACCCCGGCGGAGCGACCCAGGAGTCCGGTGACCTCGTCGAGCCGCTCCTCGGACGGACCATGAGCCGGTCGAGCGTCGGCATCCCGCGCAACCAGTCGCTGGCGCAGTTCGTCAGCGAGGTGCGCGACCTCAACAACGACGTGCACAGCCGCCGCGCGGCCAGAGCCGCCTTCCTCGGGCAGCTCGGCGCGCTCGAGCCGGCCGCGGCCTGGGGCCGCTTCAGCGGAGTCGCGGAGGCGCTCTTCCCGTCCTACCGCGCGGCCCGGCACCGGCGCTCGGTCGACCGGATGCTCTCGCGCCTGGCCGACCGGCTGCCGCCCCGGCTGGCCGACGAGCTCGTCCGGATCGCCGGAGACGCCGACTCCGTCGTCCTGCCCTGGGTGCCCGACGTCTACGACGTGCGCGCCGGCGACGCCTGGGGCGGCTCACCCGTGCGCCGGCTCGCAGCGCTGCTCCTCACGTGGACCAACCTCGGCGCCCTCGTGCTCGCCGAGGCCGGCGACGACGCCAGTGCCGCGAAGCTGCTCGCGACCAAGCGCAGCCTGAGTGCGATCCGCGAGGACGCCGACACCTACGGAACGATCGGCTCCATCGACGACCTGCTCCTCGAGGAGATCTCCTATCTGCCCGACGAGCCGTACGACGCCGTCGTCATCGCCCTCCAGCGCTGGGCTGACGCGGACGACGTCGACCAGCTCCAGGGCCTGGTCGACCGGCTCAGCGCGCACCTGGGGCAGCTTGTCGACGCCGTGCGACCGCATGTGTCGGGGCCGCAGACCGAGGCGACTCGCACGTGCGCCGGCCTCGTCCGGCTCTACGACGGGGCCGGACCCGAGGGCCTGGGCCGCCTCCTCCTCGGGTTCGAGGTCATCGAGATGGCCTTCGGCCCCGCCGACCCACCCCCTGACCAGACGATCCGGCTGGCGCACTTCACCGCTGACGAACGCGTGACGATCGACCCGGCCGGCCGGGACGACCCCGACGAGAAGCTCGCCGGGGTCCAGCTCGCGCACTTCGCGGCCTTCCTCAAGCGGTCGTGGCGGGCCAACGACTGGATGTGGGGGCGGCTCGACGCCGCCGAGCGCCTCGTGCGCCTGCTCGACGAGGCAAGCGGCCACGAGCTCACGAGGACCGGGCGGCTCGACCACCACCTGCGCGCGATCGAGGCGGCCGTCCTGCGCGACCTGCTCCCCGTCGTCGCCGCCGAGATCGGCAACGACGGCACGGCCGGGGCCAACGTCACTCCGGAGGCCCAGGCCTTCGCGGACGCCGTCGTCGCCGCCGGCACCCCGCTCGACGACGCGAGCGGCCGGGTGAGCCTCGCGGGAGTCGGCCAGGACGAGCTCGCGCGCCTGCTCGGCCTCAACCACGTCGGCGTCGAGCGGCTGGCCGGCGAGGTCGGTATGCCGCGCGCCTCTGCCCTGCTGCTCAACGCCGCCACGACGACCGCGACGCTGCTCAAGGACGAGACCCCGCGCGGCATCAGCCTCCTGTCGGGGGCGGTCTCCTCGCTCGCGACGCTGGCCTGGCGCTGGCAGCACCTCCCGGTGCGACGCCGTCAGATCTTCGTCGGCCTCTTCTGGCTCGTCACCCTCGGGGCCCTCGCCGTCACGGTGGTGCAGCGCCAGACCGGCGTGCCCGTGTGGGCCGCCGTCGTGACCGCGCTGCTCATCCTCGCCGGGATCGTGATCGCCGCCGGCTGGGTCGCCCTGTTCCAGCTCAGACGACGGTCTCGCCGGGCTGCCCGACCCGTTCGCGTCACCCCACCCCCTGCGCTCGACCCACCACCCGTCTCAGAGAGGACACCGGCATGACCACCACCGCGCCGACCCCCGCCAGCGACCTCCCCGGCAACGCCGTGTCCGCAGGCGACCTCCACATGCTCGCCGAGCGCTACGAGGAGGCCGCGGCCTCCTACCGAGAGGCCATCGCGGCCGGCCTCGACGGGGCCGTCCTCGAGCACAAGCTGCAACGCGCCGAGACCGCCGCCGCGAGTGCCGTGAGCCGCGGCGAGCAGCAGACCCCGGTCTTTCGCGCCCGCTACGCGGAGGTCGCCGCGGGCGAGTCGCTCGTGCCGCCGCCGTACTTGCCCAAGCCCGCAGCGAACCCGCGCCCACCGCACGACGTCGGCGACACCGTCCGCGTGGCGGTCGGCCGCGCGGTCGGCACCGGCGGCTCCGTGGTCTTCCACGGCCTGACGCGCCTCGCCGGGCGGGGAGGCGTCAGCGGACCCATCTGGACCAACTGGTACACCGCCGGAGAGGGCCTGCCCGGGCCGATGCGCAAGTGGTACCAGATCCTCCGGCTCGCCTACATGCGCGAGACGCTCTTCGAGAACAACCTCGTCCGCCCGTACCCGCAGGGCGCCAAGACCGGCTACGTCGAGGACGCCGCCGAGCCGCCCGAGTGGGCGCACCGCTGGCGCAGCGCCGACGGGTCGTGGAACTACCTGCTCAAGGACGCTGACGGCCGCTACGACCCGATGGTCGGGGCGGCATACACCCGCTTCTTCCACAACGTGGGCGACGACCGCGGGCTCGCGGGCATCCACCCGCCGGCCGACCCAGCCACCGACCCCGTGAGCGTGCGCGAGCTGAGCCGCCGACTGCTCACGACGAAGGGTGAGCGCAAGACCGTGCCCTTCCTCAACCTCTGGGCGGCAGCGTGGATCCAGTTCCAGAACTCCGACTGGGTCAGCCACGGCTCGAACGACTCGACCCTCACGGCCGAGATCCCGCTCGCCGAGGACGACCCCCTGCGCTCCTACGGCATCGACCACCTGACCATCCACCGGTCCGACGCCGACCCGACCCGACGGCCGGAGGACGAGGGGCTGCCGCCGACGTTCCTCAACGAGGTGACGCACTGGTGGGACGGGTCGCAGCTCTACGGCAGCGACTGGGAGACCCAGCAGCGGGTGCGCTCCATGGAGGGCGGCCGGCTGACGGTGACCGAGGAGGGCACGCTGCCCACCGACGCCGAGACCGGCACCGAGGTCACGGGCTTCACCCGCAACTGGTGGGTCGGGGTCGGGCTGCTCCACACCCTCTTCGTCCGGGAGCACAACGCGATCTGCGACATGCTCGCCGAGCACCACCCCGACTGGGACGACGAGACGCTCTTCCAGACGGCGCGGCTCGTCAACGCCGCGGTCATGGCGAAGATCCACACCGTCGAGTGGACACCCGCGATCCTGCCCAACCACTCGCTCAACGACGGGATGATGAGCAACTGGTACGGCCTGATCACCAACGCCTTCGGCGGCAAGCACAAGCACGTGCTCGAGGACATCCCGATCACGAGCCGCGAGCTCGGCGGCATCGTCGGCAACCCGCAGGGCACGTTCGCGAAGTACGGCCTCAGCGAGGAGTTCACAGCCGTCTACCGCATGCACTCGCTGCTGCCCGACGTCGTCAACGTGAGGGACCTCGACGGCACGCCCAACGACGACGTGCCGCTGGGGCGGACGCGGCACGCCAACTCCCCGCGGATGATCCACGCGTACGGCATGGAGGCGCTCGCCCGGACCTTCGGCGAGCAGGCACCGGGAGCGCTCGTCAACAACAACTACCCCGCGTCGATGCAGGACATCTCACTGCCCGGGATCGGCGTCATGGACATGGGCTCCGTCGACCTCTACCGCGACCGCGAGCGCGGGGTGCCGACCTACAACCAGCTGCGGCGCGAGATCGGCCTCAAGCCGATCCACACCTTCGACGTCCTCATCGACGACGCGGAGGTCGTGGCCAACCTGCGCGACCTCTACGGGACCGACGACCAGGGCCGCGACAACGTCGACGACATGGACCTGCTCATCGGCACGCTCACGGAGGCACACCGGCCGACCGCCTTCGGCTTCGGCGAGACGCTCTTCCAGATCTTCATCCTCAACGCGAGCTGGCGGCTGCTCGGCGACCGGTTCTACACCGACGACTACCGATCCGAGGTCTACACCGCCGAGGGGCTCGCCTGGGTGGACGACGCGACGTTCAAGAACGTGCTGCTGCGCAACATCCCAGCGCTCGCGTCGACCGGCCTCGCCAACATCTCCAACGCGTTCGAGCCGTGGGACGAGGGCAGGCTCACGGAGGAGCGGCACCCGCTTCGGGCGTGCACGAAGGGCCTCGGACCGGACCCCTGGGCCGGTGACGCGGCGCAGCAGTAGGCGCCGCCACGAACGTCACGACTCCGTCGAGGAGACATAAACCACCTCAATCTCCCCACGTTGCAGGCCATTCCGTGCAAACGCGTCCGCGGGCGTGCCTCTCGGGTGTGCAATGAGCAGCGGGAGGCTCCAGTGCCGCGTCGTGTTGACAGCATCGGGGGGCCAGAAACCAGGATCTCGCGGCGACCGACTGCCGCGGGCCATCCGCTGTTGGGCCGGCTGCTCGCCTCCGTCGCCGCGACGGGTCTGGCCCTCAGCCTCGTCGGCTCAGGTGCCGCCCTGGCCGACCCGGGCAAGGCCAAGCCGTCGACGCAGACCAGCACCTCGACGTCGAAGTCCACCGTCAAGACAGCCGTCAAGAACGCCGGATCGCCCACCGCCCCAACGCGATCCGGGCCTACTTCGCGGCCCGCGTCGCGGGTGGCGCGGCTGGTCCTCACACCACGACGCACGTTCGTCACGCCCGGCCAGCGGGTGACCTACACGGCGGTGGCCCTCGACGCCTCCGGCCGTCGCCTCGGCGACGTCACGGCGGGCACGAGGTTCTCGATCTCGTTCACCGCTACCGGCGGCGCCCTCGCGCACCGGGACGGCTCGTGCGTTGCGGCGACGTGCGCGGCCAGCCACCTCGGGCGGCACACTGTCACAGCCGTTCTCGCGAGCGGCGGCACCTCGGTCCGCGGCACCGCAGAGGTGCAGGTCGTGCCGAAGCACCGCCCCCAGCCCGTCCCTCCGCCTCCTCCGCCGCCGCCGCCTCCACCACCACCTCCTCCACCACCACCTCCGCCTCCTCCACCGCCCACCCCGACACCGGGTCCCATGCCGCAGCCCGGTCCGACTCCCACGCCGGGGCCCTCGACGAGCCACGTCACCGCGGTGCGCATCGACGGGTCGGCGCGGACGATCACCGCCGGCGGCACGGTGACGTATGCCGCCCGCGGCCTGGATGCGACAGGCCGGACGGTCGTCGACCTCACCGCCCTCACCACCTTCCGGATCACGGCCCCGGGCCGGTGCAGCGGCCCCGTGTGCTCCACGACGCGAGCCGGCTCCGCGACGGTGGTCGGCACCGTCACGATCCCGGACGGGACGTTCCGCGCCTCGGCGGCCCTCCGGGTGCTGCCCGGACCACTGGGCCGGGTGACGCTCGTCCCGCAGCAGGCGCGCGCCGTCGCAGGCCGGGCGGTGTCCTTCCGCGCCGTCGGCACCGACTGGTTCGGCAACCCGCTAGGCGACGTCAGCGGACGCACGGCCTTCACGATGTCGGCGCCGGGCAGCTGCACCGGCTCGACCTGCGCCGCGACCAAGGCCCAGCAGTATGCCGTCCGAGGCACCGTCGACGTCGCCGGCCGTCAGGTCACCGGCACGGCCACGCTCGTCGTCGACCCCGGGCCGGTCGCGACGCTCACGGTCTCGCCGTCAAGGGCCAACGTCTCGGCGGGGCAGCCGGTGGACGTCCGGGCGCAGGGCACGGACACCTTCGGCAACCCGGTCGGCGATCTGACCGCCCGGGCCACGTTCACGATGACCGCACCCGGCCGGTGCACGGGCGCCTCGTGCACGGCCACCCGGGCGAAGACCTACGAGATCGCGGCCATCGTCACCGAGGGCGGGTCGCAGGTGCGCGGCGCCGCGGTCGTCGGGGTGACCCCCGGTCCTTTGCAGCAGCTTCAGCTCGACCCGCCCAGTGCGGTCGCGACCGTCCGCGCGAAGGTGCCCTTCCGCGCCTACGGCACCGACGGCTACGGCAACCGGCTCGCCGAGCTCACGGTCTCGACGACCGTCGCCATCGGGCCGGACGGCACCTGCACCGGCCAGACCTGCTCGGCCGCCAAGGTCGGAGCCCACACGGTCACGGCTTCAGCCGACCTGGGCCCCGACACGGTCACCACCAGCGCCGCCGTGCTCGTCGTCGCGACCGACATCACCGGGATCCGGCTCAACCCGCGCTTCGCCCAGACCCGCCCCGACCAGACAGCGACCTTCACCGCCGTCGGGGTGGGGAAGGGCGGCGCCGTCGTCACCGACCTCACCCGCTACTCGGCCTTCGCGATCACGCCCGACGGGCAGTGCACCGACCAGGCGTGCTCGGCCGGAAAGCTGGGCAGGCACACGGTGACCGGGACGCTCTACACCACCGGCGGGGCGGTCACCGACGTCGTGCCGGTCGAGGTCATCCCCAAGCGGGGGGTGGCCGACCGCACGCCCGGCGTGGTCGCGAACATCCAGGTGAGCCCCGGCACCGCCCAGGCCGACGCGGGCGCCGGAGTCACCTACGTCGCGACCGGCGTCGACACGTTCGGCACTCCGGTCGCCGACCTGACGAGCCAGACGACCTTCGTGATGTCGCCGGACGGGTCCTGCGCAGGCGCCACGTGCGTCGCGACCACCCCCGGGCCGCATACGGTGACGGGCACGTTCACCGGCGTGGCGAGCGCGGCCCCCGCCAGGGCTCAGGGCAGGGCTCAGGGCATGGCCCGGGGCGCGCCCCTGGACGTCGTCCCGGCCGTCGCGCACGGACCCGAGGTGACTGCCCGCGCTGCCGGCGTCAGCGTCTCGCGCTCGCTGTCCTCCCGCTCCGACCTGCGTGCGGTGGCCGCGACGACGCTCACGGGGCAGGCGTCCCTCGACGTGCGGGCCGGCCCCGGCTCCTGCCTCGTGGCGCCCGATGACCTCACGACGCTGACCGTGACGACGCAGCCTGCCGACGGTGGCGCCGCGTCGGTGCGCGTCGACGGGGTCTTCGCCTCACGCTTCGCGACCTGTCCCGTCGTCGTCCTCGTCGACGACCGGGCGGTGCAGGACGTCACGACGATCGCCGCCGATGGCACCATCGTCGCCGCCACGACGGTCTCCGGCGACCCACCCGGCGGAGCCGGCGCCGGCTCCGCTCCAGGAACCGGAACCGCCCAGGTCACCGCCATCGACGGCCGCCCGATCAAGCAGGTGGGTTTCACGCTGCCGGCGGCGCCCGCAACCGGCCCGGGCTGGTTCGTATGGCTCCTGATCGCCCTCGCCGTCGTCGTCCTCGCCGCTGCGGCGAACAGCGCGCGCAACCGGAGGCAGCGGCGCTGGGTCAGCCAGCACGTCCTCGTGACGGCGACACCCATGCAGGGCAGCGTCAGCGCCGGCCGGGAGCCTGACGCGGGCCCCTCCGTCGGCATCCGTCTCGTGCCGCGGTCGGACCCTGCACGCGTCGACATCGCCACCGAGGAGGACCGATGACTACCACCGCCACAGCCACCGCCACAGCCGCCCCCAGCCTCAGTGCCGCCGCGTTCCTCTTCGGCGGTGGCGACGACTCCGTGCAGCAGCTCGCCGACGCACTCAAGGAGAACGGAGTCGTGGGCGCCGCGACCTCGGGCCTGCGCACCCTGTCGAAGGCGGGCCTGGACGCGGTGGGTGGCCAGATCGCCTCCGTGGCCCACGACCTGCTCGACATCGGGCTCGACACCCTCATCCTCGAGGGGTGGCGCAAGTTCGGCGACCTGCACGCGGCCGCCCAGCGCACGCGGGCCGCGCTCGGCAGCAGCGAGGTGCTCGACCTCGCCACCCACTCCATCACGTCGAGCCACCAGCCCCGACTCGAGCTGCGGCTTGACGACGTACCTCTCGCGACAGTGGAGTTCGACCTCTCGCTCACCTTCGCGCTCAAGGCCGCGGTCGCCACGGTCCGCGACGGCCTGCTCGTCTCGCTGCACTCCGGCGTGTGCGACCTCGAAGGGACGCTCGCGGTGGGCGACAAGCCCCTCGCGTCACGCTCGGGCCACTTCCAGCTGCCCCTCATGGTGCATCTCGGCAGCGGTCTGCCGCTGCTCGGTGACGCCGTAGGTCACCCCCCACCCGCGCCGGCGACCTGAACCCGGTCCCGCCTAGAGGTCGAGGGCGCGCACAATCGGCACCCCGGCGCGGTAGGCGAGGTGCAGGTGGCTCGGCCCGTCGATGACGGCGAGCTCGGCCGGCCGGCCCGGTGCGAGGCGACGGTCGAGGCCGAGCGACCGGGCCGACACCGCCGTCGCGGCGTGGAGTGCCTCTGCCGGCGTCATCCCCATCTCGCGCACTGCGAGGGCGATGGCGAAAGGCATCGAGGACGAGTAGCAGGTGCCCGGGTTGCAGTCGCTGGCCAGGGCCACGTCGACACCCGCGTCGATGAGGTGGCGCGCGTCGGGGTAGGGCGAACGCGTCGAGAACTCCACTCCCGGAAGGAGGGTCGCGACCGTCGATCCACGAGCGGCGACGAGCGCGTCGACGTCGGCACTGCTCAGGTAGGTGCAGTGGTCGACGCTTCGTGCTTCGAGCTCGCAGGCGAGCTGCACCCCCGGGCCGTGGCCGAGCTGGTTGCCGTGCACCCGCAGCGCCAGCCCCGCGGCCCGCCCGGCCTCGAGGACGACCCGTGCCTCGTCACCGTCGAAGGCGTGGGTGGAGTGCGGCTCGCAGAAGACGTCGATGCTCTCGGCCAGCGCGGCGCCGCCCGCGGCGACGACGGCGTCCAGCATCGGACCGACGACGAGCTCGAGGTATGCCGTCCGGTCGGCAGCGTGCTCTCGTGGCACGACATGGGCCCCGAGGAACGTTGTGTGAGAGGTGAACTCGCGTGCGATGCGGAGAGAGCGCAGCTCGTCCTCCACGGTGAGGCCGTAGCCGCTCTTGATCTCGACCGTCGTCGTTCCCTGCGCCCGCATCTCGGCGACGCGCGACGCCACGTGGGCGCGCAGCTCCTCGTCGGAGGCGGCGCGGGTCGCGGCGACCGAGACGGCGATTCCGCCGCCGTCGTAGGGCGTGCCGGTCATGCGGGCGGCGAACTCCGCCGAGCGGTCGCCCGCGAAGACGAGGTGCGTGTGGGAGTCGACGAAGCCGGGGATGACGGCGCGACCACCGAGGTCGCGCCGCTCGTCGGCGTCGGGAGCGTCTGCCGCGCGGCCGACCCACTCGACGACGGCGTCGGGGCCGGTGTCCGACACGACAAGTGCGGCGTCACGGACGATCCCGAGCAGGCGGTCGCCCGGGTCGGTGCCGGCACCGGCGTGCTCGCTGCGCTCGGGGTCGTTCGTCGTCAGCTCCGTGATACCGGTGAGGAGGACGCTCACGAGTTCACGGCTCCGGCGACCCTCTGGATGGAGAGGCCGAGCAGACGGCCCACGTCGCCGATGCGGTGCCGACCGTCACTGACGACGACGTCACCGCCGACGACGACGGTCGACACGTCGGCGGCGACGGACGAGTAGATGATCTGTTCGGGGGCCGAGCCCGCCGTGTTGACCGTGTCGGTGCGCACCGTGACGAAGTCGGCGAGGGCACCCTTGGAGAGGTGGCCGCCGTCCGACCAGCCGAGCGCCCGGTAGCCGTTGAAGGAGCCCGCGAGGAGCAGGTCGTTGGCCGAGAAGCGGTCACGCTCGTTGGTGACGAGGCGCTCGTGCATCTCGATGCCACGCAGCTCGACGAACGGGTCGATGATGACGTGCTGGTCGGTGCCGAGCGAGATCGGGCTGCCGGCGTCGTGCAGGGCCCGGCTCGGGCCGATGCCGTCGGCGAGGTCGCGCTCGGTCGTCGGACAGATGCACGCCCCGGTGCCCGTGCCCCCGAGCAGCTCGATGTCGTGCTCGGTCAGGTGCGTCGCGTGCACGCTCGTGAGGTTGCTGCCGAGCGCCCCGGCCTCGTCGAGCAGCTCGGTCGGCGTGTGGCCGTAGAACATCTGGCAGGCGAGGTTCTCGCCGTGCTGCTCCGAGAGGTGGACGTGCAGCGGCAGCGACCCCGCGGCCGCCACGACCTGCGGCAGGTCTTCTCGGCGCACGGCACG
Source organism: Humibacillus xanthopallidus (assembly GCF_006717145.1). GTDB lineage: Bacteria > Actinomycetota > Actinomycetes > Actinomycetales > Dermatophilaceae > Humibacillus > Humibacillus xanthopallidus. The sequence goes on along the minus strand of NZ_VFQF01000002.1, from coordinate 658,616 downwards.
CACGGAGTGGATCGCAGCCCCGAGCCGCACCCGGTCGGTCTCCGGCGAGCGCGCCGCCATGCGCTCGGCCCACTTGTCGACGGTGCCGTCGCTGAAGCGCCGCTGCCCGGGGTGCAGCTCGATGTGGCCACCTCCGTTGAGGCCGCCCTCGAGGTAGCAGGTGTCGAGCAGCGTGAGGCGGATCCCGGCCTCCTCAGCGGCCTGGCGCACCGCGAGGCCCATGGCGTTCGGGTCCCGGTAGGGCTGGCCGCCGGGGCGGTGGTGCACGTAGTGGAACTCGCCGACCACGGTGAAGCCGGCGAGCACCATCTCGGCGAAGACGGCGCGCGCCAGGGCGAAGTACGTGTCGGGGTTGAGCTGCTCGGCCGCGGCATACATCTGCTCGCGCCAGCTCCAGAAGTTGCCGCCCCCGCCGTTGACCCGGCCACGGAGGGCCCGGTGGAAGGCGTGGCTGTGGGCGTTGGCCATGCCGGGCAGCGTGACACCCGCGAGGCGGATGTCGTCGGGCTCGGGGTCGGCCCCGACGAGGACGTCCTTGATGAGTCCCTCTTGCGTGACGAGTCGAACCCTGCGGGCGAATCCGCCTGTGAGCCATGCGCTCTCGCACCAGTAGGCGGTCATCGGGCGTCTCTCATGGGGGCGGCGTCCTTCCGGGTGCAGAGGTCGGTGACGACGGCAGCGAGCGCTGCCACCCCATGGTGGCAGTCCTCGGCGGTCGCGGACTCGGCAGGTGAGTGTGAAACTCCTGTGGGATTGCGCACGAAGATCATCGCAGCCGAAACCCCGTGTGTGGCAAGGATCCCCGCATCATGCCCCGCCCCGGTGCCGAGCAGGGGGGCGTCGGGCAGGACATCGCGCAGGCGGCTGACGAGCGACGCGTCGAAGTCGGTGGTCGGCGTCCACGACTCCTCGCGCACGGTGCCGCCCAGTCGCTCGGCCTCGGCGGTGACGGCCTCCACGGTGGCTCGCACCGCCGGCGCACTGTGCCCGCGCGCGTCGAGCCAGGCCGTGACGTGGCTCGCGATGGCGTTGACCCCGCCCGGCTGCACGTGCACCTTGCCCACGGTGGCGACGCAGCCCAGCCCCACGGCATACGACCGGGTGGCGTGCACGACGTCGGCGAGCGAGAGCATCGCGTCGTGCCGGTCCTCGAGGCGGGTGGTGCCGGCATGGTTGGCCTCACCCGGCAGGTCGACGCGCCAGCGGCCGTGCGGCCAGATGTCGGTGCCGACTGCGACGGCGCGCGAGGGGTCCGTGAGGTCGTCGGAGCCGTCGGGCGCGAGCGCGAGAGCCTTGCCCTGCTCGACGTGCAGCTCGACGAAGCGACCGATGCGGCGCAGAGCCTCCGGGTCGGGGCCGAGCAAGTCGGGGTCGCGGCCGGCGGCGCGCCACGCCTGCGCCATCGTCACGCCGTCGACGTCGGTGAGCGAGCGCGCCCGGTCGGCGTCGAGGGCGCCGGTGATGATGCGTGAGCCGGCACAGGCGACGCCGAAGCGAGCCCCCTCCTCGTCGACGAAGTTGACGACGCCGAGCGGCACGTCCGGCTGCACTCCGCGGGCGCGCAGGGCGTCGACGACGGCGAGCGCGCTGACGACGCCGAGCGGGCCGTCGAAGGCCCCGCCGTCGGGCACGGAGTCGAGGTGCGAGCCGATGACGACACCGGGGGTGACGTCGGGGTCACCCCACCAGGCCCACTGGTTGCCGGCCCGGTCCTCGACGACCTCCAGACCGCGCGCCGTGCACTCCCCCACGAACCACTCGCGCAGGTCGTGGTCGGTGCGCGTCCACGCGAAGCGCCGGTAGCCGCCCGTCTCGGGCGCGCGGCCGACGGCCTCGAGCTGCGCCCACATCCGGTCGAAGGGGGCGCTGTCGAGGGGGGCGGTGTCGACAGGGCCGCTGTCGAGGGGGGCAGTCACGACGATCTCCGATCTTGGGGCCGGCGTGCTGCGCCGGCGACGTTACTAGGCTGTTCGACATGGACTCTTCGGGTGCCCCTGACCGCGACGACACCGACGAGCGTAGTGACTCCGACGCCATCCGCACCCCGGCGGTCGATGCGGTGCGCGAGGCGGGCATCGAGCACACGGTGACCCGGCACGGCCGGGTCGCCAGCCTCGAGGAGGCTGCTGCCGCGCGGGGCATCGAGCCGCGCGACCTCATCAAGACCCTCGTGGTGCGCCGCTCGGAGGACGAGCACGTCTTCGTGCTCGTGCCGGGCAACCGCACGTTCTCCTGGGCCAAGGTGCGGGCCCTGCTCGGCACGAACCGCATCTCGATGCCCGACGCCGACACCGCCAGAGCGGTCACGGGCTACGAGCGGGGCACGATCACCCCGTTCGGCTCCGTGACCCGGCTGCCCGTCATCGCCGACACACACCTCGTGGGTCGCCGGATCTCGATCGGCGGCGGCGCTCACGGCGTCGGCCTCACCGTGCAGGGCGACGACGTCATCCGCCTCTTCGACGCGACCGTCGCCGACATCTCCGACGAGGAGACCCGCCGCCCCTGACGTCGAGTGGCCACACCTGGCCGCCCCCTCCGAGTCGAGTGGCCACACCTGGCCGCCCCATCCGAGTCGAGTGGCCACACCTGGCCGCCCCATCCGAGTCGAGTGGCCACACCTGGCCGCCCCATCCGAGTCGAGTGGCCACTTCTGGCCCCCGCCCACCGCCCCTCCGGTCGCCTGGGCGCACACTGGGTCCATGTCACGAGCCCCCCTGCCGACCAAGCCGTGCGCCCGGTGCGGTCGCACGATCACCTGGCGCAAGGCGTGGGCTCGCGACTGGGAGTCGGTGCGGTGGTGCTCCGACAGCTGCCGCAAGCACGGCCTGACCCAGGTCGACCTGCAGCTGCAGGACACGCTCGAGGCGCTGCTTGACGCCCGGGCGAGCGACGCGTCTGTGTGCCCGAGCGAGGCCGCCCGCGCGGTCGGCGCCGACGACTGGCGCGAGCTCATGGAGCCGGCACGCATGGCCGCGCGGCGACTCGTCGGCGCCGGCCTCGCACAGATCACGCAGGGTGGGCAGGTCATCGACCCGGACCACGCCAAGGGGCCGATCCGGGTGCGCCGCCCCCGCTGACCCCCGCACACCCCTGGTTCGATGTACCGGCACGGCGCAGAGGCCGCGGAGACACATCGAACCGGGGAGCGTGAGGGTGGCGGACTGCATACGGCCTCTCAGCCCTCCTGCATCGGGATGCGGACTCCACGCTCGTGCGCGACGCGGTCGGCGATGTCGTAGCCGGCGTCCACGTGCCGGATGACGCCCATGCCGGGGTCGTTGGTGAGCACGCGCGCGAGCTTCTGCGCCGCGAGGTCGGTGCCGTCCGCGAGGGAGACCTGGCCGGCGTGGAGGCTGCGGCCGATGCCGACACCACCACCGTGGTGGATCGAGACCCAGCTCGCGCCCGAGCTCGTGTTGACGAGCGCGTTGAGCAGCGGCCAGTCGGCGATCGCGTCGGAGCCGTCGGCCATGGCCTCGGTCTCGCGGTAGGGGCTCGCGACGGAGCCGCTGTCGAGGTGGTCGCGGCCGATGACGATCGGCGCCGACAGCTCGCCCGTGCGCACCATCTCGTTGAACTTCAGGCCGGCCTTGTCACGCTCGCCATAGCCGAGCCAGCAGATGCGAGCAGGCAAGCCCTGGAAGGCGATCCGGTCCTGCGCGCCGCGGATCCACTTGTGCAGGCGGTCGTTGTCGGGGAAGAGCTCGAGCACGGCCTTGTCGGTCGCCGCGATGTCGCGCGGGTCGCCCGAGAGGGCGGCCCAGCGGAACGGACCCTTGCCCTCGCAGAAGAGCGGGCGGATGTAGGCCGGCACGAAGCCGGGGAACTCGAAGGCGCGGTCGTAACCGCCCTGACGGGCCTCGTCGCGGATCGAGTTGCCGTAGTCGAAGACCTCGGCGCCGGCGTCCTGGAACTCGACCATCGCCTTGACGTGCTTGGCCATCGAGGCGCGGGCGCGGTCGGTGAAGTCCTCGGGCTTCTTCTCGGCGTAGTCGGCCCAGTCCTCGAGCGCGACGCCCTCGGGCAGGTAGCTGAGCGGGTCGTGGGCCGACGTCTGGTCGGTGACGATGTCGATCTCGACGCCGCGACGCAGGAGCTCGGGGAAGATCTCGGCCGCGTTGCCGACGACACCGACCGACCAACCGCGACGCTCGCGCTTGGCGGCGAGCGCCTTGTCGATCGCGTCGTCGAGGTCCTTCGCGACCTCGTCGAGGTAGCGGTGCTCGACACGCCGGTGGAGGCGAGCCGGGTCGACGTCGACGATGAGGCAGGCGCCGTCGTTCATCGTCACGGCGAGCGGCTGGGCGCCGCCCATGCCACCGCAGCCACCGGTGAGGGTCAGCGTGCCGGCGAGCGTGCCGTTGAAGCGCTTCTCGGCGACGGCAGCGAAGGTCTCGTAGGTGCCCTGGACGATGCCCTGGGTGCCGATGTAGATCCACGAGCCGGCCGTCATCTGGCCGTACATCGTCAGCCCCATGTGCTCGAGCCGGCGGAACTCGGGCCACGTCGCCCAGTCGCCGACGAGGTTGGAGTTGGCGATGAGCACGCGCGGCGCCCACTCATGCGTCTGCATGACGCCGACGGGACGGCCGCTCTGGACGAGCATCGTCTCGTCCTGCTTGAGCGTGGTGAGGGTGCGCACCATGGCGTCGAACGACTTCCAGTCGCGCGCCGCCCGGCCCGTGCCGCCGTAGACGACGAGGTCGTCGGGCCGCTCGGCGTTCTCGGGGTCGAGGTTGTTCATCAGCATCCGCAGCGGGGCCTCGGTGGCCCACGACTGCGCGGTCAGCTGCGTGCCGCGAGCCGCGCGGACGGGTCGTGCACCTTCCATGTCAGTTCCCTTCTCGTTCAGTCATTTTCCAACGATGTATGCCGTGAGGCCGGTTGGCCGTGCCCCGCTCCCCTTGTCGTCGAGCGGCCATCTCGTGCCGCCCAACTGTGGCCACTCGACGTGGTCGAGGCGACCAGGTGTGGCCACTCGACGTGGTTGAGGCGACCAGGTGTGGCCACTCGACGGGTCAGTTGAGGGGGCCGGTGACGGACTCGGCCGCCGCGACGACGGCTCGCTCCTGCACTGCCCGCCAGGCGCCCTCGATGTCGGGGGCGAGGAAGCGGTCGGGCCCGGGGGCCACGTTCGTGTGCGAGCCCAGCGCGGTGATGACGGCCGCCGTCGCGGGCGCCGGCTCGAGCGGAGCGCGCAGCTGGATGCCGCGTGCGGCCGTCAGCAGCTCGATGGCGAGCACCCGGCTGAGGGCGTCGACCGACCGGCGCAGCTTGCGGGCACCGGACCAGCCCATCGAGACGTGGTCCTCCTGCATGGCCGAGCTCGGGATCGAGTCGACCGACGCCGGCACCGCGAGGCGCTTCAGCTCCGAGACCATCGCGGCCTGGGTGTACTGCGCGATCATCAGGCCGGAGTCGACACCGGGGTCGTCGGCGAGGAAGGGCGGCAGGCCGTGGTTGCGGGCCTTGTCGAGGAAGCGGTCGGTGCGGCGCTCGGCCATCGAGGCGACGTCGGCGGCGACGATCGCGAGGAAGTCGAGCACGTAGGCGACGGGCGCTCCGTGGAAGTTGCCGTTGGACTCGACCCGGCCGTCGAGGGTGACGACGGGGTTGTCGACGGCCGAGGCGAGCTCGGCCGCGGCGACCCGGGCCGCGTGGTCGACGGTGTCGCGGGCCCCGCCGTGCACCTGCGGGGCGCAGCGAAGCGAGTAGGCGTCCTGGACCCGGGTGTCCTCGTCGTTGTCGTGCGAGGCGCGGATGGGCGAGTCGGCGAGAACGCTACGGATGTTGGCGGCGGACGACGCCTGGCCGGGCTGGGGGCGCAGCGCCTGCAGGTCGGCGGCGAAGACGTCGTCGCTGCCCATGAGACCCTCGACGCTCATCGCGGCGGAGATGTCGGCGACCCGGAGCAGGTGGCGCAGGTCGTCGATGGCGAGCACGAGCATGCCGAGCATGCCGTCGGTGCCGTTGATGAGGGCAAGGCCCTCCTTCTCGGCGAGCTGGACCGGCTCGATCCCGTTGTCGCGCATGGCAGTTGCCGCGTCGGTGAGGGTGCCATCGGCGAGACGCACCGGCCCTTCACCCATGACGGCCAGCGCGCAGTGCGACAGCGGCGCGAGGTCGCCGGAGCAGCCGAGCGAGCCGTACTCGTGCACGACGGGGGTGATGCCGGAACTGAGCAGCGCGGCATACACCCGGGCCGTCTCGAGGCGCACCCCGGTGCGGCCGGTTGCGAGGGTCGAGAGGCGCAGCAGCATGAGCGCGCGCACGACCTCGCGCTCGACCTCGGGCCCGGTGCCAGCGGCGTGGGAGCGCACGAGCGAGCGCTGCAGCTGGGCGCGCAGCGGCGTCGGGATGTGGCGGGTGGCAAGAGCGCCGAAGCCGGTCGAGACGCCGTAGTGGGGCACGGTGTCGTGGGCCAGCGCCTCGACGACCTCACGGCTGCGGGCGATCTCCGCCTCCGCCTCCGCCGAGATCTCGACAGCCGCCTCGTGGCGGGCGACGGCGATGATCTCCTCGAAGGCGAGCGGTCCGACGCCGACCGTCACGGTGGCCCGGCCCTGCGTCACGGGGTGCGTTGAGTTCATGTCTCCATGGAACCGCCCCCGGGGTGGTGCGCGACACCGTGAGGGAGCACAATCGTCTCAGATGCGAGACGTCAGCCCTCAACGCCGATGGGAGTGGTCGAGATGTCCAATGCGCCCGCTGCGGCCCACGCGCTCGACGTGCTCGAACACCTGTCGCGACACGCCGAGCCGGTGCCGGCGGCCTCGATCGCCCGCGACCTCGGACTGCCGCGCAGCTCGGTCTACCACCTGCTCAAGGTTCTCCACGCGCGTGGCTACGTCACCCACTACGTCGAGGAGCGTCGCTTCGGTCTGGGACAGGCGGCCTACGAGCTGGGCTCGGCCTACCAACGCCAGGCGCCGCTCGCCCGCGTCGCGCGGGCCGCGATGCGCCGGCTCGTCGACCAGTGCGCCCGCAACGCGCACTTCGCAACCCTCGACGGACGTGACGTCATCTACCTGCTCGAGGAGCGCGCGGCGGGCCAGCCGATGCTCGTCACCGACGTCGGGGTGCGCCTGCCGGCCCACCTCACCGCGAGCGGTCTCGCGATGCTCTCCGCCCTGCCGGCGAGCCAGGTGCGCGCCCTCTATCCCGACCGGGCCAGCTTCGTGCAGCGCCACGGCACAGGCCCGCGCGGCCTGCCCGAGCTGCGCAGCATGCTCGCCCAGGTGCGCAGCGCCGGTCACGCGCTCGAGGTGGGCACCGTGACCCCCGACCTCTCCTCGGTGGCCGTCCCGGTCATCGACCGCGGGGGCCGGCCCCTCGCAGCCATCGCCGTCACGCTGCGCACCGACGACGCGACCCCGGAGCACGTCGCCGAGCTCGTCGCACGCGTGCGCTCGACGGCCACCGAGATCGGGCGCCGGCTCAGCCCCGCCACCCGCGCATGACGCCGAATGCCCACCAGGGTGGCGAATTCCCCGCGACAGCAGCATTGCCCGTCTCCTAGGGTGCCGGGCATGAACGTCTTCCTCATCGGCGGCGGCTGGTCGGACGAGCTCGCGCCGGAAATCTACGGCGGCTTCATCACCGCCGCCGCGGCGGCCGCGGCAGTCGGCGCCGCCCCCGACGCCGCCACAGTCCCATCAACCCGACCGCGCGTCCTGCTCGTCCTCATGGGCACCGACGAGGAGTCGCTCGACTACCACCAGCGCTACCTCCACAAGCTCGAGCTCGTCGGCGGTCACGACCTCGAGGTCGTGCGCGTGCCGGAGGGAACCCCGGTCGACCCGGCGGTCGTCGAGCGCCTGGTCGACGTCGACGGCCTCTTCGTCGGAGGAGGCCCGACGCCGGAGTACCACGCGTCGCTCGAGCCGGCATACGGCCGCATCAAGGAGCGCGTCGCGGAGGGGATGGCCTACGCGGGCTTCTCGGCCGGCGCCGCGATCGCGGGCAGCCACGCCGTCATCGGCGGCTGGCGCATCGACGGCGCGCCCGTCTGCCCGGAGGACAGCAACGAGGAGCTCGACCCCGTCACAGTGGTTCGGGGCATCGGCCTCGTCGAGGGCGCCGTCGACGTGCACGCGGCCCAGTGGGGCAACGTCTCGCGACTCGTCGCCGTCGTCGAGGGGGGTCTCGCGCCCCATGGCATCGCCATCGACGAGGACACGGTGCTCGGCCCGGACGGCCGCGTCCACGGAGCCGGCCGTGTCTGGCAGGCCACCCGGGGAGACTCCGGCGCGGTGACGCTGACGACGAAGGGCGCTGCCACGCAGCCTCGATAGGGTCGGCCCATGCGCGCGATCACGATCCCGGAGCCGGGCGGCCCTGACGCCCTCGTGCTCGACGAGGTGCCTGCCCCCGAGCCCGCTGCCGGCGAGGTGCTCATCGACGTCGTGGCCGCAGGGGTCAACCGTGCCGACGTCATGCAGCGGCTCGGCCACTACCCGCCCCCGCCCGGGGCGTCGGAGTATCCCGGACTCGAGGTGAGCGGCCGCGTCATCGCCGTCGGCGACGACGTGCAGCAGTGGCAGCCCGGCGACGAGGTGTGCGCGCTCATCGACGGCGGTGGCTACGCCGAGCGGGTCGTCGCTCCGGCCGGCCAGGTGCTGCCCGTGCCCCGTGGCGTCTCGCTCGTCGACGCGGCGGGCCTGCCGGAGGTCGCGGCCACGGTGTGGTCCAACGTCTTCCTCGTCGCCAACATCCAGCCGGGCCAGGTGCTCCTCGTGCACGGTGGCAGCTCCGGCATCGGCACGATGGCGATCCAGCTCGCCAAGGCCGTCGGCGCCCGCGTCGCCGTCACCGCCGGCAGCCGCGAGAAGCTCGACTTCTGCGCGTCGCTCGGCGCCGACTTCCTCGTCAACTACCGCGACGAGGACTTCGCCCCGCGGGTGCGTGAGCTGACGGGCGGCCACGGCGCCGACGTCATCCTCGACAACATGGGCGCGAAGTACCTCGCGCGCAACGTCGACCTCCTCGCCCCCGGCGGCCGCCTCGTGACCATCGGTCTCATGGGTGGGCGCAAGGCCGAGCTCGACCTCGGCACGCTGCTCGCCAAGCGCGGCGCCGTCATAGCGACCTCGCTCCGGTCGCGTCCCCCGATGGAGAAGGCCGCCATCGTCGCCGCGGTCCGCGAGCACGTGTGGCCGCTCATCGAGGCGGGCCAGGTGCGCCCCGTCATCCACTCGCGCCACCCGCTCGAGCACGCCGCCGAGGCCCACCGCGAGATGGAGGCCTCGGGCCACATCGGCAAGATCCTCCTCACCACCTGAGCACCCCGGGTGGCTGAGTCACCCGCCGCTGCCGTATGCCGTCCGGCCCGTTCCGCGTACCACGCCCGTAGGCCGTCCGGCCGGCGCTGCGCTCCCCGAGGGGACGATCCGGCCGTGTCGGACTCGTCCGCTGACGTGGGAGGTCGACCGGCGTACCGTCGATCGATGGACCACTTCGGCAGAAGCGGCCCCCGACGACAACGGGAGGTTCACGGTGTTCATCCAGGTCATCCAGGGTCGGTGCACCGACGCCGACGCACTCCACCGGCAGATGGACCGGTGGCGCGAGCAGCTCGAGCCGGGCGCGACGGGCTGGCTCGGCGGGACCTACGGCGTCACGGACGACGACGAGTTCGTCGGTGTCGTCCGGTTCGACTCACGGGCCTCGGCCGAGGCCAACTCGATGAGGCCCGAGCAGGGCCTGTGGTGGGAGGGGATGGCGCGGCTCTTCGACGGCGACGTCAGCTTCCACGACTGCGACGACGTCACGCTGATGCTGGACGGCGGCAGTGACGACGCCGGCTTCGTCCAGGTCATCCAGGGTCGCCTCAGCGACCCCGAGCAGTTCCGGCACATGATGGAGGGCCCGATGGACATGCTCCACGAGGCCCGGCCGGAGATCATCGGCGGCACCGTCGCCATCGATGCGGACGGCTTCTTCACCCAGACGATCTCGTTCCGCACGGAGGCCCAGGCCCGCGAGGGCGAGCAGAAGACCCCGCCTCCCGAGGGGCAGCAGGAGATCGAGCAGATGAACGCCCTCATGAGCGACGTCAGCTACCACGACCTCCACCACCCGTGGTTCGCCACGGCGGGCGCTCACTGACCGGCGCGCCCCTCTTGCCGACCCCCAACATACTCGGTATACATATCCCCACCTGAGGGAATACCGAGCATGTGGGGGGTTCGAGGATGTCCGTCAAGCAGGGGTTGCTCGCACTGCTGGCCGAGGAGCCGATGTACGGCGCCCGGCTGCGCAGCGAGTTCGAGGCACGCACCGGCGGCACGTGGCCGCTCAACGTCGGGCAGGTCTACACGACCCTGGCCCGTCTCGAGCGCGACGGCCTCGTCGAGCCGGTCGGGGGCAGCGACGACGAGGGCCGCATCGCCTATCGCCTCACCGCGGCCGGACGGTCCGAGATCGAGTCGTGGTGGCTCACCCCGGTCGACCGCGACTCGACGCCCCGCGACGAGCTCGTCATCAAGCTCGCCCTCGCCGTCACGTCTCCCGGCGTCGACGTCCCGCGCGTCGTCCAGACCCAGCGCACGGCCACGCTGAAGCACCTGCGTGACCTGACCCGGCTCAAGAGCCGGGCGAGCGACGAGCCCGACGCCCGCGACCTCGCCTGGCTGCTCGTCCTCGAGAACCTCCTCTTCGCCGCCGAGGCCGAGGTCCGCTGGCTCGACCACGTCGAGTCCACCCTGAGCCGTATGCCGGCAGCCGCGCTCCGCAGCACGGGCGCGGTGGGGGCTGCGGCCGAGCACGACGCCCCCCGGGCGCGGGCCGCGTCGAAGGGTGGCCGCTCGTGAGCACCTCCTCGGCGTCCGGTCCGGTGCTCGTCCTGGACGACGTCTCCCGGGTCCACGGCTCGGGCGAGACCGAGGTCGTGGCCCTCAGCCACGTGTCCCTGTCCGTCGCGCGGGGTGAGCTCGTGGCCGTCATGGGCCCGTCCGGCTCGGGCAAGTCGAGCCTGCTCAACCTCTCCGGTGGCCTCGACCGGGCGACGAGCGGGCGCGTCGTCGTCGACGGGGTCGACGTCTCGGCGCTCGACGCCAAGGGGCTGGCCGCGCTGCGGCGGCGCTCGATCGGCTTCGTCTTCCAGGACCTCAACCTCATCCCGAGTCTGACCGCCGCCGAGAACATCGGCCTGCCGCTCGAGCTCGACGGCTGGTCGGTGCGGCGGGCCCGGTCCCAGGCGCTCGACGCTCTCGACCAGCTGAGGCTGCGCGAGCTCGCCGACCGCTACCCCGACCAGATGTCGGGAGGTCAGCAACAGCGCGTCGCCATCGCGAGGGCCCTCGTCGGCGAGCGCACGCTCGTCCTCGCCGACGAGCCCACGGGTGCCCTCGACTCGCACACGGGCGAGGGCGTGCTCAAGATCCTGCGCCAGCGCTGCGACGCGGGGGCGGCGGGCCTGCTCGTCACGCACGAGGCCCGGCACGCGGCCTGGGCCGACCGGGTCGTCTTCCTCCGCGACGGTGTCATCGTCGACGAGACCGGCGCGGCCCCGACCGCGGACTCGCTTCTTACAGAGGCCCGCTGACGTGGCCGGCGCGAACTCCACGCCACGGACGTCACGTTTCGACCAGTGGCGCGCCGGCTGGCGCGTGTCGCTGCGGATGGCGCGCCGTGACGTCCGCCGCCACCGCGGCCGCAGCCTGCTCATCGTCATCATGGTCGGCCTACCCGTCCTGCTCCTCACCGCCGCGACAACGCTGTGGTTCACCGACGACCTCGACGCGTCCGAACGCCTTCCCTTCCAGCTCGGATCCAGCCAAGGCTTCGTCCTCGAACCCCAGTCCACACAGCTGCGCCAGCTGCTCGACCCGATGTCCCAGACGAGCTGGGACGGCGAGCCTCCCGCGTCGAGCCCCGTACCCGGGCTCACGAAGGGTGACGAGAAGGCGTCACTCGCGCGGCTGCTCGGGGCGCGGCTCACCGAGGTGACAACCACGCCCGCCACCCTCCGCGTCGGCGACCACTACCAGTCGGGCTCGGTCCTCGGGGTGGAGCTCGCGCACCCCGAGGCACTCGCGCCCAGGGTGAGCCTCGAGGCGGGTCGCTGGCCCACGGGTCCGGGCGAGGTGCTCGTGACCGTCCAGGGACTCGAGCACGGTCTCCCCGCCTCCGGGACGATCGGTCTGGGCCTGCTCGACCCGACCGGCGAGACCCCGGAGACCGCCGCGACCGTCGTCGGCGTCGGTCGTGGCTACGACACGCAGGGCAGCCAGTACTTCCAGCCGACCGACCTCGTCACGACGCCGCTGACGTCCGACGCCTCCCAGCGACAGTGGCTCGTCGACCGGGGCACCCCCATCACGTGGGGCGAGGTCGAACGCCTCAACACCTACGGCATCGGCGTCTTCAGCAGGTACGTCGCCGAGCACCCCGAGACGGTAACCCGGCAGCAGGAAGGCGAGGGCGGCCCCAGCACGACGCTGCTCGTCGTCTCCGTGGCATCGCTCGGGCTGGTGCTCCTGACGACGCTGCTCGCGGGCCCCGCCTTCGCGGTGAGCGCCGCTCGTCAGCGGCGCACCCTCGCGCTCGCGGCGTCCAACGGCGCGACCGCCGGGCAGCTGCGTCGCACCGTGCTCGCGCAGGCGCTGGTGCTCGGTGTTCTCTCGGCCGTCGTCGGCGCCCTCCTGGGCGTGACCGGAGGGGTGGGCGCCGTGGCGATCACCCGGATGGTCCGCCCCGACCTGCTCTACGGACCACTCCAGGTGCCGTGGGCGGCCGTCGGTCTGGTCGCCGCGGCGGCCATCATCAGCTCGGTCGTCGCCGCCGTCATCCCGAGCCGGGGGTTGGGACGGCTCGACGTCGTCTCCGTCCTCCGTGGCCAGAGCGTCTCGTCACCGTTGCGGCGCAGGGTGCCCTTGGTCGGCGTCCTCGTCGCGCTGGCGGGAGCAGCGACGGTCACCTGGGCTGCGTTCACCCGACCCGACTACGAGTTCGTCCTCTTCCTCGGCGGATCCGTGGCGATCGTGGTCGGATCGCTGCTCACGGTCCCGCTCGTCCTCGCTCTCGTCGCGAGGACGGCCCACCGTCTCCCGCTGCCCGTGCGGATGGCCGCTCGCGAGGCGGGCCGGCAACGCGGCCGCGCGACTCCGACGGTCGCCGCCATCATGGCCGGCGCCTCGGCGCTCACCGTCGTCTGCATCGGCCTCGAGGCCGACACGGTGCGCCAGGCCCGCGACCACGTCCCGGTCGTGAGGGAGGGGCAGGCCGTCATCCAGGGCACCACCTCACCCCAGCGCCTCCCGGAGCTCGCCCGCACCGTCGAGAGCAGCGCCCCCGGCGTCCACACGCTCGTCATCAACGACCTCGTCGACTACACCCAGCAGCAGGGGGCCGCCATGCTCGCCGCCATGCGTCCTGGCTGCGCCCTGCCGGACGTCGTGCCGGGGCCGGTGGGTGGCGACGTGGCGACCGAGCCCGACACCCGGTGCTCGACAGCGGCGAGCTTCGCGCGCAACTTCTCGGGCACGAGCATCCAGGCAGTCGACCTCGACCAGCTGACGCACTTCGTCGGTCTCACCGAGGAGCAGCGCGCTGCGATGAGCCGCGGGGCAGTCGCCGTCGTCGACCCACTCGACGTGGCCCAGCTCCCCCTGCCGGGCCCCACCGGGCACCTGCTGCGGGACATCGAGTCCTTGCGCCCGGTGACCATCGACGAGGACCGGGGCGTCGCGACCTTCGCGCTCTGGCGGCAGCGGCCGGGTGAGTCCGACACGACCGCGCCGCCTCGCGCGTCGGACGTGCGGACCCTCCGGCTCCCGGTCATCCACGTTCCCCGTGACCGCTGGAACCGCCTCGTCCTCATCTACAACGGCAGCCCCGCCGGCATCATCACGACCGACAGCGCGATCCGGCTCGGGCTGCCGGTGTCCCCGTCCGGTCTCATTGCTCGGGCCGACGGCGGCATCTCGACCGACCTCGAGGCGCGGCTGGGCGACGCCGTCATCGCGAGCCAGCGGGACGCGACCTTCATCGTCGAACGCGGCTACCAGCGTGACGACACGCTTGCCCTCGTCGTCATCTTCGGCGTCATCGGCCTCATCATCCTCGTCGCGACCCTCATCGCGACCGCCCTGAGCCAGACCGAGAACGCTCCCCTGCTCGGCACCCTCGCAGCAGTGGGCGCGACGAAGCGGACCAGGCGGGCGCTTGCTGGCTCGCAGGCGCTCTACCTGGGGATGCTCGGTGCTGTGATCGGCCTCCTCGTGGGCCTGGCGCCCGGTTTCGGGCTGGCCCGTGTCGTGCTCACCAGGGTCACCGAGGACGGAGTTCCCATCCAGCCCGAGAACATCCCGGTTCCATGGCTCCAGATCCTGGCCCCGGTGCTGCTCGTGCCGCTCGTGGCCGGTGCGCTCGCCTGGGTCTCGATCCGCCGCGCTCCCGTGGTGGTGCGCCGGGCCACCTGACCGCACGTGACTCCAGCTGACTCAACGTGACTCAGCACGCGGCATACCCCATGATCTCGGGGCCCGTGCGACCTGACGGGGGACGCGCGGGCCCCGACCCGTTGACCCAGCGGGTGCGGCAGGATGGGCGCATGAGCGACGACGCGAGCCGACACGGCCAGGGCACCGACTCCGACGCACAGCGCGACGAGGCGCGCGTCGTCATCGTCACTCCGGAGGGGATGGGGGTCTCGTCGCCCGAGGACTCGCCGCACGCGGAGGGCCGGTCTCACGAGCGCGACCGCGAACGCGAGCGCACGAACCCCGCCGACCTCGTCGAGGAGCCTGCGAAGGTCATGCGCATCGGCTCGATGATCAAGCAGCTCCTCGAGGAAGTGCGCAACGCGCCGCTCGACGAGGCGGGGCGGCGTCGGCTGGCCGACATCCACCACCGGTCGCTCGAGGAGCTCAAGGACGGCCTCGCCCCCGAGCTCGTCGACGAGCTCGACCGCATCGCGCTCCCCTTCGGCGAGGACTCCCCGAGCGACGCGGAGCTGCGCATCGCCCAGGCCCAGCTCGTCGGCTGGCTCGAGGGGCTATTCCACGGCATCCAGACCGCGCTCGTGGCCCAGCAGATGGCCGCGCAGCAACAGCTCCAGCAGATGCGGGCCCTGCCGCCTGGCCCCGGCGCCTCCTACGGCACCCCGCCCGGCATGCACCCCGACGGCGACGACCGCGACGGCCCGGCCGGCGGCCCCACCGGGCAGTACCTCTGAGACGCGTCACCCCTGACGCGTCTGTCCACACGTCCCCGACGAGGATCCTTTCCAGTCGGTGGCGGACGATGCACCTCCCCCAGAAAGCGTAGGAGCACTCCTACCGTTGCCGGTGGACCTCCACGCGCCCCCCGGGCATTCTCGAGACCTGGCTCCAGGAAGGGGGTACGCCATGCGAGGAAGCCGGGCTCGTGCGCGCATCGTGTCTGCGGCGGCGTCGATGGTGGCGCTGACCGCCCCTGCCCTCCTCTCCGCGGCAGGCGCTGCAGCCGCGGCGTCGATCCTCTACGTCGGCGGCCCCGGCTGCAGCGATGCGGGCACGGGGACCGCCTCGGCGCCCTACTGCACCATCGCCAAGGCGGCCAAGGTGGCCGTCGCCGGCCAGACCGTCGTCGTCGCCGACGGCACCTACGTCGACGAAGTGTCCCCGTGGAGGTCCGGCACGCCGACGGCCCCCATCGTCTTTCGCCCGGCCGACGGCGCTCGGGTCGTCATCGATGGCCCGCGGCACGGCTTCACCATCTCGAACCAGAGCTGGATCTCCGTCTCCGGCTTCGAGATCGACGACACGACGGGGTCTGGGGTCTACGTCTACAACGCGACCGGAGTCACGTTGAGGGGCAACATCATCCGCAGCTCCGGCACACGCGTGCAGGGGTACTCGCAGTACGGGATGTATCTCAACTCGATGAAGAGCTCCACGGTTGTCGGCAACCTCGTGACCGACAACTCCGCTTCTGGCATCTACGTCACCAACGCGTCGAGCGCGGTGACGATCGCGGGCAACGAGGTGTCCTGGAACGCCTACGGCTACGTGCGCAACGCCGTGGGAATCGACCTGCGGTCGGGGCCGAACCTCATCAAGGACAACAGGATTCACGACAACGAGGACTCGGGCATCCAGCTCTACCCGGGGGGCGACAGCAACACCGTCGTCGACAACGTCGTCTACCACAACAAGGGCTTCACGTCGGTGCAGCTGACCAACTGCAACCACCCACCCAGGGGTGCGGTGGACGGCTGCATCACCGGCGACCACGGCATCGACAACTACGGGGTCACGGGCAGCACCGTCGTGGGCAACACCGTCGTGGACAACGTGGCGGCCGGCATCAACGTCGAGGGCGTGACGGCCGGCACCCCCACCGGCATCGCACTGGCGAACAACGTCGCGGTCGACAACGCCGTGGCCTGCCCCGACGGCGCCGGCGGCACGGTGAAGTGCCCACGCACCCGGGGCAACGTGCGCGTCGATGCCACGTCGCAGACGGGGACCTCCCTCGACTCCGACCTGCTGTGGGTCAGCGCGATCGGTGAGACGCAGGCCGTCTGGGGCACGACCTCCTACAAGACCTTGGCCACCTTCCGTGCGGCGTCGGGCACGGAGGCGAGCGGCCTCGAGGCGGACCCGCTCTTCGTGGCTCGAGACCAGGGAGACCTGCGTCTTCGCAGCGGCTCACCCGCGATCGACTCGGCGAACTCCGCCGCTCCCGGTCAGCAGACCGCGGATGCCACCGGGGCTCCTCGGGTCGATGACCCGGCCACCCCCGACACCGGGCTCGGCCCACGCGCCTACGACGATCGTGGTGCGCTCGAGTACCAGCCCTGAGCAGGAGGGACGAGACGATGACCTCGACATCGCGTGCCTCGCGGTCGCGTGACCGCGGGTGGGCGCCTGTGATCGGGTCGGCGGTTGCGGCCGGAGCGCTCGCACTGGCCGTGACGATGTCCGCCCACGGGCAGCTCTGGACGGGCCGCGCCGGCGCTGCCGCAGCCAGCTCCCCCGCCGGCAGCTCCTCCGCACGGGCGAACCTCATCCGGGAGTGCGACGCCTCTCTGGCTCTCGCCTCGGCCTTGACCGCGCTTCCCACCCCCGCTGTCGCGCCCTCCTCCCCCAGAGGCGTGGCTGCCGGGGGTGGGGCTGGGGGTGGGGCGATGACGTCGCTTGCTGCCCTGCGCTCGAGGGCCGGTGCGCTCGCCGTGGCGACGACATCACCTGATCTGCGCGAGCTGCTCCAGAATGCCGCCGACGACGCCGCTGCCCACGAGGTGGGTCTCCGCACGGGAGACCTCGAGCGTCAGCGCGACACCGCGCTCGCCCTGCGGGGCGATGCGGCAGGCCTGCGCCGGTGGTGCACCGGTCGGGCCGGCTGACCGCTTCGTCCGGCCTGGCCGATGGCCCGCCCTACGTCAGGTGATGGAGAGCGCCCTCAGCGCGTCGACGGTGCCACCGAGCGGGGGTGCGGCCGCACCAGGTACCTGACGGTCTCCGCGAGGACGGCCACCGTCCGCCGCAGGCTGGGGTCGGCCAGGAACTCCTCGTCGACCACGACCCGCCTCGGCACAACCTCCTCGAGGTACCAGCGCTCGGTCAGGGCCTCGACCTCCGCAGCCTCGGCCCCCGTCTCCGGTACCCGTGCGCAGGTCGGCGTCGCGTCACGCATCCGCACCTGGACCGGCCCGGTGAGGCCGGGAGTGTGTTGCAGCACCCACCGACTCGACGCGGGGTAGCGCACCGCCAGCGACACCGTCTCGGGTCGAGGCCCGACGAGGGTCATGTCTCCGCGCAGGATGTTGACCAGCTGAGGGAGCTCGTCGATCGACGTCCGCCGGAGGACGTCTCCCACGCGCGTGACGCGTGGGTCATCCGCCAGGGTGATGCCCGGACCCGCGGCGTCGACGACCATGGTCCGCAGCTTGAGAATCGTGAACGGCCGCTCCCCCGCGCCCATGCGCTGCTGGCGGAAGAGCACCGGCCCTGGGCTGCCAGCGCGGACGAGCACGGCCGCGACTGCCAGCACGGGTGCCGACACCACGAGTCCCACCCCTGCCAGGGTGATGTCGAGGGCCCTTCTGCCCCTGGACAGGGGCACGCCGGGCGTCCGGCTGGCCACCACCTCCCTGCCTCCGAGGGTGGCGGCGCGGCTGCGGCCACTCACCCGGTGCCGGCTGCGACGAGCACTGCGTCGAAGAGGCGCGACGCCGCCGCGACGTCGTGGTCGAGGTCCACCTGGAGCGTGGAGGGCGACATGTGGGTCCACAGCTGTGCTCCCTTCTTCCTGCGTTCTTCAAGGGCGCGGGTCAGCGCGTTGTCGACCCCGCCCGGATCGGTGAGGTGCACCACGACGCCGTGGTAGCGCTGAGCCCACGTCCAGATGTCGACGGCTGCAGCGCCCTCGCTCAGGGGGATGTCGACGAACGTGTGCACGTCGGCCTCCGCCTCGGCCGGCGTGAGCGTGTAGCTGCCCGGATGGGCGAGCGCCTTGCGCGCCTGGAGGCGCACCCGGCTCCCCCACCGACGCACTGCTTCTCGCCACGCGGCTCGCATGGCGTCATCCCGCGTCGTCCCCTGGGCGGCATACCAGCTCTCATCTCTCAACCCGGCGCTGAGGTCGAGCACGTCGATGGCGCCGGAGGCGACGTAGCGGTCGACCGCGCCGAGGCTGGCGCCGGGGTCGCCGGCCCGAGCGGCGTCGCTGCACTCGTGCTGCACGTGGGTCGCGACCTTCGTCCACCCGAGGCAGCCGAGCTCGGGCACGACGACGTCGACGAGCACGCTGGCATCCGGGAGAGCCGCTCGGATGTCGGTGCGCGCCCGTCGCAGCAGGGCCAGCGCAGAGCTGGTGTCGGTGCCGTCGTGGTATCCGAGCTCGTCGGCGATCTTGATGCCGCGCACGCCGGGACGTCGCGCCAGGTCAAGCGTGATGGACAGGGCACGCCGGTATGCCGGCTCCCCCGCCTGCGACGCCGCGACGAGGTCCGTCTCCACCCAGACGCCGACGCCGTGCTGCGCGAGCCGGGTGGCCAGAGCGACGTACTTGGGCGCAGCGACTCCCGGCTGCGAAGGATCGTCTGACGCGCCGGCGTGAGACACCGGACCGTCGGCCCCCGTGGCCCCGGCCTGCACCGTGCACGCTGCGAGGGTCACGGAGAGCAGGGCGCACAGCAGGCAGGCCAGGACCGTCGTCCCGGGAGTCCCGCGTCGCCTGCTCATCGGTGAGTCACCGCGCCCCCGCCAGTGCGCGGCCCAGCACCACGAGCAGCGAGACGTCCGTGGTCAGGTAGGCGGCTGCGCTCGCGACGGCGGCCCCCGTCACCCCCAGCCTCGGGATCAGGAGGGCATCCAGCGTCACGGTGACGACGAGGCCGGCACCGAGCAGGAGGGAGTTGGTGCCCGGCCGCCGGGTGCCGAGGAGGAAGCCGCTGGCAAGACCACCCGCCGGGGCGGCCACCAGACCGCAGACGATGATGCGCGTGGGCGCGACGGCTGCCTCGAACGCCGGGCCATAGATGAGCGGCAGTAGGGGTCCAACGACGAGGGCGATGACGCCCGCCCCGACGACACCGACCGCCAACAGGACCGGCAGCTGTCGGCGCGCCTCGGCGGCCGCACGAGCAGGCCCCTGTCTCGCCACCGCCGGATAGGTCACCCAAGTCACGGCCAGCGCGGGGAGTCGCACGAGCTCCGCGAACTTCGATGCGACGGCATACACCCCCAACGCAGCGGGTCCGGCCATGGCGCCGAGGAGGATGAAGTCGAGACGGAGGTTGAGCAGCCCGACGATCCCGCCCACCTGGCCCCGCAGACCGAACGACACGATGCGCCGCGCCAGCACCCGATCGGGCCGCCCGTGCATCACGATCCCCAGTTGGACTGCTCTGTGCCGCAGCCGAATCCAGCCCCACGTGGCCACAGCCACGTCGGCCGCGAGAAGGCTCGTCACCAGTCCCAGCCCACCCGTCAGGCCCGCGAGCTGCGCCAGCAGGTATGCCGGCACGAACGCGAGCTCCTCGGCCGCGGTCACGATGTTGGACCCTGACCGGTCATCGAGGGCCTGCAGGCTCGACTTCGAGACGGCCACGGGCAGCTGCGTCGCCACCGTCAGTCCCGCCAACGCGAGGACGAGGGGCGAGGCCCCCGGCAGCAGGAGGGAAGCGATCACGGGCGAGAGCAGCAGCCAGGCGGTGGTGCCCCCCGCTGCACCGAGCACCATGACCGCCCGGATCGTGGGCCAGAGCCGCTCCGCCCTGGAGTCGGGCCCAGCGAGGAAGTAGCCGGTGGCTCCCGGCAGTCCGCAGGCAGCCAGGACCCCGAACAGCCCCGGCAACACGCGCAGCAGGGCCAGGATCCCGACGTCCTCGGCACCGCCCAGCCGGGCCACGAGCACGGTGGCGCCGGCCAGCGCGAGCACTGCCACGACCCGGGCCCCGAGGTTTCCCAGGACCGATCGACCGGGGATCCGTCGGGTCAAGGGGGCTCGCCTCACGCGCTGGAGCATGCGGCCGCCTCCTCAGGGAGGGCTCCCCGACCACCCCGGACCGCGACCGGGTCGGTCGCGAGCAGGTGCAGCCCGGCGACGAGGCCCAGGTAGGCCCACACGTGGCGGAAGTGCAACACCTCATAGAAGGTGCCGGACGCGACGAGGGCGACGCCCAGGCCGACGAGGTAGTGGGTGAGCATCGCACCCGGCCTCCCCGCCCGATCCGCCGTGGTGGAGCGGGCCGACCTCGTCGTGCCGCTTGCGTCTGTGGCACTGTCTCCGCCCGGCCGTCGTCGGACCAGCCCGCCCAGGCGAACCGCCACCGAGGTGAGCAGGACGACGAGGCCGAAGCCACCCAGTGCCCCGCGCTCGACGAGCGTCGCGACGTAGTCGTCGTGTGCCTCCTTGACGTAGGGCGCGGACGCCTGGGCGAGGGCCTGCTTCGTCAGGCCGGGCCCCACGCCGATCGGGTCGCCCTGGACGTAGACGCGCATGCCCTCGGAGACCAGGACCTCGCGCTCCCGGCTCGACTCGTCACTACGACCCACCGAGTCGCGCAGGAGTGCTCCGGACGCCGCGGCCTGCTCTCGGAGGGCGGTCACGTCGACGAGGCTGCTCGCGGCTGCGGTCCCGAGGGTGAGCAGGCAGGCGACCCCGATCACCGCCATCGCCCCCGAGCGACGGCTTGCCTGGGCCAGCACGAGGCTCACGCCTCCACCGATGGCCAGGGAGAGCAGCGCACCGTTGGAGCCGGTGCAGGCGACCGCCAGGACGAGCAGCCCAACGGCCGCCGCCCGACTAGCGGGGCGCCGAGGATGCCGCGACGCCAGCACGATGAAGATGCAGACCACGTAGTAGCTGCCCGCGAGATTAGGGTCCCCGAAGGTGAGCGAGGCCCTCGAGCCGTCGGCGGTGCTGGTGCCCGCGAGCCATGCCAGTCCGAGGAACCGGCCGACGACGATCGCACCGGCCCAGCACACGGCGGTCCAGCACCACGCCCGGCACACCGTGTCCACGAGAGTCCGGTCTGCGGCGATGCACGACGCGAGCACCGCCGCCCACGCGAGCAGGAAGACGTCCTGCACCAGCGCGAGCGTGGCCACCGGTTGCGCCCGCAGGAGGGCGGCGACCGCACCCGCGCTGACGAGGATCCAGACTCCGGTGAGGTAGGGCACGCGGATCCGCGCGCGCACGTGCGAGAGCCAGAGCAGGGCCATGAGGATGGTCACCGCGATCGAGACGTCCACCGGTGAGGTGTTCGCCGGGCCGGACGGGATGAGCACCGGCAGCAGGCAGACGGACAGACCGAACGCCCACCGCAGCGACGGTGGAGCCACCTGGGCGGCGCCCCGAACCTCTGGGCTCATGGGGCCAGCTCCGCGAGCAGCTCGACGTGCAGTCGGGCGAAAGCCGGCTCGTCGCTCTCCGCGGCGATCTGCGCGAGCCCGACGAGCACCGCTTCTCGCCAGGCCGTCCTGCCCCGGGGTGGCAGCCCGCCCGCGACGAAGTCGGCCACGCACGCGGCATACCACCCTGACGAGCGCAGCAGGTAGCGCACCGGCTCCCCCGGCCGGCCGGCGCGCAACCCGCCGTGGCCGCGCACCGCTCGCCCGCGCGGCGTGTGACGGTCGAGGTAGAGGGTATAGGCCAGGGCGAAGCGCACCCGGTCCCACAGGGGGTCAGCCCCGAAATGCGCTCTCTCCCAGTCGACGACGCCGGACACGAGCTGCGGGTCTCGGAGGAGGTTGCCGGCCCAGAAGTCCCCGTGCGTGACCCCGTCGGACCGGTGGCCCAGCCCGGACAGCCGGTCCTCCACGTCAGCGCACGCGGCGCAGGCCTTCGCCGCCACCTCGTCGTCCGGCCACCTCTGCACCAGCTGCTGGCCCACCGGTGCCGTCACCGGCGAGGAGTCACCGCGAATCCGCGCCAGGCCCGTCAGCCAGGATCCCGCGGCGGCGAAGTCCCGCTCCACGCTGCGACACCGCGAGGTGTGACCCCACAGGTGGTAGTCGGTGGCCATCGGTCGGCCAGCCGCCGCCGTGGTCACGAGCGCCGTCAGTCCGGGCTCCTCTCGCAGCTGCATGCACTGCGGGACGGTTGCGCCGAGGCGGTCGGGGTCCAGCTGCTCCAGGTCGAGGAGAGCGCGCGCCTCGGCTCGCACCGCGTGACGCGCCGTGTCCGTGAAGCCCACCTTGACGGCGAGAGCAGGTGCTTCGCCGGGTACCGGCAGAGCCAGCAGGACGGTCTTGGGGTTGGGGTCGCGGGAGAGCGACACGAGCGCGAGTCGCACGGGCACGCCCGGCAGGTGCTCCGCCACGATGCGCTCGACGAGGGACGGCAGGGACTGAGCCCCGCGTGCGGCGCTCACCGCGCTCACCGCGCTCGCCGCGCTCACGGTCGGTGTCCGATCAGCAGCCGCGTCCCCACGAGCCGCCCGACGACGCGCAGCAGTGCCGAGCCGCGGGACGAGCGTGCGATGAGGCTGAGACCCGCGGCTCCCCGGCTGCGGCCAGGAGGCACGGTGACGAAACTGTGCCAGAGCCACCCGAGGCTCTCCGGGGCGTCCTCGGCGATGAAGGTCGCGCCCGAGGTCGTGGGGAGGGCGAGCAGCTCCCGGTCCACGACGATCCCACGCTCGCGTGCCACCCGGCGCGCACGGGCCCGACCCAGTGGTCGCTCGTCGATGACCACGACGACACCCGGTGAGGGCACTGAGGGCAGAGGGGCGCTCGACGTAGCCTCCGTCACCGAGATGACGGGGGTGCCTGCCGGCACGAGCAGTCGCAGGGCAGCGGCGACCGCCGTCATGCTGGCACCGCCGATGGCGGGGCGTGGCCCGGCGCCGGCCGGGGCCGCCTCGCAACGGGTGCGAGCTCGTAGACGTCGCACAACGTCGAGCCGAGCGTGCTCGAGTCGTATCGTTGACCGAGCTGCTCGCGAGCCGCCACGACCCACCGGGCCGCGTCTCTCGGATGCGTGAGTGCGAAGTCGATCGCCCTCGCCAGCTGCGCCGGCTGCTCCGGCCGGACGAGCAGGCCGGTGACACCGGGCACGACGACGTCGGAGACCGCGTTGACGCAGGTGGCGACGACAGGTATCCCGCAGTCCTGGGCTTCCACGACCGCACACGGGAGTCCTTCGTAGCGGCTCGACATCGCGAAGACGTCGAAGGCCGGCAGCAGGTCCGCCACGTCCTCGCGGTTCCCGAGCAGCAGCACGCGGTCCTCGATCCCCAGCTGCCGACATCGGCGTGCCGCCTCCTCGAGGAGCGACCCTCCGCCCACCCACACCAGCGTCGGCGACGTCGTGGCGCGCTTCACGGCCTCGAGCATGACCTCAGGGGCCTTCTGGTAGTCGAGGCGCCCCACGGTGCCGACGACGAGATCGTTCGGACCCAGGCCCAGGGCAGACCGGGCCCGGGCCCGGGTCCATGGCGACGCCAGGATCTGCGTGCGCTCGACGGCCGGCCCGATCGTCGTGATCTGTTCCGGTCGCGCGATCCCTCGTCTCACGGCCTCGACCGCGACGGCGGTGCCGACCGCGAGGTAGGCGTCCGTGATCCGCGAGAGCTCCTGCTCGATGCGGATGTAGGTGCGCCGCACCGGTGCCCTCTGGAAGTCGTGCCACGGGAAGCCGTGCAGGGTGTGCACGATCCTCGGAGTGCGCACCCGCGACGCCGCGACGCGACCGAGCACACCGGCTTTCGCGCTGTGGGTGTGGACGACGTCGAAGTTCCTCGACCTCATGAGCGCCACGAGAGAGGCCAGCGCCTGCGCATCGTGGGTCGGGCGGATCGGGGCCACCAGCTCCGGCACGACGACGACGTCGATGCCATGGGCCCGCGCCACGTCGAGCAGCCCGTCGCCGGAGCCCACGACGAGCGTGCTCTCGTAGCGGTCACTCGGAAGGCTGACGGCGCCCCGCACGGCGACCCCTCCGGCGCCGGCCATGCAGCGAGTGATGACGTGGGCGACCTTCTGCCTCATCGCACCGACCCCGTCAATGGTCGAGCGAGCGCGGCGGCCCGCTCGACGAGCTCGACGAGCGGGACGGAGGTCCTACGACCCGCCAGCTCCACGCGTACGCAGGGCACTGCAGCAGACAGCCGTTCGGCCGCCTGGGTCACCGGGGGGTGGGCCGGCCCGATCCCGGTGGCGAGCGCCAGGGTGGCGGCGAAGGCCCAGTAGCGGCCCAGCTCACCCGCGGCATACGTGCCGCCGACCAGCATCCGCGCGCACCGGTGCTCGGTCACCGGGGCGACCGAGGGACTGTTGCCGGTGCCTCGCGTGACGACGAGCACGAGAGAGGGCTCGACTCCTGGCTGACGCGACGCCCATTCTCTCTCCTCTCGTCCGTGCGGCATCCGACCGTGGCGTGACCGCTCGCTCGTCCTGCCCCCGGGCTGCGCGGGCTGCCCGGGCTCGACGGTGTCGGGAGTCACGCGCCGCGGCTCGGGAAGCGCCCACAGGGTGCGACCGTCCCACACGCACACGTTGTCGCTCACCGGTCGACCCTGCGCGGGCAGCAGCGTGCCGAGCAGTGTCGACTTGCCCACCCCACCGGCGCCCGCGAGGGCGACACCGAGCTCGCCGACCTGGGCCGCCGAGACGTGGAGCGGCACCGCTCCGGTGCAGCCGGCCCACCAGAGCGCGGGGAACTGCAGGACCGCTGCCCGATGCAGCAGCTCGGTGCGGCCCGGGGCGGCCGCCCGCAGCAGACGGTGCCGAGCCGCAGGCCGAGGTCGCGCCGTCACGACGAGGAGAGGCGGTAGCACCTGCAGTCGCAGGTCGACCCCGCTCCCGCACGCGTCCTCGAGCACGACCGTGCCGTCGCCGGCCCAGGCGCCACGGGTCACGGGCGCCAGCCCGCCCACCGGGAACGGGCTCCGCGAGTCCTCGATGTGGATCACCAGGTCGGCGGCCTTCGCAGCCGAGTCGTCATCGGCAGCGACGGTCGGGCCGCCCAGGGCGCGCTCGACGAGACGCGACCACCGGGGGGTCGATGCGCCGATGTCCACGGTGAGCCCGCACATGCTGGTCCGCAGTGACATCACGACTCCACGCCTTTCAGCTGCGTCGCGGCACCGGGCCGGCCGTCGGAGCGCCCGTTCAGCTGTCGATGGGTTGACGAGGCGATGACGTGGGGAACGCCGGGGACCAGGTCACGCTCGCGCACGGTCACCGCGGACCGTCCTCGAGCAACACCGTCGGCATGAGCAGCCGCCGGGGCGGCGGCGGGGAACTCGGACCAGCCGCGGATCCGTCGGCCTCGGATGATGACCACGCCGAGCACGGGCCAGCCGCGGGCGGCGGCGCGTGCCGCGAAGGCGTCGAGCCGGCGCCGGCTCACGACGACGGGAGCGACGGCCACGACGAGGATCTCGGAGTCGGGGCCGAGCTCGGGGTCGAGCGACCCGTCAGCCTGTGTGAGAGCGTCGACGCCCGCCACGATGGGCAGCCGCGTGGACCTGCTCAGCTCGGCTGCCAGGCGGGCGACCCGATCGGAGCCGCGGGGCTCCACGGCGAGCAGGAGCACCCTTCCACGGGGATGCCGTCGCAAGGTCAGCGACAGCTCCACGCACAGTTCGTGGAGGGCCTCCAGCGTCCGGGGATGCGTGAGCGACCGACGTGGCAACGTGATGAGCAGGGGCACCCCGAGGTCCTCAGCGACCCAGCTGGCTCCACGGACCCGGGGGCGCGCCATCTCGAGCAGGGCGGCGATGCCGAGTCCCACGATCAACCCGGCGAGGGCTCCGAGGCAGCCGAGCTGGACCGGGGACAGCACGACGGGATCGTCCACCGGGTGCGGAGGATCCAGCACCCCGATCGAGGAGCGGGCGGCCGTCGCCGTCACGAGGTCGGCTCTCTGACGCAGGAGATCGGCCAGTGTCGGCTGGCTCGCACTGAGGCGGGCCTGCAGCTCGAGGACGGCACCGGGCGAAGCCGTGGCCAGAGCCTTGATGAGTCGCCCCTGGTCTGCCGTGAGCCTGTCGATCTGCTGGGTCAACGAGTGCGTCCGCTCGAGGTCGCTCTCGCGCGCCCGGTTGGAGTAGCGCGTCGCTCCTGCGACGAGGGCCTTGGCCACCGCGAGTGACTGGCCGCGCTCAGGAGTGCTGACCACCACGTCGTTGACCGAGGACACGCCGATGCGTCGCACGCTGATCGACTGGTCCGCGAAGACCCCGGGGTCACCGAGCACTCCAGCCGCGGTCATCGCCGTCTGCACGAGCCCCGGGCTGGTGACGATTCCCTGGAGCCACTGCGTGACGGCGTCCGCCTCGACGTTCGAGCTGGCGAACCCGCCCGACATCTGGACCCGCGCCACGGCTTGGTACTGCGGGGGCTGGTGCACGGCATACCCGGCGGCGCCAACGGCCCCCACGGTCGTGCACAGCAGCAGCAACCACCAGTACCCGCCGATCAGGCGGCGCACTGCCTCTTCCATCCGCATCGTGCTCCCCTTCCCTAGTGCAGCACCGCGAAGGGACGCAGCCGGGCTACCGGCCGTACGATCCCGTGGCCCGACAGCACCGACATCGCCGCATTCACCCCGGCGTCGTCGAGGTGCGCGCAGTGCGCCGGCGCGGTGTCCGAGTAGCCGAACCTCAGGGTGTGCCGACCCTCGCGATCGGGGCCGGAGGAGCCGTCCCGGGCGAACTGGTCGATCACGGTCCCCGCCCCGTGGCAGGCCGAGTGCAGGCTGGCACCGCTCGAGCCGCCCGCGACCGCGAGGTAGGACGACGTGCGATGGGTCCCGGGCAGGAGCACCGCCTGGCCCGTCTGAGCGAACGTCGTGCCCGGCCTCATCCGCGACGCGGGGTAGGCGCGGCACGAGTTGTGGCGGTGGACGACCGCCGTCGTGCCCTCGATCTCCTCCTCGTAGATCGAGTTGTGCGGCGAGTCGACGACGAGTCGCCCACGAGCCCCACCGAAGACGGCCGCCGCGATCTGCCGCAGGGCGTGGTAGGTCGTCATGCGGAAGGCGTAGCCGTAGTTCATGGCTGCGGCGTTGGCGAGCATGAGCCGCTGTCCCTCGTCGGAGTCGAGGGAGACGGGCGGTGTCGCCACGGTGAAGAAGAGCCGCATCCGCTCGCGCACCTGCTCGACCGAGCGGGCGGTGGCGAGGTGGAACAGCGGCTTCTGCACCGCCATGGCAGCCTGCATGATCCGTTTGGTGTCCTTGCGCCGCGCGAAGAGGTGGCCGATCTCCCCGGTGAGCACGCCACCTCCGGCGTGGTACTGCAGCGTCACCTGACCCTGGCGGACACCGAGCAGCTCGGCGGCCCGTGGGTCGAGGATCTCTTCGACCTCCTGCAGCTCGACGAAGTGGTTGCTCGGACCGACCGTGCCGAACCGCATCCGGGCCAGCTGCCACGTGAGGGCAGGCACCTCGGAGACGAGTCGATCGGAGCCACCCCAGCGCGTGAGGTCCAGACGACCGTGCTCCTCGACCCGCTCCAGCTCAAGCGCGTCCACGCCGTAGCGGTCGACGGCGAACTCGCCCCCGCCGACGGCGGCGTCGATGACGTCTCGGCGGCTGAGGTCGCGCCGTCTCGTCGTGGGATATGGGTAACGCTCGCGCACCCGTCGGTAGAACTCGCTCACCGCGGCGTCGGAGGGACGGTCGCAGTCGAGGGTCATCAGGGCCATCCCGCAGTTGACCGACGAGCTGGTCAGCGTCGGCCTGATCGTGCCCACCGTCGCAACAGCGATGCTCGAGGGCATCTCCATGGCCGACTTGTGGTGGAAGTCCGGCAGGACGACCGGTGGCGCGGCGAGGTCCATGTCGGACGTGGCCGACTCCAGGGAGCCGACAAGCGCCCGGTCGGCGCGGAGTGCGTCGCTCTCGAAGACCCTTACGCCGGTGGCCCGCGGGCCGGCCCCCGCACTCGGCCCGGGTGCCGAGCGGCTGCTGATGACGTCGATCCTCACTGTGTCACCTGTCCATTCCTCGATGCGGGTGCGTCCGCAGTGGCGTCGCGCGGTTGCGTGTCCGCACGTCGCCCCGTGGGGTGTCCGCCTGTGCGGGCATCCACCTGACGTCGTCAGTAGTCGTCGGGGTACGGCGCCCACGTCGACGGGATTGCAGCCGGAGCCCGTGCCGAGTCATCGCCGTCGGGCCGGAAGTCGGGCAGCGCGGCGACCATCCGTCGGCGCACCTCGTCGGCGGCGTTGCGACCCGCTGCCTCGTAGAGCCAGTGCAGGTGTCGCTCGAAGTCCCCACAGGGGCGCACGGCGCGGGCTGCGAAGATGCGCGGGTGGCTCGTCGGGAAGCACTCCTCGGACTCGCTGAAGAGTGCCTCGTGCAGCTTCTCGCCGGGCCGCAGACCGGTGAAGCGGATGCCCACGTCCGGCACCTCGAGCTGCCGCGCGAAGCTGGCCACCAGGTCGACGATGCGCACCGGCGCCCCCATGTCGAGCACGAAGGTCTCGCCTCCCGTCGTCAGGTAGGCGGACTCCAGCACGAGGCCGACGGCCTCCTCGATCGTCATGAAGTAGCGGGTGACGTCCGGGTGGGTGACGGTCACCTCGCGTCCGTTGGCCATCTGGGCCACGAGGACCGGTAGCAGCGACCCGCGGCTGCCCAGCACGTTGCCGAAGCGCACAGCCGACACGACGGTGCGACCCCCGGTGTGGGCCTTGACGACGAGCTCCGCGAGCGCCTTCGTCGCTCCGAGGACGGAGGTCGGATCGGCCGCCTTGTCGGTCGAGATGACGACGAACCGCTCGACGTCGCAGTCCACTGCGGCACAGAGGACGTTGTCGGTGCCCTGGACGTTGGACTTCACCCCCTCGCACGGGTGCTCCTCGAGCATCGGCAGGTGCTTGAGCGCGGCCGCGTGGAAGACCACCTGGGGGCGGAAGGCCTCCATGACCTGACGCATCCGGCCCGCATCGCGGATGTCGGCCACGACCACGTCGTGTGAGTCGAGGAACGCCTCACCGTGCAGCTCGAGCTGGAGCCGGTGGAGGTTGGACTCGTCGTGGTCGAGCATGACGAGGCGGGCAGGTCCGAAACCATTGACCTGACGGCACAGCTCGCTCCCGATCGAGCCACCCGCGCCCGTGACGAGCACGACCCGGTCACGGATGATGCTGGCCGCCTCGGGCGAGGCGACGTGGACCTCGTTGCGCCCGATGAGGGTCGCGACATCGAGAGAGCGCAGGTCGGTGCCGACGACGTCGCGCTGCAGGAGACGGACGAAGGACGGCAGCCGTCGGACACTCGCGCCGACCCTGGCCGCGGTCGTTGCGAGGCGCTGCACCTCGGCCTCCGGGAGCCCCGGGATCGCCAAGACCACGACGTCGACCCGGTGCGCGGTGCAGACCTGGAGGAGGTCGGTCAGGGTGCCGAGAACGGGCAGGTGTCGCACCTGCGTCTTGGCGGGGTCGTCGTCGAGGAAGCCGATCGGCGTCAGCCCGAAGTCCGGCACGTGCTGCAGGTCACGCGCCAGCGCCTTTCCGGCCTCCCCGGCCCCCACGACCAGTGTTCGAAGGCTGCCGGGAACGGATGACAGCCCGGCCCCGTGTCGCATCACCTCGGTGGTCATCACATCCCCTCCTGCCAGATCGCCGCACTCACGGCGTCGAGCTCGTCATCGGTCAGGTGCTGGTCGAACGGCAGCGAGAGCGTCTCCGCGTAGACCTCGTCGGCCCCCGGCAGGCCTCCGGGTGGCAGCACGCAGTGGGCCGCATACCACTCGAGGCAGTGCAGGGGGATGAAGTGCACCGAGGTCCCGATCCCTCGCCGGGCCAACCGCTCGATGAGCTCGTCGCGGTTGATGGGGAAGGGCGGGCGGACGCGCACCGCGTAGAGGTGCCACGCATGGGTCCCGAGGGCGGTCCGAGGAGGCAGCCGTATGCCGTCCAGCCCGCTGAGGCGCGCGTCGTAGCGCGCGGCCAGGGCCGCTCGTCGCTGCTGGTGCCGTGGGAAGGCGACGAGCTGGGCACGGCCCACGGCGGCCTGCACATCGGTGAGGTTGGCCTTGAGGCCCTCGTGGCGCACGTCGTAGCGCCAGGACCCGCCGGGGAGATAGCGACGCCAGGCGTCTCTCGACATGCCGTGCAGGCGCGTGCTGAGCAGGACGTCGGCGAGGTCGTCATCGTCGGTCGTGACCATTCCGCCCTCACCGATGGCGAGGTTCTTCGTCGCATAGAAGCTGAAACAGGTCGCCCTCGAGAGGGTGCCCACCGGCCGCCCCGCCACGGACGCACCGAGGGCGTGAGCAGCGTCCTCGACGACGCGCCGCAGCGGCACCTGCGCGGCATCGGCCGCGGCCACGACGTCGGTCGGTGAGCCGCCGAGGTGCACGACGACCATGGCGTCGACGCCGCCCGCAGCCACGGCCGCCGACCGGATCTCGCGAGGTCCGGGCATGGCGGTCGCGGGATCGACGTCGGCCAGCACCGGAACGAGCCCGGCATGGAGGATGGCAGCAGCAGCGCCGCAGAAGGTGTCGGCGCTCATGAGCACCTTGGCGCCGGCAGGCAGGTCCATCCCCCGCAGCACGAGCTCGATCGCGGCTGTGCACGAGCTCACCGCAACGCCCCGACGAGCCCCGACCTGAGCCGCGAGCTCCTCCTCGAAGTCGGCCACCTCCGGCCCCGTCGTCAGCCAACCCGACTCCAGCACCCGGTTCGCCGCAGCCCGAGCCTCGGGCGTCAGCACGGCACGCGCGAACGGGATCGGGAGGGGTCGCGGGGCGACTGACGAGCGGGTGAGCGGGCGAGCGGTCAGCGTCTCGCTGGTCACGACTTCTCCTCGTGTCGGGGGTCAGGCCCGTCTGTACGACGAGGCCTTCCTGCTGTTACGACCGTAGGAAGGCCGAGGAGAGCGGACACCCGATCAGGGGCTGAGCGCCTCTACGCTTTTCGACGGAGCGTCGGTCTCATGACTCCGCCCGGGAAGCCCGGCCCGTCGCGCGATCACGACTGCCTCGAGGGTCGAGTGCACCCGGAGCCGGCGCAGGATGGCCGCGACATGGGTACGCACGGTGTGTGTGGACATCGACAGCATGAGCGCGGTCTCGCTGCGGGAGCACCCGCCCACGAGGCATCGCAGCACATCGGTCTGCCGCCGCGTCAGATGGTCGATGAGCAGGTGCGCGTCCTCGCGGGCGACGTCAGGCGGTGGCGAGACCGCCAGGCTCAGGACATCCGAGGGCAGGCGCAGCTCCCCGCACGCGACCCCCTCGATGGCGACGACCAGGCTCGCCAGCGAGTCGTCGCTGTGGACCCAGCCGCGCACGCCCATGGCGATGGCCTCGGCGGTGGCCAGCCGGTGCCCTGGCTCGGCTATGAGCACCACTCCGAGGTCCGTCTGGGTGGCGAGCGCCAGGCGGGCAAGGTCGAGGCTCGCCTCGTCGTCAGGCGAGAGATCGGCCACCACCACATCGGGACGCACCGCGTGGACCAGCGCGAGCCCGTCGGCGGCCGAGGTGGCACGGCCGACGACCTCCACGGTGCCGAGCGCGGAGAGAGCCTCGCCCAGCGCATCGACCTCGAGCCGGCTGTGGGCCACCAGCGCGACGCGGACCGGATCGGGCGTCATGCGGCAGAGCATGCACCCCCCGACGCCGGAACGGACCGTGCATCGGGTGGACCGCGTCCTACGCCGGATGCCGTATCCCCTTGTGGCCGTTCAGGACCGGAGACGCGCTGGCCAGTCCTCCTCGGCGGCATGGTCTGCCATCAGGGCGGCCGCCTCGAGACGGGAGTGGACTCCGAGCTTGTGGAGCAGATTCTGCACATGGGTCCGGGCGGTGCTGCGTCGCACGCCGAGCTGCCGAGCGATCTGGTCCGTGCTCATCCCCCGGGTGATGCAGCGCAGCGCATCCCATTCGCGGTCGGTGAGAAAGCGCAGCACCCACAAGGGATCCTGCGCCGACGGTGGGAGGAAGGCCTGCCTCAACAGCCCCGGCTCCACGGCGACCTGGCCTCGCGCCGCGTGGTCGAGCATCTCGCAGATCTCTTCCATGCTCATCGACTTGAGGAGGTAGCCCGCCGCTCCAAGCGCCAATGCACCGGAGACGGCCTGCGGATCGGCTGCAGCCGAGAAGACGACCACCCGCGTGTCGGGGCACCGCGCCACCATGGCCCGCAGGGCCTGCAAGCTGGTGCCCTCCGGGAAGTGCAGGTCGAGGAGGCACACGTCGGGTTGGTGTCGCGTCACGGCTTCCAGGCCCGCCTCAGGGGTGGTGCACAGGTCGACCACGTCATGTCCTCGTGCTCGCAGTGACACCGCCAGCGCTTCCAACAACAGCCGATGGTCGTCACAGACGACGAGTCGCATGGTGACCTCACCCCGGCGTCGGCACGTGCATGACGGCGAGGGCTCCTCCGCTGGGGAGGTTGCGCAGCTCCAGTCGACCTCCGTGGTCGGCGAGGATGGCCCGAACGATTGCCAACCCGAGGGAGTGCTGGGCACTCAGCCCTCCCAGTCCGGGCCCGTCGTCGGTGATCGCCAGCCATCCGCTCGTGGCATCACCATCCACCTGCATCTGCACGTGGCCGTCTCGACCGGCCGCCCGGATGGCGTTGTCGAGCAGGCACAGCGCGGCGCGCACGAGGTCAGGACGGCAGCCCCGGACCGGCACCCGCTGCACCGTGTCCACGGTGATCCGGCACGTCGCACCCGCCGCTGCCAGCTCACGGGCGGAGCGGGCCACCTCGGCGAGATCCAGCAGATCGACCTCACGCGCTGCACGCCCTCCCAGGACGGAGTCCACGAGCTCGCTCAGCCAGGCAGCCTCTCGCCCGATCTCGTCGAGGCGCTTCCTGGCCTCGTCGTCGGCGCACTCGACACCGTCGAGCTCGGCCAGACGCTCGATCACCGAGAGCGGATGTCGCAAGTCGTGACACAGGGCGCGCACCGTCGCGCTCGTCGGTGCCGGCATCGATGCCGATCCCCCCGCCGCACCCCGCAACGCCGTTCTTCCTGATCCGGAGCGGTGCCCCCTCGTCGGCCTCCACCCCGACCTTGCGCCGCCCCCCGGCTCCCACTGGCCTGTTTTGGACATGTTCGATCTCCACTGTTGAACCCACTCAACGAATCCCCCCCGGGCTCGTTGTCGGCGGCCTCCCCAGTTCGCCTGTGTTGTTACCCCCCCAGTGAAACCCAATCCCTGCGGCACGTCACCTGATTCCCGGAAGTGCTTCTCTCGTTGCCCGATTCCTACGTTTTCATCTCGTGGAACCGGTCCGGCCGGACCGGATCTGCGGTCAGATCCAGCTCGACCGCTCGCGCTCGGTGGGCACGACCGCGGCATCCCACTGCGCGAACGGCCGCTCGAGCCGGTAGCGGAAGTCGGGCTGGCGCCGCAGCACGACGGGCTGCCCGTTGGCGGGGTTCTCGAGCGACTCGAAGTAGTCGACGCTCCAGTGGAACCACCGCATGCAGAACAGGCGCATCGTCAGGCCGTGGGTCACGATGACGACGTTGCGCGGCGCGGCGGGTGTCTCGAAGTTGCGGAACATCGACTCGAGGAACGTCGAGACCCGGTCGTAGACGTCGGAACCCGACTCGCCGTGGGAGAAGCGGTAGTAGAAGTGGCCGTAGCGGTCGCGCAGCGCCTTCTGCTCGGCGATGTCGGCAGGGTCCTGGAAGTTGGCCCAGTCCTGCTCACGCAGGCGCGGCTCGACCCGCACGTCACGCTCGGCGACGGGCAGGTCGAGGGCCGCGAGCGTCTGGCGGGTGCGCACGTAGGGCGAGACGTAGGCCTCCACCGAGCCGCCGTCCAGCATCGCGCGCAGCACCTCGCCGGTCTGGCGGGCCTGCTCCAGCCCCACGTCGGTCAGCCGGAGGCGATGGTCCGGCACCCGCTCGTAGACCGTCTCGTCGACGTTGCCCTCGGACTCTCCGTGGCGCACGAGGACGATGCGTTCGGGCCGGTGCTCGAGGCCCTCCCTCCCCTGCCCGGGGCTCACCCGCGCAGCTCGGGGAACTGGTCGTCGCGCCACTCGAGCGCCGGCTGCTCGCCGCCCGAGGCGACGAGGTCGTTCTCGCGCCTCCGCAGCTCGACCCGACGGATCTTGCCCGAGATCGTCTTGGGCAGCTCGAAGAACTCGATGCGCCGGACCCGCTGCCACGGCGCGAGCTTGTCGCGGGCGTGCGCGAGGATCGACCGCGCCACCCCCTCACCCGGCTCGATGCCCGGCGCGAGCGCGATGTAGGCCTTGGGGACGGCGAGGCGCAGCGCGTCGGGCGCCGGCACGACGGCGGCCTCGGCGACCGCCGGGTGCTCGATGAGCACCGACTCGAGCTCGAACGGGCTGATCTTGTAGTCGCTCGCCTTGAAGACGTCGTCGGTGCGACCGACGTAGGTGATGTAGCCGTCGGCGTCCATCGAGGCGACGTCGCCCGTGTGGTAGAAACCACCGGCCATCGCAGCGGCGTTGCGCTCCTCGTCGCCCTGGTAGCCGGTCATGAGTGGCACGGGATGCTTCGACAGGTCGAGACAGATCTCGCCCTCTCTCGCCCCCGACGAGTCCGCTTCGGACACAAGCGCATTCGTGATGGGATCGACGATCACGACGGGGCATCCCGGCAGCGGCCGGCCCATCGACCCCGGCTTGACGGGCGAGCCCGGGGTGTTGCCGACGGCGGCCGTCATCTCCGTCTGGCCGTAGCCGTCGCGGATCGTCAGGCCCCAGGCCCGCTCGACCTGCGCGATGACCTCGGGGTTGAGCGGCTCGCCGGCGCCGATGACCTCGCGCAGCGACCCCGCCCCACCGGAGAGGTCGGACGTGATGAGCATTCGCCACACCGTCGGCGGCGCACAGAGCGAGGTGACGTCGTGGGTGCGCAGCACGCGGAGCAGCGCAGCCGGGTCGAAGCGCACGTAGTTGTAGACGAAGATCGTGGCCTCCGCCGCCCATGGCGCGAAGAACGAGGACCACGCGTGCTTCGCCCACCCGGGGCTGCTGATGTTGAGGTGGACGTCGCCCGGCTGCAGCCCGAGCCAGTACATCGTCGACAGGTGCCCCACCGGGTAGGACGCCTGCGTGTGCTCGACGAGCTTGGGCCGGCTCGTCGTGCCCGACGTGAAGTAGAGGAGCATCCGGTCGTCCGGGCCCGTGCCCGGGTGCTCGGTCGGCCCCACCTCGAGGCTGCGGTGTGCGGCGTAGTCGGCCCAGCCCGACGTGTCGGTCGCTGCCCCGCCGGTCGACGACCCGCCGACCGCGATCCGCACGTAGTCACCGGGCACGTCGTCGAACTTGTGCACCTCACGGGCGTTGGTGATGACGGCCCGCGCCGACCCACGCTCCATCCGGTCGACGAGGTCACCTGGCCCGACCGCCGTCGTCGTCGGCATGACCACGGCGCCGAGCTTGATGACGGCGAGCATCGACTCCCACAGCTCGACCTGGTTGCCGAGCATGAGCACGACGGCGTCGCCGCGACGCACCCCGAGCGAGGTGAGCATGGCCGCGACCTGGTCGGACCGGCGCGCCATCTCGTCGAACGTGACCGAGGCCGCCGACTCGTCCTCCTCGACGATCGTCAGCGCGTTGCGGTCGTTGCCGCGGGCCACCGCGTCGAACCAGTCGACGCCCCAGTTCCACCGGTCGCCGAGGTGGGGGAAGGCGAACTCGCGGACGGCCCGCTCGTGCTCTCCCCGCAGGCCGAGCAACTGGTCACGGGAGGCGCGGTAGGCGTCGGTCGCGCTCGTCGTCGAGGTCGTCGTCGTCATGGTCCGACTGTGCCACGAGCCGGGCCGGCAGGGCAGCGATCACGCGCGACGCGTCTCCTGCGAACCGGGCTCCCGGAGGGCTCAGTCGCCGGCGCCGCTCAGGTCGCGCGGCTCGCGGCGGCGCTCCTCGGCCAGCTCGGGCCGCGCGGGCCGTTCGCCCTGCGGCACCGCCGTCGTGTCGACGCCGTCGAGGTCGCGCTCACCGCGGCCGACGTCACCGCGCCCACCGTCGCCGTCATACGGCCCCGAGGCCTCCGGCGCGTAGCCGCGACCGTGCCGACGGCGCAGGTCGTCCTCGTCGATGAGGCGGTTGATGAGCTGCTGGACGACGTTGCTGTTGGGGATGTTCGTGAGGTTCTCGTCGGGGCTGTCGCCGGCCGACTCGATGTGCAGCGACCCGGCCCGGATCATCCGGTCGACCAGCGTCTGCTGGAAGCTCACGTCGGTGATCTTCGAGAGCGTGATGTCCTTGCCCTGCTTGGTGAGGATGCCGCGGCGCACCATGACCCGGTGGCTCGTGATGACGTAGTGCGTCGTGCGCCACCGCAGGTAGGGCACGACGACCGCCGGGATCGCGACGAGCACGAGCACGGCGACGGCGATCCACTGGATGCGGTTGCCGGTCTCGTCGTCGGGTGTCTGGATGACGATGAAGACGCAGGCTGCGGTGAGCAGCAGCCCGAAGATGGTCGGCACGACCACCGTCAGCCAGTGCGGGTGCAGGTCGCGCTCGACCTTCTCGCCCTTGGCCAACACGTTATCGGGGAACCCCACGACGTCCTCCTTCACCGGCGGGCACCGACAGCCCGTATGCCGTCAGCCTAGGTCCCGCGACGCCGTCGGGGGCCGATTGCCGGGCGTGTCAAGGCGTTCGAGGGCCTCGACGTAGGCGCGACGCACCGTCTCACCACGCCACTCGGTGCCCATGTAGACGGCGCCCTCCCCCAGGGCCTCCACGAGCCCTTCGTGCTCGAGCTGACCCAGGACCCGGTGGCTGCCGAGCGTCAGCACGAGGGAGCAGTCGTGCGCAGCGAGCGTCGCGGCATACTCACGGAGCACCCCGATGAGCGAGAGGCCGATCTCGTCGACACCCCGCATCCTGAGGATCACCACCGATCCCTGGCTGTCGGCGTCGAGGGCCGGGAGCCGGTCGCGCAGCGTGGGCGCACTCGCGAAGAAGAGGCTGCCGTAGGGCTGGAGGACGACCACCTCGTGGGGCGGCACGGTGGGCGGGGGCTCGACCTCACGCATACGCCCGTCGTCCTCGATGAGCAGGCGCGTCACGCGGACGCGGTTGGACTGCTCGACGACGTGCAGCACGATCGCGAGCGCCACCCCGAGGAGCACGGCGTACTGCACCGGCACGACGAGGGTCAGCACGAAGGTCACGGCCAGGACGACGGTCTGCAGCCGGCCGGTCTTGACGACGGAGCGCACCCGGTCGGGCTTGATCGCACCGACCCCGACGACGATGAGCAGGGCCGCGAGGGCGGGCATCGCGACGAGACCGACGACCTCGGAGAAGGCGAGGATGACGACGGCCATGACCCCGCCGGCGAAGACCAGTGCGAGGCGGCTGCGGGCACCGCTCGCCGTGACGAGGGCCGATGCCGACATCGACCCGCCGACCGGCATGCCGCGGAAGATTCCCGACACAAGGTTGCCGACGCCCTGCCCGACGAAGTCGCGCGACGGGTCGGAGACGCGCCCGTCGGGGTTGGGCACCCCGGCTGAGACCGCCGCACCCTGCACGAGCCCGATGAACGCGAGGGACAGCGCCGGGACGAGCAGGCTCGGCACGTCCGGCAGCGACGGCAGCACCGGCATCGGCAACGAGCTGGGCACGTCGGCGATGTCGGCCACCACCTGCACGTCGGCGCCGAAGGCCCAGCGGAACCACGCCGCGAGCGCCGACCCGAGGACGACGGCCACGACGAGGCCCATCGCCCCGAGTCGGGTCCGCTGGAGCAGCACGATCCCCGCCACGGTGACGACCCCGACGAGCAGCGACGCGAGGTCGATGCGCCCCGGGTGCAGCAGCAGGTCGAGCGTCTTGGCGAGCCTGCCGGACCCCTCGAGCGTGGCCCCGGTGAAGGAGCCCAGCTGGCCCAGCACGATGTTGACGCCGACCGCGGTGACGAAGCCCGTCATGACCGCAGTGGGCACGAAGCGCAGCAGGGTGCCACCACGGAGCAGACCTGCGGCGATCATCACGATCCCCGTCAGCACGGCGAGGGTGAAGAGCGCGCGCTCCGGGTCGGGGGCCCCGCCGAGACCGGCGTCGGCGACGACGAGGGACATCGCACCGGTCGCCTGCACCGCCATGAAGGTGCTGCTCGTGACGAAGGCCGCTCCCACCATCCCGAAGAGGTAGGCGTAGAGCCCGGCGAGCGGGTTGACCCCGGCGAGCAGCCCGCTCGCGAGGCCGTCGGGAACGCTCTCGATGCCGAGCACGAGGCCGGCGGTCGCGTCGTGCCGCAGCCGCTTGCGGTCCGGCCGGCGGCGGGCCGACGCGCGGGCGCGCTCCTCCACCCGCTCCTTCTCGCGACGTGCACGCCGCGTGAGCGGTGCTGCGTCGCTTGCGGATTCGCTCGTTGCCGGTTCGTCGGTCATGCGCACTGCCCCCGCAGAGCGGGCATGGCCACGTCGCCCCCCGGCGACGTGGCGGTCACCTCATACCCCGGTCGTGGCAGCGCCGGCCGCGACGGTCTTCTTGACCGCCGAGCGCAGCACGAGGCCGGCGACGACGAGCAGGACTCCCCAGAGCAGCGCGAGCAGGCCGATCCAGACGGTGAAGGCGAGGGCGGCCGTGCCCGGGTGGGTCACGATGATGAAGCCGGCGATGCCGAGCAGCACGGCTCCGACGACACGCAGCCAGCGCGGCACCCCGTCGTCGGTGAAGGCGAACGCCGCA
Source organism: Humibacillus xanthopallidus (assembly GCF_006717145.1). Classification (GTDB taxonomy): domain Bacteria; phylum Actinomycetota; class Actinomycetes; order Actinomycetales; family Dermatophilaceae; genus Humibacillus; species Humibacillus xanthopallidus. Next base: position 619,569 of record NZ_VFQF01000002.1, on the reverse strand, counting down.
TAGAGGTCGTAGGCGGCCCGGATGATGAGCCACAGCCCGACCGCCCAGGTCAGCGCGACGAGGGCCGTCCCCGGGTGGATGACGGCATAGAGGCCGGCGAGGATCGAGATGGCGCCGATGACGACGAGCCAGGTCTTCGCGCCGCCACCCTGGGCGCGGAAGGCGGCGACGATCGACCCGACCCCGTCGACGAGGGCGAAGATGCCCCACAGCACGACGAGCGTGACGACGCTCGCGATGGGCCAGACCATCGCGACGACTCCGAAGACGACGCCGATGACCCCCTGGGTCACGAGCAGCTTCCAGTTGATCAGGGTCCAGTCCACGGTTGCTCCCTCTCGCAGCCGGCGAGACCGTCCCGCCGAGCCGTCGCCGGGCCGCGCCGCCCGCCTCCCCAGAATCTAGGACGCCCGTGGCCCCCGCTCCTTCACCCGCTGCGGGTGAGGGTGGCCGAGCGGCGCTCTGCGACGCTGGGCGGGTGGTCGGCGGCCGGCGTCGGCCGGGTCACCACGGACGGAGATCGATGAGCGCCAACCCTGCTGCGCTGCGAGCACGACGCGAACCGAACCCCCTGCTGCCGCGCGGCTTCCTGATCATCGTCGGGATGGCGGCGGCGTTCGTGCTCATCGTGGGGCTGAACCGCCTCTCGTCCATCATCGCCCCGACGTTCCTCGCGCTCGTCCTCACGATCACGGTGGCGCCGATCCGCACCTACCTCGTCGGCCGCGGCCTGCCCGTCTGGGTGGGCGCCCTCGCCGCGATCCTCACCGTCACCGTGGGCGTCGTCGCCTTCGTCGCGCTGCTCGTCGTCTCGGTCGCCCGGTTCGCCGCGATCGTCCCGCAGTATGCCGACCAGGCCACCGCGCTGACGAACGACGTCAAGCAGTGGCTGACCTCGCTCGGGGTCACCCCGGAGCAGGCCCAGACGATGCTCTCCTCGCTCAACCTCGGCAAGGTGGTCAGCTTCCTCGGCGGGCTGCTGGGCGGGCTGCTCTCGTCCCTGACGAGCATCGCCTTCATCCTCACCCTCGTGCTCTTCACCTGCATGGACTCGAGCTCGTTCACGACCTCGCTCGACCGGCTGCGCCACGAGCGTCCCGGCTTCGTCGCGGCGATGTCGGGCTTCACGCACGGCACGCGGCGCTACCTGCTCGTCTCGACGATCTTCGGCCTCGCCGTCGCCATCATCGACACGCTCCTGCTCTGGGCCCTCGGCGTGCCGGCGCCGGTGCTCTGGGGTCTGCTCGCCTTCATCACGAACTACATCCCCAACATCGGCTTCCTCATCGGTCTCGTGCCGCCGACGATCCTGGCCCTGCTCGAGGGCGGCCCGAGCCTCGCCCTGACCGTCATCGTGCTCTACAGCGTCGTCAACCTCGTCATCCAGTCGGTGATCCAGCCCAAGCTCGTGGGCGACGCCGTCGGGCTGTCGGCGACCCTCACCTTCCTCTCGCTCATCGTCTGGGCCGGCATCCTCGGCCCGATCGGCGCCATCATGGCCGTGCCGCTCACGCTGCTCGTCAAGGCGGTGCTCGTCGACGTCGACCCACAGTCGCTGTGGGTGGGTGCCCTGCTCGGTGACCAGCGCGACCACACGGTGCACGCGCCCCACACGATCGTCGACGAGCCTTCCGGACCGTCCGCCTCCGCCACCGGGGCGTCCGACGAGGCCACCGGACCGTCGGCCCAGCCCGCCGACGACGGCGCCGGGCACACCGCGCCCGAGGCGACGGAGCAGCCGGCCGGCGGTCGCGCCGTTTCCGCTGGCGGGGCCACCGCCTGAGCCCTACTGTCCGGTAGAGGGCGTGAGACACACACGATGCCGAGGGGATCACGTGGTCCTGCTGAGGCGTCGACGGAGAGCTCGAGGAGTGTCGACGGCCTTCAGCAGCAAGTCCCCCGATCCACAAAGGAGTGTGTCGTGAAGCGCTTGTCCTCTCGTCTCGCCGCCGCCGGAGCCACCGCCCTCACCGGAGCCGCCGTCGCCCTCTCCCTCGGCTCGCCCGCCACCGCGGCCGGCACGAGCTATGTCGCGCTCGGCGACTCGTACTCGTCCGGGGTCGGCACCCGCACCTACATCAGCGACGGCACGTCGTGCCAGCGCTCGGTCTACGCCTACCCCTCGCTCGACGCGTCGGCCCTCAGCCTCACCCTCAACTTCCGCGCCTGCTCGGGGGCGACGGTCGCCGATGTGACCAACACCCAGCTGTCGGCGCTCACGAGCACGACGGCATACGTGACGATCTCGGTCGGTGGCAACGACGCCGGCTTCGCGAGCGTCCTGACGACCTGCGCCCAGCCGAGCTGGCTGAGCAACTGCTACGGCGCGATCGACAAGGCCAACAGCGTCATCACGAACACCCTCCCGGGTCGCCTCACGACGCTCTACGCCTCGATCAAGAGCAAGGCGCCCAACGCGCGCGTCATCGTCGTCGGCTACCCGCGGATCTTCAACGGCCAGGACTGCAACGCGCTCACGTGGTTCTCGCCCACGGAGGAGTCGCGGCTCAACGCCACCGCCGACCTGCTCAACAGCAAGACGCAGACCGCGGCAGCGGCGGCGGGCTTCCAGTTCGCCAACCCCACGACGAAGTTCGTCGGGCACGCGGTGTGCGACACCGTCGAGTGGCTCAACGGCCTGTCCAGCCCGATCAGCGAGAGCTACCACCCCAACATCGCGGGTCACCGTGACGGCTACGCCGTCGTGACGAAGCCCGCCTTCGGCCTGACGACGACGCTCACCGTCGCCGCGACGACGGCCAAGGCCGAGAGGTCCGCGGCCAAGCTGGCGAGCGACGCCCAGCGGTATGCCGCCGCCGACCGCACGATCAAGCCCGAGCGCATCGCTGCTCCCGACCTCACCACCGCAGCCGCCAAGGCGGCAGCCGCACGGGCCGGGGTCGACCTGTCGAGCCGCGCGAGCATCGACGCCGCCGACCGCCTCTACGACGCGCGCCAGCTCGCCGCCCGAGGCTGAGCACCACCCCACCCAAATCGAAAGAGCAGTTCGTCGTCCTCCCCGCAATCGAAAGAGCAGTTAGTCGTCCTCCACGCGACCGCGCTGGCGCGCCCCACGGCGACGAACTGCTCTTTCGATTGCTGACGGTCGCGCACGACGGCGACGAACTGCTCTTTCGATTGCTGACGGGAGCACTGGGTCCGCGGTGGGCTCCGGGCGCCGGTGGTCACCTAGGGTGACGGGGTGCGCTACGACGACGTCATCATCGGGGCCGGACACAACGGCCTGACCGCGGCCGCCTACCTCGCCAGGGCGGGCCGCTCGGTGCTCGTGCTCGAGCGGAGCGACCACGTCGGGGGCGCCGCCGTGTCGGCCCGGGCCTTCAGCGGCGTCGACGCACGCCTCTCGCGCTACTCCTACCTCGTGTCGCTGCTGCCGCGGCAGATCCTCACCGACCTCGACCTCGACCTGCGCCTCATCCGGCGGCGCTACTCCTCCTACACGCCGGTGCCGAACGGCCCCGACCAGGGGCTGCTCGTCGACAACGCCGACGAGGCCGGCACCCGCGCAGCCTTCCGCGCCCTCACCGGTTCGGACGCCGCCCATGCCGGCTGGACCGACTTCTACGGCCGGATGACGCGCCTCGCGGAGCGCGTCTTCCCGACCGTGCTCGAGCCGCTGCGCTCGTCTGCCGACGTGCGCGCGCTCGTCGACGACAACGAGCTCTTCGACGCCCTCACGGACCGCCGCCTCGGCGATCTCATCGAGTCCGTCACGACCGACGACACGCTACGCGGCATCATCGCGACCGACGCCCTCATCGGCACCTTCGCATCGCTCGGCGAGCGCGACCTGCGCCAGAACATCTGCTTCCTCTACCACCTCATCGGCGGCGGCACCGGCGACTGGGACGTGCCGGTCGGAGGGATGGGCGCCCTGACGGACTCCCTTGCCGCAGCAGCGGTCTCGGCGGGCGCGACGATCCTCACCGGGGCCGCGGTGACCTCGGCCGACCCCTCGACCGGCGAGGTCGCGTGGGCCGGCGGCAGCGCAGGCCACGGGCGCGCCACCGGCTCCACCCTCGTCGCCGGCTGCGCGCCGGCCGTCCTCAACCGCCTGCTCGCCGCAGCCGGCGCCGCCCCCGTCGAGACCGAGGCCGACGTCGAAGGCGCCCAGCTCAAGGTCAACATGCTGCTCACCAGGCTCCCCCGCCTCCGCGACGCGTCGGTGGAGCCGACCGCCGCCTTCGCGGGCACGTTCCACATCAACGAGGGCTACGCCCAGCTCGAGCAGGCGTATGCCGCCGCGGCCGGCGGGCGCATCCCTGACCTCCCGCCGTGCGAGATCTACTGCCACACCCTGAGCGACCGCTCCATCCTCGGGCCCGACCTCGCGGCCAGCGACGCGCAGACGCTGACCCTCTTCGGCCTGCACCTGCCGACACGGCTCTTCCGCGACGACAACGAGGTCGCGACCCGCGATGCCCTCGCGGCGACGTTGCGCTCGCTCGACTCCGTTCTCGCAGAACCGATCTCAGACGTCGTGGCCCGTGACGACGACGGGGAGCCGTGCATCGAGGTCAAGAGCCCGGTCGACCTCGAGCGCAGCGTGGGCCTGCCGGGCGGCAACATCTTCCACCGCTCGCTGCAGTGGCCCTGGGCGGAGCGGGAGGCAGAGGTGGGCACGTGGGGTGTCGAGACGGCATACGGCAACGTGCTGCTCGCGGGCGCCGGCGCGCGTCGCGGTGGGGGCGTGAGCGGCATCCCCGGGCACAACGCTGCCCGGGCACTGCTCGCCTGAGCGCTCTGTTCAGGAGGGCCAGACGCCCGAGCTGCCCCGGCGGTGGCTCGTCATGAGGTGCGTGTCGACGATGCCGACGGCCTCCATGAGCGCATACATCGTCGTGGGGCCGACGAAGGCAAAGCCCTTCTTGCGCAAGGCCTTCGACAGCGCCTTCGACTCCTCCGAGACCGTGGGCACGTCGCTGTAGTCGCGCGGGCGGGGCGTGTCGGGCGGCTGGAAGCCCCACACGAAGTCGACGAGCCCACCCTCCTCGCGCAGGGCGACGGTGGCCCTCGCGTTGGTGATCGTCGCCTGGATCTTGCCGCGGTGCCGCACGATGCCCGCATCGCCGAGCAGCCGCTCCACGTCGACCTCGGAGTAGCCCGCGACGACGTCAGGGTCGAAGTCGGCGAAGGCGGCCCGGAAGTTGGGGCGCTTGCGCAGGATCGTCGCCCACGAGAGCCCTGACTGGAAGCCTTCGAGGCAGATGCGCTCGTAGAGACCCCGCTCGTCACGGATCGGCACGCCCCACTCCGTGTCGTAGTAGTCCATGAGCAGCGGGTCGACCGCAGCCCACTGGGGTCGGGCGAGCCCGTCAGCACCAACGACCGTCATGTCGCGACCCTAGGACACGCCGCCGACACGACCTCTGGCCGGCCGGCTTGCCGGCTGGTGACGACCGCTGACTCACCCCACCGTCGAGCCGAGGAGGACAGCCACGGCGCAGGCCTGCGCGACGACGACCCACCGGACCACCCGGACGCGGGCCCGCCCCGACGGCACGGTGGCCGCCGCGACGATCGCGGCGGCGCCGAGGGCGAGCCCGACGACGCCGGCCACCTGCGCGACGAGCGCCCGCGTCTCGTCCGACCCGGTCGGCGTGCGGTCACCGCCGAGGCCCGACGGGCCGAAGGAGACGGCGAGTCCGAGCAGGACCACGTCGAAGCCCGCGAGCACGAGGGCAGCCGTCACCCAGAGCTGGACGACCCGACGCGAGGTGCGACCGTCGTCAGCGGAGGCTCGCCCGTCGTCAGGCGAGGCCGGCATCGGTCCCCGCCAGCGGTGTCATGGGCCCCAGTGTCGCGGACCGCCCCTCGTCCGCCAAGGACAGGCGGCCGTATGCCGTCGGGGGCGGCATACGGGCGTCTCGGGTAAGGATGAGGGCATGGCAGAGCCCACGCACCCCCAGACGCCGGACGACACGATCGGTGCGCGCGATCTCACGGCGTGGCACACCCGCTTCGGCCGCTGGCTCGTGTCGGTCTTCACCGCCCTCGCCCGCACGGTGCGCCCCGCCGCGGGCCGGGTGGTCGACTGGTCGGCGGCCCACCTCGCGTTCGTCATCTTCGCGGTGGTCTCGCTCGGGCTGATGGCGCTGCTCGTCGAGGGCGTCGAGCAGGTCTACGAGAGCCTGACCGAGCGCGACGGCCTCGCCGGCCTCGACCAGCCCGTGCTCGACGCGATGGTGGCGCAGCGGACGCCAGGGCTCGACAGTGCCGTGACGACCTTCACCGACCTCGGCGGTGCGGTGGGGATGCCGATCATCGCCGCCGTCTGCGCCATCGCCATCGCGCTCTGGCGACGCTCGTGGACCCCGGTCGTGCTCACCCTCATCGCCGCGGCCGGCTCGGTCACCATGACCGTCGTCGGCAAGGACATGGTCGACCGGGCGCGCCCGCCGGCCGCCCTCGCGGTGCCCCCGCTCGAGGTGTCACCCTCGTTCCCGAGCGGGCACACCCTCAACGCCACGGTTCTCATCACGATGATCGTCTACCTGCTGCTCATCGAGACCACCGCGACGTGGCAGCGGGTCCTCGCCGTCACCGTCGGCACGGCGTTCGTCGTGCTCATGGGGCTCTCACGGGTCTACCTAGGCCACCACTGGCTGACCGACGTCGTCGCGGGCTGGCTCATCGGACTCGCCTGGGCCCTCGCCGTCATCACCGCCCACCGGCTCTGGCTGACCCTGCGCGACCGCGGCGACCGCGGCGACCGCGGCGACCGCGGCGAGCCGGCAGAGACGGCCGAGGGCTACGAGCGTGGTGGGAGCGGCACGTCGTCCGATCCCACCACGGTCACCCCGTGACCGCTGCGACCCTCACTGGAAGACGGCCGTGCCCTTCTGCTGCAGCTGCTCCAGCATCGTCTTGGGATCACCCTGCGGCAGGGTGGCCACCTGCGCGTCGAAGTCCTTGAGGACCGGCACCATGCCCGCGACCGACACGGGCAGCTGGGCGTACTCCGCACCGGCGATGAAGGCCGCGTCGTTCGGGAAGGACCCCTTGTACGTCGCGGCAGCAGACCTGATCGACGGCATGACCCCGAGGCCGGTCGCCAGGGCCATCGCCGGGTCGCTGGTCGAGAGATAGCTGACGAGGTCGACGGCGGCGGCCTGGTTCTTGCTCTTGGCGGCGATGCCGTAGCACTCGGTGAAGGCCAGAGTGCCCTTGGCCGCGGGCCCGGCCGGCAGCTCGACGGCCTGCCACCTGAGGCTGGGGTAGGTGTTCTTGATCGCGGCGCGGATCGAGGTGGTCTCGATCGTCATGACCGCCTTGCCCTCGCCCAAAGCCTGGGTGGCGGACTCCGCGCCGACACCCTTGGGATAGGACGCCGACCCGTTGGCGAGCAGCTTCTTGACCTCGGTGAGGCCGGTGAGGTTGGTCGCCGTGTCGGCGGTCATCCGCGTCTGGTCGGGGCTGACGATCCACCCGCCGGCCTGCTTCATGAAGGCTCCGACACGGTCGCTCGTGTCGCCGATGACGAGGCCCTTGACGCTGCCCTGCGTCAGCTTCTGGGCCACCGACTCGAGGGCGGACCAGTCCTGGGGCACGTCACCCGTGCCGAGACCGGCCTGCTGCCAGAGGTCGGTGTTGATGACGAGGGCGAGGGTGGTGAAGTCCTTGGGCGCGCAGTAGAACTTGCCGCCGTAGGTGAAGGTCTGCACGAGGTTGGGGTAGAAGTCGTTCTTCATGCTGAGCTGGTCACCATAGGCGAGCAGGTTGCCCGCCTTGGCGTAGGTCGGGAAGATCGTGGCGTCGGTGACGAAGAGGTCCGGTGCGGAGCCGTCCGAGAAGCCCTTGGTCAGCTCCTGGTCGATGTCGGTCGCCGCGACGACCTTGACCTTGTTGCCGGTCTTCGACTCCCACGGGGCGACGGTGTCCTGCTGCAGCTTGAGGTCGGCAGGGCTCGTGGAGTCGATCATGTAGGTGAGCGTGACGGGCGCGCTCGCCCCCGACTGCGTCGATGCACCGCTCGACCCCGTGTCGGAGCTGCTGCTGCAGGCGGCGAGCGCCAGGGCTGCGGTGAGACAGCCTGCGAGGGAAACCGTGCTGCGCCTGCTCATGGGTGACATCGATCTCTCCTGCGACTGGTGTTCCGAGGGGACTCTCGCTGGTGGCGGAGGGGTCGACCCCCGGCCACGCCCAAATGTGGCATGACTGAGGGGGATTCGCCACAGAATCAGTGCGATCTACACCACGCCGCGACAATCTCGTCGCTGGCGGGCCGCCCCCACGACGGCAACGGTCCTCGGGAGCCGACCGGACGGCATACGCGCTGGGGCGCAGGTGCCTACGATCGACGGGTGATGCCTGCCCTCATCCTCGTGTCCGAGACCAGGGCGCCCGAGCTGCTCGACGAGTTCGGTCGCTACGCCCGCGACTACGACCTGCGCACCGCGACCTCGGTCGCCGAGGCGGAGCAGGTCGCCGCGTCGATCCGCGAGGCGGGCGGGCAGGTCGCGATGTTCGTCTCGGAGTCGCAGCTGCCCGACGCGTCGGTGCTCGAGGCCTTCGCCCGCTGGCGCACCGTCGTGCCCACGGCGAGGCGGCTCATCGCGGCGCACTGGTCGCGCTTCCTCACCGACGCGCCGACCCTCCGCGCCGGTCTCGCGAAGGGGAAGTACGACGCCTACCTGCTCATGCCCCGCGGGGTGCGCGACGAGGAGTTCCACACCGCCGTCTGCGAGCTCCTCTCCGACTGGGGGTCGACGGTCGCGGCGCCCGAGGTCGTCAGCGTGCGCATCGTCTCGCCGGTCGCCGACGCCCTGACCCTGTCGATCCGCGACTACCTCGACCGGATGGGTCTGCCCAACCGGGTCTACGCGCCGGACAGCGAGGTCGGGCGCGAGGTGCTCGCCGCGCTCGAGGGCGAGCCGGACTTCCCCGTCGTCGAGGCGATGGACAAGCTGCCGACGTCGCCGCGCTCGGTGCAGGACGTCGCGATGCGCATCTACGGCCAGCCCGCCGACATCGACCTCGACACCGTCGTCGACGTGGCGATCGTCGGGGCCGGCCCCGCCGGGCTCGCCGCCGCGGTCTACGCCTCGTCGGAGGGGCTGACGACGGTCGTGCTCGAGGCCGAGGCGGTCGGCGGCCAGGCCGGCACGTCGTCGATGATCCGTAACTACCTCGGCTTCCCCCGTGGCATCTCCGGTATGCGGCTCGCTCAGCGGGCGCGCAACCAGGCCATCCGCTTCGGCACCCGCTTCTTCAGCGGCTGGCCCGTGACGCAGCTCGAGCCGGGGGTCGACGGGGCACCCCACCTGCTGCGCACCGAGGGGGGTGACGTACGGGCGCGCTCGGTCGTCGTCTCGGCGGGCGTGAAGTACCGCCGCCTCCGCGTGCCCGGGGTCGACCCGCTCGTCGGTCTCGGCGTCTTCTACGGCAGCGCCATGACCGCCGCCCGCGAGATGGAGGGCAACGACGTCGTGGTCGTCGGCGGCGGCAACTCGGCCGGACAGGCCGCGATCCACCTCGCGCGCTTCGCCGACTCCGTGACGATCCTCGTGCGCCGGCCGGACCTCGAGTCGACGATGTCGGCCTACCTCATCGGTGAGATCGCCTACAACCCGCGCATCACCGTGCAGCCCTGCTCCGAGGTCGTCGAGGTCGGCGGCGAGGGCCGGCTCGAGTGGATCACCGTGCGCGACACCGCTGCCGGGGGCGACACGCGCCGTGCCTGCTCCGGGCTCTTCCTCCTGCTCGGCGCCGAGCCGCACTGCGACTGGCTGCCCGACTCCGTCGCGCGCGACGCCCGCGGCTTCGTGCTCACGGGCCGTGACGTGCCGCCCGCGCACTGGCGTGACGGCCTGCCACCCGGGTCGCTCGAGACGACACTGCCGGGAGTCTTCGCCGCCGGCGACATCCGGTCGGGCTCGATGAAGCGCGTCGCCGCCGCCAGCGGCGAGGGCGCCTCGGTCGTGCCGCTCGTGCACGCCTGGCTCTCGGAGGTCTGAAATCCGGCGCCGGTCCGGATGCGGCTCCTCCCGGCAATCGAAAGGTCGCCCCGGCAGCTCGCGCAGCCCTCAGAGCCGGATGAGCTGACCGTCGCGGAACGAGTAGCGGAAGGCCGTCGTCGTGGCCGCGGGCAGGTTGGCCGGGTGGTTCGCCTTGCGGGGCGGGTGCGGCGGGCGCGGTGACTGCGTGCCGGGCTGGGCGGCATACGACAAGCCGGTGGAGACTCCAGCGGCATGCGCCTGTGCGACGCCGAGGCCTGCGGTGCCGACGAAGGCGACGACGACTGCCGCGCCGGCGGCACTGAGGCCGCGGCGCAGGGCCGAGCGCGGGGCGGGCGGGAGGGCTGCGGGGCTGGGTGTCGTGTCCATGTCCTCGAGCCTCGAACCGCCGGCTGTCAGACGTCTGTGTCGTCCCAGTGCGTCACCGATGGAGCTCGGATCGACTGGGGGACATAGTGATTCGTTGCCCGTCACCCGTCGAGCGCCCGCTCCATCTCCTCGGCCACGCGGTATGCCGTGGGGCCGCCCTCCGCTCGCAGGCCGGCGACGACGCCCCGACGGTCCGCGTCGGAACGGTTCTGGCTGAGCTTCGCCTTGCCCTCGACGGCCGTCGCCTCGTCGATGATGAGCTCGACGCCGACGATGGCACGCAGCTGACCGCGGACGTAGGCGGGCGGCGCATCGGTGACGGCCCAGGGCTGCTCACGGTGGCTCTCGTGGCGGTCGGTGAGGCGCGTGACGACGTCGAGCACCCAGTCGGGGTCGTCGTGCACCGTCACGGTGCCGCGCAGCTGCACCTCGCTGTAGTTCCACGTCGGCACGACCCGGCCGTGCTCCTGCTTCGACGCGTACCACCCGGGCGAGACGTAGGCGTCGGCACCGGAGACGACGAGCAACCCTGGCGACGCGGGCGCGATGCGACGCCAGTGCTCGTTCGCCCGGGCGAGGTGGCCGACAACTGTCGTGCCGCTGACGATGACGGGCAGCAGCGTGGCGTCGGGCCGGCCGTCCGGGCCGACGGTCACGAGGCGCCCCGACGGGTGCGCCTCGAGGAAGGCGGCGACAGCGGCCTCGGACATGACATTGGGCGGCGGCACGTACACGCCTCGATGGTTGCACGAGAGCCCACCGACACTGTGTCGGTGGGCTCTCGTCTCGAGGTTGGCTGGCTCGGGGTTGGCTGGCTTGGCGGACCTGGACCGGCAGTCGGGCCCGGTCGGTGGGCTCAGCCGCTGTGCCGGTGGGGCGCTCGACGCGCCGTGGCCGCCCAGGGCCGCGGCTGGCCGGCGTGCGGGGCGTCGTGCGGGCTGTCGTGCAGTCCGGTTCGGGGTGCGGCCGGCACGGCGTGAGGTCCGGCCGCGGTCGCCGACCGGTCGCCGGCCCCGAGGTCGAGGCGCTCGCTCCGGTCGAGGCGGTCGGCGAGCGACCTCAGCAGCACCGCGGCGCGGCTCGGGTGGCGCCGACGGTGCGCGCGGTGGCGGGCAGCCACGCGCTCCACGATGAGGTCCCGTGCGAGCGCCTCCTGCGGAGAGAGGCGCAGCCCCGTGCTCGCGGTGCTCATGCGAGGCTCACCTGGGCGCGACGGACCTTGATGTCGCCGCTGCCGGAGTGCACCGCGAGGCTCGTCTGCGCCTCGGAGTCGCCCGGTCCGTCGGCCTCGGAGAGGTCGATCTTCACGTCGCCCGTCACCGTGTTGAGGTCGAGGTAGGCCGCGACGCCGGACGCCACGCCGATGACGACGTCGCCGGTGCCCGTCTTCGCCCGGACCTCGCCGCCGTGCACCGCGCCGAGCTGCACGTCGCCCGTGCCGGTGACGACCTCGACGTCCGCTGCCGATGCCCCGATCGTGACGTCTCCGGAGCCCGTCTTGGCACGCAGCGGCGCCTCGGCGCGACGGAGCGACACGTCGCCGCTGCCCGACAGGAGATCGACGGCGCCGTGCGCCGCCTCGATCTCGATGTCGCCCGACCCCGTCTTGGCCCGCAGCTCGCCCCGGACGGCGCGCGCGGTGAGGTCTCCGGAGCCCGACTTGAGCTCGGCGGCCCCGAGGTCGTCGAAGGCGATGTCGCCCGAGCCGGTCACGGCCTGGGTGTCGCCGAAGCGGCCGGTGCCGCGCACGTCGCCGGAGCCACTGCGCACGTCGAGGGTGCTGCCCTCGGGCAGGTCGATCTCGACGTCCACGGCGTCGCGCTTGCCGAGGGAGAAGACGGAGCCGCGCTCCTTGGGAGCGAGGACGACGACGGCATCGCCGCGCGACTCGACGGTGAAGCGCTCGGCGATCTCGGCGCCGTTCTTGCCGCGCGGCACGAGGCGCACGACGGTGGTGGGCCCGCTCGTGGTGCGCAGCGACAGGTCGCCCTGTTGCAGCTCGACCTTGAGGCTGATCGGTCCGGTGGTCTCGAAGCGGGTCTCGAGGGGGGTGCTCATCATGGTGTCCCTTCGGTCGAAGTCTGGGTTTCGCTGGTCAGAGGTGGGGGTGGCGGTGACGGCGGAGCCGCCGGGTTCGGGGAGCATCAGCGCACCCAGCCCTGGACGCGCTTGTTGGAGGAGCGGTTGCGACCGGGGGCGCCGGGCCCCATCGGCCCGAGGTTGACGGTCACACCAGGGGTGGTAGCCGCTCGCACGGCACCGACGATCCACGTGTTCAGAGACTGGCCGCGCTGGGCCGCGAGCTCCTCAGCCCGGCCCTTCAGCTGCTCCGAGAGGCGCAGCGTGATGCGCGCGGTGTCGCCGGCATCCTCCGGTGACATCACGGTGGTGTCATCGGTGCGGATGGTCTGGGTGTCGGCGTCCGCCACCGCGTCGGGGCCGCCCCCGACGACGACGAAGACCGGCTCACGGCCCTGGAGGCGCACCTCGACGGAGATGCCCTCGAGCTCGTTGGTGATCTCAGCCGCTGCGTGCGACAGGGCGTCCATGAGGGCGAGGCGGGCTGACGAGTCGAGCGCGAAGCCGATGCGCTCAGCGGCCTGCTCGGTCTCCGGACCCATCGCCCTGGCCGCCTGGGCGAGATCCCGACGCAGTGCGTCGACGTACTCGGTGATGTCCATGTGCACCACAGTGACATCACTATGACGCCATGTCAACACCATTGCGATGTCACGTGCCGCCAGTGCTGCGTCGCAGGTCGTGCGAGCGCTCAGCCCCCGCCGGTATGCCGTCCGCCGACAGACGCCGATCGCTGCACTCCTGCGCGGGGTACGTTCTCCAGCGGGGCGGCATACGCCATCTCCTGCGCGGCGGCACACGCCACGCTCGAGGGCGCGCCGCGCCACCCGCCACCCGCAGCACTCCCCTCCCTCGAAAGGGTGCCGATGCGCAGCCTCGGAACCTCCGACCGTCCCGCCGTGCGCGCCCTCTCGCGCGCGATCGAGGCGGTCTCGTCCCGCACCCGAGCCCGCCAGTTCCTCCGGGTGACCGACCGCATGGGTGCCTCGCCGGCCGCGATCCTCCCCTTCGTCGAGGGCTCCCCCAACTTCCGGGGTCGTCGCTTCGAGGGCGAGGAGCCGTCGCTGCGGCCGCGGGTGCGCGCCCAGACGAGCGCGGCGATCGCCGCCATCCGCGTCAGCGGGCGTGGCAGGCCCGTCGGCGAGGTGCCGGTCGTCGCGGCACGTCCGCCGCAGACCCCGGGCGAGCTCGCCGTGACCTGGTACGGCCACGCCACCTCGGTGCTCGAGATCGACGGTGCACGCTTCCTCATCGACCCCGTCTTCAGCGAGCGGGTCTCGCCCATCCGCCGGTCCGGGCCGCAGCGGATGCACCCGGTGCCCGGCGCCATCGCCGAGATCCCGTCGATCGACGCGGTGCTCATCAGCCACGACCACTACGACCACCTCGACCAGCCGTCGATCGTCAAGCTCGAGGAGACGCACCGGCCGCACTACGTCGTGCCGCTCGGCGTCAACGCCCACCTGCTCGCCTGGGGTGTGCCGACGGAGCGGATCACCGCCCTCGACTGGCGCGAGACGACCGAGGTCGCCGGCATCCGCCTCACCTGCACCGAGGCCCGGCACAACTCGGGCCGCGGGCTCGTCGACAGCCAGACCCTCTGGGCAGGGTGGGCCCTGCACGGCCCGGCCCACTCGGCATACTTTGCCGGCGACTCCGGTACGTCCAAGCGCTTCGCGGCGATCGGCGCCGACCTCGGGCCGTTCGACCTCACCCTGATGCCCATCGGCGCCTACGACTCGTTCTGGCCGGACATCCACATGGATCCCGAGCAGGCGCTCGCTGCGCACCGCGACGTGAACCGCATCGGCAGCGTGGTCGAGGCGCTCACGGAGGACCACGCGGGCATCGCCGACGCCTTCATCGAGGGCGACCAGCGCATCGACACGCCGGGCGGCACCCACGAGGAGGGCGAGCGCACGACGACGACGCGCACCGTGCAGACCGCCGCCCGCGAGTCGCTCCTCGTGCCGCTCCACTGGGCGACCTTCAACCTGTCGATGCACTGGTGGGCCGAGCCGATCCGTCGGCTGCTCAAGGCAGCCGCAGAGGCGGACGTCCCCGTCGCGTGCCCCCGGGTGGGCGAGCGCGTCGACCTGACGACCGGTGACGCCACGACCGTCGCTGAGGAGTTCTCCACCCCGTGGTGGCAGGCCTGCTCAGCCCCCGACGACCGCGACTGACGCCGCCTCCCCGATCGAGAGAGCACCCCGTCGCCACCCCCAATCGAGAGAGCACTCCGTCGGCACGTGCCCGATCGAGAGAGCACTCCGTCGGCATCCGATCGCACGACGAAGTGCTCTTTCGATCAGGATGGGGTGGGCTGGCGCCCGTCGGGAACTCCCGCGTCGGGCGCTTCGCTGACGACAATGGGGGCGGCCATCCCGACCGGCCCCCACGTGACCACCAGGAGGACCCCGTGCAGCTCCCCATCCTTCGCCGCATGGGTGCCACCCCGGGCGCGATGCGTCGTCGCGCGGCCGACTCGCCCCACTACCGCGACGGGGAGTTCCGCGCCCACGAGCCGGCGCACATCGTGGCCACCTCCGAGGCCGAGGGCCCGGGCAACCTCATCGCCACGATGGTGCGCGAGTTCGGGCGCGGCAAGCCGAAGGGCACCGTGCCGCTCGTGCCCCCGCGCCACCCCGACGAACCGGCCGACCTCGCGGTGACGTGGTACGGCCACGCCACGAGCGTCGTCGAGCTCGACGGCCGGCGCTTCCTGCTCGACCCCGTCTTCGGTGACCGCGTCTCGCCGTCGGCCTTCGTCGGACCCAAGCGCATGCACCCCGTGCCCGGAACGATCGCCGAGATCCCCCGGCTCGATGCCGTCGTCATCAGCCACGACCACTACGACCACCTCGACGAGCCCTCGATCCGGCAGCTGGAGCGCGCCCACCGGCCGCACTACGTCGTGCCCATCGGCGTCGAGCTGCACCTCGAGTCCTGGGGCGTCCCGGCCGAGCGCATCACCAGCCTCGACTGGCGCGAGGAGACCGAGGTCGGCGGCATCCGCCTCACCTGCACCGAGGCCCGACACTTCTCCGGCCGCGGCCTCGTGCGCAACCAGACGCTGTGGGCGGCGTGGTCGCTCCACGGACCCCGCCACTCCGTCTTCTTCGGCGGCGACTCTGGCCCCACGCACCGCTACACCGACATCGGCGCCGATCTCGGACCCTTCGACCTGACGATCATCCCGATCGGCGCCTACAGCGTGCACTGGCCCGACATCCACCTCAACCCGCAGGAGGCGGTCGAGGCGCACCTCGAGGTCAACCGCGGCGCCACCGACTCGGTCATGCTTCCCATCCACTGGGCGACCTTCAACCTCGCAACGCACTGGTGGAGCGAGCCGATCCGCTGGGCCCGCCGCGTCGCTGCCGAGCGGGGGGTGCGCCTGGTCGCGCCGGTGGTCGGTGCGCGGATCCAGCTGAGCGGCAACGACATCGACGACGTCGTTGCCGCTCATCAGGACCCTTGGTGGGAGGCCTGCTCGGGGCCGTCCGACCGCGACTGACCTGCTGCGTCGGCCGCGCGCCGACGGACCGCCATCACTCCCGCGTGCGGGCGCCCCCGAGCACACCCTCCTCGCCGTATGCCGGCTCGTGGCGGTCCGCATGTCCGCTCACGAGCGCCTGCGGCTGGGCCGGCACCTCTGTCGGCACCTCGAGCCCGACAGTGCTCTCGGTGCTCTCGGTGCTCTCTGTGCGGACTGAGCGGTCGGTGAAGATCCAGCTGCGCATGGCGACGAAGCGCGCGGCCGTCGACAGCACGTTGGCCACGAGCACGACCCCGGTCTGCACGAGGGTGCTCGCGTCCGGCGCGACGACCTCGAGCAGTGCCAGCGCGAGCGTCGTCGCGGCATACGTGATGGCGAAGATCACGAGCGCCTGCCCGTGGTGGATCGCGAGCCGCTTGCGGCCTGAGATGCCGAACGTCCACGCACGGTTGATGCCCGTGTTCGCGAGCGTGGCGATGACCAGGGCGACACCGTTGGCGAGCTGCGATCCGGCGCCGCCCCGCACCAGGGCCGCAAAGAGGCCGAGGTGCAGGGCAGTGGTCACCAGACCGACACCCGCAAACCGAATCACCTGTTGTGAGAGTTGAATCCGCGGAGCAGCCATCGTCGTCATCTCTCGCTCGATCAGGATGCGGCGGACACGGGCTGGGTCAGGTCATAGAACGTCGAGCCGTCGATCGTCACCGCGGTGAAGTTCTGCTGCACCCACGCGGCGATCTCGGACGAGGAGCTGCTGCCACCGTTCTGCCCACCGAATCCCCTTCCGCCACTGGCGAAGTAGTGGATCTGCCCGTTGGCGACGTACTGCTGGAACTGTGCCAGCGTGGGGCTCGGGTCGGACCCGTTGAACCCGCCGATGGCCATGACCGGCAACCCGGTGCCCAGCTGGAGACCCGCTGCGGTCTGCGAACCGACCGCCGCAGCGACCCAAGAGAACTGATCGGCGTTCTGCGAAAGCGCTGCCACGACAGCGGTGCTCGGAGCAGATGCATCGAGCAGGCCGCCCATGCCGCCACCGCCGGCCGTGCCACCGGTGGGCGCCCCGCCCGGCTGGGTGGTGCCCGTCTGGCCCTGCTGCTGGGGCGGCATACCGCCTCGCATGCCACCCGGGCCACCGCCGGAGCCCGCGGGACCTGCGGTGACGATCGAGCCGCTGTGGGCCTGGGCCGTCGTCGAGACGGTGTAGGCCGCGGGACCGGCGAGACCCGCGAGGAGCGCTGCGGCGAGGACGAAGGGAACGGCGCGCTGGTCGAACCGGCGCAGGCCGAGGACGAGCAGGGCCGCGGCCATGCCGACGGCGAGCACCGAGATCCGGAGCCACTCACCGTAGGCCGTCGTGCGCGACAGGAGGATGAAGCTCCAGGTCGCGGCGGCAGCGATGGCCGCCGACAGTGCGATCGTGGCCACGGCACTGTCCCGGCGCTCCCACACCTCGACCGCGCCCATGCCCACGAGTGCGGCGATGGCGGGGGCCACGGCCACGGTGTAGTACTCGTGGAAGATGCCGGCCATGAACGAGAAGACGAGCATCGTGACGACGAGCCAGCCACCCCAGACGAGGTATGCCGCCCGGCGCAGGTCGGTGCGCGGGAGACGTCCGCGCAGCCAGAGGCCGGCGACGAGCAGGATGATTGCGCTCGGGATGAGCCAGGAGATCTGACCGCCGACGCTCGAGGAGAACATGCGGAAGAGCCCCGTCTCACCCCACTGGCCACCGGTGGCGCCGCCGCCGCCACCGACGGAGCCGGTCTCGTCGCCGCTCAGTCGGCCGAGGCCGTTGTAGCCGAAGGTCAGCTCGAGGAAGGAGTTCGTCTGGCTGCCACCGATGTAGGGGCGGGCCGAGGCGGGGATGAGCTCGACGATCGCGACCCACCACCCCGCCGACAGGACCATCGTGCCGACTGCCAGCAGAGAGTGGATGATTCGCTTGCGCAGCGTCGTAGGAGCGGCGATGAGGTAGGCGAGCCCGAAGAACGGGACGACGAGGAGCACCTGAAGGGTCTTGGTGAGGAAGCCGAGGCCGATGAAGACACCGACGATCATCATCCACTTCGGCGAGGCCTGCTCGATGGCCTTCATCGTCGCCCACGCGCCGAGCGCCATGAGGAGCGTGAGGAGCGCGTCGGGGTTGTTGAAGGTGAACATCAGGGCGGCGACAGGGGTCAGCGCGAGGGCGACGCCCGCGATGAGCCCGGCGGCCGCACCGAAGTGCCGCTTCACGGTGGTGTAGACGACCCCGACGGTCGCGACGCCCATGAGCACCTGGGGGAAGAGGATCGCGAACGAGTTGAGGCCGAGCAGGCGCACCGAGAGCGCCATGACCCACAGCGAGGCCGGTGGCTTGTCGACCGTGATCGAGTTGGCCGCATCGGAGCTGCCGAAGAAGAAGGCCTTCCAGCTCTCACTGCCGGCCTGCACCGCGGCGGAGTAGAAGGAGTTGGCGTAACCGCTCGACGTGAGGTTCCACGTGTAGAGCACGAGCGTGGCGAGCAGGACTCCGAGGAGCGCGGGCCTGGCCCAGGCGGGGTCGGTGTCGGCGCCTCGCCAGAGCTGGCGCAGCCGGCCGCCGCGCGGGGGGCGCCGACCGGTCGAGCTGGCCGTGAGGGCGGGGTCGGCCGGTGGGTGCGGGGCGGCGTGGGCTGCCGAGGGCGATGTCGGGTCGCCCGGCGAGGTGAGGGTCATCGTGTCCATGTCCCCACGCTCGGGGCCGACGCTGTGGTCCGCCTATGACCTGTCTGAGCCACTCTGATGAGGATTCGTCCCTACCCGGCGTGAAGGCTTCAGCTGTTGGGCGGGCTGGTGTCGGGAAGCTCGGGGGCCGGCGGGGGGAATGTGTACGTGTCTGCGTTGTTGTCGTCGTGCGGATCACTCGTCGAGCTCTCCGCAGTGACCTCGACGGGGGCAGCTGCGGCCGAGCTCATCGTGACTCTGACGGTCAGCTCGGTCTTCGCTGGTTGCCTGGCGATCTCACAGGTCGCGCTGGTCCCGTCTGCGTTGAGGGTGCAACTCGATTCGCCGCCTGGCGATGCAACCTTGGCCGACCGGAGCATCCCAGGCTGTGCGCTATCTACCGTCACCACGATCCCGTCACTGTCGTCGGGACCACCGTTCTTGACCGCGAACACGAGCTCCAACTCCTCTGACCCCAGAACCTGCTGCCTGTGCGAGTACGCCACACTGAGGTCTGCCTCAGGGGGCGGCTGTACGGGGGGAGGAACCACGGCCTTCTTCGACGTCGTGGTCTCCGAGCTGTGGGGGATCACGGTGCCGGTCTCGACGGGACCCGAGCTCGGTCGCATCAGTGACCATGCTCCGAAGCCCGCGACGATCGCGAGGAGCAGCAGGATCCAGCCCGCGCGGCTCTTGCGACGAGCTGGCGGCGGGCTGGGGGGCGCCGGCTCGGCACGCCGGGGCACCGGCCGAGGCGAGGGAGGCGAGACCGGCGCCGCGTTCCTCACCGGCTTGGTGACATAGGTGGTGCAGGTCTGGGAGTGGGGAGAGCGCATCTCGTCGTCACCGAGGGCGACAACCGAATAGCTGTACTCACCCGGCCCGGGAGTGTCGTCGAGCGCCATGGGCAGCGTGACGATGGCGTGCCGCACGCCGTTGCGCCACACCTCCCAGGCGCGCACGGGAACCGAGTGGTCCGGCGGCTGCCGCCACATGAGGTTGACGACTCCGTCGACCACCTCGGCGCGCACGTGTTGGGGCTGCGCGGGCGGGCCCGGCGCTGGAGCCGCGCGCTCCGCAGGCCTAGCGACTGGTAGGGCAACAGCAGGGACGGTGGCCGCAGGAACAGTGGCAGCAGGGACGGTGG
The DNA here is from genome assembly GCF_006717145.1 of Humibacillus xanthopallidus. Classification (GTDB taxonomy): domain Bacteria; phylum Actinomycetota; class Actinomycetes; order Actinomycetales; family Dermatophilaceae; genus Humibacillus; species Humibacillus xanthopallidus. Next base: position 599,807 of record NZ_VFQF01000002.1, on the reverse strand, counting down.
CAGCAGGAAGAGCGGCAGCAGGAACGGTGGCCCCAGGCTCGGGTGGGGCCTCCGGGCGGGCCTCGAGGTCGAAGAGGACGCCGTCGACGGCTCGGAGGTAGAGCACGGGGGTGGCCCACTCCCCCTCACTGGCGGCGAGGACCGCCTGACGTGCCAGGGTCACCGCGAGGTCGACCGGTCGACCGGCGGTGACGGAGTCGTAGAGAGTCCGGCTGAAGGCCGTCGCCGCCGCGTCGGTGATCTGGAACTGCATGGCCACCACGGCGGGAATCCCCTGCTCCACCAGGGCGATCGCGGTGCTCGCATACGGATCCACGTCGCTGACGTGCCCTCCCTCGCAGGAGTTGAGGACTGCGAGCCGGATCGGCGAGTTCGACAGCATGACGCCGAGCTGGCTCCCCGTCACCCGGCGCTGCCGACCGTCCGGGCCGGTGAACGCGAGGTGACCCTCCCCCGTGTCCTCGTCGGAGCCGCCGTGCCCGATGTAGTGGAAGATGTGGAAGTCCCGGTGCATCAGGGTCTCGCGCACGTCCTCGAGCGAGGCGACCGGTAGCAGCTCGAGCTCGAGCCGGCCGGACTGCACCAGGGGGTCGAGCTCGTCTCGAAGGAGCGTCCACTCCCGTTCGACCTCGAGGGCGGGCAGGTCGCTCGGGCTGGAGATCACGACGAGCATCCGGAGCGGGCCGGTCACGCGCAGGGGCAGCACCGGCTCCGGCAGGTCGACGAAGCGGAGCGTCGGGAAGCGGCTGAGCTGGCAGGGATACCAGTGCCGCTCGGGGTCGTAGAGCAGCTCCCACGGGAGGTTCGCCAGCGCGGTGGCGTCAGCGAAGCGGATGCGCAGGCGCAGGCCGCGTTGACGCTTGGCCGCGACGTACTGGCTCGTCCGCAGGATGGCGAGGGCCTTGTCGTTGAAGAGGGCCCGGAAGAGGTCCGCACCGAACTCCTTCGGGCTCGGCGGCGACGGGGCATCGGCCTTGAGCCTGCGCTCACCCCGCACCCCGAGCCGCACTGCGGGGAGCCCGCCGAGCGGTTCCGGCGGCACGAACGGCATGGCTGGGACCGATCCGGTCGGGGAGTCGACGACGCGCGCGGAATAGCCGTCGCCACTGCGCTCGAGCAGGACTTCGAACTCGTCGTACTCCAGCTCCTTGATCGCGATCTCCCCCTCACGGTGAATCGCGAGTCGGACCTCGCCGGAGACTCCACGGCTTGGTGCGCAATGGCCGACGACGCCCTGCCCTCACCTCCACGGTATTCCCGGCAGGACCGCCTCCCAGCAGGATTCACCGGCCCAAGGCTGTCTCTCTCGTCACGTCAGACAGCCCCGGTTCGAGGTGATCCCGACACCCACGTGGCCCCCGAGATCACCTCGAATCGGGGAGCAGGTGGCCCCCGCGATCACCTCGAATCGGGGACCAGGTGAGCCGGCAGGAGAACCGTGAACGTCGTGTCCCCGGGACGGCTCTGCAGCTCGACCCGCCCACCGAGGGCCTTGGCCACCGCGGCGACGATCGACAGGCCGAGGCCCGTGCTTCCACCAACCCGGTTGCGAGCGTCATCACCACGGGCAAAGCGCTCGAAGACGTTGGGCTGCAACGCTTCTGGCACACCCGGCCCGTTGTCGTGAACCGTCAGACGCACCCAGTCGGCCTCCTGCCGGATGGCAGTCGTCACCCGCGTGCCCGCGGGCGTGTGGGTGCGCGCATTGGCGAGCAGGTTGGCCGCGACCTGGTGGAGGCGCGCGGTGTCACCGGTCACCTCGATCGGCTCGGGCGGCAGGTCGAGGTCCCACACGTGGTCCGGCGAGGCGGCGTGAGCGTCGCTGACGGCGTTGATGACGATCATCGACAGGTCGACGGGCTTCTGCTCGAGCGGCCGCCCGGCATCGAGCCGCGCGAGGAGAAGCAGGTCCTCGACGAGCGAGCTCATCCGGTTGGCCTCGGACTCGATGCGCCCCATCGCGTGGGTCACCGAGGTCGGCACCTCCTCGGGCTCACGGCGCGACAGCTCCGCGTAGCCCTTGATGGAGGCGAGCGGCGTGCGCAGCTCGTGCGAGGCGTCGGCGACGAACTGGCGGACCCGCTGCTCGCTCTGGTGGCGGGAGTTCAGCGCCTCGTCGACGTGGTCGAGCATCTCGTTGAGGGCGGCGCCCACCTGACCCACCTCGGTGCGGGTGTCGGTGTCGGCGGGGTCGACCCGCTCAGCGAGGGCGACCTTGCCGGACGACAGCGGCATACGGGAGACCCGCGTCGCAGTGTCGGCCACGCGCTGCAGCGGCTCGAGGTTGCGTCGCACGATCCACGTGCCGAGCACGGAGACGAGCACGAGGCCGAGCCCGACGCCGGAGATGGCGATGATGACGAGGCGCCCGATCGTGGCGTCGGTCGGGCCGGACGAGAGCCCGACGACGAGCGTTCCGGGCGTCTGCGTGCCCGTGCGATCGAGGAAGGTGACCGACTTCGACATCATCCGGTAGCGGCCGAGGCTGCCGCCGAGGTCGATCGTCGTGCCCTCGTTGGACCGGACGCCGGCGCTCTGGATCGTCGCGATCTGGGCGGAGGTCAGCGGCACCGGCTGGTCACTCGACTCGAGGATGCCGACCGTGCGCGCGGAGGTGATCTGCACGACGATGCGGTCCGCGCCGGGGCCGCGCGGGCCGTCACCGTCGTCGGACCCCGGCCCGCCCGTCCGGTCGGGACGCAGCGCAGCCTCCAGCTGGCCGTCGACCTGGGCCGTGAGGTGCGAGTTGAGGGCGGTGATGGTGAAGACCGCCGTCATCATGCTGACGACGGTGAAGAGGGCGAGCATCGACGCGACGAGCTTGGCGCGCAAGGTCCAGGCCGACCACGGCCGCACGCCGCCATGCATCGCGGTCAGGCGCTCGCGCAGGCCGCGCCGGGGGTGTGCCGGCTCGGCAAGCACCTCGGGCGTGCGGGCGTCGCTGCCGTCGGGCAGGTCCTCGGGTGTCGGGTCGTCCGCGGGCGACACGTCGCGGAAGGTGACGACCTCAGGCGGCGGGCTTGAGGACATACCCCGCCCCCCGCATCGTGTGGATCATCGGCTCGCGCCCGGCATCGATCTTCTTGCGCAGGTAGGAGATGTAGAGCTCGACGACGTTGGCCTGGCCACCGAAGTCGTAGTTCCACACCCGGTCGAGGATCTGCGCCTTGGACAGCACACGCCGAGGGTTGCGCATGAGGTAGCGCAGGAGCTCGAACTCCGTTGCGGTCAGGTGGATCTCGTCGCCACCGCGGCGCACCTCGTGGCTGTCCTCGTCGAGCGACAGGTCGCCGACGACGAGCATCGAGTCGCTCGACGACACGGCCACGGTCGTGCGGCGCATGAGGGCCCGGACGCGCGCCACGACCTCTTCGAGAGAGAAGGGCTTCGTCACGTAGTCGTCGCCGCCGGCGGTGAGCCCGGAGACGCGGTCCTCGACGGCGTCTTTGGCGGTGAGGAAGAGGACCGGCACGCCGGCGTTGTCGGCGCGCATGCGACGCAGCACCTCGAGCCCGTCGAAGTCGGGCAGCATCATGTCGAGCACGACGGCATCCGGGTCGAACTCGCGGGCCGCGCGCACCGCCTCCATCCCGGTGCCGGCGGAGCGGACCTCCCACCCCTCATAGCGCAAGGCCATGCCCAGCAGCTCGGTGAGGTTGGGCTCGTCGTCGACGACGAGCACCCGAACGGGTGATCCGTCGAGTCGCTGGAGTCGGGCGGCGGCCTGGGTCTTCTCGCTCATGTATCCAGTGAACCTGTGGGCACTGTGCGACCGCCAGCACCTGCCTGTGTGAATTCTGTGGAGTCGCTGTCGACGAAGACCCAGCAGAAGACCCAGCAGAAGACCCAGCAGGAGGACGGCCCTGCCACAGCCCTGCCACAGGTAGCGCGTCGACCGTGGCGACATGAGCAACGACTCCTCCCCCACCCAGCCGGAGCGTCCGGAGCCCAGGCTGCCGCAGTTCGACCCCAACGGGGCCGGTGCCCCCACGCACCCCGCCACGCCCGCCGCCGGCCCCGACGAGACGCAGGTGCTCCCGTCCGCGCCCACCGCTCGCACCCCCATCGTGCCGCCCGCGGCGCCCTACGCGTATGCCGCCGAGCCTAGCCCGTATGCCGCCTCGCCCGCCGCCGCGGCAGCATCCACTCCCGCCGTGGAACAGGCTGCTCCGGTCGCTGCCTCCGAGCGCTCACCGCGCTGGTCGGCCAAGAAGACAGCCCTCACCGCAGGGCTGGTCCTCGTCCTGTCCGTCGGTGGGGCCATCGCCGCCGCCGCGGCCATGCCCTCGGGCAACACCGCGGAGAGCAGCCGCTTCGGCGCGCCGGGCCAGGGTCGTCACTTCCAGTTCCCCGGCGGCCAGGGCCAGCAGGGCCAGGGTCAGCAGGGTCAGGGACAGCAGGTCCTGCCCAACCAGCCCGGCCAGCAGGGCGGCCAGCTGCCCGGGCTCCCCGGGACCGACTCCGACTCCGACGGGGACGCTGACGCCACCCGCGGACTGGGCGGGCTGGACCCGAACCAGCTGCTCCAGATGAGCCCCGACCAGTTGCTCCAGCTGCTCCAGGAGCAGGGTCAGCTCGGGTCGGGTGGCTCCGGCGGCCTCGGCAGCTCGCCGCAGGGCGGCGCCCCCGGCCAGGACGGCACCACGAGCCAGGACGGCACGGCACGCACGACGTGAGGTGAGGCTGTCCTGTGATGACAGTCGCTGAGGGCGGTGTCACGATCGGGACATGACGGCAGACGATTCCACCCGGGCCGACGAGCTGGTCGCAACCGACCATGCGGGGGACGGCCCCGGCACCGGTCCGGGCACCGGCCCCGAGGAGCCCCACGACGCCAACGTCGGGTCGCGCCTCAACTGGCTGCGCGCCGGAGTGCTCGGCGCCAACGACGGCATCGTCTCGACGGCCGGGGTCGTCGTCGGCTTCGCCGGGGCGACGAACGACCGCACCGCGATCATCCTCTCGGGCATCGCCGCACTGTCGGCGGGCGCGATGTCGATGGCCGCCGGTGAGTACGTCTCCGTGAGCACCCAACGCGACTCCGAGAAGGCGCTCATCACCCTCGAGACCCGCGAGCTGCACGAGGACCCCGAGGGCGAGCTCGAGGAGCTGACCCAGCTCTACGAGGCCAAGGGCATGAGCCGCGCCGTCGCCGAGCAGGTCGCCACCGAGCTCACCGCGCACGACGCCCTCAAGGCACACGCCGAGGCTGAGCTCGGCATCGACCCCTCCGACCTCACGAACCCCTGGCACGCGGCCGGCGCCTCGATGCTCGCCTTCATCGTCGGGGCTCTCCTGCCGTTGCTGACCATCACCTTCTCCCCGGAGTCGATGCGCGTCTGGGTCACCGTCGGCAGCGTCGCGGCGGCCCTCGTGCTCACCGGCTACGTGAGCGCACGGATGGGGCGCAGCCCCGTGCAGCGGGCCATCGTCCGCAACGTCGCCGGTGGCCTGCTCGCCATGGGTGTCACCTACCTCATCGGTGTCGTCGCGGGGGTCAGCCTCGGCTGACAGACCCCGCCCGGAAACCGCGCCAGAAACCCCGCCACGGCGGCAGTCCACGAGCATCCTGGTCGGACGCACACGGCATACGGCCTCGGCATGTAGAGTCGAGGGGTCCCGGTGCCAGCTGGCGCCACGAGCCGCAGGAGCAGCCTCCGCCCGATGGGCGAGCGCTCCACACCGGACGCGCAGGTCAAGACCTCGGCCACCACACGCGAACGGGACAACGGCACGTCCAGGGTTGACCTGAGTGCTGCATATCTGGTGACGACCGCCCACGCACGAGCTCCGTCCGCTGGTGGGACGGGCGTCACCTGCCTGACCAGGAGGAACATGCCAGCGCGAGTGCGCCGTCGGCCCACCGACGGCTCGAGCGAGACCGGGGCGCGCCGCGTCCAGACCCGCCGGGACGACCCGGCGCCGCTCATCCCCGTGCTCGCGCGACGCGTGCGCGAGATCGAGGCGCGGATCAGCTCGAAGGGCAAGGCGAGCCCGACCAACCGGACGAAGTTCCAGGTCATCGCCCTGCTCATGCGCGCCGAGCGGGCCCGGGTCAAGGACGACTCCGCCCTGTCCGGCGCGACCCGCGCCGAGCTGCTCAAGCGCCTCGACGGCATCGCGACGATCCTCGCGCAGATCGCCGCCCGCGACACGAGCCTCCTGCCGCTGCTCGACGTCGACGCCCGCCCCGGCGCGGCGGCCCAGCAGCTGCGGCGTGACTGGCTCATCGAGTCCGGCGCGGAGCTCGCCGAGGAGGACCTCGCCGTCTCAGCACCTCCGCCGCTCGAGCCGCTCGTGCCCCCGCAGCTCGCGGCGAAGCAGGTGATGCCGCAGTCCGTGCCGGCGCGCGCGCTCGCCAACCCCTTCCTCATGCCCGACCTCACGCCGCGACCGGCCCACGAGTACCTGCCCGGCCGGCTGGCCGGGTGGGAGCTGCTCGGACCGCTCTACCGGGCCTTCGAGCTCGGGGCCGGCGGTGACGCAGCCTCCATGGAGCTGCCGCCCAAGCCGCTCATCGACCGCTTCTCACCCGTCGGCCAGCGCCTCATGGTGCACCAGTCGCGCTTCCTCCAGAGCGTGCAGGAGGGGCATCGCACCTTCCTGCTCGCCGACGAGCCCGGCCTCGGCAAGACGGCCCAGTCGGTGCTCGCGGCCTCGGTCGCGAACACCTACCCGATGCTCGCCGTCGTGCCCAACGTCGTGAAGATCAACTGGGCGCGCGAGGTCGAGCGGTGGACGCCGCAGCGCAAGGTGAGCGTCATCCACGGCGACGGCAAGGACGTCGACGCCTTCGCCGACGTCTTCGTCGTCAACTACGAGATCCTCGACCGGCACTTCGCGTGGTTGTCGTCCTTCGGCTTCCGCTCGATGGTGGTCGACGAGGCCCACTTCATCAAGAACCTCACCTCCCAGCGGTCGCAGCAGGTGCTCGCCCTCGCCGACCGGCTCCGCGCGACGACGCCGGGCGGCAACCCGCTGCTGCTCGCCCTCACGGGCACGCCGCTCATCAACGACGTCAAGGACTTCGACGCCATCTGGCGCTTCCTCGGCTGGATCAAGGGCGGCAAGCCGGTCGCCGAGATCGTCCGCCGCCTCGACGAGACGGGCTACTCCCCCGCCGACCGCGGCTTCTACCCCGAGGCGCGCCGCGCCGTCATCGACATGGGCATCGTGCGCCGCCGCAAGGTCGACGTCGCGAGCGACCTCCCCGAGAAGCGCATCGCCGACATCACCGTCGAGCTCGACGACGCCCTCGGACAGTCCATCCGCAAGGCGGAGCGGGCCGTCGGCGAGCGCCTCGCCAAGCGGTATGCCGCCCTGCTGAGTGAGGAGCGCGGCGTTCCCGTCGCCGGTCCCGAGCTCGCGTTCGAGCCCGACGAGGCGCTGATGCGCCGAGTCGCCGCCGCGGAGCTCAAGGCGGCCACAGGCCAGAAGAACACCGAGAACGTCTTCACTCTCGTGCGCAAGATCGGCCAGGCCAAGGCAACCCTCGCGGCCGACTACGCCGCGCAGCTCTCACACTCGGTCGGCAAGGTCGTCTTCTTCGCGAAGCACATCGACGTCATGGACACGGCCGAGCGGGTGCTCGCCGAGGCGGGCCTGCGCACGGTGTCGGTGCGAGGTGAGCAGACCTCGACCCAGCGCCAGCATGCCATCGACGCCTTCCAGAGCGACCCCGAGGTCGCGGTGGCCGTCTGCTCGCTGACGGCGGCCGGAGTCGGGCTCAACCTGCACGCCGCGTCCAACGTCGTGCTCGCCGAGCTGTCGTGGACGGCGGCCGAGCAGGGTCAGGCCATCGACCGCGTGCACCGCATCGGTCAGGACGAGCCGGTCACCGCGTGGCGCATCCTCGCGGCGAGCACGATCGACTCGAAGATCGCCGAGCTCATCGACGCCAAGCAGGGGCTCGCCGCGCGGGCCCTCGACGGGAGCGACGTCGACATCGCGGCGGGCGACACCCTCCAGCTCGAGGCCCTCGTGCAGCTGCTCCGGCAGGCCTTGGAGAACACGCCCGTCTGACGGGTCCTTCTTGATGGCGGCTCCGGCCGGCGCTGAGGGCTGTCACCCGGGAGGAAAGGCTGCGACGAAGAGGTCGATGACCCGGCGGTAGGCGCTGGTGTAGAGGCCCTCGTCCCACGTCGTCTCGGGTTCGTTGGCCAGGTGCTGGCTGAGCACGCCGAAGTGCAGGCTGGCGAGGATGACGAGGCCTTCGGTGGAGTCCGCCTCGGAGGCGAGCTGGCCGCGGGCCACGGCGTGGCCGATCGCCTCGCCCAGCTCGGCGACGAGCTCGTCTGCCGGGGCCATCGCTTCGGCGCTGGGGCGGAATCCGGGCACGGGGCGCCAGAAGAGCAGCTGGGCCTCGACGGGGTGGGTGACGGCCCACCGCGCGGTGGCGGTCATGCCAGCGAACAGGGCGACGAGTCCGGTCTCGGCGCCGGCGATGCCGTCACGCCAGGCGGCGAGGTTGGCTCGTTGTCCGCGGGCGAACACCGCGTCGTGCACCGCGAGGACCGAGGGGAACCACTTGTAGAGCGAGGGCGGCTGGATCGACAGGGCCCTGGCCAGCCGGGTCATGGTCAGGCCGGCCACGCCGACCTCGGCCATGATCTCGACCGACCGGTCGAGGATCGACTGGAGGGTCGCCTCGTGCCGGGGGGTGCGGCGGCTGGTGGCTGTCATCGGGGTCAAGGCTAACCGCTCATTTCGCTGGTCGGCTACGGCTACGAGGCGTAGCCTTTTGCAGAGCGAGCGCTGATGAGCGCTCGCGGAGACGAAGGGTGCTGCCATGAAGGTCCTTGCCATATCGACCAACACCGGAGACACCAGGGCCTACCTCGCCGACGAGGGCGCCCGGGTCGAGGACCTCACTCGTCAGGGGGTGGTGGAGCGGGTGCTGCTCAAGGCCGACTGGTCAGGGGCGATGCTGCTCCTCGAGGTTCCCGACCTCGAGACCGCGCGGGCCACCGTCAAGGCACTGCCCATCGCCGCCCACGGCCTTGCCCGGTTCGACCTCACCCCCGTCGTCGAACCGCCCGCGCAGGGTGGATCCACGAGCCCGTAGGCGTCCCGGGGTCGAGACTTGCCTCATGATCGACGTCGATCCGGAGCGGTTCGAGATGATGGTGAGCGAGGCGCTGGACGGCATCCCCGCAGAGCTTGGCGAGCTCATGAGCAACGTGGCCGTCACGGTGCAGCACGGCTCCGGGCCGCCCGGGCTCCTCGGGCTCTACCGGGGAGTGCCCTTGACCCGCCGGTCGTCGTTCTATGCGGGCGTCCTGCCTGACCGGATCACGATCTACCGTCTCGCCATCTGCGCGCTGTGCGCCAGCGACTCCGACGTGGTGGAGCAGGTCCGAAGGACGGTCATCCACGAGGTGGGTCACCACTTCGGGATCGGCGACGCACGGCTGCGCGAGCTCGGCTGGTGAGGCCGTCTGTGCGCCGGTCCGGTGGCTGCCGCAACCGGCTGCGTACCACCGCGAGGCGGCAGTGTCCTTCCTCCGCCAGAAGACCGCCCCGACGGGGCCCTTGTGGTTCGGCGTGGTCCGTTGCGCGCAGTGTCCGTCGGTGCACCCAGGCAGGTACGGGACCTGCGAGAGAGGACCCGCGGTAAACGAGGGCTGCGGCTGGGATCGCTCCAGGGCGGCGGCCGAGCTCGCGAGCCGTCCCGTCGTCGCCGACACCCGGGCCGCTGAGGTGAGGTCGGCCGAGTCCGCGAGGCCGCCCTCACTTGGTGGTGGCGCCAACGGCCCCCGCTGGCCCCTCGGTGGTTGGGCTCAGTCCCGAGGTATCGCGCTACACGAGGTGGTTCCGGTGGGCGTGGATGACCACGTGGACCCGGTCGCGCAGTTCGAGCTTGGTGAGCAGGTGGGCAACGTGGGACTTGACGGTCCCTTCGCCGAGGAAGAGCCGGTCTGCGATCTCACGGTTGGTCAGGCCATCCGCTACGAGGAAGTAAACCGATCGTTCGCGCTCAGTGAGGGCGGCCAACGGGTCGTGACCGGGAGGTACCGGTCTGGCGCCCCCGACGAAACGGGCCACGACCGCATCGGCCGTCGACGCGGAGAGGGTCATCTCGCCGGACGCGAGGTCCCGAACGGACCGGACGATGCGCTCCGGGGGGTCGGTCTTGAGCAGGAACCCGCTCGCTCCGGCCGCGAGCGCGTCATACACGAAGTCGTCCTGGTCGTAGGTCGTGAGGACGCAGACGCGCGCCCGGGCGCCCGACGCCACCACGGCCCGGGTCGCGGCCACCCCGTCCATCCGGGGCATGCGCACGTCCATGAGCACCACGTCGGGGTCGGTCCGCCGCACCAGCGCGACCACGCGGTCGCCGTCGTCGGCCTCACCGACGACCTCCAGGTCCTCGTGTGCGGAGAAGATCGTCGCCAGGCCGGCACGCACGATCTCCTGGTCGTCGACGAGAACGATCCGCAGGTTCACGCGGGCACCGGAATCTCGACGGCAACCCGCCAGCCCCCACCGGGGCGGGAACCCGCATCCATGCGCCCACCGAAGATGCTGACCCGCTCCCGGATCCCGGCCAGGCCCACCCGTGAGCCGGGGGCCTGCGTCCCGGTGCCAGAGCCCTCGTCGAGGACCTCGACGCGGACCACCCCGTCCCGGACCTGAACCAGGATCGAGCACCCTCCGGCACCGGAGTGCTTGAGCGCGTTGGTGACTCCCTCCTGGGCGACCCGGAACGCCGACGCCTGGATGTGGGGTGGGACCAGCGTCGTGTCCCCGTCGACGGAGCACTCCACGCGGAACTGCGGTGTGCTCGACTCCTCCGCAAGACGGAACAGGTCCGCGATGGTGGGTAGCGGGGCCCTCTGGGACTCCGGGGTCTCACGGGCCACCGTCACGAGGGCGCGAAGCTGGTCGACGGCCTGCTCGGCGGTGCTTCTGGCCGCCCGGACGGCGATGCGTGCACGCTCGGGGTCGTGGTCCAGGCAGTGCTCGGCCGCCCCGGTCTGCAGGACGACGACACCCAGGCTGTGCGCGAGGATGTCGTGCATCTCGCGGGCGATGCGGGCCCGCTCCGCCCGGGCCGCCTCGGCAGCGGCGGCCGCCGCCCGCTCATCACGCGTCTCGGCGACCTCGCGGGCCCGATCAGCGCGCTCACGCAGCCTGCGCGCGCCCACACCGGCCACGGCCACGGCCGCCAGCAGCCCCGTCGTAAAGAGCACTGTCGCCAGCGCGCCGTCGATTGGGGCGCTGGCAGTCAGCGCGATGTCGAAGGCGAAGCACACCGCGATGACGTAGGCGAGGTTGCGGCCGTACGACGCCGCAGAGTAGACCGCGACGACCGCGATGAGGACGCTGGTGCCCGACTGGTAGGTGCCGTAGAGGAGTGCGACCAGTGCCATCGACCCCATGGCCACCGACAGTGTCACCAGCGGCCGGATGCGGCGCAGCACCAGGACCCCGCCGGCCAGGCCCATGAGCACGGCCACGTCAGGGCCGTTGTGCGGGAACTCGCTCGACCCGAGACCGTCGGATACACCGAGCGCGGCGAGGACCGCCGCGACGACGACGTCGAGCCATCGTCCGGTGACCCGCTGCCACCCGCTCGCCTGGACCTGGTCCACGACCCGAGGCTAGTGCCCGCGCGAGACGGTGTCCTCTGTCGATCGGGAGAGACCCGGACCCGCCACCCGGCCCGCAGAAGGTGGTCGACCGGAGGGCGAGGCGTGTGCCCCGCCCTCCCTAGCGTTCTGGTCGACGCCACTGGCCGCAGACCGGCCACGTCACCACATCCACAGGAGGAAACCATGGATCGCTTCGCTCGCTTCGGGCTCACGGCAGGGATGGTCGGTGGCCTCGTCCTGGCCATCGGCGCCACCCTCGCAGCAGCCAACACCGTGAGCCCGCCCTCGCACAAGGTCACGACGACGTGGTTCGTTGTGACGAGCCTGCTCCGCCTCGCCGGTGGGATCGGCCTCCTGCTGGGGATCAGCGGCCTGACCGCACGATGCGCCCAGCGCGGCGGTGCCCTGCTCTTCAGCGGCTACCTGATCGCGACCATCGGGGTGGTGCTCAACCTCGGCTGGATGTGGGCCGACCTCTTCGTCATCGACACCATCGCCAAGGTCGCACCCGCCATCATCGACGGCGACTCAGCCAGCCTGGGGACCCGCCTCGACACGGGCTTCATGGTGGCCTGGCTGGCCAACCTGGGCATGGCGCTTCTGGCGGTGGGGGTCGCCCGCACCCGCACCGTCACCCGTTGGAGCTGGATCGCCCTGCTGGTCTGCGGGCTCATCACCCTCGTCCCGCTCCCCTTCGACGGCGAGATCTTCGAGGTCTTCATCGGCGTGCCGTTCGCCATCGCCATGGGCCTGGCACTGCGCCACACCGACGCTCGGACCGCGACCCCCCGGCAGACCCACGAGGTCTCGGCATGACGGCGAGGCCTCGTTGGCTTCACCGGTGCGGACCGGTATCGAGCCAGACCTGTTCGCCTCGCCGCTGGTGGCCGACCGGGCCAACGGCTGGGTGTTGCTCCCACGACCAGGCGGCATAAGGTCTCAATTCAGGAGTCGCTCACATGCCGGAAGGGACGATCCGCGAGGACAGCGGCGTCCGCCTTCTCGTCGAGGCGGCCCCTCGGCCCGCCAGTCGTCCCGTCGCGCTCCCGGAGCTCGAGGATCTCCGGCGCTGAGCAGGTGGACGGCAACGGCGCTGACGGTGACTAGTGGCTCGTCACGACCCAGGTTCCGACCTCCGCATCGCACAGAGGTGGGTACTGCGCCGGGTCCAGCAGTCCGTTCTTGGGCGTCTGCAACTTGAGCGAGCCGTCGGTGGATCGAGCCACGATCTGGCCGACACCTGAGATGCCCTGGGACTCCGAGCCGGCACTCCACGTTCCGGTGAAGTCACCGATGGTGCTGTTGAACACGAGGCCACCGTGCATTCCCCCAGCCCCGTTGACCCCGTTCAGAAGGCCCCAGATCGTGTCGGTGTTCTTGCCGAAGTAGACCCAGCCCTCGCCCTGGACGTAGCGGTAGACGTCGAACACGATCGTTCCCTGACCGTGCAGCATCTTTCCGGTCTCCCAGAAGTCAACGTTGAACTCGGTCTGGCACTGCGTGACGGCGTAGGTCGTGGTCGTGGGCGTCGGATCGGCACCTGCCGGAGCCGTCATTGCCACAGTGAGGCCCGTGGCTGCCAACACGGTGAACATGATTCTCGAGCGTCGCATCGCTGATCACCTTCCTACGAGCGATTGGCGAGGGCTGCAGACGACGGCCGCACGCGCCGAGAAGAACTGGCCGTGCTCGGTGGAGTGGGCCGGTGGCGCGGTCTCGACGCGTGGGTTGATCCAGCCGTCCTGGAATTGATTGGCGCTGGACATGTTGGCCTCCCAAAGGCTGTTCGGGGTCGCGGCTCCTGACGCCGGGACACGGGCGATATCTTCCTATCCAGTTCAAGCCTTCTCGGCCGATCCGCGAAGTGGGAAGGGCCGTAAGTCCCGCCATGAGCGTGCTGCTCCTTCCCCGCTGGATACGCCAGCACCAGAGGAGCTCGGCGGCCCAGCCGGCATGCGAGGCCGGAGGGTGCCGTCCGCTCTTGCAGCGACGAGCCCGCTGACGACCTGCGTCACTCCACCGCCAGTCGACCACGCCGGCTTCCGTCCACCCATCTGTTGCTGAGCGGAAGCGAGCGTCCGACAGGCGCGCTGCCTGCCGCCGACCCGACTCAGTGCCCCCCGAGGGCCTCACCGACGGCGAAGATCACGATGAGCAGGAACGTGAGGGACGCAACCACGATCAGAACCACCGAGCGCTCCTTCTCTCGCAAGACAGCCAGGCCTGCGGTGACGAGCGAGGCGACAGCGAGCCCCATGACGGCAATGACGACCGCAACGCCCACTGCCCCCGCCCGCCACGACTCGGGGATGAGCGTGGACACGGGGAGCAGGAGGTAGACCAGCACGGGGAGCAGGAGCCATAGCGCGCGACGGCCCATCGGGGTTCGGGGTAGGGCGTACATCTCGGCTCCTCCGTCCGGTCCGTTCTGTCAGTCCCTTCGGTGTTCCGAGACCTGACTCAAGCCAATCGCCCGACCGAGCGGCCGTGGTAGAGGCGAAGGTCACCAGCTCGTCGGTACGACCGCAGTCTCATACCGCGAGTCGCGAGGCCGGACCCGCGTTGCATCGGCTCCCAAGTGGGATCGGATGCCTACTGGTGGAGGTCGGCGGCCGCTGCGCGCAGCAGGCGCTCGAAGGTGAGGGTGAGGTCGGTGGCGTCGTCAGTCTGACGCACGGTGTGGATGGTGCGGTGAGCCGCGCGGTGTCGCACCGGCCGATGGGCGAGCCCGGGGCTCGTGGCCCGCGCCATGCTCGAGACGAGGGCGACGCCGTAGCCGGTGGCTACGAGTGCCTGGGCGACGTCGTATGACTCGGTCTCGAAGCGAATCCGGGGCTCGAAGCCGGCCTCGCGGGTGATCCGGTCGAACTGTGCCCGTGCCGCCGAGCCGCCGCGGATGACCACCCATGACTCCTGCGCGAGCGAGGACAGCGGAAGCGCTCGGGTGCTCCCGGCGAGCCGGTGGTCGTCGGCGAAGGCAAGGACCATCGGATCCTTGAGGATTCGGGTGAGTGTCAGCCCCTCCGGTGCAGCCGGCGGGAGGTCCCAGGAGGCGAAGACTGCGAGATCGAGATCGCCTCGGGCCACCAGATGCACTGCGTCGCTGGACTGGATGTCGGTCACCGAGAGGTCCACGTCGGCGCGCTGGTGGCGCAGTGCGGTCATTGCCGGGGGAAGCAGGTGGAGCGCGGCCGCTTGGAACGCACCCACGCGCAGGCGGGCCACCAGCCCCTGCCGGTATGCCGGAAAGGAGGCCATCGCGTCCTCGACCTCGCGTCGGATCCGGCTGCCGTGAACGGCCAGTGCCGCGCCCGCCTCGCTGAGGGCCGCTCCTCGAGGACCGCGGTCCACCAGACGGGCACCCCAGAACATCTCCGCGCGGGCCAGCCGTTGAGAGACGGCCGGCGGGGTCAGGCCCAGGACGTCCCCGGCGCCGGCCAGTGTCCCCTGCTCGTCGATGGCTGCCAGCAGGAGCAGCTGGTCCGCTTGGTCAGTCTTCACAATCCTTCATACCACTGCGGTAGTCGTTTCTTCCCAGAAGATGCCGGGGCGGTCAGGGTGGTGGTGACCCAAGGAGGGCCCTGTGATTGTTCGATTCGTCGCCACGACCTGGCTGCTGGCAATGCTCCCCGGTGTGGGCCAGGCACTCATGCTGAGGCAGACCCTGACCGAGGGGCCGCGCGCCGCCGTTGCGACCATCCTGGGCACCGCCACGGGACTGCTCATCTGGTCGGTCGGTGCTGGAGCCGGGCTGTCCGCTGCCGTGCTGGCCGACCCCGCCATCTACCGCGCGCTCCTCGTCGCTGGGGGTGTCGTGCTCGCCGGCATCGGTGGACGGACACTGTGGGGGGCGATTCGACAACGCGACCACACCGTCGCACCGGCGAGCTCCCCGCAACCTCGAGGTAGCCGCCGTGCCGCCTACCTCGCCGGCGTCGCGACCAACCTGGCCAACCCGAAAGCCGGCGTCTTCGCCATCACCCTGCTGCCCGCCTTCGCGGGGGCAGGCGGCTTCCTGCCCACCGCCGGCCTGGGCCTGCTCTGGTCGGCTGTCACCGCGTCCTGGTACCTCGTCTTCGTTCTGCTCATATCGCGTGGCCGCACCTTCATCACCCGACCCGGCGCCCAGAAAGCACTCGGCAGCGTCAGCGGCATCGTCCTCATCTCTGTCGGCACCGCGGTCGCGCTCGGCCACTGAGCGCTGGACGCTGAGGCCCCAGCAGAATCGGGCACGTCGTGATCGAGGGCGACAACATCAGCGCTGTGGTGAAAGACGGGCCGCCTTGCACGAAGCCCTGATCTGGACGGACGGATCTACAAGAACCAGCTGGTCTGAGTCGCCCGCGCCGGCCGCCGCACGCAGCGACCGCCTCGTAGCGGTCTTGGTCACGAAGCAGTCCGGCCGCGCCGGGCCGGGGCTACGGTCGGAATATGAGCATCAGTGACAACGGCCCCGGTCCCCAGTCGTTCGACCTGGAGAAGGAGACGCTCGACAACCCGAATTACCGCACCGTCGCATGGAGCGGCAGGTACCTGCAGGTCACGCTCATGTCGATCCCCCTCAACGGCGACATCGGCCTCGAGAAGCACCCGGAGACCGACCAGTTCATTCGGCTCGACCGCGGGCGCGGGCGAGCCCAGATGGGGCCGAGCAAGGACGAGCTGACCTTCGACCAGGAGGTGACCGACGGCTGGTGCGTCATGGTTCCGGCCGGCAGCTGGCACAACGTGACCAACGTCGGCGATGAGCCGATGCAGCTCTACACCGTCTACGCGCCGCAGCACCACAAGCCGGGAAAGGTGCACGAGACCCAGGCGATCGCCGCCGCCGACACCGACGACGAACCCGCAGACTGGTCCGTCCAGCCCGGTTCGGCGGCGGACCAGCACGCCTAGGCCGAGCCCAGCCACGAGCTGAGTGCTGGCTCAGACGTGCGCCGGCCTCGCGGCATACGGAAGCCTCTACGCGCCAAGCGGATTCACGGATTGGTCGGGAGGCGAACCACGGCTCGCACGCCCGGAGAAGCATCCTCGAGGTGCACGTCACCCCCGCTGCGGAGCAGCAGTGCCCGGGTGATCGGCAGCCCGAGGCCGCTGCCGCCACTGTCTCGGTCACGGGCCTCGTCGAGCCTGGTGAACCGGTCGAAGACACGCTCGCGATCGCCGGCGGAGATGCCGTGGCCGTCGTCAGTCACGGTGACCTCCACCTGGTGGCCCACGGAGGTGGCGTCGAGGACGACGCGGGTGCGAGCGTGCCGCACGGCGTTGTCGACGAGATTCGTCAACGCCCGGACCAGGTCGTCCGGCACTGCCCGCGACAGCAGTCGACGGCCCGCGAGACCGGGCGCGGTGCCGACCGGGACGCGGGCGGAGGCGTAGCGGCCGGCGACGTCGGCGAGGAGCGCGGTGACGTCGACCTCGGAGGACCGGCGCGTCGCGGCGGCGTCACCGGCACGCGCCAGGATGAGAAGGTCGTCCACCAGCGTGCTCAGCCGGTCCACGTCGGCGAGCAGCTCGGCCGGCAGGTCGCCACCCTCACCCAGGCGCTGGGCCACCTCGAGCTGGGTGCGCATGCTGGCTAGCGGGCTGCGCAGCTCGTGGGCCGCGTCGGCGACGAAGGCGCGCTGCCTGCGCCGCGCGACCGTGATCCGGTCGAGCATCGCGTTGAGGGTCGTCGCAAGCGCGCTGACCTCGTCACGCGTCGGCGGCACGGGGAGGCGATCGGTCTCCGAGGAGGACTCGTCGATGCGCTCGGCTCCTCGACGGAGCGCCTCGACAGGAGCGAGGGCAGCTCCGATGACGCGCCACGCGATGGCCGCGAGGACGGCGAGAAGCAGCGGGAAGATCCACAGCAACAGCGTGCGAAGGGTGCGGGCGCTCTGCTCGATGTCTCCGGTGGGCGCCGCAGCGACCACCGCGAACTGGCGTCCCGAAGAGACGGCCGCCCCCGCCGGGACCGCCGCGACCTGCAGCCGGCCGGACAGCCCGGATCGGTTGCCCGAGACGACGACCTGCTCCCCGGCGAGCGCGCGTCGCAGCTCGTCCGGCGTGACGAGCGAGGTCATCCGGTCGGCCGTCACGGACCCCGCCACCACCCGTCCCTGGGCATCGAGCACCTGCACGACCTGCGCCCCGGAGACCGGGACCGGGTCGGGCACCCGCCCCGCGTCGACGAGCAGAGCCACCTGCTCGGCACTGGCGCGAGCGCTGCCCTCGACGGAACGCCCCAACGAGGTGGTGAGCACCGCGTAGAGCGAGACACCTCCGATGAGGAGCGCACCGGCGACACCCGCGAGCCCGATGAGCATCAGCCGGGCCCGGATGCTCAGCCTCGCGACACGGCGTCTGACCGACGGGAGGCGTGGCGCGTCGGTCACGGCGTCATCCGGTAGCCGACGCCGCGAACGGTCTCGATGCGCGCCCTGCCCAGCTTGCGACGCAGGTATCCGATGTAGACCTCGACCACGTTGGCATCGTCGAGGTCTCCCCACACCTTCTCGAGGAGGTCGTCCTTGCGGACTGCCGCGGGATGCGCGCGGATGAGGTGCTCGAGAAGGAGGAGCTCCCGGGGGGCGAGGGACACCTCCGACCCGTCGACCTCGACCCGGTGCGTCGCCGGGTCGAGCGTCACTGCGCCCGCCTCGAGGATCGCGGGTCGCGGCGCGGGGTCGCGACGCAGCAGGGCCCGCAGGCGGGCCACGAGGACGACGAAGGAGAAGGGTTTGGTGAGATAGTCGTCCGCGCCGTAGTCGAGGCCGTCGGCCTCGTCGTACTCCCCGTCCTTCGCGGTGAGGAGCAGCACCGGCACCCAGACCTGCTCTGCCCGAAGCGTTTTGACGACGGTGTAGCCGGACATCCGCGGCAGCATGATGTCGAGGACGACGACGTCGTATGCGCCGAACCGTGCCGCCTCCAGCCCCGCCTGCCCGTCCGCGACGTGGTCGACCACGAAACCCTCGGCCGTCAGCCCGCGGACGATGGCCGCAGCCATCCGGGCTTCGTCCTCCACCAGCAGCACCCGCACACCGCCACGATGCCACGGGGTGGCAGCCGCGCGCCGTTCCTCGCGGGCGCACGGTCTCAGTGGGTTCTCAGCAGACGAGGCGCACGATGGGGTCATGAGCTTCTTCATCGACCACCCCAGGGCTCGCTGGACCCTCCCCCTCGCGGCCCTCGGTGTCATCGGCGCGACGGCCCTGACCGTCAACCAGACGGCCAACGCCGACAGCGGGCTACCGCCCCGAACCGCGGCCCAGCTGCTGGCGGACGTCCGGTCGGCGAACGTCTCCAGCCTGTCGGGAACCGTGGTGCAGACCTCTGACCTCGGCCTGCCCGAGATCCCGGGCCTGTCGATGTCGGGACGACCCGGCTCGGCAAGCAGCTCGATGACCTCCCTCATCTCCGGCACGCACACCTGGCGGGTCTGGCTCGACGGTCCCACACGTCAGCGGCTCGCCCTGATCGGCAGCAACGGCGAGTCCGACGTCATCCACAACGGCAGCGACGTGTGGCTGTGGTCCAGCGCGGACAAGTCCGCAGTGCACCACACGTTGAGCACCGACCAGGTGCGTGCCGGCTCGGCCGGCAAGGGTCTGCCGAGCGGGCTGGCGGGCGGGCTGCCGAGCGGCGTCCCGAGCACGCTGCCCTCCGGCGCCCCCCGCACGCCCGACGAGGCGGCGGCTGCAGCCCTTGCCCTCATGGGCCAGGACACCACGGTCACGACGTCGGGCGCGGCCTCGGTGGCGGGCCGGTCGGCCTACGAGCTCATCCTCACGCCGAAGGACAAGGCCACCCTGGTGGGGTCCGTCCGGATCGCGATCGACAGCCAGGTCCACGTCCCGCTGCGAGTCCAGGTCTACTCGACGAAGCGGACCAACCCGGCGTTCGAGGTGGGCTTCACGGCCGTCGACTTCGCGAAGCCCGACGCTCGTCAGTTCTCGTTCACGCCGCCCGCCGGCACCACGGTCACCCAGTCCGACCACCTGCTCGCAGGCAAGGGCGGCACGAGCGCGAACGCGCCCACGCCCAGCGCGCCCACGACGGGTCAGGGTGCACCGAAGGTCGTCGGCTCCGGGTGGAGCACGGTCGTCGTGGCCCCGTTCGCCGTGCCGACAGCGCCGAAGGGCTCCGGTGGGTCCGCGGCTGACAGCACGGCCCAGCTGAACGGCATTCTCAAGGCGCTTCCGACCACCTCGGGCGCGTGGGGCAGCGGGCACGTCCTCGAGGGCAGCCTGTTCTCGGTCGTTCTGACGAACGACGGCCGGGTGGCCCTCGGAGCAGTCCCCACGAGCCAGCTGTTCAGCGCCCTGGCAGCGAAGTGACCCAAACGCTCGAAGCACCAGGCACGTCAGCCCCCGGGAGCGATCTCGCGATCGTGACCCAGGGGCTGACGAAGCGTTTCGGCGCGCGGGCGGCGGTGGACGACCTCGATCTCGTCGTGCCGCGAGGCTCCGTCTACGGCTTCCTGGGGCCGAACGGCTCAGGCAAGACGACGACGATTCGTATGCTGCTCGGCCTCGTTCGTCCGTCCGCTGGAACGAGCAGCCTACTGGGGCAAGCGATTCCGCAGGGTGCCCAACAGGTGCTGCCTCGCGTCGGGTCTCTGGTCGAGGGTCCCGCCTTCCACCCCTACCTGTCCGGCCGGGCCAACCTCCAGCGGCTCGACGCGGCCGACCTCACGGCCGACCCGCGCACCGCACGTCAGCGGATCGACGCCGCGCTCGACCGGGTCGGCCTGCTGGCGACAGCAGGCAAGCGCTATCGCGCCTACTCCCTGGGTATGCGGCAGCGGCTGGCCATCGCGGCCGCCCTCCTCATGCCGCGCGAGCTGCTCGTCCTCGACGAGCCCACGAACGGCCTTGACCCACAAGGAACCCGGGAGGTCCGTCACCTCGTCGCGTCGCTCGCCTCGGACGGGACGACGGTCTTCGTGTCGAGCCACCTGCTGTCCGAGGTCGAGCAGATGTGCACCCACCTCGGCGTCATGAGCGACGGCCGGCTCGTCGCCCAGGGCTCGAGCTCCGAGGTCCGTGGAGGCGCGGCCCCTTCGGCCCGGGTGCTCACCGGACAGCCCGAGGCGGCGGCCCGGGTGCTGACCGAGCTCGGGCTGAGCGAGGTCCAGGCCGTGCCCGGCGGCGTGCGCGGCACGCCGGACGGCCTCGCACCCGAGGCGATCGTCGCCGCGCTCGTCGAGGGTGGCGTCGGCGTCAAGGAGTTCACCGTGACCCGTCCCAGCCTCGAGGACCTGTTCGTCTCGCTCACCGGGGAGGGTTTCGATGTCAGCGGCTGAGCCGGTCGTCACAGAAGCCTCCGAGCGCTCGCCGGTCGCCGGCCCGGCCCCCCTGAGGCGGCGGCTGTCGACGCGCCTGCTGCGATCCGAGCTGCGGCTGATCGCCGGCCGCAGGCGCAACCAGATGGGCCTGCTCGTCCTCGCCGCCGTGCCGGTCCTCATCGCCGTCGCGGTGCGGATCTCGTCGCCCCGTGAGGGGCGCGGGCCGGACTTCCTCTCCTCGATCACGTCGAACGGGCTCTTCGTTCCGCTCGCGGCACTCAGCGTCGAGCTCGGGCTGTTCCTTCCCCTCGCCATCGCGATGCTCGCCGGTGACTCGGTCGCCGGGGAGGCGAACCTCGGGACGCTTCGCTACCTGCTGACCGTGCCGGTCGGGCGGACCCGACTGCTCGTCACGAAGTACGCCTCCCTCGTCATCGGCGCCGTGTGGGGCGTCGCCGTCGTGGTCGTCGCCGGCGCCGTCGCGGGGATCGCGCTCTTCGGCACCGGACCGATGCCGACGCTCTCGGGCAGTGAGATCTCCTTCGGCGCGGCAGTCTGGCGGGTGGTGCTCGTCAGCCTCTACATCGCCGCAGGCCTGGCGGCCCTCGGCGCCGTCGGGCTCTTCATCTCGACGCTCACGGAGCAACCACTCGCAGCCACCGTGGCACTCATGATCTTCACGATCCTCTCCTGGATCGCCGACTCGGTGCCTCAGATCTCGTGGCTGCACCCCTGGCTCCTCGTCGACCAGTGGATGGCGTTCGGTGACCTGCTGCGCGACCCACCCTTCTGGGACAACGTGGCCCAGGGCCTTCGGGTCGATCTGGGGTATGCCGTCGTGTTCGGGCTGCTCGCCTGGGCCCGGTTCGCGGGCAAGGACATCACGAGCTGACGCCGTCGGTGGCCTTCAGCACTCGTCGCCGTTGGTCAGCCGCTCGGTCCCTTCCAGACGAACCGCGTCGAGCAGGCTCTCCTTGAGTCCGAGGGCGCGGAGGATGGTGGGCGCGACCTGCCGCAACGAGACGGGGCAGGTGAGCGTTCTGCCGCCCTGTCGGCCCGGCTCCACGATGACGAGCGGGACGTGGGTGTCCTCGGCACTGCTGCTGCCGTGGTCGACCCACTTGGCGTTCGTCGCGGCATAGACGACACCGGTCGTCGGCTGTACGACGATGTCGGGGATCCGGCTCGCGTTCCCGCCCAGCTGCCCGCCGAAGAGCCCAGCGACCGCAGCACCGCTCGTGACCGTGCCGGCTCCGACTGTCGCTGCGTTCGCCTCGAGCACCGCCGCCACGTCAGCCGCGCGGCTGCGGTCCTTGAGCCAGATGAGCGCCATCGTGTCCGCTGTCACCTGAGCGGTCAGCCCGGGCTGGACGCTGTTGATGAGCGGCGCGAAGACGGTCGGATCCACCCAGTGCACGGTCGAGCGGTCGACCGGGCTGTTGGCGTGCTTCGCGGTCAGGATGATCATCGTCTCGCCGGTCAGGCCGTTGGCATCGATGCGCGTCAGCATCCGGCCGATCGCGCCGTCGACGTAGTCGAGCGCCTGCGCCAGGCCGGGGGCACTGCCGGTGAGCGGCCCGAGCGTGGTGACCCGCTCGGGGGTCGTTCCAGCCGCGTCGACGTAGCCGGAGAACTTCTGCCCGATGTTCGGTGCCTGGAAGTTCATGCCGAAGATGGCGGGCACGCCGACGGCCGAGGACCGGTCGTGGGTGAAGCCGTCGATCTCGTTGAGAACCGCAGTGACCTTGAGCTCGTCGTTCACCATGATCTTCGCGATGTCGGCCTTGGCCGCGTTGAACTCGGGGCCGTAGAAGTCGTCGATGCCCGTGCCGGAGGGACCCGACAGGATCTCGTAGCTCGGGTGCTTGTCGGCCACCGCCGTGCGCAGGCCGGCCGCGTGCGCCACCTCGTAGATCGTGTTGACCTTGAGAAACTGGTGGGGGTAGACGACAGCGCACCCGTGGTCGGGGTCGCGCGGCAGCTTGGCCGGGTTGATGTCAGCCACGCTGTCCCCGGAGCTGGCGTTGAAGTTGATCGTCTGGTTGAACGGGACCAGCGCCCCTCGAGTGCTGCAGTCCGAGCCCGCCGGCGAGAGGTTGTTGTCCCAGGAGACGTCGTAGTAGACGCCTGTCGACGTGGGTGACCCGCCCGTTGTCATCGCGAGGGTGCCGGGGAACGAGTCGGACGGGGTCTGCGCAGAGGCGTTCGAGTACCGACGTCCTCGATCCAGCACCGTCGCCAGCGCGGACGAGGGATGCGCGGCGACGTAGTTCGTGAGATCGACGTCGTGGAACCCGTCGAGGCTGAGCAACAGCACGTGTTCGACCTTGGGATTGGTCAGCGTCGTCGCCGTTCCGACAGGGGCGAAGGTCAACGCTCCCGCCATCGGCGCCACCACCACTGCCAGGACTCGCAGCCAGAACTTGCTCACGGCTCCCCCTCTCGGGCGTCACTCTCCAACCTGAAAACGTTAGCGCCGTTCCACACCGCTTTGACCGCATTCGCAGAACATCGGATGCACTGCCCCGAATCGCCCCATCCTGCATGACCGCGCCGTGAGGCCTGGCGCCCGCATGTCCTCATTGAGCCCAGCGATGCGGATCGGCTCCGCTAGCGTTTGCGCCACGGGTGGCGGAACGAGGTGGCACAGGTGAGCGGGGACGCGACGTCGCGCGCGACGGCACTCGGGACGGGCCGGTGGCGCCGGGTCCCGATCGTCGACTGGCTGCCCCGCTACCGGTTCGCATGGCTGCGGGGCGACCTCGTCGCGGGCGCGGTGGTTGCGGCGCTCGCCGTCCCACAGGCCCTCGGCTACGCGTCGATCGCCGGCGCCCCGGTGGAGGTCGGGCTGTATGCGTTGCCGGTGGCACTCGTCGCGTATGCCGTGTTCGGCTCGTCCCGGCAGCTCGTCGTGGGTCCGGTCTCGACCGTCTCGGTGCTGTCCGGGTCGTTCCTCGCCAGCTTCGGGGTCGCCGGCACAGCGCAGGCCGCCTCGTACACAGCCGCACTGGCGCTCGGCTCCGGGCTGGTGCTCATCGCTGCAGGCTTCGTCGGGATCGGATGGATGGCCGAGTTCCTGTCCAAGCCCATCGTCACCGGCTTCGTGCTCGGGCTGACCAGCCTCGTCATCCTCAACGAGGTGCCGCACCTCGTCGGGGTGCCCACACCGGCAGGACGCGTCATCGAGCGGGTCGGCGCCCTCGGCTCGAGCGTCACTCGGGGCGAGGCCGACCTCACGACCGCCGCGGTGTCGGCGGTCGCGCTCGTGATGCTGTTCGGCGGCCAACGGGTCCTGCCGAAGTTCCCCTGGGGCCTGCTCGTCCTCGTCGGGGGCCTCGCCGCGTCGGCGGCGCTGGACCTGCAGGCGAAGGGGGTCGAGGTCGTCGGGCCCGTCCCGCGCGGGCTCGCTGCACCCGGCATACCGGCGGTCGACCCTGCCGACGTGGCGGGGCTGCTCAGCGCCGGCGCGGCACTGGCGCTCGTGGGGCTGGCCGAGGGCCTCAGCGCGGCACGCCTCTTCGCAGCCAAGGGGGCCTACCGGATCGACGCCGACCAGGAGCTGCTCGCATCCGGCGCCGCCAACGTCGCGTCCGGGCTCTTCGGCGGGCTCGGTGTCGCCGGGAGCCTGTCCAAGACGGCGGCCGTCAGCGACGCGCGCGGGCGCACGCAGGTGACCGGCCTGGCAGCGGCGGCGCTGGCCGTCGTCGTCATCGTCGCCATCGCCCCGGCGCTCTCGGTGCTCCCCCGGGCTGTGCTCAGCGCGATCGTCGTCAACGCGGTGTGGAAGCTCATGGACTTCGGCGCCCTCGCCCGCTACAGCCGGGTGCGCCGCAACGACATCGTCGCCGCCGGCATCGCGGCCGTCGGAGTGCTGGCCTTCGGACCCCTCAACGGCCTGCTCCTAGCCGTGGCCGCCTCGGTGATCGGACTCGTGTTCCGCTCCACCCGGGTCGACGTCGAGATCATGGGCAAGGTGCCCCACGAGAAGGCCGCGTGGGGAAGCACCCGCAACCACCCTGAGCGCTCGACCTTCCCCGGGGTCATGGTGCTGCGCCTCGACGTGCCGCTCTTCTGGGTGACGGCCTCGCCGGCCAACGACGGCGTCCTCGCGCTCGTCGACTCCACCCCCGGGACGCGCGCGCTGGTCCTCGACCTCGAGGCGACCAACCAGATGGACACGACGAGCGCGGATGCCCTCGCCGACCTCCGGGCCGCGCTCGCCCAGCGGGAGGTCGACCTCTTCCTCGTCCGCGTCATGTGGCCGGTCCGACAGGCGCTGCGTCGCTCGGGCCTGATCCCCGAGCTCGGTGAGGACCACCTGTGGCACAGCATCTCGCAGGGGGTGCGCGAGGCCCGCCGCGTGCACGGCCTCATGGACCTTCCGGCGCAGGAGGCAGCACCGGCGCCCGCCACCCCCGTCTCGGCCGGCCGACCTCCGCACGTCGACGACGAGGAGCACATCGTCGCCCGTGACCCCGGCCCTGACCTGCCGGACGAGCACCCGTCGTCGTGATCGCCGTCGGGGACGGATCTGCTGAGACCGCGCGTTGTCTGGTCACCTCGTGCGTGTTCCCAGACGCCCGTGCCATAGTCCACTCGTGAGCACTGAGGCGTCCCAGACCCCTGACCTGTCAGACCACCTCGGGCCGGTGTCGTACATCGCCGTCGAGTTCCCCCGGGGCGACGTGGGCGAGGACGGCTTCAACCGGCTCCTCGAGCTCGTCGACAGCGGGCTGGTCCTCGTGATCGACCTCGAGTTCGTGCGGCGCGGGGCCGACGGCTCCCTCGTCACGGTCTCCCCCGAGTCGCTGGGGCTGGACGTTGACCTGTCAGCCTTCCGGGGCGCCGACGCCGGCCTGCTCGACGCCGACGACCTCGACTTCGTGGCTCACGGTCTCGCCGAGGACAGCGTCCTGGCCGTCCTGGTCTACGAGGACCTCACCCTCGAGCCGGTTCTGAGGGCGTGGGGCTCGCGCGGCGCCCGGCTCGTGGCCGAGGGACCTGTCGCCGTCGACGACCTCGAGCAGGCGCTCGACCACGACGACCGGGACAGCTGAAGAGACATCCCTACGCGGCCGTTCCACCTCGCGTCACCACGAACAAGGAGTTTCCATGGGCCTGTTGAAGACCGCAGCCAAGGTCGCCGTCGCCAGCAGCGTGCACGGCAGGGTGCAACGACGCCAGAGCGAGCGCTGGGCAGCACAGGATGCGGCTGCGGCAGCAGCGCTCCCCGCCGTCCAGGACGCCCCGACCCCTGTCGCCGTCGCCCCTGCAGCTCCGGCGCCTCCGGCTCCTCCAGCGCTGTCAGCCGACGACATGATCAACCAGTTCGCCAGACTCGGAGAGCTCCGCACGGCCGGGATCCTCACGGATGCCGAGTTCGAGAGCGCGAAGGCCAGGATTCTCGCGCAGTGACCTGACGCCGCTGCCGTGACCGGCGCGATGCAGGAAAAGACGGCGGACGCGTCGCGCCTCGCCGTCCTCTCCTGCATCAGGCCGTGCCGAGAGATCAGCCCCGACCGGTGGTGCAGAACGTCTTGGACGTCGTGTAGCCCTGGTTGTCGATGAGCCCGGTCGTCAGGGCCGCTCGGGTCGAGAGCGAGGCGGTGTAGGAGCAGGGCTGCCACCCGGTCGTGTTCTCGTGATCGGTCCCGAATCCCCCTCGAGGCACGGTGCCTCCCGCAACGGTCCCGGGGCCCGAGGGCGAAGCGCTGGTGATGGTGACGGACCATGCGGCCATCAGCTCGTGGTCGGCGGTGTAGTCGACGTCCAGGGCCGAGGTGATGGGACTGCACGCCCCGGCGCCCGGCCCGTGGAACTGCTGGATGTCGAGGAGGTTGAGCTCCCTCCAGTTGTTGATGTGCACCCGGGCCAGCGTGTTGGAGTGGTCCGGCGGGCTCGTCGGGCCGGCGACCCTCGTCGCCTCGAAGACGATCCCGAGGTCCTGGCCGGACGGTGCCGGCGAGGCGGTCTGGCCGGCCGGGTTGGCGCTCGTCGGCATGCCTCCGGTGACGTCGTCGGTGGTGTCGAACCCCATGAGCGTCGTGAAGCCGCCCGCGATCGAGGCCGGGTCGACGACCACCCAGCCGTCGGGGTCCGGCACCAGGGTGTGGACGTCAGGTCCGTACCACGGGTCGCCCGGAGCGGGCGGCGCCTTCTCCGCCGTGGGGGCGCCCGCGATGGCGATCGTCTGGAAGGTGGACACGTTGGCCGCGCCAGCAACGCCTGACAGGTTCTGCGGCCACGAGACGATCCGCGAGCCTGCGTCGACCTGGCAGACCCTGCTCCCGGTGATCGGCGTCGAGGTTCCGGCGAGGACGAACCGGTACCGCATCGCGGTGCCGTCGATCGGCGAGGACGCCGGGCAGTAGCCGCGGAGCTCGAGGCAGTCCTGGAAGGCAAACCCCGGGCCACCGTTGAAGTACAGCCCGGTGAAGGACAGTCCCTTGTTCGTCAGTCCGGTGCCGGCGTCGATGTCGGCGTAGATGTCGAAGTGACCGACGTGGGTGAACCATGGCTGCAGGACCGGAGTGCAGACACACCGGCAGAGGAGCGTGCAGTGCCATGAGCAGACCCAGTGACACAGCTGCACGCAGAAGCGCTCCAGCCCGAGCTCCTTGACGAGCGAGGCGAACCGCTCGACGTCTTCGCGCTCGACGGCGTCGGCGACCGCGGCGAGCGCCTCGGGCTGCTCGGACAACCGGCTGATGGCCTGCCCGAACTCGTGGGCCTCGGTGAGCGAGAGATCCATCTCCGTGACCTGGAAGGGGCGGCACAACGTGATGCAGACGCGGACGCACCTCCACGAGCAGAAGAACTCGCAGATCCACCGGCACCGGTCCGCCAGCCCGAGCCGGTCGAACACGCCCTTCACCAGCTCGCAACGGCCGGCGAGAGCTGCCTTGCTCACCTCGGCGAAGCCGGCCTCGTCCGCGACCAGCGCCGCGATGGCGCGGCCTGCACCGGCGAGCTCGTCCACGAGGTGCCGCGAGAGCACGCCGTCATTGTCATCGAGACGTTCGCACCGCAGGCGGCAGTAGACGCGACAGACCCAGTGGCAGATGAGGTGGCAGAACGGCCTCAGCTCGAGCTCCTGGACGAGCGACTGCCAGGCCCGTGGGTCCAGCTCGAGCACGGGCTGCACGAGGCGTTCCAGGAGCTCCTCGTCGCTCGTCAGCTTGACGATGACCTCGGCGAACTCGCGCGGCTCGGGGATGCGGTCGAGTCGGGGCGGTCCACACAGCCGCCAGCAGAGTCGCACGCACTCCTTGCTGCAGAGCCAGCCACACAGGAGATCCTCGTGCTCCAGGGCGGAGGCCTTGGCGAGGATCCGTCGGTAGGAGTCGGCGTCGCCTGCGAGGAAGGCGTCGTACCAGGCGCGGAAGCGGTCCTCATCGTCGACCAGCCCGCGAAGGGCGCTGGCGGCCAGGTTCAGGTCCGCTGCAACATCGAATTCGGACATGGGACAGTCATTCTCCTCGGTGAGGGCACGCGCCTCGACCGGCATGCAGGGAGACGCGATGCCGAATGTCCGGCCGTGAGCCGGCCGGACCGTTGGTGTCAGCGCCGCAGCGACTGCAGGCGTGGGTGACGGTGCCGCCCGGACGTGGGGCGGTCAGTGGGAACCTCACACGGGCCCCTCACGGAGCTCCGCATGCCGTGCATCATGACCCTGAGCAACCCATCCATGCCCCCGATCGGTAACGGATGTGGTGTCGATCCCGTGACGGCTTCACCCCGTGCGGGCGGCGCCGTCCATCCCTTCATCGTCGCACCAGAGTCCTTGCGCTGCAGGCACTTCCGACAATCTCGACGAAACTGGGACTTGACTGGACACCACCTCGAAAGCTCGCTGGAGCAGCCCCTGCGACAAACCGCTGGGCACCGGGTGGACCGTCCGCGACACTGGCCGACATGAACGCAGTCGGCGATGAGGTCGAGGTCGTGGTGGCGCACCAGGAGCGCGCGACGGTCCGGATCGGCGACGTGTTCCTCAAGATCGACGCTGACCAGGGGCGCACCGACGTCGAGGTCGAGGCCATGGCCATCGCGCCGATCCCGACCCCGCAGGTCCTCTGGCGCAAACCGCCCGTGCTGGCGCTGGCAGCTCTCCCCGGGGTTGCGCTTGGTCGCCTCGGCCAGGCGTCCAGCGCATCACCCGCCGCGTGGAGTGCGGCGGGCGCCGCTGCACGAGAGCTGCACGACGCGCCGCTGCCGCCGTGGACCAGCACCTCCCTCGCCGAGAGGGCCTCGCGACCCGACGCGCAGTGCGCGTGGCTCCTGGCGAACGACGTCCTGCCTGCCGACCTCGTCAGGCGCAACCGCCAACTCGCCGAGCGGGCACTTCGACCGTCGAAGCCGGTCTTCATGCACGGCGACCTGCAGGTCTGTCACATCTTCGTGGACGGGGACGAGGTCACCGGAGTGCTCGACTGGTCCGAGGCGGGCCGCGGCGATGCCATGTTCGACCTCGCCATCCTGACGCTGGGACACCGGGAGCACCTCGACGACGTCGTTGTCGGCTACGGCGCGGATGACGTCGATGTCGACGTCATTCGCGCCCACTGGTCGCTTCGGTGCCTGACGGCCGTCCGCTGGCTCGTCGAGCACGGCTTCGACCCCACCTCACCGGGGTGTGAGGTCGACGTGCTCAAGGCCCAGATGTGAGACGCCGCAGGGTCACGGGAGCCTGCCGGGCAGGACCCGTGGCCGTGAGGTCAGCCGGTGCGTCGCATCCCCCGTGACAGGAACGCTGTCGCCGTGTTGATCGTGCGCAGCTGGTCGGCGTCGTCGTCCTCGATGCGGAAGCCGGCGCGCTTGCCGAGCCGCTCCACGAGCTCGACGAAGTCGAGTGAGTCGAGCTCGAACGTCTCACGCAGGTCGGCATCGCCGCTGACGCCGTCGAGGCTCGCGTCCGGCACGATCTCGCGCAGGGTGGTCTCGAGCAGCTCCCTCGGGCTGCCTTGTGCGGTCTGGGCGGTCGGGGCGGTCTGGCTGCCGCCCTGGCTCGGTGTCGTCGTCATCGTCGTCACAGCTCCTCAGGTGCCTGCAGCAGGCGGTCGATGGTCTTGAGCAGGCGCGACCCCGTCGCGCCGTCGGTTGCTCGGTGGTCCCCCGCGAGCGTCACGGTGACGAGGGGGCGCACGCCGAGCATCCCGTCGACGGCCCACGGCCGCTCCGCCGGCGCTCCGAAGCCGACCAGCCCCACCTGCGGCGGATAGATCACGCCGAGCACGCTGTCGACACCCTGGTCGCCGAGGTTGGAGACGGTGATGCTGGGGGGCACGAGGTCCGACCCGCGCAGTCGTCCGCTGCGGGCGCGCCGCGTCAGCACCTTGATGCGGGCCATCATCTCCTCGACGGTCAGCCGGTCGGCGCCGCCGATCGCCGGCACGAGCAGGCCCCCGCTGCGCAGCGACAGGATGAGGCCGAGGTCGATGTCGGCGGCCGGCCGGAACGCTCCCTCGATCCAGTGCCCGTTGAGCTCCGGCACCGCACGTGCTGCCCGCGCCGTCGCGACGAGGAGCAGCGCGGCCGGCACGAGGCGCTCCGACATCTCCAGCTCGCGGTTGCGCTCCTTCATCCACTGGATGCTGCGCCAGAGGTCGATCGTCAGGCTCAGGTGGTAGTGCGGGATCTCCTGGTTGGAGACCGTCATCAGCGCCGCGATGCTGCGCCGCATGTCGCTCATCGGTGGAGGTGATGGCGCCACCGACGTGGCCTCCGGCTTCACATCGACCCGGGGGGTGGCGCGCGGGGGGCTGGGCTGCTCCGATTCCGTATGCCGTGTGGCCCGGTGCACGTCCGCCGCCCGGATGCTCCCGTCCGGTCCCGAGCCCTGCAGCACCGCCAGGTCGACGCCCTCCTCGGCGGCGAGCCGGCGGGCGAGCGGCGAGATCCGCACCCGGTGCCGTGACCCGGGGTGCGCCCCGCCCGTCGCCGCCGGGCGGGTCGACGGGGCCGCCGGCCGGGTCGACGGGGCCGCCGCGGTCGCCGGGGCCGCTGCGGTCACAGTGGCGGCCGCGACGGCAGGAGTCGAGACCGCCGCTGCGGCCTGCTCGACGTCGTGACGGGTGAGGGCACCGTCCCGGCCGCTCCCGTGCAGCGTCCTCGGGTCGACGCCGAGCTCACGAGCCAGGTGGCGCAGCACCGGCGACAGCGGAGGCCGCGAGGTCGACCCCAGGGGTGCGGGCGACGGCACTCCGACCGCCGCAGCGGCAGGCACCGTTGCCGACACGGCAACCGGAACCTCCACTCTCACAGGCATTGTCGGCTCCACCTCGCTGGCAGAGCCGAGCAGCGCCAGCGCCTCCCCCACCGGCACCGTCTGCCCCTCCTCGGCGAGCAACCGGGTGACCGTGCCCGTCTCGAAGCACTCGACCTCGACCGTCGACTTCGGCGTCTCGACGACGGCGACGACGTCACCGCGCTTCACTGAGTCACCGACCTTGACGAGCCACTCGATGAGAACCCCCTGCTCCATGTCGGCGCCGAGCGACGGCATCCGGAACTCACCCATGCGCGCCCACCGCCCGTCTCGCCGCGGCGGCGATGTCCTCGGCCTGCGGGAGGGCAGCCTCCTCGAGGTGGTGCGCATACGGCACGGGAACCTCTGCGGCACAGACCCTTTCGATCGGAGCGTCGAGTTCGAAGAACGCCTGCTCGACGATGCGCGCGGAGATCTCGGCGGCGAGACTCCCTGTGCGCCAAGCCTCGTCGACGATGACGACCCGGTGGGTCCGCGTGACCGAGGCCATGATGGTGGCGTCGTCGAGCGGTCGCAGCACCCGCAGGTCGATCACCTCGGCCGAGATGCTCTCGGCTGCAAGGAGATCCGCGGCTGCGAGCGCCTTGCCCAGCCCACCGGCATACGCGATGAAGGTGATGTCGGTGCCAGCACGCCTGACGGCTGCGCTCTCGATGTCGACGCGGACGGGATCCACCGGGAGCGTTCCCGAGAGGTTGTAGAGCGAGCCGTGCTCGAAGAGGACGACGGGGTCGGGGTCTTCGACCGCCGGCCCGAGCATCCCGCGGGCGTCCTCCAGCGTCGCGGGCGCGATGACACGGATGCCGGGGATCGACGCATACCACCCCTCGAGGCTGTGGGAGTGCTGCGCGGCCAGCTGGCGGCCGGCGCCCGTCGTCATGCGGATGACCATCGGCACCGACAGCTGGCCGCCGGACATGTGCCGCAGGGTCGCGGCGTTGTTCATGATCTGGTCGAGAGCCAGCAGGCTGAAGTTGACCGTCATGATCTCGACGATCGGCCGCAGCCCGCGCAGGGCCGCCCCGATGCCGGCGCCGGTGAAGGCGGACTCCGAGAGCGGCGTGTCGCGGATCCGCTCCTCGCCGAACTCCTCGAGCAGGCCGAGGCTCACGGCGAACGACCCGCCGTAGCGCCCGACGTCCTCGCCCATCAGGAAGACCCGGGGGTCCCGTGCCAGGACTTCCCGATGGGCCTCGCGGAGCGCTTCTCGATAGGTCGTCGTCACCGTCGCCGGAGCCTCCTCCGGTGACGCCTCCCGTGACGCCTCCCGTGACACCTCCGGGGCGGTCACGGCCTCCACCGCAGCGTCCTTCGCCACCGTCATCGTGCTCCGCCTGCTCATGTCGACCTCCCACCCGCCAGCAACGCCACACCATCCGCGGCCTCCGTCGTCACGTGTCGCAGCAGGTCCTCGACCGGCTCGAGCGGCGCGGCGTCCGCCGACTCCACCGCCGCCGCGATCTCCGCGTCCACCTCGGCCTCCACCCCGGCGCGCCAGCGCTCGACCTCGGCCGGAGTCATCAGCCCGTCACTGACGAGCTTCGCCTCGAGCGCCGGGATCGGGTCGGACTTCTTCCACGTCGCGATCTCGGACTTGTCGCGGTAGCGGTCCGGGTCATACATCGAGTGCGCGCGGAAGCGGTAGGTGCGCAGCTCGAGGAAGCACGGCTTGCCGCTGTCGCGGACGTACTCGAGCGCGCGGTCCGTCGCCTCGCGCACGGCGATGACGTCCATGCCGTCGACCGTCCACGCCACCATCCCGTATGCCGCCGCCCGCATCGCGAGGTCGGTGGACGCGTGCTCCCGCGCCAGTGCCGTGCCCATCGCGTAGCGGTTGTTCTCGCAGCAGAAGAGCACCGGCAGGTTCCACAGGGCCGCGAGGTTGGCGCTCTCGTGGAACTCGCCCTCGGCGAAGGCGCCGTCGCCGAAGAGGCACACCGTGACCGCACGGTCGTCGCTCAGGTGGTCGGCCAGCGCCAGCCCGACCGCGACGGGCATCCCGCCGGCGACGATCGCGTTGCCCCCGTAGAAGCGACGGCTCGCGTCGAAGAGGTGCATCGACCCACCACGCCCACCGCTGCACCCGGTCGCCTTGCCGAACATCTCGGCCATGATCGACGGCATCGGCACGCCTCGGGCGAGGGCGTGGCCGTGCTCGCGGTAGGTCGAGACCACGGCGTCGTCCTCGGACAGGGCGCCGACGACGCCCACCGCGACGGCCTCCTCGCCGATGCACAGGTGGAGGAAGCCGCGGATCTTCGTCGCGCTGTAGAGCTCGACGCACTTCTCCTCGAAGCGCCGGATCCGGATCATCTCGCGCAGGAGCCCGGTGAAGAGCTCGAGGAACAGCTCGCGTGTCATGACGGCCCCTCGTGCACGCCACTGCCCACCGGCTCGGGCGACGGCGTCTCGACCGTCGACAGGTCACCCTCGGGCAGGCCGAGCTCGCGGGCCTTGAGGAGCCGGCGCATGACCTTGCCGCTGCGGGTGTGCGGGAGTGCCTGGTCGAAGGCGATCTCGCGCGGCGCGACCGACCCGAGCCGGTGCCGGCCGAAGGCGATGAGCTCGCGGGCCAGCGCCGGTGTCGGCTCGTGGCCGACCTTCAGGGTGACGAACGCCTTGACGATCTCGCCCGCGAGCGGATCCGGCTTTCCGATGACCCCCACCTCGGCGACGGCGGGGTGCTCCATGAGGGCGCTCTCGACCTCGAAGGGGCCGATGAGGTGCCCGGCCGACTTGATGACGTCGTCGGCGCGCCCGATGAACCACACGTAGCCGTCGGCGTCGATGCGGGCGAGGTCGCCGCTGAGGTACCACCCGTCCGCGAAGGCCCTGGCATAGCGGTCGGGGTCGTCGAGGTAGGCCCGGAACATCGAGGGCCAGCCGGGCCGAAGCGCGAGCTCGCCGACCTCGTCGGCCCCGGTCAGCACCTGCACGCGCCCGTCGACGACGGCGGCCCGGCCGTCGGCGCCCTGGGCGAGCACCGCGACGTCGACCCCCGGGACCGGGCGTCCCATCGAGCCCGGGCGCACCGGCATACCGGGGAAGTTGCTCACCATGATGGCGCCGGTCTCCGTCTGCCACCACGTGTCGTGCACGGGCATCCCGAAGGCCTCGAGGCCCCACACGACGGCCTCGGGGTTGAGCGGCTCACCCACGCTGACGACGTGCCGCAGCGCAGGGAACGAGTACTCGTGGGCGAGGTCGGCGCCCGCCCGCATGAGCATCCGGAGCGCCGTCGGGGCGGTGTAGAAGACGGTGACGCGCTCGTCCTGGAGGATCCGGTACCACCGCCGCGCGTCGAAGTCGGCCGAGTCGGTGACGACGGTGACCCCGCAGCTCAGAGGGCCGAGGATGCCATAGGACGTGCCCGTGACCCAGCCGGGGTCGGCCGTGCACCAGTAGACGTCGCCCGGTCGCAGGTCGAGCGCGAACTCGGACGTGACGTGGTGGGCGAGGATCGCCTCGTGCACGTGCACGGCACCTTTCGGCTTGCCCGTCGTGCCGCTCGTGAAGTGGAGCAGGGCCGGGTCCGACGGCCACGTCGGGGCCACGACGTTCTCCCTCGGGTGGTACATCGCAGCCCCGCCCATGAGTAGGCGTGACCACGGCATCGTGCCCGCGGGGCACCCCCGCTCGTCGGAGTCGGTGATGATGACGTGCTCGAGGTCGGGCAGCTCGGCCCGGTGCGGCGCCACCTTGCGGGTGTAGGACAGGGTGTCGGTGACGAGCACCCGGGCGCGGCCGAGCGTGAGACGCTCGCGCACCGGCTCGGGGCCGAAGGCAGGGAAGAGCGGGCAGAAGACGCCGCCGACCTTGAGCGTGCCGAGCACGGTGAGGTAGAGCTCCGGAGAACGTGGCAGCAGCGTGCACACGACATCGTGCGGCAGCACGCCCAGCCGGCGCAGCGCGACGGCGGTGAGGTCGCTCTGGTGCTTGAGCTCCGCATAGGTCAGCTCGAAGGAGGGCCCGGACTTCTGCAGGAAGCGGATGGCGACGGCATCGGCGAGCGGACCGACGGCGTGCCGGTCGACCGCCTCGTGGGCCATGTTGAGCCGTCCGGCGCCGTCGATGTCGAGCCAGTGCCTCGCCCGCTCCCACGAGAACGTCCGCCGCTGGTGCCCGTAGTCGCCGATGAGCGGCGGACGCGCCGGGACGTGCTCGATGGGGCGTCGCTCGCCGACGCTGCGCTGAAGTGCCAAGTCCGCCATGAGACCACGATGCCGCGACCCGATCTCGCAGGGCAGGGACCAATGGCCCTGTTTGGCCGCAGTGGCGGGGCGTGCACTGGTGCTGTGCCGCTGAGGAGTCGCGGCACGTCTCAACGAGGAGGAGCTTCACCATGACCATCAACACCCCCGGCAAGGCCACCGAACGCCGGGACCGCTCCCACTGGGTCGAGCTGTCACCGTGGGCAGACCTTGCCCCGTGGGCCACGCGGATGCAGGACCTCATGGAGCAGATGTGGTCGCCGGCCATGGCCGCCAGCGACTTCGCTCCCGGCGGCGAGCTGCGCGAGACCGACGAGGCCTTCACGCTCGAGCTCGACCTGCCCGGCGTCGACAAGAAGGACATCACGATCGACTTCTCCGGCCGGCGCCTCAGCGTGCGCGGCACGAAGACGACCGAGAAGGAGGACAGCGGGACCCTGCGTCACACGACCCGGACGTCCGGCAGCTTCACCTACGAGGCGATCCTCCCGGTCCCCGTCGACGAGCTGTCCGTGACCGCGTCGCTCGCCGACGGCGTGCTCCTCGTGACGATGCCCAAGGCCGGCGAGGCCAAGACGACGCACGTCGAGATCAGCTGATCGACGTGGCCTCCAACGGATCCATCATGCACGCGATCGTCTACCACGGCCCCGGCCAGAAGGCCTGGGAGGAGGTGCCGAAGCCCATGATCGAGGACGACACCGACGCCATCGTCAAGGTCGACACCGTGACCATCTGCGGCACCGACCTGCACATCCTCAAGGGCGATGTCGCTGCCGTCACCGATGGGCGCATCCTCGGCCACGAGGCGGTCGGGACCGTGGAGAACGTCGGTTCGGGCGTCAAGAACGTCAAGGTCGGCGATCGCGTGCTCGTCTCCTGCATCACTGCGTGCGGTGCCTGCCGCTACTGCCGCGACGGCAGCTACGGCCAGTGCATCGGCGGGGGCGGGTGGATCCTCGGGCACAAGATCGACGGAACACAGGCGGAGTACGTGCGGGTCCCCTTCGCGGACACGTCGACGTATGCCGTCCCAGCAGGTGTGACTGATGAGGAAGTACTCATGCTCGCCGACATCGGGCCCACGGGCTACGAGGTCGGTGTGCTGAACGGCCGGGTCCGCCCCGGTGACGTCGTAG
This sequence comes from Humibacillus xanthopallidus, assembly GCF_006717145.1. GTDB lineage: Bacteria > Actinomycetota > Actinomycetes > Actinomycetales > Dermatophilaceae > Humibacillus > Humibacillus xanthopallidus. The sequence goes on along the minus strand of NZ_VFQF01000002.1, from coordinate 563,325 downwards.
CGGTGGTGGGCGCCGGCCCGGTCGGGCTCTCCGCCATCATGGGTGCCAAGCTCTTCAGTCCGGCGCACGTCGTGGCCATCGACCTGGCCGATGCCCGACTCGAGGCGGCCAAGCAGTTCGGGGCCGACATCACAGTGAATCCCGCCCGCGAGGACGCCGTGGCAATCGTCCAGGGCCTCACCGAGGGTCTCGGCGCCGACGTCGCCATCGAGGCTGTCGGCGTGGCTCCGACGTTCGAGCAGTGCACCACGCTCGTCCGGCCGGGCGGGACGGTCGCCAACGTCGGCGTCCACGGCGGCCCGGCCACCCTGCACCTGGAGGATCTCTGGATCAAGAACGTCACGATCACGACGGGCCTCGTCGACACCTACTCGACGCCGACCCTGCTCCGGCTGCTCGCGACCCACCAGATCGACCTGGCCCGCTTCGTGACGCACCGCTTCGCGATGGCCGACTTCCTGGAGGCCTACGACACCTTCGCCGACGCGGCGCAGACCCGGGCCCTCAAGGTCGTCCTCACCGCCTGACCCACTCACAAGTCAGGAAACCCAATCGAAAGAGCAGTTCGTCGGCAGACCCGGGCCCTCACGGTCGGGCGCCCGCGCCGCCTCACAATCGAAAGAGCAGTTCGTCGGGGGAGGCCGCTCGCGGCCGAGCCCGACGAACTGCTCTTTCGATTGTCGTTGGGCGACGGAGTGCTCTCTCGATTGGTTTTGGGTCAGAGGTCGATGTGCATGATCCGTAGGCCGACGCGCTCGCCCGTGGGCAGCTCGTGGGCGCGCGGGACCGTGCCCACGACGGTGAAGCCGAGGCTCTCGTAGAGCTTCACGGCGCCGGTGTTCGTGGCGACGACGGCGTTGAACTGCATTGCGGCATAACCGGACTCGCGTGCCCAGTCGAGCGACTCGACGACGAGGGCGCGCCCGACACCACGGCCGCGCGCCCCGGCCGCAAACATGTAGCTCGCCGTCGCGACGTGCGACCCCGGGCCCGGCCGGTTGCGCCCCATCTTCGCCGTGCCGAGCACGAGCGGCCCTTCCGTCGCGACCGTCGTGCGCCCACCGGGGCCGTTCTCGAGCCAGAGCGGTCGCGCCTCGGCCTCGGTGAGGTCGGTCGGATAGGGGAACGTGTCGCCGGCCCGCACGACCTCCTCGATGAGCGGCCACACCTGCGGCCAGTCCTCGTCGACGTAGTCGCGGACCTCGAGCTTGTCTGCCATGACCTGGTCCTTGCCTCTCAGGCCTCGGGGACGTTGGCGTCGAGCTCGTCGAGCCATGTGGCACCCGCTGCATCGGACGGCATACGCCAGTCGCCGCGCGGCGAGAGCGAGCCGCCCGCGACGACCTTGGGCCCGTTGGGCAACGCGGAGCGCTTGAACTGGTTGCTGAAGTAGCGCCGCACGAAGACCTCCAGCCAGTGCCGGATCGTCGCGAGGTCGTATGCCGTCCGCTCCGACTCGGGGTAGCCCGCGGGCCAGTCCCCCGCCTCGCTGTCGCGCCAGGCGTGCCAGGCGAGGAAGGCGATCTTCGAGGGCCGGTAGCCGCGGCGCAGCACGTGGAAGAGCGTGAAGTCCTGCAGCGAGTAGGGCCCGATCTTCGCCTGCGTGCTCTGGGGCTTCTCGCCCTCCTTGGCCGGCACGAGCTCGGGTGTGATCTCGGTGTCGAGGATGGAGATGAGCGTCTCGCCGACGTGGTCCTCGAACTGCGCCGACGCGACGACCCAGCGGATGAGGTGCTGCATGAGGGTCTTCGGCACACCGGCATTGACGCCGTAGTGGCTCATCTGGTCGCCGACGCCGTAGGTGCACCAGCCGAGCGCGAGCTCCGACAGGTCGCCCGTGCCGAGCACGATGCCGCCGCGCTGGTTGGCGATGCGGAAGAGGTAGTCGGTGCGCAGCCCGGCCTGGACGTTCTCGAAGGTCACGTCGTAGACCTCCTCGCCGCGCCCGAACGGGTGGCCCATCGCCTCGAGCATCTGGGTCGCCGCGGGGCGGATGTCGAGCTCCTCCCACGTCACGTCGAGCGACTCCATGAGCGCGATCGCGTTGCCCTTGGTGTGGTCGCTCGTCGCGAAGCCGGGCATCGTGAAGGCGAGGATGTCGCTGCGGGGCCGGTCCAGCCGGTCCATCGCCTTGGCCGCCACGATGAGCGCGTGGGTGCTGTCGAGGCCGCCGCTGACGCCGATGACGATCTTCGGCGCGCCGATCGCCTTGAGCCGCTGCTCGAGCCCCGAGACCTGGATGTTGTAGGCCTCGTAGCAGTCGAGGGCGAGCCGGGCCTCGTCGTCGGGGACGAACGGGAAGCGGTCGACCTTGCGCAGCAGGCCGATGTCGTCGGTCGGCGGGTCGAGCTCGAGCTCGACCCGGCGGAAGTCGCCCACGCGAGCCGCCAGCGTGCGCCGGTTGTCGTCGAAGGTGCCCTGCCGCTGGCGCTCCTGCCGCAGCAGGTCGAGGTCGATGTCGGTGACCGAGGCGCGGGGCCCCTCCGGGAAGCGTTCGCTCTCGGCGAGGAGCGCCCCGTTCTCGTAGACCATCGTCATGCCGTCCCACGAGAGGTCGGTCGAGCTCTCACCCTCGCCTGCTGCGGCATACAGGTAGGCGGCGAGGCAGCGGGCCGATGCGCTGCGCGCGAGAAGGTGGCGGTCCTCGGCGCGGGCGACGGTGATGGGCGAGCCGGAGATGTTGGCGAGGACGGTGGCGCCCGCGAGCGCCGCCTCGTGGCTCGGCGGCACCGGCACCCACATGTCCTCGCACACCTCGACGTGCACGACGAAGCCGGGCACGTCGGTGGCACGGAAGAGCAGGTCGGGGCCGAAGGGCACCCGGTCGCCGGCGACCTCGATGCTCTGGCCGCGCTGGTCGTCGCCGGGCGCGAAGTGGCGCCGCTCGTAGAACTCGCGGTACGTCGGCAGGTAGGACTTCGGTGCGACGCCGATGACGGCGCCGTCGTGGATGACGACAGCGCAGTTGTAGAGCCGCGAGCCGCGCTCGATCGGTGCCCCGACGACGACGACGGGGCGCAACCCGGCGGTGGCCTCGGCGACTCGCGCGATGGCGTCGTCGACCGCGTCGAGAAGGGGGTCCTGGAGCAGGAGGTCGTCGATGGCATACCCCGACAGCCCCAGCTCGGGGAAGATCGCGAGCGCCACGCCGTCCTCGTGCAGCTCGCGCACCTGGGCGATGACGGCGTCGGCGTTGCGCTCCGGGTCGGCGACAGTCACGGGCAGCGTGCAGGCCGCGACGCGGGCGAAGCCCTGGGCGTAGGAGCTGTAGAAGTCCATGGCCACAGTCAAGCGCACGCGGGGTGTGACCGGAGACTCCCCGAGTCCGGCCGCCGCGAACGGGCTATTCTCACTACCATTCGTAGTAGCCAGGCGGACCCGCCCGACCACGACGGGAAGCTATCGCGAAAGGCGGCCACCATGTCCTCCAACGACACCAACCCCGTACACGAGCTCCACCCTGAAGAGTGCTGGGAGTTCCTGCGCAGCCACGAGTTCGGCCGCCTCGGCTACCACCTCGCCGACGAGGTGCACATCGTGCCGATCAACTACGCCGTCAAGGACGACCGGCTCTTCTTCCTGACCGCCGAGGGCAGCAAGCTGCTCGGTGTCACGATGAACGCCGACGTCGCCTTCGAGGTCGACGAGGTCGTCGACGAGCACGCGACCAGCGTCGTCGTGCGCGGTCGCGCCCACCACCTCGAGGGGTCCGCCGCGTGGATCATCGACCAGCTGCCGCTGCGGCCCTGGGTCGACACCGAGAAGTACATCGTCGTCGAGATCAAGGGTGACGAGATCACCGGCCGCCGCTTCGACCTCCACCGGCCGTGGCTGCACGCCCGGGTCGACACCGCCTGACCGATCTCGTCCGACTCCAGCCGTCTGGGCATGCCCCACAAGGGTATGCGTCCAGTGCCGGGCCGAGGGGGAGCACACCATGCTCCGGCCGCGCGGGCTCCGTTCGTGGGAGCCCGCGCACACCCTTGCCCGGCGAGGCTGCGAGCGGCGTCAGCCGACCGCGTCGCGAGCCGCGACGAACGCAGCCACGCACTCGCGCACGTCGTCCTCGGAGTGCGCCGCCGAGAGCTGCACCCGGATGCGCGCCTTTCCGCGCGGCACGACCGGGAAGCTGAAGGCGATGACGTAGACCCCGTTGCCGAGCATGTGGTCGGCGATCTGGGCAGCGCGGCGGGCGCCGTCGTCACCGGGGAACATCACCGGGCGGATCGGGTGGGTGCCGGGCAGGAGGTCGAAGCCGGCCTCAGTCATGAGCGAGTGGAAGAGGGCGGTGTTGGCCTTGAGCGCCTCGCGCTTCTCGGCGGAGGAGGCGACGAGCTCGAGCGCCGCCAGCGAGCCCGCCACGACGGCCGGCGCCACGGAGTTGGAGAAGAGGTAGGGCCGCGAGCGCTGCCGCAGCAGGTCGACGATCTCCTGGTGGCTCGACACGTAGCCGCCGGAGGCGCCGCCGAGGGCCTTGCCGAGCGTGCCGGTGAGGATGTCGACGCGGTCCATGACGCCGAAGAGCTCGGGCGTGCCGCGGCCGCCGTCGCCGACGAAGCCCACCGCGTGCGAGTCGTCGACGAAGACGAGCGCACCGAACTCGTCTGCGAGGTCGCAGATCTCGTCGAGCGGCGCATACGACCCGTCCATCGAGAAGACGCCGTCGGTGACGACGACGGTGCGTTGCGCGCCGGCCGCGCGGGCGGCCTCGAGCTGGGCGCGCAGGTCGGCCATGTCGGCGTTCTTGTAGCGGTAGCGCATCGCCTTGGACAGGCGCACGCCGTCGATGATCGAGGCGTGGTTGAGCTCGTCGCTGATGATGGCGTCCTCGGCCCCGAAGAGCACCTCGAAGACACCGCCGTTCGCGTCGAAGCACGAGGAGTAGAGGATCGTCGCCTCGGTGCCGAGGAAGTCGCTGATGCGCGACTCGAGACGGGTGTGCTGGGTCTGCGTGCCGCAGATGAAGCGCACCGACGCCATCCCGAAGCCCCAGTCGTCGAGCGCCTGCTTGGCTGCCTCGACGACGGTCGGGTCGTCGGCCAGGCCGAGGTAGTTGTTGGCGCAGAAGTTGAGCGCCTCCGCCTTGAGCGTCGTCACGTGCGCCGCCTGCGGAGAGGTGAGCTCGCGCTCGCGCTTGTAGAGCCCGGCCTCCTCGATCTCGCGCAGGGTCTCGGCGATCGCGTCCTTGACTGAGCCGTACATCGGTGTCCTTCGCAGGTCGGCGGGGTGGGCGACACCGCAAGGGTATGCCGCCCGGTGCGCTCCCCGGGCCGCCCGCGCCACGTGCGTCGCCCCCGCCACCGCCTCGACCGCTGCTGCCGCCGGGGTTGCTCGAACCGACACCGCCAGAGCACGGACGGGAGCACTCTGGGAGGAGCCCTCGGGGGACGCACGAGAGGAGTCAGTCATGACCAGCCACCAGGGCGACCTCGCCCTCCTGCAGGAACCCGTCGCCCAGCGACTGCTGCAGTCGAAGGTCCCAGCGCGTCTCGCCTACGTGTGGACCGACGGCACCCCGAGAGTGGTGCCCATCGGATTCCACTGGAACGGGTCGGAGGTCGTCTTCGGCACGCCGCCCGACGCACCGAAGCTGAAGGCGCTCCACGACGGCGACTCGGTCGCCGTGTCGATCGACACCGACGAGATGCCCTACCAGGTGCTCCAGATCCGCGGGCGCGTCCGGGTCGACACGGTCGACGGCGTCGCCCCGGAGTATGCGGCGATGGCGCGTCGCACGATGGGCGAGGAGGCCGGCAACGAGTGGGTCACCAACCTCGGGGCCATGTCCAGTCGCATGAGCCGGGTCTTCCTCACGCCGGAGTGGGTCGCCCTCCTCGACTTCCAGACCCGCTTCCCGAGCGCCCTCGAGCGAGCGATGGAGAAGGCGGCCGGCTGAGGAGGAGGCCTACGAAGTGCTCTCTCGATTGGGGCAGAGGGCGACCGGAGCCCTTCCAAGTATCGAGAGAGCAGTCCGTCGGTGGAAGTGACCCGACGAGCTGCTCTCTCGATTGCGGGGGTGGGCCGACGAACTGCTCTCTCGATTGGGACGCCGACGAACTGCTCTCTCGATTGCGGGGGGGCGACCCGACGGAGTGCTCCTTCGATGTGGCCTGGGCGGTGGGTTTCCGTGAGTACGCCGTGAGGTTGGGCGAACCCGCTGTATCACCCTGACGAGCGGAGAACACTGGTGAGAAGGGGCCGCCGCGCGGATCCGCACGGCACTCGGGGCACAGGCTGGTCGAAGGAGTGCACCATGGCGAAGCGAGCGCTGCTCATCGGCGTCAACGAGTACGCCATCCCCGGCGCGAACCTGCGCGGGTGCGTCAACGACGTGCACAACGTCGCCGGGGCCCTCACCGACCTCTACGGCTTCGCGCCCACGGACATCACCATGCTGGTCGACGAGGACGCCACGAAGGCCGCGATGACGCAGGGCATCGCCGACCTCGTCGACAAGGCAGGCCCCGGAGACGTGCTCTACCTGCACTACTCCGGCCACGGCTCCAACGTGCCCGACACCAGCGGCGACGAGGTCACCGACCACCGTGACGAGATCCTCTGCCCCCACGACCTCGACTGGAACGACCCGCTGACCGACGACTGGCTGCGGAGCACCTTCGACCGGCTGAACCCCGCGGTGTCCCTCACCGTGGTCATGGACTGCTGCCACTCCGGCAGCAACACCCGGGAGCCACACCTGCCGGGCGCCCCTGAGCCGGAGGTGGTCTCGCGCTTCCTGCCCAACCCCGACGACGAGGCCGCCGGCGGCGAGTTCACCGGGACGCCCAGACGGCGCAGTCGGCGGGACTCCGGCAACGTCCACGACGTCGACATCACGGAGACCCTCGTCAGCGGCTGTCGCGACGACCAGACGTCGGCCGACGCCCACATCAACGGCGACTACAGCGGGGCCCTCACCTACTACCTCGTGCGGTCGATGCGTGACGAGCCCGGCGCGACGTACCGGCGCCTCCACGAGAAGACGCTGGCGGGGCTGCACAACGCCTACGAGCAGGTGCCCCAGCTCGAGGGACGGGCCGCCCGCTTCGACCAGGTCTTCCTCTCACCACTCACCTGACGATGTCGACGCCTACGGTCAGTCCCCCGCCGGTCGAGCCGACGCCCACGGATCTCACCCCCACCGAGCCGACGGCGACCGAGCCCGTCCCCGCCGACCCTGTCCCCGCCGAGCCCGCTCTCGACGCCGAGGCCGCGCCCCGCGTCGACGAGCCTGCCGCCGGCGCCGCCACCAGCCCGATGGTCGCACCGGCAACCAGACGGGTCACCCCGCCAGTCACCGCACCCGCCACGCCCCCTGCACCCCCCACACCATCGCCCCTCGCCACAGCCGCACCGGCACCCGCGGCACCTGCGGCACCCGTAGCAGCCGTAGCAGCCGCGGCTCCGGCCGAGCCGGACGACGGCCAGGACCCGGATCGGCTGCCCACGACAGTGCGGGTCTCGCACGGCGACCTGCGCTTCGCCCGGCACCACGTCCTCGTCGGGCACTATCCCGGCGGCACCCTCATCGGCGCCGAGGCCGCCCTGGACGACCTGCTCGACGGGCGCCTCTCTCGCGCAGCGCTGCTCGGCATCTACCCCGGCCCGCTCGAGACCTGCCAGATCTTCACCGACCCGGAGGAGTGGACGCGTCCGCCCGGAGCCATCGTCGCGGGCATGGGCCCTGTCGGCACGCTGAGCGCCGCCTCGCTCGCCCGAGCGGTCGCCCACGCGGCGCTCACCTCGGCCCTCGCCAACCTCACCGTCGGCGCCTCGGCCCCCCGCGCCGAGGTGAAGCAGCTCCAGCTCAGCAGCCTGCTCATCGGCACCGGTCCAGGCGGGCTGCCCGTGCGCGACAGCGTGCAGGCCCTGCTCACCGGCATCCAGCGTGCCAACGACCGGTTGGCAGACGCCGACCTCGCCGTGCACATCGCCGAGCTCGAGATCGTCGAGCTGTGGCAGGACCGGGCCCTGCAGGCCGTCGGCGCCGTGGGGTCGTCGCTGACGAGCGGCGAGCTGGCTGACTCCTTCTCCGCCGACCTGCGACTGGAGGAACGGCCCGGTCGACAGCGCCGGCTCGTCTTCGAGCAGCCGACGGGCTGGTGGCAACAGGTGCGCGTGCGCACCGAGGACGACGGTGGGCTGACGTTCGAGGCCGCCGTCCGCCGCGCCGGGGCGCCCACGCGCACCGTGCCGACCCAGCGCGCCCTCGTCGACCGGCTCGTCGAGTCGCTGGTGGACTCCCCCTCCCCGGACAGCTCCGCATCGCGCACCCTCTTCGAGCTGCTCTTCCCCAACGAGCTCAAGGCGCAGGCTCCCGACACCGACAACCTCGTGCTCGTCGTCGACCAGGGCTCGGCGCACTACCCGTGGGAGCTGCTCGACGACCAGGCGGTCGAGGAGGACCGGGTGCCGCTCGGGGTGCGCCGCGGCCTCGTGCGCCAGCTCGAGGGCTCCTCGATGCGCAGCCACGTCTTGTCCGCGACAGGCGACCGTGCACTCGTCATCGGTGACACCGCGAGCGGTCTCACCGCCCTGCCGGCCGCCCAGAAGGAAGCGAAGGACGTCGGAGCCGCCTTGCGCGACAGTGGGTTCCGCGCGGAGCCGCTCATCGCGGAGAGCGGCACCAAGGTCATCCAGTCGCTCTTCGACTCCGCCTACCGCGTCGTGCACCTCGCCGGGCACGGGGTCTACGACTGGCCGCTGGGCGACGGCACGGACGCCAGGGTGACAGGCATGGTGCTCGGCAACGGGATGTACCTCACGGCCGGCGAGATCGGCCAGATGCGTCAGGTGCCCGAGCTCGTCGTCGTCAACTGCTGCCACCTCGGCGCCATGGGCGCCCCGGCGCCCGCATCGCCGGGCGCAGCCGGCACAGCCGGCCCAGTGCCCGGCCGAACCTCGGGCAACTTCCACCGCCTGGCGGCGAGCGTCGCCACCGAGCTCATCGACATCGGCGTGCGCGCCGTCGTGGCCTGCGGCTGGGCCGTCGACGACAGGGCCGCCTCCACCTTCGCGACGACCTTCTACGCCAAGATGCTCGCGGGGCTCACCTTCGGCGAGGCGATCGCCGCCGCCCGCTGGCAGACCTGGTCGGACCACCAGTCGGTCAACACGTGGGGTGCCTACCAGTGCTACGGCGACCCGGAGTACCGCCTCGCACCAGACGCGGTCGTGCACCGCGACAGCAGTGCACGGCTGCGGCCGGCCACACCCGAGCAGGCCCGGGTCGAGATCGAGAACCTCAGCCAGTCCGTGGACATCGCCCGCAACTCGAAGGTCGGTCTCCAGCGCCTGCAGCAGCTCTACGACGCGCTCCCGGAGGACGACCGCGACGACGACGCCCTCCAGGTGCTGCTCGCCCGCACCTACACGAAGTTCGGCGATGCCCGGCACGCCACGGAGCACTTCCAGCGAACGCTCGACCGCGGCGGGATGGCCCTCACCGTGCGCGACTTCGAGGTGTGGATCGACCAGATGGTGCGCCTCGCCGCGACGACCATCGCCCAGGCCACCGCGGTCGGCCCGACAGCGACCGGCCCGACGCCGGCCGCGCCGACCTTGACCGGCCCGACCGGCGGCACCGACACCTCCGGCGCCACAGCCAGGCCTGCGGCGGCGGCCGCACAGGTGCCGTCCCGAACGGACGTCGACCAGGCCGTCACCTCGATCGAGAGGGCGATCGCGCGCCTCGAGCAGCTGCTCGAGGACCCCGCGTCGCTCTTCCTCGGCACGCAGACCCCCTCGCCTGCACCCACGCCTCCCACCGTCCTCCCCTCGGAAGACGGCGCGGCGCCGTTCCGGGTGCCGGCCGGCGCGAGCGTCGACCGGCTCTGGAGGGTCGCGAGCGCCTACAAGCTGCTGGCCCTCGTCACCTGCCCCGAGCGGCCCGGGTCGAGCTCGCGCACGGGCGACTGGTCGCGGACGCAGGATGCGCTGACCCGCATGGCCCAGTGGTTCGACGCGAGCCGCGCGGCGACCGGCGCCGCCGACCGCCGTCGCCTCGGCGCCCTGTCGAACTGGCTCGCCGCCGAGCTCGCGCTTCGCTGGCGCCCCGTTCCGGGCCGCGACCTGTTGCCCAAGGACACCGCCCGCACGCTCATCCGGCAGTCCCTCGCCGCCGCCCGCGAGGAGGCGCACATCTCACGCACCTTCTGGACCGTCGCCGTCTATGCGGACCTCACGATGCTCGACGCCCTCTGGGGGCCGCGGGCCACCGATGACGAGGCGCAGCAGGCGCTGGCGATCTATCGCCGCGCGAGCGAGATCGGCAGCGAGGAGCAGCTCCAGCAGGTGCGCGACCAGGTCGACTTCCTCATGGCGATGGCGGGCACCGAAGCCCGCGGGCGAGCGCGCTTCCTGCGCACCGTCCACGACGGGCTCGTCGCGATCGACGCCGAGCTCGAGCAGGCCCCCGCCGACGACCACGACGCAGCGGCAGCCGACGACGACTCCTGACGCAGGCGTCAGCGGGTCAGCGGGGTCAGCGGGGTCAGCGGCGAACGGCATACCTGCTGTAGGTCGTGCCGCCCGCGAACGAGCGCGCCTCGAGCAGCGTGAGGGGCAGGCGTATGCCGTCCTGCAGGGCCGCCGTGCCACCGCCCACGATCACGGGCGAGCGCAGGACGTGCACCTCGTCGACGATGCCGGCCCGGAGCGCCTCCGCCGCGAGCGTGGGGCCGCCGATCGAGACGTCGCGGTCGGCCTCGGCCACGAAGCGGGCGAGCGCCGCCGGGTCGAAGCTGCGTTCGAGCCGCGTGCGCGGGCTCGAGACGGACTCGAGCGAGCGCGAGTGCACGACCTTGTCGGCCGCCTGCCAGATGCCCGCGAAGTCGGCCATCACCGCCGCGTCCTCGGCGCCCTCGGCGCCCTCGGCGTCCTCGCGCCCGTCGTCCTCGTCGCCGCTCGCCGCACTCGTGGGGGCGGTGTCCCAGTAGCGCATCACCTCGTGGAGCCGCCGCCCGCACACGAAGGTGCCGACGCTGCGGGAGAGGTCGTTGACGAACGCGTGCACCTCGCGGTCGGGCGCCGCCCACTCAAAACCACCCGAGGTGTCGGCGACGTAGCCGTCGAGCGAGGTCATCGTGACGAAGAGGAGTCTGGCCATCCCCGATGGTCGCATCTGGCGGCCCGCTGTGACGCGATCGGCACACCGGACCCTCGTTGTCGATGTGCGGTCCGGATGCTGGACCACTAGGGTTGCTGGGGTTTGTGGCGGTTCGTGGACTACCGCCCGGCCCCCGGACGACCACTGCCTCGCACACCCCTCGCGCACCCCTCGCACACCCCTCGGAGGACTGACCCCGTGCACCATCGCTTCGCCCTCACCTGCCTCACGACGGCCACAGTGCTGGCCCTCGGCGCATGTGGAGGTGGCGCACCGGAGGCGTCACCCGAGGCCGCGAAGCACCCCGCCTGGCTTCGCGTCTCCGAGATCGTCTGCCCCTCCGGCGGCGACCGTCAGGGCTCGCTCGGCGAGCACAAGGTGAGCTGCACCGACGAGGCCGGCCACCAGCTCGAGGCGACCTTCTACGACGCCCCCGTCGAGCTCGACCGGCACGTCGCCACCTTCACGTGCGCCACCTCCGTCAAGTCGATCGCCGGCACCGACTGGATGGTGCCGGTCGTGCCCGACGACCGCATCGCGGGTGCCCTGCTCGACTCGGGCGGCATCAACCTCTGCTGAGGTCGCGGCCCCGCTCGGAGTCGAGGAAGCCCGTGGCGAGGTCGGCCAGCTCGCGCGGCGCGTCGGCGTTGAGCACCGACCCTGCCGCCTCGATGACGGCCACCTCGCTGTCGGGCAGCAGCCCGGCGAGCTGCTGCGCCGCAGCGATGCCCGCCTTGTCGCGCCCGCCCGCGACGAGCAGCGTCGGCGCCGTCACCTGACGCAGCGACTCGGTGCCGTCGAAGCCCTTGAGCGCGTCGAGCACCGCGAGCATGCGCGGCCGCGAGACCCCGGCGTCGACGAGCTTGCTCTCGGGCACGAGGCGCATCGCGAGCCGCTGCATCCGCAGGGAGTTCTTCGACGGGCGCACGAGCGGGCTGCCCAGCACGAGACGCCCGACGAGCTCGGGCCGCTCGACCGCGAGGCGCAGCGCCACGCTCGCCCCGACGGAGACACCGAGGAAGTCGGCCGTGCGGATGCCCTGCAGCTCGAGCTCGTCGGCCACGCCGCCGGCCGCCGCCGCGAGGTCGAAGCCGACCGGGTCCTTGGGCTTGAGCCCCCGCATCCAGGGCGCGGTCATCGGGCGGCCGGCCCCGAGGGCGGAGACGACGTCCTGCCAGACGATGGGCGACTGCCCCAGCCCGTGGAGGAGCACGAGCGGACGGGGGCGGGGGCTCGGGTCGGAGGCGGACGGCATACGGGCCCTCAGCTCCAGTCGAGGACGACCTTGCCGCACTGACCCGACTGCGCGGTCGCGAAGGCCTCCTCCCACTGCTCGGCGGGGAAGCGGTGGGTGATGACCTGCGCGACGGCGGCGCGGAAGCGCTCGGAGGTCGCGATCATCTGCGACATCGCGTACCACGTGTCGTACATCTCGCGGCCGTAGATGCCCTTGAGCATGATCATGTGGGTGATGACCTTGCCCCAGTCGAGGTCGTAGCCCCCGTGCGGCAGACCGAGGAGGGCGATGCGGCCGCCGTGGTTCATGTTGGTGATGAGGTCGCTGACCGCGGGGGCGGCTCCCGACATCTCGAGGCCGATGTCGAAGCCCTCCTTCATGCCGAGGTGCGCCTGCGCGTCGGCGAGGCTCTCGCGCGTGACGTTGATCGTCAGGTCGGCACCCGCGTGCTCGGCGAGCGCGAGGCGGTAGTCGCTCGCATCGGTGACGACGACGTAGCGCGCACCTGCATGCCGGGCGATCGCCGCAGCCATGACGCCGATCGGGCCGGCACCGGTGATGACGACGTCCTCGCCGACCATCGGCCACTGCAGCGCCGTGTGCGTCGCGTTGCCGAGCGGGTCGAAGACGGCGCCGAGGTCGGGGTCGAGGTCGGCGGGCTGGACCCACGCGTTGCTCGCCGGGATGACGACGTAGTCGGCGAACGCGCCGTCACGGTTGACGCCGATGCCCTGGGTGCGGATGCAGAGGTGGCGTCGACCGGCGCGGCAGTTGCGGCAGCGCCCGCAGACGATGTGGCCCTCGCCCGAGGCCCGGTCGCCGATCGCGACGCCGGTGACGTCCTCGCCGACCTCGACGATCTCGCCGTAGAACTCGTGGCCGATGACGAGGGGCGGCTTGACCACCGACTGCGCCCACTCGTCCCAGCCGGCGAGGTGCAGGTCGGTGCCGCAGATGCCGGCGCGCAGGACCCTGATCTTGACGTCTGCCGGGCCACAGACGGGCTCGGGTCGGTCGATGAGCTCGAGCCCGGGGCCCGCGGACAGCTTCGTGAGTGCGCGCACGGGGAGAGTCTGCCACCAGCGATACTGGTGGCGTGCCAGAGACGGAAGCCCGGCTCCGATCGGGCGACAGCCCGCGAGTGGTCGGCGCCGTCGCCCGCCTGCGGTCCGCCGGTGAGCGTGCCACCCCGGCGCGGTATGCCGTCCTGCGCGTCCTCGACGCCGCTGACCTGACCGACGAGCACCTCACGGCCGAGCAGATCGGCAGCCGGGTCGCCGAGGCGGAGCCCTCGGTGCACCGTGCCACGGTCTATCGCTCGCTGACCTCGCTCGTCGAGGCGGGGGTCGTGTCGCACGTGCACCTCGGCGGGTCGGCCGCCGTCTATCACCTCACAGACGAGCGGCCTTCTGCTGCAACGGGCGTCGGGCACGCGCACGTGCAGTGCTCCTCCTGCGGCCGCGTCATCGACGTGCCGCACGACACCCTCGAGCCGGTGGCTGCTCGCCTGCGCGACGAGCTCGGCTTCCGTCTCGACACGACCCACGCCGCCCTGCTCGGCACCTGCCGCGACTGCACCTGACCGTCCGAGACCCTCCGCGAGCGTCGGCGAGACCCTCCGCGACCCTTCGCGAGCGCCGGCGAGACGGAGGGGTCGGTCACATCGCGGCGTCGCCGGAGGCCGATCGCGGTTGACTGGAAGGGAGGCGCTGTCGCGCCGGGGCGGCGCCACGCACCGGAGGGGGCGAGCGGCATGGCCGCCATCGAAGTCCAGGGCCTGCGGAAGGTCTATGGAGACGTCGCAGCAGTCGACGGGATCGACCTGACGATCGAGGAGGGTGAGGTCGTCGCCCTGCTCGGGCCCAACGGGGCCGGCAAGACGACGACGGTCGAGATCCTCGAGGGCTACCGGGCACCCGACGGCGGCGCCGTGTCGGTCCTGGGGCACGACCCGCAGACCGGGGGGCGCGCCTTCCGCGAGCGCATCGGCATCGTCCTGCAGGAGGCCGGCTTCGAGGACAGCTTCACCCCGCGCGAGCTGCTCCGCCTCCACGCCGGCTACTACCCGCACCCCCGCGCCGTCGATGAGGTCATCGCCCTGACGGGGCTCGAGGAGAAGGCCGACGCCCGGGTGCGCACCCTCTCCGGTGGCCAGCGCCGCCGCCTCGACCTCGCCCTCGGCATCATCGGCGACCCCGACCTGCTCTTCCTCGACGAGCCGACGACGGGCTTCGACCCCTCGGCGCGCCGGCGGGCCTGGGAGCTCGTCGAGCGCCTGCGCGACCTCGGCGCCACGATCCTGCTGACGACGCACTACCTCGACGAGGCCGAGCACCTCGCCGACCGCGTCGTGGTCATCGACCGCGGGCGGGTCGTCGCCCAGGGCACGCCCGACGAGCTCGCCGCCGCCGCCGGGGGCGCGACGGTCATCTCGTTCCGCCTGCCTGCGGGCCTCACCTCCCTCGACCTGCCCGAGCTGGGCCTCGACCGCCGCATCGCGGGCAGCGTCGTCGAGGTGCGCACCGAGACGCCGACGGCCGATGTCGCGACGCTCGCGGCCTGGGCGCTCGACCGCGGTCTCGAGCTCGAGGCACTGACCCTGGCGCGGCCCAGCCTCGAGGACGTCTACCTCGACCTCGTCGGCGAGCAGGAGCAGGTCGAGATGGTGCCGTCATGACCGCCGTCGCGGCTGCCCCGCACACCAGTCACCACGCACCCGGCGCCGAGGCGGGCATGCTCTGGCGCCAGACCCGCCACGAGCTCGTCACCCTCGTGCGCACGCCGATCACCCTCATCCTCAGCATCGGCCTGCCGCTGCTCTTCTTCGTGCTGCTCTCGGCGCTCATCGGCAACCAGGTCCTCGACGAGACGAACGGGGTCCGCCTCGTGCAGTACCTCGCGCCGGGCATGGCCTCCTTCGGCGTCGTCATGGCGACCTTCTCGTTCCTCGCCGTCGGGCTCGCCGAGGCCCGCGCTACCGGCGTCGTCAAGCGGCAGGCGGGCTCCCCCGCGCCGCGCTGGGTGCTCATCGGCGGCCGGATGGGTGCCGCACTGGTGCTCGGCCTCACGTCCACCGCCCTCGTCATCACCGCGGGCGTGCTCTTCTACGACCTCATCGTGCCGAGCCGGTCGGTCGCGGCCATCGTCGTCACCCTTGTCGTCGCGTCGGCGTGCTTCAGCGCCCTCGGCCTCGCCCTCGCCATGGCGCTGCCGACGATGCAGCTGACCCTCGCCGTGTCGAACGGCGTCGTCATCCCGCTCGCCTTCATCTCGGACATGTTCATGGTCGGCGGGCAGATGCCGCCGTGGCTGGCGACGATCGGCTGGCTCTTCCCCCTCAAGCACCTGACCGCCCTCTTCGCTGACGCCCTCAACCCCTACCTCACCGGCAGCGGCTTCGAGCTGGACCACCTGGCGGTCATCGTGCTGTGGGGACTCGCGGGCGCGATCGTCGCCACCGCCCTGCTGCGCCGCGACCGTGACCGCGACACCTCCCTCGGCTCGGGGGCCGGCGCGGACGCTCACACCCGGGCCAGGTCCGCCGACGCCGTGCCTCGCCGAACCGCCGCACCGTCGCTCGGCGCCCTCCTGCTCGACCAGGTGCGCCACGCCCAGTCGATCCTGTGGCGCGACGCGTCAGCGGTCTTCTTCGCGGTGGCCTTCCCCGTCGTGCTCGTCGCGATCATCCCGGCCGTCAACGGCGGCGGTGACCAGATCATGTCGAACGGCCTGTCGCTCGGCACGTTCTACGCCGCGACGATGGCGGTCTACGGCGCGGCGGTGACGGCCTACGTCAACATGCCGCAGGGCGTCGCCGAGGACCGCGAGCGGGGGGTGCTCAAGCGCACGGGCGGCACACCGCTTCCCGCCAACGCCCTCATCGTCGGCCGGGTCGCGGGGGCCCTCGGCGTCTCCCTCGTCACGGGGCTCGCCATCGCCGTGCTCGCAGGGCTGGCCTACCGACCCGGCTGGCCGTCCGGGATGCCCGCCGCCGTCGTCACGCTCGTCATCGCGACGGTGTGCTTCGCCGTCGTCGGCCTCGCCGTCATGACCTTCGTGCGCTCAGCGCAGGCCGTCGTCGGCGTCACGCTCGGAACGCTGCTCCCGCTCGCGTTCATCTCCGACATCTTCGTCGTCGGAGCGAGCTTCCCACCCGTCGTCGAGGCGATCTCGTGGCTCTTCCCCTTGCGCCACGCGGCACGCGCGATGACCGAGTCGATCGCCCCGGCCAGCAGTGGCCTCGCGTGGGGTCACCTGGCCGTGCTCCTCGCCTGGACCCTGGCCGGGGCGGTCGTCCTCGTCCTGCGCTACCGCCCCGAGGCCAGGGAGTCCGGTCACACCGCCGGCAGACGGAACCTGCCTCAGACCGCCCGGACGTCGAGCAGGTAGCCCTGGGCCGGCCCGATCACCGGCACGGGCAGCCCCACGCCGGTCAGCACCGACCCCGGCACGACGAGACCGTCCTCACCGAGGGCGCGGTCCCACCACGCGGGCGGGGTCAGCTGCACGACGGCCGGCAGCCCCGCCTCGGGGCGCAACCGGACGGCATACGTGCGGCTCGGGTCGAGGCCGGGCAGCGGGACCGCACCGGTGACGGCGTCACGTCCCGTGACGAGACGGGCGACGGTGTATGCCGCCCTGCCGCCGTCGGGCGCGACGGTGCCGGTGACGTGGAGGGTGCCGTCGGGGGTCTCGCTGCGCACGAGGTCACCCGTGTGCAGGAGCGGTCGCAGGTCGCGGGCGAGCGCCGTCCAGGCGGTCAGCTGCTCGAGCTCGGCCGCCGAGCAGCTGCTGATGTCCCACTCGAGACCGGCGTGGCCCTGCAGCGCCATGAGCATGCGGAAGCCGAGGTCGACCGTCCGGTAGGTCGTGTGCGCCGTCGCCGGGCCGATGTGGGTGCCCATGAGCTCCGCCGGCACGAGCAGGCTCGTCCAGCGCTGGATGCTCGCGCGCTCGAGGGCGTCGTTGCAGTCGCTCGTCCAGATGCGGTCGGTGCGGTCGAGCACGCCGAGGTCGACGCGCGCGCCGCCGCTGCTGCACGACTCGATCTCGAGACGCGGGTGCCGGGCCCGGAGGTCGTCGAGCAGGCGATAGAAGGCGAGCGTGTGGGCGTGCACGGCGGGCGCGTCGACGAGCGTGCGACCGTCGGCCGTCGTGACGGTGTGCACGGCCTCGAGCAGGTCGCGGTTGTGGTCCCACTTGATGTAGTCGATGCCGACCTCGGCGACGAGTCCGCCGATGCGCTCGAGCAGCTGCTCGCGGGCGGCGTCGTCGGTGAGGTCGATCAGCTGCTGGGCCCGCCACTCGCGCGGTGAGCCGTCGGCCGGGCGCAGAACCCACTCGGGGTGCTCGCGCACGAGGTCGCTGTCCTCGTTGACCATCTCGGGCTCGAACCACAGCCCGAACTCCAGGCCCAGTCCCTTGACGTGGTCGACGAGCGGGCTGAGCCCCTCGGGCCACACGTCGGGCGAGACGACCCAGTCGCCGAGACCTGCGCGGTCGTGGCGGCGGCCGCCGAACCAGCCGTCGTCGAGGACGAAGCGCTCGACGCCGATGCGAGCCGCGGTGTCGGCCAGCGCCCTGAGGTGGTCGAGGTCGGTCTCGAAGTAGACGGCCTCCCACGTGTTGAGCACGACGGGACGCGGGCGCGACGGGTGGCCGGCACGGGCACGCAGGCTGCGGTGCAGGCGGCGCGAGAGGCCGTCGAGGCCGTCGGTCGAGTGGACGAAGACGACCGTCGGGGCGGCATACGTCTCGCCCGGCGCGAGGCGCACCTCACCCGGGGCGAGCAGCTCGCCGCCGCCGATGACGGCGTGGTGGCGCCCGGCGCCCTCGGGCAGCGCCTCGACGAGGTGCTCGTGGTTGCCGCTCCACGCCGTGTGCACGGCCCAGACCTCGCCGGAGCGCCAGTCGAAGCCGTGGGTGCCGGCCATCATGAGCAGCGTGGCGTCGTGGCCGGTGCGGCCGCGCCGGCTCGCACGCAGGTGCGTGCCCTGGTCGAGGCGACTGCGCTGCGGTGACCGCTCGCGGCACCAGCGGCCGGTGAGGTCGAGCACCTCGTCGGCGCGCAGCGGCAGCGGCAGCACGGCCCGCAGGGCGCTGACGTCGAGAGGCACCGTGTCGGTGCCGACGTTGGTGACCGAGGCGTCGACCCGCAGCACTCCGTGTGCGTCGAGGGAGTGCCGCAGCTCGAGGCGCGTGCCGTCGGGCGAGGTGGCCCGGGTGACGAGGGCCGCGCCTGCGTCGTCGTCGTCGCCCTCGCGCGTGCAGGTGACGTCGTGCCAGCGGACCGCGCCGGCTGCGCCGCCCCGGTGCCCCGACCAGCCGGGCGTGCCCTCCCAGCCGTCCGCCTCGCTGGGCAGCAGCGTGAGCGGCCAGGGCGCGTCGAGCGCGCTGTGCGGCACGGGCGCGAGGGTGGCGGCGCCGAGGGCCTCGTAGGCCGTGGCGCCGCCCTCGAGGGCTGCACCCCAGTGCAGCACCTCGGGGAGGCCGGACCCGCCGGCCCGCGGCTCGAGGACGAGCGCGGTGCCGGCGGCCTGCAGGTGGACGGTCGTGCGGTCGGTTCTGGTGGTCACGTCATCCCTTGGTCGCACCGAGCGTCAGCCCGGCGACGAAGTGTCGTTGGAGCACGAAGAAGATCACGAGGGTCGGTACGGCGATGATGACCGATCCCGCGGCCACGAGGTTGTTGTCGGTGAAGAACTGGCCCCGCAGGTTGTTGATCGAGCTCGTCACGGGGTACTTGTCACCCTGCTGGAGCAGCACGGTGGCCCAGAAGAACTCGTTGTAGATCCACGTCGTCTGCAGCACCGCGAGCGCGGCGAGGGCCGGACGGCAGAGCGGCAGCGTGATCTGGAAGAACTGCCGCGTCACGCTCGCGCCGTCGATGACGGCCGACTCGTAGAGCTCCTTGGGCAGCGCCTTCATGTAGTTGCTGAGGACGAAGGCGCAGAAGCCGGTCTGGAACGCGACGTTGACGAGGATGAGGCCCTGGAAGCTGTTGAGCAGGGTGCCCGACTCGCTGAACCAGAACGGCAGCTCGATCGCCCGGAACATCCGGTAGACCGGGATGAGCAGTGCCTGCGGAGGGAGCAGGTTGGCCGCGAGGAAGAAGCCGAGCAGGGCGATGTTGAAGGTCCACGAGAAGCGGGCGACGACGAAGGCGACGCACGCCGAGAGGAAGAGCGTCAGCAGGACGGCGGGCACCGTGATGATGAGGGAGTTCCAGAAGTGCAGCCCGAAGTCGCCCTGGCTCCAGGCGTTCTTGTAGTTGTCGAGGGTGAAGCCGCCCCACGACATGTAGCCGTTCTGCGCCGTGAAGGCGTAGTCACGGAACGAGTTGACGAGAGCGAGCAGGAGCGGGAAGAGCCAGATCAGCGAGATGATCGTGAGGGCCAGGGGCAGGAGCCAGCGCTTGCCGGAGCGGGCGCCGCCCTCGTGGGGCTTGATCAGGCGCTGCTGGCCCTCGTCGGCACGGTTCGACGTGACGGACATGGTCAGTCCTCCTTCATGGCGATGCGCAGGTAGATGACGACGAGCACGCTGGAGATGAGCAGCATGATCGTTGCGAGCGCCGACCCGAAGCCGATGCGGCTCGCCTCACCCACGACGTTCTGGGTGACGAGGGCCGAGATGAGCTCGAGCCCGTTGCGGCCCTTGTTGATCACCCAGACGATGTCGAAGGCGCGCAGCGACTCGATGAAGGTGACGACGATGACGATGATGTTGATCGGTCGCATCACCGGGAGGATGACCCGGAAGAACGTCGTCGTCTCGCTCGCGCCGTCGATCTTGGCCGCCTCGCGCAGCGAGGGGTCCACGCCCTTGAGGCCGGCCAGGTAGAGCAGCATGATGTAGCCCGCGTGCCGCCAGCTGGCGGCGACCAGGACTGCCCACAGGTTGACGTCCGGGTCGCCGTACCAGTCGGTCGTGCCCCCGGTGATCGCGTTGAGCAGGCCCTGGTCGCGCGAGTAGATGAGCTGCCAGATGAAGCCGATGAGTGCGAGGGAGAGCACGACCGGCAGGTAGATGCTCGTCTGGTAGAACCGCGTGCCGGAGACCCCACGGTCGACGAGCACCGCGAACAGGATCCCCAGGGGCGTGGCGATGAAGAAGAGAACCGCCAGCCAGATGAGGTTGTGCTGGATCGCCGGCCAGAACGGCGGGTAGATCGTCGCGATGTCGATGTAGTTCTGCAGCCCGACCGGCTTGATGCCGGACAGCGGCCCGATCCCGTCCCAGTTGGTGAATGAGAGCAGGACCGTGCCGACCGCCGGAAACCAGACGAGCCAGAGCACCAAGAGGGTCGGCACGATGACCATCAGGGAGACCACGATCTTGTCGCGTTTCGAGAGCTGGTCGATGCCCTTGTACTTGCGCTTGCTCGCCATGGTTGCGCTACTTCCTGGTCAGGAACCGAAGATGCTCTTCTTCTGGGCTTCGATCTTGGTCGTGAGGCCGTCGATGTCGGAGGGGTTCTTGATGAATTCCTGGATGGCCGGGATCATCACCGTCGACGCGAAGTCGGGACGGGTGTCGCGGTCCATGAACTGCGTGATGGACTTCGCCGACTTGACGAACTCGGCCGACTTCTTCTGCAGCGCCGTGTAGCCGCTCGTGTCGGCGTTGCTGTTCGTCGCGATGACGCTCGGGTCGGCCTTGAGCGCGAGGAGCTGGGCCTCGGGCTGCGAGATGTACTGGAGCAGCTTCTTCGCGGCCGCCTCGTTCTTCGGTCGCGCGCTCATCATGTAGCCGTCGATGGGCGCCTCGACCGCGTCGGTGCCGATCGTGGAGTCGATCTCGGGGAAGGCGAAGAAGTCGAGGTCGTCCTGCTCGGCGCCCTTCGCGAACTGCTGGGCGAGGAAGGAGCCGAGGACGTACATGCCCGACTTCTTCTGCTGGAGCGACTGTGCGGCCTCCTGCCACGTGCGGCCGAGCGAGTCGGGCTGGTGCAGGGGAAGGATGCCGGCCCAGGTGTCGAAGACCTTCTTGACCTTGGGGTCGGTCCAGGCCTCCTTGCCCGCCATGAGGCTGACGTGGAAGTCGTAGCCGTTGATGCGCAGGTTGAGCTGGTCGAAGGTGCCCATGGCGGGCCAGCCGTCCTTGTCGCCGAACGCGATCGGGGCGATGCCGTCCTTCTGCATCTTGGCGCCGAGGGTCTTGAGGTCGTCGAGGGTCTTGGGGACCTCGTAGCCCTTGTCGGCGAAGAGGCTCTTGCGGTAGAAGACGGCCCACGGGTAGTTGGTGATCGGGACGAAGTACTGCTTGCCGTCCGCACCGGTGGACGCCTTCTTCATGGCGTCGCCCATGCCGGGCATGTTCTTCCACACGTCGGAGATGTCGCCGACGAGGCCCTTCTCGGCGAAGAACTGCATGCGGTAGCCGGCGAACCACGTGAAGACGTCGTCGGGCGAGCCCTGGAGGTAGTTGTTGATGTTCTCCTGGAAGGAGTTGTGGTCGACGGTGTTGATCTTGACGGTCGTGCCGGGGTTCGCCTTGGCGAAGGCGTCCATGTAGGACTGGACGGCAGCCTTCGGCACCGCGTCGGACTGGTTGGAGCCGACGGTGACGGTGCCGGAGACGGCTCCGGTCGGCACTCCTGCGCCCGAGTCGCTGGAGCTGCCGCAGGAGGCGAGGGTGCCGGCGCCGATGAGGGCGCCGACGCCGAGTGCGCCACGCAGCAGGGTCCGGCGGTCGACGCCGCGGACGGAGGGGGGAACCATGCGGGCCAGGTACTCGGCCTCGCTCGAGGGGCGGGTCATGTGCGGTCTCCTTTGACGCTGTGCCGGGGTGTTGCCGTGGCGACAGTTTCGAACATCCATCACCACAAACGTTCAACAACAAACAGAGGATGTCGGGATACGGAGGCGCTGTCAAGCACTTCTGCCAAACCTGTAGACGACCGCGACCGAACTGAGACCTCGCCGGCCATGGGCCGCGGTATGAGCTGCAAGTTCTTGCAGGGGCGGTCTGTGAGACGTCATCCAGCACAATGGAATCCGTGGTTGAGCAGCGCAGACGCGGATGTGCAGGTGCTCGACGACCGTGGGCGGCAACGGAGGGCTCGACGGGGGCCAGCCGGAGCGGGACGGGACGGCGGACGCCACGATGCGGACGGCATACGCCGGAGTGTTCGAAATTGTTGACATGCGAGCGATCGGACGACACGCTATGTCCCATGCGTTCATGGCCGACGAAGACCCTGGCACTCGGTGGCGACTACAACCCCGAGCAGTGGCCACGCCCTGTCTGGGACGAGGACATCGAGCTGATGCAGCGTGCCAACATCTCGTTCGTCAGCCTCGGGATCTTCTCGTGGAGCTGGCTCGAGCCCGCCAAGGGTGAGTACGAGTTCGAGTGGCTCGACACGATCATGGACAAGCTGCACGCCGGCGGCATCGCGGTCGACCTCGCGACGGCCACCGCGACCCCCCCGCCGTGGCTCTCGGCGGCGCACCCCGAGATCCTGCCCGTCGACGTCGACGGTCACACGCTCTGGCCGGGCAGCCGGCAGGCCTGGTGCCCGACGTCGCCGGTCTTCCGGGAGTACGCCGTCGCCCTCACCCGTCAGCTCGCGACGCGCTACCACGACCACCCCGCCCTCGCGATGTGGCACGTCTCCAACGAGTACGCGTGCCACAACCTGCCCTGCTACTGCGACGAGTGCGCGCGCCACTTCCGCACCTGGCTGCGCAGGCGCTACGAGGGGCTCGACGCGCTCAACGACGCCTGGGGCACGGCCTTCTGGAGCCAGCGCTACACCGACTGGGAGCAGATCCTGCCGCCGCGCCGCTCGACGACCTTCAACAACCCCACTCACGTGCTCGACTACAAGCGCTTCAGCTCCGACGCGCTGCTCGAGCACCTGCGGGCCGAGCGCGCCGTCCTCGACGAGCTGTCGCCCGGGGTGACCGTGACGACGAACTTCATGACGCTCGACCACTTCCGCCACCTCGACTACTCGCAGTGGGCGCCCCTGGTCGACGTCGTCAGCACCGACCACTACATCGTCGACACGCTCGCGCACCCGCGCGCCGAGCTCGCCTACAGCGGCGACCTCACCCGCGGCCTCGCCGGCGGTGCCCCGTGGATGCTCATGGAGCACTCGACGAGCGCGGTCAACTGGCAGCCCACCAACCACGCCAAGGCCCCCGGCCAGACCATCCGCGACGCCCTCGCGCACGTCGCTCGGGGCGCCGACACGATCGGGTGGTTCCAGTGGCGCCAGTCGCGCGCGGGCTCGGAGAAGTTCCACAGCGCCGTCGTGCCGCACGCCGGCGCCGACAGCGCCCGCTTCCGCGAGGTCGAGGAGCTCGGCCGCATCGCGGGTCGCCTCGGTGAGCTCGTCGGCAGCCGGGTGGAGGCTCGCGTCGCGATCCTGCACGACTACCAGGCGATCTGGGCCGCCGAGGGGCCGTGCATGCCGAGCTCCGAGCTCGACGCCCTCGAGGCCGCGCAGGCGATCCATCGCCAGCTCCACGACCGCGGGGTCACCGCCGACGTCGTGCACCCGGGCGCCGACCTCACGGCATACGCCGTCGTCGTCGTGCCCCAGCTCTACCTCGTCACCGACGAGCACGCTGCCGCCGTCGCCGCTGCGGCCGAGGCCGGCGCCCAGGTCGTCGTGACCTACTTCTCCGGCATCAGCGACGAGCACGACCACGTGCGCCTCGGCGGCTATCCCGGCGCCTTCCGCGACCTGCTCGGCGTGCGCGTCGAGGAGTTCTTCCCGCTCGGCCCCGACGAGACCGTGGCGCTCGCCGACGGCACCGGCACGTGGTGGAGCGAGGACGTCACCGCCCTGCCCGGCACCGAGGTCGTGTCGACGTATGCCGTGGGGCCCCTGGCGGGCCGACCCGCGGTCACGCGCCGCGACGTGAGCGGCGGCGCGGCGTGGTATCTCAGCACGCTTCCCGACGACGAGCGTCTCGGCGCCCTGGTCGACGGTGTGCTGTCCGCCGCCGGGGTCGAGCCCACCGTGGCGGCGCTGCCCCGCGGTGTCGAGGCGACCCGACGCAGCGACGGCACCGGCTCATGGCTCTTCCTGCTCAACCACACCGACGCCGAGCAGACCGTGCGCGCCACGGGGCACGACCTCGTCTCCGACGCGGCCGTCGACGGCTCGGTGCGCCTCTCGCCCGGCGGCACAGCCGTTGTCCGGGAGCGCTGAGAATGCTTGCCAGCCAACGTCGCTCAGTCATCCTCGACCTCGTCGAGGAGACCGGTGCCGTCAAGGTCTCCGAGCTCGTCGAGCGGCTCGGCGTCTCCGACATGACGATCCGGCGAGACATCGAGCGGCTCTCGAGCGACGGGCTGCTCGAACGGGTCCACGGTGGCGCCCTCGCCCTCGGCGGGGCGCACAGCAGCGAGGAGCCGGGCTTCTCGGCGAAGTCGCTCCTCCAGCTCAGCCAGAAGCAGGCCATCGCGGAGGCCGCTGCCACCCGGGTCATGCCCGGCAGCGCGATCGGCATCTCCGCCGGCACGACGACCTACGAGCTCGCCCGCGCCGTCAAGGACGTGCCGCAGCTGACCGTCGTCACCAACTCGGTGCCGGTCGCGCAGCTCCTCCACGAATCGGGTGCGCCGGGCCAGACCGTCGTGCTCACCGGTGGGGTGCGCACGCCGTCCGACGCGCTCGTCGGGCCGGTCGCGGTCGCGGCGCTCCGCTCGCTCCACGTCGACCTGCTCTTCCTCGGCGCGCACGGCGTCGACGCCATGACCGGGCTGACGACGCCCAACCTCGTCGAGTCCGAGACCAACCGCGCGCTCGTCGCCTCCGCCCGGCACACGTGCGTGCTCGCCGACTCCTCGAAGTGGGGCACGGTCGGGCTCAGCACCTTCGCCGACCTGTCCGAGGTCGACCTGTTCATCACCGACAACGGCCTGCCCGAGCGGGCCCGGGCCGCCCTCTCCGACGCCGTCGGCTCGCTCGAGATCGTGGAGGTCTGATGCACACCAGGACTGACCGCATCACCCGCCGGCAGCTCGCCGACGGCCGCGAGATCATCTACGTCGACGAGCCGGGGGCTCCCGAGCGCACGGCCGTCGACCCGCGACCCGTCGAGGAGCGCGTGCACGCCGGCGAGATCCGGTGGGACGCCCTCGTCGCCGACTGGGTGGCCGTGGCCTCGCACCGGCAGAACCGCACCTTCATGCCGCCCAAGGACGAGTGCCCGCTCTGCCCCGCCGGCCACGGCTCGGTGCCGTCGGAGATCCCGGAGCGCGACTACCAGGTCGTCGTCTTCGAGAACCGCTTCCCGTCCTACTCCGTGGGGGCGGTGGGGGCCGACGCCCCTGACGCCGCAGGCGTGTTCGGCACCCGACCCGCCTCGGGCCGGTGCGAGGTCGTCTGCTTCACGAGCGACCACGAGGCGTCGTTCAAGGACCTCCCCGTCGAGCGCGTGCGCACCGTCATCGACACCTGGGCCGACCGCACTCGCGAGCTCGGCGCCCGGCCGGAGGTCCAGCAGGTCTTCTGCTTCGAGAACCGCGGCAAGGAGATCGGCGTCACCCTCCCGCACCCGCACGGGCAGATCTACGCCTACCCCTACCTGCCGGCCCGCTCGGCGCAGCTGCTCGACGCCGCGACGCGCCACCACGAGCGCACCGGCCGCCTCCTCGGGGCCGACATCCTCGCTGCCGAGCGCGCCGACGGCTCAAGGGTCGTCATCTCCGGCACGCACTGGACGGCATACGTGCCCTTCGCCGCTCGCTGGCCCGTGGAGGTGCACCTCGCCCCGCACCGTGACGTGCCCGACCTCGACGCGCTCGACGACGCGGAGCGTGACGAGCTCGCCGCCGTCTACCGCGACCTGCTCGGGCGGCTCGACCGCTACTACGTCGACGAGGCCGGCGCGCCCGTGCGGCTGCCCTACATCGCCGCTTGGCAGCAGGCTCCAGCCAAGAAGGGCCGAGACGTGTCACGCCTGCACCTCCAGCTCGTCTCGGTGCTCCGCGGGCCGGGCAAGCTGAAGTTCCTCGCCGGCTCCGAGTCCGGCGTCGGTGGCTGGGTCAACGACGTCGCGCCGGAGCTCGCGGCCGCACGCCTGCGCGAGGTGGCTCTATGAGCGACCGCACCGCGAGCGAGGTCGTCGAGTCGGTGAGCACGGCCTTCGAGCGAGCCTTCGGCAGCGCCCCCGAGGGCGTCTGGTCGGCCCCCGGACGCGTCAACCTCATCGGTGAGCACACCGACTACAACGGTGGTCTCTGCCTGCCGATTGCCTTGCCGCAGAGGACGTTTGCCGCGGTGGCACGCCGTGACGACGACCGCCTGCGCATGGTGTCGGCCCAGCAGAACGGCGTCTCCGAGGTGGCCCTCGACGACATCTCTCCGGAGCAGCCCGGCGGTTGGGGTGCCTATGTCGCGGGCGTCCTGTGGGCGCTGCGGCGTGACGGCCTCGAGGTCGGCGGCCTCGACGTCGTCGTCGACTCGACCGTGCCGTTCGGTGCCGGCCTCTCGAGCTCGGCCGCGCTCGAGTGCGCGGTGGCCGCCGCGGCCAGCGACCTGCACGACCTCGGGCTCCTCGACTCCGCCGAGGGCCGTGCCCGGCTGGCTGCGCGCTGCGTCGAGGCCGAGAACGACATCGCCGGCGCGCCCACCGGCGGCATGGACCAGTCGGCCTCGCTGCTGTGCGACGAGGCCGCCGCACTGCTGCTCGACTGCCGCTCCGGCGCCACCGAGCAGGTGCCCTTCGACCTCGCCGCCACCGGGCACGCCCTGCTCGTCACCGACACCCGGGCCGAGCACGCGCTCAACGACGGGCAGTATGCCGTCCGCCGCGACGCGTGCGAGCGCGCCGCCGCAACCCTGGGGGTCGAGACGCTGCGCGAGATCGCGCCCGCCGACCTGCCCGCGTCGCTCGACCGGCTCGACTCCGACGAGGAGCGGCGCCGGGTGCGTCACGTCGTCACGGAGATCGAGCGCGTCACGCTCGCCGTCGACGCGCTGCGGGCCGGTGACCTCGAGGAGGTCGGACGGCTCTTCGACGCCTCGCACGCCTCCCTGCGTGACGACTACGAGGTGTCCTGCGACGAGCTCGACGTGGCGACCGCCACCGCGCGCGCCCACGGCGCGCTCGGTGCCCGGATGACCGGCGGCGGCTTCGGTGGCTCGTGCATCGCCATCGTGCCGGCCGACCGGGTCAAAGAGGTGGCGGGGGCGGTCGCGGCGGCCTTCGAGGAGCACGGCTACACGCCACCGGTCTCCTTCGCCGTCGTCGCGAGCGCCCCCGCACACCGCGACGCCTGACGCGACTCCCGACCGACCTCGAGGCCCGCAGACGCGTGAGAAAGTGGGCACTCGACTCTCCCTGGTCGAGTGCCCACTTTCCGACGCCCCCAATCCGTCGAGTGCCCACATCCCGACGCTCCGCTGGCTAGGGTGCGACGCATGACCTCGGCGACGTCGCCCGCCACGAGCCCTGCGCTGCCCGCTGCCGTGCGGCGCGGCTACGGGCTCGGGTCGGTCGCGACGGGCGCCTTCGGCACGGTGCCCGGGCTGCTCCTCCTGCCGTATCTCACCGACCGAATCGGCATCACGGCCGCCCTCGCGGGCGTCATCGTCTTCGCCCCCAAGGCCTGGGACGTCGTCCTCAACCCGGTCGCGGGTCGCATCAGCGACCGCTCGGTGCACCCCGACGGCAAGCGGCGACCCTTCCTCATCCGCGCCGGGCTCGCGCTCGCCGCCTGCTTCGCGCTCCTCTTCCTCGGGCCCACGTCGCCGCAGTGGGCGGGAGCTGCGTGGGTGGCCGTGGCCTACCTCGCCTGCGCGACGGCATACAGCTTCTTCCAGGTGCCCTACGTCGCGATGCCCGCCGAGATCACCGACGACTACGACGAGCGCACCCGGCTCATGACGTGGCGGGTCGCGATCCTCGCCTTCGCCATCCTCGTCAGCGGCGGCCTGTCCCCCGTCATCCGCGACGCGTTCGGGCCGGTCTGGGGCTACCGCGCCGTGGGCTTCTTCGTCGCGATGCTCATCGCGCTCGGGGCGTGGGGGGCGTGGCACGGCACGAAGCGGGCGCGGGTCGTGGCGGGCACGGTCACGAGCACCTCGTTTGCCGACCAGCTGCGGCTCATCCGCTCGGACCGGCCGTTCCGGCTGCTGCTCACGACGTTCGTCCTGCAAGCGCTCGCCACCGGGGCGATGCTCGCTGGGGTCGACTACGTGGCCCGCTGGGTGCTGCGCTCCCCCGGCGCGGCCAGCCTCCTCTTCGTCTGCTTCGTCGCGCCCGCGCTCGTCGTCACGCCGCTCTGGCAGCGCTACGGCACGGCCCGCGACAAGAAGCGCGGCTACCTCCTCGCGTCACTCCTGCTCGGTGGGGGCGCGCTCGCCCTCGTGCTGTCCCAGTCGATGCCGGCGGGTGTCGTCTATGCCTGCGTGGCCGTCGTCGGGGTGGGCTACGCCGGCGCGCAGATGTTCCCGATGGCGATGCTCCCCGACGTGGCGAGCCGCACGGGCGAGGCGCAGTCGCGCGTCGGGCTCTACACGGGCGTCTGGACCGCCGGCGAGACGCTGGGCCTCGCTCTCGGGCCGGCGGTGTATGCCGCCGTGCTCGCTCTCGGCGGCTATGTGTCCTCCACGGGGTCGACCGTCGTCCAGCCCGACTCGGCCGTGACGGCGATCGCGCTCGGCTTCTCGCTCGTGCCCGCCGTCCTCGTCGCCGTCTCCCTCCTGGCGCTGCGCGGCTACCGCCTCGAGAAGACCCCATGACCACCAGCACCGCACCCACCAACACCCGAATCGAGGTGATGCCGGGATCCACCTGCCTGCCGCGATCACCTCGAACCGCAGCACCCCACCCCCGATTCGAGGTGATGCCGGGACCCACGTGGCTGCCGCGATCACCTCGAACCGCAGCGCACAACCCTCAGCGTCCCCACCCTCCGCACCCCATACACCCCCGAATCGAGGTGACGCCGGGACCCACGTCCCTGCCGCGATCACCTCGAATCGCACTGCGTCGAAAGGTCGACCATGGGCACTGACCTGAGCCTCTCCGCCGACGAGATCCGGAGCCGGCTCGAGGCGCTGCGGAGCCGTGACCTGCCCACCCACGGCGGCCGCACCCTCGCCTACGTGTACGACTCGGGCCTTGCGACGGCCGATGCGATCGGCCGAGAGGTGCTCGCGTCGTTCTCGTCGACCAACGGACTCGACCCCACCGCGTTCCCGTCGCTCCTCGCGATGGAGAACGACCTCGTCGGCATCGCGGGCCGACTCGTCGACGCCCCAGACGGATTCGCCGGTGTCGTCACGTCCGGGGGCACCGAGTCGATCCTGCTCGCAGTCCTCGCTGCGCGCGACGGGCGACCCGATGTCACGGCGCCACGGATGGTCCTGCCGACGACAGCACACGCCGCCTTCCACAAGGCCGCTCACTGGCTGGGTGTCGAGCCCGTCTTCGTCGACGTCGACCCCGTCACGAAACGGGCAGTCCCGGAGGCGATGGCCGCGGCCATCGACGACCGCACGGTTCTCGTCGTGGCCTCCGCGCCGTCCTATGCCCACGGGGTGATCGACCCGGTCGAGCCCATCGCGGCCGCTGCCGCTGCGGCCGGGGTCCGGTGCCACGTCGACGCCTGCATCGGCGGCTGGGTCCTCCCACACCTGCGCGGCTCCGAGCCCGACCAGCTGCCGTGGACCTTCGCGGTCGACGGGGTCACGAGCCTCTCGCTCGACCTGCACAAGTACGCCTACACCCCCAAGGGAGTCTCGATCCTGCTCCACGGGTCGGCCGCCCAACGGCGTCCGCACCTCTTCGCCTCCGCGCGCTGGCCGGGCTACACGATGCTCAACACCACGGCGCAGTCGACGAAGTCCGGTGGACCGCTCGCCGCGGCGTGGGCGGTCGTCCACCACATCGGCGGTGATCGCTACGCCGAGCTCGCCCGCACGGCGCGCGAGGCCACGCTCGCCCTCGGGGCAGTGGCGGACGGCATACCTGGGTTGTCCCTTGCGGCGCAGCCGGATTCGACGCTGCTCGCGCTCACGACCGACGAGACGTGCGACGTCTTCACCATCTCGGACGAGATGCTCGTACGCGGGTGGTACGTCCAGCCGCAGATGCGCTTCCGGGATCTCCCCGCCACAGTGCACCTGACCTTCAGCGCGGCGACGGCGGCAGCCTCCGACCAGATCGCCCGTGACCTTGCCGACGCGACGGCAGCCGCGCGCGAGGCCGGGCCGGCCCAGGTGCCCGCCGATCTCGTCGCGATGGCCTCGGGCATCGACCCCGCGACACTTGACGAGGCAACCCTCACCGGCCTGCTCGCTGTCGCCGGCCTCGCGGGCGACGGCGGAGAGCTCGTGCTGCCCGAGCGGATGGCACCGCTCAACGCGATGCTCGACGCCCTGGCGCCCGAGCTGCGCGAAGTGCTCCTCCTCGGTGTGGTCGACCGGCTCGTACGCCCCACCGGCTGAGCGGATCCCCTAGGGTCACGCGGGTGAAGCACACTCAGGGGGCCATGAGGTACGCGCTGGGGCTCGCCGCCGCTGTCATGGCGCTGGCGGGATGCACGTCGTCACCGGGCAGCTCCAACTCGAGCGCCGCCGCCACCAGCACAACCCCCGCCGCCAACCCGGCGAGCGACCCGGCCGTGACGGCAACGGTGCTCACGTGCGGGACGGCACCGAAGGCACTCGTCGACCAGGCGAGCCAGTCGATCGCGGCCCACCCCGGCGCGGTCACCGCCACGGCCTACGTCTTCGCCGCCACGACCGACACTGGTGACTGGTACGTCCTCGGGCTCGACCGTGACTACGTCCACGACGACGGGAGCCCAGCCGGAGGCGCCTCGCGGTCGCTGGCGCTGACCAACCTCAGCCGGCCGGGCACCAACGGCGTGGCGATGATCCCTTTGACCGTCGGCCTCTCAGAGCGCACGCCGATCTCGTGGAACCGGGTCTCGTGGACGGGCGACACGCTGGCGGCCGGACAGCGGGCGGCGAAGCGCGCGGTCGAGTGCCTCGAGACCGCGCCGGGCTGAGCGAAGCGAGCAGGCCCGAGGGCGGGCGTGACGAGGGCATGACGAAGGGCGGGCACCTCACGGGGCCCGCCCTTGTCATGTCTCTCGTGGAGAGGGTCAGGCCGGGAGGATGAGTCCCTTGGTGGCCTTGGCGCGCTCGAGACGAGCGGCGACGTCCTCCCAGTTGACGACGTTCCACCAGGCCTTGACGTAGTCGGCCTTGACGTTCTCGTACTGCAGGTAGAAGGCGTGCTCCCACATGTCGAGCTGGAGCAGCGGGATCTGACCGACGGGGATGTTGCCCTGCTGGTCGAACAGCTGCATGATGTGCGGCCGCTCGGCGATGGTGTCCCACGCGAGGATCGACCAGCCGGAGCCCTGGATCGCGTTGGCGTTGGCGTTGAAGTGCGCCTGGAACTTCTCGAAGCCACCGAAGTACTCGGTGATCGCCGCAGCCACCTCACCCTCGGGCTGGCCACCGCCGTCAGGGCTCATGTTCTTCCAGAAGACGGAGTGGTTCGTGTGACCGCCGAGGTGGAAGGCGAGGTTCTTCTCCACGCCGTTGAGGGCGGCGTAGTCGCCCGACTCGCGCAGCTCCTCCAGCTTGGTCACTGCAGCGTTGGCACCGTCGACATAGGCCTTGTGGTGCTTGCTGTGGTGCAGCTCCATGATGCGAGCGCTGATGTGCGGCTCGAGGGCGGCGTAGTCGTAGTCGAGCTCGGGAAGCGTGTAAGCCACTTGTCGTTCCTTTCGTGGAGACCATCCGGCTCCGACCACTCTATGCCGGTGCGGAAGACCTCCGGCAGGGGTGTCCTGACGGACCGGGCGCAGGTGAGTCCTACCCTGCGCCGCCGCCGGCGAACCGGAGGTATGCCGTCCGGCTCACAACCCGACGAGGGCCATCAGTGACCCGATCTGTGCGGGGTCGCCCAGGGCGATGACCGTCATCCCCGTCGTCACGACCGTCTCCGGGGGTGGGTTCGCCACGAACTGGCCCCGGTCGCGCATCCGCAGGCCGAGCACCTGAGCCCCTGAACGGCCCAGCAGGTCCAGCTCGCGCAGGGTGCGGCCCGACGCGGGTGAGTCCTCGGGGATCCGGATCTGGTCGATCCGGTAGTCGATGTCCTCGTCGTGCATCACGACGTCGAGGAACTCCGCCACGTCTCCGTGCAGGGCGAACGACGCCATGCGGCGCCCTCCGATCAGCTGCGGGTTGACGGCCCGCGTGGCTCCGGCGAGAACCATCTTCTCCTTGGCGTCGACCGTCCGCGCTCTCGAGATGATCACGAGGTCAGGTCTCAGGGCACGGGCAGAGAGGGTGACGTAGACGGTGTCGGTGTCGGTGTCGAGGGCGATGATCAGGGCCCCCGCCCGGTCGATGCCGGCCGCACGCAGGGTGGCGTCATCGAGCGCATCACCGAGCAGGTGCGAGGTCGTGAGCGCGCCGAGGCGCTTCTCGTCGCTGTCGATGACCACCACCTCGTTGCCCGTTGCCAGCAGGTGGGCCGTGGCGGCACGCCCCACGCGGCCGTAGCCGCAGATGATGACGTGTCCGCTCAGGGCTGCGATTCGACGGTCCATGCGACGCCTCTCGACATGCTCGCGAAGGTGACCCTCGATGAGGGCCTCGACGATGACTCCCAGGTTGTAGAGCACGGTCCCGACGCCGAGGAGGATGAGCGCCATCGTGAAGACCTGACCAGCGGCCGTCAGCGGACGGACCTCACGGAAGCCGACCGTGGCGACCGTCGTGATGGTCTGGTACATCGCCTCGAGCGGGGTGAACCCGAGCACGAGG
The DNA here is from genome assembly GCF_006717145.1 of Humibacillus xanthopallidus. GTDB lineage: Bacteria > Actinomycetota > Actinomycetes > Actinomycetales > Dermatophilaceae > Humibacillus > Humibacillus xanthopallidus. The sequence continues at coordinate 530,217 of NZ_VFQF01000002.1, read as the reverse complement.
TAGCCGATGACGCCGAAGAGCGTGACCGCGACGAGGGCCAGCACCGCCAGGGTGATCCGGTGGACCGCGCTGCGGCCGCTGTCGACCCCGACGAGGAGCGCCCGACGCCGACTGCTCTTGCTCGTCAGCACGACTCACCACGCCGCATGGACGTCATCCTGCCAGCGGCGTCAGCCATGCGGGCCGGATCTGTGACGCGGCCCTCCCCGTCGTGCGGCGCCCCCTGACGCGAGCGGGTGGGGCCCGCGCAGCGGCCTGCTCAACCGAGCCCGAGCAGGTCCCTCACGTCGTCGCTCGTGATCGCCCCGGAGAGGGAGCCGCCGTCGTCGACGACCCGCTGGAACAGGTCGCGCTTGCGGTCCTGGAGCGCGACGACCTTCTCCTCGATGGTGCCCGCGGAGACGAGCCGGTAGACGGTGACCGGCCGGCTCTGCCCGATGCGGTGCGCCCGGTCGATGGCCTGCGCCTCGGCGGCGGGGTTCCACCACGGGTCGAGGACGAAGACGTAGTCGGCCTCGGTGAGCGTCAGCCCGAAGCCGCCGGCCTTGAGGCTGATGAGGAAGGCCACGGCGTCGCCCTGGCGGAAGTCGTCGACGACCGCCTGCCGATCCGTCGTCGACCCGTCGAGGTATGCCGTGTGGAGCCCCGCGCGCGCCAGCGCCGCCTCGACCCCCCGCAGGAAGCCCGTGAACTGGCTGAAGACGAGCGCACGGTGACCCTCGGCGGCGAGCTCACGCAGCTGGTCGACGAGGAAGTCGACCTTGGCCGGGGTGGCCTTGTCGGCGTGCGCCGGGTCGACGAGGGCCGGGTCGAGGGCGAGCTGGCGCAGCCGGGTGAGGGCGGCGAGGATGGCGACGCGGTTGGACTCGGGGTCCTCGAGCAGGCCGAGCACCCGCTGTCGCTCACGCTGGAGGTGCCGGTCGTAGATGTGCCGGTGCACGGGGTGCGGCTCGAGCGGAAGCACCTGGATCTGCTTGGGTGGCAGGTCGATCGCGACCTGCTCCTTGGTGCGCCGGAGCATGAGCGGCCGGATGCGCCGGCGCAGCAGGTCGAGCAGCTCGGGCCGCTGACCGGACTCGATCGGCTTGCGGTAGCTCTTCGTGAAGACGTCGGGACGCGGGTAGAGACCGGGCGCGGTGAGGGAGAGCAGCGACCAGAGGTCCATGAGGGAGTTCTCGAGCGGGGTGCCGGTTACCGCGATGGTGAAGGGCGCACCCAGCTTGCGCACCGCGACGTGCGTCTTGGCCTGCCGGTTCTTGACGAACTGGGCCTCGTCGAGGACGACCCCCGACCACCGCACGGCGTGGAAGGCCTCGTCGTCGAGGCGCAGGACGGCATACGAGGTGATGACGACCTCGGCGCCCGCGATCTCGACGGCGAGCGGCACACCGCGCTTGCGCTCGGTCGCCGTGACGGCGACGACCGGCAGGTGCGGGGCGAACGTGGCGAGCTCGCCCAGCCACGTGCCGACGACGGTGGTCGGCGCGATGACGAGGACCGGCCCGGCGTCACCACCGACCTCGCCGCGGTCGTGGGCGCGGGCGATGGTGGCGATGACCTGCATCGTCTTGCCGAGGCCCATGTCGTCGGCGAGGATGCCGCCGATGCGGGCGTCCCACAGCCGTGCGAGCCACCGGAATCCGTCGAGCTGGTACGGACGGAGCGTGGCTCGCAGGTCTGCCGGCACCTCGGCGAGTGGCCCGTCGTCGAGCGACCCGAGCGCCTCGACGTTGGCGGCCCAGCGGGCGCTCTGCTCGTCGACGACGCCGAGGGCGACGAGCTCGTCCCAGAGGTCGGCGTGGTGTGCCGACAGGCGCAGCCCTCCGGACTCGGGGTCGGCGAGCTCGCGCGCCTCGTCGATGAGGTCGCGCAGGCGGTGCAGCTCGGGGCGGTCGAGCCGGAACCACGAGCCGGAGTCGAGGAACATGACCTCCTGACCGCGAGCGAGGGCGCCGAAGAGGGGCTCGAAGGGCACCTCCTCCCCCTCGACCTCGATGGTGACGTGCAGGTCGAACCAGTCACCCGTGTCGGACGAAGTGGCAGTGCCGGACGACGTGCGAGAGCCCGCGCCGGACGTGCCCGGCTCAGGCGCCGAGGGGTCCGACCCCGAGCCACCGAGGTCGCGGGCCACCCGGTCGAGGGCGCCGAGGTGGACGATGGGGGCGGAGGTCACCTCCTCGTAGTCGGGCAGCTCGCCGTCGACCTCGACGGTGACGTGCGGGTCGGCTTCGAGGACCGGCAGCACGTCGGAGACGAAGGTGGCCGCAGCGAGCCCACGCAGGACGACCTGCGGTGCGAGTGCGTAGGGCCCGTCGCGGTCACCGCGAGTCGCCCCGGGCAGCTCGTCGAGCGACGAGGCGGCGCGCAGCGCCTCGAGCTCGGCGTCGCGGTCCCGTCCGCCGGAGGCCCCGCCGAAGCGTTGGGTCGTGAAGGGTCGCGGTGTGCCGTCGTAGGCGTAGCCGAGGTCGAGCCGCACTTCGCCCGGCATGTCGCTGCCGACCCTGACGTGCACGGTGACCGCGGGCGGCTGCCAGCCCGACGCCGCCGGCCCCCCGGAACCGGCGCCACCGGTGTCGTCGTCGCCCTCCCACAACCCGAGTGGCTCGCCCACTCCGTGCGCCGGACCGGCGTTGGGCTCGGGAGCAGGCAACGGCACCTGGGAGCGCACCCGCACCCGCTGGCGCAGCCCCGGCACGGCCCCGCCGAGGAAGCGCGCCCGCTCGGCCGCCGGGACGCGCATGCCGACGAGGGCCTGGACGAGCGCCTCGGACCCGAGCTCGAGGTCCTGGTCGAGCGGCACGAGGGTGAGGCTGCCGTCGTCGCCGGCCACCGCGATGCCGTGCACCGGGTCGCCGAGGTGCAGCACCTCGCCCTGCACGTCGGGAAGGCCCTCGGTGACCACCCGCAGCACGAGGTCACCAGACCCGTCGTCGGCACGCAGCACCGCGAGAGTCAGGGTCGCGGGCTCCCTCGCGACGTGAACCGGCCCGACGACACCCTCACCGGGCATGATCTCAACCCCGGCGTCGAGCGCCTCGATCAGCAGCGGCCAGATGTCCGGGCTCGCGTCGAGGGAGATGGGCGGCACGGGGGTGAAGTAGGTCGTGCTGCCCGACCCGTGACGCGTCGCGTCGTGGATGCGGGACAGGATGCGCTCGTGCTCGGGCAGCAGACGGATGCCGGCTCGCCACTGGGGCAGCGCGTCGTGCCACGAGAGCGTGCGGTGCCAGGCGCCGGCGCGGGTCCAGCGCGTCGGGCGCAGGCCGTAGCCGGGCACCGGCAGGCCCGCGAGCCCGCCCGACCGGCCCGTCGCGCGCGCGGCGCCAGAGCCGCGGCCTCCGCGCGGCTCGCGGTAGATCGTGTCGACGAAGAGGCCGGCCGGCATGAGGTCGCCCCTCGGCTCCGGTCGCGCCCGCCCCTCGGGCGAGGTGGGCGCAGGGCGCGGCTTGACGTGGCCGAGCACGTCGGTCCAGTGCACCTCACCGAGGCGAGGGCCCTGGTCGGTCAACGGGAGGGCCGGCGAGCCCGCCGCACCCCCGGCTCCGAGAGCGTCGTCGTCACCCGGAGCGCTCGGTCGCCGCGGCTCGATGCCGTTCGCGATGTCGCGGGCGACGAGCAGCAGGGCGACCGTGTGCTTGCAGTCGGTGCCGACGGGGCAGCTGCAGCGGCCGCTCCACAGGTGCGAGCGCCCCTTCGGGTGCGGCCGCGCCTCGATGATCGTCTGGTAGGTCTCGGACCCGCTGCCCTCGATCGTGCCGAGGAGCATGAGCCCGTCGGGACGGGACGCGATCGAGCGCACCCTGGCCTCGGCGGCATACCCCACTCCCCGGTCGAAGGTGCGGGTGCCGACCTGCTGGGCGATCTCGGGGTCGGTGAGGGCTGCCACCCAGCTCGCTCGCCCCACGCTCCACGCCATGACCCGACTCTAGGTGTCGAAGGTGACACCGCCAGCGCCCATCCACAGCCTCGATCGTGCGGCACCATGGGGTCATGTCCGACGTGGCGACGACCCGGTCGGGGGCTGCGGCCGCCCGCGCCCTCACCCTCGACGACTTCCCGGTGCGGCGACCGGTGACGACCCGATGGTCCGACAACGACATGTACGGCCACCTCAACAACGCCGTCTACTACGAGCTCTTCGACTCGGCCATCAACGGCTGGCAGGCCGAGCACGTGACGATCGACCCGATGACCGATGCGACGCAGGGCGTCGTGGCGGAGTCCGGGTGCTCGTTCTTCGCCGAGGTCGGTTTCCCCTCCAGCCTCGTCGTGGGCCTTCGCGTCACCCGCCTCGGGCACACCAGCGTCACCTACGAGCTGGGCCTCTTCGTCGACCCCGCCGGGGCCTCGCCCGACGATGCCGGCATCAAGGCGCTGGGTCACTGGGTGCACGTCGAGATCGACGCGGCGACCCGGCGGCCGACCCCGATCCCCGACCACCTGCGCACGCTCATGGAGTCAGCGCTCGTGCGACCTGCGACGGACGCGTCATGAGCGCGGCGGGCGCGGCGGAGACGTGGGACCAGTGGACCGCGCGCATCGCTGATGAGCTCACCGACCTCACGGAGGGCGAGTGGCTGACGATCACCGCCGCTCCCGACGGCTCAGCCGGCCGATCCCCCGGCGCCGCTGAGTCCCAGGGGAGTCCGCGCCCGTATGCCGCGGGCGCACCTGTGCGCGAACGCCGCTGGCCGCTTCGGCGGTCTGGTTCCACAGCACCTGGCGCCGAGCCCAGGCCCGTGGCCGACGTGTTCCTCCAGGCGCGTCTCGTCGAGGGTGTGCTCGCCCTGGAGTGCATCAGCGACACGGAGTTCGAGGGGCTCAGCGACCTCAGCACCGAGCAGGAGCAGGCCCTCGTCGCGCTGGGCTGGGAGCAGCAGGGCCGCGAGCCCGCCTTCGAGCGCACCTACGCCCTTGAGGGGGCCGAGCCGGCCGTCGAGGAGCCGGCCGACGAGACCACGGCGGAGGCCACCACCGACGCAGCCAACCAGGCCGCAACTGAGGCGGCGAGCCTGCTCCGCCGGAGTCTCGACCAGGTGCTCGGCGCCCTCTCCCCTGCTGACATCGTCCTCCGCAGGTCGACGACGGCCCCACCGGCCGGCTGACCTTCGCGGACGTCATGCCGACGCGACCCCTCGGCGGTATGGTCGGAACTGTCGAGAGCCCGGAGATGGCCGGACGGTCCCGCGGGCCGCACCCCGAAGGAGCAGGCATGGCCGCGTTCACCGTGTGGAAGTTCGAGACCCCCGAGGGCGCCGACGGCGCCGAGTCCATCCTCAAGCAGTGCGAGGGCGAGGGGCTCATCACGATCCTCGACCACGCGATCGTCTCCTGGCCCGAGGGCGAGGCGCACCCCAGCAACAAGCACGGTCACGACGAGGCCTGGCGTGGCACGGGCTGGGGCGCTCTCTGGGGCGTCCTCGTGGGCGCGCTCTTCTTCGTCCCCGTCATCGGCGGTGTGGCGGGCGCGGCCCTCGGCGCGATCAGCAAGGTGACCGAGGACGCCGGCATCACCAAGGACCAGCTGGAGAAGATCCGGACCGAGGTCACCCCGGGCACGTCGGCCCTCTTCATCGTGACCGAGTCCGGCGACCTCGACCGCGTCGGCGAACGCTTCCACGGCATGCACTCCAAGCTCATCGACACCAACCTCACGGGCGCCGAGCGCCAGGTCATGCTGGAGACCTTCGGCGGGCACTGACGCCTCCGCCCGGCCGCACCAACCGACAGAGCGCGCCGGCGCTCAGGCGCCGAGCCGCTTGGCTGCGGCGCGCTTCATCACGGCCGTGTAGGCCGGCCGGACGAACCGCTTCGCCCGCCAAGCGACGTGGCCCTCGCGATCGGTGAGGATGACGTCGCGACGGGCGTCGATGCCCCGCACCACGGTCTGTGCGACCTGCTCGGCGCTGCGCCTCGACCCGCTGACCATCCGCCTGCCTGCGTCCTCCATCTCGGTGTCGGCGCCCTGGAAGGAGTCGCCGAGGTTGGTGCGGAAGAAGGACGGGCAGACGACCGAGACGTCGATGCCGTGCGGGGCGAGCTCGTGCGACAGGGTCTCGCTCAGCGCCACGACCCCCGCCTTGACGGTGTTGTAGGCCGACATCCCCGGTGCGTGCACGAGCCCGGCGAGGGAGGCGGTGTTGACGATGTGCCCGCTCCTCTGCTCCTTGAAGAGCGGCGTGAAGGTGCGGCACCCGCGCACGACCCCGAGCAGGTTGATGTCGACGATCCAGCGCCACTCGTCCATCGTCGCGACGTCGATGCGCCCACCCGCGGCGACGCCCGCGTTGTTGACGAGCAGGTCGAGCCCGCCCCATGTCTCGCGCACGTGGGCGAGCGCCGCGCCCCACGCGTCGTCGCTGCGCACGTCGAGGGGCAGGTATGCCGCCGCCGACGGGAGCACGTCAGGCCGCTCGGCCTGCAGGTCGGTCGCGAGCACCTGGTCGCCCCTCGCGACGAAGGCGCGCACGAGAGCCAGCCCGAGGCCGGAGGCGGCGCCGGTGACGAGCACCCGGCGGGGGGAGGTGGGGGCGCGGTGCGAGCTGGACGGCATACGGCCCAACCTAGGCCCCCTGGATCGTTCGGACGGTCAGCGTGACCTTGCCCCGGGCCCGTCGCTCGTCGATCTCGGTCAGCGCACCGACCACGTCGTCGAGCGGGTGCCGTGATCCGATCGGCGGGTCGAGCAGGCCCTGCTCGAGGAGCGGCACGATCGCCTCCCACTGCTCACGAAGGAACTCGGGGCGGTGCTGCCAGAAGGCGCCCCAGCCGACGCCGACGACGCTCGTGTTGCCGAGGAGCAGCCGGTTGACCTTGACCTCGGGGATCTGACCGGCGGTGAAGCCGATGACGAGCAGCCGCCCCTCGGGCGCGAGGCAGCGCAGGCTGTCGGTGAACCGGTCTCCACCGACCGGGTCGACGACGACGTCGACGCCACGCCCACCGGTGAGCTCCTTTGCGGCAGCGAGGAACCCATCGGCCATGACGACGTGGTGCGCACCCGCCGCCCGGGCCGTCTCGATCTTGTCGGCCGACGAGACGACTGCGATGACGCGCGCGTCCATCGCCCGGGCGACCTGGATCGCCGCCGTGCCGATGCCGCCCGCGGCGCCGTGCACGAGCACGTCCTCGCCGCGCTCGAGCCGTGCCCGGCGGTCGAGGGCGAACTGCACGGTGAGGTAGTTCATCGGCAGGGCGGCACCGGCCTCGAACGACACGGCGTCGGGCAGCGGGAACACCATCGCCTCAGGCACGCTCACCGTCTCGGCGAAGGCGCCGAGCACGGGGAAGGCGGCCACCCGGTCGCCCGGACGGAAGATGCTGTGCGGCGCGGCCTCCCGCACGACCCCCGCGCACTCGGAGCCCGGCACGAAGGGCAGCTCCGGCCGCATCTGGTAGAGGCCCTTCGACATGAGGACGTCCGGGAAGTTGACTCCCGCCTCGTACACGTCGACCAGCACGTGACCCGGGGTCAGGGTCGGCTCCGCGACGTCGGCGTCGACGATGACGTGGCCTGGTCCGTCGAGGGTGGTGACTCGGGCTGCGCGCATGGTGCTCCTTCAGACGGTGACGGTCGGGCGGGTGGTGCTCGGGGCGTGCACGGCGAACCGGGCTCGCTGCAGGTCGACGTCGCGCGAGCTGGAGCCCACGAGCAGCTCGAACTCGCCCGGCTCGACGACCCGCCGACCCGCGGCGTCGACGATGCTGCACGCGTGCACGGGCACCTCGACCCTCGCCGTGACGGACTCGCCCGCGGGCACCTCGACACGCTGGAATGCCTTGAGCTCCTTGGCTGCCCACGTCACGCTCGTGACCACGTCGGTCACATAGACCTGCACGAGCTCGTATGCCGTCCGGTCGCCCGTGTTGGTCAGCGTGACCTCCGCGGTGACGACGTCGTCAGGTGCGACGTCGCTGCTGTCGATCGTCAGGCCGGACCACTCGACGGTCGTGTAGGTGAGGCCCTCGCCGAAGACGAACTGCGGGTCCTGCGTGAGGTCGGCGTAGCGCTGGCCGTGCTGGCCGCGCACCTGGTTGTAGTAGGTCGGCTGCTGGCCGACGTGGCGCGGCACCGAGACAGGGAGCCGGCCGAAGGGCTCGATCTCGCCAAGGACGAGCTCGGCGACGGCCCGGCCCCCACGCATACCGGGGCTGAAGGCCTCGATGACCGCGGCAGCACGCGGAGCGCTCGGCGGCAGGACACACGGCTTGGAGTGCAGGAGCACGACGACGACGGGCGTGCCGGTCTCTACGAGGGCATCGAGGAGCGCGACCTGGCCGCCCTGCAGGTCGAGGGTCGCGGTCGAGCAGCCTTCTCCCGTCAGGGCGATCGTGTCGCCGAGCACGACGACGGCCAGGTCTGCCGCCGAGGCGACCGCGACGGCGTCGGCGAGCTGCTCGGGGTCGACGGCGGCCGGCTGCGACACGGGCGGACGAGGCTGCCCGTCGGGGTAGAGCGGACCCTCGGGGTCCGGAACGAGCCGCTCGATCTCGGCGCCGCGGGAGTGGGTGACGGTCCATCCCGAGGGCACGACAGCGCGGAAGCCGTCGAGGACCGTCTCGACCGTCTCGCGCGGGTGACCGTCGGGCATCCAGTCGACCTGGCCCGACGCACCTGCCCAGTCACCGAGGTTGGCCTGAGGGTCGTCGGCGTTCGGGCCGATGACAGCGATGGTCGGCGACGAGTCCGCTTGCACGTCAACGCTGTCCGCGCGGCTTCCGGATGAGACCTTGGGGAGGAAGGGCAGCGTGCCGTCGTTCGTCAGCAGCACGAGCGAGCGGCGCGCCACCTCGAGGTTGAGGTCGGCGTGCTCGCGGCAGCCGATCACCGCGGCCTGCCGGGCGGGGTCCGGCGGGCGGGCGTCCTCGAAGAGGCCGAGCTCGAACTTGAGGCGCAGCACCCGACGGGCAGCAGCGTCGATGGCCGCCTCGTCGAGCAGCCCGCGGGCGACGGCCTCCTGGGCTGCCTCGAAGAAGGTCGGCGTCGTCATGACGAGGTCGTTGCCGGCGCGCACCGCGACGGTGGCCGCCTCGACGTCGTCGGCACAGATCTTCTGCTCCCACACCATGCGGCCGACGTTGTCCCAGTCGGTCACGAGCGTGCCGGTGAAGCCCCACTCGCCCTTGAGCACCTCGTCGAGGAGCCACTGGTTCGCCGTGACGGGCACGCCGTCGATCGACTGGTAGCCGAGCATGAACGTGCGACAGCCCTCGCGGACGGCCCGCTCGAAGGGCGGCAGGAACCACGACGTCAGCTTGCGCCGGCTGAGGTCGGCCTCGCTGGCGTCGCGACCTCCCTGCGTCTCGGAGTAGCCGGCGAAGTGCTTGGCGCAGGCGAGGATCGCCGTCGGGTCGGTGAGCCCGTCGCCCTGGTAGCCGCGGACCATGGCGGCACCGAGCTCACCAATGAGGTGCGGGTCCTCGCCGAACGTCTCGCCGACCCGGCCCCAGCGCAGGTCGCGGGTGATGCACAGCACGGGCGAGAAGGTCCAGTGGATGCCGGTCGCCGAGACCTCGAGGGCGGTGACGCGGGCGGCGCGCTCGATGAGGTCGGCATCCCACGTGCAGGCCATGCCGAGCTGGGTCGGGAAGATCGTGGCGCCCGGCCAGAAGGAGTGGCCGTGGATGCAGTCGTCGGCGGTGAGCAGCGGAATGCCGAGGCGGGTCTGCGCGGCCTGCTCGACGGCCGCGACGAGGGTCTCGGGCGACGCGTGCAGGATCGAGCCGGCGAGCTTGGTGTGGATGATCTCGTCGAGGTCACCCCGCGCGTCGAGCTGAAGCATCTGGCCGACCTTCTCCGGCAGGGTCATGCGCCCCAGCAGGTCGTCGAGCCGCTGCTCCACGGGCAGTGTCGGGTTGCGGTAGGGCAGGCCCCTCGGGTCGTCGTCGTCCACGTGTCGACGCTAGCCCACCTAGTCTGAGGCCGTGACCGAGCCCACCGGATCGAAGCCCGGCGACCCTCATGCCGATCGCCGCCCCGTCCAGCCACTGACCCGGCTGCCCGACGGCACGGTCAAGCAGGTCAACCCCGTGACGGGCACGAAGGTGTGGACGCTGCCCGGCCGCGCGGCACGCCCCCTCACGGTGTCGCGGCCCGACCCGGCTCCCCTCGACCCGACGATGCACGACCGCTACTGCGCCTTCTGCCCCGGCCGGCTCCTCGAGACGACACCGGAGATCGCCCGCCTCGTGAGGGACGCCGACGGCTGGCGCGAGATCCGCGGGCTCACGGCGGAGCAGCTCGGCGACACGGTCGCGCAGTTCCGGCTCTTCCCCAACCTCTTCGAGATTCTCACCTACGACTACTGGCACCTCGCCCACGGCTTCGAGCCCACGCCGGAGTCGCAGGCCCACCGGACGGCATACCTCTCGACGCCCGGAGGGCGCGCTCACCTCACGGCTCTGGCGCGCGTCAGGATGCGTGCTCGGGAGACTCCTGGCGCCGACGCGGAGCCGCTCGACGAGCGCGACCTGGAGCGCGAGTCGGTGGGGCTCTTCGCCGGCAACCACCAGGTCGTCGTCGCACGACGGCACTTCGTCGACGGCGCCCTCGACGACTGGCAGAACGCCGGATCCGGCACGCTCACTCCTGAGGAGCACTGGCAGTACACGCGATTCACGATCCAGGCGGTCCACGACCTCTATCGCGGCAACCCTCACGCCCGCTACGTCTCGGCGTTCCAGAACTGGCTGCGCCCCGCAGGCGCATCCTTCGACCACCTCCACAAGCAGCTCGTCGCCATCGACGAGCCCGGCGTCGACCTCGAGCGTGAGTCCGACCGGGTCAGGGCCGAGCCCGACCTCTTCGCCCGATGGGGTCGGCAGTTCGCCGACGAGGAGGGCCTCGTCGTGGCGCGCACCCCCACGGCGGTGGCCTTTGCCGGCGTGGGCCATCAGTACCCCTCGCTCGTCGTGCACACGACGAACACCGAGTGCCGCCCGTGGGAGCTGTCCGACGAGGAGGTGCGCGACTTCTCCGACCTCGTGCACGCGTGCCACGCCGCGGTCGGGGTGGACGTGCCGACCAACGAGGAGTGGCACCACGGCCCGCCCCTGCTCGACCTCCCCATCCCGCTCCGCGCGGTGGTCAAGCTGCGGGTCTCGACTCCAGCCGGCTTCGAGGGCGGCACAAAGATCTACGTCAACACCATCGACCCGTGGGCGGTCCACGACCGCACCGTCACCCGCCTGCGCGACCTCGCCGACCGCGGGCTCGTGTCCGAACGGATCACCGTCGGCTGACCCGGCCGACCACGGACCGCGGACCACGGACCGCCGCCCGCCGCCGCCCGCCGCCGACCGCCGCCGCCCGCCGCCCGCCCCGCCGACACCGCGACCCTTTTCGGCTGTCGTCAGCCCGGCCACTGCCCTAGAGTCCGCGTGTGTCACGTCGCCGGGGGATGCTCGCCTGTTCTGTCCTGCTCGCGGGGCTGCTGTCCGGCTGCGCCGGCGCAGCCCCCGACGAGGCGGGGGCCACGGGCTCGGGTCGCACGCCGTCGGGGTCCACCGCGACCACCACCGCGACCGCCGCGCCCAGTGCGACGGCCGGGTCATCGGCCACCTCGGGCGCGAGCAGCGACCCCGTCGCGGCCTTCGCCCTCGCCAAGGCCGGCTTCTCCTCCGCCCGCACTTCGAGGTATGTCGTCACGACGACCTACGAGTATGCCGGCGGCGAGGTGCTGAAGATGCATCGGACCTTCACGGTCGACGCGCCGCACGGCCTGCTGTCGGCGGACGTGGCGTTCCAGGAGGACTCGAAGAAGGGCCGCGACTACGTCAGTCTCAGCTTCGTGTTGGCGGGCGGTCGGTCCTACGTGCGGAGTCAGGGGGCGACGAAGTGGACGCGCGCGTCGACGCGCGACCTCGCGACCTTCGCCGTCCCAACACCGCAGAAGACCGTGTCGGCGATGCCCGCGGCCCTCGGGTCCTTCGTCCCCAGCACCGACATCGGCAAGGGCGAGATCTCGGGGGAGGTCGATGCCCGCGACTACTTCGAGCTCTCCGGCCTCACGGCGATCATGGACGACCCGAAGGCCCTGCGCGACCTGCGCGGCACCGTCGACGCACACGTGCAGCTGCAGGACGGCGCGGTGAAGTCGATCCGCTTCCTCGGGCAGGACCACTCCTTCTACCTCGAGAGCGACCGGGACGTGCCGGAGGAGATCGAGACGCTCACGACCTACGCCGAGGTCGAGGTGCGCGTCACGGCGATCGACCACGCGGTGCGCATCGACGACCCGCGCCGCACGTCCTCCGGCACCACCTGACCCGAGCCCGCTTCACGGGCGAATTCGTCAGCGGGAGAAGGACATCGCCTCGGTGATGTCTCCGCGCAGCATGTCGCGCCGGTCGAGCAGGTAGTTCTGGCGCATCAGCCAGGGCGCGGCATCGCCCTGCTGCGGCAGCTCGTCGCCCGCGCGGCGCACGTAGCCCGAGTCGAGGGGCAGCAACGGTCGCCCGGCGATCCCCTCCGGCGCGCGAGGCACCGCGATGCGCCACCCGTGGTGCTCCATGTGGGTGAGCAGACGGCAGAGGTGGCGGCTGGCGAGGTCGGAGCGCAGCGTCCACGAGGCGTTGACGTAGCCGACGCTGATGGCGAGGTTCGGCACGTCGACGAACATCGTGCCGCGATAGACGGTGAGGTCGCGGGTCGCCCGTCGCTGCCCGTCGACGACGATGTCGATGCCGCCGGCCACCTTGATGCGCAGCCCCGTTGCCGTGACGACGACGTCGGCGTCGAGCTCGCGACCCGACGACAGCCGTATGCCGTGTGGCGTGAAGGTCTCGATCGTGTCGGTCACGACGTGGGCCCGCTCCGACCGCAGCGCCACGAAGAGGTCTTCGTCGGGGACGAGGCAGAGGCGCTGGTCCCAGGGATCGTAGGTCGGGGTGAAGTGGTCGGCGACCATCGTCGCCGAGCCGAGTGACCGGGTCGCACGCCGGGTCAGCAGCGCGCGGGCGGCCGTGGGCCGGCGACGCGTCAGCTCGTAGAAGGCCATCGTCGTGAGGACGTTCTTGTAGCGCACCACGGTGCCTCCGGGGCCGACGGGGAGCGCGCGCTGCACGATGTCGCGCACGCGGTCGCGTCGGGGCAGGGAGGTGACCCACGTCGGCGTGCGCTGGAGCATCGTCACGTCGGCGCCGCGGTCGGCGAGCGCCGGCACGAGGGTGACGGCCGTGGCGCCCGAGCCGATGACGACGACCTTCTGCTTTGCGACGTCGAGGTCGTCGGGCCAGAACTGTGGGTGCACGACCCGCCCCTCGAAGGAGTCGCGGCCGGGGAACTCCGGCTCGTGACCGTGCTCGTAGTCGTAGTAGCCGCTGCAGAGGTAGAGGAACGAGCAGGTGAGCTCCAGACGCTCCTCACCATGCTCGACGGTCACCGTCCAGCGGGCGTCAGGGGTCGACCACGCGGCACCGACAACCTTGTGCCCGAGGCGGATCCGCTGGTCGATGCCGTACTTGCGCGCCGTCTCGCCCAGGTAGTCGAGGATCTTGCCACCGTCAGCGATGGCGTCGGGGTCGCTCCAGGGCTCGAAGGGGAAGCCGAGCGTCATCATGTCGGAGTCGGAACGCACCCCGGGGTAGCGGAAGAGGTCCCAGGTGCCCCCGAGCGAGTCGCGTGACTCGAGGATCGCGTAGCTGCGGTTCGGCGTCATCGTCTGGAGCCGGTAGCCGGCCCCGATGCCGGAGAGTCCCGCGCCGACGACGAGGACGTCGAGGTGTTCGGTCACGACGACATTGTCACCCACCTCCCTGATGCCCCCGACCGGCCGCCGCACCGCCGGAGACGGCGGCGAGCGCTCACTGTGACCCTCGACGCGCCATCGGCTACCGAGCGGTAACCAGCGGCTACCCTCGGACCCGTGACGACGGCATACCCCCATCTCCTCCGCCCGCTGGACCTCGGCTTCACGACGCTGCGCAACCGCGTCGTCATGGGCTCGATGCACACCGGCCTCGAGGACCGCGCGCGTGACTTCGACCGGCTCGCGACGTACTTCGCCGAGCGCGCCCGTGGCGGGGTGGGGCTCATCGTCACCGGTGGCTTCGCGCCGAACCTCGCCGGCTCGCTCTACCCCGGCGGGTCGGTGCTCGTCACGTCGAGGCAGGCGCGACGGCACCGCGTCATCACGAGCGCGGTGCACCGCGAGGGCGGCACGATCGCGCTCCAGATCCTGCACGCCGGCCGCTACGCCTACCACCCGCTGGCAGTGTCTGCCTCCGCGGTGAAGTCCCCCATCTCGCGCTTCACCCCTCGCGCGCTGTCCGACCGGGCCGTCCGCGGCACGATCGACGACTACGCCCGCTGCGCGCGCCTCGCCCGTGAGGCCGGCTACGACGGCGTCGAGATCATGGGCTCCGAGGGCTATCTCATCAACCAGTTCCTCGCGCCGCGTACCAACCACCGCGAGGACGACTGGGGCGGCTCCCCCGAGCGCCGCAGGCGGCTGGCCGTCGACGTGGTGCGCGCCGTGCGCGAAGCGGTGGGCCCGGACTTCATCGTCGTCTACCGCCTCTCGATGCTCGACCTGGTGCCCGACGGGCAGTCGTGGGACGAGATCGTCTCGCTCGCCACAGAGGTCGAGGCTGCCGGGGCGACGATCATCAGCACCGGCATCGGCTGGCACGAGGCACGCGTGCCGACCATCGTCACGTCGGTGCCGCGCGGGGCCTTCACCCGCGTGACGGCGAAGCTGCGGCCCGAGGTGTCGGTCCCGGTCGTCACGTCGAACCGGATCACCATGCCCGACCTCGCCGAGCAGGTCGTCGCCGACGGCAGCGCCGACCTCGTGTCGATGGCCCGGCCGCTGCTCGCGGACCCTGACTGGGTCGCCAAGGCCGCCGGTGACCGCGCCGACGAGATCAACACGTGCATCGCCTGCAACCAGGCCTGCCTCGACCACACCTTCTCGAAGCGGACGGCGACCTGCCTCGTCAACCCGCGCGCCGCCCACGAGACGCTCCTCGTGCTCGCCCCGAGCCGGCGCACCAAGGCCGTCGCCGTTGTCGGCGGCGGACCCGCCGGGCTCGCGGCAGCCGTGGCGCTCAGCGAGCGGGGTCACCGGGTCGAGCTCTTCGAGGCCGGCGCGGGCCTCGGCGGGCAGTTCGCCATCGCCCAGCGCATCCCCGGCAAGGAGGACTTCGCCGAGACGATCCGCTACTACCGCCGGCGTCTGGAGCTCGCGGGCGTCAAGGTGCACCTCGGGCGTCGCGCCGGCGTCGACGACCTCACCGACTTCGACGAGGTGGTCGTCGCGACCGGCGTGGAGCCGCGCGTGCCCGACGTGCCGGGCATCGACCACCCGTCGGTCGTGACGTATGCCGCGGCCGTCCGTGACGGCGCCCCGGTGGGCCGCCGGGTTGCCGTCATGGGCGCCGGCGGCATCGGGGTCGACGTGTCGGAGTGGCTCACCCACGTCGAATCGCCGCTCACCATCGAGCAGTGGATGGCCGAGTGGGGCGTCGGCTCACCCGACGGGTCCCGTGGTGGCCTCGTCGCCCCGCAGCCCGCTCCGTCGCCGCGCGAGGTGCACCTGCTCCAGCGCAAGGCCACGTCGATCGGCAAGGGACTCGGCAAGACCACCGGATGGGTGCACCGGGCCTCGTTGAAGGCCAAGGGAGTTCACCACCACGTCGGCGTCAACTACGAACGCATCGACGACGCCGGCCTGCACATCTCCCACGGACCCGACCACACGGACCCCGAGGTCATCGGCGTCGACACCATCGTGCTGTGCACAGGGCAGGAGTCGGTCAACGACCTCGGGCCGCAGCTCGCCGCGCGCGGCATCCCCGTCCACGTCATCGGCGGCGCCGACGTCGCGGCCGAGCTCGACGCGAAGCGCGCCATCCGCCAGGCCACGGAGCTCGCCGCGACCCTCTGACCTCACCCCACTCGTGACGAGAGGTGGGCGTGGATGAGGCGTGCAGCGTCGCCCGCACCGTCCTCGGCGCGCACCCGCCCACCGAGCCGGTATGCCGCCTCGCGGGCTTCCGGAGACAGCGCGACCTCGAGCGCCTGCTGGAGTCGCGCCGGCGTCAGGTCCTTGCGCGCGATCGGCTCGGCTGCGACGCCCAGGTCGGCCATACGCCGGCCCCAGTAGGGCTGGTCGGCGGCGTGCGGCACGACCACCTGCGGCACGCCCGCCCGGAGCGCGGCTGCGGTGGTGCCCGCACCGCCGTGGTGGACGACGGCGGCGCACCGGGGGAAGAGCGCCCCGTGGCTGGTCGCCCCCACCCCGATGAGCGACGATCCGCCCGACGCGCCTGCGCCCGAGCCCGGTGGGACAACGAGCCCGGCGAGGCCTTCGCTGAGCACCCCTCGCACACCGAGCCGCCCCAGCACACCGGCCACGTCGCGCGCCACCCCGACCGGGTCGGGAGTCGGCATCGACCCGAAGCCGACATAGACGGGTGGTGGCCCCGCCGCGAGGAAGTGCTCGAGGTCCGGCGTCAGGGACTCGCCTGGGGCGTCGTCGCGCACCCAGAAGCCCGTCTGGCGCAGGGCCGGCGGCCAGTCACCGGCCGGAGGCACGATGGCCGGGCTCGCTCCGAGAAGCGTGGGCGTGCTCTGGGCTGCCTTCACGTAGTCACGAAAGCTCTTGCGGGGCAGGCCTCGTCGTCGACGGATGAGATCTCCCGGTGGCCGAAAGAGGTCGAAGGCGACCCGGCCCGCGAGAATGCTCCACGCGAGGTTCAGCCGAGACGACGCGCGTGGCCGCAGGGCGAGTGCCACGGACGGCCCGTCAGCACTGGGCCACACGGGAGCGAAGACGGCATAGACGTGCGGTTTCGCAACGCTCCCCTCGACCGAGAGCAGGGCGTGGACGGCGTCGAACGTCAGGGCACCCGAGACGACCGCGTCGGCCTGCTCCACGAGCCGCTCGAGATCGCCCGCCAGTGCGACGGCCGTCTGCGCGACGACCTGGCGCATGAGCCGTGCCTCGCGCACCTGGGTGATCGCCGAGCCCTGCAGCCCGTCGCGGCCGAGACCGGTGCGCAGCGGCCCCTCGAGGTCGAACGACAACGGCTCGAAGCGCACCCCATGACCCTCCACGAGCGGGCGGAAGTCGGCAGCGGCAGCGAGCGAGACGGCATACCCGAGCTGCTCGAGACGTGGCGCGAGCGCGAGAAGCGGCTGCACGTCGCCGCGCGAGCCCATGCCGACGAGCAGGACCCGCACGTCAGTCCTCGGCGAGCAGCTCACGCACCCGCGGCACGACCTCCTCGGCATAGAGCCGGATGCACTCCATGCGCTGGGCGTGCGGCAGGGTTCCGAAGGAGTACTTGAGCTGGAAGCGAGAGAGGCCGAGCGCCCTTGTCGTGTCAGCGATCTTGGCCGCGACCGTGTCGGGCGACCCGCAGTAGACGGCGCCGTCGGGGCCGAGCTGCAAGGCTGCCTGCTCCTTGGACATCGGGGCCCAGCGCCGCTCGCGGCCGAGCTTGTTCATGTAGGGCAGGAAGTGCGGCAGGAACTCCTCGCGCGCCTGCTCGTCGGTCGCCGCGATGTAGCCCGGGGAGTGCACCCCCAGCGGCAGCTCGGGCTTGCCCATCTCGGACAGCGCCCGGCGGTAGAGGTCGGCGAGCGGCACGAACTGCCGCGCCGATCCGCCGATGATGGCGATGACGACGGGGAAGCCGTAGTGCGCGGCCCGCACGACCGACTGCGGCGTGCCCCCGACACCGACCCAGACGGGGAGGTGGCCCGACTCGGTCGACGGCATGATGCGTTCGACCTGCACGGGCGGGCGGGTCGAGCCCTGCCAGCTCACCGGCTGCTCGGCGACGACGGCGGCGAGCAGGTCGAGCTTCTCCTCGAAGAGCAGCTCGTAGTCGGAGAGGTCGAGGCCGAAGAGCGGGAACGACTCGATGAACGAGCCTCTGCCGACAGTGATCTCGGCGCGACCGTTGCTCAGGGCATCCACGGTCGAGAAGCGCTGGAAGACCCGGATCGGGTCGTCGCTGCTCAGCACGGTCACGGACGTGCCGAGCCTGATGCGCTCGGTGCGGGTGGCGAGCCCGGCGAGGAGCACCTCCGGGGCGCTCACGGCGTAGTCGTCGCGGTGGTGCTCACCCACGCCGAAGAAGTCGAGACCGAGGCGGTCGGCAAGCTCGCCCTCGGCGAGCACCTCACGGATGACGACCGCGGGGTGCAGGGGGCTGCCGTCAGGGCCGGCCGCGATGTCGCCGAAGGTGTCGAGGCCGAGTTCGAGGCTCATGGCTCCATCGTAGGTTTGCCGCCGACGGGCCACGCACGCCGTGCCGTGGGATCCCAGCGCCGGACCGTGGCGATGCTGCCGTCGAGGGGTCGGGTGCGCCCGAGGACGGCGAGCGCGTCACCGACCTGCCGCGACCCCAGACCCCGAGCCAGGGTGACGTGTGGGGTCCACCGGCCCGGTCGCACGACCTCGGGCACCTCGGGTGCCGCCGACATCGCGCGGGCGACCGTGGCGTGCAGGCGCAGCAGCTCGTCGCTCGGCACGACGAGGTGGGCCAGCACGAAGCGCCTCGACCCCATGACGAGCAGCGGCCCGAGGCGAACCGGCACGGGCAGCAGGGCGCCGATCTCACGGGCGATCCGGCTCTCGACGAAGTCGGGGACCCCGGTCGCGACCGACAGCGTGATGTGAGGGGCGTTCGTGGCGCCCTGGTGGGCCGCCTGGCTCGGGAGGCCGGCCTCGGCGAGCGCCGTCCACTCCTGCCTGACTGCCGCGTCGGTCGCGGCGTCGAGCAGTGCCTCGACCGAGTGAAGGGACACGGGCTGTCAGCCTTCTCGTGGGTCGAGCTTGACGAGAGTCTCTGCGAGAGAGGCTCGCTCGCTCTCCGTGAGGCAGCCGAAGAACTCTGCGGCGCCTTCGCGCCGGGCCTTGTCGACGTCACCGAGCACCTCGGCGCCGACTGCGGTGAGCGACACGGTCATGGCCCGACGGTCAGCGGGGTCGGGGGCCCGCTCGACGAGCCCGCGCGCCTCGAGTCGGTCGACGACGTCGGTCGCCGACCGAGGTGCGATGCGCAGGTGGTCGGCGACGACGCCGAGCCGGGTGGGTCCGTGGTGGCCGATGACGCGCAGCGCCCGTGCGTCGTGCGGCGACAGGTCAGGGCCGAGGCCGCGAGACCACGTGCGGCGCAGCGCCCGCGCGGCGCCCATGAGCAGCTCGTCGAGGGACGGCTCGCTCGAGGACGGGTCGTCTGCGGGGCGCATGCGAGCAGCATACGGCGTGGTTTGCGTTGTTTCCTCATAGTGAGGTAACCTCAGCATCATGGATCGGAGAACAGAGATGGAGTGATCCCTTGAACGAGACCACCAACACCACCCCCGCACAGCGCGGCCCCCGCGGAGCCAGCGGCGGCCGCTTCGGACGCCCTGAGAAGGTCGACCCCGCCGACCGCGAGCAGCTCGCCGAGTCGCCCGTGCCGATGCGCCGGGTCCTCGCCCTCTTCAGCCCCCACCGGCGGCCGGTCGCCGCCGTCACGGCGATCATCGTCGCCATCTCGGTCATCTCGATGGCCTCCCCGTTCCTGCTGCGGGCCGTCATCGACGACGCCCTCCCCCACCAGGACGTCAGCCTCCTGCTCTGGGCCGTCGGCGGCATGCTCGCCGTCACCGTCGTCACGCAGCTGCTCGGCGTCGTGCAGACCTGGCTGACGACGGCCGTCGGCGAGCGCGTCATGCACGGGCTGCGCACCGACGTCTTCGCGCACCTGCAGCGGCAGTCGATCGCCTTCTTCACCCGCACCCGCAGCGGCGAGGTGCAGTCGCGCCTCACCCACGACATCAGCGGCATGCAGGCCGTCATCACCTCGACGGCCACCTCGATCGCGAGCAACGTGACGACGGCCGTCGCGACCGCGATCGCCATGGTCGCCCTCAGCCCCCGGCTGTCGCTGCTGTCGCTGCTCGTCATCCCGCCGGCGGTGTGGATGACCCGCCGGGTCGCCCTGCTGCGCCGCGACATCACCGCCCGCCGGCAGCGCCGCCTCGCCGACCTGCACAGCCAGGTCGAGGAGACCCTCACCGTCAGCGGCATGACGCTCGTCAAGACGCTCGGCGCCGCCGACACGACCGCGCGCCGCTTCACCGACACCTCGTCGGACCTCGTCGACCTCGAGATGCGCTCCCAGCTCGCGGGCCGCTGGCGCATGGCCACGATGCAGATCATCTTCGCCGCGATCCCCGCCCTCATCTACCTCGCCGCGGGCTTCCCGGCGACCTCAGGCGGCATGACGATCGGCACCCTCATCGCCTTCACGACGCTGCAGGCGGGCATCTTCCGTCCGCTCATGGGCCTGCTCAACGTCGGTGCCCAGTGGATCAGCTCGATGGCGCTCTTCAGCCGCATCTTCGGCTACCTCGACCTGCCCGTCGACATCGCGCCGCCCACCGACCCGGTGCGCGTCGACCACGACGACATCCGCGGTGACGTCCGCTTCGAGGCCGTCCGCTTCACCCACGACACCACGAGCCGGTATGCCGTCGACGACGTCTCGCTGACCGTGCCCGCCGGCACGACGCTGGCTCTCGTCGGCGAGACTGGCTCGGGCAAGACGACCCTCGCCGGGCTCGTCGCCCGCCTGCACGACCCGACGTCGGGGCGGGTCACCATCGACGGCATCGACCTGCGCGACCTCGACCCCGCCGACCTCGCGCGCATCGTCGGTGTGGTCAGCCAGGACACGCACCTCGTGCACGCCTCGATCCGCGACAACCTCCTGCTCGCCGCCCCTGCCGCGAGCGATGCCGACCTGTGGCGCGCCCTCGAGGCTGCGCAGGTGTCAGCCCTCGTCGCCAGCCTGCCCGACCAGCTCGACACCGTCGTCGGCGCGCGCGGCCACCGCTTCTCCGGCGGCGAGCGTCAGCGCCTCGCCATTGCCCGCACGCTCCTGCGCAACCCGCGGGTGCTCGTGCTCGACGAGGCGACGAGCGCCCTCGACAACGAGACCGAGCGCGAGCTGCAGGCCGCCCTCGACCGCCTCATGGAGGGCCGCACGACGATCACCATCGCGCACCGCCTGTCGACGGTGCGCCACGCGGAGCAGATCGCGGTGCTCGACCACGGCCGTGTCGTCGAGCTCGGCGACCACGACCGTCTCATGGCGCTGGAGGGGCGCTACGCCCGTCTCGCGGCTGCTCGCTCGGCGGCGGAGCGCGAGCCCGTGCTGGCCGCCTGAGACGGAGGGCGCAGCGCCACTACCCTGACGCGGCCCCTCGGACGTACTCGAAGGTGGGAGCTGCGAAGCGGCCGGTGCCGGGCAGGCGGGTGCTGACGAGCTTCTGCGCGGTGAGCTGCATCTCGACCATGACGCTGAGCGCCATCGACAGCTCGTCGGGGTGGCCGTTGAACGTCCGGTCCAGCGCCCCGAGCAGGGTGGTGTAGGACAGGTTGAACATGTCGACGAGCACCCGTGCCGGGCTGTGTGCCGGGTAGTCGGCGGACTTCGCGTCCGTCACGAGGTCCCACACACCCGCGGGGTCGAGACCGACGGGCTCGCCCGCAAAGGCCCAGCCGGGCGGTGCGTCGACCGACACGAGCCGCCGCCCGTGCACGATCTCGGCGAAGCGGTAGTAGTGCGCGACGACGTGCTGCCCGTCGAGAGGAGAGGCGCCGGTGCCCTCGCCCTGCTCGACGATGACGTCGATGGCAGCCAGCGCTGAGGCGAGGCCCGACACCGCGAAGAGCTCGGCCGAGGAGTACCACCGGGAGTCGACGACCTGACGTGCCGGGTCCCCGACGAAGATCGTCTCCTTCTGCTTCCCGGAAGCATCCTCGAGGTCCGCGAGCTTCTCCTTGATCGCGGCGTAGAACTGCCCGATGGTCGCGAACTCGGGTTGACCGGCCATGGCGGTGAGGGCACGGGGCACACCGTCGGGGATGTGGATCACGGACTCCGGCTCCTCGATGGCCATGAAGACGTCGTGCACGAGGCGGCGGGACAGCTTCGCCAGCCCCACGGTCAACGAGGAGTGCACGCCCATCGGGAGCGGGCCGGGGTAGGAGGGGATGAACGTGGGGTCGTCGATGCGGGGCGTCCCACCGATGGCGTTGAGCACGTTGCAGGCGATGGTCAGGTGCAACATCTCCTCCCCGACGACGGAGCCGATGATCGCTGCTGCCTCGCTGTTGTGGCCCTGCTTGATGGAGAACAGAGCCGTCAGGTACGGCGGTATCGTCGCGTGCTCGAGCTCGATCGCCGCCTGGAGACTGGGATAGAGGTCCGACGGCCGCGTGGCCCCACGGACCTCGTCGACGTGCCTGCGCTCGATGGTGATCATCGTCGTGCTCCCGTCACCGGTCGGACCGGGACGAACGCTCCGGCCTCAGGAAGGTGTGTGCGAACCGGCTCTTGCTGTCGACCGCCACGTCATGGTCGGGCGCCGGCTCGGCCAGCGGCGGCCCGCCGGGGCGATGACCCGGCACCGGACGGCGACCCGCCCCGTCCTCCGACGTCACGGGTTCGTTCAGGGACTCGAGCCAGGCGACCAGCATCCGGCGCTTCGCCGCCGACAGGTCGCGCGTCACCGGCATGTGGTTGGGGTCGGTCATCGGCCGGGTGAAGGACAGGATGAGCAGGTCGCGGTTCTCGCGGACGGCAGCCTCGTCGGACAGGTCGATGAAACCACGGCTCATGATCGGGTAGAGGTTGGCGAACTGGGTCAGCACCGGCTTGACGTCGGTCTCCCACGTGGGCGCTTCGGGCGGTTCATAGGCGTCGCGCACGTGGACGACGACGTAGTCGAAGGGCTGCCGGCTCGAGTTGCCCTGGCCCGGCAGACGGTAGTCCACGAGGTAGACCTGTCCGTCGAGGTAGCCGCGAGAGTTCTGCGGGTCGCCGGCGGTCAGGACCACCGTCGCTGCGCCGTCGTCGACCGCCGCGGTGGCCGGCAGCTCCAGCGCCGCTTCGGGCACGCCCATGTCCGGGATGGGGATCTCGGCGATGCCGGGAGTCTTGTCGTCGGGTCCGCTGCCGCCCTGACCGGGGACCCGTCCGAGCTGGCGAAGCTGGACGGTGGTGTCACTGATGGCAGCTCCCCGGCAGGTGGCCCGCAGGGTCACCTCCGCGGAGTCGCCGGGGTCGAGCCGCAGCACTCCCGGCTCCGCGCCCACGAAGAGGCCGCCGACGGTCTCACGGATCGCCACGACCCCGAGGCCACCACCCTCGCCGGTGCCACCCGGGTTGAAGGGCGCGTCGTAGACCAGCGCCAGTGGCAGCGCCCGCGCTCGGTCGAGCTGCGCCGCGGTCAGGGGCAGTGCCACGACGCCACCGGTGGCCTGAAGCCACCTCGGCGCGGCGTAGTCGATGGTCCCGACCGCCTCGAAGGTCTCGGCCGTGACGGGGGTGTTCTCGGCGATCGACTCGTCGGCGAGGATCCCAGCCGTGAGGGTGCCGATGTCGAGCTGCGTCCCGACCACATCGCTCACCTGCAGGGCATTCGAGAGGTCGAGGAACAGCGTGCTCGACTCCTCGTGCACGAGACCGGAGAAGAAGGTCGCACTGGCGCCGTACGACGTGAAGCCCGAGGCCGGTGCGAAGCGGCGACCGAGCACGTAGGACTCCGGCTCGCCGTCGAGGTAGGGGCCGATGGTGCCGATCACCGTGCCCAGCGTGAACGTCGGCGACGCGGCCTTGCCGTCGTAGCCCAGGGTCGTGAGCCGGATCGACAGCTGGTCACCGCACGTTGCCGACCGCAGCTCTCGCAGCACCTGGCTCTTCTCGAGCGCGGCTTCTGCGAACACCACGCCCTCGAGCACCGACTGGAAGGTCGAGGAGGCCGCCCCGTCGCCACTCGAGTTGGGGTTGCGCGAGAACCACAGGTCGCGGAACGCGTTGCTGCGGTACTCCCCTCGCAGCAGCTCGGCGCCGTCAGGGCCCACCAGACGCACCGCAAGACCCCACGGGGCCGACGCGAGCTGCCACTGCGGGTCGAGATCGACGAGCTTGGCTGCTGTCCTGTCAGCAGCACCGGTGACACCGGCGCCGAGCACTGGCTCCGATGCGGCGTCGGCGGTCGTGCTGCCGTCGGCATGCCCCACGCTCGTCACCGCGCACCCCACGAGGCGAAAGGCCCCGGAGCCGGTCGGGTTCCACCAGCCGTTGTAGTCGTGCTTCTCCTGCAGCTGCTGGAACTGTGGATCGAAGGAGCGGTCGTCGTAGTGCCTGACGTCGTTGTTGACGGTCGACACGTCGGCTTGGAACCTGCCTGCAAACGTGATGCGTGACGGGTGGAGAAACACGGTGAGACCCCCTTGAGTCGACGTGCTGTCAGTGCGAAGCCGAGCTCTTCAGGAGTCCGACGATGTTGCCGTCCGGATCGGTGAACATGGCGAACTCGTAGGCGTCGGCCCGCTGCGGCTCGACGTAGCGGGCACCCCCGGCCTCGACGACCGACGCCAGCGTCGCCTCCAGGTCGTCCGTGGCGAGGTAGAAGCGAGCGCCGGGCTCCCAGCCGGGGACTCCGACCTGGGCCTGTCCGATGCCACCGAGGGACGTCGGGGGTGGACTGCCGAAGGTGACGTAGGCGAAGCCGCCGCTGGACTCGTAGTCCCAGCCGAAGGCGGCTCGGTAGAAGGCGCGAAGCTCGTCCGGGCGCTCGGAGATGAACTCGAACATCACGACGGGGTGATCGTTCATGGCACTCCTTTGTCCCGATTCGCACGATAGGGGCAGCTCATGCGCCCTGTCCGCCGAATGCCGAGAACGGGGTGTGCTCAGCGGGTGAGGGCGACCCCGCCCTGGCCGCGAGGCCCGCGAGGCTCACTCCGCACGATGCTCACTCCACGACGACGCGCGCCCACTGGTAGTGGCCGCCGTCCTCGAACCTCGACCAGGTGTCGAACGCCGTGACGTGCCCGACAACGGAGAACAACGCCCGGACGTCTTCGTCCGTCCGGCTGAGGAAGTACCGACCGTCCGGGTCGGTCCACTCGCGCTTCTCGTCGGCGCCCCAGACCCCGACCTCGAGCACCCCGCCGGGACGGATCACGCGATGCAGCTCTGCCAGCGCACCCTCCAGACCGTCGCCCGGCAGGTGCATGAGGGTGCTCATCGACCAGCCCGCATCGAACTCGTCGGCGTCGTAGGGCAGCTCGGTCGCGAGACCCTCGACAGCATCGAGGCCGAGTCCGCGACACAGCTCGACCGCGGCCGTCGAGAGGTCGAGGCCCCGGTAGGCCAGACCTGCTGCCGCGAGCACGGTCCCATCTCGACCTGCGCCGCAGCCCACCTCCACCACCGAGGACAGTCCGGCGTCGCGACAGAACCGCACGAAGTCCGCGAGCCGACGCTCACGCTCCTCACCGAGCGGGCGCTCTGCCCGCTGCGCCATCTCCTGGTTGTAGTAGGAGCGCAGCCGCTGCTCGATGTTCGCCATCCGCGCACCCTAGGACGGCGGCGAGGGCGGCGGACAGTCGACAGGACCGCGACGGCATACCGTGGTCGGTTGTCGAAGCCGGGCGACGCTGTGGCACCGTGGGGCCGTGGACGTGCGCGACGACCAGCCCCCTCCGACGCAGCCGGCCCGGCGGCCGATGCGCGAGCCCGCCCACCGGGTGTCGACCCGCGCCATCGGGATGTGGACGGTCGAGGCCCTGACCGTCGTGCTCGTCCTGCTCGGCGGGCAGGTCGTCTGGTGGTTCATCGACGACCGTGCCTCCCGCACCGCCCACTGGGTCGTCGGCGCGGCCTGGCTCGTGCTGTCGGTCGCCTACGTCATCGGTATGCCGCGCTGGCGCTACCGGGTGCACCGCTGGGAGGCGACCGAGCACGCCATCTACACGCAGTCGGGATGGCTGCGGCAGGAGCGGCGCATCGCCCCGCTCAGCCGGGTGCAGACGATCGACCTCGAGCGCGGCCCGGTCGCGCAGCTCTTCACGCTCGCCTCGGTGACGGTGACGACGGCGTCCGCCGCCGGCCCGCTCACCATCCACGGCCTCGACCTGCCGGTCGCCCGTGAGCTCGTCGAGGCGCTGACCACCTCGGCGGTGCGCGAACGGGGCGACGCCACGTGAGCGAGTGGCGCCGCCTCAACGCGAGGATGCTGCTCGTCCACCCCATCGAGACGCTCGTGCGGCTGCTGCCGGCCGTCCTCGTCGTCCTCATCGCCCGGTCGGGCTCCGACAGCGACGCGCGCTGGGAGCTCATCGCCCTGCCGGTCATCGTCGCCTGGGGGGTCCTGCGCTGGGTGACGACGCGCTACCGGATCATCGACGGCCAGATCGAGCTGCAGCGGGGGTTGCTCAACAAGCAGACGACGACGGCCCGGCTCGACAAGGTGCGCACCGTCGACCTCACGGCGAAGGTGCACCACCGCGTGCTCGGCCTCGCGAAGGTCGAGATCTCGACCGGCGGCGGACCGCGCGACCGCCTCGTGCTCGACTCTCTCCTCGTCGACGAGGGGCGACGCCTGCGCGCCGAGCTGCTGCACCGGGCCAACCCCGAGGTCACCGCCCTCCCCGCGCCGACCGGGTCACCCACCGACCTCTCCGATCTCGCTCCCGGGATCGACGCCGCACCGCCCGCCGACGAGGAGGTTCTGCTGCGCCTCGACCCGTCATGGATCCGCTACGCACCGCTGACGACCACCGGACTCGCCACTGCCGCAGCGGGACTCGGCTTCCTCACCCAGGGCTTCACTCGCTTCGGCGACACGAGCGAGCTCATCGTCGAGCGCGCACAGTGGGTGCGGGAGCTCGCCTGGTGGGTCGACGCCGTCCTCGTGCTCGTGCTCATCTGCGGCCTGGCCGTCGCCGCCTACGTGCTGACGTTCTGGGGCTTCCGGCTCACGCGCAACCGGCTCGGCAGCCTGCACACCCGACGGGGCCTGCTGACGACCCGGGAGACGAGCATCGACCCGGCACGGGTTCGCGGCATCCAGGTCGACGAGCCGCTCGGGCTGCGCCTGGCCGGTGCCCGGCGCCTCAAGGTCGTCACCACCGGGCTCCTCAAGGAGCAGGGCGGGTCCGACTGGCTCTGCCCTCCGGCTCCGGCCGCGACGGTCACCGCCCTGTCCCGTCAGATCACCCCGGACGAGGCGGCCGTCTCCGGCGAGCTCCTTGCGCACGGCTCCGCCGCGCGGCGCCGGCGGCTCACCCGGGCCGTCGTGCCCGTGGTCGTCGTCCTCGCGCTCCTCGTCGTCGGCCGGGTCGCCTGGGGGTGGACCGCGGCCCTGCTCGGCATCGCGCCCGTGCTCCTCGTGGCGGCAGTCGCCCTGGGCATCGACCGCTACCGTTCGCTCGGGCACGCTGTGACCGCAAGGCATCTCGTCACCAGGCACGGGTCGCTCGACCGGCAGCGCGTCGTGCTCGACCGCGACGGCATCATCGGGTGGAAGGTCGAGCAGTCGTTCTTCCAGCGCCGCGCCGCCATCGCCACTCTTGTCGCGACGACCGCAGCCGGCCGCCAGCACTACGACGTCGTCGACGTTCCTATCGAGCAGGCCTACGCCGTGCTCGCCGAGGTCAGCCCGGAGCTCGTCGACCAGTTCCGTTGAGCCAGAAGGCCTGCGCACACAGGGCCTGCGCTCACGAGGAAGGGTTCACGAAGCCGGTGCGTCGAGGAGCCGGACCATTGACGTGTAGCCCTTGGCGCGGGCGTGCTGGAGGGCGGTCACCCCGTCCTTGTCGGCGATCGCCCGGTCGGCACCCGCAGCGAGGAGGATGCGCACGATCTCCTGGTGGGCCGGCCCGCCGTCGCCGAGGATGACGGCCTCGAGCAGGGCGGTCCACCCGAGGTCGTTGACGTGGTTGACGTCGATGCCGGTGCCGACGACCCGCCGCACGTAGTCGACGTGCCCACGCTCGCTCGCCGGGATGACCGAGATGCCGCCGTAGCGGTTGCGGATCGTCAGGTCCGGCTTGGCGGGCAGGAGCGCCTCGAGCATCGCCACGCTGCCGGTGACTCCCGTGACGAGCCACGGGGTGTCGTGCCGGTCGTCGAGCGCGTCAGGGTCGGCGCCCATGGCGACGAGCACCCTTGCGGCATCGACGTGGTCGCCGGTGACGGCAAGGAGCAGCGCTGTGCGTCTGCGGTCGTCGCGAGCCTCGAGGTCGGCGCCGGCCCGCAGCGCACCTGCCACGGCATCGGCATCACCTCGGGTCGCCGCGGCGAGCAGCGCAGCGTCCGGGTCGGCCGGGGGCTTGGTCGTCGTTGCCTTCACGAGCACTCCTTCGAGTCGGGTGTGGCCACGGGTGCGGGCCATCTGCAGTGGGGTGAGGCCCTCGTGGCGTGAGCGTCGGGTCAGCTCCACGCCGCCCGCCACGAGCACCCGGAGGGTGTCGACGTAGGCCGCGGTGTCGCGTCCGAGCCACACGGCCTCGTGGATCGCCTGGTAGCCGATCCTGTTGACGTGGTTGCGGTCGATGCCCGCCCGGAGCAGCTGCCCCACGACGAGGGAATGACCACGCTCGGCTGCGCGGATGAGGCCGGTGCCGTTCCAGCTGTCCTTGTCGTCGACCGCAGCCCCCTGCTCGAGGGTCAGCCGCAGCAGCTCGAGGTGGCCCTCGCTCGTCGCGACGAGGTATGCGGACTGCACCGTCTCGTCCTTGGCGTTGACGTCGGCGCCCTGCCGCACGAGCGCGGCGGCGCGTGTGACGTCATCGGCCCACGCGGCCTCACGCAGCTGCTGGTCGAGCCGCGCCTGCTCGGCCGCCGACCGCGGTCCCGCCGCCGGCTTTCCCTCGAGTGGCCGCGTCGTCACACCGGCACCACCTTTTCCTGGTGCTGCCGAGGTCACGGGGCCACTCGAGGTGGCTGTTCCCCCCTCGAGTGGCCGCGTCGTCACACCGGCACCGCCTGTTCCTGGGGCTGCTGAGGTCGCGGGGCCACTCGAGCACGCAGTGAGGGCGGTGAGGGCGGTGAGCGTCACCGAGGCCGCGAGCGCCACCACGGCGGGCGGCATACGTCGGCGGCGTGGCATGTCGCTCATCGTCCCACCGGAGCGGTCACGACCTCGTAGGGCCCGGAGGCGACCGGCTCGTCGAACTTGCTGTCGACGAGGAGGAGCCGTCCGCGCAGGACCTTGGCGGTCGTGAGCACGCGGGTCGGGTCAGTGGCGCGCTCGGACGCGAGGGCGGCTGACCCGCCGTCGGCCGCGAGCTCGAGCGTGGCGAGCGAGCGCGCGAAGTTGCGCACGACCGTGAGCCGCGAGCCCTGGAGCACGAGGCCGTCGGCGTCGGTCAGAGCGGCAGAGCCCGTCTCGACACGCGAGGCGACCGTTGTGCGCAGGTCGAAGCGCCACAGGGCGCCGACGTTGCCCTGAGCGACGACGAGGGCCGAGCGGTCACTCGTCACGACGATGCCACCGAGGTTGAAGCCGGGCGCCCGCGTGATGGTGCCGGAGGCGTCGGCCCACAGCTCCATCGACCACGCGGGGCCTTCCGCCGAGACCCGGAACACCTGCGGCGCATTGGAGTTCGTGACATAGGCGGCCCCATCAGGCCCGATCGCGACATCGTTGAGGAAGACGTTGTCACCGGGCGCTCGGAGGGCGGCGAGCAGCTCGCCATCCGGCGAGTAGACCCACAGGTCAGGCCGGCCCGTGCCGATGCCGTTCGGACCGCCCGCCACGTAGACCCGGCCGGCGGCGTCCGTCGTGACGCCGCGTGCGGTGTAGCGCCCGTCGGTCCCGTCACCCGCGAGCCACTCCTCAGCGTGCGCGCTGCCGGCCTCGCCGCGGTGGATCTCGCCGCCCGTCGTCTCGCTGACGTAGAAGAGGCCGCGTGCCCCGTCGACCCCGATGCCCTCGAACTTCGAGCCGCCCGGGTCGCCCCCGAGCTGGTAGGCCGCCGGACGGCCCTCACCCGCGGGCGACGCCGCTCCCGGTGAGGCCAGCAGCAGCGGCAGGGCGACGGCGACGGCGACGGCGACGGCGACGGCGACGGCTGCAGTGGTGCGCTTCGTCAGCATCTCGGTGAGGGTGCTCATCAGGGTCTCCTTCGTCGGTGGTGGGTGCCACCACCACGATCCGTGCCGCGCCCCGCTCACCGCGTCGGGCAACCGTCCACTCCGAGATAGCCGATCGGATGATGTGGACCGCCCTGTAGCCTGCCTAGGCTGCGGTCATGGAGGAGGGCATCCTCGCGCCGGTGGCGCGACTCGACCGGTGGCTCGACGCCGTCCTGGTCGTGCTCCTGCTCACCTGCTCGGTGCGCTACCTCCTACGCCACGACCTCGACGCCGGAGGGGTTTTCGTCCTCGCCGGCGCCGTGGTGCTCGGCACCGCCTACCTCACGAGACGGCTCGTCGCCGACCGGCCACCGTGGCCCGTCGTGTGGGTCGCCGTCGTCGTCGTGCTCTGGGTCGCGCTGACCCTCGTCGCCCCCTCCTTCGCCTGGACGGCGGTACCCGTCGCCTTCGCCGTCCTCCAGGTGCTCCCCTTCCCGTATGCCGTGTCCGTCGTCGTCCTCATGACCGCGGTCGTCAGCGTGGGGTGGAGTCGCATCACCGACGACCTCGACCCGACGGTCTTCGTCGGCCCGGTGGGCATCGCCCTCGTGACCGTCCTCTCCTACCGGGCGCTCGAACGCGAGGCCCGCACGCGCCAGACGCTGCTCGAGGAGCTGACGGATGCCCAGGCGGATCTCGCTGCGGCACAACGACGCTCGGGTGCCCTGGCCGAGCGCACCCGCCTGTCACGCGAGATCCACGACTCGGTCGGGCAGGGACTGTCGAGCATCAACCTGCTGCTCAATGCTGCGGAGCAGGACTGGGAGAGCAGGCCGGCCATCGCCAGGGAGCACGTTGCCGCAGCGGGCGTGACTGCGCGCGAGGGGCTCGACGATGTGCGTCGCGTCGTGCGGGACCTCGCACCCGCGGGGCTCGACGACGCCGCTGGCGAGGCCTCCCCCGACGCTCTTCCCGACGCGCTGCGCCGCATCGCCGAGCGGTCCGCCCACGACGTGGAGGTGCAGGTGCGGGTCCACGGCGACCCGGTCGCCGTTCCGTCGACGGTGGCCGGCGCCCTCGTGCGGTCGACTCGCGGCGCCCTCGCCAACGTCGTCGAGCACTCCGGTGCGCGCCGGGCCGTCGTCAGCCTCACCTACCACCCGGACGAGGTGCTCCTCGACGTGCGCGACGACGGGCGCGGTTTCGACCCCGCGCGAGCGGGTGGCGACGGCGACCGCGGTCGGGGGCTTGACGGCATACGGCAGCGGGCGGTTGACCTCGGCGGGTGGGCCGACGTCGAGAGCAGTGCCGGGGAGGGCACGACGGTGTCCGTGCGCTTCCCCCTCGAGGCGGCCGGCGACGGACGTCCGGCGACATGACCGGCGCACCGGGCGAGAAGGTCGTGCGGGTCGTCCTCGTCGACGACCACCCCGTCGTGCGCGCGGGGCTGCGGGCCCTGCTCGGCAGCCAGGCCGACCTCGCCGTCGTCGGCGAGGCGGGCGACCTCGCTGCCGCCGAGCAGGTCGTGCGGGCGGAGCGCCCCGACGTCGTGCTCATGGACCTCAGCCTCGGTGACGGGCCCGGGGGCGCGGAGACGACCGCCCGGCTCGTGGCCCTGCCGGACCCTCCGCACGTCCTCGTCCTCACGACCTACGACACCGAGGCCGACATCCTGCGCGCCCTCGAGGCGGGCGCGGTCGGCTACCTGCTCAAGGACGCCCCGCCGGACCAGCTCTTCGCCGGCATCCGGGCGACGGCCCGCGGCGAGACGGTCCTCTCCGCCTCGGTGGCAGCCCGGCTCGTGCGACGCGCATCCTCTCCCGGCCCGGTCGTGACGGAGCGCGAGGTGGAGGTGCTCGAGCTGCTGGCCCGGGGGCTGGGCAACCGTGAGATGGCGCGCGAGCTGCTCGTGTCGGAGGCGACGGTGAAGTCGCACCTGTCGCACGTCTACACCAAGCTCGGCGTCGACACACG
Organism: Humibacillus xanthopallidus; assembly: GCF_006717145.1. Classification (GTDB taxonomy): domain Bacteria; phylum Actinomycetota; class Actinomycetes; order Actinomycetales; family Dermatophilaceae; genus Humibacillus; species Humibacillus xanthopallidus. The sequence continues at coordinate 498,363 of NZ_VFQF01000002.1, read as the reverse complement.
GGCCGGAGCCGTGGCAGCCGCGATCGAGCGCCGGATCATCCGCTCCGGCGGCTGACGCCCGGGCCCGGCGGCAGGGGCAGCGACGTCGCGCGGAGGGCGTCAGCCGGACGGGTGCTCAGTGGGCCGGTCCGTCGACTCGCGCAGGACGAGCTCGGTCGCGAGCTCGACGTGGTGGGAGTCGATCGACTCGCCGTCGATGAGCCGCAGCGCCGTGCGCACGGCCACCCGGCCCATCTCGGTGAGCGGCTGACGAACCGTCGTGAGCGGCGGCGACGACATGCGGGCGAGCTGGGTGTCGTCGAAGCCGACGACACTGAGGTCCTCCGGGACGCGCAGGCCCCGTGCACGCGCCGCCTCCATGACCCCCACGGCGATCTCGTCGGACGCGGCGAAGATCGCCGTCGGGGGCACCGGGAGGTCGAGGAGGGCGGCACCACCGGCGACGCCATCGGCATACATGAAGTGGGCGGAGCGGATGTACTCGACGGGCACGGCGATTCCCGCCCGCTCGAGCGCGGCCCGGAAGCCACTCATCCGCGCCTGGTTGCACGCCGCTCCGAGGTGGCCACCGAGGAAGGCGATCCGCCGGTGCCCGAGGTCGAGCAGGTGCTGGGCGGCGGAGAGCCCGCCGACGAAGTTCGTCGACCCGATGCTCGTGACGTCGACGTTCGGCAGCTCGAGGGGGTCGATGACGACGAGGTGCACGCCCGCCCGCGAGAGAGCGGCGAGCTGCTCGTCGGACATGATGCTCGTGACGGCGATGAGGGCGCGCACCCCCGAGTCGGCGAGGTCGCGAGCCCAGTCCTCCGGCGGACCCTCGACCGGCGGCGCCCCCGTCGGCCGGCGCGTCACGATGACATGGGTGCCCGTCGGCGCTGCGGCGTCGACGACGCCCTGGATGATCTCGGCGGAGTAGGCGTGCAGGTCACCCTCGAACGCGAGCTCGATGGCGGGCCGCACTGCGAGGCGCCGGGCGGCCGCGCCGCGGGGGCGGTAGCCGATGCGGTCGAGCAGGTCCTGCACGCGCTCACGGGTCTCGGGTGCCACGTCGGTGCGTCCGTTGACCACCTTCGACACCGTCGCCACCGACACCCCGGCCGAGGACGCCACCTCGGCAAGGGTGGTGCGGGGGCGTGTGCGCGCGCTCGGACCAGCCATGTCAGACCTACCCGGCGACGCGCTCTGCGGGGCCGACGTGCACGGGCGTGTCGAGGACCCGGTCGACCCCGACGACACGGGTCTCGCCGGTGAGGCGCAGGACGCCTCGGCACGGCAGGTCCCCGGCCGAGCTGCCGACCATGACGTGGACGTCGCCGGGCTCGACGATGCGCCGCAGGTCGCGGCCGGTGTATGCCGTCCGGTCGGCGTGCACGGTGAAGCTCACACGGCGAGACTCTAGGGGCTCGAGCGAGACGCGGGCGAAACCGACCAGCTGGAGGACGGGCCGCGTCACCTGCGCCACGACGTCGCGCAGGTAGAGCTGCACGACCTCGTCACCGGCGCGGTCACCGGTGTTCGTGACGACGGCGGAGACCGTGACCTCCCCGTCCGTCGCGATCTCGGCCGCACTCAGCTCCAGGCCGTCGATCGCGAACTGCGTGTAGGACGAACCGAATCCGAAGGGGAAGAGCGGCGAGACGTCGAGCGTCGTGATGCCGTCGTTGCCCACGCCGAGTCGTGGCTGGAGGTAGGTGCTCGGCTGGGCCCCGGGGTGCCGCGGGATCTGCACTGGCAGGTGCCCGGACGGCTGGACCCGCCCCGAGAGCACGCCTGCGATCGCCGACCCGCCCTCCTCGCCGGGCATGAAGGCCTGCACGAGACCGGCGGCGCGACCCGCGATCTCGCCGAGCGCATACGGCCGCCCCGAGACCACGACGACGACGACCGGGGTGCCGGTCGCCAGCAGCTCGGCGACGAGCTCACCCTGCACGCCTGGCAGCGTGAGGTCGGCGGCGTCGCAGCCCTCACCCGACGTGCCGTGGCCGAAGAGCCCGGCGAGGTCGCCGACGGCGACGACGCAGACGTCAGCCTGCCGGGCCGCCTCGACAGCCTCGGCGAAGCCGGAACGGTCGTCGCCTCGCGTCGCGCAGCCGCGGGCGTGCACGAGCCGCGCGTCGGGCAGCTCGGCGGCCAGCGCGTCGGCGAGGCTGGGCACCTCGATGCCGAGACCGCGCGAGGGGTAGCGCGGGAGGACGTGGTTGGGGAAGGCGTAGCACCCCATGAAGGTGCGCGGGTCGCTCGCCGCGGGGCCGACGACCGCGATGGTCGCGGGCGCGGTGCGCCCCTCCCCCACGAGCGGCAGAGCCGTGCCGGCGTCGAGCAGCACGACACTGCGCTCGGCCATCTCGCGGGCGAGCGCGCGGTTCTCCGCGGAGTCGAGGTGCACCTGCTCGGCCCGGGTGACCGAACCCTCCGGGGTCCAGTCCGGGTCGAGCAGCCCGAGCTCGATCTTCTGCCGGAGCACCCGGCGGGCCGCGCGGTCGACGACCGCCTCGTCGAGCTCGCCGCTCGCGACCCGGTCGACGAGCTGCTGGCTGAAGCCGAGGGTGTCGGGCAGCTCGACGTCGATGCCCGCCTGGAGGGCGAGCACGCCGGCCCCGTCCATGTCGGCCGCCACCCCGTGCATCGAGGTGAGGAAGGGCACCGCCCAGTAGTCGGAGACGACCGTGCCCTCGAATCCCCAGGTGTCGCGCAGGAGCTCGGTGAGCAGCCAGGGGTCGGCCCCGGCGGGCACGCCGTCGATGTCGGAGTAAGAGTTCATCACCGACCCGACCCGGCCGAGGCGGACTGCCATCTCGAAGGGCGGCAGCATGATGTCGACGAGCTCGCGGCGCCCCATCGGCACCGGCCCGTGGTTGCGCGCGGCGCGCGACGCCGAGTAGCCGACGAAGTGCTTGAGGGTGGCGATGACGCCGGCGCCCTGCAGCCCCCGCACGTATGCCGTGCCCAGCACCGACACGAGGTAGGGGTCCTCGCCCATGGTCTCCTCCACCCGGCCCCACCGGTAGTCGCGCACGACGTCGAGCACGGGCGAGAGCCCCTGGTGGATGCCGAGCGCCGCCATGTCGCGGCCGATGGCGGCCGCCATCCGCTCGACGAGGTCGGGGTCGAAGGTGGCTCCCCACGCGATGGCGGCCGGATAGACGGTCGCGCCGAAGGCGGTGAAGCCGGTGAGGCACTCCTCGTGGACGATCGCCGGGATGCCGAGGCGTGAGCCGTCGATGACGACGCGCTGCTGCTTCATGACCTCGGCGGCGCCGCCGGCGGGAGTGGTCGGGACGCTGCCATAGACGCGCGTGAGATGACCGAGCCCCTGGGCAGCGGCGTCCTCGAGGGCGATGGTGCCGGAGGCTGCGAAGACGTCCTGCATGGGGGCGACGTTGAGCACCTCGTCGGGGTCGAGATCGTCACTGGGGGCTGCGCCGGTGGGGGCCGCGTCGGGGGAGTCCTCCGAGGAGGTCTCTGGGGACGTCTCGGAGGAGGTCTCGGTGTCGGCCGTCATGTCGTTGAGCGCCCACCGGCTGCCGAGCTGACCCACCTTCTCGGCCAGGGTCAGCCGTGCGAGCAGGTCGTCCACGCGCTCGTCAGGACTGCGCTCCGGGTCGCGCCACACCTCGGTCGGCACGAGGATGGGGCGGGCGGGGGCGTCCTGGGGAAGGCGCGTCTCGACCATGGTGAGCTCCTTTGCTGAGGCCGTGTGTCGAAAGTTTTCGACATGTCTCTGAGTAGTCAGGGTGGGATCTGGTGCTCCTATGAGCACGAAATCCCGCCTGGTGAGCCCGGACACGGTCTGGTCACAACCCTTGACACCCAAAACTTACGAAAAGTATCGTCGCACACACCAAGTTGTTGCGGAAGACCGTGTTTCTCGCCTCGCCGGGAAATCTCGGGCAAGGTGACACAGGAATCGGCCGTCCCGCGGCCACGACACATGTGGAGATCAACGTGGATCCCAGAACACCCTCTCGCCGAACCGTCCTCGGGCTCGTCATGAGCGTCCCCGTGGTGGCCGCCCTCGCCGCGTGCGGCAGCTCCGGCCCCAGCAGCTCGACCGCCTCCGGTACTGCAGGGGCCGCCGGTGGCGGCGCCTCCTACTGGTACCTCACGGGCCAGCCCGGTGAGGGCATCCGCAAGGGCGCGGTCGACCGCTTCAACGCTGCCAACCCCAGCAGCCAGATTGCCCAGACGGCGTTCCAGAACGACGCCTACAAGACGAAGATCAAGACTGCTCTCGGCGCCGGCCAGGCGCCCACGATCATCTGGGGCTGGGGCGGCGGCGGCCTCAAGTCCTGGGTCGACGCCAGCCAGGTCGAGGACCTGACGTCGTGGTTCGGCGAGAACGCGGACGTGAAGAGCAAGCTCTTCCCCTCCTCGTTCGGGGCGGCGACCGTCGGCGGCAAGATCTACGCGATGCCGGTCGAGACGGTCCAGCCGATCGTCCTCTACTACAACAAGTCGGTCTTCGAGAAGGTTGGGGTCCAGCCCCCGACGTCGTGGGACGACATCATGGCGCTCGTGCCCAAGTTCAACGCCGCCGGCATCGCGCCGTTCTCGCTCGGCGGTCAGTCGCGCTGGACCAACATGATGTGGCTCGAGTTCCTCTTCGACCGGATCGGTGGGCCGGAGGTCTTCCAGGCCGCCTTCGAGGGCAAGAAGGACGCGTGGTCCAACCCCGACGCGATCACGGCCCTCACCAAGGTGCAGGACCTCGTGAAGGCCGACGGCTTCATCAAGGGCTTCTCCTCGATCACCGCCGACTCCAACGCCGACCAGGCCCTGCTCTACACCGGCAAGGCGGCCATGATGCTCCACGGCTCCTGGACCTACGGCAGCATGAAGAGCGACGGCGGCGACTTCGTCAAGGGCGGCCACCTCGGCTGGATGAACTTCCCGCCCGTCGCCGGAGGCAAGGGCGACCCGTCGAACACCGTCGGCAACCCCGGTCAGTACCTCTCGATCTCCGCGAAGGCCACCGACGCCGAGAAGGAGGTCGCCAAGAAGTTCTTCAAGACCGGAGTCCTCGACGACACCGAGGTCAAGGCGTGGATCGACTCGGGTTCCATCCCGATCGTCAACGGCTCCGACTCCAAGATCGCCGGGTCTGCGGACGCCGAGTTCCTGAAGTTCATCTACGGCGTCGCGAGCGGCGCGAAGACCTTCGCGCAGTCGTGGGACCAGGCCCTCCAGCCCGCTGCCGCAGAGACGCTTCTCGACAACATCTCGAAGCTCTTCCAGCTCAGCATCACCCCTGAGCAGTTCGCGACCAACCTCAACGCGGTCACGAACTCGTGACCATCGCCAGCGTCGGGACCGTCAAGCCCGCCTCGTCCGGAACCGCCACGAACATCCATGGCCGATCGCTCGGGTGGCTGGCAGTCCCGGCGCTGGTGTTCTTCATCGCCTTCGGCGTCATCCCGCTCATCGGCGTCCTCCTGCTGAGCTTCACCACGTGGGACGGCATCGGCCAGGTCATCCCCTCCGGCCTCACCAGCTGGAAGGCCACGCTCAGCAACCCCGGCCTGCCGCACGCCATGTGGGTCACGTTCCAGGTCGCTGTCCTCTCCTGGCTTTTCCAGACACCCATGAGCATCCTGCTCGGCGTGTTCCTTGCGGGCGCCCAGAAGTACCGGGCGTTCCTCGCGGTGCTCTACTTCATCCCGCTGCTGCTCAGCTCGGCGGCGATCGCCATCACCTTCAAGGCCCTGCTCGACCCCAACTTCGGCCTCGGTACCGGTCTCGGGCTGCCGTTCCTCTCCCAGGACTGGCTCGGGGAGCCGACGCTCGCCCTCGGCGTCGTCGTCTTCGTCGTGTCCTGGCAGTACATCCCGTTCCACTCGCTCATCTACCAGGGCGCCGTGCGCCAGATCCCGACCTCGATGTACGAGGCGGCCCAGATCGACGGAGCCGGCCGGATCCGGCAGTTCTTCTCGATCACCCTGCCGCAGCTGAAGAACACCATCATCACGTCATCGACCCTCATGGTCGTCGGCTCGCTGACGTTCTTCGACCTCATCTACGTCCTCACGGCCGGTGGTCCGGGGGATGCCACCCGGGTCCTCGCGCTCGACATGTACAAGACCGGCTTCCAGGCCAACCTCATGGGTCAGGCCAGTGCCATCGGCGTCATCCTCGTCCTCGTCGGGCTCGGTCTGGCCCTGCTGTTCCGACGGCTCGGCGGTGGCGACAAGACATCCAGCCAGCTCGAGGGGGCGTGACGATGGCCGACACCGCGGCGCCGACCAAGCGCATCCGCAACCCCAACTGGGTCGGCGGAGCCCTGAGCTGGGTCTGGCTCTTCATCGTGATCCTGCCGATCTACTGGATCGTCATCACGAGCATCAAGAGCCAGTCCGAGTACTTCGTGACGAACCCGTTCGCCCCACCAGAACAGCCCACACTGGACGCGTACCGGCTGGTCATCGACTCCGGCATCGTCCGCTACTTCGTCAACAGCGTCATCGTCACGGTGGGCGCAGTGGTTCCTGCCGTGCTCGTGTCGTTCATGGCGGCGTTTGCCATCATCAGGAGTCGGCCGAACCGGTTCGTCCGGTCCTCCAACTCCCTCTTCCTCATGGGGCTGGCGATCCCGCTGCAGGCGACGATCATCCCCGTCTATCTCATCATCATCAGGCTGCACCTCTACGACACCCTGCTGGCGCTGATCCTCCCCTCGATCGCCTTCGCCATCCCGCTCTCGGTCCTGGTGCTCAGCAACTTCATCCGCGACGTGCCCAACGAGCTCTTCGAGTCGATGCGTCTCGACGGGTGCAGCGAGTGGCAGACGCTCTGGCGGCTCGCCCTCCCACTCACCCGCCCGGCGCTCGTGACGGTGACGATCTACAACGCCCTCGGCATCTGGAACGGCTTCCTGCTGCCCCTCGTGCTCACGCAGAGCCCGGACCTCCGGGTGCTGCCGCTCGCGCTGTGGACCTTCCAGGGGCAGTACGGCATCAACGTCCCCGCCGTCCTCGCGGCCGTGCTGATGAGCGTCCTGCCCATCCTGGCGCTCTACGTCGTCGGTCGTCGCCAGCTCCTCAGCGGCCTGACGGCGGGCTTCTCCAAGTAGACCGATCGAAAGAGCACTCCGTCGGCCCTCCAAGGCCGACGGAGTGCTCTTTCGATTGAAGGGGATGAGCGCTAGCGACGGGCGGCGCGCACACGCGCCCGCCAGTCGAGAGGGCATTTCGTCGTCTCCCATAGGGCCCACCCCCTCCAAGGCCGACGGAGTGCTCTTTCGATTGCGGGGGACCAGCGCGACGGGTTGAGACCGCCGGCGCGCACACGCGCCCGCCAATCGAAAGAGCACTTCGTCGTCTCCCATACGGCCCACCCTCCGGTCCAACGGCGACGGAGTGCTCTCTCGATTGAAGGGGATGAGCGCTAGCGACGGGCGACGCGCGGACGTGCCGGCCAATCGAAAAGAGCACTTCGTCGTCTCCCATAGGGCCCACCCCCTCCAAGGGCGACGGAGTGCTCTTTCGATTGCGGGGGAACAGCGCGACGGGTTGAGACCGCCGGCGCGCACACGCGCCCGCCAATCGAAAAGAGCACTTCGTCGTCTCCCATTCGGCCCACCCTCCGGTCCAAGGCCGCCGGAGTGCTCTCTCGATTGAAGGGGATGAGCGCTAGCGACGGGCGACGCGCGGACGCGCCGGCCAATCGAAAAGAGCACTTCGTCGTCTCCCAGACGGCCCACCCCCTCCAAGGGCGACGGAGTGCTCTTTCGATTGGCCGGGCTGGGGAGGTGGCGGGCGGCCGAAAGGGCCACGCGGCAACCGCGTGGCCCTGACGACTGCTCTTTGGATGGGCGGGAACGAGCCCGCCTGACGGTCAGCGAGGGGACGTGCCCACGAGCACCGGCTCAGTGACGTGAGCCGGGGCCGCGCTGACAGCTTCGTCGGCGAACGGCTCCACCTCGTCCTCGTCGAGCATGCTCGCCTCGTCGAACTTGTCCTCACCGGCGAGGACCCGGACCGCCTTGTCGCGGTCGATCTCGCCGACCCAGGTGCCGATGAGCACGGTGGCGATGGCGTTGCCGGCGAAGTTCGTCAGGGCGCGGGCCTCGCTCATGAGGCGGTCGATGCCGACGATGATGCCGACGCCGGGCACGAGGTCGGGGCGGTGCGACTGCAGGCCACCGGCGAGCGTCGCGAGACCGGCGCCGCTGACCCCGGCCGCGCCCTTGCTGGCGATGATCATGAAGACGAGCAGCGAGATCTGCTGCCCGATGGTGAAGGGCTTGTCCATGGCCTCGGCGATGAAGAGGCTCGCCATCGTCAGGTAGATCGCGGTGCCGTCGAGGTTGAACGAGTAGCCGGTCGGCACGGTGATGCCGACGACCGGGCGGGAGACACCGAGGTGCTCCATCTTGGCGATGAGCCGCGGCAGCGCCGACTCCGACGACGACGTCGAGACGATGAGGAGGAACTCGCGGGCGAGGTACTTCATCAGGGCGAAGACGCTGAAGCCCGTGACGAGCTTGAGGATCGTGCCGAGGAAGGCAAAGACGAAGATCGCGCAGGTGATGTAGAAGGCGACCATGAGCAGCCCGAGGCTCTTGAGCGAGCCGAGCCCGGTGGCTCCGACGAGGGCCGCCATCGCACCGAAGGCGCCGATCGGGGCGGCCCACATGATCATCGCCATGAGACGGAAGACGAGGCGCTCGAGGTGCTTGATGCCGCGCAGGATCGGCTCGCCCTGCTTGCCCATCTTCTGCAGCGCGAAGCCGACGAGCAGCGCGATGAAGAGCGCCTGGAGCACGGAGCCGGCCGTGAGGGCGGACACCAGCGTGTCGGGGATGAGCCCGAGGAGGAAGTCGACCGTCGTCTCGGCCTCGCCGGTCGCGGCCTTGGAGCCCGCGGCCGCCATCTCGGGCGTGAGGTTGAGCCCGGCGCCCGGCTTGATGAGGTTGCCGACGACGAGCCCGATGCCGAGGGCGACCGTCGACATCGTGACGAAGTAGGCGAGGGCGAGCCCGCCGACCTTGCCGACCTGGGCGGCCTTCCGGACCGAGCCGATGCCGAGGACGATGGTGCAGAAGATGATCGGCGTGATCATCATCTTGATGAGGTTGACGAAACCTGTGCCGAGCGGCTTGAGCGACTTCCCGAACTCGGGGAAGAGCCACCCGACGAGGATGCCGGCGACCATCGCGACGATGACGGCGACGTAGAGATAGTGCGTGCGGTCCTTCTTGGGAGTCGGGCCCGGCTGGGCGTCGACGGCGCTGTCGGCGGTGGAACTCACGGTGACCTCCGTGGTCTGGGCCCGGGCACTCACTGACCGGACGGGGCTGATAGGACGAGAGTGCTGGCCCGACGAACTAGGGTCACGATTGTGTTCATTGAGTTCTCGACGAGGGCGGCGACCCGAGCGTGAGCACGCGCTCGCCGGCCCGCTGGAGCGTCGCGACCCAGACCTTCGTGCTCCAGGTCGGCGTCGCCGTGCTCGTCGTCGTCGCCGGCCTCGCGGGGGCCTGGGTGCAGGCGCAGCGCGCCGGGGACATCGAGGCCATCACCCGCACGACCGCGGTGGCCGAGACCGTCGCCGCGACGCCGGCTGTCATCGCCGCGGTCCAGCAGCCCTCGCCGACGACGACCTTGCAGCCGTATGCCGAGCGCGTGCGTGTCGAGTCCGGCACCGACTTCGTCGTCATCATGAGCCCCGAGGCGATCCGCTTCACCCACCCCGACCCGAGCCAGATCGGCAAGACGTTCATCGGGCACACCGCGGAGGCCCTCGCCGGAGGCACGGTCGTCGAGGACTACACCGGCACGCTCGGCCCGTCGCTGCGCGTCGTCAAGCCGATCACCGACGGGGGCCGGGTTGTCGCGCTCGTCTCCGTCGGCATCCGCAAGTCGGCCGTCGGTGAGCAGGTGCGGGCGCAGCTGCCGGGCATCCTGCTCGCCGGCCTCGTCGCCGCCCTCCTCTCGGGTCTCGGCACCGCGCTCGTCGCCCGTCGCATCCGCCGGCAGACCCACGGGCTCGGCGAGGAGCAGCTGCGCGAGATGTACGAGTACTACGACGCCGTCCTCCACGCCGTCACCGAGGGGCTGCTCATCACCGACCTCGACGGCCGGCTCCGCCTGTCCAACGACGAGGCGAAGCGCCTGCTCGACCTGCCCGCCGATGCCGTCGGCCGCCGGGTCGGCGAGCTGGGTCTCGCGCCCTCCCTGACCGCGGCGCTCACCGATGACGACGCACACGAGGACGAGCTGCACGTCACCGCGGCCCGGGTGCTCGTGCTCAACCGCGGCCCGGCGATGTGGGAGGGCCGGCTGCTCGGCCACGTCGCGACGCTACGCGACCGCACGGACCTCGAGGAGCTGACCGGCGAGCTCGACTCGGCGCGCGGCCTGGCCGAGGCCCTGCGGTCGCAGGCCCACGAGTCGGCCAACCGGCTGCACACCATCGTCAGCCTCATCGAGCTCGGCCACGCCGACCGCGCCCTCGACTTCGCGACCGAGGAGCTCGCCGTGTCGCAGGTGCTGACCGACCGCGTCGTGGGCTCCGTCGAGGAGCCCGCCCTCACCGCGCTGCTGCTCGGCAAGGCGGCCGAGGCCCACGAGCGCGGCATCGCCTTCGACATCGCCCCCGGCGCCCACTGGCCCCCCGACGTCGCCCCGACCCGCGACGTCGTGACCATCGTCGGCAACCTCATCGACAACGCCCTCGACGCCGTTGCCGAGGTCGCGGACCCGAGCGCCCGCCGGGTCTCCTTCGACGCCCGCGTCGAGGAGCCATCGACAGACGGCCAGGGGTCCGACGGCTCAGCAGCCGTGAGCACCACTCCACCGCAGCGGTATGCCGTCCTCGACGTCTCCGACACCGGCCCCGGTCTGCCCCCGGGCGCGGTCGAGGACGCCTTCCGCCGCGGGTGGTCGACGAAGGCCGCGGGTGGCGCGGGTCGGCGGGGCATCGGGCTCGCCCTCGTCGCCCAGACCGTCGACCGGCTCGGTGGCCGGCTCGCCGTCTCGGGCCCACCCGGCGCCTGCTTCACCGTGCGGCTGCCGATGGTGCCGATGGTGCCGGCGCCCGGTGCCGCGGGCCGCGGGGATACCTCCCTTGCCGGAGCACACACCGAGCCGAGTGCGCCGACTGCGCCGAGCGCCCCGACCCAGCCGACGGGCGCGGCGTCGTGACCGGCACCGACAGCCTGCGGGTGCTCGTCGTGGAGGACGAGCCGATCGCGGCGGAGGCCCACACGGCATACGTCAGTCGGGTTGACGGCTTCGTGCCCGTGGCGACGGTCGGTACGTCACAGGCGGCGCTGAAGGCCTTGCAGGACAAGGAGATCGACGTCGTGCTGCTCGACATGAACCTCCCCGACCGCCACGGCCTCGACGTCGTGCGGGCCATGCGAGCGGCTGGTCACCGGGCTGACGTCATCGCCGTGACGTCGGCGCGTGACCTCGACGTCGTGCGCGCCGCGGTGTCGCTGGGCGTCGTGCAGTACGTCCTCAAGCCCTTCGTCTTCGCGACGCTGCGCGAGCGGCTGCTCGCCTACCGCGCCTACCGCGACCAGCACGGCGACGGGCAGGAGGTCTCGACGCAGGCGGAGGTCGACGAGGTCTTCGCCGGGGCGCGCAGCGGGGGCGAGACGCACCTGCCCAAGGGCATGGGCGAGGAGCTGCTCGCGCGAGTCTCGAGGGCGCTGCGCGACGCCGACGGCGGCCGCTCGGCGAGCGAGCTGGCAGAGACGTTGGGAGTCAGCCGTGTCACGGCACGTCGCTACGCCGAACACCTCTGCGAGACAAAGGTTGTCGTGCGTCGGTCGCGGTATGCCGGTGCGGGCCGTCCCGAGGTTGAGTACCTCTGGGCGCGCTGATCCCTCAGGCGACGTCGGCGGTGCTGCGCCGACCGAGCCGCGCGAGGATGCGCGCCTGGCGATCGGCGTCTGCCGCCGAGGACACGGCGGGCTTGCACACGCCGTCGTCGTAGAGGTGCTCCCCGAAGCCGTCGGCGGAGGACTCGATCATGTCGAGCTCGCCGTCGTCGAACCGCTCGTCGAGGCCCGCCGCGGCCGCGATGTCCCACCGGTGCACGACGAGGTCGAAGCCGTAGAACGTCACGATCGAGGCGCCGACCGTCGTGCGGCCGAAGACTCCGTCGTACTCGTGCGAGGCGACGGCCGGGTCGGCGAGCAGGTCGCGGAGGCGCTCGTCGTGGGCGTGCCACGCTCGACGCGGGTCGGCCTCGGCGTCCGCGCCGACCCCGGCATCGAAACCGTGCTGCGCGAGGAAGTCACGCTGTGTCGAGACGACGTGGTGGAGCACGTCGCGAGCGCTCCAGCCCTCGCAGGGCGACTCGCGCTCCCAGTCGGCGTCGTCGAGGCGGTCGACGACGGCGCCGAACCGGTCGGCGGGGCGCGAGTAGTCGTGGAGCACGGTGGTGGACGGTTCGGTCATGGTCAGTCACTCCTGGTCGTTTCGGGTCACCGCGGATGCGGTTCCTCGGAGTGACCGACGGTAGGAGGCGCACCGTCGGCGGGTCTTGATACTTTCCGACACATGGCGACGGGCAGTGGCGCACCGGAGGCGTCGACACGCGACGACATCGAGCGCGCCCACCTCGTCGACCCCAGCGACCGCACGTGGTCGATCGCCCGTGCCGAGGTGTCGCCCGACCTGGCGACCCTCGCCCGCCGCTTCTGGATCCCCGTCTGGGACGTGCCCGACGGCGAGATCGCACCGCAGAAGGTCCTGCAGTACCCCGTGTGCCTCATCGTCGTCTCGGGCACCTACTCGAGGTTCTACGGCGTCGTGTCGGGCCTGTCGCAGACGGTCCTCTCGGGTCACGGCTGGGCGGTGGGGCTGATGTTCCAGCCAGCAGCGGGTCACCTGCTCACGCGGGCTCCGGTGCGCCGGATGACCGACCGGTTCGTCGACCTGACCACCCTCGACCCGAGGGCGATCGACGGGGCGGCCCTCACGGCGGTCGTGCGCGAGGTCATGTCACCCGACCCGGGCTCGGAGGCGGCTCAGGCCCAGGCCCGTGCGACCGTCGAGGCCGAGCTGCGGCGGCTGCCGCCGGTCGACGAGGAGGGCCTGCTCGTCAACGCCATCGTCGAGGACGTCGAGACCTCCCCCGACCTGTTGAGGGTCGACGAGCTATGCGACCGCTTCGACGTCAGCGAGCGCACGCTGCAGCGGCTGCTCCACAAACGCATCGGCCTCGGGCCGAAGTGGCTCATCCGGCGACGCCGGCTCCAGGAGGCGGCCGACCGGCTGCGCGACGCCGATGCTGGGCTGGCCGGCATCGCGGCCGACCTCGGCTACGCCGACCAAGCCCACTTCACCCGTGACTTCCGCAAGGCGACCGGCCTGACGCCCGGCGAGTTCGCGGCCCGCTTCCGGTGACGTGCCCCTGCGCGGTCACCGACCGGCGCGGTCACCGACCGGAGCAGGGGCGCCACCGCGCCGGGTCAACCGCAATGATGGGGGCACAGCCGCGCCGACGGAGGTTGCCACGACGACGTGTGTGACGCGGTCCGGGCGGGCACTCGACGAGGAGGAACCACCGTGAGCGAGGACGTCAGCGAGGCTGCGTGGATGCACTACGCCTTGACCCGCATCAGGACCCTCGTCGACAAACCGCGCGAGGACATGACCGACGACGAGCTGAGCATCTTCACCTTCGCCCAGAACGCCCTCGCCGGTGGCGACCCGGTCATCGCCGCACCGGCTCGTGGTCTCGGCGTGCGGGCTCTGCCGGATCTGCCTAGCGGAGTGGAGCACGCGATCGACCCCCGACCACGTGCACGGCTGCCCGCTCGGCAGCGGCGGTGCCGGCACCGGCGCCGCGGGTGCCGGCTCGTGATCAGCCCGAGCCGGAGCTCACTCCCCTGACGCCAGCCAGGCGCGGATCGCGGCCCCGTCCTCGTCGAGGGTCGGCGGGGCGGCGTGCTCGCGGCGGGTGACCTCGGTGCCGTCACCGTCGAAGAAGCGCAGCGGCGGCCCTGGCAGCGTGACCCGGCCGAGGGTGGGGTGGTCGACGTCGACGAGCAAGCCCTGACTCGCGACCTGGTCCCACGCATACACCTCGTCGAGCCCGCGCACCTTGCCCGCCGGCACGCCCACCTCGGCGAGACGCTCGAGGAGCGGCTCCGCGTCCCAGTCGGCGAAGGCGCCTTCGATGAGGTCGATGACCCGCTCAAGGTGCGCGACCCGCTCGGCGTTCGTCGCGAAACCGGGGGCTGCGGGGTCGAGCCCGAAGGCCGAGCACAGTCGCTGCCACAGGCCCTCGCTGCCCACGGCGATCTGCACCGAGCCGTCACGGCAGTGGAAGAGGCCGTAGGGGGCGATCGAGGGGTGGTGGTTGCCGGCCGACCGGCCGACCTCGCCCGCGACGGTCCAGCGCGTGCCCTGGAAGGCGTGCACCCCGACGACCGAGGCGAGCAGCGAGGTGCGCACGACGGTTCCGCGGCCGGTGCGGTCGCGCTCGTGGAGAGCGGCGACGACGCCGTAGGCGCCGTACATCCCCGACAGCAGGTCGGCGATGGGCACTCCGACGCGCTGCGGGTCGTCAGGGCCGGAGCCGGTCAGCGACATGACACCTGCCTCGCCCTGGGCGATCTGGTCGTAGCCGGCCCGACCGCCCTCGGGCCCGTCGTGTCCGAAGCCGGTGATCGACAGCACGACGAGGCGCGGGTTGCGCCGGGTCAGCTCCTCGATGCCGAGGCCAAGGCGCTCCAGCACTCCGGTGCGGAAGTTCTCGACGAGCACGTCGGCCCGGTCGACGAGCGCGAGCAGCACGTCGCGGTCAGCGGCATCCTTGAGGTCGAGGGTGATCGACTCCTTGTTGCGGTTGGCTGACAGGAAGTAGGTCGACTCACGCTCGCCCTCGTCGCCGACGAAGGGCGGGCCCCAGCCCCGCGTGTCGTCGCCGCGGCCCGGCGTCTCGACCTTGATGACCCGCGCGCCGAGGTCACCGAGCATCATCGTCGAGTGCGGTCCGGCGAGCGCCCTCGAGAGGTCGACGACGACGATGTCGGAGAGAGGCCCGGTGCTGCTCGTCATGCAGCCGACACTAGTGCGCGGCAGACGCCCCCTCGGCGCCGATCTCGACCGAGGCCATCCGGCGGCGGATCCATTTCGGACCTCTCAAATCGGCAGGGTGCGCGCGACGCCGGATCGGAGTGCCAGTCCGTCGCGGATGACGCCCGTCGCGAGCGCTGCCCCCACGCCCTCACCCGCGCGCAGGCGCAGGTCGAGGAGGGGCTCGAGCCCGAGCTCTCGGAGCACGAGCGCGTGCGCCCGCTCCCGCGATCGCTGACCCGCGACGAGGTGGGCCGCGACGGCCGGCTCGAGCCGCGTGGCGGCGAGCGCGCTCACCGAGGTCGCGAGCCCGTCGAGGACGACCACCCCACCGGCCTCCGCGACGCCGAGCACCACGCCGGTGAGGACGGCGAGCTCTCCCCCGCCGAGCCGGCGCACAGCGTCGTGGCCGGTGACCGGCCCGACCCGGCGGAGGGCCCGAGTCACGACGTCGCGCTTGCGCTCGCCCATCGCGGCGTCGGCTGCCGAACCTCGCCCCACGACCTCCTGCGCCGACAGCTCGAGCAGTGCTGCCGCCACCGTCGCCGCGACCGTCGTGTTGCCGACGCCCACCTCGCCGAGGGCGACGGGACCGCTCCCGGCCAGAGCGGCACCGCGCTCACGTCCGAGAGCCAGCAGGGCGGCATACGTCGGCTCATCGAGCGCGTCGGTTGTCACGAGATCACCTCTGCTGCAAGCGATCCCGGCATCGATGAACTCCAGGTCGAGACCCGCGGAGCGGGCCGCCACCGCGCCCATCGACGTGCCCGCACGCGTCGCGCGAGCCACGTCCGCCGTCACCGACGCGTCAAAGGCACTGATGTCGTATGCCGTCACGGCGTGGTCCGCGGCCGCGATCACGAGGGTGCCCCCACCCTCCGTGGAGGGGAGCGCCGTGATGCGGTCGAGAACGGCGTCGAGCACCCCGAGCGACCCCGGCACGGTGAGCAGGTCATCGGCGCGGTCGCGGGCAGCGACAACGTAGGCGGGCTCGGGGGCGCGCAGGTGCGAGGTCGGTGCGTCGCGCTCGGCCCAGCGCTCGCGCATGACGACCTGCTCTAGCGGGAGCCGCTTCGACCAGCCGGCCCGCTCGAGCCCGGGCTCCGGGGGTCGCTCGTCGGGCCAGCCGAGGCAGAGCCAGCCGAGCGTCTCGACGCCGTCAGGCAGCCCGAGGAGCCCGGCGAGCTCGGCCGGCTCGAAGAGCGTCACCCAGCCGAGGCCGAGGCCGTGGGCGCGGGCGGTGAGCCAGATGTTCTCGATCGCAGCGGCGCACGACCAGAGGTCGGCGTCCGGGAAGGTGGCGCGGCCGAGGACGCCCGCCGCCGGGGTGCGGCGGTCGCAGGCGACGACGACGCCGAGAGGTGCCTCGCGGATGCCCTCGAGCCGAAGGTCGAGCAGCCCGCGGGCCGACTCCTCCGCCATGCCGTGAGCCTGGCGCAGGCGGCTCCGGTCGGCCATGAGGGCGGCCGCGTCGCGGGTGGCCTGCTCGGTGACGACGACGAAGCGCCACGGCTGCGAGTGGCCGACCGAGGGGGCTCGGTGACCGGCGGCCAGCACTGCCGTGAGGACGTCGTCGGGCACCGGGTCGGGGCGGAAGCGCCGGATGTCGCGACGGGCGCCGATGACCCGGTCGAGCGCGGCGAGGTCGTCGGGCATGGCCCACGCGTCCGGAGCCTGCGCCCGTTCGGCCGCCGAGGTGGCATCGCCGATCGTCGGGACAGGGCGGCGGTAGGTCACGCTGCGAGCGTAGTTCGTCACGAGAGCGCCAATCGAAAGAGCACTCCGTCGGCCCAGGCCTCCGCGCCCCTCAATCCAAAGAGCACTCCGTCGGCTCGCGTCATGAGAGCGGCAATCGAAAGAGCACTCCGTCGGCACACCCGCGGCCAATCGAGGCAGTATTCCGACGGTACGTCTGCGTCACGTCAAGCGGCCCAGCCCATCTCCGACATCGCTGAATTCGTCTGACCGCGTGGGCAATTGGCTGTGGATGACCCCTTGCCCCTTGTTCGAACACGTGTTCTGCATATCTGCTTAAGTGAAGTCGGGTATGGGTGCTTCGTCAGGTCTGAGGAGTTCGTGGAGCGGATGGGGATCGGTAACCACGGCCTGTTCGAGCAGCCGGTAGAAGAGCAGCCCGCGGGACTTGGCGTTGCGCCGGTTGAACCGGAAGGTGTACTCGTCCAGGTAGTAGGGCAGCTGGTGCTCCTCGACCCGGAAGTGCAGCGTGCCGATCAGCCAGCGTTTGAGCAGCGAGGCCACCAGGTACGCCGGGCAGGACGCTGGCCTTGTCCGCGGCGTTGTAGCCGGTCGTGAACTCGTGCTTGTAGCCCAGCTCCGAGAGGCGTCGCAGGGTGCGCAGGCCGTCGGTGCGGACCGTCGATCCGGGCTCGATGACCTGACTCGCCCAGTCGACGAGCTCGCCGGTGTTCGGCCGCTGCGCGACCGCGAGCCGGACCCGGCCAAGGCGACGAGTTCCGTTGCGCTCCACGGCGATCATGACGGGGACCTTGTCGCTCCCGGCCCCCGGTTTGCCTGGGCTGACGCCGCCGATCATGGTCTCGTCGAGCTCGACGAGACCGGACAGCTTGTCGCGTTCCGGGCGCACCATCGCACGGCGAAGCTTGTGCATCCAGGCCCACGCGGTCTCATAGGAGCCGAACCCGAGGACCCTTTGCAGCCCGAGGGCTGACATCCCGTTCTTCTGCGAGGTCAGAAACCAGATCGCCGCGAACCACGTCGACAGCGGCGTCCGGGTTCGGTCGAAGATCGTCCCCGCGGTCACCGATGTCCGCCTGCCACATGACCGGCACATCCACAGGCCCGCGCCCGTGCGCCAGAACTCACGCGCCGTGCACTTGGGGCAGACGAACCCGTCCGGCCACCGCAGGGCCGCGAGGTAGTCCAGGCACGACTGGTTGTCCGGGAACCACTCCAGCAGCTGCTGGTACGTCGACGGGTAGTCCACTCCCCGAACCGGATTCGCGGTCATCCACAGATGTTACTTCACCCAAGCAGATATGCAGAACACGTGTTCTACTTGAGGGGTCAGGGAGGAGGCGCCATGCCGTTCACGAGCGACTCACAGTCGCGTCTCGAGGGTTTCCTCGAGCGCGGGTTCGTCATGACGATGGAGCAGCGTGACGGGCGACACGTGGCCCGGTCCGCACACCGGGTCGTGGCCACCCTGATGGCCGAGACCGCCCCGGCTGCTCCACCCGTGCACATGGGTGACGCCGGGGTTGCTGACGCGGTCGCTGAAACCGAGGACCCCGGCGAGGCTGGGGACGCTGGAAACCCGCAGAGCCTCGAGGATCGCGAGGATGCGGCGAGTGCCGCGTCGTTCGAGGCGCTGATGGCCGCCGACCTCGCCTGGTTCGAGGGCGGACAACGCGTCAAGGGCATGGCCGACGACCACCAGCTCGAGGCCCTCGCCCGGCTGCACGCGACCGCCCTCGCTGAGCTCGACGCCCGGCACGCCCAGTCCTGGGTCGAGCGCACCCCGCTGTCGGCCCGCGAAGCCGTCGTCACCGAGGTCGCCGCCGCCACCGGCCTCTCCCAGGCCGACCTGTCCATACGCCTCGAGCTCGCCACCGCACCCGCAGCCCGCAGCTCGTACCTGCGCGAACAGATCCGCACGGGCACGACCACCATCCACCGCGCCTGCGAGCTCGTCCGCCAGACCCGCCACCTCGATGACGACGCCGTCGACCACGTCGCCCGCACCACGCTGGCCCCGACCCGCGACGGGGCCGGCCTGACCGGCACCCTCTTCCGGCAACGGCTCCGCCGGGCTCTGCTCACCCCAGACGCCGACCACGCCGAACGACGCCGTGCCGCCCGAGCCCACAACCGCGCCTGGGCCGAGATCCACGACGACGGCACGGGCCGCCTCACGGTCGTCAACGACGCCGACAGGATCGTTGCCGCCTACGACCGTGCTGACACCGCGGCCCGCGCCGCCCGAGCCGCCGGCGACCCCCGCACCCTCGACCAGCTCCGCGCCGACTACCTCACCGGCGCCGCCATCACCGGCTGGCCACACGGCGACACCACCACAGACACCACCATCGATGCCGGCAACGATGCCGGCAACGACGCCGGCAACGACGCCGAGAGCGGCGGCCCCACCGACAGCGACGAGGGCGCCGCCAACACAAACGACGGCAGCCCCGCTCACGCCAACGACGTCCCCGACAGCACGAGCACGACTTTCAGCGCCACCCCCACCGGTGCCGCCCAGAGCAGCAACGGCGGCGGGGACGCCCACGGCACCACGAGGGCCTCCGGTACCGATGCGACCGAGGCCGCCGCAACCGGCATGGCGCGAAGCGGGACCGTCCGCGCCGGTGGCGGGTTCGCGGCGATGTCACCGTCCCCGGCCGGCAAAGCCATCATCGTCATTCCCTTCGAAACCGCCCTCGGTCTCGACGACCAACCCTGCGAGCTCACCGGTCACGGACACCTCAGCGCCGCTCACGCGCGCGAGATCATCACCGCCCCTGGATCCATCTGGCACACCCTGCTCGCGGACCCCACCACTGGACGCGCCATCGCCATCACGCCCGGGTATCGCCCGACCGCAGAGATGGTCGAACACGTCCGAGCCGTCGACGGCACCTGCCGCGGACCCGGGTGCACCGTTCCCGCCCGCAACTGCGACCTCGACCATGACACCCCCTGGCCCCACGGCCCCACCCACCCCGACAACCTCACCGCGAAGCACCGACAACATCACCGCCTCAAGACCGCCGGCTGGTGGACCGCCACGCGCGACGACGACGCCCTCACCTGGCACACCGCAGCCACACGCACCTACACGACCCACCCCAAGAACTGGCTCGAGGGCCGGCACCCCCAAGAGACCCCGGTGCGCGCCCCAGCGGCACCGACCCCGTATGCCACCGCTGCACTCCCGACAGCTGCACAGACCCCGGACGCGGCTCCAGACCCCAGGCCGACTGGATCGGCCTCGACCTCCGCTCCAGACCCCGGGCCGACTGGAGCGGCCTCAATCCGGCCGACGCCAGACCCGCCGCCCTTCTGACGACGGTGGAGCCCCGGCCCATGCGGCGAGGTGGAGGAGACCCACGTCAGGCCTGGGTCTCGATCCAGGTGCGGGTCGTCCCGAGCACGCGGCTGCCGTCGAGATCGGCCAGGGACATACCGACGAACGCCGTCGCCCCATCGGAGGTCTGCCACCTGAAGCGGTATTCATCCGCGGTCGCGGCCTCGGCGATGGCGACGCCGGCATCCCGGGCGGGCTGTGCCGCAGCGAAGGCACCCGCCGAGCGAGCGAGGTAGGCCTCGAGCTGGACGGCATACGCGTCGGCAGGCGCCCCGCCGGCGGGGCGTGCGACGTTGCTGACGAAGTCGCTCGCCACGGCGGCCGGCTCGATGACCGAGACCCACACGCCGTGGGCCAGCATCACGGTCGAGAGCGACTGCATGAAGCCCTCGACCGCGAACTTCGCGCCGCAGTAGGCATCGGCGAAGGGCTGCCCGACGGCCCCGCCGACACTGGTGACCGTCAGCACCCGACCCGAGCCGGCCGCTCTCATGGTCGGCAGGACGAGCTTGGTCAGCGCGACCGGACCGAGGTAGTTGACCTCGAGCTGGTCCCTGATCTCGTCCAGGCCGAGCTGTTCGGCCGTCCCGACGGCGCCGCGTCCGGCATTGTTGATGAGCACGTCGATCCGGCCATGGTCGGCGAGCACCCCGTCGACGCACGCGCGAGCCGCCTCGTGGTCGGTCACGTCCAGCGCACGGACATCGAGCTGCACTCCGGCCTCGGCAGCGGCGGCGTCGAGCCGATCCGAGCGACTGACATCGCGCATCGTCGCGACGACGGAGAGCCCGCGCCCGGCGAGCTCGACGGCGGCGTGCAGTCCCATCCCCGAGGAGGTGCCGGTCACGAGGGCGACCTGGCGCCCGGTCTCGTTCATGAGGCGACGCTACGCCCCAGGCGGTCAGGCGTCGACGTCGTCGAGACCGTCGATGACGATCTCGAGGAGCCGGGCGAGTTCGTGCCGCTCGCTGCTGCTGAGGCCCCGCAGGGTGTCGCTCTCGACGACGTTCGACTCGCGCACGGCTGCGCTGAAGAGAGCCCAGCCCTCGGTCGTCAGGGACACCAGCGTGCGGGTGCGGTTCGTCGTGTCGGGCCGGCGCTGCAGGAGTCCCCGGCCGGCCATCTTGTCGAGGCGGTGCGTCATCGAGGACGGCGCGACGTTGGAGAGGTCGGCGAGCTGGCTCGGCGTGAGGCAGGTGTCGCCGGCCCGGGCGAGCGCGGCGAGCACCGCCCACTCCCCCTGGGTGAGGTCGAGGTCGGCGAACTGCCGCACGTACCACTGGTCGAGCTTCTTCGTCACGGCATACACGGCGGTGATGACCCGCTGCACCGACTCCTCGCCGCCGGCGGCGACGTAGGTCGCGACGTCGGACGCGTGCTCCTGCTGGGCCGTCTGACGTCGCTTGGCTGCCATGAACCGCATTGTCGCACCCGAGCGCGGAGTGATAGTCTTTCGATATCGAAGTTCGTGTTCGAAATATTTGAGGCCGAAGCACTGTTCTCGCTTCGGCCTCCCGTCGTCAGAAAGGGTGTGAAACCTCGTGCGCACCAAGCTGCTCATCCTCGCCTCCTCCATCGGCATGCTCGGTTGGGGGACGGTGCTGCCGTACCAGTACGCGTACGCGGCGAACACCCGCGGGTGGGGCGCCCTCACCGCGGCCCTCGCCAGCACCCTCTTCTCCGTCGGCGCCCTCGTCGCGGCTCCCTTCGCCGGCCGCCTGTCCGACCGCTTCAACCCCGTCACCGTCGCGGTGGCCGCCAAGCTGCTCGCAGCCGTCGGCGTCGGCGGCCTCGTCTGGGCCACGACGGCGCCTGCCTTCCTCACCGGCATGTTCGTCTTCGGCCTCGGCCTGACCGCGGCCGGCCCGGCCGCGTCGGTGCTCGTGCTGCGGTGGACGCCGAGTGACGACCGCCGCAAGGTCTTCGCCTACAAGTTCACCGGCGAGGCCATCGGCATGGCGGTCGGCGCCTTCGTCGCGGGTCTGTTCGTCGACCTCGACCGCGCCGACGGCATGGTCTTCGCGTTCCTGGCCGCCGGCGTCGGCTTCGCCGTCTCCGCTGGGCTGATCCACGTCGCCGGCATCGGCGCCCCGACCGACCTCGCTCCCGAGCTCGCGGCGGGCGAGGCCGAGACGCGCCTTGGCACGATGGAGGCCCTCCGGCGCATCTTCGCGGTGCCTGCGCTCCGCTGGACCGCGGTCGTCGCCGTGGCGCTCGCCCTCGGCTTCTACGCTCAGTTCGAGTCCGGCCTCCCGGCATATGCGCTGACCGTGCTCAACGTCGACGAGACCGCCATCGGGCTCGCCGCGGCCGTCAACTGCCTCGTCATCGTCGCGCTGCAGGTCGTCGTCGTGCGCCTCACCGCCAAGCGCGGCGCTGGCACCCTGCTCATGGCCGTCGGCGGCATCTGGACGCTCGCGTGGGTCGTGCTCTCCGCCGCCCAGTTCACTCCCGAGATCGCCTCGGCGCTCTTCGTCACGACCTTCGGCATCTTCGCCGTCGGCGAGACGATGTATGCGCCCGTCCTCAACCCGCTCACCGCGAGCCTCGCCCCCAAGGGTCTCGTCGGCACGACGCTCGGCACGTTCACCGCGATCCAGACGACGTTCTCGGCTCTCGGGCCGCTCGTCGCCGGCGCGCTGCTCGGCATGGGTCTCTCGAGCGGCTTCCTCGGGCTGCACCTCGTCATCAGCCTCGTGGCCCTGTATGCCGCGTGGCGCCTCCGCGCCGCCCTGCGGTCGCGTCGGGGCGAGGTCGAAACCGCCCCAGTCGCCGAGGAGCGCGGCACCCGGGGGCAGACCGCCCTCCCGGAGCCCCTGCCCGCCTCTGCCTGAGCCGCACCTGAATCCCAATCGAAAGAGCAGTTCGTCGCCGCCGAGCGCGCCCGCGCGGTCGCCTGGAAGGGCGACGAACTGCTCTCTCGATTGCTGAGGGAATCCCGGGGGTGCCGTCGAACCGTTCTTTCGATTGCTGAGGTCGCCGCTGAGGGCGCCCCCTTTGGTGCCGACGAACTGCTCTTTCGATTGGTGAGGGGCTCAGGGGGCGAGCTCGGCCACTGGTGTGAGCAGCCGCGACCCGACCATGCCGACGGTGCTCGACAGGGTGGCGAGGAAGTCCGTGCGCACCGGTTCGGTGTTGCGGATCTCCCACAGCACTCGCGCGTTGGCCCACGCCGCATCGCGGGCCCGGCCGATGCTCCACGAGCCGACGAGGTTGGCGAGCGGGGCGGCATACCGCTGGTCGATCTCGAGCTCCAGGCCCGTGAAGAACGACTGGCGCACCTGCTCCTGCACCGAGGCGAGCAGCCCGGTGATGCTCTGGTAGTCGGTCTCCACACCGGGGCTGTCGAGGGTGAGGCCGAGCTGGCGGCACGCGCGCACGACGGCGATCGGCAGGTCGTGGTTGATGTGGGCGTTCATGCCGGCGAGCGCGAACTGGATCGACAGCACCCCCGGCGTGTGCCGCTGCTCGAAGAGCGGGCGCCACGCGCTCACCGGCTGCGCGGCATCCACCGCCTCGAGGTAGAGCCCGGCGAAGACGAGGTCGAGCCGCGTTATGAAGGCGCTGTCGGCGAAGCCGCCGGCCGCGATGCGGTCGCGCACGAGCTCGGTGACCGTGAGGTACATCCCGTTGAAGGCCCGCACCCCGTCGCCGTCGGGCAGGCCCGCCTGCACCTGGCTCATCCGGGCGACGAGCGCGTCGACCGAGGTGAACTGGCCCGGCGGGGGCACCTCGGGACGGCCGCCCCCGAAGCGGCTCGTCACCGCACCGACGATGCTCGACCACCACCCCATGCTCGGACGCTAGACCCGCGAGCCCGTGCGCGGGCGCAAATCGGGTGGACGCGGGCCCAGCCACGGTCCGAGACTGCGACGCATGCCGCCCGCGAGACCGATGCACGCGAACCAGATCGAGGTCTCCGCCACGACGGTCGCCCGGTTGGTCAGCGAGCAGTTCCCCGCCTGGGCCGGTATGCCGGTTCGCCCGGTGCGCTCGCACGGCACCGTCAACGCCATCTTCCGCATCGGCCCCGACCTCGTCGCTCGGCTGCCCCTCGAGGGAGGCACAGACGCCAGCGACGTCGACTCCGGTGACGTTGGCGCCAGTGACGTGCAGGCCGGTGCCGTGCAGGCTCGTCGCGTCGAGCTCCTCAGCGAGATGGACGCCGCGCGCAGGCTGCTGACCGTCTCGCCGCTCGCCGTTCCCGAGCCCGTCGCGCTGGGCGAGCCCGGCGCGGGCTACCCGCTCCCCTGGTCGGTCTACCGCTGGGTGCCCGGCATCCCCGCCGCGGAGACGGATGCCGCGGACTCCCCTCAGGTCGCGGAGCAGCTCGCGGGCTTCGTCCGGGCCGTGCGCTCCCTGCCCACCGAAGGACGCACCTTCCACGGCACGCGTCGGGGCGGCCTGCTCACCGAGCACGACGAATACGTGCGGCGCAGCCAGGACCTGAGCTCAGGCCTCATCGACACCGTCGCCCTGGCCACGCTCTGGGGCCGACTCCGGAGCACCCCGCGGACCGACCTGGACGCGTGGACTCACGGCGACCTCATGCCCGGCAACCTGCTCGTCGACGAGGACGACCCCACGGCCGCCACCGGCCCGGCGGCCCAGCCCGCCCTCACCGGGGTCATCGACGTGGGCCAGCTCGCCGTCGCCGACCCGGCGCTCGACCTCCAGCCGGCCTGGAACCTCTTCACCCCGGCGGCTCGCGACGCGTACCGCCAGGCCCTCGGCAGCAACGACGAGGAGTGGGACCGCGGCAGGGGATGGGCCCTCGCCCAGGCCGTCGGCTGCCTCTGGTACTACCGCGAGACCAACCCGGTCATGTCGCGCACCGCCCACCGTACGCTCCAGGCACTGCTCGACGACCTCAGCCGCGGTTGAACGCCTCGATCCGCTCGATGGCCTCGGCGACGGCGGTGCTGCCCGCCGCGAAGCTGAGCCGCACGGAGTGCCCACCCGACCGGTCGTCGAAGTCACCACCGGGTGTGATCGCCACCGCGGCCTCCTCGAGCAGGGCCCGCGCATAGTCGCCAGACGAGCCCCACCGCTCGAGCTGCGGCCCGAGGTCCGCCCAGTAGTAGAAGGCGCCGTCCGGCGGAGCGGACTCGCCCCAGCCCAGTCGAGAACCGTTGTCGAGCAACAGTTTCCGCGTGCGGGCGAACTCCGCAACGGCTCCGTCGCACTCGTGGTAGGACTCCTGGGCGAAGGCGGACACGGCGGCATACTGCGCCGGCGCCGGAGGGCACAGCGCCACGTTGCCCGCGAGCGCGTCGACAGGTCGCACGAGGTCGTCCGGCAGCAACATCCACCCGAGGCGCCACCCCGTCATGCCCCAGTACTTGCTGAACGACGAGATGACGATCGCCGTGTCGTCGACCTCCCACGCGCAGACCCCGCGCGGGTCAGCAGCGCGTGCCGGTGACTGCTCGGGATAGGTGACACCGTGGTAGATCTCGTCGCTGACGAGACGCACGCCGTTGGTCCGACACCACTGCGCAAGAGCAGTCAGCTCCGCCCGATCGACCATCGTGCCAGTGGGATTCGCCGGTGAAGCGACGATGAGGCCCGCGAGCGGCCCGTCCGCCGACGCCGCGTCGAGAAGGTCCGGCGTGGGCTGGAAGCGGGTGCCCGCGCCGCAGTCGATCTCGACCACCTCGCACCCGAGCGCGGTGAGGATGTTGCGGTATGCCGGGTAGCCGGGTCGCGCGAGAGCCACCCGGTCGCCGGGGTCGAAGGCTGCGAGAAAGGCCAGCACGAAGCCGCCCGAGGACCCCGTCGTGACGGCCACGCGGGCTGGGTCGACGTCGACGGCATACCAGCGGCTGTAGTGGGCGGCGATCTCGGCGCGCAGCTCGTGGATGCCGAGGGCGGAGGTGTAGGTGAGCGCCCTGCCCGAGGCGTGGATGCGGGCCGCGGCCTCCGAGACGAGGGTGGGCGCACCGCCCGACGGCTCCCCGGCGCAGAGCGACACGACGTCACGGCCCGCGGCCCGCAGCACGGCCACCCGGTCGAGCACGTCCATCACCTCGAAGGGCGCCACCCTCGAGCGGCGGGAGGGTCCAGGGGTGCGCGGCGTCTCGGTCACAGGCCCAGTCTCCCGCACGACCGCTGCGGCCCAGCCCGTAGCATCTGCCCGTGAGCACCGCGCCCGGCACCGCCGTCACCCGCTCGACCGTCGTGGCCGCATCTGACCCCGGCCGGGTCGCCCTCGCCCTCGTGCTGCACCGGCTCGCGAGGCGGCAGTGGGTCGACCTGCTCGTGCCGGCGACGCTCGTGCTCGCCCTCGAGTGGCTGCTCGGGCTCCCGCTCGTCGTGGGCCTGCTCCTAGCCGTCGCGACGGTCGCCGTGCTCGTCACCGTGCGCATCTGGCAGGCCCGGCGCCGCTTCTCCCGGACGTTCCCTGTCGGCTCCCGCCTCACGGTCACGGCCGGCCCCGGCGGCCTGGTCCTCCAGCGCGAGGACGACCCCCCGGCGTTCGACGTGCCGTGGCACCTCTTCGACGCCGCGACGCTCGTTCGCCACCACCTCGTCCTCGCCATGCGAGGGTCGCAGGCCCTCATCGTCCTGCCCGCGTCGCTGAGCGACGACGCGATCGTTTCAGCCGCGCAGGCAGGGGTGGCAGGTGCGCCCGTCGGCGCTCCACGACCGACCGACGGCGCCGACCAGGCCATGAACGACGGCGACCCCGCGACCGCGAGCGACGCGTCGCCAGAAGCGAACTCGTCCACCGACGCCGCACCGGCAGACCCGGCTCGTGTCACCAGCACCACCATCGACGACGCGACGATCGCCCGGATGTCACGTGACTTCACCGTCCAGTCGGTCACTGGCCTCGGCACGCTCTCGCTCCTCGGTCTTCTCGTCGCGCTCTCGGTGCTCGTCCAGCTCTCCTCCGACACGACGACACGGTGGGTCCTGCCCCTCGTCACGGTCATCGTCATCACGGCGGTCGTCGTGGGTGGCTACCTCGGAACGCGTCGGGTGCTGCGCCGCTCCCCCACCGGCCGCATCACGCTGACCTTCGGCGACGACAGCTTCACCGCGACGTCCGAGGCGGGCACCGCGCGCACGGCCTACCGCGACATCGTCCGCGTCGCCGAGCGGGGCGAGACCGTGATGATCCGGGGCACGGGCGGGGCCATCGCCCTCTACCCGCGCACCCTCTTCCCGCCGCCGCTGCTCGCCGAGGTGCGCGCTGGCACCGCCGGTCGCTGACCGGGGTAAAAGCGACGAGAGCCACGAAACACGACGGTC
Source organism: Humibacillus xanthopallidus (assembly GCF_006717145.1). Taxonomy (GTDB): domain Bacteria; phylum Actinomycetota; class Actinomycetes; order Actinomycetales; family Dermatophilaceae; genus Humibacillus; species Humibacillus xanthopallidus. The sequence goes on along the minus strand of NZ_VFQF01000002.1, from coordinate 471,006 downwards.
ACAGGGCGCGACTACCCTCGCCCCATGACGATCGCCTTCCACGCTGACTCCAGGGCCCTTGTCGACAAGGAGGTGCTGACGTGGGAGACGTTCGGCACCGCCTGCCGGGAGCTCGCTCAGCTCGTGGCCGACTCGAGCTTCCGCCCCGAGGTCCTCGTCGCCGTGGCGCGCGGAGGCCTCCTCCCGGGTGGCGGCCTCTCCTACGCCCTCGGCATCAAGCTGACCGATGCGATCAACGTCGAGTTCTACACCGACGTCGACGAGACGCTCCCCGACCCGGTGCTGCTCGCGCCTCACCTCGACACCGACAGCCTCAAGGGCCGCCACATCCTCGTCGTCGACGACGTCGCCGACTCGGGGCGCACCCTCGCCCTCGTGCTCGACCTCCTGCAGCAGCACGGCGCCGAGGCGCGCAGCGCGGTCCTCTACGCCAAGCCCCGCTCGGAGGTGACGCCCGACTACGTGTGGCGCCAGACCGACAAGTGGATCGTCTTCCCGTGGTCGGCGGAGCCTCCCGTGCTCGCGCCCCTCCCCGACGAGGAGGGTGGCGTCAGCACCTGACGCATGCCGGGCGCCCATCCCTCCATCGACTGCTGTGTGATCGAGAGGGGACCGGGGCGCCCCCGCCGTCTCAGAGCCAGCGGGCCGGGTGGTCGACGACCTGCGCCAGCTCGGCCAGCGCCGCACCCGTCGCACCCGGGGCCGGGTCGTCGCCGGCGACCTCGATGGTCGGCGGCAGCCACCGGCTCGAGAGCACGCGCCTGCTCAGCTGCGGCTCGAGCCGGGGTCGCAGCACGTCGACGAGCCGGCCGAGGTGTCCACCGAGCACGATGACCGGCAGGTCGAGCACGTTGACGACGCCGGCCAGGGCCGTCGCGAGGGCCCACGCGGCCCGGTCGAGCGCCGCAGTGGCATCGACGTCCCCAGCCCGTATGCGTTCGGCGAGCTCCGTGGGGTCCGCGTCGTGGGGCATCCCCGCGGCTTCGAGCAGGGCGTGCCGACCGGCATACCGCTCGAGGCAGCCCGTGGACCCGCAGGGGCACGCGGGGCCGTCGGGGTCCACGCAGACGTGGCCGATCTCGCCGGCCCAACCGTGGCGTCCTGTCATGACGCGACCGTCGACGACGGCCGCCCCACCGATGCCGATCTCGCCCGAGAGGTAGATGAAGTCGGCCAGCGGGCCGGGTCGCCCCGGCGCCTCCTGGGCAACTGTGAGAGCGGCGAGGTCGGCCTCGTTGCCGAGCCGGAGGTCGAGGCCGCCGAGCACCTCAGGGCTCAGGTGGTCGCACGGACGCACGTCCGACCACCCGAGGTTGGGCGCGCGCAGGAGCACTCCCGGGCCGATCGAGACGATGCCCGGCAGGGCGAGCCCGCAGCCGACCAGCCTTGTGCCGGAGGGGAGCCCGTCGATGGTGGCCCGAGCCAGACGTCCGAGGCGTGCGAGCACCGGTCCGGGCTCGCTGTCGACGAAGTCGCCCTCGTCGACGGCCTCGGCGACGCGGGTTCCGTCGAGCGCGACCACGGTGGCCGCGAGCGAGCCGGCATTGACCTGGAGGCCGAGGGCGGCGACTCGACGGCTCGCTGCCAGCGGGGTGGCGGGGCGACCGGGCCGGGAGGCCGCGACCTGCGCGAGCTCGACGAGCAGCCCACCGGCGACGAGCTCGTCGACGAGGCGCGACACCGTCGACCGGGTCATGCCCGTGAGGCCTGCGACGTCGGCCCGCGATCGTGGCGACGGCGAGCCGAGCACCGCGCTGACGACGAGGGCGAGGTTGGTCTCGCGCAGGAGGGCCTGCCGTGCGCCGGTGACGGGCGCCCGGTCACTGCCCGGATGGGCGGCCGGCGGGGCGGTCGTGCGAGTCGACTCCGTCACGTAGGCTCCCCTCACCCGCGGCGGGGCGGAACGGCGCTGCCGCGCACGGTCAGGTGCGGCGGCAGGAGCTCCTGCTCGACCGCTTCGCCCCGCAGCTGGCTCATCGCGAGCTCGACCGCCCGGCGGCCGACGTCGTTCGCCGGGATCGAGACGGCATCGAGCGGCACCGCCTGGGTCTCAGCGATGTCGTCGGGGCACAGGGCGACGACGGACATGCCGCCCGGCACCTCGTGCCCGCACACGCGCAGCGCCTGGAGCAGCGGCGAGAGCGCAGCCTCGTTGTGCACGACGAGTCCCGTCACCTCGGGCTCCTCGCGCAGCAGCCGGTCGACGACCGACTCGACCTCATGGTGGCCTGCCCCGACGGCGTGCACCGAGCCGCTGACGCCGAGCGACCGGGACGCCTCCTCGAAGCCGGCGCGGAAGCGCAACGCATAGCTCGTGCCCCGGTCGTAGACCGCAGGCGTCGCCCCGAGCAGCGAGATGTGGGTGTGCCCGAGCTCGGCGAGACGCTCGACGCACAACTGCGCCGCAGCCGCGAAATCCAAGTCAACACAGGCGAACTCACCCGGCGAGTCTGGCACGCCGATGAGCACGACGGGAAAGCCTGTGCCCCGCAGGCTCTCGAGGCGAGGCTCGTCGGCCTCGACGTCCATGACGATGATCGCGTCGGCCATCGAGCCCTGCACCACGCGGCTCACGGCCTCGGGCCCCTCGTCCCTGGTGAGCAGCAGGACGTCGTAGTCGTGACGCCGGCACTCGACGGTGATCGCGGCGACGAACTGCATGATGACGGGCACGTTGACGTCGGTGCGCAGGGGCACGACGAGACCGACGATCTTGGTGCTCGCACTCGCGAGGGCGCGGGCGCCGGCATTGGGTCGGTAGCCGAGCCGAGCGATGCCGGCCTCGACCCGCGCACGGGTCTCGGCGGAGATGGTGCGCTTGCCGCTGAGGACGTAGGACACCGTGCTCGGCGCGACCCCAGCCTCGCGGGCCACGTCGGCAATCGTGGGCATGCGCTCACCATAGGCGAGCGGAGCCGCGCCTGCGTGCAGGGTAGGCGTCCCCGACATGTCATCTCCTCCCTCGTGCTCAGACGCACCATCGCACATTAAGTCCCCCGACGAAACTATTGACGGATGGCCCTCGTCGATGTCACAGTCGAAGCGCTTCGACAACTTCCCACCAAGGAGCGAACAATGACGTTTTCCTTCCCTCGAGTCGCCCTGGCGGCCGTCGCCGTCGGCGTCCTGGCCCTCAGCGCCTGCAGCGGCGACGCGACCGGAGCAGGGGCGGGGTCGTCCGCCGAGGACACCGGCGCCACGACCCTCAAGCTCTGGCACTACGAGAGCGCCAACGGCGCCATGGGCGCGGCCTGGGACAAGGCCATCGAGATCTTCAAGAAGGAGCACCCCGGCGTCACGGTCGAGTTCGAGCGCAAGGCGTTCGAGCAGATCCAGCAGAACGCCGGGATGATCCTCAACAGCACCGAGGGCCCCGACCTCATGGAGTACAACAAGGGCAACGCGACCGCCGGCCTCCTCGCCTCGCAGGGTCTGCTCACCGACCTGACCGCCGAGGCCCAGAAGCGCGGCTGGGACAAGAAGCTGAGCCCCAGCCTGCAGACCACCGCCAAGTACGACGACAAGGGCGTCATGGGTGGCAACACCTGGTACGGCGTGCCGAACTACGGCGAGTACGTGATGGTCTACTACAACAAGGACCTCTTCACGAAGAACGGCGTCGCGCTGCCGAAGACCTTCGCAGAGCTCGAGTCCGCCCTGGCGGCGTTCAAGGCCAAGGGGATCGCAGGTCTGGGCATGTCCGGCGCCGAGTACCCCGCCGGCCAGCTCTACTACCAGCTCGCGCTCTCCAAGGCCGACCGGTCCTTCGTGAACAACTACCAGCTCTACAAGGGCCCCGTCGACTTCAAGGCCGACCCGCTGAAGTACGGCGCCGAGACCTTCGACTCGTGGGTCAAGGCCGGCTACATCGCCAAGGACACGGCGAGCGCCAAGGCCGAGGACATGGGCACGGCGTTCATCGCCGGCAAGACGCCCATGATCGTCTCGGGCAGCTGGTGGTTCGGCCGCTTCAACGACGAGATCAAGGGCTTCGACTGGGGCACCATGCTCTTCCCCGGCAACACGCTCAACGCCGGCTCGTCGGGCAACCTCTGGGTCGTCCCGACGAACTCCAAGGCCAAGTCGCTCGCGTACGACTTCATCGACATCACGATGCGCCCCGAGGTGCAGAACATCCTCGGCGAGAAGGGCGGGCTCCCCGTCGCCGGCGACCCGTCGCAGATCAAGGACCCCCGCACCCGCCAGATGACGGAGAACTTCGCCACCCTGCTGAAGCAGGACGGCCTGGCCTTCTATCCCGACTGGCCCGTGCCCGGCTACTACGACGTCATCGTCTCGAGCCTCCAGGGGCTCATCAACCAGTCGAAGGACCCCTCCGCGGTGCTGGCGTCGCTCGAGAAGCCCTACCAGGACGGCGTCAAGGAGATGCAGTCCAAGTAGGTCCGTGGCGCCAACAACGGCCCTGACGCGGGGTGGGGCGGCCCGCCCGCCCCACCCCGACACCGGAGGTAACCATGTCGACCACCACCCAGACCCGCCGGCCCCACCGGACCGGCACGCCGCGCCAGTCCGGCCAGCCCCGTCAGCCCCGACCAGCCCGCCGCGAGCGCTCCTACTGGACGTACTTCCTGCCGGGCGCCGTCCTCTTCACCGCGGTCATCGCGATCCCGCTCGTCTACAACATCTACCTGTCGCTGACCCGCTGGTCGGGCATCGGCACCCCGAAGTTCGTCGGGCTGCACCAGTACACCCGGCTCTTCTCCGACGAGCTCTTCTGGACCTCGTTCCGCAACTCCCTCGCCATGATCGTCGCCATGGTCGTCGTGCCGACGATCATCGGCCTCGTGCTCGCGGCCGTCCTCTTCGACTACCTCGGCCGCCGCTTCCGCGGCAGCGTCGTGTCGGTGCTGCGGGCGACGTTCTACCTCCCGCAGATCCTGCCGGTCGTCGTGGCGGGCATCGTCTGGGGCTGGATCCTCCGCCCGGACGGCGCCGTCAACGCGATCCTCGATGCGGTCGGGCTCGGCTCCCTCGCGCAGGACTGGCTCGGCGACCCGTCCTTCGCCCTGCCGACGGTCATGCTCGTCATGGTGTGGGTGCAGATCGGCTACCCCGTGGTCATCTTCATGGCGGCCCTCGGCCGCGTCGATCCCGAGCTCTACGAGGCGGCCGAGCTCGACGGTGCCGGCTGGTGGGCACGCCTGCGCGCCATCACGATCCCGCAGATCCGGCCCGAGACCTACGTCGTGGCGCTCACCTGCACCATCGCCGCGCTCAAGGTCTTCGGACCGATCTTCGCCCTCACCCGGGGCGGTCCGGAGAACACGACGAACGTGCCCTCCTACTTCGCCTACACGACCTTCTTCAAGAAGCTCGACGTCGGCTACGGGGCGGCCATCGCCACGGTCCTCACGCTCATCATCGTGCTCGTCGCCGCCGGCTTCATGGTCTTCCAGGCCCGCGCCGAGCGAAAGGACGCCTGAGCCATGAGCGTCATCGTCACCCCCACCACCACGGGCGCAGCCGGTGCCGGCGACCCGACCAGCACGTCGCCCGCCCCGGGAGCGGCCCCCGGAGCACCCGCCGTGCGCAGCCGCTTCACCCGCGGCCCCGGCCGCTGGGTCGTCCTCGTGCTCGTCACCGTCACGGCGCTGGCCGTCGTCGCGCCCTTCCTCCTCATGCTCCTCAACGCCTTCAAGTCGCCGTCCGACTACAGCACGAACGGCCCCCTCAGCCTGCCGACGGAGCTCTACACGCAGGGCCTGACGACCTACTGGAACCAGGTCAACTACCCGCAGAAGCTGCTCAACTCGATCGTCATCTCGGGCACCGTCGCCGTCGCCGCCACCGTCATCTCGCTGCTCAACGCCTTCGCCCTCGGCATCGGGCGGGTCAAGGGCCGGGTCTGGATCATCGGCCTGTTCCTGCTCGCCAACATGCTGCCGCAGGAGGCCCTCGTCTATCCGCTCTACTTCTTCGCGAAGCAGGTCGGCCTCTACAACACCCAGCTGTCGGTCATCATCATCTTCACCGTCATCCAGAGCGCCTTCGGCACCTACCTGCTCTCCTCGGTGCTCAGCACGTTCCCCCGCTCGGTGCTCGAGGCGGCCCGGCTCGACGGCGCCAGCCGCTGGCAGGTGCTGTGGCGGGTCATCTTCCCGATCACCCGGCCGACCCTCTCGGTCCTGCTCATCTTCTTCTTCATCTGGACGTGGAACGAGTTCTTCATCCCGCTCGTGATGCTCATCTCCAACAGCACGCAGACGGTGCCGGTCGCGCTCGCCACCCTCCAGGGCGACCGCCTCATGGACGCGCCGACGACGAACGCGGGCGCGCTCATCTCGCTCATCCCGTGCGTCATCTTCTTCCTCATCTTCCAGCGCACCCTGACCCGCGGCGTCATGGCCGGGGCCGAGAAGTGACCTGAACTTCCCTCACACGAAAGCGAACCCGATCACCCATGAAGTTCACCGACGGCTACTGGCAGACGCGCGCGGACGTCACCCTGCTGCGTCCTGCAGAGGTGCGCGACCTCGAGGTCGGCGACGACGGCCGCAGCCTCACGGCATACGCCCCGACGGCGCGCATCGGCACGCGGGGCGACACGCTCAACCGCCCGCTGCTCACGGTCCGCTTCCACTCCCCCATGCCCGACGTCATCGGGGTGCGCCTGACCCGCCACGAGGGCGGGCTCCCCCGCCACCCGCAGTTCGCCCTCGCGAGCAGTGCCGCGGCCAGCCCCACGGGCACCCCGACGGCCACCGTCGACGAGACGGGCGGGGTACTCACGGCCGGCCGGCTCAGCGTCCACGTCGCCAGGGGCGAGGGGTATGCCGTCCGCTTCGTCGCGGACGGACGCGAGCTCACGTCGTCGATGCCTCGCGGCACCGGCGTCGCCCTCGGCGGGGACGGGCAGACCTGGGCGGTCGACCAGCTGGCCCTCGGCGTCGGCGACCTCGTCTACGGGCTCGGCGAGCGCTTCGGCCCGCTCGTCAAGAACGGGCAGACCGTCGACATCTGGAACGCCGACGGCGGCACGAGCAGCGAGCAGGCCTACAAGAACGTGCCGTTCTACCTCACGAACGCCGGCTACGGCGTCTTCGTGCGTCACCCCGAGGAGGTGTCGTTCGAGGTCGGCTCCGAGGCCGTCTCGGCGACGCAGTTCTCCGTCGCCGGCGAGCAGCTCGAGTACTACGTCATCCACGGCGCCACGCCCAAGGAGATCCTCGCGACCTACACGGCGCTGACCGGACGCGCGCCCCAGGTGCCGGCCTGGTCCTACGGACTCTGGCTCTCGACGTCGTTCACCACGAGCTACGACGAGGCGACGGTGACCTCCTTCGTCGACGGCATGGCCGAGCGAGGGCTGCCCCTGTCGGTCTTCCACTTCGACTGCTTCTGGATGCGCGAGTTCCACTGGTGCGACTTCGTGTGGGACCCGGCGACCTTCCCCGACCCGGAGGGCATGATCCGCCGACTCAAGGCCAAGGGACTGCGCATCTGCGTGTGGATCAACCCCTACATCGCCCAGCGGTCGGCGCTCTTCACCGAGGGTATGGAGAAGGGCTATCTCGTGCGGCGCCCCGACGGCAGCGTCTGGCAGTGGGACAAGTGGCAGGCCGGGATGGGCCTCGTCGACTTCACGAACCCCGCCGCGGTCGACTGGTTCACGGGCCACCTCGACCGCCTCCTCGACATCGGGGTCGACGCCTTCAAGACCGACTTCGGCGAGCGCATCCCGACCGACGTCGTCTGGCACGATGGCTCGGATCCCGAGCGGATGCACAACTACTACGCGCAGGTCTACAACCGCGCCGTCTTCGACCTCCTGCGCGACCGGCGCGGCGAGGGCGAGGCCGTGCTCTTCGCCCGCTCCGCGACGGCCGGGGGCCAGCAGTTCCCCGTGCACTGGGGCGGCGACTGCGACTCGACCTTCCCGTCGATGGCCGAGTCGCTGCGCGGCGGGCTCTCGCTCGCCTACTCCGGCTTCGGCTACTGGTCGCACGACATCGGTGGCTTCGAGGGCAGGCCCGACCCCGCGGTCTTCAAGCGGTGGGTCGCCTTCGGGCTCATGTCGAGCCACAGCCGCCTCCACGGATCCGACTCCTACCGGGTGCCGTGGGCCTTCGACGACGAGGCCGTCGACGTGACGCGCCGCTTCACCCGGCTCAAGCTCGCGCTCATGCCCTACCTCAGCCGGGTCGGCCGCGACGTGACGACCGAGGGGGTCGGTGTCATGCGCCCGATGCTCCTCGAGTTCCCCGACGACCCCGCCGTCGCCCACCTCGACCGGCAGTACCTCCTCGGAGACTCCCTCCTCGTCGCCCCGGTGTTCTCCGCCGAGGGGCAGGTCGACTACTACGTGCCCGCCGGCCGCTGGACCTCACTGCTCGACGGCCGCACGGTCACCGGCCCGGGCTGGGTGCGCGAGGAGCACGGGTTCGACTCGCTGCCGCTGCTCGTCCGGCCCGACACCGTGCTGCCGCTCGGCGACCGGACCGACACCCCGGAGTACGACTGGGCCGACGGCGTGACGCTCGCGCTCGTCGAGCTGGCCGACGGCGATCGCGACGTCGTCGTGCCCGGCCGGGAAGGAGCGGACGACACGGTGTTCGCCGTGAGCCGTCGTGACGACACGATCGTCGTCCGCCGCACCTCCGGGCCCGAGGGCCACGGCTCGTGGCACGTCGTCGTCCCGGGCGGCGACCCCGAGCGGGTCCGCGTCACCGGTGGGAGACTCGTCGCCCCGGTCGCCGACCTGCCGTATGCGGTCGGCGGGGTTACCGTCGAGGTCGACGGGGGCACGCTCGAGATCGACCTCGAAGGAGATGCCCGATGACCCACACCAGCACGACCGCTTCGCCCGAGACCATCGCCGCACGCTTCCCGGCGGGCTTCCGCTGGGGGGCTGCCACCGCGTCCTACCAGATCGAGGGAGGGGTGCACGAGGGCGGCCGCGGGCCCTCGATCTGGGACACCTTCAGCCACACGCCGGGCCGCACCGCCGGCGGGGAGACCGGCGACGTCGCCGTCGACCACTTCCACCGCTGGCGTGACGACGTGGCACTCATGGCCGACCTCGGCCTCCAGTCCTACCGTTTCTCCATCGCCTGGCCGCGCATCCAGCCCACGGGGAGCGGCGCCGTCAACCAGGAGGGGCTCGACTTCTACTCGCGTCTCGTGGATGGCTTGCTGGACAAGGGAATCCGCCCCGTTCCCACGCTCTACCACTGGGACCTGCCCCAGCCGCTGGAGGACGCCGGCGGGTGGCCGGAGCGCGAGACCGCCCTGCGCTTCGCCGACTACGCGGGGCTCGTGGCCGGGCAGCTCGGCGACCGGATCCCCCTGTGGCTGACGCTGAACGAGCCGTGGTGCAGCGCCTACCTCGGGTATGCCGCGGGCGTGCACGCCCCGGGTCGCACCGAGCCCGCAGCGGCGATGGCGGCCGTGCACCACCTCAACCTCGCACATGGCCTGGGATCACAGGCGATTCGCGCGGCGGTGGGCGACGACGTGGGCATCGGCGCGGCGCTCAACTTCCACGTGCCCCGGCCTGCTGACCCGACCGACGCCCGCGACCTCGACGCGGTGCGCACGGTCGACGCGCTCGCCAACCGCGCCTTCCTCCAGCCGATGATGGAGGGGACCTACCCCGACGACCTCGTCCGCGACGTCGCGGGTGTCACCGACTTCGGCTTCGTGCGCGACGGCGACCTCGACGCCCTGACGACACCGCTCACGACGCTCGGGGTCAACTACTACGCGAGCTGCGTCGTTCGCCACTACGACGGCAGCCGGCCGAGGGCGACCGCCGACGGGCACGGCGACGGCGCGAGCCCGTGGGTCGGCGCCGAGCACGTCGAGTTCCCGCCGACCGCACCGCCGCACACGGCGATGGGCTGGAACATCGACCCCGACGGCTTCACCGAGCTGCTCGTCGGCCTGTCGCGTCGCTACCCCGACCTGCCCCTGCTCATCACCGAGAACGGCTCCGCGTTCGACGACCAGGTCGACGCCGACGGACGGGTGCGCGACCCGGAGCGCACCGACTACCTGGTACGTCACCTGGGCGCCGTCGCGGACGCCCTCGACGCCGGCGCCGACGTGCGGGGCTACCTCGTGTGGTCGCTCCTCGACAACTTCGAGTGGGCCTGGGGCTACGACCGCCGGTTCGGCATCGTGCGCGTCGACTACGACACCCAGCACCGCACCGTCAAGGACTCGGGCCACTTCTACTCCTCGGTCATCGCCGCGCACCGGAAGGCCACGAGCGCGGACCAGGCGGGCGCGAGCGCGGACCGAGCGGCCGGGGTGGAGCCCGCCGGACGGCATACGTGAGCGGGGTGCGCGAGCCCACGCACCGGCATACCTGAGGGTTTGCTGGAAGCGCGCGCCACGGGTCAGACGTAGTGTGCTCGGCATGGACATCGGACTGCACCTCGCCAACTTCACGTGGTCGGGCGGATCGGCCACCTTCGTCGACGACCTGACCCGCACCGCGAAGCTCGCGGAGGAGGTCGGCTTCACGAAGCTCTCCGTCATGGATCACGTCTGGCAGATCCGCGGCGTCGGCCCCAAGGAGCACGAGATGCTCGAGGCCTACACGACGCTCGGCTTCCTCGCCGCCGTCACCGAGCGCGTCGAGCTGCTCGCGTGGGTCACGGCCGCGATCTACCGCGAGCCGGGCCTGCTCGCCAAGGAGGTCACGACGCTCGACGTGCTCTCCAGGGGGCGCGCCTGGCTCGGCATCGGCGCGGCGTGGAACGAGGAGGAGTGCGTCGGGCTCGGGCTGCCGTTCCCGTCCACCGCCGAGCGCTTCGAGCGGCTCGAGGAGACCCTTCAGATCTGCCTGCAGATGTGGAGCGACAGCGACGAGCCCTACACGGGCAAGCACTACCAGCTGGGCAGCACGCTCAACTCGCCGCAGTCGGTGCAGCGCCCGCACCCGCCCATCCTCATCGGCGGCGGCGGAGAGAAGAAGACGCTGCGGATGGTCGCGCAGTACGCCCAGGCGTGCAACCTCTTCGACAGCCCCGACCTCGCCCACAAGCTCGACGTGCTGCGCGGCCACTGCGACGCGCTCGGTCGCGACTACGACGAGATCGACAAGACCGTCATGGGCTTCTTCGACATCGGCGCCCAGGGCGAGAAGGTCGACGAGGTGCTGGCCCACCTCGGGGAGCTCGCGCAGCTCGGCATCACGCACGTGCACACGGGCGTGTGGGACGGCTCGAGCACCGACCAGCTCGAGATCTTCGGCGAGCGGATCATCCCCGCGGCGCGCGAGCTCTGACGGCGGACCTCAGCCCTGCACCGTTGGGAGAGTGAGGATCTCGGCCCCGTCCGGGGTGATGGCTATCGTGTGCTCGCTGTGGGCGGTGCGGCAACCGGTCGCGCTGCGCAGCGTCCACCCGTCGGCGTCCGTGACGAGCTCGGCGGTGTCGGCCATGACCCACGGCTCCAGCGCCAGCAGCAGGCCCGGCCGCAGGGTGTATCCCCGGCCGGGCCGCCCGGCGTTCGACACGTGGGGCTCCTGGTGCATCGTCGACCCGACGCCGTGACCGCCGAACTCGGTGTTGACCGGGTAGCCGGCGGCGGTCAGGACCTCACCGATGGCGTGGGAGAGGTCGCCGATCCGCGCGCCCGGTCCAGCGGCGGCGATGCCGGCCGCGAGGGCCCGCTCGGTGGCGGTGATCATCGCGACACTCTCAGGCTCCGGCGAGTCGCCGACGACGAAGCTGATGGCGGAGTCCGCCACGACCCCGCCGAGGGAGACGGCGAGGTCGAGCGAGACGAGGTCGCCGTCCGCCAACGCCTGGTCGCGCGGCATCCCGTGGAGCACGGCGTCGTTGACCGAGGTGCAGATGTAGTGGCCGAAGGGTCCTCGCCCGAATGACGGCTCGTAGTCGACGTAGCAGGACACCGCTCCGGCCTCGAGGATCATGGCCCGGGCCCAGTCGTCGATGTCGAAGAGGTTGGTGCCGGCGGTGCTGCGGCTCTTCATCGTCTGCAGGATGTCGGCGACGAGACCGCCGGTCTCCTTCGCACGCGCGAGCTCGGTGGGGCTCAGGATCTCGATCATTCGGCGACCTTCGTGTGCGACAGTGACTGACCCGGACATGGTAGGTGTCGTATCGAGGCGCGGGCGTTCGTAGACCGGGTGAGCAGCGGCCGACCGGGCTGCCGCGCGCAGGTCCGCAGGATCTCGCAACGACTGGGAGGAGACGACGATGCCGGAGTACCTGATCACGTTCAACGACGAGTGGGTGCCCGACCACACGACCGAGGAGATCACCGACAAGGGCGTCGCCTCGAGGGCCGTCGTGGCCGAGATGCAGGCCGCGGGGGTGCTCATCTTCACCAACGGTGGGCTCGACCGCTCGACGGCGCTCTTCAGCGTCGAGGCGGTCGACGGCAAGCCGGTCTTCACCGACGGGCCGTTCGCCGAGACCAAGGAGCACCTCGGCGGCTTCTGCGCCATCGACGTGCCCGACGACGAGACGGCGCGCTACTGGGCCGGTCGGCTCGCGACGGTGCTCCGGTGGCCGCAGGAGGTCCACCGGTTCCGGGGCATCGGGATGGCCCGGCTCGACGGGCTGTGACCGAACCGCCCGTCGACGACGTCCTCACCCGGGTCCACCACGAGGAGTGGGCACGGGTGGTCGCGGGGCTCGCGCGCCGCTTCGGCGACCTCGACGTCGCCGAGGATGCAGCGGCCGAGGCCTTCGCGACGGCCGCCGAGCGCTGGCCGCGCGACGGCATCCCACCCAACCCCGGCGGCTGGCTGACGACCACGGCCACCCGCAAGGGGATCGACCGGCTGCGTCGCGAGTCCCGACGCGACGCCAAGCACCAGGCGGCCCTCATGGCCCACGACGACACGCCCCCCGAGCCCACCGGCCCGGTCGAGGACGACCGGCTCCGACTCGTCTTCACCTGCTGCCACCCCGCGCTCGCGATGGAGGCCCGGGTGGCGCTCACCCTCCGGATGCTCGGCGGCCTCACCGTCGCCGAGATCGCCCGGGCCTTCCTCGTGCAGGAGACCGCCATGGCGCAGCGGATCACCCGCGCCAAGGCGAAGATCAAGGCAGCCGGCATCCCCTACCGCGTGCCGTCGGCCGACGACGTCCGCGAGCGGCTCGCCGGTGTGCTCGCCGTCGTCTACCTCGTCTTCAACGAGGGCTACCTCACCGGTGCGGGCGACGACCCGCTGCGCGTCGACCTCACCGACGAGGCGATCCGCCTGGGCCGGCTGCTGCGGGTCCTCCTGCCCGAGGACGGTGAGGTGGCCGGTCTGCTCGCCCTCATGCTCCTCACCGACGCCCGGCGGTCGGCGCGCGTCTCTCGCACCGGCGAGCTGGTGACGCTCGACGAGCAGGACCGCGGCGCCTGGGACCGTGCCCTCATCGCCGAGGGCCGGGCGCTCGTCGACGAGCGCATCGCGGCGGTGGCGGCCGGTGGGGAGCCGCCCGGCCGCTACCAGCTGCAGGCCGCGATCAGCTCGGTGCACACCGATGCGCCGTCGGCCCGCGACACCGAGTGGTCGACGATCGTCGCGCTCTACGGCCGCCTCGTGGCGCTCGACCCCTCGCCGATCGTGCGGCTCAACCGCGCGGTCGCCGTCGCCGAGGTCGACGGACCGTCGGTGGCCCTCGCCGAGGTCGACCGGCTCGCCGGGGCGCTCGACGGCTATCACGCCTTCCACGCCACGCGGGCCGACCTGCTGCGGCGCCTGGGTCGCAGCGGCGAGTCGCGGACGGCATACGACCGCGCGATCGCCCTCGCGGGCAACGCTGCTGAGCGTGCCCACCTCACCCGGCGCCGCGACCAGCTTGCCGATGAGTGGGCGCGGCGACGCGTCGGCTCGCGATTCCTGAGAGGCTGATGTCGTGCCCTCGAACGAGCGTGACCGCGACGCCCGCGGGCGTGCGCGCCAGGCGAGACCCCGCGACGCGCTGGGTCGACCGCTGCCCTACGGCGCCGAGGGCGTCGAGCCAGTGTCGGAGGATCCGCTTCCTCCTGACGAGACCATCCGGGTGGCGCGCGAGCTCGTCGACGGCGGGCGGCCCTTCTCCGCCCACGAGGTGCTCGAGGCGCGCTGGAAGGCCGGGCCGGCCGAGGAGCGCGACCTGTGGCAGGGCCTCGCCCAGGCCTGCGTGGCCCTCACCCACGCCGCCCGTGGCAACCCGACCGGTGCGGAGCAGCTCGCGGACCGAGCAGTCCTGAGGCTCGAGGCGTATGCCGCGACAGGCCGCGGCGCATACGGCCTGGACCTGCGCGCCGTGGTCGACTGCCTGCGCCGGCAGGTGGCCTGACACCGCATCCATCCGGCCGCGGCTGGATGGATGCGGCGGGCGGCGGTGTGAGACCTCAACGATCCCGCCACGGCTGGACGGTTTGCGGCGGTCGGCGGTGTCCGGCCGCGACGATCCCGCCACGGCGGGACTGTCGTGGTCGGCGGAGCGCCCCGACCCGTCAGCTGAGGATGTCGGAGCGGCGGAAGCGGCGGTAGGCGAGCATCGTGAAGGCGACCGCCCACACCAGTGACCACAGCGCGCCGTGCAACATGTCGGAGTAGTCGGGGGTCACGGCGAGCGCGTCCTGCCAGGCCCGTGAGTAGTGGCCGGGGAAGGCGTTGCGGTAGGGGTCGAGGGCGTCGAGCTGGTCGAGGATGTTGAGCAGGATGCTGACGAGCACGGCACCGCCCACGGCCGCGAGCGGTGCGTCGGACCGCGTGCCGAGCCAGAAGGCGATGGCGGCGATCGGCAGGAGGGTGATGAAGATGTAGGCCATGGCGAGCACCAGCCGCGGGAGGAACTGGCCCCACGTGAGGTTCTCGCCGAGGGGGTTCGTCAGGGGGTCCCACCCGTAGAAGATGCCGCCGACGAGCAGCCCCCACGCGGGCAGCAGCACGGTCGCGAGCAGGGTCGACCCGACCCCGACGACGAGCTTGCTCGTCAGCAGCCTGGCCCGCTGCACGGGCGCGACGAGCAGGTAGCGCAGCGACGCCCACGAGGCCTCGGACGGCACGGCGTCGCCGCAGAAGAGGGCGGCGAGCAGCACGAGGAGCAGCTCGGACGCGAGGAAGACGAGCACGAGGCTGAAGTTGGCCGCGCCGTCCTGGGCGAGGTCGAAGATCCGTGAGCTCGCTCCGCCCCGGTTGCTGTTGGAGGAGCGCTCGCCGAAGAAGAACGACCCGACGAGCACGAGCGGGAGCGCGAGGAGCAGACCGAAGGCCCACGTCGTGCGCCGACGGCCCCACTGGCGACGCACCTCGGCACGCCAGGACAGCGGGCTGTGCACGCGAGTGATCGGCCCGCTGGGTGTCGCACCGGCGGGCTCCATGACATCGAGCAGCGCCTCGCCGGGTGCGTGCTCGCTGACCTCCCGGGAGCCGGGTCGTGGAGTCTCGCTCATCGGGCCCTCACCTGCCTCAGTCGCTCGACGAGGGACGCGCCCTCGTCACCGGGCTCGATCGGCTCGCCCGGGGCGGTGGCCGACGAGATGACACCGAGGAAGACCTCCTCGAGGTGGCGCCGGCTGCTGACGCCGACGACCGGGAGCCCGGCGGCCACCGCTGCAGCGACGACGTCAGCGCGACCCCGGTCGGCCACGACGACGAGCCGGGTCGGGGTGTCGACGCGCACCTCGGTGATGCCCTCGGAGGCCTCGAGCGCGTGCACCGCCGCCGCGAGCGCGTGGTGGTCGACGTGCTCGGGCAGGTCGACGATCGTCGTGTCGTCGCTGTCGACGAGGTCGGCCACGAGGCCTGCGGTGATGACGCGGCCGGCGTGCATGACGACGACGTGGGTGCACGTCATCTCGACCTCGGCCAGCATGTGGCTCGAGATGACGACGGTGCGACCGGTCTCGGCATACCGGCGCAGGATCGGGCGCATCGCCGCGATCTGTGGCGGGTCGAGGCCGTTGGTCGGCTCGTCGAGGATGAGCAGCTCCGGCAGCCCGAGCATCGCCTGGGCGATGCCGAGCCGCTGCCGCATGCCCTGGCTGTAGGACTTGACCGGACGGTCGACCGCTCCACCGAGAGCCGCGACGTCGAGCGCCTCGTCGAAGTGGGCGTCCTCGGTCGCGCGACCGGTCGCGGCCCAGTAGGCCTCGAGGTTCTGCCGACCCGTGAGGTGGGGCAGGAAGCCCGGCCCCTCGATGAGGGCACCGACCCGGCCGAGCACCGGTGAGCCGGCCTGCACCTCCTCGCCGAGCACGTGCACCGAGCCGGCGTCGGAGCCGATGAGGCCCATGACCATGCGCATCGTCGTCGTCTTGCCGGCGCCGTTGGGGCCGAGCAGCCCGACGACCTGGCCCTTCTCGGCCCGCCACGACACGTCGTCGACGGCGCGGTGCCCGTCGGAGTAGGTCTTGACGAGACCCTCGACGACGAGCGGGATGTCGGCGAGGTCCGGACGCGCCGGCAGGTGACGCCTGCGCCGGCGCCGCACCAGCCATCCGCCGAGGGCGACGAGCAGGAGCACCCCGAGCAGGGCCAGGGCGATGACCGCCTCGGTGTCGAGCCCTCCGGCGACGGCTCCCCCGACGCTCGTGCCCACCGCGACCGGCAGCGTCAGGGCAGACGCGTCGGTGATGCGGATGCGGCTGGGGACCCGCGAGTTGGCATAGGTCGACTCGGTGCTCGTCAGCAGGACCCGCCACCGGGTGCCCGCGGGCAGCTCGTACGTCGCGCCCGGCAGCGAGATGGTCACCGGGGTCGGCCGGCCCGGCGTCACCTCGAGCCGCACCGGCGCGACGAGCGGATTGGTCAGGGTGACGGAGCCGCCGGTCACCCGCCACACCGATGCGAAGAGCGTGACGTCGGGGCTGTCGGACGTGACGGTGAAGCGCATGACCGGCGACCCGACGACGGTCGTCGCCTCGGCGATCGGCTGCGTGTCGAGCGCCGTCGACTGCCCGGGCAGCGCCGCGATCTGGTAGGTCGAGAGGCTGATCCCGAGCGCCGCGAGCCCGGGCACCGCGATGAGCGACGCCGGCTGGCCGCCGGGCGGGTGCACGAGCGCCCCCTCGGTCGTCGTCAGGGGCAGCTCGCGGGTGACGAGCCGCCCACCCGACAGGCCGGGGTATGCCGGCAGCGTCGTCAGCGTGCTCGGCTGGCCACTGCGCGTGGCGGGGATGCCGTAGGTGAAGGCGGCCGTCGGCAGGGGCCCGTCGTGCGGGGCCTTGTCGCGCACGTAGTGGTCGAGCCACTGGTAGGACGCCTCGGTCTCGTCCGCCTCGTGGCTGCTCGGGCCGTCGTGACCCCCGTCACTCCACCGGACGGCATACGGCGTGCGGCTGGCGGCGAGCGCCTGCGCGTTGGCGTCGGCCTGGTCGAGCCCGAAGAGGGAGTCGGCGATGCCCTGCACGAGGAGGGTCGGCGCGGTGACCTTCGCCATGGTCGGCTTCGGGCTGTGGGCGTGGAGCAGGGCGAGCAGCTCGGGCGATGCGGTGCCCGACTCGGAGGCCTGCACGAAGAGACGGCAGAGCGTGGGGTCGAAGCGCCCGCACGAGCTCGTGCCGGTGGCGGCGGGTGCGGAGGACCCACCGGAAGCGCCGCCACCGCGGTTGGCCGACAGGAAGAAGTTGGTCGCCCAGACCTGCTTGAACGGCCCGGGCGTCGCGATGGGTGCGCGGCCGGCCGCCGTCGTGGGCGCCGTGGTGACCGCCGCCTGGGGGAAGAACGCGTCGGCGAGGTCGTTCCACGTGATGGCCGAGACGACGCCGTCGACCCGGGGGTCGACGCCGGCGAGCATGAGTCCGAGCGCGCCGCCATAGGAGCCGCCCATGACGCCGGCACGCGGGTCGCCGGGCGCGTCGAGCTCGACATCGCTGCGCTTGGCCGCGAGGTCGAGCAGCGTGCGGGCGTCGGCGATCTCGTAGGCCGGGTCGTTGAGGTGGATCTTGCCGCCGGACGCGCCGTGTCCGCGGGCGCTCCATGCGACGACGACGTAGCCGCGGTCGTGCAGGGCGTTCGCCTGGTCGGTGACGGAGTCCTTCGAGCCGCCGAAGCCGTGGGCGAGCAGCACGACCGGGTGCTTGCCGGATGCCTGCGGCCACACGGAGACGTCGAGCCGCACGGCAGTGCCGTCGGGCTCCGGGCCGACGGGCACCGAGGCGACCTCCGGCGTCACCGGGTCGGCGGCCGGGGCAGAAACGACGACGGCAGACGCCGGTGCGGCGGCCACAGCCGGCGCAGCGGCCACGGCCGGCGCAGCGGGCGCGATCGCGAGGCTCGACGCGACGGCGAGCGCGGCGATGAGGGAGGCCCGGAGCGACATGCCCACATCACATCACGCTGCGGTGGTTGAACCGTCAGCCACCGTCCAACCTTGGGACGGCGGAGCGTCAGCTGCGCTCGAGCCGCTTCTCGAGCAGGTAGGCCGCGACGATGCAGACGACGAGGACCATGGCGGGCGGCAGGAACCGCGCGGCGCCCTCGAGCTGCAGCCAGTCGTAGGGCGCGGTCGTGAACCCGAAGAAGTCGAGCTGCAGGAGGTAGCGCACGATCGGCAGCACGCCGAAGACGAGCCCCACCACCCCGATCATGTTGATGACGAAGCGGGTGCCCGCCCCGGTCGACTGCTGCGGGTCAGCCACGGCGTGCCACCTCCTCGGGCTCGATGAGGTGCTGCTGGCCGAAGAGCTCCGCCGTGGCACGCCCGCTCGGGCTGCCGGCATCGAGGTCTGCGCCGGCCTCGACGAGGAGACGCACGACCTCGTCCTCGCCCTTGAAGAGTGCGCCGGCGACCGGCGACTGGTCACGGGCGTTGCAGCGGTCGACGTCGGCGCCGCGCTCGACGAGGGCGGCCACCGTCTCGGGGTGGCCGTGGTAGGCAGCGAGCATGAGGACGGTGTTGCCTGCCCCGTCGAAGACGTCGACCGGCAGGCCGTGGTCGACGAGGTCGACGAGGTCCTCCGTGCGGCCCTCGCGCGCGAGCTCCATGGCCATCGCGACCACCTGTCGGGTCTGCTCCGGGTCGAGCGGCGGGCCCGTCTGCTCCGTCATGGGGGACAACCTACGCGGAGCACGGGGTGGCGGTGCACCGGCCGCCGTCGACGGACGCGCCGCGCGCCCGCGGCGCCCGGATGCTAGAACCGTTGCATAGCAACCACCCGTCTCGGCGACACCGAGGTCCACACCGTCGGAGAGCTCCCCGCCGTGGGAGACATCGCTCCGGAGTTCACCCTCACGGGCTCTGACCTGCACGACGTGACGCTGCCGCACGGCACTCGCGTGGTGCTCAACATCTTCCCCAGCATCGACACCGGCGTCTGCGCCGCGAGCGTGCGCCGCTTCAACGAGCTCGCCGCCGGCCTCGAGGACACAACGGTCATCTGCGTCTCGGCCGACCTTCCCTTCGCACTGAACCGCTTCTGCGGGGCAGAGGGCATCGACAACGTCCTCGTCACCTCGACGTTCCGCTCGCACTTCGGCGAGGACTACGGGGTCGCGATGAACAACGGCGCCTTCCGCGGGCTGCTCGCGCGCGCGGTCGTCGTCATCGACGCGGAGGGCATCATCACGCACACGCAGGTCGTGCCGACCATCGGCCAGGAGCCCGACTACGACGCCGTGATCGCGGCCCTGGCCTGACCTCCGACACCCGCGCCGAGGCGGCTGGGGTCCGCCGAGCAGGTATGCCGTCAGGCCGTGTCCTCGTCGACCCAGTCGAGGGTGCGCTGCACCGCCTTCTTCCACTGCCGATAGAGCCGCTCCCGCTCGGCCTCGTCCATGCGGGGCGACCACCGGCGGTCCTCACCCCAGTTCTCGGTGATCTCGGCCGTGCTCGACCAGTAGCCGACAGCCAGCCCGGCGGCATACGCAGCGCCGAGCGCCGTCGTCTCCGCGACGAGCGGGCGCACGACGTCGACGCCGAGCAGGTCGGCCTGGAACTGCATGAGCGTCTCGTTGGCGACCATGCCGCCGTCGACCCGCAGCTCGGTGAGCGGCACGCCCGAGTCGGCGTTCATGGCCTCGAGCACCTCGCGGGTCTGGAACGCGGTGGCCTCCAGGGCGGCCCGGGCGATGTGGCCCTTGTTGACGAAGCGCGTCAGCCCGACCAGCGCACCGCGGGCGTCGGAGCGCCAGTGCGGGGCGAAGAGGCCCGAGAAGGCCGGCACGAAGTAGGCGCCGCCGTTGTCGTCGACGGTGGCGGCCAGGGTCTCGACCTCCTTGGCGTCCTTGATGAGGCCGAGGTTGTCGCGCAGCCACTGGACGAGCGACCCGGTGACCGCGATCGATCCCTCGAGCGCATAGACCGGCGGGGCGTCACCGAGCTGGTAGCAGACGGTCGTCAGCAGTCCGTGCGTCGAGTCGATGATGTCGTGCCCGGTGTTGAGCAGCATGAAGTTGCCGGTGCCGTAGGTGTTCTTCGCCGTGCCGACCTCGAGGCACGCCTGCCCGAACGTCGCCGCCTGCTGGTCGCCGAGGATGCCGGCGACCGGCACGTCGATGAGGATGCCGGGCTTGCACGTGCCGTAGACCTCCGACGACGAGCGGATCTCGGGCAGCATCGCGAGCGGCACGCCCATCTCGGCGGCGATCTGCTCGTCCCAGGCAAGGGTGCGCAGGTCCATGAGCAGCGTGCGCGAGGCGTTGGTGACGTCGGTGACGTGGATGCCCCCGTCGTCGGCTCCCCCGGTGAGGTTCCACAGCAGCCAGCTGTCGATGGTGCCGCAGAGCAGCTCGCCGGCCTCGGCCCGCTCGCGCGCCCCCTCGACGTTGTCGAGGATCCAGCGCACCTTCGGCCCCGCGAAGTAGGTGGCGAGCGGCAGCCCGGTGACGGCCTTGAAACGCTCGGGCCCGACCTCTCCGGCCAGCTCGTCGCAGATGGCCTGGGTCCGGGTGTCCTGCCAGACGATGGCGTTGTGGATCGGCTGCCCGGTCGCCCGCTCCCAGACGACGGCGGTCTCGCGCTGGTTGGTGATGCCGACGGCCGCGACGTGGGTCGCGTTGAGGTTGGCCTTGCCGAGCGCGCCGCCGACGACCGCTCGCGTGTTCTGCCAGATCTCGAGCGCGTCGTGCTCGACCCAGCCGGCCCGCGGGAAGATCTGGCGGTGCTCCAGCTGGTCGACGGCCACGACCCGGCCCGCTCGGTCGAAGACCATGGCTCGCGTGCTCGTCGTGCCCTGGTCGATCGAGACGACGTGGCTGCTCTGCGCTGTCGGCATGGCCCCGAACCTATCGAAGGCAGGCGTGGTTAGGGTGGAGCCCTCGGCACAACGGCTGGAGGTTTCCGCATGACGAGTCCGGTCCGCCTGAACGGTGACTACCGCGCCACGGCATGGAAGCGCCTGGCGACGAAGAAGTTCGACGTGCTCGTCGTCGGCGGCGGCGTCACCGGGGCCGGCACGGCACTGGACGCCGCCACCCGCGGGCTCTCCGTGGCCCTCGTCGAGCAGCGCGACTTCGCCTCCGGCACGTCCTCGCGCTCGTCGAAGCTCTTCCACGGCGGCCTGCGCTACCTCGAACAGATGAACTTCGACCTCGTGCGCGAGGCCCTCAAGGAGCGTGAGCTCATGCTCACGCGCATCGCTCCGCACCTCGTGCGACCCGTGTCGTTCCTCTACCCCCTGACCGGCCGGGGCTGGGAGCGTCCTTACGTCACAGCAGGACTCACGCTCTACGACTCCATGGGCGGCGCCCGGTCGACGCCCCGGCACAAGCAGCTGACCCGCACCGGCGCCCTGCGGCTCGCTCCGTCGCTCAAGCGCGACGCCCTGACCGGCGCGCTGCTCTACTACGACGCCCAGGCGGACGACGCCCGCCACACGATGATGACGGTCCGCACGGCCGCGGCATACGGCGCGACGGTGCTCTCCTCCGCCCGCGTCGTCGACCTGCTCCGTGCCGGCGAGCGGGTCGTCGGCGCGGTCGTCGAGGACGTCGAGACCGGCGAGCGCGTCGAGGTGCACTCCTCCGTCGTCATCAACTGCACCGGGGTGTGGACCGACGACATCCAGACGATGGCGGGCGGGCGTGGGCGCTTCCACGTGCAGGCCTCCAAGGGCGTGCACATCGTCGTCGCCCGCGACCGCATCAACTCCGAGACCGGCCTCATCCTGCGCACCGAGAAGTCGGTGCTCTTCGTCATCCCGTGGGGTACCCACTGGATCATCGGCACGACCGACACGGAGTGGGACCTCGACCTCGCGCACCCCGCCGCGACCCGCGCCGACATCGACTACATCCTCGAGCACCTCAACGCAGTGCTCAACGTGCCCCTCACCCACGACGACATCCAGGGCGTCTATGCCGGACTGCGCCCGCTGCTCTCGGGCGAGAGCGAGGACACGAGCCAGCTCTCCCGCGAGCACGCCGTCGCCCGTCCGCAGCCGGGCCTGATCTCGATCGCGGGCGGCAAGTACACGACCTACCGCGTCATGGCGGCCGACGCCGTCGACGCCGCGCGCGAGGACATCGGCGGCGACGTCTCCGACAGCGTCACCGAGTTCATCCCGCTCTCCGGCGCCGAGGGCTACCCCGCCCTCGTCAACCAGGTCGACCGGCTCGCCCGGCACCAGGACCTGCCGGTGTGGCGGATCAACCACCTGCTCCAGCGCTACGGGTCGCTCGTCCACGAGCTCTTCGCGCTCGCCGAGGGCGACCGCAGCCTCTTCGAGCCGCTGCCCGGGGCGGAGGAGTACCTCAAGGTCGAGGTCGTCTACGCCGTGACGCACGAGGGCGCCCTCCACCTCGACGACATCCTCGCCCGCCGCACCCGCATCTCGATCGAGACGCCCCACCGCGGCACCGAGAGCGCCGACGCCGCCGCCCGGCTCGTCGCTCCCATCTTCGGCTGGACCGACGACGACGTGGCCCGGGCAGTCGCCTCCTACCTCGCACGCGTCGAGGCCGAGCTCGAGTCGCAGAAGGAGCTGGCCGACTCCGAGGCCAACGCCGAGCGGCTCAGCGCGCCCGACGCCCGGCGGATCCCGGTCAGCAGGACACCCGAGAGTCCCTGAGGCTTCCTACACTGGTGCGGTGACGACCCGACGGCGCCTCGCCCCGTTCGGCGCGGCCCTGGCCGTGGCCGCGCTGCTGGCCGCAGGCTGCGGCAGCCCCAACCTCGCCGCGCAGTCGCGCCTCGACGGCCACGCGGGAGCCACCCACGGCGCCACCGGGCACCCGACGTCAGCCGGTGACCCTTCAGGCCACGCGTCCGGGCTTTCATCCGGGCAGGCTTCTGGCGCAGGGCAGTCCGGGGCCTCCGGGCACGGGGCTTCGTCCACTCCCAAGGCTGCTCCGGCCGCCCTGCGTCCCGGGGAGTCGCTGCGCAGCGTCGCGGTTCCGGCCCCCTACACCCCGAAGGCACCGAGCGGCGGCACCGATGACTACCGCTGCTTCGTCCTCGACCCGAAGATCGCGCGCGACTCCTTCGTCACCGGCTTCGACATCGCGCCGGGCCAGCCCGCCGAGGTGCACCACGTCATCCTCTACCGGGTGCCGCCCAGCCAGGCCGCTGCCGCTCGCCAGCGAGACGCGGAGACTCCCGGCGACGGCTGGACGTGCTTCGGCGGCACCGGGCTCGGCTCACAGGGCTCGATGCTCGACGACGCACCGTGGGTCGGGGCCTGGGCGCCGGGCGGCACCGAGCGGCTGCTCGACCCCGACATCGGCATCCCGCTGCCGAAGGGCTCGCTGCTCGTCCTGCAGGTGCACTACAACCTGCTGCACGGCGCGACGCCCGACCGCACCGCCGTCGACCTGCGCATCTCGACCAAGGCGCTGACGCCGCTCGACACGATGCTCCTGCCCGCGCCGGTCGAGCTGCCCTGCAGGGCAGGTCACTCGGGCCCGCTCTGCAACCGGGATGCCGCCGTGCTCGACGTCTCAGCACGCTTCGGCGCGAACGCGGGGCGCATGGTCGCGGGGCTCCTGCTGCTCTGCGACGGCACCTTCACGCCCACGCCCGGTGCGACGCAGTCGTGCTCCCGCACGGTGCAGCAGCCGGCGACCGTGCGCACCGTCGCCGGTCACATGCACCGCCTCGGGTCGAGCATCCGCATCGACCTCAACCCCGGCACGCCCAAGGCACGCACCCTGCTCGACACCAAGGTCTGGGACTTCGACAACCAGGGCGCCGTCTCCATCCCGGCCACCGCCATCAAGCCCGGCGACCGCCTGCAGGTGACCTGCACCCACGACCAGGCCTGGCGCGACAAGCTGCCCGAGCTGCGCGGCATACCGGAGCGGTATGTCGTGTGGGGCGAGGGAACGACCGACGAGATGTGCCTCGGCATCCTCGGCGTGACGCGCCCGTGACGACCACGCCGCCCCGGGCCCCCGACGTGCAGACCGACGTGCAGACCGACGTGCTCGTCGTCGGTGGCGCCGGCGTCGACACGATCGTGCGGGTCGAGGCTCTGCCGGTGCCCCTCGCCGACTCGCACGTGGTGCCGCCGATCCGGACGGTCGTCGGACACACCGGCACCGGGGTCGCGCTGGGCTGCCACCACCTCGGGCTCGTCACGCACTTCGTCGACGTCATCGGCGACGACGCCGAGGGTCGGATGGTCACCGAGCGGCTGGCCGCCGAAGGTGTCCGCTTCGACCACGTCGTGCATCCGTCGGGCACCCGGCGGGCGGTCAACCTCGTCGACCCCCAAGGGCGGCGGATGTCGTTCTACGACCCGCGCCACCCCTACGACCTCGAGCCCGACGCCGCGCTGTGGCGCGACGCGGTCGCCGCCGCCCGGCACGTGCACGCGTCGATCATGCCGTGGACGGTGGCAGCGCTGGACGACGCGACCGGGCGCGGCCTGACGACCTCGACCGACCTGCACGACTGGGACGGCAGCAACCCCCACCACCGGCCGTTCGCCCGGGCCGCCGACCTCGTCTTCGTGTCAGGCGCACGCCTCGAGGGGGTCGAGGACGCCGTCGTCGCCGACGTGCTGGACCGGGGACGGGCGCGGGTCGTCATCGTCATGGACGGCGCCCGCGGCAGCCGCGTCACCGTGCGTGAGGGTGGCCGCTTCGCGGTGCCCGCGGTCGACGTGCCCGGACGGCCGGCCGTCGACTCGAACGGCGCGGGCGACGCCTACGTCGCCGGCTTCCTGTCGGCCTGGCTGGCCGGCAGGGGCGCCCGGTCGGCAGCCCTGTCCGGCGCGGTGGCCGGAGCCTGGGCATGCGGCACCGAAGGCACGCACACGAGCTTCGTCAGCCCGGGCGAGCTGGCCGCCGAGCTCGCCCGGCTGCGGGGCTGACCAGAGCCGCGCCGGGCGACAGCAGCGCCGGCAGTCAGGCCGGGGCGCCGGCGATGTTGACCATCCAGCCGACGCCGAACCGGTCGGTCACCATGCCGAACTCATCACCCCACATCTGCTTCTCGAGCGGCACGCTGACGCTGCCGCCCTCGGAGAGCTTGGCGAAGTAGCCGCGGAGGTCGTCGCCGTCGTCGCCGCTCAGGCTGACGCTCATCGTGTCGCCGGGGTTGTGGCTCATGCCCGCCGGGGTGTCGGCCGCCATGATGGTGTAGCCGCTCGGCGTGTTGAGCTGCGCGTGCATGATGCCGTCGGGGGGCGTGCCCTCGGGGGCGCCGAACTCGCCGAACGTGCTGACGTTGAGCTCGCCACCGAAGACGCTCTGGTAGAACTCCATCGCCTCACGGGCGTTGTCGCGGAAGCTGATGTAGGGGTTGAGTCGAGAGGCCATGACGCACTCCTTCGGGGTCGGGGTCTCGAGCGGGACTGGGCGGGACCGAGCGGTCTGCCGGTCTCGACCATCCACACTAGGACGGCCCGCCGACACCGGCACGGTTTTGGCCCGACCCCGTGAGCGCACGACCCCGTGCCCGTCACAGCGCACGACCCCGTGCGGGTCAGCGCACCACCCTGCGGCCGGTCGCCGACCGGCCCTCGGCTCCGAGCGGCCGCTGCGCACGACCGTCGTCGGTCGGCCCGAGGCCGCCCTGGCAGCTCGGGCAGTAGAACATCGTGCGCTCCTGCGGCGGCACCCCGATCGGCGCCACGCGCACCGTCGTGCCGCACCTCCGGCAGGGCCGGCCGCTGCGGGCGTGGACGTAGTGCGCATCGTCGAGCCGGTGGGAACCGGTGCTCGACTGCACAGCGTGGTTCTTGCCGTTGTCGATGAGCCGGTGTGCGCGCGCGACGACCCGTTCGAGCACGGCGCGGTCGAGCCCGTCGGCGAGGGTCCACGGCGGCAGCTTCTCGAGGAAGAGCGTCTCGGCGCACCACATCGTGCCGACGCCCGCGAGGTTGCGCTGGTCGAGCAGGGCCTGCCCGATCGGCACGTGCGCACGGGCGAGGTTGTCGACGGCCTGCGCGGCGTCCCAGTCGGGGCCGAGCACGTCGGGCCCGAGGTGACCCACGAGGTCGCCCTCGCGGCCCGTCGGCACGAGGTCGAGCATGCCGAGCCGGAGGCCGAGGGCGGTCCAGTCGGCCGCGGACACGAGCGCCCGCAGCTGCGGGTTGCGCCGCCAGCGCGCCGCCAGCGCCGGCGTCGCCTCGATGCGCCACTGCCCCTCCATGCGCAGGTGTGAGTGCAGGGTGAGCCCACCCTCGATGCGGTGCAGGACGTGCTTGCCGCGGCTCACGACCTCGATCGTCTCCCGGCCGCTGAGGTCGGCGGTGGAGATCTCCGGCCAGCGCAGGTCGGCCTCGACGATCGGCTTGCCCGCGAGCGCGGCATGGAGCCGCTGCGCGGTGCGCCAGACGGTGTCGCCCTCGGGCACGGCAGGTGACCTCCTCGCGTCCACGTGCTCGTCACGCGGTGTTCTCCGCACTGTAAGCGGTGCCACCTAGCCTCGGCGCGTGCCCGAGCTCACCGTCGTCGTACCCGCGCTCGCCAAGAGCGACCACCTGCGCCGATGCCTCGACAGCCTCGCGGCGCAGACGCTGGCCGCGCACCGCTTCGAGGTCGTCGTCACTCTGGCCGACGACTCGGACGCCCACCGGGCCGAGGTCGCCGCGCGCGTCGCGGTGCAGCTCGACGGGATCTCCTCGGGCCCCGAGGTCGTGCTCGTCGCCGCCGACGGCACCACGCGCGCCGCCGCCCGCAACGCCGCACTCGCCCGCGCCCGCGGCGCCTGGACCACCTTCGTCGCCGAGAAGGACTTCGTCGGCCCCGACTACCTCGAGCTGCTCCTCGCCTCGGCTGCCCCCGACCGGGTGGCGGCGGCGCGCGTCGTCGACGTCGAGCCCGACGGGTCCCTGCCACCGGGGCGTGCGCCGTCCGTCGTCACCGACCTCGAGCTCGCGAGCTCCGTCGGCGCCAAGGTCTATCCGACGAGCTGGCTCCTGGAGACGCCCTTCGTCCCGTCGCTGCGCCACGACGAGGACTCGGTGCTGACGGCGCACCTCTTCGGCACCTTCGAGCGCCAGTTCAGCGGCTACGACCTCACCCCGGCCCGTCGCGGCGCGGCCTACTTCCGCTCGCCGACGCCCACTGGCACCCGTGACCTCGGCTCGCGTCTCGCCGTCGTCGAGCAGCTGCGCACGGCAGAGCCGACCGAGCTCGTCGACTCCCTCGTGCGCCAGCAGCTGGGCCGGGCCCGCTCGCCGTGGGCGGCCCTCACGACACCGCCGCGCATCACCCATCCGCTCGTCGTCGTCGCCGGTGACGCCCGGTCGGTCAACGCGCACGCGGGCGCCCTCCGCCTCCTCACCCAGGCGGGGTATGCCGTCCGCGTCCTCCACCTGCGCGGTCGCCTCGCCGACCCGCTGCGTTCGAGCCACACCACCCACCGTCTCGCCGTGCTGCCTGCTGACCTACCTGCGATCGAGCCCGCGACCGCCTCGGTCGTGAGCCGCCTGCTGCCTGCAGAGCCGGACCGGGACGGGCAGGCCGCGAGGGCAAACCGCGCCGGCCGGGCAGCGCGGCGCCTCACCCGGGAGGGCCTGCGGATCACGCGCCGGCTCGCCCCTGAGGTGTTGCCGGCCCGGGTGGCGGCAGCCGGAGCCGCCCGTACCGACGAGCCGGCCACTGCCCTCCTGCACGGGCCGCGAGAGCTCTTCGTCCTCGACGCCGCGGGTGACCGCGTGGTCGACCGTCTCGCCGGCCGGCGCTCGGGCCGCGGTGAAAGGCCTGGTGACCGGCATCGTGACGGGCGAGGTGATGGGCGAGGCGGGCGACGCTCCCACCGGCGCGACGGCGGGCCGGAGCTCGCCGCCCTCACGCTCGAGGTGGCCGCCAGCCGCACGGGCTTCAGCCGTGCCGAGGCACTCGGCCTGCGTCAGGCCTCGCAGGTGCTGCGTGACGCAGAGGCGACCGGCGACGAACGGTCACCGGCGGCGCTGTGGACCGGGGCGGCATACCGGCTCGTGCGTGCGGGACGCCGGGCCGCGGCCACCCAGCTGCTCGACGACTGCCTGGCCGTGGCGGGCCCGGCCGAGGCAGAGGCTGCCGGCCACGGAGCCCTCGAGGCGCTCATCAGGATCGACGAGGACGGGGCAGCCGCGCCGACCCTGTCGGGCGAGCCGGCCGACGTGCCGGGTGTCGTGGCGACGTGCCTGCGGCACGCTGACGACGCTCTGGCCTCCGGGGACCTCGACCGCGTCACCTTCCTCGCGACCATCGCCCTCGACCTGCTCTTCGCGCGGGTGCTGCACACGGCGGCGCCGAGCTCTCCCATCGTCGCGCGACCGACGAGCTTCCTTGCGCCACTGCGCAGCTCGCAGGTCGGGCAGCTGCTGAGCCCGGTGATCGACCCGCCGCCCGAGCGACAGGCCGCGGCCCGGGAGAGGACCCCCGAGAGGCCCCGAGCGTCGGCGCGACCTCGGGTCACCGTGCTGCCCGGCGCCTACCCGAAGTTCGCGGGCGCGGTCGTTCGCGAGCTCGAGGGTCACGCTGCCGTCGAGGTGCTCGACCTCGCCGCGCGGGACCGCCGCTACGGCAACACTGCCGTCGACCCCGTCACCGTGCGCGAGCGCGTCGCGGCGAGGAGCGCGGGTCGCCCCACGCTCGACGCGGCGACGGCGGCGGTCCTCGACACCGACGTGCTCTTCGTCGACTGGGCCGACAAGGGGCTGTCGCTCGCGACCGAGCACGTGCCCGAC
The DNA here is from genome assembly GCF_006717145.1 of Humibacillus xanthopallidus. Lineage (GTDB taxonomy): Bacteria > Actinomycetota > Actinomycetes > Actinomycetales > Dermatophilaceae > Humibacillus > Humibacillus xanthopallidus. The sequence goes on along the minus strand of NZ_VFQF01000002.1, from coordinate 442,017 downwards.
CGCACCCGGGTCGTCGTGCGGCTGCACGGGGTCGACACCCTGAGCGCGTGGCTGCACACGGCTCGGTGGGAGCGGGTCGACGACGCGATCTTCCCGAGCGAGCACCTGCGGCTGGCGACCGAGCGAGCCCTGGGCGGGCGGCTCGACGGGGTGCGCCAGCACGTCGTCGCCAACCCGGTCGACGTCGGCCGCTACGCGCTGCCCAAGCTCGAGGGGGCCGAGCACACCCTCGGCATGGTCGGGTGGGGTCAGCAGGTCAAGGACCCGTGCTGGACCCTCGACCTGCTCGAGCGCCTCCGCGCCGAGGACGACCGCTGGCGGCTGCTGCTCGTCGGCACCGACTTCCCGCTGTCGAGCGGCAACGGCGTCGAGAGCCGAGCGGCAGAGCGCTTCCGGTCCCGGCTGCTCTCCGGCGGCACCGGCGGCACCGGCGGCTCCGGCCTCGTCGAGGCCGTCGACTTCGTCGGCTACACCCGGTCGCTGCCCGAGGTGCTGCAGCGGGTGGGTTGGGGGGTCAGCTCGAGCCGCCGCGAGGGCTTTCACATCGGGCTCGTCGAGATGGCGGCCAGCGGCGCCGTTCCCGTCGTGCGCGACTGGCCCGTCTATGCCGAGATCGGTGGCGCGAGGGGACTCTTCCCCGACGACTGGGTGGCGCGCGACGCCGGGAGCGCGGCGGAGCGGGTGCTCGACCTGTCGGGACGCGGCGGGTGGGCTGTGGCCGGAACGGAGGCGGCCGCAGTCGCAGCCGAGCGATTCGCCGGCTCGACGTCGGGCGACCAGCTGCGCCGCATCATCCTCGGCTGACGGCTTGCGCGGTGGGCGTGCCGACGACATCGATGGGTGCCAACGGGTCCGCTGGCCGCAGGCGTACTCTCAAGGGGCATCGCGTCCGCACCACTGAGCGGCCACGGCATACCGGAAGCCGGCTCATGACGAGTGCAGCACCCCGTGACCCGACCCAGCCACAGCGGACAGCGGAGCTGATGGCCCAGGTCGCAGCCGCTCAGACGCGCGTTCGCTCGTTGCGCTGCGGCGCCGTCAACAGAGACCATCTGAATCTCGCCCAGGACGAGCTGCTCGAGGCGATGGAGCGGTATGCCGCGGAGCTGGGGCGGCGGCGACTGCCGAACCCGCGGTGGCTGCGGGACGACCTGCGCCTCTACCGCGAGATCCGGGTGCGCCCGGACCCGTCGGCTGCCTATCGACCCCGCGACGGGTCCTGAGGGGCCGCGCCAGCGACCGGGACCACATGGGCGATGCGCTGGAGCACCTGGGCTGCCGCGGTGGCGTGCTCGACCGGGCTGCGGTGGTCGAGGGGCTGCGCGTCGAGCGCACTCCCCTCCTCGACGATGCCCCACACCGGCGTGCCGCTGCCGCGGTAGTCGCTCCACTTCGAGGGGAGGAAGGGGTTGCGTGCGCCGGGCGGGCTGACCGCGTCGGTCACGAGGAGGCAGTCCATCCGGCGGGTCAGGGCGAGGAAGTCGAGGTAGCCGACGAACGGACGCGCGTGCACCTCGCCGGACAGGCCCCGCCGGGCGACCTCCTTGTCGAGCTCGTCGGGGTCGCTGGTGAAGACGTGCAGCGCGAGCTGCCCGCGGGTCGACGGGGGCAGGAGGCTGATGCCGTCGAGCACGAGCGACAGGCCGCGGTTGGCATAGAAGTTGCCGAAGTAGCCGATGTGCCGGCGCGCGGGGTCGAGGCGCAGCTGCGGGGACGCGGCGGCATAGAGCTCACTCGGCGGCGTGGGGTGCGGTGACACGACGGCCACCTGCTCGACCCGCGCGGCGAGCTGCGGGTCGTGGCAGCCCTCGAGCATGAAGTCGCGCTGGTGCTCATTGGTGAAGATGACCCGGTCGGCCAGGGCGAAGGCCGCGACCTCGCACCACTCGAAAGCGTTGAGGCCAGCAGGCGGACGGAACCCGGCTGCCTCGATGGCGACGCGCAGCCGGCGCAGGGTGCGGTCGTCCTCCGCGGGCGTGGCGCGAGCCCCACCCTGCACGTCGTGCGACAGCGGGTCGGAGAACTCGGCGTCCCAGACGATGTCGGGCCGGCCGAGCTTCACCTCGGCCGCGAGGAAGTGCGACGCCGCGAACTGAGCCCGGCTGTAGAGCGAGGCGTAGGGCCCCTGCTCCGCCTCCCAGCGGGCGACCTCGGCGAGGCCGAGCCGCTGGAAGTCGCCGATCGAGCTCCACGAGCTGAACGCCGTGCGCGACGGCACCGCGGCCCACCGACGCACGAGACCTCCGCAGAGCCGCACGAGCCCGGGGTCACGGCTGCGGATCGCGTCCATCGCGTTGAAGACGACGTCGACGGGCTCCCCGTGCTCGGCCACGCGCTTGGCAGCGACGATCGCGGCCGTGTCGGAGTACGGCGGGAAGCAGTAGGACGCGACGAGGCGTCGGGCGGGCGGTGGGGCGCTCACGGTGGTCACGGTGCTCCCGGGCAGGTGGTCGGACGGGCGGAGGGTGGGGTGGTGAGGTGGGGTGTGACGTGGACAGCAGGTCAGACGGTGACGTGCTCGACGGGATCGCCGTGGAAGACGAGCGACCCCCGCCGGGCCAGCAGCTCGAGGTCCGAGACGGGCCAGGTGTGGCCGTCGGGCGTGGCCGCCCGCATCGAGACGAAGTTGAAGCGATCGGTGGAGTAGACGCGGCCACCGTCGCGCCGCACCTTCTCGAGGAAGGTCGTGTCGACCCGCCGGGGCAGGTCCTCGAAGCGCACCTGCCGAGCGATCTCACGGGGCACGACGATGGTGCCGCCCTGCACGAGGTCGACGTAGCGGTGCTCCGCGTCGGGGAAGCGCAGCAGGGTGGCGCCCGTCGAGCGCAGGTGCGCGTAGTGCGCCCACTTGCCGACGACGCTCGCCTCCGAGTAGTCGAAGGCGCGCACGAGGTCGCGCAGGAAGTGCTCGGCGTAGTGGTTGTCGTCGTCCATCTTCGCGACGAAGCGACCCGAAGCCGCATCCACACCGGCATTCATGCAGGCCCCGAGGGTCCCCTGCCGGGGTGTTGCGACGATGACGGCGCTCAGACCCAGGTCGCGCGCCCTCGCCCGCACCTGCCGCTCGTCGACCTCGAAGCCGTGCGTGACGAGGACGAGCTCGAGCTGCGGGTGTGACTGTGCCGCAAGGAAGTCGAGGACGTGGTCGACCTGGTCGGGGCGCATCGAGGGCACGACCGCCGAGACGGAGCAGTCCCGCTCGGTCGTAGGGATCCCGACCGAGCCGAGCACCGCGGCGACCCGGTGCTCGTAGCGGTGCTCGTCGAGCACGCGGCGGTGGGCGCGCAGGGCGAGACGGTCGCGGTACTCCGGGTGCTGCAGGAGGGCACGCAGCTCGAGCTCCGTCTGCTCCGTCGAGGCGCTCACCCGCACGGTGTCACCGAAGAACGGCTCGATCGCCGCGGACGGTGCGGAGAGAACGGCCGTCTGTGCCGCGGCGAGCTCGAAGAGCCGACGCGCACACATCGTCGTGGACGAGACGACCGAGTTGACGTTGAGGAAGACGCGGTACGAGGTGTAGGCGCCGAGCAGGCGCTCGTAGGGCAGGCTGCCGACGACGGCTCGCGCGTAGGCACCGGGGAACTGGTAGCGCTTGTCCCCACCTGCCATGCGCGACCAGATCTCGAGGCCGAGCGGCAGCGCCGGCTCCAGGACCGTCGCCATCTGGTCGCGCCGCTCGTCGTGCTTGTCGGCGAAGTACGTTCCGGCGAACGCGACGTCGCGCACCCGGCCCGGGCCCCGGCGGATCGGGTTGTGGATGCGCGGCTGGGCACCGAAGGGCAGCAGCGCGATCCGGTCGTGGCCGAGGTCGCGCCGGTAGTCCTCGATGCGGCCCGCGTCGACGGTGAAGACCTGGTCGAAGAGGCGGGCCGTCGGGAGGAAGGCGTCGTAGTTCGGCGGGTCCTCCTTGTTCCAGAACACCGTCGGTATGCCGTGCTGCCGGCACCACGCCACGAGCTCGGTGAGTGCCACCGACGGCGCGCCCTCCCCCGTCATGGCGAGGCGCCAGGCGCCACCGTTGCCGTTCCATGCGGACTCGACGAAGAGGAGGTCGACCGGCCGCGAGTGCAGGGTCTGCTGCCAGGTCGACGGCTCGACCGCGACCTGCTCCCACTCGTAGCGCAGCGCGAGGGCCGAGAAGTCGTCGAGGATCACCGCGGCCGTGACCCCGGGTCGATTGACCGGGCCCCCGGGGATGTCGGGTCGCGGCACGTCGACGCGGTTGCGACGACGCGGTGGCGCAGGCAGGCGCCGACCGAGCTCGACGCGCACCTTGCGCGGGAGCGCCTGTCGCGCAACGGGATCGCTGGCAGCGCGGCTCAGCGCACTCCTCGCCCTCGCGAGGTCGCGGGTCAGCGGACCGTCGGTCCACGCAGACTTTGGCATCTGTTCGGCTCTCGTTCGATCGGCACGGGTCTGGCGTTACGCGAGTCACCCGACGCTGGTGACGTGACCCCCAGACGCGGCGCCAGTGTGGCAATGGATGTTGAACGCGAGGCAAACTCGCGGCCACCGGCCACCGACCTCCCGGCGGGGCTCCGGGTGCTCCGCAATGCGCCAACAGCCCTGTCCACGTTGGCGATTCATCTCGTACGCAATCCCTGGCAGGCCGCCTGGGTGTGTGGACGCCTGCTGCCGCGCCCTGCCCTGACGGCTGCCGCCGACCTGGCCGGCGCGACCGCCCTCGGGATCGTCCTGACCGCCGCCTCCGGTCGTCGAGATGCCGCGAGCTGCCTCCTGGCCGTCCGCGTCGGCACGACGAGGGGCCGGGCACGCGAGCGCGCCCTGGCCGCAGGGGCGGCAACCGGGCTGGGCACCGGAGTGGGCACAGGAGTCGGGAACGGAATGGGCGCGGTGGAGGGCGAGCACCCGACGGCTCGGACGGCATACGTCCTCGAGACTCGCGGCCACCTGCTGGAGGCTCGGGCGCTCCTCGCCGCCCACTCCGGGCCGCTCGTGCGACGGCACCGGCGCTGGCTCGACGGGCAGACCGCCGTGCTGCGCGGCTCCGCGCTCGAGCCGCTGACGGCGCCGCGGCAGGGGCGATCGAGGGTGGGTCAGAGGACTTCTGTCCTCCACGTCGTGACGAACGCGCTGCCGGACGTGCAGGCGGGCTACACGATCCGCACGCACGGCATCCTCACGGCGCAGCAGGCTTCCGGATACCGCGTGGCCGCCATGACCCCGCCGGGCCACCCCGTGACCAGGGGCCGGATCGCCGCGCAGGACAAGGTGACTCGCGACGGCGTCGACTACCTCCGGTCGCTCCGACCCCTGGTTGACGTGACTCCCGGCGCTCCCGACCGCTCGCTCGTCGCGCACGCCGAGGCGGTGGCCCTGCAGGCGACCGCTGTCGGGGCCGAGGTCATCCACGCCCACAGCAACCACCTCAACGCGCAGGCTGCCCTCATCGCCGGCCGCCGGCTCGACCTGCCTGTCGTCTACGAGGTGCGGGGCTTCCTCGAGGAGACGTGGCGGTCACGAGGCGGAGACCCGACGAGCGACTTCTACCGCTGGACCCGGGCCACGGAGACCCGCTGCATGGAGCTCGCCTCGGCAGTCGTCACCCTCTCCGAGGGGATGCGCGACGAGATCGTGGGCCGCGGCATCGAGCCACACCGGGTGCATGTCGTCGGCAACTGCGTCGACGACCGCCTGGTCACCGAGACGCCCGACGGTGCGAGCGCCCGACGCGACCTCGGGATCCCGGATGACGCCGTCGTTGTCGGCACGGTCTCCACGCTGAACGCCTACGAGGGCATCGACCAGCTCGTGGCGGTCGCGGCGCTCGTCGACGACCCCACCGTCGTCGTGCTCGTCGTCGGGGACGGTCCCGAGCTCGACCGGCTCCGCACAGCAGCAGATCGTCTGCAGGACAAGGGCGTTCGCACGCGCGTCGTGCTCCCGGGCCGTCTGCCGCGAGCCGGCGCCCTCGCGGCCCAGGCCGCGATCGACATCTTCTGCGTGCCGCGCCGGCCGACGTCCGTGACCGCGCTCGTGCCTCCCCTCAAGCCGGTCGAGGCCATGGCCCTCGGTCGACCCGTCGTCGCGAGCAACCTGCCGCCCCTGGCCGAGCTCCTCGGCGGTACGGCCGCGGACGCCAGTCGTGCGCTTGCGCAAGGCGCCCCCCGTGGCGTGCTCGTGCCGGTCGGCGACCTCGCGGCCCTCGCCGCGACCATCGTCGACCTCGCAGGCGACCCGGCGCGCCGGGAAGCGCTCGGCCGGGCCGGGCGCGCTCACGTCGCCGCCCGGCGCACGTGGGCGGCCGCCGCACGCACCTACGCCGGCATCTACGCCTCCCTCGACGAGGGCGCGACCACCGGCGCCACACCTGCCGAGCACCGCGCCGTCCGGCTGGCCTCATGAGCAGCCCGTCGACCGAGACCCTGTCGCTGACGGAGCCACCCGCAGGCGCGCCCGCGAGCGACGCGGCCACCGGACGGCATACCCCCAGCCCGCTCTCACCCGAGGAGTGCGCCGAGTTGGCGCGGTCCGCGGGCCTCTCCGAGCTGGGTGTGCGCCCCCACCGACGGCACTACCTGCGCGAGATCTGGGAATTCCGGCACCTCGTGTGGCACCTGTCGTCGGCCCAGGCCTACGCGACGAACCAGAACAACCACCTCGGGCAGCTGTGGGCGGTCATCAACCCGTTGCTGCTCGTCGGCTCCTACTACCTCATCTTCGGCGTGCTCCTCAAGACCCGCGGCGGCACCGAGAACTACATCGCCTTCCTCACCGTCGGCATCTTCGTCTTCGGCTACTCCGCCTCGGCGATCATCGCCGGGGCCCGCGCCGTGACCGCCAACATCGGCCTCGTCCGCGCGCTGCGCTTCCCCCGGGCGATCCTGCCGATGTCGGTGACCCTCACCCAGCTCCTCGTCACCCTGCCGGCCTTCGGAGTGCTGCTCGTCATGATCCCCCTGACGGGAGAGCCGTTCTCGTGGCACTGGCTGCTCTTCGGGCCCGCCCTCGTGCTCCAGACCGCGATCAACCTCGGCATCGCGTTCTTCCTCGCCCGCATCGTCAACGCCGCGCGTGACACGGCCAACCTCGTGCCTGTCGTCATCCGGCTCGCCCGCTACGTCTCGGGCGTCTTCTTCAGCATCACCCACTACGCCGGCCACGGGATCGTCAGCATGCTGCTGCTCTACCAGCCGCTCGCGGTGACGATGACGATCGGCCGCGAGGCCCTCATGGACCAGTACCCGCTCACGTGGTCGAGCTGGGCGGCCGCCGGCATCTGGGCGGTCGTGCTCGGGGCCGGGGGCCTCGTCTTCTTCTGGCGTGGGGAGGGTCGCTATGGAAGCGACTGAGACAGTGCGTGATCGCGACCGGACCGGTGCGCGCGAGGCGACGCCGAGCGTCATCTGCTCGGAGCTCGACATCGTCTACACGGTCTTCGGCGCGCGGAAGAAGGCGACGACCACGGAGGGCGAGCAACCGTGGCTCGAGCGCATCCTGCGCCAGCGGCGGCAGGTCGATGTCGGCAACGTGCGCAAGGTGCATGCCGTCAAGGGAGTCTCCTTCGTCGTGCGCCACGGCGAGGCAGTCGGCATCATCGGCCGCAACGGGTCGGGCAAGAGCACGCTGCTGCGCGCGATCGCCGGGCTCATCCCCCCGAGTGGTGGGCGTGCTTGGGCCGCAGGCCGGCCCGCGCTCCTCGGCGTCAACGCCGTGTTGCTCACCGGGCTCACCGGCTCGCGCAACGTCATGATCGGCGGGCTGGCGCTGGGGCTCTCGCCTCGCGAGGTGCGCGAGCGCTACGACGACATCGTGGAGTTCTCCGGCATCGGCGACTTCGTCGACCTGCCGATGAGCGCCTACTCGTCAGGCATGGGGGCGCGCCTGCGCTTCGCCATCTCGACCGCCGCCGCACCCGACATCCTCATGATCGACGAAGCCCTGGCGACCGGCGACGCGGAGTTCCAGACCCGCAGCCGCGAGCGCATTGCCGAGATCCGCGAGCAGGCCGGCACGGTCTTCCTCGTGAGCCACTCCAACGCCGCGATCCGCGAGTCGTGCGACCGCGTGCTCTGGATGGACCAGGGACGGCTCATCATGGACGGACCCACCGAGGACGTCGTCGCCGCCTACGAGGCGAGCCACCGCAAGGGCGGCCGATGAGCGCGCGCCCCGGAGGCCAGCCCGACCGGGCGCTCGTCATGACGGTCGTCCACCACCCCGAGGACGCCCGCATCCGGCACCGCGAGATCGGCTCGCTCCTCGAGGCCGGCTTCGAGGTGACGTATGCCGCCCCCTTCGGCGCGCACGATCTCCCCCTCCCAGACGTCGCCGGTCTCCGGCCCGTCGACCTGCCGCACGCGAGCGGGCGCACCCGAAAGGAGGCGATGCAGGCGGCGCGAGCACTCCTGCGCACCCGAGGGGTGGACCACGACGTCGTCATCGTCCACGACCCCGAGCTGCTCGTCGCGGCGCTCGGCCTGGGGCTGCGCAACCTACTGTGGGACGTCCACGAGGACACCGTCGCCTCGATCGAGACCAAGGACTGGGTGCCGGCGCGCGCACGCCGGCCGATGATGGCCGCAGCCCGCGCCCTCGAGCGCCACGCGGAGCGCCACCACGAGCTCATCCTCGCCGAGCACGCCTATGCCGAACGCTTCGCCGGTGAGCACCTCGTCGTGCCCAACACCGTGCGCGTGCCAGAGACGGTGGCCCGGCCGGGTTGCCACCGCGCGGTCTACCTCGGCTCGGTGACGATGCCCCGCGGCGCTGCGACCCTCGTGCAGACCGGCCGGCGGCTCACGGTCGAGCGCAAGGGCCGGATCACGGTCGAGGTCATCGGGCCGGCCCGCGACACCCGCACGGCAGAGGCCCTGGCGTGGGCCGTGAAGAGCGGCCACCTGCGCCACCACGGCTTCGTGCCGAGCGACATCGCACTGCCGATGCTCGACGGGGCCCTCGCCGGGCTCTCGCTCCTCGAGGACCGCCCCAACTACCGGCACTCGATGCCGACGAAGGTCATCGAGTACATGGCCCACGGCATCCCGGTCATCACGACCCCGCTGCCCCTGGCGCGCGACATCGTGACGCGGGCCGGATGCGGCATCGTCGTGCCCTTCGGCGACGCCGCCGCGACGGCGGCAGCGCTCATCGAGCTCGCGGCCGACCCCGAGCGGAGAGCCGCCCTCGGCCGTGCCGGGCACCGCTACGCCCGCGAGCACCACGACTGGAACGCCGTCGGCCACGAGTTCGTGACGCACGTCCGCGCCCTCGCCCGGCGGGGCCGACCCGCTGAGGGCGAGCCTGCGCTGCCGGGGCCGAGCGCGAGCTCCGATGCACACCACCCGCCCTCCGGCCCGGAGGGCCCACGACCAACCACGGGAGAAGCACCATGTTCGACGACGGAATCGCCGTCATCGGTCTCGGTTACATCGGCCTACCGACCTGCGCCGCGCTGACCGGACGCGGCCTGCGGGTCGTCGGGGTCGACGTCAACGCGCGCACCGTCGCCGAGATCAACGCGGGGCGCGTGCCGATCGTCGAGCCCAACCTCGACGAGGCGATCCTCGAGGCGGTCGAGCGCGGGCTGCTCACCGCGACGACGGAGATGCCGCACGCCTCGGTCTATCTCATCGCCGTGCCGACCCCCTTCCGAGGCGACCACGAGCCCGACCTCCGCCACGTGCGGGCGGCCACGGAGGCCATCGCTCCCCAGCTGCGCGGCGGTGAGGTCGTCATCCTCGAGTCGACATCGCCCCCCGGGACGACCGAGCGGATCTCGGAGTGGATCTCGGACCTGCGGCCCGACCTCAAGCTGCCGCACATGGGCGGCATCCCCGACGTGCACCTGGCGCACTGCCCGGAGCGGGTGCTGCCGGGACGCATCATGGTCGAGATCTTCACGAACGACCGCGTCGTCGGCGGCTTGACGCCCGAGTGCGCCGAGCGCGCCGCCGAGCTCTACCGCACCTTCGTCGCCGGCGAGATCGTGCTCACCGACGCCACGTCGGCGGAGATGGCGAAGCTGACCGAGAACGCCTTCCGCGACGTCAACATCGCCTTCGCCAACGAGCTCGCGGAGATCTGCGACCACCTCGAGGTCGACGTGTGGGAGGTCATCTCGATGGCCAACCACCACCCCCGGGTCAACATCCTGCAGCCCGGCCCGGGCGTCGGCGGCCACTGCATCGCCGTCGATCCCTGGTTCATCGTGTCGGCGGCGCCCGAGCAGGCCCGGCTCATCCGGGCGGCCCGCGAGACGAACGACGCCCGGCCGAGAACGGTGCTCACGAAGGTGGCCGAAGCGGTTGCGGCCTCGGGACACAGCGGCGGCTTCGGTGACAGCTTCAGTGACAGCGGTGGTGACAGCGACAGTGCCGGCGCTGGTGACAGCGACGGAGTGGGCGTGACGATCGCGTGCCTCGGGCTGGCCTTCAAGGCCGACATCGACGACCTGCGCGAGTCGCCCGCCCTCGCGATCACCGAGACGCTCGCGGCCGAGCACCCGGACGCCCGGATCCTCGCCGTCGAGCCGCACGTGTCGCGCCTGCCGGCGACCCTCGCCGCCCTGCCGAACGTCGAGCTCGTCTCGACGCAGGAGGCCCTGCGCGAGGCGCAGGTCGTCGTGCTCCTCGTCGACCACGCCGCCTTCCGCGCCATCAGCCTGGGAGAGCTGCGCGGGCGTCAGCTCGTCGACACCCGCGGCATCTGGCGCAGAGAGGCGGTGGCCTGATGACAGCGCGTCCCCGGGTCATGACCGTCTACGGGACCCGTCCCGAGGCGATCAAGATGGCCCCCCTCGTCGCCGCCCTCGAGGCAGATGACCGCCTCGAGCCGGTCGTGGCCGTCACCGGTCAGCACCGCGAGATGCTCGATCAGGTCAACGCCCTCTTCGGCATCCGCCCGGCCCACGACCTCGACCTGATGACGCCCGGCGCGTCCCTCGCCGAGATCACCGCCCGCACGGTCCTGGCCACCTCCGAGCTGCTGCGCGCGGACCGCCCCGAAGTCGTCGTCGTGCAGGGCGACACGACGACAGTGCTCGCGACGAGCCTCGCCGCGTTCTACGAGCGGATCCCCGTCGTCCACCTCGAGGCCGGGCTGCGCACCGGCGACATCCGGTCACCCTTCCCCGAGGAGGCCAACCGCCGCCTCACCGCGCCGCTCGCCGACCTGCACCTGGCCCCGACCGCGACGTCCAGGGCGAACCTCCTGCGCGAGTCGATCCCCGGCAGTCGCGTGCCGGTCACCGGCAACACCGTCATCGATGCGCTGCGGTGGACGACCGCCCAGCCGGTCGAGTTCACCGACCCTGCGGTCGCGGCCTTCTTCGACGGGCCTTCGGCGCCTCGCGACCTGCTGCTCGTCACCTCCCACCGACGCGAGTCGTGGGGCGCGCCGATGGTCGCCACCATGACGGCCGTCCGCGACCTCGCCGTCGCGCGCCCCGACCTGCAGGTGCTGCTGCCCATGCATCGCAACCCCGTCGTGCGTGAGGTCATCGAGCCGCTCCTCGGTCACCTCGACAACGTGCTGCTCACGGAGCCGCTCGACTACCACCAGTTCGCCCACGCCCTGGCGCGGGCCACCGTCGTGCTCACGGACTCCGGTGGCGTGCAGGAGGAGGCCCCCAGCCTCGGCAAGCCGGTGCTCGTCATGCGGGACACGACCGAGCGCCCCGAGGCGGTCGAGGCGGGCACGGTGCGGCTCGTCGGCACCGACGGCGCGACCATCCGCCGGGCCGTCGACGAGCTGCTCGACGACCCGCTCGCCTACGCGGAGATGGCCGGGGCCGTGAACCCCTACGGCGACGGTCGCGCTGCCGAGCGCTGCGTCGCCGCCATCGCCGAGCTGCTCGGGGTCGGTGAGCGGGCAGCGGACTTCGCGCCCGCCCCCGACCTCGTGAGCGTGTGAGCGGACCGGGCGCGCGCGTGGTCCGACATCGACACGACCTTGCGGTCATCGGTCTGGGCTACGTCGGTATGCCGCTCGCGCAGGCCGCGGTCAACGCCGGCTTGGCGGTGGTGGGCCTCGATGCGAACGCCTCGGTCGTCGCGTCGTTGACGGCCGGCCGCTCGCACGTCGACGACCTTTCAGACGAGGACGTCGCCACGATGCTGGCCGCCGGCTTCGTGCCGACGACCGATCCCGCGGCCCTCGCTGAGGCCGCCGTCACCGTCATCTGCGTGCCCACCCCGCTCGGCGACGAGGGTGGGCCAGACCTCACCGCAGTCCGGTCGGCGGCATCGACGATCGCACGGCACCTGCGCCCCGGCTCGCTCGTCGTCCTCGAGTCGACGACCTACCCCGGCACGACCGACGAGATCGTCCGGCCCCTGCTCGAGGCGAGCGGCCTCGTCGCCGGCACCGACTTCCACCTCGCCTTCTCGCCGGAGCGCGTGGACCCCGGCAACGCGGCATACGGCATCGGCAACACCCCGAAGGTCGTCGGCGGGCTCACGCCGGCGTGCACGCAGGCCGCCTGCGACTTCTACGCCCGCTTCGTCGATACCGTCGTGCCGACGAAGGGCACCCGCGAGGCGGAGACGGCCAAGCTGCTGGAGAACACCTACCGCCACATCAACATCGCCCTCGTCAACGAGATGGCCCGCTTCTGCCACGAGCTCGGCATCGACCTCTGGGACGCCATCGCCGCCGCACGCACGAAACCCTTTGGCTTCCAAGCCTTCTATCCCGGCCCCGGCGTCGGCGGGCACTGCATCCCGATCGACCCGAACTACCTCTCGCACAACGTGCGCACCCGCCTCGGCTACCCGTTCCGCTTCGTCGAGCTCGCGCAGGAGATCAACGCGTCGATGCCCGCCTACGTCGTGAGGCGGGCGCAGGACGCCCTCAACGAGGACGGCAAGGCCCTGCGTGGTGCACGGGTGCTGCTGCTCGGCGTCACCTACAAGCCCGACATCGCCGACCAGCGCGAGTCTCCGGCGGTGCACGTGGGCCGGCGCCTCATCGACCTCGGAGCCCTCGTCGAGTTCCACGACCCGCTCATCGAGAAGTGGGACGCGCTGGGCCTGCCGGCGCGCAGCGTCGCCGACCTCGACGCCGCCGTGGAGCACGCCGACCTCACGATCCTGCTCCAGCACCACCGCGGCTACGACGTCGACGGCCTCGCCCGCATCTCGCGCCGCTTCCTCGACACCCGGGGTGCGGCGACACCGGCGCCGGGTGTCGAGCGTCTCTAGGTCCGGTCGACCAGTCGCCGGCGCGACCGGTGCCGGCGGTGCGACGATAACGGCGTGGCCGACGCCGAGATCCCCGAAGTCACGGACTTCCTCGCCGAGCAGGCGCCCTTCGCCGCCGTGCCGCGCAGCGACCTCGAGCGGCTCGCGCGCCGAATGACCGTCCGCTACGCCCGTCGCGGCACCCTTCTCATGTCGGTGGGGCGCGGCAACGACGAGGTCTTCGTCGTGCGCAGCGGCGCGGTGCAGATCACCGACGACAGCGGCACGCTCGTCGACCGCGGAGGGGAGGGCACCGCCTTCGGCACGACGGCGCTGGGCGGCCAACCGTCCCGCTTCGAGGTCGAGGCCATCGAGGACACCCTCCTGCTCGTGCTGCCCTCGGCCGCCTTCCACGAGCTGGCGGCGGCGCACCCCGTCGTGGGCGACTTCTTCTCGCAGCAGCGGGCCACCCGGCTGCGCCACGCGCTGCAGTCCATGCCGCACGCCCAGCGCCGCACCGCCGTGCTGCAGACCCGGCTGCGCGACCTGGTGCGGCGCGAGCCGATCACGACGACCGGTGACGCGACGGTCCGCGAGGCGGCGCAGCTGATGGCCCGCGAGCAGGTGTCGTCGCTGCTCGTCGTGGACGGCGACCGCCTCACCGGCATCGTCACCGACCGCGACCTGCGCACCCGCGTGCTCGCGGCGGGCCTCGACTCCTCCACCCCGGTCAGCGCGATGATGACCGCCGACCCGGTCACTGCCGGGCCCGACGACATCGCGATGGAGCTCATCCTCGAGATGACCTCGCGCAACATCCACCACATGCCCGTCGTCGGCGGTGCCGGAGGGCACGCTCCCCTCGGCATGCTGACGAGCACCGACCTCATGCGGCTCGAGCGGGCGAACCCGATCCACCTCGTCGGCGACATCGCGAAGGCCGACGACCTCGAGGCCCTCGTCGCGCTCAGCCAGCGACTCCCCCGCATCATCGACCAGCTCGTCCACGAGGACGCGACCGCCGACGGCATCGGCCGCATCGTCACCGCCGTCGGCGACGCCGTCGAGCAACGTCTCATCCACCTCGCCGAGCGTGAGCTGGGGCCGAGCCCGACGGCATACGCCTGGGTGGTGCTCGGGTCGCAGGCCCGCCTCGAGCAGGGGCCGGGCAGCGACCAGGACAACGCGCTCGTCATCAGCGATGACGCGACCCCCGCAGACGCGCCGTGGTTCGAGGCGCTCGCCCGCTTCGTCGTCGACGGGCTCGTCGCCTGCGGCTACCCGCGGTGCCCCGGCGACGTCATGGCGACCAACCCACAGTGGCGCCGGCCGCTGCGGGAGTGGAAGCGCACCTTCGCGCAGTGGATCGACGAGCCGGTGCCCGACGCGATCCTGCGGTCGGCGATCTTCTTCGACCTGCGCGCCGTGCACGGCGACGAGGGTCTCGTCGAGGAGCTGCAGGCGCAGATCCGCCGGTCCGCACCCACCGGCACCCGCTTCCTCGCGCACCTGGCGAGAAACGCCGCAGCCAACGAGCCCCCGCTCGGCTTCTTCCGCGGCTTCGTCCTCGAGCGCGAGGGCGCGCACAAGGACACCCTCGACCTCAAGCGCGGCGGCTTCCACGCCGTCGTCGAGGTGGCCCGGGTGCACGCACTGTCACGGGGGCTTCCGCAGGTGAGCACCTCCTCGCGCATGGCGGCCGCCGTGGGCGCGGGTGGGCTCTCGGAGGAGACAGCGGCGGATCTGCACGATGCCTTCGAGTTCATCCGCTACGTGCGACTTCTCCATCAGGCCAAGCAGATTCGCGCTGCTATGCCGCCGGACAACTTCGTCGCCCCGAGCGAGCTGAGCAGCTTCGAGAAGCGGCACCTGCGTGACGCTTTCCACGTCGTGCGGTCGGCTCAGCAGACGCTCCTGCACAGCCATCCGCTCGGGCACGTGACGTGATCCTCTCGCGGTTCAGGGTCGACCGGCGGCGGGCACGGCAAGCGCGGTGGGCCGAGCAGGCGCCCCCGGGACCGGTGCGCGACTACCTCGCGAGCGCCCCGCCCGGCCCGCGCACTGACGTCTCCGACCTACCGCTGCTCGCGCTCGACCTCGAGACCACCGGCCTCGACCCGCGCGCCGACCACATCCTGTCGGTGGGCTTCGTTCCGGTCGACGGGCTTCAGATCAACCTCGCGGGCGCCGAGCAGCTGATCTGCCGCGCCGACGTCGAGGTCGGGCAGAGCGCGACGATCCACGGGATCACCGACGACGCGCTCGCGGGCGGCATCGCCCTGCGCGACCTCCTCGAACGTGTGGCCGCGGCCCTCACCGGCCGGGTGCTGCTCGCGCACCACGCCGTGATCGAGACCGGCTTCCTCTCGGCGGCGTGCGAGCGCGAGCTCGGGGTGCCGCTGCCGATCACCGCCGTCGACACGATGGAGCTGCAGAGCCGCGTCCTGCGCAGCCACGCGGGCGAGGACCTCCCGCCCGGTGCGCTGCGCCTGGGCACGGCGCGCGCCAACCTGGGCCTCCCCCGGTATGCCGCCCACGAGGCCCTCACCGACGCGCTCGCCTGCGCCGAGCTCTACCTCGTCCAGGTCGACCGCCTGAGCGGCGGCCGGCCGATGACGCTCAAGGCGCTCCAGCGGTAGTGCGCCATCGCCACGCTCGGGCGTTGCGCGGCGCCCGGCGGATGATCGCGTGGAACCACGAGCGGGAGCGGAACTGTGCCGTCAGGTCAGCCGTCGCCCCCGGGACGACGCACCGGCGGTAGGTCGCCGGAGTCCTCCCGTGCAGTCGACCCGTCCCGGGCCGTCCAGCTCGCGAGGAGGTTGAGCGCAGCGTCGGACGGCGAGTCGGGTGGTGCCGTGTAGACGTTGACCCGCTGGCCCGGGTCGCCGGGCAGCTCGAACGCCTCGTAGTCGAGCTCGAGGTCACCGACGAGCGGGTGGTGCAGGCGCTTGCGCCCGGTGCGGTGGTAGCGGACGTCGTGCGCCGCCCAGCGGCGCCGGAAGTCCTCGCTCCGGGTGGACAGCTCACCGACGAGGTCGGAGAGGGCCTTGTCGTAGGGGTCGCGACCGGCCTCGGCGCGCAGGAAGGCGACGCAGTCGTCGGCGGTCCGGTCGTGGTCGATGAAGAACTCGGAGGCGTGGGGATCGAGGAAGATGAACCGGGCGCTGTTGGGCGGCTCGCCCGGCGTGTGGGCCGCGGCGAAGGCGTAGAGCGGGCTGTAGAGGGCCCGGCCCAGGTCGTTGGCGGCGAGGACGTCGAAGCGACCGTTGCGCATGAAGGCCGGCAGGAGCATCTGGTCGAGGACCCTCTGCAGGGCGGGCCGGACCTGCCTGCGCGTCGGGGCACGGCGCGGCCCGCGGCCGGCCGGGGCGCTCGCCGCACGCACGAGTCGGTAGAGGTGGTCGCGTTCGGCCTCGTCGAGCTGGAGCGCGTGGACGAGCCCGTCGAGGACGCCCTCGGAGACGTTGCCGACGCTGCCGCGCTCGAGACGCGTGTAGTACTCGACGCTGATCCCGGCGAGCAGCGCGACCTCCTCGCGGCGCAGGCCGGCGACGCGCCGGTTGGCTCCGTAGAGGGGGAGCCCGGACTGCTCGGGGGTGATCTTGGCGCGTCGGGTGGTGAGGAACTCCTTGAGGTCGTTCGTCGTCGGCTGGTCCCTGGCTGCCATGGCGTCAACGGTACGTCTCCGGCCCGCCCGTGGGAGTCCCTGCCAGTACCCCTCATGACAGGGCCTGTCGCATCCACGCGTCGAGGGGTTGGCTGGGTGCTGGACGACCACGCACTGACTCGAGCAGAGAGCGAGCACCACCATGAAGGCAGCGATCTTCCGCGGCACGGGCACCATCGAGGTCGGCGAGCGCCCTGACCCTCAGATCCAGGAGGCATCGGACGCTGTCGTCCGCGTCGTGCGCGGCTGTGTCTGCGGCTCGGACCTCTGGTACTACCGCGGCATCAACCAGCACAAGGTCGGCAGCATCGGCCACGAGTACATCGGTGTCGTAGAGTCGGTCGGTGCCGACGTGGTGGACCTCGCAGTCGGCGACTTCGTCATCGCCCCGTTCACCTACAACGACGGCACGTGCCCCGCCTGTCGCGCGGGCTTCCAGTCCAACTGCGCCCACGGGGGCGCCTTCGGCAACGGCGTCACCGACGGCGGTCAGGGCGAGAAGGTCCGTGCCCCCTTCGCCGACGCCACTCTCGTCAAGGTCCCGAACCCGCCCGAGGGTGGCTTCACCGATGCACAGCTCGCGTCGTTCACCGCCCTCTCGGACGTCGCGTGCACCGGCTACCACGCCGCGGTCAGCGCGGGCGTCAAGCCCGGTGACACCGTCGCCGTCGTCGGCGACGGGGCTGTCGGCCTGTCCGCGGTGCTCGCCGCACGCAAGCTTGGTGCCGCGCGGGTCATCGCGCTCAGCCGCAACCCCGCTCGGCAGGCGGTTGCCAAGGAGTTCGGCGCCACCGACATCGTCCAGGGGCGCGGCGCCGAAGCGGTCGAGGCCGTCCTTCGCCTGACGGACGGCGCCGGCGTCGACGCGGCGCTCGAGTGCGTGGGCACCGACCAGTCCATCGAGACCTGCGCCGGCATCACGCGCGCCGGAGGCATGATCGGCGCCGTCGGCGTCCCCCTCTACGAGAAGTTCGAGTACCAGACGCTCTTCTGGAAGAACATCGGCATCAAGGGCGGTGTCGCACCGGCCCGCCAGTACATCCCCGAGCTGCTCGACGACGTGCTCGCCGGACGGATCAACCCGGGTCTCGTCTTCGACTTCACCACGGACCTCGACCACGTCGCCGACGCCTACGCCGCGATGGACGAGCGGCGGGCCATCAAGTCGCTGCTCACCATCGGGCAGCCCTGACCACCAACGACATTCATCTGACATCACCACCAAGGAGAACGACGATGCAGACACGCACTCTCGGCAGCCACGGCTCCCGATCCGGCACGCCGGCCGGACTTGAGGTCTCGGCCCTCGGCCTCGGCTGCATGGGCATGAGCCAGTCCTTCGGTGCCCGACCCCCGCGGGAGGAGATGGTCACCTTCCTGCGCGCCGCGGTCGAGCGAGGGGTGACCCTCTTCGACACCGCTGAGGTCTACGGCCCGTTCCACAACGAGGACCTCGTCGGCGAGGCGCTGGAGCCGGTCCGCGACGACGTCGTCATCGCCACGAAGTTCGGGTTCGCCTTCGACGAGTCCGGCACGCAGACCGGCGTCTCCAGCCGGCCCGAGCACATCCGGGCCGCGGTCGAGGGGTCACTAGGCCGGTTGCGCACCGACCGGATCGACCTGCTTTACCAGCACCGCGTCGACCCGGACGTCCCGATCGAGGAGGTCGCCGGCGCCGTCAAGGAGCTCATCGCGGCCGGCAAGGTCCACCACTTCGGCATGTCCGAGGCCGGCGCCGCGACCATCCGCCGCGCCCACGCCGTGCAGCCGGTCACCGCGCTGCAGAGCGAGTACTCGCTCTTCTGGCGCGAGCCCGAGGAGGCGATCCTGCCTACCCTCGAGGAGCTCGGCATCGGCTTCGTGCCGTTCAGCCCGCTCGGGCGCGGCTTCCTCACCGGACAGGTCACCGCGGCCACCACGTTCGGCGACGGCGACATCCGAGCGACCCTCCCCCGCTTCGAGAAGGAGGCCCTCCAGGCCAACCTCGCCCTCGTCGACCTCATCACGACTGTCGCCGAGCGCAAGCAGGCCACCGTCGGGCAGGTCGCGCTCGCCTGGCTGCTCGCGCAGAAGCCGTGGATCACCCCGATCCCCGGGACCCGGCGGCTCGAACGCCTCGACGAGAACCTCGCCGCCGCAGACCTTCAGCTCACCGCCGACGACCTGGCCGAGCTCGAGCGGGCGTCGGCCAGTGTCCAGGTGCAGGGCGAGCGCTACCCCGAGGCGCTCCAGCGGATGATCGACCGCTGAGACCCGGCGCGACCCGGCCGGTCGTCGCTCAGCGACGGAGCCGCAGCCCACGCGGTGTCATGTGGAAGCCCGCGTGGGAGAGCGCCTCGACGAGCGGGTGACCGGAGCCCAGCACGGAGGCGCCGTCGGCCTTCTCGACCGTGAGGCGGCCGAGTGCGCCCTCACGGACGGCGAGCGCCAGTGCGTCGGCTGCCGCCTGCAGCCGCTCCGTGTCGTCGGACCAGCAGAGCATCGTCTTGCCGCCACGCTCGACGTAGAGCACGAGGTCGCCGTCGACGAGCACGACGAGCGCCCCAGCCTTGCGGCTCGGCTGGTGGCCCTTGCGGCGGGGGCGACCGCCCTCACCCGCCGTGCCGCCCGGACCGCGCTCGGCCGTCGCGCGCCGGCCACCGGCCTCCGCGCCGGGCGCGTCGCTGCGTTCGTCGGTGCTCTCTCCGGGCTCGGTGAGCCCGCGCTCGGGCCAGGAGATGCTCGCGCCGTAGGGGTTGGCCGGGTCGCTCGCGGCGAGCACGAGGGCCGGCGGCCCGGTGCGCTCCCGCCGCGCGTCGGCGCTCCTGCCGTGCCGAGCTGGTATGCCGCCGCGCTGGCCGGGTGCCGGCGTCGCCCAGTCGTCGCCCAGGCTCGGGTCGACCCTGCCGCCGGACTGCTCGGACTGCTGGGACGCGGTCGCGCCGGGCAGCCGTGACATCGACCGCAGCCGGTCGACGGCACCCGTCGAGGCGAACTGCGACGCACCGAGGCCCTCGACGAAGTAGCCGCGGCGCACCTTTCCGGCCTCCTCTGCCGCGGCGAGCACGCGGTAGACCGCCGCGAAGCCTCCGGGGACATCCTCGGTGACGACCGAGCCACGGGTCAGCACCCCGTAGCGGTCGAGGAGCAGCTCGGCGTTGGTGACCGCGCGCACCGTCGGGTCGGACTCGGCGGGAGGCAGCGCGGTCCAGCGGCCGACCCCGGTGGACGGCCCCGACCCGGCTGCCCGACCCACCGCGAGAGCCTTGGTCGTCGCGGCGTCCTCGGCAGCCTCGACCTGCGCCGGGCTCGCGCCTGCGACGGCACCGCGCAGGGAGCCGAAGCGGCCGAGCGAGCCGCGCCGGCCGGCATACCGCGTCGACCGGGGGCCCGAGGGGGCGCGCTTGTGGGCCGTGCGCCCGCCGGCGAGCAGCGCGCGAAGGGGGGCGACTGTGTCGTTGGTGACGCGGCCGGACCACAGCAGCGACCACAGCGCGTCGTTGGTCTCCGTGTCACCGAGGCCGACACGGCTGGCGAGCGCGCGGAAGAAGTAGGCGCCGCCACCCTCGAGAGCGTCGAGGACGGCCCGCTCGGCATCGGTGAGCTCGGTGTCGTCGGGTGGTGTCAGCGTGAGATGGGCGGCGTCGGCGAGGTGCAGGCTGACCCAGCCGTCGTCGCCCGGCAGGGAGCCGTGGCCTCGCCAGACGACCTCACCGGCACTCATCACCTCGTCGAGCAGAGCAGGGCGGTAGTCGGCGACCCGGGCCGGGAGGACGAGCGTCTCGAGCGCGCTGGCCGGCACGACCGCCCCGGTGAGCTGCTCGACGGCTCGCAGCAGCCCCTCGCGCCCGCGCAGGCCACCGCCGACTCCCTGCCACTGCGGCAGGAAGCGGGCGAGGTCGAGCTGGCCGACGGGCTCGACCTCGTGGCGCAGGGCGGCGAGCGACCGTCGGCGCAGCAGCCGCAGCACCTCGGCGTCGCAGAACTCCGGGCCATGACCGCCGCCGTTCTCGGTCGGCAGCAGCTCGCCCTCGACGACGCGGCCCGAGCCGACGAGCCGGCGCAGCGCGTCGTGGACCACCGCCGGACCGAGGCCCCACCAGACCGCGACGGTCTGCACAGCGAAGGGCCCGTGGGTGCGGGCGAACCGGGCGACGAGGTCGGCGAGCGGGTCGGGCACCGGCTCGAGGAACGCCTGCGGCACGCCGACGGGCAGGGAGGTGCCGAGCGCGTCGCGCAGTCGTGCGGCGTCCTCGATGGCGGCCCAGCGGTCGTCACCGGCGACGCGGACCGCGATGACGCGGCGGGCCTGCTCGAGCTCGGAGACGGCCGCCTGGATCGCAGCCGGGTCGAAGCCCTCGGCAGCGCGGGCGACGATGTCGCCCATCGAGAGCGGCCCGAGCACGCGGAGCAGGTCGGCGACGTCCTCGCCGTCGCGGGCACCACGCTCGGGCGTCAGCCGCTGGAGCTCCGCCTCGGTGCGGGCCACCGCCTCGGGGTCGAGCAGGTCGCGCAGCGCGAGCGCCTCACCCTGACCGAGCAGCTCGGACAGCAGCGACGGGTCGAGGGCGAGCGCGGCCGCCCGCCGCTCGGCGAGCGGCGAGTCGCCCTCGTAGAGGTACTGGGCGACGTAGCCGAAGACGAGCGACTTCGCGAAGGGGCTCGGTTGGCTCGACTCGACGTCGACGACCTTGACGCCACGCGAGCGGATGTCGGTCATCAGGTCAACGAGACCCGGCACGTCGAAGACGTCCTGGACGCACTCGCGCACGGCCTCGAGGACGATGGGGAAGGTGGGGTACTGGCTCGCCACCTCGAGCAGCTGCGCCGCCCGCTGCCGCTGCTGCCACAACGGCTGGCGGCGGTCGGGGCGGCGCCGCGGCAGCAGCAGGGCACGCGCGGCGCACTCGCGGAATCGCGCTGCGAACAGGGCGGATCCGCCGATCTCCTGCGTGACGAGCTCGCTGACCTCCTCGGGCTCGAGGGTCACGAGCTCGATGAGCTGCTGGCCGATCTGACCCCCGCCCGCCGGGTCGTCGAACTCGAGGTCGGGCAGGCGGAAGACGATGCCGTCGTCGCCGTGCATCGCCTGCACGTCGACCCCGAAGCGCTCGCGCATGCGCGCCGCGACGCACAGCG
This sequence comes from Humibacillus xanthopallidus, assembly GCF_006717145.1. Lineage (GTDB taxonomy): Bacteria > Actinomycetota > Actinomycetes > Actinomycetales > Dermatophilaceae > Humibacillus > Humibacillus xanthopallidus. The sequence goes on along the minus strand of NZ_VFQF01000002.1, from coordinate 420,090 downwards.
CCCACGGCGCGTGGACCTGCCCACCGAAGGGCGAGAGCACCGCGACCCGCCAGTCGCCGATCTCGTCGCGGAAGCGCTCGACGACGATCGTGCGGTCGTCGGGGACGTGGCGCGTCGCCTCCTTCTGCTCGGTGAGGTAGGCGATGAGGTTGTCGGCCGCCCACTCGTCGAGGCCGGCAGCGGTGACCCGCGCGCGGGCCCGCTCCGGCGTCAGCCCGACGATCTCGCGGACGAAGGCACCGAGCGCGCGGCCGAGCTCGGCAGGCCGGCCCTGCTGGTCGCCCTTCCAGAACGGCAGCTTGCCGGCCTGGCCGGGCGCGGGTGTGACGAGGACGCGGTCGTGGGTGATGTCCTCGATGCGCCACGTCGACGTGCCGAGGGTGAAGACGTCACCGACGCGCGACTCGTAGACCATCTCCTCGTCGAGCTCGCCGACCCGGCGACCGGGCCCCTCACCGGAGGCGAGGAAGACGGCATACAGCCCGCGGTCGGGGATCGTGCCGCCGCTCGTGACAGCGAGGCGCTGGGCTCCGCGGCGGCCGGTGAGCGTGTCGGTGACGCGGTCCCAGACGATGCGGGGGCGCAGCTCGGCGAACTCGTCGGAGGGGTAGCGCCCGGCGAGCATGTCGAGGGTCGCCTCGAGCACCGAGCGCGGGAGCGAGGCGAAGCTCGCGGTGCGGTGCACGAGGGACTCGACGTCGGCGACGCTCCACTCGTCCATCGCGCACATCGCGACGACGTGCTGGGCGAGCACGTCGACGGGGTTGGCCGGGATGCGCAGCGACTCGATCGCCCCGGCCCGCATGCGCTCGACGACGACGGCGGTCTGGACGAGGTCGCCGCGGAACTTCGGGAAGAGCACGCCCTCGCTGACCGCGCCCACCTGGTGCCCCGCGCGACCCACCCGCTGCAGGCCGCTCGCGACGCTCGGCGGGCTCTCGACCTGGATGACGAGGTCGACGGCCCCCATGTCGATGCCGAGCTCGAGGCTGCTCGTCGCGACGACCGCGGGCAGGCGCCCGGCCTTGAGGTCCTCCTCGATGGCGGCGCGGTGCTCCTTGCTCACCGACCCGTGGTGGGCCCGGGCGAGGATCGGCGGGGCGCCGCGGCTCGTGCCCGCCTGGGCCATGACCTGAGCCGGGGCCCGGGTGGCGCCGACGCTGGCCAGCGGCAGCCCTTCGTCCTCGGCCAGCCGCTCCTCCCAGATCTCGTTGAGCCTAGACGTCAGACGCTCGGCGAGGCGCCTCGAGTTGGCGAAGACGAGGGTCGAGCGGTGGTCGGCGATGAGGTCGACGATGCGCTCCTCGACGTGCGGCCAGATGCTCGCCTGCGGGGCGTTGCCCGCCGCCGGCCCCGAGAGGTCGGGGACCCCCGGCGAGATCTCGGCGGCAGCCCCCGACAGCTCGCCCATGTCGGGCACCGGCACGACGACCTCGAGCTGCCACTCCTTGGTCGACACCGGCTGGACGATCTCGACCGGCCGGCCGCCGGCGAGGTAGCGGGCGACCTCCTCGACCGGACGCACCGTCGCCGACAGGCCGACGCGCTGGGCAGGCTTCGGCAGGATGGCGTCGAGCCGCTCGAGGGTCAGCGCGAGGTGAGCCCCACGCTTGGTGCCCGCGACGGCGTGGACCTCGTCGATGATGACCGTCTCGACCCCCTTGAGCGCCTCGCGAACCGATGAGGTGAGCATGAGGAAGAGCGACTCGGGGGTCGTGATGAGGATGTCGGTCGGCGTGCGGGCGAAGGCGCGGCGCTCGCCCGCGGGGGTGTCGCCCGACCTCACGCTCACCCCGATGTCGGGCTGCGGGAGCTCGAGCCGCGTCGCGGCGTGACCGATGCCGACGAGCGGTGCGCGCAGGTTGCGCTCGACGTCGACGGCGAGCGCCTTCATCGGCGAGACGTAGAGCACCCGGCAGCGCGCGAGCTTCTCGTCGGGCACCGGCTCGCTCGCCATACGGTCGATGGCCCAGAGGAAGGCCGACAGCGTCTTGCCCGACCCGGTCGGCGCGACGACGACGCAGTGGTGGCCCGAGCTGATCGCGTCCCATGCACCCGCCTGCGCCGCGGTGGGCGCGCTGAAGCTGCCCCGGAACCACGCGGCCGTCGCCGGGGAGAATCGGTCGAGCACGTCGGCCCGCTTGTCCTTCGCCATCGAGGTCAGCCTGCCATCCCCCACCGACACCCGCTGGGGGCGCCGTCGCCCGGCGGGCGCCGCGCGGGTCGATCGGCACCGCGCCGGACGGCATACCGCGGGCGTATGCCGTCCGGCGGGCTCAGCAGGACGAGCTCAGGGTGGAGCGGGCTCAGGACGAGGCAGGCCGGGCGCGGACGACCTCGCGGTGCGAGCCGTCGAGGCGGCGGGTCCAGCCCCGGCCGTCGAGGTGCTCGAGGAGCGGGATCACGACGCGACGGGTCGAGCCCAGCGCCTGGCGGGCGTCACTCGTCGTGAAGGGCTGGGGCAGCCGGGCGAGCTCGCGCATCGCGAGCGCCGGCGCCGACGGGAGGAGCACGACGTCACCCGGCAGCCGGAGGATGCGGCCGGTGCCCTCGGCGGCGGCGAGCTCGCGGGCCCCGAGCCCGGCCGCGTCGAGGTCGTGCTGCTCGGGCGCCGCGAAGGGGTGCTGGCGCAACTCGGCCTCGATCGCCCGGAGCGCGTTCTCGGCGCGGTCACCGAGGGCCGCCGAACGACCCGGCAGGCCGACCCGCCCGTCACGGACCTCGAGCCCGGCACCTTCGGCGAGCGCGGTCACGAGCGCCCGGTCGGGCACCCCGGCAGCCGCGCGGGCGGCCTCGAGCGGGAGGACGGGGTCGATGGGCGTGGACTCGGCGCGCCGCTCCGCGGCCGTGCGCAGCCGCTCGGCAGCCACCACCCAGGCGTCGTCGTCGACGAGCCAGGCCCCGCGGCGCGTGACGGTGCCGGCGGGACGAGGGCCGGAGGGCACGGCGATCCCGAGCGAGGCCGCGTCGTCGTGACGCATCCACCCCCGCCGTGCCACCTCGCGCGCGAGGTCGGGCGCCCCGGCGAGGCTCACGACCTCATCGGCCCGACGGGCTGCGGCACCACGGCGGTCGAGCCGGGGTGGGTCGGCGTCGACGACGAGCGCACCGACGACGCGACGCGACCCGGGGTCGCGCAGGACGATCCGGTCGCCCGCAGCCAGGGGCAGCGGCTCGGGAAGGCCCAGGCGCAGCGCTCCGGGGCCGAGCGGGCGCACCCGCGCCTCCACGGCGACCGTGCCGGCGTGGACCATGAGGTGGGCCGGCAGCCGCTGACGCGCCTGCGCGTCCCCGTGTGACGTCTCGGCGGACGGGTGGGTCGAGCTGGTCGGGTCGGTCGAGTCGGTCGTGAGCCGCACGTCGACCGTCCTCGTCAGGTGCCAGGCGCCGGGAGTGAGCAGGGCATCGCCACGGGCGACGTCGTCCACCCCCACCCCGCGGAGGTTGACGGCAACCCGGGCCACGGCGGAGACGGCGTCGCGGGGCTGCTCGAGGCTCTGGAGGCCACGCACCGTCGCCCGGAGCCTCGCTCCCGAGTGGCGGTGGACGACGACGTCGTCGCCGACCCGGATCGTCCCCTGGCCCAGGGTGCCCGTGACGACGGTCCCGCTGCCGCGGATCGAGAAGGAGCGGTCGACCCACAGACGGGTGCGCCCGCCGGTGTCCGGGGCGGGGAGGGTGGCAACGAGGTCGCCGAGTGCAGCCCGCAGGTCGTCCATGCCCTGGCCCATGCGCGCGGAGACGGCGAGCGCCGGGCTCCCCGACAGGCTCGTCCTCGCGAGCTGCTCCCCCGCCTGCGCCAGGGCGGGCCCCGGGTCGGCGAGGTCGCTGCGCGTGACGACGAGCAGACCGTGCGAGATGCCGAGCGCGTCGACCGCGGCGAGGTGCTCCGCCGACTGCCGCCGCCACCCCTCGTCGGCAGCGACGACGAGGACGACAGCCGGGGCGGGGCCGAGCCCCGCAAGCATGTTGCCGATGAAGCGCTCGTGGCCGGGCACGTCGACGAACGCGACCTCGACGCCCGTGGCGAGGGTCGTCCACGCGTAGCCGAGGTCGATCGTCATGCCGCGGCGGTGCTCCTCGGCCCACCGGTCGGGCTCGATGCCGGTCAGGGCGCGCACGAGCGTCGACTTGCCGTGGTCGACGTGCCCGGCGGTCGCGACGACGTGCACGGGTCAGCCCTCGCGGGTGGACTTGCCGCGAGCGAGCTCGTCGAGCTCGTCGAGCGCTGAGAGCACGGCCGCCTCGACGTCGCCGTCGCGGTCAGGCGGCACGCAGCGGAGGTCGACGAGGCACCGGCCACGCTCCACCCGCGCCACGACGCCGGGCTCGCCGCGCCGCAGCCGCTCGGCGCACGCCTCGGGCAGCGCCACGGCCCAGCCGGGCAACGGCACCCCCGGCGCTCCGCCCCCACCGACGCGCCCCTCGACGGCCACGACGTCTCCTGACGCCACCGCCGCGAGTCGCTCGGTGCGCGCCCGCAGGCCCTCGCCGTCGGCGTGGAGGTATGCCGTCACCGGGCTCACGGGGCCACGCAACGTCGCCTCGAGGGCGGCGAGCGTCAGCTTGTCGACGCGCAGCGCCCGGGCGAGGGGGTGCCGGCGCAGCCGCTCGACCGTGGCGGCCTCACCGAGGACGAGGCCGGCCTGGGGGCCGCCGAGCAGCTTGTCACCGCTCGCCGTCACCACGGTCGCGCCGTCGTGGAGCACCGTCGTGGCATCCGGCTCGTCGGGGATCAGCGGGTCCGGGCCCAGCAGCCCGCTGCCGATGTCGACGACGAGCGGCACCCCGAGCGTCGCGAGCTCCTGCACGGAGGCCGCGCTCGTGAAGCCCTCGACGCGGAAGTTGCTCGGGTGGACCTTGAGGACGCAGCCGGTGTCCGGGCCGACGACGGCGGCGTAGTCGGCGAGGCGGGTCCGGTTCGTCGTGCCGACCTCGCGCAGCCGGGCGCCCGTCGAGGCGATGAGGTCGGGCAGCCGGAATCCATCGCCGATCTCGACCATCTCGCCGCGGCTGACGACGACCTCGCGGCCGGCGGCCAGGGCCGTCGTCGCGAGGACGAGCGCGGCCGCTCCGTTGTTGACCACGAGGGCGTCACCGGCGCCGGGGACGGCGGCGCGCAGCGCGTCGAGGGTGCCGCGCCCGCGTCGGGCGCGCGCTCCGGTCGCGGTGTCGAACTCGACGTCGACGTAGCCCGCCGCCGCCCCGATGGCCTCGATCGCGGCGTCGGAGAGGGGGGCCCGGCCGATGTTCGTGTGCACGACGACGCCCGTGGCGTTGAGGAGCGGACGCAGGGTCGTGCTGCGTGCCGGCAGTGCCGCCTGAGCTGCCGCGACGACCTCGCCGGGCGCGATCTCGCCGGCGCGAACTCTCGCCTGGGCCGACCGCACCGCGGACCTGACCGCTCCCGCGCCGTGTCGATCTGCCGCGGCCACGAGGGCGGGGTGGGCCAGCAGCACGTCGGTGCGCGGGACGCTGCGCCGTGGATCCGCCTGCGACACGACCGTTGTCCTCTCCACGCCTTCGACCGCCACCACCCGCTGCGAGCGGGCCGTGCTGGCGGAGGTGGACGGGAATCGAACCCGCCAGGCCGAGATGCTCGGCCTCACCGGTTTTGAAGACCGGGGGGACCACCAGGTGCCCAGACACCTCCACGCGCCACCGTACCCAGTCCGGCGGCCCGGGCGCGCACGGGTCGGGACTGCGGTCTCGACCGACCGGGCGGCGCTCTGGGAGCGAGCGGTCCGCATACAGTCGACGGGTGACGACCTCACCCGCGACGACCCGGCTCACCCAGTACGCCCACGGCGGGGGCTGTGCCTGCAAGATCCCCCCAGGGGAGCTGGAGGACATGGTGCGCGGCCTCGTGGGGATCGGGTCGGCCGACCTGCTCGTCGGTCTCGACGACGGCGACGACGCGGCCGCGGTCCGCATCGAGGGCGGGCCGCACGGCGACATCGCGGTGCTCGCGACTGCCGACTTCTTCACGCCCGTCGTCGACGACGCCTACGACTGGGGCCGCATCGCGGCAGCCAACGCCCTCTCCGACATCTATGCGATGGGCGGGCGCCCGATCCTCGCCGTCAACCTGCTCGGCTGGCCCCGCGACGTGCTCCCGCCGGAGCTCGCGCAGGAGGTGCTGCGGGGCGGCCTCGACGTCGCTCGCCTCGCCGGGTGCCCGGTCGCCGGCGGCCACAGCATCGACGACCCGGAGCCGAAGTACGGCATGGCCGTCACCGGGCTGGCCGACCCGAATCGCTTGCTGCGCAACGATGCTGCACAAGCCGGCCTCCCGATAAGCCTGACCAAGCCGCTCGGGGTCGGCGTCCTCAACAACCGTCACAAAGCGACCGGCGAGGTCTTCTCTCACGCCGTGGAGTCGATGGTCGCCCTCAACGACACGGCGAGCTCCGCGGCCCTCGCGGCGGGCGTGAGGGCCGCGACGGACGTCACCGGCTTCGGGCTGCTCGGGCACCTCTACAAGATGGCTCGGGCGTCGGGGGTGTCGGCCGTCATCGACGCCCGCGCCGTGCCCTACCTCGAGGGGGCTCGGGAGTCGCTGCGGGAGGGCTTCGTGCCCGGCGGCAGCAGGCGCAACCTCGACTGGGTGCGACCCCACCTCGAGGCGGCCGTGTCCGACGAGGACCTCATCCTGCTCGCCGATGCCCAGACGAGCGGTGGACTGCTCGTCGCCGGCGAGATGCCCGGGGGCACCGTCATCGGCGTGTTCACCGCGCGCACCGGGGCCGCCATCAACGTGCGGTGACCTGCGACGGCGCGCTATCGCGCCGTCGTGATGGAGTCGTCGACGACACCCGCGGCGCGGCGGCGTTCCAGCCGCTCCCGCTGGGGTTCGACGGTGTACTTCGGGTCGATCGCCGATGCCAGGCCCGCTTCGAAGACGCCGAATCGCAGACAGGCCGAACCTGCCATGAGGGCAAGGCCGCTCACCGCGGCCGCCACCCGACTGCGCCCCAGCGCGACGGAGCCGACGGCGCCCGCGATCGTCAGGGCCTTGCTCGCCCGAACCAGCCGCCCGGCCTTGCCCGTGCGCAGCGGCTCCGACAGCGTCGGGCCGAGCTTGTCCTGCATCCGCTCGAACGCGAGGGTCTCGGCCACCGCACTGACGGCGGCGAGCCGCCGCGCCGGCCCGTTCTGCGCCGTCGGCACCGCGACCAGAGCGAGCCCGGCGGCCGCGAGGTTGGCGGAGCTGACGAAGACGAAGGGCAGCTCACGGTAGGACTCGTGCCAGGTCGGGGTGGCCGTGTCGGCGAGCAGCACTGCGGTGTATGCCGCGAGGGGCGGTGCGAAGAGTGCCGAACCCACCGTCGCGGGCCCGTCCACGAGCTCGAGCACACGGGCCACGCGAGCGACGGCGGAGCCACCCCCGACCCCACCCTGGCTCCGGGCGGCGATGGCCTGCGTCACCTCGGAGGCGAGGGCCAGGCCCGAGAACCCGCTGAAGGCAGTGAGGATCCACGAGCCGACCGACATCGGCGAGGTGAGCTTGACGGTGCGCATCATGTTGAGGGCCCGGCTCGGCTTGCCGAGGTCCTTGGCGAGCGCGGCACCACCGAGCGCCGCAGCCCCCATGGCCCCCACTCGCCCGACGCGCTGCAGCGCCGGGTAGCCGAGGGCGCGACCCCCTGCCGCGAGCAGTGCCGACCCGCCGGCCACACCGCCGAGGAAGAGGTATGCCGCGATCTCCTTCTCCCACGGCGCGGGCTTGACGATGTGGCGGCCGTAGTAGCTGTCGAACGACACATCGGGCACCATGAGCGACTCGTCGCGGCGGCGGGCGCCGTTCTGGCCGTTGCGCTTTCGCTCGCCGTTGCCGCGGCGCGCGCGCTCCGGGGGGCGGTCTGCGTCGAAGGGGTTGACCGTCATCGACGCCTCCCGACGAACGCTGCCGCGGCCAGACCGAGCATCGTCAGCCCCGCGTAGCCGGCCTTGCGGAACATGTCGGGCAGGTCGGCGGTCGTGACCCGCGGGTCCGGCGGCAGCCCGTAGACCTCGGGCTCGTCGAGCAGCAGGAACGTGGAGCCGGTGCCGCCGACACCGTCGTGCTCGTCGACGCCGTAGAGCCGAGCCTCGGGGTAGCCGAGCTCGTGCAGCTCGGCGACCCGGGCGCGGGCCGTGGCGCGCATCTCGTCGAGGTCGCCGAACTTGATCGAGGTCGTCGGACAGGCCTGCGCACAGGCGGGAGTCTGGCCGGCTCCGAGCCGGTCGTAGCAGAGCGTGCACTTCTGGGCGATGCCGACGTTCTTCACCTCGCCGTTGGTCTCGGCGTGGGACGGGGGGTTCTGGTGCGAACCCCTGCTCGTGTCGCCCGACCCCCCGGACCCCTTGATGCTGATGCCGTGCGACCGGGCGCCCTTCTCGTGACCCTCGTGACCGCTCCGGCGCTCGATGACGCCGAACGGGCAGGCCGCGACGCAGTAGCCGCAGCCGTTGCAGACGTCGTCCTGCACGACGACGGTGCCGAACTCGGTGCGGAAGAGCGACCCGGTCGGGCACACGTCGAGACAGGCCGCGTGCGTGCAGTGCTTGCACACGTCGGATGCCATGAGCCAGCGCAGGTCGGGCACCGCCGGGTCGGTGGTCGTGACGCCACCACCCATGAGAGGGGGCTCGGGCGCAGTGCGCACGGACGGCATACCGAGCTGGACGAGCCGGCGACCCGACTCGCGGGCCTGCTCGATGCGCTCGCTCGACTGCTCGACGAAGGCCACGTGGCGCCACGTGCTCGCCCCGAGCGCACCGGTGTTGTCGTAGGACTGGTTGAGCAGGTCGAGCCCGTCCTCGGGCACGTGGTTCCACTCCTTGCACGCCACCTCGCAGGCCTTGCAGCCGATGCAGATGGAGGTGTCGGTGAAGAAGCCCTTGCGCGGCTCGCGCCGGTCCCACGCGGCATCGGCCGCGGGATCGGTCGGCCCTGAGAGCTGGTTGCGCCAGAAGCCCATCGGTCAGCCTCCTCTCGTGTCGGGGGTTGACTCAGGGTGGCCGGTGCGCAGCTCGTTGCCCGTCATGACGGTGCTGCCCGCGCGTGACTGGTACTCGGCGACGAGCCGCAGGAGCGCCTCACCCGTGGGGCGCCGACCGGGCACGATGTCGCAAGAGCCGGCCTTGCTCTCCTGGATCTGCACGTTGGGGTCGAGCGCGACCCCGAGCAGGTCGTTGGCCGCGTCGCCGCTGACGACCGCGTTGCCGCCGACACCCCAGTGGTAGGGCAGGCCGACCTGGTGGATCGTGCGGCCCCGGATGACGAGCGGTGTCATCCGCTCGGTCACCATGACCCGGGCCTCGATCGCGGCGCGGCCCGAGACGATCGTCGCCCAACCGCCGTTCTCGAGGCCCCGCTCCGCGGCGAGCTCGGGTGAGACCTCGCAGAAGAACTCCGGCTGCAGCTCCGACAGGTAGGGCAGCCAGCGGCTCATGCCGCCGGCCGTGTGGTGCTCGGTGAGGCGGTAGGTCGTGAAGACGAACGGGTAGACGTCGGCGCCCGGCTCGTCACCGGACGGGCTCCACAGGTTGTCCTTGCGGGGGAAGACCTTGCGGGCCGGGTTCGACTGCTGGGCATAGAGCGGGTTGCGGACGGGTGACTCCTGCGGCTCGTAGTGCGTCGGGAGCGGCCCGTCGAGCATGCCCTTGGGCGCGAAGAGCCAGCCCTTGCCGTCGGCCTGCATGACGAAGGGGTCATCGCCCGCGAGCCCCGCAGCGCCGCCCGTGCCGGGCTCCGGACGGTAGCTCGGCGCCTTGTCGGGCACGAAGTCGGGCACGTCGTGCCCCGTCCACCTGCCCTGCTCCTCGTCCCACCAGATGTACTTCTTGCGCTCGCTCCACGGCTTGCCCTCGGGGTCGGCCGAGGCGCGGTTGTAGAGGATGCGACGGTTGGCCGGCCACGCCCAGCCCCACTCGAGCGCCGTGAGGTCCTGCTCCTGGCCGGGCTTGCGGTCGGCGGCGTGGTTGACGCCGTCGGCGTAGACGCCGGTGTAGATCCAGCAGCCGCCGTCGGTGGAGCCGTCGGCCTTCATCTCCGTGTAGGCCGAAAGAGGCTGTCCCGCCTTGTCGCCCGTCAGGTGACGGCCGTTGATCTCGGCGAGCACCGCCTCGGCGTCGGGGTCGCCGTTCTCGTCGGCGGGGTAGTCCCACGTGAGGTCGAGCAGGGGACGGTCGCGCTCGTCGGTCGAGTCGGCGAGCAGCTCGCGCACCCGGCGGCCCAGCTCGAAGAAGAACTGCAGCTCGCTCTGGCAGTCACCGGGTGGCTGCACCGCCTGGTGGTGCCACTGGAGCATCCGCTGGGTCTGGGTGAACGACCCGCTCTTCTCCGTGTGCGCTGCGGCGGGCAGGAAGAAGACCTCGGTCTCGATGCCCTCGGTCGTGAGCTCGCCCGAGGCGATCTCGGGGCCGTCCTTCCAGAAGGTGGCCGACTCGATCATGTTGAAGTCACGCACGACGAGCCACTTGAGCTTCGCCATGGCCTGACGCTGCATGCGGCCGTGGGCCGACCCGACGGCAGGGTTCTGTCCGAGGAGGAAGTAGCCCTCGACCTCGCCGTCGAGCATCGCCATCGTCGTCTGGTAGGTGCCGTGGGCCCCGGAGAGACGCGGGAGGTAGTCGAAGCGCCAGTCGTTCTCAGCCGTCGCGGCCTTGCCCCACCACGCCTTGAGGAGGCTGACGGCATACGTGTCGGCGTTGGCCCAGAAGCCCTTCTGCTCCTTGTTGCCGATCGCGCCGACGTAGTCCTCCCACGTGTCGTGGAGGCCGGCCACGGGCATCGCGAGGTAGCCCGGGAGGATGTTGTAGAGCGTGGGGATGTCGGTCGAGCCCTGGATGCTCGCGTGCCCGCGCAGCGCCATGATGCCGCCGCCCGGGCGCCCCATGTTGCCGAGGAGCAGCTGCACGATCGCGGCCGTGCGGATGAACTGCGCACCGAGGGTGTGCTGGGTCCAGCCCACCGCGTAGACGAAGGCCGTCGTGCGCTCGCGGCCGCTGTTCTCCGTGACCGCCTTGGCGAGGTAGTTGAAGTCGTCGACGTTGATGCCGCACGTGTCGGCCACCATCTCGGGCGTGTAGCGGGCGTAGTGCCGCTTGAGGATCTGGAAGACGGTGTTGGGGTCCTGCAGCGTCTCGTCGCGCAGGACGCGGGCATGCTCGAGCGCCGGGCCGCCGGAGCCGTGCTGGTCACCGGCTGACCGCTCCGACTGGCTCTGGCCGTGCTCGTGCCCGGCCGCGGGCCCACCGATGGTGCCGGGCGACTCGTCGCCCTCGCCGTCGCTGCTCGCGTAGGCCCAGGTGTCGGGCGCGTAGCTGCCCAACTCGTCGTCGTAGCCGGAGAAGAGCCCGTCGAGGTCCTCGGTGTCCTGGAAGTCCTCGTTCACCAGGGTCGCGGCGTTCGTGTACGCGACGACGTACTCCTTGAAGTACAGCTCGTTGTCGAGAATGAACTTGATGAGGGCGCCGAGCAGCACGACGTCGCTGCCGGCGCGGATCGGGATGTGCTTGTCGGCGGTCGCCGACGTCCGCGTGAAGCGCGGGTCGATGTGGATGACCTTGGCGCCCTTGAGACGTGCCTCCGTCACCCACTGGTAGGCGACCGGATGACACTCGGCCATGTTCGATCCCTGGATGACGATGCAGTCGGCGTTGGACAGGTCCTGCACGTACTGCGTGGCGCCGCCGCGCCCGAACGAGGACCCCAGACTGGGGACCGTGGAGGAGTGTCAAATACGTGCTTGGTTCTCGATCTGGATGGCGCCTGCTGCGGTGAAGAGCTTCTTGATGAGGTAGTTCTCCTCATTGTCGAGCGTCGCCCCGCCGAGGGACGCGATGCCCATCGTGCGGCGCAGCGGACGCCCGTGCTCGTCGTGGTCCTGCCACGTGCGCCGACGCGACTCGACGAAGCGCTGCGCGATCATCTCGACGGCGGTGGACAGCTCGATCGGCTCCCAGTCGGCGCCGCCGGGACGGCGGTAGAGCGCCTTGCGCTGGCGGCCGGGGTTGTTGACGAGCTGCTCGCTCGCAGATCCCTTGGGGCACAGGCGCCCTCGCGAGACCGGCGAGTCCGGGTCACCCTCGATCTGGACGACGCGCCCGTCCTTGACGAAGACACGCTGCCCACAACCGACGGCGCAGTAGGGGCAGACGCTCTGGACGACCTTGTCGGCGGTCGACGTGCGCGGCTCGAGGCCACGCGTGCGGGCCGACGTCACCGAGGGCCCGCGACCGAGGAAGTCACCGGAGCGGAGCTGCCGGACGACGGGCCACGACAGGAGCGTCTTCTTCGGATCCACCGGTGCACCTTCCTGCGCTGGACGGGTTGTGAAAGCCAATCAACCAGTTATGTCTGGGAACCGCCACAGAACGCTTACCCACCGTGTCGCCCTGTGGCACCGCCGGGCGGCCGAGGACGGCGCCCGGTTCCTGCGGGCTCGTCACCACCGTCGCAGGAGGGCGGCCCCAGCGCGAGGTGTGGGAGTTCTCCCGATGTGCAGGGGTGCTCCTGCGCGGAACCGTGGAAGAGGCGGCAACGAGGCCGCCACACCACTCAGGGAGAACCCTCATGAACGCTCGCCAGACCGCAGTCGGACTGCTCGCCGCAGTGGCACTCGCCGCCTCCGCCGGCACTGCCCAGGCTGGGCCGATCCGCGACGGCGTGCCGAAGAACGGCACCGTCAGCGACGTCCGCACCGACTCGCTGCTCCACCACCTGCGCCTGCAGTACGCAGACACCCATCAGCGCTCCGTTCACAACGAGCTCGTCCTCATCCTCAACGTGCCGGCTTCTGCCGTCCTCTGAACGCCGCGCCCTCGTCAGACCTACGCTGGACAAAGCGTGGTGGGGGCCGCGCGGACCGGCGGGGGGGACTGGCGGGGAGTGGCTCATGACGCGAGCGTTCGACCTGGAGGAACCCGTCGGTCGGGACGAGGAGCTCGCCCTGGCCGACGAGCTCCTGCGCGCGACCCTCGCTGACACGACGTCGGGACAGCCGCACGCGCGCGCCCTCCTGATCAGCGGCGACGCCGGCATGGGCAAGACCACCCTCGTGCACGCCCTGGACTCGCGCGCTTCGGCACTCGGTCTCGGGTTCACCGTCGGCCACTGTCTCGACCTGGCAACCGGTGTGGCCCTCGGCCCGGTCGTCCAGGCACTCCGCAGCCATGTGCACCGCAACGTCTCCGACCCGGCCACACTGCCGAGCTCGGCAGCCTGGCTGGCGAGCACCGCGCCCTCCGCAGCTGCCGGCTCCCTGGCGAGGCTGCTCGACGCCGCCGAGTCGCTCGCCGAGGTCGCCCCCTTCGTGCTCGTGCTCGAGGACCTGCACTGGGCCGACGAGTCCGTGCGCAGCTGGGCGCTCGCCGTCCTCCGGACGTGCCGCGCCCCGCTCCTGCTCGGCCTCACCTACCGCACCGAGGAGCTGGGCCGCCACCACCCGCTCCGCCCCGTCCTCGTCGAGCTGGGCAGGAGCCCCGGGTCGGTGCACCTCGAGCTCCCCGCCCTCGAGGCGAAGCCGATCGCCGAGCTCGGACGCCGCCGCACGGGCCGGGAGCTGGACCTCGGGACGATCGCGTCGCTGGTGGAGCGCTCCGAGGGCAACCCCCTCTTCGTCGAGGAGCTGCTCGACGCGCACGGCGACGGCGTGCCAGGGCCCCTGCGTGACCTGCTCCTGCGGCACGTCGACCGGCTCACCGCCCCATCGGCTCGCCTTGCCCGGCTCGCCTCGGTCGGCGGCTCCGTCGTCGACGTCGACGTGCTGCAGGACGCCTCGGGCGTGACCGGCGAGCAGTTCTCCGCGGCCCTGCAGGAGATCCTCGACGGCAACGTCATCGTGCGCCGGGGCGACCGCTTCTCCTTCCGACATGCCTTGCTGCGCGAAGCGATCCACGACGAGCTGCTTCCCCGGGAGCGGGCCGAGATGCACGCGGCGCTGGCCCGCGCGCTCCGCGCCCGCGTCGAGGCGGGGTCGACCGCTGAGCGATGGCAGTACGGCGCCGCTCTGGCGCTCCATGCGTATGCCGCCCACGACGTTCCGCTGGCCTTCGACGCCTCAGTGTGGGCTGGCCTCGCCGGCAAGCAGTACGGTGCGGGCGCAGCCGCCGACCACTTCGAGCGCGCACTCGAGCTGTGGGACAAGGTGCCCGATGCCGCCGAACGCTCCGACCTCGCGAGGACGGACCTGCCGCGGCTGGCTGCGAAGGTGCTCACCAACGAGGGTGATCGGGCGCGGGTGCATGCCCTGCTGCGTCAGGCGGTCGACCTGCTCCCTGTCGACGGCGACCCCCTCGCGGCCAGCCGGGTCTACACCGCGATCGGCAACGAGTGGATCCAGGTGCGGGGGGTGCTCGACCAGGGCGAGGCGCTCGACCGAGCCATCGACCTGGCGGGGCCCACCCCCACGCGTGAGCTCGCCGAGGCGCTCGTCGCGGCCGCCTTCCACGAGAGCCGGATGCTTCGGTTCGGCGTGTCACTGACCCTCGCCCACCGCGCCCTCGACGTCGCGACGGCGCTGGGAGCCGTCGATCTCGTTCCCAAGGCCCGGTGGGAGGAGGCCGGCGCCCTGTGGGACCTGGGCCGGTGCGACGAATCCCTCGAGGTCCACCGCGCCGCGGTGCACGAGGCCGAGCAGTCCGACCAGCCTGGACTGACCCTCGAGATGGCCGGGGAGCTGGCGGGCTCGCTGCTCCGAAAGGGGCAGACCGAGGAGGGTCTCGGGCTGGCGAGGCGGACGCGCGCCGCGGCACAGAGGGCCGGCCTGCCCCGGCTCGTGGCCTTCGCGGCGGAGCAGGAGGCCGAATGGCTCATCCAGGACGGGGAGTTCGCTGCCGCCGAAGCGCTCTACGACGACGAGTGCCTTCCCGCGCGGCAGACCTATCGAGACTGCTGGTTCCGCGTGCGGCTTCTCGTCGCTCGCGGCGAGGGTGCCGCGGCCGCAGCACTCGAGGAGGAGACGATCGCGGAGCACGAGCTCGTGCCCGGCATCGACAACACGCCACGCCTCATCGAGGCCCACGAGCAGCGGGGCGACGTCGGGCGCGTGCTCTCGACGACGGAGGCGATGCTTCTCGAGGTTGCGGCCACCGACTCGCCGCTCGTCCTCGCGCAGGCAGCGTGTCACGGCCTCCGCGCCCGGGTACTCGCCGTAGCAGGCGGTGTGGCACCGTCAGCCGAGCTGGTGCGGCTCTCCGCCGATGCACTGGCCTTTGCCCAGAGCCACTCCTCAGCGGACTGGGTCGAGAGCTGGTTCGGCGTGCATCTGGCCGTCGCCACGGCCCTCGAAGCGCAGCTGCTCGGCGATCCGGCCATCGCCGAGTGTCGGCGGGCAGCCGCTCTCGGTGCGCGGCACGGGCGCTACACGGCGCTGCGCCCCCGGCTGGAGCTGGCACGGGCCCTCCTCGCCCACGCCGCGCGGGAGGAAGGCAGGGAGCTGCTCGTCGCCACGTGGCACGAGGCACACACCATGGGCGCGCACTGGGTCGAGGAGCAGGCCACGCGAACCGCGCGCAGGTTCCGGGTCGGCCTGCCTCTCGATGGAGGAGGGCCGGGTCCGCTCAACCGGCTCACGCCACGCGAGCGCGAAGTGCTCGAGCTCATCGCGACCGGGGCGACGGACCGCGCCATCGCGACGACGCTCTTCATCACGGAGAAGACCGCGAGCGCCCATGTCGGACGAGTTCTGGCCAAGCTCGGTGTGTCCAACCGGGGCCAGGCCGCAGCCGTCGCCCGCTCTGCCCAGCAGCGCACCGACCACTGACGCGCGAACCCGGCCGGACGGCATACGGGGACGTCGCCTTGGTCTAGACGGAGTAGATGTCGCCGAGGTGGACCGGCACGAGCTTGCGGCTGCGGATGATCTCGACGAGCTGGCCATAGGCCTTGAGGACGCCGGGATGGTTGGCGTGACCGATGACGATGCGTCCTTTCGTCATCCACTCCTTGGCGTTCGCGACGATCTCGGCCGGGGGGATGTTCGACGAGTCGCCGAGGCTGCCGAGCCACATCGTCACCGCCGGGTAGCCGAGGTCGGCGAGCTGGGCGGCCACGCGGGAGTTCGTGAAGCCGTAGGGCGGTCGCATGAACGGCCGGCCGAGAGTGCCGTAGGTGTTCTTGAGGAACGTCTCGTTGCGGCGGACCTGGTCGCTGATCCTGCGCGACGAGAGCTTGACGAGGTTGGGATGGCTCCACGTGTGGTTGGCCAGGAAGATCTGGTTGTCGTCGTGGAGCGGACGCAGCAGGTCGGCGTGCTCGGTCCAACCGCGGTTGACGCCGTTGCAGAAGAAGGTGAGCCGCATGCCGGTGTCACGGGCCAGCTTCGCGTAGCCCTCGATGACCGCGGAGTTGGTGCCGTCGTCCACCGTGAGGGCGATCTGGTTCGTCTTGCCCGGCAGGCGGTAGAGCGTGCCGTGCGGCAGCGGCACCTTCGTCACGCCCTGGGGCGCCTTGAAGGGCCGGGTGTCGACGGCCTTGGTCGTGCCCGCCGTCGCATCGCCGCTGCACGCCGAGAGCCCCGTGGCCACCATGGCGGCCACGGACGTGAGGAACAGTCGACGGTCCACCTGCTCACGGTAGGCGCGGTGCCCGCCGACACGTCGCATCCTCGCCGATGACTCGCCGATGACTCGCTGATGACTCGCTGATGACCCAGGGAACCCTCAGGCCTTGTCGTGCAGGACGAGCACCGGGCAGTGCGCGTGCTCGGAGCAGGCAGAGCTGACCGAGCCGACCAGCAGGCCCGCAAAGCCTCCGTGGCCCCGGCTGCCCACCACGAGGATCTCGGCGCCCCGGCTCGCCTCGATGAGGACCGTCCTCGGCGGACCGTGCCGCACGATGGGGACGAGCCCGGTCGGACGGTCGTCCCCGAAGACCTCGCGCAACGTGTCGTCGAGGATCGTCTGGGCGTCGAGGTCAGGGCGCCAGTTCGGGTCGACGGGCGAGTTGTAGGCCTGCGGGTAGTCCCACGCGGTGATCGCCTCGATGCGGCTCCCGTCGCCGGCCGCGAGGCGCGCGGCCCAGCGCAGCGCCTGCTTCGACGACTCCGACCCGTCGACCCCGACGACGATCCGCCCTGTCCTCGTGCCCTGCTCGCTCATGTCTGCGCACCCTCTCGTCGCGGCCTCACGTCTCCTCCCATCGTGTCGACGGGGGCGGAGCCCCGGCAGAGGCTTTGGTCCCAGATGCGCCTGGCCCTACCCCGCGCGGAAGCCGGGGAGCGTCTGACCCAGCCAGACGAGGGACGTGCGGATGAAGGGCAGGAACACGGCGACGCGGTGGCCGCCTGTCTTCAGCAGGACCGTGGTCACGGACGTCGGCGGCCGCGCGTCGTGGATGAACTGGGCCGTCGTCGGGTAGGAGAGGGAGTCGGAACGACTCGCCATGACCCACATGGCGATGGGCGGCGGGTCGGTCCGCGCGGTGCGCACGAGGTCGTAGCCGCGAGCGGCGGCCGAGCCGGCCGTGATCGGGTCGTAGGAGCGAGAGAAGTCAGGACGGAAGTAGCCCTCCAGGACGATCGCACCGGCGAAGATGTCGGGGTGGCGAACTCCGAGCATCGCTGAGCACCACCCTCCGAAGGAGAAACCCATCGTGGCCCACGAGGTTCGGGCCGTCTGCACCGCGAAGTGGCTCACGACCCAGTGAGGGATGTCGGCAGCCAGCCAGGTCTCGTCCTGAGGACCCGCGGCGCTCGGCGCATCCACGCACTCGGTGTCGAGCGAGCTCGGGCTGTTGATCTGCGGCATGACGACGATGGAGGGCGCGAACTGCCGCGTCGCCACGAGCGCGTCGAGCGTCTGGTCGATGTGGATCCCCGTCAGGTAGCCCTCCGGGTGACCGGGCAGTCCGTGCAGGGCGAGGATGACCGGGTACTTCTTGCCGGCTGTGGGATCGTAGCCAGGGGGCAGGTAGACGAGGACCTCGGCAGTGATGTGGCTCCGGGCACCGGTCACCATGTAGCGCTGCAGTCGCTGACCGGGGGCCGGCAGCGACGGGTACACGGAGGGCACCGCGATCTGGGTCAGCCCCACCCCTTTCGCCCGGGTCTCGACCGCCTGGCGGGCCGTCCCCCCGTCGTGCATCGCCGTCACGCTCGCGTTGGCCCCGAAGAGGTCACCCCAGCTGACGTAGAAGAGGTACTGGTCGTTGAGGGCAGCGCCCGCCAGCACGAGGACGGTCAGGCTGAGCAGCAGCGCCTCTCCGCCACGAGCGATGGCCCCGAGCCACCGGCGTCCGGTGCGCGGAAGGCCGAGGACCAGCAGGACAAAGGCGACGGCCGCGAGCACCCCGAGCGCGACGAGCAGG
This sequence comes from Humibacillus xanthopallidus, assembly GCF_006717145.1. Lineage (GTDB taxonomy): Bacteria > Actinomycetota > Actinomycetes > Actinomycetales > Dermatophilaceae > Humibacillus > Humibacillus xanthopallidus. The sequence continues at coordinate 401,795 of NZ_VFQF01000002.1, read as the reverse complement.
CCGCCACTGGTCAGTTCCACTGCCCCTCCTCAGGGTGCCTGCCGTGTACTCAGCTCCGTGCTGGTGTCGGTCTCTCCGGCAGCTCGACGGTAAGCACGCTTGCTGGGCCTCCGGTGGGGGCTTGCTGGTCGGTTGCTGAGCGTTTCCGGTGGGTCCCCCCGGGCGCCCCCGGGTGGAGCCGAGTGGACGACCGAGTGACCGCCGGCGTATGCCGTGGGGCTCAGTCCTCGACGCGCAGCGCGGCCTGGGCCCGCCCTTCAGGCGAACGCCGACCAGGCGGCCAGGCCCAGGTAGACGGCACCAGTTGCACGGGTGGCCGCCCGGGGTGAGCCTGCGAGCCACCCCGGCGACGGCCGCCTCCGCGCCGCCGAAGCCCGCCGGTTCACCAACGCGGTGCACGCCAGGACGTAGCCCGCGTCGCAGCCGAACGCGAGGACCACGACGCAGAGGCCGAGGAGCAGGAGCTGACCAGTCGGCGGCGTCGGCCCGGCCTGGACGAACTGCGGGAGGAAGGCGAGGAAGAAGATCACGGTCTGCGGGTTGAGCAGGTCGACGGCGAAGGCGTCACGTGCCAGCGCCCAGCTGCCACGGCGCGGGTGGGCAGTCGCAGCACCCGAGGAGGAGGGGGCCGCGACGACGTGTCGCAGGCCGAGGACGACGAGGTAGGCCACGCCGCCCACGTGGAGGAGCACGAGGGCAGCACCTGACGACGCGACGAGCGCGCCGACCCCGAGGGCTGCCGCGACGACGTGCACGAGCAGCCCCGCCTCGAGACCCACGACGGAGACGAGCCCGGCTGCACGCCCATGGGCCAGCGCCCGCGTCACGACGAAGGCGACGGAGGGCCCCGGCACGACGAGCAGGGCGAGGGTCGCGACGACGAACGCTCCTGTCGACGGCGCCATCGCCACCCCCTCCCCTCGCTCCCTACGGGGCAGAGAGCCGTTGGACGAGGTTGATACCCCGCGCCCGACTGCTGCATTGGGAGCGGGTGGCGCCCGGACGGCATACTCACGTGGTGACGAAGAACCTCGCCGAGCGCATCCCGCGGGATCCCGATCCCGACGGCCTCTACGAGGTCTTCACCGAGTGGACGACCGAGCGGGGGCTCACGCTCTACCCGCACCAGGAGGAGGCGTTCCTCGAGATCCTCAGCGGCAGCAACCTCATCCTCTCGACGCCGACGGGCTCGGGGAAGTCGCTCGTCGCCACGGCGGCTCACCTCACCGCCCTCGCGGACGACCGGGTCAGCTTCTACACGGCGCCCATCAAGGCGCTCGTCTCGGAGAAGTTCTTCGCCCTGTGCGAGCAGTTCGGCGCCGACAACGTCGGCATGATCACGGGCGACGCATCGGTGAACTCGGATGCGCCGATCATCTGCTGCACCGCTGAGATCCTCGCCAACCTCGCACTGCGAGAGGGCAGCTCGGCCGACGTCGGCCTCGTCGTCATGGACGAGTTCCACTTCTACTCCGAGCCTGACCGCGGCTGGGCGTGGCAGGTGCCCATCATCGAGCTGCCGCAGGCGCAGTTCATCCTCATGTCGGCGACGCTCGGTGACGTCACGATGTTCCGTGACGACCTCACCCGCCGCACCGGCCGCGCCACCGCCGTCATCTCCGGCACGGAGCGCCCCGTGCCGCTCGAGTTCTCGTATGCCGTCACCCCCCTCCACGAGACCATCGAGGACCTGCTCGCCAAGGACCGCGCACCCGTCTACGTCGTGCACTTCACGCAGGCGGCCGCCCTCGAGCGCGCGCAGAGCCTCATGGCGGTCAAGATCACGACGCGCGAGGAGCGCGATGCGATCGCGGCCCGCATCGGCAACTTCCGCTTCGGCGCCGGCTTCGGCCGCACCCTCTCGCGGCTCGTGCGGCACGGCATCGGCGTCCACCACGCCGGCATGTTGCCGAAGTATCGCCGCCTCGTCGAGCAGCTCGCCCAGGACGGCCTCCTCAAGGTCATCTGCGGCACCGACACGCTCGGGGTCGGCATCAACGTGCCGATCCGCACCGTCCTGCTCACCGGGCTGACGAAGTTCGACGGGACGAAGCAGCGGATGCTCAAGGCCCGCGAGTTCCACCAGATCGTCGGTCGTGCCGGGCGGGCCGGCTTCGACGCGCGCGGCTGGGTGGTCGCCCAGGCTCCCGACCACGTCATCGAGAACCTCCGCGCCGTCGAGAAGGCCGGTGACGACCCGAAGAAGCAGCGTAAGGTCCAGCGCAAGAAGGCTCCCGACGGCTTCATCAGCTGGTCCGAGGAGACGTTCGAGCGGCTCATCGCGGCAGAGCCCGAGCCCCTCCAGCCGAGGATGCGGGTGTCTCACTCGATGCTCGTCAACATCCTTGCGCGAGAAGGCAACCCGGTCGCCCACGCGCAGCGGCTGCTCTCCGACAACCACCACGAGCCCAAGGACCAGCGCCGTCTCCAGCGGCATGCGCTCGTGCTCGCCAAGGAGCTCATCAGCTCCGGCGTCGTCGAGCGGCTGCCCACCGCGGAGGCCTCCGGCCGGCGTCACACCCTGACGATCGACCTGCAGCGAGACTTCGCTCTCAACCAGCCGCTGGCGCCGTTCGCCCTCGCCGTGATGGAGACGCTCGACCCCGAGTCCGACACCTATGCAAGGGATCTCGTCTCTGTCATCGAGGCGATCCTCGAGGACCCGCGACAGGTGCTCTGGGCCCAGGAGTCCAAGGCTCGGGGCGAGGCGGTCGCGGCGATGAAGCTGGACGGCATCGAGTACGAGGAGCGCATGGAGCGCCTCGAGGAGGTGACCTGGCCGAAGCCCCTCGCCGACCTGCTCGAGGTCACGCTCGCGGCCTACCGCCAGACCCACCCCTGGATCTCGCCCGACGCGCTGTCACCCAAGTCGGTGGTGCGCGAGATGTACGAGCAGGGCATGACCTTCAACGAGTTCGTCTCGGCCTACGGCCTCTCGCGCTCGGAGGGACTGCTCCTGCGCTACCTCACGGACGCCTACCGCGCCCTGCGGCACACGGTGCCCGAGTCGCACCGCACGGAGGAGCTCGAGGACGTCATCGAGTGGCTCGGCGAGCTCGTGCGACAGACAGACTCGAGCCTGCTCGACGAGTGGGAGGACCTCGTCAACCCGAGTGCCGCCGCGCTGCAGCAGGACGACCTCGCACCGCCGGCACGGCCGCTCACGGCCAACGTGCGTGCCTTCACCGTCATGGTGCGCAACGCCATGTTCCACCGGGTCGAGCTCGCCTCACGCGACGCCTGGGAGCTGCTTGGGGACCTCGAGGCCCGCGTGGCGGAGCTGACCGACCCGCCGCAGAAGGTCGTCATGACACCGGAGGCGTGGAACGACGCGCTCGGCGCCTACTACGACGAGCACGACTCGATCGCCACCGACCAGCAGGCCCGCTCGCCGGGCCTGCTGCAGGTCGAGAAAACGGCCGACCAGTGGCGGCTGCGGCAGGTCGTCGTCGACCCCGACGGCGACCGCGACTGGGGCATCACGGCCGTCGTCGACCTCGCCGCCAGCGACGACGTCGGCGCGGCGGTCCTGACCGTCACCGCCTTCGAGCCCCTCGGCGGCTGAGCCCGCGACAGCCGAGCGTCTCGACGGCTGAGCGAGGCGGCTCGGCCACCGACCGGCCGCCCTGCAGAGGATGGGGCCGGCGGTCACGATGACCGCCGACCCCACCTGACGTCCGAGGGCCTGCGTGAGGTCAGCCCTTGTGGATGACGATCTGACCGCCTGAGAGCGCCGTCGTCGGGTTGGTCGTGTCGCCGCTGCCGATCTGGTTGTCGTAGACGACCGTGCTGTCCGACGTCTTCCAGACCTTCATCCGCAGCTTGTCGGGACCACCGTCCGTGGCCGTCAGCATGAAGCTGTAGCCGCTCGCGCCGTTGACGGTGCCGGTGCCCTTGTACTGCGCCTTGGTGCCGGCGACGACGAGCCACTGGTAGTCGCTCGAGTGGAAGTTCAGGTTGCCCGCCTGGAACTGGAACTCGGTGCTGCCGGTGGGAACGGTCGCGCCCTTCTTGTACTTCGACACGAAGCCGAAGCTCGCGCGGCCCGCGGCCCCCGGGTCGGCCGGGTAGGCCCCCGCGGGCGAGGTGATCCATCCACCTCCGGTGACGAAGCCCCCGTCGGGGTCGAACACGACGACGAAGCCGCACGTCTCGGTGTCGGAGCCGCCGTCGTCATCGGTCACGGTGACGGCGATGTCGAAGATGCCCGCCGAGGTGTACTGGTGGGTGGCCGCGACCGGCGAGGTCGTCGCCACGGCTGCGCTCACGACACCGTCGCCCCAGTCGACCGTCCTCGTGTGCGTGTCGTTGACACCCGGGTCGGTGAAGGTGCCCGCGACCGACACGTCGGTGCCGACGGCGCTCGGCGCGACCGGGCAGCTCGTCAGGGTGAGGGTCGGAGCGACGTTGGTGACCGTCACGGTCGTCGTGTCGGTGTCGGTCAGGCCGTTGTCGTCGGTCACCCCGAGCGTCACCGCGTCGACACCGTCGTCGACGCCGCTGTAGGTCGCCACGGCGTTGCTCGTGCCGCTCAGCGTGCCGATGTTCGCGGCTGCACCACTCCAGGCGTATGCCGTGATGGTGCCGTCGGGGTCGTGGCTGCCGGACCCGTCGAGCGTCACGGACGAGCCCTCGGCGACGGTCTTGTCGGCGCCGGCGTCCGCGACGGGCGGCAGGCAGGTGACGGTGACCTTGACGTCCGGGAACGTCACTGTGGCGTTCTGGTCGTCGGTGTAGGCGACGGAGGAGTTGACGTCGAGCAGGCCGCAGGGCGCGCCCTCGTGCGTGACGTCGTAGGTGATGACGAGGTTCTCGTCGCCGAGCTCCCCTCTCGAGACGGTGAAGCCGTCGACGGACTCCCCACTGACGGTCGCGCCGAGCGTCGCCGTGACCGAGTTCGGCACAAGGTCCCAGCCCGGTGCGAGGGTCACGGTCACCGAGGGGTGCGTCGCGCCGGGGACGACGACCGCCGACACGAGGGCGGACAGGAGCGTCGCGAGCGAGCTGAAGCCACCCACTGAGAAGGTGTTGTCGGCTCCGGGTCCACTGGCGATGGTCTCGAGCGTCGACTGGCTGATGCCGTCGCCGACTCCGACCGCGAAGACCTCGGCCTTGGCCTGCAGGTTCGCTGCCGCGCTCGCTGTCGGGTCGCCGCTGGTGGCGTTGCCATCCGTGATGACGATGACGAGCTGGTTGCGCGCCGGGTCGTCGGCGCCCATGACCGTGCTGGCCTCGTTGAGGCCGCACGACATGCAGGTGCTGCCGCCCGACTGCGGGTTGGCCGCGATGGCGTTGCGCACGTCGGTCTCGTTGCCGCTCAGCGGAGACACCACCTCGGCGCCGGTGGAGAAGCCGACGACGCCGACGCGCCCGCCGTTGGCGAAGAGCCCGTCGTTGCCGACGGCCTCGACGACGGCGTCGGCAAAGCTCTTCAGCTGGCCGAACTCGGTGGAGTCGATGCTGCCCGACTCGTCGAGCACGAGCACGAGGTCGGTGGGCGTCGACTGGGTGCTGCTCTCCCCGTCGAGGGTGAGCGTGACGGTCGAGGTGCCGTAGCGGTTGACCGTGGTCGGGCTGGCCGATGCGCTCGGGACCGGTGCCGCCGAGGCCAGCGGGGCCATGGCGATCCCCCCGAGCGTGAGTGCGGTCGCGGCGATGACCGCCGCGACCGACCGGATCCGCGCCGGAACGAGCCGGCGCCCTGTTGCTGTGTGCACGTGTATCCCCCTCTGGATCGGGTGCGACGAGCCCCCTGTGGCCCGGCGTCGCCCGTTGTGCCCCCGATGTCCGGAAAGTGGCCCCGCCCCCGCTCGGTGATACGTCGGCCGTCACGAGGCGGTTAGCATCGCCCGATGCAGCTGCGCAGCGAGGCCCTGCCGGACGTCGACGGAGTCTGGGTGCGCCCGGCCGACGCGCGAGGGGCCACCGGCACGGGTGTCCTCGTGCTCTCGGGATCGAGCGGCAGGGTCGAGACCCAGCGTGCGACGGTGCTGGCCGGCGTCGGTGCGACCGCCCTCTCCTACCGGTGGTTCGGGGCGCCCGGCCAGCCGCACGGCATCTGGGAGCTGCCGCTCGAGAGCTTCGACTGGGCCGTGGGTCGCCTTGCCCCCCAGTGTGATCGGGTCGTCCTCGTGGGCGTCTCCAAGAGCGCCGAGGCCTTCCTGCTGTATGCCGCCGACGACCCGCGCGTGGACGCTGTCGTCGCGCTGTCGCCGAGCCACGTCGCGTGGGCGGCCGTCTCGCCAGGGCCGGACGGTGAGCTGCGCCCCCAGCATTCGTCGTGGTCGAGGGCCGGTCGGGCGCTTCCCTATGTGCCCTATGACGACGACGTCGCGGTGACAGGTGACCCACCGGCCTTCGAGCCCGTCTATCGCACGAGCCTCGACACCTTCGCCGACCGGGTCGAGGCGGCGACGATCCCGGTGGAACGCTTCTTCGGCGACGTCCTGCTCGTCGCCGGGGGCGACGACCGGGTCTGGCCCGCGCTCGACTTCGCCCGGGCGGTCGAGGCCCGCCGGACGGCATACGGCCTGCCGACGACCCTCGTGACGCACCCGGACGCGGGCCACCGCGTGATCCTGCCCGGAGAGGGCGTCGCCGCGGGTGGCGCCGCGATGCAGCGCGGCGGCACCGAGCCTGCCGACCGGGCGCTGGGCCTGCTCGCCTGGCCCGAGATCCGGCGCGTCCTCGGCGCTCCGGAGCACTGAGAACGGCGGACGCGCAGGCCGCAAGTGGGGGACCCGTGGTGGGTATGTTCACGGGTGCACACGGGGACCCCTCTACCGACAGGACCGCTCACATGGATTCGACCGACGTCAAGCAGGTCTCGCGGCAGGCCGGTGACCACCCGGCTCTCGAGACGGCGGCACGCATCGGCTACGCCGTCAACGGCGTGCTCCACATCATCATCGGCGTCATCGCCCTCGCACTCGCCTTCGGGTCCAAGGGCACGAGTGCCGACCAGTCCGGAGCTCTCGGGTCGCTCGCGGACAACCCCCTCGGCGTGGTCGTGCTCTGGATCGCCGTGGTCGCGTGGCTCGGCCTGGGCATCTGGCAGGTCACCGAGGCGATCACCGGCAGCACCGAGACGAGCGACCGGGTCAAGGCCAGCGCCAAGGCGATTGTCTACATCGTCCTCGCCTGGACGGCGCTCAAGTTCGCCACCGGCAGCGGCTCGTCGAGCAAGAAGCAGTCGACCGACTTCACCGCGACCCTCATGGAGAAGCCGGCCGGCCAGTGGCTCGTCGCTCTCGTCGGACTCGTCGTCATCGGTGTCGGCGTCTATCACGTCGTCAAGGGCTGGAAGAAGAAGTTCCTCAGCGACCTCGAGTCGCACCCGGGCGAGTGGATCGTCAAGGCCGGTCGGGTGGGCTACATCGCCAAGGGCATCGCGCTCGCCATCGTGGGCGGCCTCTTCGTGCTTGCGGCCGTGCGCCATAAGCCGAGCGAGGCCAAGGGCCTCGACGGGGCCCTGCACAACCTCCTCGGCGCCCCCGGCGGCCCGGTGCTCCTCGGACTCGTTGCCGTCGGGCTCATCGCCTTCGGCGTCTACTGCTTCGGCCGCGCCCGCCACGCCGACGTCTGACCGGTCTCGCTGGGCCGCTGCGCTCTGCACGACACACACGAATCGCCGGGAACCCTTGGGGGTTCCCGGCGATTGGCGTCTGGCGGGCGAGGCCCGTCAGGTTGGCCCTGGGTCAGTGCCGCACGGCCTCGCGGGCCTGGCTGCCGACCGTCGTGCCGGATGTCTTGCGGCGCAGATAGTTCCACGCCAGCAGCATGCAGACCGCGCCGTTCACGGCACCGACGAGGACATCGGAGAGGTGGTGCATGCCGCGGTAGAGCCGGGCATAGCCGACGAGGAACGGCACGAGGATGCAGATGCTCGTGACGAGACGACGGAGCCAGGTCTGCTCGATGCGCTGGGCCATCATCGCGAAGGTGAGGTAGAGAGCCGTGGCTGCACCCATGTGGCCACTCGGGTAGCTCGAGGTCGGCGGCGCCGGGTCGAGGTGCGGAACGGTCGGGCGGTCGCGGCCCGTGATCGTCGTGGCAGCGACGAAGACGCTCGCCTGAGCGGCGATGGCGAGAGCCGGCACGACGGCATACCACCACTCCTTGGTGCGCCACCACACGAGGGCCACCATGATGACGCAGACGCCGATGATGATCTCGGTGTTGCCGATGTGCGACCAGACCGCAGTGATGGAGTTCCACGTGGCGGTGCGACCGTCGGCCAGGGCCTTGCTGATGGAGTTCTCGGACTTGAGGTCGCCCAGTGGGCCGACGATGAGGAAGCCGAGGCCGACGATGATGCCGAAGAGCACGATCGCCGGCGCGAGCACGCGCAGCGCCATGTCGCGCAGGGCCGACCCCACCGGAGGCCGCGACCTGTCGATCTCATAGCGGTGGATGAAGGTGTGGTTCACGAATCGCCTTTCTGCTCAGGCCCGCTGCGACCCTCCGGCGGAGGGGCGTCGTCGGGGCCGGTGGGGTTCCACCCGAGATAGCCGAGGTAGGACGCTGTGGCGAGGCCGACTCCGAAGAGCACTCCTGCCAGGGCGTCCGAGGGGTAGTGCACGCCGAGGAAGACGCGGTCGAGGCAGGTCACGAGCACGAGCAGCGACAGACCGCCGACGAGCCAACGACGCCCGGCCGGCGAGAGCAGCGGCCAGAGCAGCAGGACGAGCACGGTTGCGACGGCGGCGGCGTTGGCGACGTGGCCGGACGGGAAGCTGTAGCCCGGCGCGTGCGACACCGGGTCGCTGACGACGGGGCGGGCGCGCTGGACGACCTCCTTGAGGACGAGCTGGAGCGCCCAGGCCACCATCATCGTGACGAAGGCCCACAGGGCCCGGCTGCGCAGGCCGTACCTGCGCCACACGACGATGCACACGATGGTCGCGAGCACGTAGAGCACCCGCGGCTGGGTGCCCTCCTGCCACCAGAGCAGCGCGGTGCGCAACCACGGGTTGTCGCGGGTGATGTCGGTGGCTGCCACGATGAGGCGCTCGTCGAGCTCGATGACCGGCAGGAACTTCTCCCGGACGACGAAGGCCAGAGCCGTGATGGGCACGGCGAAGACGAGCCCGAAACCGATCGCCTTGAGCAGACGACGCCCCCGGCCGCCTCGCGGCGGCCGCCCGTCGCCCTCGAGGTCAGCCAACGCGCACGACCAGGGAGTCGGGCAGGACGCGCACCGCCAGGGCGCGGCGCTCACCGATGGGGTCGCCGTCGATCTCGGTCTCGACCGGCTCCTTCGCCAGCACCGTGAACTCTCGCCCGCGGAGCCGGTCGAGCCGCTTGTGGCCCGAGCGGTGTCGGGTCGCGACGTCGGCGAAGACGGACAGCCAGCCGAAGAACCCCTTCGGTGCCACGACGACCGAGTCGAGCACGCCGTCGTCGAGCCTGGCCTCGGGCATCAGCTCGATGCCGCCCTGCAGGGTGCCGCAGTTGCCGATGACGACCGTGCGGGCGTGGCGACCGATGCGGTCGCCAGGCCGGTCGCTCTCGCCGGGGCCCCCGGTGGCTGCCACGGACACCGAGAAGCCGCGGCCGAAGATCTTGCGCATCGCCGCCAAGACGTAGGCCACCCAGCCGATGACGGCCTTGACCTTCTCGTTCGTGCCCGCCATCACCTCACCGTCGAGACCGAGACCGGTCATCACGAGGAAGACCTCCTCGCCCTCGCGGCGGCCCTCGGCGGGGTCGTCGGCCCGTCCCCCGGCACCTGCGGTCCCGTCGGCACCGATCTCGGTGAGGCTGTCGCCGGTGCGGACGAGCCCGACGTCGATGCGACGGTCGGAGCCGGAGAGCATCGTCTCGACGGCGTCCTCCAGCGAGTCGATGGGCAGGCCGAGGTTGCGGGCGAGCAGGTTGCCCGTGCCCCCGGGCAGCAGACCGAGCGCGCTGTCGGTGCCGACGAGGGCGGACGCCACGGCCCGGACGGTGCCGTCGCCGCCGAGGGAGGCGACGACATCGGCTCCGGCCTCGACCGCCTCGCGCCCCTGCTTCTCGCCGGTCTCCTCCGCGGTGGTCGGGGTCCACCGGGGCTCGCCCCAGCCGTGCCTCGCGGCCGCATCGGCGACGAGCTGCTTCGCGGCATCGACGTCGTCGACCTTGACGGGGTTGTAGACGACGGTGAGGCTGCGGCGGGCACTGGGCACGCCGTCGTTTCCGGGTGCTTCGGGCACATCGGGCACGGTGTCAGACATGGAGGGATCCTAGGGCTCGAGGCGTGAGGGGGACGCGGCCGTCGGCTCGACCAGACGGTGACATACCCACGCCCCGGCCAGCCCCAACAGGAGCCGCACTTCCAGCCGCTCCCAGCCGCTCCCAGCCGATGCGAGGGCAGCGCGAGTACCCTGCGGCGCGTGCTCACCATTCGTCGGCGGCTCGTCGTCGCAAGCGTGCTCGGTGTCCTCGCCGGGCTGTTCATCCCCCTCGGCGTGACCACCCACGCGCTGAGTCATTCCCTGGCCGGCTTTGTCGTCGGCGGCCTCGCGTTCGCGGTACCACTCCTCGTGCACGTGCTCGGTCACACCGCGGACGACACCCGCGCTAAGGTCGCCGGCCGTGACGGCGACGCCAAGTGGTACGACATCGTCGTCATCATCGTGGGGCTCGCCAGCCTGTGTGGCGTGGCCATCCTGCTCATCGGGAGCCAGTCGCGCGGCGGCTCGCAGATCCTCGAGTCACTCATCGGGGTGGCAGCCGTGGCGGTGGGCTGGCTCTGTGTGCACACGCTCTACGTGCTGCGCTATGCACGCATCTACTACGCCAGCCCGACGCCGCCGATCGACTTCAACCAGGACGAGGACCCGGCCTTCTCGGACTTCGCCTACTTCTCCTTCAACATGGGCATGGCCTACCAGGTCTCCGACACGGACCTCAAGACGACGGCGGTGCGCAAGGTGGTCCTCGGGCACGCGATGCTTGCCTACCTCTACGGCACGGTCGTCATCGCGGCGACGATCAACCTCGTGGCCGGACTCGGCAGCGGGAGCGGCGGCTGACCCGCCGCACCCCGCTCCTCAGACCTGGCCTCAAACCGGCCTCAGACTCGGGCCTCAGACTCCGAGACGCGACTTCTCGTCCGACACCCAGAGCCCGATGAGGCCGGAGAAGTGCGCCATGAACTGGTCCTGCTCGTGGGCCGGGTAGGTCGCCTGGACGGTCGAGCGGAGGATGCGCCGGAACGCGTCGGACTGCACCCACTCGAGCACGGCCTGGTCGAGGTGCGGCAGGTAGCGCTCGCACCAGGCCCAGTAGGCGTCGGTCTCGAAGTACTCGTCGGCGATGGCGAGGTAGGCGTCGAGCTTCTGCGCGTCGCCCAGGTCGGTGCGGTCCGCGATGTCGAAGTAGCGCCGCATCTCGAGGTCCATCGGGCCGAGGCGTCCCGTGACGAGGCAGTAGGCCGACCACCGCACGAGCGCCTTGATAGCCCAGGGGAAGTAGTAGTGCAGCGACGTCACGGCGACGTCGGGGCAGGCGTTCGCGTAGTCGATGGGATAGACGTCGTCGCCGGCGACGAGCATCTCGCAGGAGTTGAACTCCCACCCGAACATCGCGTTGACGATGCGGCTGATGGCAGCGGTCTGCTTGCCGGCCGAGGGTGACAGGAAGTCGTGCGACACGGCATACCTGTTGTGCATCGGCTGGTCGGGACGGAAGTCCATCACCATGGTCTCGGGGCCGATCGAGAGCGCCCGCGCGAAGTGCTCGTAGTCGACGGTCGACTGCAGGTGCATCAGCATCTCGCCCGACTCGTCGTAGGCCTTGATGAGGTCGGCCTCGTCGTTGATCCGCGAGACCCCGCGCCAGCCGCCCCCGTCGAACGGTTTCATGTACATCGGGTATCCGAGGTCGTTGGCGATCTGCTTGAGGTCGAACGGCTGGTTGTACTTCGCCGACGTGTAGGCCCAGCGAGAGTTGTCGACGGGGTGCTTGTAGGGCACGAGCCACGTCTCGGGGACCTTGAGGCCCAGACGCATGAGGGCGACGTAGGCGCTGTGCTTCTCCATCGACTGGAAGGTGAACGGGCTGTTGAGCAGGTAGGTGTCGTTCATGAGCGCGGCCTTCTTGAGCCACTCGCGCGGGTGGTAGTACCAGTAGGCGAGGCGGTCGATGACGAGGCCGGTGCGCACCGGCTGGCGCAGGTCGAACGGCTCGATGGTGAGGCGCTCGCTCGTCAGCTCATGGGTGACACCGTCGTCGGTCGTGATCGGCCCGACGAGCGCCAGCAGCTCCTCGAAGGCGGTCGGCCAGTCCTCCTCGGCCCCGAGCAGGAGTCCCACGAGGTGGGTGCGGTTCGTCGCGGACGACGCGGGCGCCTCCTCGGCCGACGGCTGCTGAGCGTTCTCGGTCATCGTGGGGCTCCTAGGGTCCGGTGGCGCGGTCGACGAGAGCGATCCTTGCAGGAAGCGCGCCTTCTGTCGCGGCTCCGCGCGCCGTGGGTGCCGTCGCCGGTGTCGCCGCTCGTGTCGCCGCCGGTGCCGGCAGTGTCGTGAGGGCGAGCAGGTCGATGAGGTGGGGGTCGAAGGCTCGGTGCCACGAGGGCCAGTCGTGGCGCCCCGGCACGACCCCGAGGTCGACGTCGTGGCCCTGCCGTTCGAGGGTGGCGGCCATGAGCTCGTTGTTGCGCAAGTTGCCCTCGGCCGAGCCGCACGTCATCGCGATGCGGGCGTCCGTGCGCCGCCGCCGGGCGCGCCCCACCTGCGTGACGAACGACGTGACGCGGTGCCAGTGCTCGAAGCTCTCCTCGCCGTCGAGCCGCTTGCGGAAGAAGGACCCCGACTGCAGGAAGAGGCCTGCGAAGGTGCCCGGCCGCAGCCACTCCGCCTGCAGCGCGGCGAGCGCTCCGAGGCTCGCTCCCATGATGGTCGGCCGACCCGCCGTCCGGTATGCCGTGAGCACCCTCGGCAGCACGTGCTCGGTCAGCGCTTCGGCGTAGTGGGGGTTGGCGGCATACCTCGCGTTGCGCGGCCCCGGGCGGAGCAGCGCGACCCGCATGAGCGGGAGCCGGCCGGCCACGTGCGCGTCGTGGAGGACCTGGAGCAGGTGCGCGCGCCGGGCGTACTCCGGCCCGTCGTGGGCGAGCAGGAGTGGCAGCTCCGCCGTGCGACGGCTGCCGTGCGGGGTGACGACGGCGAGGTCGACCTCGCCCACGGGCGTGCCGGTGACGGTGATCCTCGTGCGCCCCACGGGGACCGACCTACGGGCCGGTTGTCCACAGCCGGGAGGTCGGACCCGGCGAGGCGTCGGCCGCGGGTGGCAGCATGAGCGCTCACGACCGGGAAGGCGGGGGCAGGATGGGCAAGGACAAGCGGGCGCGGCGGCGTGCGAGAGCAGCGGCAGGGCGCGGGTCCGGCACGGGTGGCCACGCAGCGGGCAGCAACGGGGCGGGCTGGAACGGTGCGGCCTGGAACGGTGCGGCCTGGAACAGAGCCGGGTGGACCGGGTGCCGGCGCCACCGGGACGGGTGAGGACGGGCGCGTGGCGGTGGGGGCCCTCATCAGCCAGGCCCTCCACGCTCTCGACGTCGGCGTGGGCGACCACCTCGACGACGCGGCGGTGACGCTGGCGGGCAGGTGCGCGTCACCGACGACCCAGCGCGACGTGGTGACGATCCTGCTCGACTCCCTGACGGCCGCGACGACCGTGGCCTGGGAGCGCGGCTGGCAGCCGAGCGACGTGCACCGGCTGGCGGGCCGCCGGCTCGGTGTCGCGGAGCAGGCGTTCGCCGTCGACGTCATGAGCCACGAGCTCAGCCGCTACGCGCCTGCCACCGTCGACCGGCGCTGGTGGGCGCAGCTGCGCGAGCTCGGGGGCACCGTGTGGTGGGAGGGCTCGAGCACCTTGCTCGACGCCCACCGCGACAAGGGCACCGACTGGTTCACCCTCATGTCGCGTGCGCTCACCGTCCTGCACCTCGTCGCACGGCTGCCCGTGCTCGAGCTGCTCACGCCCGTGCCCGGCACCGTCGTGGCGGCGCCCTCCCCCGCCGGCGGAGGCGATGACCGACCCGTCGTCGACGAGCGCATCCTCAGCAAGGTCCGGATGCTCCTCGCCAAGGCCGAGTCGACGACCTTCGAGGCCGAGGCCGAGACCTTCACCGCCGGCGCCCAGGCCCTCATGGCGCGGCACAGCATCGACGCGGCGCTGCTCGCGGCCACCGCAGCGGCAGGCCGGCTCGGCCCCTCGGCACCCGAGGGTCGCCGCATCGGCATCGACAACCCCTACGACGGGCCCAAGGCGATGCTCCTCAACGCCGTCGCCTCCGCCAACCGGTGCCGCATGGTCTGGAGCCGCGAGCTCGGCTTCGGCACGGTGGTCGGTTTCGAGTCCGACCTCGAGGGCGTCGAGGTGCTCTTCACCTCGCTCCTCGTCCAGGCGACCCGCACGCTCACCTCGGCCGGGTCGCGCACCGACCGGCACGGCGGGAGCCGCACCCGGGCCTTCCGGCAGTCGTTCCTCACCGCCTACGCGTCGCGCATCGGCGAGCGCCTGCGGGCAGTGACGGCGGCCGAGGAGGTGGCCGCCTCCGAGACGGCGCGATCGTCCGGCCGTGAGCTCGTGCCGCTGCTCGAGGCGCGCGCCGAGGAGGTCGACGACGCCGTGAGCACCTGGTTCCCCGAGCTGCAGACCCACTCCGTGGGAGCGGTCCGCGACGCCGAGGGCTGGCACTCCGGCCGGGCCGCCGCCGACCGCGCCGAGCTCGGAGCCGGCCCCACCATCACCCCCTGACGATCGAGAGAGCACCCCGTCGGCCGATCGAGAGAGCACTCCGTCGGGTGATCGAGAGAGCACTCCGTCGGGTGATCTGAGGCCGCCCCTCGTCGCTCGATCGAGAGAGCATTCCGTCGGGTGATCTGAGTCCGCCCCCCCGTCGCTCGATCGAGAGGGCATTCCGTCGGGTGATCTGAGTCCGCCCCCCGTCGCTCGATCGAGAGAGCACTTCGTCGGGTGATCTGAGTCCGCCCCCCGTCGCTCGATCGAGAGAGCACTTCGTCGGGTGATTGAGAGAGCACCGTGTCCCGGGGTTGAGAGCGCGACGCGTGCGACGAACTGCTCCCTCGATCGACATCTGGGGAGCGCGGGCGGTGCCACAGCACCCACCCCGATCGAGAGAGCAGTTCGTCGGCCTCCTGCCGGCCAATGCCCCCGCCCGCCTCCCTGTCCTTGTGCGCTCAGGGCGACGACGCTGCCGCCTTCCGCCCATGGTGAGACCCCAACGGGCAGCCAGAAAGGGCCGATGGTCCCGGCATCGAGCAGCACGACAGGCACCTCGCTGACCCGGCTGCGTGCAGTGCCGTGAGGAGCGCACCCGATCGAAAGAGCAGTTCGTCGGCCTCCTGCACGCCGACGAACTGCTCTTTCGATTGTGCGGAGGGGGTGGAGGGCGGAGGTCGCCGACGACCGCGACGAGGTCGACGACGCAGTGAGTCCCTGATTCCCCGAGCTGCAGACTCACTCCGCGCGCGACGGGTCCGACGAACTGCTCTCTCGATCAGCGTCAGGCGCCGTTGCGCAGGCGGTACCACTGAGGCGTCGTCCGCTTCAGCGGCCCTGGCATGCCGGAGGTGTCGGCCGGCTCGACCGAGAGCAGCTGCCAGCCGCCGAAGGCCGCTTCGATATCCGCCCGGGTCACGCCGTCCGGCACGAGCGGCAGGGGGGTGGGCTGGAACGCGAGCATGAGCAGTGTGGCGCCGGGCCGGGCGAGGGCCGTCACGCCGCCGCCCTGGGCTCGGCGCTCGTCGGCGCCCAGCCCGTGGAAGCACCCCACGTCGAGGAAGAAGTCGAAGGTGCCGAGGGTGCTCTCCGAGAGGTCCGTGACGTCGCCCACGACGAAGGTGGCGCCAGGGCCGGCCGCACTCCTCGCGGCCTCGACGGCGCGAGGGATGTTGTCCACGCCGACCGCCTCCCAGCCTCGGGCCGCGAGCTCGTGCGTGTGCTGACCCCGGCCACAGCCCAGGTCGAGCGCTCGGCCCGGCGGGCGGGACCGCTCCGCCTCCTCACGCGCGAGCAACGCGTCGAAGCCTGCCTTGGCGACCTCGCCGGCCCGCTCCCATGGGGTGATCCCCAAGCGGTAGGCGAGTGCGTAGCCCGTACTCATGATGCCTCCCCAACTTTCGTTCAAGTACTACACGAATGAATACTCGCTAGAGTGATCCCCGATGAGCGAACCTGTCAAGAGCCGACGCCCCTACCGCTCCCCCGTCCGCGAGGAGCGGGCCCGCGCCAACCGCGTGGCGATCCTCGAGGCGGCCCACCGCCGCTTCGTCGCCGACGGCTACCCGAAGACGTCAGTCGCCTCCATCGCGGCCGACGCCGGCGTCAGCGAGGACCTCGTCTACGTGCTCTTCACGACGAAGCGCGGCCTGCTCGTCGAGGTGCTCAACTTCTCGGTCACGGGCGAGCTCGACAGCCCGCGCGTGCTCGAGCAGCACGGCCCGCAGGCCGTCCGGGAGGAGAAGGACCAGCGCCGCCAGATCGAGATGTTCGCGGCCGACATCAGCCGTCGCACGGCCAGCGTCCGGCCGATCGACGACGTCATGCGCTCAGCGGCGCTCGTGGACGAGTCGGTCGCGGACAAGCGCCGTGAGATGCACGAGACCCGGCTCGTCAACCTCACTCAGTTCGTGACGTGGCTGGCCGCCAACGGCCCACTGCGAGAGGGGGTCTCGGTCGAGGAGGCAGCCTCAACGGTGTGGACGCTCACCGGTCCCGACGTCCACCGGCTGCTCGTCGACGAGCTCGGCTGGAGCCACGAGCGCTACGCCGCGTGGGTCCGGCGCACCCTCGAGGACACCCTCCTGCCGCCGCCACCAGCGGGGTCGGCCACGCCCCGCTCCTAGAGATCCAGGTCGGCCCAGATCGCCGCGTGATCGGAGGCCGCGTCCTGCTCACGGGTCAGCGTGGGATACATCGCCCACTTCCCCGAGGCCGTCCACACCCCCGCCCGGTGCACCCCGGCGGCCGTGATCGTCGCGAAGAGGGCGGGCGAGCAGAGGATGTAGTCGATCTTGTTCGTCCTCGCCGCCGTGCCGTAGGTGCCCGGCCGTCCGAGGTCGTCGAACCCGGCGAAGGCCGACACGTCACGCAGGTCGCTCGGCGTCGCAGCGACACCGGTGCCGCCTGACCCGAGCAACGGCGAGAGCGCCGAGCTCGTCGGGTGGTCGTTGAGGTCGCCGACGACTGCGACGAGGTCGAAGCCGTCGGCGCGTCGCTGCTCGTAGATCTCGCGCACGCGCTGCGCCTGGCGCTTGCGCCGCGCGGTCGCCTCGCGCCCGCCGTAGCCCTTCGACTTGAAGTGGTTGACCATGACGACGAGGGTGCGGCCGTCGTCGAGCGCGATCTCGAACTCGGCGCAGTCGCGGCTGAAGATCGGGCCCGCGAGGTCCGCGTCGTCGACGTGGCTCGTGATGCACCCGATGGGCAGGTCGCCGCGAGTGAGCAGTCCGACGTCGATGCCGCGCTCGTCGTTGCCGTCGATGAGCATGACGTGCCCGTAGATGCGCCCACCGAGCGGGGCGAGCTGGTCGGCGTTGAAGTGGCGTAGCGCCCAGCGGTCCTCTGCCTCGACGACGCCGAGAACGTCGGCTCCGACGTCGTGAACGACCTGGGCGGTATGCCGCACGGCGAGGTCGGTGACCGTCGTCCGCTTCATCTCGAGCCAGCCGATCCAGTCGCCGCGTCCGTCCGCGACCACGGTGACGGTGCCGTTCGTCGAACGTCGTACCAGGCGACCACGGTTCTGCCGGAGCAGGAAGAGGGCCGTCTCGTCGGACGACGTCAGGCCGAGCGTGTCGAGCAGGCGCAGGATCGTCGTCTTGTCATCGGCCGAGTAGGCCTGCTGCTGCAGCACCTTGGTCAGCTCGGTGTAGGCGTCGAGCAGCGGCCTCGCATCGCTCCACTCCGCCGACGAGAGCACCTTGGCGCGGTCGAAGAGGTTCTCGACGTTGTAGGAGGCGATGCGCATGTCTCCTACGCTCCCACGGGCGGCATCGGCAACTCAGGCATTCCGGACAACGGGCCACCGCGCGGGCGCACGACGGCGAGGAAGAGGGCGGCCACGAGAGCCGTCCCGCCGCAGATCGCCCACACCGTGAGGTAGCCCGACAGCGACGCGTGCGCCGTGGCCTCGGCGTCGACGCTGCCGGTGGAGGCGAGCGCGATGGCGAAGACGCTGGAGGCGAAGGCCCCACCGATCGTCTTCGTCGTGTTGGTCATGCCGGTCGTCAGCCCCGTGTGCGTCGGCGGTGCCGCAGCCGCGGCGGCCGTCGGCAGCCCGGCCACGAGAGCCCCCGACCCCAGCCCGGCGATCACCATGTTGGTCATCGTCTGGGCGAGCGTGTCGTGGAAGGGCAGGAAGAGCAGGTAGCCGACCCCGACGAGCACGGCGGCCCCGACCATCGCGGCCCGGGTGCCCGTGCGGCGGCCGACGACGTGGAGCAGGAGGGCGCCGAGCGCGAGGGAGAGCACGTAGCCGCCGATGATGATCGAGACGCGGCCGGCCGAGGCTCCGAGGCCGTAGCCCGTCACCGCGGGGTCGGTGCGGGCGAAGGTGGAGAGCGGGATCTGCGCACCGAGCACCGAGACCCCGAAGAGGAACGCGGTCGCCTGCACCGGCCACTGCCCGGGTGCACCGAGAACCCGCAGGTCGACGAGCGGCTCCGGGTGGGCGAGCTCGACGCGGGCGAAGGGGACGAGGGCGACAAAGCCGGCCACGACGAGCAGCCACGGCCACGGGCTGCCCGGCCCGACGACCCGCAGCATGACGAGACCGGCCATGACGAGGCCGAGCACCAGGGTGATGAGCGAGAAGCCGTGCCAGTCGATGCGCCCGTGCGCCTGCACCGGCGACTCCTCGACGCCGAACCAGATCGCGACGAGAGCCAACGTCACGACGACGGCCGGCACCGCGAGCAGCGCTGTCATGCCAAGGGACTCGGCAAGTGCACCGCTCGTCAGGGCGCCGACGATGACGCCGATCTCGAGCCCCGCGACGAGCAGGCCGGCCGCCCCGCGCACCCGCGACTCGGAGCCACCGGTGCGCCGGTGGATGATCGCGACCTCCTCGGCAGCCACACGACGTAGAAGCCCTGCAGGGCCCAGGCCACGAGGAAGAGCCCGAAGCTCGGCGCGAAGGCCACGCCCCAGGACGCGAGCGCCGTCACGACGGTCGACAGGAGCAGCACCTTGCGGTGCCCGATGAGGTCGCCGAGCCGGGCCAGGAGGGGCACGACTAGGGCCGACACGATGAGCTGGGCCGCCTCGAACCAGTTGACGTCGGCGTCCTTGATCGACAGGTGCCGGGCGATGTCGGTGAAGATCGGTGTGTAGTAGCCCTGCAGCACGCCACTGGCGAGCTCGACGCAGATGAGGAACCCGACGACCTTGGTGATCGGGCTACGTGCCAGGGCGCGGGCGGCGTCGCTGACGGCCGTGCTGTCGGACATTCGAATCCTTCTCTGTCTCAGAGTTTTCCGGCTACAGCGACTCGATGAGTCGCCGATACCACTGCACCCCGTCGAGCAGCGCCTCGACCCCGATGCGCTCGTCGACGCCGTGGATGGAGGCGCGCTGCGCCGTCGACATGCGGAAGGGCGTGAAGCGGTAGACCCGCGGCCACACCCGGTGGAAGTGCCGCGAGTCGGTCGCGGCGAGCATGACGTAGGGCACCGGAACCGTGCCGGGGAAGACCTCCGCGAGCGTCGACTCGAGCAGGCGGTATGCCGCGTCGTCCGTCGGCGACACCGGGCTCGGCTCGTCGCCGCTGACGAGGGTCACCTCGACGTGGGGGTCGCCCACCGTCTTGCGAATCCGCTCGATGGCGCCGTCCACGGTCTCGCCGACCATGACCCGCATGTTGACGTGGGCGCGCGCCGTGGCCGCGATGACGTTGGCGCCGGGCGAGCCGGAGAGCTGGGTCACCGCGACGGTGGTGCGGGTCAGCGCCGCCGTCTCGTGGCCCAGCCGGGCGAGAACCTGGGCAAGCACCGGGCGCAGCACCCGGGCGTGGGAGAAGACCGCGCCGAACGGCATACGGGCGTGGGGGCCGACGTGCTCCATCATCTCGACGGTCGCGTCGGGCAGGTGGGCCGGGAAGGGCCGCTTCTCGAGGCGCGTGATGGCCCGGGCGAGCCGGGCCGTCGCCCCGCCCCGACGCGGAGCCGAGGCATGGCCGCCGTCGCCACGAGCGGTGAGCTCGATGTCGACCGTGCCCTTCTCGGAGACCCCGACGACGGCGATCTCGGCGTCGACCCCGGGCAGCACCCCCTCGACGATGGCACCCCCCTCGTCGACGACGAACCACGGCTCGACGCCCCGGTCGCGCAGGATCGCGACCGCGTCCTTGGCTGCCCGACCCGAGACCTCCTCGTTGCAGCCGAAGGAGAGCCAGACGTCGCGTGCCGGCACGACCCTCTCGCCGATGAGGTCCTCGACCGCCTGGCAGGTGGCGACGAGTGAGCCCTTGCAGTCGAGCGCCCCACGGCCCCAGATGAATCCGTCGACGACCTCGGCGGCAAACGGTGGGTGGGTCCACGCGGACGGGTCGTCGACCGGCACGACGTCGAGGTGGGCCATGAGCACGACCGGCGCCTCACGCGTGCGTCCGGCCCACCGCACGAGCAGGGCGTCGCCACTGATCCGCTCCACCTCGCACACCTCGTGCAGCCGGGGGAAGCGACCCCGGAGCTCGTCGAGCAGAGCGGCGAAGGCCGCCCGGTCCTCCTTGTCGCCGTCCCAGTCCGAGACCGTCGGGATGCGGATCAGCGCCTGCAGCGCCTCGACCGCCGGCTCCCCGTTGCTGCGTCGCATGCCCGGAGCGTATGCGGTCGCACCGCCCTCCGACACGGGGTGGGGCCTTTCGTCCCGATGTGGTAGCCGGCTCCACTACGGTGACCCCGGACTGACAGGGGACACACAATGGAACTGCACGGCGAGACACGCGACGGGCTGCGTGTGCTGAGCATCGACTCACGGCGGTCGACCATGCGGGCGACGCTCTTCTTCCGCGTCGGCCAGGCCGACGAGACCCTCGCGACCTCGGGCTGGACGCACCTCATCGAGCACTCGGCGCTGCACGGCTGGAAGGACCCCAGGCTGGCGTTCAACGCCTCCGTCGGCCTCTACGCGACGAGGTTCGACCTCGACGGAGAGCCCGATGCCGTCGTCGACCACCTGCGTCGGCTCGGCACCTGGCTCGCCGAGCCGGACCTCTCGCGGGTCGAGCACGAGTCCAAGGTCCTACGCGCCGAGTCGGAGCAGCGCCCGGTCGGCAACATCTCCCTCAACCTCGAGTGGCGATACGGCGCCCAGGGTCCTGGACTGCCCGCATACCGGGAGCTGGGGCTCACGCGCAGCACGCCCGACGGCCTGCGAGCCTGGTGCCGCGAGCGGTTCACCGCCGACAATGCCGTGCTCGCCTGTGACGCGCGGCTCCCCGACAGCGTGCTCCTCGGGCTTGCGCGAGGTGACAGGCATCCTGCGGTCCTCCCACCGACCGCCGCAGCGCACCTGCCCGGCGTGCATCGGGTGGCCTCCGGGGTGACCGGCTCTGCCGTCGTCAGTCGCTCCTTCGCTGCGAGCCTGGCCCCGGAGGTGCTCTCGCGCACCCTGACCGAGACGCTGCGCGATGAGGAAGGCACCGCCTACGCACCCTGGGCCGACCTCGAGAGGGTCGACGGCGACACGGCGCTGCTGCTGTTCGGCACGGACGTCAGCTCCGCCGGCCGGTCGAGGGCGGGAGCGACCCTGGCCCGCGTCCTGCGCCGACTCGAGCTCTATGGCCCTGAGCAGGCCATGCTCGACGAGATGGCGGTATCCCGGTCGCGCTTCTTCCGGGACGAGCAGAACGCACCGTCCCAGGCCTGGGCCGCGGCGTTCTCGGTGCTGACCTGCTCCGAGGTCTACACCCTCGAGCAGAGTGAGGCGCTCTCGGCCGCGGTGACCCCGGACGACCTCAGTGAGGTGTTCCGCGAGGTCCGGCGCACCGCCATCCTCGGACTGCCGGAAGAGTGCTCAGTGCCCAACGGCTACCACGAGCTGACCTCTCCTCCACGGGAGCTGCTCGATGCGACCTCCGTCCACAAGCACGTGGACGGGCTCACCAGCATGCGGGTCGGCGACCACGGCATCCAGGCGGTGGCGCCGTCGGGCTCGGTCACCGTTCCCTTCGACGACGTCGCGGGACTCGTGGCCTATCCCGACGGCGGCCGGCGGCTGATCTCGCGCGACGGCTGGAGCCTGACGGTGGAGCCAGCCCTGCTCCAGCGCGGCAATGTCCTGACCGCAGCGCTGGAGGCCCGTGTGCCTCCGGAGCTGGTGCTGCCACACCCGCCCCGACAGCCCGAAGACATCCCGGTCCGGCCCTCACTCGCCTGGCGGGTCCGGCGCAGGGCACGCGTGAGGTTCGGCAAGCTTGCGCGGGTCCTGCCCGAGACGACCTCGGGCTGGATCTTCTTCGGTGTCTCGTGGTTCCTCGTCATCAATGCCCTGAAGGCCGTCGTCAAGGCTCTGACCGGTCCGTGAGGATTGGCGCCGACGCGCCGCGGCTGCGGCATCGCGGGGCCTGGACAGCCGAGGGGGAATGCCGCCGCTGCCCACCGCCGTTCCCACGACATGGCTGACTACGGGCACGAGCTGCAGTTCGGGGTGTTCGCGAGTCCGGAGGTGGCCCGCGTGCACGACACGCTCGAGCTGGCCCAGCTCGCCGACGTGCTGGGTCTCGACCTCTTCACGGTGCAGGACCACCCCTACAACGCGACGCACCTCGACGCCTCCACCCTGCTGACGGCAGTCGCCGCGCGCACGTCGACGATCCGCGTCGCGCACAACGTCGCGAACCTGCCGCTGCGGCCGCCGGTCGGCCTCGCGAAGGAGATCGCCACCCTCGACATCGTCAGTGGCGGTAGGGCCGAGCTCGGCCTCGGCACCGGCGCCTTCTGGGATGCGATCGTCGCGGCGGGCGGGGAGCGGCGCAGCCCCAAGGAGGCGGTCGACGCCCTCGTCGAGGCGATCGGCGTCATCCGCGGCACGTGGGGCCAGGACCCGGACCGCCGGGGCGAGCGCTCCGTCACGCGCCGGGGCGAGCACTACACGGTGTCCGGCCTGCACGCCGGACCCATGCCCCTGCACGACGTCGAGATCTGGCTCGGCGCCTACAAGCCGCGCATGCTCCGGGTCACCGGCCGGCTCGCGGACGGCTGGCTGCCGAGCATGGGCTATGCCGACCCGGCCGCCCTCGCCGAGTTGAACCGGGTGATCGACGACGCCGCGGTCGAGGCGGGGCGCGGACCCCAGGCGATCCGGCGGATGTACAACGTCTTCGGCCGCTTCGGCTCGGGCGGCGGCTTCCTGCAGGGCACGGCGGACGACTGGGCCGAGCAGCTCGCCGGGCTGACGCTCGAGCAGGGCATGAGCACCTACGTGCTCGGCAGTGACGACCCCGACACGGTGCGGCGCTTCGCCGACGAGGTCGCCCCGGCCGTGCGCGAGCTCGTGCAGGTCGAGCGCTCGCGGCGGGCCTCCGGCTCACCCGTCGACGCGGGCGAGACCGACGGCCACCCGGTCGGCGTGGATCCCGACGCGGCCCTCCGGTCTCCCGTGGTCCGCGCGGGCAGCCCCGAGGGCGCGCCCCTGGCCGTCCGCCCGACGCCCGACGACGGGCGTCGCCTCAGCCCGTCGCTCCCCTGGCGCGAGGAGGACCGGCCGGTGACGACGAAGCCCGACGACGCGGCATACACCCCGGCACAGCAGGCGGTGCCGCAGCACCTCGTCGACGTGCACGACCACCTGCGCAGCGAGCTGGCGCAGGTGCGCGACGTCGTCGACCAGGTGCGGCGGGGCCTGCTGTCCGTCGGCCAGGCCCGCTCGGTCATCAACACGATGACGATGCGCCAGAACAGCTGGACCCTCGGCGCTTACTGCGAGTCCTACTGCCGCATCGTCACCGGCCACCACACGCTCGAGGACCGCAGCATCTTCCCGCACCTGCGCCGCCGCCAGCCGAGCCTCACGCACGTCATCGACCGCCTCGAGCAGGAGCACCACGTCATCGCCGACGTGCTCGAGCAGGTCGACGAGGCGCTCGTCGCCATGGTCGGGTCCGACGGCTACGGCACCGCCGGCCGCGAGGCCCTCGATGAGCTTCAGCGGACAGTCGACCTGCTCACCGACACGCTCCTGTCGCACCTCGCCTACGAGGAGCGCGAGCTCGTTCACCCCCTGGCGCAGCACGGCTTCGGCTGACCGGCCGCGGGTCAGCCCACGACCTGACGGAGCCCGCCCCCAGCGGTATGCCGTGGGGCGGGCTCCGTCACGCAACGTCGGCTCAGGCGCTGGCCGCGGCCGCTCCGTGCTCGAGCGACTCGACGACCGCACCGCAGAACTGCGGCAGGTCGTCGGGGTTGCGGCTCGTGATGAGGTTGCCGTCGGTCACGAGGGCCTCGTCGACCCACTCGCCGCCGGCGTTGCGGATGTCGGTCTGCAGGCTCGGCCACGACGTCACCCGGCGGCCCCTCAGCACGTCGGCCTCGATGAGGGTCCACGGCGCGTGGCAGATCGCCGCGACGGGACGGCCCGACGCGACGAAGTCGCGGATGAAGCCGACCGCCGAGTCGTCCATACGGAGCGCATCGGGGTTGGCGACGCCGCCGGGCAGCACGAGCGCGTCGTAGTCCTGGGCCGTCGCGCTGCCGACCGTCACGTCGACGTCCTTGGTGTCACCCTTGTCGAGGTGGTTGAACATCTGGACCGTGCCGGACTCGGTGCTGACGAGGACGGCCTCGTGGCCGGCGTCGGTCACGGCCTTCCACGGCTCGGTGAGCTCGACCTGCTCGATGCCCTCGGGGGCGACGAGGAATGCGACCTTCTTGGACACGGTGCCTCCTGGTGTGGCGGTGGTGCGCAGCGCCGAGGCGCTGCCGGATGGATCTGCGGTGGCGCTGGTCGCACCTCCACCCTCCGCCCGTACCCACCTCGCCGGCCGGCGCACCAGCGCACCACGACGCTCGTGGAGCGGCAGCCTTTCGGTGCGCACCTGTCGGTCGGGGGTGCCGGCGCCTAGCATCGAGGTCATGGCCTCTGCTCCGGTCGTGCCGCTCGTGCCAGGAGTCTGGCGCATCCCGCTCGTGCGCGACTTCGTCAACGGGTTCATCCTGCGTGACGACGACGGCCAGGTGACTCTCGTCGACATGGGCCTGAAGCCATCGGGTCCCAAGGTCATCGCGGCCCTCGCCGCCATCGGGTCCGCGCCGTCCGAGGTCACCCGTCTCGTGCTGACGCACGCCCACCCCGACCACGCCGGGGGTGCGGCGCACGTCGCCGCCGCGACGGGACGCGGCTTCGACATCCACGCGGACGACGCCGCATACGCCCGTGCGGGCATGTCGCCACCGCGAGACCGCAGCTTCCTCCTCGGTCGGATCTTCGACCGCCTGTCGCGCGGCCACGACTTCACGCCGGTGCCGGTCGAGCGCGAGCTCGCAGACGGCGAGCTGCTCCCAGTGGCCGGTGGCCTGCGGGTGGTCCACACGCCGGGGCACTCACCGGGGCACATCTCGCTGCTCCACGAGCAGACGCGCCTGCTCATCACCGGCGACGCGATCTTCAACGTTCGTCGCCTGCGCTGGCCGATCCGCGCCTTCTGCACCGACTTCGCCATGACGAAGCGCACGGCAGCCGTGCTCGGCGAGCTCGACTACGACCTCGCCGCCTTCACCCACGGGCCCGAGCTGCGCGACCACCCCCGGGAGGCGATCCGCGGCTTCCTCGCGCGGGAGCGGCTGGGCTGAGCGGTCGGGTGGCCACACCGGCCGGCGAGCACGCCCGCTGCCGTATGCCGTCCGGCCGGGTCAGGCGACCGTTTGCGGAGTGCGCCGGCGCGTGATGTCGGCGCAGTCGAGGCAGACCTCCTCGGGCACGAGGCCGAGCCGCATGAGCACCGCGAAGAGGCGGCAGCCGACGCAGAAGCCGAAGGCGGCCTCGAGGAGCGGGAAGAGCACCATGACCGCGCCGATGACGACGACGCCGGTGCTCGCGCCGGCCGACCCGGTGGCCAGGTGGACGAGCCAGAGCGCGGTCGCGGCGATCGTCATGACGGCCCCGATGGTCGCCGCGAAGCGCTTCGGCGGGCCTGCCGTCGGACGCTTCGCCGCGGGCACGGCGGGTCGGATCCACCGGTTCACGAGCTGGGCGATCGGGCTGGCCTTGGGTCCGAGCGCGGCCCGCAGGGTGAAGTCGACGGCGAGCACGGCATAGAGCCACCACTGCTGGGCGCCGAGGGCGACGACGCCGATGACGAGCACGACGGCGGCGATGAGACGGACCGTCACGTCGTCGACGACGGTGGGGAAGCGCGAGGAACTCATGGTGAGCATTATTGAACGCATAACCCTTCCTTATCCAATCGTGTTCGCCATCCGGATGCTCCTGCCGATGCCGCCGGCGTCTCACCACGGGCCTACGCTGTCGTGCATGGCCCTGCACATCGGAGCGCACGTCGACCAGGAGGACCCGATCGCGGAGGCGCAGGCGCGGGGCGCCACGCTGTCGCAGTTCTTCCTCGGCGACCCCCAGAGCTACAAGGGCCCTGTCGTGCGGTACGCCGCGGGCGCCGCCAGGCTGCGGGCTGACGCCGAGGCTGCGGGCATCGACCTCTACGTCCACGCGCCCTACCCGATCAACGTCGCCAGCCTCAACAACCGCATCCGCATCCCCGGGCGCAAGCTGCTGCAGCAGCACCTCACCGCGGCCGCCGAGATCGGCGCCAAGGGCGTCATCGTGCACGGCGGCCACCTCGGCGTCGACGAGGACGCCGCGAAGGGCTTCGACAACTGGCGCAAGTGCATCGACGGGCTCGACCTCGCGGTGCCGCTGCTCATCGAGAACACCGCCGGCGGTGACATCGCCATGGCGCGCCGGCTCGAGGCGATCGGCCGCCTGTGGGACGCCATCGGCACGGCGTCCGGCATCGAGAACGTCGGCTTCTGCCTCGACACGTGCCACGCCTTCGCGGGCGGGCTCGACCTCGGCACGGTCGTCGACGACATCCGGGCGATCACCGGTCGCATCGACCTCATCCACGCCAACGACTCCCGCGACGAGGCAGGCTCGGGCGCCGACCGCCACACGAACTTCGGCTCGGGCACGCTCGACGGTCCCGCCGTCGCCGCACTGGTGAGCGCGGCGGGCGCCCCGGTCGTCTGCGAGACCCCGGGCGGCGTCGAGGGCCAGAGCGCCGACATCGCCTGGCTGCGGTCACAGGTCGACTGAGTCTCGGCCCCACCACCTGCGCACCTTGCCGGATCCTGACCCGGCAGGCGACGGATCGGCCTACCGTGAAGGTGACCCACCGGTCGGGGGCACCCCGGTGGCCCCACCCGGAGGCTGCACATGCGCATCATCACCTCACTCGCCACCTCAGCCGTGTCGGCTGCGGCTCTCGCCCTCGCGCTCGCGGCGCCGTCCGGGGCGGTGGCTGCGGACCGGGCCGCCGCTAGCGGTGCCGGCACCGGCACCGGCACCGGGCAGCACGCTGCCGCAACGACGCTCGCCGAGCAGCGCCGGATCACCGCCTACTGGACACCGGCCCGGATGAAGAGCGCCATCCCCCGGGAGAACGTCTACGTCCCCCGAAAGGGCAAGCCCGGCCCGGGCGGCGGGAGCGCGACGGCCGTGCAGGTGCCCGCGAGCCCGCTGTTCGGCAAGGTCTTCTTCACGGAGAAGGGGCTCAACTACGTCTGCTCCGGCACGGTCACCGCGAGCTCGTCGAACTCGCTCGTGACGACGGCCGGCCACTGCGTCAACGAGGGCCCCGGCGCCTACGTGAGCAACTTCGCCTTCGTACCGAAGTACGAGAACGGCAGTAGGCCCTACGGCACGTTCACGGCGGCGACCCTGGTGACGACGGAGCAGTGGCGCACGAGCGGCGACTTCGACCACGACATCGGCTTCGCGACGATGAACCCCCTCAACGGCAAGACTCTCGTGGGCGCCGTGGGCTCTGCCTACCCCATCGCGTTCAACAAGGGCTACAACCTCACCTTCGACGCCTACGGCTACCCCGCGGCGACGCCCTACGACGGGCAGACGCTCTGGCGCTGCTCCGGCCCCACGACCAAGGACACGAGGGGCTCGACCGACAACCGGTTGCCGTGCAGCATGACCGGCGGCTCGTCGGGCGGAGGCTGGATCACGGGTGGCTATCTCAACTCGCTCAACTCGTTCGGCTACCGCGGCGAGAAGAACGTCATGTACGGCCCGTACTTCGGCACCGTGGAGCAGGCGCTCTACCAGACGGTCGACTGACACGCGGTTGATCGGCCGCGCGGAGTCACGCCGTGACTCGACCCGTGACTCGACCCGTCACTCGACCCGTCACTCGACCCGTCACTCAACCCGTCACTCAACCCGTCACTCAACCCGTGACTCGACCCGTCACTCAACGCAGAGTCGCCTCCGGTGGTGCGGGCAGGGCCGGAAGGGACTCGACAGCCGACATCCGGTCGGCGAGCAGCACGGCCACCCGCAGCTGCTCCTGCGTCGGGCGCGCGACACGGGTCGAGGCGACGACGCGGAAGTGGCCGAGCGGCATACCGCCACGGGTCACGGGGACGGCGGTGCAGGCCTCTGTCGGCAGGCCCGAGCGCGTGACCGCCACGCGGCTGCCGCCGACGCGCACCTCACCGTCGGCATCGACGACGGCGTCGAGCGCGGCGGGGTGCGCCCCGACCCACTCGCTCCGGTCGGCGCCGAGCGTGCGGGTGATGGCTGCCGCGATCGCCTCGGCCCGGGCCGCCTCGCTCGTGTCGGGGGGCAGGTCGAGCAGCTGCGTCAGGCCCTGGATGTAGCCGTCGCGGCGCTGGGCCGTGGACTCCTGCCGTCGTCCCCAGAGAGCGATCTCCGTGACCGCGAGGCCCACGACGACGAGCACGATCGCGAGCTCGAGGTCGTCGCTCTGGTGGATCGAGAGCGAGTAGTAGGGCTCGGTGAGGAAGAAGTCGAAGCTGCCCGCCGCCGTCAGGGCCGCGAGGACTCCGCAGAGGCGGTCACCCGTGGCCGCGGCAGCCACGACGGTGAGGACGAGCACCATCGCTGCCGTGCTCTGGTTCATGCTGCCGCGCAGCAGTGCCAACACGGCACCCACGGCCACCGGCAGCAGGGCCGCGCCCCAGCGCGACCACGCCCGGTGGTCAGCCAGCCAGCTCCTCGTCATGACTCCAGCAAACACCCGCCCGAGCGGCCGTGACGCACGATCGCCACCTCCCTGACGTGATCTTGACGGGAACGTTCTATCGCGGCCGGCTCCACACGGTTAGCGTCTCGCGCATGATCAGCACCTCGACCTTCACGACGTCGGACTTCGACGTGACCGACTACACCCCGAGCATCGCGACGGGACTCCCGAGCGGCCACCTGCGGATGAGCAAGACGTATGCCGGGGACGTGGCCGGTCGCAGCATCACCCAGTTCACGTCGGCCTTCGACCCGGAGCGCGGAGTCGGCACCTACGTCGCCCTGGAGTCGTTCGAGGGCACGGTCGACGGTCGGCACGGCGCGTTCAACTTCGTGCACGCCGCGTCGACCAGCGGCGCCGATCGCTTCAACGAGTACGGCGTCATCGTGCCCGAGAGCGGCACCGAGGAGCTCACGGGCATCACCGGCACCGTGCGGCTGCACATCGATGCTGACGGCACGCACCGCATGGACTTCGAGCACGACCTCCCACCGCGCGGCACCGACGCCTGACGTCGGTCCCTGACGCCGCCCCCGGCCTCAGTCGGTCGTGCGGCGGATGAACGCTCGCACGGCGAGCGGCGCCATGACGGCCGTGATGGCGACGGACCAGATGACCGTCGTGATCACCGGGTAGTGGAGTGGCAGTGCAGCATCCGGCAGCGCCGGCGGGCCGTTGCCCCACAGCTCTCGCATCGCCTGCACGAGCGCGCTGATCGGGTTCCACTCGGCGATGGTGCGCAGCCAGCTCGCCATGCCGACGGTCGGTGCGAACGTGTTGGCGAGGAAGGTCACCGGGAAGATCGTCGTGAACATCAGCCCGTTGACGGCCTCGGGTGAGCGCATCGACGAGCCGACGAGGATGCCCACCCAGATCATCGCGAAGCCGAAGAGGAGCAGCAGCCCGAAGGCGAGCAGCGCCTTGCCGACGCCGTTGTGGATGCGCCAGCCGATCGCCAGCCCCGTCAGCGACATGACGAAGATGCCGATGCTCGAGTGGATGATGCTGTAGATGCTGCGCCCGACGAGCACCGAGCCCCGTGAGATCGGGAGCGAGCGGAACCGGTCGATGATGCCCTTGCCGAGATCCATGTTGAGGCCGATCGCGACGATGAAGGCGGAGAACGCCATCGTCTGGGCCATGATCCCCGGCATCAGCCACTCGCGGTAGTTGAAGCCGGGGATGACGATCGAGCCGCCGAAGACGAAGGCGAAGAGGAGCACGAACATCACCGGCTGGATGGTGACGTCGGTGAGCATCTCGGGCTGGCGCTTGATGTGCTTCAGGCTGCGCCAGACCATCGTCGTGACCTGGCGGACGAAGCCCGGTGGCTGGAAGTCGTGAGGTGATGCCGGCGCCACGCGTGTGGCGTCCTGGACTGCTGCGTCGGTCATGACTGGCGCTCCTCGCTCGGCGTGCCGGGAGACGTGGTGGGAGACGGGCTGGACGCACCGTCACCGGCCGGCGGCTCGGCGCGGTGACCCGTGAGGCTGAGGAAGACGTCATCGAGACTGGGCCGCTGCAGGCCGAGGTCGTCGAGGACGATCTCGCTACGTTCGAAGACCGTCGCGACCCGCGTCATGTCGGACAGTCCGTCGGCCGGGGCGGTCAGCTGTCGCGCCGCGACGTCGACGTGCACCTCGGGGACGTGTGCGGCCAGGAGTGCCCGCGCGGCCTCGAGCTGGTCCGCGTGCGAGACCGTGAGCACGATCGCGGCCTTGCCCGACTGGTCCTTGAGCTCGAGCGGCGTGCCCTGGGCGATGATGCGGCCGTGGTCGATGACGACGATGCGGTCGGCCAGCTGATCGGCCTCCTCGAGGTACTGCGTCGTGAGGAGCAGGGTCGTCCCGTCGCGCACGAGTCCGCGCAGCACCTCCCACAGCTCGACGCGGCTGCGCGGGTCGAGGCCTGTGGTCGGCTCGTCGAGGAAGAGCACCGGCGGTGTCGCGATGAGGCTGACGGCGAGGTCGAGCCGCCGGCGCATGCCACCGCTGTAGTCCTTGATGACCTTGTCACCGGCGTCGGTGAGCGAGAAGCGCTCGAGGAGCTCGTCGGAGAGCCGGCGGATCGCAGCCTTGGGCAGCCCGTAGAGCGAGCCCATGAGGCGGAGGTTCTCGCGACCGGTCAGCAGCTCGTCGACGGTGGCGGCCTGACCGGTCAGGCCCATGCTGCGGCGCACAGCCTCCGGCTCGCGCACGACGTCGTGGCCCGCGACGCGGGCCGTGCCGCTGGTCGGCTCGCTGAGGGTCGTCATCATGCGGACGGTGGTGGTCTTGCCTGCCCCGTTGGGACCGAGCAGACCGAGAACCGTGCCCTGCGGCACGGAGAAGCTGACGTCGTCGACGGCGGTCATGTCGCCGAAGCGCTTGACGAGGTGCTCGGCCTCGATCGCCGGGCCGGAGGATCTGGCACGCCCCGAGGGCGCCGTGGAGGTGAGGGTCATGGTTGCTCCCGAGAAGTGAGGGGTCCCTGTCTCGGCGACGATAGGGACGACCTCTGACACTGTACGTCCGGTGTGCACGCCGTCAACATGATTGGTGCCAGCCCTCTCGCCGCCCAGCAGTCTCGAGCGCCGACCGAACGCTTACGCCGACGGCGTAGGCGGACGCGGCCCCACGGCATACCGCCCGTGCGACGCTGGGAGGGTCTCGACGATCGGAGAGCCATGAGCACGACTGCCCGTCACTCGCCCCGCGCCCCGCGGCGCCCACTGCTCCGAGAGGTCTACGGTCGCCTGCTCCGCGGGCTTCGCACCCGTCAGGGTCGCACGCTCGCGGAGGTGTCGGCCCGGGCCGGCGTCTCGCTTGCCTACCTCTCCGAGATCGAGCGCGGCCTCAAGGAGCCGTCGTCGGAGGTGCTCGAGGCGATCTGCATCGCCCTCGGGTCGAGCGTCACGTTGCTCGTCGGTGCGGCCCATCGCGACCTCCGCGGATTCGCTGCCCTACCCACCGAGTCGCTCGAGGAGGGCGACGAGGGAGTCGTGCTCGACCTCACGGCTGCGCGACCCGGCGACCCCGTCGACCACCAGTGGACCGGGCGCGACCTGGCGCCGGCCACGCACATCGACACCCCGGCTCCGCTGCTGGCCGCCTGAGGCGGACGAGCGACGACGGCGGGCCCCTCCCCCGCCGTCGTCGCTCGCGGCCCTCCCCGCTACGGCGTCAGCTGGCTCACGCGCGTCGACCAGTTGCCGATCGCCGTACGTACACCTGGACCGTGGCTCGCGCCCGCGCACGTGCCAAGCAGGTTGTCACCCGTGCCGCCCGTGAAGAAAGGGCCACCCCATGTGGTGTAGTTGCACGCGTTGGCCACGTACTCGCTCGCGATCCACACGGAGCTACCGTCGACGGCAGCCGCGCTGTAGTCGCCCCACCGGGTGCGAGGCGGATCGCCGACCTGGGCCTTGTAGCTCGTGAAGCCGTCGTCGGTCGCCGCCCCCTCCTTTGCGATGGAGATCGGGCCCGTCCCCACGAGAGCGTCGATCGAGGCGTAGCCGGCGCTCGGGAACGTCGTGTCGTCGGTGTAGCTGAAGGCCATGACGCCACGACCGCTCGGCGTGACCCCGATCGCCGGGTAGGTGAGGTCCGCCCCAGCCCGACCGAGGTAGCCCTGCAGCGCCATCTTCGCCGTGAGGGAGCCGGAGGCGACCGACGGCTTGACGATGAACCAGGCGATGCCGGCCCGCTGCGGGCCCGGAACGGAGTCGACCGTCGGGTTGACCGCCGTGTCGAGGGCGCCCCAGAGCTTGCCGTTGGCGTACATGACCTGCTGCATTCGGGTGTCGTTGGAGTCTGGCTTGGAGACCACCTCGTTGTGAGCTGGCTGGCCGCCGAAGAGCAACCGCCAGCATCCCGCGCCGGCGATCGTCGCCGTCGTCGTGTCGTTGATGCAGAAGCCCTGCGGCGTCGCCGTCGTGGGCGCCGAGCCGGCTCCCAGCTGCTGCGCCTTGGGCGGGATGGCGTACATCTCGGAGCCCAGCACCTTGGCGCTGAGGGAGACGGCTGGGGTGGACGTGTTGAGCGACGATGTGTTCGTCAGGGCCCAGACGACCACCTGGTTGGACTGATGGCTGCCGACGCTCCCGGACACCGGATGGGTCGCCTCGTCGGCGGCGTTTGAGCTGAGGAAGTACTCCGTGCCACCGGCTGCCGTCTCGAAGGAGCTCGTGCCCGGCGACTGCGCCGGCCAGACGGTGAAGCCGGGTTGGGTGGAGCCGGCCTCACTCGGCACGGGCACCATGCCAGAGGTGTCGAGGTGGACAGTCGTCACGCTGGAGGCACCCGCAGCGAGCTGCGCCTTGGACAGGGCATAGACCTGCGCCCCGGCGAAGCCGTTGGTCCCCCATGGATAGGCGTTCGTCGTGATGTAGACCCCGTTCGCGTCCGCGCCGATGTGTGGGTAGTCGCCGAGGTAGGGCCCGGGATTGGCGCCGCCGGTGTTCGTGCCGTCGTTCGTCACGTCGAGCCTGTAGATGTTCCACGACCCCGCCGGGTTGGCGCTCTGGCTGACGGCCATGTCGATGTGGTTCACGGTCGTGAACGATCCGTTCGGCCGTGTCTCCAGAGTCAGCACCCCGACGAAGAAGCGCTGCGTGGCAGCATCGAAGAGGCACACGGGGTCAGTGACGAACTGCGCTCGCACTCCGGTCGAGCGGTTGATCGCCGGGGCGTAGCCGAAGAACGAGTTGAGGTCGACCGCGTGGTCGACGTTCCTCGGGGAGCCCGAGACGATGTTGGTGGCCGTGTTGTCCGGCAGCACCGAGGCGCCCGACGTGTCATAGACGTTGAGCACGTCGTTGACGGCCTCGAGGACGTGGCCGTTGCCGACGCAGAGGGCTTGGTCGGGGGGCTCGACGGTGAACTGGTTGCCGCCACGAGCATACCGCTGCTGGTAGAGGTTGAGGCCGTCGAACCCTCCCTTGAGCGCAGGGTTTGACTTGGCCCGCGGGCCGCTCCTGACCGCAATGCTCTTGCTGCTGCCGTGGCCGCTCGACAGGCTGCGGTCCGTGATGATGCCGGCGTAGGGCGCCGTGGCAGCCTCGGCGTCCGTCTCCCCGGCGAACTCCACCTGGGTGACGTCACCGTCACCCGAGGGGGTGAACGCCCCGGTCGTCGCCGTCGAGGTGCCGACGAGCCGCGCGGAGGCACCCGGCTCGGCCTGCGCCTGGGTCACCGACATCCCCAGCGCCGCGGCGAGCGCGAGGACCGGCACGGAGATGGCACTGATGCGCCTGAGGCGCGACCTGCGTGAACTACCCATGGTCTCCCCTTCGAGGAGGTGGATCCCGTCCACGGGGCACAGCGGCCCGAGTCGCGTGACGACGGTGCGCCGAGGAGGGAGCGAGGACTGTTGTCGACTGGACGTCTGGGATGGCCCTCGGCGACGGGTCTCTCGGCCGTTCACAGGAAATCTTGCACCGGATACCCACCGCTGTCCTCGAAACGCGCCACCCCGGGGGCGGCACGGGGCCGTGTCAGCCCTGCGCCACCTGCGCCTCCGCGGCCCGCTCGATGACGTGGTCGACGATCCCGAAGCTGACGGCCTCGGCGGCGGTGAGCACCTTGTCGCGGTCGGTGTCGGCCCGCAGCTGGGCCACCGTGCGACCGGTGTGCCGGCTCAGCACCTCCTCCACCTGCGACCGCACCCGGAGCAGCTCGTCGGCCTGCAGGGCGAGGTCGCTCACGGTCCCCTGACCACCCGCCGACGGCTGGTGGAGCAGCACCCGTGAGTGCCTGAGCGCGAAGCGCCGCCCCGACTCGCCGGCGGCGAGCAGCACCGCCGCGGCCGACGCCGCCTGCCCGAGGCAGTAGGTCGCGACCGGTGTCGGCACGAACTGCATCGTGTCGTAGATCGCCATGAGCGCGGTGAAGGAGCCGCCGGGGCTGTTGACGTAGAGCGACACCTCACGGTCGGGCGCGACGTCGGCAAGGTGCAGCAGCTGGGCCATGACGACGTTCGCCACCCCGTCGTCGATCTCGGTGCCGACGAAGATGATCCGCTCCTGAAGGAGCCGGCTGTAGATGTCGAAGCTGCGCTCGCCCGCCGGGGTCTTCTCGATGACGTAGGGGATCGTGTAGCTGCTCATCGCAGGCCCACCTTCCGCTCGACGCCTGCCGGGCGCACATCAGCGAGCGAGGTGACGACGTGGTCGACGATGCCGTATGCCGCCGCCTCCGCCGCGCTGAACCAGCGGTCGCGCTCGCTGTCGCGGGTGATCTGCTCGACGGTCTGACCGGTGTGCTCGGACTGCAGCTCGTTGACGCGCTGCTTGACCGCCTTGAGGTTGGCGGCCTGCACCTCGACGTCGGCGGCCGTGCCCTGGATGCCTGCGGAGGGCTGGTGCATCATGATCCGTGCGTTGGGCAGCGCGAACCGCTTGCCGGGCGTGCCCGCCCCGAGCAGGAACTGGCCCATCGAGGCCGCGAATCCCACTGCGAGAGTGGACACGTCGTTGGGGATGACGCGCATCGTGTCGTAGATGGCAAGGCCGGCGGTCACCGAGCCGCCGGGGCTGTTGACGTAGAGGCTGATATCGGCCCGCGGGTCACGGGCCGAGAGCAGGAGGAGCTGGGCGGTGATCCGGTTGGCGATCGGGTCGTCCACCTCGGCCCCTAGGACGATGATCCGCTGGTGGAGCAGCTGCATCGACAGCTGGTCGTCGAGCGGGCCGTGCATGAGGGTCTCGGTCATGTGACCCAGCGTGGACGGCATACAGGATCGTTGGAATGACGCTCTGCCGCAGGCAGATTCGCCGACAGCGTATGCCGCCCGGCTGATATCGCGTGGCGCACGGGCCGCCGCTGGACCACCATGGCCCGCATGGCTGGAAAGAGATACCCCGACATGTGGGTCGACCCCGAGGACGACCCCCGACCCCAGGGCGCGGTGCTCGGCGACGAGCGCGAGACCCTGCTCGACTACCTCGGCAGCTATCGCCTCACCCTCGAGATGAAGTGCGCCGGGCTCACGGCGGAGCAGCTCGCCACCCGCTCGGTCCCGCCGTCGAACCTGTCGCTGCTCGGGCTCGTGCGGCACATGGCCGCGGTGGAGCGGAACTGGTTCCGGCGAACCATGGCAGGCGAGGACGTCCCGCGGCTGTACCGCCAGCCGGACGACCGTGACGCCGACTTCAACGGCGCCGTCGGCGAGGACGCCGTCGTCGAAGAGGCCTGGGCGCGTTGGCGCGAGGAGGTCGCGAACGCGAACGCCTTCGTGGACGCGGCCGAGTCCCTCGACCTCGTGAGCGTTGACCCGCACACGCGCATCAACCTGCGCGAGGTCCTGGTGCACATGATCGAGGAGTACGCCCGCCACTGCGGCCACGCAGACCTGCTCCGCGAGTGCATCGACGGCGCCACCGGCCAGTGAGCCGGTGACGCGAGCACCGCCGACGGTCACGACTCTGACCGGGATCGCCCTCATCCACACCGGCGGCGACGAGCAATGGCATGCTCTGACGCATGGAAGCCGACGTCGTCGTCGTGGGAGCCGGCCTCGCTGGGCTCGTCGCCACCGCTGAGCTCGCCGACCGCGGCAAGCGGGTCGTGCTCGTCGACCAGGAGGGTGAGCAGTCCATCGGTGGCCAGGCCTTCTGGAGCTTCGGCGGGCTCTTCCTCGTCGACAGCCCCGAGCAGCGCCGGATGGGCATCAAGGACGGGCTCGAGCTCGCGACGCAGGACTGGATGGGCTCGGCCCAGTTCGACCGCGACGAGGACTTCTGGCCCCGGCGCTGGGCCGAGGCCTACCTCAACTTCGCCGCGGGTGAGAAGCGCGCCTGGCTGCACCAGCAGGGCCACCGGCTCTTCCCGGTCGTCGGATGGGCCGAGCGGGGTGACGGTCGCGCCGAGGGGCACGGCAACTCCGTCCCCCGCTTCCACATCACCTGGGGCACCGGGCCCGGCATCGTCGAGCCCTTCGAGCGCCGCGTGCGGGCGGAGGTGGCCGCCGGCCGGGTGACCCTCGCCTTCCGCCACCGGGTCGACGCCCTCGTCGAGACGGGCGGCGTGGTCACGGGCGTGCGCGGCCGTGTGCTGGCGCCCGACGGGGCGGCCCGTGGCCGGCCCACCAACCGCGAGGAGGTGGGCGACTTCGAGATCACGGCGCAGGCCGTCGTCGTGACGAGTGGGGGCATCGGCGGCAACCACGACCTCGTCCGCCGGGCGTGGCCGGAGCGCCTCGGCAGCCCCCCTGCGCGCATGGTCGCCGGCGTGCCCGCCCACGTCGACGGTCGCATGATCGGCATCACGCAGGAGGCCGGTGGTCGGGTCATCAACCCTGACCGGATGTGGCACTACACCGAGGGCCTACGCAACTGGGACCCCGTGTGGGACAACCACGGCATCCGCATCCTGCCCGGTCCGTCGTCGCTGTGGCTCGACGCCCGCGGCCGGCGGTTCCCGCCGCCCTTCTTCCCCGGCTTCGACACGCTCGGCACCCTGGGGCACATCATGCGCAGCGGCCACGACTACTCGTGGTTCGTGCTGACGCAGCGCATCATCGAGAAGGAGTTCGCCCTCTCCGGCTCGGAGCAGAACCCCGACCTCACCGGCAAGGACGTGCGTCAGGTGCTCGGCAGGGCCCGCGCCGGAGCGCCGGGCCCCGTCGAGGCGTTCAAGCGGCACGGGTCCGACTTCGTCGTCGCCGATCGGCTCGAGGACCTCGTGCGGGGCATGAACGACCTGACGGGCGAGGGCCTCATCGACCTCGACGATCTGCGTCGCACGATCGTCGCCCGCGACAACGAGATCGACAACGACTTCACCAAGGACGCGCAGATCACGGCGATCCGTGGAGCGCGGAACTACCGCGGTGACAAGCTGATTCGCGTCGCCGGCCCGCACCGTCTGCTGGACCCCAAGGCCGGACCCCTCATCGCCGTCCGGCTGAACATCCTCACGCGCAAGACGCTGGGTGGCCTCGAGACCGACCTCGCCGGTCGCGTGCTGCGGGCCGACGGCCAGCCGCTCCCGGGCGTGTATGCCGCGGGCGAGGTCAGCGGCTTCGGTGGCGGCGGCATGCACGGCTACAACTCCCTCGAGGGCACCTTCCTCGGTGGCTGCCTCTTCAGCGGCCGCACCGCAGGACGGGCGGTCGCCGCCGCCCTCTGACGGCCACTCATGGCACTGGTTCGGTTGTCGACGGACTCAGCACAGAGGGCCACGGCGTCGTGCCCCCTGCGCCGCCTCCGGCGTGGCGCAGGGGCGCTCGGGCTGATCGGGACGGCGCCCGGTGCCCGCCCGATCAGCCCGTGAGCGAGCACCGGACGGGGACCTTCGCAGACTCCTGCTCGGCCCCCGCGGCGCTAAGCTCGGCCGCTCGCCGCGGCCCGACGACGACTCAGGGCGTCCACGCTGGCTGCGATGAGCAGGACCAGTCCGGTCACCATGAAAACCCGGCCCGAGGGCTGGTTGAGCAGCGACATGCCGTTGTCGATGACGGCCACCACGAGGCCGCCGATGACTGCGTTGACCGGCTTGCCCTTGCCGCCGAACAGGCTGCACCCACCGATGACGGCCGCGCCAACGGCGTACAGCAGGGTCGAGGAGCCACCCGTCGTCGGCGACACCGAGTTGTCCCGGCTGGCCAGGAGCACGCCGGCGACGGCCGCCAGTGTCGAACAGATGACGAAGCACGACAGCTTGACCGTCTGGACACCGATGCCGGCCCGTCGGGCCGCCTCGGTGTTACCGCCGACGGCGTACACGTGCCGGCCCCACGACAGCCGTCCCAGCGCGACGCTGGTGATGATCAGCAGCACGAGCAGGACGACGACCACGATCGGAACACCCTTGAGCGAGGTCACGATGATGTTCTTGCTGCGCTCCCCGCTCAGGTACCAGGTCGCGAGGCCGAGGAGGACGGCCAGCGCCCCGATCTTGAAGGCCCAGACCGGGAGGGCGTCACCGGTGAGCCCGGCCGCGCGGCGGGCGACCGACCGCCGGTAGGTCAACCCTCCGTAGACGATCATCCCGACGACGTACAGGGTCCAACCCAGCCAGACCGGGAGGTTGCTGTTCATGACCGCGAGGATCGTGTCGTCGCGGAACGGGATCGTGCCGCCCTCGCCGATCAGCACCAGCAGCAGGCCCTGGAGCCCAAGGAACGCGGCGAGCGTGACCACGAACGACGGAATGCCCAGGTATGCCACGAGCAGGCCGATGCAGGTGCCGATGACGACACCGGTCAGCAGGCACGCGCCGAGGGCCAACGGCCAGGGCCAGCCCTGGTTGGTCATGAATATGCCCATGACGGCCGCCGACGTTCCGGCCGCATAACCGGCCGACAGGTCGATCTCGCCGAGCAGCAGCACGAAGACCAGGCCCATGGCGATGACGATCACCGCGGCGCTCTGGTTGATCAGGTTGGCGATGTTGAACGCGGTCGGAAAGGTCGATGGGCGCAGCGCCGTGAAGACAAGGATCAGCACGATCAGGCCCGCGATGGCGGGCAGCGCGCCGACGTCGCCACCGCGCACCTTCTGTATGTAGGCGCGGGCTGCGTCGCCGATCGTCTCAGGCCCGGCGGTGCTGGCGAAGCCGGGCTGCGATTCTGCCGACTGGGGCTCGGTGACGGTGCTCATGCCGACACGCCCCCCGTCTTGCTCGCGCCTTCCTCGATCACGTCCGCCATCGGATGCTTCAGCCCCAGGTCGCCGGATCGCCCGGCCGTGATCAGTTCGACCACCTGGTTGTTGGTTACCGACTTGGCCTCTACTTGAGCGACCATCTGACCCAGGTAGAGCACGGCGATGTCATCCGCGACCTGGAAGACGTCGGTCAGGTTGTGACTGATGAGCACCACGCCCAGCCCGCGGTCGGCGAGCCGCCGGACCAAGAGGAGGACCTGCTCGGTCTGGGCCACACCGAGCGCCGCGGTCGGCTCGTCCAAGATCACGATCCGCGAATTCCACAGGACGGCGCGGGCGATCGCGACCGTCTGGCGCTGGCCACCGGAGAGGCTGGCCACGAGGGTGCGCACCGACTTCAGGGTGCGCACAGACAGGCCGGAGAGCGTCTCCTTGGCCTTGGCCTCCATCGTGTCCTCGTCCAGCAGAGCGCTCTTCTTCAGCTCGCGACCGAGGTACATGTTCTGCACCACATCCAGGTTGTCGCACAGCGCGAGGTCCTGGTAGACGACCTCGATGCCGAGCGCGTTGCTGTCCTTCGGGCTGTGCACCGTGACGGGCTTGCCCTCGAAGGTGTACTCGCCGGCGTCGAAGCTGTGGATGCCGGCAATGCCCTTGATCAGGGTGCTCTTGCCGGCCCCGTTGTCACCGACCAGTGCGGTGACCCGCCCTGGGCGGATGTCGATATCGACGCCACGCAACACATCCACTGCGCCGAAACTCTTGTTGACCCCCCGAAGTGAGAGCAGGGGCGCTGTGGGGTCCGCCACTGGGACGGACTCCGCTGCTGTGATCGTCGTCATCGAGGTCTCCACGTTGAGCCGGGTTGTCTGGCCAATCGGGTCTGCCAGCAGCCCGAACATACTCCTGGGTGTCTGGCCCGCGCGGCATGGCGCGCAAGAGCGTGCGACAGATGCTCGAGGGCCGGCCCGACGGCGCGAGCCGGCCCTCTTGCGTCTGTCAGGAAACGCCGTACTTCGTGCAGGCGGCCGCAAACTCAGCCGTGCAGATGTCCGAGGCCTTCTGGAAGCCGTCGGAGACAACCTTCTTGACGGTGTCCGCGTAGATCGCCTCTGGCGTGGCAAGGGCCGACGCGACATCCTTGCCCGTCACGGTGTCCTTGACCGTCGCCGTCGCCAGAGCAGCCGCCCCGGCCTTGTCACCGTTGGCGAGTGCGATCGCCAGCTTCGACGCCGCGTCGGCCTCGAGGGCGGTGTTCTTGTAGACCGTCATGCACTGGGTGCCGGCGAGAATACGCTGCAGACCCTCGACACTGGCGTCCTGTCCGGTGACGGGCACCTTGCCTGCGAGGCCGTTGCGCTTGAGGCTGGCGACGATGCCGCCGGCCATCGTGTCATTGGCCGAGACGACACCCTGGATCTTGTTGCCGAACTGGGTGTACAGACCGTCGAAGGCCTTTCCTGCCTTGGTGGCGTCCCAGAAGCCGGACACGTCCGACGACAGGATGGTGACCTTGCCGTCCTGCTTCAGCTGGGTGTCGTAGCCCGACTTGAACAGTGCAGCGTTGTTGTCGGTCGGGTCGCCGTTGATGTACACGACGCCCGCGCCCTGGGCCTTGTCGCCGAGGCACTTCTGGAGACCGGTGCCCATCAGCGCGCCGACCTTCACGTTGTCGAACGACACGTAGTACGACGCGCCGCCGCCGAGCGTGAGCCGGTCGTAGTCGATGCTCGGAATACCGGCCTTGGCAGCCTTCTTCAGGCAGGCGCCGCCGGACTCGGAGTCGAGGTTCACGATCATCAGCACCGAGACGCCTTCGTTGATCATGGCGTCGCAGAGCGTGCCGAACTTCGACTTGTCACCACCGGCGTTCTGGATGTCGGACTTCAGACCCGCGGCCGTGAACGCCTTCTCAAGGCTGGGCCGGTCGTTGGCTTCCCAGCGAGGCGAGGTTGTCGCGTCCGGCAGGATCACGCCGACCGTCTTGGCGCTCGCGCCTCCGGAAGCCGTGCTGCCAGCGGACCCGCCTCCGCCCGAGTCGCTGCTGCCGCAGGCAGCACTACCGAGCACCAAGGCGGCTGCCGCCATTACCGGCAGCACCCGCCGCTTTATGCCAGAACTCATCGTCGTCCCTTCCCAGTGGGTGGCCTTCGTGGGAGCGCGATCACGCGCCACGTTGTGCTGACTGACAATAGGACGACGCAATGGGAAGGGGGTGTGGTTCGCGCGGCAACCAGTAACGATCGCGTAACGCTCGCGTAACCCTCGCCAGTCCGACGCTCACGTGCATCGCGGCCCGCACACACCGAGGCCCGCGAACTGCTCCGCTCCAGAACCTCAACGAGCGCCAACCGAAGACGTGCTCGGCATAATGCCAATCATGGGCAAGGGGGTCCAACGGGGCCGACGCCGGCTGGGGGCGCTCCCCCTGGCCGCGCAGGTTGTTGCTCCACTCATTGCGTTGGTCGGGTGCACCTCGGGCACGTCGATCCCACAACCGTCCGACCTCACCCAGAGCTCGACGGGCCCGTCGATGACCGTGATTCCGGATGCCGTCGAGTGCGTCCAGGCTCGAGACCTCGGTGCGGGCGCGGGGGCCGACCTGCCGGTGAAGGACCTGTTCGAGCGGGGTGTCAAACGTGCCATCCACATCAACGAGGAGCTCGTTCCCGGCCGGGATGCGGGCGATGGCCGGTGCGCCGGGAGGTTTCCGGCGTTCGAGGCCGTCGACTGTGGCCTACGCGGTCCGTGGGCCCGCACGGGCTGGGGAGACCTGCTGATCGTCTCTGGAGCTCGACGGGTGCGCCACGTCGAGCTCGTCACCGAGGAGAGCGACCCAGCCCGGCCGAACTCCGCCTCGCGGATCATGACCTACGCCGAGATCGAGCTGCCCGTGCACGACCCCAAGCAGACGGGGCAGTTCGCGCAGGCGGCCTTCGAGCACTGCACGGGTGGCACGGACCAGCTCGTTCACGGGGTGCCGGCGGTGGTCGGGTTCGTGCCGTCGGAGTCTGAACCGTCGGGTGTGGCGGCTGCCGTCGCGTTCTTGACCCCGGAGCGTGTCGACTGGGTCGTCCTGGACGGGCAGCGGCCATGGACGAATGCGGAACGGCACCACGCACTCGCAGCGGTCGCTGCCCACCTCTCCTGACCTTGGCTCGGGCCTGCACCGTCAGCGGCTCACGTCGAGCCTGCGAGTCGCCAACTCGCGCCTCGGCCCTCGCGAGACCATCCGGGCCGTCGTCACCGACCTCGCCGTCCCGCGTACGCGCTGGGGCCGCTCGGTCATGGCGGTCGGTGGCAACGTCGACCGGTCGCACCCCTGCGCTCTGCACTACCCGAGCGTCCCGCGTCGGGACCTTCAGCCCTCCCCATCACGGGCGTAGGAGGAGCACGCTGGTTCTCAGGCGCCGGCGCCGCCGGCCGGGAGGAGAAGCCATGACACTGGACGAGCTCATGAGCAAGGCCAAGGACGCGATCACCGTGAAGAGGGTCTACGGCGAGCCCTACGAGAAGGACGGCGTCACTGTCATCCCTGCGGCCATGGTCGCCGGTGGCGGCGGGGGCGGGTCCGGCACCGACGAGTCCGGAAGCAACGGTGAAGGTGGCGGCTTCGGGATGGGTGGCCGACCCGCCGGCGCGTTCGTCATCAAGGACGGCGAGGTGACGTGGCGCCCTGCGGTGGACCCGAACCGGGTGCTCCTCATCGCCGGGATGGTCGCCGTCACCTGGCTCGCCACCCGGCCGTTCGTGGCCCGGCGCCGAGCCTGCACCTGAGACGCGGGCACCGACCGAGCGGCGCACCCCGTGGTGGGGTGGGGTGCACCGCGACGCGGACCCGGCCGGACGGCATACCTCGGGAGGGTGAGGTGTGCCGTCAGAGCCGACCGCGGATCGGTGTCCGCTCGACGGGGTCGCCCTCGTCGGGCATGACCATCTCGGCCCGCACCCCGAGCAGGCGGACCTCGCGCTCGGGGTCGAGTCGTCGGGCGAGGTCGACGGCGGCCGAGACGACCTCGTCGCGCTCGGTCGTCGGGCCGGGCAGCTTCCTGGCCTTGGTCTGCGTGAAGAACGGTGCGTAGCGCACCTTGAGCGTCACCCGGAAGACCGGGCGCCCCTCGCGAACCGTGTCGTCGAAGGCCTGTGACGCCAGCTCGCGCACGGCTGCCTCGACCTGCTCGGGCGTCGTGAGGTTGCTCTGGTAGGTCGTCTCGCGGCTGTGGCCCCGCGCGATCCACGGCGAATCGTCGACGACCGCCGAGCCGAGGCCCCTGCCGAGCTGGGAGTACCAGACCCCCATCCTCGGACCGAACTCCTCGACGAGCTGCGACTCAGGCGCGTCGGCGAGCTGCTGAACCGTCGAGATGTCATGGGCGGCAAGG
This sequence comes from Humibacillus xanthopallidus, assembly GCF_006717145.1. Classification (GTDB taxonomy): domain Bacteria; phylum Actinomycetota; class Actinomycetes; order Actinomycetales; family Dermatophilaceae; genus Humibacillus; species Humibacillus xanthopallidus. The sequence goes on along the minus strand of NZ_VFQF01000002.1, from coordinate 357,586 downwards.
CGTTTGGAGACCTTCGAACCAACGCCCCAGAGGTCGATCGTCGGCCGCGGACCCATCACCTCGAACCAGTTGTCGCGCGTCAGCCGGAAGACGCCGCGAGGCTTGCCGAAGCCCGTCGCGATCTTGGCGCGCACCTTGTTGTCACCGATGCCCACCGAGCAGTGCAGCCGCGTGGCCTCGAGGACCGCGGCCTGGACGCCCCTCGCGAAGGTCTCGGGGTCATCGGCCTGCACGCCGAGGAAGGCCTCGTCCCAGCCGAGCACCTCGACGACGACGCCGAGGCCGCGCAACGCGTCCATCACCTGCTCCGACGCCTCCGTGTAGGCCGGGGCATCCACGGGGAGGATGACGGCGCCCGGCGCCTTGCGCGCCGCCAGTCGCAGCGGCATACCGGAACCGACGCCGAAGGCGCGGGCCTCGTAGCTCGCCGTGGACACGACTGCCCGCTCGGTCGGGTCGCCGCGGCCACCGACGATGACGGGCAGCCCCGCCAGCTCTGGGCGCCGGAGCACCTCGACCGCCGCGATGAACTGGTCGAGGTCGACGTGCAGCACCCAGGACGGCGGGCCCATGGCGCTAGATCTGTTTGCCCCGGCGGAAGGTCAGGGGCTCGTCGTCGTCAGCCTGCGGCGGGGTCTGCGACCGTGGTGCCGGTCGCTTCGGGGACGCCGGCCCCGGTGCCGGTCGCTCCTGACGACGGCGCTGGGCGACGAGGTCGGACCGTCGGTCCTGCTCGCGCGCCGCGACCATGATGCCGTGGTAGAGCAGCGCCGCGGCGAGCAGCGTCAGCACGATGGAGCCGACGACGACCGGCGTGCCCGTGTGCGCGCCGCCGATCTCCGAGCGCAGCACCCAGAGGACGCCGGAAACCCCGCCCACGACGGCGGCGGCGGCGATCCAGACCATCGTCGCCCGTGTCACTCCGTTGCCCACCGGAACACTCTGGCACAGCCACCTCCGTGGGCATTGCAGCGGGCGCCTGAGCGCTCGCGCGTCACAGGCGCCGACCGCGTGCCACGGGGCGCAGGCGACCCTTCAGCCAGTCGTCCGTCTGGTCGGCGAAGTGCGGGTCGTCGGGCACCCCCGACGCCCCGAAGGGCACGACCCAGCCGCTCGCGTCGCGATCGGCGAGGTCCCAGACGTAGCGCGCGACCGGTCCGCCGTAGGCGCGGTCCGTGACCCCGGGGGCACTCGACGCGGCGAGCACGCACCCCTTGTCACCGGCCACCGGGTCGGGTGCCACCGAAGGGACACCCCGCAGGGGTATGCCGTCCGGCGAGGTCGCGCTGTCGAGCTGGTGCAGCGGGTCGAGACGGTGCCGGTCACCCCACACCTCGTGCGGGCCCACCTCTGTCGCAACACGATCGAGAGCAGCGCGGACCCCAGCGGCGACGTCGATGCCGATCTGCGGGGCGCCGCGGACCAGGGAGTGCCAGCCGGCGCCGACCTGGCCGTCGACATCGAGCCAGGACGCGAAGATCCTCGAGTGCCCCGTCGGCCGGTGCAGGGGCGCCAGCTGCGGTTGCGCGGTGAACCACCGCACCAGCGCGGTCCTCCACGCCGAGAAGAGCGCGGCGCCGTGGCTCGACGGGTCGCTGAGCCCGTCCCACGCGAGCAGCTCAGAGCGCACCGCTGCCGCATCGACGGTCAGGTTCTCGTCTGGCAGGTCCTCGACGAGCTCGCGCATGAGGGCCGCCTGCCCGTTGAGCGTGTCGACGTGGATGGACGCGCAGTCGTCGGCCGTCAGCCCCTCGCGATCACCGACGAGCTCGCGAATCCGGTTGGCACGGAAGGGTGTTGCGTACTCCGCACCGAGGCCACCGCCACTGGCTCGGTCGTTCGCGCTGACCATGACGTCGTCGACGTCACGGGCCTCGTTCGAGCGGCGACCGCGCCACACGTGGCGGGGGTCCCATGCGGCGACGGGCCGCTCGAGGTTGAGCGCGTCGCGGTCGGGGACGCGCCCGACGACGAGGTGACGCATGTGACCGGACGTGTCGGCCACGAGCGCGCTGTTGACCGGCTCCACCCAGCGCGACAGCGCCCGCTCGACGTCATCGACCGTGCGCGCACGCAGCAGTGGCAGGAGCGCCCCGAAGCCGAGGTCGAGGTCGACCTGGCTCGGGGTCCGCAGGCTGTATGCCCTGAGGCGGGCTGGCGCCTCCACCGTTGCCTCAGCTGCGTCGGCTACCTCGGCTGCCGCGAGCGCCTCGGAGAGCCCGGTGACGATCGGTCCACGGGCCGTGACGACGACCGGAACCTCGACCGGCGATCCTCCGCGCACTGCGACCGTCTCGACCGACCGCGTCACCGGCTCCCACCCGTCGACGCCCCGTGCCTCGAGGGGACGGTCGCCACCGTCGTCGACCGCGGGCCCCGACGCCGCCCGCAGCGACTCGATCGTGAGGTCCTGGTAGTCGGCCATGGCGTTCGTGATGCCCCACGCCACCGACCCCGTGTGCGCGAAGTGCTGCACGCCGGGCACCCCCGGGAAGGTGAAACCGACGACGTCGAACTCCGGGCAGGCGAGGCCCACCTGCTGGTAGCAGCCGGGCAGCTCGACGGTCCGGTGCGGGTCTCCGGCGATGAGCGGCAGGCCCGACGCCGTCTGCCGGCCACCGATCACCCACGCGTTGCTGCCGGACTGCTCCACCCCCTCACGACCGTCGAGGCCCTCGGCGTTGATGAGGGGCAGCAGGTGCGGCCCCACCGTGTCGGCGACGTGGCCGTTGAAGAGCTTGTAGGGGAAGGTGCCGAAGAGCAGGTGGATGGCCCAGAAGATGCCGAGAGGGGTCCAGGGCTCCCACGGGCGCGCTTGGGCGACAACGGGTTCGATTCCGAGGATGCCGATCTCCCGTGACCTGGCCAGACCCTCGGGCAGGCCCTCGTCGACACCGGCGACATACGCCTGGAGCCACGCCTGCGTCTCGTCGTCGAGTGCCTCGTAGGCCCGGCGCACGGTGGGCTCGAGCCGGACCTGCCGGGCGAAGGTGTCCCACGGCACGCCGGAGGCGCCGATGTGCTCCGCCGTGCGACCCTCCATGCGCCACCGCTGGTGCTCGATCTGCCACCCGCGGTCGAGTGCGGTGACGTGGCCCTGGGCGCGGGCCAGCTCGAAGACGTCGTCGCCCCAGAGGTGCGGTATGCCGTGGGCGTCGCGGTCGACCCGCCAGCTCACTCGCTGGCTCGCAGCCGACCCCAGCCGTGCCACCGGTCGACGTCGATGCGTGCGGTGATCCGCGCCCGGTCGCGCACGGAGTAGGGCTGGCCGGTGTAGTGCCGGGCGATGCGGTCGATGTCGGCGAGGTCGGGGTCGTCGACCATCTCGACGACCCGCCCCTGGAGGCTGACGTGCGTGATCCAGTTGTCGGGGTCCATCGCACTCAGGCTGATGCGCGGGTCTGCCCGCAGGTAGTCGAGCCGCTTGCGACCGGCGTCCATGTTGACGACGACCTGACCCTGCTCGAAGAGATACCACGTCGGCACGGAGACGGGCTGCCCGTCGGGCCGCACGACACTGATCGTCGCGTAGTTGGGCCGGCTGAGGAACGTCGCCACTTCATCTGGCAGTGGAGGCTTGGGCACGTCGAATCTCCTTGCGTGTCAGTGGATCTCGCGTGTGATCTAGGTGGCGCTGAACCGTCGCTCGAGCTCGCGGAAGAAGGCGTCGGAGAGGCGGGTGTACTCCTGGAGCGTGAGGCGCACGGGTTCCCCCGCCTTGAGGCCGAGGACGGCGCGCTCCGGGTCGAGGGGGATCTGCGGGTCCTCCATGAGGGTGCCGCCGTTCTCCATGAGCGACCGGGCGAGCACACGCACCTCGTTGAGGGCGTTGCCGTCCTTGCCCTCGACCCCCCGCAGCCGGTGCACGAAGTAGCCCTCGAGCACGAGGAGCATGTTGTTGAAGTACTCGGACTCGAGCGACTCCAGCGCTCCCTCGAGACCCGAGAGGTCGGCGTCGCCGTGGTCACGGGCCGCCTGGGCGACCTCACGGAACATCGCCGTCTGGGTCTCGACCCGCGAGCGGCACGCATCGATGTAGTCGCCGTCGTACTCCCTCATGCCGAGCATGCCCTCAGCCTAGCCAGCCCGGCAGGGACGACACCGGCAACCACCGTGCCGACCGGACGGCATACGGCTAACGTTGCGCCCATGGTGCGCGGCGAACGCAACGTGCTCGGAGGCGAGCTCGAGGTGTGCGGCACTGATCCGCTGACCGGCTTCTACCGCGACAGCTACTGCACGACAGGCCCGGAGGACCGCGGCAGCCACACGGTGTGCGTCGTCGTCACCGACGAGTTCCTCGACCACCAGCTCGGCGTCGGCAACGACCTGACGACCCCGCGGCCCGAGTGGCGCTTCCCCGGGCTCGTGCCCGGCGACCGGTGGTGCGTCGTGGCGAGCCGCTGGCTCGAGGCGCAGCAGGCGGGCGCCGCCGCCCCGGTCTTCCTCGCGGCCACGCACGAGCGCGCCCTCGACATCGTCCCGCTGCAGCTGCTCGAGGCGTATGCGGCAGACGTGCCCGACGACCCCAGCTCGCTGCTCTAGACCCCGGTCACCGACGAAGCCGGTCGACCACGGCGTCGGCGAGGACGGCATACCCCTTGGGGTTGGGGTGGAAGTCGAGGTTGCTGCACATCGTCGTCCACTGGCAGATGCGGATGACGTTGAGGGGCACGTCACCGTGCTCGGGGAAGGGCAGCGTCGGCGCGAACGCGGTCGTCGAGAAGTGGCGCGCGACCTGAGCGACGTCGGCACGGGCGCCGGCGGCCGACGACGTGATCGCCTCGTTCACACCACCGGTGCCGGCGAGCAGCGCGACCGAGGAGAGCGCAGCCAGCCTGAAGAGCGGGGCGTCAGGGCCGAGCCGCAGCCAGAAGACGAGGAAGGGGTCGTAGTAGTCGAGCACGATGATCTGCACGTCCGGCCCGGCCGCGGCACGCAGCGTGTTGAGGATGACCGGCAGGTTCGCGCGCAGCTTCTGCAGAGCGGGGGTGGTGCAGCTCGGGGGCAGGAGGAGCACGCCGCACCTCGCGACGTCGTTGCCGCCGATGTCGATCGTCACGAGCCGCATCGTGCGCCGGTGCTCGCGCAGGAACGCGGCGGCCTGCGCGAGCTGGCTGCCTTGCGCGTAGGAGCACGTACCGCCCGAGATCATCGACGCGGTCGTCTCGCCCGAGCAGGCGAGGTTGACGAGCGTCGCCCCACGGTGGTGCGTGCGGACGGCGGCAAGGGTCGCGCCGGCGTAGCCCTGGGTGCGGTGGTCACCGCTGCCGTGGAGGTAGCCGGCTGCGAGGGAGTCGCCGAGGGCGAGATACCAGCCCCCGGACCCGGAGTCGCGCGTCGGCGGGGCCGCGCTGGGTGCCGCAGCGAGCGCTGCCGCAACGCTGGGTGCCGCAGCGAGCGGCGCCGCGGGTGCCGGCGCCACGCCGGCGAAGCAGACGAGCAGGGCGGCGGCGACGACGCCGAGGGCGGTCGTGCGGACCGTGGTGCTGAGGGTGCGGACGGTGCGGACGGTCGTGCGCATGATGCTCTCCTGGCCGGCGGCTCCCCGAGCCAGCCACTGCGCGCCGACTGCACCGCCTCGACGAGCATGGCACGCGGCGGACGGCGCGTCACCCGTTATCGCCGCCTTGGGTGAATTCGGGCGAAGCGGTTCCGTCCGCGCCCCGGAGAGCACACAATCGTCGGACCACCTCCCCATCGCCTCGACCGGAGCCGCCTGTGCACGCGAAGCCCGCCGTCGCCGCAGCCGTCGCGACGCTCGTGGCCTGCGCCCTGGGCGCCTGCTCGGGCGACCGGCCCGCGGTCGAGCTCAGCCAGGCCGCGGCAGGCACCCCGACGCCGATGCAGACCGTCACGGTCACGGAGCTCATGACCCCGACGGTGACGACGACGGCCACGCAGACGCTGACCACGACGGCGACGGTCACCGTGACGGCGCTGCCGCGACCCAGCCTCTCGACCTCGACGACGTTCAACCGGTCGCTCGCCTCGCTCGACTACACCAACCTCATCGACGACATCCGGGTCCTCGACGGCATGCCCGGCACGGGGTCGCCGACGGCTCTGCAGTTCGAGGTGCTGGCCCGCCACCTCGCCTCCCTGCGCGCCAACGGCGCCCCTCCCGGCATCGACCCCCCGAGCTACTACTCGCGCATCGGCTCGCTCCAGCTCTTCGCCGAGGCCGCGTCGACCGAGGCCGGGGCCGGCTCACCGCAGGCGGCCAGCCGCTATGCGGTCATCCGCCAGGAGACGGGCGTGCTGCTCTCGCTCGTCAACGGGGCCCTGAGGTCGAGCTACGCGCTGCCGGCCCCGCCCACGCGGACGACCTCGACGCCAACGACGACGGCGTCTCGCTGAGCCCACCCCACGCGGTCGCGGTCGACGTCCTGCAGTCCGGCCGTTTCCCGGTCGTATGCCGTCAGGGCGCTCTGGCGCTCTCGATGCCCAGCTGCGTTCTCCTGCAGCACGTCTCGGGCACCTGAGCCCACGGCGAGCGGCTCTGCTGCGGTTGCAGACCGGACAAATGGGACGTTGACTGTGTGCATCGCCGGCTGTCGCCGCCGGCGTGTCACACGCAACTCACACACCACGACAGGAACGCACTCACATGTCCAGACGCCTGACCCGCACCACCGTCTCCCTCGCCGCTGCAGCCCTGCTCGGCAGCATCGCCGCGGTCACCGCACCCGCCGCCTTCGCCGTCGGCGAGGGGCCCTCGTGCTGCACCAACGGCACGGTCAACACCTCGATCCTGCACACCTACGACTCGATGGTCGCCGAGCTCAAGGCGCAGGCGGCCAAGCAGCCCCGCATGCAGCTCGAGGTGATCGGCCAGACGATCAAGGGCCGCGACATCCACCTCGTGAAGTACCTCAGCGATCCCTCGAACCCGACGATCCTCTACCTCACGCAGCAGCACGGCAACGAGCAGCTGACGACCGAGGGCACACTCGAGTTCATCAAGAGCCTCGGCACCGGCAAGAACGGCGGCGTCCTCGACGGGGTCAACATCCTCATCGTGCCGATGCTCAACGCCGACGGCGCGATGGGCGACGTCGACTTCTCGCTCGACGGCTACGTCGCGTCGGGCGGCCGGCACCTGACCCGCTACAACGCGGCTCGCGTCGACCTCAACCGCGACCACGTCGCCAAGGCCCAGCCCGAGACGAAGGCGCTGCACGACAAGGTCCTGTCGGTCTACGACATCGACTACGCGATCGACCTCCACCACCAGGGCACGACGAGCCGCGCGGACGGTGAGCTCGTCTCCGGCTCGATCCTCCACCCGACGAACGGCGACGTCAGCGCCGAGACCCTCGCCGGCAGCAAGCGCCTCGGCGCCGTCGTCTACAACGCCATCCAGCCGACCGGCTGGGGCCACCTCGGCAAGTACGTCGGCGGCAGCGAGCGCACCATCGCGCGCAACGGCCTCGCCGCGGAGTACGGCATCTCGACCCTGCTCTTCGAGATGCGCGGCATGAGCGACCACGAGAACGAGAGCGCCGTGCTCGGCCAGAAGAGCAACGGCTACCTCATCCGCCAGACCGTCGTCACGCTGACGTCGACGGCCCGCGCGATCGCCGACGGCTCGATCGACACCGTCGACGCGTCGTTCTGGGACACCCTGCCCGCCCAGCGCAGCTGAGCCACCCAGGGGTATGCCGTCCGGTCCGGGAGCGCGGGTGGGGCTCGCTCCCGGCCGGGCGGCATACCTGATCGGCGGGCCGGCCGTCGCTGTCGATGTGTGGGGTGTCGACGGGAATCCGAGGACGGACTCCCCCTGACCGACGCCGGCCCGACTACCGTGGCGTTCCACGTCAGCGAGAGGGGGAGGGAACCATGCAGCGTGGTCTTGCGATCATCGGCGGCATCGCCGTCGGGGTCCTGCTCGGCTTCGCGGTGGGCCTCACGCTGGGACGGCTCGTCGCCGACTCACCCGGGATGGACGAGGCCGAGTACATGGGCGTCATCTTCCTCGGCTCCTTCGGGGGACCTCTGGTCGGCGCCGCGATCGGAGGCACCGTCGCGGCCCGGCTGACCCGTCGCTGACCGAGCGGCACCGGACCACCCGGTCGATGTATCTGCGCGGGCCAGGGGCCTCGCGGATACATCGGCTCGGCGGGCGCGGGGGGCTCAGTCGGTCGAGGGCGGCGGGTCGGCGTGGATCCGGTGGCCGAGCCTCGCATGCGACCGCCGTGGGGCCGGCACCCGCGACCACACCGCGCCCTGGAGTGCGAGTGTCGCCCACCCCGCGAGCGCCATGCCGACGATGTTGAGCACGAGCTGCAGTGCGCTGCCCCGGACCTCCGACCACGCGCCGAACGCGAGGCCCAGACCGACGTTGCCGGCGGCGGGGATCGTCGTCACCGAGATGAAGACGCCGCTGAGGCCACCGAGCTTGGCGGAGGTGAGGGAGAGCACGCCAGCCGCTGCGGCGAGGATCGCGACGATGAACGACCACTGGTCGGGTGCGTAGATGAAGCCCGTCGCCGGCCGCGGGCCGGTGATGTCCTCGAGCGTCACCCAGCCGAGGGCGCGCCCGACGAGACCGGCCAGGCAGGTCACGGCGATCGCCACCCCGAAGCCGACGACCAGTGCCTTCGCCGCGACCGCGAGCAGCAGCGGCCGTCGCCGCACGAGGGCGACCCCGAGCGCGGCGATCGCGCCGAACTCCGGCCCGAGCACCATCGCGCCGATGACGAGGATCTGCGAGTCGAGCACGATCGCGACGCCGGCGATGAGGGTCGCGAGTGCCATGAAGGAGAGGTAGGTCCAGTTGAGCTCGCTGTCGTCGTAGGAGCGCTGGGCGACCTGCGCCCAGACGACGGCGTCGGCGCTGCTGCCGGGCGTCTCCTCGTCGGCCTCGAACCCGGCCCGCGAGATCCACGTCGTGACCGGCTCGACCTGGAGCGTGCCGCACTCGTGCACCCCCAGCTCGCGCAGCCGGTCGATGAGCACGTTGGCGCCCTCGCGCGCGACGTCCGCGTAGACGACGTCGCCGACCGGGCGCACCGCGGCGCCGCGCAGCACCGACAGCGTGCTCACCGCGGTCGAGTCGGACAGCACCTGCATGACCCGGTCGGTCAAGTCACCGGGGATCGTGACGGTCATCCTCAGCATGACGGACAGTCTCCACCTGCCCGCGGCGCCGCCGGTGCGTCAGCGCCGGGCTCAGCAGTCGCAGTGGTCGCCGCGCCAGGCCTCGATGCCCTCTCGGACGGCGACGGCCGCGATGACGAGAGCCGCGACAGGGTCGGCCCACCCCCAGCCCAACGTCGCGTTGAGCAGCAGCCCGACGAGGAGGACCCCGGAGAGATAGGCGCAGAGTCTGGTCTGCTTGCCGTCGGCCTCGACCGCACGCGACCCCAGTGCCTGTCCGGTGCGCCGCTGGGCCCACGACAGCCACGGCATGATGAGGATCGAGGCGATCGCGAGCCCGATGCCGACGGGCGAGGGCGCCGGATGCTCTCCGCCGACAAGGGCGCCCACTGCCTCATAGGACACGTAGGCGGCCAGCGCGAAGAACGACACCGCGAGGGCTCGCAGGGCCGCGCGCTCGCGGGACTCGGGCACGGCGTGACGGAACTGCCACAGGATGATGAGGGCGCTCGACACCTCGATGGTGGAGTCGAGCCCGAAGCCCACGAGGGCGACCGACCCGGCCGCGAGCCCCGCCGCGATGGCGACGCCGGCCTCGACGACGTTGTAGGCGACCGAGGCCCCAGCGAGCAGCTGGGCCCGGCGGCCGAGCCGCAGCCGCTCCGCAGGGTCGCTCACCCAGTGGGAGTGCCCGGGCGCGTCGTGGTCGTGACCGTCGTGGTCGTGGTCATCGTGGTGGTCGCGCGCAACCGGCGTCAGCCCGAGGTCGGGCCGGTGGCTCTGGGTCATGACGCCTCCAGACCCGACGTCGGGCAGAGCGCCACGGCATCCCCGGTGAGCGCGAGCAGTCGCTCGGCGGCCCCGAAGACCTCGAGCATGGCTTCCGGCTCCGCCAGCCGGAAGAGCGAGGCGCGCCCCTCCGGTCGTGACACGACGAGCCCGCAGTCGCGCAGACAGGCCAGGTGCTTCGACACCGTCGACTGGGCGAGGCCGAGGTGCGCGGTGAGCTCGACGACGCGGTGCTCCCCCAGCGTCAGGTGACGCAGGATGGCGAGCCGGCTCGGGTCGCTGAGACCGTGGAAGAGCAACGCGGCCACCGCGAGCGCCTGCGGCTCGTCGACGACGCCTTCATCGATCTCCAACGCTGTCATCGCCATGAGGCGATGCTAGCCGTATGCCGTCCGACCGCCAAGACGCGCCCGTCGACGTCGCGACCGGTGCACCCCGACCGGTCCCACCGGGCCTGCCGGATATCACTTCTTGACGCCGGGCACCGTGTCGGGACAGGGTGACCACCCGTGACCCCTCCACCCGAGGCGACAGCCCCGAAAGCCCCGACAGCCGAGACGGCTGAGACCGCCCAGGCCGCCCAGAACCGCCGCGCCCGCCTCGCGGCCGGCGCCGCCTTCTTCGTCCAGGGGCTGCTCTTCATCACCCTGACGACCCGGCTGCCCCAGATCCAGGACCGGTGGTCGCTCGACGAGCTCGCCGTGAGCGGTCTGCTGCTCATGGTGGTGCTGCTCGCCGGCGTCGGCTCGGTCGTCGCCGAGGTGGTCGCCGGGCGATCGTCGAGCGCCGTCGTCGTGCGGCTGGGGCTCGTCGTCGCGACCCTGGGTTTCGCCACGCTCCTGCTCGCTCCGGCCTTCCCCGTCTTCGTGGCCGGGCTCGCCGCCTACGGGGTGGGCCTCGGGCTCGTCGACGCGTCGAGCAACATGCAGGCCGTGACGGTCGAGCACCTCTACCGTCGCCCCATCCTCCCGTCCTTCCATGCCTTCTGGACCGCGGGCGGCATCGTCGCCACCCTCGTCACGCTCGCGACCTCCGGGGTCGCGCTGGGCGCCGCGCTGCTCCCGCTGCTGCTGCTCCCGGTCGCGGCACTGGCCGCGCCGTTCGTGACCCGCGACCGGCTCGCACCGGCCGCAGAGTCGCTCGACGTGCCCTGGCGCCGGATCATGCTGCTCGGCATCGCGATGGTGCTCTTCTACATGGTCGACACAGCTGCGACGACCTGGGGACCGGTCTACCTCGACGGGACGCTCGACGCGCCGAGCGGGCTCACCGCGCTCGCCACCCTCCCCTACCTCGTCGCCACGCTCATCGCCCGTGGCATCGGTGACGGGCTCGTGCACCGCTACGGCGCCGTCTGGCTGCTGCGCATCTGCGGCGTCGTCGCAGCACTGTCGCTCGCGGTCGTCGTCTTCGCCCCGACGTGGGTCATCGCCGTCGTCGGCTTCACCGTGCTCGGCGGTGCTGTCGCGACGATCGCCCCGCTGTCCTTCTCGGCCGCAGGAGCGATCGCAGGTGGGGAGGACCTCGACGACGTGCGCCGCAACGAGCGCGTCGACCAGGTCGTCGCGCGCTTCAACCAGTTCAACTACGTCGGAGCGCTGCTCGGCGCGGTGCTCACCGGCGCCGTCGGCTCAGAGAACCTGCGGCTCGGTTTCGCGGTGCCGATGGTGCTGATCCTCGGCATCATCCCGCTCGCCTCGCAGTTCGCGATCATCCGTCGGAGGGTCGACGCCTCCGCCCCGGTCTGAGCGCGTTCGCGAGAGAGCCTCGCAGCAGCTCGATCGCCGGGCCGATGTCGTGCACCGGCACGCCGCCGAGGCCGAAGGCGAGGCCGTGCCGGGGGTCGGGCCCTCGGTGCCGCGACGAGAGCGTGTCGACGAAGACGCCTGCACGCTCGGCCGCCTCGGCCACGACGACGTCCGACACCTCGGGGTCGCGCAGCAGCGTCGTGACGTGCAGCCCCGCCGCCGATGGCACGACCCGCAGCCACGGGTCGAGCTGTGACTCGAGACGCCCGACCAGCTCGTCGCGTCGCTCGCGGTAGACCTTGCTCGCGCGTCGCACGTGCGCGGCATGGTGGCCCTCGGCGAGGAAGTCCGCGAGCGCCGACTGCGTGGTGGCGTCACCGTTCCACACGGTGACCCGGCGCGCCTCACGCAGGGCCGGCTGCAGCGAGACGGGGGCGATCGCGTAGCCGATGCGCAGAGCAGGGAGCAGCGACTTGGAGAACGACCCGATGTAGACGACGCGACCGTCGCGGTCGAGGCTCTGCAGCGGCTCGAGCGGCCGGTCGGCAAACCGGAACTCGCTGTCGTAGTCGTCCTCCACGACGAGTGCGTCGTGACGAACGGCCCAGTCCAGCAGAGCAGTTCGTCTCGCCCGTGACATCGTCACACCGGTCGGGAACTGGTGCGACGGGGTGACGTGGACGAGGCGCGTCCCGGCCGGCAGGGCATCGACGACGAGCCCCTCGTCGTCGACGGGCACCGGGTGCACGACCGCCCGGTGGGTCTCGAGGAGACGGTGCGCGGCCTCGTAGCCCGGGTCCTCGACCGCGACGACCGCGCCCGGGTCGAGGACCACGCGGGCGACGAGGTCGAGCGCCTGCTGCGCCCCGGCGGTGACGACCACGTCGTCACCCGAGGCGACGACCGATCGGGAGAGGCCGGCATACCGAGCGATCTCGGCCTGCAGCCCTGGGTGCCCGCTGGTCTCGTACGTGCCGTGGTCGACGCGACCGGCACGCAGGTGCGCCGTGACGAGGCGGCGCCACGTGGCATACGGGAAGAGGGTGGTGTCAGGGACACCGAGCGAGAAGTCGTATGCCGCCCCGTCGGGACCGCGCGCTGGTGGCGTCTCGCGCTGCCACACTGCCGTCGGCCGGACCGCGCCGTGACGCGCCGTGCGGGCGGGGCGTGTCGCGTTGGCCCCCGCCGCCAGTGAGCAGCCTTGCACGACAAAGGTGCCCGCGCCACGTCGCGAGACGAGGAACTCCTCCGCCACCAGCCGGTCGTAGGCAGCCGTCACCGTGCCGCGGGCGACGCCGAGGGTGGCGGCGAGGTCGCGCGAGGCCGGCACCCGGTCGCCGCCGTCAAGGCGCCCGTCGAGGATCGCCTCGCGCAGCCGGGCATAGATCTGGGCGGCACGGTCACCCGAGCCGGAGAGCGCGACGTGCAGCTCGGCACCACGATGGGACACATGGTGATTGGACCATACGAGTCGGACCGATGTGGACCTTCTGACCGGTCCACTGGTGAGGCAGGCTCGATCCGTGACGACGACCGAGGGGCTCACGACGAGCCGGACCCCCACCGCACCGACCACCCGTCGCGGCGGGCTCTCGCTCGCCCAGGGAACCGCACTGTCCGTGGGCGCCGTGCTCGGCACGGGTGTCATCACTCTCCCGGCGCTGGCTGCGGACCTTGCGGGGCCGGCCTCGCTCGTGGCGTGGGGCGCGCTCGTCGTCCTCTCGGTCCCGCTGGCGAGCACCTTCGCGGCCCTCGGCGCGCGATACCCCGGCTCGGGGGGTGTGTCGACCTACGTGCGGCAGGCCTTCGGCGACCGCGCGGCCGCAGCCGTGGGGTGGTGCTTCCTGTTCGCCGTGCCGGTCGGGGCACCACCGGCCTCGATGATGGCCGGGGGCTACGTCGCCGATGTCGTCGGAGGTGGACGAGCTACGGCACTCGGCGTCGCGCTCGCGCTCATCCTCGGCACGGCTGCGATGAACATCGCTGGTCTGCGCCTCTCCGGGCGCGTGCAGCTGGGGCTCGCGACGGTGCTGGCGCTGCTGATGACCGCGACGATGGCGCTCGCACTGCCGCACGGCAGCACCGAGTCCCTGACGCCGTTCGCACCGAACGGGTGGGGCGCCGTCGGTTCCGCGGCTGCGGTGCTCGTCTGGGGCTTCGCCGGGTGGGAGGCGGTCGCATCGCTCGCCGGGGAGTACCGCGACCCCCGCCGTGACGTGCCGCGGGCAACCGCGCTCGCGGTGACTGTCGTCGGCGTGCTCTACCTCGGGCTGGCGGCGACGAGCATCCTCGTGCTCGGTGCCGACGCCGGTCGCAGCCAGGCGCCGCTCTCGGACCTGCTCGCCATCGCGCTCGGAGACCCGGCCCGTGTGGTGACGGCGGTCGTCGCCGTGCTGCTCACCCTGGGGGCGATGAACGCCTACTTCGCCGGTGGCTCGCGGCTCGCTGCGGCTCTGGCCCACGAGGGCGCCCTGCCCGGCTGGCTCGCCCCGGGCGCCGGGGTGGGAGAGGTCCCCCGGCGCGGCGTGGTCGTCATCGGCGTCGCCGCCACGCTGTCGCTGCTCGTCACGGCTGTGCTCGGGCTCGGCCTCACCCCGCTCATGCTGCTGGCCACCGGGTGCTTCACCCTCGTCTACGTGCTCGGCACGGCGTCGGCGCTGGTGCTGCTGCCGCGCTGGTCGACGGCGTGGTGGACCGCCGCGGTGGCCTTCGTCAGCGTGCTCGGCCTCCTGGCCGCGAACGGGCTCCACGCCCTCTGGGCGCTGGGGATCGTCAGCCTGTCGCTCCTCCACCACCGGTGGCGGACCAGCGCTCGGGCGTCATCCGGAAGAGGCACGACTCGCCCTCGTAGTACTTCTCGATGATGCCGAGGTCATCCATGCCGAGGCGACGGCACACGGCCTTGGAGGGCTCGTTGTCGGTGTGCGTGAGGGCGAAGATCTCGGGCAGCCCCCCGTCGAAGCCGTGCTGCATGACTGCCGCCGCAGCCTCGGTGGCGTAGCCCCTGCCCCAGGAGTCGGGGTGCAGGTGCCAGCCGATCTCGACCTCGCCGTGGTCGTCGTTGGGCAGGGTCAGGAGGATGACGGACCCCGCGATCCTGCTCGGCTCGTCACGGGTGGCACGCACCTCGACGGCCCAGAAGCCGAGGGGCGGGTTCTCGCTCCGGCGGTGGTAGCGGTCGATCCGCTCGTGCGCCTCGTCGAGGTCCTTCATGAGCACCGGCTCGCCGTCACCGAGCCACTTCACGACCTCGAGGCGGCTCTGGATGTCGAGGAGGCGCTCGGCCTCGTCGTGGCTCCACGGGCGGATGATCAGGCGCGGGGTCTCGACGTGCATGACGTCACGCTCGCACGGCCGGGAGCCCGCCGTCATCCGCATTGCTGCAGCCGAGGATCGCGCAGCCACGCCACCGCCCCTTCGCAACAGCACTCCCCCGTGGCAGTTCAGCCGAGTGATCCGCGCTCCCTCTGTGTTGAGTCACCCGTTGACTCAGCTCGGGCCCACCCAGCGCAGTGCAAGTCTCCGGCGACGTACGCCGTGGGCGCGGCCCGGGCAGACGACCTCACGCCCTCTGTGTTGAGTCACCCCTTGACTCAGCTCGCCCCACCTGGGCCGCCTGATGCGCGACGGATCGCAGCTGAGTCACCCCACGACTCAACGCAGAGGCAGCTGACACCCTCGCCCCGACAGCCAACCGACCGGCTCCGTCCCGGACATTCCCAGCCTTGTCGCCATCCCCGTGGCCGCCCTTCATCGCCGTCCGCGACGCCGTCCACAGCCCCCGGAGTGGGAGCCCGGCTTCCTCGCGCCGTCCACAGCGACGACGCGGGCCCTTCCTTCACCCTCGCCAGCCACCGAGGCTCGGACCATGATCGAAGCAGCGGGCCACGGCCCCGACGCCCATGCCGACGCGCTTCGCCATGTCCGTCACGCGCGGCAGCTGAGCCAGCGCGAGCTGGCACGGCTCGCCGGCGCCCCCCCAGGCCGCATCGCGCGACTCGAGGCTGGGCAGCTGCCCGCCTCGCTCGAGTCAGTGGTGGGCCTCTACCGTCTGCTGGGCTTCACCGTGGGGCTGCACCACCTGTTTCCCTGCCCCGCACCCCCCGAGGCCGGGACGTCGGGGCCTGCCTGTGGCCGTTGGGAGGACGACGGTGCGGTGGCCTTCGTGGACAGGGCCGGCCGGGCCTTTCCGGCCCATGCCGAGCACCGGGTGGGCGAGGTCCCCGACTGGCTTGGCGGCAGGTACAGCTGGGGCGTGGAGTGCGAGAGCGCGCACTGGTGGACCCGGCGGCGGACCTCCGACCGGGTGGCCCTGCCCCCGCAACCGCCGGGGGTCTGGCTGCCACAGCAGCGACGCGCACGGCAGGATGGCGCCATGCCCGACGAGTCAGCCACCACCACGGCCATCAGCACGGCCATCGCCGCGTATGCCGCCGGTCGCCCGGAGCTCGAGGAGGCCACCGAGCGCTTCGTGCAGCTGGTGCGCGAGCTGCTCGACGACGCGGGCATCAACTACCTGTCGGTGACGGGCCGCACCAAAAGCGTCGAGTCCTTCGCGGCCAAGGCCGAGCAGCGCCGCGACGGCAAGCTGCTGCACCCCCACCCGCTCGTCGACATCACCGACCAGATCGGCGTCCGGGTCATCACCTTCGTGCCCGACGACGTCACCGCCGTGGCCAAGCTGCTCGCGGAGGAGCTCGCGGTCATCGACGACCGCGACATGGGCCAGGAGACGGCCCGGGCCGGTCGCTTCGGCTATGCCAGCCGCCACCTGCTCGTGTCGGTCGACGCGAGCAGGACGATCCCGGCGGCATACGCCTCGCTGCGGCGGCGGAGCGCCTCGGTGCAGATCCGGACGGTGCTCCAGCACGCGTGGGCCGAGTTCGAGCACGACATCCGCTACAAGGGCACCGTGCCCGAGGAGCACGCCCACGACCTCGACCGGCGCTTCACCCTCGCCGCAGGGCTGCTCGAGCTCGCCGACCGCGAGTTCTCCGCGATCCGCGACCGGCTCCAGCAGGCCCTGCCCGAGCGGCCCGCAGACCCCGACGAGCCCGGCGGCGGGGGCGGCATCGACGCGCAGGACCTCGCGAAGTTCCTCGCGGGAAAGTACGCCGACGCCGGCTGGTCGCGCGGTGACCACTACACGTGGGTGTCGGGGCTGCTGCTCGAGCTCGGCATCACGTCGGTGGAGCAGCTGGCCGAGGTCATCGCCCCCGTCGACGGCGCCGACCTCAGCGCGCGGATGGGCTACCGCTACCCGCCCGGCGCCGTGCGGCGGCTCGACGACGCCCTGCTCGCGACGTTCGGCGAGCGCTACGTCGAGCTGCCCGGCAACGAGCACCGCCGCGCGTCGCTCGAGACCCGGCTGCACAAGCTGCGCGACTGATTCGGCCATCGTGTCGATTCCAGACGGCCGAGTTCGTCAGGATGATGTGGCGAGGGTCGCCACGAGCGCAGGCGTCAACCCGACCCGGCGCGCCAGACCACGAAGGAGCCGGCCATGGCCGACACGTACGCCTACCTGATCCACGAGCCCGACTGGAACTCCGACGCCTACCTGGGCGGCGGGGATCCCGGCGCCGCCCCGGCCGGCAAGGACCCGAGCGCCCCCGGCGCCCAGGCAGCTCCACCCGACATGAACGCGTCCTTCCCCGAGCACGAGGCCTTCCAGCTCGCGGTCGCGGACCTCGGCGCCCGGGTCGTCGGCGGGGCGGCCCTGCAGAACTCCCGCCACGGCGGCACGGTCCGGCCCGGGGGCAAGGACAGGCTCGTCGAGGACGCCGTCTACACCGACGGGCCGTTCACCGACACCGCCGAGGTGATCACCGGCTTCTACCTCGTCGAGACCGACGACGAGGACACGGCCCGCCGCATCGCCGCCCTCGTGCCCACGGGCGGCCGCATCGAGTGGCGCAAGGTCTTCCCGACGGGGATGTGAGTGCCGCTCGGGCCGGGTGAGTTCGAGGAGGCGTGGCCGCGCATCGTGCGCGCCCTCGCCTCCTTCACCGGCAGCCTCGACGACGCCGAGGAATATGCCGCTGAGGCCGTCGCGCGGGCCGCCGCCCACGAGCGGGCCGGCGGCAGGCCGATCGAGTCGTATGCCGCGTGGTGCACCTCGGTGGCGAGGCGAGCCTGGCTCGACGACGCCCGGCGCCGGACCACCCTGCGCCGGCTCGCCCCCGAGCTCGCCCGCCCCGACACGGACCTCACGGCTGCCCCCGTCACCGACCGGACCGCCATGGATGCCGACGACCTCTCCCGTGCTGGCCTCGACGACCGGCTCGCCCTGCTCTTCGTCGCCTGCGACGAGGCGATCTCTCCTGCCTCGCGCATGGTGCTCGCGCTCCGGGTCGTCTGCGGGCTCACCGTGCCCGAGATCGCCGGCCATCTCGGCATCCAGGAGACCGCGGCAGCAGCCCGGCTCACCCGGGCCAAGCGCGCTCTGAGCGAGGCGCGCGGCAGCTTCCACATCCCCGACGCGTCTGAGCGGGAGCGCCGGCTGCCCGTCGTGCTCGCCTGTGTCGCAGGCATGTTCACCGTCGCCCACCGGACGGTGCTCGACCCGGCCGACGGTGTGGCCGACACCGGGCGCCAGGCGCTCTCCATCGCCGACGCCGTCGTCGCGGCCTACCCGTCCGACACCGAGGCCCGCGGCCTGCGCGCCGTGATCCGTCTCGGGCTGGCCCGTCGACCGGGTCGCATCGACGAGACGGGCACGGGGCTCGCCCTCGACGAGGTCGACCGCAGCCGGTGGGACCTCGCCCTGCTTCGGGCCGGGCTCGCCGACGCGACCCTGGCTGCGGCAGGCGACGGCCGCTTCGCCCTCGAGGCCGCGATCGCGGGGCTGCACTCGAGCGCGAGGTCCTTCGCCGACACCGACTGGGAGCGGATCGTCCAGCTCTACGTCGCGCTCGAGCAGCGCTGGCCCTCGCCCGCCGTGCAGGTCGCTCGACTCTCGGCGACCGCGCACGGGCGCCTCGCCCGCGGCGGCGACACCGCCGAGGTCGAGCGGGAGCTGCGGACCCTGGAAGCCGGCGCGGCGGCATACGCCCGTCGTGATGCGGCCCTGGCGCTCGCCGACATCGCATGGCGCACGGGGCGGCGTGGGGAGGCTGCGGCGCTCTACCGCGACCTCGCCGAGGTCATGGAGGCGGAGCCGCTGCGGCGCTTCTGCCTGCGGCGCGCCGCCGAGCCCGGCGACCACACCTCGGAAACGGGATGACCGGCACCTGCTCATCCCTCACACTGGTGCCGTGCCCACCTCAAGCCAGTGGCTCGCCTTCCTCGTCGCCTCGATCCTCTTCATCCAGGTGCCGGGTCCGAGCCTGCTCTTCACCATCGGCCGCGCGCTCACCGTGGGCCGGCGCGAGGCCCTGCTCTCCGTCGTCGGCAACGGCATCGGCGTGACGGTTCAGGTGCTGCTCGTCGCCGTCGGGCTCGGCGCCGTCGTGGCTGCGAGCGCCACCGCCTACTCGGTCATCAAGGTCGCCGGTGCGGCCTACGTCATCTGGCTCGGCATCCAGGCCATCCGGCACCGGGGCGAGGCACGCCAGGCCCTCGAGACCGAGACCGCCGCCCCCCACGGGCACGCGTTGCGCATCGGCTTCGTCGTCGGGGTCACCAACCCGAAGACGATCCTCTTCTTCGTCGCCTTCCTGCCGCAGTTCACCAACACCGCGGCCGGCCACGTCAGCATCCAGATGGCCGTGCTCGGGCTCGTCTTCGGTGTCATGGCGATCTGCTCCGACAGCATCTGGGCGCTGCTCGCGTCGAAGGCGCGCGACTGGTTCGCGCGTCAGCCACACCGCCTCGACCGGCTCGGCGCGGCCGGCGGCACGATGATGGTCGGCCTCGGGGTGACGCTGCTCGCCCGCGAGTGAGCCCGCGCGGTCGCCCGACGACGGCGGGCCGCACCAACTCCCAGCAGATTCCCAGCACAATCCCTGCGACAGCAGGCCTCTGCCTTTGGTAGGACGGAAGGGTGACCTTCGGCACGTCCGTGTTGACGGGCCCGCCAGACACGCACGCGCGGGCCCGTCAACACGAGCACGCCATCGCCGAGGCCGCCGCGGCGTATGCCGCCCTGCCGACCGACCAGCCGGTCCGGCTGGCCAAGCGCACGTCCAACCTCTTCCGCACGCGCGCCGCGGCGACTGCTCCCGGCCTTGACCTGTCGTCCCTCCAGGGCGTCGTCGAGGTCGACGCCGGCGCCTGCACGGCGCGGGTCGGGGGCCTGACGACCTACGAGCAGCTCGTCGACGAGCTGCTCCCCCACGGCTTCGTGCCTCTCGTCGTGCCCCAGCTGCGCACCATCACGATCGGCGGCGCCGTGACGGGGCTCGGCATCGAGGCCGCGTCCTTCCGCAACGGGCTGCCGCACGAGTCGGTCCGCGAGATGCGCATCCTCACCGGCGGGGGCGAGGTGGTCACCGCGACCCCGGACGGCGAGCACGCCGACCTCTTCCGCACCTTCCCCAACTCCTACGGGTCGCTCGGCTACGCCCTCGACCTCGTCATCGAGCTCGAGCCGGCGCTGCCCTACGTCTGCCTCCGCCACGTCCGCTTCCCGTCGGTCACGGACCTCCTCGACGTCGTCGACGAGGTGATGTCGACTCGGGCCCACGGGGGCGAGCGGGTCGACTTCGTCGACGGCGTCGTCTTCAGCGCGACCGAGTCCTACCTGACCCTCGCCCGGTGGACCGACGACCTCGAGGGGCGGGTGCGCCCGAGCGACTACACCGGCGACGAGATCTTCTACCGCTCGATGCAGACCCGGCGCCGCGACGTCCTCACGGCGCACGACTACCTGTGGCGGTGGGACACCGACTGGTTCTGGTGCAGCCGCGCCTTCGGGGCGCAGGTCCCGGCCGTGCGCCGCCTCTGGCCGCGGCACCTGCTGCGCAGCGACGTCTACTGGCGCATCGTCGCCCTCGAGAACCGGCACCACGTGATGGGGCGCATCGACCGCTGGCGCGGACGCCCCCCGAACGAGCGGGTCGTGCAGGACGTCGAGATCCCCCTGGATCGCACGGCCGACTTCGTCTCGTGGTTCCTGCGCGAGGTGCCGATCGAGCCGATCTGGCTCTGCCCCATCCAGCTCCGTCCCGGTGCGCACGGTGGGCAGGTCGAGCCCAGCGAGGGCTCCGGTGCGGCTGACGACCCGCCCTGGCCGCTCTACCCGATGCGCCCCGACGAGCGCTACGTCAACGTCGGCTTCTGGTCGACCGTCCCCATCGCGCCCGGCGCAGCCGATGGTGATGTCAACCGCGCCATCGAGCGGCAGGTCACCGACCTCGGTGGCCACAAGTCGCTCTACTCCGACGCCTACTACGACGAGGCCACCTTCGCCCGGCTCTACGGCGACGCGGCATACCGGCCCGTCAAGCGGCGCTACGACCCCGACGGTCGGTTCCCGACCCTCTACGAGAAGGCGGTGCAGGCAAGATGACGATGACGGTGGGCGCGGCATTCGACCGGATCTTCGGTGCAGATGCCCCTTTCCATCTCGTGGCGTTCGACGGCTCGACGGGCGGCACGCCGTCGGGCCGGGTGATGCGGCTGAAGAGCGCGCGCGGGCTCAACTACCTCCTCACGTCGCCGGGCGAGCTGGGCCTCGCCCGGGCCTACCTCATGGGCGACCTCGAGTTCGACGGCCTCGACGAGGGCGACCCCTACGAGGTCATGCGCCTCGTCGACGGCGGCCTCGTGCCCCGGCGCCTGACCCCGCGCGACATCGCCGAGCTGGCCGCGTTCGTGGGCCGCTCGGGCCTGCACGTGCCGGAGCTGCCCGCGGTCGAGACCCCCAGCCCGCTGCGCCGCCTCAGCCACGGGCTGCGCCACGCACGGGAGCGCGACGCCGAGGCGATCCACCATCACTACGACGTGAGCAACGAGTTCTACGAGCTCGTCCTCGGCCCGTCGATGACCTACACCTGCGCCTGCTACCCGGCCGACGCCTCGACGCTCGAGGACGCGCAGGCCTACAAGTACGACCTCGTCGCGCGCAAGCTCGGCCTCGAGCCGGGCATGCGGCTGCTCGACGTCGGCTGCGGGTGGGGCGGCATGGTGCGGCACGCCGTGCAGCACTACGGCGTCACCGCCCTCGGCGTCACCCTCTCGAAGGAGCAGGCCTCCTGGGCGCAGGCACGCATCGAGGCCGAGGGCCTCGGCGACCGCGCGGAGGTGCGGCACGCCGACTACCGCGACGTGTCGGAGCGCGGCTTCGACGCGGTGAGCTCGATCGGGCTGACGGAGCACATCGGGGTCAAGAACTATCCGGCCTACTTCCGCTTCCTGCGCGAACGGCTGCGCGACGAGGGGCGCCTGCTCAACCACTGCATCACCCGCCCGGACAACCAGCACGCCGGGCTGCCCCCGCGCGGCTTCATCAACCGCTACGTCTTCCCCGACGGCGAGCTCACCGGGTCGGGCGACATCGTGCGGGCCATGGAGGACGAGGGCTTCGAGGTGCGCCACCACGAGAACCTCCGCGAGCACTACGCGAAGACCCTCGCCGGGTGGAACACCAACCTGTCGAAGAACTGGGACGACTGCGTCGCCATCGCCGGGGTCGACACGGCGCGGGTGTGGGGGCTCTACCTCGCCGGATCGCGAGTTGCCTTCGAGCGCAACGAGATCCAGCTACATCAGGTCTTGGCGTCACGTACGACGCGGGAGGGCGCCTCCGGCTTCCCCCTCCGCCCGCGCTACGAACCCTCGGACTTCTGACCCCACAAAATCGAGAGAGCAGTTCGTCGGCCCACCCCGGGGATGCACAGCCCGGGAGAAGGCCGACGAACTGCTCTCTCGATTGGTCAGTGGCCCAAGCCGTCGGGGGCCACGGTCCGGGGGGGTCGGCCCGGCCGACGGTCAGCCGGAGCCGCCGAGGTCGACCTCGTAGGCCTCGTAGACGAGGTCGCCCCCGACCTGGCGGTGACGACGCAGCCGGCCCACGAGGGTCGTCACCTCCTCGCGAAAGGCGGGCAGGTCGGCGACCGTGCCACCGTGCTCGAGCACGGCCAGGAAGCCGTCAATGGCCTCGGCGAAGTCGCGGTGCTCGGCGCGCTGCCGCTCGATCGCCGGCACGAGCCGCGGCGCGGACGCGCTGATCCGGTCGTAGATGCCGCCGGGTCGCTCGGTGACCTCGACATGGTCGGAAAAGTCGTGCGCGAGCTCGGCGAGCGCCGCGTGCAGCCGCTCTCGCCAGACGCCACCTCGCCCGATCGCCGACTCGAGGGCGAGGTCGACGGCGCTCAACGAGTCGTGCAGCTCGGCGCGCCTCGTGCGCACCTGGTCGAGGTAGGCGGTGAGCTCGGAGCCCGTGGTGGCGGGCCGAGCGGTGTCGGGCTGAGTCTGCATCATGACCACCTCTCTGCTCCCATGGTCCCGCCGCGAGCGTGGCGCCGTCCAGAGGAGGCGCACGTGAGACGAGCCATGGGCTCAGCCGTGGCGTGGCGCATACATGATGACGGCGACGCCGACGAGGCAGAGCAGCGCGCCGCCGACGTCCCAGCGGTCGGGGCGGAAGCCGTCGACGACCATCCCCCAGATCAGCGAGCCGGCCACGAAGACGCCGCCGTATGCCGCGAGGATCCTTCCGAAGTTGGCGTCGGGCTGGAGGGTGGCGACGAAGCCGTAGAGGCCGAGCGCGATGACACCCGCCCCGATCCACGCCCAGCCGCGGTGCTCGCGCACGCCCTGCCAGACGAGCCAGGCACCACCGATCTCGGCGACTGCTGCGAGCACGAAGAGCAGGATCGATCGCGCGACGGTCACGGGGTCATCGTCGCACCACAGCGCGCCGGGAGGCGGGCGTGACGAGTGGGGGCAGACGGTTCAGAGGTCGCCGGCCGCGCGGCGCTCGTCGTCGCTGCGCAGGATGCAGAACTCGTTGCCCTCGGGATCCGCCATCACGACCCAGCCTCGCCCGTCAGGGGTGCGGCAGTCCTGCACGACGGACGCCCCCAGGGCGGTGACCCGCTCCACCTCCTCGTCGCGTGGGCGGTCGGTGGGGCGCAGGTCGAAGTGCACGCGGTTGCGCAGCTGCTTCGCGTCGGGCACGTCGATGAAGAGGATGCGGTGCGACTCGTCCGGCGAGAAGATCATGCACTCCTCGTGACCCGGCTCGTTGGGGTCGTCGGCGGCCTCGTGGTAGCCGAGCAGGTCGGCCCACCACACCGACTGGCGGTAGGCATCGAGGGCGTTGACAGTCGTGTGCGACAGGGCGAGGGCCATGCCCGTCATCCTGTCGCGGTGGCACACGCGACCGCCACGCAGTTTGTGGCGGCCGAAGGGGCTGGTGTCAGCCGACCTTGCGGCGCGTGGCGCTCCAGCGCCAGATCGCGGTGACGATGACCGCACCGACGATGGAGCCGATGATGCCGCTGGGACGCAGCTCGAGGCCGTCGCCCGCGATGAGGCTGGAGAGCAGGCCGCCGACGAAGGAGCCGACGAGGCCGGCCACGAAGGCCATCGTCCAGTCGATGCCCTTGCCTCCCCGACCGAGGATGAGCTGGGCCGCGGCGCCGACGAGCATGCCGAAGAGGATGATGCCGATGATGAGCATGCGCCGAGCATAGGTGGCGGCCGCTGAGGCGCGCACGCGCATGCCACACGCGCTCATGCCCGTGGCCCACCACTGCGTCAACCACGGTTGACACTCAGAGTGGTCCATGCGTACGGTGTCAACTGAGGTTGACGGATTCTGGAGGGCGCATGGAGGTGGACGAGGTGCTGTCGATCGCACGTGCGACCGGTGACGACGACCCGCGGGTGGCGCTCGCCGCGGCTCGCGAGCTGCGCCGCGCGGCGGACCGCACCGAGGCCGCGGTCGTGCGCCGCGCCCGGGTGGGCGGCATGGCGTGGGCGGAGATCGCCGCGCAGCTGGGGGTCTCGCGCCAGGCGGTGCACAAGAAGTACGGGCGGCGCTGACGGTCGAGCGCGCCCCAAGACAATCGAAAGAGCAGTTCGTCGCCGTCGAGCGCGCCCCACGACAATCGAAAGAGCAGTTCGTCGCCGTCGAGCGCGCCCCACGACAATCGAAAGAGCAGTTCGTCGCCGTCGAGCGCGCCCCAAGACAATCGAAAGAGCAGTTCGTCGCCGTCGAGCGCGCCCGTGCGGTCGCGTGGAAGGGGCGACGAACTGCTCGTTCGATTGGCGAGAGCGCCGATGCGCGGCCCGATGGAGAGGGCGACGAGCTTGCGCAACCCGACGAACTGCTCTTTCGATTGGCGAGAGCGCCGATGCGCAGCCCGATCGAGAGGGCGATGGGCTTGCGCAACCCGACGAAGTGCTCTCTCGATTGTGGAGGGGGTGGCTCAGCGGCGGAGGATGACGACCGTGTCGAGGGCTTCGCGGGGACCGTCGTAGGTGTCGACCGGCCGCACCCGGATCTCGGCCACCTCGACCACAGCCCCAGCGCCAGCGGCGTCGAGGTGGGCCAGCACCTCGTCGGGGTCGTAGAGGACAGTGCGCTCGCTCGGACCTCCCCACCCGTGCTCGAGGTTGCGGCCCGCGTGGCCGACGACGACGAGGCGCCCACCCGGGCGCACCGCCGCGAGTCCGGCGCGCAGGGCCGCACGCATCTGCTCGGGTGGCAGCTGGAGGTAGGAGAAGAGGACGAGGTCGTGTCCTCCTTCGCCGGGGACGGCAAGGGTCGCGTCCGCCACGACCGCGGTGAGCCGGTCGGCCCGGTCACCGAGCACCGCCGCGGCCCGGTCGCGCAGGCGGCTGATCGCGACGTCGGAGTAGTCAGTGGCGAGCACCGTCCAGCCCTGCTCGACGAGCCAGATCGCGTTGCGCCCCTCTCCCGCCGCGATGTCGGCGGCGCTGCCCGGCTCCAGCGGCCCGACGATCTCGGCGACGAAACGGTTGGGCTCGGCCGACCAGACGAGCTCGGAGGCGGCATACCGCTCGTTCCACGCGTTGGCGTCCATGGAGGTCATTGTGCTCGCCCCGGGCCACGCGCCGCACGGGCCTGCACCCGTGCCAGCGCCCGGGCGACCTGGCGCGGTGTCGGAGCCTCGGGCAGCGGCTGGGCCGTCGCCACCGGGCCCTCGGCCGTCTCGGCCGCGAAGGCCTGCACGAGATAGGTGACCAACCGTCGCCACGCGTCTGGCGCGGCATCGCCCATGCCGGAGACGACGCCGGCGTTGGCCATGAGGAGCAGCGGCAGGTCCTCGACGACGAAGTCGGCGCGCAGCCGGCCTGCCTGCTGCGCCCGGGTCACGAGGTCGCCGAACCGGTCGAGCGAGCGCCGCCGTTCGGCCTCGAACGAGCGGAAGCGCGGGAAGCTCTGCGTCATGACGTCGGTGAAGCCCCGGTCGCCGACCTGCATCGCGCAGACCTGCTCGAGATAACGACAGAAGCCGAGCCACGGGTCGGGCTCTGCGTGCGCGCGATCCACGGCCGCGGCATAGGCGCTCATGCGGTCGGCGAAGACCGCGGTCACGAGGTCGTCGCGGGTCGGGAAGCGACGGAAGAGCGTCGCGATGCCCACCTCGGCCCGTCGGGCGACCTCGTTGAGGGGGGCGTCGATGCCCTCCTCGGCGAAGACCTCGCGCGCCGCCTCGACGATCCGCAGACGGTTGCGCTCGGCGTCGGCGCGCAGCCCGCTCCCCACCCCGGTCGCACCGCAGCCCTGCCCCATCCGTCGAGACTAGCGAGGTCTGACGGTCCGCTCCCCGGCTGGGCGAGCACAGGGTGGGACGAGCGTGGAATGAGATGCACGCGAGCGATGTTGTCCTGCACTGTAAGCGGAACAGGTACTCCACTTGGAGTGTCGACGCTCTCGCAGAAGGAACTCCCCACCATGAACGTGGTCCTCTGGATCATCCAGGGCGTGCTCGCCGCCGCCTTCCTCGCCGCCGGCATCATGAAGTCCACCCAGCCCAAGGCGAAGCTCCAGGAGAAGCTGCCCTGGGTCGAGGACTTCTCGCAGGGCACGGTGCGCCTCATCGGGGTCGTCGAGATCCTCGCGGCGATCGGGCTCGTGCTGCCCGCCCTGACCGGCATCGCACCGATCCTCACGCCGCTCGCGGCCACCGGGCTCGTCATCGTCATGGTGCTCGCCGCCGCCGTGCACGTGCGCCGCAAGGAGTACAGCGGAGTCGTCGTCAACGCGGTGCTGCTCGTGCTCGCCGCGCTGGTCGCCTGGGGTCGCTTCGGGCCCTACGCCTTCTGATCGACCGCCGTCTCGAGCCAGGGCTCGAGGACCGCCAGCACGTCGCCGGGCACCTCGAGCTGCGGCGTGTGCCCGACCCCCTCGAGGTATGCCGTGTGCCACCTCGGGTTGAGCGCCGCGGTCCGTCGGGCTGCCGCCACCGGCACGAGGCGGTCGAGCTCGCCGTGGACGAGCAGCACAGGTCGGTCGATGCCCGCGATGAGCGCGTCGTAGCGCCGCGGGCGGCGCAGCACCGCGAGCAGCGAGCGAGCGGCCCCGAGGAAGTCTGCCTCCGGGGCGGGCGTGGTGCGACGCCAGGCGGCGAGCTGCACGCTCGCCCCGATGAGGTCGTCATCGGCTCGGGAGGCGTCGGCGAAGCAGAGCGCGATCGTGCCGAGGACCCGCTGACGGTCGGTGTAGCGCGCGTTGTAGCGGGTGAGCACGGCCTCGCCCACGCGCGGGACGGCATACAGGGCGAAGGTCGCGGCGACCTGGGGGTCCGGCCTCTGGCCGGGGATCGGCAGGGACGGGTCGATGAGGCCGAGACCGGCAACCTGCTCGGGGCGCCGGTCGGCGAGAAGGAGCGAGACCATGCCGCCCATCGAGTTGCCGACGAGGACTGCAGGGCGCCGCAGCACCCGGTGGACGAAACGGCTGAGCAGGGCCGCGTTGTGGTGCACCGACGTCGACCTGCCCGACGACGGCGTCAGCCCGAAGCCGGCGAGATCGAGGGCGACGACGCGCCGGCCGCGGGCGAGCTGCGCTCCGATGCCGACCCAGTTGAGGTGGGAGCCGCCGAGACCGTGCACGAGGACGACCGGCGGCGGAGCGTCGTCGTCGTCGCACCCGTCCGGGCCGCCGAAGTCGACGTAGTGCACCGGCCCGTCGAGGTCGACGGTGCGGCTCGGCGCGCCCCACGGTGCGGCCAGGTCGAGTGGCTGGTCCGGCGCCGGCGTCGGTGCCGGCGTCGGTGCCGGCGTTGATTCCCGGGGCGCGGCGGTGTGCTGGGTCGACATGAGCGCAACCTACCTTCCGGACCTGACGACGGCTCAGGTGTCGTGCCGCGCGGCGCGCAGCTCGATGAGCCGTTCCTCGGCCGCGTTGTCGGTGAGCTCCCGGGCACGGCCGAGGGCAGCGGCCGCCTCCGCGGAGCGACCGAGCCGGGCGAGCAGGTCCGCCCGCACGACGTGAAAGGCGTGGTAGCCGGTGAGGTCGAGGTCCTCGACCAGCTCGAGCCCGACGCCCGGCCCCGCCACCTCCGCCACGGCCACGGCGCGGTTGAGTCGCACGACGTCGGTCGGCAGCACGTCGAGCAGCTGGTCGTAGAGCGCGACGACCTGCACCCAGTCGGTCTCGGCGGCCGTCGCAGCATCGGTGTGCACGGCGTTGATCGCAGCCTGGATCTGGAACGGTCCGGGAGCGTTGCGGCGCAGGCACTCCCGCACGAGGGCATGCCCCTCGGTGATGAGCGCGGCATCCCAGCGGGCTCGGTCCTGGTCAGCGAGCAGCACCGGCTCGCCGGCCATGTCGGTGCGCGCCGGGCGCCGCGCCTCGGTGAGCAGCATGAGTGCGAGCAGCCCCTTCGCCTCCGGCTCGTCGGGCATGAGCAGGGCGATGGCGCGCCCCAGCCGGATCGCCTCGGCCGCGAGGTCTGGGCGGCCCAGCTCGCTGCCCGAGGTCGCCGTGTGGCCCTCGGTGAAGACGAGGTAGACGACGGAGAGGACCGACGTGACCCGGGCCGGCAGGTCGGCGTCGCGGGGCACCCGGTAGGGGATGCCCGCGTCGCGAATCTTCTTCTTGGCACGCACGATTCGCTGGGCCATGGTCGCCTCGGGCACGAGGAAGGCTCGCGCGATCTCCGGTGTCGTCAGCCCGCCGAGCAGGCGCAGGGTCAACGCCACCTGGGCCTCCCTCGACAGGGACGGGTGGCAGCAGGTGAAGACGAGGCGAAGTCGCTCGTCGCGCACAGGTCCCTCCTCTCGGGGCTCGTCGGGGGTGGCGAGCAGGGCGGCCTCCGACTGCCGGGCGTCACGGCTCGCTTCCCGGCGCAGCCGGTCGATGGCCCGGCGGCGCGCGGTCGTGATGATCCAGCCGGCGGGGCTGGGCGGCATACCGTCTCGGGGCCACCGCTCGACTGCCACGGCGAACGCGTCCTGCACCGCGTCCTCGGCGAGGTCGATGTCACCGAGCGCGCGGATGAGGACGGCCACCGCCCGCCCGTGCTCCTCGCGGAAGACACGGGCGATGTCGGCGCTCGTCACCGGGGGCCGACCGGCGGGGTCGGTCACGCTCACTCCGAGGTCGGCTGCTGCCCGGGGCCGCCCTGCTCGAAGGGGCGGATCTCGACGGTGAGCCCGGTGGCTCCGGCGATGCGCTCGGCCCACCCGAGCGCGACGTCGTAGTCGGCGGCGCGCACGATCGAGATGCCACCGAGGTGCTCCTTGGCCTCGATGAACGGGCCGTCGGTGAGCAGCGCGTCGCTGACGGCGTCGCGCTTGCGCACGACGGTCGCCGACGTGCTGGCCGCGAGGCCGCCGGCAAACACCCAGCCACCCGCGGCACGGATGTCGTCGTTGACCTTCTCGAGGTCGGCCATGATCGCGGCGAGGTCGACCTCGGGCGGCGGAGGTCCGTCACCCGAGAAGAGGCTGATGAGGTAGGTCCGCGTGGTGTCCATGATCGCTCCTGGTGCTCGTGCCGGGTGATGGCGGTGTGGCGGTGGGGTGGCGGAGGCCGGACGGTCGCCGCTCACCCTCTACACGAACGGGGCCGGGCGCGATCGACAGCTGTCGCCGAGCTCTTCGCGTCAGGCTCGTGGGCGGTGCTCGACGAGGCCGACGAGGTTGCCCTCGCTGTCCCTCACGAAGGCCATCCACTCGTCGCTGCCGGCCGGCCCGAGCGAGTCGTCCTCGTGGGCGAAGATGACGTGGGGCTCGGCCTCGACGGGGGCACCCGCGTGGCGGAGGCGCTCGACGGTGGCGTCGATGTCGTCGACGGACAGGTAGTGCAGGGCACTCGGCGCCGCCCGGTCGAGCAGGAGACGCACACCCCCGACGTCGAAGAAGACGAGTCCCGGCGGGTCGAAGGTGGCGACCGGCGCAGCGCCCAGCAGGTCTGCATAGAAGGCGGCCGCACGCCCGAGGTCGTCGGCGTGCTGGGCGATCTGCACGAGCCTCATGCCCGCACGCTAGCCCCGGGCCAGCAGGCGCGTCGAGGCCTACCGAGGTCCGCCGCGGCCCGCGGGGGCCGCCGGGGGGCCGCGGGGCCCGCGGGGGCCGCCGGCGCGCCGTCGCCCGTCGAGGCCGGGGTATGCCGCAGGGGCGTGGCCGCAGTGCTGCGGCCACGCCCCTGTGGCTGGGTTTCACGCCGGTCGGCTCACAGGCCAGCGGCGCGCAGGCCCTCCTGCCACTCCATGAGGTCGGCGATCTTGCCGGAGACCGCGTGCTGGTCGATGAGGCCGTTGGCCTTGCCGCGGGCCGTCTGCAGCGCCTGCAGCGCGGCGTCACGGTCGCCGGCGTCGGCCGCCGTCTCGGCGGCCGCGAGCCGCTCTCCGACCTGCGCCGTCAGCTTCTGGGTGCGCATCGAGCCGTCGTCGGACGCGCCGAGCAGGCCCTTGACCTCGTTGAACGTCACGCAGTCGCCACCGCCGCTCACCTTGCCGGCGGTCCACTCGATGCCGCCCTTGAGGTGCTCGAGGAAGACCGGGTCGGAGTAGGAGGAGTCGACGTGACCGGCGCCCTCGTACCAGGACCGGCCACCCTCGAAGTTGTGGCACCACGAGATCGGGTGGTCGGCGCCCATCCGACCGCCGGTGTAGGTCGACTCGTCGAGGGTGATGAGGACCCGCACGGAGTCACGGGGGTTCGAGCTGAAGTTGTACCACTCGTCGAAGCGGACCCACGTGCGCGGCAGGTGCTCCGTCGAGGGGTGCGTCGGGTCCTCGACCCGCATCGTCGCCGTCTGCTGCGCCGGGTGGTTGACGAAGCGGGCCCCGCCGCCCGACAGCTTGCTGTACCACGGCACCGAGTGCATGGTGTCGGTCGCGGCGTGCAGCCCGACGTAGCCACCGCCGCCGCGGATGTAGCCCTGGAACGCTGCGAGCTCAGCGTCGTTGAGCAGCCTCGGCGTGGCCGGGTTCATGCTGTTCGTGTTGTCGACCGGCGAGGCGAAGATGATCGTCGCGTACTGCGACAGGTTCGCCGCGCTCGTGAACGGCGTGCTCGCCATCGTGACGTCGGGCTGGCCCGGCGACCCCGGTCCCCACCAGCCGCCGGAGCTGTTCGGCGGGTCCCAGACGTCGACGGTGAAGCCGCTCTCACGGCCCATGTCGATGACGGCGTGCGTCGTCTCGTCGATGTGCGAGTGCCGGAAGCCGAGGGTCTTGCCGACGACGAGGACCTTGTAGTCCCCTGCCGCCGCAGCCGTAGGCGCTGCTGCGGCGTTGGCGGCGTTGGCGGCGCTGTCGGCGGCGCCCGCCGACGCCGCCCCGAACCCGAGCACGAGGGCGGCGAGCCCCGTTACGGTGCCGAGCAGGCGTCCGGCACCGACACGTCGGTGTGTCGTGGTCATGGTGGTCTCCTTGTGTGAGGTGCTGCGTGTGAGGTGCTGCGTGTGAGGTGCTTTGTGTGAGGTGCTTTGTGTGGGGCGCTCCGGGTGAGGTGCAGTCGATGACTGCTGGGGTCAGTCCTTCGTCGAGAACGCGGCGTCGAAGGCTGCGGCCGACGGCTCGTAGGACGAGAGGCGACGCACGAAGGAGAGCGCCTCGGGTGCCCCGACGAGGCGGTCCATGCCGGCGTCCTCCCACTCCACGGAGAGGGGGCCGTCGTAGCCGATGGCATTGAGCATGCGGAACGCGTCCTCCCACGGCACGTCGCCGTGGCCGGTCGAGATGAAGTCCCAGCCGCGCCGGGGATCCGCCCACGCCAGGTGCGACGACAGCCGGCCGTTGCGGCCGTTGCCGACCCGCTTCTTCGTGTCCTTGCAGTGGACGTGGGCGATCTTGTCCTTGAAGTCCCAGAGGAACCCGACCGGGTCGATGTCCTGCCAGACCATGTGGCTGGGGTCCCAGTTGAGGCCGAACGCGTCACGGTGCCCGATGGCCTCGAGCGTGCGCACGGTCGTCCAGTAGTCGTAGGCGATCTCGGACGGGTGCACCTCGTGGGCGAAGCGGACCGCGACCTCGTCGAAGACGTCGAGGATGGGGTTCCACCGGTCGGCGAAGTCCTGGTACCCCGCGTCGATGAGCGCCTCCGATGCGGGCGGGAACATCGCGACGTACTTCCAGATCGACGACCCGGTGAAGCCGGTGACCGTCTTGACGCCCAGCGCTGCCGCGAGCCGCGCGGTGTTCTTCATCTCCTCGGCCGCGCGCTGGCGCACCCCTTCGGGGTCCCCGTCGCCCCAGACGCGGTCAGAGAGGATGTCGCGGTGCCGGCTGTCGATCGGGTCGTCGCAGACGGCCTGACCCTTGAGGTGGTTCGAGATGGTCCAGACCTTGAGGCCGTTGCGCTCCAGCACGTCCCGCTTGGACTGGACGTAGGCGGCGTCGTCCCAGCGCCAGGGGTCGAGGTGGTCGCCCCAGCACGCGATCTCGAGACCGTCGTAACCCCACTCCCCCGCAAGTCTCGCGACCTCCTCGAAAGGCAGGTCGGCCCACTGTCCGGTGAAGAGGGTGATGGGTCGTGTCATGAGGTGCTCTCTTTCTCTCAGTGCGGTCCCGGGGGTGCGGGACGTTGGTAGGTTGCGGCGAACCGGTGCCGGGACGGAGCGCACTGCCCCGGCACCGGCCCGCCGGGACGCGGGTGCTTGCGGCACCCGCGCCCCTCCGTCACGGGGAGCGCGGCTCCCGGCTGCCGGTGGGCCGAAAATCCACCGGCGGTCGGGTGGTCCACCGGCGCGAGTCCGGGTCGAGACCGAGCTTCTCGTGACGGAACACTGCCTAGAGCCCCGTCCGCATGAGGCCCGCGAGGGCGAGCAGGACGGCCTTGGGCTCCGCCTGCTTCACCGTGGTCTCCACCCGTGTCGCGAACGCGTCGACGGCGCCCTTCGCCGCGTCCGTGCGACCGGCCGCGGTGTGCTTGTCGATGTTGTCGAGCCGGTCGGTGAGCCCCTTGGCCTGCTGGGCCGTGAGGTCACCGGCGTCGACGCGGTCCGCGATCACGACTCTCGCGACCTTCGCCGGGGTCTCCAGCGTGAACGTCACGGTGGTGGCGTTGCCGGCGACGTCCGTGACCACGAGGGTGTTCACACCGAGCGTGGCGCCGAAGGCACCAGGCACGACCGAGTTGAGGTCGGACCAGACGTTGTCCGTGAGGTCCTTCTCCTTCCCGTTCAGGGTGAGGCGGTCGACCTTGTTGAGGTCGTAGAGCTTGAACGACACCTTCGCGTAGACCCCACCCGAGCCGAGCGTGAACTCGGCGCCGTTCTTGACCGTCACCTCCGGCCCCTTCGAGTCGAGCGTGAAGGCGACCGTCGTGCTGTTGCCCGCGACGTCGAAGACGACGAGCGTGTTGGTCCCCTCCTTGCCACCGAAGACGCCTGGCTTGACGCCGTTGAGGTCGGACCACACGTCGTCAGTGAGGTCCTTCTCGACGCCGTTGAGGGTCAGCCGGTCGACCTTGTTCGCATCGTTCAGCTTGAACGAGACCTTCGAGTAGACCCCGCCCGAGCCGATTGTGAACTCGGCGCCGTCCTTGACGGTCACCTTCGGGCCGGCCGAGTCGATCCTCACGTCGACCGTCGTGGCCGCCGAGGTGTTGCCGGCCTCGTCGGTCGCCCGGAACTGCACGGCATACGTGCCGTCCGTGGTGAGGCCGACCGGGCCGGTGTATGCCGCCCACGCTCCGTCACCGACGCGGTACTCGATGGCGGGGGCCTTGGTCACGTCGTCCGTGGCCGACGCCGTGAGCGTCACCGGCCCGTTGAACCAGCCGTTGGCGCCGTCCGGGGAGGCGGGGTCGCTCGCGACCTTCACCACCGGGGCGGTCGTGTCCTTGACGGTGCAGTCCGTGGCGGTGTCGTCCGGGGTCAGCGTGAAGTAGTCGAACTTCGCGGTGATCGGCAGGGCGGCGGCCTGGTTGGCCGTGCCCCAGAGACCGATGCGCGGCTCGTTGATCCCGGTGAGGGACCGCGTTCCGCTGATCGTGTTCCACGTGTTGCCGTCGGCGCTGTACTGAGCCGTGACGTCGAGCCCGTTGCTGCTCGACAGGCGCAGCCAGAACGTCTCCGGGAAGGAGGCGCCCAGGGCGGCCGAGTTCGTCTCCGACGCGGTGCCACCCACCTCGGTGAGGAACTGGATGACCCGGCCCGCGGGGTCGGGCGAGGCCGTCCTGCCCTGCATGACGAGCTTCATGTAGTTGTTGTCGTCCCCGTAGATGATCAGACCCGCCTGCTGGTACTGGCGGACTGCCGGGAACGTCACCTTGGTCGTGGCCTCGAACGCACCACCCGGGAGGTGCTGCAGCACGAGGTTCGGCGTCGCGCCGCCTGTGGCTCCGTAGAGGTCGGCCGCCGCGAGCTTGATGACGAGGTGGCCGTCCGCGACGGACAGGTCGCTGTTGGCCCGCACGTTGCTGTCCCACCGTTTGGTGTCGAGCGCCGTGCCGTCGAAGCCGTCCGAACGTCCGGTGAAGCATGTCGGGAGCGGCGTGTTGACCCGGATCGCCACGTACGTGGACGCCTTCGCACCCCGGGAGTCGGTCGCCGTGACCGTCGCCCGGTAGCTGCCCGGCTTGGTGTAGGTGTGCGTCGCCGCACCGGTCTGGCCGGTGTCGCCGGTCGCTCCGTCACCGAAGTTCCACGTGTAGGTGATCGGGTCGTCCCCGTCGGGGTCGGTCGCCGTCGCGGTGAAGGCGACTGCGAGGGGCCCGTCACCGGTCGTCGGCGTCGCCGTCAGGCGCAGCTCCGGCCGCTGGTTCTCCGTGACCCCACGACCACCGAAGTCGATCCAGTTGATGTTGGACCCACCGGTGAGCTGGACGAAGTAGAGCGGCCCGGACACCGTGGCGGTCTCGCCGCTCACCTTGCCCGAGAAGTACTGGTAGCTCTGCCAGCCCGCCGTGGGTTCCACCCGGATCTTGGCGACGGCCGGGCCGTCGGGCGATCCGGTGCGGACCTCCCAGTCGGCTCCGCCGGCATCGGACGCCGCGCGCATGGTGATGGTGTCGATGTTCGTCAGGTTCATGACGTCCCACCGGATCCAGTCACCGGGCTCGATGTAGCCGATGTTGCTGCCTCCACCGAGGGTGTCGCTCGCGGCCTCGACGACGACACCGGGGTCGCCGTTCGTGCCCGAGCCGACGCGACCGGTGGCGTCGAAGAACTCCGCCTCCTTGCGCTTCGTGTGGACGACGACGGTGTCCTGGCCCGTCAGGGCCGAGGCGCCGGACGCACCCTTGTCGGTATAGGAGGCCGTGATGGTGCCGAAGATGTCGGCTCCCACGTGGCCCTCGTCGCCCGGCAGCGGGAACGTGCCGGAGCAGCCCGTGTACTGCTCGTAGCCGTGGGCGTGCTCGTCGTGGCCGAGGGCCGGCTGGACGACGACCTTGTCGCAGTCGATGACGCCGTCCTCCGGGTCGGTGACCTTGACCTCGTAGGAGATCGTGTCGCCGAACTCGAAGAAGCCGCCGTCGACCGGCGCGATGATCTCGACCTTCGGCGCCGTGTTGCCGACGACGATGTCGATGTTCGACACGGCCGTGCGGCCGTCCGCGTCGGTCACGGTGAGACGCGCCGTGTAGTCGCCGACCGTGGTGTAGGTGTGCGACGTGACCGCGGCGGTCGAGTCGGTCGTGCCGTCACCGTCGAAGTCCCAGGCGTAGGTGACGTCGGTGCCGTCCGGGTCTCGCGACCCCGACCCGTCGAAGTCGACCTTGAGCGGCGCCGGCCCGGACAGGGGCGTGGCGGTCGCGCGGGCGATGGGTGCCCGGTTGCCCTGGACGTAGTCGATCCGGTAGATCCCCGAGTCGGCGTTGTTGCCGCCGAAGCCGCTGCCCCACTCGATCATGTAGAGCGCACCGTCCGGGCCGAACTGCAGCGCGTGCGGCCGCGTCATCGGCAGGTTGGGCAGGAAGCGGTTCAGGTCGACGACGTCGGTGTGCTGCTCGTTCAGCTGCACCGTGAACAGCCGGCTGTTGTTCCAGTCGGCCCAGATCGCCTTCTCGTCGAAGTACGCCGGCCACTTGCGGTCCGACTTGAGGTCGGGGTCGTACGCGTACGTCCCCGAGGTCATCGGCGCACCGCTGCCGCCGATCTCCGGGTTCGCCGTGCTCGACTTGCCCTGCCACAGCTCCGCGCCGATGGCCGGCGGCAGCTGGGTCAGGCCCGTGTTGTTGGGCGAGTCGTTGACCGGGGCGGCGCAGTTGTAGGCCGAGCCGGACTGGGTCGTGGCGAAGTCGTAGTCGACGTAGGGGGTGTTCGTCCCGACGCAGTACGGCCAGCCGTAGAAGCCGGGCTTGTCGACGATGTTCCACTCGACGCGCCCGTCCGGCCCGCGGCTCGGGTTGGCGGACCCGGCGTCGGGGCCGTAGTCGGCCACGAGGACCGCGCCCGTCTGCTCGTCCAGCCCGATGCGGAACGGGTTGCGGAAGCCCATGCCGAAGATCTCGGGACGGGTCTTCGCGGTGCCCGGGGCGAAGAGGTTGCCGGCGGGGATGTCGTAGCCGCCGGCGTCCTTGGGCGTGATCTTGAGGATCTTGCCCGACAGGCTGTTGGTGTTGGCGGACGAGCGCTGGGCGTCCCAGGCGGACCGGCCGGCGCGCTCGTCGAGCGGCGCGTAGCCGTCGGAGGCGAACGGGTTGGTGTTGTCACCCGTCGCGATGTAGAGGTTGCCGTCGTTGTCGAACTCGAGGGCTCCTCCGGCGTGGCAGCACTCGTTGCGCTGCACGGGGATCTCGATGATCTCGGTCGCCGACGCCATGGTGAGGGTGTTGCCGCTCACGGTGTACCTCGTCACCCGGTCGACCGACGCGGCGCCTGCCGGCGAGTGGTAGAGGTAGATCCAGCTGTTCGTCGCGAAGTCGGGGTCGAGGGCGATCCCGAGGAGACCGAACTCCTGGCCGGTGTAGACCGGGAGGGTCCCGGCGGTGGACACGTTGCCGTTCGGCTGGATGACCCGGACCTCACCGTTGCGGTCGACGTAGAACACGCGACCGTCCTCGGCGATGTCGAGCTCCATCGGGTTGGCCGTGTTGTCGTCGAGCGTCACCTTCTCGAAGCTCGCGGGCAGCGTCGCCGCGCAGTCGGCCGAGACGACGCCCGCCGCGGTCCGGATGCCACCGAGGAGGTGGGTGAGGAACTGCGGGTCGGTGAAGCTGGCGTCGGTGTGGCCGAGACCGGTGTACCAGGCGCGGCCGCCGTCGTAGTCGCGGCACCAGGAGATCGGGTGCTCCGCGCCCATCGTGCCGCCGGAGTAGGAGTTCTCGTCGAGCGAGGCGAGGACGTGCACCTTGCCCATCGGGTTGGTGCGGAAGTTGTAGAGCTCGTCGGTGCGGTTCCACAGGCTGGGGAGCTCGGCCGTCGACGGGTGGGCGTGGTCCTGCACCTTGACGGTGTGGGCGGGGGTGCCGGCGGGGTGGCCGGAGAACCAGGCCCCGACGAGCTCGCCGTACCACGGCCAGTCGTACTCGGTGTCGGATGCGGCGTGGACGCCGGCGTAGCCGCCGCCGGCCTTGATGTAGCGCTCGAAGGCCGCCTGCTGGCTGGTGTCGAGGACGTCACCGGTCGTCGAGAGCCAGATGACGACGTCGTACTTGGCGAGGTTGGCGTCGGTGAAGGCGCCGGCGTCCTCGGTCGTGTCGACGGTGAAGCCGTGGTCGGTGCCGAGCTTCTGGATCGCGGCGACCCCGGCCGGGATCGACCCGTGCCGGAAGGCTGCGGTCTTGCTGAAGACCAGAGCGGTGAACGGGTCGGTCTCTCCGTGGCCGTCGTGGGCCGAAGCCGCACCGGCCGACCAGGTGACCGCCATGGGCAGGACAACGAGCATGGCGACGACGACGGCGATCAGCCGTCGTGTGCGTTGCCATGCCCTACTCGTGAGCAATCTCATCCCCTGCTCCTCCTTGAGAAGGTGGTGTGGTGCGCTCCCTGCTGTCCGGGGCGGGTCCCCGGTCGTTCGGCCCTTGGTCCTGCGGTACGGCTCAGTGGTCGAGCTCGGAGGTCGAGCTCGGGTCCTGCGGTCGAGGTGGTGTCCTTCTGCGCCGGGGTCTCGGGCCGGCGCCCCCTCACTGCTCGCTGCAACCGAGCAGGCGATCCGTGGCGCCGGTCAGGACATGGCGCCCGACAGCTGACCGGCATCGGCCCGGTAGGGCACGAGGCCGGGCTCGTCGAAGACGTGGCGCGTCGCACGCAGG
The DNA here is from genome assembly GCF_006717145.1 of Humibacillus xanthopallidus. GTDB lineage: Bacteria > Actinomycetota > Actinomycetes > Actinomycetales > Dermatophilaceae > Humibacillus > Humibacillus xanthopallidus. The sequence continues at coordinate 319,436 of NZ_VFQF01000002.1, read as the reverse complement.
GCGCCCCCGCGGACGGCGCCCGAGAAGCCCAGGGTGGACAGCTCGATGCGGCAGCCCCCCGACTTCGGGGCGAAGACCTCCGTGTCGAGCTCGGACCGCAGCCGCGGCGCGAACCACTGTCCGAGGGCGGCGAAGTAGCCGCCGAGGACGACCATGCCGGGGTTGAAGATGTTGACGAGGCTGCCGCAGCCCTGGACGAGGCCGTCACCGATCTGCTCGACGGCGGCGAGCGCGCGCGGGTCACCTGCCTCGAGCCGGCTCCGCACCTCGTCGAGCCGCTGGACGACGTCGATCGACGGGTCGCGCACCGGGTCGTCGGCCGGGGCGAGGGCGCGCAGCAGGGCGCCGAGGCCGACGACGGTCTCGAAGCAGCCGACCCGCCCACACCGGCAGCGGCGCCCGGCGGGGTCGACCTGCATGTGGCCGAGCTCGCCGGCGAAGCCGCGGCTGCCGCGCAGCAGCCGGCCGCCGGTGACGATGCCGCCGCCGACGCCCGTCGCGCCGGTGATGAGCAGCAGGTCCGGGGGCGCCGTGCGGCCGCGCACGTCGAGCTCGGCGAGGACCGCGGCGTTCGCCTCGTTCTCGATGAGCAGGGGATAGGCCGGGTCGCCGAGGTGGCGCCGCAGCGGCTCGAGGACGGCGGTCTCGTGCCACCCGAGGTTGGGGGCGTCCCACACCAGCCCCGAGGCCGGGTCGGTGATGCCGGGCAGGGCGAGGGTGAGACCGACCGGCACCGCCCCCGCGGCGGCGAGCGGGTCGATGACGGCGTCGACGAGGCCCGCGAGGCGGCCCAGCACCGACTCGGCCCGCAGGCGAGCGGTGTCGAGGGCCAGCCGCTGCTCGGAGACCGGCTCGCCGCGCAGGTTCGTCGCGATGACCGAGACGTAGTCGACCGCGACCTCGGCGCCGAGGGCGATGAAGTTGTGCGCGTCGAGCTCGATCGTCTGACCCGGACGGCCGACGCTGCCCCGCTCGATCTCCCCCTCGCGGACGAGGCCGCGTGCGAGCAGCTCGGCGACGAGGCTCGAGACGGTGGCCTTGTTGAGCCCCGTCTCTGCGGCGATGCGGGCCCGCGAGCGCCCACCGTGGAGGCGTAGGTGGTTGAGCACCACGGAGAGGTTGTGGCGTCGCACGCTCATCTGGTCGGCCGTGCTGCGGGCGCCGAAGCGTGACGCCGAACCCTCCGAGACCGTCACGGCCGCCACCTCCGAAGTGACCAGCGTCATCGCTAGTACGTTGGGACAACAAACTAAAGAGGACGTGTCGCGAACGTCAAGGTTTCCCGCCATTTTCCTGTGTTCTCCCTGTACGTCATGGGATGCGCGGGTGCCGCCGGCGCCCGTGGAGCCTCCGTGGGAAGCAGGTCGAGAGCCGCTCACGCGGTCCCGCTCGTCGTGACGGCGGCCCCGGCCGCCTCGAGCACGAGGTCGTGGACGTCGGCCGCAGCCACCGCCTCGCGGCGCAGGCCGGCGTCGGAGGTGATGACGACGGGCCCGTCGGTCGGGTCCTGCGGCAGGCGCCCGTGACTGCCCCGCACCCACCGCGGGTCGAGCGGGACGACACTCATCGCATACCGCAGCCCGAGCTTCTTGCGCACGAGGCTGAGCCCCGCGCGCGCCTTGGCGGAGCGGTCGGCGGGGTCGAAGAAGAGCTCGGCGGGGTCGTAGCCGGGCTTGCGGTGGATCTCGACACCGCGGGCGAAGTCGGGCGCGCGGTCGTCGTCGAGCCAGTAGTAGTAGGTGAACCACGCGCGGGGCGTCGCCACGAGCACGAGGTCACCGCTGCGCTCGTGGTCGAGGCCGTATGCCGCCTGGCCGGCCCGGTCGAGCACCTGGTCGACGCCCGGGGCGGCCTCCAGCAGGGCGCGCACCTCGCCGAGCCGCTCCGCGTCGCGGACGTAGACGTGGGCGACCTGGTGGTCCGCGACGGCGAAGGCCTGCGAGGCCCACGGGTCGAGGTACTCCATCCCCGCCTGCGTGTGCACCTCGAGCAGGCCGGCGCGGCGCAGAACGCGGTTGACGTCGACGGGCTCGTCGACGGCGGTGATGCCGTACTCGCTCACGACGACGACGCTGACGCCGAGGCGCTCGGCGTCATCGAGGAGCGGTGTCAGCGCGACGTCGAGCTCCGCGGCGGCCGCCCGGGCCTGCTGCGACTCCGGGCCGAAGCGCTGCAGGTCGTAGTCGAGGTGGGGCACGTAGGAGAGCGTGAGGTCGTGCTCGGGCAGGAGGATGCGGGTCGCCTCGATGATCCAGCGCGACGATGCGATCGAGGCCGTCGGGCCCCAGTACTGGAAGAGCGGGAACGCGCCGAGGCGCTCGATCAGCCTGTCGTGCAAGGAAGCCGGCCGCGTGTAGCAGTCCGGCGACTTGCGGCCGTCGGCGTGGTAGATCGGCCGCGGGGTGACGATCGAGTCGACGTCCATGCCCATCGCGTACCACCAGCAGACGTTGGCGACGCGGGCACCGGGGTGCGCGCGGCGCAGCGCGTGCCAGACCTTCTCGCCCTCGACGAGCGCGTTGTGCTGGCGCCAGAGGAAGACCTCGCCGAGGTCGCGGAAGTACCACCCGTTGCCCACGGCGCCGTGCTCGGCGACGGGTCGCCCGGTCAACATCGTCGACTGCACGGAGCAGGTGACGGCGGGCAGCACGGTCTCGAGCGGCGCCTGCCAGCCTGCCGACGCGAGCCGGCGCAGTCGTGGCATGTCCTGCAGCGCCCGCGGGGTGAGCCCCACGACGTCGAGGAGCAGCACCTTGGCCGGCTGCTGGGTGGAGTGGGCGTCGGTCGTCATGCGGGCTCCTTGAGTCCGAGGTCGATGAGCGTGTCGCGCAGCCAGGCCAGCTCGCCCGCGATGCTCCGGGCGAGGGCGGCGTCGTCGGTGGGCCGGTGCGCCTCGGGCACGACCGACCACGTGTAGGTCTCGACCTCGAGGTGGTCGGTCAGGGCCGTCTCGCCACCGACGAGCACGCCCAGCGAGGCACGCAGGTCGTCCGTGGTCGACGCGAGGGGCGGCTCGGGCGCGTGCCCCAGCGGCACGTGGAAGTGCACGCGCCACGGCCGCTCGACCCCGCCCGGCGCCGGGTCGAGTGGCCGTATGCCGCCGAGGGCGTCGCCGAGGTCGTCGCGGGCTCGCAGGGGGCCGGGTTCGCCGCGCTCCCCTCGCTCCCCCCGTCCTGCCGTGTCGCCGGGGGCCCGCACCTGGTGGAGGAACCGGTCCTCGTCGAAGGCGGCGAGCGCGAGGCGGGCGTCGGCGTCGGCCGGGTGCTCGAGGTGCAGGCCCGCCGACACCTGGGCCTTGACGACGCGGCGTCCCGCGGCCGCGAGCCGGGGCACGGCGACGGCGGCGTCCTCGAAGCCGACGGCGAGGTGGCAGAGGTCGAGGCAGACCCCGAGCACGTCGGTGTCCCAGCCGTCCATGCGCTCCACGAGGTCGCTCGTCGTCTCGATGACGCAGCCGGGCTCCGGCTCGACGCCGACCCGAATCTCGCGGCCGGTGCGCGCTCGCAGGGCGTGGAGGTGGTCGGCGAGCCGGTCGAACTGCTCGGCGGCAAGCGCCTGGCGGTCCCCGAACCACGGGTGGCGCCACCCGAGCGGCAGCGTCGAGATGCTGCCGCGTGCGGCGTCGTCAGGCAGGAGGCGAGCGAGCACCTCGGTGAGGTCGACGGTGTAGTCGAGCCGCGCCCGCTCGGTCCAGTCCGGGTGGTAGACGCGGTGCTTGACGACCTCGTCCTGGAAGCCGCGGTAGGGGAAGCCGTTGAGGGTGACCACCTCGAGGGCACGTGAGTCGAGCTCACCGCGCAGCCGTTCGGTGGCAGTGGGGTCCTCAGCGAGGGTCCGGGCGACGGGTGCACTCAGCCACAGACCGAGACCGAGCACGTCGGCGCCGAGGTGCCGGCGCACCGGCAGCGCGAAGCGGTCGAGCTGGCCGATGATCGTGTCGACGTCCTCGCCGGGGTGGACGTTGGTGCAGTAGGCGACGTGGACCGTCTGCCCGTCGGAGTGGCGCAGGCGCACGGTCAGTCCCTCGCGCCGCGCAGCACGGAGTTGCCTTCGAACGTCGCGCCGGCACCGACGAGCTCCTCGTCGCGGGGCTGCGCGCCGTCCGCCAGCGTGTCCGGCAGCTCGAGTCGCCCACTCTGCGAGTAGAACTCGACGGGGTTGCGCCACAGCACCCGGTCGACGTCGTCGTCGGTGTAGCCCGCCGCGAGCATCGCCTCGGCAACCCGCACCGTCTTGAGCGGGTCGCTGTTGCCCCAGTCGGCGGCGGAGTTGACGATCATCCGGTCGAGCCCGTAGCGGCGCAGGATCTCGACCATGCGGTGCTCGTCCATCTTCGTGTCCGGGTAGACCGAGAATCCCATCCAGCAGCCGGACTCGGCGACGACGCCGACCGTCATCTCGTTGAGGTGGTCGACGATGATGGCGCCCGGGGCCACGGCCGACTCGCGCACGACGTCGAGCGTGCGCCGCGTGCCGGTCAGCTTGTCACGGTGCGGGGTGTGCACGAGCGCCGGCAGCTCGTGCTCGGCCGCGAGGGCGAGCTGCGCGGCGAAGACGTCGTCCTCCTCCGGGGTCATCGAGTCGTAGCCAAGCTCGCCGACCGCGACGACGCGATCCTTGACGAGGTAGCGCGGCAGCACGTCGAGCACCTCGCGACAGCGGGCGTCGTTGGCCTCCTTGGGGTTGAGCCCGATCGTCGCGAAATGGGCGATGCCGTACTGCGAGGCGCGGAACGGCTCCCACCCGAGGATCGAGTCGAAGTAGTCGGTGAACGAGCCGACGCTGGTGCGCGGCTGGCCGAGCCAGAAGGACGGCTCGACGACGGCCCGCACCCCGGCCGCGTGCATGCGCACGTAGTCGTCGGTCGTGCGGGAAGTCATGTGGATGTGCGGGTCGAAGATGCGCACGTGAGGCTCCTTCAGTCTGCCCGGGACGGGCTGGGGTCGGGGGTGTCGACGAGGGCGAGGACGGTGAGGGCGTCCGGGGGCACGATGCGTCCGGCGGCCTCGCGCTCGGCAGCGAAGTCGCGCACCATGCGGGCGAGCTCGGCGTCGGATCGCTCGGCCAGGCCGGCGACCTGCTCGACGGGGATGCCCATGAAGATCACCTTGAGCAACGCCTGACGCCAGGCATCGTCGTCGAGGTAGGTGGCGGCATACGGCCCGAGAGCAGCCGCGACGAGACGGGTGTCGTTGGTGCGCAACGCATCTCGCACGATGGGCAGGGCGGCGTCGCCGACGGCGTTGCTCCGCTCGGGGGCGTCGAGCGCGGGGAGCGCGAGCAGCACCGCCCGCCGCTCGGCGGGGTCGCCGTGCTCGTAGACCCGGCGCACCAGGTCGACGACGTATGCCGCCGGGCCGGGGATCGCGAGCAGCAGCTCCCTGCGCGCCGCGTCCCCGTCACGCCCCTCTCGGGTCGCGATGCGTGCCGCGGCAGGGAAGTGCCGCTCGATCGTGGCAGGGTCGCTCGCGACCTGCGCGATCGCGTCCCGGGTTGTCATGGGGTTCGTCGCGGGGGTCGTGCTGGGGCTCATCGGGCCACCTCCTGCGGTCGTCGGTCCGGACGGTCCACCTGCGCGAGCCGCTCGGCGTCGCGCAGGAAGTCGAGGCTCGCGGCCGCGAGGGTGGGGGCGGCGTGCGTGTGACGCGGCAGCTCGACGGCGACGAGCCCCGTGAAGTCGATCGCCGACAGCGCGGCGAGGACAGGCGGGAAGTCGACCTCGCCCTCACCGAACGGCAGATGCTCGTGGACCCCTCGGCGCATGTCGTCGATCTGCACGTTGGCGACGAGGTCGGCAGCGCCGAGCACGCAGGCGGCGGGGTCGGCGTCCTCGGTGCACCGCAGGTGGCCGACGTCGATCGTGAGGCGCAACCGGTCGGGCGACCCGAGCCGGCGTCGCAGCTCGATGACGTCGCCGATGCGCTCGACGAACATGCCGGGCTCGGGCTCGAGGGCGAGGTCGACGCCGTGCGCCTCGGCCACGGGGAGCAGCGACTCGACGCCCTCCTCGACGCGAGCCCAGCACACGTCGCGACTCGCGTCGCGCGGCGCGATGCCGCTCCAGAAGGAGACGGCGGGCGAGCCGAGATCGGCAGCGACCTGAATCGCTCTGTGCAAGAGCTCGATCCGTCGCTCGCGACCCTCGTGCGACACGAGCGTCGGCTCGTGCTTGCGCCGCGGGTCGAGCACGTAGCGGGCGCCCGTCTCGACCATGACACCGAGGTCGTGACGGGCGAGAAGGGCGCCGACAGCCGCAGTGCGGCCGGCGAGGTCCGGGGCGAAGGGGTCGAGGTGGGCATGGTCGAGGGTCAGGGCCACCCCGTCGTAGCCCAGGTCGGCGAGGACCGCGAGGGCATCGGCCAGGCGGTGGTCGGTGAAGCCGTTGAGGCCGTAGCCGAAGCGCAGGCTCATGTGGCCGACACCCGCTTCATCGCGAAGGCGCCGACCGGGGCCGACGCGGCGACACCGAGCGCCAGGCCGGGGTTGCCCGCAGCAGCGATGGCAGCCGACTGGAGTGGCACGAGACCGCGGATGCCGATGCCGGTCGCCCGTCGTGCCGTGGCTGCATCGGGAGTGCGCACGGCGGCCACCTGGGCGCGCAGGACGCCAACGGCATACCACCCCGTCAGGGCGAGCGCGACGGCGCGCGAGGCGAAACCCGTTCTGCCAGAGACGGGTGCGGTCAGTGCCCGCACCGCCGAGCCGACGGCGACGGCACTCGTCGTCGCGACGCAGCCCTGGGCGACCGCCACGGAGCCGCCGCGCACCTCTCCCCTGCTGAGGGCAGTGACCCCGGCAGTGTGCAGCGCGACGAGCGCGGCTGGTGCCGCGGCACGCTGGAGCGCCGGCCAGCCGCCGGCACTCGCACCGAGCAGCACGTCGAGACCTCGCGTCGAGGCCATCGTGGCGACGCTGAGCGGCCCTTCCTTGGGCCCGAGGTCGTAGGCCCACACGGCGGCGGCGAGCACAGTGGCCACGGCCAGGGTCCGACGCCCACCTGCAAGCCCGGCGATGCCGAGGCCCGCTGCGGTGAGGCCGCCGGCCACCGCGAGCGCCGTTGTCGCAGAGACACGCCCGGACGGGATGGGCCTCTCGGGACGCTCGACCGCGTCGACCTCACGGTCGGCCCAGTCGTTGAGCGCCATCCCCGCCCAGTAGAGGCAGGTCGAGGCCAGAGGCAGCGCTGCTGAGCGGACGCCACCCGACAGTCCAGTGCCCAGCGGCCAGCCGGAGCTCGACGCACCGGCGAGGGAGTCACCGGGCACGCTCAGCGCGGCCGGCGCCCGCACCAGCTCGGCGAGGTCGCGCAGTCGGGTCACGGCGCGGTCGCCCACTCCGTCAGCACGCGGAGCTGCTCGAAGAGACGGTGCTCGTCGGAGCCGACCGGGTCCTTGAAGAAGAAGCCGAGAGCGGGCAACGGGCCCACCTCGTCGCGGCGCAGCGCGAGGTCGGCGAGCCGCGCGAGGTCGATGACGAGCGGTGCCGCGAGGCTGGAGTCACAGCCCTGCCAAGTGAACTGCATCGACATGCGCGTGCCGAGGAAGCCCGAGAAGGTCAGGTGGTCCCACGCCGTCTTCCAGTCGCCGAGGTCGGCGATGTTGTCGATGTGCACGGGCCCGTCGACCGGGTGGCCGAGCATGGCCTCGAGGCCGCGGGCCTTGCTGCGGGCCTTGCTCTCCATCGCCTGGGGGTCGGCGAGGGTGGCGCCGTCGCCGCCACCGAGGAGGTTCGTTCCGGCCCACGAGCGGACGCGGAGCGAGCGGGCGGCGAACATCGGGGCGAGCACCGACTTGACGAGCGTCTCGCCGGTCTTGCCGTCACTGCCTCCCCACGGCACACCGTGCCGCTCGGCGAGCTGCTCGAGCGCCGGCAGCCGCGCCCCCGTCGAGGGGGTGAAGTCGATGAAGGCAGCGCCTGCACTGAAGGCCGCAGCGGCATACACGGCACTCGGCGGGAGCGGCGAGTCCCCTGCCGCCCAGGCGCGCTCGAGCGCGTCGAGGCTCTCGTGACCGGGCTGCTGCTCGACGACGGCCTCGGTCGAGGAGACATTGATGACGACGACGCGGGCGAGCCCCTCGTCGTCACGGAAGGCTCGGATGTCGGCGGCGAGCCGCTCGACGGCAGCGGCCTGGTCCTCGTGGCCGGCCCGGTAGCCGCCGCGGACCCGGTGGTCGGTGCGCTCGAGCTCGTCGTGGACGAGGTGGAGGGCGGTGTGCGGGATGACGCCTGCGTCGGCGAGCTGAGCCGCACGCTTGACGAGCGGCACGTCGACGACGTCGTGGCCGCCGACGACGAGGTGGTCGAGCGCGACGAGCCCGGCTGCTGCGAGGTCGGGCTGCTCGGTGACGAGGCCGTCGGTGCCGTGGCCGCGGGCGGTGATGAGGGCGAGTCCGGTCGCCACGGTGGTGGCCACGGAGCCGCGGGCTCCGACCAGCCAGAGACCTGTTCGTGCGTCGCTCATGTCTCGTTCTCCTCATCGAGTCGGGGTGCGGGTGGTGCTGCGTGCGGATGGTGCGTGGTGCTGTGGTGCGCGTGCGGGGTGGTGCTGGGGTGGGGCCGGTGCCCCGGCGGCGAGGAGATGGGCCCTCGCCGCCGGGAACCGTTCCGGTCAGCGCAGCGAGGCGATGACCGCGTTGGCGTCGCGAGCCAGGGCGGCCGCAGCCGCCGCGTCACGGACGTTGGAGGTGGACTTCGTCGCTGCGATGAAGCCCTCGAGCTGCGAGATGGCCGCACTGGTGCGTCCGCCCGCGATGTGCTTCTCGGCCTGCTGGAGTCGCTTCTCGAGCTCCTTCTCGCCGGCCGGGGTGACGAGACCCTCGCGGGCCAGTCGCTCCGTCAGCGCCGTCAGCGACAGGATCGAGGTCGTCGTGGTGAACGTCCTCGTCGTCGTCGTGACGAGACCAGCCTTGTCGGTCGCCTTGACGACGAGCGTGTGGCTGCCGAGCGGCAGCTTCCACAGCGCGAGCGGCTTGTCGCCCGCGACGGCAGCGCCGTCGACGGTGGCCGTCACGGAGTCGATGCCGCTCGTGGCGTCGGTCGCCGTCCAGGTGATGTCGCCCGCGTTGCCGACCGAGGCTCCCTCGGCCGCACCGGTGACCGAGACGGTGGGTGCCGTCTTGTCGAGCTTGATCGTCACCGACCCGACCTGCGAGACGTTGCCGCCGTTGTCGGTGGCCCGGTAGAGCACGGTGGTCGTGCCCTCGGTCGAGACCGTCAGCGCCGTGTTCGCGTTGACCCACGTGGTGCCGCCGTCGGTGGAGCGCTGGCGCGAGGCGACGGTGCCGTTGTCGGTCGCGTTGACCGTCACGGTGACGTTGCTCGTGTACCAGCCGTTCGCGCCGTTCGGGGTCGCCGGGTTCAGCGTCACCGAGACGGTGGGAGGCGTGACGTCAGCGACGCCGTCACCGGTGAAGGTGAGGGAGTCGAGCACGACACCGCCGGTGGAGGTGACGTAGAGACGCCCCGTTCCGGTGGGCTTCGACGACAGGGTCGCTGCCGCCTCGGTCCAGCCGGAGCCGTTCACCGCGATGGTGCCGAAGGGAGCCGCGGTCGGCGAGTCCCAACGGAGCGACAGGGTGCCGGTGCCCGTGGCGCGGGCCTTGACCCCGGTGACGCCGACGAGGTTCGCCGGGTCCCAGGCCAGCCAGTCGCCGGCGTCGAACGAGGTGACCTTGCGCAGGCCGCTCGCCGTGTTGTCGGCCGTGAGCTCCACACCCTGCGTCGCGTCGGCCCACTCGGCCTCCTGCTTCTTCGGGTTGAGGATGAGCTGCTCGGTGGTGGTCGCACCGGGTAGGCCGTTCGCACCGTTGTCGGTGTAGGTGATGACGACGACGCCGAAGATGTTCTCGGTCTCGCCGTGCTGCGTCGCGTCGGCCGGGGTCGGGATCGCGAACTGGCATCCCGTGCCCTGGCTCAGCGGGTGGGCGTGGGCGTCATGGCCCAGGCCGAAGGTCCACGAGACGCGCGAGCACACCGTCGCGGTGCCGTCCTCGGGGTCGGTGGTCGTGACGTTGAACGGCACGGCCTGGCCCCAGTCGAAGAAGGCGCCGTTGGGCGGGGTGGTGATGTTCACCGTCGGGGCGACGTTGCCGACGCTGATGACGGTGCTCGTCAGGCCACGCTTGCCCTCGGGGTCGGTGACCCGGAGTCGAGCGCTGTAGCGACCGAGGGTCGTGTAGGTGTACTGCGCGGTCGCGCCAGTGGCGTCGAAGGTGCCGTCACCGTCGAAGTCCCACTCGTAGGTCAGTGCCTCACCCTCGGGGTCGACCGAGGTCGAGCCGTCGAAGGTGACCGTCAGGGGGGCGGAGCTGCCACTCACGGGGGTGGCCTTGATGCGGGCCTGCGGAGCCTTGTTGCCCTCCGCGTAGTCGATGCGGTAGAGGCCCGCGTCGGGGTTCTGGCGGAAGAAGCCGTCGCCGTAGTCGAGGACGTAGAGCGAGCCGTCCGGCCCGAACTCGATGTCGATCGGGCTGTCGGTGATCGGCTGGCCGTTCGTCTCGAGGGCCGCGTTCGGCAGGAAGTGCGTGATGTGGTCGACGGGTCCGTTCGGCCACTGCACGTCGAAGACGGCGAGGTAGTCCTGCGAGAACTCGGCGAAGAACGCCTTCTTGTCCCAGTAGGCCGGGAACTTCGTCTTCGACGGGTTGGCGGCGTCGAAGTGGTAGACCGGACCGCCCATGGGGCCCTGGCCGCCCTGCCGGTCGAAGTCGGTCAGCTCGGGCCACGGCTGGTGCGCGTTGGTGTCGCCGTAGTAGAGCGTCGGCGCGGTGGCCGGCGGCACCTGGGCGAGGCCGGTGTTCCACGTCGAGTTGTTCTTGGCGCCGGCGTCGCAGTCGAACCACGGGCCGGGCGTCGCCGTCGCGAAGTTCCACTCGTTGTAGTTGGCGTTCGGGCCGTGGCAGTAGGGCCAGCCGCCGTTGATCGGCTTGGTGATGGCGGTCGTCTGCCACTCGACGTAGCCCATCGGGCCACGCTGCGGGTCGGGCGCGCCGGCGTCGGGGCCGTAGTCACCCCACGACACCGAGTTCGTGACCGGGTCGACGTCGATGCGGAACGGGTTGCGCAGACCCATGGCGAAGATCTCGGGACGGGTCTTGGCGGTGCCGGGCGTGAAGAGGTTGCCGGACGGGATCGTGTAGGACCCGTCGGCGCCGACCTTGATGCGCAGGATCTTGCCGCGCAGGTCGTTGGTGTTGCCGGCACCCCGGCGGGAGTCGAAGCCGGGGTTGAAGCCGGGCGCGTTGTTGTTGGGCGCGAAGCCGTTGGCACCCGGCGCGCTCGCCGGCGTGTTGTCACCCGTCGAGAGGTAGAGGTTGCCGTCGGCGTCGAAGTCGACGTCACCGGCGACGTGGCAGCACTGTCCGCGCTGGACCTCGACCTTGATGATGGCCTGCTCGCTCGCGAGGTCGAGCTTGCCCGCTGCGTCGTCCCACTTGAAGCGGCTCAGCTGGTTGTAGCCCTTCCACTGGTCCCAGTAGGAGGCGTCCGCGCCGGCAGGCAGGCTGTTGGGCGCCGACCCCGTCGGCGTCGTCGTGACGTAGGGCGCCGTCATCGTCTTGGGCGCGTAGTAGAGGTAGACCCACTTGTTCGTGGCGAAGTCGGGGTCGAGCGTGACGGTCTGGAGACCGTCCTCGGAGTTGTTGTAGACCGAGAGGGTGTTGACGACCTTCGTGACGCCGGTGTCGGGGTCGACGAGGCGCACGTCGCCGTTGCGGGCGGTCGTGAGCACGCGACGGTCGGGCAGGACCGCCATGTCGATGGGCTCACCGGTGTCCTTGGTGAGCAGGATCTTCTCGTAGTTCGACCAGTCGAGCGCCGGCTCGGCGCCGTGGTCGACTCCGTCGTGGGCGGTCGCCGGCGTCGCCAGCACACCACCCAACATGGTCGCGGCCAGGGCAGCTGCGGCAGTTGCCGCAAGTGCCCTCCGGCCTCTCAAACGACTTGTAGCATTCATGGGTACGTCCTTCTTGACAGAGATGGGCTGAGCCGGACCCCGGGGAGACGCGCCGCTGCAACGGCTCTTGCGCTCCCCGGGGGCCGGTGTTTCCGGTATGCCGCCCCGCCGGCGTGTGACGGGGCCGCGGTCGCGCCGCGGGGCCGGGGTCAGCCGCGCAGGGCTGCCATCGCGTCGTAGCTGACCTTCGAGAGCTCCATCGACTGGTTGGGCGCCGTCACCGCGTTGCCGGGAGCGGTGTCCATCTCCCACATCGGGTTGTGCGAGCCCTTTGCGCCGACCCGACGCAGGAACGTCGAGTAGTCGATGTCGCCCTGGCCGAACGGCGCCATGACGTAGCCGTTGCTGTTGGCTGGGTCGGACTTGCCGTCCTTGGCGTGGAAGAGCGGGAAGCGCTGCGTCTGGGCGGCGACGACAGCGGCCGGGTCGAAGAGCGCCGGGACGACCGAGCCGTCGGGCGCGGTGTAGCTCTTGTGCTTGAACTGAGCGACGTGCGCCCAGTAGATGTCCATCTCGAGGAAGACGTACTTCGGGTCGGTGTTGGCGAGGAAGTACTCGAGACGGCGGATGCCCGAGGACCGGGTGGGCCGCCCCTGCGCATCGGCCGGCCCGCTGTCGAGCAGGAAGCTGTAGGCGATGTCGTGGTTGTGGGTGTAGAGCTTGAGGCCGTGCGAGGCCGCGCGCTCGCCGAAGAAGTTCCAGCGAGCTGCCGCGGCGTCCCAGTCGGCGACGTAGGCGCTTCCGGTCGGGTCGCTGCCCGTGCCGATGTGGCCCATGCCGAGGATGTTGGCGATCTCGCACGCGGTGTCGAACTGCGCGATCGTCGTGTCGGTGATGGTCGAGGGGACGGAGCCGTGGTTGCCCTCGGCCTCGAGGCCGAGGTCGTCGAGCCACGTGCGCAGGGCGGTGGCGCCGGCGACGGTGTTGAGGTCGGCACCGCCCTCCGCGTTGGCGTGCTGGCGGAAACCGGCGAACTCGATCTGGCGGTAGCCGATCGACGAGAGCTCGGTGAGGACCTCCTTGAAGCCGGAGGCGAAGGGCGAGGCCAGCGGGTCACGGCCGACCGCGTCGCGCACGGTGTAGAGGATGATGCCGCGACGCGGCGCGGGGATGAGGATGCCGTTCGCGCCGGGGGCGGCCTTGGCCGCGGCACCGGTCATGGTCACGGCGGCCGCCATGCCCGTCGTCGCCGCGAAGAACTGACGGCGGTTGAGGCCGAGCTTCGTGACGAGCTTCAGCGGGTTGACGTCGTTGTCGTTGTGCATGGTGTGCGTGCTCCTTCAGGGAGTGACAGAGACTTGGTTCGTACGTGTCGAGCTGGTCGAGCTGATCGAGCTGTCGAACGTGTCGAGCTGGGTGGGACGGTGCTCCTTTCAGCACGGGCGACGTGGCTGCACGTGGTGTCTGGTCAGGACAGGGATGGAGACGGCACGCGGGCCCCGTCGATCGGGGTCCAGGACCCCTCCCGCTCCGCGCTGGTCTCGACCGCCGACAGGATCCGCTGCACCTGGAACCCGTCGGAGAAGGAGGGCCGGGGGTCGGAGCCCTCGGCGATGGCGGTGACGAGGTCGACCGCCTGGTGGGTGAACGCGTGCTCGTAGCCGAGCACGTGGCCGGGCGGCCACCACCCCGCGACGTAGGGGTGGGTCGCCTCGGTGACGAGCACCCGGGTGAAGCCGGCGTCTCGCGCGTCGACGGTCGCGTCGTGCACGTGCAGGACGTTCATGTCCTCGAAGTCGAAGGCGAGTGATCCGCGAGTTCCGTTGATCTCCAAGCGGATCGCGTTCTTGCGGCCGGTCGCGAAGCGCGTGGCCTCGAAGGTCGCCAGGGCACCACCGCTCATCCGCGACACGAGCACCGCTGCATCGTCGACCGTGACCGCACCACGCGCGGCGGAGCCGTTGGATGCCGAGGTCCCGCTGATGCCGCTCGTGCCGACGAGGCTGGGGTCGCTCACCGGGCGTTCGCGCACGAACGTCTCGGTGAGGGCCGACACCCCCGTCAGGTGCTCGCCGGTGACGAACTGGGCGAGGTCGATGATGTGCGCACCGACGTCACCGAGGGCACCGGACCCGGCGCGCTCCTTCTGGAGCCGCCAGGTGAGCGGCGACTCGGGGTCGACGAGCCAGTCCTGGAGGTAGGCGCCGCGAACGTGCACGATGCGGCCCAGCTGTCCCTCGTCGACGAGGCGGCGCGCATACGCGATGGCGGGCACCCGGCGGTAGGTGAAGCCGACCATCGACCGCACACCGAGGGCGGCGGCAGCCTGCGCCGCCTGGACCATGCGCTCGGCCTCCTCGACGGAGTTGGCAAGCGGCTTCTCGCACAGCACGTGCTTGCCCGCCTCGAGCGCGGCGACCGCGATCTCGGCGTGGGTGTCGCCCGGCGTGCAGATGTCGATGATGTCGATGTCGTCGCGCTCGAGCAGGCGCCGCCAGTCGGTCTCGACGGACTCCCAGCCGAAGCGGTCCGCCGTGTCCCGGGCCGCAGCCTCGTTGCGTCCGGCGACGGCCGCGAGCCGCGGGACCGCCGGGACGTCGAAGTAGCTGCGTGCGTTGCGCCAGGCCTGCGAGTGGGCACGCCCCATGAAGGCGTAACCAATCATCCCCACCCCGAGGGCAGGCTTGCCAGAGTTGCTCATGTCGTCCTCAATCCGAGGTCAGTGGGTTCCGGTGGTCCAGATCCGTTGCCCGCGCCGGAGGTTCCGGCGCGGGCAGCCGGCGATCAGGACTCGAAGCCCAGCGGCAGGTACTGCTCGACGTTGTCCTTGGTGACGACCGGCGCGTTGAGGACGATGCGCTTGGGCACCTCGACCTGCACGAGGTCGCTCAGGCCCTTGCCCTGGGCGATGAGGCGCGCGAGCTTGATGCCGTCGGCCGCCTGCGTGGGCGGGTAGATGACCGTGGCGGCCATCTTGCCTTCCTGGATCCAGCGCATGGCGTTGGCCGAGCCGGCGCCGCCGATGAAGGCCATCTCGTGACGGTTCGCCTGGTCGAGGGCGGCCATGACGCCGACACCCTGGTCGTCGTCGTGGTTCCACAGGACGTCGATCTTCGGAGCGGCCTGGAGCAGGTTGGAGGCCTGCTTCTCGCCGGACTCGACGGTGAACTCGGCCGCGACGCGGTTGTCGACGGTCTGGTTGCACGCCTTGAGCGCGTCGGCGAAGCCCTTGGAGCGGTCCTGCGTCAGCGGCAGGGCGTCGATGCCGGCGATCTCGGCGATGACCGGGTTGGTGAGGTTCTTGTCCTTGACGACCTGGCACGCGTAGGTGCCGGCCGAGACGCCCATGCCGTAGTTGTCGCCGAGGATCGTCGAGCGCGCGGCGAACGGGCTGGAGAACTCGCGGTCGACGTTGATGACCGGGATGCCGGCCTGCATCGCCTTGGTCGCGACCTCGGTGAGGGCGGCGCCGTCCGTCGGCAGCAGGACGATGGCGTCGACCTTGTCGTTGATGAAGGTCTCGATCTGGCTGATCTGGAGGCTCGCGTCGTTGGTGCCCTCCGCGGCCTTGAGCTCGACGTCGCTGTGCTTCTTGGCCTCCTCGAGGGCCGAGTTGTTGATGGCGGCAAGCCAGCCGTGGTCGGCCGCGGGGCCGGAGAAGCCGATGACGACCTTCTTGCCGGGGGCGTCGTTGCTGCTGGCGGCGTTGCCCGCGGGCTGCTGCGTCGAGGCGGCCGGCGTCGTGGCCGGCTCGTTGCTCGTGCACCCGGCGGCGACGAGGGCGGCGCTCAGGGTGATCGCCGCGAAGGCGATCCGCTTGGTGGTGAGGGGAAGTGATGCAGACACGCTGACTCCTATGTGAGCGGGGTGGTGAGGTGATGCTGTGAGTTGTGGTGCAGCGCCTCGGGAAGTCCCCCCCTTGGCGAGTGGACGACGACCCCGGGTGGGGAGGCCGACCGGACGACAGCCGTGGTGGCTAGGTCGACCTGGTGCGGGAGACCCGCTGTTGGAGCAGGACGGCGGCGACGATGATGGCTCCCTTGGCCACCGCCTGCGTGGAGGTGTCGAGGTTGTTGAGGGTGAAGACGTTGGTGAGCGTCGTGAAGATGAGCACACCGAGGACCGTGCCGACGACGGTGCCGCGACCGCCGCTGAGCAGCGTGCCGCCGATGACGACCGCCGCGATGGCGTCGAGCTCGTAGAGGGTGCCGTGCGTCGAGGTGCCGGTCGTCGTGCGGGCCATGATCATGACGGCCGCGATGCCGCACGCGACGCCGAGGAGGATGTAGAGGTACATCGTCTGGCGCTGGACCCGGATGCCGGCGAGGCGCGCGGCCTCGGGGTTGCCACCGATCGCGAGGGTGCGACGGCCGAACGTCGTGCGGTTGAGCAGGACCCACCCGACGACCGCGACGATGGCGAAGAGGATGACGAGCACCGGGATGCCGAGCACGCTGCCGCCGAAGAAGTTGATGAAGTCGCGGTCGCGGATGATCTGGGTGCGCCGCTTGGCGATGATCTCGGCCAGACCGCGGGCCGCAGCGAGCATCGCGAGAGTGGCGATGAACGGTGCTATCCGCCCGTAGGCGATGAGCACGCCGTTCACCAGGCCGCACACGCCTCCGACGGCCAGTGCGGCGAACACCATGACGATCCAGTGGAAGTCGGCCGCAAGGGTCTGGGTGGCGACGGTCGTCGCCCACACCGACGAGAGCGCGACGATCGCGCCGACCGACAGGTCGATGCCGCCGCCGCAGATGACGAAGGTCATGCCGACGCTGACGACGCCGATGACCGAGCCGAGGCGCAGGATCGTCAAGGCGTTCTCGGGGCTGGCGAAGCGGTCACCGGCGGTGATGATGCCGACGATGATGAGCAGCACGAGGGCGACGACGAGACCCGCGTTGCGTCCCAGCGGGCCGCTGAGGAAGCCGGCGAGACCACCCTGGCGGGACGGCATACCCCCGACTGGCGGGCCCTGCTGGGCCACCGGATCGACAGCCCCCGTCCGGTCGGTGCCCGGGTCCCCGGACGGCGGTTCGGCCTTCGTGACGTCGGCGCTCATGCCGCGTCTCCCTTCAGGATGATGTCGAGGACGGCGTGCTCGTCGAGCTCGTCGGCGCGGCCCTCGTGGCGGACGGTGCGGTCGGCGAGGACCAGCACCCGGTTGGAGAGCCCGAGGACCTCGGGGATCTCGCTGGAGACGACGACGACGGCGACGCCGTCGTCGGTCAGGCGGCGGATCAGGGCGTAGATCTCGGAGCGGGCGCCGACGTCGACGCCACGGGTGGGCTCGTCGAGCAGGAGCACGCGGCAGCCACGGAGGAGCCAGCGGGCGAGGACGACCTTCTGCTGGTTGCCGCCCGAGAGGGTGCGCGACTCGCGGTGGATGCCCCGCGGCCGCACGTCGAGCGACTCGAGCAGCTCCTCCGCCGACGTGTTCTCGCCGTCGCGGTCGAGCAGGCCGGCACGCGAGAAGCGGGCGAGCGACGCGAGGCTGATGTTGGAGGCGAGCGACGCACCGAGCACGAGTGCCTGGCTCTTGCGCTCCTCGGGGCACAGGCCGATGCCGGCGGACACCGCGGCGGGAACCGACCCGGGCCGGACGACGCGGCCGTCGACCGTGACCGTGCCGGTCGTGGCCTTGCGCGCCCCGAAGATCGTCTCGACGACCTCGGACCGGCCGGAGCCGACGAGCCCCGCGAGCCCGACGACCTCGCCGGGACGAACATCGAAGGAGACGCCCGAGAACTCGCCCGTGCGACCCAGCCCCTCGACCCGCAGCAGCGGCTCGCCTGCGGGCACCTCGGGCTTGGGCGGGAAGACGTACTCGATCGAGCGACCGGTCATGTGCCGGATGAGCTCCTGCGTCGGGGTCGTCTTGGCGTCGAGCCCGGTCGTCACCGTGCGGCCGTCCTTGAGGACGGTCACCCGGTCGCCGATCTCGCGGATCTCCTCGAGGCGGTGGGAGATGTAGATGACGGCGACGCCCTGGTCGGTGATCTCGCGGATGACGCGGAAGAGCTGGCTCACCTCGCCGGCGTCGAGGACGGCCGACGGCTCGTCCATGATGATGAGCTTCGCGTCGAGGGAGAGGGCGCGCGCCATGCTGACGATCTGGCACGAGGCGGCCGAGAGCGTGCCGACCTCGACCGCGGGCGAGATCTCGGAGTGGCCCAGCCGGGCGAGGAGCGCCGCAGCCGCGCGGCGGGCCGTTGACCGCTGCGAGAAGCCGAAGCGCGTCTGCTCGTGGCCGAGGAAGATGTTTTCGGCGACGGAGAGGCCCTCGACGAGGTCGAGCTCCTGGTACATCGTCGCGACACCGAGGTCCATTGCGGCCTGGGGGTGGCTGAGGGTGACCTGCTCGCCCTCCCACTCGATGGTGCCCTCGTTGGGCTCGTGGACCCCGGCGAGCACCTTGATGAGGGTGCTCTTGCCGGCGCCGTTCTGGCCGAGCAGGCAGTGGACCTCACCGCGCTGCACGTCCAGGTCGACGCCGCCGAGGGCGACGACACCGGGGAATCGCTTCACCACGCCGGTCATGCGCAGGAGAGGGGCGGTCGCCTCGTCTCGTCGTCGAGATGTCATGCGTCACACCGTGGCCCACTTCTGTCTGGGCGTCAAGCAAAAGTTTGTAATCGATCTGACAAAGACTGTTTCGTGACACACAGAAGCCGGATGTGCTTCACTTCGAAGGTGCGTATCGCCCCGTCCTCGCAGCCCATTGCGCCGTCGACCGGCGCCGGTGAGCTGCTCCAGCTGCTGCGCGACCAGACGCCCCGCACCCGGGCGGAGCTCGCCAAGCTGACCGGCCTCGCCCGGTCCACAGTCGGATCACGCGTCGACGCCCTCCTCGCGAGCGGGCTGCTCGCCCCGAGTGGTGAGGCCGCCTCGACCGGAGGGCGCCCGCCGGTGCGGTTCGCCTTCAACCCCGAGGCCCGCGTCGTCGTCGGAGCCGACCTCGGCGCGACCCACGGCCGGATCGCCCTGACCGACCTCGCGGGGCGCCCGCTGTGCGAGATCGGGGAGGACGTCGCGATCACCGACGGCCCCGAGACCGTGCTCGACTGGGTCACCTCGACCACCACCCGCATGCTCGACCTCACCGGCCGCACTGCCGCGGACCTCATCGGCGTCGGCATCGGCGTGCCGGGCCCCGTCGAGCACTCGAGCGGCCGCCCCAAGCGCCCTCCGATCATGCCCGGGTGGGACAACTACGACGTGCCGGCGCACGTGGGCCGCGTCTTCGACGTGCCCGTGCTCGTCGACAACGACGTCAACATCATGGCTCTCGGCGAGCACGCCGTGGCTCACCCCGACGTCGAGCACCTCCTCTTCGTCAAGGTCGCCACCGGCATCGGTGCCGGCATCATCAGCGGCGGACGCCTCCACCGCGGAGCCGTCGGCGCGGCCGGCGACCTCGGCCACGTCGCGGCGCCGCACGCCCCCGAGGTGCTCTGCTCCTGCGGCAACCTCGGGTGTCTCGAGGCGGTCGCGAGCGGGCCCGCGATCATGAGGGCGCTCGCCGAGATCGGCATCACCGCCACGTCCAACGCCGACATCGTCGAGCTCGTGCGCGGCGGCAACATCCCGGCCGCCCACGCCGTGCGCCAGGCCGGCCGCACCATCGGCGAGGTGCTCGCCACCTGCGTCAGCCTGCTCAACCCGTCGGTCATCGTCATCGGCGGCTCGCTCGCCCAGGCGGGCGAGAGCCTCATCGCCGGGGTCCGCGAGGTCGTCTACGGACGCTCGCTCCCCCTCGCCACGAGCGACCTGCAGATCGTCGCCGCGACGACCGGCGTCCAGGCCGGCGTCATCGGGGCCGCGACCATGGTCATCCAGCACGCCCTGTCAGCCGACCGGGTCGACCTCGCGATCGCCGCGCAGTCGGCGTCCTGACGCAGCGGAGTCCTGACGCAGCGGTGTCCTGACGCGGCGGCCGCGCAGGCCCACCACAATGGGTCCATGACCGATCACCGCGCCGTCGACACCTGGCTCACCGACATGGACGGCGTGCTCGTCCACGAGGAGGACGCCATCCCGGGCGCGTCGGAGTTCGTCGAGGTGCTCAAGGCGTCGGGCAAGCGCTTCCTCGTGCTGACGAACAACTCGATCTTCACCCCCCGCGACCTCGCAGCCCGCCTGCGCGGCAGCGGCATCGACGTGCCCGAGCAGGCGATCTGGACCTCAGCCCTCGCCACCGCGCAGTTCCTCGCGGAGCAGCGCCCCGAGGGCAGCGCCTACGTCGTCGGCGAGGCGGGCCTCGTCACGGCGATGCACGACATCGGCTACGTCATGACCGACCGCGACCCCGACTACGTCGTGCTCGGCGAGACGCGCACCTACTCCTTCGAGGCGATCACCCGGGCAATCCGTCTGATAGAGAAGGGCGCTCGCTTCATCGCAACCAACCCGGACCCGAGCGGCCCGAGCCCGGCGGGCACCCTGCCGGCCACCGGCTCGGTCGCGGCGCTCATCTCCACCGCCACCGGACGCCAGCCCTACTACATCGGCAAGCCGAACCCGCTCATGATGCGCAGCGCGCTCAACCGGCTCGACGCCCACTCGGAGACGACACTCATGGTCGGAGACCGCATGGACACCGACATCATCAGCGGTCTCGAGGCAGGCCTGCGCACTGTGCTCGTCCTCACCGGATCGACGAGCCGCGCCCAGATCGAGCACTTCCCCTACCGCCCGACCCGGGTCGTCGACTCCGTGGCCGACCTCATCGAGCTCGTGGGCGACCCCACCCCCGCCTGACCCTCCCGTATGCCGTCAGCCCCGCCACGCGGCATACCGCGGGGTCAATCGAGAGAGCACTCCGTCGGACGCCCGCCCCCTGATGACAATCCAAAGAGCACTCCGTCGGACGCCCGCCCCCTGACGACAATCCAAAGAACACTCCGTCGGGCGCCCGCCCCCTGACGACAATCGAAAGAGCAGTTCGTCGCCCTTCGACGCGACCCGCGGGCGCGCGCTCGACGGCGACGAACTGCTCTTTCGATTGTTGGGGACGGTCAGGCCTTGTGGTGCGACGGCGCGAGGGCGTAGACGGGCGTGTCGATCCCCTCGAGCCGGGCCTTGAGCTGCATGGCGAGGTAGCGGGAGTAGTGGCGCGACTGGTGCAGGTTGCCGCCGTGGAACCACAGGTTGTCCTGCTGCGTGGGCTTCCACATGTTGCGCAGCTCGCCCTCCCACGGGCCTGGGTCCTTCGTCGTGTCGGAGCCGAGGCCCCAGCACTTGCCGACAGCGTCGGCGACCTCCTGGTTGATGAGCTGGGCGGCCCAGCCGTTCATCGACCCGTAGCCGGTCGCGTAGACGACGGCATCGGCCTCGAGCTCGGTGCCGTCCGCCAGCACGACGGCGTGCTCGGTCAGGTGGTCGACCTGCCCTCGCACGAGCCGGATCGCGCCCTTGGCGATGAGCTCGGAGGCACCGATGTCGATGTAGTAGCCCGACCCGCGCCGGAGGTACTTGAGGAAGAGGCCCGAGTCGTCGTCGCCGAAGTCGAGGTCGAAGCCAGCCGACTCGAGGGCGGCGTAGAAGTCCTTGTCCTGCTCACGGATCGCGTCGAACGCCGGCCGCTGGAAGTCGGCGAGGATCTTGTAGGGGATCGACGCGAAGACGAGATCCGCTGTGTCGTGGTCGATCCCGGCTGCGACGGCCTCTTCGGAGTAGAGCGGACCAAGGACCTTGTCCATGAGCGAGTCGGACTTCACGATGTGCGTGCTCGACCGCTGGAGCATGATCGGCTCGGCGCCGTTCTGCCAGAGGTCGGCGCAGATGTCGTGGGCGGAGTTGTTCGACCCGATGACGACGACCTTCTTGCCCGCATAGCGCGCCCCGCCGGGGTGCTTGCTGCTGTGGTGCTGGTCGCCGCGGAAGACGTCGTGGCCAGGCAGCGTCGGCACGTTCGGTATGCCGCTCATGCCCGTCGCGAGCACGAGCTGGGCCGGGTGGAGCACCACCTCACGGCCCTCCCTCGTGACGTGGACGGTCCACGTGCCGGCGTCCTCGTCGAAGGAGGCGGAGGTCGCCTCGGTGTTGCTCCAGTAGTCGAGCTCCATCACCTTGGTGTAGCTCTCGAGCCAGTCGCCCATCTTGTCCTTGGGCGTGAAGACCGGCCAGTGGTCGGGGAAGGGCAGGTAGGGCATGTGGTCGTACCAGACCGGGTCGTGCAGGCAGAGCGAGTGGTAGCGGCTGCGCCACTGGTCGCCCGGCCGCGGGTACTTGTCGATGACGAGCGTCGGCACGTCGAGGCGGCCCAGACGCGCGGCGAGACCGATGCCGCCCTGACCGCCACCGACGACGAGCACGTAGGGCTCGGCGTCGACCCCGTAGGACTCGACCCGCTGCCGGCGCTTGTCGAGCCAGTTCTCGGTCGAGACGTTGACCCCATGCTCGGCACCGCGGGGCCGGCGCGTGCCGGACGGCTCGGGGTGGTCCTTGAGGGCCTGGGCGCTCGTCAGGAGGGTCCACGCCTTGCCGTCACGCACGCGGACGAGGCCCTTGCCCGTGAAGGTCGCGTTGCCGAAGGTGAACCACGCCTCGGCCACGCCGTCGGCCTCCGACTCGGAGGTGGTGACGATCTCTCCCGGCCAGGCCTGCGGCCCGACGCTGCCGAGCATGTCGGCGATCGCCTCGCGCCCCTCGGAGGTGTGGATGTTCCACGTCATGCTGATGAGGTCGCGCCAGTAGCACTCCTCACCGAAAAGGCCTGTCACCCGGTCGATCTCGCCCGAGGCCAAGGCCTCGCCGAAGCTCTCGAGCCAGGTGCCCGCCGTCAGCTGCTCACCCATCGCCAACTCCTTTGTCCACGTGGTGGGTCGTTCGGGCAGACGCTAGGAGCCAGAGGCGGGGCGCGACAGAGTTGCAGAACGTTGCACCCCACCCCAATCCAAAGAGCAGTTCGTCGGCTGCCAGCGACCCCAAGTGGCAATCGAAAGAGCAGTTCGTCGGCTGCCAGCGACCCCAGACGGCAATCGAAAGAGCAGTTCGTCGGCTGCCAGCGACCCCAAGTGGCAATCGAAAGAGCAGTTCGTCGCCCTTCCACGCGGCCGCGCGGGCCCGCTCGACCGCGACGAACTGCTCTTTCGATTGCTGGGGGCCGCGCTCGACGGCGACGAACTGCTCTTTCGATTGTTGGGTGCGGGGGTCAGGGGGTGTCGGCGCGCACCGTTGCCGGTGCGGTGAGGCGGTAGGGCCGGCTCTCGATGAGGCCGCCCAGGCGCTTGCGCAGCCGCGACATCTCGGCCCGGATCGTGACCGGCGAGCCCACCCCGTCGAGCCGTGCCATGAGGGCCGCCGTGTCGAGACCCGCAGGGTGCTCGGCGAGCAGGGCGACGATCTCGGCGTGGCGCTCACTGAGGGGCACCTCGACGGTCGTGTCGCCGCTCGCGACGACGACGTGCGCCGGCGGGCGTCGCACGACCTCGACCCGCACGGCTGCGGCGAGTGCGACGTCCTCGTGCAGCACCCACCCGCCGCTGATCGCCTCGGCCCGCACCTGCCCGATCTCGGGCACCCAGAGCGAACCGGCCCGCAGGCTGCTCGGCACCCAGACCCGCTCGCCGACGCCGTAGCCCTCCGCCCGCGCCACCCACCCGTGCCGGTCGACGACGACGAAGCGTCCGGCGCCCGCACACGGCTCGCTCGCACGCGCCACCCGGCGGAGGTCGCGCTCGTGCTCCCCCGCGAGCTTCTCGACCGCTTCGCGCACGGCCATCGTCACGAGCATGAGCGTGTGCGGGTGGGCCGTGCGGAAGGCACCACTCAGCGTGACGACGCCGAGCGGCATACGGGCGCGACGGTCGAGGATCGGGGCACTCGTGCACACCCACGCGTGCTGGTCCTCGCGGGCGTGCTCGGGGCCGAAGATCTGGACGGGACGCCGCTCCTCCATCGCCGTGCCGAGGGCGTTGGTGCCGACGTCGCCCTCGCGCCAGCGGGCGCCCTCGACGAAGCCGAGACCGTCGCTCTGGCGGCGCACGGGCGACGGACCGAACATCCACAGCGGGTAGCCCTCGTCGTCGCTGATGACGAGCTCGTTGCCGGCCTCGTGCGCGAGCGGCAGGAGGCGCTCCTTGAGCAGCGGCACGACCGAGCTGAGCAGCTGCGACCGCTCGCGGCGCCCGAGCAGGGCGTCGTCGGAGATCGGGCGCGACACCTTGTCGCCCTCCGGCGTCTGCCGCAGCCACGACCGGGCGACCACGCCGCGCGCACCCTGCGGCACCTCACGCGTGTGGGCCCACGTGCGGTGCAGGCGCAGGAGGTCGCGCGCCTTGGCTGCGGGATCCTCGAACGCCGTCAGGGCGGCTTCGAGTCCGGAGGCTGTCGTCATGCGCACCTTTGCGACGGACATCTGGGACAGGGCTTGCATCGGGCTTGCGGTGGTTCGGCGCCGAGGGGTCACCTCGAGACACCCGATCGTGACACGGCGGCACCGCCCTTGGGTAGGTCGCCGGCGTCAGCCGCGGGCCAAGAGCCGCCGCCACCACGAACCGCGCCCCTGCCGCCCCTGCCGCGCCTCCCGCTCCTGCTCGGCACGCTGCGCCGCCTCGCGCTCCACCCGCGCCCGTCGTTCCTGCGCCTCGACCTCGCCCCGCAGGATCCGCCACTGGGCGACCATCTCGTCGACGTCGAGGGTCTTGGCGAGCATGGGCGGCAGGTTGCCGACCGCGGGCCGCAGCCGGTCGGCGAGCACGCGCTTGTTGTAGTCCTCGATGACCTCGCGGACGTTCGCCTCCGTGCGCACGTCCACGAGCGACGCGGGGTAGCCCGCGGCCTCCTTGCGCAGCGCGAGCGCACCGGGCAGCGCACCACCGAGGTCGAGGTTCTCTCGCGCGGCGAACCGCTTGAGCCACCAGTCGGGGTCGCCCGAGTCGCTGAGGTCCAAGGGCTTGCCCGCCCCGGGCAGGTTGTCGAAGTCGCCGCGCTCCTGGGCCTCGCGGATCTGCTTCTCCACGGGGCTCTCCCACGAGGGCTGACTGGCCATGCCGTCTACGCTAGACGATTCCGTATGCCGGGTGGCGGGCAGCGCTGGAGGGTGCGATCCGCTGCTGTGGGGGTACGTGCACGGGACGGGCCGCGGGTCTGCCGACGCCCTGCGTGCGAAGAGACGTGCGCACACCGCCGTGCGGGCACAGCCGCACGGACAGACCGGTCGAGTGACGAGGAGCGAAGACGTGAGCGAGCAGCGGGACCTGATGGCAGGTCGCTACCGACTGCAGCACCGCATCGGGTCGGGCGGCATGGGCCACGTGTGGCTGGCCTGGGACGAGCGGCTGAGCCGCGCCGTCGCCATCAAGCAGCTGCGGGCGCTCGCAGACCTGCCCGAGGACGAGGCCGCCGTCGCGCACCAGCGTGCGATGCGCGAGGCCCGCATCACCGCCCGGCTCGACCACCCGAACGCCGTGCCCGTCTTCGACGTGGTGGACCACGAGGGGCAGCCGTGCCTCGTCATGCAGTACATCCCCTCGCGCAGCCTCCACGAGATCCTCCGGGCGGAGGGCACCCTGGCGCCCGTTCGCGTCGCCAAGGTCGGGTCCGAGGTCGCCTCGGCTCTGGCCGCCGCCCACGCGGCCCGCATCGTGCACCGCGACGTCAAGCCCGGCAACATCCTCATCACCGACGACGGCACCGCGCTCATCACCGACTTCGGCATCTCGCGCGCCTTCGGCGACGTCTCGCTGACGTCGACGGGCATGCTGACGGGCACGCCTGCCTACCTCGCTCCCGAGGTGGCGCGCGGCGCGAGCTCGACGCCCGCGTCCGACGTCTTCTCGCTCGGCGCGACCCTGTATGCCGCGGTGGAGGGCACGCCGCCCTTCGGTGCAGGCGACAACCCGATGGCCCTGCTGCACAAGGTCGCGTCAGGGACGATCGACCCGCCGCGTCTCGCGGGGCCGCTCGCGGACGTCCTGCTGACGATGCTCGATGCAGACCCCGAGCGGCGGCCGACGATGCAGCAGGCAGCGCAGGCGCTCTCCCGGCTGTCCACCAGCGCCACTGTCGGCATGGGTGAAGGAACGGGCGAGCGTCCCGGGTCCACGAAGGTGCTGCCCGTGGCCGGAGCAGCCCTCGTGGGCGCGGGTGCGCTGGGAGCACAGGGGGGCCACACCGTGGAACTGCCGAGCGACCCTCCCCCACCGCCGGCCGCCGACGCACCACGACCGGCACCAGAGGCACCGCGAGCGGCGGCGGCGCCGCACGCCACCCCGGACGACGGGGCTGCAGACCGGCCTGGCGATCTCGTCGCCCCCGCGCGGCGGCGACGGCGCGGCGCTGCGGTGCTCGCAGGCGCCCTCGTCCTCCTCCTCCTCGGCGTCTGGGCCGTGCAGCGCGCGAACGACCCCGCGAGCGAGGCAGCCCCTGCACCACGCGTCACCGCTGCGACCTCGCCGTCGTCGTCGTCATCGTCCGCTCCGACCTCCGCGGCCTCGTCGTCTGCCGCTGCGTCATCCTCTGCCGCACCGACCTCGCGGCCGGCCTCACCCACCCCGACCCGCACGAGTGCTCCGTCTGCAACGAGCTCTGCTCCCGCGCCCGCCACCACGGCAGCGCCCCCAGCGAACGCCGGGAGTGGCGCGGTGACGGCGAACGCCCTGAGCGCGGCTGTCCGCGACTACTACGGGCTGCTGCCCGGCAACACCGATGCCGGGTGGGCTCGGCTGACCGACCGCTACCAGCGCACGACGGCGACGAGCCGCGCCTACTACGACCGGTTCTGGGGGAGCATCAACCGGGTGCAGGTCTCGCAGGTCACGAGCACCGCCCCCTCCTCCGTGGTCGCCACCCTGCGCTACGACTACGCCGACGGCCGCACGTTCATCGAGCGCACGTCCTACTCCCTCGTGCGCGACGGCGGGCAGCTCAAGATCGACCGTTCCTCAGTGCTCAGCAGCCGACAGGCCTGATGCACCCGGGCACGCAGCTGTCCGCTGTCTCGGCGCCGCTTGAGGTGGTCCGGGCCTCCCCTGCGTTGAGTCACCCAGTGACTCAGAGTGACTCAGAGTGACTCAGAGTGACTCGCCACCGGAGCGCCCCGACGCGGGTGGTCGGTGTTGAGTCACGTGCTGACTCAACGCAGAGGCAGCACAGAGGCACCCATAGAGGCACCCATAGAGGCAGCACCCCAGGAGCCACGGCGCCGGGCCGCCGCAGCTTGCCGTTTGGGCCTCTAGGCCGTCTCCGCAGACCCCGCACCACCAGCGGCGGCCTCACCCGGCACGGGCTGGATGCTCGGCCGCACGAGGAGGGCGGCCGCCTCACCGTCACCGATCTCGAGGCGGTCGCCGGTGATGACGAAGGCCTGCTCGGCGCCGAGCAGCTCGAGCAGGCGCTGCTCCTGGGCCATCGCCTCGGGCGGGCCGGCCATGCGGGTCGTCGCGGCGTTGCCGACGACGAGCAGCCCGTCGCGCACCTCGAACTCCCCCATGAGCCGGTTGACGCCCGTTGTACCGGTGAGCCGGCCGTCGGCTCCGAAGGACAGCTGCGGCTTCGGCGGGGCCGTCACCTCACCCCCTAGCTCCTGGACGGTCCACTCGGTGCCGTGGATCGCATTGCCAGCCGTGTTGCCAGCCGTGTTGCCAGCTGTGTTGTCAGCCACGTTCTCGGTCATGACCCGACCCAAGCACACGACGAGACCCAGCCGCAGGCGAAGGCCTCGCTCAGAGGCGCGCGATGACCTCGTCGAGCATCGCCTCGGTGAGCTTGCCGGTGAACGTGTTCTGCTGGCTCACGTGGTAGCTCCCGACGAGGCGCACAGGATGACCAGCAGCGGTCGTCAGCACGACCTCCGCGCCGTGCCCGAAGCGAGGCTTGGGAGTCGGCACCTGCCATCCGCGACGCCGAGCCGCGCCGAGAGCCGCATCCCAGGCGATCGAACCGAGCGCGAGCACCGAGCGGAGCCGGCCCTCCGAGAGCTCGAGGTCGCGGTCGAGCCACGGAGCGCACGCGGCCTTCTCCTCGGTGGTCGGCTTGTTCGCCGGTGGAGCGCACCGCACGGCCGCGACGATCCGCAGACCCCGCAGCACCTGCCCGTCGCCCGAACTGACCGACGTCGGCTGGCTCGCGTAGCCGCCACGGTGCAACGCGGCATACAGCCAGTCGCCCGAGCGGTCCCCGGTGAACATCCGGCCGGTGCGGTTGGTGCCGTTGGCCGCGGGGGCGAGCCCGACGACGAGCACCTCGGCGTCGGGGTCGCCGAAGGAGGGGCCGGGGCGGCCCCAGTAGGGCTGGTCCGCGAACGACGCCCGCCGCCCCTCCACCGCCACCGTCTCGCGCCACGCGACGAGCCGCGGGCACGCCCGGCACACGCTGATCCGCGCATCGAGCTCCGGTATGCCGTCCGCACCCTTCGCCAGTCGCCCCACCTGGGCAGGGGTGCGGGCGACGGGCGTCTCGGCCGTCGCCGGGTCACCGGGCCAGCCCGATCCCGCCGGCACCGGGGAGAGGAAGAGCCCACCGGTGACCGGATGACGGGCGGGGTTCGGCAGACCGACGGGGCACATGAGCCCACGCTAGGACGCAGGGGCGCCTCACGGCATACGGCAGGGGCGAACGGGGTCGACGTGAGACGGTGCGGGGGTGGGCAGGAGGCCTGAGGTGAACCGCGGTGCCGGTCGTGGCGTCTCCCAGACGGGGACCACGGTGAGGAGGTGAGGCACGGATGCCGCTCGACGACGAGGCCGTCGCGGCGATCTACCGCGAGCACGGCCCGATGCTGCGCCGGGTCGTCTGGCGCGCGACGAGCGACGCCAACCGGGTGGAGGACATCGTGCAGGAGGTGATCCTGCGGGTGTGGCGGCAGGCCCCGGAGGTCGACAACCTGCGCGCCTACCTCATCACGACGGCCCGGCACCTCATCGTCGACCAGCACCGCGCCTCGACACGCCGACCGCAGCAGACGGCTCTCGTCGACCTCCCCGTCGACGACGCCGACCTCGACCGCGCGCTCGACCAGGTGCTCGTCGAGGAGGCGCTCGGCCGGCTCCAGCCCGCCCACCGCGACGTCGTGCGCTGCCTCTACTACGAGCGGCTCAGCATCGCCGAGACCTCGACGCGGCTCGGAACCCCCGAGGGGACCGTGAAGTCGCGGGCCTACTACGCCGTGCGCCACCTGCGCGCCATCCTCGACGAGATGGGAGTGACGAGATGACCGACGAGTCCGATGGCCTGCACGTCCTCCTCGGCGGCTACCTGCTCGGAGGACTGTCCGACGCCGACCACAGCGCCTTCACCGAGCACCTGCGGACCTGCGCCGCGTGCCAGGCCGAGCTGGGTCAGGTGTCGGGGCTGCCGCGGTTGCTCGCCCTCGCCGGGCCCGCCGGCGGCCCCCACCTCTCTCCTGACGCCGAAGGCGACGCTGCCGCCGCGCCGTCGGTGTCCGACGACGAGGAGCTCCCGCGGCTGCTCTCGGCCGTCGCCCGGCGGCGGCAGACCCGACGCCGCTGGTTCACCGCGGTTGCGGCAGCCGCCGCGGCGGTCCTCTTCGGCGCCGGCCTGTGGCTCGGCCCGCGGCTCACGGCCCCGCCCGAGCTGCCGACGACGCACGTGGTGGCAGCGCCCGCACCGGGGTCGTCGGTCCGCGTCGACGTCGCCCTCGTGACGCGGGGGTGGGGCACGCAGCTCGACCTCGACTGCGAGGACATGCCGACGTCCGGGCAGCTGACCCTCTACGTCATCGACCGCAAGGGCGGCTCGACCGCGGCTGCGTCGTGGCGCGGCACGCCGACGGGATACTCCCAGCTGACCGGGGCGACTGCCCTGCGCCCCAACGAGATCCAGCGGCTCGAGATCCGCGACGGCAAGGGTCAGGTGCTCGCCTCGGCGACGACCTGAGCGCAGCCGAGCGGGCGCCCGGTCCGCTCCCTGGCCGGACCCGGCGCCCGCTGCACGCTGAGGGTTGGTGCGGGGCGGCCCCCCTGCCCCGCACCCTTCCCCTGCCGATCAGTGCACTGTGGCGACGGCCTGATACACGGCAGGCGCCGGTTCTTCAGGTCGGATACTCCGGACGGCTCACGCGCGGCCCCCGACGGCCTTGATGACCCTCGACGGCCCTCGACTGCACGGGCGGGGGCGTGCGAAGGTGGCGACATGGCTGACGACACCAGCATCCAGCACCGCATCAGCTCGCTCATCGACGAGGAGCACCAGCTGCGCGGGGCCCTCCAGGCCGGCGCGATCTCGGTCGACGAGGAGCATGCCCGCCTCCGCGAGGTCGAGGTCGAGCTCGACCAGTGCTGGGACCTCCTGCGCCAGCGCCGGGCCAAGCGCGAGTTCGGCGAGAACCCCGACGAGGCGCAAGTGCGGCCCGAGCGCACGGTCGAGGGCTACATCGGCTGACCCTGGATCGACAGCCCGTGCCCGAAGGGCAGCAGCGGGTCGTCGTAGCCGGGCACGTCCTCGTGGTGCCGACGCACCTGCTCCATCGACCGGGGCAGGTCGAAGGGCAGCCTGCCACGAGGCGGGATGACGCCCGTCAGCGCGTCGAGCAGGGCATCGTCGCTGCTCCCGTAGCTGCCGACGACGGCCGCTGCCGTGTCGAGCAGGGGTGAGAGCACGGCGGGGCGGTCGAGGACGACGTCGATGACGAGCGGGCACACCGCAGCGATCCGTGCGAGGCGGTGCACGAGGCCGGGCGGGAAGTCGAGCGACCCCTGGTGGAACCACGCCTCGAGGAAGAGGTCGGAGCGCGGCTCGAAGGGAGCCATGAGGCGCACGAGCGCGACGTCGGCGTCCTCCGGTCGCTCGACGCGGGTCATCCCGTGCCGCGCCAGCGCCTCATCGGACACCCGCTCGGCATAGACGCGCCGACCCGGCACGAGTGGCAGGGCGGCGGCACGCTGGGCGAGCACGGTGACCGACTGCGCCTGGGCGGCGTGGCCCAGCTCGCGGAAGTCGGCCCGGCCCACCGTCTCGGCGGCGGCGTCCTCGTCGACGTAGGGGTTGTCGAACAGCCCGAGCCGGAACTTCACAGCGAGCAGGCGCCGGGCCGACTCGTCGATGCGGGCCTCGGTGACCCTGCCCTGGGCGACGAGGTCGAGGAGGATCTCGACGCACTCCTCGCCGCCGAACTGGTCGGCACCAGCATCGACGATGAGCTCCATGCGGCCGTGCGGGTCGAGGTGCTCCACCCCCCAGGCGCGGGCCGGGAGGACCTGGTCGCCGACGTGGTTGTCGTTGACGAGCTCCCAGTCGGTGACGACGACGCCGTCGTAGCCGAACTTCTCGCGCAGCAGCCCGGTCACGACCTGTTTGTTGTAGCCGAAACCCACTGGCTCGATGGGCTCCCCGCCGATGACGAGGCCGAGCGGCATACCGTAGTAGGGCATGATGCCCGCGGTGCCGGCCGCGATGATCGGGGGGAACGGCTTGAGGTGGTCGGCGAATCTGCCTCCGCCGTAGACCTGCTCGCGGCCGTAGGGGAAGTGCGCGTCCTCGCCGTCCTTCTGCGGACCGCCGCCGGGGAAGTGCTTGCTCGTGCAGGCCACACTTGCCTCGTCGAGCGAATCCCCTTGGAAGCCCTGCAGATACGCCACGCCCAGCTCGGTGACGAGATCGGGGTCCTGGCCGAACGTGCCCGCCTGGCGCGCCCACCGCGGCTCGGTCGCGAGGTCGAGCGTCGGGTGCAGGGCCGCTCGGATGCCGACGGCGACGTACTCCTGCCGGGCGATGTCGGCGAAGGCCCGCACCGCCTCGGTGTCGCGAAGGGCTGCCAGCCCCAACGGCTCCGGCCACTGCGAGAAGGCACCGGCCGAGAAGGAGACCCCGGCGTTCTCGATGAACGCGTGCCGCGGGTCGGTCGAGATCGTCACGGGTATGCCGTGTGGCGTCGTCTCGGCGAGCGCCTGCAGCGCGTTGCTCCACCGTGCCGCGAGCCGGGGGTCGCCCAGGGCGTGCACGTTGAAGTGGCTGAGGTGCTTGTCGCGCACGACGGTGGTCGTCGGCGACTTGCTGATGGCGCCAGGTTCCTCGATGAGGGAGCCGTCGGCGCCGGCCTCGATGACGGTCTGGAACATGAGGCCGACCTTCTCCTCGAGGGAGAGGCGGCCGACGAGGTCCTCCACCCGGTCGTCGACGGGCAGCCGTGGGTCCTCGAAGGGGTCCATCCGGCCGTTGCCGTTGAGGTCGCGGTAGGCGACGCCGTCCTCGGTCGTGCTGAGCTCGGGGCGCACGGGTGGGGCCTTTCGTTCGGTGAGGGGCCTCGTGGCCGCCCGATGCGTGCGGTCGGGCGGCCACGAGGTCTGGGGGTGCCGGCCCCGGCGCCTCGGGAGGGCGCTGGCCAGCGCGGTGGTGGGAGGTGGCAGGAGCGGGTCAGGCGGTCGGGCTCGCGCCGAACTCCTCGACGCCGATGACGGGGCGCAGCGCCTTCTCGACGGCCGGCGTGCTGAACGCCCGTCGGATGACGTCGCGCCCGAGCACGTTGCCGATCGCACCCATGACCATCGCCTGGTCGAGCGAGAGGTAGCGGCGCGCGACCGTGCCCGACTTCACGGCGATGGCGTCGAAGAAGCCGCCCCGGCCGTAGGAGTCGAAGTCGGCCTCGATGTTCGCGAGGTTGGTGAAGGCCTGCGCCGGCTCGTGCATCATCGCGAGGAACGACGCGTGGGGTGTGACGACGCCGTCGCCGTAGGTCGGCGACGGGTTCGTCGCCGGGCGGCAGTCGCCGAAGCCGGGGTCGTAGTTCGTGCTCTCCTGGTCGGACATGTAGCCCGTCGGGTTGAGCCCGAGCGCGTCGACGCCGTACTCGCGGTAGCCGCCTGCCGGGTTGCTCGACGGGGAGAAGCCCCAGTAGCCGTAGCCCGCCTCGATGAGCCCGTGCTCGCGCTGTGCCCGCACGTGGAGCGGGTGGTTGCGCCCCCATGATCTCGGCGCCCACGCCGCCTCGTCGACGAAGACGTCGGGCATGAGCTCCTCGAACATCGAGCCGCCCCAGCCGGGCACGATGTGCATGCCGCGGTAGGTGTAGGCGCCCTCGTAGACGTCGATGCCGTAGTACGTGCGGTTGACCCCGACCGGCTGCATCTCGTGCCACGACCAGTCGCACGTCGCCGGGAAGGTGCGCCACATCGCGAAGTACTGCTTAGCCGGGATCTGGCCGGTGATGATGCCGAGGTAGCTCGTGATGCGGGTCTCGGACACCGTCGTGTCGTAGTGGTGGGTCGTCAGCCAGACGGGGTCGCCGCCGATGTGGGTGCCCCGGTAGGTGCCTCCCGGACGGCCGTCCTCGTAGGGGTAGAAGCCGCCGTGGATGAGGCCGCCCGGCCGCACCTGGTGCGCCGGGTCGCTGTTGTCGTTGTAGAAGGCGTCCCAGCGCATCCGGTCGAAGATCCGCCTCGCCCAGGGCGCCGCGGCGCGGTCGGAGCTCATGACGACGAGCAGGGCGGCGCCGAGCCAGCCGTTGTCGACGCTGGAGCAGAACGGGACGACCTTGTCGCCCGAGTCGGGCCACGTGTGCAGCGCCGTGGCGGTCGCCTCGTCGTACCAGTTGTAGTACATGCCGCTCGGCGTGTGGTGCTCCATCCGCTCGACCGTCTTGAGCGTGCGGATGAGCCGGCCGGTGGCCTCGCCGCGGGTGATGATGCCGAGCTCCCGCGCGACGACCGTCGACCACAGGTAGCCGCCGATGTTCGTCGGCGACGTGTAGCCGGAGCGGTCGCCGGCGGCGAGCGACTCGGGGATGTTGTCGGCGGGCAGACCCGTCTTCGGGTCGGTCATCGCGACGAGGCTGCGCCACGTGTCGGCGGCCCACGTGCGCACGCGCCCGTTGTCGACGGCGCGGGTCGCCGACCCACGCAGGTATGCCGGGGCGTTGCGCGACGCTGCCGAGGCGCCCGACGCTGGGGTGAGGGCGAAGGCGGCGAGTGAGGCGGCACCTCCGACGAGGAGGGCGCGGCGGCCGGGGAGGTGGAGGCGCTGGGAGGTGTCGGACATGGGCTGTGCTCCGTTTCGGTGTCGGTTCACGCTTGCGTCGAGGGGTCGGTCGGTGGGGTGGGTTGGCTCGAGGGTCACTTGAGGCCGGTCGTTGCGATGCCCTCGATGAACCGCCGCTGGAAGATGAGGAAGATGACGAGGATCGGCAGGATGACGACCGTGGACCCGGCGAGGAGCAGGCCGTAGTTGGTGCTGTTCTGGCCCGTCGCGTAGAGGGCGAGCGCCACCGGCAGGGTGTACTTGTCCTCCGACTGCGCGACGACGAGCGGCCAGAGGAAGTTGTTCCAGCTGCCGAGGAAGGTGAGGATGCCCAGGGTCGCGAGGGCCGGCCCGCAGAGCGGCATGATGATGCGCGCGAAGATCGTCAGCTCTCCGGCACCGTCGACCCGACCGGCGTCGAGCAGATCCTTCGGCAGCCCGAGGATGAACTGGCGCATGAGGAAGACGCCGAAGGGGCTGACGAGGAAGGGCAGGAAGAGGCCGGGCAGCGTGTCGACGAGGCCGGCATTCGCGACGAGGACGAAGAGCGGCACGAAGGTGACGACGCCGGGGATCATGAGCGTTCCCATGACGGCGACGAAGATGGCCTTCTTGCCCTTGAAGTCGAGCATCGCGAGGGCGTAGCCGAGCATCGAGCAGAACACGAGGTTGCCGACCGTGACGACGACGGCGACGGCGGTCGAGTTGAAGAAGAACTGCCCGAAGTTGAGCCGGCTGAACAGCTGCGTGTAGTTGTCGAGCGAGGCGGTCTGGGGCCACCACGTCGGCGGCACCTGTCGCAGCTCGCCCTCGCTCTTGAAGCTGCCGAGGACCATCCACACGAAGGGTGCGATGACGGCGACGAGCGCGACGACGAGGACGAGGTAGAGCCACCAGTGGCCGCCGTTGTTGGAGCCGACCATGCCGGAGCGGGGCGCGCGGCCCGAGGGCGTGGCGCCGCGCGACGGCTGGGCCACGGGGCGGGGAGCGGTGTCAACGGACATGGTCACGTCCTCTCTCGGAGCAGGCGGAACTGCAGGGCCGTCACGATCGCGATGACGACGAAGATGAGGTAGCTCATCGCCGACGCGAGGCCGTAGTTGCCGAAGCCGAACTGCTGGAAGGTGTTGTAGGACACCGTGATGGTGCTGTCGAGCGGGCCGCCCTTCGTCATGACGAACGGCTCCTCGAAGACCTGCAGATAGCCGATCGAGGTGGTGACCATGACGAAGAGGAGCGTCGGGCGCAGCAGCGGCATCGTCACGTGACGGAACCGTCGCCAGGCGCCGGCGCCGTCGATGGCGGCGGCCTCGTGCAGCTCGGCCGGCACGGCCTGCAGACCGGCGAGGAAGATGATCATGGCGGTGCCGAAGTTGCGCCACGACGCCATCATGATGAGGGCGGGCATCGACCAGTTCGGGTCGCCCAGCCAGTTGGGGCCGTCGATGCCGACCCACCCGAGCACGGTGTTGATGAGGCCGCCCGGGTCCTGGAGCAGGAAGCGCCACACGACGGCCACCGCGACGATCGAGGTGATGACGGGGGTGTAGAACCCGAGCCGGAAGACCGACCTGAAGCGCGTGATCCCCTTGTCGAGCGCGATGGCCGCAGCAAGTGCGAGCACGAGGGTCAGGGGCACCCCGACGAGGACGAAGTAGGCGGTGTTGGCGGCCGCCTTGCGGAAGACGGGGTCCGACAGCGCCTTGGTGTAGTTGTCGAGCCCGATGATGTTCACCGAGAACGGCGAGCGCAGGTCGCGCGCCTTGGTGTCGGTGAAGCTCATGAACATCGACTGGACCACCGGCCAGGCGGTGAAGGCGAGGAAGAGCAGGCAGAAGGGGATCGCAAGGATCCACGCCGCCCGCCCCTCCCGCCCGCCGGAGCGGCGCCCCGGCGAGCGGGAGACGGTCTGGGCGGTCATGGCTTACTGACCCGAGCCGATGGAGTCGGCCTGCTGCTGCACCGTCTTCAGGGCGGCAGCGGGGTCGGAGCCGGTCTTCGTCACCTTCTCGAGCTCGGTGTCGAAGGTGGCCACGACCTGCTCCCACGTCGAGAACGACGGCGGCGCCTTGGCCGTCTCGAGCTGCTTGCCGAAGACGGCGAGCTTCTTGTCACCGGCGAGGCTCGAGTCCTGCCAGGCGCTCTTGACGGACGGCAGGTCGGTCGACATCGCGTACCACTTCGCCTGGACCTTGGGGTCGGCGAGCCACTGCACGAACTTCCAGGCAGTGTCGCGGTTCTGGGTGTTCTTGAAGACGGCGAGGTTCGACCCGCCGACGAAGGACGACGAGCCGGCCGACCCGGCGGGGATCTGGGCGACGTTGTACTTGTCCTTGAAGCCGGCACCGCCGACCTTCTCGACCGCGGACATCATCCACGGACCGGAGATGAACATCGGCACCTTGCCGCTCGCGAAGTCGGGCTCGGTCGTCGGCGTCGCGGGCGCCGCCTTGTCGGAGATGCCGTCGGTGAAGAACGACTGGTAGTACTTCGTCGCCTCGAGGACCTGCGGGCTGTCGAAGTTGTAGCCCTTGCCGCCGTCCTTCGTGAGGTCGGCTCCGTTCGACCACGCGAACGGCATGAGGGTCTGCCACGATCCGGTGCCGCCGGCCTGCAGCCCGATGCCCCACTTCGCGCCGGCCTTGGTCTGCATGGCCTTGGCCATGTCCTTGAGGCCGGCCTGGTCGGTCGGGGCGGTCTCGTAGCCGGCCTTCTTGGCGAGGTCGGAGCGGTAGAACAGGACGCGCGTCTCGACGTACCACGGGATGCCGTAGGACGTGCCGCCCACCTCGGTCGTCTTCTGGGCGCCGTCGAAGAAGACCGACTTGTCGATCTGGGCCGGCGTCGGGTCGAGGGCCCCGAGCCCGGCGAACTCGCCCATCCACGTCGTGCCGACCATGGCGAGGTCGGGCGTCTTGTTGGCGGTGATGGCGGTCGTGAACTTGTCGTGCGCCGCGTCCCAGGGGATGGCGGTGACGTTGACCTTGACGCCCGGGTTGGCCGCCTCGAAGTCCTTGGCGAGCTCGGGCAGCTTCTCGCCCTCGGCGCCCATGGCCCACATCGTGATGGTGCCCTTGGCGGCGCCGGTGCTGACGGCTGCGCCGGTCTGGCCGGCGGCTGCGCCGCCCGTGTCGGCGCTGCGACCGCAGGCGGTCACGGTGAGGGCGGCGGCGGTCATGCAGGCGACAGTGATGGCGGTGGTGCGTCTCATCGGGTGTCTCACTTTCTGGGTGCCACGAGCGGGCTCGCGGGTCTGTGGAGGCGGGGTCAGGGGATCGATGGAGCGACTGGGGGATCTGGTGCGTGGACGGGTTGGAGGGATCGGCGAAACAGGGCACGGCTACTGGTGCCGCACCGGCGAGGGGGCTAGGGGGTGGGGCAGCCGCACGAGCCGCGCAGCACGACCTCGGTCGGCAGCAGGACGGGGGCCGGGAGCGGAGCGGCGCCGTCGACGCGCTGGTGGAGCCGCTCGGCGGCCAGCACCCCGAGCTCGTGCACGGGCTGGCGGACCGTGGTCATGCCGGGGCGCACATAACGCGAGGTCATGACGTCGTCCCACCCGACGACGGCGATGTCGCCGGGCACGTCTCGGCCGGCGTCCTGCAGGCGCGTCATGATCGACAGCGCGAGCTCGTCGTTGGCGCAGACGAGGGCGTCGGCCTCGAGCTCGCCGGAGAGGATGCGGTCGGCGACCGCGACGCCCTCGCTCTCGCGGAAGGGCACGCGCACCGGTTCCGCCGCGACGAGACCGCGGGCGGCGTGCGCGGCGACGAAGCCGGCATACCGCTCGGAGATGTCGGGGGCGGGGTCGGGGTCACCGACGTAGAGCAGGCGCGAGCGGCCGTGGTCGAGCACGTGGGCGGTGAGCTGCTCGGCGCTGTGGACGTTCTCGGCGGCGACGAGCTCGACGCTGTCGCCACCGGGCACGTGGGGTGATGAACCGGCAATGACGACAACGGGTTTGCGGCCGCGCAGGGCGCGGGCGAGGGTGGGCGGCAAGGCGGCCGAGCCGAGCACGGCGATGCCGTCGACCCTCGTGGCGAGGTGACCAACGGCCCCGGGCACGTCGCTCTTGCCATTCGCGAGCAGCAGGATGACGCTCTGGCCGAGCTCGGCGGCGCGGGTCTCGAAGCCCATGAGCAGCTCGGAGTAGTAGGGGCCGGTGAGCTCCGGGATGACGAGCCCGTAGG
This sequence comes from Humibacillus xanthopallidus, assembly GCF_006717145.1. Lineage (GTDB taxonomy): Bacteria > Actinomycetota > Actinomycetes > Actinomycetales > Dermatophilaceae > Humibacillus > Humibacillus xanthopallidus. Next base: position 281,435 of record NZ_VFQF01000002.1, on the reverse strand, counting down.
CCTCGTGGTGACGCACGGCAAGGCTGCGAGCGGCGCCCAGAGGCACGTAGTGCAGCGATTCGACGGCCTCGAGCACCTTCTGGCGGGTGGCCTCGGAGACGACCGCCCGGCCCTGCAGGACCCGCGAGACCGTCGCGATCGACACCCCGGCGCGCTCGGCGACGGAGTAGATCGTCGCCCCGACGGCAGGCGTCACGCCCGGTGTCGTGGCCGGTGTCGTGGCGGGTGTCGTGGCGGGTGTCGGAGCGGAGGCGGATGACTCGGGCGAGGGCGTGGTGGGGGCTGCCGACGGGCGGTCGGTCCGCTGGGGCCGCTGGCGTGGGGTCGTCGCCACGGTCCACCTCCTTCGTCTCGTCGTCGAGTCATGAGTGCGCCTGCGTCATACCCGGCGAGGGCGCCGGTCTGCATGTTGTAAGCGCTTACATCGCCCCCCATCGTGCCCATCTCGTCCGGATTGCGCAACCCCTGGTCTCGAGACCAGGCACAGATCAGCAGGCACGACGTCGCAGGTGGGTTGCGCCGATGACCGCGAGTTTGCCTGTGTGACAATCGTTTTCGTCCGCCACCACACTCACCCAGACGCGCGTATGCCGTCCGGCGGGCTGGGTGCCCACCGGACGGCATACCGGCTCCTCCGACGGGGGCTCTCAGCCCTGCATGAGGCCGAACTGGTTGCCGTCGGCGTCGGCGACGACCGTCGTGCGGCGCCCCCCGCCGACCTCGGCGGGCGGCTGGACGACGGTGGCCCCCGCAGCGACGAGGGCGGCGCTGGAGGCGTCGAGGTCGTCGACGCGCCAGAAGGGCACGGTGCCCCGCAGGCCCTTGCGGTGGCCGTTGGGGTCGAGCGCGAACTCCTGGCCGTCGACTGTGTAGCCGACGTAGTAGGGCTCGTCGGTGTGCGGCTCGGCGCCGAGCAGCGTCGTGAAGACGCTCTTGGCGGCGGCGAGGTCGGCGACGGGGAAGATGATGGTGTCGACGGCGGTCATGTCCTGCTCCTCGTGATGGGTGGGTGCCGGCTGGTCGGCCGACGGTGCGACGAGCTGCCGGGGCGATGTCACATCCGGCGGGTGCGGCTCGTCAGAGGTGTGACGGATGCCGGGCGCAGAATGTGACGGCGTGACGCGACAGGACGGACGGGACGGCTCATGGACGCGACGACGCAGGGCAACGGCGGTGCGCCGACCGACGGCGGCAACGGCGGTGCGCCGACCGACGGCGGCGGCGGCGGCGTGAACGACGGCTCGCGTGACTGGGTGGCCCGCGACTTCGAGGCACACCGGGCGCGGCTGCGGGCGGTGGCCTACCGCGTGCTCGGCTCGACGAGCGACGCCGACGACGCAGTGCAGGAGGCCTGGCTGCGGCTGGGGCGCACGGACGCCAGCCAGGTCGACAACCTCGGCGGATGGCTGACGACGGTCGTCGCCCGGATCAGCCTCGACATGCTGCGGTCGCGAGGATCGCGGCGCGAGGACCCTTGGGACAGTGAGCTGTCGGAGCTGGTGGCCGAGTCGCGCGACCCGCGGCTGCAGCTCGACCAGCCTGCCGCGCCCGACCCGGCGGAGGAGGCCGAGCTCGCCGACTCCGTGGGTGTCGCCCTGCTCCTCGTCCTCGACTCGCTGACGCCCGCAGAGCGGCTCGCTTTCGTCCTGCACGACCTCTTCGGCCTGCCCTTCGAGGAGATCGCCGACATCGTCGACCGCTCCCCCGCCGCCACCCGTCAGCTCGCGAGCCGAGCCCGGCGGCGGGTCCGCTCGGCCCAGGTGGAGCGCGACACCGACCGGGCCCGCCAGCGCCGCGTCGTCGAGGCGTTCCTCGCCGCGTCGCGGGCCGGCGACTTCACCGCCCTGCTCGAGCTGCTCGACCCCGAGGTCGTCATGCGGGCCGACCCGGCCGCCGCGGCGATGGGTGCAGCGGCGCTCGTGCGCGGGCGCGCAGACGTCGCCGAGATCTTCAACGGCGGCGCACGGTCGGCGCGGCTCGCGGTGCTGGGCACCGATGACGCGGGCGGCGTCGGCGAGGTCGGCGCCGTGTGGACGCTGCGTGGCGAGCCGAAGGTCGCCTTCTCCTTCACCGTCGTGGGCGAGCGGGTCACGGGCATCGAGCTCATCGCCGATGCCGAGTGGCTCGCCGCCACGGAGTTCACCTACCTCCAGGAGGCGCGCCCCGCTGCCGGGCCGGCCGAGGATGCCGGGCCGGCCGAGGATGCCGGGCCGGCCGAGGATGCCGGGCCGGCCGGGGAGTGAGGCGGTCGTCATGTCTCGTGTCAGGTTGAGACGTGACGCGGCTGACGCTGCGCCGATCGGCGGGGCCGTCGTAGGGTCGAAGGGTGGCTGAGGGAGCACGTGCGGCAGTCGTCCTCGGGTCGGGGGGCGCTCGGGGCTATGCGCACATCGGGGTGATCGAGGTGCTGCGCGAGCGCGGGTTCGAGATCGTCGCGATCGCCGGCACGTCGATGGGCGCGCTCGTCGGCGGGGTCACGGCCGCCGGTCGGCTCGAGGCCTACACCGAGTGGGCCCGAAGCCTGAGCCAGCGTGAGGTGTGGCGGCTGCTCGACCTGTCGATCACCTCGCCGGGGGGCGCCATCCGGGCCGAGCGGATCATCCACAAGGTCGGCGAGATCCTCGACGGGGCGACGATCGAGAGCTTGCCGATCCCCTTCACCGCCGTCGCGACCGACATCAACGCCCGTCGCGAGGTGTGGTTCCAGCGCGGGCCCGTCGAGAAGGCCATCCGCGCCTCGATCGCCATCCCCGGCGTCATCACCCCGGCGGTCATCAACGGCCGGGTCCTCGTCGACGGAGGCCTGATCAACCCGATCCCGATCGAGCCCACGGCCGCCGCGGAGGCCGACCTCACGATCGCGGTCTCGCTCTCGGGCATGCGCGCCGCCGGCGCCACGGCCACTCCCGTCAAGGAGTCGTCGGAGCAGCGGCCGCGCGAGGAATGGACCTCCCGGCTGCGCCGCAGCGCGGCGGAGGTGCTGGACTTCGAGCGGATGCGCGCCATCACCGGGCGGTTCGCCCACGCGAGGGAGGTGCCCGACGCACTCGACCCGGCGGCATACGCCCCCGACGGCGTGCACCTCACGGACGCACCCGACGACGGGTCGCCTCTCGGGGAGGCTCCGGTCTCCGCCGCCGCGGCGGCGAGCGCCGACCTCGCGATCGACACCACCCAGACGCCGACCGACGCCCTGCTGCGCGTCAACGCCGACATCGGGCTCGTCGACTTGCTCAACATGTCCTTCGAGACGATGTCGGCGCTCATATCGCGCTACCGGATGGCGAGCAACCCGCCCGACGTGCTCATCACGGTGCCGTCCAACGCCGTGCGCACGCTCGACTTCCACCGCGCCGCCGAGATGATCGACCTCGGCCGGCGGCTCGCCACCGAGGCCCTCGACCAGGCGGGCTACTGACCGTCGGCCCGCGCCCGCAGGTCGAGCCGACCGTTCAAGCGCTGTCGGCGGTGGGCGTCACAGTGGTCGGGTGATACTGCACGCCGACGCCGACGCGTTCCTCGCCTCCGTCGAGCAACGCGACGACCCCCGGCTGCGCGGCCGGCCGATGGTCGTCGCGCACGAGGTCGTCGCGTGCCCGTCCTACGAGGCCCGGGCCCTCGGCATCCACGCCGGTATGCCGCTGCGCCAGGTCCGCCGTCGCTGGCCCGACGTGCTCGTGACCGGCTACCGCCCGGAGGCCTACGAGGCAGCCTCGGCCGGTCTCTTCGAGGTCTTCCGGCGCTTCACCCCGCTCGTCGAGCCGGGCTCCATCGAGGAGGCCTTCCTCGACGTGGCCGGCCGCGACCGCGGTGACCCGGCCGGCGTGGCGGCGGCCCTGCGCACCGCGGCTCGCGCCGAGGTGGGCCTGCCGGTGTCGGTGGGCGTGGGGCGCACCAAGCTCATGGCCAAGCTCGCGAGCCGGCGCGCCAAGCCCGACGGGCTCGTCGTCGTCGATGCCGAGCTCGAGACACGGGTGCGGCCCCGACTGCGCCTCGACGAGCTGTGGGGAGTCGGCCCGACGACCTGGGGGCGTCTGCACGCCGCCGGCCTGCACGTCGTCGCCGACCTGCACGGCTGGTCCGAGGAGGACCTCGCGCGGATCGTGACGACGGCGATGGCCCGTCGGCTCCTCTCGATCGCGGCCGGCACCGATGACGCGACGATCCGGCTGCCGGGGCCACGTCAATCGGTCAGCGCGAGCCGGTCGCTGCCACCGACGCGCACCCGCTCCAAGATCGAGGCCGTGCTCGAGGAGTGCGTCGGTCGGGCCCTGCACCGGGTCGTCGCGCTCGAGGGGCCGCCACGCCTGCCGGGGCGGCTCGAGGTTGTCGTGCGCTACGACGACGGCGCCCACGTGCAGCAGCGCGGGCCGCTGCCCTCCCCCACCCTCGACCCCGAGGTCGTCGGGGCGACGGCCACGCAGCTGCTCGAGCAGACGGCCTACGAGTGGGACGGACGAGGCGTGACGATGGTCGGAGTCACCCTGCCCCTGCCGCGAGCGGAGCCGTCTTGACCTCGAGCCCCCTTGAGGTCACACGATGGTCAGGTGACCTCATCGACGACGACTGACGCCGCGACCGACTCGCTCGGGCCCGCCGAGGTGGCTGCCTACCTCGCGCGGCTCGGGGTGGTCGCGCCCGAGGCTCCGACGCTCGGCGCGCTGGCGTCGCTGCACCGGGCCCACCTCATGCGGGTGCCGTTCGAGAACCTCGACATCGAGCTGGGCCGAACGATCAGGCTCGACGTCGACCACCTGCACACCAAGGTCGTTGTTCGGCGCCGTGGCGGCTACTGCTACGAGCTGGGCGGGCTCTTCGCCGCGCTGCTGCGCTCGCTGGGGTATGCCGTCGACCTCGTCTCCGCGCGCGTGTCCACCGCCGACGGCGGGCTCACCGACGACTTCGACCACCTCGCCCTCGTCGTCACCTCACCCGACCTCCCAGAACCGTTGCTGGCCGACGTCGGCTTCGGCGACGCCTTCATCGAGCCGCTGCCCCTTCGTGACGGCATCTCGGTTCACGAACGGGGCAAGGACGTCGGGCTGGCGCAGGTCGGGGACACCTGGCACTACCGCGAGCGTCGTCATGCTCATGACCGCACGGAGGCCCGGAGCCTCCCGACGGATCGCGACGTCGGCGAGTGGCGGACACAGTACGTCTTCACGACGACGCCGCACCGGCTCGCGGACTTCGAGCCCCGCAACCGCTGGCAGCAGACCTCGCCGGAGAGCCACTTCGCCCGCCAGCGGGTCGCCTCACGACTGACGCCCACCGGGCGGGTGACCCTGAGCGGTCAACGGCTCATCACGACGACGCACGGTCGGCGCGACGAGGTCGAGCTCGCCGACGACGAGGTGGCCACCGCGCTGGCCGGCCACTTCGGGATCGTGCTGAGCGGACGGCATACGGAATCGCCATCGGCATCGGAATCGGCAGGCGGTGGCCCTGCTCAGCCCCAGGCCTCCCTGGTGGGCCGGCAGAGGCAGAACGGGTGGCCGGCCGGGTCGGCATAGACGCGGAAGCCCCGCTCGGGTGCGGGCTGCGGCGGCTCGACGGGGTCGAGGGCCGTGCCTCCGAGCGCGAGCACCCGCTCGTGCGCTGAGGCGACGTCGGCGACGACGAAGTCGAGGTGCGCCTGCTGCTGCCCACGGGGCCAGTCGGGCGACTCGTGGTTGGGCGCGAGCTGGGTCGAGATGCGCGGGCCGTCCCACAGCACGTCGAACCAGTCACCGTCCTCGTCACCCTCGCCACGTACGGTGCCCCCGATCAGGTCGGCATAGAAGCGCGCCACCCCGGCAGGGTCTGCGCAGTCGAGGGCGATGCAGTCGAACCTGACCGTGACGTCCTTGGCGTCATTGGCGGCCTCGGAGTCGTTGGCGCCCGAGGCGGCGGCACTGTCGCTCATGCGGATCTCCTTCTCTCTCGTGGTGATCCACTGTGGCACTCGGCGCCGACAGCCTCCGGTCCTCGCTGCCCTCGATCGTGCCCGGGTCAGGTGACCGGCTTGGGCCAGACGACGGCTGTGGAGGTGATGGGGCGCACGAGCGACGACGGGGCCGAGCCGTCGACCGTCACCGTGTGCGTGCCGGGCGGGAGGTCGGCGAAGGTCGTGACCCCGTGGCCTCCTCGGAGCGTGGGCTTGGCCGTGGCGAGCACCTTGCCCTTGGCGCTGCGCACCGTGACGGTGACGGGCACCGCGGGGGGCTCTGCGTCCGGGTCGTCGGCCTCGAGGTCGAAGGCCACCTTGAGACCCGAGCCCTGCGTCACGAGGTCGGGCACCGACGCACGCACCGACACCGACTTCAGCTCGCGGCGGCGCACCGGCTGCGCGGTGAGGATCTCCTGCACCTGGTCGAGGACGAACTGGTTGCACTGGAGGTTCGTGTGCTGCTCGGGCACCCGCACGATGATGTTCGTGTCCAGGGCCTGGCCGAGACCGACCGCGCCGGTGAGCGGCACGGTGCTGTCGCCGTAGTCGTTGTCGTTGCCGAAGTTCTGGTAGGCCGTCGCCTGGCCCCCCGAGAGCTCGACCGTCGTCGCCGTCGGCTGACGGATGCCGACGATCATGTGGGTCATGTCGCGGCTCGCCGCGCGGGCCGACTCGGCGGCCTGCAGGTCCATCTGGAAGGCCATCGCGTCGGCGACCATCGCCGTGCTGAGGTTGGGCACCGAGACCTCCGTCGTCTTCGCATAGCCTCCCGGCGAGCTGATGCACGCGAACTCCGGCAGCAGCTGGTAGAGCGACGGCATGCTCCGTGAGAAGTCGGTGAGGTCGATGTGGATCGGACCGATCCCCTTCTTGACGCCGTTGACGAGCTGCTCGAGCGCACCGGTCGCGCCACGCCAGGGAGTGCCGAGCGTGATGAGCTTGCGGGTCACCTCCGCGCCTCCGCACTTCTCGATGTACCACCGGGCGACGAGGCCGCCCATCGAGTGGACGACGAAGACGACCTGCGCGTCTGCCGAGGCGCCGCCCTGGGCGCGCAACCGCTCGAGGGCGGGCTCGACGACGGTCTTCAGCCGCTCGCCGTTGTAGCGGTTGGACAGGCGCCAGTCGTAGGGGAACGCGACGAGGTTGGGCGGCTTGGGGCCGTTGTCGCGCTTGTAGCCGAGGCCTTCGAGCGCGTCGATGAGCACGTCGTAGCCGCGGATCGGGGTCCAGATGCCCGGCAGCACGTGGACGTCGGGCATGAGCGCGACGGGCTCGACGCCGTCGTCGGGTGCGGCGTCGCCGATGCCCTCGGGGAGCGCCTTCTTGAGGATGGAGTTGCCCCCGGTCAGCAGCTTCCACACCGCGCCTGCGCTCGGAGCCCAGATGAGGTTCTCGCTGGCGGGCGAGCCGTCCGCCCCTCTCACGCCGAGGGTGCTGCCGGTGATCCCCGGAAGCACCACGACCAGGTCGTTGCTCGTCATGACCAACCGCCTCCCGCACTGAGGTGAACGTCCTGCTCCACGGTGGCACGGGGCACCACCGGTGATACCCGAAACGCGCAACGTCGTGCAGAGTGGACCCACCTGACCCGTGACCGCCGAGACGAGGAGACCGCACCCGTGGACATCACCGAGGTGATCGCGCACCAGCACGACGAGCAGCGCCGGATGTTCGCGATGCTCGAGGAGTGGCCGCGCGACGACCACGAAGGGCTGGCGGCGATCTGGACCCGGCTCGCGATCCTGCTCGAGACGCACGCGGAGGCGGAGGAGCAGTTCTTCTATCCCGAGCTGCTCCGACTCGGCACCGGTGGGGCCGACGCCGAGTCCGTCGACGAGGAGGTCGAGGACGCCGTCAAGGACCACAACGAGCTGCGGGCCGCCATCCGCAAGGTCGCTCGCTGCAAGACGGGGTCGGCGGCCTGGTGGACCGGCGTCATCGACGCCAACGTGCACAACAGCGACCACATGGGCGAGGAGGAGCGCCAGGACCTCGCGGACTTCCGGCAGCGGGCGAGCCTCGAGCTGCGGCACGAGATCGCGGTGCAGTTCCTGCGCTACGAGTCGCTCAAGGCCGCCTCTGGCGTGAGCCCGGTTGACAAGGACCCCAAGCGCTACGTCGCATCGCGCAAGGGCGCCACGACCTCGGCGACCGCGAAGCGGGCTGCCCGTGCGGCGAAGAAGGCGACCAAGGCCGCTCAGCCGGCTCGCAAGGCTGCGTCGAAGAAGGCCTCCCCCTCGGCCGCCAAGGAGTAGGCGCTCGACGGTGGTCGAGCGACCAGGTCTGGCCACTCGACGTGCAGGAAGCGACCAGGTGTGGCCACTCGACTTTGCTAGGTGGTCGGCTGCGGGGGGCGGCGCCTCCGGCGCTCGACCGCGAGCGCTGCGAGGACGATGACGCCGGCCACCAGGCCCCAGAAGGCAGCGCCGACCCCGGCGATCGTGACGCCGGACGCCGCGACGACGAGGGTCACCGCGCCGGCCTCGCGTGACGCCGGGTCGGCGAGCGCGGCAGCGGCCGACGCGGCGAAGGTGCCGAGCAGGGCCAGCCCGGCGATCGTCTCGATGAGGCCTGCGGGCGCCGACCGCGCCGCGGCCGTGACGATCCCCGCGAGCGGCCCGAAGGCAAGGTAGGTGACTCCGCACGAGACCCCGGCGATCCAGCGGCGGTTGCGGTCGGGATGCGCCTCCGGCCCGGCGGCGAGCGCCGCGGAGATCGCGGCGAGGTTGATGGCGTGCCCTCCCCCGAGCGCCCCGACGACGCTCGCGCCGCCCGTGTAGAGCAGTGGGGCACGCATGCCGAGGCGGTAGCCGAAGGAGCCGAGCACCGCGATGCCGGGGATGTTCTGGCTCGTCATCGTGACGATGAAGAGCGGCAGGCCGATGGCGACCATGGAAGTGACGTCCCACCTCGGTGCCACGAAAGTGACTGCGGGAGAGAGCTGCCCGACATCGAGGGTGCCGAAGACCCCGGTCACCGCCATGACGACCACGGCCGCGACGAGCGCACCGATGACCGCCCACCGCCGGGCGAACGCGACGAGCAGCAGCCACACGACCATGACCGGCGCGATGGCTGCCGGCGAGGCGACGACGGCCCGGAAGGGTGCCACGCAGAGCGTGAGGAGGACCCCGGCGAGCATTGCGCTCGCCAAGGGGACCGGGATCGACTCGACGAGACGCTCGAGGGGGCGAATGAGACCGCACAGGGCGAGCAGCGCCCCGCAGACGACGAAAGCGCCCACCGCAGAGGCGAATCCACCGTTGGGGACGGCAGCCGCCACGAGCAGAGCCGCCCCCGGAGTCGACCACGCCATCGTGACGGGCATCCTCAGCCGCCAGGAGAAGAGCACGCAGCCGAGACCCATCGTCACGCAGAGCACGAGCAGACCCGACGCCGCCTGCTCCGCCGTCGCGCCCACCGCGTGCAGTCCCGTGAGGACGACGGCGAAGGAGCTCGTGAACCCGACGAGGCCGCACACGACACCGGCGAGCACGGCATGCCCGGTCGAGCCGTGGGGCGCCGGCACCGCCGCCACGGCGGCGGGTGAGGAGGTCACCGAGCCCTCAGGCGGGGCGGTCGCTCGACGCGAGCGCACGGCATACCCGGTCGTATGCCGTCCGGTCGGCCGCGGCGACGAGGCCGGGGGGCGCGACGTCGCGCGGGCTGTAGGGGCGGCCGTCGGGCGTGCCCACGGCGCCGCCCGCCTCGGCGAGCAGCAGCGCACCGGGCACGTGGTCCCACGGGGCGGCCGAGTGGTAGAGCACGTAGTCGGCTTCGCCCTCGACGAGCTTGGGGTAGTCGATGCCGCAGGACACCCACGTGAGGGCCATCGGCGGGAGGCCCGCGAGCGACCGGCCGACCCAGTCGCGACGGGAGGTGCGTCCGCGGAGGCCTGCGACCTCGGACGGAGGCGCCACCGCGAGCCGGTCGACGCCGGCGGCCGAGTGGCGCCACGTGCCACCGCCGCGCTCGGCGACGTAGCCGAGGTCGTGCTGCGGCTGCCAGATCCAGGCCCGCACGACCTCGCCATCGCGGGTCTCGCTCGCCATGACGGCGTGGTCCTTGGAGCCGTGCACGAAGTTCTTCGTGCCGTCGACGGGGTCGACGGTGAAGGCGTGGTCGGCCGCGGCATACCGCTCCATGAGCGACGCGTCGGCCGAGTGCGCCTCCTCCCCGAGCACGACGCAGTCGGGGTAGGCCGCGACGAGCGCGGCGGTGATGAGCACCTCGGCCTCCCGGTCGGCGTCGGTGACGAGGTCGCCGGGGTTCTTCTCGTGGATCTCGCCGTCGGCGAGGGCACGGAAGCGGGGGTTGATCACCTCGGCGGCGACGTCCTGCAGGAGGGCGAGCACGGCATCCGTATCCACACCCCCAACGTAGTGGTCAGCAGCCGCGGCGCCCCGGCCGCTCCACCTGGCGGGAGCTCACGCGAGCGGGCGGATGTGGGCGGGCAGGTCGAGCCACCACTGGAGGATGCCTCCCGCAGGGTCGTCGGTGGGGTCGCCCGCGACCTGCGGGTCGGGCAGCGAGTCGCGCACCTCTCGCAGCAGGTCGTAGCGACCCCGCATACCGAGCACGTAGGTCAGGCCACGGAGCCGGTCCTGCGTCGCGTCGAGGCTCTCGGGCGGTGCGGACGCCGTGGTGCCCGCGGCCGCCACGTCGCGGATGCGCTCGGCGAAGGCGACCTCCCGCTCGTCGCGCCGGCGAGTCGGTGGCTCAGGCGTGTTGCCGACGACGTAGGCCGCCTCCTGCGCCACGTCGGCTGGGGTCTTGACCCCAAGCGCGAGGCGTTCGAAGAGGTCGAGGTCGGCGGCCTGCCCCATCCACGTCAGGACGGCGAGGCTCTCGTGGGCCGCGACCATGTCGAAGCGCCGCAGCGACTCGACGAGAGCCGCGACGTGCACCCGCCCGACGACGCGGCTCTGCGGCGAGATCATGAGGATGGCGAGGGCGTTGGAGCGGTCCTCCTCGTTCGTCTCGCCGAGCGCGGTCGAGATGAGCTGGCTGAGCACCGGCTCGCGGGCGAGGGTGTGGCCCTCCCCGAGGTCGAGCGCAGCCCGCACCCGCTTCTGCGCCTCGCGGATCGCGTGCGCGCTGACCGCACGGCCGTCGCGGATGATCGACGCGGCCACCCGACGGTCCTCCGCCGTCAGCACCGACGCGAGCCGGTGGGTGCCCGACGGACCGAGCGCCCGGATGAGGTTGGCCGCGCCCCGGTGCACGCGATAGGGCTGGGCAGGGTCGCGCAGGTGCCGCACCGCGAGGCGGGCCGCCTCGAGGCGGACGTCACGGTCGAGCGAGGTGCCCTTGACGAGGGTCGTCAGCACGATGAGGCAAGCCCGCAGCGAGCTGCTGTTGGTCGGGTTGCGCAGCTGGCCGAACATCGTCGAGAGGGCCTGCGGGTGCACGGTGAACTGCAGGAGGCTGAGCGTGTCGTTGTAGAACGTCGCGTCGGGCTTGGCGACGACCTCCTCGGCCATGGAGGCGACGATCGGCCCGCTGCGGGGGTGGCCGGCAAGGCGCGCGACGGCCTCGGCCCGCTGCGTGTAGTCGAGGTGGAGGTGCAGGCTCAGCTCCTCGATGCCGCGGCGCAACAGCTGCTCCCAGTCGCCGGAACGCACCATGGCGTGCGGCATCCGCCCGAGGCTGTCGGACAGGTGGTCCCACTCGAGGCCAGTCATGCGCTCGTCGGCGAGGGCCTTCTCGAGCAGCGCCAGGGTCGCGTCGACGTCGGGCTCTCCGGGCGGCGCCAGCGTGGCCGCCGGCCGCACCGGGTTGCGCGAGCGGGAGAAGAAGTCGATGGCGGCGAGGAGCTGCCCCTGTGGCAGGTCGAGCACGGTCTCGTAGCGGCGCACGAGGCTGTGCGTGATGTCGACCCGTCCGCCCTCCCAGCGCCCGACCTGTGCGCGATGCACGGTGGGCGCGCGGCCTCCGCCGTCGGCGAAGCCTGCCGCGCTGCGCATGGCGGGGTCGTCGGCGTGCTGACGGGCGTTGCGCAGCACCCACTGCATCTCGGCGAGGAGACTCACGTGAGGACCCCGTCGGCACGTGTTGCGGGAGACCAAGGCCGGTGCAACACGACGTCGTGCTCGGAGCGACCGGGCCTGTGGCTGCGCGTCGCCCGTCGACTGCTGCTCGCCTCTGGCTCTGCGTCGTCGACACCCCTGGGACTGCGCACTGTCACCCCTTTCGGCGACCCCCCGCCCCTGTGACGTGACGTCGCACCCCTGCTTGCGTTGCGCTCTCCCCATCATTGCGCAACGTACGCATGCTCGCCGGAAAGTTCGGCTACCGTAGGGAACGGCTCGCAGCCTGTGGAGGGGATGCGGTCCACATGAGGCCGGGAGTCAGCAGGGGATGGCTCCCGGCCTTTCATGTCCCCAACACCCCGGGGCGTCGTCGGCGCCTCGTCGGGGCGTCGTACAGGACGCACTCCTCGGACCCCTCCACGACGGTGGCCCGCGATGTGGGGCGCAACCCGGTGGCGGGCCGGCAGGGGCGCCTGCCAAGGTGGTGACGGTGAGCATCGAGACCGGACCGGCCCCCGAACTGAGCGACGGCATCGTGACCCTGCGCGCGCACACCCCGCTCGACGCCGACGCGATCGTCACGCAGAGCCTCGACCCGGACAGCCTGCGCTGGACGACCGTCCCCCGTGGCTACACGAGCGACCACGCCCTGAGCTTCATCGAGCAGAACGCCGCTGCGTGGCGGGAGCCCGGAGGCAAGCGCTCCTGGGCCATCGAGTGGGTCGACGGCACCGCCCAGCGCCGCTTCGCCGGCACGATCGACCTTCGCCCCGGCGCGTCCGTCACCGTCGGCGAGCTCGGCTTCGGCCTGCACCCCGATGCACGCGGCCACGGGGTCATGGCACGCGCCGTGCGCCTCGTCTGCCGCTACGGCTTCGACACCGGCGGGTGGGGAGCACCCCTCACCCGCATCCACTGGCGCGCCGTCGCCGGCAACTGGGGCTCGCGCCGCACCGCGTGGGCCTGCGGCTTCACGATGCACGGCACGATCCCCGAGAGCCACCCCGACCCCGACGGTGGCCCCGCCGCCCTCGACACGTGGACCGGCAGCGTCGCGGCCGGTGACACACTCCGGGCGGGCACGCCCTGGTATGCCGCCCCGGTGACCGAGGCGGACGGCATACGGCTGCGCCCGTGGCGGGCCTCCGACATCGACGCGATCGAGCCGCGCGACGACGACCCGGCCCACTGGATGCCGGGGCGTTCGGTGCTGCGGCGCGAGACGTTCGCCACCTGGCGCCAGCAGCGCGAGGAACGGATGGCGGAGGGCTCCGCCGTCGAGTGGTGCGTCGCCGACGCGCAGACCGACCGGGCGCTCGGCGGCGTGGTGCTCTTCAGCCGGCAGGGGCCGATCGGCGACGTCGCCGAGCTCGGCTACCAGCTCTTCCCGAGCGCGCGTGGGCGCGGCGTCGCGTCGGCGGCGGCGCGCCTCGCGGTCGCCCACGGCCTGCGCCCCGTCGCCGAGGGCGGGCTCGGTCTGCGCCGGCTCGTCGCCGAGACCGCGGCCGACAACGCCGCGAGCAACGGCGTGCTGCGGGGCTGCGGCTTCAGGGAGTTCGGCCGCGAGCACGCCGTCGACGAGGTCGCCGACGGCTCGTGGGGCGACGGCCTCCACTGGGAGCTGCTCCCCTGACCACCGCTCCCCCCACCCCCAAACACCGGGTCGATGTATCCGCGAGGGCTCTGGACCGCGCTGGTACATCGACCCTGAGCGGGTGTGGGGCGGACGGGTGTCAGCGGGAGATGTAGCCGCCGTCGATGTAGAGCTCGAGGCCGGTGACGAAGGCCGCGTCGTCGCTCGCGAGGTAGGCGACGCCGGCCGCGATCTCCTCGGGCCGGCCGAGGCGACCCATCGGCGTCAGGTCAATCATCATCTGCTCGAAGGGCGTCCCGCGCGCCCCGTCGAGGATGGGCGTGTCGATGAAGCCGGGGTGGATCGAATTGACCCGGACGCCCTCAGCGGCCCAGTGCAGCGCGACGTTCTTCGTCAGCGTACGAACGGCTCCCTTGGCCGCGTGGTAGGCCGGCGAGGTGCCGAATCCCCCACTCGTGCCGAAGATCGAGCTGATGTTGATGACCGCGCCGTGACCGGACGCCTTGAGGAGCGGCGCCGCCACCTTCATGCCGAGGAAGACCCCGGTCTGGTCGATGGCGATCGTGCGCTCCCAGTCGGCGAGGGTCGTGTCCTCGATCGCCGCGAGGTCACCCATGCCGGCGTTGTTGACGAGCACGTCGAGGCCGCCGAAGAGCTCCTTCGCCTTGGCGCAGGCGGCCTCCCAGTCGCTCTCGCTCGCGACGTCGTGCCGCAGGAACTCCGCGCGGGCGCCACCCTCGCGCAGCTCGGCGACTGCGGCCGCGCCGGCAGCCTCGTTGACGTCGGTCAGCAGGACCGCCGCCCCCTCCTCGGTCAGCCGCCGTGCGGTCGCCTTGCCGATGCCGCTCGCCGCACCCGTCACGAGGGCCACGCGTCCATCCAGCCTGTTCATGCTGATCACTTCGATTCGGTTCGGGGCTCCCTGGGTCGTCTTCTCTCCATCGTGGCCCGGTCGTATCGGCGACGCAGTTCTGCCGGTCACAACGGGGCCCGTGTGACGCACGAGACACCGGTGTCGGGGCTCCAGGGACGTACCGGGGACTCAGGGGTCGAATCCGGGTCGAATCCGGGTCGACCCCGGTAGCGAAAAGGGCCCGGAGGGTACGACTCTGGAGGCAGCGAGCACGACGATCGGTTGTGCCAGGCATGAAGGAGACACCGTGGCTTTCGGTGAGCAGCTCAAGCACAAGGCGGACGAGGTCCACCTGCAGGACAAGGCGAAGGACTTCGGTGACGCGGTCGCCGACGTCCTCAAGGAAGCCGTGACCCTCGTGGCGGGACTCGCCCAGGAGAACCGGCCCAAGGTCGACGACGCGCTCAACAAGGCCGAGGCCAAGCTCGTCCAGACCAGCGGCGGCAAGCACGCCGAGACCGTGACCAAGGTTCGTGCCTCGGTCGACAAGGGCATTGACAAGCTCGTCGAGAAGAACGCCGGCCCGAAGGCCACTCCCACCCAGCCTTCGTCCACCGTGCCCGACGACCGTCATTCCGCGTTCGACGAGGACACCCCCGCCGGCTCCCCCAGCTGAGGCCGGCACCCCCCAGAGGCCGTATGCCGCTGTCCCACCCAGCGGCATACGGCCTCTCTGCCTGCCCAATCGAAGGAGCACTTCGTCGGCATCCCGCCGCGCAGCCGGGAACGCTCAGGCCGACGAACTGCTCTCTCGATTGCCCGGTGAGCCCGGGCATGCCCGACGAAGTGCTCTCTCGATTGGGCAGGGGCGGATCCCGCCGCGCACCCAGGAGGGTCTGTGCCGCCCAGCCACCCCGCGGCATACCGCCCCAATCGAAAGAGCACTTCGTCGGCATCCCGCCACGCAGTCGGGAACGGGGAGGCCGACGAAGTGCTCTCTCGATTGCCCGGGAGCCCGGGCATCCCGACGAAGTGCTCTTTCGATTGGCTTGGGCGACGGGCTCTCGGCTTCTTCTAGGGCAGGAGGTAGCCGGTGGGGATGGTGCGGCGCACTCCTGCTGGCAAGGAGCCGACCATGACTCGGCCGGGGCCGGCAGCGTCGTTGTTGGTCAGCCCGAGCATGTGGCCCAGCTCGTGCAGCAGGACGGTCAGCAGGTCCATGCGCCCGGCGGCGAGCGAGCCCGATGCCGCCACGAGGTCACCCGACGAGTTGGTCGTCGTGAAGAGCGAGCCGGAAGTCGATGTGTACCAACCGAATCCGGCTGCATCGCGATCGATGTAGATGACGCTGCCGACAGCCTGCGCGAGGACTCCGGCCGGCAGGTCGGCGACCACGAAGCTCACGCGTGAGAGCAGGTCGCTCGGCGCCCCGGCGGCGATCCACTGGGCCGCCGCCGTCGCCGCCACGGTGCTCACCGTCGCGGCCGTGACCGTCAGCGTCGAGGTCGACGTCGACGAGGTCGTGGCCGCGGTCAGCGTCTGCGCGACGTTGGGCGACGTGAGGTTGGCCTCGAGCTGGTTCCACGCCGCGAGCTGGTTCTTGAGGTTCTCGATCCGCGTCGGGTCGCCGCTCGCGAGCACGGCGTTGACCTGGTCGACGATCCAGCGGGCGCTCACGGGGTAGGAGATGAACTGGCTCCCGGTCGAGAGCAGCGCCGAGATCGCGTGGCGCAACAGGGCGTCGACGTTGCCGCCACCCTCGTTGAGGGCCTGGAAGAGGGTCATGCTGCGGTTCGGCTCCGGCGCCGCGGTGAAGATGGAGCCCACGAGCTGGTCAGTGCGCCACACCTGCGTGCCGTCGCTCCACGTCGGCCAGCTGCCGGTGTGGTTCTTCCAGTAGCCGGGCGTCAGACCCTCGGCGTAGCCGTTGCCGTAGTAGCCCGCGACGTCGCTCGCGCTGGCCGTCTGGACGGTGACCGGCTCGTTCACCGTCGCCCGCGCGGTGTTGAGGTAGCTGCCGCTGCGCACGACCGTCGTCGCGGAGTAGAGCCAGGCCTCGCCGATGTCGAGCAGACCGTTGGCGTTGGTGTCGCCGCTGACGTAGACCGGCGTGAAGTCGTCAGCCGTGTTGGTCGGCGTGCCGTTGTCGTCGCGGATCGTCGACATGACGACGGCGACGTTTCCGGTGTTGCGCACGACGTAGGTCCACGTCGCCGTCGAGCCGACGAGCAGCTCCTTGGCCGGCTGGGTGTTGGCATCCTCGACGGGAGTCGGCCGGAACGGGTCGAACGCGTTGACCGCCTTGACGACCGTGATCTGCGGCGTCACGCCGAGGGAGTAGTGCAGGTCGTCGTCGTAGACCGTGACCGTGCCGGTGCTCGTCGTCAGGTCACCGCGCACGCGCACGACGTTGACGAACGGGCCGTAGACCATCGTGCGCGACAGCTCGTAGAGCCACGTCTCCGTCGGGTCGAGCAGACCGTCGCGGTTCGTGTCACCGACGTTGTATGCCGTGCCGGTCGCCAGCACGGGCGTCGGGGTGAGGTCGTCGGCGGAGGTCGCTGGGGTGCCGTTGTCGTCGACGAGCACGACGTTCGCGAGCGGGGTCGCCTCGGTGTTGCGGACGGCATACGTCCAGCGGGCGGTGCTGCCGGCGGCCACGAGGACCGGCGTCGCGGGGTCGGTGGAGCGGATGCCCCGGAGGAACTTCTGCACCTCGATGCCGCCACGGGTGCCGAAGAGGTTGGCGGCGTCGGTCGCGGTCACCTCCTCGGGCACGGGCTCGCCGACGACGACGCCGGTGACCTTGGCCGTGTTGAGGTAGGCGCCGAGCGGCACGGTGCCGGTGGCCCGGAAGAGCCACGTCTCACCCGGGTCGAGCAGGCCGTTCTTGTTCGTGTCGCCGACGACGTGGCCGTCGCCCGCGTCGACGGGGTCGACGACGAAGCCCTGGTCGGCTGAGCCGGTGCCGTTGTCGTCCTGCACGCCGATGACGTCGATCGGAGTCGTCCCCGGGTTGCTCACGAGGTAGGTCCACACGACGGTCGAGCCGGCAAGCAGCACCGGACCGAGAGCGCTGTTGGCGTCCTCGTAGCGCGTCGGGCGCAACGGGTCCTTGGCGTTGACGGCCTTGGTGATGACGATCTTGTTGAGCGCGCCGTAGTGCAGGCTCGGGTCGCTCGAGGTGGCCATCGCGCCCGAGCGGGGTTCGCGGACCGTCACCTGTGCCGCGGAGGTGAACTGCCCGGCGACGGCGGTGTAGACCGCCTTGGCGACGCCGGCCGAGGTGTAGAGCCACGTCTCACCCGGGTCGAGCAGGCCGTTGCGGTTGATGTCGCCGATGTTGAAGGACGTGCCCGCGGTGAGGACCGGCAGCGGCGTGAAGTCGTCTGCAGTGCTCGCAGTGCCGCGGTCGTCGACGAAGGCGGTGACCTGGACGCCTGCCGTGCCGGGGTTCGTCAGGCGGTAGGTCCAGACGACGGGCGTGCCGATCTCGAGGTAGAGCTGGTGCGCGGTGTCGTCGCCCTCCTCGAGGACGGTCGGGTGCAGCGGGTCGACGGCGTTGGTCGCCTTCTTCATGACGACGCCGAGGTCGAAGCCGCGGTACCACGCGACGTCGGTGGAGCCGTAGGTGACGTTGCCGACCTTGGCCGTGACCGTGGCGACGTTGACGTGGGCGCCCTCGGTGGCGAGGCGCGCCCCGAGCCCGGCGGAGGTGTAGAGCCAGACCTCCGAGCCGTCGAGCGTGCCGCTGCCGTTGCCGTCACCGCTGACGTAGACGGGGCGGAAGTCGTCGGTGGGGTCGAGCGGCGTGCCGTTGTCGTCGATGAGGACGATGGCCGAGGCCGGGATCTTCACGTTCGTCGTGCGGGTCACGAGGTAGGTGAAGACCACCGAGGTGCCGTTCTTCACGTAGAGCGGGTTGGTCGGGTCGTTGGCGTCCTCGGCCGCCGTCGGCGCGAGCGGCTTGGCCGCGTTGACGGCCTTCTTGACGGTGATCCCGAAGGTGTATGCCGTGAAGTACGTCGGGTCCTGGCTGTTGAGGGCCGCGCCCCCGCAGCTCGCGGCCCCTGCGAGGCACGCCTGCGCGGTGACGGTCGAGATCGACGTGTAGAGGCCGGCTGCGGCCGTGATGGTGCGGACTCCGGCCGAGGTGTAGAGCCACACCTCGGTGAGGTCGAGCAGGCCGTTGGTGTTCGTGTCGCCGGTGTTGTAGGCGACGCCGCCGACGGTCACCGTGACTGCCTTGGGGCTGAAGCCGTTGCTGTCACTGATCGACGTGACCTTGAGCGGCACGTAGCCGGTGTTGATGACGCGGTAGGTGAAGGTGGCGCTTGCGCCCACGGCGAGGAGAGCACCCGGCGGGGTGTCGGCGTCCTCGGCGCCGGTCGGTGACAGCGGCACGACGGCGTTGACGGCGGTCTGGATCTCGACCTTCCCGCCGGCCACCGAGTAGTGGGCGAGGTCGGTGTTCGTGACCGTGAGGCCGGCGGCGTTGACCGCGGTCACCACTGCGGTGTTGGTGAAGTCGCCCTGCTGGCCCGCGACCCGGCTCCACGCGTAGAGCCAGCCCTCACCGGGGTCGAGCACGCCGTTCGCGTTCGTGTCGCCGACGTTGAAGCCAGACGTGCCGAGCACCAGGGTGATGCCGGCGCCCAGTCGCACGTCGTCGGCCGTGGTGCCCGGCGTCGCGTTGTCGTCGACGAGGCCAGTGACGGTCATCGGGCCGGCGCTCGTGTTGGACACGACGTAGGTGAAGCGGACCGTCGACCCGACGGCCACGGTGGGCCCGGTGGTGTTCGCGTCCTCGGCAGCGGTCGGGTGCAGCGGGTCGACGGCGTTGACGGCCTTGACGAGACCGAGGCCGGTCGTGCCGAGGTAGAGGGCCTGGTTGCTGTCGCTGTAGACACTGCCGTCTGCACTTCGCGCGGTGAGGCGCACGGTGTTCGTGAACCAGCCGACCTGGGCGGTCGTCGGCGGACTGGCCACCCCGGCGGAGGTGTAGAGCCACGTCTCGCCGACACCGAGCAGGCCGTCGTAGTTCGTGTCGCCGACGTTGAAGGTCGACCCGGCGAAGACGGTCGTCAGCGGTAGCGGCGCCCAGTCGTCGCCCGCGATGCCCGGGGTGCCGTTGTCGTCGATGACGGACACGACGGTGACCGGCGTCAGGGAGGTCGTCGTGAGGCGGTAGGTCCAGCGCACCGGCGAGCCCGCGGCGAGGCGCGGCGCGGTCGCCGTCGTGTCGGCCTGTTCGGTAACCGAGGGGTTGAGGAGGTTGACGGCGTTGAGGTCCTTGCCGATCGAGACGAGTCGTGGGCTCGTCGTGTAATTCGTCGGATCGGCCGCTGTGACAAGGGTGCTCGCGACCGGGTCGTATCCCTGAACCGTGACGACGTGCTGGTGGTCGCCCGGGAGGGCGGTCTGCGGGGCGCCCGCGACACCGACCGCGGTGTAGAGCCAGACCTCACCCGGGTCGAGCAGCTGGTTGCCGTTCGTGTCACCCGACACGTAGGTCGGGTGGAAGTCGTCGGCGGTGCTCGCCGTCGCGTTGTCGTCGGTGATCGAGAGCACCTGCAGGGCGGTCGTGCCCGGGTTCGTGACGAGATAGGTGAGGGCGAGCGCGCCACCGGGCGTGAGCAGGCGGCCGGGCGGCACGTCGGCGTCCTCGATGCTCGTCGGCGTCAGCGGGTTGGCGGCGTTGACCGCACCGTTCACCCCGATGACGATCCCCGGGTGGCACGGGCAGTCGGCGCCGAGGTCGACGAGGCCGCGGTAGTCGATCTGCACGCCGCCGACGTTGCCGGGCTGGGGGTCGCGCGGGCCGCCGTGCTGGTCCTTCCAGAACGAGTCCTTCGGCGTCGAGAGCGAGAGCTCGTCGAGCGGGGTCGCCGGCGCGAAGGTCATGTCCATGCCGCCTGCGACCGACAGGGCCCGGATGAAGTCCTGGATCCACGGGCTGAAGGAGCGGTTGACGACCGGTGCACCGAACGGGGCGAAGGGCACGACGAAGCTGTTGAACTCGCCGCCCCAGTCGTACATCCGGGCGCGGCCGGTGCCGGCGATGAGGACGTCGCGGCCGGCTCCGCCGTAGGCGAAGGTCGGGGCCGACCACCGCTCCGGCACGGGCCGGCGGTTCGTGCCGCCGTCGACCTCGAGGTAGGGCGAGGACTGGAGCAGGTCGTCACCGAAGCCGCCGAAGAGCCAGTTGGTGTCGGTGCCGCCGACGAGCCAGTCGTTGCCGACGTCGCCGTAGATGATGTCGCAGCCGTCGTCGCTCTTGAGGAAGCCACCCGAGGCGTCACGCATCGGCTGACCGGCCGCGTCGAGGACGAACGGCGTGAAGTTGAGGAAGAAGTCGACCTTCTGGCCGGCCGCGCAGGTGCCGGTGAGACCGATGTCGCGCGTGCCGTCGGTGCAGTCGAAGATCTTCGACCACGGGTCGTCGGCGTTGTAGTCGGCGAACATCGTCGTCGCCGGGTCGTAGCGCAGGGGGTCGGCCGGGTTGATGCCCCAGCGAGAGAGGATCATCGACTGCTGGAGGTCGCTGTAGAAGAACGGCAGCGCCTCGGCCCCGGAGATCGCGTCGTCGCCCTCGTTGCCGTGGATCCAGTCGTTGCCGAGGCCGCCGTAGATGATGTCGGCATAGCCCTTGGCCGTCGCGTTCGCGCTCGGGTAGACGAAGAGCCGCGCCTCATGGAACAGCTCGCCCACGGGGTAGGTGAGGGCCTGCGTGAACGGTCCGGGGATCGCCTCGAGCACGTTGGTGGCGTGCGCGACCGTGACGTCCCAGAGCGGCTCGGTGAGGCCGTTGCGGCTCGTCTGGTAGTAGCCGTCGTCGCCGATGATCGCGTCGTCACCGGTGCCGCCGTACATGCGGTCGTTGCCCGTGTTGCCGATGACGGTGTCGTGCTGGCCGTCGCCGAAGAGCACGTCGTTGCCGACCTGGCCGAGGACGAGGTCGTCACCGCTCTCGCCGTGGACGAGGTCCGCGCCGCCGATGTCGGTGGCCGCGGCGGTGCGGTACGTGTAGTCGAGCAGGGTCCACGCCCGCGGCACGATGCGCTCGACGGTGGAGTAGTTGTCGTAGTTGAAGGCGAGGAACGCGAGCGCCGCCTTGGTCCTGCCGTTGGCGTCGGTCGTCACGCTGCCGCGCGCACCCACGAGGCGGTAGAGGTTGCCGTTGTCGCCGAGGATGGCGTCGGCGTCATGGGCGTGACCGGTCGCCGACAGGTCGCCGAGGTCGTTGATGCCGACGCGGGTGCCGGCGCCGCCGTAGATCGAGTCGGTGCCGTCGGGCCGCTGGTCGCGGCTCACGAGCCCGAACATCGTCGAGCTGCCGCCGACGAGGTCGTCCTGGCCGAGGCCGCCGTAGATGACGTCGTTGCCGCCGTTGCCCTCGACGTAGTCGGCGCCGTCGGTGCCGGGCCCGGCCTGGTCCTCCACCGACGCCCGCGGGTCGTTCACCGTGTCGCGCGTCTGCACGTCGACGGTGACGCGTCCCTGGTCGTCGATCAACGAGGCGTCGCCCTGGATCCAGTCGTTGCCGAGCTGGCCGAAGAGCACGTCGTCGCCAGCACCGCCCGCGAGGCTCGAGTCGGAGAAGGTCGCCGGGTTAGCCGTGTTGCTCTGGTCGTGGAGGGTGACGAAGCGGACCGCCGCGCCGCGCGGGTCCTGCTGGAAGCCGTATGCCGTGCAGCTCGGTGCCGCGGTGGCCGCGGAGCCGGTGCGGTCGAGCCACTCGCACGGCGTCGACGTGCCGTCGTAGTTCGTGCCGGTCGTCTGGGCGGAGCCGTCGACGGTGGAGAGGATCGTCGTGCCCGACAGGAGCCGGAAGCGTGGGCTGAGCGTCGTTCCGGTGCGCAGGATCGTCGCGTTGTCGCCGGCGATGACGTCGTTGCCGGCGCCGCCGTCGAGGTAGTCGCCGTAGGTGCAGGCGCCGACGCCGACGCACGCGCTGTGCGGCCCGTCCGTGCCACCGGTGCCGCCGTAGACGTCGCCGTAGCCCACACCGCCGGCGCTGAAGTCGACCCCGGCGTTGTAGCCGCCGGCGCCACCCGAGCCCGCCGCGCCCGGCACCGGCAGCCCGAAGTTCGTGGTCCCCGTCGCGGAGGAGAGGGGCGCCCCGGTGTTGCCGCCGATGAGGTCGTCGTCGCCCGCCCCGCCGGTCATCCGGTCGGAGCCGGCGCCGCCGATCAGGATGTCGTTGCCGGCGTCGCCGGTGACGAGGTCGTTGCCCCAGTTCGCGGTCGGGCCGGTGTAGATCGAGGTCCACGTGAAGAGGTGGTTGTTGAGGGCGACGTCGAACGGGAGGCCCGCGGGCTCGATGCGGCAGCCGGTCGTGCCAGCGTCGGCCTGCACCTGCGTGCAGTCGACCTGGCCGTGGTCGCCGAAGACGAGGTCGTTGCCGGCGTTGCCCCAGATCGTGTCGCTGCCGCCACCGCCGAAGAGCAGGTCGTTGCCGAGGTCGCCCTCGATGGTGTCGCTGACGCCGTTCTGCGGCTGGACGACGGCGAGGTGCATGAGCACGAGCGTTGTCTGGAGGCGCTGGAGGCGCACCCCGTCGTCGGGCACGAACGTGCCGGTCGCCTCGTCGAGGCGCCACGTGCGCGCGTCCTGCACGTCCTGCACGACCTGCCCGTGGTCGCCGAAGATGACGTCGGCGTTGTCGGCCTGGCCGGCGGCCGTGCTCGGCGCGGAGCCGAAGCCTTCACCGATGAGGACGTCGTGGCCGGCGAAGAGCGAGTCGGCCGTCTGGAGCGAGCTCGCGTTGGCCGTGACGACGCTGAGGACCCGGGTGATGACGTCGACGTTGATGCCGGAGTCGCCGTAGATGAGGTCTCGTCCGCGCTGGCCGAGGATGAGGTCGTCGCCGGAGCCGCCCGCGAGGATGTCGCCGGCCTGGCTGCCGATGATCGTGTCCTGGCCGGCACCGCCGTAGATCGTCAGGCCGATCGTCGGCAGCTGGGCGCTCGGCACGGAGGCGAAGAGCGCACCGGCGTCGATGAAGTCGTTGCCGGCGTGGGCGAACGGCGCCGCGACGGGGAAGACGTAGTTCGGCGCGTTGCCGACCGGCTCGATCGTCGGCTTCGGGCCGAAGAGGTGGCCGGTCTGGGCCGTCGGGTCTCCACTGAACCAGATGCCGTCCTGCGAGGTGTCGCCGAAGATGACGAGAGGCGAGTCGGGGCCCGCGCCGCCGAGCACGATGATGTGGTCGCCGCCGACCCGGGCGTAGCCGGTCTCGGGCGACTTCGGGTCGTAGACCGACACGGTGACGTCGGTCCACGTCGTCGTCGGCAGGGCCGGCCCGCCCGCCGGTCCGCTCAGCAGCAGGGTCGCGCCACCGTCGGCGAATCCGGTGACCGTGAAGGCGCCCACGGCATAACCCGGCAGGTTGACGCGGTTGCCGACCGCGAAGCCGGCGGTCGTCCACGCGACACCATCGGTGCGCGTGACCCGGCCGATGCCGCCGACCGTGGTCACCGTGAAGGTGCCGGTGACGGCGAGCAGCTGGTTGCCGCCGCCGTGGACGGTCGTCAGGCCACCGTGCAGCGCCGGTATGCCGGTCGCCAGCTTGTCGTCCTCGGCAGTGTCGGGGCCCGGGACGAGCGTGCTGCGGATCGTCAGGGTGTCGTTGCCCTCGCCGAGCAGGATGTTGAGCGACTCGATGGTCGAGACCGAGCCCTCCGTCGTGAACGCGCCGGTCACCGGGTCGGCGTGGATCGTGCCGTAGCTGATGCCGCCGGGGAAGGCGTTCGGCTCACCGAAGGCCGTCGTGCCCGGGAAGGTGACCGCCGGCCCCATGCCGAAGCCGGTGAGGGCGGTGCTCGTCAGCTCGCCGGTGAGGTTCTCGTGGCTGCCGTCGTTGAAGATGTTGAGCACGTCGACCTGCCGCGCCTCGGACGGCTGCTGGCCGATGCCGAACGGCGGTGTGTTGATCTCGTCGGGTGCGATGACAGCCGAGGTGAGGCCACGCTTCAGGCCGCCGGTGCCACCGTCGACCTGGAGCGGGCCGCGGATGTCGGAGAGCAGGTGCGGCTGCTTCGGGAAGACGATGAGGTCGCCGCGCCCGGCCGGCAGCACATAGGCGGCGTCGGCCGCGACGGTGACGGTGATCGGCACCCACCAGTTCGTCGCGTCGAAGGTCGCGACGGCGGCGTACTGCGTCATGGTCACGGTGCCGCTCGCCAGCGTGGGCGCCACGGTGAACGATATCTTCTCGAGGTTGGTGCCGAAGATCGACTGGATCTTGAAGGTGCCGCTCACTCCGGCGAACTGGACGAGCTGGCCCTCGAGGAAGCCGTTGTCGAGCCAGCTCACGCCGTCGCTGCGCGTCAGCACCTTGGCCGCCGCGTCCCACGTGACGGCGCCGGTGAACAGGCCCGCAGGGGCGACCCGCTGGAGGCTCGCGCCGGTGAAGGTGCCGCCGGCCGGCAGCGCCGCCGACAGCGTGATCGCCGCGGCCGTCACGCCGGTGATCGTGTATGCCGTCGCGATCGTGTTGCTCGAGGCGCCGGCTCCCGTGACGAGCAGCTTCTGACCCACGCGGAAGCCGTCGGCGAGGAAGCTGCCGAGCTCGGAGCCCGTCGCGCGGGTGATCGTGGCCCCGGAGATCGTGACGTTGCCGCGGAAGAGCTCCTTGGCGGCGAGTCGGCCCACGGCGGTGAGGCACACCTTGCCGAGGATGCCGGAGCCGCAGGTCGGGTCGGTGACGATCGAGGTCTGGCCGTCGGTGACGATGCCGATCGAGACGGCGGCCTTGGGCGCCTTGAGCAGCCGGATGGCATACGTGTCAGTGATTCCGGCCGTCGTGCCGTCGGGCAGGCTGACGACGGTCGTGCCACCGCTCTGCTTGACGTAGACGCCGGGCGAGTTGTCGTCGAGGACGAGCACGTCGAGCGAGCCGGTGACCTGGTCGTAGGCGGCGTCACGGCCGGACACCGAGCCGTCGACGGTGATCGCCACCATCGTGTGGTGCGGGTCCTGCACGAGGAAGTTGTCGACGGCCGTCACGGTGATGAGCACCGGCACGGTCCAGTCCGGGACGCCTGCGGCGCAGACGACGCAGATCCTCACCCGGTAGGTCTGCACGCCGCCGACGACCGAACCGAGCGAGAAGCGGGCGTCGCTGCTGGAGAGGACGATGCGCGCGTCGGACGGCGTCAGGACGTAGGTGACGGTGCCGTTCGGCTGGCTCGACGGCTGCACGGTGAAGGTGTCGGTGAGGCGCGTCGTGGGCGTGCCCTTGATGACGGTCGTGTTCGTGTCAGGCGCGCCGTTGTCGAGCTGGGTGACGACGACGTCCGGCGTGAGGTTGTCGATGACGGTGACCTCGACGTTGCGCACGACGGCTCCGGCGAAGACGGGGTCGGCGCTGATGACGGTGTGGCTGATGGCCATGACGATCGTGCCCTGCGGCAGCGTGTCGTTGGCGGCGGCGAACCAGACCGTCTGGGTCGTCTGCCAGTTCAGCGAGTCGAAGTGGAGCACGATCGCGCGGTTGGGCACGAGGTGGGCGACACCGAGCTCGTCGTAGACGGTGTGGAAGTAGCCGGCGGCGGTCGCGCACACGGCGGCGGAGGTCGTGCAGACGTAGACGGTGTCGCCGAAGGGGTTGCCCTGGTCGAACGGGTGCAGCGCGTCGTACGGTCGCTGCTCGCGCGGGCTCGCCGCGGCTGAGACGGTGATCCACACGTCGGAGGTCGGCGCCTTGGCAAGGCGCACGCCGTAGCTGTCGATCGTGCCGATCGCCGTCCCGTTGTCCTGGCGGCGCACCGAGCTGAGGCCGCCCGACTCGCTGATGAGCACGACGCCCTGCGACGGCCGGGCGACCGAGACGTTGAGGCCGGCGGCGATGATGTTGTTGTAGTCGGCGTCGGAGCTGAGGACGAGGTGGTTGATCGTCGAGCTCGACCCGTTCGGGTCGCGGCTGACGACGTCGCCGACGACGTCGCCCGCGACGTTGATGACGTCGCTGCCGAGGCCGCCGAGCACTCGGGTGGCGACACCGGGAGCGGTCGAGAGCACGTCGATCGTGTCGTCGCCTTGGAGCGCGTCGACCTCGACGACCTGGATGTTGCGGAAGCTCACCTGGATGCCTGCGCCGTAGATCGCGGCGGCGGTGACGACGATGTGGTCGGCGAACTCCGTGCCGAGGACGACGAGCTTGTTGAAGCCCGTGCCCCCGTCGACCGAGACCGGCGCGTTGATGTTGTACTGCACCTGGTTGTTGCCGTTGCCGGTGCGGATGTCGGTCTGCGCCGCAGTCGAGAACCCGGAGGCGACAAGGCTGACGGTGGCGCCGGCAAACGTCCCTGGCGTGAGCGTCGACGACACGGTGAGGGTGAGCGCCGTGACACCGGTGATGAGGTAGGGGGCGCTCGGGACGTTGTCGTTGGCGCCCGCTCCGGAGAGGGTGACGGCCTGGCCGACCTTGAAGCCATCGGCGAGGAAGCTGCCGCCGTCGGCGCGAGAGATCGTGCTTGTGCCCGCGGCGGGTCCGACGATCACCGAGACTCCGCTCTGGTCCGTCGTGGACGAGAGGGTGGTGAACTTGGGACTCGGCAGGACGCCGCTGACGGTGGCGTCGGCATACGTGCCCGGAGTGAGCACCGATGAGACGGTGAGGGTGAGCGCCGTGACGGCCGTGACGACGTAGGGGACGCCCGCGAGGTTGTCGTTGCTCGAGCCGGTGCCGGCGAGCGCGATCGTCTGGCCGACGAGGAAGCCGTCGGTGAGGAAGCTGCCGCTGCTGCGGGTGATGGTGCTCGTGCCGGCGGTGGCGCCGGCGGCGACGATGAGGCCCGACCGGGCCAGCGGTCCGCTGCTCAGCGAGACGGCGCTGAAGGTGCCCGCGGTGCGCAGTGGCGGCACGGTCGTCAGCGTGCGGGCCAGGGTGATCGTGCTGGCCGTGACGGCGGAGATGACGTATGCCGTGGTCGCCGTGTTGTCGTTGAGGGCTCCGGCGCCCTTGACGACGAGCGTCTGGCCGACGGCGAAGCCGTCGGAGATGAAGCTGCCGCCGCCGGTGCGGGTGATCGTGCTGGTCGCGCTGTTGATCGTGACGGCGCCGGTGAAGAGCGGGCCCATGATGATCGAGCCGTCGGCGCGGGTCTTGGCGAGGGCGAAGGCCTGGACGGCGAAGAGGTCGTTGCCGTCGTTGCCCTCGAGCCGCAGGGCCGCGTGGTTGCTGTAGACGGTGAAGCTGTCCTCGCCGCTGCCACCCTGCGCGACGATCGGGGCGCTCGAGCCCATCGAGAGGTAGCCGCGGGTCGTGGCGATCGTGCCGAAGTAGTCAGGGGGCGAGAGGCCGCTGTGGGCGTCGTCGCGGCGCATGCCGTAGACCTGCCCGATCTGGAAGCTGTCGTTGCCGGCGCCGCCGTCGAGCGTCGCGACGGCGACGGTGTCGTCGACGGCGAAGTGGTCGTTGCCGCCGTGGCCCAGCACCGCGAAGCGGCCGTTGACGGCGTTGTCGTAGTTGATCCGCTCGACGACTCCGAGGTAGGAGAGGAAGTGGGTGTCGAGGTACGGGGTGAGGCGGGTGGTCTCGAGTGGGTCCTGGGCGCCGTTGGCTACCGGGTGGAGCACCGAGACGTAGCCGGGGCGGTTGGCGCAGGCGCTCGTCGTCGTCGTGCCGCAGTAGACGGACGGGCGGGCTGAGCTCTCGCCGGGGATGTAGGACGACGAGCGCAGCAGGAAGATGTCGTCGGTCGTCCACGCCTTCCCCGTCGCCGGGTTGATGCCATTGAAGGCGCTGTCCGCGCCGTGCACGTCGAGCGTGTCGGCGCCGCGGTCGGGGGCGCCGCTGTCGAGGACGTTGAGCACGTAGTGGTAGGCGCCGCCCGCGCTGCCGTGGGTCCAGACAACGTAGGCGTCGGTGCCGTCCTGGCCGTCGAGGGTCAGCGTCGTGCCCTCCACCGGCATCGTCTGCAGGAGGTAGACGGTGAGGCTGTCGGAGCCGTCACCGGCGGGGGCGAAGACGCCCGGTGAGGTCGCGACGGCCGAGCCGTAGGCGCGCGTGTTGCCACCGAGGAGCGTCTGGTCGAAGACGATCTGGTCGTCGTCCGCGTTGCCGAAGACGCGGGTCAGGCCGCCGGTGCCCGGGGTGACCTCGCCACGGAGCACGATGACCGTGCCCTCGTTGGCCGTCGCGTCGGCGACACCGGGGTGCCAGTCGCCGTGGATGTCGATGTTGCCGGTGAGGGTGCGGGGCCGGTTCGGGTCGGTCGTGTTGCCGGTGCCGGCGTCTGCGGCCGCGACCGTGGCGAGGATCTGCGCGCTCGGGTCGGTGACGACGTCGTCGGCCGAGAGGAGCAGCACGTCACCGGACTGCGCCTGGATGAGGCCGTTCGGCACGACCTGGACGTTCGGCACGGCGGAGGGGCTCGCCGGCTCGCGGACGAGCGTGCCGCCCGAGTGGAGCACGAGCAGGTCGTTGCCCTCGGTCGTCGTCTCGGTCGTCGTGAGGCGGATGTCGCCGGCCTGGGTGCGCGCGAGGAGGATCGCGGCCGGCCCGTTCAGCTCGGTGAGGTAGATGTTGGCGTCGGCCTGGGCCGCGATGTCGCAGGTCGCGGTGACGGCCCGGTCGGCCGCACTCGCCTGGAACCACCGGAGGCTGTAGGTGGCGACGCAGCCGCTGCCCTTGGCCGAGTCGACCTTGAGGTCGCCGGTGAAGACGCCGGTCGCGGCGTTCGTGTAGGCGCCGATGCTGCCGCCGAGGGCGAGCAGGTCGATGGAGTTGCCCGTG
The DNA here is from genome assembly GCF_006717145.1 of Humibacillus xanthopallidus. Classification (GTDB taxonomy): domain Bacteria; phylum Actinomycetota; class Actinomycetes; order Actinomycetales; family Dermatophilaceae; genus Humibacillus; species Humibacillus xanthopallidus. The sequence goes on along the minus strand of NZ_VFQF01000002.1, from coordinate 252,281 downwards.
ACGTTGACCGTCGTGCCGCCGGCGCCGGCGCTGTGCCCGTCGAGGATCGACCCCGCGGTCGTCGTCAGTGTGACGTCGGCGCACGTGGCGAGCGACGAGCGCGCGCAGGTCGTGACGGTGTCGACGTGGAGGTCACCGGCCATCGTCGGGTTGGCGACGGCATACGCCCCCGCTGGGGTGCTGGGAGTCTCGGTGATGCGGATGACGCCGGCGGCGTCCGCGTTCAGCACGCCGTAGCGCGCGTAGGACGAGTCGATCTCGACGAAGTTCGTGTCGGTGCCGATGCTGCCCGGGCCGCCCGTGCCCGCCGTCATCGTGATGTCGACGCCGACGACGTCGGCGGCCGCGTCGCCGGTGACCGGCGGGATCGCGCTGCCGACCGGCGCGTCGACGATCGAGGCGGGCGAGCTGAGGATGACGTCGTCGTCGGTGGAGCGGACGAGTCCGAGCCGCAGGTCGGGGTTCGGGCCGAACGCCACGGTGACGTCCGAGGTCGTGACGAAGGCGGGGTCAATGGGGCTGAACGCCTGGGCGACGACGACCCGGCGCGCGATGCTCGCGGCGGCGGTCGCGGTCAGGGTGATGAAGCCGTTGGTGTCGACGTTCGTGTTGCCGTTGCCGTGAACGGCCACGAGGCCGATGACGTTGATCCGGGTGGCGCTCGGCGAGTCGTCTGCCGCCGCGACGGTGATGCTGCCGTTCGGCGTGCCCACCGCCGAGCCCGAGTCGAGCGTGGCGAAGTTGTAGGTGCTCGCCACGGCGTGGCTGTTGCCACCGGTCACGGCGACGGCGAAGAGGCAGTCCTCGGCCTGCGGCGTCGTCACGCAGTTGACGGCGTCGGGGTGGTAGAAGCTGTAGTAGGTCTTCGTCAGCGAGGCGTTGTGCTGGTTGATGACGCTGACGCCCGGCAGCCCGGTGCGTCCGGTGCCCCACAGCGTCGCGCGGAGGATGACGTCGAGATCGCCGCCGGCGACGAGCGAGTCGATGCGCACGACGTAGGCGGGGTTGCCGGCGACAGCGGGGTCGGGGATCGTCGGGTCGCGCAGCCAGGTGCGCAGGTCGAGGTGGGCGTCGACGCCCGCGGTCACGCTGAGCGCGAGGTCGTGGGCGGCATACTGCACGAGGTCGATCGCGAGGCGCGCGGCCGCGGTGCCGATCGAGCCGCGCTCGGAGTCGACGTGCACGATGTTGCTCTGGATCAGCGTCGTGTGCGTGTCGGCCCCGGAGACCGGGACGCCACGGCTCGTCGCGGCGAGGATCGAGCCGTAGGTCGCGTGCACCCACGTCGCCCCGAGCGGGTTGGTGATCGTGCCGCGCAACGTGAGGTCCGAGGCACCGGTGTTGTCGATGACGACCTGGCTCGGCGTCGCGTCCTGCACGAGGTCGAAGCGGATCGCGTCGGAGGCCGTGCTGCTCGTCGCGAGGGTGACGTGCGGCTGGCCGGTGCGGTTGATGACGTCGATGTCGTTGACGACGAAGGCGAAGGCCGAGTTGTTGAGCAGCGTGACGGTGCGGAAGTTCTCGTGGAAGGTGAACGTGCCCCAGCAGTGCGTGCCGGACGGCGGGTTGCTCGCGCAGCCGCCCTGGATGGTGCCGGCGTCGGACGTCATCCAGATGTCGCCGCTGCCGGTGTTGCGGATGTCGCCGACGGTGATGGTGCCGGAGTAGGTCGTGCCGATGTCGGGGTTGGCGACACCGTTGACGGTGACGTTGACGGCCTTGACGACCTTGCCCTGGCTGTCGATGAGCAGGTAGGGGTCCGGGCCGGAGTTGACGACGACGTCGGAGTTCCAGTCGATGAGGCGCGTCTGGGTGATGCCGCCGTCGGTGCTCTGGACGCCGCCCGGGTTCTCGGCCTGCACGTAGAGCACGAGGCGCGCGGCGTTCGGCTGGCTCGGCAGGGTGACGAGCGGCGAGGCCGGGGCGTTGGAGGACGTGTTCCGGTAGGGACCCGAGACGATGAGGCGCGGGCCGGCGTGGATGACGACGCCCTGGTGCCCGAAGACCTTGGCGTCCGCGTTCACCGTCGCCGAGCCGCTGTGCAGCGACGGGCCGATGCAGTAGCACGCCGAGTGGTCGTCGAGGGAGGCGGCGAGCAGGTCGTGCCAGGCGCGCACGTCGACGCCGTAGAGACCGGTGATGGACCCGCCGCTGCTCGCGATGCCGTCGAGCAGCGCGATGTCGCTCGAGTTGAGCGTGTAGTACGGGAAGGTGTTCGTGCCGCCGAAGAGCGCGCCCATGACGGCGTGGGTGTAGAGGAAGTGCGAGCCTCCTGAGTGGGCGTTGACGCGCACGGTGTCGCCCGCGATCTGGGCCCCGGCGCCGGTGGCGGCGGCCGTCCGGTCGGTGATGTTCGTGTTGGCGCCGGCGGTGTAGCCGCCGACGAGCCCGCCGCCGGAGGCGCTCGCGTGGTCGGTGCTCAGGTGGTTGCTGTCCGCGAGGACCGCCACGTTGCCGCCCGCGACGACGTTCGCGCCGGAGCCTGCGACCTGCGCGACGCTCGAGTCGCCCGAGATAGCGGCCCCCGGAGTCACGAGGCTGCCGATGAGCGCGGTGCTCTTGGCGTTGACCGTCACGCTGGCGTTGACGACGCCGACCGCGATGACGCCGCCGGAGCCGTTGGTGACCCACGAGGTGTTGTTGGTCTCGACGTGCGAGGTGACGGTGACGTCACCGCCGGCAGTGACCGATCCGGCGAGGTAGGCGAGCGCGGTCGGGCTGTTGCTGAGGTCGGCCGTCGGCACGGTGACCCCGACGACACCGCCGCCACCGCCGGCTGCGGACGAGCGCGACTCGCCGTCGCCGGTGGGCGGGTTGAGGGTGCGCAGCGAGACCGGCGAGGGGGGCGTCGTGTCGAGCGGGTTGCGGTCGCCCTGGTAGAGGCCGTAGGTGCCGCCGCTGACGCTCGTGAGGTCGATGCGGAGCTGGTCGGTCGGACCGGAGCAGCCGTCGGTCAGGCAGGCCGGGGTGAGGTGCAGGCCGGTCGCCCAGATGCTCTGGGTGCCGAAGACGACGGTGTCGGTGAAGGTGCCCTTGCCGGCGATCGTGTACGTCTCGGACGTCGAGAACGTGATGGGGGTGCCGGCGACGGCGCTGCCGTCAGCGGCATACGACGTGATGGGCGCGAGGCCGAAGCCGGCGCTGTCGGGGGTCGTGGCGACGTAGGTCTGCCCGCTCGTCAGGCCGCCGATCGGGGCGGGGACGATCCAGTGGCTCCCGGCGCTCGGTGCCGAGATCGGGATCGCCACCGGGTCGTCGGTGCACGTCTTGCCGGGGTTGCCCGTCTCAGGGCAGCTGTACGTGTGCGAGGTCGCCTGGTAGCGCGACGCGGCGAGCTGGATGCGGAAGCTGTCGACGACGATGACGTAGTAGAAGGCGCCGCTCGTGAGGCCGCCGACGGTGCCGCCGGAGCCGATGTACTGCACCTTCTGGCCGGACACGAAGCTGTGCGGCGTCTGGATCGGCGTCGTCGGGTTGCCGTTGCCGTCGGTGTTGTAGCCGGTGATCGGCGACACCATGATCGTGTTGGCGTTCGTGTCGGTGAGGTAGCAGTGGTCCTTGTCGGGGCAGCCGGTGACGTCGACCGAGCCCGGGTCGAAGGCGACCGCGGCGGGGGCCTGGTAGGTGACCCGCTGCCCCGGGGTGAAGGTGTTGCCGCGGGTGATCCTCGTGCCGGAGGCCGCGCTCGGCGAGAAGGTCAGCGCGGCGGCCTGGGCTGCAGCGAGGGTCGTGTAGAGCTGGATGCGGTAGGCGTCGATGACGCGGACGAAGAGCCGCTGGCCGGCGACGATGGAGCCGTTGAGGGTGGCGTCGCCCGAGAGGATGACGGCGTCGCCCGTGACGAAGTTGTGCGGGGTGGCGAAGCGGATGACGTCGCGCACGGGGTCGACGCCGGGCCCGCCGGCGAGGTCGCCGGAGTTGACCTGGCCGGTCGCGAAGGTGTTGCCGAAGGCGAGGTAGTTGTCGTCGATGCCGATGACCGTGTAGACCCGCGCCGTCGTCAGCCCGCCGATCGCGGTGCCGATGTAGAGCACCGTGTCACCGGACTGGAGCCCGTGCGACTGGAAGTAGACGGTGTTGGTGCTGAGGTTGACGTTCGCGACGTTGACGACGTCACCGGGCTGGCCACCGGGCGTGCGCTCCTGGTGCGTCCCGTCGGCGGTGTAGGTGTCGGGCAGCGCGCCCGTGCCCGAGTCGCTGCGCGACTCCGCCTTGACGGTCGCGCTGCCGCCGATGCGGGCGTCGACTCCACGAGCGAGGTATGCCGTGACGGTCGGGTTCGTCGTGACGTTCGACCGCGCGACGCCCACCGACACGCCGCCGCCGCCGTAGCTCTTCGCCGTGGCGTTGGACTCGGCGCGGTGCGAGAGGGCCGAGATCTCGAGGTCACCGGACAGGACGATGGTCTGGGCCGTGCCGGCCGTGCCGATGAAGGCCGTGACCGTCGGGGTGACGGAGCTCGTGGCATAGCTGCCACCGCCGGCCACGACTCCCCCGGCACCGAGGATGCTCGTCGAGGTCGCCGTCGATGTGTCGTCGGCGGTGACGCTGAGGCCGCCGGCCTTGCTCGCGGCGGTGCCGATCGTGGCGCCTGTGGCGACCGAGGAGGTCGTCGTGCCGCGCACCTGAGCGTAGCTGTTGAGGACGCTGATCGCCACGCCACCACCGCCGCCGCCCTTGGCGGTCGCCGTGGCGGTCTGCGTGTGTGTCGCCCCGACGTCGACCGTCGTGCCGAGGCCGGTGATGGACGCGGTGCCGCCGATGGTCGCGGTCACGGCTCCGCCCGTGCCCGAGTCGCTGTGCTCGAGGGTGCAGTTGCTCTCGGTGCTGGCTGCTCCGACGGTCGCGCAGGCGCTGCCGCCGGCGCCCGCGCCGAGGCCGATGGCGACGGTGAGCAGGTCTGCGGTGGCCTGGTTCTGCGAGTCGGCGGTGACCGACAGGCTCGCGGCACCCAGGAGGTCGCCGTTGAAGGCGGCCGCCGCACCGCCGCGGTCCTCGGCCTTGGGGATCATCGCGCTGATCGAGATGCCACCGCCCGCCCCGCCGTTGCCGGTGGCGCTCGCCTTGTCGGTGGCCGAGGCCGCGACCGTGACGGCGCCCGCGGCGCGGAGCATTGCGTTCTGGCCGACGGTGGCCGAGACGATGGCGGCGCTGCCGATGACGGCCTCGGCGCCCACGCCGGTGCCGGCTCCGAGGCCGATGGCGACGGAGAGACCGCTGGCCGTGGCCGTGTTGGTGCCGGTGGCGGTGACGCTGACCGCTCCGGTGGCAGCGGCCCCGGTCGGCATGGCAGCGTCGAAGGAGGCGCTCACGGCGGCGTCGACGACGGCGGTCGCGAGGATGACGGTGATGCCGAGCAGGCCGCCCGAGCCGCCGCCCGCGTTGGCCGTGGCGGAGTTGGTGGCCGTGGCCGTCACCGTGATGCCCGTCGAGCCGACCGTGAGGGCGCCCTGCCCGACGGTCGCGCTCGTGTCGGCCGTGCCGGTGATCTCGGCGTCGCCCTTGACGGCCGCGCCCGCCGCGATGGCGACGGCACCGGTCGCGGCGTCGACCGTGGCAGTGTTCGTCGCCGAGGCCGTGACGGCGAGACCCTTGACGTTGCCACCGGCGGTGAAGCTCGCGGTGACCGGAGCGGCGATGGTCGCGGTCGGCGCGGTGACGCCGATGGCGAGGCCGACCGACCCTGAGCCCACCCCGGCGGTCGAGGTGGCGGTGTTGGTTCCCGTTGCCGCGACGGTCGCGGTGCCGGCGGAGTCCACCGACGTCGCGGCCACGACGGCCGTGATGCCTGCGGTCTGGCCGATGGTCGCGAGGGAGGCCGAGCCGGCGAGGGCGCCGTAGCCGCCCACCGAGACGGCCACGGTCTTCGCGGTCGCCGAGCTCGAGCCGGTCGCGGTGACGTCGGTGCGCGACGAGGAGCGCACGATGCCGGTGAGCGTGGCGCCCACGCCCGCGTCGACGCTCGCGTCGGAGACGAAGACCGTCGCGGCCGCGAGGATGCCGCCGGCACCACCGGAGGCGACCGACGAGGCGCAGTTCGTGCCGTGGTTGGTGATGGTGTTGACGCCGGAGCTCGTGCACGCGAGGTCGGTCGAGGTGAGCGCCGCGCCGGTGCTCGTCGTGTCAGGGCGACCGGCGCGCACGGTGACGGCGCCGCCGGAGGTGATGTCGGCCCCGGAGGCCGTGCAGACGCCGGCGGCGGAGAAGGCACCCACGCAGGCAGTCGTGTCGGCGTCGCGGGTGATGACGGAGTGGGCGTAGGCGCCCGCGCCGCCACCGATGACGGAGAGCGAGACGAGGACGGTCGTCGCGGAGGCGGTGTTCGTGGCCGCGGCCCGGACCGTGACGGACGAGCCGTTGGCCTGCCCGTCGAGCTGGGCACGGGTGTGGCCCGACACCGTCGCCTCGGGAAGCACGATGACGACGGAGACGGCGCCGCCCGAGCCACCGGGAGCGTCGGCGCGGGCCTCGTTCCAGGCGGTGGCGACGACGGAGACGGCGCCCGAAGTCGTGACGTTGCTCGTCGAGGTGAGTGCAGCGTCGGTCGAGCGGGCGTTCGTGGCCCAGGCGAGCGTCAGTCCGGCGCTGACCCCGGCCGAGACGGCGATGTTGAGGGTGTTGGCATAGATGCCCGCGTGGTTGCCCGTCGCCGTGACCGAGACGCCGAGGCCGCCGATGGTGACGGTGCCGTGCGCACCCGAGGCTGCGCGGGTCGAGCCCGAGTAGGTGATGACCGCGACGGCTCCGCTGATCGCGGCGCCGACGCCGCCCTGCACCGAGACGGCCTGGTTGGTCGGGATGATCGTGTCTGTCGAGGAGACGATGAGCCCGCCGACCGCGCCGTCCGCACCGATCGCCACGTCGCCGACGAGGGCGGTCGTGTCGCCGCTGATGACGGCGACGGCGATGGCCGCACCGACCGCGCCGGCCGCGATGCTCACGCCGAAGGTCCGCGCCGAGATGGTGCGGGTCGCGACGGTGTCGACGGCGATCTCTGTGACGGCCTTCGGCACCGTGGCGCCGGTGTCGATGTGGGCGCTCTGGCTGCTGCTGTCGGTGATGACGACGACTTGGCCGCTGATCGTGACCCCGCCGAGCGCTCCGGCCGCAGCGAGACCGTCGACGCGCTCGTCGAGCACCGCGTGCACGCCCACCGTGGCTCCCGAGCTCACCGACCCGGTCGAGGCGATGCCGGCGTCGGTCGACAGGCCCAGCGTGACGATCGCGACGCCCGCGCCGATGGCGCCCAGGCCGACAGCGGCGACCCCGGCGAGGCTCGTGAGGTCGATCCGGTCGGTCGCCCGCACCTGCACGTCTCCGCCGGCGTGGACCGAGCCGTAGATCGTCGCCGACGTGCCCGACGGCGGCGCCGTCTGGGTGAACGGGCTCGAGGCGACGGACCCGCCGGGGCTCGCGCCGGTCACCGACGTCGAGGCGTCGCCCGTGCTCGACAGCTGGCGGAGCTGGTAGTTGTCGTCGCTGAGTGCCCACGACGGGGTGGCCGAGGAGGCATCCGTCTCAGGCGCGACGAGCGAGCCCGTGATGTCGGTCAGCGCGACGTAGTAGTGGCCGCCGGAGCTGACGAGCTGGCCCTGCACGTAGTCGGTGCCGCTGACCCAGAGGTCGATGCTGCCCGAGCCGCCGAGCACGTTGCCCCACCCGCCGCCTGTGCCGCCACCCCCGCCGGACGCGAGCGAGTCGGCGCTGCCCGTCGACGTGCCGGTCGGCGACTGGTCACTGAGCGACCAGTCGCTCGGCGACGACGACGGGGTGTCGCCGATCGTGCGCGTCTTCGCGGCATACGTCTTGCCGCTGTAGGTGACGACGTCGCCCGCCTCATAGGTGACGGTGGAGCTCCAGGCGCGCGGCACCCAGACGGTCGGGTTGCTCGTGGGGTTCTTGCCGGTGTTGCGGCTGCGGGCGAAGTACTTCACGCCGCCGACGGAGACGATGTCGCCGGCCTCGTAGGTCGTGCCCGAGCTCCAGACGCCGCGGTCCGGGCCGCTGACGGCGCTCTGGTAGGTGTTCGTCGCTGCGGTGCCGACGGTCCAGACCGTCACCGACCCGGCGACACCGACGACACCGCCACCGAGGCTGACGGCATACGTCTGCACGTGCTTGGTCGCGAGGGCGTCGATCTCGACGGTGCCGTTGGCCCACACGTCGCTGCCGACGCCGAGGTAGGCCTGGACGGTGATGTTGGCGACCCCGACGTCGACGCCGCCGCCGATGCCGCCCGCCCCGACGCCCACGCCACCCGCGACGGTGAGGGTCTCGAGGTAGTCGGTGGCCGCGACGACGACCGACTGGTTCGAGGACGCGCCCGCGATGATGCCCGAGGTGCCCTTGTTGACCGTCGTGCCGCCGGCGATGAAGGCCTTGACGACGACGGTGAAGATGTTGACCCCGATGCCGCCGGCGATGCCGATGAAGCCACCGGCGATGCCCGCGGTGAGGCCGAAGAGCTCCTCCGACGAGTTCGCCTGGACGGCGAGGCCGTGGAAGGCGCTCTTCGTGCCGAAGCTGCCGGCGGCGGTCGACGTGCCGTCGGAGATGCCCGCGGCGGAGGAGCCCTTCGCGAGGACGACGACGACGTTGTTGCCGCCGAGATGGGCATCGGTCGTCTTCGTCACGACGGCGACGGAGACGCCTGCGCCGAACCCGGCCCAGACACCCGCACCGAGCGAGGCTGCGACGAGGACGAGGTCGGTCGTGTCGTTGGCGAGGACGAGCACGTTGTTGTCGGCCCGCAGCGTGACGCCGGTGCCCGTGGTCGCGCTCGTCGTGAGGTCGAGCACGGTGACGCCGACGGCGCCGGCGAGGCCCGCGTCGCCGCCGATGGCGGCCGAGGCGGCCACCGACACGAACGACTCGCTCGCGTCGGCCTCTACGACGATGTCGCCCTTGGCGTTGACGACGGTGTTGTTGCCGATGCTCGACGTCGTCGTGATCTCGATGACGCCCACGGCCACGCCCGCGCCCGCTGCGACCGAGCCCGCGCCGGCGGCAGCAGCGGCGATGCCGAGCTGGTGGAAGCTGTTGCCCGCGAGGACGATGACGGACTGCGCCGGGTCTGCACCGGTGACGTTGGTGCTGCAGTCGGTCTCCGACGCGCAGTTGACCCTGGCGGAGGCGCCGATGCTCGCGGTCGTCGTCACGGTGATGACCGACACGGTGCCCGACACGTTGACGGCGACGGTGCCGGAGACACCCGCGCTGATGCCGATCGCGTTGATCGAGTCGCTGTTCGTCGCGGTGACCGCCACGCCGCTGAAGCCGGTCTGCGTGGTCAGGTGGGCGGTCTGCGGGTTGGTCGTGCGCGGGTCGGGCGCCGGGAGGACGCCGGAGGGCACGAGGCTGTGGGAGGTGCCGGTCGCGGAGGAGGCCGTCAGCGTGATGGCGAGGCCTGACACGGCGCGGTCGCGCGTGGTCGCGAGGCGGATCTGCTGGGCTCCGAAGGGACCGGTGGTCGCGAGGACGATCGCGTAGTAGGTCTGGCCGTCGGTGAGCCCGCCGATCGGGGTGCCGCCGCCGGAGCTGTAGATGACGGCGTCGCCGGTCGCGATCGGGGTGGTGAACGCATACGGGAGGGTGATCGTGTTGCCGCTGACGTCCTTGGCCGGGATGAACCGCGGCGAGGCGTCCTTGGTCGGCTGTGCACTGTTGGTCGGGACGAAGCGCTGGGACTCGCCCATGAGGGCGTTGGGCAGGCCGAGGGCGATCGGGGGTCCGCGCGCCGTCAGCGAGAGGGTGAACCTCGTCGGGGTGAGGACGTTGACGTAGTAGGTCGCCCCGTCGGTGAGCCCGACGATCGAGGCACCGCCGCCGTTGTCGTAGATGACCTGCTGGCCGGTGCTGAAGCCGTGCGGGGTCGGCGTGACGATGGCGTAACCGTTGGGGTCGCTCGGGTCGAGGCCCTGCTGCACGGGGTTGCCGTCGGTGAAGCCGCGCGGGTCGAAGCGCGGGTCCTGCTGGGTCATCGTGTAGCCGCCGCTGTTGACGGTGCCGTGCGCGACCCGTCCCACGAGGCCGTATGCCGTGACCTTGGCTCCGTCGCCGACCGTGGCCGTCGTCGTCTTCGTGAGGACCGGGACTGCCGCACCCGCGCCGACCGACGCGCTGCCGGAGGCGGTGACGTTGCCGGCGACGATGAGCAGCTCGAGCACCTCGTCGGCGGTGACGAGGACGTTGCCACCCGCGACGACGACGGTGTTCGCACCGAGCGTCGCCGTCGTCGTCACGTTGATGACCGACACGCCGGCGTTGAGGGCGATGGCGACGTCGCCACCGACGGCGCCGCCGACGGAGATCGAGGTGGTCTTCTCGCTGGAGACGGCCGAGACCACGACGTCGCCGTTGGCCGTGATGCGGCTCCGGTCGCCGACCGAGGAGGTCGTCGTCTTCGTGATGACCTCGACGTCGGCGCCTGCGCCGATGCCGGCCGTGCCACCGATCGCGACCATGCCCGCAGCGGCGACGATCGTCGATCGGTCGGAGGCGATGACGACGACGTCCTGGCGGCCGGGCGCTCCGGCGTTGGCCTGGTTGACCTGGGAGTCGGCGCCGATGCTCGCGGTCGTCGTGTCGGTGAGCACGTTGACGGTCGTCGAGCCGGCGATGCCGACGCTCTTGCCGGCGCCGCCCGCGATCGCGATGAGCATGATGTCGCCGAGCTGCGTCGCCGAGACGGTCAGGCCCGGGGTCGTGCTCGCGGTGGCTGCGCGCGCGGCGAGCGTGGCGCCCTGTCCGGTCGTGGCGCTGACCCGGCTCGTGCGCACGAGGACCGAGGCTGCCAGCCCGATGCCCGCGTTGCCGGCCCCGATGGCCAGCCCACCGGCATACAGCCTGATGGTCGTGGCCTTGCCGGCGTCGTCGATGGCGCTGCGCGCGCTCACCTCGAGGTCGCCGCCGGCGGTCACGGTGACACGGTCTGCAGCGAGGGGGCCGCCGCCGATGCTCGCGTAGGTGCCGGGGGCGCCCGAGCCCTGGTTCTGGACGATGACGATGAACGAGCCGGCCGCAGCGTTCTGCTTGGCGACACCGAGCGAGGCGGCGGCAGCGAGCACGGGGTCGGTGGCGATGGCGCGGACCCGGACGTCGCCGCCGGCCCAGACCTTGGCGCCGTTCGCGATGCTGGCCCGCACGTCCTGGTTGGTGACCGCGACGATGACGGCGACGCCGACCCCGGTGCCCTTCGTCGACAGGCCGATGCCGCCGGCGACGGCGATGGTCGACACGTCGTCGCGGGCGAGGACGGTGACGCTCTGGCCGGTGCCGCCGTGGTCGGTCTGGTTGACGAGGGCTGCGGTGCCGATGCGGGCGCTCGTCGAGCGGTTGCCGACGATGACGATGAAGGAGCCGCCGACGCCGAGGTCGCCCGAGCCCGCGCCGCCGCCGAGAGCGACCGACGAGAAGGGCGGGGTCTGGAGGCTGTCCATGCCGAGGACCGGCAGGCTCTTGATCGTGTCGGCGAACTCGCTCAGCAGGTCGTTGATGATGTCGAAGGGCAGAGGCGAGAGGTGGGCGGTGGCCTCGACGGTCGTCGCGCCCGAGGCGTTCGTCGTCGTCGGCGTGGCCGCGCTCGAGTCGATGAGCGCCGTCGTCGTCACGCCGGTGAGCACGGTGATCGCGATGGCGGCGCCGACACCCTGGCCCTTGGAGGCGAGGCCCGCGGCGAGCGCGAGGTTCTGCATGCCCATCGGGTTGGCCGCGCGGACCGTGAGGTCACCGGTCGAGGTGAGGGTGGAGCCGGCGCCGACGGAGGCGGTGGTCACGTACTTCACGACGATGATGCCGGCCGACCCGGCGATCTGCGGGTCGCCCTTGCCGCCGGCGGCCGCGATGCCCCAGACGGTCACCGCGTTCTCGAGCGGCAGGTGCGTGGTCTCGTCGAGCGGCGTCGTCGCCTCGACGGTGATGGCGTCACCGCTCAGGGTGGTCCCCGTGCCGACGAGGGCCGAGCTCGCGATGTCGAGGTAGGCGAAGCCGACGCCGATGCCGAAGCCGGTCGAGTCGGCGTCGGTGTTGAGCGCGGTGCCCGTGCCACGCGAGGTGATGTCGGTGAGCTGGTAGGCACCGACGAGGATCGGGCCGGTCGCGTCGATCGTCACGCCGTCGACGACGCGCGCGATGTTGGTCGACTGCACCCACACGACACCGAAGGCTGCCGCGATGCCGACCGCGCTGCTGCCCTGGCCGGACTGCGCGCTCGACGCGGAGGAGCCGGTCTTGGCGGCGTCGTTCGCCTTGGGCAGGGCGTCGGCACCCTTGCCTCCGGCGTTGGGGTCGTTCTTGACCGTGTCGGTCGCCGTCGTGTCAGCGCTCTTCGTCGAGGACGTCTTCTCCTGGCCGACGGAGCTCGCGTTGGCCTGCGCCAGTGCGGCGATGCGCGACTCAGCGGTGATCGAGGCGCTCTCGACGGTGGCGCTGCGCGAGAGCTCCGCGAGCGTCGTCCAGCCGATGACGATGGGCAGGGCGAGGGCCATGCCGACACCGACGTTGGTCGCCTTGACGTCGCCGTTGGCCTGGGTCTCGGTGAGGTCGGAGGTGTGCACGGCCTCGATCGTGAGGGCGCCGCTGATGTCGATGGCGGGACCGGTGCCGAGGCGTGCCGTCGTCGACTCGCCGGAGTTGACGATGAGCGCGACAGCCGGGCTGATGGCCGTGCCGCCCTTGGCTCCGGCCTCGGCGACCGTCGAGATCCAGCGCTCGGAGGTGGCCGAGATGGTGACGTCGTGGCCGCCGGTGAGCGAGACGCCGTCGGCGATCTCGGCCTTGGTGACGGTGGAGGCGAGCACCTGGATGGCGGCCGCCGCACCGATGCCGACGCCGGCGCCGTCGTTGTTCTCGCCGGTGATCTTCTTCGAGATGAGGCATGGCAGGCCGAGCACCTGGGCGCAGGCCTTGAACGTCGGGTTGGCCGAGGCTCCCGCGACGTCGACCTCGGCGTAGGCGGCCGTGAGGGTGACGTCGCCGTCATGCATGACGAGCGTCGCGCCTGCGGGCACGAGGGCCTGGGTGCTCGCCGTGACGATGTTGAGGGCGAGGGCGCCGGCGACGCCGAGGTCGGTGGTGTTGCTCGCGCCGGCCGTCGCGTCTGCCTTGATCGTGTGCTTGGTGTCCGGCTCTGCCGTCGGGTCCTCGGCGTTGTCGACCGGCGTCATGGTGGCGGAGACGTCGATGCCGTGGGCGTCGACCGTGCTGGCACCGGTCGTCGCGAGGTTGGTCATGTTCACGAGGTTGACGACGACGCCGGCGCCGATGCCCACCCCGGTCTTGGTCGCGGTCGTGCCCTTCGCCTCGCCCGCGACGTCGGTGTTGGCCGAGCTCGCCAGGGTGACCGGCCCGTCCGTCGCGGTGACCGTGAGGCCGTCGGAGAGCCAGGCCTTGGAGACGGTCGTGATGATGTTGATCGTGACGGCGCCGGCGACCGAGAGCTTGCCGTCGCTCGTGGCCGCTGCCGGTGTGCTCGAGCTCTTCGTGCTCTTGCCGGTCGTGGCCGTCGACACGGCGTTGCCCTGGCCGAGCCACTTGTCGGCCGTCTTGTTGACGCCGGCGTTCGGGTCCTTGGGGGCGCCCGGCGCGGCGGCGTCGGTCACGCTGTCGTTGGCGGAGGACCCCGTCGCGGAGAGCGAGACCGCGGAGGCGGTGACGTTGCGGGCGACGTTGGCCGTGACCTCGTCCTCGACGATCGCGAGCGCTAGGGCCAGCGCGATGCCGGCGGTCTCGGCGTCGACGTCGCCACGGCCGACCGTCTCGGTGGCCGTGTGCTGCGTGGCCTCGAGGGTGACCTCGCCGGGCACGACGAGCGTGGCTCCGGTGCCGAGGCGGGCGCTCGTCGTGACGGTCGAGAGGCTGAGCCCGACCGAGGGCGAGATGGCGATGCCGCCGCCCGAGCCGCTGACGGCCTCGGCCTTGGTCTCGGCGTCCGTCTCGGCGACGATCTCGAGCGAGTCGACGGAGGTGAGCACGACGCTGTCCATGACGGCCGCTGTCGTCGTGACGTTGTTGATCGTCATGCCGAAGGAGGCGCCGATGCCCATCTTGGGCGGCTCGTTGTCGCCGCCCGAGTCGACGACGACGAAGTAGTGCGCGGTGCCCGTCGTCTTCGTGATGTCGAACTCGAGTGCGTTGCCGAGGAGCGCGTTGGCGAAGCTGTCGGCGAGCTGGATGTAGCCGGGGCGGTCGACGATGGCGTAGTACGTGTAGTTGTTCTTCAGGGCGCAGTCGGGGTTGAGGCCCGTCACGGTCTGGCACAGCAGCAGGCTGCTGCCGGGGACGATGCCGATCGGGTCTCCGCCACCGGTGAAGTAGACGAGCTTGTCGCCGGTCTTGACGTTGCCGTCGGCCAGCTCGTAGGGGAGGCGGATCGTCGTCAGGTTGCCGTTCGAGTCGCTCAGGATGTCGGCCGGGTCGAACGCGTCGCGGTACGGGGTGGCGCTGGCCGTGGCCGCGCTGCCGGACGTCGCGCCGAGGCTGAGGGCGCCGCCTCGAGCGTCGACGGTGGTCGTCAGGCCGGTGGCGCTCTTGACCTGGGCGCTCGTCGTGATCGTGACGATGTTGATGGCCACGGAGCCGGCCACGCCGAGCTTGCCGCCGCCCGAGGAGGCCGAGACTGCTCCGGCCTCGATCGTGTGGGTGCAGTCGGCCTCGGGGTCGGTGCACGACGTCGGCGAGGCGTCGCCCGTCGGGGTCATCGTCGCGCCCATGGTGACGCCGACCGCGCGGACGGTGGCGCCGGCGCCGATGTCGGCGAGGTTGTCGACGGTGGCCAGGTTGAGGCCGACGCCGGCACCGATCGCCGCGACGGCGCCGTTCGTGCCGGTCTCTCCGTCACCGGTCGCCGAGGCGTCGGTGTTGGCCGAGCTCGAGAGGGTCAGCGGTCCACCGTCGACGGTGATCGTCACGGTGCCGGGGAGCGAGACGGTGCTGACGGTCTTGACGAGGTTGAAGGCGATGGCCGCGGCGACGCTGAGCGAGGCCCCGCTGTCCTCCGCGGTGCCGGCGGTCGGCGTCGAGCTGTCCTTGCCCTTCTTGGCACCGCTCGTGCCCGCGAGGTTGTTGCCCATCGTCAGGTAGCTGTCGGCGAGGCCGTTGACCGAGCCCGACGTCGAGGTGTCCTTGTCGGGAGCACCGGCCGTGCCGGCCCACGAGTAGCTCGACGTCGTCGAGGCTCCGCTCGCCGTGAAGGCTGCCGAGCCGACGGCGGTGAGGCTGCGCGCGGTCTGCGCGGTGACCTCGTGGTCGGCGGTGTTGATGGCGACGGACGCGCCGATCGCACCGTTGGAGGTCGTGTCGCCGCTCGTCGAGGAGTCCACGCCGGCCGTCTGGGTGGCGGTGGCGGCATACGCGCCGGTGAGGGTGAGGAGCGAGCCGGTGCCGAGGTCCGCGTGGGTGAGGACGTTGGAGATGCCGACGGCCACGACGGGGGTGACGGCGATGGCGCCGGCCGACGCGCTCTTGGCGAAGGTCGTCATCGAGCTGTCGGTGGTCGCCTCGAGGGTGAGGTCGTGCGCGCCGGTCAGGGTCGCGCCGTTGCCGATCGTCGCCGAGTCGGAGTCGTTGACGATGTTGACGCCGACCCCGACGCCGATGCCGACCGCGTCGCCGGGGCTGTCGACGAGGTAGAAGAAGTGGTCCGAGCCCTCGGCGACCGACGGGTCGACCGTCAGGACGAAGGAGCCGTCGAGCGGCGGGATGAGCAGGCTGCCGGAGATGAGCTGGATGCGGGTCTTGCCGTCGGCGTCGGGGATGCAGAAGCCGAGGGTGTCGGCGTGGGGGCACCAGAGGTAGTACTGCGAGTTCATCGTCAGCCCGCCGATGCTCGTGCCGCCGCCGTTGGAGTAGGCGACCTTCTCGAGCGTCTTGGCGGGCAGCCCGCTTCCGTGCGTGAGGATGAACGGCAGGGCGAAGATCGTGTAGTTCTGGTTGCTGTCCTTCTCGACGTTGTCCTGCGGCGTGAAGAACGGGCCGATCGGTCGGGCCGTCGCGTTGGACGTCGTCGCGTGCCCGCTTGTCAGCGTGACGTCAGCACCGGAGGCGTTGAGCGTGGCGTTGGGTGACAGCATTGCCGAGCTGTCCACCGTCACCACATTGACCGCTACGGATCCCTGAAGGCTGAACGTGGACTTGCCGGTTGAGTCCAGAGCCGTCACGGAGTTACCGATGCCGGACGCAGCCTTCGTCTCGAAGGTGTGCACACCATCAGGGGACTCAATGGTCACGGTGCCGGTCTTTAGCGTCGTCGACCCGCCGATGTGAGAGGCCGCGATAGCCTTCGCGATCGCAATCGCAACTGCCGTGCTGATGCCGGAGGCGCTCCTGGCGACGGAGCTGCCGTCGGCGGTCGTCGTAGCGTCAGTCGAGTTCGCGGCGTGAACGATCACTGAACCGTCGGCCGGGGTCGTGACCCCGAAGGTCCCGGAAGCGGGCTCGATGTAGGCCTCGGAGGTCGTCGTGATCCGAGAGATCGCGATGGCAGCGGCCACGGCGATGGGGCTGAGCGTGGTGCTGATGTCACTCAGCAGCTGGCTCGGGGTCGTCGGGTAGACGATGCCGGTGGAGTTGCTCGTGGCGCCGCCCTGGCTAGCGACGCCGGTCGTCGTCACCGTGTGATCGGCGTCGGCCGTGACAGAGAGGTTGGCCGCGCTGTTGCTCGGGCTGTTGGCATCGATGAAGGCCTTGGCACCGCCGGTGAGCGTCACGAAGGCGATCCCCCCGCCGGCACCTGCGACCAGCGCGTTGCCTGCTGCGGTGAGGGTGCTCGGTGTGGACGAGGCGACGGTCACGTCACCAACGGCACGGAAGCGGGTCGTGCCCGTGAGGCTCGTGATGGCGTTGGTCGTGACATTGAGCTCGGCATACGCCGCGTTGGAAGCTGGGTCCGTGGTGGAGGCGAGAGCCCCCGACTGGAGACTGGCGGTCACGGTGGAGGTGCTGGAGATGTGGATGTCGCCGGAGGACGCCAGGACCGAGTCCTTGACCGTGACCTGGGCGCTCGAAGTGATTGTGACCTTGGTGATCGGCGTCGTCGTGGTGGCGATGGTCGAGGTCGCGCTCGCGTCGATCGAGATGTCACCCGAGCGGATCGTCGCGCCGGTCAGGGAGATCGTTGCGCCCGGGGCCGCGCTGATGACCGCGGTGCCGGTGCCGTTGTCGGTGGCGACGGCCCGCAGGTGCACCTCGCCGTTCGTCGCTCCGCCGGTCGTGTTGATGACGACGCTGCCGACGGTGATCGTCTCGGCGGTGACGTCGAGGACCATGCCGGGGATCAGGAGGTCGGTGTCGAAGGTGACGCTGTCGATGCCGCCCAGGCCGTCGATGACGAGCTTCTGCAGTCCGGCCGTCGAGAGGTCGAGGGTCTCGATGGTCGGGCTCGAGACGCTGAGCGTCGTGCCCGCCACGGAGATGTGGATCGTGTCGTTGCCCGCCGTGCCGGTGACGTGGAACTCACCGCTGCCGGTCGGGATCTCGATCGGCTCCAGGCCGGTGTAGCGCAGGAGCGTTCCGTCGATGGTTAGGGTGCCGGTGCTGTGGTCGACGGCGGTCGTGCCGATGACGCCGCGCCGTCCGCTGACGACGAGGGAGTCGAAGCCTCGCGCTCCGCCGTCCAGGCCCGCGGTGAGCGAGCCCTGGGTGCCGAGGGTGAAGGTGTCCTTGGTGTCGGGTGCACCGACGAGGTGCCCGACGTGGATGAAGCTGACGACGCCGAAGGAGCCGGCGTCAGGGCCGCTGATCGTCCAGCTCGTGTCGCGGGGAGGGCCGCGCACGGTGTTGGCGCCGCCCCCGCCGTCGAAGGCGAAGAAGACCCCGGTGGCCGGCACGTCGAAGGTGAGGTCGTCGTTGCCGGCACCGCCGACGACGCGCACGAGGCTGATGGTGACCGTCGAACCGACGACGGCGACGCCGCCTCCGGCCGGGGAGAAGGTGACCGTGTTGCTGCCACGGTCGAAGGTGATCGTGCCGACGAGCGGGAGGCTGCCCGCGTCGAGAGTGAGGACCCCGCCGACGACCTTCCAGGCCAGCACCGTCGCCGGCGTGGCCGTGGTCGTGCCGGTCGTGGTGGTCGTCGTCGTACCGGTGGTGCCGGTCGTCCCGGTCGTCGTGCCGGTCGTCGCGCCGGCCGTGGCGGTGGTCGTCGTGGTCCCGGTCGTCGTCGTGGTCGTCGTCGTGCCGGTCGTCCCGGTCGTCGTGCCGGACGTCGTGGGGTCTGCCGCCGTCGGAGCCGGCGGGAGGGGGGTGCCAGACGCGTCAGGCGCCGGCAGCGGGTCGATGGTCGGGCCTGTGCCGGTGGCCGGGTCCGACGTCGCACCTGAGGTCGTCGTGGGGTCGGGTGTCGCCGTCGGGTCGGTCGTCGCTGTGGGGTCCGTGCTGGGGTTCGAGGTGGGGTCCGAGGTGGCCCCCGCTCCGGCCGTCGGGTCGGCCGTGGGGGTCGGGTCAGCGGTCGCCGAGGTGTCGGTGGTGGCGGCCGTGGTCGCCTTGGCTGCGGCGGTGTCCGTCGACGTCGTTCCGCTACTCGCTGAGCCGCTCGCTGAGCCGCTCGGGGTGGAGTCGGACGTGGCGGGTGCCGGGTCTGCCGTGGGTGCCGGTGCCGGTGCAGGGTCTGCGGTCGGTGCCGGGTCGGGCTTCGGGAGGTTGGAGGCGTCGACCGGCCAGCTCTCACCGGGGCTCAGGGTGGAGCCCATGAGGCCGGACGAGTGGCCGAGCCCGAGGAAGTGCCCCATCTCGTGCCGCACCGCGGTCTTGAGGCTCATGCCGCCGCTCCCCCAGCCCCAGCCGGCGGCGTCGACGTCGATCGTCACGCTGCCGGACCCCTCCGAGCCGAGCTGAAGGTCGGGCAGGTCGCCGACGTGGGCGGAGAAGCCGCTGAAGTCGGCAGCCGGGTAGGCGTCCTGCCACTCCGCCTTGACGGTCGCGACGACCGCGCTCAGGTCGGCGTCGGTGAGGGCCGCATCGGGTCCGACCGGTGTCGCCGGTGCGCTCGAGGCGGTGAGCAGGGCCGGTGCTGGCGTGGTCGTGGTCGCGGTCGTCGGGGTCGGCGCAGCCGTGGTGGCGGCGGCCGAGCTCGTCGTCGTCGACGGTGTCGCAGTCGCTGCCGGAGTGGGTGTCGCCGTGCTCGTGGACGTCGGGGTCGGGGTGCCGGTGGGCGACGTTCCGCTCGTGCAGGTGACCGAGTTGCCGTCAGCCGACCGCACGCAGTGCATCTGCGATCCCGTGCTCCCCGTCGAGGTCGGCGAGGGGGTCGGCGTGGCCGATCCGCTGCCCGACGTCGGCGGCTTGGGGGTCGTCGTCACGGTCGTGAGGGGCGTCCCCGGCTGCCCGGCGACGCTCGTCGTCGTGAGCGTGCGGGCTCCAGTCGTCGTCACCGCGCCACCGAGCCGGGAGGGCGAGCCGACGCTCACCGTGCGTGAGCCGGCGCCGGCCGCAACGGCCTTGTTGACGACCTTCGCCATCGCGACCGCACCCGACTGCGCGAGCTTCGCGCCGGCATACCCGGCCTTCTGGGTGGCGACTGCGTCGTCGATCTTGAGGAACCAGTCGGCCACCCCGGCGACCTGGCTCGCGATCTGCCCGGCACGTACCTGCTCAGGGGTCAGGGGCGGCGCGACGGGGCCCGCCGCAGCGGCGGAAGCAGCGGTCGCGGGGGCCGCAGAGGCGGTCGCAACGGCCGCGGGAACACCGGCGATCCCGAGGACCAGAGCGGTGCCTGCGGCGACGAACCGGACAGGGCGCATCGCTGCGCCGAGTCGTGGACTCGGCGTAGCGGTCAAACGATGGATCAAGCCCATGAGGCTTCCCGTCGAGTGGCGCAGCCGGTGTCAGTTCCGAAGGCGCGGCAAAACCGCGCCGTTTCGGACAATAGGACTGCGTGTGACCCATGTCTCGATTTCGGCGAAATCGACCCGGACACCAACCCTGACAGCGATCTCAGCATTCGAGAAGCGCGCCCACCACGTGGACCTCAGCGACTTTCGTGATACTCGAAAGAGTCTGTGCTGCAACGCAATTCAGTGAAGCACTCAGAACTCCGCCACCGGGAGGAACAGCCTTCAACCTGAGAAGGAAATTCTTCGCTCTGTCACAAAACAGCACCTACCGCACAGATCGAAAAAGCAGCGCTCGGTCACCTTCGGCGCCCCGTCGGCCCGGTCGGAGCGCCCTCTCGATCGCGGGTGACGGGCCCCCGCCGACCGAGCGACCCTCGCGCGGGCGGGGTGGGTATGGCACCGTGACAGCCGAGACCGTATGCCGTGCAGGAGGTGCCGCCGTGAGGCTCAGTCACAGCCAGGTGCTTGCCGCACCCATCGACCACGTGTGGGCCAACTTCATGGATCTCGAGGTCGTCGGCCGGTGCTTCCCGGGGGCGACCGTCACCGAGGTCGAGGGCGACGACTTCGTCGGCAACATCCGCTCGAGGCTCGGCCCCCTGACCGTCTGGTTCGACGGCGAGGGCTCCCTGACCGAGCGACGCACCGACGGCCACCGGGCGAAGATCGAGGCCACCGGCCAGGAGCGGCACGGGCTCGGCAAGGCAACGATCGCCGTCGCGGTCGTGCTCTCGCAGGCCGAGGGCCACACCGAGGAGCGGCCGGCCACCCGCGCCCGCATGACGACGGACCTGCAGTTCTACGGCGCGGCGCTCGAGGTCGGCAAGGGCCTCGTGCAGCGGGCGTCCGACCCCCTCGTCGAGCGCTTCCTGCACCGCATGGCCAGCCCTGACGCCGCCACCGCGCCGGGTGAGGACGACGGCGATGCAGTCGACCTGTGGAGGTCGGCGACCGACCTGCTCGGCTCCTTCACGGGCCGTCGGCGTCGTCGCTCGTGACGCGTCGATGAAGGTCGCCGTCGTCGGGGCGAGCGGCTACGTCGGCTCCCGCCTCGTGCCCGAGCTGTTGCGACGCGGCCACGACGTCGTGGCCACCCACCATCGAAGCCCGCCCGCCGCATACCCCTGGTCGGGAGACGTCGAGTGGCGGCGCGTCGACGTGCACGACGAGGAGGCGGTCGTGGCGGCGCTCGGCGGGGTCGACGCGATCTCCTACCTCGTGCACGGGCTCGACGACGCCGACTTCATGCGGCTCGACCGGCAGGCCGCCGACAACGTCGCGTATGCCGCGGGCGTCGTCGGCGCGACCCGTCTCGTCTACTTCTCGGGCATCGTTCCCGACCTGCCGCCCGAGGAGCTGTCCGACCACCTGCTCTCGCGGCTCGAGGTCGAGCAGATCCTCGCGACGGCCGACACGTCGGTGCTCACCCTGCGCGCGTCGATGGTGGTCGGCGCCGGGTCGACGAGCTTCGAGGTGATGCGGCAGACCTCACAGCGGCTCGGTGTCGTGCAGACCGTTCCGGCCTGGATGGGCAGCTCGGTGATCCAGCCGGTGTCGGTCACCGACGCCGTCTACTACCTCGCCGAGGCGATCGAGCGCCCCGAGATCACCGGGCACCTCGACGTCGTGGGGCCGGACCGACTCAGTTACATGGCGCTGCTGCGCACGTATGCCGGGGCAGCCCGGCTGCGTCGCGTGCAGCTGCCCGTGTGGCTGGCTCCTGTCGACGTCGTCGCGCGGGTCGCGGGTCGCCTCGTCGACGTGCCCGCGCCGGTCGTCGAGTCGCTGATCCCCAGCCTCGGGCACGACATGGTGGCCGACCGCGACGCCGCCGATGTGTTCGGCGAGCCGGTCGGCGGCCGCCTCACCGTGGCCGAGGCGATCCGCCGGTCGCTCGCGACGCCGCGCGCGTCGGCTGCGAGCTCTGACGCTGAGGCCGACACGGTGGCCGACTTCAGCGACCGCGCCCCTGACGGCGCCGCCGTGGGCGGAGACCCGCAGGCCCCCTCGGTGGGCGACCCGGCGTGGGCGCGCGACCGCTCCGTCCTCGACTGGCTCCGCGGCGCCCTCCCGAGTCGCTGACCCCTCCCTCCAGTCGAGTGCCCACTTCCGACAGGAGGTGTGCCGCCCCTTTCAGGAGCTCGTGACCTCGACGTCCCCGGAGCCGGTCCTGATGGTGAGCCGGCTCTGGCTGCCGGGGTCGACGCGGGCCGAGACGTCCTCCTCGCCCGAGCCGGTCGTGATCGCCGTGGCGTAGCCGCGGTCGTCAGGCACCCGCACCGACACGTCGCCGGAGCCGGCCTCGAGGGTGAGGCTCGTCGGCGCCGTCTCGAAGGAGAGGTCGATGTCGCCGCTGCCGGCGGTCGCCTTGAGCGTGGCGCTGGCGAGGTCGCGCCCGTCGAGCCGGCCGGAACCCGTCTTCACGTCGACCTCGCCGAGGGCGCCGACGAGCTCGACGTCGCCGGAGCCGCCCGTGATGGCGACCGCCGTCGTGTCGGGAACGATGACGACGTAGTCGACGGAGCAGAAGTCCACCACCCCGTTGCACGCGGACCCGATCTGCAGGGTCTGGCCCGACCACGTCTCGCTGACGGCGGGCCGCGACGAGCCCTGGCCCCAGCTGAGGTGGCGCACCACCTCGACCCGCCCGCTCGTGCCGCCGCCGCGCACCTCGACGTCGTCGGCGCCGCCGTCGATCGTCACTGCCGACACGGGTTGCGCATAGACCTGGCGTTCGTCGGCCGAGTGCCACGCGCCACCGGTCAGCGATGTCCAGGCGCCGGCCCCGACGAGGCTGCCGACCACGAGGGCCGCGCCGAGCCCGGCCAGGACCCAGTAGGGCCGGGTCGATGCCCGGTTCACCTGCTCCCCGGCCGCGTCGCCCGGCTCCGCCTGGCGGTAGTCGTCGCCGTGGATGCGGTCGTCGGGCACGGGTCTCATCGGGTCGGTGCTCATGTGGATCCCCCTCATCCGAGTACTCGCGACAACCGTAGGGGCACCCGCGCGCCCACGACCACGGGTTTCCGGGCCCATCACGGATGCCCACGACGGAGCCATGGTCGGGCGCAGGTGGCGCCACGGAGTCCTGCTCGGTGCGGCATGCTGGGGGCGCACGCAGCACCGACCTCCGGAGGACCGCATGACCGAGCAAGCCGTCCCGCAGCCCCCGCGCGAGATCCCGGCGGGGTGGTATCCCGACCCCGAGGGCAAGCCGCAGTCCCGCTACTGGGACGGCGCCTCCTGGACCGAGCAGGTCGGTCCGCTCCTGCCGCAGGCGCAGGCCCCGGCGCCGACCATCTCGGCCGCCTTCGTCCCGGTGACCCACGACGCCTCCGGCAACCCGGTGAGCGACCGGTCACGACTGGCGGCCGCGCTGCTCTGCTTCTTCGTCGGCGTGCTCGGCGTTCACCGCTTCTATGTCGGCAAGGTCGGCACGGGAGTGCTTCAGCTGCTCACCTTCGGGGGCCTCGGCATCTGGGCCCTCATCGACCTCATCCTCATCCTCGTGGGCACCTTCCGCGACAAGCAGGACCGCGTCCTGCTCAACTGGTGACCCACCCGCCCGGCTGGGGATCTCCCGGCCGGGCCGCCTCCACCCGATCCCGTATGCCGTGCAGCATCTTGCGCGTCATGAGCGCGCTTCCAGCCGCCAGCGGTTCGACGACGAGCCGTGACGCCGGCGTCGTGTAGCCGTAGCGCTCCCGCACGATGAGGCGCGTGCGCAGTCCGGGGTGGCGCCGCACGACGAAGGCCCACGTGAAGTCGTAGGGGGGAGCCGGCTCCCCCGGTCGGGCCCGACCGTCGACGACGAGGCTGTGGCCGGGGTTGAACTCGGCGACGACGAGCGCGAGCTTCGGGTGCAGCCGGAACGGGTCTCCGACCTGCACGTCCTGCCACTCGGGGTGGATCCGGTCGGCGCTCTCGATCTCGCAGCCGGCGAGGTTCTCGAGGCGGTCGTAGCTGTAGAACCCGCCCCGGCCCTGTCCGAGCTGGGCGACCCACGGCCAGACCTGGTCGGGCGTGGCGCCGATGGTGACCGCGCGGGTCGCGACGAGGTCGGCCGCCGGCAGCAGGTCATCGCCGGGCAGGGTCTCGACCGGCTCGCCGCCGGAGGCGCCGTAGTGCAGGTAGGTCCACCGGAAGGTCCACCCGGCGAACGCCGCCGCAGCGGCAGCGCCGCCGATCAGCCCGGCGCGCGTCAGCTGCCGGACGCGGTCCGGCGTCGCGCGCTCCTGCTCGTGCATGCCCCCATCGTGTCACCACCGACGCCTCGCCGGACCCACACCCCGAGGCTGCCCTCACACGTGGAGGTCGCCAGCACACGGCATACGGTGTGCCGCTGGCTCGGACGTGTGCGCCAACCCGAAGGGGCAGGCCGCTCATCGCGGTGGGCTGCCCTCACACGTGGAGGTCGCCAGCACACGGCATACGGTGTGCCGCTGGCTCGGACGTGTGCGCCACCGCCCGAAGAGGGCCGACTCTCATCGCGGTGGGCTGTCCGTGGCCATGGCTACGATCGGCGGGTGAGCGCCAAGCCCGCCGTCGTCGCAGCGCCCAGTCCGTCGAGCCCGACGGGGGTGCAGGAGGTGCGTGTCTCGAGCCCCGACCGGGTCCTCTGGCCGGCGTCCGGCATGGCGGACGGTCAGCCGGTCACGAAGCTCGACCTCGCGGCATACCTCGTGGCGGTGGGCGAGCCCCTGCTGAGGGCACTCGGCGACCGGCCGGTGACGCTGCAGCGCTTCCCCGAGGGCATCGAGGGCGAGGAGTTCTTCTCGAAGAACCCGCCCAAGGGAGTGCCCGACCACACGCGGACCGTCATGTGCACGTATCCCTCGGGGCGCAGGCACCCGCAGCTCGTCATCGACGAGGTGGCGGACGCCGTCTGGGCGGCGCAGATGAACACCATCACCTTCCACCCGTGGCCGGTGCGCACCGACGACGTCGACCGCCCCGACGAGCTGCGCATAGACCTCGACCCCCAGCCGGGGCGAGGGTTCACGGATGCGGTCGAGGCGGCATACGCCCTGCGCGAGGTGATGGCCGAGATCGGGCTGACGGCGTGGGCGAAGACGTCGGGCAACCGCGGCGTGCACGTCTATGCCCGCGTGGCGCCGACGCACGAGTTCCTCGACGTGCGCCACGGCGTCATCGGGATCGCGCGTGAGCTCGAGCGGCGCCTGCCCGACCTCGTGACGACGTCGTGGTGGAAGGAGGAGCGCGGCGAGAAGATCTTCGTCGACTTCAACCAGGCGTGCCGCGACCGCACGATCGCGTCGGCCTACTCGCCGCGGCCGCTGCCTGGGGCACCCGTGTCGACGCCGGTGACGTGGGAGGAGCTGGGGTCGGTCGACCCCAAGGAGCTGACGCTGCGGACGGTGCCCGGTCTCGTGGCCGAGCGCGGCGACGCGTGGGAGGGCATCGACGACGCGGTGGGCGACGTCGCTGCTGCCCTCGCGCTCTGGGATCGCGACGTGTCCGAGCGCGGGCTCGGCGAGCTCAACTTCCCGCCCGACTACCCCAAGATGCCGGGCGAGCCCCCGCGCGTGCAGCCGAGCAAACGGCGCACCGACAAGGCCGACGCCGACTACATGGCGCCCAAGGCCGAGCGCGACGCCGACCTCCTCACCACCTGGGGTATGCCGGTCGTCCCCCCGGTGTCGCCCATGCTGGCCAAGCCGGTCAAGGACTTCTCGGCCGTCAAGGCCGACGTGCTCTACGAGCCGAAGTGGGACGGCTTCCGGTCGATCATCTTCCGGTCGGGTGACCTCGTCGAGATCGGCTCGCGCAACGAGAAGCCGATGACGCGATACTTCCCCGACGTCGTCGAGGCGGTGCTCGCGAACTTCCCCGAGCGGGCCGTCATCGACGGCGAGATCGTGCTCGTGTCGCCGTCCTCCGGTGACCGGCTCGACTTCGACCTGTTGCAGCAGCGCATCCACCCTGCCGCGTCACGGGTGAAGAAGCTGGCGGCGGAGACGCCTGCGTCGTTCGTCGCCTTCGACCTGCTGGCCCTCGGTGACGAGGACTACCGGGGGCGGCCCTTCAGCGAGCGCCGGGCCGCGCTCGAGAAGGCGCTCGCTGGTGCTGCTGCGCCGATCCACCTGACCGCGGCCACCGCCGACCGCGACGTGGCGAAGGGCTGGTTCACGCAGTTCGAGGGGGCCGGGCTCGACGGGGTCATCGCCAAGCCCGTCGACATCGCCTACGAGCCCGACAAGCGGCTGATGTTCAAGATCAAGCACGAGCGCACCGCCGACTGCGTCGTCGCGGGCTACCGCGTGCACAAGAGCGGGCCCGACGCGATCGGCTCGCTGCTGCTCGGGCTCTACGGGTCGGACGGCAAGCTCGCCTCGGTCGGGGTCATCGGCGCCTTCCCGATGGCACGGCGCAAGGAGCTCTTCGAGGAGCTGCAGCCACTCGTCGCCGAGTGGGACGAGCACCCGTGGAACTGGGCGGCGCCGTCAGAGGGGGGCGACGGCGTACGCACACCGCGGTCGTCGGAGTACTCCCGGTGGAACAACCAGAAGGACCTGTCGTTCGTGCCGCTGCGCCCCGAGCGGGTCGTCGAGGTGCGCTACGACCACATGGAGGGCACCCGTTTCCGTCACACGGCGCAGTTCGTCCGGTGGCGCGAGGACCGCACCCCCGAGTCGTGCACCTTCGAGCAGCTCGACGAGCCGGTGAGCTACGACCTCGCCGACGTGCTGTCTGCCGGCGGCTCCGGCTGAGGCGATGTCGTGCCGTCAGTACCGTCAGTGCCGTCAGTGCCGGCGCTGGGGACGGTGGTGGTGACGGTCGGCGGCCTCGCGAAGCTGCGAGATGACCTTGCCCTCGGCGTCGTTGAGGGCGTCCTTGGTGTCGGTCAGCTCGGAGATCCCGATGAGCGTGGGCAGTCCGGCGACGCAGAGCTCGATCGAGGTGCGCATTCCGGGGTTCCCCCGCTCCTTGACCCGCAGGCCGATGTAGACCTTCGACGGGTCGAAGCGCTCGAGGTGGTGGAAGAGCTGCGTCAGGGTGCGCTCGATGAAGGGGAGATCGTCCTCGTGGTATCCGTCTTCGAGGCGGACTCGCTCCATGAAGAGGGCCGGAGTGCTCATTGCTGGCTCCTTTGCCGCATGGACGCCGGTGTCGGCGTCACCCGAATTCTATCGAGCAGCACTGCGGCCCCACATCGCCCGAGCCGGTGAGAGTGCTCACCGTCCGATGGGTTGCGGGCGGCCCGAGCGAGGCGAGTCCCTGCCCGGCTGCTCAGGGAACGATGACCGCCCTGCCGCGCAGCGTTCCCGCGTGCATCCGCTCGTATGCCGTGGGGGCGTCGTCGAGCGAGAACGTCTCGGTCTCGACGTGGATGAGTCCGCTGCGCGCGAGCTCCAGGACCTCGAACAGCTCGCTCCGGCTGCCCCAGTAGGGCGCCCGGACCTTCGTCTCCCACGGCAGGGTGAAGATACCCACGGGCACGGCGCCGGGGCCGACCCCCACGACGACGATCTCGGAGTCGGGGTGGGTGAGCTTGGCGGCCAGGGCCGTGGTCGGTTCGATGCCGACGAAGTCGAAGACCGCGGTCGCACCTCGACCCACGCCCAGGGCGCGGACCTGCTCGACGGCGGACTCGTCGGAGCGGAAGGTGTGGTGGGCACCGACGTCCTTGGCGAGCTGGAGCTTGTCGTCGGAGACATCGAGTGCGACGACGATGGCCGGTGACATGGCCCGCAGGATCTGGATGCCGATGTGGCCGAGGCCGCCGGCACCGATGACGACGGCGATCGAGCCGGGCACGAGGGCCGGGAGGCTCGGCTTGATCGCGTGGTAGGGCGTCAGGCCAGCGTCGGTGAGCGAGACGTTCTGAACCAGGTCGAGGTCACCCAGCGGGACCAGGTGACGCTCGTCGTCGACGAGCATGAACTCAGCCATCGCGCCGGGCGCTCCGAGGCCCGGGGGCACGATGTGTCGCTCCGCCGCCACGTGGCAGTAGTTCTCCTCTCCTCGGGCGCAGGCCGGACAGACGCCGCAGCCCCACGGGCCGTAGACCGCCACGGAGTCACCGACCGCCACCGCGGTGACTCCCGCGCCGACCTCCGCGACGATGCCGGCGCCCTCGTGTCCGAGCGTCAGCGGCAGGCCGTAGACGTAGGCCTCCTCCGGCAGACCCATGACGAACTCGTCGGAGTGGCAGGCGCCGGCTGCCGTCACCTTGAGGAGCACCTGACCGGGTCCTGGGGTTGGCTTCTCCACCTCCATGACCCGTGGCGGTTGGCCGATCTCGACATACTGCAGAGCCTTCATGGGTTCACCTTCCGCGAGCCTCGATGAGTCACCGGGTCGTGACGCTTCGACGCTAACAACGCGGCGGTGTCGCATCACCCGTATCGCCGGGAGGTGTTGGCAGTCACAGAGAGCTCAGGCGTTCCTGTCAACGAGCGGCAGGCTCGGCCGCGCACATGGACGCGGGCCGCCCCCCCACGACCTCCGTCGGCGACCGGGGGCGGCCCGTTCGAGATCAGGCGGGCCACACGGTCAGGCTGGCTGCACGGTGTAGACGACGGTCTGCACGCGGATCATGCCGTCCTTGAAGATGAACGTGTCGATGCCGTTGTCGACCCTGCGGCCCCCGCCCGTCGCCTTCCACTCGAGGTAGAGGACGTCGTCGGCGAACGTCTGGTCGAGCTCCCACTCGGCCTGCGGCACGTCGCTGAGGAGCTGGGTGAAGACCTCGCGCGCGCCGTCCTTGCCGCGGTAGACCTTGCGCTGCACGACGAGGACCGCGTCGTCGGCGTAGTCCGCGATGATCTCCTCGAGGTCCTCGGCGCCGAGTGACTGTCCGTGGTGCGCGAATACCTCTTCGGGGGTGCGTGCCATGGGAGCTCGCCCTTCCTTCTCTGTGTTGTCTGGTGAGGTCCCCTGGCGTCTCGAGTCTGCTCGCGCAGCCGGACCGTTGTCCATGACGCCCGTCACGTCGCTCGGCGTCTGCTGCCAGACTCCGAGGGTGAAGCGGTCGCCCTACCTCGTCGCGCTCGGAGCGCTGCTGCTGCTCGGCGGCCTCATCTGGACCGCACAGGGCCTCGGGGTCATCAGCCCGGGCGCGGGCTTGGACGCGGGGACCGGCCCCACGGTGTGGGCCTTCCTCGGTCCCGTCATCGCGCTCGGCGGCCTCGCCCTTCTCGTGTGGCCGCCACGCCGCCGCTGATCGTGCCGCTGAGCAGCCCCTCGGCTACCGGCCGAGCGTCCAGTCCGCGACGAGCAGGCCCGGCACTCGATCGAACTCGCGACGGTTGTTCGTGACCACGGTGAGGCCTCTCGAGCGGGCGTGTCCCGCGATGAGGACGTCATATCCACCGATGGGCTGACCGAGGTCGGCGAGCGCCGCGCGGATCTCGCCTGCATGTTCTGCCGCTTCGGCATCGAGGGGCAGCACCGTGACCAGGCTGAGGAACTCGGTCACGGCACGCCGGTTGTCCACGCGCGCGGCAGACCGCTCGATGCCGTAGTGCAGCTCCGAGACGGTGACAGCCGAGACTGCAAGGTGGTCGGCGTGGTCGCGCAGGTTGGAGCGCAAGGCCTCGGTGGGACCCCGCAGGGCGAAGACCACGATGTTGGTGTCGAGCAGGAACCTCGCGCTCACCAGCCCGGCCGCTCCTGGACCGGCGGCTGTTCGCGGTCCACCAGGAAGTCCGCCGTGACGCGCAGACCGTGGTCGAACCAGTAGTCGACGCCGGAGCCTGCGGGCGTGAGGATTCGAGCAGACCCGACGACGAGCACGTCGACCGATCGCACGCCCTCGGGGAGCGCCACCTCCTTGGGCAGCCGGACTGCCTGCGAGCGGTTGGTGCGGAAGACTGCGGCCCTCACCATGTCGAAACCCCCTTGGGACATACGTCACGTGTATACCGCCATCGTCGCACACCCCGCGCCACCAGGCAGCACGTCACCGCGAGGGCGTCTGCGGTCGCAGACGATGGGGCAGCATGGGTGGCGTGCCCGATGACTTCCTCATCGCCCGCAACCCGGACGAGGAGAGCACCCTGCCCTACCTCATCCGGATCCCGTTGGGCCCCAACGGGATCGTCGTCAAGGCCAAGGAGATGTGGCCGCGGACGAGCAAGGTCTACTGCCACCGCGCCGAGGCCTGGCCGGCCGATGCCGACGTCCTCGAGCGCGTGCCGACGCGGGTCTGCGTCAGCCGCGGCGCCTCGATCGAGCTCGTCCTCGACCGAGGCCGCGAGAACCGCTCGCAGTTCGTCCTGACGCGGGCCAAGGGCCGACCGGTCATCTTCTGGCAGAGCGCACGCACGGCGAAGCAGGCGCGCCCCAACGTCCGGCTCCCCACCGCGCGCCCCGCGACGAGCGAGCCCGCGCACCTCGAGGTGCTCGTCGACAGCCACGAGCGCTACGCGTGGCGCTTCAGCCACCAACAGGTCGTCACCGCCGCGCGCCACCTCGACGTCGGCGACTACGCCGTCGAGGCCGACGGCTCCGTCGTCGCAGCGGTCGAGCGCAAGTCGCTCGAGGACCTCGTGTCCTCCCTGCTCAACGGCACGCTGCGGTATGCGCTCGCCGAGCTGAGCGGCATACCGCGGGCGGCCGTCGTGGTGGAGGAGCGCTACTCGCGCATCTTCTCCCTGACCTACGTGCGCCCCGCGGTCGTGGCGGACGCCATCGGGGAGTGCCAGGCGCGGCACCCGTCGGTGCCCATCATCTTCGCCGAGACGCGCGCGCTCGCCCAGGAGTGGACCTACCGCTTCCTCGCGGCTGCTCGGCACGAGGTCTCGCTCGAGGGAGCGGCCGCCGACGAGCTCGGCGCACTGGTGCCGGCAGGCCCCCTTCCGCCGGCGCCCGAGCCGACCCGCACGCGCCGCTCCCCCAGGACGTCCCAGCCGGGCGACCGCCCCGAGACCGCCGTCGTGCGGGCGTGGGCGGTCGGGCAGGGCTTCGACATCGCCGACCGGGGGCGGTTGCGCCCCGAGGTGTGGCTCGCTTGGCAGGAGGCGCACCCCGCCACCTCACCGACGGCGTCGACCTGACAAACGGCATCGGCCCTGACGCCCGGCGCGTCAGAGCTCGTGGTGCACCTGTGGGTGTTGGTGCAGGTGCTGGTGCACGTGCAGGCGGATCGACGGGTCGGCGACGAGCTCGTCGCCGTGCCGGTAGAGCCGCGCGAGCGGCACGGCGTGCTCCGGCGCCTCACCGAGGGCGTGCTCGGCGAGCATCACGTGCGGGCGTTCGACGAAGCGCCCCGGCACGAGCCCGCTCGGCGCGGCCACCTCGTCCGCCGGCTCCTCTGCCCACGCGATGACGAGCTGCACCCGCCCGTGGCTCTCGCGCACGACCGAGCTCGCGTCGACGCTGCGACGCTCCGTCAGGACGATCTCGCGCCCGAGCACGTCGATCGCGACACCGGGTGAGACGTGCACGGTGTTCCACTCGACCGTGACCTCGAGCCCCACGGCGATGCCGTCACCGTGCAGGGCCCGGTTGTGCAGCCAGAGTCGCTCCCTCGCCTGGACCTGCTCGGCTGCCAGGTCGCTTGCCGTCAGCGGGCGCCCGGAGAAGTAGTTGACCCTGCTGCGCTCTCCCGTGGGCTCCCACATGCCTCGCTCCTCGTCATCGCGAATCGCCTCTCCCCCCCATCGTCGCCCCTGACCCTGAGCACGTCTGCAGAACGGACGGGGGTGCCGCCGCAGTAGCGTTCGACCATGGAGCCACGCGACGAGCTCAACACCCTGATCACCGGGCTGCGCCGCTCGGCCGCCCTCAGCGTGGCGGCCGAGCTCGGCATCTCCGACGAGCTCGCGGACGAGCCCGTGTCGATCGCGAGGCTGGCCACCCGCGTCGGCGCCGACGGCGACACGCTGCACCGCCTCATGCGCGTGCTCGTCGCGCTCGGCGTCTACGCCGAGACCGCCGACGGGCGGTACGCCAACACGAGCCTCGGCGAGTGCCTGCGCTCGGACGTGCCCGGGTCGATGCGCCCGCTGGCTCGCACCTTCCAGGACCCTGCGACCTGGGCGGCCTGGGGCCACCTCGCACACAGCGTGCGCACCGGGGACAACGCCTTCGAGGCCCTCCAGGGTGTCGACGTCTGGTCCTACCGGGGGTCGCACCCCCAGGCCAACGCCGTCTTCAACGCGACCATGGCGTCACTGACCTCGCGGATGGCGAGCGCTGTGGCCGCGGCCCACGACTTCGAGAAACTGTCCACCGTCGTCGACGTCGGGGGCGGCGACGGCGTGCTGCTCGGAGCCGTCCTCGACCGGCACGAGCATCTCACCGGCACGGTCTTCGACCTGCCCCAGGCCCTGCCCGCCGGTCCTCCGGACGGCGCGAGCGAGTCGGTCGCCTCACGATGGTCCGCGGTCAGCGGTGACTTCTTCGAGGCGGTTCCTCCCGCCGACGCCTACCTGCTCAAGAAGGTGCTGCACGACTGGTCCGACGACCAGTGCGTCCTCATCCTCTCGACCTGCCGCCGAAGCCTCAGCCCCGGCGGCGTCGTGCTCGTCGTCGAGTCGCTGCTCGACCGGCCCGGCCGCGAGCTCGAGGCCGCCCTCTCCGACCTCAACATGCTCGTCATGCCCGGAGGTCGCGAGCGCACGACGGAGGAGTACGACGCGCTCTTGGCGGCCGCCGGGCTCCGGCTCGCCCGCGTCCTCGAGACCCCGACCGAGGTCGTCATCCTCGAGGGTGTCGTCGACGGCGGCCACGCCGGCGGGCACTAACGCGGCGCGCCACCCGGCTGACACACGGGCCGGCCACACGGCATACGGAATCTGCGGTGGCGGGTCTGGATCGGCGGGCGCCCAGGGTGTAGGCAGGACATGGGCGCGGCTCCCGCGTTCCCCCCACTGAGGAGGACCCATGGCCACACTCGACAGCGCTCACCTGCTCGCCGCCCTCGAGCCGACGGTCGAGGAGAACCTCAACCGGCACCTCGCGGCGGCGCAGGAGTGGATGCCACACGAGTACGTGCCGTGGTCACAGGGCCGAGACTTCTTCGAGCTCGGCGGCGAGCCGTGGTCGGTCGAGCAGTCGCAGCTCTCGCCGATCGCCCGCACCGCGCTCGAGGTCAACCTGCTGACGGAGGACAACCTGCCGAGCTACCACCGTGAGGTCGAGCGGGCGTTCGGCCGCGACAGCGCGTGGGGGACGTGGGTCAACCGGTGGACGGCCGAGGAGGGGAGGCACGCCTTCTGCATCCGCGACTACCTCCTCGTCACCCGGGGCGTCGACCCCGACGAGCTCGAGCGCGCCCGCATGGAGACGATGGAGACCGGCTACGACTCGGGCGACAAGCCGCTGCTCAACGTCTGCGCCTACGTCTCCTTCCAGGAGCTCGCCACCCGGGTCTCCCACCGCAACACCGGCCGCTACACCGAGGAGCCGATCGCGGAGAAGCTGCTGACGCGTGTGGCCAAGGACGAGAACCTCCACATGATCTTCTACCGCAACATCGTGCAGGCGGCCCTCGAGATCACGCCGGGCCAGACGATGCGCGCGATCACCGACGAGGTCGTCAGCTTCCAGATGCCGGGGGCGATCATCCCCGGCTTCGGTCGCAAGGCCGTGCAGATGGCGATGGCCGGCATCTACGACCTGCGCATCCACCACGACGACATCGTGGCGCCGCTGCTGCGCCAGTGGGGCGTCTGGGACCTCGAGGGCCTCGACGCCGAGGGCGAGCAGGCCCGTGAGGAGCTGGCCACCGCGGTCGCCGCGCTCGACGAGGAGGCCTCGCGCTTCGTCGCTCGCCGCGAGGAGATGGCGGCGAAGAAGGCGGCTCGCCAGAGCAGCTGAGTCACGCCAAGGTCCGCGCTGGTCCGGGCAGATGTGCGAGCAGATTGTGGGCGGATTCCACCCACAGTCGGACACTCCGGGTGAGTAGATCGACTCAATCGGAGGCGCCGCTGTATCCAGGCGCGCCGCCGACCGCTCTTTGGGTCGATCAACCTCACACCCAAGGAGATTCGCCACCATGTCACAGCTCACCCTCGACCGGCCCGGCACCGACGTCATCCCGTCGCAGCCCACCGGTCTGTCCGCCACGGTCACCCACGCCGTCGGTCTCCTGCAGCGCCTGCTGAACCGCTACAGCGTCGGCTTCCTGCAGGTCAGCCTCGGCCTCGTCTTCCTCGGCTTCGGCGTGCTCAAGTTCTTTCCGGGCCTCAGCCCCGCCGAGGAGATCGCGGCGGCCACCATCGACCGCCTGACCTTCGGCCTCGTCGGCGGCCACACGGCCGTGCTCCTGACGGCCGTCCTCGAGACCTTCATCGGGCTCACACTCGTCACAGGCAAGCTCGTGCGGGTCGGCCTCGTCGTGCTGGCCGGCGCCTTCGTCGGCATCCTGTCGCCGCTCGTCCTCTTCACCGATGAGCTCTTCCCCCACGGCCCGTCGCTGCTGGGGCAGTACGTCCTCAAGGACGTCGTCCTCGTCGCCGCTGCACTCGTCGTCGCCGCCGGCGCCCTCGGGTCGCGACTGCGCTCCGAGTCGCACTCCGACTCGGGCTCCTGAACCCTCCGACACCCGTCACGGCTGAAGGAACAAAGACCATGATCGACAGCTTCGCAGGGCGCTACGACTGCCCGTGGGACTACACCCCCGGCGGCCTGTTCAGGGCGAAGGGTGAGACCCACCGCTTCCCGGCACCCGTCCACCTCCGCATCGACCGCGTCCGCGAGGAGCGAGCCTTCGCCCAGCAGGCGCTCGCTGCCTCGGGTCGCCGCACCACTCGCCACGTCGGCGCGGTGGCCGTGGCAGTGCTCGTGCTCCTCGCCGGTCTCGGCGTCGTCTATCTGACCGGGATCGACTCGGGGGTAGGCTCGTTCACGCAGCTCTGGGCTCTCGAGGCCGCCGTCGTGGTGGCCGTCGTGGCCTTCGTGTGGGTGCTGCGCAGGAGCAGCACCTCGCACACCCGGCTCGCGGCACGCGCCCACCTCTACGAGGTGCGCCTCACCGAGCTGCACCAGCAGGCGCAGCGGGAGCGCGCCCACCGGGGCACTCCCCAGCCCGTCTGACGCACTCGCCCCCCGCCCCCCGCCCACGGATCGAAAGAGCAGTTCGTCGGCATGACGCCGCCCTCAGCAGGGCGCGGATGCCGACGAACTGCTCTTTCGATCGGGAATGTGCCGACGAAGTGCTCTTTCGATTGGGGGTGTTGCGCCGCCGGGGGGCGTTGTCAGACGGGCGGTCCCGTGAGGATGGCGTGAGCACGCTGCGCGCCCGGAGTCTGCACGAGAGCGGCGCCGATGCGGTCGAGCCGACCTCGCTCCACACCCTCGAGCGAGAGGAGGCGCGTCGCAGCCGCAGCGATCTCGTCGGAGGTCGCGGCGTTCGGGTCGAGCGCCTCGCCGATGCCTGCCTGCTCGATCGCAGCAGCACCGGCGAACTGGTCGGTCGACAGCGGCAGCAGCAGCAGGGGCACCGCCGCGGTGAGCGCCTCGGTCACGCTGTTGTTGCCACCGTGCGACACGGCGAGCGCCGAGCGGCCGAGGAGGCGCACCTGCGGCAGCGTCTCGCGCACGAGCCACGACTCGGGCAGCTCGCCCAGGGCCTCCCGGCGAGTGGATCCCAGAGCGAAGGCAACCCGAATGTCCTTGTGCCGCAATGCCTCGGCCACCCTAGAGAGCACATCAGAACGCACCGACAGGAAACTGCCGAGGCTGACGTAGGCGATCGGCTCGTCGCTCTCGGCGAGCCACGCCTCGACCTGCGGGTCACGCGCCTCGGTGCGCACGGCCGACCCGAGGAAGGCGTGCGGAGGAAGCAGAGCCGTTCGGGCGGGGTCGTGCAGCTCGCCAGGGTAGTTGAGCAGCACGACGTCGCCGGTCTCGGCGAAGGCGTCTCGGCTCGGCGCGGCGCCCGGCGCGAGCGCCTCGAGCGCCGAGTTCCACTGAGACGTGAAGGATTCGCGCACCCTGACGCACAGCCGGTGCAGGTCGGCCAGCGCCTCCGGGTCGGGCACGATGGCCCGCGGGAAGGCGGGCGGGAAGCCGTAGACCTCGTCGCCGACGGTGAGTGCCGACGGGTGACCGAGCACGACGTCCGCGTGGTGCACGCCCGAGGTCACGAGGGCCAGGCGCGCACTGAAGGCGAGGTGGTCGACGATGACGTGGTCGGGCCGAACCTGCCCGACGATGCGCTGCACGTCGCGCGCGACCGTGACGGGATCCCACAGCAGGTCGTCGCCGCGCGCCTCCGCCTGGAAGGCGAGGGTCGGCACGGCCCCGCGCCGGGTGGCGTCGAAGAAGCCACGGAGCGAGTCGTCCTCGCCCTTCGGCTGCTCCTCCGCGCGGATGACACCGGGGTTCGACCCCCGGCCGAGGCGCAGGTCGACGCGCTCGAAGCCGAAGTCCCGCACGATCCCCGCCGTCGCGGGGCCGGTCGCGACGACGACCCGCTCCCCCGCCTCCTGCCACGCGGTGGCGAGGGTCGCGAGGGGGTAGAGGTGAGAGGCGTAGTCCGGGCTGATGACGAGCAGCGTCACGACGCCCTGCCCCCCGCTGCCGTATGCCGTCCGGTCGCGACCCGCTCGTAGACCTCCGCGAGCGAGGCCGCCATCGTGTCGATGCCGAAACGGTCGCGCACGGTCGCCATGGTGCGCTCGGCGGTCGAGTCGGCCTCCGGAGCGGCGGCCAGGTCGAGCGCCGCGACGACTGCTGCCGCGAGGGCCTCGGGCGAGGCGGTGTCGGCGAGCACCCCTGTCTCGCCGCTCGTCACGTAGGTCGCCGGCCCTCCGTTGCCCGGGGCCACGACGACGAGGCCGGCGGCCATCGCCTCGAGGATCGCGATGCCGAACTCCTCCTTGAGACTGGCGGAGACGTAGACGCCGTGGGGCGCCGCCGCCTCGCCGCGGCCGTGCCTGGTCGCCGCGAGCCACGCCGTCACCGTGCCGTTGGGGCGGTGACCGGCGAGCAGCAGGCCGGCCGCCGCGGCGGAGTCGGTCGGGATGACCGACTCGATGAGGTCGAGCTGGCCGCGCTCGTCGTCGTTCGGCTCCTCGAGGTCGCCGCCCACGAGCAGCAGGTTGCAGCGCGAGGACAGGTCGGGGCGCGAGGCCCACGCCTCGACGAGGGTGGCCATGCCCTTGACGGGGTGCAGCCGGCCGACCGAGATCGCGAGGGGCAGGCCGCGACGCTCGGCCGGCAGGGTGGCGAGCAGCTCGTCGAGCTCGGCGAGAGCCGGTGTCGCGATCGCGGTCGCGGCGCCGGGCACCCTGTCGCCAGGCTCCTCGTCGCCGCCCTGCTCGTCGCCGCCCTGCTCGTCGTCGAGCTTCTCATCGCCGGCCTCCTCGTCGGAGGTCGCCGCCTCGAGCGCGGCATCGACGGCCGGGAGGTTGATGCCCTCCGGCACGACCGAGAGGTGCAGGGTCTCGTCGTCGGTGTCGATGCCGAGCAGGTCGCGCAGGTCGTGCTCCAGCTCGGGCCGTGGGAAGACGACGACGTGGTCGGCACGCCGGGCAAGCTGGCGCAGCAGGCTGTCACGGAAGACGAGGTGCTCGAGCTCGTCCGCGTCACCCACGTTGGCCCGGGTCAGCTCACCGGTCTGCTCCCGCGACGCGACGAGCGCATGCGGGTCGGGGGCGAGGGTCAGCACCAGCGGCACCCCGAGCTCGTGCGCGGCCGAGGCTGCCGCAAGGGAGCCGACGTCGGCCATCCGCAGGTGCAGCGCATCAACCGGCCCGGCGACCCGCAGCACCCGACGGATGCCGCGACGGGCGGCGACCCACAGCGGCCAGGCGCGAGCGGCCTGCGGGGCCGGCCCCCACAGCGGCACGGAGAGGTAGTGGTGGCCGGGCTTTCCCACGTCGGCGAGGGCGGTCAGGGCAGCCGCCGAGCGGCCGCGCGAGAGGGTGAGCACCCGGCATACGGGCGGGTCTGCTCGGAGGAGGGCGTCACCGAGGTGCACGAGCAGCGTCGCGATGCCGCCGGTGTCGCCGCGGCCGGCGTGCGTCAGGGCGCCGTCGATGTCGGCGTGCAGGAAGAGCTGGGCGACGGTGCGGTCGCCGTCGACCCTGGCTGTCGGTCGCGGCTCGGCGAGCAGGCGAAGGTCGTCGAGCGCGAGCTGCGCGACCGGTGCGAGGGGGCCCTGCTGCGACGCCAGCATGACGAGGACGCTCGTCGTCGACGATGAGGGGGTGAAGCCCTTCTCTCGGCGCTCCCGGGTGGGCGGGGGGTCGCCGAGGGCGGCGATGGCCGTCGCGCGGGTCGTGAGGTCCTCGAGGTCGCCGGCCGCGACGGCCCGCAGGAGCGACTGGGTGGCCTCACCCGGCACGAGGCCGAGCGTCTCGATGAGACGCGAGCGGGCAGCAGTGAGAGTGGTGCTCGCCAGGGCGCGGGCGACCGCGACTCGCACGTCGTCGGGGGTGCGCAGCGCCCAGGACTCGAGCGTGCGCTGCGCGAGCATGCCGCGGAAGTCACCCGCGACGACGGCCTCGATGAGCAGGGGCAGCGCGTTCGGCAGCAGCTCGCACCCGCCGAGGGCCCAGACGGCGTGGTCGCGCAGGTGGGGCGGCCCCTCGCGCAGGACGGTGACGAGAGCCGACCCCGCGCGCGGGTGTCGCACCCCGCCGAGTGCCAGCACGGCGCCGATCGCCGCGAGCTGGTCGGTCGGGTCGAGGATGGCCGAGAGCAGCACCCGCACCGTCTCGGCGGAGTCGGTGCCGTCCGCGGAGGTGGCGGCAGCATCCGACAGATCCTCGATCGATCGCATTCCTTCGAGCAGCGACGGCGCGTTGCGCACGCCGTCGAGTGCCAACCGGGTTGCCCCTGCACTCATCGTCGCGCGTTCCATGGTCGGCCCATACCCAACAGTCGACGGCACCGGTCGAGCACGACCGTCAGGGGTTCGGGGTGATGCGCAGGACGACGCGGTCGCTGTTACCCCACTTGAGCACCCACTCGACGACGCTGAAGATCTGGAACTCCAGACCGTACTTGCCCGCGAGCCTGCGGCTGACCGCCTCGGACACCGCGGAGTCGGTGATGATCTCGGCCGTGCCCTCGACGAGCGGCGCCCCCGGGTCGACGTTGCCCCGGCGGTCGCAGGGCTGCAGGGTGACGCGCGGGTCGTTGCGGATCCGCTTCAGCTTGCCGGCACCGGCAGGGGTGCTGACGACCAGCGCCTGCCCGTCGGGGAGCACCCAGACCGGGGTCGGAACCGACTCTCCGGATCGCCGGAAGGTCGTGAGGGAGACAAATCGCTCGTGACCGAGGTCTGCGAGGACGGGAGTGCGCGCCATGGTGGGCTACGTACCCGATCGGCGCACCCCGCCCGCGCGGGGTCTCACCGGCGACGGCGACGACGCCGATGCGGCATCCGTTCGGTGCGGGTTCGACCCCGTTCGTCCCCCGAACAGAGGTGATGCCGGCCCCCGAGTGGGGGCCGGCATCACCTCGAACGGGCAAGGGGGTGGCTGCTAGAGCAGGTCGGTGAGCTCGGAGCTCGCGGCCTCGCGCACCGCACCCATCGCGTCGACGGCCGTGCGCGACCCGCGGGCGATCTGCGCCAGCCGCTGGCACTCGGCCTCGGTGTGCAGCGACAGGGCGAGGCGCACGACCGGCACCTTGCTCGGCGCCATCGACAGGCTCGTCACGCCGAGACCGACGAGCACGAGCGCGAGCAGCGGGTCGCCGGCCGACTCGCCGCAGACCCCGATAGGGCGCTCGACGGTCTTCGCGCCCTCGCAGGCGAGTCCGACGACGTCGAGCACCGCCGGCTGCCACGGGTCGAGCAGGTCCGACAGCGCGCCCTGCATGCGGTCAGCGGCCATGGTGTACTGCGCCAGGTCGTTCGTGCCGAGCGAGCCGAAGTCGACCTCGCCGAGCACGTCGCGGGCCCGCAGCGCCGCACCCGGCACCTCGATCATGACGCCGGCCTTGGGCAAGCCGTTCTCGCGCACCCGGCGGGCGAACCACGCCGCCTCCTCCGCCGTCGCGACCATCGGCGCCATGACGCGGACGTCGGCGCCCGTCTCGCGAGCCGCGATGGCGAGCGCCTCGAGCTGGGCGTCGAGCAGGTCGGGCCGCTCCGCCGACAGGCGCAGGCCACGCCGGCCGAGAGCGGGGTTCTCCTCCGGCCCGAGGTCGGCGAACTTCAGCGGCTTGTCGGCGCCGGCGTCGAGGGTGCGCACGACGACGCGGCGTCCCTCGAAGGGAGCGAAGACGTCGCGGTAGATCTGCGTCTGCTCCTCGACCGTCGGCGCCTTGGTCGCGGAGAGGTAGACGAACTCGGTGCGGAACAGGCCCACGCCCTCGAGGTCGAGGGCACCGGCGGAGACGGCGTCGTCGACGCCGCCGATGTTGGCGAGCAGCGCGACCCCGAGTCCGTCGCTCGTCGCGCCGGCCCCGGACAGCCGGCCGAGCGCCTCGGTGCGGCGGGCCGCGCGGGCCCGCTGCTGCTCGACGAGCTCGAGGTCGGGCTCGATCGTCACCTCGCCGGTGTCGCCGTCGAGCGCGACGTGCGTACCCGACTCGATGGAGGTCGCCCCGGTGAGCTGGACGACCGCGGGGATGCCCATCTGTGCAGCGAGGATCGCGGTGTGGCTCGTGCGGCCCCCGGCCTCGGTGATGATGCCGACGACGAGCGCCCGGTCGAGGGTCGCCGTCTCGGCGGGCGCGAGGTCCTCGGCGACGACGACACTCGGCTCCGTGAAGTGCGGCACGCCCGGCGCGGGCACGCCGAGCACCGCGGCCACGGCGCGGGAGCCGACGTCACGCAGGTCGGCCACCCGCTCGGCGAAGTAGCCGCCGAGCGCCTCGAACTGGGCGGCATACTGCTCGATGGCCCCTTCGATGGCGTTCGCCCGCCCCTTGCCCGCCTCGAGCTGCTTGGCGGCAGCTTTGACGAGGCCCTTGTCGCGGGCGATGAGGGCCGTCGCCTTGAGGATCTGCTGCGCGGTGTCCTCGACGCGGGTGGCCCGCTCCTCGAGAGACACCGCGACAGCCTCGAACGCGGCCTTGACGTCGCCGAGCGCCGCCTCCTGGTCGTCGACCGCCGGCTCGTTGGCCGGCGGACGGACCGGTGGCGCGACCTGCACCACCGGGCCGTATGCCGTCCCCGGGCTGACACCGATGCCCTGGCGCGTCTCGGGGCCCGACTGAGGGTCGGACTGGGCGCTCGGCTCCGTCGTGGCCACGGCTCTTACTCCGCGTCGAGGTCGCGCGACAGGAGCGCGACGAGCGAGTCGAGCGCCTCGTCGGCGCCGTCACCCTCGGCGGTCAGGACGACCTCCTCGCCGTACTTGGCCCCCAGGGCCATGACACCGAGGATGCTCGTCGCGTCGACGGGGTCCTCGCCCGGCTTGGCGATCTCGACGTCGAGGCCGGTGTTGCTCGCGGCCTCGACGAAGAGGGCAGCCGGTCGGGCGTGCAGGCCCACCGACGATGCGATGGTGACGGTGCGGGTTGCCATGGGACGTGCTCCTTCGTTGGATGCGGTTCGTGCGTCTGATGGGTCGAACGTCAGGGCTGGCCCTGATCAGACCGTAGCGGTCGCGTCGACCTCTGCAAGGTGGGTGTCTCGCGACTTGAGGGCGATGACGATCGTCGCCATGACGAGCACGCCGATGATGAGGGCGACGAGGAAGAGCAGGAAGTTGCCGATGAGCGGCAGCACCCAGATGCCTCCGTGGGGAGCCCGGAGCGTCGCGCCGAAGAGCATGACCAACGCTCCGGTGACGGCCGAGCCGACGACCGAGCTCGAGATGACGCGGACCGGGTCGACGGCCGCGAACGGGATCGCGCCCTCGGAGATGAACGAGGCTCCCAGCAACCAGGCTGCCTTGCCGTTCTCACGCTCCGGCTCCGAGAAGAGCTGGGGACGCACGGTCGTGGCGAGCGCCATCGCGAGCGGGGCGACCATGCCGGCGGCCATGACGGCGGCCATGATCTTCAGCTGCGGCGCGTCGGTGGCGGCACCGGCTGCGGCGAGGCCGGTCGTGGCGAAGGCGTAGGCGACCTTGTTGACCGGGCCACCGAGGTCGAAGCCCATCATCGCGCCGAGGATGACGCCGAGGATGATCGCGCTCGCACCCGACATGCCGGTCAGCCAGCTGTTGAGAGCGTCGGTGAGGGCCTTGATCGGACGGCCGAGCACGGTGATGAAGAGGCCGATCGTGATGAAGGACGACACGAGCGGGATGACGACCACGGGCATGACGCCGCGCACGCCCTTGGCGACCTTCCAGTTCGAGACCCAGCGAGCGACGAGACCACCGAGGACACCGGTGACGAGACCGCCGAGGAAGCCGGCGCCCATCGTCGCTGCGACCGAGCCGCCGACGATGCCGGGCACGAGGCCGGGGCGGTCGGCGATGGCGAAGGCGATGAAGCCGGAGAGGATCGGCACAAGGAAGCCGAACGACGCGCCACCGATGACGAAGAGCAACGCGGCCCACGAGGTCA
Source organism: Humibacillus xanthopallidus (assembly GCF_006717145.1). Classification (GTDB taxonomy): domain Bacteria; phylum Actinomycetota; class Actinomycetes; order Actinomycetales; family Dermatophilaceae; genus Humibacillus; species Humibacillus xanthopallidus. Next base: position 210,066 of record NZ_VFQF01000002.1, on the reverse strand, counting down.
GGCTCGTCGCGCTGAAGTTCTGCGCGATGTTGTACTGGTCGGTCGAGGTGAGGTTGTACTTCACGATCTCGATCGGGCCCTCCGCACCGAGGGAGACCTGGGAGAGCATGAACGACAGGGCGATGAGGATGCCGCCCGCGGCGACGAACGGGATCATGTAGGAGACACCGGTCATCAGCCACTGGCGGATGCGCGTGCCGAGGCCCGCGCCCTCCTCGACCTTGGAGACGAGAGCGCCACCGGAGGAGCCTGCGGCGGCGGCCGATGCTGCGGCGGCCTTGCTCGGGTCGTTGCGCCACTCGGAGGCGAGCGCCGCGGCCTGGGCGATCAGCGCCGGACCGTCGGAGATGCCCTTCTTGACGCCGACGTCGATGGTCGGCTTGCCGGCGAAGCGTCCGGCGTCCTTGACGGGCAGGTCGTGGGCGAAGATGACGGCGTCGGCAGCGGCGATCTCGGCCGCGGTCAGCGGCTTCGAGCCGGCGGAGCCCTGCGTCTCGACCTTCATCGTGTGGCCGGCCGCCTTGGCGGCGTTCTCGAGACCCTCGGCCGCCATGTAGGTGTGGGCGATGCCGGTCGGGCAAGAGGTGACCCCGACGAGGTTGAGCGAGCGCGGAGCGTCCGCGAGCGGCGCGGCGCCCGCGGCTGCGGTGCCCGTGGCGAGTCCGGCGCCCGCCTCGGCGGCAGAAGCCATCCGGCTCTCCTCGGGCGCGGCGGCCGGCTGGTCGAGCTCGACCTCGGCGCTGACGATGCGCACGACCTCGGCCTCGGTCGTCGCGGCGGCCAGGGCCGCCTTGAAGTCCTTCTTCATGAGGGCGCGGGCGAGCTTGGGGAGCATCTGCATGTGAGCGTCGCCGCCGCCCTCGGGAGCCGCGATGAGGAAGATCAGCGTCGCGGGGCCGTCCTTGGCACCCCAGTCGATGCCGTTGGCGGAGCGGCCGAAGACGAGCGAGGGCTCGGTGATCGCCGTGCTGCGGGCGTGGGGGATGCCGATGCCTCCGGGCAGTCCGGTCGCCATCGTCTCCTCGCGCTTGCGCACGTCGGCGATGAAGGTGTCGAGGTCGGTGCAGCGGCCGGAGGCGACAAGTCGCTCCCCGAGCAGTCGCGTCGCCTCGTGGCGGTCGGCACCGGTGAGGTCGAGGACGACCTGCTCTTCGGTGATGAGGGACATGTGGGTTCCTTTCCGGAGGATCACAGAGCCGGGACGGTTCGGATCAGTTGGTGTTCACAGCAGTCGGTGTTCACAGCAGTTCGGGTCGACAGCAGCGGGGGGTTCACAGCAGGCGGTATGCCGTGTGGCGGGGTTTGCCTCAGCGGATCGTTCGCGAGAGGTCGGGGTCGAGGGTGAGCTCCGCGCGGATGCCGGCGAGGTCGGCGGGCGAGGGGACGCGGCTGCCGGGCAGGGTGACCGCCGCGGAGCCCCACGTCACACCGGTGACGAGGGCGTCGGCCGGCTCGTGACCGGTCGACAGCCCGTAGAGCAGGCCGGCGAGCATGCAGTCGCCGGCGCCCACGGTCGAGAGGGGGGCCGAGATGGGCGCGATGGCGTGCGCGCAGACGTCGGCCGTGATGACGAGGGCGCCGTCACCGCCGAGGCTGACGGCGACGACCTCGATGCCGCCCCCGACGAGCTCGCGGGCAGCGTCGCGCACGTCGCGCAGCGTGGGCAGGTCGTGCCCGACGAGCTCTGCGAGCTCCTCATGGTTGGGCTTGATGAGGTTCGGGGTGGCCGCGACCGCCGCCGAGAAGGAGGCGCCGGAGGAGTCGATCGCCACGCGCCCGCCGCGCTCGCGCACCCGGCGGACGAGGACGGCATACAGGTCGGTGGGGGCGCCGGGGGGCATGCTGCCGCAGCCGACGACCCAGCCGGCGCTCGAGGAGCGCTCGAGGGTCATGTCGAGCAGCGCTGCCACCTCGGCCTCGGAGAGGGTCGGGCCCGGCTCGTTGAGCTTCGTCGTCGTGCCGTCGGGCTCGAGGACGCTGATGTTCATCCGGACCGTGCCCGTGACGGGCACGCTCGCGTGGGCCACGCCCGCGCTGTCGAGCAGCTCGTCGAGCAGGTGACCCTCGGGCCCGCCGCTCGGCAGCACCGCCACGGTGTCGGCGCCCTGGGCGGCGAGGGCACGGGAGACGTTGACGCCCTTGCCTCCCGGGTCGATGCGGCCTCCGGTCGCGCGGTGCACCTCACCGCGCCGCAGGGCGTCGATGAGCACCGCGCGGTCGATGCTGGGGTTGGGCGTGAGCGTGACGATCATGCGGTCACCACTTCCGGTCCGGCCGAGCGGATCTCGGCAGCGACGTCATCGTCGATGTCGGTGTCGGTGATGACGACGTCGACGTCGGCGAGCTGGGCGAATCGGTGCAGGTGGTCGTCACCGGTCTTGCTCGAGTCGGTGAGGACCACACACTTGCGGGCGGCGCCGACCATGGCGCGCTTGACGAGCGCCTCTGACTGGTCGGGGGTGGTGAGGCCGCGGGCGACGGACAGGCCGTTCGTGCCGATCAGGGCGACGTCGACGACTACTCCCTCCAGCGCGCTCGTGGCCCAGTCGCCGACGGCGGCGCCGGTCGTGCCGCGCAGCCTGCCGCCGAGGAGATAGAGCCGTATGCCGGGGTGTGACGACAGGACGGTCGCGGCAGCGAGGCTGTTGGTGAGGACCGTGAGGTCGATGTCGGGAGGCAGCAGCTCGGCGACGGCCTGCGTCGTGCTGCCGGCGTCGAGGATGATGCTGCCCCCGCTCGGCAGCTCGTCGAGGGCGCGGGCGGCGATGCGGCGCTTGACCTCGGTGAGCCGGCCGGTGCGCGTCGCGAGCGTGGGCTCGATCTCGAGGCGCTCGACGGGGATCGCGCCGCCGTGCACCCGGCGCAGCGAGCCGCGCCGCTCGAGAGCGGTGAGATCGCGGCGGACGGTCTCGGCCGCGACCCCGAGGACGTCGGCGAGCGCAGCGACTTCCACCCGGCCGGCACGACGTGCCTGGGCGATGATGCGCTGTTGCCGCTCCGCTGCGTACATCGGACTCCTTCGTCCTCAGGGTGTGTCTACTCGATCTCGCTGGTCCGCGCCTGCGACGGGCCCAGTGAGATCATGAAACCACTGATGTGGTCACAAGTAAATGGATACGGGCGCCCGTTTTTGTGACATTGACCGTGGCATGGCCCGTTTCCGCCGGGCAGGAGCGGGTCGGGCAGAGTCAGGCAGGACCGCACCGGGGTCTGGCCGTGGGAGCGCCGGGAGGGGTGGCGCGGCCTCTGTGTTGCGTCACGTGGTGACTCAGTGCAGAGGCGCCGCGGGGGCTGTGCCCTCGGGGCGCTGCAGGCAGGATGTGCCCATGAGCGAATCCGTGATGGTCCCGACCGACTCCGGCGCGATGCCGACCCACCTGTGGCTCCCCCCGGCCGGGCACGGTCCGGGCATCGTCCTGCTCCAGGAGATCTTCGGCGTCAGCGCCTACATCCAGCGGCGAGGGGCTCAGCTCGCCGAGCTCGGCTACGTCGTGGCCGCGCCCGAGATCTTCTGGCGGCTCGGCGTGACCTCGCCGGTCGAGGGCGACGACGCCCTCCAGCAGGGCATGGGCCTGGTCCAGCGGCTCGACTGGGACCAGGCCGTGCTCGATGCGGTCGGCGCCGTCGAGTGGTTGCGACAGCAGGAGAGCGTCGACGCCGGAGTGGGCGTCGTCGGCTTCTGCTTCGGCGGCGGCCTCGGCTTCAACGTCGCCGCGCGGCTCGAGTCGGAGGGCGCTGCCCCCGTCGACGCGCTCGTGTCCTACTACGGCTCCGCACTGCCGGGGCTGCACGCGGCGATGACGGTGGCCGCGCCGAGCCTGCACCACTTCGGGCTCGCTGACTCCTTCATCGACACCGCCACCGTGCGGGCCATCGAGGACTCCCTCACCCAGCAGCCCGCGACCGTCTTCGAGACCTACGAGGGCGCCGACCACGCCTTCGACAACGACGACATGCCGTGGCACCACGCAGCCGCTTCGGCACTGGCGTGGAGCACCACCGAGGAGTTCCTGCGCGAGCACCTCCCCGTCGGCTGACGGGAGCCGGCTTCCGGCGCAGGGCAATTGGGGTCGAATGGTGGGGTTAGCGATATATCGACCCCGGGTAGGAGCAGTGCTGCACGGCAATCCCCAATGGAGAGGAACCTCATGTCGCAGCACGACTCCACGCCCTACGACTCGACCCAGCACGACTCTGTGCAGCACGACTCGATGCAGAACGACTCTGTGCAGCAGGACTCCACGCGGCACGACTCGACGGGCCAGGGCTTCGACACCTGGAACTACCGCGAGGGCACTGACTTGTCGACCCGCCAGGACGACCTGGCCGGCTTCAGGGTGCACGCCACCGACGGGCACATCGGCAAGATCGACGCCGCCACCCGCGAGGTCGACGCCAGCTATGTCGTCGTGGACACCGGCCCGTGGATCTTCGGTCGCAAGGTGCTCCTTCCCGCCGGCACGATCGAGCGCGTCGCTTGGGACGAGAAGGACGTGTACGTCGACCGCACGAAGGACGAGATCAAGGACTCGCCCGAGCTGCGCGACGAGGACCGGCTCGACGGCAGCGACACCGCCGTGAACGACGAGTACCGCGGCCGCCTCAGCGACTACTACGGCGAGCGCCCCGGTGGCCCCGGCGACGGTGCGCGGGTCTGACGACTCCTGTCGAGGGGCGGCCCTGCCGGTCACCTCGATGGCCCCCCGGTGGAGCCCTCCTCGGCGTCACGAGGCCCCGACGACGACCATCACGGTCGGCGTCGGGGCCTTCCTCGTCCTCGAGGCGTGGGTAGCGTGTCGCGCACGAATCCTGAGCGCTCGGGGGGCCGGTGTCGAGAAGTCGCCTCGCCGTTCGACGCAGTGATGTCAGGCGGCTCCCGGTCTCCTAGAGAAACCGAGAACGTCGCCGAGAGAACAAGAGACCACCACACCGACACCCGAGGAAGACTCCGATGACCCAGTACCTGCTGTCCGTCCACCACCGCGCCGACGACGCCCCACCGGCCGCGGACGAGATGCCGGCGATCTTCGCCGCCGTCGACCGTTTCAACACCCAGCTGCAGGAGCGCGGCCAGTGGGTCTACGCCGGCGGCCTCGTCGACCGGTCCGAGGCCAGGGTCGTCGATGCCACCTCCGGGGCTGCCACCGTCACCGACGGTCCCTTCTCCGAGGCACGCGAGTGGCTCGGTGGCTTCTGGATCGTCGAGGCGAACGACCTCGACGCCGCGCTGGCCATCGCCACGGAGGGCTCCGCTGCCTGCGCCGGCCCGGTCGAGGTGCGGGCGTTCCAGTCGGAGTGACCCGGCCGCGTCTCCTTCGTCACGCCCGGCCGACGGCCGGGCGTGACCGCGGGACAATGGGTCCGGAGGAGATCAGTCATGAGCGTGCTCGTCGTCTACGAGTCCATGTTCGGCAATACCGAGACCATCGCGGAGGCGGTGGCCGAGGGCATCCGGCGCGAGGGGCAGCAGTCCCCGCCGGGCCAGTCCGTGACGGTCGTGCCCGTCACCGAGGCCCCGACGCACCTTCCCGATGACGTGACGATGCTGCTCGTCGGCGGCCCGACCCACGCCTTCTCGATGTCGCGCGAGTCGACCCGCGCGGATGCGGTGCGTCAGGGTGCGACCGGCACGCCCCGTCTGGGCATCCGGGAGTGGATCGACTCCTGCGAACCGCGGGCCGACCTGCCGGTTCACACCTTCGACACGCGTGTGCACGTGCGGATGATGCCCGGATCAGCAGCCAAGCAAGCGGCGATCGCCTTGCGCCGCAAGGGCTTCGAGCGTGCCAAGCGAGGCGAGAGCTTCTGGGTCGGGGGCAAGGACGGGCCCCTGTCGCACGACGAGGTGGTGCGGGCGCGGGCGTGGGGCGCCTTCCTCGCGGAGGCCCTGACCCCGGCCTGAACCTGGCTGAACCTGGCTGACCCGGCCCGAGCGTCGGCCTGAGTCTCGGCTTGGACATCGACCTGCACGTCCGCCCGAACGTATTGGAGCCCGGCTCGCGGTGCGAGTCCGGGCTCCCTGGCGGTTCACGTACCACAACGGGCCAGCCGCCGAAGTCTCTCTGCCCATCAGTGTGCAGAGAGTGCGACGGCGATACACGCGCAACACGCCGAGGGTGCTCGAACCGTGACTGCGGGGTTGCCGAACCGTAACTAGGGTGGCGACGTGGACCCCCAACCTCCCCGCGCGCAGTCGGACCCCCTCTCCGCCGTCGCCGCTCACCGTTACGTGTCCCTGACGACCTTCCGCCGGTCGGGCGAGCCGGTGGCGACGCCGGTGTGGGTCGCTCGCGACGGTGACGAGCTCGTCGTCATCACCATCGACGGCGTCGGCAAGACGAAGCGTCTCGCCCACACCTCGAGGGTCGAGCTGCGCGAGTGCGACATGCGCGGCACGGTGCCCGACAGCGCGCCGACGCATCACGGCACCGCACGCGTCGTCCGCTCGCCGGAGGAGATCGCCGACGTCAAGCGCGCCATCGGGAAGAAGTACCTCCTCGCCCGGATCGGCGACGCCTTCAGACCGCTCACCTCGAGAGTGGTCAAGGACAAGCCGCGCGCCGGCATCCGCATCGCCCTGACGTGACCTGACCGACCTGACCGACCTGACCGAGACTGCTCAACCCTCGACAGATTCGTCTCGGGCGTCGCCGGTCGACCGTACGTTGCTGTCCATGACTCTCACCGCGGGCCCTCGTCTGGTGCAGCGCCAGCTGGGCAGGATGCTGCGTGCCAAGGTCGCGGGTGACGACGCCCCGGCTCGGGCGCAGCGCATCTGGGGCGCCGAGGGCGAGCGCTGGTTCACCCCCGCCGACCCCATCTGGCGGGTGCACGCCGACGCCTCGATGTTCCCCGCCGGCGTCGCCTCGCTGCTGCTCCAGTCGCTCCACCCCCTCGCGATGGCGGGCGTGGCCGGTCACAGCGGCTACAAGAGCGACCCGTGGGGGCGCCTCCAGCGCACGAGTCACTACCTCGCGACGACCACCTTCGGCACGATCGAGCACGCCGAGGAGTCCATCGCCCTCGTCCGCTCGATCCACGAGCGGGTGCGCGGGCGCGACCCCCAGGGGCGGGAGTACCGCGCGAGCGACCCCCACCTGCTCCGGTGGGTGCACCTTGCCGAGATCGACTCCTTCCTCCGGGCGCACCAGACCTTCGGCGCCGAGCCGCTCACCGACGACGAGGCCGACCGCTACGTCGAGCAGACCGGCATCGCCGCCGTCCGCCTCGGGGTCATCGACCCCCCGACCAGCGTGGAGGGTCTCCGCATGGCCCTCGCGGCCTACCGACCCGAGCTCGAGGCCACCGACGCGGCGCGCGAGGCCGCCCGCTTCCTCCTGCTCGAGCCGCCGCTGCCCTTCTATGCCCGAGCGGGCTACAGCACCCTCGCCTCGGGTGGCGTCTCGCTCCTGCCCGGGTGGGCCCGGTCGATGCTCGGCATCCCGCTGCCCCGCGCCGCCTCCTCCCTGGTCGCCCGGCCTCTCGGCCACCTCGGCACTGCCGCCGTGCGCTGGGGCATGGCCGGCCTGTCCGAGCGGCGACCCTCCGACAGCCCGGAGCGCGCGGCGAGCTGAGACGCTGGTCCTCAGCCCCGCGGCATACCGGATCGGCTGACCGGGGGCCCGCCGCACGACATACAGTGCGGGCAAACGGCACTCCGAGATCGAGGACGATCATGCAGAGCAGCACCTTGACGCTGACCACCCCTGACGGCACCGAGGTGTTCGTCAACCGCTGGCTGCCCGACGGGGAGGTGAAGGCCGTCGTGCAGATCTCGCACGGGCTCGCCGAGCACTCCTCGCGCTACGCCCGGTTCGCGCAGCGCCTCACCGACCACGGGTATGCCGTCTACGCCTCCGACCACCGTGGCCACGGCCGCACCTCGAGCCCGCGCGGCTCCTTCGCCGAGCACGACGGGTGGCAGACCGTCATCGACGACCTCCACTCCGTCACGGCGCGGGCGCGCCACGAGCAGCAGGGCGTGCCCGTCTTCCTCCTCGGCCACAGCATGGGCTCCTTCATCGCGAGGGGGTATGCCGCGCAGTACGGTTCGGAGCTCACCGGCCTCGTGCTCTCCGGAACCGCCGGTGGCGCAGGCGCGCTCGGCAAGATCGGCGTCTTCGTCGCCTCGACGCAGGCGCGTCTGCGAGGGCACACCCACACGAGCGGGCTGATGAACAAGCTGAGCTTCGGTCAGTACAACTCTGCCTTCAAGCCCACCCGCACCGACTTCGACTGGCTCTCAAGAGATCCCGCCGAAGTCGACAAGTACATCAACGACCCCGACTGCGGATTCGTTTTCAGCGCAGGCGGATTCGCCGACCTGCTGCGCGGCCTGGCGAGGGCCAACGAGGACAGGACCGTCGCACGCATCCCGAAGGACCTGCCGATCCACCTCACCTCGGGGGACAAGGACCCGGTCGGAGCGAACGGCAAGGGCGTGCAACAGGCGGCCGACCAGCTGCGGCGGCTCGGTGTCCGCGACGTCACGGTGACGCTGTGGCCGGGCGCGCGGCACGAGATCCTCAACGAGACCAACCGCGACGAGGTCGAGGTCGAGATCCTCGAGTGGCTCGACGCCCACCTCGAGACGGCGCAGGCGCCGGCGTGAGCGGGTCGCTGCGCATCGGGCTCGGCATCCTGCTCGTGCTCGTGGGCGCCCTGTGGACGCTGCAGGGCCTCGGCGTCGTCGGCGGCAGCGTGATGTCGGGCGTCACCCTGTGGGCGGTCATCGGCCCGATCGTCGTGCTCGCGGGCATCGCGCTCGCCCTCAGCGGCCGCCGCCGCAACACCCCCTGACCCCGTCGAGTGGCCACACCTGGCCGCCCCCACCCCGTCGAGTGGCCACACCTGGCCGCCTCCCCGACGTCGAGCGGCCAAAGCTGGTCGCCTCCCCCACGTCGAGTGGCCGCGCCACCCCACTTGCGGCTGTGACAACGAGGCCACTCGACGGGGTGCGGCGCCTGTGAAAGCGAGGCCAGTCGACAGGGGTGTGGCGCGTGTGGCAACGCGGCCACTCGACCGGGTCCGGGAGGTCAGGCCGTGCGCGGCTCGTCAGACCGGGCACCGACGGGGCCGACGGCACCGGACAGTCGCCGTGTCCCCGCGAGGGTCTGGACGCTGCGCGTGTAGGCCGGCAGGACCGCCGGATCCACGCGCGGGTCGGGCTTCGCGCTCGACGGCACCGGCGTGTGGTGGTAGTCCGCCTGCACCCGCTCGGGCGTGACGTCGATGACGACGAAGCCGTGCCCGATGCCGTCGAGGTACTTGATCCAGGGGTTGAGCTGCTGGGCCGCGCCGATGGCCTGACGCGTGACCGCCACGACGACCTCGGGCGGTTGCCCCGCCAGCTGCGGCGTGCGCCCCAGCACCTCGAAGAAGCCGTCGCTCGTCACCGACGGGCACACGACCTCCACCCCCGCCGAGGCGTATGCCGCCTGGCCGGGTGCCGCTGCCACCGGCAGGTCGCTCGAGAAGGAGGCGTGGATGTCACCGGTCAGCACGACGACGTCACCGGCGGACGGGGGCTGCGCGGCGGCATACGCCAGCAGGCTCGTGCGATCAGCGGTGTAGCCGTCCCACTGGTCGGCGTTGACGAAGGTGTACCTCGGGTCGCCGAGGGCGGCACCCGGGTAGAGCACGGGCGCGATCATCACCTGGTTGCCGAGGAGGTGCCACTTGCGGCCCTGCTGCGCCACGCCGTCCTTGAGCCAGGTCATCTGCTCGGGCTCGGGCAGGTGACGCAGCGGTGAGGCGATCGCGCCGTCGATGGCCGGGCTGACGCCGATCGGCACGAAGCCGTCGAACGGCACGCCGGGGACCGTGACCTGGCGGCTGCGGTTCTGACGGGTCTCGAGGATGGACAGGTCGCCGAGATCGCCGAAGGTGAACCGCTTGAAGAAGCGCGTGCCCTGGTGCGGCACCGACTGGTCGGGCATGCGGAAGGGCATCCACTCGAGGTAGGCCTGCATGGCCTGAGCGCGGCGAGCGAGGTAGTCGCCCTCGCCGGGCTGGTGGTTCTCGGCGCCGTCGGCCCAGGAGTTGTTGGCCACCTCGTGGTCGTCGAAGATCGTGATCCACGGCAGCGCCTGGTGGGCGGCCTGCGCGTCAGGGTCGGCCTTGTGCAGGGCGTGCCGCAGCCGGTAGCCGGTCAGGTCGATCGTCTCGGTGGCTGGCTGCCCGTCACGCACGCCGACGAGGGCCGCCGGGCCGTAACGGTCGGCGCCGTTGCCGTACTCGTAGATGTAGTCGCCGACGTGCAGCACGAAGTCGAGGTCGTCTCGCTTGCTGATGGCGCGGTAGGCCGTGAAGAAGCCGCCGGTGTAGTTGCTGCAGCTGACGAGCGCCATCCGCAGCGCGTGCGTCTCGCCCGCGATGTCGCCTGCGGTCTGGGTGCGCCCGACGGCGCTGAACTCGCCGAGGGACTGGAAGCGGTAGAAGTAGCGGGTGTAGGGGTCGAGGCCGGTCACGTCGACCTTGACCGTGTGGTCGCTGTCGGGCGAGGTCATGACCGTGCCGTGGGCGACGACCCGGTTGAAGCGATCGGTGGTGGAGACCTGCCACCGCACCGGGATCGGCCGGCCGAGGCCGCTGCCGGGAGCGGCCACTGGCTCACCGGGCCGTGGTGGCGGGGTGGCGCGGGTCCAGATGACGACGGAGTCGGCGGTCGGGTCGCCGCTGGCGACCCCGTAACCGAAGATGCCCTTGCTCGCCGGCGCCGCAGCAGCGGCGGGGTCGAAGGCGCGGGGGACGGCAAGCGCTGCGGTGGCCGCGGCGACACCCTTGAGCAGGGTGCGCCGGCCGACGGACGACGGTGTCATGCCTCGGAGGCTATGCCCGCCGGGCCTCCGCCGGTGCCGATTGGAGCCCCCGACTCTCCCCCGCCGATTCGAGGTGGGCGCGGCACGAGCGTAGGGGCCAGGATCACCTCCACCCAGCCCGACGGCATACCGGATCGAGGTGATCGCGCCACCCACGTGAGACACAGGATCACCTCGAATCGCGGGAGGTGTCGGGCGCGCAACGCCCGTCCGCGTCCGTATGCCGCACTCCCGCCGAGTCGAGGTGAACACGCCGCCCACGTGCGGGCCAGGATCACCTCCACCCAACCGGACGGCATACCGGATCGAGGTGAACGCGGCGCCCACGTGGGGCACAGGATCACCTCGAATCGCGGGAGGTGTCGGGCGCGCAAGGCCCGTCCGCGTCCGTATGCCGCCCTCCCGCCGAGTCGAGGTGAACGCGCCACCCACGTGCGGGCCAGGATCACCTCCACCCAGCCCGACGGCATACCGGATCGAGGTGAACGCGGCGCCCACGTGGGGCCCGCGATCACCTCGAATCGCGGGTCAGGTGTCAGGATCCCAGGCGGTGTCTTGTGGCTCGGTGTCCCGTGGTCCGGTGTCCTGTGGCTGGTTGTTCTGTGGCTGGTTGTTCTGTGGTTCGCGGTCAGGGGGCACCTGCGACTCCGGCGGGACGGGCTGCACCGGTGGCGCAAGCGGCGGCGGGAGCGGAACCTCGGCGCCTCCTTCGTCGAGCTGGAAAGGCGGGTAGGCGTCGGTCATGAGCGCGGCATACGCGATGACGCGGTAGACCCAGCGGTTGAGCCCGATGACGAGGTCGAAGAGAGCCCGGGGGTAGCGGCCCGTGAACAGCAGCGAGATCCCGGCGACGAGGATGAGCAGCCCGAGCAGGCTCCAGCCGTACGACTCGAGGTGCGCCCCCTCACCGTGCGAGGCGCTCCAGGCCCACCCTCCACCACCGACGAACAGGCCGACGATGATGTAGTGCGGGATGGCGAGCAGCCACCACTTGACGAGCACGAGCCCGCGCGAGAGCCGCCCCGGATAGACGATGTCGAGCCGCGCGGGGTAGTCCGGCTCCACGTCGAGGCTGAACGGCGGGTAGCGGTCGGTGCCGATGCCGCCGTCGGAGCAGTAGTAGGAGACACGCCAGCTCCAGCGCAGCACGCCGAGGTTGAAGTCGAACAGGCCGCGCGGGTAGGTGCCGGTGAAGAGGATCGCGAAGAACGCGATGACCGACACGACGAAGAAGGCGATCCAGAGGAAGCCCAGCACGATGAAGTGGGGGATGGCGAGGAACCACTTGACCAGCCACAACCAGCGCGACAGCGGCTCGTCGAGCCGCGCGTCGAGCGAGACCGGGCTGACCGCCCGCGGGTGAGGTGCCCAACCGCCCTCAGCCTCCGAGGCTGCGAGCGCTGCGTCCGAGGGCGGCGCCGGCTGGCTGCCGCCCGCGCCCCGGACGATGAGCGCGACCGCGATGCCGCTGACCACGAGGCCGATCGCGAACAGGATCAGGGCGAGCGGAAGGAGGAAGCCGGCCCGGACGCCAATGGTGGTCGCAACGTCGACGCCAGCACTGCCGTCGGCGTTCATGACCGCGAGCGCCCAGCGACCGCCGGTGACGCGCCAGGTCAGCACCTGCTGCCCGGTTCCGGTGACCGAGGTGGTCCAGAAGGTCTCACCCGTCGGGGCGGGGGCCGTGGCCGCGCCGGGCGAGGTCCGCAGCACCGCGATCCTCGACGACCCGGAGCGGGGCTCGCTGAGACCGACGACCTGGTCGTGCGCGACTCCCCGGAGGTAGGAGGTCAACGCGTCGGCCGGCGCCACGCCGAGGAAGAGGTTCGCACCGGGCGTGACCGGCTGCGCCGTCATCCGCAGGTCGAGCTGCAGCCGGTCGAGGACCGACGAGGGCACGCCGGGAGCGTTCTCGACGATGATGTCCTCCACCGTGATCGCGGCTGCAGGGCTGCGCAGCGTGGGCACGGACAGGGAGAGGAAGCCCGCATCGTCGCGGCCGAAGGCGTAGGCGCCCGCCACCGCTGCCCCGCCGAGGAGCAGCCCGAGGCCGGGCAGGATCAGCAGGCACCCGATGATGAGCGCGACGAGGTGCCGCTTGGCCGGGTGCGAAGCAGTCGGCACGGGGGCACCGGGGGCACTGGCGGCACCGGGCGCAGCAGGCACAGTCATGACGCACCTCCCGGGAAGCGGCCGCGGAGCAGCCGGACCGCGGCGTCGATGATGCCGATCACGCTGCCGACGATGCCGATGGCCAGCAGGACTCGCGCCACGACCTCCCACGGGGTGCCGATGACGTCGAGGGGGAACACCTGCCAGATCCGTACGAGCGCGACGAGCCCGAAGCAGATCGCGACGATGTCGCCGAGCGCCCGGAGCCGGGGCAGGTCGAAGACGAGGTTGACGAGGTCCGCCACCGCGCGTGCGACGATCGAGGCGTTGACGGCTCCGATGACGAGCACCGTGCCGGCAGTGAGGAACGGCACCGCCTGCCAGCCCGGCCACACGTTGACGAGCCAGAGCATGACGAGGTTGACGACGAGCGAGCCCGCGTAGCCGCCGCGCCTGCTCGACGCACGCGACGCCTCCCGCCGGCCGGCTCTCGTGGCATGACGACCTGACGCGGACTGAGGCGACTGTGACGACTGGGGTGCAGCTGGTGCACTCATGACATGCTCGCCTCCCGAATGTCGCCCGAGCCCACGCCCGAGCTGACGCCCACGCCCTCCGGCAGCGCCGCCCGCACGGCAGCAGCCAGCCCACCGGGCACGACCTCGCGCAGCTCGTAGCGCGCCCGCACGAGCGGCACGGGCACCGTGAGCACTCTCGTCAGGTCGATCGGGGTGCCGGCGACGACGGCGTCACAGGCGCCGGCGTCGACAGCCGCGCGGATCGTCGCCTCGAGGTCAGCGACCTGCTCGGCGCCGTAGCCCATGGCGGGCAGGATGCCCCGGGCGTTCGGGTACTTCGCGTAGGTCGCGGCGATCGACCCCACGGCATACGGCACCGGGTCGACGATGTGGGAGGCGCCCGCCGCCCGCGCGCCGACGACGCCCGCGCCGTAGCTCATCGAGCCGTGGGTCAGGGTGGGCCCGTCCTCGACGACGACGACCGCGCGGCCGCGCACGACCGACGGATCGTCCACGGTGACAGGGCTTTCGGCGCGCAGCACCGTGGCGCGCGGGTTGAGCGAGCGCACCGAGGCCTCGACGGCCTCGACGTCGACGGAGCGCGCCGAGTCGCACTTGGCGATGACGACGACGTCGGCCATCCGCACGTTGGCCTCGCCGGGGTGGTATGCCGCCTCGTCCCCCGGGCGCAACGGGTCGGCGAGCACGATGTGCAGGTCGGGCTCATAGAACGGCAGGTCGTTGTTGCCGCCGTCCCAGAGCACGACGTCGGCCTCCTGCTCGGCCTCGCGGAGGATGCGCTCGTAGTCGACGCCGGCATAGACGACGACCCCGTTGTCGATGTGCGGTTCGTACTCCTCGCGCTCCTCGATCGTGCAGTCGTAGCGGTCGAGGTCGGCATACGTCGCGAAGCGCTGGCACGCCTGTGCGGCGAGGTCGCCGTAGGGCATCGGGTGCCGCACGGCGACGACGCGCAGGCCCTGCTCGCGCAGCAGCAGCGACAAGTAGCGGACGGTCTGGCTCTTGCCCACGCCCGTGCGCACGGCGGTCACGGCGACGACGGGGCGCGTGCTGCGCAGCATCGTCCGGCGGGCGCTGTGCAGCCGGAAGTCCGCGCCGGCCGCGATGCACGTCGACGCGAGGTGCATGACCTGCTCGTGCCGCACGTCGGAGTAGGCGAAGACGACGAGGTCGACGTGCTCACGGGCGATGAGGTCAGGCAGCTCGGACTCGTCGATGATCGGGATGCCCTGCGGATAAAGGCGGCCCGCGAGCTCATGCGGGTAGCGCCGGCCGTCGATGTCGGGGATCTGGGTGGCCGTGAAGGCGACGACCTCGTGCGTCGGGTCGTCGCGGAACACGACGTTGAAGTCGTGGAAGTCGCGGCCGGCCGCCCCGAGGATGACGACGCGCGTGGGTGACGAGGGGTGAGTGGTCATAGCGATCTCCACGGCTCAGGTCACCGACGTGACCGACACACCCCAGCGCGGGTAGTCCTGGCTGCGAGACCCGCCTCCTCCAGTCTCCCACCGGCATCGGCAGCCGGAGCCGCTCCGAGAGGGGGATCACCTCACATTCGCGCGCCGCTCGACACGGTCGGTGCGACGATCGGAGAGTGAGCGACACGGCCGCACGACCCGGGGCGCGTGAGCACCGCAGCCCAGACCCCGGCACCCCCACGCACGCGCACATCTCCCTCGCGGAGCTGTGGCTGGCGAGCAACTATCACCCCCTGCCCGTCGTCATCTCGCACGCCGAGGGCGCGTGGGTCACCGACGTCGAGGGGCGGCGCTACCTCGACGCCCTCGCCGGCTACTCGGCTCTCAACTTCGGACACCTTCACCCGGCGCTCGTCGGAGCGGCTCGCGCACAGCTCGACCGCCTCACGCTGACCAGCCGCGCCTTCCACAGCGACCGGCTCGGCCCCTTCTGCCGCGACCTCGCCACGCTGGCCGGCAAGGAGCTCGTCCTGCCGATGAACACCGGCGCCGAGGCCGTCGAGACGGCGATCAAGGTCGCTCGCCGCTGGGGCTACGAGGTCAAGGGCGTGCCCGACGGTCAGGCGCGCATCGTCGTCATGGCCGGCAACTTCCACGGCCGCACGACGACGATCATCAGCTTCTCCGACGACCCGGTGGCCCACGACCACTACGGCCCCTACACGCCCGGCTTCGACACCGTGCCCTACGGCGACCTCGGAGCGCTCGAGGCCGCGATCACCGACGACACGGTGGCCGTGCTCCTCGAGCCGATCCAGGGCGAGGGTGGCGTCATCCTGCCGCCCGACGGCTGGCTGCGCGGCGTGCGCGACCTCACGCGTCGCACCAACGTGCTCATGATCGCCGACGAGATCCAGTCGGGCCTCGGCCGCACCGGCTCGACCTTTGCGTGCGACCTCGAGGGTGTCGTGCCCGACGTGTACATCCTCGGCAAGGCGCTCGGTGGCGGCATCGTGCCGGTCTCGGCCGTCGTCGCCGACCGCGACGTGCTCGGCGTCATCACCCCCGGCAGCCACGGCTCGACCTTCGGCGGCAACCCGCTCGGCGCAGCCGTCGGGCACGCCGTCGTCGACCTGCTCGCGACCGGTGAGTACCAGCAGCGCGCCCGGCACCTCGGCGCCGAGCTCGCCGCCGGCCTCGGCGAGCTCGTCGGCCACGGCGTCGACGCCGTGCGGTGTCGGGGGCTCTGGGCCGGCATCGACATCGACCCCGGCCTCATGACCGGCCGGGAGGCGTGCCACCGCCTGCTCGAGCGCGGCGTGCTCGTCAAGGACACGCACGGCAGCACGGTGCGCCTCGCTCCCCCGCTCGTCATCGGCGAGGCCGAGATCGCGATCCTGCTCGACGCCCTCCGCGCGATCCTGCGCTGAGGCGGCAGTGCCCGTGCCACAGTGAACGCATGACGTCACAGGCGAACCCGCTCTTCCCGGGCAAGCACTTCATCGGCACGGTGCTCGGCGCCCTCGACGCCAAGGTGGAGATGTCGGGCGAGATGACGCGCCGCTACCTCCAGCGCGCCGCGATGGCCGGCATCATCATCGGCCTCTTCTACGCGACGAGCTATGCCGTCACCGCGGCCTTCGACGCGGTGCGGGTCGGCGGCTCGACGCTGCTGCCGCTCGGGCGTCTCGTCGGCGCAGTGACATTCGGCTGGGCCCTCGTCTTCATCCACTACTCGAAGTCCGAGCTGCTGACGTCGAACATGATGATCGTCTCGATCGGCGCCTACCACCGGCGCACGTCGTGGCAGCGGGTCCTGCGCCTCCTCGGCCTCTGCTACTTCGGCAACGCCATCGGCGGCTTCTTCGTCGCGCTGCCCTTCCTCTTCAGCACCGTCACGCGCACCGCCATGCCGCTCATGCAGCACGCCGTCGACACGAAGCTCGCCTACGTCTCCGCCGGGCCGTCGGGCTGGACCGACCTCTTCATGCGCGCCGTGCTCTGCAACTTCATGATCAACATCGCCGTGCTGCTCGTCTACAACGGGCTTATCCGCGACGACCTGACGAAGAGCCTCGTCATGGTCGTCGCCGTCGCGATCTTCGCGTTCATGGGCTTCGAGCACTCGGTCGCCAACACCGTCCTCTTCACGATCGTCGGCCTGCAGGAGGGGCTCGACGTCGGACTCGCCGCGGGCAACATCGCGATCGCCCTCGTCGGCAACTTCATCGGCGGCGGCGTGCTCATCGGGCTCTACTACGCCTACGTCAACGACGACGCGTCCTACCTCCGTCGCCACCCCGAGACCCCCGCCGGCTGACGCCACCAGGCCCGCCGAGCTCACGAGCCAACCCCGCCGGTATGCCGTCCGCCCCAGTCGAGTGGCCACACCTGGCCGCCCCCACCACGTCGAGTGGCCACACCTGGCCGCCCCAGAGGCCGACAAACTGCTCTCTCGATTGCGTGGGGCGCCCACGACGTCGAGTGGCCACTCTTGGTCGCCCCCACCAAGTCGAGTGGCCACTCTTGGTCGCCCCCACCGAGTCGAGTGGCCAGTCTTGGTCGGGACGTCCGGCTCAACCGGGGAAGCCGAAGCAGGGATAGAACTCGACCGCCCCGGGCCTCGGAACCTCGATGCAGTGCGACTTGACCTGCTCGAGGCTCGCGTCCTCGGTGCGTCCTGACACGCTCCGTCCGGCGACCTGCACCGAGACCGAGGCGATCGCCGCTCGGCGCAGGTTGTTGTCGTTGGCGCTGACGTTGCCGTCAGCGAAGTGGGTGTGTGTGCTGACTTTCGAGTGCTCGAGAGCCCCGGTCCCCGTCCACGTCGCGACGAGGTGCACCGTGACCGGCTCGCCGGCGGCATCCGTCCCCGGCAGGTCGGTCGTCACCGAAGCCCTCGTGAGGCGCGAGTCGACGACGAGCGGTGCGCTGTTCTGCACGTCGGCCTCGAAGACGACGCTCCCACCACCGGCAGCAGGCGCGGCAAGGCGCGCACGAGAGGACGCGCAGGTGTCGGTGACGCGGACGAAGACGCCCGTCAGCCCCTGCTTGCCCCCGGGACCCGGCTGGGCGGCATACATGGCCTTGCTCGACGACACGAAGACCTCGGAGACCTCGCACCCCTGCGCCACGACGAGGGTGGCGGAGCCGTGGGTGCTGCTGATGGTGTGGTAGATCCGGGGCTGCGCGGCCCCGGCGGGCGCCGCGACGAGCGGCCCCAGGACGAGTGGGAGGGCGGCTGCTGCGACGAGGGCAATGGCACGTTTCATGGTGACTCCTCCGAAAGGCCTGACCCTTCCAGCGTGACACCGCGTGGCAGTCTCGGCAGTGGCCGGAGGCGTCTCCTCGCTCACACCGGCCACCCCCGCGCGCAGAGGCGTGCTAGGCAGGAGGGTGGGGGCCGCCGGGGCCCTCGAGAGAGGTGGAGACGATGGCACAGAAGAAGTGGGCTGACCTGAGCAGCGGCCAGCGCAAGGCCGTGATCGTCATGGGGGCCGTACAGCTGACACTGGCGACGGCGGCGTGGGTGGACCTGGCCCGCCGACCGGCCGAGCAGGTCAACGGCAGCAAGGGCAAGTGGGCAGCCATCATCGCGATCAACTGGATCGGCCCGATCAGCTACTTCGCCCGCGGCCGCAAGACCGAGCTCCCCGAGATCACCGCCTGACAGCCCCCCACCTCGTCGAGCGCCCAGTTCCCGACGTCCGAGGCCCATTCCGCTGACGGCGGCAGGCCCTGCACGGGATGATCTGAGAGGTCGTCCGGCAGGGGCCGGCCTCGGGGGAGGGAGAGGCGGGTGGACATGGTCGTCATCAGTCGTCGACGAGTGCTGCAGAGCGTCCCCGTGGGCGTCGCCGCGGTTGCCCTGCCGACGGGCACCGCAGTCGCAGCGAAGGCTCCGAGCGACCCGCTGTCCCGGTCCCGGTTCGCCGGACTCGTCGGCAGGACCTTCACGCTCGCCGGCGGAGCAGCGTCCTGGGGCGCACGCCTCGACGGCGTGAGCGACATCGTCGGCGCGCCGGCAGGGTCGGACACCCGCTTTGCCCTCCTGCTCTCGTCTTCGCGCGCCGGGGGCGCGGACGGCACCTACGCCATGAGCCGCTCCGGATTCACCGTGACGCCGATCTTCGTCGTCGCCTCACCCGACCGGCGGTCCTGGGTCGCCACGGTCAACCGCACCTGATGCTCGACCTCGGGGCGGCAACCGCTGCCGACTTCCTGACCCACGTCGGCACGGCATTCGCGAGGCGCGACGGCACGGACCTGCACCTCGCCGCAGTGACCCAGCACGGTCCGGGGGCGCACCGCGAGCAGTTCTCGCTGGTCTTCACCACCGACGCGGACACCCTTCTGCCGCAGGGGATCCAGGAGCTCAGTCATCCGACGCTCGGCGACCTTGCCCTCTTCCTCGTGCCGATCGGACCAGGCGCCGACGGGCAGCACCGTTACGAGGCCGCCTTCGCCTGAGGGCTGCTCGGGTTTCGGCGCATCCGGTAGCGCAGCTCGTCGCAGCTGACCTCGACGAAACCGAGCCGGTCGTAGAGCCGCCGTGCCGGGCTGCCGCGGTCGACGGACAGCTCGCACGGGGCGCCTCGTGCGTCGGCCTGCGAGAGGACCGCGTCGAGGACAGCGGTGCCGATGCCCTGCCCCCGGCGACCGGGCAGCAGTGCGACGTCGACGACGTGGACCCCGTCTGCCGACTCGTCGACGAGCAGTCGTCCGACGGGCTCGTCGGCCACGACGACCACGAGCCGGTCGGCATCCGGCCACGCGTCGCGCCAGCCGCGCTCGCGGGCATCGACCTGCTGGCGGACGAAGGCCCTCCGGATCGACTCGTCCGGGAGGACTGACAGCTCGGCAGTTCGCAGGTCCGCGAAGAGCGCCTCGAGCAGACCCCGGTCCGCGTCCGTCTCCGGACGCAGGGTCGGGGTCAGCGTCATGGCCGCTGCGGGAAGATGCCCTGGAGGGCGATGATGAAGGTCAGCGTGAGGTACGGCTGGAGGTTGTTGTGCGGCTGGCCGCCGCCGAAGGCCGTGACCGCGTCGAGGGCGAGCGCGGTGCCATCGGCCCCAGCCGCATACTCGTTGATGCCCCCCACCCCTACGGCGAAACGCTCGCCGGCGGGCGAGCGGTCTCCGGCATCGGTCGCAGAGGCGCTGATGACATGGGTGTGCTGCGGCATCTCGGACGCCAGCAGCGTGGTGGTCGTCGATCCACCCATCTGGCCGAGGTCGTAGGGCGACAGTCCCGGCCCCTGGCCCGACTGGATCGGAACCCGTCCCCCGAGATCAGGGAGGGCGAAGGTGGACCTGCCGTCGCCGCCGTAGTTCGTGCCGAGCAGCGAGAAGAGCGCAGTGTTCTGCGAGATCGGGAGGAGCTGGCCGTTGCACAGCGCCCAGCCGACTGGAGCGAAGTTGCCCCCGAAGATCCGGATCTCCGCAAGGAATGGATCGGTCACGGTCGGCTCCTCAGCCTTGGCTCGGGTAGATCCCGAAGAGGGAGATGATGAAGTTGACGACGAGGTAGGGCTGCACGTTGTCGTGCGGTTGGTTGCCGCCGGAGCCGCCGAGGCTCTGCGGGGCCAGCGTCGTCGGCGGCGCGTCCGCGCCGTAGGCGAACGTCGTCACCCCCGGGAGGGTCGCTGGGACGGCACCGCCGGGTGCCGCCGTCGTCGCCGTCGCGGACGAGCCGTTGAGACCGTGCGTGTGTGACGGGATCTGAGTGCTCGTCAGCGTCACGGACTCAGCGCCGCCGACCTGCCCGAGCACCACGTTCCCGATCCCGCCGCTGCCTTGGTGGACGGGCACCCTGCTCCGGAGGTCGGGGAGGTTGAAGGTCGTCTGACCGTCACCGCCGTAGGTCGTGCCGATGAGGTTGAAGAGGACGTCGTTCTCGGCGATCGACATCGTCTGTCCCTGGCAGAAGGCCCAGCCGACGGGAGCGAAAGTGCCCGCGAAGATCCGGATCTCGCCGATGTAGGGGTTCGACATGGGTGGTGCACTCCTCAGTTCCGGGAGGGGAAGATCCCCTGGAGGGCGATGCAGAACGAGACGGTCAGGTAGGGCTGGGTGTTCTCGTGCGGCTGGCTCCCGCCGGCCTGGGAGACGGCCGCGGGATCCATGGCGACGAGCGACGACGGCGGTGCGAACGCGGCGGCGCCCACGCTCGCCGCGAGGACGGCGTTCGCCGGGCTACCGCTCGTCGCCGGGGCGCTCGAGGCGCTCCAGGCGTGCGAGTGGGTCGGGGTCTCGTTCGCGATCAGCGTGTGGCTGGGCTCACCACCCACCTGGCCGAGGCTGAACCCGCCGCCGGTGTGCACGGGGACCCGGCCACGAAGGTTCGGCAGCGCGAAGTTCGTCTGGCCGTTGCCCCCGTAGGTCGTGCCGAGGATGGAGAAGAGTGCCTGGTTCTGGTTGATCGCCAGGAGCTGGCCGTCGCACGCGGCCCAGCCCCTCGGCGGGAAGCCGAAGCTCATCAGCCGGATCTCGCCGAGGAAGGGTTCGCTCATCGATCACACACTCCTTGCTGGGTGATGGACCGGTCAGAAGGCCGGCATGGTGCAGGACACGAAGTTGAAGCCCGTGGCGCTGATGTTCGCGGCTCCGCCGGTGCCGAAGGTGCCGGAGGCGCTGGCCGGGTTCTGGCCGGCCACGTAGGCCTCCATCTGCGCACCGGTGGCCGGGCTGGGGGCGAGGCCGGTGATCCCGAAGGTGTTGGTCGTGGCCACGCTGCCCTGCTTGCGCAACCCGATGCCCGGATAGGTGTTGGTCCCGTCAGTGGCTCCGGCGACGGTGTTGCCCGAGATCGTCAGGCAGACGGTCGTGTTGACGGCAGTGCCGGAGCTCGTGCCGGAGTCGACCCGGATGCCGGGCCGCGCGACAAGGTCGGTCGGAGCGGCCACGCTGTTGTTCTGCACCTTGAGGTTGCTCGTGCCGGTGCTGTTGGCGATGAAGTAGATGCCGACGCCCGTCGTCGACGAGACGGTGTTGTTCGAGACGTTGGCCTTGAGCACGGCCGAGTCGAGCGAGCCCGCGACGCCGTAGTCGTGCTTGTCGCTGCCGCCGGTGACGCCGTAGGTCCCGCTCAGCTGCGTCTGCGGCTTGACGACGTTCCCCGTGATCTGCGAGGTGAGCTGGGCGGCACCGTCGACGGCGACGTCGATGCAGTTGCCCTTGTTGAGGCCGAGCGGGCTGCCGACCGTGCCGTTGTTCGTCACGTCGGCGAAGCCGGTCGCGCGTCCCGTGAGGAACACCTGGATGCACCGGGTGCCCATCGGGAGCGCCGTGCTGGCGCCGGCAACGCGGTTGCCGCTGATGGCGACGGCACTCGCGCCCGCGCCGGTCCCGAAGGTCGCCGAGGGTACGGCAGCGGGGCTCTCGTTGCCGACGAGGGCGATGATCCCGCCCCCGCTCGGGAACCCGGTGACCGCGTTGCCCGACACCGTGCCGCTCGCCACGGAGGCAGCCGCGCCAGCAGATCCGTTGACCTGGAGGAAGATCCCGTTGCCGGCCGAGGTAGCCGTCGAGCTCGTGCTCGTGATCGCGTTGTTGTCGAGGTGCAGGGACGAGATCGTCCCGCTCTGGTTCTGGATGTGGACGCCGTGCTGGTAGGCATTCGTCAGCGAGCTGTTCGACACGCTGACGGCGCCGGTGACGTTCGCCGACGCGGCACCCGAGGTGAAGGCGATGTTCGAGTCGGCCGCGCCCTTGCTCGTGAGGCCGCTGTTGGTGACGGTCCCGTTCGTGAACGAGAAGCCGTTGACCTGGGTGCCGAGCACACCGGAGGAGTTCGGCGTGCCCGAGACCGTCAGGTTGTTGAGGCTGACCGCACTGGTGCTGGTGAGCGAGACGCCGGCGCCGGTGGTGTTCTGGATCGTGCCGCCGCTGGCGTTGCCGCCGAGCGACGTGTTGCCGCCGCCGACCACCGTCAGGCCACCCGAGCTTCCGGTGTTGTTGAGCCGTATGCCGTTCGCCGCGCCGTTCGCGCTGACGGACTTGAACTTCAGACCGGTCCCGCCGATCGTCGTGTTCTCGACGACGACGGTGGAGCCGGTCGTGCTCGTCAGCGTCGACGTCGTGTCGGAGGCCGTGACCGTGCCGCCGCCGGTCGCACTGAAGGCGCTGTCGGCACCGGACGAGATCGCCAGCGCCTTGGTGAAGGCGACCGTCGCCCCGGTGTTGCCCGAGAGCACGATCTCGGGGCCGGTTATCGGGCCGGAGAAGGTCGTCGTGCCGCCGCTGCGGTTGCTGACGTTGACCGAACGGGCCGTGCTTCCGGTGATGGTCGCACCGACCCCCACCGACCCGGTCGCCGCCCCGGTGAGGTCGACGCCGTCCTGGCCGCTGCCGCTCACCGTGACGTTCTCACCGATGGTGGCCGTCGTGATGTTGTCACCGTGGATGCCGTCGGCCGAGGCGTTCGCGATCGCGACGCCCTGCACGTCGACGCCGCCCGCCAGGGTGACGCCGTTGCCGCCGGCGTTGGTGATCGTCGGTGCCGTCGCACCCGCGGGCACAAGCGTCGTGCCGCCGATGGTGAGTCCGTACTTCTCGCCGTAGAGGCGCTGGTTGGCCTCGAGGGCTAGCCCACCGGCATACGACCCGGCAGCGGCGTAGACGAAGAGGTAGTCGCCCGGGCCGTCGGCATCGCCGGACCCACCGGCGCCGTTGACGGGCGCCAGTGACGCGAAGGGCGCGGTCGAGCGCCCGTCGCCGCCCGCCGGAGCGGCGGCGTTGATCCACCAGACGCGGTCGGCACCGATCGCGATGCTGATCGTGCCGGTCGAGGTGAGCTGCCCGTCGGTCACGGTGTAGGTGAAGGTGTCGGTCTGGCTGACGTCGCCGACGCCGGGCAGGTAGCTGAAGGTGCCGTCGGCGTTGATCGTCGCCGTGCCGCCACCGGTCGTCGTCACCGTGCCGGGCACGACCGAGATCGGGTCGCCCTCGGGGTCGGAGTCGTTGGCGAGCGGGAGCGCGCCCGTGAGGGTCGTGCTCGGGCCGGTCGCCGTGACACCGCGGACCGCGAGGGTGTTGCCGATGGCTCCGGAGTAGCTGTCACCGACAACGACCGGCGCCTCGTTGACGTTGGTGACGGTGATCGTGAAGGCCTTCTCGAAGGTGAGGCCTCCCGAGTCGGTCGAGCGCACCCGGACCGAGTAGGCCGCCTTGGTCTCGAAGTCGAACGGTCCGGCCGTCTGCAGGGAGCTACCCGAGATCGTGAACGACGCGTTGTCGGCGGAACCGGTGCCGGCCACGAGGGAGTAGGTGAAGGTGTCACCCGCGTCGGGGTCGGTGGTGGAGAGGGTGCCGACGACGGTGCCGGACGGCTTGTTCTCGGGGACCGAGCTGTTCGACAGGGCGATGTCGGTCGGGGCCTCGTTGACGTCCGTCACCGTGATCGTGAAGGTCTTCTCGAAGAAGCCTCCTGCCGAGTCGGTCGTGCGCACGTGGATCGAGTAGGACGACTTGGTCTCGAAGTCGAACGAGGCGGCGGTGCGCAGCTCGTTGCCGACGATCGTGAAGGACCCGTTGTCGGTGTCGCCGATGCCCGTGGCCAGGGCGTAGGTGAAGGTGTCGCCCGGGTCGGGGTCGGTGGTCGAGAAGGTGCCGACGGCCGTGCCGGAGGGCTGGTTCTCGGCGACGGTGGACGCGGAGAGCGAGAGGTCGGTCGGCGCGCTGTTCGTGGCGGTCGTGAACTGCGCCGTGACGTCCGAGACCATCTCGTCGGGCGGGTCGACGGTGTCGACGTCGTGGATCTTGCTGCCCGTGATCTTCAGCGTGCAGACAGTGGCGACAGGCAGGTTCGCGTCAGGCGTCAGGGTCCAGACCGCGGTTCCCGAGCCGCTCAGCGTGAACGTCTGGGTGGTGGGGGTGGGGCAGGCGAGGGAGAACGCGCCGCTGTCTGCCGTCACCGGCTCGCTGAAGGTGACCGTGATCTTCGCGCCCGACGACACGTCGGTCGCGCCGTCGGCCGGCGAGGTCGAGACGACGGAGGGCGCCGTGTCGACGGTGGTGAAGGTGACCGTCTTGTCGGCGGTCATCGTGTCGGGCGGGTCGCCGGAGTCGACGTCGTGGACCTCTGTCGCGACAACCTTGAGGGTGCAGGTGGCCGTGCCGGGCAGGTCGCTGCTCGGGGTGAGCGTCACCGCGGTGTCCGTGCCGCCGAGGGCGTAGTCCACCGGGTTGCCGTTGCAGGTCAGGACGAAGGAGGCCTTGGTGACCGTGACGGGCTCGGTGAAGGTGACGGTGAGGACCTTGCCCGCCGGCACGTTCTTCGCGTTGTCGGCCGGGTCGGTCGAGGCGACGGCCGGCGGGCTGTCGACGGTGAAGCCGAAGCTGTAGTCGGCGACCGGGTTGTCCGGCGGGTCGACGGTGTCCTTGTCGGTGACCTTGGTCTTGTCGACCGTGCCGGTGCACGAGTCGCCGGCCGTCAGGTCGGACGTCGGAGCGAAGGTGAAGGTCGTGTTGTCGCTGGTGGACGGGGTCGTCGTGACGGCGTTGCCCCCGCAGACGAGCGTGAAGGCATCCGCGGCCAGGGTGACCGGCTCGGAGAAGGTGACCTTGACGTCCGCCGTCGTGGCGACGTTGGCCGCACCGTCGCCGGGCGTCGTCGAGGTGACGGACGGCGCGGCGTCAAGGGTCGTGAAGGTGATGTCGATGGGCACGGTCAGCGCGTCCGGCGGGTCGCCCGCGTCGACGTCGGTGATGCTCGCGGCAGGCGCCGTCAGGCTGCAGGTCGCGGTCTGCGGAAGGTCTGCATCGGGGTTGACCGTGACCGTCGCGGTATGCGAGCCGGTGACGGCGAACGGCAGGTCGGGGCCTCCGCAGCTGAGGGTGAAGGCGCCGCTCGCGACATCGACGGGCTCGCTGAAGGTGAGCACGATGTTCGTCGAGGTGGCGACCCCCGTGGCGCCGCCGACGGGCGCCGAGGAGACGAGGGAGGGCGCGGCGTCGGTCGTGAACGAGAAGGTGCTGTTGGCGACGGGGTTGTCGGGAGGGTCGAGGGTGTCGACGTCACTGATGCCGGCGGCATACGTCGTGACGGTGCAGGCGGCGCCCTGTGGCAGTGAGCCCGTCGGGTTGAGCGTCAGCGTGGAGCCGGGAGATCCGCTGAGCGAGAAGGGCACTGGCGTGCCGTCGCACGCGAACGAGAACGAGCCCACCGTCGCGGTCACCGGTTCGCTGAAGGTGACGGTCGGGCTGACGTTCGTCGCGACGTGGGTCGAGCCGTCGGCGGGACTCGTCGAGGTCACACGAGGCGCGGCGTCGTTGGGGGTGACCTGCACCTGCACCTCGCCGGTGAGGCACTGGCCGGGGCCGGTGACGTAGCGCAGGGTTCCGGAGGGCAGGGCTGCGCAGAAGTAGACGGTGCCCGAGGCGGGCGGCAGCATAAGCGCGGTCGCCGGCGGCTTGCAGTCCTTGGGCTTCGTGGCCAGGCGGGTCGACCCGGAGGGCTGGATGCAGAAGATGTCGGGGCCGGGCTTGACGGTCACCTTGGTCTCGTTGCCCTTGCACTCGCTCAGCGAGGTGACGGCCCGCAGGAGGCCGTTGCTCTTCAGCGCGCACGCATAGGACATCTCGCCCGCCACGGGGGCGGCGGATGCCGAGCCGGCGGGGGCGAGGAGTGCCGCGACGAGCAGCACGGCGCACGCGGCGGCGATACGGGAGAGCAGGGCACTGACACGCGACATTGCGACCTCCGGTCACGGCTGTCGCCGCCGCTCTCCCCCCTGTGGGTGTCGCAGCTCACGGACGACGCACCGCGCAATGTCCCTTTCCTAGCACCAGATGTGGTAGGCGCGCGGCGGAATGCCCGAATTCCGAGTCATCTCGCGGCCGCATGAGAGCCTGCCCAGCATGAGGTCTCACTGCGCGCTCTACGTCGACGTCGGATACCTGCTCGCTGCGTCGGCGACGCGCGTCACGGGCACGTCGCTGCGCAGCGGGGTGGTCGTGTCCTATCCCGACCTCGTGGCGCGCCTCGTCGCCGCTGCCGAGGAGGCCAGCGGTATGCCGTTGCTCCGGGTCCACTGGTATGACTCCGGCCGCCGCAGCGGAGGCACGCCGGACGCCGCCCAGGAGGCCATCGGCATGCTGCCGCGGGTCAAGCTGCGCCTCGGGCGCATCTCGCCTCAGGGTGAGCAGAAGGGGGTCGACCTGCGGATCGGGCTCGACCTCGCTGCGCACGGGCGCAACCGCGTCGTCGACGTCATCTATCTCGTCTCCGGTGACGACGACCTGTGCGAAGCCGTCGAGGAGGCACAGAACCACGGCGTCCAGGTCGTGCTCATGGCCGTGCCCGACGCCGCGGGAAAGCCGCACGCCGTCTCGAAGCACCTCATCCGCGAGTCCGACGACCTCATCGTGCTCGACGGCTCGGTCGTCGACGAGACGGTGCACGTGCGCCAGCTCCAGCCGGAGGAGGTTCCGGGCGCGCCGTCGTCGGAGGCGCCCGCTGGGGTCGTCGTGCCGCTGCCCGGGCCGCGTGCGGCTGGTCGCGCGGAGGGGGCAGCGAACGAGGAGGGCGCGGCCAGCGCAGAGGCGCGTCCCACTCCAGCGGTGCTCGCCGGCTCACGGCCGGCTGCACGCGCAGCGGACTCGGCTGCAAGCGGCGTTCGGGCCGGAGCGGGCGCGAGCAGGCCGATCTGGTCGAGCACGAGCGAGGGGGCTGGGGGGCGCGGGCCCGGGTCGACGAGTGCCGGTGAGCTGGAGCTCATCGACGAGGTATGCCGTGGGGTGATCTCCGCGTGGTCCGTGACCGCGAGCGCCGACGACCGTCGCAGGCTGCGTTCCGAGAAGCCCTACATCCCGAGCGACCTGGACCGAGCGCTGCTGCTCGACCTGTCGGCTCGCCTCGGCGTCTACGACGTCGACGAGCACCTGCGCTTCCTGCTGCGCGACCACTTCTGGCAGGTGCTGGCCGCGTCGACGTCCTGATCGTCGCGGCGTCGGCTTCGACGCTTGCCGGGTCGGGGTGGGCCGGCGGTCGATAGGATCGGCACGTGCCCAGACTCGTGCTCACCGTCATCGGCGACGACCGCTCCGGCCTCGTCCGCGCCCTCGCAGACGTCGTCACCGAGCACGGTGGCAACTGGGAGGAGAGCCAGCTCGCGGAGCTCGCGGGCAAGTTCGCCGGCATCGTCGTCGTCAGCGTGCCCGAGGACCGCGCCGAGGAGTTCGCGACCTCGCTCAGCACGCTCGACGGACTGCTCGAGGTGGCGGCCCACCCCGGAGCGGAGCCGGAAGCCGAGATTCAAGCTGGGCCCGCGGCGACCGACCAGCTGACGATCGACCTGCTCGGCAACGACCACCCCGGCATCGTCCGCGAGGTCTCCACGGTTCTCAGCCACCACGACCTCTCCATCGAGACGATGACGACCGGCACCCGCGAGGCGCCGATGGCCGGTGGCCTCCTCTTCGAGGCGCACGTCGTCGTGGACGTGCCGGCGGGGTCGGACACGAGCGCGCTGCGCGCCGACCTCGAGCGCCTGGCGGCCGAGCTCCTCGTCGACATCGCTGTCGCGTAGCGCCTCTGTATTGAGTCACCCCGTGACTCAGCGCGGAGCGGCGCGCTGTTGGTCACCTTGCTGGTCACCTTGGTGACCACCCTGTTGCGTCACCCCGTGACTCAACACAGAGGAGCGTCGCACCGACCCACGTCCACCACCCACCGCACGCCTCACGGCACCCCGTCGAGTGGCCACACCTCACCGGTCGAGCTGTCGATGAGCGCTGCACGGTCGCACTGGAGGGTCAGGGGCAGCACGTCGGAGACCGCCGCGGTGACCACCGACAGCTGGTCGGCGCTCGCTCCCGTGGCGACCGACACGTGCGGCACCCACCGGCCCGTCGCGTAGTGCCAGTGGAGGTCGGCGCCCGTCGACGTGAGAGCCGCGACGCCCCGCTCCTGCCGCGCGGCGAGGTCGGCGCTGACGGAGCACGCGAACGAGACCCGTCCGCGCGGGAAGACGAGCGAGCCCTGCACCGAGACCTCGACCGCCCCACCGTCAGGCAGGCCCGCCACGGCGGCAGCGACGGCGTCGGCGTCCCAAGCCCGCAGGACGGCATACGACAGGTGGGGGTGGTGGCGCCCGTGGGTGTGGGTGAGGAGCGTCCGTATGCCGCGTGCCTCGAGCCGCTCCCACAGCTCGCGCACGAGGCGGTCGGTGCGCGAGTCGAAGAGGAGGCAGAGCGCGAGGGCCATGGCTCATTGTGTCGGAGGGCGCTCGGCGGCGCCCGGTGACTGGGACGGAGATGCCAGCACCATGTGAGTTTCCTGAATGTCCTGCGTAACAGGCGAATTCGTCGGAAATTGACCCCCCTCGTCGGCCCCGGCCGCGTGGCCCCGCGAGGTTACATTCCGATCCATCGGGGGTCAGTTACACAACCCATGGACGGAGCCACATCACATGACGATTCGTTCGTTGACGACGGCGGTCATCGCTGCCGGCGCCCTGGTGCTGGCCGCGGGAACCACCGCGACAGCCAGCACGACGAGCAGCACGAGCCCCACCAGCGGCACCAGTGCGACGACGGCCACCGAGCCGCAGCTCATCCACGACGAGGACCTCAAGGCCCAGTCGATCACGATGGGCGGCGCGAAGGTCCTGCCCACGACGAGGACGATCCCCCACTGGTACGGCGCGACGAAGGATCCGTCGAACGGGGTCACCTACGGCTACAACATGGTCGGCGCGAACCCCAACACGTGCAGCGGCGCTGCGTGCAACGTGACGGTCCAGGTCGACATCACCCCGATCAAGGTGATCGTCGGCGGCGAGACCTTCGACGGCAACGACGTCCTGCCGGCCACCCTCGCGTCGCCACAGTTCGCGAACAACGACTACGGAGACACCCCGGCCGCCACGGCTGCAGGCGCGTTCCCGAAGGCGCCTGCATTCGTCCGCGGTCCGGGCGGCGCCCTGTCGCAGCTGGACGCCGGCGTTCCGCTGCAACTGCAGGACGCGACCATGCGTGCCCAGTTCGCCAAGACGGGCACCAGCAACTACCACCTGCGCCTGCACGCCAACGTGCTCCCGGCGGTGACGATCACGGTCCCGAGCAACCAGGGGCTCTTGATTCAGAGCGGCCGCGGCGTGCACGGTGGCAACGTGGACGTTGGCTGGTGGTCCTCGAAGATCAACAGCCTCGAGCAGAGTGCCGACCCGACCCACCTGCCGCTCTACCTGACGGACAACATCTTCCTGCACAGCGCCAACGACCCCACCCAGTGCTGCATCATCGGCTACCACGGCACCCGGGCTGTCGGCAACGGCGGCGGCAGCACCCACAGCCAGGGCAACGCGACGGTGCAGACCTTCGCCTGGTCGTCCTACGTGCGGCCCGGCTTCTACTCGCGGCCCGACGGTGGCACCGACTGGGCGCTGCAGGACATCCACGCAATCAGCCACGAGATCGCCGAGTGGGCGGACGACCCGTTCGTCAACAACGGTGTGAACCCGTGGCTCACCCCGACGGCTCCGCAGTATGGCTGCACGAGCGTCCTCGAGACCGGTGACCCTGTCGTCGGCATCGGTTTCGCGAAGGGCACCAACACCCACCTGCAGGGCCCGAACCCGAACGGCACGCAGAGCGCCGACGGCTACTACCACCCGGAGGACGAGGCGCTGCTGCCGTGGTTCCTGCGGCGGCCGTCGAACGCGACCGGCTCCGAGCTGAACCAGTCCGGTGTCGGCGGTCGCTACACCCTCATGGGCGACCTCAACCCGTTCCCCGGCTTCCGGGCACCAGCCACCGGCTGCTGAGGAACTCGTAGCGCGCGAAGGGGCTGGGTCGGCATCACGCCGACCCAGCCCCTTCCGTATGCCGTCGGCATCTTCGCGCACCGCCGCACCGCCGCACCGCCGCACCGCCGCACCGCCGCACCGCCGCGCCGTCGGAACGTCGTTCACCCCCAGACGGCGGAGCCTAGGTCCCACGGCATCACGTCAGGCGCGAGAATCGACTCGGTGGAGATCTCGTTGTCCACACAGCGGATCAGCCAGAGCGCGCGGGTGTCGTCACGGGTTGCGGCGATGATCCCGTTGACGACGTGATCGAAGGTGAACGGGGCGAAGTCGGGTTTGTTGCTCGTTCGTGCGATGGCGCCGGCACGCAGGAAATGGTCGATGAGGTACTGCAGCCAGGCCTCGGCCATGCGCGACTTCTCGGTGCGAGAGTCCCACTGGAGGCAGCAGCGGTCGGCACACGGCGTCCAGTCGAGATGCGGGTAGGGGGTGCCGTCGCGGGGTACCAGCGTCGTAAACGGGTCACGCACGTCCGGCTGACGCCTGCCCTTGCGCGGGCGCGCCTCAGGAACCTTCCGGGCCGCGGCGCGTTGCCGCTCCTGCTCGGCGACGAAGGCACGCGGGTTCATTGGTACCTCGTAGGGGTTGGTGAAGTAGCGCCGGTCAACCATGGCGTACGCCGTCAGCCACTCGGCCTCCGCCGCGTTGAGTCGGGGCTCGATGTCGAGCCGGCCGAGGTAGGTGGTGCTGAATCCCATTGCTTCTCCTCAGGGAGGCGACTGATCTGAGACAAGCGAAGCGCCTTCGCCCGCGCGACGCTTCGCGTTGTCCACAGGCGAGCGGGCCCCCGGCTCCCTGTGCACAACCCCTGCACGCTCCAGCTCGAAGCGGCCAGCCTGTAGGCATGAATGAGCGACCGTGGCACTTGACTGACCCTGAGCAGACGTTGCGTGACGTCGAAAGGCTCTGCCCCTTCGAGCTCGACAGCGTCATCGTGGCTGCCGTCGAGCTCGGCTCACAGAAGGTCGTCGATGCCCGTGTCGCGATGACCGGTGAGCTGTCTGATGACTACGCCGGCAGCGACCTCGTCCGTGACCTGGCCACAGACATGGTCCCGGAACGCTGGGCATCGGGCCGAGAAGGGCACGGCATCACGCACGTGCTGGTGACGGTCGTCTGTCGCAACGGGCGCGTGGTCTTCACGAGCCGCGAGAGCTCGTGGTTCCGAGCCTGGCGCTATGCCAACCACTTCCGCGGGGCCTTCGACGGCGACGTCTACATCGTGACGCCACACGGCTGGGGAGGCATTCTTGACGACCGCGCAGGCTTCGAGCCCGCGCTGCGCGTCGATGCCGTGACCGGACGCGGCTCGGCCTGACTCGTCCCGAGTAGCCGGGCAGCTCCCGCACCGCCGGACGGCAAGCGTCCGAGTGGGACGCGTGGCGAGCGATACCAATAGCCGGCTGCCCGCGGGCAACCGTGGTCAGCCCATCCTGACGCTGGTCCACAGAGCGGCGTCGAGCAGACGCAGTGGCTCCGTGTCGAGGACGATCTCTGCGCTTGCATCGGCCTCCAGTCCAGCTCGTACCTCGTCAACCGCCTGACGCAGGTCAGGATCAGCGATGAGATGCTGGAAGACGAGCCAGTCCACTCGGT
Organism: Humibacillus xanthopallidus; assembly: GCF_006717145.1. Taxonomy (GTDB): domain Bacteria; phylum Actinomycetota; class Actinomycetes; order Actinomycetales; family Dermatophilaceae; genus Humibacillus; species Humibacillus xanthopallidus. The sequence continues at coordinate 177,773 of NZ_VFQF01000002.1, read as the reverse complement.
AGCTACCAGCCTGCTGGACGTCCAAGAGGCGGCACACGACTTTGTCGCGCACCGGGAAGAGGTCAGGACGCTTGCGTGCGCACAGCTTGCTAGCCACCACCCAGGGGTTCGAGTTCTTGGCCGTGGCCTTGGCGAGGTTCTTCTTGACGTGGAGATACAGGACCTCCATGGCCTCGAGCCCCTCGCGGTCGACCAATTCGAGGGGACCGTCGGGCAGCGCAGCCAACGCCGCTCGAATGGCGTCCGCGTCAGGCCCCGGACCCGTCAGCCGTCGTGCCGCCTTGGCAGGGATGTCGACGCTCAACAGGGTTGTCGCGAACAGGTCATCGACGCCGATCCTGTCAGGCGCATTGTGGCCGATGGTCGCGAAGCTTGCGCCCGCGTAGTCACTCGTCGTGGCGTAGAAGCGACGCATCTTGCGCGTCGCCTCGCCCAGCTCCAGCGCGCCCAGAGCCCGCTCCTTCGCGTGCGCCAGCATCGCGGGCGCAGGCTGCACCCAGCCTGCCTCAGCCATCGTGACCTCCCCTGTCTTGTGAGTCCGACCATAGGGGTGGCTGCCGACGGCCACCCGCCGAGCGAAGCGGAGGGGCAAGTTCGACGCGCCTCGCCAGCGCTGTACGGCCTACGTCAGGCCGAGCTGCCGAGTCGCCGCCATGGGCCGTACAGCTGGGATTGGATGTCGGCTGAGGCCGGTCGTGGCTGGCCTCAGGTCGCTTCGTCGAGGGGGTTCACCGTTCGCAGTCCACTGAACCGTCCGAAGCCACGGTCGAGTGTCACGAGGGTCGCACCGAGCTCCAGAGCGTGGGCGGCCAGGACGGCATCCGGCACGTCGTTGCCGCGGAGACGATGCTCTCGGATTAGCTCCGTGACGATCGGCCAGTGGTCGGGGCCTGGACGCACGCGCTGGGCCGCCGGCGCTGAGGCGAGCGACTCGGCGAAGGCCACCGCGTCTGCCGGTGTCGACGGCATGCGAAAAACCTTGGGGTGCGTGGCGATCCGGAGGACCGAGGCGAGCACCGGCTCGCTCACGGCGATGCGTTCGTGGCCCACGAGCCGCGGAGCCAGCCACTCGCTGACGCGCGCCGCGGACTCCGACTCGGCAGGTCGGTAGGCGTAGAGGCAGATGTTGACGTCAAGCAGGAGCATGCCTGGCATCGCTCTCCAGCAGGTCTGCCATGAGCTCCTTGTCCTCGAGATCGACACCAGGCAGCACGCCCGCGCGCGCCGGGGTGAAAGTGTGCAGGACGAAGTCCTGACGCGTCGCCGGTGCGGACTCCTTGTCGATGAGCACGCGCAGGGCGTCCTCGAGAACGGAGCCGATGGTGCGGTGCTGACGTGCCGCGATGAGCTTCGCCTCGGCGAGAAGCCGCTCGTCGATGTTCACCGTCGTCCGCATGCTGCATCATAACATCAGTTTCTACGCATCATGATGCACACCGATTCTCCCGTCGCGGCCTACCGCTGTCACTGACAGCGCCTATGCTCGCCCGCATCGAAAGGGGTCGCCCATGGTGTCGCACGACGAGCTCAGCCTGCTGCGTGAGCGGCACCCGGCCTGGCGCCTGCTCCGCGCTGACAACGCCCCGCTCATCATCGGCTTCCTCGGCCGGGTCTTCGTCGACGACAACGTGCGCGCCATCACCCAGGTCGAGCTCGTCAGCCACCTCGACGACGAGCTGTATGCGTTGCGCGAGCAGCTCGGTGAGCGCGCCTACCCCAAGAGCGCAACGGCCTACGTCAACGACTGGGCGGGCCCCGACTCCGGGTGGTTGCGTCTGCACTACCTCGAAGGCAGCGACGAGCCCTACGTCGACGCGACGCCTGCGCTCGAGAAGGCTGTGGCCTGGGTCGCGAGCCTTCAGGAGCGCGCCTTCGTGGCCACCGAGTCACGCCTGCACACCCTCCTCGGGCTCCTCCGGCAGATCGTGCAGGGCAGCGACACCGACCCCGAGCGGCGGCTCCAGCTCCTGCGCGCCGAGCGCGACCGGCTCGACGCCGAGATCGCTCGGGCCGAGTCCGGCCAGATCGACGTGCTCGATCCCACGGGTCAGCGCGACCGCTACCAGCAGTTCGCGAGCACCGCCCGCGAGCTGCTCTCCGACTTCCGCGAGGTCGAGGTGAAGTTCCGCGCCCTCGACCGCCAGATGCGCGAGACGATCGCCGGCTGGGACGGCTCCAAGGGCGAGCTGCTCGACCAGCTGCTCGGCGACCGCAACGCCATCGCCGACTCCGACCAGGGCCGCAGCTTCCAGGCCTTCTACGACTTTCTCCTCTCCGCCGAGCGGCAGGACGAGCTCGGCGAGCTGCTCGACGAGGTGCACCACCTCGAGTCGATCGTCGCCGACGACAGGGTGCGTCGCATCGACCGCGACTGGCTGCTCGCGGCCGACCGCACCCAGGCCACCGTCCGCACCCTCTCCGACCAGCTGCGCCGCTTCCTCGACGACTCGGTCTGGCTCGAGAACCGCCGCGTCGTCGAGCTGCTCCGCAGCATCGAGTCCAGCTCGGTGGCGCTGCGCGACACCCGGCCGACCCTCACGATGGAGCTCGACGCGACCCGGCCGGAGGTCGCCCTCCCCTTCGAGCGACCGCTCTATGCGCCCCCCGCGCAGGCGCACATCGACAGCACTGTCGAGGCCGCCGACGAAGCCGCCGAGACGACCGCCCTGTTCACCGTCGACCACGTCGACCAGCACCGCCTTGTCAGCCAGGTGCGCGCCGCGCTGCGCCACCGCGCCCAGGTCAGCCTCGGCGAGCTCGTCGAGGAGCATCCGCCGGAGCACGGCCTCGCCGAGGTGATGGCATGGTTCGCGCTCGACGACGACGGCATCGACCTCGTCTTCGACGACGACTCACGCCAGCAGCTGGCCTGGACCGCCGACGACGACACGCAGCGACGGGCCGACGTGCCGACCCTCCTCTACGTCCGCCACGACCAGGACAGCCGCCCGCCACGCACCCCACCCTCCGGAGGGTCGTCATGACCACCCCCACCGACGCCGTCGCCCACCTCCCGTCCGCCGCCATCACCGACGACGTGCTCGACCTTTCTCGGGTCGTCGTGCCCCTCCTGCGCGGCGTCGTCTACCAGGCCGACAACGCCGCCACCTGGGCGCTGCTCCGGCGCCACCACGCCCGCGTCCGCGACCACATGGCCGTCATGGGCCTCGAGCTGCTCGTCGACGAGGCCGAGGGCTACGCCCACCTCCGGCAGATGGACTACGACGACGTCGACATCCCCCGGCTCGTCCCCCGCCACCGTCTGTCGTTCACCGTCAGCCTCATGCTCGCCCTGCTGCGCAAGCGCCTCGCCGAGTTCGACGCGAGTAGCAGCGACCCGCGGCTCATCCTCACCCGCGACCAGATCGCCGAGCTGCTCCGCGTCCACCTCCCGACGAGCACCAACGAGGTGCGCCTCACGAACGAGGTCGACGCCCTGCTCACCAAGGTCGTCGGACTCGGCTTCCTGCGCCAGGTCACCGGCCAGGAGCGCACCTACGAGGTGCGTCGCATCCTCAAGGCCTACGTCGACGCCCAGTGGCTGAACGAGTTCGACGCCCGCCTCCGCGAGTACCTCGCCACCCTCGAGCCCTCCGATCCCGACGCCGGCGCAGATGCCGAACCCCACGCAGGACCCGACGCAGGACCCCACGCCGCCGACACCCCAGCCGAACAGCGCGAGGAGCGCACCGATGGATGAGCTGCCCCTCGACGACCTGCTCGGCCCGGCCGGCTACCGCCTCGCACACGTCGAGGTGCTCGGCTGGGGCACCTTCGACCGCTCGGTCTGGCGCTTCGACCTCGACGGACACACGTCCCTGCTCACCGGCGACATCGGATCCGGCAAGTCGACCCTCGTCGACGCCATCACGACGCTGCTGCTCCCAGCCCACCGCATCGCCTACAACAAGGCCGCGGGCGCCGAGACCCGCGAGCGCAGCCTGCGCTCCTATGTCCTCGGTTACTGGAAGTCCGAGCGCAACGAGACCACCGGCGCCTCCCGTCCCGTCGGCCTGCGCGACCACCGGTCGCACTCCGCGATCCTCGCCGTCTTCCGCAACGAGCGCCTCGACTCCGCCGTCACGCTCGCCCAGGTCTTCTGGACCCCCGACGACCACGCCGGCCAGCCCAACCGCTTCTACGTCGTCGCCGACCGCGAGCTCGGCATCGTCAGCCACCTCAGCGACTTCGGCTCCGACATCGCCGGCCTCAAGAAGCGGCTCCGCTCGTCCGGCATCACCCCCCACACCGGCTTCCCCGACTACGAGCGGGCCTACCGTCGCGCCCTCGGCATCCCCTCGAGCCAGGCCATGGAGCTCTTCCACCAGACCGTCTCGATGAAGTCGGTCGGCAACCTCACCGACTTCGTGCGTGCCCACATGCTCGAGCCGTTCGATGCCGCCGCCGACGTCCGCAAGCTGATCGACCACTTCGAAGACCTCACCGCCGCGCACGACGCCGTCATCAAGGCCCGCACCCAGCTCGAGGCCCTCACCCCGATCGTCACCGGCTGCGACGAGGTCGACCGCCTCCGCCGCGAGCTCGGCGATGCGACGAGCGCCCAGCAGGCGCTGCGGTATGCCGCCGCGACCGTCACGCTCGAGCTGCTCGCGACCGAGCTGGCGCAGACCGACACCCGCCTCGTCGCCGAGCGCGCCGCCCACGACCGGGCCCACGAGGCCATCGACGCCCTGCGCTCGGAGCAGCAGGGGCTGCGCGACGCTCGCGCCGGTCACGCCGGCGGAAGGGTCGGCAGTCTCGAGGAGGCCAGGCAGCGGCATACCTCCGACCGCGAGGACCGCCGCAAGCGGCACCGCGAGTGGAGCGACAACCTCGCCGCCGCGTCCCTCGAGCCGATGGCCCACCCCGACGAGTTCGCGCGGGTGCGCGCCGAGGTGCTCGAGGCGCACGCGGCCGTCGACGACGAACGCACCCGCCTCGAGGGCGAGCGCACGCGGCTCGCCGTCGACCAGCACCGGCTGCGCGCCGAGTCCGATGAGATCCGCGACGAGCTGATCAGCCTCCGCGAGCGCCACTCGAGCATCCCGCGCGACCTGCTCGCCCTGCGCGAACGCCTCTGCCGCGAGGCCGGGGTCGACGAGGGGCGCGTGCCCTTCGTCGGCGAGCTGGTCGACGTGCGCCCCGAGGAGGACCGCTGGCGAGGGGCCGCCGAGCGCGTGCTGCGCGGCTTCGCCCTCTCGCTCATCGTCGCCGACGACTACCAGCAGGTCGCCGGCTGGGTCGACGCCCACCACCTCGGCACCCGTCTCGTCTATCACCGCGTCCGCGTCGGCGACCGCCACCAGCCGAGCGACCCCGTGCGCGGCACGCTCGCCGCCAAGCTCGATCTCAAGCAGAGCCCGTATGCCGCCTGGCTGGCCGCCGAGCTCGGCTCCCGCGCCGCGCACGAGTGCGTCGAGAGCATCGAGGACCTGCGCCGCGCGAGCCGCGCCGTCACCGTGCGCGGGCAGGTCAAGTCGGGCAACCGCCACGAGAAGGATGACCGGCGGCTCGTCGACGACCGCTCGAGCTATGTCCTCGGGTGGGACAACAAGGCCAAGCAGGACGCCCTCCTCGAGCGCGGCACCCGCGTGCAGGAGCAGCTCACCGCGGTCGAGGACGCGATCGGCGCGGCTGACCGGTCGCGGGGCGCTCTCACCGCACGCCGGGACGCCCTGACCCGGGCCCTCGTGGTCGACGACGTGCGCGACGTCGACTGGTGGGCCTCGGCCCTGGCCCTGGAACAGGTGGAGCGCGAGCTGGCCCTGCTCGTCGAGGCCTCACGAGAGCTCGCCGACCTCGACGCCCGCCTGGCCGCCATCGACGACGAGCTCCAGGCCGCCGAGCGGCGGCGCACGGAGCACGACCGCGCCATCGGCGCGCTCGAGGGTCGGTGGCGCGAGCTCGAGACCCAGCAGGCACGCAGCACCGAGACTCTCGCCCGGGTCGGTGCCGACGAGGCGCCGGCCGTGGAGCGCGCGGCAGGGGTGCTGCGCGAGCGACAGATCGCCGGGCTCGACGCCGTGCACGACGTCGTCGAGTCCCTCCGCGCCGAGCTCATCGCGCGCAGCGACGCTCTCTCGGCCCGGCTGCGCACCGCCACATCGCGCACCGAGCGGGCTATGGACGCCTTCCGGCGCGACCACCCCACGGAGACGACCGAGCTCGACTCGAGCATCGAAGCCGCCGGGGAGTACCGCGAGTTCCGCGACCGGGTCGCGCGCGACGACCTGCCCCGTTTCGAGGCGGACTTCAAACGCTTCCTCAACCAGAACACGATTCGCGAGATCGCCGGCTTCCAGACCCGCCTCACCCAGCAGTCGAAGCAGATCACCGAGCGGATCACGACGATCAACACCTCGCTACGCGACATTGACTACAACCCTGGCCGCTTCATCCGCCTCGACGCCGTGCCGACCCCGATGACCGAGATCCGCGAGTTCCGCACCCAGCTGCGGGCCTGCACCGAGGGCGCCCTGCTGGGCGGCGACGGCGACGAGCTCTACTCCGAGGACAAGTTCGAGCAGGTGCGCACCCTGATCGCCCGCTTCAAGGGCCGTGAGGGCATGTCCGAGCACGACCGCCAGTGGACGCTGCGGGTCACCGACGTGCGCAACTGGTTCGTCTTCAACGCCTCCGAGCGCTGGCGCGAGACCGACCAGGAGCACGAGACCTACGCCGACTCCGACGGCAAGTCCGGAGGACAGAAGGAGAAGCTCGCCTACACGATCCTGGCCGCCTCCCTCGCCTACCAGTTCCGGCTCGACTCCCCCGGCGGGTCGGCGCGCACGTTCCGCTTCGCCGTCATCGACGAGGCCTTCGGGCGCGGGTCCGACGAGTCGACCCGCTTCGCCCTGCGCCTCTTCGCGCGCCTCGGGCTCCAGCTGCTCGTCGTCACGCCGCTGCAGAAGGTGCACACGATCGAGCCCTTCGTGCAGCGGGTCGGCTTCGTCGACAACCCGAGCGGCCGATCGTCGCGCCTGCACAACCTGACGATCGAGGAGTACCAGCACGAGCGCGCCGGCATCGCGCTCGCCCGTGGCGCCACCGACACGCGATGACCCCGCCGTCCCAAGGGGCATCACCCGCAAAGTCGACCGGCGCATCACCCAAGACGCGGGGCCGGACGTCGGGCCGGGCGTCGGGGCGGCTCGCCTGGTCGACGACCGACGACGTGCGCGCGGCACTGCGCCGACGCTGGGACCGCGGCGAGCTTCTCCGCGCGCACCTCGACAAGGAGGTGTGGGAGCCGATCCGGGTGCCCCTCAAGGCCCCGACGGCACGTGAGCTGGCCTCCGACTTCGGGGCCGTGCAGGACTGGGCGGCACAGCTGCACCGCGACGCCGGCGGCGCCCGGCCCGGCTTCCGCCTCGAGAGCAGGAACGTCGGCGGTCGCCTCGTCGGCACCAACGCCCTCCCCGTCGCCGCATGGATCGACGAGCCGGCCCAGGCGTGGCGCCTCCTCCGCGTGGCCGGAGAGGTCTCGACGGCCGAGGGCCTGTATGCCGTGTCGCTCGCTGCCGACCCGGCAATCGCCACGTGGGTGGCCGAGCACCCCCTGCGAGCGCTCGCTCACGCCGCACTGTGGCGCGAGGTCACCGCGACGGCCCTGTGGCTGCGCGACAAGGTGGGGACGGCGGCATACCTGCGCGAGATCGACGTGCCGGGCGTCGACACGAAGTTCATCGAGGGCCATCGGACGCTCCTGGCCGAGCTGCTCGACGTCCTGGCTCTCGGCGTGGCTGATGAATCACGTTCTGCCAGCAAGGATTTCGCGCGGCGCTACGGCTTCAGCGACAAGCCGGCCATGACCCGCGTGCGGTCGCTCGACGGCAGGCCGGTCGTCGGCGGCTTCACGGATGCCGTCGTCCGGGTCGACGAGCTGGCCCGTCTCGAGCTGGCGGCCCGGCGGGTGCTGGTCGTGGAGAACGAGATCACCTTCCTCGCTCTGCCGCCAGTGCCTGACGCCGTCGCGTTCTTCGGGGCCGGCTTCGACGTGCTACGCCTCGGGCGGCTCCCCTGGCTGCGCGACCGCGACGTCGTCTACTGGGGCGACCTCGACACGCACGGCTTCGTCATCCTCGACCGGCTGCGCGGCCAGCTCCCAGAGGTGCGGAGCATTCTCATGGACCTCGACACCCTCACCGCTCACGCGAGCCAGTGGACCATCGACCCCAGCCCGTCACGTGCCACGCTCGAGCGGCTCACGGCGCCCGAGTCGGAGGTCTATCGCACCCTGCGCGACCACGAGCTCGGCACGTCGATCCGTCTCGAGCAGGAGCGTGTCACCTTCGATCGGGTCGTTGCCGCCATCGATGGCGTGTGGTCCTGACGACGCTTCCGTATGCCCTGCGCATCCGCTCACGCGGGAGCGCCGTCCTGAGTAGCGTGGTCGCGTCAGCACCTGAGGAGGCCGGCCCATGATCGAGCTCGAGGTCGACCCGCGGCGCATGGCCCTGCTCAACGTCGACATCCAGAACGTCTTCGTCGAGATGGCGGCCAACTCACTCGAGGTCGTCGATCGGATCAACCGCCTTGCTGCTGTGTGTCGTTCGGTCGGCATCCCGGTCATCCACGTGCGCCACGCCCACCCTGCCGGCGCCGACACCGGCCTGCTCGGCGAGCTGTTCCCGTCGGGGCGTGACGGAATGCTCGAGCGCACCTCGCAGACGGCGGCCTTCCACGAGTCCCTCGTCATCGAGCCCGGCGACCAGTTCCTCGAGAAGCCGCACTTCGGCGCCTTCCACGACACCGACCTGCTCGATCGGCTCGAGAGGCTCGGAGTCGACACGATCATCATCACCGGCATCGAGACCAACGTCTGCTGCGAGACCACAGCTCGTGAGGCGATGGTCCGCGATGTCCGTGCGTTCTTCATCAGCGACGCGATGACGACGGGTGGCGTGCCGGGCCTCAGCATCGAGGAGGTCCAGCGGGCGTCGCTCGCGACGGTCGGTGCGCTCTTCGCACAGGTCACCACCACCGACCAGATGATCGACTGGTTGACGGAGGCCGACGCGGCCAGCGCCTGAGACGGCCTGCCCGAGGCAGCGGCCTGCTACCGCTCGAGATAGGTTCCGTCATCGTTGACCGCTTCGATGCCGACCTTCTCGATCCACCACCGCCCACGGTAGGCGAGCTCCACGTAGAAGTAGGCACGAGCATGCTCGATGCGCTGAACCTTGCGGCCGCGCTTGTCGACGATGTGGTGACGAGGCTGGCGCAGGTCCGCGGTGATGCGGACGGTGGGCCGCCAGATCGTCACGGAGACGTCGGAGATGACGAGCATGGGCGCCTCGTGCCGCTGACCCTTCCGAGCGAGGTACGCCGCAGCCTCGCGGAAGTTGGCGCACGTGCCACAGGACTTGCTCGCACGGTTGTCGAGCAGTGACGGCTGTGGCGTGGTCCAGGCGTCGTTGAGACGCACCAGGTAGTCCTCGACGTAGGCCTCCGCACCGGCCCACGTGTGGTCGTGCAGGAGGTCGGGGCCGGGCTCTCGCGAACGCCAGGCGACCGTCGAGGCCGCCCGGCCCGGTGAGGCCGCCGCCGTGTCCGTGCCGGTCGACGTCGGCTGGGGAGCAGCGGTCACCGGACGCGAGACTGCGCTCGACGTGGGCGACGTGAAGTCCCCTGTCATGGAGCAGCCGGCGGCTGCGGCGGCGGTCACCGCTGTTGCACCGAGTAGCGACACGAGCCTGCGGGCGGCTGACAAGGGAGACTCCGTTCCTCGGTGACGTCTCCGATGACTCAACCGCAGATCCGGCAATCGGCCTCCGCGTTGTCCCCAGCCCAGGTGCGACGTGGGCCGGTGACACGGCATACGTCATCGGGGCTGGCAGCAGGGGTCGCGGCGGCGGCGCACCTGCGACGGTGGAGACTGTCTGTGTCGAGCGTCGAGGAAGGGAACGGCCAGCCGTGTCTGACAGCGAGACCTATGTGACGCCCAAGGTGGCACAGCCCTACTGGGCGAAGCATGCCTACGAGGTGCTGGTGGAGACCGCGGGTCGCTACAACGCCGTCATCACCTACTCCGAGCTCGCGGAGGAGGTGCAACGCCGCTCATCACTGTGGACACACTCCGCGATGCGCAACTGGATCGGCGGCCTGCTGGCCGACCTCGTCAAGGTCAACCATGTGCGCAACGAGCCGCCGCTCATGTCTCTCGTCGTCCACAAGGATGACGGCCAGGTGGGCTCGGCCTACGACGAGGTGCTGCGCGTCTACGGCCAGAAGCCGATCGGCGACCAGCTCGAGCGGGAGATGCACGCGGCGGCCTCGCGGCTGGAGTGCTACCGGCACTGGGGAGCCGACGTCCCGGCGGACGCCCAGCCCACGCTGAGCGCTCGGACGCGTGAGGTCCGGGAGCGCCAGCCACGCGTCGCGGCTGCAGAGGTGCGGCGCGGAGCCGTGTGTCCGACGTGCTTCATGGAGATGCCACTCTCGGGCGTCTGCGTAAACTGCGCCTGAGCCGCTGGTCCGATTCGCGCCCTGGCGACGAAGTCCAGGTCCCGCGACGAGGGCCGCGGAGCTACCCCCAGTCCCAAGCGCGGTCGTGGGCGCCGCGCCCCGCGTCACAGCGTGACGCCCACCACCGGCATACGAGAGCTCGGCTCAGCTCGGCTCAGCTCAGCTTGACGGTGACGCCACCGGAGAACGGCGAGTCGTGCAGCTCGATGCTGGCCGGGGCGGTGCCCTTCGGCATGTCGAAGACGAGCGTGCCCTTGACGGAGTTGCCCGGATTGATCTCGTTGATGAAGACCTGGTTGTCCTTGATGTAGATCGCCGCGGCCGTGTCGGTGGAGAACTCGCGACCCTTGGCGTCGCGCACCTTCTGCGACGAGTCGGCCAGCATCTGCGCCTTGTCGCCGATGTTGCTCACGGTGATGCTGACGAGGACGTACTGCCCTTGTGCCTTCTGGTTGACGTACTCGTCACCGACGCTCTTGACGCCGGACTTGACCTTGGTCACGGTGAACTCGAACTGTCCATCGCGGACCTTCTGGCCCATCTTCGCCTCAGACGGCGCCTCCTGCTTCGTCTCCTCCTTCGGCTGCTCGCTGGGGGCGGTGCCGGCGTCCTCGGCGGAAGCCAGACCTGCCGCGGGGGAACTCGTGGCTGCAGGCGTGCTGCCTCCCCCGTTGACAGCAGATGCGATCGCACCGAAGAGGACGAGAGCCAGCAGTCCAGTGAGGATCTTGTGGCGCGCGAACCAGTTCTTGCGCGGCGGCTCCGGCGCTGCAGGTCCGGACGGCGCCGGCGGAGCCGGCACGTGAGGGGGCTGCCACGCGTCCGGGGCGGGCGGCTGCGGGCTGTTGGTGCTCATGGTGGATCTCCTCGGTAGTGCTGACGTGATGAGGGAGACCGTCTCGCGAGCGTGTGCCACCGCGCCTCGGTCGGGCAGCCCGATCCGCCGACCGAAAGGATGAGAAGCCGGTGACAGGACTGACCGGGTGGGTGACAGTCCCGTCGGGGCAATGCCATACCTTCTGGGGTATGCCGTCCGGTCTGCCCTCGTGGATGCGCGATCTTGCGCGCCGCGACCTTGCGGCGCGCCGGTTGCGCAGTTTGGGCCTCGTCTGCCTCGCCCTCGTGGACATGGCCTTCACCGTGACCGCCTTCGACATGCGGCAGGCGCTCGCCGACGGCACCTCGACGATGCCAGCTCGGTCGATGGGCAATCTGGCCGGCCTGCTGTCCCTCGTGGCTGTAGGACTGTCCGTGGCTGTCATCTGGCGCCGCCGACTCCCCGTGGCTCTCACCATCTCCGGTGCGCTCGCGGCCGTTCTCGTCCTCGGCCCCACTGTGGCCCTGATCGGCCTCACCTCAGTCATCATGTGGCGACCACGCTCAGACCTGTGGCGTCTGGGTCCCCTCGTATTTGTTGCCACCGCACTCGCGACCTGGCGCGATGTGCACATGGAGCCGCGGTCGATGTCGTTCTGGGGGAGCCTTCTCAGCCCGGGGGTCGAGCCGATCGCGTGGTACGTGCCGATTGTGTTGACCATCCTCGTCTTCGGGGCCTTCGTCGGCATTGGCGTTTGGATGCGGACCAGAGCGGACCTTCAGACCGCTCAGGTGGTCGTGGCCGAGGAGCGTTCCGCGGTCTCGTCGCTCACCGATCAGCTGTCTCGCCAGGCCGAGCGCGAGCGCCTCGCCCGCGAGATCCATGACGGCCTGGGCCACAACCTCTCGATTCTGTCGGTGCATGCAGGGGCACTTCAGGCCATGGCTGACACGTCCGCGGGTGCCACGCCCGGCGGTCCCGCGACACTGCAGATGAGGGAATCGGCGCAGGTGGTTCGTGAGACCGCCGCTCGGTCGGTTGCCGAGCTGCACAGCCTGCTGGACCTGCTCCGCAACGCCGGCGACCCCGACGTCGCGGCGCCGACGACGACGCTGCGCCACGTCCGTGAGCTCATCGATGACTCGGTGAGCGCTGGCATGCCCTTGGTGGCCACGGTCTTCGTCGAGGATGGCGAGACCTTGGATCCGCACATTGCACGAGCGGCCTATCGGATCGTGCAGGAGCTGTTGACCAATGCTCGCAAACACGCGCCATCCGTGAGCGTTCGGCTCTCGGTTACCGGCGGAGCCGAGGAAGGACACCTCGTGATCGCCACGGCAAACCACCTCTCGCCACCTGTCGGTTCGCAGTCTGATTCAGGTGTGACCGTCGAGCGGCGAGCGGGGATGGGTCTGATCGGCATCCGGGAGAGAGTCGAACGCTACGGCGGGGACATGGAGTCGGGAGTCGGAGACGATGCCGCGTTCAGGGTGTCGATCCGCCTGCCGTGGCGTGCCCCCGCCACTGAGTCGACGAAGGGAGCCCCATGGACAACATGAGTGGCGGCACCTCTGTGCAGAGGGTTCGCGTGATGCTCGTCGACGACGATCCGATGGTGCGGATGGGCCTGCGGCACATGCTCGGTGCGGCGTCGGACCTCGAGGTCGTGGCCGAGGTGAGTGACGGCGACAAAGTCGTCGCGGCGGTGCAGGCTCACCGGCCCGACGTCATCGTCCTCGACGTTCGCATGGCCCGCATGGGTGGCATCGAAACCATTGCGGCGGTCAAGGCGCGGCCGGAAGCGCCGAAGGTGCTGATGTTCACCGTCTTCGATCACGACGACGTGGCTCAGCGGGCGATCCGCGCCGGCGCCGACGGCTTCCTCCTCAAGACCGCCTCGCCCGAGGAGATCTGCGGCGGGATACGCAACGTCGCCGAGGGGCTCGGCGCCGTGTCACCGAAGACTGCCGCCCAGCTCTTCACACAGGTGCGAGATGACCCAGCGGCGACGCGACGCGATGCGGCCAGACGGTTGATGGCGACGTTGACGACACGGGAACGCAACGTGGTCTCGGGTCTGACGCGCGGGCTGACAAACGCCGATCTGGCGCGCGAACTCTACGTCAGCGAGACGACGGTCAAGACGCACCTGCAGAGCGCCTTCACCAAGCTCGGCGTCGACAACCGCGTTCAAGCCGGGGTAATCGCCGACCGCTGCCGTCTCTAACTGGGCGCCCCACTTCGCAGCCAGTCGGGCCTTTCGTCTGCATGGCGCAGCTGGCCGCGGCCTCGGGGTGCTAGCCGGTGAAGCATGGGCCGAGGCCGAGCTGTCTGAGGCCTTCCTTGTCGCCGGGGCCGAATCCACGCTGGCCTATGTTGCTTTCATACATGAGCTGGTCCTGCGCGGGCACGTGCGCGAGGCCGACGAGATGACCGAACTCGTGCATGACGATGGCGCGAGCCGCGGCCGAGCCGTCGACCGACTGGAGAAGCGCCCGGAACTGGGGCCCGTCGAGGTAGACGGTTCCGCTCACCCAGTGTTGCTGATCAGAGGTGTAGTGCGGGGCCCCGGCCGGCCCGGCGACCCCAGCTACTGGGCCGTGGAGATCAGGCATGACCGAGGGGTCGGTCCACGCGACAAGCACTGGCGACCATCGGTCGCCATACCGAGGCACCATCGGCGCCCGTTTGCTTGTCGGTGTCTCCGTAGTCACACCGTCGATGACGAACTGCAGTCCAGTGGCAGAGGACACCAAGGCGACCGCTTCACGAAGCAGCTGCTCAGCCCCCGCAGGCGCCTGTGCGTTGTGGAGGACCAGATGGATCGGGCGGCACGGGTCCCACCGCACCGGCTGACCGCCGAGTTCGGGAATCGTGTGCATGAAGGCGTAGTCGGTGGACGACGAGGCACTCGGCGGCGGCGTGCCAAGCGGCTCCGCTCGAGCGTCCGGCGGTGCAGGGGGCCAGATGCCACTGGTGTCCCTAGGATCACCACCCGTGAGCCGCGTGCCGTAGCCCCAACTGGTGACGTCACGCCCCAAGATGGGCACCCCGCCAAGGGCGGCACCATCCCCGCCCGTTTCGAACACTGCCAATCGCCCATAGAGAACGGCCGCTACGACAAGCAGCGCGATCACCACCGGCACCACCGTGGAGCCGCGGCGTCGTGCAGTGGTAGCGGCTCGGCGCGTCGTCGAAGCTGCGGCTCGCGGCGAGACAACCGGTTCGGGCCACGGTGTCTGCGTGCGCCTTGGGCGAGGTCGCCGTCGTCCTGCCTGCAGGTCGGCAAGGCACCACAGACACAACAGCTCAGAGCCGCCCCCGAGCCGTCCAGCGCGTTCACCCGGGCGCAAACCTTCGCCACACGAACACCGGGCGGCCTGGCCGACGCGGACCATCTCCACGTGTTCTTGCATGCGGCCCCCGAAACCCGTCTCCCATGTCCGAGTGACGAGTATCTACGAACACCGCACCCGACGCGTCACAATCGGGACACCTCGCGAAATCCAACACACACCTTCGTCGTCCCCCGTATGAGTTCTCGCCGAGGTCCGCTTGAGCGGACGAGGTATTACGTGACCCACTTCGCCGCGTTGGTACCAAGCGGCGGCGCCTCAAGGAGCTGTCCGAGGTTGGGCGCCGTCGCTATCGTCGGTACTTGCGCCCGGCTCCCAATAGATCGTGTGGGACGTCGGGTAGGGCGGACGCTTCGTCCGGGGCTCAAACTCATTGGCGAGCTTTTCTTGCACGGTAGGGAGCGCACCTGTAGCACGCTCCCGAGGGTCCATCGCTCGGAGTGCAGCTTCAAGCCGCGCTCGCACGGGCTGGATGGCGACATCAAGCAGTTCCTCCATGACCGCCACCAACGTTCGGAACCTCCCCACCAAGGGCGAGGGAAGCGAGCTGATCATTGTTGCTGCACCTACGTATTGCACTTCCAGCGTGTCAGCGTCCAGAAGAGCGGTCGGGTACGTGACGGCGAGTTCAGACTGTGAGTGCGCGATCGTGGCGTTGCGGAAAGCCCGGACTTGGTCGTGGACCACGCTGAGCTCTGCAGGGACAGTCACGTGATCCGTCAGCCGGCCCCGCACGTTCGAGTGCAGGATCGTGCGGCAATAGGCCACCACGGCGAACCCGACCAAGTACGGCGCAGCCTCTGCCAACGGGGAGCCTTCCTCCTTACCTTGCACCGCGAGGTCCAAGGCGTGGCGAGCCTCGGTGAGGTCCGACCCGTAGCTCGACAGCTCTACAAACAGGCGCGCGTCGGCAGAGTCCCTCAACGTGACCACGAGCGGGGTACGCCGACCGTTGGGGTTATTCATCTGAGAAGTATGGCCGTCATACGGTCAACCGATCGGCGCAGAGAGTGACCCACTTCGACGCGTTTGCCACAGGACAGCGAACGGCCTTGGCGGTGCCGGTCTCGAGCTCTCAGTGGTTAACCAGGTCTCGCAGGAACTCGCGCGTCTGCGGATCCGTTGAGTAGATGGTGACGCTTTGCATGCCACGCGTGAGGAGGACCTTGTACACGTTGCGCACCAGGCGGTCGAAGTGCGCGTCAGGCACCTTCGTGCGGTTCTTGAAGTCGGGGTCTCGGTTGGCCTCTCGCACGGAGAGCCACCTTCCCTCTCGCCAAATGAAGTCCGGCCCGATGATGACGCCCGCGTGGTCGTATTCGAAGCCCTGGGCTGTGTAGACGCACCCGACCTGGCCGAAGCCAGCGGGGTCGCTTGCCCACAGGGCAGCAGGCGGAGCGCCGCCGACGGATCGATCGCCGCGCAGATTCCACGGATGAGACCAGCCATCGATCTGCACATCGTCGACCAAGGTCCCGTCGGCGTGGGGATCGCTCCACGGCCAGCAGTAGCCGGCCGCCATCCGCGCCGAATAGCCGTCGTCCTGCCTCGTCCTGAGAACGTGCTCGAGCTCCTCCGGGGTGTCGGCCACTGAGACGCTAAAGCCGTCATCGCCTCGCCACTCGACTGGGCCGCCTGGCTTCAGACCAAGCAGGCGCAATACCCAGTCCACGAAAACCTCGGAGCCGCCGCAACGGAACTGGTCGTTGAGGTTGATGTGTTCGACTTTGAGACCCATGGCCTCGGCATGAGCCTCGATGTCCTCAACCGTTCCCATCTCCCCGGGCCGCACGACCTGATGCTCATCCAGGAGGAACACCGGCACCTTCGCGGCAGAGAGGAGCTCGTGAATCTGGGGCCGTCCGACGCTCCGCAACTCCTTCCGGGTGTAGCGACTCACGGAGGTCTCGCGGATACGGTGTGCCTCATCGAGGATGAGACAGTCGAGGTCGTTTGGCTCGGCCGTCATGAACGAGTTGAAGTAGGTGAAGAGCTTCTGCACGCGGGGAGCTCGCTTACCTGCCACCTTGCGCAGGGTCATGGTGAAGGAACGCGATCCTGTCGCATGCATGACGGAGCGCCCCTGCCGCGAAAGCTCGCCCACGAGCGACAGTGCAATCACGGACTTGCCGCTGCCCGGCCCGCCGCTGACCACAACGGCAGTCTTGGTGTTGGACCGCCGAGCTCGTTCGACGGCATGCACGACGTGCTCGTAGGCGTCACGTTGCTCGTCGAGGAGCACGAACTGCTCCCTGTTCTGGACCTCTTCGGCAGCCACGGCCAACAACTGCTTGCTCGGTTGAATCTTGCTTCTCAGAAGGGCGTCCGCAGCGGCCGCTCCACCCTCTCCCGGGGCGAGGAGCGATCGCAGATAGTCGACAAACGCTCCCCGGCGCTGGCCGGTGAAGAGCGACCCCTCTTTCGTGCTCGGCCTGTCCAGGAGGTCTGCGACCCCGAGGTCGGTGGCGTTGTGCAAGTAGGCGACACCGGCGAGCGAGTGTGGCTGCTCTGCCAGCATCGCGGTGAAGGACGAGAGGTAGTCACCGTAGTCCGCGACCTGCAGCGCGGGGTGAGTGACCGCGCGGCGGCCGTACTGCTCGACTGTCACCAGGGTGTCGCTTCCCTCAAAGCTCTCGGCGGCACTCCACTGCTTCAGCTCCACCACGACGTAGGACGGGAGCCCAGTCTTCGGATGGGTGCCTGCGAGGACGACGTCCGCGCGCTTGCTGGTCAACGGCAACTGGTACTCGATGAGCATCTCGACATCGTCCAGCCCGGCCGAGACAAGGTCAGCGCGAAGGGCCGGCAGGCTTCGCTCCCAAGAACGCGACTCGCTGGCCGCAGGGCGATGACCGGTCTGGATGCTCATCTGCTCAGTGAGGCGGTCGACGAGGTGGGCCTCCAACGCGGAAAATCCGCGAACGGAGGTGCGAAGAAGGTGCACGAACAGGTCCCCTGGCAGCACGAAGTGACTCGTGCGGTGTGGGGGCATGTCCGGAGGGAAGCCCGTCGGTCCGCAATGACCGGCCCACTCTATCCGCGCGTGCACCTGGCGAGGCCGCCGCGACACCCTCCAGCCGAAGCGCTCGCCGGCGCTCAGGACGATCGCGCCCACGCCTGCCCCAACGCTCCGGCCGGCAATGGGAGGATGCGCGCCAAGACGCACCGGACGGCATACGGCATCGGGAGAACGAGGCACGTGAGCAGGCGAGCAGGCAAGCGGGGCAGGGGTGACGCGCGGCTGCGCATCGTGCACGGCGGGGCTGCCCAGCCGAAGCGCGGCACGACGGTGCCCGGCGACGCGATTCAGCCGATGGTCGTCGATCTGCGACGCAGACTGCGCGATGACAACCCGTGGTCGTTCCTCGCCTTCGTGTCGACCCTGGTCGAGGTCGCGGAGAGCGGTCCTGGCCCCGCCGACGACATCCCCGACACCGGCGGCTGGCCGGAAGGGGGTGGAGCCGCCGCCCTGGCCCCGGTCGTCGAGTCGTTCATCGGCATCGACCTCGCCGAGACGACCGCGGCACTGAACGCCCTCGCCGTGCTCGTGCGCGACGCGGAGATGGTCGGCGACATCGACGCCGAGCTGGCCCACCGCCGTCAGCCGATGCCGCTGTGGCTGAGGGACCTTCGCGACACGCGAGTGACCAAGGCCCATCTGATGGCGGCCGACGGCGACCGCGGCGCCAACGTCGTCCTCGGCCTCGACTGGTCCGGCGGCCATGGGGCGACCTTCCTCGTCTACGTCGACCACGCGCGTGGCACGGTCGTGCGCGACGCGTTCCCGGTGCCCGCCCCGATCGAGGAGGTCCTCAGCCGGCTCGACGACACGGCAGGCCAGGAAGGGCCCGGCGCCCCTGACTTCGACATCGAGGAGCTCGACCTGGCCGAGGCCCGAAGCCTCGTCGAGGAGGCTCTCGACGAGAGCGACGAAGAGGACTGGGACCCGGAGTCGGACACCTGGCCAGCCAGCCGCCCGATTCTGCGGTGGCTGCTGCAGACGATGCCGGAGGGCGGCCTGGGCTGGGCCGAGCACGAAGACTTCGAGGACTTTGAGGACTTCGACGACCTCGACACCGACTCCCGGTCCGTCAGCTCACGACTCGCCGAGGAGCTGCTCTCGTCGCGGCGCGAGCTCGTCGACCGCTTCGCCGCATCCCCCGAGGCCACCGCCGCGGGCCTCGACCTCAGGCCCGACGGCACGGACCGGATGGCGCTGGCCCTCACTCTCTGCGCCAGCGAGTCCATGAACGACAAGGCTTTCCTCAAGTGGTCCCCCGAGCGCGTCGAGTTGCTCCTCTTCGGGCTGCTCCCGCGCACGACGCTCGTGGACCGAACCGTTGCCAAGCGAGTTCCACAGCTGCTCAAGGTGTTTGCCGCGTGGTGCCTGGCCGAAGTTGGGGCGTCGCCCAAACAGATCGCCGCCGTCCGCGATGCCGTCGACCGCAGTGGCCCCGACTACATCGCCATCGTGACCTCCTTCGAGGCCACCCGCCTCCGCCAGGCAGTCCAGGACTATGCGGCCCTCCTCGGCGATCCTGTAGGGATCCTCCCGGTCATGGAGTCACAGAGCGACTTCGCCTGGGCGGAGTTCATGATCGACCGCGCCGCCGAGCAGGTCGGCGGGCGCGAGGCTCTCTCGGCTCTCGACCTCGAGCCGCTGCCTGACGAGGAGTTCGACTGGAGCACAGTCCCGTCCGACATCCACGGACCCGTGTCCGAGACCCTGCAGCCCATCGACGAGCTCGCCACGGAGCGCTTCGACGTCGAGTTCCGCACCGCCTGCCGCCGCTTCCTCGCCGCCGTCGTGGCAGGTGACCCCGGCCTCTTCCGACGCCGCGGCTCCACGGCGAGCGCGGCGGCGGCCATCGTGTGGCTCGTCGGTCGCTTCAACGGCGTCGTCGCTCGGGGCGGTGACGGCATGCTCGCGGGCGAGGTCTGGACGTACTTCGGCGTCACTGCCAGCGCCTCGAGTCGGGCCCAGGTGCTCCGTCGGGCGGTCGGGCTCGACCCCTATGCCCTCACCGACTCCCTCGAGCACCCGGAGTGGCTGACGAGCGCCAACCGCCAGGACCTCGCTCGCCGACGAGACGAGGGCCTGGCCCTCCGCGCCGCCCAGCCCTGACCCCGTCGACGGCGCCCCTCAGCCCCTCAGCCCCTCAGCTCGTCAGGCTGTCCTCGAGCGCCGCCTCGCTGGACGTCTCGCTGGCCGCAGGCGTCAGCACGAGGCGGTCGCCCGCCCAGCTCGCGACATAGGGGTCGGTGATCTCGCCGATGAAAGAGCCACCGGTCTCGTTGCGGAAGGCCATGAACTTCGTCTCGCCCGTCTCGCGGTCGTCGATGAACTTGCCGACGTAGAGGCTCGGGTCGTCGATCTCTCGAGCGCCGGCGAGGTCATAGGGCCCCACCACCGACTCGGCCGAGGCGATCCACACGCCACCCGTGATGCCGGCCCTCCGCGCTGCCTCGGGCATGTCCCCGACCGCGCAGTTGAAGAGGAGCACCTGGCGACCGTCCACGACGTGCGTCTGGAACACCTCGAGCTGCCCGAAGCCAGCGCCCGGCGCCGACAGCGGCTCGCGCAGCTCCCAGCTCTCCAGGTCGGCCGACCACGCGTGCCCCACGACGCCGCGGTCGACCCGATCCCCCGGGTCGCCGGCCGGCCCGACAGCCGACCGGGCCGTGATCAGCATGTGCCACCCGTCCCCCTCGGGGTCGGCCACCACCCACGGGTCGCGGAACGCCTCGTCGTGCCAGTTCCCTTGCGGCGCAGGCGCGTACTTCTCGTACCACTCGCCGTCCGCCCGAAGCACAGGCCCGGGCGCCTTGTCCCACACGTAGAGGTCAGACGAGACGGCATACCCGATGCTCTGGACGTTGGCCCCGTCGGCGGTGAGCGACGCGCCCGTGTAGAACATGAACCACCGCCCGTCCGGGTGCCGCACGACCGAGCCGGTCCACGTCGCGAGGTCGTCGAACGCCGGCGCGTCCGAGCGCACGAGCGCATCGACCACCCGCTCCCAGTGCACGAGGTCAGACGACACAGCGTGCCCGACGGAGGCGCGGTAGTGCCGGGCGTGCGGGTCGCGAAGCGCGCGAGACGCATACAGGAAGAAGAGGTGGTAGTCAGAACCGTCGTCGACGAGCCAGAAGTCCCAGACCCATGCCTCAGGAAGCTTGAACACGGATCAGCCTTTCACGCCGGATGAGGCGATGGAGTTGATGAACGATCGCTGGAAGGCGATAAAGAGGATCAGCACGGGCGCGGTGATCATCGTCGCGTACGCCATGATCTGCCCCCACGAGGTGTTGAGCTGCTTGAAGTAGTCGATGCCGACCATGACCGGGCGCAGCTCCTCGGTCTGCACAGCCATGAGGGGCCAGAGGTACTGGTTCCACATGGGCAGGAAGGTGAGGATGGCCACGGTGGCGATGGCCGGCCCCGACAGCGGCATGACGATGCTGCGGTAGATGCGGAACCACCCCGCGCCGTCGACCTTCGCCGCCTCGTCGAGCTCCTTCGGGATGGAGTCGAAGTACTGGTAGAAGAGGAAGATCGAGAAGGCGTTGGCGATGAAGGGGATGATCTGCACCTGGTAGGTGTCGAGCCACCCCTCGGAGATCCCGTCGGGCCCGATGAAGGGCAGCTTGTTCGACCACCACAGCAGCGGCAGCGCGAGCGTCTCGAACGGGACGATGAGCGTCGCGAGGATGATCCCGAGGACGATGCCACCGCCCTTGAACCCGATCCGAGCCAGGGCGAACGCGGCCATCGAGTTGACGACAATGCCCAGCACGACGGTGACCACGGTGATGATGACCGAGTTCATCATGAACTGCGCGAACGGGACTCGGCCGAAGACGCCGGTGTAGTTGTCGGCCGAGATGCTGCCGGTGGGCAGGAACGCCTTGATGCTGCCGAGGTCATCGAAGATCTGCAGGTCCGGCTTGAAGCTGGACACGATCATGAAGAGCAGCGGCAGCCCGAAGACGAGGCAGAGCGCGATGCGCAGGAGGATCCCGAGCAGATGGCGTATGCCGTGTCGCCCCTCCCCGCCCCGCCGCGGTTCCGCAGGTGGTGCGTCCGCGATGTGGGCGAGGTGGTCCGAGCCGAGCCCGGGTGCGGTCGTGGCGCTCATCGGACGACGTCCTTGTCTCGGGTGAAGTGACGGTTGACCAAGGTGACGGCGAGCACGAGGACGAAGAACGCGAGTGAGATCGCCGACGCGTAGCCGGTCTGCTGCTGCTGGAAGCCGGTACGGACCGCCATGAGCACCAGGGTCGAGGTCGAGTCGAGCGGCCCGCCCTGGGTCATGATGTTGACCTGGGTGAAGAGCGCGAAGGCCGAGATCGTGATGGTGATGAGGATGAAGGTCCTCGTCGCCCGCAGGCCGGGCCACGTGACGTAGCGGAACTGCTGCCACCGATCCGCGCCGTCGAGCTCGGCCGCCTCGTAGAGCTCGCCGGGGATCGTCTGGAGCCCCGACAGCCAGATGACCATGTGGAAGCCCATCGCCTGCCACGCCGACATGAGGATGATGGCGAGCAGTGCCGTCTTCGGGTCGCCGAGCCAGTCCGGGCCCTGGATGCCGAAGCGGGCCAGCGCCTGGTTGATGAGGCCGTTCGGCTGGTAGAGGAAGAGCCAGAGCATCGACACGACGACCATCGACGTCACGACCGGCAGGAAGTAGACGGTGCGGAAGAAGTTGACGCCGCGCATCTTCACGTTGACGAGCAGCGCCAGCCCGAGGGCGCACGCCGACTGCACCGGCACGATGACCACCGCGAAGATGATCGTGTTTCGCAGCGACGCCCAGAAGGTCTCGTCGTCGAAGAGCCGCGTGAAGTTGTCGACACCGACGAACTCCGCCGGGCGCGGCGAGATGAGCCGTGCATTGGTGAAGGCCAGCCCGAACGTCAGGCCGATCGGGATGAGCAGGAAGGTGATGAGCAGGACCGCCGCCGGCGCCAGCATGAGCAGCGCCGTCGTCGTCGATGAGCGAGAGCCCTTGATGGGCTTGCGCTTCCGCGTCGAGGCCACCGGAGCATTCGCGTGCTCCGCCGCAGTGATGGTCGTCATGTCAGATGCTCACTGGAAGTAGCCGTTGGACTTCTGGTTCGCGTCGATGTTCTTGACCGCCGCGTCGAGCGCCTGCTTGGGGTCGGCGCCGTTGAGGATGTCCTGCGCGGTCTTCGTGAACTCCGTTGCGATGAAGGGGTATCCAGCGGTCACGGGGCGGAGCACCGCGAACTTCTTCGCGTAGTCGAGGAAGATCTGGTTCTCCCCGCCCTGCTCGTAGCCCTTGACCTGGGCCGCCGCGGCGTCGGTCGCCGGGATGTTGTTCGTGTCACGGGCGACGCTCGCGACGTACTTGTCCTGGGCCGCGAACTTCATGTAGTCCATCGCGCCGGCGGTGTTGGCGCAGTTCGTCGAGACGCCCCACTGCCACGAGCCGCCACCGATCTTGGGGCCGTTGCCGAGGTCCGGCGGCGGGAGGAAGAGGGTGTCCTTGCCGAAGGCCTTGCGCGTGTCGACGGCCGTCCACGTGCCGTTGTAGAGGATCGCGGACTTGCCGTTGATGAAGTCCTTGGCAGGGTCGGCGCCGGACTTGAGCGGCACGAGGCCGTCGGTGACGAGGCTGCGGAACCACGTCGCCCAGGCGACTGCCTGCGGGCCGTTGAGGACACCCTCGGCGCTCTTGTACTCCTTGCGATCGATGAGGTCGCCGCCGAAGCTCTGGAGCATCGGCGAGTAGGCGTAGGGCCACCACTCACCGGTGAAGCTCGTCGCGATGTCGAGCGGGTTCTGGAAGTCGCCGGAGGCCTTGATCTTCTTCAGCGCCGCGTCGAACTCGTCCTTGGTCCAGGGCTGGTCGGCCGTCGGGATGCGGATGCCGTACTTGTCGAGGATGGTCTTGCGGGTGACCATGACGAGCGCGACGTCGTAGTAGCCGTAGGAGTAGATCTTGTTGTCGACCTTGCCGAGCACGGTCGGGAGGTACTTCGCCAGCGTGCTGTCGAGGCCCTCGAGCGGTGCGAGGTAGCCGGCCCAGGCCCAGTTCGGCACGTTGGGGCCGTCGATGTCGAGGATGCAGGGAAGCTTCTTGCTCGCGGCTGCCGCCACGACGGACTGGTTGTAGGAGTCCTGCGGGAAGGCCTGGATCTTGACCTTGTACTTGCTCTGGCTCGCGTTGTAGTCGTTGACGATCGCCGTGATCGCGCCGAGCTCGGCCTTGTTGCCGGCGTTGTGCGTCCACATCGTCAGCTCGCCGCCGGCGGCGTCGGACGAGCCACTGCTGCTGCCCTTGGTGCAGGCGGCCATGGAGAGAGGGAGCGCGGCCGCGAGCAGGCCGACGGCAACGCGCTTGGTGGTCGAGGTGAGCTTCATCGGTTCCTCCGTGATGGGAAGGTCAGCGCCAGTGCTAAAACCTTTCAGCACGAGACCGTAGCGGCTTCTGACCGCGTCCACAAGAGGTTGCTAAAACCTTTTCACCTGCGACGACGTGGTGATGTCCGTTTCGCGGTGGGTTAGGGTGACGACGGGCGTCGCGAACGGACGCCCCACGGCATACGGGCTGCTCTCGGGCCCGCACGAAGGGGTGGACGTGACCAAGCGACCGACGCTCGCCGACGTCGCCGCGCGCGCAGGGCTGTCGAAGACGGCGGTGAGCCTCGTGCTCAACGACCGGCCGGGCTCGCGGCTGTCGGCCGATGCCGTCGCGCGCATCCACGAGGCCGCGCGCGAGCTCAACTACCGGCCGAATGCCGCCGCGCGGTCGCTGCGCCTCGGCCGCACCGGCACCGTCGGCTTCATCTCCGACGAGGTGACGATCACCCGCTTTGCGTCCGCCATGATCCGCGGCCTGCTCGACATCGCCGACGAGCAGGAGACCGGCGTGCTCATCGCCGAGACCGGCAACCACCCCAAGCAGCTCGCCAAGGCGCTGGAGTTCATGGTCGACCGCCAGGTCGACGGCCTGGTTTTCGGCGCCCTCACCGCCCGACTGCTCGAACTGCCGACCCTCCCCGAGTCGATGCGCGCCGTCACCGTCAACTGCGTGAGCCCCACCGTGCCCACCGCGGTCCTCCCCTCCGAGGAGCAAGCGGGGTATGCCGTCACCCGCCAGCTGCTCGACGCCGGCCATGGCGCGGGGCTGGCGATCATCGGCAATGCGCCTGTGGCGCAGTCGGATCCGCACATTTCGGTGACGATCGACCGTCGCTTCAACGGGATTCACCGCGCGCTTCTGGAAGCCGGTGTCACACCCGTGGCCGTCGAGGAGTTCGAGATCTGGGAGCCGTGGCACGGCTACGACGCGACGAAGCGAGTGCTGGAGTCGGGTGCTCCTGTGACCGGGCTCATCTGCCTCAACGACCGCGTTGCCTTCGGTGCGCAGCAGGCGCTGACAGAGCGCGGGCTGCGCGTGCCCGACGACGTCTCCATCGCCTCCTTCGACGACGACGAGATCGCCTCCTACATGCGGCCTGCGCTCACGACGGCACGTCTGCCTTACGAGGAGATGGGCCGTCAGGCCATGGAGCTGCTGCTGCGACCTGAGGACTCTCCGGGGGAGCACCTTGTCGAGATGCCGCTGCAGGTGCGGGAGTCGATCCGCCCTCTGGGCTGAGCGGCTTTCGCCTGGGCGCGTCGGGGCTTGTCCAGAGGAGGGTCTCGGTGCGAGTCCGCGAGGAAGGGCACTGTCGGTGGTCGCCTCTAGTGTCGTTTCATGGCAGAGAACGCAGACGTGCTCGAGCTCCTCAGGAGCCGGCTCGCCGACATGGAGACGCGGCAGCGCTCCAGCGGCGGCACGTCCGCGAGTGACTTCTGGCAGCGCATCGCCCGAGGTACGCCGACTGGCACGTCCGCATCCGGCTCGTCCGCGTCTGGCACGTCCGCATCCGGCTCGTCCGCGTCCGACGAGTCGTCCGCGCCTGGAGCACCGTCCGGGCAGAGGCGACGGCGGGCGAGCCGCCGGGTTGCGCCTGACGCACGGCCGGTCAGCTCGCCGTGCGGGCCGTGGTCCGAGCTGTCAGCGGACGAGCTGGAGGCCCTCGACCCTTACGAGGTCGAGCCGCTGAGCGAGGCCGAGTGGCTCGCGATGATCGATGACCCGGAGTGGATCGAGGCCACCGCGGCTCGCGCTGCAGCAGCGCCGAGCGACTGCGGCGAGAGCGACCTCCAGCAGGCGATCATGGTCGACGCCGTCACCGGTCTTCCGCTCTTCCGGCACCCGACCGAAGCCCTCACTGCGGCCGCCGAACGCGCCGCCCTCGAGCGACGCACCCACGAGGTCACGCTCGTCACCATCGTCTCCGAGCTCGTGGTCCGGGGTGTCGACGCACCCCACGGGCTGTCGCGCGCCGACTGGCTGCGCCACCACGACGCCTCGCTGACGGCCGGGCAGGCGAAGGCCTTCGTCACGGTCGGCACAGCACTGGCTGATCCGAGGTGGGCCAGGCTTCGCGTGCTCGTCGCCACCCAGCAGGTCACCGTCGGCAACGCCGCCCAGATCATCGACTTCCACGGACGCACCGCACCCGTCGCCGACCCCGACGACCTCGCCACCGCCCTGGGCGACCTGCTCGACCAGGCCCGCCAGCTACGGCCCGAAGAGCTCGCCCGGCTCGTCCGTCACCACACGGAGCAGATCAAGCCGCCTCGTGACGAGGACGCGCTGGACAAGGGTCGCCGCAACGCGCGCGGGCTGTGGTTCACCCCACCCAACGCCACCGGCATGGTCGGCATGCGAGGAGTACTCGACCCCGAGGGCGCAGCCATCATCAAGTCCGCGATCGACCCGCTCTCCCTCCCGCGGCCCGAGAAAGACAAGCACGGTCACACCACCGCGCCGGACGACCGCACCCCGGCACACCGCCGGATGGACGCGCTGCTCGCCATGCTCCAGCGCGCAGTCGCATCAGGCGACGGCGTCCCGACCACGGACAAGGCCAAGGTCGTCGTCCTCATCGACCTCGACACCCTCCTCACCGACCTGGGCGACGACATCCCCGACGCGTTCCGGCGCAAGCCCGGGGCCGCGACCGGCTCGGGTGCGGGTGGCCGCGGCCGTGCCGGCCACCGCGCCGGAGCGGGCACCGGCACCACCTTGTCCGGCGACGTCCTGTCCCCCGGCGTCGTGCGCCGGATGGCCTGCGACGCCCAGATCATCCCCCTCGTCCTCGGCGGCGACAGCAAGCCGCTCGACGTGGCTCGGCGCAGACGCCTCTTCACCCGATCCCAACGCCTGGCCCTCGCCGTCCGCGACAAGGGCTGCAGCTGGGAGGGCTGCACCATGCCACCGAGCTGGTGCGACGCCCACCACGTGACCCACTGGGCCTCCGGCGGCCCGACCAACCTGCTCAACGCCGCCCTGCTCTGCCCCAGACACCACACCGTGGTCCACGACCGCATCCTCACCGCCACCGTGACCGACACCGGCGTCACCTGGCACACCTGACTCACCCGCCCCGAATCCCCGCCGGCACCGGCGGGGACATCGGCATGCCCCCGTCAGGCTCTCATCGGACTGGGAGCCGTTCGCAGGGTCGTCGGGTACGAATGGAGGCGACCCCACCCATCCAAGGAGCCGCCATGCCTCTCGTGCGCATCGACGTCATCGAAGGACGGTCCGACGACGACCTCCGCCGCCTCGCCGACACCGTCCAGGACGTCCTCGTCGAGCATTTCGCCGCAC
This sequence comes from Humibacillus xanthopallidus, assembly GCF_006717145.1. GTDB lineage: Bacteria > Actinomycetota > Actinomycetes > Actinomycetales > Dermatophilaceae > Humibacillus > Humibacillus xanthopallidus. The sequence goes on along the minus strand of NZ_VFQF01000002.1, from coordinate 150,438 downwards.
CGGAGCGCGACCGCTACCAGGTCATCCACGAGCACCGGCCCGGTCGCATCATCGCCCTCGACACTGGCCTCGGCTTCGAGCGCACCGACGAGGTGGTCGTCATTCAGATTACGCAGCAGGGCCGCGACGAGGAGCAGAAGAAGGCGGTCTACGCCGCCCTCGCCGAGCAGCTCGAGACGCGCTGCGGCCTCGCCCCGACCGACCTCGTCATCTCCGTCGTCGGGAACACACCCGCCGACTGGTCCTTCGGCCTCGGCCGCGCCCAGTTCCTCGAAGGCGACCTGTAGCCAGGCCACGCCGCACGGCGGCCTTCGTCCACGTCGCCACCATCTGGGTCTCGGCCTGCACCGCGGCCGAGGACGCCGCCTCGGGGTGGCGACCCGAGGTGGGGCGCCGTCAGGCGGGGTCGGCGCTGACCCTTCCCCCGTGCGTCAGCGGGCCGTCACCGAGGTCGAGCTCCGGGGCGTCGCTGCGCGACAGCGTGATCATCGCTCGTTCGATGAGCTCGCTGCGCTCCAGTCGGCGACCGAGCTCCGCGAGACGGCTCGCGACCTGCGTCTCCGTCTCGTCACCGGTGAGGTCGACGGCCGCCACGAGGAAGACCTTGCTCGGCCCGACGAACTCGAGGTGCAGGAAGGTGACACGCTCGACCTCACCACTCTCGTGCAGCTCGTCGTAGGCCCGGCGCCACAGCTCCGGGCGCACCGTCTCTCCCACGAGGAAATCACGGTTGCGACCGATGAGGAAGATCGCGACGACACCGAGCAGCAGCCCGACGAGGATCGAGCCGATGGCGTCGTAGACCGCGTTGCCCGTGATCTGGTGCAGGAAGATGCCGAGCCCGGCGATGACGAGACCGACGAGCGCCGCAGCGTCCTCCGCGAAGACGGCGCGCAGGGTCGGGTTCGACGTGTTGGCGATGAACTTCAGGGGCCGCAGCCCGAGCCGCCGCGCTTCGGCCCGGGTCTGCCGGGTCGCCTGGACGAAGGAGACGCTCTCGAGCACGAAGGCGATGGCGAGCACGGCATACGCCCAGAAGTACGACGTCTCCGGCTCCTCGTGGCCGAGCGCCGTGATGCCGTGCCACACCGAGACGACCGCACCGGCTCCGAAGAGCCCGAAGGCGGCGAACATCGACCACACGTAGGCCTCGCGCCCGTAGCCGAAGGGGTGCCCTGCATCACGCGGCTTCGCGGCCCGGCGCTCGGCGATGAGCAGGAAGATCTCGTTGCCGGCGTCGGCCCACGAGTGCGCGGCCTCGGCGACCATCGAGGCCGAGCCGGTGATGACGGCCACGATCGACTTCGCGACGGCGATGAGGGCGTTGGCGACGAGCGCGACGACGACGGTGAGCACGCTCTCGCTGCCACCACCCTGCTCGCCTTTCTCGCCCTGCTCAGACGTGGACATCAGCCCTGCACCTCCGCGAACTCGCGCCACTCGACGTCAGTCAGGTCCGCGTCCCCCGTCGAGGCGGGAGCCTGGCGCCACATCGGGATCCGCGAGCCGGCCCGGGCAAAGATCGGGATCCGGTCGAGCGGGGCCGCCGCCGTGATCGTCCGACCGCCCTCGTGGAGCTCGTCGGTGTGCCAGTCGTACCAGTGGCCTCGTGGCAGGTAGACCTCCCGCGAGGTCACACCGGGCTCGTAGACCGGCGCGACGAGCAGGTCGCGGCCGAAGAGGTACTCGTCGTCCGCAGCAACGGCATCCGGGTCGTCCTGGTGGTCGAGCACGAGCGGCCGCTGCACCGGCTCCCCCGTCGCGACGGCATGCTCGAAGGCAGCGTGGATGTAGGGCATGAGCCGGTAGCGCAGCTGCACGGCCTCGCGCGCGATGGCGAGCACCTCAGGGCCGAACGACCACGGGTACTGGTCGATCTTCCCCGTCTCGGCGTGGTTGCGGCAGAAGGGAGTCAGCGTGCCGGCCTGCATCCACCGGGCGAAGAGCTCGGGGTTGCTGTCGCCCTGGAAACCGCCGATGTCGGCCCCGACGAAGGGCTGACCCGACAGGCCGAAGCCGCACGCCATGGGGACGCTGAGCCACAGGTGGTCCCAGCGCGCCTGGTTGTCGCCCATCCAGTTGGCGGCATAGCGCTGGATGCCCGCGAAGCCGGCCCGCGACAGGATGAAGGTCGGCTCGCCAGGCCGAGCCCGGGTCAGCCCCTCGTGCGTCCCCATCGCCATGAGCAGCGCGTACTGGTTGTGGTAGCGCTCGTGTGACGCCCGACCACGATCGAATCGCATTGCCCCAGGAGGGATCTCACCGGTCGCGGGCTCGTTCATGTCGTTCCAGATGCCGGCGAGACCCGACTCGACATGCGCGGCGTTGAGCTCTCCCCACCACTCCCGCGCCTCGGGCGTTGCGAAGTCGGGGAAGGCCGTGTTGCCCGGCCAGACCTGACCGATGTAGGTGTCTCCGCCCTCGGTGCGACAGAAGACGTCGCGCTCGAGACCGTCGTCGTAGACGGCATACCCGGGGTCGTGCTTGACCCCGGGGTCGACGATGGTGACGACCTTGAATCCCTTGTCTCCCAGGCGATCCAGCATCTTTGCGGGGTCGGGGAAGAGGTCCTCGTTCCACGTGAAGACGCGGTAGCCGTCCATGTAGTCGATGTCGAGCCACAGCGCGTCGCACGGGAAGTCCTCCGCGCGGAGGCGGTCGCCGAGAGTCTCGAGCCCGTCCTGCGAGTAGGCGTGCCAGCGGCACTGGTGGTAGCCGAGTGCCCACAGCGGCGGCATCGAGGCGCGTCCTGTGAGCCAGGTGTAGGCCTCGAGCACCGCCGGCATCGCGGGCCCGGCGAGGACGTACTCCGTCCACTGACCCCCGGCGAAGGCGATGCCGAAGTCGACCTCGCGGCTCAGCTCGTAGTAGCCGCGGTAGCCGTTGTCGACGAACGAACCGCCCATGGCCGCAGAGGGATTGCTCTGGTGGTAGAGGAACGGGATGTTGACGTAGTAGGGGTCGAACTCGGTGCTCGACATGTCGGACCTGGGGTCGGCCTGCTCGAGGCCGGCCCGGAACTCAGCAGTGGCGTGCTCGTTGAGGACGTCGGTGTTCCACATCGTGAAGTCGCGGCCGCGCCGGTCGAGGCGGCCACCCTTCTCTCCCAGCCCGAAGAACGCGTCGTCGGGCCCGCACACGCGCCGCGTCGTCCACGAGTCGTTGAGCGTCGCGTAGGTCCAGTAGCGCCCCTCGTCGTCGGCGGCCGTCTCCAGCACCACGGAGCCGTCGGCCCGGTGCACGTCGACGCGGAACGGGTCGAGCCACACCGACACCGTGAGCTCGTCGGTGACGACGCGCCACACCTGCTCGCCCGGCTCAGCCGACCACGTGACGTCGGCGGCGAGCGGGTCGACGCACACGGCATACGTCGGCATGTCGTCGAAGGCGCCGCCGCGGCTCATCCGCAGGCGCACGACGTCAGGACGGCACACCTCGACGCGGAAGCGCTCGCCGTGCACGTCGGCCTCGATGCCGCGGTCGGTCTCGCGCACGCTCGTGACGCGCTCGAAGCGGATGAAGTGGTCGGTCCTCAGCATCGATGTCCTCGCTCGGGGGTCGGTGGCGGCGCCCACCAACGTATGCCGTCCGGCATGGCTCGCGCGCCCCTCAGTCCGTCGTACCCACGATGCGGTCACCCTCATCCCCAGCCCATCGGCCGCTCGTGCCCGCAGCAGAGCGCGGTGGACCGTCTCAGATGGGTCGCGCCGGTCCGACTCGGGGGTGACGCACCTCGGCGCCGGTCGAGACCGGAGAGTGCCGCGATGCACGCAGCACGGCCACGACCAGCGCAGGGTGAACGAGTGCGGTCGGCGGGTCTGCGAGGTTGAGCACGCGGTTGAAGGCCCGCGCCACGGGCACCGACACGTGCGAGGCCCGCATCACCCGCTGGAGGTAGCCGTTGAGCTCGGCTGTTCCGAGCGGCCTCGGCCCGACCGTTTCGGGATGCCCGAAGTCTCCTCCGACTGCGATCCGCCACGGTGCGTCGATGATGCGAGCTGCCCTGCGGTGAAAGCGTCTCGGCAGATCCGGCGACAGGATGCCCACCCGCGATGCGACATCACCCAGGGCGGCTGCCTGCAGCGCAGACGACGTCATCCCCTGCCCGTAGATGGGGTCGAAGCTGCTCGACGCGTCCCCGAGGGTCACGAGCCCGGGGAGAAGGTCGCGTAGTTTCTCGTAGTGCCGCCGCTGGCTCGACGGGAACCGGTAGGTGGCGACGTCGGAGACGACGCTCGCACCGCTCGATAAGCTGGGCGACGGCGGGCGTCGGCAGGCTGGCCGCAAAGTCGGCGATGCCGTCGTCGGTGGCCGGCGGCACGTCGCCGTGGACCCCCGCGAGCGTGACCTGCCACCGGTCGTCCTCGACGGGCAGCACGGCGCCGCCGCGGAACGAGCCGGGGTTGTCGCTGCAGACGAGGAACTGGCCCTCGAAGTCATCCGCCGCGCGGCGCATCGTGAACGACGTGTAGCCGATGTCGATGCCGACGTGGGTCACGGGCGGCTCCAGGACGTGCGACTGCGCGAGGTCGTGGGCGATGCGCGAGCTGCGACCCGAGCAGTCGACGACGAGGTCAGCGGGTCGCTCCCTCCCGTCGGCGACGACGCCCGTCACGCGTCGCCCCGACCTCGTCACTCCCGTGACGGTCACGCCGCGCTCCACCGTGACCCCGGGCAGCGCCGCGACCCGCGAGCGCACGACGTGCTCGAGCAGCGGCCGGGTCTGGGAGAGTGCCGGCCGGCCCCAGTCACCACGCGCCCGATAGGCACCGCCCTGGTGGATCCAGGCGCCCGTGCCGTCGACGCGAACGGCTCCGCGGCTCTCCAGCTCCGCCTCGATGCCGGGGAACCAGTCGCGCAGCCGGTCGAGCCCCGCCGACAGCAGGAGATGGAGGTGGCGGCCCTGCGGCACACGCCCCCGCGGCGCCGGGCTGTCGGGCAGCCGATCTCGCTCGAGCACGACCACCGACTCGGCGTATGGGGCGATCGCCCGGGCCGTGAGCAACCCGGCCACGCTGCCGCCCACGACGACGACCCGCCCCTGACGCTGTGCTGACATGCCGCCCCCTCGCCTCACGACGCCGCTCGGATGGGTCCCACCAAAGAGGCTAGAACGACCCGCGATCCCGTGGCTCGCAATCGAGGGAGCAGTCCATCCACCGCCCGGTCGCGTGCCACGGTGGAGGGCACGCTCTCGATCGCCATCGCGACGTCACTCGGGGTCGACGTGTGCTCAGCAGTGTCGCCTGCCCCACGGACCGCCGCGTGGGGGTTGGATGGGGACATGACCGAGAGCCCTGACCCGGCCCAGCCGTGCACCCGCGTGGCCGCCGATGCGCTGACCCCCGCCGACCCCACCCCGGGAATGAGCCGGCAGGTCGCCCTGCACACCGAGGCGATGTGGTCGGGCACGGTCGACACGGAGTCGGGGGCGGTCACCGGCTGGCACCACCACGGCGACCACGACACGACGCTCTACATCGTCTCGGGTCGGATGCGCCTCGAGTCGGGGCCGGGCGGCGAGCACGTCGTCGAGGCCGGCCCGGGCGACTTCCTCCGGGTGCCTGCCGGGGCGGTGCACCGCGAGTCCAACCCCGGTGACGAGGCGTCCCGGGCCGTCGTCGTGCGCTGCGGGTCGGGCACGCCGACCGTCAACGTCGACGGCCCCGCGCCCGCGGCGGGCTGACCGGTGCACCTCTCGCTGCACGTCTCCGGCGACGCCGATCCTGCGACCGCGTGGGAGCGCTATGCCGACCTCGACGCCTGGACGCAGTGGTCGCCGCAGATCCAGCGCGTCGACACCGGGCCGGTGCGCGACGTGGGTGGCTCGGACGATGCGGACGACGACACGGACGGCGAGCAGGAGGCCCTCGACGAGGGTGCGCCGGCTCCGCCCCCACCGGGCACCGACCCGGCTCCGCGCCGCATCACGCCCGGCCTTCGCGGCGTCGTCATCGGACCGGTCGGCGTGCAGGTGCCCTTCGAGGTGCTCGAGGTGGACGAGGCAGCGATGACGTGGACCTGGCGGGTGCGGGCGGTTCTCGCGGAGCTGACGCTGGAGCACTCGGTCACTCCCGAGGGCGGAGGGTGCCGCACCGACCTGACGATCATCGGCCCGGTGCCGCTCGTGGTCGGCTACGCCCCGGTCGCGCGCTTCGCCCTGACCCGCCTCGTCCGCCCCTGACACCCGCCCCAAACGCTGCCTCACACCGCTTGATCCGCCCTCATCCCCGCTCCACATCAACCGGCGGATTACTGGCCGATCAACGGGTGGATCAACTGGTGTGAGGTGCTGCCCTGACAGCAGCAACGACGAGTTGATCGCCCAGTTGACGTCGGGCTCGATGCTCGGGTCGGCCTGATCCTCAGGACGTCGCCGGCGTCAGGGCCGACCGGCAGGCCGCGACGATCTCGTGCAGCGAGCGGTCGACGTCGCGGGCCGGGTCGAGCGCAGTGACCTCGCGGTCCGGCCCGAGCAGCCGTATGCCGTCCGGTGCCGCCGAGCCCACGAGCAGCGGCACCGGGTCGGCCTCCGGGTGCCGCAGGGCGACGTCCTCGCGGTCGAGCGTGCCGACGTAGATCGGCTCGACTCCGGCGTTGTTGCGCGTCGGCCGCACCACGACGACGTTCACGTCATCGGCCCCCGGCGCGACGCTGTCGACCTGCTTCGTGGCCGCGAGCACCGCCGAGGCCAGCCCGGCGGCATACACCTGCTGGCGCTCGCGCGGAGTGCGTGGGCGGCGAGTCCGGCGCCCGTTGCCGCCCTCCACAACCTCGTCGGTGACGACGACCATCGGCGCGAAGCGCAGCAGCACCGTGACGTAGGCGCGCTGCGTCGTCGCATCGGTGCCGGCGTCGAGGCAGGTGAGATCGGCGCGGCTGAGTCGCAGCGCCTCGTCGACGACCGAGACCACCGTCGCGGGGTCGTGGGCCGACAGCAGGAGCCACGCCGCATCGGCGAGCGCCTGGCGCCGCTGCGAGTGCACATCGCGCGCCACCCGGCTCGCCTGCAGGAGCTTCTCGGCGGGCTCGGCCGCGGCCGCCTTGGCCGCTGCGAGCTCTCCCCGCGACGGCCGCTCGACACCCCCGAGCGCGGACTCGAGGCAGCGCTGGCGGACGGCGGCCTCCTCGGCCGGGTCGAGCGGGGGCAGCGGCGGCACGACCGGACGACGGATCGAGGGGAACGACCGCTGGTGCAGCGACAACAGATCGCTCTCGACGGACGCGCCGGCGTCGAGATCCTGGTCCCGCCGGGCATCGAGGGCGCGCTTGGTCAGGCTCGCCACCTCGACTCCGACGACCCGTTCACCGGCTGCGCCACCGCCGCCAGCCGAGCCACTGCTCCCGCCGCGAGCACCGCGCCACCGGAAGAGCCCCCGCCGCCCGGCACCAGACCCCCCGCCCGATCCCGTCCCGCCGCCACCACCGGCACCGACGTCGCCACCGCCGGAGTGCCCGACAGCAGCCTCGACCGAGGGCGCGAGAACCTCCGACAGCGCGAGCGCAGCCGCTCCGCCGATCCTGAACTGCGCCCGCACACCGGACCCGTCGCCGACGAGCCGCAGCAGGGGTGAGAGCCGGATGCCGGGTGGCGCAGCAGCCGCTTCGTCGCTCGCCGCGGCGACATCGGCCGCAGCATGCGCAACCGTTCCCTCGTCGAGCGCCCCGGCCGCCAGCTGGTGCGGCCCCGACTCGTCGAGCTTGGACTCCGCGCGCGCCGATGCGGGCACGTAGTACTCCCGGCCCGCCTTGGTGCGCAGCTCGGGCGCGTGGGCCGGCTCGGCGGCATACCCCGTCGGGCCGGTGCCGTAGGACGCGCCCTCGCGAGCGCGCTCCGGGAAGAGCGCCGCGAGCGACACCGTCGACTGCGCGGCGCGGGTCGCGACCGGGAACGACGGGCGCGACGAGCGGCTGCCCGCCGGCTGGTCGGTGCGCGTCGCCGGGCGCGCGGTCACGGTCCACCACGACCAGCCCTCGGGCGGCGCGGGCCAGGCGGGGTCGGGGAGCCAGTCGTCGCTGGGCAGCCACGTCGCCGGGGGCACGGGCCACCCCGGCGGCGGGTTGAAACGAATGGTCACGGCAGGTCCCCTCGCCACGCCTCGTGGCCCACCCCCGCGGGCATCATCGCGCATCAGCCGCGGCGTGGCGCGGGCCCGGCTGGCCCCGGTCACACAGCGTGGGTGCAGCGTAACGTGCCCTTCGTCCCCTCACCTCCGCAAGAGTGCGCCGGTATGCCGTCCGGCCCGGCTGGTGCGTAACGCGGGTTTCGCGCGTGGCCGAGCCCCATCCCCATCGGAGGAGCAGCCCCCGTGGCTGTGGAGTGCTCCCTCGATCGCAGGGTTGCGGAGTGGAGTCAGGGCTCGCGAACCCGGGAACGGAGGCTGACGACGAGGGCGAGAACCGCGCAGGCCGGCACGACGACGAAGAGTGCGACGGCGCCCGCCCGGGCCTGCTCCGCGGCAAGGGCCGTGAGCCACGGCAGGTCGAGACGGGCGAACACGTCTCCCGCGAGGAGCACCGACGTGCGTGCGAGCCACAGCGCCGCCGCGAAGGCCGCTGCGACGACGACCCCGAGGCAGATCAGCGCCTGGCGGGGAGCCGCCTCGGTCGGGGCGAGGATCGCGGCCGACCAGACGATCCCGATGAGGAGCGAACCGCCGAGCATCGTCAGGTGCCCGGGGTGGGTGGTGAGGGCCAGTTCGAGCATCCCGGTCGCGGTGAGGAGCACGAGCGTCACGAGCAGCAGCACCGTCGCCACGACCGGCCGGCGCAGCCGCAGCGCGGCTCGGGAGCGAACCACTCCCAGGACGAGCTCGCGCGGCCCGAGCGTGCCGTCGTCGCGGGCGGCGAGCGCACGCTCCGCCAGGGTGACGGGGCTGCCGGCCACGATAAGCGGAGCGACGACGAAGACGAGCACGAGCTGCAGCGCGAGGTGCCACGAGATCGACACTCGGGCATAGACACCCATCGGCCCGCCCGTCACCCACGCGAGCAGCAGCCAGCCGAGGACCCAGGAGGCGGTGCGCCGCCGCGGCCAGCGCAGCTCGGCGGCCGTCGACACCGCCCCCGGCTCCCGGCCCGCGGCGGCAGCCTCGGGTGCATCGCGGGACGCGCGGAGGGCCTGCGCGGAGGCCAGGCGGGCAGCGACGACGCCACCGGCATACAGGCCGAGGGCGACGACGACGGCGACGAGCACGAGCCAGTCGGCGCGCCACACCTCCCACCAGGCGGTGGTGGCAGGGTCGGGCGGCGCGGGGAAGCCGGTGATCTGCAGGGTCGGGGTCGGGTCCGGGAAGTCCTCCGGCACCGGCGGGGCGCTGCGCGAGAGGGCGGTCGCGATGCCGAAGGCCATCCCCATGAGCGCGACCTCGGCGACGGCGAGCCTCAGGAACGGGCGGCCTCGCACGCCCGCCCCGAGCTCGGCGATGGTCGAGCGCCGGTGCCACCAGCCCGCGGCTCCGAGCACGACGAAGAGCACGACCTTGGCGACGATGAGCAGGCCGTAGGGCGTGCCGAGGTCGGACCACGCGCCGAGCCGGGTCGTCGTGGCGATGACGCCCGAGGCGCCAACGGCGACGTAGGACCACAGCGCGAGTGTCGAGTAGCGAGCCGCCACGACGGCGAGGGTGCGGGCGAAGGTGCGGTGCAGCGTGACGAGGACGATGAGCCCGCCGACCCACATCGTGGCTCCGATGAGGTGCAGCCCCATCGCGTTGACCGACGTCTCGTGGTCGTCGGAGGTGCCGGTGTGGCTGGCGAGCCCGAGCACGACGATTCCGGCAGCCGCGAGCGCCGCCAGCCACGCCGCCGTGACGCGGCTGCGGGCCAGCGCCGCCCCGCTCGTGACGACGAGCGCGCAGGCAGCGCTGATGAGTCCGACCCGGGTCGCATCGATCTGCCAGACGAGGCTCGTGAGCTGCGCGCCGAGGGCCGGGCTCGTCAGGGGCAGGCCAGCAGCGTCGGCGAAGGTCAGCACGACCCCGGCGAGCGCGGTGAGCGTCCAGACGACGCCTGCGATCGTCGCGAGGCGCATGGCGGGTGCCGTGGTCGCCGACACGTCGGGGCCGCTGTCGCCGGCCCGGCCACCGCGGCGGGTCGGTCCGGCGTCGGGGACCAGCGACGCGGCGAAGACGAGCGCGCCCAGCGTCACGGCCGCCGCCACGTCGTGACCGACCCGCACGATCGGCACCGACCAGCGCACGAGCGGCCCGGCGTCCTCGACGAAGACGAGGGGGTCCATCGCCCCGGTCGACCGGGCTGCGACGACGCACGCGAGCACCCCGGTGATCACCGCGACCCACGGCGTGAGCGACGGCGACAGCCCGCGCGTGCGGTGCGAGCGGCTCGTCATCTCGAGGAGTTCACGAAGCCGATGATGATCGCTCCCCACCAGCCGAGCTGCGAGATCACGGTCGCCGTCATCATGAGGCGCCAGTCGCGACGCGGCAGGTCGGCAGGCTTGACGTATGCCGGCAGCTGGGCCATCCGTCGCCGCAGCGCTGACATCGCGGCGCCGTTCCAGGCGACGGCGAGCACGAGCACGAGCTTGGTCACGGTCAGGGGTGAGTGGAGGTTCGGGTGCAGGAGGGCGCCCGTCACGATGAGGCCGGCGAGCCCGCCCCAGATGAGCGGGCCCGCACCGGCCGCGAGACGGGTCGACTCGGTGAGACCTCGACGCCCGGCGAGCCAGAGCAGGCCGTGCCAGTCGATGACGAGCACCGCACCGAACGCCACGACGAGCGAGAGCACGTGGAGCGACTGCGCGACCGGGCGCAGCTCGTAGGTGGCCGGCACGATCGTCGACACCCAGAGCGCGGCGACGAGCCCGGCGAGGATGATCGGGAACCGGTAGGCCGGCAGCAACGCGGACATCGACGGGAAGATGTCGTCGCCCGGGTGCAACGGGATGCGGTCGGCCGGCGCCTCGACCTGGCGATGGGCTTCCGGGCCCGGCTCCGAGAGGTCGACCTCGAGCGGCAGCGCCCCCGGTCGGGGGAACATGTCGAGGATCGCGTCGAGCATGGCGAGCACGTGGCGCTCGTCGTGACCCGTGGCCTTGGCCGTGCTCGCCGCCGCCTCGGACAGTGCACCCGGCACTGCAACCGGCGCCGCCGACGGAGTTGCCACGAGCAGTGCGGGCACCTCCGGACCGGCCCGCGCCGACCCGACGACGACCGGATCGCCGGCGACGGTCTCGGCACCTGCCGCGTCGGCGGTCTGCTCATCGTCGGCATCGGTGGTTTTCGCTGTGCCCACGGCGGCAGCCCCCGGGTCGTCTGCATCGGCGGTCCGCACCCACCGGCGCAACGTGCTGGCGCTGACCCCGAGCTCACTCGCCACGTCGGCGAGCCGGGCGTCGGGCTCCTGGGCCCGCTTGACGGCATACCGCCTGAGGGAGTCGTCGTAGCGGCGCGGCGAGCGGGCGGCGCGACCCGCTGACGCGGGCTCGTCGCCGGAAGGCAGCACGCCCATGGCGATCACCAGCCCAAACTCCCCGAGAGTCACCGTCACCAGGACCCAACTGGATTCGCTCGGAGAATAGCGCCGAACCGGCATGCCGCACCCGGAGTGACCACAGAGTGCACCCGGATCAAGGCCGCAGATCGGTCACACTGTGCACGACCTGCGGATATCGTTGAGCCGAGTCACGCAGGGCGGTGGGGGCCGTGACGTCTGCGCGACGGTCACAGCGAGGGGGGCCCATGGGCCAGCAACCGCAGACGCGGCGTGAGGTGAAAGAGGCACAGCGACCTCGGGGGTGGCTCGTCCCTGCCGTCATCGGCCTGCTCGCGATCGCGGTGATCGCCGCCGCGGTGTGGTTCGGCAAGGGCCTGCTGACCTCGAGCGAGCCGACCGGGTCGCCCTCCGCCATCGCCGGCGCGACGAGCTCAGCGGTCCCGTCGACCTCGCTCCCGACACCCTCGGCCAGCTCGGACACCGGGACGACGGCGCCGCCGACCACCGAGACCGACTCGCTCGCCGCCGCCGTCGCGTCGTGCCGCACCGCCTGGACGACCCAGGCCACCGCGCGCAACGACGCCTACCGCTCCCTGAGCCAGTGGGACGCGCACCTGAAGATCATGAACGACCTGCAGGCCAACAAGATCACGCTCGCGCAGGCCAAGGCCGCGTGGCCCAAGACGACAGAGCAGGCGGCAGAGAACATCGTCGCCTTCCGCAACGCCGACAAGGCGCTCGCCGCCTCCCAGGAGAAGTGCGCGGTCGACGCCGCGGCCGCGGGGCCCAAGGCCGACGCGGTGCGCCAGTGCGCGGCCTCGATGAAGACCGTCGACGGCGTGCTCGCCAAGGCGCGCGTCGCGATCGCTCCGTGGGAGACCCACCTCAAGGACCAGTCGCACTTCAAGGCGGGCGGCATGACACCCGCCGCGGCCGAGGCGGCGTGGCGCGTGCTCTGGCAGAAGGGCCTCGCCACCCTGCCGCCGTGGAGCGCCGTCGCACTGCAGGGCCAGCAGGCGCCCTGCAACCTCCCGACCTGATCGGCGCTGGCGTCGCTGCACTCAGGGGTGACTCGGGGGTCGCTCCGGGTCGACCCCGATGGGCATCAGCGCCCCCGGTCGCCACGCTGGAGACATGACGACGAGCACCCTCCCGACCCGAGCCACTGCTCCGCGCGTCGACTCCCCCGTGGTGGCAGCTCGCGCCGCGGTGGCCACGGATCGAGTCCCGCAGCTCGCGCTCGTCGCCCCGCTCCTGCTCTTCACCCACGGCATCCTCGTGTGGGTCGACACCATCGGCGTCCCCGACCCCGCCGACCCCGCCGAGGCGCGAGGCAGCGTGCTCGCGGTCGTCGCGGGCGGCATACTCGTGCTTGGTGTGGCTGGGTTCGCCTCTCTCGCAGGGACGCTCGCGTCGCGCAGCGGCCGGTCGGAGCTCGCGGTACTGGTGACCCTGCTGGGCGCTTTCGGTGCCGGGGCTGCTGCCGCCGTCTGGGCCCTCCGATCGACCGGCTGGCTCGTCGACCCGCTGCCCTCGGGGCTCGCGACCGGTGGGGCCGTGGTGACGGCCCTCGCCCTCGGGCTCGCTCTCGTGGTGCACACCGCCGAGGGGCGTATGCCGTCCGGTTCCCTCGCGCTCGCGGGTGCGGCGGGTGCGATGCTGGCCCTTCCCCTAGGCCTCGAGCCGCTGGGCGCGCTCGTGCTGCTCATCGCCCTCGCACCGCTCACCCACTCGACCCGGGAGCCGCAGCACACACCCTGAGCCCGTTCTGGGAGGGGCCGGCGCGAAGTGGCCGGCGTGAAAATGGTGGGTGCTCCGGCGCGCAGGACGGGCGATTGTGGCCAAGGATGTGCAGGTGCGGCCCATCGCTGCACGGGATCACTCACACCATCCATGGAGTAGACCTATGCCGAACACCTTCATCCGCCGCCGCGGCACCATCGCCGTGGCAGCCGTCGCACTGGCCACCGCGGCCGTCTGCGGCGGTCAGGCGGCTTCTGCCGCCACCAGCTCCGAGCCCGTCTCGACGCCGGTGACGATCAGCACTCCCGACGGGCTGCTGATGAGCTACATCGTCAACGCCCGGATCGCGAACCCGGGCCAGACGCGCCTGGTCGAGACCGCGGTCAAGGCTGCCGGCGGCGTCGTCGTGCAGTCCTGGCCGCAGATCGGCGTCGTCGTCGCCCACTCGAAGGTGGCGACGTTCCGCACCGATGTCGTCGCGAAGGGCGGCAACGCCGTCGAGTCGGTCGGCGCGAGCCGCACGGTCGCCGTCACCGAAGGCACCCCCGAGGCCGCCGGTGCGACGTGGGGCCGCGGGGCCTCCGGCTACATGAAGGGCGCCAAGAAGGCATGGAACGGTGACGTCGAGGCCGACACGACGCCCGCCGACGGGACCGACCCGCGCGAGGCCGAGCAGTGGGACATGAAGATGATCAAGGCCGACCAGGCCCACGCGATCACCGACGGCTCGCGCAACGTGCTCGTCGGCGTGCTCGACAGCGGGATCGACGCCGACCACCCCGACCTCGTGGCCAACCTCGACGTCGCGAACTCGGTGAACTGCAGCGACGCCGGCCGACCCAGCACGACCGGTTGGGAGCCGACCACGAGCGACCACGGCACCCACGTCGCCGGCACCATCGCGGCCGCCCGCAACAAGGTCGGCATCGTCGGCGTCGCGCCCAACGTGCGGATCGCCTCGGTCAAGGTCGTCAACGACGACGGGTTCATCTACCCGGAGTACGCCGTGTGCGGCTTCGTCGAGGCCGGCCTCAAGCACATGGACGTGACGAACAACAGCTACTACGTCGACCCGTTCGAGTTCTACTGCGAGGACCAGCCCGACCAGTACGCCGCAAAGGAGGCCGTGCGTCGCGCGGTCACCTGGTCGACGAAGCAGGGCGTCGTCCACGCGGCCGCGGCGGGCAACTCGGCTCGCGACCTGTCGGACAAGTCGTCGTTCCTCGACGAGACGAGCCCCGACGACCAGCCGACGTCGGCCGGTTACGTCAAGCGCACGCTCAACAGCGGGTGTGAGGACATCCCGACCGAGCTCGACGGCGTCGTGACGGTGAGCTCGATGCAGCGCTTCCCGGCCGGCACCATGGACAGCCGCCTGTCGTCGTTCAGCAACCGCGGCCTCGGCAAGATCGACGTCGCCGCTCCCGGATCGTCGATCCTCTCGACGGTCGTCGCCAACAACGGCTACGGCACGAAGAGCGGCACGTCGATGGCGTCGCCGCACGTCGCCGGGGTGCTCGCGCTCATGAAGTCGGTGCACCCGACGTGGACGCCCACCCAGATGATCGAGAAGCTGCGCCAGCAGGCCGACGACAAGGCGTGCGGAACGACGACCGGCAGCGGTCGTCTCTGCGTCGGGCCGATCGAGAACAACAGCTTCTTCGGTGAGGGTGTCGTCGACGCCCTCGACGCCGTGAGCTGACCAGCCCCGCACCACCACCACCCACTCGAGTGGCCTCGTCGTCACGTGACGACGGGGCCACTCGACTGTTGCCGGGCCAGATCGACTGTGACGACGAGGCCACTCGAGTTGTCAGACGGGGGTGGGGCGCCGCCGCAGGGAGCCGATCGTGCGCGCGAGCAGCACGAGGGCCACGAGCTGCGTGACCGCGACGACGATGACGAGCGCGATGAGCGACCGCTCGTAGAGCCAGCCCGCCGACACGCCGCCCACGATGGCGAAGGCGCCCTGGATGCCCGCGAAGACGCCGTATGCCGTCGCCCGCCTCGGTGCCTCGACGACCTCCGCGACCAGTGCCTTGACCGTCGAGTCCTGCACGCCGTAGGCCAGCGCCCAGACCGCGACGCCGATCAGCACGACCCACAGCTGGCCCGCGAGCGCGAGCGGCGGCACGAGCGCGACGAGCACGGGAACGGCATAGAGGATCGCGGCCCCGTGACGGTCGTAGACGAGGCCCACGCCGAGCGCGGCGAGGGCCTCGACACCCATCGCGGCGGCATACACGAGGGGGACGCCGGCCACGGGGACGAGCCCGGCCACGGTGAGGTGGAAGCCGATGATGCCGAAGGTCACCAGGCCGCCGGTGGTGAGGCCCGCGGCGAGCGCGTAACCGAAGAACGTGCGCGGAAGGTGCGCACCGACGGCGTCGGCGAACCATCCTCGGAGGCCAGGACCACGCGTGTTCGTCTGTGCTGCAGGCGATTCCGGCCTGGGCTCTGTGCCGTCGTAGACCGAGGGATCAGGCACCCGGGAGCGGATCACGGCGAGGAGGAGCATCGCGGCGGCTCCCGGGATTGCGAGGACGGCCATGGCGGGCCAGATCGCTCCCGCGGCAGCGGCGATGACCGCGGCGACGAGCAGCGGGCCCGCGAGGGCGCCGACCTGGTCGAGCGCCTTGTGCACGCCGAAGCCACGGCCACGGCCCACCGCCGTCGCGACGTGCGCGAGCAGGGCCGACTTCGAGGGGCTGCGCACGGCCTTGCCGGCGCGCTCGAGCAGGATGAGGACCGAGGCCAGCACGAGCCCGGCCGCGCCGACGAAGGGGGTGACGGCGAGGAGCGGCACGCAGACGGCCGTCATGCCGTAGCCGACGACGGTGAGGCTCCAGTAGCGGCCGGTCCGGTCGGCGAGGGGGCCGAAGACGAGCCGGAGGACGAGTGCCATCGCCTCGCCCGCGCCGGTGACGAGCCCGACGACCGTGGCCGTCGCACCGAGCGAGGCGAGCAGCGGGCCGTAGACCGAGCGCGCCCCCTCGTAGACCATGTCGGCCGCGAGGCTGACGAAGCCGAACCACCAGACGACCCGCCAGGCGGACCATTCCCCGCTGGTAGTGGCGGGGTGGCTTGCGGCTGAGGCGGGGGCGGCTGCAGGAGTGGCGGCGTCCTGCGTGGTCGGGGCGCCGTCGCCG
This sequence comes from Humibacillus xanthopallidus, assembly GCF_006717145.1. Lineage (GTDB taxonomy): Bacteria > Actinomycetota > Actinomycetes > Actinomycetales > Dermatophilaceae > Humibacillus > Humibacillus xanthopallidus. The sequence continues at coordinate 134,089 of NZ_VFQF01000002.1, read as the reverse complement.
GGGGCCTGGGGGTCTGTCACTCCGGTCAACCTACCCAGCCTGCCCCCTGGCGGCCTCCTTGCTGGCCCTTTCAGCCCTCAAGGAGACACTCCGGACGCCAGCGACGGGGCCGACCCTCGTGGGTCGGCCCCGCCATCGTGCTGGTCGTGCTGGTGGTGCTGTGCCGCTGTGGCGTCAGGGGCTGACGGCCACCAGGGTGCGGGCGACGTCCGACGTGCCGTCGGAGAAGTCGACCCGGCCGAGGTAGCGGGTGCCCGCCGTGAGACCGGACGTCACGAGCTGGACGGTCGCGGGCTGACCTGCCGACACCGCCTGGCTCGCAGGGTCGACAGTGAGGTTGCCGACGGCACTGGACGGGACGGCATACGACACGAGCTTGACCGGCAGGGTTGCCGGGGCGCCGTCGAAGTAGTCGATCGTCACTGTGTAGGTGCCAGCGGTCGGGCTGTCGAGCGTCACCGACTCCTCGGCCGTGCCACCGGCGCTGGAGCCGACGACGGTCGTCCCACGACGCACCTCGATGTCGACGTCCGTGCCGGCGGGGTAGTCGGCGTCGTAGGTCGCGAAGCGGGCCACCGTCGTGCCTGCAGGGATGGTCACGGTCGCGGTCGTGTTGACCGGCTTCGTCGTCGGCACCGTCTGCACGTCACCCTGGGCGAGCCCCTTGACCGAGGTCGACAGGGTGCCGGCGTAGCCCGGCGTCACGGTGATCGAGCCACCGGACTGCGGGATCGTCACCTCAGCCGGAGCCGCGGCGGCGACCGGCTTGACCGCGATCGGGCTCCTGGCCTCCTGGCCACGGTTGCCGCTCGCGGTGAGCGAGCCGAAGGCCCACGTGCCGAAGGGTGCCGCCGTCCGGGTCAGCGTGACCTTGAAGGAGCGCGACTGACCCGGCGGGATGGTGACCTTCGACGGGCTGACCGACGCCGTGAAGCCGGCGGGAGCGTCGACGGAGAGGGCGTACTGCGAGGCGCGGCCCTCGACGTTGGTCAGCGTGCGGGTGACGGTCTGCGAACCCGCGAGCTGGCCCACCGAGATGCTCGGGTAGTTGAGGTCGCTCGGGTCCATGGCCGGCAGCTGGTCGCAGTAGCCGGCCTCCGTGATGAGCTGGATCTGGCCGATGGAGCAGCCGTAGGCGATCCAGTCGCTGACGTCGGAGTCGAAGACGACACCGGGGTTGAACGCCTCGGCCGGGCGGACGTGGCCGGAGCCGTAGTCGAGCGGAGTCGCGGCCTTGCCGGCACGCTGGATCGGCTTGCCCTGGTTGTCGAGCGTCGTCGCCGTCGTCATGAGGGCCGACTTGACCCACATCGGCGACCACGTCGGGTGTGCCTGCATGACGAGCGCGGCGATGCCGGCGATGTGCGGGGCGGACATCGACGTGCCGGACTCGGCGTTGAAGGAGTTGCCGTTGGCGTCACCCGCCGGCGAGACCGCCGCGATGACGTCGACGCCGGGAGCCGTGATGTCGGGCTTGAGCAGGTCACCACCGCCGGCGATGGCCGGACCGTAGGAGCTGAAGCCCGCCATCTCCGGTGCACGAACCGGAGTCGTGTCGGCGGCCGAGATGGTGGCCGTCGCACCGGTTCCCGCGGCGGCGACGTAGGCCTTCGTCGCGGCGCCCGCCACGTTGTCGACGTGGATGGTGGGCACCGAGTGGAAGTCCGCGTTGAGCGACTGCGCAGCCGAGGTGTTCGCCAGGACCATGCCGATGCCACCGGCCTGCTTGACGGCCGCGCTCTTGGCGACGCGGTCGTAGACGCCACGGTCACAGACGACGATCTTGCCCGTCGCCTTGGCCGGGTCGAGGCTGCCCGGGGCGCAGAGCACGACCGCGGTCGAGCTCTGGCCGGCGAGGCCCACCGACGAGGAGAGCACCAGTGGTGCCGGACCGGCGCCGGCGCCGACACCGAGACCGGTGTACTTCGCGCCGTTGCCGAGGGTCAGCGTCTTCGTGGCGCCGCGGTCGTGGGTGCTCGCCGCGACCGTCATCGTCCACGGCGAGTTGTGGGCGACGCTCGAGGCGCCAACGGTGTCACCGCTGTTGCCCGCGGACGTCGAGACGAAGACGCCTGCGTCGGCTGCGCCGAGGAAGGCGAGCTCGTCGGCCGTCACGATGTAGGAGCTCGAGCCGGAGACCGAGTAGTTGATGACGTCGACGCCGTCCGAGACGGCATCGTCGATGGCGGCCACGAGGTTCGACGTCGAGCCCGACGCCGTGCCGGTCGGGGTCGCCCAGAGCGCCTTGTAGGCCGCGATGCGGGCCTGGGGGGCCATGCCGCTGATGTCGCCGACCGCCCCGCCGTTGATGGTGGCCGGGACGCCGTGGTTGCCACCGGCCGTCGAGGCGGTGTGGCTGCCGTGGCCGTTGTAGTCGCGGGGGGAGCGGAACTCGAAGGGCTCCACCGCGGCGCCGGTGTCGTAGTAGCGCGCGCCGATGAGCTTGTTGTTGCAGGTGACGGGCGCGCCGTTGGTCGCGACCCCGGCCTGGCAGGTGCCCTTCCACTTCGCCGCGATCGTCGCGGCGTCGGGCCGAGGCTCGGACAGTGCGGCGAAGGAGGCGCTCTCGGGCCAGATGCCCGAGTCGATGACGCCGATGATCATGCCCTCGCCGGCGTGGTTGCTGCCGCCGAACTTCCCCTGCCAGACACCGGTCGCGCCGTCGAGCCCGAGGAACTTCGGGGTCGACACCGTGTCGGCCGTGCGCATCTCGTCCTTCCAGACGTTGAGCACGCCCGGGGTCTTCTCGAGCCGGGCCGCCTCGTCGGCAGTCAGCGAGGCGGTGAAGCCGCTGAAGGCCACGTCGTAGGTCTTGGTCGCGCGGGAGGGCGTCACGCCCGCCGAGCGCATGGCGGCCTCCCTGGCAGCCTTGAGGTGGGCCTCGTAGGCGCGGGCCGCGGGACCGGTCGTGTCGACCTTCTTGCCGGCCTGCGGCTTCGTCGCGGCCAGTCCCTTCGTGCCGCCGGTGTAGCTGGCAAGCGGAGCGGCCGCGATCTGGACGATGTAGCCCTGGGTGCCCGAGCCGGCCGCGGTGGCGGCCGCCGGGGAGACAAGCGAGAGCGGGACCGCCGCCATCGCGGCGACGACCGAAGCCGTCGCGATCGAGCTGACGGCGAGCGCCGAGCGCCCCCGTCGGTGCGTCAAATACATGCACTGACCTTCCCTGTCTTCCCCCGACCAATAGTGGCTCGATGCTAAGACGGCCACGAAGAATGCGCGCGTTGAAATGGGTACGGGCTGCAATTGTCTGGACAACCGGGTGAATGGCTGGCGATCTTGTGGCGACCGGGCGGATGCGGCCCGGCCGCCAGGGAGACCGTGCCCTTCGTCCGGGTGCGAGAGAGGGTCGGAGACTACGCTCGCGAGGGTGAGCAACCCCGACCGCCAGCCCACCGAGGTGACCTGCGACGGACGAGAGGACGGCCGGCACGGTCCGGTCGTGCTGCCGAGCCGCGATGTGCCGCTGGGCGGTCCACGGGCGATGCTCGTGCGGCGGAGCCTGCCCCAACGCGAACGCTCCCTCATCGGGGCCTGGTGCTTCGTCGACCACTACGGCCCGGCCGATGTGTCGACCACCGGGGGAATGGTCGTGCCGGGCCATCCGCACACCGGCCTGCAGACCGTCTCGTGGCTCTTCTCCGGAGAGATAGAACACCGCGACACGACCGGCGCTCATGCCGTTGTCCGACCGGGCGAGGTGAATCTCATGACCGCCGGTCGAGGAATTGCGCACTCCGAGTACTCCACTCCGGAGACGACGACGCTGCACGGTGCGCAGCTGTGGGTGGCGCTGCCCGAGGCCCACCGCTTCGCCGAGCCGGGCTTCGAGCACTACGCCCCGCCCGTCGTCGACGTCGACGGCGCCCGGGTGCTCGTCTTCCTCGGCAGCCTCCTCGGTCAGGTCTCACCGGTGTCGATGCACACCGAGCTCGTCGGGGCCGAGGTGACGCTGCCCGCCGGTGGCTCGCTCGACATCGGGGTCGACGCGGGGCACGAGCACGGCTTCCTCTGCGACACCGGAACGGTCAGCGTCGGGTCCGCTACTGCGAAGCCCGGCGAGATCGTCTTCGTGCCGACCGGCGTCTCGTCCATCACCGTGGAGGCGGGCGATGAGCCGACCCGGCTGCTGCTCCTCGGCGGCGCACCGCTCGGCGAGCAGATCGTCATGTGGTGGAACTTCATCGGGCGCAGCCACGACGACATCGTCGACTACCGCGAGCGGTGGCAGCAGGCCCGCGAGACGCGAGGCGGTGGCGAGCACGACGACTTCGGGCCGTTCCCGGACGCCTGGGAGAAGACGCTCCCAGCCCCGGAGCTGCCGGGCCTCCGCCTCCGCTCCCGCGGCTGACCCACCACTCACCCCGCGCCCACCGAACCCACTGCCGGTTCGAGGTGATCGCGGACCCCACGTGGCTCCCGGCATCACCTCGAATCGGGGTGAATGGGGAGCCCGCGCGCCGATTCGCCGCGCACGCCACTCCCGGTTCGAGGTGATCGCGGATCCCACGTGGCTCCCGGCATCACCTCGAACCGAAGGGTGGATGGGGAGAGTCCCCGCGCCGATTCGCCGCGCACCCCACTCCTGGTTCGAGGTGATCGCGGACCCCACGTGGCTCCCGGCATCACCTCGAACCGGGGGTCATGGGGAGCCCTTGCGGACGGATGGTCCAATCTGCCTGCCTTCGGCCTCCGAACCACTGCCCGGAGATGGTCAACGGACCCCGTCATCACGGTGATCAAGCAGCGGTCGCGCGACGGTTCGTCTCCTGCCTCAAGGAGCACACAGATGCGCACCACCACCCGAATCGCAGGCGCCAGCATTGCGGCCGCCGCCGCGATGGCTCTCGCAGTCGGCCCCGCCTTCGCCGCCGACTCATGGGTCAGCGCGAACCTCAAGCCCGTCGCCGGCAACGGAGTGCAGGGCAGCGGCACCGCCCAGGTCACGGTCTCCGGCACCCAGATCAAGGTCGAGATGGCTGCGACCGGCCTCCTGCCCGACCAGCCCCACGCCGCTCACATCCACTACGGCGAGACCGCCCGGCACGAGTGCCCGACCCTCGGCGACGACACGAACGGCGACCACCACCTCAACACGACCGAGGGTGGTCCCGCCTACGGCGACATCGTCGTGTCCCTGACCAAGACGGGTGACACGAGCCCCAAGAGCGGTCTCGCGGTCGACCGTTTCGACACCGCCCCCGGCGGGAAGATCAGCTACGAGCGCGGCAGCATCAACGTCACCCCTGCAGTCGCCAAGGAGGTCGCCTCCGGTGAGGCAGCCATCGTGATCCACGGTGTCGACTACAACAAGGACGGCAAGTACTCCGGCAGCACCAAGAGCGACCTCGACCCGAGCCTGCCCACCGAGGCGACCGACCCGGCTCTCTGTGGCGTCCTCGTCGCCGCCCCCACCGGCGGCATGCACACCGGTGGCGGCATGGCCGGCACCACGAACACGAACGGCATGCTCCTCGCAGTCGGCGGAGCCGCCCTCGTGGCCGCCGCCGGCTCCGGAGCCATTGCCGCGCGCCGTCAGCGCGCCCGGGGCTGATGAGTCCCAGCCCGACCAGCACGACCAGCACGACCGGCACGACCGGAGGCCGCCGCGGCGTCATCGTCGCCGCGGCGGCCACGCTGGTCCTGCTCGTCGTCGCCGGGGTCGCCCTCCTCCTGGGCTTCCGTGGCGACCGCGGACACGACTTCCCTCCCGGGCCCGTCGCCGCCGCGTCGACGGGTCGGTCGCCCGAGACGACAGGGGGCTTGTCGTCGACGAGCACTGAGCACGAGGCGAATTCGTCGCCGTCTCCCACGACCACACCCACCGATACACCCACCGATACACCCACCGGCGAGGCATCGTTCGGCGACTTCCTGCCCGCCTCGCAGCCGACGAAGATCGTGATCCCCTCAATCAGGCTGACGTCCACGACCTTCGTCGACCTGGCCGTGCAGGAGAACGGGGCCCTCTCGGTGCCCGGCACCGAGGACGAGGTCGGCCTCTACCAAGCAGGTCCCACGCCGGGACAGCTCGGCCCCGCCGTCCTCGGGGCACACGTGGACTCACCGGAGGGCCGCAAGGGCATCTTCTGGAGCCTGGGCAAGGTTCGCCCCGGCGACACCGTCGCCATCACCCGCAAGGACCGCACGACGGCGACGTTCACCGTCGACCGCGTCAAGGCCTACCCGAAGGCTGCGTTCCCGACCGACCTCGTCTACAAAGGCGACTTCACGCGGAGCGAGATCCGTCTCGTCACGTGCGGCGGGCCGGTCGACAGCCGCAACGAGTACCGCGACAACGTCGTGGTCTTCGGGCACCTGACGAGCACGAGCTAGCAGCCGCTCCGACGGACTCCCCCAGACAGGTGGCGCGCGGCGACAGGAGGGGAGTCGCCGCGCGCCACCCCGTCCACCCCCGCCACGCCACGCAGGTATGCCGCCCGGCGCCCTTGCGAGGCACGCTGGAGGCCGCGGGGGCGGGCCAGCGCTCCCCGCACCGGACCCGGTGACCGAGCGGGACGGCATACCGCATCGGGGGGCTCCCGCGCGCGCCCCACACCCGGGCCACACTGTGACCTGCGTCTCAGTAAAGCGTTGGCAAAGGGCAGGTCACGCGGAAGAAAAGGGATATCACTCGCCAACTCCGCGCGTCGCCGTTACCGCGACGTGACATTGGGCAGTTGACTCGTCTATCGTTCCATCGTCCGGCCATCCGGTTCGGACACTCGTGAGGTGGACCGCCTAGTCCTGTCACCACCTCGCGGGGCACAGCAGACCTTGTGACAGGAGCGGAGGAACCACAGGTTTCTCCGGGTGTCCGACGCAACGACTTCGGACTCCCTTGGGGTGAAGTTCCTACCCAGATCGTGCGCAGCACGAACGGGGCGAGAACCGGGCATCAACCTCCCCGCCCGAACCCGACAGCTAACTTCGTAGGCGCGGAGAGGTAGCAAGTGTGAGCATCGAGAACATCCGCGGACGCCACCGTGCGCCCGGGCGTCACAACCCCCTGAACGAACTCAAGCTTCTCGCCCGTGAGTCGGCCCAGCCGGCCATGAAGGGCGCGGCTGTCGTCGCGGCCACCGGTGGCCTCGTGGCCAGCTTCGCAGGCTCGGCCAGCGCCGAGACCGTGAGCGGCTCCAGCCCGGTCGCTGCCAACGTCGCCAACATCGGCACCGCCCCCCAGGCGGCCACCGAGGCCTCCCCCGCCGTCGTGGGCCCGGCCACCACAGCTGCTCCGGCAGCGGCCTCGGCCCTGACGACCATCGGCTTCTCCGCCCAGCCGCAGGCCGCGATCGCGGCTCGCAAGGCTCCGGCCAAGCCGGTCGTCATCGAGGACATCCAGGTCAAGACCGAGCGCGCTGCGGCCAAGGCTGCCGCCACTCGCAAGGCCGCCGCCGCCAAGGCGTCGCGTGACCTGACCCGTCGTTCGCTCACCTCGAGCACCTCGGCGACGAAGTCGACGACCAACGCCTCCGCGCCGAGCGCCTCCTCGGGCACCCGCTCCTCGCACAACTGGGCCACCCCGGGCCAGTGCACGTGGGGCGCCCTCGCGAAGTGGTACCAGTCCGAGGGGTACTACCCCGGCGGCTGGACCGGCAACGCGATGGTCTGGGGCTCCGGTGCCGCTGCTGCCGGCTACACCGTGAGCAGCGTCCCGCGCACGCGCTCCATCCTCGTGATGCAGCCCGGCGTGCAGGGCTCCTCCAGCGTCGGCCACGTCGCCTGGGTGACGGGCGTCAGCGGCAACAAGGTCACCATCATCGAGATGAACGCCCTTGCCGGCCCGTACAACTACAACACGCGCACGCTGACCAACGGTCCAGGCATGCGCTACATCTACGCTCCGTGATCTGACGCGGCGTTCTCGCGAGGGCGGGGGATGGTTGCCATCCCCCGCCCTTCGTCGTCCCCCGAGAACGGCGGGCCCTCACCGACGCAGGTGGTCCTTCCAGGCCTCCCGCGTCGGCGGCCGTCGGCGTATGCCGTCCCCTCCGTCCGGACCCACCGCGCGCTCATCGCCCGCCCACCTCGCGAACGTTCGGGAATGCGCGGCCGTGGCCCTCGCTTGTCCATTGGGTAGTTGAAGCATCACCAAGAACTTCCGACCCCCAAGGAGCTGGCCCGTGTCCAAGGCCTTCGAGAGCATCCGCATCGGCCGCTGGGACCTTCCCCAGCGGTTCGTCATGGCCCCCCTGACGCGCAACCGCGCGGGCGAGGGCCAGGCGCCGACCGAGCTGAACGCGACGTACTACGGCCAGCGCGCGAGCGCCGGTCTCATCATCACCGAGGGAACGCAGCCGAGCGCTGTCGGCCAGGGCTACCTCGACACCCCCGGCGTCCACTCCGACGAGCAGGTCGCCGGGTGGCGCCTCGTGGCGGACGCCGTGCACGCGGGCGGCGGGCACGTCGTCGTGCAGCTGATGCACGCGGGCCGCATCGCGCACCCTGACAACAAGAACGGTCTCGAGAGCGTCGCCCCGAGCGCCATCGCCGCGGCGGGCCAGATCGTCACGCCGAGCGGGCAGCAGGACTTCGCCACGCCGCGCGCGCTTGAGACCGACGAGATCCCCTCCCTCGTCGCCGAGTTCGTGCACGCTGCTCGCCAGGCCGTGGCTGCGGGCCTCGACGGCGTCGAGGTGCACGCGGCCAACGGCTACCTCCCCCACCAGTTCCTCGCCCCGTCGAGCAACCAGCGCACCGACGCCTACGGCGGCTCCCCGGAGAACCGGGCGCGCCTCACGGTCGAGATCACCACGGCCGTCGCAGAGGCGATCGGCGCAGACCGCGTCGGCATCCGCATCTCGCCGTCGCACAACATCCAGGGCGTGCTCGAGCAGGACGAGGCCGACACCGCCGCGACCTACGAGGCGCTCGTCGAGGGCATTGCTCCGCTCGGGCTCGCCTACCTCAGCATCCTCGGCGACCCGGAGTCCGACCTCGTCCGCCACCTGCGCAAGCGCTTCGACGGCCCGGTCATCCTCAACACGGGCTTCGGCTCGGTGACCCAGCTGGCCGACGTCGAGGACATCCTCGAGCGCGACCTCGGCGACCTCGTCGCGGTGGGTCGCGAGTTCCTCGCCAACCCCGACCTCGTGCGCCGGTGGCGAGAGGGCGCCCCGCTCAACGAGCCGAACCAGGCGACCTTCTACGGCGGCGGCGCCGAGGGCTACACGGACTACCCCACCCTCACCTGACCCGTCGAGAAGTGGCCACTCGACAGGCAGGACCCGACGAGAAGTGGCCACTCGACAGGGATGACCCGACGAGAACTGGCCATTCGACTTCGAGGACCCGACCAGAAGTGGCCACTCGACTTCGAGTGGCCACTTCTTGGCGTATGCGTCAGGTGGGGTCGGCGCCCGGGGCGGCGGTCGCGTCGCGGAGGGGCCGCTGGACCCACGTGACGTCACGCCAGGCGCCGTGCTTCCAGCCCACGGCGCGGAAGGTGCCGACCGGCTCGAAGCCCAGCGCCGCGTGCAACCGGGCGCTGGCCTCGTTGGGCTGTGTCATCCCAGCGGCCGCCATGCGATAGCCGCGCTCGGTCAGCCGTGCGAGCAGGGCCTCGTAGAGCGCGCGCCCGCCGCCGGTGCCGTGCCGGGTGGGCGCGAGGTAGACCGACACCTCGCACGACCAGCGGTAGGCTGCTCGCTCCTTGAACGGCCCGGCGTACGCGTAGCCGACGACCTCGCCGTCCTCCTCGAGGACGAGCCAGGCGTGGCGACGCTGGGCGCCCTCGATACGCAGCGCCATCTCCGGCACGCTCGGCGGGTCCGCCTCGAAGGTGACGGCGGTGTCGGTGACGTAGGGGGCGTAGATGCCCGTGCACGCCCGCGCATCGGCGGCGGTGGCGTCACGGACCTGGCGAACGGGCATTCCCGGATGCTAGGACGGATCGGCGCCACCGCGTGAACCCCATGCCGGGCCGACCCCGCTCCGACACACTGACGCCATGGACATCGGACTCAGGGCACGGGTGCTCCCGGACAACCAGCGGCGGACCCTCGACGAGCTGACCTCCGAGCTCGACCTCAACGAGGGCGACGTCCGGGCCAAGCGTTCGGCCTTCTGGACGATGCTCGTGCTCGCAGCGTGCATCGCCTGCGCCGGCATCATCGCCGACTCCACCGCGACCGTCATCGGGGCGATGATCATCGCCCCGCTCTCGACCCCGATCATGGGCACAGCGCTCGCCCTCGTGAAGCGCGAGAGAACCGGCGGCGTGAAGTTCGTCGTCCTCGGTGCCCTTGCAGTCATCGCCATCGGGCTGCTCTTCTCGCTCGTCGTCCCGAGCACGACCGTGCTGCTCGAGAACAGCCAGATCGCCGGCCGCACGAGCCCGCGACTCGTCGACCTCGTGGCCGCGCTCGCCACGGGCCTCGCCGGGGCCATCGCGCTCGCGCGCCGTGACGTCGCCGCGATCCTGCCGGGCGTGGCGATCTCGATCTCCCTCGTGCCGCCCCTCGGGGTCGTCGGCATCAGCCTGGGCGAGGGTGAGCTCGGCCTCGCCTTCGGGGCGCTCGTGCTCTTCCTCTCGAACTTCCTCGCGCTCGTCTTCGCCGGCAGCATCGTCTTCACGGGCCTCGGCTACACGACCGAGGCAGGCGAGCGCGCAGGCCGGTCGCGGCGCTCGACGCAGGTGACCCTGGGCTTGCTCGTCCTGCTCGTGATCGTGCCGCTCGTCGTCAACACCACGCTCGGCTACGCCTACGCGCAGCTGGACGACCGGGTCGCGAAGGTGTCAGAGCGGTGGATCTCGTCGGTGCCCGGAGCCGAGGTCGTCGAGGTCGACAACCAGGGCTTCACCGCGATCATCCACGTGTCCGCGCCGGGCGACCTGCCGCCCATCTCGAGCCTGATGGCAGACCTCAGCGCCCAGCTGCCCCCCAACATCGACATCGTCGTGGAGCGCTCGGTGGGTGAGCGCATCGAGGTCGGCACGACGACCTGATGCTCAGCCGCCTCCGAGAGCTCCGGAGCCCGGCCGGTCCGACGGGTCGGGGCGGTTTGCGTGTTCGGGGCGGTCGGGGTCGGGAGGTGGGGGTGGTTCGGACTGGGTGGGGCTCATCGCCTCCTGCAGCGTGCGCGGTGGCTCGGGCTCGTCCGGCTGCGCCTGCCCCCGAGCGCCGCGCCCCAGCGGCATGGCGGCTGCGAAGCGCGACACGATGAGGGCGACGAAGGTCACGAGGAAGACCTGCCCGATGACCGCCTCGCTGCCGGAGGCGAGCCGACCGAGGCTCGTCACCGCGACGAAGTCGCCGAAGCCGACCGTGGAGATGGTGACGAGGCTGAAGTACATGTAGACCGTCGTCGACACCTCCTTGCCGAAGAAGGGCTGCGAGGACGTGAAGGCGTCGATGGTCTGGAAGAGGAACGCGTAGGCGACGGCGATCTGCAGGTAGGCCGCAACCGAGCCCATGATCGTCTGCAGGGTGACGACGGTGTGCTGGAGCACTCGTCGGGCGATGAGCACCGGCGTGATCGCCGCTGCGATGAGCCAGGTCGTCTCGGGCGGCACGGCCAGAGTGCCTTCCTCACGGCGCCACGTCACCGTCGCGACGCTGATGACGAGGATGACGACGACGAGCACGTCGGCTGCGCGACGCCACCGACGGCGCGTGCCGGAGGCGCGCACGGCAGCGACGAGGGCGAGACCGGTGATCGCGTGCGCGAAGAGCTCGGCGAAGACCGACCCGCGCACGTCGACGAGACCCTGCACGGCGATCGTCGCCAGGACGAAGAGCAGCACGAGCTCGAACCGGTCGAGCATCCTCGGCGGGTCGTGGAACATCCTGCCCAGCCCGCCCGTGCGACCGCGAGGATCGGCACGCGTGGAGTGCTCCGATGCACCGGAACCCTCGTCCTCCACCATCGCGTGCCCTCCTCGCTGCGACTCGGCCGACGGCCCTCGCCTCGAACAATAGGCGCGCCGCGATCACCCTGCCCCCCAATCGAAAGAGCACTCCGTCGGGTGTTCAAATCTTCAAGGACCCGACGGAGTGCTCTTTCGATTGGGGATGGGGGCCGTGCGGGAGGTGCGCGCGCCGGGTGACCGGGGAGTGTGCGTGCCGGGCGACCGGGGAGTGCGCGTGCCGGGCGACCGGGGAGTGCGCGTGCCGGGCGACCGGGCCGGGCGGCATACCTCGACCCGCTGCGGGGGTGGCGTCTAGCGTGGCGGGGTGAGCGCGACGACAGGCGAGCCATCCCGATCGACGGAGCCGACGGCGGTGGACCCGCCGCGCGGGCCCAACATCGTCTTCCTCCTGAGCGACGACCACGCGGCTCACGCCATCGGCACCTACGGGTCGGTCGTCAACCGCACGCCGCACATCGACGCCATCGCGACGGCCGGCGCGCGCCTCGACAACCTCTTCGCGACGAACTCGTTGTGCGCGCCGAGCCGGGCGTCCATCCTCACCGGCACCTACAGCCACGTCAACGGCGTGACGACCCTCGACACCTTCATCGACGCCTCGCAGCCGACCTTCGTCACGGCGCTGCGCGAGGCGGGCTACCGCACGGCCTTCGTCGGCAAGTGGCACATGGGCCAGGGATCGACCGACGGCGTCGAGCACGACCCGCAGGGCTTCGACCGGTGGGACGCCCTCATCGACCAGGGCGAGTACCACGACCCGCGCTTCCGCTCGCCCGACGGGCTGCGCGTCGAGCCCGGCTACGCGACCGACCTCATCACCGACCTCGCCATCGACTGGGTGGAGTCGCTCGGCGGTGGTGATCCCTGGTGCGTGCTCGTCTGGCACAAGGCGCCGCACCGTCCGTGGGAGCCCGACGCCGCCCACGCCGGGCTGTATGCCGCCGACGGCCCTCTCGGGGGCGCTCCGATCCCCGTGCCCGCGACGTTCACCGACGACCTCGCGGGCCGCTCGGACACCGCGCGCCGGGCAGCCATGCGTGTCGCCGACCACCTCACGGCCGAGGACCTCAAGCAGCCTGTGCCGCAAGGCCTCTCACCGGACGAGGAGGCGCTGTGGAAGTACCAGCGCTACATGGAGGACTACCTCGCGTGCGTCGCCTCCGTCGACGACAACGTCGGGCGACTGACCTCATGGCTCGCCGACCGGGGCGAGCTCGACGACACGATCGTCATCTACTCCTCCGACCAGGGCTTCTTCCTCGGCGACCACGGCTGGTTCGACAAGCGCTTCATGTACGAGGAGTCGATCCGGATGCCCTTCGTGCTGTCCTATCCCCGAGCCGTCCCGGCCGGGCAGGCGACGAACCGCATCGTGACGAACGTCGACATCGCACCGACCCTCCTCGAGGCCGCCGGGGTCGAGGTGCCGGACCGCATGCAGGGGCGGTCGTTCTGGGGCGAGCTCACGGGCACGGCTGAGGCGCAAGCCGATCGAGAGAGCGACCGGGACCGGGATGGAGACAGGCGAGGGGAGTCCGAGGGCTTCTACTACCGCTACTGGATGCACGACGACCGCAGCCACCAGGTCGGGGCGCACTACGGCTACCGCACGCACCGCTACACCCTGATCTTCTTCTACAACGACGGGCTGGGGCTGCCGGGCTGCTCGGACCGGCGCTTCGCGCAGGAGTGGGAGCTCTACGACCTCGAGGCCGACCCCGAAGAGCTCGTCAACGTGGCCGACGACCCGGCCTACGCCGCGGTGCGCGACGACCTCGAGGCTCGGATGTGGCTGGCGCAGAAGGAGGTCGGCGACGAGCCGCACCCGGAGCAGCAGGTGCCACGCCACATCCGCGAGGCCGGCAGCGCGACCTAGGAGCCGCTGTCGGCCGAGCAGCTGTCAGCCGAGCTGCCTGGCGGCGACGCGCTCGAGCTTCGCGATGTCCTTCGCGGCCTGGTGCTCGACACGCGCCTCGGCCAGCTCCTCGAGGGCGTCGAGGCGACCGAGGAGGAAGGCGCCCGCCTCGTCGCCGTCGTCGGCCTCGGCGATGCGGCGTAGCGCTGCCCGCGTGACGATCTCGTCGTGGTGGGTGCCCAGCGTCGTCTGGATCTGCTGGGCCGCACCGGCGACCTTCGTGGCGCGGTCGCCCAGCACGGGCTCACAGGCCTCGGCGGCATACCGCAGTCGCTTGGCGCGCTTGCGCACGTCGTGCAGCTGCGCGGCTCGCTGCTCGGGCTCGGTGGTGGCCCAGGCCTCCTCGGCGAGACCGAGGACCCGGTCGGCCTCGCGGCGCAGTCGTCGCCGGGCGAGCGGGCGCGCCTTGCCTTGTGCCTCGTCCGTGAAGGGAGGGCGCGCGACGACGCTGTCGAGCAGGACGAGGGCCTCGGCATACCGCGCGCTGTCGAGGGTCTCGTCGACGACGTCGCGCACGGCGGCCGCATCGGCGTGCACGCGATCGCGCAGGCGGGCCAGGACCTCGGGCGGGGTGTCGGCTGCGACCTCGTCGAGCAGGGTGACGATGCGCTCGGCGACGACCTCGGCGTCGCGTGCCTCCCCCAGCCGGCCCGCCGCCCACCTCAGCTCGTCACGCAGCGGGTCGGTGACGCCGGCGTCGACGACGGGGCGGAAGCTCGCGAGCGCCGACCGGATGCGTCGCATCGCCACGCGCAGGTCGTGGATGCCCTCGGGCTCGCGGCGGCGGACCGCAGCCTCGGCCTCGACGAGGGCGCGCTGCTGCTCGACGAGCCGGTCGTGAAGCAGGGTCGCAGCAGTCGGCACCCCCTAGTTCTATAGGAAGCGGGCGGCTGAGTCACTGCCTGACCCCCGCGCCGAAGGGTGCGCTGCGACGGCAGACCTTCTCTGACCACTGCCGCTCGGGCCGATGGGAACGTACAGTCGAAAAGGTGGCACGGGTCACCGCTCCGCAGGAGCCCGGTGCCGCCCCGTCGGGCGGTGCCTCCCAGCCACCTGCGCCCGCATCGTCGGCGCTGCTCAACGTGGTCGGTCCTCGCTCACCGAGCTCACCGAGCTCACCAGGCTTCGCGAGCTCACCGGACCCCGCAGGCTCACCGGCCGCGCAGCCGCCCCGCGGCCCGCGCCGGCTGGTCGCACGGCTGCGCCGGATCCCGGCTCGGCTGTGGTGGACCTCGATCGCCGTCCTCGCAGTGGGTGCGCTCGCGATCTCCTACGCGCTGACCCGCCCAGCACCTCCTGCGGCGCTGACCCGGGCCGACGTCGCGGCGGACGTGCAGGCGGGCATCGAGCGCCGGGCCGAGCAGGACGCGGCCAAGCCGGCCGACGCGACCCTCGCCCACGCGGCCATCGAGCCCTCGCTCGTGCTCATCACGACGCGGCTGAGTGGTGACCGCGAGGGCACCGGTGCGGGCGTCGTCATCAATGCCGACGGGACGGTCCTCACGGCGCTGCACGTCGTCGACGGCGCCGAGTCGATCACGATCTCGTTCAGCGACGGCACCAACGCCGGCGCCGACATCGCCCAGAGCACCCGGGCGAGCGACATCGCCACCCTGCGCCCGCACCGCCTGCCGGACACCGTCGTGCCGGCGGTGCTCGGCGGCGCGGTGCAGGTGGGGGCGCCCGTCTTCGCCGTCGGCCACCCGCTCGGCCTGACCGACTCGCTCTCGGCCGGCGTCGTGTCGGCGCTCGACCGGACGGTCACCGTCGAAGGCACCCGCAAGCTCGAGCACCTCATCCAGTTCGACGCCGCGGTCAACCCCGGCAACTCCGGCGGCCCGTTGCTCAACAAGGCCGGGCAGGTCGTCGGCATCGTCACGGGACTGGCCAACCCCACCGACCAGAGCCTCTTCGTCGGCATCGGCTTCGCGGTTCCGATCGCGACGGCGGGCGGCGCAGCGGGGAGCCCGCCACGGTGAGCCCGCGCCGCGGCGCGGGCGCAGCACACGGCATACGGAATCAGGAGCATCGGCAGGATCGGCAGGAGCGGCAGGCGTGGTCACGCAGGAGGACGGCATGGACGGCAAGGCACCCACGGGGCGTCACGCGCTCGAGCAGGCGCTCTACGAGGTGAAACGGACGATCGTCGGGCAGGACGTCCTCGTCGAGCGCATGCTCGTCGCGCTGCTCGCCCGGGGGCACCTGCTGGTCGAGGGCGTGCCGGGGCTTGCGAAGACGATGGCGATCAGGACGCTCGCCCAGGCGATCGGGGGCGACTTCCAGCGCATCCAGTTCACCCCCGACCTCGTGCCGGCCGACCTCGTCGGGACGCGGATCTACAACCAGAAGGACGGCGAGTTCCAGGTCTCGCTCGGTCCGGTCTTCGCCAACCTCGTGCTCGCCGACGAGATCAACCGGGCGCCCGCGAAGGTGCAGAGCGCGCTGCTCGAGGTCATGCAGGAGCGCCAGGTGACGATCGGGCGCGAGACCTACCCGGCGCCCGACCCGTTCCTCGTCATGGCAACGCAGAACCCCATCGAGTCGGAGGGGACGTATGCGTTGCCGGAGGCGCAGGTCGACCGTTTCATGCTCAAGGTGCTCATCGGATACCCCTCTGCCGCTGAGGAGTTCGTCGTCGTGGAGCGACAGATCGCGGCTGCGGTGGCGACGGTGAAGGTGCTGGACCCGGACATGCTGCGCGACTTCCAGCGCGAGGCGGACGCCGTCTACGTCGACCCCGCGGTCATCGAGTATGCCGTCCGGCTGGCCACCGCGACGCGCGATCCCGCGAGCGTGGGCCGGGGTGACCTGGCGCGGCTGCTGACCTACGGCGCGAGCCCGCGGGCCTCGATCAACCTCGTGCTGGCGGGTCGGGCGCTGGCCTTCCTCCGGGGACGTGACTACGTGCTGCCGGGCGACGTGCGCGACCTCGCGCGCGACGTGCTGCGGCACCGGATCGTGCTGTCGTACGAGGCTCTTGCCGAAGACGTGTCGGCGGACGCCCTGCTGACGCCGATCCTCGAGGCGGTGCCGGTGCCGACGGCGCCGCTGCGGGAGCGGCCCGGCGGCTTCGGTGGTGGGGCTGGGTTTGCTGGTGGCGGTGATAGTGGGTTTGCCGGCGGCGGTGACGTGACGTGGGCGCGACCGCCGGGCTGAGCGCCGAGAGCCTGCTGCGCCGCCTCGAGTGGAGGGTGGTGCGGCGGCTCGACGGCCGGCTCCAGGGCGACTACCGCACGCTCTTCCGTGGGGCGGGGATCGACTTCACCGACCTGCGCGAGTACGTGCCGGGTGACGACCTGCGCCACATCGAGTGGAACGTCACGGCGCGGCTCGACGAGCCCTACGTCCGCGAGTTCGTCGAGGACCGCGAGCTGACCGCATGGCTGCTGCTCGACCACTCGGCGTCGATGGGCTTCGGACCGGTCGACCGGCAGAAGGACCTCGTGCTCGCCGAGGTGGCGACGACGCTCGCCCACGTGCTGACCCGAGGCGGCAGCCGCGTCGGGGCGATCGTCCTCGACACCGGGGTCGACAGGGTGATCCCGCCCGCGTCGGGTCGAGGCCAGGTGCTCCGCATCGCCCACGACCTCCTCGCCAGGCGGACGTCGCAGGCTGGAGACCGCGCCCCGTCCGGGTCGGTCACGGACCTCGGGACGATGCTCGCGGCGGCATACGGCATCGCGCGGAGGCGATCGCTCCTGCTCGTCGTGTCGGACTTCATCACCGCGGACGGGTGGGAGGCGCCGCTGTCGCGGCTGGCGCGGCGGCACGAGGTCGTCGCGATCCAGGTGATCGACCCCCGCGAGAGCGAGCTGCCGGATGCGGGCGGGGTCTACGTCGAGGACGTCGAGACGGGCGAGCAGATCTTCGTCGACACGAGCGACGTCGCCTTCCGGGCGCGGCTCGCGGCGGCCGCGGAGGCGCGGCAGGCCGACCTCGAGGCGCGGGCACGGCGGGCCGGCGTCGACGTCTATCCCGTGCGGACCGACGAGGACCTCGTGCGGTCGCTGCTGCGGATCTCCGAGCTACGGCGTCGGAGACGGCGATGAGGTGGCGGCCATGAGGAGGCGGCCATGAGTGAGCTGTCGCTGACCTGGCCGTGGGCGCTGGCGGGGCTGCTCATCGTGCCGCTGCTCGTCGCCGGCTACCGGCGGGTGCTGCGGGTGCAGGAGCGGCGACGGCGCGAGCTGGCGGCGCAGGGCCTCGTCATGGCGGCCCCGCGCGGGCGGTGGCGCCACCTCGGGCCGGTGCTGCTCGTCGCTGCTCTCGCCGTCATGGTGCTGTCGCTGACGCGACCGGTGGCCTCGGTCGCGGAGCCACGTCGGGAGGGCACGGTCGTGCTCGCCTTCGACGTGTCGAACAGCATGGCCGCGACTGACGTCAAGCCGTCGCGGCTCGAGGCGGCCAAGGCGGCCGCGCGCGCCTTCATCGCGAAGCAACCGTCATCGGTGCGCATCGGGGTCGTCGCCTTCGGCGGCACGGGGCTCGTGACGCAACGCCCGACGGAGGACCGGGCCGCGGTGCTCGCGGCAGTGGCGCGCCTCAGGCCCGCCGGCGACACCTCGCTCGCGGACGGGATCCTCGGTGGGCTGAGCGCGATCGTCGGCAAGCCGGTCAAGGCGCCAGGAGACGCGGAGCGCGGGACGGACCAGGAGACGCCGATCGGCTACCACGGCGGCACCGCGATCGTGCTGCTCACCGACGGCGAGGACACGACGGACAACGGGCCCGCGGGCGCGGCCGAGCTCGCGTCGGCAGCGGGTGTGCGGATCGAGCCGATCGGGCTGGGGACGCCGGCCGGCACGACGATCGCCGTGGACGGCTTCAGCATCGCGACCGCGCTCGACGAGGCACCGCTGCGGGCCGTCGCGGAGACGACCGGCGGGACGTATCGGCGCGCCTCGGACGCTGCGTCGCTGGCCGCGGTCTATGACGCGATCGAGCTGCAGTGGACGACGCGGACGGTGCCGCACGAGGTGACCTCGTGGGTGGCGGCGCTGGCGGCGCTGCTCCTGCTGGGTGGGGCGACCGTGTCGGTGCTGCGGCAGGGGCGGGTGATCTGACGTGTCGTTCGGTGTGCCGCTGCTGCTCGTGACGTTGCTGTGCGTGCCGGTGCTGCTCGGGGTGTACGTGTGGCAGCTCCGTCGTCGTCGGCGGCAGGCCGTGCGCTTCTCGAACGTCGCACTGCTGCGGGCGGCCGGTGCGGGGTCGGCCTCGTGGCGACGGCACGTGCCGGTGGCGCTGGTGCTGTGCGCCCTGGGTCTGCTGGGGCTGGCGAGTGCGCGGCCCACGGTGCGGGCCGAGGTTCCGACGTCGAGCTCGACGGTCATCGTGGCGCTCGACGTGTCGGGATCGATGTGCGCGACGGACGTGGTGCCCAACCGGCTCGCGGCAGCGCAGGCGGCGGTGCGGTCGTTCGTGCAGGGTCAGGACGACCAGACGAAGGTCGGGCTCGTCGTCTTCTCCGGGTTCGCGCAGCTGGCGGTCGCACCGACGGTCGACCGTGAGGAGCTGCTCGCGGCGCTCGACGCGGTGACGACGGGCCGCGGGACGACGATCGGGGCGGCGATCCTGCGGTCGATCGACGCGATCGCGGAGCTGGACCCGAACGTCGCCCCGGCGGATGCGGTGGACGAGCCGACGACCGACGGGCCCGGCGTGGGCGAACCGTCGCCCACGCCCACACCGACTGGTGGGACCGGGCCCGGCAGTGGAGCGACGGCGGGAAAGGTCGGCGTCGCGCCCGAGATCGTCGTGCTGCTGACCGACGGCGCGAACACGCGCGGCGTGACGCCGGGCGAGGCCGCTGACCAGGCTGCTGCCCGCGGGGTCCGTATCTACCCGATCGGCTTCGGCACGAAGAACCCCACGCAGATGGCGTGCACACGCGACCAGTACGGCGGCTTCCAGCCTCGGGCACGCGACCTCTCCGGCTTCGGGGGCGGCACGATGGGCGGCCGCAACTTCCTCGTCGTCGACGAGGCCGCCCTCAAGGGCGTCGCCCAGCGGACCGGCGGCGAGTACTTCGCTGCGACGGATGCCCAAGGCCTGACGAAGGTGCTGGCCGACCTGCCGAAGCATGTCACCGTCGCCGAGCAGGACATCGACCTCAGCGCCGCGGCGGCACTGCTGGCCGCTCTCGTCCTGCTGGGAGGTCTGGCCGTCTCGCTCCGTCGCCTGAGGGGCTGAGCTCGCCCCTGCCCTCGGGCGACAGCGGGCCGAGGCGCGGCTGACCGGTCTCCCCGCTGACCGAGGCTGACCCACTCCCTACGGGCGCTTGGGCGGCAGCGAGCGCGCGTAGGTCACGCCCCGCCAGACCCACTCGTCGAGCCCCTCCGCGTCGAGGCCGGCGCGGACGCGCAGCCAGCCACGCATCTCGCGCCCGCGCATCACCATCGGCGTCACGCCGTCCTGGTCGATCCACTCGTCGGCCGTTGCAGGGTCCACGCGAACGAGGAGACCACCCTCGCCGCTGGCGGCGACCGCCATGTTGCCGTTGACGAGGAACGCCAGACCCCCGAACATGCGCTGCTCGGTGAGGTTCTCCTCGCCGAGAACGATCTCGCGGATCCTGTCGGCAAGCTCGTGGTCGTAGGCCATGTACCTCATTATCTCGAGGGCACCGACAACGCTCCCGAAAGCGGGCTGCTCGCGCCCGTCACTCCCCGCGGATGCGCTCCGGCTTGAGCACCACGAGCGCGAGTGCGACGAGGAGGCCTCCGACGACGCCGACGGCCAGCCCCCGCTCGACGTTCTGCGTGAGCGCCCCGCCGAGGAGCCCGACGAGGGCCCCGATCGACGCACACCCGGTGAACGTGGCGATGACCTTGACCCAGAAGGGCGACTGCACCTGACCAGCCATGGGGCAACCCTATCCGCGACCGTGACCGTGGAGGTCGCCCTGCCGTATGCCGCGCCGCCGCCCGCGCCGCCGACCGCCCGCCGACCGCCCCGTCAGCCGGCCTCGACCGCAGGCAGGATCTCCTCCTTGAGCACCTTGAGGTCGTCGAGCGTCTTGGACACCGGCACGTCGGTGAAGGGCGGCCAGATGAGCGGCATCGTCAGGCCGACGTCACGCAGCCGCTTGAGGTTGTCGGTGATCTGCTGCTTGGTGCCGATGAGGATGTTGCTGCCCTTGCCGGCGAAGGTCTGGTCGCTCGGCTCGTCGGTGATGACGAACCAGTACATCGAGCACAGGTCGAGCGGCGCGAGCGCGTCGGCCTGGTCGAGCTTGTCGAGCTCCTCCTTGATCGCCTTCTGCCAGCCCGCCAGCTCGTCCCAGTGGTCCTGGATGCCGATCCAGCCGGCGAGGTTGTACTTCGAGATGCGCAGGGCCGAGCGCTTCGGGTCGCGCAGGCCGCTGAAGTAGATGGGCGGGTGCGGCTTCTGCACCGGCTTCGCGCCGAAGCCGCACCGGTCGAAGTCGGCGAACTCGCCGTGGTACTCGAAGAGGTCGTTGGTCCAGATGCCCTGCATGATCTCGATCGTCTCGCGCACGTGCGTGTGCCGCCGCGGGAAGATGTCCGTCGCGCTCGCCGCCGCGAACTCCTCTGGCATCCAACCGGATCCGACGCCGACGTTGAGCCGCCCACCCGACAGCTGGTCGACGGTCGCGAGCTCGGCGGCCAGCACCCCCGGCGACCGGTAAGGGGTGTCGATGATGCTCATGCCGATGCGGACCTTCGACGTCTTGGCTGCAAGCCACGGGATGAGCGGCCATCCCTGCAGCCACTCGCCGCGTGACGACACCGGCAGCTGCTTGGGGAACTCGGCCATCATGCCGAACGAGTACTGCAGCTCGCCGCGGTCGGAGGCCTCCGGGACGACGATGCGGTCGAGGGTCCACACCGAGTCGAAGTCGAGGTCCTCGGCGAGCGCCGTGAGGTCCTCGAGCTCCTTGACCGTCACCTTGTCGCGGAAGTTGGGCAGGTAGAGAGCGAGTTTCATGAAGGGACTGCCTCCTGACGCCGTTGTCATGGATGGAGCGGCCGATCACGCCTCGGGTTGGTGCACGTACGCGTGCCGAACCGGTGCGCTGAATGTAACCCGGCGGGCGGCTCGTGTGAATGGGCCTCAGGCGCCCTGGCCCCGCTCCTCCCCGGCCGACGTCACCGACAGCTGCTCGCGCAGCTCCCGTTTGAGCACTTTGCCGTAGTTGTTCGTCGGCAGCGCCTCGACGATCCGGTAGTCCTTGGGCCGCTTGTAGCGCGCGATGCGCTCGAGGCACGTGCGGTCGAGCTCCTCGGCAGGCGGTGGCGCGTCCTCGTCCATCGGCACGACGAAGGCGACGACCGACTCCCCCCACTCCTCGTCCGCCCGCCCGACGACGGCCGCGGCCCGCACGCCCGGGTGGTGGAGCAGCGCCTCCTCGACCTCGCGCGGGTAGATGTTCATCCCGCCGCTGATGATGAGGTCCTTCGCACGGTCGCGCAGCGTCAGGTAGCCCTCGTCGTCGAAGCTGCCCATGTCGCCGGTGTGCAGCCACCCACCGCGCAGCGTCTCGGCCGTCGCCTCGGGCGCGTCCCAGTAGCCGGCCATCACGACGGCACCACGCACGACGACCTCCCCGACCTCGCCGGGTTCGACTGACCTGTCGTCACCGTCCACGACCCGCACCTCGACGTCGGTGCGCGGGAAGCCCACGCTCTGCAGTCGTTCTCGCCACCGCGGGTGGTCGCGCTCGGCATGGTCGGCCTTCGACAGCGCCGTGATCGTCATCGGCGTCTCACCCTGCCCGTAGATCTGGGCGAGCTTGGGACCAAAGGCATCGAGTGCGTCCTCGAGGTCCGTGAGATACATCGGCGCGCCGCCGTAGATCACCGTCTTGAGGTGCGTGCGCGCCGCCTCCGCGACGACCGGGTCCGCCGCGAGCCGCTTGATCATCGTGGGCGCCGCGAAGAACGACGTGCCCGGCCACCGCCCGAGCAGCGCCGCCAGCTCCGCCGGGTCGACGCCCCCGGACTCCGGCAGCACGCTCGTCGCGCCGCGCGCCACGTGCGGCAGCCCGTAGAGCCCCGACCCGTGCGACAGCGGTGCGGCGTGCAGGATCGCGTCCTGAGGAGCGACGGCGTCGATGTCGGCGAAGTAGCTGAGCGACGCCATGAGCAGGTTGCCCGCGGTCAGCGTCGCCCCCTTGGGGCGACCGGTGGTTCCGCTCGTGTAGAAGAGCCAGGCCGGACTGTCCGTGCTGAGGTCGGCGACGGGAACCGTTGCAGCAGAAGCGATCCGCTCCCACCGGTCCCCCGGCGCGACGACCACCTCGCGCAGTGTCTCGACGCTCTCGACGAGCGGCGCGAGGTCCTCGGCGTGCTCCTCGTCGGTCAGCACGACGCTCGTCCGGCTGTGGCCCAGGATGTAGGCGAACTCGTGCGGGTGCAGCCGCGCGTTGACAGGCACGGCGACCAGCCCGGCGTGCCACACGGCATACATCGCCTCGAGGTATGCCGGCCGGTTGCGCATGACGATGGCGACGCGGTCGCCGGGCGCGAGCCCGAGCTCCCCCAGCAACCCACCGGCGAGGCTCGCGGTCCGCGCCGCCCAGGCGCCCCACGTCGCGTGCACACGCTCGCCCTCGGCGATCGCGGGCTCGTCCCGCCGACGGCGCCCGTGGCGCTCCACCCACACGGCCGGGTTCATGAGACCTCCCAAGCGTCGACGCTGACGGCGAGGCCGCGGCCACGTGAGCACCGCGGGACGTGCTCATCGTAGGTCGACGCCACCCCATCCGGTATGCCGCGAGCGACGTCCGCGCCCCGGGTGGCCGCCTACGCTGGGTGGGGTCACCCCCGGCACGATCGAGGACCACATGGCAGCCACCTCCCGACCCCGCGTGGTCCGACGATGAGGCTCGCCCCCGACGCGGCGATGGCCCGCCTCGTCGCCGCCGACCACGGCATCCTCTGCACCGTGCACGCCACGCGCGGGGTCGACGCCGTGCCGTGCGTCTTCGCCATCGACGGCGACGGCTTCGTCGGCATCCCCGTCGACCGCGTCAAGCCGAAGTCGTCGAGCCGGCTCCAGCGCGAGCGCAACCTCGAGTCCGACTCGCGCGCAACGCTGCTCGTCGAGCAGTGGGACCGCGACGACTGGTCGCGGCTGTGGTGGGTGCGGGCCTCGCTGCAGTGGGAGCCCGATCCGGGCGCCGAGCTGGAGGAGGGGCTCGGCGCACTGCTGGAGGAGCGTTACGCGCAGTATCGCGACCGGCCCTTCGACCGCGTCCACGTGCTGCGCGTCGTCGAGGTCACCGGGTGGGCCGCGAGCTAGACCGCCGATCGCCCCGTCGTTACACCAGCGCTGCACCAGCGCTGCACCAGCGCCACACCCGCGCTACACGGATTCGCCTGCCACTGGGGCGAGCTCGTCCAGCACCCGGTCTGCGTAGGCCGTGGCCTCGGCCACGTCGACGCCCGCCCCGACGACCCGCGGTGAGAGGTTGAGGTCGACGAAGACCTCTGTGACGCCCTGCGCCGCCAGCGCGCGCAGGTCGTCACGCACCTGACCGGAGCTGCCTTGGAAGGGCCGGCGCCCCGGCCCCGCAGCGACGTCCCGCAGGTCGACGACGACCCGCACGAGGAAGCGCAGGGCCGACGGGTCGCGCCCGACCGACCGCGCTCCGTCGCGCACCGTCTCGATGTCGCGGCCGATCCCGGCGAGGTCGTGCGAGCTCGACCCGATCCAGCCCTGCGCCAGACGACCTGCCCGACGCAGCGCCGCGTCGGCCGTCCCACCGAGCAGCACGGGAGGGTGCGGCTGCTGCACCGGCAGCGGCCCGAGGTGCGAGCGCGGCACGGTGTAGAACTCCCCCGCGAACTCGACGGGGTCCTGCGTCCAGAGCGCGTGCAGGCAGCGGAGGTACTCCTCCATCCGCGCACCGCGCCGTTCGAGCGGGACGCCCGCGGCGGCATACTCCTGCGGCAGCCAGCCGATGCCGAGCCCCACCGTCAGGCGACCACCCGTGACGACGTCGAGCGAGGCCATCGTCTTGGCGAGCAGGGCCGGTGCGGTGAACGGCGCGCAGATCGTCGCGGTGCCGAGCCCGATGCGCTCGGTGTGCCCGGCGACGTGCGCGAGCGCGACGACGGGGTCGAGCACCGAGCGGTGCGCGGGTCCGAGACTGCCGTCGGCGGGCCAGAGGACGCGCTGGAAGGTCCAGAGCGACGCATACCCGAGCTCCTCGGCGCGGCGGGCGACGCGACGCATCGTCTCGGGGGTCGCCCACGCCCCCGAGACGGGCAGACCGAAGCCGAGCAGCGGCGCCTCACCAGCCATCCGCCCACTGTGTCAGCCGTCCACCGCGGGGCACCAGACTGGCCACGCGGCGGGTCCCGCCGGCCACTTCGCGTCGTCGCGGCGGTGGAGCGGGCCCAGCCGGCGGACGATCATGGCTGCAGGCCACGACGAGGTGGCCCTGACCCAGGAGGACCCCGTGACGACGTCCGACACGCTTCGCCGCCCGCCCTACGACCCCGAGCTCGCCGCCGTCCTCTCCGTCATCGGCGAGCAGCTGCCCCCGACGCTGACGCCCGAGATGATCCCGCTCATGCGGGAGGCCCCGCTCGCCGTCCCCCTCGAGCAGGTCCTCGAGGGCCGGGCGGTCACGCACGACGAGTTCACCGTGCCGGGCTACGAGGACGCCGAGATCGTCGTGTCGGTCTTCCGCCGCACCGACCACACCGCGGGTGGCCCGGCGATCTTCCACATCCACGGCGGCGGCATGATCATCGGCGACCGCTTCACCGGCGCCGACGCGTGCGTCGAGTGGGTCGAGCGCTACGACGCCGTCGTCGCCAGCGTCGAGTACCGCCTCGCGCCCGAGCACCCCGACCCCGTGCCGCTCGAGGACTGCTACGCGGCGCTCCAGTGGTTCGTCACCCAGGGCGACACCCTCGGCTTCGACGCCGGCCGCGTCGTCGTCGCCGGTGGCAGCGCGGGTGGTGGGCTGTCGGCCGGGGTCGCCCTGCTCTGCCGCGACCGCGGCGGGCCGGCTCTCATCGGCCAGCTGCTCATGTGCCCGATGATCGACGACCGCAACGTCACCGTCAGCTCGCACCAGTACGTCGGCATGGGCATCTGGGACCGCGGCTCCAACGACACCGGCTGGGACGCCTACCTCGGAGACCGGCGCGGCACGGACGACGTGTCGATCTACGCCTCTCCGTCTCGCGCCACCGACCTGTCGGGCCTGCCGCCGGCCTTCATCGACGTGGGCTCCGCCGAGGTCTTCCGCGACGAGGACGTCGCCTACGCGACACAGATCTGGGCCGACGGCGGCGTCGCCGAGCTGCACGTGTGGCCCGGCGGCTTCCACGGCTTCCAGATGATGGGTGGCGCCGCCACCCTCGCGCGCATCTCCGTGGAGGCCCAGCAGAGCTGGCTCGACCGCATCCTCGGGCACGTGGCGGGCGACGCCTGATCACGTATGCCGTCCGGCGGGCTCCGTGGGTCGCTGACCTTCTCGGGGCCCACCGAAACGCGTGCGCGCCTACGATGGGACGACCCCCCACCCCCGAGGACGCCAGGTGCAGGAGCTCGTCGGTCGGCTGACCTCCCTCGACCCGGAAGCCAGCGAGACGCTGAAGGTCATCACGTACTTCGACCACCTCGTCGAGGGCCGTGTCGGAGTCGAGACGATGGTCCGCGGGGCGGCGCTGCTGTCGGGCGCCGTCGCCGGGCTGCGGCGCGGCGGCAGGACGCTCCGCATCGACCCGTCGGGCGCTCGGCTGCCGGACGCGGGATACCCAGGAGAACCGAGCGGCCCTGCCACGTCTGGCGATTCGCCCGGTTGGCCCCAGCGCGAGTGCGGTGACGGTGTCGTCGTCTGGCTCGAGCGCACCGCGGCGGCCCACGCCAACGACGCGATGGTCCTCGAGCGTCTCGCGCACTCGGTCATGGTCAGCGGCGCGAGCACGGCCGGTGACGCCGTCGCGCGGCAGTCGCTCGAGGTGCTCCTCGACACGGGCTCGGCTCCCACCGACCGCGACCGGGCCGCGGCGCGTCTCGGGCTCGAGCCGCGCACCCTGCTCACCGTCGTCGCCACGGGCGGCGCATCGACACCCACCACCCCGCGGGCCGCGCTGGCCTCGGCGCGGATGGCGACGCCATACGGCCTCGTGACGGCAAGCCTGGTGCGCGGCGAGGCCGGGCCCAGAGATGTGGCCGGAGGTACGGCCGGAGAGCCCGCGTCAGGCGGCGCGCCGACGACGCGGGTCGGGGTCGGCTCGACGGTCACGGTCGACCACCTGCCCCGGTCATGGTCGGAGGCCCTGCTCGCGCTGCGCGTGACCACGGGCCGTGAGCCGTGGGTGCGCGTGGCGGACCTCGGTCTGCTGGCGCAGGCCGTCGAGGCCGCCGACCACGCGTCGTCCCCACCGGCCGACGTGGCGGGTGTCGAGCGGGCCGTCGAGCACGGCTGGTCGGTCGAGGCGCTGGAGTCGCTCGCCGACGCCGAGAGCGTGCGGGCTGTGGCTCGCGCTGCCGGCCTGCACCACTCGACGCTGCAGGCCCGGCTCGCCGACCTGCCGACGCATCTCGGCTTCGACGTGACCACCGGCCGTGGTCGCGCACGGCTGCACACGGCGCTCATCGTCCGGCGGGCAGCGAGCGCCCGGTTCGGCTGACGGCCGACCCGGCAGACCGTCTCGGCCTGCCAGGTCGTGGCTCGCCCTCAGTCGCCGGGCGCCTCGGGACCGTCCGAGATCTGGCGCAGCGTCGAGATCACGGTGACCTCGGGCCAGTGCTCGGCATGCAGCTCGGCGAACTTCCGCTGGTCGGCGACAGCGTCCTCGAGGGAGTCGTACTGCAGGAGCGACCAGCCTCCGATGACCTCCTTGGACTCGGCGAACGGCCCGTCGTGCTGGGTGACCTCGCCCCCGCTGACGACGAAGTTCACGGCGTCCTCCGTCCCGTAGAGACCGCCCCCGTCAACGAAGACCCCTGCTGCGGCACGCTCACCGATGTAGACGTCCATCGCGTCGAAGAGCGACTGCGGCGGGGTGCCGATCCCCTCTTGCATCCTCACGAAACCCATGAAACGCGGCATGTCGATCACTCCTCCTGGTTGCTGTGGTGTCCTTCGTACCCGTACGTCGACCGACGGTGAAGGTCTTCGACACGCGTCTCGAGATTTCTCCGGCTCAGCGTGACAGTGCCCTGTGCGCCTGACCCGGGCACACGGCATACGACGTCGAGCAGGTGCCGCGGCTAGCGTGTGGCCGTGACCACGGACGGGACTGCCGACGAGACGACCGACCAGGCGGCGATCGAGGGGATGGTCAAGGCGTTCTTCGGCGCGTTCGCGTCGGGGCCTGGCTGCGCGGAGCGGATGGACCGGCTGCGTGGGCTGCTGCTCCCGCAGGCCGTCATCGTGCGCACGTGCGGCCTGGAGCCGGCGGTCATGGGGGTCGAGGAGTTCATCGCACCGCGGGAGGCGCTGCTGACGGGAGGGTCGCTCACCGACTTCCGCGAGTGGCCGGTCGAGGGGCGCATCGAGGTCTTCGGCGACATCGCGCACTGGTTCGGCAGCTACGCCAAGGCAGGCGCGCAGGACGGCGAGCCGTTCACCGGGCGCGGCATGAAGACGATCCAGCTCGTCCGCACGACCGGCGGGTGGCGCATCAGCGCGGCCGCGTGGGACGACGAGCGCGACGGCCTGAGGCTGCCGAACACGGCCGGCTGAGGCCGCCCGCAACCCACCCGACCCGGCCGTGCGGTTCACTGGAGAGCGTGGCTGCGCAGCGCCTGGGGATGGCGTCCCTGACGGACGGGACGAGGGTCGCGTATGCCGTCACGGGCAGCGGTCCGCTCCTCGTCGTCGCGCCCGGATGGCTGAGCCACCTCGAAATGGGGTGGGCCATCCCGGCCGAGCGGATGTTCCACGAGGCGCTGTCGTCGGGGCGCACGCTGGTGCGCTACGACCGCCCGGGCTGTGGCCTCTCCGACGCCTACGACGGCCCCCGCACCATGGACCTCGAGGTCGCGACGATCGCCGCCGTCACCCAGGCGGTCGGCGCCGAGCGCTTCGACCTGCTCGGCTGGTCGCTGGGCGCGGCGACGGCCGCGCAGTGGGCCGCCGAGCGGCCCGGCACCGTGTCGCGGCTCGTGCTCTACGGCGGCTGGCCCGTCGGGACGGCCATCGGCGACGACGACAGCCGGCAGCACGTGCTCGGCCTGCTGGCCACGCACTGGGGTCTCGGGTCCGACCTGCTCACCGAGGTCTTCGCCCCCGATGCGGATGCCGGCACGAGGCGGACCCTCGCTCGCTACCAGCGCGCCGCGTCCTCGGCCGAGACGGCTGTCGCGCTGCTGCGGCTCGCCTACGAGCTCGACGTCTCGCCACTGCTCGGGCAGGTGCGGGCGCCGACCCTCGTGCTGCACCGGCGTGGCGACCGGGCGGCGCCCGTCGCTGGGGGTCGCGCTCTCGCAGAAGCAATCCCGGGCGCCGAGCTCGTCGAGCTGGAGGGCCGCTCGCACCTGCCCGCCATCGGCGACGCGCAGTCGGTGGTTGAGCAGGTGCGGCGCTTCCTCGGCCTGCCGGCGCTGCGCCGGGCCGTGCCGACCGGGCTGACGGCCCGCCAGGCGGAGGTCGCGGCTCTGGTCGCCGAGGGCCTGACGAACCGCCAGATCGCCGACCGGCTGGGCATCACCGAGCGCTCCGCCGAGTCGCACCTCGAGCGGATCCGGCTCCGTCTCGGCTTCAGCTCACGCGCGCAGGTGGCCGCGTGGTACGTCGCCCGGACCCCGTAGAAGTGCGGTAGTTCCACGGCTGTGCTGCGGATCGTGCGTGGACACCATGAGGGGATGACCCGACGCATCGTGTTCCTCGCCGTCTCCGCCGCCGCCTGGTGCGGCTTCGTCGCCATCACCGCATGGACGATGGTCTTCCTCGCCGGGGTGCTCCTCCCCCGCACGGTCGACGGGCCGGCTCGCACGAGCACCGGCGGGGCCGTCGCCGTCGACCTCGCGCTCCTGCTGCTCTTCGCCGTCCAGCACTCGGTCATGGCCCGCCGCCCGGTGAAGGCCTGGCTCCGGCGTCGGGTCCCGGCCGAGCTCGAGCGCACCACCTACGTGCTCGCCACGAACGTCTGCCTCGCCCTCCTGCTGGCGCTGTGGCAACCGTGGGACGGGCTCGTCTGGCACGTCGAGGGCGTGGCGGCATACGCCCTGTGGTTGCTGTGCGCGGCGGGTTGGGTGCTCGCGGTCGCGGCGACCTTCGCCGTCGACCACCTTGACCTCATTGGGCTGCGGCAGGCCGGGTGGGGCTCCCCTGCGGGACCGGGCGCAGACACGTCGTCGGCGCTGCAGGTCGGCGGGCTGCACGCGATCGTGCGCCACCCGCTGATGACCGGTCTGGTGCTCGCCTTCTGGGCCACCCCGCTGATGAGCGCGCCGCACCTGCTCTTCGCCATCGCGGCCACCGGCTACGTCGCCGTCGGGATCACGTTCGAAGAGCGCGATCTCCGCCGCACCTTCGGGGCCGAGTACGACGCGTACGCCGCCCGCGTCCCAGCGCTCGTGCCCGGACTCCGTCTCGGGCTCGGGGACGGGGGCCGGGGGCCGGGCGGCAGCGTCAGGTCGCGACCGGGCCTGACCCAGCGGACGGGCCGTCGCCCGCGATGGGCGGTCGCTCATCAGCCACCCTGTCCCCGTGCTCGGCTAGCGTCTCGGGCATGGTGGTCCACCAGCTCACGGCCCTGGACGCGCGCCGCATCGCGGTGCACGCGCAGCTGCTCGACCGGCCGCGCCCGACTGACCTCGTCGCGACCGTCGAGCGGCTGACCTTCCTGCAGATCGACCCGACCGCTGCCATCGCGCCGAGCGCCGACCTCGTGTTGTGGAGCCGGCTCGGCAAGACCTACGACCCCGCTGACCTCACTGCTGCGATCGAGCGCGACCGCACCCTCGTCGAGACCGTCGCCTACATCCGCAGCCCGCACGACGTGCCGGCCGTCATCGCGGAGGTGCGCGAGTCCGAGCCCTACCCCTTCATGGCGAGGTGGCTCGCCGACAACGACTCCTTCCGGCGCGACATCCTCGCGAAGCTCGAGGCCGACGGGCCGCTCCTGTCGCGCGACATCCCCGACACGAGCGTCGTCCCGTGGCCGTCGACCGGATGGACCAACAACCGCAACATCACCAAGATGCTCGAGGCGCTCGTCCTCCGCGGTGAGGCCGCCATCGCCGGACGCAAGGGGCGCCAGCGCTACTTCGACCTGCCGGAGCGCGTGTATCCGCCCGACCTGCCGAGGCTCACCTCGAGGAGGCCCTCGCGCACCGCAACGAGCGACGCCTCGCTGCCCTCGGCATCGCCCGCGCCACCGGCACCGTCATGCCGGGTGAGGCCCCGTTCGCCGGCGACGCCGGGGAGCCTGCCGAGGTCGAGGGGGTGCCGGGCACCTGGCGGGTCCACCCGGCATACCTCGACGTGCCGGGCACCTTCTCGGGGCGCACGGCGCTGCTCTCGCCGTTCGACCGGCTCATCCACGACCGCGTGCGCGCCGAACAGCTCTGGGGGTTCGAGTACATCCTCGAGATGTACAAGCCCAAGGCCCAACGTCGCTGGGGCTACTTCGCGCTGCCGATCCTCCACCACGACCGGCTCGTCGGGAAGCTCGACGCCCAGGCCGACCGCAAGGCCGGCACCCTCGTCGTGAACGCGATCCACGAGGACGTCCGCTTCACCAAGGCCATCACGGCCGGGGTCCACCGCGAGCTGCGCGATCTCACCGCCTGGCTCGGCCTCGAGCTCAGCGGCCCCGCGGCGCCCTGACCACCGAGCCAGCGAGCCACCTGGCCAACCTGACCCACTCTGACCCACCGACAGGAGTCGACCGTGCGCAAGATCGTCGTCTACACCATCACCTCGATCGACGGCGCCGTGGACGATCCGACGCGGCTCTTCCCGCCCGACGTCGACCCCGACCGACCGCAGCCGCCGACCTTCGACGACGAGCTCATCGCCCGCGAGACCGAGCTCATCGAGAGGCAGGACGCCGTGCTGCTCGGGCGCCACATGTATGACGAGTGGTCGCGCTACTGGCCGATATCAGACGTCCAGCCCTTCGCCGACTTCATCAACGGCGCGAGGAAGTACGTCGTCACGTCGACCCCGCTCACGACGCAGTGGGGTGACGCCGAGGCGGTCTCAGGTCCGCTCCCCGACATCGTGCGCGACCTCAAGGCCCTGCCCGGCAAGGACATCGGCGTGCACGGCAGCATCACGCTTGCGCAGTCCCTGCTCGCCGAGGGGCTCGTCGACGAGCTCCACCTCGCGGTCGCGCCCCTGGTCGACCCCGAGGGGCGGCGCCTCTTCGAGCGGGCGAAGGACCTTCAGCGACTCACCCTGCACACCGCCACCCCGACACCCGGCGGGGCGCTCTGGCTCGTCTACCGACCGCTCCGGTCCGGCTGAGCTGACGCACTCGCTCCCACGAGCGCTGGGTACGCCTACCCATTTCCGCTGCCGTATGCCGTGCCGCGCGGTCCGCGGCGTATCACCACCCCCGCACGCTCCTCCGCTCCTGCAACGGCGCCGCCCACGCAGATCGCACGGCCAGTCCCCACGGGCTGGCGGGCCGTCGACCACCGGCAGCAGACCCCAGAGGAGCACCGCATGCGCACGCACACCAGCACCCGGACCGCCGGTGACAACACTCCGACCACGCCGTCGGCGGCCTCGGGCCCGGGCAGGTTCGCCTTCACCGTCCACCCGCGCGCCAGGCTCAGTGAGGACCTGGCCCGGGTCTGGTCGCCGCTCGGTCGCGTTCCCGAACGGGCCTACGACACGGCGCTCCGCCGGCTGCCCGTGCCGCCGGTCGCCATGGCCGCCATCCACATCGGCGGGTCGCAGGTCGGGCACGTCGTGCTCGTCCCCTACGGCGCCCGCCACCTGCTCGCACAGCCCGGGGAGGGCCGGGACCGGGTGCACCGTGCGGTCGACAAGGCTCGCGGACTCGGTTGCGGCACAGTCGGACTCGGCGCACTGACCGCCACGGTCACCGGTGGAGGCGTCTCACTGCGCGGCCGCACCGACATCGGCGTGACGAACGGCAACGCCTTCACCGCAGCCATCGTCGACGACCAGGCGCGCCGGCTCCTCGAGCACCTCGGGCGGCTGGGCGGCGCCCACGTCGCCGTCGTCGGCGCGACCGGCAGCGTCGGGTCTGCCGTGACCCGCCTGCTCGCCCGCGACCGCGCCGCCGGCCGGCTCACGGTCGTGGCCCGATCGGCTGGGCGCCTCGAGGCGCTCGCGGCCGAGGTCGGGCGGCGCGTGCCCACCGTCGCCGCCACATCGATCGATGCCGTCTCCGGCGCCGACCTCGTCATCCTGCTCACGGCCTCGGCCGACGCCCTGCTCCAGCCGCAGCACCTGCGCGAGGGTGCCGTCGTGCTCGACGCGACCCAGCCGCGCAACACCTCACCCGACCTGCTCGCAGCCCGGCCCGACGTGCTCGTCATCGACGGTGGCGTCGTCGAGATCCCGAGCCTGCGTCTCGTCGGCGGCAACATCGGCCTGCCCGACGGCCGCGCCTACGCGTGCTTCGCCGAGACCGCCCTCCTCGCGCTCTCGGGTCACCGCGGCCACTTCTCCATCGGCAACCCGTCGCTCGAGCTCGTCGACGAGACGCGTCACCTGGCCCGCGGCCTCGCGCACCTCGGCTTCCACGCCGCGGAGCCGACCAGCTTCGGCCGACCCGTCGACCTCCCGACCCGCGCGCTGGCGGTGGCGTGATGGCCACCCGCCTGCCGGCGGCAGAGCACCGCGTCGTCCTCCTCGGGGGCGGCTACGTCACCCTCCACGCGTATGCCGGCCTCATGCGCCACGCCGGCCGCGCCGTCCGTCGGGGCGAGGTCCAGATCGTCGTCATCAGCACCGACGACGCCCACAGCTTCCACGGCTTCACCGGCGAGGTCCTCGCGGGGCTGCTCCCCTACGACCGGACGCGCACGCCTCTCGTCGAGGCGATGCCGCATGCCCACGTCGTGCTCGGCCGCGCGACGGCCGTCGACGCCGAGCTCCGGATCGTCCGCTACACCCTCGCCGACAAGCTGGGCGAGGCCAGCCGGCCCAGCGAGTCCAGCGGTTCCAAAGAGCGAGTCGTCGACTACGACGAGCTCGTCGTCGGCACCGGGGGCCGGGAGCCGGCAGCCACGGTGCCCGGCCTCGCCGAGCACGGCTTCACCCTTCGGGCTCCCGGAGACATCGCCGTCCTCGCCGAACGCGTCCGCGAAGCTGCGGGTCATCGGGGCCTGCGCCGTCACACCGTCCTCGTCGCAGGCGGAGGCATGGCCGGTGTCGAGATGGCAGCCGCCGTCGCCGACCTCGGCGGTCCGCGGGTCCGCGTCGAGCTCGTCCACTCGGGCGACACGATCCTTCCCGAGCTGCGCGAGACCCAGCCCCGCCTGGCCGCACGCGCCGAGCAGGAGCTCGCCCGCCTCGGCGTGCGGGTCCGGCTGGGAGTGCGTCTCGCCGCGGTGACCGAGCACGCGGCATACCTCTCCGACGGGACGCACCTGCCCGTGAGCACCGTCATCGGCACGATCGGGCAGCGCGCGGTGCAGGTGCCCGGGCTCGATGCGCACCGCGACCCGCGCGGGAGGCTCGTGACGCGCCCGGACCTCTCGGTCGTCGACGGCGTGTGGGCGGCCGGCGACGCCGCGTGCGTCGTGCAACCGAGCAGGGGCGAGCCCGTGCCGGCCAACGCCCTGTGGGCCATCAAGGGCGGCGAGCACGTCGGTCGCAACCTCGCGCGGACGATCCGTGGCCGCGCGACCCGGCCGTTCGCATACCGCGGCCTCGGCCAGGCGGCCTCCTTCGGCCTCGGTCGCTCGATCTCCGAGCTCTACGGGATCCCGTTCACCGGGTGGGTCGCGTGGGTCCTGCGCCTGACCTTCTTCCTGCGGTTCATGCCGAGCCGGCGCAAGGCGGCCCAGGTCGCCCTCGACTTCGCCCGCCAGGCGGCATACGGACGGCGCGCTCCCCTGGTGACGCCGACCGTGGGTGGTGTCACGAACGCGGCCGCGCCGCGCGACGGATCACTCGGCGTGGCGTGACGCGAGCTCACGGGTGACCCGCTCGATGAGGTCGTAGGGCACGGGCTCGGCATAGAAGAACTGCACCGTGTCCTTGGTCGCGCGGAATGGCGCGAGCTGCTGCTCGAGCTCGCCCTCGAGGACGGCGACGGGGTAGAGCCCGACGTGCTTCTTCCACCCGGCGAAGTGCAGGCCGTAGCGGTCGCGAAACATGAGCGCGGGCATGCCGTAGCGGATCTTCTCCTCCGACCCCGGCGCCCCGCGGCGCATCGCGTCGCGGACCCGCTCGAGGATCTGGCGCGGCCCGTCGGGGAAGGACGCGACGTAGTCGTCGATGCTCGCGAAAGTGGCCATGCGACATAGTGTCGCCACCTACGCTGCCGGGAGGTGCCGACGCGCCTTGACGCGCCCGCCGGCGCACCGCCCGACGAGGAGCCGTATGCCGTCCCGAAAGGCCACGACGAACGCCGTCCTCATCGCCGTGGCCGGCCTCGTCCTCGCGGGCACCGTCGCAACGGCTCAGGGTGACGGCCCTGCCGGGGCAGCGTCCTCGCCGGCCAGCACGACGGTCTGGGTGGATGCGGGAGGCGCCGCATCGTCGTCCTCGGGCGGGCCGACGAGTGACGGTGATGCGGCTGCGCGCGAGGCCGAGGCCGCTGCGGCTGCGGCTGCGGCTGCCCGAGCGGACGCCGAGGCCAAGGCCGCCGACGCCACTGAGGCTGCTGCGGCGAAGGCGGCTGACGCGAAGGCCAAGAAGGCTGCGGCCGACAAGAAGGCCGCAGCCGCCCGCACCTGGGCGGTGACGAAGGTCGTCGACGGCGACACGATCTGGGTGTCACGCGACGGCGTCTCGCAGAAGGTCCGGCTCGTCGGCATCGACACCCCGGAGACGGGCCAGTGCGGCTTCACCGAGTCGACCCGCAACCTGCGCGGCATCATCGGCGGCCAGCGCGTGACCCTCACGGCCGGCGCCCGTGACGACGTCGACCGCTACGGGCGGCTGCTGCGCTACGTCGACGTCAATGGGGTCGATGCGGGGCTGCGCCAGATCAAGCAGGGGTTCGCGGTGGCCCGCTACGACTCGCGCGACGGCTACGGCAGGCACGCCCGCGAGACGGCATACGTCAGGGCGGACGCTGCGAGCCCGAGGGCCGCGTGCGCGCAACCCGGCACGGGCGGCTCGACCGGTGGAACGTCAGGCGGCTCGTTGGCCGGATCGGCCGGTGCCTGGCCGCTGGCGGGCGACCAGCACCCGTGCCCGCGGAGCCTGCCGGTCAAGGGCAACGAGAGCTCGATGATCGCCCACGAGCCGGGCGACCGCTACTACAAGGTCACCAACCCGGAGCAGTGCTTTGCCACGATGAGCGACGCCGAGGCAGCCGGCTTCCGACCCGCCAAGGTCTGACGTCGAGCAGCGCCCGCGGGCAATCGGGTTGAGCTGACCGGCCCCGGTCGGCATGCTCGGCAGATGAACGGTCATGCGGTGGGTGTGCGAATCCCCTACGTGCAGGTGCCGGTTCGCGTGCGACGGTGGGTCGAGAGCCGGCTCGGCGGTGCGGTTGTCGACGTCGTCGACTGTGTCGGCGGCATGTCGCCGGGGCCCGCGGCACGAGTTCGGGCGGCCACGGGCGCCCGAGCCTTCGTCAAGGGGTGCGGTGTCGACCTCCACCCCGACACCCCGGGCCTGTTGCGTGACGAGGGCCGGGTTCTCGCCGCGCTGCCCGAGCACCCCAGCCTGCCGAGGCTGCTCGACGTGCACGACGATGGCGACTGGGTCGTGCTGCTCATCGAGGACCTGCCGGGCGCGCCGCCACCCGCTCCGTGGCGCACGGCCGACCTCCTCCGCTTCGGGGAGGCTCTGGCCGCACTGCGACCGGTGCTCGACGAGGTGCAGCTGGAGGGGCTGCCCGCAGCCCGGGAGTCGTCGCCGATCTTCCTCACGCGATGGCGCGAGCTCGCCGGTCGGCTCGACCTCGTCGACCCGTGGTGGGCGGCGCACCACGACGCGCTGGCGGCACACGCGGAGCGCGCGGCCGACCTCATCGCGGGCGACGCCGTCGTCCACTGGGACATCCGCGCCGACAACGTCGTCCTGACCCCCGACCGCACCGTGCTCGTCGACTGGGGTCAGGCGCGCCGCGGCGCGCCCTGGATGGACCATGCGCTGCTCGCGCTCGACTGCTCCATGACGGGGAGCGAGATCTCGACCGCCGACCGCGCAGCAGCCGACCCGGTGCTGCGTGACCATGACCCGGCAGACCTGCTCGCGCTCGCGTCCGCCGTCGCGATGGCGTTCGTCTCGCGGTCGACACAGCCCGCCTCGCCCGCCCTGCCGACGATGCCGGCGACGTGCGCGCGCTGGGCAGAGGGGCTGCGGCCCTACCTCGCGGACGCGCTCGTCCGCGCCCGTTGACCCGCGCACACCGGCACCAACCGCAGGACGGCACACCCGCACCAGGGTGCTGGGCTCAGTCGTCGATGCCGAGGACGCAGGCGGTGCCGAGGTCGACGAAGCCGACCCGTCGGTAGATCGAGGCCGCCGCGTCGGACCCGGCCGAGAGGAAGACGACCTCGACACCCCGCTCACGGGCCGCAGCGACGAGGCTGCTCGTGATCGCCGTGCCGTGACCGCGCCCGCGGTGTCCCGGGGGCACGGCGATGCCCATGAGCTCGGCCACGTCGCCGCGGGGGGCAGCCGACCCGGCCCCGCAGAGACGGTTGCCCTCGAACGAGGCCACGACCACGAGGTCGCCGCGCTCCATCATCTCCGGGTGCCGACCCGGGTCCTTGGGCTCGACCTCGTCGCGCTCGCTGAACCCTGCCGACACCGACCCGAGGGCGAGCGACAGGTGCGGCTCGGCCGGCTCGAGCGGGCGGGCTCGCGGGTCCGGGGCGACCGCCACGTCCGCGGGCATGACGAGCAGCGGGTAGCGGTGCGGCTCGTGACCGGCGCCGCGCACCGCC
This sequence comes from Humibacillus xanthopallidus, assembly GCF_006717145.1. GTDB lineage: Bacteria > Actinomycetota > Actinomycetes > Actinomycetales > Dermatophilaceae > Humibacillus > Humibacillus xanthopallidus. The sequence goes on along the minus strand of NZ_VFQF01000002.1, from coordinate 96,311 downwards.
GGCAGGAGCGACGGCGTCACCTGCTCGACCCACTCGATGGCGAGCGGCACGGTCAGCTCGCGCTGGCGCTCGAGCACCCGGCATACGTCATCGGGGGTGAAGGTGTGCCCGCCGCCCAGCCGGGGGCGCGCGTAGAACTGCCACCCCGTGCCCTCGTCGGCGACGAAGAGCGTGAAGGGGCCGACCTGCTCCACGGTGGCGACGGCGCGCGGGGCGCAGTCGTAGTACGCCTCGATGCGGTCCAGCCGCGCGTCGTGAGTGAGCCCCATGGGGCCACCCTGACAGCCGCGGTCACCGGAGGGCGACCGAATTCCGAGCCGTCAGCGGCCGCCAGCGGCTGCCAGCGGACGTCACCGCCCGCCGCGTCGAGCGCGCAGGTAGTCGGCGACGACGTACTCTCCGAGCCGCCCGATGTCCGGGGTGAAGACGCGGCCACCGGCGCGACGCGCGACCGCGTCGACGAACCGCGCGAGCCCCGGGTCGTCGCCGAGCATGAAGACGTTGAGCTGTGCCCCCGAGCGACGCAGCTCGTCGACCTGGGCGACTGTCGCCCGCAGCGTCGCCTGGGTCGCCGGCCAGTGGAAGGTCGGCCGGCCGTCGGTCTCGATGTGCGCGGTCGGCTCCCCGTCGGTGACGACGAGCACGACCGGCTCGGCGTCGGGGTGCCGGCGCAGGTGCCGCGACGCGAGCATGAGGGCGTGCTGGAGGTTCGTGCCCTGCACCCACTCCGGCTCGGCCTCGGCGAGCTCGACCGGCGTGAGCCGGCGCGCCGCGAGGTTGAAGCCGATGATCTGCAGCGCGTCGTGCCGGTAGCGGGTCTGCACGAGGTGCGAGAGCGCGAGCGCCGTCTGCTTCATCGGCCCCCACCGGCCCTCCTGCATCATCGAGAACGACATGTCGACGCACAGCGCCACCGCCGCCCGTGCCCGCCGCTCCGTCTCGGCCACCTCGAAGTCCTCGACGAGCAGCTCCACCGCCCCCGTCCCGTATGCCGGGTCGCCGGCTGCCGTCGGAAAGTGGGCACTCGACGTGGTGGAGACCGGCTCACTCCGCGTCGAGTGCCCAGTTCCACGCGCACGGGCATTGCGCTGCAAGGCATTCGAGACGGTGCGCACCGTGTCGAGGGGCAGCTCGTCACCGAACTCCCACTGCCGGGTGAGGCCGGTCGGCTCGTCGGCCTGACCCGCAGCGCGGTCGTCGTGGTCGCCACGGCCCGCAGCGTCGACCTGCTGGAAGACGCGCCTCAGGGCGGTCTCGCCCAGACGCCGGATCGCTCGGGGAGTGAGGCGAAGGCCGTCGTCACCGCGGGTCACGAAGCCCTGCCGCTCCAGCTCGCGCTCGAGCTGGCGGAGCGCCTCCATGTCGGTGGCGGCGTCGGCGCCGAGATACTGCTCCAGCCGCTCGACGTCGACGTCGTCCAGGGTCGCGCCGAAGTAGCCCTGCCCCAGCTGCTCCTGCAGCTGCTCGAGGTCGGCCAGCTCGGCGACCGCGTCGACGGCCTCGCCCCAACCGAGCGACTCGCCTCCCCGACCCTGCTGCACGGGGCCGCGCCGGTCGAGGCCGGGACGGAGGGCGCGAAGGTTGTCGGCGAGCTGCGACATCTGAGAGGCGAGGTCGGGGTCGCCGAGGGCGTCGGCCATGAGCTGGGCGAGCTGCTCGCGCTGCTCCGGTGAGAGGGACGCCATGAGCCGCTCGGCTGCCGCCTGCCGTCGGGCGAGGGCGTCGATGAGCTCGTCGACCGTCTCGGGCTGCTCGGGGAAGAGGTCACCGTGCTTGTCCATGAAGTCACGGAAGCGGTCGGTCGTGTCCTCGTCACGGGCGTGCGCGGCGAGGAGGTCGTTGAGGTCGGCGAGCATGTCCTTGACCCGCTGCATCGCCTCGGGGTCGTTGCCCGACAGCGCCTGCTTCATGCCTTCGAACTGCGCGCCGACGATCTCTCGCTGCAGCATCTGCGCGATCTCGTCGTAGGTCGCCTTGGCCTCGGCGGAGTGCCACTCGTGGCTGCCCAGGGCTCGCACCGCTCCTGCGACGTCGTCGGGGATGGTCGCGAGGTCCATCTCGGCGAGGCGCGCGTCGTCACCCTCCTCACCGGCGAGCTGGTCGCGCTCCATGGCGAGGGCCTGGTCGAGCATCGCGCGCACCTGGTCGAGGGTGCCGCCGAGGTCGCCCCGGCGGCGCGCCGCCTCACGCAGCCGGCGGACGCGCTCGGCGAGGTCGTCGAGCCCGCGCCGGCCGTCCATGCCGCGCCGCAGCAGCTCACGCAGGGACTCGCGCAGGCTCCCGCCGGCCATGACGTCGCGGCCGACCTCGTCGAGCGCCGACCGCACGTCGAACGGTGGCGCGAGCGGGTCGGCACCTCCTGTCCACGGCGAGTAGCGGTAGCGGCCGTGCACGTCGTCGCCGTCACGCGGGGTCATCGCCCACCACCCCCAGCCCACGCTGTCCCGCAACACACCGAGCAATCGCCAAGGTGGACGGGTATGCCACGTACCGTTGGCGATTGCTCGGTGTGTTGCGAGGTGGGGTCGCGGGGAGACATGGGGTCAGGCTCCGTAGACGGTGCGGCCGGCCACCGAGTCCTTGTCGATGCGGCGGGTCAGGTGCAGGCCCTCGAGCACGAACTCGATGGCAGCCGCGACCTGCCCGGGCGACGCGTCATCGGCGTGGCCGAGCCGGTCGAGCACCTTCGACAGCCCCGAGACCGGGCCGACCTGGGCGAGCAGCTCCGAGCCCGGCACGAGCTCGCCCGTCTCGACGACGGCGCCCTCGGCGAAGAGGTCGGTGAAGCCGGTGAGGTCGAGGCCGGCGAGGCGCGAGCGATACGTCTCCGCGATCGCGAGCCGGAGCAGGTGGGCGAGGACGTCGCGCTCCCGGCCCTCCTCGCCCATCTCGAACTCGACCTTGCCGAGGAGGGTGGGCACGACGGTGGGGACGTCACAGACCCGCGCGACGGCATACGCCTCGTTGGCCCGAGCGGCGCGGCGCAGCGCCGAGCCCGAGATGCCTTCTGCGGCAGCGATGGCGAAGCGTGCGGAGACGCCGGAGCGCTGGTCGACGGCGCTGGACTCGCGCAGCCCGCGGGTGAAGCGGGCGACGACCTCGAGCAGGTGCTCCGGCACGTCGGCGACGAGCTGTGCCTCCTGTGCGATGAGGGCGACCTCGTCGGACACCTCGGTCGGGTAGTGCGTGCGGATCTCGGCGCCGAAGCGGTCCTTGAGCGGGGTGATGATGCGGCCGCGGTTCGTGTAGTCCTCGGGGTTGGCCGTCGCGACGAGGAGCAGGTCGAGCGGCAGCCGCAGCGAGTACCCACGGATCTGGATGTCGCGCTCCTCGAGCACGTTGAAGAGCGCGACCTGGATGCGCTCGGCGAGGTCGGGCAGCTCGTTGAGGCCGAAGATGCCCCGGTTGGATCGCGGCACGAGGCCATAGTGCACGGTCTCGGGGTCGCCGAGGGTGCGGCCCTGCGCGACCTTGACCGGGTCGACGTCACCGACGAGGTCGCCGACGCTCGTGTCGGGGGTCGCGAGCTTCTCGGTGTAGCGCTCGCTGCGGTGCCGCCACGTGATCGGCAGGTCGTCGCCGAGCTCGGCCGCAAGACGGCGGCACCGGGTGCACGACGGGCTGTGCGGGTCGTCGCCGATCTCGCAGCCCTCGACGACGGGGCTCCACTCGTCGAGCAGCCCACCGAGGGTGCGCATGAGGCGGGTCTTGCCCTGGCCGCGCTCACCGAGGAGCACGAGGTCGTGGCCGGCGAGCAGCGCGGCCTCGAGCTCGGGCAGGACGGTCTCGTCGAAGCCGACCATGCCGGGGAAGGCATCCTCGCCGGCACGGAGGCGCGCGAGGAGGTTGTCGCGCAGCTCCGCCTTGACGCTGCGGTGCTGGTGCCCCGTGGCGCGGAGGCCGCCGAGGGTCGTCGGTCGGGCATCGGGGCCCTGGTTCGTCTCGCTGAGAGGGTGACTCACCGCTTCACGCTACGTCCGGATCTGCCCGGTGTCGAAGGGTCTGTCTCACCGCGGACGGGTGCGCCTGGGTGCGCCCGGGCGCACGCCGCGGGGGCAGCCGCACCCCGGGCCCGGTGTGCGCGCCGCTCGCAGGTGTGCGGATGGCCCCGGAGTGTGCGGCTGCGAGAGGGTGTCGCCATGGACACCGACGTGTGGCGCCAGCGGATCCGCGACTTCGCCGACGAGCGCGAGTGGGGTCAGTTCCACGACCCCAAGAACCTCGCAATGGCCCTGTCGGTCGAGGTCGCCGAGCTCGTCGAGATCTTCCAGTGGCTGACGCCCGAGGAGTCGCGGGCGGTCATGCAGGGCGACCGGCGGCAGGACGTCGCCGACGAGGTGGCCGACGTCATGACCTACCTGCTGCGCCTCGCCGACGTGCTCGACCTCGACCTCGACGCGGCCCTCGCGAGCAAGGCCGAGCGCAACGCCGCGCGATACCCCGTCGCCACCTCACGGGGTTCGAGCGCCAAGGCACCGCGGCTCGCGGCGGGCGGACCTGCTCGACCCGCGCGACCGGCACCGATCGAGGTCATCGCCCCGGTGCTCGGCGTCGACGGGTGCAAGGCCGGCTGGGTCGGCGCCGTGCTCGAGCCGGGGGCGCCGCGACCGCGCGTCGTCGTCGCTCCGACGATCGCCGAGCTCGTGTCGATGGTGCGTGAGTCGCTCGGCATCGTCGCTGTCGGCATCGACATCCCGATCGGCTTGCCTGACAATACGATTCGTCGGTCCGACGTGCTCGCTCGCACAGCGATCCCGGGCAAAGCGTCGTCGATCTTCTCCACGCTCACGCGAGCCGCGTATGCCGCCGACTCCCGGCTCGCTGCCGACGCCGTCAACCGCGACCTCGTCGGCCAGGGCGTCGGCGCGCAAGCCTTCGCGCTGCGCGACAAGATCGTCGAGGTCGACGCCTGGCTGCGCACGAGACCGACGGTGACGGTGCTCGAGGTGCACCCCGAGGTGTCGTTCGCAGCGATGGCCGGCGCCCCGATCCTGGCGAGCAAGAAGACCGAGGAGGGCCGCACCGAGCGGCTCGCCGCCCTTGCCGCGGGTGGCATCCCTCGCCCGTCGGTCCTCTCAGGCCAGGGGTATGCCGCCGACGACGTCATCGACGCGTGCGCGGTCGCGTGGACTGCCGCCCGCCACACGCTGGGCATGGCCCGGTCGCTGCCCGACCCGCCCGAGCGCTTCAGCGACGGCATCGCCGCCGCGATCTGGGCCTGACCTGCGCCGCTGACCGCCCTCGCCGCCGACACGCACCGGCGGCGTGTCTGTGCGATCTGGTCGTCGGCGGTCACACGCGAGCGGCCTTGCGCTGCAGGTATTCCCGCTCGGGCAGGCTGGTCGTGAGGCCCGCCGCCACGAGGTAGCTCTCGCGAGCCGCCTCCCGGTCGCCGACCTGCTCGAGCAGGTGTGCGCGCACGGAGTGCAACCGGTGGCTCCGCACCAGCGATCCCGACCGCTCGAGGTCGTCGACGAGAGCCAGCCCCTCCTGCGGTCCACGCGCCATGGCGACCGCAACCGCCCGACCGAGAGTGACCATCGGCCCCGGTGCCGTTCGCTCGAGCATCTCGTAGAGCGTGAGCACCTGCTCCCAGTCCGTCGACTCGACGGTCGCTGCCTCGTCGTGCACCGCCGCGATGGCGGCCTGCAGCTGGTAGGGCCCCACCGGTGTCGCCGCCAGGCTCCACGTGAGCAGCCCGACGCCCTCGTCGATCGGGTCGCTCAGCCACAGCGACCGGTCCTGCTCCGCCAGCGGCACGAGCGAGCCGTCGGCCGCCGTGCGCGCGGGTCTGCGAGCCTCGGTCAGCAGCATGAGCGCGAGCAGGCCGGCGACCTCCCCGTCGTCGGGCAGGAGCTCTCGCGCGGCGCGCGTCAGGCGAATTGCCTCTCGGGTCAGGTCGACTCGCTGCAGCTGCGACCCGTGGCTCGTCGTGTAGCCCTCGTTGAAGACGAGATAGAGCACGTGCAGGACGGCAGCCATCCGCTGCCGCAGCTCGTCGCCCTCGGGCATGAGAAACTGCGCCCCTTCGGCGCGAATCCCCTGCTTGGCACGGCTGATCCGCTGCGCCATGGTCGACTCCGGCACGAGGAACGCACTGGCGATCTCTGCCGTCGTGAGGCCGCCGACCGCGCGGAGCGTCAGCGCCACCTGGCTCGGCGGCGTGAGCGCCGGGTGGCAGCAGAGGAGCAGCAGCGTCAGGGTGTCGTCGGCGTGCGCGTCGCCCGCCCCTGCGTCGCCCGCTTCCACCCACGAGTCTGCTGGGGACTCGACGAGCGCGTCGGTGGGCACCGCTCCGGCATCGGCCCGCTCGCGACGGGCCCGCGCGTCGTCAGCCCGCCAGTGGTCGATGAGGCGGCGCGACGCGACCCGCACGAGCCACGCGCGGGGGTCGTGCGGCATACCGTCGCGGGGCCACTGCGTCGACGCGGCGAGCAGCGCCTCCTGCACTGCGTCCTCGGCGCGGTCGAAGTCGCCGTAGCGCCGCACGAGCGCGCCGAGCACCTGGGGTGCCAGACTCCGCCACAGCTGCTCGCCACTCTCCACGCCAGCCTCCACGCGGCCATCATCGCGGGGTAGCGTCGGCGCGTGCCAGCCGCAGCCGCTCCGACCCCGCCCGACCCGCCCTGGGACGCCCGCGCCGCCGAGGCCGAGCGGACGGTGACGACCCTCTTCGGCGCGCGACTTGCGGGTATGCCGTTCACGCACCTCGCACGGGTCGCCCACCCCGCGCACGGCCGGGTCGACAACCCGTGGCACTACTGGTGGCAGGCCCACTACCTCGATGCGATCGTCGACGCGGCGCTGCGCTGCCTCCGCGGTGGCGACACCGATGGAGCACGCGAGCGAGCACGGACCGGTGACCGGCTGCTGCGGACGATCCGGCTGCGCAACAGTGCTCGCTGGGTCAACGACTACTACGACGACATGGCGTGGCTCGCCCTGGCGGCCGGGCGGCTCGCACTGCTCCACGCGGCCCTCGGCCGGGCGCGACCCCAGCGACGACTGCGCACCGCGGAGCGTGACCTCACCCGGCAGCTCAGCTCCGCCCTGACGAAGGAGCTCGGCGGCGGCCTCTTCTGGAGCGTCGAGCGCGACTTCAAGAACGTGCCCGCGAGCGCCCCTGCTGCGCTTCACCTCGCCCGGCTCGGTCGGGTCGAGGAGGCTCGCGGCATCGTCGACTGGCTCTACACGAGGCTCTGGTCGGCGGACAGCGGCCTCTTCCTCGACGGTGTGCGGCTCACGTCGTCGCCGTCGCAGGGGTCAGTGCGCTCCGCCCGCGCGGAGGTCATCGTCCCCGACATCTGGTCCTACAACCAGGGCACCGTGCTCGGCGCGCTCGTCACGCTCGGTGACGAGCAGAGCCTGCAGCGAGCGGCCGATCTCGTTGCGGCAGTGCACGATCGGCTGACGACTGAGGCGGACGGCATACGCCTGCTGCGAACTCACGGTGACGGCGACGGCGGACTGTTCACGGGCATCCTCGGTCGCTACCTGGCGCTGGCCGCCACGACCGAGGGGCTCTCACACGACGCGCGCGACACAGCAAGGCGGCTCGTCACCGCGACCGCCGACGGCCTGTGGCGCGGCCGCGACCTGAGGGGACGGGACCGGGCCTCCGCCGTGTCCGTGTGGTCACCTGACCCCCGGAGCCCGGCGCGCACGAGCCAGCCGCCGGGGGCGCGCATCGAGCTCTCGACCCAGGTGCAGGCGTGGATGCTCCTCGAGGCGGCCGCCACCGTCTGACCGCGGACGAGGACGTCGCTCCGCCACTCGACGCCGCAGTGCGCAGGTCACGATCGGGTCGCGTCTTCGGGCGCGGTGGCGGCGTGCGCCGGTCAGCGGGTGACACTCGGGTGATGAGCGACCGTCGCCGAGCCGTTCACCAGCCCAGGACCCCTGAGGTATGCCGCCGTGTTGCCATCACGGGCCTCGTGGGCGCTCTCGCGTCGGCGTGCTCCGCCACGGGTGGCCAGACCGGCGCGGCGACGGGACCGGCCACGTCCGGTGCCGGGACAGCGTCCGGCGGGCCGACCGCCGGCGCCTCGTCCGCGGCGACTCCGAGCAGCCCACCCGGCTCGACCGGCCCGACGGCCACGGCCTCACCCAGCCCGAGCGCGACACGGCCAGCCGACCCCGCCTCGATCCAGGCGCTCATCGAGCACCGCTACGACGGCCGCAACCTCAGGCTCAGCCGCGAGCGCGGCAGCACGAGTGCCTACCGACAGTACTTCGCGACCTACCAGGGCGACGGACTCACCATCTCGGGACGCATCAACATCCCCCGAGGCCGAGGCCCCTTCCCGGCGGTGGTGCTCGCCCACGGCTACGTCGATCCTGCGGAGTACACCAACGGCGAGACGATGCTCCGCGAGCGCGACTACCTCGCGCGGCAGGGTTACGTCACCCTGCACATCGACTACCGCAACCACGCGCAGTCGAGCAAGGACCCCGACAACGACGCCAACCTGCGCGTCGGCTACACGATCGACGCGGTCAACGCGGCGCTGGCACTCAAGGCCCACCCCGCCGTCGACCCCGGTCGCGTGGCGCTCATCGGGCGGTCGATGGGCGGTGGGGTCGTCTACACCGCGATCGTCGCGCAGCCCGGCGTCTTCCGGGCCGCCGTCGCCTACGCCCCCGTGAGCTCCGAGAGCGTCGACAACTTCAACAAGTGGGTGCGGCGCGACCCGTCGAGATCGGGTGCCGCGGCGAAGGTGATCGCCCGCCTCGGCACACCCGAGGCGCAGCCGGCGCGCTGGGCGGCGACGAGCGCCCGCACCTACTTCGACCGCGTCACCGAGCCGCTGCTCATCCACCACGGCACGGCCGACGAGGACTGCCCGCTCGCGTGGTCGCGTGAGTCGGTCGCCGCGCTCGAAGCGAAGGGCAAGCAGGTCGAGCTGCGCGTCTATCCGGGAGGGCGGCACACCCTCGCCTCGCCGCAGTGGGACACCTCGATCCGACGCACCCGAGCCTTCCTCGCGCAGCACCTGTCCTGACGGGGGGCATCTCGGCGCGGACGCGTGCCGTCGCTGCACGCGGTTGCGGAATGTATCGAAACGCCCATGTCGGAGATGTCGTCTCGCTACCGTCGACACATGGCCTGCTCAGCCAGGTCACAGGGGTCGTCCAGTGTCGGGCGGGTTGGGCGAGCTCTCTTCGTCGAGACAAGGGGAACGAAGCATGAGACTCACAACGAGGTGGGGCGCGGCGGCGGTCGCGGCAGTCACCGGTCTGGTCCTGTCAGCAGGGGCCGCTCTTGCGGCGGCACCCAGCAACGACCTCGGCAGCAGCCCGGTCGTCATCACGGCCCTTCCCTACAGCGCAACCATCGACACGAGCCAGGCGACGACCGACGCGGACGACGTCCAGGCCAACCTCGACTGCGGGGCGCCGGCCACGGATGCGAGCGTCTGGTTCACCGTCACCGCGGCGGCGGACGGCTACCTCGCCGCCGACGTCAGCGGGTCGAGCTACAGCGCCGGGGTCATCGTCGGACTCGGCAGCCCGGGCGCCCTGTCCATCGTCGCGTGCGGTCAGGCCGGCGTGGCCTTCCCCGTCACGGCCGGTGAGACGTACACGATCCTCGCCTTCGACGACCAGCTCGACGGGGCGGGCAACGGCGGCACGCTCGACATCACCGTCGACGTCGCGCCGCCGCCGCCGATGATCGAGGCCACCCTCAACCCCGTCGCCCAGTTCGACTCGAAGTCGGGCGGCGCCTACGTCTCGGGCACCGTGACGTGCGACGAGGGGGCGGACTTCGCCTTCGTCGACCTCCAGCTCACCCAGCGCGTCGGTCGTCTGCTCATCCGGGGCTACGGCGGTGCCGAGGTGTCCTGCACCGGCCAGGCCGAGCCGTGGACGGCCTTCATCCTCGCCGACAACGGCCTCTTCAAGGGCGGCAAGGCCGTCAACGTGACGTTCGGCGCGGCCTGCAACCTCACGGGCTGCGGCGAGTACTCGGCCGAGCAGTCGATCCAGCTCAAGGGCAAGAAGGGCTGACGCGCCCCCCGACGCCCCGGATTCGAGGTGATCGCGGCACCCACGGGGGTGTCGCGATCACCTCGATTCGGGAGAGAGAGCGGTCAGGCGGTGGTCATTTCAGGGGTCCCTCGGTGGTCACTCGGTGCTCACTGCGTGCTCACTCGGTGGGGCCGGTCCAGCCGGGTCGGAGCTCCACCGTCTCGCCCGGCCCGGAGAAGCTCTGCACGATCTTCTCGGCGCGTTCCTGGCTCGCGACGTCGATGAGGAAGAAGCCGGCGAGGTGCTCCTTGGTCTCGGAGTAGGGCCCGTCCGTGGCGACGCGCCGGCCGGCGTCCCACCGGTAGAGCCGTGCCGTCGACGGTGCGGCGAGAGCCTCGCCGCCGACGAGCTCGCCGGACTGCGACAGCTGAGTCAGCATCGTCTCGAAGTCGGCGTTGCTGCGCTCGCGCTCCTCGGCGGGCTGCTCCTGGTGCGCGGCGAGGAAGTCGCTGGTCGGGTGGCCCCACGGCTGGGGGTTGGAGTGGATGAGGATGACGTACTTCACGACTTCTCCTTCGTCAGGTGACCGCCTCGTGCGGCCTCAGAGGTGACGTCGGAGCCGATCCGACATCCTCGACATCACTGCGGTGACGTTCTCGGGCCGCGTTCCCGCACGGGCGGCTCCCGAGGGCTCCGAGCAGCGTATGCCGCGTGGCCGGGGAGCGCCTCGCGAGTGGCCCCCCGACGGAGTGCTCGCTCGATTGGAGGTGCCCGACGGAGTGCTCTCTCGACTGGGCCCCCGACGGAGTGCTCTCTCGATTGGGGGTGCCCGACGGGGTGCTCTCTCGATTGGGGGGTGGGGCTCAGAGGCCTGCCTCCATGAGGGTCGAGTGCGCTCCGAGCGCTGCCATCTGGCCCATGGCCTGGGCCATGACGACGGACGCCATCGGCCCCGGGAAGGTCGGCTGGTGCGCAAGGTCGCCCGCGGCATACGCCCGCGGCGTGCTCGTGCGCCCGAACTCGTCGACGCGCACGCACCCCGACGGGTTGAGCTCGAGGCCGAGCTGCTCGGCGAAGGGCGCCGACTGGTGCAGGGTCGGCCTCAGGAACAGCACGGAGACCTGCTCGGGCTCCCCGGCAGCGAGCCGGACGCGCACACCGCCCGCGTGCGGCTCGACGGAGACGATCGGCTCGGCACGCACCTGCGCCCCGCCCCGCCACGTCGGCGGTAGCGGCTCACCGTTCGTCAGCACGACGAGCTCCGAGGCGATCGGGCCGAGCATGGCCGCGTAGTGCGCGGCCGACTCCCCACCGATGACGCCGATGCGGGTGCCGCTGAACTCGTGCGCGTGGCAGAACGGGCACTGCGCGGCGAGGTCGCCCCACAACGCGCCGAGGCCGTCGATGGGCGGCAGCTCGTCACGCACGCCGGTGGCGAGCACGAGCGTCCGCGCGGTCAGCTCCGAGCCGTCCGAGAGCCGCAGCCGGAAGGAGTCACCCGTCTGCTCGATGGCGTCCGCTCGCACCCGCAGGACCGTCACGGAGTCGTATGCCGCGAGCTCCTGATGAGCGGCCGCGCGGTAGTCAGCCGGCGGGCGTCCGTCGTTGGTCAGCACGTTGTGCATGTGGGCGACCGCGGCGTTGCGGTAGGTGCCGTCGTCGAGCACGACGGCCTTGCGGTGGATGCGCCCGAGGGTGAGGGCGGCCTGGAGGCCGGCGGGTCCACCGCCGACGATCGCGACGTCTGTCTGCACGAGGGTCTCCTTCTGTGGTTCTGTCGGTGTCTCACCCGAGCGTGTACCTTCATGTCAACATGAAGGCAAACGAGAAGAACGAGACATGGACGGTCGGTGAGCTGGCCGCACGGTTCGACCTGCCGACCAACGTCCTGCGCCACTGGGAGACGATCGGTCTGCTCCGGCCAGCGCGCGACGCCTCCGGCTACCGCCGCTACGGCCACGACGACCTCGTGCGGGTCGCCGTCATCGTGCGCAACAAGTCGGCCGGGATGTCGCTCGACCAGATCCGGGCCCTCATCGACGGCGAGGAGAAGGGGCGTCACGAGGTGCTCGAGGCCCACCTGCGCGACCTCGACGAGCGCAGCCGCGCCATCGAGCGCTCGCGCGAGATGACCGAGCACGCCCTGCGCTGCCAGGCGCACGACATCGTCGCCTGCCCACGCTTCGCCGGCTTCGTCGCCGACCTCACTGCGGGGCGCACGCCGTCCGTCCGGCCGGACGAGTGGCATTTCTGAGGTGGTAGGCGAGCGCGTCTTCCACCGACAGCGAAAACACTTGGCAGACGGGGTGGCTCGCGTGAGGATCGGTGCATGAGACTCCTCGTGCTCGGTGGAACCCACCATGTCGGACGTGCCTTCGTCGAGGCAGGCCTCGCGCGCGGCGACGAGGTCACGACCGTCAACCGGGGCGTCAGCGGGCCGGACACGCCGGGCGCCGAGACCCGTCACGCCGACCGGCTCGAGGGAGGCTCTCTCGCCGCGGCGCTCGGCGACGACGAGTGGGATGCCGTCGTCGACACGTGGTCGCTCGCGCCCGTGTCGGTGCAGGAGTCCGCGCGGCTGCTCGACGGGCGCGCGGGCTCCTACTGCTACATCTCGTCGCGCTCCGTCTACTCCTGGCCGCTCGAGGTGGGCTCGGACGAGAGCGCGCCCGTGGTCGACGGCGACCCGGGCGGGGCCGACGGCGACGACTACGCGGCCGCCAAGCGTGGCGGCGAGCTGGCCGTGCTCTCGGAGTTCAGTGGCGACATCGCCCTCCTGCGGGCCGGTCTCATCCTCGGACCGTACGAGATCGTCGGACGGATGCCGTTCTGGCTGAAGCGGATTGCGGCCGCATCACCTGGCGGACGCGTGCCCGCTCCCGGTCCGCGCGATCGCCCGCTGCAGTACGTCGACTGCCGCGACATCGCCGACTGGGTGCTCGGCTCGCGCCCGGTCGGCACCTTCAACACCGTGAGCCGCCCAGGTCACGCGACGATCGGTCAGGTGCTCGACGCCTGCAACGACGTCACCGGGGCGGGGGCCGACCTCGTCTGGCTCAGCCCGGAGACGATCGAGGCGGCCGGCGTCGCGCCGTGGACGGAGCTGCCCATCTGGCTGCCGCCGACCGGGGAGTATGCCGGCCTGCACGACTGTGACGTCTCCGCGGCGATGGCCGCCGGGTTGAGCTGCCGACCGATCGAGGAGACCGTGGCCGACACGTGGGCCTGGCTCCAGCGCGAGGGTCTGCCCGAGCGGCCGACGAACCGTGGGGCCGGCCCGATGGATGCTGAGGCCGAGGCCCGCCTCTGGGCAGCCCACGACGCGCGGTGACTCCCCCGGCACCTCGCTGAAGCGTCAGGGCCTCTGAGGCGCGCACCCCCTCTCGACGTTCCTCGCGGGCGTCTTGCCCCTCGTGCTCGTCGACGTCGCACACCCCACCCCGACACGCGGGTGTGGGCCGTGGACGGCGAGCTCTTCTTCGCCTCGAGTCCGCTTCATCGTCTGGCGCCGGTGACCTGTCCTGGGGCAGCCTTGGCGGCCGCTCGGTGTAGGAGAGCCGCCAGCGCGGCCTCGAGCACGAGGAAGCCGGTCGTCGTCGCCGTGCGCGAGCGTGGTTCGACGAGCATCCCGGTGGCGCGCGCCAGCGCCATGCCGCCGCTCGCCGCAGCGGCCGCCCGCAGCCCGTCGCGGCGTCCCGCGGCGATGACGGCCACCATCGCCAGGGGTATGCCGCCGTAGACCGCTCGCACCTCCGTGCGGGAGTCGGCAGTGGGCGCATCGGCGCCGAAGATCTGCGGCACCCGCCGTGGGGCGACGAGCCCGACGGAACCGATGACGGCATACGCCACGGCGCTCGCCGCTCGCTCCACCGCGTTGTCGCCTGAGCCCGCACCGTGCATCGTTCGCCCCCGTCAGTCGGCCGACCGCACCGGTGGGGCGGTCCAGCGTGCGCACCAGTATGACCCTGCGCCGGGCCTGCGCCGAGGACCTGTTGGCGCGACTGGTCGCGTCCGGGATGTCAGAGACGCAGGCCCATCGGGCATGGGGTGGGGGCGTCGTCAACCGACTCGCCCCCTGTCGAAAGGACCTCCCATGTGGGCTTTCTTCTCCCGCCGCGCCCGGCTCTGGCTCATCACCGTGCTGGTCGCTCCGCTCGCCAGCCTCGTCCTCGGCCGGCTCGGCACTGCCCTCGAGCGGCGCAAGGGCCCGAGCACGCTGAGCCGCGGACTCCAGTCGGGCAGCCGCCTCCTCGACCGGCGCCGGTCGAAGGCCCGGGCCAAGGCCAAGCACCGCGCCTGAGGGCTGCACCACTCCGGGCTGGCGGCCTCCCGCTCGCGCCCGCGTGCCCACCCCCGACCCGAACACACCGAGTAGTCGTCAACCCGACGAGGTATACCTCGCGGATCTGACGACTGCTCGGTGTGTTGCGAGGGACGTGGGGGCTGGGGCAGGTGCGGGAGGTTCAGGACTCGGGAGCCGTTGAGGTCGTCTGGGTCGCCGCGGGGGTGACGTAGATCTTGCGGATCGTCTCGTGCACCGCCCAGGTCGTGCGTTCGCCCTCGTGGAGGCGCACGACGACACCGGGGCCAAGCTCGAGGGTCTCGCCGTCGTCGAACGTCAGGCTCGCCCGGCCCGACAGCACGACGAAGACCTCGTCGGCCTCGATGTCGGTGGCCGTGCCGGCGGTCATCTCCCAGACACCGACCTCAGCGCCACCGGACGCGCCTGCGGTCGCTAGGGTTTCACCGGTCCCGTCGACCCTCTCCACCCGACCGACCTCGCCGAGCACCGACACCCCCGCCGTCGGGTCGCCGTCGACCACGGCCTCACCGGGCGGGATCTGCTCGTCGAGGGCGTCTGCAAAGACGTCGACCGCCAGCACCCGCCCGTTCCGGGGTCCGGGCGAGACAGCGGTCGAGGTCTTGGGTGACGGGCTCGTGTCGGAGTGGCTCTGCACCGTCGCAGACTAGTGCGAGCCGGAGGTCCGATCGAGAGCCTCACGCTCGGCGCGAAGGCGTGCGACCTCGGCGTCGGCACGGAGGCTGGCGAGCTCGGCGTCCGCCGCAGCGGCGCGGGCCTCGGCGTCGGCGAGCGAAGCCGGCCCGGCGGCATACGTCGTCGGGCTGGCCGTGGCCTCGGCGCGAGCGCCGGCCGAGCCGTCCGTGTGCATCTGGTCGACCTCGGACTTGAAGATGCGGGCCGAGCGGCCGAGGCTGCGGGCCATGTCGGGCATCTTCTTCCAGCCGAAGAGGAGCACGAAGGCGATGACGATGATGCTGAGCTCCGGCCATCCGAGATCGGCCATGGCGTCCTCCTTCACGATCGGGACGCAGTGCGCCCCTCGCCGGGAGGGTAGGACCGCGGGGTGGGAGATCCCGGGGAGCCCGCTGCGACCACGCTGGAGACCCCGACGACCGCACCCGGACCTCAGCGGCACACGGCGCCGCAGATCACACACGTGAGGGTCAGCCGCACATCGCAGACGGTGTGCGGCTGACCCTCAGATGAGTGGTGGGCGCGCCGGCGCCACCCGACTCAGGCCACGGCCTCCCTGCGACGAGCCTCCTTGACGCCGACGAGCGCGAAGACGAGCGCGGCCACGGCGACGAGGCAGAGCAGCATAAGCCCGAAGCCGTAGTGCTCGAAGACCTTGCCGTAGGTGGCGCCGAGCACGAGCGGCGGGAAGTAGCCGCCAAGTCCGCCGGCGGCACCGACGAGACCCGTGACGCTGCCGACCCGCTCCGGGGGCGCGAGGCGGGCGACCCACGCGAAGACGCCGCCCGTGCCCAGACCGAGGAAGAACGCGATCGAGACGAACGCGGCGCCCGCGGGCAGCTCGAGCGGAGGCTCGAAGGCGAGCACGGCCGCGAGCACCGCGGTGCCGGCCATGGAGATGGCGACGACCGCGCGCGGTCCGATGCGGTCAGACAGGGCACCGCCGATCGGGCGGGCGACGACCGCCGCGATGGCGAAGCCCGCCGTGCGCGTGCCGGCCGCCGTGAGGTCGAAGGAGTAGACGTCCTTGAGCAGGGTCGGCAGGTAGGTCGAGAAGGCGACGAAGCCACCGAAGGCGACGGCATAGAGCAGCGACATCTGCCACGTCACCGGCAGCTTGAGCGCGGCCTTGAGCTTCGGCACGACGGGGTCGGTGTTGGGCTTCCACACGGGCGAGTTGCGCATCGCGGTCCAGCACAGGGCCGCGGTCGCGATGAGCAGCAGCGCGATGATGATGTGGGTCAGGGTGTAGCCGAACCACGTGACCATGCGTGGGGTCAGCGCGGACGACAGCGCGGTGCCGCCCATGCCGGCGCCGAAGACGCCGGTGGCGAAGCCGCGCCGGTCAGCCTGGTACCACGCGTTGACGAAGGGCACACCGACGGCGAAGGTCGTGCCGGCGATGCCGAGGAAGAAGCCGAAGAGCAGCATCAGCGGGAACGACTTGAGGTTGCCGGCCAGCGCCACGAGCAGCACGAAGGGCACGGTCACGAGCGTCAGGATCGGGAACATCGTGCGGCCGCCGTAGCGGTCGGTGAGCGCTCCGACCGGGATGCGCCCGACGGCGCCGACGAGCACCGGGGTCGCGACGAGCAGCGCCTTCTGGCTGCTGCTGAGGCCCATCTGCTCGGTGTACCTCACGGCGAGGGGGCCGATGAGGTTCCAGGCCCAGAAGGTGATTGCGAAGGCCCAGGTCGCGAGGGCGAGGTTCTTCCCCTGCCCACTCAGGCCCACGCTCGGCGGCGGCGCGGTGGGTGCGGTCCTGCTCATGAGTTCCTCGATCTGTGCGTTGTCGTGATGGTGAGGGGTTGCGCTCGGCCGGCGGTTCCGGGCGTATGCCGTGTAGCCGGGTCAGGCGCGGGTCAGCGCTGGCGGTCGCGGTCGGCGGTGCCGATGCCGCTCCAGCCGGGTCGGGTCTGCCGCGAGCCCGACACCTGCCGGTCGCGCGAGCGGTAGACGATGTAGGGGCGGAAGAGGTAGTGCAGCGGCGCCGTGAAGGCGTGCACGAGCCGCGTGAAGGGCCACAGCGCGAAGAGCAGCATGCCGACGATCGCGTGGATGTGGAACTGGATCGGCGCGGCCGCCATCGCGGCGACGTCGGGCCGCAGGAGGAAGACCGACCGGAACCATGGCGACACCGTCTCGCGGTAGTTGTGCGCCTCGCTCCCGGCGCCGACGCTGACGAGCGTCGTCCAGAGCCCGAGCACGATGGCCGCGACGAGGAAGACGTACATCAGCTTGTCGTTCTTCGTGGTCGCCATGAAGACCGGTCCCGTCGTGCGGCGGCGGTAGACGAGGATGAGGATGCCGACGAGGGTGCAGACGCCGGCGATGCCGCCAAAGAGCAGCGCGTTGAAGTGGTAGAGCCCTTCGCTGACGCCCACCGCGTCGGTCCACGACTCGGGGATGACGAGCCCCCCGACGTGCCCGAAGAAGACGAGCAGGATGCCGAAGTGGAAGAGGGGCGAGCCGATGCGCAGCAGTCGGGACTCGTAGAGCTGTGACGATCGCGTCGTCCAGCCGAACTTGTCGTAGCGGTAGCGCCAGATCGTGCCGCCGACGAGGCTCGCGATGCAGAGGTAGGGCAGCACGCCCCAGAGGAAGGTGTTCATGACGAGACCTCCACGGCCGCTCGCGGGATCGGTTGCAGCGGAAGCAGTCTCGGGTCGTAGGGGTCCAGGCCCACGCTCTCGGTGGGCTGTGGCCCGCTCATCCCGACCATCTCCATGACGGCCGCGCGGTCGACGGGCGACGGCCCGGGGAGGGTGGCGCACACGGCCACGGCGGCTGCGGCATACGGACTCTCCTTCTCCTGCAGTGCGATTCGGAGCAGCTCGAGACTGGCGCGATAGTCCTGCAGCAGCGCTGCCCCTGCCTCGGCGTCGGCGCACGCGGCGAACTCGAGCACCATGGGGAGGTAGTCGGGCAGCTCGCCGTGCGTGTCGACGAGGAAGCCGCTGCGCCGGTATGCCGCCTTGAACCGTCCCAGCACCTCGCCCCGTCTGCGCGTGTCGCCGTCGGTCCAGTACGAGAGGTAGAGGGCGTGCTTGCGACTGAGGTCGAAGGTGTCGACGTAGGCGCGCTGCAGGTCGGCCAGAGGCCCCGACCCCAGGTGCTCGACGAGCGGACGCAGCTCCTGCGCGCCAGCTGAGTCCCCTTGCTCGGCAAGGGCTTCCGTGAGCATGGGCAGCGACTCGACGAGCTCCTCGCGCGGGTAGTCGAGGCAGCGAGCGGCGACGAGGTGCACGACGCGGTCGTCGCGTCGGCGGTCGGCCCTGCGGTCGGTGAACCGTCGCAGGCCGATCATCGCGGCGCCTCCGTCGGGTCACTCGACCCGGCTGACGCTCCCGGGAAGAGACCGTCGGGGGCGCCGTTGCCGTCCCAGTTGAGCAGGTTGACGCGGCCACGCAGCCCGCCGCCCGCCGTCGTCGTCATCGCGGAGTCGGACGTCTGGCGCTGCTTGAGGGCGTTGAACGTCTCCACGGCCACAGGCGCCGGCCGGCCGCTCGCCTCACCGAACGGACCGGACTCGTACATCCCCGGCCCCTCGTCGAAGTCGAGCGAGCAGCCGATCTCCTCGAGCTCGTGGGCGCGCTCGACGTGCGCGGTCGGGATGACGTAGCGGTCGGCATACTTGGCGATCGCCATGAGGCGGTACATCTCGTAGAGCGTCTCCTCGCTCATCCCGACGGCCTCCGGGATCGCAGGGTCGCCGTCCCGGCCGAGCGACACGTCGCGCATGTAGGCCCGCATCGCCGCGAGCTTCTGGAGCACGTCCGTGATGATGTCGGTGCGCCCGGCGGTGAAGAGCTCGGCGAGATAGTCGACCGGGATGCGCAGCGCCTCGATGGCGCCGAAGAGCACCCCGCGGTCCTCCGCGTCGTGGCCCTGCGACGAAAGCACGTCGACGATCGGCGAGAGCGGCGGCACGTACCAGACCATCGGCATCGTGCGGTACTCCGGGTGCAGCGGCAGTGCCACGCGGTAGGTCTTGGCGAGCGCGTAGACGGGCGAGCGCCGTGCCGCGTCCATCCAGTCGTCCGGTATGCCCTCGCGCCGGGCGGCGGCGATGACCTCAGGGTCGCTCGGGTCGAGCAGGAGGTCGAGCTGCGCCTCGTAGAGGTCGCCCTCGTCGGGGGTCGCTGCCGCCGCTGTGACGCGGTCGGCGTCGTAGAGGAAGAGCCCGAGGTAGCGCAGCCGCCCGACACACGTCTCGGAGCAGACGGTCGGCAGACCCACCTCGACGCGGGGGTAGCAGAACGTGCACTTCTCGGCCTTGCCGCTCTTGTGGTTGAAGTAGATCTTCTTGTACGGGCAGCCGGTGATGCACTGACGCCAGCCGCGGCACCGGTCCTGGTCGACGAGGACGATGCCGTCCTCCTCGCGCTTGTAGATCGCGCCCGAGGGGCACGACGCCATGCACGACGGGTTGAGGCAGTGCTCGCAGATTCGCGGGAGGTAGAACATGAAGGTCTTCTCGAGCTCGAAGCGGACCTTCTCCTCCGACTCGCGGCGCACCGAGGCGTTGAGCTTGGCGACGATCGGGTCGAGCTCGCCCATCTCGCTCGAGCCGCCGAGGTTGTCGTCCCAGTTGGCCGACCACGTGATCTTCGTGTTCTCGCCGGTGATGAGCGACTTGGGCCGGGCGACAGGGAAGTCGTCGCCGAGCGGCGCCTCGATGAGGGTCTGGTAGTCGTAGGTCCACGGCTCGTAGTAGTCGGCGAGCTTGGGCTGCACGGGGCTCGCGAAGATGCCGAGGAGCTTCTGCACCCTCCCGCCGGCCTTGAGCTTGAGGTTGCCGCGGTTGGTCAGCGTCCAGCCGCCCTTCCACGTCTCCTGGTCCTCGTAGCGGCGCGGGTAGCCCTGACCGGGCCGCGTCTCCACGTTGTTGAACCAGACGTACTCGGTGCCGGCGCGGTTGGTCCACGCCTGCTTGCACGTCACCGAGCACGTGTGGCACCCGATGCACTTGTCGAGGTTCATCACCATGCCCATCTGGGCCATGACACGCATCAGTACGTCACCTCCTGCGAGCGCTTGCGGACCGTCGAGACCATGTCTCGTTGGTTCCCTGTCGGGCCGAGATAGTTGAAGGTGTAGGACAGCTGGGCGTAGCCGCCGATGAGGTGCGTGGGCTTGACGAGCAGCCGGGTCACGGAGTTGTGGATGCCGCCGCGACGGCCGGTCGCCTCCGACTTCGGGACGTCGATCGTGCGCTCCTGAGCGTGGTGCACGTAGACCACGCCCTCAGGCATACGGCTGCTGACGATGGCGCGACCGACGAGCACGCCGTTGGTGTTGAGGCACTCCACCCAGTCGTTGTCCGAGACGTCGATGGAGCCGGCGTCCTGGGGGCTCATCCAGACCGTCGGCCCGCCACGCGAGAGCGAGAGCATGAGCAGGTTGTCCTGGTACTCCGAGTGGATCGACCACTTGGAGTGCGGCGTGAGGTAGCGGACGGTCACCTGCTTCGAGCCGTCCGGCCCGAGCTTCGGCTCGCCGAAGAGGCGATGCATGTCGAGTGGTGGTCGATAGATCGGCAGGGCCTCGCCGAGGTCCTGCATCCAGTCGTGGTCGAGGTAGAAGTGCATCCGGCCCGTCAGGGTGTGGAAGGGCTTGAGCCGCTCGATGTTGACGGTGAAGGGGGCGTAGCGGCGCCCACCGGTCTCGGAGCCCGACCACTCGGGCGAGGTGATGACCGCGACCGGCGCGCTCTGCGTGTCGGCGAAGGTGACGTGCTTCTCCTCCGACCCCTCGGCGAGGTCGGCGAGCTTCTTGCCCACCCGCTCCTCGAGGGTGCGGAAGCCCTGCACCGCGAGGTGGCCGTTCGTCGTGCCGGAGAAGGTGAGGATCGCCTCCGCCATCTTCTCGTCGGTGTCGATCGCCGGCCGACCGTCGCCGGCTCCGCCGAGCATGACGCCGTTCTTGGCGGCGAGCCGCGCCACCTCCTCCTCGACGCGAAAGGTGACGTTCTTGACGGTGAAGCCGAGGCTGTCGGCGAGCGGGCCCACGGTGGCGAGCTTCTCGCTGATCGCGGTGTAGTCGCGCTCGACGAGCTGGAAGACCGGCATCGTCTTGCCCGGCGTGCCGGGCTGACCCGTGGCGCGCCAGTCGATCGCCCGCCCGCCGGGCTGCGCCGTCTCACCGGGCGTGTCGTGCATGAGCGGCACGCTGACGAGGTCCTTGCGCACCCCGAGGTGCGTGCGCGCGAGATCCGAGAGCTTCTCCGCGAGGAGGTGGAAGAGCTCGAAGTCGCTCTTCGCCTCCCACGGCGGGTCGATGGCGGGGGTGAAGGCGTGCACGAACGGGTGCATGTCGGTGGAGCTGAGGTCGTGCTTCTCGTACCACGTCGCCGCGGGCAGCACGATGTCGGACAGCAGCGTCGTCGACGTCATGCGGAAGTCGGCCGAGAGCAGCAGGTCGAGCTTGCCCTCGGGCGCCTCGTCGTGCCACTTCACCTCGGACGGCCTTGGTGCGTTGGGGTTCTCACTGCCCATGACGTTGTGGTGCGTGCCGAGCAGGTTGCGCAGGAAGTACTCGTTGCCCTTGGCGGACGAGCCCATGAGGTTGCTCCGCCACAGCACGAGGGTGCGCGGCCAGTTCTCCGGGGCGTCGACGTCCTCGATCGCCGAGGTCAGCGAGCCGTCGTGCAGGGCCCCAGCCACGTATGCCGCTGGGCTGGCGGCGGTGCCCGCGTCGACCGCGGCCTGGGCGTCCTCGGCCACCTGGAGCGGGTTGGTGCCGAACTGCGGGTAGAACGGCATCCACCCCATCCGGGCGGACTGCGCGATGGTGTCGGCCGTGTGCTTGCCGGCCAGATGTCCTCTGGCGAGAGGCGAGTTCAGCGAGTCGGCGGAGTAGCCGTCGTTGCGCCACTGGTCGGTGTGCATGTACCAGTACGACGTGCCCGTCATCGTGCGCGGCGGCCGGCCCCAGTCGAGCGCGTTGGCGAGCGAGATCCAGCCGGTGATGGGCCGGCACTTCTCCTGGCCGACGTAGTGCGCCCAGCCGCCGCCGTTGCGGCCCATGCAGCCGGTGAGGACGAGGAGCGAGAGGATCGCGCGGTAGGTGGCGTCACCATGGAACCACTGGCAGATGCCCGCTCCCATGATGATCATCGAGCGGCCTTGCGACTGCTCGGAGTTCGTCGCGAACTCGCGGGCGATTCGGATGCACTGCTCGGCGGGCACGCCGGTGATCTCGGCCTGCCAGGCGGGCGTGTAGGGGGCCGTCACGTCGTCGTAGCCGGTCGGCCAGCTGCCCGGCAGACCCGGCCGCGCGACGCCGTACTGCGCGAGCATGAGGTCGTAGACGGTCGTCACGAGGTGGCCGCCGACCCGGCGGGCGGGCACGCCACGGCGCAGCACCGAGCCGGTGCCGTCGGGCTCGACGAAGGCCGGGAGCAGCACCTCGACGTTCTCGACCGGCGCACCTCCCGCGGCGTCACCGGCCATCGTCAGCGCAGGGCTGACTCCCTCGAGATCGAGGTTCCACCGACCCTTGCCGGAGTCGGCGTAGCGGAAGCCCATCGAGCCGTTGGGCACGACCGGCTCACCGGTGGCGCGGTCGAGCAGCACTGTCTTCCAGGCATCCTCGTCAGGGACGACGGCCCCGGCGTCGGCGAGGTCGGCAGCCGTGAGGAACTTGCCGGGCACCAGGGCCGCGCTGCCCTCGTCACCCGACGCGGCGGCATACGCCTCCTCGGGCGGGTCGAGGCGGATGAGGAAGGGCAGGTCGCTGTAGGTGCGCACGTAGTCGGTGAAGAAGTCGACCTCACGGTCGACGAAGAACTCCTTGAGGAGCACGTGCCCCATCGCCATGGCGAGCGCCGCGTCGGTGCCGGCCTGGGCGGGCATCCACTCGTCGGCGAACTTCGTGTTGTCGGCGTAGTCGGGGCTCACCGTGACGACCTTCGTGCCGCGGTAGCGCACCTCGGCCATCCAGTGCGCGTCGGGCGTGCGGGTGACGGGGACGTTGGAGCCCCACATCATGAGGTAGGTGGCGTCCCACCAGTCGCCCGACTCGGGCACGTCGGTCTGGTCGCCGAAGACCTGGGGGCTTGCGACGGGCAGGTCGGCGTACCAGTCGTAGAAGCTCGTCATGACGCCGCCGATGAGCTGGATGAAGCGGGTGCCGACGCAGTGCGACACCATCGACATCGCGGGGATCGGCGAGAAGCCGGCGACCCGGTCGGGGCCGTACTCCTTGATCGTGTGGACGTGGGCGGCGGCGGCGATCTCGACGGCCTCGCCCCACGACGCACGCACGAGTCCGCCCTTGCCGCGCGCGCTCTGGTAGCGCCGGCGCTTCTCGGGGTCGGTCGTGATCTCGTGCCAGGCGGCGACGGGGTCGCCGAGCCGCGCCTTGGCCTCGCGGTACATCTCGAGCAGGACGCCGCGCACGTAGGGGTAGCGCACCCGCGTCGGCGAGTAGGTGTACCAGGAGAAGGCGGCGCCGCGGGGGCAGCCGCGCGGCTCGTACTCCGGGCGGTCGGGGCCGACGGAGGGGTAGTCGGTCTGCTGGGTCTCCCACGTGATGATCCCGTCCTTGACGTAGACCTTCCACGAGCAGGAGCCGGTGCAGTTCACGCCGTGGGTCGAGCGCACGACCTTGTCGTGGCTCCAGCGGTCGCGGTAGAAGACGTCGCCGGCGCGGCCTCCCTCGCGGTAGACGGCTCTGCCGTCAGCAGACTCGTCCCACCGGGTGAAGAAGCGGCCCGCCTTGAGCAGCGCTGCCGACGCCGAGCCGTCGAGGCCCGGAGTCGCTGCGGCACTCGCTCGACCCGCCGATGCGGTCGATGACCGTTCAGCCATGACGCACCCCCTTCCGTGCTCCGTTGCGCGGCCAGGACACCTCGAGGGTTGCCATGTCCTGCACCCTGTCACGGGTGGGGCCCGTGTGACCAGACCTACGACCCTGCGTAGTTGATGTCCTCTTTGTCGGGCTTGTCGTCATCGGTGCGCTCCTGCTGTCGTCGGGGTGAGGAGCTCGACCTCGTCCCACTCGGGGCCACCGAGGTGGATGGCCGCCGCTGGGAAGAGCCCGTTGTCCTCGCGGTCGATGTGGTCGCGCAGGGCGTCCTCGAAGCGGGGGAAGAGCGCGACGTCACCACCCGCCACCGCCGCGAGCAGCTCGTCGAGCTCGTGGTGCTCGCCGCAGAGCCGGGCGATGTGGTCGGTGAAGACCTCGTCGCGAGCCATGACGGCGAACAGGCCCGCCTCCTCGGCCACGACGTGCGGCGTCAGGTGCGCCTCGAGCTCGCTCGCGGCAGCGTGTCGTCGGGTCTCGTCGTCGAGCGAGCTCCGGAGGGCGCTGAGGTGGTTGATGATGTGCTCGTGCTCGCCCATGAACCGGCCGACCACCTCGAGGTCGGCACATCCGCAGTAGCTGCACATCATCGGTTCCCGTCGTCGGTGGTGTTCGTGCATGTGGTCTTGTGTGTGGCCGTCGGAGTGCCACAGGTTCGATGGTGGCGGCGATGACGGCGCGCGTCTGGGGTATCGGTCAGGCTCTCGTTCATGGCTGCACCTGCACGACACCGTGCGCCCCGCGCTCCGCGTCGGCCATGACATGGCTGACGAACGGGTAGTGGCCCGCCTCGGGGAAGGTCGTCTCGACGAAGCCGCCCTGGGCGGCGCCGAGCGCCAGGGCCTGGCTGCCGCCGCTCGACGCACCGGGCCGCAGGAGCCACGCGCCCTCGGCCCAGACCGCGTCGAACTGCGCCCCGACGACGTGGAAGCTCGTCGCCCGGTTGGGCCCGGCGTCGAGCACCCAGAAGCGAACCCGCTCCCCCACCCGCGCCCGGAGCTGAGCCGAGTCGTACTGGAAGGCGGTGCCGTTGAAGACGACGCCGTCCGGCGTGCCCGCCTGCGCCGTGGTCGCATCGACCTCGGCAGCGGAGCCGTGGGCCGTGCTCGCGCCGAGGTAGAGCTCCGACTGCACGAGCAGGAAGCTGCGGTCGACGGACGGCAGGTCCGGTGGCTCGATGACGACGGCACCGACGAGCCCCGCGGCGATGTGCGCCGACATCGGCATCGTGGAGCAGTGGTACACCCAGATGCCGGCCCGCGACGCGGTGAAGCGGTAGGTGAGGCTGCCGCCCGGCGGCACCGTGCGCATGACGTCGTCGGGCGCCCGCGACCCGGCGTGGAAGTCGATGGAGTGGCCCATCGTGCCGTGGTTGACGAGGGTGACCTCGAAGACGTCGCCGACGCGTCCGTGCAGGGTGGGCCCGGGCGAGGTGCCGTTGTAGGTCCACCGCCGCTGCCAGACCCCCGGCGCGACCTGCAGCTCGAGCTCCTCGACGGTGAGCGTCACCCGGTGCACCCGCTCGGTCGTGAGGGGCGCAAGCAGGGGGTCGTATGCCGTGAAGCCGGCTCCCAGAGCGCCCTGGCCGGCGTGCACGTTGGCGTCGTGCATCGTCATGCCCGACCCGTCGTGACCAGCAGCGGGTGCACCACCCGCCGCGGAGCCGAGCGGGGCCCCGGCAGCGGCACTGCCTGACGCGCCGCCCGTGACGAGGACGTGCAGGACCATGCCCATCTGGCGGTGTCCGACGACCGAGCACCAGCCCTCGACCGGGCCGGCCACGACTCCGGCATCGAGCTCACCGGTGGCTCCGGGCGCCAGGCGTGCCGTGCGGCCGCCCGTGTCGAGGACGAGGTCGTGGGTCGTCGTCTCGTCGCGGTTGGTCACGCGAATGACGAGGCGGTCACCGAGCGGCACCGTGATCGTGGCGGGCGTGAAGCGCATGTCCCGGGCGGCCACCTCGACGGTCGTCGTGTGCCCCGTCGGGGTGACCTGGGCAGCGCCCCCGCCGGCGGCGGCTGACGGGAGGGCGAGGCTCGCAGCGACGACGAGTGCGATGACTGACACGGCGGCGGCGAGCTGGCCGGAGGACCAGAAAGGCCTCTCGCTCTGAGGAGCACGCGGGGTCGTCGCAGTCGAGGGGGTCGGAGCGGGGCCCGTCTCTGCAGCCCGGCGTGCCCGGATCGACTCTCGCACCGACAGCCCGGTGAGCGGCAGGAAGCTCGCCACGGCGAGGGCCACGAGCACACCCAGGGCCATGCGGGTGGGGCTGGGCAGCGGGAGCAGCCACAGCGCGAGGCCGAGGTTGAGCCCGACGACCCGGAAGGGCGCGCCGCGCTCGAACCAGTCGAGTCCGGCGCGCAGAGCGGCCGGGCCCCCACCGAGGACGCTCGGCACGAGATGGCTCAGCGCCGCGAGCACGAGCTGCAGGGCGAAACCGACGGCCAGCGCGGCCGCCACGAGCTCGTAGTGGGCGCCGACCTCGGTCCAGTCCGGCGTCAGGAGGACGAGCGCGGCGACGGCGACGACGGTGGTGACGAACCACGCGAGGGCGCAGGCAGCGGAGACGGTGGCGAAGCGGCGGGGCACGCTGCGACGGGCCGGGGCGATGAGTGCGCGCGCCCACCAGACGATGCCGGCGGCATACGTGATGAGGCCCAGCGACGTGGGCAGGTGCCTGCCCGCCAGCGCACCGGCTACGGCGACCACAAGGCCGACGAGGAGCACCGGAAGGGCCTGTCGCGCAAGGGTTTCGGCGCGGTCGTCCATGCGGGCCCGCAGCAGCGTCGGCCAGAAGGTCACGAGGGTGCCGGTGACGGTGAGACCGAGCCAGCCGAGCGCCATCGTCATCGAGTGGGCCACGAGGAGGCGGGCGTGCCACGGGTCGGGCGGCTGCTGCGCGAGGAGGACCCCGAAGAAGGCGCCCACCGGCATGGCCGTCGCTGCGGAGAGGTAGTAGCGGATGGTGATCCGGAAGCGGCCCGGGAGCGCTGCGCGGAGGCGGCGCCACAGCTGGATGCCGTGCCACGTGACGGCGGCGCCTGCGCACGTGGCGCCGGCCACCGTCACCGGCCACCAGCCGGCCGGCACGCCGACGAAGACGAGCGTCGAGCCGAGGAGCAGGAGGGCGAGGCGGCGCCCCTGCTGCCGGCGACCGTCGAGGGTCGGCGGCGTCTTGAGGAGGGCCTGGGCGAAGTGCGTGCTCCACACCATCACCGCGTGCGTGACCGCACCGAGGAGCACGAGGTGCACGACGAGCCAGTCGGCTGCCGGGATGTCCCGACCGAGCGCCGCCACGACGAGGGCTGCGGTCAGCCACAGCGTCGTCGGGTGATCGCGCAGCGGCCACACCCCGCGCCCCGGAAGGGCTGCGGCAGAGCGGCGCTCGAGCTGGCGCATGCTCATCGCGGCGTCTCTGGGAGCGTCTGTCAGCGGGCGGCGTCAGAGGTTGCGTCAGGCCTGACGGGTGAGGCGCAGGGTCCAGGCCTGCGGGCCGCGCACGAGGTAGTCGACCTCGATGGTGCCGCCCTCGCGATCTTCGATCTGGGCGAGCAGGGGCTTCGGGTCATGAGGTGCGACGAGGCGCAGCGACCCACCGGCCGGCACCGCTCCCAGCGCGCCGAAGACGGTGGCGTGGCGGATCGCGTGGGGGATGGTGCGCACGTCGAGCTCCGGCTCGCCCTCGTCGGAGCACCCGCAGGCGCAGCCGGTCGAGCTGATGTCGGAGACGGGAAGGGACTCGTGGATGCTCACGGTGGCTCCTTGGGGTGCAGCGGGGGTGCAGCGGGGGTGCAGCGGAGATGCGGCGGGGGCGAGTATTTATTACACTAGACATGTGAAAAATAGCCCACGTGGCGGCGTCGCGCCAACTCGGGTCCCGGAGGGGGCCGCCGAACCGGTCGCGGAAGAGGCGTCGGAAGAGGCCTCGAGGGAGATCTCGGAGCCGGGTCGGCAGCGCGGCCCGGAGGCCCTGCCCGAGGTGCCGCCGGCGCGCGAGCGCGTGATCGAGGCCCTGGCCGGCTACGGGCCGGAGCGCCCCGCGACGATCGGTACGCTCGTCGAGGTCCTCGGCGGGCACCCGAACACAACCCGCGCCCACCTCGCGCGGCTCGTCGACGACGGTCTCGTCGCGCGAACGGCGATCGAGGCCGGCACGCGGGGCCGCCCCGCCCTCGGCCACCACCTCACGGACCGTGGACGCCTCGTGCTCGAGGCGCTGCGCGTGTCACGACCGGTGTCGACCGACGAGCTCGTCACGGCCATGGCCGAGCATCTCGCCGAGACCAGCGATCCCGAGGTCCAGGCCCGGGCGATCGGTCGCCGCTGGGCGACTCAGCTGAGCGAGCCGTCCCCGGGAGCGCGCCCGATGCCGCCCGTCGACGTCGTCGTCGGCCTGTTGACGACGGCCGGCTTCTCGCCGCAGGTCGAACCGGACGGGCAGGTCGCACTGCGCACGTGTCCGGTGCTCTCCTCGGCCCGCGCCCACCCCGGCGTCGTGTGCACGATGCACGAGGAGATGCTGCGCGCGACGCTCGACCGGTCCGGCGCCGCCGACACGGAGGTGCACCTCGTGCCCTTCGCCCGCGAGGGTGCCTGCCTCGTCCGGCTCTCCTCGCCCGCCGCGCGCTGAGCCGGCCCGCGGGAGCGGTCACGCTTCAGGGCCGAAGGGGGCGGACGGCATACGGGCTCGGAGGGCCGGCGTGGCTGCGCGAGGGCGCTTGCCTTCGCCTCGGGGTGAACCTTCAGGATGGAGCGGTGAGCACCTCAGAGAGCATTCATGCACGCGAGCAGCACCGTCTTGTCGGCAACGAGCGTCCGGGTCACGGCCACGCCGACTGGGAGGAGCGGTATGCCGGGTCGCCCGTCTGGAGCGGCAACCCCAACGTCGCGCTCGTGGCCGAGGCCAGCGACCTCACGCCGGGCCGGGCGCTCGACGTCGGGTGCGGCGAGGGCGCCGACGCGGTCTGGCTCGCCCGCCGCGGCTGGCGGGTGACGGCGATCGACGTGGCGACGAACGCCCTCGACCGGGCGCGGGCCGCCGGGGACGCAGAAGGGGTGGACGTCGACTGGGTCGCCTCCGGCCTCGTGGAGCTGTCCGACCGCGAGGCCCGCTTCGACCTCGTGACCGTCTTCTACCCGGCGCTCATGCGGACGCCGGGGCGTGATGTCGAGCAGGCGCTGCTCGGGGCGGTTGCGCCCGGTGGCACGCTGCTCGTCGTCCACCACGCGAACTTCGACAGGGAGGTCGCCCTGTCGCACGGATTCGACCCGGACGACTACGTCGGGCACGACGACGTCGTCGCCGCCCTCGGCGAGGGCTGGGTCGTCGAGTGCGACGAGCAACGCGAGCGGGACGTCACCGAGGGCGCCGGCGCCCACCACCACGACGACCTCATCCTCCGCGCCCGCCGCCTCCCGCACACCCCCGCCACCGCCACCAACACCCACACCCCCGATTCGAGGTGATGATGGGACCCACGTAGGTCCCAGTATCACCTCCAATCACCCTGCGACTGAACCCGATTCGAGGTGATGGCGCCACCCACGTCAGTGTCAGGATCACCTCGAATCGGGGCACGGGGGTGACAAGGGTGGTGCCCCACCCTGGCAAGGGCGGGGCACCGTCGGTGCACTTCGCGTGCGGTATGCGTGTTGTCGACTGTCGCGTGCGTTGCGGGTGATCACGCTCCTCTCGGTCTCGGCCTCGATCCGTTGCGTGAGGGTGGGGGGACCGGCCCCTCACGGTCGCGGGGGTGAGCGCTCCCGTCCTCGCTGCCCGTCACCGGGTCCGCTCGGCAGGGGCTTTGTGAGCTCTAGCCTCGTCACCCGAGGCAGCTCCACCCGCGGCGCCCCCGGCACAGGTGGGCGCGGGTTCGGCACGGGTGTCGGCCGGTCCGGCGGGCCCACCCAGCTCGCGGCGACGATCGCCTCGAACTCGGCACGAAGCAGCTCGTCATCGGCGCAGACGAGCTCGAAGAAGGCCTCGTCCGTGTCGGCCCCCACCTCGAGGTCGGGTGCGACGCTGTCGATGATCTCGCCGGTCATGGTTCCGACTCCCAGTTGCCTCAGGCGCCGATGGCCTGTCTCTGCTCGTCCTTGGTCGCGATGGCGATCTTGCGCGGCTTGGCCTTCTCGGCCACCGGGATCGCCAGGCTGAGGACTCCCGTGTCGTAGTGGGCCTCGATGTGCTCGGTGTCGAGGTTGTCGCCGAGCACGAGCTGCCGGCTGAAGACACCCCGCGGACGCTCCGCCGCGATGAGCTCTGCGTCGCTGGCCCGGTTCGGGCGCTCTGCCCGGACCGTCACGACGTTGCGCTCGACGTCGAGGTCAATCGACCCCGGGTCGACTCCCGGCAGGTCGAACTCGACGTGGAACGTGTCCCCGTCGCGCCACGCGTCCATCGGCATGACCGAGGGTCGGGCGAGGGTGCCGTTCGTGCCCAGCATCTGTTGGGCGAACCGGTCGAGATCACGGAAGGGGTCGGTGCGCATCAGCATCGTCTTCACCTCCATCGTGTCCAGTGATGCTCCGTAGTGGCCACGACCGCATCTCACGATCTGTGGCATGCGCTGTAGATTTTTTGTAGCACTGAGAGGATGCTGAGGCAAGACCCCGCAACAGATTTTCTCGAGGAGGTGACGGAGGTGACGGAGCGCGCGACCACACCCGACGATGACCGTGGCGTCTACGGCATCTCGGTGGCCGCCGAGCTCGCCGGCATGCCCGCGGCCACGCTGCGCCTCCTCGAGTCCCGCGGCCTGCTCGAGCCGGCGCGCACGGCGGGTGGCACTCGCCGCTACAGCGCGAACGACCTCGCGAGGCTGCGCCGCATCTCCGAGCTCGTCGATGCCGGGGTCAACCTCGCAGGCGTCGGCATGCTGCTCGACCTCCAGGACGAGAACCAGCAGCTGCGCGACCGGATCGACGTCGACTCGGGCTGACCCGACCGGTGCTGTCCTCGAGCGCGGCCACCGGACTAGCGTGAAAGCCGCGACTCGGAGAGTCCGGGTGCGTCGTTCGGATCGAGGAACCATGGCCAACCACGTCTACGCAATCTCCGAGGTCGTCGGCACGTCGCCCGACGGCATCGAGGCCGCCGTCGGCAACGCCGTCGCCAAGGCCAGCTCGACGCTGCGCAACCTCGACTGGTTCGAGGTGGAGGACATCCGCGGCCAGCTCGTCGACGGGGCAGTCGCGCACTGGCAGGTCACCGTCAAGCTCGGCTTCCGCATGGAGGACTGAGCCTTCCGGCACCGACGCCGCCGGGGCGCAGCTCGTCGTGGCACGACACCCACCCGCCAAGCCGGGGTATGCCGCCGTCCCCGCCTCACGGCATACCGCGACGTCGAGCGCCACTGACTGACAAGGCAACCCGCTCAGCTCAGCTGCCGCCCTGGAAGAAGCCGAGCAGCGCCGGGGCCGGACGCGCGGCGGTGCTGACGTTCGCCGCGGTCACGACGCCGAAGAAGCCCGCGAGCACGAGCGCCGCTCCGGCGAGGGCGAGGACCAGCCGTCGGAGGCGGCGTTCGGTGCGCGGCAGACGGGCACGTCGTCGCCAGAGCAGGATTGCCGTCACGACCAGCCCGACCGTCACGACTCCCCCGAGCCACGCCATGACCACGTGGTAGGTGGTGAAGTCGGCGAGCAACGCGTCCAGAGCGGGCGTGCGCTCCCCCGCGGCGAGGGTCTGGCGCACCTCTGCGATGCTGGCAGCCAGCTCGGTGTCGGAGCCGGTGACCGCCATGAGCCCCAGCACCGACGAGAGTGGCGCGACGGCTCCCTGGAGGTTCGCCACCACGACGAGCAGGGCCAGCACTGCGACCGACGCATGCACGACGACGACGAGCGCCGCGAGCAGACGCTGCGGGACGCTCTGTGCGCCGGCCCACCGGGCCAGGACCCGGGGCCCGAGCGCGACGAGGACCGCGAGCAGGGCCGCCGCGAGCACCGCCTTGACGAGGTGGAAGCGGGCCCAGAAGTCGACGGCCTCGGCGAGGCCGGTGGGGAGCTCACCGGTGCCGGCGGACCAGAACCGCACGAAGCCGGCGGTCACGGCGTCGCCGAGGGCTGCCGCGCTCGGGTAGCCCCCGCCCGGCCCGATGGCCGCCAGCCGGAAGGGCAGGACGAGGACCGAGACCGCGAGGACGGCGGCCGCCACGGGCAGCCACGACCAGCGCGGGGGCGGGCGCATCCTCGAAATCGTCTGCGGTGCAGTCGTGCTCACGATGCCAGCGCCTGAGCTCGGTGGCTGACCAGGGGCGCAGCCGGCGTGATGCCGCGCCGAACGAGGACGACCGGCGCGACCGTTCGGGCCTGCGCGCGTGGGTTGGACATCGATGGCTCCTCATAGGTGGTGGTGGTGTACGACATACATCTCTCACGCTCGACGGTAGGCGTTGCGCGCATGCATGCGGTGTTGACCCGGCCACTCCTCGATGGGCGAGTGGGCGAGTGGGCGACAGCGCAGGCAGTCACTCGAGCCTGCGCAGGACCAGGAGCGGAACGCCGAGGTCGCGGATGCGGGCGAGGACGCTGTGCAGCTGCGCCTGGTCGACGACCGGGCCCATCAGCCGGGTGGTGCCGTCGGGCAGGCGAGAAAGGGTGAGGTCGCAGAGCGTCGCGGACCAGTGGTCGTCGAGATGCGCTGCGATCCGGATCTCGTATGTCGCCGGGCCGCCGCCTGCCTGGGGGAGCGCGCTCGCTCGCGGCCGGTCGGTCATCTCGCAACCCCGGCTGGTGCGTCGTGGGCCGCTGCGGTGCCGCCGCGCGCGCTCCGGCGAGCGGGGTGAACTGGGCGCCGGATGACCCACTCGGCCACGGCCAGGTTGATGAGCCAGCCCGCGCCCTTGGCGACGTCCATGCGCAGCGTCCCTGTGCCGAAGACTGCCCCGGCCAGGCCTTCGGTGAGGGCCTGGGTGCCGGCCGCGAGTCCGATCGCGTAGGTGCGGATCATCCAGGCCCGGTGGGCACCGATGTCGCGGCGACGGATCGCGGCCAGGCCCAGCAGCAGGCTTGCTGCCATGGCGGAGGCGAACACGAGGCGCAGGACGTAGAGCAGCGGCCCGGTGCCCGGTTGCGCCTCGGTGAACAGGGTCAGCCACAGCGCCGATCCGCAGACGGCGAAGCCGGCGCCGGCCAGCAACCGACCAGCGCGGCGGTGCCACGCCGGGTGATGAGCCCGGAAGCGCGGCACGAACTGCAGGGAGCCGAGCAGCGCGAAGACGGCAGCACCGACGATGTGGATGACGAGCGCGGCCGGGAAGCCGACGAACCGGTGATCGGCCGGGCGGACATCCGTGACTCCGGCGAGCTGGAGCAGCCGCAACGTCCCCGCTGCCAAAGGGATCACGGACAGCGCCACGAGTGCTGCCGGAATCGGCCAGCCCGAGGACCGGCCGGTCGGCGTCGTCATCGGGCTGCGGGGTGCTGGACCGGACCGATGGCCGGGCCAGCGGCCGGGCCAGATGTCGGGCCAGCGGCCGGGCCAGATGTCGGGCCAGCTGCCGAGGCGGTCTCGACCGACGGGCTCGCCGAGGCAGCGGTGACCTCCGAAGGGTTGCGCCAGAGCGACACGCCCAGACCGATGAGGGCGATGCCCTCGGGGACGGCGAGCGGCCGGTTGAACGCGTCGGGCAGGACGGCGAGCGCAGCGGTCGCGACGGTGCTGACGGCGAGCAGGAGCGCGGCCCACCGGGCGAGGACGCGGGTGCGGAAGAGAGCGATGCCGAAGACGAGGCCCCCGATGATGTAGCCCAGCCCGGAGAGGTTGAACACCGTCTGCAGGCCGCCGATGTCGCCCACCGGCGTGCCGCCCACGGCGGCGGCCACGACGTCGTCGACGAAGCCCGGTTCGCTGTGGACGAGGCTCGGCAGGACGGTCGCGGCGATGACCTCGACTGAGAACATCGCGAGGTAGCCGGCGGCGAAGAGCAGGAAGCCGACGAGCCCGAGCACCCCGGCCTTGCGGTGCTGACGCAGGTAGATGCCGGTGATGCCGACGAGGGCCAGCGCAGCCATGGCCGACTTGGCGATGCTGCGTGCCACCCACTGGGCGGTCTCGGTGGTGAAGGTGTCGGGCGCCGGGTGGTTGATCTGGACGGCGATGAAGATGGACCCGGCGACCACGGCCGCGGTCGCGGCGGCCTTGGTGAGGCCGGTTGCGGTGATGTTCATGCGGGGCTCCTCGTGCAGGCGCCGGACCGGGTGTCAGGCGATGTCCTGGACGGTAGGAGTGGGGGTGGTGAGTCCACATCGCATGGTGATGTGATCAGGGTGGTGATTCTTCAGCTCGAGGCGCTGGCAGTGGTGGCGGGAGTGCCCAGGCGGCCCCCCAGCCCGACCCCAGCCCCTGCCGGGCGGTGGGGTCAGAGCAGGCGGAGCTCGCCGGCTCGGCTCACCGCAGAGCGCCGCGTCCTGACGTCGAGCTTGGTGAAGATGTGCCGGGTGTGGGTCCGGAAGGTGTTGACGGACACGTGGAGGTGGTTGGCGATCTCCGGGCCGGTGAGGTCCGACGCGAGCAGCCGGAGCACCTCGATCTCCCGCTCGCTCAAGGGTTCCGAGCCGAGGGTCGTGGGTGCAGCCGGCTGCGCTCGCCCCTTGCGCTGGCGCGCCTCGGCGTCGAGCAGGGCGGCCTCCTCGGCGTCGAGCAGGGCGGCCGCCTCGGCGGAGCCCGGCAGGTCAGGCCGTGACGCAGCAGCACGCAGCAGCTCGATCATCGGCTCTCCCTCGTCGAGGAAGAGGCGGCAGTACCCGGCCGGAACGCCCGTGCGCAGCGCGCTGCCGAGGTCGGCGAGGGCGGTCGACGGGTCGCTCTGGCGGCGTGTGAGGGCGCGCACGACGAGCGTCTCCACGACGCTCCCTCCGCGGTCCGCGGCCGTGGCGGCATACGCGATGCGGTCCAGGAGCGAGAGGGCGCGGCGGAGGGAGTCGGTCGCACGGTCGGCGTGGTGCTGGGCGACGAGCAGGCGGGCGAGGGTGAGCTGGTCGAACTCGGACAGGTAGTCGGCCGGATCGTCGGGGGTGACGTGGTGGGCTCGGGCCCACGACGCGGCGTCCTCCAGCCGCCCCTGCGCGATGTGGACCCGGGCGCGGATGGCGGGGATGGGCCGGACGTCCGGGAAGAAGCCGCGGACGAACAGCGGCTCTGCCTCGTCGAGCCTCGCAATCGCCCCCGGCAGGTCGCCTGATGCCACGAGCAGCCCTGCCATGGCGGTGAACCAGCGGTGCCGGTTCTCCGGGAGCGAGGCCCGCTCGCCCAGCTCGCGAGCCGTCCTCAGGTGCGCAGCCGCCCCTTCGAGAAGCCCCCGCTCACGCAGCGTGTCCGCGAGGCCGACGTGCAGGTCACCGGTCGTCGACAGCGTGGCCCCGGGATGGGCGTCCGCCCTGGCGAGGGCCTCCTCGTAGAGCCGCTGGGCCTCGGCGGGCTGCCCGCGCGCCAGCCACATGGTGGCGAGGACGACGGTGGCGCCGAGCTCGTCGGTGAGGCCGCCGGAGGCACGCATGCTCTGCACCGCCTCCCCGAAGGTGTCGACGGCGGTCGCCAGGTCACCGGAGGCCCACGCGGCGAGGCCGAGGAACCCGGCGCCGCCGGACCGGGCGACGTGGTCGTCGGGTCCCGCGAGCTGCAGGGCGCGGCGAGCGTGGACGATGGTGGCGTCGATGTCTCCGCGGGCCTGGGCGATCGCGGCGCGGTAGACGGCCACCTGAGCGGGCAGGCCCCGCAGCTCCTGCCTCCGGGCGCGCGCCGCATCTGCCAGCCGACCGCCCGGTAGCACGTACGGGACCGGCTCCAGGTCGACCGACAGGAGGGCCCGGTCGCCGTCGTCGAGCCAGCGCTCCGCGCCGCCGAGGTCACCCGTAGAGAGTCGCGCCGGAACCATCTGCGTGGCCAGCAGGGCCCGGCCGCGCACCACGTCCTCGGGCAGGGCGTTGAGCCAGTCGCGCAGCTCCCGGTCGCGGCGCTGCCGCCGGGCCTCGGGCAGTGTCAGCTCGAGGAGGTCGGCAGCCCGGTCGACATCGACCGCGGCGAGGGCGTGGCTGATCGCGTCGCCCAGCGACCCGTGCTCGGCGTGCCAGTCGCTGGCGGCCCGATGCAGCGTGACGACCCGCCCGGGCTGCTCGGCGCGGAGTCGCGCACGCAGAGCGTCGGCGAACAGGTGGTGGTAGCGATACCACGCGCGCTCGTCGTCGAGCGGGACGAGGAACAGGTTGTCGTGCTCCAGGGCCGCCAGCAGCTGACGACCGTCGCAGCAGCCGGTGAGCGCCTCGCACAAGGGGCCGGTGAGCTGATCGAGGACGGACGTCTCGAGCAGGAAGGTGCGCACCTGCTCGGGTTGGGTGGCCAGCACCTCCTCGACGAGGTAGTCCAGGACGAAGCGGTGGGAGCCGGTGAAGTCCTCGACGAACGTCGCCACATCGCCGGGCACCGCCACGCTGCTGTATGCCGTGTCGCTGCCGTATGCGGCCTCGCCGCGGTTGGCCGTGAGGTGGCCGCGGGCCGACAGGGCCGCCAGCTGCAGACCCGCCGCCCAGCCCTCCGTGCGGGCTTCGAGAGCGGCCACCAGACGCGGCTCGAGGCCCAGGTCCATGACGTGGTTGAGGAAGGCCTCGGCCTCGTCGGGAGTGAACCGCAGGTCGGCGGCGCGGACTTCGAGCAGCTCACCGCGGGCGCGCAGGCGGGCCAGCGGCAGAGGCGGGTCGACGCGCGTCGTCAGGGCCAGGGTCACCTGTGGCGGCAGGTGGTCGAGCAGCAGGGCGACTGCGTCGTGGACCTGCGGGTCGTCGATGACGTGGTAGTCGTCGAGCGCGAGGACAGTGTGGCCCGGCAGTGCATCGAGGTCGTCGAGGAGGCTGGCCGCCACGTCGTGCACGGGGAGGGGACGGTCGGTGTCCATGAGCACCAGCGCATCGGCCCCGACCGCAGGGGCGACGAGCTGCAGGGCGGCCACCAGATGGGTGAGGAACGTGCGCAGCTCGGCATCGGCCGCATCGAGGGACAGCCACGCCACCCGGGGCGCGGGGGGCGGTGGGCGCGTGAGCGAGGCGGGCGGCATACCTGCGTGGTCGCCGGCGGCTCGGGACGCCGGCGTCAGCCACTGGCTGAGCAGGGTGGTCTTGCCGAAGCCTGCTGGCGCCGAGACGAGCACCAGGCGCGGCACCGTCTCCGCGTCGGCTCGGAGCCGGACGAGCAGTCGCTCACGGGGGACGAGCAGGCGACGCGGGGTCGGGGCCCGCAGCTTGGTGCCCGGTAGCGGCATCTCGTCAGACTAGGTGCCTCGGGGTGCATGCGCGGTGAAACTGCCGGCACCTCTGCGGGTCTGGACCGGGCGCCCTCGTGGGTTCAGCGAGAGGCGGGCGCGGCGAGCCACCCGCGAAGGGAGCGGCCCAGGGAGGAGCCGACGAGCAGGCCGAGGGAGATGGCGATAGCGACGCCGATCAGGCCGAGGGCGACGTCGGTGGCCGACTCCCGACCCGCCGCGAGCTCGGTGACGCCGACGAGTCCGAGGCTTCCGGGCACGAGCAGCCAGAAGGCCGGGAGGAAGAGGACGAGGCGGGCCAGCTGCGGTCGTCGCATCTCGACGACGGTCGCTCCGAGGCTGGCGGCGATCGCGCCGAGGAAGCCGCCGAGGGCGATGGAGCCGAGCTCCTGCCCGGCGACCTGCGCCGCGAAGGCGAGGCTCAGGACGAGCAGCACCCAGCCCTGCATCCTCAGCGGCACGCCCTCCATGAGGCAGATGCTCATGCCGATGAGGACGAGGCCGACCGGGGCTCCGGCCCAGCCGAACTCGTCGACGCGGAGGTTGGTCAGCATCGCGGTCGGCACCCGCAGCAGGGCGGTGGCCATGAGCAGTCCCAGCGCGAAGAGACCCAGCTGCGCGAGGCCGTAGGTGAGCCGCGCCGAGCCGGCCTGCATCTGCCCGGCGGCCAGCTCCGACATGCCGTTGACGACGAGCGCCCCCGGGAGCAGGACTGCCAGTGGCGGCAGGACGGTGCGCAGGGGGCCTTCGAGCAGTCCCGCGTTGGCGGCTCCGAAGATCGCCAGCGACACGAGGAAGGCGGCGAGCGTCGGCAGCAGCGCTTTGACCACCTGGTAGCGCTCGGCCAGCTGGACGAGGCCGAAGACGATGACGGCCCCGACGGCAGCCGCGGCGACGTTGGCCCACCCGGGTTGCAGGATCAGCGCGATGCCGACGGCGAGCACCGGCCAGGCGAGAGCGACCAGCCACAGCGGGTGCCGCACCGGACGGCGGGCGACCGCCGCGAGCTGCTCGCGGGCGACCTGCGGAGTGAGGTCGCCGCTGAGCAGCTGGTAGCGGATGCGGCGGACGCTCGCGGACTGGTGGAGGCGCAGGCCGGGAGGCGCCGACCGCTGCGTCGCGGGGCCTCCCTCGGTCAGGGTGACGACCAGGCCGGTGGGGCCGACCGCGGTCTGGAAGTCGGGGTAGCCGAGCTCGACGGCGATCTCGGCGAGCTCCTCCTCGATCTCCTGCACCGGCTGCCCGGTCGCGATCATCGCGGTGCCGAGGTGCGCGAGGAGGGCGCGGGTCTCGGTGGCGCGGTCCTCGTCGGCGGTCGGGGTCGGTGGCATCACGACTCTGCGCTCGTCATGGTCGGCATCATCCCAAGGACGCCGCACGCGTGTCCGCGACCCACGGACTTCTGGCCCTGACGAGGCCTGTCACGAGGGGTCACGCTGGGGTCATGACCAAGGATCGTGAGGGACGAGCGGCGCCGGTCGGCGTCCGCTCCGGACCGGCCGCCGCGGGCGGCCGGCGTGCACGGCTGCAGCCGCGCTGGTTCATCGTGGCGTTCTGGCACGGTCATCGCGCCGTGCTGCGCGCGACCGGTGGCCGGTTCGGCCTGTGGAGACCCAAGCCGGGCGGCTGGGGGACGCTGTGGCTGACCACGAGGGGCCGGCGCAGCGGGAAGGTGCGCAAGGTCGTCCTCGGCTATGTCGACGACGGGGACAACCTCGTGACCATGGCGATGAACGGCTGGGGGCCGGCCGAGCCGGCGTGGTGGCTGAACCTCCAGGCACACCCGGACGCCGTGGTCCGGACGCGCGACGGAACACTGCAGGTTCGGGCGCGGCGGGCGCAGGGCGCGGAGCGCGAGCGCCTCTGGGCCACCTGGGCTTCGATAGACAAGGACCTCGACGACTACGCCTCACGACGGCCGAGGGAGACCGCGGTCGTCGTCCTCGAGCCACACGAGCGGGCCGGGTCGGGGGCTGAGTGAGGCGGCGAGCGGGATCGTGGACGCGGCGCCACGCCGGTGCCATCGTGGCTTCGTGACACGGGCCATCGACGCTGACTACCTGGTGGTGGGCGCCGGTGCGACGGGGATGGCCTTCGTCGACGCGCTGACCGACCATGCCGACGTCCGTGTCGCCGTGGTCGACCGTCGCCACAGCGTCAGCGGCCACTGGCTCGAGGCGTACTCGTTCGTCCGGCTGCATCAGGCGTCTGCCTTCTACGGCGTCGCGTCGACCCTGCTCGGTGGCGGCCGGCTGCAGCAGAACGGTCCCGAGGAAGGCCTGCAGGAGCGGGCGACGCAGTCGGAGATCTGCGCCTACTACGAGCGGGTCCTCGAGCGGATGGTCGGCTCGGGCAGGGTCGAGCTCTTCCCGAACTGCGAGTACGTCGGCGACCGCACCGTTGTCTCGCGCGTGTCGGGCCAGCGGTACGAGGTGTCCGAGCGATGCCGGGTCGTCGACGCCCGCTACCTGGCCCCCACCATCCCCGCGGAGAGTCCGCCACCGTTCCACATCGGCGACGACGCCCGGGTGCTGCCCGTCAACGCCCTCCCGCGGTTGGAGGAGGCGCCGAGCCAGTACGTCGTCGTCGGATCGGGCAAGACCGCGACCGACGCGTGCATCTGGCTGCTCTCACGCGGCGTGGATCCCGACGCGATCTGCTGGGTGCGCCCCCGCGACCCGTGGATGCTGAATCGCGCTGTGGTCCAACCAGATCCAGCGGTCTTCCTCGGCATGGTCGCCGACACGATGCAGGCGGCCGAGGTGGCAAGTTCTCTGGAAGACCTGTTCCTCCGCCTCGAGGACGCCGGCGTCATGCTGCGGATCGACCGCGCGGTCACCCCGACGATGGCCAAGGCGCCCACCCTCGCGCTCTGGGAGCTCGAGCAGCTGCGCACCGTGCAGAACGTCGTGCGCCGGGGTCACCTCACGTCCGTGGACCGTGGCCGGCTCACCTTCGCCGACGGATCGGTCGCCGTCGCGGACGACGCCGTCGTGGCGCACTGCGCCGCCGATGGCCTGAGGAGCCGACCACTGGTGCCGGTCTGGCGGACCGAGGCGATCACCCTTCAGCCGATCAGGGCGGGGTTCCCCTGCTTCGGTGCGGCGCTGGTGGGCTACGTCGAGGCGACCCGCGAGGACGACGAGGAGAAGAACCGGCTCTGCCCGCCGTCGCCCTACGGCAACTCACTGGCGCAGTGGGCCCGCATGACCGTTCTCGGCGCTCAGGCCGCGAGGGCCTTCTCGACCGAGCCGGACATCAAGGACTGGTCCGACGAGGTGGCGCTCAACCCCGCCCGGATACCACCCGGCCACGCCGGGTCGGCGGCGCTGGACGAGGCGCGGGATCGTCTTGCGAGGCACTCGCGCTCCGGACTGGCCAGGCTGGCCGAGCTGAGCTGAGCTGAGCCGAGCTGAGGTGAGCCGAGGTCGGGGGCGGGTGGCCGTGCTGGCCACCCGCCCCCGGCAACGGGGCTGGCCTCCCTCTAGACCAGTGACCGCTCCGGCTCGGTCGTGGCGGCCCGCGTGCGGGCTCCCTTCGCCACGAGCCACCCACCGAAGATCACGGCCCACAGGAGGTACACCGGGATGGTGAAGTAGAACGCCAGGAGGATCCCGGACAGCCCCGCGAGAGCCGAGAGGACACGGAGCCACCGCGGCAGGCGAGCGCGGGCGGCGAGCACGATCGCCAGGACCCCGACAAGGAAGGCCGGCGCGCACAGGGACACCAGGTTGCCGATCTCGCTGACGGTGTACACCACCGGATGGGGCAGGCCCTGTTGCACCGGGCCGCCGCCCTCGGCGAGGGCGACCACGAGGCCGCCGCCCACGAAAGCACCGACCACGCTGGCGGCCACCGCCGCAGTGGACAGGGCCCACGCCGTCTCGCCGACCGCCCCTCCCAGCCGGCGAAGGCCGTACCCGAAGACCAGCAGCCCGAGCGACGACAAGGCGCCGAGGTACCAGAAGGACAGGGATGCGGTGTAGTGGCTCGGGTCGACGTAGCCCGCGACGACGGTCGGCTCGTAGCTGCCTCCGGGGCCACCTGCGCCGACGAAGCCGGCTGTGGCCCCGACCGCATAGACCAGGAGCCCGATGCCCGCGCTGCGTGGAATGGTGTTCATGCTTCCTCCCTGCGATTGACGATCACTCGACGGTAGGAAAGCCGGGTGCGTCTCGTCGTCGTGCCCTGGCAGGAGATCGTGGGGGCCCTGAGCAGGAGGCGCGCATCCTCCGCAAGGAGGGCGCGCGACGGCTGCCGGTAGGCGTAACTTCGGCTCGTGACGCGCCGGAACCGGGTCTTCGACATCACCCTCGCGGTGGTGGTCGGCGTCCTGGGCCAGCTCGAGGTGTGGTCGGGGTTCGCCTCGACGCAGCACCAGGGCCCACCGTGGGCGCAGGCCGGGCTGTATGCCGCGACGGCTGTCCTGCTCGCCTTCCGCCGGGTGAACCCGCTGGCGTGCCAGGTGGCCATCCTCGCGGTGAGCCTGGTCGAGTTCGCCGTGTTCGGCTCTCCGGAAGGCCTCGGCGTCCTGCTGCCGATGATGATCGCCGCCTACACCACAGGACGATGGCTCGCGCCGCGCCAGGCGTGGTGGGGGCTGGTCGTCGCGGCGGCGTTCTGGCTCGCCTGGTCGACCCTGGATCCCGTCAACTCGCCCGCCACGACGCAGGAGCGGCTGCTCACGCTCTTCTGGTTGAGCCCGTCGCTCATCGCGTGGCTGGTGGGCGCGCTGGTCCGTCTCACCGCCCTCACCAACGAGCAGCGCCGGGTGAACCGTGAACAGCGCGCCACCCAGGCGGTGGCGCAGGAACGCACCCGCATCGCGCGCGAGCTGCACGATGTCATCGGCCACAGCGTCAGCGTCATGACCGTCCAGGCCTCGGCGGTGCGACGGAGGCTGACCGAGGACCAGACTGCGGAGCGGCGGGCGCTGGAAACCATCGAGGTCGTGGGCCGGGAGGCATTGGCCGAGATGCGCCGGATGGTGGGAGTGCTCCGCCAGTCCGGTGAGCAGGCTGAGCTCGAACCGTCGCCGGGGCTGGAACAGCTCGACAGGCTCGCGGCGAAGTTCCGCACCGCGGGCCTGCCCGTGGAGGTGAGGGTGACCGGTGCGGTGCAGGCGCTGCCCCCGGGACTCGACCTGACGGCATACCGGCTCGTGCAAGAGGGGCTGACCAACACGCTGCGCCACGCCCACGACCCTCGCGGGGCGGAGGTTCTCATCGACTACGGACCGCGAGAGATCCAGCTGGCCGTCCGCGACGACGGGCAGGCCGCCTCCCCGACCGAGCGCGGCGAGGTGGGCATCGGCCTGGTCGGCATGCGGGAACGCGTCGCGGTGTACGGAGGCTCGCTGGTCGCCCGGGTGCGACCAGAGGGAGGTTTCGAGATGATCGCCACGCTGCCCTGGGACGCGTCATGACACTGCCCCCGAACCGCGAGCGCGACGTCATCGGCGTCCTCATCGTCGATGACCAGGCCCTGGTACGAGCGGGATTCCGGATGATCCTGGAGATCGAACCCGACATCACGGTCCTCGGGGAGGCCATCGACGGGGACGACGCGATCGCGAAGGCTGAGGCGCTGCGCCCGGACGTCGTGCTGATGGACGTGCGCATGCCCGGCACAGACGGCATCGCCGCGACCCATCGGTTGATGGCCGAACGCTCCGGCGAGGTTCGGGTGGTGATGCTCACGACCTTCGACATGGACGAGTACGTGTACGAGGCGCTGCAGGCGGGGGCGAGCGGCTTCC
The DNA here is from genome assembly GCF_006717145.1 of Humibacillus xanthopallidus. Lineage (GTDB taxonomy): Bacteria > Actinomycetota > Actinomycetes > Actinomycetales > Dermatophilaceae > Humibacillus > Humibacillus xanthopallidus. Next base: position 53,524 of record NZ_VFQF01000002.1, on the reverse strand, counting down.
TGCTCAAGGACGTTCAACCCGAGCTGCTCGTGGCAGGAATCCGCGCCGTGCACTCCGGCGATGCGCTTCTGGCGCCGACCGTGACGCGGCGGATGATCGAGTCCTACCTCGAGCGCCCGCGCCCGGTCGATCGCGCGTCGCGCCGCAGGCTCGCCACCCTCACGCCGCGCGAGCGAGAGACGCTGCTGCTTCTCGCCCGGGGACTCACCAACGCCGAGATCGCCTCTGAGCTCTTCGTTTCCGAGACCACGGTCAAGACGCACGTCGGACGGGTGCTGATGAAGCTCGGTCTGCGGGACAGGGTTCAGGCAGTGATCTACGCCTACGAGTCCGGGCTGCTCAACGGGCCCGGATCCGACGCCAGCAACCCCGACGCGTGAGCGCCTGCGGCCTCCTTGGCCGCGGCGAGGCGTTCCACCGTGTCGGGGTGGGTCGCGAACAGCAGGTACTCGATGCGTGGCGGATCGACATCGGCGATGTTGACGGTGGCCAGGCGCAGCTGCATCGCAGCGAACTCGGCGGGGTCACCGGTCAGGCGTAGCGCGTGCTGGTCGGCGCGGACTTCGACGCGGCGGGAGACGAGGCTCTGCAGCGGACCGGTGACCAGTCCCGCCAGCGCCCCGAGGGCGAGAACCAGGCCGATCGCCCTCGGGGAGGCGATGGAGTCCACGCCTGCTCGGTCGAGGAGGGAATCCCACTGTCCCAGCAGGTAGATCGCCACGACCGCTGCTGCGGCCCCGATCGCTCCCAGCACCGTGCCGATCTCGGGGTCGCGGTCCTTGGCGTGGCCCAGCTCGTGTGCGACGACACTTCGGACCTCTCCGGCGGGCGCCTTCTGCAGCAGGGTGTCGTAGACGACGATGCGCCGGGTGGTTCCGAACCCGGAGACGTATGCGTTGAGCCCGGTGGTCCGACGCGACGCGTCCGCGACCAGCACGTCACGCACCGGCATACCGTCCTTGGCCGCGAGGGCGGCCAGCTCGTCGCGCAGCGACCCTGCCGGCATCGGAGTGAACCGGTTGAACACCGGCTCGACGAGGACCGGCACGACGAAGGACAGCAGGACCACCAGGGCTGCGGCAGTCGCGGCGGCGAGCGCCCACCACCAGTCCGGCGCGACGCGCGTGAGCGTGTAGAACCCGGCGAGTACGACGGCGCCGGTGACGATGCCGAGCGCTCCGCTCTTGAGCAGGTCCACCGTCCAGCCTCGCCAGTCCTGGGTGGACAGCCCGTAGTCGCGCAGCACGGTGTGACGCCACGCCCCGAACGGTAGCGATGCCAACCACGTGAGCATCAGGACGACGAGGCCGCCCAGCACCGCCTCGGCCAGCCAGTGGCCGCCGAACGGCTGGGCCACCCAGGCGACGATGCGGGCACCGGCCGGGGTGAGCCCGAGCAGCAGCACGGCCGCGAGTCCGACCACCCGGGAGCCGTATGCGCTCGGGCGCAGTGCGGCGTGCAGGGCCCGACCTCTCGTCACCACGTCGGCGGGGACGTCGCGCAGCGCCGCGGCTCGGGCGGCGCGACTGGGGCGTGGCACCCGCCAGGGCACGAGCATGGTCGCTGCGACAGCCAGTCCGATCGCCAGCGCGACCAGCGCCACCTGGGCCCACTCCTTCGGGGTCACCGCGCCCCCCTCTCGATCTGACATCTCGGATGCTGGGTGAGCCGCACCTCGACAGGTGCGGCACCTCCATCACGTGCCAGGCCAGCATCGCAGGCTCCCTTGTCTGCCCTCCCGGAATGTGGTTGCGTGGCGACACCGTCCCCGCCGCTCGGCGAGGCACCACGACGAGGTGGTAGCGATGGGCTCGACGTATGACTACGTGATCGTGGGGGCGGGATCGGCAGGCGCTGTGGTCGCCGCCCGGTTGAGCGAGGACCCGGACGTCCGGGTGTGCCTGCTCGAGGCCGGCGGCCCGCCACCGCCCGCGGAGCTGGTGCCGGCCGCGGTCGCGAGCCTGCAGAACAACCCCGTGACCGACTGGATGTTCAACGGCGACCCCGGCGGGGTCGGGAAGGGCCTGGTCGGGGGGCAGATGATGGTGCCCCGCGGGAAGATGCTCGGCGGTTCCTCCGGCCTCAACTACATGGCGTACGTGCGGGGTCACCCCGGCGACTTCGACTCGTGGGCCGCTGGGGGCGCGGAGGGCTGGTCCTACGCGGAGGTGCTGCCCTACTTCCTCAAGGCCGAGGGCTTCGTCGACAGCCCCGAGCTGCAGCCCGACCGCGACCAGCACGGCCACAACGGGCCGGTGGGTGTGTCGGTGCGCCAGCCGATCCTGCGTGCGTCGACCCAGTTCGTCGAGGCCGCGGGCGCCGCGGGCCTGAAGCAGGGTGACTACAACGGTCGCGACCGCCTCGACCCCGATGGGGTGGCGTCGCTCTTCCAGACGACGACGAAGGACGGCCGGCGCAGCTCGACCTTCCACGCATACCTCGAGCCGGCGATGGACCGGGCGAACCTCACCGTGGTCACCGGCGCGCTCGTGGAGCGCATCCTGCTCGAGGCGGACGGGGAGACGGACGGGGAGGCGGTTCGGGCCACGGGGGTCGCCTACCGCACCGAGGAGGGCCTCCACGAGGAGGTTGCCGCGGGCACCGAGGTGGTGCTGTGCGCGGGCGCCATCGGGTCGCCGCACATCCTGCTGCTCTCCGGGGTCGGAGCCCGCGACGAGCTCGCCGCCGTCGGGGTCGAGTGCGTCGTCGACCTCCCGGACGTCGGGCGTCACCTCAAGGACCACCTCCACACCCCCCTGATGTTCGCGGCCGACGGCATCGGCGAGACGATGACCGAGGTCGCCCTGTCCCTCGGACCGGACGCGCTGCGGGCCCCGGCCGGCCCACTTCCGGCCGATCCGGCCGACGACGTCGACCTCCCCGAGCCACTTGCTGCCGCCAAGGCCGAGGCCGAGCGCCGCATCGGCGAGTGGTTCACCACGGGCCGCGGGCTCGCGTCGTCCTCCCTGTACGACGCTGTCGCGTTCTTCTCGACCGGGCTGGGCGACGAGCACACCCACGACGCGCAGATCGGCTTCCTCGCGACCGGCTACACACCGCCGATCTGGGAGGGCGTCTTCAGGCTCCCGCCGTCGGCGTTCTTCGATGACCCGGAGTCCTTCCTCGACCCGACGCGCGGTCAGGTGGTTGTGCTGCCCAATCCCGTGCAGCCCCACTCCGAGGGTTCGGTGACGCTGGCCAGCGCGGACCCCACGGTCGCCCCACGGATCGACCTCAACTACTTCGACGACCCGCACGACGTCGTGGTCATGATCGCCGTCATGCGCAGGGCCCTCGAGATCGCGAAGGCCTGGCCCGGCGGCGGCCTGGGTGAGCCGGTGATCCCGCCGCACCTGGCGCGGGCCCACGGTCACGAGGCCGGCACCGACCCGAGCGACGCACTGCTCGAGGACCTGGCGCGCCACTATGCGCTGACCGTCTACCACGAGACGTCGACCTGCCGGATCGGTGACGTCGTCGACCCGCGGCTACGGGTTCACGGCATCGATGCCCTGCGCGTGGCCGACGCGAGCGTGATGCCGAACGTCGTCAGCGGCAACACCAACGCTGCGGCCATCATGATCGGCGAGAAGGCCGCCGAGTTGATCGCCACAGATCACGGCGTCAACCTTCACGAGATGGTCGGCTGACAAGCGCCGAAGCCGGCGCCGCCTCAGTCGCTCGTCGGTAGCACCGTGGGTGAACAGCGCGCCCGTCACGCGGCTACTAGACCATTCCCTTAGGACCGGTGTCTGGCCAGACTCGGTTCAGGTGTCCGGCGGGCAGCTCTCCAAGCGGCTGGCCACCAGTGCGATCGGTGTGGCTCACTACCGGTCTGCGTGCCGCCGGTCACCGTTGACGAGGCGTGGCTCAAGAAGGGACTGCCCTGCTCGTAACAGCAATGCCCGCCTCGCGATCCCTGCAGGTCCAAGGACGAGACGAGGACGAGGTGGCGACATGGCGACAGTGTTCATCGGGGTCGATCCCCACAAGCTGTCGGTGACGATCGAGGTCGTGGACGAGCGGGAGAAGCTGCTCGGTTCGGGACGGTTCAGCACCGACACGGCCGGCTACGCCGCGATGCGGAGGTATGCGAAGAGCTGGCGGGAGCGCGTCTGGGCGGTCGAGGGCAGCAACGGCGCCGGCCCCGGCCGCTGGCGCAGCGGTTGCTCGCCGACGGTGAGCACATCCTCGACGTCCCGGCGAAGCTGTCGGTCAGGGCTCGGTTGCTCGACACCGGCCACAACCGCAAGACCGACGCTTATGACGCGCACGCGGTCGCGGTGGTCGCGGTCCGCACCGAGGGGCTGAGGGTGTTGTCCTACGACGGCCAGCTCGAGGCGCTGCGGATGCTGTCCGACCTGCCGCGATGAGCTGTCCCGGCAACGCGTGCAGGCCGTCAACCGGCTGCAGCGGCTGCTGTCCGAGCTGACCCCCGGGAAGGCGAAGAAGGACCTGACCGCCTTGCAGGCCAAGGCAATCCTCGCTTCCGTGCGGCCGCGGGACCTGGCCGGGAAGACCCGTAAGAGGCTCGCGGTCGAGCAGCTGGCCGAGCTGGTCGAGGTCGACAAGAAGACCAAGGCGCTCACCAAGGAGCTGAAGGCGATCGTGCTGTCGCGCGGGTCGCACCTGATGGACCTGCGTGGTGTCGGTCCGGTGGTCGCCGCGCGGACGTTGGCCGATGTCGGTGACGTGGCCCGGTTCGCCGACCGGAACCGGTTCGCGTCCTGGACGGGGACGGCGCCGCTGGACGCGTCCTCCGGGGAGCAGAACCGGCACCGGCTGTCCCGGGCCGGGAACCGGCGGATGAACCACATGATCCACATCGCCGCGATCAGCCAGATCCGCCTCGACACCGACGGCCGGGCCTACTACCGACGCAAGCGCGCCGAGGGCAAGAAGCCCCTCGAGGCGCTGCGGTGCCTGAAGCGCAGGATCTCCGACGCCCTGTACCGGCAGCTCGTCGCCGACGCTACGGCCGCGACGGCACAGGCCGGGGAGGCGGGCCCGGGAGGGCACTGCGGGGAGACTCAAGAATCCAGCGCGGTCGACCTGCCCCCGCACATCGACACTTCGGATCAGCCACTTCCCGGACCCGTACAGCCGACGCTACAACCGGCACCACCGCCACGGAAGACAGACCGCCAAAGGAACCTCGAAGCGACCGCTTGACAACAGAAGGGAGCCGGTAGGACGCACCTAACGCCCCCGGGTCACTGCCTGCGGCCAAGGCGCTCGCGGTGTCCACAGCCCGCTCGAAACGTCTGGCAAAAGCAGCAAAGACCTTGCCCACGTAACGTCTGCTGCAACGCGCCACGCCGCCGACCTCGTGAGGTTGGGAAGGCGTCGATGGCCTGATGGCGCCTCACCGCACGAATGGGGCCAGACTTGCTCAAGGAACTGCACCTTCGAAACTTTCGCGCGTTCGAGGACTTCACGGTGACGTTCGGGGAAGGCGCCTACCTCGTAGGTCCCAACAACGCGGGAAAGTCGACGCTCCTCACGGCCATCCGAACTGCTGACGTCTTGCTGCGACAGGCGTATCGTCGATCGCCCGCCGTGCGGTGCCAGCATCACGATCGGACGGTCGTTGCACACCCGCTCTCGCTGAACGATTTTCCTGCCCTTCGGGACAGTCTCCGGCACGAGTTCGGAAACTCTGAGGCCTCCCTTAGATTGACTTGGGTATCTGGCGCCATCTTGACTTGCGTCTGGCCGGCGGAGGTCGTTGAGGAAGACCCCTTCTTCTACCTGGAACGGATGCCAGGAATGCAGGTTCGAAGTGCCGCAGACGCACGGGCGGCTTTCCCCCCCTTGGGCGTGATCCCCATTCTAAGCCCAGTCGAGCATTCCGAAGCCCTTCTCACGGAGAAGTATGTTAGTTCAAGCGTCGCCACACGGTTGAGCAGTAGACACTTTCGCAATCATCTACGCCTTCTGCAATCGAGTGGTGAGCTTCACAACTTTCTTAAGTGGGCATCCCCATGGCTCACGGATATCACCTTTGATCGGCTTGGACAGCATCTGAGCGACGAAGGACAGATCCTTGAAGCCTATTTCTTCGAAGCTGGCAGTAGGGTTCCAAAGGAATTGGTGTGGGCTGGCGACGGGGTGCAGATCTGGCTGCAATTGCTTTTTCACATATACCGAGTAGGCGCGTGTGCCACCATCGTTCTAGACGAGCCGGAGGTATATCTTCACCCGGACCTTCAGCGACGGTTGGTGCAACTATTAGAATCCACCGGCAAGCAACTTGTGGTGGCCACTCACTCGTCTGAGATGGTGGCGGAGGCAGACAGTCGCCTCGTAACCCTTGTCGACAAGAGTCGACGACGCGCGCGCCGAGCACGAACCGAAGGAGACCTTGAGGTCCTGTCTGGCGCACTCGGAACTGCCTTCAACCTTCGCTTGGCGAAGGCCCTTCGTTCACGCGTCGCCTTCTTTGTAGAGGGAAAGGACATGTCTATCCTTCGTCGAATCTCGAACTTGATTGGGTGTAAACGACTGGCGCGGGAAGACGGCGTAACGGTGGTTCCGTTACAGGGTTACAGCAGGTGGACGCAGGTCGAGCCGTTCGCGTGGCTATGTCGAGAGTTGCTGCCCGAGGCGTTGAAAATCTCCGTCGTCTTGGACCGCGATTATCGATCAGATTCTACGGTGGACAAGGTCGAGCGGCAGTTTCAAGCGGCTGGGATGCAGGCTCATGTCTGGCGCCGAAAGGAACTCGAGAGCTATCTCATCAGCGCGCCCGTAATTTCGAGAGTGTCTGGGGCTTCGGTTGACGACATCGTGGTTATGCTGAACGAAGTCACGGCCAGCATGGAGAATGACGTGTTTGGCCGGATGCTTGACGAGCGGCTGCGCGAGCAGGTAAGCGCATCACGTCATGCAGTCTCGGTTACGACGGACTTCAAGCAGTCCTTCGACGGCCTGTGGGCAGAAGAAGATTTTCGCTTGCGCATGTGCCCTCCAAAGCAAATCATATCTGCGCTGAACTCGCGCCTACAGCCGAACGGTCTGAAGACTCTGTCGAGCTCGTCATTGGCGCGAGCGCTTCGAGTGGGCGATGTCGATCCGGAGATGTCCTTGATGCTCCGCGCCGTCGAATCAGCCGTTGACTAGGGCGGAATCTCATCGACGGGATTGTGGGCGACCACAGTGGCCGAAGTCGACGCCGGTGGCGCACCGAAGTTCAGACGCCAGCAACGTACGGGAAGAGTGGCAACCGTTGAGGCTGAAACTCCTTGCGCCTGTCGTGATCGTTCATACGCGGGTCGGCGGGCGGGGTGGTGATCGTGGCGTGCCTCAGCGAGCGTGGCCTGACGTGCCGCGGGTCCTGACCGTTCTCACGATCTTGGACACCATCCGGTTGCCTCACATCGGCTGATCGGACCGAGAATCCTTCGGAGCCCAGGGGACCATGCCCCTGGGTGAGATAGGTCTCCAGTTCCCGCAGGACGGGGCGGCAATGCAAATGGTCGCGGGCCGCGCGTTAAGGTCCGCACGGGCCTGCGACGTCGCGGCTATCGCATCGTCGCGATGAGTGGAACTTCTGGGCTCGTCTCTGAAGAGGGCGCGTGTTGGCTCAAGCTGTAGGCGCCATGACCTATGCTGCTCAGTGGTCTCGGCTCGTCGCTGGCGTGCAATTGCATGCCCCAGGGATCTCAAGGTGCGCCGGGGCCGTGAGGGGGTCAGGCACCACTTTCACGCCAAGGGAGTCGATCCGGACCAGGGCAAGAGTGTGCGAATGTGCCAACTACAATGAGACACCTGTAACGTGATGAAGGAGCTAGCACTGGAATGCCACCGCGCGCATTGACTGTGAGAGCTCTCGCCAAGGAGGCCGGCCTCGATCTTGACGAGGCTTTGGTGACGATCTGGGACGCCGGAGTGGAGGCCGTTGATGACATCGACAGCTTCGTTCCGCGACACTCTATTCCCACTGTTCGGCAGGCTCTCGGTCTGCACAGCGCCAAACAACTTCAGCAGTTGAGCTTTTGGGAGCAGGAGTGGGGTCTCACGCGGCGCGAACTGATCTCAAAATTGGGTTCGGATTTCGGCATCTTAGTGGCTCCAGGGGCGCGCGTGTTGCCGAAGGGGGCACTGAAGCAGCTTCGTCGTATGGTGCCGGCAAGCCAATTAGCAGTGGGGAACACTCGGGCGGCGGCGCCTATCGCCGCACCTATAATTCCGCTCGAGTGGGAGACGCCCGGTCGACGTCGTGACGTGGTTGCCCTGTCTGTCGAGGAGATTTGCCAGGTTCATGAGGCTCTTGTTCGCGACTTTGCTGCGAGCGGCGACCCCATCGATCCGCCTGGGGTTCGCGAGGACCATTTGTTGCGCTCTGCTGCCGCGCGGCCCGAGACGTCCCTCGGCGACGTGCGAAAATACGACACGGTCGAGTCATACGCGGCAGCTCTGCTGCACAGCCTCGTTCACAATCATCCGTTCCATAATGGCAATAAGAGAACTGCGCTTGTAAGCATGCTTGTGCTGCTCGACCGGAACAACATCCTGCTGACCTGTGTGGAGAAGGATTTGTTTCGGCAAGTCCTTCGCGTAGCGCAGCACCGACTTGTTCCAGTCGGTTCCACCGAACGCAATGACCGCGAGGTCCTTGCTATTGCAGCTTGGATCTGCGCGAATAGCAGACCAATTCAGCGGGGCGATCGCCTTCTGAAGTTTAAGGAACTTCGGAGGATCTTGGTGAACCTCGGGTGCCGGATCGGGCCGTCGCTTCCTGGCAACAAGATCAAGTTCGAACGGGATGTGGAAGAGCGGGTGCTCGGGTTCCGCAGGACGCGGACTCTCCGTGTCACCGCAGGGCACCGCAATGAGGGAAGTGATGTTGAGCCCAGTCAACTGAGCTACATCCGACGCGAACTGCGCCTTGACGACAAGAATGGCTATGACGCTGGATACTTCTACGGAAGCGACCCGCGCGAACCTGACGAATTCATCGGTCAGTACCGAACTCTTCTTCGGCGGCTTGGTCGACTTTAGGGCATAGCCGTCAATGGGCAACTGTTGGCGCGAGGGTCAGTTCCCAGTGCCACCGACGCGAGTCCGAAGGCGGCTTTCTTCGTCAACCACGCGTCAAGACTCGAGCAGCTCCCATCGGCCGCATCCTGGCAAGTGGCAGGCGCAATGTTGGCGGTAGGCAGCAGGTTGCCGATTTCCGTACGAGCGCGGCCCTTCACGACTACGAGACGGGTGGGACTGAACCGTCGCCAGACCTCAATGCGTTTGGCGCAGAACGCGGAAGCGCTAGAAGTTGGTCGCCATGTTGGTGAAGCGGCTGAAGTGGCCTTGGAACGCGACGACGATCGTGTCGGTGGGCCCGTTTCGGTGCTTGGCCACGATCAGGTCGGCCTCTCCCTCGCGCGGCGAGTCCTTCTCGTAGGCCGCCTCGCGGTGGAGCAGGATGACGATGTCGGCGTCCTGCTCGATCGAGTTGTGCACGGCGATGCCGTTGGCGATGAAGTTGTGGGTGCCGAGGACAGTCGCGTCGAAGACCTCCTCGACACCGTCCGGCTCGACATCAACGATGGTGTCCCAGAGGACGTCGTTCGACGCTTCGAGATCGAGGTCGAGGCTGTTGAAGAGCTCGTCGAGTCGCTCGAGGCTCAGACCGTCGACACCGACGACCCCCTCGGGGAAGTCTTCCGGTCGGATGCTGACCCGACGGGCGGATCGACTCAGCACCGGCTCGGCCTCGGGCACCACTGACTCCGAGCGCTCGCGCACGATCTGCAGCAGCGCCTTGGCCGCCGCGGACTTCTCGGTGTGGACGGCGACCTCCTGGAGGAATCGTCGCTGGTCATCGACGCCCTTGACGTCGAGCTCCCACCGATCGCCTTCCGCCGCAACGGATGTCGAGATGCCGAAACGCAGGAGCAGGTGCGCGACGTCGTCGAGAAGCCGCCTTGACGGGTGGCGCAGCACGATGCGTCCCTCGCGAGCCTCCTTGTCTACCGTGACCTCCCCGTCGAGCGCGAAGAGGCTGTCGATGAGCAGCCCGATCTGGCGCTTGGGGAAGGAGGCGATGTCGGGCATCAGCCGGCGCCGGCTCATCTCGACCAGGTCGAAGCCGATCGAGCAGCCCCGCGCCGCAAGGCGGCCCGACGGACCGTCGGGAGTGTGCGTCGACATGATGAGCGCACCCAGGCGCAGGTCAGCGTCGTCGAGCTCCTCGACGAACGACTCCGGTGCCGGCACATGCCGCGGCACCGCGATCCGGCTGCCGCTGCGCAGGTCACCCAGCTGGGTCCACCCGGAGGTGGTGAGGAACGGGTGGTTCTCGGTGGCGCGCACCGTCTTGCCCGAGGCCAGGGTGAGGCGGAACACCGGACGCACCCCGGTCGGGAACACCGCGGTCATGGGCCGGCGCACATAGCGCAACGACTCGTCGAGGCTCCACACCGGCAGCTCGACACCAGGGTTGCGGCGGTACTCCTCCACGAGCTCGGCGATCGACATCTGCGCTCCGGTGTCGGCGAGCGTCACCCTCGTGTCGGCCGTGAGGCAGCCCGACTCTCGAAGGTCGCTCATCGCCGGCTTCTTGTCGGTGCGCTGCTCGGCGCCACGGTTCAGCTGCGAGATCGCGATGACCGGCACCTCGAGCTCCTTCGCGAGCAGCTTGAGAGCACGGGAGAACTCCGAGACCTCCTGCTGACGCGACTCGACGCGCTTGCCCGAGCTCATGAGCTGGAGGTAGTCGATGACAACGAGCTTGAGGTTCTCGCGCTGCTTGAGGCGGCGGCACTTGGCCCGGATCTCCATGAGCGACATGTTCGGCGAGTCATCGATGAAGAGCGGCGCCTCGGAGACGCGACCCATCGTCGAGGCGAGGCGGGTCCAGTCCTCCTCACGCATCGTGCCCTTGCGCATGTGCTGCAGCTGGATGCCGGCCTCCGCCGAGAGCAGGCGCATCGTGATCTCCGTGCGGCTCATCTCGAGCGAGAAGACGACAGCCGCCATCTTGTGCTTGATCGCCGCCGACCGCACGATGTCGAGCCCGATGGTCGATTTGCCCATTGCGGGACGAGCAGCGATGACGATCATCTGGCCCGCGTGCAGGCCGTTGGTGAGAGCGTCGAGATCGGTGAACGACGTTGGCACGCCGGTCATCTCGCCGGAGCGACCCGACGCGAACTCGATCTCGTCGACCGTCGCCTCGATGACCTCACCGAGCCGGTGGTAGTCCTCGCCGCCGCGCTTGTCGGCGACGGAGTAGACCTCGGCCTGAGCCGCGTTGACGATGTCCTCGACGTCGCCGCCGCCCTGCGCATAGCCGAGCTGGACGATGCGCGTTCCGGCCTCGACGAGGCGCCGTAGGACGGCCCGCTCGGCGACGATCTGGGCGTAGTAGCCGGCGTTCGCGGCCGTCGGCACCGACGCGATGAGCTGGTGGAGGTAGGCCTGACCCCCGATGCGGGAGAGGTCGCCGCGCTTCGTCAGCTCGTCGCTGACGGTGATCGCGTCGGCCGGCTCGCCGCGGCCGTAGAGGTCGAGGATCGCGTCGTAGATGAGCTCGTGCGCCGGACGGTAGAAGTCGGTGCCCTTGAGCTGCTCGACACAGTCGGCGATCGCGTCCTTCGACAGGAGCATGCCACCGAGGACGGACTGCTCGGCCCCGACGTCCTGGGGCGGCAGGCGGTCGTCGGGCGGACCGCCCTCACGGTTCGACGCCGCGAACGCGCTGGTGCTCAGCTCATCGAGCGACACGCGCTCCCCTTCCCCTGTGGTGACGAATGACATCGGTGCAACTCAAGTAGACCTCGAGCCACTGACAGTCCCGCGTCCCGGCTCCCGGACCCACCAGCGCGGGAGCACTCCGCCAACCTAGGCCCCGGCGTCCGGGTGACCAAGCCGAACCCCACAAGTCGCGACCGCCCCTGTGGACAACCGGTGGACAAAGGCGGTGGACACGCCGTCAACAGGTGTGGACAACCTGTGTGAACAACTGTGGGGGCCACACCGCCCTCAGGCCGTTTCGTGCGTGGCGACCTGCGCGAATGCTCGTCCACGGGGTGTGGAGAAGAAGTTCTCGACCCCTGTGCGTCGATCCACAGGCGGTCCCGTCACACCCGTCACACCCGTCTCGGCAGCGCTCAGAGCCGCTCTCAGCCGCCCGCAGCCCAACCCCGCCTACGGCGGCCCTGACGCTCAGAGGCCGGCGGCCGAGGCGTCGTAGTAGTCCCGGTTCGCGAGCCCCGCCGCAGCCGCCTCGTCGAGCACGACGACCGCGTCGGCGTGCCATTGCAGCACCGACGCCGGGCACGACGCTGACAGCGGCCCCTCGACGGCAGACGCGACCGCCGCCGCCTTGCCCGCCCCCGATGCCACCAGCACGAGCCTCCGCGCGTCGAGCACCGTCCCCAGCCCCTGTGTGACGCAGTGCGTCGGCACCGCGTCGAGCGAGTCGAAGAACCGCGCGTTGTCGCGCCGCGTGCGCTCTGACAGCCGTTTGACGCGAGTGCGCGACGTCAGCGCCGAGCCGGGCTCGTTGAAGCCGAGGTGGCCGTTCGCCCCGATCCCCAGGATCTGCACGTCGACCCCGCCGGCCTCCGCGATCCGCCGCTCGTACGACGCCGCCCCCGCCGCCAGCGCCTCCTCGGACTCGCCCGAGCCGTCGGGCACATGCAGCCGCTCCGGAGGCAGACCCAGCGGGCCGCACACCTCCCGCAGCAGCACCTCGCGATAGGACTCCGGGTGCCCCGGCGGTAGCCCGACGTACTCATCGAGCGCGAAGCCGTGAGCCCGCTCGAAGCTCACCTCACCAGCCTCGACGGCCCCCGCCAGGACGGCATACAGGCCCACCGGCGAGGAGCCCGTCGCGAGCCCGATGACGGGCTCCGACCGACCGGACGCGAGCGCCGCGCGCACACCCTCGATGACGACCCGGGCGGCCCGCTCGGCCACCTGCTTCGCCGTCGGCAGCACGAAGACCTCCATCAGCCGGCCAGCTCGTCGGTCAGCAGGAAGGGCCCCGGCGCGCGCCCCGGCAGCAGCGCCGCCCCGATGGCGGCCACCGGCACCGATGCCGGCACGAGCTCGAAGCGCGACTCGAGGTCGAGGGCCGCGATCATCCGCGACGCCCGTCCTCGCCGCCGCAGGTCAGCACGCACGCCCTCAACGAACGGGCCCCCGAGACCGGTCAGACCGCCGCCGATGACGACGTGCTCCGCCCCCGCCGCGAGCACGAGCAGCTGGATCGCGAGACCCACGCCGTCGCACAGCACATCGACCGCCGCCGCGGCCAGGGCGTCGCCGGCAGCCGCTGCGGCGAAGGGATCCCGAGCGCCGCCGCGCGACGGCGGCCACAGCCTCGCCAGCGCCGAGCCCGACGCGATCGTCTCGAGGCAGCCGACCTGACCGCACGTGCACTGCACGTCACCGCCGACGGGCAGGTGGCCGATCTCCCCTGCGGCACCGTCGATTCCGCGCACGAGCACCCCGTCGCGCACGACCGCCGACGCGAGGCCCGTGCCGAGGTTGAGATAGGCGAGTGTGCCGGCATTACCGCCGGCGTATGCCGCCTCGACCGTCCCGCTCCCCGGCGCGGTCACGTCGGGGTCGAGTCCCCAGCCGCGCGGCCGCAGGTGGTGCGCACCGAGAGCGGCCGCCTTGACGTCGTTCTCGACCTCGACCCGCAGGCCCAGGGCGCCGGAGAGCGCAGTCGACAGCTCGAGCGACTCGACGTCGAGGTTGACGGCGTGCCGCACGAATCCCGTTGTCGGGTCGACGAGTCCGGGCATGCACGCGCCGGCGGCACTGATGCGCCCGATACCACCGACGGAGTCGGCGACCTCATGGGCCAGGCGGACGGCGACCTCCACGACCTCTGCCCCGCCACGGCCCGAGGGCGCGCTGCGCAGGGCGACGACGGTGCCCTCGCGGGTGACGGCGGCGACAGCGGTCTTCGTGCCGCCGATGTCGATGCCGAGGAGCAGCTGCTCGCTCATCGCGACCCCACCCCGAGCAGGTGGCCCAGCGTCTTCGCGACGACGACGGACCCGCCGTACGTCACGACATCGGCGTCACCACGGGGCCAGCCGCACTCGACGACGATGACCGAATGCCCCTGCGCGCGAAGCCCATCGGCCACAGCCCACGCCGGGTGGCCAGCCTCGAGGGAGCGCCCCACCACCGCGACCTTCGCGCCCGCAGGCACGTCCTCGACAGCGGTCGTCAGGCCTGCAGCCTCCGGCCCCCACGCGACACGGCCGACAGCCAGGTTCGGCTCGCTCGCGACCTGCACGATGACCGGCGAGGCATCGAGCGCCAGCCAGGCGCGGCCAGCCTCACCGATCGAGAAGGCTGGCGCCACAACATCTTCGGTCCACGCTGGCCCTGCGGCATCAGCCCCACCCACGACGTCGCCCGGGGCAAACCTGCGGCGGAGCCGCTCGACCCGCGCCGCGGCGTCGGCCACCCGCGCCCGGGCCAACCGCCCGGACTCCACTGCGGCGACAACGGCGTCGACGATCGCGAGGTAGTCCTCCTCCGTCGTCCCTGACCCCGTGCACAGCAGGTCGCACCCCGCGTCGAGGGCACGCACCGCAGCCTCGGGGATACCGGTCTCCGCACTCGCGCCCGCCATGTCGAGTGCGTCCGACACGATGACGCCGTCGAAGCCGAGCCGCCCGCGCAGCACGTCGCCGAGCATCGTCCGCGAGAAGGTCGAGGGCTGGTCGGGGTCGATCGCGGTGACGACGACGTGCGAGGTCATGATGCACGCGACGCCGCCGGCGACCGCGGCCCGGAAGGGCTCCAGCTCGCGCACCTCCAGCACGTCTGCCGGCGCATCGACCCGCGGCAGCGCGAGATGCGAGTCGGTCACGGTGTCACCGTGCCCCGGGAAGTGCTTCGCGCACGCAGCCACGCCCTGCGACTGCAGTCCTTCCACCGCCGCGACGGCGTGCCGCGCCACGAGCGCGGCGTCGGCGCCGAAGCTGCGCACCCCGATGACGGGGTTGTCGGGCGCCGAGTTGACGTCGACGACCGGGGCGAGGTCGAGGTTGATGCCGTATGCCGTGAGCTCGCGTCCGACCGCCGCCGCCGACTCCCGCGTCAGCGCGGTGTCGTCGAGCCGCCCGAGGACGGCGTTGCCCGGCTGGTTCGACCCGGTCGGGTAGTGCAGCCGTGTGACGTCGCCGCCCTCCTCGTCGACCGAGACGAGCAGGTCCGGCGCGACGGACCGCAGGTCGGCGCAGAGGCTCGAGAGCTGAGCAGGGTCAACGACGTTGGCGCCGTAGAGGCAGACGGCAGCCAGCCCGGCGGCATACTCGCGGGCGACCCACGGGGCGACGGTCGTGCCGACGAAGCCGGGCATGAGCGTGCCGACGACGAGGCGCCGCAGCGCCTCCCTGGTGGTGTCCATCTCAGCCCTTCACCGCCCCGCCGACGAGGCCACTGCTCATCCGGCTCTGCACCAGAAGGAAGAAGACGATGACGGGGATCGCGACGAGCGTCGACGCGGCCATGACCTGGCCCCAGTCGGTCTCACGGGTCGCGCTCGCCTGGATGAAGCCGCGCAGCCACAGCGGCAGCGTGCGGGCCTGCTCCTCGGTCATGACGACGAGGGCGACGGTGAACTCGTTCCACGCCTGGAGGAAGGCGTAGACGCCCGACGCGACGAGACCGGGGGCCAAGAGCGGGAACGTGATTCGCAGGAAGGCCTGCGTGCGCGACAGCCCGTCGACCATGGCCGCCTCCTCGAGGTCGATCGGCACGCCGGCGACGAAGCCGCGCAGCATCCAGATCGTGAAGGGGACGACAGCGGCGGTGTAGAGCACCGCGAGGCCGATGACGTTGTTGAGCAGTCCCACGGAGCTCATCATCTTGTACTGCGCGATGAAGAGGCCTTCCGCGGGCAGCATCTGGATGAGGAGCAGGGCGAGGACGAACGACGCCCGGCCGCGGAAGCGGAAGCGGCTGATGGCCAGCGCGCCGAGGAAGGCGATCGCGAGCGCCGCCGCGACGGTGACGAGGGTGACCGACAGCGAGATGACGAGGGCCCGGCCGAACGCCGGGTCACCGATGACGGTGGTGAAGTTGTCGAGCGACCCGCCGAAGGGCAGGAAGGTCGGCTTCGTCGACGACAGCGTCGCCTTGTCGAGGAAGGCCGAGTTGACCATCCAGTAGACGGGGAACGCCCATGCGAGGGCGAGCACGACGGCGAGGAGCGTGAGCAGGCCGCGGCGCAGTTTCGTGGCGCGCATCAGGACTCCTCCTTCATGAGGGAGCGGACGTAGTACCAGCTCATCGCGACGGTCAGGGCGAGCATGATGACCGAGACCGCGGCGGCGGCGCCGAAGTCACCGGCGCCCGTGCCGAGCTGGTAGATGTAGGTGCCGAGCAGATTGGTCTCGTTGGCGAAGCCGCCGGCGTCCTGGAGCAGCTTGATCTGGGTGAAGACCCGCAGGTCCCAGATGAGCTGGAGCAGCAGGACGATCGAGACGACCGGTGCGATGAGCGGCAGGATGATGTGGCGCAGCCGCTGCCAGCCGGTGGCGCCGTCGATCTGGGCCGCCTCGAGCACCTCGGGCGAGACCTGGGTCAGCCCGGCATAGATCGAGAGGGCGACGAAGGGGACGCTCATCCAGATGACGATGACGGCCGCGACGGCGAAGAAGGAGAGCGGCTCGACGAGCCAGTTGTGGCCCTGGAAGTCACCGCCGAGGCGGGTGAGCAGCCAGTTGAGCACCCCGCGGCGCCAGTCGACGATCCAGATCCAGACCGTCATCGACGTGACGACGGGCATCGCCCACGCGACGAGCAGGGCGACCTGGAGGATGAGCCGGGCGGGGGTGCTGACGGCGCGCATCAGCAGGGCCATGCCGCCGCCGATCGCGACGGTGCCCCCGGCGCAGACGAGGCAGAAGACGATGGACCGGGCGATGACGACCCAGAGGTAGCCGTCGGTGAAGAGGGCCGTGTAGTTGTCGAGACCCACCCACTCGGGCGCCTGACCGAACTGCTGGAGCATCCCGTAGTGCTGGAAGCTCGTGATGACCTGCCAGCCGATCGGGTAGCCGAGGGCGACCAGCAGGATGAGCAGCGTCGGGATGATGAGCGCGAGCGGGACGCGCCTGCTGGAGGACGCCGAGGACATGGTGAACCTTTCGAAGGGGTGCCCGGTGGTCGGTGGAGGGGCCCGACCACCGGGCCCTGCCTGCGATTCCGTCAGACCGTCAGTGTGTGCCGCCCCGAGGGGCGGCGACTCACTTGAGGTTGAGGATCGGGGTGATCTTGGCGTCGTACTCCGCGGCGAGCGCCTTGAGGTCGGCGGCGTCGCGGATCTTGCCGAAGAACTCCTCGAGGATCATCTTGGACTCGACGGCCGCCCAGCCGGGGGCGGCGGGGGTGAGCTTGGAGTTGGAGGCCGACTCGATGAGCGCCTTGGCGAACTGGTCGGTGCCGAGCGAGCTGACGTAGTCGGAGTTGGCCGGGCCGAGGCCTGCCTTGCCGAGCATCTGCTGGTACTCCGGCGAGAAGATGATCCTCAGCAGGTCGCGCGAGAGCGCCTGGTTCTGGCTCGCCTTGGAGATGCCGATGTTGGAGCCACCGGCGAAGACCGGGGCCGGCTTGCCGTCGTTGCCCGGCAGGACGAACGTCGCGAACTTCGCGTCGTTCCACCCGCGGACCTTCTTGCCGTCCTTCTCGACGAGGTCACCGATCGACCAGTGCGCCCAGCCCGGGGCCATGATCGTCGCTGCCGCGAGGGAGGTCTTGCCCGTCACCTTCTGGTTCTCGTCGAGGATCTCGTCCGAGTCGTTGATGTAGAGCCACGGCGTCGCGTCCTTGGCGTCGGCCGGCGCCTTGGAGGCGTTCTTGTAGAGGTCCTGCAGCTGCTCGAGGCCCTTGATCGTGTTGGGGTCGCTCAGCGTCGAGACCCACTGGCCGTTCTCCTTCTTGGCGAGGTCTCCGCCGTTGGCGAAGATCCAGGAGATGCCGTTGCGCCAGTCCTGGCCGCCGAGGAAGAAGCCCGAGAAGTCCTTGATGTTGCGCGGGTTCTTCGCGGTGATCGTCTTGACCGCCGTGTTGAACTCGTCGAGGGTGGTCGGCGTCTTGACGCCGGCCTCCTTCCACAGGTCGGAGCGGGCGAACATGTAGCGCGAGCCGAAGTAGTAGGGCAGCGCGTACTTCTTGCCGTCGACCGAGCCGACGTCGACGAAGGACTGGAGCAGCTTTGCGCCGCCGAGCTCGTCGTACATGTCGGAGACGTCGCTGAAGGCGCCGACGTTGGTGAAGGTCGGGGCCTGCGTGTTGCCGAGCTCGGTGACGTCGGGGGTGTTCTTCGGGTCGGGCAGCGAGGTCGTCAGCTTGGTGACGATGTCGCCCCAGCCCTGCTCCTCGATCTTGAGGGTGGCGCCCGTCTTGGCCTTGAAGGTGTCCTGCAGGTAGGTCCGCAGCTCCTTCGGGGTGTCACCGCCGACCACCCAGAAGGTGATCGTCTTGCCGGCGTTGTCGGCCTTGCTCGCAGTGGTCGCCGACGACGAGGAGCCGGTCGATCCACCGCCACAGGCGGTCAGCAGCAGCGCCGCCGCCGCGGTCGTGGCCACGGCCAGACCCAGGGTCTTCTTCATTGCGTGTGTTTCCTTTCAGGGTGGCCGCGGTGCGGACCGGTTTGAGGTGGTGCAGCTGGAGGGGATGTTCAGTTGGGGCCCGCCGGCGTATGCCGTGTGGCGGGGTGGGTGGTCAGACGACGCCGAGCTGGTCCCAGAGGACGAGCACGGCGGCGCCGCGCAGCACGATGTCGTCGGAGTCGTGCGCGATCCGCACGGTGAGCTCGGCCTCGGGCCGGGCCAGGAGCCGGTCGCGCAGCGTCTGCTCGACCGAGTCGCGCAGGGGGCCGTCGAGCAGGTGCCCGGGGCCGGAGAGCACGACCTCGGCGAGGTCGAGCACGGCGACGACGGGAGCGAGCGCGATGCCGAGCCGCTCCCCAGCCTCACGGAGCGGGGAGTCGTCCCCCGCGGTGGCGAGGGCCTGCTCGAGACGGGGCGCCGAGACCCACGTCTCGAGGCAGCCCGTCTTGCCGCAGCGGCATACGGCCCCCCCGTCGGTGCCGACGGTGACGTGCCCGATCTCCCCGGCGGCGAAGTGCGCGCCGCGCACCCGCTGGCCGCCGACGATGAGCCCGCAGCCGACACCGCGGCCGATCTTGACGAGGACGAGGTCGTCGCCCCCGTTGCCGAGGGTGTAGTCCGCGTGCACGGCCGCGTCGGCGTCGTTGACGACGAAGACGGGCAGGCCAGTCGCGTCGGCGATGAGGTCGCGCAGCGGCACGTCGCGCCACCCGAGGTTCGGGGCGGTGTCGACGACTCCGCCGGCGACGACGATGCCGGGAGTGCCGACGCCGATGCCGAGGATGGGCGCCGTTGCGGCAGAGACGATCTCGTCGACGAGCTCGAGGACGCGCTGGGTGATCGCGTCGCCGGTGTCGTCGCCGATGGGGCGCTCGGCGCGGGCGAGGATGTTGCCGTCGAGGTCGAGCACCGCGGCGCGCAGCACCCTGTGGGCGGCGAGGTCGACGCCGATGGCCTGCAGGCCGGTGCGGTTGACGTCGACGAGGGTGGCCGGCTTGCCGGGGCGCACCTGGCCGGACGGACCGAGCTCGACGGCGTGACCGCTCTCGATGAGCTCGGCGACGAGGTCGGAGACGGTCACCTTGCTCATGCCGAGCCGGCGGGCGAGGTCGGCCCGGCTCATCGCGCCGACCGTGTAGAGCATCTGCAGCACGAGCGAGAGATTGTGGCGCCGGCCGTGCGCAGGCAGCATCGCGGTGCGCGGCGAGACGCGGCGAGCGCGGGGAAGTGCGGTGGTCACGGGAGTTAGTAAAGTTTACTAACTCCTAATCCGCAACCCCTTGCCGGCGAAATCTTCCGGACTCCCCCGAGACCCCACCTCGAGTCGAGGTGATCCTGCGCCCCACGTCAGTGCCACCATCACCTCGAATCGGAGGGGGCCGGGGGTGAGCGTCAGCCGAGTCGAGGTGATCCTGGACCCCACGTCACTGCCGGCATCACCTCGAATCGGAGGGGGCCGGGGGTGAGCGTCAGCCGAGTCGAGGTGATCCTGGACCCCACGTCACTGCCGGCATCACCTCGAATCGGAGGGGGCCGGGGGTGAGCGTCAGCCGAGTCGAGGTGATCCTGGACCCCACGTCAGTGCCGGCATCACCGCGACCCCATCGGGGGTGTGCGCCGCCTAGAGTCAGCGCATGTGCCGCAACATCCGCCAGCTCCACAACTTCGAGCCACCTGCCACCTCTGACGAGGTGCACGCCGCCGCTCTTCAATACGTCCGCAAGGTCAGCGGCAGCACGAAGCCGAGCCACGCCAACCAGGCCGCGTTCGACGAGGCCGTCGAGGCTGTGGCGCACGCGACCGCCCACCTGCTCGAGCACCTGACGACGACGGCCCCGCCGAAGGACCGCGACGTCGAACGGCAGAAGGCCCGCGAGCGCAACGCCATCCGCTTCGGCACCCCCGCCTGACCGGCACGGGCCGGTCACCCCCTGTGTCGATCTTCGTCATCGTCGTCGCGGCAGTCCTCGCGCTGCTGACCTTCCTGCTCTATCGCCGGCTCGCCGTCGCGCCCGACCTGCCCACCCGCGGCCGCTGGGCCGTGGCCGTCGTCCTCGCGCTGCTCTGGGCGGCTGCGCTCCTGGCCTTCGCCATGCAGGCCGGTGTCATCGACCCGCACCGCGCGCGGTGGCTCGCCTGGCTCGGCATGACGTGGCTCGTGGCGGCGTGGTACCTCCTGCTCGGCACGCTGGTCCTCGGCTTCGCCGCGCTCCTCGCGAGCCTCTCGAGCAGCCCCGAGCCCCGGCGGCGGTTGCTCCGCGTGGGCACTCCGGTCGTCGTGGTCGCGGCACTCGGCACGACGGCATACGGACTGCACGAGGCGGCGATGCCGACGGTCACGCCGGTCACCGTGACGAGCCCGCAGCTGCCCGAGGGCTTCGACGGCCTGCGGGTCGCACTCGTCACGGATCTGCACGTGGGCCCGGTCCGTGACGCGTCCTTCACCCAGCGGGTCGTCGACGAGGTCAACGCGCAGCGCCCCGACGTCGTCGTGCTCGGCGGCGACCTCGTCGACGGCAAGGTCAGCCAGGTCTCCGACGCGCTGGCGCCGCTCGCCGACCTCAAGGCACCCCTCGGCGTCTTCGCGGTGAGCGGCAACCACGAGTTCATCTCGCAGGAGGCCGACGCCTGGCTCACCCACTGGGAGACGCTCGGAATCACCGTGCTGCGCAACGAGAACGTCGCCCTCCGTCGGCAGTCCGACACGATCCGCATCGCCGGGGTGCACGACGAGACCGGCACCGGCGCCGACGCTGCCGACGTCGACGGCGCCCTTGGCAGCGCGCCACCCGGCGGCTTCACGATCCTCGTCGCGCACCAGCCGCGCCAGGCGCTGGACGCCCAGGGGCGCGGCATCGACCTCCAGCTCTCCGGCCACACTCACGGCGGGCAGGTGTGGCCCTTCCGGTATGCCGTCCGCCTCCAGCAGCCCGTCATCGACGATCTGCAGATGGTCGGGGACGTGCCGGTGCTGACCTCGCGCGGTGCCGGCGCCTGGGGTCCTCCCGTGCGCGTGCTGGCACCGCCGGAGATCCCGCTCATCACCCTGCGTCGCGGCTGACGGAGTGCGGGTGCGAGTAGGTTCGACACCGTGAGCTGGTGGACGACGCACGTGACGCCCCGGCTCGTCGAGGTCGGGTCCACGAGTGACGCCATGCTCGCCTACCGCCGGCGGGTCTGTGCCGGGCTGACCGGTCGCGTCGTCGAGCTCGGCTTCGGCGGTGGCGCGAACCTCGAGGCGCTGCCTCCGGAGGTGACGAGCATCGTGGCCATCGAGCCGTCCGACGTCGCGTGGCAGCTGTCGGAGAAGCGGCGTACCCGCAGCGCGGTGCCGGTCGAGCGAGGCGGCCTTGACGGCCAGCGGCTCGACCTGCCCGACGAGAGCGCGGACTCGGCCCTGTCCACCCTGACGCTGTGCACGATCCCCGACGCCGAGGCGGCGCTGCGTGAGGTCGTGCGGGTGCTGCGGCCGGGCGGCGCCCTGCACTTCTTCGAGCACGGGCTGGCCCCCGATGCCGACGTCGAGCGCTGGCAGCACCGGCTCGAGCCGATGCAGATGCGCCTCTTCGACGGGTGCCACCTGACGCGGCGGATCGACCAGCTCGTGGAGGGCTCCGGCCTCGCCATCGACACGATCGAGCGCGCCTACGCCCCCTCGCTCGGGGTCATGCGGCCGTGGCTCTACGCCTACCTCGGTCGGGCTGTGCGCCCAGCCTGACGGCAGCCGGACGAGAAGCGCGGCCGAGACGGGGTGCTCGGGTGTCGGGCGTCCCGGCTACGTTTGGCGGCATGGCCGATCAGGGGGTGCACGACGAGCTCGTCGCCGCCGTGCGTGCCGCCCTCGCCGCCGGGGGTGATCCTGAGCGGGCTGCCGGGCAGCAGCGCTACATGAAGTCGGCCATGCCCTACCGCGGGTTCACCTCGCCGCAGCTCAAGGCTGCCCTCGCTCCCCTGATGCGCGACCCCGGGCTCGCGATGGAGTCGCGCGAGCAGTGGGAGTCGACGATCGAGGCGCTGTGGCACGGCGCCACGCACCGCGAGGAGTGGTATGCCGCGATCGCCCTCGCGCGTCACCGCCCCTATCGCGGGTGGGTCGACAGCGACGCGATGCCCTTGTGGCAGAGCCTGATCCGAGTTGGAGCCTGGTGGGACGTCGTCGACGACATCGCGACCCACCTCGTGCGCGACACCGTCATGTCGGCGCCGACGGTCGAGGCGCTGCGCATGCGCGAGTGGGCGGCCGACGAGTCGCTGTGGGTTCGGCGCGCGGCGATCCTCAGCCAGATCGGCAGGCGCGACGGCTTCGACACGCAGCTGCTCGTCGACGTCATCGAGCCCAACATCGACGACCGCGACTTCTTCAGCCGCAAGGCGATCGGCTGGGCCCTGCGCGACCGCGCCCGGTCCGACCCCGACTGGGTGCGCGACTTCGTTGGTTCCCACCCGGACCTCTCCGGCCTGTCCTGCCGCGAGGCGCTCAAGCACCTGGGCCCGCTCCCGTGAGCACCGGCCAGGGGGCGAGCACGCAGGACGAGCCCGAGCTCGACGAGAAGGGACGCGCGGTCGCCCGACGCCGCGAGATCCTCCGGTTGGCCGTTCCGGCGTTCCTCGCGCTCATCGCCGAGCCCCTCTTCCTGCTCGCCGACTCCGCGATCATCGGCCACCTCGGCACCGCCGAGCTCGCCGGGCTCGGGGTGGCGAGCGCCGCCCTCGTCACGGGCGCCGGCATCTTCGTCTTCCTCGCCTACGGCACGACGAGTGTCGTCGCCCGACATCTCGGCGCCGGCGACGAGCAGTCCGCGATCAGCGCCGGCATCGACGGTTTCTGGCTCGCCCTGGGTCTCGGCGCGGTGGTGGCTGCCGTCGTCGCGGTCTGGGCCGAGCCCATCTGCGCGGCGTTCGGTGCCTCACCGTCGGTGCTCGAGCAGGCGACGACCTACCTGCGGGTGTCGGCCTTCGGACTGCCGGGCATGCTCGTCATCCTCGCGGTGACCGGTGTCCTGCGCGGCCTCCAGGACACCGTCACGCCACTCGTCGCGTCGGTCGCCGGTTTCGGCGTCAACATCGCGCTCAACCTCTTCTTCGTCTACGGACTGCACTGGGGCATCGCCGGATCCGCGTGGGGCACCGTCATCGCCCAGACCGGCATGGCGGTAGCGCTCGTCACGGTTCTCGTCGTCAAGGCCCGTGCCCGGCACGCCTCCCTGCACCCGCACCCGGGGCGCGTCCTCGGGGCCGCGCGCACCGGCATACCGCTGCTTGTGCGCACCCTCGCGCTCCGTGCGGTGCTGCTGCTGACGACGTGGGTGGCGGCCTCGCTCGGCGACGTCACCCTGGCGGCGCACCAGGTGGCGATGACGATCTGGTCGTTCCTCGCCTTCGCCCTCGACGCGCTCGCCATCGCGGCGCAGGCCATCGTCGGGCGCGCCCTCGGCGCCGGCGACCGGCGCGGGGTGCGCGAGGCGATGGGCACGATGACGCGCTGGGGCGCCTGGGGCGGGCTCGGTGTCGGGCTCGTCGTCGTGGCCCTGCACGGAGTGATCCCGCCCCTCTTCTCCCCCGACCCCGCCGTGCAGGAGGCGCTGTCGGCGGCGCTCGTCGTCGTCGGTCTCGGCCAGGCGGTCTCGGGCTACGTCTTCGTCCTCGACGGCGTGCTCATCGGCGCGGGTGACGGCACGTGGCTCGCGTGGGGCATGCTCGTCACACTCGTCGCCTACCTGCCGATCCTGCTGGCCGTGCGTGCGGCCGGCCCCTCCGGGTCACCGGCGCACGACGTCGCGCTCCTCTGGGTCGCCTTCACCGGCTTCATGGTGATCCGGGCCGTCGTGCTCGGGTGGCGGGCGCGGCACGACGACTGGATGGTCGTCGGCGCCCGCTGACCTGCCGTGGCCGCACCCCGAGGTTGCCGCACACCGCACGGCCATCCACTCACCCCAACGACATCGGCGCAACCCGAGGCCATCCGCACACCGTGAGGTCAGGTGCACACGGCACACGAGGTGCAGCCGACCTCCAGACGTGCGGGTCGCCCCGAGGTGTGCGGCTGGCCCGGCCACAGGGCAACGCTCTCGGCACACCACGAGGCTGTCCGCACACCGTGAGGTCAGGTGCACACGGCACACGAGGTGCAGGTGACCTCCAGACGTGCGGGTCGCCCCGCGGTGTGCGGCTGCTGGCCCCGAGGTATGCCCCTGGCGGCCCTCGCGGCGACCGGGCCAAGAGGGGGGCGGAGGTAACTGGTAGGGCCCTCCCAGCCTTCTTTAAGGTTGCGGGGTCATAGTCCTACTTGTGAGTTGCTCCTGTGCGACTCGGTGATCTCCTCCCCTGTCGGATCACCGGGTCAAGGGCACCCGCCCCTGCTGGTCGAGTTCGGCGACGTGACCAGTAGGGGCGGGTTTTCTCTTTGCCCCATGCCTTTTCGCGCCCTGCCTCACCGCACCCGAATGCCCGGCGACTCACCAGGCCCCGTCGGTCACCTCGATGTCGGAGAGCAGCTGCTGCACCTCGGCCGTCGTCGGCATCGCCGTGGAGCACTCGGCCCGCGAGGCGACGATCGCCCCGGCGACGTTGGCGAAGTGGAGCGAGCGCTCGAGGTCCCAGCCCTCGAGCAGTCCGTGCACGAGCGCGCCACCCAACGCGTCACCCGCCCCGAGGGCGTTGACGACGGTCACGGGGTAGGCGCTGACCTGCACCCGCTCGCCCGCGGTGACCCCGAGCACCCCCTGCGGGCCCTGCTTGACCACGGCGAGGTCGACGCCGGAGGCCAGCAGCGACCGGGCGGCCGCCTCCGGGTCGCTCTCACCCGTCGCGAGCTCGCACTCTTCGACCGTGCCGATGGCGATCGTCACCTCGCGCAGGCCGCGCGCCACCTGCTCGCGCGCCTCGAGCGGGTCGTCCCAGAAGCCCGGCCGGTAGTCGAGGTCGAGCACCGTCGGCACCCGGCGCCCGCGCTCCTCCCAGGCCGCGAGGTGCGCCGCCCGGCTCGGCTCCTGCGACAGCCCGGTGAGGGTTGACCAGAAGACGCGTGCGTCTCGAATCGCCTGCAGCGGAAGCAGATCCGGGCTGATCATGAGATCCGGCGCGGTCGGGTAGCGATAGAACCAGATCGGGAAGTGGTCCGGTGGCATGATCTCGCAGAAGGTCACGGGAGTCGGGGCGCCACCGACGAGGGTCTCGACGAACGCGTCGTCGACGCCGAGCTGCAGCAGCTGGCGGTGGACGAAGCGCCCGAAGGCGTCGTCGGCCGTCGCGCTGATGAGCGCCGACCGCCGTCCGTGCCGCGCTGCGGCCACCGTGACGTTGGCCGCGCTGCCCCCGAGGAACTTCTCGAAGGTGCGCACCTCGTCGAGGGTGACGCCGTGCTGGAGCGGGTAGAGGTCGACCCCCACCCTGCCCATCGCGAGCAGGTCGTAGGGGCGTTCGGTCCGGAGGTCGTGCACCGCCATGGCCGTCCTCTCGCTCGTGGTGGAGCGTCGCTGCTCCCATCCCACCCCACCCTCCTGAAAAGGGTCAACCAGCTCGGCCTGTCCGGTCCGCCACAGATCACGGGTTGGTAACGGCACTTGACCCGGACGACGGCCTACCTCCATCCTCATCCGTGAGAGCGCTCTCACACCCTGGTTCACGCACGGAGAGCGCTCCCACGACCCATCCTGGGAAGAGACCGAAGGAGCTCTCCAATGTCCCGTACCACCCGCTCCGGCGACCGTTTCGGTCGCCGCGCATCGGCGCGATCCGTCGCGCTCGCCACCATCGCCGTCGGGGCGCTCGCCCTGACGGCCTGCAGCTCCAGCTCGGGCGACACGTCCGGTTCGACCCAGGCCGGGGCCACGTCCGCCAGCGGACCGGTCACCCTGACCCTCGCGACCTTCAATCAGTTCGGCTACGAGGACCTCATCCCGGCCTTCGAGAAGGCCCACCCGAACATCAAGGTCACCCACAAGAAGGCGGCCACCTCCAACGAGGCCCGCGACAACTTCTTCACCCGCCTCTCGGCCGGCAGCGGCATGGCCGACGTCGAGGCCGTCGAGGTCGACTGGCTGCCGGAGATGCTCCAGTACTCCGACAAGTTCAACGACCTCAACTCGCCCGACGTCGCGGGCCGCTGGCTCGACTGGAAGGCCAAGGCTGCCACCGACGCCAACGGCGCGCTCATCGGCTACGGCACCGACTCGGGCCCTGAGGCGATCTGCTACCGCAGCGACCTCTTCAAGGCCGCCGGCCTGCCGAGCGACCGCGAGTCCGTCGCCAAGCTCTTCGGCAACACGTGGGACAGCTACTTCGCCGCCGGCAAGCAGTTCTCCGCCAAGTCGAAGGTCCCCTTCTTCGACAGCATCGGCGCCACCTACCAGGGCATGGTCAACCAGCTCGAGGCCGCCTACGAGAACCCCAAGGACGACTCGATCACGGCGACCGAGAACCCTGACGTCAAGAAGGTCTACGACGCCGTCATCAAGGCCGGCATCACCGACGGCCTCTCCGCCAAGCTCCAGCAGTGGGGTGACGACTGGACCGCGAGCTTCCAGAAGGACGGCTTCGCGACCATGCTCTGCCCCGGCTGGATGGTCGGAGTCATCGAGGGCAACGCCAAGGGCGTCAAGGGCTGGGACGTCGCCAACACCTTCCCCGGTGGCGGTGGCAACTGGGGCGGGTCCTACCTGACCGTCCCGAAGCAGAGCGCGCACCCCAAGGAGGCCCAGGAGCTCGCCGCCTGGCTGACCGCGCCGGAGCAGCAGATCGCCGCCTTCAAGAAGGTCGGGGCGTTCCCCAGCCAGAAGGCCGCGCTCGACAGCCCTGATCTGCTCTCCTTCAAGGTCGCCTCGTTCAACAACGCACCGACCGGCCAGATCTTCGCCGACCGTGCCAAGGCCGTCACCCTCTCCCCCTACAAGGGCACCCACTACTTCGCCATCAACGACGCCATGCAGCAGGCGCTGACCCGCGTCGAGCAGGGCAGCTCCCCGCAGGAGTCGTGGGACAAGTGGGTCAATGACGTGAAGGCTCTCGGCTGAGCCGAGCGCACCAGGCCTGGCGGGGTCCGACACGACCCGGGCTCCGCCAGGCCGGCCGTCAGACCGGCCACCAGAACAAGCCAGCGGTATGCCGCTGAGCGCCGACCAGCGGATGGCGCGGTGATCCCCCTCCAGGCACCGCGCCACCCGCCCGACGAGCGGATCCGACCGTGACCGTCCAGTCCCCCTCGCGCCCGAGGCCGCAGGACCCACCTCCCACCACCGTGGAGCGCACGCCGATGGCGCCGCGAGCCGCCTGGCGCCGGCGCCTCACCCGCGCCGACGAGAAGGCCTCGCCCTACGCGTACATCTCGCCCTTCTTCATCCTCTTCGGCGTCGTCGGGCTCTTCCCGCTGGGCTACACAGCCTGGGTCTCGCTGCACAAGTGGAGCCTCATCGGCGGGCAGGGCGCCTTCGTCGGGCTCAAGAACTACACCGACGTGCTCGGCCAGCCCTACTTCTGGAACGCCCTGAAGAACACGGTGAGCATCTTCCTGCTCTCGAGCGTTCCGCAGATCATCATCGCGCTGCTCATCGCCGCGGCCCTCGACAGCAACCTGCGCGCTCGCACCTTCTGGCGGATGGGTGTGCTCCTGCCCTACGTGCTCGCCCCCGTCGCCGTCGCGCTCATCTTCAGCGACCTCTTCGGTGACAAGTTCGGCCTCGTTAACCACCTGCTCGGCCTCGTCGGCATCGACCCGGTCCAGTGGCACAAGGAGGTCCTGCCGAGCCACGTCGCCATCGCCACGATGGTCAACTTCCGGTGGATCGGCTACAACGCGCTCATCTTCCTCGCCGCGATGCAGGCCGTGCCCCGCGACTACTACGAGGCCGCCCTCATCGACGGCGCCGGACGCGTGCGCACCTTCATCTCGATCACCATCCCGCAGCTGCGGGCGACGATCATCTTCGTCATCGTCACCTCGACGATCGGCGGCCTGCAGATCTTCGACGAGCCGCGCATGTACGACCAGTACGGCCTCGGCGGAGCAGACCGCCAGTGGCAGACGCTGACGCTCTACCTCTACCAGCTCGGCTGGACCCAGAAGAACTTCGGCCGCGCCGCAGCGGTCGCCTGGATGCTCTTCCTCATCATCGTCATCTTCGCCATCATCAACTTCCTGCTCACCCGCAGGATCGCCTCGAAGGGATCCCGATGAGAGCCAAGGTCATCCGCCGCACCCAGGCCAGCCCGGCGGCATACGTCTTCCTCATCGTCGTGCTGCTGGCCTCGGCGTTCCCGCTCTGGTGGTCGTTCGTCATCGGCAGCAAGGACGCGGCCGCCATCGTGCAGGACCCGTACTCCTTCGTCCCCGGCGGGCACTTCCTCCAGAACGCCGCGACGGTCGTGACGACCGTGCCCTTCTGGAAGGCGCTCGGCAACAGCATCTTCGTCAGCACGACGGTCTCGCTCCTCGTCGTCCTCTTCTCCGCGATGGCCGGCTTCGCCTTCGCCAAGCTGCGCTTCCGCGGCCGTAGCGGGCTGCTCGTCTTCGTCATCGCGACGATGGCCGTGCCGACGCAGCTCGGCATCGTGCCGCTCTTCATCGTCATGAGCAAGCTCGGCTGGATCGGCAGCCTCTGGGCCGTCATCATCCCGAGCGCCGTCAGCGCCTTCGGCGTCTTCTGGATGACGCAGTACCTCCAGGAGGCCCTGCCCGACGAGCTCATCGAGGCCTCGCGGGTCGACGGCGCGTCGACGCTGCGCACCTTCTGGTCGATCGCGCTGCCGGCCGTGCGTCCGGGCGCCGCGATGCTGGGCCTGTTCACCTTCATCGCGACGTGGACGAACTTCTTCTGGCCGTTCATCATCCTCGACCCGGGCAACCCGACGCTCCCCGTCGCGCTCCAGCAGCTGCAGGCGGCCTACTTCGTCGACTACTCGCTCGTGCTCAACGGCGTCGTCCTCATGGCGCTGCCGCTCATCGTCCTCTTCATCTTCGCCGGCAAGCAGCTCGTGTCCGGCATCATGCAAGGAGCAGTCAAGGGATGACCGCCCACCTGACCCACCCCGACGACGTGAGAGGAGCGACCGCGGTGACCTCCTCGCTCATCGTCGCGGGGTCGCGCCCCGTGCCCGCGAGCTTCGTGCTGGGAGCCGCCACCGCGGCCTACCAGATCGAGGGCGCCCGCCACGAGGACGGCCGCACCGACTCCATCTGGGACACCTTCTCGCACACCCCGGGCGCCGTCGTCGACGGCGACACCGGCGACGTCGCCTGCGACCACTACCACCGGTATGCCGCCGACGTGGCCCTCATGCGCTCGCTCGGCCTGCAGTCCTACCGCTTCTCGACGTCATGGGCGCGGGTGTGCCCCGACGGCGGGCCGGTCAACCCCGCGGGCCTCGACTTCTACGAGCGGCTCGTCGACTCGCTGCTCGACTCCGGCATCGCGCCCTGGCTGACGCTCTACCACTGGGACCTGCCGCAGGCGCTCGAGGACCGCGGCGGCTGGACCGAGCGGTCGACGACCGACCGCTTCGTCGACTACGCCCTCGCCGTGCACGACCGGCTCGGTGACCGGGTGCGCACGTGGACGACGCTCAACGAGCCGTTCTGTTCGGCCTTCCTCGGCTACACGGCCGGCATGCACGCGCCGGGCCGCACCTCGCCCGCCGACGGCCTCGCCGCCGCGCACCACCTCATGCTCGCCCACGGCAAGGCGGTGCAGGCGCTGCGTGACCGCGACCCGTCCCTCGAGCTCGGGCTGACGCTCAACTTCACCGTGGCCGACCCGCTCGACCCGAGTGACCCGCGCGACGTCGACGGCGCCCGCCGGGTCGACGCCCAGATGAACCGGATCTTCCTCGACCCGATCTTCCGCGGTGAGTACCCCGCCGACCTCCTCGAGGACGTCCGTCACCTGGGACTCGAGGACCACATCATGGACGGCGACCTCGCGGTCATCTCCACCCCGATCGACGTCCTCGGCGTCAACTACTACAACGGCGAGGCGATCGGGCACGAGGTCCCGGCCGCAGCGCTCGACGACAGCGTCAACGGCGGTCGCGAGACGCGCTCGCCCCTGCCCGCGGCCGACGACGCCCACCGCCACCCGCGCGGGCTGCCGCTCACCGGCATGGACTGGGAGATCCAGCCCGAGGGCCTGACCCGCCTGCTCGTCCGTCTCCACACGAAGTATGCCGGCCCCGCCGGGGTCGCCCTCCACGTGACCGAGAACGGCGCCGCCTTCGACGACGTGGCAGACGACCGCGGCTTCGTCCAGGACCGCGACCGGACGGCATACGTGCGCGCGCACCTCGGGGCGATCCTCGACGCGGTCGACCAGGGGGTGCCCGTGCGCGGCTACTTCTACTGGTCGCTGCTCGACAACTTCGAGTGGGCGTGGGGCTACGCGAAGCGGTTCGGTATCGTCCGTGTGGACTACGACACCCAGGTGCGCACTCCGAAGGCGAGCGCCCTGGACTACGCACGGATCATCGCGACCCGGCAGCTGCCCCCGCCCGACGGGGCGCTGACGGTCGACGAGATGCACGACGAGATGCACGACGCCAAGATCGACCACATGCACGACGACCCGTCAGGAGACACACGGACATGAGCGACGGGACGCCGGCCCCCGTCGTCCGACCGACTCTCGAGGAGGTCGCCCGGGTGGCCGGCGTGTCGCGCGCCACGGTGTCACGCGTCATCAACGGCTCTCCTCGGGTGAGCCCCGACGTGCTCGTCGTCGTCGAGAAGGCCATCGCGGAGCTCAACTACGTGCCGAACCGTGCGGCGCGGTCGCTCGCGGCCCGGTCCACGATGTCGATCGCCCTCGTCGTGCCGGAGAACGCGCACCGCTTCTTCGGCGACCCCTACTTCGCCGACGTCGTGCAGGGCATCAGCGAGCGGCTCGACGACAGCGACTACGTGCTCAACCTCCAGCTCACCCACCCGAGCACCCCGTCGGAGAAGACGCGGCGCTACCTGCTCGGCGGCAACGTCGACGGCGCGATCGTCGTGTCGCACCACTCCGGCGACCACTTCCTCGCCTCGCTCGGCCGGTCGCTGCCCGTCGTCTTCGGTGGTCGGCCGCTCGGCCAGATCGCCAACCCGGGCGACTACTACATCGACGTCGACAACCGGCTCGGGGCGCGCCACGGGGTCGAGCACCTCATCGCGCGGGGGCGCCAGCGGATCGCGACGATCACCGGGCCCGCCGACATGCCGGCCGCCGTCGACCGCGAGATGGGCTGGCGCGACGCGCTGGCGGCGGCTGGGCTGGGCGACCACCGGATCGCGCACGGCGACTTCACCGAGGCCGGCGGCATCCGCGCCGCGTTGGCGCTCGTCGACGAGTACCCCGATCTCGACGCCATCTTCGTCGCGAGCGATCTCATGGCGAGCGGCGTGCTGCTCGCCCTCGAGGAGCGCGGGCTGCGGGTGCCCGCCGACGTCGCCATCGTCGGCTTCGACAACAGCCCCTACGCGACGCGCGGACGGATCGGGCTCACGACCGTCGCCCAGCCCTCGCTCGAGATGGGCGTCGTCATGGCCGACACGCTGCTGCGGCTGCTCGCAGGTGAGCAGGTGGAGCACGTGACGATGATGGAGACGAGCCTCGTCGTCCGCGACTCGAGCTGACCCGGCCCGAGCGCGCGCCCGCACACCTCGGTGACAGGTGCACACGGCATACGGCGGGCCGGCTGCTCTCACGTGTGTGGCTGGCCTCAACGCGTGCGCCCAATCTCTACGGGGCCGACGATTCGGACCGTTCGGTGGGTCGCCGCCCCCGATCGGTGCGACAGTGAAGAGTCGCCGGATCGAAGCAGGTCCAACCAACAGGTCGCATCCCATGGATCGAGGCCCGGCGGCACGTGTTCGGCTGCCGGGGCCCGCCATGGCCAGAATCCAAGGCGGTGAGGGCATGGCTGCCCGCAAGATCTTCTCCGACAGTGTCGTTCCACTACCCGAGTCAGACGGGCCCGCGCCCAACGGTGCGATCGTCCAGTCGGCCACCCAGCGCGAGCTCGACGACACCCTCGACGTGCTCTTCACACTCTCACTCGACCCCGAGGCGACGGCGAAGCTCGAGGCCAGGGTGGCGGCCGGCGAGGTTGCCACTCCCGAGGAGATCGCGGCGGCGACCGCACCGGACGCCGCCCGCACGAAGCTCACGGAATGGCTTGCGTCCCATGGCTTCTCGGTAGGCAAGTCCTCCGCGGACGGAAGCTCGGTCTATGCCTCCTCGACGGTCTCCAACATCGCCGAGCAGCTGCAGGTCGACATGGCCAAGGTGACCAAGGACGGGGTGACCTACTCGGCAGCCCGCACCGCGCCCAGCCTGCCGGCCGACGTCGGCGAGGGGGTGCGCGCCATCCTCGGCCTGCAGCCCTACCGCCAGCTCAACAAGCACTTCCGCAGGTATGTCGGACCCACCGACGTCACCGGGTCACGGGCTCTCGCACCGGCTGCCGCTGCCGCAGCCGCGACGGGGACGCCGCCCTATCTCGTCGACGACCTGCGGGCGGCCTACGGCGCTCAGGGACTGTCGGTCACGGGGAACGGGCAGGTGATCGCGATCCTCATCGACACCGTGCCCGCCGCCAAGGACCTCAAGGCGTTCTGGGCGCGCAACGGCTTCACCGGCACCTCCGCCAGCACCAAGCGGGTGACGAAGATCAACGTCGGCGGCACCACCCTGCCTCCGGCCGAGGGTGAGGAGACGCTCGACGTCGAGTGGTCGAGCGGCATCGCGCCGGGGGCGAAGATCCGGGTGTATGCCTCGGGCTCGCTGCGCTTCGTCGACCTCGACCAGGCGCTCGACCGGATCATCTCCGACCTGCCGCGCTATCCCGGGATGCGCCAGCTCTCGATCAGCCTCGGGCTCGGCGAGACCTTCCTCGGTGGGCCCGGAGGCGAGGTCGCGGCCCAGCACCAGAAGTTCCTCAAGCTGGCGGCGGCCGGCGTCAACGTCTTCGTGTCGAGCGGCGACGCCGGGTCGAACCCCGACGGCTCGGGCCACGGGTCGAGCGGCCCCCTCCAGGTCGAGTACGAAGCCTCCGACCCCGTCGTCATCGGCGTCGGCGGCACGACGCTCGACCTCAGCCCCGCCGATGCCGTGACGAGCGAGACCGCCTGGACCGGCAGCGGCGGCGGGGTGAGCGTGCTCTTCCCCCGACCGGCGTGGCAGACCGGGCCGGGCGTGCCCGCGGGCGACAAGCGGCTCGTCCCCGACGTCAGCGCGGCAGCCGACCCCAACACCGGCGCCCTCGTGATCCTGCACGGCCGCGACGCCCAGATCGGTGGCACGAGCTGGAGCGCGCCGGTCTGGGCCGGCATCTGCGCCCTGCTCAACGAGGCGAGGGTGAGCGCGGGGAAGCCGGCGCACGGCTACCTCGCACCACTGCTCTACCCCCTCGCCGGGTCGAGCTGCTTCCGCGACATCACCTCAGGCAGCAACGGCGCCTACCAGGCATCGGCCGGCTATGACCGGGTCACCGGCCTCGGGTCGCCGCACGTGGGCAACCTCATCGCCCAGCTCACCTGAGAGCGCGGGACGACGAAGGGCCAGGATCCGCTCATGCGGATCCCGGCCCCTGTCGCTGTGCTCAGGCGTGCTCGAGCGGTGCTCAGGCGGAGACGACCTCGAAGGTGAGGGTCGCCGCGACCTCGGGGTGCAGGCGGACGGTCGCCTCGTAGGAGCCGAGCGTCTTGATGGCCTGCTTCACCTCGATCTTGCGCTTGTCGAGCTCCGGGCCACCAGCAGCCTTGACGGCAGCGGCGATGTCGCCGTTGCTCACGGCGCCGAAGAGACGACCGGACTGGCCGGCCTTGGCCGGGACCTTGACCGACGTGGCCTCGAGCTGGCCCTTGACACCCTTGGCGGTGTCGAGGTCCTTGATCTCGCGGACCTCGCGGCCCTTGGTCAGGGCGTCGACCTGCTTCTGACCACCCTTGGTCCACGGGGTCGCGAGACCGCGCGGCATGAGGAAGTTACGGCCGTAGCCGTCCTTGACCTCGACGACGTCACCGGCAGCACCGAGGCCGGAGACCTCGTGCGTGAGAATGAGCTTCATGGTTCGTTTCCTCTCTCGAAAACGGCTCAGCGAGCCGAGCTCGAGTAGGGCAGCAGGGCCATCTCACGGGCGTTCTTGACGGCCGTGGCGATGAGACGCTGCTCCTGGACGGACACACCGGTCACCCGACGCGCGCGGATCTTGCCGCGGTCGGAGATGAACTTGCGCAGCAGCGCGGTGTCCTTGTAGTCGATGTTCTCGACCTTCGCCGCCTTCAGCGGGTTGGCCTTCTTCTTGGGCTTGCGCACAACGGGCTTTGCCATCGTGGTGCTCTCCTTCGTGATGAGAGCCCGGGGTCAGACGCCCCGGGATGGGTCATTGATGTCTTGTCGTATGCCGTCCGGCGGACCGGGCAGCGGAGGCCGACCCTCGCGGGTCGGTCAGAAGGGAGGCTCGTCGTAGCTGGGAGCCGCGCCCCAGCCACCACCCTGACCACCCTGCGGAGCGTTGGGCGCAGCGGCGGGCTGTCCCCAGCCGCCGCCCTGACCACCCTGACCACCGGCACCCTGGCCGGCAGGCGCGGAGCCACCGGTTGCCCAGGGGTCCTCGGCCTGGCCGCCCTGGCCGCCACCGGCCGGGGCACCCCAGCCGCCGCCCTGGTTGCCCTGACCACCCTGGCCGCCGAAGCCGCCACCACCGCCACCGCGCTGGGTCTTGTTGACCTTGGCGGTCGCGCTGCGCAGGGACGGGCCGATCTCGTCGACGTCCATCTCCACGACGGTGCGCTTCTCGCCCTCCTTGGTCTCGTAGGACCGGGACTTGAGGCGACCGGAGACGATGACACGCGTGCCCCGCTGGAGCGACTCGGCGACGTTCTCTGCCGCGTCACGCCACACCGAGCAGCGCATGAACAGCGTCTCGCCGTCCTTCCACTCGTTGCTCTGACGGTCGAACTGCCGCGGCGTGGAGGCCACGGTGAAGTTCGCGACCGCAGCCCCGGACGGCGTGAAGCGCAGCTCGGGGTCGGCGGTCAGGTTGCCGATGATCGTGATGACGGTGTCGCCTGCCATGGACCAGTCCTTCGTTGGGTGATCTAACGGATGGAAGGGGCGGATCGTTGGGTGACCTGGCGCCTGTCACGGCGCCGGGCGGGGAGGCTCAGCTCAGGCGCCGGGACGGAGCAGCTTCGTCCGCATGATCGACTCGTTGAGGTTCAACTGTCGGTCGAGCTCCTGGGCCGTGGCCGGCTCCGCGGTGAAGTTGACGACGGTGTAGATGCCCTCGGACTTCTTCTTGATGTCGTAGGCGAGGCGGCGACGGCCCCAGATGTCGACGTTGTCGACGGTGCCGCCGTCCTTCGTGATGACAGCGAGGAAACGATCCATCGTGGTGCCGACGGTGCGCTCTTCGGTCTCCGGGTCGAGGATGACCATGAGTTCGTACTGACGCATGCTTCTAACCCACCTCCTTCGGTCTTGGCGGTCACGGGTCTCTCCCGTGACAGGAGGGTTGCATTCGTCCCACCGCGGCCCAGCATCACAGACCGCACCGACACGAGGTCAGCTCGATCCACAGCCAGGCACACGGTGAACCCGGCAAGACTACCGGGCCACCCGGCATACCCCGAAATCCGGGCGGTGCGCGCCCACCTCGCGCCCACCTCGCGCACGGCGAGGCCCTGCGCCTCAGCTGAAGCGGACGAGGACGCGGTCCTCGGCCCCGGCCAGCGGGCCGGCGAGGTCGTCGGCCTCGGGCACGCCCAGGGCGTCCTCACCGTCGTCCCCGTCCTCGCGCTCGGGCGCCGGCGGGCTCCAGCGCTCCCGCGCGCGCAGCCAGACGACGGCGGCGAGCCACAGCACGGCGACGACGCGGAGCATGGAGAAAAAGGAGTACCAGGCCGGCGGCATCCCGCGGTCGGGCACGGTCGTCGCGGCGATCGTCAGCCAGACCGCGACGAAGTTGAGCGCCTCGGCCCCGGCCCAGATGAGGTGGTCGCGCCACTGCACGGCGCACCACGCGATGAGCGGCACGAGCCAGAGCGAGCTCTGCACCGTGAAGGACTTGCCGGTGACGAGCACGATGGCGACCATGACCAGCGAGACCTCAGCGACCGTCGGGCGTCGCGCGGACGACAGCGCCAGCACCGCCCCGGCGAGGAGGGCGACGAGCCAGCCCACCACGGCGAGCGCCGTGACGACGCCGGCCGGCAGGGCGTGCCCGGCGAGCTGGGGCAGCAGCCACGGCGAGCCGTAGCCGGCACCGGCCGACGCCCAGCCGGTGTAGGCGCTCGCGGCGGCCTCGGGGTTGAGCAGCCAGATCGCCGACAGGACCACACCGAAGGAGAGGGCGGCATACGCGGCGGTGCGGGCGAACTCGCGCAGCCGGCCCGAGCGCAGGCACAGCAGCCCGATCGCCAGCAGGAGCAGGACGGGGTAGGAGCGCGCGGCCATCGCGAGGCCGAGGAGCACGCCGGCGAGGGTCGGGCTGCGCCTCGACCAGGCCCAGAGGCCGGCGGTGGCGAGCGCGACACCGAGCAGGTCGGCCGAGATGAACGCCGTCAGTGCCACGACGGGCGACAGGGCGACGTGCGCCGCGAGGATCGGCGGCCGCGCGCTCGACGCGACGAGCCACACGATGACGAGCAGCAGCAGCGTGATCAGCACGGACCACAGCGCGAAGAACCATGCCGCGCGCGAGTTGAGCGAGCCGTCGGGCACGAGGCTCGCGACCGCGGTCAGCGCGAGCCCGGTCAGTGGGGGCTGCCCGGTCGCCGGGGCGTCCGGCC
This sequence comes from Humibacillus xanthopallidus, assembly GCF_006717145.1. Lineage (GTDB taxonomy): Bacteria > Actinomycetota > Actinomycetes > Actinomycetales > Dermatophilaceae > Humibacillus > Humibacillus xanthopallidus. Next base: position 16,171 of record NZ_VFQF01000002.1, on the reverse strand, counting down.
CACCCTGCAGGTATGCCGCGAGGCCGGCTTTGACGTTCGCGTCACGGTAGGCGGTGGGCAGGTCGGCGTAGCAGGCGTTCCAGAACTGGTCGACCCCGGAGAACCCTGTGCGCAGGCACGGGATGCGCAGGAGGATGCCGAAGCCGGCCGTGACGGCCGTGAGGGCCGACAGCAGTGCGGCAGTGAGCAACCAGGGGAGCTCACGCGACACGGCATACCGGCCGCGGGGGCCTCCGATGACCTCGGAGGCCGCCCGCGCGACCGGGTCGGCCGCCGGCGTCACGGCCCGTTGCCGGGCTTCGTCACGGTGGGCAGCGGGAGGGCGACGGTCGCCGTCGGACTCGATGTCGCCGTGGGGGTCGGCTTGCCCGTGCCGTTCGTCTTCGTCGGCTTCGACGTCGCCGTCGTGGGGGGCGGCGCCTGGGTCGTCGTCGACGGCGGCACGGTGACCGTCGCGGTCGGCGTCTGAGTCTGCGTCGGGGTCTGGGTCACCGTCGCGGTCGGCGTCGGGATCTTGTCGTCGCCCACGCCCGCGCGCGGCGGGAAGTTCTGGATCTCGACGCCGGAGAGCGCGACCTTCATGAAGTCGTAGAAGACGTCGGCCGGGATCGTGCCTCCCGTGAGGTTGGTGTCCTCGTTGCTCGTCAGCGTCTGCGGGTTGCCCTTGTCGTCGGGCTTGTACATGCCGATCGAGACGGCGAGCTGGGGCACGAACCCGGAGAACCAGATCGACTTGGCCTCGGACGAGGTGCCCGTCTTGCCGGCGATCGGACGGCCGAGCTGCTGGAGCTTCGTCGCCGTGCCGCCGGTCTTGACGGTGTAGGTCATCGCGTCGGTGACGTCGGCGGTCACGTCCTTGTCGAAGGCCCGCTGGGTCTGCGGCTTGACCTCGTAGCTGAAGTCGCCCTCGGTGGAGGTCACCTTCGTGACGAAGTAGGGCTTGCTCCGCACGCCCTGCGCCGCGATCGTCGAGTAGGCCGAGGCCATGTCGATGACGTGCGGCGAGGCGGTGCCGAGGACGTTGGTCAGGGTGTCGTCCATGCCCGGTGTCTTGGCCGGGATGCCGGCGTCGACGGCGGCCTGGCGCGTCTTGGCCGGCGTCACCTCCTTGTTGAGGTTGACGAAGGCCGTGTTGATGGAGCGCCCGATCATGCGGCGCATGTCGACCATGCCGTAGGAGCGGCCACCGAAATTCGTGATCGTCGTGCCGTCGATCTTCTGCGGCTGGTCGCCGTCGAACTTCGTCTTCGTCGAGATGCCGTCGCGCACCGCGGCGAGCACGGCGAAGGGCTTGAAGTTCGAGGCGCCCTGCATGATCGCCGTCGTCGCCGAGTTGAACTGGTTCTTGGAGTAGTCGGCCCCGGCATACATCGCGACCACGGCGCCGTCACCCGGGCGCACGGCGACGAGACCGCCCTGCACCTTCTTGGGCAGGTTCTCCTTCATGGCCGCGATCGCGGCGTTCTGCGCCTTCTTGTCGATCGTCGTGACAATGCGCAGGCCACCCTTGTCGATGTCCTGCTCGGAGAGGCCCGTCGAGAGCAGCTCCTTCTTCACCTGGGCGGTGATGAAGCCGTTCGGACCGGCCGAGAACTTGTTGCCCTTGTAGTCGAGGATCTTGGGCAGCTCGGTGTACTTCGCGCGGTCGGCGGCCGAGAGCCAGCCCTCCTCGACCATGCCGTCGAGGACGTACGCGTAGCGCTTCTCGAGGTTCGCCCGGGCCTTGTCGCCGTTCGCCGGGTCGTAGAGCGACGGGGCGTTGATGACCGACGCGAGCACCGCCCCCTCGGCGACGGTCAGCTTGCTGACGTCCTTGCCGAAGTAGGCCTTGGACGCGCTCTGGATGCCGTAGGCACCGCGGCCGTAGTAGATCGTGTTGAGGTACTTCTCGAGGATCTCGGACTTGCTGAGCTGACCGTCGATCTTGACGGCGATGAGGATCTCGCGGGCCTTGCGCGTCAGGGTGCGGTCCTGCGTGAGGAAGTAGTTCTTGACGTACTGCTGGGTGATCGTCGAGCCGCCGACCTGCGTCTCGCCGGTGACGCTCGTCTTCACGGCGCGCAGGATGCCGCCGACCGAGATGCCGTTGTTCTGGTAGAACGTGCGGTCCTCGGCAGCGATGTGGGCGTCCTGGACGAACTTCGGCACCTTGGACAGCGGCACCGACTCGCGGTTGCCATCCTGGACGGCGATGCGGTCGAGCTCGGTCTTGCCGTCGGCGTAGTAGACGATCGAGACCTGCTTGTCGGCGAGCTCGTTCGGCTGCGGGATCGACGTCTTGTTGTAGGCGACGAAGACGGCCACGATGCCGATGACGAAGAGAGCGAGGCCGACGATCGAGCCCCACTTGAGGGTGCCGAGCACCCACTTCTTCCACCCGGTGCGTCCGCCGCCGTTGCCGCGGCCGCTGCCGTCCGCGAAGCCGGTGCCGCCAGGTCCGTCAGGTCCCCCGGTCCCGCCGCCCGACGTGCGGCCCTTGGACCCCGCCAGCTGGGCGGCACGGATCTCGTGCCTGCTCTGACTCACTGCACCCACTCCAATACGACGACGTTCTACGACGTTCAACGATGCGGCCCGGGAGTCCCCGAGCCGCCACTCAGTATGACCTGACGCGCGTCCCAGCGGCCAAATGAGACGCGCCTGCTCACAGGCCCTGCACAGACACTGCGCCCTTCCTGCACGCCCCCCGCACAGCAGCCGCGTTCGACCGCTGCGTCACCACTGGGCGTTGCCCGATCACGCACGACGGGCGGCTCCCTACGGGACGACGCGGACGGCATACCCCCACTCAGCGTTTCGGGCGGACGAGAGGTTCCGGACGGGCGCGGCACGCTCCTGGCTGACACGATCCTGACGAAGGGCTGACGGCCTCCTCCCAAGCATCTGACAGGCGGATGACGAAGGGCTGTCGGCGATCTGACCCCCGCCTGACGTCACCGTGACAGTCCCCCTCAAAGCCGCTCCGGCCCCTGCCGAGCAGCGGTGACATTGCCGGTAGCGACCGCCGGGGCGGCGGTCGCAGGGCACAGAGGGTGATGCACATGCGTGGACACGAGCCGACGCCGGGGACCGATGGCAGCCGAGGGACCACAGCACGGCGCCGACCTGCCAGCAGGCGAGACCCCCACGCGGCGGGGCGCCGCATCCGGTCGGCACGTGGCTCCGCCCGACGCCGTCTGGTCAGCGCCCTCGCCGCTGTCGCAGTGACGGTCGGCATGGTCAGCGTCCTCCCCGCGGCGACCGCTGCGGCCGCCGCGACCAGCACCCTCGACGTCTCGGTGACCAGTGCCCGGACCGAGCCACGCGCCTTCGGCGGCACCGGTGTCTCGAAGGGCGACGCCGTCACGGCCTTCAGCTACATCATCAACGTCGACGAGACGGGTACGACCGACCAGCGCTCGGCCGCGCCGGGATCGGGCTGCTCGGCTCTCGATGCCGGCTACCCGTCATCGTGCAGGTGGCAGTCCATCACCGAGCCGTCCGGTTGGGCGCCGATCTACACCCAGGGCACGCAGGACGACCTCCCGCTGGCGGGCCTCCCCGACGGTCGCTACCTCATCTCGATCACCGCCGACGGCTACAAGATCGACGGAGCACACTTCTGCGTCGACACCGGCGCAGCCGACGTTGCCGGCTGCCCGAGCCCGCTCTCCGGACCGCTCGCGGTCGAGCTCCAGCCGAACCCGCTGCCGGACGGCACCCTGCGCGCCCAGGTCTTCGAGGACAACGCCCCCACGAACATGGGCTACGACACCTCCGAGGCGACGATGGCCGGCTTCGTCGGGCACATCGTCGACACGCTCGGCGAGATCCAGACCGACGTCTACGGCAACCCCCTCTGCACGCGCTACGAGGGCGAGAACCCTGACACCTACGAGATCCCGCTCTCCGCCCTCGACGCCGACATGCTGCCGATCCCCATCCCCGGCAGCGGTGGGCAGTGCGTCAGCGACGCCTCCGGCATGCTCGCCATCCCGCACCTCGGGTCCAACCGGTATGCCGTGTCGGTGACGCCACCCGACGGCCCGACGGCGTGGATCCAGACCACGACCCTCGAGGGCAACCACGACTACGACGCCTGGATCATGGAGGGCGACACCGGCTACAGCACGATCTTCACCCATGGCGGCGAGCCGACCCCCGACCCGATCTTCGGCTTCGTCAAGGCAACCAACACGCTCTCCGGCGGGAGCGGCCACATCACCGGGTCCGTCGTCGCCATCAAGACGTACACGCCACCCAAGGGTGGCTCCTACGACTTCTGGGGCGGCAACACCGGCACCAAGGTCGGCGGCCCGATCAACCGTCCGTGGCTCTCGCTGTCGGACCTGCAGGCCGGCGACGCCGCGGTGTGGATCGGCCGTGGCAACGCGGACGGCACCTTCGACATCTCCGGCGTGCCCGACGGGGACTACACCCTGAGCTGGTGGGACGAGCCGCAGGACTACAACCTCAACATGATGAACGTCACCGTGCGGAACGGCTCGACGGAGTCACTGGGCCAGCTGCCCCTCAACGGCTGGTGGACGGAGTACTCGGGGTTCGTCTTCAACGACGCCAACCGCAACGGCAGGAAGGACGCCGGCGAGACCGGCATCCCCGACTTCACCCTCACGCTGCGCCACCGCGAGAACAACCTCTACGACCGCGGCCAGTCCACCGCGGTGACCGACAGCACCGGCCACTACTACTTCGAGAGCGGCTACCCCATCGGTGAGTGGGTCGTCCTGGAGGCCTACAACGACTCCTTCTACACGACCGGCGTGACCTACCAGGCCGACAACCAGCCGACCCCGACCACGGTCAAGGGTGCCGGCGTCGACCTCAGCGTCATGCCGATCATCGGCCTCAGCGGCACCGTCGACTGGGGCGTGCACGCCTACGACCGCAACGGCACGAGCGGCGGGGTCGACCCCCGCAACGGCGGCATCGTCGGCACCGTCAGCTACGACACCACCCGCAACGAGCTCAACCCGCAGTATGCCGTCTCGGAGGACTGGCAGCCCGGCGTCTCCGGGGTGCCCGTCGAGCTCTACGACACCGTGCCGTGCGGCACGAACGCCGGGCGCGCCTGCGACTCCTCGGACCGCTACGAGCTCGCGACCGACGGCTCCTACGCGAAGGGCAGGCTGCTCAACACCTACGTGACGGAGTCGTGGCAACGGCCCACGGGCTGCACCGCCCGCGACGTCGACGGCAACCCGCTCGTCCACGCGAAGGACAACCCGACGGCATACGACGAGAACGTGCTCGTGCCCACGCAGGAGACGACGGGCGAGTGCATCTCGAGCTTCATGCAGGGCATCCAGTTCGCGCCCTACCCCACCGACCAGGGCACCCCTGATGCGAACTTCGGGGCGGCCGTGAACGGCAACTACGGCTTCGGGGAGGGCTGCTTCACCGGCACCCTCACCGCCACCGACCCGTCGAACCCGGTCTGCACCGGAGGGGCAGGCTTCGAGGCGCTCCCCGGTGGACGTGACTACCTCGTGCACGTCGCCGTGCCGGAGGACGCCCAGCACCGCCCGCTCTACCACGTGACCGGCGAGGAGGACATCAACATCGGCAACGGCGACCAGATCGTCCCCCAGGTCCCGCCGCCGGCGTGTGCCGGTGCGCTGCACACGGTCGACGTGCAGGACAACACCAACGCCCCGACGACGGACGGCTACCCGGCGGTGGTCGGCGACGGCACCAACGGAGCCCCCACCGGGGTGACCGTGCCGGCATCGACGCCCGTGCACAACGCCACCTTCGTCGACATCGGCGGGTCGCCCTTCGAGGGGACCCCCAAGCCGCGCTGCGACACCAAGCTCGTCACCGTCAGCAACGGCAAGTCGATCGTGCCGATGTTCAACGTCTTCACCGACGTGCCGGTCCCGTCACGCATGCGGACCGTGATCATCGACGACATCAACTTCAGCAACGACCCGCGCTCGATCATGTACGGGGAGAAGGCCGGGCTGGCCTTCGCACCGGTCGGCATCTACGACTACGCCAACAAGCTCGAGTACACGACCGAGACCGACTTCAACGGCATCTACGACGTGCTGATGCCGTCGACGAACCACATCAGCTGCCCCACCCCGTCGGGCGTGTGCGGCAACCTCTACCGCTTCGTCGCGAACGACCCCGGCATCCCCGGCCGGCTCAACCCGAACTACAAGCCGAACTTCGCGACCCAGAACGCCGGCGCCGAGGGCCTGCCCGGCATCAGCACCTTCGCCGACCTCGCGCCGACCCAGGTCGGGCTGCAGATCGAGTCGCCCAGCACCGGCCTCACCCAGGTGACCTGTCCGCAGAGCGCCACCTCGCCACAGCTGATGACGGTCTCGAAGCCCTACGTCAACGGATCAGGAGCCTTCAGCATCAACGGAATCGGCTTCGGCGCCACCAAGGGCACCGGCACGGTGACGCTCGACGGCACCGCCCTGCCCACCGGCAGCTGGAGCGACACGGCGATCGGCGTCACGGTTCCGGCCGGCACCCCGGTCGGTCCCCACCAGCTCGAGGTCACCGCCGCCAACGGGCAGTCGACGGTCAACGGCCTGACCTTCCACGTCCTCGGTACGGGCTACAACCCTGCCCTGCGCGAGGTGGGCCCCGGCCAGACGTACGCCTCGATCCAGGAGGCGCTCGACGCGTCGCTGACGAACAACGGCGACGACCTCGTGGTCGTCTACCCCGGCACGCCCGACCTGGCCAACCCGCGCAACAACCCGCGCGGCGCCTACTACGAGAACCTCGTCATGGCCTCGCCGGTCAAGCTCCAGGGAGTCGGCCCCGGCGGCTTCCAGGGCAGCACTTACGTGCCCGGCTCGATCATCGACGCGAGCGCCTACGGCGGAGACACGGCCGCCGCCACCGACTGGTTCAACCGCGTGGGCGCGCTGTCGTGGGACGGCAACCAGACCGTCAACGACGGAGAGGCCATCTATCTCGTCGCCTCGCAGAACGCGACGACGGCGGCAGGGCGAGCTCGGCAGTTCACGAGCTCGTTCAAGGCCTCGATCGACGGCTTCGACATCCGCGGCGGCTCGCAGAACGGCTTCCCGGGCAACATCAACGACCTGACGGGCGGGGCGACCGGCCTGCCGCCGACGATCGAGACGCAGGGCGGGGCGATCTTCGCCAACGCCTACGTGCGCAACCTGCAGGTCACGAACAACGTCGTGCAGAACAACGGCAGCAGCTACGGCACCATCCGCGTCGGCACCCCCGACCTCCCGGCCCCGGACACGAACCAGCACAACGAGGACGTGCGGATCGCCGACAACCGGATCGTGCAGAACGCCGGCACCAACCTGGCCGGTGGCATCGGCCTCTTCGCCGGCTCGGACCGCTACCAGGTGACGCAGAACGACATCTGCGGCAACTTCTCGCTCGAGTACGGCGGCGGCCTCAGCGTCTACGGCCTCAGCCCGGCCGGCTCGATCGACCACAACCGCATCTACTTCAACAACTCGAACGACGAGGGCGGCGGCATCATGATCGCCGGCGAGCTGCCCGTGGTGGCGGGCTCGCTCTCACCGGGGACCGGTGCCGTCGACATCGTCGGCAACCAGATCCAGGGCAACCTCGCCAACGACGACGGCGGCGGCATCCGGTTCCTCATGTCGGGCAACTTCCCGATGAACGTGCACGACAACATGATCGTCAACAACGTCTCGACCCATGAGGGCGGTGGCATCGCCATCGACGACGCGCCGAACGTGCGGGTCTACGACAACACGGTGATGAAGAACCTCACGACGGCCACCGCCGTGACGTCCGACGGCACGCCGGCACCTGCCGGGCTCGCCACGGCCGGCAACAGCGATCAGCTCCAGGCCAGCCTTCCGGCCGGCTCGCCGACCTTCAGCAACCCGCTCCTGTTCGACAACGTCTTCTGGGACAACCGCGCCGGCACCCGGGCCGGACGGACTGTGACCGGGCTCGGCCTGGCCGGTGACGCCAGCGCCGTCAACCACTGGGACCTCGGCGTCTCCGGCGGCTCGGGCTCGCTCGCCCCGACGAACTCGGTTCTCCAGCAGAACCTCGCCGGACCCTCCCACCCCTACACCGCGAGCCCGACGAACGTGCTGGCCGACCCCCAGGTCGTCGGCGTCTACGACGTGTCGGTGACCTTCGCGACGTGGCGCCAGAACCCGGCCTTCGTGGACTCGACGCTCGTGGCGGTCGAGGCGCCGGCCGACCTGCTCGGCAACTACCACCTCGGGGCCTGCCCCGGCTCGCCCGCGTGCAACCTCGGCGCGAGCTCCAAGGCCGTCCCGGCATACCAGGCCCCACCGGCCTCACTGCCGGCCTCGGCCCTCGACATCGACGGCCAGGCGCGGCCCGCCCTCGGCGGCTTCGACGCCGGCGCCGACGAGTTCGGTGGGTCGGTGCCACCTCCGCCACCGCCACCCTCGACCGCCGACTTCTTCTACTCGACGGCGGGCAACACCAACCCGCCGGGCGTCGGTGGCACCGCGGACGACGCCGACATCTACCACTGGAACGGCACGGCCCACAGCCGCACCACCAACATGTCGGACCTCCTCGTGCCCGCAGCCGCCAACGTCGACGGCTACGCGCAGGTCGATGCCACCCACTTCTACGTCTCGTTCAGCTCCGACACGACGCTGCCCGGACTGGGCGCAGTCCAGGACGAGGACGTCGTCTACCGCGACGGCAGCGTGTGGCGGCTCTTCTTCGACGGGACGGCGCACGGGCTCGGCGCGAGCGCCAACCTCGACATCGACGCCCTCAGCGTCGTCGGAGGCGTCCTCTACTTCTCGACCGCCGGCAACACCAACCCGCCGGGCGTGGGTGGCACTGCCGACGACGCCGACATCTTCCGGTGGAACGGGAGCACCTATGCGCGAGTGGTCAACGCCAGTGACCTCGGCATCCCGGGGTCGGCCAACGTCGACGGCCTGCAGTGGGTGGACACGACGCACTGGTACCTGTCCTTCTCCGCCGATGCGACCGTGACCGGGCTCGGCGCGGTGCAGGACGAGGACGTCATCAACCGCAGCGGCTCGACGTGGTCGGTCTACTTCGACGGGACGGCGCACGGGCTCGGCGCGAGCGCCAACCTCGACATCGATGCCTTCTCGCTTCCGGGCGGCGCCACCGCTCCCCCCGCGACGAAGCTGTTCGTCACCCCGACGAACGCGCTGTCCCTACCCGGCATCACGGGCTCTGTCGCCAACGACGACGTCGTCGGCTTCGACGGGTCCTCCTACTGGATGCTCTTCGACGGCTCTGACGTGCTGCCCTCGACGGTGGCGAGCGCGGCCCGGGTCAACGCCTTCTCGGTCATCGACTCCAGCACCCTGCTGCTGACGTTCGACCGCACGGTGACCCTCCCCGTCCTCGGGACGGTCACCCCCTCCGACGTCGTGAAGTTCACCGGCACCCTCGGACCGGCCACCTCGGGCAGCTTCTCGTGGTACCTCGACGGTTCGGACGTGGGGCTGACGACCACGGCCGAGGCCATCACGGGCCTCGACCGGCTCGACGACGGCAGCCTCGTGGTCAGCACCGCGGGAGGCATCGGTGTCACCGGCATCGCGCCGGGCGACACGACGGGATCGGACGTGTTCCGCTTCGTGCCGACCGCTCTCGGGGCCACCACGAGTGGCTCCTGGCAGTGGTACCTCGACGGGTCGGACGTCGGCCTCGGTGGCGGGTCCCTGGCCAACCAGGCCGCGGAGCGGCTGGGCGGCGTGGCGGTGAGCGCCGACGGGTCGCTCCACCTGACGACCAGCGGTGCGTTCAGCGTCACCGGCGTCTCCGGCAACAACCGCGACGTGTTCGTGTGCGGCTCACCGCAGACGGGCGCGACCAGCACCTGCGCGTGGTCGCCCACGAAGTACTTCACGGGCAGCACCCACGGGTTCACCAACACCCTCAACCCCCTCGCGGGGATCGACCTCCCGTGAAGGGGCAAGCCATGAGCGAGAACGTGAACCCCCAGCCGCCACGCCGCCGTTCGGCGTTCGCCACCCGCGGCTTCACGCGCCGCCGCTTCCTGGGCCTCGCCGGGGGCGCGGTGGCCGTGGCCGGCGGCGTGAGCTGGGCCGGCAAGGTGCTCGTGCCCGAGCCCGTGGCGTATGCCGCCAGCGGTGACCCCGACCTCTACCTCGCCGGAACCGACGGCTGGATCCACCTGCCCGAGACTCCTGCGATCCCGCCCTACCACCCGGACGTGCTGGCGCCGGCTCCGTTCACGACCTACATCTTCGGGTTCCGCAACGTCACCGGCATGACCGCACTGCAGAAGGTCGGGCAGAAGAACAAGGCCCAGCACTCGGCACCGCTCTTCTGGGTCAAGCAGTTCGACCCGGCCCACCCCGTCGACTTCAAGGTGCAGCTGACCAACCTGGGGCTCCAGGGGCGGCCCGACCTCTTCGACGCCCACACGCTGCACTGGCACGGCTTCCGCAACGTCATCCCGTTCTTCGACGGCGAACCGACGGGGTCGGTCGCCGTGCCCTCCGGGCGTGACTTCACCTATGTGTACCGCCCCCGCGACCCCGGGACGTACATGTACCACTGCCACGTCGAGGACGTGGAGCACGTACACATGGGGATGACCGGCCTGGTGTTCGTCAGGCCGCTGCAGGACGGCAACACGAGCCTCTACCGGAGCGGCACCTACCTCTACAACGACGGCGACGGGTCGACCGGCTTCGACCGCGAGTTCTCGATGTTCCTCTCCGAGGTGTGGGCGGAGGCGCACTGGGCGGACGCGCACATCCAGCTACCCGAGTGGAGCGACTACCACGCCGACTTCAGCCTCCTCAACGGTCGCGTCTACCCCGACACGATCGCCCCGAACGGGTCGGTCGACCCCTTCCACCCGGTGCGCGACCCCAACGGGGACCTCATCCCCCCGACGGGGCGTCCCGATCTGCAGTACCAGCCGCTCTCGTCGCTCGTGACGTGCAACGCGGGCGACCGGGTGGCCCTGCGCTTCGCGAACCTCGGCTTCCGCGAGCAGGCGATGACCCTGTCAGGCATCCGGATGCGGGTCCTGGGGCGCGATGCCACCCCGATGCGCGGACGCGACGGCACCGACACCTCCTACGAGACCGAGACGCTCGACATCGGACCCGGCGAGAGCTACGACGTGATCTTCGAGGCCCCGGACCACCAGGGTCCGGGCTTCGACACCTATCTGCTCTACAACCGCAACTACACCCGGTCCAACAACCTCGCGCCGGGCTCCTTCGGCGGGCAGGCGACCGAAGTCAGGGTCTACGCGGCGAACACCGTGCAGCAGCAGCAGTACCCGAACGACTGGGGGATCTGAGCGCCATGACCACGTCCAGCAGGGCCCTCCGTCCGCCATCGCGACCGCGACGAGCCCCCCGAGCACCACGAGCACTGGGCGGTCGTGCCCTCATGCTCGCCGTCACGCTGCTCAGCCTCCTCGGGGCGACGCTGACCGGAGCGGCGCAAGCGACGGCCACCCCGCCACCGGCGGTGGGGATCGTCTGCACGACCGGCGCCGGCGGGGTTTCGGCGAGCCCGATCTTCAACCTCACGACGCACACCGGCTACATCAGCCTGCCCGACGGCAACACGACCTTCATGTGGGGCTTCTCGAACGGCGCCGACGACTTCCAGCACCCGGGACCCGTGCTGTGCGTCAACGAGGGAGACACCGTCACCGTGATCCTGCACAACACCCTGCCCGATGCGACCTCCGTCGTCTTCCCGGGCCAGGAGAACGTGCTGGCCGACGGCGTGCCGTCGCAACCGGAGGTCTCGGGCGCCACGATGACGTCCCTCGCGGGCACGGCTGCGGCCGCCGGAGGCAGCGCCACCTACACGTTCACGGCGACCAGGCCGGGAACCTTCCTCTACGAGTCCGGCACCAACCCCGAGAAGCAGGTGCGGATGGGGCTCTTCGGGGCACTCATCGTGCGACCGACGCTCGGCGCAAACCACGCCTACGACGACCCGACGAGCCGGTTCACCCCGAACGAGGAGTTCATGGTGCTGCTCTCGGAGATCGACCCGTACCAGCACCAGGCCGTCGAGAACGGCGCCACCTTCAACATGAACACCTACCACCCGCGCTACTGGCTCATCAACGGGCGCGGATTCCCCGACAGCATCGCCGACAACGGCGCGGCGTGGCTGCCCAACCAGCCGTACGGCTCCCTCGCGTCGGTGTCGCCCTTCGGAGGCGCGGCGCACCCCTACCCGGGCCTGGCGCGCTACCTCAACGTCGGTACGGAGGACTACCCGTTCCACCCGCACGGCAACAACGGGCTCGTCATCGGTCGGGACGGGCGTCCGCTCACCGGCTCCGGCGGCCAGGACCTGTCGATGGAGAAGTTCGCCATCAACATCGGCCCGGGGCAGACGTGGGACGTCCTCTTCAAGTGGTTCGACGCCGAGGGCTACAACCCGACGACAAACCCCGTCCCGGTCACGGTGCCGAGTCTCGCGAACGAGGTGATCGGCGTCTTCTACAGCGGCAGCCCGTACCTCGGGAGCCGGGAGACCCTGCCACCCGGAACGCAGTCGAAGAACCAGTGCGGTGAGTACTACATCATCTCGCACAACCACGCCCTCTTCCAGATCACGTCGTGGGGCACGAACATGACCGGCCCGATCACGTACATGCGGATCAACCCGCCGACGCCCAACAGCTGCGGATGACGAGAGGCGGCAGAACGATGACCTACAGGAGCACCCTCCAGAGGCTCGCCCTCTCGCTCGTCGGCGGCGTGGGGCTGGTTGTGCTCGGCGCACTGGTCGGACCGGCGAGCTCGGCCCGAGCCGCAACCGTGCCGATCGACCTCTACGCGAGCACCGGCACCATGTCGCTGCCCGGCATGGCCTCACCCGTTCCGGTCTGGGGCTACCGCAGCTCGGCGGGATCGGTGACGGCCCCGGGTGGGCCCGTCATCACCGTGACCGCGGGCGACCTCGTGCAGGTGACGCTGCACAACGCCCTGCCCGAGCCCACGGCCCTGCTCTTCACGGGCCAGCCGATGCCCCCCGACCGCACGGGAGCGGCGGCCGGGACGACGAAGACCTACTCCTTCACCGCCGGCCGGCCGGGCACCTACCTCTACGAGGCCGGGCTCGTGCCGAACGGGCAGCACCAGGGCGCGATGGGCCTCCACGGAGCCTTGGTCGTGCGGCCTGCCACTCCTGGGCAGGCCTACGACGCGTCCACGGCCTTCGACACCGAACAGGTGCTCGTGCTCAGCGAGATCGACACCGCCCTCAACACCCGGCCCTCGCCCGACACCTTCGACATGCGACAGTTCAACCCGCGCTACTTCCTCGTCAACGGCAAGGTCCACCCCAACACCGACGCAGTGACGGCCACCTCCGGCCAGAAGGTGCTGCTGCGCTACGTCAACGCCGGCAACCAGTACCACTCGATGGCGGTGCTCGGCGCCGACCAGCTCGTCGTCGGCATCGACGGCAACAAGGTCCCCTTCGCACGACGCTACGTGGCAGAGACGTTCGGACCCGGCCAGACCACCGACGCCATCGTGACCGCACCGACGACGACCACGAACCGTCGCCTGCCGATCTACGACGCCAGCATGACCCTGCACAACAGCAACACCGCCGGCGTCGGCGGCATGCTGACCTTCCTCACGGTCAGCGGCTCGGGCACCCCCACCGACACCATGGGCCCGGTGGCCCGGCCGGTGGCCTTCGCCGCGGGCACCCTGACCGCCACCCTCGACGAGACGACCACCGGAGGTGCGGCCGTGCAGTCGGCCGAGTACTACCTCGACTCCGTGGCCGCCAGCGCCACCCCGATGACCCTGTCGGGGGCGGCCTCGCCCACGCGCACCGCCTCGGCGCCGGCCACCGTCCCCTCCGGCAGCCACGTCCTCTACGTTCGCGGCCGCGACGCCCTGGGCAACTGGGGACCGTTCGGCTCGGTCCTCGTCAACGGCGGTGACACGACCGGCCCCTCCACGACGTCAGCCACCCTGACGCCCGCCCTGACCAACACGGCGGCCGGCTCCACCGTGGCCGTGCACGCGACGGCCGACGACACCGCGTCCGGAGGATCGGCGATCTCGCTCGGCGAGTACTTCATCGACACGCCCGCGACCGACGCCAACCGCGGCGCAGGCGTGCCCATGACGGCGAACGTCGCCGCGCCCACAGCCAGCCTCGACGCCGTGATCCCCACGTCCGCGCTGACCCCCCTCACCGGCGGCACGCACACGGTGTCGATCCGAGGTCGGGACGCAGCGGGCAACTGGGGCACGGTGACGACCGCGACGCTGACGGTCGACCGTACGGCTCCGGCCGTCCACGGGCTGACCGTGGCGCCCAGCCCCAACAACGGCACGCTCAGCTACAACGTCGGCATCTCCGCCGTCCGCCTCACAGCGGGCTCGATCACCGACACGGGCAGCACCGTCGCCGCGGCCGAGGCGTTCATCGACGCGGTCGGCGCCAACGGCACCGGCATCCCGGTGGTCGCCCTGGACGGCCTCTACAACTCCGCCAGCGAGGCGGCATACGCGAACATCCCGCTGTCGACGGTCACGGCGCTCAGCACCGGAAGCCACGTCATCTCGGTGCACGCCAAGGACGCCGCGGGCAACTGGGGAGCCGTCGCCACGACGACCCTCGTCGTCGACAAGGTCGCCCCCACGGTCACCGGACAGGCCGTGACTCCCAACCCGACCGGCACCGCGACGTCCGTCACCCTGACGGCGACCGGAAACGACGCGAACACCGTGGTCACCGCCGCCGAGTGGTACCGCGGCGCCGACCCGGGCGCCGGCAACGCGACCGCGATGACGGTCACCCCGGGCACGGGGTCCCGGCCCCTCACGGCCACCATCGCCGTCCAGACCTGGAACGAGGGCAGCTATCCGCTCTTCGTCCGGGCCCGCGACGCCGCCGGCAACTGGAGCACACCGGTCTCGGTGACCCTGCTCGTCCGTGGTCCCGTCACCTTCTCCACCCTGGGGAACAGCCTTCCCCCGGGCGCGGGCGGAACCGCTGACGACGCCGACCTCTACACCTGGAGCGGCACCGCCTACACCCGGACGTTCGACGCGAGCGCAGTGACGGCGCCCTTGCCCGCAGGTGCCAACGTCGACGGGTTCTCGCGGGTCGATGCGACGCACTTCTACCTATCGTTCACCGACGCGGTGGTCGTGCCCGGCCTCGGCACCGTCCAGGACGAGGACGTCGTCTATCGCAACGGCACGTCGTGGCAGCTGTGGTTCGACGGGTCGGCCCACGGGCTCGGCACCAGCGCCAACCTCGACCTCGACGCCATCAGCGTCACGGGCTCCACCCTCTCCTTCTCGACCACGGGGAACACCAACCCGCCGGGAGTCGGGGGCACCGCCGATGACGCCGACGTCTACACGTGGAACGGGGCGAGCTTCGCCCGCGTGTGGGACGCCAGCGCGAACGGCATACCGGCGGCGGCGAACCTCGACGGCTTCAAGCGGGTGGATGCCACGAGCTTCTACGCGTCGTTCGCGGCAGACACCACCGTTCCGGTCCTCGGAGCCGTCCAGGACGAGGACGTCGTGCGCTCCAGCGCGGGCACGTGGTCGGTCTACTTCGACGGCACCGCCCACGGACTGACCTCCGCCAATCTCGACCTCGATGCCTTCGATGTCCCCTGACCTGAGGTGGCGGTCTCGCGGAACCCCCCGAAGCGAGGCCGCACCGGAAGGAGCCGGACGATGACCGCCAACCCCGAGATGGCACTCCGCGCCGAGCCTGGCCGGGCTCGACGCCACAGGTGGCGTGCCTGGGCGGTCATCGTCCTGGCGCTCGCGCTCATCGGCGGCCTCGCCGCGCACGCGCTGACGAGCCGGGGTCCGGCCGACGTCCGTGACGGCACGGAGCTCGTCACCGCCGAGGGCATGGCTGCTCGCGCGGGCATCGAGGTCTCACTCGTCGCGGTGACCGCCGCGGGCGGGCTCGTGGAGTTCCGCTACCAGGTCGTCGACCCGGACAAGGCCGACCGCCTCGTCCACGACCCCACGATGCGCCCCATCATCGTGGCCGAGGACACCGGCGCGACCCTCGTGCTCTCCGAGCGTCCACACCAGCACGCAGCCGAGCTCGAGCTCGGTGGCACGTACTTCTTCCTCCTCGCCAACGCCGAGAACGCCCTCCACGAGGGGTCGCGCGTGACCCTCGTCATCGGGGACGC
>NZ_VFQF01000001.1 GCF_006717145.1 Humibacillus xanthopallidus | reverse complement strand
CCGTCGTCGGTTCGAGCAGGACGCCGAGGCGGCCGAGCGACGGGTCGAGCTTGGTGTAGAAGCCCGGCTCGATGCGCCAGCGCTCCGACATGAAGCCGTCGAGCTGCTTGATGCCGCGCTCGGTGTACTGCCCGTTGCGGCACATGTCCCACTCGCCGACCGCGCAGTTGCTGCACGGCACCGGGTCGGGGCGCCTCACGATCCCCACGATGAGGTCGCCGGCCTGGAGCCCGGACACCGGGCCCGGGTCGAGCACCCGGCCGAGGGACTCGTGGCCGAGGACCAGCCGGTCGCGGCCCGGTGGTGCCCAGCCGTAGGCGCCCGAGGCGATCTCGACGTCGGTGCCGCAGATCCCGACGCCCACCGCTTCGACGAGGACCGACCCGGTGCTCTCGTCGGGCTCCGGCACGTCCTCGTAGCGAACGGAGCCTGCGACGTGCGGTTCGACGGTCACTGCCTTCATCGCAAACCTCCTCGGACGGGGTCCCCGGTGGGCCCGGCGCCGGTCACGAGCCTGTCACACGCGCGAGCAAATCACCCGGAAAGTGCCATGTGGCGCGGGCGCTCAGGCCCTAGCGTCGTGACGACCCGCGGACGCGCCCGCAGAGGCGGGCCGACCGCATCCTTGCAGTCACACTCCCGGGAGGCACGACATGACAACGATGAACACGACGACGGCGTCCACCACGGCGCCGCGCACCCTCCGCGGCGTCGCCGTGGTCGGCCTGCTCCTCATCATCTTCGGCGCGATCATGGCGGTCGCCGGAGTGGCCACCTGGGTGGCGGTGGCAAACGAGCTCGGCGCGGAGAAGATCACGGTCTCGCAGGACGCGACCCGCTTCGCAGGCCAGACGGTCGACACCCCGTGGGAGGCGTACTCGGAGGCCGAGACGATCCAGAAGCACGCCATGGAGACGAGTGGCGGCAAGACCTATGCCGAGCTCGACAAGGCAGACCCGAAGCGTCAGACCGTGATGACGGCATCCTTCCTCCGGGCCTCACTCTTCACCTCGGTCGTCTCGTTCGGCGTCGCGCTGATGGCGACCGCCATCGGCGTGGGCTTCGTCCTGGCCGGCTGGGCCCTGCGCCGGGTCGCGCGGCAGGCCTAGGCTTTCGGCTCTGCCGTGTCCGTGTCCGTGTCGGAGGGTGCCGAGCCGTCCGACCCCGACTCCACAGCCGGAGCCTCGCCCTCCGCCTCCTTGGCCGCGGCCCGCAGCTCGTCGGCGACGACGCGGTCCACCGCGGACTCGACGATGGCATCGGCCCGGGCGAGGGCCTTCTGCAGCTCGAGGACGGCGGGGTCCGACACGACCGCCACGATCGCGGAGTGGCCGGGGACCACGGATGACTCGAGCTCGCGGGACAGCTCGTTGCGGTGGCGCAGCGCGCCGATCTTGCCCGCAGCTGCTCCGGCCGCGCCGAGCACCGCGGCGCTGCCGAGGATCGATGGCGGGAAGATGAGCCCCAGAGCGGCGCCGCCGACGAGTCCCCACCGGAGGCCACGCCGGGTCGTGTGGTCGGTGGCCTTCTCGATGGTGAGCTTGCCGTCGGCCCCGCGGTTGACGACGATGACGCCGTCGATCTGGACCCGACGCCCGTCCTCGACCTCCTTGAGCGCCTCGTAGGCCTCGCGTGCGCTCGTGGTGTCCGAGAAGTCTGCGACGAGAAGGGTGTAGGCGCCGTCGGACACCGCCTCCCCCGTCATCGTGACCTCGGTCTCGTCGGGTGTGCTCGGGTTGTCAGACATCCACGCCTCCTGCTCGTCGGGCTCGCGCTCCGGCTTCTCGGCGCCGGACGCGCCTGTGCTTGGACCGTACTCCGGGACGGCTTGACTGACAGCAGAAGTCGCGAGAACACGATGATGCGGACCCACCGACCCGAGCGAACGGCATACCGCGTCGGGCCGCCGACCCACGTGACGCGCCTCAGAGGTCCCAGGCGCGTCGGTCGCCCGCGAAGGGGTCGGGCCGGCAGATGAGGTCGGCCACGAGACCGGTCCAGCCGGTCTGGTGGCTGGCTCCCAGCCCCGCGCCGTTGTCGCCGTGGAAGTACTCGTTGAACGTCACGTTGTCGCGCCAGCGGGGGTCGTGCTGCATCTTGTCGACCCAGCCGTGGCAGGGTCGGCGGCCGTCAGCACCCCTGGTGAACAAGGAGATCAGGCGTCCGCGCAGGTCTTCGGTGCACTCGCCCAGCGTCTGCGTGTGGCCGCTGCCCGTGGGGTACTCGACCTCACCCGCGGCGCCGAGCGAGCGGGCGTAGCGCTGGAGGTTGCGCAGGACGAGGTAGTTGACGGGCATCCACACCGGCCCGCGCCAGTTGGAGTTGCCGCCGAACATCCCGGTGCGCGACTCGGCGGGCTCGTAGTCCACGACGACGCGGGAGCCGGCGAGCTCGACCCAGAGGGGATGGTCGAGGTGGTACTTCGACAGCGCGCGAAGCCCGTAGGGAGAGAGGAACTCGCCCTCGTCGAAGACCCGTGACAGGACGCGGCGCACCGCGCCCGGCGGCACGACACCCAACGCGACCGCGTCCGTGCCGGGCACCGGCACCACACGGCCGTAGTCGGGGGCGGCCGCAGAGGAGTCCTGACCGAGGAAGCCGGTGAAGCGCTTCTGCAGGGTCTGGATCGTCGCGAGCAGCTCCGGTCCGATGATGACCGTCCCCATGAGCGGCAGCACTCCGACGATGGAGCGCACCTTGATCGGCACGGTCTCGCCGTCGCTCGAGTGGAAGACGTCGTAGAAGAAGCCGTCCGTCTCGTCCCAGAGTCCCTGCGAGTGCATGGCGTCGACGATGAGGACGAAGTGCTCGATGAACTTCACCTCGATGTCGGTCCACGCGTCGTCCTTCTCCGCGAGGATCACGGCGATCTCGAGGAGGGTGAGCGAGTAGAACGCCATCCACGTCGTGCCGTCGGCCTGCTCGAGGCGGCCGCCCGGGGGCAGGTGCGACCGGTCGATCGCGCTGATGTTGTCGAGACCGAGGAAGCCTCCGCCGAAGAGGTGGTCGCCCTCCGGGTCCATCCGGTTGACCCACCACGTGAAGTTCATGAGCAGCTTGGGCATGAGCCGCGCGAGGAAGTCGGTGTCGCGCCGACCGTCGATGTCCCACACGTGCAAGGCCGCCCACGCGTGCACCGGCGGGTTGGTGTCGCTGAAGGACCACTCGTAGGCCGGGAGGGCGCCGTTGGGGTTCTGGAACCACTCGCGGCACAGCACGAGCAGCTGGTACTTCGCGAACGCCGGGTCGACGTGCGAAAGCGCCACCGTGTGGAAGGCCATGTCCCACGCGGCGAACCACGGGTACTCCCAGGGGTCCGGCATCGACAGGATGTCGCGGGCGTCGAGGTTGAGCCACGTCGCGTTGCGCCCGGTCCGGCGCTCCGGCGGCGGTGGCGGCTGCGTGGGATCGCCCTGAAGCCAGCGCTTCACGTCGTAGCAGTAGAACTGCTTGCCCCAGATCATCCCGGCGAACGCCTGCCGCGCCACGAGCCGGGCGTCGTCGTCGACGTCGGGCGGGATCACCTCGCCGTAGAACTCGTCGGCCTCCGCGCGCCGCTGCTCGAGCACCGCGTCGAACTCCGGGCCGAAGGCGGGGGAGGGGGCCGGGGTGGCCGAGGTCGCCGGTGTGGCTGGGGTGGCCGGGGTCGCTGGCCGCAGGCGCACCCGGACGACCTGTGTCTCGCCGGGCGCCACGGTCAGCCGGTACCACGCGGCACTCTTCGTGCCGACACGGTCGGGGTTGACGGTCGGCGCCCCGCCGACGACGTGGTCGCTGATCCCGTCCTTGGCGTATGCCGTCCCGTCGGCTGAGCCGTACAGCCGCCGGGTGTTGGTGTCGTTGTCGCAGAACACCAGCTCGGGCGCGGCGCCGTCGGGGCCGGGGGCGAGCTCCCACTCGAGCTCGCCGAAACGCGGGTGCTGCGCCGTGACCTGCGACGGGCCGGACTGTGCGAGTGAGGGTTTGGCGGCCCCGACGTCCCACGACCACGTGTTGCGGAACCACAGCTGGGGCAGCACGTGCAGTGTTGCTTTGTCGGGACCGGCGTTGGTGACGCGGACCTCCATGAGCAGGTCGTGCGGGTCGGCCTTGGCGTGCACGACGTCGACCACCCAGTAGCGGTCCTCGTCGAAGACCCCGGTGTCCATGAGCTCGAACTCCGGCTGCGTGTGGTCGCGCTGGGCATTCTCGGCCAGCAGGGCGGCATACGGGAACTCGGCCTGCGGGTAGTGGTAGCGCCAGTGCAGCCACGCGTGGCTCGGCAGGGCGTCGAGGAACCACCAGTACTCCTTGACGTCCTCGCCGTGGTTGCCCTCGGGGCCGGTGAGGCCGAACATCCGCTCCTTGAGGATGGGGTCGCGGCCGTTCCAGAGGGCGAGCGCCAGGCAGAGGTTCTGGCCGACGTCGCTGACCCCGCCCATGCCGTCCTCGCCCCAGCGGTAGGCGCGCGAACGGGCGTGGTCGTGGGGGAAGGAGGTCCACGCTTCGCCGTCGGCGCTGTAGTCCTCGCGGACGGTGCCCCAGGCGCGCTCGGAGAGGTACGGGCCCCAGTGGTACCAGGGGGTCGCGTCGTAGAGGCCGTCCTCGGGGTGGCCGAACGACTCGACCCGCTCGCGTTCTGCGCCGGGCATCAGGGCCGGCCCCCGGATGCCTCACGACGGGCGCCTGCCGCATCGAGCGCCCCGTCGAGCGCGATCGCTGCGTCGATGAGGGCGAGGTGCGTGAAGGCCTGGGGGAAGTTGCCCAGCTGCTCGCCCGAGGGGCCGATCTCCTCCGCGTAGAGGCCGAGGTGGTTGGCGTAGGTGAGCATCTTCTCGAAGGTGAGCCGGGCGTCGTCGAGCCGGCCGCCGCGGGCCAGCGCGTTGACGTAGTTGAAGGTGCAGAGCGAGAAGGTCCCCTCCGAGCCCTGCAGCCCGTCAGGCGTCGCAGCCGGGTCGTACCGGTAGACGAGGCTGTCCGTGACGAGCTCCTTCTCCATGGCCGCGAGGGTCGAGGTCCACCGCGGATCGGTGGGAGAGACGAAGCCGACCATGACCATCTTGAGCAACGACGAGTCGAGGACGTCGCTGTCGTAGTGCTGGCGGAACGCCTGCCGCTCGCTGCTCCACCCGCGATCCATGATCTGGTCGTAGATCGCATCGCGTTGCGCGGTCCACCACCCGAGGGCGGCCGGGCGGCCTCGGGTGGTGGCGAGACGGATGGCGCGGTCGAGGGCCACCCAGCTCATGAGTCGTCCGTAGGTGAAGTCCTTCTGGCCACCTCGGGTCTCCCAGATCCCCTCGTCCGGTGCGTCCCAGTGCGCCGCGACCCAGTCGACGACCCGGCGGAGCGCCAGCCAGCCGTCGTGCCCGAACTGGAGACCGCGCTGGTCGCCCGCGAAGAGTGCGTCGAGGGCCTCACCGTAGATGTCGAGCTGGAGCTGGTCGCTCGCCCCGTTGCCGATCCTGACGGGGTGTGAGCCGCGGTAGCCGTCCCAGTGCTCGAGGCTCTCCTCGACGAGCTCGGAGGAGCCGTCGACGCGGTACATGATCTTGAGCGGCCCGCTCGAGTCGCCCGCCTGCTCCTCGACGCGGTCACGCAGCCACCGCCCGAAGGCCGCTGCCTCGTCGCGGAAGCCGAGGCCGAGCAGTGCTGCGACAGAGAAGGACCCGTCGCGCACCCACGTGTAGCGGTAGTCCCAGTTCCGCTCGCCGCCCACCTGCTCCGGCAGGCCGGCCGTCGGGGCCGCGATGATGGCGCCCGAAGGGGCGTAGGTGAGCAGCTTGAGCGTGACCGCCGACCGCAGCACCGCCTCGCGCCAGCGACCTCTGTAGGTGCACTGCCCGAGCCAGCCCGCCCAGAAGCGACGCGCCCCGGCCATCGCCTCGTCGGCCTCGGCGGGGGAGATCATCCGTGGCGGCCCCGACGAGCCGTACTCCAGAACCACCCCCCGCAGCTCGCCCATCGAAAGGGTCAGGGTGGCGCGGATGTCGCCTTCGTCGTCGAGCTGTGCCAGAGCCAGCTGCGCGTCGGCGGCGTCGCGCACGACGTGGAGGGTCACGGACTCCTCGCCCGACTCGAAGACCGCGCCGAACTCGTGCAGGTGCGTCCGGTGCTCGCGGCGGCCGTAGTCGAAGCGCGGAGCGACCTCGACGTCGAAGGTCATCCGCCCTCGTACGCACCGGACGAGGCGATAGACGCTGTGCCGCTCCGACGCCGTGTCGCCCAGCACCGGCATGAAGTCGAGGATCTCGCCGACACCCTCCTCCGACATGAAGCGCGTGATGAGGATGGCCGTGTCGGGCAGGTAGAGCTGGCGCGAGGTGAACTGGGCGGAGCTGGGAGAGATGCGGAAGTGACCGCCGCGCTCGTCGTCGAGCAGGCTGCCGAAGAGGCTCGGTGAGTCGAAGCGTGGGCTGCAGAACCAGTCGATCGTGCCGTCGCGGGAGACCAGCGCGCACGTCTGCAGGTCTCCGATGAGCCCGTGGTCCTCGATCGGTGGGTAGGCGTCCACGAAGAGTCCTCTCGAGCGTTCCGTTGCCGCTACGAACGCTATGCGAGCAGCGCCACGAGTGGGACGAAACCGACAGGTTCGTCAGTGGCGCCGGTGCGCGGACGTCACGGGTTGCGCACGACGGCGCCGCCAGAGGTCTCGACGGCGGAGCTCGCGGGCTGCCTCGTCAGGGTCACGACGACCCCGCCGGAAGCCGAGCCCTTGAGGGAGCCGCTGACGGTGAGCGTGGCGACGACGCCGCCGCTGAGGTCGACGGTGGCGTTGGTGGCCTTGAGGTCACCGAGGTTGGGGATGGCCCCGCCGCTGGCGCCGAGGTCGAGGTTCGTGGTCGTGCCGGAGAACGAGGCGCGGGCCCCGCCGGACATCTGGAGACCCAGGGTGTCGGTTCGCCCGGTCGTGCCGGATCCGCTTGCCCCGCCTGACAGCTCGACGACCTCGATGCGTGGCGCGGTCACCGCGACCACGAGTCCCTGGGGCGAGACGTAGCCACTCGTCGTGCTCAGCTTGAGGCGTGACCCCGAGACCTCGGCGGTCGTGATCTCGAGGATGTTGGGCTGCGCCGTGACGACGACCTTCCGCGGGCCCTGGGCCAGCTCCAGCTGTATGCCGCCCCCCGCCTCGACCTCGGTGAAGGCCGGCACGCTGCGCGTCTGCGACGTGACGTCGCCGGAGCCGACGACCATGCCGCCGGTCGAGCCCCAGCTGCAGGCACTGGACAGGAGGGTCAGGGCCAGGGCGCCCGCGAGGGCGAGGGCGCGGTGGCGTAGGGACGTAGGGGATGTCTTCGGACTCATGGTTGCCTCCACGACCCAGCATGGGCGGGGCGCCGCGACCGCTGGCAGGGGCCAAGGTCCCCCAACCGGGGACGGGCGCGAAGGGCGTTTCGGCGCGGACGTCAGAAGCCGGCATACCTCGTGATCGCGGTGGCGAGCGCGGGGTCGCCACGGAGGGGCCGCCCGTCCAGGGCGGTGATGAGGACGGGGCCGCGGCCGGAGGAGACGAGCCACAGCGCGTCTGCGGTGTAGAGCTGCTCGACGGGGATGAGCTCGAAGCGCGTCTCGAAGCCGTCGGCGCGGGCGGCGTCCATGATGGCTGCCACGGTGAGCGACTCGAGGATTCCTGTGCCCCCTGTCGGGGTGCTGAGCAGGGTGTGGCCCCGCGCGACGAGCAGGCCGGCGGTGGGGCCGTCGAGGGCGAAGCCGTCGGTCGTCGTGAAGATGACGTCGTCTGCTCCGCGTCGCTTCGCCTCGCGGGTGGCGGCGGCGTTGACGACGTAGGAGAGGGTCTTGACCCCGCCGAGGAGCCATGGCGCGTCGGCGAAGGCGTCGGACGGGTGGCCGCGGGTGAGGGTGACGGCGGTGATGGTGCGCGGCGCGGGTGCATCTGTCGCTGCGGCTGCGGGGGAGGGCGCGCCGCGGTGGGTGATCGTGAGGAGGGCTGTCGGAGCCGGGGGCCGCCACTCGCGGCCGCGCGTCAGCATGAGCTTGAGCACGGCCTCGCCAGGGGTGGACCACGCCGCGACGGCCTCGGCGACGAGGCTGCGCCACGCGTCGTGCGGCGGGGTCGCGATGTCGAGCGCGCGGGCCGAGGCGGCGAGGCGGTCGAGGTGGTCGTCGAGGTCGACGACGCGCGCCGTGCCGGACGGGTCGGTCACGACACGGGCCGAGTCGAAGCAGCCGTCTCCGCGGGTGAGCCCGAGGTCGTCGGCGGCGACCACCGGCTCGTCCGGCCCGACGACGCCGCGGCCGAGGACCGCCACCAGGTGCGGCACCCCGCTCGTGTGGGGGCTCACGGGAGTCTGATCCAGTGGGCCCACTTCATGGCGCGGTCCTCGATGTCTGCGCGCACGGCATCCCGCTCCTGGGGGTCGCGCGCTGTCACGAGCCGCTGCGCGGCCTCCCAGCCGTGTTCACGCCACTCCACGACGATGTGGTTGAACACAGCCTCGTCGACCGGGCCGAGGAGGCGGTCGGCCACCGCGAGCAGCTTCGCGGTGCGGTTGATGACGACGTCCTGCACGAAGTCGGTGCTTTGCTCGATGACGAGGTTGACGCGCTCGTGGTCGGAGAGACGGCCCGCTCGGGTCGCCTCGTCGAGCGTGTCCCAGTCGTCGAGCACATCGGCGAGGGCGAGAGGCAGGTCGTGGTTGATGTGCGCGTTGATGCCGAGGAGCACCACCTGCAGCTGCGACAGGTCGTCTCGCCGCGAGCAGTCGAACGCGTCGACCCACACGCGCGGACATAGCCCCTCGTGGTCGAAGGCGTCCACAGCCTCGAAGTAGTAGTCGGCGAACCGGTCGACGAGACGCCCCACCCAGGCGTCGTCGGCGAACCCGCCCGCGCTGACACCCTGGGTCATGGCGGTGGTCATCGCCCCGTACGCCTCGGCGAACAGCGCGCGTCGGTCGCCGGTCGCCTGCCAGTCGACGATCAGCACCTGAAGCCTGTCCAGCGTGGTCATGGCCACCTCACACCGTCCGACGCCCCGCGACGTCAGGGTAGTGCGGGTGTTGCTGTGCTCGTGGGCGATTGGGGGATCGGCTGCCCGCGGGTCAGAGGATGCCGCGCGCCGCGAACGCCTTGGTCACCTGCTTGGCCGCCGCCGAGCCGTAGAGGCGCTGGGCTGCGGCGACGGTCGCGAGGGCGGCGTCGTGGAAGGAGGTGTCCTTCGCGAAGGCGAACTGCGCCTCGATGATGACCGTGGTGCCCTTGACGTCACCGAGGGAGCCGCGGATGTCCCAAAGGGCGCGCGACCAGATCTCGCCGTCCGCGTGCACCTCGCCCTTGAGGTCCTTCGGATAGACCTTTGTCCCGTCGAGCCGGCGCAGGCAGTGCGGCACGGTGGAGGTGTAGGAGACCGAGTCCCAGTCGGCGACGCAGGCCTCGGGGGTGAGGGTCGGGGCGCCGGCTGCCCAGCTCGTCACAACGACGGCGAGGTAGTCGCCGAAGCCCTCCCCGATCGCCCCGGACTCGAGGGTGGTGCCGAAGCCGGGCACCTGCCCGTCCTGCACCGAGTGGCCGTACTCGTGGACGATGACCTCGGCGTCCTCCGCGTCGTCGACCCCGCCCTTGCCGAGGGTGATGTTGGCCTTGTCGTCGCGGAAGAAGGAGTTGTCGCCGCCGTACTGGTCGATCCGGAGCTCGATCTGGCGCTGGTTCACCGGGCGCAGCGTCGACCCGAATCCGAGGTGCTGGAGGTAGGCCTGCGCCGTCGTGACCCAGAAGTAGCCCATGACCTGCTCGAACTGGTCGCTGTTGCGGTGCCAGTCGGGGAAGACCCCGTTGGTGGAGGTGGCCTGCTGCCCGGTCGCGCTCCGGACCCGGACGTAGGCGCCGGTGAGGGTGCCGGACCCGTCGAGGTCGGTGAGGGTCTCGCGGTGGTAGGCGGGGGCGAGCGCCGGGTAGTCCGCGTCCTTCTGGTCCGTCAGGGACTCGTCCCCGAGCGCCTGCACGGGGTTGGGCATGAACACCGTCCCGGTCGCCGTCCCCGTGTACGGCGCCTGAGCGCCCTGGGCCGGAACCGACACGGCGGCCAGGGCCACCGTGCCGACGATCGCGATACCGACTGCAGTCCGACGTGTGGCCATCGTGCGCCTCCTCTCACCGCCCAGCGCGTATGCCGTCAGGCTAAGCCCGCTGTGGTCGCGGCGCCCGCTGTGGAGCGTCGGCGGGTGACGAGGAACGATCCGCTGAGGACGAGGGCGAACCCGATGATGGTCCACACCGTCACGCGCTCGTCGAGGATGAGGACTCCGGCGAGGATCGCGACGGCCGGGTTGACGTAGGTCACCGCGGTGGCCTTGACGGGGCCGATCTCGCCGATCAGCGCCACCATGAGCACAAAGGCGAGGGCGCTGCAGACGACGGCGAGCACGACGATCGAGGCGACCACCTTCCCCGACGGCCAGGTGGTGGGCCACGACCGCGCCAGCAGCACGACCGGCACGTAGACGACCGCGGTGCCCGCGAGAGAGACGGCAGTGACGCCGACGCCCGGCAGCTGCGGCATCCAGCGGGCAAGGATCGCCGGCCCGACGGCATACCCGATCACGACGAACGCCATCTGTGCCACGGCAGGCAGGCTGGAGCCGGCCACGTCGAGCCCGACGAGCGCGGCGACCCCGAGCATGCCGAGCGCGATGCCCCACCAGTTGACAGCGGTGAGGTGGGCGGGCCGTCCCATGGCGAAGGCGACGCCGACGCCGGCGAGCGGGACTGCGGCGAGCAACAACCCGGCCGTCGAGCTGGGCAGCGTCTGCTCGGCGGAGCTGAGGAAGTACCAGGGGATGACGATCTCGCAGATCGTGTATGCGGTCATCGGCTTCCAGGCGCGCAGCACCGGCCCCACCTCGCGTCGGACGAGGACCAGCGGAAGCAGCAGGACCGCCGCGAGGCCGGACCGGGCGAGCACGACCATCTCAGGTGAGAGCTCCTGGACGGCCACCTTGATGAAGAGGTAGGGGATGCCCCAGGCGATGCCCAGGGCCGTGAAGAGGAGGACGCCGCGCCGAGTCACCCGCTCATCCTCGTCCAGGAACGCAGGTGTCGTATCGGCAGACTGCTCTTCGTAGCGTAGGTAGTGGCGGACATCAGGTCCGCCCGACGAAGGGAGCAGCGATGCCTCAGTACCTCATCTACTTCAACCAGCAGTGGGTCGGTGACCACGACGAGGCGTGGTTCAAGGGCCGCGTCGAGCCGTCCACTGCCGTCGTTCGCGACATGCAGGACCAGGGCGTGCTGGTCTACGCCGGCGGACTGGTCGAGGAGCTCGAGGAGGCGGCGAGCGCGGACGCCACGAGTGGCGAGGTGGTCGTCACCGACGGGCCGTTCGTGGAGACCAAGGAGTGGCTCGGAGGGCTGACCATCGTGGACGTGCCCGACGACGAGGCCGCACGCATGTGGGCGGGGAGGGTGGCTGAGGGGTGCGGCTGGCCGCAGGAGGTGCGCCGCTTCAAGGCCGGCTCGTTGCAGGCGCTCGCGCTCGGGGGGTGATGCACGGAAGCCCCGCTCTGGTGGCTGCTCAGTCCAACCAGGTCCGCAGGGCGCTCGAGTCGCTGGCGTAGGCGACGAGCAGCGCCGTCGACAACACGATGGTGCTCCAGTGCAGACGCCGGGCCCGAGGCGTCAGGGTCGGTCGGCGAGCCCGAAGCGCCGCGCCGCTGACGAATGCTGCGAGCCCAGCGGCCACCGGAGCGAAAAGAGCGCCGATCAGGAACCCGAGCGGCGAGGGGCCGTCCACCGCGGCGGGCGTCTCCAGCGCGTCTGCGTGGATGGGCAGGGCAACGAACGCCAGGAAAGCCACAGTGCTCACAGCGGCGACGGCGCAGGTGAGCACCGCGTCGCGCTCTGCCTGTCGTGGTGTCAAAGCCTGCTCGGCGGGCATGGCACCAGCGTGGCACCCGGGCGTGAGCTCTGACCAGCCCCGGATGCGCCCGAGGAAGTGCGCTGAGCGCGGCCCTCCCACCATCGGGGAGGACGGTGCGCAGTGTCCGTCACTTGGCGCGATCGGAGGGGTCGGGACCGCAGCACCACGTTTGGGTGCGGCGGGCCGGCGCGATGCCTAGCGTTGGATGTGGTCGCCGTTCGGGCGTCGAGGAGGGGTCATGGCTGCAAGCATGCTGCGGTTCGAGTCGCGGACGGTGATCCGCCGGCCGGCGAGCGAGGTCTTCGAACGTTTGGCTGACCTGCCGGGCTACCGCCAGTGGATGCACCGAGACGGTGTGTTCGCTGGGACGGAGCTGACGTCGTTGCCGCCGATCCGCGCCGGTACGACATACGTCGATCGAACCCGGATGGGCCGCTTCGTGGGCGAGGTGACCGAGTACGTGCCGTCGACGCGGATCGCGTTCAGCGAGACGCTCAGCTGGTTCGGCCACCCGCTGACCCGGGCTCGTCCGAGGTATGCGCTCGAGTCCGACGGTGACTCGACGGTGGTGCATCACGTGGCCGAGGGCGAGCTGTACGGGCCGATGCGGCTGCTGAAGCCGGCTGCCGCCTGGATGGCGACCCGGGAGCGGACGCATACCCTCGCCTCCCTCAAGCGCTCCCTCGAGGGCGAATAGGCAGGTCCGCGATCCGCCCCGGGCGTGACGGGGTGGTGACCGATGCCGATGAGCGGTCGGTGGCCACCGCGACGCGTCGGGCGCTAGCGTTCATGGCATGTCGTCCGAGTCGAAAGCGGCCTATGCCTGGGTCGGGATCGTCGTCGACGCGCTCCTGATTCTCGTCGGCGTCTGGATGATCTCGCGCGGGTGGACGGACTTCGGCGAGATCTTGGTAGGGATCTGCGTCGTGGGTCTTGGAGCCTCGATCGTTCAGCTGTGGCGACAGAGGCGGCGACCGGCGGACGGGTAGGTCGTCGCGGTGTCCGTCTCGGGCTCACCGAGTATGCCGGTGCGGGATGAGCCGCGGTCAGCTCTTCTTGAGCTCCTCCGCGAGCATGAGGATGATGCCGCTGGGTCCGCGCACATACGTCAGCTTGTAGACGTCTGCGTAGGTCGCCACGCCGCGTAACGGGTGGCAGCCGTGCCTCGCGGCGATCTTGAGGGCTTCGTCGATGTCGTCGACCGAGAAGGCGATGCGGTGCATGCCGATCTCGTTCGGCAGGGTGGGCGTCGTCTCGATCGCATCGGGATGGACGTACTCGAAGAGCTCGATGCGGCCATTGCCGTCCGGTGTCTGGAGCATGGCGATCTTGGCGTGGTTGCCGTCGAGGCCGACCGCAGTGTCGGTCCACTCTCCGCTGACCGTGTCACGGCCGAGAACGGTCAGCCCCAGGTCGGTGAAGAACGCGATTGTCGCTTCCAGGTCACGCACGGCGATGGCGACGTTCTCGAGTTTGATGGGCACGCGTTGCACGCTACCGAGTCAGGCTGTCGTCATCAGGTCGACGGCCTGAGCCCACTCCTGCCGCGCACTCGGACACGCCCGTTGTCGCTCTCGGGGTGACCGTGAGGCGGCGAAAGGCCGCACTTCTCTGGTCGGTTTTCCACCCAGATCTGCTGACGGCCGGCATCGGTCGGCGCATGATGGGCCCATGCTCAACGAGCCGTCGACGGGGCCCGAGCGAAGGCCACCTGGCGGCACCGGTTCCGGACAGACGGGTGTCGCGGCGGCGCCGGAGACGTACGTGTGGCCGCTGGTCGCCCTCGTCGTGGTCATCCTTCCGCAGGTTCTGGTGCCGGCGAGACTGCGCGAAGGACCGCCGCTCGCCGTGCCCGCGATCGAGGCGGCCGTGCTCCTGATACTCCTCGCCGTGGCTGCGAAACCGGGGCCGGTCCCGCGGGCTGCTCGACCCCTGGTCCTGTCGCTCGTCGCCGTCCTAATCGCGGCGAACACCGGCGCCGCGGTCAGGCTCGTGGCACTCGTCCTGCGAAGCACGCCCAAAGGCGAGACGCCTCCCACTGTGACCCAGCTGCTCGTCACGGCCGCCACCCTGCTCGCCACGAACATCGTGACCTTCGGGCTGCTCTACTGGCAGATCGACGGCGGCGGCCCCGACGTGCGCCGGGTCGGTGCCGCGCGCTACCCCGACTTCCAGTTCCCCCAAACCGGCACCGAGGGGCTGGCGCCGCCCCACTGGCAGCCACGATTCCCAGACCACCTCTACCTGGCGTTCACCAACGTGGTCGCGTTCAGCCCCACCGACACGCTCCCACTGACCCATCGCGTCAAAGGACTGATGGCGGTCCAGTCGATGATCTCCCTGGCCGTTCTCGTCGTGGTGCTGTCCCGGGTGATCAACATCCTCCCGCCCTAGGCTCCGCGTCGCAGATCGCCGTAGGGCTCGCGGCCGCATGGCCACCCGGCGCACGTTCACGTCGAATCGCGGCCCGTGGTCGGGGTCGTCCTTCCGCGGCACGACTCGGGCTTCCGCGTGGCGATGGAGGTCCGCTCTAGCCGTTGACGGTCGGCGGAGTGGTCGACGGTCAGCACGATGAGCGGGCTCCGCGTATCCTGCGGCCCCGGCCAGATGCGTCGAGGCCGCACGGTTTGAAGGGGGCCCTGACGTGATCCTGGCCCACGCTCCCGCAGGACAAGTTCGGCTTCGCACATCCCCGGCTGCGCCAATCTGGTGACGAGCATGATGATCCGACTGGGTCCGGCGGGTCTCTCAGCGGTCGGTCACTGAGGGAGATCGAGCGGCAGTCAAGCGGTCGGCTCGCGGCGGAGTGGCACTGCCGCTTCGCGGTGGATGGACGCACTTGAGGTGGGGTCAGAGCACGCAATGGGACGGCCGTTCGCCGTTCGTGGTCGCGGTGACGACGCGTGGCACACTGAGCTCATGGTCGAACCGAAGACGGTGCCGACGGGTGCGAGCGTTGACGACTTCCTCAGCGCCGCCACCCCCGCTCGTCGACGTGAGGACGGCCTGCGTCTCGCCGGGATCTTCCACGACGTCACGGGGGCGGACCCGATCCTGTGGGGTCCGTCGATTGTCGGCTATGGCAGTTACCGCTATGTGTCGCCCGCTGACTCGCGCAGGCACGGCCAGTGGCCGAAGACCGGGTTCTCACCGCGCAAGGCGCAGTTGTCGTTGTACGGGCTGAAGGATCTGCCCCAGGGCGCGGCGCTGCTGCCTTCGTTGGGGACGTACACCGAGGGGGCGGGATGCGTGTATGTCAAGAGCCTCGACGACATCGACATCGATGTGCTGCGCCGACTGATCGCGATCGCGTGGTCGCGGGGAGACGACCCTCAATCGGCGTCGCGAGGCTGACGCGCATTCCGCCTACCGTGCTCGCGCCGGATTGGATGGTGGAGGGCTCGGTTTCCCTTGTTGGGGTCGTCGCCACCACCGGGGCGTGCGCGGTCGGCGTGACGCGCGAACATCTGCACATCGCGCAGCGGGTCGCCGGCGTTGAGGGCGTGGGTGAACGCGGTGTGCCTTAGCGTTCACGGATCTCACCCAAAGGCACGCGCCCACTTCTTCGAGGGCGACCTCTGACCCGGCGGTCCAGGGCCCGGCTCAGCCCCAGGTGAAGCCGGCCCCTGGACCCATGGGGACGTACTCCTTGCCGCACCGGGCGCAGGCGCGATACAGCTTGCCGTCCGACGTGTGGGTCGTCTGCCACACGTGGCGGGTGTTGGTGCGACAGCCGAGGGGTAGGTGGACGGCCGGCGCCGGCTGTGGTCCGCCGTCCGTGAGGGCGGCGTGCATCGAGGAGGCTGACGCGGCGACCCCGAGGGCGTAGCGCCACGCGGCGATACGCCCGAGGTCGTGCATCTCGCCGACGAGCTCGTCGTGGTAGCGATCGCGGGTCTCGGAGGGGACGCCGACGGTGGCGCGCTCCATCGCCGACGCCGCGAAGCGGACCGCCGCCCTCTGGGTCTTCCTTCTCATGACAAGCCCTCCTTCGGTATCGGAGCTTTCGGTATGGCAGCGAAGCCGGGTCGCGGCCGGCGCGCAGCTGCCAGCGCCCTCCCAGCCTGGGTGGCACCCGAGTCCGTGAGCCGGTAGTACCTGCGCGCCGGTCGCCCCTCCCGGCTCGGGTCGATGTCCTCCCACCGGGACTCCAGCCAGCCGACTCTCTCCAGGCGGGCCAGGATGGGATGGACGGTGCCGCTCGGCAGGCCGGCGTGCTGGCCGATCTGCGACCCGTACCAGTCGGCCTCCAGGTCGCTGAAGAGGACGTCGAGGACCAACCGAGTTGCCAGGGTCATGCGCGGGGGCATGCTCGTACTCTACCTAGGGTCGGCCACCCGGCACAAGAGTCCGCCGCCAGCACGCACCGGCGCGCCCAGATACGGGTCGACCGGCCCGTCAAGACCTGGATCGAGATCACCTGGCGGGGCGAGGCTGAGCCGGTCGGTGTGGACCCAGGGTGCACGCGGGCACCTGCCGGCGCCGTCTGGAGCCGCCTGGTCGAGCTGCAGCAAGGGCATCAGTTCTGGAAAGCGCGCTCGAGGGTCCGTTTGATGGCCGCCGCCCAGTCGCTCCTTCGCGACCGTGACCAACTCGTAGGACCAGGACAGCCTCAGCACCCGGCTCTGGCCCCGCCGCCACGCCCCGGTGACCTTCGTCGCGTCGACCGAGGCTGGCACCGCGGCCGTCACCATTCGTGTTCAGCAGCGCAGGACGGTTGGTGGCGTGCTCCCGGGCCCAGCTTCCCGCCGCTCATCCGCAGCGTCCTGTCATCGCATGTGGGCGAGATGCATGCGCCCGGCAGGCGGTGTTTTGACGCGACTCTGGGACTGTCTCCGGGACGGGCTGTCGGTGCCAGTAGCGCCTCTACGGAGGGGCCCCTCACCTGACTACCCGACGCTGTGGCCGGTGTTCCCCGAGGGGGTGCAAGCTCACGGTTCACGTCGCGCTCTTTGCTGGAGGTTCTTACCGGCCACGGAGGTGTCGGTCTGACTACACCGTAGGTCGAGCAGCCTGTGCGTGGGGGATGATTGAAGTTGAGTCGAGAGGAGCGGTCGTGAATGTCGAACGCAGTCTCTTCGAGGCGGTGCGGGGCAAGCGGCTTCCCATCACGCGGAGAGTGCCCGACGTCCCGGGCATCGTCAGGACGGGCCAGATCTCCCGCGAAGCTGATGGCGGCCCGGATATGACGGCAAACAACGACACCGATGCGGGCGGCCCCTCGCGATAGACAACGGATGCTACGGGTGCACGCAGGTCACCATCCAGCTGACTCTTGTTCGCCGAGCCGGCGCGCCAGAAGGAGTCCCAATGATGCGCAAATCCACGCCTTGCCCGTGTGCAGGCTGCCAAAGCGGACGACACCCCAAGACCGGACTGAAATGCAGGTTCTGCAGCGGAAAGGGCTATGTCATGGACGGCGACTGGCCGAGTCCCTGCTGGGAGGGGTACTGGTCCGGTCACCTGCCGCCCGCGCCAGGTTCGCCTCAGCATCCGTCTGCGTCGACTAAGCCAACCCTTGACACTGAGCTGGATAAGTGGCTCACCATACGCAATGCCTTGTCCACGTGGGAGAACAGCAACCGCGAGGGGTTCGCCCAGGTCGCTGTTGAGGTCACCGGCTGGACTGAGTGGCTGACGAATGAACTGAGTGCAGTCGAAGAGGGTGTCGCCGAGATGACGCTCACCGTGAGGGACCTAGACGACCTCGTCGCGAGTATCGGTGAATTCCTGCGGTTGAACGGCAAGCACGTGGTGCACTTGTCAAGGTTGTCCGAAGCCACCGACGTCATGTTCCACGCGCTGGGGTGGACGGAGCCCACGAAGGGCGGGTGACGTGCCGCCCGAGCCTTGGCCGCGGAAGGACGCTGCCGCTTCGCGGCGGTAGGACGCTGGACGGGGCATCGCGCAACCGGAACCGGGCGTCGCCCACGTCCGGTCACGGCCGTCGTGGACACCGCTGCACGGTGACGTTCGGACCAAGTCGTCATCAAAGGGATTCTGCGATCGCCAGATGATGCGCGACCGAGTATGGGAGTGTCGTGTCATGCGGTGCGGACTCGTTGGGCGGCGCGCCTAGTTTCAGTCGATTGGAGTGGTGGCCATGAGTCGTGTCCGATTGGTGACGATCGTTGTGTCGGCACTTCTGGCGACAGTATTTTCCGCCGGAGCTGGGCCAACGGCCAGCGCCGCCCCGCAGGCTCAGGCCAATGACGCCCTGGCCGCGCTGTGGACCTCGGTGCTCGAAACGCCGAGCGCGCAAAACTCCTTCGGCGATGGCGGTCAAGAATACGCATGCTGGGACCTCGGCGGCATAGTCGCGCCGTTCCATCCCGTCGGCGCGGAATCATGCACCGTGAAGCCAGGCACTAAGATCTTCATCGTCGGTTACTCGTACGAGTGCAGCACGTTCGAGGGGAACGGCAGCACTGAAGCCGAGCTGCGGGCCTGTGCGCGGGAGAACAGCCCGACTGAGTCTGTGGTCCGCCTCGACGGCGAGCCCGTGCCCGTGACCGAAGCGGAGACGCCACTCCTTCCGATCACCCTGCCCAGTGACAACCTCTTTGGGATGCCAGCCGGAACGACAGGACTGTCCGTGGGCCACGGCTGGGTTGCGCCTTTGCACCCGTTGACGCCGGGAACGCACACGATCGTGATCAGCACCGGCGCGCTACCCCTGGTCACCACCCAGATCATTGTCGAGCCTGGGTCCTGACTGGATACAGGCAAAGCCCCCGTCCTTTGGACGAGTCCTTCATCGCCCGACAGGCGGCGAAGTGACTCAAGTCGTCAACGCAGTCATCGCGGCATTATGTGCGTGCATCTGGGCGACGGTGACCCTTGGAACGATGAAGGTTTAGAACGCCGTGCGCGAATCGCTTCGTGGGTCGCTGACCCGGCGGTCCCGGTACACCTCTCCCGCACGGGCCTCCGCTCTCCACGGCCGCTTGACGGTCAGGGCGTGGTGGTTGACCGGGTCGTGCGGGTCGAGCTCTACCACCCGCAGCTTCGGGGTCTCCGGTCGGCCGATGATGACAGCGCTGATCGCCGGCGAACGCGACCCCGAGACCCTGGCAGGGCCTGGCCCGCGGCCGGATGCGCAAGAAGACGCCTGAGCTGCGGGAGGCGTTCATCGGCCGGTTCACCGAGCACCACGCGTTCCTGCTCACCAAGATGCTCGCCCGCATCGACCAACTCAGCGCCGACATCGCAGACCTGGAAAGAGCGCACCAACGCCCAGATCGCCCCAGCGGTCGCCCGCCTCGATGAGATCCCCGGGATCGGCGTCACCGCGGCCCAGGCGAGCATCGCCGAGATCGGACTGGACATGACGCGCTTCCCGACTCCGCGCTGTCCTCCGGGGGCAGGTTCGCGCCAGGGATCACGGAGTCCGCCGGCCGCAAGAAAGGCAACGGCGCCGCCGGGCACGGCAACCCCTACCTAGCCCGAGCCCTGGGCGAGGCGGCCGTGTCGGCTGGCCGCACCGACACCTTCCTCGGCGAGCGCTACCGCCGGATCGCCCGACGACGTGGCAAGCAGCGAGTCATCGTCGCTGTCGGCCGCTCCATCCTGGTCATCATCTGGCACCTCCTCGCCGAGCCGAACACCCGGTTCCACGACCTCGGCCCCGACTACTACGACTCCCGCGCCAACCTCAACCGCAAGATGCGCAACCACGTGCGCGAACTCCAACACCTCGGCTACCGAGTCACTCTCGAACCCGCCGCCTGACCGCCCACCGCGCCAGAGCGCCACCAGGCCTGTGGGCACTCACCCACGCGTGGCCACCTTGATCTTCGGACTAGGGGCGGGGGAGAGACGGACCGAGTCTTCCGAGTCGGCGCTCCTGGCCGTGAGCTCCGCGTGAGACTTCAATGCGAAGCCCAGGTAGTCGAGCCGGAGGCACGGTTGACGAAGCGACCAGCGGAGTCGCTCTCGGTTGGAGGCGCCAGCACGAATGACGTCGATTGGATGCGAGGGTCGGGACGGTGCCGAAGCAGCGTGCCGCCCCAGGCGGTGAATGTGCGAAAGGGCCGCGACCCGTCCAAGTACTCACCGACAGGTTGAGAGCCCGCGCGGGCGCCCTCCACGGGGGGCCTATAAAGCCATGCACAACACAAAACGCTTAAGATGCTGTGTACAGGCCCCTGTTCGTATACAGTACGACTTGTACGAAACACAACCAATCCTGGGGTGGTCTCCCGCTAGAGATACCCACCCCAGGATCAGCCACAAGGAGGATCCCACGATGGGAACCACGATCACCACCGACGTCACTGACTGGTCGACGCCGGCACGCACCGAGCTCCTCGAGCTCATCGACAAGCTGTCCGCCGCCGCCGTACAGGGCACGGACGCGCCGCCGGCACCCGTCATCCCCGAGGAGGTCGAGCCGTCCGGCTGGACGCAGAAGGCCTACCTCGACGTCATCACCAAGCTGCTCCGCAAGCACTACGTCCAGGTAGCGGTCATCTTCGAGGCCATCAAGAACGGCACCGGCTACGTCTCTCGCGACCAGGTCTACGAGCTCGGCCACTACGACGAGAGCCGCTCGCTCAAGGGCTTCACCCGGCCGGTCAACCGCTTCACCGAGGAGGCCCAGGAGAAGGGCCTGCTCCCCGACGACGCCGAGGACCTGCTGCTCCCCGACTATGACCCGGCGATCAAGGGCTTCCAGCGCGCGCGCGGCTTCTTCGTGCCGATGGAGGTCGTGAAGCTCGCGGAGGAGTGGAAGGCCCTCGCGGAGAAGGAGGAGGGAAGCAAGGCGTCCTGACTTAAGGATGAGGGCCGGCGCCGGGGAGACCTGGTGTCGGCCCTATGTCATGCTCCTTTGCGGTGAGTGCGGTTCGCGTCAGCGCGACAGTTCGAGTCCGACATGCGGCTACCAGCCAAAGTGCCCCTGTCGGGGTGTCCGTTCCGGGCTGAAAGCGGGCTGCGGCTTCGGGTATCGAGGGGCCTGGCAACATCGGGCTCAGCTCGACAGGTCCGGTTCGCTCGACCCTCGACCAGCCCCACCTCGAGACCCTCACTTCTGATCGACGAAAGCCTGGGGCCGGTCTTTGTGGTCCTCTACATGCTCCATCGCCGGAGGTGCGGCGTCCATGCCGTGCCCGTCGCAGAGGGTCGAGGGCAATCGAAGCCAAACTCCGAGCGGGATGCGGGCGGACGAGTCTCGGGCAAGAGCCTGTGTCGAACGACCCCGACGCGCCCCCGTCAGGATAGTTTTCAACTGCCGCCTCATCCCCATAGTGAGGCACCTGCCACAGACCCTGCAGAAGTCATGCCCGAGGCGCACTAGGATCTCGCACAATGAATGAGCTGATTGAATGGTTCCAAGACACTCCAAAGCTTGGCCTAGTGCCAATCGCAATGCTTCTCTTGGGCGTCGCGGGGTACCGACTAACAAGGCGCAATTCGGCCACATCTAACAAATCGTTGGAGATCTCCCAGGCGCAAGAGGAGCGACGCAAGGCAACCCTAAGCATTCGGCTCATCTCTGCAACATGTGAGGTTTCGGATAGAGAACGCCGTTACATCTTTGATCTACTGATTCGGAATCCGTCCGATCGGGGAAATGCACTGGCTGAGGCTGACCTATGCTTCGAGTATGCTGTCGACGGGAGGCCAGTGAACCTCAAGGCACCTTGGCGGCCGAATGAGTCAAGCCCGCCTCCTGGCGCATTAACTCTCCCGTTCACCATACCCGCGAACAGTGCTGCGGCAGGATCCTTGCAGATTACGACTAAGCGAGGATTGACAGACGACCGCGATGTCGAGGAGTTGAAGCTTGTGCTTACTGACACCTTCGGGAACGACATTACCTTACCTTCCCAATTCGTCCACGAGCAGCTCAAGAAGGCGGATGAGGATGGGTCGTAGGCAGTTGGAACGCATCTCACGGAATTCCCTGATGCGGGTCGTAGCCGATGGCGCGATCGGGAAGCAGGGAACTGCTGCTGGGAGGCTCGTCCCGGTGGTGATGGTCGACATGAGTGACCACCCGGATGTCGCAGAACTCGTTCGTGTTCATCAGTACCTGGGGCCGGGGGACTGCCATTCACAGTGGGCTCAGGGCCGCGACGGCCTACTTCTCCGCCTGCGATTCGAACGACCCATTGAACTCACGATTGCCCCGACGTTTGCCTTGCCCGAAAAGGCAGGACTGGTTGATCAGGTCCTGTCTGCCCGCGCAATATATCTGCAGCACGGCGTGGCGGGGGACCGCATGTCAACAACGATGCATCATCCGCGCCTGCTCATCGAGCTTCCTCCCACTGGCTTTGAGGAACAGTGGGAAGGCATCTTCTTCACCGCTCTAGTCAAGGTCTTTCGAGATGGGGGGCTGAAGCGTTCCGAGGCGAAGGCTGCTGCCCGAGATATGATTGTCAGGTGGCGCGAACTGGGATCCATAAGGATGAGGTAACGCGTGGAGCTGTCTCCAAAGGCGGTCGCGCATGCTTGGTCTTGCCGATGACGGCGGGACAGTGGCGATAACGGCCAAGACAATCGTGGCCAGGGGGGTGCCAGGGCTATGCTCGACGAACTCGACCAACTGTATTCTGAACCCGAGTGGTGGATGGCGTCGTCCGACGGCACGCTTCACACTCAAGCCGGCGTCGATTTGATGCGCGGTCGGCATCTGAATGGCCAGGCGGAAGGTTCACACTCAAGTGTGCGCCATCAAGCGAACTGACCAGTGCGAATGCGACATCTCGGACCGCCCAACCGATTCGGTTTGAACAAGCAGGACCGTCGTCACGGCAGGGACTATGTACATGTTCTGGCCCGCGGAGGACGTGATCTTCGGAGAGGTCGGTTCCTGGGTGCGTGGTATATGACGCGGGTGCCACCAGCGCGGCTTCCCACGACTTGTGCAGACGGTTGAGACGGCCATTCTGTTTGTCCAGGGCGACCGTGCTTCGTGCGAACTCAGTTCGCAGTGCAGGGAACACGAGGGAGACTCGCAAGAGGGCTATGGACGCTCGCGTCAGTCACTCTCCCTAGCATTTCCGGCTCTTCGCTAGACCCGTTCGTGCTTTGGCGTCAGCCGGCGGCGACGTGACGCTGTTGCGTCGGCGCGCGGCGGCACCGGTAAAGTCACGTCGATGGGAGAGATCATCGTCGAGCCACTGACGGATGGAAGTTACATGATCCGGCTTGTTGCGGACGACGGAACTGCCATGACGTCCAGTGAGACTTACAGCACGGTCGAAGGGGCGACACGCAGCGCTGTGGGGTTCAAGTCGTTGGCTTCCTTGCCCACCACTCACGTCCGAGTGCTAAGTGGTCGCGCCGGTGAACCGGTCGGGAACAGGCTTGCGCACCTCCGGTCGGCTGGAGACCTCGACAGGCAGTACCGCGTCTCCATCCGGTTCGTTCGAGGCCCTCGTGGCGAGCTTGACTACAGAGCCGGCGTCGCCCTGTCCGATTTGACAATGCTTCTTGCGGACATGCACAACATGTACGGCGACTGCGTTCACGTGCTGTCGTACGAGGCCGAGCGTGCGACCGCGGGGAGGGTCGATTGGCTAGACGCTTCAGCTGCGGGAGGCACTCCCCGTGTGCGTCTGCGGCCCGGGTCGATGTGGGTCGACATTGCTACTGAGCACGCGACTTTCGGCGCCGCCGCGCTCGGCCTGATGGGTGCCATCCTGAAGGGTGGACCCGCGCTCGCGGCTCTCCCTGGGAGGACGAAGGCTGCGTGGTTCAATGCGCAGGGAGAGGCCAATCTTGCCAAAGAGAAAGCGCTGGATTCGGCTGCTCGCCTGCGGAAACGGCTTGAGATCGATTGCGTCG
Source organism: Humibacillus xanthopallidus (assembly GCF_006717145.1). GTDB lineage: Bacteria > Actinomycetota > Actinomycetes > Actinomycetales > Dermatophilaceae > Humibacillus > Humibacillus xanthopallidus. The sequence continues at coordinate 2,516,735 of NZ_VFQF01000001.1, read as the reverse complement.
AGCTCCCGGAAGCGTTCGATCTGGGCGCCCTAACGACGGAGTCCACATTCAAGCAGCTCGAGCCGGAGCAAGCCCGCTTGGCGCCAGACGAACCGGCATAACACGGGGACTCCTTGCCATCTGCTCACGTCCAACGGCGGAACCTCTGATGAACGCTGTGCGAGAAGTCTTCGTTCTCGGCTGGGCTGACTGTCTACACGTACTGACAGGTCCATGAGGCTACGCCGCGTACGCCTTGAGCCTTTTGTCCGCGCGCCAGCGACTAATGCTGCGAACTTGACCAGCGCAAGCCGGGTCCTCGGCCTCGATGTTGATCGATCCCAGGGTGATGTCCGGTGCATCAATCTTAGCGACAGTAGCGCCCGGGATTCGGGACTGGGGCTGGCCGTTGTATTTCGAAGTGCTGGCCCTAGGTGCTTGAGCGATCGAAGTTGGTGCGACGACCCCCGGCAACTCACATTGGCGCCTTGACCCGCCCCCGGACGTATCTTCGTCGATTTGCCCACGACAAATCTTCACGGTCAACGTTAGCCACGATGTCTGTGGTATACAACTGATCCTCGGCAGGCGCAAAGCGCGCGAACAGGGATTGGTCGAAATCACCGAGCCGCGCCACTGGTTTCTCCACATATAGATATTGAAGGGTGAGGCATCGGGCTGCAACATCTTCCACCGTAACCTCCCGGTCGAGGAGCTCATAGATTTTGTTCTTGGCGGTATCAACGTCTCCAAATGCCGCAACGAAGTCGAGATGAACATGGACGTGTTGCTCGGCCGGGGCGGCATCGCGTAGCTCAAGATGCCTCAGGAATTCGGGGAAGGCGTCGCGCACTCCTTGCGCTACAGCGTCAGTCAAAGGCAGAGGAACCGCAGCCTCCGACTCACCCGTTCGCGCAGCCATCCATAGAACGTTCAGACGGAGGCTTAGTTCGCCGCATGCGGACACCGCGGCTGCGACCACGCTCGGTGGGGTTCCCGTCCCCAGCCTCCGGAGAAGGTCGCCTGCCCATCGAACGACATTGTCTCGCATGGTCAATCCGAGAATGCCTCGACCTGACCTGTCATCCAGCTCGGGCAAGATCGACATGACATTCTCAATGAGCACGGTAGAAACCGTCGATGGCTCCTTGTTCAGAGGGTGACGGACCAATTTTCGATATGCCAAATCGGCGCGATCATGATTTGCATCGTTCAGCATGCTGGACATCCTGTCTATGCCGGCGCCTTGCGTCATAGCCTGCTGAAGAGCGTCGTCGATCATTGAGTCGGAGATGTCGTCCGGAGGGACGGCATGCACGAAGTATCGATTGAAATAATCCGTAGACGATACGTGAGGGCCCTCCCGACTCGCGTCGCCCTTTATTGCAGGGAACAAACTTGTCAGAATTGCACGTGCGTCGGCGCGGGATTCTTCACCACCGATACCTTCAGTAAGAGGGCTCCAGTCCACGGACTTGTTGCTTTCGCTAGCCATCTCCCACATGGAAGGCGAGTGAGTCAGCCTGCGGCGCCAGCGCGGGAGCCGTGCGTAAACGTCTGGAAACTGCACGCGCAGAAAGGTGAGAAGAATGAGGTCCACATCATCTATTTCCCCTACGGCATGCATCGACAGATGCAGGCGAATCTGAGCCAAGAATCGCGCGACGCTGCGTGGGGTTGTTAGTTGTGACTCGAACTCGTCCACGTGCATGGATAATCGGTAGTCCGCCTCGTTGATTTCGCGTTCAAGCTCGGAGAGAGCCGAAGCGATGCCCGAGTCAAGCATATTAAGCATCTGCGACCTGAGAAGCGGTGGAACAGTGAGGGGGTACTGAACAATCTTCTCCATGAATAGTCGTGCGCCCTCGCGGCCTTCTGCTCCGAGGTCCGCGCTCTGCAGGTTTGAGAAAAGAGTTCCTTCGTCGTACGCCAAAAGGTAGGTGACTCCCGGGAATCTACCCAGGAGCCGCACCACCTTAAGTAGGGCAACGAGCTCGTCTCGCTGCAGGCGATCTATATCGTCCACTATAACCAAGATTCGAAGCCCCAAGTCTCTTAAGGCCATCGAGACAGCGTTGAAGCTCCTCTGCCAATTTGTGGCCGTTAATCGCTTGGCAAGCGCCTCTGCGCCTCCTGATAGCGCCGGCCCGGCCCCTGGCACTGCCTTCAAACCGATTGCGCTAACCTGCACTAATCCGGTGAGAGCCTTTCTGGCAGTCTTGGCCCCCTGTGTGGGTAAAGCGCTGGCTATCGTGGCGTAAAATTCAGTCAGCATCACATCGACGCCACTGGTGGACCATGGGGTAAAGTCAACAATGCGCCAGCCTTGCGAGCTATGCTCGTCCGTTAGGTAACGCCGCGTCATCTCGATCAGCGACGTTTTCCCGCTCCCCCAGGGACCTGATAGGCCAAATACGACGCTTCCCTCCGCCGAGTGAGCAGCGGAGATCACGTCGGCCGCCGTCTTGGCGACGTGGCTGGTAGCCAGGGTGTCGCCACCAGGTCCGGAAAGGGGCTCGTCGTTCCAAGTCGCGTCAAACATGCGTAGAGACTGACAGAGCCTCTCCTCATCTGGGGTGTTACACCCCGGACGGTCTACCGATCCAGTGTCGACCAACGGCTTCCGTTAGAGGTGACAATTGAGCCCTGAGGCACGGCGACTCGGGCGCGATCCCGCACCGCCAGTTGGGAAAGGCCCTCCCCTCGGGGCGCTGACGTAGAGCGTCAGCCGCAGTCCTGCAGATTTCAGTCTCGGCCGGCGGGCACGCCAACTCGACGGGGTGCGTCACAGTGGGCGGTGTGCCTCTGGCCTTCTCGCACCACTGGGTCGCTGTCGGCAGGGGGTCCCTATCCTCATCGGCGGCTTTGCGGAACCTCACTACCGGTGCTTCCGTTCTTCGCTGGTGCCGACTGCTTCGGGCTGCTGAACCTGTGGGGGCGTCTCGGGTACGTGAGTCGACGCCGCAGCTGACCATCAGGTCCACGGCTGGCAGGACAGGAGGGCGCTCAACTGCAGAGATACAGCCCGGACCCAAGGAGTGGCAGGGGGGAGGCACCGATTTCCGCACGTTGACACCCACTCGCTCGTTCCCTTGACCTTCTGCGGACGGTCTCGGCTCGTTGCGGTTGCTGCGTGGTGCCCCCGGCAGGATTCGAACCTGCGACACCCGCTTTAGGAGAGCGGTGCTCTATCCCCTGAGCTACGAGGGCGGGGGTCCGGCAGACCGTCTCCAACGCCATCGCTGCAGCTCTCACTGCGACGCCGAAGACAGGTTCAGCCAAACGCTGACAGGGTAGTGGACCCAGAGCCTCCCTCCGAACGATGCCTACCGCCCGTGGCCTCGTGAACCGCGTCACCACCTGCCCCGGCCCGATCGACTTCTCGGACGCCGACTCCCAGCCTCCATAGACTCGAAGTAGTCAGAGGCCCTCTTCGAGGAGGCAGTCGTGGCCCACGTCGGAGCGTTCGAGCAGGACCAGCCCGGTGGGCTGGTCTGGATCCCCGAGGGCAAGGCGTTCGGGTTCGACGACCTCGTCTTCTACCGCGGCAAGGGCGAGGTGCCGTTCGAGGAGGTGGCGCCCCGCATCGACCTCATCCTCACCGGGCCGCACGCCACGGCAGCCCTCGCGCGCGAGCTGGCGCCCTTCCTCGAGCCAGGCCTGACCCAGCGGCAGCAGCACGACTTCTCCGACATGACGACGAGCGACCTCTGCAAGCGGTGGGTCGAGGTGGACGAGCACGCCGTCTACGTCGAGTTCCCGCACCACCGCATCCTCTTCGACCCCAACCGCGAATGGCCAGCCGACCCGGAGGCGGGGCTGCGCGCCTTCTTCGACCGCCACGACGCCAAAGCCCGCGGAGAGGCAGTCACCTTCAACGGTGTCGACTCCATCCGCCCGATCTCCTTCAGCGGCGTCCCCTTCCTTCGTCGTCCGACCAGCGACGCGGAGTGGGCCGCCCTCATGGCCGTCATCACCGACCTCGGCAACCGGGGCGCCAGGCCCTATGCCCAGGTGCGCGACGAGGTCATCGCCAAAGTCTTCGAGGCCAAGTGCGCCCACCTGCACGACCTCACCCTCGACACCGCCACGGTCGCCGACTTCAACAGCGCTCGCATGCTCCACGTCCAGTGCGTCCACGACACCATGAACGCCACGGTCGGCCCCGACGGCGCGGTCGACCACGACAAGCCCAGGGCCGACTGGCTCCCGCGCATCGTCTCCCTCGGCAACCGCGGCGACGAGCGCGGCGAACCGCGGCCGCCCGTGACGGGCGGACTCCTTCCGCTCGTCGACGTCCCGATCATCGACGCGGCGCAGTTCCGCAGCCTCCAGCAGGCGCTCGCCTTCGCCTTCGAGGTGCCGCACGAGGAGCTCGACGACGCCCTCGCGCTCAACTCGCCCTACCTCGGCGCCTTCGAGTGCCAGCAGATCGGACGCCTCCTGCGCACGCTCGAGCCGCAGGGGATCGTGAGGCACGGCAGCCAGGAGAAGGTACTCGCCATCCGCACCGGCGCCTACCAGGCCGAGTTCCTCCGCGAGACCCTCATGGGGCCGACGAACGTCGCCCACGTGCGCCAGCCGGGCACCGACTGGCCCGAGACGGACCACGAGCACCACGTCGATCTCACGCAAAGGCTCAAGACGGCATACGACATCCTGCGCCGCTGGGACTACGACGTGCCGCCCACCAAGGCGTACGCGCCGCCGCGCTTCCGCTGAGCCCAGCGGGCCCCAGACCCCCCCGCCACGCCCCGCCCGAGCCACTTCGAGTTGCTGGGTGATTTGTCCGGTTCTAGCGTCGAGAGAGCCAGGACACTCACACCGAAGAGGCACCTCATGCACCGTTCCCGCTCCATCGCCATGCTGGCGACCGCCACGCTGACGTGCACCATGGCCGCCGTCGCCATACCGACAGCCACCGCGGCCACCTCAACCGCAGCCACCTCGACAGCAACCGCGGCCCCCACCGCCGTCATCCCCGCCCCCGGCGCCCCCGTCTCCCACGACCAGAACCCCCGGGTCCCGGAGGGGGCGCTCTGGACGGAGGAGTACTTCCCGTCCTCCGACGGCAGCGACGTCGAGCTGCACGCCGACGTGCTCCGCCCGGCGGGCCTCCCCGCGGGCGCCAAGACGCCGGTCATCCTCTCCGTCGGCCCCTACTTCGCCCACCGCGGGCAGACCGGCGACGACGGCTTCACCGGCACCGGCCCCTCCGAGCGCTTCAACGACCTCATCGAGGGCGCGAACCTCATGGAGCGCGGCTACACCGTCGTCCTCGTCGACCTGCGCGGCTTCGGCGGCTCCACGGGCTGCCTCGACTGGGTCGGCCCCGGCGAGCAGGCCGACGTCAAGGCCGCCGTCGAGTGGTCGGCGAGCCAGGCGTGGTCGACCGGCAAGGTCGGCCTCTACGGCAAGTCCTACGACGCCTCGACCGGTCTCGTCGGCGCCAACCTCGCGCCGAAGGGCCTCGAGGCCGTCGTCGCGCAGGAGCCCGTGTGGGACATGTACAACTACCTCTTCAGCAACGGCGTCCGCCGGCCCAACTACCTCGGTACCCCGCGCGCCTACAACGGCATCGCGAACCTCAAGGGCATGGCCGACGACTCCGACCGCTACAAGCAGAACGCCGCCTACGAGGTCGCCCACCCCGAGTGCCTCGCCAACAACCTCACCGACACCCAGAACCCCGACCCGGACTCCACCTACTGGAAGGCGCGCAACCTCGCCGAGCAGGCGAAGGGCTCGCAGGTGCCGCTCTTCGTCACCCAGGGCTTCATCGAACCCAACACGAAGCCCGAGGACATCGAGCAGTACCTCGACAACCACACCGGCCCCGAGCGCGGCTGGCTCGGCCAGTGGGAGCACGTGCGCGGCACCGAGACCGGCGCCGACGGCGTGCTGCGGATGGGCCGCGAGGGCTGGTTCGCCGAGGTGATGCGCTTCTACGACGCGCACCTCCTTGGCGTCACGCCCACCGTCACCGACCCGGCATACGTCATCGAGGACAGCCGTGGCACCTGGCGCGCGCAGGACACGTGGCCCGCCACGCGACGCTCGACGACCGCTCGGCTCCAGCCGGGCAGCTACGTCGACGACGCCGGACGCCCCGCCGCCGGGGTCGCCGCCGCCGACGCGGGCACCTACGACATGGAGAGTGCTCCCGGTATGCCGCCCGGCGCGAGTGAGCGCGCCAGGGGACCCAAGCCGCGCACCACCGACGACGGCAACGCGTACTACTCGTGGTCCAAGCCCGTCGTCAACGACGTGCGGGTCGTCGGAACCCCGCGCGTCTCGCTCGACACGAGCAGCACGGGCGGCACGAGCGGCACGGGCAACGTGCTCGTCCGCCTGTGGGACGTCGCCCCCGACGGCACGGCCGTGATGTTCGACGAGCAGATGTCGCTCGTGCGCGGCGGCACGGTCGCCTTCGACCTCAAGTCGACCGACTGGACCCTGCGCAAGGGCCACCAGCTCGTCGTCGGGGTCGGCACGAACACGACCCGCTCGTGGTCGGCCACCCCGTCGGGCCAGACGATCACTGTGTCCTCGGCCTCGCTCGCGCTCGACCTGCAGAGCCCGCGCACCGACGTACCCACGCAGGGGGAGCGCTCGCCCTACCTCGACAGCTACCTGCGCAGCTACACGACGACGTGGGAGGCGACCGCACCCGGCACCTTCCCGCTCACCGTGGCGCAGGGCTGAGGGCGGAGCCCCGGCCGAGCAGGACTGAACCCCGATCGAACCGCGCCCGCTCCTTCCCCGCCGACTTCCTCGGGCCCTGCCCCCGGCGGGGGAGGAGCATCCGCGTCGTTCCGGCTGTCGGTGCCGGGGCGGCGCCCTCCCATTCGTTAGCCTGCAGGGATGACGGACGCCCCCCGGCACGACCCCGCCCCCCCGGCTGCGTCGACCTCGGGCGACCCGCGGGCCGACCGCGTCGCCGCGGCGGTCACGGCGTGGCGACGCACGCTCGTCGACCTCGGTGGCCGCAACACGCTGCTCTGGTATCGCGACCTCCCCTCCGGCACGCTCGACCTCACGACCGCCCACCCCGGGGGCGTCGCCAAGCTGCTCGCCGGCCACGGCACCCGCCTGACCGAGCTCGTCCGCGAACCGGTGGCCCTCGAGGAGGCCCGGCGCCGCGCGCGCGCCATCCGCGCCAAGGCCCTCGAGCTCAAGGAGGAGCGCGGCATCGCCGCCGGCTTCCTCGCCATCGGCATGGCGACGTGGTCGGTGCCGCGGGCCGCCCGTCCGCCGGCCGCGCCGGTGCTGCTGCGGCCCTGCGTGCTGCGCGCCGTCGGTGCCGCCCAGGACGACTTCGAGATCGACCTCGGTCCCGAGGTCGAGTTCAACCCGGTGCTGCGCGAGTACCTCCGCTCCGAGCAGGGCATCGAGATCGACGGCGAGGCGCTCGCCGACCTCGCCGACGTCGGCAACACCTTCGACCCCTACCCGGCGTATGCCGCCCTCGGCCACGAGTGCGCCCGTGTCCAGGACTTCGGCATCGCTCCGCGCCTCGTGCTCGGCACCTTCTCCTACGCCAAGCTGCCGATGGTGGCCGACCTTGCGCTGCAAGGGGATTCGCTCGCAGACCACGACGTCGTCGCCGCGCTCGCAGGCGACGAGCAGGCGCTCGCCGCCGTCCGGCTGCGCCTTCCGGACCCCGAGCCCGACCCGGACCCGGAGCACGAGCACCTCGTGCTCGACGCGGACTCGTCGCAGCAGGCGGTCATCGAGGCCGTACGCGCCGGGGCCCATCTCGTCGTCAAGGGACCTCCCGGCACGGGCAAGTCGCAGACCATTGCTAACCTCATCGCCACCCTGGCGGCCGAGGGCAAGTCGGTGCTCTTCGTCGCCGAGAAGCGCGCGGCCATCGACGCCGTGCTCACCCGGCTCGACAGGCTCGGGCTCGGCGACCTCGTGCTCGACGCCTACGACGGCCCGACGAACAAGCGCGCGACGGCCCAGCAGTTCTCCAAGACGCTCGACGCAGCGCTCAGGCACGACCCGACCGTGGCTGACGACGGCGTGGCCACGCTGCGAGAGCGGCGCGCGCGCCTGCAGCGCCACGTCGAGGCGCTGCACAAGACCCGCGAGCCGTGGGGCGTCAGCGCGCACCAGGTGCAGCAGGCCCTCGTCGAGCTCGGCGGTCGGCGGCCCGCGCCGCTGTCGCACGTACGCCTGACCAGCGCTGACCTGGCCAAGCTGAGCCGCACGCGCATCACCGAGCTCTCGCGGCGCCTGCGCGACGCCGTCGGTCTCGGCGCCTGGACCCGCGACGACGACGACCCGTGGTTCGGCGCGCGCATCCTCACCCAGGACGACGCCCTGCGTGCCCTCGACATCACGAGCCGGCGCAGCAGTGGCGGGCTCGACGCGCTCGGTGACCAGCTCAACCAGATCCTCGCCGAGTCGCGGGTGCCTGAGGCGAACTCCGTCGACGACTGGTCGTCCGCCTTCCACACGATGTCCAAGGTCAAGGAGACGCTCGAGGTCTTCCGGCCCGAGGTCTTCGACACCCCGCTCGACGACTTCATCGCGGCGACGGGGTCGCGCGACTGGCGCCAGACCCGCAACATCGACATGGGCTGGCTCGACCGGTGGCGCGTCCGCCGGCAGACGAAGCGCCTGCTCCGCCCGGGCCGGCCCCCGGCCAACCTCCACGCCGAGCTCGTCGCGGCGAGCGAGCAGCGGCAGAGCTGGTTCGCCCTCGTCGGCGGGGGTGGCCGCCCGGAGATCTCGCCGCGGCTTGACGAGGGTCTGGCCGTGCTGTCCGGGCTCGAGGAGGACCTCGCGTGGCTCGACACCCGGCTGCGGCCCGGCCGCGACGGGCTGCGGCTTGCCGCGCTCCCGCTCGGCGACCTGCGCGCCCGGCTCGCTGACCTCGCCAGCCGGCCCGAGCGCATCGCCGTCCTGCCGCAGGTGACGGCGGTCCTCGACGAGCTGCGTGGTGTCGGGCTCGGTGAGCTCGTCGAGGACCTCGCGCGCCGCGGCATCGGCACGGACCAGGTGATCCCGGAGGTCGACCACGTCTGGTGGGCGTCGCTGGCCAAGGAGATCACGGTGCGCGACCCGGCATACGGCGCCCATGACGGTGCGGGACTGCGGCGCGACGTCGAGGAGTTCGCGGCAGCCGACCGGGCCCACCTCGAGGCGACCGTCGAGCGGGTGCGGGCGGCGGTGGCGCGCAACGTGCGCGAGGTGCTCGCCGACAACCCGGCGCAGGAGGCGCTCGTGCGCGCCGAGGGCGGCAAGTCGCGGCGGCACAAGGCTCTTCGCGACCTCATGCCGCAGGCGCACTCCGCGCTCACGGCGATCAAGCCCTGCTGGGCGATGAGCCCCCTCGTCGTCGCGTCGACCCTGCCGCCCGGCAAGTGGTTCGACGTCGTCGTCTTCGACGAGGCCTCGCAGGTCCAGCCCGCCCAGGCCATCTCGGCGATCAGCCGCGCGCGGCAGGTCGTCGTCGCGGGCGACGAGCGGCAGCTGCCCCCGACGAACTTCTTCACTGTCGTGTCCGACGACGAGAGCACGAGCGCGACGCCGGCCGACGACGTCCTCACCGAGGGCTTCGAGTCTGTGCTCGACGTCCTGTCTGCCGCGCTGCCGACGCGCGACCTCACGTGGCACTACCGCAGCCGCGACGAGCGGCTCATCGCGTTCGCCAACACGCAGATGTACGACGGCCGGCTCACGACCTTCCCGGGCACCGCGATCGACTCCGCGGTGGTCTTCGAGCCGGTCGACGGCCAGGCCGTGGTGCAGGCCGGCGTCGACACGATCGAGACGACCGACGGCGAGGTGGCACGGGTCGTCGAGCTGGTGCTCGAGCACGCCCGCACCCGGCCCGACGAGTCGCTCGGCGTCATCGCCCTCGGCATCAAGCACGCCGACCGGCTCGACGAGGCCGTCACCAACGCGCTGCGCGGCGCGCCCGAGCTCGCGGCCTTCTTCGCCGACGACCGTGAGGAGCGCTTCTTCGTCAAGAACCTCGAGCGGGTCCAGGGCGATGAGCGCGACGCGATCATCCTCTCGATCGGCTACGGCAAGACGCCGCACGGCCGGGTGCTGCACCGCTTCGGACCGCTCAACATCGAGGGCGGCGAGCGGCGTCTCAACGTCGCCATCACCCGAGCCCGCTCGCGCATGACGGTCGTCTCGGCGCTGCGCGCGTCCGACCTCGACCCCGCGCGGCTCAAGGCTCGTGGCGCGCTCATGCTCCGCGACTTCCTCGCCTACGCCGAGGCAGGCGGTGGCCGCGGCGACGAGGACACCCTCTTCGCCAACGCGCCGACGACGAACGACCCGCTGCGCAGCGATCTCGCAGCCCGCCTGCGCCGCGAGGGCCTCACTGTCCACGAGGACTTCGGCACCGCGAACCACCGCATCGACCTCGTCGTCGAGGACCCCTACCACCGCGGGCGCGGGCTGCTCGCCGTCGAGACCGACGGGCTGCGGTATGCCGCCCTGCACAGCACGCGCGACCGTGACCGGCTGCGCCCCGAGCAGCTGGGCCGGCTCGGGTGGCTGCACGAGCGCGCCTGGACGACCGACCTGTTCCGCGACCCGGCCCGCGAGATCGCCCGCATCGTGACGATCGTCAAGGCGATCCAGCCGCCACGGCCGAGCGACGGCAGCGGCAACGGCGGTGACGGTGGCAATGCCCGGTCCGGCGACGGAGCGGGTCAGGTCGACGCGACAGCCGACTCGACCGGGGCCGCGGCCGACGCGGAGGAGTCGAACGGCACGGGCGACCATCCCGAGTCTGCAGACGGCAAGACTGCGGACGGCAAGGCGGCAGCGGGCGCGCCGAAGGGCAAGGCCGCCGACACCACGTCGAAGCGCAAGCGGCGGCGGGTCTTCCGCAAGGGCACCGGTGCCGCGGCCGAGCCGGCAGGTGGCGACAGGGCCGCAGGTGAGGCTGAGCCCGGCAAGGCTTTGGGCCGCAGCAGCGACGAGCTCGACCTCGGCTGGGGCGAGCGGCCCGCCCGCTCCGGTGTGGGCGACACCTGGCTCCAGGAGCAGCGCCCCCCGCACTACGAGTGACTCCGACTCGACCAGCTCCCCCTCACTCACCCCCGATTCGAGGTGATCCGAGGCCCCACGTCGGTGCCGGGATCACCTCGAATGGCAGGCACCCCCCCGGCCGATGGAGGTGATGGCGGGCCCCACGTCGGTGTCGGGATCACCTCGATTCGGGGAGGGTGGGGGAGTCCGTCGAGAGAGGGTGGGAAGTCCGTCGGGTCATGGCAGGTGGCGATGGTGGCGGGTGTGGAATGTGCATGGCCGTGCGGGCGTTGTGAGGCGCATGAACACCATGACGCCCTTCACTCTGCGGCTCTCGTTCGCCCAGGGTCTCTTCGACCGCGGGGACTTCCGCGAGGCCGCGCTCGCGCTGGCCGACCTCGTCGAGGAGATCGAGGGCGGCACGTCGGAGACCGCGGCCACTACGGCTGAGGACCACGTGCTCCACGGCACCGACGACCTGCGGCTGCTCCTGGCCCGTGCTTACTTCCACTCGGCCCAGCTCGGCCGCGCCGAGGCCACGCTGAACCGCATCACCGCGGAGTCGCCGACCGACGGCTACGCCCACCTGCTGCTCGGCCGCACGCTCCAGCGCGCCGGTCGTCACGACGAAGCGGCGCGTCCGCTGGCGCTCGCCGAGATCCTCGGCGACTACGAGCGTCCGCAGGCGTATGCCGCCCCGGCCCGCCACGAGGCCGGCTGACCGACCGCGCGGCTGACGGCATACGGCAGAAGCGAACCCTTTTCCCAATCGAAAGAGCAGTTCGTCGCCGTCGAGCGCGCCCGCGCGCTCTAGAGGAAGGCCGACGAACTGCTCTTTCGATTGCCCGCGCACCCAACGGAGTGCTCTTCCGCGCGGCTGACGGCATACGGAAGCAGCTGCCCACTCCCACCGATCGAAAGAGCAGTTCGTCGCCGTTGAGCGCGCCCGTGCGGTCTCGGGGTAGGCCGACGAACTGCTCTTTCGATTGCCTGCGCACCCGACGGAGTGCTCTTCCGCGCGGCTGGCGGCATGCGGAAGTAGCGGCCCCCTTTCCCCGATCGAAAGAGCAGTTCGTCGTCGTTGAGCGCGTCTGCGCGCTCGCGAGGAAGGGCGACGAACTGCTCTTTCGATTGCCCGCGCACCCCACGGAGTGCTCTTTCGAATTGGGGGAGGGCATGGGAAGGGCGGGAGCCGGGTGGCTCCCGCCCTTCGTGGTGCTCTGGTCAGCGAGCGCGCAGCGAGTCGCGGATCTCCGTGAGGAGCAGCACCTCGGGCGACGGAGCGTCGGGCTCCGGCTCGCGGCGCTCGGCGAGCCGCTCGAGCAGCTTGTTCATCGGCAGGACGACGATGAAGTAGATCGCCGCAGCGACGACGATGAAGTTGAAGAGCGCGGCCAGGATGAGGCCGATCGAGAAGTCGGCGCCGTTGATGGTGAAGTTGGCGACCTTCGTCAGGTCGGGCTTGCCGAAGATCGCGGCGATGATGGGGTTGATGAGCCCGTTGACGATCGCCGTGACGATCCCGGTGAAGGCTGCGCCGAGGACGACGGCGACCGCGAGGTCGACGACGTTGCCCCGCATGACGAATTCTTTGAAACCCTTGAGCATGAAGGTGATCCCTTTCTCTGCACCCCCCGGTGGGGGTCTCTGGCGACCGCAGCGCGGCGCGGTCCGGTGAGCCACCGTGCGTGCCGAGCCTACTGTGACAAACCGGTCGGTGGCCGGACGGCGACGACGAGACCTTGCCCGCCGTCGAGACCGCTGAGGCTGCGGGCCACCGCGGACGCTTCCGCGGTGTCGAGAGCGACGGTCAGCTGGGGCGATGCGCCACCCCCGAGCAGCGTCCCCGACTCCGTGGGCCGGCGGACCGCGAGCACGACGACGTCAGTGGCCGCGGCCTCGCCGGCCGCCGTCGTGTAGAGGTCGACGCGGGCACCCGGTCGGGTGGCCTCGCCGACGTCGAGCACCGGCACCGACATCGCCACCGATCCGGGCGGTTGCCCCGCGAGCAGCGCAGCGCCGACGAGCCGCTCCGAGGTCATGACGTCGCGCGACGACACGGCCGTGGCCGTCGTGCGACCGACGACGTCGGCGTACGCCGTGAGGCCCGTCGCGGGGACCGTGCCCTCCGGGCGGGCGACCACCTCGACGTCGTCGCGGGTGACGACGGCGCCGGCAGCGAGGTCGCGGACGACCACGACGACCTCGCGCCCACCGGCCTGCGTCGCTCGCGGAGCCAGGGCCGAGAGCGTTACCGCGGCGGCTGTAGCCGCGAGAAGCGCGGCGGCCCACCGCCGCCAGCGAGCCCGCCGGGCCAGTCGCTGCCGGGCGCTGAGGGACCGGCGCCGCGGTGTGGGGGAGAGCCCGTCACCCGTCACCGCACCCGACCCGGGTCGAACCCCTGCTCCCGTTGAGGCGTCGACGCTCCGTCCCCCACGTCGGTCCGCACGCCCCCGCATGTCTCGTCCGAACCCCACGCGCCGGCCCCGCCGATCAGGGCAGGGCGATCGGCAGCTCGAGGCCGTCGAGGGCGCGGCGGCACGGGCAGGTGGCCTCGGAGTCGTCCTCGTGGGCCGGGAGCTGGCCGATCGCGTCACGCAGCAGCGACTTGAGGTGCTCGACGTTGTCGGCGAAGACGCGCAGCACCTCGTCGTGGGTCACGGCCTCACCGCCCTCGACCCCGGCGTCGAGGTCGGTGACCATGGCGATCGTCGTGAAGCAGAGCGCGAGCTCGCGGGCGATGGCGGCCTCGGGCATCGTCGTCATGCCGACAATGCTCCAGCCCAGCTGCTGGTGCATGAGCGACTCGGCCCGCGAGGAGAAGCGCGGCCCGTTGACGACGACGAGCGTGCCGTCGCCGACGACCTCGAGCGGGGAGAGCCGCGCGGCATCGACCGCGACCTGACGACCGTTGGGGCAGTAGGGCTCGGCAAAGGACACGTGCACCACCGGCCCCTCGGTCTCGTAGACCGTCTGTGCGCGACCCCAGGTGCGGTCGACGACCTGGTCGGGCACGACGATCGTGCCCGGACCGTACTCCGGGCGCAGCGACCCGACCGCGCACGGCGAGAGCACCTGGCGCACCCCGAGGGCACGGAGCGCCCAGAGGTTGGCGCGGTAGTTGACCCGATGCGGCGCGAACCGGTGGTCGCTGCCGTGTCGTGCGATGAAGGCGACCATTCGGCCCTCGACCTCACCGACGACGAGCGGGTCGCTGGGCGGACCGAAGGGGGTCTCGACCTCGACGGTCTCGTAGGTCTCGAGGAAGTCGTAGAGCCCTGACCCGCCGATGACGCCGATCTCGGCGCGCGGCCCGACAGGCGCCGGTGTCGTCGGCGAGGGGGATCCGGAGGTCTCGGGGTCGGCGATCGTCGTCATGCGGGAAGCCTAGGACGCGAGCGGTCCCCGGCGAACGGCATACGGCCGGGTTGGGGACAACGGCCCCTGACGGGTCAGGAGGGTGTGGACGACGAGCTTCCAGCCGGCTTCGACGACGAGGCCGCAGGCTTCGACGCCGCGCCAGAACCAGAACCAGAACCAGCCGTGCTCGCGGCACCCGACGAGTCGGACGACCCCGACGACCCTGAAGACCCAGAAGAGCTCGACGACCCGGAGGAGTCGCCCGACCCACCGGCCGCCGCGGCGGCGGGCTTGCCCGCGCTGCCGCCCGTGCCGGACGCGCGCGAGTCGGTCTTGTAGAAGCCCGACCCCTTGAAGGCAATGCCGACCGGGTGGATCACCTTGCGCAGCGTCGTCTCCCCGCAGTCCGGGCACACCGTCAGGGAGTCGTCGGTGAACGACTGGCGGATGTCGAAGGCGTGGCCGCAGGCCGTGCACGCGTAGGAGTAGGTGGGCATGGGTGAACCTCGAGCTCGGAAGGTGGGGGAGGGAACCGCCCGTCAGTCTACGACCAGCGGGGCTACGGCCACCCGGCGAGGCGCCCGTCACGGCTGACGTCGCGGATGCGTCGCTCCGTGCGCGGCCGCACCGCCGAGGTCGCGACGACGAGGAGCCGGTCGCCGTGGCGGATCGTCGTGTGCGGCTCGGGCACGAAGCCCTTGCTGCCGCGCACGATGAGCGTGACGTTCGCGCCCGTGGGCAGGCGCAGCTCGAAGACCGCCACCCCGTGCAGGCGCGAGTCGTCGCCGACCGTCACCTGGATGACGTCCGCCCCGATCTCGAGGAGCGTCGTGCTCTCGAGGTCGACGTCGACGGCGTGCACCTGCTCCGTGAGCCCGAGCCGCCGCGCCACCCACGGCAGCGTCGGTGCCTGCACGATGGTGAAGACGACGACGAGCACGAAGACGAGGTCGAAGATCCACTCGGTGTTCGGCGTGCCCTCGGTGAGGGGCACCGTCGCGAGCACGACGGGCACGGCCCCTCGAAGGCCCGCCCACGACAGGAAGGCCTGGTCGCGCCACGACATGCGGAACCACGAGACCGACGCGAAGACCGCCAGCGGCCGTGCGACGAGCAGCAGCACGAGGCCGATGACGATGGCCGACCGGAGCTCACCGCCCAGCTCCCACGGGTCGGCGAGCAGGCCGAGCAGCACGAAGAGCCCGATCTGCGCCAGCCACCCGAGGGCGCTGCCGAAGCTCTGGAAGGACGTGCGGTTGGGCAGGCCCGTGTTGGCGAGCACGAGGGCGCAGAGGTAGGTCGCGAGGAAGCCCGACACGTGGAGCGAGGCGCCGACGGCATACGCGAGCACCGTCAGCGAGATGACGCCGATGGAGAAGAGGGCCGACGAGCCACCGGCGACCCGGCGCAGCAGCTGGCCACCGAGCACGCCCACCCCGATGCCGACGGCCGCCCCGCCGGCGAGCTCGAGCGCGGCGAGGAGGACGAGCTGCCACCACGCGTGCGAGTCGCCGCCGGGCACCCCCTGCGCCGCGAAGGCGACGACGAGGATGACGACCGGCGCGTCGTTGAAGCCGGACTCCGCCTCGAGCATGCCCGAGAGCCGCTTCGGCAGCGGCACGTTGCGCAGCACCGAGAAGACGGCGGCCGCGTCGGTCGAGCTGACGATGGCCCCGATGAGCAGCGAGATCGTCCACGACAGCGGCAGGAGGGTGTGGGCGGCGACGGCGACGACGAGGACCGACACCACGACGCCGACGGTCGACAGGAGCGCGGCCGGCGCAACGGAGTCCTTGATGTTGCCCCACGACGTCGTGAGGCCACCTTCGGCGAGGATGAGGACGAGGGCGGCATACCCCAGCACGCGCGTCACCGACGCGTTGTCGAACTGGATGCCGAGCCCCGCGTTGCCCAGCGCCAGGCCGATGGCGAGGTAGATGAGCAGCGACGGCAACCCCGAGCGCACCGATAGGCGCACCGCTGCGACGGCGACGAGCAGGACGATCGAGCCGACGAGGAGCACGCGCGTCAGGTCGTCGAGATCCATTCCCGACGACGTGATGGACGCGAGCGAGGTCACGGGCAGCTCCTGACGTGTGCGCCCATGAAACCACTTGCCCCAGCGGCCCTGCCGGGCGGTCCAGCGCGGAGTTCGTCGGTTCGGCAACGATGTGGCACCGGCCGTGCACGGCTGCGCCGGGCTGTCCCGGCGGTGACCTAGGCTCGGTGCGTGCCACGGTTGAAACGAGCTCGTCGGGTCCTGATCGTCGTCGCCGTCCTGCTCGTCATGGCGGTCGTCGGGGTCGGGGCGCTCGGCGTGTCGACGGTGCGGCAGAGCTTCCCGCAGACCGCGGGCGAGCTGACCATCGAGGGGCTCACGAGCAAGGTGTCGGTGCTGCGCGACGGGCGCGGCGTGCCGACGATCTATGCCGACAACGCGAGCGACCTCTTCCGCGCGCAGGGCTTCGTCAGCGCACAGGACCGCTTCTTCGAGATGGACCTGCGGCGCCACCTGACGGCTGGGCGGCTCTCCGAGATGGTCGGCTCAGCCGGCCTCGAGTCCGACAAGGCCGTGCGCACGATGGGCTGGCGCCGGGTCGCCGAGCAGGAGCTGCCGCGGCTCGCGCCCGAGACGAGGCAGTACCTCCAGGCCTACGCCGACGGGGTCAACGCCTACATCCGCCAGGTCGAGTCGCCGGAGAAGATGTCGCTCGAGTACACCGTGCTCCAGCGCCGCAACCCGAGCTACCGCGTCGAGCCGTGGACGCCGATCGACTCCCTCGCGTGGCTCAAGGCGCTCGCGTGGGACCTGCGGGGCGACTACAACGACGAGCTGACCCGCGCCCGGCTCTCGCGCCGCGGCATCTCGCTGCGCCAGATCGCGCTGCTCTATCCGCCCTATCCCTTCGACCGCAACCAGCCGATCCTCTCGAGCGACGACTGGGCGCCGGGCGCGGCGAAGGACTCCGCGACCAGCCAGGCGGCCTCCTCGGTTCCGGCCGCTCCCGCCGCCCTCAAGGCCCTGAGCAGCGCCGACGGCGCCAAGGCGGTCGACAACGCCGTCGCGGCCCTCGACGCGGCCCCCTCGACGCTTGGTCGGGGCGATGACATCGGCTCGAACTCCTGGGTGGTCTCGGGCTCGCGCACGACGACGGGGAAGCCGCTGCTCGCCAACGACCCGCACCTGGCGCTGTCGATCCCGGGCATCTGGTCGCAGGTCAACCTCCAGTGCCGTCAGGTGACCCAGGCGTGCCCCTTCCGGGTGTCGGGCTTCACCTTCTCGGGCGTGCCGGGTGTCGTCATCGGTCACAACGAGCGCATCGCCTGGGGCATGACGAACCTGCGTCCCGACGTCACCGACTTCTACCTCGAGCAGGTCACGGGAGACACCTACCTCCGCGACGGTGAGCGGGTGCCGCTCGAGAAGCGCCAGGAGACGATCAAGGTCGCCGGCGGCGCCGACGTCACCATCACGGTGCGCTCCACGGTGCACGGCCCGATCATGAGCGACGTCTCCGCCTCGGTCGACGAGGCGGGTGACCGCGTCGTCGTGCGCGGTGCTCCCCAGTCCAACCGGTATGCCGTGTCGCTGGCCTGGACGGCCCTCACGCCGGGCACCGCGGGTGACGCGATCTTCGCGCTCAACAAGGCCGCCGGGTGGAACGACTTCCGCGAGGCCGCGGCCGAGTTCACCGTGCCCTCGCAGAACCTCGTCTATGCCGACACCGCCGGGCACATCGGCTACCAGACGCCCGGCCGCATCCCCGTGCGCCGCTCGGCGACCCCGGGCGCGCCGCCCGGCTACTGGCCCGCGCCGGGCTGGGACAGCCAGTGGGACTGGAAGGGCTGGGTGCCCGCCGCCGACCTGCCCCACACCTTCGACCCCGAGGAAGGCTTCATCGTCACGGCCAACCAGGCGGTGACTGCGAGCAACAAGCCCTTCCTCACGACCGAGTGGGACTACGGCTTCCGCGCCCAGCGCATCCGCACCCTCCTCGCCTCGACGTCGAAGGTGTCGCCCCAGGACATGTCGCAGTTCCAGGGCGACGTGCGCAACACCTACGCGCCGGGTCTCGTCGAGCGCCTGCTCGCCGTGCAGGTCGACGACTTCACCGCCCAGGCCCAGCGCCTCCTGCGCGACTGGGACGGCAGCCAGCCGAACGACAAGTCGCGAGACTCCGCGTCGGCCGCCTACTACAACGCCGTGTGGAAGCACCTGCTCGACTACACCTTCGACGAGATCCCGCCCGACCTCGCCCCCGACGGCGGCAGCCGCTGGATGATCGTCATCGAGCAGCTGCTCAAGGACCCGAAGAACGAGTGGTGGGACGACAAGACGACGCCCGGCGTCACCGAGGGCTCCGGCGAGATCCTCAAGCGGGCTCTCGTCGACGCCCGCCTCGACCTCGCACGCGAGCTCGGCAAGGTGCCCGCGACGTGGCGCTGGGGCCGGCTGCACCAGCTCGACCTGCAACACCCCGTCATGGGCGACGACTCCCTGCCGCAGCTCGTGCGCAGCATCTTCAACCGCGAGGACATCGAGCTCGGCGGCGGCAACTCCATCGTCAACGCCAACTCGTGGAACGCTGCGGCACCGGGCTACGACGTCGTCGCCGGCCCCTCGATGCGCATGGTCGTCGACCTCGCCAACCTCGACGGCTCGCTGTGGGTCAACTCGACGGGCCAGTCGGGCCACGCCTACGCCGACCACTACTCCGACCAGATCGACGCGTGGGCCGCGAACGAGACCTTCCCGTGGGCCTTCACGGAGAACGCTGTGCGCGAGGGGTCGTCCGACGAGCTGACGCTCGTGCCTCCGGGTGCTCCCGGCACCAGCTGAGGTATGCCGTCCGGCCGCCTCCGCTTCCTCCGTGACGGGAGGTGCCCGGCGCGGGCCGTGCCCAGCGACGCCAGCTCGGCGGACGCGGCTCAGCGGATGCGGCTCGACGACGGGGGCTCGGCGGATGCGGCTCGGCGACGGGGGCTCGGCGACGTCAGTTCGGCCGAAGCCGGTTCAGCGGACTCGGACGAGGCGGCCGGTCGTCGTGACGTAGGCGTCGACCGGCTGGTCGTGCTCGTCGGCCGGCAGGTCGAGCTCGCTCGCCTCGCCCTCGTGCAGCAGGGTGACGACGGGGGCGGCCGGGTCGCGGTGCGCGAGGGCGCGGTCGTAGCAGCCGCCGCCCTGGCCCAGTCGCGTGCCGTGCCGGTCGACGGTGAGCCCGGGCGTGACGACGAGGTCGCACCGGGCGAGCGCGTCGACCCCGAGCCAGCCCGAGCGCTCCTGCGCGTCCGGCGGACCCTGCCGCCGCGTGACGGTGCCTTGGCCACCCACGGTGCCGCGGACGGCATACCGCCACTCGAGCGAGAAGTCGCCCAGCACGACGGGGACGATGACCTCGTGACCCGACTCGACGAGCCGCTCGATCAGCCGTCCGGTCGGCGGCTCGTCGGGGAGCGACTCGTAGACCGCCACCCGGCCGCTGTCGGGCACGAAGCCGAGCACGGTGGCGGCGATCGCCTCGGCGGCCTCGTCGACGCCGGCACCGTCGTCGCGCGCCCGCAGCTCGGCGGCCAGCCGGGCCCGGCGCGCCCGGGCAGCGTGACGCAGGTCACGCTTCGACGGGCCGCTCACAGCAGGCTCCTCGCGTTGACGTCGCTCGGGCCCATGCCGTCCATCGTAGGGTGATGGCCATGACTGACCAGGGGCTGCGCGAATCCGTGGACCTGATGCGCCGGCGCGGCCTCGGGCCCGAGGCGATCAAGGTGTTCGAGTACTACTACGAGCAGCTCGAGGCCGGCGCGCTGGGCACGATCCCCGAGGAGAGCATCGAGCCGCTCGGCGAGATCCAGGCCCTCGGCGAGGTGCAGGTCACCGATGAGGAGGCCCGCCGGGCGCTGTCGCAGACGGCCGTCATCAAGCTCAACGGCGGCCTCGGCACCGGTATGGGCATGACGGGTGCCAAGTCGGCCCTCGAGGTGCGTGACGGCCTCACCTTCCTCGACATCATCGCCCTGCAGGTGCTCGCGCTGCGCGAGCGCTGGGGCGTCGAGCTGCCGCTCGTGCTCATGAACTCCTTCCGCACGTCGGAGGAGTCGCTCAAGATCCTCGCGAAGTACGACTCGCTCGCCGTCGACGGGCTGCCGCTCGACTTCATCCAGAACGCCGAGCCCAAGCTGACCCCCGGCGATCTCCGGCCGGTGACGTGGCCGCAGGACCCCGAGCTCGAGTGGTGCCCGCCCGGCCACGGCGACGTCTATGTCTCGCTCGTCACCTCGGGCGTGCTCGACTCCTTGCTGGAGAAGGGGATCCGCTTCGCCTTCCTCTCAAACTCCGACAACCTCGGCGCCACCTGCGACCCCGACGTCGCGGCCTGGATGGTCGAGCACGACGTGCCCTTCGTCGCGGAGGTCTGCCACCGCACGAAGAGCGACCGCAAGGGTGGTCACCTCGCGGTGCGCAAGTCCGACGGGCGGATCGTCCTTCGCGACACCGCGATGGTCGAGGACGGCGAGGAGCGCTTCTTCCGCGACATCCGCCGCCACAGCACCTTCAACGCCAACAACGTGTGGATCAACCTCGAGGTGCTGCGCGAGCGCATGACGGCCCGTGAAGGGGTGCTTGGGCTGCCGATCATCGTCAACCACAAGACCGTCGACCCCGCCGACCCCTCCTCGCCCGAGGTCATCCAGATGGAGTCGGCGATGGGCACGGCCATCGAGGTCTTCGAGGGCTCCGAGGCGATCCTCGTGCCGCGCACCCGCTTCCGCCCGGTAAAGACGACGAACGACCTGCTCGTCCTGCGCTCCGACTTCTTCTCCCTCGACGAGAGCTACCACGTCGTCGCCTCGAGCGACCGCCCGGAGCCCTACGTCGACCTCGACTCCGCCTACCGCTTCGTCTCCGGCTTCGAGCAGCGCTTCCCCCAGGGCGTGCCCTCGATGCGCGAGTGCACGAGCCTGCGGGTCATCGGCGACCCGGTCTTCGGACGTGATGTCACCCTCGTCGGCGAGGTCCTCATCGACGGCTACCACCGGGTGCGCGACCACGCAGTCCTCGGCGAGCCGGTGCAGCCGGAGCAGCCCCCGGTCCGGCCGACCCCGTCCGACGTCCGCACCGTCGACGAGCACCTGCGGGCGATCCTCGCCTCGATCGAGCCGGCCCCGACGGCGCCCATCCCGCTCACCGAGAGCCTCGGGCTCGTCGTCGCGCGCGACGTGCGCGCCAAGGTCAACCTGCCGGGCTTCGACAACTCCTCGATGGACGGGTATGCCGTCGTCGCAGCCTCGCTCGAGGGCGCCGGCTCCGAGCCGGTGCGGTTGCGCATCGTCGGCGAGGTCGCCGCGGGCGACGACCCGGGCTTCCGGGTCGGCCCGGGTGAGGCGGCCCGCATCATGACCGGGGCCAAGATGCCTGAGGGCGCTGACTCGGTCATCGCCGTCGAGGACACCGACGGGGCCGCCGAGGGCGAGGTCGAGTGCCGCGCTGCAGCCCGGCGTGGACGCTTCGTTCGCCCGCGCGGCGAGGACGTCGCCGCCGGCGCGGTCGTCGTGTCGGCCGGCGAGATCGTCGGCCCGCGCACGATCGCCCTGCTCGCCGCGTGCGGGCACGCGGCCGTCGAGGTGCACCGCCGGCCCCACGTCGTCGTGCTGTCGACGGGCAACGAGCTCGTCGCCCCGGGGGCACCGCTCGGTCCGGCCCAGATCCACGACTCGAACTCCTCGATGCTCTGGGCTGCGGCGGTGGCCGCCGGCGCTTCGGCCGAGATCCGCACCGCTGTCGGGGACACCGACGAGGAGCTCCTCGAGGTGCTCGACGAGGTCGTCGGGGTGGCCGACGTCATCATCACGAGCGGCGGCGTCTCGATGGGTGCCTACGACGTCGTCAAGAGCGCCCTGCGCCGCGAGGGCATCGACTTCGTCAAGGTCGCGATGCAGCCCGGCAAGCCGCAGGGCTTCGGACACCTCACCGGGCCGGAGGGGCGTCAGGTGCCGCTCTTCGCGCTGCCGGGCAACCCGGTGTCGTCCTTCGTCTCGTTCGAGGTCTTCGTGCGGCCGGCCCTGCGCCGCCTCATGCGGCTCAAGCCCGAGAAGCGCCGGCTGCGTGCCGCGAGCGTCACCGCCGGTGTGCGCTCACCCGAGGGTCGGCGCCAGTTCGGGCGCGCCGTCGTGTCACGCTCGCCCGAGGGTGAGCTGCTCGCGTCGCCGGTGGCCGGCCAGGGCTCGCACTTCCTCGCCGACCTGTCGCGGGCCAACGGACTGTTCGTCGTGCCCGAGGACATCACCGAGCTCGTCGCGGGCGAGCACGTCGACGTCATCCTCCTCGACGGCGAGGCCTGAGGTGACCGAGCCCGAGGGCCACGGCTCCGGCGCTGTCCCCGGCTCCGACGCCGGCCGCGGTGCCGACGTCGGCCGGGGTGCCGACGCGACGACGCCGGACACCCCGGCTCTGACGCACGTGCGCGCCGACGGCAGCGCCCACATGGTCGACGTGTCGGCCAAGGCCGTCACGGCCCGTGAGGCGAGCGCGGCCGGCCGCGTGCTGCTCAGCCCGCGCGCCGTTGCCGCCCTCCGCGGGGGAGACCTGCCCAAGGGCGACGCGCTCGCGGTCGCCCGAGTGGCGGGCATCCAGGCCGTGAAGCGCACCCCCGACCTCATCCCGCTCGCCCACCCGATCGCGGTGCACGGCGTCGCCCTCGACCTGCTCGTCGTCGACGAGGGGGTCGAGATCACCGCGACCGTGCGGACGGCCGACCGCACCGGCATCGAGATGGAGGCGCTGACGGCCGTGAGCGTCGCGGCCCTCGCGCTCATCGACATGGTCAAGGCGGTCGACAAGCACGGGCGGATCACCGACATCAGGGTCACCGCGAAGTCGGGCGGCCGGTCCGGGGACTGGCATGAGTAGGCCCCCCATCCCGGGGCACGAGACCGCCCCCGGCTTCGGGGCCGGTCGGCGCGCGGTCGTCGTGACCGCGTCGACCCGAGCAGCCGACGGCACGTATGCCGACCGGTCCGGTCCCGTCATCGTCGACCGTCTGCTCTCGTGGGGCTTCTCGGTCGGTCACCCGGTCGTCGTGCCCGATGGTGACGAGCTCGGGCTGGCCCTGCGCGACGCGCTGGCGAGCGAGCCTGACCTCGTGCTCACCACCGGCGGCACGGGGCTGACCCCGACGGATGCCACGCCGGAGCAGACGCTGCCGCTGCTCGACCGGCTCGTGCCGGGTGTCGCCGAGGCGATCCGCGCGGCGGGGGTCGCCAAGGGCGTGCCGACGGCCATGCTCTCGCGCGGCCTCGCGGGGGTCGCCGGCCGCACCTTCCTCGTCAACCTGCCGGGCTCACGCGGCGGAGTCGCCGACGCGCTCGACGTGCTCGAGCCCGTGCTCGGCCACGCGCTGGCACAGATCCCCGGAAGCGACCACGACAGCGTCCACGACAGCGGGCATCAGGCAGTCCAGCACAAGCACCACGGCACGCACCACGCCAAGCACCACGCCAAGAACCGAGGCGACCACCAGTGAGCGCGGCCGCGTGAGGATGCCCTGGCGGCCACACCGCGACGGGCAGGCTCGGTGGCCCGTCGTGCTGCGCGACGCCTCCGCCGAGCCGGTCATCGTCCTGCGCCCGCTCCGCCCCTCCGACGAGGCGGAGTGGCAACAGGTGCGCCGCGACAACGCCCACCACGTGCAGCCGTGGGAGCCGACCCTGCCTCCAGGAGCAGACGCTCGCACGCCGGTGTCGTTCCGCCAGTTCGTGCGCGACCTCGACACCGAGGCGCGGGCCGATCGCGCCATGCCGTGGGCGATCGAGGTCGAGGGGCGCATCGTCGGGCAGGTGCACATCTTCGGCATCATCCGGGCGGCCCAGCTCTCGGGCGCCGCCGGCTACTGGGTCTCGCACGCCGTGACCCGCCGCGGCATCGCGAGCCGCGCACTCGCACTCGCTGTCGATCATGCGCTGGGCCCCGCGGGGCTGCACCGGATCGAGGTCAACATCCGGCTCGACAATGCCGCCTCGCTCGGGGTCGCCCGCCGTCTCGGCCTGCGCGACGAGGGCATCCGCGAGCGCTACCTCCACATCGACGGCGCGTGGCGCGACCACCGCTCGTTCGCCGTGACGACCGAGGACCTCGGCGGCTCGACGCTCATGGCTCGTCTGTCACAGCCGTAACACCAGCCTCTTGCGCGACACGCACCCGATATGCATGGTGCGCCAGCGCCCCCGGCCTACCGTGGGGTTCGTGCAAGTGGGGAGCCTGATCTTCGTGGTGATCGTCGCGATCTGGGCTGCCTACCTGTTGCAGCACTGGGTCCGTCGTCGTGAGGACGCCGCCGCCACCCGCTCCGTCGAGGGCTTCTCCAAGGCGATGCGCGTGCTCGAGAAGCGCCCGCTGCTCCCGCAGACCGAGCTGCGGGCACCCCGCCCCAACTCGTATGCCGTCAAGCCCGCTGCCGCTTCTCGCGCCACCGTCGACGTCAAGCGCGCGGTGCCCGCTGGTGCCGTGCGGCCCAGCTCGCCGCTCGTCGCCCGACGCGCGAGTGAGCACCTCGAGGCCGTGCACGAGATCGACCAGCTCGAGATCGACCAGCAGCATCCGTCCGACGCACACCGCGGTGAGGTGGATCGAATGCCCGTGTCCCACAACCCATCAACTCGAGACCGAGCCCCGCAGGGTCGCCCGAGCCAGCCGCACCGGGTCTCGATGGCCCAGCGCCGGCTGCGAGCCGCCCTGCTGCTGCTCGCCCTGCTCTGGGTGCCGGTGTCGACGGTGCTTGCCATCACCGGAGTCCTGCTCTGGGTCTCGGTGCCCTTCGCCTTCGTCACTCTCGTCGCGGTGCTCTACTGGCTGCGCACCGAGGCCCAGGCCGACCGCGCCCACCGTGCAGACCACCGCTCCGAGAGCCGCTCCGAGGGCTCCGACCGGCGCCGCCGTGATGCGGCCCCGGCGCCGGTGCTGTCGAGCGAGGACACCCAGGTCATCAGCCACCGCGCCCTCGAGGAGGCTCGGCGGGCCGCCGGAAGCCGGCGTCACCCCGGGCGCGGCGACCCGCGCCACGTCGCCCACCCCGCCTCCGCCTCCGCCCCCGCCCCCGCCAACCACGCGCACGAGCCCGCGGTGGCAGCGGCTGCCCCGGCGGCGGCATACGACGGCGTCTTCGACGTGCAGGCTGCCCAGACGGGTGGCGTGACCGTGCAGCCGGCCGCTCCGGCGGCAGCCGCGGAGCAGGTGCCGGGCAGCTGGAGCCCCGTGCCGGTGCCGGTGCCGACCTACGCGCTCAAGGCCAAGGCGGAGCCGCGCTGGACCGACGACGGCATCCCGGCAGACGTCTTCGACACCCCGGAGTTCGCGGACGAGGCAGAAGAGCTCGACGACCGGGCGCTCTTCGCCCGGCGCGCCGTCTCTGGCTAGGCCCACCCCAGCACGACGAAACGCCCCGACGCCGCAGCGGTGTCGGGGCGTTTCGTCGTCCCAGGGGCTCGGATCGTCATGCGGTGGCTGGCGACCCGCCCTGATGGGCCCGTTCCTCGAGCTCCTCCTCGAGCTCCTCGCGTGACTCACCGACCAGCAGGTGCTTGCCGACGGCGTTGATGACGGCGGCGAACGGGACCGCCACGAGAGCGCCGACGATGCCCGCGGTGATGGAGCCGATCGCGATGGCGAGGATGACCGCGAGCGGGTGGACGCTGACGGCCTTGCCGAGCAGGAACGGCTGGAGCACGTGCGACTCGAGCTGCTGCACGCCGATGACGATCGCCAGCATGATGAGCGCGACCCCGGGGCCGTGCGAGACGAGAGCCAGCACGACCGCGACGAAGCCGGAGAGCAACGCACCGACAATCGGGATGAAGGCGAGCAGGAAGACGAGGATGCCGATCGCGAAGGCGAAGGGCACGCCGAGGATCGCCGCGCCGACACCGATGCCGACGGCATCGACGAACGCGACGATCATCGTCGCGCGCACGAAGGCCGAGAGCTGGTCCCAGGCGATGACGGCCGAGGAGTCGACGCGGTCACGCGCCGTGCGGGGGAAGAGGCGCACGACCCAGGCCCAGATGCGCGGGCCCTCGTAGAGGAAGAAGAAGAGAGCGAAGAGCGAGATGAACACGCCCGCGACGAAGTGCGTCGCGGTGAGGCCGAAGGCGGTCGCCGTGTCTCCGAGGTTGCCGGAGTTGCTGACCTTCTCGCGGATCGTGTCCCAGTAGCCGTCGAACTGGGCGTCGCTGATCTTGAACGTCGTGCGCACCCAGTCGCGGATCTGGCTGATGCCGGCGCCGACCTGGGTCGTCAGGTCGGCGAAGCCCTTGGTGAACTGGCTGCCGACGAGGGTCAGCAACGCCGAGACGACGAGGATCGTGCCGAGCACCGTGAGCCCTGCGGCAGCGCCGGCCGGCATGACCGAGCGCAACCGCAGCGCGACGGGGCGCAGCAGGGCCGTGAGCAGCACCGAGATGGCGAGCGGCACGATGACCTCGGACACCGAGCGCACGAGCAGGCCCAGCCCGAAGAGGCCGGCGGCGATGAGCAGGAGGCGCCAGGACCACTCGCTGGCAGCCTTGACGCCCATCGGGACGGAGCCGATGCCGGTCGCGGGACGCTCGAGGTCGGGGTCAGGAGCGGGAACGTAGTGCGACGTGTGCCCCGGCGCGGAAGCCCGGGCATCGTTCACGTCTGGGCTGCTGTCGTCAGCCACGGTCTCGGTCGTGTTGTCGGTCACGAAGCCCACCGTATGCTGCCGGATTGTGCAGTGGCGCACGGCCCGGCCATGTCGGCGACGTGCGAGCTCCGTGCCCGGTGACGTGCCGGGTCTCGCTGCGTAGGGTCGGAGGATGGACGGCACTCGAGAGGACCTCGGCCCGGATCTCGCCATCACCGGCTCGACCGGCTGGCTCGGCGGCCTCGTCGCCGGTGACCTCGCGGCTCGCGGCGTCGCGCAGCGGCTGCTCGTGCGCGATGCATCGAGGGCTCCGGAGCTCCGCGGAGCCGTCGTGCGTGAGTGCACCTACGGCGACCGGGAGGCTGCCGAGCAAGCCCTGGCTGGGGTGCGCACGCTCTTCATGGTGTCGGCGGCCGAGCAGGAGGACCGGCTGCGGGAGCACCGAACCTTCGTCGACGCGGCCGCCGCAGCCGGGGTCGCGCACGTCGTCTACATCTCGTTCTTCGGCGCCGCGCCCGCGGCCACCTTCACTCTTGCGCGTGACCACTGGGCCACGGAGGAGCACCTCAAGGCGTCGGGGATGGCGTGGACCTTTCTGCGCGACAACCTCTACCTCGAGTTCATGGACCAGATGGTCGGGCCGGACGGCGTCATTCGAGGTCCGGCCGGCGACGGTCGCGCCGCAGTGGTGTCGCACGACGACATCGCCCGTGCTGCCGTGGCGGTGCTGCGCGACCCGGTCGTGCACGTCGGGCGCACCTACGACCTCACGGGGCCCGAGTCGCTGTCCTTCGCCGAGATGGCGACGGTGATCCGCGAGGTGACCGGTCGTGACGTCAGCTTCCACGACGAGACGGTCGAGGAGGCGTATGCGTCGCGTGCGGCATACGGCGCCCCGGACTGGCAGGTGGACGCCTGGGTGTCGACCTACACCGCGGTGCGCGCCGGGGAGCTCGACGGTGTGAGCGACGACGTCGAGCGCCTCACCGGCAGGCGACCGACGTCGCTGCGCGAGCACCTCGAGTCACAGCAGCGCCCCGACTGACGGCCGCCGACTCAACCAGTCGACCGCTCACCCACTCGACCGCGTCCCCCCGGATCTGCGTCCCCTCGGATCTGCGTCCCCCGAACTGCGGCCCCTCTCACTCCCCGATTCGAGGTGATGCCGGGGGTGACGTCGGTGCCGCGATCACCTCGAATCGCGGGTGACCACAATCCGATTCGAGGTGATGTCGGGGGTGACGTGGGGGCCGCGATCACCTCGAACCGGAAGTCAGCTCAGCCGCGTCCCCCGGCGAACTGCGCCCCCTCACTCCCGGTTCGAGGTGATGCCGGGGGTGACGTGGGGGCCGCGATCACCTCGAATCGCGGGTGACCACAATCCGGTTCGAGGTGATGCCGGGGGTGACGTGGGGGCCGCGATCACCTCGAATCGCGGGTGACCACAATCCGGTTCGAGGTGATGCCGGGGGTGACGTGGGGGCCGCGATCACCTCGAATCGCGGGTGACCACAATCCGGTTCGAGGTGATGCCGGGGGTGACGTGGGGGCCGCGATCACCTCGAGCCGCGGGGTGGTCTGGGACGAGCCGCCGAGCGTCAGCGCACGAGGTCGGCGGTCTGGCGGGCGATCGCGAGCTCCTCGTTGGTGGGCACGACCGCGACGACGACCGGGCTCCCCTCGGGCGAGATGACGGCGGCGTTCGAGAAGCACCCGCCGCCTGTCTCGTTGCGCTCGGGGTCGACGCGGATGCCGAGACCCTCGAGGCCGTCGGCGAGCGCGGCCCGCACCCGCGCGCTGTTCTGGCCGACGCCGGCCGTGAAGACGATCGCGTCGACCCGCCCCAGGTGGGCGAGGTAGGCGCCGACATAGTGCTTGAGCCGGTGGACGAAGATGTCGAACGCGAGGACTGCGGCCTCGTCGCCGGCGTCGACTCGCTGGGCGAGCTCGCGGAAGTCGTTGACCCCGCTGAGACCGAGCAGGCCCGACTGCTTGTTGAGCACTGTGTCGATCTCGTCGATCGACAAGCCCACCTGGCGCGCGAGGAAGGCATGCAGCCCGGGGTCGACGTCACCCGAACGGGTGCCCATGACGAGCCCCTGGAGCGGGGTGAGCCCCATCGACGTCTCGATGGCCACGCCGCCGCGGATCGCCGAGGCCGAGCAGCCGTTGCCGAGGTGCAACACGATCTGGTTGAGCTCCTCGACGGGTCGGCCCAGCAGCTCGGCGGTCGCCTGCGACACGAAGCGGTGCGACGTGCCGTGGAAGCCGTAGCGGCGGATCGAGTGCTGCTGCGCGAGGTCACGCGGCAACGCATACGTCGACGCCTCGGGCGGCAGGGTCGAGAAGAAGGCGGTATCGAAGACGGCGACGTGGGGCACGGCGAAGTGCCCTCGCGCGGCCTCGATGCCTGTCACAGCTGCCGGATTGTGCAGTGGCGCAAGCGGACTCAGCGACTCGATGCGCGCGACGACGGCGTCGTCGATGAGCACCGGCTCGGAGAAGTCCGGGCCGCCGTGCACGACCCGGTGCCCGACCGCCCGCAGCGGCACGGCGTCGAGGTCGACCCCGTCGGAGGCCAGTGTGGCCCTCATGGTGCGCAGCGCGGCCGCGTGGTCGGCGACGTCGCTGCCGGCCTCGCCGATGCGCTCGATGACGCCGCTGGCGCTCACCTCGCCCGTCTCGGGCACGAGCAGCTGGTACTTCAGCGACGACGACCCGGCGTTGAGCACGAGCACGGGTCGAGCGGTCTGGTCGAGGAGGTCGTTCACCCGGTGGCTCCCCGCTGGCCGGAGGAGGAGAGGCTCTGCGCCTGCACGGCCGTGATCGCGACGGTGTTGACGATGTCGTCGACGAGGGCACCGCGAGAGAGGTCGTTGACCGGCTTGCGCAGACCCTGGAGCACCGGGCCGATGGCGACGGCGTGGGCGCTGCGCTGCACGGCCTTGTAGGTGTTGTTGCCCGTGTTGAGGTCGGGGAAGACGAAGACGGTGGCCCGGCCGGCGACGTCGGAGTCCGGCATCTTGGCGCGACCGACGACAGGGTCGATGGCGGCGTCGTACTGGATCGGCCCGACGAGGCGCAGGTCGGGGGCACGCTGCGACACGAGCTGTGTCGCGTCGCGGACCTTCTCGACGTCTGCGCCCGACCCGCTCGACCCGGTCGAGTAGGAGAGCATCGCAACGCGCGGGTCGATGCCGAACTGGGCCGCGGTCTGGGCGGAGGAGATCGCGATGTCGGCGAGCTGCTCGGTCGTCGGGTCGGGGATGACGGCGCAGTCGCCGTAGACGAGCACCCGGTCGGCGAGGCACATGAGGAAGACGCTCGAGACGGTGCGCACCCCGTCGGCCGTCTTGATGAACTCGAGCGCGGGGCGGATCGTGTGGGCGGTCGTGTTGACGGCGCCGCTGACCATGCCGTCGGCGAGACCGAGGTGCACCATCATCGTGCCGAAGTAGGAGATGTCGGTGACGACCTCGCGGGCGCGCTCGACGGTCATGCCCTTGTGAGCCCGGCACTCGGCATACGCCTGCGCGAAGCGTTCGACGAGCTCGGGGTCGGTGGGGGAGACGATGCGCGCGTCGTCGAGGTCGAGGCCGAGGGCGGACCCGCGGCGGCGCACGGCGTTCTCGTCGCCGAGGAGCGTGAGGTCGGCGACACCCCGGCGCAGCAGGATGTCGGCGGCCTCGAGGATGCGGTCGTCCTGGCTCTCGGGCAGGACGATGTGGCGCCGGTCGGAGCGGGCGCGCTCCATGAGCTGGAACTCGAACATCAGCGGTGTGCGCACCTCGGACGACGAGACGTCGATGGCGCGCAGGAGGGCCGCCTGGTCGATGCGCTCGGAGAAGAGCCGCCTCGCGGTCTCGATCTTGTTGCGGGAGCTCTCCAT
Source organism: Humibacillus xanthopallidus (assembly GCF_006717145.1). Lineage (GTDB taxonomy): Bacteria > Actinomycetota > Actinomycetes > Actinomycetales > Dermatophilaceae > Humibacillus > Humibacillus xanthopallidus. Next base: position 2,485,850 of record NZ_VFQF01000001.1, on the reverse strand, counting down.
CATCGGGCCGCGCACCTGCATCGCGGCCTGCGCGGTGTGCATCGTGTCCATGTCGGTGAGGGCGATCGGCAGGTCCTGCTGCACGCCGGAGATGAGCCGGGCGATCGTCTCGGGCATCTCGTAGCCACCCGTGAGGATGACGCCGGCGAGGGTCGGGAAGGTGCCCGACTGGTGCGCGAGCATGAGGCCCGGCATGAGGTCGCTGCGGTCGCTCGGGGCGATGACCGTGACGTCGGTGCTGAGGCGCGAGAGGACGTTGGGCAGGCTCATCGCGGCGACGACGAGGCCGAGGCTGTCGCGGTCCATCCACGACTCCGAGCCGAGCACGAGCCGCGCGCCGACGGCCTCGGTGAGCGAGCGGAAGCTCGGAGCAGCGAGCAGGGCGTTCTCGGGGATCGCCGCCGTCACGGGCAGGTCGAGGCCTGCGAGCGCAACGCTCGTCGCCTCGAGCTCGTCGGACTCGACCCGGTTGGCGATGACGGCGACGGTGAGGGCGTGGTTGGCCTTGAGCTCGGCGAGGGCGCTGTCGGCAGCGACGCGGACCTGCTCCGGCGTGCGGTCGCGGCCGTGCACGACGAGCACGACGGGCGAGCCGAGGTTCGCGGCGACGCGGGCGTTGAAGGACAGCTCGGTTCCGGTGGAGACGTCGGTGTAGTCCGACCCGAGCACCACCATGACCTCGAAGCGGCTCGCGAGGCGGCTGTAACGCTCGACGATGAGGTGCAGCGCCTCGTCGGGGTCGACGTGCGCCTGCGCGTACGTGACGCCGAGCGCCTCCTCGTAGGTCTGGTCGGTGCCGGGCTGGGCGACGAGCATCTCGACGATGTGGTCGACCTCGTCGTCGGGTCCGCTGCCGCCGAGCGTCGTCAGCGGCCTGAAGACCCCGACGGACCCGACCTCGCGGATGAGGGCATCGAGCAGGCCGAGGGCCACGGCCGACTTGCCGGTGAGTCCCTCGGGTGACGCGACGTAGACACTGCGGCTCACATGACGAACCTAGCGGTCGGCGTCGGCGCGCGTCAGGAGGCGTCCGCGGTCCGGCGCCCTCAGCGTCGGTCGGTGCCGTGGGTGCCGTGGGTGCCGTGGGTGCCGTCGGTGCCGTCGTGCTGCGGTCGGACCCCGAGCCGGTCGAGCAGCCGCACGGCGTCCCAGGGGGCGTGCCCCCGGGCGTCGTTGTCGAAGTAGACGTGGACGTCGTGGCCCTCGGCGAGCCACTCGCGACACGTCGCGGCCCACCGGTCGAGCGACGCGTCGGTGTAGCCGCTGTCATAGAGCTCGGTCTCGCCGTGCAGCCGCACGTAGCGGAAGTCGCTAGTCGCGTCGTCCATCGTGGGCCACCGGCCGGCGCTGTCTGCGATGACGATCGCGATGTCGTGAGCGGCGCAGAGCGCCCGCGCCTCGTCGGTGTCGAAGCTCGGGTGCCGCGGCTCGAGCGCGTGGCGCACGGGCACGTCGACCTCGCACGTCGTGAGGGTGCGGTCGTCCGCGAGCTTGTCGTCGTGGCGGGCGGCGAGCTCGGCGGCCGCGGCGGTCGTGCGGGGGAGCAGGTCGAGGAACCCGCTCAGCCGGTCGGCGTCGAAGCCGAGCCGCTCGGGCAGCTGCCACAGCAGGGGGCCGAGCTGGGGACCGAGGGCGAGCACCCCGCTCGCGAAGAAGTTCGCGAGCGGTGCCTTCACGTCGCGCAGCGACTTCATGTGCGTGATGAACCGGCCGCCCTTGACCGCGAGGATCACGTCAGGTGGCACGGCAGCCCGCCACGCGGCATACGAGCTCGGGCGTTGGAGGGAGTAGAAGGAGCCGTTGACCTCGATCGAGGTCATGCGCTCGGCGGCATACGTCAGCTCGAGCCGCTGGGGGAGGCCCTTGGGGTAGAAGTCGCCGCGCCAGCGTGGGTAGCGCCAGCCGGATACGCCGATGAGGGCTCGTGCCATCACCCCACCGTAGGTCTCAGATCCAGCGGCGCTTCTTGAAGATGCCGTAGAGCGTGACGCTGACGAGGCCCATGAGCCCGATCGCGAAGGGGTAGCCGAACTGCCAGTGCAGCTCGGGCATCGCGTCGAAGTTCATCCCGTAGACGGTGCCGATGAGCGTTGGCGCGAAGAGGATGGCGGCCCACGCGGAGATCTTCTTGACCTCCTCGTTCTGGTCCATGCTCGCCTCGGTGAGCGTCTTCATCTCCTCGTTCTGCTTCTGTGCGACGAGGGTGGCGTTGACGGTGAGGATGTCGCGGAGCAGGTGGCGGAAGCCCTCGACCTGCTCGCGCACCTGGGTGAGGTGGTCCTCGACGTCGCGCAGGTAGCGGCGCAGCTCCTCGTCGGTGCCGTACTTCTCGAAGCCCGCCGACAGCGACTGGATGACGGTCGCCAGCGGACGCACGGCGCGCTCGAACTCGATGACCTCGCGGCTCAGCTCGTAGATGCGACGCGACACGGCAGGGTCGCCGCGGAAGACCTCGGTCTCGATCTCGTCGATGTCGTTGTGCAGGCCGCGGACGACGGGCACGTAGCCGTCGACGACGCGGTCGAGGATCGCGTAGAGCACCGCCTCAGGTCCCCGCGCGAGCAGCTCCGGGTCGCTCTCGAGGCGGCGGCGCACCGCGGAGAGGTCGGGCGCCTCGCTGTGGCGAACGGTGATGACGAAGTCGCTGCCGACGAAGAGGTGGACCTCGCCGAACTCGACCTCCTCGGACTCGTCGAGGTAGCGGGCGGCCCGCAGCACGACGAAGAGGGTGTCGCCGTAGCGCTCGAGCTTGGGTCGCTGGTGGGCGACGATCGCGTCCTCGACGGCCAGTTCGTGCAGGTCGAATTCCGCTGCGAGAGCGGCAAGCTCGTCCTGGTTCGGGCGGTAGAGGCCGATCCAGCCGACAGCGCCGGTCTCCTCGCGCAGCCCCCTGAAGGTCTCGGAGAGGGTGGCCGGAGAGGCCGACCGCCGGCCCGCGACGTAGATCGCACTGTCGACCATGCTGGCGCCGTCGCGGCCACGACGCGGCACGACGGTCGGGGCCGGGGTGTGGGCGGGGCCGGACGGCGTGGGCCGGCGCACGCGGCCGGCGAGGGTGCGGATCGGGTTGCGGGGACGCTCGGACATGACGACTCCCAGGAGGGACGAAGGGGCACGCGGTCATCACGACGAGAACCGCCGCAAGCCCCCACCGGGAGTCTCGAGCGCTCAGCTCTCGTCGGTCGTATGACTAGGAGGCTCGCCGCACATGGCGCCCACCTCCTGCCGCTCGTCCATCCGTCGCACGACGAGCCCGTATGCCGTCGCCTCGGGGAGTGTAGACCCGCGAGGTGTGCGCGTGGGCGGGGTCGCTCCCCGGTTGCGCGGTCTCCGCGCAGAGACCTCGTCTCTAGCAGCACTCGATGCGCGGCGACATGGCGTCGCAGCAGCGGCGGGGTCCGAGCTCGCTGAAGGCCATGCCGGCCACGACGAGCATGCCGCCGACCCATCCCCAGGGGCCGATGCCTCGCTCTCCGAGGGCGAACGCGAGCCCTGCGGCGAACACCGGCTCCATCGTCATCACGACCGCTGCGGTGGTGGCGCTCAATGCGCTCTGCGCCCAGGCCTGCACGCCGAAGCCGATGCAGGTGGCGACCACCCCGAGGTAGACCACGGCGCTCCAGGTCGACGACGTGGCAGGGGCGGTGACGCCGCCGGTCAGGCCGGCCACGAGGGCGCAGAGCAGTGCCGCTGTCGTGACGCTCACGGCCGTGAGGGCGTAGGCGTTCTCGCGACTGGCCCACTGGCTGAGCCCGGTGATGTGCAGGGCGAAGAAGGCTGCCCCGCCCAGGGTCAGCAGGGCGCCGAGGGCGGAGGGCGCGCTGACCCCGCCGGTGAGGGCGGCGAGCCCGAGAGCGGACAGGCCGACGGCGAGCCAACCGCTTCGACCGACCCTCTCGGAGAAGAGGAGTGCGGCCACGAGGGGTGTCAGGATGACCGCTGCTCCGGTGAGGAATCCCGAGACGCCCGCCAGGGTATGCAGGAGCCCGGTGGTCTGGAGCAGGAAGCCCGCGGCGAGGAAGACCCCGAGGCCCGAGGCGCGCCACAGGTCGGTCCGGGCGAGGTCTCGCAGCGTTGTGGGACGCACGAGCAGCAGAGCAGCTGCGGCGATCCCGAAGCGCCAGGTGAGGAAGGAGGCTGGGGCCAGCTCGTCGACCGAGTCCTTGGTCACGACGAACGTCGAACCCCATACCGCTGTCGCGGCCAACAGGGCGGCAGTGGCAGGAACCGCCGCCCGCCTGGCCGGCTCTGGGTGGCGGGTGGGATCTGTGTGGTCCTGTGTCGGGGCTCCACTCATGCGGTGCGCCTCTGGGCTGGGGATGGGCTGGGGGATGGGCTGGGCGATGGGCTGGGTGTCCTCCGCCATCTCGGGTCTACGCCCTCACTCCCTCGAGTGTCAGGGTCGAAGGTCCGTGGAGTGGGACGACGTCGGAGGCGGATCCCCGGACGGTGGGAGCGGCCCTGCTCTCGGGTGTTGGCGCTCGGGTGGGGTATCTGGGCGCCCCTCCGCGCGTCTGTCCGTAACCCAGCTTGATCAGCTCCAGCCACGACCCGACGGATTTCCGGGAGGCACGGCGCCCCCGGGGGCTATCACGGTCCAGGCGCGACCGTGCCGGGTCGACCTCATGTGAAAGGAGCGCCTCATGTCCAGTCAGTCCAACACCAGCAGCAACCGCCCCCGCCGTCGCGTGGCCGCCGCACTCGGCGCGTCCGCGGCACTGTCCCTGACCCTCGTGGGGCCGGCCTCCTCGTCGCAGATGCGCGACCCGTCGCCCTCGCCCGTCTCCGTGCAGTGCGGGACATCCGGTGGGGGCACAGGCGTGTCCTGCTCCTCGTCCTCGAGAGCCCAGGCACTGGGCGCCGGTTCGAGCAGCGCAGCCGAGCAGGGCTCATCCTCCTCCTCCTCATCCTCCTCCTCGAGTCGCCGCGTGACGGGTGCCGGTTCGAGCAGCGCGGCCGAGCAGGGCCCGTCCTCCTCGTCCTCGAGTCGCCGCGTGACGGGTGCCGGCTCGAGCAGCGCGGCCGAGCAGGGCCTGTCCTCCTCGTCCTCGAGTCGCCGCGTGACGGGTGCCGGTTCGAGCAGCGCGGCCGACCGTGACCTTCCGGCTCCGGCTCCGGCCGTCGCACCCAAGCTCGTGCTGAGCTCCGAAGAGCCGGCGGACGTGCCTGCGGTCGGGCTCGGAGCGGCTGCGGCAGTCGTCGTCGCGGGTGGTCTCATGGTCGCTTCGGCGAACCGCCGGCGCCGCGCCTGAGGGCCGACGACCTGGCGATCGCTCCCGGGGGCATGCGTTCGGCGTGTGCCCCCGGGCGCGGTTTGAGCCCGCCAGAGGGGCGTGGATGGCTCGCGCGCGTCACGCTCCTGCTCGGGTCTTGAGGTGCGAGTCATGGGCCCGCCTTCGGCCGTGGGGTGGATCGAGGTGTCGCGGATGCCGCTCCCTCTCGTCCATCGCACGCCGGGGTGCCTGCCTCAGGGCCGAAGGCCCGCGCTCCAGGGGCTGTCCGCGCGCTCGCGTCAGCAGCAGGACGCGGGCGCCGCCTCCAGGGTGAGTGGCTGTGCACCGCTGGCGGTCGTGCCGCAACAGGCGTCCGCCTCGTCGGTGGCCTCCTCGCGGAAGGTGGGGCTGTCGGCGAGGACGGTGTAGACCTCCCACCGTTCGCCGTCGGGGGCGCCCTGGACCCAGAACTTGTCCTGCTTGGCGTAGCAGCACGTGGTGGCGCGCTCGTCGACGGTCGTCATGCCGTGGGTCGCGAGTCGGGTCTGCTCGGAGTCGACGGTGTCGACGTCGGCCACCTCGACTCCGAGGTGGTTGAGGCTGCCACCCTCGCCGGGGTTCTCGATGAGCACGAGCTTGAGCGGCGGCTCGGCGACGGAGAAGTTCGCGTAGCCGGGGCGGACCTTGGCCGGCTGAGTCCCGAACAGGTCGGAGTAGAAGGCGATCGACCGGTCGAGGTCATCGACGTTGAGGGCGAGCTGGACACGGTTCATGGGGTCTCCTCGGACATGAGATGGCGATGGATGGTGGCTCCTTCTGCGGCCCATCCTGCTCTGCGTATCGATTGATGTCAATATCGATAGGCATCAAATTATGTGGTGCTCGGTGCGCGCTGGCGACGCTCTTCACCGCCCGAGCGTGAGCTGAGCCCGGTGATGCTGGTAGTGCTTGGGCAACCAGTCCATGACGTCAGCCCGGCTCATCCACGGCGTGAAGTAGGGGTCCCAGCCGGGCGGGACGCTCATCCCGCGTGCGAGGTCGGCATCGCTGGCGCCTTCGGCCCAGCGCAGGAGCCAGGCGGTGTCGGCGATCATCCACCGTTGAGAGCGTTCGAGGCCGGCCGCCCGGGCTCCGCCCACGGCGGCCGCATAGTTGATCCAGGTGTAGGGCCGGGTCGCCGCGGAGAGCATGCCGGCGTACGCCTGTGAAACCGACGGCGGAAACTGCGAGAAGCCTCCCATCACGGGAATGAGCGCTCGGGCGATGCGCTGTCCGAACCACATGTGGAAGAGCAGCTCGCGGTTCGTCCACCTCGTGCCATCCGACGGGGCGAGGAGGTCGCGCGGCGCGGCAGACCTCACGAGCGCGACGTAGTCGTCGCGGATCCATTCCAGCCTCGCTCGTGCCTCGGCGCTGAGGGGCATACAGACAGTCTGCGCCGATTTCGGGCGCCTGCCACGATGGTGTGATGTCGAAGCAGGCACCGACGGGACTCCCCGGCCCGAATCCCGCCGCCAGGGCCGAGAACTACGCCCGACTCGGCTCCGCTGCCTGGCGCTGGGTGCTCGACCAGGTGGAGTGGGACGACCGTGGCCCGTGGATCCCGGACTCCGTTGACCTCGACGGCGGACCTGCCCAGCCGTCGCAGTTCCCACAGGGCCTGCACAGCGGCGTCTCCGGCCTCGTCCACGCGCTCCGCGAGATCGGGCTCACCCGCGAGCTCACCGACGAGGAGAGCCGGCTCGTCGACGGCGCCGTCCATCGGCTGCGTGCCGAGTCTCCCGTCGCCACGGACGTGACGTACTTCGACGGCCAGTCGAGCACGGTGGGCACGCTGGTCGCCGCCGATGGGCTCATCGCGAGGCCGGCATCTCCGAGCGCGAGGCCGGACGGAGGCGTCGCAGCGCCGACGGGCGTGGACACGGCACTCCTGCGGATGCTGGAGCTGCTCACCCCTGACGGCTGGCCCACCGAGCACGTGGGGCCCCCTGGGTACACGCCGGACGCACGGATCCATGACGCCACGACCGGCACCGCCGGTGTCCTCCTCGCGGCGCTGTGGGCGATGCGACACGGCGCGCCGGCCGCGCGCGAGCTGACCAACCGCTGCGTCGACGTGCTCCTGGCTGAAGCCGAGCCGATGGCCGACGGCGTCAACTGGTCGATGGTGCCGGAGCGTCACCGGCTGCGCCCGCGCCGTGACATGCCGAACTGGTCTCACGGCCTGGCGGGCATCGCGACCGCCTTGGCCCTCGCCGGCTCCGAGCTCGAGCGGCCAGACGTCGTGGAGCAGGCCAGGCGAGGGGCGGAGCACCTCGTCGGGCTCCGCGTGTCCGGCCATCCAGGGTTGGCGCTCCCGCATTTGGTGCCCGCGGCGCCGGAGCTCGGGCTCGAACCCATTGCTTACGGCTGGTGCCACGGCCCGACCGGCACCTCGGTCCTCTTCCGCGCGCTCGACGAGGCGGGAGTCGACAAGGTGGCGGGGGAGCACCCGCTCAGCTGGCACCGACGGTGCCTAGACGCGATCCACGCCTCCGGCATACCGGAAAGGCTGCGACCAGGCTTCTGGGACAACGATGGTCGCTGTTGCGGCACGGCAGGGGTGGGTGACATGCTGCTGGACGCCTGGACCAGCCTAGGGGACTCTCGCGACCTGGCGCTCGCGGTCCGCCTCGGTGATGCCCTCGTCGAGCACGCCGTGGTCGAGGGTGACCGCGCCTTTTGGCGTTCCGTCGAGCACCGCAACGACGATCCGCTGCTGCCGCCCGCTGTCGGCTGGATGCAGGGTGCAGCCGGCATCGTGACCTACCTCTACCGACTGCGGCGCGTCCTCGACAGCGTCGCTGATGGCGGCATCGGCGTCGTCGTCGACCGTCCGGTCGCTATCGGTCGGATGGACAACTGGTGGGCGCTGAAGCCGCCCGCAGGCGGCTGACGACAACCCGAGCGGCTCTGCGCCCACCTCGCAGGGGCCCCTCCCGTCGCCGAGTACATCCGGTGGAGCTGAGGGGAGCCGTCGCCTCCGCTTCGCTCCGGCTCCTCCCGAATCCCCGCTCGTCGTCCCAGAACATGAAGAAGGACCGGGCTAAAAGCTGCCCGGTCCTTCTTCATGTTGTGGAGCTGAGGGGAGCCGTCCTTCCTCGCTGGCGCTCGGTCGTCCTCCCGAATCCCCCCATACACATCCGCAAAACGCCACATGGACCAGACGAAAAGCGTGTCTGGTCCATCTGGCGTTGGTGGAGCTGAGGGGATTCGAACCCCTGACCTTCTCATTGCGAACGAGACGCGCTACCAACTGCGCCACAGCCCCTGGTGCGCGTGAATGCTAACACCACGCCGGACGGCATACCCAATCGATGGGCGGTCGGCGGACCGGCCTCAGACCCAGCTCGGGAACCACATCCGACGCTGCCACTCGGTGAGCGGGATGACGTCGGCGACGTAGATGGGATGGAAGAAGGCGAAGAGGGCCATCGTCAGCACGACGAAGGCTCCGAGCACGCCGTAACCGACCCGGCGCCGCGTCAGCGAGGCCCCGCGCCCGCCGATGATGAGGCCCAGCACGTAGACGCACGCCAGCACGATCCACGGCACGAAGGCCACCTCGTAGAACGAGTAGATCGTGCGACCCGAGAGCACGAACCACGGGAGATAGCCCGCAGCGATGCCGCAGAGGATCGCGCCCGCGCGCCAGTCACGGCGCAATGCCCACATGAAGAGGAGCACGAAGATCGCGATCGTCGCACCCCACCAGATCGAGACGGTGCCGATCGAGGTGATCGCCTTGGCGCACGAGTCGACCGTGCAGCCCTCGGTGCCCTGCTTCGGCCCCTCCCAGAAGAACGACGTGGGCCGACCCTGGATGAGCCACGACCACGGGCTCGTCTGATAGGGGTGTGGCGCGTTGATCGCCTGCGTCGAGAGGAACATCTGCTGGTGGTAGGCCCAGAGCGAGCGCCACCAGTCGGGCAGCCAGGTGTAGGGCGTCGGGTTCGTGTCGGCCCAGTTGCGGAACGAGCCGCCCTTGCTGAGGATCCAGCCCGTCCAGCTCGCAACGTACGTGACGAGGGCGGCCCCGACGACCTGCACGAACGCATAGGGCGCGTCCTTGGCGAGGGTGCCGGCGCTCCAGCCGCGCACGCCGGCGGCCCGTCGTGCCCCGAGGTCCCAGAGGACGGTGAGCAGACCGAACGCGATGACGAAGTAGAGGCCCGACCACTTGACGCCGGTCGAGAGGCCGAGCATGACGCCGGCCACCCACCGCCACGGGCGCCACCCGAGCCACGGGCCGAGGTAGGACGTCGCCGCACGGGGGCGGTCACCGACCTTGCGGGCCAGCACCGCTCGGGCTCGGTCGCGGTCGATGAGCAGCGCGCCGAACCCCGCGAGCCCGAAGAACATGACGAAGATGTCGAGCAGGCCCGTGCGCGAGTGGACGAAGTGGTGACCCTCGAACGCGAGCAGTGCTGCCGCCACCGTGCCGAGCAGGTCGGAGCGGAAGAGGCGCCGCGCGATGAGCCCGAGCATGAGGATCGAGAGCGTGCCGGCGAGGGCGACCGAGAATCGCCAGCCGAAGGAGTTGAGGATGCCGAACGGCATCTCGCCCCAGCCGATGAGCCACTTGGCGACCGGCGGGTGCACGACGAAGTCGCCCTGGGTGCCGTAGATGAACGGGTCGTTGGCCGTGAAGTGCTGGTCGACCTGCTGCGCCTCCTGGAGGAGGTCGTCGTTCTTCATCTCGAACCAGAACAGGACCATCGACCAGCCCTGTTTGACGTAGTACGTCTCGTCGAACACCAGCTTGTGAGGCGCGCCGACGTGCCAGAAGCGCATGATGCCGCCGACGGCGGTGAAGAAGAGTGGCCCCAGCCAGCCGAGCCACGCGATCCGTCCCGACGTGCGCCGGCTGAGGCGGTAGTCGTCGGCGGGGTCCCCGAGCAGGCGCGCGCGCACCTGCCGGGCCGAGTTCATGGGCGAGAGTGTATGCAGTGTGGCTCGGTCGGGCGGTCAGGCGGGGACCGCGGCTCGCGCGTTGGGATCGGGCGCGTCACTGACGCTCCTGCGACCCGGAGCGTCGAGATCAGAACGGCGGCGGGTCTGGCGTCGGCCGGGTCGAGGCCGTTGGAGTCGGCCTTGCCGCCGTGGAGGAGGGCGCCCGCCGGGTCGAGGCCGTTTGAGTCGGCCTTGCCGTCGTGGAGGAGTGTGGCGTTGCGGGAGGACTGGGCTCGGGGCCGCAGCCCGGCGACGTCAGTGGGTCGTGGTGACGACGGTGGCCGTCGAGCCAGTCCTTGGGATGGGTGGTGTAGGTGCGGGCGGCAGCGGTGTGCCAGGTGAGGGTGTCGCCGTCTCGGGTGGCGCGCCACCAACCAGCAGTCTTGACCCGGTGGTGTTGACGGTGCTTCGCACTGAGATTGTCGACGGCGGTGGGGCCGTGCGGCCAAGGCACGTCATGGTCGAGGTCGCAGGCGCGGGCGGGGACCGTGCACCCTGGCCCGCGGCAGGTGCCGTCGACGGCTCGGATGTGCTCGATCATCTCGGGGGTGGGGCGGTAGCCGCTACGAGAGAGGGCGAGGGCGCGGCCGGTTGTCATGTCGGCCAGAAGCGTCTGCCAGATCGACCCGGGTGCGGTGATGATCTCGCGGGCCTGCTGGGCGCTGACGAAGCCGTGCCCGGGCAGCTCGCAGGGACGGTCGGACAGGCCCAGGGCTGTCTCGAACGGCACGACGACGACGGCCCGACCGGCCGGGGAGGGGGACTGCCGCGCGAAGCCCACATCACCGTCCGGCCAACCCGTGATGGCAGCGCCCGTGAGGTAGTCGGCGCGGAGCTGGTCGAGGGTGCGGGGGTCGCCGGCAGCTCTGGCGGCGCGCGCGGCGGCGTCGGCCCGCTCGATGGCGGCGACGATCTTGTCGGCGTCGTTGACGACCGTGAGGCGGCCGGTGCCGTCGTCGAAGACCTCGCTGTGAGCGCCGATGCGCCGGCGGGCGGCGCGGCGGCGGGCAGCCTGGTCGGCGTCGGCGCTGAGCATGGCCCGGCGCAGCCGCTGGCGGAACAGCGCTCCCGACAGCCCGGACCCGTCACGGGTCGGGGCCAGCGTGGTGCGAGCGATGTGGTCGGCGAGCTCGTCGTCGAGCTCTCGGGTCTCTCGCACCAGCTCGCAGGCACGCTGCAGGGTGGTGGCACCGGTGCGGATCTGCTCCCGGAGGAAGGCGGTGCGGGCCGGCGCTCCGGTGGCGAGCTCGAGCCGCAACGACAGGTCGCCCTGGGCCAGCCCGGTCGCGGCCGAGACCTCCATGACGACGGCCTCGCGGGCCGAGAAGGGGTTGCGTTCGACCCAGGACTGCGCGTGCCGGGCGCCGAGCTCGGCGAGGGCGGTCGCGTGCAGCCGGGCGAGGGCCTCGAGCTGGTGGTCCTCGGCCATACCTTTCACGCGTTGCCCGCCCTCGAACCAGGCGAGGTCGGCGGCCATCAGCGCCTCGAAGGAGGCCGCACTCGCCGCATCCTCACGATCCTCGAGGCTCTCCACGCTGTCAGCGTCCGCAGCGTCCACAGCGTCCACCGCGTCGCCAGCGTCGCCAGCGGCCCCAGCGTGCACGCCGTCGCCGGCATCCCCGGAGTCCTCGGAGTCGGCGAGCGCGTCAGCCACCCCAGCGTGGTCCACGTGCCCGGGTCCAGTGGCAGGGGCGGTCTCGGACATCAGGGTGGCGACGAGCCGGTGTGCGGACGGGGCCACGTGCCGCTCGTCACGCTGCTCCATCGTCATGACGAACCCGCGCTCGAGGAACCCCTCGAGACGCGACCGTGAGTCGCTCGTGAACGGCATGACGCCTCCTCCCTGACTGCTCAATTAGAACACATGTTCTGCATATCTGCTTGGGTGAAGTAACATCTGTGGATGACCGCGAATCCGGTTCGGGGAGTGGACTACCCGTCGACGTACCAGCAGCTGCTGGAGTGGTTCCCGGACAACCAGTCGTGCCTGGACTACCTCGCGGCCCTGCGGTGGCCGGACGGGTTCGTCTGCCCCAAGTGCACGGCGCGTGAGTTCTGGCGCACGGGCGCGGGCCTGTGGATGTGCCGGTCATGTGGCAGGCGGACATCGGTGACCGCGGGGACGATCTTCCACCGGACGAGGACCCCGCTGTCGACGTGGTTCGCGGCGATCTGGTTCCTGACCTCGCAGAAGAACGGGATGTCAGCCCTCGGGCTGCAAAGGGTCCTCGGGTTCGGCTCCTACGAGACCGCGTGGGCCTGGATGCACAAGCTTCGCCGTGCGATGGTGCGCCCGGAACGCGACAAGCTGTCCGGTCTCGTCGAGCTCGACGAGACCATGATCGGCGGCGTCAGCCCAGGCAAACCGGGGGCCGGGAGCGACAAGGTCCCCGTCATGATCGCCGTGGAGCGCAACGGAACTCGTCGCCTTGGCCGGGTCCGGCTCGCGGTCGCGCAGCGGCCCAACACCGGCGAGCTCGTCGACTGGGCGAGTCAGGTCATCGAGCCCGGATCGACGGTCCGCACCGACGGCCTGCGCACCCTGCGACGCCTCTCGGAGCTCGGCTACAAGCACGAGTTCACGACCGGCTACAACGCCGCGGACAAGGCCAGCGTCCTGCCCGGCGTCCACCTGGTGGCCTCGCTGCTCAAACGCTGGCTGATCGGCACGCTGCACTTCCGGGTCGAGGAGCACCAGCTGCCCTACTACCTGGACGAGTACACCTTCCGGTTCAACCGGCGCAACGCCAAGTCCCGCGGGCTGCTCTTCTACCGGCTGCTCGAACAGGCCGTGGTTACCGATCCCCATCCGCTCCACGAACTCCTCAGACCTGACGAAGCACCCATACCCGACTTCACTTAAGCAGATATGCAGAACACATGTTCGAATCAGAAACAAGGGTCATCCACAGGAAGGCCGCACGGAGACAGCAGAAATGGCCGTCCGAGGGCCCTCAGATGGAGACCCCCCGCGACCGCAGCACCGAGTAGCCGACGAAGGCGACGATGTCGAGGATCGAGTGCGCGACGACGAGCGGCATGACCCGGCGCGTGCGCACGAAGACGAGCCCGAGGACGAGGCCCATGACGATGTTGCCCGCGAAGCCGCCGAAGCCCTGGTAGAGGTGGTAGGTCCCGCGGATGAGAGCCGACACGCCGATGATGACGGGCCACGACCACCCGATCTGGCGCCACCGGGTGAAGAGGTAGCCGACCATGATGACCTCCTCGAGCACGGCGTTCTCGATCGCCGACAGCACGAGCACCGGCCCCGACCACCACACCGCCTCGAGGTTGGCCGCGGACACCTGGGTGTTGATGCCGATCGCCTTGGCGAAGAAGTAGAACGCCAGCCCGGGCAGGCCGATGAGGGCGGCGAGCCCCACCCCGCGCAGCAGGTCGCGGCCGGGCTCGCTCCGGTCGAGCCCGATGAAGCGCCCGGCCCGCACGTCGACCGAGGGCCGCTGCACGGTGTTGAGCAGGTAGATCGCGAGCACCACCGCGACGAGCGGCAGCGCGATGCCGACGAGCTGGTAGGCGAGGTCGAGCCACGGGCGCCCCGGTGTCGCCGACTGGTTCATCGCCGTCGTCTGCTGCGACAAGGGGACCGGCCGCGTCAGCTTCTCGATGATCGACAGGATGGCCCAGATCGCCGACGCGCCGAGGCTGACCCCGAGCACGAGGGCCGTCTCGAGGCCGAGCGAGCGTCGGGCCTGGGGCTCGGCCACCAGCGCAGGGTCACGGTCCGTGGGGGCGAACATCCCGGCATACCGGCTCGGCGTCATGGCGCCACTGTACTTTTGGGGCACGGGAGACCGAGGGCACTCGGGCCGCCCGAGGGGCCTGCGAGCGGGCCGGTGCGACGACGGAAGGTGGTGGCGCGGTGAGCCTGCTCGCCCAGTGGGAGGCGGGTCGCCACATCGCGGAGGGCGTCAACTTCCCGACCTACCGCCGCGGTGCGGGGCCGGGCGTCGTCGTCATGCACGAGAGCCCGGGCCTGACTCCCGAGGTCATCGCATTCGGCGACGAGCTCGTCGAGCACGGCTTCACGGTCGTCATGCCGCACCTCTTCGGCAGCTCGCACTCGCGACCACGCCGGCACGAAGGGGCACTCGTCATCCCGCGTCTCTGCGTGACCCGGGAGTTCACGATGTTCGCGACCGGGGTGACCGCGCCGCTCGCGTCGTGGCTGCGCAGCCTGGCCCGCGCCCTCCATGCCGACGTCGGCGGCCCCGGTGTGGGCGCGGTGGGGATGTGCGTCACGGGCGGCTTCGCGCTGGCGATGATGGTCGACCCCGTCGTCGTCGCGCCGGTCGTCGCCCAGCCGGCGACGCCGATACCGCTCGGCAGGCGTCGCGCCGGCGACGTCAACCTCTCGGACGACGACCTCGCCGCAGTGGCCCGCCGTGCCGCGGAAGGGTGCCCCGTCCTCGGGGTGCGCTACCACCACGACTGGGTGACCGGCACCCGCTTCGACACCCTCACCGAGCTCCTCGGCGACGGTTTCATCCGGGTCGAGCTCGAAGGTCACGGGCACGCGACGTTGACCGACCACCGTCACCCGGAGGCCGTCGAGCGAGTCGTCGGCTTTCTCAAGGAGCGGCTGTTCGATCACAGGACCGCTGCGCCCGACTGACAGCGGCGGGAGCCAAAACCCTTGGATCGCAACGCCGCCCAAGGCGTAGCGTCACGGCATGACGTCCACGCTCCGAGCCTCCCTGCGCTCGCGCCTCACCCTCGCGATGCGCCAGCGAGACCGTGAGGCGGCCGCCGTGCTGCGCAGTGCGATCGCCGCCATCGAGAACGCCGAAGCCGTCCCGTCCCCTGACGCGGAGGGCGCGCGTGGCCCCTCTGCGACGAGCTCAGCTCGCGTGGCCGGGGCGGCCGTCGGTGTCGGGGCGACCGAGGCGCAGCGGCGGTTCCTCGACGCCGCGGCCGAGCGCGCCATCGTCGTCGCCGAGGTCGCTCTCCTCCACGAGGCCCAGCAGGCGTATGCCGCCGCCGGAGACGCGCCGCGCGCCCAGTCCGCTGCGGGCGGGGTGACGCTCCTGCATGCCGTCCTCTGCGAGTCCGCGCAGAGCTCCCCGTAAGGCGCGTCGTCCACAGGGCCGGTGCACAAGCTGTGCACGGACGCTCGCTCCGTGTGGAGAAGCGCTCACTGCCTGTGGACGACACGCCGACCGCCTGTGGACGGGCGAAGTACTTCGCGGATTCCCTTGCGGGGCTTGGCAAAGGGGGCTAGAAATCTCTTACGCCCTCCTCTCGGGGAGAGCGGGACGGCTCGGAGGCGAGGGTCCACACAGCGGGGCAACCCACTGCGGAAGCCGGGTGACGCGGCGACCGGGACCGGAGCAGAAGAGCAGTCGATCGGGAGCGTCACATCGACCGATCACCCCAGAAGGGCCCTTGAGACTCATACTCCCAAGGGCCCTTCGCCTGTCTGCGGGTCCTCACACCCCACGACTCCAGTCGTGAGCAGCCCTGTAGCCCATGACGTCTCGCGCCCGACCGGTCAGCTGACGACCCGCGTCGACGGCCGCCACGGCTTGAGCCACGGCGTCTCGGGCCAGCCCTCACGCGCGGCCACGAGCTCGTACATCGTCGCGCCGTCGATCGACTCGCGGACGATGTCGGCGTGCCCTGCGTGGCGCGCGAGCTCCTCGACGACGTGCATCGCCACCCAGCGGACCGACCACGCCTCGACGTCACGGGGGAACCATGGCGCATCACGAGGCACGGGCACGGGTGCGCCGAGGTCTGCCGCACGAAGCACCGACCGCGTCACCTGGCCCTGCGCCGCCAGAGCCGCGAGGAGCGCCTCGAGGGTGTCGTCGTCGGTGACCCGGAAGTCGTCGCCCCAGGCGGTCGCCTGCTGCTCGATCGACTGGTCCGGGGGTGCGGGTGCGTTCGGCGCTGCAGCCATGCGCTCGGTCCACCCGCGCTCGCACGTGGTGACGTGCTTGATGAGGCCCCCGATCGTCAGGGTGCCGGCGGTGGGCGCGAGGCGGATCTGCTCCTCGGTGAGACCGAAGGCCACGGTCGCGAAGGCGTCGCGCTGCTGGTCGAGGTAGGCGATGAGGCTCTCGCGCTCGTCGGCGACGGGGGGAACGTGTGCGGGCATGTCGGTGGCTCCTGTCAGTCGTTGCGGTGGGGGAAGAGGTCACGCAGCACGGCGATCTCGGCCCCGTGGTGGATGACCTCGCGGTTGATGTGGGTGACGAGCTCGGCGCGGGAGTGCTCCGCCCACGGCCCCTCGGCAGGCCCGCAGGGCTTGGCCAGCTCGGCGGCTCCCCAGCCGCGGACGCCCGCGATCCACGCGGCATACGCCGAGTCGAGCTGCGCGAGCGCCTCGTCGGCGGTGCCGGCGTAGTCGAAGGTCAGGTAGTCGGCCTCGGGGCCGCCGAAGTGGCTGTGCACCCGGGCGCCGAGCACGCCGACGATGACGTGCGCGAGGCGCCAGGCGATCGTCGTCACGGGCGCCGGCACCGGCTCCGGGTAGGCCCAGTCGATCGTCAGATCGCCGCGACCGCCCTGGAGGTCGGTGGCTCCCTGCCCCCGCGGGTGCACGTTCCACGCGCCCGGGGTCGGCTCCCAGACGTACTCCTCGTCGGTGAGCCCGTCGAGCCGCGGCCGCAGCTGGTTGGTCCAGTGCCAATCGAGCTGGTCGAGCAGGACCCGCGGCCAGTCCACTGCCGCAGTCGCTTCCGCCGTGTTCGTGGTGGCTGTCTTCTCTTTCGTTGTCTCTGTCATGGAGCGATCGTGTCAGCCATATAGGACAGTTCCTGTCCGCAGTGGATGAGATGGTGAACGCATGTCCGAGACGACCGAAGGCGGCCCGACCGCGCGCACGCTGCGGCTGCTCGACCTGCTGCAGAGCCGGCCCGTCTGGAGCGGCACGGAGCTCGCCGAGCGCCTCGGCGTGACGACCCGCAGCGTCCGTCGCGACGTCGACCGGTTGCGCGACCTCGGCTACCCGGTGCGCGCCACCCACGGCGCCGGGGGTGGCTACCAGCTCGGCGCTGGACGTCGCCTGCCCCCGCTGCTGCTCGACGACGACGAGGCAGTCGCCGTCGCGGTCTGCTTGCGCCTCGCCGCCGGCGGCACGGTCGAGGGCCTCGGCGAGGCCGCCGTGCGCACCCTCGCGAAGCTCGACCAGGTGCTGCCCGGGCGGCTCCGCGCGCAGGTCGAGGCCATCCACGAGGCCACCGTCACCCTCGATGCGACGACGCCGGCCGTCGACGCGCGCACCCTCCTCCTGCTCGCCCGCGCCTGCCGCGAGACCGAGCGCGTCACCTTCCGGTATGCCGGCCCGCGGGGTGAGGGGGAACGCCGCATCGAGCCCTACCGCCTCGTCGCCACCGGTCGCCGCTGGTACCTGCTCGCCTATGACCTCGACCGCGACGACTGGAGGACGTTCCGGCTCGACCGCATGGCCGAGCCGGCGACGAGCGGGTGGCGCTTCCGGCCGCGCGACGCGCCCGACGCCGCAGACTTCGTCCGACGGGCGATCACGGTCGGCGCCTACGACCATGTCGCCCGGGTGCGCATCGAGGCGCCGAAATCCGTTGTCGAGCAACGCATTCCGTCGTCGGTGGGAACCGTCACGGCTGACGGCCGCTCGCACTGCATCCTCGAGTCGGGGGGTCAGAACCTCGACTGGATGGCCCTGCACCTCGCCCTCATGCCGTGGCCGATGACGGTGCTCGGGCCGCCCGAGCTGCGCGATGCGATGACCCGCCAGGCGCAGCGCCTCCTCGCGGCAGCCGCCCAGCCCGGCGACACCTGAGGCCGGCGGGGAGAAAGAGCCCCTCTCCACACTCGAGTGGCCTCGTAATCGCAGGGGTGAGTGGGCGCGTGGTCACACGGCTCGTGTCAGCCGGTGTTGCGCAGCCCGGCCGCGATGCCGTTGATCGTCAGCAGCAGCGCTCGCTGCACGTCGGGGTCGGGATCGGCCTCGTCGGGCACCGACCGCGACCGCGCGAGCAGCGAGGTCTGCAGCGCGTGCAGCGGTGCGAGGTAGCTGTCGCGCAGCTCGAGAGTGCGGCGCAGCGTCGGCGCCGACTCGAGCAGCACCGACTGACCCGTCACGCGCAGCACCTCCTCGAGCGTGCGGGCGTGCTCCTCGCGGATCGTCTCGAAGAGCCCGGCCACCTCGGCCGGCACGAGCTCGTGCACGTAGCCCGCCGCGATGTCGAGATCGGTCTTGGCGAGGGTCATCTGCACGTTGGACAGGAAGGTGCGGAAGAAGGCCCACGAGCCGTACATCTCGCGCAGCGTGTCGCGGCGGCCGTCCTCACGAGCGGCCGCGAGGCCCGACCCCACGCCGAACCAGCCCGGCAGGATGATCCGCGACTGGGTCCAGCCGAAGACCCACGGGATGGCGCGCAGGTCCTCGAGCCCGCCCGCCCCGCCGGGTCGCTTGGCTGGGCGCGAGCCGATGTTCATCTTGCCGAGCTCGTCGACGGGGGTGGCCGACACGAAGAACGGCACGAGCCCGGGGTCGCGCACGAGGCCGCGGTAGGCCTGCTGCCCGCTGCCGGCGACGAGGTCCATCGTGCCGTTCCAGCTGTCGAGCACGTCCTTGGGCAGGAGCGAGGTGCGGTGCAGCACCGAGGCCTCGAGCACCGCCGCGAGCGCTACCTCGAGGTTGAAGCGCCCGAGCCCCGGCAGGGTGTACTTGTCGCTCAGCACCTCGCCCTGCTCGGTGATCTTGATCGGACCGTCGAGGCTGCCGTAGGGCTGCGACATGACGGCCTCGCCCGTCGGGCCGCCGCCGCGTCCGACCGAACCTCCGCGGCCGTGGAAGAGCCGCAGCACGACACCGTGCCGGCGCCCGATGTCGCGCAGCGCGCGCTGCGCGCGGTGGATCTGCCACTGCGACGCGGCGATTCCCGCGTCCTTCGAGCTGTCGGAGTAGCCGAGCATGATCTCCTGCACGTCGCCCCGGGCGGCGACGACGCGGCGGTATGCCGGGTCGCTGAGCAGCGCGTCGAGCAGCGGCCCCGCCGACTCCAGCTCGGCCACGGTCTCGAAGAGCGGCGCGAAGCCGATGCGAGCCGACGCCGGCGCGGTCTCGGAGCCGGTGTCGACGAGGCCGGCCTCGCGCGCGAGGACGACGACGGCGAAGAGGTCGTCGATGTCGTGGGTCATCGAGACGATGTAGGTCTCGATGACCTCGGGCCCGTAGGTGTCGAGGGCGGTGCGGATCGTGCCGAGCAGCTCGAGCGACGCCGACGCCGCCACCCCGAGGTCGCTCACGCCGGTGCCCGTGAGGGGCCGCCGTGAACCCAGCTCGCGCGACAGGAGGGCGATGCGTGCGGGACGGTCGAGGGCGGCATACGGCGTCTCGAGCTCGCCGATGCGGTCGTAGAGGTCGGCCAGGGCCGCGTGGTGCTTGTCGCTGTGCTCGCGGATGTCGAGCGTCGCGAGGCCGAGACCGATCGCCGTGGCGGTGCGCGTCAGGCGCAGGATCCCGCCGTCGGCCGTCAGCTCGTCGCCGCCCGCGCGCATCGAGTCGCGGATGAGGACGAGGTCGGCGAGCAGCTCGTCGAAGCCGGCGTAGTCGCGGCCCGGCTCGTGGGCCGTGCCGTGGGCGAGGCGGTCGCGGGTGCGGAGCAGCCGCACGCGCACGAAGCTCAGCTTGAGGCGGTAGGGCTCCTCGGCGTTGAGCCGCCGCACGGCGTTGAACGTGATGGGCAGCGCCTCCGCGTCGCGCTCGAGGCTCGCGCGCAGCTCGTCGGTGACGGGGACGACCCGGGTCGACGACGACAGCTCGGAGAGCAGCGCCTCGACGCCGGTGACGATCTCGCGCAGGCCTGCGTCGTGCTGCAGGCCGATGACCTCGAGGGTCACGGCCGGGGTGACGTTCGGGTTGCCGTCGCGGTCGCCGCCGGCCCAGGCGCCGAAGCGCAGCGGACGCGCCTCCGGTGGCAGCTCGATGCCGATGGTCGCCAGCGTGCGGTCGAGCTCGGCAAGCAGCTCCGGCACGACGCTGGCCGCGATCGTGTGGAGGTAGTAGATGGCGGTGCGCGCCTCGTCGGTGGGCTCGGGGCGCACGATGCGCAGCTCGTCCGTCTGCCACAGCAGGTCGACGAGCTCGGCGAGGCGGTGCTGGAGCCGCGGCAGCTCGGCCGCCGGGCGGCGCGGGTCCTCGATGGCCTGCACCGTGTCGGCGATGCGCCGCAGCTGGTCGGTCACCGAGCGCCGGGTGGCCTCGGTCGGGTGGGCGGTGAAGACGGGGCGGTACTCCAGCCGCTGGAGCACCTGCACGAGGAGGCCGCGGTCGAGGCTGCCGTCCTCAAGGGCGTGCCCGATGCGCCCGACCGCCGACGCGAGCGGCCCCTCGTCGACCGCCGTCACCTCCTGCCAGCGGTGGAGCTGCTCGGTGACGTTGACGAGCTGGAAGTAGGCCGTGAAGGCCCGGGCGAGCACCACCGCCGTCTTCGCGTCGACCCCGGCGAGGGTCGCACGCAGCTCGTCGTCCTCGGGCTGGCGGGCGAGCCGGCGCACCCGCTCGACGAGGTCGAGCAGCTCTGGCCCCTCGTGCCGGGTCAGTGCCTCGCCTAGGAGCGCGCCGAGCTGGCGAACCGACGCGCGGAGGGCGGCGTGCTGCTGCGCCGAGGAGACACCGGCGGCGAACGTCGCGACGTTCGGCTCGCGGCGGTCGGCCTCGATCAGCTGCTCGGTCGTGGTGCGGCCCTGGGTGCTCATGGACCAGTGGTATCGCGTGGAGGTTTCGAGCGCGTTTCCTGTCCCACCATCGGGACGTCGCCGTGAGACGGGCGACGAGGTGTCAGTGGGCCAGGGCCCGGGACATCTATAGGCCGGGAAGGTCAGTGGGCCGGGATGTCAGTGGGCCCGGGAGGTAAGTGGGCCGGGTAGGTCAGTGGGTCGGGAGGTCAGTGATCACGAAGGTCAGCAGGGTCAGGGTCACGGGGCCGGCCCGAGGGTCACCGTCACGTCGCTGCGGGCGCCGCCACGCGAGATCGTGAATGGGACGGTGTCGCCCTCCGCGCGCGTGAGGGCGGCCAGCACGAGCTGGTCGACCGACGTCGCGCTCTGGCCGTCGACGGTGAGGATGATGTCACCGGCCCGGATGCCCGCCTGGGCTGCCGGTCCGCCCGGCGTGACGGCCGAGACGTAGAGGCCGGTCGGCACGGCCTCCTTGCCCTCGACGATCATCGCCTGGGCGTTCAGCCCGAGGTCCGGGTGGCCCGCGCGTCCCGTGTCGATGAGCGAGTCGGCGATCGGGATCGCGATGCCCATCGGGATGGCGAAGCCGACCCCGACGCTGCCGCCGCCGCTCACTCCCTGCTCGTTGGGGGCGGTGGCGATGGCAGTGTTGACGCCGACCATGGCGCCGGAGCAGCCGACGAGCGGCCCGCCGCTGTTGCCGGGGTTGATCGCGGCATCGGTCTGGACGGCGTCGAGCAGGTGGGCCGTCGTGCCACCACCCGTGGGCAGCGGCACGTGGCGGCCGAGCGCGCTGACGATGCCCGACGTGACGGTGCTCGACAGTCCGAGCGGCGCGCCGAGGGCGACGACCGGCTGCCCGACCCGCAGCGTGGCGGAGTCGCCGATGCGGATGAGCGGGCGGTCCTTGGCGGCATCCGCCGCCTTGATCACCGCGAGGTCGGTGACCGGGTCGCGGCCCACGACGGTCGCCGTGGTGGTGACCCCGTCGCCGTAGCGCACCCCCACCGCCCCGCCGGAGGTCACGGCCGCGGCGATGACATGGTCGTTGGTCAGCACGTAGCCACCGGTGCGGATCAGCTCTCCGGTGCCGTTCCCCGATCCTGACGGGCCGGCCGTGAGCACCGTGACGACGCTCGGGAGCGTGTCGGCCGCGACGTCGATCGCCGGGCAGGCGCGGTTGGAGCCGATGTCGGCGAGGCGGGTCGCGAGCAGCGCCCCGACGGCGCCTCCGACCAGCGCGGCCGCGAGGACGACGGCAACGGCCGGGCCGGCCTTGACGCCCGTCGGCAGCCAGCCGCGCCCGGGCGCAACGGTTGCCGGAGGCTCTTCCGTCGAGGCGCCACGTCCGGCGTCCGGCTCTTGCGTCACAGGCACCCCCGGGGATCAGTTGCGTGCCTCAGGCTCTCGCCGTCCGGGGCCCTGCGGCTCACCCTGCGCGGGTGAAGTCGCGGTGAGGTGGTCGGTGAGGTGGGCTTCGAGGTGGACGTCGTCGTGCGGACGACCCTCCAAGGAGTGCGCCATCCGGCGACATCCTCGGTGAGGTGACGCCAAGGTCCGGTCTGCTGAACGACTGCGAGGATGGCGTCATGAGCACCGGCACCCTCGTCCTCGCCGCCACCCCGATCGGCGACCCCCGCGACGCGGCCCCGCGGCTCGGCCAGGAGCTCGCGACCGCCGACGTCATCGCCGCCGAGGACACCCGCCGGCTCAAGCGGCTGCTCACCGCTCTCGAGGTCATGCCGACGGGGCGCGTGCTCAGCTACCACGAGCACAACGAGGCGGCCCGCACCCCCGAGCTCGTCGAGCGGCTCCTCGCCGGTGAGCGCGTCGTCGTCGTCACCGACGCCGGTATGCCGTCCGTCTCGGACCCCGGGTACCGCCTCGTCGCCGCTGCGGTGGAGGCGGGCATCCGCGTCACCTGCGTTCCCGGGCCGAGCGCGGTCCTCATGGCGCTCGCCGTGTCCGGACTGCCCGTCGACCGCTTCGCCTTCGACGGCTTCCTGCCGCGCAAGGCGGGCGAGCGCGCCCGCGTGCTCGCCGAGGCGGCGCAGGAGCGGCGCACCCTCGTCTACTTCGAGGCGCCCCATCGCCTCGCCGAGACCCTCGCCGCGATGGCAGAGGCCTTCGGACCGACCCGACGTGCCGCCGTCTGTCGAGAGCTGACGAAGACCTACGAGGAGGTGCGGCGCGGCACCCTGGCCGAGCTCGCCGAGTGGGCCACCGAGGGTGCCCGAGGCGAGATCACGGTCGTCGTCGCGGGTGCCGAGCGGGTGGTCACGTCCGTCGAGGACGCGCTGGACGGCATACGGCAGCGGGTGGCTGCGGGGGAGCGGCTCAAGGACGTCGCCGCCGACGTCGCGGGGCGCACCGGGCTGTCGAAGAAGGCGCTCTACGACGCGGCCGTCGCCAAGGGCTGACCGCAGCCCTTGTCACCGTCGGTGGTTGCGGCTTGGGTGGAGGCAGGGGCGATCCGTCCCTGACCGTCACACGACCGACACGACCGACTTCACTGGAGGATCAGCACATGGCAGTCATCCGCAACGCCTCGGCCCACTGGGAGGGCTCCCTCATGGAGGGCGCCGGCAAGGTCACGTTCGAGTCCTCCGAGCTCGGCAGCCACGACGTCACGTGGGCCGCGCGGGCGAACGAGTCGAACGGGCTGACCAGCCCCGAGGAGCTCATCGCGGCGGCGCACTCGACGTGCTACTCGATGGCGTTGTCGCACGGCCTCGCCCAGGCGGGCACGCCCCCCGAGACGATCGACACCAAGGCTGCCGTCAGCTTCGTGCCGGGCACCGGCATCACCGGCGTCGCGCTCACCGTTACCGGTAAGGTCCCGGGCCTGACCGCCGAGCAGTTCGAGCAGGCCGCCCAGGCCGCCAAGGAGGGCTGCCCCGTCAGCCAGGCGCTCAAGGTGCCGATCACCCTCGAGGTCAACTTCACCGAGTGAGCTGACCCGTTGTCAGAGGCGGCGCCGTCCCGGTGGGGCGGCGCCGCTGTCAGTGCTCGGCCGTCTGCTTGAGGCTCTCGAGCATCTGCTGCCAGCTCTGCGAGAACTGCTCGGCCTGCTCTGCCGAGTCGTTGCCGTCCTGCTCGAGCGCGACCGTCGTGCGGCCGTCCCGCGTCGGGGTCAGCGTGTAGGTGACGGTGTGGTAGCTCTCCGGCCGGTCCTCCTGACCCATGAGCGGGCTGTAGTGCGTCATCGAGAGGCGGCGCGGCGCGTCGGCCTCGAGCACCTCTCCCTTGTCCTCGTAGGGCCGTCCGTTCATCTCGCCCTGCCAGGTGATGGGGCTGCCGACCTGCCAGTCGGTCGTCACGGTCGTGCCGACCATCCAGCTGCGCACCTGCTCGGGGTCGGTGAGGGTGCTCCAGACGGCGGTCGGGTGCTTCGCGACGATGACCTCTGCTCGTGCCACGTGTCCAGTCATCCATCCGTCCTACTCCTGCGCCACCGACCGCGCCAGATCTTGGGCCAGGTGGCGGGAGGTCTCGGGCCAGGTCTCGGGCCTGGTCTCGGGCTTGGTCTCGGGCCCGGCACATGTCGTGCGCGGCCGGGTCGGGCGCCCGCCTAGGATTCAGCGCATGAGTCATGTCCTGTCTGCCGTCGCCTGGCCGTACACCAACGGCCCGCGCCACATCGGCCACGTGGCCGGTTTCGGCGTGCCCTCCGACGTCTTCAGCAGGTACATGCGGATGGCGGGGCACGACGTCCTCATGGTGAGCGGCACCGACGAGCACGGCACGCCGATCCTCGTCCTCGCCGAGGAGGAGGGCATCACGCCACAGGAGCTCGTCGACAAGTACAACGCCGTCATCGCCCAGGACCTCACCGACCTCGGCCTCTCCTACGACCTCTTCACCCGCACGACGACGCGCAACCACTACGCCGTCGTGCAGGAGATGTTCCGCCAGGTCCACGCCAACGGTTACATGGTCGAGCAGACGACGCGCGGCGCGATCAGCCCCTCGACGGGCCGCACCCTGCCCGACCGCTACATCGAGGGCACCTGCCCCATCTGCTCCTTCCCCGAGGCCCGCGGCGACCAGTGCGACAACTGTGGCAACCAGCTCGACGCCGACGAGCTGATCAACCCCCGCAGCAAGATCAACGGCGAGACGCCCGAGTTCATCGAGACCCAGCACTTCTTCCTCGACCTGCCGGCGCTCGCGGGCGCCCTCGGCGAGTGGCTCGACGGCCGCGAGGCGTCGGGCACGTGGCGGCCCAACGTCATCAAGTTCTCCAAGAACCTCCTCAAGGACGTCCGCCCGCGGGCCATGACGCGCGACATCGACTGGGGCATCCCGATCCCGCTCGAGGGCTGGGAGGACAACCCGAGCAAGCGCCTCTACGTCTGGTTCGACGCGGTCATCGGCTACCTCTCGGCCTCGATCGAGTGGGCTCGCCGCTCGGGCGATGCAGAGCGCTGGCGTGAGTGGTGGAACGACCCGACGGCCGTGTCCTACTACTTCCAGGGCAAGGACAACATCACCTTCCACAGCCAGATCTGGCCGGCCGAGCTGCTCGGCTACGCCGGACGCGGCGACAAGGGCGGGGAGCCGGGGGAGTATGGCGTGCTCAACCTGCCGACCGAGGTCGTCGCGAGCGAGTTCATGACGCTCGAGGGCAAGCAGTTCTCCACATCGCGCAAGCACGTCATCTACGTGCAGGACATTGTCGCGCGCTACGGCCCCGACCCGATCCGCTACTTCATCTGCGCGGCGGGGCCGGAGAACCAGGACGCCGACTTCTCCTGGGCCGAGTTCGTCCAGCGCAACAACAGCGAGCTCGTGGCCGGCTGGGGCAACCTCGTCAACCGCACGGCCGCGATGATCGCCAAGAGCTTCGGCGAGATCCCGCAGCCGTATGCCGTGGAGCCCGTCGACGAGGAGCTGCTCGCTGTCGTGCGGGGTGCGTTCGCGACCGTCGGCGCCTCGCTCGAGCGGCACCGCCAGAAGGCCGCGCTCGCCGAGGTGATGCGCGTCGTGGGGGAGGCGAACGCGTACGTGTCGAAGACCGAGCCGTTCAAGCTCAAGGGCGACGACCAGCGCGAGCGGCTCTCGACGGTGCTGCACACGCTGGCCCAGGCCGTCTCAGATATCAATACGCTCATCTCACCGTTCCTGCCCCACGCCGCGAACCGCGTCCACGCCGTTCTCGGAGGCGAGGGCGAGCTCATGCCGATGCCTCGTCTCGAGGTCGTCAGGGACCTCGACGACGACGCCCGCAGCTACCCCGTGATCACCGGTGAGTACTCCTCGACGCCACGGTGGGAGAGCCGCCCCGTCGTCGTCGGGACCCCCATCGCGAAGCCGACCGGAGTCTTCGTCAAGCTCGACCCCGAGCAGGTCATCGAGGACGAGCGCGCCCGGCTCGGCGACTCGGCGCCGGGTGGCACGCGCCACCACACCGACCCCCTCGCGGCGCCGAAGATGGCGAAGCCGAAGGGGGCCGGCGAGCCGACCGGCCAGGCCTCCGATCCGGCCTCCGACAGTGGCGAGACCCCCTCCGCATGAGCCCTCAGGAGTCGGGTCAGCGGGGCCTGCCGGAGACGCTGCCTGACCCCATGCCCATCGACGTCGTCGACAACCACGTGCACCTCGACATCACCCGCGAGGGTGACGAGCCGTTCGACGTGGCCGAGGCGGTGCGGCGCGCCCGAGCGGTCGGCGTCACGCGGCTCGTCCAGGTGGGTTGCGACCTCGATGGCATCCGTTTCACGATGGACGCCATCGAACGGCATACGGCAATCGTCGGCGCAATCGCCTTGCACCCCAACGAAGTTCCTCGACTTGCTGCAGCTGGTCGGCTGGAGGACGCCTACGGCGAGGTGGAGCGGTGCGCCGCTCACGAGCGCATCCGCGCCATCGGAGAGACGGGTCTCGACTACTTCCGCACGGGCCCCGAGGGGGTTCCGGTGCAGCAGGACGGCTTCCGGTGGCACATCGACCTCGCCAAGCGGCTCGGCAAGGCCCTGCAGATCCACGACCGCGACGCCCACGACGACGTCCTGCGCATCCTCGACGAGGAGGGTGCGCCCGAGCACACGGTGCTCCACTGCTTCTCGGGCGACCTCGCCATGGCACGCGAGTGTGCGGAGCGGGGCTACTACCTCAGCTTCGCCGGCACCGTGACCTTCAAGAACGCCCGTGCGCTGCGCGACGCGCTGACCGCGATCCCGCTCGACCGGGTGCTCGTCGAGACCGATGCGCCGTACCTCGCACCGTCCCCGCACCGGGGCGCGACGAACGCGTCGTTCCTCGTGCCGGTGACCCTGCGGGCGATGGCCGCGGTGCTCACTGTCGACGTGCCGACGCTGTGCCGGGCGGTGTCCGACAACAGCGAGCGGGTCTACGGCCCGTGGGACGCTGAGCGAATCGGGCAATCCGCCTAGCGCACCCCGGATCGGGCGTCCAGCCGGGAGGGTCCCCGTTACCGAAATTTGACCTTACCGTCGGCGATCCGCCACATTGGATGACTGTTGGCCGGATGCTGCCCCGCATCGACCTCCTTCCGACGCCGTGAGGAGGAGCGATCGATAGCGCGCTGCACCGGGTCGTTCGACGTTCGGAGCACCGTGCTTTCACGCAACATCAAGATCCTCGCCGCCACCGGCGCCGCAGTCATCCTGACCGGCGGAGCCGTGGGCGCCACCCAGCTCGACAAGGCCGTCAACCTCTCGGTCGACGGCACCGCAACTGCCGCCCACGTCTTCGGCACGACCGTGGGCGACCTGCTCGACAGCCAGGGCATCACCGTCAAGCCGGGCGACGTCGTCGTCCCGGCCGTCGACGCCTCGCTGAGCGACGGCGACACCGTCGTCGTGAAGTACGCCCGCAACCTCACCCTCACGGTCGACGGCAAGACCCGCACGGTCACGACGACCGAGACCACCGTCGACGGGGCCCTGCTGGCTCTCGGCCTCCGTGGTGAGGGCGCGCGCCTCTCGGTGTCGCGTTCGCAGACCATCGGCCGCCAGGGCCTGACCCTGACCGTCGTGACGCCGAAGTCGGTCACCGTGACCGTCGACGGCAAGACGACGACCAAGACGATCACCGCCGCGACCGTCGGCGAGGCCCTCGGCCAGCTCGGCGTGACCCTCGGCAAGGCCGACAAGGTCAACCCGCCCGTGGCGACGCAGCTCACCTCCGGCACCAAGATCGGCGTCGAGCGCTTCACGACCAAGGACGTCACCCGCACGGCTGCCGTGGGGTACTCCACGACGAAGAAGCCGTCCGGCGACCTCTACACCGACCAGACGAAGGTCGTGACGAAGGGTGTCGCCGGCGTGCGCACCATCACCGAGCGCCGCACCATCAAGGACGGCAAGGTCGTCTCGACGAAGGAGATCTCCTCCGTCGTGACGAAGCAGCCCGTCAACGCCGTCGTCCTCGTCGGCACGAAGAAGCGCCCGGCCGCGGCTCCCGCGCCGAGCAGCTCCTCCGGCTCGACGTCCGGTGCCGGCCTCAACCTCGCCCGCGCCTCCATGTGGGACTCCATCGCCCAGTGCGAGTCGGGCGGCAACTGGTCGATCAACACCGGCAACGGCTACTACGGCGGCCTGCAGTTCCTCACCTCGACGTGGCTCTCCAACGGTGGTGGCGACTTCGCCCCGCGTGCGGACCTCGCCTCGCGTGCGGAGCAGATCACCGTCGCCAACCGGCTCTACGCCAAGGTGGGCAGCAGCCCGTGGGGTTGCGCCTGACCGGCTGACGCACCCCAGCTCGATCGAAGAGAGCAATCCGCCCGCCCCTCCGGGGGTCCGCCCAGGCCACCTGGTGCAGGGCGGATTGCTCTTTCGGTCGTGGCCCTAGGGTGAGGGCATGACGAAGAAGGGTGGCGCCGACGGCGCACCGGCGGCGTCCGACGCCGTGCTGCTCGGGCCGGCGCAGGTGCGCGCCCTCGCCGAGCGGCTCGAGGTGCGACCGACCAAGCAGTGGGGCCAGAACTTCGTCGTCGACCCCAACACGGTCCGCAAGATCGTGCGCGTCGCAGGGGTGGGCCCCGACGACATCGTGGTCGAGGTCGGTCCGGGACTCGGGTCGCTCACGCTGGCGCTGCTACCCGTCGTGCGGCACGTGACGGCCGTCGAGGTCGACCCGCGCCTCGCGGCAGCGCTCGAGGAGACGGTGCGCGACCTCCAGCCCGGCAACGTGCACCGGCTGCGCCTCGTCGCCGCCGACGCGCTCACCGTGACGAAGCTACCCGGGCCTGACCCGACGGCGCTCGTCGCCAACCTGCCGTACAACATCTCCGTGCCGGTCGTGCTGTCCTTCCTCCAGCACTTCCCCTCGCTGCAGCGGGTCCTCGTCATGGTGCAGCTCGAGGTCGCCGAGCGACTCGCGGCCGCGCCCGGCAGCAAGACCTACGGCGTGCCGAGTCTCAAGGCGGCGTGGTACGGCGACGTCGAGCTCGCCGGCAAGGTCGGGCGCACCGTCTTCTGGCCCGCACCCAACGTCGACTCGGGGCTCGTCTCGATCGTGCGACGCGACCCGCCGCAGACGACGGCCAGCCGTGAGGACGTCTTCCGGTGCATCGACGCCGCCTTCGCACAGCGCCGCAAGTCGCTGCGGGCCGCGCTGGCGGGGTGGGCCGGCTCGGCCGCCCGCGCCGAGACCGCGCTCGTCGCGGCCGGCATCGACCCGCGCACCCGTGGGGAGCAGCTCGACATCACCGCGTTCGCGCGCATCGCCGAGGCGGCGGCGGCACTCGACGCCCCAGCCCCGTAGGGTGACCGCATGACCGTCGCCCCGACCCTGCCCGGAGCGGTCACCGTCCGCGCGCCGGCGAAGGTCAACCTCGAGCTGCGCGTGGGGCCCCGTCGCCCTGACGGCTTCCACGACCTCGCGACGGTCTTCCAGGCCGTCTCGCTGCACGACGAGATCTCGGTGACCCGCTGGGACGACTGGCAGGTCGTCCCCGCCGGCACGTATGCCGCCCTCATCCCCACCGACGGCGACAACCTCGCCGTCCGCGCCGCCAAGCTCATCGCCGAGCAGTGGGACGTCGACGAGAAGCTCTCGATCCGCATCGACAAGGACATCCCCGTGGCAGGCGGCATGGCCGGCGGCTCCGCCGATGCCGCTGCAGCACTGCTCGCCTGCGACCAGCTGTGGGGGCTCGGTCTCATGCGTGACGAGCTGGCCGAGCTCGCTGCCACGCTCGGGAGCGACGTCCCGTTCCCGCTCACGGGCGGCAACGCGATGGGGTCCGGCCGCGGCGACCAGCTCGCTCCCGTGCTCGCCCGTGGCACGTTCCACTGGGTCTTCGCGATCAGCGACGTGGGCCTGTCGACGCCGGCGGTCTATGCCGAGTGCGACCGGCTGCGCGACCTGACGGGCAGCGCCACCGACGTGCCCGAGGCGCAGGTCAGTGCGGAGCTGATGGGGGCCCTGCGCAGCGGCGACCCGGTCGCCCTCGGCGCGGCGCTGCACAACGACCTCGAGCCCGCGGCGTTCTCGCTGCGCCCTGACCTCGAGGAGCTGCGAGACGCCGGTGTGGAGTTCGGTGCGCTCGGCGGCATCGTGTCGGGCTCCGGGCCGACGGTGGCCTTCCTCACCGAGAGCCATGAGGCCTCGCTCGACCTCTCGGTGTCGCTCGCGGCAGCCGACCTGTGCCGTGACCTGCGGCGGGCCAAGGGGCCCGTCCACGGCGCCCACGTCGTCAGCGCCCCCCGCACCTGACCGACAGAAGCCAATCGAAAGAGCAGTTCGTCGGCCGTCCCCGTCACTGCCTGCCCTCCTGCCAATCGAAAGAGCAGTTCGTCGGCCCATCCACGCGGCCGCGCGGCCGCGCTCGACGGCCGACGAACTGCTCTTTCGATTCGATGCAGTGCTCCTTCGATGTGGGGGAGCGTGCATCCCGATTGGTGGGGCACGGACGGATTGCTCTCTCGATCGGGGTTGGGCATAGAGTCGGCTGCGCCATGGCCAATCTCGTCTCCCTCGAACGTGTCTCGCTCGTCTTCGGCACGGCGCACGTGCTCGACGAGGTCAGTCTCGGTGTGCAGACCGGTGACCGCATCGGCGTCGTCGGCGTCAACGGCGGCGGCAAGTCGACCCTCTTGCGGGTCATGGCCGGACTGCAGGAGCCGGACTCCGGGCGCATCACGAAGCAGGGCGGCGCCGAGGGCATCCGCATCGGCATGCTGTCGCAGGTCGACGCGCTCGACCCGGCGTGGACCGTGCACGAGGCCGTGCTCGGCGACCTTCCCGAGCACGTGTGGGCGGGCGACCCGCGCATCCGCGACGTCCTGACCGGCCTGCTCGGCGGCACGGGGGCCGAGGGCATGGGCGGCCTCGACAGCCTCGTCGGCCCCAAGTCCGGTGGGGAGCGTCGACGCCTCGCCCTCGCCCGGCTGCTCGTCGCGGACCCCGAGCTGCTGCTGCTCGACGAGCCGACGAACCACCTCGACGTCGAGGGGGTCGCCTGGCTGGCCCACCACCTCGCGACCCAGCGCCCGCGCCCCGGCAACGCGACCGTGGCGATCACTCACGACCGGTGGTTCCTCGACGCCTACGCGACGATGACGTGGGAGGTCGAGGCCGGCGGCGTCACCGCCTTCGAGGGTGGGTATGCCGCCTACGTCCTCGCGAAGGCCGAGCGCGACCGTCTCGCCGGGCTCGCAGCCGACCGGCGAGCCAACCTCATGCGCAAGGAGCTGGCCTGGCTGCGCCGAGGGCCGCCCGCCCGCACGAGCAAGCCGAAGTTCCGCATCGACGCGGCCAACGCCCTCATCGCCGACGAGCCGGCTCCTCGCAACAGCGTCGAGCTCGCCTCCTTCGCGAGCCGGCGGCTCGGCAAGGACGTGCTCGACCTCGAGGACGCCACCGTCGTGCTCGGCGACCCGCCGAACGAGCGCCGGCTGCTCGACCACGTCACGTGGCGCCTCGCGCCGGGGGAGCGGGTCGGGTTGGTCGGGGTCAACGGCGCCGGCAAGTCGACCCTGCTCCGCGCTCTCACGGGCGAGGTGCCCCTGGCCGCCGGTCGCCGCAAGATCGGCAAGACCGTCGCCATCGCCTTCCTCACCCAGGAGGTCCGTGAGCTCGAGCGCTTCGAGCAGTGGCGGGTCATCGAGGCGATCGAGGACGTCAAGCAGTACACGACCCTGGGCGGCAAGGAGATCAGCGCGAGCCAGCTCGCCACGCGCCTGGGCTTCCCGGGCGGGCGGCAGCAGTCGCGGGTCTGCGACCTCAGCGGTGGTGAGCGCCGTCGCCTCCAGCTGACGAGGCTGCTCCTCACCGAGCCCAACGTGCTCATCCTCGACGAGCCGACCAACGACCTCGACATCGAGACCCTCACCTCGCTCGAGGACGTGCTCGACGGCTGGGCCGGCACGCTCATCGTGGTCTCCCACGACCGCTACCTGCTCGAGCGCGTGTGCGACCACCAGCTCGCCCTGCTCGGCGACGGCAAGCTGCGCGACCTGCCGGGCGGCGTCGAGGAGTATCTCCGCCTGCGTGAGGCCGCGCGGGCGCGCGCGAGCCGGCCGGACGGCATACCTCCTCGGAGCACGTCGGCTGCGGCAACGGGGACGGGTGCGGCGGCCGCGTCGAGCTCCGATGTCGCTGCGCCAGTGGCGAACCCGGCCCAGGTGCGCGAGGCGCGCAAGGTCATGGCGCGCGTCGAGAAGCAGCTGACCCGACTCGGCGAGCGTGAGGCGCGGCTGCACGCGGACATGGTCGAGAAGGCGACCGACCCCTCCGCGCTCGCCGACCTCTCCGCCCGCCTGCGCGAGGTCGTCGAGGAGCGCGAGCTGCTCGAGCTCGAGTGGCTGGAGGCCGCCGAGACCGTGGGCTGACTCTGCACCACCGTCCGTCCGTGGTGCGGGAAGTCTTGAAAGTATCTTGATGTCAAGATACTTTGGGCGCATGGAGATGCGACTGCACCACGTCCAGGTGTCGGGTCCTGCGGGCTGTGAGGACGCCATGCGCGCCTTCTACGTCGGCGTGCTCGGCATGACCGAGGTCGCCAAGCCGGAGGCGCTGCGGAAGCGCGGTGGCGCATGGTTCCGCGCGGGGTCCGCCGAGCTGCACGTCGGCATCGAGGAGGCCTTCGCGCCCGCGCTCAAGGCGCATCCCGGGATCGCGGTCGCCGACGTCGACCGGCTCGCCGCGGCCGTCGAGGCGTCGGGGGCTCCGGTGCGCTGGGACGACGCCATCCCGGGCCTGCTGCGCTTCCACACGAGCGATCCCGTCGGCAACCGCCTCGAGTTCCAGCAGGCGCAGGGGTGAGCCCGGTCAATCCGACCCGCTCGGCCGGCTCGGCCGGCTCGACAGGCACGGCAGGGCGGACGCGGTCAGCCCGTCTCGCCCGGACGCGCCTCGAGGGGCGCGAGCATGCGCCGCAGCAGTCGCGCGAGCTCCAGGCGGTCGGCCTCGGACACCTCGGCGAGCAGCGACTTCTCCTGCTCGATGAGGTCGGCCATGGCCGAGTCGACGATGTCGCGGCCGGCCGGCGTGAGGCGCACGAGCACGCCACGGCGGTCGCCCGGGTCGGGGCGACGCTCGACGTAGCCGCTGCGCTCGAGCCGGTCGACCCGGTTGGTCATCGTGCCCGAGGTGACGAGCGTCTGCTGCACGAGATGGCCCGGCGAGAGCTCGTAGGGCTCGCCGGCGCGGCGCAGCGCCGACAGCACGTCGAAGGCCCAGCCCTCGAGCTGGTGCTCGGAGAAGGCGGACCCGCGAGCGAGGTCGAGCCGCCGAGCCAGGCGCGAGACCCGCGACAGGACCTCGAGCGGGCTGACGTCGAGGTCGGGTCGCTCGCGCCGCCACGCAGCGACGATCTCGTCGACGTCGTCGCGACGGCCCGGATCCTTCGCCATGCCGTCAACTCTAGTCACCATCAAGACTCTTGACATCAAAAGAACGGGGACCCGCATGAGCACCTTCGACATCACACCGGACACAGCCCGCGAGGGGGAGCGCGCCGGGGCAGGGGACGCGCGCTGGGACCCGGCGCAGTACGCCGTCTTCGGCGACCATCGCGGCCGGCCCTTCCACGACCTGCTGGCGCGCGTGCCGAGTGAGCGACCCGGCCGCGTCGTCGATCTCGGCTGCGGCCCGGGCGAGCTCACGCTGTCGCTCGCCGACCGGTGGCCGGCGGCCCACGTCATGGGCATCGACAGCTCACCCGAGATGCTCGCCCGCGCCCGAGAGCTCGATGCCTCAGGGCGGGTCGAGTGGGTCGAGGCGGCCGCGGAGAGCTGGGACCCGACCGAGTCGGGCCCGATCGACGTGCTCGTCACGAACGCCGTCCTGCAGTGGGTGCCGACGCACCTGCGCCTGCTGCCCCGATGGCTCGAAACGCTCTCTCCCGCAGGCGTTCTCGCGATGCAGGTGCCCGCGAACTTCGACGCCCCCTCGCACCGGCTCATGCGTGAGGTCGCCGCCCGGCACCCGCGGGCCGACGAGCTGCAGGACGGTCTCGACCGCGCCGACGCCGTCGCGCGACCGGAGACGTATGCCGCCCTCCTCCTCGCGCACACCCGCGCGGTGGACGTGTGGCAGACGACCTACCTCCAGTTGCTCACGGCAGCACCGGATGCTCCCCACCCGGTGCTCGAGTGGGTGCGGGGCACCGGCCTGCGCCCTGTGCTCGGCGTGCTGACCGACGAGACCGAGCGCGAGGCCTTCCTCGCCACCTACGAGCGCGAGCTCGAGGCGGCATACCCCCGCCGCGACGGCGTCGTGTTCTTCCCCTTCACGCGGACCTTCGCGGTGGCGCAGCTGCCGGGCTGACACGGATTTCGTGAAAAGTGCGTCATGAAACGGCGGTCGGGGCGTCTCATGGAGGTCGACACCGTCGTGGCCCCGCTTCGTCAGGGGAGGGGCTGCTCGACGGGAACTGCGACGGCGACGCTGACGGGAACGGACGTCGCCTCGATGGTGTCGATCGGTGCGTCCTCCCGTGTGCTCTCGTGGAGGGGGTCATGCGGGAGGACGCCACCGAGTCCGGGCCCCCTCGACCTGCGCCCCCAAGTGTTGGCACACTGGGGCCGCTCCGGCGCCCACCCGGAGCCTCGCGACGCGGCCGGATCGAGGCGCGTCCGGGACATCCGAGACGTGAACAGAGGGGACGCTGGTGTCGGCCGAGACGGCTCTGTGGTCGCGGGACTCGTGGGAGTCGGCACCCGACGAGGTCCTCCTGGGCCGGGCCCGTGAGGGGTCCGCCGAGGCCTATGGCGAGCTCTGGCGGCGCCACCTTCCCGCTGCCTACGGCGTGGCCGGCAAGCACGGCGGCCGCACGCCGCCCGAGGACATCGTCGCCGAGGCGGCGACGAAGATCTTCACTCTGCTCCAGTCGGGGCGGGGGCCCGACGACCACTTCCGGGCCTACTTCCTCACGACGGTGCGCACCGTTGCCGCGGACCACACCCGCCGCGAGCTGCGGCTGCTGCCCGTCTCCGACGACGACCTCGAGCTGATCACCGAACCGGCCGAGGCGGCGGAGGCCATCGCCCTGGAGTCGGGCGACGGCGGCGACTCGGAGCTTTACGACACCGAGCTCGTGCGCGCTGCGTTCGCCGGGCTGCCCGAGCGCGACCAGCGCGTCCTGTGGCACACGACCGTCGAGGGCGAGGCGCCGCGGGTCGTCGCTCCCCGGCTCGGCATGACCGCCGGCGCCGTGAGCTCTCGGGCCATGCGAGCCCGCGAGTCGCTGCGCGCGGGCTACCTCGACGCGTATGCCGACCGGTGCCTCGAGCACGCCGAGTCGCGTGAGTGCAGCTGGACCATCGAGCGCCTCGGGCGACTCGTGCGCGGACGGCTGCCTCGCCGCCAGACTGAGCGCGCGGAGGCGCACATCGCCTCCTGTCCGCACGCCGCTGCGGTGGCCGCGGACCTGCGCGAGATCCATCGCGGATTCCCGGCGCTGGTCGTGCCGCTCGTGCTGGCAGTCGGATTCGGCTCGTCGGGCCTCGCCGCGGCTCTGGGCTTTGCCGGGGTGGGCGCAGCCGGCGTGGGTGCCGGAGCAGCGGCGCTCGCTGCGATGGGGGAGGCGCCCGCAGGGGTTGCCGCCTCGGCGGCTGCAGCAACTGGGTCGGTGGGAGCTGCGGTCGGTGTCGCTGCAGGTACCACCGCCGGTGCGTCTGCTGGAGCACCTCGGGACGGCTCTGCGGGAGCGGGCGGTGCGGCGGAGTCGAGCCAGACCGCGGCCCGCGTGGCCGTGCTGCTCGCCGCCGGAGTCGTCGCGATCGGGCTCGTGGCGGCAGCCCTGACGTCGGGCCAGTCCGACGCGCCACCAGCGACGGCACCGACGGCGCTCTCACCGTCGCCCGGCGCAGGCACTGCGACAGGCACGCTCGGCACCTCCGCCACGGTGACGACGCCGCCCACGAGCTCGACGCCAACGGGCATCCCGAGCGTGACGTCAGGGGTCGTCACGGCCTCGGCGCAGCCACCCGGCGCCGGGACCACGGCGGGCTCCGCGACAGCCCGCCCGAGGGCGACGACGCCCAGCCCGACCCCGCCACCCGCGCCGCGGCCCACGTCGGCCACTCCTGCGCCCCCGCCGGCAGCCGGCGTGGAGGCGCGCCTGCTCGGAGCCGGCGACCCCAGCCGGATCTCGCTTCGGGTGCCGGCTGTGTCGAGCGGCGGGTCGATGACCGTCACCGTCTCGACATCGGGTGGGGCCGGCTCGCTCACGGCCGGCAACCGCACCTTCACCTGCACGCAGAGCTCGCGCTCGAGCGTGACCTGTGTCGGTGACGGCGGCCAGATCCAGCTCGTCCAGGGCGGCACGGGCGGACCGACACCGCTCGTCGTCCGGGTGCGCAACGCGTCGGGCGCCGTCACGCAGTCGGTCGTCATACCGACCTGACGTCGCGGCGGGAAGAACTCGGCGACATCCCAGGCTCAAACCCCCTGCGATTCGAGGTGATCCCGGCACCCACGTGGCGCTCGCTATCACCTCGAATCGGATCCTCGGTGGGGAGGCCTTATCGAATACCCAGGCTCAAACCCCCTGCGATTCGAGGTGATTCCGCCACCCACGTGGCGCTCAGGATCAACTCGAATCGGATCCTCGGTGGGGAGGAACCCAACGAACCCGGACTCACACCCCTGCGATTCGAGGTGATTTCGGCATCTACGTGGCGCTCAGGATCACCTCGAATCGGATCCTCGGTGGAGGTGATATTGGCACCCACGTGGCGTTCGCTATCACCTCGAATCGGGGAGAGTTGGGAGGGCTTGGAGGGCTGGGGAGAGCGGGAGTGGTCTTAGCGGCGGGGTCTGCTGATGAGGCGGGGGGAGCGGTCGAGGCCGGAGAGGCCGTTCCAGGCGAGGTTGACGAGGTGCGCCGCCACCTGGTCCTTCTTGAACTTGCGCTGCTCCAGCCACCACTGGCCGGTGAGCGCCACCATGCCGACGAGCATCTGGGCGTGGATCGGCGCGGACTTGGGGTCGAGACCCCGCTGCTTGAAGGCTGCCGCGAGCAGGTGCTCGACCTGGCTCGCGACGTCGCCGAGCACGCTCGCGAAGGAGCCGGTCGACTGCCCGGGGGGCGAGTCGCGCACGAGGATCCGGAAGCCGTCGGGGTCGGACTCGATGTAGTCGAGCAGGGCCAGGGTGGCGTGCTCGAGCAGGACCCGGGCGCCCTCGCCCTCGTCGAGGGTCGCGTTGATGCCGCCCAGCAGCGCCTGGATCTCGCGGTCGACGATGACGGCGTAGAGGCCCTCCTTGCCGCCGAAGTGCTCGTAGACGACCGGCTTGGAGACGTTGCCCTTGGAGGCGATCTCCTCGACCGTCGTCGCCTCGAAGCCCTTCTCGGCGAAGAGCTTGCGGCCGACGAGGATGAGCTGCTCACGGCGCTCGGGGCCGGTCATCCGGGCACGCGGGCGTCCCCTGTCAGCCCTGTCGGGCCGGTCGGGTCGCTCGGCTCGGTCGGCTCGGTCGGCGGTCACACCCACATTGTGCCGTCCGCGAGGGCAGCCACCGGACGCCCGCCCTGTGCGGGCGCGTCGCCACCGGCCGGCCCCGCTGTCCACCACCGATCCGGCGAGGGCAGGCGAGGACGGGGCACGACAGGGCAGGACAGGGCAGGACGTCGCCGCGGTCTGCACTACCCTGTGGACCGTCCCGCGAGCGGGTCGCAGCCGCGGCCGTCGTCACGGCGCGTGACGTTCCCCGGTTGGTCTGTCGGCAGGGCCCGCCTGACTTTGAATCAGGACTAGCGACGTAGGTTCGACTCCTACCCGGGGAGCCCCGGCGGGCGGCATACCGGCGGCATGCCCGACCCGGCTGGAGGCCCCGCGTCTGCCGAGTAGAGTGGCTGCGGCGCCTCTCGGAGCACGGTCTCGGAGGGCGCCGGCGCCCGACTGCATCCGAGCCGAAGGAGCTGCGCCCGTGAGCGAATCGCGGCCGACCGCCGTGATCGTCCTCGCTGCTGGTGAGGGCACACGCATGAAGTCCACGATCCCCAAGGTGCTGCACACGATCGGCGGGCGCTCGCTCGTGGGTCATGCACTGCGCGCAGCCCGCGGCATCGGGCCCGAGCACCTCGCCGTCGTCGTGCGCCACGAGCGCGACCGCGTCGCCGAGCACGTGCTCGAGCACGATCCCGACGTGCTCATCGCCGACCAGGACGAGGTCAAGGGCACCGGCCGCGCCGTCGAGTGCGCCCTCGAGGCGCTGCCGCAAGGGCTCGAGGGCACCGTCGTCGTGACCTACGGCGACGTGCCGTTGCTCACATCGGAGACCCTGCACGGGCTCGTCGCCGTGCACGAGGCGAGCCACGACGCTGTCACGCTCATCACGGCGACGCTGCCCGACCCGACCGGCTACGGCCGGGTGCTGCGCGACGGCGACGGCGCCGTCGCCGCCATCGTGGAGCAGAAGGACGCGACCGACGAGCAGCGCGCGATCGGCGAGGTCAACAGCGGGCTCTACGCCTTCGACGCCGTGCTCCTGCGCTCGGCGCTCGCCGAGGTCGGCACCGACAACGTGCAGGGCGAGAAGTACCTCACCGACGTCATCGCCGTCGCCCGCGCGCGCGGGCTCGGCGTGCGGGCCTACCCCGTCGACGACCTCTGGCAGACCGAGGGCGTCAACGACAAGGTGCAGCTCGCCCGGCTCGGCGCCGAGCTCAACCGCCGCACCGTCGAGGCGGCGATGCGCGAGGGCGCGATCGTCATCGACCCGGCGACGACGTGGATCGACGCCGACGTGACGATCGGGCCCGACACCGTCGTGCACCCGGGCACGCAGATCCTCGGCGCGACCTCGATCGGCCGGGACTGCGTCATCGGCCCCGACACGACCCTGCACGACTGCGAGGTCGACGACGGCGCAAGCGTCGTGCGCACCCA
The DNA here is from genome assembly GCF_006717145.1 of Humibacillus xanthopallidus. Classification (GTDB taxonomy): domain Bacteria; phylum Actinomycetota; class Actinomycetes; order Actinomycetales; family Dermatophilaceae; genus Humibacillus; species Humibacillus xanthopallidus. Next base: position 2,446,645 of record NZ_VFQF01000001.1, on the reverse strand, counting down.
GGCCGAGCTTGCCGAGATCGGTCCGGGCGCCACGGTCGGACCGTTCTCCTACCTGAGGCCGGGCACGCGCCTCGGGGCGGGCGGCAAGATCGGCGGCTTCGTCGAGACGAAGAACGCCCAGATCGCCGATGGTGCGAAGGTGCCGCACCTCAGCTACTGCGGCGACGCGACCGTCGGCCCCGGCGCCAACATCGGCGCGGGCACGATCTTCGCCAACTACGACGGCGTGACCAAGGGCCACACGACGGTCGGCGCCTACAGCTTCATCGGCAGCAACTCGGTCATCGTCGCCCCGCGCACCATCGGCGACGGGGCCTACGTCGCAGCCGGCTCCGCCGTCGTCAGCGACGTCGACCCCGGACAGCTCGCCGTCACCCGCGCGCAGCAACGCAACATCGACGGGTGGGTCGCGAGGCGGCGGGCGGGTACGAAGACCGACGAAGCCGCACGTGCCGCGCAGGCGGCCGACGCCCAGCCGCGCGCCGAGTCCACCGCCCAGTCCACCGCCCAGCCCAGCGATGAGCCGACCGACGAGCCCACCGAACCGAAGGACGCGAACGGATGAGCGGCATCAACAAGACGACCGAGAAGCACCTCATGATCTTCTCGGGCCGGGCGCACCCTCAGCTGTCGCAGGAGGTCGCCGCGGCGCTCGGCACCGAGCTCGTGCCGACGAGCGCCTACGACTTCGCCAACGGCGAGATCTACGTGCGCTACGAGGAGTCGGTGCGCGGCTCCGATGCCTTCGTCATCCAGAGCCACACGTCGCCGATCAACGAGTGGATCATGGAACAGCTCATCATGATCGACGCGCTGAAGCGCGCCTCCGCGAAGCGGATCACCGTCGTGTTGCCGTTCTACGGCTACGCCCGCCAGGACAAGAAGCATCGTGGCCGCGAGCCGATCTCGGCCCGCCTCATGGCCGACCTCTTCAAGACGGCCGGGGCCGACCGCCTCATGGCCATCGACCTGCACACAGCCCAGATCCAGGGCTTCTTCGACGGCCCGGTCGACCACCTCATGGCGATGCCGATCCTCGCCGACTACGTCGCGAAGAAGTACGGCCACCTCGACCTCGCCGTCGTCTCGCCCGACGCCGGTCGCATCAAGGTCGCCGAGGACTGGAGCTCGCGCCTCGGTGGTGCACCGCTCGCCTTCATCCACAAGACCCGCGACATCAACCGCCCCAACGAGGTCGTCGCCAACCGCGTCGTCGGCGAGATCAAGGGCCGCGTCTGCATCCTCGTCGACGACATGATCGACACGGCCGGCACCATCACGAAGGCCGCCGACGCGATCATGGAGCAGGGTGCCGAGGCGGTCGTCATCGCCGCGACCCACGCGATCCTCTCGGGCCCGGCGGTCGATCGGCTCAAGGCCTGCAAGGTCGACGAGGTCGTCGTCACCAACACGCTGCCGATCCCCGACGACCGCCGCTTCGACAAGCTCACGGTCCTCTCGATCGCGCCGCTGGTGTCGATGGCGATCAAGGAGGTCTTCGAGGACGGCTCCGTCACGAGCCTCTTCGACGGCAAGGCCTGAAACCTCGGGGGCTCACGGCCGCCGGCCGACCGACAGCCCGCTCAGGGCGGGGCGTCGCCGCGCACCCGCTCCTGCTCGACGAGCGCGGCGAGGTCCGTGAGGCGGTGGCGTCCCTGGAGCGGCCGCGCCATGCGGTGGTTGCCCGCGAGACGCTCGGCGTTGCGGTCGAGGTAGGCCCAGTAGCCGGCCGTGAAGGGGCAGGCGTCGTCGCCGACCCGCTTCTTCGGGTTGTAGCGGCAGCCGCCGCAGTAGTCGCTCATCCGGTCGATGTAGGCGCCGCCTGACACGTACGGCTTGGTCGCCATGGCGCCGCCGTCGGCGTGCTGGCTCATGCCGACGACGTTGGGCGGCATGACCCAGTCGTAGCCGTCGACGAACCGCGTCTGGAACCACTCGGTGAGCGCCTCGGGGTGGTAGCCCCGCTGCGCGGCCCAGTTGCCGAGCACCATGAGGCGCGGGATGTGGTGCACCCAGCCGCGGTCACGCACCCCCTCGAGGACGTCGGACAGGCAGGCCGCGTCGACCCGGTCGGCCTCGAGGTCGTCGAACCACGCCGGTATGCCGCCCGTGGCGCCGAGCCCGTTGCGGCGCCGGTAGGCGGGGCCGAAGTGCCAGTAGGTGTGCCAGACGTACTCACGCCACCCGATCACCTGGCGCACGAAGCCCTCGACGGAGGGCAGCGGCGCGTCCCCGTCGCGCAGCGCCTGCACCGCACGCTCGGCGACCTCGACCGGACTGAGCAGCCCGAGGTTGAGCGGCACCGACAGCAGGCTGTGCGCCATGGCCCAGTCACCGCGCAGCATCGCGTCCTCGTGCGGGCCGAACGCCCCCAGCCGCTGCGTGACGAAGCGCTCCAGCGCGGCCAGCGCCTCCCGCCGGGTCACTGCGAAGAGCCTCGGTCCGTCCTCGCCCACCGTCTCGAGGCCCCCGTCGCGGGTCCATCGGTCGAGGTCGTCGCGCACCTCGGCGTCGATGTCGCTCTCCCGAGGTCGGTATGCCGCGGGCACCCCGAGCGTCCGCGCCCCCTTCGGCGGTGGCTCGCGGTTGTCCTCGTCGAAGGACCATCGGCCACCGAGGGGGTGGTCACCCTCGACGAGCAGGTCGAGACGCTGGCGCTGGAAGCGGTAGAAGTCGTCCATCCGCAGCTGCCGTCGCCCGCCCGCCCACCGCGCGAAGTCCTCCTTGGGCAGGCTGAACCCCGGTGTCGGGTCGATGCCCTCGACCTCGCCGGTCTCGAGCCGCCGGCGCACGAAGGCGTCGGCGGCATACGACGTCGGTTCGTGCACACGGACGGGCTCACCGAGCTCGGCGAGGGCCTCGCCGTAGGTGTCGGTGCGCAGCAGCATGGCGGATTCGCCGAGCTCGGCGGCGCGGTGGCGCAGGGCCGACAGAACGAGGTGCAGCTTCTGCCGGTGGTAGCGCCGGCGGCCGAGCGCGGCACGGCTCTCGACGAGCAGCACCCCGCCGCGCCCCGTCGTGAAGTGCGGTCTGAGCTGGTCGGCGAAGAGCCACCGTCGTGTCACCCGACAGTCATACCCGACTGCCCGGTTCGACGAGTGCGACCGCGCCCGACGACACGGGAGGCGGTATGCCGCTGGGCCGGCCCAGCGGCATACCGCCTCGGTGTGCGGTGGGTCAGCCCGTCACGCGGCGGGCTTGAGCTGCCCCGGAGGCGTGCCGGCCGAGCTGGCCAGGGTGTCCCACTCGGGGTTGCCGATCGTCGTCACCCACGTGCGGACCTTGTCGACGTCGCCCTGGGCGTAGGCGAGGCTGAGCATGAGGAGCAGGCGTGCCTTCTGCGGCAGCAGGTCGTCACCGGCGATGACGCTGCCCGTGGCGCCGCCGTAGACCGAGCCCGACCCCGTGCGCGTCGTGCTGACGAAGACGACACCCTTTGCGACGGCCGCCGTGCGCGCCGTGCCCTGGGCGCCGGAGAGGCCGCCGGCGCCGGTGCCCGCCGTGACGATGCCCTTGACGCCCGCGTCGGCGAAGCCGGTGATCGCCTCGCCGCCGGCCTGCTGGTAGCCGTAGACGATCTCGGTGCGGGGGATGGCCGTCGGCGCGATCTTCGACAGGTCGAACGGCGTGGCCCAGCGCTGCGGGTTGTCGCACGTGGCGACGCGCGCTGGCGCCCGGCCGACTTTGATGTTCGAGCCGTCGATCCAGCCGAGGACACCGAGCTCCCGGGTCTGGAAGGTGTCCATGCGGTAGGCGCTCGTCTTCGTGACGTCGCGGGCGGCGTGGAACTCGTCGCCGAGCATCAGCACGGTGCCGAAGCACGTCGTGACGCGGCTGCCGGCGAGGGTGATCGCGTTGTAGAGGTTCGCCGGGCCGTCGGCGCCGATGACGCCGGGGCCGTCGACGGCGCCCGCTGCGGTCGGACGCATCGCGCCGGTCATGACGACCGGCTTGCGGCTCTGGACCGTGAGGTCGAGCCAGTAGGCGAACTCCTCCATCGTGTCGGTACCGCTCGTCACGACGACGCCGTCGGAGGTCTTGAGCGCCTTGTCGACAGCGAGCGTCAGGGCGTGGAACTCGGCGATCGTGTAGCCGCCCGAGCCCTTGTTGCCGAACTGGATCGTCTCGACCTCGGCGACCGCGTCGATCTCGGGTCGCAGGTCGTCGACGAGGTCGGCGATGGGGATCTGGCCGGCGCGGTAGTTCGTGAAGCTGCCGCGGTTGGTGGCGACTCCGGCGATCGTGCCCCCGGTGCCGATGACCGTCACCTTCGGCTTGCCGCTCGGCGCGGTCACGAGAGCCTGCTGGTAGGCGACGTTGGTCGCGAGGTCGGCTGTCAGCTCCGGGGTGAGGCCGGGAGAGAGGACGCGGCCGGCGGGTGCCGACCCGACCGGGTCGGACGTGTTGCGCCCGAGCGCCCACGACGCCGCGGCGGTGGCGGCGCAGAGGGCGAGGACGACGAGGACGGCGATGATCCGCCGGGGTGTGAGGTGCTCGAGATGGGTCACGTGGTTGCTCCTGTGCCTGCATGACGAGACCGGGCAGCCCGAACGAGGGCGACGTGGGCTGGAGACCGGGGCATCCTCGGTGAGGACGCCGATGCGAACCTCGCAGACGTTGTGGCACAAGGAGTTTCGTCGGCGTTACGCCTCTGTTGCGGCCCTCCGGGCGCGCGCGCGGTAGGCCGCGGTGTGTGCTCGGGCGGCGCACCCACCCTCGCAGAAGCGGCGCGACCGGTTGCGCGAGAGGTCGATGACGACGTCGTCGCAGTCGTCCGCCTCGCAGATGCGCAGGCGGCCGAGCTCGCCCGTTCGCACGACGTCGATCGCGGCGATCGCGGCCTCGACGGCCATCCGCTGGGCCAGGGGCGCGTCGGGCGCGGTGGCGTGGATGTGCCAGCCGACGTCGTCGTGGTCGACGAGCTGCGGCACGGCGCGTGACTCGGCGAGCAGGGTGTTGACGAGCTCGACGACGCCCGGCTCGTCGAGCTCCCACAGCTCCCGGAGGCGGGGGCGCATGGCGCGCACGGCGGCGAGCTCCCTCGCGTCGCGGTCGAAGCGACCGGTCCAGCGCTGGGCCGCGAAGAGGGTCTCGAGCTGCTCGACGGTGGTCAGGGTGTCGGGGCTGGAGTCACCGGGCACGGAGCCGGGCATGGTGTTGACGAGCGCGGCTGCGCCCTCGAGGGCCACCTCGGTGTCATGGGCGAAGACCATCTTGACTCCTGACGTCGACGACGGCTAGCGTCATGAGTCTAAGTGATTTCGGTCCTGACATCAGTCGGGGTGGGCGTGTCGCAGCAGAGAACGAGGTGGAGTCGTGGCAGGACCTGGAGGCGTGACGCGAGCAGATCGCGCGGTTGTGTCGGCGACGGCCACACCGGCGCCACCGGTGTCACCGACCACGCTGCGCCAGGCGCCCCCGCGCCACCCCGTCGTCGGGCTCTCGGTCGCGCTCGTCTCGGCCGCGGCCTTCGCGACCTCGGGGGCCTTCGCCAAGTCGCTGCTCGTCGCCGGGTGGGCGCCGGGGTCGGTCGTGACCCTGCGCATCACCCTGGCCGCGCTCGTGCTGCTCGTGCCGACCCTCCTCGCGCTGCGCGGTCGGTGGGGAGCCATGCGGCGCAACGCCTGGGTCGTCGTCGGCTACGGCCTGACCGGCGTGGCCGGCTGCCAGCTCGCCTACTTCTACGCCGTGACGCACCTGTCCGTCGGCGTGGCCCTGCTCCTCGAGTACCTCGCTCCCGTGCTCATCGTGCTCTGGCTGTGGGGTCGCCACCGCCAGAGGCCCCGCCGCCTCACCGTCCTCGGCGTCGGGCTCGCCGTCATCGGGCTGCTGCTCGTGCTCGACGTCGTCGGTGGCGGCGCGACCGTCAGCCTCGTCGGTGTGCTCTGGGGTCTCGGCGCCGCCGTCTGCCTCGTCCTCTACTTCCTGCTCGCCGCCCACGTCGACGACGACGTGCCGGCGCTCGGTCTCGCGGGTGGCGGCCTCACAGTCGGCGCGGTCGCCCTGTGGGTCGCCGGGTTGAGCGGCCTGCTCGACACGACGCGAGGCGCGTCTGACGTCGTGCTGAGCGGGGTCGTCGTGCCCTGGTGGGTGCCGATCCTCGTCATCGCGCTCGTCGCCGCAGCCTTCGCCTACGTCACCGGAATCGTCGCGGTGCGGCTGCTCGGTCCGAAGGTGGCCTCCTTCGTCGCGCTGACCGAGGTGCTCTTCGCCGTGCTCTTCGCCTGGATCGTCCTCGCCGAGCTCCCGGCGCCGATCCAGCTCGTCGGGGGAGCGCTCATCGTCGGCGGCGTCGTCGCGGTCCGGGCCGACGAGTCGCGTCGCCCACACGGCAGCGACCCGGCGGATGCGCGCGACCCGCGCTCCACGCATACGGCAGCGTCGGGCGACGACGCGACGGCAGCGCACCCCGACTAGGCTGAGGTATGCGCTGGCGTGGGGGCTCGGCCCTCGTGGGGGCGCTGCTCCTGTCGGGGGTGGCGGCGTGCGTCGCCGTGCCCCAGACGGACGACCCGGTGGCCCCGGCCACGCGGACCCCGCCCGCAGAGCGGCTGCACTTCACGGCCGCCGGCGACTACGGCTCGACCGCAGCGACGAGCAGTGTCCTCACGGCGGTGGGCGCCAGCAAGCCCGACCTCCACCTCGCGCTCGGCGACCTGTCCTACGGCCGGGTGGGCGAGGAGCAGCAGTGGTGCCGCTTCGTCACCGACCGGGTCGGCACCGACCTGCCGTTCCAGCTGCTGCCGGGCAACCACGACAGTGACGGCAGCAACGGCAACATCGCCGACTTCGCCGCCTGCCTGCCGAACCGCCTGCCGGGCCTCGTCGGCGACTACCCGCGGGAGTACTACGTCGACGTGCCGAGCAGCGCCCCCCTCGTGCGCTTCGTCATGATCTCGCCCGCCCTCACCTTTCCCGACGGCACGTGGAGCTACGCGGCGGGTTCGTCGCACCTCGCGTGGACGTCCAAGGCCATCGAGTCGGCCCGCAGCGCCGGGGTGCCCTGGGTCGTCGTCGGCATGCACAAACCCTGTCTCACGACGGGCGTGCACGCCTGCGACGTCGGGGCCGACCTGCTCGACCTGCTCGTCTCCGAGCGGGTCGACCTCGTGCTCTCGGGGCACGAGCACCTCTACGAGCGCACGGCCCAGCTGGCGGAGGGTCCGGGGTGCGCCGGAGTCACCGTCGGCACCTTCACCCCCGCCTGCGTCGCCAACTCCGGGCGCGACCTCGTCGCGGGTGCCGGCACCGTCTTCACGACCGTCGGGACCGGTGGCGTCGCCCTCCGGGCACCGTCCTCGTCCGACAGCGAGGCGCCCTACTTCGAGGCCGCGTCTGGGGCCGGCAGCAACCCCACCCACGGCTACGTCGACGTCCGGGCGACGCCGTCCGACCTGCGCGTGTCGTTCGTGCGGACCGAGGGCGGCACGTTCACCGACTCGTTCGCGATCACCCGGTCCGCCGCGCCCTGAGCCGAGCCCGTCCGGCAGATTTCGTGGCGGGACGCACCGTCCCGTAAGATCGAGAAGTTGCCTCGGCGAGGGACGGCGCACGGCTGGCTTCGGCTGGCCAGCACGCAGTCCGTGATCGACGCGGGCGACCTGACCAGGGAGTGCTCCGGTCCGGTCCGCCTCTGCGTGCGGACCACCTCTTTCCGACCGAACACCCGCGCGGTGTCCCGCGTCGAGGCCAGCCACCGCCTCAGCCCCCGATCTCCAGGAGTCTCCCGTGTCCGACACCACCAAGCTCACCGCCGAGAAGCGCAGCGACTTCGGCAAGGGCGCCGCGCGCAAGATCCGCCGCGCCGGCAACATCCCCGCCGTCATGTACGGCCACGGCACGGACCCCGTGCACATCTCGCTGCCGGGCCACGACACGATGATGGCTCTCAAGCAGGCCAACGCCCTGCTGACCATCGTCATCGACGGTGACGAGCAGCTCGCCCTGGCCAAGGACGTGCAGCGCGACCCGATCAAGCCGGTCATCGACCACGTCGACCTCGTCGTCGTCCGCAAGGGCGAGAAGGTCACCGTGGACGTCGCCGTCCACCTCGAGGGCGAGGCCGCTCCCGAGACCGTCGTGACGCTCGACAACAACACCCTCCAGCTCGAGGTGCTCGCGACCAACATCCCCGAGAACGTCGTCGTCTCCGTCGAGGGCCTCACGGCCGGCACGCAGATCCACGCCGGGGCTGTCGAGCTGCCCGAGGGCGCGACCCTCGTCACCGACGAGGACGCCCTCGTCGTCAACGTCACGCAGGCCATCTCCGAGGAGGCCCTCGAGGCCGAGCTCGCCGAGGCCGAGGCCGAGGCCGGCATCGAGCGCGAGGAGTCCGACGAGGAGGCCGCGTCCGCCGAGGGCGAGGCCGGCGAGTCGGCGGAGTCCACCGAGGCGGCTCCGGCCGACGAGGCCTGAGCCACCAGCGCATTCGCGTCCACGCGCCGGGCGGCTGCCGTATGCCGCCCGGCCGCGTGACCGCATCACCCGCACTACCCATCGAGGAAGGTCATGGACACCTGGCTCGTCGTCGGACTCGGCAACCCCGGTCCGGAGTACGCCGGTAACCGACACAACGTCGGCGCCATGGCCATCGAGGAGCTGGCCGCCCGCGACGCCACCGGTGGCCGCGCCTCGTTCAAGGCGCACAAGGCACGCGCACGCGTCGCCGAGGTGCGCCTTCGTGTTCCCGGCCCCAAGGTCGTGCTCGCCGTGCCGTCCACCTACATGAACGTGTCGGGTGGTCCGGTCGCCGGGCTGCTCAAGTACTACGACGTGCCCGTCGAGCGGCTCATCGTGCTGCACGACGAGCTCGACATCGAACCGGGGCTCGTGCGCCTCAAGCAGGGTGGGGGAGAGGGCGGCCACAACGGCCTGCGCTCGATCTCCCAGTCGGTCGGCTCCAAGGACTACCTCCGGGTGCGGCTCGGCATCGGCCGCCCGCCCGGCCGGCAGGACCCGGCCGACTTCGTCCTCAAGGACTTCTCCAAGGCCGAGCGCACCGACGTGCTGCCCTTCCTGATCGACGACGGAGCCGACGCGGTCGAAGCCCTCATCGAGGTGGGTCTGCTCGACGCGCAGCAGCGCTTCCACGCCCCGCGCTGACGGCTGCCGCCCAGGGGTAACCGGCCTGAACGGGTCCAGCCCGACCCGTCCCGGTCAGGCGGGGACCGACGGCCGGCGCGGTCGCCCGGCACGAGGTGTGCCGCCGCCGCGACGCTGCTCCGGCCGTTCGACCGGCGTGGCGAGGACCGTCGGTGCCGCCGCCTAGACTGGTGAGCCTGATGTCGCATCCTCTGCTGTCCGCCTTCAGGGCGCTCCCCGATGTCCACCACGTCCTCCAGCAGGTCGGTCGCGCACGCCTCGTCGACGTCTCGGCGAGCGACGGCACCCGACCCTTCCTCGTCGCTGCGCTCGCGCAGCAGGCCCAGGTCGGGCCCAAGGCCGCGCCCGTCGTCGTCGTGACCGCGACGACCCGCGAGGCCGAGGACCTCGCCTCCTCGCTCGGCGCCTTCCTGCCGGCTGAGGCAGTTGCCGTGTTCCCCTCCTGGGAGACACTGCCCCACGAGCGGCTCTCGCCTCGCAGCGACACCGTCGGTCGACGCCTGGCCGTGCTGCGGCGCGTCGCGCACCCCGACCCGGGCGACGCGGCATACGGCCCCCTGTCGGTCGTCGTGGCGCCCGTGCGAGCGGTGCTCCAGCCGCTCACCAAGGGCCTCGGTGACCTCGAGCCGGTCGCCCTGCGACCCGGTGACGAGCGTGCGCTGACCGACGTCGTCGACGCCCTCGTGGCCGCCGCCTACACCCGCACCGACCTCGTCGAGCGGCGCGGCGAGTTCGCCGTGCGCGGCGGCATCCTCGACGTCTTCCCGCCGACCGAGGAGCACCCGGTCCGCATCGAGTTCTGGGGCGACACGGTCGAGGAGGTGCGGTGGTTCAAAGTCGCCGACCAGCGCTCGCTCGAGATCGCCGAGCACGGCCTGTGGGCACCACCCTGCCGCGAGCTGCTGCTCACCGACGACGTGCGCGCCCGCGCCAGGGCTCTCGCCGACCAGCTGCCCGGTGTCTCCGAGATGCTCTCGAAGGTCGCCGAGGGCATCGCAGTCGAGGGGATGGAGTCGCTCGCCCCCGCCCTCGTCGACGGCATGGAGTCGGTGCTCGACGTGCTGCCCGCCAGCGCCATCGTGCTGCTCGCCGACCCCGAGCGGATCCGCCGCCGCGCCCACGACCTCGTCGCGACGAGCGAGGAGTTCCTCGAGGCCAGCTGGGCCAACGCCGCCGCCGGCAACCAGGTGCCCGTCGACCTACAGTCGCTGCTCGGCAGCGCCTCCTACTGGACGCTCGCCCAGGTGCGGGCCCACGCGACCGCTCACGACCGGTCGTGGTGGACCCTCAGCCCCTTCGCCGCCGATGACGAGCTCGTCATCGAGGACGACGACGTCGACGAGCGCCTCGCGGTCCGCACCGTCGACACCGAGGCCTTCCGCGGCGACACCGAGCGCGCCGTCGCCCACCTTCGCTCGCGGGTCGCCGACGGCTGGCGCGTCACCGTCGTCACCGAAGGCCCCGGTCTCGCCAAGCGCGTCGAAGAGGTCCTGCGCGAGCACGAGGTCGCGGTGCGGTCCCTGTCGGCGGCCACCGGCACCGGTGACACTGCTGGCACGGTCGAGGCCGGCCACGTCGGGGTGACGACGGCGCCGCTCGGTCGTGGCTTCGCCCACGAGGGTGAGCGCCTCGAGGTCGTCACCGAGACCGACCTCACCGGCCAGCCGGGGTCGGGCACCTCGACCAAGGACATGCGGCGCATGCCGTCGCGACGGCGCAACCAGGTCGACCCGCTCCAGCTGCGCACGGGCGACTTCGTCGTCCACGAGCAGCACGGCGTCGGCCGTTTCGTCGAGATGATGCAGCGCACCGTCTCGGGCGCCACCCGCGAGTACCTCGTCATCGAGTACGCCCCGTCCAAGCGAGGCCAGCCCGGCGACCGCCTCTACGTGCCCACCGACCAGCTCGACCAGGTGACGAAGTACGTCGGCGGCGAGGAGCCCTCGCTCAACAAGATGGGCGGCACCGACTGGAGCAAGACGAAGTCGCGGGCCAAGCGCTACGTCAAGCAGATCGCAGCCGACCTCATCCGCCTCTACAGCGCCCGCCAGGCGACGCGAGGCCACGCCTTCGCGCCCGACACCCCGTGGCAGCGCGAGCTCGAGGAGGCCTTCGGCTACGTCGAGACGCCCGACCAGCTGAGCAGCATCGACGAGGTCAAGGCCGACATGGAGAAGCAGGTCCCGATGGACCGGCTCATCTGCGGCGACGTCGGCTACGGCAAGACCGAGATCGCCGTCCGCGCCGCCTTCAAGGCGATCCAGGACGGCAAGCAGGTCGCGGTCCTCGTGCCGACGACCCTGCTCGTCAGCCAGCACCAGCAGACCTTCGCCGAGCGCTACGCGCAGTTCCCCGTGCGGGTCGCCTCGCTGTCGCGCTTCCAGACCGACAAGGAGGCCAAGGACGTGCTCGCCGGCCTCGCCGACGGCACCATCGACCTCGTCATCGGCACGCACCGGCTGCTCGCCAAGGACGTGACGTTCAAGGATCTCGGCCTCGTCGTCATCGACGAGGAGCAGCGGTTCGGAGTCGAGCACAAGGAGCTGCTGAAGACGATGCGCACCGCGGTCGACGTCCTGTCGATGTCGGCCACGCCCATCCCGCGCACGCTCGAGATGGCGGTGACCGGCATCCGCGAGATGTCGACGCTCGCCACCCCGCCCGAGGAGCGCCACCCGGTGCTCACTTTCGTCGGGCCCTACGACGAGAAGCAGATCACGGCCGCGGTCCGCCGTGAGCTGCTGCGCGAGGGGCAGGTCTTCTTCGTCCACAACAAGGTGAGCAGCATCGAGAAGGCGGCCGCACGCCTGCGTGAGCTCGTGCCCGAGGCGCGCATCGCCACCGCCCACGGCCAGATGGGCGAGCACAAGCTCGAGCAGGTCGTCGAGGACTTCTGGGAGAAGCGTTTCGACGTGCTCGTGTGCACGACGATCGTCGAGACCGGCCTCGACATCAGCAACGCCAACACCCTCATCGTCGAGCGCTCCGACATGCTCGGCCTCAGCCAGCTGCACCAGCTGCGCGGCCGGGTCGGTCGTGGACGTGAGCGGGCCTACGCCTACTTCCTCTACCCGCCAGAGAAGCCGATGACCGAGACGGCGCACGACCGGCTGCGCACCATCGCGAGCAACACCGACCTCGGCTCCGGCATGGCCGTCGCGATGAAGGACCTCGAGATCCGCGGCGCCGGCAACCTGCTCGGCGGCGAGCAGTCGGGCCACATCCAGGGTGTCGGCTTCGACCTCTACGTGCGGCTCATCGGCGAGGCGGTCGCCGACTTCCGGGGTGAGACCTCCGACGTGCCGGCCGAGATCAAGATCGAGCTGCCCGTCGACGCTCACCTCCCGCATGACTACGTGCCGGGGGAGCGCCTGCGCCTCGAGGCCTACAAGAAGCTGGCGTCCGTCGAGACCGACGAGGGCGTCGACGAGATCGAGGCCGAGCTGCGCGACCGCTACGGTGCACCGCCGGAGCCGGTGCGCAACCTCCTCGAGGTCGCGCGGCTGCGGGTCGTCGCTCGCCGGGCGCACATCGGCGACATCGGCCTGCAGGGCAAGGTCGTGCGGTTCGGTCCCGTCACGGACCTGCGCGAGAGCCAGCAGCTGCGCCTCATGCGGCTCTATCCCGGAACCCTCGTCAAGGAGGCGCTCGGCACCATCCTCGTGCCGGCCCCGATGACGGCCCGGGTCGGCGGCAAACCGCTGCGTGGCGTCGAGGTGCTGGCGTGGGCGCGCCAGCTCATCACCGCCGTGCTGCTCGACGACATCGCCGCCGGGCATGCCGTGGTGAGCGCGGGCACCCGCGCCCCGTAAGATGACTGACGCATCCGCCAGAGGAGGAACACAGTGAAGGCTCAGTCCGCACGACCGGCACACCCGGTCCGGTCCGCTGCCCGGTCGCCGAGGCGACTCGCCGCAGCCCTCGTGGCCGGAGCCACCGCCGCCTCGCTGCTCGGTGGGTGCGGGTTCGAGACCCGGCAGCAGGCTGCTGCCGTCGTCAACGGCCAGGTCATCACGCAGGAGGACGTCGAGACGACCTACAACCAGCTGCAGGCCGCGAAGTACGACTTCACCGAGAACGTCGTGCTGACAGCGCTCATCGCGGCGCCCCTCCTCGAGAACGCCGTCGCCCCGTCGGGCGGCTGGAAGCCCGATGCGACGTATGCCCAGGTGATGACGACGATCCCGGATGCGACCCAGGCGACCAAGGACTTCGTCTCCGCCGTGGCGCTCATCCAGGCGCAGAAGATGACGCCGGCCGAGGTCGAGGCCTACCGCGCCGGCCTCAAGAAGGCCGATATCTCGGTCAACCCCCGCTTCGGCGCGGTCGTCCACAACGACCAGGCCCCGATCTACTTCAGCGTCGGGCAGTCCTCGCCCAACTGGATCAAGCCGTCCTCCGCGCCGGCCACGACGCCCGCGTCCTAGCCCGCGACGCAGCGACCAGCCCAGCCCGTGAGCGGCCGTCTCGTCCTGCTCGTCTCCACCCCCCGCATCGCCCCGGGGCTGCTGACGCGCGAGGCGTGGACGACCCTCGAGCAGGCGTATGCCGTCCGGGGCCTTCCCGACGAGCCGCAGACCGCCGCCGTGGTCGAGGCCGGCATCGCCGTCGAGCCACCTGACGGCACCGAGGGCGCAGAAGGCACCGAAGGCACCGAAGGCACCGAGGGCATCGGTGACCCGGCTGCGCTCGCCCGGTCCCTCGTCGCCCTCGCCGAGAAGGCGGGGGAGCGGCCCGTCGTCTGGGTGGGCTCCGCGGACGGGGACCCCGGCCTCAGCGAGGCCGTCGCCGTCGAGGTGACCCGACTGGCCGAGCCCCCCGACGTCGAGCTGCTCATCGGCTCCTTCGACGTGCCCGGAGCCCGCCTGCTCGACGTCGTCGCCGTCATGGACCGGCTGCGCTCGCCCGGCGGCTGCCCGTGGGACGCCGAGCAGACCCATGCCTCGCTCGTGCCCTACCTCCTCGAGGAGACCCACGAGGCGATCGAGGCCATCGAGAGCGGCGACGCTGCCCACATGCAGGAGGAGCTCGGGGACCTGCTGCTGCAGATCGCCTTCCAGGCCCGGGTCGCGCAGGAGCACCCGACCGAACCCTTCGACATCGACGACGTCGCGGGCGAGCTCGTCGAGAAGCTCGTGCGCCGACACCCGCACGTCTTCGCCGACGTCGAGGCGGACACCCCCGACGCGGTCGCCGCCAACTGGGACGCCATCAAGTCGCAGGAGAAGCAGCACCGGACCCATCCGGTCGAGGGCGTTCCGGTGTCGCTGCCGGCCCTCGCCCGGGCCGAGAAGTACGTCGCTCGCCTCGACAAGGCCGGCCGCTCCGACCTCGTCGACGCAGCCGTGGCACCGGGCGACCTCGGAGCCCGACTGCTGCAGCTCGTGCGCGAGGCGCGGGCCGAGGGCCTCGACGCGGAGGCGGCCCTGCGCGAGACCCTGCGGGCGCTCGCCGATGCGAGCGCCGGCTCCTCGATCTGAGCCGGCCTCACGGCATACGGGCTCGGAGAGACGCCGTCAGGGTCAGGGTCGGCGTCAGCGTCGGGGTCAGTAGGCTCCGCGGCTGCGCAGGACCGCATGGATGGTCTTGGCCATGATGGTGAGGTCCTGCACGATCGACCAGTTGTCGACGTAGTAGAGGTCGAGCCGGACCGTGTCGTCCCACGAGAGGTCGCTGCGGCCGGAGACCTGCCAGAGGCCGGTCATGCCGGGGCGCACGTGGAGGCGGCGCTGCACGTCGGGGTGGTAGCGGCGCACCTCCGCGGGCAGGGCCGGTCGGGGGCCGACGAGGCTCATCTCGCCCGAGATGACGTTGAAGAGCTGCGGCAGCTCGTCGATGGAGAAGCGGCGCATGAAGGCCCCGATGCGCGTCACCCGAGGGTCGCGGGTCGCCTTGAAGAGGAGGTTGTCGGGGTCGCTCGTCAGATGGGTGACGCGGGAGAGCTGGGCCTCGGCGTCGACCACCATGCTGCGCAGCTTGAGGCACTCGAAGAGAAAGCCGTCACGCCCGACCCGGGTCTGACGGAAGAGCACCGGGCCGCCGTCGCCGCTCTTGACGAGCACGGCGCACACGATCATGAGCGGCAGGGCGAGCACGAGGAGCACACTGGCGCCGACGAGGTCGAAGACCCGCTTGAGCCCGCGGGAGGCGCCGAGGCTCTGCGGCTGCTCGACGTGGACGAGGGGGAGACCGCCCACCGGACGCATCGTCATGCGGCCCGAGGAGATGTCGCTGAGGCTCGGCACGACGGCCATCTGCACGTGGTGCCCCTCGAGGTCCCAGGCGATGCGGCGGAAGTCGACCGCGGACGGGAACGCGCCCTCGGTGAAGACGACGAGGTCGGCCTTCTCGCGCCTGACGGCATCGGCAGTGCGGGCGCTCAGACCGACGACGGGCACCCCTCGCGGGGTCGAGGTCACGGTGGTCGCGGAGGAGGGGACGAGGGCTCCGACGATGCGGTAGCCGAGCCACGACTCCCGCTCGAGCACGGCTGCGACGTCGTCGACGTGCGATGCGGAGCCGGTGATGAGCACCCGGGTCAGCAGGTGCCCGTGGGCGTGCGCGCGGTGGACGAGCCGGCGGGCGAGCCAGCGCCACAGCAGCAGCAGCGGCACCCCGATCGCGAAGAGCAGCACGAAGAAGCCGCGGGAGAGGTTGAACTTCGTCAGGTAGCTGATGATGCCGATGGTGCCTGCCGTGATGCCGGCCGCGCTGCAGATGCGGGCGTACTCGACGGTGCCGGCGCCGACGTGGGCCCGGGCGTAGGTGCCCATGGCGACGTTGGCGAGCATCCAGGCGGCGACGATCCAGAGGCCGACCGACTGCGCGACGTCGTTGATGTCGGCAGTCGGATCGAACATCCCGAGGCGCGTGCGGCCCACTGCGGCAAGGGCGGTGGCGAGGACGATGACGACGAGGTCACCGCCCGCGATCGCCGTCTGCAGCAGCCGTTGGCTGCGGGTGCGGTCGGTCAGCGGTTGTGTGGTCGGCCGCGAGCTGACATCCATCAGCGCGATCCCTGACTCCCCCATGGGCAGACCCATGCACCTATCCCCAAACCCGGCGCTCATGACGCCGATCCCGTTCGGCCCCCACCCCTGGAGACCTCGCCCTGCTTCCGGCCCCCCGGCTCAGGCTACGTGTGAGTATGCCGGATGCGGAGACTTTTTGGGGACTCTCTTGACCCAAATCGTGACGACTCTTCGGACAAGACGTGCTAGCACCGCAAAAGCGTCGCAGTCGGACGCCGCGGTCGGGTCGGCCCGTCTGAAGCCCGCCGGACCGGATACCGGGTCGCTCCGGCAGGGGCGGTGCGCCGGGGACTACGCTCGGAGCGATTCCTTCACCAACCCCTACCGCGCTCGTTCCGGGCGCGATCTGTCGAGGAGTGTCAGTGGCCACCATTGAGGAGATCGGCGCGCGCGAGATCCTGGACTCGCGCGGCAACCCCACCGTCGAGGTCGAGCTGCGGCTCGACGACGGCACCTTCGCCCGGGCGGCCGTGCCGTCGGGCGCGTCCACCGGTGCCTTCGAGGCGTCCGAGCGCCGCGACGGCGACAAGGGCCGCTACCTCGGCAAGGGCGTCCTCCAGGCCGTCGACGCGGTCATCGAGGAGATCAACCCGCGTCTCGTCGGTTTCGAGGCGAGCGAGCAGCGTCTCATCGACGCCGAGATGCTCGCCCTCGACGGCTCGGCCAACAAGGAGAACCTCGGCGCGAACGCCATCCTCGGCGTGTCGCTCGCGGTCGCCCACGCCGCCGCCGAGTCGGCGGGTCTGCCGCTCTTCCGCTACGTCGGCGGGCCCAACGCCCACGTGCTGCCGGTCCCGATGATGAACATCCTCAACGGTGGGTCGCACGCCGACTCCAACGTCGACATCCAGGAGTTCATGATCGCCCCCATCGGCGCGCCCACCTTCCGCGAGGCGGTGCGCTGGGGCGCCGAGGTCTACCACGCCCTCAAGAAGGTGCTGCACGAGCGCGGCCTCGCGACAGGCCTCGGCGACGAGGGTGGCTTCGCGCCCGACCTCGAGTCGAACCGTGCGGCGCTCGACCTCATCGTCGAGGCGATCGAGGCAGCGGGCTACGTCGCCGGTCGCGACATCGCGCTCGCCCTCGACGTCGCCGCCTCCGAGTTCCACGACAACGGCTCCTACACGTTCGAGGGTGGCTCGAAGAGCGCCGACGAGATGGTCGCCTACTACGGCGAGCTCGTCGCGGCATACCCCCTCGTCTCGATCGAGGACCCGCTCGACGAGGACGACTGGGACGGCTGGAAGGCGATGACCGACCTGCTCGGCGACAAGGTGCAGCTCGTCGGGGACGACCTCTTCGTCACCAACCCCGAGCGGCTCGGGCGCGGCATCTCCTCTGGCACCGCCAACGCCCTGCTCGTCAAGGTCAACCAGATCGGCACGCTGACCGAGACCCTCGACGCCGTCATGCTGGCGCAGACCAACGGCTACCGCTGCATGATGAGCCACCGCTCCGGCGAGACCGAGGACGTCACGATCGCCGACCTCGCCGTCGCGACGAACTGCGGCCAGATCAAGACCGGCGCGCCGGCCCGCTCCGAGCGCGTCGCGAAGTACAACCAACTGCTGCGCATCGAGGAGGAGCTCGACGACGCCGCCGTGTATGCCGGTGTCGGCGCCTTCCCGCGGTTCGACTCGAGCCGCTACGGCACCCAGGCCTGATCGTGGCGGACCGCACGCCGCCTCGCCCCGGCCGCTCCTCGAGCGGCCGGGGCGATGGTGCGCGTCCGGCCCCGAACCCCCGACCGGCGAGCGGTGCCCGGTCCTCGGCCGCCCGCTCGTCGACGGCGCGCACGACAGGCCCCCGTTCGGCGGGGGCGCGTCCGGCCGGAGCAGCTCGCACTCCCACCCGGACGGGCGGCGCCGCCCGTCCGGCCCGGTCCGGTCCGGGCAAGGAGCGCCCCGGCCTCGCGGCACGGCCACGCACCCCTGCTCCCGAGCCGCCCTCGGCGTCGACGGGCTGGGTGCGGGGAGCGATCCTGCTCACCATCGTCGTCATGCTCGCCGTGACCCTCGTGCCGACCCTGCGCTCGCTGATCCAGCAACGTGGTGACACCTCGGCCATGCAGGACCGCGTGGCCCAGCAGCAGCAGTCCGTCGCCGACCTCACCCGCCAGGCCGCGCTGTGGAAGGACCCCGCCTACATCGAGCTCCAGGCCCGCGAGCGGCTGAAGTTCGTGCGCGTCGGTGACCGCGCCTACACCGTCATCGACGCCTCGCCCAACGAGGCGAGCGCGGCGGCGGCCGAGCGCCCGGCCGTGGCCGCACCCCTCGCGAACGACTCGGCGCCGTGGTACGGCAAGGTGTGGCAGTCGGTCCAGATCGCAGACCGGCCCACCGCGGGCGTCACCGCGACCCGATGAGCACCGACGACACCCGCAGCCGCCCGCCGGTCGAGGAGCACGACCTCGAGGCCGTGCGCCGCCAGCTCGGCCGTCCGCCCCGCGGAGTGGCCGAGGTGGCTCACCGCTGCCCGTGCGGCGAGCCCGACGTGCTGCGCACCGAGCCCCGGCTGCCCGACGGCACCCCCTTCCCGACGACGTACTACGCGACCTGCCCGCGCCTCACCGGGGCCGTCAGCACCCTCGAGACCGCCGGGGTCATGCGTGAGATGACCGAGCGGCTCGGACACGATGCCGAGCTCGCCGACGCCTACCGCGCGGCCCACGAGCACTACCTGTCGAGCCGCGCCGAGCTCGGCGACGTGCCCGAGATCGACGGGGTCTCGGCGGGCGGCATGCCGACCCGGGTCAAGTGCCTCCACGTGCTCGTCGCGCACTCGCTCGCGGCGGGGCCAGGGGTCAATCCCCTCGGCGACGAGGCGCTCGCCATGCTCGACGACTGGTGGACGCCGACGTCGTGCGCCGCCCTGCACGCCGCGGAGGACGCCGCCGAGGACCGCGTGCCCACCGACCCCGACACTGAGGGTGATCGTGGCTGAGCCGACTCTCCGCGTCGGCGCGATCGACTGCGGCACCAACTCGATCCGCCTGCTCGTCGCCGACATCGACCCCGCCACCGGCTCGCTCGTCGACCTCCACCGACGCATGGAGATCGTGCGCCTCGGCCACGGTGTCGACCGCACCGGGGTCATCGCGCCCGAGTCCATGGAGCGCACGCTGCGCGTCACGCGGGAGTATGCCGTGACGTGCCGTGAGCTGGGCGCCGAGCGTGTCCGCTTCGTGGCCACCTCCGCCTCCCGCGACGCGCGCAACGCCGAGGAGTTCATCTCCGGCGTGCGCACCGCGTTCCAGGAGGACTTCGGCGCCGAGGTCGCGCCCGAGGTCGTGAGCGGTCAGGAGGAGGCGTCGCTCTCGTTCAGCGGAGCGACCGGGGGTCTTGCGGCCCTCGGCGTGCGCGGCCCCTACCTCGTCGTCGACCTCGGTGGCGGATCGACGGAGTTCGTGCGAGGCACCGACCACGTCGAGGCCTCGCGATCGGTCGACATCGGCTGCGTGCGCCTGACGGAGCGGCACCTCGCGACCGACCCGCCGACGCAGGCGGAGATCGAGGCGGCCACTGCAGACATCGACGCGGCGATCGACCTGGCCGAGCAGTCGGTGCCCTTCGACGGGGTCGCCACCCTCGTGGGACTGGCGGGCAGCGTCACGACGATCACCGCCCACCTGCTCCGGCTGCCGGCCTACTCGGCCGAGCGCGTGCACCTCACGCGGTCGACGCCCGAGGCGATGATCGCGGCATCGAGCGACCTGCTGTCGATGACGCGGGCCGAGCGTGCCGCCCTGCCCTACCTGCACCCCGGGCGCGTCGACGTCATCGGCGCGGGCGGGCTCGTGTGGCGCCGCATCGTCGCGCGGGTGGCCCAGCGCAGTGGCATCACCGAGATCGTCACCTCCGAGCACGACATCCTCGACGGCATCGCTCTTAGCCAGCTCTCCCGCTGACCGAGCGCACCTGGGCTCTGACGTGAGCTCGGGCTCGGGCTCCGACGCACCCGGTCCACGCCCACCCGCACACGGACAAGCGGCCGGACCGACCACCGTGGGCCGGCCCCTTGGGGCCCGGTCCACGGTGACGTTCCGGCCGCCTGGCCAGCTGCCCAGGTGGTCAGGTACTCAGGTGAGAGCCTTGGCCTTGAGGGCGTCGAACTCGGCCTGCGAGATGGCGCCGCTGTCGAGCAGTCCCTTCGCCGTCGCGATCTGCTCGGCCGGGTTGCTCTGCTTGGCAACGGACTGGATGTACGCGTCGGTCGCCTGCTTGGCGTCGGTCGCGTCACGCATCTGGCGCTTGGCCATGCCGTTGCCGCGGGCGATGAGGTAGACCAGCGCGCCGAGGACGGGAGCGAAGAGCAGGAAGATGAGCCACAGGGCCTTCCACCAGCCGCTGAGCTCCTGGTCGCGGAACAGGTCGACGACGATCTGGAAGAGCGCGATGAGGAAGGCGACGAAGAAGAAGCTCCACACGAGGAGCCAGAAGAACTGCCAGAAATTCACGGAGCACCTCTTTATGGGGGTGAGGACTCCGGGGCGGAGCCTCTTGATCCAAGGCTAGGAAGTACCCCTTGCCCGGATCATCACCCTCGCCGGGTGACCTGCGCCCGGCGGACTCAGGCAGCGCTGGCGCCGAGCGGCTCAGGCAGCGCTGGCGCCGACGGGCCGCATCGCCCGCTCGGGCGCGGCGGGCTCACCACTGCCTCGGCGCGAGACGACGAACCGGCCGATCATCCAGATCGCTGCGGACACGCCCAGCGCCCACGTGCCGTTGGAGACGGTCGCATCGACCGCGCCGTAGGTGACGAAGAAGAGCGTCACGAAGATGACGGCCCGGGTGGCCCGCTCCGAGAGGCGCACGGCCCCGAGGAGGACGCCGCCCCACAGGAGGTACCACGGGTGGATGACGGGGCCGGAGGCGACGAGCGCGAGCAGCGCGCCGGCAGCGGCCAGCACCGGCTTGCGGGGGCCGACGCGCCAGACGATGACGCCGATCGAGACGAGGCCCACGAGCAGGCCGATGCTCTGCGCGATGGGCACGGCGGCCGCGGCGGTCGCGAGCGGCATACCGGCGAGGTTCATGAACCACTCGATCGACGCGCCGACGAAGGTCGGCGGGGCGATGAGCGAGCGGAGGCTCGCGGGGACCGAGAGGTTGGAGGTCCAGCCCCAGCCGAGCCCGGTGAGCACCGTGATCGCCGTGAAGGAGGCGATGGTGACGAGGGTCAGCGTGATGCCGTGGCGGATGAGGGAGCGGAGGCGGGCCGACGCACCCAGGCCTGCCGTTCCGTCGGCCTGCATCGCCATGCCGATGACCCCGACGAGCGCCAGCGCACCGGTCTGCTTGTAGCTCGCTGCGGCAGCGATGAGCGCGGCGCCGACCCAGAAGCGCCCGAGGCTGGCGACGTAGAGCGCGAGGGCGACGAGAGCGACCATGACGGCGTCGCCGTGGGCGCCACCCACGAAGTGCATGATGACGAGGGGGTTGAGCACGGCGAGCCACAGGGCGTGCGACGGGCTGACCCCGAAGCGCTTGGCGAGGCGCGGCAGCGTCCACGCGAGCAGCGCGACCGCGGCCAGCGCCGGCAGGCGCATGAGCACGGCAGCGAGGTAGGCGTTGTCTCCCGTGATCGCGACGATGAAGTGCTGCACCTGGAGCGCGAGCGGACCGTAGGGCGCGGGCGTGAGCATCCACATCGGGTCGACCTGGTCGGCGTACTGACCGGGGACCCAGTAGGGGCCGTAGGCGTAGGGGTCGAGCCCGCGCTGGACGATGAGGCCCTGCGCGGCGTAGCTGTAGGCATCGCGGCTGAAGAGCGGGGGAGCGAGCAGGACGGGCAGGCTCCAGAAGACCCAGGTGAGGCTCGGCACGCGGCGGCCGTTGCGCGGGCGCATCCGCAGCCAGGCGTCGACGAGCAGGGCGAGGCCGGCGATGATGAGCACGGTCGCGGCGAAGCGGCCGACGCCCTCGCCGAGCCACCCGAGGTGGAGCTGCTCGATGATCGGCGCCTTGGGCGGCAGGAAGGCCGGAGTCAGCGAGCCGGCGCTGACGAGGCCCATGCCGAGCGTGCCGCGGCGGACCATCGGGTCGGCCCACGCGAGGTGCAGAGCCGTGGCGAGGCGGGTCAACCAGTGGGTCACGGCCAGCCGCACGGCGTCGGGACGCGCCAGAACCGTCGGGGGCGTGC
The DNA here is from genome assembly GCF_006717145.1 of Humibacillus xanthopallidus. Classification (GTDB taxonomy): domain Bacteria; phylum Actinomycetota; class Actinomycetes; order Actinomycetales; family Dermatophilaceae; genus Humibacillus; species Humibacillus xanthopallidus. The sequence continues at coordinate 2,424,371 of NZ_VFQF01000001.1, read as the reverse complement.
CCACGACACGTTGCTCCAGCACTCTCGACTCCTCGTTGCGTATCGTCGCTGCTCTTCTTCTTCTCGCCGTGGCTCGCCGTTGTGCGCGTGGCTGGTGGTCCGAAAAGTGAACGCGATGAAACCGCCCCTGGACCCTGAATGCTGTTCTAGTCTATGCCCCCGCACGCGTGGGCTCGTGCATCTCGCTCACGACACGGGCGGTCTGTGACCAGATCGTGCTGCAGATCACACGTCACGGCGTCCGCTTCCGCCTTCTATGTACCCCCGGAGGGACTCGAACCCTCACCAGTGGCGATTTTAAGTCGCCTGCCTCTGCCAGTTGGGCCACGGGGGCGCCGCCCCAGTATGCCGCCGCCCGGGCTCCCCGCCCCACGCGAGCGTGCCCGGGCTCCCCGCCCCACGCGAGCGTCGCGTCACGATCTCGTCTCACCCGTCGCGCGCACAGAGTGGGGAACCTTTCACAGGGGCGCGTTCGCTTACGCTTGGGGACAGTCGCCACGCCCAGGAGCGGGACGTGGCACCCAGTGCTTTTAGGAGCGCACTCACATGGCAGGTGGAAACCCGGTCTTCGACCGGCTCAACAAGCAGATCGAGAAGGAGCGCTACGCCGGTTTCGGCGCGCCCCAGGGCAGTCCGCAGCAGCCGGCGCAGCAGGGCACGCAGGCGGCGACGACGGGCTACGCGACCCAGGACGCGATGACGGCGCAGCAGCTCAACGACATGTACGCGCGGCAGGCGGCCGGCCCGGCCGACACCGGTCGCGTCACCATCGACGACATCATCATCAAGAGCGCGGCGCTGTTCGTCCTCACGGTCGCTGTCGCCGGCGTCTCGTGGGCGTGGACCGCGGCCAACCCGAGCATGACGCTGCTCTTCTGGATGGGCGGCATGATCGGCACGCTCGTCATCGGGCTCGGAATCGCCTTCATGAAGAAGGTCTCCGTCCCGCTCATCATGGTCTACGCCGTGCTGCAGGGCGCCTTCCTCGGCGCCTTCAGCCAGTACATCAACTCCATCCCGCAGTACGAAGGCGTCGTGCAGATGGCCGTCCTCGCGACGCTCTGCGTGTTCGTCGCGATGTACATCGGCTACGCCACCGGCTTCGTCAAGGTCAACGCCAAGACCCGCCGGATGTTCTTCTTCGCGATCGTCGGCTACGCCCTCTTCTCGCTGCTGCAGGTCGTCCTGCTCTGGACAGGCGTCATCAGCGGCTGGGGCTTCGGCGGCAGCGGCAGCCTCGGCATCATCCTGTCGCTGCTCGGTGTCGGCCTCGCGTCCTACTCGCTGGCCATCGACTTCGACTCGATCGACCACGCCGTGCAGGTCGGCGCCCCGAAGAAGTACTCGTGGCTGCTCGCCCACGGTCTGATCGTCTCGATCGTCTGGCTCTACATCGAGTTCGTCCGTCTCTTCGCGCGCCTGCGCGACTGACACCCTCGTGACACCGTCGAGCGTGGGTTCGCCGACCCCGCACGAGGTGTCCGACGAGCTCCGGCGCGTGGTCGAGCGGTGGCACCAGCTGCCGCTCGACCACGCGCTTTCGCGTATGCCGTCCGTCCGGGTCCTCGTCCAGTCGCTGGCCGACCGCGTGGCCGGGTCTCGCGGGGCTGCGGCCCGGCAGGTGCCCGACCTCGGCCCCGCAGTCGTAATGGACCAGCTGACCGTCATGGTCCACGACCTCTTCCGGGCCCAGCCCGGCACCGACGCAGCCGCGGTCGCGGAGGAGCTGGCCGGCATACGCCGCTCCCTCTGAGTCGAGAGAGCACGTCGTCGGGCACCCCGCCGGGTCGACAGGAACACTCCTCCCCAATCGAAAGAGCGATCCGTCGGCATGCTGTGCCGACGGATCGCTCTTTCGATTGGGGAGTCCTCTTTCGATTGCGGGGGTTGCGGTCAGCTGAGGCGCTCGAAGATGACGGCCATGCCCTGGCCGCCGCCGACGCACATCGTCTCGAGCCCGAACTGCTCGTCGCGCTCGCGCAGGGCGTTGATGAGGGTGCCCGTGATGCGGGCGCCGGTGGCCCCGAAGGGGTGGCCGATGGCGATGGCACCGCCGTTGACGTTGAGCTTGTCGTAGTCCATGCCGATCTGATCGGCCGACCCGATGACCTGGGCGGCGAAGGCCTCGTTGATCTCGTAGAGGTCGATGTCGCCGATCGACAGGCCGGCCCGCTTGAGGGCGAGGTTGGTCGCCTCCACCGGACCGAGGCCCATGATCTCGGGGGAGAGGCCGGTCGCGGCCGTCGACACGACGCGGGCGAGCGGCTCGAGCCCGAGCTCCTTGGCCTTGGTGTCGCTCATGATGACGAGGGCCGCTGCACCGTCGTTGAGCGGGCAGCAGTTGCCGGCCGTGACCGTGCCCTGCTGGCGGAAGACCGGGTTCAGACCCTGGACGGCCTCGAGCGTGACACCCGCACGGGGGCCGTCGTCCTTGGTGACGACGGTGCCGTCAGGGGCGGTGACGGGGCTGATCTCCCAGTCGAAGAAGCCTCGGCCGATGGCCGCCTCGGCGCGGTTCTGGCTCGTGACGCCCCACTCGTCCTGGCGCTCGCGGGAGATGCCGTATGCCGTCGCGACGTTCTCGGCCGTCTGGCCCATCGCGATGTAGATGTCGGGCAGCCGACCCTCCTCGCGCGGGTCGGTCCACGTCTCGTTGCTCTCGGCGATGCGCTTCGTGCGGGCCTGGGCCTCGGCGAAGCGGCCGTTCTGCTGGTCCTCCTTGGCGCCGCCGGCACCGGCCCAGTCGGTGTACTGCGAGACGCACTCGACGCCGGCCGAGACGAAGATGTCGCCCTCGCCGGCCTTGATGGCGTGGAAGGCCATCCGCGTCGTCTGGGCGGAGGAGGCGCAGAAGCGGTTGATCGTCGCGGCCGGGGTCGCGTCGAGGTCGAGGAGCGTGGCGACGACCTTGGCCATGTTGGACCCGTGCCGACCGGACGGCTCCGCGCAGCCGAGGTAGAGGTCCTCGACGAGCCGCGGGTCGAGCCCCGGCACCTTGTCGAGGGCGGCCTGGATGACGGTCGCGGCGAGGTCATCGGGCCTCACGTCCTTGAGCGAGCCCTTGAAGGCCCGGCCGAACGGGGAGCGGGCGGTCGAGACGATGACGGCTTCGGTCACGGGGTTCTCCTGCACTGCGTCGGCGCCCGTGCGGCGGTGCGTCGGGCGACTAAGCGCTTGCTCAGTCCCACGATGGTAGGACGTCCTCACACCGGTTGGACAGGCCGCCGGCCATGACCTGCGTCTCGCCGTGACGGGTAGGCTGGCTCCGACCCGTTGCGCAGGCCCCCTCTCGGCTCCGCCGAAGGTTGCGCCCCGCGCTCCGGTGAGGCCACTGCCGCCCATCGCGGCCCCGCCCAGACCACCAGGGGAACCCATGAAGACCATGACCACGCGTGTGGTCGCGCTCGCCGGCGCGCTCACCATCAGCCTCGGAGCAGCGGCCTGCTCCAAGTCCGAGACGCCGACTACCGGCGCGACCGGGTCGGCGGGCTCGACCCCGGCAGCCACGAGCACGACCACCGCAGCGGCTGACGCGCCGACGGCCAGCGAGGTGCTCGACAAGGCGAAGACCAACGCCCTGGCCGCGATGTCCGGCGCCTTCGCCGGCAACGTCGAGGACAGCGGCAAGAAGATGGCGATCGACTTCAAGGGCACGAGCGACGGCAAGACGGCCGACATCACGATCGAGTCGGCAGGAGACGGCAAGGCCCGCGTCATCTCGGTGCCCGAGGGCATCTTCATCCAGGGTGATGAGACCTTCTGGAAGAAGCAGAACGCTCCGGCCAAGGTGCTCGCCGCCAAGGACAAGTTCATCAAGGCGCCGGCCTCGGCTGCCTCGATGACCGAGAGCCTCAGCCTCAAGGCCTTCCTCGAGAAGGCCTTCGGGGCCGTGACGCCCGACCAGGTCTCCTCCGACGTGGGCGAGGAGACCGTCAACGGCATCGACTGCTGGGTCATCACTGACACCAAGGGCAAGACCGAGGGCGCGCTCTACGTGTCGAAGGACAAGCTCGAGGTCGTCCGCTTCACCGGCTCCGCGAAGAGCCCGGGCCAGCTCGACTTCTCCAAGTGGAACGAGGACCTCGGCATCAAGGCGCCCGACGCCAGCCAGGTGATCTCGCTTCCCTGAGCTGCGTCACGCAGCACACGTCCAGGGGTCGTTCGCCGTCGTGGCGGACGACCCCTGCCGTATGCCGCCTGCCGGAGCTGCGCTTGCACGCCCGAGTCGCGCACTCGGTGGGCACCCGGCGCCACCGTCCGGTGCCGCGCCACGGGCTCGGGGCCGAGCCACAGACCGGCTCAGCGGCTGGGCGCATCCTCGCGGGACGGCATACGCCCGTCGGGTGACACGGGCTCGGCTGCGGTGACGTCGGCGGTGTCGGTGCCGGTGCTCGGCCCGTGGGGGACCGGCTGCGGGTCGGCGGTGGAGGCCGGGACGGCCGGGCGCATGCGGTGCAGGAGCACCGCCCACCGGCCCTGACGCCCGCGCGACTGGCCGGCGATCTCGGCAGGGGCGACCTCAGTGCCGGGGTGGGCGACCGCCCGGGTCGCTGCCTTGGCGACGGGGCCGATGCCCTCGCCGCGCTGGGGGCTCGGACGGGTCGGGGTCGTCCGCTCGCCGAAGAGGTCGAGGGCGGCGCTGACGGACGGCAGGAGGGCGGCGGCCACGCGCGCGTAACCGGCGGCGCTCGGGTGGAAGCGGTCCTCGCTGAACATCGTCTTGGGGTCGGCGGAGAAGACGTGGCCGAGCATGTCGCCGATCGAGACGGCTCTGCCGCCGGCCTCGACGACCGCGACCGTCTGGGCGGCGGCGAGGTCGCGCGACCAGCGGCGTGCGAGCCATCGCAGCGGCTGCGGCACGGGCTCGACGGCGCCGAGGTCGGGGCACGTGCCGACGACCACCTCGGCGCCGTTCTCGCGAAGGCGCCGCACCGTCATCTCGAGGTGGCGCACGGCGACCGAGCGGTCGATGCGGTGGGTGACGTCGTTGGCGCCGATGAGCAGGAGCGCGACGTCGGGAGAGGGAGTCTCGGCAAGGGCCCGGTCGAGCTGGCTCTCGAGCCCGGGGGACTCGGCGCCGACGACGGCCACGTTGGTGACCTCGACGGGCCGGCCGCTGAAGGCCGCCACCCCGTTGGCGATCGTGGCCCCGATCGTCTCGTGCGGGTGGTCGACGCCGAGACCCGCGGCCGTCGAGTCGCCGAGCACGACGATCCGGATCGTCGTGCCCGACCCCGAGCCGTAGCGCCCCGCGTCGACCGGAGGCGCCTCGAAGCGCTGGCCGACGATCCGCCGCGTCAGTGCCGCCTCGACGCGCAGCACGCCGTAGGAGAGGGCGCCGATCGCTCCGAGCCCCGCCACCCCGACACCGCCACCGAAGGCGGCGGTCTGGGCGATCCTGCGTGCGCGACGTGCGCGTCCCATGAGCGTGACTCCTCCTGCTCCGCGGTTCGTGGAGGACCACGGTAACCCGCGGCACCGACGAGCTGTGCCGGGCTCCGTCAGGTGGGAGGGGTCGGCGGCACGCCTAGGATGGTGCGGTGAAGTATGCAGAGAACGTCGCAGACCTCGTCGGCAACACCCCCCTCGTCAAGCTCGGCTCCGTCGTCAAGGACGCGGGGGTGACGTGCACGGTCCTCGCGAAGGTCGAGTACTTCAACCCCGGTGGCTCGGTCAAGGACCGCATCGCCCTGCGCATGGTCGAGGCGGCCGAGCGCGAGGGCGTCCTCAAGCCCGGCGGCACGATCGTCGAGCCGACGAGCGGCAACACCGGCGTCGGGCTCGCGCTCGTCGCACAGCGCCGCGGCTACTCCTGCGTCTTCGTCTGCCCCGACAAGGTGAGCCAGGACAAGCGCGACGTCCTCAAGGCCTACGGCGCCGAGGTCGTCGTGTGCCCGACCGCGGTCGAGCCGGAGCACCCTGACTCCTACTACTCGGTGTCCGACCGCCTCGTCCGCGAGATCGACGGCGCGTGGAAGCCCAACCAGTACTACAACCCCGAAGGCCCGAACAGCCACTACCTGACGACCGGTCCGGAGATCTGGCGCGACACCGACGGACGCGTCACCCACTTCGTCGCGGGCGCCGGCACCGGCGGCACGATCAGCGGCACCGGCAAGTACCTCAAGGAGGTCAGCGACGGCGCCGTGCGCATCATCGCCGCCGACCCCGAGGGCTCGGTCTACTCCGGCGGCAGCGGCCGGCCGTATCTCGTCGAGGGTGTCGGTGAGGACTTCTGGCCCGGCGCCTACGACCCGTCGGTGGTGGACGAGGTCATCGCCGTGTCCGACGCGGATTCCTTCGAGATGACCCGCCGCCTCGCCCGCGAGGAGGGACTGCTCGTCGGCGGCTCGTGCGGCATGGCTGTCGTCGCGGCGCTGCGCGCCGCCAAGGACCTGCCCGAGGACGCCGTCGTCGTCGTGCTCCTGCCCGACTCGGGTCGCGGCTACATGTCGAAGATCTTCAACGACGAGTGGATGCACTCCTACGGGTTCCTCACCGACCACACGGAGCAGACGGTCGGCGACGTGCTGCGCTCGAAGTCCGGCGACATGCCTGCCCTCGTGCACACCCACCCCGGCGAGACGATCCGCGACGCGGTGCAGATCCTCAAGGAGTACGGCGTCTCGCAGATGCCGGTCGTCAAGGCCGAGCCGCCGGTCATGTCCGGAGAGGTCGCCGGCTCCGTCAGCGAGCGCGCCCTGCTCGACGCGCTCTTCACGGGGCGTGCGCACCTTGCCGACGCCGTCGAGAAGCACATCGAGCCCGGTCTGCCCCTCGTCGGTGCCGGCTCGCCCGTCTCGGCTGCCCGCAAGGAGCTGGAGGCCAGCGACGCGATCCTCGTCGTCGACGACGGCAAGCCCGTCGGTGTCCTGACCCGCGCCGACCTGCTCTCCTTCCTCGCCGACTGACAAGAGGCCGGCGGCCGGCAGGTCGATCAGCAGCGAGGTCGGCCCAGACCTCGTCGCCGAGGCTCTAGGCCGACACGCCGTCGGCGACCCACGGCACCCTGAACGGGGATGATGCGGAGGCCGTATGCCTTTTGGCGCGGCCGCGGCGAACGCCGAGTTCTCCTCGGCGGAGACCGGGCGCAGCGACTGCGACGTCGGCTTCGCTGTCTGGCTCCTTTTGCCTACGCGTCCGGCGCCGCGGTGGGACACTGTGAGGCGCAGCAGCATTCGCCGGGCGCTGTTCGTCGATCGTCACTGATCCACACGCCCGTGCGACATCGCGACTGAGCGCGGTGTCCGGCCGGACGACATTCGTCTGCAGCCACCAGGAAGGCGTGAAGCCCACAGCAGCACAGGCATCACCCATGCGATGCAGCGCGTCCGCGCCACCGATACCGGGTCCCGGCGCTGCTGCACCCTGCCACGAATCTCGCGACGGCTCTCACTGCCATTGTGAGACTTGTTGCTGCGCAAACATATTCGGGCATCTATCCGTGAATTCTACTGCCCTGAAAGGAAATTGGATTAGCAAGTTTCTGTGAACTGCTGACGATGGTCGCGGGCAGGCCTACCGTTGAAAGGACGCCCAGCTCAGGCGTCGTCACATGTGCCGGAGCGGTGCTCGGGGTGGTCCACTTCACCGTGTGCTCCGCACCGCCCGGCACCATCTCCGGGAGGTGGAGCTGAATGGCAAGTCAGGACGCACGGGGTTTCGACGGGCGGGAGCGACGTCGGGCGAGAACGCGCAAGCTCCACGAGCAGCTCCTCACTGCCCAGCACCACGATCACCGCTCCCGTCACGCCGACGAGCCCCCCGCCGTCAGTGGCGGGACAGGTGGACATCACCGAGGGGGACAACGGCCACACCGTGGATGTCGCGATCGGTGACGTCGTCGTGGCCACCCTTCCAACACCTACTGGCGTTTCGCGCCGCCCGGGCCAGGAGTCACCCAGATCGGGGAGGAGACCATCACTCCAGCACCGCGTGGCACGTGCCTGCCCGGGATCGGGTGCGGCACGGTCGTGGCCCGCTATCGCGCCACGGGCGCCGGCACTGCCGACGTGCGTGCGAGCCGCACCACGTGCGGTGAAGCCCTGCCGTGCGGCCCCGGCCAGGGCTCATGGACCGTCCGGGTCCTCGTCCACTGACGCATCCGTGGGCGTGACAGGGCGCATCCGGTCAGGCCTCCGCGGCCGCCTTGGCCTCGGCCTTCTTCGCCTTCTTGAACTCGCGCACCTTGAGCCGTGAGCCGGCGTCGACGACGTCGGCGATCGAGCGGTGCCCCGGCTTGCCGTAGTCGCCGGTGGCCGCCTCCCAGCCGTCCGGGGTCACCCCGAACTGCTTGGCCAGCAGGGCCGCGAAGATCCGTGCCTTCTGGTCGCCGAAGCCGGGCAGGCTGCCGATGCGCCGCACCAGCTCGGCGCCGCTGTCGACGCCGCTCCACACGTTGGCCGCGTCGCCGCCCCACTCGTCGACGAGGGCCTGGCACAGCTGCTGCGTGCGCGTCGCCATGGACCCCGGGAAGCGGTGCAGCGCGGGCGGGGTGCGGAAGTGCTCGAGCAGCGTCTCAGGCGGCAGCGCCGCGATGGCTGCGGCATCGAGACGCCCACCGGGGGGCACACCCATCCGCTCGGCGAGCACGCTCGGAGAGGTGAAGGCCTTCTCCATCGGGATCTGCTGGTCGAGCTGCATGCCGAGCAACAGGGCCAGGGGGTCGCGCTCGAGGAGCTCGTTGGCGGCGTCGGTGGAGCCGAGGTGGAGTGCCATGGCGACCATCCTCCCGTATGCCGTCACGCCGGGGTGCGCTTGCGACGCGCGGGCATGCTCTCGCTCAGGTCGCCTCGTCGAGCCCGGCTCCGCGGGGACCGTCGGGCCCCTCGGGTGCGTCGATGTCGCTCGGCACCCAGGACGGATCGCCCGCCGTGACGGAGCCGGTGCCCGACGCGAGGACGGCGACCGTTCGCTCCACGTCACCGACCGCGCCCGGAGCAGCCGCGACGTGCAGTCGCACGCCCCGGCTGAGATAGTCGACGGCCATGACCTCGACGCCGGCCCGGCCGCGCAGCGCGTGCTCGAGACGGGGGCCGACGGCGTGGTCCACCTCGACGACGAGCCCCTCGCGCAGCTCCATCCGGACGAGGCTCGCGTCGTCGAGGGCGAGCGACACGGCGTCCCCATAGGCGCGGATGAGGCCGCCCGTGCCCAGCAGCGTGCCACCGAACCACCGCGTCACCACCGCGACGACATCGGTGAGGCCGCGACCCCTCAGTACGTCGAGCATCGGCGCCCCGGCCGTGCCCGAGGGTTCGCCGTCGTCGTTGCTGCGCGTCGTCGCCCCCTCCGGCCCGAGCACGAAGGCGGTGCAGTGGTGACGCGCGTCGCGGCTCGAGGAGCGAACCTGCTCCACGGCGGCACGGGCCTCGGCCTCGGACGACACCGGCCGCACGTCGCACACGAAGCGTGACCGCCGCACCTCGACCTCCGAACGGGCCGGTGCGGCGAGCGTCACGTAGTGGTTGGGCGTCGGCACGGACGATGCTCCGGTCAGCCGAGGTGGCGCTCGATGACGATGTCGACGAGCTCCGGCGGTGGGGGCTCGCCGGGCAGGAGCAGCGGTGGGGTGACGACGTCTGCGCCGCTCGCGGCGGCCACGTCGGCGAAGTAGCCGGGAGCGAGCAGGTAGGTCGCGACGACGACGCGGGGAGGTGTGACCGACTGACCGTCCTGCACGGCATACGCTGAATCGCGCTGTGCGGCAACGGCATCCGCGAGACGCGGCTCGGCGGCGGAGAGGAAGGCAGGGGTGACGGGCGACCCGACCAGGCCTGCGAGGGACTCCGCCATGGCGGCGCAGTCGGTCACAGCGCGAGCGTCGGAGGACCCGGCCGCGGCGAGCACGACGCGGTCGCCGTCGCGCAGACCCGCGGCGACGAGCCGGCGGTGCAGCAGGGCGACGAGCCGCGGGTCGGGGCCGAGCGCCCCGGTGACGTCGGTGCCCGCGCGGTCGGCTGCGATGTCGGAGAGGTCGACGAAGACGTGGTAGCCGGCCGACAGCAGCAGGGGCACGAGGCGCGCCTGACGGTCGGGCGACAACGTCCCCAGCACCTGTGCTGGGTCGGGCTGCTGGACGTCGACGAACGCCTCGTGCACCTCGAGGTCGGGCCGGGCGGCGGCGACCGCGGCGACGAGCGCAGCGACGGCCGCCTGCCCGGCAGGCGAGGCGGTGCCGTGGGAGCAGGCGATGAGGGCAGGGGCGTCGGATCCCATGCGCCCACTCTCGCACCCCGGCCGCTGCGCCACCGCACAGCGTTCACGGGCGGGGGTGAGTGGGGCGTTACCGGGGCATCGCCATCCGGAAACGCCAGCGAAACACGCCGTCCCTACCGTTGAGTCACTGCACCCGCCACACGACAGCCACGCGTCCGATGCGCCCGCCGTGCGGCATACCGGAGCCGCACGTGGGGAGGCGCACATGCTCATCGAGACCGACATCACCGGGCTGCCGGTGCTCGTCATCGGCCCGACCGGCCAGACCGACCCGGCCGTGCGTCGCTATAGGCGGGGCGGCGCCCAGGTCATCGCCGTGGAGTCGGCCTCGGGGCTCACGCCCGTCCTCGCGGAGTGGGCGCGGGTCGCGGTGCTCGTGGGCGCGGCCCGCGACTGGGGGCAGGCGAGGGCGGCGCTGGTCGGCTCGGTCCTGCTCGTCGAGGAGGCTGCGCCTAACGCCGCGCGCGGGCGGGTCGTCCTCGTCGGCGCCGGCCCCGGCAGCGCGGGCCTGCTGACCCTCGACGGGTTGCGCGCGCTCGCGGACGCCGACGTCGTGCTCACCGACCGGCTCGCGGAGGTGGGCGACGTCGCAGCGCTCGCACCGGGGGCCGAGGTCATCGACGTCGGCAAGCTGCCTGGCCACCACGCCGTCCCCCAGACCAAGATCGAGCGCATCATGGTCGAGCGGGCGCTCGCCGGTCTCACCGTCGTGAGGCTGAAGGGCGGGGACCCCTACGTCTTCGGCCGCGGCGGCGAGGAGGTCGCGGCTGCCGTCGACGCGGGCGTGCCCGTGACCGTCATCCCCGGGGTGTCCTCGGCCGTCGGTGTGCCGGGGGCTGCCGGCATCCCCGTCACCCACCGCGGCGTCAGCCACGTCGTGACCATCCTCTCCGGCCACGTGCCGCTCGAGGACGAGCGGGCGAGGGGGCTCGCGCAGCTCGGGGGCACGGTCGTCGTGCTCATGGGCATGCACAACCTCGTGCCCATCGCCGCGGCGCTCGAGCGGTCCGGCCTCGACCCCGACACCCCCGCCGCCGTCGTTGAGCGTGGATTCACGCCCGACCAGCGCAGCCTCGTCGGAACCCTCGGCACGCTGCCCGGCCTCGTGGAGCGCAACGGCGCGGCCTCGCCCGCTGTCATCGTCATCGGCGAGGTGGTGCGCCAGTCGGAGGTCTGGGCTCGGCGCGCGGGTGCTCGCGTGCTCGAGGTCGTCGGATGAGCGATGCCCGCCCCCACCCGTCCACCGCATGGTCCGATCAGCTGACCGGCCCGGACCCCGACACCGCGCGCACCGAGCCGAGCGGCTCGGTGCTCGCGGGCTTCCGCATCGCTGTCACCTCCGACCGCAGGTCCGCCGACCTCGTCGACGCCTTCGTGCGGCGCGGCGCCGAGGTGATCCACGCCCCGGCCGTGCGCATCGCGCCGGTCGACGAGGACGAGATCCTCATCGGCGACACCCGTGCCGTCATCGAGAGCCGGCCCGACATCGTGATCGTGACGACGGCATACGGCTTCCGTCGCTGGATCGAGTGCGCCGACGCCGCGGGTCTCGGGGAGGACCTCGCCCGCGCGCTCGACCGCGCCCGCATCATCGTGCGCGGCCCCAAGGCGCGGGGAGCCGTGCGCGCCGCGGGCCACGACGACGACGGCATCGCCGACGACGAGCGCACCGCCTCGACCGTCACGCTGGCGCTCGAGGCCGGGGTGCGCGGCAAGCGTGTCGCGGTGCAGCTCCACGGGCACGAGGACGTCGAGCAGCTCGAGCGGCTGCGGTCGGCGGGGGCGGCAGTGCTGACGGTCGCGCCCTACCGCTGGGTGCGACCGACCGACGAGAGCCGTCTCGGCCGCCTTGTCATGGCCGTCGCGTCCCGCGAGGTCGACGTCGTGACGTTCACGTCGGCGCCCGCGGTCGACGGGTTGGTTTCTGCCGCAGCGCAGCTCGGCATGGACGGCGTGCTCCTCGATGCGATGCGCTGCGGAGTGACGGCTGCTGCAGTCGGACCCGTCACCGCGGCACCGCTCATCGACGCGGGGATCGTGCCGATCGTGCCCGACCGCTTCCGGATGGGCGCACTCATCCGCACGGTCGTCGAGCACCTCACCCTCAACGGCATCGCCCAGGTCGACACCGCCCTGGGTCCTCTCGTCGTGCACGGCAGGGTCGTGACCTTCGGCGGCGAGACGGTGACTCTCGCGCGAGGGCCACGCGCGATGCTGGCGGCCCTCATGGCGGAGCCCGGGGCGGTGTGCACGCGGGAGCGCCTGCTCGACGAGCTGCCCGAGGCCGAGAACGAGCACGCGCTCGACATGGCGGTCAGCCGGCTGCGGGCCGCCCTGCCCGACCGGCACCTCGTGCAGACGGTCGTGCGACGGGGCTACCGCCTCAACGTGTGACGGTCGCCGCCGAGGCGGTCGCCGCGGCTGCGTTCGCGCCGGGAGCTGCGGCGGCGGCTGCCTCTGCGTCGGAGACGATGGCCGGCGCGTGGTCGGCGATCCAGGCCATGAGGGGCACCATGTGCTCGGCGAGCCCGGCGCCGCGGTCGGTCAGGGAGTACTCGACGTGCGGCGGCACGACCGGCCGGGCGTCGCGATGCACGAGGCCGTCGGCCTCGAGCTGACGGAGGGTCTGGGCGAGCATCTTCTCGCTGACCCCCTCGGCGCGCCGTCGCAGCTCGCTCCACCGCAACGCCTCGCCCTCCGCGAGGGCGAGGATGACGAGGGTGCCCCACTTGCTCGTCACGTGGTCGAGCACGGTGCGGCTCGGGCAGCCCGACGAGAAGACGCCGTCGGGGAAGTACTGGCGCAGCGGGGCACTTACTGTCATGTCAGTACCTTACTTCAAAGTGGGTACTAACTCCTGGGAAGTAGGTCGGCGTGGCCGTGGTTGTCGCCCGTGACACACCCCAGCAACCGTCCGTGAAAGGACCGCCATGAAGCTTCTCGTCACCGGTGCCAGCGGCCACCTCGGCCGCCTCGTCGTCGACTCCCTCCTCGAGCGCGGAGTGCCGGCGAGCGACGTCGTCGTCATCGCCCGCACGCCCGAGTCGGTCGCCGACCTCGCCGAGCGCGGCGTCGAGGTGCGCCGTGCCGACTACGACGACCGCACATCCCTCGACGCTGCGCTGGCGGACGTCGACCGCATGCTCCTCGTCTCCGGCAGCGCCGTTGGTCAGCGAATCGCTCAGCACACCAACGTGATCGAGGCCGCCAAGGCCGCTGGTGTGGGCTTCGTCGCCTACACGAGCATCACCCGCGCAGACGCCTCGGACCTCGTGCTGGCCGCCGAGCACCGCGCCACCGAGGAGCTGCTCGCGGCGTCGGGGCTGCCGCATGCTCTGCTGCGCAACTCGTGGTACCTCGAGAACTACACCGGTCAGGTCGGCACTGCGCTCGAGCACGGCGTCGTCCTCGGTGCTGCTGGCACGGGTCGCGTCAGCGCCGCCACGCGCGCCGACTACGCCGACGCGGCCGCGGTCGTGCTCGCGGGGGAGGGCCACGAGGGCCAGGTCTACGAGCTCGGTGGCGACGAAGCCTTCACGCTCGGCGAGTATGCCGCTGTGCTGAGCCGTGTTGCTGGGCGAGAGATCGCCTATCGCGACCTCTCGGTCGACGAGTACACCGCGGCGCTCGTCGCGACCGGACTCCCGCAGGGGTATGCCGCCGTGCTCGCCGACGGCGACCGTGGCCTTGCGCAGGGGGCGCTCTTCACCGACAGTGGCGACCTGTCGCGCCTCATCGGCCGCCCGACGACCGACCTCGAGGCCGCGCTGCACGAGGCCCTCGCCGTCACCGCCGCCTGACCCTCACCACGTCGAGAGGCCAAACCTGGTCGCCTCCCACCCGTCGAGTGGCCAAACCTCGTCGCCTCTCACGGGTCGAGTGGCCACACTTGGTCGCCTCTCATGGGTCGCGTGGCCGAAGTTGGTCGGCTTTTGGGGTCCCGGCGCGCAGGTCGGTCTGCTCGGGCTCGCCGAAAGGCCGACGGCAAGGATTGGCCTCTCGACGAGCGGGACCCGGCAAACTGTGGCCACTCGACGGGCTGGACTCGGCAAACTGTGGCCACTCGACGGGCTGGACTCGGCAAACTGTGGCCACTCGACTTTGGCGGGGCGGCATATTTTGGCCACTCGACGGGAGGGGGGCGGCGTACTTTGGCCACTCGACGTGGGGGTCAGGGGTGAGGGACGCCGAGGCGGACGAGACCGTGCTGGACGCGGACGGCATACGTCGGAAGGGCGACCTCCGGGTCGTCGAGGGCGGTGCCGGTGCGCAGCGAGAAGACCTGCTTGAGCAGCGGCGAGGCAACGGTGGGCTCGCCGGCGCGGTCGCCGGTGAGCCCGCGAGAGATGACGCCGGCGCCGGCATACGGGTCGATGTTGCCCACTGCGTAGATCATCCCGTTGGGCAGGAGGAAGAGCGCGGCCTGGCGCCCGCGCGGCAGGAGGACGGCGACGCCCCGACCCGGCACGAGCCGGGCGACAGGGCACGCCGGCACCCACTGCTTGGCGCCAGGGGCAGGCAGCACGCCGGGACGGATGACAGCGCGAGCCGTCGGGGCCACGTCGTCGACCGGGGCAGCTGTGATGAGGGTTGTCATGGTGGGTTCCCTTGCAGCTCAGACGTTCTCGCGGACGGTGGGCAGACCGAGCAGCACCGGCACCTTGCGCGGTCCTGACTCGTCGAAGGCGATGGTCGGGTCCGCCTCCTCGGGGGCGTTGACGAAGGACACGAAGCGCGAGAGCTTCTCGGGGTCGTCGAGCACCGCCTTCCACTCGTCCTGGTAGCCCTCGACGTGACGGCCCATCGCGGCCTCGAGGTCGTCCGCGATGCCGAGCGAGTCCTCGCACACGACGGCCTTGAGGTGCTCGAGCCCTCCCTCGAGCGCGTCGAGCCACGGCGCCGTGCGCTGGAGCCGGTCGGCGGTGCGGACGTAGAACATGAGGAACCGGTCGATGTAGCGCACAAGAGTCTCGTCGTCGAGGTCGCTCGCGAGCAGTTTCGCGTGCGCGGGCGTCTGGCCGCCGTTGCCGCAGACGTAGAGGTTCCAGCCCTTGTCGGTCGCGATGACCCCGACGTCCTTGCCCCGTGCCTCCGCGCACTCGCGCGCACAGCCCGAGACGCCGAACTTGATCTTGTGCGGTGACCGCAGCCCCCGGTAGCGGTGCTCGAGGTCGACGGCCATGCCCACCGAGTCCTGCACGCCGAAGCGGCACCAGGTGGAGCCGACGCACGACTTCACGGTGCGCAGCGACTTGCCGTAGGCCTGCCCCGACTCCATGCCCACGTCGACGAGGCGCTGCCAGATCGCGGGGAGCTGCTCGACCCGGGCACCGAAGAGGTCGATGCGCTGCCCGCCGGTGACCTTGACGTAGAGCCCGAAGTCCTGGGCGACCTGGCCGATCGTGATGAGCTGCTCGGCCGTCACCTCTCCGCCCGGCATCCGCGGCACGACGGAGTAGGTCCCGTTCTTCTGGATGTTGGCGAGGAAGTGGTCGTTGCTGTCCTGCAGCGCGGCCTGCTCACCGTCGAGGATGTGGTCGCTGCTCGTCGAGGCGAGGATCGAGGCGACGGTCGGCTTGCAGATCTCGCAGCCGGTGCCCGCGCCGTAGCGCGCGAGGAGCCCAGAGAAGGTGCGGATGCCGGTGGAGGCGACGATCTCGAACAGCTCGGCCCGGCTCTGCTCGAAGTGCTCGCAGAGGGCCTTCGACAGCTCGACCCCCGAGTCGACGAGAAGCTTCTTGACGGTGGGCAGGCAACCGCCGCAAGTCGTTCCGGCGCTTGTGCAGCCCTTGATCGCAGCCAGGTCGCAGGCCCCCTCGGCGATCGCGCCGCAGATCGAACCCTTCGTGACGTTGTTGCACGAGCAGATGACGGCGTCGTCGGGCAGGGCGTCCGCGCCGAGCTCGGCGCCTGCCGGAGAGATGAGCGCGCCGGGGTCGCCGGGCACCTCCCGTCCGACGTAGGCCTTGAGCGTCGTGTAGGCAGAGGCGTCCCCGACGAGTATGCCGCCGAGCAGCGTCCGCGCGTCGTCGCTGACGACGACCTTGGCGTAGGTCCCCTTGGTCGCGTCGGTGTGAACGATCTCGAGCGCCCCGGGTGTCGCAGCCATCGCGTCCCCGAAGGACGCGACGTCGACGCCGAGCAGCTTCAGCTTGGTCGACAGGTCGGCGCCGGGGAAGGTCGCCTCACCCCCGAGCAGCCGGTCGGCGACGACCTCGGCCATCGTGTAGCCCGGTGCGACGAGGCCGTAGCAGCGCCCCTCGACGGCCGCGACCTCGCCCACGGCCCAGACGTTCTCGTCGCTCGTGCTACAGGTCGCGTCGGTCGTGACCCCACCGCGCTCGCCGACGGCGAGACCCGCGGCCCGCGCGACCGCGTCGGACGGCCTGACCCCGGCCGAGAAGACGACGAGGTCGGTGAGCAGCGCCGTGCCGTCGGAGAGCTCGACGGCGAGGCGGCCGTCGTCCTGGGCGGCGATGGAGCTCGTGCCGGCACCGGTGTGCACCTGCACGCCGAGGTTGCTGATGAGGCCCTTGAGGACGGCGCCCCCGCCCTCGTCGACCTGTAGCGGCATGAGCCGCGGGGCGAACTCGACGACGTGCGGCGTGAGCCCGAGCAGGCGCAGGGCGTTGGCGGCCTCGAGGCCGAGCAGGCCGCCGCCGACGACGAGCCCGTTGGCCTCGCGCCCCTCGGAGGCCGCCCGCGCGATCGCGGCCTCGGCGCGGGCACGGATGCCGTCGAGGTCGTCGAGCGTGCGGTAGACGTAGCAGCCCTCGGAGTCATGCCCCGGCACCGGCGGCACGAAGGGATAGGAGCCGGTGGCGAGGACGAGCGCGTCGTAGGCGATGACCTCGCCCTGGCTCGTCGTGACCACGCGGGCCTCGCGGTCGATCTGCTCGGCCCGGGTGCCGAGGCGCACTTCCACGAGGTCGTCACCGGCATACGAGTTGCCCGACAGCGCAAGGGCGCTCCGGTCCCACGCGCCGACGTAGGACGAGAGCCCCACGCGGTCGTATGCCGCGTCCGCCTCCTCGGACAGGACGACGACGTTCCACGTGCTGTCGGTGTCACGCGACCGCAGGGCTTCGACGAAGCGGTGGCCGACCATGCCGTGGCCGATGACGACGACGGTGCGGGTCGCCGTGCTGGTCGGGCCGGCTGGGCGCTCGGTGGTGGTGGACATCAGGCGGCTCCTTCGGTCAGCACGGCGACGGCCGGCACGGGTTCGGGGGTCGGTGCGGTGGACGTGGCGGGCCGCGAGGTGGGCGAGGAGATGGCTGGTGCAGGGGTCGGCTCGGACGAACGCAGCCATGAGCAGAGCCCGTCGACCGCTCCCTTGCACGAACCGCACCCGGTCGTGGCCCGGGTCGCGTCGGCGAGGGCGGCGACCGTGTCGGCGCCCTGCCTGAAGGCGCCGACGATGGCGCCCTTGGTCACCGTGTTGCACCGGCAGACGACAGCCGCCCCGGGCATCTCGGCGAGGTTGACGCTCTCTTTAGCTCCGGAGCGGGTGATCGCGCGACCGAGCATGAGCGACAGGCGATCTCGGGGGACGACGGCTCCGGTGTCGTAGAGCTGGGTCAGGGCTCCTGCCGCGTCGCCGACACCGAGGAGGATGGCGCCGATGAGCCGCTCCTGACGGAGCACGAGCTTGGCGTAGCGGCCCCGGCTCGGGTCGGTGAACGACAGCACCTCGTGGCCGGGGTCGTGCACGTCGACGTCGATGGTGCCCATGCTCGCGAGGTCGATGTCGTGTGCCTTGAGGCGCGTCAGCACGCTCGTGCCCTCGTAGACGGCGTCGGGGTCGGCGCCGGTGAGGACGTCGGCGAGGACGCGCGCCTGGTCCCAGCCGGGCTGCACGAGGCCGGGCACCTCACCACGGTGCTGGGCACACTCGCCGATCGCGTGCACATGGGGCACCGAGGTGGACAACCGGTCGTCGACGACGACGGCCCGGTCGACGTCGACGCCCATGGCGACGGCGAGGTCGGTGCGCGAGCGGACTCCGGCGGCGACGACGACGAGGTCTGCGGGCAGGGCGCCCCCGTCGTCGAGCACGACGTGCGCCGGCTCGTCGTCGGTCGCGGCGTGACGGGCGACGACGAAGCGGCCGAGGACGAGCCGCGCCCCGATGCCCCGCACGACGCGTGAGAGCACGGCGCCTCCGTCGGAGTCGAGCTGGCGGTCCATCGGGAAGTCCTGCGGGTGCACGACGGTGACGTCGACACCCCGGGCGAGCAGCCCCCGGGCGGCTTCGAGACCCAGGAGTCCTCCGCCGAGCACGACTGCGGTGGAGGCAGATCGGGCGGCGTCGACGATGCGGTCGCAGTCATCGACGGTGCGGAAGGCCACGACACCGTCAGCCAGCTCGGCGTGCAGTCCGGGCGTGTCGGCATACAGCCCCTCGCTCGGGGGGACGAAGGAGGTGCTGCCGGTGGCGAGGACGAGCTCGTCCCATGCCACCACCCGCGCCTCGCCTTCGGCGTCCAGCGTCGCGGTGCGGGCGGCGGTGTCGACCGCGGTGACGCGTACCCCGGTGACGACGTCGACGTGCCGCGCAGCCCACCAGCCGTCGGGCTTGAGCCGCGTGTCGCGCGGGGTGATCGCCCCGGAGACGACGGTCGAGAGCAGCACCCGGTTGTAGGCGGCGTGCGGCTCCTCGCCGACGATCGTCACCGCGAGGCGCGACGCGTCGGGGTCGCGGTGGCGGATCTCCTCGGCGAGCCGTGCGCCGGCCATGCCGTTGCCGACGATGAGCACGTGGCGGGTCGGGCGGGTCGGGCGGGTCATGAGGCGGCCTCCAGGCGGACGGCGCACGCCTTGAACTCCGGCATGCGGCTGGTGGGGTCGAGGGCGGCGTGCGTCAGCGAGTTGGCCCGCGCGTCACCGCTCCAGTGGAAGGGCAGGAAGACGACGTCGAGACGCATGTCCTCGTCGAGCCGGACGACAGCGCGGGTGCGTCCACGCCGGCTGACGACGTCGGCGAGGTCGCCCTCGTCGAGTCCGGCTCGCGCCGCGGTCTCCGGGTGCACCTGCACGAACATGTCGCCCGCCGCCGCTGCCAGCTCGGCGACGAGACGGGTCTGGGCGCCGGACTGGTAGTGCTGGAGCACGCGCCCCGTCGTCGCAACCAGGGGGTATGCCGTGTCGTCGACCTCCGCGGGACCGGCGTGGTCGACGGCCACGAAGCGGGCGCGCCCATCGGGAGTTGCGAAACCGTCGAGGAAGAGCCGCGGGGTCCCTTGCGGGCGTTCGGTGCTGCACGGCCAGTGGAGGCTCTCGCCGGCGTCGAGCCGCTCCCACGTCACGGCCGAGTAGTCGGCCGGGCCGCCGGCCGAGGCACGGCGCAGCTCGTCGAAGACGACACGTGGGTCGGTGGGGAAGTCTGTGCTGCAACCGATCCGGCGCGCCAGCTCGCTCCACACGTCGAGCTCGCTGCGGCACCCTGCCGGCGCGCCGAGCGCCCGGCGACGGCGCAGCACGCGACCCTCGAGGTTGGTGAGCGTGCCCTCCTCCTCGGCCCACTGCAGGACCGGCAGCACGACATCGGCGATCGCCGCGGTCTCCGACAGGACGAAGTCCGACACGACGAGCAGGTCGAGGGCGCCTAGGCGCTCGGAGACGACCCGGGCATCGGGAGCAGAGACGACCGGGTTGGAGCCGTGCACGAGGAGCACCCGGGCACCGTCCTCGGTGCCGAGGGCCGCGAGCAGCTCGAACGCGCTGCGCCCCGGGCCCGGCAGGTCACGGGGGTCGACGCCCCACACGGCCGCGACGTGCGCCCGCGCGGCCGGGTCGTCGATCTTGCGGTAGCCCGGCAGCTGGTCGGCCTTCTGGCCGTGCTCGCGGCCGCCCTGACCGTTGCCCTGGCCGGTGATCGTGCCGAAGCCGGTTCCCGGGTTGCCGGGCAGGCCGAGGGCGAGGGCGAGGGCGATGAAGGCGGTGACCGTGTCGGTGCCGCTCGCGTGCTGCTCCGTGCCACGGGCACTGAGGATGTAGGCGCCGCGCTCGGTGTCGCGGGCCCGGGCCAGCGCTGCGACGGCGGCGCGCATCGTCGTCACTGCGACGCCGGTGACGCGCTCGACCCGCTCCGGCAGCCACTGCGCCGCGATCGTCCAGAGGTCCTCGAAGCCCGTGGTGCGTTCCTCGATGAAGCGGCGGTCGGCATACCCCTCCGTGACGGCGAGGTGCACCATGCCGAGGGCGAGCGCCGCATCGGTGCCCGGGCGCAGCTGCATGTGGAGGCCACCGCCGTCGAGCGCCTTGGCCGCGGTCGGCGTGAGGCGTGGGTCGGCGACCATGAGGCCGCCGGCGTCAGCCGCACGCACGAGGTGGGTGAGGAATGGCGGCATCGTCTCGGCCGGGTTCGCGCCGAGGAGGAGGACGGCGTGCGCCGACCCGATGTCGGTGATGGGGAAGGGCAGCCCCCGGTCGAGCCCGAAGCAGCGGATCCCGGCCGCGGCGGCCGAGCTCATGCACCACCGGCCGTTGTAGTCGATCTGGCTCGTGCGCAGAGCAACCCGCGCGAACTTGCCCAGCTGGTAGGCCTTTTCGTTCGTCAGACCGCCACCGCCGAAGACGGCGACAGCATCGCGGCCGTATGCCGTCTGCGTCCTCACGATGGCGTCGGCCACGACCTCGAGCGCCTCGTCCCACGACGCCGGCACGAGCTCGCCCTCCCGGCGCAGAAGCGGCGTCGTGAGTCGCCCCGGCGTGCGAAGCAGCTCGGCACTCGTCCATCCCTTCTGGCACAGGCCTCCCCGGTTGGTGGGGAACCGGCGCGGGGTGACCGTGAGGTCGGCCGCCGACGACCCGGTGAGGGTCATCGCGCACTGGAGGCCGCAGTAGGCGCAGTGCGTCTCGACGCCCGCCGGCGCGTGGCCGGTGGCCCCTGACGCCGGCGTCGCGTTCTGGGTCGTGGCGGTAGTCGTCATCGGCGGTATCGGACCTTCGTCAGCATCGCTGCAGCGACGTAGAAGACCGTGAAGACGACGAACGCCGCCGTGGCCGAGTGGCTGGCGCCCTGGTAGGAGGCCCGCAGACCGAGGTTGATGAGCACGCCGCCGAGGGCACCGATCGCACCGGCGATGCCGATGAGCGCGCCGGACATCGAGCGTGACCACGCGGTGCGCTCGACGGCCGGGCCGACGATCGCGGCTGACTTCGTCTCGAAGAGCACCGGGATCATCTTGTAGACCGACCCGTTGCCGATGCCGGAGAGGACGAAGAGGAGGACGAAGCCGCCGATGAGGCCGGCCAGCTGGAGCGGGGTCGCGGCACCCGCCGTCAGGTCGTCGGAGCGGGCCGCGAGCGTGACGATGACACCGGCGAGGGCGAGCCCGACGAAGGTCCACAGCGTCACGGCGGCGCCTCCGCGGCGGTCGGCGAGCTTGCCGCCCCACACCCGGCTCACCGAGCCGAGTAGCGGTCCGATGAAGGCGATCTGGGCGGCGTGCAGGCTCGCGGCGGCACTCTGGGCGGCCGTCGGCGCGGCGCCGCCGGTGAGGCCGGCGAGGAAGGTCTGGTTGAGCACCTGGCCGAAGGCGAAGCCGAATCCGATGAACGAGCCGAAGGTGCCGATGTAGAGCAGCGAGATGAACCACGAGTCCCGGTGGCGCAGCACCTCGAGCATCGCCCGGGGGTTCGCGGTCTGGTGGTCGAGGTTGTCCATGAAGATGGCGGCGCCGAGGCTCGCGACGGCGAGCAGCACGAGGTAGACGGCACAGACGACTTCGGGCCGGCGGTTGCCGAGCGTCGCGATGACGAGGAGGCCGACGAGCTGGATGACCGGCACACCGATGTTGCCGCCGCCGGCGTTGAGCCCGAGCGCCCAGCCCTTCATCCGCTGCGGGTAGAAGGCGTTGATGTTCGTCATCGACGAGGCGAAGTTGCCGCCGCCGAGACCCGCGAGCCCCGCGACGAGCAGGAAGGTCGTGAACGAGTGACCCGGATTGACCATGAGCCACCAGGTGAGGGTCGTCGGCACGAGCAGCGCGATGCCGCTGACGATCGCCCAGTTGCGTCCGCCGAAGAAGGCGGTCGCCATCGTGTAGGGCACCCGCAGCACCGCGCCGACGAGGGTCGGCACCGCGACGAGGAAGAACTTGTCGGCCGGGGTGAAGCCGTAGACGGCCTGCGGCATGAAGAGCACCATCACCGACCAGATCGACCAGATGGAGAAGCCGACGTGCTCCGTCGCCACCGACCAGACGAGGTTGCGCTTCGCGATCGCCTGGTTGCCGGCCTCCCAGGCCTGCGTGTCCTCAGGGTCCCAGTCGCGGATGACCCGCTTCTTCGGGGCGGTCAGCCGACGGAATCGGCTCGGCCGCTCGGTGCTCGTCGGGGTGCTCGTCGGGGTGCTCGCGGGGGTGCTCGTGGTGGTGCTGGTGGGGGTGCCGGTCGTGCTCACGGGGTTCCTCCTGAAGGGGGGCCTGGGGCCGCTGCGAGAGCGTGTGACACACGCTAGGGACGCCGTGTTGCCCCTCGACCGAGCCGCCGTGAAGCCCCCGTTACATCGCTCTCACTGCCCCGACTCCGGGCCGTGAGGTCGTGCGTGGACGTGCTCGCGCAGCCGCTCACGCAGCCCGCGCACCCCGGTGAGGTATGCCGTCCGGCGCGCGTAGGCTCGCGGCATGCCGTCCGCTACTCCCGAGACCGCCAGCTCCACGTCGCTCAACACGCTCTCGGTGGGCACGTCAGGTCCGCGGATCGCCTTCCTGCACGGGCTCTTCGGGCAGGGCCGCAACTGGACCCAGATCGCCAAGGCGGTGAGTGGGCCGCACGGCGCGGACGCGCGGTGCCTGCTCGTCGACCTGCCCGACCACGGACGCTCGCCCTGGTCGGCGGACTTCTCCTTCGCGGCATACGCCGACGCGGTGGCAGCGACGCTCCGGGCCCACGCGCCCGGGGAGGCGTGGACGGTCGTCGGGCACTCGCTGGGCGGCAAGGTCGCGATGTTCGTCGCGCTGCTGCACCCCGAGCTCGTGGAGCGTCTCGTCGTCGTCGACATCGCGCCCAAGGACTACGTCTCGCTCGAGCGCTTCGAGGGCTACATCGGCGAGATGCAGCGGCTGCCACTCGGCGAGCTGACGAGCCGAGGTGACGCGGAGGCCCGGTTCGAGGAGCCTGACGCCGGCGTCAAGGCGTTCCTCCTGCAGAACCTGCGCCGCGAGGGCCACACATGGCGGTGGCAGGTCAACCTCGACCTCATCGCCGCCGACGCCGCGCGGGGGGCGGAGTCACGCATCGCCGCCTGGCCCGAGGAGGCCGACGCGCTGCCGCCCTACGACGGGCCGGTGCTGTGGGTGGCCGGCGGCGACTCGCGCTACGTCAAGCGGGAGGACGGCGAGCGGATGCGGGCGCACTTCCCGCGCACCCGGCTCTTCACCATCAAGGGCGCGGGTCACTGGGTGCACACGGACGCGCCCGACATCATCGTCACGGCCCTGCGCCGCTTCGTCAGCACCACCTGAGCCAATCGAGAGGGGTGCGCTCGCGATCGGGACGGGGCGCCGGGGGTGAACGAGGGGGCCATGCCCAATCGAAAGAGCACTTCGTCGGGATTCGCACGCCCGGTGAGCCCGACGAACTGCTCTCTCGATTGGTGGGGGGTCAGAGGAGGCGGCGGCCCAAGGCGCTCGCGATCGGGAGGGGGCGCCGGGGGTGAACGAGGGTGCCATGCCCCAATCGAAAGAGCACTTCGTCGGGATTCGCACGCCCGGGTGTGCCGACGAACTGCTCTCTCGATTGAAGGGGGTCAGAGGAGGCGGCGCCCCAGGGCCCAGGCGGTGAGCTCGTGGCGCGAGCTGAGCTGGAGCTTGCGCAGCACCGAGCTGACGTGGGTCTCGACGGTCTTGACGGAGATGAAGAGCTCCTTGGCGACCTCCTTGTACTGGTAGCCCCGGGCGATGAGGCGCATGACCTCGCGCTCGCGGGCCGACAGGCGGTCGAGCTCCTCGTCGATCTCCGCGACCTCGCCCGCCGCCGCCCCGAAGGCGTCGAGGACGAAGCCGGCGAGACGCGGGCTGAAGACGGCGTCACCGTCGGCGACCCGACCGATCGCCGTGAGCAGCTCCTCGGCACTGATTGTCTTCGTCACGTAGCCCCGGGCGCCGGCACGGATGACGGCGATGACGTCCTCGGCGGCGTCGGACACGGACAGGGCGAGGAAGCGCACGGGCACTCCCGCCTGCGACTCGAGCCCGGCGCAGGCCCGGATGACGTCGGCGCCACCGTGCCCGTTGCCGCCGGGGAGGTGGACGTCGAGGAGCACGACGTCGGGCTTCTCCGCCGTGATCACCTGCGTGGCCGACTCGACGGCTCCGGCCTCGCCGACGATCTCGAGGCGGAAGGTCGCGGGGCTGGAGAGGCCGGCGGAGCCCGCGAGGGACGTCAGCTCCGACCGGACCCCGGTGCGGAACATGTGGTGGTCATCGACGATGACGATGCGGATGGTCCGCGGGTCGGTCATGAAGGCTGCTCCTGCGGCTCGGTCACGGATGTGGGCGGAGGGGTGGTCTCGGTTGTGGCCGGGGACGTCGGTGGCGGGGCGGCCGTCGGCGTCGGCGTCGTAGCAGGTGTCGGCGTCGCTGTGTCGGGGTCGCCGACGGGCAGGCGCAGCTCGACCTCGGTGCCGTCGGCGCGGCGCCGGATGCGGGCCGTGCCGCCGTG
Source organism: Humibacillus xanthopallidus (assembly GCF_006717145.1). Classification (GTDB taxonomy): domain Bacteria; phylum Actinomycetota; class Actinomycetes; order Actinomycetales; family Dermatophilaceae; genus Humibacillus; species Humibacillus xanthopallidus. The sequence continues at coordinate 2,399,483 of NZ_VFQF01000001.1, read as the reverse complement.
GCGCTCCATCCGGCCGATGATCGACTCGCGCACACCCGCCCGGTCGTCGGGCACGGCGTCGAGGTCGAAGCCGGCCCCGTGGTCGCGCACGAAGGCCTCGACGGCGTCGGGCCCCACCTCGACATAGGCGCTCACGGGCGGGCTCGCGTGTCGCACGGCGTTCCACGTGGCCTCGCGCACCGCCTTGACGAGGGCATCGAGGTGCTGGTCCATCGGCCGGTCGCCCGTGACGACGAGCTGCACGGGAACGCCCTGGAGGTCCTCGACCTCACCCATGGCCGCCGTGAGCGCGGCGCCGAGCGTGCCCGCGCGGGAGTCCTCGTCGTAGAGGTAGCTGCGCAGCTGGCGCTCCTGGGCGCGCGCGAGTCGGGCCACGGTCGCGGAGTCGGTCGACTGCCGCTGGATGAGGGCGAGGGTCTGCAGCACCGAGTCGTGCAGGTGCGCGGCGATGTCGGCGCGCTCGGTCGCCCGGATGCGTGCCGTCTGCTCCTCGCGCAGGTTGGTCCAGAGGCGCAGGATCCACGGCGCGCAGAGCACCGAGATGCCGACGAGCGCGGCGAGCACGGCACCGAGGACCTGCCACACCTCGGTGATGTTGGTGCCACGCACGAGGAGGGCCACGAGGCCGAGCAGGGTGAAGCCGAGCCCCACGACGAGCCAGATCCACCGCACGGGACGCCGGCCGCCGAGGGGGCTCGAGTCGTCGAGCTGCGACCAGAAGAAGATCGCCCCGATGACGATGGCGACCACTGGCACGACGACCTCGGCGTGCACGTCGAAGCCGGCGCTACCGAGCCAGAGTGCCGCGGCCGCCACCAGCGCGGCGACGCCGAGCAGGGTGATGACGACCGCCTGGTTGCTGTTGCGCAGCCACGACCGCAGACCGGCCAGGTCGATGCCGTGGTGCGGGTGCGGCGACACGGACGACGACCCGGTCACCCCGCTCCCCACCGTGGACGGGATCGCACCCGGTCCGGCTCCGGGGTCCGCACCGGCAGCAGGCGCACTGGTGGACGAGACCACGGTGGCGCCGACGGCCGAGGAGGCGGACGGCATACCGGAAAGGGTTGCGGCAGAACCTTCCTCGCGCATCGTGGCCCACAGGAAGATGTAGACGACGACCCCTGCGCCGAAGGGGATGCTCGAGGCGACGAAGGCCACGCGCACCCAGCCGACCGGCAGGCCGAGGTGGGCGGCGAGGCCCGCCGCGACTCCTGCAAGCACCTTGTCGCCGCGGTGGCGCACGAGCGGCGGACGCGGCTTGGCGCGCCACGCGGGCAGTGGGCCACTCGCCGGCTGCGTCGGCGTCGGCGTCGGGGTCGACGCCAGCGGCTGCGGCTGCGAGTGGAGCTGCGGTTGCTGCGGTTGCTGCACGGCGCCCTCCTCACTGCTCGATGCCGTCGTCACCTGACCATCCTCGCCCACCCCGAGGGGTGGCGGCGACCCTCTGGGCCGGGTTTGGGGGTCGCGTCAGGGTCTGCTCAGGGTCGACCCTCATGGTTGCCGCACCCGGCCGGGGCCACTCTGGAGACATGACGAACAGCAACCAGGCCCCGAGTCAGGGCCACGGCCTCGACGGCTTCTACGCAGCGCTGCGCCGGCCCGGCATCGTGCGGGGCACCGACGAGCGGTGGTTCGCCGGTGTGGCCGGCGGCATCGCCCGCTGGCTCGGCGTCGACCCCCTCGTGGTGCGCGCCGGCTTCATCCTCTTCTCCATCTTCTTCGGCATCGGCGTCACGCTCTACCTCGTGCTGTGGCTGCTCATGCCCGACGACCGCGGCCGGCTGCCCGTCGAGCGCGCGCTCAAGGACGGCGACGGCGGCTCGATCTTCCTGCTCGTCATCACCGTGCTGGCCGTGCTCGGGGGCGCCCCGTGGTGGGGCGGCGACTTCCACGGCGCGCGGATCTTCGGCTTCGCCCTCCTCGTGCTCGGCGCCTGGTGGTTCCTCACCCGCACGGACACCGGCCGCGACCTCATGGTGAACAAGCCGTGGCGCGGCGGAGGCTCCGGCGTCGGGGGCACCGGGGCGTCGACGGGCAACGCCGCCGCCAACGCCGGTGCGGCCTTCGGCGCGGGTGCCACGACGGGCACGACCGGCGCGGCCGGAGCAACCACGCCGGCCGGCATGGCCGGCACCCCCGGGGCCGACCCGGCCTCGGGCGGTGCGGGCTTCGCCTCGGCACCGAACCAGCCGTGGACCCCGGGGCCGGTCGCCGCGCCCCCGCGGGAGCGTGTGCGCTCGATCGGCTTCGCGGGTGGTCTGCTCGTCCTCGGGCTCGCGCTCGTCAGCGGTGTCGTCATGCACCAGGTCGCGACCACGGCCGGCTGGGCGGGCAACCCCACCGCCATCGGGATCGCCGCGGGTGTGGGCGTGCTCGGCCTTGCCATCGTCATCGGTGGCCTCGCCGGCCGTCGCGCCGGAGGCCTCGCCTTCTTCGCCGTCGTAGGGATGGCCGCGGCCATCGCCACCACCGCCGCACCGGCGGGGCTGACCCGGCCGTTCCAGGTCGGCGACCCGAAGCACGTCGTCACGTCGATGGCCGGGGACCAGAACTTCCAGCTCGGCCTCGGTGAGATGACCGTCGACCTCACCAACGCGGAGTACCGCGCGACGACCGTTAGCCCGGACGTCGTCACGGCCACGATGGGCGTCGGCCAGCTCACCATCGTCGTGCCGAAGGACGTCGCCGTGACCGTCAACACGCGAGCCCGGCTCGGCGAGGTCGACGCCCCGGCCGGGTCGCAGGCGCAGGGCTCGTCGATGCGCGAGGCAGACGACCCGACCCGCGTGGCCAGTGGCGGACCCGACATCGCCGAGACCCTCACCTTCGGACCGAAGGGCGCCCCACCCGAGATCGTCGTCGACGCCGAGCTCGGCATGGGCCAGATCGTCGTCCGGAGCGCGTCATGACCGAGCGCGAGCAGCCCACCACCCCAAGCGAACCCGCCGACATCCTCGACACGGAGCCCTCGATGACCCAGCACCCCGACCCGACGGCCGACCCCACCTCCTACTCGACGACAGACCCCACGACAGACCCCGCCACAGACCCTGCAGCCCCCGCCACCCCGGACCCGACAGCGAACCTGACGCCGGACCCCGTGGGCGACCCGACGACGACGATCGCGACGCAGCACACGCAGGCCGTGCCCTCCCCGACGCCCTTCCGGGTCGAGCCGGCCACCCCGGTGCCCGACGACGTCACGAGCGAGACAGCAGCCGACACCGGCGAAACTGGCGACACTGCGGCCCGCCTGTCGCACCTGCCGCCGCCCGCCCCGCAGTCCTGGGGCCAGGGGGCCGCCCCGCAGCGCACCTACGCCCAGGTCACCGTGCGCAAGGGCCCGCGCCCGGGGGCGGTCGTCCTCGGCCTGCTCGCGATGCTCGTCTCCGCCTACGTCATCGTCGTCAACGTCAGCGACGCGAGCCTCGAGTTCCGCATCGTCGGGCCCGCCCTCATCGGCGCGCTCGGCGGTCTCCTCCTCCTCGTCGGGCTCGCCGGCGTGCTCATCGGCCGGCTGCGCCGCTGAGGAGGACGTATGCCGTCCGGCGTGGGAGACGGGCCCGCGCCGGACGGCATACCCCTGCGTCCACGACACCCCGCACGGGACCCAGCGGGGCAGCGGCACGCGGGCGGCCTCGCGTGGTTAGGCTCGGCACGGTCGGGCCGGCTGGCTCGGCGACGCTGAAGGGAGCAGCCAGGTGGCCATGAAGTCCGGGATCGACCTCGATGCCTTCGACCGTTCGACGCGGCCGCAGGACGACCTCTTCCGCTTCGTCAACGGCACGTGGATCGACACGACCGAGATCCCCGGTGACCGGGCGCGCTTCGGAACGTTCGACGTGCTGCGCGAGGAGTCGACCGCGCGGGTGCGGGACCTCATCGAGGAGGCGGCCGCAGGCCACGACGGCGAGCCGGGCACGCCGCAGCAGCAGGTCGGCGACCTCTATGCGAGCTTCATGGGCACCGAGCGCATCGAGGAGCTGGGCCTCGCGCCGCTGCAGGCGCTCCTCGCCGACGTCGCGTCGGTGACCGACCTCGAGAGTCTCGGCTCGGCGCTCGGCCGCCTCGAGCGCGACGGCGTGGACGGTCCGCTCGGGCACTGGGTCGGCCCCGACCAGCGCTCGCCGGAGGACTACGTCGTCTACCTCGAGCAGCACGGGCTCGGGCTGCCCGACGAGTCCTACTACCGCGAGGAGAAGTACGCCGAGATCCGCACCGCCTACGTCGCGCACATCGGGCGGCTCCTCGCCCTCGCCGGTATCCCTGAGGCGGAGGCGAAGTCGGAGCGCATCATGGCGCTCGAGACGCTGCTCGCCTCGGCGCACTGGGACAACGTGACGACGCGCGACGCGATCAAGACGTACAACGCGCACACGCTCGACGAGGCCAAGGCTCTGGCGCCCCAGTTCCCTTGGGATTCATGGCTGCTCGGGCTGCAGGCGCCCGTGGGTTCCTTCGCCAAGGTCGTCGTGCGCGAGCCGAGCTTCGTCAGCGCGCTCGGTGCGGCGATGCAGTCCGTCGACCTCGACGACTGGCGCTCGTGGCTGACGTGGCGGGTGCTCTCGGAGTTCGCGCCGCTGCTGCCGCAGTCACTCGTCGACGAGAACTTCGACTTCTACGGGCGCACCCTGTCCGGCCAGCCCGACAACCGCGAGCGGTGGAAGCGGGGCGTGAGCCTCGTCGAGAGCTGCATCGGCGAGGCCGTCGGCCAGCTGTATGCGGAGCGCTGGTTCCCGCCGGCCGCCAAGGACCGCATGCAGCACCTCGTCGCCAACCTCGTCGAGGCCTTCCGGCGGTCGTTCTCCTCGCTCGAGTGGATGAGCCCCGAGACGCGTGCCGAGGCGATCGCCAAGCTCGACGCCTTCACGCCCAAGATCGGCTACCCCGACGTGTGGCGCGACTACTCCTCCATCGAGATCGTCGCCCACGACCTCGCGGGCAACGTGCGCCGCAGCACGGCCTTCGAGATCGACCGCAACCTCGCGAAGATCGGGCTGCCGATCGACCGCACCGAGTGGCACATGCTGCCCCAGACGGTCAACGCCTACTACATGCCGTCGATGAACGAGATCGTCTTCCCGGCCGCCATCCTCCAGCCGCCGTTCTTCGACCTCGAGGCCGACGACGCCGTCAACTACGGCGGCATCGGCGCGGTCATCGGGCATGAGCTCGGTCACGGGTTCGACGACCAGGGGTCGCGCTACGACGGCACCGGCGCCCTGCGCGACTGGTGGACCGAGGCCGACCGGGAGCGCTTCGACGCGCTGGCGAAGCGGCTCATCGAGCAGTTCAACGCCTACGTGCCGGCCGGGCTCGACGACACGCACACGGTCAACGGCGCCCTCACCGTCGGCGAGAACATCGGCGACCTCGGCGGTCTGCAGATCGGCTACGCGGCCTACCGCATCGCGACCGAGGAGGAGGGCATGCCCGAGGTCGACGGCTTCACCGGGTCGCAGCGCTTCTTCATCGGCTGGGCCCAGGTGTGGCGCGGCAAGGCCCGCGAGGCCGAGGCGATCCGCCTGCTCGCCATCGACCCGCACTCGCCCCAGGACGTGCGCGGCAACGCGGTGCGCAACGTCAGCGAGTTCCACGAGGCCTTCGCCGTGAAGCCCGACGACGCCATGTGGCTGCCGGAGGACGAGCGGGTCCGCATCTTCTGACCCCCGCTTCCCCGCAACACACCGAGCAGTCGTCAACCCCGGCGGGAATGCCACGCGGCGTTGACGACTGCTCGGTGTGTTGCCGCGGAGGTGGGCCCGTCAGGGGCCCAGGGGCAGCTTGAACCCGATGTGGGAGGCCTCGAAGCCGAGCCGCTCGTAGAAGCGGCGGGCGTCGGTGCGGCTCGCATCGCTCGTCAGCTGCACGAGCGAGCAGCCGGCGCGACGTGACTCCTCGATCGCCCAGGTGATGAGCTCGGTGCCGAGCCCGCTGCCCCGTTCGTCCCGTGCGACGCGGACGCCCTCGATGACAGAGCGGGTCGCGCCGCGGCGGCTCAGCCCGGGGATGACGGTGAGCTGGAGGGTGGCGAGGACCGTCCCGTCGCGCTCCGCGACGACGAGGCGCTGAGCGGGGTCAGCTGCCACGCGGTCGTATGCCGCCGCATACGTCTGCGTGTCGGCCGGGTCCTCGCGCGCCGCGCCGAGCGGGTCGTCGGCGAGCAGGGCCACCATGGCGGGCACGTCGTCGCGGGTCGCGGTGCGGATGACCCGGCCACCCGCGCTCGTCGACCGGGTCACGCGGACTCGGCGACCTGCTTGAGCTTCGCGAGGCCCTTCTCGAGGTCGGGGCCGACGAGCTTCTCCATCGACCAGACCTTGCTCATGACGCGCATGACGAAGTTCTGCGGGCCGGTCATGGCCCACTCGACGTGGGTGCTCCCGCCGTCGTCGCCGACGGGGGTCAGGGTGAAGTCGACCCGGTTGTGCGCCTTCATCGGGGCGGCGAAGAGCAGGTCGACGCCGACGCTGCGCGGCTGCGACTCGACGATCTCCATGCGACCCTCACCCGCCTTGCTGTTGCCCTTCCACGCATAGACGGCCCCGACGCCTGAGGCCGCGCCGTCGTAGGCACGCTCCATCGCCGGGTCGAGCCCCTCCCACGGCGACCACGCGCGCCACTCGTGGAAGTCGTTGATGAGCGTGTGGATGCGCTCCGCGGGCGCCGCGATCGTCGTCTCGCGGCTGAGGTGGAAGCTCTTGTCGGCCATGGCGGCATCCTGCCACTGCAGGGCGTCCGGGCGCCGGAACGGTGAGCGAGGCCGCACCCCGCGCGGCATACGCTGGCGTCGATGACGTCTGCACCTGCCACCGAACCCCGTTCCGCCGTCGACCTCCGCGACCGTGACTCCGCATCGGTCCGCGAGGCGGGTCCCGACCCCGCCGACATCAGGCTGGTGGTCGTCGACCTCGACGGCACGCTGCTCGACGGCGCCGGCGAGCTGCCCGACGACACCGTCGCGACGATCCGCGCGTTGCGCGAGCGCGGCGTCGACGTGGCCCCGGCGAGCGGCCGACAGCACGCGACGATCGCCCGGCTCTTCACCGAGGTGTCGGACGACCTCGTCGTCATCGCCGAGAACGGTGCCTACGTCACGCGTGACGGCGCCGAGGTCAGCTCGCACACCCTCGACCTCGCCTGGTCGCGGGGCGTCGTCGAGCACACCCGCCGGCTCGGAGCTCGGGGCGTCGACCTCGGAGTGGTGCTCTGCGGCAAGACGTCGGCGTGGATCGAGCGCACCGACGACGCCTTCCTCGGCGAGGTCGAGCGCTACTACGCGCGCCTCACGACCACCGACGACCTCACTGCCGTCGAGGACGAGGTGCTCAAGCTCGCCGTCCACGACTTCGGTGACCCCACCGCCGTGACCGGCCCCGACCTGGCGGCGTTCTGCGCGCCGCAGCAGGTCGTCGTCTCCGGTCACCACTGGGTCGACGTCATGGGGGTCGGGGTGCACAAGGGCCTCGCCGTGCGCGAGCTGCAGGGGGCGCTCGGCATCACGGCCGCCCAGACGATGGCCTTCGGCGACTACCTCAACGACCTCGAGATGCTCGGGGCGGCCGTGCACTCCTACGCGATGGCCAACGCCCACCCCGCGGTGCTGCAGGCGGCGCGGCACGTCGCCCCGGCCAACACCGACGACGGCGTGCTCCGCACCCTCCGCGAGGTCTTCACCCTCTGAACACGGCGGCACCGAGCCACCCGCGCGGGGTGGCCCGGTGCCGTGGGCCGGGTTCAGGGCGGGTCAAGCCGCGTCAGGCCGCGTCAGGCCGGGGGAGCGATCTCCTGCTGCGAGGGCAGCTGGTCCTGGCGCACGATGCCGACCGGGCAGGTGAGTCCGTTCGGGCCGTGGTTGCAGTAGCCGCCGGGGTTCTTGTGCAGGTAGCCCTGGTGGTAGTCCTCGGCGAGGTAGAACGGTCCCGCGTCGTCGGCCGAGCGGATCTCGGTCGAGATCTGCCCCAGACCGTTGTCGTCGAGCACCTTCTGGAACGCCTCACGCGTCGCCTCGGCCGCGAGCCGTTGGCCCTCGGTCGTCCAGTAGATCGCGGAGCGGTAGGCCGTGCCGATGTCGTTGCCCTGGCGGTTGGCCGTCGTCGGGTCGTGGTTCTCCCAGAACGCCTTGAGCAGCAGCTCGGGGCTCGTTCGGGTGGGGTCGTAGACGACGCGCACCGTCTCGGCGTGGCCGGTGAGGCCCGTGCAGGTCTCCTCGTAGGTGGGGTTGGGGGTGTAGCCGCCCATGTAGCCGGCCGCGGTCGAGATGACCCCGTCCTGCTTCCAGAAGATCCGCTCCACGCCCCAGAAGCAGCCCATCGCGACGTACATCACCTCGGACCCGTCGGGCCACGGCCCCTCGAGCGGCGTGCCGAGCACGACGTGGGTGGGGTTCACGGCATACGGGCGGGTGTCGCGGCCGCGCAGCGCGTCCTCGCGAGCGGGCATCTGGGTCTTCTTGCCGAATCCGAACACCATGCCGGGGTCACATCCTTCGTCTCGTCAGCGACTTACGTCCCTGTAACGCTCGAGCACCCTCCCGTATGCCGTGGGGGCCAGCCCGTATGCCGCGTGGCCGTGCCCGGTCGTCAGGCCCGGCCGTCAGGCCCAGTCGGTGAGCGGCCGGCGGTGGTCGCGGGCTGCGACGACCCGCTCGACCAGCTGGCGCATCGGGACGACGGCACGGAACCCGGATGCGACGTCGGTGACCTGGGCCGCCCCGTCGGCAGCCTCACGTGCGCCGACGACGGCGAGGACGGTGACGCGACGCCGACGGCACTCCCGGATGCGCGCGCCGAGCGAGTCCTCGGGAGCGAGCTCGACGCGTACGCCTTCGGCGCGCAGTGCGTCGACGAGCCCTCGGGCGGAGGCGTCCTGCTGCTCCGACACCGGCAGCACGGCCACCTGCACCGGGGCCAGCCACAGCGGGAGGCGGCCGTCGTAGCGTTCGAGCAGTGCCGCGGTGACGCGCTCCATCGAGCCGACGGTGCCGCGGTGGATCATGACGACGCGGTGCCGCCCGCCGTCCTCGCCGTGGTAGGTCAGGTCGAAACGCTCCGGCTGGTTGAAGTCGACCTGGACGGTCGCGATGGTCTCCTCATGGCCGCGCGCGTCGACGACCTGCAGGTCGAGCTTCGGCCCGTAGAAGGCGGCCTCGCCCGCGGCCTCGACGAGCGGGAGGTCGTGGCCCACGAGCACCTCCAAGGCCGCCTCGCGGAGGGCGTCCTGAGTGGCCTCCCACTGCTCCCGGCTGCCCAGCCAGGCGTCGGAGCCGTCGCGCAGCGAGAGGCGAACGTGGTGCACGGGCAGGCCGAGGATGCGCTGTGCCTCGAGCGCCGCCCGCAGGCCTCGCGCCGCCTCCTCGCCGGCCTGGTCGGGACGGCAGAAGACGTGGGTGTCGTCGAGGCTGATCTGCCGCACGCGGGTGAGCCCCGACAGCACGCCGGACCGCTCGGCGCGGAACATCGGCGCCAGCTCGTTGAGCCGGATCGGCAGCTCCCGGTAGGAGTGGCTGCGGGCCGAATAGACGAGCGCGTGGTGCGGGCAGTTCGCGGGGCGCAGCACCACCTCCTCTTCACCGAGCCGCATGGACGGGAACATGTCGTCCTCGAACTTGGCCCAGTGCCCGGACTGCTCGAAGAGGGCCCGCTTGCCGAGCACCGGGGTGTGCACGCCGACGCAGCCGTCGGCGTGGGCGAGGTCGCGGGCGAGGCGTTCGAGCTCGTCCCTGATGACGGAGCCGGCGGGCAGCCAGAGGGGCAGACCGGCTCCGGCGAGCGGGTCGGTCGCAAAGACGTCGAGGTCGTGGTTGAGGTCCCGGTGGTCGGGCATGGCGGTCTCCTTCGGGTCGGCCGCGGGCCGACCCCGGAGACGACGAACGCCCCGGAGTCGACTCCCGGGGCGTGGGTGTGCGTGGGTGCTAGAGCAGCAGCAGCGCGCCGGAGAGGTCCGGCGTCGTCGTCTGCTGGGCATGGTGCATGGTTCGAGGGTAGGCCGGGGGCCTTGGCGCCGCAACGCGTTTCGCCGTCGCTCCCCACCGAGGGCGTATGCCGTCGTGCGGGCTCCTCGGCAAAAGGGGTCGCCTCGCTGGGGCCGGCTCGACAGACTCGGGCGCGTGAGCGCCGACTTCGAGATCCGACCCATCGACCTGCTCGACGACAACTGCCTCCCCGACGCCGAGCGCTGGACCGGGATCCACGCGGCCGTGCAGCGCGAGCTCTTCGGCGACCGGGGGAGCTCGTGGACGCTCGAGGAGATCCGCGCCTTCCACCGGTCAGGCGAGAAGCTGCGGGTCCCGCGAGCTGCCTGGCGGGGCGGCGAGATGGTCGGAGCGCTCGACGTCATCATGCCGCGCGCCGACAACACGTCGCTCGCCCTGCTCTGGCTCTCGGTCGACCCCGCCCACCGGGGCTGGGGGTTCGGCTCCGCGCTGCTCGCCGAGGCCGAGCGGCTCGGTGCCGCGCACGGGCGCAGCGTGTTCAACGCCGAGACGGAGTGGGCGCACGGGGCCGCCGACCTCTCGGAGGGCTTTGCGAGGGCACACGGCTTCGCGATCGGGTTGACGATGCTGCGCAGCGACATGGCGCTGCCGGCGGACCGGGACGCGGTCGCCGCGGTGCTGTCCGGTGACGGTGCCGGTGACGGTGCCGGTGCCGGTTCCGGTGCTGGTGACGACTACGGGTTCGAGTCCTTCGTCGACCACATGCCGCAGGAGTGGCTCGAGGACCGCGCCGTCCTGCAGCAGCGGATGAGCACGGACGCCCCGTCGGACGACCTCGACGTCGAGGAGGAGGTGTGGGACGCCGACCGCCTGAGGGCGTCCTACGAGCGCTCGCGGGCCTCGGGCCGCCGCATCGTCGAGACGGTGGCGCGGCACCTGCCCTCGGGTCGCCTCGTCGGCTTCACCACGGTCTCGGTCTCGGCAGGCGAGCCCGATCTGGCCTACCAGCAGGACACGCTCGTGCTGCGCGAGCACCGCGGTCACGGACTGGGCCTGCGACTCAAGGCGGCGAACGCCCTGCGGCTCATGGACGAGCTGCCCGAGGTGACGTCAGTGCGGACGTGGAACGCGGCGTCCAACACGCACATGCTCGCCGTCAACCGCCGCCTCGGCTACACCGTCGACGGCTACAGCCGTGAGTGGCAGAAGAAGGTGGGGGCGCGCTTGTGAAGTGGCGCATCGACGAGCTGACGCTGGTGCCTGGTGGCCCCCTGTCGGAGCAATGGGTCGGGGTGCACAACGCAGCCAGCCGGGCACTGTGGGGCGAGGGCGCGCCGGTGCTCACGGTGGAGGAGCTGCTCGACATCGCCCCGCGCCGGGCCGAGCACCGGCGTGCCTTCGCGCTGTGGGCGTCGGAGGGGGACCTGCTCGCTGGTGGCGGCGGCGACGCGCCGGTCGCCGTCGCGCAGACCATCCAGCACGAGCGCGACAACACGGAGACCGCGGGAGTGTCGCACTCGGTCCACCCGGACCACCAGCGCCGCGGGCACGGGTCGCGCCTGCTGGAGCACTGCGAGTGGCTCCTGCGCGAGGCGGGTTGCGCACGGATTCACGACCATGCGGACTCGCCGGACGAATCCGGTGGATCCGCAACGGCTTTCGCCCTCGCCCACGGGTATCGCCTGACCCAGACGCACGTCAGCCAGGACCTGTCGTTGCCGGTGTCCGGAGAGACGCTGGCCGCGCTCGACCCGCGACTGGACCCTGCGGCATACGTCGTGGAGACGGCGGTCGATGCGCTGCCGGAGGAGTGGCTCGAGGACCGGGCCCTGCTCGCGCGGCGGATGAGCACCGACGCGCCGACGGGCGACATCGACCTCGACGAGCAGGAGTGGGACGCCGAGCGGGTGCGGCAGCAGTGGAACACGCCCAGCCCGATCTGGGCGGTCGAGTCGGTGGTGCGGCACGTGCCGTCGGGGCGCCTCGTCGGCTTCACCGACATCGTCGTGCGGCCCGGCGACCCCAGGCGTGCCGTCCAGACCGACACGCTGGTCCTGCGCGAGCACCGCGGGAACGCGCTCGGGCTCGCCCTCAAGGTGGCCAACCTGCGCGCCCTGCAACGGGAGAAGCCGGACGTGACGGCGGTGCGCACGTGGAACGCCGACACGAACGTCCACATGATCGCGATCAACGAGCGTCTGGGCTTCCGGCCGACGGGCTGGTCGCGCGAATGGGCGAAGGACCTGTAGCGCCGCGAGCAGACAGGTCAGAAGCCGACCCCGGCGCCGCCACCCCCGCCGCCGCCGAGGCTGCCGCCGGGGCCACCGAACCTGCCGACGTCGAAGTCCTTCTCGACGACGTCGACGTCGCCGCAGCGCTTGCAGGTGAGCCGCAGGGTGCGGTTGGGCATCCGCTCCCGGCTCCATTTGTGGCCGAGGAGGAGACACACGAAGTTGCGCGTGGCCATGCTCCTGAGTGTCCTCCTCGCATCGGCTCATCGTCGCGGATTGGGCCGGTTGGGTGCACCTGGCGCCGGAGGTACTAGGACCAAAGCCCGATGGTGGGTGTCCGTGTCGTGGCGGCACGGTGGATCCATTGCAGAAGACGACCGAGCCGGACCGCCTCGAGGCATCCGGACCGGCCCACCCTCCCGGTCTGCGAGACTCACCCACAGGAAAGGTCCACTCCCATGCGACGACTCACTCTCGCCTTCGCCGCCGTTGCCGCGCTCGTGCCTGCCACGCTCGGCCTCGTCGGCAACAGCTCCTTCGCCCAGTCCGTGCCCACTAGGGTGCCCGCGTCGGCGCAGCTCGTGACGAACGACGACGACTCCTCCGGCACGCCGACCCCCGCCGCCACGCGCACGTCGGAGCCGGGTGACGACCACGGTGGCGACCGTCCGGCCGGTACGCGCACGTCGGAGCCGGGTGACGACCACGGCGGCGACCGTCCGGCCGGTACGCGCACGTCGGAGCCGGGTGACGACCACGGCGGCTCATCGGGCTCGTCGGGCTCGTCCGGCTCGTCGGGCTCGGGGCGCCACGGCTCCGACGACTCGGGCAGCGACGACTCTGCCGGACGCTCCTCGGGCGGGCACGGCTCCGACGACTCCGGTGGAGACGACAGCTGACCATGCCCGACATCCACCGCCCGGCCACGGGGGACGTCCGCAACGTCGAGGACACCGAGGCCAGCGAGGCCACCGAGGACACCGTGCCGGTGCCGGTCACGGCACAGACGGCAGGGGTCACCCAGCCCCTTCCCGTGTCGGGGGCCGTCGGCGAGCAGGCCCACCACGCCCCTCCCTCGTGGTGGACGCTCGCCGACGGCGCGGCCGTGCCCCCCGTGCGGCCGCTGCCGACCCGGCGACGGACGCTCGTGCAGCTCGGCCTCGCCGCCCTGGCCGTTTTCGCCGTGGTCGTCGTCGGCACGTCGTTCGCGGCCAGCCGCCTGGCTGAGCGCGAGGCGGTGAACGACGCTGCCCACACGACCAACCTGCTGGCCCTGTCGGTCGTCCAGCCGGCACTGACTGACGCGTTGCTCGCGGGGGACCAGGCGGCATACGACAGCCTCGACCGGGTGGTGCGCGAGAGCGTGCTGCCCAACGGGATCGTCCGGGTCAAGCTGTGGAAGCCCGACGGCACCGTCGTCTATGCGGACGAGTCGCGCCTCGTCGGGCAGCGCTTCACGCTCGGGGAGGAGCAGCGCGACACCCTCGCCCACCCGCAGACCCGGGCCGAGGTCTCCGACCTCGACCGCTCGGAGAACGAGTTCGAGCGCTACGGCGGCAAGCTGCTCGAGGTCTACCGCCCCGTCTGGACCCCCTCGGGGGCCGAGCTGCTCTTCGAGGTCTACGGCGACTACGCCCCGGTCCAGGCTCGCGCCTTCGACCTGTGGCGCGGCCTTGCAGGAGTGCTCGCGAGCAGCCTCCTGCTGCTCCTCGTGCTCATGGCGCCGATCATCTGGCGCCTGCTCGACCGGCTGCAGGCGGCGCAGTCGCAGCGGGAGTCGTTGCTTCGCCGAGCGGTCGACGCGTCTGACGGGGAGCGGCGACGCATCGCGGCCGACCTGCACGACGGGCCGGTGCAGGATCTCGTCGCCAGCTCTCTTGCCGTCACCGGCGCCGCGGAGGTGGCCAGGGCCGAGGGGCGCGGCGCGCTCGCCTCGACCATCGCCGAGGCCGGCTCGACGGTGCGGTCGAGCGTCGCGAGCCTCCGCTCGCTGCTCGTCGACATCTACCCCGCCCGACTCGCCGACGCGGGCCTCGCGGCAGCGATCACCGACCTCGCGCGACCGCTCGAGGGCAGGGGCGTCGCCGTCGAGGTCCACGTCGACGACGCTGCGGTCGCCCGGCTCGGCCGGACCGAGCAGCAGGTGGTGCACCGCATGACGCGTGAGTGCCTGCGCAACGTCGTCAAGCATGCGGAGGCGACCCGTGTGGTCGTGACCCTGTCGCTCGGGGATCCCACGGACACAGGAGATCTCGCCCCGGACAGCAGTGACCGGAGTCAGCGGGTCGTGCTCGCGATCGACGACGACGGGGTGGGTTTCGACCCCACCACGCTCCCGTCCCAGGAGGGTCACTTCGGGGTGAGAGTGCTCGCCGACCTCGCGACCGACGTCGGTGCGGTCCTCCGGGTGTCGTCGTCGCCCGGCGGCGGCACGCGGTGGCGTCTGGCCATCCCGGTGGGGGAGCCGTCGTGACGAGCGTCGTCGTCGTCGACGACCACCGGCTCGTGCGCGCCGGCCTGCGCACCATCATCGACGCGAGCCCCGACCTCCAGGTCGTCGGCGAGGCCGGTGACGGCGCGCAGGCGGTGACCGTCGTCAGCGAGGCGGCCCCCGACGTCGTGCTCATGGACCTGTCAATGCCCGGCGTCGACGGCATCGAGGCGATCCGGAGGCTGCGCGCTGCGGGGCTCGAGACGCCCGTCGTCGTGCTCACGTCCTTCGCCGAGGCGGAGCGGGTGCGCTCGGCGCTCGAGGCGGGAGCCGTGGGCTACCTGCTCAAGGACAGCGAGCCGAGGGACGTGCTCGAGGCGGTGCGGGCGGCCGCGGCCGGGCACGCCCCACTCGACCCCCGGGTGGCCCGGGCGCTGCTGCCCTCGGCAGACCGTGGCGCGTCCGACGTCTCGCTGAGCGGTCGGGAGCGCGAGGTCCTCTCGCACGTCGCCAAGGGCCTGGCCAACAAGCAGATCGCCCGCACGCTCGGCATCAGCGAGAGGACCGTCAAGGTCCACCTCGGCAACGTCTTCCGCCGCATCGGTGTGTCCGACCGCACGAGCGCGGCGCTGTGGGCGCGCGACCACGACATCACCTGACGCGGGCGAGATCTGTTGCCACGCAGTGCGTTCCGCGGATGAGACGATCCGTGACTCCGCGGGTCGGACGTTGGGCAGCTCCCAGGGTCAGACGATCCGCGACCGCTCGACGGCGCGCTCGAGGACCGTGGCCATCTCGGCATACCCGCGATCGTTGGGGTGGAAGAGGTCTGACGACAGTCGGCCTCGCCACGAGCGAGGCCCCTCCCGTCGCATGTCTGCCAGCACGAGCGAACCCGCCTCGTCACGCTCGCGGAGCAGGTCGTCGATGGCTCGCGCCTCACGGTGGGGGTTCGGCAGGTTGGCGACGACGGCGCCGTGCGGCAGCCGGTCGAGCATCGACGCGAAGCGGGTGACCACGCCCCGCCGGTGCCGCGGCACGACGACGTCGTTGGACCCGATGACGACGGTCACGAGGGCCACAGGGCCGGTCCGGGCCGACAGCGCGTCGAGCGCGGGCAGCTGCCGGTCGCAGACGTCGTCGACTCTCGCCCCGTTGACGCCGAGGTTGACGAGGCGGTGCTCCCACCCGCGCTCACGCAGCCGCATGCTGAGCTGACCGACCCAGCCCCGGCCGGGAGCGCTCGCACCGATGCCCTGGGTCATCGAGTCGCCGAGCGCCACCCACACGGGGCCGGCGCCCTCGAGAACGGCACGGTTGTGCTCGGCCCACGCGGCGGCATACGGCCCCACCTGCTCCTGGACGGCACGGACGCCGGGCACGAGCGCCGACAACGCCGACAGCCCCGGCCCGCGCGGCCGGTCGCTGAGGTTGGAGTAGTCGAACGGTGTCGCCACAGCGGCAGCATCGCAGACGGTGCCGAGCGCTCACCCGGGTGGGCATAGGCTCGTCCTCATGTCTGACGAGCACGGCTTCTCCACGCGCGCCATCCACGCCGGCCAGGAGGCCGACCCGCTGACCGGGGCCGTCGTGCCGCCGATCTACCAGGTGTCGACCTACAAGCAGGACGGCATCGGCGGCTTCCGCGGCGGCTACGAGTACAGCCGCTCCGCGAACCCGACCCGCACGGCGCTCGAGGAGTGCATCGCGGCGCTCGAGGACGGCAGCCGCGGCTTCGCGTTCGCGTCCGGGCTCGCCGGCCAGGACACGGTGGCCCGCTCGCTGCTCGTCCCGGGCGACCACGTCGTCGTCCCCAACGACGCCTACGGCGGCACCTACCGCTACTTCAACAAGGTCGCCCGGCCGCAGGGCATCGAGCACTCCATCGCCGACATGGGCGACCTCGACGCCGTACGTGCCGCGATCCGCCCCGGGCAGACGAAGCTCGTCTGGGTCGAGACGCCGACCAACCCCCTGCTCGGCATCGCCGACATCGAGGCCATCGCGGCGATCGCCCACGAGGCCGGGGCTGTGCTCGTCGTCGACAACACCTTCGCGACCGCCTACCTCCAGAGCCCGCTCGCCCTCGGCGCCGACATCGTCACCCACTCGACGACGAAGTATGCCGGGGGGCACAGTGACGTCGTCGGTGGCGCCGTCGTGACCGCGCGCGACATCCGCGTGACTGGTCTCGAGGACGCTGAGGAGCGAATCGCCTTCCACCAGAACTCGATCGGTGGGGTCGCCGGCCCGTTCGACTCGTGGCTCACTCTGCGCGGTCTCAAGACGCTCGCGATCCGCATGGAGCGGCACTGCGACAACGCCGAGAAGGTCGTCGACTTCCTCAGCGGGCACGACGGGGTCTCGCAGGTGCTCTATCCCGGCCTGTCCACGCACAAGAACCACGATGTCGCCGCGCGCCAGATGAAGCGCTTCGGCGGCATGGTGAGCTTCCGTATGCGGCGTGGCGAGGACGCCGCGGTCAAGGCGTGCGCCGCGGTGCAGCTGTGGACGCTCGGCGAGTCGCTCGGCGGTGTCGAGTCGCTCATCGAGCACCCGGGACGGATGACGCACAGCTCGGTGGCCGGCACGGAGCTCGAGGTCCCGTCAGACCTCATCCGGCTCTCGGTCGGCATCGAGGACGTGGATGACCTCATCGCCGACCTGCGCGAGGCGCTCGACATCCACGGCTGAGGCGCTCGGCACCCTTCTCCCATGGCCATTCTCGCCGTCGACTTCGGCTCGACCTTCACCAAGGGCGTGCTGCTCGCCGACGACGGCTCGGTGCTCGGCACCGCCGCGACGGTGACGACGGGCACGGGCACGGGCGGGGTGCGGGGGGTGCGAGACAGGCGGGCCGACATCCTCGACGGCTACGCGACGCTCCGCTCCATGCTCGAGGTGCCGGACGACGCTGCGGTGCATGCCTGCTCGAGTGCCGGGGGAGGGCTGCGGCTTGCTGTCGTCGGCTACGAACGCACCGTCACCGCCCAGGCCGGGCACCGGGTGGGTCTCTCAGCGGGAGCCAAGGTCGTCCACGTCGCAGCGGGCGAGCTCACCTCGGCGGGGGTGGCGGAGCTGCGCGCCGCCCGACCCGACATGGTGCTTCTCGTCGGCGGCACCGACGGAGGCAACTCGGATGTGCTGCTGCACAACGCATCTCGGCTCGCGAAGGCGGCCATCGGCGGCCACGGCGACCATGCCGTCCCCATCGTCGTCGCGGGCAACGTCGAGGCCCGGGACGAGGCCGTGGCGGCGCTCGAGGCCACCGGCCGACCGGTAGTGGCGGCCGAGAACGTGCTCCCGCAGATCGGCGTCATCGCGCCCGAGTCGGCGCGGGCCGCGATCCGAGCAGCCTTCCTGCGCCACGTGATCGGTGGCAAGGGACTGTCGCGCGACCCCGCCTTCAGCGCGATGGTCGAGGCGGCGACCCCGGACGTCGTGCTGCGCGGCGTCGAGGTGCTCGCCTCGGTGGAGGGCGGTGGGGACGTCCTTGTCGTCGACATCGGTGGAGCCACGACCGACGTCTACTCCTGCCTGACGCCCGAGGGCGAGGATGCCACGCTGCACAAGGAGGTCGTCGCACCGCTCTGGCACGCCCGCACCGTCGAGGGAGACCTCGGCATGCGCTGGAACGCGCAGCACGTCATCGAGGCCGCCGAGACGGAGCACCTCCTCGGCATGGGCGCCGGCACCGGCACCGGCGCTGACACGCTGCGGGCGTATGCCGCCCGAGTCCACGAGCGCCCCGCCTCGCTCCCCGTCGACGAGGGCGAGCGGCACCTCGACCTCGAGCTGGCCCGGCTCGCCGCGCTCGTCGCCGTGCGTCGTCACGCCCGCCCGGCCCAGCCGACGGAGTCGCCTCGCCCGCTGGCCAACGTCACGACCCTCATCGGGTCCGGCGGAGTGCTGCGCCACACCGACCCGGCAGGTCGAGCCCACGTGCTCGGGGCGGTGCTCGCCGACCACGCCGGCGGCTGGAAGGTGCCGCGTGCGGCGAGCGCGACGGTCGACACGGCATACCTGCTCTTTGCGGTCGGCCTCCTCGCCGACCGGGCGCCCGAGCTCGCCCGCGCCCTCGCCGCCCAGGTCACCTCACCCCCCACCTAGCCCCACCCCGTCGAGTGGCCAAAGTTCGTCGCTAGCCCCCCGTCGAGTGGCCACAGTTCGTCGGGTGAGCTCAGTCGAGTGGCCACAGTTCGTCGGTGGCCACCCGTCGAGTGGCCACAGTTCGTCGGTGGCCCTCCGTCGAGTGGCCACCGTTTGTCGCCGGTATGCCGTTAAGTGGCCACTCGGGGACGCGTTTCCACACCTGCCCGAGCAGGCTCCCCGCCGTCCACAGGCGGTGCGCCGCATCTTCCCGCCTGGGCGGACGGTCACCAAGGTCGGTCCATGGAGCCGTCGCGACTTCCCTCAGACCTGATGATTCGTCCCTTCAGCCGACAGGAGGCTCTCGCCCGAGGGGTCACGCCTCGTCGCCTGCGCGCCCAGGATCTGTGGACGCCGACGCCCGGTGTGCGCAGCGTCGAGGTTCCCTTGACGCTGCTCGAGCGAGCCTGCGCCTTCGCGGTGGCGGCGCCGAACGACTTCGCGTTCGCCCGCGCGACCGCGGCGCGGCTGCACGGCATGCCGCTGCCGCAATGTCTGGAGGAGGATCCCTCCATTCACATCGTGACGCGAACGGCAGACAACCGCGTTCGTCGTGGGGAGGTCGTCGGTCACCGCGGGTTGGAGACCCGTCGCGTCGTCGAGATCGCGGGCCTGCCGGTCGTCAGCCCGGCGGACACCTGGGTCGATCTGGGGGAGTATGTCGGGCCCGGGCGACCCGTGGGCCTGGACGACATCATCGCGGCGGGCGATGCCGCAGCGAACCTGGAGCGGTCAGTCGAGTCGTTGGCGGTGGCGCTTCGTCGCAGGGTTCGCCCGCGCGGGAAGGTGACCCTGGACTACGCACTGCCACAGGTGCGGATGGGTTCGCGATCCGCGATGGAGACGCGGTCACGGCTCATGGTGGTGCGAGCCGGCTTGCCTGAGCCGGAGATGAACCTCGAGCTCTACAGCCCTTCGGGGGACTGGCTCGGGATGGGCGACCTCGGCTGGAAGGAGGAGCGGGTGGTCGGTGAGTACCAGGGCGTCGAGTTCCACTCGCGCGAGACCGACCGTCGGCAGAACGAGGTCCGCAGGGAACGGATCGAGGAGGGGGACTGGCGCTACCTCGAAATCGTGTCTGCCGATGTCTTCGAGGAGATGGCCAGAGCGGTGAAGCTCCGAGAGATCGCCGTCACGCTCGGGCGCAGTCCTCACCTGCTGCGGTTGCACGAAGCCGGGCCCCAGTTCTTCGCCCCTGCGAAGTACGAACGGCCACGTCGCCGTCGCTCGTGAGTGAGCGAGGGAGGTGGGCGACCACGATTGGCCCCTCGACGGCATACCGGCGGCAAAGTGTGGCCACTCGACGGGGGCGGAGCGACCGGCATTGGCCCTCGACTCGGGTGGGCGGCAAGGAGTGGCCACTCGACTCGGGTGGGCGGCAAGGAGTGGCCACTCGACTCGGGTTGGGCGGCAAGGAGTGGCCACTCGACGGGGGCGGGGCGACCACGATTGGCCACTCGACGGCATGCCGGCGGCAAGGTGTGGCCCCTCGACGGGGACGGAGCGACCATCATTGGCCACTCGACGGGGGCGGAGCGACCACGATTGGCCACTCGACGTGAGTATGCGAACGGGCCGGGTCCCCGTGGGGATCCGGCCCGTTCTGCAGGCGCGGTCAGCCGGTGTACGGCTTCGCGGCGATGATCTTGACGCCGATGGTCTTGCCGGTGGGGGCCTGGTAGGAGGTGGCGTCGCCGACGGCCTTGCCGTTGACGGCGGCTCCCATCGGGGACTTCTCGGAGAAGACCTGCAGGTCGGACCCGTCGGCGATCTCACGGTTGCCGAGCAGGAAGGTCTCCTCGTCACCGAGGATCTCGACGGTCACGAGCATGCCCGGCTCGACGACTCCGTCGTCAGCTGGCGTCTCGCCGATCGTGGCGTCCTGGAGCAGCGCAGTGAGCTGGCGGATGCGGGCCTCCATCTTCCCCTGCTCCTCGCGGGCAGCGTGGTAGCCGCCGTTCTCCTTGAGGTCACCCTCCTCACGGGCTTCCTCGATCTTGCGAGCGATCTCGATGCGACCTTCGCCCGTCAGCTGGTCGAGCTCCGCCTTGAGGCGGTCATAGGCCTCCTGCGTGAGGAAGCCAGCGGCAGTGTCGGTCACTTGGTGTCACTTCTCCTTGTATGAGTCGACGCCCACGCGGTGCTCGCGTAGGCGCCCACATAAGCGCAGGGCCCGGCGGTGTGTCGCCGACTGGTGTTGCCGGCTGGCGACGGCTCCGGACCCTGATGAATGCTCCAGCATAACAAAGCCGTGCTCGGACGCGCAGTTCGCGTGCGCAGACCACGGTCAGTGGCGGCCAACCACCCGACGAAGTGCTCTTTCGATTGGATATTTGCTCAGGAGCAGGTCTTGACCTCGCCCGTCACGGCCCGCGACGTCGTGCGCAGGGTGACCGTCTCCGACGTCGTCAGCGAACCGGTGCCGGCCGGGGGCGGCGAGTAGGTCACATCGATGCTGCCGACCGGCGCGAAGTCGCGGGCCAGGGCCTGGATCGTGCACGTCGTCGGCTTGTCGGCAGGGCGGTTCAGCTCGAAGGTGACGCGCACCGACTGGTCGTCCAGCACCTTGTAGCCCGTCGTCGTGAAGCTCGCCAGACCCACGGTCGAGGAGATGCCGAACCACACCGCCACGGCGACGCCGGCTGCGACGCCGAGGGTGCCGATGACCCACCACTTCGCCGTGCCGGGAGCGGGGTGGGGCAGGGTGGGTCGGGACGGCATACGGAGTCCTGGCGGTCGGGAGCCCCGGGCGGACGGCGCCGCCGGGAGTGAGAGGATGTCTGTCGGGCCCCAGTCTCTCCCATGGGGAGCGCGGCCCCTGCGCCGGGAGGCCACGAGCCCGCGGCGCCGGTCCCCGCGCATCCGGCACGGAACCACACGAGACCAGACGGACAGGGAGCCACGTGGCCCAGGGCATGCGGTTGATGGCGGTGCACGCGCACCCCGACGACGAGTCGAGCAAGGGCGCCGCGACGACGGCGAAGTACGTCGCCGAGGGCGCCGAGGTGATGGTCGTCTCGTGCACGGGCGGCGAGCGTGGCGACATCCTCAACGAGAAGCTGAAGAACGACGCACACATCCTGCGCGACATCGCCCAGGTGCGCCGTGACGAGATGAAGGCGGCGCAGGAGGTGCTCGGCGTCGAGCACACGTGGCTCGGCTTCGTCGACTCCGGACTGCCCGAGGGCGACCCGCTGCCGCCGCTGCCCGACGGCTGCTTCGCCCTCGAGGACATCGACGTGACGACCGAGGCGCTCGTGCGGGTCATCCGCACCTGGCGGCCGCACGTCATGACGACCTACGACGAGAAGGGTGGCTACCCCCACCCCGACCACATCATGTGCCACACCGTCTCCATGGCGGCCTTCGAGGCAGCCGGCGACCCCGCCCGCTACCCGCACGCGGGCGCGCCGTGGCAGCCGCTCAAGATCTACTACAACGGCGGGTGGTCCAAGCCGCGTCTCGAGGCGATCCACGACGCCATGCTGGCCGAGGGCCTCGAGAGCCCGTATGCCGAGTGGCTGGCCAACTGGAAGCCGCGGCGTTCCGGGCGGGTGACGACGACGATCGCCTGCGCCGACCACTTCGAGACCCGTGACCGGGCGCTCATGGCACACGCGACGCAGGTCGACCCCGACGGCTTCTGGTTCCAGGTTCCGCTCGAGATCCAGCAGCGCGTGTGGGGCGTGGAGGAGTACGAGGCGGCGGTGTCCTACGTGCCGCTCGCCGAGGGTGAGGACGACCTCTTCGCCGGACTCGGCTCGCCTGCCGAGGCCGATGCGCTCGCGACCCGCACGGACCTCGAGGTCGCCTACGACGGCCGGGTCTCGGCGGAGGCGGAGGCGGCGCCGGAGCCCGAAGCGGCGACGGTGGCGCACGCAGCGCGGGGTCGCGAAGGCGGCGACAGCTCCGACACGCACGTGGACGAGGACGAGACGACAGAGAAGGCGGACGCCTGATGAATGGCGGAGGAAACCTGCCGGTCGGGCCGGGCATCTGGGGCTTCATCGCCTTCTTCGTGCTCGCGATCGCGCTGTGGCTGCTCGTGCGCAACATGAACTCGCGGCTGCGGCGCATGGCCTACACCGACCGGGAGCGGGCCCAGGCCGCAGAGGCGGCAGCCCGTCAGGGCGAGCCCGAGGGCACGGCCACGATGGCCGCAGACGTTCCTGAGTCGTCGGAGACCGACGTGGCGCGTGACCAGCCCGGCGACGGGGACTCGGCGCCCCGGACGTAGGGGCGCTCGACCAGCGAAGCGCGGCGGCCGGGGCGGGCACGGGCGGTGCCGCAGCGGCGCCGCTGAGGTGGCCGTTAGGTGGCCGCGCCCTGACCCGTCAGGCGGGTCGGCTCAGCTGACGGCCTGGTAGCCGAGGATCGCGAGCGTCACGGCCACGAAGTGGGTGAGGAAGCCGCCGAGCGTGAATGCGTGGAAGATCTCGTGGAAGCCGAACCACTTCGGCCACGGGTTCGGCCGCTTGACGCCGTAGATGATGCCGCCCGCGGTGTACATCAGCCCGCCGATCGCGATGAGCGAGCCGATGAGCGGCCCCCCCGTGCGCCAGAACGGCCCGACGTAGAAGATCGCAGCCCAGCCGAGCGCGAGGTAGAGCGCGGTGTAGAGCCAGCGCGGGGCGCCGACCCAGAAGACGCGGAAGAGGACTCCCGCGATGGCGCCGCCCCAGATGACCGAGAGCAGCAGGCGGGCCTGGTCAGCCGGGAGCAGTGTCACGGCGAACGGCGTGTAGGTGCCGGCGATGATGAGGTAGATGTTCGAGTGGTCCATCCGCTTGAGCAGCGTGCTCGCTCGCGGGCCCCACGTGCCCCGGTGGTAGACCGCGGAGACCCCGAAGAGCAGCGCGGCACTGACCGTGAAGACGATCGACGCCGTGCGCACCGTGCCGGGCTCGGACAGCAGGACGAGGACGAGCCCGCCGATGACCGCGACGGGGAACATCGCGAGGTGCAGCCACCCGCGCAGTCGGGGCTTGACGGCCGTGACGAGGTCGGCGACCGCCGCGCCCGCGCCGGCCGAGGACCCGTTCGACTCGGGGTTCTGGGGTTCGGTGCTCTGCTGGCTCATGTGGGCCAGCATAACCTACGACACCGTAAGTTACGGAAACGTAGGTTGGCGCTCAGCGCGAGCCCTCCGCAATCTCCAGAACACTCTCACCCCGTCATTCGTCACCCTGCTGGCGGGCTCGGGCGCGGGCGGTACGGTGGGTCCGGCGGCCCGCACGGGTCGCGCTTGTTGCCCGTGCGGCAGCGAGGGTCGTGCGCGACGAGAAGGAGGCCCCCTGTGGGGTGGCGCGACGTGGTCTACGGCGCATACGAACGCCGAGTCCTCAAGGACCTTCCCAGGGAGTCGCTCCCACGGCACGTGGCCGTGATGCTCGACGGCAACCGGCGCTGGGCCCGTGCCCGGGGCCACGGCACGGCCAGCGGTCACCAGGCTGGCGCCGACAAGATCGAGGAGCTGCTCGGCTGGTGCAGCGAGGCGGGTGTGGAGTACGTCACCCTGTGGCTGCTGTCGACCGACAACCTGCACCGCCCTGCCGAGGAGCTCAACCCGCTGCTCGGAATCATCGAGACCGCGGTCGCCGACCTCGCCGACAGCGGCCGTTGGCGGCTGCAGATCGTCGGCGCGCTCGACCTGCTGCCCTCGGGCACGGCCGAGAGCCTGCGTGCCTCCGCCGCCCGCACCCAGGGCGTCGACGGCCTGACGGTCAACGTCGCCGTCGGCTACGGCGGTCGGCGTGAGATCGCCGACGCCGTGCGCGACCTGCTCCTCGAGCGGGCCGCCGCCGGTGAGAGCACCGAGCAGATCGCGGAGGAGCTCACCGCCGACGACATCGCCGAGCACCTCTACACCAAGGGCCAGCCCGACCCCGACCTCGTCATCCGCACGTCGGGGGAGCAGAGGCTCGGTGGCTTCCTGCTGTGGCAGAGCGCGACGTCGGAGTTCTACTTCTGCGAGGCCTACTGGCCCGACTTCCGCCACGTCGACTTCCTCCGTGCCCTGCGGGCGTATGCCGGCCGGCACCGTCGCTTCGGCACCTGACCTCCGCGCCGCGTGGGGAGTCGTCCCCATCGCGACTCACCTCGCGCCCACCCGAGACGGCTGGGCGGTCTCGGACACCGCTCGTCGCCTCCCGCCCACCTGCCTGCGGGAGGGCGACGAACTGCTCTTTCGATTGGGGCCCGCCGGGTGGCATACCTGAGCAGGGGCGACGAAGTGCTCTTTCGATTGGGACTGGCCGGGCGGCATACCTGAGCGCGGGGCCGACGAAGTGCTCTTTCGATTGGCACTGGCCGGGCGGCATGCCTGAGCAGGGGCGACGAACTGCTCTTTCGATTGGGACTGGCGACCACTGTGTTAAAGGCGTGTGAACACTGGCGCGACACGGGGGCGGAATGCGTCGTGGCGGCGTGCCGGAGTCGTACCGTCGAGGCAGTGACGGACACCCGTCCGGCACTGCCAGGAGGCCCACCGATGGAGCTATCGCTTCGAACGGAGGGCCGGGCACGACGCCACCCTCTGGTGGCCGCCCGGCACCTCGGGAGCGACCAGGCGCGTGCTGAGCGCGCGCGCCGCTAGGAGTGGGAATGGCTACGAAGAGCTCGGCCCCGGCCGACAGCGCCACGTCGACCGCCACCTCGAGCGCCACCTCGGGCACGACGACCCGCACGCGCAGCGGCGCCAGCCCGGACCCCGGTCCGGCACGCAAGACCTACGTGCTCGACACGTCGGTGCTCCTGTCGGACCCCAAGGCGATGACCCGCTTCGCGGAGCACGAGGTCGTGCTCCCGGTCGTCGTCGTGACGGAGCTGGAGGGCAAGCGCCACCACCCCGAGCTCGGCTACTTCGCCCGGCAGGCCCTGCGCCTGCTCGACGACCTGCGCATCAGCGAGGGGCGCCTCGACCGGCCCGTCGCTGTCGGTGACGCCGGCGGCAGCCTCCGCGTCGAGCTCAACCACACCGACTCCTCGTCGCTCCCCGCGGGCTTCCGCCTCGGCGACAACGACACGCGCATCCTCTCTGTAGCAAAGAACCTCGCCAACGAGGGCTGCGACGTCACGATCGTCTCCAAGGACCTGCCGATGCGGGTCAAGGCGTCGGCGTGCGGCCTCGAGGCGGAGGAGTACCGCCACGAGCAGGGCGTCGACTCCGGCTGGACCGGCATCCAGGAGCTCGAGGTCACGACCGACGAGCTCGACCAGCTCTATGACCGGGGCCGCGTCGAGCACGAGGTCGCCGCCGAGCTGCCCTGCCACACCGGTCTCGTCCTGCTCTCGCCGCGGGGAAGCGGTCTGGGGCGGGTCGGCGCCGACAAGCAGATCCGGCTCGTGCGCGGCGACCGTGACGCGTTCGGCCTGCACGGCCGCAGCGCCGAGCAGCGCATCGCGCTCGACCTGCTCCTCGACCCCGACGTCGGCATCGTCAGCCTCGGCGGGCGTGCCGGCACCGGCAAGTCGGCCCTCGCCCTGTGCGCCGGGCTCGAGTCGGTCATGGAGCGCCGGGCCCAGCGCAAGGTGCTCGTCTTCCGCCCCCTCTTCGCCGTGGGCGGTCAGGAGCTCGGCTACCTGCCCGGCACCGAGGCGGAGAAGATGAACCCCTGGGGCCAGGCGGTCTTCGACACGCTGAGCGCCCTCGTGTCGAGCGAGGTCGTCGACGAGGTGATGGATCGTGGCCTGCTCGAGGTGCTGCCGCTGACGCACATCCGTGGCCGCTCGCTGCATGACGCCTTCGTCATCGTCGACGAGGCGCAGTCGCTCGAGCGCAACGTGCTGCTCACCGTGCTCAGCCGTATCGGCCAGAACTCCAAGGTCGTGCTGACCCACGACGTCGCCCAGCGCGACAACCTGAGAGTGGGCCGTCACGACGGCGTCGCGGCCGTCATCGAGAAGCTCAAGGGACACCCGCTCTTCGCCCACGTCACGCTCACCCGCAGCGAGCGCAGCCCCATCGCCGCGCTCGTCACAGACCTGCTCGAAGGCATCGAGCCGTGACCTGATCACACCCCGACACGCCAGCCCCACCCCGCACGGCCACCCTCGTTGAAGGTTGGACACGATTTGCGGCCCGGCGGGGTGGGCTGGCACCGTGGGACCCCGACGCCGACGTCGCGCCGGGTTCGCTCCTGCGTTCCCGGCCCCCTCCACCCGCCGGACGCCGCCACCCGCTGCCGATCGTGTGCAGCGGGCGGTATGCCGTCCGCCCGACGCCCGCAGGAAGGTGTGACTCCGCTTCGTGGCTCGCTACCAAGGACGACACCGCTCAGCCCCACCGGTGAGTGCGCCCTCCGCGACCCCGCCGGTCACGTCGCTGACGTCCCAGACCTCCCGTCGCAGCGACACGCGCACGTCGCAGCGGCCAGCGGCCCGTGAGGCGAGCCAGGCCACCGTGCCGGTGCCGACCGCCCGCGTCGCCGCTCGCGCCTCCGCCCTCAACGACACGCTGAGCGCTGCCTCGCACGCCCGCGCCGCCACGGAGAGCCGGCGAGCACGCCACGCCCGCCCCGAGACCAAGCCGCGCCGCCGGCTCGGTCGCCCGGTGCTCGCGAGCGCCCTCACCCTGGGTCTCGTCGGCTCGGGCATCGCCTACGCCAAGGCCAACAACCTCATCGGAGCCGACCCGGCCGCCTTCGTCGTCGGCTCCGGCGTCGTTGCGCAGACCGACGAGCTGGCCCGGGCGAGCACCGTCGACCTCACCTACCGCGCCGCAGCCTCGGTGTCACGCAACGAGCGCCGCACCGCCATCGCCGCCTCCGGCGCTCGCGACGCCAAGGAGCTCGAGGCGAAGCAGAAGGTCGAGGCCGCGCGCAAGGCCAAGGAGGCCCAGGCCGCCGCCGAGCGTGCCGAGCGCGAGAAGGCCCGCAAGGCGGCCATCGCGAACGCCAAGAGCAACCCCAAGGCCGCCGCCCGCGTCCTCATGGTCGACCAGGGCTGGACGAGCGACGCGCAGTACAACTGCCTCGTCAACCTCTGGACCGGCGAGAGCGGCTGGCGCTGGTCGGCCGAGAACCCCAGCTCGGGCGCCTACGGCATCCCGCAGTCGCTGCCGGCGAGCAAGATGGCCCAGTTCGGTGCCGACTACCGCACCAACCCGCTGACGCAGATCAAGTGGGGCCTCTGGTACATCAAGATGTCCTACGGCAACCCCTGCAACGCCTGGTCCACCTGGCAGGCCCGCTCACCTCATTGGTACTAACCCACAGGGGCTCACGGCCGTGGCCGGCCTGCGCCCCCGTGTACCCCCGAACCGCCCGCGTGGGACCTTGCGGTCGTAAGGTCGTCCGGCCGGCTGGGCTCGACGCTGACCGTTCGGGACTGAACGTCTCAGACGCGCACCGTTCCCGGGCGCGCGAGGTCCGTTCTCGTGTGGTTGTAGACGAAGAATGCGGCCCGGGGGCCGGATTCTTCGTCTAGATCTTCCGCAGTCGCACTCTGGTGACCTCGTGGTTCTCTCCCTTGGAGAGCACGAGGGTGGCCCGCGACCGGGTCGGCAGGATGTTCTCGACGAGGTTGGGCCCGTTGATCTCGCGCCAGATGCGGTTGGCGGTGGCGACGGCCTCGTCGTCGGACAGCACGGCATACCGGTGGAAGTAGGAGTTGGGGTCCGAGAAGGCCGTCTGCCGCAGCCGCAGGAAGCGCTCGACGTACCAGGTGCGCACGTCGTCGACCCACGCGTCGACGTAGACGGAGAAGTCGAAGAAGTCGCTCACTGCGAGCCCTGACCCGCGCACCGGGTGCACCTGCGGAGCCTGCAGGACGTTGAGCCCCTCGACGATGAGCACGTCGGGGCGGCGCACGACGATGCGCTCACCGGGGACGATGTCGTAGGTGAGGTGGGAGTAGACCGGCGCCGTCACCTCCTCGCGGCCCGACTTGATCTCGGCGACGAAGCGCATCAGCGCCCGGCGGTCGTAGGACTCGGGGAAACCCTTGCGCTGCAACAGTCCCCGGCTCTCGAGCTCGGAGTTCGGAAAGAGGAAGCCGTCGGTCGTCACGAGGGCGACGCGCGGCGTGTCGGGCCAGCGGGCGAGCATCTCGCGCAGGATGCGGGCCGTCGTCGACTTGCCGACGGCCACCGACCCGGCGACGCCGATGACGAACGGGGTCGGGGCCGGCCGCTCGCCGAGGAAGTCGCTCGTCACGGCGTGCAGCTGCCGCGTGGCCCCGACGTAGAAGTTGAGCAGGCGCGAGAGCGGCAGGTAGACCTCCTCGACCTCGCGCAGGTCGATGCGGTCGCCGAGGCCGCGCAGCCGGGCGAGGTCGGCGTCGTCGAGGTTGAGCGGGTGGTTCTCGCGCAGGCGCGACCAGGCCGCCCGGTCGAACTCGACGTAGGGGGACGGCAGGCCGGGGGTGGTCCGGTTCATCCCGCTCACAGGCTGCGCCACGAGCGCCATTGTGTCGGACCCGCGGCCCGGCGGGGGAGTCGGGCGGTGCCCGTGGACGGCTGGCCGGTCCCCTAGTCTGGTCGCCATGTGCGGAATTGTGGGCTACGTCGGCCGCTCGAAGGACAGCACGGCCCTCGAGGTCGTCATGGAAGGTCTCGCTCGTCTCGAGTACCGCGGCTACGACTCGGCCGGCGTCGCGCTCGTCGACGGGGACCACGTCGAGACGCGCAAGAAGTCGGGGAAGCTCGCCAACCTCACGGCCGAGCTCGAGGCGCACCCGCTGCCCGGCTCGACAACCGCGATCGGGCACACCCGGTGGGCGACGCACGGCGGCCCCACCGACGCCAACGCCCACCCCCACCGCGGTGGTCGCGACGGCAAGCTCGCGCTCATCCACAACGGCATCATCGAGAACTTCCACGCGCTGCGGCAGGGTCTGCTCGCCGAGGGCGTCGAGTTCTCCAGCGAGACCGACACCGAGGTGGTCGCGCACCTCGTCGCCGCGGCATACGACACGCAGGGCGACCTCACGGAGGCGATGCGCGCGGTCGTGGCCGACCTCGAGGGCGCCTTCACCCTTCTCGCCATCCACGCCGACCAGCCCGGTGTCGTCGTGGGCGCTCGTCGCAACAGCCCGCTCGTCGTCGGGCTCGGCGACGACGCCAACTACCTCGGCTCCGACGTCGCCGCCTTCATCGGCTACACCCGGCACGCGCTCGAGCTCGCCCAGGACCAGATCGTCACCATCACCCCCGACGGCGCGACCGTCATCGGCTTCGACGGCACGCCCGCCGAGGGCACGGCCTACGAGGTGACGTGGGACGCCGCGGCCGCCGAGAAGGGCGGCTACGCGACCTTCATGGAGAAGGAGATCCACGACCAGCCGCACGCGGTCGCCGACACGCTGCTCGGCCGCACCGACGCGAGCGGGCGCCTCGTGCTCGACGAGCTGCGCATCTCGGAGGAGCAGCTGGAGGCCGTCGACCGCATCACCATCGTCGCCTGCGGCACGGCGGCGTATGCCGGCATGGTCGCGAAGTACGCCATCGAGCACTGGACGCGCATCCCCGTCGAGGTCGCCCTCGCCCACGAGTTCCGCTACTGCGACCCCATCGTCAGCGAGCGCACCCTCGTCGTGTCGATCAGCCAGTCCGGCGAGACGATGGACACCCTCATGGCGGTCAAGCATGCGAGGTCGCTCGGAGCCCTGACCATCTCGGTCTGCAACACCCACGGTTCGACGATCCCGCGCGAGTCCGACGCCGTGCTCTACACCCACGCCGGGCCGGAGATCGCGGTCGCCTCGACGAAGGCCTTCCTCGCCCAGATCACCGCCTGCTACGTCCTCGGGCTCTACCTCGCGCAGCTGCGTGGCGGGTCCTTTGCCGACGACGCGCAGTCGGTCATGAAGGAGCTCGGCGAGGTGCCAGCCAAGATCGAGACCCTGCTCGGGCGGATGGACCGGGTCAAGGAGATCGCGCGGTTCATGGCCGACACGCGAGCGGTGCTCTTCCTCGGCCGTCACGTCGGCTACCCGATCGCCCTCGAGGGGGCGCTCAAGCTCAAGGAACTCGCCTACATCCACGCCGAGGGCTTCGCGGCCGGCGAGCTGAAGCACGGCCCGATCGCGCTCATCGAGCCCGGTCAGCCCGTCTTCGTCATCGTGCCGTCACCGACGGCCGAGCACGGCCTGCACGGCAAGGTCGTCTCCAACATCCAGGAGATCCGGGCCCGCGGCGCACGCACCCTCGTCATCGCGGAGGAGGGCGACGAGTCGGTGGTGCCCTTCGCCGACGAGGTGATCTCGGTGCCCGCGACGTCGCAGCTGCTCGCCCCCCTCCTGACTGTCGTGCCGCTCCAGGTCTTCGCGCTGTGGCTCTCCACGGCGAAGGGCCTCGACGTCGACCAGCCCCGCAACCTCGCGAAGTCGGTCACGGTCGAGTGATCATCGGGGTCGGGATCGACGTCGTCGACATCGAGCGCTTCGAGCAGACGCTCGAGCGCACTCCTGCGCTGCGCGAGCGGCTCTTCACGGCGGAGGAGCGCGGTCTCGGCATCGCCTCCCTCGCGGCGCGCTTCGCCGCCAAGGAGGCGCTCGCGAAGTCGCTCGGCGCGCCGGCCGGAATGCACTGGACGGACGCGCGGGTCGTGACCAACGGCGACGGCAAGCCGTCGCTCGAGATCGGTGGCACCGTGCTCGCGCGGGCCAACGACCTCGGCGTCGACTCGCTGCACGTCTCCTTGTCGCACGACGCGGGCGTCGCGTCGGCAGTCGTCATCGCGGAGGGCTGATGATCCGGTCACATTCGGTCGAGACGGTGCGCGCCGCCGAGGCGCAGGCCATGGCGGGCCTGCCCGACGGGGAGCTCATGGAGCGCGCCGCGGGCGGGCTCGCAGAGGTCGCCGCAGCGCGGCTCGAGGACTCCGAGGGCAGCACCGTCGTCGGTCTCGTCGGCTCGGGCGACAACGGCGGTGACACGCTGTATGCCGTCGCCGAGCTCGCCGACTCGGGCTACGCGTGCGCCGTGGTGGTGCTCGCAGACGGTGGCCGCGAGGCGCTCCGCCAGGAGGCGCTCGAGGCCGCCGAGGACGCCGGCACCATCGTGCACGTCGCCGCCGACGACGAGGACGCGGCCGCGCAGGTCATCGCCGAGGCCGACCTCGTGCTCGACGGCATCGTCGGCATCGGTGGCCGGCCGGGGTTGCAGCCACGGGCCGCTCGGCTCGTCGACGCCATCGACGACGACGCCTGGGTCATCGCCGTCGACGTCGCGAGCGGACTCGACCCCTCCGGTGAGACCGGTGAGGGCGACGCCGTGTGGGCCGACGAGACCGTCACCTTCTCGACCGCGAAACCGGCTCACCTCCTGCCCGCGGGCGAGGCCGCGACCGGGCGGCTCACCGTTGTCGACATCGGTCTCGACCTCTCCGACGCGGTCGCTGCAGTCGAGCGGCTCGACTACGACGACGTCGCCCTGCTCTGGCCGGTGCCGGGCGCCGGCGACGACAAGTACTCCCGCGGCGTGCTCGGGGTCGTGGCCGGCAGCGAGGCCTACCCCGGGGCGGCCGTGCTGACGACGACGGCCGCAGCCGAGGCCGGCGTCGGCATGATCCGCTATGTCGGGTCACCGACCCCCGTCGGCCTGGTCCACGCAGCCGTTCCCGAGGCCGTGGTCGGCACGGGACAGGTGCAGGCCTGGGCCGTCGGACCGGGCCTGCCCGCCCAGGAGTCCGAGCCATCGGGACACTCGCAGCTCGCTGCCGCCCGGGTGGCCCTCGCCAGCGACCTGCCGGTCGTCGTCGACGCCGGTGGCCTCGAGCTCGTCGACGGGCCGCGCCCGGCCCCGACGGTGCTCACGCCCCACGCGGGCGAGCTCGCCCGGCTCCTCACCCGGCTCGGGGGCACGTCCGAGGTGACGGTCGACGAGGTGAGGACCGACCCGCTCGCCCATGCACGGCGGCTCGCCGACCTCACCGGTGCGACCGTGCTGCTCAAGGGCGCCACCACCCTCGTCATCACGCACGGGAACCCCGTGCGGTCGCAGGCGGAGGCGCCGCCCTGGCTGGCCACGGCCGGGGCTGGCGACGTCCTCACCGGCGTCATCGGGGCCCTGCTCGCGGCCGGCCTCGAGCCCCACGACGCCGCCTCGCTGGGCGCCCTGGTGCACGGCGTGACTGCTGACCGGGTCTCCGGCGGGGGCCCGCTGCGGGCGCTGGCGGTGGCACACGGCATACGCCCGACGGTGCGTGACCTGCTCGCCCGGGGGCGCACGGCGCCCGTCTGAGCTGCTGGCGACCGCGGCTGGCCCTTCCCGCGGCCCGAGCACCCCTGCGCAACTGAGAGAATTGATCCGTGAACGACCCTGCTCCCTCCGAACCCCGTGACCCTGCCGTGGCTGGCCACGCGGCCCACGCTGCCGACCCCACGCTGGGGCTCACCGTGTGGGCCGAGATCGACCACGCCGCGATCGCACACAACGTGCGGGTCCTGCGCGAGCGGGCACCACAGTCGGACTTCATGGCCGTCGTCAAGGCCGACGCCTACGGGCACGGGCTGCTCCCCGTCGCGCGCACGGCGGTCGCCGCGGGGGCGAACTGGCTCGGCGTGGCGCAGTTCAGCGAGGCGTTCGCCCTCCGAGACGCCGGCCTGACGACCCCCGTGCTCACGTGGCTCAGCGTGCCGGGTTCGGACTTCATCGGCGCGGTCGCGCGCGACATCGACCTGTCGGCCTCCGCGCCATGGGTCATCGACGAGATCGCGTCCGCTGCCTTCGCTCTCGGCCGCACCGCGCGCGTCCACCTCAAGGTCGACACCGGCCTCGGTCGCGGCGGCGCCTACGGGGCCGACTGGGACACGCTGGTCGCCCGAGCACGCCGCTTCGAGGCCGAGGGCACTGTCAAGGTCGTCGGCATCTGGCAGCACTTCGCCCACGCGGACGCACCCGAGCACCCGACCGTCCTCGCCCAGCAGGAGCGCTTCTTCGAGGCCGTCGCGATCGCCGAGCGGGCCGGCTGCCGCCCCGAGGTGCGCCACCTCGCCAACAGCGCCGCGACGCTCGTGCACCCGTCGGCGCACGCCGACCTCGTGCGGCCCGGCATCGCGATGTACGGCCTCACCCCGGTGCCGCAGATCGACGACGACTTCGGGCTGCGGCCGGCCATGACGGTGCGCGCCCGCCTGGCGCTCGTCAAGCGGCTGCCCGCGGGTCAGGGCATCAGCTACGGACACGCCTACGTGACCGACTCCGAGACCGTCGTCGGGCTCATCCCGGCCGGGTATGCCGACGGCATCCCGCGCAACGCGACGAACGTCGGCCCGCTCCTCGCCGACGGGCGCCGCACGGCGATCGCCGGCCGGGTCTGCATGGACCAGGTCGTCGTCGACCTCGGCCCCACCTCGAGAGCCGCCGCCGGCGACGTCGTCACCCTCTTCGGTGGCGCGCCCGGCGAGCCGACGGCGCAGGACTGGGCCGACGCCACCGACACCATCAGCTACGAGATCGTCACCCGGCTGGGGCCGCGCGTGCCGCGCCTGCACATCGGCGCCGAGGGCGCTGCGGGCGCACAGGCCGCCGAGGGCGCTGAGGTCGCATGAGCCCGCGTCGCAACCCCGTCCTCGGCATCGCGGCGGCCACGCTCGGTGTGGCTGCGGGTGTCGCCGCCGGCATCGCGGCCGACCGCGCCGGCAGGCACCGGGCCGCCATGGCCGCACTTGAGACGCCCGAGCTGCTCGACATCGTGCCCGACGAGCAGCACGTCGTGATCACGGCCGACGGCGTCGCCCTGCACGTCGAGGTCGACGTGCCGGACGCCCAGGCGGCCGCCGCCGCGGCCGAGGGCGCGACCCGTCGGGGCCGGCCCGAGGAGCTGCCGACGGTCGTCCTGACGCACGGCTACTGCCTCAGCCTGCGTTGCTGGGTCTACCAGCGCCGGGCGCTCAAGGCCGCCGGCTACCGCGTCGTCAGCTGGGACCAGCGCGGCCACGGCCAGTCCGGCCGCGGCGGGCGTGACAGCTACACGATCGACCGGCTCGGCGAGGACCTCCGCACCGTCATCGACCAGCTCGCCCCGAGTGGCGACCTCGTGCTCGTCGGCCACTCGATGGGCGGCATGACGATGCTCGCGCTGGGCGAGCAGCATCCCGAGCTCATCCTCGAGCGGGTGGCCGGCGCGGCCTTCGTCGCGACGAGCGCGGGTGGCCTCAGCCTCGCGAACGGCGGCCGGGTCGCCACCTTCGGGCGCCACGCCCTCGACCGGCTCGGGCCCCCGGTGCTCGGTCCGCTGAGCACGCGGCCTGAGCTCTTCGGCCGTCTGCGCCGGGTGGGCCGTGACGTCGAGGACTTCCTCGTCGAGCAGAACTCCTTCGCCTCACCCGTGCCGCGGTCGGTCGTGCGCTACACCGCCGACATCCTGCTCGGCACCCCGCTCGACGTCATCAACGACTACCTCCACTCCTTCGACGGCTTCGACAAGAGGCCGGCACTGCTGGAGTTCCGCCACGCGCTGACGCTCGTCTTCAACGGTCGCGAGGACATCCTCACGCCGCCGTCGCACAGCGAGCTGATCGTCGAGGGCATCCCGGGCGCGGAGCACGTCGTCGTCAACGACGCGGGCCACGTCATCATGCTCGAGCACCCCGACCTGCTCAACGCCCACCTCGTGCAGCTCATCGACCAGGCCGCCCGAGCGCGCGCGGCGCGGATCGACCTCTCCCGTCAGCCGCGCGTGCGCCGCGTCGTCACCGACGTCGCGAAGGGCCGCCGGCAGCGTCGTCTCGAACGCGAGGCCGAGGAGCTGCTGCGCACCCAGCGACGCGGGGACGCCTCCCGTGGAGCGTGACTTCCGCTGGCAGACCCTCGAGGACACGGAGGCGTTCGGTCGTTCCCTCGGGGCTCTGCTGCGCGGCGGCGACCTGCTCGTCCTCACCGGTGACCTCGGCGCAGGCAAGACGACCCTGACGCAGTCGATTGCCGAGGGGCTCGGCGTGCGGGGCCCCATCACCTCCCCGACCTTCGTCATCGCCCGGGTTCACCCCTCGCTCGTCGGCGGCCCGGCGCTCGTGCACGTCGACGCCTACCGCCTCGGCAGTGCCATCGAGCTCGACGACCTCGACCTCGACGCCGATCTCGACGCGAGCGTCGTCGTCGTCGAGTGGGGTGCGGGTCTCGCCGAGCAGCTGAGCGACACCCGCCTCGAGCTGACGATCTCCGGCGACGACGAGCGCACGGTGCACGCGGTCGCCGTCGGAGCCCGCTTCGAGCGCGTGCTGGCCGACCTTGCGCCTTCGGTAGCCTGACCGACGTGCTCCTGCTCGCGATCGACACCTCGACGACGGCGATCACCACGGCCCTGCACGACGGGTCCTCGGTCGTCGCCGAGGTGACGACCCTCGACGCCCGGGCCCACGCGGAGCACCTGGCGCCGGGCGTCCGTGCCGCGCTGGCCCAGGCAGGCGCCGCGCCCACCGACGTCACCGACGTCGTCGTCGGCATCGGGCCGGGCCCCTTCACCGGCCTGCGCGTCGGCATCGTCACCGGCCGCACCTTCGCCTTCGCGCTGGGACTGCCGGTGCGCGGCCTCACGAGCCTCGACGCCCTGGCGCACGAGGCCTGGCTTCGTGGGCGTCGCGGTGACCTCCTCGTCGCGACCGATGCCCGCCGCAAAGAGGTGTATGCCGCCACCTACGTCCTCGACGACTCCGCCGCCACGCGCATGGCCGGGCCGCTCGTCTCGCGTGCGGCCGACCTCGAGCCCGACGTCCGAGGGCTGCCCGCGGCGGGCCGCGGAGCCCTGCTCTACGCCGACAGCCTGCCCCTCGCGGTCGAACCCGTCGACGTCAGCGGGGGAGCGCTTGCGGACCTCGCCGCGCGCCGGCTCGCTCTGGCACCAGCTGCGCCGGACGGCATACGGCAGCAGGTGGAACCCGGCCACGGCTTCGACGGGCTCGAGCCGCTCTATCTGCGCCGGCCCGACGCGGCGCCCGCGCCACCCAGCACGAAGTCGACGCTGGGGTGAGTGACGTGACGCTGCGCGAGCTCGAGTGGACCGACCTCGCGACCCTCGCCGCGATGGAGCGCGAGCTCTTCGCCGACGACGCGTGGTCGGAGCAGACATGGTGGGCCGAGCTCGCCGGACGTCCGCGCCGCGACTACGTCGTGGCCGTCGCCGACGGCGACGTGGTGGGGTATGCCGGCCTCGACGTCTCCGGTGACGTGGCCGACGTCATGACCGTGGCGACTGCACCGACCCAGCAGCGCAAGGGAATCGGGCGGTTGCTGCTCGACGACCTCGTGCACCGGGCCGCCTTCCGAGGGTGCGAGGCGCTGATCCTCGAGGTGCGGGCCGACAACGACGCGGCGCGAAACCTCTATGAGCGGGGCGGCTTCGAGGTCATCTCGGTGCGCCGCCGCTACTACCAACCCGGCGACGTCGACGCGCTCGTCATGCGCCGGCTGCTGACGGAGGGAGAGCGATGAGTGACGAGCCGCTCGTGCTCGGCATCGAGACGTCGTGCGACGAGACGGGCGTCGGGATCGTGCGCGGCGAGACTCTCCTCGTCGACACCGTCGCGAGCAGCGTCGAGGAGCACGCCCGCTTCGGCGGAGTCGTGCCGGAGGTCGCGAGCCGCGCCCACCTCGAGGCGATGGTGCCGACGATCGAGCGGGCGTGTCGCGAGGCCGGCGTCGCACTGCGCGACCTCGACGCCATCGCGGTGACGTCGGGGCCGGGTCTCGCGGGCGCCCTGCTCGTCGGGGTTGCGTCCGCGAAGGCGCTCGCCGTGGCGCTCGACAAGCCGATCTACGGCGTCAACCACCTTGCCTCGCACGTCGCCGTCGACATCGTCGAGCACGGCCCGTTGCCCGAGCCGACGATGGCCATGCTCGTGTCGGGCGGGCACTCGTCGCTCCTCCTCGTGCCCGACATCACCAACGACGTCCGCTCGCTCGGCGCGACGATGGACGACGCGGCCGGCGAGGCCTTCGACAAGGTCGCGCGGGTGCTCGGCCTGCCGTTCCCCGGCGGTCCGCACATCGATCGCGCTGCGCGAGAAGGGAATCGGATCGCCATCGACTTCCCTCGCGGGCTGACGACGGGGCGCGACCTCGAGCGGCACCGCTTCGACTTCTCGTTCTCCGGGCTCAAGACCGCGGTCGCGCGCTGGGTCGAGACCAGGCACCGCGCCGGCGAGAGCGTGCCGGTCGCCGACGTCGCCGCGTCGTTCCAGGAGGCGGTCGTCGACGTGCTGACCCGCAAGGCTCTGCTCGCCTGCAAGGAGCACGAGGTCGACCACCTGCTCATCGGCGGCGGCGTGGCGGCGAACTCACGACTGCGTGCGCTCGCGGAGGAGCGGTGTGACAAGGCCGGCGTGACGCTGCGCGTGCCGCGCCCGGGGCTGTGCACCGACAACGGGGCCATGGTGGCGGCGCTCGGCGCGCAAATGGTTGCGAAGGGGCGCGAGCCGAGCGACCTCGGGCTGCCGACGGACTCGTCGATGCCGGTCACGCTCGTCCAGGCCTGAGCGGTCCGTCTGGCCGGGCGCTCGGTGGCGCTCGCGATGGACCGGGCGGCGGGCGACGGGTCGTCGCTCGCGGCGTGGAGCGTCGGCGCCCCGTCCCCGTCCGCGCTTGCTGCCGTATGCCGTGGGCGCCGCCGATGCCGCTCCCGACCACCCGTCGCCCACCTCAGAGCGTGCACCGGCGTGCTCCACGGGTCGAGTGCCCAGTTTTCGACGGTGAGTCCCGCCGTGGTCGGACACAGGGACCGCCACGAATCTCACTGCGGGCGCGCGGTGAGCGTGGTCGCGAGCTGCGGCGACAGGTCGTGGCGGTCCGTCGGCCTCGGCTGGTGTCCGGAAGTGGGCACTCGACTGGGCTGGTGGGTCGGGCCGCGGGGCCCTCGTCAGGGGCAGGTGGCGAGCTTCATGCGGAGCTTGAGGTCGACGACGCGAGTGGCGGCGGCCTTGACCTTGGCGGCGAAGGCGGGGTTCGCCGCCATCCTGGAGGTGATGGCGTCGTGCATCGTCGGGATCGTCGACGGGGGCGCGCTGAGGACGATGTCGCCCCCGGCCTCGATGAAGCGGGTCGCGCGTGCGCCGACGGGGATCGCCGCGACGGCCTTGGCGGCGCCGACGTCGTCGGTGATGATGACGCCCGGGTAGCCGAGGCGGCCGCGGAGCAGGTCGGTGACGATCGCCTTCGAGAAGGCGGCGTTGGTGCCGGGTTCGAGCTTGCTGTAGATCGCCGACCCGACCATGACGAGGTCGACCCGGGCCTTGATGCCGGCCGCGAAGGGGGCGAGGTAGGGGTCGTCAGCGGTGGTGCGGGAGTCGGTGATGCCGCGAGCCGTCACGTCGGTGTTGCCGACGATGCGCCCGATGCCGGGGAAGTGCTTGACCGTCGTCGCGACCCCGCCGGCCCGCATACCGGCGATGAAGGCGGGCACCATCGTGGCGACGCGCTCGGGATCGCTCGAGAACTGGCGTCCGTACCTGCCGATCGGCCCGTTCGCCGTGCCCAGCGACGCGGGCACGGTGTCGGCGACGGGGGCGAGGTTGACGTTGATGCCGGCCGTCGCGAGTTGGCGGCCCCAGCGCGTGGCGTCGGCCTCGAGGTCGGAGGCGCTGCCCCGGCCCTGCACCCGGGCAGAGGGGATGGTGCTGAAGCCGGCGCCCTTGAGCTGCTGGACAGCCCCGCCCTCCTGGTCGGCTGCGATCATGAGGCCGAGCCCGGAGGTGGCCTTGGGTGAGGCAAGTCCTTCGAGGTGACGGGTCGTGGCTCGCACGCCGGCCGTGCCCTCGGCCCAGCCGCCGAGGAGGATGACGCCACCGAGGTGCCGGCGCGCGACGAGACGGTCGAGGCTCGTGCGCGACGCTCCGTCGTCGAGCCCGACCATGAGCAGCTGCCCCGCCTGCTCGGCGGGGTCGAGACCCTCCACGATGCGAGCGGCGCACGACGACGGGGTGACCGGCGGTGTCGTCGTCGCGCTGGGGGTCGCCGTGGTGGCTGTCGTCGTTCCGGCGCTCGAGGGCGCGGCGGTCGAGGTCGTCACGGTGGCCGAGGTCGTGGTGGCCGAGGGTGAGCCGCTCGCGCGTCCCTCGGTCGTGCTGCCCGTCGAGCACGCCGCAACGAGCGACGTGAGGAGGAGGGCCACGGGCAGGACGGCTCGGGACGGCATACGGCTGGGCATCGCTCGACCCTAACCCGCGTCCGTGCACGCCACGGACACGCCGCGGGCGGCTCCGTCGGCGCGGAAGGGTAGTTTGCCGAGGTGACGAGCTCCGCGCCCACCGCCCACACCGCCCGCCCGATCCCGATCGTGCTCGATGTCGACACCGGCGTCGACGACGCGTGCGCGCTCCTGCTCGCGGCGCTGCATCCCGACCTCGACCTGCGCGCGGTGTCGTGCGTGGGCGGCAACGCCCCCGTCGACGACGTCGTGCGCAACACCCTCGTCGCGCTCCAGGCCGCCGGCCGCACCGATGTGCCGGTCGCGCGAGGTGCCGCTCGCCCGCTCCTCGAGCACCCCGTCGACGCGCGCCACGTGCACGGCGACGACGGCATGGGCGACCTGGGCTGGCCGGCTGCCGAGAAGCGACCCGACCCGCGGCATGCGGTCGAGCTGCTCCGTGACGTATGCCGTGAGGCCGCTACCGA
Source organism: Humibacillus xanthopallidus (assembly GCF_006717145.1). Lineage (GTDB taxonomy): Bacteria > Actinomycetota > Actinomycetes > Actinomycetales > Dermatophilaceae > Humibacillus > Humibacillus xanthopallidus. Next base: position 2,359,185 of record NZ_VFQF01000001.1, on the reverse strand, counting down.
GGGCCGTGCGGTCACGCTCGTCCCTCTTGCGCCCCTCACCAACATCGCGCTTCTGCTGCGCACGTATCCCGAAGCAGCAGAAGGCATCTCGGAGATCATCTTCATGGGCGGCGCGGCCGACGTCGGCAATGCGACGGCCTCTGCGGAGTTCAACGTCTTCCACGACCCGGAGGCCGCCGCCATCGCGCTGGACGCCGCGGCAGACCTCGGGATCCCGGTCACGATGTATGGCCTCGACGTCTTCTACGAGCCGGTCATCACCCGCGAGGAGGCGGCCGAGCTCGTCGCGGTCGGTGGCCGTGGGGCGGCCGAGCTCGGTGGGCGGCTCCTGCAGTTCCAGCACGAGCGCTTCGACCGCGACGCCTCGACCATCGGTGACGCCGGCGCCGTGTGCGCGGTCATCGACCGGGCCTCCATGACGACCGAGGTGCTGCCGCTGCGCGTCGAGCTGGCCGGCACGTGGTCGCGCGGCCAGACGATCGTCGACCGCCGCGACTGGAGCGGAGACATGAAGCACGACCCCCACGGGGAGGCGCCTCTGCGCGTGCACGTCGCGCTCAAGGTCGACAGCGCCGCCTACGCGCAGCTGTGGCGCGACACCCTCCTCGGCCGGCTGGGGGAGTCCTGATGGGTCGCGTCGCCGTGCTCGGCTCGCTCAACGTCGACGTCGTGACGCTCGTCGAGCGACACCCGAGCCCGGGCGAGACCGTCCTCGGGCGAGCCGGCGGCCGCTTCGCCGGCGGCAAGGGCGGCAACCAGGCCGCAGCCGCGGCGCGTGCCGCGACGGCCCAGGTGCAGATGCTCTCCCGCGTCGGCGCCGACGAGGCGGGTGCCGCCTACGTCGAGCGGCTCCGGTCGCTCGGCATCGACGCCTCGGCCGTGTCGACCAGCCCCACAGCTCCGACGGGCACCGCTCTCATCACCGTCGACGACGAGGGCGAGAACTCGATCGTCGTCGTCGCCGGCGCCAACGGGGAGCGCGACCGGTCGCTCGTCGAGCAGGCCGGCCGACTCGGGCCCGGCGACGTGCTGCTCTGCTCGCTCGAGGTGCACCTCGCCACGGTCGCCGAGGCCGCCCGTGCCGCTCGTGCGGCCGGTGCGCGCGTCGTCATCAACCTCGCCCCGTATGCCGCCATGCCGCCCGACGTCATCGCGCTCGCCGACCCTGTCGTCGTCAACGAGACCGAGATGGCCCTGCTCGCCGACTCCGACCTGCTGCCCGAGTCGCTGCTCGTCACCTTCGGCGCGGCCGGGGCGCGCTGGGGCACGGACGGGGTGGACGGCATACCGGTTTCGCCGCGCGAGCTCGGAGACACGGTCGGCGCCGGTGACGCCTTCTGCGGCGCGCTGGCGGCGGCGCTCGCGAGCGGCGCCGACCGCCAGACGGCGCTCGACGCGGCGAATGCGGCCGGTGCCGCAGCTGTGCGCTGGGTCGGCGCCCAGCCCGACGCCGCCCTCTGACCCCCTCCTTCAGGCTCTGTTTGAGTACCTTGTGGGGTACGTAACCGCAGTGTTACCTTCGATGGGTCACGGGCCGACGAGGGCGCGGGCGGGACGGGAGGAGCGGTGATGAGCGAACTGACCGAGGTGCTGGGGCGGATCGAGCGGGACGGCGATGTCGTGGCGGCGGTCTTCGAGCGGCACTACGCGACGTCGCCCGATGACCTCTGGCAGGCGTGCACCGACCCCGAGCGGCTGGCCCGCTGGTTCGCCCCCGTGACCGGTGACCTGCGGCCGGGCGGCAGCTTCACGATCCACTTCGACGACGCCGACACGCCGGTATGCCGCGTCGTCACGTGTGAGGCGCCCGCGCGGCTCGTCTGGGAGTGGCCGGTCCGCGAGGTCGCGACCATCGTCACCGTCGAGGTGCGTCCCGACGGTGACGGCGCGCGCCTGGTGCTCCGGCACGAGGGCCTCACCGCACCGCAGGCGCCGGGGTATGCCGCCGGGTGGGACACCTACGTCCGCTCGCTTACTGCGCACCTCGACGGCACCCCGGCACCCGACTGGGACGCGACGTGGAGCACACTGCACGAGCAGTACTCCGTCATCACCTGAGGCCGGGACGGCAGCCCACGGTTGCATCCGGGCACCGGTCGGGCCTCGCCGGTTACCGGCGACGGGCAGATGGTCTGCGTCAACTGGGGGTGATCGCCCCCGGTTGACGCAGACCATCGCGCAGTCGTCGCCCTGTGCGCATCGGGCGGGCGACCCGGCCCGCGCCCTCCGCCGCCGCTTGTTCCGGCTAGCCGGGGGAGACGACGAGGGCGACCTGGCCGCCTCCGACGCGGGTCAGCACGAGGGTCGCCTCCGAGCCGCCCTTGCCGCGCCCGGTCATCTTGAGCTGGCGCCGCAGCACGTCGGCATCGAGTGTGACGCCGCGCTTCTTGATCGTGACGCGGTCATGTCCCTGGTCGCGCAACCACCGAGCTAGGCGCTTCGTCGACAGCGGCATCGCCTCGACGATGCGGTAGCGCCTCGCCCACGGCAGCTCGTGGGCGCCCGCCGCGGTGACATAGCCGACCCCCGTCGCGAGCTCGGCACCGTCGACGGCCGCGACGAGGGCGCCGGTCAACCCCGCCCGGATCACGGCACGGTCGGGCTCGTAGAGCCACTCGCCGAGGTCGTGCACCGACGCGAGCCCCGGGTGGTCGAGCCCGGGGGAGGCGTCGGCCTGGGTGACGACCGACGTCGACGTCGCCGTGCACACCGCCGCGGTGCGGCCGACGGTGGTGACGAGCGGCCCCCACCAGACGGCGCACTCGAGCACCTCGCCGTGCCACGAAGTCCACTGCGCCTCGGTGCCGGCCGGCACCGCTCCGTGGGGCATCGAGGGCGAGAGCTTGGCCCCCGTGGCCGGCACCTGGCGGGCGACGTGCTGCACGTGGTCCCACGACGGCGAGATGGCATCGAGCGAGAAGACCCGCTTCGTGCGGCCGCGGGCGTCGGCGACGCCGCTGACCCGCCGGGCCGGGTCGAGCCACGCACCGACGGGCGCAGACCCGGTGCCGGAGAGGTCGACGTCCTCGGCGCGCTCGCACGTCACGGTCGCCGTCGGCCAGTGCCGGAGGTTGACCGCCGCGACCTTCGCCGTCGCCTGGTCCGCGTCGACGGCCTGCACCGCCATCTCGAGGGAGCTGAGCGCCATGGCGTCGGAGCCCAGCCCGCACCCGAGGTCGTGGACGAGCGAGATCCCGGCGGCGGCATACCGCTGCGCGTGGCGGGCGGCGATCGGCAGCCGGGTGGCCTGCTCGAGCCCGTCGGGGGTGAAGAGCATGCCGGCGGCGAAGTCGCCGAACTTCTCGACGGCCCTCGCGCGCAGGCGCGACTGGGTCAGGGCCGCGGCGACGAGCTCGGCGTCGAAGCCGGCGCCGCGCAGGCTCTCCTGGAGCGAGAGCGAGGTGGCCTCGTCGTAGGGCGGCAGCGCCGACAGCAGCGCCCAGCCCTCACCGCGCGAGAGGCGATCGACGAGGGCGGCGTCCATGACCGCCATCCTCGCAGGTGGGCACCGACCAGCCCCCGGAGGTGCTTCGGGAGCGCTCGCGACCCGCCAATTTTGGCACTCGACTTGACCGAGTGCTAACGCCTGCCTAGATTCTGTCCTGTTGGCACTCTCACCCCGAAAGTGCCAGCTCCCTCTCCGAGGGCGGTCGACCCCCGCGACGGCGGCCAGCCTTGAAGAGCCACAGTTCGTAGTCCTTTATCGAGAAGTCCCGAAGGGTAGGTCACCACCGTGTCGGTTTCCATCAAGCCGCTCGAAGACCGCATCGTCGTCAAGTCCCTCGAGGCCGAGCAGACCACCGCGTCCGGCCTCGTCATCCCGGACACCGCCAAGGAGAAGCCCCAGGAGGGCGAGGTCCTGGCCGTCGGTCCCGGCCGCTGGAACGAGGACGGCGACGAGCGCGTCCCGCTCGACATCCAGGTCGGCGACAAGGTCATCTACAGCAAGTACGGCGGCACCGAGGTCAAGTACGGCGGCGAGGAGTTCCTGATCCTCTCCGCTCGTGACGTGCTCGCCATCGTCGGCTGAGCACCACTCATCCGCTGTATGCCGTGAACGCACCCCGGTGAGCCCCGTCGGGGTCTCCCCGGGGTGCGTTTCGTTTCACCCAGATCTACTCAGCCGCAACGCAATCCGAGCCTGAAGGAACACCATGGCCAAAATGCTGGAGTTCGACGACTCCGCCCGCAAGTCCCTCGAGCGCGGTGTCGACGCGCTCGCCAACGCCGTCAAGGTGACGCTCGGCCCGAAGGGTCGCAACGTCGTCATCGACAAGAAGTGGGGTGCCCCCACGATCACGAACGACGGCGTGACCATCGCCCGCGAGATCGAGCTCGAGGACGCCTACGAGAACCTCGGCGCCCAGCTCGCCAAGGAGGTCGCGACCAAGACGAACGACGTCGCCGGTGACGGTACGACGACCGCGACCGTGCTCGCCCAGGCCATGGTCAAGGAGGGCCTGCGCAACGTCGCCGCCGGCGCCGCTCCCGCCGCGCTCAAGCGTGGCATGGACAAGGCCGTGACGGCCGTCAACGACGAGCTGCTGCGCAACGCCCGTGAGCTCGAGGGCAAGGACGAGATCGCCTCCGTCGCGACCCTCTCGGCGCAGGACCCGACGCTCGGCACGCTCATCGGCGAGGCCTTCGACAAGGTCGGCAAGGACGGCGTCATCACCGTCGAGGAGTCCTCGACGACCGCCACCGAGCTCGAGTTCACCGAGGGCATGCAGTTCGACAAGGGCTACCTCTCGGCCTACTTCGTCACCGACACCGAGCGCATGGAGACCGTCCTCGAGGACGCCTACATCCTCATCAACCAGGGCAAGATCTCCTCGGTCGCCGAGGTGCTCCCGGTCCTCGAGAAGGTCGTGCAGTCGGGCAAGCCGCTGCTCATCATCGCCGAGGACGTCGACGGTGAGGCCCTCTCGACGCTCGTCGTGAACAAGATCCGCGGCACGTTCAACGTCGCCGCCGTCAAGGCGCCCGGCTTCGGCGACCGCCGCAAGGCCATGCTCCAGGACATCGCCATCCTCACCGGTGGCCAGGTCATCGCGCCCGAGGTCGGTCTCAGCCTCGACCAGGCCGACCTGACCGTCCTCGGCCAGGCCCGCCGCGTCGTGCTCACCAAGGACGACACGACGATCATCGACGGCAACGGCGAGGAGGGCGAGGTCTCCGGCCGCGTCCACCAGATCAAGGCCGAGATCGAGCGCACCGACTCCGACTGGGACCGCGAGAAGCTCCAGGAGCGCCTCGCCAAGCTCGCCGGCGGCGTCTGCGTCATCAAGGTCGGCGCGCACACCGAGGTGGAGCTCAAGGAGAAGAAGCACCGCATCGAGGACGCCATCTCGGCGACCCGCGCCGCGATCGAGGAGGGCATCGTCGCCGGTGGCGGCACCGCCCTCATCCACGCCGCGGTCGTCATCGACGGTCTCGGCCTCGAGGGCGACGAGGCGACGGGTGCGGCGATCGTCCGCAAGGCCGTTGCCGAGCCGCTGCGCTGGATCGCCGAGAACGCCGGCCTCCAGGGCTACGTCGTCACCTCCAAGGTGGCCGAGCTGCCCCTCGGCCAGGGCCTCAACGCCGCCACGGGCGAGTACGGCGACCTCATGGCCGCCGGCGTCATCGACCCGGTCAAGGTGACCCGTTCGGCCCTGCGCAACGCGGAGTCGATCGCCTCGATGATCCTGACGACCGACACCCTCGTCGTCGACAAGCCCGAGGACGAGGAGCCCGCGGCCGGTGGCCACGGGCACGGCCACGGTCACTGAGACCCGGCCACCCGGCATACGGCAACCGGCTGCGTGAGCAGCGACTGAGGGCTTGCCGCGAGAAGCACGGCGAGGGCCGCTCCCGATGGGAGCGGCCCTCGCTGCATCTCGACCGGCGCGGACCCCGTCGTCCGTGCTGCCGAGAGCTGGGGGAGTCAGGGCGCCTGGGCGCCCCTCAGGAGCGTCAGGAGGCAGCCTGGATGGGCCCGTCGTAGAGCGTCTCGCGCTCGGCCTCGGTCAGGCCGCCCCAGACGCCGTAGGGCTCGCGCACCTCGAGGGCGTGCGAGCGGCACTCGACCATGACGGGGCAGGCCGAGCAGACCGCCTTGGCCTGCGCGTCGCGGTTGCGCCGGCGCGGGCCGCGCTCGCCCTCGGGGTGGAAGAAGACCTCGGGGCTGACGCCGCGACAGGCGCCTTCGAGCTGCCAGTCCCACAGGTCGGCAACGGGTCCGGGGAGGCGGGTGATCTCAGCCATCAAACTCGACTTTCGCTTCGGGCGGTGTGGGTGCCGCCTGTCGTCCATTGGCCCACCGCGTGTCTGGGGTGAGGCCGCGAATCGACGCTAACCGGGCACCGGATCACGGTTAAAGGCCGGAATCTTCAAGACTTGTTCAAGATTCGTCATGCGGATGGCATGCTCGGACTGGGGCGTCTCGCAGAGCGAAACCCCCGTGCGGTGCCGGCGAGGCTCTACGATGGGCTCGCTTTGACAGGCGTCATCGATGATGCGGAGCATCGGCGGTGGCTCGAGGAGTTCGGGGGAAGAACTCAGATGGGTCTGGCTTGGACCTCGCGTGCCGGCGTAACGCCCGGTGCCCTCGGGGCGATGGAACGGGTGGACGCACCCGCATCGCTTCGTGAGCTGGCGGCTGCCGCCGCGCGCGACACCCAGGCGCGCGACGTGCTGCTGGCCCGCGTCAGGGACATGGCCCTGAAGTACGCGCGTGTCCGCCTCGGCCGTTTCGGAGCCGAGGACACGGCCCAAGACGTCGCGCAGGAGGTGTGCATGGCTGTGATGACGGCCCTGCCGACCTACGAGGAGCGCGGCCTGCCCTTCGAGGCCTTCGTCTACACGATCACCGCCCGCAAGCTCGCCGACGCGCAGCGCGCCGCGATGCGCGGCCCTGCCCCCGTCTGCGACATCCCCGACGAGGTCGACGAGTCGCCCGGCCCCGAGTCGACCGCCGTGATGCGCGACGAGGCTGCCACCGCGCTCGCGCTCATGCAGCAGCTGCCGGCCCAGCAGCGCGAGATCCTCACGCTCCGCGTCGCCGTCGGTCTCTCGACCGACGAGACCGCCGCAGCCCTCGGTATGTCGCCGGGTGCGATCCGCGTGGCCCAGCACCGGGCGCTCGGCAAGCTGCGCGCCCTCATGGCCGAGTCGAGCCGGGGAGGTGTGGCATGAGCGACCCGACTCCCCTCGACGACCTCATCGCCGACGACCTCTTCCTCGACCGCCTGGCCGCCCGACTGCCCGCCGGCGACGACCCGCTTGCGGCGGTGCTCTGCGCTGTCGCGGCGCACGCCGACCGGCCGCTGAGCGGACGGGTGCGCCGGCGCCGGCCCCACAGCCGCCGCCTCTTCGCGGCCTTCGCCATCCTCGCCGTCGGTGCGTCAGGAGCCGGGGTCGCCGCAGCGGTCACCCTGCCGCAGTACGTCCCCGGTGCGGCCGATCGCGCCCGCCTCGAGCAGGTCATGGACGCCAACGCCGCGAGCAACCGACCGAGCGCCCTGCTCTCGCGACTCGGCATCCCCGCGAACGCCGAGCTCGGCGCCGACCGCGGGCTCGTGCTCGTGCGCCGCACCGACGGGCAGATCGTGCTCGTGCCCGCTGCGGCCGTCGCCCGTGCCGGTGAAGGCGCGCTCGCGGGCGCGGCCTCCGGCCAGGGAGCCGACGGGCTGACGGGCACCCCCCAGGTGCCGGGCAGCGGCGGCGGGGCGAACGGCGGCAACGGCAGCGGCAACGGTCAGGGCGCCGGCAACAACGTGGACTCGACGCAGCTCCCCACGGCCGGCAGCACTGGTGACGGCTCGGGTGACAGCTCCGGGGGCGGCACGGCCAACAGCGGCAAGAAGCCGGTCTCGGGCAACAACGGCAAGGTCGGCAAGGGCCAGACCAAGCCCAAGCCGACGCCGGTGGCCCCCACGCCCACGCCGACCGAGAGCCTGGCGCTCGCGCCGACCCCCGCGGCCACTCCGTCCGACATCCCCACGTCCCAGGCGCTCTCGACGTCCGACTCGAGCAGCAGCGGCTCGGGCACCGGCGGATCGTCGAGCAGGAGGGCGTCCCGATCGGCGACGAGCACCGCGGCCCCTGAGTCCGGGTCAAGCTCGGGCACCGGGACGTCGGCCTCGAACGCCCAGTCGGGCCAGTCGGGCCAGTCGGGACGGTCGAGCACGTCAGGGCAGTCGGCTCAGGCGGCTCAGGCGTCTCAGGCGGGGCAGCCGGCACAGTCGGCAGAGGGTGCTTCCTCCGGCAAGGTCGGGGGAGCGGGATCGTCGGCGTCATCGTCCACGGGGGCCGCGTCGCCTCAGACGCCGGCGTCATCCGGGCCGGCTGCGGCACCGAAGGCTGCGGCACCGGAGGCTGCCTCACCCAAGGCCCCGGCGCCTGTCACGCCCGCGTCGACCCCTGCCGCTCCCGCCACCCCGGCGGCTCCGGGCGCGGCTGCCCGGGCAGCAACCCCGGCCGCCTCGAAGGACTCGAAGGCCACGAAGGCCACTGCGGCCGCTTCGCAGCCCTGATCCACGCCCGCCGACCGTGGTCGGGGCCCCCGCTCCCGGCACGTAGAATCGAGCAATGAGCCTCGGATCGTCTGACGTCCCCGCTGCTTTCGCCTCGATGGGGCTGACGTACGACGACGTGCTCCTCCTGCCGGGCTACAGCGACCTCGCCCCCACCGACATCGACACCTCGACGCGCCTCACCCGTGAGCTGACGCTGCGGGCGCCGCTCATCTCCGCCGCGATGGACACCGTCACCGAGGCCCGCATGGCGATCGCCATGGCCCGCCAGGGTGGCCTCGGCGTGCTGCACCGCAACCTCTCGATCCAGGACCAGGCCTACCAGGTCGACCTCGTCAAGCGGACCCAGACGGGCATGATCTCCAACCCGATCACGATCGGTCCCGACCGCACGCTCGAGGAGCTCGACGCCATCTGCGGCGAGTACCGCGTCTCGGGCCTGCCGGTCGTCGGCGAGGACAAGAAGCTCATCGGCATGGTGACCAACCGCGACCTGCGCTTCACGCCGGTCGCCGAGTGGGCCACGACCCTCGTGCGCGACGTCATGACCCCGATGCCGCTCATCACCGGCCCGGTCGGCATCAGCCGTGACGAGGCCACCACGCTGCTGCGCCAGCACAAGCGCGAGCGCCTCCCCATCGTCGACTCCGAGGGCCATCTCGCCGGGCTCATCACCGTCAAGGACTTCGTCAAGGGCGAGCAGTTCCCCGACGCGAGCAACGATGCCGACGGCCGCCTCATGGTCGGTGCGGCCATCGGCTACTTCGGCGACGCCTGGGAACGGGCGACGACCCTCATCGAAGCCGGCGTCGACGTGCTCGTCGCCGACACGGCCCACGGCCACGTCCGACTGCTCATCGACATGGTCGCCCGGTTGAAGAGCGACCCGGCCACGCGGCACGTGCAGGTCATCGGAGGCAACGTCGCGACCCGCGAGGGCGCCCAGGCGTTCGTCGACGCCGGCGCCGACGCGGTCAAGGTCGGGGTCGGCCCCGGCTCGATCTGCACGACGCGCATCGTCACGGGCGTGGGCGCGCCGCAGATCACCGCGGTCCACGCCGCCGCCCAGGCCTGCAAGCCGGCCGGTGTGCCCGTCATCGCCGACGGCGGCCTGCAGTACTCCGGCGACATCGCCAAGGCGATCGTCGCAGGCGCCGACTCGGTCATGATCGGCTCGCTGCTCGCCGGCTGCGAGGAGAGCCCGGGCGAGCTCATCTTCGTCAACGGCAAGCAGTTCAAGGCCTACCGCGGCATGGGATCGCTCGGCGCGATGAGCTCCCGGGGCAAGAAGTCCTACTCCAAGGACCGCTACTTCCAGGCCGAGGTCGACTCCGACGACAAGATCGTGCCCGAGGGCATCGAGGGCCGCGTCGCCTACCGCGGCCCCCTCTCGCAGGTCGCCCACCAGATGCTCGGCGGTCTGCGCCAGTCGATGTTCTACGTCGGCGCCCGCACCGTCGGCGAGCTCCAGGAGAAGGGCCAGTTCGTGCGCATCACGTCGGCCTCGCTCAAGGAGAGCCACCCGCACGACATCCAGGGCATCGCCCCGGCCCCCAACTACTCGATCGGCTGACCTCTCGGCGCCAGCCGCCTCAGTCACCCGAGCACGTATGCCGTCCCGCTGGGCCCGCGGGACGGCATACGTCGTCGTCGGGGCGGGTCGATAGGCTGGCCCGGTGACCGAGATCGAGATTGGCCGAGGCAAGCGCGGACGGCGCGCCTACTCCTTCGACGACATCGCTGTCGTGCCCTCCCGGCGCACCCGCGACCCCGAGGAGGTCTCGGTGGCGTGGCAGATCGACGCCTACCACTTCGACATCCCGGTCATGGCGGCCCCGATGGACTCGGTCGTCTCGCCCGAGACCGCGATCGCGCTCGGCAAGCTCGGCGTCCTGCCCGTGCTCGACCTCGAGGGCCTGTGGACTCGCTACGAGGACCCCGCGACGCAGCTCGCCGAGATCGCCGCGCTCGAGCCGGGCGCCGCGACGTCGCGCATGCAGCAGATCTACGCCGAGCCGATCAAGCCCGAGCTCATCACCGAGCGGCTGCGCCAGCTGCGCGAGGCGGGCGTCACCGTCGCCGGGGCCCTGTCGCCGCAGCGCACCCAGCAGCACTGGAAGACCGTCGTCGACGCCGGGGTCGACCTCTTCGTCATCCGGGGCACGACCGTCTCGGCCGAGCACGTGTCGGGCCGCGCCGAGCCGCTCAACCTCAAGCGCTTCATCTACGAACTCGACGTGCCGGTCATCGTCGGCGGCGCAGCCTCCTACACGGCGGCCCTGCACCTCATGCGCACCGGCGCGGCCGGTGTCCTCGTCGGCTTCGGCGGCGGTGCGGCGCACACGACGCGCACCACCCTCGGCATCCACGCGCCGATGGCCTCCGCGGTCGCCGATGTCGCTGCGGCCCGTCGCGACTACCTCGACGAGTCGGGCGGCCGATACGTCCACGTCATCGCCGACGGCGGCGTCGGCACATCGGGCGACATCGTCAAGGCAGTCGCGTGCGGCGCTGACGCGGTGATGCTCGGGGCCGCCCTCGCCCGGGCGAGCGACGCCCCCGGAGCCGGCTACCACTGGGGCCCGGAGGCCCACCACCCCGAGCTGCCCCGCGGCGAGCGCATCGAGCTGGGCGCGCACGCCTCGCTCGAGGAGATCCTCTTCGGGCCGGGCCGCCAGGCCGACGGCACGACGAACATCATCGGGGCCCTGCGCCGTGCGATGGCGACGACGGGCTACTCCGACGTCAAGGAGTTCCAGCGCGTCGAGGTCGTGGTCTCGCCCTATCTCGGGGCCTGACCCAACCGTTATTACCGATCGGTAGCCACAGGTGGTCCGTCGTCCGTAGGCTTCGACCATGAGCTTTGACCACGACGTCGTCGTCATCGGCTCGGGCTTCGGCGGCTCGGTCGCGGCGCTCCGTCTCGCCGAGAAGGGCTACGGCGTCCACGTCTTCGAGGCGGGTCGCCGCTTCGAGGACGAGGACTTCGCCCGCACGAGCTGGGACATCCGCCGCTACCTCTGGGCGCCGCGCCTCGGGCTCTTCGGTGTCCAGCGCATCCACCGGCTGCCCGACGTCGTCATCCTGGCGGGAGCCGGCGTCGGCGGCGGCTCGCTCAACTACGCCAACACGCTCTACGTGCCACCCGCGCCGTTCTTCCGCGACCAGCAGTGGGGGCACATCACCGACTGGGAGGCCGAGCTCGCGCCGCACTACGCGACGGCGCAGCGGATGCTCGGGGTCGTGCAGAACCCCTGCGACGGACCGGTCGAGCAGCTGATGCGCGACACGGCGACCGCGCTCGGCGTCGGCGACTCGTTCCGCAAGACGCCCGTCGGGGTGTTCTTCGGTGAGCCCGGGCGACGCGTGCCCGACCCCTACTTCGGCGGCGAGGGCCCCGCGCGCACCGGCTGCACCGAGTGCGGCAACTGCATGGTCGGCTGCCGGGTCGGGGCGAAGAACACCCTCGTCAAGAACTACCTCGCCCTCGCCGAGCGTCGCGGCGTGACCGTCGAGCCGTTGCGCACCGTGACGCGCGTGCGTCCGCTCGACCCGGTGTCGCCCGAGCAGGGGTATGCCGTGACGACCGTCCGCAGCGGAGCGTGGGGTCGCCGTCGGGCTGACGAGCGCACCGTGACCGCGGGCCAGGTCGTCGTCGCGGCGGGTGCGTGGGGCACGGCGCAGCTGCTCCAGGCGATGCGGGCCGAGCCCGAGGGGCAGGGGCTCCCGCGCGTCTCGGACCGTCTCGGCGAGCTGACCCGCACGAACTCGGAGGCACTGGGTGGGGCCATGACCGCCCGGGTGCCCCGGGAGGTCGATCTCACGCGTGGCGTGGCGATCACCTCGAGCTTCCACGTCGACGGCACCACGCACGTCGAGAACGTCCGCTACGGCAAGGGGTCCAACCTCATGGGCGCCCTCGCGGTGATGCAGGTCGACGGTGGGGGCGGCATACCCCGATGGGCGCGCTTCGTCGGCAAGGCGGCGCGGCACCCGGTCGCGCTCGCGCGGTCGCTGTCGAACCGGCGGTGGAGCGAGCGCTCGGTCATCGCGCTCGTCATGCAGACGTCGGACAACTCGATCACGGTCTCGCGGCGGCGCGGCCTGCTCGGCTGGCACCTCACCTCGAAGCAGGGGCACGGCGCCCCGAACCCGACCTACATCCCCCAGGGCAACGCGGCGGTGCGCGAGCTCGCTGCGGGGCTCGAGCGGACGACGGGTGAGCGGGCCTTTCCGGGGTCGTCGGTCGGTGAGGTGCTCGACATCCCGATGACGGCCCACTTCCTCGGCGGGGCGGTCATCTCGGACTCGCCCGAGCGGGGCGTCATCGACCCGTACCACCGGGTCTGGGGCTACCCGGGCCTGCACGTCGTCGACGGCGCTGCGGTGTCGGCCAACCTCGGGGTCAACCCGAGCCTCACGATCACGGCCCAGGCCGAGCGGGCGATGTCGCTGTGGCCGGCGCGCGGCGAGCAGGACCGGCGTCCGGTGCAGGGCGAGGCCTACGTCCGGGTCGAGGCAGCGCGCCCCGTCGGCTGAGGGGGTTCCAGAACGTGTCGTGAGCGCCACCCGCACATCTCGGGGTCAGGCACACACGGCATACGAGGTGCGGCTGGCTCCGACGTGTGCGGATGCTGCGGGCACCCTCCGAGCAGGCGGTGGACCGTCAGGGGGCTCGCTCGAGACCTGGCAGGGGCGAGGCCGGGACCTTGCAGGGGGCGGGGCCGTCACCCCTCAGAGACGGCCCCGCCCGAGCGCAGGTCGAACACAAGGGGTCTGGGACGACCGCGCCACCCTGACAACGAGCCACCACCCCTGAGGTCACGCCCGGTTCGAGCCGACCCCACCTCTCGAATCCCCTCCCACTCAACCCCCGATTCGAGGTGATGCCGTCAGCCACATGGGGTTCAGGATCACCTCGACCCCGGGGAGGGTGGGGCGCGCCGGGTCTCTTCCGACCATCCCCCGATTCGAGGTGATGCCGGCACCCACGTGGGGCCCAGCATCACCTCGACCCGGAGGGCGAGCGGGCTCCGGGGTCTCTTCCGACCATCCCCCGATTCGAGGTGATGCCGGCACCCACGTGGGGTACAGGATCACCTCGAATCGGGGTGGGGGAGGCGGCGGGGAGGGGACGGGCGGGGTGTCAGCGGACGGGTTGGGGCTCGTCTCGCCAGGAGCGCCAGAGGGCGGCATACGGGCCGTCGGCTGCGAGCAGCTCCTCGTGCGAACCGATCTCGCTGATGAGCCCGTCCTCGACGACGCAGACCCGGTCGGCGTCGTGCGCCGTCATCAGCCGGTGCGCGATCGCGACGACGGTGCGGCCCTCGACGACGGCCGCCAGCGACCGCTCGAGGTGCCGCGCCGCCCGGGGGTCGAGCAGCGACGTCGCCTCGTCGAGCACGAGGGTGTGCGGGTCGGCGAGCACGAGCCGGGCCAGGGCCAGCTGCTGGGCCTGCGGCTCGGTCAGCCGCACGCCACCTGACCCGACGAGGGTGTCGAGTCCTTGCGGCAGCTCCTGCGCCCACTCGCGTGCGTCGACCGCGCTGAGCGCATCGAGCAGCTGCTCGCGGCTCGCCTCCGGGCGGGCCAGGCGCAGGTTGTCCTCGAGGGTGCCGACGAAGACGTGGTGCTCTTGTGTGACGAGCGCGACCTGGCCGCGCAGCTGTGTGAGCTCGAGGTCGACGAGACGCACCCCGCCGACGTCGACCCGGCCCGTCCGCGGGCCGTCGATGCCGGCCATGAGACGGCCGAGGGTCGACTTGCCCGCTCCGGACGGTCCGACGATCGCGAGCCGCTCGCCCGGACGCAGGTCGAGCGAGACGCCGCGCAGGACGTCGCGACCCGCACGGTAGGAGTAGTGCACGTCGTCGACGTCGAGGTGGTCGTCGGCCGGCTCCTCCCCGGTGGCGGCGCGGTCCGGCGGCACGTCGGCGATGCCGATGACGCGCGCCAGCGAGGTCGCACCGACCTGGATCTCGTCGAGCCACGAGATGAGCTCGTCGAGCGGGCCGGCCATCTGCTGCACGTAGAGCGCGACCGCAGTCACGGTGCCGATCGTCGCGATGTCGCGCGAGATGAGCCAGCCACCCCAGAGCAGGGTCACGGCGACCGGCATGAAGAAGGCGAACTCCACCGACGGGAACCACCGCATGCGCAGGCCGAGGGTGTAGATCTCGGCGTCGTAGCAGTCGCCGAGGGCCTCATCCATGCGCCGTCGACGACGGGATGACAGGCGTAGGGCATCGACCGTGCGTGCCCCCTCGGCCGACTCGGTGACGACGCCGTTGAGAACGGCATACGTGGCCCGCTCGCGCAGGTATCCCTCGGGGGCGTGGCGCAGGTAACGACGGGTCGAGAGCACGAGGATCGGCACGCCCACGACGATCGCCAGTGCCACCTGCCAGCCGGTGAGGAAGGCTGCGATGACCGTGATCGCCGTCGTCACGGCGCCGACGAAGATCGAGGGCACCCCGAAGCGGATGACGTGGGAGAGAGCCTCGACGTCGTTCGTCGTGCGCGAGACGAGGTCACCCGTGCCGGCGCGCTCGACCGTCGACAGCGGCAGCTCGACGACGCGGCCCATGAACTCCTCGCGCAGCTCGGCGAAGACGGTCTCGCCCATGACGAAGGAGGCCCGCCGGGCGAACCACGTGGTGACGGTCTGCACGACCACCGCCCCCGCGATCCAGAGGGCGAGCGTGTTGACGACCTCGAGCGAGCGCCCGTTGCTGATCTCGTCGACGAGCAGGCCGATCACCCGTGGCGCGACGAGGGCCGCGACGGCCGCGACGGAGTGCAGGCCGATGACCCGCAGGAGGCTGCTCCGGTGCCGGCGGAGCAGGCCGCGGGTGTGGGCCCGGACCGACGCGGTGTCGGCGACGGGCAGGGTGCGGGTGGCTGGTGTCGCCGTGGTCGTCATCAGTCCTCCTCCCCTCGGACGACAGTGCGCCGGTAGTCGGGATGCTCGGTCATCAGCTGCTGGTGGGTGCCCGTGGCGACGGCCCGGCCGTCGCGGAGGAAGACGACGTCGTCGGCGCGGTCGAGGATGAGCGGGCTCGCCGACATGACGACGGTCGTGCGCCCCGCTCGGGCCTCGGTGAGGCGGGCGGCGATGCGGGCCTCGGTGTGGGCGTCGACGGCGCTCGTCGGCTCGACGAGCACGAGCGTCTCGGCGTCGGTGAGAAGCGCGCGGGTCAGGGCGAGGCGCTGGCGCTGGCCTCCGGAGAAGGCACGGCCGCGCTCCTCGACCTCGTTGTCGAGCCCGCCGGGGAGGGCTTCGAGGACGTCGTCGCCGCTCGCGACCGACAGCGCGGCGAGGATCGTCGCGTCGTCGTGCACGCCCCACGGGTCGAGCTCGTCGCGCAGGCTTCCGGTGAACAGGCGGGGGTCGGTCTCCGAGATGACGACCCGGCGGCGCAGCTCCGCAAGGGGCGCGTCGGCGAGGCGGGTGCCGCCCAGGCGAGCCTCGGTGGCCCCGCCCTCCTCCGAGCCGAATCGCCCCAGCCGGTCCGCGAGCGCCGCCGAGTCCTCGGGGCGCGCCGACACGACGACGGTGAAGCGGCCCGGCTCGATGCTCACACCGCTGCGCGGCTCGACGAGGCGCGACGGCGCCGTCGGCAGGGGACGCGTCTGGGCCGACTCGACCTGGTCGGGCCGCACCCGCAGGATGCGCAGGAGCTTGCCCGCCCCGATGTGCGCCCGCGTCGCCCGGTCGACCATCTCGGTCGCCGTGCGCAGCGGGATGACGAGGAAGGCCGTGTAGCCGTAGAACGCGACGAGCTGGCCGGCCGTGATCTCACCCTCGATCGCGAAGCGGGCCCCGAGCCAGACGACGATGAGCACGAAGATGCCGGGCAGCAGCACCTGCGCCGCGTCGAGCGCCGCCTGGTAGCCGGCGACCCGGTTGCCGACGGTGCGCACGGACTGGGACTGGACGGCATACCGCTGCAGGAAGGTGTGCTCGCCGCCGATGCCGCGCAGCACGCGCAGCCCGGCGACCGTGTCGGCACCCAGCCCGATGAGGCGTCCGGCCTCCTCGCGCTGCGCGAGCTGGCGCCGCTGGAGCGGGCGCACGATGAGGCTGAGGCAGGCGACGAGCACCGGCACGCCGATGAGCACAACGAGCCCGAGAGTGGTCGACGCGCGCAGGAGGATGAGGGCGACGACGACGTAGGAGACGACCGAGCCGACGAAGCGGGCCGTGACGTCGTAGAGGCCGCCGATGCGCATCGCGTCGGAGCTGACGGTCGCGACGACGTCACCGGTCGGCACCGTGCGCGTCAGCGCCTCGCCCGTGTCGGCGGCGTGGTGGCCGATGAGCTGCGCGGAGCGGAAGGCGCCCTGGAGCCAGTTGGCGACGGCGTACTTGTGGCGGAAGGCCCCCGAGAGCGCGCTGATGACGACGAGACCGACGAGGACGCCGCACCACAGGAGCAGCGAGCCGGGGTCGGCGCCGATGATGCCGTCGTCGATCGCCTTGCCCATCGCGGCAGGGAAGAGCGCCTGGCTGACGAGCCACACGATGCCGAACGTGATCGCGACGACGAGGGTGCGCCACTGCCCCTTGCCCACCCACCGCAGGTATGCCGTGGGGCCGGCGAGGTCGGGAGTGCCGGGGTCGGCGTGGGGCAGTGAGATCACTTGCCTCATTTTACGTCGCAGCGCGGCGTGCCTCACGCCATTTTCCGCTGGGGTCATGCCCAGACCGTAAGAATTCAAGCGGGCTTGAGGTCAACTCACGAGCAGGTATGCGGCCCAGCTCATTTCGTCGGGTCCCACCCGGAGCGCTCGAGTGCGTCGGAGAGCTCGTCGACCTCGAGGGTGCTCTCGTCGACGTTGCCGTTGCGGTAGGCCGCGCGGCCGACGAGGTGGGCGGTGACCGGCGAGGTGAAGAACTGCGTCGCGGCCAGCAGGACGAGCGTCGTGACCGCCGACCACGTGCGCAGGGTCGCGGCGAGGCCGGAGAGGATGAGGATGAGGCCGAGGGTCTGCGGCTTCGTCGCGGCGTGCAGGCGCGAGAGGGTGTCGGGGAAGCGCACGAGGCCGATGGCGCCGGCGAGGCAGAGGAAGGCGCCGAGGAGCAGGCAGATGCCGCCGATGACGTCGAGCACGGTCGTCCAGCTCATCGGTGGGACTCCCTCTCGGTCTGGTCGTCGGTGGGGTCGTCGGTCTGGTCCGTCTGGTCGGTCTGGTCGTCGGACGGGTGGGTCGGGTCCGCGGCGTCCTCGACCGGCGCGGTGGGGTGGACCGGTCGGGCCGGGGCCTGCTCGACGTCGAGGTCATCGGCGTCGCGGGACATGAAGCGGGTGACGGCCACCCCGCCGACGAAGCCGACCAGCCCGAGGATGAGCAGCAGCGGCAGGTTCGTCGCGGTGCGCTGCCAGGCCGACTCCGTGGCGACGCCGGCGATGACGATGACCATGAGGATCTCGGCGGCGACGATCCGGTCGAGGTTGGTCGGCCCGCGGAAGAGCCGCACGAGCACGATGGCGGCGGCCGACCCGAGCAGGGCCAATGCGAGCAGGGCGACGACGGTCATGACGCGGCCCCCTTGGCCTGCTCCAGGTGGGCGATCTCCTCGCGCGACCCGAAGGCGCGCACGACCCGCTCCTCCACGGCGAGGACGTGCCGGCGCTGGTGCTCGATCGCTCCCTCGCGCTCGATGTCGAGCAGGTGGAGGTAGAGCACCGACGTAGACCGCCGGGCGTCGACGACCACCGAGCCGGGCACGAGGGCGACGAGCTCGGCCGTCAGGGTGAGGTAGAAGTCGGACCTCGAGCGCAGCTGCACTCCGATGACGGCGTTGCGGGGGCGACGACGGCCGAGCGCGAGGCGCAGCACCTGCCAGGACGCGGCGACGAGGTCGGCGAGGAAGAGGACGATGAGCCAGGCGACGCGGTGGGGTCGCAACCGGCCCTGGAACTCGATCGAGGGCAGCGGGAAGGCGAGGGTCACGAAGAGCCCGATGAGCACCCCGTTGATGAGGTTGCCCCAGCTGAGCCGGTCCCAGAGGAGCATCCAGGCGAGGGCGATCGTCGCGATGGCACGCGGCTGCAGCGTGCGGCGGCGGCGCCTCGGAGCGCTGGGGGCCCCGTGGGCCCGGGACTCGTCCGTCGCGGTGGTCTCCTCTGCCGTGGCGGTGAGCCGGGCCCGGCTCCGGCGCGATGCCGCGCTCATCGCCGCACCTGCTCGGGGAGCACCGAGGTGACGTAGGGGTCGCGTTGGCGCAGGTCAGCCGCGGCACGCTCGGTGAAGGCGTGCAGCGGGCCGGCCACCAGGGTGATTGACAGGCCCACGGCGGTCATCGCCGCCGTGGCACCGAGCATCATGCGGGGCAGCGCTCGCGGCGAGGTGTCGACCGCCAGGGCGACGCCGGTCGGGGCGGCCGTGATCGTCGTGGTGCCGCGAGGACGGCGCCCGGCGTCGAGCTCGGCCTGCTCGAACTGCTCGGCCTCGTCGGCCGCCTCCTCGGCGGCGAGCTCGGCGACCTGACGTGCCTCCGCGAGCGGGCGCCAGAACGCCTGGCTCCAGACCTTGGAGAGCGCATAGAGCGTGAGCAGGCTCGTGACGATGCCGCCGGCGACGACGACCCACGCCAGCGGGGTGCCCACGGCGATGCCGGCGTCGACCAGCCCGATCTTGGCGAGGAAGCCGGAGAACGGGGGCACGCCGGAGAGGTTCATCGCCGAGACGAAGAAGAGGGTCGCGAGCAGGGGAGAGGCCATCGCGAGCCCCCCGAGACGGTGCAGCGACGTCGAGCCCCCGATGCGCTCGACGAGCCCCGTGATGAGGAAGAGCGAGGTCTGGATGATGATGTGGTGCACGACGTAGAAGATCGCGCCGGCCGTGCCGGCCTGGGTCGACAGGGCGATACCGAAGATCATGTACCCGATGTGGCTGACGAGGGTGAAGGAGAGGATCCTCTTCAGCCCCGACTGCGAGACGGCGCCGAGGATGCCGATGACCATCGTCAGCAGGGCGGCCCAGAGCAGCAGGTCGGTCAGCGGCGACTCGGGGAAGAGCAGCGTCTGGGTGCGGATGATCGCGTAGACGCCGACCTTGGTGAGCAGTCCGGCGAAGACCGCGGTGACGGGCGCCGGGGCCGTCGGGTAGCTGTCGGGCAGCCAGGCCGACATCGGGAAGACCGCCGCCTTGATGGCGAACGCGGTGAGCAGGCAGAGCTGGAGCACGAGCGCGACACCCGAATCGAGCCCGCCGATGCGGATGGCGAGCTGGGCGAGGTTGACGGTGCCCGTGGCGGCATACGTCGCGGCGATGCCGATGAGGAAGAGCGCGGAGCTCAGGAGGCTGACGACGACGTAGGTGGTGCCTGCGTGGATGCGCGAGGCCGAGCCGCCGAGGGTGATGAGCACGTAGGAGCTGAAGAGGAGGATCTCGAAGCCGACGAAGAGGTTGAAGAGGTCGCCCGCGAGGAAGGCGTTGGCCACGCCGGCCGTGAGGACGAGATAGGTCGGGTGGAAGATCGACAGCGGCGTCTCGCGGGCCACCTCGTCGTCGCTGTCGGCGTGCCCCTGCCCGATGGCGAAGAGGAGCACGAGCAGCGTGACGACGCTGGAGACGAGGAGCATGAGCGCGCTCAGCCGGTCGGCGACGAGCGAGATGCCGAGGGGCTCCTGCCATGCTCCGAGCCACAGCACCTGGGGTCCGCTGGCGTCGGTCTGCCACACGAGCACCGCAGCCACGACGACCACCCCGGCGAGAGCCGCGATGCTCACGATGCGCTGGAGGCGGTCGGAGCGGCGGAAGGCGAGGGCGAGCGCAGCTCCGAGGAGGGGGAGCAGCACGGGCAGCGGCAGCAGGTTGGGAACGGCGAAGTCACCCACGGCTCTCACCTGCCTCGGCACGCTCGTCGGAGGTCGTCGTCGACTCCTCGGAGCGGTCGTAGGTCTCGGACGTCTCGTCGTCGCGGGCGAGGCGCTGGATGCGGGCGTCCTCGGCGTCGTCGGGCACGTCGTCGGTGCCCGAGATCTGCCACAGCCGGTAGGACAGCGCGAGCAGGAAGCCGATCGTCGCGAGGGAGATGACGATGGCCGTGAGCACCATGGCCTGCGGCAGCGGGTCGCTCATCGCTGCGGGGTCCTCGCCGACGAAGGGGGCGCGGCCTGCGCGTCCCGACACCACGAGGTAGAGCACGGCGACGCCGTTTCCGATGAGCACCATGCCGAGCAGGACCCGCACGAGGCTGCGGTCGAGGGCCAGGGCGGTGCCGACGGCGACGAGGCCGACGACGACGAGCACCAGCGTGATGTTCGGGGTCAGGGTCGACTCGAAGCCGGTGGGGGCGAGGGTCGTCATGGGCGGGCTCCCTCTGTCTGCAGCTCCTCGGGCTCGTCCTCGGTCTCCTGCTGCTGCTCGTCCTGCTCCTGCTCCTCCGCGATCTGGCGGTCGATGCCGGTGCCGAGGCTGCGCACGATGTCGAGCATCATGCCGACGACGATGAGGTAGACCCCGATGTCGAAGACGAGCGACGTCACGAGGTGCACCTCGCCCCACGGCCACAGGGTGAAGTCGACGGCGGTCGTCTCGAGGATCGTGCCGCCGAAGGCGAGCGGGGCGAGGGCGGAGCCGACGGCGACGAGCAGGCCGAGCCCGACGAGCAGCCCGGCGTCGAAGGGCGCCGCCTCGTCGAGCTCGTAGCGACCGCCCGCGAGATAGCGCACGACGAGGGCCAGGCCCGCGACGAGCCCGCCCGCGAAGCCGCCGCCCGGCTGGTTGTGCCCGGCGAAGAGCAGGTAGAGCGAGGCCGCGAGCATGATGTGGAAGACGAGCCGGGTGACCACCTCGAAGATGACCGAGCGCTTCTCCTTGCGCATCGTGCGGCCGCCGAGGAGCCACGTTCCCCGGGCTGCGTTGCTCGAGGGGAGCGCCTTGGCCGTCGCGCGCGAGAGGCGCGTGTTGCGGGTGCGCACGAAGATGAGGCTCGCGATGCCGGTCGCGGCTGCGACGAGGACTGACACCTCGCCGAGGGTGTCCCAGGCGCGGATGTCGACGAGGGTGACGTTGACGATGTTCTTGCCGTGCCCGAAGGTGTAGGCCTCGGTCGGGAAGTCGACCGAGACCGGCGTCGTCGTGCGGCCACCGGAGGCCACGAGGGCGATGACGCCGACGGCGGCCCCGACCGCTGCCCCGAGCCCGAGGCGCCACGTGCGGGACGGCGAGTCGGGGTGCCGGGTGAACTTCGTCGGCATGCGGCGCAGCGCAAGGACGAAGACGACGAGCGAGACCGTCTCGACGAGCATCTGGGTGATGGCGAGGTCGGGCGCCCCGTGCAGGACGAAGAGCATCGCCACGCCGTAGCCCGTGGCCCCGACGAGCATGACGGCGGTGAGCCGCCGGCGGGTGACGAGGACGAGGACGGCGGCCGCGATCATCAGGGCGCCGACGACGGCCTGCGCGGGGTTGTCCCAGAGCCGAACCTCGGGCAGACGGCCCTGGGTCACCGCGGCCATGCCCGGCAGCGCGACGAAGACGAGCAGGATGCTCGCGAGGTAGATGGGCAGCGATCCCCGCTGCGTGACGGCCGTCGTCTCGACCGCGCCGCGGTCGACCGCCCGCAGCGTGCGGGCGAAGCCGCGCTCGCCGTCCACGAGGGCAGGCACCCGGGCCTGGGCCCGCGCGAAGGCCTCGCGCTGCGCGAAGAGAGCGACCCCGACGCCGAGGGAGACGAGGGAGAGCAGCAGCGGGACGGTGACGCCGTGCCACAGCGCCAGCGGCTCGGGGGAGGCCCCGGTGGGGAGGGTGACGGCATACGGCATGAGCCACGGGGACTCGAACGGCGCGAGCAGTCCGAGCGCGAGGCAGCCGACGCCGAGGAGCAGGGGCGAGAGCACGAAGCCCGGGTGCGGCACGGTGATCGGGGTCGGCGGCACGCCCGGCTTCGTCGCGAAGGCGCCCCAGAGGAAGCGGCACGTGTAGGCGACCGTCAGGGCCGACCCGACGACGACGGCGGCGAGGGCGAGGTAGCCGTAGATCGAGGGGAACGGGGCCGCCTCCTGCGCCTCCTCCCAGAGCGACTCGAGGGCGCTCTCCTTGGAGACGAAGCCCGCCATCGGGATGACGCCGGCCATCGAGAGGCCGGCGAAGGCGGCCGGCACGCTGACAGGGAGCATCCGGCGACCGAGGCCGGAGAGGCGTCGCAGGTCGCGCGTGCCCGCCGCGTGGTCGACGACCCCGACGACGAGGAAGAGGGTCGACTTGAAGAGGCCGTGGGCGAGCACGAGGGCGAGCGCGGCGAGGGCGGCGGTCTTCGTGCCGAGACCGGCGATGGCGACGATGAAGCCGAGCTGGCTGACGGTGCCGTAGGCGAGGAGGAGCTTGATGTCGTGCTGTCGCAGCGCGCGCCAGCCGCCGACGATCATCGTCAGCAGACCGAGGCCGAGGGTGAGCGCATGCCAGGCCGGGGCGCCGGCGAAGACCGGCGCGAGGAGGGCGACGAGGTAGATGCCCGCCTTGACCATCGCCGCGGCGTGCAGGTAGGCGCTGACCGGGGTCGGCGCGGCCATCGCACCCGGCAGCCAGAAGTGGAAGGGCACGAGCGCCGACTTCGACAGCGCACCGACGAGCAGCAGCACGACGGCCGCGACCGTGACGGCGTCGAGCGGCGGGGGGTCGGCGAGCAGGGCGCTGATGGAGTAGGTGTGGTGCACGCCGATCGCGATGATGCCGACGAGCATCGCGAGGCCGCCGAAGGTCGTCACGAGCAGCGCCTGCATCGCGGCACGCCGGTTCGTCGAGCTGCCCGGGTTGTGCCCGATGAGCAGGTAGGACAGGACCGTCGTCAGCTCCCAGAAGACGTAGAGCATGAGGAAGTTGTCGGTGAGGACGAGGCCGAGCATCGCGCCGGCGAAGGCCGTGAAGACGCTCGTGAAGCGCCACAGCGTCGGGTCGTCGTCGCGGAAGTACCACGTGCAGTAGAGCAGGACAAGCGCGCCGACACCCGTGACGAGCAGCGCGACGACCCACGAGAGGGTCGTGAGGCGGAAGTCGAGGTCGAGCCCGAGGCCGGGCACCCAGGGGATGCGCTGGGTCGGGAGGTTGCCGTCGCGCACGTCCGTCGCGACGACGAGCAGCCACGCGAAGGCGGTGGCGGGTACGAGCGCAAGCAGCGGAAATGCCTTGGTGCGCAACGTTTTTGCCAACCAGGGCGCGAGGGCGGCGGCAATCAGGTGCAGAAGCAACAGTTGCGCCACGGCGGCCCCTCGGTCGTCGGGTGATGGTCTGGCCCCACCGTCGCGGGACCCGTCAGGTCGTCCACCTGATCCTATGTGGTGCGAAGGGCCCCGCCGACCACTGGTCGACGGGGCCCTTCTGTCAGCGAGGCGGTCGGGGTCAGCCGGCCGTGCCCTGCGGTGTGCGGTCCTGCGTCACCCTCGGGTCACCCGGAGGGGTCACCTGGGGTCACCTGGGGTCACCTGGGGTCACTTCGGAGCGACGAGGACGTTCAGGGAGTTGCCCTGCATCGAGCTGCTGACGACGCGGATCGTCGTGCCCGTCTTGGGCACGTCGACGCTGTACCAGCCCGGCTGGTAGCGGCCGGGGTGCGAGCCGGTCGCGCCGTGCTGGTCAGAGCCGAACCACCACGTCTTCGTGTCGTCGAAGACCGGCTGCGCCGGCTTCGAGGCGACGGTGCCCGTGGTGCCGTCGGCCGGGTTGTGCAGCGTGATCGCGTCGGTGCGCTCGAGCCCGAAGGTCGAGTCGTAGGACAGGATCCGGTTGCGCATCAGCGTGCCATTGGACCAGTGCGTGAACTCCGGGTGCGCGTCGACGGGCAGGACGAGGCCCTTGCCCGGGTGGTCGCCCACGTTGTTGTCGGTCTGCGAGCCGTCCCAGTAGCTGATGAGCAGGCCGTTCTGGTACGGGTAGGTCTCGACCCAGTCCTGCTTCGTCGGGAAGCCGAAGTTGTAGGCGGTCTTCAGTGAGGCGTCGTAGCCGTCGTACTGGCGGTTCTCGGCGATGTAGGCGTTGAAGAACTCCTGCACCTCGGTGCCCGTGGTCGTGACGAAGCCGTTGAAGGTCCAGCCCTCGTCGGACTCGGCCGTGCCGATGAGCGTGCCGTTCAGGGTGACGTTGTCGATGCGGAGGCCGGGCTGCGTCTCGGCGACGTCGGTCCAGTAGCGGAAGCGGACCTGCGTCGTGCCCGCGGGCAGCGTGCCGGTGAGGTCGACCCACTGGCCGGCCGTCGAGCCGGTGATGCCCTGGCCCTGGTTCTGGCTGTTGGGGTTGCTCGTCGTCGACCGGTTCGTCGCGACGGGCGTCCACGTGCCCCCGACGTTGGCCTCGAGGTAGGCGTAGTCCCAGCCGGTCTCGATCTGGTAGTTGACCTTGGCGCTCAGCGCTCCGGGCGTCGCCGCGTGGGTCATCGTCGTGTTGAGCTCGTCGCCCTGGGTGCTCCAGTACATCTTGGAGCCGGCGAACGGCGCCCCGAGCTCGAGCGGCACCTGCTTGTCCGGCAGGACGGTGAAGAGGGCCTGGGCCTTCTTCGTCGCCGGCACGTTGGAGCCGATCGTGTGGGACGAGCGCTTGCCGGCATACGCGACGTCGTAGAACGGGCCCTGCTTGCCCTGCGGCTGCAGCCAGCCGAGCTGGAAGAGCTCGTAGGCGCCGAGGTCGGTGGGGGCGTCGCCGATGCCGTCCGGGCCGCCGTCGCCGATGTTGGCGCCGGAGGACATGAGCGTCCAGAACGCCGTGTTGTTCTCTGCGCCACCGGTGTTGCCAGAGGTGTCATAGAGATCGGGCAGGCCGAGGTCGTGGCCGAACTCGTGGGCGAAGACGCCGAGGCCGCCGTTCTCCGGCTGGACCGTGTAGTCGTAGACCCAGACGCCCGTCGGGTTGTTCGGCACGTCGGAGCTCGAGACGAGCCCGCCGTTGCTGCCGATGTCGACGCCGACACCGTAGGGACCGCCGGACTGGAGGTTGGCCGACCAGCGGTGGCTCCAGATGGCATCCGTGCCCTGGTTCGGGTCGCCCGCGGCCTCGTCACCGCCGGCGTGCACGATCTGGAAGTGGTCGATGACGCCGTCGGGCTCGTTGAAGTTGCCGTCGCCGTCGATGTCGTAGCGGTCCTGGATGTCGAACGTCTTGAGGTATGCCGTCACCTCGGCCATCGTCTTGCCCGACTTGAGCTGGGCGTCCACCCAGACGGCCAGCGCGTCGCGCACGAGAGCCTTGCTCGTGGCGCACACGATGCCGCCGCAGTAGTTGCGACCGTAGAGCGCCTCGTTGAAGGGGACCTTGACCCACTCGGTCACGTCGCCGTCGACGGAGTAGCGACCTGAGGACTGGGTCTCGTAGTACTTCGCCATGCGGTTGAAGTACATGTCCTGGTAGTGCGCGCGGCTGTAGTCCGCCTGCCACAGGGTCGAGTTGTCGACCGTGCGGTCGGGGGCCGGGATCTGGTTGTGGAGCGGACCGGTGACGTCGGTCGTGCTGCCGTCCTTGGGTGGACCCGTGAAGGTGCCCGCCGGCGCGCCCGCGCCCGCGCCGCCGGTGTACTGCTTGTCGCCGAACTCGACGATGACGGCGAAGATCCGGTCAGTGCCTTCGCGCTCGAGCTCGACGTACTGTCCCTTGCCGAGCTTGGCGACTTTGCCCTGGGCGCTCTTGTCGCCCTTGACCCGCTTCTCGAGCGCCTTCGCTCGCTTGGCGTCCTGCTTGACCGCCAGCGGCGATCGAAGGTTGTCGTTGTGGGTGCGGCCACCGGCCTGGCCCGTGTCGTTCTTGACGACGGGAGCGGCGGGGGCGGCTGGGGCGGCCTGGGCGGGCGACGCCGCGACGGCGCCGGCCAGCAGAGCCCCCGAGGCGAGCAGGCCGATGAGCCCACGTCGCCGGGAGTGCAGTGATTGCCTCACGAGTTCCATCCCTGATGTGTGAGTTGTGATGGGATCGCCAGACGGAGCGGTTGCCCGTTCTCTGTCGAGGCGACTCGGCCACTCAAGGGCATGCCGGTGACAGGGCGCGAACTGTCATGCATTTGTTATGTAATCGAGACCTCGGCTCCAGCGAGACATCAGGCAAGCGTGGTGCGTCGTCCCGGGCCGTCAGAAGGTGACGAAGGTGTCGCGTGCGAGGAAGAAGCCGTGCTTGCTCGTGCTGTCGACGCACGTCATTCCGAACTCTTCGCTGAGGCACGCGACCGACCCGAGCGAGGGTCCGGTCCGCACGCCGTAGGCGAGGGTGGCTGCGGCGCCCTGGCGGATGGTGTCGGAGTTGCACACCGGGCGTGCGCCGGCGGGCGTCAGCTCGATCCGACCGATGTCACGTGGGCCACCCGCCGGGCAGGGGGCCGACGCCGGAGCGTCGCTCCGGCCCTTCGCGACGTCGCAGGTCACGAGCACGCCCTCGCCGCCGGCGGTGCTGCACGTGATGTTGCCCGTCGGGCTCTGGAAGACCGACCCGACCTCGGCCGACGTGGCGCGGTCGATGCGCTGCTTCGCCTCGTCGTAGGAGTGCGGCGCGCCTCGCTGCTTGCCCACGGCAAGTGACGTGGGCAGGGCAGTGGTCGTGGCGGGCGTCGTGGGCGTCGCCGACACCGTCGGCACGGACGAGGTCGAGGTCCCCGTCGACGCGCCCGGCGCGTCGACCAGCACCGTCACGGTGCGACGAGGCGTCGGCATGTCGGTCATGCCGCAGGCCGTCAGGACGAGCACGGCAGCCGACCCAACGCATACCGCCGCGAGAGCGCGACGCGCGGTCCGGCTGCCCCGGGAACGCAGCCCCGGACGGCGTGACGAGCGTGCAGCGGCGGGGCTCGTCGGGGTGAGGTCCAGCATGGCGCTGAAGTCTGGCACGGATCGAACGGCGGATCGCGGCCTGCGTCCGATCGCGCCTGCTTCGGATCGCGCCTGCGTGCGACCGGGCCGGGATGCTGTCGCAGGCGTGACCTACTCTGGACGGGTGCTCCGTGGACTGCTCAGCCCCAAGTGGGTGGGGCTGTTCGCCCTCGTCCTGGTCATCGTGGCCGCGTGCACGCTCCTCGGCCTCTGGCAGCTCGGCGTCGCGCGCGACGAGGGCCACAAGCAGGCGGTGGCCGCGGCCTCGCAGCTCCAGCGGGCGCCGCTGCAGCAGGTGACGCGCGCGCACTCCGCCTTCGAGGCCGAGTTCTCCAACCGCCCCGTGAGTGTCACCGGCACGTACGACGACGCGCGCACGATCCTCGTCGTCGACCGGCGGCTCGGTGACCGCGCCGGATCGTGGGTCGTCACCCCCCTCGTCACCGAGGGTGGCACGGTCGCCGTCCTGCGAGGCTTCGTCGACGGCGTGCCGGCCACAGCGCCCGCGGCGCCCGCAGGGGTCGTCACCGTCGAGGGCACACTCGGCCCGACCGAGTCGCCGCGGCCGGGTGCGCCGCTGCCGGCGCCGCAGCGCCGCTCCGTCGACCTCGCCGCCCTCGTCAACGAGTGGCCCGGCGACCTCTACAACGTCCTCGTCCTCGCATCGAGCGAGACCCCGTCGGCGGAGGCATCCTCCGGCGACGGTGCCACCCCGTCCACGTCCACCGCTGCCTCCACGGCCACCGGCCTCACCCGCGTGCCCCCGCCCGACATCGACACCCCGCTCAACTTGAGGAACGCCGCCTACGCGGTGCAGTGGTGGGTCTTCGGGCTCTTCGCGATCTGGATGTGGTGGAAGATGTTCCGAGCCGAGCAGCAGGCGGATGCCGTGCCGGCCGCACAGAGAGAAGAGATCACCGCGTGACGACCTACCCCCAGTCCCTCGCCAAGCCGAAGCAGATCCGCAGCGCCCTGTCGTTCTACCGGGTCATGGCGATCACGGCCGGCATCGCGCTCGTCATCCTCATCGTCGAGATGATCATGAAGTACCTCCTCAAGCAGACAAACGTGCTGACGGAGTACTGGAGCCCGATCCACGGGCTCATCTACATGGGGTATGCCGCGTCCGTCGCCAACCTCGGCATCAAGTGCGCCTGGGGCGCCAAGCGGATCGTGCTCAACCTCCTCGCCGGTTTCGTGCCGGTCGTCCCCTGGATCGCCGAGCGCCGCAACCACGCCGAGGTCGAGGCGATGCTCCAGCGCGCCTACGTCGCCGGCGGCGCGAGCAGCGTGGCCACCGAGCGCGGAGGCAACGGCCCGCGCTGACGGCGCCACCCGGCATACGGCATACGGCAGACGGCATCAGGCGGCGTGGAGGGGTCCGGCGCCCCCGATAGGCTGGGCCGGTGACCGACGAGCCCACGTCCGAACCCACGTTAGAGCCCACGTCCGAGCCCACGTCCGAGCCCACCGACGAGCCCACTGCAGCGGCGACGCCCGACCACGGCCCCGACCTTCAGAGCCACCCGGTGCTCGTCGTCGACTACGGCGCGCAGTACGCCCAGCTCATCGCCCGCCGGGTGCGCGAGGCGCAGGTCTACAGCGAGGTCGTGCCGCACTCGATGCCGCTCGCCGACCTGCTCGCCAAGCGGCCGGCGGCGATCATCCTCTCCGGTGGACCCAGCTCGGTCTACGCCGACGGCGCCCCCTCGCTCGACCCGGCCCTGCTCGAGGCGGGGGTGCCGGTCTTCGGCATGTGCTACGGCTTCCAGGCGATGTCGCGGGCGCTCGGCGGCACCGTCGCGCGCACCGGCGCTCGCGAGTACGGCAAGACGACGGCGTCGGTCACCACCGCCGAGTCCACGCTCTTCGCCGGGCAGCCGACGAGCCAGGTGGTCTGGATGTCGCACGGCGACTCGGTCACCGAGGCGCCGGCGGGCGCGAAGGTCACGGCGACGACCGCGGGCACGCCCGTCGCGGCGATCGAGGACGACGAGCGGCGGCTCTACGGCGTGCAGTGGCACCCCGAGGTGCTGCACAGCGAGCAGGGCCAGCGCGTCCTCGAGAACTTCCTCTGGAAGGGCGCCGGCATCGCCCCCGACTGGACCGCCTCGAACGTCGTCGACGACCTCGTCACCTCGATCCGCGAGCAGGTCGGTGAGGACCGCGTGCTCTGCGCGCTCTCGGGCGGCGTCGACTCCTCGGTCGCCGCGGCGCTCGTGCAGAAGGCCGTCGGTGACCAGCTGACCTGCGTCTTCGTCGACCACGGGCTGCTCCGCGAGGGCGAGGCGGAGCAGGTCGAGCAGGACTTCGTCGAGGCGACGGGCGTCGACCTCGTCGTCATCGACGCGCGCGAGCGCTTCCTCGACGCGCTCGCCGGCGTCACCGACCCGGAGACCAAGCGCAAGATCATCGGCGAGCAGTTCATCCGGGTCTTCGAGCAGGCGGCCCGCGACATCGTCCACGACCGCGGCGACGAGCACCACCCCGTCAAGTGGCTCGTGCAGGGCACCCTCTACCCCGACGTCGTCGAGTCGGGGGGCGGCGAGGGCGCGGCCAACATCAAGAGCCACCACAACGTGGGCGGGCTGCCGGACGACCTGCAGTTCCAGCTCGTCGAGCCGCTGCGCACCCTCTTCAAGGACGAGGTGCGCCAGGTCGGCCTCGAGCTCGGGGTGCCCGAGGTCATCGTGTGGCGCCAGCCCTTCCCGGGCCCCGGGCTCGGCATCCGCATCATCGGAGCCGTCGACGCGGAGCGCCTCGCGATCCTGCGCCGCGCCGACGCGATCGCCCGCGAGGAGCTGACGAAGGCCGGCCTCGACCGCGACATCTGGCAGTGCCCCGTCGTGCTCCTCGCCGACGTGCGCTCGGTCGGTGTGCAGGGTGACGGACGCACCTACGGCCACCCCGTCGTGCTGCGACCCGTCGCGTCCGAGGACGCCATGACCGCCGACTGGGCGCGGGTGCCCTACGACGTGCTCGCGACGATCTCGACGCGCATCACGAACGAGGTCGAAGAGGTCAACCGCGTCGTGCTCGACGTCACGAGCAAGCCGCCGGGCACCATCGAGTGGGAGTGACCTGACGCAGTCGAGAGGCCACACTTCGTCGCCCCCTGGAGTCGAGAGGCCACTCCTGGTCGCCTCCCTGGAGTCGAGAGGCCACTCCAGGTCGCCTCCCTGGAGTCGAGAGGCCACTCCTTGCCGGGCGAAAAGTGGCCTCTCGACGTGGTGCAGGCGACCACAGGTGGCCTTTCGACGTGGTGGAGGCGACCACAGGTGGCCTTTCGACGTGGTGGAGGCGACCACAGGTGGCCTTTCGACGTGGTGGAGGCGACCACAGGTGGCCTTTCGACTGGCAGC
This sequence comes from Humibacillus xanthopallidus, assembly GCF_006717145.1. GTDB lineage: Bacteria > Actinomycetota > Actinomycetes > Actinomycetales > Dermatophilaceae > Humibacillus > Humibacillus xanthopallidus. Next base: position 2,328,516 of record NZ_VFQF01000001.1, on the reverse strand, counting down.
AGCCGAGGGGCGTATGCCGTGCGGCCGGCCCGGCGGCATACGCGAGGGAGCGCTCAGCGACCGGTGGCGGCGATGTAGGCGCCGGCGTTGCTCAGGGGGTTGAGCAGGACCACCGGGGCCAGGCACCGGTCCGGCAGGCTGAGCCGCGTCTCGATGGTGGCGTCGCCGGCGGAGCTGAAGGGCACCGGGCCCGTCATGAGCAGGTCCTTGCCGTTGCAGACGACGGTGGCTGACAGCGTGCCGAGGGGGTTGTTGCCCCGGCTCGGGACGATGAGCCCCTGGACGTCCACGCTGAGGTCGCCGTTGGCGCGCAGTCGGGCGGTGCCTTCGGAGATGACCCACGGCAGTCCACCGCGCGTCAGGCCGAAGAGGGGCGGGTCGGAGAGGATGCTGCCCTGCAGGGGCGCGCGGAGGAGGTCGCTGCGCGGTCCGTTGCCCGAGCCCTGCGGGGTGTCGGAGGCCGAGGCCGAGGTGGCGACGAGGGCGCTGGCCGCGAGGAGCGCGCCCGCGGCGAACGCGGCGGGCCTGGAGATGACGGGCATGTCTTCTTCTTTCTCGTGGATGCGGGAATCTCCCACTGCCCAAGGACGACCTGCCGGGCCGGAGGGTTCAGAGTCGAGTCCTCAGTCGGGTCCTCGGTCGAGTCCTCGGTCGGGTCCCGGTGGAGTTCTCGGTCGGGCCACCCCGGTCTCGCCGCCCTGGGCCGAACCACCCAGCCCACGTCACTAGGGTTGAGGTCATGTGCGGAATCAGCGGCCACCTGGGCGTCACGACCGACCCGGAGCTGATCGAACGGCTCTCGCGGTGCGACCACGACGACGCATCCGCACCGGCTGTCGCACGCGTCGGTTCGGCCGTGCTCGCGGCGACCGCGAAGGGGGAGGCGGCGGGCCGTGCGCTCGTCACGAGCGTCTCCGGACGGCATACCCTCGTGCTCGACGGCGAGCTCTTCGAGGCTGAGGTGCTCCGCGAGGAGCTGAGGACGCTCGGCCACGACCTCACGGGCGGTGACGCTGCCGTCGCGCTGGCCGCCTACGGCGAGTGGGGCCCGGAGGGGCTGGACCGGCTCGAGGGCTCCTTCGCGCTCGCCGTCCATGACCGCGAGACCGACACCGTGGCGCTCGCGCGCGACCCCTTCGGCACGCGGCAGCTCTACGTCGCGCAGGTTCCCGGCGCCGGCGGGTGGCTCTTCGCGAGCACGATCCGCCCGATCCTCGAGAGCGGTCACCACGAGCGCCGGCCGAACGACCGCACGATCTACCGCTACCTCTGCTTCCGCGTGCACGACGACGGCCCTGAGACGTTCTTCGACGGCATCGAGCGGGTGGGGGCCGGCGAGACGCTGACGCTGGGGCCGACGTCCGCGGGTGCTGAGCGGCACGTCTGGAGCAGCCTGCGCGACGAGCTCGAGGCGACGCCCGAGCCGCACCCCTACGGCGCGCGGGTCATCGAGGACTTCCGGCACCTGCTCACCGCGGCCGTGCGGCGGCGCACGTCGGGCCGCGTCGCCACCTCGCTCTCGGGCGGCATCGACGCGGCCGCCATCGCGTCGGTCGTCGACAGCCTCGTGCGCACCGACCCCCCCGGTGCGCACCACGTGCAGCAGACGTGGTCGGTGCTCTTCCCCGACACCCGCGCCGACGAGGTGCGCTATGTCGACGACGTCGTCGCGGGGCTCGGTGACCGTGTCGAGGCCCATCGCGTCGAGCCGACGCCGACCGACTTCAAGCTCGACCTTCGTGACTTCGTGCGCCTCCAGGAGGAGCCGCTCGTCTCGACCGGGGCCTACACGCAGTTCCGCGTCATGCGGGAGGCAGCCGCGAGCGAAGTGGCGCCGACGGCCCTGCTCGACGGCCACGGGGGCGACGAGACCCTCGGCGGCTTCGGACCGCACCACCTCGTGCACCTGCGCGCCCTCAGCCGCTCGGGCGGCGCGGCCGGGGCCGCGAAGGCCGCTGCCGAGCTGGGCCGCTCCATCGACGTGCTCGCACGGCGGGGTGTGCCGGTCGTGGCCGACCGCGTGCGCGGCCGCCGTGACGTGCCGGTGCGCAGCTTGCTCGGGGCGGAGTTCGCTGCCCGGTTCGCCGAGGAGTCGTATGCCGTGGAGCGGGGCTCGCTGCACCGGCGCCTTCTCGACGACGTCGTCGCCGGGTCGCTGCCGGCGCGACTGCGCTACGCCGACAAGAACGCCCGCCACTTCGGGCTGCGCGTGCGACTGCCCTTCCTCGACCGCGACCTCGTGCGGTTCGTCTTCGCGCTGCCCGACGAGGCGCTCATCCACGAGGGGTGGAGCAAGCGGGTGCTGCGCGACGCGATGCAGGGCCGGGTGCCCGAGTCGGTGCGCCGGCGCCGCGACAAGGTCGGTGCGACGACGCCGCAGGGCGAGTGGTTCATGCGGCTCAAGAACCACATCTACGGAGTGTTCCTCTCCGAGTCCTTCGCCGACCGGCCCTACGTCGACCAGAGCGCGGTGCTGCACGCCTTCGAGGGGTGGATCAAGGGCACCAACTCGATCGACTCGATGACGGTCTGGCGCATGCTCAACCTCGAGCTGTGGCTGCAGGAGTTCTTCGACGAGCACGACCCCGCGGAGGATGCTCCCGTCCGGGTCAAGACCGACTACGAGCCGAACGCCCGCAAGCAGCTCGACCTCACCCTCGACGGTGGTGCGGTCGTGCGGCGCTACCCCCTGCGCACCGACCTCTACGCCCGCGAGGACGACCTCGAGGCCAAGACGCTCGGCTACATCGACCGCTTCTTCGCGGGGCTGCCCGCGGCCGGTGCGGATCACGCAGCCGCGACGGGCGGGCAGTGGTTCTTCTTCATCTCCGAGAAGATCGTCGCGATCACCCAGGGTCGGTCCTTCTTCATCTGGGACATCAAGGTCGGCCGGCCGGCGCGGGTGCTGAGCCGCTACGTCACGCGCACCCCGGCGGGCATCGGCCTCGGGTCACCGTTCACGATGCAGCTGGCGATCGAGGAGGCGGGGCTGCCCCGCGTGCTCTATGCCTCTGCAGGCGGCTTCGTCGGCAAGCTCGTCGGCAAGCGGGGGCTCTTCTACGACCTCGTCGGTGGTGACATCCGGGCCATCGACGGCCCGACCGAGTACTCCGTCTACCCCGCCAACGTCTCGGCCAAGCTCGGTCCGAAGGATCCCGACGACGTGGCGGCCCGGTTGAGTGCGGCGATCCGTGAGCGCGTGCCCGAGGCCTACCGCGAGACCTTCGGTGGCACCGTCGTCATGGATGCCAACGACATCGGCCGAAACGTGCTCGGCAAGGACGCGCCGGGGCCGAAGGAGCGCTACGAGGCGATGTTCGCCGACAACCCTCTCGGCCAGGGCTCCGAGCAGACTCCTATGGCCATCGTCTTCGAAAAGCCCTCTGCCTGAGGGAGTTCCGCCAGGCCCCAATCGAGAGTGCACGCCGCTCGTGACGCTGCACACGGCATACGGGCGACACCACACATCGACAGAGCACCCCCCCACCAATCGAGAGAGCACTCCGTCGGGGACGACGAAGTGCTCTCTCGATTGTGAGTGGCCCGACGAGCTGCCCTCTCGATGGTCAGGGGGCGATGAGGGAGGCGCGCACCTGCTTGCGGAGCACCTTGCCGATCTGTGACCGCGGCAGGTCGTCCACGGCGACGACGCGACGCGGCACCTTGTAGGCGGCGAGGCACGAGCGGCAGTGCTGGCGCAGGGCCGCCTCGTCGAGGGTGGCTCCGGGCGCGAGCTGCACGGCGGCGACGACGTCCTCACTCCCGTCGGGCCGGGGGATGCCGACGACGGCTGCGTCGGCGACGTCCGGGTGCTCTCGGAGCGCCGCCTCGACCTCCGAGGGCATGACGTTGAAGCCGCCGGTGATGATGATCTCCTTGATGCGGTCGACGATCGAGACGAAGCCGTCGGGGTCGACCTCGACGATGTCGCCCGTGCGGAACCAGCCGTCGTCGATGAGGGCCTCGCGCGTCTCGTCGGGCTTCTGCCAGTAGCCACTGAAGACCTGGGGCCCCCGGATGAGCAGCTCTCCGCGTTCGCCGGGAGCCTTGTCGGTGGAGGGGTTCTCGGGGTCGACGACACGGATCTCGGTGTTGGGGAAGGGAACTCCGATGGCACCGGGCCGGCGCTCTCGGCCGAGAGGGTTGCCCACCGCCACGGGTGAGGTCTCGGTCAGGCCGTAGCCCTCGATGAGCAGACCCCCGGTCACGCGCTCCCACAGCTCGAGCGTCGATGCCGGCAGCGACATGGCTCCGGAGATCGCGAAGCGCACCGACGTGAGGTCGACGCCACGCTCCTCGGCGGCCTTGGCGAGACGCTCGTAGATCGGGGGCACGGCGGGGAGGAAGGTCGGCGGGTGCTTGGCCGCGGCGGCGAGCACGAGGTCGACGTCGAACTTCGGGAAGAGCACGAGGCGCGCGCCGATGCTCAGCGCGAAGGTGAGACAGAGGGTGAGGCCGTAGGCGTGGAACATCGGCAGGACGGCATAGATGACCTCCTTGCCGTCGACGAGCCCGGGCACCCAGGCCCTCCCCTGCGCGGCGTTGGTGCGCAGGTTGCGGTGGGTCAGCATGGCGCCCTTGGGCACCCCGGTCGTGCCGCTGGTGTACTGGATCGCCGCGAGGTCGGTGGCGCGCGGGCGCGGGTAGTCGGCCGCGAGATCGCCGTGCGACAGCAGGAGCCGCCAGGGGATCGTGCCTCCTGCAGGCGCCGTCAGGGCGGCCCGCGATGCACGCGCCTTCGCGACCGGGAGTCGCAGGGCCAGACGCGTCCGCAGCGGCATCGCTGCCGTGAGGTCGACGGCAACGACCTTCGTGACGCTTCCGGCACCGATCACCAGCCCGGCCGCCTTGTCCCACACGATGGCCACGGTGGCTCCGTGGTCACTCAGCTGGTGCTCCATCTCGCTCGCTGTATAGAGCGGATTGTGTTCCACGACAACAGCGCCCAGCCGCAGGACAGCGTGGAAGACGACGATGTGCTGGGGACAGTTGGGCAGGACGATCGCGACCCGGTCACCCGGGCCGACACCGAGCTGGCGCAGCCCCTCGGCGGCAGCGCGCACCTGACGGCCGAGCTCCGCGAAGGTCGTCTCCGCCCCGAAGAACTCGAGGGCAACCAGCGGGCCGAAGCGCTTCACCGACGTGTCGAGCAGGTCAACGAGGGACGCGTCGCCCACCTCCACATCAGCCGGCACGCCCTCTGCGTAGTGGGCGAGCCAGGTGCGTTCCATGCCGTCGGTCACGAGGGCGCCGCCTTCATCGTCGTCGAGGTTCCTGCTGGGGAGCAGCACGCGCCAGTATGCCGTCCGGCTGGGTCCGCGCGCGGGCGGACCGGGTGATCGCCCCTCACGAGCGGGTGCGGCGTCGGATCGCCGGCAGGCCGGCCGGCAGGTGTGCCGAGTGCCGCGGAGTCGCGCTGGCGGGGACGAGGGCGAAGGCGCCCTCCTCCTCCTGGCTGTTGTGCAGGCGACACACGGCGTAGAGGCCGTAGAGGATGCGTCTCAGCTCCACGACGTCCTCCGGCGAGATCGGCGGGGGGCTGGCCCCGGCCCCGGCCCCGGCCGCCGTGCCGTCGAGCTCGGCGACGAGTCGCCTCAGCCGGCCGACCTGGTGCTCGATCTCGGCGTGGGTGCGCCGCATCGTTGCCGTCGCGTCGGTCCCGAGTGCCCGGTCGACGAGCGGCATGAGCAGGTCCTCGTCGGCTCGCTCGTGCGGGATGAGCTGGCCTTCGAGGCGTTCGAGCAGCGCCTCGACCGGGGCCAGGTCGAGCTCCTCGCCCGTCAGGTCGTCGGCCACGCCGCGGATCTGCTCGACCGTGCCGAGCGTGAGGTCGTGCTCGGCGCGAAGCCGGTGCGCGGTCGCCACGTCGGCCTCCGACATCGCGATCGTGTGCAGGCGCCCGGGCAGCAGGGCCCGCAGCGCGATCGCGATGGCGAGCACGTCGATGCCCTCCTGCAGCACGGCACCGGCGGCCGGGGGCAGGAACCCGGCCGCGGCGGCGACCATCGCCACGAGCGAGAGACCCATGCCGGTGACGACCGCCTGGAGCGCGATGCGCCTCGACCTGCGGGCGATGAGGATGGCGTCGGCGAGGGCATCGACCCGGTCGACGGTGAGCACGACGTCTGCAGCCTCCGACGACGCCGTCGCCCCCCGCGCAGCGAGCGCGACGCCCACCCCGGCCGCGGCCAGCGCGGGGGCGTCGTTGACCCCGTCGCCGACCATGATGGTGCGGGCCGTGCCCGACTCGGCCCGGATGACGGCCAGCTTGTCGGCGGGGTCGCAGTCGGCGAGCACGGCGTCGACCCCGACGATCCGGCCCACCGCTTCGGCGACGTCGGCCCGGTCACCCGTGACGAGGACGGTGCGGGTGATGCCGGTGGAGCGCAGCATCGCGAGCATGCGGGGCGCGTCGGAGCGGATCGGGTCCTCGAGCAGGAAGGCCCCGGCGGCAACCCCGTCGACGGCGACGAAGACCGTGAGCGAGCCGTCGAGCGCGGCCCGCCGTCGCACGCGCTGGAGCCAGGGCGGCCGCTCGTTGCCTACGATCCACGACGCCTTGCCGAGCCGGACGACGCGCCCGTCGACGACACCCTCGAGGCCGTAGCCGTGCACCTCGTGGACCTCGGTCGGCATCGACAGGTCGAGGCCCCTCGCGAGTGCGGCGCTGACGAGCGCGCTCGCGAGCGGGTGCGGCGAGACCTGGTCGAGCGAGGCGGCGAGGCGCAACGCGTCGTTGCCGTCTCCCTCGCCTCCCGCCGTCACGACCGAGGCGAGCTCGGGGCGTCCTCGCGTCAGCGTCCCCGTCTTGTCGAAGAGCATGACCTGACCCGCCGCGAGGCTCTCGAGCGCCCCGCCGCCCTTGACGACGACACCGATCCGCGCAGCGCGGGACAGTCCCGACATGATCGCCACCGGAGCGGCCAGCAGGAGCGGGCACGGGGTCGCGACGACGAGCACCGCCACCGCGCGCAGCGGCGAGCCGGCAATCGCCCAGGCGGCGCCCGCCAGCACGAGGGTCAGCGGCACGAAGAGCATGGCGAAGCGGTCGGCCGTGCGCACGAAGGGGGCCGACGAGGCCTGTGCCTGCTCGACGAGACGGACGACGCCGGCATACGTCGACTCGGCGGCGGGCGCGGTCGCGAGCAGGTCGAGCGGTGGTCCGGCGTTGACGACACCGCTGCGCACGTCGTCGCCCGCAGGTCGCTCCACCGGCCGGGCCTCGCCGGTGAGGGCCGACTCGTCGAGGGTGGCGGCGGCCTCGAGCCGTCCGTCGACCGGCACGACCTCACCGGTGCCGACGACGAGGTGGTCGCCCGGCACGACCTGCTCGACCGGCACCTCGGTGACCCCGTCGGGCGTCGCCCTCCGGGCGGTCCGCGGCGTGCGCTCGACGAGGAGGCGCAGCTCGCGGCTGGCCCGCGCCGCGGCCCGGGCCTCGAGCAGCTGACCGGTCGCGAGCATGACCGCGATCATCGCTCCGGCGAAGGGCTCGTCGACCCACAGCGCTCCCGCGAGCGCGAGCACGGCGATGACGTCGACCGTCGGCGACCGCCTCTGCAGGGCCCGGGTCGTCGAGACGAGAGAGACCACGAGGCCGAACGCCGTTGCCGCCATCCAGAGCCACCGGGCGGTCTCGTCGGCTCCGAGTAGCGCGGCGACGGCCCCGCCGCCGAGCAGACCGGCGGAGCCGACGAAGAAGACCGTCGGCCAACGGTCCCGCCACCAGCTCACCCTTCGATCATCCGCCTCCTGCGACTCGGTGGACGACGATGGGGAGCGGAGTCACAGGACCGGGCGGACGGCATACCGCCTCGGGTCAGGGGAGCCCGTCGAAGACGTCGCGGCGCACCGGGTCGCCCGGGTGGGCGGCGGGGTCGACGAACCACTCGCGCCCGAAGACGAGGTCGTAGAGCGGCCGGGGGATGCGCAGGAAGGCGGCGAGGGTGCGGTCGACGCCGCCGTCGGCGCTCGCCTGCGACGCGTGCGCGCGCATCGAGGCGCGCTTGGCCGCGATGTGGCGTCGGACGTTGATCCGGTGCGTGATCTCGCTGCGAGCCGAGAAGGCGCGGTCGAAGCTCGAGCGGTCGAACTCCGGCGGGAAGCGGTAGACCCTGGCCGCGAGGTCGATGGCACGGCAGATGGTGTCGCGCGGCACCGTCGCCTCGAGGACCCGCGGCGTGCCGGCGAGCTCGGCGGCACGGCGGCCCACGACGTGGACCTGCTTGTGGTCGGGGTGGCCGTAGCCGCCGTTGGGCTCGTAGGAGAGCAGCACGTCGGCCTCCTCCTCCGTGAGGATCGCCGCGAGCCGGGCGGCAGCCTCCTCCACGTCGGCGCGGACGAAGCGGGTCGCGCCCGGCGGGTCGGGCGCGACCTCTGGCCCGAGGCCGCTGTCGGCATAGCCGAGGTGCTCGACGCGGGCGACGCCCAGCGCGGCGGCGCTGCGCCTCAGCTCGGCCATCCGCCGGCCGGCGAGCGCGCCGTCGGCGGCGAACTCCTGCGACGCGAGCCCCAGCTCCCCGTCGGTCGCGACCACGAGCACGACCCGGTGGCCCTCGGCCGCCGCGCGCGCCATCGTGCCCGACGTGAGGAGGGCCTCGTCGTCGGGGTGGGCGTGGAAGGCGAGCAGGGTGCGTGGCATCGCCCCATCTTTTCGCATGACAGAGTGAAGCCTGTGAAGGTGGCCCTCCTGTCCGACTGCTATCTGCCGCGGCTCGGCGGCATCGAGGTGCAGACGCACGACCTCGCGCGTGCTCTCGTCGGGCTCGGCCACGAGGTCGAGGTCTTCACCGCGACCCAGGGCGGCGCCGGTGAGCGGAACGGTGAGATCACCGTCGTCGACGGCATCCCCGTCCACCGGCTGGCCGCGCGCCTCCCGTGGCAGCTGCCGATCAACCCGTGGGCGCCGCCGGAGCTGCGCCGCCGCCTCGAGGGTGGTCACTTCGACGTCGCGCACGTGCAGACCGGCGTCGTGTCGCCCTTCGCCTGGGACGCGACCCGGGTGACGCTGCGGATGGGACTGCCGACGGCCATGACGTGGCACTGCATGCTCGCCGACCTCGCCCCCGTCTTCGACGCCGGCCGCTTCGTGCGCCGCTGGGCCGCTCGGGGTGTCGCGATGTCTGCCGTGTCCGACGTGGCGGCCCGCCCCCTGCGGGGGCTCGTCGAGCCGGGGAGCGCCGTGTCGGTGCTGCCCAACGGCATCGATGTCAGCCGGTGGGCCGCCGGGCGCGTCGACCGGGCGCCGGGCCCGCTGCGCCTCGTCACGGCGATGCGCCTCGCGAAGCGCAAGCGGCCTGCGGCGCTCGTCGGCGTCGTCGCGCAGGCGGAGGCCATGGCCGGCGAGGGCGCCATCACGCTGACCATCCTCGGCGAGGGGCCAGAGCGGTCGCGGGTCGAGCGGCACGTGCGCGAGCACGACCTCGGCTGGGTGCGCCTGCCCGGCCGCGTCTCGCGCGAGGAGCTGAGAGAGAGGTATGCCGCCTCCGACGTCTACCTGTCACCTGCACGACTCGAGTCGTTCGGCATCGCAGCCCTCGAGGCGCGCACTGTCGGCCTGCCGGTGATCGGCCGATCCGGCTCTGGGGTAGGGGAGTTCGTGAGTGACGGGGTGAACGGCCTTGTCGTCTCGAGCGACTCGGAGATGGCTTCCGCAATCGCCTCTCTCGCAACCGATCCCGCACGAGTCGCAGAGATGCGTGCGTGGAACGTCGCCCACCCCCCGGAGCAGGAGTGGTCGCAGGTCGCTCGCCTGGCCGTGAGCGAGTACGAGCGTGCGATCTCGCTCGTGCGGACTCCATCGGCATGACCCGGCCGGTGCGCACCAATGTCCCTGGCGGCGTGCACGTCGTCGGGGTGGTCGGCACCGGTGGCGCCGGTGGCGCCGTTGCTCGCGCCCGTCTCGCCCACGGGGCCGACCCGGTGCACGTGCTCGCCCAGTCGGGGTGGGCCGCCGACTCCGCCCACTCCGCCACCGTGCGTGAGGACGGGGCGCTCGAGCTCACCTATCTCGTGAGCGCTCTGGACGGCATACCGCCTCGGGTGCCGGAGGTGCCGCGCGACCTCGGCGTGGCGCCCGACGAGGTGGGGGAGCCCTACCAGCGCGTCGCGGCATACGCCGTCGTGACGAGCGAGCGCGGCGTGCTGCTGACGCAGTTCAACTCGCAGACCCACGTCGCCGGCGACTGGGGCCTGCCCAGGGGCGGGCTCGACGACGGCGAGTCGCCCGTCGCCGGGGTCCACCGCGAGGTGTGGGAGGAGACGGGCCAGCGCATCGACCTCGGCGACCTCATCACCGTCCAGTCGCAGCACTGGGTGGGGCGGGCTCCGTCGGGGGCGCTCGAGGACTTCCACGCTGTGCGGATCGTCTATGCCGCAACGTGTCCCGAGCCGACCGAGATCGTCATCCACGACGTCGGCGGCACGACCTCCGATGCGCGCTGGGTGCCCGTCGACCGGATCGACGACTACCCGCTGACGTCGTCGTGGCGGCGGCTCGCGGCGCTGCACGACCTCGGGGAGCGGCCCGGCTCCTGACGGGGGAGGGGCGGCGGCGCTCGGAATACGACGCTCCGTAGGATGACCGCCATGGACTTCGTCTACAACGTGCTCGTCGCCCTCCACCTGCTCGGCATGGCTGCTGTCGTCGGCGGGTGGATCGCCGTCCGGAGCGGGCGCACGCTCATCGCGCCCATCGTCTGGGGGGCACGTGCCCAGCTCGTGACGGGCCTTGCCCTCGTCGGCATCGCGTCGGCGATCAAGGACGACTCCCACGAGGTGAACAACACGAAGATCGCGGTCAAGCTCGTCATCGCCCTCGTCGTCGTCGCGGCCGCGGAGATCGGCCGGGCCCGCACCAAGCGCGGCCAGGACGCCGGCACCCTGCTCGACGTCGCCGGCGGCGGCGCCGTGGTGAACGTCCTCGTCGCCGCCCTCTGGTGACGTCGCGCTGGTCCTCGCTCCTGAGGCGCCTGCCTGAGCTGCCCGCCTGAGATGGGTGGCTGAGATGCGGTGGAACGCCGGGGTGCTCGCCGGTCTGCTCGTCGGGCTCGTGTGGCTCGTCGCCGGCATCGTGCTCGTCCTCGTCGGGCGGCGGCGTCGGCGCTCGTCGACGGCTGCCGGTGCCGGTGGGGTCGGCATCATCGGCGTCTTCCTCACCGTCGTCGGTCTGCTGACGTGGTTCGCGACCCTCCTGCTCGCCGTCGTCCCCGGCGAGTCCTGACCCCTGCGGCGCCTTTCACCCGCGCCGCCTTCGCCACGGACCGTGCGAGTCCGACCAACGACCATTGCTCCGCGAAGCACGCCCACGCGGTGCATCCAGCGGCGTGTCGAGGCCCTGGGTGAACCTATGGTCGTTCGTCGGCTGTGGATGACCGGCGGAGCCGCGCGACCGTCTCCGCGAGGCTGGCCATATGGACATCACCGACGTCATGCAACGGATGGGCGGGGTCGCAACTCACGGTCAGCTCAAGGCGGCCGTGGGTCGGCAGGCTCTCGATGACGCGCACCGGGCGGGTCGCATCCACCGGGTCGCTCGTGGCAGGTACGTGCTTCCGAGCGCCCACGCCGCCCGAGTGGCCGCCCACCGGCTCACCGCCGTCGCCGGGCTGACCAGCGCAGCGGCGTCCTATGAGTGGTCGCTCAAGTGGCAGCCGCGGCAGCCAGAACTGATCGTGCCGCGTGGACGCAAGGTGTCCGTCGAGGCTCAGGCGTCAGCGCGCATCCGGTGGCAACGCCTTCCTGCGAGCGATGTCGTCGGCTGGCGCACCACCCCCCTTCGCACGGTGCTGGACTGCGCCACGACGTTGCCCTTCGACGAGGCACTCGCAGTCGCCGACTCAGCCTTGAGGTCGGGGTCGGTGACGTCTGTCGAGCTGATGCGTGCGGCGCAGGCCATGCCTGGCCGCGGACGGGATGCCGCCTTCGACGTTGCGTGGTTTGCGAGTGAGCGGCCGGCCAACGCCTTCGAGTCCGTCATCCGGGCGATCTCCACCGAGGTGCCCGGACTCCGTCTGGAACCGCAGCGGCGCATCCGGGTCGCGGGTCGACGCATTCGTCCTGACCTCGTCGACCCCGCGCTGCGGATCGTCGTGGAGGGCGACAGTCACGAGTTCCACACGTCGTCCCGGGTGATCGACGCGGACTGCTGGCGCTACGACGAGCTGGTGCTCGATAACTGGCTGGTCATCCGGGTGTCCTGGCCTCAGGCCATGTTCAAGGCTGCTTGGGTGCAGTCCGTGCTGGCTCGGGCTGCTGTCAGGCAGGATGCGCTGCTCGGCACCGACTACGTCAGGCTTCGCGGCTGCGGCCGCCGACCGACGACCATTGCTCACACCCGGGCCCGCCCGTGACGCTTGGTACCCGCAGAGCACACGCGCAGTGTGGAGACACGGTCGTCGGTCGGCGGTCGGGCAACCGCAGAGGTATGCCGGGTGGGTCAGGTGCGCTCGTGGGCGAGCTCGCCGTCGACCCAGGTCTGCAGCACCACGGTGTCGCGGATGTCGGCGGGGGCCGACTGCTCGAGCGTCCACAGGTCGCGGTCGACGGCGATGAGGTCGGCGAGCTGGCCCGGCGCGAGACGCCCGACGTCCGTGCGCCCGACCGCCTCGTGCGCCCCCACGGTGTGGGCGTGCACGGCCTCGTCGAGCGTGATCCGCTCCTCGGGTCGCCAGCCGCCCAGCGGTGAGCCGTCGGCGCGCCGCCGGGTCACGGCGGCGTGCAGGCCGTAGAAGGGGTTCGGGTCCTCGACCGGCGCATCCGACCCGAAGGCGAGGCGCACGCCGGCATCGAGGAAGCTGCGCCACGCGTAGGACGCCAGGCGTCGGTGGCCGATGATCTGGTCGGCCAGCTCGAGGTCGGCCGTGCAGTGGCTCGGCTGCATCGAGGCGATGACGTCGAGCGTGCGGAAGCGGGGGAGGTCGACCGGTCGCACGTGCTGGGCGTGCTCGACGCGCAGCACTGCATCGTGCCCTGCGGCCCGCACCGCCTCGAACGAGTCGAGCACGAGCCGGTTGGCCTCGTCGCCGATGGCGTGCGTGCAGACGTCGAGCCCCGACTGCACGGCGAGCAGGGTGCGCCCGAGCAGCACCTCGTAGGGCATCGCCGCGATGCCGCAGCCCTCGTGGCCGATGAAGGGCTCCGTCATGTGGGCAGTGTGTGACCCGAGGGCGCCGTCACTGAAGAACTTGACCGGCCCGACCCGGAAGCGGTCGTCGCCCTGACCCGACCGGCGGCCCTGCTCGATCGCGAGCTCGAGGTCGGGGTCGCGGGTGCACTTGGTGACCCGGAGACGGAGAGCTCCCTCCGCGTGCATCTCGGCGTATGCCGCCCGGGTCTCCTCGCCGTCGATGTCGGTGATGCTCGTGAGGCCGACCGAGAGCAGCAGGTCCTGCGCCCGCTCGAGCCACGGCCGCAACGGCGCCTGGTCCTGCTCGATGACGTCGAGCAGCTCCTGGGCCGACTCGCGCAGGATGCCCGTCGGCTCACCGTCGGCGTCGCGGACGATCTCGCCACCGACAGGGTCGGGGGTGTCGCGCGTGATGCCGGCGCGTTGCAGCGCAAGGGAGTTCGCCCAGATCGTGTGGCCGTCGACGCTCGAGAGCGCAGCGACCCGGTCGCCCGAGACGGTGTCGAGCGAGTGCCGGTCGGGCTGGACCGGCACCGCCCAGATGTTGTGGTTCCACCGGCCGCTGTGCAGCCACTCCCCGGGTGCGAGGCCTGCCTCGTGGGCCCGGACCAGCCCGAGCGTCTCGTCGAGCGAGCGTGCCTCGTGCAGGTCGACGGAGGAGAGGCTCCGCGCCACCCACTCGGTGTGGATGTGGGCGTCGTGCAGACCTGGCATCACGAGGGCGCCGGGGAGGTCGACGACGGCGTCCGCCCCTGCATCGAGCGCAGCCGAGCCGACCTCGATGATGCGACCGTCCTCGACGAGCAGCGCTGTCGTCCAAGGCTGCCCGATGTCTCCGGTCCAGATGCGGTCGTGCCGCAGCAGCGTGCGGCTCATACGCCGGGCACCAGGATGAGCTTGCCGGTCGTCTGCCTGCCCTCGAGGGCGGCATAGGCCGACGCCGCCTCGGTGAGGGGGTAGCGGCCGCCGATGTCGATGGCGAGCGACCCGTCCGCGATCGCGCCGAGCACCTCGCCCGCGCGCCACTCGAGCTCGGCACGGTCGGCGACGTAGTGGCCCAGGGACGGTCGCGTCAGGAAGAGCGACCCTCCGGCGTTGAGGCGCTGGATCTCGAAGGGCGGCACCTGGCCGCTGGCACCACCGAAGAGGACCATCATGCCCCTGGGTCGCAGGGAGGCGAGCGACGCGTCGAACGTCGCCTTGCCGACACCGTCATAGGCCACGTCGACGCCCCGACCCGCTGCCGAGCGCACGGCTGCGGCCAAGTCGTCGGACGACGAGAACGTCGAGTAGTTGATGAGGTGCTGGGCGCCGAGCGCCCTTGCGATGTCGAGCTTCTCGTCGGTTCCTGCGGTCGCGACCACCGTCGCTCCGCGGTGCGTGATGAGCTGCACGAGGAGCTGCCCGACCCCGCCGGCCGCGGCGTGCACGAGGGCCACCTCACCCTCGCGGACGGCATACGTGCTCGTGACGAGGTAGTGGGCGGTGAGGCCCTGGAGCATCGCGGCGGCAGCGACCTCGAGGTCGACGCCGTCGGGCACCGGCACGACCTTGTCGGCCGGCTTGTTGGTGAGCGTCGACATGCTGTTCGGCGACTGGCACCAGGCCACCCGGTCGCCGACGGCGATGCCGGAGACCTCGGAACCCACCGCGACGACGGTGCCGGCACCTTCCTCGCCGAGGACGAAGGGCGTGGGCACGGGATAGATGCCCTGGCGCTTGTAGACGTCGATGAAGTTGACGCCGGCGGCCGCGAGCTCGACCTGCACCTCGCCCGCGCCGGGCGCCGGCACGTCGTGCTCTCGCACCTGGAGGACGTCGCGCTCGCCGGGCTCTGACACGAAGACGCTTGTCGCAGTGGTCATGCCAGCCACCCTACGACCGCCTCCCGCACCCTGCTCACGACACCGGCTCGAGCCGGGTCTTCAGACCGGTGAGCGTCTCGTCGACGAGGCCCTTGATGATCCGCGAGCGGATGAAGCCGGGCAGCGGCAGGTTGTGGTGGATCGTGAGGTCGTACGTGACACGCGCGCGATCCACCCCGAGGGGCTCAACGGTGTAGACGCCCTCCTGGCCGGTCTGGAGGCGTCCCTCGACCATGGACCAGCTCATGCCGTCGGGGGCGTGCTCGTAGGCGAGGGTGTAGCGGTCGGTGCCGACGGCGGTCGACGCGGCGAAGCGCGCCGTCAGCGGCAGGCCCGCGTCGTCGGCCTCGAGGACCTCGGCCTCCTTGATCGTCGGGATCCACTCCGGCTGGCTCGCGACGTCGCGGATCGCGGCGAGCGCCACGTCGAGCCCGGCGTGGACCTCGACGTCACGCCGTGCGTGGTCGGTCGGCATCATGCCCCTTTCCCCGGCCCGCCTTCGGGCCTTTCCGCCGTTTCTTCGCCGCCGCCTTGGCCGGACCCTTGCCGCTGCCCGGGCGCGGTCGCCCGATGTGGACGAGGTGGTCGAGCTCGTCCTCGAAGGCTGCGAGGAGGAGCTCCGGGTCGGGCACGACGGCGACGTCGGTCATGAACCCGACCCGCACCGTGCCGGCATACGTGAAGATGCAGACGCCGACGACGTGCGTGCCCGAGCCGGGCACCCAGCCCATGACGCCGGCGATAGGCACCCCGGCGAGCGTGCGGGTCGACCGGGGCCCGGCGACGTTGGTCGTCACGCCGATCGCCTTGTTGGCGAAGAAGTCGACGATGTAGCGCTCGATGCCCGCGGTGGTCCGTCCGATCGCGTTGATGAGCGCGAAGGTGAGCACGGCCTCGGGGGAGTGCTTGAGCCAGTCCATCCGGCGCTTGGTCTCCGCCAGCCGCGCGAGTGGAGCGGAGAGGGCACTGGGGTAGCGGAAGAAGACGAGGGCGAAGCGGTTGCCGAGCTCCGGCGGCAGCGGCTCGTCGAGCGGGCGCACGTTGACCGGCACCATCGTCACGAGGTCGACGGGGTCGGCGCCCTTGTCGAGCTGGTAGCGGTGGAGGGCGGCGGCGACGGCACTCATCAGCACGTCGTTGAGCGTTGCTCCGGCGAGGCGGCCGAGCTGCTTTGGCCCGACGAGCGGGAGCGGCTCGCTCCACACGACGCGCTTCGTGCCGCCCGGGGCGCCGTCGAGCGGGTTCGGCGGGTTGTGGGTGAGGAGCAGCTCCGCGACGACGCGCGTCGTGCGCACGGCGAGGTCGGCGGTGTCGCGTATGCCGCCCGGCGTGCTCAGCCGCAGCAGCTGGCCGACGCCGTCGCGAGCGAGCCGCAGGCCGTCACCCACGAGGGAGAGAAGGGGCAGCCGCAGGCCGCTCCCGCGCTCGTCCAGGTGCTCGTTCAGGTGCTCGTTCAGGTGGTCGTCAGCGTGCTGGCCCAGGTGCTCGTCCAGGTGCTCGAGCGTCTCGACGGCCGCCTCCACAGCCGCGACGACCTCCGGGCTGTCCATCGCTCCGGAGAGCGTGGTGTCGGGTGGCACCACGGTCGACACGGCCATCCCCGCCGCGTCGGCCGGATCGCCCTCGGTCAGCGAGAGCAGCACCCTCGTCAGGGCGATGCCGTCGGCGAGCGAGTGGTGGATGCGCAGGAACATCGCGGCGCCCTGCCCGTGGCCGTCGATGAGGTGGAGCTCCCAGAGCGGGTGGGCGTGGTCGAGCGGCCGGTCGAGGTAGCCCTCGATGTGGTGCTGGAGCGTCCGGTCGTCTCCCGGCGAGGGGAGCGTGACCCGCCGGAGGTGCCGGTCGAGCCGGAAGTCCTCGTCGTCCACCCAGTAGGGCTGCCCGAGGGCCCCGGAGACGCCGGCGGACTCGGGTCGCTGGTGGAAGACCGGGAAGGGCTCGACGACCTTGTGCCGGATCAGCTCGGTGACCTCGTCCCAGTCGGGCACCCCGTCGAGGAACATCAGCGACACGATGACCATGAGGTTGTTGGGCCGGTCCATGTTGAGCCAGATGGTGTCGACGGGGCCGATGCGTCGTCGGACGGGTAGGGGCATGGTGACTCCGGTCTCAGGGGCTAGGCACAGCATCACCGGTGGGTGGGCCGCTCCGCTAGGGACGATGGTCCCGGCGGCTCACGCGTCAGCGAGCCGCCGCAGGGCGTCGCCGTCGACCCGGTGGGTCGTCCACTCCTCGAGGGCCGTGGCGCCCCGGGAGCGGTAGAACTCGATCGACGGGGTGTTCCAGTCGAGCACGGTCCACTCGAGCCGGGTCCAGCCGCGCTCCACGCAGATCGCGGCGAGGCGCGAGAGCAGGGCCGCGCCCATGCCGCTCCCTCGCTGCTCGGGCTCGACGAAGAGGTCCTCGAGCCAGATGCCCGCCTGCCCCGTCCACGTCGAGAAGCTGCGGAACCACAGCGCCATGCCGACGACGGAGCCCTGCCGCACCGCCACGAGGGCGTATGCCGTGGGGTCGCCGTCGTCGGGGAAGAGTGCCGTCGCGAACTGGGCGGGGGTCGCCGTGGCCGCCTCGGGCTCGCGCTCGTAGGCGGCTAGCTCGCGGACGAGGCGGATGAGGTCGGGCACGTCGGCGGGCGTGGCCTCGCGGATCTCGAAGTCGGTCACCGCCCCATTGTCGCCGGTGTGGGTGGCGGGCCGTCGCTGTGGGCGCCGCGACGTAGGCTGGTGCCCATCATGAGCACGCTCTTCGACGACCTCTCCTTCCCCGGCTTCGACCGAGAGCAGGGGGCAGCCGCCACCGGTGGGTCGACGAGTCCCGGAGGGGCCCCTGTCACGGGTGTGACCGAGCAGGGTGTGCCCACGTGGGCGGAGGCTGCAGCCCGCGGCGGCGTCGCGGGCGCCGGGGGCTCGGCCGGACGGCATACCGACCTCGACCCGGAGGCGCTGCTCGAGGGCCTCAACCCGCACCAGCGCGATGCCGTCGTGCACGAGGGCACCCCGCTGCTCATCGTGGCCGGTGCGGGCTCGGGCAAGACGCGGGTGCTGACCCACCGCATCGCGTGGCTGCTCGGCGAGCGAGGAGCCCAGCCGGGGCAGATCCTCGCGATCACCTTCACCAACAAGGCCGCCGCCGAGATGCGCGAGCGGGTCGAGTCGCTCGTCGGGCCCCGCGCCCGGGCGATGTGGGTGATGACCTTCCACTCGGCCTGCGTGCGTATCCTGCGGCGCGAGGCGGCGAAGGTCGGCATGAAGTCGACCTTCTCGATCTACGACGCCGCCGACAGCCAGCGCCTCATGAGCCTCGTGCTGCGCGACCTCGACCTCGACCCCAAGCGCTACCCGGCGCGCGGCTTCTCGCACCAGGTGAGCAACCTCAAGAACGAGCTCATCGACGAGGAGACGTACGCCGCTCAGGTCGCCGAGGGCAACCACTACGACCGCACGGTCGCGTCGGCCTACACGCAGTACCAACGCCGCCTGCGCCAGGCCAACGCGCTCGACTTCGACGACA
This sequence comes from Humibacillus xanthopallidus, assembly GCF_006717145.1. Taxonomy (GTDB): domain Bacteria; phylum Actinomycetota; class Actinomycetes; order Actinomycetales; family Dermatophilaceae; genus Humibacillus; species Humibacillus xanthopallidus. The sequence goes on along the minus strand of NZ_VFQF01000001.1, from coordinate 2,310,015 downwards.
TCATCATGATGACCGTCAACATCCTGCAGGCCTTCCCCGACGTCGCCGAGTACTACCGGCGCCGCTTCCGGCACGTGCTCGTCGACGAGTACCAGGACACCAACCAGGCGCAGTACCAGCTCATCAAGGAGCTCGTCGGGGAGGTCAAGGGTCCCGCCGGCGCGTATGCCGTGCCGCCGGCCGAGCTGTGCGTCGTCGGCGACTCCGACCAGTCGATCTATGCGTTCCGCGGCGCGAGCATCCGCAACATCCTCGAGTTCGAGCAGGACTACCCCGAGGCCCGCACGATCCTGCTCGAGCAGAACTACCGCTCGAGCCAGCGAATCCTGCGGGCAGCCAACTCGGTCATCGCCCGCAACGAGGGCCGCCGCGCGAAGAACCTCTGGACCGACTCCGGCGACGGCGCGATGATCACCGGCTACGTCGGCGACAACGAGCACGACGAGGCGGCCTTCGTCGCCAAGGAGATCGACGACCTCGCATCGCACGGCGTCAAGCCGGGTGACGTCGCCGTCTTCTACCGCACCAACGCGCAGAGCCGCGCCGTCGAGGAGGTCCTCGTGCGAGTCGGCCTGCCCTACAAGGTGGTCGGCGGCACGCGCTTCTACGAGCGGCGCGAGGTCAAGGACGCGCTCGCCTACCTCCGCGTCGTCTCCAACCCCACCGACACCGTCAACCTCCGCCGCATCCTCAACACCCCCAAGCGCGGCATCGGCGACCGCGCGGAGGCCTGCGTCGCCGCGCTCGCGGAGCGCGAGCGCATCCCCTTCGTCGCCGCCCTCGGGCGCGCCGAGGACGCCCCCGGCATCGCCACCCGCTCCGTCGCTGCCATCAAGGGCTTCACCGCGTTGCTCGAGCGGCTGCGCACCGCCTACGAGGCCGACGACAGCGTGGCCGCCCTGCTCGAGATGGTGCTCGAGGAGAGCGGCTACCTCGCCGAGCTGCGCGCGAGCCACGACCCGCAGGACGAGACGCGCATCGAGAACCTCGCCGAGCTGGTCGCGGTCGCGCAGGAGTACGACGAGCGCCGGGCCACCGAGCTGCAGGAGTCCGGTGGCGAGCTGCCGCCCGGCGTCGAGCCCGAGGACGTCGGGCCCGCAGGCGCGCTCGAGGAGTTCCTCGAGCAGGTCTCGCTCGTGGCAGACGCCGACGAGATCCCGGACTCGCCCGTTGGATCGGCTGCGGCGGACCTCGGGGTGGTCACCCTGATGACGCTGCACACGGCCAAGGGCCTCGAGTTCCCGGTCGTCTTCCTCACGGGCATGGAGGACGGCACCTTCCCGCACATGCGGGCGCTCGCCGACCCCAAGGAGCTCGAGGAGGAGCGCCGCCTCGCCTACGTCGGCATCACTCGGGCCCGCGAGCGCCTCTACCTCAGCCGGGCCGCCGTGCGGTCCGCGTGGGGCGCCCCGCAGTACAACCCCCCGTCGCGCTTCCTCGACGAGATCCCGGGCGACCTGCTCGACTGGCAGCGGCTCGGCCCGTCGTTCAGCGGCGCTCGCGGGTCCGACCGTCCGGCCGTCGCGACGCTCGCAGCCCGGCCCGGGGTGCGCAGCGCCGGCAAGCGGCCGGTGATCTCCCTGCACTCCGGCGACCGGGTCAGCCACGACTCGTTCGGCCTCGGCACCGTCGTGCGCGTCGAGGGCGAGGGCGACAAGTCGATGGCCCACGTCGACTTCGGCGAGGAGACCGGCGTCAAGCGCCTCCTCCTGCGCTACGCCCCCCTCGTCAAGCTCTGACGCGCGTCACGACGGCCGCGTGTGGCGCGGCGGCCACGGACGTCACGAAGGCCACGAGCAGCACGACGGTTGCGTGCGGCACGAAGGCCACCGGACGGCATACCGCCGCGGGCTGGGATGCGAACAGGCCCGCCCCCCGGTGGGGGTGCGGGCCTGTGCGTCGGTATGCCGTGTGGCTCGGCTCAGCTCAGAGCTGCACGCCGCGCTTGGCGAGCCAGGTGCGGGGGGCGACCGCGCTCCCGTCGCCGGGGTGGATCTCGAGGTGCACGTGCGGGCCGGTCGAGTTGCCGGTGCTGCCGCTGTAGGAGACGGTCTGGCCGGGAACGACCTTGTCGCCCAGCGAGACGAGCAGGCGGCTGTTGTGGGCCATCCACGAGACGGTGCCGTCCCAGTACTGGATCTTTACCATGTAGCCGTAGCCCTCGTTGGACCAGCCGGCGAAGATCACCGTTCCGGACGACAGGGCGTGCACCGGGGTGCCGACCGGGCACGCGAGGTCCTGGGCCGGGTGCATCTTTCCCCAGCGGAAGCCGAAGCCGGACGTGAGCGTGTAGCCCGATACCGGCATCACCCAGCGGTGGGCGACGGCGAGGGCGCGCTTCTTGGCGTCGGCCTTTGCCTTGGCGTCGGCCTGAGCCTTCGCCTTGGCCTGCGCGGCCTTCTCGGCGGCGGCCTGGTCGGCCTTGGCCTTTGCCTGGGCAGCCGTCTCGTTGCCGGCGATGGAGGCGCTGACGATGAGGGTCTTGGCGTCGCGGGCCAGGTCACGCGAGGAGCGGGCTCCCGACCGGTTGGCGGCAGCGGCGGCGACGGCGGACGGGTCCGCCGCGAGACCGAGACCGGCGACCGTGTTTGAGACGTTCTTCATCGCGGCAGCTTCGGGGCTCAGCTCGCTGGCGCCTGCGTCACGGATGACGAGCCCACCGGTCACGGTCGTTCCGAGCAGCGCAACGGGGACGACGAACTGTCGACCCCGCGAAGGCTTCAGAGCTGGCCGATGACGGCCGACATAGCTTGAGGACACCAAGAAATTACCTAACGTTACCGACTGCGAGCCTCAACGGTAACGTGACCGATTCGTTACGCAAAATCGGGTAGAAACGCAGGGAGGCTGCCGTCGCGCTGGAGGGGTACCGCGACTGGGCATGACACTAGGCCATCCACGGCGGCCCCGACACCCTTTGCCCACACGAAGTTTCAACCGAATTCTCACGGCCCTCCCAGCGTAGAGTGCGGGGTCGGCGGGGCCGGGTCGCAGACCCCCGAACGAGGGGTCGCTCAGGGGCTCAGTGCCTCGCTGCCTCAGTGGCTCAGTGGCGCCGGGTGCGCAGGGCGCTGACCCCGGGGGTGACGGTGGCTCCCGAGGAGTCGAGGTGGGCCAGGGCTGCCGAGATGCCGTGGACGACCGTGGCGGTGATCGGCAGGCTCATGTGCCCCACCCCGTGCAGGGCGATGTTGTGCACGTTGAGGTCCTCGTGGTGCAGGGCGGCGTTGCGCTGTGGCACGACGACCTGGTCGAGGTCGGACCAGTAGACGATGAAGCGGGTCTGGCAGTCGGTGACGGGGCCGGCGAGCTCCTCCATGAGGGCGCTGCCGGGACGCAGCTGGCGGGTGAGCCCGTTGTTCCAGCCGTACGCCCAGATGCTGCCGGCGTGGGGCGTGCCGAGGGTGACGAGGGTGTGCACGTGGGCGTCGCCGCCGAGGCGGGTCACGTAGTAGCGCGCGATGAGGCCGCCCATCGAGTGACCGATGACGTGGATGCGCTCGTAGCCGGTCTCCTCGACGATCCGCTCGACCTCGGCGCCGAGGCGCGCAGCCGCGGCCCGGATGTCGCCGGTGAGGATGGAGTAGTTCATCGTCTCGATCTGTCCGAAGCCGCGGCGCACGAGGCCGCGGCGCAGCACGGTGAAGATCGAGCGGTTGTCGACCATTCCGTGCACGAGCAGGATCGGCGTCTCGGCGGCCTCCACGTTGTGTATCGCGAGACCGCGCTGGCTGGGAGGCAGGTGCTCGAGGCGGTAGCCCTGCCGGCGGTCGCTCGCGCGTGAGCCGAGCAGACCGAGGGGGTAGAGGCCGAGGTGCAGCCCCATCCAGGTGGCCTCGAGGGCCGCCCCCGCGAGGCCCGTGGGCGTGAACAGCGCTCCGACGACGTCACGGGCGGCGTCGAGCACCCCGCGGTGGCCGCGGGACTCCTCGCCCGCGGCACCGACCGCGCGCGGCGTCTCTGCCGCTCGTGCTGCCACTCCCACGAGCCGACCGTACCCCCGTCGGTGCCGGATGCGTCACTATTGCGCGACGCGTCTCATGAGGCTGGCTAGAGTGCGCCGCATGAGTGAGACCACCGCGAGCGTGATCCGAGTCGTCGTCGCCAAGCCCGGTCTCGACGGCCACGACCGCGGCGCGAAGGTCGTCGCGCGGGCGCTGCGCGACGCCGGCATGGAGGTCGTCTACACCGGCCTGCACCAGACGCCGGAGCAGATCGTCGAGGCCGCCATCCAGGAGGACGCCGACGTCGTCGGGCTCTCCGTGCTCTCCGGCGCCCACCTGACCCTCTTCGCCCGGGTCGTCGAGCTGCTGCGGGAGCGCGACGCCGCCGACATCATCGTCTTCGGTGGCGGCATCATCCCCGCCGACGACATCCCCGAGCTCGAGGCGCTCGGCGTGGCCAAGATCTTCACGCCCGGCGCGACGACGAACGAGATCGTCGACTGGGTGCGCGCCAACGTCCCCACCGACTGACCCGCGGCCTCCCTGGTTCGAGGTGATCCCGAGCCCCACGTGGGTGGCGCGATCACCTCGATTCCGTATGCCGTCCGGTTGGGTGGAGGTGATGCCGGGCCCCACGTGGGTGGCGCGATCACCTCGAATGGGCGGGAGGGCGGCATACCTGCTCGTCGTGACTGCCCGTCCCGTGAGTCCAGGTGATCCCGGGCCTCACGTGGGTGGCGCGATCACCTTGATTCCGTATGCCGTCCGGCTGGGTGGAGGTGATCCTGGGCCTCACGTGGGTGGCGCGATCACCTCGAATGGGCGGGAGGGCGGGAGGCCGGGAGGGCGGCCCTCAGTGGCGGTCGACCCGACGGTTGAGGGAGAAGAGGCGACCGAGGACGGGCATCAGGACGATGTTGAGGCCGTGCAGCACACCGATGATGAGCAGGATGCCGCCGAGCCGGACGACCTCGGCCTCCAGCTGCTGCGGCGTCACGAGGCCGGTGAAGAGGTTCTCCCAGCCCTCCTCGGGGGCGAAGCTCACCGTGAAGCAGATGTAGGCCGTGAAGATGAGGTAGTAGACGATGTCGGTCAGCACCATGTAGCTCTTGCCGGTCGACGGGTTGTCGTGGAAGACGTCGGCCGCGTAGGCACGGCCGAACCTCTTGATGAAGGGGCCGAGCCAGACGGCGATGGCGACGAGGGCGAGGGTCGTCGCGAGCTCGAGGATCCACCAGGGCATGAGCAGGTCTCCGTTCGACTGGGGCGTCAGGGTGAGCACGAGGATGGTGGCGGCGGCCATTCCGGCAACCCAGAGGGCCGCGACGCGACGGCGGTGACGACGTCGGGCGCGGTCGTCGGCGACCGAGTCCATGACGCGCGCAAAGAGGTCGGGCGTCGGGGGCGGTGGTGCCGGCCCCGTGGGTCGCAGGGCCTCCTCGATGAGGTGCTCGAGGTCGCTCATGGTTCCTCCCGGAGGGCCACGGACAGGGCGCGCAGTCCGCGCTGCAGGTGAGTCTTGACGGAGTTGACCGACATCCCCAGTCCGTCAGCGATGTCCGCCGGCGACATGTCGTAGTAGTAGCGCAAGGTGAGGCAGTCCCGCTGCCGCCCTGGGAGGGCCCGCAATGCCTCGATGACCTCCTGGCGGGCACTGCGGCCCAGGGCGGCCTCCTCGGCCGAGGGTTCGTCGTCGGCTGGGGGTGGGCGGTGGTGCAGCGAGACGAGGCCCCGGCGGTTGTGGTCGCGCGCGAGGTTGATGACGATCGACCGCAGGTAGGCAGCTCCCCGGCCCGGGTCGCGCACCCGGGACATGGTGCGGCTCAGTCGGATGAACGCCTCCTGCACGAGGTCCTCGGCCGCCGTCTTGTCGTCCACGTAGAACCGGGCGAGGTGCAGCAGCGAGGGAGCCTCCGCATTGAAGAGTGCGGCGGCCTGTCTCTCGAAGTCGTCGGGAATCTGCTCGCGCGTCGTCGCGACCCCTACCGTCAGCCCGTCCATCACTTCGACAGACGAGCGATGAATGCGTTTGGGTGACAGAAGGATTCAACGAATCTTTTCTTGCCGGACGTGTCGCCCGAGCCCCCGTCGCGAGCGTCTCCCAATTGTAAGTTCATTCGATTCTGGAGGGGGCGAAAGCCATGGAACGCAAGGGATTTCGTGGGGGAGCAGCAGTGCTGGTCGGGGTGTCGGCATCGGTCGCCGTCGCGGCCACCGCGGTTGCGGGGGCAGCCGTCTGGCGCTTCGCTGACGAGCTGAGGGACTTCAACACGGTCACCGCGGGACCGTTCGACGACGCCACGGCCCGGCTGCAGCTGGTGGACCGGCCGTCCGGGACGACCGCCGTCCTGCACGTCCGCGGGGTCGACCCGTCCGTCGCCGGTCGCACCTTCGGCGCCCACCTGCACAACGGCCCCTGCGGCACGGACGCCCCCGCTGCTGCGGGTGGGCACTACAACGCCGACGCGCACGCAGGTCACACGCCCGTCGTCGTGTCGGGCGCGACGGAGGTCTGGCTCGACTTCACGGTCGACGCGAGCGGTGCGGGCGACTCGAGCGCCGCCGTCCACTTCCCCGTGCTGCCTGGCACGAGGTCCGTCGTCGTGCACGCCGCCCCCACCGACCCCGCCACGGGCCTCGCCGGCGCTCGCCTCGCCTGCCTCCCGGTGGAGTGGTGATGATGCTGGGGGCGGCGGGCCGCGGCGCCCTCGCCGGCCTCGCGTGGGGGCTGCTGGCCCGACTCTTCATGCGCCTCATCGCGACGACGCCCGAGTTCACCTGGGGAGGCACCTTGGCGATCCTCGGCTTCAGCACGCTGCTCGGCACCGGGCTGGGTCTCGTCGTCGGCGCTCGCCGGGGCGGCCGCTCTCGGTGGTGGCGCCTCGCACCGGTTCCCGGCCTCGTCCTCTTCATGAGCCCCGGCATGACCCTGGTGCCGGGTGCGGTCCTCGTCGCCCTGGCGCTGGCGGTCCGGTCGAGGGCCGCGACGGTGCTCCTTCTCCTCGCTGCCCTCATCGCGGTGGTCGTCCCTGCGGTGGGCCTCGACGGAGAAGGCGGCGAGGCGTCCCCGACGGGCTCGCTGGGTCTCGCACTCGTGATCGTCGCGGTCGGCCTCCTCGGGGTGGGGTTCCACGAGTGGTGGCGTCGCTGGGCGCCGCCCACACGGCATACGCCCGCGGGTGCCCGATCTGAGACGCGGGTGTGATCTTCGTCCGATCCTGAGCGGCCCGGTTCGATCGGCCCTGTGCGCGGGCACTAGAGTCCACGAGACAGCCTGATTCGGTTGCGCCGCGCGCGCAGGGACCGACCGAGCACCAGCGCGGGGGCCCCGGGACGCCAGAGCGGTTCAGTCGACGACGATACGAATCGACGACGAGGACGGACCCCACCCGTGGATCTCTTCGAGTACCAAGCCCGAGACATGTTCGAGAAGCACGGGGTGCCCGTGCTTGCCGGCGCCATCGCCACCACCCCCGAGGAAGCGCGAGCAGCGGCGGAGCGCATCGGGCCGAAGTCCGGCGGCGTCACCGTCGTCAAGGCACAGGTGAAGACCGGCGGACGCGGCAAGGCCGGCGGCGTCAAGGTGACGAAGAGCCCCGACGAGGCGCAGGCTGCGGCCGAGGCGATCCTCGGCATGGACATCAAGGGCCACACCGTCGGCACCGTGATGATCGCCCAGGGCGCTCGCATCGCCGAGGAGTACTACTTCTCCGTCCTGCTCGACCGGGCCAACCGCACCTACCTCGCCATGTGCTCCAAGGAGGGCGGCATGGAGATCGAGCAGCTCGCCGTAGAGCGGCCCGAGGCGCTCGCCCGCGTCGCCGTCGACCCCAACACCGGCATCGACGCCGCCAAGGCGCAGGAGATCGTCGACGCGGCCGGCTTCGACGAGGCCGACAAGGCCGCGATCGCGAGCGTCATCCAGAAGCTGTGGACCGTCTACCGCGAGGAGGACGCGACGCTCGTCGAGGTCAACCCGCTCGTCAAGACCGAGGACGGCGAGATCGTCGCGCTCGACGGCAAGGTGACGCTCGACGAGAACGCCGGCTTCCGCCACGCCGACCACGAGGCCCTCGAGGACTCGGCCCACGCGGACCCGCTCGAGGCCGCGGCCAAGGAGAAGGACCTCAACTACGTCAAGCTCGACGGCTCGGTCGGCATCATCGGCAACGGGGCCGGGCTCGTCATGAGCACCCTCGACGTCGTCGCCTACGCCGGTGAGGAGTTCGGCGGCCAGAAGCCCGCCAACTTCCTCGACATCGGTGGCGGCGCGAGCGCCGAGGTGATGGCCAACGGGCTGCACATCATCCTCTCGGACCCGCAGGTCAAGAGCGTCTTCGTCAACGTCTTCGGTGGCATCACCTCCTGCGACGCCGTCGCCAACGGCATCGTCGGCGCGCTCGACGCGCTCGGTGACGAGGAGGACCGCCCGCTCGTCGTGCGCCTCGACGGCAACAACGTCGAGGAGGGCCGCCGCATCCTCGCGGAGCGGGCCCACCCCCGCGTCATCATCGAAGAGACCATGGACGGCGCGGCCCGCAGGGCCGCCGAGCTGGCCGCGAACTGACCCCGAGTCGTTAGAGAAGGAACTGAGGCACATCTGCCATGTCGATCTTTTTGAATGCTGACTCGAAGGTCATCGTCCAGGGCATGACCGGCTCCGAGGGCATGAAGCACACGCAGCGCATGCTCAAGTCGGGCACGACCATCGTCGGCGGCGTCAACCCGCGGAAGGCGGGCACCACCGTCGACTTCGAGGGTGGCGTCACCGTCCCCGTCTACGGCACGGTCCAGGACGCCATCGACGCGACCGGCGCCAACGTCACCGTCATCTTCGTGCCGGCCGCCTTCACCAAGGCCGCCGCCCTCGAGGCGATCGACGCGGGCATCCCGCTCGCCGTCGTCATCACCGAGGGTGTCGCCGTCAAGGACACCGCCGAGTTCTACAACTACGCCAAGGGCAAGGGTACGACGCGCATCGTCGGCCCCAACTGCCCCGGCCTCATCACCCCGGGTGTCTCCAACGCCGGCATCATCCCGGCCGACATCTCGGGCACGGGCCGCATCGGCCTCGTGTCGAAGTCGGGCACGCTGACCTACCAGATGATGTACGAGCTGCGTGACTTCGGCTTCAGCTCGGCCGTCGGCATCGGCGGCGACCCGATCATCGGCACGACGCACATCGACTGCCTCGAGGCGTTCCAGAACGACCCTGACACGGACGCGATCGTCATGATCGGCGAGATCGGCGGCGACGCCGAGGAGCGCGCTGCCGCCTACATCAAGGAGCACGTGACGAAGCCGGTCGTCGGTTACGTCGCCGGCTTCACCGCCCCCGAGGGCAAGACCATGGGCCACGCCGGCGCCATCGTCTCGGGCTCCTCGGGCACCGCCCAGGCCAAGAAGGAGGCCCTCGAGGCCGCCGGCGTCAAGGTCGGCAAGACGCCGTCCGAGACGGCTCAGCTGATGCGCGAGATCATGCAGGGCCTCGCCGGCTGAGCACGCTGCTCGAACGCCTGTCGACGGGCGGCCTCCCTCACGGGTGGCCGCCCGTCGCCGTTGCGGTCGCCGTTGCCGTTGCGGTCTATGTTGCCGTCGCCGTCGCCGTCCCGCGCCGGTATGCCGCCCGCCACCGGACGGCATACCGGGCTGTGGCTTGGCGTGTGGTGGTCAGCAGGCCATCAGGCCGATGACGTAGCCTCGGGCGCGCAGCTTCGGGATGAGGATGTCGAGCGCGGCGACGCTCTGCGAGCGGTCACCGCCGCCGTCGTGCATGAGGATCCGCGAGCCGGGGCGCACGTTGGCGAGGACCCGGTTGACGATGGTCCACGTGCCGGGGCGCGACCAGTCGCGAGGGTCGACGGTCCAGAGGATCTGACGCTGACCCCGGTTGGCGATGATCGTCGCGATGCGGCTGTTCGTCGCGCCGTACGGCGGGCGCACACAGCGGGGCCGGTAGCCGAGAGCCGACTCCATCTTGTTCAGCTGCCACGTCACCGAGGCCGTCGACAGGGTGGTGAGGTTGGGGTGGCTCCACGTGTGGTTGCCGATGAGCATGCCGTTCGCGCGCAGCGAGCGGGTGATCGACGGGTACCACGAGACGTTCTGGCCGACCTCGAAGAAGACGGCCTTGGCGCCGTACTTCTTGAGGACGGCGAGCATCTTCGGCGTCCAGGTCGCGTGCGGGCCGTCGTCGAAGGTGAAGTAGACCGTGCCGGCGTAGGCCACGGGTGCGGTGGCCACGGTCGTGACGGCCGTGGGTGCTGCGGCAGCCGTGGGCGGCGGCGCCGGTGAGGTGAGAGTGCTGGTGAGTGCGAGCGCCGTGACGAGCGCGGCGAACCGTCCGAGGTACTTGATGTGCATGGTGTTCATCCCCCTTCACCCCCAGTGTCTGCCTGACCACTGACACGGGATGCCGAAACGGACGGGTTCCGTGCCTCACAGTTCGAAGCGGTCCCGCACGGCGTGGGTGCTCGCCCCGGCGCCCGTCCCTTGTGACCATGGGCCGAAGCCCGACCGCACCACCTCGAGGAGTGAGACCACTGACCACGCCTGCCCGCCCGCCGTCCGCGATCCCGGCCTCCCTGCGCGCCGGGGCTCTGGCGGCGATCGGCACCTGGGTGGTCGTCGTCCTACCGGCGCTCGTCGGCTGGGTGGCTGCTCCCGAGAGCTCGGTGGGCTGGTTCTCGGCCGTCTCCGTCGGCAGCGGCATCTGGTTCCTCGGTCACGGCCAGTCGATCGGTGCCGGCGGCGTCGCCGTCTCGCTCACACCCCTGCTGCTCTTTGCCGTCAACGTCTACATCGCCTATCGCTGGGCACGTCGGCTCGCCGCGACCCAGCGCGCCGCGGTCGGCGCCGGGGACTGGAGCGACACGGCTCTGCGGGGGGTCGTGCCCGGCTTCCTCGGCGGCTACCTGATCATGGCCGGGGTCTTCGCCCTCCTCACCCTGGGTGGGGTGGCCGCCCCGGGCTTCGCCGCCGTGCCGGGGGCTCTGCTCGTGCCCGTGGTCGCCCTGGGCTTCGTCCTGCTGCGACCCGACGACGAGGAGTCGCCCGCCTTCGTGCGCACCCTCTTCCGCCGTGGCCCGACGTGGCTGCCGACCGTCTGGCGGGTGGGCTGGCTCGGCGCCGGCCTGCTGATCGCGATCGGAGCCGGCGTCGTCGTGCTGCGCCTCGTCATGACCTTCTCGGCGGTCGCCTCGATCCAGTCCGACTACGGCGTGAACCTCGGCGGCGCCGTCATCGTCGGCATCGCCCAGCTCGCCCTCCTCGGCAACGCCGTGACGTGGGCCCTCGGCTTCGTCGCTGGCCCGGGCTTCTCGCTCGCCCTCGGCTCGACGGTCTCGCCCGCCGCGGCGGCGCCGGGCCTGCTGCCCCTCGTCCCCGTGCTCGGCGCCGTGCCCGAGGCGGCCGACTACCCCTCGATCCTGTATGCCGTCCTCGTCCTTCCCGTCGCCGCCGGAGTCCTCATCGGGTGGCGCGTCGACCGCGAGCTCGAGTTCTTCGGCAACCTCCGCGCGCGCCTCAGCGCCACCGTGGTGGCCGGGCTCATCGCCGTCGTGGTTGTCGTTGCCGTGACGGCGCTCGGCAACGGCGCAGTCGGCGTCGACCGGCTACGTGGCGTCGGCGTTCCGCTGCTGGCGCTGTTCCTCGCCCTCGCGGCCGAGGTGCTGCTCGGCGCCCTGGCCTGGTTGGGCATCGCCGTCCTGCGCGAACGGCACAAGGAGAAGCGGGGCGGCTCCGCGACCGCGGACTCCACCGACGGCGCGGACGACACCGATCACACGGGCGGCACGGGCGCCACCGATGACACCGACGACCCTGCTCAGGGCGCGGTCACGACGGTCAGCGCCCGGAACGCCGCCGGCCTCGAGGTGGGCGGACGCAGCGGAGGCCTGGGGAGTGACGACGCCGCCGGTGATGTGGCGCAGTCGCGGAAGACCGACGCCGCTGTGGGCACGCTCGAAGCAGTCGACTCAGGCTCCTCCGAGCCCGCCGGCTCGGACGAGCCGGCCTCGGAGAGCGCGAAGACCTCGCCGGAGAGCAACGCGTCGGCTGTCAGCTGAGCAGCGTGCCGAGCAGTCCTGAGCGTTGGAGCTGCTCGCACGAGGCTCGCGCCGTGGCGGTCTGAGCCTGGTCGTAGCACTGCTCGTAGGCGCTCACCGGTCCATAGAAGAAGACCTGCACCACGAGTGTCAGCAGCATCGCGACGATGATGCCGAGGCTGAGCGCCGTCCAGAGCTTCTCGCTCGTCGGCCGGTCCTTGATGAAGCGGAGCAGCCGGACGCTGAGGTAGGCGGCGACGAGGAGCGGCAGGGCGGCGACGAAGCGCTTCGGCAGCGGCAGCGAGATGGCGAGCAGTCCGAGAAGGACGAACGCGATGAGCGGCAGGGACCTCTTGGCGCGCTCGCGGGCGAGGGCGATCTCCTGCTCGCGGCTCGGCTCGGTCATGACACCATCCTCGCCCACGCCGCCGACCACGCGGTCGGCAGGGCCTCGTCGGGACGGCGGCTGGGCGGTTCGCGGGGCCGCGTCGGGACGGCAGCCCTGCGGTTGGCGGGGCAGCGTCGGGACGGCAGCCCTGCGGTTGGCGGGTCAGGGTTAGGACCGCTGCCTGTCGACGGGCGGGACCTCGACCGGGCCGCTGCCTGTCGGTGGATGGGGCCTCGGTCCGCGGGGCGGCGGCACGGGGCTGCGTAGCTAGACTCGTCGCCGTGACAAACGCCGCCGCCAGCGATCCGACCGTCGTCGACGATCAGGGCCGCGACGGCGACGTGCCGGTCGTCGTGCTCGTCTCGGGCTCGGGCACCCTGCTCCAGGCGCTCATCGACGCCGCTGCGGCCCCCGACTACCCCGTGCGCATCGCCGCGGTGGGGGCCGACCGCCCGTGCGAGGGCATCGTGCGGGCCGAGCGGGCCGGCATACCGACGTTCGTGTGTCGCCCGGGCGACTTCTCCGACCGCGGTGCGTGGGACGTCGCGCTCGCCGAGCACGTCTCGGCAGCGGGCCCTCGCTTCGTCGTGACGGCGGGCTTCATGCGGATCCTCGGGCCGGCCACGTTGGGAGCGCAGCCGGTCATCAACACTCATCCGGCCCTGCTGCCGAGCTTCCCCGGGGCGCACGGCGTGCGTGACGCGCTCGCCTACGGGGTCAAGGTGACCGGCACGACGTGCCACGTCGTCGATGCCGGCGTCGACACCGGGCCGATCATCGAGCAGCGCGTCGTCACCGTCGACGACGACGACACCGAGGAGAGCCTGCACGAGCGCATCAAGGTGCAGGAGCGCGACCTGCTCGTCGAGATGGTGGCCCGGCTCGCCCGGGAGGGCTTCTCCGTCGAGGGTCGACGAGTTCGGATCGGCGCCGCCTGACCGGTAGTCTGGTCGCACACGACTGGCGCAGGTGGGTGACCACCGGGGAGTGACGTCGGGAGCATCGACCGCCTGGGTGCCTCGCGAGAACGGATGCCGTCGGGTCCACCGACCCCGGCAGCCGCGCCCGATGTCACCGAACCAGGAGTGCACCCATGACCGTCGCCCCGTCCGCTGCGTCGTACACCGAGTCGTCTGTCGCGTCGTCCACTGCAACGTCCACCGAGGGCGACGGCCGCCGCCCGATCAAGCGCGCGCTCGTCTCCGTCTACGACAAGACGGGTCTGGCCGAGCTGGCCACGGCACTCGACGCGGCCGGGGTTGCGATCGTGTCGACCGGCTCGACGGCCAAGACGATCGCCGCAGCCGGCGTGCCCGTCACGCAGGTGGAGGAGCTGACCGGCTTCCCCGAGTGCCTCGACGGACGGGTCAAGACGCTGCACCCCAAGGTGCATGCCGGCATCCTCGCCGACACCCGCAACCCGGACCACGTGCAGCAGCTCGTCGACCTCGGCGTCGAGGCCTTCGACCTCGTCGTCGTCAACCTCTACCCGTTCCGCGAGACCGTCGCCTCGGGTGCGAGCGAGGACGAGTGCGTCGAGCAGATCGACATCGGCGGCCCGTCGATGGTGCGCGCCTCCGCCAAGAACCACGCCAGCGTCGCCATCGTGACGAGCCCGGCGGCGTACACCCACGTGACGCAGGCCCTCGGAGCGGGTGGCTTCACGCTGGCCGAGCGTCGTCGCCTCGCGGCTGAGGCGTTCGTGCACACGGCGAGCTACGACAATGCCGTCGCGAACTGGATGGGCACCGTCGTCTCCGACACGACTGACGGCACGGGCTTCCCGGCGTGGACCGGCGCGACCTTCGACCGTGCGGCGGCTCTGCGCTACGGCGAGAACCCGCACCAGCAGGCAGCGCTCTACCGTCACTGGCGTCCGGGCGTGGCCTCGGCCGAGCAGCTGCACGGCAAGGAGATGTCCTACAACAACTACGTCGACACCGACGCAGCCGTGCGGGCTGCCCACGATCACGGCGACCAGCCGACCGTCGCGATCATCAAGCACGCGAACCCGTGCGGCATCGCGGTCGGTAGCACGATCGAGGAGGCCTACGAGCGAGCCCACGCGACCGACCCGGTGAGTGCCTACGGCGGCATCATCGCGGCGAACCGCACTGTGACGGCGGCGATGGCGGCTGCCGCCAAGCCGGTCTTCACCGAGGTCATCATCGCGCCCGACTACGAGCCCGAGGCGCTCGAGATCCTCACGGCGAAGAAGAACCTGCGCATCCTGCGGCTGCCTGCTGGTCTTGCTGAGAACGCCGACCGCATCGAGACGCGGCCGATCAGCGGGGGGCTGCTCGTGCAGACCGTCGACAAGGTCGACGCCGTCGTGCGCGGCGAGGACGGCGCGGTGACCGGTGGCGACGAGGCCTCGGCCTGGCGCCTCGTGGCCGGTGAGACCGCCGACGAGGCGACGCTGGCCGACCTGCAGTTCGCCTGGCGTGCGATCCGAGCCGTGAAGTCCAACGCGATCCTGCTCGCCACGGACGGCGCGGCGGTCGGTGTCGGGATGGGCCAGGTCAACCGCGTCGACTCCTGCTACCTCGCGGTGCGCCGCGCGGAGGAGCGGGCGCGTGGCTCGGTGGCGGCCTCCGACGCGTTCTTCCCCTTTGCGGACGGGCTGCAGATCCTGCTCGACGCTGGGGTACGGGCTGTCGTCGCGCCTGGTGGCTCGATCCGCGACGACGAGGTCATCGCGGCGGCCCAGGCGGCCGGCGTCACGATGTACTTCACCGGCACCCGCCACTTCGCCCACTGACGCCACCCCACCGAGAGCCCGACGCTCGATCGAAAGAGCGAGTCACCCCATCGAGAAAGCGCGGCCCGGTGGGGGCATGCCGGGCATGCCGGGCATGCCGATGTCCCCGCCGGTGCCGGCGGGGATTCGGGGCGGGTGAGTCAGGTGTGCCAGGTGACGCCGGTGTCGGTGACGGTGGCGTTGAGGATGCGGTCGTGGACCGCGGTGTGGTGTCTGGGGCAGAGCAGGGCGGCGTTGAGCAGGTTGGTCGGGCCGCCGGAGGCCCAGTGGGTCACGTGGTGGGCGTCGCACCAGCTCGGTGGCATGGTGCAGCCCTGCCAGGTGCAGCCTTTGTCGCGGACGGCGAGGGCCAAGCGTTGGGATCGGGTGAAGAGGCGCTTTCGCCGAGCCACGTCGAGCGGCTTGCTGTCGCCGCCGAGGACGAGGGGGATGATCTGGGCGTCGCAGGCCATCCGGCGCACGACGCCGGGGGACAGGACGTCGCCGCTGAGGGTGATCCCGGTCCCGGTCCCGGTCCCGGGCCAGGTGGCGGTGCGGCAGGAGCCGGAACGGGTGTCGGGGCTGTCGCTGGTGGGGTGCTTGCGGCGGAACGCGTCGGGGATGTCGTCGCCCAGGTCGGTGAGGAGGGTGTCGAGGTCGATGAGGACGACGACCTTGGCCTTGTCCGTGGTCGGCACGCCGTCACCTGATGCGACTGCGCGCTGGAGCATGGCGAGCAGCGCGTCCATCCGGCGGTGTGCCGGGGTGCGGTCGTCCGGTGCGGTCGTGTGACCGTGCTTGTCCTTCTCGGGCCGCGGGAGGCAGAGCGGGTCGATCGCGGACTTGATGATGGCCGCGCCCTCGGGGTCGAGCACTCCTCGCATGCCGACCATGCCGGTGGCGTTGGGTGGGGTGAACCACAGCCCGCGCGCGTTGCGGCGGCCGTTGTCCAGGGCGTCCTCGTCACGAGGCGGCTTGATCTGCTCGGTGTGGTGACGCACGAGCCGGGCGAGCTCTTCCGGCCGCAGCTGCCGGGCCTGGTCGAGCAGGTCGCCGACGGCGGTGGCGAGGTCGTCGGGGTCGGCGACGGGGGCGGTGCGTGCGTGGAAGTCGATGATCTGGGCGGCGTTGCCGACGGTGACCTGTTGGGTGGTGACGTGCACGCGAAGCCTGGCCCACCTCGGGTCGGCCAGTGCTGCGCCGACCGTGACGAGGGCCCTGGCCTGCCCGGCCGTCAGCGAGGCGTCGTGGTGGCGCAGCCAGTCGGTGCGCGAGAGCCCGTCGGGTGTGTCGACACCGCGGACCGTGAGCTCGGAGACGATGGTGACGAGGGTGACCTCGTGGGTGCGTCGCTGCTGGGCGGCGCGTTCGGCGGCCGCGGTCAGGGCGGTCTCGGCGTAACCGGTGAGGGGTTGGCCCAGGACGGCGTCGATGTCGATGGCCTGCTGGGTGTCGACGCGGCTGCAGTCCGCGTCCCGTGAGGCTGACGCGTCGCCGCGGGCTGCGGTGGCCTCGACCCAGTCCGGGTCATCGACCATCGCGAGCCACTCGGCCTCCGACAGCGGCTCGACCAGCAGCGGGTCGAGCGCGTCCAAGGCCTCATGCGTGACCCCGGACCAGGGCCCGTGCGCCGTGGTGACCTGCCTCGAGTCCGGTGCCACGCGGCGGCTGGCCCGGCGCCCCCTCCCGGCAGACGCGGCGCTCGAGGACTGCCCACGGGACGCCCCTCCAGTGGGCGATTGCTGACCGGAGGCCCCGTCCGGGCAGGCGTCTGCCGAGGACGCTCCCGCAGCCTCGGCGCGCGGTCGCGTGGAGGCGCCAGCACTGGTGCCGCCGCCGGTCGGGGACGGTGCGTCGGGCCCGGACCGGCCAGGCGGGCCGGACGGCATACCTCGGGCGATGCGCTGCCAGAAGTCACTCGCGGACGTGCCGCCGCTGGAGCGCTGCCGCGTCTCCATGTCGGCGAGCCGGCTCCTGAGGAGCTCGAGCACGTCTGCGTTCTCTGCCATGAAACGACACTAGAGGCCACCACCGACAGTGCCCTTCCAGGCGGACTCGCACCGAGACCCGCCTGTGGACAAGCCCCCACACGCGGCCGATCGAAAGAGCGATCCGTCGCGACATGGTCAACCCGCAGCCCTGCTGAGGCGGGTCGTTCTCTCGATGGGGAGGGGTGGTGCGCGACCTGCGGGGTGGATGGCAGGCTGACCCGCATGACCGACACCGACCTGACCCGGCGCGGCGCCGGTCGCAGTGACCTCACCTGGCTCGTCGCCCTCGCCGCTTCGTTCTGGGGCCTGTCCGCACTGTGGCGCGGACCTCTGGCCAAGGAGTACCCCGCCCTCGCCGTCGTCTTCTGGGAGCACCTCGTCCTCGTCGTGCTCGTCAGCCCGTGGCTCGTCCCGGCCGTGCGTCAGCTGCTCTCGGCGAGCACGCGCACCAAGGTGAGCGTGCTCGTCATCGGTGCCGGTTCCTCGGCCCTGGCGACGACGCTCTTCACGGCGGCCTTCCGCATGGGCGACCCGATCACGCCGCAGGTGCTCCAGAAGCTGCAGCCCCTCATCGCCCTGGCCCTCGCAGCGCTACTGCTCGGCGAGCGGCTGAAGCGCAGCTTCGCCTTCTTCGCAGTCCCCGCGGTCGTGGGGGCCTGGTTGCTCGCCTTCGCCGACCCGCTGGGGGTGAGCGTGTCGAGCGCGACCGCGGCCGCTCTCGCCGTGGGCGCCGCGACGCTGTGGGCGGCGGGCACGGTGCTCGGTCGTGCCGCCAGCGCCGAGCTGAGCTTCTCGCACCTCACCGCCCTGCGCTTCGGCGTGGGCCTCCTGACGCTGCTCGCGCTGAGCGGCGTCACCTCGACCTCGCTCGCCATCGGGATGGAGGCCGCGCCCAACATCCTCCTCCTCGCGATCTTCCCCGGCCTGCTGGCGCTCCTGCTCTACTACCGCGCCCTCGGTCGCACGCCGGCATCACGAGCGACACTGGCCGAGCTGGCCTTCCCGCTGACTGCGGCCCTCGTGGGGGTCGTCGCCCTCGACGCCACCCTGACGGGGACGCAGTGGCTCGGCTTCGTGGTGGTGCTCGCATCGGTCGTCGGGCTCGCGGTGCACGAGCACCGGTCGCAGGAGCCGTCGGTCGCCGTGCCCGACCGCGCCGAGGAGGCCCTCGTGGCCACCGACCGCTGATCGAGGGGGCGACCCCCCGAGCGACAGAGCACCACGCCGCCGATCGAAAGAGCGGTCCACCCCTCGCTCGAGGGATGGACCGCTCTTTCGTCGGGGCGCGTGAGCCGTCGCGCGGCCCTCGCGGTCAGCGGGACCAGGTGTAGCCGGTGGGGTCGCCCTGCCCGACGTCGATGATGGCCGCGACCGGGCCGCCCCCGTCGGGGCCCTGGTGCGCCGCGGACACCGAGACGAACACCGCGGGGTCACCCGTGACCGACGCGGTGACGCCGCCGACGGCCGACTTGATCTGGCGGTGCCAGTGCACGTCGGAGTCGTCGAGCATCGCGTTGCGCCGACCGTGCACCTGGCCGTCCTGGCTCACCTCGCACTTGAGGAAGACGTTGACGAGGCGCCCCTGCAGGTCGGTCCAGTGTGGGCGGTCCGGCAGGTCGAGCCCGGCGTCCTTGATGGCCTCCCAGATGCCGTCGGCGTCGAGGGCGTCGCGCATCACCGAGTGCCCGATGCGGTAGCGGCCGCCGATCCCGCGGGCGTTGCCGACGACGACCACCTGCGCCTGGTCGAGCTCGACGCCAGAGCTGCACGAGGCGACGGAGGAGAAGAGCGAGCGGTCGCGCATGATGTCGGCGTCCGTCGGCATCTCGATCTCGCCGAGGGCCACGGCGATGCCGAGCGCTGTGGTGCCGTTGGAGAGGTCCATCGACTCGTGGGTGTGCTCGGTCCAGACCTCGTGACCGCGCGACTTGGCGTCGCGGATCGTGTGGATGGTGAGGAGCGGTGTCTTCGTCTGCACGTAGTGCACGTCGGCCGCGTCGGTGATGCCGGCCCGCTCCATCGCGACCTTGACGGCGTCGGCCACCTTGGTGACCATCGCGACGTAGCCGATCTCCTCGGGCAGGAGGGGCTCGCTCATCGCGAAACCGACGGTGAGGCGTGGATCGTCGGAGGGCTCGACCTGCTCGGGCGGCACCGTCGCGAAGATGGTGGCGTGGGGGCTGATGACGCCGTCCGTCCCACCGGACCAGACGATGGGCACCTGGCGCACCTGGTCGGCCGGGGCGCCCTTCTCGACGAGCACCTCGCGGAACGCCTTGTCGGCGATGATGCGGGTGTAGTCGTTGACGCCGCCGTTGCCCTCGGTCTTGCCGATGATGGCGATGACTCGGTCGGCCGCCATGATGCCGTCGTCGATCAGCCGGGCGAGCTCGGAGGCGTCCGCGACGGAGTGGATGGGGACCTTGCGGACCTCGATGGCATCGGGCACGTGAATCACCTTTCTCTTTCAGGGTTTTCGATGATGGTGCCGACTCGACCGGCCACGCCGGAGTCTCCGGCCAGCGCGTCGGCGATGCGGCGCAGGTCGGTGATGACAGAGCGAGCCCCGCCCGAGCGCACGAAGCGGAGCGCCGCCTCGACCTTGGGCCCCATTGAGCCAGAGGCGAACTCGCCTTCGGCGGCATACCGCTCGAGCTCCTCGGGAGTGACAGCGCCGAGGGCGCGCTCGTGAGGGGTGCCCCAGCCCACGGCGACGTGCTCGACGTCCGTGGCGATGACGAGCACGTCGGCTCCGACAGCCGTGGCGAGCAGTGCCGCTGTGAGGTCCTTGTCGATGACCGCCTCGACCCCGCGGAGGGTTCCGTCGGCAAGCCGCACCACGGGGATGCCGCCCCCACCGGCTGCGATGACGACGTGGCCGGCCGCGAGCAGCGTGAGCACCGTTGGCGTCTCGAGCACCTCGAGAGGCTCGGGAGACGCGACGACGCGGCGCCACCCCTTGGCCCCGCGGTCCTCCCACCGCTCACCGTGGTCGACGAGCACCTGGGCCTGGTCGCGGGGCAGGTAGCGGCCGACGGGCTTCGTCGGCCGCTCGAAGCCCGGGTCGTCGGGGTCGACGCGAGTGCGCGACACGAGCGCGGCGACGGGACCGGTGGCGCCACGCGCGGCGAGGGCGGCCTCGAGCTCGTCGAGGATGGTGAAGCCGATGGTGCCCTGGGTCTGGGCGCCGCACCAGTCCAGCGGCACGGGCGGCACGACCTGCGCGGCCAGGGCGTTCTTGACGAGGAGGTTGCCCACCTGCGGTCCGTTGCCGTGGGTGACGACGACCTCGAACCCGGCTGCGACGAGGTCGGCGACGGGGCCCATGGCAACCGCGATGGCAGCGCGCTGGGCCTCCGGGCTGGCGCCGCCGTCCGCGGCGATCATCGCGTTGCCGCCCAGCGCCACGACGGCCCTCACGGGGCGGCTCGCAGGGTGTGGACGCTCGTCATGCGGCGAGCCTAGGCAGCAGAGCGGCAGGGTCGCGTTGTCACGTCCTGCCCAACCCCGACGCTGCCGTTGGCACATTTGTAGGCCAGGGCGGCCTGGTACGCAGCGTGGCCACGACGAGCACCTGCGCGGCGAGCTCCGGCCGTGACGATGGTGGCGTCTGGGCCGCCGCTGGGTAGGGAAGCGGATGTAATCTCTTCGGAGAGAGAGCAGGCGGCATGTGCTGCCGTCGTCACGGAGGTGGACTGTGGGACCCGGAGTCGTGCTCGCGGTGCTGGGGGCGATCCTCACCTTCGCGGTGCGGGCCAATACCTCGGTCATCAACCTGACCATCGTCGGCATCATCCTCATGGTCGCCGGGGGCGGCATGATCTGGCACGCCCGCAAGGGCAGCCGTCGCCAGCGCATCGTCACGCGCGAGGAGCGCCCGGCGGGCTCGGCTACACCGACCCACACCGTCCGCCAGACCATCGAGGAACGCGACATCGACTGACGGCCGTCGTCGGGGCGCACGACGGGGTTGAGAGGTCAGAGCCAGTCGACCTCAGCGGTCGTGCGGCCCTCGGCCAGGGCGGCATACCCCGGTCCTCGGTCGAAGAACGGCTGGTCACCGGACCGCTCGGAGCGCAGCTGCGCCCGCAGGCGCTCCGACGCGTCGGCGTCGACGACCGGGTCGTCGATGCTGCCGGTCGAGACGACACCGTAGTCGCGGCGCGCGCCCTCGAACGACACCTTGCCCCAGCGCAGGTCGCGCTCGACGTCATCGAGCGGCCGGTCGAGAGGGTCGCCCCAGCCGCCGCCCCCGGTGGTGCGGATGCGGATGACCTGACCGGCGCGCACCGGCTCGGCGTCCGCGAGGGCGTCGACGACCCGCTCGTCGGGTCCGCCGAGGTCGATCGTGACTTCGAAGGAGCGACCGGCCTTGCCGCCCTTGACTCCCCAGCAGGCGAGGATCGAGCGGTCGGCGATCGACATGAAGTGCGCGTCCTGCAGCATCCGGAGGTGCTTCTCGTAGCCGAGACCGCCGCGGTGCAGCCCCGCGCCACCGGAGTCGACGGCGAGCCCGAGCCGCTCGACGATGAAGGGGAAGCGGCTCTCGGTGAACTCGGTCGGCAGGTTGCGGCTGTCCGGGACGACGTGGATGGTGTCCTCGCCGTCGGCGTAGTAGCGCCCACCCGAGCCGCCACCGAGCACCTCACGCATGAGGTAGTCGTTGCCGTCGCGGTCCTTGCCATAGACGCCGGTGTAGCGGATCGTCTCCTGGTCGGCGGGCATCTGGCCGTCGACGGCCTTGGCGACGACGCCGGCGAGGACGCCGAGCAGCCGCAGGATGACGAAGGTGCGGGCGTTGGTCGGGGCGGGATAGATCGGTGTGAGCAGCGTGCCCTTCTCGGGGAAGCGCATCTCGATGAGCGGCACGATGCCCTCGTTGACGTCGAGCTCGGCCATCCGCTCGGGGGTGTCGGCGAGGTTGCGCAGAATCGGCGCCAGCCACTTCTTGAGGAAGTTGCCGCCGACGTAGTCGCCGCAGTGGTTGATCGGGCCCTTCGCCTGCGGCGCCGTGCCGGTGAAGTCGATGACGAGCTTGGGGCCCCCGTCGGGGTACTGGTCGGAGCGCCCGGGCCCACCGGTCGACTGCTTCGTCAGCGTGATCCGCTGGGTGTGCAGCCTCGGCTCGTCGACGCCGTCGTGCTCGGCGTAGTCCTCCCAGACGTAGGTGCCGTCGGGGATCTTGCTGAGGATCTCGCGCCGGTAGGTCTCGGTCGTCCGGTCGAGGATGGCGTCGAAGGCGGCCTCGATCGTGTCGCGCCCGTAGCGCTCGAAGAGCTCAGCGAGTCGCCGCGCCCCCATGAGGCAGGCGGAGCACTCCGCATCGAGGTCTGCTGCGAGGCTGTCGGGCATCCGGCTGTTGCGCGTCATAATGCGCAGTGCGGCCTCGTTGGGAATTCCCCTGTCCCACAGCTTGATCGGTGGAACGGAGAGACCTTCCTCGAACACCGACTGCGCGTTGCTGGGCATCGAGCCGGGCACGCCGCCGCCGATGTCGTCGTGGTGGCCGAAGGCCTGCACGAAGGCAACGACCTCCCCGCCGGCGAAGACCGGCACGGTGACGCAGAGGTCGGGCAGGTGGCCGATGCCGCCCTCGGACTCGTAGACGTCGTTGTGGAAGTAGACGTCGCCCTCGCCCATCTGTGCCAGCGGGAAGTCGCGCACGACGGGGTGCACGAGGGCGCTGTAGGAGCGACCGGTGAGCTTGCGCAGCTGGCGGTCGTGGATGCCGGCTCGGAAGTCGTGCGCATCGCGGATCATGGGAGAGCGCGACGTGCGGGCAATCGCGGTCTCGACCTCCATCTCGACGCTCGCGAGGGTCCCCTCGACGATCTCGACGAGGATCGGGTCGACCGTGCTGCCCTCGGGCGTCAGGCGGTTGCCGTGCTCATAAGCGGTCGGCAACCCGGCCGGGTTGACGGGAGCGTCACCGCTCCCCGCCGGTATGCCGTCCGGCCGGCTCGGGGGGTTGGTCCCACCGTGCCCGGCTCGGTCGGCAGGGGCGAGCCGCACAGCGGCTGTCTGGCAGGAGAAGCACATGTCAGGCCTCCGTGGCGTGGGCGGTCTTGGTGATGACGAGGTTGCCCAGCGCATCGACGCGCAGCCCAAAACCCGGGTGGAGGGGCACGGTCGAACCGAACTCCTCGATGATGGCGGGCCCCTCGATCACGTCACCGGCGAGCAGGTCGGGCCGCCACCAGAGGTCGGTGTCGACGTGGCCGCCGTCGGGGTCGAAGCACACCGGGCGGGTGCCGCGGTGGGCGCGCTGCTCCATCGTCGACGGCGACGCCGCCGCCGGCTCGAGCTCGCGCAGCACCGGGCGCGTGATCGGACCGATGCCGGTGACCCGGAGGTTGACCCACTCGACCTGCTGGCGCGGCTCGTCGCGGAAGTCGTAGCCGTAGAGCGCGCGGTGCTCGTCGTGGAAGCGCGAGGCGAGGTCGGCGGCATACGCCTCGTCGAACGCGCCGTCGGGCGCGGGCACGCGGACCTCGTAGGCCTGGCCGAAGTAGCGCAGGTCGACGGTGCGTGTGTAGCGGTGGTCCCCTCGCGAGAACCCTTGAGCATCAAGGGCATTGGCTGCCTTGGTCGTGAGCTCGTCGAAGGTCGACTGCACAGCCGCATGGTCGAGCGACTCGTGGCGCGCCACCGCGGTCTGCACGTAGTCGTTCTTGACGTCGACCGTGAGCAGTCCGAAGGCAGAGACGTTGCCGGGGTTCTGCGGAACGACGACGCCTGCCAATCCGAGGATGTCGACGAGGCGGCAGGCGAGCAGCGAGCCGGACCCGCCGAAGGTCGTCAGCATGAAGTCGCGCACGTCGAGGCCACGCTTGACGCTCACCTGGCGCAGGGCGTTGGCCTGGTTCCAGGCGGAGATCTCGAGAATGCCTGTGGCGCAGTGCTCGACGTCGAGATCGAGGCGTCCGGCGAGCCCGGTGATGCCGGCACGAGCGGCCTCGACATCGAGGGGGATCTCGCCGCCGAGCAGGTGCGGCGGGATGCGTCCGAGCATGACGTGTGCGTCGGTGATGGTCGGCGACGTGCCGCCCTTGGCGTAGCAGAGCGGGCCGGGGTCGGCGCCCGCGGACTGGGGGCCGACCTTGAGCGAGCCCTCCGGTGAGATCCACGCGATCGAGCCTCCGCCGGCGCCGACGGTCACGACGTCGATCATCGGGATCTTGCTCGGGTAGGCGCCGACCGATCCCTCTGTCGTCAGCGTGGGCTCGCCGGAGAGCACGACCGAGACGTCGGTCGAGGTGCCGCCTCCGTCGCAGGTCAGCACCTTGTCGAAGCCGGCGCGGCTCGCGATGAGGCCGGCGCCGAGGGCGCCCGCCGCAGGCCCGGACAGCACGGTCGTGATCGGCTGGTTGACGACCTCGTCGGCCGAGAGCACACCGCCGTTGCTCTTCATCACCCAGAACGGCAGCCGCGTCGATGTATCCGCGAGGGCCATGGCACGCGGAGATACATCGACCGGTGGGGCGAGGAAGTCGTCGAGCCGGGCGCGGATGTTGGCGACGTAGCGCGACACGTTCGGCTTGACTGCGGCATCGACGAGCGTGGTCATCGATCGTTCGTACTCGCGGTACTCGCGCAGCACCTCGGAGCTGATCGAGACGACCGCATCGGGGTGCTCGCGCCGCAGCACGTCGCGCATGGCGAGCTCGTGGCTGTCGTCGGCGTAGGAGTGCAGGAAGCAGACGCCGATCGTCGTGATGCCGCGATCCTTGAACCAGCGGGCGACGGCCACGGCGCGCTCCTCGTCGAAGGGGCGGATCTGCTTGCCCTCGAAGTCGATCCGTCCACCGACAGTCTTGACGTAGTCGGCCGGCACGATGCGCGGCGGTTTGACCCAGAAGTAGGAGTTGCCGTAGCCGTCGGGTACGGCCTGGCGGGCGATCTCGAGGATGAACTCGTAGCCCTCGGTCGTGATAAAGCCCAGGGCCTCGACCTTGCCCTCGAGGAGCTTGTTCGTCGCGACGGTCGTGCCGTGCGAGACCGACGTGATGTCGTCGCCGGTCGCGTCCATGAGGTCGAGGACCTTGCTCACCCCCGTGAGGAAGCCGTCGGCCGGGTTGGTCGGTGTCGACGGGGTCTTCGTCGTGACGAGCTCGCCCGAGTCCTCGTCGAGCGCGACGACGTCGGTGAACGTCCCTCCCGTGTCGATGCCGATGCGGATTCGTCGCGTCATGGGAAGAATCCAACCGAGCACCCATCGCGGTGGCGTTGGCACAACCTGCCAATGTCGAGAACCGCACCTCGGCTCCGTCTGAGGGGTGAGCGTGCCACTCTGGGCGCGCCGACACGAAGGAGAGCAGTCATGGCGAAGTACCTCATCGGCGTCGACTTCCAGCCCGGGAACGTCGACACCCCGATGTCGGAGTGGACACCCGAAGAGGTGCAGGCGCACCTCGACTACTACGGCACGCTCAACGAGGAGCTCATCGCGAGTGGCGAGCTTGTGGGGTCGACCATCCTCACGGGTCCGGATCTGGCGAAGATCGTGCGCTCCGAGGGTGGCACGCCCGTCGTGACGGACGGTCCCTTCCAGGAGTTCAAGGAGTGGCTCGCCGGCTTCCAGGTCGTCGAGGTCGAGTCGGAGGAGCGAGCCATCGAGATCGCCGCGAGGGTGTCGGCGGTGCCCGGTCCCGGTGGGGTGCCGCTCGCCCAGCCGATCCACGTGCGGCAGGTGATGGACGACGCGCCGTCCGACGTCGACTCGATGGATGACTTCCTGCGCACCGCCGAGGGCGTCCGCTGAGCCCTTCCCCGTCGGTCGACGACCTGCTGCGCACCTTGGCGCCGCAGGTCGTCGGCGTGGTCAGCCGGAGGTTCGGCGACTTCGACGGGGCAGAGGACGCGACCCAGGAGGCCCTCATCGCCGCCGCGCGTCGGTGGCCGGAGGACGGCGTGCCGGAGGAGCCTCACGCCTGGCTCATCCGTGCGGCCTCCCGGCGCCTCGTCGACGCCTGGCGCAGCGACACCGCACGCCGTGAGCGTGAGGCCAGAGTCGTCGCCTGGGACGTGCCGGCGGCCGACGCCCCCGACCGCGACGACAGCCTGACGGTTCTCTTCCTGTGCTGTCACCCGTCCTTGACCCCGGCCTCGGCCATCGCGCTCACCCTGCGTGCGGTGGGCGGCCTGACCACGGCTGAGATCGCGCGGGCGTTCCTCGTGCCGGAGTCGACGATGGCGCAGCGGATCAGCCGCGCCAAGACGCAGATCCGCCAGTCGGGCGAGCCCTTCCGTATGCCGTCCGGCACAGACCGCGACCAACGCCTGCGGACGGTGCTCCACGTCCTCTACCTCGTCTTCAACGAGGGTTACACGGGAACGCGGGGGGAGGAGCTGCAACGGGTCGACCTCTGCGCAGAGGCGATCCGCCTGACCCGGCTCCTCGTGGCGGGCGCACCGGATGAGCCGGAGACGATGGGCCTGCTCGCGCTCTTGCTGCTGCTCGACGCCCGTCGGGCCGCGCGCACCGACGACCAGGGCCGCCTCGTGCCGCTGCCCGACCAGGACCGGTCCCGGTGGGACGCCGCGCTCGTCGCAGAGGGCGTCGACCTGCTCGGACGCGCGATGGCCCACCACGACGTGGGGGAGTACCAGCTCCAAGCCGCCATCGCGGCCGTTCACGACAGGGCTCCCTCGGCCGGTGAGACGGACTGGAGCGAGATCTGCGCGCTCTACGAACTTCTGGAAGGCGTCACGGGAAACCCAGTGGTCACGCTCAACCGGGCGGTGGCGGTCGCGGCGGCGGACGGTCCGGACGAGGGGCTGCGGGTCGTCGACGAGGTCGCTGACGCACTGGGCGGCACGCAGCGGTGGCTCAGCGTTCGTGGGCACCTCCTCGAGATGGCGGGTGACTGCGACGCGGCGGCGGACCACCTCGAGCGCGCGGCCGCCCTGGCGGTGAACCTCGCCGAGCAGCGACACCTGCTGGCCCAGGTGGCCCGCCTCCGGCATACGGGAGCTTGCTGACCCGCGCCAATCGAAAGAGGACTCCGTCGGGTTGCGGGATGCCGACGGACTGCTCTTTCGATTGCTGAGTGACAAGGCCGCCCCCTTTCGATCGAG
Source organism: Humibacillus xanthopallidus (assembly GCF_006717145.1). Lineage (GTDB taxonomy): Bacteria > Actinomycetota > Actinomycetes > Actinomycetales > Dermatophilaceae > Humibacillus > Humibacillus xanthopallidus. Next base: position 2,282,830 of record NZ_VFQF01000001.1, on the reverse strand, counting down.
AGAGCATTTCGTCGGGGTTGTGGGATGCCGACGGAGTGCGCTTTGGATCGTGGGTGGGCGGAAAGGGTGGTTTGTCGTCGAGCAACCGGTTTCGGTGCGCATCTCGGGTCACCCGGACGAGATGACGCGCGAGATCGTCCGGGAGCGGATGATGGTGGTGTTGGCCCAGCACATCGTCGTCAGGAGGCTCCCGTGCACCTCGGACCGCCGGATGCCCCGATCTCCGCGTCTCCCTCGGCCCCGCGTGTCCCCGAGCGCGGCCCCGGCTGGACGGGCGTCGACGCGGCCGACGCGGTGCTCGGTCTCGCACTGGTGGCCATCGACACCGCCCGGCGCGCCGGTAGCCTCCCCCTCGTCGGCGCCCCTCTGAGGGCTGTTGCGGCTCTGCCGGGCACCGCAGCACGGGTTGCGCGTCGCCAGCCGTGGGTCGACGAGCTCCTGAGGCGCGGCGACCGGGAGCGTCGTGAGGCCCTCAGCCGTGCAGACGCTCTCGCTCGACGGGTCGCTCCGGGGCTGGTGGACTCCGTGATGGGCTTCGTCGACGTCAACGAGCTGGTGCGCAAGCACGTCGACCTCGACGCGCTCGCGGCCGAGCTCGACGTCGACGCCGTCGTGGCGCGGGCCGACCTGCAGAGGGCGATCGACCGGGTCGACATCGACGGCATCGTCGCCGGGGTCGACCTCCAGCGCATCATCGACCGCATCGACGTCGACGCGGTCATCGCCCGCGCCAACATCCAGGCCGTCATCGACCGGGTGGACGTCGACGCCGTGGTGGCCAAGGCCGACCTGATGAAGGCGATCGACCGGGTCGACATCGACGAAGTGGTCGCGGGCGTCGACCTGGAGCGCATCATCGACCGGGTCGATGTCGACGCCGTCGTCGCCCGGGCCGACTTCGACAAGGTCATCGCGAAGCTCGACCTCATCGAGCTGGCGGAGTTCGTGGTCGAGGGCATCGACCTGCCCGGCATCATCCGCAGCTCGACCGGCTCGATGGCCTCCGAAGGGCTGCGCGAGGTGCGCCGCCAGGGCATCGGCGCCGACGAGCGGGTGTCGCACGTCGTCGACCGGCTGCTCCGCCGGCAGGAGCGCGCACCGGGCCAACCGACGCCCCGAGGCCGTGACGGCACGGCCGCACCGGCAGCTCCCAGCGGCTCCGATCACTGAGGCAGGCACGGGTGAAACAGCCAGAGGACGTCTCGCAGAACGGCGCCGCGCGCGTCACGGTCCCCACCGCCGTCCGCTCCGTGCAGGGCCACCGTGCGGGCATCGTGACGAGGACGCTGGCTGCGTGCGTCGACGGTGCCGTCGGCGTGGCCGCCGTCGCGCTGGGGTATGCCGGTGCCGTCGCCGCGTACTTCGTGCTGAGTCCCCGGGGCTTCAGCTTCCCCGACCCCGGCTTCGGGGTGCTCTTCGCCTGCTTCCTCGGCTTCCTCGTCTGCTACTTCACCCTTGCCTGGGCGACGACCGGTCGCACCTACGGTGCGCGCCTGCTGGGGCTGAGGGTCGTCAACGCCCGGGGCGGGCGAGTGCGGCCCCTCATCGCCCTCGGTCGCGCCCTGCTCTGCGTCTTCATCCCGGCCGTCCTCTTCTGGGTCGTCATCAGCCGCGAGAACCGTTCTGCTGCAGACGTGTTCCTGCGCACCTCCGTCGTCTACGACTGGGCGTCGTCCTAGCCGCAGCGGGCCGGCGCCCCCCACGACAGGGTGCGCAGGCGCGGCGCGAGCCACCCGGCATACGGGCGGGGTGGCTGCCGAGCCGACGGCGTGCTCTCTCGATGGGTCAGCCCGCGTCGCCCCGGTGGATGGGGGCGTGCGCGAACGGTGTCTCGGCCGGGCGCTCGAGGTCGTCGCGGTGGTTGCGGATGAGGTCGAGGTTGCGGTCGCGCAGGTGGTCGAAGGACTGCCCGATGTTGGACCCGGGCGTGAGCGACGCCAGCGCGTCGGCCGGGTCGAGGCGCGCCGTGACCCAGCCCTCGTGGGTGGCGGCGCGGGCGACGATGTGGCCGATGGGCGTGACGATGTGCGAGTTGCCGAAGTAGAGCACCCCGGCGGGGTCGGCCCCGACGGCGTTGGCGCCGATGACGTAGACGTGGTTGTCGTAGGCGCGGGCACGGGAGGTGAGGTCCCAGATGTCGGCCGAGCGCAGCAGCGCCGACGGGCGGCAGATGACCTCGGCCCCCTGCACGGCCTGGATGCGCGCGAGCTCCGGGTAGTCGCCGTCGAAGCAGATGATCATGCCGATGCGGCCGAGCTCGGTGTCGCACACCGTGACGGTGTCGCCGGGCGTAACCCACCCACCGCCCGTGACGATCTCGGAGCAGAAGGGGTGCGTCTTGCGGTAGACGCCGAGCACCTCGCCCGACGGGGCGACGAGCACCGAGGAGTTGTAGACGATGCCGCGCTCGGGGCCGCGCTCGTAGGTGCCGACGCACAGGTGCACGCCGAGCTCGCGGGCGGTGTCCTGCAGCGGCTGGGTCATCGGCCCGGGCAGCTCGGTGACGAGGTCCCAGAGCTCCTCCTTGGAGCAACCCGGGGTGAAGCCGGTCGTCGCCGTCTCGGGCAGCACGACGAGCTCGGCGCCGGTCGCGGCGACACAGCGCCGCGTCATCTCCACGCAGTGCTCGAGGTTGGCGGCGATGGTGTCGGCCGTCAGCGGTGCCGCCACTGGAGCGATCTGGACGGCTGCGGCAGTGAAGGCGCGCACGTCAGCGCCTCCGTCCGAGCCGCGCCCCGAGGGCCACTCCGAGCAGGGCGATGACGCCGCCCGCCACGACGCCGAGGGCGAAGCCGCGAGAGCCCTCGAGAGCGGACTCGCCCGGCTGCGAGGCGCGCCCGGCGTAGGACCGCGGTGCGGGGGCAGCGGCAGCCGTACCAGCGGGGGCGGCCGCGCCGGTCAACGCGGGGGCGCCCGCGAGCTCGGTCAGCTCGGTCACCCCCTCGAGGCCGTTGAGGCCGGCGATGTCGGCGTCGAGCGCCGCGAAGAACTGACCCGCCATCTTGCGCGTCACTCCCGAGAGCATCCGCTGCCCGACCCCGCCGATGGCACCCCCGACGGAGGCGTCGGCGTCATAGGTGAGCTCGGTGCCTCCGAGGGGGGTCTCCGCAAGACGCACGACGACGAGCGCGTCGACCGTGCCGGGCGCACCGACCCCGGAGGCACGCATGGCGAAGGAGCTCGGCGGCTGGGGCTCGAGCAGGGCCACCTCGCCGTCGTAGGTGCCCTTGATGGCCGCCACACCCGCGGTCACGGTCATCGCGTAGTGGTGGTCGGCGAGCTCGGTGAGGCGCTCGCAGCCGGGCAGGCAGCGGGCGAGGACCGCGGGGTCGTGGACGGCGTCCCACACCTGGTGGGGCGGCGCCGCGAGGGTCGAGGTGCCGGTGATCTTCATGCCGTCGTCTCCTTGGCTTCGGTGGCTTCGGTCGTGCCTGCATCACGTGCCGCGCTCCGAGTTGCGCGGTGCAGCGAGGGGATCTCGCCGGCGGCGTGCTGGCGGCGCAGCTCCCAGAGGTCGTTGGGCGAGATCGGCATCCGCGAGATCGGGAAGCCCTCGGCGTCCTCGATCGCGGAGGCGATGACGGCCGACACGGGGATGCACCCCGCCTCACCGGCACCCTTGATGCCCAGGGGATTCAGCGGAGACGGCGTCTCGAGGTGGTCGGTCTCGATCGTCGGCACCTCGGAGGCGTAGGGCACGAGGAAGTCCATGAACGAGGCATTGAGCAGCTGCCCCGACTCGTCGTAGGCCATCCGCTCGTAGAGGGCGCCGCCGACACCCTGGGCGACCCCGCCGTGCACCTGCCCCTCGACGATCATCGGGTTGATCATGGTGCCGCAGTCGTGCACGACGCAGTAGCGCAGGATGCGGATCTCGGCCGTGACGGGGTCGGTCTCGACGATCGCCGCGTGCATGCCGTTGGCGAAGGTCGCCTGGGTGGGGGAGTAGAAGTCGCGACCCTCGAGGCCGGGCTCGTCGTCCTCGGCCACCGGAGGCTTGTCGGGGTCGAAGGTGCCCGCGAACTGCGTTGCGGCCTGGGCGGCTTCGTCGAACGCATACCGCAGGGGGTTGGACAGCACGGACACCGTGCCGAGCGACATCGAGGTCGCCGGCGCCCCCTTGACGCGCACAGTGCCCTCGACGATCTCGAGGTCCTGCGGTGACACCTCGAGCGCGTCGGCGGCGATGCGCAGCGCCTTGGCGCGGACGTTCCGTGCCGCGAGGGCGATGGCGCTACCGCTCATGACCGCGGCGCGCGACGCGAAGGTGCCCACGGCATACGCCATCTTGCGAGTGTCGCCGGTCGTCACGTGGACGTCCTCGAGGCGCACGCCGAGCTCCTCGGCGACGATCTGCGCGAAGACGGTCTCGTGCCCCTGACCCTGCGAGGTCAGCCCTGTCGACACGTTGACGCGGCCGCTCGTCTCGATCTGGATGTGGCCGCCCTCGTAGGGGCCGACGCCGGTTCCCTCGACGTAGCAGCCGATCCCGAGCCCGACGCGGCGTCCTTCCGCCTCCGCCTCGACGCGGTATGCCGCGAAGTCGTCCCAGCCCACGAGCGCCTTGATCTTGGCCAGGCTCGCGGGGAAGTCGCCGGAGTCGTACTTGAGCGGACGGCCGTCCTGGAAGAGCAGCCCGTGGTCGTAGGGCATCTGGCTCGGGAGGATGAAGTTGCGCGAGCGCACCTCGGTGCGGTCGATGCCGAGCTCGTCGGCGATGGCGTCCATCGCCCGCTCCATGGCGAAGCAGCCCTGCGGGCGGCCGGCGCCCCGATACGGCGTGACGAGAACGGTGTTCGTATAGAGCGACCAGAACTCACAGCGGTAGGCGCCCGGCTTGTAGGGGCCGAGCAGCTGCGTCGAGGTGATGATCGGCACGATGATGCCGTAGGGGGTGTAGGCGCCGTTGTCGTGCCAGAACTTGACGTCGAGCGCGAGTAGCCTTCCGTCGTCATCGAATCCGACGGTCACGGTCTGGAGCTGGCCCCGCTCGTGAGCCGCTGAGATGAAGTGCTCGCGCCGGTCCTCGGTGAACTTGACCGGCCGGCCGAGCAGTCGGGCCGCCCAGGGCACGAGCACCTCCTCCGGCCAGGGGTGCACGATCTTGACGCCGAAGCCGCCGCCGACGTCGGGTGCGATGCACTCGACCTTGGCCAGCGGCAGGTCGAGCTTGGCGGCGACGGCGGCGCGCACCCCCGTCGACGTCTGGGTCGAGGACCAGAGGCGCAGCTCGCGGCGCTCGTCGTCCCAGCGGGCGTAGACCCCGCGTCCTTCCATCGGGGTGCAGGCGCTGCGCTCGATGTCGAGCTCGAGGGTGAGGGTGTGGGGTGAGGCGGCGAGGGCAGACTCGACGTCGCCGACCTCCTGGAGCATGTGGGCGGCGATGTTGCCCGGCACGTCGTCATGCACGAGGAGCGCGCCCTCGCGGGCGGCGTCGATACCGACGACCGGCGGCAGCTGCTCGTAGGTGACGCGGATGCGCTGGCACGCGTCCTCGGCGACGTAGCGGTCGGTGGCGACGACCATGACGACGGGCTCGCCGACGTGGTTGACCTCGTCGCGGGCCAGGGCATAGCCCGTGCGGCCGTGCGTGAGGGTCGGGTGGGGGATGAGCAGGGGCAGGGGCTCGCCGATGCGGCCCGGCAGGTCCTCGTGGACGTAGATCCCGACGACGCCCTCGACATCGACGGCGTCGCCGGCGTCGACCTCGACGATGCGGGCGTGCGCGTGGGGGCTGCGCACGAAGGCCGCGGCGAGCGCGTCGTGACCGAGGTCGTCGAGGTAGCGGCCGCCGCCGCTGACGAGTCGGGGGTCCTCCTTGCGCCGGATCGGCGCACCGAACATCTGCGTCGTCATGCGGTCTCCCCGTCACCCTCGGCTTCGGCCCGACGCTCGGCGGTGATCTCGGCGGCACGCAGGACGCTCTTGACGATGTTCTGGTAGCCGGTGCACCGGCAGAGGTTGCCCGAGATCGCCTCTCGGGCCTGCTCGCTCGTCGGTGTCGGGTTCTCCTGGAGGTAGGCCGTGATCGTCGTGAGGAAGCCCGGCGTGCAGAAGCCGCACTGCAGCCCGTGACACTCGGCGAAGGCCTGCTGCACCGGGCTCAACGACTCACCGGTGGGCGTCACCCGCGCGTCGGGTGCAGATCCGAGCCCTTCGACGGTGGTGATCTCGTGCTGCTGCGCCGACACGGCGAACATCAGGCACGAGCGCATCGGCGCACCGTCGACGAGCACCGTGCACGCGCCGCACACGCCGTGCTCGCAGCCGACGTGGGTGCCCGTGAGGCGCAGGTCGTGGCGCAGGAAATCGGAGAGCAGGCGCCGCGCGGGCACGGCGGCCGTGCGTCGCACCCCGTTGACGGTCACCGTCACGTCATGGAGCGCCTCCACGTCTGTCATCGCCGATCTCCTTCTGCCGCAGTGACACTCTCGACGAGCACGCGCCTGGTCAGCTCTCCGACGAGCATCCGCCGGTAGTCGCTCGTCGCGTGGATGTCGCTCTCGGGCTGCACGTGGTCGCGAACGGCCGCCGCCGCGCTGTCGACCGCTGCACCCCAGGACTCGGAGCTGGCCTCGGTCCCTGCGAGCACGGGGCCGAGGTCGAGGACCGACGGCACATCCGTGACCGAGACGAACGATGCGCGGGCAGCCGTGACGACGCCGTCGGCCACCGTCACCATGACCCCCACGCCGGCGAGCGCGTAGTCACCGTGGCGGCGAGCCGACTCCCTGAAGGCGGTGCGCGTGCCCGTGGGGAAGCGGCCGAATCGCACTGCCACAGCGAGCTCGTCGGCCTGCAGGGTCGTCTCGAGGGGCCCGGCGAAGAAGTCCTGCCAGCCGATCTCCCGACGCCCTCGTGCGCTCACCGCTTCGACGACACCGTCACAGAGTGCCAGCACGGCCGGCATCTCACCCGCAGGATCGGCGTGCGCGATCGAGCCGACCGTCGTGCCCCGGTTGCGGATCGCGGGGTGGGCGACGTTGAGGGTCGCCTGGCGGAGGAGTGGGAGGGCGGCATACGCATCCTCGGAGCGCGCGAGCGCCGCGTGCCGTGCGAGGGCGCCGACGCGGACGGCCTCGTCGCTCACGTCGATTCCGTCGAGCCCCTCGACCCCGTTGATGTCGACGAGGTGGGCCGGCGAGGCGAGGCGCATGTTGAGGATCGGCACGAGGCTCTGCCCGCCGGCGAGCACCTTGCCGTCGTGGCCGACCTGCGCGAGCACGGCGGCAGCCTCGCCGACGGTGCGCGGCGCGTGGTGCACGAAGGGGGCTGGCTTCACCGAATCGATCCTGCCTTCCGATCGGCGCGGGCACTAGGGGGCTGGTCGCATCCCTGGCGCCGCGCTCTTGTCAGGTTGTGCCGTCAACACCGCAGGCCCCCGACGACGCATCGGGGGCCCACGGGTGCGGTATGCCGTCCGGCAGGGTCAGCGCCGCCGATCCGGTCCGCCGGGGGCGTCCTGGTAGAGGTCGTCGATGCCGTCGGCATCGCCGTAGTCTCCCTCCCGCTGTCCGAGCGAGATCATCGTGCCTCCGGCCGCGTCAGCACGCTCACGCAGCTCGGACGGGGCGATGGCCCGGGCGAGGTGGAAGGCACCGACGGCGACGATGGTGCCGAGGGCGATGCCGCCGAGCGAGAAGCTGTCGGAGAAGACGAGCGAGACGTTGCCGATGCCGATGACGATGCCGGCGGCGACCGGGACGAGGTTGATCGGGTTGCCGAAGTCGACCCCGTTCTCCTTCCAGATCTTCGCGCCGAGCAGGCCGATCATCCCGTAGAGCACGACGGTGATGCCGCCGAGCACCCCGCCCGGCACCGAGGCCACGAGGGCGCCGAACTTCGGCGACAGGCCGAAGATGATGGCGACCGCGGCCGCGACGTAGTAGGCGGCGGTGGAGTAGACGCGCGTCGCGGCCATGACGCCGATGTTCTCGGCATACGTCGTCGTCGGCGAGCCACCGACGGACGACGCGAGCACCGTGCCGAGGCCGTCAGCCGCGATGGCACGACCCATGTACGGGTCGAGGTCGGTCTTCGTCATCTCGGCGACGGCCTTGACGTGGCCGGTGTTCTCGGCGATGAGCGCGACCACGGCGGGCAGGACGAGGAGGATGGCGGCGACCGAGAACGACGGGGCGTGGATGCCGACGATCTCCTTGCCGTCGGCGCCCATCGTCGTCGACGGCGGCAGGCCGAACCACGGCTGGGCGGCAAGATTGTCGAAGTTCGTGCGGAAGTGGGTCGTGACCTTGCCGGCGCCCGCGTCGTAGGAGGTGATCTGCCCGAACATCTTGTCGAAGAGCCACGAGATGACGTAGCCGAAGATCAGCGCGAGGAAGACCGCGATGCGCGAGACGAACCCCCTGAAGGCGACCGCGCAGACGATGGTGAAGAGCATGACGAGCAGCGCCACCCACTGGTCCTGCGGCCAGTAGATGTTGGCGACGACCGGGGCGAGGTTGAAGCCGATGAGCATGACGACGGCGCCCGTGACGACCGGCGGCAGCACCTTGTGCAGCACGGCCGATCCGGCGAAGTGGATGGCGACGCCGACGAGGGCAAGCACGATGCCCGCCACGAGGATCGCGCCGGTGACGTCCTGCGAGGTGCCGCCCTGGGCACGGATCGCGACCACGGCGCCGACGAAGCTCGCGGACGTGCCGAGGTAGCTCGGGACCTTGCCCTTGACGATGAGCAGGAAGCAGATCGTCGCGATTCCGCTCATCATGATGGCGAGCTGCGGGTTGAGCCCCATGACGAGCGGGAATACGAAGGTCGCCCCGAACATCGCCACGACGTGCTGTGCGCCGAGCCCGACCGTCCTGCCCCACGAGAGTCGCTCGTCGGGGGCCACGACGTCGTCGGGCCCCAAGGTCCTGCCGTCGCCGTGAAGTTTCCAGCCCAAAGCCATTCCGACTCCTATGGTCGCCGCGCGCACGCGGATCCGGTCCCCCTGCTCCCACTGCGGGATGGGCGAAAACTACTCCCGCGACAGGGGATCGCGTTCGTCAAACGTTGATACACGCCGGTGCGCACCTGCTGGCAGGTCATGATGTATCCGTGTCTTCTCCCCTGCGGCCCTACGAGCCTCGCGACCGAGGGGCGCTCTACGACATCTGCCTGCGCACCGGGGACTCCGGAGCGGACGCGTCAGCGAGCTTCGCGGTGCCCGATCTGCTCGGCGAGGTCTACGTCGGCCCCTACCTTGCCTTCGAGCCGGAGCTGGCGCTCGTCCTCGACGACGGCACCGGGGCAGGGGGCTACACGCTCGGCGCCCTCGACACCCGGGCGTTCGAGGAGCGGTGCGAGCGGGAGTGGTGGCCGCCGTTGCGTGAGCGCCACCCGCTCGGCGAGCACCCTCCGGGCTCGGCCGACGCCGGTGTCGTGGCGCTCCTCCACCGGCCGCCGCGCGCCCCCGACGTCGTCGTCGAGAGGCACCCGTCACACCTGCACATCGACCTCCTGCCTCGCTGGCAGGGCGGCGGCTGGGGCCGGCAGCTCATCGCGGCGCTGCTCGAACGGCTCTCGGCGGCCGGGTCGCCGGGCGTCCACCTCGGTGTGGGGGCGGGCAACCCCAGGGCGGTGGGCTTCTACCGCCACCTCGGCTTCACCGAGCTGCTCGCCGCCGGCGACACCCTCTTCCTCGGCCGCTCGACAAGCCCGTGATCGAAAGCGCAGCGCTCATCCAATCGAAAGAGCACTCCGTCGGGTCCTGTGAGCACCCCCCGGGAATCGAACGAGCACTCCGTCGGGTCCTGAGAGCACCCCACACAATCGAAAGAGCAGTCCGTCGGGTCAGGTGCGCACCTCACACAATCGAGAGAGCAGTTCGTCGGGTCAGGTGCGCGACACCCAGTCACGTCTCGGCGACGAACTGCTCTTTCGATTGGGGCGGTCCGACGGGGTGCCCTTTCGATTGGGGTCGTCCCGACGGGGTGCTCTTTCGATTGGGGGCGGTGGTCTTTCGATCAGAGGCCGCGCATCGCGTGGATCTTGAGGGCGAGCGCGAGGGTCAGCCGCAGCTCGGGGTCGGTCGAGAAGGGGCCGAGCATCTTCTCGAGCTTGCCGATGCGGTAGCGCAACGTGTTGTAGTGGAAGAAGAGCCGGCGCGCCGTCTCCGCGACGTTCATGTTCGTGTCGAGCAGGATGGTGAGGGTCTCGCGCAGCCCGGCATACTCGGGCGAGTCGTCGGTGGCGAGCTCACGCAGCGAGTCGTGGACGAAGCGGCGCAGGTCAGCGCCCTCCGGGATGAGCGCGAGGAGGCGGTAGATCCCGAGGCCGTCGACGTGGGTCAGCGCTCCGTCGCCGTGCATCTGACGCCCGACCGTGACCGCCGAGAGCGCCTCGTCGTAGGCTTGGGGGAGGGCCTGGACCGACGTGATCGGTCGGGACACTCCGGCGGAGAAGCTCCGCCGCCCGCCCCCGCCGTCGCCGCGCACGACGCGCACGAGGTCGGCCACCGAGCGCATGAGCCGTTCGGTGTCGGCGTCCGCGGCCACACCGACGAGCGCGACGACCTCCCGGCTGAAGCCCATGACCGGCCCGCGGGGATCGCGCACCGCCATCGCGTGCGTCCACGCGCGGGCGAACCGCTGCTGCAGGAAGCGCACCTCCTCGGGGTCACGGCTCGTGCGGTCGTCGTCCTCGTCGGTCTCGGCGACGACGACGACCATCGGCCGGTCGATGTCCCACCCGAGCGAGGCCGCGTGCGCCACCGCCTCGGCGCGGGAGCCCGCCCGTCCGGCGAGGGCGTCGCGGAGGAACTCCGCCCGGTACTTGCTCTCGACGGCTGCGACCGCCTGGTCCTTGGTGATCGCGAGGGCAGCGACCGTGGCGGCTCGCTCGAGCAGGCGCACGTCGTCGGCGGTGAGGTCGCGGTGGCTGCAGAAGGCGATGAGCACGCCGTGGTCGAGGTGCCCCGCGACGATCCGCACGGCCGCACGCCCCGACCCTCGCGTCGCACCGGTGCGGTCGTCGCGGGCGAGGCCCATCGGCTCGCTCTCGGTGAGCAGGCGGCCGGTGCGGTCGAAGCAGCCCTGGCCCTCGGCGTGGGTGAGCTCGCGGCTCGACCCGGCGCGCGCGATGACCCGACCGTCGGTCGTCGTGACCATCGCCGCCCCGTCGAGGAAGCCGACGACCTGCTCGCACAGGTCGTCGAGCGACCCTCCCGCGAGGACGATCTGCACGAGCGCCCGGTCGGCGTCCTCGAGGCGGCGCAGCATGGCGGTCTGGTGCTGGAGGATGGCGCTCAGCACCTCGGTCGTGAAGGCGCCGACCTGGCCCTCGGGCACCTCGATGACCGGCAGCCCGTTCCGCTCGGCTGCTGTCGACACCTCGCGGTATGCCGTCCGGCTGAGTCCCGACGCAACGAGCCCCGCCGCTCCTGCCCCTTCGACTGCCTCGACGACCTCGGCGGGGGAGATGTAGGCGAGCTCGGCCGCGTCGGTCAGCACGAGGCAGTGCGCCAGCACCCCGACGGGGCCGTGGGTGCGAACCGCGTCCGGGCCTCCCCCGGCGGCCCCGACGGCCCCGACGGCCCCGGAGGCCTCGGTCCGCTTCAGCGCCTCGCGGAGCGGCAGCGTGCTGTCGACCGTCGCGTCGAGCCGGCGGGCAGGGGCGAGCACCGAGCCCTGTGCCGTGGCGGCGAGGCCCGCGATGAGGCGCAGCGAGATCCCCGAGACGTCGGCCTCGGACCGCGAGTCGCGGTTGGCCAGCGGCGCGGCTGGCAAGTCACCATCGCGGAGGCGCCCATCGTTGGCAACTTTCACCATGAGCGCACCCTACCCATCGTGGATAGCGTCACGACACGCCACCCGACCGGGTGGACGCTGGTCGCACGCCGTCGAACGCCTGCCCGGGCACGGCGTCGGCGAGGGCCGAACGTCGGCAGAGGGCGGAGGAGGGCGGCGCACGATGGGTGAGGTGCACGAGGCCGGCCTGGTCGGCGCCGCGGTGTCGCCCCTCGTCGCCGGTGCCGTAGCCGGTGCCGCCACGCGCCGCCGCGTGCTCGGCGTCTTCGACACGTGCGTCTACGTCGAGCTCGGCGCCCACGAGCGCGTGCTCGCCGTCCTCGCCTCGGACGCGCTGCACCTGCCCATCGGCCTGCGGCTCGCGCGGCCGTCGTCGATCATGCACTGGGGGGTCGAGCCGGGCGACGAGGTCCTCGTCGGAGCCGGCCGGGTCGTGCTGCCGCACCACGAGATCGTCGCCTCGCGCCTCGCCCGACCGTCGCGAGTGCACGCCGCACCGCGGGTGCCCACGGTGGCCGACGTCGAGCTCCTCCCGGACCCCGGAGTGCTCGGCGAGCTCACCCTCGACCTCACGAGCGCCGCGCTCGACGGCCGCTCCCTCGACGACGGCGTGCTCGGTCTCGTCGGCGCCGGGCGAGGCCTCACACCGAGCGGCGACGACGCGCTCTGCGGGGTGCTCCTCGCGCTCGCGTCAGTCGAGCACCCCACTACTGCAAGGTCGCTCGCCGCGTTGCGCGACCGGGTCCTGCCGGCACTTAGTCGCACGACGAGCCTGTCGGCGGCTCTCGTCGTCGCCGCCTCGTCGGGGTATGCCGTCCCCGACGTCGTGCGCCTCATCACCCTCACCGTCCGGCCGGGAGCCGACCGGACGGCATACGCCCCGACACTGGAGCGGGTGCTCGCCATCGGGCACTCCTCCGGGCGCGACCTGCTCTCGGGGGTGTCCGGCGCGCTGCGCGCCCTGGCGCTGCTCGAACCCCATCCGACCACCCCGCCACCCGAGGGAGCCCACCGTGCCTGACCACGTCGAGCGCCGCACCGGCAGCTACGTCGACTCCGTGAGCCTCATGCAGGTCTCGCGTGCCGCGGCTGGCGCGCCGGGAGTCGACGCGGCACAGGTGGCCATGGCGACCGAGCTCAACCTCGACGTCATCCGGGGCATGGGCTTCGACGTGCCGGAAGGGTCGCCGAACGACCTGCTCGTCGCCGTCCGCGGCACCGACGAGGGCATCGCGGCGGCTCTCGCCGTCGTCGCCGAGGAGCTGACCCGCCGCAGCGGCACCACGTCGACAGCCTTTGGGGCCGCGCCCGCCCCGCGCACGACGGCAGCGGCCATCACGGCGGCCGGGGCCGACCTCGCACTCGTCTCGGTGCCCGGAGCGCATGCCGTCGCCGAGGCGCTCGACGCCATCGCGGCCGGGGTCAGTGTCATGGTCTTCTCCGACAACGTCCCGGTCGAGGACGAGGTGGCCCTCAAGGAGGCGGCCGCGCGCGCCGGCGTGCTCGTCATGGGCCCGGACTGCGGCACCGCAGTCGTCGGCGGCGTCGCGCTCGGCTTCGCCAACGTCGTGCGGCCCGGCTCCGTCGGCATCGTCGCCGCGTCGGGCACGGGGGCGCAGCAGGTGATGGCGCTGCTCGACGCCGCCGGGGTCGGCGTCAGCCACTGCCTCGGTGTCGGCGGCCGCGACCTCTCCGCCGCGGTGGGTGGCCGCTCGACGCGGCAGGCCCTGGCCGCGCTCGCCGACGACCCGGTCACGGAGCGCATCGTCGTCGTCTCCAAGCCGCCCGCCCCCGAGGTGCTCGCCGACCTCAAGGGGTATGCCGCCGGGCTGGGCAAGCCGGTCCACTGGGCCACGCTCGGGCCGGGCCGCCCCGACCTCACGGCCGCCGTCGAGGCCGTCCTCGCAGCGACCGACGCAGCGCACGAGGAGGCGAGCCCGACGGGTGCAGCGGATCCAGCCGGGGCCAGTCGCGGGGACGGTGCCGGGGCAGAGCGGGTGTGGCCGGAGTGGGCCGGTGCCTCGAGCGACGAGCTCGGCGAGGGCTCGCTGCGGGGTCTCTTCTGCGGCGGCACCCTCGCCGACGAGGCCATGCTCATCGCGGTCGAGCACCTCGGTGACGTGCGCTCCAACATCCCGCTTCGCCCCGACCTCGCGCTGGGCCCGGGCCTGCGCGACGGCGGGCACGTCGTCATCGACTTCGGCGACGACTCGATGACGCAGGGGCGGGCGCATCCGATGATCGACCCCTCGCTGCGGCTCGAACGCATCGCCGTCGAGGCCGTCGACCCGACGTGCGGGGTGCTTCTGCTCGACCTCGTGCTGGGTCACGGCGCCCACCCCGACCCGGCGCCGGAGCTCGCCGCCGCCATCGCCGCGGCCCGCGAGACCGCGGCCTCGGCAGGGCGCAACCTGCCCGTCGTCGTGTCGCTGACCGGCACGTCCGGGGACCCCCAGGGGCTGGAGCGCAGCGCCGAGGCTCTCGCCGACGCCGGCGCCACCGTGCTGCTCTCCAACGCCAACGCGACGCGGCACGCGATCCACCTCCTCGGCAGGCGCACGTGGCCACTGGAGCCGACGACGACCGCGACGGCATACGGCAGGGCAGACGCAGAGTCCCGTAGGGACGCTGCCCCCCAATCGAAAGAGCACTTCGTCGGCCTGCACGGGCTGCTGTCGAGCGAGCTCGTCGTGGCGACAGCGGGTGCAGGTCTCTTCGCGGAATCGCTTCGCGCGCAAGCGGTCTCGGTGAGCGAGGTCGACTGGCAGCCGCCGATGCCCGGCACCGAGCGCGACCTCGCCGTCGTCCTCGCCGACGAGCGGCGTGCCACCGCCAACGCGGAGGCCTTGCGCCGCATGACGGCCGCTGGCGCCGACCTCGTCGACGTGCGACCCGCTCGCGACGCGCTCGGGCTCGAGCGCGGGACCTTCCTCCACGCCGGACCACCGATCGAGTTCGCCCGCGCCTCAGGGCCGCTCAGGGGTGCGCTCATCGGCGCCATGCTGCTCGAGGGGCTTGCCGACACGGCCGAGGAGGCGGAGGCGAAGCTCGAGAAGGGCGACGGCATCACCCTCGAGCCGTGCCACCACCGCGACGCCGTCGGGCCGATGGCTGGCGTCATCAGCCCGTCGATGTGGGTCTACGAGCTGCGCGACGAGGTGCACGGCAACACGTCGTGGTGCTCGCTCAACGAGGGGCTCGGCAAGGTGCTGCGCTACGGCGCCTACGGGCCCGAGGTCATCGAACGGCTGCGCTGGATGAACGCGGTGCTCGGACCGATCCTCCAGCAGGCCGTGCGAGCCCGGGTCGACGCGTCGGGTCCGGTCGACATCAAGGCGGTCATCGCCCAGATGCTCCAGATGGGCGACGAGGGCCACAACCGCAACCGCGCCGGCTCGCTCATGCTGCTCCGCGAGCTGCTGCCGACGATGATCACCGCCGACGCGTCCTCGACCGACATCGCCGAGGCGGTGCGCTTCTCGGGTGCCAACGAGCACTTCTTCCTCAACCTCGGTATGCCGGCCTGCAAGCTGAGCACCCTTGCGGCCCATGGCATTCCGGGTTCGAGCGTCGTGACGACGATGGCGCGCAACGGAACCGACTTCGGCATCCGTGTGTCGGGCACTGGTGACGCGTGGTTCACGGGTCCGGCCAACACCCCCGAGGGGCTCTTCCTCGGGTCCTACGGGCCCGACGACGCCAACCCCGACATCGGCGACTCGGCGATCACCGAGACGGCCGGCATCGGCGGCTTCGCGATGGCTGCTGCGCCGGCGATCGTGAAGTTCGTCGGCGGCGACGTGCCTTTCGCGCTACGGGCGACGCAGACGATGTATGCGATCACGGTCGGCGAGCACACCGCCTACCAGGTGCCGATCCTCGAGTTCCGGGGCACGCCGACCGGCATCGACGTCACGGCGGTCGCGCGCACCGGGATCCTGCCGCAGATCAACACCGGCATGGCAGGGCGGGTCGCGGGGACCGGTCAGGTCGGCGCCGGCCTCGTCACCCCGCCGGCCGAGTGCTTCACCGCGGCACTCGCGGCTCTGGCCCGAGCCACGCACCGCTGAGGATCGGTCCTTCCCAGTCGAGTGCTCAGTTCCAGACGGCACGCCTCCCAGTCGAGTGCTCACTTCCAGACGCGACGCCTCCCAGTCGAGTGCTCACTTCCCGACGGGATCCTCAACACCTACGCCCGCGCCATACGTCGTCTCGGGCGATAGCCACATCGATGGCGTGGCGCGAGAAGAAGTGGGGGTCCGTGTCATGGAGCGCAAGAGTGGACTCGGGCACGTGCAGCTCCTCTGCAAAGCGGCGAATGATGGCCCAGCGCGCTGCCGTGGTAGCCATGTCCGCTGCCCAGATCTCGATCACGAGCCAGCCGTCGTCCTCCAGTCGTCTGCGTCGAAAGTCGTCGTGCTCCCGCTGCTCATCCTCTGAATGGAATTCGGCACCTTGGTACTCACCGATCAGCCGTACCTGGCGGCCGTCGGGAAGCTCGATCTGCCAGACCAGGTCGCCGTAGCCCAGAAGGACGTCGCGGTTCCATGAGGCAGAGATCGGTTGATTGGGTTTCGGTTCAGGAAGACCCGCCCGTACGAACATGATCCTTGCCTGGGTCTCACGTGGAGACCACGACCCCACTCTGATGAGCTCCAGTGCCTCGGTGAGCAGAATCTTGCCCCGTGGGCGCACCCGGCGGCTCAGCGCTTGTTTGAGCGGCGCGGTGCTGCGCAGAGCCGTGGCGCACGCATCACCCACGACGATGGCGTCATCGAGGCCCAGGGGCTTACTTCGGCCGGCCAGCTCGCCAAGGTCAACCCAGGTGTCGGCGAGTCCAACGACGGGCAGACCGTGCGCCGTCGTCAGTGCCCGAGCGTGAACGGCGCGATGCCCGACCACGAGTGCGCGGCGAAGGTGGGGTCGGTTGATCGGGCGGATGACGTGTAGTCGCTCATCCGCTTCGAGGGCATACGACAAGGGAAGGCCCTGGAGCTGCGCTGACGTGATGTGCGAGAAGGCTGCGCCCGCGGGCAGCGCGCACGCCAAGGCTTCAGCCCGTTCGATCAGGCTGGAGGGCGAAGTGATGGACCGGACCCCTTTGAACGGCCGATGCAAGGTCGGTGAGCCGAGTTGGCGCTCCGTAAACCCGAGCGCCCTCCCGTCGGCGATGGTGAATGGTGTGGCAGGGAAGGCGGTTGTCATCCGTCGACGTTGCTCGATCAGACCAAAGGCGGGGTACGAGGGCGAATCGAGCTGTGGACCACAACGACCGCCCTCGGCGGGGTGTGGATAACCCATCGGGAATTGGGCACTCGACGGGGCGGGGGGTCGGGAAGTGGGCACTCGACGGGGCGGGGGGTCGGGGAAGTGGGCACTCGACGGGGCGGGGGGTCGGGGAAGTGGGCACTCGACGGGGCGGGGGGTCGGGAAGTGGCCACTCGACGGGGCGGGGGGTATCGGGGCGATCGGCCCAGCCGGCCGCCAGCGTTCCTCCCGAGTGCGCTCAGGGGCTGGCTCTAGGGTCGGCTCGTGACGGAGAGCGAGAACGGCACGGGGGCGTCGCGGCGCGCCGTCCTGGCGGCGGGTGGGGCCCTGCTGCTCGGCGCCTGCACCGGCGGCAGCCCCGCCTCACCCGCCGGGCCGGGGTCGGGGTCGGCGTCGTCCAGCGCGTCCTCCGCAGCGCCGACCACGCCTGGAGGCTCAACCTCGGCGACCACGTCCGGCGGGGCGGGCTGGGTGCGCGCCGAGAACGCGAAGGCCGGCACGAGGGACTGGCGGATCGACAAGGCCCGCCTCGCGGGTGAGACCGACCTTGCCGGCTACACCGACCGGGTGAGCGTGCTGCCCGGTGAGTCGTTCGGGCTGCACCTCAGCTCGGCGCTGGGCCCGGTCACCGTCCGGGCGTTCCGGTTGGGCTATTACCAGGGCACCGGCGCGCGTCTGGTGTGGACCTCGCCCAACATCGCGACCACAAAGCAGGTTCAGCCGACCCCCGACGGGTCCGGAACCGTGCGCTGCCGCTGGCCGCAGTCGCTCTCGGTATCGACGAAGGGGTGGCCCGAGGGCAGCTACCTGCTGCGGCTCGAGGCCCATGGCAAGGCCCGCTATGTGCCGATGGTCGTGCGCTCGCGCGAGACATCCGGCCGGCTCGTGCTCGTGTCGGCCGTCACCTGCCACCAGGCCTACAACCAGTGGGGCAGCTTCTCCCTGTACAAGGGTCCGGCCCACGGCGCAGAGCCGAAGGCCTCGGTGGTCAGCTTCGACCGGCCCTTCGACCGCAACGGCGCACCACTCGTCCTCGCCTACGAGCAGGGCCCGATCTTCGTCGCCGAGCGCCTCGACCTCGACCTGGCCTACGTCACGTCGTGGGAGCTGCACGACCAGCCCGACCTGCTGGCCGGCGCGAGGGGCGTCGTCTCCCCGGGTCACGACGAGTACTGGACCGTGCCGATGCGTCGGCACGTCGAGGCGGCGCGGGACGCGGGCGCCAACGTGGCCTTCCTCGGCGCCAACGCGTGCTATTGGCGGGTGCGCCTCTCCGACGACGGGCGGAGCATGACCTGCTACAAGTCCGCCGCTGCCGACCCCCAGCGGGGCGCCGTCGACACGACGGCCATGTGGCGCAGCAAACCCCACCCGGACCCCGAGAACTCCTTCACCGGCATGCTCTACGAGGCCTTCCCCGCCGAGGCCGACCTCGTCGTCCACGACCCGAGCTTCTTCCTCCTCGAGGGCACCGGTGCCACCCTCGGCGAGACGTATGCCGGTCTCATCGCCGTCGAGATCGACCGCGCCTACCCGCTGCCCGGCACGCCGACGAACCTCCAGGTCGTCGCGCACTCGCCGGTCGCGCTCCAGCAGCGGCCCGCCACCCACTCCGACATGACCTACTACTCAGCGCCCAGCGGCGCCGGGGTCTTCGCCGTGGGCACGATGGCCTGGGCGGCTGCTCTGCGCGGCGCGCGCACCCGACCGCGCATCGACGCGCACGCGGCCGATTTCGCCCGCACCGTGACGACCAACCTCCTCACGGCGATGGCCCAGGGCCCGATGGGTCGTCAGCATCCCGCGCAGGGCAACCTCGCGGCGCTCGGCGCCTCGCCCCACACGAGCACCGGCACGGGCGGCCCCGTGGCCCACACCTGACCCGCCCCTGACCCGAGCCTGACGAGCGGCACCCCGAGCCCCTCGCGAGCGCCCACCGGGGGTCGCCGGGCGTCACCCCAGCCCCACCGGCCGACACCCTTCACGCAGACCCCGGCACCCGGCATACGGGCTGGCGGCCTGTCCGATCTGCCCGGGGCAAAAAGGATTGGGGCGCTGTCGGCGGCCCGGCCTAGGGTGGTCGGGCCATGCGAGACTTCCCGCCCGTCACCCGGGCCTACACCGAACGCGGCGCCGACGAGCCCGACACCCGCAGCCCCCTGAGGTTCCTCTGGTGGATGGTGCGGGCCAACGGCGTGCTCTTCTGGGTCGGCCTGCTCGTCGCGCTCATCTGGATGGTGCCGCAGACCCTCGGCCCGTGGATCGTCGGTCGCGCGATCGACACCGGCATCGTCGCCGGCGACTCGGCGAAGACGATGCAGTGGATCCTGCTCCTCGCCGTCGTCACCGTCTTCGGTGCGGCGAGCGGCATCGCCTTCCACACCGTCATCGTGCGCGAGTGGCTCATCGCGCTCTACGGCACGACGAAGCTCGTCACGCGCAAGGCCCTCCAGCTCGGCCACGTGCTCACCCGCCGCACCCCGACGGGCGAGGTGCTCTCCGTGTCGGGCAGCGACGGCGACCAGTTCGGCGCCCTCATGGAGGTGACGACGCGGGCGCTCTCGCAGCTCGCCGCCTACCTCGTCGTCGCCGGCATCGTGCTCACGACGTCGGTGCGGATGGGCCTGCTCGTCCTCGTCTCGGCGCCCCTGCTCGTCCTGCTCGGTGCGCCCCTGCTGCGACCCATGCAGCGCTGGCAGGGCGTCGAGCGCGCCCGCAACTCCGAGCTGACCTCGATGGCGACCGACATCGTCGGCGGCCTGCGCATCCTGCGCGGCATCGGCGGTGAGCAGACCTTCGGCGGCAACTACGACACCCAGTCACAGCGCGTGCGCGAGTCCGGCGTGGCCGCAGGGCGCTGGCTCGCCGCGGTCGAGTCCGTGGGGGTGCTCCTCTCGGGCAGCTTCGTCGTCGCGCTCATGTGGCTCGGCACCCGCGAGGTGGCGCAGGGCGAGCTGACCGTCGGCGAGCTCGTCAGCTTCCTCGGCTACGGCCTCTTCCTCATCCAGCCGATGCGCACCTTCGTCGAGTTCGCGCAGAAGTGGACCCGGTCGGTCGTCTCGGCGCGCAAGGCCGTGGCCGTCCTCTCGCAGCGTCCGCCGTGGGTCCACCCGGCCGAGCCGGCGAGCCTGCCGTCGCACGCGCCGATCGTCGACGGCGCCTCGGGCGCGACGATCGAGCCGGGTCGGCTCACGATGGTCGTCTCGGCCGTGCCCGACGACTGCGCCGCGCTCGCCGACCGCCTCGGCCGCTACCTCCACAGCGAGGAGGGCGCGCTCGTCAGCGACGAGATCCCCGAGGAGCTCAAGGGCCGGGCCGCCCTCCGCGAGCGCTCGGCCCGCGCCCGTGCGCGCGAGGAGCAGGCCCGCCGTGACGACGAGCGGGCGCGCCAGCCGTGGGGCGTCACCGTGGGCGGGGTCGACCTCGCGAGCGTCGAGCTCGACGAGGTGCGCGCCGGCATCCTCGTCAGCGACACCGCGCCCCAGATCTTCGCCGGCACGCTGCGCGATGCCGTCGACCCGCTCCACCGGCTGAGCCGCGAGCAGGCGGAGCAGGCCCTGCACACCGCCGCAGCCGAAGACGTCTTCGACGCCCTCCCCGGAGGCTGGCAGGGCGAGCTCGAGGAGCGGGGGCGCGGCCTCTCCGGTGGCCAGCGACAGCGGCTCGTCCTCATGCGCGCGCTCGCCGCCGACCCCGAGGTGCTCGTGCTCGTCGAGCCCACGTCGGCCGTCGACGCCCACACCGAGGCGCGCATCGCCGAGCGCCTCGGCGCCCACCGCGGCGGTCGCACGACCGTCGTCATGACCGCCTCACCCCTGCTCCTGCACCACGCCGACGAGGTCATCCTCCTCGAGGACGGCGTGGCCACGACGCGCGGTCGGCACGCCGACCTGCTCGCGGGCTCGGCGGCATACCGCTCGGTCGTCGTGCGCGGCACCGAGGGCACGCCCACGCTCGCCGAGCGTGTTGAGCCCGTCGAGCCAGCCGAGCCGGTCAGGGAGGGGTCGCGATGAGCCGCCCCGACAGCACGCTCCAGAGCGCCGCCGACCCGTCGCGGTATGCCGCGAGCGACCTCAGCCCGCTCCTCTCGCCTGTCGTCGCGGCTGAGTCCGCCGCGACGTGGGACGCCGGTCCGGAGGTGCCCGCGGTCCCCGACGAGCTGCGCCCGCCCGCCGCCGCGCCCGTGCGCGAGCGGGTGGCAGCGCTGCACCGGAGACACCTGCTGCGTGAGCGACGGGCCCAGGAGTTCGTCGCCGACACGATGAACGCCCGGAAGGGGCTGCCCATCGCCGACAACCACCAGGTGGTCCGCTTCATCGGTCGGCTGCTCGGCGACCACCGCCTGCTCGTCGTCGTGGTCGTGGTCGCGAACGCGCTCGCGGCAACCGCCGGGCTCCTCGTGCCGCGCCTGCTCGGCAACCTCGTCGACTCGACAGTCGCCGACGTCGAGGCGGGGCGCGTCGACGCGGCGCTCGCGGGCGCCAACACGGCAGCGCTCGTCGTCGCCGGTCTCGTCGTCGTGCAGAGCCTCTTCACCTTCGCCGCCAAGATCAGCTCGACGGTGCTCGGCCAGAACGTCCTCGCCGCCGCCCGCGAGTTCATCGTGCGGGCGATCCTGCGCCTGCCGCTGTCACGGGTCGAGAGCGCGAGCTCGGGCGACCTCGTGACCCGCGTGACCCGCGACGTCGGCACGATGAGCGAGAGCGTGCGGTGGGCGCTGCCCGAGTCGATCATCGCGAGCATCACCGTCGTGCTCACGCTCGTCGCGATGGTGAGCAACTCGCTCGTCCTGTCGCTGCCGTCGATCGTGCTCATGACGCTCGCGCTCTTCCAGGTGAGGCGCTACCTCAAGCGGGCACCGAAGGGCTACCTCACCGAGGGCGGCACCTACTCGCGCATCAACACGACGCTCACCGAGACCGTTGAGGGGGCCCGCACCGTCGAGGCGCTCGGGCTCGGCGAGCAGCGGCTCCGTCGCGGTGACGACGACATCGAGGTGTCCGGTCAGGCCGAGCGCTACACGATGACGCTGCGCAACCTGCTCTTCGTCGTCATGGACATCGCGTTCAGCATGCCTCGCGTGCTCGTGCTCCTCTTCGGCGCGATCGGCTACGCCCAGGGGTGGGCGACGCTCGGGCAGCTGACGACGGCGATCCTCTATGCCGAGGCGCTGTGGGGGCCGTTCGACATGCTCGTGCACACCGTTGACCGGGTGCAGGTCGGCATCGCCTCGACGACCCGACTGCTCGGCATCGCGACGGTGCCGCCCGACCGCGAGGCCGGTTCGGATCGGCCGCTCGGCCGTGACCTCGTCGGGCACGACCTTCGTTACGCCTACCGGCCCGGGCACGACGTGCTCCACGGCATCGACCTCGACCTGCGCACCGGAGAGCGGCTCGCCATCGTCGGGCCGAGCGGCTCGGGCAAGTCGACCCTCGGCCGGCTGCTCTCGGGCATCCACGGCCCGCGCACGGGTTCCGTCGCCGTCGGCGGTGTCGAGCTGACCGCACTGCCGCTCGACGTGCTGCGCACCGAGGTCGCGCTCGTCACGCAGGAGCACCACGTCTTCATCGGGTCGGTGCGCGACAACGTCGTGCTCGCCCGTGAGGGGTCGAGCGACGAGCAGGTGCGCGCGGCCCTCGGCGCCGTCGACGCGCTCGAGTGGGTCGACCGGCTGCCCGAGGGCATCGACACGCGCATCGGCTCGGGGCAGCAGGTGCTGACGCCCGGTCGGGCTCAGCAGATCGCCCTCGCCCGGCTCATCCTCGCCGACCCGCACACGATCGTCCTCGACGAGGCGACCTCGCTCATCGACCCGCGCACCGCCCGGCACCTCGAGGGCTCGATGAACGCGCTGCTCACCGGTCGCACCGTCGTGGCCATCGCCCACCGCCTGCACACGGCGCACGACGCCGACCGCATCGCCGTCGTCATCGACGGGCGTGTCGCCGAGCTGGGCAGCCACGACGAGCTCGTCGCCCGAGACGGGGAGTACGCCGCGCTCTGGCGCGCCTGGACCTCCTGACGCGCGGGTCCCAGGGCGAGGGCCTCAGCGTGCGGGGCTCAGCCCGCAGGGGGTGCCGTCTCCCAGGCGCGCGGCGACGACGGGCGCGGTGAGGTCGAGCATGGCGCGGGTCAGCGTCACGCGCTCGAGCGCCAGCGCGGCGACCATCGGGTCGTCGGGCGGCGCGGTGCGCAGCTCGTCGGAGGGCAGTGCGCTGAAGACGGACCGGGCGAAGAGCGAGCCGAGGTAGCCGAAGCGCACGTCGTCGGCATCCACGGCGAACCCCTCGTCGGCCAGGCCCGCGAGGTAGGCAGGGAAGATCGCCGAATCGATAGCCGCGATCTCGGTCGCCGGTGCGAGGCTCGCGTGCATCGGCCCCACGAGCAGCTGCCCGAGGTCGAAGCCTACGGCGAGCAGCGAGCCGAAGCCCCAGTCGATGACGACGAGGTCGTCCTCGCCGTGGCAGACGAGGATGTTCTGGACGCTCGCGTCGCCGTGCGCGAAGGTCTGGGGCAGGGCGTCGAGCTCGGCGAGGACCGGCAGGGCGAGGTCGAGGTGCCGACCGAGGTCGCCGCGCAGGTCGACGTCGCCCGTGGTGGCGACGGCCTCCATCATGGCGGGGTGCGCCCAGAGCGAGTCGTCGGCCAGCTCGGCCCTCGTCCCGACGAGGACCCGGCCCTCGACGAGGTAACGCAGTGCCGCACCCCGCGGGAGCTGCCGACAGATCTCGGGCAGGCGTTCGTTGACCTCCGCGCCCTCGCGTCGCCGCGCGGCCAGACGCCCGAGCAGGTATGCCGCACGGGCGAGCTCGTCGGTCGACCACGGTCCGCTGCGCTCCTCGACGAGCTCGGACCAGACGCCGATGTGGTCGTCGTCGAAGTGCTCGTGGTGCAGCAGCTCGGGAACGCGCATGCCGGTCGGCAGGACGTCGGCGATGCCCGAGAGCGCCATGTCGAGCTCGAAGCGCCACGGGAAGGCAGTGAGGAAGAAGTCGCGGGCGGGGCCCTCGGGCACGACCTCGAGCCGGGGCCACAGGCGCGGGTGGCGCAGCAGCTTGACGAAGGAGCGTGACCGGCCGCCTGAGGTCGTGACCTCGACCCTCCACAGGCCCGCCGTCGCGGGGGAGCCCCAGTCGTAGTCGACGTGGGCGAGTGCCACATCCTCCACCGTGGCACCCGCCAGCCGCGCCGTGACAGCGGCGATGCCGTCCTCGTCGACCGCCATGTCCCCGCCCCTCAAGTAGTAAAGCCTCTTTACCAAATCGAGGATAGGGTGAGGGCATGGCGGTGCGCAAGAGTGACGGGATGGACGTGCAGCCGTCGCCGGACGAGGTCCAAGGGCACCGCTCCGACGACCTCCCGGACGAACTCCCGGATCATCTCTTCCGGTGGGCCGACGCGGTGGGCCGTCGGCTCAACCGCGAGATGCGCGAGCTCGCCCCGGCGCACCTCGCCGCGATCGGAGGGCGGCGGTCGAGGCTGCTGCAGATGATCCCGCCAGGCGGCATGCGCGTCACCGACCTCGCGCACCGCTCTGGAGTGACGAAGCAGGCCGTCGGCCAGCTCGTCGACACGCTCGAAGCGCTCAGCCTCGTCGAGAGCGGACCATCGCAGGCTGACCGGCGGGTGCGGTGGGTGCGCCGGACCCAGGCGGGCGACCGGGTGGTCGAGGAGACCCTCGCCCTCATCGACGCGGCTCAGCAACGCCTGAGGCAGCAGGTGGGGGCGCGTCGGTACGACGTCATGGTCGACACGATGCGTGAGCTCGGCCGCGACGTCACCTGGTGACGCGCGGTGGGCGGACCGTGCAGCCCGCCGTCCCAGCTCGCCATCTACCCCCGCCCACCTCCTCACCTGCCCGGGCCACCTACCCCCGGGCCTCGACGGACCGCGCTGGGCGTGTGAAGGTGGAGGCCATGAGCAGCGCGGCGAACAGCGGAACGGGCCGGACGGCATACGTGATCATCGGCGGGGGCCTTGCGGCAGCGCGGGCGGTCGAGGGCATCCGCGAGGAGGACGAGAAGGGCAGGGTCGTCGTCGTCACCGAGGAGGAGCGGCTTCCTTACGAGCGGCCGCCGCTGTCCAAGGGGGTGCTCAAGGGCGACGACGCGATCGACAGTGTCTTCACCCACCCCGAGGGGTGGTATGCCGACCACGACGTCGAGCTGCGGCTCGGTGACCCCGCGACCTCGCTGGACGCCCACGAGCACGTCGTCACGCTGCGCAGCGGCGAATCCCTCTCGTACGACAAGCTGCTCATCGCGACCGGCTCGTCGGCGCGGGCGCTCGACGCCCCCGGCGCCGACCTCGACGGCGTGCTCTACCTCCGCGAGCTGCAGGAGTCGACGGCGCTCAAGGAGGCGTTCGCCGACGGCGCCCGGGTGGTGATCGTCGGGGCCGGCTGGATCGGGCTCGAGGTGGCCGCGGCCGCCGCCGACGCAGGGTGCAGCGTCACAGTCGTCGAGCCGCAGGCCGCGCCGTTGCTCGGAGTGATGGGGGAGCAGGTGGGCGGCTGGTTCGCCGACCTCCACCGCTCGCACGGCGTGACGTTCCGCTTCGGCGAGGGCGTGTCGCGCATCGAGGGCTCCGGGCGCGCCGAAGCCGTCGTGACGACGACGGGCGAGCGGCTCCCCGCTGCCGTGGTCGTCGTGGGCGTCGGCATCACGCCCAACACCGGGCTCGCCGAGGGCGCGGGGCTCGACGTCGACAACGGCATCGTGACCGACACCCGACTGCGCACCTCGGCCGACGGCGTCTGGGCCGCCGGCGACGTGGCGAACTGGGAGAGCACGACCCTCGGCACCCACGTGCGCGTCGAGCACTGGGCCAACGCGAACGACGGCGGGCTGGCCGCCGGCCGCTCGATGGCCGGGGCGGACGTGACCTACGACCCCATCCCGTTCTTCTTCTCCGACCAGTACGACGTGGGGCTGGAGTATGCCGGCCACGTCCCGCGCGGGTCGGGCGCGGAGGTCGTGCTGCGCGGCGAGCCGTCGGCCAACGAGTTCATGGCCTTCTGGGTCGTGCCCGAGGGCGACGGCGTGCGGGTCCTGGCCGGTATGCACGTCAACGTGTGGGACACCATCGACGCGGTGCAGCAGCTCGTGCGCGACGCGACGGTCGTCGACCGCGACCGACTCGCGGACGCCAGCGTCCCGCTCGACGAGCTGACCGGGTCGTCCGCCGGCTAGGGGACGGCCGACGACGTCACCGAGAGTGCGGGCGCCCGGCCTCCCCGCCGCGCGCCCGCCCTCTGTCGTGTTGCCCTGTGATCGCGCTCGGCAGCACTGCTGAGCCGCGCTGACGGGCCGGACTGCTCAGCCCTCCGCCGGCGGCTGCCAGTCCGGCGCGCACGTCGCCATGCCGTCGATGACTGCCATCGTCAGCATCGCGAAGTCCCCGTCGGACAGGTAGCTGAACGGCTTCGGTGCCTTGCCTTGGTAGGCGGCGCCGCTGCCGACGGTTGCCCGGCTCTGGATGAGCGGCTCCTGCGTGAGGCCCCGCTCGGCCATGAAGGCGGTGACGGCGTCGTCGGCGACGTAGCCGCACTGCTCGGCGTACTCCGGCCCGATGAGGTACATCGTGCCGAGGTCGCTGAGCGGCACCCAGGGCGTGTGGCCCTTGACGTGCTGCGCGTAGGCGGCGGGCTGCCAGTAGTCCCGGTAGCAGTGGTGTGCCGACGCCATCGTCGAGCCGACGAGGGGTGATGGCTGCTGCCGCCGCGGTCACGGTTCCGGTGCGGCGAAGGATCGTGTGAAGTGCTCCCATGCTCACGTCTTCCTGTGCGAAGGTGCACCCCGAGCCGAACGCAGGGATTGCGCCGGGATTGAACACGGTGCATGAGGCGCCAGCCCCTCGACAAATACGTCGGGCGCGTCACGAGTTGCATGTCGACGCGCGTGATCCTGTGTTGGCGCTCACGTCGTCATTTCCGGAATCTGGGCCGTCGACGAGACAGCATCGCCACTTTCTCCTAGTCTCGACAACGTGGCCCACAAGGCTGCGGAGTCTCGGGTCCAGGTCGTCTGAAAGAGGATCATGGAGGCTGCTGAGCACGTGTCCGAAATTGCGAGCACCGTTGTGCCCATGGTGAGTCCGATCGCGCAGATCGCCTACGTCTTCTCGGAGTACTCGCACCAGACCGGTAATGCGATGTCCACCAAGATCAATGCGCAAGCGCGCGCGCACGAGGCGATGGGCGGGCGCACCTATGTCGTGGTGAGCGATCGGCGCACCCATGACTACCCGGAAGGAACACTCGTCCCCTACGGCTCGACCCGCTCGACGAAGAAGGAATGGTTCACCGATACCGAGCGCGCTGTGGACGTCGTGCTCGGCAGAACCGTCGGGCGACGGCCATGCATTGCGCGATTCCACCGCGAGGCGCTGGCCGCCGTCCCCCCCGACACAGAGGCGCTCGTCCTCTACAACTACGCCGGCGCCATCACCCGACGGTTGACCCGGAGCTTCGACGGCAAGATCGTGCTCCACCTCGGCAACGAGGTCTTCCGCACCTGGCGGCCGCGAGAGATCCGGCAGGTCATCGAGCGCACCCATGTCACGGTCGCGGTGAGTGACTACCTCGCCGACTCGGTCGCGCAGCGTCTCGGATCGCGCCCCGACAACCTGCACGTGCTCCGCAACGGGGTCGACTCCGAGCGCTTCCGGCCCGCCAGCAGGTCTGCGGGAGAGCCCTGCACGATTCTCTTCGTCGGCAATGTCATGCCGCACAAGGGTGCTCACCACCTCGTTGCGGCTGCTCACGAGATCGCCAAGCGCACCAAGGACTTCCGCGTGCACATCGTCGGATCGGCCGGGCTCAGACCCTCGTGCGGGCTCTCGGCCTACGAGGTCGAGCTGAGGAGGGCGGCGGCGCCGCTCGGAGACCTCGTGCGCTTCACGCCCTTCGTCGAGCGGCGCTCCCTTCCGGCTGTCTATGCCGGAGCCGACCTCTTCTGCATGCCGGTCGAGTGGCAGGAACCGGCCGGTCAGGTCGTCACGGAGGCGATGGCCTCGGGACTGCCCGTGGTCGCGGCCCGGAGCGGCGGCATACCGGAGTACCTCGGCCCCGAGGGCGTCTATGTGGACCCGCACGACACCGCGGCGCTCGCTGACGCGCTCCACTCGCTCGTGGTGGACCCCGCGGAACGGCGGCGTCGCGGACAGGTCCTGCGCGCCCGCGCCGAGTCGTTCACGTGGGAGCGCAACGTCCAGCAGCTGATGCGTCTCGTCGCCGGCTGAGCGTCCGCAGGCCACGGGGCGGTGTCGGCGTCGAGCAAAGAGGAGGGGATGGCAGGATGTCACCCGTGACGGCACGCATCCTCGACGGCTCGGCCACCCTCAAGTCGATCAAGCACGAGCTCGCCGAGCGGGTCGCCCGCCTCGCCGAGCGCGGCGTCGTGCCGGGGCTCGGCACCGTCCTGGTCGGCGACGACCCGGGCAGCCACTGGTACGTCAACGCCAAGCACAAGGACTGCGCCGAGATCGGCATCACGAGCATCCGCCGTGACCTGCCGGCGACGGCCACCCAGGCCGAGGTGGAGGCCGTCATCGACGAGCTCAACGCCGACCCGGCCTGCACGGGCTTCCTCGTGCAGCAGCCCACCGGCCTCGACGAGATGGCGCTGCTCTCGCGGGTCGACCCCGAGAAGGACGTCGACGGGCTCCACCCGATGAACCTCGGGTGGCTGGCGCTCGGCAAGCACGCGCCGCTGCCCTGCACCCCGATGGGCTGTGTCGAGCTGCTGCGCCGCTTCGACGTGCCGATCGCGGGGGCCAAGGTGGTCGTCATCGGCCGCGGCCTCACCGTCGGTCGCCCCCTCGGCCTCATCCTCACGCGCAAGAGCGAGAACGCCACGGTCACTCTCTGCCACACCGGCACCCGTGACCTCGCGGCGGAGGTGATCCAGGCCGACATCGTCATCGCAGCCGCCGGCGTGCCGGGCATCGTCACTCGCGAGATGGTCAAGCCCGGTGCTGCCGTGCTCGATGTCGGGGTGAGCCGGGTCGACGGCAAGATCGCCGGCGACGTCGCTCCGGATGTCGCCGAGGTCGCCGGATGGGTCAGCCCCAACCCCGGCGGCGTCGGCCCGATGACGCGGGCGCTGCTGCTGACGAACATCGTCGAGGCCGCCGAGGCACACGTCGACGCCGACCCCGCCGGGCAGGGCTGAGCGCCGCCGATGCAGTGGCGCGGCAGCGGCTTCGTCGTCCTCTCGTGGTGGTGGCTCATCGCCGCCATCGTCGGGACCGGCGTCCTCGTCATCGCCTTCGCCGACCTGCGCTGGGGCGGCCGCATCATGGCCGCGGGCTTCCTGCTCGGCGCCCTCATTCGTCTCGTGGCCCGACCCGCTCGCAAGGCGGGTGGCCTCAACGTGCGCTCGCGCACCCTCGACGTCATCATCCTCGTGGCTTTCGGTGTCGGTCTGCTCATCGCGTCGGCGACCGTCAACCTCAACGACCCGGTCTCGCGGTCGTCGGCGACGGTCACCCGCTGACGGCGCGACGGCACACCGTGGCGAGCCCTGCAGACCCGGCACGATCGGGCTCCGCGCCCTTCGACCACTATCTGCTGACGCGCTTCAGCGCCGCCTTCACGCCCGGCGAGCCGGCGCAGGCGGAGTGGCTGCGCTACCGGCTGGGCTTCTTCGTCGACGCCTGCTGGTCGTCGGTGCTCGGCCAGCAGGGCGCCTCGGACTTCACCTGGCTCGTGCTCTTCGACGACCGGTGTCCCGACGACTTCCGAGCCGACGTCGAGTCGCTCGCGGCTGGAGCCTTCACGCCCATCTGGTCCCACGAGCCGTGGTCTCCGTCGATCTTCGCTCGAGCGATCGAGTCACGGCGCGTGGGTGCGGAGGGCTCGGAGGGTGCCGGGGGCACCGGAGGTGCCGTTGCCCCGTGGCTCCTGACCACCCGCCTCGACAGCGACGACGGCATCGCCCGCGACTTCATGGCCGCGGTGCAGCGCGAGTTCACCCCGACCGACGGCCTGTTCGTCGACTTCCCCCGCGGCATCCAGATCGACCGCAGCGGCAACACCTACCTCTACGACCAGTTGTCGAGCCCGTTCCTCACGCTCGTCGAGCAACGTCACGAGGGGCGTCAGCCGCAGACGGTGTATGCCGCCCGGCACGCCCGCGCCAGCGCGTGGGGTCCGGTGCGCGAGGTCAGCGCGCCACCGATGTGGGTCCAGGTCATCCACGGCAGCAACCTGCTCAACATGACGGTCGGGGCGCGTGTCTCGCCGCGAGTCGTCAACGAACGGTTCGAGCTCGCTCTGGTCTATGACCGGGACGTGCCACTGCCGAGTCTGTTGCGCCAGAAGGCGGTTCATCGCCTGAGGTTGATGGGCGTGTGGTGGCGGCACCCGGGCGAGGCGACGAAGTGGGCGGAGGCGAAGTTCTGGCGCCTGCGCGGCACGCACGTGCGCCCGCGGGGCAGTGGACTCAACCTCACCGAGTCCCTCAAGGCGAAGCTGGCCCGCCGCGGCTGGCGCCCCCGCTGACACCCCGCAGTCACCAGCAGTCACACACCCCCGATTCGAGGTGATACCGGCACCCACGTGGGGTCCAGGATCACCTCGAACCAACAGTCACAGGGCCCGCCTCACCCGGGATTCGAGGTGATGCCGGCACCGATGCGGGGTCCAGGATCACCTCGAACCAGCAGTCGCACACCCCCGATTCGAGGTGATGCCGGCACCGATGTGGGGTCCAGGATCACCTCGAACCAGCAGTCACACAACCCTGGATTCGAGGTGATGGCGCCACCGACGTGGGGTCCGAGATCACCTCGAACCGGCAGTCACGCACCCCCGATTCGAGGTGATGCCGGCACCCACGTGGGGTCCCGGATCACCTCGAACCGGGGGTGGGGGCGGGAGGAGGCGGACGGCATACCTGGGCGGTGGGGAAGGGGAAGGGCGCCGACCTGGTGGTCGGCGCCCTTCTCGGTCTGTCGCGTCAGGCTCAGATGAGGCCGAGCCCCTTGACGGCGTCGCGCTCCTCGACGAGCTCGGCAACCGAGGCGTCGATCTTGCCGCGCGAGAAGTCGTCGATCTCGAGGCCCTGGACGATGTCCCACTGGCCGTTGCTCACGGTGACGGGGAAGGAGGAGATGATGCCCTCCTGCACGCCGTACGAACCGTCGGAGCGGACCGCCATCGACACCCAGTCGTTGTCGGGCGTGCCCTGGACCCAGGTGCGCACGTGGTCGATGGTCGCCGACGCCGCGGAGGCAGCCGAGCTCGCGCCGCGGGCCTCGATGATGGCTGCGCCACGCTTGGCGACGGTCGGGATGAAGGTGCCGGCCAGCCAGTCCTGGTCGCCCACGGCCTCGGCGGCATTCTTGCCGGAGACCTCGGCGTGGAAGAGGTCGGGGTACTGCGTGGCCGAGTGGTTGCCCCAGATGGTCATCTTCTTGATCTCGCTGACCGGGACTCCGAGCTTGGCCGCGAGCTGGCTGATCGCGCGGTTGTGGTCGAGCCGGGTCAGGGCAGAGAAGCGCTCGGTCGGGATGTCGGGGGCGTTGCTCATCGCGATGAGGGCGTTGGTGTTGGCCGGGTTGCCGGTCACCGTGACGCGGATGTCGTCGGCCGCGACCTCGTTGAGGGCCTTGCCCTGCGGCGCGAAGATGCCGCCGTTGGCCTCGAGCAGGTCGCCGCGCTCCATGCCGGGACCGCGCGGGCGCGCGCCGACGAGCAGGGCGAGGTTGACGCCGTCGAAGACCGTGGACGCGTCGTCGCCGATCTCGACCTTCGCGAGGGTCGGGAACGCGCAGTCGTCCAGCTCCATGACGACGCCCTCGAGGGCCTTGAGCGCGGGCGTGATCTCGAGCAGCCGCAGCTCGACCGGGGTGTCGGGCCCGAGCAGGGCACCGCTCGCGATGCGGAAGAGGAGGCTGTAGCCGATCTGGCCGGCGGCGCCGGTGACGGCGACCTTGACGGGGGTTGTGCTCACGGGAAAGACCCTTCACGTCGGTGTGTCGCTGGACGCTCCGACGCTACCAGTGCGTGCGGGGCACACCGTCCGGGGGAGCGCGGACGCGGGTGCGGCTTTGGTCACGCCCCCGCCCGGCGCCGAGGCCGACGAAGTGCTCTTTCGATTGGGCCCGCCGTGCCTCGTCGACTGGGGGGCGGTCGGGCGTCGAGGGCTACGAAGTGCTCTCTCGATTGGGGCCGACGGAGTGCTCTCTCGATTGGGCCGTGCGTCGTCGACTGGGGGCGGTCCGGCGTCGAGACCGACGGAGTGCTCTTTCGATTGGGCCCGCCGTGCCTCGTCGACTGGGGGGCGGTCGGGCGTCGAGGGCTACGAAGTGCTCTCTCGATTGGGGCCGACGGAGTGCTCTCTCGATTGGGCCGTGCGTCGTCGACTGGGGGCGGTCCGGCGTCGAGACCGACGGAGTGCTCTTTCGATTGGGGCCGACGAAGTGCTCTTTCGATTGTCAGGCGGCGAGGGCGAGGGAGGCCAGGGCGATGAGCCAGCTGACGAAGCTGCCGACGAGGAAGTACTCGGTGACGTCGTCGATGCCGGCCGTTCCGCCGGTGTAGCCGCCCGCCGCGTTGTTGCGGGCGGCGGCTTGGATCTCGGGGAAGCGGAGCAGCCCCTTCGCGGCGATGACGATGCCGGCCGCGCCGAACTCGCCGACGAGGCCGAGACCGAGGATGACCAGTCGCTCCATGGGCCCGAGCAGCCGGCCCCCCTTGAGCCGGTCCGCCGGCTGACCGGGCTGACTGGACTGACCGGGCGGGACAGCCGGGACGGTCGGCGCCGCGGCAGCGACCATGTCGGGGCGCAGCGCACCGATGGCGAGCAGGACGAGGCGCACGATGACGTTGGCCGTGGCGATGTTGAAGGCGACGAGACCAGTGAGCACGAGCAGCCGAGCAGCGCTGGGCGTCGCGAGACCGGGCAGGTCGGCCCACGCGAGCCAGCTGGCGAGCGGCCCGCCGGGCGTGCTCGCCGCCCCCGAGAAGCCGATGAGCCCCGCGACGAGCACGGCGAACGTGCCGAGGGCCGCGAGCGCCCCGTGGCCGGTGCGCTGGGTGCGCCTCGAGAGCTCCATCCACGCGGCGGCGACCCCGAGCGCCAGCACGAGGGCGACGACGTCGGCCCACGCGTCGACGTCGGCGAGCACCGCCACGACGGCGACGACGACGGGCGTCGTGATGTGTGCGACGAGACGCGCGCGCGACCACGACGAGGAGCGCACGAGGTCGCCGACCCCGAGACCGATGAGCACGATCGACAGCCAGGTCACGGCAGCCCCCACAGCCGCTGCGTCGCCTCGAGCGCCACCCCGATGCCGTCGCGGCGCACCCGTTGCGATACCGCGGACGCGCTGAGGCCGAGCCGCTGGGCCAGCTCGTGCTGGGTGTGCCCGCTCATCAGTCCTCCGAAGATCTCGCGTGAGGTGCTCGACATCGACCCAACCATGAAGTCCAGACAGTCGAGGGCCGACTGCACCGCCGCTACGGTCGCGGGCTCGTCCTCCAGCCCGACGTATGCCGTCCGCGACGTGCGCGTCTGCGCCTTGCGGGCGCGCTCCTCCGCCGTCGTGATCGCGTCTCGGGCCGCCCAGTAGGCGGGGCCGTCGTGGATGCCCCGCTCCGGGTCGAGCGTCGTCACCGCGCCGCGGCCGAGCCCGAAGCGGACGTCGGTCCGGGGGTGCAGCGCCGCCCGGACGACGAAGCTGGCGTGCAGCGCCTGCCCGAGCGTGGCATAGACACCCTGGAACTCGTCTCCTACCGTGATGACGAGGGAGTCTTCGCTCTCGACCGTTCTGTTGGCCTCGGCGAGCGCATCGGACAGCTCGTCGTGAAGGGCCTGACGATCGGCTCGCGTGCGCGACCGCACGACGTCTCCGATGAGCGCCACAGGTGAAGCATTGTGCTTCAATTTGGCCATCTACAGATCATAGCTTCATTTGGTCAGGATGCATATGTGACCTTCACGTGGGGCAGTCGAGGTCGACGGGTCGGGCGACGAGGTCGAAGGTGCCTCCGAGCGGCGCCCACACGGAGGTTCGCGCGACGACGTCGCCGACGCTCATCGGCAGGACGCCCCGGGTGTGCGACACCATGACGCAGACGCGGGGGTGCGCGAAGACCCGGCTCACCCAGAAGGGGTGCCCGGGCAGTACGCGCGGGTGGGGGTCGATCGGCTGCTCCTGGTGGAAGCCGAACCACTCGAAGCCCGCGTCGATCGTCGCTGCGCTCCACCCGCGGGCCTCCAACTGCGTGCCGAGCCGCCACTTCGCTGCGTCGAACTGCACCGAGGTCACGACGAGCGAGAGGGCGACCAGCGCGATGAAGCCCGTCACGACACCCGATGCCCAGGCGGCGGCACGGCTCGGCCGGCGCTCCCCGTCGAGGCTCGGCTCGCGCTGCCAGGCCCAGAGCACGGCCGACGCCACCGCGGGGACGACCGGCACGAAGTAGCGGTCGAAGAACGGGCTCGTGGTGAAGATCGCGAGGGTCACGGTGAGCGCGACGTAGGCGGCGGCATACGTCAGCGTGAGGGTGACGGCAGCCGGGTGCCGCGGCGCGCGCTCGCCGGCACGGTGTCGCGCACGCACGCGGCCGATCGCGCTGGCGGCGAGCACCACCGCCATCACGGCGCTGAGCACGGCGACCGCCACGACGAGCGACCAGACCCACGGCGTGACGACGACGGGACGCACTCCCGCGACGGTGCCGGTGTAGGACCCGCGCATCCCGACGTAGTTGCCGAGGAAGACACCGTTCATCACCTGCGTGCCACCGAAGAACACGACGGCGCTCACGACCGTCACCCGCCGGTGCCGCGCGAGCAGGCGGCCCCGGCCGCGGAAGAGGACGTAGATCGTCGCAGGCGAGACGAGCAGTGCGAGGGTGTATGCCGCCCGGCCGGCCAGGTGCACGTCCGCGAGGTCAGGCAGGAGGCGGAGCCCGACGTTCGGGCCCGGGAAGGAGCTCGTTCGCCAGAGGTAGAGCGCAGCCGCGACGGCGAGCCACCCGATGCCGAGCGCCACGACGAACCAGCGGTCCGACCGTGATGTGACGGCATCCGTCTCGGGGTCGGCGGGCGAGGAGGTGCCCGGCCTGACCCGCCACCACGCCGCGGCGACGATGGCGGCTGCGGCAGCGGCGGCATACTCGCGCACGGTGAAGCCTGCGAAGGCGGCGACCAGGGCCGTGGCCAGCCACGGCCGGCTCACCCGTCGCTCACGCAGCGCGCGCGCCGCGAGCAGCAGGGCGAGCGACTGGAAGGCGAAGGTCGGCACGTCGGTCATGAAGGTCGGGGTGATCCCGGCATAGATCGGTCCGAGCGCGAGGGTGGCCACGGCGAGCAGGGCGAGCCCCGGCCGCAGGAAGCCGCGGACGAGCAGGTAGGTCCACCAGAGCGCGAGGACGCTGAGGACGGTGACGAGCAGCTGGAGCGCGAGCATCGACGGGCCGAAGAGCGCCATGAGGGGACGCGCGAGCGCGATGTGGCCGACGAGCATGGCGCGCGTGTACGGGTCGGGCGCGAAGCCGCCGTCCTGCCAGGTCGCGAAGGCGACACGGTAGTAGACCCAGTCGTCGTTGCGGGAGATGCCGAGGGCACCCGCCGCTGCGGCCAGTGCGACGACAGCGGCCGCCCAACCGGCGCAGACGGCCAGCGACCCGAACCCCTCCCGCCGTGTCACTGGTGCGGGCGGGCGCGCCGAAGGGGAGTCAGGCACAGCGGCCCGTGACGGAGTCAGGCACGGCTCAGCTGTCGAGCACCGGGTTGCCGGCGGCGTCGCGAGCCGCGTTGTCGACGTCGTCGGTGGAGCCTTCGATGTCCATGTCGCTGCGGTCCTCTCCCGTGATCCACGCGAACGTCACGCCGGCGATGAGTCCGCCGACGATCGGCGCGACCCAGAAGGCCCACAGCTGCAGGCCGGCGTCGTTGCCGTTGAAGAAGGCGACGGCCGTCGAGCGCGCCGGGTTGATCGACGCGTTGCTCACCGGGATGGCGACGAGGTGGGCGAGCATGAGGCCGAAGCCGATCGCGAGCGGGGCGAAGCCCTTGGGGGCGTCGTCCTTGGTCGAGCCGAGGATGATGTAGACGAAGAAGGCTGTCACGAGGGCCTCGACGACGAGGACGGCGCCGAGCCCGAAGCCGCCGGGGGAGTGCTCGCCGTAGCCGTTGGCCGCGAGGTTGCCGGTGACCGGCAGGCCACGGCTCTTGACGAGCCCGGCGAGGGCGCCACCGGCGAGCAGGCCGCCGACGACCTGGGCACCGACGTAGCCGGGCACGTCCTTCCAGTCGAAGCGGCGCGCGACGGCGATGCCGATCGTCACGGCGGGGTTGAAGTGCGCCCCGGAGACGTGGCCGACCGCGTAGGCCATCGTCGTCACGGAGAGACCGAAGGCGATGGCGACCCCGAGGTGGCCGATGCCGTAGTTGACGGGGCTGCTGTCCGAAAGGGCAGCGACGAGGAACTTGCCGTTGAAGATGGCCGATCCGCAGCCGATGAAGACGAGCCAGAAGGTGCCGAGCGCCTCGACGGCGAGGCGCGAGCGCAGCTTGGGGGTGTACATCGGGGGGTCCTCCAGCAAGACGGTGACGGGCTGGTGTGCGCGGACGGCGTCGGACCGCGGGCACTCCGGTGCTCGCAGCGTAATGGACCTCCGGGCGCCGATCGGCGACGCGGACCCGTGCCGATGCGGCCGATTTCTGCCGATTCTCCACGGCGACCCGTCCTCGTCGTCCACACTCGAACTCTCTCGAGGGAACGGGGTCCTTCATGCAGCGCGCGCTCATCACCGGCATCACCGGCCAGGACGGTCTCTACCTGGCAGAGAGCCTGCTCGCCAAGGGCTACGAGGTGCACGGTCTCATCCGTGGCCAGAGCAACCCGAAACGCCCGCTCGTCGAGCGGCTCGTGCCGGAGGTCCACCTCCACGCCGGCGACCTCACCGACCAGTCGAGCCTCATGCGCGTCATGGCGGCCGTCGACCCGCACGAGGTCTACAACCTCGGCGCGGTCTCCTTCGTCGCGTTTTCGTGGGAGAACGCGCGGGTCACGAGCGACGTCACCGGGCTCGGCGTGCTCAACATGCTCGAGGCGGTGCGGCTGCACTGCGGCGACGACCCGCGGCGCGTGCGCTTCTACCAGGCGTCGAGCTCGGAGATGTTCGGCAACGTCTACGAGGTGCCGCAGCGCGAGACGACGCTCCTGCGACCCCGCTCGCCGTACGCCGTGAGCAAGGCCTACGGGCACCACATGACGATCAACTACCGCGAGTCCTACGGCATGCACGCGTCGTCCGGCGTGCTCTTCAACCACGAATCTCCCCGTCGCGGAATCGAGTTCGTGACGCGCAAGGTGTCGCGTGCCGTGGCGCGGATCTCCATGGGGCGGCAGCAGACGATCGCCATGGGCAACCTCGACGCCCAGCGCGACTGGGGCTTCGCCGGCGACTACGTCGAGGCGATGTGGCTCATGCTCCAGCAGCCCGAGCCGGACGACTACGTCGTCGCGACCGGCGAGACGCACTCGGTGCGTGAGCTGCTCGACGCCGCCTTCGGCCACGTCGGCATCACCGACTGGCAGCCGCACGTCGTGCTCGACCCCGCCTTCTTGCGACCCGCCGAGGTCGACGTGCTCACCGGCGATGCCTCGAAGGCCCGGGCCGTGCTCGACTGGAAGCCCAAGGTCGCCTTCGGAGAGCTCGTCGCCATGATGGTCGAGGCGGATCTCGTTGCGGAGAAGGCCGATTCGCCATACTGAGCCCATGCCACGAGCGTTCATCACCGGAGTCGCGGGTCAGGACGGCAGCTACCTCGCCGACGACCTCGTCGCCTCCGGGTGGGAGGTGCACGGCCTCGTGCGCGCCGGGGACGACCTCAGCCACGTGTCGCCCCAGGTCGTCGTCCACACCGGCGACCTCACCGACGGGGCGGCCACCCGCGCGCTGGTGATGGAGCTCGCCCCCGAGCACATCTACAACCTCGCCGGGGTCAGCTCCGTCGCGCGATCCTGGGAGCAGCCGGTCGAGACCGCTCGGGCGAGCGGCGTCGCCGCCGTCGAGCTCATGTATGCCGCCCGCGACCTCCGCGACAGCAGTGGCCTCGACGTGCGGTTCGTCCAGGCCTCGAGCTCCGAGATCTTCGGTGAGCCGGCGGAGAGCCCGCAGACGGAGCGGACCCCGGTGCGGCCCACGAACCCCTACGGCGCGGCGAAGGCCTTCGCCCACCTGTCTGCCGCGGTGGTGCGGAGCCAGGGGCTGCACTGCTCGAGCGCCATCCTCTTCAACCACGAATCACCAAGGCGGCCAACGACTTTCGTCAGCCGCAAGATCTGCGCTGCGGTGGCCCGCATCGCCCGCGGGTCGTCCGAGATCCTCGAGCTGGGCAACCTCGACGCCCGCCGCGACTGGGGCTGGGCACCCGACCACGTGCGCGCCCTGCGTCTCATGGCCTCGGCCCCCACGGCGGCCGACGTCGTCGTGGCAACGGGCGTGGCCCACTCGGTGCGTGACCTCGTCGTGGCGGCCTTCGCCCACGTCGGGGTCGACGACTGGCAGGCGCACGTGCGGGTGGACGACGCGCTCGTCCGGGTCACGGATGCAGCGGCCGTCGTCGGCGACCCGTCCTTCGCCGAGGATCACCTCGGCTGGCGGGCCACCACCTCGTTCGAGGAGCTCGTGGTCCACATGGTGGACGGCGAGCTGGGGCTCATCGACGCCTGACCAGCGCGAACGTCACGCCGGCGATCACGAGCACGGAAATGACGATGAGCTCCATGTATCTCATGCTGCCCTGCGCACCCTTGGCAGGTAAAGGAATCGTAAGTTTCTGCATTCCACTCACGGGCTGGACCCGTGGGGACAATGATCAGGTTTGTATTCAGGCAGTCCGGCCATGTGCTGTCTCGGGGTAGTGCAAATGTGGGGTCTTCGCGGGGGGACACTTGCATGTCTGAAAGTGCGTTCGATTTCGACCAGGGGGCGGTGACACCCCCTCCGACGATGGCTGTGCGCAGCTGGGTCGTGGGCTTCCACGGCATCCTGCACGGCGACGATCTCGAGGCTGACGGTCGGCCGTCACTGTGCGACCTGGCGCTCGGCAACCGGTCGCTCGGCATCCAGCGGATGCGCGAGCTGACCTTCCTGCCGGGTGCGACGCCCGAGCGCGCCAACCCACGCTCGACCAACGGCCAGCGCCACCTCGGCGCCGTCCCGGCCACAGGCCCCACCGACGCCGCGCTCACCGACCGCGCGCTCACTGACGCCGGGCTCACCGACGCGGAGATCGCCGATGCCGCAGAAGCGGTCGAGCGCATCACCGGCCTCCAGCCCGCCGAGCCGCACCTCGCCCGCCGACCGACAGCCCTACCGCCGCGCCCCGCACCGTGGGACCCGGCGGAGCCGCTGCCCGACTACCTCGAGCGACGCCTCGGGACGGCTCGCTTCCTCTACCTGCCCAACCGGTCGAGGGCCTACCGCATCGCGAAACGCTCGCTCGACCTCGTCGGCGCCACCGTGCTGCTCCTGCTCGCCGCGCCGGTCATGCTCGCCATCGCGCTGCTCATCCGGCGCGACTCGCCGGGCCCAGCGGTCTTCCGCCAACAGCGGGTGACCCGCGGCGGGCGCGTCTTCACGTTCTACAAGTTCCGCACGATGTGGGTCGACGCCCGCGAGCGCTATCCCGAGCTCTACGACTACCAGCGCAGCGGCCCGTTCAGCGACGTGTTCTACAAGCTCGAGGACGACCCCCGCAACACGGGGGTGGGCCGCTGGTTGCGACGCACGACCCTCGACGAGCTGCCCAACCTCTTCAACGTCGTCCGGGGCGAGATGAGCCTCGTCGGCCCGCGACCCGAGCTGCCCGAGCTGCTCTCGCAGTACCGCGCCGAGGACCTCGCGCTCTTCTTCACCAAGGCCGGGCTCACGGGGCTCGCCCAGGTGTCCGGTCGCAGCCTGCTCACGGTCAAGGAGCGGATCACCCTCGATCTGCGCTACGTCGCCCAGCAGACCCTGCTCCTCGACCTGCGCATCATCGGCCGGACCGTCGGCACCGTGCTCCGCTCCAAGGGAGCCTTCTGATGCCGCCCGGCAAGGCAGCCGACCTCGACATCGTCATCGTCACCTACGAGAGCAGCCACCTCATCGGAGCCTGCCTCGACAGCATCGAGCAGGCACGGGGCGACCTCGACCTCACGGTGACCGTGGCCGACAACGCGAGCACCGACGGCACCGCGGCGCTCGTCCTCGCCCGCGGCGACGGCACGCACCTCGTCGAGATGGGACGCAACGCCGGCTTCTCCACGGCCAACAACCGCGCCATCGCGGGTGGCGAGGCCCGCCACGTCCTCGTGCTCAACCCCGACACCGTCGTCACCGCCGGCGCGCTCGAGACGCTCGTCTCCTTCGCCGACGCGCACCCCGGTGCCGGGGTCGTCGCACCGCGTCTGCTCAACGCCGACGGCTCGCCCCAGCTGACCGCGCGAGCCTTCCCGACACCGGCCGCCGCCGTCTTCGGCCGGCGCTCGCCGGTGACGCGGTGGTTCCCGCACAACCGGTGGTCGAGCCGCTTCCTCGTCGAGCGCGACCACACGGGCACCGAGCCCTTCACCGTCGACTGGGTCTCGGGCGCGGCGATGCTCGTGCCGCGCGCCGTCGTCGAGAGCGTCGGCGCCTTCGACGAGGGCTTCTTCCTCTTCTGGGAGGACGCCGACTGGTGCCGTCGCATCTCCGACGCCGGCCACGAGGTGTGGTGCGTGCCGACCGCCGTGGTCGTGCACGACGAAGGCGGCACGCGCGACCACGGGTGGACGCCGCGCACGATCCGCCACTTCCACACGGGCGCCTACCGCTACTGGACGAAGCACCACGCCCCCCAGCCGTGGAACCCCCTCCGCGTCGGGGCGGCCGGTCTCCTCGGGGCCCGGGCCGCAGCCCTCACCGTCTCCACCAGCCTCCACAGCCAGCTCGAGAGAACAGGTCGTTGACAATGCTCCGCAACTCCCAGATGTGGCAGCGCAACTGGCGCATCGTCACGGTTGCCGCCCTCGGTGCTGTGCTCGCCTTCGTCGGCTCCTTCCTCGTCGAGCCGACCTTCGAGGCCTCGACCCGCCTGCTCATCCACGGGCGTGACGCGACGTTCCTGTCGAGCACCGGCCAGGACCTCACCACCCAGCCCGGCGTCGTCGACTCGCAGCTCTCGCAGTCGCTCGCAGGCACGTATGCCGGCATCGCCACGAGCCGCAGCGTCGCCACCGCCGTCGTCGACGAGCTCCACCTCGACGCGCCCTCGCGCTCCGACGGGCTCGTCTCGACGCTCGCCAAGGGCTTCGCCTGGGCCTACCGCTGCGGCCGGGCCTTCGTCACCTCCGGCTACTGCGCCGACGTCGACCCCTACGAGAAGGCCGTCACCGAGGTGCAGGAGGGCACGGCGGTCCAGCCGCTCGCCACCAATGCCGGGGCCACGGCCGGGCAGGGCAGCTCCTACGTCCTCGAGATCACCTCGAGCGGGCACTCGCCGCAGGAGGCCAAGGAGGTCACCGACGCCGTGGCGGCCGAGCTCGTCGCGACGAGCCAGGCGCGCTACAGCGAGGACGCCCAGCGCTCGCTCAAGGCCCTCCAGGCCCAGCTCGCCGCCGCCGGCAAGGACGTCAGCGCCGCGTCGACGGCTCTCGCGACCTACCAGACCGAGAACGGCATCTCGGCGTCCGACGGCAAGCTCGCCCTCTCGGCCGAGACCTACGAGTCGCTCCGCTCCGACCTGCTCAAGGCGCAGGCCGAGGAGGCCGACCTGCGGGCCCAGCTCGTTTCGATCGCCTCCTCGCTCTCGACGATCCCGCGCAGCGCGCAGTCGAGACAGCGCATCATCACCGGCCGCTCGACGACGCAGCTCGACAGCAGCAACGCCAACACCGTCTACAACGACCTGCTCACCCAGCAGCGCACGACGCAGGCGAGCCTCGACGGCCAGGTGGCGAGGGTGCGCCAGCTGACCGAGGCGGTCGACGGGGCGGCGCCGATCTCCAACAACGCCAAGCTCGCCGGGATGACCGGCCTCGAGAGCCAGCTCGAGCTCGCCCAGAAGAACCAGGCCGACCTCGCCGCCTCGGTGCAGCAGGCCCGCACGTCGCAGGCGCAGGGCCCGGTCGGGCTGACGCGCATCGACACCGCGGCCGAGCCGCCCTACCCGAGCGAGCCCAAGCGCTACATCTACCTCGCCCTCGGCCTGCTCCTCGGTGCCCTCGCGGGCGCCGGCCTGACGATGTGGGCCAAGCGCCACGACCCCGACGCGGTCGACGTCGAGGACGGCGACCCCCTCGACCCGAGGGACCCCGGCGACGAGGCCCGCGACCCCGACCTCCTCGACGAGCTCGCCGGCTCCGGCGCCGGCCAGCCGGTCACCCAGTGGCCCGCGCCCGCCCGGGCCGAGGTCCTGACGGGCGCCGCGCCCTCCGGCAACGGCCACCACGCGCCGACGACCGCTCCCGAGCCGCGACAGGCCGACGGGACGACCTGACGTGACCACCCGCGCCGCCGGCCCCGTCGGGTCCGGCTCCGTCACCCTCAGCGCTGCCTCGCAGCTGGGGGCCAAGGTCGTGCACCTGCTGCTCAACGCGGTGTCGACCCTGGCGGTGCTGCGCTACCTCGCGCCCGACGCCTACGGCACCTACGTCCTCGTCCTCACGATCACGACGCTCGTCGGGGTCGTCGCCGACTTCGGCCTGCCGAAGCTCGCGGTGCGCGAGATGCTGCGCCCCGGCCAGGTGGAGGGCGACGTCGTCGGCACGGTCATCGTCGTGCGCCTGGGGCTGGCCGTCCTCGGGGTCCTCGGTGTCCAGGTGGCGCTGTCGCTCTTCCACCAGTCGCCGCAGGCGCACCTTG
This sequence comes from Humibacillus xanthopallidus, assembly GCF_006717145.1. Taxonomy (GTDB): domain Bacteria; phylum Actinomycetota; class Actinomycetes; order Actinomycetales; family Dermatophilaceae; genus Humibacillus; species Humibacillus xanthopallidus. Next base: position 2,239,951 of record NZ_VFQF01000001.1, on the reverse strand, counting down.
CCGGCCTCATCGCCTCGCTCGGCATCCTCGTCGAGGCGGTGCTCGGCATCGTCGTCACGATCTTCCACACCCGCTTCGTCCAGCAGTACGAAGCCGGCATCCGGGTCGTCGCCGAGGCCATCGAGACGACGCTCGTGCTCGTGCTCATCGCACGCGGCGCCAGCCTGCCGATGCTCTTCGTCCCGCCGCTCGTCGGCCTCCTCGTCGGCACGGTGCTCGCGGTCGCGCTCGCCTCACGTCGCTTCGGCCTGCAGCCCCGCTTCCACGCACCGCTCGTGCGCGGCCTCGTGCGCGAGGCGCTGCCGCTCGGGCCGGCCCTCATGATCGGCGTGCTCTACCTCAAGCTCGACTCCTTCGTCGTCGCGGCGCTGCGCCCGAGCAGCGACCTCGGCCTCTACGGCGCCGCCTACCAGCCCATCGAGTACCTCTTCCTCGGCAGCGCCGTCTTCATCAACGTGCTCTACCCGCTCGCAACCTCGGCGTGGGCCGCCCCCGGTCGCGACCGCTTCCTCGAGATCTACCGCCGGGGCACCGAGCTGCTCGTCGTCCTCATGCTCGTCGTGCCGGTCGTCGTCCTCGTCGTGGCCGACGACCTCGTCCACCTCGCCTTCGGTCCGGCGTATGCCGCCTCGGCCCTGCCGCTGCAGGTGCTCGGTGTCGCTGTGGTGCTGATGACCGTCAACGCCTGGCAGTCGCTCGTCCTGCTCGCGGGGGGCCACCAGCGAGTCACCTTGCGCTACAACCTCGCTGCGCTCGCGGTCAGTCTCGTGCTGTGCCTCGTGCTCGTGCGCGCCGTCGGGCTCGTCGGGGCAGCGCTGGCGGCTGTCGCCACGGGCGTCTTCGTCCTCTGGGCCTCGACTCGGGCGGTGCGGCGCCACATGGGCGCGACGCTCGACGTCGCGGTGCTCGCCCGGGTCGTCGCCGTCGCCGTCGCGGCGACAGTGACGCTCTGGGCCCTCGACCGGATCGGCGTGCCGTGGCCCCTGGCCACGATCGCCGGCCTCGCGGCATACGGGATCGGGCTGCTGAAGCTCGGCGTGCTGCGGTCGCTCAAGGAGGCACTGACATGACGACCGACGTGAGCGCGACGCCCTTCGTGTCGGTGATCTTCCCGACCTACAACCGTCGTGACGTCGTGCAGCGCACGATCGAGCACCTCCTCGCGCAGGACTACCCGCACGACCGCTTCGAGATCATCGTGGCCGACAACTCGAGCGACTCGACGCCCGACATGGTGCTCGAGCTCGCGGCGAGCTCAGACGTGCGGATTATCCTTCAGGCCAGCACCGAGCGGCTTCCCGCGGTCAAGCGCAACCTCGCGCTCCGTGAGGCCCGTGGCGACATCGCCGTCTTCATGAACGACGACGTCTGGGTGACAACGGACTTCATCTCCCGACACGTGGCCGCCCATGCAGCACAGGCAGATCCGGTCGCAGTGCTCGGTCTCGTCGAGCAGTCCGGCCAGATGCCGCAGACGGCGTTCACGCAGTGGTACCAGCCCTTCGCCTATGCCGAGATCGCCGACCGCGCAGGGGCCGACGTGTCCTACCGCTACCACTGGTCGATGAACCTCAGCCTCCCGCGCCAGGTGATGCTCGACCGCAACCTCGTCTTCCACGAGGACTGGGCCGAGATCGGCCACGAGGACATCGAGCTCGGCTACCGCTGGACCCGCGCGGGCTACCGCGTCGTCTTCGAGCCGCGCGCGCGGGGCGAGCACTACCACCCGCACGACCTCGCGAGCGCGTGCCGGCTCCAGGCGTCGATCGGGCGCGGCCTGCGCGACCTCGAGGTGCTCATCCCCGAGCCCGACCTGCTCGAGCGCTACGGCGTCCTCAGCCGGCGGGCGTCGTGGCGCGGCCGCCTGCGGATGGGAGTGCGCACGGCCCTGTTCAACCGCTTCACCGTGCCGCTGCTGCAGCCGCGCCTCGAGCGGGTCGACCGGCGGGCCCGCCTCGCCGAGTGGAGCTACTGGAAGGTCATGCTCCACCACACACAGCACGCCTACCGGACGACGCCGCCACGCCGGCCCGTCCCCACGACGACCACCCCGGGGGCGCGCGCATGACCCTGCCTCCCCCTCCCCGTCCCCGGGGCGGTCCTGCGTCGGTCGTCGGCGTGGGCCTGCTCGTGGCCCTCGTCGCGCTCGTGCTCGCCCAGCTGGGCATGACGGCGCTGTATGCCGTCCTCGGCGTCATCGTCGTCGGTGTCGTCGTGCGGCTGCTCCGTGACGACCTCCGCGGGCCGGTGACCGAGCGGCTCGGACGGGTCTGGTCGGGCCAGGGCTCCCCGGGGCGGGCGCCCGCCAGCCGGCGTGACGCGCGAGCGGCGAGCGCCTCGGCGAAGGCCGTGTCGGGTGTCTCGGGCGTCGCCGTCGCGGCACTCGCCGCGGCGGGCTCGGCGGGGCTGGCGTGGGTCGTCGCGACCCAGGGCGGCAAGGCCATCGCCGCCGTCGTCGCGCTGCTCGTCCTCGGTCTCGCCGCCCTCGTCCTGTGGCCCCTCGTCGTCGAGCTCGCCCACGGGCGAGCGCCGGAAAGTGGGCACTCGACAACAGGGGACCCCACCTCCCAGTCGAGTGCTCAGTTCTCGACACCCCCTTCCCCGTCGAGTGCTCAGTTCCCGACACCCAGAACCTCGTCGGGGGCGCCGGAAAGTGGGCACTCGACTTCGAGGGGTGGCTCCTCACGCGGCGCGGGTCTCGTGGCGACGCTCCTCGTCGCAGCCGCGGGGGCGGGGGTCGCGTGGATCCTCGCCACCCTCGGCACGAAGGGCCTCGCCGCCGCGGCCGGAGCCGTGCTCGTCATCGCCCTGCTCGTGCTCGTGCGCGACAAGACGGTCTTTGTCACCTTCGTCGCCGTGTGCTCGCTGACCTTCGTCCTGCACAAGTCGTTCGGCCCGCAGGACCTCGAGCAGTCGGGTGGCGCGATCTCCGTCTACGTCACGACGTTCGACGTGCTGCTGCTGCTCCTCTACGGGCTGTGGGCCCGCGAGGGCACCCTCGTCTCCGACGTGCGCACCGCGTTCCGCACGCCGATCATCTGGTTCCCGCTCGTCGGGGTGGTGCTCCTGCTGCCCAGCCTGCTCTCCGCGCCGAGCATCGGCCACGCCGCCGCCGAGCTCGTGCGGATGGGCTGGATGTATCTGCTCTTCGTCTACGTCGCCGTGCGCGTGCGCACCGTCCGCCACCTCTGGGCGGCGCTCGGCGGGCTCGTCGTCTTCGTCGCCGTCGAGCTCGTCGTCGTCATGCTCCAGTGGCGCACGGGCGGCGTGCTCGGCCTGTCGTTCCTCGGTGTGCCGCAGACGCTGGGGGAGCGCACGACCGACGCCCAGGCCATCGGCCGCCCGTTCGGCACGATCATCCACCCGGTCTTCATGGCCGCCGCGCTCGGCGCCGTCGCGATGGTGGCGCTCGCCTTCGCCATCCACCGACGCCGCTCGCTCATCCGCGTCACGGCCGGCGCCGCCTACCTCGCGTGTCTCGCCTGCATGTGGGTGTCGCAGACCCGCGCCTCCTTCGTCGCGGTGCTCGCCGTGTCGGCCGTGCTCGTCATCCACGGCATCCGCGTCGGCGCGATCCCGTGGAGTGCAGTGCGCGCCGGGGCGCTCATCGCGGTCGCCGGGGTCGTCGTCGCCTTCCCGGTCATCAGCAGGAAGCTCTCCGACAACTTCGGCACCGGTCACTTCTGGACCGAGGTCGACTCGCGCCTGCAGATGAACGACATCGCCGGCCAGATGATCGCCGACCACCCGGTGCTCGGGGTCGGCCTCAACAACTACGAGCTCGTCCTGCCGCGCTACGAGCAGGGGCCGGTCATCTTCTTCGGTCACCCCGTGCACAACCTCTATCTCCTCACCCTCGCCGAGGCGGGCATCGTCGGTCTCATCGGGCTCGTGCTCGTCGGCGTCGCGAACTACGACATCGCCATCCGCCTGGGCCGCAGCGCCGACCCGCTGCTGCGCCCCCTCGGCATCGGGGTCGCCGCCGCGATGGCCTTCCTCATGGTCGAGGAGCTGCTCGGCTTCTCGCTGCGACAGGACATCCCGCTCGCGCTCTACTGGCTGCTGGCCGGGCTCGCGGTCGCCGGCACCCGCCTGTCCGGCGCGGAGTGGCCGGCCCTCGGGAGGTCACGCACGCGCCCGGGCGGCCACCCGGCATACGGCAAGCAGCCAGGCGACAGCAGCGGTATGCCGCCGCGGCCGTCCCAGCCCACCGTGAGCCCCAGCCGTCCCCGCCCGAGCGGTTCACGCGCGACAGGTCCACGCCGTGGTGCATCGGTCGTGTCCCGCGCGTTGCTGGCCCTGCCCCTCGCCGGGCTCCTCGTCGCCGGGCTCCTGACCGCCCAGCCCAGCGGCGACGGGGCGACGGCAGGCACCGCCACCCCGGCGATGGGGACCGTCGCGGCCACCCCACCGGGGCTCATCTTCTCCGCCCTCGAGCGCGCCACGGGCGTGCAGGGCATCTTCACGGCGAACCTCGACGGCACGGGCATCAAGCGCATCACGCCGGCCGACGGCAAGGCCTACAACTGGCCGCGCTGGGCGTTCGGCAACACGAAGATCGTCTTCACCGTGCGCACCGGCCCGCCCGGCTCTCCCGAGTCGATCGCGCTGATGAACCCCGACGGCTCGGGGGCGCGCGTCCTCCAGTCGTTCGAGTACCGCGTGGGCCAGCCGATCGTCGAGCCGAACGGGCGCTACGTCCTCTTCACCGCGCAGGCGCCGTGGTTCCCGCAGGTGGCGACCTTCCGCCTCGACCTCGTGACGGGCGAGAGCCGCAACGTCTCGGCCGTGTCGGTGCCGGTCGGCGGCTTCGACTCGGACCCCTACCTCGCGTCGGGCTCGGTCATCACCTTCATCTGGACCGAGGGCAAGAACAAGGCGTCGGTGACGCAGATGCGCACCGACGGCACCGATCGGCGTCGCATCACGAACGACCGCTGGTTCAACACCGACCCGGGCGTCTCGGCCGACGGGCGGCAGGTCGTCATCGCGTCCTACCGCGGCTCCGGCAACCCGTCGAGCGGCGGCAAGGTCGACTTCACCGACGTCAAGCCGGGCAACTGGAAGGTCGTCACGCGCCCGACCGCCGGCGGCCCGGAGACGGTCCGCACCCAGGGCAAGGACTGCACGACGCGCACCCCGCTCGACCCGTGCACGCCGGAGGAGATGTCGGGCTTCGTGCCGCGCTTCAGCCCCGACGGCCGCTCGGTCACCTTCGTCGGCGCGACGGACGTCGCCCACACGTGCATCTGCCGGGTGGCTCTCGACGGGTCGTCCTCGGCAGCCATCATCTCGAGCAGCGACCTCGCGATCGACTGGTACGACTGGCCGCAGCGTCCTGGCCCGAGCACCGACACGTCACGCATCGGCACGAAGGTGCGCGACTCGCGGCTGCTTCTCGTGACCGCTCGCCCCGACGGCACCCGCTACCTCGTCGGCGCGACCCCTGACCTCATGCACCAGCTCGAGATCCCCCTGCCCGCGGGCCTGCAGCCGCTCGAGGCGCGCTGGGGGCCGGACCGCTCGACCATCGTCTTCACCGCCGAGGTGCCGGTCGGCAAGGCGAAGGCGCCGCATCCGTCGGCACCTCGCGGTCAGACCCGTCGAGCGCACGTAACCTTCGACGACATCGATGCCGTGGCGACGACCCAGCGCCTCGCGCGGCTAGCGGCGCTGCCCGGCGACGAGGCGCGCCAGCAGGTCTTCATCCGCAGGCCGGACGGCACGGTGCGCCAGCTGACCGACGCGTGGACCGAGGACTGGCGCGACGGGCTCGCCCCCGGCGACGTGCGCGGCAGCTCGCAGCCCGTCATGACCCCGGACGGGCGCGCCGTCATCGTGCGCAACACCTCGACGCTGACGGGCGAGTCGTTCCTCCTGCGCCTCGACCTGCGCACCGGAGCGGTGCTCAACCTCACCAACGGCACCGCCGGCGCCGTGCCGACCGACGACGCCGAGCCCGCCCTGTCGGCCGACGGCCGCCGCATCGCCTTCACCTGGACCGAGGGCAGCCTCCGATCGGTGCACGCCATGGACGCCCGCACCGGCGACACGGTGACCGACCTCGTGAGCGGCGCGACGCCGGCCGGTATGCCGCACTGGTCGCCGGACGGTCGCTCGCTCACCTGGGTGAGCGGTGGCGACGGCTCCGGCGGCACCGTCGTGCGGGCACCGTTGGGCAGCAAGGGGACCGGCAGGGTCACGGTGCTCAGCCGGGGCATCGACCGCGGCTGGAGCCCGCTCGTGGCCCCCGAGGCCGACCGCGTGCTTTTCCTCGCCCGCACCGGCAACACGCTCGGGGTGTATGCCGCCGAGCCGGGTCCCAGCGGCACGTGGTCGTCGGCGCAGCGTCCTCGCGTGCTCCAGCCCGACCCGCTGCGCAACGTCTTCGGACTGGACTGGAGGTGAGCGCCGTGGGGGAGCGGGTCCCGGACCTCGCGACGATCGTCGTCAACTGGAACACCGTCGACCTGCTCGACGAGTGCCTCGCGAGCATCGAGGCCGCGACACCCGAGGGTTGGCGCAACGACGTCGTCGTCGTCGACAACGCCTCGAGCGACGGATCGGTCGAGCACCTCCGGGAGCACTGGCCGCACGTGCGGGTCATCGCCAACACCGACAACGTCGGCTTCTGCCGCGCCAACAACCAGGCGATCGCGACGACGGACGCGCGGCTGCTGCTCCTGGTCAACACCGACGCCCGGCTCGCGCCCGACGGCATCGCGGCCCTCGCCTACCACCTCGATGCCGACGAGCGGGTCGGGGTCGTCGGGCCGCGCCTGGTCTACGGCGACGGCAGCTGGCAGCGGTGGACCGCCGGCCGGCTGCCCCGGCTCTCGTCGATGGCGACCTACCTCTGCGGGCTCGACCGGGCCGCGCCGGGGCGCTTCGGCCGCACCGGGCTCTACCTCGGCGACGACGCAACCGAGGCCTTCCGGCCCGAGTGGGTCTCGAGCGCCGTCATGCTCCTGCGCCGTGATGCGGCCCTCGAGGTCGGGGCCTTCGACGACGCGATCTTCGTCTACATGGACGACGTCGACCTCTGCCAACGGCTCGGCGCCCGTGGCTGGCACGTCGTCTATGCCGCCGACACGACGGCGACCCACTTCATGGGCGCCTCGACGAAGAAGGTCACCGGGCGGGCCTCGCCCGAGGCGCTCCGCTCGCTCAACCGGTGGTACGTCCGCCACCACGGCCGGGCCGCCGGCCACCGGCTGCGGGCGCTCGAGGCCGTCGGCTTCGGCACCCGCGCCGGGGTGCTCGCCGCCGCCTCGCTCGCCGGCCGCCCCGGTGCGCGCGACCGGCTCACCGCCACCACGACTCACCTACGACTCGCCCTGGAGGGGATCGATGCCTGACCACGACGCGCACGCGCACCATGACCACGGGGCCGGCCATCACGACCACGGCCACGACCACGGAGCTGGGCCGCTGACGCTCGAGCAGCGGCACGCCCACGAGGCCGAGACCTACGACCGGATGGCCGAGGAGATCCGCTCCACGTGGACCGACCCCGACTACGTCGTGTCGCCCGACCAGATCCCCTTCGCCAACCGCGAGCACGTCGAGTTCCTCACCGACGCCATCGGCCGCCTCGGGCCACTCGCCGGCAAGCGCATCCTCGAGGTGGGCGCGGGCGGCGGCTCGCTCGCGGTGTGGCTCGCCCACCAGGGGGCCGAGGTCGTCGGCATCGACGTCTCGCCCGGCATCCTCGATGTGGCCCGCCGGCGCGCCGAGGCGAGCGGCGTCGCCGACCGCACCACCTTCGTATGCCGTCCGATCGAGCACTTCGTCCCCGCTGAGGAGGGGCTCGGCGACCTCCGCTTCGACGGCATCATCGGCAACAATGTCGTGCACCACTTCGAGCGCGACCTCGCCCTGCACCGCATCGGCGAGCTGCTCGCCCCGGGCGCGAGCGCCGTCTTCTGCGAGCCGATCCTCCTGCTGCCCGAGTGGGTGCGCAGCGTGCGCAACTCCGAGGTCGTCACGAAGCGCTTCCCGATGCACACCCACAGCCCCGACGAGCGCTCGCTCGGCACCGAGGACTTCGACATCATGCGGCGCCACTTCGAGGTCGTCGAGTGGACGCCCTACCAGGTGCTCTGCCGGCTGCAGAACTTCGTCGAGCTCTCCGACCCAGCCTGGCACCGCCTCGAGCGGTGGGACCGCGCCATCCTCGCCCACGTCCCCGGCGCCCGCCGCATCTCGCGGATGGCGGTCATCACCCTGTCCGGCCCCCTGTCAGCCCCAGCTCCAGGCCCCGTGTCCAGCCCCCTGTCCAGCCCCGTGTCCCGTCCCAAGGAAGGCAGCACCTCATGAGGATCCTCGCGACCGGCTCGGCCGGCATGCTCGGCAGCGCCCTCGTCCCCGCCCTGATGCGGGCCGGGCACGGCGTCGTCGCCACCGACATCAACCTCACCGACTCCCACCCGTGGGGCCCGACCGGCCCTGCCCTCGGCCACCTCGACGTGCGCGACCGCGACCAGGTGCGCCACACGATGGCGGCGGTGCAGCCCGACATCGTGCTGCACCTCGCGGCCGAGACCTCGCTCGAGCTCAGTGACGCCGACCCCGACCACGCCTACCTCACCAACACCGTCGCGACGAAGTACGTTGCGCAGCAAGCGCGCTCGGCCGGCATCCCGATCGTCTACATCAGCACCGCCGGCGTCTTCGACGGCCAGAAGGCCACTGCCTACACGGAGTTCGACCGGCCCAACCCGATCAACACCTACGGCGCGTCGAAGTACGAGGGTGAGCTGCTCGTCGCCGCGACGGTGCCGCAGCACTTCATCATCCGCGCCGGGTGGATGGTCGGCGGCGGGCGGATGAAGGACCACAAGTTCGTCTCGCGCATCGTCGACCAGGTGCGTGACGGCGCCGACACGATCTATGCGGTCACCGACAAGCTCGGCACCCCGACCTACGCGCCCGACTTCTCGAACTGCCTTCTCGGGCTGCTCGACTCGAAGGTCTACGGCACCTACCACATGGCGTGCGGGGGAGAGGGCAGCCGCTACGACGTCGCCGCCCACCTGCTCGACGTGCTCGGCCGCAGCGACATCGAGCTCGTGCCGGTCACCTCGGAGCACTTCGCCGAGGAGTTCCCGTCGCCGCGCCCGCCGTCGGAGATCATGCGCAACCTCGTGCTCGACCTCCAGGGGATGAACACGATGCGCCCGTGGCGCGTCGCGCTCGCCGAGTACCTCCAGGTCGAGTTCCCCGACCTCGTCCGGGCCAGCCGCGTCGCCTGACGCGGCGAACGGCCCGACCACCCCTCGCCCCTCGCCCTCGCTCGTCCCGTCACCCGTCACCCGAGGAGAGACCGATGACCCTCTCAGCCCTTCCGACCCTGCCGAGCCCGGCCGACCAGACGAGCCGGGGCGCAGGCAGCCCCAGCGTCTGCGTCGTCGTGCCGATCCCCAACGACCCGCCGTGGGAGCTCTTCGACGCGATCCCGCCCGACATCCCGATCATCGTCAGCGACGACAGCGACGGCCACCTCGCGCCGCCGCCGCGCGACAACGTGCACTACTTCGACTACGCCGCTCAGGAGGCGTATGCCGGGTCGCACTACGCCGCGATGCCGCACAAGAGCGCGGCGAGCCGCAACATCGGGCACTACATCGCGTGGAAGGAGGGCTTCGACGTCATCATCGCCCTCGACTACGACTGCCAGACGCGGCCGGGCTGGTTCGACACCCACCTGGCCAACCTGGGTCGGGTCGAGGGAGCGCCGGGCGTGCGGCCGGTCGCCGACAACGGCTGGGTCAACCCCATCACGAAGAGCTTCGACAACGGCGACACCGTCTATGCCCGCGGCTACCCCTACGAGTGGCGCACGCCCTCGCTCGCCGAGACGCGCACCGAGCCGGTCACGGGCGAGGTCGCGCTCAACCTCGGTGTGTGGGACGGCATCCTCGACCTCAACGGCATCGACAAGCTGTATGCCGGTGAGCCGGGTGACCCGGGCGTGCCCGACGGCCCGTCGCGCATCGCCCTCGGCAACATCCCGATCTGCGGCATGAACACCGCCTTCGTCCGCGAGCTGACGCCGGCCTACTACTTCCTGCCCGACCTGTGGGTCAACGGCTGGCAGCTGAGCCGCCACGACGACATCTGGGGCGGCTACGTCACGAAGCGGCTCATGGACCTGCGCGGCGACCTGCTCGCCTACGGCGGCCCTGTCGTCGGCCACACGAAGCAGACCCGGCTCGAGCGGGTCGTCGTGCTCGAGCAGTGGATGCACCTCATGTCGATGCCGTTCTACGACATCGTCGACGAGGCCGCGTCGCGCGTCGAGGTGGGCGACTACGCCGACATGTTCGGCCATTTCGTCGAGGAGTATGCGCGTGGTGTCGAGTCGAGCAGCGCACCGTCGCACTATCGCGAGGTCTACAGCCAGCTGGGCGACTGGATGACCCGCTGGGCGGCGGCGTTCCGATGAGCCGGCCACACGGCATACGGCCTCGGCCGAAGAACCCGCCGCTGCTCGCGGCCCTGCGCGCGGACGCGCGGGAGCTGTCGCGGGTCAAGGCCGCCGACCGTGGCGCCGTCGGCATCGTCGACGCGCTCATGCTGCCGGGCTTCTGGTCGGTGGCCCTGTGGCGGCTCGGGAACTCGTTGCACGAGAAGAAGATCCGCCCGCTGTCGCGGCTGTGCTACTTCGCCAACATGGTGGTCTTCGGGGCCGACCTCGCGTCCGGGGCGGTCGTCGGGCCGGGCTTCGTCATGCCGCACCCGGTCGGCGTCGGCGTCGCGAGCGACTGCGTCTTCGGCGCGCGGTGCCGCGTCATGGGCCTCGTGCGCATCGGCGGCAGCGGCAAGCGCGGCCGGGTCGGGCACCCGGTGCTCGCCGACGACGTGTGGGTGCTCGACGGAGCGAAGATCTTTGGGCCGGTCGAGATCGGCGAGCACTCGGTGATCGGGGCGTCGGCGATCGTCACGTCGGACGTGCCGCCGCGGATGCTCGTGCTGCCGCCCAAGGAGGCCACGGCGATGCGGATGCGCCCGCGGACCGACCTCGAGACGGTGCCGCCGGAGGCCTCGGCTGCGCCGGCGGATGCGGCGGTGGCGTCATGATCGTCGCCTTCGACGCCACGGCCATCGGGTCGGGGCTCGGGGGCGACGAGACGCTCGTGTCGGGCATGCTGCGGGGGCTGCTGCTCTGCGGCGAATCCGACGACCGGGTGCACGTGCTCGCCTCGGAGGGGGCGCGTCTGCCCGACGAGGTGACGGGTGACCCCCGCGTGGCCCTGGAGCGGGTGAGGCGGCGGGCCGGGGCGCTGCACTTCTCCGCCGTGCTGCCCTTCTGGCTCGCCCAGCTGAGCTGGCGTCACCTCGCGCCCGACGTCGTCGTGACGAACACGCACGCTCCGCTCGTGACCCGGCTCCCGGTGGCCCTCATGGTGCCGGACCTGTCGTTCGAGCACCTCGTCGACGGCTACCCGCGCGCGACGCGGATTCGCCTGCAACAGCTTGTCCGTCGCCAGGTGCACACCGCGGCGACGGTGCTGACGATCAGCGACTTCTCGCGTGACGACCTCGTCAGGACCTACGGGCTCGACCCCGCCCGTGTGCACGTCGTGCCGCTGACTGTGGACGCGCCCGCGGAGCCCGACCCTGCAGTGCGTGCGGCGCTGGCCGGTAGGGGAGTGGAGGGGCCCTACGTGCTCTACCTCGGCAACCTGCACCCCCGCAAGAACGTGCCTCGCCTGATCCGGGCGTTCCTCCGGCTGCGCGCGAACGAGCCTCGCCTGCCGGGGCACCGGCTCGTCGTCGCGGGCCGGCCGTGGTTCGGCGGCACGGCGGAGCGTGACGCGGCCGCCGGGGCTCCCGAGGGGAGCGTCGTCTTCCTCGAGCGGGTGAGCGACGCGGAGCGCGAGGTGCTCATGCGCGACGCCGAGGTGCTCGCCTACCTCTCGACCTTCGAGGGCTTCGGGCTGCCGCCGCTCGAGGCGATGGCCCGCGGCACGGCCGTGCTGGCGTCCGACGTGACCTCGATCCCGGAGGTGTGCGCGGGGGCGGCGGTGCTCGTCGCCCCGACCGACGACGCGGCGATCGAGGAGGGGCTGCGCGAGCTGCTCACCGATGCGGGCCTGCGCGGCCGGTGTGAGGCGGCGGGCCTGGAGCGGGCTGCCGACTACGACCTGACGCGCACCGGGCGTGCGATGGTCGACACACTCCGACCGATCGCCCTGCGCGATCCTGCTCAGACTGGGACACTTCACCCAGTATGAGGAGGAGGTGGGTCGTCGTGATGCTCGCGATCGCCGCAGCGGTGGTTGCCGGTGCGGTCACGATCGCCCAGTTCGTCGCACCACCGGTCAGCCAACTGCCGTCCGGGTGGAAGGCTCCGAGCTCCCTGCCCGTCGCCACGGCTCTCCCGTCGACGACCTTCGCCTTCGACTCCGACCGCACCGGCAACTTCGAGCTCTTCACGATGCCCCTCGCGGGAGGGGCGGCCAAGCGCCTGACGAACGACCCGGCATACGACTCCTGGTCACCGCGGATCTCACCCGACCGGCGCACGATCCTCTTCCACCGCACCCCGAAGGGGGTGCACGACCTCGACCAGTCGAAGGTGAGCATCTGGGCCGTCGCCGCCGACGGCACGGGCGCGCGGCAGCTGCGGCCAGCTGGACTCGACGGGTGGTACCAGCAGGGGCATGCCGAGTGGTCGCCCGACGGCACGTCGCTCGTGCTGTTCGGCGGGAGCCGGATCAGCCCCCAGATCTTCCTCACCGACCAGCTCGGGCAGGCGCCGAAGGCCGTGACGAACCGGCCGGGGACCAACCTCGACCCGGCCTTCACGCCCGACGGCAGCCAGATCGTCTTCGTCGGCTGCGCCCAGGCGATCTGCACCGAGACCAACTACGAGATCTACCGCGTGGCGCGCGACGGCTCGAAGGAGACGCGCCTGACGAACGACAGCCTGCGCGACCACGACCCGGTCGTGTCGCCCGACGGGAGCCGGCTCGCATGGCTGACGGCCTTCGGGGGAGCGGGAGTCGGGGTGTGGGACATCCGCGTCGCCGCGGCCGACGGCTCGGGCGCCAAACGGCTGCTCGGCGACAACGGCATCACGAGCCGGCCCGAGTGGCTGCCCGACGGGCGGTCGGTGCTGACCCACCGCATCGCGCCGGGGCGGCTCGCGTTCTCCATCTATCGCGTGGCACTCGACGGGTCGTCCGTCGTGGAGCTGACAAAGGGCCAGCCGGGGAGCAACGAGTACCCCGCGCCGTAGGCCCTCTATCGGTGCAGCATGCCTTCTGTCAATCCTCCCTTGGTGGAGAAGAATTGCCCGAATTCTCGCCCGTAACCCGCTCGCCATCCGCTCGTTGAATCGATCGGAATGGGATGGTCCCGCATTTCGACATTCGTCTGAGACGCCTTGAAAGTTGTCCTAGTATGCGTGGGCGGGGTGGGCATCGGTCAGGGGGAGAAATGCAGTTCGTCAGGTCGTCGGTGAATCTCAAGCGCTCCGTCATGGTGGGCTGGGACGTGCTGGCGTGGGCGCTCTCCTTCGCCGCCTTCGTGCTCGTGCGCTTCGACCTGGAGCTCTCCGACCGGGTGTGGCAGGGCGCGCTGGCCTATCTGGCCGCCGCCATCGTGCTCCAGGTGATCGCCGGATTCCGCTTCCACCTCTATCTCGGCCGCAGCCGCATCGGCAGCTATGACGAGGTGACCCTGCTCGGCTCGATCGTGCTCGGCATCGCCGTTGCTCTCGGCGTCTTCTTCAGCGTCACCCAGCCGGTGTTTTCCCGCGGGCTCGTCATCGCCATGCCGGCCTTGGCATTTCTCGTCATGGCGGCCGGTCGCTGGGTCTTTCGGGCGACCGTCGGCACGGGCCGTCGCAATCGGAATGGCGGCGTGAGCCCCACGGCGAAGCCGGCCCTCATCTATGGAGTCGGCGACGCCGGGCACCAGGTGGCGCGCCTTGTCGAGATCGCAGAGCACCCGCCCTATTCCATCGTCGGCTACATCGACGACGACCCGGCCAAGCGCTACCTCCGGGTGCGCGGCCAGCGCGTGCGCGGCCGGGGTGACGACGTCGTCCACGTGGCCCGCTCGACGGGGGCCGAGATCGTCATCCTCGCTGTCACGCAGGCCACGCCCCAGCTGCTCCAGGCACTCTCTGAACGGTGCAAGAGCGCCGGTCTCGACCTCATCGTCGTGCCGCCGGTGCGCGAGATGATCGCGGGTCGCGTCGAGCTCGACCAGCTGCGCGAGTTCAACGTCGCCGACCTCCTCGGCCGCCGGCCGATCGAGTCGGACCTCTCGGAGATCTCCGACTACGTCGCTGGCAAGGTCGTGCTCGTCACGGGGGCCGGCGGATCGATCGGCTCCGAGCTCTCGCGGCAGGTGAGCGCCCTCGGGCCGGCCAGGCTCGTGCTGCTCGACCGGGACGAGTCGGCGCTCCACGCCGTGCAGCTCACCCTCGACGGCTCTGGCCTGCTCGACAGCGACGACCTCGTGCTATGCGACATCCGCGATCACGCCGCCCTGACCAAGGTCTTCGAGAAGCACCGGCCCGACGTCGTCTTCCACGCGGCCGCCCTCAAGCACCTGCCGATGCTCGAGCGCCACCCCGAGGAGGGGTGGAAGACGAACGTGCTCGGCTCCGTCAACGTGCTGCGCTGCGCGCACGAGAGCGGCGTGCGCCACTTCGTCAACATCTCCACCGACAAGGCCGCCGACCCGACGAGCGTCCTCGGGCAGACGAAGCGGCTGGCCGAGCGGCTCACCGCCTGGTACGCCGCCGAGACCGGCCTGCCCTATCTCTCTGTCCGCTTCGGCAACGTGCTCGGCTCGCGCGGTTCGGTGCTCGACACCTTCCGTGCTCAGATCGAGCGGGGCGGGCCGGTGACGGTCACCCACCCCGAGGTGACGCGCTACTTCATGACCATCCCCGAGGCCTGCGAGCTCGTGCTTCAGGCGGGGGCCATCGGCCGCCCCGGTGACGTGCTCGTTCTCGACATGGGCGAGCCGGTGCGCATCGTCGACGTCGCGCGGCGGCTCATCGACGAGTCGGACAAGGACATCGAGATCGAGTTCGCAGGCCTGCGTCAGGGAGAGAAGCTGCACGAGGTGCTGCTCAGCGACGCCGAGAAGGGCGCGCCGAGCAGCCACCCTCTCATCACCCAGGTGTCGGTGCCCCACCTCGAGCCCCGCGAGGTCCTCGTCGAGGACGCCGATGTGCCCAGTCTCGTTCGCCTGCTGAGGCGTCCGTCGTCGTTGAAGCAGCCCGCGGACTCGACGCCGATGGCATCGTCGTGGTGACGGCACTGCCGGGCCTGCCGCACGGCGTTCGCCTTGCAGTTGTGGGTCTGGGCTATGTCGGCCTTCCCCTGGCCGTGGAGTTCGGCAAGCAGCTCGATGTGCTGGGCTACGACATCGACGGGCGGCGGATCAAGGAGCTGCGGGGCGGACACGACCACACCCTCGAGGTCGGTGACGAGGAGCTTGGCTCGGCATCACGGCTGCGTTTTAGCGCCGACGAGGCCGACCTAGCGGGCGCCAACGTCTACATCGTGACGACACCGACGCCCATCGACGCGTCCAACCAGCCTGATCTGTCGCCGGTCCTGTCGGCGACGAGGGCGATCGCGGCGACTCTTCGGCCAGGTGACGTCGTCGTGTACGAGTCGACGGTCTATCCCGGGGCGACGGAGGAGCGCTGCGTGCCCGTGCTCGAGGAGATTTCGGGGCTCCTCCTCAACCGCGACTTCTTTGTCGGCTACAGCCCAGAGCGGATCAACCCCGGCGATCGCGAGCGTCGGGTTCACAACATCGTCAAGGTGACGTCGGGCTCCACACCTGAGGCGGCCGATTTCGTCGACTCGCTCTATCGCACCATCGTCACGGCGGGCACCCACCGAGCGCCGTCGATCCGGGTGGCGGAGGCCGCGAAGGTCATCGAGAACACCCAACGCGACGTCAACATCGCGCTCATCAACGAGCTCGCCATGCTCTTCAACCGTCTCGGCATCGACACTGAGGACGTGCTGCTCGCGGCGGGCTCGAAGTGGAACTTCCTCGGCTTCCGACCCGGCCTCGTCGGCGGGCACTGCATCGGGGTCGATCCCTACTACCTCACGCACAAGGCCCAGGCGGTCGGCTACCACCCCGAGGTGATCCTCGCCGGGCGTCGACTCAACGACGGCATGGGCGCCTACGTCGCCTCGCAGCTCGTCAAGCGGATGACGAAGCAAGGCATCCAGGTTCAGGGCGCCCGGGTGCTCCTGCTCGGTCTGACCTTCAAGGAGAACACCCCCGACCTGCGCAACTCTCGCGTCGTCGACATTCTCGAGGAGCTCGCGGAGTACGACGTCGAGGTCGACGTGCTCGACCCGTGGGCCGACCCCGAGGAGGCCTTCGCGCAGTACGGCGTCGACCTCGTGACAGAGCCACGCCAGGGCGCGTATGCCGCCGTCATCCTCGCCGTGGCCCACCGGCAGTTTGTCGAGATGGGCGCAGAGCGCATCCGGTCGTTCGGCGCGCCCGGGGCCCACGTGCTCTACGACCTCAAATATGTCCTCGCCAAGTCGGACTCGGACCTGCGGCTGTGAGCGGGCGCATCTTTCTCTCGTCTCCTGACGTGACCGACGCCGAGGAGCTGGCGCTCGTGCGCGCCATCCGCTCCGGGTGGGTCGCGCCCCTCGGTCCCGAGGTCGACGCCTTCGAGGCCGAGCTCGCGGCCTACTGCGGGCGACGTCACGCTGTGGCGCTCTCGTCGGGCACGGCGGCGTTGCACCTCGGGCTGCTCGTGCTGGGCGTCGGCCCGGGCGACCTCGTGGCGACCTCGACGATGACCTTCGCCGCCACGATCAACGCGATCACCTACACCGGCGCCGAGCCCGTGCTCGTCGACTGCGACGAGTCCGGAAACATGGATCCCGTTCTGCTCGCCAAGGCGTTCTCCGACAAGGTGACCGGCGGGCGGCCGGTCAGGGCCGTCGTGCCTGTCGACCTGCTGGGCAAGGTCGTTGACCATGCGCGGATCGGCACTGTGGCCGCGGAGTACAACGTGCCGGTCCTGTCGGACGCAGCCGAGTCGCTCGGTGCGGTGCGTGACGGACTGTCCTCTGCGGCATACGGACTCGCGGCAGCGGTGTCGTTCAACGGCAACAAGATCATGACGACGTCGGGTGGGGGCGCGGTGCTCACGGACGACGCTGCGATCGCCGAGCGGGTGCGCTACCTCGCGACCCAAGCGCGCCAGCCGGTCGTGCACTACGAGCACGTCGACATCGGCTACAACTACCGGCTTTCCAACATCCTCGCTGCCCTCGGGCGGCCGCAGCTGGCGCGGCTGGACGGAATGATCGAGCGGCGGAGGCAGCACCGGTATTGGTATCGCGAGCTCTTTGCCGATGTCGCAGGCGTAACGGTCTTCGGCGAGCCGTCGGGTGTCGATGGCGGCCGCACCCGCGACAACTTCTGGCTGACCTCAGTGCTCATCGACCCGGCTGAGGCCGGCTTCACGAGCGAGGACCTCCGCCTGGCGCTCGCTGACGACGACATCGAGGCCCGCCCGCTGTGGAAGCCGATGCATCTGCAGCCGGTCTTTGCAGATGCCCGCACAGTGGTGAACGGCACGAGTGAGCGGCTCTTCGCCGCCGGTCTATCGCTGCCGAGCGGGTCGGTGCTCGGCGACGAGGAGTTCGCGCGAATCAACTTGGCCGTCACCTCGTTCTTGAGGGGCCTGCGTGCGACGGCCTGAGCGGCGTCGCTACGACGCCGCCAAGCGTGCCCTCGACGTCGCCGTGAGCGCGGTCGGCCTCGTCGTCAGCGCGCCTGTGCAGCTCGTGACCGCCGGTGTCGTGCTGGCTGCCCACGGCCGGCCCGTGCTCTTCCGCCAGCAGCGTCCGGGCAAGGATGGTGTGGTGTTCGAACTGGTGAAGTTCCGGACGATGCGCCATATCGACGCCACTCACGTAACGGACGCTGAACGCCTCACTGGCGCTGGGCGCTTCCTGCGCTCCACGAGTCTCGACGAGCTGCCGACCCTGTGGAACGTGCTGCGTGGCGACATGAGCCTTGTGGGGCCGCGGCCGCTGCTAGTCGAGTACCTCCCGCTCTACAGCCCCGAGCAGTCGCGCCGTCACGAAGTGCGCCCGGGCGTCACTGGCCTCGCCCAGGTCTCAGGTCGCAACACACTCGGCTGGGATGAAAGGCTTGCGCTCGACGTCGACTACGTCGACCGGACCAGCCTGGCACTGGACTTGAAGATCTTGGCTCAGACGGTCGCGTCTGTGCTCGCCCGTCGTGGCATTAGCGGCACCGGCGAAGTGACGATGAGTCGCTTCACGGGTGCCCGCTCCGGCGGAGTAGGGGATGCGTGATGACGGTGTTGGTCGCAGCGGCGATGCCCGCATCAGAAAGTACAGCACGTGGACGCGAGGGCGGGCAGGTCAGCTTCTCCGTTCATCCACGCTTAGACCGTCAGTACTACTGCGACTACCTCGACAGCTTGGACAACAGTTTGTGGTTTCAAACCGAAATTCGCCATCAAGGCTCTTCCAGAGCTCCGAGACCGGGGGGATGATATGGCCGTCATCCTCCCGCAAAGTATGAGTGTCGTCATCGCGGCGAACGTCCTTGCGACCCTCGACCCCGCCGCTGTGACTTGGGCGGATGCGGTGGGGCAGGCGAATGTTGACCCTCGCACATCCCATTCCAGAAAGGCACTGCCAATCGGTCAAAGTCTTCGAGTTTCAAGGAAGTCCCTGGCTTCGCCGCCTGCGCTGGCTCTACACCCGGGAGCGATGGCGAACCCGGAGCGTGTGCCCACGATGTTTCAAGAAGCCCTGCCAGATGGCAACGAGCGGACGACACTCAGCGTCGACGTGCCAACAATGAGCAGCGACGACAGAGTGTTCCTTTCTGCTACGTACCGGTCTAACGGTGGATCAGCGAGTCGTCGCAGGTTCAGCTGTCGCCGGCAAGCCCGAAACAGGTTGGCGTTCAAGTTTGCAAGTGGCTTCGCGCGTCGGAATAGCCTGCCTGGCGACTTCGAGCATTTGCGCCTGATCGAGCGCGCAACTCATCGCGAGTATCTGCGCCGCAGACAGGCTTCAATCTTCCCCGGTTATGCGCCTGGCCGTGGTCCTTCGCGATGGTCACCGCTGAGCGTCGGTGGGTCCTGGGGACGATGAGTGACCCTATTATCAGCGAGCGCGGGCCGAGACTCTGGGGCCTTGTCGTGACGTTTCACCGGCCGGAATCGCTCGCCATGTCCCTTGCAAAGATCGCGGGGCAGAGTCGACCCGTTGACCATCTCTTGGTGGTGGACAACGGCTCCGATGCCAGCGCGCGGGGAGCGGCCGAAGCGGTAGGTGCTTTCTATCTCGATGCTGGCGACAATCGTGGTCCTGCAGGGGGGATCGCATTAGGCATGCGACACATCCTCGAGAGAGCTCAGGATGACGACTGGTTGGTGTTGTTTGACGACGATGACCCGCCACGGACCTCGGAGATGCTCGACAGGCTGTGGCGGTTCGGCCAGCAGCAACACCTACTAGATGCACAAACGGCGGCGGTTGGTCTTGTGGGCGCCAGGTACGATTTCCGCCGGGGGGTCACGCGTCGCGTCGCAGACGAAGATTTGAGTGGCCCGGTCTTGGTAAACTACATTGGTGGAGGCCAACTCCCTTTATTCCGATGCGACGCACTGCGCAAGGCCGGCGTATTCGATGAGAGGCTATTCTTCGGCTTCGACGACCTTGAACATGGTTTGCGGCTCGGTCATGCTGGCTATTCCCTATATGTTGAAGGATCATGGTGGTTGGAAGAACGCATGTTCCATCAAAGAACTGGTCAAGATGCAGCACGGCCGAGAACCGTGAAGGATGTCGCCCCCTGGCGGCGGTATTACTCCGTAAGGAACGCAGTGCTTATCGCTCGCCGCTACTGTGGCACTCTTACCGCAGTGGCCGTCGGCTTAGTGGGCGCAGTCAAGGGCGGAGCTTCTACCGCGCGGGGCGGAGGTCGGATATCCGAGTGGTTCCTTCCGGCGCGTGGGGCCGTCCACGGGCTGATTGGCCTGTATGGGAGGCGCGTCGATCCCGGCCAGAATCGCAAGAGACACCATGACGGGTCGCCCCAATAGAGCCCTCTCGGCATTTGAGCGGGCGGGCGCTGATTTCAAGTCACTTCCCTTCCTTCGGCCAGCCCGAGCCGCGCTGACATACACTCGCTCATGATCATGCACTCGCCGGTATCGCATTGTGACAAACCAAGATCGAGGCCACGGACTCCATCAGCTACCGGGCGCCCGCTCAAATGCGAAGAGCCGTGAACGGGACAGATCGTGAGTGCCAGGTAGAGCCCGCTATCAGCAACCAGTCCGAGCGACGCTCAAGTGTGTTAAGGGGTGGGGTCGCGTACGGACCACCCGCCGAGTACAGTTCTGGACGTTACTTAAGGGAGAATCTGTTGGAAATTAGTCACGGTACCGACGATGTGACGGAGCGTCGAGTTGTTGCGCTGATTGTGACGTTTCGGCGCCGCGAGGATCTCCTGAGGACGCTGGATTCCGTTCGGGCTCAGACATCCGCTGTTTGCCAAGTTGTAGTGGTGGATAACAGTCCAGAACGCGAATGCTCCAGTTACCTCTCCAACGTGGAGGGCGTGCAGTTGCTTTCGAGTGGCCAGAATCTTGGGTTCAGTGGGGGACTGCATTACGGTCTCATAGACATCCTTGGTCAGGGGCAAGCCGATTTGGTTTGGATTTTGGACGATGATTCACCGGTTGCGCCAGACTCCCTTGCTAGGGGGCTTGCGACCTTGTCGAAACTGCCTGCGGCTTCTAGCCTCTCTAACCGTGGGTTTGTCTTCCGTTGGACCGGGATATATACCACCCCGGGTGGCGAGGCGGCGGAACCTGTGGAGGCGGCCCTCGTTGATGGAGGCATCTTCCCGGTAGAGGTCATTAAGAACGCAGGGCCACCGCGGACGGACTTCTTTATGATGTTTGAGGATGCAGACTTTACGCTGCGCATGGGAAGGGCAGGTAGCCAAATCTTCATTTCGGATGCCGTCAGGTCGACTGCACTGCACCGCGGCTCGTCGGGAATCAGCGGTTCTGAGTGGCGCGCCTACTATCAAACCCGGAACTCGGTCCGTTCGGCGCTGGACCTTCGCCATCGCAAACTTCTTGTGGCATCGCTAGCACGCTTCTCTAAGCAGATGGCTTGGGCCGCGTTTCACGGCGGCGATAAGCGAGGCCGCTTGATGGCGCTACGCGTGAAGGGGTTGCATAATGCTCTGACTGGCGTAATGGGAATAACAGTGCACACTGATTCTGCCTCTGGTCAAGGTAGCCGAAGTCGACGGCTCGCTTGAACCTTAGAAAGGCAGGGCCACGAAGGTGTCTTCACCCCTCGTCGTGCGTTGAGTGAAGGCGGCCGTTGCTTTCTCGAAGGCGTCGGTGCACCCGGGCTGAAAACGGTCGTGAAGTTCGACAGCTATTGCCGATACCTTATCAATCCAAGGTTCCGCGCTGGACAGGATTTCGCGTTCTGCGCCCTCTACATCCAGTTTTAGGAGGTCTATGGTTTCGAGCCCGAAAGTAGTGAGAAGAGTGGGTATGTCAATCGCTTGAACGGAATTCATGCCGTCGCGCTGAGAGTGAGAGAAGCTCTCGATCCCTTCCACCCGAAATGCCCATGCACCTTGGCCTGGGTCTACCAGGTTCACGGTTCCGGGATGTTCCCATAGGGCGGCCTGAATGGGCAAGACACGTGCGTATCCGAAGGTGTTCGCGCAGAGAAGTCTGAAATTTCCAGGGTCTGGCTCCATGGCAACTATCGAGGCAGCGGGATATCGAGTCGCGAAGTACGCGGCAGAGAAACCGACATTTGCTCCAGCATCTACAATTACTTTCGGCTGCAAATCAAACGGAAACTCGTACCCCCTCTCTGCGATTACGTGAATGAATGTGCGGAGATCACTGCCTCCAAACCGGATCCGGAATGGCTGCGCGTACCCGGGCCATTCCAATTCGACTTCGCCGGTCGCTCTTGGTCTGTCGCGAAAAGTGAACCAGAGTCCTCTCACAAGGCCAAAGTTGTTCACGTATCGCTTTGATCGTCGACGAGCCCATCTGGCGCGCTCTCTCATTGTTGCCATGGTCGATTGTATGCGGCTCATCCCAATCGAGGGTGTAGGTAACACGGGCGCGTCGATGTCGGGGTAGGGGTCGAGGCCTTCCGATGATGGGAGTTCTGACGCTCCCCACCCGGAAGACCTCGACGTGTCTGACGCTACCTTCGCGACCCCTGACCTGAGCAAGTTCTGCCCGCCTCGATGGGGACTGCTGCACGGATAGGTGACAGGTGGGGTCAGGCTGCCTGAGTGGCAGGTTTGGTCATGATGGTCTCGAACTCGATGGGGGTCAATCGTCCGAGGGCGTCTTGACGGCGTCGACGGTGGTAGGTGCGCTCGATCCAGGTGACGATCGCGATCCGCAGATGTTGGCGGCTGTCCCACCCGAGTCGTGCCGCTTTAGTGTGTCGGCCAGTTCGTGCCGGTAGCGATGATGATGTCGCGGCCAGTGTCGGTGAGGGGGTCGGCTGCGGTGTGCTCGTGCCCGGCGATGGTCAGGGTCATCAGTTGCAGCGGCCGGAGCGTGCGCACGAGCTTCTTGATGCTCATCCCGGTCGCGTCCTGCAGGTAGCGGGCGACGGCAAGAGCCGCGAAGACGATGGTCAGGTGGGCCTCGATCGACTCGCGGGTGTGGTGGAAGATCGGCCGAGCCCGCAGGTCGCTCTTGCTCATCCGGAACGAGGCCTCGACCTGCCACAGGTCGTGGTAGCTCGCGATCACCTCACCGGCGGGCATCACGTCCGCGGGGATGTTCGTCACGTAGCCCTTGAGGCCGGCTAGGCGCCGCGCTCGGGCGAGGGACGCTTCGTCCAGTGACTGGGTGCCGTGCTTCGTGGTGACGAACCGCGGTGTGCGGGCGGCTTTCTCCCCGGCCACGACGGCACGGGCGCGGTTCTCCTGCAGGGTCAGGGTCTTCCCGTCGCGGGCGGCCCTCTTGCGGGAGTAGGCCCACACGGCCCGCCAGGACCGGTCGTGCACGGCCGGGTCCCAGGTCGGCTCCGTCTTCTTGTTGACGTCGTTGACGCCCCGGGCGGCGGTGGTGGCGACGCGTGGGGTGATGGTGTCGATGACTTGCCCGTCGGTGAACGCGTCCCCGTGCCACCGGAAGTGCGACGCCAGGTCCGCCGGCGCCTTCGTCACCCGGGAGCCGACGATGAACCGCAGCCCCGCCGAGTCCAGATCTCTCAGGTTCGACGCGGACAGCATCCCGGCGTCGGCGACGACGACCATGTCCGACAGGGAGTGGCGCTGCTGGAACTGACGGATGATCGGGATCATCGTGGTCGTCTCTGCGGTGTTGCCTTCCCAGCAGCCGATCTCCAACGGGAAGCCGCCCCGGTCGACGAGGAGGCCGACGACGATCTGCGGGTCGACGCGGCGTTCCTTGGAGTAGCCGACCTTGCGCAGCTCGTCCTCGTTCTCTGCCTCGAAGTACAACGTCGTGACGTCGTACAGGCACAGCGACACATCCCCGCTCGCGGTGGCGTGGGTGAAGCACGCGCCCGCGAGCACGTCGCGGTAGCCGCGCTCCTGGGCACGGGCCAGCGACCGGAACATGGTGCGCAACGACGCGTGGGCGACCCCGACCTCCTCAAGCACGCGCAGCGAGTCGGCCTTGGACGTCGGCTCGATGATCCGGGCGAGCACCAGCTGCTGGAACGCCACATCGTCGATGGCATCGAACCCGAGCCGCGTGTACGCGCCCGCCAGGACCTGCCACAGCACCGCGCTGGACTTGGAGGTGATCACCGCGTGCCCGGCCGGGACCGCGCCTGCGCTCAGGTCCAGCTCGCCCTGTCCCGGGTACACCTTGCGGCGGGCGGCCGCGACGAGGGCGGCGAGCTCGGCCTCGGTGTGCGCCGAGCCGAGGTGCTCGAGTACCCGGTCTCGTCCGTCCAGACGCTCAGCGATCTGCACCGCCGTCGCCCCGGAAGCCGTTCGGACCTTCCGCACGAACACCACGAGCGCGACCCTACCGGCCCGCTTAGTGTGTCAACGCGACTCAGCGCACCGCCTTGACCAGCACAAACGCTCGGCCAATCGCCGAGATCGCCAAAAGTGGCACGAGTCAGGTGATTTGGTGGATAACGTCCTCGAGAAGCATCCGGGGATGCTTACAGGGGGGACTGCTGCACGGATAGGTGACAGGTGGGGTCAGGCTGCCTGAGTGGCAGGTTTGGTCATGATGGTCTCGAACTCGATGGGGGTCAATCGTCCGAGGGCGTCTTGACGGCGTCGACGGTGGTAGGTGCGCTCGATCCAGGTGACGATCGCGATCCGCAGATGTTGGCGGCTGTCCCAGGCTCGACGGTTGAGGACGTTCTTCTGCAGCAGGGCGAAGAATGACTCCATGGCGGCGTTGTCACCGGCCGCGCCGACCTTGCCCATCGAGCCGACCATGCCGTGCCGGTGCAGAGCGCGGACGAATCTCCTTGACCCGAATTGCGATCCGCGGTCGGTGTGCAGAATGCAGCCGGCGACCTGCCCGCGTCGGGCGATGGCGTTGTTCAGGGCGGCGACGGCCAGCCGGGAGGTCATCCGGTCGCTGATCGAGTAGCCGACGATCCGGTTGGAGTAGGGCGTCCTTGATCGCACACCGGTAGAGCTTGCCCTCACCGGTCCAGTGCTCCGTGATGTCCGAGAGCCACAACCGGTTCCGGTCCGGGGCGGTGAAGACGCGTTTGACGAGGTCGTCGTGGACGGCAGGTCCGGGTCTCTTACCGTTCTTGCCCCGCTTCTTGCCGAACGCCGACCACCAGCCGTTGGCCGAGCAGACCCGCCACATGGTCCGGTCACAGGCCTGGAGGCCGGCGTCGCGGGCTTCGTCGGCCAGGTACCGGTAGCCGAACTCGGGGTCGTCCCGGTGGGCATCGAACAGCGCGTTGGCCAGGTGGGCCTCGGCTCTGTCGCTCGCGGTGACCGGTGCAGCCAGCCAGCGGTAGTACGGCTGGCGGGCGATCTTCAGGACCCGGCACGTCACCGCGACGGGAATCCCATCGGCGGCCAGCTCGCGGACGAGCGGGTACATCATTTTCCCGGCAGGTTCGCCTGCGACAGGTACGCCGCGGCTCGGCGCAGGACCTCGTTCTCCTGCTCGAGCAGACGGATGCGTTTCTTGCCCTCGCGTAACTCGGCATTCTCGGCCGCTGTGGCTCCTGGCTTGATGCCGTCCTCGACGTCGGCATCGCGCATCCAGTTGCGCAGGCAGGACTCGGCGATGCCGAAGTCGGCCGCGATCTGCTTGAGCGACTGGCCCGGTTCACGGCCGCGTGCAACGGCCCGCTTAGTGTGTCAACGCGACTCAGCGCACCGCCTTGACCAGCACAAACGCTCGGCTAATCGCCGAGATCGCCAAAAGTGGCACGAGTCAGGTCCCAGGCTCGACGGTTGAGGACGTTCTTCTGCAGCAGGGCGAAGAATGACTCCATGGCGGCGTTGTCACCGGCCGCGCCGACCTTGCCCATCGAGCCGACCATGCCGTGCCGGTGCAGAGCGCGGACGAATCTCCTTGACCTGAATTGCGATCCGCGGTCGGTGTGCAGAATGCAGCCGGCGACCTGCCCGCGTCGGGCGATGGCGTTGTTCAGGGCGGCGACGGCCAGCCGGGAGGTCATCCGGTCGCTGATCGAGTAGCCGACGATCCGGTTGGAGTAGGGCGTCCTTGATCGCACACCGGTAGAGCTTGCCCTCACCGGTCCAGTGCTCCGTGATGTCCGAGAGCCACAACCGGTTCCGGTCCGGGGCGGTGAAGACGCGTTTGACGAGGTCGTCGTGGACGGCAGGTCCGGGTCTCTTACCGTTCTTGCCCCGCTTCTTGCCGAACGCCGACCACCAGCCGTTGGCCGAGCAGACCCGCCACATGGTCCGGTCACAGGCCTGGAGGCCGGCGTCGCGGGCTTCGTCGGCCAGGTACCGGTAGCCGAACTCGGGGTCGTCCCGGTGGGCATCGAACAGCGCGTTGTCCAGGTGGGCCTCGGCTCTGTCGCTCGCGGTGACCGGTGCAGCCAGCCAGCGGTAGTACGGCTGGCGGGCGATCTTCAGGACCCGGCACGTCACCGCGACGGGAATCCCATCGGCGGCCAGCTCGCGGACGAGCGGGTACATCATTTTCCCGGCAGGTTCGCCTGCGACAGGTACGCCGCGGCTCGGCGCAGGACCTCGTTCTCCTGCTCGAGCAGACGGATGCGTTTCCTGGCCTCGCGTAACTCGGCATTCTCGGCCGCTGTGGCTCCTGGCTTGATGCCGTCCTCGACGTCGGCATCGCGCATCCAGTTGCGCAGGCAGGACTCGGCGATGCCGAAGTCGGCCGCGATCTGCTTGAGCGACTGGCCCGGTTCACGGCCGCGTGCAACGTTCACGACGTCGTCACGGAACTCTTTGGGGTAGGGCTTGGGCACGGTGAACATCCTTCCAGCGGCGCCCTTCAGCGCCACAGATCAGGTGTCACCTATCCGTGCAGCAGTCCCATGAGTACCGGGAGCGGTTCGGCGTCGAGCCGATCTGTGCCGTGCTGTCGGAGCACGGCGTGAAGATCGCGCCGTCCACCTACTACGCCCACAAGGCTGCTCCGGTCTCTGACGCGGCGCTGGAGGAGGCGTACCTCGTGAACGCGCTGGTGACCCTCTGGCAGGAGAACTGGGGCGTGTACGGGGTCCGGAAGATGTGGCACGCAGCCCGCCGCGCAGGGATCGAGGTGGCCCGCGACCAGGTCGGCCGGCTGATGCAGGTCGCCGGGATCCACGGCGTCCTCCCGCGGCCGGCACCGCACCGTCACCACGAGGCGCGACGAGGCGGCGGCCCGTCACCCGGACCTGGTGCACCGCGGCTGGGACGCCCCGACCGGGCCGGACCAGCTGTGGGTGGCTGACTTCTCCTACGTGTGGACGCTGGCCGGGTTCGTGTACGTCACGTTCGTCGTCGACGTGTTCTCCCGACGGGTCCTCGGGTGGCGGGTCACCACGAGCAAGCACACGGCGCTGGTCACCGACGCGCTGCGCCAGGCGCTCAACGTCCGCGCCCGGCGTGAGTCCCATTGGACATCAACAGGTTTGGTGCACCGCTCGGATGCCGGATCGCAGTACACGTCGGTGGCGTTCACCGCCGAGCTGATCGCTGCCGGGATCGCCGGCTCGATCGGGACCGTCGGGGACGCGCTCGACAACGCGCTGTGCGAGTCCACCAGCGGCCTGTTCAAGACCGAGGCCATCGACATCACCGGACCCGCCTGGGCCGACCGCCGCGAGGTCGAGTGGCAGGTCGCCCGCTGGGTCCACTGGGACAACCACCGGCGCCTGCACTCCTCGATGGGGAACCTGCACCCGATTGAATACGAGCACGCCCACCGCCAGGCTAAGACCGTGGCCCCCAACCCGGAGGTCGCGTAAACAACCAGCCCTCCGGGAGACTCAGGACACTTCACAGGTCCAACGGTCCGACCGAGGCCCTCAACGGACGGCTCGAGCACCTCCGCGGCTCCGCCTTGGGCTTCCGCAACCTCACCCACTACATCGCTAGATGCCTACTCGAGGCGGGCGGGTTCAGACCACAACTACACCCTCGATTGGGATGAGCCTTGTATGCCTCTGCCCTCACCGTGACGGGGGGCAGTAGCAGCAGTGCATGAACCCGACCTGAGTCGTGCCACTTTCGGTGATCTCGGCGACTAGCCGAGCGTTTGTGCTGGTCAAGGCGTTGCGTTGGGGCGCGTACACACACTGAGCGGGCCGGTAGGGTCGCGCTCGTGGTGTTCGTGCGGAAGGTTCGGACGGCTTCCGGGGCGACGGCGGTGCAGATCGCTGAGCGAAGCGCGCCGCCGATGCGCTGGCCTACTTCGACCGGCCCGGCACGAGCAACGGCCTGACCGAGGCGATCAACGGCCGGCTCGAGGACCTGCGCGGCTCCGCCCTGGGCTTCCGCAACCTCACCAACTACATCACCAGATCCCTGCTCGAGACCGGAAGATTCAGACCCCGCCTACACCCTGGATTGTGATGAGCCTCGTTACGCGACAGGCACTTTTGCGCGTTCGGGACCGGTGTCAGATCACGACACGTGAACGATCCGGGCTAAGCCGGCAAGACTCGGGCTTGACTAATCTGGCTCAGCTATACGCATTCTCGAAAAACGCAATCATGGCTTTGTTAATGTGCTTGATGTCAAATCTTCTTTCAAAGGATGACCGGGCCGCAGCTGCCATTGCGGCTGCCTCCTGGGCGTTCCCTAAGACCCGAGTCAATGCCCGAGCGATGGCCTCCGCATCTCCCGGCGCAGTCGCAATTCCGGTAAGTGCATGCTCGTCCCCATTGAGAACCTCAAGGGTGGTCGGGATCGATGAAGCAACAATCGGGCAACCCACTGCCATCGCTTCCATCAGCACGCCGCCAAAGCCTTCGCGCTCTGAGGGAAAACAGAAGACGTCTGCGGCGGAGAGGAGAGCCGGAATATCATGGCGATGACCAAGAAAGTGAACCCTCATTCGATCCTGTTCGACCTTGGAGCGCAGTGAAGATGCAGACCTCCCGTCCTTGCCGGCGACGAGCGTAAGCACATCTGGATGAGCACGTGAAACGGCCGGCAATGCGTTGAGCAAGTGATGAAGGCCCTTCTGAGGCTCGAGGCGCCCAATCGCGAGAATAACTTTCGCATCGTCCGGGATGCCGAGTGCGCCACGCGTATTGCGGCGCAGTTCGGAATCGCGGTACCGATATGCATGGGGGTCTCGCCCCCGCGGGATTACGGTGACTCTGCTGCGGGCGATACCAAGGCGATGCGGAACGGTGCCCGCTATAGCTTCAGAAATGGCGTGGAAGCCATTCGCGAATTGGGCTGTGCAGGCGTCCAGCGCGCGGGCGACGTGGAGTTTCGCCGTCATCGATTCAGCGTAGTGCGATGAGCCGTACGAGTCGTTCACAATGCTCGTTGATGAAGGAATACCCAAAGCCTTCGCGGCCGCACGCCCAGCGACGTCTGCTTCGTAAAGCGTCGTATGCACCAGATCCGGCGACGTCCGGCGGGCCACCTTCAGAACTGCCCTAAAGTTTGCGGCCCGCCCTGCTCGCGAGTCCCGCTGATGGATGACCGCGCCCGCATTCCGTATGCTATGCGCTAGGTCCAGCCGCATTCCCAACGGGAGTATGTGAAGGTCGATACCGCCAGCGATCAGGCCCGGCGCCATCTCAACCAAGGAGGTTTCGGCTCCGCCGGGCGCGAGACTGTCGATGACGTAGAGGAGTCGCAATCTCTAGTCCTTCGACGTCATTGAGATGCCCGCGACCGCTAGAGCGTTCCTGTAGAAGGCGCTATCTCGGTGAAGGTTGGCAGGCGAGTCAAAGGCGGTGATCCGACCGGCCTCAAGGACCATGATGCGGTCGCACATATCCAAGGTTGACATACGGTGGGCGATGATCACTACCGCTACCTGCCCCTTCAACGCTTCAAGAGTGTCACGAATAAGGGACTCGCTGGCTCCATCCAAGGCCGACGTTGGCTCATCGAGTACGAGAAGCTCTGGCTTGCCGGCTAGTGCGCGGGCAATGGATAGGCGTTGCCGCTGACCTCCAGAGAGGTGCGCACCCAATTGGCCAAGATGGGTGTTGAAGGAGCTCGGAAGTGCTTCGACGTCCTGCAAGATGTTCGCCTGTGTCAAGGCATCAACTATCATCAAGTCGTCAATGCCGTTCCTAAAGAAGCGAACGTTTTCGGCGACGGTGCCGGTGAGGAGTCGGGCTTCCTGGGGGACGAACGCAACCCTGCTGCTCCACCACCGCTTGTCTACATCGCGCAGGTCCACTCCGTCGACTCGCACTTTGCCCCGAGTGGGTTGCCTGAGTCCTAGCAGTAACTGAGCCACGGTCGACTTTCCAGCCCCTGATGGGCCGATGACTCCCACGACTTCGCCCGGCTGAATCTGGAATGTCGCGGTGAAGAGAGTCACCCGTTCGGGCGTGTACGCGAACTCGACCTCGAGGGCCTCCAGCGGTGTCACGGCGCCTGGGATGCGGTGCCCGGCGCCTGCGGCGTGCGATTCATAGCGCTCCACTGTGGTGCGAATCTGATCAATGAACGGGGCGTTGGCGGCGAGCGAACCGCTGGCGGTCGCGAGTTGCTGGCCGTAGCTGAGAGAGCGCAGCATCAGGAGCATCACGGTGCCGATGACCGTGAGGCTGTCGACGCCGACCAGCGTCAAGACCCCGACCCCTCCTAGGACGGCGGCATAGGCGAGCGATATGTATACCGGGGGCAGAGACTGAGTCAGTATCAGGACTCTGCGTTGGGTACCCGTGGCTTGGTGCGTGAGCTCATCGATTCTGTCTGAGATCTGGCGTTCCACGCCAAATGTGTGCATTTCCAGACCGAATGAGCCCAATTCTGAAACAGCGTTTGCAAAGTTCACGCCAGCACCGGCGGAGGCGGCAGCATGTCGCCGGATTCTTTGCCGCAGGGGGGCCAGAATTGCTCCAACGAGCGTCAGCGCCACCAAGACCCCCAGCGTCGATCCCGGATCTACCAAAAGGCCGGCCCCAAGAAATGCTAAAAGGCTGAGGAGGGCGGTTACCGCTTGCGTCAGTGTCACGACGGTGTTGTTTACTCGAAGGACAAAGGTCGTGAGGAGTTCCTGCAATCGTCCCGCTGGCTCAGCCTGTTGAGTGGGCCAGTCCGTCTCAAGGTAGGCGTGTGACAGGACGAATCGTTGATCAGTGGTCACGTTGGCGGCAAGATCGGCCGAGGTTCGGACCCCAGCCATATTGAGAATAAGTCGCACGATGAGGACAATGGCGGCGATGAGTAACGCGTGTCCGAGAGCGACTGTTTGCCCAAGGATTGGACCAACTGCAGGTCGTTCCCCAACTAGCGCCATCGCGACCCCTGTAACGGTTACGAGGAAGAAGGCCTCGAGCAGTGCGCCGAAGAAGGAGACCGCGGCGAGCAATGCCATTTGCCCCTGATGCCTTGACAGTAGTTTCCTAAATCCTAAAGTTCTACCAATTCTCTTGTCCGTCGGATTGCCCTTGAGGTTCATAGGGCGCCTGCTTGATCTTGGTCCTTGACTGCTGAGGCGCCAGTAAGTCCACGTCCTCTCCAGGACCGTGAGGTGTTGACGGAGCCATCTTCGATCTGGCCGGCGACGAGCGACCACCAAAGGTTGGCCGTGGCGTCGATCGAGAAAAGCCTCTCGCAACGGAGCCGGGCTTGAGTGCCCATGTCCCTGTGGCGTCGACCGTCTGCCAGTAGTTCTTCGATTCGATCGGCGATATCTTCTGGCCGGTCTGTAGTTATCACGAAACCGGTTACACCGTCGTCGACTATGTCGGCCACACCGGCTGCAGCGGTCGATACGACTGGGAGGCCACTCAGCCCCGCCTCGATGAGTACTCCTGGCATTCCTTCGGTGCCCAAATCACTCGTCATAGCCAAGAGAGAGGCCTGGCGAAGTAGTTGGGGCACATCGGTTCGGACACCCATCAGGTTCACTCCCAGCGCCGCCGCGCGAGCGCCCAGGGAGTGCCGCAATGGACCGTCACCGACGATCGCCGCGCCAAATTCCACATTTCGAGAGCGCAGCACCTCGATGACGTCGAGAAACAGTCCAGGCCTCTTGCCCGGCTCGAGGTGCCCGACAAATAGGACAAGGGCTCGATCTATATTCCCTGCCTCCGCTGGAGGCGGAGAATAGGTGCTTGGGTCCCTACCATTGGGGATAAGTGTGAGTTTGCCGCGCGGTATGCGAAGCAGGTTGTTGGCCTGTTGGACTATTGCTTCGGAGACCCCAACGACCCGCGTCGCGCGCGCTGCTAGGAAACGGTAGAGCCATTTGCGGTAACCTCGCGCTAGCTCGTTCGACGAGAGCCCCACCTTGTAATAGATGGTGGGGGTGCGCCCAGCGGCCGCAATGGCATACTTCAGCGACTCACCCCCGTGGGCGACAATCACGTTGACCCGGTTCTTGCGCACCGCGCGTCGTAAGCGGGTTACTGCCTGCGGATCGAGACCTGCCCTACGCATGGGTCCTGAGCGGACATGCAATCTCACATCTGCGCGCAGCGCGGCCTCGGGAGCCTCGAAAAGGGAGGCGGCCAGGTGGCGTTGGCTCGGGTCGCCTTTGAGTGCGTCACGCAACCGTCCTGCGTATACCTGAGCGCCACGGTCTAGATCAGAGGGCAAAACGTGCAACACCGTGGTTCGATTATCGTCCACAAGTCCTAGCGCTGCTCCTTTCCGATGCGCGACAGCCGCATAGGTTTCCATAGACAGGCGCGCGACGGCATGCTGGTCGAACCGCTCGAGTGCACGGGTACGTGCCGCGGCCGCCAGCAGGACACGGAGGTCCGGATGGTCGAGCAGGCGGTCCACGGCGCGGGTCAACGATTCAGCGCTGTTCGGGGAGGCGAGAAGCAGGTGGATCCCATCGTCGCCAATCTCCCGGCAGCCGCGGATATCGGTGAGGACCATGGGCACCCCACATGCTGCCGCCTCCATCGAGGCTCGGGAGAAACCTTCTCGGTAAGAGGCGAGGACGAAGACGTCCAAAGCCGAGTAGACCGAGGGCATGTCCTGTCGTTCCTCGACGAAGCGAACCGCACTTGCCCCGCAGACTTCGGCATCAGCACGCCCGTCCGTCTCGTCTGCGGGACCGACCCAGACAAACGCCGCCTTGTTAGCCAGGCGGTTCGCTGTCTGAGTGAACTCGGCAAGCCCCTTCTCGCGCACTCGCCTACCGACGGTTCCGACCAACAACTGGTCGTGGGCGATACCGAGCTCGGACCGCACCCGGCGACGACCCTCAGGGTCCGGCGAGAAGCGCCCGAGGTCGACGCCGTTGCCAACAACGCGGTGACGGCCGCGCTTGAGGGCCCACCGTTGGGTCCTTAGGTCCTCGGCGTTCTGGAAGAGTTCAAAATCTGAGAAGCGCGCCGCGAGTCCCTCAAGCGCGTAGACGAATGAGCGTTTGGCGATGTGATCGTCTGGCAGCGCCCAAAGACCGTGGCACGTGTTTACGACGACAGGCACGCCGGCCAGCCGCCCGGCGATTCGACCCATGACGCCCGTTTTGGGGTTGTGTGTGTGCAGCACGTCGAGCTCTAGACCTCGGATCGTCCGCACCAGCCCCCGAAAGGCGGCGGCGTCGCTCCTCGGATCCCAAGAGCGGGTGAGCTTCACGACGGGCACGTGCGTCACGCCCAGCGACTCGATCCGTTCGACATACGGCCCCGGCGCGCTGATGCCAAAGACCGTGTGCCCCTGCTCGATGTCCACCGCCAACTCGGTCCCAAGCAACAGAGCGAGGCTCATGTCTACAGTCGTCAGATGGGCAATCCGCAAGGGGCGGTCGCTCATTGGCGCACCCGAGTCTGCCGTCACCGCATGATGGTCGCAGGGCAAAGCCTCCCCTGCAAACGTCCGTCAAAAATCTCCCGGAGAGTGGCTGCTCGCCGTCGGATAGGATCGTGGTTTACTGCCCATCGACAGGCAGGGCTTACTGCTGGCCCCCTGAGCGGAAGACCGCAGCGCCGAGAGCCCCAGGGAGAAAACCGTATGACGCTCAAGGACTATCTCAAGGTCTTCAGACACCGGTGGCCGGTGATCGTTGCCTGCGCGCTGTCCGCTGCGGCCATCATGTGGCTCGTCACCCCTGCACAGACGGCTACAGCGCAGAAGGCAAGTTCCTACACTGCGACGGCAACGTTGCTCGTCGGCACCAGTGCGGACTCAACGGCGCAGATGGGCCGCATCGCCCTCTACTTAACGACGGGTGAGATCCCACGCCGTGCCGCAGCGAAGCTTGGCTACACCGGTGACCCCGCGATGTTGGCTTCGGGGCTTACGGTCACGCCTGATTTCAACGCCGCCGCGCTGACCGTGGCGGCAACGGCGCCGGACGGACAGCGGGCCGCAGCAGTCGCCAACGCATTCGCCGATGAGACCGTGGCCTTCTTCAAGCAGAGCCGGCCGGGCACCGGCAACGCCACCGTTACTATCCTCCAGCGAGCGACGCCGATCCCGAACGTCACGGGAGGGGGCTTCGTAGTGCCCCCTGGGCGCGCTTTCCGCACCGCGCTGGCCGCCATGCTGGGCCTCCTCGCTGGTCTGGCGCTGGCACTAGTGCTCGACCGCCTGGACTCGAGGTTGCGTACACGCGAGGAGATCGCCGCCGCCCTGCGCCTGCCGATCATCGCCGAGGTGCCGCGGCTCAATCGCTCACAGCGCAGTAGCCCATCGATCGGAGTGGCGGAGCAGCCGCTCAGCCCCTATTCCGACTCCTACCGTGCGGCCCGCACGGCCCTCGCCCACACCGCAAGCCAGCATGCGGGCGCATCAGTCTCTTCAACTGATGTGCCGCGGGGGTACGCCGCGGCACAAGGGCGTCTGATCCTCGTTACCTCCGCCTACCCAGGCGAGGGTAAGACGACCAGCGTCGCTAACCTAGCCGCGAGCTTTGCCGAGACGGGGCTGAGGGTGCTCGTACTGGACGCGGACCTTCGCTCGCCGGACACGCACGATCTCTTCGACGTCCCCCAAGGCGCAGGACTATCGGACTACCTCAGCCGCCCCGAGGACGCTTCACTCGAAGCACTCATCCGCCCCACGAGCATCCCGGACGTGCGTATCATCACGGCGGGTACACGTCTGTCCCACCCGGCGTCATTGGCGAGCCGTATGGGTGGCCTCTTAAGCGAGACGCGTGGTCTGGCAGACATCGTCCTCATCGACACAGCGCCCCTGCTTGCCGCGAGCGACGTCTTCGATCTGCTCCCGCTTGTCGACACAGTCCTAATGGTGGTGCGCAACGGCCGCATCACGGAGGTGGCGGGGCGCCGTGTCTCCGAGCTATTGGGGCGTTTCAACGTACCTGTCAGCGGCGTGCTTATCGTGGGCGTCCGCACCGAGCGGAGCACCTACGGCTATGGCCGCGGGTATGGATATGGCTATGGAGTCAGCAAGCAGAAGCGGGGCCGCTCTATAGGCGGGGCACAGGGTGCGCGTGCTAAAAGGCCGGCGCACGATGTCGACTCGAAGTCTGATCCCGACTCCAGACAAACGCGACGCACGTCGTCGTCGTCACTTTGAGTCAGTTCATGCCGCGAACGTCAGTCTCGCGGATTGCCGTCGTTGTCGCAGGCCTCGTAGGTGGCGCCTTGAGTGCCGTGTTTTCCTGGGCGCTCGACTCGCAGTCGTACAACGTGTGGGGCGCCATCTTGGTCACCCCGATGATTATCCTCCTCAACCTGATGCTCATCAGGCGGGTTACTCGAGGTAGTGGTGAGCCTTGGCTCCCCGCGATCCTGAGCGTCGCCCTAGCTGCCAAGATCGTCGGCGCATTGGTGCGTTACCTAGTCGCGTACGGTGTCTATGGCGGTGCAGCAGACGCCGAACGCTACAACGTCTACGCTGCCGGTCAGTACGGGTTGTGGCGCCAGGGCTTCGTCGTATGGGACTGGGGGTCTGCGCAGGGCACGCAGTACATGGAACTGATTACTACAGCGATCTACACAGTCATCGGACCCTCGCCTCTCGCAGGCTTTCTCGTTTTTGGATCGTTCGCGTTCTGGGGCCAATACCTCCTATTTCGCGCCTTTCGGATCTCTTTACCAGAGGGTGACGGTCGGCGGTATGCGCTCTTGGTGCTGCTGCTCCCGTCATTGCTCTACTGGCCGTCGAGCATTGGCAAGGAGTCTTGGCTGATGCTTTTTGTTGGTGTCACGGCGCTCGGCGCCGCCAAGATGTTCGTTCGCCAGCGTGGTGCCCTTGGGTTGCTTGCCGTCGGGGCAGTCGGGACGACGCTCATCCGTCCCCACATAGCCGTACTGCTTTTTGCCGGCGTGCTGGTCGCACAGTTGTTCCGACCGAGCGGGTCGGCGTCGACAGATATCCTCAGAAAGGTCGGTGGAATCGCCATCTTGGGTGGAGCAGCGTATGTAATTTCCACGAAATCGGCAACTTTTCTCGGCATCGACGACTTCAACTGGCAGGCACTGTCCGAGACCGTCACCTTTCGCAGCGAGCAGACAGTGCAAGGAGGCTCGGAGTTCAGCCCGGTGCCCCTGACTTCCGTGACCGGAATCCCGGCTGCGCTCGCGACTGTACTCTTCCGCCCGTTCACGTGGGAGGCGCACAGTGTCCAACTTCTCGTGCAGAGCCTCGAAGGATTCTTTCTCCTCATTCTTACTGTGCGGGCCTGGCCGCAGTTGCGGGGACTGCCGAAGCTTCTGCGGCACAATCCTTACGTCGTTTTCAGCGTCGTCTATACTTTGGCCTTCATGTGGGCGTTCTCGGGACTGGGCAACTTCGGTATCCTTGCCCGGCAGCGCGTCCTTATGATCCCATTCTTCCTCGTTCTGCTGTGCCTTCCCGCCCGCAGGAAAGTCTCCAGTGATCAGCTCGAGAGTGAGTTCTACGATGCGCACCGATGACGCGGGACCCGACGCGACAGGCGCCTGGCGAGGACTTCGAGGCCAGTTGAAGCAGGGTCTGGCGCTAGCCAACCCTGCCGGGAAGAGGGACGGCGCCACGCTACTGATCTACCACCGGATCGGTGGCGGCACACGCGACGAGCTTGACGTGCCCGGCGGGAGGTTTGCGAGACATGTGCGCCTGCTCGAGGGCCATGATGTCGTTGCGCTCGACACCGCCCTCGACAGGCTTGACGCTGGCGACACGCGTGAGAGCGTCGTGCTTACGTTCGACGACGGCTTTGAAGATGTCCACACCAACGCCTGGCCGCACCTCCGCGAGCACAGCCTTCCGTTCACCGTCTACCTTGCCTCTGGGTTCGTCTCGAGACCTATGGTCTGGGAAGGATCGACGGCGAAAGGCTCTTCTGGTATAGGGATGTCCTGGGCCCAGCTCGCCGAGATGGTCGACTCAGGCCTATGCACGATCGGGAACCACACCCACCGCCACGTGCCTCCGCAGAGCCTGAGCGTGGAAGAGCTCGATACCTGCACCGAGGCCACAGAGCATCATCTCGGGGTCACCCCGGCGCACTTCACCTATCCGTGGGGTGTCTCGGTGCCCGCGATGGAAGATGAACTGCGGTCTCGCTTCCGCAGCGCGTCGACCGGGCAACTAGGGCGTAACCTGCCCGACACAGATCGCATGCGGCTGAGGAGGGTTCCAGTGAGACAGAGCGACCCTGACGCCTTTTTCGCCGCCAAGCTCACCGGCGGTCTGGTGCCTGAACGGGCGTATGCAGGTGTCGTGGGCCTTGCCAAGAAGGTTGGCCTGCGCGCTTAGCGACGTGCGAGCGCAGCATAGGCTCGCTGCTGCTCATGGATAGCAGCCCTGATGTCGAAGGCCTGCGACCGCTCGGCCGCGCGCGCGCCCAGCTTTAGCCTGAGGGGGGCGTCCTGAGCTAGAGCGAGCACCGCATCGGCGAGGGCGTCCGAGTCGCCGGGCCGAACGAGGAGACCTGTCTCTTCTTCGACGACCACCTCGGGGACTCCGCCGACCGAAGTGGCGACGACGGGGAGGCCAGCGGCCATCGCCTCCATGATCGAGACCGGTAGCCCCTCAAAGGCTGAGGCGAGCACGAACAGGTCAGACGCAGCAAGCAGGTCGGGGACGTCCGTCCGGTACCCCAGCAGTTTGAACCGCTCGCCCAGCCCGAGCTCGCGGTGAAGAGCGTGGACCTCGTCCACCAGCGGACCCTGCCCGACGGCGATCATCACGATGCTCGGATCCCGGCGCAGCACAAGGCTTGCTGCGCGGAGAAGGTTTGGATAGTCCTTCTCTCGACGTAGGTTCGCCACCGTGATCGCCACGACGGCGTCGTCGGAAATGCCCAGCTCACCCCGCACCCTCTCCCTGGTCCCGCCGGGCGGGTTCGCATCGGACTGCACGATGCCGTGCACGAGCACCTCCGCTCTGCCTCTCAGCGGTCGCCACATCGACCGTCGGACCTCACGCG
Organism: Humibacillus xanthopallidus; assembly: GCF_006717145.1. Lineage (GTDB taxonomy): Bacteria > Actinomycetota > Actinomycetes > Actinomycetales > Dermatophilaceae > Humibacillus > Humibacillus xanthopallidus. The sequence goes on along the minus strand of NZ_VFQF01000001.1, from coordinate 2,201,937 downwards.
AGACCGCCCAACGACGCGCGTCCAGGCCGCAGGTGACTGCGTTGAGGATGCGGGTGGGCGCGGAGAAGTTGCCCCAGACGTTGTGCTCCGTCGACACGGTCACCGGCCTCCGGTGGCGTGGCAGGGTCCGTGCCACAAGACGGGTGACCCCTGCCACCAAAGGCGAGTGCGCATGCACGACGTCCGTGTCCTTCATGATCCTTCGCAGGCGGAGGGGCCAGATGATCGCGCCGAAGCGGCCCGACCCCAGCAGCAGAGCGGGCACACCTGACGAAGCCAGTCGAGACACCAGCTGGGCCTTGTCGCGCCGGACGTATGCCGCGCGGTAGGCGAAGCGGTCATGGTCGGCGACGCGCGCCGAGGAGACGAGAAGCTGTTCAGCGCCCCCCGGCCCCAGACCCTTGATGACCCACAGGACGCGAGCCCGCACGGCTGGGCTCTCCCCGGGGTCGCTCATGCGAGCATCCTGCCCCAGTTCCCACCAAAGCGCTCTACACTCGGCCTTCGGCTCTGGACCCGGGCCACGGGGGCGAAGCGAGGAGTCGCGGGTGTGCGGGTTGGTTGGACTCATGGCTCGGGGGAGCCGCAGCCTGGTCGACGATCTCGGCCGGATGTCGTTGGCGGTCGCGCACCGCGGTCCGGATGATGCGGGCACCTGGGTCGACCCTGAGGCGGGAGTGGCGCTGGGCCACAGGCGACTGTCGATCGTCGACCTGTCCGCGGCCGGCCACCAGCCGATGACGTCCGCCGACGGCAGATGGGTCCTCGTTCTCAATGGTGAGATCTACGACCACGCCGATCACCGGAAGTGGCTCGAGGCTGAGGGGCTTAGGCTGCGAGGTCACTCCGATACGGAGGTGCTCCTCGAGTTCATCGCGAAACGCGGTGTCAGAGAAGCGGTTTCGGCGGTTGATGGCATGTTTGCCCTCGCCGCGTGGGACCGACGAGACCGGACCCTCGTCCTGGCTCGAGACACGATGGGCGAGAAGCCGCTCTACTTCGGCAGGCTTGGCCCGTCCTTTGTCTTCGCCTCCGAGCTGACGGCGATCCGTCGACTGCCGCAGGCCAGCACTGAACCGGATCCCCAAGCCGTTGCGGCCTACTTGAGGTGGGGCTTCGTGCCGGCTCCTCACTCGATCGTCACAGGCATCGGCAAGCTGCCCCCAGGTTGCATCGTGCACGTAAGCGCAACCGGTGAAGCGGGCCCGCCAGTGCCTTTCTGGTCGCTCCATTACGTGGCAACGGAAGGTCTGTCCAAACCACTGAAGGTTCCCGATCGACAGCTGGTGGAGCTCGCGGACTCTGCCCTGCGAGAGTCAGTGCAGCGGCGGCTCGTGGCCGACGTCCCGGTCGGCGCGTTCCTCTCCGGCGGAGTCGACTCCTCGACGATCGTGGCGCTGGCCCAACAGGTCAGCACGCGGCCGGTCAAGACCTTCACCGTCGCCGTCGGAGGCGACGGAGACGAGTCAGAGTCCGCAGCTCGCGTCGCGAGTCACCTCGGCACCGACCACACCACACTGCCCCTGCCTGAGATGGATGCCGTGAAGATGGCACTCCGGGCGGCGGCGATGCACGACGAGCCGTTCGCCGACCCCTCTTCCATCCCGACCGCCTTGCTCTGCTCCGCAGCTCGGGAGCACGTCACGGTGTGCCTGAGCGGTGATGGTGCGGACGAACTGCTCGGTGGCTACAACCGCTACCAGATGGCGCAGGGCGGGCTCGCCCGGATGCTGGCCCTCCCGCGGGCGACACGAGCCGCAATCTCACGCTCCTTGAAGGCGGTTCCGCCGACCGGGTGGGCGCGAGTGGCCCGAATCGCTCCTGGGCAGCAGGTTGATGTCGGGACAAAGGTACACAAGCTGGCTGGGGTGCTGTCCGCGCACGACCCGTGGGGGGCCTACACGATTCTTGCCACCCAGTGGGACCCAGAGGTTGCCATGACGCAAGCGCCATGGCACAGCCCGTTGCCTGGTCCCGCACTTGCTGGGGCCAGCGCCCTGGGCTCGATGCTGCTGGCTGACCAACTCAGCACCCTGCCGGACGACATGCTCGTCAAGGTCGACCGCGCGAGCATGGCTGTCGGGCTCGAGGTGCGCGTGCCGTTCCTGTCACACGAGTTCGTCGAGCTCACCTGGCGCCTCCCCGACAACGCGAAGATGCGCCATGGGCGGGGCAAGTGGCTGCTGCGAGAGATCCTCAGCCAGTACGTGCCCCACCAGCTCTGGGACCGGCCGAAAGTGGGCTTCGACCCCCCCATCGCCGAGTGGCTCCGAGGGCCGTTGCGGGAGTGGTCGCACGACCTGCTGTCGCCCGAGCGGTTGCGCGGGCAGGGCCTCCTTCGTCCAGAACCCATCGCCGCGGCGCTTGCCGAGCACGATTCTGGACGCCGCAACAACGACTACGCCCTGTGGACGGTTCTCATGCTGCAGGCGTGGTTTGACGGCGCTGCGAACTAACGACGGCGGCATACGTCTGCTGTTGTTTCGTGACCGCGTTGCGGATGTCGTAGGAGGACGCACGGCTCAACGCCGCAGATGACATCCGCGCGCGCCGGGGTGCGTTTTGCGCGAGGGCGACGAGCGCCTCAGCCAGCTCGGCGCTCTGGCCCGGTTCGACGAGGAGGCCGTGCACGCCCTCGTCGATTTGGTGCGGCAGGCCACCGACACGCGTCGCGACCACAGGGAGACCAGCTGCAAAGGCCTCCATAACGGCGACGGGCAGTCCCTCGTGCGCTGATGCGAGGGTGAAGACATCAGCAGCGGCCATGAGGGATCTCACGTCGCGGCGAAACCCCACCAGTGCGAAGCGGTCGCCGAGCCCGAGCTCGGCGTGCAGTGCCGAGACCGCGTCGGCCAGCGGACCCTGTCCGACCGCGGCAAAGCGCAGGCGGGGCTCGGCATCCAGTGCGATCCGCGCCGCTCGGAGGAGATTCGGGTAGTCCTTGTTCTTGCGCAGGTTCGCCACCGTGAGAGACAGGACCTCATCCTCAGACACCCCGAGCTCGGCGCGCACGCGCTCGCGCTCCCAGGGGTCGACCGGTGCCGCCTGCGTGTCGATGCCATGGATGAGCACTTCGTAGCTCACGCGTCGCGAGGGCCAGACCGTGTGCTTCACCTGCTCCGAGACCGCCCAGTGGTGGGCGTCGAGCGGCGCGGTGAGACCGTTGAGCAGTCGCGTCGGAGCGCGGTGGCTCGTCCACTCGTTGTGCTCGGTGGTCACCACGACGGGGCGTCTGCCCCGGGGCAGGGTCCGAGCGGCGAGCCGCGCGGCCGAGGCGAGCACGGGCGAGTGCGCGTGCACGACGTCCACCTCGGCCATGAGCCGCCGCAGCTCGGGTAGCCAGCCACCCGGCCGGCCCGTTCCCTCACCGAGCCGGTGCGGCACGAGGCCTAGAGCCTCGAACTCCGGCACGAGGTGTGTCTTGTCGGGCCTGACGTAGGCGAGCCGGATGTCGAAGCGGTCGCGGTCAGCAACGCGCGCAGAGAGCAGGAGCAGCTGCTCAGCGCCACCGGGCCCCAGACCCTTGATGAGCCAGAGGATCTTGGTCCGATCTCCCGGAGTCGGGGCGGTGCCCAATAGACTCACCTCTCAGGTCTCGGGTCCCCTTGGCGGACAACGAGGTCGGCACGAGCCGCAAACGCGCGAAGCGTACCAACCAGGGGAGTCGCAGCAGTGACGAGCACAGTGCAGGCGAAGGATCTCGTCGTCAGGCGGGCCGAGCCGACGGACGAGCCTGCGGTCATCCCGTTGCTTCAGGCAGCTCTCGGGAAGGGGGACGACCCGAACTACGAGGCGTTTCTCCACTGGAAGCACCGCGATAACGCGTTCGGGGAGTCCCCTGCCTGGGTGGCCCTTCACGACGACCGCATCGTGGGCTACCGGACCTTCTTGCGGTGGGAGTTCATCGACGGGAACGGTCGGAAGGTGCGGGCGGTGCGGGCTGTCGACACGGCGACCGACCCGGCATACCAGGGCATGGGGATCTTCCGGAGGCTCACCCTGCAGGGTGTCGCCGAGTTGACGCTGGCGGGCGACGGGCTCGTCTTCAACACTCCCAACGACCAGAGCCGGCCGGGCTATCTCAAGATGGGCTGGAGCGTGGCAAGACGGCTGCCCGTGGGGGTCCTCCCTGCGCGCCCGCGCTCGCTTCGGACGATGGTGAACTCCCGCGTGCCTGCCGCGATGTGGTCGCAGCCAACGACCGCAGGTCTCGATGCAGTCGAGGCGTTCGAAGACAGATCTGTCGCAGACGCTCTCCTCACGCACGCACCGAGCCAGGGATACCGAACCAACAGGACTCCCGAATACCTCGCGTGGCGAACGGCCTTCGGCCCCTTGCGCTATCGGCTGCTTCTTGCCACGACCGACCCGGCTGAGGGCGGCATGGTCTTCAGGCTCCGCCAGCGTGGAGTCTCGGTCGAAGCGGTCGTGCTCGAGCAGCTCGTGCCTGACTGGCGCACTGGCACGCAGCTGATGCGGCGGATGCTCAAGGAGACGGGCGCGGACTACGCCATCGGGCTGCGAACCGGCCCCTCTGCGGGACTTCTCCCGCTGGTGGGTCAGGGGCCGCTGCTCACGACGCGCCCGCTTGCGGTGTCACCCCCGCCGGTGGGCGACTGGACCCTCACGTTGGGGGATGTCGAGCTCTTCTGACTCGCGTGTGGTCGCTCCGGCCCAGCCGATCACCATGCCGCCCGCGACCACGATGGCGGGGAAGTCGACCAGGTGGTCGACGAGAGAGTGCACGAGCAGGGCCGTCCACGCGGCCGCACCGACGACGGCGTATGCCGGTCGGCCCCTTCCTGCCCACAGCAGGCCCGCGACGACGGTGAGTCCGAGGAGGACGACACCGACAGTGCCGGTCTCGGCCCCGACCTGAAGCACGGAGGAGTGTGCCGCGGCAGTGTCGGAGTCGTGGCCCAGGGCGCTGAGTCGCTCGAAGTTGCCGGGCCCGACGCCGAAAACGAGATGGGTCGACCAGATCTGCCAGGCGTCGTGCCACAGGGAACGCCGGGCCGAGTCGAAGGCGGTGGTGGCCCAGTTCGGCCACTCGTCGCGAGCCGCCAAGCTGACGATGACGGCTGCGGCCAGCGTCGAGACTGCCAGACCTGCCATGCCCGCGATCACCGCGACCCTCTGGCGACGGGTGGGCCGCCATGCGCTGACGGCGACGACCACGAGTAGTGGGATGGCGACGACGATCCCGGCCCGCGAACTGTTGATGACGATCACAGCGAAGGCGCCTATCGCCGACAAGGCGAGCAAGATGCGCCGCTTGCCGACCTGGCTCAACAGGGCGAGGCCCGAGAGCCCGATGAGCTGGACGGCCAGTGCCGCGTTGGCGTTGGCATAGCCGAGGGGATTCTTCGCCGGCCCATCGGTCCACATGACGCCGACGATGAGCGCTCCCGTCAGCGTCATGAGGGCAAGCGGCACAACCGGCGCGCTCGAGCGGGTGGCGACAAAGGAGCCCGCTGCGACGCCGACGCCCAGCCCGACGGGAGCGGCGACGTAGGGCGACGTGAGCGCGAGTGGCTGCCCGCCCGCCCCAGCGCAGATCGCGGCCCAGAGGATCCACGCGACAAGAAGCGCCAGACCCGCGAGCACGGGCTTGCCGATGTGGTGCAGCGGCCAGCGCACGGGCTAGCGCTGGTAGTCGGGCAGCGTCTGGAACCAGTCGACGGTGGCTCTCAACCCGTCGTGGAGTGACACGGGTTCGACGTCGGGGAAGAGTCGACGCAGCCGCGCGTTGTCGGCCTGCGAGTCACGGACGTCGCCAGCCCTAGAGGCGACGTGCTCGACCGCGGGGCGCCCGCCGAGGATCTCACCGAGATCGTCGATGAGCCCGTTCAAGGAGGTGCGGCTGCCGAAGGCGAGGTTGACGGGGTCCGGGTCGGACACCTTGCGGATGACGGCGTCGGCGATCACGCGGGTCACCGTTCCGACGAAGGTGAAGTCGCGGGTCTGCTCTCCGTCACCGTGAACGGTCAACGGGACGCCGCGAAGCGCGGCATCGACGAAGGCTGGCACCACGGCGGCATACGCGTGTCCCGCCGGTTGAAGCGGGCCGTAGACGTTGAAGAATCGGAAGGCGAGGGTGGGCAGGTCGTAGGTGTGGCCGAAGGACAAGGCATAGGCCTCCGTCGCCTGCTTGCTCACGGCATACGGCGAGATGGGCGCAGTGCGCATGCTCTCGCGCTTGGGCAGCTCGCGGTTGGCGCCATATACAGACGACGACGACGCCACGACAACGTGCAGATTGCCGGCTCTGCGCGCTGCCTGCAGCACCTCGAGCGTGCCGGTCGCGTTTGCGTGGTGCGACGCGATGGGGTCGATGACCGATCGGGGGACCGAGGGCAGCGCAGCGAGGTGAACGATCGCGTCGGCGCCGTCGCAGACCGCGTCCAGAGCCGCCGGGTCGAGGATGGAGGCCTCGTGAAGCCGGATGCCGGTGCTTTCGAGGTTGGCCCGCGCACCCGTGGACAGGTCATCTAGAGCAAGGACCTCGTCGATCTCGGGGCGCTGCAGCAGCTCTTTGCCGAGGTTCGACCCAATGAAGCCAGCCCCCCCGGTGACAACGACCTTCACTGTGACTCTCCTCGGTATGTCTGCTTTCGACTCACGCGGTGCTCGGCGCAGGTTAACAGCGTTGGGTCCCAGTCCACGGTCGGGCGCAGTTGGGGCGACGGCGGCGCTTGGCCGTGCGGGAGCCGCCGGTAGCGTGGGCACGTGATCCGTCGCGAGGAAAGCGCCTTGACCCCGCTGCGGGTCCTCTTCGTCTGCACCGCCAACATTTCACGGTCGCCGTATGCCGAGCGGCGGGCCTCGCACCTTCTCCGCGGTCACCCGGTGGTGGTCTCGAGCGCGGGCATCCCCGGCGTCCCCGGTCGTGGCATGGATCCCGCGATGGCGACCGAGTTGCTGGCGCGCGGGGGAGATCCCGCGGGGCATGTCAGCCGGTGTTTAGGTGAAGAACTGGTGACGGAGGCCGACCTCGTGCTCACATTCGAGTTCGGCCAGCGGATGCGAGTCCTCGACCTGTGGCCTCATCATGTGGGCAAGGTGCTTGGCCTGCAGCATTTCGCGGATGGGCTGCATCTCGCGACCTCAGGGGTTCATGGCCGGGATCTCGCGGACGAGGTTCGGGCGATGAGCATGCCGGACTCGATGACCTGGGATGTGCGCGACCCGTATCGACGGGGTCGTGCTGCCGCTCGGCGCTGCGCCGACGAGATCGACGCCGCCCTGATCCGGATCGTCCCCGCATTCATTGGGCGCAGGGCGCCCTAACATGCTTCCGGTGCCGCCCTGTATCGGTCAGAGACGAGTCCGGGGCCTCACCACATCCGCGCCTCGGCGGAGAAGCGCGACGTAGCCCGCGCGAATCTCGCTCATGGTGGGTTTTCGGGCCAACTGCACCGTGAGCCGCTGCGGCACGCGGACGACCGCGCTGACGGCATACGCGATGACTCTGACGTGGACCATCCTGTAGCCGGCCGGCCGTGCCTTGATCTCGGCCCTCATTCTCCTGAACCCGCTGGTGGTCATCATGCCGTCGGCGTAGAGCCGCCACAGCTCGTACTCGGGCCGATCGCGGCAACCCTCCAGTTGGCCCGTTGCCGCGGCGAGCGCCACCTCCGCGTCGAACTGGCGTGCCAGCGCGCGGACTTCCTCCCGCTCCGACCCGGAAGCGTTGGTCCACGCAGCGGTGACGTCGTCGGCGTAGCTTCGCATGTCGCGTGCTGCATGCAGCAGCAAGACAAGCCGCTGAGCCGCCAGCCGGGGGACGACACACGCGCGATGAGCGACCTCCTGCACGCCGCGGTCTTTCCAGAGCAAATCAAAGGCTTGCTCGGGCGTGACTTGGATCCCGGGAAAGCGCAGGTGGACGTCTACCTGGCCGAGTTCGCCGTGATACCAGTTGGTGGAGTGCTCCACCAGGCCACCACTCCTCAGCGTCGTGACCTGTTGCCAGCCATGTCGCTCTAGACCAGCCAACAACCGCTTCAGGTGAGCGGGGTGGACCAGCACATCCGCGTCCGCACTCGCGCGGCCCTCAGGACGAAGCGCAGGGTCCACGGCCGGGCCCTTGATGTGGAGGATGTCGGCACCCACCTCTTCGGCGATTGCCTGCACCGTCGCATGCGCCAGATGGACGCGGAGCCGCACGGGGATGGTGGGAAGCTCAGACATCGGGGGCCAGCTCTAGCGCGCCAACCGCAACAAGGCCGTCGACGATCTCACTCACGGCCTCCGCGATGGCCCTACCAGCGGGCGGACCGAAACGTTCCTCCACGACTGGTGCGAGGTCCTCCAACGAAACGGCGCTGGAGGCCGAGTTGAAGATCATCGTCGCGATCGGTGAGAGCCGGACCACCCGATCAGGGGGAAGGAGTAGTAGCGCTTCACCGTCGGACTCGAGTGCGTCCAGTGCATCTCCCCGCACGAAGCGCCCATTCATGCTGCGTCCTCGAACATCCTGAACACGAGGGGTACGAGCTCCCCTGCCTCGTGATAGGACAGCCGGACCAGTGGCCCTGTGCGGGTGAGGAGTTCCGCGACGCTTTGCAGAGGCCGTGGCAGACGGTTCAGTGCGGAGGTCTCGGGGATGAGCGCAGCCACGGCGTCCAGGACGTCAAGTTCCTCCACGCTAGCGGGCGCGGGGGCACCATACTCCCGGCGGAGCAGCACAATGCGGGCCACAGCAGGGACCGGATGAGCGGCCACGAGGCCTAGATCGTCCGGGGATGTCTCGAACTTGCGCCCATTCTCGCCATAGGCAACGGAGAGCGGTTTGGGGTAGGGGTGGATGCGACCCGTGGCAGGCTCGATGCCAACGGTCTCGTCAGTGAGGTAGCCGTGAGTGCGCCCCAGGAGACGGGTCAGCGTCGTCTTTCCGGTCCCGCTTGGAGCAACGAACACCATGCTCGCCCCCGTTTGCGGATGGCTGACCGCGGCTGCATGAAACATCAGCAGGCGGCCGGCCTGGGCGGTGATGAGACAGTGGGTCACGTCCTGGCTGAGCCGCTGCAGGGCGCAACGGAACTCCTCAGGGGAGTCGTCCAAGGGGGCATGGACAGCGAGAAGCGCAGGGTCGATCTCCACAGCGCCGACTCTCGATCGCTCGCTCTCGGCAAGGCAGCGGGACCAAGCGTGGGCGACAGCCTGTACGAAGGCTTGGGGAACTGACCTCGCGAAAGTGAGCCGCAGGGGTGTGTCGAGAGCGGTGATTCCAAGGCAGCGAGGCATGCGATGAGGCTACTGTTCGGTGGGAGCGCACGGAGGTCAACGGCCGAGCGTCAGGATCCGCCGCAGGCCTCGACCCTATGGTGGCTGGAATCTTGAGCGTCTGTCAGGCCGGTTCTGTCAATGGGGCTAAGGTGATGGCTACGCGAGGTGCAGAGCCGGCGTTCAAAGGGGAGAAGTCGTGGAGCACATCAGCGAGACATCGGAGACCAACGAGCGCCCGTCGGTTGCGCGTCGTAGGGTTCTAAAGGCTGGCGCATGGAGTGTGCCCGCGGTTGCCATTGTCGGTTCCACCCCGGCCTTTGCCGCAACAGGTGACGCCATTGCGATCACGTCCGTGGTCGTAAGTCCGCAAGCGGTCGGCGCTTTGATCCCCACCCGCTACATCAACATTGGTAACGCACCCACTGCCACAGTGACCGTGTCAGGCACTGCGACGGCGGGCGTTCAGGTCTACGTCAAGACTGGCTCTTACACGAGCAGCAATGTAACGGCGTCAGGCGGAACGTGGTCCGTCGTCATTCCGTCCTCTGTCGTTGCAGGGTGGTCAGATGGAGTCCACACGTTCACGGCCACGGTCGCCTCAGGGAACAAGCCGTCCGTGACGGCGACGCAGACTGTGATTAAGGACACGGTGCGACCCACAGTGCTCGCGACGCAGGCGACGATCTCCACGAATAATCAGACCGGCACAATTTCGGGGACGAAGAGCGAGGCCGGGACGGTTGTGGTGTCGGTAGCCGGCCTGACTATGGGCACGTACTCATACGCATCCGCTACGCAGTGGAGCGTCACGTGGAGTGGTGGGTCCAATCAAGCCTACACGGGCTCTGTCGCGGTGACGGACGACGCTGGAAACTCAGGCGTCGCTGATGGCTTCGGTTGGCCGAAGGGCGCAACCAGCCCTGTTGCGCTGTGATAATGCAATGTGCAAATTCGACTGCGTGCGACATATTTGTATCTTGAAGGGCGCTTGAGCGTGGGGGCTTCATAGCCGTGCGAAGGTGATCCTAGCTCTCGGCCGCTTTCGCCAGACACTGAGCCCGTGATCCCAGGAACCTTGGTCGTCGCCCGACCTGTTCGCTTGAACGAGCATCCACGGTCGGAGCGCTTCGAATCGGTCAATCGCTGCGAGGTAGGGTCAGGCTACCGGCGAGCAGGCCACGAGTCGTGACCTCAGCAAGGAATCGTGTGACGTCGCTCTCGATCGCGGCTAGCGGAAGTCCGACCACCTCAGCTACGCGCTCTAACACCTCGCCTCCTTCCATGGCGACCAACCAGATCAGACGGCCAGTATCCTCGAGTAGGACGGTCTGACCTGACGGAAGCGCCGTCAGATAGAGTTCCTCGCGCATCCCAAAGTCCGCGCCGTCGATCCATGCGATGTTGCTGGGGACTCGATAGGTGGTCGCGAGCGCATGAGCATCCATGGGGTCCAGTATGTCTGGTAGGGGCCCGGACCGCGCCGGACTTCCCTCACCGGGCGTCTTCTTTTGAGGGATGGGCGGGTGCGACGGCTGTGCGAATCCCCGCCGGGTCCATGTTACTCACGGGTTCTTCGGCGCGTCGTGCCCATCAATGGTATTGCGCAATCTGATGTGACAGATGTGTCAAACAGGAATCTCACGAGCATCTGCTTCGAAATGCGCCAGAAACACTCTTGTGCCATGATTCGGGCAAGGCCTCACCTCGGGAGATCCACTATTCGTGGGGCTGCTCCACTGTGGTTGTGGAGCAATGCTTGACGCCCGATGACGTGCGGTCGAATTTCAGGGGCGACAGGAGCATGTCTATGAGCGAGTCCAGCAGCGGGGCTCTCAGCCACACCATCAGCTCAATCTCCGCGACGCGTCATCGGTGGGCCATCGTCGAGCGGCTCAGGCTGACGGTCTCGGACCTGGTCGGTGCGCTCTGTGCGACCGCGGTGGCCCAGGCGATGAGCCTTCCCGACCTCGGGATGGACGTCGTCGCAGACCGCACTACGCGAGTGCCCACCATTCCCTACTGGATGCTCACGGTTCTCGTAGCTATCTCTTGGACGGTCGTGCTCGGACTCAACGGCTCACGTGACAAGCGAGTGCTCGGGTCGGGGACGGAGGAGTACCGGCGTATCCTCGGCGCAACCGTGTGGATGCTGGGTGGCCTCGGATTCGTCGCCTACTTCCTCCAGTACGAAGTCGGACGCAGCTACGTCGTCATCTCGCTCCCGCTCACCCTGGCCGCGTTGCTGGCAACGCGTTGGCTGTGGCGCCGCAACCTCCTGGCCCGGCGCGCCCTCGGCCGCTCGTCGTCGCGCGTGCTGACCATCGAGGACCCGTCCGACATCGGGCGTCTTGCGGAGCACGTCAGCGCCTCACCGACATCGGGTCTGCTCGTCGCGGGGCAGGTCTCCGTCAGAGAGCGGGAACCGTTGGCGGAGAACGTCGCTCGGCTAGCGCACCAGCTGGACATCGATGCTGTCGTGGTGTCGAGCTCGGCGAACCTCTCGCCGGCTGAGCTGAGCGAGCTCATGTGGGCACTCGAGTCCGTCGGGGCCGACCTGATCCTCGCTCCATCACTCAGCGGGATCGCCGGCCCCCGCGTGCACACGCGGCCGGTCGAAGGCCTGCCGCTCCTCTACGTCCAGGGGCCCCAGTACACCGGCGCGATGCGTACGGTGAAGGACCTCTTCGACAAGGTCTTCTCCGCGATGGCGCTGGTCCTGCTCTCACCGCTCTTCGCGGTCATTGCCGTGGCCGTCAAGCTCACGAGCCCGGGGCCGGTCTTCTACCGACAGATCCGGGTTGGGCTGGGTGGTGCGGAGTTCCGCATCTGGAAGTTCCGCTCCATGGCTGACGGAGCCGATGCGCACCTGCAGAAGCTGGCAGAGGAGAACGGATCGCTGCCGCCACTCATCAAGATCAAGAACGACAAGCGGGTCACTTCGGTGGGGCACTTTCTGCGCAAGTGGTCGCTCGACGAGCTGCCGCAGCTCATCAACGTCCTCGAGGGCGACATGAGTCTCGTGGGACCGCGGCCCCAGCGTCCGGCGGAGGTCAGCACCTACACCGCCACGCACGCGCGCCGCCTCAAGACCAAGCCTGGCATGACGGGGATGTGGCAGGTCAGCGGCCGCAGCGACGTCGCCTGGGACGACGCGGTGCGCATGGACCTCTACTACGTCGAGAACTGGTCGCTCTCGCTCGACATGGTCCTCATCTGGCGCACGATCTTCGCGGTCCTCCGGGGCAAGGGCGCCTACTGAGCGCCGCCTGGACTCACACAGAGCTCCTATTCCGGCGTTAGTGCTGAAAGTGATGAACGATGAAGGTACTGGTTGATGTCCTTGGCTCCCCTCGTCAGTCGGGCGGTATGCGGCTGCACGCGGAGGAAGTTGTGCGTACCTGGTGCGAGCTGTACCCCGCGGATGAACTGGTGGTGCTGGGCCCCAGCTGGGTGCGCGATTCGTTTGCGGGCCCCGATGTGGACTTCGTCACCTGGCCCAACGAGAGGGTCGTCGCACGTTCCACCGGCCAAATGCTGCTGCAGCCCCTGCTGGCAGCGGTCAAGAAGGTCGATGCGGTGGTCTCCCTCAGCCCTATAGTCTCGCCACTCGTCTTTGCTCGGCCCACGTTCTGCTTCGAACACGACTGGCGCCACCTCAAGAACAAGGATGAGTTCGGCGTTGCTCAACGCGCCTACCGAAAGCTTTGGGAGCTCTCTGCGGCCCGTGCCACCGGCTGCCTCTGCATCTCCGACAAGGCCGAGAACGAGACCCTCGAGCTCGTGCGGACGGCGTCCACGGAGATCGTGCCGAACGGTGGGGACCATCCGCGGCGGTGGGAGGTAGGAGACCTCCCGGTGCACCCCCGGCCCATGGTGGTCACTTTTGGGCACCACAACAACAAGCGTCCGGATCTCGTCATCAGGGGGATGGCCAAGCTTCCCGACAATGCTGCTCTGACAGTGCTCGGCGCCCGAGGTGAGCTTGCAGCACAACTCAAGTCGCTCGCCGCGAGCTTGGGTAAGGAGGAAGACGTCCTCTTCCCAGGTTTCGTCGAGGAGCCTGAATACCAACGCATCATCGCGGGCGCCGACTGTGTCGTGGTCGCGTCGTCTGATGAGGGGTTCGGTCTACCGATTGCTGAGGCGCTGTACTTCGGCATCCCCGTTGTCGTTGCCGAAGACAGCGGTGTCTCCGACATGCACGGGCCCGACGTGATTGCCGCGCAGCCGACTCCCGCCGGGATGGCCCAGGCGATGGCTGAGGCGCTGGCTCGAGGTCGGACCGCGTCAGGCGGTGTGTCGTCATGGGCGGACACGGTGCAGCTTCTGCGCAAGAAGGTGGCGAACTCGCTGTGAAGGCCACCATCATCACAGTCACCTACAACAGCGACTCCACGCTCAGCGACTACGCGAAGGGACTGATCGCGAACGAGAGCGGCATCGAGCGGGTGGTGATCGTAGACAACGGGAGCACCGACTCGACTGTGGCGCACCTGAGTCGGCTGCGGACGGAGCTGCCCTTCCCAGTCACAGTCGTGCAGTCGTCGAACGACGGGTTCGCCGGGGGATACGCAACAGCGTCGACGTACGTCGTCGATCGCGGCCCCGTTCTCTGTCTTAACCCAGACGTTGCTTTGGCTCCCCAGGTGGTCGCGGACATGACAGCCGCTATGTCCGCACACCAAGAGTTCGGCATCCTCACCGCCCCTCTGCTCGACGAGACTGGTTCGCCTGACAGTGCGTCCGTTCGCCGTTTGCCGAAGCTGGGGACCGCCACGCTCTACGCGGCCATCGGCCGGTTTACGCCGCGACGTTGGAGATACAACGCCCCTCCAGAGCCCCGAGCCGAGGCGGAGGGAAGCAATGGTGTGCGCCGCATCGAGGCCACCACCGGCGCACTCATGCTTGTCAATCCCGAGTTCCGGGATCCGCAGTCTCCGATCTTCGACACCGCCTACTGGATGTACGGAGAAGACCTGCAACTGTGCTTTGACGCCACGCAGTCCGGTTGGGGAGTGGGGATGGTTGCCACCGGCACCTCGACCCACTCCAAGGGCGCCTCGAGTGGAAAGCCGCGCCGGCTTCGTTCCAACGTGGCTTTCCACCGGGCTATGTACACCTACTACGCAAAGAACCTCAAGCGCAGCCCGGCGGAAGCGGTGGTCGTTGCGGGGGGCGTCGTTGGTCGTGGGTCGCTGTCGATTCTTGGGAGCTCGGCGACGAGAGGCTGGCGCAAGGTCCGCCGCGTGAGCCTCGACCGGTCAGGGTCGTGACGCGACGTAACCGACGGTGGCACAAGGGGCTACCGCTCGCCGCCGTGGTTGTCTCGCGGGGTGGGCAGCTGCTGTTCCTCGTGGCCATCGCACGTCTCGCTCCCCCAGAGGCGTCGAGTTTCGCCATCGCGACCATCGGGGTCCTTGCTGCGACCTCGATCGTGTTTGACGGGGGAGGAACCAACTACCTCCTGACTCGCGAGAGCACGCCAACGCGGACCCAATATGGCTTCGCGGTCAGTGTCCAGGGTGCCATCGCGCTGCCCGGATATGCGCTGGCACTGACGTGGCAAGGGTTGCGGGCCCCGACCGATCTCTGGGCGCTGTGGTGGTTCGCTGTCGTCACCTTCGCGCTGGGCCAACTGACTGACACTGTCCTCCGAGTGGCTCGTGCGCCGCGATTGTGGCGCGGGGACGATCGCTCGTACGCACTCCCAGAGCTGCTGTCCGGCAGCGTCAGGGTGGCTCTCACTGCAGCCTGTCTGGCTTCCGGCTCCCTGTTCCCGTCGCTTCTCGCGCCCGTAGTCGGAGGCTTGGTTCTGCTGGGCGTGCTTGTGGCAGAACGCGGTCGATGCCCTGAAGCAGGGACGCGCCCGCGTCTCAGAGATGTCGTGAGCTTCGGCATCGGATCCGCTCTGTCTGCCCTCTACTCCCAGATGCCGATGATCATGGGTACGGCTCTCTTATCCTGGCCGGATGCGGCCCGGCTCGCCGTGGCCTACCGGTTCACACAGCCACTCGAGATGATCCCCGCGACGATCTCCACGCAAGCGCTTCCGCGGCTGGTTCAACAGCCCCGGATCCTCAAGGCTCTCGTCGCGAGCATGCTCGGCCTGGGCGTGGTTGTCGTGGCAGTGCTTCTTCTCGTTCAGGGGTGGGTCTTCTCCACGCTCGCACTGCCGGTCAACGGGCATGTCGTCTTCGTCGTCGTAGCCCTGGCGCTCGTTCCCAAGTTCGCCAACTACTCACTGGTCTCGGCGATCCTCGCCTTCGGAGGGGTGCGGACCCGCATCTGGATGAACGTATGCCTCGGCATCGTTGTGACGCTCCTCGCCTTCGTTCTCGGGAACCTCTACGGCGTCACTGGCATCTCGTGGACCACGCTCGTGGCCGAGATCTTGCTGATGGCTGTCTCAGTCGCAGTCCTTCGGCACTTCCGCAAAACACAACGATTGGTTGGCCATGAAGATCCTCGTCGTGAACTCAGACCGGTCGGGGTCCGAGGGAGAACCGATCAACCTCGGTGATGCCATGCTCACGGACGCCCTGGCGGGAGCGCTCCGGAGGGAAGGTCATGTCGTGTCCGTCGCGGAGTTCGGGGATTCCCCCCGGCAAGGTGGTCAAGGCCGGGTGCCCGTGTCAGGGGTGCTCTCACTCTTGAAGGCGGTCAGGTCTGCGGACGCCGTTGTTGTGGGCGGCGGCACGATGCTTCAAGACGACGGGGCCGCCTTGGGCGGACTGCCGCGGCTCGTCGCGGTGACGTCAGTCTGCGCTTGGGTGGCGCGCCGACCGCTTGCCTACTTCGGCGTCGGCTGCGACCCGGTGAGTCGGTTCTTGCCCCGCACCCTGCTCAAGGTCGCGCTGTGGCGACGATCAGCCTGGCCACGGGACGCCGCGTCGGTCGATCGATGCCGGGAGCTCTCTCGTTCGGCCAAGGTCGCGCTGGGGGCAGATGCCTTCCTGCTGGCTGAGCTTGACGACGGCCCAGCCCAATCCGCACGAACGGGCGCGATCCTTGCTCTTGCGAGCGCCGAGGCCGCCGACGTCTCAGACGACGACATCGCAGCGATGACCGGCCGCTATGGAACCGTGAGATTCGTCGCCATGAGCCAGAGCGCGCCGTTCGACGATCGAGATGCGGTGCGGGGTCTGCGCGGATGCGAGACCGACCCGGGAGTGGTTCATCACTGGAGGGTTCTCGCCGACGATGTCATGAAGGCGGACGTCGTAGTGGCTTCACGAATGCACGCACTGTACCTGGGGATGTCCTGTGGTGCTCGGTTGGTTGCGATCGGGTCCAAGGCAAAGGTCAGGGCCTTCGCCCAAGAATTCGGCATACCCCTAGCCCCGTCAGTGTCAGCGGCCTCGTTCTTGGAGCCGGCGAATGCCGACGAGGGAGCCTTAACAGAAGCCAGAGCGCGAGCGCAAGGCGCGCTGACCGCGATGATGTCGGTACTTGCGAGCCAGGGTGGCTCAGGGACGTTCACCAACCATCACGTTGACCGTTGGAGGAGGGCCGGGTAATTCGCTAGGTGGCACGCTCGGACCCACCCTTGCTGCCCGGAGGAGCCAGACGACCACCCCGAGCTGGATGACTGATAAGTAGCTCAGCCGGAAGAACACTGGGGCGACATCCAGAATGGCCGCGTAGAGCACCACCCAACACGTCGCAGTCACGAGGGGCGCGCCGGTAATCAGGTGGGAGAACCTGCGCGCGAGAAATCCGCCGATGACACCGTTGAGGAAGCTCACGATCACCACGCCGGGCCACCCAAAGCTCACCAGCCCCCATAGTGGTGCGGGCAGTCGCAGACCGCCGGAGTTGATGGATTCGATCGACTGGCTCGGGTTAACGACGTGAAGTGACCACACGGATGGATTCCAGGGGTAGTTGCCCGGGATCAAGCCACCGAAGAAGGTTTTGCCGTCGGTGTACTCCGGCCGCATAGACCACCGATTCAGGAAGCCGACCTGGTCACGAAGGTCGGGTGCTCCGGATGCCGCCTGAGCGAAGATGTCACCCCCGGACACGATGCCGCCACCTGTGTAGCCGGGTACCCCGAGCGCTCCGAGCATCGAGTACAACGCCGCACCCGCGAAGTAGGCGCCGATCAGCAGGGCGAAATACCGCGGAAGCCTGCTGCCCTGCCAAGCCATCAAGACCCCGATGAAGAGCAGGATGCCACTGAAGGCCGGCTCCCGTAGCAGCCCGAGAATCATCACTCCAGCTGCGGCAACGAGCATGAAGACGGCGCCAAACGTGCGTCGTGTCCATGCGTAAAGAGCAGCCATCGGCAGGAGCAGGGTGATAACCGTCGTAGAGAATCGGTAGAGCGGAGCCACTGGCCGGTAGGCGTCTGCGTAGGCTCCCCTGAAGAACTTCGCCGACAATGGGTCAGGAGAAGCGGCAGGAATGAATCTCATGACAGCGAATGAGACGAGAATCCCTACGATGCTGAGGATGAGCAAGGTGTAGGTGCGCCGACGCATGATCGTCGCCGCAGGTCCCTCAAAGTCGTGTCGAGACTGAATCAGCGCGCTTCGAGCAGGACTGGCCAGAAGTGCCCCCACGAAGGTTCCGACCAGACAACAGAGAAAGCCGAGGGAGACGACGCGGTAATAGAGATCCAAGGCGGGGCCGCCAAGTAGATCGAGCGTGTTGAGGTAGTAGATCGGGATGACATACGCGACTACCGAGAATACGAGCTGGGTGTGCGCGATGACGTTCCAACGGTTGAACCAGACCGCATACGTAACGACGTTAAGGCCCACAAGGCTCACGCAAAGCAGCGCCGGTTTAATTACCGTGTCGACGTCAGGCGACGACAACGCATTCGAGACGAGGACAACGCCGATGCTCGCCACAAGCACAGAGGCGACGGTGAATAACCAAAATCCAATGCTGCCGCGCCGGCTCATTCTAACCCCTCGAGTCGTGGCCATGTTCTATAGATGCTACCGAGGGAGTAGCTTTGAGGCGCGTTGGTCCACGCTGGGGGCACCGTCCTCGACAGCGGGCGGAAGCGGGAAACGCGTCGCCCGCTAGGTGCGAGGTTGCCCGCCCTTGATGTGCTGCAGATGCGCGGATAGTCCCGACCGCCAGTCCCCGATCGGAGTGACCGTCGCTGTGACCAAAGAGCTGTGGGACAGCACGCTGTAAGCGGGTCGGGGAGCGGGCCGGGGGAACGCGTCCGTCGTCGTCGGCTGCACACGCTCGGGGTCCAGGCCGGACTCCTCGAAGACGGCGCGGGCGAAGCCCCACCACGTCGTCTCACCCGACGACGTGCCGTGGTACGTCCCTGACGGTGCGTCGGCCTCGACGAGGCGCAGCAGCAGATCGGCCAGGTCGACGGTCGAGGTCGGCTGTCCGCGCTGGTCGTCGACGACGCTGAGGGTCTCACGCTCACCGGCGAGCCGGAGCATCGTCGAGACGAAGTTCGGGCCGCCGTGGCCGTAGAGCCAGGCGGTGCGCACGATCCAGTGGTCGGCGCAGAGCGCCTGCACGGCCCACTCGCCGGCAGCCTTGGTCCGGCCGTAGGCCGAGTGCGGTGCGATGGGGTGGTCCACGGCATACGGCTCGGTGGCCATGCCGTCGAAGACGTAGTCCGTCGAGATCTGGACCATCCGTGCACCGGCGTGGGTGCACGCACGCGCGAGGTTGGCGGCGCCGACAGCGTTGACGCTGAAGGCGACTCCCTCCTCCGTCTCGGCAGCATCGACGGCGGTGTGGGCGGCTGCGTTGATGACGAGGTCGTGGCCTGCGACGCCGGCAATGCACTCCGCAGGGTCCGTCACGTCGAGGTCCGCCCGGCTGAAGGCCGTGACCTGATGGCCGGCCGCACGCAGCCGCGGCACGAGGTCGTGGGCGAGCATGCCGCCCGCACCCGTCACCAGGACGCGCAGAGGCTCAGCAGCCGCTCCCCTCGCGCTGTCGCTCGCTGCTGACGTCATCGACCGAGCCGGGCATAGACGCGCTCGGCGTCGACCTTGGACTGGCGCCACCAGTCCTCGTTCGCCTGGTACCACTCGACCGTGGCCTGGAGGCCCGAGCGGATGTCGGAGTAGCGCGGTCGCCAGTTCGTCTCTGTTCGCAGCTTGCTCGAGTTGATCGCGTAGCGCAGGTCGTGGCCGGGGCGGTCGTTGACGTGGTCGAACCAGTCGCCGGGCTTGCCCATGATCTCGAGGAGGAGCGTGACGATCTCGAGGTTGTTCTTCTCGCCGTCGGCGCCGATGAGGTAGGTCTCACCGAGGCGGCCCTGCTCGAGGATCGCGATGACGGCGTCGTTGTGGTCGTCGACGTGGATCCAGTCGCGCACGTTGAGCCCCGAGCCGTAGAGCTTGGGCTTGGTGCCCTCGAGGATGTTCGTGATCTGGCGCGGGATGAACTTCTCGACGTGCTGGCGCGGGCCGTAGTTGTTGGAGCAGTTCGACACCGTCGCCTGGATGCCGAACGAGCGGATCCACGCGCGGACGAGCAGGTCGGCCCCGGCCTTCGTCGCGGAGTAGGGGCTCGACGGGTTGACCGGCGTCGACTCCGAGAAGCGCTCCGGGTCGTCGAGCTCGAGGTCTCCGTAGACCTCGTCGGTCGAGATGTGGTGCAGGCGCTTGCCGTGCCGGCGCACGGCTTCGAGGATCGTGAAGGTGCCGATGACGTTGCTCTCGACGAACGGCCACGGGCTGTCGAGGCTGTTGTCGTTGTGCGACTCGGCCGCGAAGTGCACGACGACGTCGTGGTCGGCGACGAGCCGGTCGACGAGGGCCGCATCGGCCACAGACCCCTCGACGAGCTCGACCGAGCCGTCACCCCCGAGGTCCGAGAGCACGGGGGCGAGGGAGGCCCGGTTGGCGGCATACGTCATCGAGTCGATGACGGTGAGCGACCAGTCGGGGCGCGTCTCGCGAGCGCGCAGGACGAAGTTCGAGCCGATGAAACCGGCACCGCCGGTGACGAGCAGACGCATGGCCCACACCCTACCGAGCCTGTGTCGGTGGCTCCTGCCGTGACCATCGTTATGCTGCCCAACGTGAAGATCTCGGTCATCGGTTGTGGCTACCTCGGAGCCGTGCACGCTGCCTGCATGGCCGACTTCGGCCACGAGGTGATCGCCCTCGACATCGACGCGGTCAAGGTCGAGCGCCTCGGTCGGGGCATCCCGCCCTTCCACGAGCCCGGCTTCGAGGACGTCCTCAAGCGAGCGCTCGCTTCGGGGAGGTTGCGCTTCACGACCGACCCCTCGGCCATCGGCGAGGCGGCCCTGCACTTCATCGCGGTCGGCACGCCGCAGCGCGGCGGCAGCTACGCCGCCGACCTCAGCCAGGTCGACACTACCGTGGCGTTCCTGCTCGACCACGCTCGCTCTGACGGCGGCCCGGTCGTCGTCGTCGGCAAGTCCACGGTGCCTGTCGGCACCGCCCAGTCGATCGCCGACCGGCTCACCGAGGGCGGGCTTGACGCCGTCGTGGTCTGGAACCCGGAGTTCCTCCGCGAGGGGTATGCCGTCGCGGACACGACGCGGCCCGACCGTGTCGTCTATGGCCTCCCGGAGGACGAAGAGCGCGGTGAGATCGGTCGCGCGGCCCTCGACGAGGTCTACCGGCCGATCATCGACGCGGGGACCCCCCGCCTGCTCGTCAACTACCCGACGGCCGAGCTCGTCAAGGTCGCTGCCAACAGCTTCCTCGCGACGAAGATCTCGTTCATCAACTCGATGGCCGAACTCTGCGACGCCACGGGGGCCGATGTCACCCGTCTCGCCGAGGCGATCGGCCACGACGACCGCATCGGGCCGAAG
The DNA here is from genome assembly GCF_006717145.1 of Humibacillus xanthopallidus. Lineage (GTDB taxonomy): Bacteria > Actinomycetota > Actinomycetes > Actinomycetales > Dermatophilaceae > Humibacillus > Humibacillus xanthopallidus. The sequence continues at coordinate 2,180,921 of NZ_VFQF01000001.1, read as the reverse complement.
TTCCTCCAGGCCGGCATCGGCTTCGGCGGCGGCTGCCTGCCCAAGGACATCCGCGCCTTCATGGCGCGCGCCGGCGAGCTCGGCGTCGACCAGTCGCTGACCTTCCTGCGTGAGGTCGACTCGATCAACATGCGCCGACGTGACCACGCCGTCGAGCTCGCGGCCCAGATGTGCGGCGGACGCCTCGTCGGCCTCAAGGTGGCCGTGCTCGGCCTCACCTTCAAGCCCGACAGCGACGACGTGCGCGACTCCCCGGCGCTCGACATCGCCGGCCGGCTCTGGGGCCGCGGCGCCAACGTCGTCGCGACCGACCCGGCCGGTGCCGACGCCGTGCGGCGGGTGCGCCCCGACCTGCAGATCGTCGACACGGCTGACGAGGCCCTGGAGGGAGCCGACCTCGTCATGCTCCTCACGGCCTGGCGCGACTACGTCGCGATCGACCCCTCCCACGCCAAGTCACTCGTGGCGGTGCCGCGCATCCTCGACGGCCGCAACGCCCTCGACCCCAAGGCCTGGTCACAGGCTGGCTGGGACTACCGGGGGATGGGCAGAACCGCCTCTAGCTGGTAGTCGCGGGAGGCCGCTGACTCTGACCCACTGGGTCGCCCACGAGCGAGATCGTCCGATCGTCCAGCCCGACTCGTGCCACCGGGGTGTGTCACTGACCGCTGGAGAGAGGCGGCCGGAACGGTGCTGGAGCGCAATCCCGGCACAAAGAGCGAAGGTGCCACCACCCTTTGCGTGCCGGTGACCCCCGTTCGAGCCGAGATCCTGTGACGTGTCGACGATCTCGGGGGACCAGAAGTCGCCCACCGGGCTTGGGAGGCATGCGTCGGCCGCCGGGCACCGCGAGCTAGGTCCGACAGCGCCCTGCGGACGTGGTCAGCAACGGCGTTGAAGTCGGCACCCCCGTGCGGCAACCCGGCTCTTCGCGCGGCCCGGTCGACCCGAGCCGTCTTAACCGACACCGCCCAGGACGCCCAGTTCAGGGTGGCGGGGTGTGTCAATCAGGATCTGCCCACGTCCGTGACCAGCACAAACGTCGGCCGAGCCTCAGAATCCCGGTCAGGTGGCACGAGTCAGGGCAGAACCGCCTCTAGCTGGTAGTCGCGGGAGGCCGCTGACTCTGACCCACTGGGTCGCCCACGAGCGAGATCGTCCGATCGTCCAGGTGGGGCTGATATCTGCGCCCGAGCCGCAGCATCGGTTGCTCCACGAGGCGGTAGATCAGGTAGCTCACGCCGATCGTGAGCACGAGTGACACCGCGGCCGTCCCCCAGATCCCGAGGGTGAGGTACTTCGCCACGAGCATGAGAATGAGGCGATGGCAGAGGTACATCGAGTAGGACAGGACGCCCAGGAAGGCGATCGGCTTCCAGTTGAGCACGCGACCCATGAGCGTATCCGGCCCGCTGATCACGGCGGTGAAGATGAACACGAGCGCCATCGCTTCGATGGTGTAGCCGAACGTCATGGAGAGGTTGCTCGGCAAGATGCGCGCAACGCCGAGCAGGGCCACTCCGAGGATGAACTGTGCCCATGGCCAACGCCCACCGGCTATTGCCCGTCCCCTCACCGGATTCCAGGCCAGCGCGAACACTGCACCCCACAGAATCGAGTCGCCGCGGGTGTCCGTCGCGAGGTAGATGCGGTCGATGGGGGCGTGTAGTCCATAGACGAGAACGATTCGCCAGACAAGAAACAGCCCGCAGAGTGCGGCAAGAACGAGAGCCTGGCGCCGACGCGACTTCAGCAGTGCACTGATGGCGATCAAGAGAACCGGGAAGAGAAGGTAGTAGTGCTCCTCGACGTTGAGCGACCACAACGCATTCATCCCAGTGGGCAGCTGCCCACGCCCGTCAATGATGATCCAGTAGTTGGTGAGCTGGAACATCGACGCGATCGCGCCGAGAGGGGTCATCGTGGACTCGAGGATCTGGAAAGCACTGATGGCGATCGCGACAGCCAGCACGGTGTACATCGCTGGCAGGATGCGGAAGACCCGCCTCAGGTAGAAACCTGTCAGGCTGATCTTGCCCGTCTTGTCCTGCTCACGCATCAGCAGGGTCGTGATCAGGTAACCACTGAGAAAGAAGAAGATGGTGACACCGGTCTGGTCACGCAGCACCTGCGGCAGCCCTGCATGCCCGATGAAGACGATGACGATCGAGACGGTGCGCAGCCCGTCCAGTGAGGGGATGTGGCGGGACTTTAGTGGCGCGACTGAACCAGCTGACGGCATGGGTGCTCCTACGTTCGCGTAATGAGCGGAACGAGACGTTAAATGCTGCCTATTAGGCATTCATAGGACGTCGTCGCTCCGTTGCGACACTTGCAGCCTGGCGAGGCCAGGGTCAGGAGAGAGCGGAGGCCTCCGGGGTCTCCGAGCGCCTGGAGCTGTCGGCCCCGGGAGCAGAAGTGGCCGCGGCGTCCCGCCGTGTTGCGGGCTCTTGGCGACTTTTCGCTCGACCCCGTTCAGTGTCCTGCTCGTAGCGATAGCCGTAGGTGCTGTAGGTGCTGCCCGGCTTGGCCAAGACCCGGTTGAGGATGAGCCCGAGGATGTTGCCCTTGACGGCTACAAGGGAGTCCAGCGCATGCCGTAGCTGGTCACGCGTGACGATTTCTGCTCCGACGACGACCACCGCGCCGTCCACCAAGGTGGAGACCACAGCTGCGTCCGTCACAGGGAGCAGCGGGGGCGCATCCACGATGACGAAGTCGTAGCTCTCCACTAGTTCGTCGATCAGAGCGCCCATGCGGCTTGATCCCAGCAACTCACTGGGGTTGGGGGGGATGGGCCCAGAACCCAGAAGCCACAGCTGTGACCGTCCGAACTGCTGAAGCGCATCCTTGACATCCACGCGACCGATGAGCACATCGGTGAGGCCGACCGCTCCCTCGAAGCCCATGTACTCCAACAGGCGTGGCCTACGAAGGTCCCCTTCGATGATGACGACGCTCTGGCCTGCGTCGGCCAAACTGATGGCGAGGTTGGCTGCTGTGGTCGACTTGCCTTCACCCGGTACCGACGAGGTGACCACGATGCTCTTGGGCGGATTGGCTACGTTGACGAACTGAAGGTTCGTGCGCAGTGATCGGAATGCTTCGGCTCGAGCCGAGCGAGGGTCAACTTGAACGATGAGTGGATGGTCGGGAGCGTCGGCGTCGAAAGCAATCCCTCCGATGACCGTCGCGTCCGTAACGGACGCCACTTCACGCTCAGATTTGACGCGTTGGTCAAGCGTCTCCCGGAGCAAAGCGATTCCGAGTCCGAGCAGCAAACCGATGACACCGCCAAGAAGCAGGTTGCGTGCCGGTCGCGGGCTGACCGGCGCCGCTTCCGCCGTGGCGTCCTTGACGACCGTGACCTTCACGGGACTGGGCTGGTTGTCTTGAACCTTCTCGAGATCAGCGATGGTGCGCGGGAATACCTCACCGAGCTCGCCTGCGATCTTCGTGGCGCGTTCGGCGCTTGCGTCGCTTACCGTGACCTCGATGACGACAGTGTCCAGCGGCACGGTCGACGTGATTTGCTTCGCGAGCTCTACAGACGTTACGTCAAGGCCAGTTGCCGCGATCACGGGGTCGAGCACCTTGGGCGACTCGAGCAGTTGGGTGTAGGACTTCACGCGGGCCTGCGTGAAGGTGTTGCCCTGTTGCAGCGAAGCCGCATTGGAGTCGCCAGACGTGGTGGTCGACACGAAGAACTGGGTCGTCGCGGCATACGTCTTGGGCGTGAGAATGGTCCACACGGCTGCGGCGGCGAGGACGGCCAGCGTCACTGCTGCGATCAGGCGCCAGCGTTTGCGGGCAACCTCGAGATAGTCGCGGAGCTCCACGCGTGCACCTTTCGTCGGACCCCCGGTTGGTCGCGCCAACGATACCGAAACTCGGACTAACCGCCCGTTCGGCCTACGGGTCGAGACGCGAGCACGCTGCGGAGACCTCTAGGCTGGCGCGCATGAAGGGCATCATCCTGGCCGGGGGATCGGGCACACGACTGCACCCCATCACGCGTGGCATCAGCAAGCAGCTGATGCCCGTCTATGACAAGCCGATGGTCTACTACCCGTTGTCGACCCTGATGATGGCGGGCATCCGCGAGGTGCTCGTCATCACGACGCCGCAGGACGGCCCGCAGTTCGAGCGGCTGCTCGGTGACGGCTCGCAGTGGGGCATGTCGATCACGTATGCCGTGCAGGCCAGCCCCGACGGGCTCGCCCAGGCCTTCATCCTCGGCGCCGACTTCATCGGCGACGACCAGGTCGCTCTCGTGCTCGGCGACAACATCTTCTTCGGCCCGGGCCTCGGCTCGCGCCTGCGCGACAACACGAACGTCCACGGCGGGCACGTCTTCGCCTACCGCGTGGCCGACCCGACGGCATACGGCGTCGTGGAGTTCGACGAGGACGGCACGGTGCTCTCCATCGAGGAGAAGCCCGCCCACCCGAAGTCCAACTACGCCGTGCCCGGCCTCTACTTCTACGACAACGACGTCGTCGAGATCGCGCGCAACCTCACCCCGAGCGCGCGCGGCGAGCTCGAGATCACGGCCGTCAACGACGAGTACCTCCGGCGCGGCACCCTGACGGTGACGCCGCTGCCCCGGGGCACGGCGTGGTTCGACACCGGCACGTTCACCGGCCTCATGGAGGCCAGCCAGTACGTCCACGTCGTCGAGGCTCGGCAGGGCCAGAAGATCGGCTGCGTCGAGGAGATCGCCTGGCGCAACGGCTGGCTCGACGACGAGGGCCTTCGCGTGCACGCCGACGCGCAGGCCAAGAGCGGCTACGGCCTCTACCTGCACGCCCTGCTGGCCGACGCCCACGACGCGCTGGAGGAGAGCTGATGGAGATCCGACCGCTGTCGATCGCCGGCGCCTGGGAGGTGACCCCGCGCGTCTTCCCGGACGACCGGGGCGTCTTCCTCGAGTCCTTCCGCGGCGACAAGCTCGCCGACGTCATCGGCCACCGCCTCGACGTCGTGCAGAGCAACGTCTCGGTCTCGTCGCGCGGCACCGTGCGCGGCATCCACTTCGCTGATGTGCCCGTGGGGCAGGCGAAGTACGTCACTGTCGTCGCCGGGGCGCTCATCGACTACGTCGTCGACCTTCGCGTCGGGTCGCCGACCTTCGGCCAGTGGGACTCGGTCCTGCTCGACACGGGCGGCCGGCGGGCCGTCTACCTGTCCGAGGGCCTCGGTCACGCCTTCTGCGCGCTGGAGGACGGCACGACGGCGCACTACCTCTGCTCGTCGGCCTACAACCCGACAGCGGAGCGCGGCATCAACCCGCTCGACCCGGAGGTGGGGCTGACCCTGCCGGACGGCATCGAGCCGCTGCTGTCGCCCAAGGACTCGGCCGCGCCGACCCTGCGGGCCGCGCTGGAGGATGGGCTCCTTCCCAGCTTCGAGGTGTGCACCGCCTACGCCGAGACGCTCGCAGCCGCGCGCGCCCCCCTGTCGGGAGGCTCGGGAGCGGCATGAGCGAGGCATCGCTCGGGGGAGCGGAGGGGAATGACGCCGGCCGCCGGCCGGCGGTGGGCCACATCATGGTCGTGTGCACCGGCAACATCTGCCGGTCGCCCTACATCGAGCGGCGGCTGGCTGGGCTCCTCGCCGACACCGACGCCGTCGTGTCGAGCTCAGGCACACGGGCGCTGGTCGGCGCGCCGATCGAGCCCGGCTCGGCCGAGCTGCTGGTGGCGGCCGGCGGCAGCACCGACGGCTTCGCCTCACGGCAGATCACGCCGGCCCTGCTCGCCGAGTCTGACCTCGTCATCGCGGCCACCCAGATGCACCGGGCCGAGTCCGTGCGGGTCAACCCGCGCGTGCTGCGACGGACCTTCACCCTGGGTGAGCTCGCCGACCTGCTGCGTGACGCCGACCTCGTGACGGAGGCCGCGCAGACCGATTCCGAGCTGCCGTGGGCGAGGCGCCTCGGGGAGATCGCGCTCCACCGCCGCGGGCTCTTCCGCGCCCGACCTCCGGAGGAGTCGGACATCCCGGACCCCTACCAGCGAGGGCGCGACGCATACGCCATCATGGCGAGCGAGATCGAGAAGGCCCTGCTCGTCGTCGGTCCGGCGCTGCGACCACCCATCCTCTAGACAGGGTTCGGTCCGGCTCCGGGGGACTCGTACGATGTGACCCGGCAGAGCTCGGGTGAGGAGTGGGGGACAGGCATGCAGAAAAAGGTGGCCACGATCGGTCTGGTGGGCTTCCTCGCGGTCGACGTCGCCCTCGTGGCGCTCGCGCTGCGCCCGAGCCACCCGGACGGCGCCGGTGCCCCAGCCGCCACGCCGGTCGCCTCCTTCACGACCCCCGGCGCGAGCGGCGCGACCGGGTCGACGAAGACGCCCGCCGCGACCCCCTCGAGCGGCACGACGGCCACCTCCGACGCACCCACCGGCCCGAAGCCGGCCCCCGTGACCGAGATCGTCGGCGCGCTCGACGCGACGACCGCGTGGCGGGCGACGACGGGCTCGTGCGACAAGGGCGGCTCAACCCTGCTCGTGACCAGCGACGGCGGCAAGACGTGGGACAAGGTCAAGGCGCCGGCGCGCTCGGTCAGCCGGGTGCAGCCGCTCGCCGCCGACCGCGTCTTCGCGATCGGAGCCGGCTCCAGCTGTGACCTCAAGCAGTACGCCAGCAACGACCTCGGTGCCACCTGGCAGGCGGGCACGTCGGTCTCGGGCGGGTGGGCCCGCCAGCTCGACAAGGCGACCGACGTGCTGACCCCGCAGGACACCCGTGCCCAGCCGTGCGGCGCCTCGACCGACGTCATCGACCTCTCGCGCACCTCGGCCGACGAGGCGCAGGCGCTCTGCGCCGACGGCAGCGTCATGGTGACCGAGGACGGCGGCCAGAGCTGGGCCGACGACGGCTCCGTCAAGGGCGGGCTCGCGCTGGGCAACCGCATCGAGTCGAACCGCCTCACGACCTACGTCGCGCGCGTCGGCGGCGACTGCCCCGGCATCGACCTCGTGCGGGTCGTCAAGGGCAAGAGCCTCGAGAGCGTCGCCTGCGTCGGCACGAAGGTGCCGTCAGGCGCAGGCCAGGTCGGGGTGTCGATCGTCAACGCGGCAGGCTGGATCGTCGCCGGTGACGCCGTCTACAGCGGCAACGCCGACCTCACGAAGTGGAAGCAGCGCTAGCGGTCGCCGTCCCGCGTCACTCGGGTGACCCGGGAGAGCCGTGCGGTGCGAGAGACCCGGCCGGGCGGCCGCGTCACTGGTAGGACTCGAGGGTGTCCTCGCGGATCGCCTTGCCGAGGTCGCTCATGCGGCCCTTGTCGACGATGTCGATCGACTGGCCGTCCTTGCTCGTGCCGAAGCCGCTGAAGGGCGCCGTGATGAAGCGGACGTCGCCGCCGCGGAGGTTGCGCATCGCGAAGGCCTCGGCGCGCATGTCGGCGACGTCGAGGTTCTGGTCGACGGTGAGGTTGCTCGTGGCGGCCTCGGTGAAGTCCTTGAGTTTGATCGGGTTGGTCAGCACGTCCTTGCTCAGCGTCTTGAGCATGAGTGCCTTGACGAAGGCGAGCTGGCGCTTGCCACGGCTGATGTCGCCCTCGCTCAGCATGTAGCGCTGGCGGACGAAGACGAGGGCCGTCTCGCCGTCCATGTGCTGGATGCCCTGCTTGAAGACCTTGCCGTCGCCCTTCGAGGCCTCCTCGACGTTGACGTCGACGCCACCGACGGCGTCGGTCATGTTCTTGAAGCCCTCGAAGCCGAGCATCGCGACGTGGTCGATCTTGACGCCGAGCATGTTCTGCATCGTCTTGACGAGCAGCGGCGCCCCGCCCCACGCATACGACGCGTTGAGCTTGGCCTCGCCCTTGCCGGGGATCGGCACCCACAGGTCACGGGGGAAGTGGATCATCGTGACGTCGCGGTGGTCGGCCGGGACGTGGACGAGGACCATGACGTCGGAGCGGGCGCCCTGGCGGTCCGGCCCTGCGTCGTTGCCGATGATGAGGTAGTTCGTGCCGGTGCCGATCACCTGTGGGACGACGTTGCCGTTCGCGTCGAGAGGGCCGCCGTTGGGCAGCAGCTCGGACTGCTTGACGTTGTTGCTGACGATCTGGTTGAGCCAGACGAGGTAGCCCCCGACCGCGAGCATGGGGACGAGGAGCAGGACGAGCGTGACGATGAGGACCTTGCGGTTGCGTCGCTTGCGCCGCGACCGCTCGATGGGGTCGTCGTCGTCCGTCCCCACGTCGAGCGTGGGGCGCTCTTCCGCGTCTGCGTCCGAATCGCCGAGCAGGGCCGCCCTTGTGTCTTCCACGCGGTCAGTGTAAGTGCCGAGCCGCCCGTTCATGGCGGCGTTCCACGTCTGCCTACACTGTCCGCCATGCCCAGCGGACCCCGGCGATCGCGCAGCGCCGACGTCCTCGTGGCGATCGGCGCCCTCGTCGCCTTCGTCGCCTACGTCTGGGTGCTCACCAAGGCCACCCCGGTGATCGTCACGGCCTTCTCGTTCGCCTCCGAGAACAAGCCGGAGCTGTATGCCGCCTTCCTCGCCGTGCTCGTCGGCCTCCCCGGGCTGCTGTGGACCCTCCCCAGGGCGTTCCGCGCGCCGCCTCCCGCCGTCGTGCCGTCGGTGCAGAGCCGCCGGCAGCTGAGCGAGCGCAACCGGTCATTCCTGCGCACGGACGTGCTCGGGCTGGCGTTCCTGCTGCTCGCCCAGGCGCCTCTCCCGGCGCCCTGGGGCCCGGCCGGCAAGGCCGCGACCATCGCGAACATCACGAAGTCACCGGAGATCGTCGAGCTGAGCGCGCAGTTCGCCACCTACTCGCTCTGGGTCTTCGCCGTCGGCGTCGGCGCGGCCGTCATCGTCAAGGTCTACGGCCACGCCGCGGCCTACCGCGTGATCGGCATCATCCTTGCCATCGGCGCCCCGGTCGTCGCGTGGTTCCTCGTGATGCGCACCCTCTGACGGCCCCGGCGAGGCCGCCTACAGCGCGCTGGGTTGGGAAAGCGCAGGCGGATCGACAAGGGAGACATCCGACCCCCACGTGTGCCAGTGAAAGACATCGACTGGCTCGAGCTGTCCCTCAGGCAGCCACATCACACGCTGCCCCGCCCGACCAGCCAGCAGGTCTGACCACACGCGGTCAAGGTCCTCGTTCGGCAGGGATCCGAGATCGCGCCAGTGGAACCCGGAGGCGCCTGGCACCTCCTCCAAAGCTGCCGCACCGGTGCGGACCTTGCGGGCGAACTGCGCAGGGCTGCGGTAGGGCAGGTGCGCGATTCCAAGTCCCGAGGTCTCCACTCCAGGCCGGTCTATCTCGTGGTTGCCCATGGACAGCGCCATGAGGGGGTGAGGGCGAAAGGCAACCTTGGACATCTCGGCAGGCTGGCGACCCATGACCCAGCCCACGGCGTCCCCGATCCCCGTCTCGCCTCCGCTCGGCGCAACATTGAAGACAGCGGCGCGCACCGCCATGGCCTGGCTGCCCCGGAGGTGGCCCGCCACGGTGTCTCCCTCGGCGAACCACAGCTCGTCAGCATCAAAGGGGATCACCCACTTCGCACCCGCGCGTCGTGCCCAGTGAGCCAACCGTGTCATCTTGTGCCACTGGAAGTAGGCCGGCTCCCTGTCGTCAGCCAGATACACCGGCGCCGTCGAGGCGATCTGCTCGATCACGGCACGGGTGTCGTCGGTCGAACCGTTGTCGGCGACGAGGATTCCGTCAACATCCTGGTCGAGCAGATGGAGGAGTGTCGTTCCGATGATGTCCGCTTCGTCTTTCACCATCGTGACCGCCCAGACTGACTGGCCACGTTTGCTCGACCTCCGAGAGCCAGGTGAGCTGGGCAGGGGTGGTAGATCCAGTCCTCGCCGCACGCGGGCCCGCGCCGCACGGTCCTCAGGGTCGCTGAGCTCGGTCAACCGTCGCCGCGCGGTCCCAAGCTGTTGCCTCACACCCATGACACCTCCTTTTCGCAAGCTACTGCTCGCCCGCCAGACGATAGGGAAGCGGCTCACGTCTCACGAGGTAGTTTGCCCGTATGCAGGTCCTCTCCCCGCGCACCCGTGCCACGAGAGTAGTGAGGCCAGTACTGCAACGGCTGAACGCCCACATGCCGACGAGAGCGATGCTGCCGGCAGCGCCTCCAGCGCGGCTCTACGGGGTCTATCGCGCCGCGAATGCTCCCCGACTGCTCCACCTCCTTGCGGCTCTCGGCCCAGGGGTCAGACCGAGCCTGCACGCCCTCGACGCTGAACATCGGGAACTCGCCCGATGGACGGCGTCTGTCGGAGCCGGCGCGAGGATGCCGTTGCTCCAGTCACTCGCTGATGCCGCTCCTCCAGAACCTGATGAGTACGTCCTCCTGGCAGACGATGATCTGACGTTCGCCCGGCAGGGACCCAGCGCCTTCTTACGGTTTGTGGCTGCTGCGGGACTCGACATTGCCCAGCCTGCTCATGTGCTCGGAAGCCATGGCACCTACGAGAATCTCGAGGTCCGAGCGGCGACGACCGCCCGTCAGGTCGGATATGTCGAGGTCGGCCCGCTCGTCGCAGTGTCTCCCCGAGCACAGCGCCTGGTGCTGCCCTTCCCCGCCGAAGCTCAGATGGGGTGGGGCCTCGACGTTGTTTGGTCCGGCCTCGCGAGAACCCAGGGCCTTCGTCTCGGGGTGGTCGATGCCACGCCCATGGTGCATCACGGGAAGGTGGGGGCTGCCTACGACTCGGAGGTGGAGCGCCGGCTGCTCGACCAGAACCTTGCCGAGCTACAGGTTGCATCTCCCCACGAGCTTTCGGTGACCCTCCCGCCGAGGTGGCGTCCGTGGCAGCGCCGCGCCCCTTGGATTGTCGACGCCGGCGACGCCATGAGCGGCTGATGGATCGCCCCGTGTCATGCGATCAGACGTGGGCGACAACCACGAAGTGCAGCCACTCACCTTGAGGCATGAACCGAAGGAAGAGGCGACGCCGCAGGGAGCGCTGGGGCCACTCACCGTCCCAGACCGAGTTGACTCCCTCGCATCGCTCGACGACATAGCCCGCACCCATGAACATCTCAATCATGGTGTCCCGCGTGAAGAACCGCAGGTGCGTGCGGTCCAGCGTTCCGGTGTCTGCGTAGTCCCAACGGCCACGCAGCAGCTGACGCACCACGGGTGCGTACTGAATGCTGGGGATCGCGGCAACCACTCTCCCTCCGGGAGCCAGATCGCCCTTGGCATGCCTCAGCAACGACCAGGGGTCCAACACGTGCTCGAGCACGTCGATGAAGAAGATCGCGTCGAACCTCTCGGATCCCGATGCAAGGGCCTCGGGGTAGTAGCCGTCGATCACCTCATCGAAGCCATGGTCATGCCGAGCGACGGCCGCTTGAGCGGCCACAGCTTCGATTGCCACCAGCCGAGCGTGAGGGCCGAGCCGGGCACGTAGCGTTCGACCGAACCCGCCTCGACCACAGCCGACTTCCAGAACTGACCTTGCGCCAGCAGGAATGAACGGTGCGACGTCGTCGCGCCCGGAATCCTCGTAGACGTCCTGTTGCGGGGGTGTGTCCATGCCACGGTCCTTCCATTCGCCCCAAGGAGGAGCAGGGGTGACAACAGCGATCCAGCGCGACCCACCTCGTCGGGGATGGCGTTGGCCTCGACACTAAATGCCGCGAACGGCGCCAGTGGCCACCAACCATCTCCTTGTTAGCCTGCGGATCATGAGGAACGGTGTCGCGGGCAGGGTGCGCAGATCTGTGCGCCTGCGGACCCGGCTGAGGGATCAGCGGGACTGGTGGGCCTATCGACGCACCTTCACCCAGAGTCTCGCGCGCGATATCGACCAGCGACGTGAGTCGGACAACTGCGTCGTGGTGCATCTCTACCACGTGCATCTCTGGCCGGAGATCTCGAGCCACATCCGTCGACTGCCGGATTCCGCGCTTGACGTCTTCATCACAACGCCGCCTGAGCACCTTGCCGCGGCAAGGGCGGCGGTCGGAGCCGACTTCCGTGCTCGGCTGATCTCAGTCCCCAACCGTGGACGAGACGTGCTGCCCTTCATCAAGACCGCTCGGATTCTTGAGATGGCGGGGTATTCCGCAGTTCTGAAGCTGCATTCCAAGGAGTCAGTGCACCACCCGGACGCGGCAGGGTGGTTCGGGCGCCTGCTCGACCAGTTGCTGCCCGCTGACGAAGCCCTGACGGAGGAGGTTCTCAAAACCCTGGCCGTGAAGGGGACGGGGGTCATCGGCCCCCAAGACTCGTATTACCCGTCCCGCCACTACCTGTCGCGCAACCGCGATCTGATCGCTGAGCTGGTCGGGGAACTCTACGGCCCGTCACGAGGGACATCCATCATGGATGTGCGCCTACCGAGCCTCGGCTACTTCGCAGGAACCATGTTCTGGGCTCGCCTGGATGCGATCTCTTCCGTGCTCAGCGTTGCTCCGCAGAGGTTCGTGGGCGAAGGGGGCCAAGTGGACGCGACCATGGCGCACGCGCTCGAGCGACTGTTCACCTTCGTCCCGCAGATCGAGGGTCGCAGCGTGTACACGATGGGCCAGCGCGGCCTGAGGCGGGTCATGGTGCCGGGCCCACCCCATGCGGGCAGGACCGGACCGCTCGCCCGGAGCACTGATGGCTAGGCCGTGGCCGTCGCCTCGGTGTGAGCCCGCTCGAGCGGCTCGAGCGACCCCAGCTCCACCAGGCGCGCGAACTCCGCATTCGCGTCTCGCACCTCGCCGAAGGTGCCGGTGGTCTCGACCCGGCCATCCTTGAGGAAGACGATCTGGTCTGCGTCGCGGACGGTCGACAGACGGTGAGCGACGATGATGACCGTGATGTCGCCGTGAAGCCCCTTGATCGTCTCGCTGATCCGGTGCTCCGTCTCGTTGTCCAACGCTGACGTCGCCTCGTCGAGGACGAGCAGGGCGGGGTCACGATAGAGGGCACGCGCGATGCCCACGCGCTGCCGTTGCCCACCTGACAGGCGGGTGCCTCGCTCGCCGAGCGGCGTGTCGACGCCGTTCGCGAGCTCACCCACGAGGGACTCGAGCTGGGCTTGCTGGATCGCTCCCCACAGCTGGGTCTCGTCGATGTCGGCGCGGTCCTTGTCGAAGGCGATGTTCTCGGCCAGCGTCCCCTCGAGCATGTAGACGTCCTGCGGGACGTAACCGATGTTGTGCTGCCAGCGCCGCTTTGACTGCGAGATGTCGGTGCCGTCGACCGAGACGGTCCCGGAGGTCGGGTCGTGCAGGGCGAGAATGACGTCGACCAGCGTGGTCTTGCCGGCTCCGCTCCCGCCCACGACGGCGATTGAACTCCCTCTCGGCACCTCGAGGTCGACCGACTTCAGCACGTCGACGTCGCTGTCGGGGTAGCGGAAGGACACCTGCTCCAACACCAACCGGTCTGTGAAAGGCAGTGCCGGACCGTCGCGCTCCGGGGTGAGCTGGAACGCCTTCGCCTCGAGCACCTCGGTGTGCACGAGGCCGAGCGCAGCGGCACCGACCCGAATCGAGGTGATGCTCGAGAGGAGGCCGGTCACCGACGGAAGGACACGGAAACCGGCTGCCACGAAGAGGGCCAGCAGTCCGACCACACTCCCGGCGTCGCCCGCAGACGCGGCCCCGGCCAGCACCATGATGAGTCCGACCGCCAGGATGAACAGGATCTCGAGGATGTACTTCGGCAGGGCACCCAGGAAGCTCGCGACCCTACCGGCGTCGGAGGCCTTGAAGGACATGTCACGGTAGTTGCGCACGAAGTGCTCCTGCGTGCCCCGGATGTGCAGCTCCTTGATGCCGCCCAGAGCGGCGAAGGCAGTGCGCCACGCTCCGACCGTCGCCTCGTTCATGGCCTCGCCCGCACGAGCGGCCCGGGGCTTGACCACCTTGTTGTAGATCAGAGCGGCAGTGCCGAAGTAGGCGACGACCACCAGGGTCGGTACGGGCGCGACCACGAGCAGCGCCACGACGATCGCCAGGATGGCGATGGTGCTCGACAGGAGGCTCATGAGGCCTCCCACCGTGAAGTTGAAGACCTGGCTCACCGAGTCGTTCATCGTCCGCACGAGCTCTGCCGTGCTGCGTCGCGACATCGTGGTGAACGGCGACACGAGGAAGTGCTCGAGAAGCCGCGAGGAGACCTTGACCCTTTCGCGGAAGTTGAACCCGGTCATCCACCACGCGAAGGCGAGGGAGCCGAGGTCCTTGAGGACGAAGAGGGCCACCACCGCCCCTGTGAGGATCAGGGTGAGGGTCGCGCGATCCGGGTTGCCGAACAGGTTGGACACGACGCCTACCGCTCCGGACGTCATGGAGGCGCCAGTCGCCAGGTCGACCAGGGGCAGGACGAGCGCGACGGCGAGGGTGTCGAGCATCGCCACGACGACCTGACCCAGCGAGGCGGCCGCGAGCTTCTGCTTGGTCCGCCTTTCGAAGATGTCGTTCAGCTGCTGGAACATCTCACGCACGGCGCAGACCCCTCACTTCGACCGCCCGCGCCTGAGCGCGGTGCGAGCAGGAGGGAGTACACCGCGGGCCCCGAGGTGGTGCGGCACCGGTGTTCTCCGTTCGTCGAGCGTGGCAGAGGTCAACTGTAGGCGACCGGGAATGTTTCACCTGCGCACCGGCCGTGGCGCATCCTCTCGCACGACGCTGCGCATGCTGCCGCGCACGAGGAACGGCTTCTCGATGAAGTGGTAGAAGACCGCCGCGAGCAGCACCGTGGCAGTGCCGGCGACAGCCAGGGCGATGGCCGCCGTGCCGACGATGCCCCACTGAGCAGGGTCGGCGAGGCCCGAGGTGAGCAGCAGCACCGGTTGGTCCAGGAGGTAGAAGCTGTAGGAGATCACCCCGAGGGCGGTCAACCAGCGCAGCGGGCCCGTCTCGAAGACCGCGCTGCGCACCTGCGCGAGGGCAACCAGGAGGCAGACGGCGACGACGCCGAAGCCGAGCGCGCTGACCACTCCCCAGCCCGCGGCATACCCCGTGGCGCCGACCGCCACGGCCACAGGGAGTGCGATCCAGGCCTTGGTGGCCCGAGCTCGCGACGGCGAGGTGACGAGAGTCGCGGCCCACATGCCGAGGGCGAACTGAAACCACCGCGCGGGGAAGAGCTTGCCGGGGTCGGGCAGGAAGCCCAGGGGGTGTGGCTGGGCCACCCACCAGAGGGTGAAGGCTGCCCAGATAAGGGCGACGGCGAAGGTCGTCAGCAACGCCCCGCGCATGCCCCACCTGCGGTGGATGAGCAGGAGGAGGGGGAAACCCAGGTAGAGCGTCGCCTCGAGCGAGATCGACCAGAGCGAGCCGTTGACGGACCCGAGCGTCTCGCCGAAGAGCGGGAAGGTCAGGGTCAGGTGCGTGATGACGTCGAAGCCCGTGAGCGGTTCCGCCACGAGGCGCTCTTGCAGCGCCGGGACCAGTTCCAGCGCCATGACGAGGATCACCGCGGCGTAGTAGGCCGGCAGGAGTCGGTAGGCGCGCCGGCGGAAGAAGCGTCGCGGGTCGAGCGAGCGCATCGTCCCGCCGCGCGTCAGGGGCAGGGTGAGGCAGAAGCCCGACAGCACGATGAAGATGTCGACGCCGGCCCCGCCGAAGCCCATGACCCGCACGAGGAGTCCGTCGACGGTGAGGGTCGGAGGACGCACGTTGTCGAGCCAGTAGCCGTGGATGTGCAGGAGGAAGACCCAGAGGGCGGCGAAGCCGCGCAGGGTGTCGACGTAGGCGAGGCGCCGGGTCGCGGTGGAGCGCACCTGCGGGTCACTGCTCGCAGTCATCGCACCTCCTCAGTCAGCGTCGTCGGTTCCGCCTCTCCGCGGCGTGCACAGGGGGTCAGTCTAGGAAGCGGGAGACCTCGGCGCGGATGCGTTCGTGGAATCGCTCCTCGGAGAACGCCTCGGCGTGGGCGCGGATGGCCTCATGGGACCAGGCGCGGTCGCGGGTCGTCGTGATGGCCTCGCGGACGGCCCCGACGGTCGGCTCCTCGAAGAAGAGGCCGTTGACCTGCTCGTCGATCGTGTCGAGGTAGCCGCCGGCGTGCAGGGCCAGTGTCGGGACGCCGAAGGTCGCTGCCTCGAGCGGCGTCAGGCCGAAGTCCTCGAGGCTCGGCCCGAGGAGGGCTCGTGCATGGGCGTAGGTCCACCGCAGCTCGGCGTCGGTGAGTCCGCTGACGAGGCGGACGTTCTCCGGTGCCGCAGCACGCAGCTGCTCGGCCTCGGGGCCGTGACCGACGACGACGAGGCGCTCGGGCAGGCCCCGCACCGCGTCGATCGCGACGTCGACGTTCTTGTAGGGAAGCAGGCGCGAGACGACGAGGAGGTAGCCATCGGCCCAGTCGGCCAGTGCCGCGACCGGGCTCAGCTCGCCGGCGGCGTCCACCCCGTAGGGCGGGGGCACGACCGCAGCGTCGATGCCGTATGCCGCCTCGATGCGTTCGCGGACCACCGTGGAGTTCGCGAGGTAGACGTCCGCCGACGCCGCGGCCCGGCGGTCCCAGCGCCTCAGCCAGCCGCTCATCGCATCGAGGGCCCGGGCCTTCGTCGAGCGACCGGCCTCGTCGCCGAGGTAGGCGTCCGCCTGGTAGAGCCACCGCGCCGGGGCGTGGCAGTAGACGATCTTGCGACCGGTCGTCGGCACGCCGTGCGCCCACCCGGAGCTCGACGCCACGACGACGTCGGCGTCGACGCGAAGGCGCGAGACGGCATACGGCAGCAGGGGGAGCGCGGCGCGGTGCTCACGGCGCAGGAGGCCGATGCGGTTGATCGGCGAGGTGACGATGCGGGCGTCGCGGAACTCCGGGTAGGTGCCGTCGGGGTCGTAGAGCGTCGTGTGGATCGTCGCGTCGGGGAAGGCGCGGTGGAGCGCGAGCACAACCCGCTCGGCGCCCCCACGCTGCGTCAGGTAGTCGTGCGCGATCGCGACGCGCGGTCGTTCCGTCATGGTGTCCGATCAGATCACGGGTGGCGCTAGATTTCGGCAGGTGCCCAGAGTCCGTGTCGGCTTGTCGCCCGTCAACCCCGGCGGAAGCGTCCTTCGACGCCGTCTGGGGCCGGGGGAGAGCGCGTGACGAAGCAGTTGGCCGTCAACGGCAGGTTCCTCTCGCAGGCCACAACGGGCACGCAGCGCTATGCCCTCGAGCTCGTGACCCGGCTCGTCGAGCGGCACCCCGGCCGGGTCGTGCTCCACGTGCCCCTGGGCACTGAGGTGCCGGCCGCGATCGCGGGCGCGGCGCAGGTGCGGGAGTCACGCGCCCGCGGCCAGGTCTTCGAGCAGGTCGCCCTCCCGTGGGCGACACGTCGCGACCTGCTGCTCAGCCCCGGTGGGCCGGCGCCGGTCGCAGCCCGCCGCCAGGTCGCGACGATCCACGACGTCTCCGTCTTCCGCCACCCGCAGACCTACAGCCGGGCCTTCCGCACCTGGTATCGCGCGATGTACCGCGTGCTGTCGCGCCGGGCCGTGCGGGTCCTCACCGTCTCGCAGTTCAGCGCCGACGAGCTGGGGCGGGTGCTGCACGTGCCGCCCTCGCGGGTCAGCGTCGTGCCGAACGGCGCCGACCACGTCGACAGGGTGGCGGCGACGCAACCCGACCTCACGGCATACCCCGGCCTGGCCCTGGGGGAGCCGTGGGTGCTGTGCGTCGGCACCTTCGCCCGCCACAAGAACCTCGGGCCCGCCCTCGACGCCCTCGAGGCTGCGGGCATCTCCTCGGTCGTCGTGGGCGCCCGCGGCAGTGCGGCGGTCTTCGCCGAGGCCGGCGCGCAGCGCTGGACCCGCGCCCACTTCGCGGGGCGCCTCTCGGACGAGGAGCTCGCCTGGCTCTACGGCCACGCGACGGCGCTCGTGTTCCCTTCTCTCTACGAGGGGTTCGGCATCCCCGTCGTCGAGGCGCAGCGGCTCGGCTGCCCCGTCGTCGCGCTCGACACCGGCCCGATGCGTGAGGTGGGCGGTGACGCCGTGCTGCTCTGCGACGCCGGCCACCCGGAGAGGGTCGTCGAGGCCGTGCGCCGGCTCGTCGAGGAGCCCGGCCTTCGCGAGGCGACGGTCGAGGCGGGGCGCCGCAACGCCGAGGGCTTCCGGTGGGACGCCTCGGCCGACCGGCTCGAGGATGCGCTCACCCGGGCCGGATGGTCATGGTGACACTCCGTGCGCGAGCGAGCGGGTGCCCACGGGGCAACCGCGGGCGTCACCGGGGCCCGTGGCCAGTGCGATACTCCTGCCATGTCTGACGCCCCGTCTCTGTCGGTCGACGTCGTCGTCGCGACGTTCAACCGTCCCGACAACGTGCGGATCTGCCTCGAGCACCTCGAGAAGCAGACCCTCACCCCCGACGAGATCGTCGTCGTCGACTCCTCGCCGCACCGGCTGACGGCCGACGTCGTCGCCGACTTCCCGGGGGTGCGCTACATCCGCAACGACGCCGGGCCGGGCACCCTCGCCACCTCGCGCGCGATCGGCGTCGCCGAGACGCGCTCGGACATCGTCGCCTTCATCGACGACGACGCCTACGCGGAGCCCGACTGGCTCGAGAACATCGTGGCCCGCTACGCCGACCCGGCGGTCGGCGCCGTGGGCGGGCGCGCGAGCAACGGGCGACCCGGTGAGGAGCTCGAGGGCCTCGACGAGGTGGGCCGGCTCCTGCCCGACGGCACCCTGACCGGCAACTTCGCCGCCGACACCGGCCACGACATCGAGGTCGACCACGTGCTCGGCGCCAACATGTCGGTGCGCCGCACGGCGCTCGACGGCATCGGCGGCATCGTCGACCTCTTCCCGGGCACCTGCCTGCGCGAGGAGAGCGACATCATGCTGCGCATCGGCCGGGCCGGCTGGCGCATCGTCTACACGCCGTCGGCCCTCGTCGAGCACGTCGCCGCGCCCTACACGCGGGGCCGCCGCTTCGACGTGCGCTACACCTACTACGGCCACCGCAACCACATCGTCCTGCTCTCGCACACCTTCGGCATGCGTGACGCCATCCTGCGGCGCTACGTCGGCACGGCGGTTCGTGGAATGGGCGGCAACGTCGCCGAGGCGGCCAAGGTGCTGGTCGACGGTGAGCGCAGCCCGAAGCAGAAGGCGCGGGCCGTGAGCGCGAAGGCGCTGCACGTGTCCGCTGCACTTGGCGGCCTCGCAGCCGGAACGACCGTGTCGGTTCGCACCTTCGTGCCGCTCCGTCGTCGGGGAGAGAACTGACCCATGCCGGCTGCCTACGTCATCCTCAGCCATGGGGAGGGCGGACAGATCCCACGACTCGCGCGGGCGATCCTGTCGTCGAGTCCGGACGCGACGGTCTTCGTCACCCACGACGCGCGCCGTGGCGCCCTTCCGTCGCTGGAGGTCGAGCGCGTGCACTCTCGAGCCCACGGGCGGCGTTCGGACTGGGGGTCCTGGGACCTCGTGGCGGTGACGCTCGAGGCGATGCAGTGGGCGCGGGACACCGTCGATCCTGACCTGGTGGTGGTGCTGTCCGGCCAGTGCTACCCGGCGCGGCCCCTTCTGGAATGGGAGTCGGAGCTGCGTGCGGCGGGCGGGGGCTGGCAGGGCACCGCGACGCCGCTGGTCTACACGCCCGCGTGGGGTCGCCGGCAGGGCAGCGGAGACGACAACCTCACCCGCTACGCATACCGCTGGTTCCGGGCCAGGCCCATCGACGGTGCGCTGCGCGCCGAGGACCGCTCGGCGAAGGTGATGTGGGCGGTGGCGCACCGGACCGAGCCTGTGCTCTCGCTGCGCAACGTGTCGCGGGGCCGTGGCGCCTACGTCGGGCTGCGACGCCTCGAGAGTCCCCGCCGACGCCGCGACCGGGGTGCCGTCTACATGGGCTCACAGTGGCTCGCCATGGACCGGCGCCTGCTCGCGACCGTGCTCGAGGAGCTGACCGAGGGCAGCGAGCTCCGTCGCAGGTACGAGCACTCGATCATCCCGGACGAGTCCGCGATCCAGACCGTTCTCGCGCGAGTTCAGCCTCCGACGGTGTCGGTGCCAACGTCCTACTGCGTCTGGGAGCCGGACAAGGACGAGACTCGCACCATGACCGTGGACGACCTCGCTGACATCCGCGCATCGACCTCTCCCTTCTGCCGCAAGGTGGATCCCGACCGCAGTGCAGAGCTTCTGGACGCCCTGGACCGGTCTACCGGGGTGGCGTAGGGCGCGGCTCTGTCACTCGGGCATAGATGGAGCCGTAGTCCTCGGCGACGCGGGTCCAGGTATAAGCCCCGACGGCGCGCCGACCGGCCGCTCCGAGCGAGCCCGCCAGTGCGGGGTCGTCGAGGACGGTGCGCAGCGCGACCGTGAGCGCCTCCGTGTCACGCGGGTCGACGAGTAGGCCGTCGACGCCGGACTCCACGAAGCCGGACGGACCACCCAGGCTCGTCGCCACGAGAGGGGTGCCCGCACGCCATGCCTCGAGTGCCACGATGCCGAACGCCTCGCGGCGGCTCGGCACCGCCACCACCTGTGCGGCGCGCATCCACGCGTCGACGCCGGCCTCGTCGAGCGGCCCGACGAGACGGACCCGGCTGCCCAGTCCGAGGTGGCGGGCCTGTGCCTCCAATGCATCTCTCTGCGAGCCGGAGCCGCCCAGGACGAGGGTCACATCGGGGTCCGCCATCGCCGCCACGGCGTCGACGAGCAGGTCGAAGCCCTTCATCCGCTCGAGCCGACCGACCGCGAAGACGACCTGTGCGTCTGCGGCGAGCCCGAGGGCGTCGCGGGGCGACGAGGGAGGGTCGGCGGGCGCCGGCCCCACTCCGTTGGGCACGACGACACCGTCGACGAGACCGAATCGGTCGCGCAGGTCGTCGAGAACCCAGGTCGAGCACGCGGTGGTCACCCTCGCGGCCGACACTGCCTCGCGCAGGCCCCGCCGAAGCAGCGCCGAGGTGCCGAAGGCGTCGTGGTCATCGGCCAAAGTCTCGCCGTGGGAGGACAGCACGAGAGGAGTCCGGGTGCGCCGGCTCAGCGCGGCGGCATACACGCCGTTGGGGCCGAAGCACTGCACGTGCAGCACCTCAGGACGTAACGAGCGGTAGGCCCGCCGCCACGCGCGCCAGGCGCCGGGCGCGGCCACCGCGAAGCGGGCCAGCGCGCCGACGCTACGGGCGGGCATGGGGGTCGGCAAGTGGCGCACGCGGACACCGTCGAGCTCCGTCGTGCCCAGGTGCTCGCCGCGGTCGACGGTCCACACCTCGACCTCGGTGCCGCCCGCCCGCAGTTCGTTCGCGACGTGACGCACGTGCGACTCCACCCCACCGAGGTAGGGATGGTAGGACGAGGCGACGAGAGCGACGCGTGCGGGCACGAGGAGATCCTTCCGCACCGACACGCGACCGGGCGCGGTGCCGTCTCACCCTACGATGCGTGGGACACCTCCCCGACTTCAGGAGCTCGCTTGCCCCGGCTCAGCATCGCCTCCATCGCCACGGCCGTGCCGATGGGAGCGCAGGCCTACGAGCGGCACGTCATCGAACGCGCCCCGGCTGCGCTGCAGACCATCGCGCCGGGCGAGGCCTGGAGACTGCGGCGAGTGGTCGTCCGATCGTTGCGCTCGAGTCTGTCCGGAACCCGTCGGATGCCGATGGGTCCGCTGTCGGCCGCCTCCGAGCGCGTGCGTGCCGCTGCCGGACGCGTGGCCTACGGCCGCGCCGACCTCGTGCACCGGATGTCGCTCGAGCTGCCACCCTCGCCGCACGAGGTCGTCACCCTCCACGACGTCGTCGCCTGGCGCTACCCCGATGAGTCCCCGCCCGTGGCGGCGGCCGCAGCCGAGCTGAGGCGGGCGGCCGCGGTCATTTGCGTCTCCGAGTTCACCGCGTCGGAGGCCGTCGACCTGCTCGGCCTCGACACGCCTGTCGTCGTGCCCAACGGCGTCGAGCAGCGCTTCTTCGACGCAGCCCCCCTCGGAGCTGACGTGCTCGAGGACCTCGGCGTGCCGACCCCCTTCGTGCTCGCCGCCGGCGGCGCCTCGGAGCGCAAGAATCTCGCGGCGCTCGCGGACGCGTGGCCACGAGTGCACGCCGCACGGCCCGACACGACTCTGGTGCTCGCCGGTCCGCCGCACCCGCGGCGCACCGCGCTCTTCGCGTCACTGCCCGGGGTGCGGCTCGTCGGCCGGCTGCCCGACGCCGTGCTGCCCGGGCTGTACGCCGCCGCCGCCGTCGTCGTCGTGCCCTCGCTCGTCGAGGGGTTCGGTCTGCCGGCCCTCGAGGGCATGGCCGCAGGAGTGCCGGTCGTCGCGGCGAACCGGTCGTCGCTGCCGGAGGTCGTCGGCGACGGCGGCCTGCTCGTCGAGCCCTGCGGAGCCGCCCTCGCCGAGGGGATTCTCGACGTGCTCGCGGGAGGGAGCGACGTCGAGGCCATGGTGGCGCGCGGGCGGCAGCGCTCGCGGCGGTTCACGTGGGAGGCGAGCGCGGAGGGGCACGCCAGGGTGTGGCGCTCAGTCGTCTGAGGGCCGTCGCCGCCCGACGTCGTCGGTGAGGTTGGGGGTGTCGCCCCCGAGGAGCGCCACGACGAAGGCGGTCACGCACCCGACCAGCAGGGCGCTGCCCACGACGTCGCGCGGCTGGTGCGCATACCAGGACACGTTGCCCAGGCCGACCGCAAGGGCCGCGACCGCACCCGCGAAGACCCCCCAGCGGTTGACGCGGGTCGGCCAGACGATCATGACCGCGACGACGAGGCTGAGGCCGGCCGCCGCGTGGTTGGACGGGAAGGCCGTCTGCCCGGTGTGGAACGGGTCTGCCTGGCGCAGCCACAGCGCCAGCGCGGTCGAGACGGTCGGCACGAGGACGCCGGCTATCGCCCTGCGCCACGCCCCCCGCACGAGCGCGAGGAGCACGAGCACCGCCACGAGCGGTCCGAGCACGACGATGACGAGCGGCCGCGCGAGGGTGGAGAGGTCCTGGCGGATGCGTTCGTCGATGGAGTTGAGCACCGTGTCACGCACGTCGGCGTCGAGGCGCGCTCCGGTGCCGGTGCGCAGGGTCAGCCACGCGGTGGCGAGGAAGAGCAGGGCGAGCACCACCCCCGCGAGGGCCCACTGCAGGCGAGTGCGCAGCGACACGTGCGCCTCCCGAGGTGCTGTTAAGGTGCGGTCAACCAGTCCGTTTGCAGTCTATGGGGGTTCGCTCGATGGCAGCCCGTGAGGTCGCCGAGGTCCCCGCGGCGGGGGCGACGGTGCCTCTGGAGGTGCGGATCGGCTTCGCCCATGCCTCCGTGCAGTGGATCGCCGACCGGTGCGGCGCCGACCTCCTGCACGTCAAGGGCGCCGCCCTCGACCCCACGCTCGTGCCGGACCGGGGCTTCTCCGACGCCGACGTGCTCGTGCGACCGGCGCACGTCAGCCGGGTCCTGACCGAGCTGCGGCAGCACGGGTGGGAGCTCATCAACTCCTTCGCCTACGGCTCCTCCTTCGAGCACTCGGCCACGCTGCGGCACCACGACTTCGGCCTGCTCGACCTGCACCGCCTCTATCCCGGTGCCGGCCCGACCCCGGAGGCGGCCTTCACGACGCTCTGGTCCGAGCGGCGCACGACGACGCTCGGGGGGCTCGCCTGTGCCGTGCCGGCGCGCGGTGCCCAGGCGGCCCTGCTGCTGCTCCACGCGGCGCGCGGCGGCGCGGACCCCAAGGCGGCCCGAGACGTTGACTTCCTGTGGACTCGGGCCACCGACGACGAGCGTCGTCAGGTCCTGCACTGGGTCGACCGGCTCGATGCCCGCTTGGGCTTCTCCGTCATCCTCGGCGAGCTCGACGACCATCGCGACGACCCGGCATACGACCTCTGGCGCGTGGCGGCCCGCGGGGGCACGCGGATGGAGGAGTGGCGCGCTCGGCTGCGCGCCGCGCGGGGACTGCGCGCCAAGGCCCTCGTCGCCGGGCGCTCTGTGCTCGTCAACGTCGAGCACCTCACCATCGTGCGCGGCCGGCCCGTCTCGCGGCGTGAGGTGGTCGTCGAGTTCTTCGACCGCCCGCTGCGCGGTGCGCGCGAGCAGATCTCACGGAGGCGCGCGCCGCGGCAGGGGAGGACCCGGTGACGCCGGCCTTCCGCCCCGCGGCGGACGTCGGGGTGACGGTGAGCCGCGACGGTGCGACCGTCTTCGTCGCGAGACTGCCGGCCGGGCCGATCCTCGTGCTCGACGGGGCGGGAGCCATCATCTGGGCCGAGGCGACCGAGGGCCCCGGAGACGGGTGGATCGACCGGGTGGCCGATGCCTTCGACGTGCCCGCGTCGGGCATCGCCGCCGACGCCCTCGCCTTCGTGCACGCGCTCTGCGGCGATGGGCTGCTCGACGAGGCCGACGCGCCCCGAGCCACCTGAGGGCGGCCTGAGGAGCCCGAGGTCACATGGGGCAGGGCCGCGCCCGGAGGCGGCGCGGCGGCGCCGGTCAGGCTCGGCCCTCTGCCCTTCGCCCGCGCGCGTCGCGTGCCCTGCGCTCGCTGCGCGAGAGCTTCGTGCCCACCGCGCGGTTCTGGCCGTAGTAGCCGTAGCGGTGGGCGGTCGAGGTCGCGGGCGCCATGTTGAGCGCGAAGCCGGCGACGGGCGCATCGACCGTCTCGAGCGAGTGGACGGCGCTCGCCAGGTCACGCTTGCGGGTGCGGTCGGCGGCGACGACCATGATGAGGCCGTGCGTCAGCTTGTTGATGAGCACCGCATCGATGACCGGGACCACCGGGGGGCTGTCGACGAGAATGAAGTCGAAGTCGTGCGAGAGCTTGCCGAAGAGCGTCTCCATGGGCTCGGACCCGAGCAGCTCTGAGGGGTTCGGCGGCACCGGCCCGGCCGGGAGCACGTGCAGGGTGCTCTCGCGCCAGCGCTGGATGACGTCGGCAGGGTCGGCCTGCCCGAGGAGCAGGGTCGTCAGGCCGAAGGAGCCGTCGAGGCCCATCGTCGAGGCGACGGACGGGTTGCGCAGGTCGCCGTCGATGAGCAGCACCTTGGAGCCGGCGTCGGCCATCGCCATCGCGAGGTTGATCGTCGTCGTCGTCTTGCCCTCACCCGGCACCGACGAGGTGACGACGAAGGAGTGCGCTCCCGTCGTGACGTCGACGAAGAGCATGTTGGTGCGCAGGCGCCGGATGGACTCCGCATGTCGACCGTGCGGGTCGCTCTCGATGGTGAGCAGGCCGTCGCGGGGGTTCTTCACGATGGGGATGTCGCCGAGGAGTGGCCGCTTCGACAGGGCCTTGATGTCGTCCTCGCTGCGCACCTTCGTGTCGAGCGAGTGCACGAGCAGGGCGAGGCCTATCCCGAGCGCGAGGCCGAGGAGGCCACCGAGCATGAGGTTGCGCTTGGCGTTGGGCGACGTCGGCGCTCCGGGCACACCGGCAGCGGCGATGACCTGGGACTGAACGGCCTGGCCGTTCGCAGCCAGGAGGGGCGCGAACTTCTTCGTCGCCACGTCGGCGAGGATCGGGCCGGCGGCGTTGGCGATGGCCGCGGCGGTGGCCGGGTCCCCGTCGGTCGCGGTGATCGTCATCATGTTGGAGGTCTGGGAGACGTCCGCCGAGACGTTGAGGGGTGCGCCCGGGGGCAGCCCCAGGGTTTGGCGCAGCGGCTCCTGCACAGCCGGGGCCGAGAGGACCTCGACGTAGGTCGCCAGGTCGTTGGCGCCGATGGCGTAGAGCCCGGCCCTCTGCCCGTTCGCGTTGGCGGGCTGAGTGGCCGAGAGGTAGATCTTCGCGCTTGCCGTGTAGACGGCAGGGGTCAGCATCGTCTGGACAGCCGTTGCCGCGATCACCGTGAGGAGTGTCAGTGCGATGATCCGCCAACGTGCCACCAGAACGTTGAGGAACTCCCGGAACGTCACCTTGCCCCCGGCCCAACTCGACAGTACGTGCGAGCATCCTCCCATAGGATCGAGGGGGTTGTGCCGGGTCCGAGACATCGTGGGCAGCGGGGTCACACGACAGACCGGGCCGGGACAGAGCGAGAGCGGGGTGGGTGGCGCATGCGGGTTCTTCGCGTGTCCCACAGCGCCGTCGTCGACTCGTGGCGCGAGCGGGAGCGCGCGCTGCGCCGCCGCGGCCACGACGTCACCGTCGTCTCCGCAGCCCGGTGGCAGGAGGGCGGCCGCGAGGTGCCCCTCGTAGCGCGACCCGGAGAGGCCGTCGTCGGCGCCTCGACCCTCGGTCACCACCCCGCGCTGTTCGTCTACGACCCGAGGCCGCTGTGGGCCGAGCTGGGTGAGCCCCTCGACGTCATCGACATCCACGAGGAGCCCTTCGCCCTCGCGACGGCCGAGATCCTCCTGCTGCGGTGGCTGCGTCGACAGCGGGCCCCGTACGTGCTCTACACGGCGCAGAACCTCGACAAGCGCTACCCCGTTCCCTTCCGCTGGGTCGAGCGGGCCGCGCTGCGGGGGGCACGCGGCATCAGCGCCTGCAACGCCGCGGCGGCGCGCATCGCCGAGCGCAAGGGCTTCGCGGGCCGGGCCCGCACGATCGACCTCGGCACCGACCTGTCCGTCTTCACCACCGCCGATGCGGCCGAGCGGCGTGACGGTGACGCGGGCGACCGCCTAGGCCAGGTCGGTGGACCCGTCGTGGGGTATGCCGGCCGGCTCGACCCCGCGAAGGGCGTGGACGTCCTGTTGCGGGCTGCGGCCCTCGAGGCGACCGTCCGCGTCCGCATTGCCGGTGACGGTCCGGAGCGGGCGGCGCTCGCTGCGCTCGCCGACCGGCTGGGGATCGCCGACCGCGTCGAGTTCGTGGGTCCCTTGGCGCCCGAGGCACTCCCCGACTTCTACCGGGCCCTCGATGTCCTTGTCGTGCCGTCGCTGACGACGCAGAGCTGGGTCGAGCAGTTCGGCCGGGTGGCCCTCGAGGCGATGGCCTGCGGCACCCCGGTCGTCGTCAGCGACAGCGGTGCGCTCCCCGGGGCGGTCGACGGTGCCGCCCTCGTCGTGCCGGAGGGTGACCCGGCGGCCCTGGCCAAGGCGTTGCAGCAGGCCACGGGTGATGCGGTCGTTCGATCGCGGCTGATAGCGGAGGGGCAGCGCCGAGCGCAGGCGAGCTCGTGGGAGCAGGTCGCGACGGCATACGAACGGCTCTATCGCTTGGCCGCCCACGGCCGCCCGGTCGCCGGCGATGTGCCTCGCACCGAGCGTCCTCTCGAGGTGGTCGTCGTCGCCTACGGCCAGCCGGCCCTCCTCGCGCGCGCCCTCGCCCCGCTCGACGGGCTCTCCGTCACGGTCGTCGACAACTCCTCCTCGCCCGACGTGCGAGCTGTTGTCGAGCAGACGACGGCCCGCTATGTCGACCCGGGGCGCAACGGCGGGTTCGCCGCCGGTGTCAACGAGGGGCTGCGCCGCGCCGACCCACGCGCCGACGTGCTGCTCGTCAACCCCGACGCGGTCATCGACCGGTCAGCCATCGAGACGTTGCGCACGGCGCTCGCCGCCGACGGCAGGCTGGCCAGTGTGGGTCCAGCACAGTTCGACGCTGCCGGACGGCCGTCCCGGGTCACCTGGCCCTTCCCCACGCCGTTGGGCACCTGGGTCGACGCCGCCGGCCTCGGCAGGCTGCGTCACAGCTCCTACGTCATCGGCTCGGTGCTGCTGCTCCGGCAGGAGGCGCTCGAGCAGGTCGGGCCCTTCGACGACGAGCGCTTCTTCCTCTACTCGGAGGAGACGGACTGGGCCTACCGGGCGACCCGTCTCGGGTGGCGGCACCGCGTCGTCGACGACGTCCACGTCGAGCACGAGGGCGCCGCGACGAGCACCGACGACGCCCGCCGCGAGGGCCACTTCCTCGCGGCCCACGAGATCTACCTCCGCAAGCACTTCGGCGCACTCGGGTGGCAGGTGAGCCGCGCGGGCAACGTCGCCGGCTCGGTGGTTCGCGCGGCCCTGCTGCGCGGCGACGGCCGGCGGGCCGCGCGCGAGCGCGCCCTGCTCTACCTCCGGGGCCCGGCACGGCACGAGAGCAGGCCGGCCGACGCCCGAGCCATCCCGGCCTCGGCGGGGGCGTCATGAGTTCGCCGGTGCTCGAGCGACTCCAGGGAGCCCTGACCCGGGATCGCGCCCTGCAGGCCGCCTTGGTCGCGGGCGGCGTGGTGCTCGCGCTCGTTGTCGCCCGGCTGTCCGTGACGACGCCAGAGGCAGCGGTCGTGATCTCAGCGGCCGTGCTGGCCATGGGCGTCACGGCGCTGCAGCCGGGATTGATCCCTCTGATCTGTCTGCCCCTCCTGCTCGTCGTGCTCCGCGTCGGCGGCGGCGGGGTCGACCTGTCCCTCTCGGACTTCGTGCTCGCCGCCGCGACGATTCCGGCGCTCTTCATGGCCCGGCGCCCCTTCGCCCCCGGCCTGCGCGCGGTCCTCTGGGCCTCGGCCTTCTACCAGTTCACGACCCTCATGGCCGTCGTCAACAACCCGTATGCCGCCAACGCCGTCGAGTGGGCGCATGCCTGGATGATGGTGGCCGGGGGACTGCTCGTCGGGTGGGCGGTCGGCGCCAACGGCTACGGACGTCTGGGGGTGCGACTGCTCATCTTCACGATCGGCGCCTTGGCCGCCATCACCGTCTTCGAGGGACTGATGCAGGTCGCCAAGGGCGACTTCTCACCCGTCTATCCCAGTATTCCCTTCCCCATGCACAAGAACTTCGCGGGCACCCTCTGCGGCCTGGGCGCCGCGATGGTCTATGCCCGCCCGCGGTGGGCGGGCCTGTCGAAGCCCGTCTCGGTGGTCTTGATGACGCTCATGATGACGGCAGTGCTCTTCACCCAGTCGCGGCAGGCGGTCGTCGGTCTCGTGGGCGCGATCTTCGTGCTCGTGCTGCGCTCCAACACGGACCGCAAGCGCTCCAAGCTGCTGCTGCTGCTCCTCGCGCCGATCCTCGTGGGGATCACCAACCTCGTCCAGGACCAGCTCAAGTCCGACAACCAGTTCAACTCCGCCCTGCAGCGGCTCTCGTGGTTCCAGGACTCGCTCACGGTGTGGAGCACCGACCCGTGGTTCGGGGTGGGTTTGCGCTGGTGGTACACCGACCGCTTCCCCTTCCAGTTCCAGCCTCCCAACGCGGAGATCGAGGTGCTGACGTCGGCCGGGGTGCTCGGCCTGGTGGGCTTCGTCGTCCTCATGGTCGTCGCCCTGCGGGTCTCGTGGAGGCTGGACCCCGTCTACGGCTCCCTGGCGGTGGCCGTGCTCGTCTCGCGCCTCGTCCAGGGGCAGTTCGACCTCTACTGGGCGGCAGTGCAGTCCTCGCTGCCCTTCGTCGTGCTCGGCCTGTGCCTGGGCGCGCAGCGACATGCCGAGCAGAGCGCAGACACTGAGCCAGCCCTCGGGCCCGCGTCGGCCTCAGCGTCGACGGGGCCCGTGAACCCGGTGGTCTCCCGATGACCGTGATCGTGCAGATCACCCCTGAGATCGGCCCCGGCACCGGGGTCGGTGCGGTGGCCCACCACCTCGAGCAGGAGTGGACCCGTCTCGGGCTCGACGTCCGGCACTTCTCCCTGAGCGAGGCGGGCGGTGAGTGGCTGCCCCGGCCGGGTGGCGGCGTGCGCGGCCGGCTGGCGCTCATCGCTCGTGTCGTGTGGTTCTCGACCGTCGGTACGCGTCGGGCCAGGGCCTACCTCCGCGCGCACCCGGAGCAGCTGTCGGTCTGCCACAACGACGTGGTCGCCGGCGACGTCTACGTCAACCACGGCATCGTCCAGGCCGCCATGAAGGCCCGGGGGCACTACCGGCTGCGGATGCTGCGCAACCCCCTCCACCTCTTCACCACCACTCGCGACCGGCTGCGCTACTCCCGGCGCGGGTCGCACCGGGTGGTCGTCAACCTCGTCAGCGCCGAGGAGGCGTTGCTGCGCCAGAGCTACCCGAGGCTCGCGATCCCGACGGTCGTCATCGGCAACGGCGTCGACATCGAACGATTCCGTCCGCCCACCCCGGAGGAGCGCAGCGAGGCGCGCGCCTCCCTGGGGCGTTCCTCGGACGAGCGTGTCGTGCTCTTCATCGGCAACGAGTTCGGTCGCAAGGGTCTGCCGGTGCTCGTCGAGGCCATGGCCGGACTCGATGACCGCACCCACCTCCACGTCGTCGGCGGCACCCCCGACCTCGTCGCCCAGGCCTCGTCATCGGCCGCCGCGGCCGGGCTCGCGGACCGGGTGCACTTCGACGGTCCGCATGCCGACCCGAGGCCGTGGCTCCACGCCGCAGACGTCCTCGTGATGCCGAGCGCCTACGAGTCCTTCGGCCTCGTCGTCCTCGAGGCGTTGGCCTCGGGCGTCCCCGTGGTCGCGACCCCGACGGGCTGCGTGCCTGACCTCGTGGCCGACGGGGTCAACGGCGCCGTCGTCGAGGCGACTCCGGCCGCCGTCGTGCGAGGCCTCGTGGCGGTGCTCGACGCAGATGCCGCAGAGCTGGCGCGCCACGCGCGGGCCACCGCAGAGGAGCACTCGTGGTCGAGGGTGGCGCGGCGCTACCTCGATCTGCTCGGCGAGGTGCGCGGGGTGGACCCGCTGGGAGAGATGCGTGCGGTGGACCCTCTGGCAGCGACCCGTCCGGTGTCGAACGGGAGCCGTCAGTGAGGGTCCTGCACGCGGTGCGCTCGGACGCCTTCGCCGGGGTCGAGAGCCACGTGGCACGGCTCGCGTGCGCGCAGGTGGCGGCCGGTGACGAGGTCGTCGTCATCGGCGGTGACCCCGACCGCATGGCTGGCGCCGTCGAGGGCGCTGCCCGGCTCGTGCCGGCGCGAACCGTCGCCGATGTGGTGAGAGCCGTGCGCCACTGGCAGCGCGGGGCCGACATCGTCCACGCGCACATGACTGCCGCCGAGATCGCTTGTGCCACAGCGCTGCTCGGCTCGTCGACACCGCTCGTCGTCACGAGGCACTTCGCCCGCGTGCGCGGCAGCAACCCGGCGTCCAGCCTGGCCGCTGCAGCAGCCGCCGCGCGGGTCTCTGCCCAGATCGCGATCAGTGACTACGTCGCGCGGAGCATCGGAGGCACGAGCACGGTCATCCACCCCGGTGTCCTGTCGGCCGGCTCGACGGTCCCGGCCTCGCAGCGGCGACCGACCGTCCTCGT
Source organism: Humibacillus xanthopallidus (assembly GCF_006717145.1). GTDB lineage: Bacteria > Actinomycetota > Actinomycetes > Actinomycetales > Dermatophilaceae > Humibacillus > Humibacillus xanthopallidus. Next base: position 2,149,934 of record NZ_VFQF01000001.1, on the reverse strand, counting down.
GGCCCAGCGTCTCGAGGCGGAGAAGGAGACGGAGGTCGCGATGACGGCCTTCGCCCGGTCCGGCCTCGCCGGGCAGGGTTGGCGCCTCGAGCTGGCGGGTGGCGGAGCCGAGCGGCAGCGCCTCGAGGCCCTGGCCACCCGGCTCGGCATCGCGCCGTCCACCGACTTCCTCGGGCACCGCGGTGACGTGACGCAGCTGATGCGACACGCGTCGGTCCTGCTGGCTCCGTGCCGGGTCGAGGGGCTCGGCCTCACGGTGCTCGAGGCGATGGCCGAGGCGCTGCCCGTCGTCGCCGTGGGTGCGGGGGGCCATCTCGAGACCGTCGGCAGCGTGCGGGGCGCCGCCCTCCATGCCCCCGGCGACGCCGACGCTGCTGGCTCCCTTCTCCGCGGGCTGGCGCTCGACCCGGCTGCGCGGGACGCCTACGGCGCCGTGCTCCAGCGAGCCCAGCGCGAGCGCTTCACCCCCGAGCACCAGGCGCTCCAGACCGCTGCCGTCTATCGCGAGGTGATCTGAGTGGATCTCGTCGTGACCTCGCTCGAGGCCTGGGACACCGTCTGGCGGCGCAACCAGCACCTAGTCGCGGGCCTGCTCCGACGCGACCCCGGTCCGCGGGTGCTCTTCGTCGAGCCGGCCACCGACCCGCTGCACGCCGGTCTGGGTGGGGGTCGACCACGACGCGGCCGAGGGCTGCGCGCCCACGAGGGGGACGGCATACCTGCGGGGTCCTTGTGGCTGCTCGAGCCGACCAAGTGGCTGCCGCGCCGGGTCGACAGGTCTGTCGACGAGCGGTGGGCGCGGCAGGTCGTCCGTTCTGCCCGAGGACTCGGCATGGGCGACCCCGTGCTCTGGGTCAACGATCCCCGTGGGGCGATGCTCGTGGGCGCGACGACGTGGCGATCGCTCTACGACGTCACCGACGACTGGACCCTGGCCGACCGGCCGCCTGCCGAGACCGCCCGCATCCAGGCGCAGGAGTCCGTGCTGCTGTCGCGGTGCGACGAGGTCGTCGTCTGCTCGCCTGCGCTCGCCGCGAGCAAGGGCGAGGGCCGCGACGTCACCCTCATCCCGAACGGCGTCGACGCGGCGGCCTACGCGGTGGCGCACGAGCGTCCAGCCGGCCTGCCCGACGGTCCCGTCGTCCTGTATGCCGGCACGCTTCACGGTGACCGCCTCGACGTCGCGCTGTGCGCCCGGCTCGCTCACGCGCTGGAGGGCCGTGGGCACCTCGTGCTGCTCGGGCCCGATGCCCTCGAGGCCGCTCAGAGGTCGGTGCTCGAGGAGGCAGGAGTCGTGCTCCTCGGGGCGCGACCGAGCGGCGAGGTTCCGGCCCATCTCCAGCACGCCGACGTCCTCGTCGTGCCTCACGCCGTCACGCCCTTCACCGACAGCCTCGACCCGATCAAGCTCTACGAGTACCAGGCTGCGGGGCGGCCGGTCGTCTCCACACCGGTGGCCGGCTTTCGCGACTCCGATGACGACCTTGTGACAGTCGCCGACTCCGGCGACTTCGTCGCAGCGACCCTGGGCACCCTCGACGCGGTGGGGGCGCCGGGTGTGGGGGCCTCGGCGCTGGTCGCCGCCGGGCGACTGGCGTCCATCGACTGGTCGCGACGTGTCGACCAGATGGCGACGGTGCTCGCGAGGCTGAACGCAAGGGGCTCGGCATGAGCGTCGAGAGGGCGGTGTCGGTCCTGCACGTGAGGGCGCTCGGCGTCACGGTGGCCATCGACGTGCCCGACGACCTCCTCCTCGGGCCGCTCGAGCGGGCTTGGGAGGCGGTGCTGTGCGAGCCCGCCGCGGGAGGGCCGCGGGTCGTCACTCCCGGGCCCCTGCCGGAGGGGGGCGACCGGACGCCCGACGGGCTCGCCTCGACCCTCAGCCACATCACGCAGGAGGTGACGCGTGCCGCGATCGAGGCACGGGCGGGGCAGCTGTTCATGTTCCACGCAGGAGCCCTGAGCAACCAGCGCTCCGGCGCGACGCTCGCGTTCGTCGCCCCCGGGGGCACCGGCAAGACGACGCTCGTGCGGACCCTCGGCCCCGGTCGTGGCTACGTCACCGACGAGACGGTGGGGGTGCGGGGCGACCTCGTCATCGAGACCTACAGCAAGCCGCTCTCGGTGCGGCGGCCGACCGGAGGTCCCAAGGACGAGACGTCTCCGCTCTCCGTCGGGCTCGAGGTGCCACGGGCCACGCCATGGCTCGCGGGCATGGTCGTGCTGCGGCGTGACCTCGACCCCGGCCTCCCCATCGAGCTCGAGGTAGTCGATCCGCTGGACGCTCTCGTCATGCTCGGGCCGGAGACGTCGTCGTTGGCCCGGATCGACCGGCCGCTCCACGCGCTCTCCGACCTGCTGCACACGATCGGCGGTCTGCGGGTCGTCCGCTACCACGACGCCGCCGATCTCGACCCGCTCGTGAGCGACGTGCTGGCGGCGGTCCGATGAGCGACGACGTCGAATGGGGGCCCGCCAGCGCCCTCTCCCTCCGGCCTGTCGTTGACCGGCTCGACACGCAGGACGGGACCGTCGTCCTGGTCGCGTCGGGTGCGGCCCACCGGGTCGTGCGACTCTCGCACCTCGGGGTCGAGGTGCTCGCGGCGGTCGGCGAGGGCACGACGTTCGACGCGCTCGAGGTCGCGATGCTCGAACGCCTCGGCCCGCCTCCCGACGGTGACCTGTCGCGGGCAGTCCGCGAGGCGGTGCGAGGGCTGGTCGAGGCGGGCCTCCTGTGCGTCACCTGAGCCCATGATGTGACGCAATCGTGACATTCCCGGGCGCGATCGAGGGGTGGATTCGGGTCCCGGCCCCCCTCGTGCGTGCGGTATGTTGTCTCCGTTCTTGGGGGTTCAGTCTTCGAGTGGGGGATTCATCCATGTCGCACAACCACGACGTCACCTCGACGTCTCCGAGCCGTCGCTCGGTCGTGAAGGGCGCTGCTTGGGCCGTGCCGGCCGTTGCTGTGGCCGCCGCCGCCCCGACGGTCGCGGCCTCGGTGGGTTTGCTGTCCCTGACAGGGAACGCCTGCAAGCTGCCGGGTAGCTCCAACTCGGTCTATAAGGGCTACGTGTTCGAGCTCAAGGGCAACAACGTTCTCGGGCCGCAACCGCGCGACGCGGTCGTCGTCGTCGAGAGCATCGCGGTGTCGGGTCTCGCGTCCGCGGGGCAGTTCATCGTCCAGGCGCCGACGCAGGGCGTCTGCTCGTGCGGGCCGACCTGTGGTGGGTCGGACCCGAACCACACAGTCTGTATCACGGATGGGTCGCTCGACCAGCAGATCCTGATCTACACGGAGGCGGGGCTGACCGGGAACAGTGCATCCGGCACTGTCACCATCACGTACCGGGTGTACGACTGCAACAACACGGCTAACTGTGGTGCGGCCGGGGATCTGATCACGGAGTCCAAGAGCTTCTCCGGCGGCTCGCTGCCGGGCAACGGCCAGGGCTCGTGCACGATCATGCCCCGCCCGATCCCGCCGGGCAGCTGATCCCGGAGTCCAAGAGCTTCTCCGGCGGCTCGCTGCCGGGTAAGGGCCCGCGTTCGTGCTCGATCACGCCGCGCCCGATCCCGCCGGGCTGCACCGGGGACTGCTGAGCACCGCACCGTGGCGTGCGGCCCCCTCCGGGGCCGCACGCCACGGTCATGTCCCGCGCCGGGCCGTCGCGGTTGCAGCGGACCCGATCAGGTGTTGGCGCGGAGCTCGGCCGCGATGTCGTCGACGAACTCTGGGACGGCGACGTTGCCGATGATGGGGCCGCCGGCGAGGAGTCCGTCTGCGCCGAGCAGGACGGCCGAGGGCGTGCGGAGGTCGAACGTCTCGAAGAGCAGGCCCTCGGTGTCGTGCACGCTCAGGGGCTCCGCCGTGGACGAGAGGGAGCTCGACTCCGGGCCGAAGCGCAGCACGAGGCGCACGTCGAGCTGTGGCAGCTGCTGTCGCCAGGTCGGCACGGCCTCGATGACCGGCTCGCAGCTGCCACAGGACTCGGAGACGTAGAGCAGCAGCTGAGGCCGCTCTGCGCTGAGCCTGCGCAGCGTAGTGCTCGACCCGTCGCCGAGCAGGATCGGCACGGCCGGCGTCCGCATGCGGATGTAGTCGCCTTCCTCGACGGCGACGTCGCCCACGGTGACCGTGGGTGCGTCTGCCGCGTGCACATCCGCGGGCGCGGACTCGGTCCCCAGAACGAGCAGCACGGTCAGGGCCGCCGCTGCTGCGGCGAGCAGCCACTCCCAAGGCGCCGTGCCGTCGACGAGCCGGGCCAGCAGTGCATCGCCCGTCGTCGCCACGACGAGGGAGACGACCGCCAGCGCGAGCAGCCACGTGTTGCGCCACACGGTGAGGCGAGTGATCTTGCCGGGCCCCACGCTCCCGAAGCAGGCGCAGTCGACGTCGGTCTCGAAGCCCCGGGCGCGCACGACGAGCGCGAGGTAGGCGCTGAAGAGCGCCAGCACGGCGAGCGAGGCGACGACCCCGAGCCAGCCGCCCACGACGACGAGGGCCAGCCCCAGCACGATCTCGACCCAGGGCAGCGACTTGACGACGAGCGGTGAGCGGAGGCGCCTCGGCACCTTCAGGGCCGTGAAGGCCTGGGCGGACGCCGCAGGCGACCGGAGCTTGCCGACCGCGCTGACGACGAGCACGACGGCGAGGATCGCAGAAGCGATGACGAGGGCATCTGTGGGCACAGCGCATTCTAGGCAGCCGTTCGCCGGGCGCAGGTGGAGTCGCGCGTGTTTGGACCCCACCGGCGTCATTGCAGGCTCGGTCGGACACAATCTGCGGCATGCGCATCATCTCGGCCAACGTCAACGGGGTGCGGGCCGCGGCCCGTCGCGGAGCCGTGCCGTGGCTCCAGGCCGCCGAGCCCGACGTGCTCTGCCTGCAGGAGGTGCGCGCCGGCGATGTCGACCTCGGCAAGGTGCTCGCCGAGGCGGGCTGGGCGCACTGGTCGGTCGCGCACACCGAGGGCGACGCCAAGGGCCGAGCGGGCGTGGCCGTCGTCAGCCGCGAACCCCACCGTGCGCAGGCCGTCGGGCTCGCCGGCGGTGCCTTCGCCGACTCGGGGCGCTGGGTCGAGGTCGAGCTCGACACCCCCTCGGGCCCGCTGACGGTCGCCTCGACCTACGTGCACACCGGCGAGGCCGGAACCCTGCGCCAGGAGGAGAAGTACGCCTTCCTCGACGCCATGACCCAGCGGATGGCCCGGGCGTCGCGGACGGGCGAGCGCATGGTCGTCACCGGCGACCTCAACGTCGCGCACCGCGAGGCCGACCTCAAGAACTGGAAGGGCAACCTGCGCAAGGCCGGCTTCCTCGAGGGGGAGCGGGCCTACCTCGATGCCTGGCTCGGCGAGGGCGGCTGGGTCGACGTCGTGCGCAGGGCAGCGGGCGACGGACCCGGGCCCTACACGTGGTGGTCCTGGCGCGGCAAGGCGTTCGACAACGACTCCGGCTGGCGCATCGACTACCAGCTCGCGACCGCCCCGGTCGCCGCCACGGTGACCGACGCGTGGGTGGGACGTGCCCCGACGTACGCCGCCCGGTGGAGCGACCACGCCCCCGTGGTCGTCGACTACGACGTCTGAGCCGGCCGGACGGCATACGCCCGCGGTCGGCGCCGGGGAGTCGACACCGGAAGTGCGCGGACGCGGTGGCGGGCGGCAGCGCGCGATGCGCCAGAATGCAGCCATGTCTTCGACCGCAACGCCGACCCACCAGCCGCGCAGCCTCTCCGGCATGCAGCCGACGAGCGACTCGCTGCACCTCGGCAACTACATCGGCGCCCTGGTCGAGTGGGTCAAGCTGCAGGAGACGCACGACGCGTTCTACTTCGTCGCCGACCTGCACGCCCTGACGGTCTCGCCCGACCCGACCGTCCTGCGCGAGCGCACCCGGCTGACGGCGGCGCAGTTCATCGCCGGCGGCGTCGACCCCGCGCGGTCGGTCCTCTTCGTGCAGAGCCACATCGCGCAGCACACCGAGCTGTCGTGGGTCCTGTCGTGCCTCACCGGTTTCGGCGAGGCGGGGCGCATGACGCAGTTCAAGGACAAGTCGGCCAAGGGCGCGGGCCCCAACGTCGGGCTCTTCACCTACCCCGTGCTGCAGGCTGCCGACATCCTCATCTACGACGCCAACGTCGTTCCGGTGGGGGAGGACCAGCGCCAGCACCTCGAGCTGTCGCGCGACCTCGCTGGCCGCTTCAACGCCCGCTTCGGCGACACGCTCGTCGTGCCCGAGCCGCACATCATGAAGGCGACCGCGAAGATCCAGGACCTCCAGGACCCGACGGCGAAGATGAGCAAGTCAGCCGCGACCGACACCGGCCTCATCAGCCTGCTCGACGACCCGGCCCGCACGGTGAAGAAGATCAAGTCGGCGGTCACCGACACCGAGCGTGAGATCCGCTACGACGTGGACGCGAAGCCGGGCGTCTCCAACCTCCTGTCGATCCACGCGGCGCTGACCGGCACGCCGATGGTCGAGCTCGAGGCTGCCTACGAGGGCAGGGGCTACGGCGACCTCAAGAAGGACGTCGCCGAGGTCGTCGTCGAAGCCGTGACGCCGTTCCGCGAGCGGACGCTCGAGCTCATGGCCGACCCGGCCGAGCTCGACCGCATCCTCGCCGACGGTGCCGAGCGCGCCCGCACCGTTGCCGAGGCCACGGTGCGGCGCGTCTACGACCGCGTGGGCCTGCTGCCCTCAGCCGGCCGCGCCCAAGCGTTGTAGGCCCTCCAGCAGGGCCGTGTGGCTGCGCTCCCACGTGAAGGAGCGTCCGTGCGTGGTCGCCGTGCTGCGCGCGGCCTCGACCTGCGCCCGGCTGAGCGTCGTCAGTGCGTGCACCCAGCCCGCGAGCGTCGGCTCGACGAGCCGCCCGGCGGGGCCGAGCACCTCCGGCAGTGCGCCGGAGCGGTTGCCGAGCACGAGGGCGCCTGACGCCATCGCCTCGAGCGGCACCATCCCGAAGGGCTCGGCCTGCGAGGGCACGGCGACGACGTCGGCCCAGCGGTAGAGCTCTGACACCCCCTCCTGCGACCGGTAGGGCTCGAAGGTGACCGACCCTCGCACGGAGGCCGCGAGCGCGCGCAACTCGCGCTCGTAGTCGCTGAGCCCCTCGGACTCACGCAGCTCCGAGCTGCCGACGACCCTGGTCTCGAAGCGCTCGGCGTGCCGGCCCATCGCAGCGAGGGCGCCGAGCAGCAGGTGCACACCCTTGTGCGGCGCCACCTGGCCGACGAAGAGCAGCCGCAGCGGCGCACCGTCGGCTCGTGGCTCTCGCACGGCCTCGGGGAAGCGCTCGAGGTCGACGCCGTTGGGCACGGTGACGATCTTGGCCTCGTCGAACCACGCCCGGCGCCGCACCCCGTCGGCCATGAAGGCGCTCACCGACACGATGGCGTCCGCAGCGCGGAGCAGGTGCGTGAGCTCTGGACGCAGGACCGAGCCCGAGATGGCGTTGTGCAGGTGCAGGGCGATGCGGGTGCGCTGCGGAAGCATCCTGCGGAAGAGCGGCAGCGAGGTCACGGCGTAGTGGCCTTCGTGCACGATGACCCAGTCGGGCGCGGCTTCCGAGAGGGCTCGTGCCGCCGGCTCGAAGAGGCGCGCTGCGTGCGGACGCTCGACCAGCAGGGCCCCCAGCGCCCAGTCCTCGCGGTACTCCGCAGTCGTGAAATGCGTCTTCGGGCAGTTCTCGGTGTAGTCCACCGGGAGCATCGTCGCGTCGGGGTAGGTCGCCTCGCGGTTGTGCGACGTGACGACCGTCGACCGCCCGCCGGCCCGCGCGTGCTCGTGCGTCAGGGCCCGCACGACGTGGGCCACCGAGCTGCCGTCACCAGCGAGCGGCATGGGGACGTGGGCCAGGTGCGGGAGCGCGCTCATCGCCCGCCAGCGTAGTGCTCGGTGGCCTCGGCTCGGCCTGGCCCGGCAAGGTTCGATACCGTCGGCTCCGTGACGTCAGCGCCCTCCACGACCATCGGCGTGTCCATCCCCGTTCCGGAGCCACACGGCGAGTACCTGCAGGCCCGTCGGGCCGACTTCGGCGACCCGTCGGCGTGGGACATCCCGGCCCACATCACGCTGCTCCCGCCGACCCTGGTCGACGAGGAGACGTATGCCGCCTTCCTCGGTCACTGCCGAACCGTGGCGTCCGCGCACGCCCCCTTCGACGTCGTGCTCCGGGGGACCGGGACCTTCCGTCCGCTCTCCGACGTCGTCTTCATCCAGGTCGCCCAGGGCGTCTCGGTCTGCGAGGCGCTCGAGGTCGAGCTGCGGGCCGGGCCGGTGCTTCGGAAGCTCGACTTCTACTACCACCCCCACGTCACCGTGGCGCACAACGTGGGCGAGGTCGCCCTCGACCGTGCCTTCTCGGAGCTGGCCGACTACTCGGTGACCTTCCGGGTGCCCGCCTTCCACCTCTACGAACTGGGTACGGATGGGGTGTGGCGTCCGGTCCACGAGTTCGAGCTGTCGGGGGGTTGATGCGTGGGGGTGTTCCAGCGGGCGTTTGACCGGCTGAAGACCACACGCGCGTGGTCGGCGTGGCAGCGCTACGGGACCGCCAACGGAGACCTGCTGGCCGCGGGAGTGGCGTACTTCGCGTTCTTCTCCATCTTCCCTGCGCTGGCTCTCGCCTTCGCTATCTTCGGCTTCGTGCTCCAGGGCCACCCCGAGCTGCTCGCCACGATCGCCGACTCGCTCGACCAGGCCCTGCCCGGCATGGTGAAGACGGCCGAGAACCCCGACGGCATCATCAGCCTCACCGCGCCGGCGAGCCTCACCCTGACGATCACCGGCATCGTCGCCTTCGTCACCCTGCTGCTCGCAGGCCTCGGCTGGGTCGGCGCCCTGCGCACCGGCATCCGCACGGTCTTCGGGCTCAAGGCCTCGACCGGCAACGCCGTGACGACGAAGCTGCGCGACCTCGGTGTGCTCACCGTCCTCGGGGTGCTCATCGCGGTCTCGGCGATCCTCTCGAGCGCCATCGGGGGACTCGCCGGCACCATCGCCGACTGGGTCGGGCTGCCCGGCGGAGCCGTGGTCGTCGGCCTGGCCGGCCTGCTCGCCGGCATCGTCTTCGACACCGCCATCATGGTCGTCCTGCTCCGTCTGCTGACGAGCGCGCCGCTGCCCTGGCGCAACGTCCGCCGGGGCGCCCTCCTCGGCGGCACGGTCATCACGGTCCTGAAGCTCTTCGGCGGCTTCCTCATCAGCCACGCGACCGCGAACCCGCTGCTGAGCGCCGTCGCCATCCCGGTCGGCCTGCTGTTCTGGGCCAACCTCCTCTCGCGTGTGGTGCTGCTCGCGAGCTCGTGGGCCGCAGGCGACGTCGACCTCGCGACCCTGTCCGACGAGGCCCGCCGCAACGCCCTGGCCACCGCCCCCCGCCCGCGCTTCCTCGCACCGCTGCCGGCCACCGCCGACACCACCCTGCTGCCGTATGCCGGCTCGCCTCCTGTCGCTGGTGGGATCGCGGGGTCGCACGCCTCCTCGCGAGGCGGTGCGGGCCACGCCTCGCCGGACGCGGCCGGAGGGGTCCGGTCGTCGCGGGCGGTCGACCGGGTCAGTGTCGCGGCGGGCGCCGTCGTCGGAGCTGCAGGAGCCGGGGCCGTCTCGGCCCTGCTCCGTCGACGCCGCTGATCGTTGCCACCAGTCTCGACGGCAGCTCACTTGGAGAAGCGGGGACCCATGCTCCGGGGTAGGTGCCTTACGACGTAGTGGTCGAGCAGGCTCAGGGCTTTGTACTCGACTGCGTCGCGCCGGGTGCGCCCGGTGCGGTCCACGACACCGGTTCCGTAGTCTTCCATCGCGTACTCGACGGAGATGAGCGATGCACGCATACGACGGACGGCGCGCTGATGGGCTTCGACCCGATACTCGAAGGTGTACGGGTGCGGGGCATGCCGCGTGAGTGCTGCGGGCGCGAAGGACCTGTAGATCGGCGCCATCAGCTCGCGGCGTCGGAGCAGGAAGAGCTGGTCACTGAAGCCGTAGTTGAGCGCGAACTGGCCTTGCACCTCAACCGCCTCGCCGAGAGCGCCAGGCTCCTCGGGTCGCGCCGGCCATGATAGCGAGGCGTGGAAGATCCTCGGATCGTCCAGCATGAGGTCGATCGACGGAGTGACCCAGTCTGTGGGCGTCAGGAGCTGTGTCTCGGCATCCCAGCCCAGCAGCCAGTCAGTTGACACCGCGTGCGGCATGGCAATGCCGTAGTCGAGCAGGTACGGCCGACGTCGCAAGGCACGAGGTGAGAGTCCTGCCGATCGAAGTGCCTGGTCGAGGTGGTCGGCGACGAAGGCGAAGGAGCTGATCTCTCCCGCGTTGACGAGTGCAACCGCGCGCTCAGTTGCCTCCGCCCGGTCGTCGACGTTGTTGATCAAGGCCACGACCTCGTCGAACGGAAACCTATTCTGCGCGACGACTTGGCGGAAGAAGCCCGGTACGAGAACCCCCCGGTAGGTCCTCTCGTAGCAGTTGACGACAACTCCCACCGATGTCATGAAGGTCCTTCACTTGTCTGACGTCGTCGCCTGCGGTGGCGGATCACCAAGCCGGCGGCCGCCGCCGTCAACAGGGCCCCCGCGCCGCTCACGGCGACGAGCGAGGTGCGGTCGGCTCCTGCCGGTGCCGAGCCGCTCGCGGTCAGTGGAGCTGGTGCCGGCGTGCCGGTCGCGGTGGCGGGTTCCGACGGAGTGTCGGCCGATCCGTCGGTCAGGCTCGTGAGCGACGGTTGGGGCGTCGCAGGCCCGGCCTCCCCAGGAGCGACGAGCATGCCTACCGGAGTCACCTTGTCGGCGTTGGCGAAGCCCCAGTCGAGCAGTGCCGCCGTGGGCCTCCACGAGCCCGTGACGCTGCCCATCTGCGCGACGACGAGGGTGCGGCCGCCTCGCGTGGCGGCGCCGATGAAGGTGTGCTGGGCCCGGTCGGTGCGGCCCGGCTTGATGCCGATGGCTCCGGGGTAGTGGCGCAGCAGCTCGTTGATGTTGTAGACGTGGAAGGCTTTCCACTCCTTGCCCTGCTTGTCCTTGCCGCCCGGGAAGACGGCGTCGCGCTTGACGACCGCGGCGCGGAAGGCGGGCAGGCGCATCGCGTCGCGGGCGATGAGGGCGAGGTCGTAGGCACTCGAGCGCTGGTTGCCCTCGTCGAGGCCGCTCGGGTCGACAACGACCGTGTCGTGGGCGCCGATATCGCGGGCGGTGTCGTTCATCAGCGCCACGGTCTTGTCGTAGCCGCCCGCTGCATCGGCGAGGGCGTAGACGGCGTCGTTGGCCGAGAACATCAGCATCGCGTCGACGAGGTTGCCGACTGTGTAACGGTTGCCGGCGAGGATGCCCACCCGTGACCCGGCAGCCTGTTGCGCGTCGTCGCTGGCCACCACGACGGTGCGCGGGTCGAGTCGGGGCATGAGGGTCAGGGCCGTGAGCGTCTTGAGGGTGCTCGCGGGCCGGAGCCACGCGTGGGGCGACTTGGCCGCGAGGATCTCGCCGGAGTCGAGGTCGGCGATCACGTAGGAGACGTCGTAGACCTCTGGGGGAGGGGCCACCCCCGGGCCGACGTCGGCGATGACTCCGCTGACGCCCAGCTTCGCACCTCCGACGACGGAGTCGGGCACCCATTGCGGGTGCTCGAAGGGCGTCGGCGGGGCGTTGCGGCACACGACCCATGGCTGGGCCGGCTTCGTCGGCTTGGCCGCCTTCGCCCCAGGAGACCCTGTCGGGGACACGCGCGGAGGCGTCGTCGTGGAGGTCGCCGTGGTACTCGCCGAGGCCGGCGCCGGTGGCGACGGGGGAGGAAAGACCCGAGGCGTCAGGGTCACCCCCGGCGGCACCGTCGTCGCTGTCTGCCACGGGCGACACGACGGCGCCGCAGCGGGCGCGTTCCCGACCCCCGCGGCGCCGAGCGCCGCTGCGGGCGCGGACGAGGCGGCATACGCCGTCGTGATGCCGGCGACGAGCGGCAAGAGTGCAAGCGCGACCCCCGCGGCGTGCACGGGCAGGCTGCGGCGACGGTGAGGGGGAACGGGCGTCATTGCGCGCAAAGACTAACCCGCCCCGGCGATGCCGGGGCGGGTTGTCAGCAGGACCGGTGCCGCATGGGCGCCGTCGCTCAGGTGAGCGTCACTCGCCGTGCGCCAAGGCGTGGCGCAGGTCCTTGTTGAGCTGGTTGATGACGTCGAGCGGGATCTCCTTGGGGCAGGCCGAGGAGCACTCGCCGATGTTCGTGCAGCCGCCGAAGCCCTCGTCGTCGTGCTGCGTCAGCATGTTGACGACCCGGGCGTCGCGCTCCGGCTGGCCCTGCGGCAGCTCACCGAGGTGGGTGATCTTCGCGCCGAGGAAGAGCATGCCGGAGGCGTTGGGGCAGGCCGCCACGCACGCGCCGCAGCCGATGCAGGCGGCCGCCATGAAGGAGCGGTCGGCCTTGGGCTTGGGCACCGGCACCGAGTGCGCCTCCGGAGCGGCACCCGTGTTCGCGCTGATGAAGCCGCCGGCCTGGATGATGCGGTCGAAGGAGCTGCGGTCGACGACGAGGTCCTTGATGACCGGGAAGGCATCGGCCCGCCACGGCTCGATCGTGATCTCGTCACCGTCGGAGAAGCTGCGCATGTGCAGCTGGCAGGTCGTCGTGACCTCGGGGCCGTGGGCCTTGCCCGAGATCATGAGGCCACACATGCCGCAGATGCCCTCACGGCAGTCGGAGTCGAAGGCGATCGGCTCCTCGCCGCGGGCGTTGAGCTGCTCGTTGAGCACGTCGAGCATCTCGAGGAAGGACATGTCCTCCGAGATGCCGGACACCGGGTAGGTCACCATCTCGCCCTTGGACTTCGGGCCGGCCTGGCGCCAGATCTTGAGGGTCAGGTTCATCGGGGTCCTCGCAAAGTATCGGAGTGAGGTACGAACGTAGAACTCTGTGGGGTGGTCTTCATTCCGGTCCCACTCACTTGTAGCTCCGCTGCTTCATCTCGACGAATTCGTAGACCAGGTCTTCCTTGTGCAGGGTGGGTGCGCCGTCCTGGCCGCCCCACTCCCAGGCCGCGACGTAGGCGTACTCGTCGTCGTGGCGCAGCGCCTCGCCGTCCTCGGTCTGGCTCTCCGCGCGGAAGTGCCCACCGCAGGACTCGCGGCGGTGCAGCGCGTCGATGCACATCAGCTCGCCGAGCTCGAGGAAGTCGGCGACGCGGCCGGCCTTCTCGAGGCTCTGGTTGAGCGTGTCGGCCGCGCCGAGCACCTTGACGTTGCGCCAGAACTCGTCACGCAGGCCCCGGATGAGGTCGATGGCCTTGAGCAGGCCCTCCTCCGAGCGCTCCATGCCGCAGTACTCCCACATGATGTTGCCGAGCTCCTTGTGGAAGGAGTCGACAGAGCGGTCGCCGTTGATCGAGAGCAGCTTCTGCACGCGGGCGTCCACCGAGGCACGCGCCTCGACGACGGCCTCGTTCGACTCCTCGAGCTTGGGGAACGGGCCCTTGGCGAGGTAGTCGCGGATGGTGTTCGGCAGGACGAAGTAGCCGTCGGCGAGGCCCTGCATGAGGGCGCTCGCGCCGAGACGGTTCGCGCCGTGGTCGGAGAAGTTCGCCTCACCTGTGACGAAGAGGCCGGGGATGCTCGACTGCAGGTCATAGTCGACCCACAGGCCGCCCATCGTGTAGTGCACCGCGGGGTAGATGCGCATCGGCACCTCGTAGGGGTTCTCACCCGTGATCCGCTGGTACATGTCGAGCAGGTTGCCGTACTTCTCCGCGACGGCCTCGGCGCTCATGCGCTTCAGGGCGTCCGTGAAGTCGAGGTAGACGCCGCGGCGGAAGTCGCCGACCTTGGGCCCGACGCCGCGACCCTCGTCGCAGACGTTCTTGGCCTGGCGGGAGGCGATGTCGCGGGGCACGAGGTTGCCGAAGGAGGGGTAGATCCGCTCCAGGTAGTAGTCGCGGTCCTCCTCGGGGATCTCGCGGGGGTCCTTCTCGCAGTCGGCGGCGTTCTTCGGCACCCAGATGCGGCCGTCGTTGCGCAGCGACTCCGACATCAGCGTCAGCTTGCTCTGGTGCTCGCCGGCGACGGGGATGCAGGTCGGGTGGATCTGCGTGTAGCAGGGGTTCGCGAAGTGCGCGCCCTTGCGGTGCGCCCGCCACGTCGCCGTGACGTTGCTGCCCATGGCGTTCGTCGAGAGGAAGAAGACGTTGCCGTAGCCGCCGCTCGCGAGCACGACGGCGTCGGCGAGGTGCGTCTCGATCTCGCCCGTGACGAGGTCTCGGGCGATGATGCCGCGGGCCTTGCCGTCGACGATGACGACCTCGAGCATCTCGTGGCGGGTGAACATCTCGACCGTGCCGGCGGCCACCTGCCGCTCGAGGGCCTGGTAGGCGCCGATGAGCAGCTGCTGGCCCGTCTGGCCGCGCGCGTAGAACGTGCGGGAGACCTGGACGCCACCGAAGGAGCGGTTGTCGAGCAGGCCGCCGTACTCACGCGCGAACGGGACGCCCTGGGCGACGCACTGGTCGATGATGTTGGCGCTGACCTCGGCGAGGCGGTAGACGTTCGACTCGCGTGAGCGGTAGTCGCCGCCCTTGACGGTGTCGTAGAAGAGACGGAACGTCGAGTCGCCGTCCTCCTTGTAGTTCTTGGCGGCGTTGATGCCACCCTGCGCGGCGATCGAGTGGGCGCGGCGCGGGGAGTCCTGGTAGCAGAAGGACTTCACGTTGTAGCCGGCCTCGCCGAGCGTCGCCGCCGCCGCGCCACCGGCGAGGCCGGTGCCGACGATGATGACGGTCAGCTTGCGGCGGTTGGCCGGGTTGACGAGGGACGCCTCGAACTTGCGGGTGTTCCAGCGCTCGGCGATCGGGCCGCGGGGAGCCTTCGTGTCGACGATCGGCTCGCCCTCGCGGTAGAGGCCGTGGACGAGGGTGTCGGGTGCGCCCGGGGCGTCCGTGGCGGGGGCCTCAGGAGCCTCGGGAGCCTCAGGGGCGATGGTGGCCTCGGGGGCGGCGGTGGCGACGGGGTCGGTGTGCAGGTCGGTCATGCGGTTCAGCCCTTCACGATTCCGAAGAGGATGGCGAGCGGCGGCAGCGCGAAGCCGACGGCAGTGACGAGCGCGATGACGGTGGCCACCGACTTGGCCGTGCGGCGCGAGCGTGCGGACGAGGTCCAGCCGAGGGTCTGCGAGGCGCTCCACACGCCGTGCCACAGGTGCATGCCGAGCGCCGCGAGCGCGAGGAGGTAGATGAGCACGACCCACCACACCTGGAAGCTCGAGATGACGAGCTTGCCCGCGCTGTCACCGGCGGCCTCGGTGCCGACGTTGAACTTGAGGATCGTGAACTGCAGCAGGTGCCACACGAGGAAGAGCAGCAGCGCCACGCCGCCCCAGCGCATCATCCGCGACTTCACCGTCGCCTTGGCCGCTTCCTTGGCGACGTAGCGCGTCGTGCGCGCACCGCGCGCCCGGCTCCACAGGTAGAACGCCGACCAGGCGTGCGCGACGAGCGCGACGACGAGCAGCGCGCGGAAGAGCCAGAGGAACCCGCCGAAGGGCAGGATCGGCATGAGGATCGTGCGCAGGTGCAGGGCGTACTCGTCGAAGGCCTCGACGCCCCCGAAGATCTTGAGGTTGCCGTACATGTGCATGAGCACGTAGAAGACGAAGAGCGCGCCCGACAGTGCCATGAGCAGCTTCATGAACACGGTGGTGCGACGCGCCGACGCGGGTCGGGGTTTTCCCGTCACTGGGAGGGTGTTGGTGGCCACAGGCGCACCCTATCGCCGCGTTTGCGCGAGCCCCATCTCGTACCCCCGGGTAGCACCCGCACTGTGACAATCTCAACAAGAACCCTCGACAACCTCCAGCGGGGTGCGTTGCCGAGCAGGTATGCCGTCCGGTGGCCTTCGCGGTGGACCACCGCCCGGTACGTAGGGTGGGCGCATGGTCACCTCCCAGCCGGGCTCCGGCGTCACTGCTGCACTCGACTGGGTCATGGACAAGTCCCTCGTCCTCGGCTACACCAAGGTCGGCCCGGCGCTGCGTCGCCGGTGGTGGCCCGCTGACCCCGCGCCTGGCGCTCTGGCCGGTCGGCACGTGCTCGTCACCGGCGCGACGGGCGGCCTCGGTCTGGCCACCGCAGCCGGCCTCGCGCGGCTCGGCGCGGTCGTCCACGTGACCGGCCGAGACGCGGGTCGGCTCGAGCGGGCCCGGGCGACCCTGCTCTCAGACCAGCCCGACGCCTCTGTCGAGACCCACGTCTCTGACGTGAGCGATCTCGCGGGCACGGCCGAGTTCGCCCGCGACCTCGCCTCCCGCGTGCCCCGACTCCACGCCCTCGTGCACAACGCAGGGGTGATGCCGCCGAAGCGCACGACGACCGACGAGGGTCACGAGCTCGCCCTCGCGACGCACGTCCTCGGCCCGCACGTGCTGACGTTCGGCCTGCGCGAGTCCCTCGCGGGTGGGCGCGTCGTCCTCGTGACCTCGGGTGGTGCCTACGCGCAGCGCCTCGACGTCGACGACCCCGAGTTCACGCAGGGCACCTACTCGGGCACGGCGGCATACGCCCGCACGAAGCGGATGCAGCTCGTGCTCGCCCCGCTGTGGGCGCGCGAGCTCGGCGGCGATGCCGTCACGGTCGCATCGATGCACCCGGGCTGGGCCGACACGCCGGGGGTGACCGAGTCGCTGCCGGGATTCGCGAAGGTCACCGGGCCGCTGCTGCGCGACGCCGAGCAGGGCGCCGACACTGCCGTGTGGCTGGCCGCGACCGGCGACCCGATCGACTCGGGCCGGTTCTGGCATGACCGCCGGCAGCGCGCCACGCACTACGCGCCGGTGCGGGTCGAGACGCCGGGTGAGGTCGAGCGGTTCTGGGCGTTCGTGTGCGAGACCACGGGAGTGCCCGCGCCGGTGCGCTGAGCCGAGCGGACGGCATACGCCGGCGGTGTGGTCGATGGCGGCTCAGGGCCGCAGCCAGCAGGTCCAGCGGACGATGCGCAGGTAGCCGAGCCGCTCGTAGACGGGCTGGCCGTCGTCGCTCGCGATGAGCACGGCAGCCTGCTCCGGCCACGCGGTCGTCGCCGCCCACGTCAGTGCCGCGCCCGCGCCCTTGCCGCGGGCGGTGGCGAGGACCGCGACGTTCTCGACCACGGTGACACCCGCAGCGGAGTGGGCGGCAGCGGTCGCAACGGGCACGCCGTCGTCGTAGCCGACGAAGACCCGCGTCGGGCCGACGACGACGTCGGGGCGGTAGAAGTCACCGGGCGGCAGGTCCGCCATGTCGGGCATCGGGTAGCCCTCGACGAGCACCCGCTCCGCGTCACGCAGCTGCTGCACCGTCGTCGCCTCGCGCACCTCGAGGGGTGTGGTCGGCGTCGCCGTCACGGTCGAGGTGGGCCGGAACATCAGCGGCGGGTGCCCCACGAGCGCGAGCCCGTGGGCCGAGAGGTCAGGCGTCGGGAAGGGGCTGATGACGATGGCCGACACCCCGCTGGGGTATGCCGCCGACAGTCCTTCCACGGTCGTCGCCCAGTCGTGTGGTGGGCTGGTGACGATCGCCCAGTTGAGCAGCGCCGAGACCCCACCTCCGCTGCCGGCGCACCAGTGCGGTCCTTCGGTGAAGTCGCCGCGCGCGGCACTCGTCAGGGCACGGGCCCACGAGACGTGCGCCAGGACAGCCTGGCGCTCCACCGAGTCGCCGGGGTCGAGGTCGTCCTCCCAGCCGGTCGTGAGGTACTCGCCCTCCTCGGGCAGCATCGAGCTCATGCCACCACTGTCGCGCGTGCCGAGCGGATGTGTCCCTTGATCACCTCAACTCACCGATCGCCCACCCTCGGGTGGGGGAGCTCACGTGGTGCGGCGCATGCAGATGTCTGCGGCTCCGGCGCGCACGCAGTCGTAGCGGTTGGCTACCAGCTCTCGAACCTTGGCGACGTAGGCATTCCATGCCGGTTGGCCCACCTCCGGCCGCAGGGAGTCGTCGACGATGAGTGCGTCGGCGCGCGGCAGGCAGTCCGCGGTCGACTGGAGGATCTCAGCGGAGTCGAGGGAGTACTGGTGGAAGCGGGCGCAGCTGAGCGTGAGGCCCCTGAGGCCGACGGCATGGGCGCTGACGTCGTTGGTGCCAGCCCGCGCGTAGGTGTGCACCTGCGGGAGCGAGGCCATCACGACGCTCTCCGGCGACTGTCGCTGCAGCTGGAGGCTTGTCGGAACGCCGCGCGCGGCCGTCAGGTAGAAGTAGGGGTGCAGCGCGCCCGCCATGGCGTAGCCCGCGACGAGCAGCAGAGCCGCGGCGCGCCCTCCCGCGATGACACCACCGAGACGCGTGGCCAGGAGGGCTAGGGCGAACGCGCCCGGCGCCGAGAGCGACTGGGCGTGGTGCGGCCAGGTTGCCGTCGCCGCGATGACGACGAGCGCCAGGACGAGTGAGACGAGCGTGAGGTCCCAGAGCACGGCGGGGGAGATGGTGCGCTGGATGGCGGCGTCCTCATCGCCCCCATCGGTCGCCGAGCGCTCGACAGGAACAGCACGCGTCGTCGACCGTTGCACGGCGAGCAGGACGATCACCAGGGCGGCGATGGTGACGGAGCCGGCCCCACGGCCGTCCTCCGGGAAGGCGCGGAGGAGATGGCCGATGAGCGAGCCGTACTGCGACGCCGCGAGATCGCCCTGCGCGTAGTCGGCGTTGAGACGGAAGTTGTCGACCCATCCAGGCAGCTCTCCCCGCAGCCACATCACTGCAATCCCAGCGGCGAGAAGGACCACGGCACTGAGCGCAGCCCGGAGGAGACCTCCGAGCCCGCCCGTCTCGCGACGGTGGAGGGCGACCACGAGCAGGGCACCCGCGACGACCGGAGCGAGGATCAGCTTTGTCAGCATGAGCAGGCCCACGAGCACGCCTGCGACGACCCACCGGGAGCGCACGGCGCACGCCACCGCGCCGAGCAGCACCGCGAGTCCCGGGAGATGCGTCATTCCCGCTTCGTAGGCAGGCCCGGTGAGCAGCAACGGCGTGGCTCCGAGACCGGCAACCATGGCGAGGCCGGGTCTTGCTCCGGCAGCGCGTGCGAGGACGAGGACCGAGATGGCCGCACCCAGGACCCACAGGATCTCGAGAAGGACGTCAGCCAGTGGGGATGCGAGTCGTCCGAGCGCGAGGGCGTAGTAGAAAAGCGGGTCCTTGTTGTCCCAGACGTCGACGTAGAGGCGGTCGCCGGCGAGCATGCGCTCCGCGACGGAGATGAAGGTTCCATGGTCTCCGAAGGTGCCCGGCACCAGCCGGGGGAGGGTCACGACCCACGCCACGCACACGGCGATGCTGGCCGCGATCACGCCGGCGTGCGTCGCCGGGCTCGTCCTGCTCGTGATCGACCCAGACGTCGTCATGTGAGGTCGAGACGGCCTTGGGCCGTCAGCGCCTCGACGATCTGCTTGACCTCCTGCGCCCGCTCCGGGCGCGTGATGAGCAGTGCGTCCTGGGTGTCGACGACTACGAGGTCGTCGACCCCGATGAGCGCGATGAGCCGGCCGCCCGTCGCGACCGTGGCGGTGGAGTCGATGCTGATGACGTCGTCGGCCGGGCCGATGACCTTGACGCCGGGCACGGTCTCCGAGACCTCGATGAGGTCGGAGAGCGAGGTGAAGTCGCCGATGTCGTCCCACCCCATCGCTGCCGGCACGACGGAGACGCGCCCGGCCCGGGCGGCGGGCTCGGCGACGGCGTGGTCGATGGCGATCTTGCGCAGCGCTGGCCACAGGTCGCGCATGCGGGACTCGTCACCGGCGATCGTGCGCAGGTGGCTCGTCATCTCGGGGTGCTCCTCGGCGAGCATCTCGAGCAGGGTGGTGGCGCCGACGACGAACATCCCTGCGTTCCAACGGTATTCGCCACTGGCGACGTAGCCCTTCGCCGTCTCCGCGTC
Source organism: Humibacillus xanthopallidus (assembly GCF_006717145.1). Lineage (GTDB taxonomy): Bacteria > Actinomycetota > Actinomycetes > Actinomycetales > Dermatophilaceae > Humibacillus > Humibacillus xanthopallidus. The sequence goes on along the minus strand of NZ_VFQF01000001.1, from coordinate 2,130,045 downwards.
GGGCTTCTCGACGAAGTCGGCGACGCGCCGGGCAGACGGTGCTCCCTCGACCGAGAGCGCCTCGCCGAGGCGGATGTAGCCGAAGCCCGTCGCCGGACGGGTCGGCTCGATGCCGATCGTCACGAGATCACCGCCGCGGGCCAGCACGACGGCCTCCTCGATGGCGCGGTCGAAGGCCTCGACGTCGGTCACGACGTGGTCGGCGGCGAACGAGCCGAGCACCGCCTCGGGGTCGCGCCGCTCGAGGATCGCGGCGGCCAGGCCGATCGCAGGCATCGAGTCGCGCGGAGTGGGCTCGGCCACGACGGCATCGCGCGCGAGCATCGGCAGCTGGCCGCGCACCGCGTCGAGGTGGGCGGCGCCGGTGACGACGAGGATGCGGTCGCCGGCGAGGGGCTCGAGCCGGTCGTAGGTCGCGCGCAGCAGCGTCTGGCCCGACCCCGTGAGGTCGTGGAGGAACTTCGGGTAGTCCCTGCGCGACAGCGGCCACAGGCGCGTGCCCGACCCGCCGGCCGGGATGACCGCCCAGAACCCATCGATGCCCGTCATGGGCAGAGGGTAGCGACAACGGCGCTCGTCGCCGCGCGGGCGCCCAGGTGCGCGGACGGCATACGGGCTCCCCGGTTGGAGGTGATGCCGGGCCCCACGTGGGTGTCGCGATCACCTCGATTCGGTATGCCGTGTGGCCCGGTTGGAGGTGATGCTGGGCCTGACGTGGGTGCCGCGATCACCTCGACTCGGTATGCCATGTCCCCCGGTTGGAGGTGATGCTGGCCCCCACGCGGGTGCCGCGATCACCTCGATTCGGTATGCCGCGTGGCCCGGTTGGAGGTGATGCTGGGCCTGACGTGGGTGTCGCGATCACCTCGATTCGGTATGCCGTGTGGCCCGGTTGGAGGTGATGCTGGCCCCCACGTGGGTGCCGCGATCACCTCGACTCGGGGTGCGATGGGGGAGTGGCGGCAGGTCAGGCGATGTCGCGGCGGCGCAGGCCGGCGAGACCGGCGGCCGTGAGCGCGGCCGCGACGACGACGAGACCCAGCAGGTCCGCAGTGTCGAGGCTGCCCCCGGGCAGGTGCGACAGGTGGTCGAACGGGGAGACGGCGGTGACCCACGACGGCAGGTTCATGATCGGACCGAACTCGCCGAGCACGAGGAAGCCGATGAGGACGGCCCACACCAGCCCCGTGAGGCGCGGCACGAGTCCGACGAGCAGGACCGCCACCGCGATGCAGACCCAGACCGCGGGCAGCGCCGCCAGGGACGCGCCGACCAGCCGGCCGACGGAGCCACCGACGTCACCCGTGCGGCCGCCGTCGACGAGCCCGGCGACGGTTCCAACCACGGCGAGCACGAGGGCCGTCGCGGCGAGGGCGACGACGATGTGGGCTGCGGCCCAGCGCAGTCGGGTCGCAGAGGTCGCGAGCACGGCCTCGACCCGGCCCGACGTCTCCTCCGTCCGCATCCGCGTCGTCAGGGCGATACCGAGGGCCGCGGCACCGATGGCGGCGAAGCGCAGCTCGGTCGCGAAGAAGGTGTCGATGATCGTGCCCGCCCCGCCGCCGAGCTTCCTGAGCATGTCTGCGATCTCCGGCGAGTCGACGAAGGACTGCACGCTGCCTCCGAGCGACCCGACGACCGCCCCGAGCACGACGTAGCCGATGGTCCAGCCGATGAGCGTGCCGCGCGCGAGGCGCCGGGTGAGCCCGCCGACGGTGCGGAGCGAGCCGCGATCGGGGCCGGGGCGGCTCGGCAGGACGCCGGCACCGAGGTCGCGGCGCTCGAGGAGAGCGAAGGCGACAAGGACGAGGACGGCATACGCGATGACGCCGACGACGAGCACCCACACGCGGTTGGCGCCGTACGGCTCGACCTTCTCGGCCCACCCGAGCGGTGAGAGCCACGTCAGGACGCGTCCCGGGCTGTCGCTCCCGGACGCGTCCCCAAGGGCCCGCAGGAGGTATGCCGCCGCGAGCGCACCCAGTGCGAAACCCGCTGTGCCGCGGGCGGTTTCGGTGAGCTGAGCGGCGACGGCGGTGACCCCGACCCATGTCAGCCCCATGACGGCCCAGGACACGCCGAGCGCGATGGAGCCTGACGTGCCGAGCCCGACGGCGACGGCGCCGACAACCGTCAGCACCGACGTGCCGAGCACCGCAGCGGTGGCGAGCAGCACTGCCGCCGCGAGGGGTGCGCGCCGGCCGACCACGCCACTGCCGAGCAGCTCGAGGCGGCCCTCCTCCTCCTCGGTGCGGGTGTGCCTGCGCACGACGACATAGGCGAGCAGGCAGAGGAAGACGCCGCCGAGGAGCACCGTCTTGAAGGTGGCCAGGGCATCGATGCTCATGCTTGCGACCGGCCCGTAGATCGCGACGAGAGCCGGGTTGTCGAGCGTCTCGCGCAGGGCGGGGGAGGCGAGCGACGGGTCGGGATAGAGGTCGAAGGTCGCCTTCGCGGAGCCCGCCACGACGGCCATGAGCGTCAGGGCGCTCGCGGGGATGAGGACCCGGTCGCGTCGCGCTGCGAGGCGCAGCAGCCGGGTCGTTCCCGTCAGACCGCTGCTCCGGGGCGGGCCGGCTCGGCCCGGGCGGCTGCTCGGGGCGGTCGGTGCGCTGGTCGCGGTCATGGCGTCGCCGCGGGCACGCGGTACTGCTCCATGAAGAGCTCCTCGAGCGTCGGCGGCGCGCTCGTGAGGCTGTGGATGCCGAACGTCCCGAGGTGCTGGAGCACGGCACCGAGGTAGCCGCTCTCGACCGCGCACGTGACGTGCGTGCCGGACACGACGACGCCGCTGACGCCCGGGAGCGCTGCGATGTCGGCCTCGTCGGGGGCGCGGTCCAGCGTCGCCTCGAGCGTCGTGTGCGACAGGTGACGCAGCTGGGTCAGCGTGCCCGACTCGACGTTGCGGCCGTCGCGGATGATGCTGACGCGGTCGCAGACCGACTCGACCTCGCTGAGGATGTGGCTCGAGAGCAGCACGGTGCCGCCCGCGGCCCGGAACTCGCGCACGGCGTCCTTGAAGACGGCCTCCATGAGCGGGTCGAGCCCCGAGGTCGGCTCGTCGAGCAGGAGCAGCTCGACGTCGGCGGCGAGGGCGGCGACCAGCGCCACCTTCTGCCGGTTGCCCTTGGAGTAGGAGCGGCCCTTCTTCGTCGGGTCGAGGGCGAAGCGCTCGATCATGTCGGCGCGGCGCTGCTCGTGCAGCCCGCCACGGAGGTTGCCGAGCAGGTCGATGACCTCGCCGCCGGTGAGGTTGGGCCACAGCGCCACGTCTCCGGGCACGTAGGCGAGGCGCCGGTGCAGCGACTCGACCTGCTGCCACGGGTCGCCGCCGAGCAGGGTGGCGCTGCCGCCGTCGGCGCGCATCAGCCCGAGCAGGATGCGCAGCGTCGTCGACTTGCCGGCACCGTTGGGGCCGAGGAAGCCGTGGATCTCGCCGGTCTGCACGTCGAGGTCGAGCCCGTCGAGGGCGACGGTGCGCCCGAAGGTCTTGCGCAGCCCTTGCACCTGGATGGCTGAGGTCATGCATTCGACGATACACAACATTCACTGTTTACTGAATGATATGACTCATGGGAGGGTGACAGCCCACGACACCGAAGGAGCCGCCGGATGACCGAGCGCGACGAGCGAGCCGTCGCCGCCTACGTCGAGCGCTTCGGCAACGTCCTCACCGAAGCCGGTATGCCGCGGCTCGCCTCCCGCGTCTTCGCCCAGCTCCTCGCCGACCCCGACGGTCGGATGACCGCGCTCGAGCTGACGGAGGCCCTCGACGTCAGCCCTGCAGCCGTGTCCGGCGCGGTCCAGTACCTCACACAGACCCACCTCATCGGCAAGGAGCGCGAGCGGGGCTCGCGTCGCGACGTCTACATCGTCCACCTCGACGCCTGGCACGAGGCCATGCTGAGCCGCGACCGCCTCCTCGGCCAGATGGAGTCCTCGGTGAGGTCGGGACTCGAGGCCGTCGGCGGAGTCGGCAGCGCCGCCGGCCGCCGGCTCGCCATGTCGGTCGAGTTCCTCGACCACGTGGCGACGGAGATGGCGGGCATGCACGCGAGCTGGGAGCGCAGGCGCGCGCAGATCGCCGCCGACTGGCCCACCGACGCCTGACCCGCCGCTCCCCACCGTCGAGTGGCCACAACTGGCCGCCCCTCCACCGTCGAGTGGCCAAAAGTGGCCGCCCCCCACCGTCGAGAGGCCACTCCTGGTCGCCTCTCCACCGTCGAGAGGCCACTCTTGGTCGCCTCGCCCCGTCGAGAGGCCACGTTTCGTCGGGACGGGCCGGACGGCATACCGCGGCGGCAACGTGACATCGGCAACGATCCGCCGTGCTCGGGGTGCGGGCGAGCACCCCGCCGTTACGCTCGGCACCATGGCTGACAGCACTGGCGCGCGCTCCGAGTCCGACCTGCCCATCGAGCCCGTCTACGACGCGTCGGCACTGGACGGCTTCGACCCGGACAGCAAGCTCGGCGCGCCCGGTCGCTACCCCTTCACCCGGGGCGTCTACCCCTCGATGTACACCGGGCGTCCTTGGACGATGCGGCAGTATGCCGGCTTCGGCACCGCCAAGGAGAGCAACGAGCGCTACCACCAGCTCGTCAAGGCCGGCACCGGAGGCCTGTCCGTCGCCTTCGACCTGCCGACGCAGATGGGCTACGACTCCGACGAGCCCATCGCGCACGGTGAGGTCGGCAAGGTCGGCGTTGCCATCGACAGCCTCGATGACATGCGGACCCTCTTCGACGGCCTGCCGCTCGACACGATCTCGACGTCGATGACGATCAACGCGCCCGGCTCGACCCTGCTGCTGCTCTACCAGCTCGTCGCCGAGGAGCAGGGCGTGCCGGGCGACAAGCTCACGGGCACCATCCAGAACGACGTGCTCAAGGAGTACATCGCCCGCGGCACCTACATCTACCCGCCGCGCGAGTCGCTGCGCCTCATCTCCGACATCTTCGCCTACTGCCACAAGGAGATGCCGCGCTGGAACACGATCTCCATCTCCGGCTACCACATGGCAGAGGCGGGCGCGACGCCCGTGCAGGAGATCGCCTTCACCATCGCCAACGCCATCGAGTACGTCCGTGCGGCCGAGGCCGCGGGCCTGCACGTCGATGACTTCGCGCCGCGCCTGTCCTTCTTCTTCGTCGCCCGCACGACGCTGCTCGAGGAGGTGGCGAAGTTCCGTGCCGCCCGGCGCATCTGGGCCAAGATCATGAAGGAGCAGTTCGGCGCGCAGAACCCCAAGTCGATGATGCTGCGCTTCCACACCCAGACCGCCGGCGTGCAGCTCACCGCCCAGCAGCCCGAGGTCAACCTCGTGCGCGTCGCGCTCCAGGGTCTCGGCGCGGTGCTCGGCGGCACGCAGTCGCTGCACACCAACTCCTTCGACGAGGCCATCGCGTTGCCGACAGAGAAGGCCGCGCGGCTCGCGCTCCGCACGCAGCAGGTCATCGCCTACGAGACCGACGTGACGAAAACCGTTGACCCGTTTGCCGGTTCGTATGTCGTCGAGTCGATGACCGACGACATCGAGGAGGCCGCGCTCGCCCTGATCCAGCGCGTCGAGGACCTCGGCGGCGCCGTCGCGGCGATCGAGCAGGGCTTCCAGAAGTCCGAGATCGAGCGCTCCGCCTACCGCGTGCAGCTCGAGATCGACTCGGCCGAGCGCACCGTCGTCGGCGTCAACCGTTTCACCCTCGACCAGGAGGAGCGCTACGACCCGCTGCGCGTCGACCCGACGATCGAGGCCGACCAGCGCGCCCGGCTCGAGGCCCTCCGTTCCGACCGCGACCAGGCCGCCGTCGACGCCGCGCTCGGCCGGCTCAAGGACGCCGCCCGCGGCACCGACAACCTCCTCTACCCGATGAAGGAGGCGCTCGCCGCGCGCGCCACCGGCGGCGAGGTCGCGCACGCGTTGCGCGAGGTGTGGGGCGTCTACCAGCCGCGCGAGACCTTCTGAGCCACGCGGCATACCGCCGCGGTATGCCGTCCGGCCGGCACGACGGACCGCCACGAGTGGAGGGCACGTCGGGTCTCAGGCGGGGTGCCCTGTCGGCGGAGCGTTCGTGGAGGTCCGTGTGCGCACGGCAACGACCTGGCGCAGGGCCGTGACGATGTAGTCCGGCTCGAACATCACCTCGTCCCACGTGAACCGGATGACGACCCACCCGCGCGCCCCGAGACCGGTGTAGCGGCGGCAGTCGCGCTTGAGCGCCATTCGCGTGCCGTGGTTCTCGAAACCCTCTGCCTCGATGACGATGCGGAGGCCCACGTCCGCGAGATCGACCTTCGCGTAGAACGTCCGATCCGCGATGACGTGCTGCGTCACGACGCCCAGTCCCTCGACCTGGAGGCACAGTGCGCGCAGCACCGACTCGAACGGGTTGGCCGCCTTTCGATCGGCACGCTCGAGGACCCTCGCGACCCGCAGACGCAGCCGTCGGGGCAGGCGAGCGGCAGCCGTCATGACGGTGATGGGTGACAGGCCGTCGCGCCAGGCGGAGTCGGCAACGGCGAGAGCCTCGTCGAAGGGCAGGTCGAGACAGCAGTCGATGACCGTGCGCTCGCGACTCGTCACCCACCCGTCGCACACCTCGGCGGGTTCGAGGTCGCGCCAGTGACGCTGCACCCCGGTGCGGGCGGCGGCGCGCAGCTTGCGACCCCGCGGCAGTGTGATGTGCGGCAGGTCCGGCTCGTGCTTGACCTGCCACCCCCAGTGCAGCGCTGCGGTCGTGTGCGACGCCGTTGCGCTGGCCCCCATGACGAGGGAGCGGGCGGAGGTCAGGCTGGGCAGGGCATACCGGCCCCTCGCCACCCGCACGATCGCCCCCGATGCGAGGGCAAGCCCGATGCGGTGTCGCGGCACGGACCGTCTCAGGTCGCGCCACGTGCACATGCCTCCCCGCTGGGCGAGCAGCGTGGAGACGTCCATGGAGCAAGCCTGCCCGTGACGGCATCATCGACGCCGTCACTCTCCACAGGCACACGGACCGCCACGAACGCTGGTGGCCGAGCGTTCGCACGCCTGCGGCGACGCCGCCGCTCATGTCGTGGCGGTCCGTGTGCCGATGCGCGCCCAGCCTGTGTGCCGGGTGGGCCGAGGGGGTATGCCGCTCAGCGGGGTCGGGCGCCCACGCGGGCTGCCGCTGCGCTGCCGGCCGCGACCCCGGCGGCGAGGGCGTCGGCCGGTGCCTCACCCGCGAGCCAGGCGGCGAGCAGGCCGGCGTTGAAGGCGTCGCCGCACCCGGTGGCGTCGACGTTGGCGACGTGCGGCGCCTCGGCCGATACGTCGAGCCCGTCGGCGACCCAACGGGCTCCGGCGGCTCCGAAGGTCGCGACGACCTGTCGGGTGTGGCGCAGGATCGCGTCGAGACCGCCGAGCGTCGCGACCTCGTTCTCGTTGGGCAGCAGCAGGTCGACACCGTCGACCCAGGACAGGAAGGTGTCGACGCCCTCGCGCGCGATGAGGGCAGGCGACTGGGGGTCGACCGACGTCGTCCAGCCGAGCGCCCGGGCCTGGCGCAGCGCCTCGAGGCCCGCGGCGCGCGACCCGGCGTCGAAGAGGACGTAGCCCGACAGGTGCAGGTGGGGGAGCGGGTCGTCGGGCAGTCCGAGCGACGCGAGGTCGACGTCGGCCACCGAGAAGGCCTTGTTGGCGCCGCGGTCGGGGAACATCGTCCGGTCGCCGTGCGCGTCGAGCAGGATGACGACCATGCACGTCGGCAGGGTCTCGTCGACGCCGAAGGCGCAGTGCACCCCCTCGGCCTCGAGCTCGCTGCGGCAGGTCATCCCGGCTGCGTCGTGACCGATGCGGGCGAGCAGGGTGACGTCGGCGCCGGCCGCGGCGAGCCAGGACGCCGAGTTGCCCCCGGCGCCACCGGCCACGAGCGCGACCGCCGACGGGGTGTCGGAGTGCCAGTGGATCTCGCCCTGCGGCCGGGTGATGACGTCGAGCCCGACGTCACCGACGACGACGACCGGGCGACCGGTCACGAGCCGAGTCCGGCCGCGCCGGCAGGCTCCGCACCGCCAGCCGGGGCAGCGCCAGCCGGAGCAGCGCCCGCCCCCGCCGACTGCGCGACGATGTGCGCGGCGACCTCACCCGCGAGGCGCGCGTTCGACAGCACGAGCTCGACGTTGGCCCGGAGCGACTCGCCCCCGGAGTTGTCGTGGAAGTACTCGAGCAGCCGCGGCGTCACGTCCTTGCCGTGCACGCCCTCGCGCTCGAGCACGGCGAGGCCCTCGGCGACGAGCCGGTCGTGCAGGCCGCGCTCGACCTGCCGGTCCTCGGGCAGCGGGTTGGCGAGCACGACACCCGCGGCGTCGGTGCCCAGCCGGTCCCGGGCGACGACGACTGCAGCCGCCTCGGCCGCCGACTCGACCCGCCATGGCACCTCGTGGCCGGAGTCCGACAGGTAGAAGCCGGGGAACGCCTTTGTGCGGTAGCCGAGCACCGGCACCGAGAGGGTCTCGAGGGTCTCGAGCGTGCCCGGCACGTCGAGGATCGACTTGACGCCCGCGCACACGACGAGCACCGGCGTCGAGGCGATCACCCCGAGGTCGGCCGACACGTCGAAGGTCGCCGACGCGCCGCGGTGCACGCCGCCGAGGCCGCCGGTGGCGAAGACGCGGATGCCGGCGAGGTGGGCCACGGCCGAGGTCGATGCGACGGTCGTCGCGCCGTCGAGCCCAAGGGCGACGGCCACGCCGAGGTCGCGCATCGACAGCTTGGCGACGTCGGGGGCCGTGCAGATGCGCTCCAGCTCCGCAGGCCCGAGGCCCACGTGCACGACACCGCCCAGCACGGCGATCGTCGCGGGCACAGCGCCCCCGGCGCGGACGGCGTCCTCGATCTGCGCGGCGATCGCGATGTTGTCGGGGTGCGGCAGCCCGTGGGCGAGGATCGTGCTCTCGAGGGCGACGACGCCGCGGCCCTCGGCGAGCGCCGCCCGCACCTCCTCCTGCACGACGACGGCGGTCGACGGGGACGACACGGGCAGGGTCACGCTCGACATGGGAGCCACCCTAGTTCCGGCCTCAACCACGGCCTCCACGCGGGCACGACGCGCACTCGCGCATCCCCGGCAGCACGTAGATGAAGCAGCACGACACCCGCCGTGGCGCCGGACCGACAGCCACCCCGGCCGCGCCGTCGGCCAGCCGCACCGCCGTCAACCACACGTCCTCGACGACGCCCCACCGTTGCCGCGAGCCCATGACGACGTCCGGCGCGAAGCAGCGCACGACGTCCTCCACGAGCCCGAGGTATGCCGTCCGGGCCAGTTCCAGCGCCACCTCGGCACCCGCTCCGGTTGCCGCATCGCTGACCGTCGCGTCACCCTCCACCGCCGGTGGCGACAGGCGCGTCAGCCGGTCCGGGTCGACGACGATCCGGTGCGGGTGCAGGCCCGGCGCGAGCTCGAAACCGAGCCCACCCGGGTCGGGCACGACGACCCCCTCACCGAGGCGGACGGCATACGCCAGCGGGGTGGCGACGACCTCGCACCACCACTGCAGCACGAAGGCGGCGGGCACGTGCGGCGGCACGGCGACCCCGTGCATCCGCTCCTGCTGCGCCTGGAGGGCGTCGCGCCACGGTCTCAGCGGGTCCCCTCCGGCACGCGCGCGATGGGCCACGTCGGCGCACCACACCGTCGCGGCCGAGCCCGTCGTGCCGACGCTGGTGAAGGGCAGGGCGCGGTCGATCCGCGCGAGCAGCGCGAGGGCCGCGGCGTGCGGCACGGGCTCGCTCACGGTCTGCGTCCTGCTCTCTGTGGGGGTCGGGCGTCGTCGGCCACGCGGGTCGCGTCGGACCCGGCCTCGGTGTCTGCCGCGGGGCCGACCGTCGGTGGCAGCGCCATCCTCTCGCTAGACTCCGGTGCTCGTGACCCAGTCCGCTCTCGCGATCCCGTTCGAGCCCATCGCCCGTGCCGTCTCCGAGCACGCCGCCGAGCTCGTCGCGATCCGGCGCGACCTGCACACCCACCCCGAGCTCGCCCGCGGCGAGGTGCGCACGACCTCGGTCGTCTCCGAGCGGCTCGAGCGCGCCGGCATCGGGGTGCGCCACCTGCGGGGCACGGGCCTCGTGGCCGACCTCGGCGCGACCCGGCCGAACCGGCGCATCGCGCTGCGCGCCGATATCGACGCGCTGCCGATCCGCGAGCAGACCGGCCTCGACTTCGCCTCGGTCACCGACGGCGTCAGCCACGCGTGCGGACACGACGTGCACACCACTGCGCTGATCGGCGCGGCGCTGGCGCTGCGCTCCGTGGAGGACCGCCTCGTCGCCGCGGGGATCGGCGTGCGCCTCATCTTCCAGCCCGCCGAGGAGGTCATGCCCGGCGGCGCCGAGGACGTCGTCGCGCAGGACGGCCTCGTGGGCGTCGACCGCATCTTCGCGCTCCACTGCGACCCGTCGCTCGACGCGGGCCAGGTGGGCCTGCGGGTCGGCGCGATCACCGCCGCTGCCGACCAGGTGGAGGTGACCCTCTCGGGTCGCGGCGGCCACACGTCGCGGCCGCACCTGACGCAGGACCTCACGTATGCGCTCGCCAAGGTCGTCACCGACGTCCCCGGTGTGCTCTCGCGCCGGCTCGACCCGCGAGCGGGCGCCGCGCTCGTCTGGGGCTCGGTGCACTCCGGCGGCGCCCACAACGTCATCCCCAGCATCGGCAAGGTGGGCGGCACGCTCCGCATGCTCGACGCGAGCGTGTGGGAGGGCGTCGAGCGCCTGCTCGAGGAGGTCGTCCACGCCGTCGTGGCGCCGTATGCCGTCCAGGCCGAGGTCGTCATCACCAAGGGGGTGCCCCCCGTCGTCAACGACGCCGCGTGCATCGACGCGCTCACCGCGGCCGTCACCGGTGCGGGCGCCCACGTCGCGCCGACGCCCCAGTCGCTCGGCGGTGAGGACTTCGCGTGGTACCTCACCCACGTCGTGGGCGCCATGGCGCGGCTCGGCACCCGCACGCCGGGCGGCCCGACCTACGACCTGCACCGCGGCGACCTCGTCGTCGACGAGGCGGCCATCGGCATCGGTGCCCGCACCCTGGCCGGGGCCGCCTTCACGGCGGCGGCCTCCGCGGCCGGCGCACCGGGGCTCGGCGGGGTTGCTGCCCTGTCTGCGGTCGCGGATCGATAACACTTCCCGGTAGATCCCCGAGACGGCGCAGATCCTGTCGGTTGCGGGTCTATGGTTCCGTGCTATGTGGGCCGATGTCGTCGTTGGCCCCGCGGAATTTAAGGAGCACCCCTTGCGTCACGCAACCAAGGTCGCGGCCGTTGTCGCCGCCGCCGCGCTCGGCCTCGCGGCCTGCGGAAGCAGCACCCCGGAGACCCCCGCGGCCTCGTCGGCCGCCGGCGGCACCAGCGCAGCGACGGGCAAGAAGATCGTCGTCGGCGTCGCCTACGGCGTCGGTGGTCGTGGTGACCAGTCGTTCAACGCCTCGGCGGCAGCCGGTCTCGACAAGGCCAAGGCCGACCTCGGCATCGAGTACAAGGAGGCCACGCAGGTCAACGGCGAGAGCGAGGCCGCGACCGAGGAGCGTCTCCAGCAGTTCGTCGACGCGGGCGCGACCCACGTCATCGGTGTCGGCTTCGCCTACGCCAAGGCCATCGGTGCGGTCGCCAAGGCCAACCCCGACGTCAAGTTCGCCATCATCGACGACGCGTCGGCCGACTCCGCCGGGCCTAACGTCGCGCAGCTGACCTTCGCCGAGGAGCAGGGCTCCTTCCTCGTGGGCGCCGCGGCGGCCCTGAAGTCCAAGACCAACCAGGTCGGCTTCGTCGGTGGCGTCGCCACCGACCTCATCAAGAAGTTCGAGGCGGGCTACATCGCCGGCGCCAAGGCCGCCAACCCGTCCGTCACGGTCAAGAGCCAGTACCTCTCGCAGCCACCGGACTTCTCGGGCTTCAACGACCCGGCCAAGGGCAAGACGGCCGCCGAGGGTCTCTACCAGGGCGGCGCTGACGTCGTCTACCACGCCGCAGGTGGCTCGGGCTCCGGTGTCTTCACCGCCGCCAAGGCCGCGGGCGCGCTCGCGATCGGTGTCGACTCCGACCAGGCCCTGACGGCCACGCCCGACGTGCGTGACGTCATCCTCACGTCGATGATCAAGAAGGTCGACGTCGCGGTCTACGACTTCCTGAAGTCGGGCTCCGAGGGCAAGGACATCACGGGCAACAAGGTCTACGACCTCAAGGCCGGGGGTGTCGACTACGCGACCACCGGTGGCAAGGTCGACGACATCAAGACCAAGCTCGACGACTACAAGGCCAAGATCATCTCGGGCGAGATCACCGTCCCGACGGCCCCCTGATCACCTGCTGATCAGAGTCTGACCCCGTACGGCTGACCGGCCGAGCACAGAGGCTCACCAGTCAGATTCCTGAGAAGGGCGACACGGCCCGCGAGGCGCGGTAGCGTCATCGCGGGCCGTGTCCGTCCCCGGCTCAGGGAGCCGCCACCTCCGCCCGGACCCCGCGCCCGGGCCCGGACGAGGAGTTGTCGCCATCACTGCTGCAGCACCCGAGCGAGCCGCCGATCCGGCTGCGAGCGAGAACGCCGTAGAGCTCGAGGGGATCACCAAACGCTTCCCCGGCGTCGTGGCCAACAAGGACATCAGCTTCGCGGCACGCCGCGGCACCGTGCACGCCCTCGTCGGGGAGAACGGTGCCGGCAAGTCGACGCTGATGAAGATCCTCTACGGCGTCCAGCGCCCCGACGAGGGCACGATCCGGGTCGACGGCCGCGAGGTCCACCTCGCCTCGCCGTCCGACGCCATCGATGCCGGCATCGGCATGGTGTTCCAGCACTTCCAGCTCGCCGACAACTTCACCGTCCTCGAGAACGTCGTCCTCGGTGCCGAGAAGCTGCACGGCATCGGCGACGGTGCGCGGCGCGAGATCCGGCGCATCTCCGACGCCTACGGCCTCGACGTCGACCCGGACGCCCTCGTCGAGGACCTCGGCGTCGGCGCCCGCCAGCGCATCGAGATCCTCAAGGTGCTCTACCGGGGCGCCAAGGTGATCATCCTCGACGAGCCCACGGCCGTGCTCGTGCCGCAGGAGGTCGAGGAGCTCTTCGACAACCTCCGCGAGCTGAAGTCCGAGGGCCTCACCGTCCTGTTCATCTCGCACAAGCTCGACGAGGTGCTGTCGGTCGCCGACACCATCACCGTCATCCGCCGGGGCACGACCGTCGACACGGTCGACCCGGCCTCGGTCAACGCCCGCCAGCTCGCCGAGCTCATGGTCGGGGCCGAGCTGCCGACTCCCCAGACGGAGGAGTCGACGGTCACCGACCGGGTCGTGCTGCGCACCGAGGACCTCGTCCTCGCCGGTCTCGGCGACAGCCGCAACGTGCTCGACGGCATCACCCTGACGATCCACGCCGGAGAGGTGCTCGGCATCGCCGGCGTCGAGGGCAACGGCCAGGCCGAGCTCGTCGAGGTCATCATGGGCATGCGCGAGCCGACCTCCGGCCTCGTCTTCCTCGGTGACACCGACATCTCCGACTGGCGCACGCGCGAGATCCGCGAGGCCGGCGTCGCCTACATCCCCGAGGACCGGCACCGCCACGGCCTCCTGCTCGAGGCGCCCCTCTGGGAGAACCGCATCCTCGGTCACCAGACCGAGGAGCCCAACGCCAAGGGCTTCATCATCAACGCCGCCGGCGCCAAGGCCGACACGGAGCGCATCGTCAAGGAGTACGACGTCCGCACGCCGTCCATCTTCGTCAAGGCGGGCTCGCTCTCCGGTGGCAACCAGCAGAAGCTCATCGTCGGCCGCGAGATGAGCCACGAGCCCAAGGTGCTCGTCGCCTCGCACCCGACCCGCGGCGTCGACGTCGGCGCCCAGGCGAGCATCTGGGACATCATCCGCAAGGCCCGCCGCGACGGCCTCGCCGTCCTGCTCATCTCGGCCGACCTCGAGGAGCTGATCGGCCTGTCCGACACCATCGAGGTCATCCTCCGCGGGCGGCTCACGGGCACGTTCGACCCCGACACGGTGACCGCCGAGGACCTCGGCGCTGCCATGACCGGCGCCGCGGCTCCGGCCGCCGCTCCCGACGCGGCTCCTGACGCGGCCCCTGCCGCCGCTCCTGACACGGCTCCGGACGCGGCCCCTGCGGCCGCTCCTGACGCGGCCCCTCCCGCCGGTGACCCGCCGACCGACCACACGGGCGATGTCGAGGAGAGCCGATGAGCACCTTCAACCCGCGCAAGGCCCTCCTCGGCCTCGCGGCACCGCTGCTGGCGCTGCTCGTCGCCTTCCTCGTCACGTCGGCGATCCTGCTCGCCCTCGGTGACCCGGTCGTCGAGGTCTGGCAGACGATCCTGTCGTGGCCGCGGCCACGCCAGCTCGTCCAGATCGTCAACGGAGCCACCGTCTACTACCTCTCGGCCGTCGCGGTCGCCGTCGGCTTCCGGATGAACCTCTTCAACATCGGTGTCGACGGGCAGTACCGCGTCGCTGCCTTCGCCGGAGCACTCTTCGCCGGCCAGGCCTGGTTCCCCGGACCGCTCAACGTGCTGCTGACCCTCGTCGTCGCGATGGTCGCCGGTGGCATCTGGGCCGGCATCGCGGCCTACCTCAAGGTCAAGCGCGGCATCTCCGAGGTCATCAGCACGATCATGCTCAACGCGATCGCCACGGGCGTCGTGCAGTGGCTGCTGCTCAAGGTGGCCGTAAAGCAACCGGGCAGCAACACGATCTCGACGCCGCCGATCCCCGAGTCGTCGCAGCTGGACGGCCTCGCCCTCATCCCGGGCGCGAGCAACAAGGTCTACACGCTCATCATCCTCGCCGTCGTCGTCGGCGTGGCCTACTGGTTCTTCATCGGCAAGACCCGCTTCGGCTTCGACCTCCGCGCGACCGGTCAGTCCGAGACGGCTGCCGTCGCGAGCGGCGTCAAGGTGCCGCGCATGGTCGTCTCGACCCTGGTCATCTCGGGCGCCCTCGCCGGCCTCATCGGCATGCCCCTGCTCTTCGGGCAGGACCACAGCTACGGCACGACCTTCCAGGCCGGGCTCGGCTTCGCCGGCATCGGCATCGCGCTCCTCGGGCGCAACCACCCGCTCGGCATCGCGGTCGCGGCGCTGCTGTGGTCGTTCCTCGACGTGCAGTCCAACGCCCTCCAGATCCGCGCAGGCGTGGCCTCCGAGGTCGTCTTCATCATCCAGGGCGTCATCCTCTTCGCCGTCGTCATCGCCTACGAGCTGATCCGGCGGGCCGACGTGCGGCTCGAGCAACAGCGCGTCGCGAGGGAGCTGGCCGGCACGAGATCCGATGCCCCGAGCGTGGAAGGAGCGTCCGCATGAGCGCCTCCGGCCTCACCGTGGGCACCGAGGTCGTGCCCGAGAACACCCCGATGCGCAAGCGGGGGCTGGGGCTGACACGCCTCCAGTGGGTCTACGTCCTGCTCGCGGGCATCTTCGTCGTGTCGGTGCTGCGCGTCGTCACCGGCGCCAACGACATCGACTCCTCCGGCCTGCTCATCGCAGCCTTCGGTCTCGCTGTCCCGATCGCCCTCGCCGGCCTCGGCGGCCTGTGGTCGGAGCGGGCGGGTGTCGTCAACATCGGCCTCGAGGGCATGATGATCCTCGGCACGTGGGGAGCCGGCTTCCTCGGCTACCACATGGGGCCGTGGTGGGGCCTCGTCGGCGCCGTCGTCGGCGGTGTCGTCGGCGGCTTCGTCCACGCCGTGGCCACCGTGACCTTCGGCGTCGACCACATCGTCTCCGGTGTCGCGCTCAACATCGTCGCCCTCGGCTTCGCGAAGTACCTCTCGGTGCGCTTCTTCAGCCCGCTGCCGGGCGGCGGTCCGACTCAGTCGCCGCCGCTTCCTGAGCTGCCGACGGTGACCATCCCCGGTCTCTCGGATGCGCTCGGAACGCTCGAGCAGAAGCACATCTTCTTCGTCTCGGACCTCGCGGGCGTCCTGCGCGCGTTCTGCACCAACGTCTCGGTCGTGACGATCCTCGCCGTGCTGCTCTTCGTCCTCACGTGGTGGCTGCTGTGGCGCACCGCGTTCGGGCTGCGGCTGCGGTCGGTGGGTGAGTCCCCGGTCGCGGCGGAGTCGCTCGGTGTCAACGTGCTGCGCTACAAGTTCGTCGCCGTGCTCATCTCGGGCGGTCTCGCCGGTCTCGGCGGTGGCTTCCTCGCGCTCGTCGCGGCCAACGTCTTCCGTGACGGCCAGACCGGCGGCCGAGGCTACATCGGCCTCGCGGCCATGATCTTCGGCAACTGGCGCCCCGGCGGTCTGCTCGCCGGGTCGGCGCTCTTCGGCTACACCGACGCAGCTCAGCTGCGCGGTGGTGGCACGACGGTGCACGCGTTCCTCCTGCTGCTCGCGGTGCTCCTCATCGCGATCGGCGTCTGGCAGATCGTCCGCAAGGGCCGCAAGGTCCAGGGCATCCTCGCCATCGTCGTCGGCGCGCTCGTCGGCACCTGGTACGCCCTGACCGACATCGTGCCGCCCGAGCTGTCGGGCACGACGCCCTACGTCACGACGCTGCTCGTGCTCGCCTTCGCCTCCCAGCGCCTGCGCATGCCGGCAGCCGACGGGCAGGTCTACCGCAAGGGTGAGGGCCACTAGCCGTGTCGTCGCCCACCGGCGAGCCAACCGAAGAGCCCACGTATGCCGCGGGGGCGGCCCCACTGCATACGTCGGCTCCGTCGGGTGGCACCGACCCCAGCGGGGGCGCGGAGGCTGCCCAGGTGGACTGGGAGGCCCTGCGTCTCCGCGCGGTCGAGATGATGGAGCGGGCGTATGCGCCCTACTCGCACTTCCCTGTGGGGGTTGCCGGGCTCGTCGACGACGGCCGCGTCGTCGCCGGGTGCAACGTCGAGAACGCCGCCTACGGTGTCGCGCTGTGCGCGGAGTGCGGCATGGTGTCGGAGCTGCACGCGACCGGCGGTGGGCGCCTGACGGCGGTCTACTGCGTGGGTCGAGACGGCCGGCCCCTCATGGCCTGCGGGCGCTGCCGCCAGCTGCTCTGGGAGAACGGCGGCCCCAGCTGCCTCGTGATGACTCCCGAGGGTGTGCTGCCGATGTCCGAAGTCCTGCCGCAGGCCTTCGGGCCGGCCAACCTGGAGGTCGGGGGCGCGCTGCCGTGAACGGCGTCCGCCACGCGCCCGCCCTGACAACCTGCGTCGAGAGGCGCCGATGGGTGAGGATGGGCACGTGAGCGAAGCCTTCGATGCCGTCGACGTCATCTCTGCCAAGCGCGACCGGGAGGAGCTGTCCGACGCCCAGATCGACTGGGTGATCGACGCCTACACCCGGGGGGTCGTCGCCGAGGAGCAGATGTCGGCCCTCGCGATGGCGATCTACCTCAACGGCATGGGCCCGCGCGAGATCGCGCGCTGGGCCGACGCGATGATCCGCTCCGGCGAGCGGCTCGACTTCTCCGGGCTGTCGCGCCCGACGAGCGACAAGCACTCGACCGGGGGAGTCGGCGACAAGATCACCCTGCCCCTCGCGCCGATCGTCGCCGCGTGCGGCGTGGCGGTGCCGCAGCTCTCGGGGCGCGGGCTCGGCCACACCGGGGGCACGCTCGACAAGCTCGAGTCGATCCCGGGATGGCGGGCCTCGCTGAGCAACGAGGAGATGCTCGCCCAGCTCGAGGACGTCGGAGCCGTCATCTGCGCCGCGGGCACCGGGCTCGCCCCCGCCGACAAGAAGCTGTATGCGTTGCGCGACGTGACGGGGACGGTCTCCTGCGTGCCCCTCATCGCCACGTCGATCATGAGCAAGAAGATCGCGGAGGGCACCGGCTCGCTCGTGCTCGACGTCAAGGTGGGCTCCGGTGCGTTCATGAAGGAGCTCGGCCAGGCGCGCGAGCTCGCCGAGACGATGGTGCGGCTCGGCACCGACGCGGGGGTCAAGACCGTCGCGCTGCTGACGAACATGGAGACACCGCTCGGGCTGACGGCCGGCAACGCCCTCGAGGTGCGCGAGTCGGTCGAGGTGCTCGAGGGCGGGGGGCCGCCCGACGTCGTCGAACTGACGCTCGCCCTCGCCCGCGAGATGGTCGCCGGTGCGGGGCGCGACGACGTCGACCCGGCCGACGTGCTCGCCGACGGGCGCGCGATGGACGTGTGGCGCCGGATGATCCGCGCGCAGGGGGGCGACCCCGATGCGCCGCTGCCGACCGCCCGCGAGACGCACTTGGTGCTCGCCCCGGCCGACGGGGTGCTCGTGCAGCTCGACGCGCTGGCCGTCGGCGTCGCCGCCTGGCGGCTCGGCGCCGGCCGGGCGCGCAAGGAGGATCCCGTGCAGGCAGGCGCCGGGGTCGAGATCCACGCCAAGCCCGGAGCGGTCGTGCGCGGGGGCGAGCCGCTCCTCACGCTGCACACCGACGAGCCGGAGCGCTTCGACCGCGCGCTGGAGTCGCTCGAGGGAGGCTTCCTCATCGCCCCGGAGGGGTCGAGGCCCGATCTTCCGCCGATCGTCATCGAACGCGTCTCCTGAGGGCGTTCACGCAGGTCAGCGGCCTGTCCGGGGGCGCCGCGAGGAGGGCCGGGGGGCCGATTAGGCGTTTGCCGCAGGCCCCGTGTAATGTTCTCTTCGTCAGCCCGACAGGGAGGAACGGACGCCACCGCGGCGGTGAGAGATCACCGAGCGAAGTTGGCCGGTCCCGGGGCTGATCCCCAAGACAGATGGACGGTCGGTTTGCCCGGTCGTCTGGTGGCGGGGGCTCGCCTCTGGCGGGTTGAACGCGGTGCGGCTCTTGGAGCCGGAGCGAGTTTGACTCCCTCAGGACTGGCGGGTAACTTAGATGGTCTTGCCCCTGATCATCGCTCACGGAGCGGTGCGACGGTGTGTGTCCGATTCTTGAGAACTCAACAGCGTGTCAGATAATCGATGCCAATTACCTCGTTCTGGGGCGCGGCATGGTCACTCGTTTGGGTGGTTGTGTGGTGTTCTGGGCGAATTATCCTTTGGTTGTAACTGAATGACCTAGTTCTTTTTGAGCTGGTTGTTCGACTTCAGCTGGGTTTCGGGCCCTTCATGGGTTCAAATGTTTTTGCCTGTCGCCTCGTTTCGGGGTGGTGGGTGTTTGAACATCAACGGAGAGTTTGATCCTGGCTCAGGACGAACGCTGGCGGCGTGCTTAACACATGCAAGTCGAACGGTGACGATCAAGCTTGCTTGGTCTGATCAGTGGCGAACGGGTGAGTAACACGTGAGTAACCTGCCCCAGACTCTGGGATAACCCCGGGAAACCGGAGCTAATACCGGATATGACCCTCGTACGCATGTGCAGGGGGTGGAAAGTTTTTCGGTCTGGGATGGGCTCGCGGCCTATCAGCTTGTTGGTGAGGTAGTGGCTCACCAAGGCGACGACGGGTAGCCGGCCTGAGAGGGCGACCGGCCACACTGGGACTGAGACACGGCCCAGACTCCTACGGGAGGCAGCAGTGGGGAATATTGCACAATGGGCGGAAGCCTGATGCAGCGACGCCGCGTGAGGGATGACGGCCTTCGGGTTGTAAACCTCTTTCAGCAGGGAAGAAGCGAAAGTGACGGTACCTGCAGAAGAAGCACCGGCTAACTACGTGCCAGCAGCCGCGGTAATACGTAGGGTGCGAGCGTTGTCCGGAATTATTGGGCGTAAAGAGCTTGTAGGCGGTTTGTCGCGTCTGCTGTGAAAATCCGGGGCTCAACCCCGGACTTGCAGTGGGTACGGGCAGACTAGAGTGTGGTAGGGGAGACTGGAATTCCTGGTGTAGCGGTGGAATGCGCAGATATCAGGAGGAACACCGATGGCGAAGGCAGGTCTCTGGGCCACTACTGACGCTGAGAAGCGAAAGCATGGGGAGCGAACAGGATTAGATACCCTGGTAGTCCATGCCGTAAACGTTGGGAACTAGGTGTGGGTCTCATTCCACGAGATCCGTGCCGCAGCTAACGCATTAAGTTCCCCGCCTGGGGAGTACGGCCGCAAGGCTAAAACTCAAAGGAATTGACGGGGGCCCGCACAAGCGGCGGAGCATGCGGATTAATTCGATGCAACGCGAAGAACCTTACCAAGGCTTGACATACACCGGAATCACTCAGAGATGGGTGCGTCTTCGGACTGGTGTACAGGTGGTGCATGGTTGTCGTCAGCTCGTGTCGTGAGATGTTGGGTTAAGTCCCGCAACGAGCGCAACCCTCGTTCCATGTTGCCAGCAACACTTCGGTGGTTGGGGACTCATGGGAGACTGCCGGGGTCAACTCGGAGGAAGGTGGGGATGACGTCAAATCATCATGCCCCTTATGTCTTGGGCTTCACGCATGCTACAATGGCCGGTACAAAGGGCTGCGATACCGCAAGGTGGAGCGAATCCCAAAAAACCGGTCTCAGTTCGGATTGGGGTCTGCAACTCGACCCCATGAAGTCGGAGTCGCTAGTAATCGCAGATCAGCAACGCTGCGGTGAATACGTTCCCGGGCCTTGTACACACCGCCCGTCAAGTCACGAAAGTCGGTAACACCCGAAGCCGGTGGCCCAACCCTTGTGGGGGGAGCCGTCGAAGGTGGGACTGGCGATTGGGACTAAGTCGTAACAAGGTAGCCGTACCGGAAGGTGCGGCTGGATCACCTCCTTTCTAAGGAGCTTCTGCCCGCAGCCGGTCCTTCGTGGTCCTGGTTGTGGTCCAGAGCCCGGTCTGTCCCCGAGTGTGGGACAGCGGGTGCTCAAGGGTGGAACATCGATTATTGGACACCGGCGCTGGTCGCCGTCACAAGTACAAGTCACAGCTTCGGCTGGGCAGTGGAACGTGGTGGCGGGTGGGGGTGGTGTCCGTGACACGTTGTTGGGTCCTGAAGGATCGGGCGACGCGCACTGGCTGTCCACCGCGATCCCCCTTACGGGGGTGTTGTGGTGGTGGTGGTGTGTGCCGGCTGGTTTCTTCTGGTCGTGGGCCTCATCGATGGAGTGGCGTTGGCTGCTTCGGGTGTGGGGTGCCGGTTGTATGTTGAGAACTTCACAGTGGACGCGAGCATCTTTGTAGTGTTCAAGTTTTTAAGGGCACACGGTGGATGCCTTGGCACCAGGAACCGAAGAAGGACGTAGGAATCTGCGATAAGCCTCGGGTAGTCGATAACCAGACTGTGATCCGAGGATTTCCGAATGGGGAAACCCGGCTGGAGGCAAGTCCAGTCACCCGCACCTGAATATATAGGGTGTGTGGAGGGAACGTGGGGAAGTGAAACATCTCAGTACCCACAGGAAGAGAAAACAACAGTGATTCCGTGAGTAGTGGCGAGCGAAAGCGGATGAGGCTAAACCGGGCGTGTGTGATAGCTGTCAGGCGTTGCACGTCCGGGGTCGTGGGACCCGCCAGCTGGCTCTGACAGGCCGGCAGGGAGTGAGAAATCTGCGTCATAGTCGAAGAGCATTGAATGGCTCGGCACAGAGGGTGCGACCCCCGTAGACGAAATGGTGTGGACTCCCGGTGGGTATCCCAAGTAGCACGGGGCCCGAGAAATCCCGTGTGAATCTGGCAGGACCACCTGCTAAGCCTAAATATTCCCTGGTGACCGATAGCGGACAAGTACCGTGAGGGAAAGGTGAAAAGTACCCCGGGAGGGGAGTGAAATAGATCCTGAAACCGTGTGCCTACAATCCGTTGGAGCCTCCCGCCGTTGGGCGTGTGGGGTGACAGCGTGCCTTTTGAAGAATGAGCCTGCGAGTTAGTGCTCAGTGGCGAGGTTAACCCGTGTGGGGAAGCCGTAGCGAAAGCGAGTCCGAATAGGGCGCCCATAGTCGCTGGGTCTAGACCCGAAGCGGAGTGATCTACCCATGGCCAGGTTGAAGCGCAGGTAAGACTGCGTGGAGGACCGAACCCACTTAGGTTGAAAACTGAGGGGATGAGCTGTGGGTAGGGGTGAAAGGCCAATCAAACTCCGTGATAGCTGGTTCTCCCCGAAATGCATTTAGGTGCAGCGTCACGTGTTTCTTGCCGGAGGTAGAGCTACTGGATAGCTGATGGGCCTCACCAGGTTACTGACGTTAGCCAAACTCCGAATGCCGGTAAGTGAGAGCGTGGCAGTGAGACTGCGGGGGATAAGCTCCGTAGTCGAGAGGGAAACAGCCCAGATCACCAGCTAAGGTCCCTAAGCGTGTGCTAAGTGGGAAAGGATGTGGAGTTGCTGTGACAACCAGGAGGTTGGCTTAGAAGCAGCCACCCTTGAAAGAGTGCGTAATAGCTCACTGGTCAAGTGATTCCGCGCCGACAATGTAGCGGGGCTCAAGCACACCACCGAAGCTGTGGCATTGACATATTTGCTCGGCACCGACACCTGCGGGTTCGGTGTCCAGGCGTGTTGATGGGTAGGGGAGCGTCGTGTGGCCAGGGAAGCGGCGGTGTGAACCAGCCGTGGAGGCCACACGAGTGAGAATGCAGGCATGAGTAGCGAATGACGGGCGAGAAACCCGTCCGCCGAATAACCAAGGGTTCCAGGGTCAAGCTAATCTGCCCTGGGTAAGTCGGGACCTAAGGCGAGGCCGACAGGCGTAGTCGATGGACATCCGGTTGATATTCCGGAACCGGCGAAGAACCGCCCCTGATGAACCGAGTGATGCTAAGTGCCTGAAGCACGCCCATCGACCCTTCGGGGTCACCGGGTGTGTGGAGCGCACGACCCGACCTTGTAGTAGTCAAGCGATGGAGTGACGCAGGAAGGTAGCCTCCGCGTGGCGATGGTAGTCCACGTCCAAGGGTGTAGGGCGCGGTCCAGGCAAATCCGGACCGCATGAAGCCTGAGACCTGATAGTGACCGCGAATGCGGGAAGAGGGTGATCCTATGCTGCCGAGAAAAACTTCTAGCGAGGTTCGAGCCGCCCGTACCCCAAACCGACTCAGGTGGTTAGGTAGAGAATACCAAGGCGATCGAGTGAATCGTGGTTAAGGAATTCGGCAAAATACCCCCGTAACTTCGGGAGAAGGGGGGCCCTGATCGTGACGACACTTGCTGTCCGAGCGTGATCGGCCGCAGAGACCAGGGAGAAGCGACTGTTTACTAAAAACACAGGTCCGTGCCAAGTCGCAAGACGATGTATACGGACTGACGCCTGCCCGGTGCTGGAACGTTAAGGGGACCGGTTAGCCTCACGGCGAAGCTGAGAACTTAAGCGCCAGTAAACGGCGGTGGTAACTATAACCATCCTAAGGTAGCGAAATTCCTTGTCGGGTAAGTTCCGACCTGCACGAATGGCGTAACGACTTCTCCACTGTCTCAACCACGAACTCGGCGAAATTGCACTACGAGTAAAGATGCTCGTTACGCGCAGCAGGACGGAAAGACCCCGGGACCTTTACTACAGCTTGGTATTGGTGTTCGGTACGGCTTGTGTAGGATAGGTGGGAGACTGTGAAGCCGTCACGTCAGTGATGGTGGAGTCAACGTTGAAATACCACTCTGGTCGTTCTGGATATCTAACCTCGGTCCGTGATCCGGATCAGGGACAGTGCCTGGTGGGTAGTTTAACTGGGGCGGTTGCCTCCTAAAAGGTAACGGAGGCGCCCAAAGGTTCCCTCAGCCTGGTTGGTAATCAGGTTTCGAGTGTAAGTGCACAAGGGAGCTTGACTGTGAGACAGACATGTCGAGCAGGGACGAAAGTCGGGACTAGTGATCCGGCGGTGGCTTGTGGAAGCGCCGTCGCTCAACGGATAAAAGGTACCCCGGGGATAACAGGCTGATCTTGCCCAAGAGTCCATATCGACGGCATGGTTTGGCACCTCGATGTCGGCTCGTCGCATCCTGGGGCTGGAGTAGGTCCCAAGGGTTGGGCTGTTCGCCCATTAAAGCGGTACGCGAGCTGGGTTTAGAACGTCGTGAGACAGTTCGGTCCCTATCCGCTGTGCGCGTAGGAAACTTGAGGAAGGCTGTCCCTAGTACGAGAGGACCGGGATGGACGAACCACTGGTGTGTCAGTTGTCCTGCCAAGGGCACCGCTGATTAGCTACGTTCGGAAGTGATAACCGCTGAAAGCATCTAAGCGGGAAGCACGTTTCAAGATGAGGTTTCCAGGCCCGCGAGGGCGAGAGGCTCCCAGCTAGACTACTGGGTTGATAGGCCGGACGTGGAAGCACAGTAATGTGTGGAGCTGACCGGTACTAATAAGCCGATGACTTGACTTACAAAGATGCTACGCGTCCACTGTGCAGTTCCCGAGATACAAACGGGTCCTGCAAACAAACCACCCCCAACACCCCCAGCAACCCCAAGGTCGCCGGCGGATGAGGCGGGGTGGTGCAGAACAACCACCGACCTTGATATCTCCATAGAGTTACGGCTGCCATAGCGAAGGGGAAACGCCCGGCTCCATTCCGAACCCGGAAGCTAAGCCCTTCAGCGCCGATGGTACTGCACTGGTGACGGTGTGGGAGAGTAGGACGCAGCCGGACATACTTTAGACAACCCCGCCGGGTCTCCCGGCGGGGTTGTCGCATTTCCATGCCCTTTTCCAGTGGGCGACGTTCGTTTCGCGGCCGCCGGAAGGTTCCATTCCGGCGCGCGCCCGGATCGTGCCGGGAGCGGGTCCCCGCAGTAGGTAGGGCCCGCACGTCCTGGGCGTAGGGTTGGTGCGTGCCAGAGCTGATTCCCTCACCCACGCGTATCCCCGTTCCCGGCGGCAAGGTCATCGAGGAGCACGTCGGCGGCGTGACGACGCCCGATGCCGGCCTTCAGGCCTCCGTCTCCGTTGCCCACATGAAGGCCCCGGGGGGTTGGTCGGAGCCCTTCCAGACGCCTGAGTTCGACGAGATCACGCTCGTGCTCGCCGGCACCGTGCTCGTCGACCATGACGGCGGGACCCTCGAGGTCCCGGCCGGCCAGTCCGTCATCACTCGCGGCGGGGAGCGCATCCGCTACTCCTGCGGGCCCGACGGCGCAGAGTACGTCGCCGTGTGCCTGCCCGCCTTCTCTCCCGACTCGGTCCACCGCGAGGACGAGGCGTGACCGGCGTCGGTCTCACCGGCGAGGTGGCGCGCCGGGCTCCCAAGGCACTGCTGCACGACCACCTCGACGGCGGTCTGCGGCCCGCGACGATCATCGAGCTGGCGGCCGCGAACGGCTACGACTCGCTCCCGGCAGGAGATGCCGAGACCCTCGGCCAGTGGTTCCGCGACAGTGCCGACTCCGGCTCCCTGCCGCGCTACCTCGAGACGTTCGACCACACCCTGGCCGTCATGCAGACCCGTGACGAGCTCTTCCGCGTCGCGAGCGAGTGCGCGCAGGACCTCGCTGCTGACGGCGTCGTCTATGCCGAGAGCCGCTACGCCCCCGAGCAGCACCTGCGTGCCGGCCTCACGCTCGAGGGGGTCGTCGAGGCGGTCAACGCCGGCTTCCGTGACGGCGAGGCCAGGGCCGCGGAGGCGGGCCACCCGATCCGCGTCACCGCGCTGCTCACTGCCATGCGTCACGCCGCGAAGTCGACGGAGATCGCGCAGCTGGCCGTGCGCTACCGCGACGAGGGCGTGTCCGGCTTCGACATCGCCGGCGCCGAGGCGGGGCACCCACCGACGCGTCACCTCGACGCCTTCGAGTACCTCCGGCGCGAGAACGCCCACTTCACGATCCACGCGGGGGAGGCGTTCGGCCTGCCCTCCATCTGGGAGGCCATCCAGTGGTGCGGCGCCGACCGGCTCGGCCACGGCGTGCGGATCGTCGACGACATCACCATCGACGGGGCCCCCTTCGCCGACTGGCTCGAGGGCGCGAAGAGCAACCCGGCAGCCCTCGTCGAGGTCGAGCTCGATCGCGTGCGCCTCGGGCGGTTGGCTGCTTACGTGCGCGACACCCGCATCCCGCTGGAGATGTGCCCGAGCAGCAACCTGCAGACGTCGGCTGCTCTCTCGATCTCGCTGCACCCCATCACCCTGCTCAAGCGGCTCCGCTTCCGCGTCACGCTCAACACCGACAACCGCCTCATGAGCGGCACGTCGATGAGCCGCGAGGCCGCCCTGCTCGCGGAGGCTGCGGGCTGGGACCTTGCCGACCTCCGCTGGGTGACGATCAATGCCATGAAGTCCGCCTTCATCCCGTTCGACGAGCGGCTCGCGCTCATCAACGACGTCATCAAGCCGGGGTATGCCGCCCTGGGCCACGACGAGGCCGCCGCCCACTGACGCGCTCCCGAGATGGAGGACCGCCACCCCGTGGCGGTGGGCAGCCTGCCGTCAGGAGCCGACGGGACGCTCCGGGTCAGGCGCCGGTCGCCAGAGACGTCGCGGGCAGGCCGGAGAGCTCGCTCTCGGCCTGCCTGGGGTGGATGCAGCGCGCGCCGTGAGCCTGCGCCTCGGCGATGACCCGCGGCTCGTCTCGCAGCAGTGCCATGCCCCGCCGCACGAGGATGTGGGGCGGCTTGCGTCGCTCCGACAGGTCACGGGCGAAGCGTCGTAGCGCCGTGAGGTAGCGGTTCTGGCGCACGCAGAGGGCGTCGGCGAGCAGCCCCTGGTCTCGAAGCTGGTCGATGAGGCGACCGGCGAAGAGCCCCTCGGCAAGGACATAGTCGTGGGGCCCGGCGGTGAGGACGTGGCGGCCCGTGACGGCCGACGTGCCGATGTCGTAGACGGGGACCTCGACCCGACCCTCGTCGACGAGCCGGCGCAGCGCGTCGACCGCGGCGTCGGCGTGCCACGAGTCGACGTGGTCCCAGTCGGGGATGCCGAGCGGCGAGCGCGGCAGGTGCGGGTCGTGGTCCTCGCGGTAGAAGTCGTCGAGCCGGACGACCGGCCACCCGTGGGCAGCACTCAGCCGTTCGGCCAGGCGGCTCTTGCCGGCGCCGCTCGGACCCGTCAGGAGGATGACGCGCCGACGGCCCGGGGCCGCAGACTCGGAGCCCGCCGGGCCGGGTGCCGGGGCCAAGCTCAGAGGCCCTTGGGGTGCCAGACCGTCTTGGTCTCGACGAAGGCACGGATGCGCTCGAGGCCCGGTGCGGCGGTCCAGTCGGGCTCCACGGGCTCGCCGTTCGCCACCTGGGGGCGCAGCACGCGCTTGAGGTTGCCGGCGGCCTCGGCCTCGAGACCGGCCCAGTCGACGCCTTCGGCGCCGGCGACTCCAGTGAGGTCGATGGCGTTGACGTCGCGGTGCGCGGCAAGCCACGTCGCGACCTCGGCGGTCTGCGCCGTGACGATGTTGACGACGCCGCCGGGCACGTCGGAGGTCGCGAGCACCTCGCCGAGCGTGACCGCCGGCAGCGGCCGCGCGGCGGACGAGACGACGACGACCGTGTTGCCCGACGCGATGACCGGCGCAACGACAGAGACGAGTCCGAGCAGCGAGGAGGCTTGCGGCGCAAGGACGCCCACGACCCCGGTCGGCTCCGGAGCCGACACGTTGAAGTAGGGCCCGGCGACGGGGTTGAGGTTGCCCAGGACCTGGGCGATCTTGTCGGTCCACCCGGCGTACCAGACGACGCGGTCGACCGCCGCGTCGACGACGCCCGCGGCGGCACGGGCTGTCAGGCCCTCACCGGCGGCCACCTCGTCGACGAACTGCGCCCGCCTGCCCTCGAGGACCTCGGCGACGCGGTAGAGCACCTGCCCGCGGTTGTAGGGCGTCGCGGCGGCCCAGCCGCCGAAGGCCGCTCGGGCCGCGACGACGGCGTCGCGCACGTCCTTGCGCGAGCCCATCGACGCGTTGGCGAGGAACTCCCCGGAGGCCGACTGGACGGCATACGACCGCCCGGACTCGCTGCGGGGGAACTTCCCGCCGATGTAGAGCTTGTAGGTCTTGCGCACGTCGAGGCGGCTCATCGGGTGGCTCCCGTCGGGGTCGCAGGGGTGGTCGTGACGTAGGCCTCGAGGCCGTGGCGTCCGCCCTCGCGGCCGTAGCCCGACTCCTTGTAGCCACCGAAGGGCGACGTCGGGTCGAAGCGGTTGAAGGTGTTGGCCCACACGACGCCGGCCCGCAGCTGGTCGGCCATCCAGAGGATGCGCGAGCCCTTCTCGGTCCAGACACCCGCCGAGAGGCCGTATGCCGTGTTGTTGGCCTTGGCGACCGCCTCCTGCGGCGTGCGGAAGGTGAGGACCGACAGGACCGGCCCGAAGATCTCCTCCGTCGCGACCCGGTGGGTCTGCGCGACACCGGTGAGCAGGGTGGGCGGGTACCAATAGCCCTTGGTCGGCAGGGTGCACTCCGGGCTCCAGCGCTCGGCGCCCTCGGCGACACCCGCGTCGACGAGGGTCGTGATGCGGTCGAGCTGCTCGCGGGAGTTGATCGCGCCGAGGTCGCTGTTCTTGTCCATCGGGTCTCCGACGCGCAGGGTCTGCAGCCGGCGCTTCAGCTTGGCCACGACCTCGTCGTGGACGTTCTCCTGCACGAGCAGCCGCGACCCGGCGCAGCAGACCTGGCCCTGGTTGAAGAAGATGCCGCCGACGATGCCCTCGACGGCCTGGTCGATCGGGGCGTCGTCGAAGACGACGTTGGCCGCCTTGCCGCCCAGCTCGAGGGTCGCCTTCTTCGCCGTGCCGGCGATCGCGCGGGCGATGGTCTTGCCCACCTCGGTCGAGCCGGTGAAGGCGATCTTGTCGACGTCGGGGTGCTCGACGAGCGCCTGGCCGGTGCGGCCGTCACCCGTGATGATGTTGACGACGCCGGGCGGCAGGTCGGCCTGCTGGCACACCTCGGCGAAGAGCAGCGCCGAGAGGGGCGTGCTCTCGGCCGGCTTCAACACGACGGTGTTGCCGGTCGCGAGCGCCGGGGCGATCTTCCACGCGAGCATGAGCAGCGGGAAGTTCCACGGGATGACCTGCGCGACGACGCCGTGCGGACGTGCTGTAGTGCCGGGAGCCGACAGGCCGGCATACTCCAGCTTGTCGGCCCAGCCTGCGTGGTAGAAGAAGTGCGCCGCGGCTGTGGGCACGTCGAAGTCGCGGGTCTCCTTGATCGGCTTGCCGTTGTCGAGCGTCTCGAGCACCGCGAACTCGCGGGCGCGCTCCTGGAGGATGCGCGCGATGCGGAAGAGGTACTTGCCGCGCTCGGCGCCGCTGAGGCGCCCCCACTCTCCCTCGAACGCGCGACGGGCGGCGGCGACGGCCTTGTCGACGTCTCTGGGGCCGGCCTGGCTGACCTCGGCGAGCACCGACTCGTCAGCGGGGTTGAGGGTGGCGAAGGTCGCCTTGGGGCGCGTGAAGGCGCCGTCGATGAAGAAGCCGTAGGTCGGAGCGATCGTGACGACCGATCGCGACTCGGGCGCGGGGGCGTAGTCGAACGTGGGCATGCGCAGATCCTTCGTCGGTCAGTCGATCGTCACGTAGTCGGCGCCGGAGTAGGCGCCTGTCGCGAGCTTCTGCCGTTGCAGGAGAAGGTCGTTGAGCAGGCCCGAGGCGCCGAAGCGGAACCACTCGGGCGTGAGCCAGTCCTCCCCGGCGATCTCGCTGACCATGACGAGGTACTTGATCGCGTCCTTCGTCGTGCGGATGCCGCCGGCGGGCTTGACGCCGACCTGGACGCCGGTGAGGTCACGCCAGTCGCGCACGGCCTCGAGCATGACGAGGGTGACGGGCAGGGTCGCCGCCGGCTGGATCTTGCCGGTGGAGGTCTTGATGAAGTCACCGCCAGCGAGCATCGAGAGGTAGGAGGCGCGGCGCACGTTGTCGTAGGTGACGAGCTCGCCGGTCTCCATGATCACCTTGAGGTGCGCGTCGCCGCAGGCCTGCTTCACCTCGGTGATCTGGTTGAAGACCGTGAGGTAGTCGCCGGAGAGGAACGCGCCGCGGTCGATGACCATGTCGATCTCGTCGGCCCCGGCCTTGACGGCGTCGCGGGTGTCGGCGAGCTTGACCGCCATGCTCGCCCGGCCCGACGGGAACGCCGTCGCGACGGCGGCCACGTGGATGCCGCTGTCGCCGAGCGCCGTCTTCGCCGTCGCCACCATGTCGCCGTAGACGCAGATGGCCGCGGGGCGCGGGGTCGTCGGGTCGAGGGGGTCCGGCACGAGCGCCTTGGCGCACAGCGAGCGGACCTTGCCGGGGGTGTCGGAGCCCTCGAGCGTCGTCAGGTCGATCATGCTGATCGCGGTGTCGATCGCCCAGGCCTTGCTCGTCGTCTTGATCGACCGGGTGCCGAGACCGGCGACGCGGCCCTCGCAGCCGACCTGGTCGACGCCGGGCAGGCCGTGGAGCCAGGACGTGAGGGCACGGTTCGTCAGGCGTGACACGCCGAGGACGTCGCGCGCCTGGGCCGTCAGCTCCGCAGCCGAGCGGGTGGTGGTGCTTACAGTCACTCCGGGAGTCTATCCACGATTCGAGACGGCCACGTCCGCCCGAAGGGTCGCCGGGAGCCCGACGGCACGGTTCTGACAGCCGGGCGTGAGACAGTCTCTGCCAGAACGGGGCCGACCGACGTGCAGATCCGGACGAAGACGGTCGAAGTGGCCCACGAACCCCGGACGAACCCCGGCGGAACCCCAGGTTGGACGAGCGTGGAGGCGAGGAGCAGTGACGATGGGCGACACGAGCCGGCCGAGGGGCCGAGCGCTGCGACCCGGATCCAGCATCGCCGTCGGTGCGGTCGCCGGCGTGGCCGGGCTCGCCCTGCTCGTGCCGGCGCTGCTCACCGAGCCCGTCAGCTGGGCGCTCGTCTCATCGGTGACGCTCGCGCTCGTGCTGCTGTGGCTCTTCGTCGTGCGGCCGGCCGCCGTCATCCACGACGAGGGCATCCGGCTCGTCAACCCGATGCGCGTCGTCGACCTCACGTGGCCGACGATCACCGAGGTGCGCTCCAAGTGGGCCCTCGAGCTCGTCGCCGAGGGGAAGAAGTACACCGCGTGGGGCGTGCCCGCCGACCCCGGCCGCCCGAAGTACGGCCGGTCGCTGCTCACCGTGCCCGCCAACCGGATGGCCAAGGCCGGCAGCGTCAGTGCGTCGGGCACCCGACCGGCCGAGGAGCCGGTCAAGCGGGCCAAGGTCGAGGCCCAGTCGATCGCGGCTGAGGTCGAGGCGCGCATCGAGGCCGACCGACGGCGCAAGGGCGACCCGACGCCACGCATCGCCCACCAGACCTGGGACCCCGTGTCGGTGGGCCTGCTCGTGGCGGCACTCGCCTTCTTCGTCCTCGGCGTCGTCGTCCTCTAGGGCACCCGCCTGCCGATCAGACGCTCAGACGCTCAGAGGGCGGTGAGGCGCTCGAGGTCGGCCCGCACCGCGGCGAGCCGGGTCTCCGCCATCGCGCGCGACCGGCTGAGGTCGTCGCGGGTGGGCACGGGCTCGATGACCTCGAGGTAGACCTTGACCTTGGGCTCGGTGCCGCTGGGCCGGACGATGACCCGCGAGTCGTCGGACAGCAGGAAGCGCAGCCCGTCGGTGGGCGGCAGTCCTCCGTCGCCGCGGCTCAGGTCGTCGAGCCGCGCGACGTCGATGCCGGCCACGGAGCTCGGGGGCTCGGCACGCAGTCGCCCCATGAGGACGTCGATCTGGCCGAGGTCCTCGACCCGCACCGCGAAGGAGTCGGTGGCGTGCACACCGTGCTCGGCCGCGAGGTCGTCGAGCAGGTCCGACAGCGTGTGACCCTGCGCCTTGAGCCCGGCCGCGAGCTCGGCGAGGAGCAGTGCGGCGCTGACGCCGTCCTTGTCGCGCACGAGGTCGGGTGCGACGCAGTAACCGAGCGCCTCCTCGTAGCCGTAGCGCAGCCCCTCGACCCGCGAGATCCACTTGAAGCCGGTCAGCGTCTCCTCGTGCCGGATGCCGGCGGCACGCGCGATGGCGGCGAGGAGGCGCGAGGAGACGATCGAGTTGGCGAAGACGTCACGCCGCTCGACGCCCCGCGCCACGAGGTGCGCACCGAGCAGGGCGCCGACCTCGTCGCCGCGCAGCATCCGCCAGTCGCCGGTGGCCGGGTCGAGGATCGCGGCGGCGCACCGGTCGGCGTCGGGGTCGTTGGCGATGACGAGGTCGCAGCGCACCTCGCGCGCCCGGGCGAGGGCGAGGTCGATCGCGCCCTTCTCCTCCGGGTTGGGGAAGGCGACGGTCGGGAAGTCGGGGTCGGGCACGGCCTGCTCGTCGACCGCGAGGGGGGCCGCGAAGCCGGCCCGCAGGAAGGCCTCGTGCACCGTGCCGTGCCCGACGCCGTGCAGGCTCGTGTGCACGATCGAGAGGTCACGCGGGGAGCTCGGGTCGACGACCGTGACGACGGCGTCGAGGTAGTCGGACAGTAGCCGCTCGCCGAGGGTCTCCCAACCCTCGTGCGCCCGCGGGACGTCGGCGACGCGCTCGACGGCGGCGATGTGGCGGGCGATGTCGGCGTCGGCCGGCGGCACGATCTGGCTGCCGTCGCCGAGGTAGACCTTGTAGCCGTTGTCCTGCGGCGGGTTGTGGCTCGCCGTCACCATCACCCCGGCGTCGGCCCCGAGGTGGCGGATGGCGAACGCGAGCACCGGCGTCGGCAGCGGCTGGGGGAGGAGCAGCGCCCGGCCACCGGCGGCGACGACGACACCCGCCGTGTCACGGGCGAAGACGTCGGAGTTGTAGCGCGCATCGAATCCGATGACGACACAGGGCCGCTCACCCGCACCGCCTTCCTGCTTGAGGTATGCCGTGAGGCCGGCTGCCGCACGGATGACCACGCTGCGGTTCATCCGGTTGGGGCCTGCACCCAGGGCGCCGCGCAGGCCGGCCGTGCCGAACTCGAGCATGCCGACGAAGCGGTCGGCGAGGTCGGCCTGCGCAGCCTCGTCACCGGACTCGGCCGCGGTGAGGAGGGACTCGAGCTCGGAGCGCGTCGTCGGGTCGGGGTCGTCGTCGCGCCAGGCCCGCGCGGCGGCATACAGCGTCTGCGTGGTCGAGGCGGACTCGGCGGAGGGCGCGGACTCGGTGGCGGGGACCTCGGCCATCAGATCCTCCCGACGACCTCGGCGAGGAGGCGGCCGCAGCGGGCAGCCGCCGCCTGGCCGGCCTCGAGGACCTCCGCGTGCGACAGCGGGGTGTCCGAGATGCCGGCGGCGAGGTTGGTCACGAGCGAGATGCCGAGCACGTCGAGGCCGGCCTGACGGGCGGCGATCGCCTCGAGCGAGGTCGACATGCCGACGAGGTCGCCGCCGATGACCTTGGCCATCTGCACCTCGGCAGGCGTCTCGTAGTGCGGCCCGCGGAACTGGACGTAGACGCCCTCGTCGAGGTCGGGGTCGACGGCACGGGCGATGGCGCGCAGGCGCGGGGTGTATACGTCGGTGAGGTCGACGAAGTTCGCGCCCTCGATGGGGGAGTGCGCCGTCAGGTTGATGTGGTCGCGGATGAGCACCGGGGTGCCGGGGCGCCACGCCGGGTTGAGCCCGCCGCAACCGTTGGTCAGCACGATGGTGGTGCAGCCGGCGGCCTTGGCGGTGCGTACGCCGTGGACGACGGCCCGCACGCCGCGGCCCTCGTAGAAGTGGGTGCGGGTGCCGAAGACGAGCGCCCGGCGACCGGTGTCGCTGATCGCGACGGAGCGGATGCTGCTCGAGTGCCCGGCGACGGCGGCACCGTGGAAGCCCGGCACCTCCGCCTGGTCGACGGTGGCGAGGGTCTCGCCGACGAGGTCGGCGGTCTGGCCCCAGCCCGAGCCGAGCACGAGAGCGACGTCGTGCCGTGCGGCTCCAGTGCGCTCGGCGATGACGGCGGCCGCCCGCTCCGCGACGGCGAAGGGGTCGGTGGCCGGGTCGGACAGGAGGTCAGGTGTCGTCGTCACGTTGAGGACTCTAGCGACGCCCGGCGAGCGGCGGACCCCGATGGCCCGCAGAGCCGAGGCGGGGACGGATGACCTGGCTTCACGGCATACGGCCGGGGCCCCGTGCAGGTCGATGGGACGACGATCCGTCACCCGTCCCGTCGGGGGAGGGCTGGGTCAGCCGGCCGCCACGGCGAGGGCCGCGGCCCCGGTCGGGCGGACGCACACCCGGTCACCGGGCGAGAACGAGCCGACGTCGGCGCTGCGCACCTGGACGACGAGGGGCGCCGCGGCCGTGCCCTCCGCACCGGCGTCGGGCGTCACGACGACCTTCGCGTGCGAGCCGAGGAAGCTCGCCGAGACCACCGTGGCGTTCGCGGCCGTGCGGTCGAGGGTGAGGTGCTCGGGGCGCACGAGCACCGTCGCCGTCCCGTCGCCGGCAGAGCCGGGCAGGAGCTCGACCCGACCCCCCAACACCGAGGCCGAGCCGCCCGAGACGTGACCGGGCACGCGGTTCGTCACGCCGACGAAGTCGGCCACGAAGTCGTTGACCGGACGGGAGTAGAGCTCCTCCGGTGCCGCGATCTGCTGCAGGACGCCGCTGCGCATGACGCCGACCCGGTCGGCGACCGCGAGGGCCTCCTCCTGGTCGTGGGTGACGAAGAGCGTCGTCGTGCCCACCTCGGTCTGGATGCGGCGGATCTCGTCGCGCAGCTGCACGCGGACCTTGGCGTCGAGCGCCGAGAGCGGCTCGTCGAGCAGGAGCACGGTCGGCTCGATCGCGAGGGCCCGGGCGAGCGCCACGCGCTGCTGCTGGCCTCCCGACATCTGGTGCGCGTACTTGTCCATCTGGCTCGAGAGGCCCACGAGGTCGAGCATCTCGGCAGCGCGGCTGCGGCGCTCGGAGGCGGCGCGCTTGCGCAGCAGCAGCCCGAACTCGACGTTCTCGCGTGCCGTCAGGTGCGGGAAGAGGGAGTACGCCTGGAAGACCATCCCCATGTCGCGCTTGTTGGTCGGCACGCCGGTGACATCACGACCGCCGACCGAGACGGTGCCGCTGTCGGGGTCCTCGAGTCCGGCGAGGCACCGCAGGGCGGTCGTCTTGCCGCAGCCGGAGGGCCCGAGCAGCGCGACGAGCTCGCCCGGCGCCAGGTGCAGGGTGAGGCCGTCGAGGGCCGGGATCCCGCCGTAGCTGCGACGCAGGTCGGTCAGCTCGACGGTCACGCCGCGGGCCGTCTCGGTGGGGGCGCTCATGTGCTCTCCTGGCGGTTACGGCGCAGCCGGAACGGGCTGCGGGTGGTGCGTCCTCGCGTCGTGCCGACGAACGACATGGCGAACAGGACGAGGAAGGCGAAGACGAGGGAGACGAGCCCGACGGCGATCGAGATCTGGGCGTCGGACTTGCCCAGGAGGTACATCGCCACCTGGAGGTTCGTGCGGCTGAAGAGGTTCGCGATGGTGAACTCGCCGAGGACGAGGGCCACCGACAGGAACGAGGCCGACAGCACGGCCGTGCGCAGGTTCGGCAGGACCACGCGCCACATGACCGTCGGCCACCCGGCCCCGAGCGACCTCGCCGCCTCCGAGAGGGTGCGCACGTCGATGGCCCGCAGGCCCGCGTCGATCGAGCGGTACGAGTAGGGCAGCACGAGGATGACGTAGGCGAGGCCCAGCCAGATCGTCGACTCACCCACCGACTCGCCGAAGAAGTAGACGAGCCAGTCGGTCAGCCACGAGTAGACGGGGCTCAGGCCGACGACGAGGACGATCGCGGGGACGGTCAGGGGGAGCAGGCAGATGAACTCGACGGGCCGCGACATCGAGGGCAGGCGCAGGCGGACCCACGTCATCGTCGGCACGAGCAGCACGAGCATGACGCTGACGGTGACGATGGCGAGCCCGACCGACGCGACGAAGCCGGTCGCGAGATCGGGGTAGTCGGTCGAGATCTTGTTGACATCGACGAGGGTGCGCCACGTCGTCAGGTCGACCTGCCCGCTCGGGTCGTGCGTCGTGAAGTTGAGCATCCCGTAGAGGGGGATGAGGAAGGCGATGACGACGACCGTGACGACGACGCGTCGGAACCAGGTCTGCCTGCGCAGCCGGACGGCTCGCTGCCCCTTCACCGGTGCGCCGTTCAGCGGCAACCCTGTCATCGGCGACCCTGTCATTGCCGGCCCCTCATCGTTGCAGCCATCGTGAGGCGCGCCGGTCGACGACGCCGTAGACGACCATGACGACGGCGACGACCACGACCATGGCGAGAGCCATGGCCTTGGCGACGCCCTGCTGGCCGAGCACGACCTCCGAGCTCAGCGCGTCGTCGATCTTCAGCGTGACGAGGGGCGAGCCCTGCGACACGAGGGCCCGAGCGGTGGCGTAGGCGCTGAAGCCGTTGGTGAACAGCAGCAGGGTGGCCCCGACGAACGAGGGCCACAGGATGGGGAGCGCGACGCGGCGCCAGTACGTCCACGTCGTCCCGCCCAGGGTCTCCGTCGCCTCTCGCCACTGCGGGCGCAGTCCCTCCACCGCCGGGAGGAAGACGATGAGCATCAACGGGATCTGGAAGTAGAGGTAGACGAGCATCAGGCCCTTGTCCCACGTGTATAGCCAGGCTCCCGCCGTGGAGTCGATTCCCGACGAGGTGAGCAGGTCACCGAGGATGGAGGTGGAGCCGACGAAGGTCGCCATGAACGCGAAGGCGAGGGCGACGCCGCCGAACTGGGCGAGGACTCCGCACAGCGACGTGAGGAAGCGCCGGAGGACACCGTCGATAGGACTGGTCGAGACGGCATACGCGAGCACGCCGCCGATGACGGCGCCGAGCACGGCGGTCACGGCCGAGAGCACCAGCGACTGCCGCAGGGCCGTCAGGAAGCCAGGCTCGGTGAGCGCCTCGAGGTTGGCCGTCGTGAAACCGCCCTCGGGACCGAGGAACGCGCCGACCACGACGACGAGGGTCGGTACGAGCAGGAAGACGGTCGTGTAGGCGAAGAA
Source organism: Humibacillus xanthopallidus (assembly GCF_006717145.1). Lineage (GTDB taxonomy): Bacteria > Actinomycetota > Actinomycetes > Actinomycetales > Dermatophilaceae > Humibacillus > Humibacillus xanthopallidus. The sequence continues at coordinate 2,093,405 of NZ_VFQF01000001.1, read as the reverse complement.
CGGGACGACCCCGGCGAGGGCGCCCGACGGCCGGAACCGTCGGCGCCCCCGGGCCGGGGCCACGTCGTCAGCCAATGGCGTTCGCCCACTCCTTGGCGAGGATCGCCTTGGCCTTGTCGGTCTGGTCGGACGTCGGGATGACCGGGGTCGTCACCGGCGGCAGCGCCGACGCAGCCGTCTTGTCGAGCGTGCCGGCCTTGTCCATCTCGTCGAAGAGGACCGGCTTGGCCCCGCCCTTGAGCCAGGCGTTCTGGCCGCCGGCGGAGTAGAGGTACTCCTCCCACAGGCGGGCGGCGGCCGGGTGCGGCGCGTCCTTGTTGATCGCCTGGACGTAGTACGTCATGAGGTTGGCGTTCGGCGGGGTCCACATCTTCCAGGTCGACAGCTTCGGGGTCACGCCGACCTGGTTGTAGGACCAGTCGAAGACGACGGGCGTCTGCCCCGACTGGATCGTGGCCGGCGTGGGGTCGACCGGGAGGAAGTTGCCGGCCGCCTTGAGCTTGGCGAACCACTCGATGCCCTTGGTGGGGTCCTCGGGGCTGCCGCCCTCGGCGATCGAGACCATCTGCACACCCGCAAAGGCCGCGCCGGCCTTGATCGGGTCGCCGTTGAGCGCCACCTTGCCCTTGTACTCCGGCTTCATGAGGTCGGCGAGCGAGGTCGGCGCGGGGACCTTGGCCGAGTCGTAGCCGACCGTCATGAGGCCGCCGTAGTCGTTGACCCACTGGCCCGACGGCTCCTTGAAGTCGCTCGGGATCTTGTCGAAGTCGGCGACCTTGTAGGGCGCGAACATGCTCGTGTTGGCGAGGGCGACAGCCGGGCCGAGGTCGAAGACGTCGGGAGCCCCGGACTGGCCCTTGAGCCGCTGGGCGGCAGCGATCTCGTCGGCGCTGCCGGCGTCGGGCTGCGAGCTCGTGATCTTGATCTCGGGGTACTTCGCGGCGAAGTCCTTGAGGATCTGGCCGTAGTTGGCCCAGTCCGGGGGCAGCGCGATGACGTTGAGCGCGCCCTCCTTCTTCGCGGCCGCCTCGAGGGCGGCCATGCCGCCGAGGTCGGCGGCCGAGGTCGCGGTGGCGGCGCTGGCCGAGGACCCGCCGCTCGCTCCGGCCGATCCGCCGGAGCTGTCGTTCTTCGGGGCCGAGCAAGCAGCGAGCGCGATGGCGGTGAGGCCGACCGCGGCGACGGTGCCGGCGCGGGTGAGGGTGCGGCTCAAGGGAACCTCCGGGTGACGTCCAAGGGTGGCGCCGTGCCACCTCCCGCAATCTAGGCCCGCTGGCTGCGTCGAGACGGATGTCCGGTGAAGAATTTCCGAGCAGTCGTCGAACTTCCGGCGTCGTGCGGCGGCCGCGGGGCGGGATGGTTGGATGGACGCGTGATCACGCGAGACACGTCCGTCGTCGTCATCGGCGGTGGCCCCGGTGGCTACGAGGCCGCACTCGTAGCCGCCCAGCTCGGGGCCACGGTCACCGTCGTCGAGCGCGACGGCGTGGGCGGCGCCGCGGTGCTCACCGACTGCGTGCCGAGCAAGGCGCTCATCGCCACCGCCGACTACATGTCCGACTTCGAGGTCGCGGCGAGGCTCGGGGTGCGCCTGCAGGACGCGGACGGCGACGAGGTCACCGACGCCGTGGCGCTCGCGCACACCGTCAACGACCGCATCCTCGACCTCGCAGCCGCGCAGAGCACCGACATCCAGCGCAGCCTCGAGCAGGTTGGCGTCACCGTGCTGCGCGGGACGGCCCGCGTCGCGGAGCGGGGCCTCGTCGTCGCCGAGCTCGCCGACGGCACGACGCAGGAGCTGGCCGCCGAGGTCATCCTCGTCGCGACCGGTGCCTCGCCCCGTGTCATGGACACGATGCGGCCCGACGGCGAGCGCATCCTCACGTGGCAGCAGATCTACGCCCTGCCCGAGCTGCCCGAGCGGGTCATCGTCATCGGCTCCGGCGTCACGGGTGCCGAGCTCGCCCAGGCCTACCTCGGGCTCGGCTCGCAGGTCGTGCTCGTCTCCTCCCGCGATCGGGTGCTTCCGGGCGAGGACGCCGATGCCGCCACCGTCATCGAGGACGTCTTCCGCAAGCGGGGGATGGAGGTGCTCGGCAGGTCACGTGCAGCCGCCGTCGAGCGCACGGCCGACGGGGTCGTCGTTACGCTCGTCGACGGCCGCACCGTCGAGGGGTCGCACGCCCTGCTCGCCGTGGGCTCCGTGCCCAACACGACCGGCCTCGGCCTCGAGGAGATCGGCGTCGAGCTCGGCCCCCAGGGCCACCTCCAGGTCGACCGGGTCTCGCGCACCAACATCCCCGGCATCTATGCGGCCGGCGACTGCACCGGAGTGCTGCCGCTCGCCTCGGTGGCCGCCATGCAGGGACGCATCGCGATGTGGCACGCGCTCGGCGACGCCGTGTCGCCGCTCAACGTCACCGGCGTCGCCGCCAACATCTTCACCGAGCCCGAGATCGCGACGGTCGGCATCGGGCAGGCCGCGGCCGACGAGTCGGCCGATGTCGAGTCGGTCATGCTGCCGCTCGCCCGCAACCCGCGCGCCAAGATGCAGGGCATCACCGACGGCTTCGTCAAGCTCTTCTGCCGCAAGGGCTACGGCACGGTGCTCGGCGGCGTCGTCGTCGCGCCCAAGGCGTCAGAGCTCATCCACCCCGTGGCGCTCGCCGTGCAGAACCGGCTCTCGGTCGACCAGGTGGCGAGCACGATCACCGTCTACCCGTCGCTCTCGGGCTCGATCGCGGAGGCGGCCCGCCAGCTGCACCAGTCGGACTGACGGCTCAGAAGGCGTCAGGCCCCGGGCCGGCCGTGCCGTTGCCGTCGCGGCGCCGCAGCGCCTCCTCCGCCTCACGGTCCTCGCGCGCCCAGCGCTCGCGCCGGCGTCGCGACGCGACCTCGCGGATCTTCTTCTGCACGGGATAGAGCACCGCCACGGCCACCGCGAGGATGAGCAGGTTGGCGAAGGAGAACCCCGGCTGGGACGAGGCGGCAACGGGCAGGGTCGCAAGCACCCCAGCAGTGTGCCAGAGGCGTAGCCTCCCGACTGTGGCGGCGCCCGCCGCCGCGTCGGGGTCGGCCATGGGAGCGGCCCTCGGCTGCGCCAGACCCAACCACGAGGACACGCATGAGCGACTGGATCGAGAAGGCGAAGGACTTCATCAAGGGCCACCCCGACCAGGCAGGGCAGGGCATCGACAAGGCCGAGGAGATCATCAACGAGCGCACCGGCGGGAAGTACGCCGACCAGCTCGACCAGGGCACCGACAAGGTCCGCGAGGGGCTCGGACTGCCGCCCGAGGCTGCCGACGCCGAGACCGTCCCGACGGCCGAGCCGGCACCGTCGCCTACCCCGGCCCCCACCCCGGAGCCGGCACCGTCGCCGGAGCCAGCGCCCATGCCCGAGCCGGCACCGTCGCCGGAGCCCGCTCCGACGCCTCCGCCGGTCGACCCCGTCGACCCGGCGCCGGTCGACCCGAACCTTCCGGGCGACCCGGGCCCGTCGGAGATCCCGCCGGCCGGTGAGCCCGCGGGGGAGCAGGACCTCCCAGGAGTGCCGAACCCCAACCTTCCCGGCGGTGGCCAGGGCGACATCACGCTCGGCGACCCGCCCCAGCGCCCCTGACCGACCGCAGACGCACGAGTGGCCACGACCGTCAGGTCGTGGCCACTGGCCGTCTCCGCCGGCGTATGCCGCGTGGCCAGGCCCGCGGCGTACGCTCGGTCAGGCTTCGGCGTCCTTGATCTCGGCGAGCACGGCTCCGGACGAGACGGTCTCGCCGACCTTGGCGGTGAGGCCGGTGACGACACCGTCGCGGTGCGCGGTGATCGGCTGCTCCATCTTCATCGCCTCGAGGACGATGACGAGGTCGCCGGAGGCCACCGTGGCGCCCTCCTCGACCGCGATCTTGACGATCGTGCCCTGCATCGGAGCCGTCAGGGAGTCGCCCGAGGCGGCCGCACCGGACTTGCCGGCGCCGGAGCGCTTGGGAGCCTTCTTGCGGGCGGCCGCGCCGCCACCACCGCCACCACCGAGCGAGAGGTCGCCGGGCAGCGAGACCTCGAGGCGCTTGCCCCCGACCTCGACGACGACGGTCTGGCGCGGCTCGAGCTCGGCAGCGTCAGCCGACCCACCGGCATACGGGGCGATGGTGTTGTCGAACTCCGTCTCGATCCAGCGGGTGTGGATCGTGAAGGGGGAGCCGTCCTCGGGCGCGAAGGCCGGGTCGGACACGACGGCGCGGTGGAACGGGATGACCGTCGGCATGCCGTCGACCTCGAACTCCGCGAGGGCCCGGCGCGAGCGCTCGATCGCCTGCTGGCGGGTGCGACCGGTGACGATGAGCTTGGCGAGCATCGAGTCGAAGGCGCCGCCGATCGTGTCGCCCTCGACGACGCCGGAGTCGACGCGCACGCCGGGGCCGGTGGGCAACCGGTAGCGGGTCACGGTGCCGGGGGCGGGCAGGAAGCCGCGGCCGGCGTCCTCGCCGTTGATGCGGAACTCGATCGAGTGGGCGTGCGGCTCGGGGTCGGGGTAGTCGAGGCTCTCGCCGTTCGCGATGCGGAACTGCTCGCGCACGAGGTCGATGCCGGTAACCTCCTCGGTGACCGGGTGCTCGACCTGGAGGCGGGTGTTGACCTCGAGGAAGCTGATGTCGCCGGCCGGGCCGACGAGGAACTCGCACGTGCCGGCGCCGACGTAGCCGGCCTCCTTGAGGATCGCCTTGCTCGCGCGGAGGATCTCGGTGTGCTGCGCCTCGGTGAGGAACGGCGCGGGGGCCTCCTCGACGAGCTTCTGGTTGCGGCGCTGGAGCGAGCAGTCGCGGGTCGAGACGACGACGACGTTGCCGTGCTGGTCGGCCAGGCACTGGGTCTCGACGTGGCGGGGGTGGTCGAGGAAGCGCTCGACGAAGCACTCGCCGCGGCCGAAGGCGGTGACCGCCTCGCGCACGGCGGAGTCGTAGAGGTGCGGGATCTCGTCGATCTCGCGCGCGACCTTGAGGCCGCGGCCGCCGCCGCCGTATGCCGCCTTGATGGCGACGGGCAGGCCGTGCTCCTTGGCGAACTCGACGACCTCGTCGGCGCCCGAGACGGGGTCCTTGGTGCCGGGAACGAGCGGGGCGCCGGCCCGGGTCGCGATGTGGCGCGCCTTGACCTTGTCGCCGAGGGAGTCGATCGCCTCGGGACCGGGGCCGATCCAGATGAGCCCGGCGTCGATGACCGCCTGGGCGAAGGAGGCGTTCTCGGCGAGGAAGCCGTAGCCCGGGTGCACCGCGTCGGCGCCGGCGCGGCGGGCGACGTCGAGAAGCTTCGCCTGGTCGAGGTAGCTGTCTCCTGGCGTGGAGCCGCCGAGGGCATAGGCCTCGTCGGCGACCTTGACGTGCAGGGCATCACGGTCCGGGTCGGCATAGACGGCGACCGAGGCGATCGCGCTGTCGGTGCACGCCCGCGCGATGCGGACCGCGATCTCCCCACGGTTGGCGATGAGAACCTTGCTGATGGATGCCATGGATCGGAGCCTAGCGGGACGTGGGTACGGTGAAATCATGACGTCGGACACCTTTGCCTCCCTGCCGCTGGGCCACGCCTCGACTCCGGGTCTCGCGATCCCCCAGCTGGGCTTCGGGGTCTGGGAGGTCCCCGACGGCGACGTCGACGCGTCCTTCGGCCGGGCGCTCGAGATCGGCTACCGCCACATCGACACGGCGCGGCTCTACGGCAACGAGGCGGGGGTCGGCCGCGTGCTCGCGGCGACCGACGTGCCGCGCGACGACATCTTCGTGACGACGAAGGTGTGGAACGACGACCACCGCGACGTGCCGGCGGCCTTCAACGCCTCGATGGCACGGCTCGGCATCGAGACCCTCGACCTCTACCTCATCCACTGGCCGGCGCCGAAGCAGGACGCCTACGTCGACGCGTGGAAGTCCATGCTCGACCTGCAGCGCGAGGGCCGGGTGCGCTCGGTCGGCGTCTGCAACTTCCAGGTGCCGCACCTGCAGAGACTGCTCGACGAGACGGGGGTGCTGCCGTCGGTCAACCAGATCGAGCTGAGCCCCTACCTCCAGCAGCGCGAGCTGCGGGCCTTCCACGCCGAGCACGGCATCGTCACCGAGGCCTGGAGCCCGCTCGCCGTGCGCGCGGGCCTGCTCGGGGACGAGGTCGTGCTCGACCTCGCCGCCGCCCACGGCGTCACGCCCGCCCAGGTCGTCCTGCGGTGGCACATCGAGCTCGGCAACGTCGTGCTGACCCGCTCGGTGACCCCGGCCCGCATCGAGGAGAACTTCGGCATCGGCGGCTTCACGCTCGGCGACGGCGCCCTCGAGGCGCTCGCGGCGCTGGACCGTGGCACGCGTACGGGCCCCGACCCCGACACCTTCGGCTGACGCCGGAGCGCGGCGGGCCCGCCCGTACTAGGTTGGCGTCATGGGACTGTTCTCCCGCAAGGACAAGGACGCAGCTGCCGTCGACGTCGCGCCGGACCCGGCCGAGGACGACGACCTCGTCACCGATCTGCCCGACCGGCCGGTCGCACGCTCGCTGGACGACGCGGAGCGGGCCCGCATCGCGGCCGCCCTCGAGGCGGCGAGCGCCGAGGGGGTCGACGTCGACGACCTCGAGTCGATCGGCTCGCACTACGACGAGGCGTTCCACCGTGCGTCCGAGGACCCCGGTGCGGTCAGTCCTGACGCCGTCGTCGAGGCGTATGCCATCGCCATCGGCGAGCACCTCGCGCGGCACAGCGCCCGCGAGTGGGCGGTCGTCACCGATGTCTTCGGCACCGACCTCGGCCTCGTCGCGGCGCGCGCCGACACCGTCATCGTGCCGCACAACCTCGTCGGCGCCCGGTGGATGCGCCGCGAGACCGGATGGATCCCCGGCGTCGTGTCGCACCTCGTGCGCATCCGCCCTCGGCCGTCCTGATCGGTCGGGCCTCGGGGCCATCCGGGGGCCCCTAGGATCGGCCGCATGGACAGTGCCGTCGACGGAGCGACCGACCCCCGCAGCAAGCGCGATCTCGAGCAGGGCATCCAGCGCGACTTCACGCGCAAGATGTCCTACGGCGACTACCTGCGCCTCGACACGCTGCTCAGCGCCCAGCAGCCGCTCAGCGACCCACCCCAGCACGACGAGCTGCTCTTCATCATCCAGCACCAGACGTCCGAGCTCTGGCTGAAACTGCTGATCCATGAGCTGCGTTCTGCCAGAACGCTGCTCATGAGCGACGACCTCGGCCCGGCGCTCAAGCGGCTGGCCCGGGTCAAGCACATCCAGCACACCCTCACCGACCAGTGGTCGGTGCTCGCGACGCTCACCCCGAGCGAGTACGCCGAGATCCGGCCCTTCCTCGCCGCGAGCTCGGGCTTCCAGTCGGCGCAGTACCGCGAGGTGGAGTTCCTGCTCGGCAACAAGAACGCCGACATGGTCGCGGTCTTCTCGCACGACGAGGGCGCCCGCACCGCGCTCGACGCGCTGCTGCGCGAGCCGAGCCTCTACGACGAGTTCCTCGCCTACCTCGCCCGGCGGGGGTATGCCGTCCCCGCCGAGGTGCTCGACCGTGACTGGTCGCAGCCCTACCGCCTGAGCGAGGACCTCGTCGACGTGTTCGCCGACGTCTACGCCCGGCCGAGCGAGCACTGGGGCGTCTACGAGACGTGCGAGGAGCTCGTCGACCTCGAGGACAACTTCCAGCAGTGGCGCTTCCGCCACCTGCAGGTCGTGCAGCGCACGATCGGGCAGAAGACCGGCACCGGCGGGTCGAGCGGCGTCGACTTCCTGCGGCGGGCCCTCGACCTCACCTTCTTCCCCGAGCTCTACGAGGTGCGCACCCGCGTCGGCGGCTGACGTCGCGCTGCCGGGGCACTCTCGCGTTGCCGACCCCTGTCGGCTCGGCCAAGGTGGAGGGAGCGACGCCGGTCGCAACGGCCATCAGACGCAGGGAGGCGACATGGCTCACGTTGCAGAGAGGGATCGCGAGGTCGAGGAGAGCGGCGAGCTCAAACGGGTCATGGGGCCGGGGCTGCTCCTGCTCTTCATCGTCGGAGACATCCTCGGCACCGGCGTCTACGCCCTGACCGGCGACGTCGCGGCGGAGGTCGGGGGCGCCGCCTGGGCGCCGTTCCTCGTCGCCTTCGCGATCGCCATCCTGACGGCGTTCTCCTACCTCGAGCTGGTGACGAAGTACCCCCAGGCGGCTGGGGCGGCGCTCTACACGCACAAGGCGTTCGGCATCCACTTTCTCACCTTCATCGTCTGCTTCACCGTGATGTGCTCCGGCATCACCTCGGCCTCCACGGCATCGCGGGCGTTCGCCTCGAACCTCGCCAAGGGCTTCGGCCTCGACGACAAGAACAGCGGGCTCATCCTGCTCGTCGCGCTCGGCTTCATGACCCTCGTGGGGGCTATCAACTTCCGCGGCGTCGGCGAGAGCGTCAAGGCCAACATCGTGCTCACCCTCGTCGAGCTGTCGGGCCTGCTGCTCGTCATCTTCGTCGGCTTCTTCGCCCTCTTCGGCGGCAAGGGCGACTGGTCGCGCACCCTCATCTTCGACTCGCCCGGCGACAAGTCGTCCTTCTTCGCCGTGACGGCGGCGACCTCGCTCGCCTTCTTCGCGATGGTCGGCTTCGAGGACTCGGTCAACATGGCCGAGGAGACCAAGGACCCGGTGCGGATCTTCCCGAAGATGATGCTCACCGGCCTTGGCATCACCGGCGTCATCTACGTCCTCATCTCGCTGTGCTCGGTGGCCCTCGTGCCCGTGGGGGTGCTCGCCGACAGCGACACTCCGCTCGTGACGGTCGTCGAGACCGCAGCCCCCGGCGTGCCGATCAAGGACCTGCTGCCGTTCATCTCGATGTTCGCCGTCGCCAACTCGGCGCTCATCAACATGCTGATGGCCTCGCGCCTGCTCTACGGGATGAGCCGCCAGGACGTCCTGCCGCACTTCCTCGGCAAGGTGCACCCGACACGCCGCACGCCGTATGCCGCGATCATCTTCACGACGCTCATCGCCTTCGGCCTGATCGGCTACGTCTCCTTCGCGAGCACCGATGCGATCGCGGCGCTCGGCGGCACGACGTCGCTGCTGCTCCTCGGCGTCTTCACGATCGTCAACATCGTCGTCCTCGTGCTGCGGCGAGACCCGTTGCCCGGCAAGCACTTCGTCACCCCGTCGGCCCTGCCGGTCATCGGAGCGCTCGCCTGCTTCTTCCTCGTGCTGCCGCTCTCGGGCCGGCCCGCCGAGCACTACCGGATCGGTGGCGGGCTGCTCGTCCTCGGCGTCCTGCTCTGGGTGCTCACCTGGCTGGCGAACCGCGGGCTGCGGGCCAAGAAGACCTACTTCCGAGACCCCGAGGACCTCACCTCAGCCCCTCCACCCCCCGATTCGAGGTGATGGTGGCACCCACGTGCGGCCCGGGATCACCTCGATTCGGGGAGCCCCCACCCCGGGTCGAGGTGATGCTGGCACCCGCGTGGGGCCCGGGATCACCTCGATTCGGGGGAGTGTGCCATGCGATTCGAGGTGATGGCGGCACCTACGTGGGGCCCGGGATCACCTCGATTCGGGGAGTGTGCCCTGCGATTCGAGGTGATGGTGGCACCCGCGTGGGGCCCGGGATCACCTCGATTCGGGGGGTGTTGCGGGGGTGGGCGGGGGTGCGCGTCGTCAGGTGGCGGTCTTGGCTCTGACCTGGCGCTTGATCCGTCCGAGCATCGCGACCATGCCGCGCAGGCGCAGCGGCGAGACGGCCTCGGCGAGACCGAAGCGCATCGGGGCGTCGTCGGGCACGGCGAGCACCTCGGCGGCCGAAAGCCCGTCGAGCCCCTCGTGGAGGATCCCGGCGAAGCCCCGCGTCGTCGGGGCCTCGGCCGGTGCGTCGAAGAAGAGGTGGACCTCGCGCTGCTCGGGCGAGTCACCGTCGTCGACCTCGACGGTGAGGAAGAGCGGCGACTGGCACTCGTCGACACGTTCGAGCTGATCGAGCCGGCCGGCATACCGCTCCGGCAGCGCCGGGAGCTCGTCACTGAACTCCAGCAGGAGCTGGAGCTTGAGGTCGTTGCTCGCGGAGCGGAAGTCGTCGGCGATCTCGGCGAGGGAGGCCGGGAGCGGGGTGTCGCTCACCGCGCTCACTTCTCGATCGGGACGCGGACGGCGTTGCCCCACTCGGTCCACGAGCCGTCGTAGTTGCGCACCGACGGGAAGCCGAGCAGGTGCGTCAGCACGAACCACGTGTGCGACGAGCGCTCGCCGATGCGGCAGTAGGCGACGACGTCGTCGGTCGGCGCGAGACCCTGCTCGGTGAGGTAGATCGCCTCGAGCTCGGCGCGCGACTTGAACGAGCCGTCCTCGTTCGCCGCCCGCGCCCACGGCACGGACTTCGCGCCGGGGATGTGGCCACCGCGCATCGCCCCCTCCTGGGGGTAATCGGGCATGTGGAGCAGCTCGCCGGAGTACTCGCCGGGGGAGCGGACGTCGACGAGCGGCTTGCCGAGGTGGGCGAGCACGTCGTCCTTGAAGGCGCGGATCGGGGCGTCGTCGCGCTCGGCGACGGGGTAGTCGACCGGGGTCGGGGTCGGCACGTCCCGGGTCAGCTCGCGGCCCTCGGCGATCCACTTCGCCCGGCCACCGTCGAGCAGGCGCACGTCGTCGTGGCCGAAGAGGCTGAAGACCCACAGCGCGTAGGCCGCCCACCAGTTGCTCTTGTCGCCGTAGAGGACGACCGTCGTGTCACGCCGGATGCCGCGCTCACCCATGACCTTCGCGAAGCCGACGCCGTCGACGTAGTCGCGCGCCACGGGGTCGTTGAGGTCGACGTGCCAGTCGATCTTCACCGCGCCGGGGATGTGGCCGGTCGCGTAGAGGAGCACGTCCTCGTCGGACTCGAGCAGGGCGATGCCGTCGGGCCCACCGAGCCGTCCGGCCTCGATCTGCTCGGCGAGCCACTCGGTGGTCACGAGCCGTTCGGGGTGCGCGTATTCGGAGATCTTCGGGTCAGCGGTCATGCGACCCATCGTGTCACGCGAGCTTGTCGAGGTCCTCGCGGCAGCGTCGCTCGAACTCCCCGAGCTCGGCGATGGCGTCCTGGACGTCCTTGAGCCGCTGGTCGAGGTCGGCGCGGCGCTCGTCGATCTGGCCGAGGACGTACTCGAGCTGCGTACGGCGGCCGCGGGGGGCGTCGAACAGGTCGATGATCGTGCGGATCTCCTCGAGCGGGAAGCCGAGGCGCTTGCCGCGCAGGATGAGCCCGAGGCGCGTGCGGTCGCGGCGGCGGTAGACCCGTTGCGTGCCGCGACGCTCGGGGGAGATGAGGCCGAGGTCCTCGTAGTGGCGCACGGTGCGGTGCGTGACCCCGAAATCCTCGGCCACCTGCGCGATGGTCCAGGTGGCCTCGGACGTGCGGGTCGCTGCGCCACTTGTCATGGGCCCGATCATGCTTTACGTTTACGTCAACGTCAAGCACGGGCCACGAGCGCGTGACGGCGACCCACCAGCCTTCAGGAGAACAGCGATGTTCGAGCTCAGCCAGGACCACGAGGACTTCCGCGCGGTCGTCCGCGACTTCGCCGAGAACGAGGTCGCGCCCAACATCGCCAAGTGGGACGCCGCCTCCTACTTCCCGACCGACCTCGTGCCGAAGATGGGCGAGCTCGGGCTCTTCGGCCTCGTCGTGCCGGAGGAGTACGGCGGCGCCGGCGAGAGCGGCGACTTCACGAGCCTCTGCGTCGCGATCGAGGAGCTCGGCCGGGTCGACCAGTCCATCGGCATCACCCTGTCGGCCGGTGTGGGGCTCGGCATCAACCCGATCCTCACCTACGGCACCGAGGAGCAGAAGCAGCGCTTCCTGCCCGACCTCGTCGCCGGGCGCACGCTCGCCGGCTTCGGCCTCACCGAGCCCGAGGCGGGCTCCGACGCCGCCGCGAGCCGCACCCGCGCCGTGCGCGACGGCGACGAGTGGGTCATCGACGGCGCCAAGGCCTTCATCACCAACTCCGGCACCGAGATCACGTCGGTCGTCACCGTGACCGCCCGCACCGGCACCACAGCCGCCGGTGCGCCCGAGATCTCGGCCATCATGGTGCCGGCCGGCACGCCCGGCTTCATCGTCGAACCCGCCTACCACAAGCTCGGCTGGCACGTCTCCGACACCCACGGCCTCACCTTCGAGGCCTGCCGGGTGCCGATCGACAACATGCTCGGCGAGCCGGGGCAGGGCTTCAAGCAGTTCCTCAAGACCCTCGACGACGGCCGCATCGCGATCTCGGCGCTCGCCGTCGGGTGCGCGCAGGCCTGCCTCGAGCTCGCCACCGACTACGCGAAGACCCGCATCGCCTTCGGCCGTCCGATCGGCGTCAACCAGGGCGTGTCCTTCCAGCTCGCCGACCTCGCCGTCATGGTCGAGGGCGCCCGGCTGCTGACCTACAAGGCGGCCTGGCTCAAGGACGAGCTGCACGCGGGCCGGCGCTCCGTCGCCGAGGTCAAGCACGCGGCGTCCATCGCCAAGCTCTACTCGACGGAGGCCGCGGTGTCGGCCACCCGCATCGCGACGCAGGTCTTCGGGGGCAACGGCTTCATGGAGGAGTACCCCGTGGCCCGCTTCTACCGCGACGCCAAGATCCTCGAGATCGGCGAGGGCACCTCCGAGGTGCAGCGGATGCTCATCGCCCGCGGACTAGGCCTTCCGGCATGACCGAGCTCGACACGGGCGCTGCCGCGGGGGCAAGCCTCGGCGCCAGCTCGGGAACCGACCGCGGCACCAACTCCGGCACCAACCCCCACGCCGACCCGCGGGTCGCCGACGTGCGGGCCCGCCTCCACGCGGCATACCTCGCCTCGGCGAGCGCCCCCGACAAGGCGCAGGCCAAGCTCGACGCCCAGGGCAAGATCTACGTCCGCGACCGCATCGCCCTGCTCTTCGACGAGGGCTCCTTCGTCGAGGACGGGCGCTACGCCAACGCGCTGCAGCCCGGGCTGCCCGCCGACGGCGTCGTCACCGGTCGCGGCACGGTCGACGGTCGACCCGCGATCGTCATCGCCAACGACCCGACCGTCAAGGCCGGGTCGTGGGGAGCGCGCACGGTCGAGAAGATCGTGCGCGCCACGGAGATGGCGTTGCGCGAGGAGCTGCCGGTCTTCTGGTTCGTCGACTCGGCGGGCGCGCGCATCACCGACCAGGTCGAGATGTTCCCCGGCCGCCGCGGCGCGGGGCGCATCTTCCACAACCAGGTCGCCCTCTCGGGCCGGGTGCCGCAGATCTGCTGCCTCTTCGGCCCGAGCGCCGCCGGCGGCGCCTACATCCCGAGCTTCTGCGACCTCATCATCATGGTCGAGGGCAACGCCTCGATGTATCTCGGCAGCCCGCGCATGGCCGAGATGGTCGTCGGCGAGAAGGTGACGCTCGAGGAGATGGGCGGCGCGCGGATGCACTGCACCGTCTCGGGGGTCGGCGACCTGCTCGCCCACGACGACGCCGAGGCCATCGAGCTCGCCAAGCTCTACTTCTCCTACGTGCCCGGCACGTGGCGCGACCACCCGCCGACGTATGCCGTGGAGGAGCCCTCCGAGCCCCTCACGGCCCACACCGTGCCCGAGCGGGAGTCGGTGCCGTTCGACATCCACGAGGTCATCGACGGTCTCGTCGACGAGGACTCCTTCTTCGAGCTCAAGCCGCTCTGGGCGGGCGAGCTCGTCATCGGCTTCGGCCGCATCCACGGCGAGAGCGTCGGCATCGTCGCCAACAACTCGGCGGTCAAGGGCGGCGTGCTCTTCACCGACAGCGCCGACAAGGCCGCCCGCTTCATCTGGCTCTGCGACGCCTTCGGCATCCCGCTGGTCTACCTCGCCGACGTGCCGGGCTTCATGATCGGCTCGGAGGTCGAGCGCGGTGGCATCATCCGGCACGGGGCCAAGATGGTCAGCGCGGTGGCGTCCGCCACGGTGCCGCAGCTGTGCGTCGTCGTGCGCAAGGCCTACGGCGCCGGGCTCTACGCGATGGGCGGCCCCGGCTTCGGCCCCGACGCGACGATCGCGCTGCCGACGGCCCGCATCGCCGTCATGGGTCCGGAGGCCGCGGTCAACGCCGTCTACGCCAACAAGATCGCCGAGATCGGCGCCGAGCAGGGCCCCGAGGCCCGCGACGCGTTCGTCGCAGAGCGCCGCCGGGAGTACGAGCAGGACGTCGACATCGAGCGTCTCGCGGCCGACCTCGTGCTCGACGCGGTGGTCGAGGCCGATGAGCTTCGCTCGGAGGTGAGCCGACGACTGGCTTATGCTTCCCGGCGTGACCGTCACTTCAGCGAGCGCCGACGCTCCGTCCCGCCGGTCTGAGCCGCGCCTCGGTCACCGCCTCGAGCACCCCGACCGCGAGGCCGAGGCCCGCCAGCCGTTCTACCGGCGCTTCCCGGTCTGGTTCCCGTTCGCCGTCTACGGGCTCTCGCGCATCTGGGTGCTCATCGCGGGCATCCTGCTGGCCCGCAGCCAGATCCCGCTGCCCATCGGCACGGCCAACATCCGCATCTTCTACCCCTCGCCCGAGAGCCCCGGCTACTGGACGGTGATGAGCGGCTGGGACGGCCAGTGGTACCGCGTCATCGCCGAGCACGGCTACCCGGCCGTGCTGCCGCGCGCCGGGTGGGGCGGCATCGACATGAACCCCTGGGCGTTCTTCCCCGTCTTCCCGATGACGGTCGGCGCCATCATGAAGGTGACCGGGCTGCCCTTCGAGATCGTCGGCCCGCTGCTCTCGACGCTGCTCGGCTTCGTCGCGATGCACCTGCTCTTCAAGCTCGTCGACCAGGCGGTCGGGCGCTGGGAGGCCATCGTCGCCGTGACGGCGACGAGCTTCTACATCGCCTCGGCCGCCTTCTCGGCGTCCTACACGGAGTCCGCCGCGCTGCTGCTCGTCGTCACCGTCATGCTGCTCCTGCGGGCGAGGCGGTATGCGTGGGTCGTCGTCGCGCTGCTCGCCCTCTCCCTGACCCGCAACGTCGTCGTCGCCATGGTGCCCGTGATCATCGCGCACGCCGTCGTCCGCTGGCGCCAGCACGACGAGGGCGAGCACCCGGTGCGCTTCCGGTGGGGGATGGCTGCGCTCGCCGCGTATGCCGCCGCGCTGACCTTCCTGTGGCCGACGATCGTCTCGATCGGCACCGACACCCCCGACGCCTACAACCAGACGATGCTCGCCTGGAACATCGAGACGAAGCTCAAGCTCTACCTCTGGTGGGGTCTGCTCTACGACTACTGGGGCATCGCGGGCCAGGTGCTCGGAGTGCTGGGGGTCGCCGGCTTCACGTGGTTCATGCTGTCGAAGAACTCGTGGCGCTGGGGGCCGGAGATCTGGGGATGGGCCGGCGCCTACCCCGCCTACCTGCTGCTCGTCACGAGCACGACGCCGAGCCGGGTGCGCTATGCGATGCTCGCGTTCCCGTTCACGCTCGTCATCGCGTGGTTCCTCAAGCTGCCGTGGTGGCGGCGCTACCGCTACTGGCTGCTGCTCGGCATCGTCCTGCTCGGCGCGGCGCAGATGTGGTACTGGCTGCAGCACTACCTCGTGATCGAGAACCTCACCGACGACCTCTACCCCTGATCGTCGCCGGGCGCTGCGCCGACGACGTCGAACCACTCGATGCCGGCATCGGCGAGCAGGTCGCGCAGCAGGGGGAGCGAGAGGCCGACGACGTTGTGGTGGTCACCCTCGATCGCCGTGACGAACGGGCCGCCGAGGCCGTCGATCGTGAAGGCGCCGGCGACGAGGAGCGGCTCGCCCGTCGCGACGTAGGCGTCGATCTCGTCGTCGGAGAGCTTGGCGAAGTGGACCGTCGTCGAGGCGGTCGCCCCGAGCGTCGCCCCGCCGTGGTCGTCGCGGTCGTCGACGATCCAGTGGCCGGTGTGCAGCACCCCTGACCGTCCGCGCATCCGGCGCCAGCGCGCCCTCGCCTCGGCGGCGTCGGCGGGCTTGCCGTGGACCTGGCCCTCGAGCTCGAGGACCGAGTCGCACCCGAGGACGACCGCGCCCAGGTCACCGGCCGACGCGACGTCCTCGGCCTTCGCGCGCGCGAGGAGCAGGGCGATGTCGGCGGCCTCCAGCGGGCCGTAGCGCTCGAGCGCCTCGGCGACGACGAGGTCCTCGTCGACGGTGCTGACGACGACCGAGGGCCACACCCCGGCCGCCCGCAGCGTCGTGAGCCGGGCCGGCGACGCGGAGGCCAGCACGAGACGGACGGCGGGCTGCGAGGTGAGGGGGCTACGCGGCATACCGCAGCATAGGACGGCCGCGCCGCCCCGACCGTAGCGGTCGGGACGGCGTGGCGGCGTGGCCGGGCGAGGCTGACGTCAGATCTCGTCGAGCACCGCGGCCCGAAGGGTGTCGAGGCCGACCCCACCGATGTCGAGGGCGCGGCGGTGGAAGGCCTTGAGGTCGAAGGCGTCGCCCTGGCGCTCCTTGACCTCGTCGCGGAGCTGGAGCCAGAGCCGCTCGCCGATCTTGTAGCTCGGCGCCTGCCCCGGCCAGCCGAGGTAGCGGTTGAGCTCGAAGCGCAGGACCTTCTCGTCCATGAAGCCGTAGCGGGTCAGGTAGGTCCACGCCTTGTCGTAGTCCCACGCGCCACCGCCGACCTCGTCGGGTGCGTCGAAGCCGCAGTGCACGCCGATGTCGATGACGACACGTGCGGCCCGAAGGGACTGTCCCGCAAGCCAACCCATCCGATTGCCGGGGTCGTCCATGTAGCCGAGCTCGGCCATGAGGCGCTCCGCGTAGAGTGCCCACCCCTCACCGTGGCCCGACGTCCAGGCCTCGAGGCGCCGCCACTTGTTGAGCAGCTCGGAGCGGTAGACGGTCTGCGCGACCTGGAGGTGATGGCCGGGGACGCCCTCGTGGTAGACGGTCGTCAGCTCGTTCCACGTGCGGAACTCGGTGTTGCCCTTGGGCACCGACCACCACATGCGTCCCGGGCGGCTGAAGTCGTCGGACGGCCCGGTGTAGTAGATGCCGCCCGTCTGCGTCGGGGCGATCATGCACTCGATGCACTGGACCGGGCCGGGGATGTCGAAGTGGACGTCCTTGAGGTCGGCGATGACCTCGTCGGCGCGCTCCTGCATCCAGGCCTTGAGCGCGTCGGTCCCATGCAGCTGGTACTTCTCGTCGGCGTCGAGGATCTCGACGCCCCGCTCGACGGAGGCGCCGGGCTCGAGGCCATCGGCGATCTCGCTCATCTGGGCGTGGAGGCTCGCGACCTCCTGCTGGCCCCAGCGGTAGGTCTCCTCGAGGTCGACGGCCGCGCCGAGGAAGTAGCGCGACTCGAGGGCGTAGCGCTCGCGCCCGCACGCGTCGTCCTCGGGAGCGTGGGGGAGCAGCTCGCGCTCGAGCCAGTCAGCCATCGAGCCGTATGCGGCGGCGGCGGCTGCCGCGGACGCGGTGAGCGCCTCCCTCACCTCACCCGCGAGCGGCTCGTCGCCGACCGTCGCGTCGGCGACGACCTTGGCGAAGTAGCCGTCGTCGGTCGTGAGGTCGCGCGACTGCTCGGCGCAGGCCTGCACCTGCCGGCGCGGCGAGACCTGTCCGCGGTCGCGGGCGACGAGAAGCGCCTCCTGGTAGCCCTCGAGCGCGGCCGGGATCTTGCCCATGCGGGTGGCGAAGACGCGCCAGTCGCCCTCGGTGTCCTGCGGCATGAGGTCGAAGACGTCGCGGACGCTCTGGAGCGGGGAGGCGAGGACGTTGAGCGACATCTCGTCGAGGCCCGCGGCATACCGGTCCTCGGCGAGCTGGAGCCGCTCGGTCATCGCGGCGACGGTGACCCGGTCGACGTCGTCGGCGGGGGAGGCGCCGGCGAGCTCGGCGAGGGCGGTGCGGCGCACCTGCGACGCGGCGGCGTTGCCGGCGGGGGAGAGGTCGTCGAGGTCCTCCTCGCCACCGGGCACGCCGAGGAAGGTCGCGTTGATGGGGCTGAGCGCGACTGCGGCGTCGAAGTAGCGCTCAGCGATGCGGTCGACGTCGGTCTGCGGGCGGGTGGCCTGCGACGGAGCGGTCTGGGTGTCAGGGGTGTCGGTCACCCGCCGAACGTACTGCACGACCCCGCCTGTGTGGCCACAGAATTCGGGCCGTTCAGTCGCCCCGGCCGCCGGCGACGAGCAGGACGAGCTGACCGTCGGCCAGCGGCTCGCCCACCCCGGGCCACGTCGCGACGACGGTCCCCTTCGGCTGGGACGACGGCATCGCGACTGTCGTGACGCGCAGGTTGTCGGGGAGGTTGTCGCGCACGTCCGCTACCGGCGACCCGACGACCCACCCGGGCACGGTGAGGGCGTCGCCGCCGGACCTGCTCCCCGGCGTGGTGTCGGACTTGCCGCCACCGCGGCTGACGACGAGGACGACGGTCTGCCCGGCGGGCACGCTGGCTCCTGCGCCTGGCACGGTGGCGAGCACCTGGCCACGGTCGGCGCGCGAGCGCACCTGCACGGTCTCGACGCGAAGGCCCATCACCTCTAGGGTCTGCCTCGCGTCGGCGGCCCGGGAACCGACGAGCCCGTCGGGGAGGCGCACCTCGCCGGCGGGCTGGGTCGACGTGGGCTGCTCGGGTGTCGGGGCGGCAGCCTTGGACGTGGGCACGCGGGTCGGGGTGGGCGAGCCGGTCGTCGTCGCCGCGGGCCCGGGCGCGATGGAGGGCCCGGACGCGACGCGAGGTGCCTCGGGGCGATCGGCCAGGAGCATGCCGCCACCGACGACGAGGACGAGGGTTGCGACAGCCGCGGCGACCCACCCTGCAGGTGGGACTCTGCCGGGTGCCGAGGATGTTCTGGGCCGAGCCGACGGCTGCGGCCGAGCCGACCGAACCGGCCGAACCGGCCGAACCGGCCGAACCGGCCGCGCCGGCGGGGGAGCTGCAGCTTCCGCGGGTGGCAGGGCAGGCATGGCGCGGGTCGCCTGGAGCGCCGCGGCCACGCGCGCCGTCGCGTCGGCGTCTGCCGCGGGGAGGGGCGCGGGGAGGGTCAGCGCTCGCGCCGTCGGGGCCGGGTCGTCGGAGAGGGCCCGCCGGAGTGCTGCGGCCATCGCTGCGGCATCCGCGTAGCGGTTGGCGGGGTCCTTGGCCGTCGCGACCTCGACGACGCGGTCGAGGCCGGCCGGGACCCCGGGGGTGGAGGCGCTCGGCGCGGGGACCGGCTCGTCGAGGTGGCGCAGGGCGACGGCGACGGGGGTGTCTCCCTCGAAGGGAGGCCGCCCGGTCAGCATCTGGTAGAGCAGGATGCCCAGCGAGTAGAGGTCGGACGCCGGCGTCGCGGCCTCGCCGCGGGCCTGCTCCGGCGGGAGGTAGGCGGCGGTGCCGAGGATCGTGCCGACGTCGGTGAGGGCACTGTGTCCGAGGCTGCGCGCGATGCCGAAGTCGGTGACCTTGACGTGCAGGTCGGGCGAGACGATGACGTTGCCGGGCTTGATGTCGCGGTGCACGACGCCCGCCCGGTGCGCCTCGGTGAGTGCGGCGCACACCTGCGTGGCGATGGTGACCGCCTCGTCGGGCTCGAGGCGCCCACGGCGTCTCAGCAGGTCGGCGAGGTCGGTGCCAGGGGCGAGCTCCATGACGATGAAGTGCGCCGGCTCGTCGAGGCCGTCGTCCTGCACGCCGTAGTCGTAGACCTGGGCGATCGAGGGGTGCAGCAGGCCGGCCACGACGACGGCCTCACGGCGGAAGCGCTCGACAGCCTCCGCGGAGGAGCCGTGCGCGCGGTGGAGCAGCTTGACGGCGACCTTGCGCGCGAGGCGCTCGTCGGTGGCGACGTGGACCTCGCCCATGCCGCCGACAGCGAGCGGCTCGCCGAGCACGTAGCGCCCGGAGAGCCGCACCGGCGTGGAGGGGTCGGCGGACATGAGGGACAACCCTAGGCCCCCCGTCGGGGCGGGCGTCAAACGGAGACCCCGCTGCGCATGGGTGGGGGAGGGCGGCATACGCCCGTTTCGGCGTCAGCGGGGCAGGGCGCTCGCGCGCCACCCGCCGATCCGCGTCGAGGGGCCGACGAGGTGCCAGGCCGGGTCGGCCCAGGCGGACCGGCCCTTGCCTGCACCGGACTCCTCGCCCCCGCCGAGGGCCGAGAGCACGACGACGAGCGCCGCCAGCTCCTCGGCGCTCGGGTTGCCCGACACCCACACTGACCGCGCGGAGTTCGCTTCGCTCACCGGATCCTCCGTTCCGGCCGATCCAGGCTCCTTCGTCGCGGATCGCCGCGTCACAGCGGGATGTTCCCGTGCTTCTTGGGCGGCAGCGACTCGCGCTTGTTGCGCAGCGCCCGCAGGGCCCGCGTGACGTTCATCCGCGTGTTGGACGGCGAGATGACGGTGTCGATGTAGCCCCGCTCGGCCGCGATGTAGGGGTTGGCCAGCGTCTCCTCGTAGTGGTGGATGAGCTGGCTGCGGTGGGCCTCGACGTCGCCGCCCTCGGCAGCCGTCGCGGCGAGCTCCTTGCGGAAGAGGATGTTGACGGCACCCTGCGCGCCCATGACGGCGATCTGGCCGGTCGGCCACGCGAGGTTGATGTCGGCGCCGAGGTGCTTGGAGCCCATGACGTCGTAGGCGCCGCCGTAGGCCTTGCGCGTGATGACGGTGATCTTGGGGACGGTCGCCTCGGCATACGCGTAGATGAGCTTGGCGCCGCGACGGATGATGCCGTCCCACTCCTGCGAGGTGCCGGGGAGGAAGCCCGGCACGTCGACGAAGGTGAGGACCGGCACGTTGAAGCAGTCGCACGTGCGCACGAAGCGGGCAGCCTTCTCGGAGGCGTCGATGTCGAGGCACCCGGCGAACTGCATGGGCTGGTTGGCGACGACCCCGACCGACATGCCGTCGACACGGGCGAAGCCGGTGATGATGTTGGGCGCGAAGAGCGGCTGCACCTCGAGGAACTCGCCGTCGTCGACGACGTGCTCGATGATGTGCTTCATGTCGTAGGGCACGTTGGGCGAGTCGGGGATCGACGTGTCGAGCCAGAGGTCGTCGTCGGTGACCGACAGGTCGGCCTCGCCCTCGCCGTAGGCGGGCGGCGTCTCGAGGTTGTTGCTCGGCAGGTAGGACAGCAGCGCCTTGACGTAGTCGACGGCGTCCTGCTCGTCGCTGCCCATGTAGTGCGCGACGCCCGAACGGGTGTTGTGCGCCTGCGCGCCGCCGAGCTCCTCGAAGCCGACGTCCTCGCCCGTGACCGTCTTGATGACGTCGGGTCCGGTGATGAACATGTGCGAGGTCTGGTCGACCATGACGGTGAAGTCGGTGATGGCGGGCGAGTAGACGGCACCCCCGGCACACGGGCCCATGATGAGCGAGATCTGCGGGATGACACCCGAGGCGTGCACGTTGCGCCGGAAGATCTCGCCGTAGAGGCCGAGCGAGACGACGCCCTCCTGGATGCGGGCCCCGCCCGAGTCGTTGAGCCCGATCACGGGGCAGCCGATCTTCATCGCGAAGTCCATGACCTTGACGATCTTCTCTCCGAAGACCTCGCCGAGGGAGCCGCCGAAGACGGTGAAGTCCTGCGCGAAGATCGCGACCTGTCGCCCGTCGACCGTGCCGTAGCCGGTGACGACGCCGTCGCCGTAGGGCCGCTTGGCCTCCTGGCCGAACTGGTTGCTGCGGTGCCGGGCGTACTTGTCCATCTCGATGAAGCTGCCCTCGTCGAGCAGCATCTCGATGCGCTCGCGCGCCGTCTTCTTGCCGCGCGCGTGCTGCTTCTCGACGGCCCGCTCAGAGCCGGCGTTGGCCACCTCGGCCACGCGCCGCTTGAGGTCGGCGAGCTTGCCCGCGGTGGTCGTCAGGTCGAGGTCGGTGCGATCGGCCGTCTGGGCGGCTGCGAGTGCCTGATCGGGTGCCATGGCCGCACTCTAGTCTTGGCGGCGTGCGCGATTCGCTTGACGCGGAGATCGTCGGTGCGGGGTTGGTCACGTCGGGGCAGCCGTGGCGCGGCGTCGAGTTCCATGCTGCGCTGGCCTCGACCAACACCCGGCTGCGCGAGCTCGTCACGGGTGTCGCCACCCCCACCGGGCCGTATGCCGTCTCGCCCGCCGCGCGCGATGGTGGCCTCTGGTGGGTGGTGCTGACCGACCACCAGACCGGCGGGCGCGGGCGTCTCGGACGGGTGTGGGAGGTGCCGGACCGGGCCTCCGTCGCCGTGTCGTGCGCCGTGCCGGTCACGGACCCCGCCGTGGCGGGATGGTTGCCGCTGCTCGCGGGTCTCGCGCTGTCACGGGCACTGCGGGTGGTCAGCCGCGCGGCGGGACACGAGCTCGACCCGCGCCTCAAGTGGCCCAACGACGTCCTCCTCGGTGATGACGACGACCGCAAGGTGAGCGGCATCCTCTGCGAGCTCGTCGCGATCCCGGCGCGGGCAGGGGGAGCCCGCGAGACGGCATACGTCGTCGTCGTGGGCACCGGGGTCAACGTCGACCAGGCGCGCGACGAGCTGCCCGTCGACACGGCCACCTCGCTCGCCCTCGCCGGCGCGGTGGTGCGCCGGGAGGACGTCGTCGTCGCCTACCTGCGCGAGCTCGCCGCCCTGTTGCGCGGCCTCGACGAGACGGCGTCCCCGGCGTCACCCGTCGTCGGGGCCGTCGACGAGCCGACCCGTGCGGCCTACGTGGCCGCCTGCTCCACGGTGGGGGCGCGGGTGCGGGTGCACCTGCCGGGCGGTCAGGAGGCCGTCGGCGACGCCGTCGACATCGACCGCGACGGGGGCCTCGTCGTCGTCACGGCGGGCGGGCGGCGGACCTTCGCCGCGGGCGACGTCGTGCACGTGCGCCGGCCCTGACGTTCCCGTGATGCGCACGGCGGGGCGGCTGGCATGATCGATGCCATGACCGCGCCGGGCTCCGATCCAGCCGACCGGGCTGGGCAGGACTTCACCGAGCAGCTGCTCGGCCAGCCCCGCGTGCTCCGGCGGCGTGACGTGAGCCGCGGCGCCGAGGTGTCGCTCCTGTCGGCGCGCAAGTTCTGGCACGCCCTCGGCTTCCCCGTCGTCGACACCGACGACGAGCTCTTCACCGAGGCTGACCAGCAGGCGCTCGCGACGGTCGCCGGCATCGTGCGCGAAGGGCTGCTCGACGAGCCCACGGCGCTCGCGATGACCCGCGCCTTCGCGCGGTCGGCCGACCGTCTCGCCGGGTGGCAGTCGCAGCTCATCGCCGAGGCGGTCGAGGCGGAGGCGACCCTGCGCATCGAGGCCGAGCACGGCGCGCCGGCCGAACTGGGCGGCGCGGCGGACGGTGCGACGGGCCCCGGGGGCACCGCGGGTCAGGAGCCGTCCGAGTCGCCGGAGTCGACGGAGTCGCCGGAGTCACGGTCGGTGCCAGGCGTCGAGACGGCGGCCGAGACGGCGCGCCGCCTCGCCGAGCTGACCGACCGCCTCGAGCCGCTGCTCGTCTACGCGTGGAGGCGGCACCTGTCGGCGACGGTCTCGCGCATGATGGCCGATGCCGACCCGGAGTCCTTCGGCCTGACGAAGATGCGCTCCGTCGGCTTCGCCGACCTCGTCAACTTCACGGCGCTCGTGCGCCGCCTGTCGGAGCGCGACCTCGCCCGACTCGTCTCGCGCTTCGAGGCCCTGTCGGCCGACGTCATCACCGCCCACGGCGGGCGCCTCATCAAGACGGTGGGCGACGAGGTGCTCTTCACGACCGTCGGCGCGGCGCCGGCCGCCGCCATCGCGCTCGACCTCGTCGACACGATGACCGAGGACGACGTGCTACCCGACGTGCGGTGCGGCATGGCCCGCGGGCCGATCATCTCGCGCCTCGGCGACGTCTTCGGAACCACCGTCAACCGGGCGTCGCGCCTCACCGCCGTCGCCGGTGCGGGCTCCGTGCTCGTCGACGCGCCCATGGCCCGTGAGCTCGCGAGCATGTCGGGCTTCGCCCTCACCGGGCAGCGCCGCCGGGTGCTGCGCGGCGTCGGCGCCGTCACCCCCTCGGTGCTGCGGCGCGCCTCGAGCGCCGGCCGCGGCACCACCTGATCCCCCCACCCGCCGTCACCGGCGCAGACCAAGGAGCCCGTATGCCGTCCCGTCCCGCGCTCGTGCGTGTCGACCGATTCGAGCTGCCCGGTCTCGAGCACGTGGCCGAGATCGTGCTCGACCGACCCGAGGCGATGAACGCCGTCTCCACTTCGATGGCTCAGGCCATCGCCGCTGCCACCACCCAGGTCGCCGCCGACGAGTCGGTGCGCTGCGTCGTGCTGACGTCGAGCCACGACCGCGCGTTCTGCGTCGGGGCCGACCTCAAGGAGCGCAGCTCCTTCACCGACGCGGACCTCATGGAGCAGCGCCCGCTGGCCCGGGCGGCATACGGCGGGGTGCTGGCGCTGCCGGTGCCGGCGATCGCGGCCGTCGACGGCTTCGCGCTCGGCGGGGGCTTCGAGCTCGCGCTGTCGTGCGACCTCGTCATCGCCGGGCAGGACGCCCTCGTCGGGCTGCCGGAGGTGGGCGTCGGGGTCATCCCCGGCGGCGGCGGCACGCAGCTGCTCGTCCGCCGGGTCGGGTGGTCGCGCGCCGCGCGCGCGATCTTCACGGCCGAGCGGCTCGGAGCGGCAGCAGCGCTCGAGCTCGGCGCCGTCGACGAGGTCGTGCCGGCGGGCACGGCGCGAGCCCGGGCGCTCGAGCTCGCTGCGACGATCGCGGCGAACTCGCCCGTCGGGCTGCGCAACGCCAAGCGGGCCATGCGCCTCGGGGCCGACGTCGACCTCGCGACCGGGCTGGAGGTCGAGGACGCGTGCTGGCGGGCGACGGCCTTCTCTGGCGACCGTCGCGAGGGCGTCGCGGCCTTCGCCGAGAAGCGCAAGCCGGTGTGGCCCGGACGCTGAGCGCTGGTCGGAGGCTGCTCGGGGGGTGCCCGGCGGCTGCACGCGGCTGCCCGGTCGCTGCTTGGCCGCTGCCTGGCGGCTGCCCGCGGCTGTCGGGCAGGCCGACCGACCCGCTGAGACGGTGTCGGCCGCGACGTGCGCGCCCCGGCCTTGTGGATAGGCTTCGACGCGTCGGGGCGACGGATGGTGCGAAGGACTGAGGACGGTGACATGACTCGAGTGCTCCTGGCGGAGGACGACCCCGCCATCTCGGAGCCACTGGCCCGGGCCCTGCGGCGTGAGGGCTACGAGGTCGACGTGCGCGAGGACGGGGCGGCAGCCCTCGACGGCGCGAAGGAGAACCCCGACCTCGTCCTGCTCGACCTCGGCCTGCCGAAGATCGACGGGCTCGAGGTGTGCCGGCGCATCCGGGCCGAAGGCCGCACGATCCCCGTGCTCATCCTCACGGCACGCGCCGACGAGGTCGACACCGTGGTCGGGCTCGACGCGGGCGCCGACGACTACGTCACCAAGCCCTTCCGCCTCGCCGAGCTGCTCGCCCGGGTGCGGGCCCTGCTGCGCCGCACCCCGTCCGACGCCCCGGTGGCCGGTGAGCTCGTGCGCATCGACTCCGACGGCCGCCGGGCCTGGTTCAAGGGGCTCGAGCTGCAGCTGACGGCCAAGGAGTTCGACCTGCTGCGCGTGCTCGTGCGTGAGCAGGGCAAGGTCGTCTCGCGGGAGCAGCTCATGCGCGAGATCTGGGACACCGCCTGGTTCGGCTCGACGAAGACGCTCGACATGCACATCTCGGTGCTGCGCCGGAAGCTCGGTGACGATGCGACGTCGCCGCAGTACATCGCCACCGTCCGTGGCGTCGGCTTCCGCTTCGAGCGGCCGCAGGCAGACTGACCGTGCGCCGGCAGCTCGCGCGCACCTCGCTCACGAGTGCGCTCGTCTGCGCGGTCGTCGCGGCGGTGCTCGCGACGGGGGTCGTGTGGTGGGTCGTCACGACTCGTGCCGCCGTCGTCGCGACCTGGCTGACGGCCGACCCGACGACGGGCGTGGCCCGCTTCGCGGCCGTCATGATGGGGGTCGGGGCCCTCGGCGTGCTCGCCGGCCACCTCGCGACGACGGGCACGCGCTCGCACGTCGAGCGGGCGTCGCAGGACCTCGTCGCCGTCGCCAAGCGCCTCTCGGCAGGGGAGGCGCGCCTCGCCCCCGTGCGATCGGACATCGCCGAGATCGACACGGTCTCGGAGGTCATGACCCGCCGCGCCCACGACATGACGAAGTCGCTCGCGGCCGAGCGCGACTTCGCCTCGGACGCCTCACACCAGCTGCGCACCCCGCTCACCGCCCTGCTCATGCGCCTCGAGGAGATCTCGGTCACCGACGACGCCGACGTCGTCAAGGAGGAGGCGAACATCGCGATCGCCCAGGTCGAGCGCCTCACCCGCGTCGTCGACGACCTCCTCGGACGCACGCGTGGGTCCGGTGGGCCGGCCCCGGCCGTGTCGCTCGACTCCGTCATCGCGGCCCTCCAGCGCGAGTGGCAGCCGGCCTTCGAGCAGGCCCGCCGGTCGGTGCGGGTCAGGGGCGAGCGGGGCCTCTTCGTGCGCTCCACACCGGTCGCGCTCTCGCAGGTGCTCTCGACCCTGCTCGAGAACTCCCTCGTGCACGGTCGGGGCACCGTCGACGTCCACGCGCGCCGCTCGGGACCCTCCGTCATCGTCGAGGTGAGCGACCAGGGAGACGGCGTGCCCTCGGCCATGGCCCCGCACATCTTCGAGCGGTCGGTGAGCAGTGGCGCGGGCGGCAGTACCGGCCTCGGCCTCGCCCTCGCCCGCGACCTCGCCGAGTCCAACGGGGGCCGCCTCGACCTCGTGCAGGCCCAGCCGGCCAGGTTCGCGCTCTTCCTCTCCGAGGCCGAGACGGACTGACCCGCCCCGAGGTCGCTGCGAGCCCGCTTCCCCGCGATCTGGGACGGACTCCAAGGCGCGCGGGGTAGGGTGCCCGCGTGAGGCGCCTGCACCACTTCCTTTTCGTGCGCCACCGCCACAACTGGGTCCTGCTGGGCCGGTTCGCGCTGGTGGGCGCCTCCGGCGTGCTCGTCAACATGCTGACGCTCATCGTCGTCAAGAAGCTCGGCCCGGACGCCCGCGAGGCGATCGTCGGCATCCCGTTCACCGACTTCAACGTGCGGTGGTACCACGTCTACTCGACGATCGCCTTCCTCGTGGCCAACCTCTGGAACTTCCAGCTCAACCGGTCGTGGACCTTCCGCTCGAACCACCGGGCGGCGTGGTGGCGCGAGTACCTCCCGTTCTTCACCGTCGGGCTGCTCGGCCAGCTCGTCGGGCTCGTGCTGCTCACCCTGCTCATGCACGAGGGGTCGCCGCTGCACCTGCCCGAGGCGATCTTCGACAACTCGACCGGCCTGCGGACCCGCCTCTACTGGGCGCAGCTCATCGTCATCGCGGTCGTCACGCCCGTGTCGTTCGTGCTCAACAAGCTGTGGACCTTCACCGCCGTGCGCACCCACCACCCCGACCTCGCCGACCCGAGCCACCTCGAGGAGGCGCTCGGCGAGCCGTCCGACGAGCGGGCGACCGCCCAGCTCCGGGCCTCCGCCGCGACGGGCGCGGGCCGCAGCGACCCGGCGGGCTGACCGCCGCCCAGCGGCGACTAGGCTGGGGCGTCGTGAGCGTGCCGACGAGCGAACCGAGCCAACCGGGCCAGCCGAGCCCACGGAGCCAAGCGAGCCGGCCCCAGCGAGCCCCGGGCGGCTTCCCCGTCGTCGGAGTGGTCGGGGGCGGGCAGCTCGCCCGGATGATGCAGGGCCCGGCCGTCGAGCTCGGCATCCAGCTGTCCATCCTCGCCGAGAGCGAGACCGCCGCGGCGGCACTCGTCGTGCCGAGCGCTCCCGTCGGCCACCACACCGACCTCGAGGCGGTACGCGCCTTCGCCGCGTCGTGCGACGTCGTCACCTTCGACCACGAGCACGTGCCGCAGGACATCCTCCAGGCCCTCGAGGAGGACGGCGTCGCCGTCCACCCCACGCGCGCCGCGCTGCAGTTCGCGCAGGACAAGCTCGCCATGCGCGAGCGCCTCGACGGTCTCGGCATCGCCTGCCCGCGCTGGACCCGGGCGACGACCGCCGACGAGGTGACCGCCTTCGGTGACGACGTCGGCTGGCCGATCGTCGCCAAGACCCCCCGGGGCGGCTACGACGGCAAGGGCGTGAGCGTCGTCTCGTCCGCCGACGAGCTCGCCGACTGGCTGGGCCGCGTGGGCGAGCCAGGGCCGGTCGAGGGGGGCCTGCTCCTCGAGGAGAAGGTCGACTTCGTGCGCGAGCTCGCCGTGCTCATCGCCCGCAGCCCCTCGGGCCAGGCCGCGGCCTGGCCCGTCGTCGAGACGGTGCAGACCGACGGCATCTGCACCGAGGTGCTCGCACCGGCACCGGGTCTCGACCCGGACCTCGCGTCGGTCGTCACCGAAGCCGCACTGCGCATCGCGGGCGAGCTCGGCGTCACCGGAGTCCTCGCCGTCGAGATGTTCGAGGTGCGGGCCGGTGGGGACGGCAGGGCGGCATACGTCGTCAACGAGCTCGCGATGCGCCCGCACAACAGCGGTCACTGGTCGATGGACGGGGCCGTCACGGGGCAGTTCGAGCAGCACCTGCGCGCCGTGCTCGACCTCCCGCTCGGCGACCCCCGCCCGACCGCGCCGTGGACCGTCATGGCAAACGTGCTCGGCGGCGACTACGAGCACCTCTACCCGGCATACCGGCACATCATGGCTCGCGACCCCGGCGCCAAGGTGCACGTCTACGGCAAGGGGGTGCGCCCCGGCCGCAAGATCGGCCACGTCAACGTCAGCGGACCCGACCTCGCCGACGCCCGCGAGCGCGCCGGGCACGCCGCCGACTACCTCCGAGGAGTGATCACCGAATGAGCGCGAGCGACCTCACCCCGGCCGGCAGCCCTGTCGTCGGCATCGTCATGGGCAGCGACAGCGACTGGCCCGTCATGCGCGAGGCGGCGGCGGCCCTGCAGGAGTTCGGCATCGCCTACGAGGCAGACGTCGTCTCGGCCCACCGCATGCCCGACGAGATGATCGCCTACGGCCAGGGCGCCGCCGGCCGCGGCCTGCGCGTCGTCATCGCCGGGGCCGGGGGAGCCGCGCACCTGCCGGGCATGCTCGCCTCCGTGACGCCGCTTCCGGTCATCGGGGTGCCGGTGCCGCTGCGCTACCTCGACGGCATGGACTCGCTGCTCTCGATCGTCCAGATGCCCGCGGGCGTGCCGGTGGCCACGGTCTCGATCGGTGGGGCGCGCAACGCCGGACTGCTTGCCGCCCGCATCATCGGCTCCGGCAGCGACGACCTCGCCGCCGACGTGCGCGAACAGATGTTCACCTTCCAGTCCGACCTGCGCGACCAGGCGCACGCCAAGGGCGCCGCGCTGCGCGAGCAGGTGGCGCGAGGCCTGCAGGACTGAGCCCCCGCGCGACTGGTCAGCCGGTGACGGCGTCGGCCCCGTCGCCCGGCTGGATGCGGGGCCACTCGATCTTGGGGCACGTGTCCATGACGACGGCGAGGCCCGCCGCCTCGGCCCGGCGCGCGGCGTCCTCGTCGACGACGCCGAGCTGGAGCCAGAGCGCCTCGATGCCGAGCCGCTCGCGCTCGGCGATCGCCTCGTCGACGACGGCGCCGACGTGGGCGCTGTTGACGAAGCAGTCGACGACCTTGACGACCGTGTGGTCAGGGATGTCGGCGAGCGTGGCGTAGCCCGTGGCGCCGTGCACCGTCGCGGCGCTCGGGTGCACGGGCACGAGGTGCATGCCGAGCTCGCGCTGCAGCCAGAGCGACACGTGGTATGCCGTCCGGTCCGGGTTGTCTCCGAGGCCAACGACCGCCCAGGTCGCGGGGGTGTGGAGCAGGTCGCGGACCACCTCGGGCGCGTTGTAGTGGGAGCTCATGTCGCTCATCGTGGCACGACCGGGCACCCGGGCGAGCAGCGGAGGGGAGTGACAGGATGGGGGGATGCGATTCGGACTGTTCGTTCCCCAGGGTTGGCGCATGGATCTCGTCGGCATCGAGCCGGCTCGGCAGTGGGAGGTGATGGCCGGTCTCGCCCGACATGCCGACGACGGCGACACCTTCGAGTCGATCTGGGTCTACGACCACTTCCACACCGTGCCCCAGCCGTCCGGCGAGGCAACGCACGAGGCGTGGTCGCTCATGGCCGGCTTCGGCGCCGTTACGAGCCGGGTGCGTCTCGGCCAGATGTGCACCTGCATGGCCTACCGCAACCCCGCCTACCTCGCGAAGGTCGCCGCGACCGTGGACGTCATCTCGGGCGGCCGCACCGAGATGGGCATCGGCGCCGGCTGGTACGAGCACGAGTGGCGCGCCTACGGCTACGGCTTCCCCAAGGCCGGTGACCGCCTCGGCGCGCTGCGCGAGGGCGTCCAGATCTTCCGCGACATGTGGATGTCGGGCTCGGCGACGCTCGACGGGACGTACTACCAGGTCGACGGCGCCATCTGCGCGCCCCGCCCGCTGCAGGGCACGAGCCACCCGGGCAGCGCCCTCAACGGCATCCCGATGTGGATCGCCGGTGGCGGCGAGAAGGTGACGCTTAAGATCGCGGCGCAGTACGCCGACTACACGAACTTCGACGGCAGCGCCGAGGGCTTCGACCACAAGAGCGAGATCCTCAAGGGCCACTGCGTCGACCTCGGCCGCGACTTCGGCGAGATCGTGCGCTCGGCCAACTACAACGTCGTCATCGGCGAGACCGACGCCGACGTCGAGGACCGCCTCCAGTTCTACGGCGAGCTGCTGCGCAAGGGCGGCGTCGCCGACGAGAAGGCCGCCGCCGCCGTCGAGGACCTGCGCAAGCAGCCCGCCGTCGGCACGACCGACAAGATCGTCTCGACGCTGAAGGACATGGAGGCGCGTGGCATGACGTACGCGATCACCTACTTCGCGGAGGCGGCATACGACCGCTCGGGCATCGAGCTCTTCGAGCAGACGGTCGCCCCCGAGCTCAAGGCCTGACCCAATCGAAAGAGCAGTTCGTCGGCCCGGTCGCTGGGCGACCTCCCGACGAACTGCTCTTTCGATTGGTGGGGACGGGCTACCAGGCGGTCCAGCCGCCGTCGACGGCGACGACCTGGCCGGTGACGTAGGCCGAGGCATCCGACGCGAGCCACGTGACGACGCCGCGGAAGTCGTCCTCCGTGCCCATCCGGCCCAGCGGGGTGAGCCGCTCGTAGCGCTCGACGAAGGCGTCGTCCTGACCGCGGGCGATGCCGCCGGGGGCGAAGGCGTTGACCCGCACCTCGGGCGCCAGCACGGTCGAGAGGTAGCGCGTCAGCTGGGCGAGCCCACCCTTGCTCGCCGCGTATGCCGCAGGGTTGCCCATGCGCGTCCCCTCGTAGAGCCCCATGTTGGGCCCGACGAGACCGTAGATGCTCGAGACGTTCACCACGCTGCCGTGCCCGCCCGCGCGCAGCAGGGGCGCGAGCCGGCGCGTCAACGAGAAGGGCGCGGTGAGGTTGAGAGCCAGCGCCATCGCGAAGGACTCGTCGGTCTGCTCCTCGAAGGGGACGGCATACCCCGGCACACCGGAGGTGCCGGTGAAGGCGGCGTTGTTGACGAGGATGTCGCACGCGTCCAACCGTCCGACCGCATCGACGACCGCCGAAAGACCTTGTGGGTCAAGCAGATCGGCCGTGACGGCGACGTGTCCCTCGCCCGGCAGCCCGTTCGCCGTCGCGGCGCACGAGTCGGGGTGGAGGTCGACGACGACGACCCGGGCACCCGCCGAGGCGAGCGCATCGGCGAGCACGGCTCCCAGTGGTCCGGCACCGCCGGTGACGACGGCTGTCCGGCCGCCGAGGTCGGTCAGGTCGGTCAGGTCGGTCGTCACTGGGTCTCCCTCTCGATCCACGGCAGCCGGATGATCCCGGCGACGATGAGCGCCTCGATGAGGCGGAACTCGTACTCGTCGTCGATCGAGAAGGCCTGCGACTCAGGAATCTCGGCCCCGGCGTGTCGGCCTTCGTCGAACCACGACGTCTCGAGGCGGCGCACGAAGTCGGCGCGCCAGAGGTAGAAGTTGCCGTTGATGCGCAGGAAGCGGTCGGCATCCTGACGTCGGGTGACCCCGGCTCCGGAGTCGAAAAACCGCTCGAGCGCGCCGTCGGGTGAGCCGGCGGGGCGCACGCCCACCCACACCGGGTTGAAGGTGGGCTCGGACACGCTGATGACGCCGTCGAGCTCGGGGTGGGCAGCGAGGCGGCGGGCGGCGTCGGCGAGCTGCTCGGGCACACGCGCGGGGCTCGTCGGGTCGAGCAGCAGCACCGCGTCGTAGCGCTCGCCCTCGTCGGCCTCGCACCACTCGAGGGCGTGCCGCACGACCGGGGCCATCGGCGCGTCGTCGCCGGCGAGCTCGGCAGGGCGCAGGAAGGGGGCCTCGCCGCCGAAAGCCCTTGCTACGGCTGCTATCTCGTCGGAGTCGGTCGAGACGACACAGCGGGTGATCGAGGGCGTGAGCTCCGCCGCACGGATGCTGTGGACGATGAGGGGCAGCCCGAAGAGCCGGCGGGTGTTCTTGCCCGGGAGGCCTTTCGAGCCGCCGCGCGCGGGGATGACGGCCAGGACGCGGGGCTGCTCTGTGGTGGTCACGGTGCGTCCTCCGGGGTCGAGATGGTGGCAGTGTCGCGCGTGCCGACGCCCCGGGCCTCGTCGCAGAGGCGCACGGCATCGATGCCGTCGGAGAGCGTGGCCGGGGCCCCTCGGGCGACCCGCTCGTCGAGCGGGGACGTCGGTCGCAGCTCGAGCGCGGCCCGGGCCTGGGTGCCCATGACGATGTCGCGGTCGAGGTCGTGCTCGAAGACCTGCTCGGTGATGTCGCCGGCGGCGGTGGTGTGGCGCACCGTGGCACGCGCGACGTCCCACTCGAGGGTGCCGTCGGGCGACGTGATGACGACGCCGCGCGTGGTCGGGCGGGTGGTGTAGTCCAGCCGAGCAGTGACGTCGAAGAGCCCGCCGGCCCACAGGAGGGTGGCCGCCTGCTCGGACTCGATCTCGAGTGGGCCGCCTGTGGCCAGGCTCGCCCCGAGCAGGGCAGGTGAGCCGAAAAGCACTGTCGCGTAGTCGATCTCGTGGACGAGGTCGCGAAGCACCCCGCCCTCGTCGGCGCGCGCGGAGTAGGACTCGCGGTAGTCACGGTCGGGTCGCCAGTCGGGGAGCCACGACTGTGACCAGACGTGGGCCGCGCCGCCGCGGTCGAGGCGACCGACGAGTCGGCGCAGGTGGCGGAACCCCTCATGGGCGCGCAGCGGTGCCGCGACCCACACGGCCGACCGGCGCGGATGCGTCTCGAGGTCGCGGGCGGCCGCTGCCGTCGGGGCCACCGGCTTCTCGACGAGCACCATCTCGGCCCCGGCGTCGAGAGCCTCGAGGGCGTCGGCCACGTGGCGCGAGGTGTCGGTGGCGACGACGACGAACGCGTCGCGCAGGGCGGCCGGGCCCGTCGTGTTGTCGAGCAGACGCGCGCCCGTCGCGTCGTCCGTGGCATCGGCATTGAGCCCTCGGTCGCGGACGGGCCAGAGCGAGACGTCGGCGCCGACCTGGCGGAAGACCCGGGCGTGGCGCTGCCCGATCGATCCGGAGCCGCGCACGACCACGCGCAGCGTCGGGGCGGACGGGCTGGGCACACCTGCAGGCTAGAGGACGCACCAGCTGGCCGCGCACGTCGGCGCGCTTCGCACACCTCGCGGTCAGCCGCACACCGTATGCCGTGTGCCCCGGTCCCCGAGGTGTGCCGCTGCCCGCGGAGCGTGCGACCCGCGCTGGGGTGTGCGGCTCGCCGGGAAGTGTGGGCGTGGCCAGCGGTCCATGTCGAGGTCAGCCGCACACCGTATGCCGTGTGCCGCTACCCGCGGGGTGTGCGACCCGCGCTGGGGTGTGCGGCTCGCCGGGGAGTGTGGGCGTGGCCAGCGGTCCATGTCGAGGTCAGGCGCACACCGTATGCCGTGTGCCCCGGTCCCCGAGGTGTGCCGCGGCCCCCGAGGTGTGCGACCCGCGCTGGGGTATGCGGCTCGCCGGGGAGTGTGGGCGCGGCGAGCGGTCCATGTCGAGGTCAGCCGCACACCGTGTGCCGTGTGCCCCGGTGCCCGAGGTGTGCCGCGGCCCGCGGAGCGTGCGGCGCGCGCTGGGGTGTGCGGCTCGCCGGGGAGTGTGGGCGTGGCCAGCGGTCCATGTCGAGGTCAGCCGCACACGTGTGCCGTGTGCCGCGGTCCCGGAGGTGTGCCGCGGTCCTCGCGGTGTGCGGCTGGACGGGTCGCGCCGCCGCCACCGGTACCTTCGGGTCTGTGACGAGCCCGCCCGAAGGCACCGCGCCCCCCGCCGACCGAGCCGGCGCCTCGCTCGGCGCGCACTCGGTCGTCTATCTCGTCGGCACGGCCCTGCAGGGTCTCGGCGTGCTGCTCGTGCTGCCTTTCGCGACGCGAGCCCTCGGGCCGGCCGAGTTCGGCCGCGTCGCCACCGGCCTCGTCGTCGTTCAGATGGTCGGCACCCTCGCCGCCGCCGGCCTGCCCCAGGTGATCCTGCGCGAGCACCACCGCGGCACCGAGGGCCCACGCGCCGCCCGCGCCCTCGCCGGCACGATGATCCTGGTGGCCCTCGCCCTCGGTGCGCTCGGCATCGCCCTGGCACTCGTCCTGTCGGCGGCGGGCCACGCCGACCTCTCGCAGTGGGTGCCTCTCGTCCTCGCGAGCGCCGGTCTGACGACGGTCGTATCGGGGCAGTCACTGATGCGGGCTCGCCTGCAGCCGTGGGGATTCCTCGCGCTCGCCGTCCTCTCGACGGTTGCCGCGCAGTTCGCGGGACTGCTGGCCGCGCGGGCCGAGCCGACGGCTGGGACGTACCTCACGGCATACGCCGGCGTGGTCGTCGTGGCGGCGGCCGTCGCGGTGCTCCTCGGCCGCCCGCTGTGGCCGACCGCGGAGCGCGAGCGGGTGCGCGCGGGGGTGCGTCTCGCGGCGCCGCTCCTGCCGCAGGCCGCGGCGATGCTGGGCCTGCTGTCCGGTGACGTGCTGCTGACCCGGTGGCTCGTCGGGGACGCGGCGACCGGTGCCTACCAGGTGGCGCTCCAGCTCGGGAACATGCCGTTCGTCCTCGCCGTCGCCCTCTTCAACGCCTGGGGCCCGCTCGTCCTGTCGCACCCGCTCGACCGCCGGTGGCGCTGGACCGCCCGCACCGGCACCGCGCTGACCGCCGTCGTCGGCCTCGGGGCCGCGGGGGTCTCGCTGCTCGGCCCGTGGCTCGTCACGCTCATGGCGGGCCCCGGCTTCGACCGCGTCGCGATGGTCGCGGCGCTCGGGGTCATCTGCACGGTGTCGGTCTCCTACATGGTCTACCAGGGCTCGTCGCTCGCAGTGCTCGACGCCGAGCGCACCGGCCGGCTCGCGTGGGCCGCGGGGGCCGCGCTCGCCGTCCTCGTCGGGTTCGCCCTGTGGCTCGCTCCCGCCCACGGCATTGTCGGCGTCGCGGTCGCCAAGGCCGTCGGGTATGCCGTGCTCATGGCGCTCACGACGTGGTTCGCCCGCGCCCACAGCCCGCTGCGGTGGCCACCGCGGCTGTGGGTCATCGCCGCCGGAGCCGTGCTCGTGGCCCTCGCCGGTGCAGCGGCTCCGTCGGCCGGTGGCGCGCTCTGGCTGCGGCTCGTCGCGGCTGCGGTCGTCGCCGTGGTGGCGCTGCTGCTCGCGCCACGGATCCTGCGCACGCTGCGCGGCTAGGATGAGGCGCTCGCCCACCAGCACCGACCGATCCGCAGGAGAGACGCTTTCGTGGTGACACCACTGGTCCACATGGGGTTGGGCTACGACGACCTGCTCGTGCCGGCACTCGTGCACGCAGGCTTCGAGACGAAGGACCTCATCCTCGTCGCGCGGACCGACGCCAACCTCGCTTGGGTGCGCCAGCACGCCCCGCGGGCCACCACCGTCCGGCTGCCGTATGCCGCAGCGCGCAGGGCCAACGTCGTCAGTGGCCTCGCGCCCCACGCCGCTCTCAAGCGCGCGTGCGCCGGGGTCGGTCTCGACGTGCTCGACCTGCTCGTGTCGGAGCGGGCCCTGCGCCGCAACCGGGTGGACACGGCGATGAACTTCCTCAACCTCGCCGCGGAGGAGCTCGAGTCGGTCATCGCCGGGCGTGGCCCGGTGCTCGCCCTCACGGAGTTCACCGTCACCTCCGAGCTGCTCACCGCGGGTCTGGTCACCCACCACGGCGGCCTCGCCACGTGGCCGCGCGGCATCCGGCTGCCCTCCGACCGCTTCGGCCTCATCGGCGCGCCCAAGGGCATCACCCTGTGGCAGCGGCAGGTCGAGGACGCGTCGGCGCTCGCGGCGGGCGAGGAGTTCATCTGCTCGTGGCGGGCCGAGCAGGGCCGGCCGATGGGCTTCGCCCGCAACCTCCAGGTCGAGACCGGGCAGGAGGTCTGGCGCCTCGCCACCGACCGCGTCAAGGAGTTCGCCGTCGACCGCGGCGCCAACCTCCAGCTGCCAAGGCCCTCTGACTACGCGCGCCTGCCGTGGCTCAACCCGGTCAAGGCCCGGCTCAACCTCCGGGAGTACCAGAGCCGCCGGTGGGACCCCCTGCCCGAGCGCTTCGTCTTCCTGCCGCTGCAGGTGCAGCCCGAGTCGAGCGTCGATGTCATGGGCCAGGAGTGGCGCGACCAGGCCTACACCGCAAGGGTCCTCGCTGACGCCCTGGCGCCGCTCGACATCGGCGTCGCGGTCAAGGAGCACGCTCACTTCATGTGGCGGCGCGACCCCGACTACTGGCCGCAGTTCGACGCCCACCCCAACATCGCGACGATCGACCCCTTCGCCGACTCGCGCGAGCTGATGCGCGACGCCGTCTTCACCGTCACGGCGACCGGCACTGTCGGCCTCGAGGCCGGCCTGCTTGGTCTGCCCGTCGTCACGGGTGCGGACATGCCGTGGAGCGGCCTCGCCAACGTCCTGACGCTCGGCGCGCCCGACGACCTCACGGCGTTCGTGGCGCAGCGCGGCTGGGAGTCGCTGCACGCCGACCGCGCGAGCATCGACGAGTGGTTCGTGCACGACTACGTGCGCAACTCGTGGGAGGGCCTCGTGCTGGACCCACCGCGCGTGGCCGCGGTCCTGGCGCCCGACAACATCCGCAAGGTGGGCGTGGCCCTCGGCGAGGCGGCCGCCTCCCTCGGCCACCACGCCGGCAATCACGCCGGCCACGCCGGCCACGCCGGCCCCGCAGGGACGGCCTGACGTGGCAGCCACCAGCCGCGGCTGGGTGGTGCTCGGAGCCGGTGGTCACGCCCGCTCGGTCGTCGACGTGCTCGAGCGGGCCGGTCACAGCGTCGTCGCCGTCGCGGGCCAGACCGGCGGGCAGCCTTGGCACGTCGACGTTCTCGCTGACGACACCGAGGCTCTTGCACTCGCGGAGCGCGAAGGGCTGCACCTGACCGTGGCCGTGGGCGCCAACGCTGCCAGGGCTCGTCTCGTGGCCGACCTGCTGGCCCGTGGGCTCAGCTCGCCGCCGGTCGTCGCGAGCACCGCCACCGTGTCTCCGCGCAGCCGACTCGGCGCGGGCACCGTCGTGCTCGAGCACGCGCACGTCGGCCCGTCCGCCGACCTCGGTGACGCCGTCATCGTCAACACCGCAGCGGTCGTCGAGCACGACTGTGTCGTCGGCGTCGGGGTGCACGTCGCGCCCGGTGCCGTGCTCCTCGGGGCGGCCTCGGTCGGTGACGCCACCCTCGTCGGCAGCGGGGCGCGCGTCCTGCCCGGCGTCACGGTCGGCGCCCGCGTGACCATCGGCTCGGGAGCCGTCGTCACCACCCCGGTGGGCGACGGACAGACGGTCGTCGGCGTCCCGGCGACCAGACGTGGAGGATCCTCATGACGACCCCAGCGAGCCCCGAGCCCGCCGTGAACCCCGAGCCCGCCGTCACCGCTGAGCGCGGCCACGCCGCGACGGACTCGACCCACGTGACCCCTGTCGAGATCGCCGGCCGGATGGTCCCGACCCCCGGTGACGTCTACGTCATCGCCGAGGCCGGCGTGAACCACAACGGCGACCTCGACCTCGCCCACCGCCTCGTCGACATCGCGGCCGCAGCCGGCGCCGACGCCGTGAAGTTCCAGACCTTCTCGCCCGACAAGCTCGTCTCGTCCGCCGCGGCGACGACGCCCTACCAGCGCGACCGGGGCGGCTCGGCAGACCAGCGCAGCCTCCTCGAGGCCCTCACCCTGCCGGCCGAGGCCTGGGCCGAGCTGCGCGACCACGCCACCGAGGCGGGCTCGACGTTCCTGTCGACTCCGTTCGACCTCGACAGTGCCGAGATGCTCGTCGGGCTCGGGCTGCCGGCGCTCAAGGTCAGCTCCGGCGAGCTGACCAACCTGCCCTACCTGCGCGAGCTCGCCCGGCTCGGAGTGACGCTGCTCGTGTCCACCGGCATGGGCACCGAGGACGAGGTGGCCGCGGCGGTCGAGGCCTGCGACGGTGCCCCCGGGCTCGTGCTCTTCCACTGCGTCTCGGCCTACCCGGCGCCCGTGGAGGAGTGCAACCTACGGGTCATCCCGCGCCTGACCGAGCGGCACGGCATACCGGTGGGGTGGTCGGACCACACGCCCGGGCTGACGACCGCGCTCGGTGCGGTGGCCCTCGGCGCGCCGGTCCTCGAGAAGCACTTCACGAGCGACCGCACCCTGCCGGGGCCTGACCACCTCGCCAGCCTCGAGCCGGAGGCGCTCGCCGACTACGTCACGCAGACGAAGCTGCTCGCGGCCGCGCTCGGCGACGGGGTCAAGGTGCGGATGCCCTCGGAGGAGGAGAACGCCGTCCTCGTGCGCCGCTCGTGGCACGCCGCGCACGACCTCGCAGCCGGGGCCGCGCTGACCGGCGCCGACCTCCAGCTGCTGCGTCCGGAGGGCGGCATCAGCCCGGCGGTCGACATCCGCGGCCGGGTGCTCGCCCGTGACGTGTCCGCAGGCGCGCCGCTCACCGACGACGACCTGGCCCGCTGAGGCGCGTGTGACCACCCCGCTCACCGTCGCCGTCTTCGTCGGCACGCGCGCCGACCTCGGGCCGCTGCTGCCCGTCATCGAGGCGCTGGCCGGGGACGCCGACGTGAGGCTGCGCATCCTCACGGGCGTCATGTATGCCGCCGACGACCTCGCGCAGGCCCTGCCCCCGAGCGGGTCGGTGCCGTCGTGGCACGAGCGCATCGTGGCGCTCGCCGACCCGATGACCGAGGTCACCGTCGGTGCCCAGCTCGAACAGGGCGCCGTCATCGCCCGAGGCGCGGGGCGAGCCCTTCGCGACGAGTCCGTCGACGTGCTCGTCGTGCTCGGCGACCGGTGGGAGCTGCTCTACGTCGTGCCCCCCGCCGTGCTGCTCGGCGTGCCGATCGTGCACCTGCACGGCGGGGAGGTGACGGAGGGCGCGCTCGACGAGCGCGTGCGGCACGCCGTCACCAAGCTCGCCGACCAGCACTGCGTCGCCTCGGAGGACGCCGCCGCCCGGCTGCGACAGCTCGGGGAGGCACCCGAGCGCATCCACGTGACCGGTGCCCCGGGGCTCGACCGACTGGCCGCGGCCGCTCCGGCCGACGACGAGGCGCTGGCCCGCCTCCTCCAGGTGGCATCGGTCCGGCGGCCGCTCGCCCTCTTCACCTACCACCCGCCGACGGCCCAGCAGGGTGCCCCCGTCGGCCAGTGGGCGCGCGAGGCGGCCGAGGCGGCGCTCGCCGTGTGCGGCACGGTGCTCGCGACCCATCCCGGCATGGACGAGGGGCGCGACGAGGTGCTCGCCGCCCTCACGAGCCTCGCGGCCACTGAGCCGCGACTGCACCTCGTCCCCGCCCTCGGACGCGACTACCCCGCGGTCCTCGCGGCGGCCGACGTCGTCGTCGGCAACTCGAGCTCGGGCGTCATCGAGGCCGCCACCGTGCACGTGCCCGCGGTCGACGTCGGCGAGCGCCAGCGCGGACGGCTCCGCGGCGACAACGTCGTGCACGCCGACGAGGGGCGCCCGGCGGTGGAGGCGGCGCTGCGCACGGCCCTGTCGGCGGGCTGGCGCGACCGGACGGCGGCGGCGAGCAACCCGTACGGCACGGGTGGGGCGAGCCAGCGCATCCTCGATATCGTTCGGGCAGCGTCCGGTGGCACCCGGGCCAAGCACTTCGTCGACCTGCCGCGCGACTCCGGGCGTGGCGGCGGCGAGCGAGACCGGGAGGAGGAGCCGTGACCGAGCGCGACCTGCGCGCAGCGTGCGCACCGACGACCGCGTCGATCCGCGACGCCCTCGAGGTCGTCGACCGCAGCGCGACGGCCGTCTGTCTCCTCGTCGACGACGCCGGCCACCTCGCCGGGCTGCTCACCGACGGCGACCTGCGCCGCGCCTTCCTCAAGGGCAGCTCGCTCGACGACGCCGCCATCGACCACGCGACGAGGTCGCCGCACTTCGTCGCGGCCGGCTCGCCCCGTGCGCTCGTGCTCGACCTCATGCAGGCCCTGCGCATCTCGGTCGTGCCCGAGCTCGACGACGAGCGCACCCTCGTCGGCCTGCACACCCTGTCCGACGTCGTCGGCTCCGCGCCGCTGCCCAACGTCGCGGTCATCATGGCCGGGGGCCGCGGCACCCGCCTCGGCGAGCTGACCAAGCACACCCCGAAGCCGCTCATGACCGTGGCCGGCCGCACCATCATCGAGTGGATCGTCCTCGGGCTCGTCGGCGACGGCGTGCGCGAGATCTGGGTGAGCGTCAACTACCTCGCCGACCAGATCGAGGAGCACCTCGGCGACGGGTCGCGACTGGGCTGCACGGTGCGTTACCTCCGCGAGGACCCCGACGTGCCGCTCGGCACCGCGGGCTCGCTCACCCTGCTGCGCGCCGAGCGGCCCGACCTCGAGCACCCGGTGCTCGTCATGAACGGCGACCTCATGGTCGAGTTCGACGCGAACGACCTGCTCGACGCCCACCGCCGCACCCGCGCGACGGTGACGATGGCGACGCGCACCTACCAGCACGAGGTGCCCTTCGGCGTCGTCGAGAGCACGGGGGGCCGCGTCACCGACGTCTCGGAGAAGCCCACGCTGAGCTTCGACATCAACGCCGCCGTGTATGCCGTCGAGCCGCGTGCGCTCGCCTGGCTCCCTTCCGGTCGGGCGAGCACGATGCCCGAGCTCGTCGAGACCTGCCTCGAGCGCGACGAGGTGGTCACCGCCTGGCCGATCACGGCCGAGTGGATCGACGTCGGCACCCCCACGGACCTCGCGCGGGCCAAGGGCCACACATGAGCCCACCTGGCTCGCGCGCCGCGCCGGACGGCATACGGAATCACTCATGATCGACGAAAAGGCAGCTGTGACAGACGAACTGACGGCCCGGCCCATCGACGGCTCGGTGGCGGGCACGACGGTGCTCGTCACGGGCTCCGACGGCTTCATCGGCTCCCACGTCGTCGAGCGACTGCTCGCCGACGGGGCGCACGTGCGGGCCTTCTGCCTCTACAACTCCAACGGGTCGACCGGCTGGCTCGACGAGTCGGACGCCTTCCGGGCGGCCGTGCGCGACGGGCAGGCGGAGGTCGTGCTCGGCGACATCCGCGACCCGGAGCACGTCATGGCGACGACCGAGGGCGTCGACGTCGTGCTCCACCTCGCGGCACTCATCGCGATCCCCTTCTCCTACGTGGCTCCCCGGTCCTACGTCGAGACCAACGTCATCGGCACGCTCAACGTCCTCGAGGCGGTGCGCCGGCACGGCACGCCGCGGATGGTCAACACGTCGACCTCCGAGGTCTACGGCACCCCGGAGTCGGTCCCGATCACCGAGGCGCACCCGCTGCGCGGGCAGTCGCCCTACTCGGCGACGAAGATCTCGGCCGACAAGATGTGCGAGTCCTACGCGCTCTCCTTCGAGACGCCCGTCATGACGCTGCGGCCGTTCAACACGTTCGGTCCTCGCCAGTCGACGCGGGCGGTGATCCCGACGGTGCTGTCGCAGATGCTCACCGGAGCGGCCGAGATCAGGCTCGGCGACGTGACGCCCAAGCGCGACTTCACCTTCGTCACCGACACCGCCGACGGCTTCGTGCGCGCCGCGCTGTCCGATGTCGCGCCCGGCACGACGATCCAGCTCGGCACCGGCCGCACCGTCTCGGTCGGCGACGTCGTCGACCTCTGCGCCAAGGTGACGGCGAGCGAGGCCCGCATCGTCACCGAGGAGGCGCGCATCCGGCCCGAGGGCTCCGAGGTGCAGATCCTCCTCTCGAACCCCTCGCTCGCGAACGAGGTGCTCGGCTGGGCGCCCACGGTGTCGCTCGAGGAGGGGCTCGCGGCCACCGCCGAGTGGCTGCGCCCCCGCGTCGACCCCGACACGGCAGCTCGGTACCACCGGTGACCGAGGCACACGCACCGGGAGCCCGGGGAGCTCAGGGCACCGTGCCGCTCGCCGTGCCGAACATCGGCGAGCTCGAGCGGCGCTACGTCCTCGAGGCGGTCGAGTCCGGCTTCGTCTCGTCCGTCGGACCGTTCGTCTCGGAGTTCGAACGCCGCTTCGCCGACCACGTCGGCTCGAAGCACGCCATCGCCTGCTCGACGGGCACGGCGGCCATCCACATCGGCCTCATCCTGCTCGGCGTCGAGGCGGGCGACGACGTCGTCTGCTCCGACTTCACGTTCGTGGGCTCCGTCAACCCGATCGCCTACCTCGCCGCGCGGCCGGTGCTCGTCGACAGCGAGACCCGCACGTGGAACATCGATCCCGGCCTGCTCGCGGGCGAGCTCGACCGCCGCGCCGCGGCAGGGGAGCGCCTCCCGAAGGTCGTCGAGGTCGTGCACGTGCTCGGCCAGCCCGCCGACATGGAGCCGCTCGTCGACGCGTGCGAGCGGCACGGCATACCCCTGCTGGAGGACGCCGCCGAGTCGCTCGGTGCCACGTGGTCGAGCGGACGGTATGCCGGCCGGCACACGGGCACCGTCGGTGCCGTCGGGTGCTTCTCCTTCAACGGCAACAAGATCGCGACGACCGGCGGAGGCGGCATGATCGTCACCGACGACGACGACCTGGCCGCGCGGGCGCGCCACCTCACGACCCAGGCGAAGGTGCCCGACGTCGGCTACCTGCACGACGAGGTGGGCTACAACTACCGCCTCACCAACATCGCCGCCGGTCTCGGGCTGGCCCAGCTGGAGCGGCTCGGCGACTTCGTCGCGGCCAAGCACCGCATCGCGGCGCGCTACGACGAGGCGCTCGGCGACCTGCCCGTCGTCCTGCCGCCCCGGGTGCCCGGGCTCGACGCGACCTACTGGCTCTACTCGGTGCTCGTGCCGGAGGCGGACGGCCGCGGCCGCGACGAGCTGCTCGACCACCTCGGTGGCCTGGGGATCGGTGCACGCGCGCTCTGGCGGCCGCTGCACGCCCAGCCCCCCTTCGCGGCGGCGCCGGTCGTCGGGGGAGGGGTCGCCGACGGGCTCTTCGAACGGGGCGTCTCGCTGCCGTGCGCGACCGAGCTGACCGAGAGCGACCAGGAGCGCGTCATCGCCGGCGTGCGGTCCTTCTTCCGCTCCTGACCCACCCCTCATCGTCGAGTGGCCGCATCGTCACTCCTGACCCGTCGTCG
The DNA here is from genome assembly GCF_006717145.1 of Humibacillus xanthopallidus. Lineage (GTDB taxonomy): Bacteria > Actinomycetota > Actinomycetes > Actinomycetales > Dermatophilaceae > Humibacillus > Humibacillus xanthopallidus. The sequence continues at coordinate 2,049,919 of NZ_VFQF01000001.1, read as the reverse complement.
AGTGGCCGCGTCGTCACTCCTGACCCCACCCCTCGTCGTCGAGTGGCCGCGTCGTCACTCGTATCGTGTGGCTGGTGGGGTTGCGCGGCCACTCGACGGGGTGAGGGTGGGGTTGCGCGGCCACTCGACGGGTGGGCGGGGCGCCCACCGGATGACCGACTGGGGCAGGATGGCCCGGTGGAGATCGCCATCGGCCTGCTCGCCATCGCGGCCACCGTACTCGCCGGGTCGTGGGTGGCCGAACGGCTGGGTGTGTCGGCACCGCTCGTGCTCATCGTCGTCGGCATCGTCGGGTCCTACCTGCCCTTCGTGCCCGAGGTTGCGCTGAGCCCGGAGATCGTGCTGCTCGGCATCCTGCCCCCGTTGCTGTATGCCGCCGCGATCCGCACGTCGCTCGTCGACTTCCGCAACAACCGGGGCGTCATCCTCGGCCTGTCCGTCGGGCTGGTCCTCTTCACCGCGCTCGGTGTCGCCGTGTTCCTCCAGTGGGCCCTCGGCATCGACTTCTGGGTTGCCTTCGCCCTCGGCGCCGTCGTCGCCCCGCCGGACGCCGTGGCGGCGACCTCGATCGGTCGCCAGATCGGGTTGCCGCGCCGGCTCGTCGCGATCCTCGAGGGGGAGTCGCTCGTCAACGACGCCACCGCCCTCGTCACCCTGCGCACCGCCCTGGCCGCGGCCGGCCTGGCGGCGAGCGCCTTCGGCACGGAGGTCTCCGTCGGCACGGTCGTCGGCGACTTCCTCTGGGCCTCCATCGGAGGCATCGGGGTCGGCCTCGCCATCGCCCTCATCGTCACCGTGCTTCGCAAGCACTTCTCGGGCGAGCCGGCCTTCGACACGGTGCTGTCGTTCATGGTGCCCTTCGCCGCCTACGTGCCCGCCGAGGAGCTGCACGCCTCGGGCGTCATCGCCGTGGTGACCGCGGGCCTCGTCCTCGGTCACAAGTCGCCGCGCACGCAGTCGGCCGCCTCACGCCTCAGCGAGCGGATCAACTGGAGCTCCATCCAGTTCCTCCTCGAGAACGCCGTCTTCCTCCTCATCGGCCTACAGGTCTTCTACGTCCTCGACCGGGTGCGCGCCTCCGAGCTCACGGCCGGACGGATCGCACTGGCCGCGGTCGGAACGCTCGTCGTCGTGCTCCTCCTGCGACCGGTCTGGGTGTTTCCCTTCCGGTTCCTCACCACGCGGATGCTCCACCGCGAGGCGCCCGCGCCGTGGACACACTCGGCGGTGCTCTCGTGGGCCGGCATGCGCGGCGTCGTGACGCTCGCAGCCGCCCTGCTGCTGCCGACGAACACCCCGTACCGCGACGTGCTCGTGCTCATCGCCGTCGTCGTCACCGTGGGCACCCTGCTCATCCAGGGGACGACTCTCCCGGGACTCGCCCGACGCCTCGGCGTGCGCGGGCCCGACCCCCGCGAGGACGCCCTCCAGGCGGCCACCGTGCTCGCCTCGGCGAGCCGGGCCGGGCTCGCCGAGCTGGCCGCGACGCCCGCCATCGACCGGGAGACCCGCGCCCTGCTGACGTCGCGGTCGGAGGACCGCGTCAACGCGATGTGGGAGCGGCTCGGGGCCCGGGGCGCGGGCGTCGACGAGACCCCGAGCGACCGCTACCGGCGCGGGCGGCTCGCCATGTTGCAGGCCGAGCGCACAGAGGTGCTCCGGCTGCGCGACGAGGGGCGCGCCGACCACGAGGTGCTGCGTGTCGTGCTCAGCGCGCTCGACCTCGAGGAGACGATGCTCGACCGGATCGACGACCAGGCAGAGCGCCTGGCGGACAGCGAGGTGCTACCCATGGAGACCATCGAATCGGCCTGCGACCATTTGCGCGAGGTCGCCGACTCGTGCGTCGAGCCCCGCACCCCCGACGGCTGCGAGGAGTGCCTGCGCGACGGCACGACGTGGGTGCACCTGCGCCTCTGCCTGACGTGCGGCCACGTCGGGTGTTGCGACTCCTCGGAGATGAAGCACGCCACGGCGCACTTCCACGAGACGGGGCACCCGGTGATGCGTTCGATCGAGCCGGGCGAGGCTTGGCGCTGGTGCTACGTCGACGAGCTCACGGGCTGAGCGGGACCGGGCGCGCCGGCATACCGGCCCGTCGGGAGACGCTCAGGCCAGCCGCTGCGTGATGGTGCCCCGGCCGCGGCCGTCGACGTCCTCGAAGGCGACGGTCGTCTCGGCTCCCTGCACGAGCGCGAGGAAGGGCGGCACGTGCCCGCACTCGACGTCGGCGAGGATCGGCACGCCGAGCATCCCGAGGGCGTCGCGCACGGCGTCGTGCTGCGAGAAGTCCGGCAGGCCCGGCGCTCGGGTGCGCGAGACGAGGATGCCGGTGGAGCGGTCGAACCAGCCGCGCAGCCGCATCGCGTGCAGGGCCCGGCAGATGTCGGTCGAGGGCCACTCCGCGACGTCGAGCACGTGGACGATGCCCTCTGGCGCGTGGGTCTCGGCGAACGCGCCGAGGTCGGCGAAGCGCCCGCCGGCGAGGAAGCCCACCGCCTCGACGCAGCCCGCGACGAGCCGTCCCGAGACGGTCACCGGCTCGCCCTCGTGGCCCGGGTCGAGACGCACCCAGCCACCGCGCCCGTCGAGGAGGTAGTCCGACACCTCCGGATCGGCCGCGTAGTCGTCGTGCCCCGTCGTCCGGAAGACGCCGGGCGAGCGCTGCACGATCTCCCCTCCGGTCGGGGTGGCCGCGACGTCGACCCAGTGCCGTATGCCGTCCGGCAGCGCGTAGGGCGTGTCCATGAGGTTCTGCCCGTGGATCGTCGCGATCCCTGTGGTGATCGTCAGCGGGGTCAGCCAGGTCGAGGTGTCGGAGAACCCAACGCACCACGTCGGCTCCGCGGCCGCCACGGCGTCGGCGTCGAGCAGGTCGATGAGGTCGATGCACGTCTCACCGCCCCACGGCGGTACGACTGCGCGGATCGAGGGGTCGAGCAGCATCGCCATGAGCTCGGCCGCGCGCGCCTCGCGCGGCCCGCTGACGTGCGAGGGGGAGTGGTGCGAGGTGTGGTTGAGCTCGCCCACGACGACGTCGAAACCCTTGTGTTGCAGGAAGTCCACGGCATACGTGAAGCGGGGCCAGAGGTCGTCGGCGACGCCGGAGCTCGGGGAGGTGACCCGATGCGGTCGCCGGGGCGCAGGGGAGCGGGGTAGCGGATCGGCATGACGTTCACTGTGCCAGTCCTGCCGATCCACCTCCGCCCCATTTACCCCGTCGAGTGGCCACTCCTGGTCGCCTCACCCACGTCGAGTGGCCACTCCTTGTCGCTTCACCCTTGTCGAGTGGCCAATCCGCGCCACGACAAGAGTTGGCCATTCGACCTCCACGAGGCGACGAAGAGTGGCCACTCGACGTGCGGGAAACGACGAAAGCTGGCCACTCGACGGGTGGGGTGCGACGAAGAGTGGCCACTCGACGGGTGGGGTGCGACGAAGAGTGGCCACTCGACGGGTGGGGTCAGGACTTGGCGGCGGCGAAGCCCTGCTCGAGGTCGGCGATGATGTCGTCGATGTGCTCGATGCCGACCGAGAGGCGCACGAGGCCCGGGGTGACGCCGGCGGCGAGCCGGTCCGCCTCGGGGCCCTGCGAGTGGGTCGTCGAGGCCGGGTGGATGACGAGCGAGCGCACGTCACCGATGTTGGCGACGTGGCTGTGCAGCGACAGCGCCTCGACGAACTTCTTGCCCGCCTCGAGGCCGCCGACGATCTCGAAGGAGAGGACGGCGCCGGCGCCACGCGGCGCGTACTTCTGCGCGAGCTCATAGGAGGGGCTGTCGGGCAGGGACGCCCACACGACCTTCTCGACCTGGTCGTGGTCCTGAAGGAAGGCGGCGACCTTGGCTGCGTTGTCGAGGTGGCGCTCGATGCGCAGCGAGAGCGTCTCGATGCCCTGCGCGACGAGGAAGGCGTTGAAGGGCGCCGCCGCCGGACCGAGGTCGCGCAGCAGCTGCACCCGGGCCTTGAGGATGTAGGCGAGGTTGGCGCCGAGCGCGCTCCCGACACCGAGGTCGCGCGCGAAGACGAGACCGTGGTAGCTCTCCTCCGGCGTGTTGTAGTTGGGGAACTTCTCGGGGTCCGCGGCGTAGTCGAAGCGGCCCGCGTCGACGATGACGCCGGCGATCGACGTGCCGTGGCCACCGAGGTACTTCGTCGCCGAGTGCACGACGACGTCGGCGCCCCACTCGATGGGGCGGATCACGTAGGGCGTCGCGATGGTGTTGTCGACGACGAGCGGCACGCCGTGCTCGTGGGCGAGGGCGGCCACGGCCTCGATGTCGAGCACCTCGGCCTTGGGGTTGGCGATCGTCTCGCCGAAGAAGGCCTTGGTGTTGGGCCGCACGGCCGCGCGCCACGACTCGATCGAGGTCGGGTCCTCGACGAAGCTCACCTCGATCCCGAGCTTGGGGAAGGTGAACTTCAGCAGGTTGACGGTGCCGCCGTAGAGGCTCGGCGAGGCGACGATGTGGTCGCCGGCCTCGGCGATGTTGAGCAGGGCGAGCGTCGTGGCCGACTGGCCGGAGGCGACGAGGAGGGCGCCGACGCCACCTTCGAGCGCGGTGATGCGCTGCTCGACGACGTCGGTCGTCGGGTTCATGATGCGGGTGTAGATGTTGCCGAACTCCTTGAGCCCGAACAGGTTTGCCGCGTGGTCGGTGTCGTTGAAGACGTAGCTCGTCGTCTGGTAGATCGGCAGGGCCCGTGCGCCCGTGGCGCTGTCGGCGCTCTGCCCGGCGTGGATCTGCTTGGTCTCGAAGGACCAGTTGGGGCCGTCGGTCATCGTGGTGCTCGACTTTCTCGTTCGTGTCGACGACCGGGCCTGCGATGGCCCGAGCACCGACGAGGCGGTGCGGGAGAGGAGTCTCCGCGCTTGCCCGCGCGCCGGACGGCGACGGGCCAGGTCCTCACCCGGGGCACCCCACCGCGGTTGGAGGGTTGCCGGCCAGCGAGCCGGGGCTTGTCGCTGGCGCTCATGACCTGGAGGCAGTCTACGAGGGGCGCTTCCGTCGCCGGAAACGGCCGTCCTCATCGTGGACGACAGGCTGCCGGTGGCCGGCGTGGCGTCGATCACGAGGACGTCCTACTAATCCGAACTCGTGAGTAGGATCGCGACCGTGAGCACCGACACCCACTTCGACCTGTTCCGCACGAGCGAGGACCACGAGGCCCTGCGCGAGGCGGTCCGCGCGGTCTCCGAGGACAAGATCGCGCCGTATGCCGCGGCCGTCGACGCCGAGGCCCGCTACCCGCAGGAGGCGCACGACGCCCTCGTGGCCTCCGACTTCTTCGCACCGCACGTGCCTGAGGAGTACGACGGGGTCGGCGCCGACGCGCTCGCGACCTGCATCGTCATCGAGGAGGTCGCTCGGGTCTGCGCGTCGAGCTCACTCATCCCCGCGGTCAACAAGCTCGGGTCGCTGCCCCTCATCCTCGCCGGCAACGAGGAGCTCAAGTCGCGCTACCTCACGCCGCTCGCCCAGGGGAAGACGACTTTCTCCTACGGCCTCTCCGAACGCGAGGCCGGCTCCGACACAGCGGCCATGAAGTGCCGCGCTCGCCAGGACGGAGACGGGTGGGTGCTCTCGGGCCAGAAGTCGTGGATCACCAACGCCGGCGTCTCCGAGTACTACACCGTCCTCGCCGTCACCGACCCCGACGGCCCCCGCGGCGGCAACGTCACGGCCTTCGTCGTCGAGAAGTCCGACGCCGGCTTCACCTTCGGTGAGAAGGAGCGCAAGCTCGGCATCAAGGGCAGCCCCACGCGCGAGCTGCACTTCGACAACGTGCGGCTGCCGGCCGACCGCGTCGTCGGCGAGGTCGGCGGCGGGCTCAAGCTCGCGCTGCGCACCCTCGACCACACCCGCGTCACGATCGGTGCCCAGGCCGTCGGCATCGCGCAGGGCGCGCTCGACCAGGCGCTCGCCTACGTCAAGGAGCGCAAGCAGTTCGGCAAGCGCATCGCCGACTTCCAGGGCATCCAGTTCATGCTCGCCGACATGGCGATGGAGCTCGAGGCCGCGCGCCAGATGGTCTACGTCGCCGCAGCCAAGTCCGAGCGGGGCGACAAGGACCTCACCTTCTTCGGCGCCGCAGCGAAGTGCTACGCCTCTGACGTCGCGATGAAGATCACGACCGACGCCGTGCAGCTGCTCGGCGGGGCCGGCTACACGAGCGACTTCCCGCTCGAGCGGATGATGCGCGACGCCAAGATCACCCAGATCTACGAGGGCACCAACCAGGTCCAGCGCATCGTCATGGCCCGCCAGCTCCTCGGCTGAGGACCGCTGACAGCGCGCGGCTAGGATCGTCGTCATGCTGGCGGCGGGGGTCGGGGGAGTGCGACTGCTCCGTGCCGCCGCCTTCGTTGCCACGGTCGTGCTCGTGACCGTCGTCGGCCACGAGTGGGCCGGTGGGTCGGCCTCGACGGCCGGCATCGTGGCACTCGGAGCCCTCTGCTGGCCGGTCGCCCTGATCGGGTCGGCCCGCGAGCGCCGCTTCCGGCACCTCTTCCCCGCTCTTGCCATCGGTCAGCTCGTGGGCCATGGGATTCTCACCTTCTTCTCGGGCGCCGCGACCGCGACCTTGGCGTGCACGGGCGCAGCGGCAGACCACGTGCACGCACTCACCTCGGGCTGCCTCCAGGCGCAGGCCGCGACGTCCACGGTCCTGGCCACTGGCGGACCCGCTGGGCTCGCCGGCACGACCGGAGTGACAGGCACGACAGGCATGCCCGGAATGCCAGGCATGACCGGAATGCCAGGCATGACGGGTTCTCCGTCGGCCGGCCTCGTCATGCTGCTGACCCACCTCGTCGCCGCCCTGCTGCTCGCCATGCTCCTGCGCCACGGGGAGTCCCTCCTCTGGCGCATCGTCGATGCCGTCGTGCGTCGCGGCACACCACAGCTCCCTCGGCTGCGGCCGACCCCGCTCCTCGGCGCCTTCCACCGCGCCGAGGCGACGCATCGGCACCTCGTGCTCGTGGTGCCGGGGCGTGGACCCCCAGCACACGCTGCCTGACTCCTCCGGCCGCCGGCTCACCGGCCCCCGGAGCCTAGACGCGTGCCCCGTGCCCGCGTCCGCTGTCATGCACCGACATCCACGCCTGCCCGAAGGAATCACCATGAACCGCACGACCACGCACCGCTTGTCGCTCTCCCCATCCGTCTCGTCGCCGTCCGCCCCCTCATCGCCCGCCTCCGCATCGTCAAGGCAGCGCCTGGCCCCTGCGGCGGCCCTGCTCGCGGCGCCGCTCGTGCTCACCGCCTGCGCCGCAGGCGCGACGCCTGGCACCCGGGTCGCGGCCAGCGCGGCCGGCGCGCCGACCTCCGTCGCGACGGCCACGGCGCAGCACGCGCCAGAACACAGCCGTGCACTGACCCTGGACTCCGGGTGGGTCAAGGCCGGCTCGGGCATGACCGCTGCCTTCGGCACCATCACCAACCCTGCTGATCACGCCGTCACCATCGTCAGCGGCTCGACGCCGACGGCGCAGATGGTCCAATTGCACACGATGGAGAAGCAGGCCGACGGCTCGATGACGATGACGGAGAAGAAGGGCGGGTTCGTCGTGCCGCCCCACGGCACCCTGACCCTCAGCCCCGGAGGCGATCACCTCATGCTCATGGGGCTGACGCAGCCCCTCGACAACGGTCAGGACGTGACGTTCTCCATGGTCGCCACCGGCGGCGAGACGTTCGAGTGGACCGTGCCGGTGCGTTCCTTCGCGGGAGCCGAGGAGACCTACAGCCCCCAGAGCCCGACCGGCACGCCGACGATGCACGACATGTCGCCGACGAGCGCCACCCCGTGATGGGCCGCTCCGAGCCCGGCCGTCCCGAGCCCGGCCGCTCCGAGCCCGGCCGCTCCGAGCCCGGCCGCTCCGAGCCCGGCCGCCGCGAGCCCGGCCGTCCCGAGCCCGGCCGCAGCACCTCGTCGGAAGCACCGCCTGGGGTCGGTCGCCGAGCGCTGCTGCGCAACGGCCTGCTCGCCGCCGGGGGGCTCGGCGTCGCCACGGTCGCCGCCGCGAGCCCCACGTCACCGCCCCGCGAGAGCACGGCGGCCACCGCGGGCCTCGCTACCAACACAGACGACGCAGCCCGCACGGACGGCGCGGGCACCGTCGCGTTCCGAGGCAACCGGCAGGCCGGGGTCGTCGACCCGCCGCAGCCGTACGCGTCGTTCGTCGGCCTCGACCTGCCGCGCGGCGCCACCCGCGAGACGTGCGCCCGGCTCCTGAGGGTGTGGACCGACGACATCGAGCGGCTCATGTCGGCGCGGGCGCCGCTCACCGACCTCGAGCCGGAGCTCGCGGAGGTGCCGTCGGGCCTGACCGTCACCGTCGCGGTGGGCCCGGGGTTCTACGACGCGGCGGGCCTGACGGCCGAGCGGCCCGACTGGCTCACGCCGCTGCCGGCCTTCTCGGTCGACCGCCTCGGCGGCGAATGGCCGCAGACCGACCTGCTGCTCCAGGTCTGCGCCGTGTCGCCGGTCGCCGTCGCCCATGCCCAGCGGCGTCTCGTCGTGGGGGCCGACACCCTTGCCGAGCAGCGCTGGGTGCAGCGCGGCTTCCGTGAGCCCCTCACGCAGTCGCGACCGGAGCTGACCTTCCGCACCCGTTCGGGCAGGTCGACGGCACGGTGCAGCCCCGGGTCGACGGCCTCGACGACCCGCTCCTCTGGGTCGGCGCCGACGGTTCGCCCGCTCCCAAGGGTCTGCGCGACGGCACCTCGCTCGTCATCCGCCGCATCGCCATGGATCTCGACCGGTGGGACAAGGCCGACCGCACGGCCCGCGAGAACGCCGTCGGCCGCCGCCTCGACACCGGCGCCCCGCTGACCGGCACTCGGGCGGGCGACCCGCCGGACCTGAGCGCCGTGGACAGGCTCGGCTTCCCGGTCATCGATGCCGCGTCGCACATGCGCAGGGCCATGCCCGCGCAGCCGCACGAGCGCATCCTGCGCCGGCCGTACGCATACGACGACACCCCGGCACCGGGCACGCGGACGAACACCGGGCTCGTGTTCGTGTCGTTCCAGGCCAACCCGGTGCGCCAGTTCGTGCCCATCCAGCGCCGTCTCGACGAGGCCGACCTGCTGGGCCTCTGGACGACGCCGATCGGCAGCGGGGTGTATGCCGTCCTGCCCGGGGCGCGGGAGGGGGAGCACCTGGGTGCCGCCCTCCTCGCGTGAGGGCGCCGACGTGTCCGGCCCTCAGGAGCCGGACACGTCGGCGATCGGGATGACGACGTGTGTCGCGGCGGGCCCGAGGGCCACGCGCTGGTCGCTGCCGACGAGCTTGCTGAAATCGCGCACGGGGTCGTCGGTGCCGGGGTTGCGCAGGTGCAGGGGGTGGGCGCCGCTCGAGACCTGCAGCCGCAGGCGGTGGCCCCGGCGCACCTGCGCCGCGGTCGCCCCGAGCGTGACGACGTGGCGGCGCGCCGGGACGAGCCTCCCGCGCTCGGTGCCGTCGTCGGCGGCGCGCAGGTAGCCGTCGGCGAGGTTCCACGACCGGCCCCGTCGGTCGACCTCGCAGAGGCGGACGAAGAGGTCGACCGTCGGGTTGGTCGAGGCCATCTCGACGGTGACCTCGACCTCGCCCGCGACGAGCGTGTCGCGAGTCAGCGGGCCGCTCGTCCACACGAGCACGTCGTCGCGCTCCTCGCGGACCTTCTGGTCACGGCGTCCGGCGGTCCAGACGTTGAGCGACCGTCCGCCGCCCATCGGGGTGGGCCGCGCGGGGTCGTAGTGGTAGCCCACCTCGGCCGAGCGCGTCGGCGGGTCGGGCCGCAGGCTGCCGTCCTCGTGCGGGTGCAGCGTCAGGAGGTGCCCGGGCGGCGGCCACGCGTCGAAGCCCAGCCACGAGGACCCGCCGATCGGCCGTATGCGCACGGCTCGCTCTGCGTGCGAGGCCTCGACCCCGGCGAGCTGGCGCAGCGACTCCGCGACCGCGACCGTGCTGATCTCGGGCGAGACGTGCGTCCACGGACCGGCGACGAGCCGCACCGGCCGGCCGGCAGCACGCAGGGCGACGAAGTCCTCGATCTGGGCGTGGCCGAAGAGGTCGTAGAAGCCCGCGACGAGCACGAGCGGCGGCACGACCGAGGGCGACAGCTCGAAGTCGGTCGGCTCCCACCAGGGGTCGTCCGGGCCGTGCGCCAGCCAGTCCTGGAAGTAGGGGGTGTCGGTGCCCGTCGCCCGCTCGACCGCACGCGTCGGAGGGATCGCGTCGCCGCCGCGCGACACGGCGCCCCGCGCGGCGAGCTGGGTGCGGAGCTGGCTGATGGCCGAGTCCTCCATCGAGCCCAGCACGACGTGCCAGGCCACGGCGGTCTCGAGGCCGAACCCGCCGCGGTGGTGGATGATCGAGCGCAGGAACGACCGGGCCGAGATGCCGATGACCATGGCCTCGACCGAGTCGGGCAGGCGCGGAGTCAGAGCCCACTGCGTCATGCCGACGTAGCTGCCGCCGTAGGTGTGGATCCGCCCGGTGAACCAGGGCTGCTCCTCGATCCACGCGACGCAGTCCAGCCCGTCAGAGGTCTCGTCGAAGAACGGGTTGAAGGTCCCCTCGGAACCGAAGTGCCCGCGGCAGCTCTGCACGACGACGTGGTGGCCGCGCTCGGCGAAGGTCAGCGCCTCGGCGCCGAACCCGTCGCGCCCGTAAGGCGTTCGCGTCAGCAGCACGGGCGCACCCGGGGTGGGCGTCGTCGGCACCCAGTGGTCGGTGAGCAGGACGGTGCCGTCCGACATGGGCACGCGGACGTCCCGCTCGACGACGACCTCGCTCACCGGACCGGAGTCGAGGCCGCGGGTCAGCTGCCAGTGGCGGGCCCGCTGCAGGGCCGGCAGCCGCGGGGTCTCGGAGCCGTGCCGGGCAGGTGTCGTCATCGAGGTCGTCCCGTCGCTGGGTGCTGGACGCGACGATGGTGCCACACGGGTGGCGACCGTGGACGCCAGACCGCGCAGGACGGTCCGCTCGCTCAAGTAGGCTTGCCCGCGCTCGACCCCGCCGACTTCCGCCCACGACGAAGGACCACAGCGTGACCGCCACCCCAGGGGCCACCCCTCCGGTCAGCGTCATCATGCCGCTGCTCAACGAGGAGCGGCACCTGCGCGACGCCGTCGCCATGATCCTCGCCCAGGACTACCCCGGCCCGATCGAGGTCGTCCTCGCCCTCGGCCCCTCGCGCGACCGCACCGACGAGGTCGCGGCCGACGTCGCCGCGCACGACGCGCGGGTCCGTTTGGTGCCCAACCCGTCCGGGCGCACCCCTGACGGGCTCAACGCCGCCATCGGCGCCGCGACCGGCGAGATCATCGTGCGCGTCGACGGCCATGCCGAGATCCCCGACGACTACATCCGCGTCGCCGTCGCAGAGCTCGAGCGGGTCGACGCCGACAACGTCGGCGGCATCATGGACGCCCGGGGCAGCACCGACTTCGAGCGCGCCGTCGCCTGCGCGATGCGCAGCCCCATCGGCGTCGGCAGCGCCCGCTTCCACACCGGCGGGGAGCCGGGCCCCGCCGACACCGTCTACCTCGGCGTGTTCCGCCGCTCGGCGCTCGAGCGCGTCGGCGGCTACGACCCGCACTTCGCCCGCGCCCAGGACTGGGAGATGAACCACCGCATCCGCGAGTCCGGCGGCACCGTGTGGTTCACCCCCGACCTGCGGGTCACCTACCGCCCCCGGGCTTCGGTCAAGGCCCTCGCCAAGCAGTACTTCCACTACGGGCGCTGGCGCCGCGTCGTCGCCCGTCACCACGAGGGCACGATCAACCCGCGCTACCTCGCGCCGCCGACGATGGTCGTCGTCACGACCGCCGCCACCGTGGCGGGCTTCTTCTGGGCGCCCGCCTGGGCCGTTCCCGCCGCGTATGCCGCGGGGATCGTCGCGGGTGGCGCGGCCATCTCGCGTGGCGAGTCCGCACGCACCCGGGTCGCGACTCCGGCCGTGCTCGCGACGATGCACTGGGCCTGGGGGGTCGGCTTCATCACGAGCCCCCGCCGCCTCACCCGCTGAGCGCACCCACCCAGCCGATCCCGCTACCCTGCCGACCGGCGACCCGCCGCCCGCCACCACCCGCCGCAGACCGCTGCCGACAGCTGACCCCGAGACCACGAGCCCCGGAGACCAAGGAGTCCACCCTCATGGAGCTGCCCCGTCCGGTTCGCAGGCTGAAGCGCCTTGCCCGCAAGGTCGGACAGGCCGCGCCCCACGAGCTCAAGGCGGCCGCGCGGTCCCTGCCGGTCGACCCCGACCTCGTCGTCTACGAGTCGTTCGCCGGCAACGGCATGCTCTGCAACCCCGAGGCGATCTTCCGCGCGCTGCTCGCCGACCCCGAGCAGCAGCACCTCCGTCACGTCTGGGTGCTCGCCGACCTCACGGCATACGCCTCGACGGTGGCGGAGTTCGCGGACGACGCGCGGGTGCGCTTCGTGCGGCGCGGGTCGGTGGCCTACCACCGGGCGCTCGCCACGGCAGGGCTGCTCGTCAACAACGCGACGTTCCCGCCCGAGTGGGGCAAGCGCCCGGGCCAGACCTACCTCAACACGTGGCACGGCACGCCGCTCAAGGCGATGGGCTACGACGAGGCGCAGGGCGGCTGGGGTGCCCGCAACGTGCTGCGCAACTTCATGATGGCCGACTACCTGCTCTCGACGAGCGCGTTCATGTCGGAGCAGATGTACGAGCACGCCTACCGTCTCGTCAACATCGCCCCGGGTGAGCTCGTCGAGGTGGGCTACCCCCGCACCGACCTCCAGTACGCAGGCGCGGAGCAGCTCGAGGGCACCCGGGCGCGGCTCCGCGCCGAGGGCGTCGTGCTCGGCGCCGGGCAGCGCCTCGTCCTGCTCGCCCCGACGTGGAAGGGCGAGTCGTTCCACACCCCGCGCAACGACGCCGCCGACCTCGCCGCGCTCGTCGACGAGCTCGAGCAGCTGCTGCCCGCGGGGCACCGGGTGCTGCTCAAGGTGCACCAGCAGGTCTTCCGCTTCGCCTCCGCCGAGCCGCGGCTCGCGGGCCGGCTCGTGCCCAACCACCTGCCGACCAATGCCGTCCTCGGCATCACCGACGTGCTCGTCACCGACTACTCGAGCATCTTCTTCGACTTCCTCGGCACCGGCCGCCCGGTCGTCTTCCACACCCCCGACCGCGAGGAGTACGACGGCTACCGCGGGTGCTACCTCGCCCCCGACGAGCTGCCGGGACCCCAGGTCGGTTCGGCGCGCGAGCTCGCCGACGTCATCGCCGCCGTCGGCACGGGCGCCGCCCTCGACCCCGCCGTCACCCACGGGCGTCCGTATGCCGCCGCGCGCGCCCGTTTCGCTCCCCGCGACGACGGCGGGGCGACCCAGCGGGTCATCGACGTCGTCGTGCGAGACCGCCGCGATGGCCACCTCGTGCGTCGCACCCGCCGCGACGGTCGTCGCACCCTCATGCTCTACCTCGGCGGGATGATGTCGAACGGCATCACGAGCTCGGCCCTCAACCTGCTGCGCAGCATCGACCACGCCCGGTGGGACGTCTCGGTCGTCACGGGCCCGATCGACAACGACGACCGCCGGGCCAACGCCGAGGCGATCGACCCCCGGGTGCGTCTGTTCGTGCGCCAGGGCACGCCGGCCATCAGCAAGGCGCAGTGGCTGAACCGGCGCCGGATGATGCGCGGCCACATCGACGCCGTCTCGCCCGAGGCGCTCGCGAGGCTTGATGCCGCCCTCGCCCAGGACTGGAGGCGCGTCGTCGGTTCCGCGTTCTTCGACCACGTCGTCGACTTCAGCGGCTACTCGCCCGCGTGGACCTTCCTGCTCGGGCACGCGCCGGCGCGCACCCGCTCGGTGTGGCAGCACAACGACCTGCTCGCCGACCAGATGCGAGAGGTCAAGGGCAAGCGGCCGCACGAGGCCAACCTGCGGGCCGTCTTCACGAGCTATGCGCGCTTCGACCACGTAGTCTCGGTGTCGGAGGCGTTGCGCGACATCAACGCCCGGTCGCTGTCGCAGTGGGCACCCCCGGAGAAGTTCGCCGCCGCGCGCAACACCATCGACGTCCAGCGCGTCGAGAGCGGTGCGGCAGAGCCGGTGCCCGAGGGCACGCTCGACCGGCTCCGGCCGACCGCGGACGGCGCCGACCCGTACGTCTTCGTCACCGTGGGGCGGGTCTCGCCGGAGAAGAACCACACCCGGCTCGTCGAGGCCTTCCAGCTCGCGCACCGCAGGCACCCCGAGATCCGGCTCGTCGTCGTCGGCGACGGCCCGCTGCGCGTCGACCTCGAGGCGCTCGTCACCCGGCTCGGGCTCACCGGGCTCGTGCTCTTCGTCGGGCTGCAGCGCAACCCGTGGTCGATCATGGGCTCGGCCCGGTGCTTCGTCCTCTCGAGCGACTACGAGGGCCAGCCGATGGTCATCCTCGAGGCGCGCACCGTCGGGCTGCCCGTCGTCTCGACGGCGTTCGACTCCGTCGGCTCGGCGCTGGGCGAAGGGGACGGCCTCGTCGTCGAACGCACGGTCGACGCCCTCGCCGAGGGCATGGTCGCCGCCGTCGAGGGGCGCGTGCCGATCGCCGGCTTCGACCCCGAGGGCTACAACGCCGCCGTCGTGCAGGAGTTCGAGCGCGCCATCGGCGCCGCCCCGTAGCGACGAATCGCTCTTTCGATCGGGGAGGTGGGCACTGGTCGCCCTCTCTCCAGGGGGCGACCAGTGAACCGGTCAGCTTCTCGTCAGCGGCCCCAGACGGCGTCGACGACCCGGGCCGCGGCGCGCCCGTCGTCACGCGGCGCGAAGGTCGTGCGGAAGCTGTCGTAGCGGTCCGCATACGTCGTCTCGAGCTGGGGGAGCCCCGTGAGCGAGCGCAGCACCTCGTCGGTCGAGGAGAGCAGCGGCCCGGGCGCGATGTCGGCGAAGTCGAGGTAGAAGCCGCGGGTCGTGCCGGCGTACTCGGCGAGGTCGGGCGTGAGGAAGAGCATCGGGCGCCGGGTGCTCGCGAAGTCGAACATGATCGACGAGTAGTCGGTGATGAGGACGTCGGCGACGAGCATCAGCTCGGTGATGTCGGGGTAGCGCGACACGTCGACGACGTTCGACGCCGTCGCGTCGCCGAGCCCCGGCGTGTTGCTGTGGCCACGCACGAGCAGCACGGAGCCGGCCCCGAAGGCGTGCGACACGGCATCGAGCTCGAGGTGGTTGACCATCGCGTAGCCGCCGGTCGCCGTGCGCACGTTGTCGCGCCACGTCGGCGCGTAGAGCACGAGCCGGGCGTCCTGCGGGACTCCCAGGCGCGCCCGGATGCGGTCGCGGTCGGCGTCGGCGCCCGTGCTCAGCAGGTCGTTGCGGGGGTAGCCGACGTTGAGCACCTCGCCCTCGAACTCGAGCGCCTCGGCGAGGGTCGTGGTCGCGAAGTCGTTCTGCGCGAGCAGCAGGTCCCACGCCTTCGCCTCGCGGCTCATGAGGTCGCGGTAGGACAGCGACAGGCCCTGGGCCGGCACGTGCTGGCCGATCTTCTTCAGCGGGGTGCCGTGCCAGGTCTGCACATACGTCTGGTCCGGGTGCTTGCTGTAGTAGAACGGGAAGTTGTTGTTGGCCACGAGGTGGCGCGAGGTGTGCAGCGCGCGCAGGTGCTCGCGGGTGCCGATGACGACGGTCTCGGCGCCCTCGGGCACGACGGCCGTGCCGTCGGCGACCTCCCAGACGAGCCGGTGCGGGTAGCCGCGCCGCACGAGCTCGTCGTGCAGCGCGAGCGGTGAGTCGGCGGCCGACCGCCCGCCGAAGGTCGAGAAGAGCACGCCGTCCTCGATCGGCGAGGACAGCAGTGCCGGTATGCCGCGTCGCACCGACCACTGGCCCGCGCGGGTCCAGTCCTCCTCGGGCACCGCGCTCCGGGTGTTGACCCACAGCGCCCGGGCTCGCGAGGTCAGGGTGAAACGGAAGGCGATGTCGCTGCCCCGGTGCCAGTGCAGGAAGCGCGGGCTGACGTCGTCGACGGCGTGCGGCGCGACGGGGATCCAGACGGCCCGGTCGAGGTCGCCGTCACCGTGCAGGAGTCGGAGCGAGTAGGCACCGGTCGTCTGCGCCACGGTCTCGCCCCAGCTCTGCGTCTGCAGGGCGAAGTCGGCGTCGAAGCGTCCGGTCGCGAGGTCGTGGCGCACGTCCGTGGGCTCCCAGACCCCGGTGCCCTGGTCGGACACGAGCGCGAGGTGCAGCTGCGCGCCGACGTCGGAGGCGGCATACCCCGTGACGGTGAAGGAGCGCAGGTCGTCGGCGACGTCGACGCGGTGGACGGTGGCGTGCAGCTTGCGATCGAGCATGCGGACCCGCCCCGGTCCGGTGACGCCGAGCCGCAGGCCGCCGGTGTGCGGTGAGGTGCTCGAGAGCTCGCCCGTCGAGCCGGCCCAGACGATCGGCAGCGACTCGCCGCCGACGACGGCGCGGACCCCCCACTGGTGGTCGACGACGGGGGAGGCGCCCAGGGGCAGCGGCGGCACGGCGAGCGTGGCCTCGTAGCGACCGTCGACGGCGACGGCGGGGAACGAGCGGCGCAGGCCGACCTTGCCGCACGAGATGGTGAACTCCGTGATCGGGTCGGACCCGGTTGCCTCGGCGACGAGGTGCAGGTCGCGCCCCTCGAGGCGGGCCGTCGTCGCGGTGACCTGAGGTGCGAAGAGGTGGAAGTGAACGCCGCGGGCAGCGGAGTGCAGGGCGACGACCCGCTTGCCGTCGTGCAGCGGCGAGACCTCGAGGTCGTTGCCGGTCCAGCGCCGGTCCCACGACGTCAGCGGCGAGCGCCACGTGTGGGGGGCGCCGCCGTCCGCTCGCGCGACGGCGAGCTCGAGCTCGAGGTGCCAGCCGGGGTGGGACTCGACGACGTCGTCGACGGCCGGGTGGCGTGCCTCGAGGGCGGCGGCGAGGTCGGCGAGGTCGATGCGCACCCGGAAGCCCGCGCCGGCCTGGCTCGGCGAGGACCAGCCGGCAAGCTCGTCGAGGGTGGGGTCCTCGAAGCGCTCGACCGACAGCACGATGTCGGAGTCGGGCGTGTGGGGGCCCTCGACCGTCTCGTCGACGAGGTGCGCCTCGAGCGTCGACGGGCTGCCCGCGAGGTCGAGCCCCGGCACCCACGCCATGCCGCTGACGACGAGGTCGTCGCCGTCGACCTCGTAGCCGAAGCCGATGATGCGCATCCGGTTGTCGACGTCGGTGAGCGCGAGGTCGCTCGCGCTCGGACGGTAGGTCTGCAGGTCGTCGAGGTAGAGCGGGCGGGCCTGGGGCGGCTGCGCGTCGAGGTCGGTCTCCCACGCGTCGCCCACCTCGCTGCGCCGGCGCAGGGCGATGCGGATGTCGTCGCGGTGCCCCTGCTCGACCATGCGGGCGAGCAGCCGGTCGTGGATGCTGACGAGCCCCCATCCGTGCTCGTCCATGTCCTTGGTGACGGCGCGCACCCCGGAGGCGAGCGCGTGCCAGTAGTCCTCGCCCGTGCGCGGGACCTCGTTGTAGTAGGCGCGCAGGTCGAGGCCCACGGACTTCGCCTGCCACTCGCGCAGGACCGGGGCGCTGGCCCGCTCGCGCAGCACGTCGGCGACGTTGGACATCACGGTGAGGCGGTCGGCGAGGTCGACGATGTTGGACTTCTGCTGGGTGATCGAGGTGCCGTCGCCGCGGACGTACCACGAGTAGACGACCTCGTGGAGCACGTCGAACGCGGCGGCGCTCGAGTAGGCCTTGGCCGACGGCTCCTGGTCCTCGTAGCGGATGCCCTCGGGGAAGGAGCCGACCGCGCGGTCGAAGAACCGCCGACGGAAGAGCTTGTTCCAGGCGAAGACGTCGGCGAGGACCTCGGGGAACTCGTCGAGGGTCAGTCCCGTGCGGTCGCGGCGGTGCACCTCCTGGGCCCAGAGCGGCACCCAGCTGCGGGCCTCGTTGCGGCGCTCGAGGTTGCCCACGACGAAGTCGGAGCCCGACGTCGACAGGCAGGAGACCATCGTCGCGATCGCCTTGGGGGGCAGGGTGTCGTCCGAGTCGACGAAGGCGATGAACTCGCCTCGGGCGGCGCGGATCCCGGTGTTGCGGGCGGCGCCGAGACCGGCGTTGGGCTGCTCGATGACCATGACGCGGCGGTCCCAGCGGGCGTAGCCGCGGGCGATGTCGGCGCTGGCGTCGGGGCTGCCGTCGATGACGACGATGACCTCGAGGTCGCGGTACTTCTGGCCGATGATGCTGTCGAGGCAGTCGGGGAGGTACTCCTCCACGTTGTAGCAGGGCACGACGACCGAGACCCGGCCGAGGCTCGGGGTCGACGGGGTCAGCGCGGCGGCAAGGGTCTGGCGCAGGGCCGGGTGAAGCCGGTCGCGGACGGCCTCCCAACGGTGGTGCGGGATGGAGCGACGCACCGCGTGCATCGCCCGACTCGCCCGTTGCTTCGCTTCAGATCGGCCCAGCACGTGATTTGCCCCTTGTGTCCGTTAGGTGTCGTCGTCGTCAGAGTCTGTCGTGTCGGGGAAAGGGTAACGGTGGGACCCGGTGACCACAGAGTTCTCCCCGGCCGCGTACAGGCACGGCGCGGGCGCCACACATCGTCGGGGGCCTAGACTTCCGATCGGCGCCGGCCCGGTCGGGCGGCTCACCCCGCTCCGCAGCCTCTCACCCCACACCTCAGAAGGTAGGACTCGCTCGCATGATCCTGTTGCCCCAGGCGCGAGGCATCATCGCCCGGAGGCAGGTCCTCGACACCCTGGTGAGGCGCGACCTGCACGTCCGCTACGCCGGGAGCCCGATCGGCTACCTGTGGACGATCCTCGACCCGCTCGCGATGGCGCTGATCTACTTCGTCGTCTTCACCTACATCTTCGAGGCCCGACGGGTCGGCTACCAGCCCTACGTCCTCTTCATCGTCATCGGCGTGCTGGCCTGGCAGTGGTTCTCGCAGTGCGCGACAGAGACGTCACGCGCCCTGCTCGCCGAGTCGCGCCTCGTCCGCTCGACGAACCTCCCTCGCGAGCTCTGGGTCGTGCGCATCGTCGTCGCGAAGGGCATCGAGTTCCTGCTCTCGCTGCCGGTGATGTTCGGCTTCGCGATCTTCTTCATCGCTGTCGGCGAGACGAAGATCCACTACCGGATCCTGCTCATGCCGGTCGCCATCGTGCTGCAGTTCCTGCTCTCCGTGGGCGTCGGCCTCATCCTCGCGCCGGTGACCGTGCTCTTCACCGACATGCCGAGGATCGTGCGCATCGCGCTCCGGATGGGCTTCTACGCCACCCCGATCATCTACGGCGTGCACGCGGCGCCCCCGGTGCTGCAGAAGATCCTGCTGCTCAACCCCATGGCCGGGATCCTCGAGATGTACCGTGCCGGGTTCTTCCCGCACGAGCTCAACGTGCCCTCGATCATCTCGTCCTTCGTCATCACGTTCGTGACCCTGATCGCCGGCACCATCGTGTTCAAGAGGCTCGAAGCCCCCGTGCTCAAGGAAATCTGATGCGTCCAGTCATCGAGTCCAAGGACCTCGGGATCGAGTTCTACCGCAGCCGCCGCCGCAAGATGTCGCTGCGCGAGATCGTCTTCAAGGGCAAGAACCTCGCTCCCAAGGACACCTTCTGGGCGCTGCGCAACATCTCGTTCACCGTCGAGCAGGGTGAGGCCGTCGGCCTCGTCGGTGGCAACGGCAGCGGCAAGAGCACGTTGCTCAAGATGATCGCCGGCGTCATGATCCCCGACGAGGGTGGCGTCAAGGTGCGCGGGGGAGTCGCCCCGCTCATCGAGCTGACCGGCGGCTTCCTCGGCGAGCTCACCGCCCGCGACAACCTCTACCTCGCCGGCGGCCTCCACGGGCTCAGCAAGGCGCAGATGGACGAGCGCTACGACGAGATCGTCGACTTCGCGGGGCCCCAGGTGCGGGCAGGCATGGACATGGCCTACCGGCACTTCTCCTCGGGCATGCAGGTGCGGCTCGCCTTCGCGCTCATCACGACCCTCGACGAGCCGATCGTGCTCGTCGACGAGGTGCTCGCCGTGGGCGACCGCGCCTTCCGCGAGAAGTGCTACCTCCGCATGGAGAACATGCTCGCCGGCGGCAAGACGCTCTTCATGGTGTCGCACAGCGAGGCCGACCTGCGCCGCTTCGCCAAGCGCGGGCTCTACCTCCAGCAGGGCACGCTCGTCGGTGACGGCCCGGTCGAGGAGATCATCGAGCAGTACAACGCGGACGCGGACGCGGCGAGGTGACCTGGAGCCGGCCTCCGCTCGTCGGAAGCCCGCGCGCCCGCTCCCTCCGTGGCACCTCCTCCGGGGGCACGCTCGTCGTCCTCGGCGCCGAGCAGGCTCCGCCACGCTCGGCGCGCGCCGGTTCGGGGGACGGCACGGACGTCGGTGACGGGGTGGACGGTCCGGCCGAGCTGGCTGCCGACTTCGACCTCACGCGCCGTCCGGTGTCGGGCGAGCTCCCCGCGCTGCTCGGGCAGGCGGCAGCGATCGCCGCGTCCGACGCCGGCTCGCCGCTCGTGCTCGTGGCCGCAGACCTCGAGATGAGCTCAGTCGGGCTGCTCGACGTGCTCGACGCGTCCGACGTGACCTGTGCAGCCGTCCTCGACGGCGCGTCCGTCGCCGACCGCCGCGGCGCTCCCGCTGCCGTGCGGGTGTCGGAGGCGGGCCGCCAGGTGGTCTCCGTCGCGGCCGCCGGCCACGTCGTCACCCGACCGACGGGGTATGCCGTTGGCGTCCTGCGCGTCCGCGCCGCCGACCGCCCCGCGCTGGCTGCGGCCCTCTCGGCGGCCGCAGCGGCTGCAGCGGCCGCAGAAGCGGCTGAGGCCGCCCAGGCCTCCCAAGCGGCCGGCGCTCGTGGCGGGTGGGGTGGCGCCGCGCCGTTCGACGTGGCGCTGCTCGCCGCGGTGCGGGCCGGTGTGCTCGTGCGGGCCGTCACCCTCTCCCACCAGAGCGTGCGGCGTGGCGACTGGCAGGCCCCAGGAGCAGCGGGCTCAGCGTGGCAGCAGCGCCTGCGCGCCGCCTCACGAGGCAACGACGGACTCTTCTCCACGGTTGCGATCCGCCCCCTCTCGCGCAGGCTCACGGCATACGGCCTCGGGCGCGACTGGTCACCCAACGTCGTCACGGCGGTGAGCCTGGCGCTCGGGCTGGCTGCGTGTGCTGCCGTCGCCACCGGGTGGTGGTGGGCCTGGCTGCTCGGCGCCGTCCTGCTCCAGGCCTCGCTCGTCGTGGACTGCGTCGACGGCGAGATCGCCCGCTTCACCCGCCGCTCCAACCCCCTCGGCGGGTGGCTCGACGCCGTCAGCGACCGCGTCAAGGAGTTCACGATGGTCGCGGCCCTCGCCTGGGTCGCGGCTCGCCGGGGGAGCGACCTGTGGTGGCTGGCCGTGCTCGTGCTCGCGGTCCTCGCGGCGCGCCATGTCGAGGACCACGCCTACGCGATGCGCCGCCGGGCCCAGCTCCTGGGCGCGCCGGGCTGGCCCGAGCACCCGGCTGTCGGCGGGCTCGGGAACGGGCTCCGCGACGGACTCGGGAACGGGCTCGGGAACGGGCTCGGCGACGAGCTCCGCGACGGTTCGGGGATCGGTGACGGGGGCCCCGAGGACGCTCCGACCGACGTTCCCGCGCCGCCCGGGGCGCGTGCCCGTCGGGTGCGCGCCATCAAGCAGGTGCTCCACCTGCCCATCGCCGAGCGCTACCTCATCATGTCGGTGGGCCTGCTCACGATGAGTCCGGCCGTCGTGCTCTGGGCGCTCGGCGTCGCCTCGGTGATCGCCTTCGGCTGGACCCAGACCGGGCGCCTGCTGCGGGCCGTCACCCGCCGCGACGGGTTCCTGGGCGACCGTCCCGACCGGCAGCTGGCCGACCTCTGCGACCTCGCCGTGGTGCCGCGGCCCTCCGGCCGCGGTCGGCTCGCCTGGCAGGTTCCGGCGCTGCTCCTCGCGATCGAGACCGCCGCCCTGCTGCTCGCCGCCGGCGGGGACCTCACGGCCCGCGCGGCTGCCTACGCGTGGCTCGCCGTCGTGTGCTGGCACGTCTACGACAACGTCTACCGCCTCCGCGAGACCGGGCGCGGCTCGGCGACCTGGCTGCGGCGGGGCACCGGCCTCGAGGTCCGCGTCGTCGTGCTCGCCCTCATCGGGGGCGCGCTTGCCGAACCCGCGCCCGCCCTGCTGGCGGGGGCGGTCGTGCTGGCTGCGCTGTACGTCGCTGAGTCCGCCGTCGGGTGGCGAGCCCACCTGCGACCACAGGAAGGCAGAGGATGACCGACACGCCAGGGGTCGACGATCCCGCCCCGAACGACTCCCCTGCGAGCGCGGCCCCAGCGGCTCAGGCGGCCCCAGCGGCTCAGGCGGCTCAGGCGGCTCAGGCGCCGGACGTGCAGGAGCCCCTCGATGGATCCCGGCCGGAGAGTGCCATGGACGTCGCGCGCCCCCGCCTGCCACGGCTCGAGGTGGTGCTCGCGTGGTGCGCCGCGCTCGCCGTCGCGGGTCTCTACCTCGCCGATGCTGCCGCGCACGGCGCGCTCGGCGCCGCACGCAACGACGACTGGGTCTACTACCGCCTCGCGTTCTCGCTCGCGAGCACCGGTCACCTCTCGTTCGACCCCTACTCGAGCACCCTGCTCGTCGGCCAGGTGGTCGCCGCCCAGCCCGTCATCGCCGTCTTCGGGGCGCAGATCGCGCCGCTGCAGGTGGCCGTCGCCCTCCTGTCGGCCGTCGCGCTCGCGGCCGCCTACTTCTTCTTCCGGCACTTCCTCGCCGCCTTCTGGGCGGCCTTCTGCGTCGCCCTCATCGCCGTTGGACCCATCTGGGGCGGGCTCAGCGTGTCGTTCATGTCCGACGTGCCGGCCATCGCCCTTCAGGTCCTGTGCCTCTGCGCCGCGGTGCCGGCCCTGCGCGGGCCGCGCCTGCGCTGGGGCTGGCTCGCCCTGTCGCTCGTCCTCGCCCTGCTCGCCTTCAGCGTGCGGGAGTACTCGCTCGCGGCCGCTGCTGCAGTGCTCATCGCGGCGCTCCTCACCCACGGGCGCCGGCCCACGGGTCGTCTCAGGCTGCTGCTCGTCGTCGCTGGGGTGGGCATCGTCTGGGTACTCCTCGCAGCGGCCCTCTTCCTCTGGCGCGACACCCTCGTGGCCGGACCGCGGGCCCTCACCGCGGAGATCGAGCTGGGCCAGCGGGTCTACTACGTCCTCGCCGGGATCCTGACGACGACGGGCTTCCTCATGTTCCCCGTCGCACTGGCCGTGTGGCGCGGAGGGATGTGGCGCATGCTGCTGCGGTGGTGGCCGCTCACCGTCGCACTCATCGCGCTGTTCACCTACACCTCGCACGTGCTCGGCTATCCCCTCCTCGTCGGCAACTACGTGCGGCTCGGCGGGTCCTACTCGGGCACCCTCGCGGGGGTGGCGCCGGCCGTGTTCTCGCGGCAGGCGTGGTGGAGCATCATGGCCGCGGCCAACGTCGCGACCTCGCTGCTCATCACGTTCGCCGTTGCCCGCACGGTCAGCGTGCTCCTCGACTGGCGGCGACGGCGACGCGAGGTGACGGAGGTCGACACCCACTCGGCGGAGGCTCCCGCCACTGCCGTGCGATCCATCGACCCCTCGCCGCGCATCGCCCTGACCTTCGGCGTGGTCACCGTGGCTCTCGTCGTCGTGGTCGTCATCATCACCCGTGGTCGCCCCTTCGACCGCTACGTCGTCGGCGCCGTGCCCTTCCTCGCCGCGGCGGCCATCCACGCATCGCGGTCGAAGGCACCACAGCTGCTCGGCCGCCTCGTCGCCAGTGCCGCGGTGGCCGTCCTCGCCCTCATCGGCGTGGCTCAGGTCGACGCGTCAGCGACCTTCGACGGCACGAAGTGGAGCCTCGGCACCGAGGCGACGCGACTCGGCTACGCGGCCGAGACGGTCGACGCCGGCTACGAGTGGTTCGGCTTCCACCAGCCCGGACCCGTCATCTACGACTACCGCCGCGAGCCGGGCTACCCCAGCTACGTCACGTCACTCTTCACCGACGCTCGCGTCTGCGTCCTCGGCGAGTTCGCCCCTCGCCCGACCCAGCGCGAGCCGTATGCCCGTGAGGTCGTCAGGGTGAGCAGGGTCAGCCTCATCGGGCCGCGCTACACCCTCATCGGCCGGTCCGCAGACCGGAACTGCCCGTCCTCGTGAGCCCCCACGTGCGGCCCGCGCCGCGACCTCGTGACCCGGCACTGCGGCATACAGGGCAGGATGGGCGCTCGTGACGCACGACCCCACGAACGACCGCCCGAGCATCGCGGAGCTCAAGGCCGTCGCGCAGCCGCCGGAGCACATCGCGCGCTACAACGCCGAGCACTGGGCGGGAGCGCTCTACATCCGGCACCTGTCGATCTATGCCACGCGGGCCCTGCTGCCGACCCACATCACGCCCAACGGTGTCACGTGGCTGATGATCCTCGTCGGGGTGCTCGGGGCCTTCGCGATCCCGTTCGGTGGCGTCGTCGGGCCGCTCGTGGCGGTCCTCGCGATGCAGCTGCAGATCCTGCTCGACTGCTCCGACGGGGAGGTGGCCCGGTGGCGGCAGCGGTTCTCGCCCGCGGGCATCTACCTCGACCGCATCGGCCACTACCTGACGGAGGCCTCGATCCCCATCGCGATCGGCCTGCGCGCAGACGACTGGTCGCTTGCGCACCCGGGTGACGTCGGCGCCTACACGGTCCTCGGGCTGGTCGTCGCGGTCATCGTCCTCGTCAACAAGGCCTTCACCGACCTCGTCATCGTCGCGCGCGCCAAGACCGGCCGGCCGCTGCTCGACGACGTCGCCCAGACCGCTGCGTCCAAGGTCTCGGGCATCGCCGCGGTGCGGCGCGCAGCCGGTCACCTACCCTTCTTCCGGGCCTTCGTCGCCGTCGAGGCGAGCCTGCTCGCCCTCGCGGCCGCGATGGTCGACGCGGTGCGAGGCGACCTCGTCGGCACCCAGGTCCTCGTCGTCGTCATGGTTCCGCTGGCGCTCGTCACCGCGGCGGGCCACCTCCTCGGTGTGCTCACCAGCTCGAGGCTGGACTGATGCCGCAGGTCGACCCCCTGCCCGGAGACTCCCGGGCCACGTCGAGCGGCGCCGACGCGCCACGCCGGGTGGTCCAGTGGGCGCAGGAGCACGGCGAGGTCGGCGGCGTCCTGACGAGCCACCGGCAGATGACCGAGGTGCTCCGAGCCGCCGGGCACGACGTCAGCTACGTCGACACCGGCTCCGCCTCGCGAGCCGCCCGAGCCGTGCCCACGCTGTGGAGCCGACCCGCGCTGCACGTCCTGCACATCACCCGGCTCTGGCGTGCCGCCCAGCTCGCACCCCTGCTCGCCACCCTGCCCGGGGTCAAGGCGCTCGTGCTCCACTCCGGCTCGACCGCCGGACAGCTGTCGGCGATGACGCCCTCGCGGCGGCGTGCCGTGCTCCGGGTGCTGCGCACCTTCGACGAGCTCTGGGTCGTCAACGCCGCCATCCGTGAGCTCCTGCCACCGGACCTCGCCGGCCGCACCACCGTCGTCACGCCGTTCGACGCCAGGGGAGTGGCCGCCCGGGGCGCGACCCCGCGCGACCCGCACGCCCTCGTGCTGGCGACCAACGCCGGGCTGGCGCACTACAACGCGCAGGCCGGAGTCGAGGCCGTGCGGCTCGTCCGAGCCGAGTGGCCCGACGCCCGTCTCAAGCTCCTCGCCTACGGCCACCAGGGCCCGGAGCTCGAGGCGCTGGGGTCGGTGGTCGCCCCGCTCGACTGGGTCGACCTCTCCTTCGACCTCACCCCCGAGCAGGTCAGTGGCGTGCTGGCGGGCGCCGGCGTCTTCCTGCGGCCGACGAGCTGGGACGGCGACTCGGTCATCGTGCGCGAAGCGCTGGCGCTGGGGGCGCGGGTCGTCGCGAGCGACCTCGCGCCCAGGCCCCGCGGCGTCGAGCTCGCCGGTCTCGAGCCTGCGGCGGTCGCCGAGGCGGTGCTCCACGGCGGCCGGGTCAGCGACGGGGCAGGCCTCGTCGACACGACCCTCGCCCAGGCGGCATCACGCGCCCTCACGCTGCTCGCTCGGTGATGCCGGGGCGAGACGGTAGCCTCTGAGGCGGTGGCGCCGCGTGGCTGCGACCGCGCGCCCGGGCTCCTCAGCACGGCGCACCACTCCAGCACGTCCTCTCAAGGAGGAGCCCGTTGTCCCCGAGGACCGTCATCACCTTCGGCACGTTCGACGTCTTCCACGTCGGTCACGTCCGGGTGCTCCAGCGTGCCGCCGAGCTCGGCGACCGCCTCGTCGTAGGGGTCTCGTCCGACGCCCTCAACTTCTCCAAGAAGGGCCGGTCGCCGGTCTTCAACGAGGACGAGCGGATCGAGATCATCAGCAGCCTGCGCGTCGTCGACGGCGTCTTCCTCGAGGAGTCGCTCGAGAAGAAGCGCGACTACATCGTCGAGCAGCACGCCGACGTCCTCGTCATGGGTGACGACTGGGCCGGCAAGTTCGACTGGGTCAAGGACGTCTGTGACGTCGTCTACCTGCCGCGCACGCCCTCCGTGTCGACGACCGGACTCATCGAGCACATCGCCGGCCTGTCCTGAGGAGCCCCGCCCCGCCGGTGCCTCGCGCGGCGATTGGGGCCCAGGAGGCGCCTGCCACTACCATCGATGGGTGCCTCAGACCTCCGACCCCGACAGCGGCGCCCCCGTCGTCGTGGGTGGCCAGAGGCCGCACGACGACAACCTGCCGCCCGGTGTCAGCGGTGAGGACGGTCTGCTCTTTCGCATCATCAAGGACCGGCGAGTCGCCTTCCTCTTCGTCGGTGGGCTCAACACCGCCATCGGCACGATGTGGTTCCTCCTCTTCGACTGGTGGCTCGGCACCAAGTGGAACGGCTACGGCCACTACCCGGCCCTCGTGCTCACCTACATCGTCTCGATCCTCTGCGCGTTCGTGCTCTACCGCAGGATCGTCTTCAAGGTGCACGGCAACGTGCTGCGCGACCTCGCGCGCTTCAGCACCGTCTACATCTCGGCCTTCGCCATCAACCTCGTGCTGCTCTGGGTGATGGTCCACGTCTTCCACTGGCACCCGTTCCTGTCGCAATGCCTCATCACCTTCGTGACGACGGTGCTCAGCTGGGTCGGTCACAACCGGTACTCCTTCCGCCGCCCCACGGTGGAGGACGACGCACCAACCGCCGCGCCGGGCGCGCAGTCCCTCACCGTGCGACCCCAGGAGAAGTGAGCCGTGGCCCCGACCGTTTCCGTCGTCGTGCCTGCCTACAACAACGCCGACTTCATCGAGGCGACCCTCGACTCGATCCTGGCCCAGACGTTCACGGACTTCGAGCTGCTCGTCGCCGACCACTCGAGCACCGATGACACGTGGGAGCGCATCCAGCGCTACGCCGACGACTCCCGGGTGCGGCTCATGCAGACCCCCGCCGGCGGAGGCGCACCAGCGAACTGGTCCCGCGTCACCCGCGAGGCGACCGGCGACTACCTCAAGCTCGTCTGCGGTGACGACCTCATCGACCCGCGCTGCCTTGAGCTGCAGGTCGATGCGATGGCGACGCACCCGCAGGTCGTCCTCTGCTCGAGCCGACGCACGCTCATCGACGCACACAGCAACACGGTCACCGAGGCTCGCGGCCTGGCGGGCCTCACCGGGCTCCAGCCCGGGCGCACCGCCGCCCGGCGAGCCGTCATCGTCGGCTCCAACATCTTCGGCGAGCCCGCGTGCGTGCTCATGCGCCGCGATGCCCTCGAGCGGGCGGGTGGCTGGGCCGACTCGGAGCCCTACGTCATCGACCAGCAGACCTTCTGCAACGTCCTCATGCTCGGCGACTTCTTCGCCCTGCCACAGTCGCTCGCGAGCTTCCGCCTCAGCGCCTCGCAGTGGAGCGTCAACCTCGCTCGGCAGCAGTCCGACCAGGTCGTGCGCTTCCACCACCGCCTCGCTGCGGAGAACCCCGGGCTCCTCTCGCGCGCAGACCTCGTGCGCGGCGACAACCTCGCGCGGGCCATGGCCTACGTCCGGCGCCTCGCCTACATCTGGCTCGGTCGCAAGATGACGCCGCCGGACGCCGTCCTCGAGCAGACCACGGCCTGAGCCGGACGGAGCGAGGCGTCAGTGATCCCCTACGCTCGTAGCGTGTCCGACCCGCAGGCCGACCCGCAGCCCGAACGCACGCACCGTATCTCCGTGGTGACCCCCGTCTACAAGGGGGAGCGCACCCTGCCGGACCTCGCGAAGGAGATGACCGCCCTCCGGGGCGAACAGATCACCCCTGACGGGCACCGATGGGAGCTGACCGAGTGGCTGCTCGTGCACGACAACGGCCCGGACTCCTCCGCCGACACGATGGCAGCGCTCGCCGAGGAGCACGACTTCGTGCGTCCGATCTGGCTCAGCCGCAACTACGGCCAGCACCCTGCGACCCTCGCGGGCATGGCCTCGAGCAGCGGCGACTGGATCGTCACCCTCGACGAGGACGGGCAGCACGACCCCGCCGACATCGGCCGCTTCCTCGACGTCGCCCTCGCCGAGAACGCCCAGCTCGTCTACGCCGAACCGACCAACGAGCCGCCTCACGGAGCGCTGCGCAACCTCGCGTCCAAGGGCGCGAAGTGGGTCTTCGCGAGCTTCCTCGCGGGCGGCGCCGTGCAGACCTTCCAGAGCTACCGACTCATGCTCGGAGAGCTCGGCCGCAGTGTCGCGGCGTATGCCGGTGCCGGCGTCTACCTCGACGTGGCCCTGGGCTGGGTCGTCGACCGCATCTCGCACGTCGACGTCGAGCTGCGTGAGGAAGGTGGTCGTCCGTCGGGCTACAGCATGCGCCGCCTTCTCTCCCACTTCTGGCGGCTGGTCCTCTCGAGCGGCACGCGCGGCCTGCGTGTCGTGAGCGGCCTCGGTGTCGCCTTCGGTCTGGCCGGCATCCTCTTCGCGGTCTATCTCATCATCTCGGTGAGCCTCGGCAAGCACACCCCCGAAGGGTGGACGTCGAACATGGTCGTCGTGCTTCTCAGCACCGGTGCCATCCTCTTCTCGCTCGGCATCATCGCCGAGTACATCGGGGTGGCCGTCGGGATGGCCATGGGCAAGCCGCCGTATCTCATCATCAGCGACCCGGGCACAGGGCCGCTCGGCCGGCGTCCCGGGTCCCGAAGCACCACTCGATGACCGTGGGGCAGCCCCCGCTCACCTGGGTGGTGGGTTCCGGGGGTCTGCTCGGACAGCACGTCGTGGCGGCCCTTCGGGGGCGGGCTCCGGTTCTCGACGCCCCGCGCGTCCCGTGGGACGACCCGGAGCAGGCCGCCCGGGTGCTTGCCGACACGGCGCGGCAGCTCCTGGCGGCGGCGGGCGAGGGGCCGTGGCAGGTCATCTGGTGCGCCGGCGCAGGTGTCACCGGATCGTCGGTCGCGTCGTTCGAGACCGAGCACCGATTCCTCGTCACCGCTCTCGAGGGGCTGCGTGGGACTGCGGAACAGGCATCCCGTGGCGTCTTCTTCCTCGCGTCCTCCGCGGGCGGCATCTATGCCGGCGCGGGTGCCTCTCCCTACGACGAGTTCTCCCCGGTCAGGCCGTTGGCTCCTTACGGGTGGGCCAAGCTGCGGGCCGAGCAGACCGTGACCGACTGGGCCGCGGGGGGCGCCTCCGTCGTGATCGGTCGGATCGCCAACCTCTACGGACCCGGTCAGAACCTCGACAAGCCGCAGGGGCTCGTCTCGCAGCTCTGTGCGGCCCACCTCGAGCGGCGTCCCTCATCGATCTGGGTCTCTCTCGACACGCTGCGCGACTACCTCTACGCCCCCGACTGTGCGCAGATGGTGCTCGACTGCCTCGATCGCGCCCGCTCGGAGCGGGCGGCCCCTGGCGTCCTCGGCGCCGCAGCCGACGAGGCGCCCCACGTCGTCACGAAGATCCTCGCCACCCAACGCGCGATCACCATCGGCGCGGTCATCGCCGAGCTCCGACGGATCTTCCGCCGCCGCCCGTCGATCATCCTCGGTGCGTCGCCCGTGTCGGCGATGCAGTCGCGCGATCTGAGTCTGCGCTCCCGGGTGTGGCCAGAGCTGGACCGAAGGACACTGACCACCTTCCCGGCTGGGGTGTCGGCGACACTCCAGGACCTCCAGGTTCATCTGCAGCAGCGGGGAGGCTGACTCGCCCGTCCTGACCCGGGACCTGGCGTGACGTCGTAGGGGGCCGTCCGTGCCGTTGGTCCGCCTATCCGGCGGGCTCAGGTCTGACGTGAGCCAGGCGTCTGTCCCGCCTCGGGTCTGGGCGGGCCGTCCTTGTGGATGGCGTCCTCGATGGCGAGGGAGCGCACGAGCCGACGAAGGTGCTGGTCCGTGTCTCGTAGCCGGAAGTAGAGGCCGAGGGTGGTCAGAACGAAGACGACGATCAGCAGGTAGAGCAGCAGGTCCGTGCCTCGGGTCACTCCGAGAAGGTTGGCAATGGCCTGGGGGATGTCCGGGTCGATGATCGACACGATCGCAATGGCGGCCAACGCCAGGACGAGGACGCGAGAACCCGCGCGCAGCTCTACGCGCTGCCTGTTGCGGAAGACGATCACGAGAATGAGGACCGCGGCCACGACCAGCGGAATCTTGATGTATTGCATCAGCGACCTCGCAGCATCTTGTTGATGAGCACATCGACGCCAATGTTGACCGAGTTGATGGACCTCTGGCCCTTGGCTCGGGAATAGTCGGTGTAGAGCACGTGAACGGGATACTCCTCGTAGGTCGTCTGGTGCTCTGACATGCGAGTGAGGAACTCGCTCGCCCAGCTCATGTCATGCGACTTGAGATCCAGGACTCCGGCGAAAGACCGACGGAAGACCCGGAGGCCCTGGTGAGCGTCAGTCAGTGAGATGCCCGTCGTGAGACGTTCGAAGACGACTGCCGCCCGGAGGAGCGCCCGTCTCGACCTCGACATGCCGTCTACCGTCCCGAGAAACCGTGAGCCGATCAAGACGTCGACGT
The DNA here is from genome assembly GCF_006717145.1 of Humibacillus xanthopallidus. Classification (GTDB taxonomy): domain Bacteria; phylum Actinomycetota; class Actinomycetes; order Actinomycetales; family Dermatophilaceae; genus Humibacillus; species Humibacillus xanthopallidus. Next base: position 2,018,983 of record NZ_VFQF01000001.1, on the reverse strand, counting down.
CGGACTTGCGCAGGTGCTCCACCATGGACACGACGTCCTCGACGCGGTGCTGGCCGTCTGCGTCGAACGTGACGAAGATCTGGGCGTCCGGATCCCGCAAGGCAAACTCGATGCCCGTCTGATACGCCGCGCCGGCCCCCATGTTGACCGGGTGCTGTACGAGCCGCGCGCCCGCGGCGACGATCTCGCTGGCGGAGTTGTCGCGCGAGCCGTCATCGACGGCAACCACGTGGGGGAAGTGCTCTCGCACCTTCTCGAGCACCCCGCGTACGACGGGTCCCTCGTTGTAGCAGGGTACGATCACCCAAACGTCGTCATTGCGGCGTGTGGGGCCTGACTCCATGAAGCTGTGATCCTTCGCGTCGGGTGTCCGAGCCCGCTAGAGCGAGAGCTAGGCTTTGCCACGATGATCTCCGAAGATCTGTGGCGTTGGCGGGCGCTGTGTCGGCTGGCCGATGGCTGCTGGCGCCGTTCCGACGCATCACTGTACCCGACGATAATGGAAGCCCGTGAACACGCGCAGACGTAGTGTCATCGTCCTCGGTTTCGGCGCAGAGTCCCACCTCGAGAGCGTTCTGAGCGCCATCGACGCCGACTGCATCGACGACGACGAGATCATCCTGGTCGACAACGGCATCGAGTCGCGGAGCGCTCGGCAGGACGCCTGGCCGTCGCGGGTCCGCGTCGTCGGCGACGGGAGGAACACCGGATTCGCAGGTGGCTGCCACCGGGGTGCCGAGGCGGCTGAGGGGGACGTCTTCGTCTTCGTCAACTCCGACGCCGTCATCCGGCGCGGCACCCTCGACGCCCTGACACGCGGCACCCTCGAGCCGGGGGTGGCGATCGCCTGCGGCCGCCTCCTGCTGGCCGACCAGCCCGACCTCGTCAACTCAGTCGGCAACCCCTTGCACTTCAGCGGCATCTCGTGGGCGGGCTCGTGCGGAGAGGTGGCGACTGCGCACGAGACCGAGCAGGACGTCACCGTGGCGACGGGTGGTCTTCTCGCGATGAGCCGCGACATGTGGGACGCCTTGGGCGGGTTCGACGAGATGTACTTCGCGTACAACGAGGACACGGATCTGTCGCTCCGGGCCTGGCTTCGGGGTTGGCGGGTGCTCTATGTGCCGGACGCCGTCGCGGAGCACCACTACGAGTTCGGACGCTCGCCTCTCAAGATGTATCTGGTGGAGCGGAACCGCCTCGTCACCGTGCTCACGGACTACCCGGACCGGCTCCTGCGGGTGGTGCTGCCAGCGATGGTGGGCATGGAGGCGCTGCTCCTGGTCCAAGCCCTGCTCCAGGGCTGGTCGGCGCAGAAGCTGCGTTCGTGGTGGTGGATCGCACGGCATGCCGGAGTGCTCCGCGACCGGCGGGCACGCGTGCAGGCGCAGGTGACCGCCTCGGATGCGGATATCGCGCGACTGCTCGTGTCACGTGTCGAGCCACCGATGATGTCGCTTCCTCCGGGTATGGGCGTGGTCAACGGGGGCCTGGACGCCTACTGGCGTCGAGCCCGGAGGTCGCTGGTCGCCCGTGGTCAGTGAGGTCCCCGCGCCCCCTCCCACGGGATCGGCTCGTCGCCTAGCAGTCGTCAACGCTCTGCGCAGCGGGACCGTGACGGTCGCGCTGGGTCTGGGCTTCTTCGGCCTGTCGACCTATGTGTTCACAGCAATCGTGCTGCGCGCCCTCGGGCCGGAGCGGTTTGCCGACTTCAACCTCTTCTGGGGGCTGGCCTACGGCATCGGGCTCGGGGCCATGCTGCCGTTCGAGCAGGAGGTGAGCCGCCGCACCGCCACCGCCGTTCACACCGACGGCAGAGTGGGCCGGATCCTCACTGCGGGCGCCACCGTGGCCATGGCCTTCTCCGCGGTTCTCGGGGTGCTTGTCCTGCCGTTCGTGATCCATGCCTCGGGGGGTGCCACCGGTGTCCTCTGGCTGGTGACCACGTGCTCCTTCGTGGCTCTGGGCATCGCCTACGTCTCTCGCGGCGCGCTCTCCGGCCAGAGTGCGTTCGGTCGGTACAGCGCGCAGCTCGTGGCCGAAGGAGCGGTCCGGCTGCTGCTGGTGGGCCTGTGTGTCGCCATTGGGCTCGTCAATCCCTGGGGGTACGCCGCTGTCGTCCCGGTGGCGTTGACGGTGGCGGTCGCCGTCACGTGGCGACGTGATGAGCGACTGGTCCGGACGTCACGGTCGCTGGTGCGCGACGTCGCCCTGTCGATGGCTCCGTTGGTCGTCGCCTCGCTGATCTCGCTGACGCTCGTCAACCTCGGGCCGGTGGCCATCAGGTACGTCCAGGAGGTGCCTGACCCCACCCACGACGGCAGCTACCTGGCTGCAGCCTTCATTGCCAGGCTCCCCATCTTTGCCTTCGCAGCCGTCCAAGCGGTTCTCATGCCACGGCTCGCGCGGGCCGTCGTCCGCAACGACCCTGCTGACTTCCGCGCGACGGTGCTTCGCGTCCTGGCGCCGACCGTCGGGCTGGGCCTGCTCGGCGTCATCGCGGTCGCCGTGGCAGGCCCGTGGCTGCTGGGTCTGCTCGCGGGTCCGCAGTACGACCTACCGCGGGTCGACATGGTGCTGCTGACGGCGGCATACGCCTGCTACCTGCTGACGCTGGTCCTCCAACCTTCGGCGGTGGCACTCGGCGAACATCGGGCGAGTGCCGTCGTCTGGGTGGTCGGGGCACTGACCTTCTCCATCGCGTGGGTGCTTCCGACCCAGGCTTCGACCGCTGTGAGCATCGCCATCGCCACGGTCAGCGTCACCGTGTCCGCCGGGCTGGCATGGGTGGTCGGGCGTGGCCTGTCGTCCCGGTTCGCTCAGCGCACCTCGTAGAGGACGTAGCCGTCATCGGGTGAGGCATAGACGCGTTCCCACGTGTCCGGAACGGTGGGGTGGCGCTCCCGCCACGGCTGGAGGGCGTCGGTGCAGAAGGCGCACGGGCTGTTCTCGGTGGCCACCAGCAGGGCGAAGTCGCCGGGCTGGGGTTGTCGTGGTCCGGTGATGGACCTGACGGTCGCGTTCCACTGCTGGGGTCCACCGAATGCCGGTCGCTGGTAGACGGGCAGGATCCGAGCGGACTGCCAGTCGGTGAAGACGGAGACATCCTTCGACGGCGCGCGCCTCGCCAGCTCGGCCGAGATGCCGGCCATGGGCGTTCCGCCGTTGGGCGCGACGAGTGACGACGACGACACCGCTGGTACGAGGGCGAGGAGCGGTGCCGCCACGAGCAGGACCGACGCGAAGGCATGGACCAGCTGGGGTCGGGGAGGTTGGGCGTGGCTCATGGCGCCCCTGACGAGCACGTGCAGGGCGCCGGCAACGGCAAGGGCGATCCAGGGCACGAACTGGATCCAGTAGCGCTGGACATCAAGACGTCCGGCCGGGTGGCTGGGGACGAAGAAGCCGCTCACGCCGACGAAGAGCACGTAGGAGGCGATGAAACTGCCTGCGGCCAGCCGCACGGCGGTGTTGCGAACGAACAGGGCCAGGACCGCGAGCGCTCCGAGTGCGAGGAACCACACGCCCCCCGGGACTTCGCGCTCGATCGTCAGCCGTGGGATCAGCGTCAGGTAGTCGAGCCGAGGCAGGCCCACGAACTGGTCCACCACGGCGAGGTCACCGGGGTTGGTCGTCGTGCTGAGGTCCTGCCGCGTGAACGTGTGGAGCTTGAGCAGCGGGTCGCCGTAGGCGACGGCACTCACTGTGACGTCGACCGCAGCCCAGAAGAGGATGGGGACTGCCGTGAGCACGGCGTTGCGCCACACCCGGCCCTGAACCCACAGGACGATGATGACCGCGGGCCACGCGAACAGGGCCGTCTCACGGGCCTCGAAGCTCCACCCCAGCAGGAAGCCTGCCGCCACGGGTAGAAGGTCGCTCCCGCGGCCCCCGGTGAGCTGGCGACCACGGGCAGCGACGGCAAACACCAGCGCAGCCATGACGAGGGAGATCGACGGGACGTCCGGATAGAACCGTGACAGGTTGATGAAGACGATCCAGTTGCTGATGAGCAGGACCACGGCGGTGATGGCGGCGATGTGTCCCCACCATCTCCGGCCCAGGAGATAGACACTCCCGGCGAGCACGCCAGAAGCCAGGATCGCCGGAGCATAGAACGTGACCGCGGCATGGCCGAACGCCAGCACCACGGGCCCCAGCGGAATGATCATGCCGTAGCGGGTGTACCCGAGCGGCACCCACGTGTCCTGGGGGAACTCGATCGCCGCCATGCCGTAGTGCCACGGGTCGCTGGACACGATCTCGGTCCGGAACACCGTCGCAACGACCATCGTGACGAGGACGACTGCTCCGGCGACGACGAAGTCGCTCCGACTCCAAGGGCGCCCTGCCAGCCCGTCGGTCCTGGTCGCCGACGGGGGATCCACCGTGTCAGGGCTGTCCGAGGTCGTCACCGAGGTCTGGCTCGCCATCAAATACGCATTTCGCTCTGGGGCGGACACATCCACCGGGCATGGTCATTGACTGCTGGACACGGGCTGTCAAGAGATCCGTCGGTGGTGCAGGGTGGAACGCTCGATGACCGGGCAGTGCCCAACACGTCCGAATTCTAACCGAGCGACGAATGAGTGGTTGGCCACCTCCCGGCTGCAGCGCGGCCCCGCCCGCTCGAATGTCGCCGTCCCCTAGGTTGGAGGGGTGGGGCGCACGTGGTGCGCCAGTCCCCGGAAGGAACGTCATGAGGAGTCGACTCGCCAAGCTCGTGCTTCGGCTCAGCGGCTGGACCGCGGTCGGGGAGGTGCCTCGCACCGGCGTGCTCGTCGGCGCCCCCCACACGTCCAACTGGGACTTCGTCATGATGCTGCTCATCATGTGGAGAGGCGGGGTGACGCCCCGCGTGCTCATCAAGAAGGAGCTCTTCCGCGGTCCGCTCGGCTGGCTGCTGACCCGGCTCGGCGGGCTCCCCGTCGACCGCGCCAACCCCGGCAGCGTCGTGCGGGAGCTGATGCGCGAGGCCCGCAGCGGCGAGCCCTTCCTGCTCATCCTCGCCGCCGAGGGCACGCGGAAGAAGGGCGAGTACTGGAAGTCGGGCTTCTGGCGCATCGGCCGGTCGGCCAAGCTGCCGATCGTGCTGGCCTTCATCGACGGCCCGAGCCGCACGGCGGGCTTCGGCCCGACGATGATGGCGACGGCCGACGTCGTCGCCGACATGGACAAGGTCCGCGAGTTCTACCGCGACAAGCGGGGCATCCACCCCGAGCGGCGCACGGAGCCGCTCCTGCGCGAGGAGCTGACGGCCGGCGGCGGCAGCTGACGGTTCCGCCCGCCACCCCGCGCGGTGGATGGTCCGGTGGGGCAGCGGGCGGATGGCTCTGCGGGTGGTGCGGGTCGCGGCGTTGGACGGCGCCGGATGGTGGTCCTGCGTCAGCCGTGCCTCGGCGCCGGCTGGAGGTCGACGACGAGGTCGGGTTCGGTGCGGTCGCGGACTTCTTCTTCGGTGACGTCGGGGGCGAGCTCGCGTAGGACGAGGCCGGTGGGGGTGATGTCGAGGACGGCGAGGTCGGTGATGATCCGCTGGACGACACCGCGACCGGTGTAGGGCAGCGAGCACTCCTTGACGATCTTGTAGGAGCCGTCCTTGGCGTTGTGTTCCATGAGGACGATGACCTTCTTGGCGCCGTGGACGAGGTCCATGGCGCCGCCCATGCCTTTGACCATCTTGCCGGGGATCATCCAGTTGGCGATGTCGCCGCCCTGGCTGACCTGCATGGCTCCGAGGATGGCGGCGTCGACCTTGCCGCCGCGGATCATGCCGAAGGAGGTGGCGGAGTCGAAGAAGGAGGCGCCTTTGCGCAGGGTGACGGTCTCCTTGCCGGCGTTGATGAGGTCGGGGTCCTCGTCGCCGTCGAGGGGGTAGGCGCCGACGCCGAGGATGCCGTTCTCGGACTGCAGGACGATCTCGACGTGGTCCGGGACGTAGTTCGGGACGAGGGTGGGCAGGCCGATGCCGAGGTTGACGTAGGCGCCGTCGGAGAGCTCAGCGGCGGCGCGGGCGGCCATCTGCTCGCGGGTCAGTGCCATCTCAGGCCTCCTGCTCGGTCGTCGTGCGTGGGCGCACGGTGCGGCGTTCGATGCGCTTCTCGACGGCCTGCTCGGCGGTGAGGGGCAGGACGCGTTGGACGAAGATGCCGGGCAGGTGGATCTGGTCGGGGTCGAGCTCGCCGGGTTCGACGAGCTGTTCGACCTCGGCGATGGTGGTGCGGGCGGCCATGGCGCAGAGCGGGTTGAAGTTGCGGGCGGACTCGTGGAAGACGAGGTTGCCGTGGCGGTCGCCCTTCGCGGCACGGACGAGGCCGAAGTCGGTCGTGATGGCCTGCTCGAGGACGAAGGTCCTGGTCTCGCCCATCCAGTCGAAGTCCTGGGTCTGCTTGGGTGGGGAGGCGATCGCGATGGTGCCGTCGGCGGCATACCGCCAAGGGAGCCCGCCCTCGGCGATCTGGGTGCCGACGCCGGTCATGGTGAAGAAGGCGGCGATGCCGGAGCCGCCGGCGCGCAGGCGCTCGGCGAGGGTGCCCTGGGGGGTGAGCTCGACCTCGAGCTCGCCGTGGAGGTACTGCCGTTCGAACTCCTTGTTCTCGCCGACGTAGGAGGAGACCATGCGGCGGATCCGTTTGTCACGCAGCAGGATCCCGAGGCCCCAGTCGTCGACGCCGCAGTTGTTCGAGACGGCTTCGAGGTCGGTGAGGCCCGCGTCGTGGATCGCGGTGATGAGCACGGAGGGGATGCCGCAGAGGCCGAACCCGCCGACCGACAGCGACATGCCGTCGGTGATGCCGGCGATGGCCCCCTGGGAGGAGGAGACGACTTTGTCCATGCTCCGGACTCTATCCGCGTCGCGTGTCCAGCCTGACGTGGGGTGACCCCACAGGAGCCGCGCCGGACATGTCGCCCACCCACGTGACCCGAGGTCATGCGCCCCGGCCTCGTCCGCGCTCTGTGATCCCCGTCTCACGGGGAGCGACGCCTCGCGCCCCTGTGTGCGCCACCCATGCTCACGGGCGGCCACCGGGTGACGGGTGGGGCGAAAGAACACTCGTGTAATTCAGAGTGACCACTTGTGATGGGTGTGACGGGAGTGCATAAATGGTCAGGTTGTGCCATCCCTGCGCTGAATCGAGACCCGCCATGACCTCCCGCCGACGCCAGCTGGGCCTCGTCCTCACCCTCCCGGCCCTCGTCGCACCGGCCGTGGTCATGCCGGCCGCCCCGGCAGGCGCAGCAGTCAAGGCGCCGCCGACCAAGAGCCTTCCCGCAGCGCTCGACGTCTACGTCCCCTACCAGGGCCAGACGATCTGCGACCCGCGACCGCGCCCCGGTGTGGTCGCCTTCGCCACGCTCATGACCACCCACTACGCCATGGGCTCGCTCGCGCTCATCGGCCGCACGTGCGGCAGCGGTCCGTCCGAGCACTACGACGGGCGGGCCTGGGACTGGATGCTCAACGTCAACAACCCGTCGCAGGAGGCGGTCGCACAGTCCGTCCTCGCCTGGCTGACGGCGCCGGACAAGAACGGCGTCCAGGGGGCGATGGCCCGCCGGTTCGGGATCATGTACATCATCCACAACCGCAAGATGTGGCGCTCCTACGCACCCGAGCGCGGCTGGGCTCCGTACTACGGCAGCTCGCCCCACACCGACCACATCCACTTCAGCTTCAACTACAACGGCGCCGCCGGCCGCACGTCGTGGTGGACGGGAGTGGCGCAGAAGACCGTCCTCACGACGCTCCCGCCGGCCGGGACGACGCTTCCGTCGAGCCCGACGACGCCGCCCGCGCCGACGCCCTCGACCCCCGTGCCGACCCCGGCGGGCGTGCTCTCCTTCGGCATGACGAGCGCTGCGGTGAAGACGCTGCAGACCCGCCTCGGCGGTCTGCCGGTCACCGGCTACTTCGGCAGCCTCACCAAGGCTCGGGTCATCGAGTACCAGAAGTTCGTCGGGCTGCCTCAGACCGGGGTCGCCGACCTCCGCACTCAGGAGATCCTCGCTCAGCGCGGCTGGCGCACCGTCGCCGCCGCCTATCCCACGCTCAGCCTCGGCATGACGTCCGCGGCGGTCAAGGTGCTCCAGACGAAGCTCGGGAGCGTCCCGACGACCGGCTACTACGGGACCCTGACGAAGGCCCGCGTCACGGCGTACCAGAAGTTCGTGGGCCTGCCGCAGACCGGTGTCGCGGATCCTGTGACGCAGGCCCGCCTGTGGGTCCGCGGGTGGACCGGAACGGCGGCACCGAGCGTGACCACCTACCCGACGCTGCGTCTCGGCATGACGTCGGCGGCCGTCAAGACCCTCCAGACCAAGCTCGGCAGCCTGCCGACCACGGGCTACTACGGCACGATGACGCAGGCGCGCGTCACGGCTTACCAGAAGTTCGCCGGCCTGCCCCAGACCGGCGTCGCCGACTCCCGCACGCAGCAGGTGCTCTACACCCGCGGCTGGTCCACCGCCGCGGCCGCCTCGTTCACGACACCCTCGGCCGTCACCTCTGCCGTCGTCACCCCCGCAGTCCTGACCGACAAGGAGCCCGCGATGACCACCTTCGCGACCGCACCCTCCAGCTCCAGCCCCGGCGTCGCCCACGTCGAGGTCGACACGGCCTACACCCGCTTCAAGGACCTCACGCTCGGGGTCGGCTCGCGAGGCGCCGCCGTCCGGGTGCTCCAGCGCGGCCTCGGCGGCCTCGCCGTCGACGGGGTGTTCGGCTCGGTCACGCGCGACAAGGTGGCCGCGCTCCAGCGCTCCGTCGCCATGCCGGCGACGGGCGTCGTGACGCCGGAGGTGTGGGAGGTCCTCGAGGCGCGGGACTTCCCGTTCGCGACGAGCCGCTCGACGGTGCTGCGCGAGGGCGACACGGGGGCGCAGGTCGTCGCCGTGCAACGGCTCCTGGGGATCCGCGTGACCGGCGTCTTCGACCGCATGACCCGCGACGCCGTCAAGACGGCGCAGGCCCGTGCGGGGCTCGCGAGCACCGGCGTCGTCGCGTCACGCACGTGGTCGCTCTTCGACCGGCTCTCCGCGTAGGCGACGAGACGGGCCGGACGGCATACCGGCGGCTAGTCGCGCGCGTCGACCGTCACGGACTCGGAGGCCAAGCGCTCGGCGTCACGGGCGCTCTCGCCGCGCGTGATGACGACCGAACCGTCGGCTGCCCAGGCTGACAGGCAGCCGCGCAGCACCTTCTCCACCGAGCCGCGCAGCACGACCCTCGGGGCGTCGCCCCAGGCCGTCACCGGCACGACGAGCCTGCCGTATGCCGTGTCGCCGGCCTCCGTGGCCAGCGCGACGTCCGCACGCTCGGGGTCGGCCATCGGTGAGAAGACGTCACCGTGGGTCGAGAGCTCACGGGCCTCGTCGACGGCGCCGGGGGCCTCGGTGGCGCGGGGGCTGGACCGCGCGAGGGCGGCGAGGGTGACGAGCACCGTGTCACCCCCGTGAGCAGCTGCGCGCTCGGGGGAGTCGGTGACGAGCACGTCTGCGCCAGTAGCGGATTCGCCGAGAACGACGGTCGCGCCGACCGACCAGGTCGCGAGCGCCCAGTAGACCGAGCGCCAGTGCGCCGGCAGGTCGATGCCGACGGTGGTGCCCGGCTCGGCGGCAGCGTCGTCCTGCAGGAGGTTGGCCGCCTTGGACACCCAGTTGGCGAGCACGCGCCCCGAGAGCTCGATGCGCTCGCCGGTGGTGGGCCCGGGCTCGTCGTCGTACCACGTCAGCCGGGGCCGGGCGGAGTCGGCGGCGAGCAGCCGCGCGAGGAGGGGGGCGGGCAGGGGTTGGGTGCTCGGTCGGTCGGCCACGGCGGTCAGCTGCCCGACGGCTCGGTCGGCACGGTGCCCGCGGGTGGCTCGGTGAGCGGCTCGTCGTTCTTGATCGCCGCGAAGAGGGCCTTGGCCCGCTCGGTGTCCCACTTGACGGCGAGCCCGGCGTTCGTGCGGTAGGCGAGGTCGCTCGTCGGCACCGACAGCGACAGGCCCTGGTCGTTGCTCACGGCCCGCATCGCCTGGAGCACCCGGACGGCGTCCATGAGGCCGGTCTCGGTGCCAACGGCGAGGCCGGCGGCGGAGGCGTCGGCGAAGGCCTTGTAGCGCCAGGGGAGGAGCACCGTCGCCGGCGTCGCTGCCTGCTTCATGAGGGCGCCGAGGAACTGCCTCTGGCGGGCGGCGCGGCCGATGTCGCCCAGCGGGTCCTCGTAGCGCGAGCGGACGTAGCCGAGCGCGTCGGCTCCGCCGAGGGTCTGGCACCCCTTCTTGAGGTCGATGCCGGCCTTGGGGTCCTTCATGTTGCGGGGCACGCAGAGATAGACGCCGCCGACGCTGTCGACGACCGACGCGAAGCCGCCGAGGCCGATCTCGACGTAGCCGTCGATGTGGATGCCGGTGACGTTCTCGACCGTCGCGGTGAGCAGCTTGGGGCCGCCGATCGAGTAGGCGGCGTTGATCTTGTTGGAGTTGTGGCCGGGGATCGGCACGTAGGAGTCGCGGGGGAGCGAGACCATGACCGGCTTGCCGCCGCTCTCCGAGACATGCACGAGCATGATCGTGTCGGTGCGGTTGCCGGCGGCGTTGCCGGTCGCGTACTTCTTGCGCTGCTCCTTGGTGAGGCCGGCGCGGCTGTCGGAGCCGACGAGCAGGTAGTTGTGCCCCGAGGTGTCGACCGGGCGCTCGCCGTCAGGGATGTTGTCGACGCGGGCGACCGAGTTCCAGGCGCTGACCGGCACCCAGATGAGGAAGGCGATCCACGAGGCGAGGAGGATACCGACGACGAGCAGCACGAGCCGCCCCTTGCGGCGGCGGGGGGCGGGCTCAGGCGCCAGCGCCGAACCCGGCCCGTTCGACCGGGGCGCGGAGGGGCCGGACGATCCGGATGATCCGGACGAGCGCTTGGGCCGTCGACGGGTGTCGACGACGTAGGCGTCGTCGGGGGCCCCCTGGGGTCGGCGGGCGTCAGTCGGCATCGGTGGCCTCCGGCTGGAAGGGTCGGGCACTGGGGGGCCAGGCATCGCCGGGAGCTCCGGCTTCGCTGTGGCTTCCCGAGTCGGTCCGGGCCCCCGGCGCGGCGGGGGACCCAGTCTCAGCCCTCGACCTGTGGATCTCTGCCGGCTCGCTCTCGTCGAGGGCGATCCGCCGGGCGAGCCGTGTGTAGCGCGTCTCCATCGCGCGGAAGCGCTTGTAGGTCGTCACGACGAAGCCGAAGAAGGCGATGACGAGGCCGTAGAGGATGAGGTCGGCGCCTCGACCGACCCCGAGTGCGCGCGCGAGGTTGGTCCAGGTCTTGCTCGGGTCGATGATCGAGTAGACGACGAGGGCGAGCAGCAGCAGCAGGCCGAGGCGGCGCAGTGCCTGGGTCCGCTGGCCCGACCCGATGAGCAGCCGCCACGCGACCGCGAGGACCCCGGCGATGAGCAGGACCTGGATGATGCTCTGTCGGCTCATCGCCAGATCAGCTCCGCGAGGATGTTGACGGCGTTCCAGAGCGACTGGCCCTTGGCCTTGGAGTAGTCGGTGTAGAGGATGTGCACGGGCTCCTCCGCGTAGGCGACCTTGGCCCCGTCGAAGCGCATCGCGCCGATCTGCGCGACGATCTCGGAGGCGTGGGCCATGCGGTTCTGGGTGATGTCGAGCCGCTCGACGACGTCGCGGTGCAGCACCCGCAGGCCGTTGTGGGCGTCGGTGAGGCGCGTCCCGGTCGTGAGGTTGGTGTAGGCGACGGCGGCGCGCAGGACGAGCCGCTTCGAGGCCGACGCCTCGGTGCGCTCGTCGAGGAAGCGGGAGCCGAAGACGACCCGCACGTCGCCCTGCCGGATGCGATCGACCATGACCTCGACGTCGTGCACCTGGTGCTGGCCGTCAGCGTCGTACGTGACGACGTAGCGCATGGCGGGGTCGCTGAGGGCGTAGTCGAACCCGGTCTGCAGGGCGGCGCCCTGCCCGAGGTTGACGGGGTGGCGCACGACCGCGGCGCCCGCGAGCTCGGCTGCCTCGGCCGAGCCGTCGCGTGACCCGTCGTCGACGCAGACGATGTTGGGGAAGGTGGCGCGGGCCTCGCGGACGACCTCGGCGATGACGGTGGCCTCGTTGTAGAGCGGCACCACCAGCCACACGTCGTCGTTCTGCATGCGGACAAGCGTAGGGCCGTCCGCCGTCACACCCGACCAGCGCGCTCGACCAGCGCGCCGGGCCAGCGCGCCGACCGGCGCACCCGACCAGCGCGCTGCACCCAGCCCTGCTCCGCGTGCAGGTGGCTCGCGCCCCCTCACGGGCCAACTAGAGTCGGAGCACCATGACGGAGGCGAGGATCGAGCACACGGGTCAGCCCGCGCCCGACGGGGCAGGAGCAGCGGCGCTGCGCATCGCCGTCGTCGGCCCGACCCACCCGCACACCGGCGGGATCGCCGCACACACGACGATGCTCGCCCACCACCTGCACGACGCGGGGCACGATGTCGTCCTCGTCTCATGGGCACACCTCCACCCCTCCCGCCTGCACCGCGACGACGTCACGGTGCCGCGCGGGGGAGTCGAGGTGCCCGAGGTGCCGCCGTTCCCCCGCACCATCCGGGCGCTCAGCTGGGCTCGGCCGGACACGTGGGTGCGAGTGGGCCGGCGCCTGCGCGACCTCGACGCGGTCGTCGTCGTGCACGCCATCCCGCCGGCCGTCCCGGCCCACCTCGCCCTCCTCCGTGCGGCGGGCGCCCTGCCGACCACCCAGAGCGCCCAGAGCGACGCCGCCGTCCCGACGCCGCGTCCGCAGTCGATCGTCGTCTGCCACACCGTCCTGCCGCTCGAGCCGCGCCCGGGCGACGCCCGTCTCATGGGCCTGCTCCTCTCGCGGGTCGACTCGGTGCTCGTGCACAGTGCCGACCAAGCGCGGCTCGCCCACGACCTCGGCGCCCGGCGGGTGTCGGTCGCCGACCTGCCGCCGCACGTGCCCGGCGGCCACCCGATCTCCAGGGGGCCGCGTCCCGGCCCGACCCGTCTGCTCGCCCTCGGGCTGGTGCGCGAGCACAAGGGCATCGACGTGCTGCTCCGCGCCATGCGCACCGTGCCCGAGGTGACCCTGACGATCGCCGGTGAGATGAGCGGATCGGTCCGTCGTGTGGTCGCCACCCTCTCCGCCGACCCCTCGCTGGCGGGTCGCGTCGAGATCCGCGAGGGCTACGTCCCGGCCGACGCCCTCGCCGCGCTGCTCGCCGACCACGACGTCCTCGCGCTGCCCTACCGCTCGGCGACGGCCTCGCAGAACGTCGTCCTCGGCCACGCCCACGGCCTGCCGGTGCTCGCCTCCGACGTCGTGCCCTTCTCGCAGCAGGTCGTCGACGGGGTCAACGGGCTGCTCGTGCCCCCCGACGACGAGCGTGCCCTCGCTGGCGCCCTGCGCCGGCTGGGCGACCCCGAGCTGCGCCGCCGCCTCGCCGACGGTGTCCAGACGCCTGACCTCTCGGGTCCGTGGGCGCACTACCTCGGCACCATCGAGGCCCTCTCGCTCGACGACTCCCTGCTCGGCCCCGGCGCCGAGCCCGTCGACGGCACCCCGGCTCCACGTGACGACGCCGTCGACACCCTCGACGACGACGAGCAGCGGTATGCCGCCAGCCCGGGTTCGCTTGTCGCGCAAGGTTCCTCGGATGCTGGTGCCATCGGCGGCGCGCGCACCCGTGCGGCAGACCTCGCCTCGCGTCTCGGCGCCGGCGTCGGCCGTGGATGGGCGTCGGTGTCAGGGGCCGCCCGCCACCGCGTGAGGCGGTCGCTCGCCTCGCACCGCGACGTGCTCGACCTGCGCCCCGAGGACGTGCCCGACTGGGTGCTCGCGACCGACGTGCTCGGTGACCCCGCCGAGGCCGACGACGCGAAGCACCTCGCTCGCATCCTCGGTCTGCCGCGATCGCTCGACAGTGTCTCGTCGTGGGCCGCGCTGGGCGCACTGGCGGCGATCCTGCGGGTTCGCGACGACGGCCGGCGCAGCGCCGTCATCGTCGACGAGACGGGATCGCGCTCGCTGCTGTCCCGCTGGGCGAGGGCCGTCGGCTTCGCGCCGGTCGAGATCGAGTTCACGGGCGCCCACCCCAGTGTCGCGGCCCTCGACGTCGACACGGGCTCGCTCGACGTCATCGTGCGCATCCACCCGCGGGGCTGCGACGCCAGTGACATCACCCAGGTCCTCGAGCAGGCCTCGTGGGCGCTGCGCTCCGGTGGCCTGCTCATCGTCACCGTGCCCATCGGGCCCCCTTCCGCCGAGGGCGCCGTCGGCCCGGCCGACGTGCGCGGCATCCTCGCGCGGGCCCATGACCTCGGCTTCGTCCTCGTGGGCGACCTCGACGGCGACGTCACCGCGCGCATGCGCGAGGCCGCCGGTCGGGCGCGAGCCGACGACGCGGCATACGGCCTCGTCCGACTGACCCTGAGGCGGCGCTGATGACCCGTAAGCGTGTGCTCACCGTCCTGCGGGTGGCGATCGCGGTCACCGTGCTGGCCGCCGTCGTGTGGGCCGTCGCGAAGAACTGGACCGAGGTGTCGGTGCACCTCAAGCAGATCTCGTGGCCGGTCTTCGCCCTGTCGTCGCTCGCCGCCGCCGTGGGCACGTGGCTGACGATGCTCGGGTGGCGCGTCATCCTGCGCGACCTCGGCTCCGAGCTGCACCTCGCCCCGTCATCGGGCGTCTACTTCGTCGGGCAGCTGGGCAAGTACCTCCCCGGTTCGCTCTGGTCGGTCCTCGTGCAGGCCGACATCGCGAGCCACCTCAAGGTGCCTCGACGTCGCACGGCGGTGACGGGGCTGCTCGCCCTCGGACTCTCTTTGCTGACAGGGTTGCTCGTCGGTCTGCCGGCCGCGTCGTTCCTGCTGCGGCGCGACTCGGACGGCTTCTCCTGGTGGGTGCTGCTCGCCATCCCGCTCGTCGTCGTGCTCTGCTGGCCGCGGCTGCTCAACGCGATCATCACGCTCATGCTGCGCACCCTGCGGCGCGAGCCGCTCGAGCACGACCTGTCAGGGCGCGCGGTGCTGACGTCTGTCGGCATCTTCGTGCTCGTCTGGCTCGCCTTCGGCGTGCACACCCTGCTGCTCGCGCAGGCCGTCGCCGGCGACGCCCCGCACCCCGACCTGACGCGTGCGGCGATGTGCGGCTACGCGCTGTCCGTCTCGCTCGGCATGCTGACGATCGTGCTCCCGGCCGGGCTCGGCGCCCGCGAGGGCCTGCTGACGATCATCCTGTCCGTCGCCATCCCCGCACCTGCCGCCGCGGCCGTCGCCATCGTGTCGCGCTTCATCGTCACGATCATCGACGTGCTGGCCGCGCTCGGTGGCTGGCTCTACGCGCGCAGCCACCACCTCGTCACGGAGCACCGCGACGAGGCGGAGGCGGCCGTCAGACCGGCTCGAGCACGAAGAGAGGGATGAGCCGCTCGGTCTTGCGCTGGTATCCGGCGTAGGGCGGGAAGGCGGCGACGCAGCGCTCCCACCACGCGTCGCGCTCCGCGCCTTCGAGCTCGCGGGCGCGCCGCCGCGTGACGACGGTGCCGTCCTGGAGGTCGAGCTCCGGGTGCTGGCGCAGGTTCCAGTACCACTGCGGGTGCTCGGGCGAGCCGCCCATGCTGGCCACGGCGGCATACAGCCCCGCGTGCTCGACCCGCATGAGCGGCACCTTGCGGATGGCGCCCGTCTTCGCCCCGACCATCGTCAGCAGGACGACGGGCAGCCCCATGATGTCGACCGAGTCGGTCGTGCCGGTGCGCTCGATCTCACTGACCTGGTCACGGGAGCCCTTGCGCGGGCTCGGGACGTACTCGCCGGAGGTCGTCATGGTGCCCAGCCTGCCTCAGGCCGCGCCCGGCTCGGGGGCCGAGCTCCACGGGAACTTCTTGACGAAGTCCTCGACAACGGTCGTGTTGAGCGATCCGCACAGCTGGCGGTGGCCCATCTGCTGGCCGACCTTGCCGGTGCTCTGGTCGACGTCGGCCGCCCAGTGCGACAGGGCGTACTTCTTGCCGGCCGGGAAGGCGCCGTAGGCCGGGTCCCACGGGCTGATGAGGAACTTGTTGGCCGACTCCTTCATCGCGTTGACCTTCGTCGCGAGCGCCTCGAAGGCCGCGGCCTGCTCGGTCTCGACCGAGCGGTCGTACCAGAGGATCGTGTAGCCGTGCTCGAGGTTGTGCACGAGCGTCTCGATCTTCGGGGCGTCAGCGGTGGTGTAGACGCGGCGCGAGTCGACGGCCGGCACGGCGAAGTGCTGACCGCTCGACGGAGGCACGGTCGAGTACTTCACGGTCGTGAGGTTGGGCTGGTTCGTGCCCGGCCCGACGTGCTCGCTCGACCCGCTGGCGGGGTCGTTGGTGATCGGGTCGCAGGATGCGGCGGCCACGTCACCGCTGATCGCGCTGAGGGCCTCGTCCTTCTTGTTCTGCTCGCCGAGGACGGCCCAGGCGACGGCCGCGCCGATGATGGCCACGACGGCGACGCAGGCGCCGATCACGACGAGGAGCCGGCGGCGCTCGGCCTTCTTCTGGGCGGCCTGCATGGCTGCCACTCGCTCGCGTCTGTCTCGGCTCGTCTCGCGGGCCATCGTTCCTCGTTCCTCGTCCAGGGGGCGTGTGAGCTGCACTGCCGGTGCGGGCGGCGTCGTGCGTCGTCGTGCATCCAACGACCGGCCCTCGGCGATCGTGCCGAGTCTAGGCGAGGATGTCGGGGTGGCCGAACTCCCTGACACCTCTGCGGCAGTGCCCGCGAGTGCGCTGCGCCGGGTCTGGCGCAGCGACCGGGAGATCCACCTTCGGGCGCAGCTCGGAGTCTTTCGCCGCGGCGCGGGCGACCCGACGATGCGCTGGGGCGCCGACCGTTCGGTCGTGCGGGCCAGCCAGACCCCGGAGGGCAGCGGCACGCTGCACCTCCTCGGCCGTCCCGACGGCGCCGAGGTCGAGGCGCTGGCGTGGGGCCCCGGGGCGGCCTGGCTGCTCGAGCACGTGCCGGCGCTGCTCGGGGCCGACGACGACCCGTCCGGCTTCGAGCCCGTCCACGACCTCGTCGCCGAGGCGTGGCGCAGGTTCTCCTTCTGGCGGGTGCCGCGGTCGGGTCTCGTCTTCGACGCGCTCGCGCCCGCGGTGATCGAGCAGAAGGTGACGGGGCAGGAGGCGTTCGCCGGCTACCGGATGCTCGTGCGCCGCTTCGGCGCCGCGGCACCGGGCCCGTTCGCCGGGCTGATGGCCCCGCCGACCGCGGCCGGGTGGGCGACCATCCCGTCGTGGGCGTGGCTGCAGGCGTCCGTCGACGGTGCGCGCTCGCGCACGGTCGTCCGCGCCGCGGGGTATGCCGGCCGGCTCGAGGAGGGCGCCCGGGTGTCGGTCGCGGAGGCGCACCGTCGCCTGCGCGCACTGCCGGGCATCGGGGTGTGGACCGCGGCCGAGGTGGCCCAGCGTGCCCTCGGCGACCCGGACTCCGTGTCCTTCGGCGACTACCACGTCGCCAAGGACATCGGCTGGGCCCTGACCGGCACCCCCGTCGACGACGAGGGGCTCGCCGAGCTGCTCGAGCCGTATGCCGGTCACCGCTACCGCGTGCAGCACCTCCTCGGCCTGGCCGGCCACCACCGCCCCCGCCGCGGCCCACGGATGGCACCCCGCACCCACCTCCCGACCCACCCCCACTGACCCGATCGAGAGAGCACTTCGTCGGGTTCCCGAGGCCCCACGGATCGCTCTTTCGATCGGGGTGGTTGCCCACCCAGCAATCGAGAGAGCACTTCGTCGGGTACCCCGGAGGGCCTACGGATCGCTCTTTCGATCGGGGTGGTTGCCCACCCAGCAATCGAGAGAGCACTTCGTCGGGTACCCCGGAGGGCCTACGGATCGCTCTTTCGATCGGGATGCGTGCCCACCAGGCAATCGAGAGAGCACTTCGTCGGCTTCCCCGAGCGCCGACAGATCGCTCTTTCGATCGGGATGCGTGCCCACCAGGCAATCGAGAGAGCACTTAGTCGGCTTCCCCAAGCGCCGACAGATCGCTCTTTCGATCGGGGTGGGTGCCCGCCAGGCGATCGAGAGAGCACTTCGTCGGGGCGCGCGACGGTCAGCTCCAAACGCGAGGTCGCGACACGGCATACGGGAGCGCGGCGGCCCGGCACCCCCTGTGGATGCCGGGCCGCCGGGGATCAGGAGCGGGGGCTCACCTGCGGTAGGAGACGACGACGCTCGGGCGGGGGAAGCCATCGGTGTGCGGCCAGGTGCTTGTCGGCGCCTCGAAGGTGGCGCCGTCGGTCTCGCCGGGGTGCTGCACGGCGACGAAGACCGAGAGCTGGTCGTCGGTGACGAGCGGGCCGCAGGTCTCCGCGCCGTACGGCACGGTGAGGAACTGCTGGACCCGGCCGCGCTCAGGGCCGGCGACGGGCACGCGGAAGAGCCCGTCGTTGGAGCCGAGGACGTTGCCGTCCGTCGAGATCCAGAGGTTGCCGACCTTGTCGAAGGCGACGTTGTCGGGGCAGCTGATCGGGCTCACCCGGCTCTTGTCGTACCCGGCGAAGTAGGTCTCGGGAGCCTCGGGGTCGCCACAGACGAGGAAGAGGTCCCACGTGAAGGAGGTGCTCGTGTGGTCGCCGCGGCGCTCCTCGAGCTCGAGGACGTAGCCGTTGCGGTTGCCCGACTGGGTGCGCAGCGGGGCGCCGAGGGCGGGCCTCGTCATGCTGCTCGCGAGCGGGTTGACCTCGTCGGTCGGGTAGCTCGTGCCGCGGTTGCTGTTGTTGGTCAGTGCGGCGTAGATCCGCCCGTTGACCGGGTTGGGCTCGACGTCCTCGGGGCGGTCCATCTTCGTGGGGCTGACGGTGTCTGCGGCGAGGCGCGTGTTGATGAGCACCTCGGCCACCGACATGCCGGGCACGTAGGACGTCGTGTCCGACGTGAGCGTGACCCACGTGCCGGCGCCGTCGTACTCACCGTCGCCGGTGCCGTCGCCGGTGAAGCGGGCGACGTAGAGCGTGCCGCGCGTCAGGAGGGACTTGTTGTGGGCACGCGCGCCACGCGAGCCGCCCTTGCGGAACGTGTCGGCCGAGACGAACTTGTAGAGGTAGTCGCCGCGCTCGTCATCGCCCATGTAGGCCACGGCGTGGCCGCTCCGGCCGATGATGACGTTGGCGCCCTCGTGCTTGAAGCGCCCGAGCATCGTCTGCTTGACGGGCGTCGACTCGGGTTCGTAGGGGTCGACCTCGACGACCCAGCCGAAGCGGTAGGCCTCGTGGGGGTGCTTCGCGAGGTCGAACCGCTCGTCGACGCTCGACCACCCGCGGTTGGTGGCGGCTCCCGTCGCGAGCCCGTAGCGCTTGAACGAGGTCGTGTTCGACGAGTCCACGGGGCCGCTCGCGTCGAAGTAGCCGTTGAAGTTCTCCTCGCCGGACAGCACGGTGCCCCAGGGGGTCGTGCCGCCGGCGCAGTTGCCGAACGTGCCGAGCACCGTGCGGCCGGTGGGGTCGGCCGCGGTGCGGAGCAGCTCGTGACCGGCGGCGGGGCCCTCGAAGGCGAAGGGGGTGTGGACCGTGATGCGGCGGTTGTGCTCGGCGCGGCGGTGGTCGGCCCGCACCCACGACCCGGTGGCGCGGCCACGCTCGATCGTGACGACGGCCATGCCGTGCGCGGCCATCGCGATCTTCTTCGTCGTGGCGTCGTCGTAGGCGCCGGTCGGGAACATGAGGTTCTCGTCGGTGTACTCGTGGTTCGTGACGAGCAGCGCGTGCCGGCCCGAGAGGGGCAGCACGCCGACGTAGTCGTTGTTGTAGCCGAACTGCTTCGCCTGCGCCTCGGGGGTCTGCGCGTCGACGTCGAAGCGCGGCGCGCCGGCCTCGACAGGGTCTCCCCAGCGGATGACGACGTTGTGGGTGAACTCCGGTGCGTTCGTCACGGCATCGGCCCGGTTGGGCGCGACGGGCGTGAAGGATGCCCGACCGACGTTCGGCGTCGTGCGGGCGCCCTTGGCGGACAACGCATTCGGCGCAGCGGCAGCGGGGGATGCGGTGCCCAGGCCCGCGAGCACGAGCGCTCCGGCGCCGACGGCACTGCCCTTGAGGATGGACCGGCGGGCCAGGGCGCCCTCCACGAGGTCACGCATGGCTGGGTGGTTCGTTCCGTTGGGCACCGGCGCATCGCAGGCGTTGTTGCAGCGGTAGTGGCACGTCGCCAGGCTGCGGGATCCGTGACGCGGCGACGAGATGAGGGGGAGAGGCTGGGGGGTCACGCGGGTGCTCCTTCGGCAGACAGCGGGTAGGCGTCGGCCGCGCTCCTCCAGGTCGGCGCGGCGATCGCCGACTGCGACGCTAGGAGCCCGCCCCGGGTCCTCGGGTGTGCCCGAGGTGTCTGCTCGGTGAACACCGCGTGAGCGCTGGGTCGGAGGGCCCGCAGACGCGCGTATGCCGCCGGGCCGGGCTCCGGTGGCCGCTGCCTTGCGTAAACCCGTGGTGTCCACGCCGCGTCCGGTGCGACTCTGGGTCGATGCGGGTGCTCTGCGCCACGACCGCCGGGACGGGTCACTTCGGCCCCATGGCGCCGGTTGCGCAGGCCTGCGCCGCCGCAGGGCACGAGGTGCGGGTCGCGGCGCCCCTGTCGTTCGCGAGCCATGTGGAGCAGACGGGTCTCCCGCACGAGCCGTTCGACGACGTGCCGCCCGAGATCATGGGTCCGATCTTCGGAGGGCTGTCGTCGGTGTCGATGGAGGCCGCCAACCACACCGTCGTGCGTGCCGTCTTCGGGCGGCTCGACGCCCAGGCGGCCTTCCCGGGCGTGAGCGAGGTCGTCGAGCGGTGGCGCCCTGATGTCGTGCTGCGTGACCCGTGCGAGTTCGGGTCGCTGGCGGCCGCCGAGCGCGCCGGGGTCCCGAACGTCGAGGTGGCGATCGGCATCCGGGGGCTGCAGCTGTGGGCCTCGGAGCTGCTGACCGATCCGCTGCAGGAGCTGGACGAGGTCGCCGGACTGCCCCCAGGCACGTGCTCGCTGGCGATGGCGGCGGCTCCAGTGCTCACGTCGGTGCCGCCGGGCCTCGAGCCTGAAGGCGGGGCGGCTCATGAGCCGAGCAGTACTGCGGCGCAAGGTCCGTCGGCTGTCGTCCGCTACCGGCACGGTGACAGCAGGAGCAGGGTCGGCTCACTCCCAGGCGAGTGGGGCGACGGTGATCACCCGCTCGTCTACGTGACGTTCGGCTCGGTCACAGGTGGTTTCGCGGACCTCAGCGTCGTCTTCGGGCGGTGCCTCGACGCCCTCGCGGAACGTCCGGTGCGCGTGCTCCTGACGACGGGTCACGCGGGTGACCCGGACGAGTTGCGGCCGTGGCCCACCAATGCGCGCGTCGAGCGGTGGTGGCCGCAGGAGGACGTCATGCCGCTCGCGTCGGCCATGGTCGGTCACGGTGGCTTCGGCACGACGATGTCGGCACTCGCCGCCGGCGTGCCGCAGGTGGTCGTTCCGCTCTTCGCCTTCGACCAGGAGATCAACGCGACGCGCATCGCAGAGGTCGGGGCCGGCATACGGCTCGGTGGTCGTCAGGAGTCTGCAGCGCAGGTCGGGGAGGCCGTGTCGCAGGTGCTCGACGATGGCCGTATGCGGTCTGTTGCGGAGGCATTGTCCGACGAGATCGCTTCTCTGCCAGACGTTTCGGAGATCGTGGAATCCATCGAAGGACTCGCGCGGAGGCGCTAGCCTCACGGGCATGGCGCTGTTGACGTTCGACACCCCGGGTCGGGTGCGCGACCTGCCGCTGGGCGCGCCCTTCTACGGCGAATGGCACCGCACTGTCGAGCGGCTCATCGCGACGAGCACCGCCGTCAGCGGTCGCGGGCGCTACGTCGACCCGAGCCGGCGCGACGTCGAGGTCGTCGGGCGCCGGCTCTACACGTGGACGGGCTTCCCGAGACCGCTGCTCGTCGAGCATCGCGACGACCGGCGTGCCGCGTGGGTTGCGGGTGAGCGCCGTGACGTGCAGATCGAGTACCTCGAATGGCACGTCGAGCGGGCGGGCGACACGATCACGCGCATCACCCTCACGACCGAGACGCCGGAGTACTGGAAGGCGCTCGCCGCGGCCGACCGTGGCCGGGTGCTCCAGCTCTATCGCGAGCTCGTCAGCCCCGAGGTGAGGGAGAGCGACCTCTTTCCGGGCGGGGCGGCATACGACCCCCTCAACCGGTGGAACACGACCGACGGGATCGTGCACTACGTCATGCGGATCAACTCGATGCGCGACCTGCTGGGGGTGTCGCAGGAGTCCGAGCCGACGCGTCGCGCGCTCGACGGCTACGACGCGCTGCCCTACAAGCGCAGGACTGGGGCCGACGCCCGCCTCAACCTCGACATCTGGGCGCTCAGCCGCAGGGGGTATGCCGTGTCGACCGACGAGACGCCCGGGCTCTACATCGCAGGCTGGGACGACACCGGCTGGGAGAAGCCCGACGGCACGCCGGTGGGAAACTACTGGCGCGTGGTGCGGGGGGAGCCGGGCGCTGCACTGCGCGCCGTCTACGAGGTGCCGGCGTCGGAGGGCTTTGCCGTGGGAGACATCCGCATCGGAGGGCGGCCGGTCGAGTTCGGCGGGCAGGTCGCCGAGCACGTGACCGTCAGCGCCCACGGTCTCGTCGGACGGAGCCGGCGGTGAAGCGCACGACGGCGGCAGTGCTCGCCGGGCTCGGTTCTGCTGGAGCCGAGCTGCTGGGCGGGGTCGAGCTGCCGGGTGCTCCTGCGGGGGCCGGGTCGAGACCGGGCGAACGTGAGCTGGGTTCCGGTGGCGGCCGGACGGCGGAGGCGTCGCGGACGACCGCACTCGGCGAGCCGGTCTATGGTCGCGCCGCGGGCAACGACATCCAGGGGGCTGTCGTCCCGGGCTTCAACAAGGACCACCAGCGGCTGGTCTTCCTGCGGATCGGTGATGTCGACGGCGCCCGCGCGTGGCTGCGCTGGCTGGCCCCGCGGATCGCGACCATGAACGAGGTGCTCGACTTCCGGCGGGCGTTCCGGGCGGCACGGTTGCGGCTCGGCGTGCGTGATCCGGGGCTGTCCGGGGATGGGGCCCGGGTGCCGGAGCTGACTTCGATGTGGACGTCATTTGCACTCTCCTACAAGGGGATTGAGATCCTGGCTGGTCCTGCTGAGGCGGCGCGCTTCGGTGACGAGAGCTTCCGGCAGGGGCTCGCCGCTCGGTCGACCTACCTCGGCGACCCGACAGACCCCGCGCATCCTGGTCATCGGGATCGCTGGGTCGTCGGGGGTCCGCAGAGCGAGGCGGACGTGCTCATCACCGTCGCGGCCGACGCGGTCGACGACCTCGAGACGGCGGTGGCGGCCATCGTCTCGACCGCTGAGCAGCACGGCCTCACGGTTGTGTCGAGCCAGCGGGGAGACAACCTTCCGGGTGATCTCGCAGGTCACGAGCACTTCGGCTTCAAGGACGGCATCTCGCAGCCGGGCATCCGTGGGGGTCGTTCTGGGCTGCCCGGCGACGAGATCACTCCGCGCTACCTGGCGGCGGACGATGCGCACGCGACGCTCTTCGGCAAGCCGGGCCAGCCGCTGGTGTGGCCGGGCCAGTTCCTCCTCGGTGAGCCACGGCAGGACCCGCAGGACCCGCGGGTGGCGGCGGCGCCGTCCGCGGCGTTCCCGGACTGGGCCCGGCTCGGCTCCTACGTCGTCGTGCGTCGACTCGCCCAGGACGTCGTCGGCTTCTGGGACTGGATGGGCTCGGCGGCCGAGGCGGTGGGCGTCGACCCGGTCGCCTTCGCGTCGGCGCTCGTCGGGCGCTGGCCCAGCGGAGCACCGGTCATGCGCTCGCCCCACCACGACGACCCGGCTCTCGCCGGCGACGACTTCGCGAGCAACCACTTCCTCTTCCAGGACGACACCCGACCGTCGTCACTCGTGCCCATCGAGGGGTATGCCGGTGACACCCACCCGGCGGCCGCGGCCGATGTGCTCGCGCGGGTCTGCCCGCACGCCGCGCACATCCGCAAGGTGAACCCCCGCGACAGTGCGACGGACTTCGGGGCCCCCGCGGACACGCTGACCCGGCTCATGTTGCGACGCGGCATCCCCTACGGTCCGGCGCTCGTCGGGGTGGCTGACCCCTCACCGGAGCTCGTCGAGGCCGAGCGGGGCCTGCTCTTCGTCGCCTGCATGAGCTCGATCGAGGACCAGTTCGAGTTTGTCTCGCGGCGCTGGGCGAACTCAGTCGACCAGCCCAACGCCGGTGGCGTCGACCCGATCATCGGCCAGGTCGACCGCGCGGGTCAGCGGGTGCGCGAGGTCGTCAGGCCAGGAGCCTCGGGCGACGTGGCCCTCCGTCTGGAGAGCGACTTCGTGACCCCGACCGGTGGAGGCTACTTCTTCGCACCACCGATCTCAGCCGTCGACGGCATCCTGGCGGGGGAGTAGGTCCGGGGAGTGCGAAGTGCTGCGGGATGCCGATCGTGCGGGTGGACCTGCCGGCGCCGGCACGCGCCGCTGCCAGCCACACACGCTGGGGCAGCGCGCACACCGTCTCCGAGGTGCGGCTGACTTCGACGTGCGCGGCCCGTGGCGCTCCTACGGGACATGCCCATCCCGGCTCGCTCGGGCGTCAGCTGAGCGGGGCGCGGGCCCGGGAGGTGACGGTGATCGTGACGCTGCCACCGAGCGACTGGAGGATCCAGCCGCTCATCGGCAGGGTGGCAGTCCCCTGCACCGTGACGACTGCCGTCGCACCGTCGGTCGTGCCCGTCTGCGGCACCACCGACCAGGCCGTGATCCCCGGCGGCCTCGGCACGCGGGCCAGGTGGCTCTGGGCCGCCTCCCGCACCGAACCGTCGGTGAGGACGAGGCTGTCGAGCACGCCCGACTCGTAGGCAGACCTCTCGTCGAGGGCGTCGGCCGCATCGAGAGCAGCCGCGTCGGCAGCATCGAGCAGGCGCATCCTGGCCAGCTGGGCGGCAGTCACGTCGACCGCCCCGAGGATGAGCACGAGCACGAGGCAGAAGAGGCCGAGGATGAGGATGCCGATCTGACCGCTCTCGCCCCGTGCGCTCGTGAGCCTGCGGAGCGCGACGGGCCGGACGGCATACCGGAGGCGGACGGCGCTCATCGGGCCACGAAGCGGTCGACGGAGGAGACGTGCGTCGAGCTGATGGTCACCGAGGCGGGCACGTGGTCGGCGACGAAGTCCGGGATCAGGGGCAGCTGTACGACGATCGTGGCCGTCGAGGTCACCACCCCCTCGGGGCGCAGGCACGGTGAACCGTCACAGGAGACACCGAGGGTCGCCCCCTCGGTGAAGGCGAAGTCCTCGAAGGCAAGCGAGGCAGCCGAGCTGGCCCGGCCCAGCGCCTCGCCGTCCGAGGCGCCGGTGACGAAGGCGCGGCCGGCCTCGCGACCCGCCAGCGACGCGGAGAACGACGCCGCCTGGAGACGCGCGACCGTGAGCACGAGGTAGACGAGCGGCAGGAGCAGCAGCACCCCGAGGAAGATGAACTCCACGATCGCACGCCCCTCGTCTCGACGTCGTCCCCGCACAGCGGCTCGGGTGGACGCGAGGCAGCGGGTCAGGAGCGTCGTCATGGAGCGGCCCCCGTCACTTGTTGCTCGCTGAACGCCCGGCCGCTCACGGTGAGCAGGCCTGACGGGCCGATCGGTCCGATGACGGGAAGGGGCGCCGAGACCGTCACCTCGACAACCCGGACACCGCTCGAGGTCGTGCGTGTAGCCGCTGAGACGTCCTCGGCGAAGGACGCGCTCAGCGAGGAAGTGATGAGTGCCGACGTGCGGGCGATGCCGTCGCCTGGGGAGGCGTCCGCGCGGGCTCCGTAGCGAGCGCCCTCCGAGGCGGCCGAGATGAGGGTGTTGCGCACGTAGAGTGCGAGCCCGAGCTGGAAGACCGCGAGGGCGACGACGAGCAGCAGCGCGGTCACCATGACGAACTCCGCTATGGCAGAACCTCGCTCACGATCTGCCACCAGGAGCGTGCGCCAGCCTGGCCGCCACCGGGCGCAGGGCGTCACGGCCCCTTGACGCTCGAGATCGCGTCGCTGAACAGCGAGCTCAGCTGGGGCCCGGCGATGGCCCAGAGTGCGGTGACCAGACCGGCGGTCATGATCGTGATGAGGACCCAGCCGGGCACGTCCCCCCGATCCGAGCGGCCGCCGAGACGACCCGCCAGGGTCGTGAGCAGCTTGCGCTCGAGACGGCGCTGGGCAGTGATGATGGTCTTCATGTTTCTCTCCCTGTCGGTGAACTGCAGTGCTGTGCTTGGCTTTTGAGCGTCAGAGCTGGAATCGGAGGAAGCTGACTCCGGGATAGATGGCGAAGAGCACGGTGACGGGAAGGATGAGGAACACGACCGGCACCATCATGAGAATCTCCTTCTTGCCTCCTTGCTCCATCAGGGTGCGGCGGCTGTCCTCACGGACGTCCTGTGCCTGGGCTCGGAGGACCTCGGCGAGAGGTGTGCCCCGTTCGACGGCAACGACGATGCCGTCGACGAAGCGGCTCAGACTGATGAGCCCGGTGCGGTCCGCGAGCCCCTGCAGGGCCGTCGGGAGGTTGGCGCCGGCACGAGCATCGGCGAGGCAGTGCCGCAGCTCGTCTGACAGCTCTCCCCGGGACAGTCGGCACACCCGCTCGAGCGCGCCGATCGCCCCCTCTCCCGCGGACACAGCGAGCGCCAGCAGCTCCGCGACCGTGGGGAACTCAGTCAGCATCCGAGCCTCCCTGCGAGCGGCGTTCCGGGACAGCGCGTAGTCACGCCCGGTGACGCCGCCCAGCACCCCGACGAGCACCATGCCCACGAGCACGGGTGCGGAAAGTCTCGACTGGGCCACGGCGATGAGGCTCGTCACGACGAGCCCGGCGACTCCTCCGACGGCGCCCCAGAGCACCTGCTCGGCGCGGAACCGGTCGACGTCGGCGGGCAACCCGGCGCGCTGTTGACGCCGTGCGACGGAGGCACTGCCGCCGAGGACGCCGCCTACCACGCCTCCTGCCGCTGCGATGTAGGGGTGCAGGAGCTCGAGCAGCCCGAAGGGACCACGAGCCGGCGGTGGCGCCGCCAGCAGCGAGGACGGTCGCGGGGTGTCACGCAGGTAGGGCTCGAGCCGGTCGTCGAGGGTCGGCACCCGGCTCATCGGCAGCCCGGCCAGCACGAGTGTCGCCCCTGCGAGCACCATGACGCCGAGCGCGGCGCCGAGCCAGGACCAGCCGGACTCGACGAGTGCGCTGACTCGCGTGACGAGCTCGTTCACCGCAGCACTCGCTCCTCGTCGGGGAGCCGACCGATCCACACCATGACGCGGTAGGCGAGCACGCACAGCCCGGCGCCGATGGCGAGGATCACCCAGCCTGCGGGCGCGGAGTAGGCCGACAGCGAGTTGCCCTTGAGGGCAAGCATGGCGAGGACGATCCAGGGAGCCGCGACCGCGAGCCGGGCGGCATTGACCGTCCAGCTCTGGCGGGTCTCCAGCTCGGCCCGCGTGCGGGCGTCCTCGCGCAGGAACGCCGAAAGGGTGCGGAGCAGCCGGCCGAGGTCGCTGCCGCCCACCTCTCTGGCGATGCGCAGCGACTCGACGATGCGGTCCGCGACCGGGTCGCTGAGGCGATCCTTGAGCCGGTCGAGACAGTCGTGGAACCGTCCCGTCGCCCGGTAGTCCTGGGCGAAGGATGCGAACGCGGGTCGCAGCTCCTCCGGGCCTCGCTCGGCGAGCTGCGACAGTGCCTCGGGCAGGGCGAGACCTGCCCGCACGCCGGAGGTGATGTTGTCGACGACGTCGGGCCACAGGTCACGGAGCTTGGAGCGGCGGGCACGAGCACGCATACGCACCAGGGAGATCGGCGCGGCAGCCGCCATCCCGCTGAAGCACAGGGCGATCGGCACCACCTTGGTGAGGACCGCGAAGAGCAGGAAGGTGACGACGAAGAGCACGATCGAGCCGACGATGACGTTGCTGGGGCTGATCGAGGGGTAGCCGGCCTGGTTGAGGTGGTCTCGCAGCTCGGCGGTGAAGCCCCCTCGGTGCGCCGGCTTGTCTCCCATCGCCTGCGGCCAGAACGACCAGTAGATGCAGAACACCCCGGCGCCGAGGACCAGGCCGATGGCCAACGGGGAGGTCACGGAGCCTCCTGCGCCAGGAGCGCGGCGACGTCGTAGCCGGCCCGCTCGAACGCCTCGCGCTGCGGAGGGAACCCATCGGCGCGCCGGAGCTGGCCCTGCCTCGTCACGAAGAGGTCGGCGATCTCGATGACATCGCCCTCGGCTCGACCGGGCACCGCCACGATCTCGCGCACCCGCCGCACGCCGTCTCTCTCGAGGGCGACGTGGATCACGAGGTCCACGGCGGCCGCCACGGTCGGCACCACGAAGCGGCTGGACACGTTCTCCCCGGCGAGGAGGGGAAGGGTACACATTTTTGTGACGGCCTCGCGGGCGCTGTTGGCGTGGACCGTGCACATGCCGGGGACGCCGCTGTTGAGGGCGATCAGCAGGTCGAGGCTCTCTTCCTGCCGGACCTCGCCGACGATGATGCGCGACGGCCTCATCCGCAGTGCCTCCTTGACGAGCCGCCGAAGAGGCACCTCCCCGGTGCCTTCGAGACTCGGCTGCCGACACTGCATCGATGCGACGTCCCGCAGGGGGATCTTCAGCTCGAAGACCTCTTCGCAGGTGATGACGCGCTCGCGTGGCGGGATGGCGGCCGCGAGGCAGTTGAGCAGGGTTGTCTTGCCTGCCTGCGTTCCGCCGGCCACCAGCACGTTGAGCCCGCTCGCCACCGCCGCATCGAGGAAGGTCGCGGCCTGCCTCGTCATCGTGCCGAGACGCACGAGGTCGTCGAGGTGGTCTGCCTTCACGACGAACTTGCGGATGTTGACCTGCCAGTGCGTGCGGCTGATGTCGGGAATCACGACGTGCAGCCGGGAGCCGTCAGGCAGGGTTGCGTCGACGAACGGGCTACTCAGATCGACCCGGCGTCCGCTGCTCTTCAGCATGCGTTCGACGAGGTCGCGCACGTCGTCGGAGGTGAGGATGGTCGGGGTGAGCTCGGCGATCCCGCCGCGTGCAACAAATATCTTCCCAGGCTCATTCACCCAAATCTCCTCGACCGCAGGGTCGTCGAAGTACTGCTGGAGCGGCCCGTAGCCCGCGACGACGGCAAGGATCGAGTGCACCGCGGAGCGCATGTCTCCGAGCGAGGGCAGGCCTCCGTGCAGCGAGCGCTCGTCGTAGTCCTGCACGGCGTCCTGCACGAGCCGCCGCACCTCGAGCGTGTTGCTCGTGGGGTCGATGCCGGAGCGTCGGATGAGCTCGCGGACCTCACCCTCGACATGGCGCACGGCTTCTTGCGTCGACATCGGACCCCCTGACGGTCGGCTGTTGTGCGGTCATCTTGCCTGCGAGCCGGTGATCCGGCGCGTTCAAAAATAGGTCAGAAAGTCTTAATTCCGATCTATCGGACAAAATCTGTGGATAACTGCCCGAGATCGGTGACGGTGGCCGCATCCCAGCGGCTGCCTGTGGATGAAGAAGGGCGTGCTCCGGCTCCACCTGCTGTCATCGGTGCAGGAAGGAGACCACGACGTGCGACTGCGCCTCAGCCTCATCGACAGCCGGACCGACGCGGTCACCGGACCGACGGAGGTCCTCGTCGACGCCCCACCCGATGCCACCTTCGGTGAGATCCGGGCGCAGTTGACCTCGCTGGTGAACGGCGGCGAGGACCTCCGTGCTGCGGGTGACGTCGAGTTCGAAGTCGGCCATCGGACGCTCGGCGACGACGCGGTCCTAGGCCTGCCCCCGCTCCTGCGCGGCGCTGTCATCGTGGCAGCTCGGCCCCACCGCTCCGGTATGCCGTCCGGCGGGCTCGGGCTCGCGGACCTTCGGGTCGTGGGTGGTCCCGGTGCGGGTCGCACCGTGTCGCTCGGGCGAGGGGAGCACGTCCTCGGCCGATCGACCTCGTGCTCCGTGAGGCTCGATGACGTGGAGGTCTCTCGCGCACACTGCCTCCTGTCCGTCGGTGACGGCGAGATCACGGTTCGCGACCTGCAGCCGGCCAATCCCTCACTCCTCGACGACGCACCGCTGCCGGTCGAGGGTGCCGTCTTGCGCCCCGAGTCCGTCCTCCGCGTGGGATCAACGACGTTGGTGCTGCGGCAGCGGTCGACGCCGTCGGTGGCACACGGCATACGGGAGGGTCGGGTGCTCGTGCACGCTCGCCCGCGCTTCGCGCGGCGAGCCCCACGTGTCGAGATCACCACACCGGAGGCGCCTCGCCGACCGGAGGGCACTCGTCTGCCGCTGCTCGCGTCCGTTGCACCACTCGTGCTGTCCGGCGCCCTGGCGCTCGCGATGCGCTCATCCGTGATGCTCCTCTTCGCCCTCATGTCGCCGGTGCTGCTCATCGGGCAGTGGTGGAGCGACCGGCGCCATGGACGCCTGTCGCACCGGCGCCTCCTCAGACAGCATCGCGAGAGCCTCGACGCCGTTGATAGCCAGATGCGTGACGCCCTCGCAGAGGAGGTGCGGCAGCGACGGATGGAGCATCCCGACCTCTGCCTCGTCCTCGAGCTCGTCGAGGCGCGGGGAACCCGCCTGTGGGAGCGTCGGCCCGACGACGACGACTGGCTCGTGCTGCGCCTCGGCACCTCCCGCCGCCCGTCGCGGATCGTGCGCGCCGGAGCCCCAGTGGGTGAGCATCCCGCGGTGGCGGCTGTGCCGGCGCTGGTCGACCTGTCCAAGACGGCCGTCGTCGGAGTGTCAGGCCCTCGGGAGCAATGCCTCGCGCTCGGAGCGAGCCTCGTGGCCCAGGCTGCGGTCTGGCACTCCCCGAGGCGAATGCGAGTCGTGCTGCTCACCGGAGGCGACGTGCAGGCGGAGGACTGGGCATGGGCACGGCTGCTACCCCACCTCCTCGAACGCCAGGACGGTGAGATCGCCTGCGAAGCAAACGTCCTCGAGCCCGGCCACCTCAACTCGCTCATCGCATCGTTGACGGCCATCGTCGTGCAGCGCACATCGGGCCAGCCTTTGAAGGCGAGCGGTTCTGCGGCCCAGCACTCCCCGGCCGCGGTGGGTGACACGCTCGTCGTCCTCGACGGGGCTCGCGAGCTGCGAGCCGTGCCCGGCGTGGCCGATCTGCTGCGGCTCGGCCCCGCAGCAGGGATGACCTTCGTCTGCCTCGCGGGAGACCGTGCCTCGCTGCCGGGGGAGGCCGTTGCCGTGGTGGAGCTCGACCGCCGTGGTCTGCGCGCCACGACGACCCTGCCGGACGAGGTCGTCACCGATGTCACCCTCGACCTGCCCGGCGCCGGTTGGCTGGAGCGGGTGGGCCGGGGGCTCGCACCCCTCACTGACGCGACGCCAGAGGGTCAGGCGGCCGCCCTGCCGTCGACCATCGGCTTCCGTGAGCTGCACCGCGCCACAGGCTTCGACCCCCTCGACCGTCAAGACCTCGAGGCGGCCTGGTCTCGTCCGGCAGGCGCACCGCGCGCCCTGCTCGGTGTCACGACGGATGGACCCCACGAGATCGACCTCGTGCGTGACGGACCGCACACGCTCGTCGGGGGCACGACGGGCTCCGGCAAGTCCGAGCTGCTTCAGGCGCTCGTGGTCGGTCTTGCGGCCACACACCGGCCGGACGACCTCGGTTTCGTCCTCGTCGACTACAAGGGAGGTGCCGCCTTCAGCGCGTGCGCTCGGCTGCCACACACCCTCGGGCTCGTCACGGACCTCGACGAACACCTGACCGCTCGGGCGCTCGCCTCCCTCGATGCCGAGCTCCGCCGCCGCGAGCGCGTTCTCGCAGAGGCTGGTGCGAAGGATCTCGAGGCCTTCCGCCACCTCGACCTCCGAGGGGTGCAGCGGGCCCGACTGGCTCGGCTCGTCATCATCGTCGACGAGTTCAAGCTCCTCGCCGACGAGCTGCCCGACTTCGTCGACGGTCTCGTGCGGATCGCCGCGAAGGGACGGTCGCTCGGCGTCCACCTCGTGCTCGCCACCCAGCGACCGGCCGGGATCATCACCGGCGACATGCGCTCGAACGTCGCCCTCCGCATCTGCCTGCGCGTGCGCGACCGATCCGACAGCGACGACGTCATCAACGACCCGGGCGCCTACACCTTGACCGACCTGACCCCGGGGCGGGCCTATCTCCGCGCCGGCGACGGCCAGCTCGTCGCACTGCAGACCGCACACGTGGGCGGCCCCGCCGAGGAACCCGCCGCCGACCGGCGGGTTGCCGTCGTGACCCTCCCGGTCAGGTCTGGCGTGGGCACACCGTCACCCGAGCAGCTCGGGCTCGCCGTGCCAGGCGGGCTGCCAGAGCGCAAGCGCCACTCCGAGGGTCAAAGCGGCCCGGTCGCTGCTAACCCTGGGGCCGGAGTCACGGGCGACATCACCGAGGGCACCACAGAGGACGGGCCCGCACCCGTCACCGATGGCCTGACCGAGCTCGCTGCCTTCGTCGATGCCGCGCGTCACGTCGCGGAGAGCCTGGGGATCTCCCCGCGACCGTCCCCGTGGCTGGCACCCCTCCCGGAGTGGTTGGGCGCCGATGGCCTCGCCGACGTCGCCTCGTGGACGCCCGGCCGTGCCGGCCACCTGCCACCGGGCGGTGGCGTGCCCTTCGGCCTCGTCGACCGGCCACACGAGCAAAAGCAGGAGCTGGCGTGCTGGGATCCCGAGGTGGACGGCCATCTGGGGATCATCGGCGGATCGCGTTCCGGCAGAACGAGCGTGGCGCGCACTCTCGTCAGCGCCCTCGCCCAGCGCCGCGCCGTGAGCGAGCTCCATGTCCACGTCCTCGAGAGCACACCCGGACCACTCGGCAGCCTGGCCGAGCTCCCGCACGTGGGGTCGGTCGTCGGCGCCGCTGACGCAGTGCTCGTGCGCCGAGTCGTTGAGCGAATGGGTGAGGACCTCCTCGGCAGCGCGACCGCCCGCCCGGATCTCTTCGTCCTCGTCGTCGACGGGTGGGAAGCGGTCGAGGATGCTCTCGGTAGCCCGGCGAACGGGGTCGGGGCCGACGCCTTGCTCCGGCTCATCCGCGACGGCGCCCCGCTCGGCCTGCGCGTCATCGTCACCGGTGGTCGAGCCGTCGGCTCCGGCCGCCTGTCCAGCCTGCTCGACCGACGGCTGGTGCTGCCGATGCCCGACCCGCTCGACCTCACCCTCGTCGGGCTCGAACCGTCGGCCGCTCGGCACCTGCGCGGCCCCGGTCGAGCCATTGACCTGGCGGACGGGTCCGAGGTCCAGATAGCCACGGTCGGCTCCGGCCCCTCACCGGAACAACAGGTCGCCGGGGTGCACCGGCTCGCAGCGTCTCTGCGACGATCGACGGGTTCGCCTGTCCTGCAGGAGCCGTGGCGCATCGTCCCGCTGCCGCGCCTCGTCTGCTGGAGCGAGCTGAGGACACATCCGCAACAGGTGGACACCTCGTCCTCCCCGGCACAGGACGGCCACGAGTGGGTCTGCCTCGGAGTCGGCGGAGACGATGCGGGCCTGACCATGGTCGACGTGGCAGGCCCGGCCCGGAGGCTGCTCGTCGTCGGCCCGCCGCGGTCGGGCCGGTCCAACGTGCTCGAGGTCGTTGCTCGGCAGCTTGTCGCCAGGGGGCGCGTGGTGGCCGTCGTCGCAGCACGGCGCTCGCCGCTGCAGGCGCTGGCATCTGAGCCGGGTGTGCACCTGATCCCGGCCGGAGAGGACCGCCGCTTCATCGACCTTCGGCGGGCGCACCCAGACCTCGCCGTCCTCGTCGACGATGCCGAGTCGGTCGAGAGCAGCGACCTCGAGCGAGCGCTCGTCGAGTGTGCCGGCCTCGCCGAGGAGTCGGGCGGCCTCATCTGGGCGAGCGCTGACACGGCGCGGGCCAACGCATCCTTCCGTGGGCTCATCCCGGCGGTCGCGCAGGACGGCAGCGGCATCGTCCTCTGCCCCACCGCGGCCGCCGACGGCGACTGTCTCCAGGCACGGCCCGATCCGGTGGGCCGCGGCATCCCGGGCCGGGGCAGTCTCGTCCTCGACTCGCGCTGCCTGCCGATCCAGGTCGCCCGCGCGGCGCCCACGGAGGTGGCTGAGGGCGGGGTCTCGGGCGGACGGCATACGGCAGCGGCGCTTTGGCCGGGGTGACCTCGGTCCGGCGGGGAAGCCGCGTCGCCAGGGTGACCTCGGTCCGGCGGGGGAGCCTCGGCACGAGTGTGACCTGCGCTCCACTTCGACGTGGCGCCTTGGCGACTCGTCGGTAGGCTGCCACGCTCGCAGCACCCTTCCCGCCCGACCGAGGAGCCCGTATGCCGCGTGGTGCCCGCGAGATCACCCTCCGTTTCCTCGCCGGGCCCACCGATGTCGGCTACTCCGGAACCGTCGGCGGCGGTCGGGTGCTCGAGTGGATCGACAAGGCCGGCTACGCGGCAGCCGCCGGCTGGAGCGGCACCTACTGCGTGACGGCCTACGTCGGCAACGTCCGCTTCACCCGGCCCGTCGAGGTCGGCGACCTCGTCGAGGCGACGGCCCGGATCATCCACACGGGCACCTCGAGCATGCACATCCTCGTCACCGTGTCGGCCGGCAACCCACGCCACGCCGACCTCGTGCCGACGACCGAGTGCCTCATGGTCTTCGTCGCGGTCGGGTCCGACGGGCGCCCGACGCCGGTGCCGGTCTACGAGCCCCAGGACGACGAGGACCGCCGCTGGCAGGAGAGCGCGAAGCGGCGGATCGACCTGCGCTCGGAGATCGCGACCGCGATGGCGGCCCAGACCTACAGCGAGGCCGGCACGGCGCCACGGACCGTGCTGCGCTTCCTCGCGGCCCCGACCGACGTCAACTGGGGCGGCAAGGTGCACGGCGGCATCGTCATGCGGTGGATCGACGAGGCCGCGCACGTGCTGGCCACCGGCTGGACCGGCAGTGCCGCCAACGTCGCCGTCTATGCCGGTGGCGTGCGCTTCTACCGTCCTCTGCGCATCGGTGACCTCGTCGAGGTCGAGGCGAGGCTCGTCCTCACCGGCAGCTCGAGCATGCACATCAGCGTGCACGTGCGCTCCGGCGACCCGACGACCGGCGACCTCGACCTGACGACCCACTCGCTCATCGTCTTCGTGCCGCTCGACGAGGACGGCAACGCGGTGCCGGCGCCTCCGTGGCAGCCCGTCTCGGCCGAGGACATCGCCCTGCGGGACCACGCCCTCGAGCTCGTCGCCCTGCGCCACCAGATCGACTCGGAGCGCCACGTCCCCTGAGCGGGGCCGAGGTGGGTCGCCGACCGTCGGACCACGCGCCGCGAGCCACATCCAGCCGCACCCGTCAGGGTCAGCCGCACACCGTATGCCGTGTGCAGCCGACCCCAAGGTGTGCGGCTCGCGCTCGGGTGGGCAGCGGGGGCTGAGATGTGCAGCCGACCCCAAGGTGTGCGGCCGACCCCAAGGTGTGCGGCTGACCCCCGCGGGTGGGGCTGGCCCCGAAGCAGCTCAGGAGAGCACGGTCCAGGGCAGCCAGGCACCGGTGCTCGCCGACCGCACCGTCAGCCACGGGGTGCCGCCCTCGTCGAGCGCGACGAGGCTGAGGTCACCGACCGACGACGAGCCGCACGCCACCTGCGACACCGGGCCGAGCGCCGGGTTGCCCTCTACGGCGATGGCCGCGTCGATGCCACCGAAAGCCGTCCACGCCCCGTCCGTCGTGTGCAGCGCGTGCCAGGCGACGTCTGTCGCACCGGTGACGACGACGTCGAGCGTCCCGGTGCTGTGGTCGACCGAACCGGCCACGGTGAGAACGGGACCCACGTCCGGGTGGCCCTCGCCGACGACGTCGTCGCGCACGTCAGCCCAGCCGGTCCACCCCGTCCAGGCGCCGTCCGACAGCGTCGCGACGCCGTGGAAGAGGCGGGCCCCCGCAGAGGTGGCGAGCGCGTGCACCGTGCCCGAGGCGTCGCACCCGAGCGACACACTGAGCACCGGCCCGACCGCAGGCTGCGACCCGCCGCCGACACCCGCCGCGAGGCTGGTCCATGCCTGCCACGTGCCGTCGACGTCGCGAACGGTCAGCCACTGCGCGTCCTGCGCGTCGGTGAGCAGCACGACGACCTCACCGGTCGGGGTCGTCGTGCAGGCCACGGCCGACACAGGTCCGATGTCGGGGTTGCCCTCGCCCGCGATCGTGCCCCGCACGTCGCCCCACGGTGACCACGAGCCGGTGCCGGCGGCATACCGGACCGAGTGCCACAGCCGGCCCGCGGGGTCGACTGCGAGGCAGTTGAGGTCTCCGCTCGCGAACGTTGCGATGGCGCTGCGCGTGACCGGCCGGATGTCGGGGTAGCCCTCGCCGGCGATGAAGGCGCACACGTCCGCCCACCCCGTGAAGGCGCCGCTGCCACCGACCTGCATCCGGTGCCACAGCGTGCCGAGCTGGTCCACGCTCGTCGCGTGCCGGTCGCCGGCCGGGTCGACGGCGACCGCCACCGATCCGAGCGGGTTCGGGGGAGCGGCGGCCAGGAGCGACAGCGCATAGACGTAGCCGTGCGTGCCGGCATAGACCGATCGCCCGTCGGTGGCGAGGCGGGTCTCGTAGTCGCCGACGCCGATCGCCGACCCGCAGAGGATGCTCGAGCGGATCGTGCCGGTCGCCGGGTCGAGGTCGTAGGCGAAGCCGTTCGCACCGGCGAGCACCCGCCCGTGGGTCGTCGCGACGTTGACCATGAAGACGCCGCCGGTGTAGCCGCCGAGCGAGTCCTGTGTCCACCTCAGCTGCGTGACGTCCGACAGCGCCACCGCGTAGACGTAGCCGTGCGTGCCGACGTAGAGGTTCGTCCCGTCCGTCGCGAGCCGGCAGGGGTAGGTGAGCACGCCCGACCCCGGCAGCGCGAACTGCGTCGACCGCCCCTGCGCGTCGATCGAGGCGACCGAGCCGTTGGACGCGGCATACAGCCCTCCGGCCCACAGCACGTCGACGGGGTTGTAGGTGGCCGCGCTCGACGGCACGGCCACCGGCGTGAAGAGGTCGGCGGCGAGGTTGCGGAGCGACCGCGCGTAGACGTAGGCGTGCGAACCGGCATAGAGCGTCCGGCCGTCGGAGGCGAGACGGGTGTCGTAGTCGCCGCCGACGCTCCACGAGCTCTTGAGCTGCCCCTTCTGCAACTGACGGCCCGAGCCCGGGTCGAAGGTGAAGACGTAGCCGTTGCACCCAGCGGCGATGACGCCGCCGGTCACGAGCACGCTGACCGCGAGGCTGCCCTGCCCGGTGTCGGCCACCCACGAGCTCGTCGTCAGGGTGTCCAGCGGGGCGGCTGTCACCTGGCCGTTCACACCGGCATACAGCCGTATGCCGTCACTGGCGAGCCGCACCTCACCGCCGGCTTGGGCGACCGTTGCGTGCTGGAGCACCTTGCCGCTCGCCGGGTCCAGCTCGACGACGAGGCCGTTGGAGCCGGCGAACACCCGCTGCCCGACGATGAGCGTCTCCGCCATCGTGAAGCCGGTGTCGGGCAGGTTTGCGTACCAACGGTCCCCGAGGTTCTGGTCGCGAGACGAGATGCCGAGACGGGGGCTGCCGATGCGCAGCACCACGGTCTTGAGCGTCGGCCAGAAGCTCTCGAACTGGCTGACCGCCTGGGGCTGCAGCGAGGCAGCGAAGGTCGCGATGTCGGTCACCGTCGACGAGCTCGCCCCGGCCCCGGTGGGGAAGTGGCTGCGGATGTCGTCGAGGCTGATCGACGTGCCACCCTCGGCGAGGATCTGCGTCATCGACTGCTGCGAGAGCTGCGCCGTGCTGCTCGTCGCGGCGACCCCGTCGCCACCGTTGGCGCCGGACAGCAGCGTGTAGTCACCCCATACCTCGTAGGGGGTCGGTGTCGCGACGGAGGTCACCCACGCCGAGGTGTCGTTGAAGTGGTCGTGCAGGTTGGCGGAGGCGAGCTGGGCGACGGCGCTCGAGAGGAAGGCGAGGTAGTTCTGGTAGACCGCCGCGGCACCCGCCGAGCCGCTCGGGACGACACCCGACCCGACCGTGCGCGCGCCGACCGTGACGAGCTCCTCGACCGTCTGCGGGTCGCTCGACGGCCCGGCCGCGCCCGGCACGTAGAGGCCGGGCGCCGACAGCCCCGGCTGGAGCGACGGCGTCATGCCGGCGATCCACGACCGGTCCGACACGGGCAGCGACCCGTTTGTCACCCAGTCGACGAACCACTGCATGACGAGCGTCTTGTTGACGAGGTGCCCTGCGGCGAACGAGTCCTGCAGGAAGTGGTCGGCGTAGCCCGCCCACGCCCAGGCAGACGCCGTCAGTCGCGCCTGCTGGTCACCGGACGTCGCGTAGGCCGCCGCCGCGAGGTCGCGGGCGATGATGTGCGACGACTGCCAGCGGAACCACGAGTAGGGCGCGAAGTGGCACGCGTTGCGCGACAGGAGCCCCTGGTAGTGGTCGGCGCCGTTGCGGCCCAGCCCCGTCGTCAGCGCGTCGAGGGCGCTCGTCTCGACGATGTTGTTGACCATCGAGTTGCGCCACGGCGCGCAGGCGGCCTGGGCGAACTCGACGAGGGGCAGGGGAGGGCTGCCGTCGAGCAGTGCGGTGAGGGAGTTCCAGCCCTCCTGCCGGATGACCTGCAGGACCGGCGTGAGGATGTCGTGGCCGAGCGACTCGATGGCCACGGCGTTCGCGAGGTAGTCGGGCAGCGCGTTGATCTCGCCGTAGGTGGCCAGCACGTTGTCGGGTCCCAGCCGCACGGTGCGGATCCAGGGGCAGAAGTGCGCGACCGTCGCCTCGTCGACGGAGTCCGGGTCGTAGCGGAAGGCCCCGAGCAGGGCGAGCTGTCCCTGGAGCACCGTGGCCCGC
The DNA here is from genome assembly GCF_006717145.1 of Humibacillus xanthopallidus. Taxonomy (GTDB): domain Bacteria; phylum Actinomycetota; class Actinomycetes; order Actinomycetales; family Dermatophilaceae; genus Humibacillus; species Humibacillus xanthopallidus. The sequence goes on along the minus strand of NZ_VFQF01000001.1, from coordinate 1,980,182 downwards.
GACGCACCTCCGGTGCTGACGGCGACGAGGTCCGCGGTCGACACGTCGCCGAGGACACGGTGCTCGAAGGAGCCGTGCGCCTGAGTGAGCGGCGACTCGAAGGGGTGCACCTCGGTCACACCCGCTCCCGAAGGCCCGCCCGATGGGCCCACGCCCACGCCCACGCCACCCCCGCCCACCGCAGCGGCAACGACCCGGGCCTCGATCTCCCACGCGCGCTGCTGTCTCCGCGAGACCGTCGCCGCGCACGCGCCCGGCTCGCGCCGCCGCCCCCACTGCTGCAGCACGTGCACGGCCTCGTGGGCGATCAGCGCGAAGTCCTCGCCGGGCCGGTAGGCGCCCGGCGCGACGTAGATGTGCGAGCCGATCGTCAGCGCGGCGGCGCCGGCGGCGGCGGTGCGATGTGCTGCTCCCGCGTCACGGTGCACGCGCACGGCCGAGAAGTCGGCGCCCAGCGCCGCGTGCAGGCGCCGGAGCGTGGTGTCGTCCAGCGCTTCGCCGGAGTCCGAGTGATGTCCCAAAACCGCTGCTGCCGAACGCATTTCGCCTCCCGAGTCGCCACGCTGCCATAGGTGGCGCGTGGCGGCGACGTCGGGGAGTGGCGGAACCACCGGCCGGTCGGGATCACGCGCGGACGGGCCGGGCCAGATGAACGAGGCTCGCCGGCCGGGCCGCTCGATCGATCGGGAGCCCCTCCGACGAGTCTCGCACCCGGCTCACGGATCGACCCGGACTTGCTGTTTCCAGACCGAGTCTTGACCCGTGCCTGACCTGCGAGGGCCGCCTTTCCAGGGGTCGCGAGCCCGCGGGCCGTGTCCTCACCCGACGACACGGCATACCCGATGGCGTATGCCGTGTCGCCGGGTCGCGCTGCCCCCTCAGCTCACGGGGGTGGCGTGGTGAGGGTGGTGCGGTTTGACGTCGAACCGGCGCATGGTGTCCGGGAGCACGCACTCATCGGCACATTGCGTGACGAGAACGGTGAATCCGACGAAACTCGCGAAAACCTCTGCGTCACCAGCTGATCCGTGGTTGGCTCACGGCTCCTCCACGACGCTCGATCCCACACGACACCAGAGAAATCGAAGGAAGAACCACGTTGCGCACCATCAGCAGGACCGCTTTCGCCATGGCCGCCGGCATCACCCTCGTCGCCGGTCTCCCGCTCGCCGGCGCCACGAGCGCCCAGGCCGCGCTGCCGGCGATCATGATCACGAAGGTCTACTACGACTCGCCCGGCTCCGACACGGGCAGCAACTCGAGCCTCAATGCCGAGTACGTCGTCGTCAAGAACACGACGAAGGTCAACCGCTCGCTCAAGGGCTGGACCCTGCGCGACAAGGCCAACCACGTCTACACGTTTCCGACCTTCACCCTGAAGGCAGGGGCCTCGGTGACGATCCACACGGGCAAGGGCTCGGCGACGCAGTACCACCGCTACTACAACAAGTCGTGGTACGTCTGGAACAACACGGGCGACACCGCCTACCTGCGCAACGCGTCGGGCTCGACCGTGGACACCTGCGGCTGGACCTCCAAGGGTCTCGGCTACCGCTACTGCTGATCGCAGCGCACCGTCCCGGCTCGCCGTGACGCAGACGAGGGCCCGTCCATCCGGACGGGTCCTCGTCGTTCGCTCGCGGTCGTCTGCTCGTCAGCTACTTCGACGGCTGCGGCGTGGAGCAGCCGACCTTCGGGTTCAGCCCGATGTAGTTGAGCGGGCCGGCGACGACGGTGAGCGCGGCGCTGCCGACCCGGCTGCAGCTGGGGTCGGCCGAGCCGAAGTACCCCCGCTGGAAGGCAGCGAAGATGCCGATGAGGAGCCAGATGAGGATGACGATCGTGCTCGTGCGTGTGCGGTTGCGTGTGCGGACGCTCATGGTGTCCTTTCGAGACGGTGGAGGCGGGCAAAGCGGGGCAAACCTAGTGCCCGCCACCGGCGCGGACGGCGCTGGCACCGCAACGATTTCGGCACACTGCCCGCGTGCTCCCGGCCCACTCCCGGCCCACTCCCGGCCCACGCCCGGCCCACGCCCCGCCCCACTCCCCGCACGCGCCCGGCACCGGGCGCCGGCGTGCCGCCCGGCCGTAGACCTGCTCGACCACCGCGGCAACCGCACCCGCGAGCCCCACGGCGCACACGGCATACCTCGGCGCTGCCGTAGGCTGTCGCAACGTGGCTGTTGACTTCACGCAAGAGATCAAGGAACTGCGCGCGACGATGGACTCCGTGCGCGGGGTGACCGACCTCGACGTGCTCGCGAGGACGATCGACGACCTCGAGCAGCAGGCCTCCGCCCCTGACCTCTGGGACGACCCCGACAAGGCGCAGCAGGTCACGAGCGCCCTCAGCCGGGCAAACTCCGAGCGCGACCGGGTCGTCACGATGGACGCCCGCATCGACGACCTCGAGACGCTCGTCGAGATGGGCACCGAGGAGTCCGACCAGGCCACGCTCGACGAGGCCGAGCGCGACCTCGCGAAGCTCAAGAAGGACGTCGGCGAGCTCGAGGTCCGCACCCTGCTGTCGGGGGAGTACGACGAGCGCTCCGCCGTCGTCACGATCCGCGCCGGCGCCGGCGGCGTCGACGCCGCCGACTTCGCCGAGATGCTCATGCGCATGTACCTGCGCTGGGCCGAGCGCCACGAGTACCCGACGAAGGTCATGGACACCTCCTACGCCGAGGAGGCGGGCCTCAAGTCGGCGACCTTCGAGGTCAACGCGCCGTATGCGTTCGGCCACCTCTCGGTCGAGGGTGGCACCCACCGACTCGTGCGCATCAGCCCGTTCGACAACCAGGGCCGGCGCCAGACGAGCTTCGCCGCCGTCGAGGTCATCCCGCTCATCGAGAGCGACGACTCGGTCGACATCCCCGAGAACGAGCTCAAGATCGATGTCTTCCGCTCGAGCGGCCCCGGCGGCCAGAGCGTCAACACGACCGACTCGGCCGTGCGCATGACCCACCTGCCGACCGGCATCGTCGTGTCGATGCAGAACGAGAAGAGCCAGATCCAGAACCGCGCCGCCGCCCTGCGCGTCCTCCAGTCGCGCCTGCTCATCCAGCGTAAGGCGGAGGAGGCGGCCGTCAAGAAGGAGATGGCCGGCGACGTCAAGGCGAGCTGGGGCGACCAGATGCGCTCCTACGTCCTCAACCCGTACCAGATGGTCAAGGACCTGCGCACCGACTACGAGACCGGCAACCCGAGCGCGGTCTTCGACGGCGACATCGACGGCTTCATCGAGGCCGGCATCCGCTGGCAGATCGGCCAGAACCGCGCGGCGGACTGAGCACTCAGCTGGACCTCACCCCTTCGAGGAAGCCGCGCACGACCTGCGTGTAGGTCTCGCGGTCGGCGTTCCACGACTCGACGTGCATCGCCGTCGGGAACACCTGCAGTGTCACGAGATCCGGCTGTGCGCTCTTGAGGTCCGTCGCGACCGACAGGGGGACCGTCGGATCCTTGGCTCCCTGCAGCACGAGGGTCGGCACCCGCACCCACGACGTGTCGTCGAGGTAGTCGGTCGCCGCCCAGTCGATGCCGTAGCGCCACGTCGCGATCTGCTCCGCGGCCTTGAGCGCCGGCATCGGCACGGCAATGCCTCCGGGGAGTGCTGCGCGCGAGCCATAGGTCACGACGTCGTCGAGCGAGAGCATCGGCGCGTCGAGGACGACCCCCTTGACGTCCTGCTTCTGGCTGGAGTTCTCGAGGAACGCGGCCACGATCGCCCCGCCCATCGACTGGCCGACGAGCACGACCCGGGTCGCCCCGTTGTCCTTGGCCCACGTCACGGCCGCATCGAGGTCGCGCCACTCGGTCTGCCCGTACTGCAGCCGCCCCGACGGGTCGGCGGGCGAGCCGGTGTCGTTGCGGTAGCTGATGACCAGCGAGGCCACGCCTGCCCTGCGGGCCACGTCGACGAAGCGCAGTCCGTCGAGCCTGGTGCCATTGCGCCCGTGCACGACGATCGCGACCGTGGAGTTGTCCCCGGTCGGCGACGCGAAGAACCATGCCGGGTTGCCGCTGATGACGACACCGTATGCCGTCCGCACCGTCGGGCTCGTGGCATCGGCTGCCCACGTGGACGGGATCCCGAACCAGTACGCCCGGTCCACCGCTGCCATGGCTCCCGCGGTGGGAGCGGTGCCGCTCTCGATCGCGAGGGGCCGGGTCACCGTGCCGTCGGCGTTCACGGTCGGCAGGCCGATGTGGCCGTTGCCGCCCGCCCAGGCCAGACCATAGATGGCGGGGGCCTCGAAGTTGTCGGCGACGTCGGGCCCCTTGGCCAGCGTCACCGTCGTCGGCGTCACCGCGGTGATCTGCACGTCGTCGTAGACGGGCTGGTAGGTCGCCGGATTGGAGGCGAGGGCCCCCGAGCCGATGCGACCGGAGACGTACCACGAGAGCCCGCCGAAGAGGGCGAGCAGCACGACGAGGACTCCCGCGACCCACCGCCAGACATGGTGACGGCGCTTGGCCGGCGCTGGATGCGAGGGCTGCGCAGCGGGTTGCAGGGACTGGGTCGGCACGGTTGCCATGCCGCTCACCTTCTCGGCCGATGGGTGACGTCCGCCGGACGTGAGCCACCGAGAGCCAGTGGCTCCACTCCCATCGTCTCGCCGGCTGGGGGACCCGTCGCGAAAGTGCCTGCGATCTCACACGGCTGACGGGCCGGTTTGTGGGCCCGGGGCGCGGGTCGGGCGGCACACCTCTCACGCCACGCCCGACACTTCGGTAACGCCGGTTTGTGCCCGTGTCGCCGTAGCCTCGTAGGCGCAACACCGAGCCGAGCGAGGCCGAGCCCCTCATGAGCGCGGCCGTGGAAGTGACCGACTGATGATCCGCTTCGAGAACGTCACCAAGACCTACCCCAAGTCCAACCGCCCCGCCGTCGACCGGATCTCCCTCGAGATCGGGCGCGGCGAGTTCGTCTTCGTCGTCGGCACGTCCGGCTCCGGCAAGTCGACGATGCTGCAGCTCATCATGAAGGAGCAGGACGCGACGGGTGGTCGCCTCTCCGTCGCCGGCCGCGAGCTCGACCGGCTGCCCGACCGCAAGGTGCCGTCGCTGCGCCGCCAGATCGGCTGCGTCTTCCAGGACTTCCGCCTCCTGCCCAACAAGACGGTCCACCAGAACGTCGCCTACGCCCTGCAGGTGCTCGGCGCCCCCCGTTCGCGGATCCGCTCGACCGTGCCGGAGGTGCTTGACCTCGTCGGGCTCGCCGGCATGGAGAAGCGCTTCCCGCACCAGCTCTCCGGAGGTGAGCAGCAGCGCGTCGCGATCGCCCGCGCCTTCGTCAACCGGCCGCCGATCCTGCTCGCCGACGAGCCCACCGGCAACCTCGACCCCGGCATCAGCCTCGAGATCGTCCAGCTGCTCGACCGCATCAACCGCACGGGCACGACCGTCGTCATGGCGACCCACGACTTCGCCACGGTCGACGCGATGCGCAAGCGCGTCATCCGGCTCGATGACGGCATCCTCGTCGGCGACGTCGAGACCGGCGACTACACGACCGGCAGCATCCCGCGGATCGAGCTCGACGACCGGCACATCCCGGTCCGCGCCCCGGAGCCGGCCGTCGCCGACGGCTACGACGACGGTGCGCCCCCGGCCGCCGAGGCAGATCCGGCGCCGCACGCCGAGGCCGAGCCGGCACCGCACGCCGAGGCAGATCCGGCACAGCACGCCGAGGCGGAGACGGCTGCGGAGGTCGAAGCGGACCCGAAGGAGGCCGACGAGGCCGACCGGACGGCATACGGCGAGGTCGAGACCCACGACGGCGAGCGTCAGGCCGCCGCCCAGGGCAGCGGACGCTGAGCGGGAGACGAGATGCGCATCCAGTTCCTCCTCGGCGAGATCGGCAACGGCCTGCGCCGCAACCTCTCGATGGCCCTCTCGGTCGTCATCGTCACGATGATCTCGATGTACCTGCTCGGCCTCGGCCTCATGGGCCAGCGGCAGGTCGACACGATGAAGGACTACTGGTACGACCGCGTCCAGGTCACTGTGCTCCTCTGCGCCGAGAAGACGCGCTTCACCAACTGCGCCGGCGAGCCGACGACCGATGCGCAGCGCACGGCGATCCGCGCCGAGCTCGACGCCCTCAAGCCCACGGTCTCGCAGGTCTTCTACGAGTCGCGCGACGAGGCGTTCGACCGGTTCAAGCAGACCTACCAGAACTCCCCGCTCGCCCGCGCGGGCGAGTCGTACTTCGCCGACTCCTACCGGGTCAACCTCAGCGACCCGAGCAAGTTCGACGTCGTCGCGAGCTCGATCAAGGGCATGCCCGGCGTCGCCGACGTGCAGGACCAGAAGAAGCTCCTCGAGAAGTTCTTCACCTTCATGAACACCGTCTCCTGGGCCGCCATCGCGCTGTCCTCGCTCATGGTGCTCGCCGCCGTCATGCTCATCTCGACGACGATCCGCCAGACCGCCTTCAGCCGGAGACGCGAGACCGGCATCATGCGGCTCGTCGGCGCGTCCAACTTCACCATCCGCTTCCCCTTCGTCATGGAGACCGTCATCGCGAGCGTGCTCGGGGCGGCGCTCGCCATGGGGATGCTGTGGGCGACGGTGCGCTACGGCGTGGTCGGCTTCCTGTCCGAGACCCTCACCGACACGGCCTTCATCGGGGTGGCCGACGTCCTCTACGTCGCGCCGTTCATCATCGTCGGCGTCGTCGTGCTGTCGTCCGTCACGTCGTGGGTCACGCTGCGGCGCTACCTCCGGGTATGACGAAGGGCGAGCCGAAAGCGGGCGAAAGAGGTCAGGCCCTCCCCAACGGACGGGTCCTGTGGTACCAATGAAGCCTATGTGGCACATGAGACAGAGGCGAGAGGTGTCGGCAGCGACCAAGCTGACGGCTGCCGGGCTCGTCGTCGCGTGCTCGATCTCGCTCGGCTCCGCCCTCGTGGCCCGTGCCGACTCGATCTCGGACCAGAAGAAGAAGAACGACCAGCGCATCGCCGCCCTCGGCCAGCAGCTCGAGGGGACGAACAACAAGCTGGCCACCGCCTACGTCAACCTCGAGCGCACCAACGCCGCCCTGCCCATCGCGCAGCAGCGGGTCGCCTCCGCCCAGGCCGCGCAGCAGCAGGCCGAGTCGGCCCAGGCTGCGGCCGAGGCCACCGAGCGCGCGGCGGTCGCGGCCGAGGCACGGGCCCGCGCCCACAACGAGCAGGTCGCCCAGAAGCTCGCTGTCGCCCAGGCCAACGAGCAGCGCGCCAAGGAGCAGCTGGCCAAGAGCGCTACCGAGCTCGTCTCGAGCCAGGACGCCCTCGACTCCTACGCGGCAGAGGTCTTCCAGGGCGCCGGTCAGGAGTCGCAGCTCGGCCTCGTCTTCGGCTCGACCTCACCCGAGGACTTCGCCAACCGGCTCGTCATGGCCGACACGGCGAGCACGGTCGCGAGCGACACCATCGACAAGCTCGCGGCGATGACGGCCGACAACACCTCGACCCGCTCCTACCTCACCTCGGTGCGCGGCGAGATCGCCGAGCTGAAGCGGCAGGCCGAGGCCGCGCTCGCGGCAGCCGAGTCCGCTTCCGCCGCCGCGACCCAGGCGAAGAACCAGGCCGTCGTCGCCAAGAACAACGCCGTCACGGCAGCCGCCAACGCGGCAGCCGCGAAGAGCGAGCTCGACACCCTCAAGGGCCAGCAGGTCGCCTTCGCGGCCGACCTCAACCAGCAGAAGCAGAGCGAGGCCGCCGACCTCGCCGCCGCCCGCGCCGAGTCCTCGCGGCTGCAGGCGATCCTCGTCGAGCGCGCCCGCCTGGCGCGCATCGCCGAGCAGAAGCGCATCGCCGCCCTCAAGGCCAAGCTCGAGCGTGAGCGCCAGGCCCAGATCCGGGCCGAGCGGGCCAAGGCGGCCGCCGCGGCCAAGGCGGGCAGGAAGTACACGCCGCGCAACCCGCCCCCCGTGACGGTGCCCACCAACTCCACGCCCTCGAACTACCTGTCCTACCCCGCCGTCGGGCCGACGACCTCCGGCTTCGGCATGCGGTGGCACCCCGTGCTGCACAAGTGGATGCTCCACGACGGCCTCGACTGGGGCATCCCCTGCGGCACCCCGGTGTATGCCGCTGCGCCGGGTGACATCATTCGCGCGGGCTGGCGTGCCAGCGGGTGGGGCAACCAGGTCGTCATCGACCACGGCATCCACCGGGGCGTCGACCTCGTGACGACCTACAACCACCTCACCTCGATCGTGAAGTTCAGCGGCAGCGTCAACCGCGGCCAGCTCATCGGCTACTCCGGCACGACCGGCTACTCGACGGGCTGCCACCTGCACTTCGGCGTCTACGAGGACGGCACGCCGGTCAACCCGCGCACCTGGCTGTGAGGCCGGCGACCAGGCCCGTCACCCCCGCGGCGCCGAGGCGGGCGCCGCGACCCTCGCGGACGGCGCTCGCGACCCGGCTGCCGCACGTGCCGGCGCGGCCCGCGGACCCCGCGCCCCGGCATACCGGAGAAACCGAGTCGGGGAGGGCAGCCCCTCTCGGGTAGCGTGGGAACGCTGCGAGAGCCGTGGCACGAGCAGGAGGGAACGGTCCGGTGCCGAAGGAGAAGGGGCGCTCGCTCATCGCGAGCAACCGCAAGGCGCGTCACGACTACCTCATCGAGGACACCTTCGAGGCAGGCATCGTGCTCTCCGGCACCGAGGTCAAGGCGCTGCGGATGGGTCGGGCGTCGCTCATCGACGGCTTCGCGATGTTCACCGGTGACGAGCTCTACCTCGAGAACGTCCACATCCCCGAGTACCTCAACGGCACGTGGAACAACCACGCCCCCCGCCGCAAGCGCAAGCTGCTCCTGCACCGGGCCGAGCTCGAGAAGATCGCCCACAAGACGCGTGAGAGCGGTCGCACCATCGTGCCGCTCGCGCTCTACTTCAAGGACGGGCGCGCCAAGGTCGAGATCGCGATCGCGACCGGCAAGAAGGAGTACGACAAGCGGCATGCCCTGCGCGAGCGGCAGGACAACCGCGAGGCGCAGCGCGCGATGAGCGCCGCCAACCGCCGCCGCTGAGCGTGGGCGACGGCCGTCGCGGCCGGGACCGGCGACATACCCGGAACCGCTGGGTCATGGCCACCGTCGAGTGTCAGGATGCAGGGACCAACGACGTGGAGGCAGCGATGACCGGATCGAGGGTGGCCCACCGCCGAGGCGGGGCGCCGGCCGCGTTGGCGGCACCGACGGCACCGACGGCACCGACGGCACCGACGGCACCGACGGCACCGACGGCACCGACGGCAGCGACGGGCTCGACGGGGTCGACGCGCCGGACGCGGGTCACCCGGGCGTCGGGACGCGGCGGAGTTCTCGCCCTGCTGCTCGCGGCAGCCATGCTCCTGCTGCTCCCGTCGACCGCCCTCGCGGCGTCGAACGCGACCGGCGAGGGCATGCAGTCGTTCAAGGCCGTCTATGACGTGCAGGCCGACGGCAGCATGCGCGTCACAGAGACGATCACCTGGCGCTTCCCGGCGGGGGAGGAGCGGCACGGCATCTTCCGCAACATCGTCGTGCGGATGGGCTGGAACGACGAGCCCGGCCGCTACCGCTACTTCGACCTCACCGACGTCGAGGTCTCCAGCCCGACGGGTGCTCCGGACCAGTTCAAGGTCAGCGACAACGGGGCGGCTCAGGAGATCCGCATCGGCTCGCCGAGCGAGTACACCAGCGGCACCCAGGTCTACGTCGTGGGCTACACCCTGCACGACGTGGTCAACCCGATCACGGCCGACGGCAAGCCCGCGACGAGCAGCGACCAGGCGAGCACCGTCGAGCTCTACTACAACGTCTTCGGCACCAACGAGACGACCGCCCGCGACTCCGCGCAGATCGAGGTCAAGGCGCCCGACGCGTCGACGAAGGTCGCCTGCTTCCAGGGCCCGCAGGGGTCGACGACCGCGTGCACCGCGAAGGCCGGTGAGCCCTCGACCTTCACGGCGACCAACCTCGCGAGCGGCGACGCGATGACGATCCTCGCCTCCTACCCGGCCGCGGCGTTCGACTCGGTGCAACCGGTCGTGCTCGAGGGCGACAGCCAGAGCTCCGTCGGCTCGGCTGCGGCACCCGCCCTCAACGCGGCCGCCTGGGTCGCCGGGATCGGAGCCCCCTTCGTCGCCCTCGCGGTCATGGGCACCCTCGTGTGGACCCGCGGGCGTGACGAGCGGTATGCCGACCTCACCCCGGGCCTCACGCCCTCCTTCGGCTCCGGGGCCAGTGGCGACGGCACCCCCACCGCTGCTGCCACGGTGAGAGGTGGCCGGACGACGGTCGCCGTGCAGTTCCAGCCCCCGGCCGGGGTCCAGCCCGGCATGGTCGGCACGATCATCGACGAGACGGCCAACCCGATCGACGTCTCGGCGACGATCATCGACCTCGCCGTGCGCGGCTACCTCACCATCGAGGAGGACGCCGGCAGCGGGATGTTCAGCCGCACCGACTGGACGCTGACCCGTCAGCCCGGGCCGAGCGACGACCGGCTCCTGCCCTACGAGCGGCAGCTGCTCGACGGCGTCTTCGGTAGCCGCGGCGACGTCGTCGTCCTCTCGGAGCTGAAGAACACCTTCGCCAGCACCCTCAAGGGCATCCAGGCCGAGATGTATCGCGAGGTCGTGCGGCGGCACTGGTTCCGCACCTCGCCCGAGGCCCAGCGTGGCGTCTGGCAGGGCCTGGGCGTGCTCCTCGTCGTCGGCGGCTTCCTCCTGCTCTTCTTCGGGCAGGGCGCGCTGACGGCGATCGTCGGCAGCGGCTTCACCGGTGGGTTCGCCCTCGGGGCGGGCCTCATCGTCTCGGGCGGCATCGTCACGCTGCTCGGCCGCCGGATGGCCGCCAAGACCGCAGAGGGCTCGGCGGTTCTCGCCCAGTCGCTCGGCTTCAAGGAGTACCTCCTCACCGCCGAGGCCGGTCAGATCGAGTTCGAGGAGGCGAGCAACGTCTTCAGCCGCTACCTGCCGTATGCCGTCGTCTTCGGTGTCGCGGACCGGTGGGCCTCGACGTTCGCGAAGGTCGCCCAGGCCGCCGAGGCCGCGGGGCAGCCGCTCGTCATGCCGACGTGGTACCTCTGGAGCGGCTCGACGATGCCCGACTTCACGAGCATCGCGAACGGCGTCGACTCGTTCTCGACGACCTCCACCGGCACGTTCACCTCGACACCCGGCTCGAGCGGCTCGTCCGGCTTCTCGGGTGGCGGCGGCTTCAGCGGCGGCGGTGGCGGAGGCTCCTCGTCCGGCTCCTGGTGACGCCGGGCTCAACCAGCAGCTGCTGACGTGGCCCCAGCGTCCCCAGCACACAATCGAAAGAGCAGTTCGTCGCCGTCGAGCGGGTCAGAGCGGCCCGGTGGAGGGGCGACGAACTGCTCTCTCGATTGGCTCCCTAGGGACCGTGGGGGAGCGGGCCGGACGGGCGTACGGAAGCGGGCGGCTGCGGAGGCTCAGGGGGAGATGACGACGAGGAGGTCGCCGCCCTCCACCTGCTGGTGGGCCCCGATGGCGACGCGCGACACCGTGCCGCCCGTCGGCGACGTGATGTTGGCCTCCATCTTCATCGCCTCGATCGTCGCGACGACGCCGCCCGCCTCGACGGTGTCGCCCTCGGCCACGTTGAGCGTGACGACGCCGGCGAAGGGAGCGGCCACCTGACCGGCCGCGCCGAGGTCGGCCTTCTCGGCGGACTTCACGTCGGCCACGATGCCGCGGTCGCGCACCTGGATGGGGCGGAACTGGCCGTTGAGGGTGCACATGACGGTGCGCATGCCCTTGGGGTCAGCGTCACCGACCGACTGGACGCCGATGAGCAGGCGCTTGCCCTGCTCGATCTCGACCTCGTACTCCTCGCCGGGCTCGAGCCCGTGGAGGAACTCGACGGTGCCGAGGACCGACAGGTCGCCATAGGACTCGCGTGAGGTCTCGAACTCCTTCGTCGGGCCGGGGAAGAGCAGCTGGTTGAGGGTCCGGCGCGGTGAGCTCGCGAGCGACTCCTCCTGCTCCGGGGTGAGCTCGGTGAGGCGGGGCTTGGCCTGGCGTCCGGCGAGCGCCTTGGTGCGGAACGGCTCCGGCCAGCCACCGGGCGGGTCGCCGAGCTCGCCGTTGAGGAAGCCGATGACCGAGTCGGGGATGTCGAAGCGCTGGGGGTCGTCCTCGAAGTCCTTCGGGTCGGCGCCCGCACCCACGAGGGCGAGCGCGAGGTCGCCGACGACCTTGGAGCTCGGCGTCACCTTGACGATGTTGCCGAGGATCCGGTTGGCCGCGGCATACATGTCCTCGATGGCCTCGAAACGGTCGCCGAGCCCGAGCGCGATGGCCTGCTGGCGCAGGTTGCTCAGCTGGCCACCGGGGATCTCGTGGAAGTAGACCCGGCCCGTGGGGGAGTCGAGGCCCGACTCGAACGGCCGGTAGACGTGGCGCACCGACTCCCAGTAGGGCTCGAGCGCGAAGACGTTCTCGATGTCGAGACCGGTCGGTCGGGCGGTGTCGTCGGTGGCGGCGACGAGGGCCGAGAGGGAGGGCTGGCTCGTCGTGCCGGCCATCGTCGCGGTCGCGGCGTCGACGGCGTCGACCCCGGCGTCGATGGCGGCGAGCAGTGTGGCTATCTGGCCGCCGGCGGTGTCGTGGGTGTGCAGGTGCACCGGCAGGTCGAAGCGCTCGCGGAGGGCGCGCACGAGCTTCGCGGCTGCGGGGGCGCGGAGCAGGCCTGCCATGTCCTTGATCGCGAGCACGTGGGCGCCGGTGTCGACGATCTGCTCGGCGAGGCGGAGGTAGTAGTCGAGGGTGTAGAGCTTCTCGCCGGGCGAGAGCAGGTTGCCCGTGTAGCAGAGGGCGACCTCGGCGACCGTCGTGTTCGTCTCGAGGACCGCCTCGACCGCGGGACGCATCTGCGAGACGTCGTTGAGCGAGTCGAAGATGCGGAAGATGTCGAGGCCGGTGCGGGCCGCCTCGCGCACGAACGCGTCGGTGACGGCCGTGGGGTAGGGGGTGTAGCCGACGGTGTTCCGCCCCCGCAGCAGCATCTGCAGGGGGATGTTGGGCATCGCCTCGCGCAGGGCGGCGAGGCGCTCCCACGGGTCCTCGGCGAGGAAGCGCAGGGCCACGTCGTAGGTCGCGCCTCCCCAGGCCTCCATCGAGAGCAGCTGCGGGGTCAGGTGCGAGACGTGCTCGGCGACGTGTAGCAGGTCGCGGGTGCGCATGCGGGTGGCGAGGAGCGACTGGTGGGCGTCGCGGAAGGTCGTGTCGGTGACGGCGACGTCGTTCGCCTCGCGCAGCGCACGCGCGAAGGCGGCCGGTCCGTCTGCGATGAGCCGGTCACGAGCACCCCGTCGCGGCGGACCGTCGGGCAGCTGGGGGAGCTTGCTGCGTGGGCGGATTCGCGTCGTCACGGGCCCGTTGGGCTGGTTGACGGTGACGTCGGCGAGGTAGGTGAGCAGCTTGGTCGCACGGTCGGCGCTCACCCGCGAGGCGAGCAGCTGCGGCCGCTCGTCGATGAACGAGGTCGTCGCCAGGCCCTGCTGGAAGACCGGGTCTGCCAGCACCGCCTCGAGGAAGGAGATGTTGGTCGAGACGCCGCGGATGCGGAACTCGGCCAACGCCCGCCGGGCGCGTCGCACGGCGATGGGGAAGGTGCGGCCGCGGCAGGTCAGCTTGACGAGCATCGAGTCGAAGTGGGCGCTCACCTCGGCGCCGACGAAGACGGTGCCGCCGTCGAGCCGCACCCCGCCGCCGCCGGCGGAGCGGTAGACGGTGATCGTGCCGGCGTCGGGCCGGAAGCCGTTGGCCGGGTCCTCCGTCGTGATCCGGCACTGCATCGCGAAGCCCTTGGTCGCGATGTCGTCCTGGCGCAGGCCCATCGCCTCGAAGGTCTCGCCCGACGCGATCTGCATCTGCATGACGACGAGGTCGATGTCGGTCACCTCCTCGGTGACCGTGTGCTCGACCTGGATGCGTGGGTTCATCTCGATGAAGACGTAGCGACCGTCCTCGCCGAGGAGGAACTCGACCGTGCCGGCGTTGACGTAGCCGATCGAGCGGGCGAACGCGACGGCGTCGGCGCACATGCCGGTGCGGGTGTCGGCGTCGAGGTTGGGGGCGGGCGCGATCTCGACGACCTTCTGGTGCCGCCGCTGCAGCGAGCAGTCGCGCTCGTAGAGGTGGACGACCTCACCGGTGCTGTCGGCGAGCACCTGCACCTCGATGTGGCGCGGGTTGACCACGGCCTCCTCGAGGTAGAGCGTCGGGTCGCCGAAGGCCGACTCGGCCTCGCGCTGGGCCGCCTCGAGCGCGTCGCGCAGGCTTGGCTGGGACTCGACCCGACGCATACCGCGGCCGCCGCCGCCGGAGACGGCCTTGACGAAGACGGGGAAGCCGATCTCGGCAGCAGCGCGCTCGAGGGCGTCGAGGTCGGTGCCGGGCTCGGAGCCACGAAGGGTCGGCAGGCCCGCGGCTCGGGCAGCCGCGATGGCGCGCGCCTTGTTGCCGGTGAGGTGCAGCACCGAGGCTGGCGGGCCGATGAAGGTGATGCCCGCGGCGTCGCAGGCCTCCGCGAGGAGGGGGTTCTCCGAGAGGAAGCCGTAGCCCGGGTAGATCGCGTCGGCGCCGGCCTCGACGGCCTGCGCGACGATCGCCTCGTGGTCGAGGTAGGCGCGCACCGGGTGGCCCTGCTCGCCGATCTGGTAGGCCTCGTCGGCCTTGAGCCGGTGCTCGCTCTTGCGGTCCTCGTAGGGGAAGACGGCGACCGTGCGCGCCCCCAGCTCGGTCGCGGCCCGGAAGGCTCGGACGGCGATCTCGCCTCGGTTGGCGACGAGCACCTTGCGGAACATCGGACCTCCAGGGGTGGGGGCGGTCTGCACGCTCCCACGACAGCGGCGTCGCGGGTTGTGGTCCTCGGCGACCACGACCGCAGCCTAGTGGGGTGCTCGCGCGGCATCCGGTGCCGTCCACGCCGCGTCACACCTCGACGTGCCGTCGGGAATGGCTTGGACCGCGCCGTCGTTACCAAGGCATACTGAGGTCTCGCAGGACCGCAGGTTGACAAGTGAACAGCGTGACGTGGACCCCCGGTTACACACATGGGGGTGATCGGTTTCGACGGTGGTCGACACACCAGAGGAAGCGGGTCGAGGATGTGGGGTTATCTCGTTAACGCTCCCTGCAAAACAATAGGTGCCGATTCCAAGCGCACCGACTTCGCCCTCGCCGCCTGAGCGAGCCTCGAAGTCCGTCAGCCTGAGCTAGTTCCCGACTCAGTGCCTGGCGTCAGCTAGGGGACTTGCTGTGCAGTCATGTCGAGGGGCTGCGCGGGACTCTTACTCGACTGGGCCTGTCAGGGGACGTGTGCGTGCGAGCCCTGGGGCCGAGAAAAGCCATAGCGCACTGCACCCGGAGAAGCTCTGGTCTCTCGTCATCGGACGCGGGTTCAATTCCCGCCACCTCCACCACTCGATGGTGGCCACGTCACGCTGTTCGCTTCTCCACGCTGTTCAGCGCTCCAAACAACGGCTGACCTGCGCAAACGTGCAGATCAGCCGTTGTCGGTGGTGCGGACACAAGGGGTCATGTCTAGACTTGGCACGGCAGGAAAACTGTCACACAGCTGTCACAAGCTGTCACAGGCGGTGGTCGAACTCGTGTAGCCCAGGCCCGACCCCTCACTGAACATGACGACTCGTGGAGGGCGCATGGCTGCACCGGCGAAGCTGCCGAGGGGAGTCACCCGGTATCGAGGTCGGTACCGGGTCAGGGTCGACTACGAGGGACATACGCATTCCCTTGGCATGTTCCACACTCTTACGGATGCACGCGCGGCGCTCGACATCACTCGCGGGCAGATTGCTCGCGGCCGTTTCGTGCCCCCAGCAGAGCGCCGGTCCGCCCGCCAGGCCGAGGTCGCGCGTGTCGAAGCCCAGTCGGTGACGCTGAAGGAGTGGTCCGAGAAGTGGCTCCTCGCCCTAGAAGCCAACCCTGACCGGTCACCGGCGACCGTCGTGTCGTACCGCTCCGTACTCAAGAACCACATTCTTGATGACCTCGGTGACATCCGATTGACCGACCTGACCACCGAGCGCGTAGCTGACCATCTTGCTGCCCTGGGACGCCAGCGTTCGACGCGGCACCCAGACGCTCGTGTTAACGGTGTAGCGCCGAACGTGGTGATCGTGCTCCGCTCAATGCTCAACGCGGCGGTAACGGCCAAGGCCGGCGCTCTTGAAACGTTCGACTTTCCCAAGGCACCGAAGCATCGCAGGGTGCGGCCCGAGGATGAGCAAGGAGACGTCGCGCTGCCCGAAGAGGTCAGGGCCTTCGCTGAAGCAATGCCTGCCCACCTGCGGATCGCCGTGCCGCTGGCTGCCTGGTGCGCCCTCCGCATCGGGGAGTTGCTGGGCTTGCAACGACGGGATCTGGAGTACCTAGACGACCCCGAGCGGGCAGTGCTCCATGTGCGTAGACAATGGAACGTGAAGGCGAACGCCCTCACACCACCGAAGGCGAGTAGCACCAGAAGTGTCGCTGTGCCGGCCGCGCTCCTGCCCAGGCTGACGCAGCACCTCCAGATCTACACGCCCTCACAGCGCACGGCTCCGGTCCTCACCAATGGCCGCGGTATGCGTGTCTCCCAGAGTGCCCTAGATCGCGCGTGGAGGGCCGCGAGGGAGCAGGCGGGCCGACCAGGCTTCCACTTCCACAATCTGCGGCACACGGGCTTGAGCAAGTACGCGGAGCAGGGAGCGACTCTGGCTGAACTCCTGCATCGCGGCGGGCACACTGACGTCACCGTGGCGCTTCGCTACCAGCATGCGACCGCCCAGCGCGATCGCGCCCTGACCGAGCTGCTGAGCAGAGAGATCGATTCCTAGCCCCCCGAGTGCCACGCGTTGGAGGAATTGGGGCAGTTGGGGTTCCCTAGATCGGCTAGCACTTCGGGTAGAGCCGATGCCGATACACCGTGCGATGCAGCAGGTGCGATGCGAAGACGTGAATCGACACGCGGAGGAAGTGGACTTGCCGGCCGACGGATACCTTAGGGCCAGGTGGCCCGCGCTCGCAGTCCCCTGGCCGCGGCCAGGGGACAAGTAGCTCTCGCGGCGTGGGGGACGGCCTGGTGCGCCAAGAGGCCTATGAGCGCGCTCATCAGGGTGAAGCTGACGGCCTTGCAGCGGCGGTCGGAGGTTCAAACCCAATATCGCCCACCACCGGAATAGGGCCCCTGAACAGCGGAAACGCCGGTTGGGGGTCTTCCAATTCCCCCTGCGTGGACCAGACGTGGACCACCCCGAGCCTGAGGATGTACGTGGTCCGACGGCGCATCTCGCTCGACGAGTCCTGTCACGGACGTCGTGGACCACGGGTCCCGACATCGGGCGGAACTGTTGGGCTCCCGCTCGGGTCTCCCAAGCCGATCTCGACATACGTCGGTGCAAACCCGCACGGCGGTCCCGCCGCTATGCATGTCCCCTGGCGAGCTCGTCGGGGGACTCGGCCGCCGACTCAGGGACCGTGTCAGTTCCCGTGACTGACCTGCGTGCGAGCTCACTCCGATGCCGGCGGTTGTACCGGCTGGCGCAGGACCGTGTGCAGAACTTTCGCCGGCGCGCCAGGCGGAACGGGCAGAACTCCGCGCCGCACTCCGCGCAGGTGACGACGATGACCACACGCCGACTCGCTTGAGGCGTCTGGAGACCAGTCAGCGAAGCTACTGCCCCCGCGGGGGAGTTGGGCATCCCTCCAGCGAGCCGTGCAGCGGTGGCTCTCTTGGGATCACGGGCAGCGATGAGACCTGTCCGTGAGGGCATTTGAGCTGTGCCGCGCTTGGCGAGCTTCTCGAGGATTGCCGCAGTTACGAGCCCTTTGGAGCGACGAAGGCCGTGCTCGAGCTTGTACTGTCGGGCGCGTGCAAGGCCGCGTCATCTGGGCTACAGATGCCGAGTACCTCAACGACAGCCAGGAGCTCCGGTATGCGCGGGATCATCTCGCGAAGGAGTTCCGTTCCGCTTCGGAACGCCTTGCGGGCAGGGCGAAGGAGCCGCACACCGAAGACCCTGATACGTCGAGCGCTGCAATCCTGAGCGCGGCTCTGACCGCGTTGGAGGGCGGCGATGAGGTGGCGCCGTCATCAGCGGTGCACGTCTTCGTTGCGTGCTTCTGTGAGGACGGAGACCTACTGAGCCAGTGGCGCGGGTACGCCGCCGGAGCAGGCTACGCGGTCGGCCTAGATACGGATGCTCTCGAAACCGCGGTCCTAGGCCCGATGCCACATCAGGAGTTGCCCGTGCGCCTTGTGGGCTTACGTCGCGTCTCGTATGGCGATGACTTGCTACGACCGCGAGTGGATGCGCTAGTCGCGCGGGTTATCGAACAGCCGTCCGCTCATCCGTACGTCATGGGCGACCACCTGGCGCGAGGCGAGATCTTGCCCATGCTCGCCGAGTTCAAGCACCCAGCGTTCGCCGAAGAGCAGGAATGGCGGTTAATCGCGACGGATCAATACGGGGAGCCTGTGAACTTCAGGCCCGGACCCCTGGGGCCTACACCGTACGTGGAGTTCGATTTCGGCTCTGCGCTAGTGGAAGTGAAGGTTGGGCCGGGTCCCCATCAAGAGCTTCGCCAGAGGGCGGTACAGCGACTCGTCCCTTGTGGGGTGGCGGTGACTCTGTCTGATGCCCCCTTCCGCGGCTGAGACGGGACAGAATACGGCGCGTTCGTGCCCGGAGTTGCTACATGCCGCCGACGGCTGCATCTCGAAGCAACGAGACCGCGTCCTACCGCCGCTGTTGCCCACCGTGTCTCCGGGGTCACAGCGCCCACTAAGGGCGCCCATCCCGCCCAGAATGACGCAGTCGGCCCGACGCCGCTTCCCAAACCGACGGGGGCGAAACCTGAGCGAGGGACTCACGGAGAGCAGAGAATCCGCAGTCTCACACCGCACTGCTGTGTGGCAGTCCACGCCGAGTTCAGGAGGGCATGCGCCTGAACGGCGACGGCGCTCGGCTTGGACTTGTTGAGTTCCCGTCCCAGCGCTGACTTCGACAAGGACGCGCCCAGCACTAGCCAGACCTCGCGCTCGGCATTGTGTGACTGCACCACGCCGTTGATCCGGCGCCAATTGCCCCTGCCGTTGCTCGCGGAAGTGCCCGCTCTCAGACGAGGAGCATTCCCGTGGGCACCGCCCCTCCAAGTCCCGGCTAGCGGTCCTGTATGTGGCTCGTCAGTGTTTCCGATCGTTAGGTACCGAAGGTTCTTGACGGCCTGGGACACAACCTCGTGAAGGGCCGATGCCGAGATCGTAGACTTCTTCGCCGCGCTCTTGCTCTTCGCGTGAACGAAGATCACCTTCGCATCCGTGAACCCGACGAAGTCAGCAATCTCTGTCCCAAGGTCGGTGCAGATAATCGTTGGATCTCTGCCGAATGCCGCAGGTAAGTAATCGAGGTCAATAAGGCCGAAGGCACTCTCTCGGCTCCACTTCCCATCAGCATCGACTGGCCCTTTCTCCGCGTTGAGAGTGGCCAGCTCAGGGTGGCCAGTCAAGACACTCAGCAGACCGGACGAAGCGACGCCTCCCCGGCGCTCGAGCGACCAGAAGTTCCCGTTGGTGTAGACGAGGCCGTCGGGCGTCGCAACACGGACGGTCTGTTCGCGATTCACCTCCTGCCAGAAGGCGCTGCGTATGCCGGACCGCGCGCGGAACGGGATCGGCTCGCTCGAAGCCAACTCGAAGCGCCTCAAGACGCGGCTCCACGCGATGTGAACCTTGATGTCTTTGCCATTGACCACGATCGGGAAGTTGCCCATATTATCGACTTCGCCCCCGTACAGATCAACGACCATGGGCTTTGAGTCGGTCAGGCCCTCAAAGTGATCCGGGTCGATGTCGAGCAGAACGTGCGCGGCCTGTGGCGCTGACGGCGGTGACACGGGACTGGCATACCGGTCGATCGCGCGGGCCGGTTTCTGGCTCGCGTCGAGATTCGAGCCGATCTCCTCAAAACATTGAGCGAGGTCTTCGAATGCGCCTTCCGTCTTGCGGCGATCGGTGACCCGTGCATTTCGGACCCCTGTGTACCGAGTCACTTGGTCATCTCCCACGACGAGGTGGCCCTCGGCCGTTGCGTATCCGAACGTCGTGTCGCCGATCTCGGAAGCGATAGAGGCTAAGTCGAACGCGCCGAGCGATCGAGTTCGAAGACTCCATCGACTGAGGTCGTTGTTCGACAACGAGACGTCCGAAACCCGCGCGCCCTCTGGCAGAAGGCCGATCAGCGACTTCGCCCCGATCGGATCGCTCATGTCGCGCAATGACTTCGGGACTGACGACGTCGAGTCGGCTACAAAGAGTCTCTTCCCGTCCCAGTGGAGGACGGTGTAGCCAAGTGTCATCTCGACGAAGGCGCCCGTGCGTAGGACTGGCGAATTTTCTACGCTGAGGTGCAAGACGACGCGACTGGCGGCGTTCGGTGCCCCGACACTCAGGACTCGACGGTCTCGGTCGAGGTGATCTTCTCGGACGGTTTCGGCCAAATGGTCAAGGTCGGGTACTTCTGGAAGCGTACGTATCGAGGCGCTGAACTTGAACTTCACATGAGTCCAAGCGTCTTGGTCGTGAAGGTCGAATCGCTCACGAAACAATCGGTCCCAGTAAAAGGTCTCTGGCTGAGCCGCGAGCAAAGCTTCGATCCCCGCCGGGTCGGTAGCCATGGAACGCGGCGCTTCGCCCTCGTCAAACCGCTCGTATCGAGTCCACGCCCTCGCCATCTGATCATCGGTCGCAATCACCCACGCCTTTGCACCCGTTGCTCGAGACGGGTTTCTGAGCACTCGGCCGACTTGCTGCACCCGTGCGCGATCACTGCCGAAGCCATCGTAAACAGCCAGAATCGTCACTGACGGGTCATCGAATCCCTCCGTGAGCTTGTGCTGATGCACGAGGAACCGAACATCCGGTCGGTCCTCGGGCGCGGGGACCGACCGCAGCAATCCTCTCGCGCGATCGCCAGGCCCGAAGGTCTCGTGGAAACCGACCGCTGTCTGCCCAGACTCTCTTAGAGCTTGCGTCATCGCGTCTACGGCGGCGCGGTCACCGCACCTAACGATGACTCGGTCCCCCTCGTTCACCCGCAACCTCTCGAGGCGTTGGAGTAGCGCGAGGGCGAATTCGCGTTCGGTTCGGCCCCGCTCGAGTTGCTCAAATTGGGGACGCCTCACAATTCGATCCGCGACGGCCTGAGCGTGGCTGTACCGGTATTGAGCCTCCTCGTCTAGGTCGAAGTAGCGGTTATCGTTCCGAAAGGGGGTGGCAGTCAGCAGACACGTCGGCAATCCCGTTGCTCGGACTGCTTCGGACCATGTTGGTGCAGGTTCGTAATGGCATTCGTCGACGATGACAGCGTCGAAGTCAACGAAGAGCGACCCCATTTCAATAGGGTCCCGACCGACGCTCCTATAGATCTCCAGAGCCATGGCCATCGTGGTCACGTAGACACGACGTCCCGCGACTCGATTCTTCGCGACAAAGTCCGCGGCACTACGGACGCGCACAACCTGCGGCAGAGTCGAGGGTCGAGCGACGCCAAGGGAGGCCCAGACTCTGCCATCGATGTCTGCTGCGAGTTGCGAGGCCAGGCTCCTCCAAGGGGCCAGGACGAGGGCTGACCCTCGATTGCTGTCGATGGCCGCCTCGGCCAATAGTGAAGCGATGACTGCAGACTTGCCCGACCCAGTTGGCATCGAGACCAGCGAGGCCTTCGAGGCCGCTCCAGTCCCTAGGTAATCGCGAAGGGTCGCGAGTGCCCGCCGCTGGTGGTCCCAGAGAGCGTTCAACGGACGCTCTGTTTCCGCCGTCATTGGTGGCTCTCCCGGGGTTGATGTTGGTTGCGGTCAGTGGTGCTGATTATGTGTGCCGGCAGCTGGCAGCGCCAGAACCCACACCTGCAAGCGCTCCTGCTGGCCAAGACAGGATCGCTATACCGTGCGTCTATGCGCTGCTTATTCGCCAGCGCGCCACCACCGACGGCGACGACGAGTGACAGACTGGACAGGATCACAGCAACGAGCTCCATAGGCGGGTCGTCGAGCGGGCCGGACGCGCACCACTTGAAATCTAACCCGTTCCTTGGCGCCTCATGCCACCTGACAGGGAGTCGGCACTGCCCGGCGCAGCGGGACTAACAGGGGTCGAAGTCGCAGGCGAATCCAGCACCACCATGCGATGAGGACACCGCAGGAACCGGTGTGCGTTCAGGTCCGTCGGTTCATTCCTCGGGTTCATCATCTTTGAGCAAGCCTTGATCTCGAAGCAACTGCGCGGGCATCTCGTACTCGTGCCGGATCAGGTGCCGGACGAACTTACCCAGTCCCTGTGCCTCCTCGCCGGTCACGTCGTCGTAGTCCTCGGGGTGGGCACCCTCGTTACCCAATTGGTTGAGGTGGTCAGCCCATTCCCACAGGGATTTATGGAGGTCGCCTTCCGCCTTCATATGCTTGAGCGCGCTCTTCAGGTGACGCTCCGCTCGCGCCTTCTCGCTCCCCTTGTCTTTCACGAACAGGCTGAGCGACGAACCAAACATCACGGCAGCGGCGCGATTGGCCTGGATGCCCAAACACTTCATGCCCTCGTCGTACGCAGAAGCCACGCCCTCGTTGACCTGCTTGTCGAGGGTTCCGGCGCCTGGCGGGGGGGTACCAGTGGACACCCCTTCCGGCCGGGTCCGTGACGCTCAGGACCGCGTTGCCGCAACCATCGCATCGCAGTACCGCGTACAGGTGGCCTCATCGCCAGCGTTCGCACGAGTCGGTACTGCGTGCAACCACTTCTCGCTGTCTTCGACCTTGAAGTTCGATACCCGACCGCACCAAGGGCAAGGGCCGCCGTTGTCGTGAGCCGTTGGGGAACTATCGGGGTTGGTGCGACCGCGGGTGCTCCCTGCAAACACGTTCCAAGACTGCGATGCCATGAGCACATCGTGTCAGGAGCCGCCGACTCTGCCACCCGGGTGACCAAGAAGGCGCGCCCTATCGCCGCGAAGCGGCAGTGTCCCCTATCGCCGCCTGTCGACCATCCTGACTGCGGGATGTGGGGATGCCGGCATAGTCGGCCGCGGCGCCGTGCAGAGGGCCTCTGCCGTGCCCGCGTCCGATCCGCGCGCATGTCGATGCAACCGCTCCGACTGTCGGGAAGTCATACTGCCGTCCTCACCCGCTCGAGACACAGAGGTCTGCGATGGTCACCGATGAGTTCGGCCCGCTCACCCCGGACATGTCCGGTCCCCCGACGGTCTTCCTCCTTCTCTTTGGGCTGATCTTCACGCTCGTCATCGCGGGCTTCGTCACGGTCGTCGTCAAGGGACTCTCGCAGTGGCGCGCCAACGAAGCCTCGCCGCTGCGCAGCGTCGACGCGATGGTCGTGTCGCGCCGCACCGACGTGCACCGCCGGCCCGGCACGGTGGGCGCTCCGACGGACGGTTCGGGCACGATGGCCATGGGTTCCACCAGCCCGAGCTCGAGCACCACCTACTTCGTCACCTTCGAGGAGCTCTCGGGCGAACGGCGCGAACTGCAGATGAGCGGCACCGAGTTCGGCCAGATGGCCGAGGGCGACCGGGGGCACCTGATCCACCAGGGCACCCGCTACAAAGGCTTCACCCGCCAGCACGCCGCCGACGGGCCGCCACTCTGACCCTGCCCGGCCTGTACTTGCGGCCGACGGGTTGACAGGGCCCCGTCCGCGGCGATGTCGGACGTCCCGTCCTCCGCGCGGCAATGTCGGACGTCCCGTCCGCGGCATCACCGGTCGGGCTTGGCTGTGTCAGGTCAGCGCGTCTCGGACGTCGAACACCGCTGCTCAGCTGGGAAGTGTCGCCCGAACCATGACCTGTCGGAGCTGGGAGACGAGGGGGTCGGCGCCTATGGACTGCTCGATCAATTGACCGCCACCGAGATCTTGTCCGGGTCAGCCAGAAGCACTGGCGTGGTCGCATCAATTCCTTCGCTGCACTTCGCCACCGCATACTCGGGAGCGGGACGACGCTATCCTCGGCTAATGGTCGCTGATGATGCGGGCTTGCCCAGCGAGCAGGCGGACCCCCGCGGGGAACGGGCTACGGCCTCGGCGTCGAAGGCAGCGACAGGCGAACGCAGATCGGACGCCGCACGGGCAGTCCCCGAAGGCCCAGACGTCAGCGCGAGCATATCTGGCGCTCGCCTACGTCAGCCTGGCGACACAGGGGAATCGCTGGCCTCTACTTCAATAGATGCGACGCCGAAGGACGGAATCAACGAGGTCTCTGGGCATGAGTTGGGAATCACCGGGGTAAGCGGGTCAACCACCCCGGCGCGTCGGACTCAGCGCTCAACTCTGGCGAGTTGGCCACGCAAGATGATCCCTTTTGGCGCCGCTGCGTTGCCTATCGTGGGGGCTGCCGTTGGGGCCGTTTTTAGTCTCTTTGATGTAGGGGCACTGTGGATATTCTTGGGAACACTCGCCTTGTCGACGTTCTTCTACGCCATCGCACAGGCTCTGGTCTTTCGAGATGGTCCCCTCGAAAGACGCTTCCTGTGGGTTTCGGTATCCTCTCTTGTAATCCTAATGCTGGGCTATCTCGTGTTTCTACGCGTATCCGATCCCGAGGGCACACCTCCGCCGTCTGGACACATCGTGCAGCCCACGCCCGGAGCGAAGGTCCCAGCGAGCGCGCCTGTGTTCAGCGGGACGGTCGCGAACATGCCCCCAAATTCGGTCCTGTGGATCTTTATCTATGATGACACAACTGATACGTATGCTCCGCTCGAGGCCGCCAGGCTTAGCGGACACGACGAATGGAGGCTCAGCGGCGAGAAGCTCGTCACCGGTGGCGACGCTCCCGGCACCGAGTATGAGGCATTGTTGGTGCTCATCGATAAAGCGAGCGACGAGCACATCATAGCGCGGTCTCTGTATTACGACCTGCTTGTAGAGGTGCCCCCCGGACTTGTCGAGAGCCACACTTTGGACAGAGTGCATTTTGTGCTGCGTTGATCCTGTCGACACCCGCCCCGGCAGTTCGCGGGTGCTTTCATCCGGCGCGCTGCTGTGCGGGCGCGCGCAGCGCCAGACCAAGGCTGTTGATGCCCCCGCCACCTATTCAACAGACCCGATGCTTCTTTCGGTTGCCGTCGAAGGCGGATAGGTCATGGCTTGCGAGCAAAAGAAGCCTTCACTGGTCCGTGCCATCCGCGGCACGTCGGCACCAGTTCGAGGTCTTAGACCCTGAGGATGAGCCCCCGATGATGCACCGACGCTCACTCTCGGCCACGGCCACCGACAGGCGATGGGAGTGGTACGAGTCAGGGACGCCATTCGAGTTCGAGGACACCGAGCGCTACATCGCACGGCGCAAGCGCTACCGCTTCGACCGCGAACTGCTCTTGAACTACCTCGAGCACCTTGGCATCCCGGCACGAATCGACATTAGGTACGGGGCGGCAATTCTGCTCCAGAAGCGCGCACAGTACGAGCGACGCAGCATGACACTCGAGGACGCTCGCGCCGCCTTAGCTAGTGCCGCGCACCCGAGCCATGCGCGGCAAATGAGGACGGTCGCGTCCTGGCCGAGAGCCCGGTATCTCGCCTGCTCAGAGACTGTCACTGATGTTGTTCCACTGGAAGTTCTTGCGCCAGCCGTCGTCGCCGTCACCGCTCTGCTCATATAGCCACTCAGTGAAGGCTTTTGCGGTCCTTTCCCGCGACACCGTGCGGGTCTGGACATGCGTCTCCAGCGAGCCGTCACGTACCTCGAGTTGGTAGTGCCCATCGGGTCGAAGCCAGACCTGAATGTAGAGCTCGGGCACGTCCATGCTCTCGAGGAGAACGTGACCGTCCCGGGGCAGCGACTCGATCACACCAAGCACGTAGTCAGGTTTTGGGCCTCGGATGACCGGGCGGCCAGGAGTTATGAGTCGATAACGCTGCTGCGGGGCTCGAGTCATGAGCGCCATTGTGCCGCGTCGCGCACTGCTGTACGGGTTCGGCGAATGCGGAGCCCTTCATTCTTCCGCTCGTCGGCACGACCGCGCTTACCGCGGCATGGTCGGACGTCGTCCGACGAGCGGCAATGTGGGCCGTCCTCCGAGCGGCAATGTCGGACGTCCCGTCCTCCGAGCGGCATGGTCGGATGTCCCAGTGGCGTGGCACCGCGAGCCTAGAGTTTCAGTTCATGAGCGAAGACGAGGACATCGTTGGGCTTGGGACTGAACCTCAAGGTGAGGATGCGGTTCTGGCGCTTCCCTACACGCCCCAGACCCTGTTGGAAGCCGCTCGAAGGTTCGCAGGTTCGGCCGCTGCTCATTACGCGCCAACTGATGCACCGTTCTTCTTCTTGCACGCGGGTGCAAGCACCGAGCTCTTGCTGAAAGCTGCGCTCTGCGCCGCGAGCCCGGCTCTCCTGTTGGAGCGGCAGTTCAACGATGAGGCGCTCATCCGCCGCGTGGGGCTGCAGCCTCTGGGCAAGTCAGGGACCACGCCGCGGCGCGGTGTCGAGCGCCCTCCGTACACGATCGGTTTGGCTAAGGCCATCGACCGTTACCAGCTCCTATACGGTCAGGACTCTTTAGGGGTCTCGCCGGAAGACCTCGGGCTACTCAAAGCGGCGCGTGACCTTGCAGCACACGGGTCGAACGCGCCCGACGTCACGCAGGAGATGCACGTTGTCCTTGTGACGTTTGCGAAGGTAGTCAACTCGGTGGTTGCACGACTCAGGATGTCGGACGAAGAATTCTGGGGTGCGCACACATTTCTAGTTAGCAGGGCCCTCGATGAGCAACGGGGCCAGGTGGCAAGCAGGGCGCGAACCCTGATATCGGCTGCAAGGCAGCGGTTTGAGACGAAGTACGACGGTGTTCCGAGGGAGAGTCTCGAGCGCCTGATGACTGAGACCTTCTGGGAACTGAACCCGAAACCAAACGAGTGGTCTCGTGTTTGCCCTGCATGCGGTGCGCAGGGGGTATCCCGTGTGCGTGCGGACCTGTGGCGTGAAGCAACGCCAGAGGAAACGGTCCGTCTGGTTGCCGGCTACAAGGCGATTGACCTGCGCTGCCCCATTTGTCAACTAACGCTGGAGTCTGAGGAGTTGTGGACGCGGCCGATGACTTTGAGGCTTGGGAGGAGGAAGAAGACGATTTGTACTACTGGGCGGCGGATTTCGGCTGGGAGCGACTCAGCGATAAAGACCTGGAGGCTTTGGAGCTGGATGGCTCGGCTGGCCAGGGAGAGTCAACGACCCGATAGCGGCAATGTCGGACGTCCCGTCCTCCGAGCGGCAATGTCGGACGTCCCGTCCTCCGAGCGGCAATGTCGGACGTCCCGTCCTCCGAGCGGCAATGTCGGACGTCCCGTCCTCCGAGCGGCAATGTCGGACGTCCCGTCCTCCGAGCGGCAATGTCGGACGTCCCGTCC
The DNA here is from genome assembly GCF_006717145.1 of Humibacillus xanthopallidus. GTDB lineage: Bacteria > Actinomycetota > Actinomycetes > Actinomycetales > Dermatophilaceae > Humibacillus > Humibacillus xanthopallidus. Next base: position 1,952,762 of record NZ_VFQF01000001.1, on the reverse strand, counting down.
TCCGAGCGGCAATGTCGGACGTCCCGTCCTCCGAGCGGCAATGTCGGACGTCCCGTCCTCCGAGCGGCAATGTCGGACGTCCCGTCCTCCGAGCGGCAATGTCGGACGTCCCGTCCTCCGAGCGGCAATGTCGGACGTCCCGTCCTCCGAGCGGCATTTCCGGACGTCGGACAGGGCGCACCCACGCGGGAGGAACTGCCGGACGGTCGGTTGCGCTGATCCGTCATTGCAGCTTGCGAGAGCCGCACCACCGGCCACACTGGCTGAGTGGACGCCGACGCGAAGCAGGAACGATCGGCCGAGCCGCGCCGCTTGCGACGGCGGTATCTCGTTGCGGGATTCCCCGTCTGGACTTACATCCTCGCGGGCGCGGCGCTCGTCACGTGGAGCGTCCACGGGGTCATCCAGATGTATGGAGTCGATACAGCGAGTGGTTGGTGGGGCGGCTTCGGAGACCTGATGAACTTCGTGATGGCCGGTGTCTTGCTCGTGGCAGGAGGACCAGCACTCCTCGTTGAGGTTTGGGCACTAGATCGCGCGCCGCAGCGTCGATGGCTGGCTCGTGTCGCCGTCGTGGCCTACATCGTGTTCGGTTGCTCGTGGGCGTTGCTGCCGATCGGGCTCCGCTTCGGTGGAGACACCAACCCGGTGCAGCTCAAGGATCTGACGCTGGGCATCGCCTGCTACGTCGTCGTCGTCGTGACGCAGGCCGTCGCCGTCTTCATTGCATGCCGCTGGCGGATGAAACGGCAGCAGGGGTTGAGCGAGGAGTTCGTTGCCGCGTAGGCGCAGCGGTCAGAACGGCAAACGCGGCTCGGCTCCGAGTTGGCATCAGCGCAGGGAGCGCATGCCGCGCAGAAAGAACGACGGATCACCGGCCTCAGAGCGGAATGGTCGGGCCTCCTCCCGCAGAGCGGCAGAAGCGGACGTGCTCATCACCGCTCCACTGCCCCCCGGTGGCTCAGGGTGCGCCAGCAGACCGCGATGCAGGCGTCAGGCGCAGTTGGTCGCAGACGACGGCGGCTTGTCGAGCTTCTTGAACGACTCCTTGTGCCCAGCGTCATCGGTGAAGGTCGCCAGGTCATCAGCGACGGTCACCCGGCCGGGCTGACTCGGATTGCTCCAGCCAGCCGGCGGGTTGCCATCGTTGACCAAGGGACCGCCCACTCGCTCGAACCAGTCGACCCCGACCTGCAAGTAGCGGATGCCGCAGTGGGTGTAGAGGTCCACCGTCGTGCCTCGACTTTCCGCCGGGATTGGCGACGGCTGCTCGGATGTACAACCCACGAGGGCCATAGCGATGCCGCACATGGTGATCAGGGCCAGCGCTCTAGTCGGTCGCATAGCTGAACCCCCGTCTCATCAAGCCGTGTGCAACCGAGCATCGTGCCGGAGGGACGCCTTGTGGCGGCGGTCGCCGCAATCGTGACGCGACCGCAACTCCCACGGCGCGGTCCTGAGCGCGGCAATGTCGGACGTCCCGTCCTCCGAGCGGCAGATTCGGACGTTGACGGGCAGACTGGAGAGCGTGGTCGACGACGAGCTGAGCAGGGCGGTTGTGAGTTTCCTTGGTTCTCCAGGCGTGTTGGAGCCAACCGAGCCTGAGCGACGCGTTGCGGCTCTGTTCGGTGATCGAGCGGTCGCGCTTGTGCCACGGATCCGGGCGATGCTGGTCGACCTCGACGCAGCCACGCCGCCTTTGTGGAACACCGCGAACCTGCAGGAGATGGGGAACAACGTCGAGCGATGGGTTCAAGAGACCTATCCCGAACTCGACGGTCACGCGGTGAAGGCCATCGCCAACTCGTACACGTTCAGCTACAAGTAGCTGGGCGATCTGCTCCACGAGCCGCACGCGGCATGTCCGGACGCCAGCCTGAGCGTCGCTTCGCCGGATAGAGCACAATGCCCGGCATGGACGAAGATATCGAGGAACGGCTGCGAAATATGGCGCAGCTGCGCCTCGATGATCTGTTGGAGGCCGGGTGCGAACTAGCCGAGGCTAGTCGCCTCGCCGATGCCGAGTCCTGCTTCCGCCAAGCCATGAGGCTCGGCTCCGCAGACGGAGCGTTCAACCTCGGGAACTGCCTCGCCGAGCAAGAGAGGTGGACCGAGGCCGTCGACGCATACGACGTCGCGATCGCGGGCGGCGTCGCCGATGCCCGGTTGAACCTGGGGATAGTCCTGCACGAGCTCGGCGACCTCGCAGGCGAGATCCGGGCCTACCAACAGGCCGAGGCAGGAGGCGACAGCGGCGGCCCCCTTGGGATGGCCTTCGCTCTTCGCGAGCAAGGCGATCGGGAAGCTGCCCTGGCCGCTGCGCAGCGCTCAGCTGCCTCCGGAAACCAGACCGCAGCCGCGGTCGCGGCCTGTTGGCAGTGGTGCACCAGCCACGACCCCAGCCTTGAGCCGGACCTCCGAGCTGGCGCGGCACTCTTTCCGTCAGCTCGCGCAGACCTCGGTGATCTCCTGCTGACGACGGGACGCATCGAGGAAGGCCGACAGGTCCTCGAGGCCGGCATGAAGCTCGGCGAGGTAGAAAGCATGCTGCCGCTGGGCAACCTCTACGCCGATGTCCTCCACGACGACGCGGCTGCAGTAGCTGCCTACCGCGCCGGAGCGGCGCTCGGTGACGCCCACTCCCACCACAACCTCGCCGTCCTGCTTGAACAGAATGGCGATCTGGCCGGCGCAGAACACCACTACCGGAGAGCCATCGAAGGCGGAGACACCTTGGCGATCCGCGCTCTTCGAGAACTCCTCGAGGAGAACTAGCGTAAGCAGCGCGCTTCGCGGCAGATGCGCGCGTTTGCGGATCCGGTGGCGCGTTGTGTCAGGCGAGCTGCCCGTTGAGTTCAGCGACCCGGTGCCACGGGATGCCTTCGCGCTGCTCTACAGCTAGCGGATGCTCGGCATCCATCGCGAAAACGAAGTGTGGCACTTGGCCGGGTTCGCGGTGCCGAACATGGAGAGCCAACCCCTGCGTGCTTTCCTCGTACGGCAGCGAGTTAGCCAGGCGTCCTGGCATCGGCGGTAGGTCTGCGCGTCGCGGGTCGTCCCAATGCGCTTCGAGCGTCTCCATGTCGTCCGGGGCCAGCGTGGACCAAACGGACCAGGCGAATGTCTCGTCCGGTCGATCAGAAATCGGTAGAACGATGTGTCCCCGAATGAACGTGTAGAGGCGCTGTTGCCAGGGCAAGTAGCACTGATCTCGACCCAGCTCTCCTTGAACTCGCGCGGAGAGGGGAGCTTCGACCCATGGGTCCGGCGCCTCGGGGCCGAAGACGGTTGCTAGTCCTTCATGGACCACCCCGCACTCCGAGCAGATCAGTCCCTCTTGCCCATGGAACAAGCGCATGGTGGCCATCATGCCTCGCGATCGGGCCATGAGGAGCCATGGACTTCGCCCTGCTACCAGCGGCATGTACGGAGGGCGCTTTTCAGGTACTGGGTCCCGCGTGCCCGTGCCAGGGATCCCGCCACGTGGCTCGTAGCCAGAGACGAACACTCAATGTCACTGCGACGACGAAGCACGCGATGCCCAGGAATGCGAAGCCCACAGTCAGCAGGGCGATGCCTTGGGTGCCATCGTCGGGTGCGCTCACTGCGGAGCTCCACAACCCGAAGAATGCGGCTGCAGCTGCGAGACACCAAGCAATAGCCCGGATGGATGAGAGCTGAACCGCGCCCCCGACGATGCAGCCAGCGGCTACTGCAAAGAAGAAGAACACCAGATCAGCAGATGTTCCGCCCCACATGGAGAGCGTTGTGAATATGCCGAGCGTGACGCCAAGGGCGATGAGAGCCACGGTCGGCCTCGCTTTCTCGTAGCTTGGAATCCGACAATACGCACTGTCCGGGACTAGTTCAGCCAAGAAGGGCGGACCCGGGCGAACCAGCGCTCAGGCAGGATCGGGCGAGCGTAGCCGCCGTCAACGCGGCATGACCGGGCAGCTGTGCCCGGCGCGATAAATCTTCGTCGACCCCGCCGCCGACACCCGCCATCATGTGGCCATGTCCTTTGTCCTGTTGGTCGATGACACCCGCACCTTCCGTGACGGCCGCGAGCACGTCCGAGCGCGGACGAGCCGGGAAGCTCTCGCGGCCTTGGGAGGAGTCCGTCAGTACGGTCATGGGCAACTGTGGTTGGACCATGATTTGGGCATCGTCGGTGGGTTCGTCGACAGCACGCTGCCCATCCTCGATGAGTTGGCACGTGCGGCCAGCGACGGAGAGCCCTACCCCTTCGACCTCGTTATTGTCCACACGTCTAACCCCGTGGGAGCGGCGACAATCATGCAGGTGCTTGAGCGGTGGGGGTACCCATCCCGTCGCGTCCCAAGCGGGGACCAGCTCGTTGACGAGACCTGAGCTCGACTCGCGCGATCGGCGGCATGAGCGGACTTGGTCCCGGGGCGTCGGGCTGGCTGGGTTGGGACATTGAGGCTCCGGTTGGCGCAGGCGCCCTTTAAAGGGTCTTGTGTGCGAGCCGTATTGCCGCGACAGACGGTTGCGCCGGTCCGAGGTCGATCGTGGCATCCACGACGAGGCTAGCGCCGCGAACGAGTTCCGCGTAGGCGGTGATGCTGCGGCGTGCGAAGAGCACATTCATTGGTAGGCCCCCATAGCCCTCGGTCTTGACGTATGCGCTGTCGCCAACATGACCACCGATCATCAACTGGCCGCCGGGCCGAAGCACGCGGGCAATTTCTGCGAACGACTGGCCCAGATCCTCGTCGGGGACATGGTGCATGACGTACCAGCAGAAGACGCCCGCCGCGGAACCGTCAGGGACTGGGACTTCAGTCAGGGACGCTTCGATGAACCTCTGCCCGGGGTTGTAGCCGCCCGCGATACGCAGCATCTCTGGCGAGACGTCTACTCCGAGCACCGACAGCCCGAGGGATGCCAGATACCGCGACAGAAGCCCGGGTCCACATCCGAGGTCGATGACCAGCCCGCCTCCCGTGGCCTTCACCTGCTCTACGAAGTAGTTGACCAGGGATGATTCGAAAGGCAGGTGGTTGAGCCCGTCGCGGACGACGGCAACGTAAGGCACCGCGACTCGGTCGTATGACTGAGCCGCTTCAACGATCCACGAGGTGTCCATCGTGAGGTGACCCTACGTGGCAGCGGCGTTCCAAGGAGCCCATGTTCCTCAACGGCTCAGAGATGGGCGCGGTTGCAGAAATGCGCCCATCGCGGCGGCCGCTCGGCGGCATGAGCGAGCGTGACCGTTTGCCTCGGCTCCCACTCTCGGCCGCCGGCCATTGCTCGGAACAAGGCGCACCCGCGAATCCGTCAATGCGCCCGCGACGCGCTGCGGTCGGACCTAGCATCCAGAGCCATGGGCCTCTGGAGGGCGCTCCCGAACAAGACACAGCTGCGGATCGGGAAGAGCGCCGTGATTCTCGCCGCACTCGCAGTCGGCGTCTTCAGCGTCTCGCGAGTCGCTTCTGGCCTCACCGATCGCAGTGCCATAGAGCCGTTCGCCAACGGCGCCATGACCACAGGGACCGTCCTGAGTGTGAGCGAGGCCGACTACAAGACCGGCGCCAGCTACATCGCGATCATCACATTCACCGACAGCAGCGGCATCCAGCACACATTCACCGCTCCGGCCAGCCCACAACCCGTTTACGCGAGTGAGCCCGCGCAGGTTTCCTATCTGCCGACGGACCCGTTGTCGGCTCACGACGTGACTGCCCGCCCTGCCTGGCAGGCGGAGGTCGGCCAAGGCTCCCTCGGTGCCGTCACGGCGACTGCGATATTGGCTCTGGGGGCTCTGCGCTGGCGCCGGTCGAGGAGCGCCGTCGCCGGAGCGGAGCCGGAATCGCGTTGAGCTGACGAGTGTGGGTATGTTTGACCTCCACAGGAGCCGCCAGATCACGAGCATCCTCCGTCCGACTCAGTGGGTCGCACCCAACGTCCGGCAGTCGAACGCAGTCCGGCACGACCGATCGGCGGCAGATTCGGACGTCCCTGTCCTCCGCGCGGCATGTGCGGACATGGGCCGGGTGGCGTCAGGGACAGGCAAAGGGCTGCCAAGTCGCGGTCCCCTGTCCCGCCGTGTCATAGCGCTTGTGTCAGCACCGGCACAGACAAGGCCGGGTCAGGGCCAGATCCTTTGTGCATGGCAACGACACATAGCAGCCGGGGCGCGGCTCGAGCATCGAATGAATCCTGGGTGGCATGGGAGGGCGCGATGTCCAAGGGAGTGCGATCTCGCCGCACCGTTCGGAACGCAGAAACGATGGCGTATGTCGTGGTGACGTTGGCGGCGGCTGCCGCGGTCACAATCCTGGCTGGCTGCCAGAAGGTCGAGCCGCTAGCCGTGGCCGGCAAGGCGGCCTCGAGCGCCTCCGTGACGACGTCCAGCTCGTCCGCCAGCTCCCAGCCCACTTCAGAAGCGTCAACGTCCTCGCCTCCGCCGCCGACGTCCACGCGGCCACCGACCCAGCCGTCGACGCGGCCCCCCGCTCCTCCCGTCAAGGCCAAGCGGATCTTTTGGCAGAACCTCAAGCCCGGTATGTGCGTCCGGAATCCGTCGAACGCCTCCGTGCTGTACATCACCGTCGTGGACTGCAGCGCAACCCACGACGCAGAGGTCACGCTCCGGGCCCTCCTGACGGGAACGAGGAAGTGGCCGGGTGACGATGCGGTGGACGCGGCGGCGGAGGCGAGGTGTAACGCAGCCTTCGCATCGTACGTCGGTGTCCCGTTCGAGCAGTCACGGCTCGAGACCGACTTCTACACCACGGATCGGACGGGCCGGTCGGCCGGCGACCGCCGGCTCATCTGCCTCGTGTACGACCCCGACAACACCTCGCTCACCCGGTCCCTTCGCGGCAGTCATCTGTAGCCGGCGGTTCGAGTCGCGACACGGTGCGCTAGGGACTATTACGAAAGTCGTAGGCGGCTGTCCGCTCATCGGCAGATCCGGTCGATCACGGACCTCACCGGGTGGCCGCACGCTTGTGCACGAGCGCGCAACAGGGTCCTTTCAGCCGCGATAGCGGCAGTGTCCCCTATCGCCGCGAAGCGGTAGTGACGCTCCTGCCGCCGCCAGATCACGCGTTGCGGCGCAGATCGGGTGGTTCCTCGATCAGCCCCGACGGCGGAGGGTCGACAATCAGAAACTGGTCCTCATTGACCTTCAGCCCCGACGGGAGAGTCACCCATTGACCCTCTGCTGACGGAGTCTCATCAGAAGCCTCAGGCTCGGACTGTGATTCATCGTCCATCGTCCCAGTCTCCCACCCGGCCGCCACGTCGAGAAGAGATCATCGGGCCGCTACCCACTCTCACGACCCACCCTCGCCTGCCAGCGCCATCCTGACCCCAGCTCGCCGGCCTGGCCGGACGGGACCCACACGCGGGGCTTCCTCCATCACGCTCCATCCGCGGCCGAGCAGCGACTCGGCATCCCGCGTCATAGCGCCGCGGAGCGACCATGCTGGCCCGGGCATGAACGCGTACTGCGCGTGGCTGCTGCGGACATGCCTTGTGGCGGGCTTTGGCCGCGGCCGGAATGTTCTGCATGCCTCGGCCGTCGCGAGTCTCGTCCTGGATGGCGTCCGCGCGAGTGGTCGATCCCGCATTTGCATTCGAGGTCGACTTGGCGTCTCGGGACCTGCACGGATTGGACGTCGCCGGGTGGGCCGTAGTGGAGTTAGGTGTTGTTCGTTCTTCTTGCCATTGCTGCGGCCTCGCCACGGTTGGCCACCCCAAGCTTGGCGAGGATGTTGCTCACGTGAAGAGCGCTTGTCCTTTCGCTGATGAACAGTGTGCGGGCGATGGCGCGGTTTGTTGCGCCTCTGGCGAGCAGGTCGAGCACGTCGTGCTCGCGGGCGGTGAGGCGATCGATCGGGCCCGATCCTTGCTCGGCGGTCACGGGCAGCGGCACCCGGTGACGCCGCGCCTCGGCCGTTGCCCGTTGCGCGAACCAGCGAGCACCGATGGTTTCGGCCAACCGCCAGACCGCAACGAGGTGCTCCTTGCCGGCATCGCGCTCACCTTGGCGCAGCTGCTCAAGCGAGTATTCGAGCTGCGGGCGAAGTGCGAACAGAACGCCGAAAGGCGTGGCCAACTCGACGGCGCGCGACCACTCCTCGACGGCGGACCGGCCCTCGATGCGGGCGGCGTACCCGTCAGCCATGGCGAGGTGAACCGCGTACTCAGACCCGGCCCAGTCGTCGGTGAGGCCATGGTGCGCGGCAGTCAGGGCCCTGTCAGACGCTTCCGCCAAAGCCACAGGGGCTTCCAGTCCAGCCTTCGTAGCGGCACGCAGCGACTGCAACCCGCAGCGGGCCATGACAGCGGCGTGCACGGGCGACTGCGAGCCGGCTCGGTTGAGCAACTGCTCGGCGGCGTCCAGCTCACGCGCCACGTTTCCGAGCTGCTCGAACAGCTCGACCCTTCGCAGCGCGTCCGCCGGGGCGAACAAGTGCGGGGCGAAGTTCTCCTCGATCGTCAGCTCTTCCATCGCCAACGCGCGGTCCAGGTCACCCTCCGCCATCAGCAGCTCGACCGCGCGCCAGCGCCTCCTGCGCTCGGGGTACGCGCTGCTGGTGAGGACCTCTAGGCGTGGCCTCGCTTCGGCTAGGCGTCCTTGCCAGATCAGGGCCTTCAGTTCTTGCTCCACGTTGAGGTTGGCTGGGAGGACGAGCCCTTCACGGTGGGCGGCGTCCTCGGCCTGTCGTGCCAGGGCGCAGCCTTCGTCCAGCAGGCCGGCGCTGATCAGTTCGCCGGCCAGGAGTGCTTGCGCGGTGAGGGCGGCTCCGGGGGCCGCGGCGTGTTCGGCCAGCGCGACCGCTGCCCTCATGGCTGCACGGGCTGCTGGGAGCCGACCGAGCTGATGCAATGCCTGAACCGTTGAGATTTGGGCCTCGTACTCCGCCAGCTCGGAGCGGGCTTGTCGCGCGATCGCGATGGCGTTCGTGCCCGCGTCAAGGGCTTCCATGTACTCGAGGTGACGTAGGTGCATCACGGCCTTGGCTCCCCACGCGTCGGCGAGCTCCCTGCTGGGGTGCCCTGACGCGAGGGCGATGGCCCGGTCGGCCGCCGCTGAGGTGTCCATGGCCCGGTCGCGGTCGTTCCAGTCGTAGACAACGATGGTGAGAACTCGACTCGCGGCCAGTGGGTCGGTTACATACTCGAGCCGATCGAGGGCCTGACGCAGGAGCCGTTGGATGCGCTCGACCTCGCCACTTCGGACCAGCGATTCTGCCGCCACGGCAGCCGCCTCAGCGTCGGTGATACCCGCGAGCTCGGCGGCGTTCGGCACGCGGGGCCATATGGCGAGCGCTGACTCGAGGTGATCGGCCGCCTCGGGCACGCCATGCTGCTTGGCGGCCAGTCCAGCCTTCACATGAGAGACCAGAGCGGTAGCGGGGTCTTCGGCCGCGGCCGCGTGCTCGGCCAGAGCTGCGTTGGCCCGCCACCGCGCAGCGGCCGGCCCCACCTCAGCCCGCTCTCGCAGAACGCCGACGTAGGCACCATGCAGGGCCTGACGCTCGCTCGGCAGGAGGCCGTCCTCGACGGCGTCGCGCAGCAGCACATGTCGAAACGCGAACTGGTCCCCGTGTCGGGTGAAGACGTTGGCTGCAAGCGCCTCGCGTGTCAGCGCCTCGAATGTGGCCGTGTCCAGACCGGATGCGTCACGCAGCAGGTCGAGGTCGATGACGGGGCCATCGACGGAGGCCAGGCGCACGAGCGCGGCCGCGGAGGCAGACAGGCCCACCACATGTCGGAGGAGCAGATCCTGCAACGACGAGGGCACCCTGTCACCGGGGGCGGTCATGATCTCCTCCGCGTAGAGCGGGTTCCCCCCCGATCGGGTCATGATGGCGTCCAGCTCGGACGCGGAGAGCGGTCGGCCCAGGCGTCGGTACCCGAGCTCGGCCACCCCGGCTGCCGTGAGGGGCGGCAAGCTCAGCCGGGTTGTGCCGGGTGACAGGGACAACGCTGAGATCCCAGAGCGGCCCGGGTTCGATGTGGTGAGGTCATCGGAGCGGCTGGTTACGACGAGGAGCACGGGCGCTCGGCTGGTGTGCGTCAGTGCCACGACATAGTCCATCGTCGAGCGGTCCGACCAGTGCAGGTCCTCGATCACCAAGGCGACGGGCTGCTCGAGGGCGAGGACTGCGGTAGCGCCGAGAAGTCGCTCGAGGAGGTTCCCAGCGGCGCTGGCGTCATTGTCGATTCCGTCGGGTAGGAGCCACCGCGCTGCGGCAGGCACGCTTCCTTCGGGATAGCCGCGCGACTCGACCACTTGACGCAACGCCTCGGTCACCGGCGCGAAAGGAGCCCCCGTCGCCAAGTCCAGGCAGTGGCCGATACCGCCGGTCAGGCCGTGGTGTCGGGCGTGGTCCAGGATGGCTCGGGCCAAGGTCGTCTTGCCCACCCCAGCATCGCCGACGACGAGCAGTGTCGAGGCCTGCGGCGGGTCGCCCGCTGCGGGACTTGTCGCGGCAGATCTGAGCAGACGGTCAGCCAGCGCCAACTCGGACTCTCGGCCGATCAGCGGCGCCCCACCGCTCATCCTCCGACCTCCCCACGGACGCCGCGCTGCGTCTGATCACCCAGCGTAGGGCGCCGTGAGGCATTGGTCCGCCGTTCTGGCAAGGGGTGTGGCGGTGCGTGCCAGGTCGCCGAGCCGGGAGTAGCCCTCGATGACGGTGTCCCCAACGGGCGCGACGGGTTGCGTACGTGTCCGCGTCGGCTCCCTCAAGCTGTGCGGCGGCGGCTCAACGAAGCAATCCATAGACCGCCCGCGACGACGACAGCCACCGCCGCCCCGACCCCGATCACTGGGGGGTCTGTAGGTTGGCCAGAGCCGACTGCGGACTTCGGCGCGTCCGCCGAAGCCGGGAGGTTCCGCGCGGCCGAGTTGCTCGAGGCGGCACCGCCGACATAGACATTTGACGACTGCCTGCAGGGCCCGACCCTGCCCGCACCCAGGTAATTCTCGCACTGGGCTGCCGCGTGCGATGGAGGCGGGTCCAGCGGCTGTGACGAGAAGGCCGGGCCGACGAGGACCAGAGACAGTGCTGCAGACGCGCCGGCTGCGGCGGCGATGCGGGGACCCGAACGTTTGCTGACGAAGGACCGACTGGCGATCGCGGTGGTGTGACGGTTCATGATCTCTCCTGGGTTCGTGCTGCCGACGTGTTGCCGGCCACTCCACGATCCGGCCCTGCACTCGCCGCCACATCGGAGGTCCTGCCAGTGTTGACGCCGTCGACTACCTATCTCCGGCTCGTGCAGCGGCCTCGCACGGCGAGCAAGCCGAGCTGCGCACAGATGACCGCTCGTCCGCGGTTTCGCGAGATCACTACCTTCGTGATCGACGTTGCCGACAGCCTTGAACCCGTCCCCTACCGCCGCGTTGAGCGGTAGGCCCAGACGACTACCCCGCCTGGGCTTGGACGAAACCAAGCGTCAGGACGACGCACCGAGTCGGCGTCGCACCACCCTCCGGCGCAGAGTGGGCGATGCCTCGACCTCGAAGCCGGCGTCGAGGAAGACTTGGAGCAGCCCGACCGAGGCCTCATCCCAGATCACCGTCTTGCCCGGCGGCGGCTCGGTTGGGTAGCCCTCGAGGACGCGGGCACCGACCTGCCTGCCGTACTCGATGGTTGCGGCGGCGAGCTCGTACATCAGTCCCTGTCGACGGAACCCCCTGCGCACGACGAAGCAGGTGACCGACCAGACGCCCTCGAGGTCGGGGTCCGTCCGCATCCACGACTTCTGCCGGGCCCAAATCCTCGGGTAGTTCTCCCGCGGCTCGACCGCGACCCAGCCAGCCGGCTCCCCGTCGACGTAGCCGACCAGGCCGGACGTGGGGCCGCTCGTGCCGCAACCGGTCTGCTCCAGCAGCGCGGCGTCGCGCTCCTCCTGCGTCGTGTCGCGCCAGATCCAGCCCGGCACCTTGAGCGCCTGACAGCGGCACCTGCGGGCCCCACCGGCGTCGAACACGGCCTCGACGTCCTCGCTCGTCGCGTCGTTGGCCGGTCGCCAGCTGAACTCGGGCACACCGCGAGACTAGCGGCGGGCCGCCGCCGGTGACGACGCCGTGACGATCAATCCGTGACCTCGACGATGCGTCGCACCGCCGCTTGACGACCGTGCCGGCCGCATCTTCCTCGCGCTGGCTTGGGCAGGCTTCGTCTGTTGCCCCGCGCCGCGCACCGGCTGGATGTTGGTGTGTTCCTCGGCGGGACGAGCAGAACCAGGAGGATCCTGACCCCATGGCAACCAGTACGCCGCCGAGGAACATAGCCGTTCCCCTGGCCGCGTTCGTCTCCGGCGCGGTCGTTGCCCTGCTCGTCGGGGTGTTCGGCAAGCTTCACGACCCGACCCTGGCCGGCACGACAACGTTCGGCTTCCGCACGGTCATCGACATGAAGGTCGTGCTGTCCGTGGTGATCGGAGTCCTCGCGGTGCTCCAGCTCGCCGGGGCACTCTGGATCTACGGCAAGCTCGGCGCCCCCGCCCCTTCGTGGGTCGGGACTGCCCACCGGATCTCGGGTGCGGTTGCGATCGCGCTCATCATGGTGGTCGCCTATCACTGCCTCTGGGCGCTGGGCCTCGAGACCGGCACGTTCGCCTCCGGAGCACCCGTGCCAACCCGCACGGTCGTGCACGGGGTGCTTGGCTGTGTCCTCATCGGCGCTGTGGTGGTCAAGGTGATGGCGGTCCGGTCACGCCACGCGCCCGGGTGGTTCCTGCCCGTGGCCGGCGGCCTGCTCTTCGCCCTCATCGTGGTCGTCGTGCTGACGTCGGCCGTCTGGTACATAGGCGCCCACGGCTGGCCCGGCTCCGGCGGCTACGGCTGAGCCATACGCACACGACACCGCGTGCTTCAGAACGCGTCCTTGCGCCGCCTGTCGCCCATGGTGGTGCCGGGACAGCGGAGTTCCCGGTCTCAAGCCGAGTGGTTACTGGTCATGCCGTGTCGGATGGCGGCCAAAAGGACGTCGGTGTCGATGACTGAGAGGCGTGTGAACTTGATGCAGTAGCCCGTGATGCTGGCCCGACCGATCGAGGCTCCGTAGGTGCGCGCCAGGTACGTCTTGTCCTCGAGTCCGAGCACGTAGACCGAGATGCCCGTCGTGTTGGCGCTCAGGCCGATGCGATAGAACTCTCGCGCGGACCGGTCGGCGTAGGTGATGGTGTAGACGCCGTAGCCGATGTTGGGGTTGGCCGGGCTAGCGCTGGTCTTCGGTTTGCTGCTGAACGGTGCCATCGTCTTGGGCGGCCGTCGGAGTGATGAACTGGGCCGCAAATTCGCGGCGACGCGGCCAAGTGGTCTCGCGCCACTCGCCCGTCTCTGCGCGATTGGCCGAGCGCGCCTCGGTCCCAGTCACCTTCGTAAAGAGCTCGCCCGAGAAGGACGCGCTCGATGGGCGGCCTGATCCACCGATGACGTAGGCCAGATCGACGAACCTGGCGGCAACGTCCTCGATGGTGAAGTCGTTCGCGGCCAAGCCGGCGGCGATCTGGGTCTGCAGTGCCGCCAGGCTCGGCGAGTCGGCGACAAGTTCGTAGAGGAAGCTACTGCCGGACTCCCCGTCCGCGCCGTCGCCCTTCCGCAGGTCTGTGAGGAGCATGGGCAGGATGCGACCAACCTCGCGCTGTAGAGCGTCGGTCAGGGCCTTCTGCGTCGCGTCACTGAGCCGGTTTACGTCGCGTGTGGCAGTAATGAGCACGTGCGTCCGACGGTGGATCTGGGAGCATCTGAGCAGCGCAGGGTCGATGTCACAAGTGGGCTCGGTGTCGAGTAGCCGTCGAAGTAGCGTGGCCGCCCACCAACGGAGTTGATCGCTCGTCGATGTCCAGGTGGTCAACCGATCGTCCTGCGCATCGTCGACCAACGCCATGGCCACTGCGAGGAGGTCGAAGGTGACTAATCCCTTCGGGCCCGTGTGGTACTGGACCTCGTCGATGTCGGGGTAGCGTGCCCGGATCTTGCCCAGCGCAAGTAGCACCCGATCGTTGTCGTCGTCTGCCAATAGGGCACGTAGGTCATGGGCGTCGCCAGTTGCTGCCGTCTCCAATAGTTGGCTGATGAGGGCGTCGGGGATGTCGCCTTCGGGGATGGCCTGAGCCAGGTAGCGATCGAAGTAGTCGGGGTGCGCGAACCGTCCCGCAGGAAGGCGAGAGGGGTCTTTGCCGCGCACGACCGGGAATATCGCACGAAGTATGGACAGTGCGTCGCGGCGATCTTCCTCTTCCTCGAGGCCGTCCACGAGTTCGTCCCAGTTAGGTTGCTGTTCTTCGCGTCGGGTCACGCTGATGTACGACGAAGAGGTCACTTTCGTCAGATTGGCCTTCCAGGACTGCAGCCTTGCATACACGTCAGGGAACTGGACCCTCAGGAAGGTGGCCAGGATGAGGTCGACATCGTTCATTTCATCGAGGTCATGGGCGCGGACCTGCTCGCGCACCTGCGCAAGGAAGCGCTCGATCGCCCTTGGCGTGGCTAGTTGCTTGGGCATGGTGGTCAAGATGACGTCGCCGAACCTTTGCTTGTCGAAACTCGTCTCGACACGCTCCAGCGTCAGGATCTCCGTGAGGCCCGAGTCGAGCATCCGCACGATCTGGCTGGTGAGGAGCGGCGGGATGGTGAGGGGGTACTGGACGATCTTCTCCATGAACGCACGAGCCCGTGCCTTTGAGGCAGTACCTTGCCCGGGAGTCTGGAGGGTCTCGACGAGAGTCTGCTCGTCGTACGCCAACAGGAAATCCACCCCCGGAAAGCGGCCGAGCAGGCGAACGACCTTCAGCAGGTCGAGTAGCTCACCGGGCTGAAGACGGTCGATATCGTCGACCACCACGATGACTGGGGTGTCCAACTCTCGAAGAGCCGCGGCGATCTCGTCGAACGCGACGTTCCAAGGCTTCTCGAGACGCTTCGCGGCAGTCGTCGCGAGTTCACCGGCTGCGGCGCCGACGAAGGGGATCAGCGATGCGAGGGGTCGCGCTAAGTCGGCATACGACGTGATCAGGTCCCGGAGACCTTTCTTGTGTCCCCCTGGATCGACAGTGGACAACGCGGCGAAGAACTCTGAGAACAAGCCCTCGGTGCCAGAGGTCGCCCACGGAGTGAAGGTCACGACCTGCCAATCGCCGTTGGGCGACTCGGTGAGGTAGGTGGTGATGAGCGCGATGACGGAAGACTTGCCGCTACCCCAAGGACCCTCAAGTCCGTAGACGACGCTGGACTCAGGGCTGTGATTCTCGGCGATCAGTTGGGCTGCGCGTTGCGCCACAGGCGCGCGCCGGAGTCGGTCCTCAGCAGCGGTCTTGATCGGATCGTCACGCCAGCCCTTCCATGGGGGTCCCTGAGTCTTCAGGTCATTCACCTGTTATCTCCAGTCTGTAGGGCTACTTCGGCTCTTCCTCAATGAGGAGGATGACCCAGTGTGAGGTTAGGTCGAAGCGCCAACGCTCGGTGGACGACGTCCGGGCCTACACCGAGTTAGGTTTCCCAGTCCTCCCGCGAGTTGATGGTCCGGCCTGCCCATGGACGGGGGCGCGCAGCTCAACCGCGGCGCGTCACCACAGGAAAACCGCAGCGTCTTCGCCGCCCTCGCCTAGCTGCGCGCCAAACGGTCCTCAATCCAGGTGTCAAGGCTCACGTCCCGGTCGCTACCCGCGCCACGGAGGCCTGTCGGTGTCGCGGACCCAGGGCTGGTGACAAACTCATCAACCATGGATGCAACATTCTGGCTGGGCCTGCTTCTCGGAGGCATTTTTGGACTCGCTTTCGATCTCTTTAAGCGTCCCCTCGATCGGCTGCTCGATCGCCGACTAGCTCACTGAACCGCGACTCGCGCCGACGCCATCGAGGCACAGGTCACGGCGAACAGTGGAAGTCTTCGTGACTACCTCGTGGAGGTCATCCTCCAAACCACTTTGATCAGCTCGCTCATCGGCATTGTCAGCGGGGTCTTCTTCGCGCTCGGAAATTTCGCATACTCAACCAGCCTTCCGCGGTTCAGCGGCCCCGTCTTGACCACTGCAGGCCAAGTGCTCGCGATCGGTGGCGCCGCCTACATTGTCCGCGTTGCCGGCGACGCGCTCGTGGTTGCACGCCGGCTGAATCCAACCTCGTGACAACCAGAAGGTCTCTGCCCGATACGCCATTCTGCAAGAGACGACAGGGTCGAGCAGACGCCGATTCTCGCACTGACATCGCACGGTGCCCAGGCGCGCGCATTGCCATGTCGGGTCGACATGTCCCCTCACGCGAACGCTTGGGTCCGGCTCCCGGGCTGCGGCTCCGAGGCGCGTCTTTCTGCCGGTCTTCGGCGCGGGCGGTGCTTCAGGCCGGTTGTAGTGCGTGGGCGAGTTTGCGGTGCATCTCGGCGATGGTTTCGCCGGTATAGAGGCCGTCTGCCTGGAGCTGGGGGTAGAGCTTGCTGGGCCACAACGTCTGCACGTCGCGGGTGGTGAAGGTGCCGCCGATCAGCGGCCAGTCCGCCTCGACAAAACAGAGCACACCGTGGACCGGGACGTCGATGTCGAGCACTCCGCGCACCACGTCGACCTGTTTGAGCACTCCGTCGACGAGCGTGGTGCAGTCGCGTGAGCCGACGAGGAGTCGATCGTTGCGGGGCCGGAAGAGGCCACCTTCGTTCTTGAGGTGGGGGCGGCCGCGGTACTTCTTGGCGTCGATGACGTAGATGCCTCTGGCGGTCACGGCCAGGTGGTCGATGTTCGCCCTGCTTTTCGGGATCCGCCGGTCGTGCAGCAGTCGGACGGTGTCTGAGGCGAGGCGGTCCAGGCCCTTGCCGAGTGCTTCTTCTCCGGCTGCGCCGGTGTCCCAGGCGGTCGTTGACTGCCGCTCGTCGGAGAACGCGAGGATGAGGCCGCCGAGTTTCGGGTGCGCAGCCCGGATGCGTTCTTCGCGCTTGGCCTTGCGGCGCTCGAACTCGCGACGCGCTGACGCTCCCGCGGTGCCGGGGTCAACGACGTCCCTGAGAGGAGGGTCGACGACACCCGCGACGGAGGGCTCGGCTGGCGGGCTCTCGTAGTGGCTGAGGCATCGGACCGTCTTCGTCGCACGCTCATAGACCGCCTCGACCTGGGCGGGGAGCTGCACCCCACAGACCCGGCAGGAACCCGCATAGCGCAGCCGCACGCGCTTCTCGTCGGTCCCCCCGTCCACGCGTTCACCGTACGGTCAACGCCCCTCAGAGGAGAGCCGACCGCCGAAAAGCTCGCGGGATGTCGCCGCAGAACGACGTTTCCTTCAGAGAGGTGGCACTCCACCGGAGACAACCGCCCCTACCATCTCGTCATGGCCGAACAAGTGATCACCACCTTGGTCGACGACATTGACGGCACTGAGGCAGCCGAGACAGTCACGTTCGCCCTCGACGGCACGTCCTACGAGATCGACCTGTCGGAGAAGAACGCGAAGGAGCTGCGCAAGAACCTCGGGCACTGGACCGACCGGGCACGAACCTCAGGCAGACCCGCGCGCACACGGAAGCGGCTCGCGGCCGCAGGCGACTCCCGTAACGCGGAGATCCGCGCCTGGGCGCACAGCAACGGACATGACGTGCCCGCCCGTGGACGTATCCCGCAGCGGATCGTGGACGCGTTCGACGCAGCCCACTAAAGACGGCGCAATGCCTCAGAGCGCCTGGGCCGGCGAGGTCCTGGCGCTTCGGCCTTCGGTACGCCGGTGACCCCGGTCACTGGTATCTGCGTCCGCAGAGACCTGGGATGGTGAGCGTCAGCGTGCGCGGGTCCTCCGGCCCTGGCTCCGATGACGGAACGCCGGTCCGGCGATCGCCGCTGGCAGTGGTCATCGCTCGGTCCAGGGTGGTCTGCGGCTTGGTGATCTCAGCGGCGGATGGAGCCTCGACCTCGCGCCGGTCTGTCGCGTCCGGCGAGCTGCTGCATCGCCGCGCCGGTCCGTTGGCGGCTCGCGGGCTCGGGCTCGTTGAAGGGCAGCTCGTAGAGCGCAGGGTCGTCGGGGAGCCGGACGGCGAGGCGGTGGCGGAGCTCTTGCGCCGGGAGGTCCTGCAGGGGCTGCTCGTCGATGAGATCTCGGCAGAGCCCGGCGACGTCGATGCCGGCGTGATGTGCGTGGTCGAGCATGCCGGCCAGGGCGGTCCAGTCGCTCTGGGCGGGGAGTCGGGGGTCGAGTTCGCGGGCCAGCTCGAGCCACCGGTCGACCGGTGGCTGTTCCGGGATGCTCTCGAGCCGCGAGCGGACCTCGCGGATGGCGGCCAGCTGCTGCTGGGCGGTGGCCCGCGGGTCACGGTTCCAGTGCTCGGCGTGGCCGGCGAGGCAGGCGCGTGCGGTCAGAAGCGAGACCTCGAGTCGCTGCACGACGTGTCGGCTCCCCGCGTCCCAGGCGGTCGGGGGTTGGGCGGCGAGGATCTGGCTGGCCTGCTGCAGGGCGGCCACGCCGGTGAGGTTGGCGAGGCGCTCCTCGACGAGCAGCGACGCCAGGGGCCGGGCACGGTGCAGCGTGTCGAGCAACGCGGGCGGGCCTTCGCGGGTCAGGACGTCGGCGGGGTCTGACCCGTCCGGGAAGCGGGCCACGGCGGGGGCGAGTCCGTGCGGGGCGAGCATCCAGAAGTCGCGTTCTGCGGCGACGCGGCCGGGCAGGTCCCCGTCGGTGGCCACGATCAGCGGCCTGTGCATCGAGGCGAGCTGCGCTGCCTGCTGGTGGGTGAGGGAGGTGCCGAGGGTGGCGACGCCGACGAAGGCTCCGCCGCCGGCGACGGTGACCGCGATCGCGTCCATCGGGCCCTCGACGAGCACGAGCGCCGCGTCCTGGGGCAGGGGCCACGGCGGTATCCCGTAGAGGTGGGCGCCCTTGTGGAACAGGGGCGTGTCGGCGGTGTTGAGGTACTTCGGCACACCAGGGCCACGACCGGGGTCGTCGTCGAGGGCGGGGTGGCGGCGTCCGACGAAACCGAGGACGTCGCCGTCGTGGGTGATCGGGAGCATGACCCGGTCCCGGAACCGGTCGATCAGTCTGCCGGTCCGGGCGCGGCTGGCGACGCCCGCGGCAAGCATCTCCTCGTCGGTGACGCCCGCGCGTCGCAGGGCGGCGACGAGAGAGGTCCACCCGGCGGGCGCGTACCCCGGCGCGAACGCAGTCAGGGATCCACTGGGTCCGAGCGGTCCAGGGGGCGATTCGCCGCCGGCGCTGAACCGTTCGCGCAGATACTGCTCGGCCCAGCTGCCGGGGAGCCGGTCGCGGAAGTAGCCCAAGGTGAGCTGGTTGATCTCGAGCATCCGCTCGCGACTGACCGGGCTGTCGTCCCACAGGGCGGCACGGGCGACCATGGCCTCCACGTCGTCGTCGGCGGGTTCCAGGTGTCCCATCGTCTCGCGGACCATGGCGGCGAGCTGCAGCCGCACCTCGACCGCGGCACCGGCCTCGACGGCGAAATCGAGGGGGGCCGCTGCTCCGTCGGCGTCAGCCTTGGCGCCTGAGTCACGGGGTTTCGTGCTCGAGTCGCTGCCGGGGTTGAGGAGGTCGGGCCACTGCTCCGGGGTGGGCGCCTCACTGTGAGGACCGACGCCGAGGTCGATGTCAGTTGGGGGCAGCTCGTCCTCGTGTGGCTGGTCGTCGTCCAGGTCTTCCGGCGGCGGGGGAGGGTCGGTGAGGACGGTGATGCGCCACACCATGGCTTGGCAGTCGTCCAGGTCACGGGCGCCGGCCTCGGGTGCGGGGGCAGGGCGGTCGTCTGCTCCCGGGTTGTGGCTGGGGTTGGTGCCGAGGAGGTCGTCGAGGGTCCAGCCGCGGTGCAGGGCGTGGTCGATGCTGGTGACCAGGGCCGGCCACCACGGGCTGGCCTGTAGTTCCTCTGCCCGAGTCGGTCCGTAGGTGACGGTCAGGCGGGGCACCCACGACGTTGTGAGCGCGTCACGGTTGCCGCGACGATGAGGGTCGAGGTCGGCGGCGACGGCCGGGGAGATGTGGCGGCTGATCCGCCACCAGAGGGCGGCGGCGGGGTGGTCATCGGGGAGTGCCCCGTCATCCACGGCGCGTCGGAGTAGGCCGCGGGCGTCGATCCCGGCGCGGGAGATGGCGGCGAGCCGTTCGGCCAGGGTCGGGGTGAAGTCGTCGTGGCGGATTCCGGGGGCGGCGGCGTGCAGGAGCTCTTGCCATTCCTGCAGCGCGGGGGAGCGACTGCCCTGGAGTGCGGTGGTGAGGCGGCGCTGCCAGAGGGCTGCCGCTTTCGCCAGCTGGGGTGGCCCGGTGGGGCGCATGTCGGTGTCGGGGACCTGAGTGGCGGCCCGCCAGACCTGCACGTCGGCGAGGACGGCGGGGTCGGGCCGGGCGGCGGTGTGGGTGACCCACGCAGGCGTCCGCGTGTAGGCAGTGTCCTTGACCTGGGCGGCGAGGGTGCTGACGAGTTCGGCTCTGCGGGTGAGGTATTCGCCCCACGTCGGGTGCTGCCCCAGGGCCGGCGGGATGCCGGGGAGCCACGGCAGTGGCCCGGTGGAGGAATCGCCGCGATCTGCGTCGAGTTCGTGAGTCGTTGCAGTCATGTGGTCCTCGAGGCGCCAGTCGATGACGGCCGCGGCGTCGGCGGCGGTGTCGAGCTCACGGGTGAAGGCGGCGGTGCGCAGCGCGGTGAGGGGGTCGCGGTCGTGGGCGGCGAGCAGGATCAGGTGCGCGCGCAGGGTCGGCCAGGCAGGCTGGTCGGTCAGTCCGGGGACAGCGTGGTCGGCGTCGTGTTCAAGGCGGCGGACGGTGTCGGGGCCGAGGAGGTCTTCGGCGGCGTAGTGGACGGCGTCGGTGTAGCGGGCGGTCGCCCGGCCGAGGAGCAGGGCGGGGTCGGCGGCGTCGCGGAGCTGGGTGGTCGCGGAGGCGGGGGAGGCGTCCCGGGCCAGGATCGTCTCGAGGATGTCGGTGGCGGTCGGTGGGGCGAGGGTGTCGGGGTGGATCGCGGTGTGCGGGTCGCCGTCGCCGACGACCTGGACGTAGACGTGGTTCGCGACCCGGCCGCGGGTGAGCATCGTGTACAGCTGCTGGCGCGACTCCTGCCCGGTGGCGAGGCCGTGCATGGTGTCCGCGGAGACGCCTTGGGCGGCGTGGACGGTAGTGGCGTAGCCGAGCTCGGTGGATGCGGTCACGTAGCCGGCGGGGAGGGTGATGGTGTGTCGGTGGCGGGTGTGCTGGACCCGGAGTCGGCCGTCGCCGCCGACGTCGAGGACGGTCCAGCGGTCGCCGTTCTTGACCCAGTCCGACGCGGTCAACCGGAGTCGGCGGTCGTTGGACCGGGTGATGACCAGGTCCCCGACGGAGGCGGCGTTTCCGTCCGCCAGAGTGACCGCCGTCCCCCGATCGTCGCCCGCCGGCTGACTGTGGAGGCGATGAGTGCGGGCGCGCTGGTTGAGCTGGGCGACGAGCTCCCGGGTGGGGGCCAGCATGATCGCGTCCAAGCCACGTGCGGTGTCGGTCTGCCAGGCGGTGAAGACGTCCTCGGTGGTGGTGGCGGGGTCGCCGACGTGGACGCGGCGGGTGTCGAGGTAGAACCCGAGCGCCTCAGGGGCGCCGTCGCGCAGGGCGAGGGTGGCGGCGGCTTCGGCGGGGTCGGTGAAGCGCATCAGCTCGGTCAGCCGCAGTGCGCCGTGGGTGTGGGCGATGTCGCGTAGGACGCCGCCGGCGCCGATGGCGGCGAGCTGCTGGTCGTCCCCGATGAGCCGGACGGATCCGCCGCGGGTGGTGACGAACTGGACGACGGTGTCGAGGGTGAGGGTGTCGGCCATGCCTGCCTCGTCGACCAGGACGAGGGTGGCGGCGTCGATGCCTTTGGCCCAGTCGGGCAGGTCGCCGTGGTCGATGGACCAGGTCAGCTTGGCGAGGGTGTCGGTGACCGCCAGCCCCGGGTCAACTGGAGCGACCGTTCCGTGGGTGCCGATGGTGCGGAGAGCGGCGGGCTCGGACGACGCCGCGGGTATTGACGTGGGGACTGGGGTGAGGGTGCTGATCTGGTCGCGGACGACGGCGGCTGCGGCCGCTGACGGGGCGAGCCCGATGACGTGGCCACCGGCGTTGGCCCAGGTGGTGGACAGCGCACGCAGGGCGGTCGTCTTCCCCGCTCCGGCGGGTGCGATCGCCAGCTGGAGCCGCGCCCCGGAGGTCGACATCCCGCGCACCAGCGCGGCCTGTCCGGCGTTGAGGGTGACCCCGTTCGCGGCCGACTCGAGCAACGCCAAGTCAACATCTCGCGTGTCGACGGTGGCCCCGTCGACGCTCCCGGCCGCGGCGAGGAGGCGCTGCTCGGCGGCCAAGACCACGGCGGAGCTGTACTGGTCGGCGCCGTGCACCGTGTAGACGCTGGAGTCGTCCCGGCGCCGCAGCTGCGCCGGCTTCGCGATCCCGTCGCTCTGGTCGGTGAGCCGAACCGACCGGCGCACGAGGACGTCGTCGACGAGCAGCCCCACGACGGCGTCCACGTCCCTGACAGCGAGGTCGGCGGGGTCGGTGGATCTCACCCGGCGCTGTGCTTCGGCGCGGACGTGCCACACCTGCCACGTGCTCCGGATCGCCTGCAGGGTGGCGACGATCGAGGCGGCGGTCGCGTCCATCCACGCGGCATCCACCCGCCGAACAGGTGGCCTCCCGGCCGCTTCCGGCGTCTTGGACGCGGCGATCATCGCCGTCAGGGCGGGCTCGTCGCCGAGGACCTCGATCGCCTGCTGGCGCCAGGTGGCGCGCTGCTCGGCCAGGGTGTGTGGGTCCTTCTTCGGCTGCCGGGTTTCCAGGGTGGCCTGCTGCGCGAGCTGGATCGACTCCACTGCTGTCGGGGGCCGCCCGTGGTCGCGTTGGAAGGCTTGGGCGAGGTCGCTGCGGCGGGCCACGACGGCCGCGCGCCGGGTCGACCACCGCTCGTTCAGGCGGGGGTCGACCCCGGCCACCTCACGGACCGGACGCTTCCGGGAACCGTCGACACGAGGGCTCGTTCCGTCCTGGATCCGCCCGGTGTTGCGCTCGGTGAAGCGGAGCCCGAGGCCGGCGTGGAGGTGTTTCTCGAGGGCGGTGTTGTAGGTCTCTGAGGCGGACACGTTGGCCTTGAACAGCACCCGCCCGTCGATGCTGAGCCAGCGCCCGTCGAGGGTCTGCACCTTGTTCGCGACGGCGACGTGGGTGTGCAGGTCCGGGTCGCCGGCGCGGGAGTCACGGTGCGTGAACGCGGTCGCGACCAGCCCACGGACCTCAACCTGGCGGACCCCGTTGGTTCCGGTCCGGGTGAACAGGGCGTGCTCCTCGAGGAACCGCAGCGCGTCCCCGACGGCGGCCAGATGAGCGCGCTCGATCGCGGCGGCGGTCGTCGGGTCGGCCACCGCCCACAGGGTGCTCACGCTCTTGACCGGGGAGAAGGTCAGGTCGTAGCCGGCGACCGCGGTCGTCCGGGGACGGGAGTGTTTCGCGATCGTGGCGGCGATCTCCCGGGCTCCGTCCGACCCGCTCGCGGGGTCGCGGCCGTGCTCGGCGCGGAAGAACTCGGTCGCCACCTCGGTCCGGATCCGTGCCCGCTCCTCCAGCGGAACCACGGCGTCCGAACCGTCACCCCGGTCGTCACCGAGGTCGCCGGTGACGTCGGACCCCAGCTCCGTCGCTCGGTCGTGGATGCGGCGGGCCACCTCGATCCGGAACGCGCTGACATCGTTCGAGTACACCTTGTAGGGCGCCCCGAGCCGGGTCACCGCTTGGTGGTCGCGGACGGTCAGGTCCGGGCCGGCGAGCCGGTCCAGTCGTTGCTGCGCGAGGGGGTGGTGGCCGGAGCCGAACAGGGCCTGCATCTGCTCTTGAGTGACGACATCCCCAGCGTCGAGGCCCTCGAGGCCGGCCATGCCGGAGCCGACCCAGACCCCGGGCGTCTCGCCCTTCTGGGCGTAGTAGCTGGCCAGGCCGGTGTGGCCCTTGTCCGTGGCGTCGTGCGCCGCGACCTGACGGGTCAGGTAGTCGTACCCGCTCCCGGCCGTGAGCTTGTGGATGGACATGGTCACACCGACCAAAGCCCACCCGGCCGCGCTGGCGATCAGGTGGTTGAAACGGAAACGACCGGGAATGCATGAGGTGTGTGTGGCATGAGTGGTTGCGGTTTCGGTGGGGGTACGGAATCGGTCGGCCGGGACGCCGACGGGAAGTGCGGGTGCCTGCTGCTGTGCGCCGGCGAGAGTCAGCTCGTGGCGGGTGAATCCGGCGGCTGGCGGTGAACGCTGGGAGCGACGTTCGCGGCATACGTCGAGGACAGAAGATGCGCGGCTGAGAGGGCTGGGTCATGAGTGAAGCCACCGGGCGGGATACGCGACAGACGGTGCGGCAGGCGGCACGTCGTGCCGCCCAGGACGCACAGGCGAAGTTGCGCGCTGAGCGGCAGGAGCGGGACAAGCGGCTGGCCGGTATCGCCATGGACGTGCTCGTCGCCCTGGGCGAGCGGGACGCCGCAGTCACCACGAACGAGCGACGCGCGGGGGCAGCCCTGATGCGGCTGCTCGAGGATGAGCGCCTGAGCCTGGCGGAGGTCCAACAGTGGTGCGGCCCCAGCCTGACTCGGCAGGAGATCGCGCGGCTGCGCCGCTGCGGTAATGACCACCATGGCGCTGAGCAGAACCCGGACCTCGAGTAGACGCTGCGCGTCGGTCGGGGAGCGCCATCCCTCGCAGCTTGGAGGCGTGCTGCGTCAGGTCGCCACAGCGCCAGCGGTGCCTCCGGCCCGTGGCACTCGGAGTCGTGGTGACCCAGATATCGAGGTCCCGGACCTGAGCGTCGGCGGCGGAGTAGCTCGGCGTGAGGTGAACGCCGGGGCCCGCTGACGTGGCTTTGGTCGGTGAAACGTCGACGACCCTAAGGAGAGCATCGTGAGCGAGGCAAGGCTCGTGCTGCGCAGCATGAGCGAGGTGGTCGCGGCAGTCCCGCACTTCCTCGGCGTGCACCCCCAGGAATCACTCGTCGTGGTCCCCGAGGTGACCGGCGACACCCCGGTCGCGAGGGTGAACCTGCCTCGCGACGCCGCCCAGTCGGCGGCGGTCGCTGAGGGACTCGCTCGGGCCTACGCCGGCACCGGCGTGGGAGTCGTGTTGCTGGCCTACACCGAGCACTCGGGTCTGGCACGCCAGGTGTGTGAGACCGTCCGTGAGCGGCTCGAGCCGGCGGTCGCGGTCATCGGTGCGGTGGCGGTCGACGGCGTCGACTGGGTGCGCTTGGACGGTCCGCACCGCGGGCAGGTCAGCCAGAGCGAACGCGACCTCATGACGGCAGAGTTCCTCCTGCGGGGCCGTCCGACGCCGTTCGCGTCGCCCGAGCAGCTGCGCCAGGCGTACGCCTCCAGCCACCCGATCCCGCAGGAGCACATGGACATCGGGGCTGACCGCGCCGCCACGGCCGCGCGCGGCGGCCCCGCCGGCCACGCCGAGCGGGAGTGGATCACGGCAACGCTGGACCGGGCAGCGGCGGGGCACACCGTCCTGCCCGATCCCGACGCGGCACGCCTGATCAGCGACGTGCAACACGTGCCACTGCGGGACCACGCGTGGGCGTCGATGGAACGCGACACCGCGTCCCGTCACGCCGAGCTGTGGCGCGACCTGCTGACGCGAAGCCCCGACGACCCCACCTCACCCGCCTCGCCCGATTCACCGAAGTCGCCGGTCCCCGCCGTGGCGCCGGTCGCGTCGTTGACGGCGTTCGCGCACTGGCTCGACGGCGACGCCGTCAAGGCACGCGTCGCACTGGACCGCATCCCGCCGGGCACCAGTTACCAGATGGCGCGCCTCGTCAACCTGGCTCTGGAGGTCGGGATGAATCCACGGGCATGGACCCCGCGGGACGACTTCGCAGGGTCGCAACCTGATGAGTCCCTGCGTGAGGAGTCTCAGCGGCGCCCGTCGGTTGGCCAGGGGCAAGCGATCCGTGAGCCGCCCAAACCTCCAGACGGCTGCGGCCGCGACGGACCACCTCGCTGACACCCGACCCGGTCCGTCGCGGTGGTGGCGCGATCGTTCGTGCTGGCCGCCCCAGCTATCTGTGGCTCGCCTCTCAAGATCGGGCGTCGCAGTCGTCGTCCACCGCTCCGAGGTTTAGGGCCGCGTCGACCTGACAGGAGAAGTCGCGGGCTGCGCCGAGTCGTGAGCGAGCCTCAGTGCGTGAATCCGCTCGAAGGTGGCGGCCGACCGCGACTGTCGCAGGAGGAAGGCAGCCAATGCCGGGGCTAGGCCGGCGCGTGCAACTTGCTCGTCCCCAATGGCCTGTTCGTGTGCGGATCTGGCTCTCTCCCAGTGGGGCAGGAGGTAGCTCAGGGCGACGAGGGCTGCGCTGAGCGATCCCGCCACGGCAGCCTCTGGCTGGCCCGCCGTGACGCCTTGACCGAGGGCGATCAGGCCCACGACGAAACGCGCCCGCCACATCAGACGAACCAGAGGCAGCCGCCCGCAGGCGTGAGCGACCGACACCCCGATGCCGCGCAGGGAGCGCCACGGGATGGTCCACAGCTCGAGCGCCAAGTCCGACCGGACGGCGCCGACCCGGACGAGGCCGGCGGCGTGGCCGACAACGGCAGCCGCCTGGTCCGGCGGGAGCC
This sequence comes from Humibacillus xanthopallidus, assembly GCF_006717145.1. Classification (GTDB taxonomy): domain Bacteria; phylum Actinomycetota; class Actinomycetes; order Actinomycetales; family Dermatophilaceae; genus Humibacillus; species Humibacillus xanthopallidus. Next base: position 1,926,189 of record NZ_VFQF01000001.1, on the reverse strand, counting down.
GGCCCAGGCGCACCTGAGCAACGAGCCCTGCGGAGACGAGAACAGACCGGCGGCCGGCTCCTCTCGCGGACATCGTCCCTGCGCCTGGCTTGAGCCACAACCGGACCAGCGGCGGACCGACGCCGCTTTGGCAGAGCAGCACGATCGCGGGGGCCAGCGCGGCCCACTCGGCTTGGGTGAGCGGCCGGGCGCCGTGGAGCGCGCGGACCGCGACCCTCTCGCCGGCGCCGGTGAGCAGCCCGACCGTCATCGAGAGGACGCCGAGGAAGGCGACCCACGGGAGTGGGCCCGGCAGCAGCGAGGTCAGGGCTGCCGTCAGGACCGTGCTGACGGCCACACCCGCCGCGTCGGCCAGCGCCTTGGTCAGTCGTGCTCCCACCACACCCACCCTCGCCCACCTCCACGGGGAGCGACCACGCCCCCAGATCGGCTGTGTCCGGCTGATCGCCAGCCTTCGGCTGCCCGGCCTTTGTCCGTGAACCCAGTGTCCGGCCGGTGGCCGACACCCTCACCGGGTTATCCACAGGCCCGCATAGGCCGGGCCAGACACGTGGGCTGTCTGGGTGGATGAGCAGAACGTCGAAACTACGAAGTGGGGAACATGTGATGGCCACGAAGACGACCAAGACGGAGCGGGACGGCCTCGCGGTCACCGCCGGTGTCACCCTGCTCCTGAACGCTGCCGCCGACCGATGCCTGAGCATCCTGGCCACTGACCCAGCGCCCGCGCTCGAGGACTCCTTCGCCCTATCGGATCTCGGCTTGGGCGCCCAGCTCGCCGGTCACCTCGCCCGAGATCTGCTGCCCGCGGACGTCGAGCTCGGATCGCCGAGGCCGCACCAGGACGACCCGCTCGAGCTCGTGCGGGCGGCCGAAGCACTCACCCGAACCGTCCCGATCGAAACGCTGCCAGCGGGCAGCTCGCACCTCGTCGTCGCGCTCTGCGACCTCCTTCGAGAGCACTCATGATGCCGACCCGTGATGGCCGCAGTGTCGGAGAGCTGCTGCTGGACTGCGACCTCACCGTGCGGGACGTGCTCATGGACACCCCGCACATGGACGGCCGGGTCATGGTCCGCACCTGGGGCGAGGTCGTCCAAGCTGCCGCCGACCTGTGGCGCGCCCTTCCCGAACCCGATACCAGCACAAGCGGATCCGCTGGGCCGGAACCGGGAGCGGTCCTGATGGAGCAGCTCCAGACGATGAACGCCGACCTGCTCAAGGCGGCCCGAAGGCGCCAGTGGCCAGGGGAGGGGCTGGCGGACGAGCGGCTCCTGCAGGTGTGCGCAAACCTCACCACGGCCACCGAGCTCCTCCTTCGTCGCCGCACCGACATCCGCCCGATGGGCCCTCGGGTCCGCGCCGACCTTGACGCCGCCAAGGCACGATTGATGCACGTCCTCTACGTCGGCGCCCACGGCGTGCAGGTCGCCCTCAACCGGGACCTGCGCGACCTCGCCGTCGTGCCCGCGAGCAGACGCGCAGCCCTACCCGCTGAAACGGTGAAACGCACCGTAGAGGCGCGTGACCGGATGGCCGCGTTCGAGCAATTCGCCGGCTCCTACGTCTCGTACACCTTCCCTGCTGCTCTGCGAGGCGAGCACAAACCAGCCCCGGAGCCCGACCGGCTTCGGCTGGCGATGGCCACGTGGGACATTCAGGCCCACCGCGCCCTGGCCGGGACCACGACTGCCGCGACGATCATGCTCATCGCCCAGACCCAGGCGCACACTGCCTTCGCCACCCAGACGCTCCTACGCGCCGCGGCCGAGACGAGCGCGATCGAACCCCGCCAATACCGCACCCGCCTCGCCCCAGCGCTCGAGTCCGCCCAAACGGCCTGGATTGCCCTCGCGAGAACCTGGTCGCAGCTCGCACCCTCTCGCGAACAACGGCTGGACCCCGACTTGGTCATGGCAGCCAGGGACATCCGCGCCGCCACGCTCGAGGTCATCCACGACCGCAGCGGCACCTCGAGCGCCGAAACCCTAGCCGCGACAGTGGATCTGAAGCAGACCTCCCAAACACTGCAGATGGGGCTGGCGACCGCGACGGACCTCGCGTACGCACTCCGAGAGGCCACAGCGGACCCGCAGCTGCTCGGGTCGGCCCGCGGGGTCAACTCCTTGGCGATGGCGCTGGAGGCGCGCGGCCCGTACGGTAACGTCGCCACGCAGGCATGGGTGCGCCCCACGGACCACGCCCAGGACCGCCCCGTCGCGCTCCCGGACATGGTCCGAGAGTCGGCCTGGCGTGCAGCTGACCATGCCACTCGCGTGACCACGACAGCCGCGGGATGCGCCGCCATTCTCAGCGCACCCGACGGGAAGCAGGTGGCGAAAACCGTTGCCGAGGAAGCAGGCTCGAGACCGGGTCGCGATGTCCAGCTCGAGGTCTGTCGCTCAACACCATCCCGCGGCCTACGCCTCATGTAGACCTATTGGGGACTCATCGCCAGACCCTGCCTTGAGCGAAGACTGGCGAGGGAGCGCATGTCCCTGCGGGTGGACGGTCCCTGCGAAGCGGGTCGCCCTTGCGCGGAGGGTCTCGCATCACAGCGCGGCCGGTCTCGTCCGCGATCGCTGCGAGGTCATCGACTTGGAGCAGGCGCCAGGGCCGCGCTCGCGTGATCTTCGAGTCCCAGTCCAATGCGCTGTGTTTCTCGAACGCCCGGCAGGCGCGTTTGCGTGCCGACCCGGGACGCCCGGCCCAGGCCTCGGTAGTTGACGCGGACCCCGGCGACGGGAACGCTTCACTCGCCCCAGTCATCTGAGGGGTGCAGCCGTGGTTCCGGTCCGGGACGGAGGCTCGGCAGGACTGTGATGAGACACGCCAGGCGCTGCTAACGCCAGGCGGTCAAGCTCCTGATCAGGCCAGCTCCTCCAACCGGGCCGGGTGCCGGCGACCACGAGCGGACAGGTCACAACAAGGCACGAAGCCAGTCCTTTCCGGGGGTCACACTCGCGGTCACCAACCACAGCCCGGCACCGTCAGGCTGCAAAAGCGATCCTCACAGTCCTATCGCCGCGAAGCGGCAGTGTCCTATCGCCGCGTGCGCACCTCGGCTCGGCGGCCACGGCGGGTTGTGGCGTGGTCCCCGTTCCCGCTGCCTATACACGACGACGGCGAGGGGTTGAGCCCTGAGTCAGGCCGCCGCCCCGGGTTTCGATCCCGGACTCGAGTGCCAGTTCGTCCTGCTTTCGAGCCGTAAAGAGTTCTGTCAAACCGGTCATCTTGGAACCTTCTGGTCCCTAGAATGGCACGCATCAGATCGCAGGGGGACGTTATGGATCCCATTACCCTCATCGTCGCGGCTCTTGCCGCCGGAGCTTCGACAGGGCTCGGCGACACCGTCTCAGAGTCGATCAAGGACGCGTACGGCTCACTGAAATCACTCATACGCAAGCGACTTCAAGACCGCGCCGATGGCGCCTTGATCCTCGACCGGCACGAACAGGCACCGCAGACCTGGCAGGCGCCATTGAAGGCGGAGCTCGAAGGTGTCGGCATTGGCGAGGACGCCGCGGAGGTCGCCATGGCACAGCGTCTCATCGAGCTGGTGAGGGCCGGGGGTCCGAGCCCTGTGGGCAAGTACAACGTTGATGCCAGTTCGGCGCAGGGTGTCCAGATCGGCGACCGCGGCACGCAGCACAATGCCTTCACCCAGAGACCCGGCCCAACGTAAGCATCACGGGCCTGACGACGAGGCGACCGACATGGCCGAGGAAACGGGCGACATTCCGGAAGGCGACCTGACACCGAGATCGGGTGACTATCACGTCGACGCGTCCGGGGCATCGGGGGTTGTGGTCGGTGAGGGGAACACTCAGTTCAACTATTTCTACGGTGCCGTGGCCTGGAGTGACCGGGTCGCCGCGCCGCCGCTCGTCACCGTCTCGGGTGACATCGAGTCGCCATACCGAGGCCTGAACTCCTTCGACGAGAGAGACGCCGCCTTCTTCTTCGGAAGGGACTCCGCGGTCGCGGAGCTGGTCGGCCGAGTGGAGTCCGAACGGTCGGGTGGGCAGCTCATCGTTGTCTCGGGTGTGTCAGGTTCAGGCAAGTCTTCGCTGCTGCGAGCCGGCCTCGTCCCACGGCTGCGTCCACCGGGGCGTGCGCTCCCCGATCCTTCCAGTGACGACGACTGGTGCATCGTGCATATCACCCCGTCGCGAGCTCCCTTGGACGCGTTGGCCGTCGGCTTGGCCAATGCGGCTAATCTCGATGGCGGGTCGCTGCGCCGGGGGCTTGCCGCGGATCCAGCCCTTGCGAGGCTGTTCGCCCACCAGGTGTCACGCGTAGGTCGGGCCTCGGTCGACAGCTCCCCGCCGGCCCGGGTGTTGCTTATCGTCGACCAGTTCGAGCAGATCTTCACCTTGTGCAGGGACGATTCGGAGCGCTCCGCGTTCGTGGCCGCGCTGGATGCGATGGCCGGCTCGTCCGAGCGCAGCGACCGGGCTCCCGCGGTCGTCGTGATAGGTGTGCGTGCCGACTTCGAGGCACGGTGCGCCGACTTCGACGAACTCGCCGAGCCTGTGCAGACGCGGTTTCTTCTTACCTCCATGACCGAGCGCCAGCTGCGGACGGCGATCACCGAGCCCGCCCGCGTGGCCGGCTCGCAGGTCGAGGAGGAGTTGGTCCGGACATTGCTCGACGAGCTCCGTGCGCACCGGTCGACCGAGGACGCCCGAGTCGCGGGCCGTACCGTCGGAGCCGGCGCGTTGCCGTTGCTGTCGCATGCCCTCGACCAGGCTTGGCGATCTCGCGTCGGACCGACGCTGACTCTGGCCGACTACGAGCGCACCGGCGGCATCGAGGCGGCCGTATCGGCGACCGCACAGAGCACCTACGAACACCTCACACCGAGGCAGAGGGCGGTCGCGCGGGATGTGTTCGTTCGTCTGACCGCAGCGCAGACCGACGGGCTCGACGTGTCATCCCAGGCCCGCAGACAGGACCTGACCGAGGGACTTACGCCCGCCGACCACCAAGATGTACAGACGGTCCTCGAGGCGTTCTCAGCGCAACGGCTGCTCACACTCGACGCAGACACCGTCGAGATCAGCCATGAAGCCGTCCTCACCGCCTGGCCGCTGCTGCGCGACACGTGGCTCGCCCAGACCCACGCCGACCGTCTGGTGCGCAGCAAGCTGCGCGCCTCCGCCGACGAGTGGAACAGCCACGACCGGGACTCCTCCTACCTCTACCAGGGCGCGCTGCTGGCGGCGGCCGAAGACGCCTTCCGGCGCATGACCGCCGACGCCCGACAGGCAAGCGGTCTCAGCCAGCTGGAGGCGGCCTTCCTCAAGGCAAGCGGGCGGGCGCACCGCCGCAGGAACCGAACGCGCCGCGCGACGATGGCCGCTGTGGCCGCCCTCATCGTCGGACTCACCGCTTCGACGATCTGGGCAACGCGAGCCACCGTTGATGCCGAGCGCGCGGCGAACAACGCCACGCAAGCATCAGCGGAGGCCATCAAACAGGCGAAGCTTGCTCTGTCCAGACAGCTCCTTTCGCAGAGCGAGTCTGCCGACACCGATGCGGACACCGCGCGCGTCATGAGCCTCGCCTCTTGGGCGCTCGATCCTTCCGACGGGACACGGTTCGCCACCGAGAGCACAGTCGTCAGTCCCGGTCCGACCATGTTCAGCGGCCCTCGTGGCGCAGTGACGAGTTTCGCCATGACGCGAAACGGCGTCGTCCTCGGCGGAGGCTCTGATGGGACCATCCGGAGGTGGGACGTCATTCGCAGAAAGGAAGTTGCACCGGCGATCCGCGCGTCCGTCGTACCTGTAAACTCGATCGCAGTATCGCCAGACAGCAAGATTGTCGCCGCGACGACCAACGATGGAGCCCTCGGCCTGTGGCGTCTGTCGGACGGCAAGCGAATAGGCAAGCCCATCACCGGCGAGGCTCCGCTTGTGGCGGTCGCATTCAGCCCCGACGGGCGCATGATTGCCGCGACCTCGTACACGGGTGGGCTCTATCTCTGGAAGATCGCTGATCCAAGGGCGCCCTCACAGGTTATTGCCGCGGAGGCCACCAGTGCTCCATTGATCTCTCTGGGGAAAGGCGATTTCATCATTCTGCCATCCTGGGGCTCGCCACAGTTCCTACACGAGGACACGGCTGACAATGTGCGTCGAGCCCTGTCTCGAGTGGGTTGTGACTCCGTGATAGCAATTGCAGCGAACGACACGGCGATGATCTGTGATGGCCGCCAGACCATGCTGCTTGTCGACATGAGAAGCCGACCTGCCCGGTCGAAAGAGCTCAAGCAGCAAGGAAACCTGGAGGACCTCAACGGAGCCTTCAGCCCGACGGGTGCCGAGCTGGCCATCTCGGATTGGTCCACGAAGCGAATCATCATCCGGGACTCGACAACGGGCCAAATGCTCGGAGAACCTCGTCCGACCCCGGGCCGCGAGTGGGCGAGGGGACTGATATTCAGTGCCGACGGCCGAACCCTGATAGCCGGTACCAACGCCGGCACCATCTGCCTCTGGCCAACGCGCCCAGAGACCCAGTTTGGTCGAATCGTCGCCCGTCGCTCGGGTGGCCCATACTTCTCGGCAGTCCTCAACAATGTCGGCCAGGACGTGGTAGCGATCCGAGAGGATCTCCTCGCTGAGGTCAGGAACCATACCGGTTCCCTGCTGACCACCTACAGCGTCGGTAGCTCGGGCGCGGTTCGAGCCGAGAATGAGTACGGGGAGTTCACGTTCTCGAAGAATCGGCGGCTCTTGGCGTATCAGAGTCCAGGTGGACCCATCACTGTGTATGACAGCTCGACGGGCCATGCAGAGTACACCTTCAAGGCCAGTGCCGTCGGCGCGATGGCATTTTCTAATGATGACAGGATGCTTGCTTGGGACAATGGTGACGCAATGGTTGTGACCGATCTATCACGACACATTCAGGTGGCACGGCATAGGTCACTACCACCACCCGACCTGCCCTTGGGCTACGACGGAAGCTTCTCTGCCATTGCCGCGGCCGTAAGTCCCGCCGGGCGTCTCGTGGTCGCCCGAGCGACAGGGGTCATCGAGGTGTTTGACAGCGTCACATCCACATCGAAAGGGCACCCACTGGAGGGGGCTGGGGGCTCCATCACGACTATTGCAATCGATCCGGTTTCCGAACGCCTGGTCAGTGGCAGCTTCGAGGGGACGATCGGCGTGTGGGACTTGACCAAGGGGAAGCTGATCGGCAGACCGATCGGTGTCGGCTCCGCCCAGGTCACCGCTCTCGCAATCAGCCCCGACGGTCGAACGCTCGCAGAGGGACGGGAGACCGGCGAAATCCAACTATGGGACCTGCCCACGCGGTCACCGATCGGCGCTCCTTTGGCCGGCCACACTGATGCGCCCTCGCCCGACAACCGCCATGTAGCATCGCTCGACTTCTCTTCCGACGGGAAGGCGCTGCTCAGTGCCGGGTGGGACGGCACGATCCGGCAGTGGAGCACGGCATACGTCATGAATCCCGTGAAGTACCTCTGTGCGAAGCTCGACCGCGGGCTCCTGCTCTCGCAGTGGAAGAAGATCGCGCCCACCGCGCCCACCGTCTCGACCGTCTGCGGCCCGTGAAGCCCGAATGCTTGACCACACTCAGTGGTTGCCGCGCCATGCACATCAGACAACATGGACGAACTTGGCAACTACTCAAGACCTCTTCAACGTCGATGGCGCCCCCCCAGTGCCGCCGGTCATGCCGTCACGCATCCAGTGGGGAGTTCGTCTACCGAGGGCGAGGTCGCCGTGACCAACACCACCAGAGCGGCCCCGTCCCGGACGCCTCTCTGAATGACGGATGCCTTCCGGTATTCGCGGAGGGAAATATCCTCCCGCGCGGACTCAATTCACTGCAAGCGTTTCACGCGGCGGAACGGTTACGCCGCGGCACCCGGAATGTCGCGCCTGCCCGCGCAGCATCCTGGGTACAACCCATCTCGGCGAACACCCGGCTCGAGGTCGCCATGGTCCCGCTTCTCATCACTCACAGCTCCGTTGAGACAGCGGGAGCTGCGCGGTTAACCCGACAGTTGCAGTTCCTTGGCTATCTCTTACGTTTCCGGGATCTCCAGGTGGAAATACCTGGGAGTCGCTGGTCGGAGCGTGAGAACTCGCAGCCTCGGAAATCCGACGCAGTGGTTTTCCTTGCTGGAGGCGCATCGACCTCCTTGAAGTCGGGTCTCGCCGAACTCTGCCTTGCACGATCCACCGACAGGGCCATCATTCCCGTTCGACGTGGTGGCCGATTGTCCGGGGGACGTGGTTCGTCGAAGTGCCGTCGACGCAGTGCGATAGCTATTCCCGCCGTGACTGTGTCGCCGCGCGTGCCTCGGGATACCCCGTGCGGGCCGGACCGCATGCCGACGCGCGAGGGTGTCCCGGACAACTCCGTCGTCACCGCAGATCAGCAGCCATGATCGTGCTTTCGAGGAAACTGTGGAGGTCGCTCCCGTGACAACAGGAGATGCGAAGGTACAACTCCTTGGGGGCTTCCGCATGTTCAGCCGCGGCCGGGTGATCGCAATCCCCGAGCGTGCCGCCAAGTTGGTCGGTCTCCTGGCCGTCCATGGCGAACCGGTCTCGCGCGCGCGCATCGCTGCGGACTTCTGGCCCGAGCTCGCAGCTCCACGGGCGAATGCCAACCTGCGGGCCACGATCTGGCGCCTTTCTGAGGTTGCACGCAGCTTCCTCAGCGCCGCATCGACCAACTTGGCGCTCGCAGACGGGGTGGAAGTCGACCTCGGGCGCGCACGCTCGGTAGCGCGTGCTCTGCTCGAGCGGACGACGTCGGATGCCGAGGTGACGGATCCGTCGTCGCACCGATACCTCGAGCTCCTCAGCCGTCCGCTTCTCCCCGAGTGGAACGACAGCTGGCTCATCCTCGAGCGCGAACGAGTACGACAGCTCCACACTCATGCCTTGGAGCATCTGGGCCGGGCTCACCTCCAGCACGGCGACGCCATGAGCGCCGTCGATGTCGGTCTGGCATTGGTCGGCGCCGATCCGCTACGCGAGTCGGCACACATCCTGCTGATCCGCGCGTATCTGGCCTCCGGAAACCGTGGTGACGCCCGCCGCTCGTACCAGCGCTACCGGGATCTGATGCGATGTGAGCTGGGCCTACCCCCCGCGATCGGGTGGAGCGAACTCAGCACCAGCGACGGGGGCATCCTCAAGGACGAGCAGCAGTGATAATGGGTGATTGACGACAGGGACCGCAAAGGTCGCATCGGCCATGAGAGCCTCTGGGCGCCATGAACCAGCAGCAGGTCATCGGACGCCGCGCCGGGCCCCGGGCAGCTCAAGCGGAGCCGACCAGCCCGTACGTCCGTCCGCCACCTCTCGACGGCCCGCCATCGCTGAGAACACCCGATCGACCAGCTCCGTGCTCGGAGCCAGGTCCATCTCGCGCGCCAGAATGCGCTCGAGGGAACGAAGGTCACGCACGGCCGCGCACACGTTCCCTTCCGCAAGATGAGCGTCGATGAGTGCCCGGTGGGCACTTTCGCGAAGTGGGTCCAACGATATCGCTCGCGAAGCTGCCTCGAGGGCAGCGAGCGGGCGGCCGTCCTTGAGATGCCGTCGGCTCAGCGCCTCCAAGCCTCCCAGCGACAGCTGGCGAAGGCGCTCCCGCTCGAAGAGGGCCCATTCGTCATCCCAGCCGGGCAGGAGCTCGAGCGCGAGGATTCCGGGGTCGAGATCGGTCACACCGCACTGGACACCCGGGTCGATGAGCCGGCGCACCTGAAGCGCCAATGCCGCTGTGTCGATGATGGTGCTGGGGTTCAGGCGGAGGCAGCTGACCTGATGTTCGACGAGGTGAGGACTGCTCGTGCGCACCCGCCACAACGCCGATCGCAGGCATCCACCCGACTTCCGATCTGCTGCATCGGGCCAGAGGACCGCCGCCGCGCGATCGCGAGATACGGGCGTGACCTGTAGCGCGAGATAGGCGACCAGCCTGGCCGCGGCCGGGGGGAGGTCGACCCTCACACCGTGCACACACAGTTCGAACGCGCCGAGCAGGGATACCTTGCAGTCTGTCCGCCCCGCCTGTCGGTCCGCCGTGCTCGCATCTCCCATGTCGATCACCCCTGCCGCCCAAGGCCTGGCCTCATGCAACCAGATCGGGCGTCACCAGAGCGTCGGCCGCCCGGTCACACCCGCGATCGCGGCGCGTCACGCCGGCGTCGCGTCGCCGTCACGCGGCGCGCTGGACGGTCGGGAGGGCCCGCCGGGATCACGCCATCCCGGTCAGCCCGATCGACGTCGACCCTTGCGTTCGAGCTCGAGTCGACGGCTTTCATGGTCCCCCGCGTGGGTGAATACGCCGGGCGAAAGCTGCGCGACCTGAAGGCCCATAGCGTGGAATCGCCGCTGCGCGTCAGCCTCGCTGGCGGCCGGGAAGACGCGATCGACCAGCTCGGCCGACAGCAGGCTCGGGTTGAAGGTGAAGTGTGCCTCGGCGAGGAGGTGTCCGTCCTGGGTCGTCCAGTCGAGATGGCTCGCGGTGACCATGTGCCGGGACAAGCAGCGATCCGCCCGGTGGCGCAGCCTGACCTGCCCGATGGCAGGGTCCTCGAGCAGCGCGCGGGACCGGGCCAGGGCGGCGGTGTCGAGAGTTCTGGCTTCCCAGTCGTCCTCGAGGTGAAGCACGGTCCCGACCTCGCTACGCGCAGAGACCGCGGCAGCAACAACGCTCGTCGCGGCGCCGACCGGCAGGACGCTGCCCGTGTTGGTCAGCAGCCTGTCCACCCACCCTGCCTCCTCGAGCAGTCGGACTGACTCGTCGTCGTGGCCGTTGACGAATGCACAGACGTACGAGGCCTTCACCTGCTCCGGCCACCGACCGGCGAAACTGGCCATCGTTCGGGCCAGGAGTCTGGGTCTGCCGCCAGCGAGCAGCGATATGCCCAGCCCTTCGACGACCGGCACCCCGGCCGCATAGGCGACGCCGGCCGGACGCAGCACCGCCACACCCGTCTCGTCGATGCGCTCGATCGAGGACGCGAATCGGAACCTGCGCCCCCATGCGGCCAGGCACGCCTGCTCGTCGGCCCGATCCGCGTCGAACAGCCACAGCTCCCAGTCCTTGCGCCGGTGCGCTGCGATCGCGGGCAGAACGGCGATTCGGCCGCCGCACCCAAGGGGTGGCCCGTCGACGACGAAGAAGTCGAACGTTCCAGCGGGCTGACCGTCGTACCAGGGACCGACGCCACCCGCGAAGTGACGTTCGACGAGCGGGGCGACCACGAGGTCCACCATGTCCGCGACGCCCGCTGCGGCAAGCATGGCCCGGGTCCGGGCCGCGTATACGGGATCGTGCTCGAGGCTGACGACCCTGCCGCCGCGTCGGGCCGCGGCGACCGCCGCCACCACCGTGGAGAGACCGCTGCCGACATCGAGGACATGTGCCGGTGGGCGGCGCGACAGGCGGGCGTCGAGTTCGATGGCTCCAAGCCTGGAGATCGCCCATCCCGTGTTGGTTGAGCCGAAACGCTCGAGGATCTGCGCGACGTCGGGGAGGCGGCGCTGCACGTTCATTTCGCTGTGGCGTGCGGGCATCCGTCTTGGCGCCGGCACCACCGCCGCGGCCAGCGACGGCGCCAGCGCCTGCGCTTCGCGTTCCACTTGCTGCGCCGTGCCTGGCTCGCACATGGCGGTCACGAGACGCCGAACGGCACGCGCCGCGTCGTCGGGGGTTCGCCCGCGGGTCTGTGCGTACGCGCGGCGGTGCAGCTCCTGTAGTCGGGCGACGCTCGCGCGCCGCTCTGGCGACCCCCAGCCTGTATGCGGCGACGTGCTGAGCGAGCCGTGACGCAGGGTGCGGTGGTAGAGCGGCTCCGGCACGTTGACGACCCGTCCCTGCACCATGAGCGCCAGGTTCAGAATCATTGTGTCGTAGCCGATGGTGCTCCCGGCATACCAACCGCCGATCCGGCGGAGGAACTCGGTGCGGTAGAGGCCTTGGTGTCCCGCCCGATGCACCAGCCGCGGGCCGATCGGATCGAGGAGCCGCGGCCAGCGCTCTCGCGTTGGCGGTATGCCGCGACGGCGGATGTCGTGACTCATGGCATCGCTAAGACAGACGTCGGCGCCAGTCGTATCCAGCTCATCCACCAGCCGCGCGAGGCGGGTTGGGTCACTGCGGTCGTCGGAGTCCTGGACGAGGAAGAACGGGCTGGTTGTCGCGGTGAGCACGACCTGGTCGGCGAAGTAGCGGCCGCGTCGTTCGGGAAGAACGTGGCGGACCAAGCGGGCGTCGTCCAGGTCGGAGATCGCTGCCAGGCCACTCCGGTCACCATCCAGGACGACCACGCAGACGAGGTCCCGGTAGGTCTGCGCGAGGACGCTCTCGACGGCCGCGCGCAGCAGGTCGCCTGAACCGTTATGTGGGATCGACACGGTCACGGTCGGCATCTGACCCACGTCCGGACCGGTGCCGCCCCCGCTCGGACGAACGGGGCTTGCGCCGGGCGCCGTGGACGTCCCCGTCACCGATGCCAGCGACTTCCGGCGTGGGGCGGCAGGGGCGATGTAACGCGGTGCAGCCTCGCCCAGAATGGTGCGCAGGCTCTCGACGGAAACCGGGGACCAGCGCCGCCCCGACGTGCGCTTCGCACTCGTGTTCGCGCGGTGGATGGTGGCGACGTACAGGTCTTCGCGGTCCAGGGTCTCGAGCCGGAGACCGTGACACGACCACACGAAGCTGGTGTCCTCGCCCTGAGGGACGTCCGGGAACGGATGGCGCTCCCAGGTCTCCCGACGGAAGGCGAGCGTGCCCCCGGCGACCCACGGGCGGCCGCCCTCGGGGTATCGATACCGCCAGCCGCGTGCCGCGTCGCGGTCGTAGAACAGCAGCTGTCGTTGTCCGCACAGGTCGGCGCCGGTGTCGTGCAGCAGCCGCACGAGGGTCTCGACACGGCTCGGCGCGGACCAGTCGTCGTCGTCCCAGTGCACGATGATGGCGCCCTTCACCTGCTGGCAGGCGAGGTTCCGCTTCGCGCCGATCGGCACATGCCGGTCGAGGCGAACGTATCGGATGCGGGGGTCGTCCGGCATGAGGTCCGCGACCGGGTCGCTACCGTCGTCCACGACGACGAGCTCGCGATCCTTGTACGTCTGGAGCAGGAAGTTCTCGATGGCGTCAGGCACGAATCGCCGACGGTTGTACGTCGGCATCACACACGAGACGAGAGTCATGGGGTCATCCGGTCCTCGAGAATGCGCCCGATATCGTCTAGCTGACGCGCGAACGCCTCGTCCACACGGCTCTTGCCCGGCGTCGGTGGTTCCGGCTGGCCGACCGGCCCCCGCGCTTCGCCGTGCTCTTCGTTCTCTTCGATAATCGCGACGTACGTTCGGAGCAGCGCATTGTGCGAAAACGCCTCCAGGTGCTCGCGGATCATGTGTGCGGCCCTCAGTAGGGACACAGAGGTGTCAGGCTCGCTCACGGCTGCCCTAATCGCTCTGGTCGCATCGGTGCTGAACGCGTTCCACAAGCTCGCGTCCCCCGAGTCGCCCTCGGTCTTCCTGTCGGCAGCCCCTCGGTAGATCAGGACGGTCCGCATCGCGTTGTAGTCGGGCCCGGCCGCCGGGATCCCGTTGGCGCCTAGCGCGGTGACGGCGGCATCGACGAAACCACGAGGGATGACGTGCTCGGACTCCATGGCCCAGACCGGGATTTCGGACTTGTGTAGTCGGGACTGTTGAGCGCTGTGGCTAGCGACGGCGCCGATCCCGGGCGCACTCGCCCGCGGCGCATCGGGGCTCCCGGCAGCCTTGACCTCGTCGATGACGTCCGCCACGGTTCGGTTGGCTGCCTTCTTTTTCTCCGATGGCGAGGGTGCGTCCGCGATGGCCTTGAGATAGGCCTGGTAGGCCGTGCGCACTTTCTTACTCGGATGACTGCTCAGGAGGGACCGGTTCTTCGATGACATCGTGAGCTCGAAGGAATCACCGCGATTGTCGAGCTCGTGTTCCTCGCCTGCCGTCATGACGTCCTCGTGGAACCGGAAGGCGCCGCCCTCAGCGGTTTCCGCGCCGCCGCCGCGGATCATCGCGAGGACGCTGTTGACCATCGCCGCCAGCCGGTCCAGGAGCCAGTCGAGCGCGCGGTCGACCACGTGCCGAATGCGCCCGATGATCTCCGCGATCCGCACGGCGATGTCTCCCAGGCCAACCTGGTTGGCGAGGAAGCCGATGGCGACGGGGACGGCGGCCGCCAGTCCCTCCTCGAGCTTGGCCGCGCCGGGCGTGACGTCACCGGCGGCGATGGAGGCGACCGTGGAAACCCACATGTCGATGATCTGGAGGATGTCGCGCAGATACTCGACGGCCGACTGGACCGCGTTGAAGAACGCGATGAACCCGTTGACCACCGCCATGATCCCGGTCGGATCCAGCATGCTGAGCAGCCGGGCGACGACGCGGTTCACGACCTGCTCCATGATCCAGTTCTTCGCGGTCTGGATGACGGTGTCCCACAGGTTGGCCAGCTGGGTCTGGACGTACTCCCACAGGGCTCCGACCCCTCGCTCCTGGACATCCTTGACCACGGTCCAGATGCCCGAGATCCGGTCGATGGCGCCGCGGATCCGGTCGATCGTCTCCTGGCCGAACCGCTCCGCGAGCTTCTGCCAGATGCGGTCCACCGAGATGCCCAGCACCTGCAGAACGGTGTCCAGGATGGAGGACAACGACAGGTCGCGGGGCGGCTCGACACCGGCCTGCCGGAGCCCGCGGAACAGCCACTCGGTGAGCCCGGACGTCAGGTGGGTGAGGATGTGGTCGAAGAAGTTCGAGAACCCGAGCTTCACTGCCTCCAGCAGATGCAGCAGGAACGCGATCGGGTCGTTGCGGATCTGCTCGTAGGCCTGCATCGCCTGCTCGACGATGTGCCCGATCAGGTCGGTGGGGAACTGCATCAGCGCCAGCAACAGGTCGAACAGCGTGCGCAGCACGGTCGCGACGAAGCTCACCAGTCGCGAGATCGGCTCGCCGAACTGGTCGCGTACGCGGATGAAGACGCCGATGGGGTCGATCAGCGTGTCGATGGACACAACCGTGTCCCAGACCCCGCGGAAGAGCCCGACGATGAAGTCCCACGAGATGCCCAGCTCCGAGATTGCACCCTCGATCCGGGCCGCGGCGTCTGCGATGACTCCCGTCTGCTCGAGACGCTCGTACACCGCGGCGCCGTTGGGCAGCAGGGTGATGAAGCCGCGGATGATGTTGACCGCCGTCCGCGGGACGGTCGCCCCGGTGATCGGGTTGCGACCCAGGATCACGGTCAGGAGGTTGAAGCCCGGCAGCTGGTCGACGAACGTCGACAACCAGCCGAGCAGGGCGTCCTTAATCAACGCGATGACCTGCGTCGCGACCGCCACCGCGAAGTCCCACACCCGCTGCAGGAAGGCGCCGGCCCGTTGGGCGAGAGCAGGCAGGGTCGATGGAAGGTCCGGAAGGTTCGCGGGCTGCAGGACAGCCCAGGCCGCCGAGAACAGCGCGGACAGCTCGCCGAGGAGCCCGAGGAACGTGCCGACCTGGGTGTCCAGCCAGTCGGCAGTCTTCTGTAGCGTCCCCCTGGTCCGCATCTGCTCGAGCTCCTGCTCGCGACCGATCAGATGCAGGAAGTCCTCGAGGATCTCCACCGTCGTCGCCTCGACCGGCGTGCCACGCAGCGGGTCACGATGCAGGATCTTCTTGATGAGGGCCCAGGCTCGGTTCTCCTCCAGCAGTTCCTCGGCGACTCCGAGCAGGGCCTCCTTGATGAGGTCCATCACGTGGTGCAGGACTGCTGAGGCGAAACCGCGCACGTCGTCCAGCAGACGTTCGGCGTGCCGGGCTAGGACGCCGAGGTTGTAGTCGAACGGGTCGAGGCGAGCGAAGTCCATCTCGTCCCAGGCCTGCTCGATGGTCCGCTCGAGCCGCTCCAAGGACAGGTCGAACGTCGCGAGCTGTGCCTCGATGTAGTCGAATGCCGCCTGAAGGATGCCCAGGTCACGTAGCTCGTCGAAGACGAAGGTCCCTCCGGGGACCAACCCCATCAGCCCCTCGACGAGCGTCATCGGCGTCCGCTCGACGACCGTTCCAAGGAGCGGGTCGTACCGGATGATGACGGTCAGGAGCGTGTATCCCGGGACGTGGCGCGCGTAGTCCGCGAGCCGGGTCGAGATCAGTTCAGGCAGGAGCTGGGCCTGCTCCGGGGCGGCCAGCCGAGCCGCCATCGGGGCGCCGCCGCCCTGTTGCACCACATGGGTCGACTCGTGGCCCATGAGCGACACGTCGAGCGGCGACTCTCCGCGCCCCAGGTAGATGTCGCTGCCGACGGTGAAGGCGCGCGCACCCAGGCTGGTCGCCGCATGCGCGGCGTCGGGGCCGGTGTGCACACGGACCCCACCGAGATCCGCGCCCAGGTGCGGCTCGATGCTGCTGCGTACCGACCCGGCGATAGGCGCCCCGTGACCTGGTGATGCGATCGTCGCCGCGGTCCGGGCCGTGATGGCCGGGGTGCGGCTCCGATCCTGCCTGACCGTTTGAACGGTCGGCCGATCGGTCGGAGCGGACTGGACCTCCTCTGTGGCGGTCGGCTGGAGCTGCTCTGCGCCGGACCGCTGGACCTGCTCCGCGACGGACCGCTCGACCTGTTTGCCGTCCGGCCCCCGACGCTGGGCGGTCTTCTGGTCCTGGGCGGTCCGCTGCACCCTGGACACCTCCGGCGGCGGTTTCGGTTGGACTCGGCGATCGTCGGCCGGCGTCCGCTGCGCCCGCTTGTCCGCGTCAGCTGCTCTCAGTACACGCTGCGCCTGCTCGCCCGCTGGCGTCGTCAAGCGCATCGGCTGCTCGGGAGCGGGGCCGGACGCAGCGCGTTGTGCAACGAGGTCCGCTTCACCCTCCATCGGCTCGCCGGGCCGGGAGACCGCGAGGTGTGGCGGGGGCATCGCTACGCGTGGCCCGCCGAGCGCGGGACTGGCTTCACGAGGGGACCGTGCCGCGGTCCCGCGGTCAGGGTCGCTGCCCGAGGCCTTCCGGCTGATGCCCGTCCGGCCGCGCGACGGGGATCTGCTCGCTACCGCGCGGCCGGAGTTCACGACACGACCTCTCGGAAGACGCGTGCGTGCGAGACGCCGTGGCGACGCCCGCTCGGGTCGTACGGTGATGCTGCGCCTGCCTTCTGGTACTCGCTCGCGACCGCCTGCTCGACGTCGCAGTCGCTGACCGGTCGGGCGGTGGGCAACGCGAGCACGACCGCGTGCAGCACGGCATTGCGAATCTGCCCACCCGTCATCGTGCACCGTTGGACCAGCTCGTCGACTAGCTCCGCAGAGACCTGGTGGTCGGCGGGTAGATGCAACCGCCAGATGTCCGCGCGCTCGCGGGCCGACGGCGCGAGGAAGTCGACGACGACGTCCATCCGACGTTGGAAGGCGGCGTCGACCTGGTCGGGTGCATTGGTGGTGACGACCACGATGCCGCGGTAGTGCTCGAGACGTTGCAGCAGGAAGTTCGTCTCGAGGTTGGCGAAGCGGTCGTTGGCGCTGCGTACCTCGGTCCGACGACCGAGCAAGGCGTCGCCCTCGTCGATGAGCAGTACGACGTCGAGCTCCTCGGCGGCGCTCAGCACGCGGTGCAGGTTCTTCTCGGTCTCCCCGATGTACTTGTCCACGACCGCCGACAGGTCGAGGCGGTGCACTCCCAGTCCGAGCCGGCTCCCCAGCACTGTGGCGGCGAGGGTCTTGCCGGTCCCGCTGGGCCCCGTGAACAGGGCGCGCACCCCGACACCGGTGCCACTCGAGTACGCCGATGGGAGCGCATCAGCCACCCGCTCCCTGTAGCGGCACCGACTCTCCAGCTCGGCGAGACGGACGGCGGTGTAGTCGCCGACGACGACGTCGCTCCAGTCTCCCGCCGGGTCCAGGCGCGGAGCGAGGTCTTCCAGCAGTCGACGGTCCAGGTCCCTCGAGGCCGCGCGGACATGGCGCAGGGTCACCGCTTCGCCCCGGACCGAGGCCAGCGACACCGCTGACCGCACGACCTCGTCGATGTGTCGCCCCTGAAGCCCGGACGCGGCCGCGATGCCCTCGAGGTCGACCACGCTCATGCCGCCCAGCGCCTGGCGCCAACGTTGCGCCCGGCCGGCGCTGCCGAGTCGCGGAACATCGAGGGTCACCTTCGACCGATGGCCGGCTCCGTCGACGACACCGGTGTGGCCCATGACGACGACCATCGGGCCCCGGTAGGCACCGCGGTCCAGCCGCACGCTTTCACCGGGCATCGGGTCGATCTCCACGACGGTGACCGCCCCCAAGGCGGCCGCCACGGGCAGCAGCCGGCTTGCCTCCCCGAGGAGCTCGGCGGTCGCTCGGAGGTCCGGCCGATGCGGTGCAGCGACGTGCAGGACCCCCTTCCCGGCCGTCTGCGCGAGCGCCTGTGCGACGAGCGCGCGGTCCGAGCCGGCGGTGCCGCGCACCAGCACCAGATCCATGTCGGCGAAGGCCGCTCCGACCTGGGCGCACTGTTGCCGGAAGTCCTCGGTCGTGACCAGGTCGTCGATGCCGGGCAGCGCGTCGCGTGCCGTGATCGAGGCTGCGCCGCCGGGCATGCGCCCTCGGAGCACCTCCCACAGCTCGGGCAAGGGGGCGACCGTCCATTCGCTGCGGGGGTGCTGCGTGCCGTATGCCGTGAGGATCCCGTCGTGGATCGCCCGCGCCAGAGCGGCATCCGGTTCTCCAGCCGTCCCGAAGAGCAGGGTCGTGATCCCCACGATCGACTCGACGGTCGGCCTCCTGCTGCTCCCGGTCAGCTCGGCGAAGACCCCGCCGAAGCGCGAGTCCTCATCGACCAGACCCGCAACCAGCAGCTGCGTCAGGGCCACACGGTCGAGCCCGTATGCCGCCCCGAGGCGGCACAGGGGCAGATCCCCGGCCGCAGGCAACTCCCACTGCGTGACAGTCTCGAGCCACCACGCGTGGAGGTCCGCCCAACCGAGCTCGGGTGGGACGAACGGCAGGATCGCGTCCAGGTAGTCGCCGAGGAAGCGGTGCCGTTTCAGCACCCCTGACAGCCCGTCACCGGCGCCCACCCGACAGAGCTGGTCGACGACGAGCAGGACTGCTCCCTGCAGCCGCACCTCCACGTGGGCCCTGGCGTCGAGCGGGACGTCCGCCAAAGTGGCCGTGGTGGTCACCCCGGACCCCCGGCATACCGGTCGTCGTCGAAGTGGAACGCGACGACTCTGGCCAGCGACGGCACCCAGCCCGGGTCCCGATCCAGCCCCGCCCGCCGCACCACGACGCTCGCCGCGGACAGCGGCAGGACGACGTCGACGTGCGTTCGGTCCACCGACACTCGTGCCGGGCGCCGCAGCAGCACGTTCTCCAG
Organism: Humibacillus xanthopallidus; assembly: GCF_006717145.1. Lineage (GTDB taxonomy): Bacteria > Actinomycetota > Actinomycetes > Actinomycetales > Dermatophilaceae > Humibacillus > Humibacillus xanthopallidus. Next base: position 1,906,792 of record NZ_VFQF01000001.1, on the reverse strand, counting down.
CTCGGACGCCACGGTGTCCAGCGCGTCGCACAGCACCGCCACGAGGCCGGGCCGCACCTGCGCCAGCCAGCGGCGCTCGGCCCCGTTCACCGCCGAGGCAAGGGATTCGCTGATGGCCAGCATCCCCTCGCTCCCGGTCGACCGGGCCGCGCCCGGTCCACCGAGCGACCCGGCTGACGAAGGCACCAGGTCGACGGGAGTGGCGAGTTCGGCCAGCACCGCCCAGACCGGGTCCTCCTCGCTGGGCTCGTCACGTCGGACCAGGCTGCGGGCGAGCAGGTCGAGCGTCACCCAGGACGGCTCGCCGAGAGCGGCCAGTTCGAACGCCCGAATCAGCAGGAACGCACCGCCGAGGTTCGTCAGCACCCCGTCTCGCCAGGCCGACGCCGGTGGTGGGAGCTCTGGAACGCGCAGGTCGTCCGGTCGTGCGTCGCCCTTTCGATCGCCCTCTCGATCGCCCTGTCGTGCGTCGCCCAGACGCGCGTTGCCCCCGTGGACGTCGTCGTGTCTGCCGGCCTCGCCGGCCCGTGCCGTGTCGCCGTCGCTCGACTCCGGCGGGGCGACGGCCCGCGTGTTCCATGAATCGGCCTCGGCGGTCCCGGACTCCCCGGTGACACGGGGGTCGTCCTGCACCCACGCCGATGCGGGCGACTCGACGACCGCAGCGACCTGCCGGGCCTCCTGGCCGGTCCCGACGCCCTCGACCAGGCCGGCGGCCCCCGCGCGCCACGTCGGCACCCCGGCGAGCACGCCGACGAACCTCGCGAACGACGGGCTCCTGGCGCCGACGGGGTCCAGCGCGAACCGAGCCGAGACCGTGATCAACAGCTCCGCCGGTGACGCGGGATCGACGGGTGGGTTCACGGCCTGGGTCGCCGAGTCAGGAGTGGGCGACCCGTAGCCGCGCATCGCCGCCCGAAGGACCGCCGCCAGCTCCTCTGCGGCATACGTCGTCGCCACGACCAGCAGCACGTCGAGCACGGCAGCAAGCGGCACGTCTCGCACGACGTCACCCCGGCGCCGGCGTACCAGGTCGGCCACCACGTGCGGAGCCTCCCGGGGAAACGCCGCCAACACCGGTGCGACCGGAGCGGCCCCGGGGAGATGCCCCGCCGGGAGCGCCCGTTGGGCTTCGGCGACGCTGTTCGCGAGCCGGGGTCCGACGAACCGCCACCACCAGCGACCTGCGACCATGCCGTCATGTAGGTCCACGACGTACTGCGCGAGCAGCTGTGCCAGATCCATCGCGAGGACCGCCGGGGCGTCGGCCGGGACGGGCCGGCCATCGAGCCTGACGGCGCCGTGCACCGCGGCTGCGAGGCCGTCCGCCAAGGAGGAGGTCCCGTCCTCGACCAGCGAACGGACGATCAGCACCTCACCCATCCCGACGCCCGAGGGCCGCCATCGCGTCCGGCCGATCCTTTCGCGCACCAGGTGCCGGACGGCGGGCGTGTCCGCCCCGGCCCGGACGACGAGCCGACCCACCAGATCGGGAAGCGGTGACTCCACGTCACGATCCTCCGAACAGCTTCCTCAGGAAGCGGACCAGGCGGCCCCAGAGGATCAGGCAGCCATTCCCGGTCGGTTTCTCAACGGCATCGATCGTCGTGGTGACGGTGGCCGTCCCCTCCTCCGGCACGTCCAGCCGGTAGAACCGGTCGGTGATCCGGGTGGCGCCGCGTAGCTCGTCCTGCCAGCCGAGCAGGTCTCCCTCGTGCTCGACGTGGAAGCCGAACGCGGTGCCCGGGCGGACCACGCGGAACACCCGGCCGTCTTCGGCCGTGACGTCGAGGCCGGTGTCGTGGAACACGTGGTACCGGATCGTGGGCTTCTGCTCCCGGGTGTCTAGGGGGTCGGGGTCCGCGGCCCGCGCTCGGGTCAGCAGTTCCAGCGCCTCGTCGGATTTCGGGTCGTCGGGTCCTTCGTCGTCGCGGACCGCATTGACCTCTCCGACGGTCGGGGGCTCCTCGGGCGGTTGCTCGGGCGTGGGCGGCTCGGGCGGGGGCTGCTCGGGGGGTGGTCCACCTCGAACGGGGGCTGGCATGTTCAGCTTCTCGATGAGGATGTATGCCGTCCGTGGGCCACCTGCGCTCGGGCTCGCCCCCAGGCCGACGTTGCTCACGGTTGCCGACCGTTCGAAGCGAGACGCCGCGACGAAGTCCATGTTGCGCCACACGCTGGCGGGGTTGAACATCTCCGGCCCCGTCAGGGTGACCAGCATGCACTGGTGGAGCGGCTTCGTGCCGTTCGGCGGGAAGGCGTTGCGCTCGGCGTCGGACAGCTTCCACTGCATGGTCAAAGACCCTTGCGCCCCGTCGGCGATGGCAGCGGTGCTGGTCGTCGGGTTGCTCGTGCCGTCGGTGGCCGGGATCGGGGTCCAGGGCGCCGCCGGGTCGGCGACCGAGCCCCAGTCGGCGATCCGGAACTCCGCAGTGACGTCGCCGGCGGCGATCGGCGCACCAGTGCGGTTCCTCGGCCGCGCCACGAAGACATTGGGGCTGGTCAGGTTGATCTGCGAGCTCGGGGTGTTCTGGGTCCCGATGTCGTCCACGGTGAGCCGGACGAACCCGGTGTCCCCGCTGCCCGGCCCGCCGAACCGCGCCGTGGACCACGCCGACTGGGGCGGCACGTTCAGCACGGACGGGAACCCGCAGAACGACGTGATGCAGGTATTGAGCGGCCAGCTGTACGGCGCGACCAGCAGTGGGGGACCGGGTAGCTTGACCGACACCTCGAACCAGAAGGCGAACGGGTCCGCGAGGTCCAGAAGGTTGTCCGCGTCCTTGGAGCCCACCGGGACCCGCATCTGCACGGCATAGCGGTGGCTGTCCGTGTCGATCCAGACGTTGGTGTTCCGGCGGATCCATGCCGGTGGCCCTGAGGTCTCGGTCCAGCCCTGCACCGGCCCGCCCGCCGACGGAACCGTGAAGGCCTCGACCGACCCGATCTGACCAGCTGAGGTCGTGTTGGCCACGCTGGACGGGGTGATCACCAGGATCATCGGATCCCCCGCCGCCCGACCGAACCCCACGGTCAGGCGGTCGTCGAGCAGGCTGTTGATCTGGTCAGGCTGCCCGGGAGCAGGCGGGCCGGCGTTGCTGGCCTTCACCCACCAGGAGAGGTAGAGGAAGCGTTGGGTCCCCACCACGTGGTGGAGCGCACGGAACGCGACGTCGTCGTTCGTGGTCGCCCCGAAGCCGGGGTCGACACCGACCGGGGCCCCGGCGCAGCAGCTGCTGGTGGAGTTCGTGATCGAGGGGTAGCCGATCGCCACGTGCCCCGCCCAGCGCGGGTCGTCCAGGCCCTTGGGGACCGACAGGGACAGCGTGTCCGGCCAGGGGGTGAAGCCGTTGAGCGTGTTGACGCCTGGCCAGGTCGGCGGTTGACCGCCCAGGCCGGGGACCCCGATCGCGGGTGGTAGGAAGACGTCCATGTGTTCCTCTCCTTCGTTGTCGGTCAGAGCGGCGTGAGGAGGAAGATCCGGCTCGTCCGCGTGGAGGCGTCGCGTGCCACGTCGACGCTGAATGCAGCGGTCTCCACGTTTCCCGGACCTTGGTTCAGCAGGAAGGAGACTCGGACCGTGGCCTCTGTCGCGTCACCGTCGACCCGGCCGTTGAGCGGCGACGACAGGGCGGCCTGCCAGCGTGCGACGGCAGAGACTGGGTTGACCCGGACGCTCAGCGGACCCAGCGGACTCGCGAAGCGCACCGTGGTCTGGACCGTGACGACACCGCCTTTGCTGACTTCGATCGTCGAACCCCTTCTCGTGCCCTGCGTACCCGGGTTCAGGTCGAGGCCGACCGTCTCGATGCGGATCTCGTCCGCGTTCGGCGTGATCGGGGCCCTGAACTGGATGGCCCGTATGTCGTCGTCGTAGATCGAGCCCGCGGAGGCTGCCAGCGACACCAGGAAGCCCTGTCCTCCGATGGAAGGGTCGGAAGGCACAGCGCCGAACCGGACCGCGAGCCGGATCTCCTGGTCCGGCTGCATGACCACCGGGCCGTCGACCGGGTTCCCGGCCTCGTCCTCGATCGTGGCGGCGCCCACGACCACGGGGTTGCCGACAACCTCGAACGCCACTTCCGCGGGTGCGTCCAGCACCGAGCGGACGGCATACCTCAGGAGCAGGGGATCACCCTTGTCCACCACTTTGGAATCGGTGTCGAGCCAGCTCACGTGGAGCGCGCCGCTGACGGGCTGGTCCACGTGACCGACCATGACCGGCACGTCGTCGGCGCCGGTGTCCGCAACGACCCGCAGGGTCACCTCCGTGCCGTCGGGGTCGACGACGAGTGCAGTGGGCACCTTCACCAGGAGGCTGGTGTCGCTGGACCCGTTGGCGGGGTTCGCGTTGATCGGGTTCTGGCCCGGTGCGGTGAAGGTGATGCGGCATGACCCCGACGAGAAGTCGAAGTTGCGGCCGCGGATCTCGATGTCCTGCCCGAGCACGAGCGGCCCCCCGGGACGGACGGAGTCGATGGCGAGCGCGGCGACGACGAGCAGCTCCATCCACCCTGTGGTGAACAGCAGCTGTCCGGCGGCCAGGTCGGCCGGATCGGTGACCGTGTAGACGTTGAGGACGTCCCCGGCGACGGCGTCGACCGAGAGGTGGTGGACGGCATCGTCGAGCACGGCACCGACGCGTGCCGGGTCGAGCGGCGCGGGGCCTCTGGCGGTCAGGCCGGCAAGGACCTTGGTGGCGTCGAAGCCGGTGCGGCCGGCGCGGGCGATCGGCACCAGGCCCGCCGGCGGCAGGTAGCGGAAACGGTCCAGGAGCCGGAAGGCCGTTCGTTGGGCAGGTGTGAGCTCGGTGGCGATCTGCGCGAGCTGGTCCTGGAACTGGCAGTATGCCGCCCGCCCGAGGGCCGAGCGGACGGTGCTGGCCAGGCCCTGCACGGCAGTGAGCTCGCCGTGCACCAGCGGGGCGCGGCGGACCGACCAGAGGTCGACCAGGTCGATGCCGGCTGCCCAGGTCAGCACGGCGATCGGGACATCACAGGGAGTGAGCGGTCCGCTGCTCAGTGCGGCCAGCGTCCCAGGATCGACGGCATTCTGATCGGCGCCGAACGGGTCGGCGAGCCGTCGTGCCCAGGCCCGGGTGTCGAGGAAGAGGTGGGCCAGGATGTTGCGGGCGGTCGCCTGCGGTCCCGCGGTAGCGAGACCGCCCAGCACCGCCAGGTCGGCTGCGTCGTGTCCGGACGCGGTCGCCAAGGGTATCGGATCGATACCGACGAGCCGGAACGAGACGCCGTCCACGGTGTAGCGAGGGCCGCAGGCGCTGGCGATCCCCGATCCGAGCGCCGGCACGCCGGAGACGCTTGAGCGCGAGTCGGAGGCCCCCCGGATGACCAGCAGGTAGACGCCGGTCCCCGTCGGGCTGGACGAGATCGGTTCGCACACGCTGAAACCGCCGTCCCCCTCCGTGGGGGTGGCCGGGACGACGAGCGAGAGCTTGACGTCGACCGGCAGCTCCACGACCTGGCCCCAGCGGTCGACGGCGAGCCCGGCGCCTACCGTCACCTCGGTGTCCGATGCCCGGCGGACAGTCAGGCCCGAGAGGACCCCCGCTCCGATCGCGCGCCCGAGCCGGTTGTGGGCGAGCTGGTTCGCAGCCTGCTCCTCGCGGAGGTCTTCGGCGGTCAGGACGCGACCGTTCCAGAAGGCGACGTGCGGCACCCCTTCGTCCACGAATGCAGTCCCGAGGGCCATGGTTTCCATGACGGCCCTATCCCAGCTTGTCCGGCCGCAGCACGAACTGGGTGACCAGACCGCGGTTCTGACCTTGTCCGGAGAACCAGGCACCGATCTTGTCGGCCCAGTCCTGGACCACACCGCCCTGCGTCAGCTTCAGGAGTGTCAGGTCGAAGGTGAACCGCACCAGTGGCGCACTCTCCCGCACCTCGACGAGGACGACGTTGCGCGCCGCCGGTTTGACGCTGACCGGCCCGATCCTGCGCAGGAAGCTGGGTCCCGCCTCGGTCTCGCGTGCGACCGACAGACCGTCCATGACCGTGTCCGGGTCCACGTCCACCTGGTTGTCGGGCGCGTCGAGGTTGAACCACACCGCGTACACGAGGTCCTGGAACAGCTGGACGGTGGCCAGGGGCAGCACCACGGGCAGGAAGCTCTCCCAGGTCCCGTTGCGCAGCATCAGGGTGTCCCGTTCCAGCGGGTTCGCCGCGCTCAGCGGGATGTTCTGCAGGCGATCGATCGACGGGTCGGGATAAGTGCCTCGGAGGTCTCCGCCGGCGGCTCCGAGGCCTCCGCCTGGCACGGCCCCGGCAACCCAGTGCGCGCCGTCGAAGACGAGCGCCTGGTCGGCCTGCGGCGGGGTCGACAGGTCGACATCGCCGAGATCGGCGAGCGCGTGGTGGTGCACCGGCACGGCCTCGTCGGCAGCGACCGCGAACATCGCCTCCTGGAGCAGCCGCGTGCTCACCAGGATCGGCCGCTCGCTGTCGTCGACCACGGCCGAGTCGATCCTGAGCCCGTCGCCCTCCGGCGAGAGCGCCACGTCGACCCGAGCCAGCAGCAGGCAGGGGGCGTCCGGCTCCGACAGGCAGGGCTTCCCTTGGGCGACCTCGGGTCGGCGCTCGACAGCCCACTCACGCAGCAGTTCGGCGACTCCGGTGGCCGCCGGCGGGGAGCTGACCGCCACGTCCAGCAGCCCGTGCAGCTCGTCGACGAGGACCTCGAGTCCGTCGCCTCCACTCGAGGCGGCCATCTCTCCGACGATCGGTGGTGGGACGAGGGTCAGTTTCAGCTCGAACGAGTCCTTTACGCGGGAGGCAGCTTTCGAGTCCTCCGCAGAGAGGCACGAGCTGGCTGGGATGGGCACCTGGTCGGTCTCGCACTCGGTCCAACACAGGACGACATAGACACTCTGGTCCGTCGGCGAGCCTCCGCTGACGCCGTCCGACGCGAGCTGCGCGTCCACCCAGTCCTTCAGCGAGCCGCAGTACTCCGCCGGGACACAGATCAGGTGGCCAGCCGGGTCGACTGCCACGCCGGGCTGGACGTGAAGCCGTTGCTCGCCGGCGTCATACCGCACACCGAGGCCCGAGACCGTGCCGTAGCCGTGCAGGGCGCGGACAGCATACTGGTCGCGCTCGCGCAGGTGGAATTGGTCCTGCCGGAACTCGTCTTCACCCAGAACCAGCCCCAGCCGATAGTTGACGCGCTTGGTCGGGTCCAGTCCGGCGCTGGTCGCTCCGGTGGGTGAGAAGCCGCTCATCGCATGCCTCCTGTCCGAGCCGGTGCCGGCACAGGCTCCTCGATCCGGTCGCGGCCGACGACCACGCGGTCCTCGATCCGCCAGCTTTCTCCACCGGGGACGTCGCTGTAGGCCAGGCGTCCGGTGCCGAGCACCAGGTCCACATAGCGGCTGCCCTCACCGATGATGGTCTCCAGGCCGACCCGCGCCTCGCCCACGCGAAACGCGGCCCAGAACGGCTGCACGTCGACCATGGTGTGGGCCGGACGCTCGACCTCGACGACGCGGCGCACCCGGCCGAGCCGGGCGGCCCGTATCTCGTCGGAGTCGTCGACGCGGATCGGCACCAGCACGACGGCTCGGTGGGCACTTCGACGGACCGGCAGCACGGACGAGACGAACATCAGCCAGTCCTGCAGTGGTGCGCCGTCGGCCGGAAGTGCGCCCGGGAACCCGACGTCGGCAAAGTCGGTGAGCGTGACAGACGGCGGCACTGCCCACGCAGCGCGGTAGTCATCGACCCGGCGGTACCGCGACGCGAGGAAGGTCCTGAACACGTCCAGGTCGTCCGTCGTCCCCACATCGGCGTACGCCGGGGCGAGCTGCGAGCTGACGAAGTCGTGCCAGTCTCGTGAGTCCGGTCCCTGGGTCGGGGTGAGTACGGGGAAGCTGGTCGGCGCGACTCCGTTGCGGGCGAACATGAAGTCGTGCCAGCGCATCTGCAGCGCCGCCCCACCGTCTGTGAGCTGCCAGCGGGGCCCGGGTGTCGACAGGCGCGGACCGGTCAGGTCGTTGGGGTCGCCGAACACGACCCCGGGCACCGAGCGCGTACGGAACGCCTCGACGATCCGGATGTCGAAGGCGTCGCCGGTGTAGTCGGCGTCGAAGATCCGGTCAGTCGGACAAGGGTGGATCGCCAGTCTGATCGCCTCCGCGAGTCCTCGCGCCGTGCCGCGTCGCCTGAACATCTGGGCCGCGTACCGGACCAGTAGCCGGACCCGGGCCGGTTCCCAGTCGGGCTCGACGGCGGCGCCGACCCAGGAAGCCAGCCAGGGCAGGAACTCGGCGTCCAGCGTGGTGGGGTCGACCAGCCGCTGCACCGCGGTGATCCGTCCCTCGAGGGTCGTGTACATCCCCTCGACGTTGGCGAGGTAGCGATCGAGGAACGAGGCAGACTCGGCGTCCTCGCGGTAGATGTCCGGCACGTACTCGCGCAGGTAGGAGAATCGGGGGTAGTGCACGCGCGCGGCCCAGAGCTGCGGGCTCAGGCGCCCGTCGCCGCGAAGCGTGAGCCGTAGCTGGAGGTATCGCCCCACGGCATTCTGGAACAACAGCTCCCACGAGCCGCCAGATCGGTATGCGTGGTACGGGACCTCGCTGCCGTCGCCCCGGAGGTAGGGCGCAGGCTCGGCCCGCCAGTCCTGCCGCTCGAGCGCGTCGAGATCGTCGCCCGCCCGCGACTCGACCTGCACGGAGGTACCGGCGGGGATCGCGGCGTCGAGCAGCAGACGGTGCCAGACGGTCGCCGGAGAGAGCGCATCGAACGCGCGCCCCCGGGGCTCCAGCCGGGGCGCCAGCTCGACCACAGCGCTCGTCTCGTATCGGCGCACCTGGCGGGCGGGCACGCTGTACCATCGATCGCCGAGGTCGTATGCCGCACCGTCGAGACCGCGAACCAGTCCCTTTCCGCTGAACAGGCGCAGCGGGTGGTAGTCGGTGACCAGGTCCGCGCCGGACTCGTCGGCCACGAGCTCGAAGGCCTGGTCACCGCGGTCGTCCACGACGAGGATCCGGGCCAGTGCCGAGCTTCCTGCCTCGGGTGGCAGGACGACCAGATCGTGCCCGCGAGCGTCGCTCAGCACGTCTTCGACGCGTGAACGCTGGTCGGCGCACAGGAGCGGGTCCAGGGGAACGGCGGAGTCGGTCTGGCGCAGACCGAACGGAAGGCGCTCGCCACATTGCCAGCGGGAGACGTCCCAATGTCCGTCGTCTCCCGAACGGTCGAGCACGACCACGGAGCCGTCGGGCAGCGCGTCGAGGGCGACGGCACGGATCGCGCCCAGGTCGACCGCGGCCGCGGTCGTCGACTCGGCCAGCGAGATCCCCCGTGCACTGGACGCGGTCGACGCCGAGCTCGCCGCGGCGGTCCGGTCGACCGGTGCGAATGCCGACGCGGACTGCGCGTCGCCTGCGGTCCCCTCGGGGCTCAGCAGCTCCATGTTGCGGTCGAGCTGCCAGAGGCGGGCGTGGCCGTCCCGATCCGGATCGCGAGCGTCGAGTACGACGATGCCGCCATCCGGAAGCGCAGTGAGGTCGAACGGGTGCACATCGAGACCGTCGGGCCAGCGCACGCTGACCGGCGGGCCGCCGCCGGCGAGGTCGAAGACCAGCAGGCCGGCCGCGACCACCGATGCAGCCTCGTCGCGGCACACACCGACCACCAGATACTCGTGCGTGGTGATCGTGAGCCCGGACAGCTCGAGCACGGTCGGCTCCGGTGTCCGGCAGACCACGAAGTCCGCGGCCCCATCGGCCACGGGTTCTCCGGCGCCCGGACCCGGCCACCAGGTGAACGGTGCGGACCGGCCGTGGCCGAGCACCTGGACGGTGCGGCGACCGGCGCCGACCCAGTAGATGTTGCCGAACCGGTCCGCGGCGACGCCCCGGCGGTCGGCGGGCTGCAACCGTGTCGCGCCGCTTCTGGTCGGGAAGACGAACGGCCGGGGCCGGAGGCCCAGAGTGTGGCGCGCCTCGTCGAAGCAGACGGCCGCCAGATCCTGGCCGCCGAGGGCGAAGCGCCAGTCCTCGCGACCGAGGATCAGGTGCAGCCGGGTTCCGTTGACGTCCATCAGCAGCACTCGCCGGGGATCGCGGGCACGGGGAGTCCCTGGCCGGGCTCCTTGCTTCCCTGCAGGTCTGCGATCGGCAGGGGATCGCCCTGGCGGACCTCCAGACCCCGGAGCTGGGGCAGGTGCAGCGTGGTATCCATCGGGACCTGGTCCACTGCGGTGCCACGGGAGCCGGAGACGAGCACGTCGAACACCTTGGCCACCCCGTCGACCCGCGCCACCACGGCGAACAGCTCCAGCCGGTTGACCGGCGTCAGCAGCGGCCATCCCTCGCGCAGGTGGCCGCCCACCAGGGGCGAGAGGAAGGCGCGGACCGCCGTCTTGACGTCCTCGCGGACCGGGCCGGCCGCGCGGCCGGGCATCGCGTCGATGCCGATGGAGACCCACACGGGTTCGTAGACGGGGCCACGCAGGTGCAGCTCGGTGGTCAGCAGGCGCCGTTGCTCGACGTACTCGCAGATCGTACGCAGGAATGCCTGGTCCGGTACCGGCGAGTCAGGCGTCACCGGGTCGTAGGCAGGCAGGAGCAGGAGGGTGACGGCGCCGGGTACCTGCTGCGCCGGCAGGTCGGGGTGCACGAGTGGAAGAACTTCCACCCGCCCCATCTCGACGCCGGGCGCGGACCGGACGACGTCACGGAAGTCGTCGGCGGCGACCATCCGGTCGTGGTGGCGCACGAAGGCCGCCATCGCCTGCTCGGCCTCGGCCTGCGTCGGAGCCTCGCCTCCGCCCCAGGTCGGCAGCGGGTTCGCGACGACCGCGCCGGCGGGCAGGAAGGAGGCCTTGGCGATCGAGCCGACCCCCACCATGCCCTGCCGACCGCCGCCGACGTCGTACCTGGCCACGATGGCCGCTCCCTTTCGCGGCCGCGCGCCGTGGAGCCCGTCGCCGAAGCGCACCTCGCCGTCGGCCCGGCTGACGGCGGCGATCGTGGTCGGCAGCGGTGGCCCGGTCGACACCGTCGACGGGATGCCCGTCGGGACCTCGGGTCCGCCCTCCATCAGGTCGTCGACGATGGTCCAGCTCTGGTCGTCGACGGTGAGCCTCACCGAGCCGGGAAGCACCGGAACGTTGGCCAGCCGGTAGCGCTGGTCGGGCAGCCCGGTCCCCACGCCGATCTGCTCGCGCGGGATCCGGGCCCGCTGCTGGACCAGGGCGGCATTGGCGCCCAGCCAGGTGAGGCGGACCAGCCGGCGGCCGGGGTCCGAGGAGCCGCCGCCGCCGGGCGGCCGGACACGAATCCATGTGATCAGCCGGGCACCGTCCTCACCCTCGAGTGCGGGCGGGAAGCCGCCGACTCCGGCCTCGTTCGGCTCCAGGTCGCCCCAGAGCGTGAGGCTCTGCGAGGCCGGCAGCGTGATCTGGACGATCCCCGGCTCGACGAGGATCTGCTGGTCCGAGCTGGTTCGCAGCGGGACGTACGTGGGGATACGGGCCTCGGAATCCGCCGGCAGCGGGCTGGAGGTGTCGGGGAGGTGGAACTCGAGGGAGGCCGTGTCTGCGGCGCTCGAGGTCCCCCGCGGCGCGATCGTCACATGGTCGACGGTCACATCCGGCACGACGCCGACGGCCATCTCCTGACCGCCGAGCAGCTCCCGTGCCCGGTCGACCTCGACGGCCTTGCGCGCGAGGACAGCGAGCCACACCGCGCCGTCCACAGTGGTCGCAAGGTCGAGCGGCGGCGTACCGCCCACGCCCCAGACGACGGGCTCCGCGACGTAGTAGTCGAACGTCTCCCCGGCAGGTGCGAGCGATCCGTACAGGAGGCGGTACTGGTCCTCGACCCCCGGATCCACAGGAACCCGGCGCTTGACGTAGGCGACCACCTCCACGGGCAGCGCCGTGAGACCCGTCGTCGTGCGGAACGGCACTCGGCCGGCCAGGACCTCGCGGTCCTCGGGAATCTGCAACGGTTCGAGCCGGGTTCGCGGCAGGTCGAACGTGACCACCCCCGCAGCGGCGGTGGCAGGCGGGACGTCGATGCCAAGGAGCTCGAGGTACTTGGCGCGGACCCGATCCGGCACGAGCCGGGTCTGGTATAGCAGGTTCTCCGACATGAATGCCCACAGCTGCAGCAGGGTCATGCCCGGGTCGCTGTCGTTGTGGTTGCGCCACTCGGGATTGTGGACGGGGATCCGCGCAGTGACCTCGGCGAGCAGCTGGGCGTAGGTCCGCTCGTCGATGGGTGGGGGCTTGATGGTGGTCACGGGCTCGCACCTCCCCTTACCGGGATCGCCAGCTCCAAGGCCTCCGTGGTGCCTGTTGCGACCAGGGAGTAGCTGACGGTTGCGACAGCACTGCTCGGGTCGTCGGGACTCGCGCCGACGGCGACCGACGAAACCGTGATCCGTGGCTCCCAACGCCTGAGCGCGAACCCGATTCGCTCCTCGAGATGCCGATGGGTCGACGGGATGTTCGGCTCGAAGAGATAGGCGCGCAGCCCGGCACCGAAGCTCGGCAGCATCAAGCGCTCGCCGGGTTCGGTGGTCAGGATGATCCGGATCGACTGGCGCACGCTCTCGTCGCCGACGGCCCAGCCCCAGCGACCTTCGGCGTCCAGGCGCGGCGGAAAGGCGACGCCCGTGCCGAACAGGGCGGCGTCGGTGGACATCGGTACGGTCGTCATCCGGGAGCCTTCGGCAGACACTTCTTGAACAGCGGCACCCAGAAGAAGACGAGGTTGAGCAGCGACACCACGATCATGAGCAGCACCAGCGCGCAGATCGCGATGATCGGGATCGACAACGAGCAGACCATGCCGAGACTGACGTCCTTCTCGCCCGGCACCGAGCCGTCGTCGAGGTCCCCGAGCTTGACGTCCTGAATGCGCTCCATCTGCTTGCGCAGCTGGGCGGAGACCTCAACCTTGACGGCCTGAGGGAACTTCCGCAGACCGGCGAGCGAGGTGTCGACCGGCAGCACGATGCGGTTCTCTCGGAACGGCGCGTCGGGGTCGTGGAAGTGCGCCAGCCTGAACGTCGGCGACAGCGCGCTCATCGTGAGTCGCTGCGGGTCGGGGCAGCGCGGTCGCTGGTAGACGAAGCGCACGGCATACACGGCGTTGCGGCTCGGCCCCACCTGCGGGTCCGCGGCGGACGCCGGGCCGGCGCCCGACGCGGGATCGGGGGCGGGATCGGGGGCTCCCATCGCGTCGGACACGAGGGCGAAGAAGGGGTCCTGCACGGTCGGCCCGTCTGCCTCGAGTCCGAGCGCAGCCAGGTCCGCCTTCATCTCGTCGACCGACCGGCCGGCGACCGGCGGGGGGTAGGCCCCGACGGACACGACGTCGTTGCGGTGGGCATCCGCGGTGTGTAACGCCTGCCACCAGCTCGACCCGAAGGCCGGCTTCGCAAGCTTCTCAGGCAGCGTGTCGCCGCCTCGGTCCGTACCGGCCTGGTTCCATACCTGCGACAGCTCGCGGGACAGGAACGACGCGAGATCGATCAGCGCGAAGAAGAGCGCCTCGCGCAGCTGGTCGACCGAGGTCGCCTCGGTCATGGTCGGCGCCCCGGCAAGCCGGATCACGGACTTCAGCTCGAGCACGATGGCCTCGAGCTCTGACCGCCCCGGGAGCGCGAGCGCTGCCGCCGGGTCGGTCGAGCTGATCGGAACAGGGGTCACCGCGGCCTCGTACACCTCACGTCTGGCAACCGGGACCATGGCTGCCAGAACCCGTCGCCGGCGACCGTCGGGCCCCTCGACGTAGGTCAGCGGGAACGCAGCCAGTGGCTCCTCCCCGGCGACCACTGCGGTGGCCCCGCCGGGCACCGCGCTCAGCTCGACCCAGGACCCGCGTTCACCCCTTGGGACCCAGCCGAACTCACGGAATGTGCCGGACCGGGTCGGGTCGACGGCGGGAGCGCCACGTGGCTCGAGCCGGCGCAGCACCGCGTACGTAGTCTCCTGGCTCGTCGGATGGATGGCCTTGTCCGGAAGGCCGTAACGGGCGCAGACGAGGCTCGCGACGACGAGGTAGAAGCGGGCGTGGATTGGCTGGTACAGCTTGGGCACCTCGGTGCCGACGTAGCCGAGGCCGCTGGCCGGCGACCGCCACGTCTCGGGCCGCAGGACCAGTGCGCCCACCTCGCGCGCCGGGTCGTCCAGCTCCGCCTTGAGGCGGTCGACGAAGTCGTCCGTGTCGAACCGCAGGATCGCCGGGCGGTCCATGGCCACGGAACCGGCCAACGCCGCGGGCCACAACGGTGCGGCTGCCCTCCACGCAGGACGATGACTCATCGCGACCTACCACATGTTTCCGGCGCCCGGCGTGTAGCTCGAGCTGACGACTGAGTTGGCGATGACGGTGTCGGCCTTGACGACGCCGCTGAAGGTCGACATCCCCGCGTTGACCGTGACCTTGCCGGCGGTGACCTCGAACTCGCTGCCGTTCACGGTGACCTTCGCGGAGCACTGCACCGTGACCCCGCTGCTGTCCAAGGTGACGGTGTTCTGGTTGGCGTCCGCGACCGTGATCGTGCTCGGCCCGTCGGCAAGCGTCACTACCTGGCCGGCAGGGGTCTCCAGGCGCAACCGCTCCTGGCCGTCCGTGTCGTCGAACGTGACGACGACGCCGTTGCGGGAGTGGATCGCTTTGATGTCGTTGCCGGAGGCCATCGACTCCGGCGGGGCGTCCTTGCCGTTCCAGAGCGCTCCGATGACGAACGGCTGGGTGGGGTCGCCGGCCTCGAACGCGACGAGCACCTCGTCGTCGACGTCCGGCATGAACCACGTGCCGCGGTCCGACCCGGCCATCAGGGTCGCCAGCCGGGCCCACGTCTCGTATGCCGCGTCACCGCTGTCGGGCGACCACGGAAGCCGGATCTTGACTCGGCCCGTCGTGGTGGGGTCGTCGACGTCGGTCACGACCGCCGGGTGCACGCCGTAGAAGCGCGAGCCGTACCCGGATGGCCATCGGTGGACCGTCAGGTCGCGCAGGTCGTCGGTGACAGTCATGCGCTGCTCCCCAGTCCGGGACGCTCGGCGCGGAACCTGGTTCGGTAGCCTCGCCGGCCGTCAAACGCGTGTTCGACCTCCACGAGGGTGAAGCGGCCCTCGAACCCGGCGCCCAGACCGGCCAGCCGCACCCGCGCACCGGCCCGCAGTCGAGTGTCGCCCTCCGCGAGGCCGATCGCGGTGACGAAGCGCCGGGCGCTCGTGCGCAGGGCCATATCGGCTTGGGCCTGGGCGATGGTCGAGGTCGCGGGCGCGGTGTGCACGATCGTGTCCGCCCGGGACGCCAGCGCCTGCTCGAGCAGGTCTATCCCCGAGGTGTCACCGTCGAGCTCTGGCTGGATCGCCGAGGAGTCCGCCTCGGCCTTGATGGCCTCCTTGGCCGAGACGTCCCACCCGGCCACGACGACACTGCTGCGTTGCCGGGCGAGATCGGCAAGGACCGTCACCTCGTGCAGGTCGGCGTTGTAGGTGAGGGTGACGTCCTCGGTGCCCCGGCGTCCCCGCGAGGCGACGTGCACGGAGCTCCCGTCGATCCACAGGTCGGCGTCGACGAGCCGGGCCCGCTCCCGGATGAAGGCCAGGTCGCTCTGGTTCGCCTGAGCCACGTGGTGGTGGACCGGTCCGTCGACATCGACTGACGCCGACAGGCCGTGTTCGCTGACGACGCTGCGGATGATGTCCGCGTCCGAGGCTTCCTCGAAGGATCGGGTTCGTCGCGTCATCCGCAGCTCCTGCAGACGGTCCTCGGCCAGGAAGGCGATCGCGGGCGCACCGGTCTGCGGGTACTGCGCCTCGATCCCGGTGACCACGCCGTCGAACAGCGTGCCGGCACGATCGCCGTCGCCGATGCGGAGCGCGACCCGGGTCCCGAAGTCGACGGTGCGACGATCGTTGAAGACGTAGCCGTCAGACGAGTCTGCGCTGCCCCAGTTGCCCGCGACGATCTCGCACCGTGACATCCCCTCGCTCGTCTCGGTGACAGTCACGGCCAGGACATGGTCGGTGAGCAGCGAGGAGTCCGACCCGTCGATCTGGAGTGTCGGTCGGGCGCTGTAGAGGGCAGCGGTCGGCAGTGCCACGTCAGTCCGCCCTCACCCGCTCGGCGCGGTCGGCGATGTGGCGGAGCAGGGCGCGCAGCTCGAACGCCGTGGGAGCTGGTTCCTGCGACGCCGGCTCGCGCGGGCCCGGCCCCTGGGGCGCCTGCTCGGGCGCGACGAGCACCTCGAGCTCGTTGATGATGACGCTCATTGGCGCACCCCCGTCGAGGGGGAGAGGTCGACGAAGGTCCCGGCCGGCAGTCGGCGCGGGTTCTCGATCCCGTTGGCGGTGGCGACGGCCTGCCAGCCCGGAGCCCCAGTGCCACGACCCGAGTCGCGACCCATCATCTGCTGGAGGCTTTCACCTCCTCGTGCCTGCTGCCGCGGCGTGGTTCCGGGAAGGCTTCCGCCGGACGACGGGGCGGGTGGCTCGTGGAACTGGATGCGCTGGCTCGTGATCCCGATCGTCACCTTCGCGCGCAAGGGTCGGCCGTCGGCGCTGAACAGTTCGAGGGACTCGTCCATGGAGTCCATCACGCCTTCGAACAGGAAGGACCCCCAGGTGAAGCGGACGGCCGGCGGCGCCATGCCCCGGCCCTTGCGCACCGGGGTGATGAAGTGAGCCACCATCCTGGTCCTCCTTCTGACGTCCTGGACGCCGTCCAGGGCAGCGTCGAACCACAGTTCCACGCTGAGCTTGGTAGTGCTCCTGCTGACGAACTGGATGGCACCGCCACCCGACTGGTCGCCACCTTGCATCGTGTTGGAGTAGACGATCTTCAGGGTCTCGGGGTTGAACTGCACCTTGACCGTCGCGTCGGGATTGGTCTCGCGCGAGTCGGCTTCCTTGTCGGACAGCTCGATCTCGACGAGCCTGGCCTTGGCCAGAGTGGCCTGGTCAGCCACCGGACTCACCTCCTGCCGGGGGGATCAGCCGCAGTCCCTCGTAGGCGATCTCGAGCTCCTCGATCGCCAGGCCGCCGTCCTTCGCGTGCAGATCGGGTGCCTTGAGCTTGACCGGCAGGCACCGGACGAGCTTGAGGGTGTATGCCGTGCCGGTGCCGTCCGGGGTCCGGACCTCCACCTGGCAGTCCGCCCGGCGGTGCCGGCCACCGTCCCGATGCACCGAGTCGAACCAGGACCAGAGGTCGAACCGCTCGCTCATGCCGCGCTTGAGGGCGAGCGTCCCGTAGGACACGGGGCCGGCGAGGTGGACCGGCCCGACGTTGTTGCCGCCCTCTCGGATCGTCTTGGGGGCGGCGGACATCTCCAGGCCGGCGCACTCGGCGAACGCGGCCTCACACAGCACCCCGCCCTCGCCCGTATCGATGCGGACCAGGAAGTTGAACGTCTGGTGGATCACAGCCGGCTCCCTCCGCTGTTCGTGCCCTGGAGCACCAGCCGAACCGTCAGGAACTCCAGCGGCCTCGAGGGTGCGATCCGGACCTCGACCACGAACCGGCCCTGAGCCATGGTGGCCTCGCTGTTCACGGCCGCGCCGGTCGACACATCGAAGGCCTCG
This sequence comes from Humibacillus xanthopallidus, assembly GCF_006717145.1. GTDB lineage: Bacteria > Actinomycetota > Actinomycetes > Actinomycetales > Dermatophilaceae > Humibacillus > Humibacillus xanthopallidus. Next base: position 1,889,218 of record NZ_VFQF01000001.1, on the reverse strand, counting down.
TCCGGGGTCGCTCCCGCCAGGCCACCGCGCAGGTACACGCCCTCGAGGATCCGCTCGAACCGCATGCGCACCAGCTGTTGCAGCTCGCGGTCGTGCTGCTCGAAGACCGTCCGGGCCCCCTCACGAACAGACAGGCGACGAAGCAGTGCGATGAGGCGGCGGACGTTGACGGGCCACAGCGCCGCGACGTCGGACAGCGTGGTCGCGGTCAAGGCCATGAAACCGGACGGGTCCTGCGCGACGGGGTTGACCTGCGCGCCCGCCAGAGCGCGGAGCCCGTCGTCCCCGATGTCCGGCCGCAGCGCTAGCGCACCCAGGAACTGGCGCCGCGCCGGCGCGATCCACGCTCCGGCGCCGAGTGCGCCGGCGGCATACGTGCCGAGCACGGCGCCCTCGGGAGGGACGGCGCCCAGGTCGCTCCCGGGTCGGCCGCTGACCAGCCACGGGTGGTATGCCGCGCCGTACCCCAGGACGAACATCTCGTCCTGGGTCAGGGCCGGAACGATGCCGTCGAGCACGTCGAGCTCGGCCGGCTGTCCGACGTCGTCGAACGCGGCGCGCGCGCCCCGCAGCCGTGCGACATGGCGTGCGGCGTCGTCGGCGGTGAACGAACCCGGCAGGGCCAGCGCCGCGAGAACGTCGCCGCGCGCAGCACACCAGCGCAGCACGGCCGACTGCACCGCAAGGAGGGTCGACCACGGCTCTGCCTCTGCCGAGGTACGCGCTCGCCAGGCCGACGTCGGCGGATCGGCGGGCCGGGGCGGTTCGGGTTCCGCGGTGACGGTGGGCAGCAGGCAAGGGGCGAACGTCGCTGCGGGAGCGAACGCGGCGACGACGTTCGACCACGGTCCTTGCTCGTCGTGGCGGATCGCTCGGACCCGGCTCAACTGGACGCTCGTGCAGGCGGTCAACGGCGCCGCGGTGGCGGTCGTGCCGGACATCGTGACCGACACCGGCGCGGGAAACGTCTCCGCGAGGTCGGTCTCGAGCTCGTAGCCCGTGGCCGTCGGCACCGAGGACCATCGGAGCCGCACCCCACCATCGACGAGGTCGTCCACGACATCCTCGACGACCAGCTCCGGCGCGCTCAACGCTGGTGGGGCTGCGATCTCACGGTGCTCCCATCCGGTGTGCACCGCATCGGGCACTGCCACCAGGCTGATTTCGTCGAGCGTCGCCAAGGCGTGCAGGCCGTGCAGCCGCCTCGGCGCCTGACGCAGATAGGCCAGGTCCCATGCGGCGGGCAGCAACGTGTCGACGCCGAGCGCGGCCAGGTCCCGGTCGACGAACAGATCCGCAGCGTAGGTGTCGAGGCCGTCTCTCGACGGGGCCGGCTCGCCGGTGGGCACGCGGCTGCCGGGACTCGACCGAAACGGGTCCTGCGAGAGCCCGAGTGGGAGCAGGACCGTGGCGAGGGTCCCACCCAGTGGGAAGCGCGGGGACAGGCACTCGCGCTCGAAGGACGTCAGCACGCGCGACGCGGGGTCGGCGCTGAGGTCCTCGGCGGCAGCCCTGGGACCCAGCAGCGCGCCGAAAACGCGGTCGTCGTCCGGTAGTGCGCAGAGGGCTCTCGGGTGTGCGGCGCCGAGCCCGAGCCCCGTGAGTGCCGCGACGACCGCATCGCCGTCGCGGACGGTGAGGCGCACCCGCTGGACCTCGAGGACGAGGGCCGTCGCCGGGTCACGGAGCGTGGGCCAGCTCGCCGGAAGGTCGCCCCGGACACGAGTAGCCAGCTCCACTCGCAGATAGCGGTGGCCGGTCGTCGAGAGCTCCGGGGCCACATCGCCCAGCAAGGCCACCACCACGGAGTCGGCCGGTGCCCCGGCGATGACCACGTCGCCGGGGTCGAGCGGCTCGGCGTCGTCGACCACGACGTAGGGCGCACCGTCCACGTTGGCGGTGGCGAAGCCGGACAGCTGGTGAGGACTGCTCTCACCCAGGCGGTACGCCGTGGCGGCACCGTCCAGGGCCGCGGCTTGGGTGAGCCGCGTCGCCCGCGGGTCCAGTGTCAGGAGGCGACCGGCCGGCCCGACCGAGACACCGACGACCGCACCGAGGAGGAACACGTCATCGGCGAGCGTGATCCGGACCAGGTCGCCGGTCACGACGTCGACGGCGTGGTCCACGACTGCACCCACCCGGCCGTCCCCGGCACTCACGTCTTGGGCGACACAGGTGGTCACCTCGAGCGTCGCCGACGCTGTCAGCCGGTCGGACCAGCTCCCCGGCGATCGCGAGCGCAGCGTCGCGAGCCGCCACTCGTCGACGCGCACCCCCGACTGCGGTGGCACCAGCAAGCCCGGCACCATGAACCGGCTGGTCATCGCACCGCGGCGGCCGCGTGCGATATCAGGCCTCGCCGCCACCCGGACGACCCACGCCCGCTTCCCGCCGTTGGCGAAGAACGCCTCGACGGCTCGGGCAAGGTGGGCACGCACTCGCGTCCCGTCGTCGGTTCGGGCCAGCTCGGGGTCTGGGCCGAAGACGTCGCGCAGGGCGACGGCGTCCTCGACCAGGACCGGGAGGTCGATCGGCCCGCTGGCAGCGAACCCGACGAAGCCCGCGACGTCCATGCGCGGCAGCGTGTCGTCGACCGGCCGCGGCACCGTCTCGAAGCCGACGCGGGGCAGGGTGGGTAGTGAGGCCGTGGAGGTCACGTGGTCTCCTCCACGATGTCTTCGCAGGCCAGGACCAGCTCGGCTATCGCGACGTCGGTCGCCTTGCCGCTCAGCGCCGGACCGGTGTACTTGATCGGCCGCGCGCCCTTGAGGTTCCAGAGCTGGACCGTCTCCCCGTCTTCGCTCAGCAGTTCGATGGTTACCGTGCGCAGCGCCTCGAGCTGCTTGCCCTTGCGGACCTCGTCGAACCAGCTGTACAGCGCGTCGTCGCCCATCACACCGCGCTTGAGTGTCACGTCCGGCACCTTGTACGTACCGGTGATCTTGTCCGGCGCATTCCCTTTCTTGTTGCCCGCCCGGTACTCCTGGACCACGACCTCTCCTCCGAGGCCGGTGACTTCTTGGAACCCGGCCTTGGGGTCCTGCTTGTCCGGCCCGAAGTTGACGAGGAAGTTGAACGCGGAGTACGGCCGCTCACGAAATGGCATGACGTCCCCTTATCCCTTGAAGTCGAGGGTCTTCTGACCGATGCGGAAGATGACGTACTCGGCCGGGCGGAGCGGCGATATGCCGACCAGGCAGATCAGCCGGCCATTGTCGAGGTCGTTCTGCGTCATCGTCGTGCGGTCGCACTTGACGAAGTACGCCTCGTCGACCGTGTCACCCAGCAGGTGGCCGGACTTGAACTCCGAGAACAGGAAGTCCTCGATCGTGCGCCGCACATTGCTCCACAGGGCCGAGCCGTTCGGCTCGAACACGGCCCACTGGGTCCCTTTCTCGATCGACCGCTCGATGAAGGCGAAGTATCTCCTCAGGTTGAGGTACTTCCATTCGGGGTCCGACGATATGGTGCGGGCGCCCCAGACCCGGAAGCCGCCGCCCTCGAAGAAGCGCAGGCAGTTGACGCCCTCGGGGTTGAGGACGTCCTGCTGCCCCTTGTTGACGGGCAGCTCGAAGTCGATCGCCAGACGGACGACTTCGTTGGCCGGCGCCTTGTGCACACCGCGCTCGATGTCGTTGCGTGCGTAGATTCCGGCCATGAAGCCCGAAGGGGGCACCGCGATCTCGGTATCGGTGACCGGGTCGGCGATCTTGACCCACGGGTAGTACAGCGCCGCATACTTCGAGTCGAACTGTGCCCGGTAGCTGCGAATCTGGCTGGCGAGCGCGGTGTCGGGTGAGTCGAGAACCGCGATCCGGTACCTCATCCGCTCGGCGTGCGAGACCAGCAGCCCGACGACCGACTTGCTCTGCAGCTCGTTACCGTTGAGGCCGCCGCGGCTGGAGCCAGGGGCGGCGACGATGCTGATGTCCTCGAGGCCCTCGAAGGCGAGCAGCCCGGACTTGTCTCCGGTCGCCGACTCGTCCCCTTCGTAGGACGCGGTGCCGGGGCGTGACCCGTCCTTGCCGCCGGTCAGCCGGCATCGCATGCGTGCGACCCGTTGGCCGGGCTGTCGCAGGGCTTCGTCGAGCAGGTCCGCCACCGTGACAGGCATGGACCCGGCGACGAGGCCGCTGAGTACCTGTTCCAGCAGCTCGACTCCGTCAACGGCGTCGTCCGCCTGGATGACCAGCGGCACGAACAGCGCTGTCGCGCGGGCGGCCGGCTGGGCGGCGAAGGTCCGCAGCAGCGGGTTGACCCGGTGGCGCGGGTCCGGGTTCAGCCCTTCCCAGACGAGCTCGTCCATGAAGCGGCCGAGCGGGCTCAGCGTCACGGTGAGGGTGACCACCCGCACCTCGTTGGTCGCCGGGTCCAGATCTGCCAGCTGTGTCGTGGTGCTGCCGGCGCGCAGGACCTGAACCTCTTGCTGGGACGCCGCGTCGAAGTCGTAGTCGACGACACACAGCTGCGGGTCGTCCGGCGTGCTGTCCGTGCTGCTCAGCAGTACGGTGTCCCACCGTTGCGCACCAGAGAGTTTCGGGGGCCCGCCGTCCTGGGCGACCAGGATGCTCGGGCCGGTCTTGGAGTCGATCGTCACGATGACGTTGCCTGCAGCGCCGGGATAGCGGGCCCTGAGCACCACCTGTATCGCCGGCGAGGTCGGCGCGTCGATGACGAACGTCGCGTGGTCCGGGAAGAGCTGCGCGACGGTCGCGTCAGGCTCCTCCGACGGCTGCGCCGTCGCCTCGTACGCACGGGCCACGTAGAGCCGGCGCCCGCCGTTCTCGAAGAACCCGCGTACGGCGTGTGCCAGGTCGTTGTGCTGCAGGCCCTCGCCGAAGTCGAGCTGGTCGATACCGCCGTAGATGCGCTCGAAGTCCAGGAAGCTCGTCAGGAGCTCCGGCTCACCCTGCGTGGGACCGAACCGCGTCGGCCCCACGAACCCGGCGGTGCTCGTGCTCACCCCCTCGATGCTCTTCTGCCGGAATGTCGTCTCCTCGACGTACACCCCCGGCGCAAGGTACTCGGGCATCCGCTCCTCCTCCTACGTGGTACGGACGGTTTCCGGCCTCGCGGACGCGATGGTCGGTCGCTGGCGGGTCATGGTGCCTGCTCCACGAACAGATACGAGGTGCGCGTGGGGTCGACGCCGTCGGTGGTGAGGGTCAGGTCCTCGCCGTACCGCAGCGTCCGGTCGATTGCCGGCACCCCCGGTGCCCCGTCGTCTCCGACGATCGACGCCGTGTGTTGGCAGAACACCGAGTGCGCGAACGGCACGTCGAGGCCCGCAGTGAACTCGAGCGACGCGGGCTGCCAGCGCACGGTGACCGTGACCCGCCAGGTCTGGTCGCGCGTCGGTATGCCGTGGGTCCCGGCCGGGACCGAGCCCGGCGTGCCGGGCATGGCGAACAGCGGGTAGGGAAACGCGACGACGACGTTGCCTCTGGCGTCGGCGACGCCGATGGCGCGTCCCGCGGATGCCTCCACGACGACGACGGCGTGGCCGGCCTCGTTGTCGGTCGCCTTGTCACGCAGGCTCGCGCGCACGACCGCCGTGGTGCGGGCCAGCGCGCGAGTCGGCGCCGACATCAGGAACATCGGGGTGTCGCTCGGCAGGCTCCAGGCCAACGAGCTGCATGCAGAGAGAGCGTCCGCCGCGGTGGCGACGTGGTCGAGCGGGGCACGGAGTGCGATGACGGTGGGCAGGAACCGGCCCATGGTGTCCTGTACGAGCACGTCAACGTGGTACGCGGGTCCGCTCGGGTCCTCGTTGTCCTCGATGATCGCTCCCGGCGCGACGACGGGTACCTCGACGTCGCGCAGGAAGGGGAGCCCGCTCAGGACATGGGCGCCGCTGGGCGTCGGGCGGCCCGGCCGGAACCGTCCGCGACCGGCCCTGCGAGCCGAGACCAGCAGGCCGTCGGTGATGGGCGCGTCGGACACGAGGTCATGGAAGGCCACGGCCAACGGCGTACGGACCTGCACGGTCTCGACGATCGTCAACGCGCCACCCCCTCGTAGTCGACGATCCGGTCGCGCACCGGGGCGGCGCTGACCGTCTCGAAGTCGGACTCGATCCGGATGTTCCGCGCCACGTAGGGGACCGAGATCTGGTACGTGACCGTGCCCAGGAGCTCCCAGAGCCGGAACAGGTCCTCGCTCACGAGCTCCCCATCGAGCACCTCGACGGTCTCGTCGTCACGAAAGACGCCCGGGGACAACCGGTTCAGAAGGCCAGGAGGCAGGACCCGATGGTCGTCCATCGTCCGCATCATCCAGCCGACGATGCCCTGCTGGAGCGAGGCGTCCGGCGCCCACGCAGTGAGGATGAAGTGCACGTCGACCGGCAGCTGGGGCTGCAGCCGAACGCCCGAGTCGACGTGGCGTCCCGGTGGCGTCCGGGGCGTGTCACCGACCATCACCCGGTACACGAAGAGCGACACCCCCGCAGTCAGGCCCCGCTGGAAAGCCGAGGCGGCAAGCACTCTGAACTCGAGGTCGCGGTTGAACGCCGCGGGGTCGTAGTTGTTCCGCAACAACTCGACCACGCCTTGACAGGCCGACTCGATCGCTCGGTGGGTGGCCATTTTGACTCCCGTCACTGGCATCTGGACAAGACCAAACACGTGCCGCGTGTCGAGATCGTCAACGAATCGTTGTCGCTGCGTTGGGGACTCATCACGAAGTCGTGATCGCAGCGTCCCTGGGCATGACGCTCGCGGCCGGGCGACGGGCCGGCGCGCGCCGAACATGTCCCTGTCGCTTGGGGCACAGACACGCGCGCAGGGCAGCGCCATCGTGGATGCGGGCCGTGGCTCTGCTGACCGCACCCGACGCAACCGGGCACCGCATCGGCCTGATATCAGTTCCGAGCCCCGACCTTCCCTACATATGGCGGGCGCCGTCCAAGAGGGTGCCGATTCAGGAGGAGATGGCCAGCATGAGTGTGAGCTACCTGCTTCACGTTGTAGGACACGAGGTCCGACAGGGTGAACCCGTCGCCGCTCGACGCCGAAGCCGACCGTCGCGATGAGCGTGGGGGGGCAACGGGCCTGGCCCAGCCCCAGCCGTTGGCCGACATGCCGATCGAGGTGACTCCGACGGCCGGCCCGAACGCCGCCGAGATGGCGGGCCTCGTGGCCGCGAGCCGGATGGCGTTGTGCCGAAGCGGTCCTTGCAGTCGGACAAGGGCCGCAGTCAGGGCGATGGGGTGCAGCGAACACCGCTGAGGATTCTGTCACATTGCTGACACAGGGTCGTGGTCAGCCGCAAAATGGCTGGTCAAAGGCATTCTGGGGAAGTTCCCGCCACCTCCACCACTCGATGGTGGCCACGTCACGCTGTCACCTGTCTCTTCGACGGCGCCCCCCTCGATCGAGGTCGAGGGCCCCCCTCAATCGAAAGAGCAGTTCGTCGCCACTCCGAGCGGCCCGTGCGGGCGTGCTCGACGGCAACGAACTGCTCTTTCGATTGGTGCGGGTGGTCAGCGCAGGTCGAGGTTCTCCGACGACGTCGCGCGGCCGGGGCCGATGACGTCAGGGCCGTAGGCGGAGTAGCTGGTGCCGTGGACCGGCACGATCCGCTTGCCGAGCGGGAAGAGCGACACCGGCACGAGCTTGAGGTTGCCGAGCGCGAGCGGGATGCCGACGATCGTCAGGGCCTGGGCGACGGCGGTCGTGATGTGACCGAGGGCCAGCCACCAGCCGAAGACGATGACCCAGACGACGTTGCCGACGGTCGAGCCGACACCCGCCGCCGGGTGGTCGACGACCGTGCGACCGAAGGGCCACAGCGCGTACCACCCGATGCGGAAGGCGGCGAGCCCGAAGGGGATGCCGATGATCGTCACGCAGGCGATGACGCCGGCGAGGAGGTAGAGCAGCCAGAGCCAGATGCCCCCGAAGAGCACCCAGATGACGTTGAGGACGAGGCGCACGTCGTCAGGCCTGAGCCGGCCCCGATGCCGCCTCGGCGGCCATCTGCTCCTTGATCGGAGCCATGTCGAGCGCCTTGACCTGCTCGATCACGTCCTGCAGGGCCGACTGGGGCAGGGCGCCGGGCTGGGCGAAGACGAGCACGCCCTCCTTGAAGGCCATGAGGGTCGGGATCGAGGTGATGTTGGCGGCCTGCGCCAGCGACTGCTCGGCCTCGGTGTCGACCTTGCCGAAGACGATGCCCTCGTTGTCGCCACTCTGGGAGGCGGAGTCGTAGACGGGTGCGAACTGCCGACACGGGCCGCACCAGGAGGCCCAGAAGTCGACGAGCACGATGTCGTTGTCGAGAACGGTCTTCTCGAAGGACTGCGCGGTCAGGTCAGTGGTAGCCATGTCTCTCCCAACGGTCGGCCCACGGGGGGTATTCCGCGCAGGTCTTGCCGTGGCCAACGTCTCAGGGGCGCCTGAGTTCCCAGGTCACGGTCACGCTCGTCGCGATCTCGAGGTCGCCGCCCTCGACGGGCATGCCACCGGCCATGTCGCGGGCCATGGCCGCGAGCTTGAACCCGCCGCCGACGGGTGCGGCGCCCGCCTCGGCCACCCCGAGCACCACGCCGAGCAGCGCGTCGGAGAGGACGGCATACTGCTCCGCCTTGGCCTTGGCGTCCGCGAAGGCGGCGTCGCGCGCCTCCCGCAGCCCCCCGGAGCGGTCGGCGACGTCGAGGCGCACCTGGTCGACGAGGAGGGCGTTGCCGACGGCTGCCGCCGCCGACTCGAGGATGCGCCCGACGGCGGCGAGCTCACGCACCGTCACGGCGAGGCTCTGCTGCGCCGTGAAGCCGACGGCGACACCGGTGTTGTCCCACCGCTGGTTGACCCCCGCGTCGCGCGTGCGGATGTCGGCGTCGGCGACGCCCTGCTCCCGCACGACGGTGCCGACGGCGCTGATGCTCGCTGACGCACCCGCCAGCGCCGCGGCCACGTCCGGTGCGTCGTGACCGACCCGGAGGTCGAGCCGGACGACGTCCGGGGCGACGGCGGCCCGGCCGGTGCCGGTCACGGTAACGGTGCGCTTGCCCATGGCAGATCCTCCTGCTCGCGGTCCTGCATGCGGTCCTGCTCGCGGTCCCGGCGTCGGGCCCGTGCTCGAAACCTACCTAGACTGCGGTGCCATGACGACCCCCAGCGAGAGCGCGACGCGCACGCGACGCGTGAGCCGCGGCGCGGTGGTCTTCGCCGTGGTCGCGGTCGTCGCGCAGCTGCTCGCGCTCTACTGGCCCGTCGTCACGGTCGAGGGGCCGGTGAGCTGGACCGACAAGGTCGTCCACCTACTCGTCTTCGCCGTGCCGACGTATGCCGTCGGGCGGGCTCTCGGCTCGGTGCGCGCAGCCGTCATCATCTTCGCCGTCCACGCCCCGCTGAGCGAGCTCGTGCAGCACTACGCGCTGCCCGGCCGGAGCGGCGACGTGTGGGACGCCGTGCTCGACCTCGCGGGGGTCGCGCTCGGCGCCGCGGCGCTCGTGGTCAGGGCTCGGCCGCGTCGCTGGTAGACTTTGGGCGTCCGACTCCGAGGTCTCCTCGGATCATGAAGGAAGAGCTGCCACGGGGTTGCCCGACGCGCAAGCTCATTCCGACGAGGTGACACCCCACGGGAAAGTTCGCGCCACCGGGCGCGACCCGTCACCGACACGGAGCGGACCCGATCACCGGACGGCACAGATGCCGGGAACCGGTACACACGGGGCGCACACGATGCGCCTGAGGCTCGTCTGCATGGTCGTGGTTGTCACTCACGGCTCGAGGCGAAGTCTGCTCGAGTCAAGAGAGTTGAATACGCATGTCCAACAGCAAGTCATCCGCCGGCGCGCCCAAGAAGGCCCGCTGGAGCACCGAGAAGAAGGCCGCCAAGGCCTCCGCCACGAAGAAGCCGCACCGCGGTCAGGGCCCGTCGTCGCACGGCGGCTCCCCGTCGCGTCCGGCCTCGGCCGGCACCAGCCACGTCGGTGGCCGTGAGTGGCGCGCGCCCCGCGACGAGCACCGCTCGTCCGACCGTCCCTCCCACAACCGTGACGACCGCGGCACCGGCGGATACCAGCGTCGTGACGACCGTCCGTCGTACAACCGTGACGACCGGGGCACCGGTGGCTACCAGCGTCGTGATGACCGTCCGTCGTATAACCGTGACGACCGCGGCACGGGCGGTTACCAGCGCCGCGACGACCGCGGTACCGGCGGTTACCAGCGTCGTGACGACCGTCCGTCGTACAACCGTGACGACCGCGGCACCGGCGGTTACCAGCGCCGCGATGACCGTCCGTCGTACAACCGTGACGACCGCGGCACCGGTGGCTACCAGCGCCGCGATGACCGCCCGTCCTACAACCGTGACGACCGGGGCACCAGCGGCTACCAGCGTCGCGATGACCGTCCGTCGTACAACCGTGACGACCGCGGCACCAGCGGCTACCAGCGTCGTGACGACCGGCCGGCATACGACCGCGGTGCGCGCAGCGACCGCGGTGACCGCGCTGACCGCGGCACGGGTGGCTACCAGCGTCGCGACGACCGGCCGGCATACGACCGCGGTGCGCGCAGCGACCGGAATGACCGCGGTGACCGTGGCACCGGTGGCTACCAGCGCCGCGACGAGCGCCGCTCGTTCGACCGCCCCCGTTTCGACCGCGACGCCAACCGTGCGCCCGCGACCTTCGATGATGCCGAGGCCGAGCGCATGGACGCCGACACCTGGACCAAGTCAACCCGCGCCGACGTCAGCGAGGGCCCGGTCGACGTGGCCGCCGACAACGGCTTCGCCGCCCTCGGTCTGCCCGAGCGCGTCGTCGAGCGCCTCGCCCGTGAGGGCATCACGACGCCCTTCCCGATCCAGACCGCGACGATCCCCGACGCGCTCGCAGGTCGTGACGTGCTCGGCCGCGGCCAGACCGGCTCGGGCAAGACGCTCGCCTTCGGCCTGCCGCTCATCGCCCGTCTGCTCGAGGCCGACCTGCCGCGTCGCCCGCGCAAGCCGCACGCCCTGATCCTCACGCCGACGCGCGAGCTCGCGATGCAGATCTCCGACGCGCTCGAGCCCCTCGTGCACGTCGTCGGGCTGCGTCACAAGCTCGTGGCGGGTGGCCTCAGCTACACGACGCAGATCAACGCCCTCAACAAGGGCGTCGACATCCTCATCGCGACGCCGGGCCGTCTCAACGACCTGCTCGAGCGCGGTGCGGTCGAGATGGACGACATCGCCATCACCGTGCTCGACGAGGCCGACCACATGGCCGAGATGGGCTTCATGGCCGAGATCACGACGAGCCTCGACAAGATCCCGGCCGACGGCCAGCGCCTCCTCTTCTCGGCGACGCTCGACCGCGGCATCGACGACCTCGTCGCGAAGTACCTCACCGACCCGGTGACGCACTCGACGAACGACGCGACCGCCTCGGTCGAGGGCATGGACCACCACGTCCTGCTCATCGACCCGCAGCACAAGAAGGTCATCACGGCCGAGGTCGCGAACCGTGAGGGTCGCACCGTCGTGTTCTGCCGGACCAAGCTCGGCGCCGACCGCATCGCGCTCCAGCTGCGCGAGCAGGGCGTCATGGCAGCGGCGCTGCACGGTGGTCTCAACCAGGGCCAGCGCAACCGCGTCCTCGGCGCCTTCCGTGACGGCACCCTGCCGGTGCTCGTCGCCACGGACGTCGCGGCGCGCGGCATCCACGTCGACGACGTGTCGGTCGTCCTGCAGGTCGACCCGCCGGCCGACCACAAGGACTACCTCCACCGCTCGGGCCGCACCGCCCGCGCCGGTGACAAGGGCACCGTCGTGACGCTGGCGCTGCCGCACCAGCGCAAGACGATGGAGCGTCAGCTGAAGGACGCCGGTCTCGACATCTCTCCCGTCAAGGCCTCGCCCGGCGACGCGGTCATCGCGGCGACCGGCGCGACGACGCCCTCGGGTGTGGCGATCGACGAGAGCGACTTCCAGCGGCTCATCGCAGGTCCGCAGGCGCACCGTCGGGGGCCGGCCGGCTCGCGCGGTCCGCGTCAGGCCGCGGGCGCGCGTGGCGGTCACCGTCCTCAACACTCCGGGGGTCGCGACGACAACCGCCGTGGCGGCGATGACCGACGTGGTCGTCGCGGGGACCGCAGCGACGGCCTCGTGACCCGTTGGGGCTCCGACGACCGGCCCGAGCGCCGCGGCGCCCGCTACTGACGTACGGCCGCGGGAGCGGTGTGGAAGGCTTGGAGTGTGAGCTCCACCTTCCACACCGGCCGCCTTCTCGTGGCGACACCCTCGGTCGAGGGTGAGGTGTTCCACCGGTCCGTGATCCTCATGCTCCACCATGACGAGGCCGGCGCCCAGGGCGTCGTGCTCAACAAGCCGCTGACTGCCGAGGTCGACTCGGTGCTCCCGGGCTGGCAGCGCGTCGTCACCGCGCCGCACGTCCTCTTCCAGGGCGGACCCGTCTCGACGTCGTCGGCGCTCGGCCTGGTGACGGTGCCCGGCGACGTGCCGGAGCCGCTGGGGGTCCGCCGGCTCTTCGGCTCGCTCGGTCTCGTCGACCTCGACGTGCCGACGCCGGTCGTCGCGGCCGAGCTCGCGGGCATGCGGATCTTCGCGGGCTACTCCGGCTGGGAGTCGGGGCAGCTCGAGGGTGAGATCCTGCGCGGCGACTGGTACGTCGTCGACGCCGAGGGTCGCGACCCCTTCACGGCCGACCCTGACGGCCTCTGGCGCACCGTGCTGCGGCGCCAGCGCGACAGCCTGGCCTACGTCGCAAACTTCCCCGACGACCCGACGATGAACTGATGCCGGTGACCGACACCGACCCGCAGGGCCGAGCCCGGTCCGCTGCCACCACGAGGCGAGTTGCCTTGGTGGACAGCGGTCTCGGGCTTCTCGGCTATGCAGACGCCCTGCACTCGCTGCGCCCCGACCTCGGTCTCGTGCTGTCGCTCGACCCCGACAACATGCCCTACGGTCCGCGCACGCCGGACGACGTCGAGCGCCTCATCCTCGAGTCGGCGCGCGCGACGCTGCCCCACCGGCCCGATGCCGTGGTCGTCGCCTGCAACACCGCGTCGATCCACGGCCTCGACGCGCTGCGCGCCGAGCTCGAGCCCGGCATCCCGGTCATCGGCACGGTTCCGGCGATCCGGCCCGCAGCCGCGACCGGCGGCCCCGTCGCCGTCTGGTCGACGGCGGCGACGACGTCGAGCGACTACCTCCGGGGGCTCGTCGACGCCTTCGCCGCCGACATCGAGACCCACCCTGTCGCCGCACTGGGGCTCGCCGAGGCGATCGAGTCGGGTGATGTCGACGCGGTCGACGAGTGCATCGCGTATGCCGTCTCGCACACTCCCGCTGGAGTGCGCGCTCTCGTGCTCGGGTGCACGCACTACGGTCTCGTGGCCGAGCGCATCGTCGCCGCCCTCGGTGACGTCAGCGTCTTCGACTCCCCGGTCGCGGTCGCCCGCCAGACGCTGCGCCGAATCGGCCTCGAGCCCGATCCCACCGCGCCCCGGGCCGGCATCGAGGCGGTCCTGCAGAGCGGTCGCCCCGGCCCGGCCCCGGAGTCGTGGCGTGCCTACGCGGCCGGCACCCGCCTCCTCGACGCCGGCTCGGACCGGCGCCCGAATGCCCTCGCCGCCCCGTCAGGAGCAGTCGCTCCCGCCGCTCGGCCCGCGGCTAGACTCGTCGAATGAGCACGATGCCCCCCGACCCGTTCGAGTCCGACCCGTTCGAGCCCCAGCCGTTGCGCGGCACGAGCACGGCGACGATCGAGCGCGAGGAGGTTCGTGAGGAGCTCCAGGAGCCCGGCGACCACGAGCGCTTCTCGCACTACGTGCGCAAGGAGAAGATCCTCGAGAGTGCCCTGTCGGGTGAGCCCGTCGTCGCGCTCTGCGGCAAGATCTGGGTGCCGGGGCGCGACCCACAGAAGTTCCCCGTCTGCCCGGTCTGCAAGGAGATCTACGACGGCCTGCGTGACCCGCAGGACGGCGGCGATGGCGACAAGGGCGGCTCCGGCGGTTCCTGAGCCGGCCCGTCCGGGCCGCATTCCTTACGCAGTCTTTACTCGCGCTCGTCCGAAACGGCTGCGTCGCGCCTCCTAGAGTCCGTGAAGGACGTGCCAGACGGCACCGATCGGACGAAAGAGGTCACCCATGAAGTTTCGCTCCCTCGCCCTCGCGGCGCCGCTGGCCCTCGTGGCCGCGAGCCTCGGCGCGCCGGCCTTCGCCTCGCCCGTCGCCGACGGTGCGACGCCGGCCGCCTGCCTCGACCCGCACGCCGTCGGCGCGTCAGACGCGCGGGCGATGCACGGCGCCAAGGACACGAACCACCTCACCGCGGCCGAGGTCCGGGCGAGCGAGGCAGACCTCACCCGCGCCCTCGCTGCCAAGGGCCTGACGCGCGACTCGTCGGGCAAGCTCGCCAAGCCGGGTGCCGGCTCCGCGGCGCTCGTCAGCGCCACCATCAAGGTCTACTTCCACACCATCACGAGCGGCAGCGCCGGTGCGATCAGCCCGACGCAGATCGCCAAGCAGATCGACGTGCTCAACGCCGCCTACTCCGGCTCGGGCTTCAGCTTCGTGCTCGCGGGCAGCGACGTCACGAACAACTCGTCGTGGTTCACCGTGACGCCCGGCAGCCGCGCCGAGAAGAGCATGAAGTCGGCGCTCTACAAGGGCACCAAGGCCGACCTCAACCTCTACGCCGCCAACATCGGCCAGGGCCTGCTCGGCTGGGCGACCTTCCCGAAGTCGAAGATCACCGACCAGGACGGCGTCGTCCTGCTGAACGAGTCGCTGCCGGGCGGGACCGCGACGAACTACAACCTGGGTGACACGGCGACGCACGAGGTCGGTCACTGGCTCGGGCTCTACCACACCTTCCAGGGCGGCTGCGCGGGCTCCGGTGACTACGTGAGCGACACCCCGGCCGAGGCGAGCCCCGCCTACCAGTGCCCCGTCGGCCGCGACACGTGCACGAGCCCGGGCCTCGACCCGATCAAGAACTTCATGGACTACACCTACGACACCTGCATGAACACCTTCACGGCCGGCCAGGTCTCGCGCATGCAGGCGCAGTGGACTGCCTACCGCGCCTGACCCAGCCAGCCACTCACCGCGGCTGCGGAGCGAAACCCGCTGGGCCGCATACCATCTCGGCCGAGGCCCCGCCAACCCGGTGGGGCCTCGGCATGTCGGTCAGGAGGACCGGCTACGGTGGGCGGTCTATGAGTTCAGGGGCTGCATTCCACCTTTCACCCGCCTTTCCGGAGCGGGCGGCCTGGGGCACCGCCAGCAAGCTGAGGGCGTGGCAGCAGGAAGCCCTCGACCGCTACCTCGCCGCCTCTCCGCGCGACTTCCTCGCCGTCGCGACGCCCGGCGCGGGCAAGACGACCTACGCCCTGCGCGTCGCCACCGAGCTGCTGAGCGCCGGCATCGTGCAGCGGATCACCGTCGTCGCGCCGACCGAGCACCTCAAGACCCAGTGGGCCGACGCGGCGGCGCGGGTCGGCATCAGCCTCGACCCGAAGTTCAGCAACAGCGTGGGCCGGCACAGCGAGGACTACCACGGCGTCGCCGTGACCTACGCCCAGGTGGCGTCGCGCCCGGCGCTGCACCGCGAGCTGACGACGAGCCGGCGCACGCTCGTCATCCTCGACGAGGTGCACCACGGCGGCGACGCGAAGAGCTGGGGCGACGGCATACGTGAGGCGTTCGATCCCGCCGAGCGGCGACTGTCGCTCACCGGCACGCCCTTCCGGTCCGACACCTCCCCGATCCCGTTCGTCACCTACGAGCTCGACGCCGAGGGCGCGCTCGTCAGCGCGAGCGACTACACCTACGGCTACGCGGAAGCGCTGCGCGACGGCGTCGTGCGACCCGTGCTCTTCATGGCCTACGGCGGCAGCATGCGCTGGCGCACCAAGGCCGGCGACGAGCTCGAGGCTCGCCTCGGCGAGCCGATGACCCGCGACTTCGTCGCGCACGCCTGGCGCACGGCGCTCGACCCCAAGGGGGAGTGGATCCCCGCGGTGCTGACCGCCGCCGACCGCCGGCTCACCGAGGTGCGCCGCCACGTCGCCGACGCCGGTGGCCTCGTCATCGCCTCCAACCAGACGCAGGCGAGGGCGTATGCCGCCATCCTCCGTCAGCTGACCGGCGAGGCCCCGACCGTCGTCCTCTCCGACGACCTCGGCGCGAGCAAGCGCATCGAGGACTTCGGCGCGAGCGACGAGCGGTGGATGGTCGCCGTGCGGATGGTGTCGGAGGGGGTTGACGTCCCCCGCCTGGCCGTGGGCGTCTACGCGACGTCCACCTCGACGCCGCTCTTCTTCGCCCAGGCGGTCGGCCGCTTCGTGCGGGCCCGCAAGCGCGGCGAGACCGCCTCGGTCTTCCTGCCCTCGGTGCCGGTCGTGCTCGACCACGCCTCACGCCTCGAGGAGCAGCGCGACCACGTGCTCGACCGCAAGCGCGAGGACGACGGCATCGGCGAGCTGTGGGCGCAGGAGCAGAGCCTCATCGACGACGCGAACCGCGCCGAGAAGGCGAGCGGGGCGCTCGACGAAGGTGCCTTCGAGGCCCTCGAGTCCGACGCCCACTTCGACCACGTGCTCTTCGACAAGCAGCAGTGGGGCATGCACGCACAGGTCGGGTCGGAGGACGAGGAGGAGTACCTCGGCCTGCCGGGCCTCCTCGAGCCCGACCAGGTCTCGGCGCTGCTGCGCGAGCGGCAGAGCCGCCAGGTCAAGAAGGCACCCAAGGGCGCAGAGGCGCCGATGCCGGTGGCCGCGCACCGGGCGCTGGCCGCCCAGCGCAAAGAGCTCAACAAGCTCGTCTCGACCTATGCGCGCCAGAAGGGACTGCCGCACGCCAACGTGCACATGGACCTGCGCCGGGTCTGCGGCGGCCCCGACCTCGCGGCCGCCTCGTCGGAGCAGGTCGCCGAGCGGATCGAGAAGATCCGCCTCTGGCTCGTCGGTCGCCGCTAGCCGCCCGCCGTTCGGCGCTCACGGCCCCGCTCGGGGCCGTGCGCTCACGTCGGGGCCGTCTGCACACGGCATACGGTGCGCCACCTGCTCGAACGTGTGCGGCTGGAGACGGCGCGGCGCGTATCACGTGGGCCCTGACCGGTCTCTCACATGGCATGCCCACGGCGGTGCAGCCCCGCATGGTGGAGACCACGTCGCACACGCACGTCCGGTTCCCACTGACCACTGCGCTGCTCTCGCTGGTCCTCGCCGTCAGCGCGGCCACGGGGGCGCTCTGGGGCAGCGACGCCGCTCGCGCCCTCGCGGCCGAGCAGGGCTACGGCCTGCCTGCGTTCGCGTCCGGGCAGTGGTGGACGCTGCTGTCGGGCTCCGTCCTGCTTCCCGACCTGCGGACCCACGTCGCCGTGACGGTGGCGCTCGTCGTGCTCGCGGGCTTCGCCGAGCGGATGCTCGGCTCGCTCCGCGCGCTGGTCGTCGGCGTCGCCTGCCAGCTGGCTGGCGTGCTGGCCGCGGCGGCCGCGCTCGCGTGGGCCGCGTCGACGGGCTGGGACTGGGCCGTCGGGGTCGCCAATGACCTCGACCTCGGACCGCTCACCGGCCTCTTCGGTGCGGCCGCAGCTGCCACGGCGGGGCTGGCATTGCCCTGGCGCGGGCGGCTCAGGTTGGCCCTCGTCGGCTGGGTGGGCCTGACGCTGCTGTATGCCGGGGGGCTGGCCCAGGTCGACCACGCCGCGGCCGTCGTGGTCGGCCTCGGCGTCGGTCCGCTCTGCTTCGGGCGTCTGCCTCGACTGCGTCCGCGCCCGTTGACCCGGCGCGACCACCGCCGCCTCAGCAGCGGGTTCCTCGCCGTGAGCGGCCTGGCCGCGGCCGTGTCGTCGCTCAGCCCGGTGGGTGGGCCACTCGCCGGCCCCGAGCCGACCGTGCGGGTGCTGGCCGTCCACGCCGTGCACGGGCCACCGGGCGGTGCGCTGCTGCACGGCCTCGTCTTCGTCGTGCTGGCCCGAGCGGTGTACCGGGGGAGCCGCCACGCCTGGTGGGTTGCCGTGGCCGTCACCGCGGCCGTGACCTGCGGACAG
This sequence comes from Humibacillus xanthopallidus, assembly GCF_006717145.1. GTDB lineage: Bacteria > Actinomycetota > Actinomycetes > Actinomycetales > Dermatophilaceae > Humibacillus > Humibacillus xanthopallidus. Next base: position 1,871,203 of record NZ_VFQF01000001.1, on the reverse strand, counting down.
GTGGCCGTCACGGCCGCGCTCTTCGCGGCCGACCACTCGTGCTGGCCTGCGCTCGTCGACAACGCGGCCCTCGACCTCGTGGGCCTTGCCGTGCTCCTGGCGGGTCACCGCGCGTGCGCCGTCCCGTCCCGCCGGCGCTCCGGGCTGCTGCGCGGCAGCCTGCTCCGCCCGGCCGACGCAGCCGAGCACGACGCGGCCGTGCGGTGCCTCGTGGCACACGGCGCGAGCAGCCGGCTGGCCTGGATGACCACCTGGCCCGAGAACAGGTGGTTCACGGGCGGCGCCGCCGACCGGGGTTACCTCGCCCACCGGGTGCACGCAGGGGTCGCCCTGGGCCTGGGCGACCCGGTCGGTGCGGGCGACCCGGTCGAGCTGCTCGCGGCCTTCGCGAAGCAGGCTCGGCGCGAGGGGCTCGTGCCCTGCCTGTTCGCCGCCACCGAGCCGACCCGGGTGGCCGCGCACCGGCTCGGCTGGACCTCGCTCCAGGTCGCCGAGGAGGCCGTCATCGATCTGGTGTCGCTCGACTTCCGGGGCAGGGTGTGGCAGTACGTGCGCACCGCCCTCAACCAGGCGTCGAAGCGCGGCATCGAGGTGCACCTCGGCCCGCTCGCGGGGATGCCTGCGCGGTGGCGCACCCAGGTCGAGACGATCTCGACGCAGTGGGTCGAGGACAAAGGCCTGCCCGAGCTCGGCTTCACACTCGGAGGCGTCGAGGAGGCCCTCGACCCCCACGTGCGGGTCAGCCTGGCCGTCGACGCCGACGGGGTGGTGCATGGGGTGACGTCGTGGATGCCGATCCACCGCTCCGGTGACGGCCGCCTCGTGGGCTGGACCCTCGACGTCATGCGCCGTCGTCCGGACGGCTTCCGGGGCGTCATGGAGCTGCTCATCGCCCGGACCTGCCTCGAGCTGCGCGAGGAGGGGTGCACGGTCGTCTCGCTGTCGGCCGCACCCCTGGCCCGGACCGCCGCGGACGGCACGAGACGTCCGGTCGAGGCCTTTCTCGACCGTCTCGGCGCGCAGCTCGAGCCGCTCTACGGCTTCCGGTCCCTCCAGGGCTTCAAGGCCAAGTTCCAGCCTCGCGCCGAACCGCTCCACCTTCTCTACCCGGACGAGGCCGCGTTGCCTCGCATCGGCGTCGCCCTGACCCGGGCCTACCTCCCGTCGACGGGATGGTTCGAGCTGGCAGGGTTGCTGCGCCACGGGGCCGGGCGAGCGCCATCAGCCGTTCACGATCGCGTCGGGCCCAGGGCCCCTTCCATCTGAAGCGCGGCGCTAGGGTCGGCGTGTTCCCCCACCAGACGGGACAGACCCGACCCCCTGAAGGACGAGATGAGCACCGACAAGACCCCAGACTTCCTCGCATCCGCCACCACCCGCCGTCAGCTGCTCACCATGGCAGCCGTCGGCGGCGCCGGTGTCGCGGCCGTCGCCGCCGCCGGTCCGTCCGCTGCCGCCACCGCGGCTCCCGGACCCGGCACGAACGGCGAGATCGTGCGACTCACCGTGCTCGGCACGACCGACCTGCACGGCAACGTCCTCAACTGGGACTACTTCAAGAACACCGAGTACGACGACAGGGCGCACAACGACATCGGTGTGGCCAAGGCGTCCTCGATCATCAAGGCCATCCGTGCGGAGGTCGGCGCCGAGCGCACCCTGACGATCGACGCCGGCGACACGATCCAGGGCACCCCGCTCGCCTACTACTTCGCCAAGATCGACCCCATCACCGGCGGCTCCACCCACCCGATGGCCGCCGCGATGAACCAGGTCGGCTACGACGCCGCCGCGCTCGGCAACCACGAGTACAACTACGGCCTCGACACCCTGCGGGCCTTCGAGAAGCAGCTCAACTTCCCCCTCCTCTCGGCCAACTCGGTCGACTGGAACACCGGCGCCCCGGTCTTCAAGCCGTGGATCATCAAGACGGTCAAGCTGCCCGATACGAAGCCGATCAAGGTCGGCATCCTCGGTCTCGTGACGCCCGGCGTCGCCATCTGGGACGCCGCCAACGTCGAGGGCAAGGTGCGCTTCCCGGGCATCGTCGAGCAGGCCAAGGTCATGGTGCCGCGCCTCAAGGCGGCCGGCGCCGACGTCGTCATCGTCGCGTGCCACTCCGGCGACAACGGCGCCTCGTCCTGGGGCGACGCGCTGCCCTACGTCGAGAACGCCAGCGCCATCCTCGCGCAGGAGGTGCCCGGCATCGACGCGATCCTCGTCGGCCACGCACACCTCGAGATCCCGCAGCGCTACGTGACCAACACGGCGACGGGCAAGCAGGTGCTGCTCTCCGAGCCCCTCTACTGGGGCATGCGGGTGACGCGGATGTCGCTCGACCTCCAGAAGATCCGTGGGCAGTGGCAGGTCGTGCACTCCGAGTCGACGCTCTACAACTCCAACGTCGCCCCCGAGGACCCCGCCGTGAGCGGCGCGGTCGCCGCCTCGCACGCGAAGGTGCTCACCTACGTCAACAGCGTCATCGGCACCTCGAAGCAGGCGATGTCCGCCGCGACCTCGCGCTACGAGGACACCGCGGCGATGGACTTCGTCAACTACGTGCAGGGTCTCACCGTCAAGGCGGCCCTTGCCGGCACACCGCAGGCCGGCCTGCCGGTCCTGTCGATCGCTGCGCCGTTCAACCAGGCCGCGGCGATCCCCGAGGGCAACGTCACGGTGCGCGACGTCGCGGGGCTCTACATCTTCGACAACACGCTGCTCGGCATCGTCCTCACGGGCCAGCAGGTCAAGGACTACCTCGAGCAGTCGGCGTGGTACTTCCAGCAGCGCAGCGGCACGGGGCCGTACACGCCGGAGCAGGTGACCAACGCCGTGACCCCGCTCGCTCCCGGAGGCACGCCGGACTACAACTACGACATCGTCGGAGGCCTCGACAAGGCGCTCACCTACGACATCGACATCGCCAAGGACCGCGGCTCCCGCATCGCGAACCTGTCGTATGCCGGTGCCCCCATCGACCTGTCGGCCCAGTTCGTCGTCGCGATCAACAACTACCGGCAGTCGGGCGGTGGCAACTTCCCGCACGTCAAGGCGGCCCCGGTCGTCTACAACCGCCAGATCGAGATCCGCCAGCTGATCATCGACTGGGTGACAGCCAACAAGGTCATCGACGCCGCGGCGTTCTCCAGCGCGGACTGGAAGCTCGTGAGCAACGGCGCCGCGGTCACGATCACGGCCTGACGGCATACGGACTGGCGCATCGGACGCGCCACGGCTGGATGGTTGCGGGCGGGGGCACCCCGCGACCGCAACCATCCAGCCACGGTCCGACTCCTGCGGCGAAGGCGGAGCCGATCAGGAGCCGACGAGCACCTGGTGACCCCACGCCGGCAGCGTGTAGGACTGGCCCGGCGCGAGCTCGACGGCATCGCCCGAGAACGCGTCGGTCCACGTTCCTGCCTGCGGACCGGCGCCGAGCGTCACCGTCTGCTCCTGCGGCGAGAAGTTGAAGGCGGCGAAGACCCGGTCGCCCTCCACCTGGCGCACGAAGCTGAGGACCGCGGCCTCGGCCGAGTTGGGCACGCGCACCATGCGCCCGCCCGCAGCGCCGTTGCGCAGGGCCGGGTGAGCCTTGCGCAGGGCGAGCAGCCGGCGGTAGAGCTCGCCCTGCTCGTCGTTGCGCCACTCGATCTCGTCCTTCTCGAAGAAGTCGAGCCGGCGGTCGCTGCCCGCCTCCTGGCCGTTGTAGATGAGCGGCATGCCCTCGCTGACGACCGACAGCACGATCGAGGGGACGAGCGCGTCGCCGAACTGCTCGTACTCGGTGCCCTCCCAGGCGTTCTTGTCGTGGTTGCTGACGAAGAGCATGCGGTAGGCGTCGCGCTGGTAGAAGCGGTCGTTCCACGCGTAGTACACCTTGAGCACATCGACGTCGGCCTTGCCGTGGGCGATCTTGTGCAGGGTGTCGTTCCAGCTCCACGCGTAGGACATGTCGAAGGCCCGCACGTGCAGGTCGCGCGACTCCCACTCGGCGAGCATGAAGACGGGCTTGATCTCGTCGAGCTCGCGGCGCACGTTCTCCCAGAAGTCGAGCGGCACGAAGCCCGCGACGTCGCAGCGGTAGCCGTCGACGTCGGCCTCGCGCACCCAGAACTTCATCGCCTCCGTCATGTACCTGCGGAGGTCCTCGTTGTCGTAGTCGAGATCGATGATGTCGTCCCAGTCCCACCACGGCGTGGGCCGGAAGCTGCCGTTCCAGTCACGGGCGTACCACTCGGGGTGCTCCTCGACGAGGGGGTTGTCCCAGGCGGTGTGGTTGGCGACCCAGTCGAGGATGACGTGGAAGCCGAGGTCGTGGGCGGCCGCGACGAAGTGGCGCAGGTCGTCGAGCGTGCCGAACTCGGGGTTGACCCCGAGGTAGTCCTTGACGGCGTACGGGCTGCCGAGACCGCCCTTGCGGTTGAGCTCGCCGATCGGGTGGACCGGCATGAGCCACAGGATGTCCACCCCCAGGTCGCGCAGCCGGGGGAGGTGCGCCTCGGCCGCCCGGAAGGTGCCCTCGGGCGTGAAGTTGCGCTGGTTGATCTGGTAGATCGTCGCATCACGGCTCCACTCGGGGTGCGTGAGCTCGACTGCCGGCCGGGGCGTGTAGGGGTTCGTGGTCACGGGCACAGTCTCCTAGGACGTGGCGCTGGCGCCGCCGAGCAGGTGCTCGACAAGCGGGATCGTACGGTGGTCGAGGCGGGTCGCGAGCGAGATGACCGTCGACGCGCGGGTGACGTGGGCATCGTCCACGACCTGGTCGATGACGCGCTGGAGGTCGGCGTTGTCGCGGCCGACGATCCGGATGAGCACGTCACCCGACCCGGTGATTGTGTGCGCCTCGATCACCTCGGGGATCGCGGCGAGGTGGTCGACGACGGGGGAGTGGCCGCCGCGGCCCTGGCGGATCTCGAGGGTGCAGAAGGCCGTGACGGGGTAGCCGAGCGCTGCCGGGTCGACGTCGGGCGCCATCGAGCGCAGCACACCCGTGCGCTGCAGCCGGTCGAGCCGGGCCTGCACGGTTCCGCGGGCGACGCCGAGGCGCCTCGACGCACCGAGGACGCCGACCCCGGGCTCGCGCAGCAGGAGGAGCAGGATGCGGCAGTCGAGGGCGTCGACGGGCGCTCGCGGTGGCGGTGAGGGCTGCGACGTCATGGGCAGAGTGTCCAGCACCGGACGGCATACGGGCAACAGTTTGTGCACTGTGCCCACCCTGGGGCGCACCTGTTGACCATTGTCAGCCCACTCCGTCACCCTCACGACATGACTGACACGATGCCGTCTCAGGCCCCCGCCCACCGCGCCGACCTCACCGACCAGGAGCGCGAGGCGAACCTCGACCTCGAGCAGCTGAAGCAGCTCGTCGGACTCGTCGACTACGACGAGGACGCCGACGTCTTCCCCGTCACCGGCTGGGACGCGATCGTCTTCGTCGCGGGCAACGCGACCCAGAGCGCGCACTACTACCAGAGCGCGTGGGGCATGGAGCTCGTCGCCTACTCCGGCCCCGAGAACGGCAACCGCGACCACAAGGCCTTCGTCCTCAAGAGCGGTTCGATCCGCTTCGTCGTCAAGGGCGCCGTCGACCCCGACAGCCCGCTCGCCGACCACCACCGACGCCACGGCGACGGCGTCGTCGACATCGCGCTCGAGGTGCCCGACGTCGACCGCTGCATCGCCCAGGCGCGTCGCGCCGGCGCGACCGTGGTCGAGGAGCCGGCCAACCACACCGACGAGCACGGCACGGTGCGCACCGCCGCCATCGCGACCTACGGCGAGACGCGCCACACGCTCGTGCAGCGCACCGTCGACGGGCAGACGTATGCCGGCCCCTACCTCCCCGGCTACGTGCCGACCGCGTCGTCCTACGAGAAGCGCGAGGGCCAGCCCATGCGGCTCTTCCAGGCGCTCGACCACATCGTCGGCAACGTCGAGCTGGGCCACATGGACGAGTGGGTCGACTTCTACAACCGCGTCATGGGCTTCGTGAACATGGCCGAGTTCATCGGCGACGACATCGCGACCGACTACTCGGCGCTCATGAGCAAGGTCGTCGCCAACGGCAACCACCGCGTGAAGTTCCCGCTCAACGAGCCGGCCATCGCCAAGAAGAAGAGCCAGATCGACGAGTACCTCGACTTCTACCGGGGCGCCGGCGCCCAGCACCTCGCCGTCGCGACGAACGACATCCTCGCGTCGGTCGACGCGCTGCGCGCCAACGGCGTCGAGTTCCTCGACACCCCCGACAGCTACTACGAGGACGCCGAGCTGCGCGAGCGTATCGGCAACGTCCGCGTGCCGATCGAGGAGCTGCAGAAGCGCAAGATCCTCGTCGACCGCGACGAGGACGGCTACCTGCTCCAGATCTTCACGAAGCCGCTCGGCGACCGCCCGACCGTCTTCTTCGAGCTCATCGAGCGGCACGGCTCGCTCGGTTTCGGCAAGGGCAACTTCAAGGCGCTTTTCGAGGCGATCGAGCGCGAGCAGGACCGGCGCGGCAACCTCTGACCGGCGCGTGGTCGGGTTGGTCCGGTCGGTCCCGGTGGGACCGGCCGGACCCGCTGCGCTGCGGGACCACACGGCGTAGATTGCGGCCATGCACGAAGGTCCCGCGAGCCCAGCCCCGGTGACCGTGCTCGCCGCGAGCCGCGAATCGGACTGAGCGCCGATGGGATTCGCCACGCTCGCCCTCATCTGCCTGGTCGCCATCATCGGTCCGCTGCTGTCGCTGCCGCGCTGGCTGCACCTTCCCGTCGTCATCGGCGAGCTCGCCGTCGGCATCCTCCTCGGGCGCACCGGGCTCGGCGTGCTCGACCCGAGCAACGAGACCTTCAGCTTCCTCGGCGAGGTGGGCTTCGCCCTCGTGATGTTCGTCGCCGGCACCCACGTGCCGGTGCGCGACCCCGCGCTGCGCCCCGGGCTGAGCCGCGGGCTCGGGCGTGCCGTCGCCGTCGGCGTGCTCTCCGTGCCGGCGGGGTGGGCGCTCGCACACCTCTTCGGCACCGGCCACGCCGCCCTGTATGCCGTGCTGCTCGCCTCGTCGTCGGCCAGCCTCGTGCTCCCCGTCCTCGACGGCACTCCCGTGCGCGGCCCGATGATGGTGCAGCTGCTGCCGCAGCTCGCCGTCGCCGACGCCGCCTGCATCGTCGCGCTGCCGATGGCGATCGACCCTGCGCATGCCGGCCGGGCCGTCTTTGGCTCGCTGGCGGTCATCAGCTGCGCCTTCCTGCTCTGGCTGCTGCTGCGATGGTTCGTCGGGTCCGGGCGCGAGCGGAAGGTGCGCGAGATCTCGCACGAGCGCAGCCTTGCCGTCGAGCTGCGGGCCTCCCTCGCCATCCTCTTCGCGCTCGCCGCTGTGGCCGCGGCGACCCACGTCTCGGTGATGCTGGCCGGCTTCGCGGCGGGCATCGCGCTCTCGGCGGTCGGGGAGCCACGCCGGGTGGCGAAGCAGCTCTTCGCCGTGACCGAGGGCTTCTTCGCGCCGATCTTCTTCGTCTGGCTGGGGGCCTCGCTCGACCTGCGCGAGCTGGGGACGCATCCCGCGGCCATCGTCCTGGGCCTCGCCCTCGGTGGGAGCGCCCTCGTCGTCCACGGCGCCATGGTCGTGACGGGACAGCCCTGGCCGACCGCTCTCATCACCGCAGCCCAGCTCGGGGTGCCCGTCGCTGCGGTGACGCTCGGCAACACCCTCGGGCTCATGGCGCCGGGGGAGGCCCCGTCGCTGCTCCTCGGCGCGCTGGTCACGGTTGCTGCGACCGCCTTGGTGTCGGGACGGGTCCGCGCGCTGGCACAGGCGGAGGAGACGATCCTGCAACGGCAGGGGGCGAGCTGAGCCACCTGGCGCTGAAGGTGCGGGAGGTCATGGCACAGTTGACCCATGAGCCAGCAACCGTCCGGGTGGTACGACGACCCGAGCAACCCCGACATGCTCCGCTACTGGGACGGTGTGATGTGGACGAGCCACACCGCGCCGAAGAAGTCGCCGACCCTGCCGCAGAGCAGCAGCCTTCCGCCGCAGGCGTCCTCGTCCGACGCGACGGGAGCTGCCGCGACCCAGGGCGTGCCGACGGCGACGACGCCGATGCCGCAGGGCAGCGGGTGGCAGGGGCAGGCGCCCCAGGCTTACGGCCAGGGTGGCCAGGTCGGGCAGCAGGGCCAGTACGGCCAGGCGCCGCAGTACCCCGGTGCACCGGCCACCGCAGCCTGGATGCAGACGATCAAGACGACGGCCGACGGCGTCCCGCTCGCGTCCTGGGGGCGCCGTCTCGCCGCGTGGATCATCGACGGAGTCATCCTCACGATCCTGTCCTACGTGCTGCTCAACGCCTTCGCATCGGACTACTTCACGACGATCGAGAACCTCATCGACGCCGCGTCGCGCCAGAACCAGACCGAGATCCAGAACATCGCCCAGGACCTCGCCGGCCAGGCGTTCCGCGTGGGGCTCATCACGTGGGGCACCATCACGGTCTACTGCCTCGCCTTCTGGACGACGCTCGCCCAGACGCCCGGAAAGATGGCGGTGGGCATCAGCGTCCGCCGCGTCGACCGGCCGGGCCCGCTCGACATCGGCAGCGCCCTGCGGCGCCGCCTCATCTCGGTCCTGCAGATCGTGCCGCTGGTGTCCGGGCTCTACTTCATCGTCTTCCTGCTCGACTACCTGTGGCCGCTCTGGGACGACAAGCGCCAGGCGCTGCACGACAAGGTCGGGCGCACCCAGGTCGTCATGGGCAAGCAGCCGCGCGGCCAGGCCTGACGGACTGAGTTCCCGAGCCGGGGTTTCGCCGGCCGGGACTATTGGCTTGCGTGGCTGTCGGTGGGCAGGTCCACAATGGCTGATGCGCTGCTGTGCGGCACTGTCGTCGCACCCCAGCCGTGACGCCGAGGGGAGCCACCGTGTCCAGGTCAGCCAGTCACCACCCTTCCGCCGAGCCGTCGCTCGCCTCCTCGGGGGTGCCTGACTACCCGGACGAGATCGACGGCGCCGTGCTCAAGGTGGCCGGGGTCGTGGTGCTCGGCGCCATCATGTCGATCCTCGACATCACGGTCGTCAACATCGCGCTGCCCACCTTCCAGACCGCCTTCGCCGAGGACCCCGCCAACCCGCTGCCCTACTCCACCGTCGCCTGGACGGTCACCGCCTACACGCTCGCGCTCGCGACGGTCATCCCGCTCACTGGCTGGGCCGCCGACCGCTTCGGCACCAAGCGTCTCTACACCCTCGCCATCGGCCTCTTCACCATCGGCTCTGCCCTCTGCGCGACTGCGGCAACCATCGAGATGCTCATCGGCTTCCGCGTCCTCCAGGGGCTGGGTGGCGGCATGCTCATGCCGCTCGGCATGACGATCATGACGCGCGCCGCCGGTCCGGCTCGGATGGGCCGGCTCATGGCCATCCTCGGGGTGCCGATGCTGCTCGGGCCGATCTTCGGGCCGATCCTCGGCGGCTGGCTCATCGAGGTCGCGAGCTGGCACTGGATCTTCCTCATCAACGTGCCGATCGGCATCGTCGCGGTGCTGTACGCACTCTGGGCGCTGCCCTCCGACCGACCCGAGCCGTCCGAGTCGTTCGACGTCGTCGGCATGCTGCTCATGTCGCCCGGTCTCGCCCTCTTCCTCTACGGCATCAGCTCGATCCCGGGTGAGGGCACGTTCATGTCGACGAAGGTCCTCGTGCCGTTCTGCATCGGCCTCGTCATGCTGGTGGCCTTCGTCTTCTACAGCTTCCGGCCGAAGCACCCGCTGCTCGACCTGCGCCTCTTCCGCAACCGGAGGCTCAGCGTCGCGACGATCACGATGTTCCTCTTCGCCGCGGCCTTCTTCGGCGGTCTGCTGCTCGTGCCGACCTACTTCCAGCAGGTGCGCGGCGAAGACACCCTGCACGCGGCTTTCCTCATGGTGCCGCAGGGCATCGGCGCGATGATCACGATGCCGATCGCGGGCTCCCTCACGGACCGCATCCCCGTCGGGCGCATCGTCCCGTTCGGTCTGCTGCTCATCACCGGTGGGATGTTCGCCCTGACCCAGGTCGGCACTGACACCTCGTACTGGGGGTTCATGATCCCGGTGCTCTTCATCATGGGCCTCGGCATGGGCGGCACGATGATGCCGATCATGACCTCGGCGCTCAAGACCCTCCAGTCGCATCAGGTGGCCCGGGGCTCCACCCTGCTCAACATCACGCAGCAGATCGCGAGCTCGGTCGGCGTGGCCGTCATCTCGGTCGTCTTCACCAACTACCTCAAGGCGGCACCGCTCGCCATCCCCGCGATCGCGGCGCAGAAGGACCCCGCCCTCGTCGACCAGGTCGGTGGGCCCGCAGCGGTCGAGGAGGGGCTCGCGCAGGCCGCCGACGCCTTCGGAAGCACCTTCCTCGTGGCGGCGATCCTGCTCTGCACCACCTTGGTGGCGGCATCGTTCCTTCCGCGCAAGCACGAGGAGTCACACCTGCTCGACGACGTCGCAGAAGGCGCACCCGGAGTCGTCCTGCACTGACCTGTGGCCGTCGAGGCGGCCCCGGTCTGTGCTGGCCCCCGTCGTCCCACCGATTGCTCCAGCACCGTCGGCGACCCGGGGGGTGGCATGGTGGAGCGATGCAGACGCTCTACGACGCAGCGGGCGGAACCGAGGGCATGGTGGCGCTGGCCCATGCCTGGCACGAGCGGGTGCTCGCCGACGAGATCGTGAGCCACGCCTTCAGCCACGGATTCCGTGCCGACCACACCGAGCGCCTCGCTGCCTACTGGAGCGAGGCGCTCGGTGGTCCTGACACCTACTCGCGCACGATGGGGGACGAGAGCGAGGTGGTGCGGATGCACAGCGGCAACGGCCCCCACGAGGAGATGGACCGTAGGGCGATCGCGTGCTTCGACGAGGCGCTGCGTGACGTGGGACTTACCGACGAGCCTCTGCGCTCAGCGCTGCACGACTACTTCGCCTGGGCCACGACGTCGACGATGAGCCGCTACCACCACTCAGCGGACGATGTGCCCGATGGCCTGAGCATCCCGAGGTGGTCGTGGCACGGGCTCGTCGGCCCCGCCGGCTGACGACCCCGAACGGCTGGACGACGGCCCGCCGGTCACGCCTCCAGTGGCAGTGCCGGGCGGATCGTGCCCGTCACCTCACCGAGGCCGATCCTCGACCCACCGGGCCCCGGCGCCCACGCCGTCATCGTCACGGTGTCGCCGTCCTCGAGGAAGCCACGGGTCGAGCCGTCGGGCAGGGTGAGCGGCTCGGTGCCGTTCCACGTGAGCTCGAGCAGGCTGCCGCGCGAGTCCACGCTCGGCCCGCTGATGGTGCCGGAGCCGAAGAGGTCGCCGTCGCGCAGAGAGGCTCCGTTGACCGTGAGGTGGGCGAGCATCTGGGCCGGCGACCAGTACATGCCGGAGTGCTCAGGGCGCGACACGACGGTGCCGTTGAGGCTGACCTCGACATGCACGTCGAGACCGAACGCATCGCCCTGAAGATAGGGCAGGACCGGCGGATCGGCTTGCCCCGGAAGGGGAACTCGAGCCTCGTGGAGCGCCTCGAGTGGGGTGACCCACGCCGACACGGAGGTCGCGAAGGACTTGCCGAGGAACGGCCCGAGCGGGACGTACTCCCAGGCCTGGATGTCGCGCGCGCTCCAGTCGTTGAGGATGACGACGCCGAAGAGGTGGTCGGCCGCGGCGTCGACGGACACTCGCGAGCCGAGCTCCGTCGCGCCACCGACGACGTAACCGAGCTCGGCCTCGATGTCGAGACGGATGCTCGGGCCGAAGACGGGAGCCGGGTCCTGCGGTCCCTTGCGCTGACCGCTCGGTCGCACGACGTCGGTCCCTGAGACCACGACCGTTCCCGCCCTGCCGTGGTAGCCGATCGGCAGGTGCTTCCAGTTCGGTGGCAGCGCAGCGTTGTCGGGTCGGAAGATCTGCCCGACGTTGCTCGCGTGGTGCTCGCTCGCATAGAAGTCGACGTAGTCGGCCACCTCGACCGGCAGGTGCAGGGTGATGCGGTCGAGCGGGATGAGGTGCGGCTCGACACCCGCCCGGTGCACGTCATCGCGCAGAATCTCGTTCAGCCACTCGCGGGCGACCGTCCACGCCGGCCGGCCGAGGGACAGAAAGGCGTTGAGGCTCGGCGTCTGCCAGACGGCGGCGAGGTCCGGGCCGTCACCGACCAGCCCGGCATCCCGTCCGACCGCGGCGACGGCGCCCGCGTCGAGGACGAGGTCGCCGATGCGTACGCCGACCCGCCGCTCGGGCGCGTCGTCGGTGGAGAAGACGCCGTAGGGGAGGGTGTCGATGCCGAAGGGATGGTCGGTCGGGACGTCGAGCCACGTCGTCACGTGCGGTCTCCTCGTGGGTGGGTCGGTGGGTGGGTTCGTGTGGCGTGAGTGGGTGCGGTCAGCGGTCGAGGTGCGGGTGCTCGGCGATGAGGCCGAGGGCCGCGAGCTCCACGAGCGGGTCGAGCACCCCGCAGCAGCCGCATGCCGTGAAGCTGGCTCGCACACGGGCCGCGTCGACAGCCGTCAGCCGTGACACGCGCTCTGCGAGCAGCTCGGCGCTCGACTGCGCAAGGATCTGGGCGAGCTCCGGGGCCTCCGCTCCGCCGAGAGCCTCATGGGTCGCGACGAGGACGTTGAGCAGCCCGTGCTGCTGCTCGGTTCCGTAGCGTCCGCGCACGGCGTGGTGCAGGCCACCGGTCAGCTTGAACGAGAGTCCGTGCAGGATCACCGCGTCGAGGAAGCCGCCGAGGGCGTGCTCGTCGGGCCAGGGCCACGACGGGGTAGCGCCGGTGCGGAACTTCGCGATGACGTCGGCGTCGGCGTCGACCGCGGCGGCGATGTCGTCGAGCCCGGTCTGCTGGTCGGCGCCCGTGCCCACCTCGACGACGACAGGGACATCGAGCTCGAGAACCGACCGCCAGTCGGTGGACCAACCGAGCTCGACCCCGGTGAGGACGACGCGCGCATCGTCGCGCAGGAGGCCGGCGGCCTCGACGAGCGGGTGGACGGGGGAGCCCGGGCGCACGACGAGCCCGACCTCGAGCGGCTGTGCCGCCGTCCGCTCATCGAGCGACGCGAGGCGGGCGAGCTCGACCACGTCGGTGGCGGGCACGAGAAGCGTGCCGATGTGGCCGGCATACGGCTGGGTGCGCCTGTCGAGGTGCTCGCGCACGGCGACGTCGAGCGGTGCGAGCCCGGGCGGGAAGACGGCCGCGTCGTCGACGAGGCGGTCGAACAGCGGCGTCCTTGACATGTGGGGGAGCGTACTCCACTGTGGCAATAGTGATACGCCAGCGTCCGATTATCGGACGCCCGTCAACGATGAACGAGGAGCCATGGCGCACTACCAAGCCGTCGGCAGCATCCCGCCGAAGCGTCACACGCAGCACCGTCGTCCCGGCCGGGGCCCCAAGGCGGGCGAGCTGTACTACGAGGAGCTCATGGGCGAGGAGGGCTTCAGCTCCGACAGCTCGCTGCTCTACCACCGCAACATCCCGTCGACGATCGTCGCCTCGCGGGTGTGGGAGCTGCCCGACCAGTCGACGACGCCCAACCACCCGCTCCTGCCGCGGCACCTCAAGCTTCACGACCTCTTCGATGCCAAGGCCACCCGCGCCGCCGACGTCGTCACGGGCCGACGGCTCGTCCTCGGCAACGGTGACGTGCGCATCTCCTACGTCGTCGCTGCGCAGCCGAGCCCGTGGTACCGCAACGGCATCGGCGACGAGTGCGTCTATGTCGAGCGCGGAAAGGCAAGTGTCGAAACGGTTTTCGGCTCCTTCGAGGTCGGCGAGGGCGACTACGTCATCATCCCGCGCGCGACGACGCACCGCTGGATCCCGAAGAGGTCGACGAAGGACCCGCTGCGCGCCTACTGCATCGAGGCGAACAGCCACATCGCCCCGCCGAAGCGCTACCTCAGCAAGTACGGTCAGCTCCTCGAGCACGCCCCCTACTGCGAGCGCGACCTGCGCCAGCCGGTCGGGCCGCTGCTCGCGGAGGACGTGGGCGCCGACCCCGACGAGCAGACCGACGTCTACATCAAGCACCGGGGCAACGGCCCGGGCGGCGTCGTCGGCACGGTGCACACGCTGCCGTGCCACCCCCTCGACGTCGTCGGCTGGGACGGCTGCCTCTACCCGTACGTCTTCAACGTGCGCGACTTCGAGCCGATCACGGGGCGCATCCACCAGCCGCCGCCCGTCCACCAGGTCTTCGAGGGCTGGAACTTCGTCATCTGCAACTTCGTGCCGCGCAAGGTCGACTACCACCCGCTCGCCATCCCGGTGCCGTATTACCACTCCAACGTCGACAGCGACGAGATCATGTTCTACGTCGACGGCGACTACGAGGCGCGCAAGGGCTCGGGCATCGGAAAGGGCTCGATCTCGGTGCACCCCGGTGGGCACCCGCACGGACCCCAGCCGGGCGCGACCGAGGGATCCATCGGTGTCGAGCGCTTCGACGAGCTCGCCGTCATGGTCGATACCTTCCGCCCGCTCGATCTGGGCGAGGCGGGCCTGGCTGTCGACGACGGCGTCTACGCGATGTCGTGGTCGCAGGGCCTGGGTCGCCCGGGGCCAGGCGGTGCCGGCGGCGTGCACTCCGAGGGTTGAGCGCGTGTCGTCCGAGGCGTCTGCGCCGCGGTCAGAGTCGTCGCAGACCCTCGACCGCGGCATACGGATCCTCGAATCCCTCGCTGCGCGAGGCGATTCCGCGGGTCTGACAGTCACCGAGCTCGCGACGGCTCTCGGGGTGGGACGTCCCGTGGTCTACCGGCTGGTGACCACGCTGGAGGCCCACCACCTCGTCGCCCGGGCCGACGACGGGCGGGTGCGGCTGGCGCTCGGCATCAGCCGCCTCGCCTCGGCCGTGACGCCGATCGTGCGGGCCGAGGCGCGGCCGGTGCTGCGTGAGCTCGCCGACGCCGTCGGGGCAACCGCCCACCTGACGATCGCGGAGGGCGACGAGGCGCTCGCGCTCGTCGTCGTCGAACCGTCGTGGACCGACTTCCACGTCGCCTACCGCTCGGGGGCGAGGCACCGCCTCGACCAGGGGGCGGCGGGCCGGGCCATCCTCGCGGGCCGGTCGGGGCAGGACGGGGTCGTCGCGTCCGACGGGGAGCTGCAGGCCGGCGCGCACGGGCTCGCCGTGCCGCTCGCGGCTGCCGTCGCCGGCTCCGCTCCGGCGACGGTCGAGGCGTCGGTCGGCGTCGTCGCGCTCGAGCCGCTCGACGTCCGCGTCGTCGGCCCGCGTCTCCAGCGCGCGGCCCGCGCCCTGCGCGCCGTCCTGCGCTGACCCCGCACCCCACTCGAGTGGCCTCGTCGTCCCAGCTCGGGAGTGGCGCGTGGGGCGGAGCGGCCACTCGACTGGGGGAGAGGGGCACTCGAGTGGCCTCGTCGTCCCAGCCGGGAGTGGCTGGTGGGGCGGAGCGGCCACTCGACGGGGGAGTCGGGACTCGAGTGGCCTCGTGGTCCCAGTTCGGGAGTGGCGCGCGGGGCGGATCGGCCACTCGATTGGGGAGGGGGCGTCAGCTCGCGACGGTGGGGGTTCCGAGCAAGCGTATGCCGGCCTCGTCCATCTCGTGGAGCGCGGCGTCCGTCGTGGGCCGAGCCACGCCCGCCGTGAGGTCGAGCAGCACCGTCGTGTCGAAGCCCTCGCGCTGGGCGTCGAGTGCCGTGGCGCGCACGCAGTGGTCGGTGGCGATGCCGACGACCTCGACCTGACCGACGTGGTGGTCGCGCAGCCAGGCGGCGAGCGACGAGCCCTCGCCGTCATCGCTGTGGCCCTCGAATCCGCTGTAGGCAGCAGCGTGCTCACCCTTGCGAAAGACCGCCTCGACGTGGTGCAGGGCGGTCGCGAGGTGCGGGTGGAAGTCGGCGCCCTCGGAGTCTGCGACACAGTGGACCGGCCACGAGTCGACGTAGTCGGGGGTGTCGGAGAAGTGTGGCCCGGGATCGATGTGCCAGTCGGCGGTGGCGACGACGTGGTCGTAGTCGGCAGCGTGCCGCACGACGTGCTCGGACACGAGCTGGGCAATCTCTGCCCCGCCGGTCACCGCGAGCGAGCCGCCTTCGCAGAAGTCGTTCTGCACGTCGACGATGATCAGCGCGCGTCCCTCGGATTCGGCCATGGCTCAGTCCTCCTCGTAGATGGTGGGAATGACGGGCTCCCCCCGTGAGAGCTGGCGGGCGGCGCGCGGCAGCTCCGCCCGCGACGCCTCGTGTCGGGCGCGTGCCTCGTGGATGTCCTGGTGGTCGATGACCTCGCCGCCGCGCACGAGGCCGATCATCAGGGCGCGGTCGTCGCCGTCGTCGCGTGGCTGCTCGCCGATGCCGATGACCTCGGCCTGTGCGACACCGCGCTCGTTGCGGCGGCGCAGAGCCCACTTGCGACCACCGACCGACGTCTTGTCCTTGCTCTTCTTCGCCACGCTCTGCATGACCCCGGACGCGTCCTCGCGCTGGACGAGCTTGTAGACCATCGACGCCGTCGGGGCGCCCGACCCCGTGACGAGCGCGGTGCCGACGCCGTAGCCGCTCACCGGCCCGGCCGCGAGTGCGGCGATGGCGAACTCGTCGAGGTCGGAGGTGACGATGATGCGGGTGTCGCGGTTGCCGGCGGCATCGAGCTGGGCCCGCACCTCGGTCGCCTGGATGAGCAGGTCGCCGGAGTCGAGGCGCACGGCTCCCAGCTCGGGCCCGGCGATCTCGAGGGCGAGGTCGACGGCGTGCCGCACGTCGTAGGTGTCGACCAGCAGCGTCGTGCCCTTGCCGAGCGACTCGACCTGAGCGGTGAAGGCCTCGCGCTCGGAGTCGTAGAGCAGGGTGAAGGCGTGTGCGGCCGTGCCCGTCGTGGGCACGCCGTAGCGCCGCCCCGCCTCGAGGTTGCTCGTCGCGTCGAAGCCGCAGATGTAGGCCGCCCGTGCTGCGGCGACAGCCGACTCCTCCTGCGTGCGCCGCGAGCCCATCTCGATGCACGGCCGGCCTCCGGCGGCGCTTGTCATGCGCGAGCCGGCCGACGCGATCGCGGTGTCGTGGTTGAGGATCGACAGCACGAGCGTCTCGAGCAGGACCCCCTCGGCGAAGGACGACTCGACGACGAGCACCGGTGAGCCGGGGAAGTAGCACTCGCCCTCGGCGTAGCCGCTGACGTCACCGGTGAAGCGGTAGGAGGCGAGGTAGTCGAGTGTCGCCCCGTCGACGACCTCGGCGTCGGTGAGGAAGCGCAGCTCGTCGTCGCCGAACCGGAAGGCCTCGAGCGCCTCGAGGATGCGGCCGGTGCCACCGACGACCCCGTAGCGCCGCCCGTCGGGCAGCCGCCTCGCGAAGGCCTCGAAGACGCAGCGCCGGTGCGCCTCGCCCGAGGCGAGTGCGGCCTGGAGCATCGTCAGCTCGTAGTGGTCGGTCAGCAGGGCGGTGCTCGCGGTGCTGGTGGTGGCGGTCGCACGGGTGCTCACCCCGCCACCCTACGGGCGGGGGCCACCCGGCATACGGCGGACGTCGTGGGCTCTAGTGTGGGCGTGTGCCAACCGCCAGCCTGTCGCTCGCGCCCGTCGAGGAGGAGGTCACCTCGGTCGACGAGGTCGTCGCGCCCGACCTCCCCTGGGTCACCATCGTGTGGAACGACCCGGTCAACCTCATGACCTACGTGACGTGGGTCTTCGAGACCTACTTCGCCTACCCGCGGGGCAAGGCCGAGAAGCTCATGATGGACGTCCACGTCAAGGGCCGCGCGGTGGTCTCGAACGGCCCGCGCGAGTCGATGGAGCGCGACGCGGAGGCGCTCCAGGGCTACGGCCTCTGGGCGACGTTCGAGAAGGACGACTGATGGCACGCGCATTCCTCCGCGAGCCCGAGGGCTTCGTCGCGCTGCTCGACGACGGCGAGCGCCTCGTCCTCTCCGGGCTCATGCAGCAGACCCGGGTGCTGCTCTCGCCCGAGATCGAGCCCACGGGCGACGCGTTCGACGACCTCGTCGCGTCGATGGGGGTGTCGCTCGACCTCGCCGACCAGGGCGCCGCGGAGCCCGCCGACGCCGACCACCGCGACCCGGCACTCGACCGGCTGCTGCCGACCGCGCACCGCGGCGACGACGAGGTCGCCGCGGAGTTCCGGCGCCTCACCGAGGAGGGGCTGCGCCAGCGCAAGAGCTCCAACCTCGACCTCGCCATCGACCGCATCGTCGCGGCAGACGAGGACCGCGTCGTCCTCGATGCCGCGCAGGCACCGGCCTTCCTCATCGCCCTGACGGACGTGCGCCTGCTGCTCGGAGAGCGGATGGGGATGCGCACCGAGGAGGACGCCGAGGAGCTCCACGCGGCGATGGAGACGATCGACGACGACGACCCGCTCGGCTACGCGATGGCGTGGTACGACTTCCTCACCTGGCTGCAGGAGACCCTGGCGCACGCGCTCATGGGCGACGGCGACGACGACGTGTGACGCAGCCGACGCCGTGGCTCCGAGCGGGCGTCGGTGACCCGACCTAGGCTCGACTCCGTGGACGTCACGATCATCGGGTGCTCGGGCTCCTTCGCCGGCCCGGACTCACCCGCGTCCTGCTACCTCGTGCAGGCCGAGCACGAGGGCCGCACGTGGAGCGTCGTGCTCGACCTCGGCAACGGCGCCCTCGGTGCGCTGCAGCGCCACATCCGGCCGTATGCCGTGGACGCCGTCCTGCTCAGCCACCTCCACGTCGACCACTGCATCGACATGTGCGGGCTCTACGTGATGATGAAGTACGTCCCCGGTGGACCCGGCCGCGACCCCGTGCCGACGTGGGGACCCTCCGGCACGGGTGCGCACCTCGCCCGGGCCTACGGCGATGTCGACTCCGAGGACCTGCTCGGGGTGTTCGCCTTCTCCGACCTGCGAGACCGCGACCCCGTCCGGGTGGGCCCCTTCGAGATCACCCCCTTCCGGGTGCGCCACCCCGTCGAGGCCTACGGCTTCCGGGTCGAGGCGCGCGGGCGCGTGCTCGCCTACACCGGCGACACCGACGAGTGCGAAGCCCTCGGCGACCTCATGGCGGGCGCCGACCTCGTGCTCGCCGACTCGGCCTTCGTCGACGGCCGCGACACGGTGACCGGCATCCACCTCTCGGGCTCTCGGGCGGCCGCTGCTGCCGTGCGAGCCGGGGGAGTGGAGCGGCTCATGCTCACCCACATGCCCGCGTGGAACGACCCCGAGGTGTGCCGTGCGCAGGCGGCCGCCGTCTGGCCCGGCGAGGTCGAGATCGCCAAGCCGGGAGCGACCTACTCCGTCTGAGGCGGCGGACCCCACCGCCACTCACACGTCGAGTGGCCAATCCGTGCCGCCTGTCGCGCGTCGAGTGGCCAATCCGTGCCGCCTGTCGCGCGTCGAGTGGCCAAAGCCGGGGCGGCGAAGAGTGGCCTCTCGACGGGGGTGGGGCGACGAAGAGTGGCCTCTCGACGGGGGTGGGGCGACGAAGAGTGGCCTCTCGACGGGGGTGGGGCGGACGAGGTATGCCGTGGGGTGACGGGTATGGACCACAGGGTCCGGGAGCACCCGCCCCCGGACGGCACCCCACTCAGGAGGCACAGTGCAGCAGCGAACCATCGGAACGAGGCAGGTCAGTGCGATCGGGCTCGGCGGCATGCCGATGTCGATCGAGGGCCGGCCCGACGAGGACCGCTCCATCCGCACCATCCACGCGGCGCTCGACGCCGGCGTGACGCTCATCGACACCGCCGACGCCTACCACCGCGACGCGAACGAGGTCGGCCACAACGAGTCGCTCATCGCCCGCGCGCTGGACGCCTGGTCGGGCGATCGCGCCAGCATCCTCGTGGCGACGAAGGGCGGGCACCTGCGGCCGGGTGACGGCTCATGGACCCTCGACGGTCGACCGGAGCACCTCAAGGAGGCCGCCGAGGCCTCGCTCCAGCGGCTCGGTGGCGAGGCGATCGGCCTCTACCAGTTCCACCGGCCCGACCCGTCGGTGCCCTACGCCGAGTCGGTCGGAGCCTTGGCCGACCTGCTCGACGCCGGTGTCATCGAGATGGCCGGCATCTCCAACGCGAACCCCGACCAGATCCGCGAGGCGCAGCAGGTGCTCGGCGGACGGCTCGTCTCGGTGCAGAACCAGTTCTCGCCGGCGTTCCGCAGCAGTGAGCCCGAGCTCGACCTCTGCGCCGAGCTGGGTCTCGCGTTCCTCCCGTGGAGCCCGCTCGGTGGGATCGCCAAGGCGGCCGAGCTCGGCAGCGCGCACGACGTCTTCGCCGAGGTCGCCCGTGACCACGGGGTCAGCCCGCAGCAGGTGGCTCTCGCCTGGGAGCTGGCCCTCGCGCCCGTCGTCGTGCCGATCCCCGGCGCCTCGCGGCCCGAGAGCATCGAGGACTCGGTCAAGGCCGCGGACCTGCAGCTGTCGGACGACGAGGTCAAGCGCCTCTCGGCGGCACGCACCGACTGAGCCACCCGGCATACGGCGGCGGACGGGCGCTCCTTACGGTCTGCGGACGGCGGAGGAGCGCCCGTCGCCACAACGGCGATTCCGGCTTAGCGTTGAGGCATGGCTAGCCTCAGGGGCATGACGCAACGACATGACGGCCGTGCCCCCGACGAGACCCGAGAGGTGCGGATCACCCGCAACTGGCTGGACCACGCCGAGGGCAGCGTGCTCGTGGAGTTCGGTCGCACGCGTGTGCTCTGCGCCGCCTCGTTCACCGAGGGCGTGCCGCGCTGGCTCAAGGGCAAGGGCTCCGGCTGGGTGACGGCGGAGTACGCGATGCTGCCGCGCGCGACCAACACCCGGTCCGACCGCGAGAGCGTCAAGGGCCGCATCGGCGGGCGCACCCACGAGATCAGCCGCCTCATCGGGCGCAGCCTGCGCGCCGTCATCGACACCAAGGCGCTCGGCGAGAACACCATCGTCCTCGACTGCGACGTCCTGCAGGCCGACGGCGGCACGCGCACGGCCGCCATCACGGGCGCGTACGTCGCCCTCGTCGACGCCATCGAGGACGCGCGCTCGCGCGGCCTCATCGGCAAGAACGCCAAGCCGCTCACCGGGTCGGTGGCGGCGGTCTCCGTCGGCGTCGTCGGTGGGCAGCCGGTGCTCGACCTCGACTACCCCGAGGACTCCACGGCCGACACCGACATGAACGTCGTCATGACCGGCAACGGTCGGTTCGTCGAGGTGCAGGGCACCGCCGAGAGCGAGCCGTTCGACCGGGCGCTGCTCGATGCCCTGCTCGACCTCGCCACCCGCGGCTGCGCCGACCTCACGACGATGCAGCAGGCCGCCCTCGCCGACGAGGTCGCCTCATGAGCCGGGTCGTGCTCGCCACCCGCAACGCCCACAAGGTCGAGGAGCTCCGCGAGATCCTCGCCGACGTCTGTGACTGTCTCGGTCTCGAGATCGTCGGGCTCGACGACTTCGCCGACGCGCTCGATGTCGTCGAGGACGGCGTGACCTTCGAGCAGAACGCCATCCTCAAGGCCGCCTCGGCCGCCCAGGTCACCGGCCTGCCGGCGCTCGCCGACGACTCCGGGCTCGCGGTCGACGTGCTCGGCGGCGCCCCCGGCATCTTCAGCGCCCGCTGGTCGGGCGGCAAGGGCGACCGCGCCAACCTCGAGCTGCTCCTCGCCCAGCTGGGCGACGTCCGCGACGAGCACCGGGCGGCGGCCTTCGTGTGCGCCGCCGCCCTCGTCATGCCCGACGGGCGCTCGGCAGCCGAGCTCGGTCACTTCCCCGGCAGCGTCGGCCGCGAGGCGCGAGGAGAGGGCGGCTTCGGCTACGACCCGATCTTCGTGCCATCCGGTCAGCCCGCCGGCACCGAACGCACCCTGGCGGAGTATGCCGCCGGGGAGAAGAACGCCGTGTCGCACCGGGCGCTCGCCTTCCGTGCACTCGTGCCGCACCTGAAGGAGCACCTGAGGCCATGACCACCACGAGCCCGCCCACCACGCCACAGACACCGCTGTCACCCGACACCCGCGGTGTGCCCGTCTGGGTGGGTGCGGTGGACGGGCTCGTGGCCGGTCTGCTCACGGTGGGTCTCGGCACCCTGCTCGCCGCACTGCTGACAGCCGTCGGGGCCGCGGGCGGGCAGCCCGCTCCGGTCGCCGCCGTCAGCGGAGCCTTCATCGACCGGACGCCGGCGTGGCTCAAGGACTTCGCGATCGGGACGTTCGGCACCAACGACAAGCGAGCGCTGCTCGTCGGGACCGTCGTCGTGCTTGCGCTCGTCTGCGCGGCGATCGGTGTGATCGCCCGCCACCGCCTCACCCTGGCGCTCGTGCTCTTCGCCCTCGTCGGGGCCGTCGGCGCCGCAGCAGTGCTCTCGCGGCCCGGTGCAGCGCCCGCCGACATCGTGCCGACCCTGCTCGGCGTGGCTGCCGGGCTGTGGTTCCTCAGCCACGCCCACACCGCGAACTCCGTTGGCACGCCGTCGAACCCGACCCGACGCTGGGTGCTCGGTGGCATCGTGGGCGGCGCGGCGGCATACCTCGGCACGGTCCTCGGCGGGGGCTCGAGCGCCGCCACGGTCTCGCGGGAGGCGCTCAAGGCGCAGACGCTCAAGGGAACGAAGCTGACGATCCCGGCCGGGGCGGACCTCGGCATCGAGGGGCTGACGCCCTACGTCGTGCCGAACGGCGACTTCTACCGCATCGACACCGCCATCGTCGTGCCGCGCCTCGACGCCGCCGAGTGGAAGCTCAAGGTCACCGGCATGGTCGACCGAGAGGTCGAGATCGACTGGAAGACACTGGAGTCCAAGCAGCTGACGGAGGCGCTCGTCACGCTCATGTGCGTCTCCAACGAGGTGGGTGGCGACCTCACGGGGAATGCCGTGTGGACGGGGTGGCCGGTGCGCGAGCTGCTCGCGATGGCGGGCCCCAAGGCCGGCGCCGACATGGTGCTGCAGACGAGCGTCGACGGTTGGACGTGCGGCACGCCGCTGGCCGCTCTCACCGACGACCGCAACGCACTGCTCGCGATCCGGATGAACGGCGAGCCGCTGCCCTTCGAGCACGGCTTCCCGGTGAGGCTCGTCGTGCCCGGGCTCTACGGCTACGTCTCCGCGACGAAGTGGGTGACGGAGCTCAAGGTGACGACGTTCGAGCAGGACCAGGGCTACTGGACGCCGCGCGGCTGGTCGGCGCTCGGTCCGGTGAAGACGGAGTCACGCATCGACGTGCCGCGGGCCGGCGCCACGGTCAAGGCCGGCAAGGTCGCCGTCGCCGGCGTCGCCTGGGCCCAGCACCGCGGCATCTCCAAGGTGGAGGTCCAGGTCGACCAGGGCCCGTGGACCGCGGCGCGGCTCGCCGTCGACGCAAGCATCGACACGTGGCGCCAGTGGGTGCTCGAGTGGGACGCGACGCCCGGCAGCCACGACATCCGCGTGCGCGCCTACGACGCGACCGGTGAGGTGCAGTCGCCCTACGAGGCGCCGCCGGCACCCGACGGGGCGACCGGCATCCACGTCGTCAACGTCAGGGTCGAGTGACGTCGGGGCCGGTCACGTCACGGCCGGTCGCGTCAGTACCGGCGACGACGGCGTCGGCCTCGATCTCGACGAGCAGGTCGGGGGAGATGAGCGCGGCCACCTGCACCATGGTGGCGGCCGGCCGCACGTCGCCGAACACCTCGCCGTGGGCGCGGCCGACCTCGGCCCAGTGAGCGATGTCCGTGACGTAGATGCGCGTGCGCACGACGTCCGACAGCGAGGCGCCGCACTCGGTCAGCGCTGCCGCGATGATCTCGAGCGCGACGCGGGCCTGACCGTAGGGGTCTCCGGGGGCCTGAGCGACGCCGTCGCGCGTCGCGGTCGTGCCGGCGACGTGCACGAGCCCACCGACCCGCACGGCGCGGGAGTAGCCGACCTCCGACTCCCACGGACTGCCCGACCCGACGTTCTGGCGCACGCGCCGAGGGTAACCCGAAGGCGCTGCCGACGTATCGCCAACTACAGTGGGGGCGCACCTTCGCGGACGTGGTGGAACTGGTAGACACGCAGGATTTAGGTTCCTGTGCCCTAGGTGTGCGGGTTCGAGTCCCGCCGTCCGCACCATCCGTGCCCACGCTCTCGTGGGCTCGGCCAGTCTCCCGTCCGCATCACCGAAGGAGCGTTCCATGACCTCTCGCCTCGAGCCCGGCGACCAGGCGCCCGCCTTCAGCCTGACCGACGACACCGGCAAGACCGTGAGCCTCTCGGACTTCGCCGGCCGCAAGGTCATCGTCTACTTCTACCCGGCGGCGATGACCCCGGGCTGCACGAAGCAGGCCTGCGACTTCAGCGACTCGATCGAGACGCTCCGGCGCGACGGCTACGAGGTGCTCGGCATCAGCAAGGACGCCCCGGCGAAGCTCGCGAAGTTCCGCGAGCGTGACCAGCTGACGATCACGCTCCTGTCCGACACCGACCTCGCGGTGCACCGTGCCTACGGCGCCTTCGGCGAGAAGAAGCTCTACGGCAAGACCGTCGAGGGGGTGCTGCGCTCGACCTTCGTCGTTGCCGAGGACGGCACCGTCAGCCACGCCTTCTACAACGTCAAGGCCACGGGACACGTCGCCAAGCTGCGCCGCGACCTCGGCATCGCCGACTGAGACGTGACGGGGTATGAGCCCCCAGTAGAGTCGACGCAGACCCTCGAAAGGACAAGCCAGCATGAGTGACACCGCACGTCTCGAGCAGGACATCCAGGCCACGCGGGCCCGTCTCGAGGGCACCATCAACGAGCTCGCCTACCGCGCGCAGCCGCAGGTCATCGCCCAGCGTCAGGCGCAGGGCCTCCGGCTCAAGCTCGACGCCGCGACGCACACCCCTGACGGTGAGCTGCGCATCGAGCGCATCGCGGCAATCGTCGCGGCGGCCGTCGCCGCCGTCGTGGTCATCGGGTTCCTCCGCCGCCGGCGATGAGCTGACGGTCAGTCGGCAGTTCCGCCGAGCAGCCGGATGAGGCCCGGCCCGGGCCAGGCCGGCTTGCTCGGCAGCGGCCACTTCTTGGGGTCCTTCTTGTTGAGCATCGCGTACTTGTCGTAGCAGACCTCCTGGCTGACCGGGCCGTAGAGGTCGGACGCTTCGCTCATCCACTCCTTCTGGTGCGCCGCACGGTAGTCGGCCGGCATCGAGGACCAGAGGGCCGCGTTGAAGCGGCGGACATGGTCGTTGCGTTTGCCCGGACGGATCGCCTCGTCGTCGATCGTGCCGAGCTTGCCGGCGATGGTCGGGGCGCCGCCGATGCCGGGGATCGGAACGCCGGCCCAGTCGGTGGACCACCCGCGGTAGGTGATGCCCCACGCCGACGTGATCCGCGAGATCTTGACGTCGCCCACCTGGCCCTTGACGGGCCAGTCGGTCGAGCGCACCGACCCGCCACCGACGGAGATCGCGATGTGCCCGTGCTTCCCTCCGGCCCAGTAGACGGGGGCCCCGGGAGGTGGGCTCTGGTCACCCCGCCGGTTCTTCGAGCGGTTCCACGCGGCGTTCGCGTCGGCGAGGCCGAAGCTGCGGGGTGCGGCGATGCAGTTCCAGACGAACTGGCAGCACATGCCCGGCGGGTCGTACTTCGTGTAGGCGCGGGCCTTGGGCACGCTCTGGTTCGGTCCGCGCACGACGATGTCGCGGTCACCGGGCTTCCAGTCCCAGTCGTCGTCGAAGGGCAGGTCCGGTGTGACGACCTCCTCCGACTGGTCGCCCTTGTCGAGGTCCTTGTCGAAACCGGTCATGCCCGCCTCCTCGGGGCTTGCCGACACGCCCCTGAGCGAGTCGTGAGTGTCTCCATGGTCCATCGGAGCGGCCACGCCGTCAGCCTGATACGACAAATCGCCCGTGACGTCCCGCCGACGAGCCGGTATGTCGTCCCGCTGAGTCCGCTGAGTCCGCTGAGTCCGCTGAGTCCGCTGAGTCCGGTGAGCCCGACGAGTCCGGTGAGCCCGACGAGCACGTATGCCGTCCCGCTGAGTCCGCCGGACGGCATACGTCAGCGGGTCACGCGTGTGCAGAAGGTCCAGAGGGCGTCGATGACGAGCTCGAACCGGAGGGAGTGGAGCAGGTCGAAGGTGTGCTGCGCACCGGGGAGCTGGGCGTAGACCACCGGGTTGCGAGGCGTGGCCCGGAGGGTGT
The DNA here is from genome assembly GCF_006717145.1 of Humibacillus xanthopallidus. Lineage (GTDB taxonomy): Bacteria > Actinomycetota > Actinomycetes > Actinomycetales > Dermatophilaceae > Humibacillus > Humibacillus xanthopallidus. The sequence continues at coordinate 1,845,119 of NZ_VFQF01000001.1, read as the reverse complement.
CCGCAAGATGCGCAGCCGCCCGCGGAGGTAGCAGGGTGTCCTGGTCGCCATGGACGATCATCACCGGCGGCGCTGCCGGGTGGGCGTAGTCGGCCGGCCGCGACGGCGGCCCGTCGCTGTCCACGCCTCCGTAGTAGCCGTACAACCCCACCGCTGCGGCGACCCCGGTGTCGTTGCTCTCGAAGCCGGGCTGGAAGGCCGGCAGGTCTGCCGTGAGGGCGGCGGTGAGGGCGAGGTGAGCCCCGGCAGAGCTGCCGGCAAGAACGATGCGCTGCGGGTCTGCGCCGATGTCGGCTGCGTGCTCCTTCGACCACACGATGACGCGCTTGACGTCGGAGAGGATGTCCGGGTAACGCGCGGGGCGGAGTCGGTAGCTGGCGCTGACGCACACCCAGCCGTGTCGGGCGAACGCGTGCAGCAGGGGCCGGGCGTACACGCTCTTGCGGCCGGTCCGAAATCCGCCGCCGTGCAGGTGGATGAGGATCGGTCTCCCGGTGCTGGTGCCACTGCCGCTGGCGCGGTAGAGATCGAGTCGCTGACGGTGAGAGGGCCCGTATCGCAACCTCCGCCTGACGCGCACCCCGCGGGGGAGGACGGGCACCGGGAGCACGGCGATCCTCAACCAGGGCGGCCGCCGGCGCCAGGTCGACGGCAGAGCAGGAGCGCCGTGGCCAGGCTGGAGATGGCCATCGCCGAGACTACCGCCGGGGCCGTCGCCCAAGGCCTCGCCCAGGGCCCTGTCCAGGACATCGCGAGCACGAAAGCTCCTGGAGAGGAGCACCGGCGCGCCGAGGAAGCTGGCACATCCGAGCAGGAACCACGCGACCACCTCCGGCCCGGGAGGCTCGTCCGAGAACAGCGCCGGCGTGGTGGCGAGGCACAGGTAGACGAACCCGAGCGACGGAGACTCGTTGACGAGTGCGCTGAGGAGCCAGCTCGCCGTGCCCCAGGCGCCAGACCGAGCCAGCGGGGCGATCGACAGCAGCATGCCCGCGGTGACGATGACGACGGTCGCCACGTAGCCGACCATCACAACCCCCTCTCATGACATGTACGGCGTATAGGATTCCTTCTGACCATACGCCGTATAGTCGGAGGTGTGAAGCGAGTTTCGACCTCAGACGCCGCATCTCGCTCGCCCCTGTCACCGGCTCGGATCGTGGCGGTTGCGGTGGCTCTCGCAGATGCCGAGGGGCAGTCGGCAGTGTCCATGCGCCGGCTCGCGCGGGAGCTCGGCGTCACTCCCATGGCGCTGTATTGGCACTTCTCCGACAAGGACGCACTCGTGGGGGCCATGGCTGAGCAGGTCATCCGCGACGCAGAGTTCACCGACGCCGCCGGCGGCGGCTGGCAGGACCGCTATCGCGGAGTGCTCGTCGCCCTGGTCGAGCTGCTGCACGCACACCCGTGGATGGGCCGGCTGGTCATCGAGCGCGTCGTGCCCCTGCCGAACTTCCTGACCGCTCTGGAGAGCATGCTCGACTGCCTCCGGTTGGCGGGGCTGGATCCGACAGTGTCCGTGATGGTGGTCCAGCAGTCGGTGCAGGGCGTCGTGGGCCTCGTGGAGTACGAACCGCAGCCCCCTGCCGACGCAGCCACGTCGGCCTCCGCCCGACAAGCGCTGCAGGCGTCGCTCGGCAGCCTGGAGCCGAGCGACTTCCCCAACGTGCGCGCGGCCTCCGTGCCGCTCGCCGCCTCGGTGGGTGGGGAGGCCTACTACCGGCTCGGGCTCGACACCATCGTCGGTGGTATCGAGGCGGTCGCCGCGGCGGCCGCGGGCCCACCCCGTGACCGAGCCCGACGAGGAGGTATGCCGTCCGGCACAGGAGGCGGACGGCATACCGAAGGGGCGGCGCTCGAGGGCGCCGAAGCCGTCCGCAGCGGACGCGTCCGAGGGCCCGAAAAAGAAAAGTGATCCGCGTGCATCCAAACGCCTCCTTCGCACGGAAGAAGTGGCGATGGGTGAACCCGCACCCACCAAGAGAAGGGATGTCACATGAAGCGCATTCTCGCCACGGTGTCCATCGCAGCCCTCGGCATGCTCGGCTTCGCGGGCACCGCCAGTGCCGCGCCCGCTGACGCCGCGTGCTTCGGCCAGGTGCACAAGACCGTCAACAGCGGCGGGGTGGCCGGGTTCGACAACGTCGGGCAGCTCGTCCAGGCCCTCGGTGGGGGACAGGCCAAGAACGCGACCGCCAAGTCGTTCTGCTGAGACACACCTCTTCTCGGGGAAACCAGACGGCGGCTCGGACCTCACGGTCCGAGCCGCCGTTCCGCCTTCTCCAGGTGGTGGCGCGAAGCGACGTGATCAGACGAGGACGTCCCGGTACGGCGTGATGGTCACGGGTCCGACGAGCCCGTACGCCTGGCGGCTGCTCGACCCGAACACCGTCGGGTTCACCGTCCGGAGGCGGTTGAAGAGGGTGGACGGGGCCTCCACCTCGATGACGTTGCGGCCGGAATTCAGCGCTGTCCCGAGATCGACGCGCGTCGAGAGCACCGACCGGGTCGGGACGTCGCTCCCGTTGACCCGCACTCGGAAGGTGTCGAACACCGCCCCGAGGTCGAGGTAGGCGCCGACTCCGTTCCACGAGTCAGCGAGCTCGACCACCGCCGTGTAGTGCCCGACGCCGGACACGTCCTCGAGCCCGGGCACGCTCGTCCAGGGCTTGAGGCCGTCGAACACAGTGGTGCGTGTGGTGACGATGGTCTCGGTCGCGGACGAACCCGGCTGCCAGTCCTCGAGGGAGAGCTCCCACTGCGCCAGCGGCACGGGCGCGGGCACGGCAGGGACCGTCGTGCGGCGTGCCCGGCCATCAGCCAGCACCGTGGTGTACGTGCCGCCGGTGGTGGCGCGGGCAGCGAGCTTGCCGTCGACGTAGGAGATGGTGGCGGCATCCGTGCCGAGCGCCGGTGCGGCGAGCGTCGGCCCGCCGAGCAGCTTGGGTGGCGCGAGGGCCACGACCATGCCCTCCGCGGGGCCCAGAGCCACGCGGATCCGGATGCGTTGCCCGTCGACCTCGTAGATCGCGATCGGCTCGACCTCGCCGGTGAACGTGTCGAACCCGTACGGGACCATGCCCGAGCTGGACGCGGTCAGCCACACGTCCTGCTCGACGCGGACGATCTTGCGGTTCTCCGCATGCCGGGCGTTGGCGAGGTAGAACACGTCGATGCCCTTGCGGCGGTCCGGGCTCTGCGCACCCGTGTCTGCGACGAACCGCTGGACGTGCATGAGGGTCGACTGCTCGTGCTCGACGGCCCGCTCGACGCCCAGCTCGGCAAGTGCCTTCGGGATGTCGTCAGCGATGCCCACCGTGCGGACGACCGGAAGCGCACGCAGCTGCGCGACGAGGTCGCGCACCCGGGCGTCCTCGTCGCCCTGGGGGAGGCCGGTCGCCAGGGCGGCGCTCCAGTCGCCGACGAAGACGATCGGCAGACCTGCTCGAGCCAGTCGCAGGAGCTCGGTCGCGCCCTGGACCTGCAGCGAGCTGACGTTCCCTCGGAACCTGTCGCCCTCGATGATGATCGCCTTGTAGGCCGGTCCGTCCGGCGCCAGCCGCCCGCCACGGACCTGCGCCGAGTCGAGCCCGAGGAGGGGCGCAGTGATGAAGCCGTAGGTCCAGCCGAGGCCGATGGCGACGTTGGTTCCCCAACCGACCCCGATGCCGGTGGCAGTCCAGCCCTTCTGGCGGTACCACGCCAGGTCGGCCCGGTTCACGCCGGCACGGAGGGCGAACTGGGTGCGTCGCAGGTGGTCGGCGACGTCGGTGACGTGCCGCCACATCGGCTGGCGAGGGCCCCACGCCTCGCCGTAGCCGACGGCGTTGTTGTAGTAGGGAGAGAACGCGGCGAATCCCGGCCATGCGGCGCCCGGGGCATCGGCATACGAAAAGCCATGCAGGACAGCCTGGTTGACGCCGCCTGCGTAGATGCTGCCGAGCGTCTGGAGCGCCTTGTTCCACGTCGTGTTGTAGGCGCCGTTGGCATAGGCGGCGGCCTCGCACGACAGGATCGACCGGCCGCCCATGTCTCGGCCGCCGCTCAGCGCACGGTAGTCGTCGAGGTTCTTGAACCCGAGTGACTCGCTCTCCGGCTGGTCGAACAGAGCCGCTTCGTAGATGGAGTCGGTCTCGAGGCCGTATCCCTGGACGCGCAGCTCGAGCCCCAGGTCGTGAGCCCATGCACGCAGCGGGAGCAGGTGGTGCTCGGCGTAGAGGTCGCTGAGGCACTGGGCGACGTCGTCACGGACCTTGTTCGTCGTGTCGCCGGCGAAGACGTAGAGGTACTTCTCCTTCTGCTCGATGATGACCGGCAGCCATGGGTAGAGGTCGTAGCCCATGCGTGAGCGGAACACGTCGAGCAGGCCGGGGGTCCACAGGGTGGCGGTCGTCTCGATCTCGAGGGAGTCCTCGAAGAGCGTGTTCCCAGCCGAGGCGAGGAGGCGGCGCAGCTCGGGCGTGAGGATCCGCTGCTCCCAGAAGTCCGTGACCGCCGTCGTGCCCGCTGCACTGAAGTGGTCGACGACGTATGCCGTGGGTGAGGTGTGCGGACCGGCCTCGGGCTCCTGCCCCGACCCCCTCTGCCAGTAGCTGAGGATCACCCAGGACCCGGTCGGGGGCGCGGTCCAGGTGAGGCGCCCGTCGTGCACCGAGGCGGTGAGGTCGACGACGGAGGCCTGCTCGATCGTGGAGGGCTGGCCGGCGCGGGGCGGGGGCGCGATGACCTTGGCGGCGTGCACGCCGATGAGCTGGGCCGAGGTCGCGCCCTTCGCTGCAGGAACGACGGGAGCAGGAACGACGTCGTCGTAGGTCGCACCGGCAGCGACCGCGGCCAGCCCGTGGGCGAGCTCGCTCGAGGCCGCGATGTCGTCGGGGGTGACGGTCGGCACGGCGGCGGGCCACGAGGGGCCGATCGTCAGGTCGATCGTGATGCCGCGACGCTGCGCCTGTCGCAGCGCCGCGGTGACGGCCGCGACCCAGGGGGCGGTGCCCCAGCCGTGGGCTTCGGGGTCGAGTCGTCCCTTCGGGATGCTGTGGTGCACGTCCGCGATCTCGAGCCCGGCGAAGCCGGCGTCGGCTGCGGCGTCGACCTCCTTGGCGACCTCGGCGGGGTCGACGTTGCCGCACGGCCACCACCAGCGGAAGCGTGCTCCGTAGGAGGTGGGGGGCTTGCTGAAGGCGCGGGCAAAGCCCGCCGCCTCTGCGGCATCGGGGGCTCCCGGCGCTGCGGACGCCGTGGCTGCGGTCCACGGAAGGGCAGCGCCCGCGGTCAGCAGGGCCCCCATGGTGATGAACCTGCGCCGGGAGAAGGATGAGCCTACGTGCGGGTCCTGCGGGATGGGGCCGATGACCATGCGATCCTCCACAACGGTGTGAATGAAACGATTCATTGATAAGATCTGGAGACCATATGGCGCATATCACTCTGAGGTCAAGGGTTCTGTCCGCCGGTTGAAGTGGCGTGCGGCAGTGGATGGTCCTGTCGATCCGCAACGTTTCACCCGCGGCCCACGGGCTTCGACAGCGCGGGGATTTCCGCTTGCCGCATCGCCGACGGGCTCGGCACGCCGGTCGATCGGTCACGAGGGACGCCGACATGGGCCGGGTGCGGGGCGGCGAGGCAGTCGCTGCGTTGGACCGTTCACCCTCCGGTCTGGAGCCCGACCCAAGACGGGCCTTCACCGGACACAAGGAGAGCCCGGCCCCCGAGGGCCGGGCTCTGACCTGCATGAAGAGTGCGCCACCAGGGACTCGAAACGCGAACCCAGTGAGTCTGGGCGCGGTCCTTCTGTCGCTGCTCGTCAGCACCCCCGAAGCCCACGTGACCTGCAGCTTTGACGTCGGGGCGCCGTCCGTCGTGTCCCGTCTCTTCGAGGTCGAGCAGTCGGCTGCGGTTATCCGGCGACCGCTGCCGTAGGCTCCAGGTCGTGAGCAAGCCCCCGGCGTACTCGACGATGGAGGACGTCATCGGCGACACCCCGCTGGTGCGTCTGCAGCGCCTTCCGGGGCTGGAGAACGAACGCCGAGGAAACCTGCTGCTCGCCAAGCTCGAGGGCAACAACCCGGCCGGCTCGGTGAAGGACCGGCCCGCGATCAGCATGATCCGCGGCGCCGAGGAGCGAGGCGAGATCTCCCCCGGCGACACCCTGCTGGAAGCCACGTCCGGCAACACCGGGATCGGCCTGGCGATGGCGGCCGCGATCAGCGGCTACACACTGGTCATTGTGATGCCCGAGGACGCCTCCACTGAGCGGATCCAGACGATGAAGGCGTACGGCGCCGACCTGGTCCTCACCCCGGCGAGCGGCGGCATGGAAGAGGCCCGCGACGTCGTCGCGCGGATGGAGCGGGAGGGCCGCGGCCGGGTCCTGGACCAGTTCGGCAACCCGGACAACCCCCGTGCCCACGAGGAAGGGACGGGCCCGGAGCTATGGCGCCAGACCGACGGACGGATCACCCACTTCGTGTCCGCGATGGGCACCACAGGCACGATCACCGGGGTCTCGCGGTTCCTGAAATCGCGCAACCCCGGTGTCCAGATCGTCGGGGCACAACCCGCGGAGGGCTCGAAGATCCCCGGGATCCGCGCCTGGCCACCGGAGTACGTGCCGAAGATCTTCGACCCCTCGGCGGTGGACCGGACCGTGGAGGTCGCCCAGACCGACGCCGAGGAGACGGCCCGCCAGCTGGCCCGCCAAGAAGGCATCTTCGGAGGTGTTTCCGCGGGCGGTGCTTGCTGGACCGCCCTGCAGGTGGCCGGGGAGGTCGAGGAGGCGACGATCGTCTTCGTGGTCTGTGACCGCGGCGACCGGTACCTCTCCAGCGGCGTGTTCCCCGCCTGAGAGTCTTCCGCTGACCCGCGGAGACATCCGTCGAGGGTGGGACCGACCCTCTCCGCCGCCCTACCGCGCGATTGCTATACAGGGGCGGAAGGACGCACGCGAGGGGAACGTCTACGCCGGGTTCACCGGACCGCTTGGTGTCGGCGCGTCCGTCGGACTCGCTGCAGCGACCGGTGCTCCATCCGCGAAGGCGTACGGCCACTGACGCCTGACCGCGTCTTCGTGCCATCCTCCCTGAAGCCGGTTGTGGGCACGACTGGCAAGGATGTAGAGCGAGCGGACCAGTTCCGCTGGGGGCGTGGGGTCCTTGGCGACGATGTAGCTGATGACATTGTTGACGGCGGTCGCCTCGGCGGGGGTCATGCGTGCCATTTCCCCACCGTAGGACGGTGTGAGCACTCGGACTGCCGAACCCCGAGACGCGTGCTCAACAGGTCGCGAAGGGCACGGGCTGGCGATAGGCGGCGAAGCGACTGACGGTGGCCACGGGGCAGCCGGGGCTCGTAGCCGCATCTGCGTGCAGTGGCACTCAGGGGAGGTCGGGCTCCGGGTTGTCGCTGATGAACCGCTGGCCGGCCTCCTCGTCGACGAGTCCCTCGTCCACCAGCCACTGGACAGCCCGAACCCGGGTCCTGACATCACGCATCGCCTGCCAGACCGAGATCAGCTCGGCATGGTGGCCGTACACCTCGTTCCTGAACCGCCGGAACGCTCCCTTCCCCTGCAACGACGCGCTCAAGCGTCGACCAGCAGCCCCGTCGCTGATGCCCTCGGCGAAGTCGACCATGTCCTGGTACCACACGTAGGACGGCAGGGGATCGATGAGAGTCAGGTCCAGCTCGTCGATCTCGACCGGGTTCTCACCGTCGATGCCGGTGTCGCTGGTCCACAACACGACCTCGCCCGTGCGCGGATCAATCAGCCAGCGATGGTCGTAGTCCGTCTGGTCCGCCAGCGCGGTGGCGATCTCCTCGACGTCGATGCTGTCCAAGTTGAGCACCTATTCAGCGTAGAACTCGAGACTGGCTCGTCTGGGGTGGCGCAGTCGGCTCTTAGCCCCGAATTCGCGGCGCAGAGACGCGATTGGCGACTGTCGCTCGCCCGACGGCGCTACGGCTGGCTCCTGTCGGTGCCGTCGGTGGGTCAGACGGTGATGACGACCTTGCCTTGGGTGTGCCCGTTCTGGACGTGGGACTGCGCCTCGGCGAGCTGCTCGAGCGGGTAGGTGGCCTGGATGCGTGGGGTGTAGGAGCCGGCCGCGCCGAGCTCGGCCGCGGCGGTCAGGCTCGCCGCGGCGTCCGCATTCCCCGCGACCATGGTGACGCCGAGGGCGGGGGCACTGAAGTCTGCCGCCGACGCGACCTTGGAGGGGTCTCCGACGATCGCGACGAGCTCGGCCAGCGATCCCGAGCCGGCGAGGTCGAGGGCGGCGTCGACCCCGCCTGGCGCGACCGCCGCGACTCGGTCGGCCAGACCGGGACCGTAGGTCACGGGCGTGGCGCCCAGCGAGCGCAGGAACTCGTGGTTGACCTCGCTCGCGGTCCCGATCACGGAGGCCCCACGGGCGGTCGCGATCTCGACAGCCGCCGAGCCGACACCGCCCGAGGCGCCCTCGATGAGGATGGTCTTGCCGGACGCGTCACCGAGGGCGTCCAGGCCCGCGATCGCGGTCGAGGAGGCCAGGCCGGCGGCGGCGGCCTGCTCCATCGTCCAGACCGACGGCACGCGAGCCCACGCCGTCAGCACGGCCGACTCTGCGGCGCCGCCCTGCGCGAGACCGAACACGGCGTCACCGACCGTCACGTCGATGACGCCCTCGCCGACCTCGTCGACGACCCCGGCGGCATCGGTGCCCGGGATCGCCGGGAAGGTGAGCGGCATCATCTCGTGCAAGTAGCCCTCACGGATCTTCCAGTCGACCGGGTTCACACTGCTCGCCGCGACCCGGATGCGGACCTGCCCCGGGGCGGCATGAGGCTCCGAGGCGTCCTCAAGGGTCAGGACCTCCGGGCCGCCGTACTGGTGGAATCGCACTGCACGCATCGGGACTCCTTCGAGTGTCGAGGATCGTCGAGCCGGCCGGCCCCTTCCGTGTCTCCTGCGGATCCAATTCTGCTCGGGTTCGGATGCCATGTCTGGGACACCGACAACCCTCTCGTGTTCCTGGGACACGCCGGCGAGCTGACTGGCCTGAGCCCGCGCGCGGCAGCCGGCGGAAGGACGTGGCTCGCAGCTGCACCAACCACGACACCGGCCTCAGGCGTTGTGCCCCCATCCGAGCCAGGTGGATCCCTGGGCGGGCGCCACACTCGCACCGGCTGTGGGGCCCATCCGTCTTGGGCGGCTCCGTCAGGGTCCTGATCGGTTGGAAGTCTCTAGGGGTCAGCGGATACCCGGATGTCGCATCCCACGACGTCGGCGAGGTAGACGTGGGAGCGTCCGCTCGGCTCGAGGCGCAGCGGGCTGGTGCCTTTGAGCAACGTGCCGGAGGCTACAGGGCGTGCGTCCGCGGCATCACGGAGTTCGAATTTGCATTGGGCGTAGCCGTTGAACGTGTCGACGTGCACAAGCACGGTGCCGGGAGGCGTCGGTGCCGTGAAGACATCGGTGTCACCCGTGTTGGCTGCCTGGGTGAATGGGAGCACGGCGTCACCGGATCCGGAGAGCTTGACCACCCGGCAGCCCGGGTCGCTGGCTTCCCACCGGAACGTGCCTGCGGTGGGCATCTGGAACGTCTTGGTCGCCCAGACATTCTTGAATACGCGCGGATTGCCGGTGTCATTGTCGGTCACGGTGACGGTGCAGCCTTTGTTGTTCTCGTCGGTGATCTGGATCCGCCACGGGCCTGCCGCCGTGATCTGGCCGCCTGTTGGACCCCCGGTGTCGCTGGGCGAGTTGACGCGGTCCAGGACCAGCAGGGTGCCCGCGATCCCGGCGGCCGCGAGGGCCAGCGCAGCCGCCCCGCCGTAGACCCGCCGCCGCCGCGGCCACGCTTGCCGGGCGCGGCCCGCATCCCGTGGTCCAGCCGGAGCAGCGCGCTTGATGGTCGGCGGGTCCGGCTCAGCCGTCTGCGACACGGAGCTTCCCGTTGGAGGGACGGGCACGGCGTCGGGCTTGAGATCGAAGAGTCGTGTGTCGGCGCCGCGCACACTGAGAACCGGTGTCACCCACTCGAGCGTGTCTCGGGTGACACCGAGGATGCCGATCCTCCCGCTGCGCATTGCCTCGTCGATGGCGCGACCGTGCGCGAGCGACATGTAGAAGCCGCGCGCGAAGGCGATGGCCGCCTTGTCACTGATGGCGAACTGCATCGCAGCGACAGCGTGGATCCCGCTGCGTACCAACGCTGCCGCCGTACCCGAGAAGAGGTCGTCCGCGCTCTCGGCCGCCGTGAGGCACGCGTTTAGCACGACCAGCCGCGGCCGCTGTCTGGCCTCGTGCAGCAGATCGGCCAGGCTGCTCGCGTTGACAAGATCGGCCCGCCCGTCGGGTCCGACGAACGCGAGCACGCCCTCGTCACGCGTGTGGTCGTACGCGCCGTGCCCGATGAAGTGCAGCACGTGCCACGTCTCGTCGAGCAGCTTCTGGTGCAGACGCTGCCAGCTTGCATCGAGCAGCCACTCGAGGTGGATCCATCCGGTATCGATCTGCTCGCCCAGGGCTTCTTCCACACGTGCCCGTTCGCCGGCAACGTCCAGCGAGGGCAGCGTGCTCGGCGATGCGATGAGTGCGAGCACCCGCAGTGGTGGCTCGAGGGGCAGAGTTGGCGCGGAGGGCGTCGTACCGATCTGCCGCAGCAGCGGCTCCTTGCGACACAGGTAGTTGCGCTCCTCACGGTCGTAGAGGGCCTCCCAGGGCAGCGCGGCGAGCCCAGGCGCTGCGAGCCGAAGCAGCAGGCGCACCCCCTCACCACGGTCGTCCGCGACGGCGACACTTGTCCGGTACGCCTCGCGCACCGGCCCGACGAAGACAGAGTCGAAGAGCAGGGTGCCGACCGCCTCCAGCGACGACTCGTGCGGCGGCGTGACACGACGAGCCGCGATCGACGAGGCGAGAACGCTGTCCTCCAGTCCGTGCCGCTGCGCGAGCAGCCGCCCCACATCGAGCGCGCACGACGTGGTGGGCTCCCCGGCGCCGACCGAGCGGAGCACCCGCACGGTGAACCGACCGGCCTCGCTCGCCGGCCCGATCTCGAGCTCCATCACCGAATCCATACGCCGCCTCGCCGATGCCCTCTCGATGATCCCTCGGATTCGTCACGGTGTCAGCCCAGACCCAACTCGCACCCGCAGCTGGAACCGTCGAGGGCGTGGGTGCGACGGCAGTAGCGGGCCAGGTACCAGACCGCGGCAAGCCGGGCGCTGGTCATCGTGGCGAGGTGGAACGGTAGAAGCGTCGTTGGAGCGGACATGGGGTCACCCCAGGAGCGTCTGCCTGTCGGACCAGACCCCTCGCGCCGAGAACGCGTCCGGTCACGTGGAATGCATCGACGCTAGATCCGCAGCACTTGTCGCGTCCGCGGGCGGCGGAAGGACTGTGAGGATCGCTTTTGCAGCCTGATGGCGCTGGGCTGTGGTTGGTGACCGCGAGTGTGACCCCCGGAAAGGACTGGCTTCGTGCCTTGTTGTGACCTGTCCGCTCGTGGTCGCCGGCCCCCGGCCCGGTTGGAGGAGCTGGCCTGATCAGGAGCTTGACCGTCTGGCGTTAGCAGCGCCTGGCGTGTCTCATCACAGTCCTGCCGAGCCTCCGTCCCGGACCGGAACCACGTCCCGTCCGGCGAAGGAGAGAACGCATGCACAGTCTGACCGATCTGCGCGAGGTGGTCGATCTCGTCATCGGCGTCGACACCCACGTCCACACCCACTCCGATGCGGTGGTCTGGCCGTGGTCGATGCTGCGACCGGTGGTGTCCTCGAGGAGATCACCGTCGAGGCGACAACCGAGGGCTATACCGAGCTGGTGGAGTTCGCCAACAACCACGCGACGTTGCGGGCGTGGGCGATCGAGGGGACCGGCGGTCATGGCGCCGGTCTGAGTCGTCACCTGCTGCAGGGCTCGGAGCTCGTCCTCGAGTTGGATCGTCCGAAGCGAGCTGCGCGCCGCAACGGCGCGAAGTCGGATCCGCTCGACGCGATCCGCGCTGCGCGTGAAGCGATGGCTCGACCGCGGTTGGGAACACCCCGCACTGGGGGTGAACGCCAAGCACTGTCAGTGCTATTGGCTGCTCGCCGCTCCGCGGTCAATGCCTCCACCGAGGCACAGCAGCAGGTCTTCAGCCTGGTCATCGCAGCACCCGAACCGATCCGGGCCAGGTTCCGCGGCCAGAAGCTTGCCGCGATGCTCAACACCGCCGCGAACCTGCGCGTGCACGCCTCCTGGGACACGGAGACGATCAGCACCGTGGTGGCGTTGCGGACCTTGGCTCGCCGCGCGCACGCGATGCTGAAGGAGGCGCGGGAGCTGCAGAAGGCGCTCGTGGCCATCATCCGCAGCTGGCGTCCTGACCTGCTCGAACAGTTCGGCGTCGGACCGATCGTGGCTGCGACGGTGTTATGTGCCTGGTCCCACCCCGGCCGTATCCACTCCGAGGCGGCGTTCGCGATGCTCGCCGGCGTGGCACCCATCCCGGCGAACAGTGGTCAAGTCACCACCCGCTATCGGCTCAACCGGTATGGCGACCGCCAGCTCAACAACGCGCTGCACACTGTGGTCCAGAGCCGGATCCAGTACCAGCCAGCCACTCGCGACTACGCCGCCCGCCGCACTGCCGAAGGCAAGACCAGCCGAGAGATCAAACGCTGCCTCGCCCGCTACGTCGCGCGCGACCTCTACCGTCTGCTTGAAAATGGCTCCGCAGCTGCTTGACGAAGCATAGGAGCGTCACTGCCGCTTCGCGGCGCTGTGACGCCGACCGAACGGTGGGCGATAGGCGGCGGTTTGACGCACCGTGATCGGCGAATCATCGTCTGACACATGAGCCGTGGGGCACGCACCGTGGTTGACTCGTTGTGTAGGACCTCCGCCGGAGCGAGCGAGGATGACATGGCGTCGATGGCACAGCGGTTGTGGAAGGCCGGCAACGCTGCGGCCGCGTGGATGTACCGGCGCACCGGCGGGAAGGTCGGTGGCAGGGCCAAGGGCGGCAGCCGCGTGCTGCTGCTCACCGTGGCGGGCCGCAAGTCCGGCGTGGCGCACACGGTGCCGGTGGCGTACGTCGAGCGCGACGGCGCCTACTACCTCGCAGCGACCGCCGGGGGCCAGCCGACGGAGCCGCAGTGGGTCCGCAATCTGCGTGCGACCGCGACCGCGACCGTCGAGGTCGGTCGCGAGCGAAAGGCGGTGTCGGTCGAGGTGCTGGCAGGGGCCGAGTCTGAAGCCGCGTGGAAGGACGTCATTGTCGCGACCTACCCGTCCTTCGCCCCCTACGAGGCGAAGTCGGGCCGCAAGATTGCGGTCGCGCGTCTGACTCCGACTGCGTAGTGGCTCCACCTCGCCGAGCGTTTGGCGCTTCTCCCAGGTAGACCCGGCCAGAGCGGTCGGCACGCGGCGAAGTCACGCAGTCCGCGACGCGCGACCAGCGACACGTGCGGTATTCGCCTTGTGCTGATCGAAGCGCCTGTGCGCGCCCTCAGGGCGCAACTGCGACAGGATCGATGTATGGCAGCGAAGGGGTGGCTGGAGCGGTATCGCCGCGGACAGCGGGAACAGGTGTGGCACGAGCTGCGGCAGTGCGGCGACAGCGTGCGCACGGAAGACCTGGCCACTGAGGCCCAAGCGGTCTGCGACGAGATGGCCGCTCGGGCTCGGCACAACATCGAGGTCCTGGTGGGGCGGCTGCGGTCGCAGGGCTACGTCTTCCACACCAACGACGACGCGCGCAAGCCCGTGACGCCACACCACCTCCCGTCAGCTGAGGCTCCGGCTCTTGACGCCTGGCTCCAAGACCGGTTCGGCCCGGTGCCGATGGCCGTGTCGTCCTGGCTTCGGATCGTGGGAGACGTGTGGCTCGTGGGCACGCACCCGAGCTGGCCGGAGTCCCAGGACGCCGATCCTTTGGTGATCGAGCTCGAGGGCGCCCGGTACCCGGACGTGTCGATCCGTGACCACTTCGAGGGCGAGTACCAGGCCTGGCAGGAATGGAGCGGCGAGAACGAGGACGCCGACGGATTCGTCCTCCCGGTGGCCCCGGACCGGCTGCACAAAGCCAATGTGAGCGGCGATGACCCCTACGGCGTCCGCCTTCCGGACGGGACCGCCGAGGGCGTGTTCGTCGGGGAGGTGGCGATGCCGTTCGTGGCGTACCTGAACCTGGTGTTCCGGCACGGTGGCTTCCCTGCCGCTGTTCCGGGCGATCGCCAATGGGCCATCAAGAGGGACCTGGCCAGCGGGCTCTTGGTCCTGTAGCGCACCCGGCGTCGGCGCGGGCCTTTCGGCAGCTGCGGGAACCCCGAGGTTCCTCGGGAGCCGCCCGCCCACGGTCCGCTTCGTCCGCTGGCGCTCGCGCCAGGGCGAGCCGCTCCTTGAGCTCTACTCGATGACAGGGGCGGTGATCCTGGCCCCCGAGGCCAGCAGCCGCACCGAACCAGCTGACCGCACCATCTCATCCCACCGCTCAGGCGCCAGATCCTCGCCGGAGCCGGTCATCCGAGGCAGCCACTCCGCGGCCTGTTCGCGGCAGACATCCCAGGTCGCGAGGAATCAGGGCACCGGGAAGTCCTTCGGAGGGCCTTCTCCCGTGGCCCCGTCGACGTGTTCACGCAGCAGGTCGGCATGCCCGGTGTGCCGGGCGTACTCCTCGATGATGTCGGCGAGCAGCCGGCGCACGCTCATACCGTCCGCGGTCTTCTGCTCCAGCCCGCCGCGGGCCAGCACTTCCGCTAGCGCCTCGCGCGAGCGGTACAAGGTCTCGGTCCAGAGGGCACGCAGAGCATCGGGCGGGTCGTCGGCCGCCGTGATCCAGGCCCAGGTCTCCCAGTCCCTTTCGAGATCCAGCTGGTCGAAGGGCGCCATGAACTGTCGACCGGAAAGCCGGTTCTGGAAATAGAGCTCCTCGACCCATGCGAGGTGTTTGAGCAGGCCTCCCAGCGTCACCGACGACGCGCCGAGTCGCAGAGCCAGCCCCTCAGCACCCAGATCGGCGCACTTCCACGCGAAGGCGCGCCGGTTGCGCTCCAGGGTGATCACAGCCGTATCGACCTCGTCGCCGCGCATGAAGCGCTCGATGTCCCACTCTGGTGGTTGGCCGGGCGTGAAGCCGAAGGCGCTCGTCATCAGCCCACTATAGGAATGGTCTACCCCCTCACGCGTCCTGCTGGTGCAGCAGCGGCGAGACGACGTGACGCCGACACAAGCGTGGTCGGCTCGCGGCGGGAACACATGGCTTCGGTCTTCGGCATCTCGGGCCGTCGCCCCGACGAGCAGCCGCGGGCGAGGCACGAGGTGCGGTGACGGCGGAAGGTCCGCGGTGGTTTCGTCCTTGATGCTGGGGCTTGGGCTACTGGTAGGGGTCGGTGATGTCTCGCAACGCGCTCAAGGCGTCCCGGAGGTGGTCCATGAGCTCGGGGCCGAGGTGAGCGCGCCACTCGGCCTCGATGCGATCCTCCTCGGCGCGCGCCAGTGGCAGTGCGGCCTCCGCGCGAGAAGTCATTCGCACCAGTCGTGCCCGCCCGTCGGAGGGGTCTGGCACCCGCTCGACGTAGCCGGCCTTCTCGAGCTTGTCAACGAGGGCGGTCGCTGTCTGCTTGGCGATCTGGGCGCGGTCGGCCAGGACGCTCAGACGGGTTCCGTCGGGATCGATGCCCATCATGAGCCGGCTCTGTGCGATGGTCACGTCGTCGAACCCGGCGTCATGCAGGGCATCAAGGATCCGCTTCGCAGCGGCGCGTGAGGCGATGAACATCAGCAGGCTGCTCGGCAGTTGCCGTGCCATCCGCGGACCTCTTCTCATAGTCCCACAATCGAACTATAGTGGTTCGATCATGGGACCATCGTAGCGAGCTGAGGAGACCTCATGAGTGCGCCGGTGCACCCGAGTGTCGTCGAGTTCTGGTTCGACCCGGTGTGTCCGTACTCGTGGACTGCGTCGCGATGGCTGCACGAAGCCGGGCACCTCCGGCGACTGACGGTGCGCCACCACGTGATGAGCCTGTACCTGCTCAACGAGCACCGGACCGACGTCGCCCCGGCGTACCGACGCAACGTCGAGGCCTCGCGCGGACCGGCCCGCGTCGCGGCCGCCGTGGCGTCGATGTACGGCAACGAGCTGCTCGAACGGTTCTATACCGCGTTCGGCGAGATCGTCTTCGACCACTGGCGGCGACCATCCGCCGCCGAGTACCACGAGGTCATCAGAACAACGCTCGCACGGGTGGACCTGCCGGACGGCCTCGAGGATGTCATGGACTCCGACGAGCACGACGGGCAGATGCGCCGAAGCCACGAGAAGGGTGTCTCCCTGGTGGGTGGCGAGGCGGGCACCCCGATCACCTCGATCGACGGCGCAGCGTTCTTCGGGCCGGTCTTGAACGCGATCCCTCGCGGCGAGGAAGCGGTCCAGGTCTTCGACGGGGCGCGGCTGCTGGCCGGCTACCCACAGTTCTTCGAGCTCAAGCGCACCCGAACGCACCCCCCGATCTTCACCTGAGGAGGACAACCCATGACCATGCTGACATCAGCCGAAGCGGACGCCGTGTGGTCCGCGATCGACGACCAGCGAGCACGCACCGCGGACCTGCTCGAGGAGCTCGCGGATGACCAATGGGGGCAGGGGTCCCTGTGCGAGGGCTGGACCGTTCGCGACGTCGCCGCCCACCTGACCATGCAGCAGCAGAGCATCCGTGATGCCGTCGCTTTCGTCCTGCGCAACCCCCGAATGCTGCGCAGCGTGACGCTCAACGCGACCATCCACGATTCGGCCGTGCTTCAAGCGCAGCTGCTGCCCACCGCCGAGATCATCGCGCGGATCAGGGCGGGGATCGGGTCCCGGCGTCACAACGCCTTCGTCACACCCTTGGAGACACTGACCGACATCCTCGTCCACAGCCAGGACATCGCGATCCCGCTCGGGCTCGAGCTCCCGATGCGAGCGACCGCGGCCGCTGTTGCCGCCACTCGCCGGTGGGACACTCGGCACACGTGGCTCGCGGGCGTCAACCGCCGCATCCCGATCGACGACTCCCGACTCACCGCCACCGACACAGACTGGACCCGTGGCCATGGACCCGAGATTGCCGGGCCCATCGGCGCACTCCTGCTCCTGCTCACCGGCCGCGACGCCGCCCTCGACCACCTCACCGGCGATGGCGCCGACGCTCTGCGCTCGACCCTCTCCAGATCTGTGTAGGGAGACGGCCCTAGACGCAGCGGTGCACCATGCGTCCAGACGGATCCACGCGGGGCGGGCTTCAACACCGAACGTCGACGTGGCCTCCAGGCAAACCAATCCCTCGGCGGCGCGAACGAGCCCGCGTCACGCGACCTCTCCGGCCACGCCGAATCGACGCTGCCCACGGGAGGTTTCCTCTGCCGCTCCACCCGACGTCCCGCCGGCCGACCGTCAGAAAGGTCATCATGCGGCGTAAGGACGCCCGCGGGCCGTCGTTGTCCGCAAGGCGCGACGGGTGAAGGCTGGGGTCATGCTCACCTCGCTTCGTCAGGGACATGTCGCCAGCCTCCGAGTCACCGTCGCCCGCGCGCGATCTCTCGACGAGATGCCGCACGACGTTTACCTCGTGGACCTCACGCCCGCCAGCGACGCGGCGGGCGGGGGTGGTCGATTCGACGAGGTGTCCCTCCTGGAGTGCCTGGAGCCGGTTCTCGATGCAGCCGGCGGTCCGCCCTCGTGGGTGGTCGACGTCGCCCGATCGCACCGCAGCGACCACAACGGCCTGGGTGAGGCGCACCTGTCGATACTCCTCGCCGACGACGAGAACGCGCCCATCGACTCACCTGTCAGAGATCTCACTGGTGTTGTGCGGGCTGCCTTCGCCGTGTTGGCGCGATCGTCGCCACCGGCTCAAGGCGCGCTCTCGAGGGGCGATGCCATCAGCGGAGCACGGGCTGCGGTGGCGCACGCGTTCCCGGGTGTCGACCCTCAGGGTCTTTCCCTCACCGACGAGGAGCACCACCAGACCGAGGGCCGTTGGTCGGTCGGCCTCGCGCAGCCGGGTGAAACGCGGTACCAGGTGCAGCTCGGGTTCGTGCCCGAAGCGCCAGCATCCGCCCACGTTCACCGTATGCCGCTGGGCGAGGTCGTCGATTCCGTCGGCCCCTGAGGCGCCGACCCAGGAAAGTCCAACCCCCAGGGGGCCGCTGACGGGCAGAGCCGTTCGGCAGCCACCCGCTCATCGGCCAGATGGTGAGGCGCATCCTCCCGGCAGGCGCGGAGGCGCCGGAAGTACTTGGCGTCGCGCGGGATGTCCGACATCGCTGTCGTGAAGGCGGCAGCGTCCGCCTACCGCACCATACGTATCTCGGCCAGCCCGTCAAGATCTGGATCGACCTGCTCGGTCCCGTCGGCGGTGAATCCGTTCTTCTCGTAGAACCCTCGAGCCCGCGCGTTGTCCTTGGCCACCCACAGCTGGGCGGGCCGCTCACCGAGAGCCTGGTCAAGCAGAGCCTGACCCACCCCGTGGCCGTAGCAGCTGGACAACACGTAGAGCGCGTACAGCTGCTCATCGCGCACCGGCGGGTGACCTTGATGCTCGGCGGACGGACCGTGCACGACGAACCCCACGATTCGGCCCTCGTGCCGGGCGACACGGACCCGCTCGCCGGCATCCTCCGCCGAGAGCCGACCCGACCACATCACCCGCCGACTCGCGCGCGCGGCGTCATCGTAGAAACGCTCCGGGAGCAGCTCACCGTAGGCTTCCTGCCACGCCTGAACGTGGACCGCGGCCAGCTCGTCGGCGTCAGCGGGGTGCGGCGCCACTACCTCGAAGTCTGTCGACACGGCCCCTCACATCCTCACCGGCAGCTCACGAGACGCCTCGCTCCGACAGCCAAGAACACTATCGCCAGTTCCGTCCCCATCGAGGCCGATGAGACCGTCTCGCGGCGGAATGGGCTACGCGCCCATCGACTGACATGACGCATGCGGCGTCGTTGTCGAGAACGTGTCGGGCGGGCCGCCGGCGGGACTCACTCCCCACCCCAGTCGCCTCCGTCGCCTCCGTCGCCCGCGTCGCCTCCGTCGCCTCCGTCGCCCGCGTCGCCTCCGTCGCCTCCGTCGAACCACCCGCTGTGCCCCGCGTGTCCGGCTCCGGGGTCATAGTCCTGCCAGCTCTCATTGTCGTCGCCCTCGTCGTCACGGCCGCCCCCGTCGCCATGCCACCCGTAGTACCCGCGTCGACCGCACTGGGTGCACTCACGGAACCTCTGGGCCTTGGCGCGTGTGGACTCCCAGTGATGCCAACCCAAGCGGCACGCGAGGCTCTTGCGGCGATGAGCCTGCTCGGGCGGGTTTGACGCGGCGGTCGCTTCCTCGGCCGCGAGCTGCTCCGCCGCCGCCTTCGCCGCGGCTCGCTGCGCCGGGGACTTCGCCGGGGCCCACTTCTTGAACGACCGCTTGGCGCGATTCCTTCTCTTGCTGTCGCGGTGCTGCGGGTGCTTGGTCGTGGTCATGCCTCAGTGTGCTTACGTGCACCGGACCGCGTCTGTGCTCGGGAGCACACGTCGTGCGCGCTCGGGATGACATACCGGTTCGCCGTGACGGCAGCGCTCTCCCCTCGTTGGAGGCTGGGTGGCACTATGCGGGTGAAACGCACGCGCCCGTCAGGCGGCGGGGGAGACGCAGCTGGTCGACGCGGGCAGCGAGGCAGATGTGCGGCTTGTCGAGCAGACTGCTCATCGTGGGGGCCTGTGGCTCTAGCCGATGGGGCTTGCGAATCAAGAGGGTGGTTGCAGCTCTCCGGTGCGGGGTGTCAGGCAGTCCCGCCGGTCGGGTCACCCGCCGGCTCGATCTTGCGGCGTCGGACCAGAAGGAGCACGGCAAGGACGATGTAGACAAGGATCGGCGCGAGCGTGCCCGGGTAGGACCCCTGGTTAGCCAGAATCGCGGTGCCTGTGAGAAGGGAGAAGTCGAAGAGGCCGTGCAGAACGGAGTTCAGGATGTTGCCGCCCGACACTCGGCGGGTCAGGTAGAAGAAGTAGCCGGCGAAGCTGACGACGAGGGCTTGAGGCAGCGCCGACACGCCTGATCCGATCGCGTTGCTCAGGTGCGCCGCTCCAAAGATGAGGCTGGACCACAGCGCGACCTGTCCCTCTCGCAGCCCGTGCTGTCGAAGGACGGTAACCCCGATACCGCGGAAGAGCCCCTCCTCGCCCCAGCCGACGAGCTGAGTAGCAAGCAGGAACACCAAGATGAAGGCGAATCCCTTGCCGAGCAGCGCCCCATAGTTGATCGCCAGGAGGATCGCGACCACCAAGATGGCAGGCACGATCATGACCCAGAGGCGGACCGGACGGTCGTCGCGCAGCACAGGTTGCCACCAGCCCAGATAGGCCACGACGCCGTACACGAAGAGCAAGGCGACCCCTAGGGGCAGCACCATGGATACGAGGACGCCGTACGTCGTGGTCATCGTGTCGCGCTCTGCACCGAAGGCGTTCCTGACGATGAGGCCACCGACCTGAATGATTGCCAGGTAGACCACGATGACGGCGGCAAAGGCGACGTACGAAAGCCGACGGCCCGTGCCCTGACCAACTGCCCCCGACACAGTCGTTCTTGTCATTCCGTGACTATATGCAGACGAGTAGACCGTCGCCCGGACCCCCGACCCCCGGGCGTGGGATTCGGGATGTGCGCCCGGCTGGCGGCGGTAAGTCGCGCAGTCCCAGTCAGGGGCGTGCTCAGCTTCTCGGCTCGGCGTCTCGCTTGCGGCGCGTGAAATCAGCGCATATGGGACGAGCCGGGCCGAGCTCTGTTAGGTTCCGATGATGTTCAACGTCGGTGATGTGATTGAGAACCCGGTCACCGGGGAGCGAATCACGTTCGTGCGGACGAGCGAACAGACCGGCGGTGCGCTCGCCGAAATGGACCTCGAGCTGAGCCCCACTGCATTCTTGGCGGCCGAGCACATTCATCGTTCCCAAGAGGAGAAGTTCCAGGTCCTCGAAGGCCGCATCCTGCTGCGATGCCGAGGTGAGGAATCGATGTGCGGCCCGGGTGAGACCGTCGTCGTGCCTGCTGGCAACCCGCACGCGTGGGCTCCGTACGGTGGCGCGGCGGCCAGAGTGCGCATCACCTTCACGCCAGGCGATGGCATCGAGCAGTTCTTCGATGAGTTCTTCCGTCTCGCCCGCGAGGGTCGCGTGAACTCCAAGGGCATGCCCTCGCTGCCGGTCTCGGCCCGGCTGGGTCTCGCTCACGACATGTACTTGGCCGGGCCGCCCGTCCCCCTGCAACGTGCTGCCTTCCGGGTGTTGGCCACTACAGACAGACTGCTCCACCGTTCTGGTTCCTGAGGCCGACCCGCGGCTGCCCGGACACTGCCGCTTCGTGGCCGGTGTGCCGCAGGCGCCAGGGCCTCGGTCGAGGGCACGTACGACCCTCCCGCCGAGGACGATGCCAGCCCCGCCGCTCTCAGACTGGGTGGTGTCGGGCCAGACGACCCACCGCTGCTCGACTGCGATGAGTGGGGCAGGTGTCGCAGTGTGCTCGCCGTTCTGGCGCGACTCGGCGAGCGCAGCCTGAGGAGACGTTGCTGTCACTCGCGGCGGCTCACGGGTGCCGGCCGCTGTGCTCGTCCGGTGGTGGTCGAGCAACCCGCTGGTCCTAGTTTCTGGCGGCCATCCGGGCGTGGACACCGGCAACCGTGCGGCCGTCGATGGCTGGTGTCAGGTGGCGGCCGGTCAGGTCGATGGTCATCAGTGTGTACTCGGCCGTCGGCGTCGACTGCACCGTGAACAGCACTCGTCCGTCCGGGGTCCAGGACGGTTGGCCTGCACTGCCACCTGTGTCCGCGAACCGAGTCAGCCGGGTGAGCCCGGACCCGTCGGGCTTGATGGTGAACACGTCTGTCGTGTCGGAGGACGGCTTCAGACGCTGGTCGAAGACGATGAGTCCGCCGTCGCCCCAGTCGGAGTGTTCGGCAAGGAGCAGCGGGTCGGTCAGTGGCCTGCCGGCCGTCCCCGTGGCCAGATCGACGATGACGAGACTCGACCCGGTCACCGGGGACCCCTCACGGCCGCCGTCGCGGTGGAACAGCTCCGCCACCAGCCGATCGCCGCCCGGGGCGTACCGCGGCTGCGCGAAGAAGTCGTTGCGTGCCGGGGTGGCGATCATGCGACGGTGGCCCGTCGCCGGCTGGTAGATGTCTATGGTTGCCGCGCCGGTCCGGTCCATGGCCGCGACGGCGATCTCCGAGCCGGAGGGAGAGAAGGAAGGGTCGAAGATCCCCTGGCACGGGGCAGCACACTCCAGAAGGGGGCGCGCGTTACCGCCGTCCGCATCGGCCTGCCACGCGGCCGACGAGCCGCCCCGCTGCACAGCGAAGATGACAGATGAACCGTCCGGTGACCAGTCGGGGTTCGTCAGCACACCGGCAGGCCCGTCGACCTGGTAGTAGGCGCCGCCGCCGTCCGTTCGGGCGATCCGCAGCCCCTCCTCCCGCGCCGGCTGGTAGACGATCCAGTGGTACGGCGCCCCAGGAACGACAGACGCGCTCGATGTGACAGCGGGCGACGACGATGTCGGGGTCGGGGTCACGGCAGTCGTACCCGAACACGCGGACGTCAGCGACGCCGCGGCCGCGACCAGCCACACGCCCCAGCATCCCAACCTGCGCCTCACGCGGACTCCTGCCCGACCCCGAATGGCACCAGTGTCCACCCGTCAGGGCGCGGACTTCCGCGGAAATGACCAGATGGGACAGCACCTGCCGCGCCCAGCCGAGGGTGGATGCCGTGCGTGCTGGCGCAGCATTCAGCTGTGGGGTTCAGGCTGCGACCCGGACGTCAGCCCGAACCTTCGCGATACGAGTCACACGGCGCGTCTCCGCCTGCAAGCGCCCGGTGAGGGCGGAAACGAAGCATCGGTGCTGGGTTGCGACTGCCCGTGGGTGCCCGTTGTCACCTCGGTTGGAGGCAAAGGCGGACGGTAAAAGTGTGCTTGGAACGCCGAAGCCCGAGAGCGACGAGCACTCTCGGGCAACGACGAGGCTGTGGCCAGCCTTGACGAGTGCGCCGCCAGGGACTCGAACCCCGAACCCAGTGATTAAGAGTCACTTGCTCTGCCAATTGAGCTAGCGGCGCAACGAGGGGAAACGTTAGCAGCCGCCACGGGCCGTCACAAAATCGTCTAGGCCCCGGGCGGAGCCGCGCGCCGGACCCGACGAGACCCTCACTCCCACGGCGCCGGTGCGTGCCAGTCCACGACGACGAGCGGCACGACGAGGACCGGCCGGTGCTGGCGGTGAGCGAGCTGCATCGACAGGGACTGCGCCACGAAGTCGCGGGCCCGCCGGTGCGGCCGCGTCTGCGTGCCGACGACGAAGGCGGCGGCGTCGACGGCACGCGCGAGGTGCGTCAGGGCGCGGTCCGCCCGCCCGGCGAGGTAGCGGAAGTGCCACGGCGTCTCGGAGCCACTCATCGCCTCGCTCACCCAGTGGATGATCCGGCGCTCCCGGTCCGGCCACAGCTCGTCGCCGAGGTCCGAGTCGATGGAGTGGTGGCGGACCGACCCGTCGGGGAGCTCCTCGTCGACGTAGCGCGAGGGGTCGGCGAAGGCGAGGTAGAGCGCGTCTGCGCCGGTCGCTCGCGCCAGCGACGCGGCCGTGAGCACGACGAGAGGCTCCGGCTTCTCGGTGACGGCCACGACCAGCGGGTGGCCTTGGAACTCGGTCATGCGCGACGGCGCGGGCTGCGGCGGCGTCTCGTGACGGGTCATCGCACTCCCTCTCCGGACGGAGGCGCCGGCGCCCGTCCCGAGCGCCCGGCGCGAGCCTCCGCTGAGCACCAGCCTAGCCCTGGGCCGCCGCAGAGAAGGCCGGCAGACACAGCACCCGGGCCGGAGACGTCTGTGGCCCGCCACCCTCGTCAGAGAGGGTGGCGGGCCACAGATTCGTCCTGACCGAACAGGAACCATGGGGTGAGTGACGGGACTTGAACCCGCGGCCACCTGGACCACAACCAGGTGCTCTACCAGCTGAGCTACACCCACCATGCACAGGACGAGCCGGGCCTGGAGGCTCGGCGTCGTGGGACTGCGTCGACAATCGTACAGGCTGCCCGAGGGTGGTGATGACCACCCCGGGCCGGACGGCATACGGGCTTCTCGGAAGCCCTCCCGAGCCGCCCGCCAGGCCGCCCGTCAGCCTCCGCAACCCGCCCGTATGCCGTCCGGCCGGGTCAGTGCTCGATGACGTGGGGCTGCGCGAGCGCCTTCGCGGTCGCGCTGTCCGGACCGGGCTGGGGCACGAAGACGGCCTGGCGGTAGTAACGCAGCTCGGCGATCGACTCACGGATGTCGGCGAGCGCCCGGTGGCCGCCCGACTTCTTGGGAGCGTTGAAGTAGACCCGCGGATACCACCGGCGCGACAGCTCCTTGATCGAGCTGACGTCGATGATGCGGTAGTGGAGGTAGGCCTCGAGGTCGGGCATGTCGCGCAGGAGGAAGCCGCGGTCGGTGGCGACCGTGTTGCCGCCGAGGGGGGCCTTGCGCGGCTCGGGCACGAAGGTGCGGATGTAGTCGAGCACGATGTGCTCGGCCTCCTGCAGCGTCACCCCCGAGTCGAACTCGGTGATGAGGCCTGAAGTCGTGTGCATGTCGCGGACGAAGGGGTCCATCTGCTCGAGCGCCTCGGCCGGCGGCTTGATGACGACGTCGATGCCGTCTCCGAGCTGGTTGAGCTCGAAGTCCGTGACGAGCGCCGCGACCTCGACCAGCGCGTCTGCGCGCAGAGAGAGACCAGTCATCTCGCAGTCGATCCAGACGATCCGGTCTGCCATGGCCCTGTGGTTGGAGTCGCTCACGGCTCCACCATAAAGGCACCCGGTGCCATCGCCGGTCGGCTCGACCCGGGGCGCGCAGGACTGCACTAGCCTGCGGGGATGACCTCAGGGGACGTGACGACCGGTCAGCCGAGCGGCGGGGGAGCGAATGCCCAGCAGCCGCAATGGAGTCCGCTGCCCAACCCGACCCGACGACCGATGCTGCGCACGGCGATCACCATCGGTGTCGTCGGCGCGGTCTTCCTTGTCGCCCTGCTCGTCCTGCTCATCATCCTCGGTGACCGGCTGACGGCGCAGACCATCGTGACGGCCGCGCTCCTGTCGGTCATCCCGCTCCTCATCATCGTGCCGACCCTGCTCTGGCTCGACCGCTACGAGGCCGAGCCGGCCCGCTACCTCGTCTTCGCGTTCCTGTGGGGCGCGCTCGTCGCTGTCGTCGGCGCCTTCTTCCTCAACACCTACGGGCTGCGCCTGCTCGTCGAGTCCCGCTGGACCGACCCCTTCGCGACCGGCGCCGTCTACCTCGCGCCGTTCACCGAGGAGACCCTCAAGGGGCTCGGGATCCTGCTCATCTACCTGCTGCGGCGCCGCGAGTTCGACGGGATCATCGACGGGATCGTCTACGGCGGCATCATCGGTGCCGGCTTCGCCTTCAGCGAGAACATCCTCTACCTCGGACGTGCCTACGACCTCTACGGAGACGAGGGCCTCACCGGCACCTTCATCGTGCGCGGGATCATGGGCCCGTTCGGGCACCCGCTCTTCACAGCCCTCACCGGCATCGGCATCGGCATCGCCGTCACCGCACGACGGCCGCTCGTGCGGGTCCTCGCGGTGCTCGGCGGCTGGTTCTGCGCGATGCTCCTGCACGGGCTGTGGAACTTCTCCACCCTCGCGGGCCTCGAGGGCTTCGTCGAGGCCTACCTCACCTACCAGGTGCCGCTCTTCCTCGCCTTCATCGGCTTCGTCGTGTGGCTGCGCCGCCGGGAGGGTCGCCTGATCGGGCAGTACCTCTCGCCCTATGCCGATGCGGGCTGGCTCACGCACGGCGAGGTGGCGATGCTCTCCTCGCTCGCCCAGCGACGCGACGCCCGGGCGTGGGCCCGCAGGGCCGGCGGCACCGCCGCGAAGCGCTCGATGCAGGCCTTCCAGGACAGCGCGAGCGATCTCGCCCTGCTGCGCTCGAGGCTGGTCCACGGCACCGCCGAGGGCGACGCCTCCCAGCGAGAGCTGGTCCTGCTCGAGTCGATCACGGCGCACCGTCGCGACTTCGTCGGCTCTCCCGTGACCTGAGCGGGCGCAGCCGCCCCGCTTGCCTATCATGGGACGTCGCCCGCCACGGGTGGCGAGCCCCTGTAGCTCAGCGGATAGAGCAAGAGCCTTCTAATCTCTTGGTCGCAGGTTCGAGTCCTGCCGGGGGCGCCCATCAACTGTGCCGCTGACCTCCGGAAATGCACCACGGCGTCGACGCGCATGCACCAGACCTGCACCAAGGCCACTCAAGTGACTCCGCGAACTGGTACCTGCTGGTCCCGGATGAGCGACCATGTGGTTCGGCATCGGAGGAGCTGCACTGCGGAGTATGTGTGGGGGTTGCGGCCCGGCGGATCAGGCGTGACTCCCAGTGACGGCTGTAGACGGTGATGTGGCGAGCTCGTCAGGAGAGGCCGCCGTCTGAAGCGCCGGGGCCACGAGCCGGAGGCCCAGGAGGGCGCGCTTATCTCGATGCGACCCTGTCCTCGGGGGCACGCCGATTGAGTTCCGCATACTCGTCAAGACCGACTTCATGACCCGGAAGCCGACCCGAGCCGTTCTGATCCGACGTCACTTGGCCGGTCCCCGCCCAGGCGAACCGAGTGGCGCTTCGCCGGTTGTGCCGACTGGCGCAGGATCGGAGGCCCCCCGACGTCGGACGGGCGTCGGTCCCGGGCTCAGACGCCGGACGGAACGGAGTCGCGGGCGACGAGCGGCTCGAACATCGCGGGCTCTTGCTCGGGGGTGAGGGCGGTCGGCCCGTAGAGCCAGTCGACGAAGGAGTAGTCCTGCACGTCGCGTGAGCGCATCACCTCGTTGCGCCAGAGCCGCTGGTCGCCCACGTGGTGCCACAGCTCGCCCCAGGCGCGGGCGGTCGTAAGGACCCGGCGGCAGTGTTCGGGGCGTACGGCGTCGTAGGCCGCGAGGGCGGCGTCCCAGTCGAGGGTCTCGGCTGTCGCGCCGGCTGCGAGCTGTGAGCCGATGTGCTCCGAGAGGACGTAGGCGTCCTCCATCGCCATGACCGCACCCTGGGCGAGGTACTGCAGCGGTGCGTGGGCGGAGTCGCCCGAGAGCGCGATGCGCCCGGTGACCCATGTCGGGATCGGTTCACGGTCGAACATCCGCCACCAGCGGTCGCGCCACATGAGGGGCAGCCCGGCTCGCACCTCTTCGCACGTGTCGGCGAAGGCGTGGTCGAGCTCGTCGGGGGTGCCCCAGTCCGACTCTCCCGCAAGGGCCTTGGGCGACTCGAAGACTGCGACCTGGTTGAACATCTCGCCGCCGCGCAGGGGGTACTGCACGAAGTGGCACTTGGGCCCGACGTAGACGACGACGTCGCGCATCGAGACGCCGAGCGCCTCGACCTGCGGCGCGGGCACCGCTCCGCGGTATGCGACGTAGGACGAGCTGACCGGCTCGTCGTCGGCGAGGAGCGGCCTTGCGACAGAGCGGATCCCGTCCGCTGCAATGACGACGGCAGCCGTCTCGCGGCCGCCGGCGTGGATCGCCGAGGCGCGCCCGTCCTGCTGGTCGTAGCCCGTCACCGCGACGTCGGTCACGAGGTCGACCCCGGCACGCTGGCAGGCTCGCAGGAGCGTCCCGTGCAGGTCGCTGCGGTGGATGACCATGTAGGGCGCGCCATACCTCGCCTCGACATCTTTGAGGTCGAGCCGGGTGAGCTCGGAGCCGTCGACCGCGTCCTTCATGACGATGTTCTCCGGGAGGACGCCGAGGCTCTTCGCCTCGTCGAGCAGTCCCCAGTGCTCGAGGATGCGGGTGCAGTTCGGGGCGATCTGGAGGCCGGCGCCGACCTCGCCGAACTCGGCCGCCCGCTCGAGGACCCGCACGCGCAGGCCCTTCTGGGTGAGGGCGAGGGCGTTGGCGAGTCCGCCGATGCCGCCGCCGACGACGATGACGTCAGGGGCGCCGGCGCCGTTCGTGACGTCGGCGACCTCGGCGACGTCCGTGCTGAGAATGGTCATGACAAGTCCTTTCGAGAACAACCGCGGTCAGAGCCAGCGGGGGAGGGTGGGCACGCCGTCGTCGGCGTGCAGTCCGGTGGCCGGTCGGCCGCTGAGGTATGCCGTGAGCTGCGCGAGCGGGCCACGGACGGTCGCCGGCCGGCCGGCTCCCGCGACGGCCCACGTGCGGTCGTCGTCGACCGGCGCGAGCACGAGGGCGGGGCCGTCCGCACCCGTCGAGCGCTTCGCGGCGACGTCGTCGAGCAGGGCCGCGTCGAAGGCGGCGGGCAGGTCGGCGAAGGTCACCGCCCCGCCGAGGTCGACGGCGTGGACCATGACCTCGCGGGAGCGCATCCACGCGATCTCCGTCGCCGGGACGGTGCGGCCCTGGGCGGTGCGGACCTCACGCGCCCACTGCTCCGGGGCGAGCGTGTTGAGGGACTCTGCCAGTCTGCCGGCCGATGCGGCCGGCCAGCGTCGCAGGTCGTCCACAGGCCGCTGCGACCCCGCGTCGATGTCGGCGTTCCGCTGCTCGGGGGAGGAGTACATCGGCGTCTCCTCGCCCGTGCTCGCCCAGTGCACGAGGTTGCCGAGCGCTTCGGCGTTCGCGGCCACGTGGGCGACGACGTGCTTTCCCGTCCAGCCGGGCAGGGGTCCGGGAGCGCCGAGCGTCTCGTCGTCGAGGCTCTCGAGCGCCTTGAGGAAGAGCTCCGTGCCCTCGTGCATCCAGCCGAGGGCCTGCGCGTGCGAGGGGGACATCAGTCTCGCCCGTCGTCCACGACGAGGTTCTCGCAGCGGCCGAGGCCCTCGACCTCGGTGACGACCTTCTGGCCGGCCGTGAGGTAGCGCGCGGGCTTGCGGGCGTGCCCGACCCCGCCGGGGGTCCCGGAGGCGATGAGGTCGCCGGGCTGGAGCGTGATCATCGTCGAGATGTACTCGACGAGCGCGACGGGGTCGAAGAGCAGGTCGCTCGTGGTGTCGTCCTGCACGACCTCGCCGTCGACCTCGGTGCGGATGGCCAGCGTCGGCCGCACGCCGCCGGGCAGCTCGTCGGGCGTGACGAGCCAGGGGCCGACCGGGGTCGTCGCCTCCCAGTTCTTGCCCTGGAGCCACTCCTTGGTGCGGAACTGCCAGTCGCGCGCGGTGATGTCGTTGAGGGTCGCGAAGCCGGCGATCGCCGCCTCTGCCTCCGCGGTCGTCGCGCGCCGCACGGGTGCACCGATGATGACGGCGAGCTCGCACTCCCAGTCGAGCTCGTCGGTCTCGACGGGCCGCTGGATGTCGTCGTGCGCACCGATGAGGGTCTCGGCGTACTTGCTGAAGAGGGTCGGGAACTGCGGCAGGTCCCGACCCATCTCGAGGATGTGGGTGCGGTAGTTGAGCCCGACGCAGACGACCTTGCCGGGCCGGGTCACGACGGGGGCGTATGCCGCCGCGCCGAGGTCGACCGTCGCGCCGGCTGCCGCTTCGGCGTGCTCGCGCCAGTTCGGCTGGGCCAGAAGCGAACCCACGTCAGGTGCGCCGAGAGGGGTTGCGGTCGTGCCGTCGACGCGGACGGCCTCGGTCGTGCCGTCGGCGTTGCGGAGGGTGGCGAGCTTCATCGGGAGGGTCCTTCGTGCGGTGCGGTGACAGAGGTGCGGGCGAGGTTCAGCGCCTCGAAGATCGGCGAGTCGCTGAAGCGGAAGAGGTCGAGGGCGCCGGAGTCGGAGTCGGAGGCGGACGCATCGGAGCGGACCGACAGCGGCTGCCACGACGGCACGACGAAGAGGTCGCCGCGGCTGACGCTCCACGTCGTGTCAGCGACGGTCACGGTGCCGGAGCCGTCGAAGACCTGGAAGACGGAGGAGCCGACCTCCTTGCGCGGCGCGGTCTCGGTGCCGCTGCGCACCCGGTGGAACTCCGTGCGGATGGTCGGCAGGACGTCGCCGCCGTTCGTGGGGTTGGTGAAGCGGACCGCGGCGTGCCCCGGCTCGACGGTGGCGGCATACCCCTCGTCCTCGAGGTCGAGCTGGTCCTGGAGCGCGAGGTCGGTGTCTGCCCAGCGGTAGGCGAGCAGCGGGCTGGCCGGCATCGGTCCGGGGACGGAGACGGGGCGCAGGCCCGGGTGGCCCCACAGCCGCTGCGAGCGGGAGCGCTCGGGGGTGGCGCGCTCGGCGTCGGAGATCTCGTCGCGGCCGAACTCGAAGAACTGGGACTCCGTGTAGTACTGGAAGGGGATGTCGAGCCCGTCGATCCACGCCATCGGCTTCGCGGCCGCGTTGTGGTGCGCGTGCAGGTTCCAGCCGGACTGGGGCAGGAAGTCTCCGCGGTTCATCGGCACGGGGTCCTGGCCGACGACGGTCCACACGCCCTCGCCCTCGACGACGAAGCGGAACGCGTTCTGCGTGTGCCGGTGCTCGGGGGCGTCCTCGCCGGGCATGAGGTACTGGATCGCGGCCCAGAGCGTCGGCGTCGCGAAGGGCCGGCCGCCGAGCGAGGGGTTCGCCAGGGCGATCGCCCGGCGTTCACCGCCACGACCGACGGGCACGAGGTGGCAGGCCCGGTCGGCGAGGTCGAGCAACGTCTGCCACTGCCAGCGGTGCGGGGTGGCCTTGCTCTGCGGGTGGGCTGGCATGAGGTCGCCGATCTCGGTCCACAGCGGCACGAGGAGCTCGTCCTCGAAGCCGCGGTAGAGCGCCTCGAGCTCGGGGCTGGGGGTGGGCTGGTCGGGGGAGTCGACGGCCTCGATCCGCACGGGCGAGGTGGCTGCCTGGGTCATGGTCGTTCCTTTCGGGCGAGTCTGTGGGTCAAGCGATGTCAGTGGACGAGGACGTCGACGGCGGGCCGCGCCGAGACGGCGGGCTTCGTGACGACCGCAGTGACGGCGAGCAGGACGGCGGCGAGACCGGCTGCGACGGAGAAGGCGAGGAAGTTGCTGCCGACGCCGAGCCCGGCGTCGAGGAGCAGGCCACCGACCTGCGGGGCGAGCACGGCTCCGAGCCGGCCAACGCCAAGAGCGAAGCCGAGCGACGTGCCCCGCAGTGTGGGCGGGTAATGGCTCGCGACCGCGGCGATGATGAGGCACTGCGTGCCGTGGGTGCCCACGCCGGCGAGGATGAGCGCGGCGTAGATCGGCGTGGCGTCGGTCGGGTAGGTGAGCAGGATGGCGAGGGCGACGCAGGCGACTGCCGCCGCGACGACCGCGCTGCGCAGCGGGCCGAAGCGCACGCCGGCCCAGGCGGTGACGACGGAGCCGAGCACTGCGCCGAGGTTGAGGGCGAGGAGGAAGGCGAGCGGCTGGCCCATGTCGAAGCGCGGGTCGGAGCCCATGAGCTTCGGTAGCCACGTGCCGAGGCCGTACCACGCGAAGAGCGTCGCGACGGTGGCGGCGGCGAAGAGGACGGTGGGGCGCAGGAAACTCCCGCGCAGGATGGTGCGGAAGCCGGGGGCGTGCGTCTCGCCGAAGTGTTCGCTCGGGTCGTGCACGAGGCCGAACTGCGCCTCGACCGCCTTGCCCTCGGCCACCCGCCCGTGTGCCCGCAGCCACGTCGGCGACTCGGGGAGCAGGAGGTAGCAGAGCGGGAGGAGGACGAGCACGGCGGCGAAGGCGACGGCATACATCGAGCGCCAGCCGTAGGTCGGCAGCAGCCAGAGGCCGAGCAGCGCGGCGATGGAGCCGCCGATCGGCACGCCCGACATCATCATCGTCGAGACGGCCGAGCGGTGCTTGCGCGAGACGAACTCGGCGGTGAGAGCGTTGGCCGACGGCACGAGGCCGCCGAGGCCGAGCCCGGCGAGGAAGCGGAAGGCGCCGAAGACCTCGGCGCTCGGGGCGACGGCGCAGAGGGCCGTGAAGGCCGAGAACCACAGGGTGGCCCAGAGGATCGTGCGGCGGCGGCCGAGCCGGTCGGAGAGCAGGCCCGCACCGAGCGCGCCGACGAGCATGCCGGCGAAGGCGAGGCTGCCGATGAAGCCAGCGGTGGTCGGGGTGAGGTCCCAGCCCTTCTCCTTGAGGAGGCTGGGGAGGGTCGTCCCGTAGACGATGAGGTCATAGCCGTCGAAGACGACGATGAGCCAGCAGAGGAGCGTGACGAGCCAGGCGGGGCGGCTCGCGCGGCGTGGGCTCGTGGCGGCCAGGGGCCGGTTCTGGGTGGGGGGCGTCGTTGCCATGGGGACGACTGTGGACTAGGTTCGCCATGACGGAACAGACAATTCTGCTATGAGGAATAGATGGCCCAGGACCGCGCCCAGAAGAACCGCCCGCACTACGCCCTGGCGAGCGTCGACCACGCGCTGCGCCTCGCGGTCATGCTCCAGGTCGAGGGCCCGCTCAGCGTCTCCGACGCGGCGGAACGGCTCGGGGTCGCCCGCTCGACGGCCCACCGCCTTCTCTCGATGCTCGTCTACCGAGACTTCGCGCGGCAGGGGGAGGACCGTCGCTACCACGCCGGCCCCGTCACCTCGCTGACCGCCGACTCCCAGTCGCGCACGGCGCTGCTGCGCACGGTCGCGATGCCGCACCTGCACGCGCTCGTCGGCCGGCTCGGCGAGTCGGCCAACCTGCTCGTCCTCGCCGGCGACTACGCCCGCTTCATCGGCTCCGTCGAGAGCGCCCAGGCCCTGCGCGTGGGCAACCGAGAGGGCATGGTCTTCCCGGCCCACCTCACCTCGGGCGGCAAGCTCGTCCTGGCCGACCTCACTCCCGCCGAGCGTGAGGAGCTGTATGCCGCCCAGCGCTGGGACGGGCGCGAGGGGGAGCGGCCCGATCTGGCCGCCCTCGAGCAGGAGCTGGCCGTCGTGCGCGACCGCGGCTTCGCGATCAACAAGGACCGCACCGAGACGGGTGTCACGGCGGTCGGCCGGGGCGTGCGGGTCGGCGACCGGGTCGCCGCGGCCGTCACGGTCTCGATGCCGACGGTGCGCTTCGACGAGTCCAGGCTCGTCGACATCGTCAGCGCGCTGGCCCTCGCCTCGCGTGACATCGAGCACGACCTGCAGGCCGCGCTGCGCGCCGAGGTCTGAGCCCCACGGTATACAGCGGTATGCGGTCGTCTGTGACCCGAGCGGGCCCGAGCGGGGACCGCGGATCGGTCTACTCCTTGACGGCGAAAGTCATTGCGTCTGCGCCGCTTCAGAGCTTCCGAGCGTCGAGTGCGCCCCTACGCCAATGCGCCCGGGGATGCTGCGTCGTGGCGATCGGATGTCAGATGAGGTGACAGGCGACCTCGGGTCGATGGTGCTGACCGGCCACCGGCAGCACCGATCCGCTGCGCCGGCCCTTTCCCGAGGCAAGTCGCTGTGACGAACCGCTCGCGTCCGCGCGAATGCGGCCACGCGCGGTCCGTCCCGGGTGCACGATCGGCTCGTGACCGCATTCGCTCATCACGCGGGTGGGACGGCGACTCGCCTGGTGATTGCCGTCGCCGGGCTCGGTGGCATGCTCACCGCGGCGTCGTTCGCGGTGCCGCGGGCGGCGGGTGCGCCGACCCCTTCCCTGCTCGACCTCGCGGTGCCTGTCGTCCTTCTCGTGGTGGCCGTGGGCATCGCCCGCTGGCCGGTCCCGGCCGTGCTCCTCGCTGCGGCTGCCGCCATCTGGTCCGGGACCGGGCTGAGCGGACATCTGCCCTCGTGGCTCGGGGCGCTCGTCGAGCGGGCTGCAACCTGGCCGCACTCGGCTGTCGTCGTGGCGGTGCTCTTCTTGCCGTTCGGCACGGTCGGGAGGACCCGCAGGTTCTTGGCAGCGGCCGCCGGAGTCGTGGCGGTGCTCGGGTCTCTCGGGGTAGGCGTCCCTGTGTTCGCGTTCCTCGGTTTGGTGCTTGTCGCGGCCGCCGCGACGTGGTGGCCAGGAATCAAAGCGGTACCGGTGCGGTGGACGGTCGGGACACAACTCGTCATCGGTGCCGGATGGATGGCCGTGCCCCTGCTCGTCGGCGCTGTCGGGGTCCGCGTGCTCGCCGACCTCATCGACCTCCTCCTGGTCCTGTCCGCCCTGATGGTTTCGGCGATCGAGCGCCTCACAGGCCAGCTGAAGGGCACGGTGGCCGACGAACTCGGCCGGCGGGTCGGTGCCGTGCTCGGGACCGGACCCGTCGTCGTCCACTTCCCGCTCGGTGCGGGCTACGTCGACGTGACCGGGCTGCCGGCGTACCCCGACGAGGACTCCAGCAGAATCTTGGAGCACGGTCGCGAGGTGGCCCGCTTCTCCCCGGCTGCGGACGTGCCCGATGCGCTCGATCCGGTTCTCGCCCGCGACCTCGCACCGGTCGCGGCGATCGCGGCTCTCAGCCACGAGCGGCGCGAGCTCGGCACCGAGATTGCCGCATCGCGCCGCCGGCTCGCCGTGGCCGCCGAGGGCGAGCGCGCCCGCGCCGAGGACGCCCTGACCCGAACCGTCCTCGCACGCCTCGACCGCATCGAGGAGTGTCTCGGCGACGATGCTGGCATCGCCGACCGACTGGGTCGGTTGCGCGACGAGCTGGGCGTGCTGGTAGCGGGTCTGGACCCGCTGCGCGGTCGCACCCTCGGCGAGGCGCTCCGGACGCTCGGGAGCGGCCTCGACGTTGTGGTGGCACCCGACCTCGACGCCCCTGCCGAGATCGCCCGCGTAGCGTGGTGGATCGCGTCGGAGTCGGTCGCGAATGCCCGTAAGCACGCCCCCGGAGCGCGCGTGGTCGTCTCGGCATCCCGCGACGAGCAGCAGCTCATCGTGCGGGTGACCGACGACGGACCCGGTGGGGCCGACCCAGCCGGCCGGGGCCTTCTCGGCGTCACCGACCGTGCCGCCGTCGTCGACGGGACGCTCACTGTTCGCTCTGACCACACCGGGACAGTCGTGGAGGGGAGGCTGCCGTGCGCGTCGAGTACGGGCACACCCGTAGTCGATTCGCGGGCTGGAGCGGATCCCCGGACGCCCCGTGCATTCCTAGCGTCGTCCGTATGAACAGGACGATCGCGGCACTGGCCGCCACCCTCACCGCATTCGCGCTCTCTGCCTGCGCCGAACCCACCGGCCGCACCGGCACCGGGCCGGACCCGGTCACGCTCAAAGCGCCCGAGGCCGCCTCCGACGCGCTGCTCGGCAAGCTCGCGACCGACACGGCCAGCGCGGCAGTCAAGGTCACCCTGACTCCCGCCGCGACCAACGACGGGACCGAGGACACCGTCACCCTCGACCGCCTCAAGAGCGGCCTGTTCGACCTCGCCCTCGTCCGCGCCGGGCGGCTCGAGGAGGAGGGAGCCCGCTCGCTCGCCCCGCTCGGCACGCCCTTCCTCGTGACGAACGACGACCAGGCCAAGAGGATCGCGGCCGACCCGCGCGCCGCGGATCTCTATGCCGGGCTGCCGGACATCGGCCTCGTCGGGATCGGGCTCGTCCCGGTCGGGGTCCGTCACCCGTTCGGCTACACCACTCCTCTCCTGGGGGCCGCGGACTACGCCGGCAAGACGATCAACAACCGGGTCGACGCGACCTCCACGAAGATCCTCAGAGCCCTGGGAGCCAACGTCGACCACAGTGCCAACGAGGAACGGGCGAGCAAGGTGAAGGCCGGTGCGCTGCGCGGCATCGAGGCCTCCGTGCAGACCTTCGGCGCAGTCGATCTGCCAGCCGTCCTCACCAGCAATGTCGACCTGTATGCCCGCTTCGACGTCATCGTCGTCCGAAAGGCGACGTGGGAGGCGCTGACCGCGAGCCAGCGCGACGCCCTCAAGGCCTCGGTAGCGAAAGCCAACTCGGCGAGCATCGCAGCGACCAGGAGCGAGGAGGCCGCTATGGCCGAATGGTGCATGCTGCCCGGCGCCTCGGTCGTCACCGCGACCGACGCCGAGCTCGCCACCCTCCACGCAAAACTCGACCCCATCGTCGAGCAGATCACTGCGAAGCACACGGCGTCGGTCGACTGGATGCGCGCCCTCCGCCAGGGCACCACAGACCCAGTGTTGGCCTGTGGTGACGCAGCCGGGAACGACCCGGATGCGACGCCGCCGATCCAGCCGGTCGGGAACCAGCACGTCCTCGACGGGCGGTGGCGCGCGGGCGGCACGTCAGCCGACCTGGAAGCGGCGGGCGTGACCCCCAGTGACGCGATCGGAAACGCAGGGATCTGGGAGCTGGAGATCGACGGCGCCTCGGCCCACGTCCGGCTCCCAGACCGGGCCACGTGCGAGTGGACCTTCACCTTCGCCGGGAACCGGGTCCTCGTCGACCTGGGCACAGACTCGCACTGCGGCGGCAAGATGTTCGGCACGTGGTCCCGGTCGGGCGACGTCGTGACGTTCGTCTGGGAGAACCCGAAGCCTAAGGACCCCGACGCCGTCTATCTGAACAAGCTCGACACGGCGCTCTTCGGTCACTTCGTCAAGGTCCAGGGTGGCTGACCGGACAGCGCCACGGGCCGCGTGGCTGGCCGTCGCCGTGGGGCTCCTGCTCCTCGGCGACTGGTCCGCGCCGACCAACGGCACCGCCGTGAGCCGGACCGTCACGATCGCGGCGCTGCCGCTCGTCCTTCCGGTGGCACGTTTGGCGCTCGCGGGGAGCCGCGCGGTCTTCGTCGCACTTGTCGGCGGGCTGCTCGCCGGACCCGTCCGGAGCATCATCTACGACCCGCTGCGCGACCCTGACTGCTCCGGGTGCTTCGAGGGTGCCTTCGGGTCGTTCGCAGACATCGGCTCCGCCCGCGTCCTCGCCATCGTCGGCGCCGCCATCGTTGCCGCCGGCCTCGGCGCCAGCGCCCGACGGCGGGACCCGGCGAGCATGCTGCTCGCCGTCGTCGCGGTCACCGGGCTGCTCGGAGTCACCGGTCTGCCCGGCCCGTCACCACTCGTAATGGCCCGTATCGCTGTTCTCTGCGCGGCCGTCGCGATCGCTGGCGGGCTCGCCGGCCGCTGGTGGTCCCGCCGTCGTCTCGAGCGGCTCGTCGCTGGCCTGCAGGCGGCACCCGACGCCACCGGGCTCGCGGCGGCAGAGCGCGACGCTGCACGCCGGCCCTGGATCGCGCCCGAAGTACGGCTAGGCCTTGAGCAGGCCCGGCTCCGGATCGACCTCGACCGACACACCGACGAGCTTGCGCAGTCCCGCCGGCGGATCGTCGAACGAGCCGACGAGGAGGCTCGACGGCTCGAACGGGACCTCCACGACGGCGCCCAACCGCTCCTGCTCGACCTCGGTCTCGCAGTGGCAGACCGCCAGGACGCGCACCCGAGCCCCGCCCAGGAGGCAGCCCTCGCGGACACTCGCACGTGCATCGACGAGCTCAGAGCCGTCGCGCGCAGTGCCTTTCCGCCCGTCCTCCAGTCCGCCGGCCTCGGTCCCGCCGTCATCGCGCTGACCAGCGGCCGGCTCGCGACTGTCGACCTGCCCCCCGGTCGCTTCGACCCAGTCGCCGAGCGGACGGCCTACCTCGTCATCGCCGAGGTGCATCGCCGGGCGAGCACACCCCTCACGGTGACAGGTCGACTGTGCGACGGGCGGCTCGAGCTGGCTGTCACCGGCCCGGCCCCGCCCCTGGATGCCACGATCCACGACCGCGTCGCCGCGCTGGGTGGCACCATGACCAGCGACGGCGACCTGACAGAGGTGACCCTGCCGTGCGCGTGACCATCGTCGAGGACCAGCTCCTCACCCGGGAGGGCATCGTCCGCACCCTCTCCACGGCCGGGATCGAAGTCGTCGCGGCCGTCGGTGACCTGATCGGCCTCGAGCGCTCCCTCACCCTCGACGCACCAGACGCTGTCGTCCTCGATGTGCGGTTGCCGCCGACCTTCACCGGCGAAGGGATCGAGGCCGCCGAACAGATGCGCCGCAGGCAGCCGCCGATGGCGGTCCTCGTCCTCTCACAGTACGTCGAGGCAGAGTTCGCGACCCGGCTCGTCACCGAGTTCGGAGGCGGCATCGGCTACCTGCTCAAGGACCGGCTTCTCGACCCAGCCACCCTCGTCGACGGCCTACGCCGCGTCACCCGAGGCGACTGCGTCATCGATCCCTCCCTCGTCGCCGAGCTCCTCGCCCGGCGCGAGTCGCACGGTGTCCTCGATGACCTCACCGGTCGTGAGGTCGAGGTGCTCCGCGGCATCGGCGAAGGCCTGACGAATGCCGCGATCGCGCAACGACTCTTCATCTCCGACCGCACGGTCGAGGTCCACGCCCAGCACGTCTTCGCCAAGCTCGGCATCCGTGACGATCCGGACGTGAACCGTCGTGTCTCGGCGGCGATCGCCTACCTGTCTGCGGTGGCAGGTCCAAGGTGAATCACCTGCAAGAGCACGACCCAGCGAGCTGGCGAGATCAACGGCCGTACGAGGGTCACGCGCGGGCAAGCTCAGAGTCGGCGCCGCCACGCGGTGGCGAGTCGGTTACGGCTTGGTTGGTGGGTTCCACTACTCGGCGGCGAGAGCGCCGAGTACGGGCCACGGCGGACCTTGGCGCAGCAGGGTCAGGATGTCGCGGCCGTGTCGGTGCCCATCCGGGAACTCATCGCGGACGTCCCAGCGCCATGCGGCGACCATGGCAAGAACGAGCCGACGACACTCTGCGAGCAGCACGCGGTCGAGGTTCGGATAGTGCGCGCTGACCTCGATGGGTACGTGCGCGACGTCGAACTCGATGGGCCCGCGGCAGCAGGTCTCGAAGTCGATGAACAGCAGGCCGCCGGGGGTGTGCAGGACATTGCCGGGATGCGGTTCGCCGTGCAGCAGCTGCTCGGTAGCACCACGTCGCCGGATCCGTTCACTCGCGTCCTGGAGCGTGTTCAGGAGGAGCTGCCGGTCGCTCTCCCCAAGTGTGGGGGTGTTGTCTCGGTGGGCGAGCAGACGTTCAGCCTCGGTGACGCGGTCCAGGAAGTGTGGCGTCTCGATGTCGACGCTGCGCAGACCCGCGTGCAGGCGGTGCAGCGCGTCGGCGTAGGTGGAAGGGGAGCCCCAGTCGGCATGCACCGACTCGTAGAAGGTCCAGAATGTCACGATGAAGCCGTCGCGCTCGTAGACGCGGCGCGCCACCTTGGGCTCGGGCACCGCGACGGGGCTTGACGTTGCTGCGAGTTGCTGGGCGAGCTCGACCTCGAGCGCGGCCACCTGGTGCCCCGACGGTGCCACTCGGGCGAAGACCTCACACGGGATCAGACGGAGGGCGAGCTTGTTCGAGTTGTGCAGTACGGCGATGTCGTCGACCCGCAGCCCTGCAGCCTTGGCCAGCGCCGTGGCCGCAGCCATCGCGCGCCGAACGACATCCGCCTCCACGACGTGGATTCTCGCATTCACTCGCTCACCGACACCCGGCAGTGTTTCGCGTCCGTCAGACGGCGGTATGACGCAGCGTCGTCACCCAATTCTCTGGTGCGTTCGTTCCCAGATCAATCGACACGTCTCAGACCTCCCGGAAATCGGGCCACGACACGTGAAGCGACGGTCGATCCAGCCCGGGTCATCGGCCGTTGTGACTTTGCCGTGAGGGTGATATTCGGCGTAGGCCCGAGTAACCCTCTCAGCTGCGCTACGGAGGATGAGTCACGACAAGACCCCGAGCGGCGAGCGTTCGTAGTTGGCCGGGCAAACACCCGGCTGTCGGGCGCCCTCTCGTGGCGTCTTTGGCACAGGGGAGGCGCCGACGATGCGTCGTCGGTGCCTCCCCTGTCAGTTGTCTGTCCGGTCGAGGGTTCGGACCATGCTTCGAGGGGTTCCCTGGCTTGGGCTACTTCCGGCCGGAGGTGTTGATCGAGCCGAGGTGGCTGCAGCCGCGCCAGACGGTGTTGGGTGAGCCGAGGGGGTTGAGGTCGGGGTTGCCCGTGTCGTCGTGCTCGAGGAAGAAGCGGTAGTCACGCAGGTCCTTGATGGCCGAGAGGGTGCGCGTCCAGTCGACGACGCCCTTGCCGACGTCGGCGAATCGGTACTTCCGCCCGGCGGCCCGGGTGCCTGCGGCGACGGTGCGGTTGCCGTTCGGGTCCCACACGAGGTCCTTGATGTGGAACCCGACGAAGCGGTGGCCGAAGTTCTTCACCCACCAGTAGGGGTCCTCGCCGGCGACCGAGACCCAGCCGAGGTCGACCTCGAACTTCACGAACCGGGGGTTGGTGTTCTCCAGCAGGGTGTGGAAGAGCGGACGGCCGTTGACGAGGGCGAACTCGCTGTCATGGTTGTGGAAGAAGAAACCGCCGAACCCTTGGCTGACCGCGTGTTCGCCGGCGGTGTTGAACTCCTCGGCGGTGCGCTTGTAGCCGTCGACAGTCGCCTCGTTCCGGCCGGTGAAGCCGATGAGGCTGCCGGTGCCGACGTACGGGAAGCGCCCAAGGCTCTGGGCCTCTTCGAAGATCTGCATGCGGCCCTCGTAGGTCATCCACGGGTTGGCGCCGGTGAGGGTCCGCGGCCCGAAGTGGTTGCTGACGATCCGCAGCCCGTGGGCCTCGACGATCCGCTTGAGCTCCGGGGTCGTCTTGTCGTAGTACGTGCCGGCAAGTTCCAGCTCACGGACCCCGGCGTCGTGGACGGCCTCGAGGGCAAGCTCGAGGTTCTTGTAGTCCGCGCCGATGAGGGTGCGGACGGTGAAGATCTGCAGGCCGATGCGGTCGGCGGGGATGACGTTGGGGCCTCCGGCCGGCTGCGAGGCGGCTGAGGCGCCGAACGCCGCGGCCGGGCCCGTGAGGGTGGCGAGGGCGCCACTGGCCAGGGCCCCAGCCCCGGCGCCCAAGATCATCCGACGACTCTGCTTACCGCTCATGGTCGGTCTCCTTCGTATCGACGCGGCTGCAACCGCGCTGGGCGGCACGACACCTGGAGATCCCGGCGCCATTACCGCGGACGGCAGACCACTGCCTGCCCGTGACGGTAACCATGAGAAGGGACTTCTGACAAGTGTGAGACACAAGTTGGATGGCGTATAAGTGAAAGTCGAACAACTGCCGTGCAGAACCGGCACGGCTGGTGCCCGTCGCTTTCCAGCACCCAATCGCTCCGCCCGAGGTACTGAGGATCCTTGTTGCCTCGCCTCGGTCCAGCGATCGCAGTCTGCGGGCCGCCCACGGAGTATGCGGTGACGAGCGTTGGGGTCGGGTGGAGTCGCTCGGACCTATGGTGATGTGATGGTTCTGGTACGGACGCATCTGTGGTTCGGAAACGGCATGGCCGTCGAAGCGGCGCAGTTCTATGCCGAGCACTTACCGAACTCGGCCGTGACGAGAGTGTTCACACCGCGCGCGGAGCCTGACAGGCAGGTCGCCGAGGTCGTGGAGTTCACGGTGGCCGGGCACGAGGTGACCGGCCTCAACGCAGGACCGGAGTTTCAGCTCAACGAGGCCTTCTCGTTCTATCTGCGCGTCGACGGGCAGGATGAGGTGGACCGGTACTGGGAGATTCTCACGGCCGACGGCGGCGAGCCCGGGCCCTGTGGCTGGTGCAAGGACAAGTTCGGTGTCTCGTGGAAGGTCATTCCGCGGGAGCTCGAGGAGCTGTCGGGCGACTACACCACCGCGGCCAACCAACGGGTCTGCCAGGCGATGCTGAAGATGGGCAAGATCGACGTGGCCGAGCTTCGGGCGGCCTACGACGGCGCCTGACCCCAGTCTGTCGGTGGGAGGGGGTCGCGCGGCGCGCAAGGCATTCACGGAGATGTTCCCGGCAGCGAGGCCGTCTCGGTCGGCTGACGCCACCCAGTCAACGACCGTGGCGACCGGATCCACCCAGCGCAACGCGCGAGCTGCTCGTGAGCCGGTCGTGTTGCGGGTGGGCCGCGAACGGGTACTGACGGGCATACCCCTTCACCCAGGAGCCTCGGTTGCCATCGGTCCGACTCACCCCAGCGCTGCGCGTGCTCGCCATTCCGAGCGCCCATCCGTACCCGGAGCGGCTGCGCTCCACGACACCCGCCACGAGCCGCGTCGTCCACCTCGACGATCCCGCCGTGCCCGGCGCCCCGTCAGGGCAGTGGTGGCCCCCGACGGCTCTCGACGCGGGCTGGGTCCGTCGCAACGCTCGTGAGCTCGACGTCGTGCACCTGCACTTCGGCTTCGACACTGCCTCGCCGGACGACCTTGGCCGGTGGGTCTGCGCGCTGCGCGAGGAGGGCATCCCGCTCGTCCTCACCGTCCACGACCTCGTCAACCCGCACTTCACCGACCAACGGGACCACGCGGCGCGCCTCGACGTGCTCGTGCCGGCCGCCGACGCCGTCATCACACTGACGCCCGGTGCGGCGACCGAGATCGAGCAGCGCTGGGGCCGGACTGCCGAGGTGCTCGCGCACCCGCACGTCGCCCCGATCGAGCTCGTCGGCGCACCGAAGCCGGAGGCGCACGACGACGGGCGGCCCTTCGTCGTCGGCATCGACCTCAAGAGCCTGCGCGCCAACGTCCTCGCCGAGCCCGTCGTGCGCATCGTGTCGGACGCCGTGTCGACGCTGCCCCACGCCGAGCTCGTCGTCGACCTCCACCCGGACGTGCTCGACCCGCGCCACCCGCGCCACGACCACTTCCTCCTGCAGACGCTCTACGACCTCGAGCGCCGCGGCCGCCTGCGTCTCACGGTGCACGAACGCCGCTCCGACGCGGAGCTCTGGGAGCACCTGCGCGGGCTCGACCTCGCCGTGCTGCCCTATGCCTTCGGTACCCACTCCGGCTGGGTCGAGGCGTGCTACGACCTCGGCACGACCGTCCTCGCTCCGCGCACGGGCTACTGGGTCGAGCAGGAGCCGATGCTCACCTTCGGCTGGCGGGCGGGGGAGGACCCCGACGAGGGCCAGGTCTTCTCGGCCGTTCAGCTCGCCTTCTGGGACCGCCCGCACTGGCAGGCCGACCCCCAGACGCGTGCCGAGCAGCAGGCCGTCATCAGCCAGCGCCACGAGCAGCTGTATGCCGACCTGCTTGCTCGCGCGGCCACCGCGCCGTTCGTGCCGTGCGAGGGTGTGGCGGCGTCCACCGGTGCGCTGTGCGAGCCGGCCACGGCGCTGTGACGCCGGTGGCGGGCGGCTGTCACGGTGACGGCGCATCCGGCGCTGTCGTCGGGTGGTACGCCCACCACCTCGGTGCCGGGCACGTCGCCCGGGCTCGCGTCGTGGGCTCCCGGATGGCGGCCGACGTGACGATCCTCAGCTCGGCGGCCCGGCCGGACGACTGGCCTGAAGACCGGTGGGTCGAGCTCCCGCGCGACGACGCCGCGCAAGGTCACGACCACACCGCGGGCGGTGTCCTGCACTGGGCGCCATTGCGGCACAGTGGTTTTCAGGAGCGCATGCAGATGATTGCCGCGTGGGTCGCGGCGCACGATCCCGCGGTCTTCGTGACGGATGTGTCGGTGGAGGTCGCGCTTCTCGTTCGACTGCTCGGTGTGCCGGTGGCGACCTTCGTCAAGCCTGGCGACCGCGGTGACCGGCAGCACCAGCTCGCCTACGACAGCGCCACCGCGCTCATCGCGACGTGGCCGCAGGAGGCGGACATCGTCGGGGGTTGGCAGCCCCGGTGGGATCCCAAGACGACCTGGCTCGGGTCCTTCTCACGCTTCGACGACCGCGAGCCGGTCTCGCCGCCGCAGGCCCGCAGCGTCGCGCTCGTCTGGGGCGCGGGCGGCACCGACGTGACCGAGCAGCAGATCGAGGAGGCCCGTCGGGCGACGGCCGGCTGGAGCTGGACGGTGTGCCGTGACGTGGGCCCCGACGCCCTGTGGGAGAGCCTGCAGGACGCCGCCGTCGTCGTCGGCCACGCCGGCCAGAACGTCGTCTCGGAGGTCGCGGCCGCGCGGCGTGGCTCGGTCATCATCGCCCAGCGCCGGCCCCACGACGAGCAGCACTTCACCGTCCGCGGGCTCGAGGCGGCCGGGGTGAGCCAGGGCTTGCCCGTCTGGCCCGAGCCGGAGGCCTGGCCGCACCTGCTCGAGTCCGCCGCCCGCATCGATGTGGGCCGCTGGAGCCGCTGGACGGACGGTGCGGGAGCCGACCGGTGCGCCGCCCTGATCGACTCCCTCGCCCTCGGCGACCCCCGATGACGCGCACAGCGAGCACGGCCACCGCGGCCGGCACGAGCACCTCCGGCCACGAGCGACCTCGCACGGCCCTGCTGACACTGGCGCACGGCCGGCACCACCATCTCGAGTGGCTGCTGCGGGGACTGGGCGCCGGGACGGTCCTACCCGACCTGCTCGTCGTGGCAGCGATGGACGACCCGCAGTTGGCTGATGTCGTGGCTGAGCAC
The DNA here is from genome assembly GCF_006717145.1 of Humibacillus xanthopallidus. Classification (GTDB taxonomy): domain Bacteria; phylum Actinomycetota; class Actinomycetes; order Actinomycetales; family Dermatophilaceae; genus Humibacillus; species Humibacillus xanthopallidus. Next base: position 1,800,960 of record NZ_VFQF01000001.1, on the reverse strand, counting down.
ACCCCTGCCGGGCTCCCCGCCGAGGTCCTCTCCGTCGGCGCGCACCGGTGGGGGCTGCCGCTCGCGACGGCGCGCAACCGGGCCGCCGAGCACGCGATCGCGGCCGGAGCCGAGCTGCTCGTCTTCCTCGACGTCGACTGCATCCCGGGCACGCGCCTCGTCGAGCGCTACTGCGAGGCCGCCCGGTCCTCGACCGGCGGTGCCACCGACGTGTGGTCGGGAGCCGTGCACTACCTCTCGCCGCGAGCTCACGGAAGGCCTTACACCGCAGGCGATCTCGAGCGCTCGCAGCCGCACGCCGCGCGCCCGGTCGCGCCGGCTGATGGCCTGCTCGCAGCCGACGACCTGCGGCTCTTCTGGTCGCTCTCCTTCGCCGTGACGGCGTCGACGTGGCATCGCGTCGGGGGCTTCGACGAGGGCTACGACGGCTACGGCGGCGAGGACACCGACTTCGCGATGGGGCTGGCGCGAGCGGGTGGGCGGCTGTGGTGGGTCGGTGGCGCCCCGGCATACCACCAGCACCACGAGGTGGAGAGTCCGCCACGGCGCCACCTCGTCGACATCGTGCGCAACAGCAACCGCTTCGCGGCGCGTTGGGGCTGGTTCCCCATGGAGGGCTGGCTCGCGGCGTTCGCCGACGAGGGGCTCATCACGCTGGCTGGCCGGACTCCCAGGTGGCACCTGACCGCAGCCGGTCATAGAGCTGCTCGTACGCCGTGACCATCCGGTCGAGCGACAGGTGCTGACGGGCATGCCGTCGGACCTTCCGGCGGTCGAGCTGGACCGCGTCGGCGGCCGCCGCGGCCAGTGCCCCCACGTCGCCCGGACGCGCGAGCCGGCCCACCTCTGAAGTTGATTGGTCACCGGGCCAACCCACCGCCTCCCCGTCAGGCGGGCCGCTCGGGTCGTGCAGAACCTCCGGTATGCCGCCGCGCGCGAAGGCGACGACCGGCGTGCCGCAGGCGAGGGCCTCGGCGACGACGAGGCCGTAGGGCTCGTCCCACACGGGCGTCACGAGGGCGGCTGCCGACGACCCGATGAGGGTGACGAGATCGGGGGTCGCGAGGTGACCGGCATACGAGACGTCTCGTCCGAGGCGCGGACGCACCATGGCCTCGAAGTACTCAGGGTCGTTGACCGGCCCGGCGAGCACGAGCGGCAAGCCAGCCCGCCTCGCTGCCTCGATCGCGAGGTGGGGCGCCTTCTCCGGCACGAGGCGACCCGACCAGACGAGGGCGCTGCCGCCGGAGCCTGCCTTCCACGTGTCGAGGTCGACGCCGTTGGGCACGACGTGGGCCTCGTCGTCGGGCTGCAGCACGCGCCACTGCCGCGCGACGAAGCGGCTGACGGCGGCGAACTCACCGCGACCGCTATCACCGCGCGTCAGCTCGATCGCGGACTCGAGCCACGGGGTGGGTGGGGTGTGCAGCGTCGTGAGCATGGGCGGTACCACGAGCGGGCTCATGGCCACGGGGAGGTGGTGCAGGGCGTGGTTGTGCACGAGGTCGAAGTCGTCGCCGCGGGGACCCGCGAGCGACATCAGGAGGCGCAGGTAGGCGTGGTGTGCGGCCATGAAGCCCGGGGCAGGCATCGACACGTCCTCCGACGCCGTGCGCGATGGCGCCCAGGGGCCGGCGGGCAGCACGTGCTCCTCGTCGAGCGCGTCCGAGCCGTCGGCGGCGAAGAGGGTGACGTCGTGACCGCGAGCCACGAGCGCGCGGCGCAGCTGCCACACGAGCGACTCGAGCCCACCGGCGAAGGGCTGGCGGATGGGGTGGTCGCACGGAGCGATGAGGGCGATCCGCAGCGGCACCGACGCTCGCCCGTTGACGAGGTCGCGAACGACGCTGACGGAGCGGGGGTGCGTGCTGGTCCGCTGGCTGCCGGCCCGCACCGCACCGTCGGAGCGCGCGAGGACCGAGGGGTCGCCGATCACCCTGCCGGACTCTGGTCGGTGCCTGTCACCCCACACTCCTACCCGCGCACCCGGGTGGTGAAACCGGGGACGGCCCCGGACGGACGGGGTGAGCGACCGTGGCCCCGGACGGGTAGGTGACCCCTGTGACTCGCGACCCGTCGGACCCAGCTGCACCCGCGCCGGACGGCGCCCGCCCGGTGGCAGCCATCGACGCAGACCCCGACCGGGCGCGGCACTACGGCCAGTTCTACGGCCTCGACCCGTTGCCCGGCGACGACCGGCCCCTGTTCGTCGTGCACGGCAACTGCCAGGCGGAGTCGCTGCGCCAGCTGCTCCAGCAGGCTCCTGGATCCCCGTGGTCGAGCGTGCGCATCCCCCCGGTCCACGAGCTCGCCGCCGACGAGATATCCCTCCTGCAGCGTCTGCTCGAGCGTGCCGACGTCGTGCTCACCCAGCCGATCGCCGACGACTACGGCGGTATGCCGCTCGGCGCCGCACAGGTGGCCGAGGCCGCGAGCAGTGCCCGCACCGTGGTGTGGCCGGTCGTCTTCTATGCCGGCCTGCACCCGTGGCAGATCGTGCACCACGATGCCGAGGCCGGCGACCCACCGCTCGTGCCCTACCACGACGCGCGCACGGTGCTCCGAGCCGCGGGGAGCGAGCTGGCCACCGACGCCCGCGCGGCAGCCGCCGTGTCGTCATGGTCGGTCGACGAGTTGCGCCGACGCGAGAAGGCCGCCGGCGCCGTGCCCGTGAGTGACCTCGTGCTCTCAGCCGGCGCGGGAGCGATGCGCACGATCAACCACCCCGCCAACCCGGTCCTCGTCGCCCTGGCCCGCCGGCTCCAGGAGGCGCTCGGCCTGCCGGCGACCGCCGTCGACCCGGGCCGTCGCTTCCTCGACGTCCTGCACGCCCCCGTCTCAGCTGACGTGCTCGTCGAGCTCGGTCTCGACCCCGCCGCGGCCCGCGAGGACTGGCTCGTCTCCGGCGAGGCTGTGCCCGCCGACGAGGTCGCACGCGCCCAGCTGGCCTGGCTCGTCGACCGGCCCCGGGTCGTCGCCGACATCGTGCGCCGCCACCGTGCCCAGCTCGACCTCCTCGCCGGGCGCGCCCCCGGCGCTCCTTCCCGATGAGCGCGTATGCCGTCGTGGGGCCCGACCGCCACGGCGTCGTCATCCACGCCCTCCGTCTCGCAGCGTCGTCGCCGGGTCTCGGTGCAGCGCTCGTCCGCATCGACGCGCCCGACGTCGCGACGGCCGCCACCGACCTGCGTCGTGCCCTAGCGCGCCACGACCGGGCGATGATCCACGTCACCGACCACCTCCTCGGCACCACCGCACATGACGCCGCGGATCTCGTCGAGGACCTCGCTCGCTCCACCTCCCTCGCGCTGTGCCTGCACGACATCCCCCAGCCCGAGGAGGGGCAGGCTCGCCATGACAGGCGCCGGACGGCATACCGGCGCTTCGTCGACAGCGCATCGGTCGTCGTCGTGGCGAGCGAGCACGAGCGCGCGCTCCTCGGGCGGTGCCTCGACGACCACGAGATGAGCACGCGGGTGGTCGTGCTGCCACTACCCGTCGAGCGGGTGGAAACGCCTGCGCCAGAACGGTATTCGCCACGCGCCGAGCCGGCGCAGGTTGCGGTGCTCGGCTTCCTCTATCCCGGCAAGGGGCTGGAGCACGTCATCGATGCCGCCGGTCTCGTCGTGGCGCGCGGCCACGGGGTCGAGGTGGTCAACGTCGGAGGGGTCTCGACCGGGCACGCGAGCCTCGTCGAGGAGCTCGCTCTTCGCGCGCGGCAGGCCGGCACGACGTTCGCGGTCACCGGCTACGTGCCCGAGCCCGACCTGGCCCACGTTCTGCGGGCCGTGGACGTGCCCGTCGCGGCTCACCTGCACGTGTCTGCCTCGGGGTCGATCAACTCGTGGATCTCCTTGGGGCGCAGACCGATCGTGCTCGCCGGTGCGTACACCCGCGAGCTCGCCGCTCGCCTCCCCGGTGCGGTCACCGTCGTCGACGACGTGGACGCGCTCGCCCCGGCGATCGAGAGAGCGCTGGAGTCGCCCGACAGCACGTGGGTGGGCGATGACGTCGAGCTCGGTCCGTCGTGGGCCGAGAGCGCCGAGGCGCACGAAGAAGTCCTGAGGAGCATCTCGTGAAACCCGTTGACCCACAGTCACTCCCGGAGAACCGGGTGAGTGTCGTCGTGCCCTACTTCGAGAGACAGGACCAGCTCGACCGACTGCTCGCCGGGCTCGACCTGCAGACGCTGCCGGCCTCCCACTTCGAGGTCGTCGTCGCCGATGACGGGTCGCGCGTCGAGCCGCGGGTCGGCGGGCACGACTACGCGACCTCGGTCGTGCGGCAGCCGGACGAGGGCTTCCGCCCGGCTGCGGCCCGCAACCTCGGGGCCTTGGCCGCCGGGGGAGACGTGCTCGTCTTCATCGACCAGGACTGCGTGCCCGCGCCCGACTACCTCGCGAGGGTGGCCTCGGTGACGACGTCGGCGTGGGATCTCACGGTGGGGCACCGGTTGCACGCCGAGCTCGACGGCTGGACACCCGCGGCCGTGCGGGGGTGGCTCGGAGGCGACGGACCGGCGCCCTCGCTCATCGACGAGCCGGCCTGGCTCCTCGACGGCTACGAGCGCACCGCCGATCTCACCCGCCCCGACGACCGTGCCTACCAGCTCGTGCTCGGGGCGGCGGTCAGCGTGAGCCGCCACCTCCACGAGGAGCTCGGTGGCTTCGACGAGTCGCTGCGCGCCTACGGTGGCGAGGACTGGGACTACGGCCACCGGGCGCACGTGGCGGGGGCGGAGATGCGCTGGCTCGCCGACGCCGTCGTGTGGCACGACGGGCACGACCTGCCCGGCCGGGGTGACCTCACGTCCGTCAAGAACGTCGAGACGGTGGCTCTCGCGCGCCGCCTGCCCGACTCCGACGTGCGTGGCACCCACCTCGTGTGGGCGATCCCGGAGGTCGTCGTCCGCGTCGACGCTGCTGGAGCCGACGACGCCGTGCTCGTCGCGAGCCTCGAGTCGCTGCTCGCAGGCACCGACGCGCACGCGTGGCTGGGCGACGGCGTCACGAGCCCGATCGAGGACCCGCGGGTGCACTCCGGTGAGCCGGGGCGCGACGTACTGGCCCGCGCGCGGTGGCTCGTCGACTGCGACGCCGTCCTGCTGCACGGCACGACGCTGCGCGACCTGACGCGCTCCGCACCGGTCCGGAGCCCGCATCTGCACCTCCGCTCGACCCGCGACGCCAACCGGCACCGGCGGGGCCTGGACCCGCTGCGGCCGCGGGAACTTCCTGCAGGCGTGTGCATCGAGCGGCTGGTCGAGACACCGGTGCTCGAGCGGCACTGGCAGTCGCGCTCGCCCCGGTGAGGGTCGCCCCGTGACCCCGATCCGGACCGGGCGCCGCGCAGGGGCGTTTCGGTTTGGTGAGTTCGTGCTGACAGGAGAGGATTGCCGACGTGGGTGAATCAGGGGCGGGCAATGCCCGGCTGCTCGGGGCGGTTCAGGACCTGAGGTCCGCCGTCTCCGAGGTCACCCTCCCGCTCGACCTCCCCGGGGCCGCTTCCGGCCGGTCGACGAGGTCGCGTCTGCTCGACCAGCTCGACGACTACGTCATCCCTCGCCTCACCTCGATCGACGCACCCCTGCTCGCCGTCGTCGGCGGCTCGACGGGCGCCGGCAAGTCGACGCTCGTCAACTCGGTCGTCGGGGGCGAGGTCTCGCTCTCCGGTGTCCTCCGCCCGACGACGCGCTCACCGGTCCTCGTCCACCATCCCTCGGACGGCGCCTGGTTCTCCGGCCAGCGCATCCTCCCCGGCCTCGCCCGGATCACCGGGCGACACTCCTCGTCCGACGGCCCCGGCGCCGTGCGCCTCGTCTCGAGCGAGTCGGTCGCAGCAGGCCTCGCGCTGCTCGACGCCCCCGACATCGACAGCGTCGTCGAGGCGAACCGCGAGCTCGCGGGCCAGCTCCTTGCCGCTGCCGACCTCTGGATCTTCGTCACCACCGCGGCGCGGTATGCCGACGCCGTGCCGTGGGACCTGTTGCGCGAGGCGAGCGAGCGCGGCACCGCCGTCGCCGTCGTCCTCGACCGGGTGCCGGCCCCCGCTGTCGACGAGATCCGCACCCACCTCGCGTCGATGCTGCGCGAGCAGGGACTCGAGCAGGCGCCGATCTTCACCGTGCTCGAGTCCGAGCTCGTCGACGGGCTCCTGCCGGACGACCAGGTCGAGCGCCTCCGCGCGTGGCTCACCGCGCTCGCCGGCGACGCCCAGGCGAGGGCCGTCGTGGTGCGCCAGACCCTCGAGGGTGCGCTCACCTCGCTCGACGCGCGCACCCGGTCACTGCTGGCCGCCGGCGCCGACCAGGCAGCGGCGGGCAACGCGCTCGTCGAAGCCGCCCGGACGGCATACGCCGACGCGACGACGCAGGTGCACGAAGGCATGGAGGACGGCAGCCTGCTCCGCGGCGAGGTGCTCGCGCGCTGGCAGGAGTTCGTCGGCACGGGGGAGTTCTTCCGCCAAGTCGAGTCGACCGTGTCGCGCGTCCGCGACCGCTTCACGTCCTTCATCAAGGGTGAGCCCGCTCGCGCCGACAACCTCGGCGAGGCGCTGCAGTCCGGCGTCGAGGCCCTCATCTCCAACCGGGGAGAGCTGGCCGCCTCGGCGACCGCCCGCGCCTGGCGGGTCCTGCCCGGCGGCGACCAGCTCCTCGCGGCCGACCCGGGTCTCGCGAGGTCGAGCGACGCGGCCGCAGCGAAGGCCGAGCGTGTCGTGCGTGACTGGCAGGGCGACATCCTCGAGATGGTGCGCAGTGAGGGCAGGGACCGCCGGACGACCGCCCGCATCATGGCCTACGGCGTCAACGGCCTCGGGGTCGTCCTCATGCTCGTGACGTTCGCGAGCACCGCCGGTGTCACCGGTGCCGAGATCGGCATCGCCGGCGGCACGGCCGTCGTGGGGCAGAAGCTCCTCGAGGCCGTCTTCGGCGACCAGGCCGTGCGCGAGCTCGCGCGCCAGGCCCGTGAGCGGCTGCTGACGCGTGTCGAGGAGCTGTATGCCGCCGAGCGCGAGCGCTACGAAGGAGCCGTGACGACGGTGCACGTCGACGCCGAGAAGACCGCACACCTCGAGAAGGCGGCTGCTGCCGTGCGGGCCGCGCGATGAGCCCCATCACGAAGGGCCGCGCCAAGGTCAAGCCGGCGTCGTCGGCCGAGGTGGGCGAGCGCACGAGCGCGCTCTCGATGGCCCTGCTGACCGGCGCCGCGGAGCTCGAGCCGGCGATGGTCGACCGGGCCCGTCGCGCCGTCGACAAGGCGGGCGAGCGAGGCGGCATCGCCGGAGACCACACCGTCGTCGCCCTCGCCGGCGCCACGGGCAGTGGCAAGTCCTCGCTCTTCAACGCCCTCGTGGGCGCCGACATCGCGACGATCGGCGCGCGCCGGCCTACGACCGCGCTGCCGTCGGCCGCCGTCTGGGGTGACGCCGACGCCAGCCAGCTGCTCGACTGGCTCGGCGTGGCCACCCGGCACGTCGTCGACGACACCGCGGCGGCGGACGAGGAGGGCTCGGGCGGATCGGTCGGGGCGCTGGACGGACTCGTGCTGCTCGACCTACCCGACTTCGACTCGCGCGAGGTGGCGCACCGGGTCGAGGCCGAGCGCATCCTCGAGCTCGTCGACGTCTTCGTCTGGGTCACCGACCCGCAGAAGTACGCGGACGCCCGGCTCCACGACGACTTCGTCGCCCTCCTGTCGCAGCACGGGGCAGTCACCCTGGCGGTGCTGAACCAGTGCGACCGGCTGTCGCCGGCAGGACTGAAAGCCGTCGTCAGTGACCTCGGTGCGCTGCTCGAGGCCGACGGAGTCACGAAGGCCACGGTGCTGCCCACGTCGGCAGTGACCGGCGAAGGCCTCGACACCCTGCGCCAGCGTCTGGCGAATGCCGTTGCAGGACATGCGGCGTCCCGTCAGCGTCTGCGCTCGGACCTCGTGGTCGCGGCGTCCTCTCTGCGTCGTGGCATCGCCGACACCGAGCCCGACGTCGGCCGCCTCGACCGGGCCGCGCTCGACACGGCCCTGGCCCGCTCGGCCGGTGTGCCGATCGTGCTCGACGCGGTGGCGCGCGACTACCGCCGCGAGGCCTTCGCGCACACCGGCTGGCTCTTCGCCCGCTGGACGAAGGGTTTCGCGGCCGACCCGCTGCGCCGCCTGCGCCTCGACCGCACCGGGGGACGCCCGCCGATCCCCGTCGACATCGAGGGTGCCGACGTGCGTGCGGTGCTCGGACGCTCCTCCATCCCGACCCCGACCGCGGCGACCGCCTCGGCCGTCGACCTCGCCACCCGCTCCTTCGTGCGCGACGCGTCAGACGGTCTGCCGGTGCGCTGGCGGCAGTCGGTCGAGGACGCCGTGGAGGGGGGCGACGGAGGCCTTGCGGATGCTCTCGACCAGGCGATGCTCACGACGTCGCTGCGGGCGCGGCGCCCGATCTGGTGGCTGGTCGTCAACATCGTGCAGTGGGTCCTCGGGCTCATCGCCGTCGCCGGCCTCGTGTGGCTGGCGGTGCTCTGGGTCGTGGGCCTGCTCGGGGTGCCGCGACCCGAGACCCCCTCGGTCGGCATCCTGCCCGTGCCGTCGCTGATGCTCCTCGGCGGCGTCCTGCTCGGGCTCGGGCTGGGACTGGTCTCGCGCTGGTGGGCGCGCATCGGCGCACGGCGTCGACGTGCGGTCGTGGGCCGGCGGCTCACCGAGTCCGTGGCGGCCGTGGCCGACGAGCGCATCCTCATCCCCGTCGACGAGGTGCTCGCCCGTCATCGCGAGACCCGGCAGCACCTCGACATCGCCGCGCGCTGAGGCTGTTGCTGCGCGGGTCTGCGGGGAGCTGGTCGTCCACACCTCCCCAGGCGCAGGGCGTCGTCGTCCACAACCTCGCAACGCAGGCTTCTGCCGACGCGGCGGCCGGCCGAGAGTGGTCCTCATCCGGCGACGGGACACGTCGCCACCTGAGACGAGGAGCACTGCGCATGAACGAGACCCGCATCACCGTGCACGGCAACGTCGTGTCCGACCCGGTGCAGCGCACGGGCCGCACCGGCAGCATCTTCACGACGTTCCGGCTCGCGCACACGCCCTACCGGCGTGGCGCCGACGGCCGCTACTACGACGGTGAGACGAGCTACTTCAGCGTCATCGCCTTCAGCGCGCTCGCTGCCAACTCAGCGGTCGCCCTGCACAAGGGGCAGCCGGTCGTCGTCGAGGGCAACCTGACGGTGAAGCAGTACGCCGGCCCCGACGGCCAGCCGCGCACCTCCGCCGAGATCGAGGCCGCCCACCTCGGCCACGACCTCTCGTGGGGCAGGGCCACGTTCGAGCGGGTGAGCCGCGCAGCCGCTCTCGGCCACGACCGCACGGCCGACCCCGACGTCCAGGCGACCGTGCGCGCGATCGCGGCGGGGGAGGCACGGCCCGAGCACCGACCCGCCCACGTCGACGCCGACGGCGTCGTCAGCGACGACTACGACCCGTCCCGTGACTCGGACGAGCCCACCGGCGACGACGCGAACGACCGTGCCGACGACGACGACGACCGGGCGGGCGACCCCGGGCTCGGAGACCCCGAGACCGACGACTACGAGGTGGTGCCACCCCTGTCGGCCTGATGTCCTGTGCGAAGCGTGTCCGGCCGATGTGGGCCAGACTGCTCCCGTGGACCGAAGCAGATCTCACGTGGGCAGCGGCCCGGACCTGCTCGCACGTGTGCATGACCGTTCGTATCGCGGTGATGACGACTTCTGGCTCGTGCGTGGCCTGCTGCTCGACACCTACCCGATCACTCCCGTGGACTTCAACTGGGAGATCCGGCGCTGGGACGGACAGCGCTTCTATCGCGAGCACCAGGACCCGGACCCCGATGCAGCTGCACGTATTCATCTCTGGGAGGGCGATGGCGGGCGGCTCGTCGGCGCGGTTCACGAGGAGGATGCCGGCAACGCCTTTCTCGAGCTGCACCCGGACTACCGCCACATCGAGGAGGAGATGATCGTGTGGGCCGAGGAGCACCTCGCCGTGACCACGGGCGATGGGGCGGGCAGGCAGCTGAACGTCTTCGCCTTCGACTACGACGTTGTCCGTCGAAGGATCCTGGAACGTCGGGGGTTCGAGAGGCTCCCGGGGGGAGCGGTGACGCGGCGCCTGCGACTCGGCAACCGCTCCGTGCCGACAGCGCAGCTGCCCCTCGGCTACAACCTGCGCACGACGCGGCCGGGGGTCGGAGACGCCCAGCGCATCGCAGACCTCCTCAACGCCGCCTTCGACCGCACCATCCACACTGCGGCCGAGTATCAGGCGTTCACCTCGAGCTCACCGTCCTTCCGACATGATCTCGATCTGGTCGCAGAAGGGCCGGACGGATCCTTCGCCGCCTACGCCGGCGTGACCTACGACAGCATCAACCGACGGGGCATCTTCGAGCCGGTGTGCACCGATCCTCGTCACCAGCGCCGCGGCCTGGCGCGCGCTCTCATGCTCGAGGGGATCCGGCGGGTGAGGGCGCTGGGAGCCGCCGATGTCTACGTCTCGACGGGCGACCAGAACCCGGCTGGTGAGCTCTATGACTCCGTGGGCTTCACCGAGTCCTACAGCGGCGCGTCGTGGCGACGGGCGTGGTAGCCCTCCGCCCCACGCGACGAGCGGGGAGGCCGACCGCGCAGGCAACGTGCGGATTCGGTGTGACACGCCGGGGCCGATAGCCTTCGGGACATGGCCGAGTACATCTACACCATGACCCGTGCCCGCAAGGCGCACAACGAGAAGGTCATCCTCGATGACGTCTCGATGTCGTTCTACCCGGGCGCCAAGATCGGCATGGTCGGCCCCAATGGCGCCGGCAAGTCGACCATCCTCAAGATCATGGCCGGCCTCGACCAGCCGTCCAACGGCGAGGCTCGCCTGGCTGTCGGTGCGACGGTCGGCATCCTCCTGCAGGAGCCACCGCTCAACGAGGAGAAGACCGTCCTCGGCAACGTGGAGGAGGGCGCCGGCGTCATCAAGGCCAAGCTCGACCGCTATAACGAGATCTCGGCCGAGATGGCCGACCCCGATGCCGACTACGACGCGCTGCTCAACGAGATGGGCAAGCTCCAGGAGGACATCGACCACGCCGACGCGTGGGACCTCGACAGCCAGCTCGAGCAGGCGATGGACGCCCTGCGCTGCCCGCCGCCGGACTCGCCGGTCACCAACCTCTCCGGTGGTGAGCGCCGCCGCGTGGCGCTGTGCAAGCTGCTCCTGCAGAAGCCCGACCTGCTCCTGCTCGACGAGCCCACCAACCACCTCGACGCCGAGTCGGTGCTGTGGCTCGAGCAGCACCTCGAGTCCTACCCGGGCGCCGTCATCGCCGTCACCCACGACCGCTACTTCCTCGACAACGTCGCCCAGTGGATCGCCGAGGTCGACCGCGGCCGCCTCTACCCCTACGAGGGCAACTACTCGACCTACCTCGAGAAGAAGTCCGAGCGTCTGACGATCCAGGGCAAGAAGGACGCGAAGCTCGCCAAGCGCCTCAAGACCGAGCTCGAGTGGGTGCGCAGCAACGCCAAGGGCCGACAGGTCAAGAGCAAGGCGCGCCTCGCTCGCTACGAGGAGATGGCGGCCGAGGCCGACCGCACCCGCAAGCTCGACTTCGAGGAGCTGCAGATCCCGCCGGGTCCGCGGCTCGGGTCCACTGTCATCGAGGTGAAGAACCTCAAGAAGGGCTTCGGCGACCGCGTCCTCATCGACAACCTGTCGTTCTCGCTGCCGCGCAACGGCATCGTCGGCGTCATCGGCCCCAACGGTGTCGGCAAGTCGACCCTCTTCAAGACGATCGTCGGCTTCGAGCAGCCCGACTCCGGCGAGGTGAAGATCGGCGACACCGTCAAGATCTCCTACGTCGACCAGGGCCGAGAGGGCCTCGACCCGAAGAAGAACCTCTGGGAGATCGTCTCCGACGGGCTCGACTACATGAAGGTCGGCCACGTCGAGATCCCGTCGCGCGCCTACGTCTCGCAGTTCGGCTTCAAGGGCCCCGACCAGCAGAAGCTGGCCGGCGTGCTCTCCGGCGGCGAGCGCAACCGCCTCAACCTCGCCCTGACCCTCAAGCAGGGCGGCAACCTGCTGCTGCTCGACGAGCCGACCAACGACCTCGACGTCGAGACGCTCGGGTCGCTCGAGAACGCCCTGCTCGAGTTCCCGGGCTGCGCCGTCGTCATCACCCACGACCGGTGGTTCCTCGACCGCATCGCGACGCACATCCTCGCCTACGAGGGCACTGAGGCCGACCCGGCCAGGTGGTACTGGTTCGAGGGCAACTTCGAGTCCTACGAGGCCAACAAGGTCGAGCGGCTCGGCCCCGAGGCGGCCCGTCCGCACCGGGTCACTTACCGCAAGCTGACGCGCGACTGAGTGGTGGACCTCGCAGGGCCCCGGCTTCGGCCGGGGCCCTGCGCCGTCAGATCCAGCCCTTGCGGCGGAAGACGACGTAGAGCAGGCCTCCGCCGCCGAGGATGACGGCAGAGCTGAGCAGCACCCCGGTCGGCTGGCCGAAGCCGGGGTAGGGCACGTTCTGGCCGAACCACCCGGTGACAGCCGTCGGCACGGCGATGATGGCCGCCCACCCCGTCAGCTTCTTCATCACCGTGTTGAGGCGCGCGTCCTGCAGCGACAGGTTGGTCTCGAAGATCGTCGTGATCATGTCGCGCAGCGACTCGGTCCACTCCGATGCCCGCAGCACGTGGTCGTAGAGGTCGTCGTAGAAGCCGTCGAGCTCCGTGCGCCGCTCGGCGAGCTCGCCCCGGTGGCGCAGCACGGCGTTGACGACATCGCGCATGGGCAGCACGACCCGGCGCAGCTCGACGAGCTCCTTGCGCAGCCGGTAGGTGCGCACCTGGACGGCATGGGTCTGGCCGCGCTCGTCGAAGAGCTGGTCCTCGAGGCTCTCGATGGCGTCGTCGAGGCGTTGGATCGTCTCGAAGTGTCCGTCGACCACGGTGTCGAGCAGGCCGTGGACGAGGGCGCCGACGCCGAGCCGGAGCAGCTCGGGGTCGTCGTTCCAGCGCTCGAGCACGGGGTCCATGTCGAAGCGTGCCGTGCTGCGCACGGTGATGACGCCGCGCGGCAGCACGAAGGCCGAGATGCGGCTCGTGTGCAGCCGGGACTCGCGCGAGCCCAGGACGTCGACCTCGTCGTCCGGCTGGAGCTCGGTCGCATAGACGGTGAGGAAGGTGTGCTTGGCGTGGCGCGTCGCCTTGGGCCGCTCGCCGCTGCTGATGGCGTCCTCGACGGCGTGCGGGTCGAGGTCGAGCTCGCGGGCGAGCGTCAGCAGGTCGCCGTGGTCGGGCTCGCAGAGATCGACCCAGACGAGCGAGCCCTCGCGCTCCAACAGCTCCGACACCTCGTCCAGCGCGAAGTCCTGCTCGACGACCTTGCCGTCCTCCCAGCGACGTGTCGTGATGCCTGGCCGCCCGTCCGTCGCGCCCGTCTCCGTGCCGCTGCTCGTGCCCACGCCCCAGTCCTACACCCAGGGCCGGGCGCGTCACGCGATGAGGGGGGTGACCTGGCGCGTCGTGGACCGCTCGCCGAGCGCCAGGGCCCAGGCCGCGGCGAGGCGACGCCCGACCTCGTCTGCCTGGTCGGGCGCCACGCAGAACGGCACCCGGACGAACCGGCCGAGCCCGCCCTCGACACCGAACTGGCCACCGCGGGCCAGCCGCACCCCCGCTGACTCGGCGACGCGGGCGAGGTCGTCGCCGCGGTCCTCGGGCAGCTCGCACCAGAGGTTGAGACCGCCGCCCGGCACCGTGAAGCGCCACTGCGGCACGTGCTTCCGCAGCGCATCGACGATCGCGTCGCGGCGGGCCCGCGCCTCGCGGCGCCGTTCGACGAGCAGGGCCTCACCCTGACGCAGCAGGTCGACGATGACGAGCTGCTCGAGGACTGCCGTGCCGAGGTCGAGGCTGTGCCGCGCCTCGATGACCCGCTCCACGGAGCCGAGCGGAGCACGGACCCAGCCGACCCGCAGCCCGCCCCACCACGTCTTGCCGGCGCTGCCGAGCGTGTAGGCCTCGGGGGCGGCGGTCGCGAAGGGCAGCTCCCGTCCCTGCCCGTTCGCCGCCGCGGCGGCACCGCCGTCGTCAGCGCCCTCGTCGATGCCCGGGTCGAGGCTCAGCTCGACGAAGGTCTCGTCGATGATCGGCACGGCTCGCGCCGCTCGCAGGACGTCGCCGACCGCCCGCCTGGTGGTGGCCGGCATCAGCAGTCCCGTGGGGTTCTGGTGGTCGGGGATGAGGTATGCCGCCCGCGCCCCGCTCTGACGCAGGCCGAGCTCGATGGAGCCGACGTCCCACCCCCGAGGCGTCAGCTGGGTGGGCACCGCTCGGTAGGACGAACGCCGCACTCCCACAATGGCATTGGGGTAGGTGGGGCTCTCGATGAGCACCCGGTCACCCACCTCCAGCTCGGCCCGCAGCACCGCGGAGAGACCCGCGTGCGCGCCGGACGTCATGACCACCTGCTCGGGGGTGGTCGGCAGCCCGCGGCCCTCGAACCACGCAGCGACGGCGGCGCGCGCCTCCGGCAGGCCGTGGGGGTGGTAGCCCGCCGTCGCGAGGTGGCGCGGCAGCTCCGAGAGGGCGCGCTCGTAGGCCGCGGTGACTCCCGCTGCGGCCGGGAGGGCGGCATACGTGAGGTCGATGACGTCGGGGGGCACGTCGGTGGGGATGAGGCCTGCCTGCGACAGTGCGAGTCCGGACGGGCCCGCCGGCAGGCAGACGACGCTGCCGGAGCCGCGCCGGGTCACGACGAAGCCCTCGTCGCGCAGGGCGTCGAGCGCCGCGCCGACGGTCGTGCGGGACAGGCCGAGCTCGGTCGTCAGGGTGCGTTCGCTCGGCAGCCGGGTGCCTACGAGGAGCCGCCCGTCGGAGACGAGGCGCCGGATGCCGTCGGCGAGGCCGCGGTAGGCCGGACGAGGCAAGGGGTCGGCCCCGAGGAGGAGGGCCAGTGAGCGGGCGGAGACGGTGCGCACCAGACCACTGTCGCACGATTGGCCCTTAATTCCGAGACCACTCCGCGTCAGACTGGTCGTCATGCGACGCCACGTCCCCCTGCGCAACCTCTCGCCACGCCAGCAGCTCCGTGCCGGGCGGCTGCCGCGGCGGCTCGTGCAGCTGCTCGTCGGGCTGACGCTCTACGGCGTCTCGATGGCGATGATGATCCGCTCGACGCTGGGGCTCGACCCGTGGGACGTCTTCCACGCCGGCATCGCGACGCACGTGCCGCTGAGCTTCGGCCAGGTGACGATCATCGTCGGTGTCCTCGTGCTGCTCCTCTGGGTGCCCCTGCGCCAGTGGCCCGGCCTCGGCACCATCGCCAACGTCGTCGTCATCGGGCTCGCGGCCGATGCCGGGCTCGCCCTCATCGCACCGCCGGAGGCGCTGTGGTCGCGAGCGCTCATGCTGGGGTCGGGGATCGTGCTCAACGGTGTCGCCGGCGGGCTCTACATCGGCAGCCAGCTCGGCCCCGGCCCCCGCGACGGCCTGATGACGGGCTTCGCCCGCCGTGCCGGGCTGTCGATCCGTCTCGTGCGCACGACGATCGAGGTCGTCGTGCTCGGGGTGGGCTGGCTGCTCGGTGGGCCCGTGGGCCTCGGCACCGTGCTGTATGCCGTGACCATCGGCCCGCTCGTCCAGTTCTTCCTGCCCCGGCTGACCGTCGACCTCGGACCGGACATCACCCCGGCCGTCACGGACCGCGGGATGATCCTGCTCGAGGACCGCGCCTGAGCCGTCAGGCCACCAGCGCGTGCAACCGCGCGACCGACCTCGGCCACGACGCCGCGAGACCGGAGGCGACGCCGAGGACGACGGCAGGTGAGAGCAACCCGTCGACGACGATGCGCTGGCCGAGCCGGCAGCCCGGCTCCCCACCGGCGGTCGTCGCCGGGTCGACGGTCCACTCGACGGTCATCGCCCCCGACGGGATCGGCTGTTCGATGGCGAGGCGACGCTCCGGCACGTGCGCGGTCACCCGCATCGGCGGCGCCGTGCGGCGGTGGAGCGCGCCGGACAGGCGGCCCGCGGGCTCGTACCTGAGGCGCGCCCCCACCGTCACCGGCTCGGTCATGACGACCGGTCCGACGGCGTCGCACCACTCGGGCCAGCGCCGTGGGTCCCCGACGACACCCCACAGCACGGACGGCGGGCAGGCGAAGTCCTCGCCGGCGGTGCGCTCCCAGACCATCGCCCCAACGTAGCCGAGCCCGGTTGAGGCCGGTCGCGGCCACCGGCCGCACCGGCCGCACGGGGCGGGTTCAGGCGGGCAGGTCGTTGACCGCGCGATAGCCCTCCTGGACCGCTGAGTGGAAGTAGGCGAAGCCCTGCGAGTCGGCGTTGGCGATGGCCACGTTGCGGAACGGTGCCTTGCCGCGGCGCTGCGGCTGGTCGGCATACGCCCCGTAGAGCGAGGGGTCCCAGAGCGAGGTGAGCTCGTGGGCGTAGCCGTAGTTCCAGCGGTTGACCATGAGCTCGTCGATGTCGCGCTCCGGGTCGAAGTCACCGCCCTGGGTGTTCACGACGCGGCCGATCATGTCGTAGAGGGAGGACTCGAGGTCGGCGAGGCTCATCCCGAGCAGCTTCTGCCGCCCGACCTCGTAGGCGCCGAGCTGTGGCGTCGTCGTGTGGCCGGTGGCCACGACCTGGAAGTTGAGGACGGCCGGCTGAGAGGGGGTGTTGGGTGTGGGGCCGTAGACGGAGCCGAAGCGCGAGCCGACCGTGAGGCTGATGCTGTCCCAGAAGAGGCTGTTGCCTCGCGGGCTGATGTTGCTGACCCTGGCATCGGCGAACGCCCTCCAGTTGTTGAGGGAGGCTCGCCCGTAGATGAGGGGGACCTTGCGGGCGTAGCAGAGGTCGGCCACCTGCTGCGTGCCGAGTCCCTTGACCACCTGCGCCGTCACGCGGTTCCAGCAGGCCATGACCACGTGCGTCGCGTGGACGAAGGAGGCCGCGCCCGTGACGGTGTCCTCGTACTCGACCTTTGCCAGGTCGCCCCGCCGCTCGGCAGGTTTGACCTGGTAGACGAACGAGTTGAGCCGCAGACGCACCGGCTGGCCCGGGCGGTCCAGCTGGGAGTAGTCGCACCTCGCGGTGACGACGTTCTCCTGGTCGGGCGTGCCGTCGGGGAAGCTCGCCGGGATGAGACGGCTGACGAGCATGCGGGCCGGCGAGGCGTTGCCGTCCGGCCACGCCCGACCCGGCAGGTCGGTGCCGGTCTGGTTGTCCATCTGCGGGGTGCGCCCCAGACCGGGGAAGCCGGTGTTCGCGACCTCCTCCGGGTCCGGCAGGAGGTTTGCTGCGGAGAACCCGGGCCGGCCGAGCATGTAGTTGTCGGCGGCCGAAGTGCACTGGGCACCCGCGCCGAGCAGCCCGTGAGAGCCACGCTGGTACTCGACCACGGCCTCGGCCGGAGCCCCGAGGTAGTCGGTCAGCCACCCCGTGTAGGAGATCGTGGTCAGCAGGTGCAGGCGCTGGGCCGGCGTCATGCCCGGTCCGTGCTTCGCCGCGATCCAGTCGGTGGTCGTGTCGGTCTGGATCCGGACGATGGCGTCCTTCGCGGCCTGCGAGTAGGGCAGCCTGGCGACGTACGCGGTCCACCCGGCGGCGGTGTTGGGCTCGAACCGCGTGCGCTGCACCGTGTCGGCACCCCAGTCCTCCTTGGGGAAGAGCAGGCGGTTGGTCAGGCCGTAGCTGCTCGGCAGCCCCGGGCCCTGAGTGGACGGGAACGCTTTGAGATCGACGCCGAGGTAGTTGATGAGGTCGAGCGCCGCTTGGCTGGGCGGCACGTCGAGCTGGGCTCCGGAGGTGCTGCCCCAGGTGTTCGGGCTGTCGAAGTTCACGGCGCCGCCGTTGCGCAGCATCATGACGTCGGCGCCGTTGGTGGCGTCCTCGACGTGGAACTCGTTGCGGTGGGCGTGCCCGCCGAAGTCCGCAAGAGGGTCGAGGAGCAGGATCGTGGAGCTCGCACCGAAGCGGTCGCGGTAGTACTTGGCGGCTGCGAGGCCGCTGACGCCGGCGCCGACGATGACGCAGTCGTAGGTCTCCTTGACGTTCTTGCTCGGTCGCTTGATGCCGGGGCCACCCACGGCACTGTGCACGTCGGTCGGCTGCGGAAGGCCGTCGACCTGGATGACCCGCTGGATGACGGCATCCGGCTCCCCGGTGATGCCGGTGGAGCGGGGCGGGTAGTAGCCGGACGGGAGCGCCCCTGAGGCGGAGCGCCGGGCGAGAGTCGCGGCCTCGGCGCCCGTCATGCCCGGCGAGGCGGCGGCGAAGGCGAGGCCGGCACCGCTGATGGCGACGCCGTCGAGGAACTGTCGGCGGGTGATGCCCTTGCGCCGGCCGGCGGGCCGGCCGGGAGGTGGTTGCTGGTGCTCGTTGTCGGACACGGTCTCTCCCTCTGTCTGTGAACGTCGTCGTTCCCGGCGCAGGCTAGGGGCGTTCCGTCACGACTTCGTCAACACCGATCTGCTCGTGAGGGGCCAGGAGTGCAGGACCCGGCAGTCACCGGGCGCATACCAAGCGAGGTCGAGACGCTCCGCCCGGCAGTGCGCGGGCAGGTGCTGCGCGACGAGGGAGCGCGTCGACTCCTGCGTCACCGAGTGCGAGAGGGCGTCGAGCGTCAGGTGCGGCACGACGCGACCGAACTCCCCGGCATACGGCGGGCAGTGGGGGAAGGCCCGCCACAGGCGCTCGGTGAGCGCCTCGAAGGGACGCAGCGGTCGGGGGAGCAGGTGGACGATGCCGTTGGGGAAGACGCCAACCTCGTCCAAGGTGAAGTCGAATGCCGTTGTGTCAGTGGCGATCTCGGCAACCCTGGCGAGGCTCTCGGTGTCGAGGTCGTCGGGGTGGAGGAAGGGGCCGAGAGCGGTGACGTGGGCGTGCACGAAACGTGGGTCGGGCGAGACGTAGTCGCGGTCGTAGTGCTCGGTCCGGGCCCGCACGAACGGCTCGAGCTCGGGCACGGGCACGAGGAGGACAGTGTGGCCGGTGTGGCCGGTCACTCCGGCACCGCCGCCGACCCCGGCACCGCCGTCGATGCCGGCACCGCCGTCGATGCCGTCAGCGCCCGGCGCCGACGAGGCGGAGCGCGAGCGCGGCGTTCGTCGCACCGATCTCGGTCGGGGTGCGCTTGATGGTGGGGGAGTACCACCGGGCGACGTCGACGGCGATGGAGAGCAGGGCGAGAGCGGTGTCGGCGCTGTCGTCGACCGAGAAGGTGCCGTCGGCGACGCCCCGGTCGAGCACGTCGCGCACGAGGGAGTCCATCTCCTTGCGCAGCGCCAGCACCTCGGCATGGTGCTCGGGCGTGAGGTGGTGGTGCTCGTACTGCACGACGCGCGCCACCTGGTACTGCTCGACGTGCCACTCGGTGAAGCGGGCCATCAGCGTCTCGAGCTGCTCGGTCGGCGTCGAGCCCTCGCTGATCGCACGTCGCAGCAGGCGCAGGGCTGACTCGTGGCCGCTGCGGCTGAGGTTGAAGAGCAGCTCCTCCTTGGAGCCGAAGTGCACGTAGACGCCGGCGGGCGACAGGCCCGCACCCGACGCGATGTCGCGGGTCGTCGTCGCGTGGAAACCCTTCTCGGCGAAGGCCTGGGCGGCGGCCTGCATGAGCCGGTCGACCGTCGACGCGTCGGGGTCCGACGTTGCGGTGGGACTCATGGGGGGAGTCGCGGGCTGGGTCCGCGCGGGACTCGTCGCGTGGCTACTGAGTGGCTGCGGCACGTTGACAGCATGCCGCAGGGGAGAGAAACTAAGCAAGCGCTTAGTTACCTGTCGGTACGGCGCCTCGCACCCAGAGATCACGCCCGATGGAGGACGGATGCCCCGCAACATCTATGACGAGGACCACGAGGCGATGCGCGCGTCGGCGCGCGAGTTCGTCGCCCGCACGCTCGCGCCGCGCGCCGAGGAGATGATCGAGGGCAAGTCGATCCCGCGCGACATCTGGCTCGAGGCCGGCAAGCAGGGCTTCTTCGGCCTCGACATCCCCGAGGAGTTCGGCGGTGCCGGTGTCGACGACTACCGCTTCAACGCCGTCGTCGCCGAGGAGATGTCGCGCTTCAACGCGGCGACGAGCTCCTGCTTCGGCATCCACTCCGACGTGTGCCCGCCCTACATCGTCGACCTCGGCACCGAGGAGCAGAAGCAGCGCTGGCTGCCCGGCATGGCGAGCGGCGAGCTCGTCTGCGCCATCGCGATGACCGAGCCGTCCGGCGGCTCCGACCTCGCGGCGCTCAAGACCACTGCCGTCCGCGACGGCGACTCGTGGATCCTCAACGGCTCCAAGACCTTCATCACCAACGGCTACCAGGCCGACCTCGTCATCGTCGCCGCCCGCACCGACCCGTCGAAGGGCGCCAAGGGCATCACCCTGCTCATGGTCGAGCGGGGGATGGAGGGCTTCGTCAACGGGCGCAAGCTCGACAAGGTGGGCATGGACGAGTCCGACACCGCCGAGCTCTTCTTCGAGAACGTCCGCGTGCCCGACGAGAACCGTCTCGGCGAGGAGGGCATGGGCTTCATCGCGATGATGCAGCGTCTGCCGCAGGAGCGCGTCGGGGCCGCGGTCTCCAACGTCGCCCACGCGAAGGCGATCCTCGAGGAGACGATCCAGTACGCCAAGGACCGCAAGGCCTTCGGCCAGCCGATCGGCGCCTTCCAGCACAACAAGTTCCTCATGGCCGAGCTCGTCACGAAGATCGAGGTCGCCGAGGCCTACGTCGACGACTGCGTCGCGGCGCACGCCGAGGGCAAGCTGTCGGCCGTCGACGCCGCCAAGGCCAAGTGGTGGAGCTCGCAGGTTCAGAACGACGTGCTCGACCACTGCGTGCAGCTGCACGGCGGCTACGGCTTCATGAACGAGTACCGCGTGGCGCGTGCCTGGCGCGACGCGCGCGTGACGAAGATCTGGGCCGGCTCCAACGAGATCATGAAGGAGCTCATCGGCCGGGACCTCGGCTTCTGATGGGGGCGCACGAGGGAGCCGTCGCGATCGTCACCGGCGCGAGCCGCGGCATCGGGCTGGGCATCGCTCACCGGCTCGTCGCCGAGGGCGCCAAGGTCGTCATCACCGCGCGCAAGCCTGAGGCGCTCGCAGCAGCCGTCGAGGAGCTCGGCGGCTCGGCGCACGCTCTCGGCGTGGCCGGCAACGCGGCTGACGAGGCCCACCAGGACGAGGTCATCGCCACGGCGCACGAGACCTTCGGCGGGCTGCACCTGCTCGTCAACAACACCGGCATCAACCCGGTCTACGGGCCGATGGTCGACACCGACCTCGACGTCGCCCGGAAGGTGCTCGACGTCAACGTCGTCGCGGCCTTCTCGTGGATCACAAAGGCGATCGCATCGGGCTTCGGCGACGCCGAGCACCCGGCTGCCGTGGTCAACCTCGCCTCGGTCGCCGGGCAGGGCGCCTCCGGTGTCATCGGGTGGTACGGCGTGTCCAAGGCCGCGCTCATCCACCTGACGACCGAGCTCGGCTTCGAGCTCGGCCCCGACGTGCGGGTCAACGCCGTCGCGCCCGCCGTCGTCAAGACGAAGTTTGCCGAAGCGCTCTACGAGGGGCGTGAGGAGAAGGTCGTGCGCGCCTACCCGATGAAGCGGCTCGGCCTCCCCGAGGACGTCGCGGGCGCGGTCAGCTTCCTGCTCAGCCGCGACGCGTCGTGGATCACCGGGCAGACCCTGACGATCGATGGCGGTGTCACTCTCGGCGGCGGCCTCTAGCCGAGTTCCACGAGGTATACCGCTGGGCCGGGACAGTCCGCCGTCGCGTGGTCCCGGCCCAGCGGCCGACCGGCTCTGGCGGGCTCAGCCCAGAGCGCCCGCTCAGAAGCGCAGGAGCGCTGCGACCCGGCCCGGCACGGGCAGCACGCCGATCGGCACGCAGCGGCCCCCGTGGCGGACCGTGTCGACGATCGCCTTGTCGATGAGGGAGTCCTCGGCAGGCTCTGCGTCCGGTCTCGCGGCTGGGTCCACGAACAGCGTGTCGACGCGACCGTCCCGCGCGGCCAGAAGGACCTCCGCCGGCTCTCGTGCGGTGCGTCCCGTCCCATCGAGCTCCTGGAAGTGGTCACGCAGAGCCTGGTCACGGCGGTCGATGTCGGCAGCGATGAGCTGCCACGCGGCGGCGTGCAGCTCCTCCGACGTGCGGTGCTCCGGATTTCCCTCGACGACGGCGTCCCAGAGCGCCGGGTAGCGGCTCACCCGACGGTAGATCGGCAGGTAGTAGCCGACGCTCGCCAGCACGAGCGGATCGCTCCGAGAGCCGAAGCGCTCGACGAGAGGCTCGTCCACCGCCCGGAAGTAGCGCTCGAGCGCGGCCTTGTCGTAGTCGGCCTCGTTGCCCTGCCCGTGGACCTGCTGCTCACCGCGCACGCCGGTGCGACCGGTCGAGTGGGACTGCCCGTGCCGCTCCGTCTCCTCCTGCGGGATGGCCTCGTTCATGGAGGCAGGGATCGCGCCGAGGGACACCTCGCGCACACCCTCCCGCGTGCCGTGCAGGAGCCGGACCGCGTTCTGCGCGAGGGCGAGAACGAGGAAACCACTGGTGGGGGACAGGAGCGGGACGAGGGGGCGTAGGCGGAAGACCGGTCCCACCGCCACCTCCTCGGACAGCTCGACCGGGAGACGGAGGTGCGCCGCGAAGGTCGGTGCGGTGAAGAGTGCGAGGGAGGGCCCCTGGGACTGCCAGAAGTCGTGGTCGCTCTCGAGGTCCTTCAGCGGCTCGAGGAGGTCTGCCGCGACCTGGTGGTCGATGCCGGCCGCGGCGAGCTGCTCGGCAGCCTCCCGAGCCTGGGTGCGCAGCCGGGACGGCCCGAGTCTCGTGTCCGGACCGAAGACGCTGGTGTGCAGGTAGAAGGTGACGCACGGTCCTTCGACCTCACTGAGCCGGAGCAGGCTGTCTGCGGAGGCGAGGTCCATCTCGTCCCAAGGCGGGGTGTGGGGGACATGCGGCAGGTGGGTGATCATCACGGACTCCTCTGGGTGGGCTCGGCAGGTCCGGGCTCCCTCACTCCCATGCCAGCAGGACGGCAGTAACTGAGGCAGGGCCCTAGGTCCCGGCGCTCTCCACAGGGCCCCGAGGCTCCCCGGCTCGGCCTGCGAGCGGCCCTGGCGAGCGTGGCCGCGCGACGCGGCATACCCCGTGGTTGTGCACCGGGGTGCTGGGCAGGCAAGAATGGCCCCTGCGGCCACTGTCGTCCGCTCGTCGCCACGCCGTGGCGCCGTGGCCCCGTGCCGCGACCGACGACGGAAGAAGGTCCATGGAGATCTGGCCCGGCAAGCCCTACCCCCTCGGCGCAACCTATGACGGATCGGGTGTGAACTTTGCCGTCTTCTCCGAGGTGGCAGAGCGCATCGAGCTCTGTCTCATCGACGACGACTTCGTCGAGACCCGCATCGACCTCCCCGAGACCGACGGTTTCGTGTGGCACGGCTACGTGCCCTACGTGCAACCCGGACAGCGCTACGGCTTCCGGGTGCACGGCCCCTACGCCCCGGACAAGGGGCACCGCTGCAACCCGAGCAAGTTCCTGCTCGACCCCTACGCCAAGGCGATCGAGGGGCAGGCCGAGAACGACCAGTCGCTCTACTCCTACACGTTCGGCGACCCCAAGGCCGCGACGACGACGAAGATCAACCTCGACGACAGCGTGCGGCACACGATGCACTCGGTCGTCATCAACCCGTTCTTCGACTGGGGCGACGACCGGCCGCCGCGTCACGAGTACCACGAGAGCGTCATCTACGAGGCCCACGTCAAGGGCCTGTCGATGATGCACCCCGAGATCCCGGAGGAGATCCGCGGCACCTATGCGGCCATCGCCCACCCCGCGATGATCAAGCACCTCAGCGAGCTCGGCATCACCGCCATCGAGCTCATGCCGGTGCACCAGTTCGTCCAGGACGCGCCGCTGATCGACCGCGGACTGTCGAACTACTGGGGCTACAACACGATCGGCTTCCTCGCGCCGCACAACGCCTACGCGGCCGGTGGGCAGCGCGGGCAGCAGGTGCTCGAGTTCAAGGCGATGGTCAAGGCCCTGCACGCCGCGCACATCGAGGTGATCCTCGACGTCGTCTACAACCACACCGCCGAAGGCAACCACCTGGGCCCGACGCTCGCCTTCCGCGGGCTCGACAACAACAGCTACTACCGGCTGGTGAGCGACGACCTCACGCACTACTACGACACGACGGGCACGGGCAACAGCCTCCTCATGCGCAGCCCGCACGTGCTGCAGCTCATCATGGACTCGCTGCGCTACTGGGTCACCGAGATGCACGTCGACGGCTTCCGCTTCGACCTCGCCGCGACGCTGGCGCGCCAGTTCCACGAGGTCGACAAGCTCTCGGCCTTCTTCGACCTCATCCAGCAGGACCCCGTCGTCAGCCAGGTCAAGCTCATCGCCGAACCGTGGGACGTCGGCGAGGGTGGCTACCAGGTCGGCAACTTCCCGCCCCTGTGGACCGAGTGGAACGGAAAGTACCGCGACACGGTTCGCGACTTCTGGCGCGGCGAAGGCGGCGCACTCGGCGAGTTCGCTTCTCGCTTCACGGGATCCAGCGACCTCTACGAGCACTCCGGCCGCAAGCCGATCGCGTCGATCAACTTCGTCACCGCCCACGACGGCTTCACCCTGCGCGACCTCGTGTCCTACAACGACAAGCACAACGAGGCAAACGGTGAGGGCAACAACGACGGCGAGAGCCACAACCGCTCGTGGAACTGTGGCGTCGAGGGGCCGACGAACGACCCGAAGGTCCGTGACCTGCGCCTGCGCCAGCAGCGCAACTTCATCACGACGCTGCTGCTCTCGCAGGGCGTGCCGATGCTGCTTCACGGCGACGAGCTCGGTCGCACGCAGGGCGGCAACAACAACGGCTATTGCCAGGACAACGACATCTCGTGGATCCAGTGGGTGCTCGACAGCGACGACCAGAAGCTGCTCACCTTCACGCAGTCGGTCGTCAAGCTCCGCCGTGAGCACCCGGTCTTCCGCCGGCGCCGCTTCTTCGCCGGCAGCGCCGACCACGGTGGCGAGAGCGAGCTGGGTGACATCGCCTGGTTCACGCCGGATGCCGAGCACATGGACGAGGACGCCTGGCGCAACGGCCTCGCCAAGTCGCTGATGGTCTTCCTCAACGGCTCGGCCATCCCGGGGCCCGACCCGCGCGGCAACCCCGTCCTCGACGACTCGTTCCTCGTGATGTTCAACGCCTACAGCGAGCCGCTCAGCTTCACGCTGCCGGACGAGGAGTACGGCTCGGAGTGGATCCCTGTCGTCGACACGGCCGCCCATGACCTCGAGAGCCACTCGCTCGACCCGTCGTGGCAGATCCAGGTGCAGCCACGCAGCATCGTCGTGCTCCGGTGCCCGCGCGTGATCGTGCCGGCGAGCGTCCCGGGGCTCACGGAGGAGGCCACCGCGTGACCGAGCGACCGATCGTCTCGACCCACCGGCTCCAGCTCGAGCCCGACTTCACTCTCGATGATGCGGTGGCGCAAGTGGATCACCTTGCGACACTGGGGGTTTCGCACCTCTACCTGTCGCCGATCCTCCAGGCGTCGGCCGGCTCGAAGCACGGCTACGACGTCATCGACCACACGGCCGTGGCCGAGGGCCTCGGTGGTGACGAGGCCTTCGCCCGTCTCGTGGCGGCCGCCCACGCGGCCGGCCTCGGTGTCGTCGTCGACGTCGTGCCCAACCACATGACGACTCCGACGCCGCTGTGGCTCAACCGGCCGCTGTGGTCGGTGCTGCGCGAGGGTCGCGGGTCGTCGTATGCGTCGTGGTTCGACATCGACTGGGACGCCCAGGGCGGTCGCATCCTCATGCCCGTGCTCGGTGCGCCGCTCGACGAGGTGCTCGCTGCCGGTGACATCACCCTCGGTGACCACGAGGGGGAGCCGGTGGTGCGCTACTACGACCACGTCTTCCCCCTCGCAGCGGGGAGCGACACCGAAGCGCCCATCGGCGAGCTGGTCGAGGCGCAGCACTACCGCCTCGCGTCCTGGACGATCGCCGACGACGAGCTCAACTACCGACGGTTCTTCGACGTCACCTCGCTCATCGCGGTGCGGGTCGAGGAGCCCGAGGTCTTCGACGAGACCCATCGACTGCTGATCGACGGCATCCGGTCGGGCGCCATCGACGGCCTGCGCATCGACCACCCGGACGGGCTGGCCGACCCTGAGGGCTATCTCGAGCGGCTCGCCGAGGTCACCGACGGCGCGTGGGTCGTCGTCGAGAAGATCCTCGAGGGCGACGAGCGGCTGCCGGCTGGCTGGCGCACGGCCGGCACCACCGGCTACGACGCGTTGCTGCGGGTCGGCGGGCTCTTCGTCGACCCCGACGGAGCAGGCCCGCTCGACGACCTGTCGGCCCAGCTGCTCGGCGAGCACCAGGACCTCGAGGCGATCATCACCGAGTCGAAGCGCTGGGTCGTGCAGGTCATGCTCGCGGCCGAGGTGAGCCGGCTCATGCGGCTCGTCGCGCGTGCCCGGCCCGACCTCGAGCAGGCGGCAGCCCGCGAGGTGGTCGAGGCGATGCTCGTCGGCATGGATCGCTACCGCGTCTACATCCGTCCCGGTGTGCCCGCCTCTGCGGCCGACGCAGCCGAGCTCGAGTCGACGGTGGCGCGAGGGGCGCGACCTGGGGTGGAGCTGCCGCGCGCGGTCGTCGAGGCCGTCATCGACCTGGCTCTGGGGCAGGCATCGCCGGTCGAAGCTGCCGCCCAGGACGAGTTCGTCGTGCGCTTCCAGCAGACCTGCGGGCCGGCGATGGCCAAGGCCATCGAGGACACCGCCTACTACCGCTACGTGCGCCTCGTCGGGCTCAACGAGGTCGGCGGCGACCCCACCCGCGTGGGGGTGTCGACGAGCACCTTCCACGCCTTCGCGCGGGGCCTGCTGGAGCGCTCACCCCGCACGATGACGACGCTGTCGACCCACGACACGAAGCGCGCCGAGGACGTGCGGGCGCGGCTCGCGGTCCTCGCCGAGCGACCTGCCGCGTGGGCCGAGTGGCTCGCCGAGGCCCGCCGCCTCGCGGTCGACCTGCGCTCCGACGAGCTCGACGTCCTCACCGAGTACTTCCTCTGGCAGACCGCCGTCGGCGCGTGGCCGATCAGCGAGGAGCGGCTGCAGGCCTACGCGCTCAAGGCGATTCGCGAGTCGAAGCTCTTCACGCGCTGGACCGAGCCCAACACCGCCTACGAGTCGGCGGTCGAGTTCTTCGTCGCCGGTCTCGTGTCGACGCCGGAGATCGTGAGTCACCTCGAGTCGTGGGTGGAGGCCACGGGCGTCGAGACCCGCGCCAACGTGCTCGGGCAGAAGCTCGTGCAGCTGACGATGCCCGGCGTGCCCGACGTCTACCAGGGCACCGACCTCGTCGACCTCTCGCTCGTCGACCCCGACAACCGTCGCCTGGTCGACTACGACGAGCGGCGCCGGCGGCTCGCGCGACTCGACGCAGGCGTCGTGCCATCGGACCTCCACGACGAGAAGCTCCTCGTCACGGCGGCCGCCCTGCGCACGCGGCGTGAGTGGTCCGAGTGCTTCGTCGGGCCCGAGGCCGGCTACCAGCCGCTCGAGACGACGAGCCCGTATGCCGTCGCCTTCGGTCGCGGCGCGGGCGACGGCATCGACGTGGTGACCGTCGTGACCCGACTCGCGGGCCGTCTGCGCGACGCTGGGGGCTTCGGCGACTCGACGCTGACGCTGCCGGACGGCGAGTGGACCGACGTGCTCGCGCAGCAGACCGTCGATGGCGGGGCCGTTCAGCTGGCGTCGCTCGTCGGCGATCCCGACGGGCTGCCTGTCGCGCTGCTGGTGCGGGTAGGGGAAGAGGTGTGAGCTCAGTGATCGGGGTGTGGGCGCCGGAGGCGCAACAGGTTGCCGTGGTGTGGTCGGCGCCGGACGAGTCGGGTGGTGCGGTGACGGGTGAGCTCACGCTGTCGCCGATGACGCGCGAGGCCGGCGGCTGGTGGTCCTGGAACCCCGGCGACCAGCTCGAGGCCCGGACGATCGACTACGCCTTCAGCATCGACGGCGGCGACCCACGGCCCGACCCCCGCAGCCCGTGGCAACCACGTGGCGTCCACGGCCCGAGCCGCACGTTCGACCCGGCGGCATACCCCTGGGGTGACGCCGCCTGGCGCGGCACCCGAGACGGCCGCGGAGTCTGTGGCGGCGTCGTCTACGAGCTGCACGTGGGCACCTTCACGCCCGAGGGCACCTTCGACGCGGCGATCGCCCACCTCGACCACCTCGTGGGGCTCGGCGTCGACCTCGTCTCCATCATGCCGATCGCCGCGTTCGACGGCCCGTGGGGCTGGGGCTACGACGGCGTGCACCTGTATGCCGTCCACCAGGCCTACGGCGGACCCGCTGCCTTCCAGCGGTTCGTCGACGCGTGCCACGAGCGTGGGCTGGGCGTCGGGCTTGACGTCGTCTACAACCACCTCGGGCCGACCGGCAACTACCTCGGGGAGTTCGGGCCCTACTTCACCGACGCCCACCACACACCGTGGGGGTCTGCGGTCAACCTCGACGGCAACGGCAGCCACGAGGTGCGCCGCTGGATCATCGACAACGCCGTGAGGTGGATGCGCGACTTCCACGTCGACGCGCTCCGGCTCGACGCGGTGCACGAGCTGCGCGACGACTCGCAGCCGCACCTACTGGCCGAGCTCTCCGACGAGATCGCCTCTCTCGCAGCCGAGCTGGGGCGTCCACTCGATCTCGTGGCCGAGTCAGACCTCAACGACCCGATGATGGTGACGCCCACCGCCGCGGGCGGTCGTGGAATGACGGCGCAGTGGGACGACGACATCCACCACGCGCTCCACGTCGCCCTCACCGGTGAGACCGCCGGCTACTACGCCGACTTCGCCGGTGGCACCGAGGCGTGGCCGGAGGGCGGGTCGCTCTCGGTGCTCGCGAAGACGCTGACCGACGCCTTCCTCCACGACGGTCGCGTCTCGACCTTCCGGGGGCGGGTGTGGGGTGTCAAGGTCGACCCCGAGGCGCAGTCGGGTCACCAGTTCCTCGCCTATCTGCAGACCCACGACCAGGTGGGCAACCGGGCGACCGGAGACCGCATCAGCGACTCGATCTCGCCGGGGCAGCAGGCGATCGGCGCCGCGCTCTACCTCCTGTCGCCCTTCACGGCGATGATCTTCATGGGGGAGGAGTGGCGGGCCAGCACCCCCTTCGCCTACTTCACGTCCTTCGGCGACGAGGATCTGGCCGACGCGGTGCGCCGGGGTCGCCGGGCCGAGTTCGCCCCGCACGGCTGGGCCGCCGCCGACGTGCCCGACCCGCAGGCCCGCGCCACCCGCGACGCGAGCGTGCTCGACTGGACCCAGCCGATGGCGCCGAGCCACACCGAGATGCTGCACTTCTACGTGGCCCTCACGAAGGTGCGGCGCACCGAGCCCGACATCGCGTCGGGCGACCTGCGCGAGACGTCCGTGGAGTTCGACGAGGACGCCCGCTGGCTCATCATGTCCCGCGGCAAGGTGCACGTGGTTGTCAACCTCGCGGGGCGCTCGCAGGTCGTGCCGTTCTCCGGAGAGGTCTCGCACGTGCTCGCCTCGTGGGGCCGCGCACCGATCGTGCGCGGCGACGGGGTGCGCCTCGACGGCCACGACGTGGCAGTCCTCCGCACCTTCTGACCGCTCCACCAATCGAAAGAGCAGTTCGTCGGGCTGTTCGTGCCCGTCGCCCTCGTCAATCGAAAGAGCGCTTCGTCGGGATGTTTGTGCCCGTCGCCCTCGCCAATCGAAAGAGCGCTTCGTCGGGATGTTCGTGCCCGTCGCCCTCGCCAATCGAAAGAGCAGTTCGTCGCCCTTTGTCCGCGACCCCACGGGCGCGCTCGGCGGCGACGAACTGCTCTTTCGATTGTCTTGGGGGTGAGGTGTTCTGTCTGGGCTCGCGACCGTCGAGGGTCGTCGTCAGGACTGCTTGACCCGGACCATGCCCTCCTGGGCCGTCGTCGCGACGAGGACGCCCTCACGGGAGAACATGTGGCCGATGGCGAGGCCCCGGCCGCTGATGGCAGAGGGCGACTCCTGCGCGTAGAGGAGCCAGTCGTCGGCGCGGGCGTCGCGGTGGAACCACATGGAGTGGTCGAGGCTGGCCACCCGCAGGCGGCGGTCCGTCCAGACGAGGCCGTGGCGGCGCAGCACTGGCTCGAGGAGCGAGTAGTCGCTGGCATAGGCGAGCACGGCCGCGTGCAGCAGCGGGTCGTCGGGCAGGCGGTCGACGGCGCGCATCCACACGTGGTTGCTCGCGACCTGCTCGGGTCCCGCATCCACGAAGAGGTTGCCTTCGACCGGCCGGAGCTCGATCGGGCGGGCCTCGGCGATGTGCCGAGCGCCGGGGTGATCGACCCCGCGGAAGGCCTCGGCGAGCGAGCGAACGTCCTCCGGCGAGGGCACCTGTGGCGCCGGGTCCTGGTGGTTCAGGCCTCCGGCGCGCACCTGGAACGAGCACACCATCGACATGATGGGGGCGCCCTTCTGCACGGCGTGCACCCGTCGGGTCGAGAAGGAGTTGCCGTCACGCATCTCCTCCACGGCGAAGCGGATCGGCAAGGTGTCGTCGCCAGGGCGCATGAAGTAGCCGTGCAGGGAGTGGATGGGCCGTGCGGTGTCATCGGCGCCGAGGTCTCCGACTCCGCCGGCGCCCCGCACCGTCAGGCCTGCGGCCATGACGCATTGCGCGAGAACCTGACCGCCGAAGACCCGGCCGTGCGGCATCTTCTGGCTGCGGCCCTCGAAGACCCGTGCCGACGACGCACCGATGGACTCCGCCGCGTCGCGGCCAGCGACGTCGGTCACGGAGATCTGCGCGGTGCCGACGTCCTTGAGGTCGAGCACGTCGAGCAGGTCGTCGATGGGCGACAGTGCGGGGGAGTCGTCGGTCACGAGGTGACCTTACCGAGGCCGCTGCCCCCGCCGAAGACTCCCTGCCCGATCCCGCTCAGGCCTCCTGGGCGAGGACGAGCGGGAGGACTCCCGGCGCACCTGCCTCGCGCAGCAGGCCCGCACACACGGTGAGGGTCCACCGGGAGTCGGCGACGTCGTCGACGAGCAGGACCGGCCCCGGTATGCCGCGCAGCCGCTCGGCGAGGTCGGGACCCACCGCGAGGCGACCCCAGACATTCGCCAGCCGGAAGGCGCTGTTGCCGCCGGGCTCACCCACGGGACCGCCCTCGACGAGGTCGAGGGCCCCGAGGTAGGGCAGGCGCCCGAGCTCACCGAGTCCGGCAGCCAGGGAGCCGACGAGCTCGGGACGCCGCCGGGAGGGGATCGACACGATGGCCACCGGACGCTCCTGCCACCCCCAGCCGGCGAGCACGTCGACGCAGGCCCGCACCACCTCGGCCGGCACCACGCGGTCGGGCCCCCGGAGCAGTTCGCGCAGCCGCTGGCCCCAGCCGAGGTCGGACAGGCGTGCCACCGCGCGACCCTCGTCCATGGCGATGGCGGGCGCGATCTTGCCCTTGAGCGGCACGCCGAGCCGGTCCATGCCCGTGGGCCACTGGGCGCGGGTGTCGAGCACGACACCCGGCCGCTCGAGGCGTGATCTCGCCGTGTTGACCGCAGCCTCGGGGATGGTCGTGTCGAACCACGGGGTGACGCAGCGGTCGCAGCGACCGCACGGCTCTGCGGTGTCGTCGTCGAGGCACTCCTGCAGGAACGCCATGCGGCACTCCCCGGTGCGCTCGTAGTCGACCATGAGCTGCTGCTCGCGCTCGCGAGCCTCGCTCACCCGGTCGTAGCGCTCGGCGTCGTAGGTCCACGATGCACCGGTCGCCCTCCAGCCGCCCGGCACCCGCTGCACGGCCCCGTCGACGTCGAGCACCTTGAGGAGCAGCTCGAGACGGGTGCGGCGCACGTCGACGATCGACTCGAGGGCGACGGTCGACAGCGGCCGCCCCGCCTCGGCGAGTGCCCGCAGCACGGCATCGGCCTGGTCCTGCCGCGGCATGGACGCCGAGGCGAAGTAGCGCCAGATGTCCTTGTCCTCCGGTCCCGGCATGAGGAGCACATCGGCGCGCTCGGTGGCCCGGCCGGCTCGGCCCACCTGCTGGTAGTAGGCCACCGGCGAGCTCGGCGCGCCGAGGTGGAGCACGAAGCCGAGGTCGGGCTTGTCGAAGCCCATGCCGAGCGCCGACGTGGCGACGAGCGCCTTGACCTCGTTGTCGCGCAGGGCCGTCTCGAGCCGCACCCGCTCGGAGGTCTCGGTGCGCCCCGTGTAGGCCGCGACGGCATGGCCGGCCTCACGCAGCGCCACGGCGACGTCCTCGGCCGCCGCCACCGTGAGGGCGTAGACGATGCCCGAGCCCGGCAGGTCGGCGAGGTGGGCGATGAGCCAGGCGAGCCGCTGCTCGGGCGCAGCGAGGGGCAGCACACCGAGACGCAGGGAGGCGCGTGCGAGCGGCCCGCGCAGCGTCAGCACGTCGCGGCCTCCGGCACCGAGCTGCTCGACGACGTCGGTGACGACCCGGGCGTTCGCGGTCGCCGTCGTCGCGAGCACGGGCGTGCGCTCGGGCAGGGTCGTCAGCAGGTCGCGGATGCGTCGGTAGTCGGGCCGGAAGTCGTGCCCCCAGTCACTGATGCAGTGGGCCTCGTCGACGACGAGCAGGCCGCACGACTCGGCGAGCGCCGGCAGCTGCTCGTCGCGGAACCGCGGGTTGTTGAGCCGCTCGGGGCTGACGAGCAGCACGTCGACCTCGCCTCGGGCCAGCGCCCCGGAGACGGCACCCCACTCGTCGGCATTGGTCGAGTTGAGCGTCACGGCACGGATGCCAGCGCGCTCGGCCGCGGCGATCTGGTCGCGCATGAGGGCGAGCAGCGGGCTGACGATGACCGTCGGACCGGCGCCCTCGGCCCGACGCAGCGCGATGGCGACGAAGTAGACCGCCGACTTGCCCCACCCCGTGCGTTGGACGACGAGCACGCGGCGTCGACCCTCGACGAGCTCTGAGATGGCCTCGAGCTGCCCGTCACGGAAGTCGACGTCGTCGCGGCCGACGAGGCGCCGCAGCGCCGCGGTGGCGCGCTCGCGCAGGTCGACCATGGCGGGGGCGGTGGGGGAGCTCGACATGCACCCAACCTACGTGGCGCCCCCGACGACACCGGACGGCATACCCCCGCCTGTCCACACCCGCGCCTCGGTCGGCGGGGGTGTGGACAGGCTGGAAGGATGGGCCCATGACTGACCCGGCCGACCACACGCCGTACGCCGCGCAGGTGGCACTGCGCTGGTCCGACATGGATGCCTATGCGCACATCAACAACGTGCAGTTCCTGCGTCTGCTCGAGGATGCGCGTGTCATCGCCTTCCGCGACTGGTTCGAGGCCGGGGGAGCGACCGACCGCTCGCTGCTCGAGGAGGGCGTGCTCGTGTCGCGGCACGAGATCGAGTACCGCCGACCGCTCGGCTTCCGGCACGAGCCCGTGGAGATCCAGCTCTGGGTCTCGCGCGTCGGTGGCGCGGGCTTCGACATCGCCTACATCGTCACCGACCCCGACGGCGTGGGAGACGGCCCCGAGGGCACGATCTACGCCGTCGCGGAGACCGAGCTCGCCCTCTACGACTTCCGCACCGCGATGCCCCGTCGCATGCGACCCGACGAGCGCGCCTCCGTCCTCGAGCACGTCGGCGGCGCGGCTCCCTTCCGCCGCAGGCGGCGGTGACCAGTGGCGCCCGCCGTGACCGAGATCGACCTCGGCAGCCCCCGAGCGCTCGCAGACCTCGCCACCTTCGTCGGCCGGGCCAAGCAGGCCAACCCAGACGGAGCGGTCCGCCTCCAGCTCATGGGGCCGCTCCTCGTGACGACGGTCGCCGTGCTCGAGGGGACCGGACTCCTCGGCGAGGGAACGGTCCTCGGGCTGCGCGTCGTGCGCGTCGCCACCGTCGACCCGGAGGGCACCGTCGACGCGACGGTGGCGCTCGCGGCGGTGTCGGACCGGCTCGCCCGCGCCGATGTCACCACGAGCACTCTGAGTGTGCCGCCTGCCGAGGTGCGCGTGGCATGGGCCGCGCTGGCCGCGCCGCGCGAAGGGTGGGAGCCCGTGGGCGCCCTCATGTGCGAGGACGTCGACTCCATTGCGCGACAAGGCATCTCGCAAGTCGCTGAGGGAACGCCCGACGGCGCGGGCGGTCAGGCAGTCGCTGCGCTTCGCCGGCGCGTGTGGTCCTCGATGAGCGACACGGTGCCGCCGATCGCGGCCGGGCTCGCCTTCGGCGCGCACGTGCTCGGCTTCACCGCGCCCGGTGAGCAGGCCGCCGTCGCCGCCCACGGGCGGTGGACGAGGCTCAGCACCTCGCGCGGCCACGTCCTCGTGCGCTGACGGCGGGCTGCGATCACGGGCGCCGATCCCCTATGCCGTCCGGCCGGGTCCACGTGCACCGGCCGGGGAGCTCACCCGGGCCACCGCACGCGGCTGCGGCGTCAGGGAGCGCCCGTCCACTGACCGCGCTCGAGGAGGACCTCCTTGAGCACGTCGATGCGGTCGCTGAC
Source organism: Humibacillus xanthopallidus (assembly GCF_006717145.1). Lineage (GTDB taxonomy): Bacteria > Actinomycetota > Actinomycetes > Actinomycetales > Dermatophilaceae > Humibacillus > Humibacillus xanthopallidus. Next base: position 1,766,394 of record NZ_VFQF01000001.1, on the reverse strand, counting down.
GAGGCCGTCGACGCCGAGGTCGAGCAGACGGCGCATCTCGGACGCGTCGTCGATCGTCCACACGTGCACCTGCTTGCCGTGCCGGTGGGCCGACTCGATGAAGCGCTCGGTGGTGAGCTCGAGCCGGCGCCCGCGCACCGGCACCGACGGCGGCACCTGGAGCACCTCGGCCGGGGTGTGGAGCATCGCCGTCAGCCAGCGGGGCGAGAAGCGCAGCAGCGCGGTGCCCGGGACACCCGCTGCGGTGACGACGCGACCGCGCGAGAGCCGGCGGAACTCCGACAGGTGCCGCTGATGGAAGGAGCCGACGCAGACCCGGTCCTGCAGACCGTGCTCCTGGATGAGCTCCCACAACGGACCGGCGGTGGCGGGCGCCTTGAGATCGATGTTGAGGCAGGTGTCGGGGAAGGCCCCGACGACCTCGGCGAGGAGCGGCACCCGGTCGTGCTCGGGCCCCGGCCCGAGACGGGCTCGGCGGACCTCGTCCCAGGACAGGTCACGGATGCGGCCGGCGAGGTCGCTCACGCGGTCGAGCCGCGTGTCGTGGAAGGCAATGAGGCGCCCGTCCCTCGTCAGGTGGACGTCGGTCTCGAGGTGCGTGTAGCCGAGCGCGACGGCGCGGCCGAACGCCGTCAGGGTGTTCTCGAGCCCCACGTTGGGCGCATAGAGGGCGCCGCCACGGTGAGCCAGGGCCACAGGGGTGCGCGCCAGGTAGGGCCGAGAGCTCGCCATGCACCCGAGGCTATCCGTGCCGGCTCCGGACCCGGTGTCAGGCCGTTCAGAGGCGCCCGAGGGTCAGAGCCCCAGCTCGGCGGCAGTCGTGCCCCGGCCCGCCACGAAGACGGCTCCATCGTTCATCATCCAGAGCACGACGTCGTTGGGACTCTCACTCTCCAGGTGACGATAGAGCTGCCACTGCCTCGTGGCGGCTGGTCCCTTGACGACGATGTCGGTGCCGGCATCGGGCTCGGCGTCGGAGCCGTAGGCGACCACACCATCCGCGAACGTCACGCTGAAGCCCTCGGCGAAGCCCTTGACCTGACCCTCCGGAAGGGCCTCGAGGATCTGCTGCACGATCTCGAGGGGCAGATCGATGTTGATCATCCATCCGGACATCTCAGGGTCTTCTCTCCAGGATCTCGCCGTCGCGGGTGATGACGAGCACGACGTCGAGGCGATCGTAGCGACGCAGTGCCGCGTCGACCTGCCGCACCGCCTCCTCCACGGCGAGGGGACATCGGGCGAGGTCGATGACGACTCGCGGTGACTGCTCGCGGGCGTACCTCACCGCCTGGGTGATGGTGCCGGAGCCACTGCCGAAGGGAGCCTTGAACTCCCAGGTCTCACCACCGATGAGGGCGTCCGGTGACTTCGCGTCGTCGGCGCGAGGAAGGAAGTCGACCGTGAAGCCGGCGCGGCGCAGTCTCTCGGCCGTGTAGAGCTCGTGCGCCTCCGGCGCCGGGGCCTTGGAGGCGAGCACTTCGTGCCGCGGCGAGATCCGGTCGTCCAGCACGAGGGCGAGGGCGTCGAGGTGCTCTTGACGCCGCACACCGATGAGCTGGTCGCTCGTGGCCAGCGCGGGTGCTCGTCGGGCGCCGGCGGCCAGGAGCGTGGCGGTCGGAACCGGGCCGCCGCCGGCCCCTGACCGCAGGGCCTCGAGCGCCGATGTGAGTGTGGCCGTGCGCTGCTCGTCGACCCTTGTCTGCTCGAGCTCGATGTCGGAGCGGATGAGCGAGATCGCGAGGTCGTCCTCGGCGGTGCGGTTGGTGTCTCCCGACACGAGGGTGACGAGCGCCGAGCCCAACGCCTTCGGCCCTTCGCGCCAGGCGACGGCGAGCGCCTTGGCCTCGGCCAGGGTGCGCCACATGGAGAGGTTGGCGGCATCCTGTCGTCGTGCCACCGTGACGAGAGCAGCCGAGGCCGACTGCTCGAAGTAGCCGACCCGGGCGGCCAACCGGTCGAGCGGCAGGTCGAGGGACGGTCCGAGCGCCAGGCCGCCGACGCCGGACTCTCGCGCAGCCCGGGCGAGGAGTGCGCCCCGCCCGAGCTCTGCGTCGATGAGCCTCCGGTAGCCGGCAGCGGGCGCCTTGCCGGCCCGGGTCGTGTCGACGCCGACGGCGAAGGCGCCGACGAGCCCGCTCAGCTCGTCGAGCCGCAGGAGGGGCTGGTAGCCCTCGCTGACCTTCACGGTCCAGGAGTCGACCGCGATGACATCGGTCCGCCGCAGCGCGAGGTCGATGGCATCCGGCATGGCGATGACCCAGTCGACGGCGGCCGACTCAAGCGCTGCGGTGCTGCTCTCGTAGACGGCGGTCGTCGAATGCTCCTGCTGCGCAAAGGAGTTGATGCGACCGATCTCGCTCATGACCCGGGCCCGCAGGGCGGCCGCCGTCTCGCTGGCGCCGCCGGCCGCCGCCATGAGCCGGGTGAGGTCGGCGCTCGTCGCGAGGGAGAGATCGGGGTGGGTCGCCGACGTGCTCGCCTGGTAGGTGACCCACCGACGGGCCAGGGCCTCGGCCAGGACGAGCTGACCACCGCGCGAGTTCGTCAGCCCGTGGCCGTCCACGGGAGTGGAGAGCAGCTCGGCGACTTCTTCCCGGTCGTCTCCGACCTCGGCGAGGAGGGTGTGCAGCGCATCGCCGGTCACGTCGGCGTCATCGAACAGCGATGCGAAACGGTGGCCTCCGGTGTCGGCGCTGCTGCCGTGCACGCGCTCGGCGTCGTCGTCGCGCGTCTCGCCGATCTCGGCGGAGGCGGTCCCTGCTGCGAGACGAGCGAGGAGGGCCGTCGGGAGGGGCACCGACCACCCGGACAGGCGCGCGCCGACGACGAGCTGCCCGACGGCCCAGTAGCCGGTGACGCGGCTCCGTGTGGCGTCGTTGCCGACGACCTTGCCCATCGACGCAACGAGGTCGTCGCGCAGCAGGGCCGCGGCGGACTCCACCTGTCGAGCGGTGCGGGCATCACGACCCCCCGATCCCGTGGGCGCAACGGCCGTGAGCAGCACAAAGCCCAGTTCACCGACCGCCTGCCGGGTCAGGTCGACACCGGTGGTGGCGGAGGCGTCACCGAGCAGCACCACGAGCCGGTTGACGCCGTCGACGCCGACCTCCTCGACGAGGGCCTGTGCATAGAGGGGGTCGCCGCGGTGCTCCTGGAGGGTGTGCACGAGGTCGCCCACCTCGGGCGGCGTCACGGATCCGGCGCCCCGACCGAGCAGTCGCCTCGCCTCTGCTGCCCCGGCCATGGCGGACGCCCTGACGTCGGACGCGCGCGCAGCTCCACTGGCGATGGGCAGGCCGTGAACCAGCCTGTCGCGCAACGACGTCGGATGCGGGTCGAGGCTCCGTGGCAGCCCCTCGTCATTGAGGGAGGCGAGGGCAGCCGTCGCCCGGAGAGCAGCCCGGTCCAGCTCCTCGACCAGCTCGGCGTGCCGACGCGACAGGCGTGCCGTGACTGCCTGCCGCTCCTCGTGGAGTCGCGCGAGCAACCGGCCGGCGTCGAGGTCTGCCCCCACGCGAAGGCGGACGGCTGCGACCGTGTGCTCGTGCGCCTCGGTCGCACGGTCCCACTCGTGCTGGAGGGCGCGCACCGCATGCTGGCTCTGCTCGAGCGCACCGGCGCAGCGCTCGAGGGCGACAGCCGCCTCCGTCAGCCTGCCCACTGCCGAGGTGCACCGCTGCACCAGCTCCGCCGACTCGGCCACGGCCGCGTCGGCCGCTGGCCCGGACCAGACCTGAGGCAGGACGGTGACCAGCCGGCCGCGCAGGCTGACGGTGGCACGGGCCGTCTGCTCCGCGCGCCGCAGCCTCACGGCCGCACTTCGCAGGACGGCGGCGTCGCCGGGGGGTGCGGGCAGGGCGCCGGCCCCCGAGACCGACCCGCCGGCGCCGGGGGAGTGGGCGCGACTCACGCTCGCGCCCTCACCACTGCGGCACGACCGTGCGCACCAGCGAGCGACCCGAGAGCTGCGGCCGCCGTGAGCTCGGTCTCGCGGTCGCCTCGCACCGCGAGGTCAATCCCCCCGCAGAGCGCCGCGACCGCATCGGCCATGGCGTCGAGGAGCCGGGCGTGCACGAGCCGGAAGCGGTCGAGCTCGGCGGCCAGCTGCGGCTGGCCCGAGCCCACGCCGCACCGGGCCGTCGCCGACGCCGCGGCAACCACCTGGGCTGCCTCGCGCAGGAGGGCGGGATCGCCGCTGACCGCGGCTCTCACCGAGGCGACCCCGTCGCGGTCCATCTCGTAGCGCGCCATGGAGCGACCCTAGGAAAGATCCCCGAGCCGCTCGGCGACTTGTCCACAGGAACGACCAGAGGGCACCCCGCGCCGCGGGATGCCCTCTGGTGGAGAGGTTTTCGTCAGTGCCAGACGGCCCAGACGGTCGTGTCGCGCGGCACGCGACCGTCGTCGAGCGCGCCGGAGGCCACGACGACCTCGGCACCCTCGGGCAGCTCCACAGGCGACTCACCGAAGTTGGTGACGACGAGCACGCGCTCGCGGCCGTCACCCCCGTTGGCGAGCGCGAGGACGTCGGCGGCATACCCCTCGACGAAGGTCAGCGACCCCGTGCCGAGACCGAGCATGCGGCGCTGGTGCAGGAGGGAGCGGTAGAGCTCGAGGGTCGAGCCCGGGACGCCTTCCTGGCGGTCGACGGCGTAGTCGGCGTAGGCGGCCGGCTGGGGGAGCCACGAGGCGTCGGACGGGCCGAAGCCGAGGCTCGGCGCGTCGCCCACCCAGGGCATCGGCACGCGGCACCCGTCACGCCCGGTCTCCTTGCCCTCCGTGCGGGCGAAGGTCGGGTCCTGACGGAACTCGGCCGGCATGTCGGTCGAGTCGGGCAGCCCGAGCTCCTCGCCCTGGTAGATGTACGCGCCACCGGGCAGCGAGAGCATGAGCGCCGTCGCGGCGCGGGCGCGCTGCAGGCCCAGGGCCCGGTCGGGCTGGGGGTCGGTGGCGGAGATGCCGTTCATCCGGTGGGTGCCGACGGGGAAGCCGAGACGCGAGGCGTGCCGCACGACGTCGTGGTTGGACAGCACCCAGGTCGAAGGGGCGCCCACGGAGTCAGCGGCCTCGAGCGACGAGCGGATGACCGAGTGCAGCGCCTCGGACTCCCACGGCGCACCGAGGAAGTCGAAGTTGAAGGCCTGGTGCATCTCGTCCGAGCGCACGTAGCGCACGGCACGCTCCTGCGGCTCGACCCACGCCTCGGCGCAGAGGATGCGGTCGGGCGCGCCGTACGAGTCGAGGATCGCGCGCCATGACCGGTAGATCTCGTGCACGCCGTCCTGGTCCCAGTACGGGGTGTTGACCCGGTGGTGGTCGTCGGCGAAGTCGGTGTTGCCGAGCATCACCGTTCGCTCCTCGCGCGTGTCGGGCAGGCCCTGCGCCTTGATGAGGCCGTGGGCCACGTCGACGCGGAAGCCGTCGACGCCGCGGTCGAGCCAGAAGCGCAGGATGGCCTCGAACTCGGCGCGCACCTCGGGGTGCTCCCAGTTGAAGTCGGGCTGCTTGGGGTCGAAGAGGTGCAGGTACCACTGGCCCGGCTCGCCGTCCGCATCCGTGACGCGGGTCCACGCCGCGCCGCCGAAGACCGACTCCCAGTTGTTCGGGGGCAGCTCGCCGCGCTCGCCGCGACCCTCGCGGAACATGTAGCGCTCCCGCTCTGCCGAACGCGGCCCGGCCGCGAGCGCCGCCTGGAACCAGACGTGCTCGTCGGAGGAGTGGTTGGGAACCATGTCGACGATGACCTTGAGCCCGAGCTCGTGAGCGCGCTCGATCATGGCGTCCGCGTCGGTGAGGGTGCCGAAGATCGGGTCGACGCTGCGGTAGTCCGCGACGTCGTAGCCGGCGTCCGCCTGCGGTGAGGTGTAGAAGGGCGAGAGCCACAGGGCGTCGACGCCGAGGTCGCGCAGGTGGTGCAGGTGCGAGGTGATGCCCGGGAGGTCGCCGATGCCGTCGCCGTTGCTGTCGGCCCACGAGCGCGGGTAGATCTGGTAGATCACCGCGTGCCGCCACCAGGCCGCATCGGGCCGGTCGGCGTGGTGCACCGGGGTCGAGGCCTCGCGGATCGCCTCGGCGGTCGCGTCGTCGGGCCGGTCAGGGGTCAGGGTGGAGGTTGCTGCTCGGGTCACGATCCACCATCGTTCCGCATCGACGGCAAGATTCAAAACAGGTTTGCAAGAAATTGCAGGAGGGCGGGCTCGGCTGGGGCCGACGACTGTCGGTGGGCGTTGGTAGAACGGTCGGATGAGAGCCGGCTTCGTCGTCCCGTATGCCACCGAGCGCGAGTTCGCAGGCCTCGCGCGCCTGGGCGAGGAGCGGGGGTGGGATGCGGTCTTCGGCTGGGAGGCGCTCTACGGCGTCGACGCGTGGGTGCAGCTCGGAGCCGCCGCGATGGTGACCGAGCACATCCGGCTCGGCACGCTCCTCACCCCCGCCTCGCGGCACCGGCCCTGGGACCTCGCCTCGCGGGTGGGGTCGGTCGACCGCATCAGCGCAGGGCGCGCCGTGATGACGGTGGGGCTGGGCGCGCTCCATCCGGGTTGGACGGCCTACGAGCCCGACGAGGGGCGCGGTGTGCGCGCGAAGAAGCTCGACGAGGGCCTCGCGATCTGGGCGGGCCTGCTCGAGGACGCCGCGACCTTCTCCTTCACCGGAGAGCACTACAGCGCCGCCGCCAACGACTTCATGCTGCCCCCGCCCACCCCACAGCGCCCACACCCGCCGGTCTGGGTCGTGGCTGCGCCCACGCCGGGCGGTGGTCGGCAGCGCTCGCTCGAGCGCGCAGCGCGTTGGCAGGGGGTCGTGCCCGCCATCCACGCGCCGGACGAGGGCGTTCCGAAGAAGCTCGAGGACTTCGCTTCCGTCGTCGAGGGCGTGCGGGGCATCCGGGCCGGGCTCGGGTTGCCGTGGGAGGGCTACGACGTCGTCATCGAGGCCGACTCGTGGGGGTCGTTCACCTCGCTGGAGCCCGCCGAGCCGGCGGCCTGGGAGCAGGCCGGCGCCACGTGGTGGGTCGAGAGCTGGTGGGACGTGCCGCAGGGGCCCGAGGGCCTGGCCGAGGTGCGTCGCCGGGTCGAGGCGGGCCCACCGACCAGTCGCTGAGCGGTGCCGCCGTCGCACAGGTGCTGAGCGGCGCCGCAGGCGCCCAGGTGCTGCTTCCTTCTTCCAGCTGCCGTATGCCGTTCTGCCCACTCGGTCGGTCGATGCGCGCTGTCGTCGTCCCCGGCTGCCGTGCTCCCTGTCGTGCGCCATGACGTGCGCCATGACGTGCGCCGCCGTGTCGGCGCCCTGCCCGTGGAGATCAGATCGACGCTCGCAGAGGCTGTGGCATGTGACGGTGTCATGCGTTGTCAGTGGTCGAGTCTAGGGTGAAGTCATGGAGGTCAGCGAGCTCGTGGAGGACAGGGGCCTGGTCGGCGTGCTCCGGTTCGCTGACGAGGCGTTGCGGCTGGCCGCGGAGCAGTGTCCGACGTGGGGGTTGTCGCAGGGTCAGGTGGGTGAGGCGGTCGGGCTGGCGCAGCGGGTGCGTGACGCGGCGCAGGTGATCACGGCGGTCTCGGCGCGTGAGGCGCACTCGCGGGGGCTGGCGGCGGCGGAGGGGTTGTCGGCGGCGGACTGGTTGCGCACGCAGGCTCCGACGCTGGACCCGCGGGAGGCGCCGGGGGTGGCGAAGGTCGCGGCGGCGATGACCGAGCCGCGGTGGGCCGCGCTCGCGGCGAAGGTGACCTCGGGTGCGACCTCGGTCGCGCAGGCGGCGATGATCGTGCGGTTCCACGCCGACCTGGCCCGGATCGCGGATCCGGAGCACCTGCAGGCGGTCGTGGACGCGATGGTCGAGGTCAGTGACGTGCTCTCGGCGCGGGAGATGGCCCGGGTGGCCGCGCACGGCCGCGCCTCGATGCGGCCGCCGGCAGACCTGGCCGACGAGGACCGGGCGATGCGGGCCGGTCGGGCGTTCAAGAAGATCGGTGAGACGGCCGGGTTCATCGACTACCTGCTGCGGCTGGACCCGGAGGCGGCCGCGGTCATCGAGGCCGCGATCGACCCGCTGGCCCGGCCCCGCCCTGACCTCGACTGGGGCGGGGACACCACGGCCGACCCGCGCCGGCCGGAGACCCGCCGCGCCGACGCGCTGCTGGAGATCGTGGGCCGGGGTGTCGCGGCGCCGGAGGGCGTGACCCGCACTCCGCGCACCCAGCTGGTCGTGACGATGACGATGGAGGCGCTGATGGAGCGCCTGCGCGGGGCCGGGGTGTGCGACAACGACGCGGTCCTGTCACCGGCGACGGTGCGCCGCCTCGCGTGCGAGGCAGCGATCATCCCGATGGTCCTCGGCGGCCGCTCGCAGGTCCTGGACCAGGGCTACACCGAGCGGTACTTCACCCCGGCGCAGCGGCGGGCGCTGACCCGCCGTGACGGTGGCTGCACCTTCCCGGGCTGCACCGTGCCCCCGCAGTGGTGCGACGCGCACCACGTGACGCACTGGGCCGACGGCGGCCGCACCGACCTCGCCAACGGGGCCCTGCTGTGCGGGCGCCACCACACCGTCGTCCACGAGCGCGGCATGACCGCGACCGTCACCACCACCGCCGTCACCTGGCACCGCTAGCTGCCCCGCCCCGAGACCCCGCCCCCACCGGCGGGGCCACAGGCATGCCTCGACTCGGCGCGGTGGTCGGTTCAGCTGCCGTCTCGACCGGCTCACGCCGGGACTGGCTCTGTTGGTCGGCTCCGCCGCTGGACGACGGCCAGCGCTAGCGTCGGGGCATGACCACCTTTGTCACGGCGGCCTTCTGCCTCGTCCGCGACGGCCGGCTGCTGACCGTCCGCAAGTCCGGGTCCACCCGCTTCATGCTGCCCGGCGGAAAGATCGACCCCGGCGAGAGCCCCCGTGAGGCGGCCGTGCGCGAGGTGATGGAGGAGGTCGGTGTCGACGTCTCCGGCCTCGGTGAGGCGCTCGGCCGCTTCCATGACGTCGCGGCCAACGAGCCCGACGCCTGGGTCGACGCGACCGTCTACGTCACGCACCTGCGCGACGACGACGCTCCGGCCCCACTCGCCGAGATCGCCGAGCAGCGCTGGCTCGGCCTCGACGACGACCTGCCGGACGACCTCGCGCCCCTCCTGCGCAACCACGTCGTCCCCTCGCTGAGGTCTCACCTCGCGGCAGGCTGAGGGGCGCCACCCCGGGGTGACGCCCCTTCGCGAGCGCCCGTCGCCGCAGGATGAGCGGCTCTAGCGCGGTCCGCCCATGCCGATGACGCCCGCCTTGGCCGCCTTCTTCACGGCGTCGGCCTCGGCCTGGGTGAGCGTGCCGTCCGTGACCGCCTTGGCGAGCTTGTCGTCAAACGCCTTCTGGCGCGCGGCGTCTGCGGTGGCCCGCAGGTCGGTGAAGGCAGCCTTCACCTTCGCCGCGTCGAGGCCCAGCTTGCTCGCGAGCTTCGTCGCCAGCTCGTCCTGCATCGTCGCCGGGTCCGGCTTGGCCGTGCCCTGGCCCGGTGTGTGAGCTGCGCGGAGCTCGTCACGCACTGCCTTGAGGGCGTCCTTGAGCTTTGTCTCGTCGACGCCGAGCTTCGTTGCGAGAGTGGACAGCTCGGCACCCATGCCCATGCCCTTGCCCAGCCCCATGCCGCCGTGCCGACCACCCGGTCCGAAGCCCGGTCCAGAGCCAGGTCCGTTCCCCTGCCCGGGGTCGGCGTTCCCGGGGTTGGAGGTCGCCGAGGGGTTGGGCGTCGGGGTGGCGTCGTCGGCACGGGCCATCTGCGAGGCGCCGAGGCCGATCGCGGCCACGGCCGCTCCCGCGGCGGCGAGGCCCGCGGCCTTCTTGCTGATGGAGGCCATCTCAGTCCCTTCGTCGAGACGCCGGGCTGGCCGCCCGACGCCGTGGTGTTCCTCCCAGAGAACACCCGGGCGCCCTGCGTCGCGCCTCGATGGACCTGTGACTTGCTGTGAGTTGCGTCGAAAAAGTCCCCGCGTGCTCAGAAGTCCTCGGCAGGCCCGCCGCTGTTGACGAGGGAGTATGCGGCCCGCGTGAGGTAGTCGCGCAGCCGGTCGTCCTGCTCGGCGTCGAGCTCGAGCGAGTCGACGGCGTTCATCATGTGCAGGAGCCAGCGGTCGCGCATGTCGGGCGTCACGGCATACGGCATGTGGCGCATGCGCAGTCGGGGGTGGCCACGCTGCTCGGAGTAGGTGGTCGGTCCGCCCCAGTACTGCTCGAGGAACATCCGCAGCCGCTCCTCGGCGGGCGCGAGATCGTCCTCGGGATAGAGCGCCCGCAGCGGCTCGTCCTGCGCGACGCCGCGGTAGAACTCGCGGACGAGCTTGGCGAAGGTCTCGTGGCCGCCGAAGTCGTCGTAGTAGGTCACGTCGACCAGTCTCCCAGAGCCGCTGCGGCGCTCACGGGGCGGTGCCCTGCGGCGCCGCGCCGCCGTAGGGCGGCATGACGGGCTGGGGGCTGCGGACGCCGGCCGCGTCGAAGGCCCGCTTGATCCGCTCGCGCATCTCGCGCTGCACCCCGATCTGCTCGTTGGCCACAGTCTTGGCGACGATGCGGATCGTGATCGCGCCCGCGGAGATCGACTCGACGCCGACGACGTTGGGCTTCTCGAGCAGGATGGCCTTCCACGCGTCGTCCTCGGGCATGGCCTCCACGACCTCACGGATGACCGCCGTGGCCTTCTCGACGTCCTCGTCGTAGGCGATCGCGACGTCGACGAGCGCCGTCGACCAGCCCTGGGTCCGGTTGCCGATGCGGATGATCTCGCCGTTGCGGACGTACCACGTCATGCCGTTGCCGTCGCGCAGCTGGGTGACGCGCAGCGAGACGTTCTCGACAGTGCCGATGACCTCACCGGTGTCGATGACGTCGCCGACGCCGTACTGGTCCTCGATGATCATGAAGATGCCCGACAGGAAGTCCTTGACGAGGCTCTGCGCGCCGAAGGCGAGCGCCACGCCGCCGACACTCGCCGAGGCGAGCATCGGGCCGAGCGGGATGCCGACGAGCGAGAGCACCGTCAGGGCCGTGATGCCACCGACGACGAACGTCGAGATGCTCTTGAGCAGCGCCCCCATGGTCTGCGTGCGCTGGACGTGGCGGGTCTGGGCCACCCCGACGGCCTGCAGCGCCAGACCCGCACCGGGGATCGCCGCGAGGCGCTCGGCCCGCCGTGACGTGGCCGTCGCCACGACCCGGTCGATGACCCGGTGCAGGAGGATGCGAGCGACGAAGCCGACGACGAGCGTCACGAGGATGAGCAGCGGCGTGCCGACGAGCCACGAGGTGAACTCGTCCCAGGTGACGGTCGTCAGGCTCGTCATCGTCGCGGACACGGTCTGCACGGGGTCCTGCCCCCAGGGCGTGGGTGCTGGCGTGGGTGGGGGCGTGGTCGCCGCGGGGGCAGCGAGGTGCACGAGGGCGGTCTGGGCGGTCGTGAGGTGGAGGATCACAGCGTCTCAGTCGGCAGGGGACGGGTGGGTCGTTCGTGCGTCCGGCGGTGGCCTCGGGGTCCGTCGGCGTGCCACGACGGTATGCCGTGTGGCCGGGCCGCGTGAAGCGGCCCGGCCACCGGACAGGTCGGGTCAGCCCCGGCGGTCGCGAGCCTGGGCGAGCAGGGCGCGGGCGACGGTGTCGCGGTTCTCGGCGACGGTGCGCACGAGGCCCGCTGCAGCGTCGGTGTGCCCGGCCAGCCAGGCGTCGGAGGCCGCCTTGAGCTGCTCGCTCGCGAGCGCGAACGGATAGAATCCGCCGACGACGCGCTCACCCATCGCGACGCTGCGCCCGTCCCACGCCTCGACGAGCATGGCGTGGTACTTCTCGATGTAGGGCTCGAGCAGCGACAGGTCGGTGCTGCGCCGGAAGCCCGCGCTCACCGCCTCGACCATCTGGTTGGGCAGGACGTTCTGCTCCACGGCCTTGGCCCAGGCGTCGGCCTTGGCCTCGGCGGTCGGGCGGGCGGCAAGGGCCTCGGCGTGGCGCTCCCGGCCGGTCGACGTCGGGTCGCGGTCGAGCTCGGCCTGCAGCTCGGCCTCGTCCGCGACGCCGAGGGCGGCGAGCGCCTTGACGAACGTCCAGCGCAGCTCGGTGTCGACGGAGAGCCCCTCGAAGGCCGACTCGCCGGAGATCAGCGCCCGCAGCTGCGTCTCGTCGGCGAGGTCGCGGGTCGTGTTGGCCCACGCCTCGACGAGCTGGAACTGGGCGTCGCTGCCGGGCTGCGCCGTCGTGGCCAGGGCCTTGAGCGAGGAGCTGAGCAGGGCCGAGGTCTCGCCGCGGTGCTCGGGCGCCGTGTAGAGCCGGGTCGCCGTCGAGAGCTGGTTGACGAGCACGCGCAGCAGCGTCGAGTCGCTCTCACCCGGCAGCGTCTCGAGCACGAAGCGCACGAAGTCGCGGGCCGACATCTCGGCATCGCGGGTCATGTCCCACGTCGCGCCGAGCACGAGCGAGCGCGGCAGCGAGTCGGTGAAGCCGCGCGGCAGCGACAGGGCCGTCGCGAGCGAGCGCTCGTCGAGGCGGATCTTCGCGTAGGCGAGGTCTTCGTCGTTGACGAGCAGCAGGTCAGGCTGGGCCTGGCCGACGAGCGCCTCGATCTCGGTGCGTGCCCCGTCGATGTCCACCTCGTCGTAGCCGACGCGCTCGAGCACGTCGCCCGCGTCGGGCGACCCACCCGGCCGGACGGCATACCGCCCGATGCCGAGGCGGTGCGGACGCAGCGTCGGGTGCGAGTCGGCAGCGGTCTGCTCGATCGCGAAGGTCGTGTAGCGCCCGTCCGAGTCGACCTCGAAGACGGGGCGCAGCGTGTTCACGCCGGCCGTCTCGAGCCACAGCTTGCTCCACTCGGTGAGCTCGCGGCCCGACGCCTTCTCGAGCTCGTCGAGTAGGTCGGCAAGGGTTGTGTTGCCCCACTTGTGCGTGGCGAAGTACTGGCGCAGCGCGGCGACGAACGGCTCACGGCCGACGTAGGCGACGAGCTGCTTGAGCACCGAGGCGCCCTTGGCGTAGGTGATGCCGTCGAAGTTCACCTCGACGTCCTCGAGGTGGCGCATGTCGGCGGCGATCGGGTGGGTCGAGGAGAGCTGGTCCTGGTCGTAGGCCCAGGCCTTCTCCGACGTGCCGAAGGTCGTCCAGGCACTCGTCCACTCGGTGGCCTCGGCCTGGCACGTCGTCGAGGCCCACTCGGCGAACGACTCGTTGAGCCAGAGGTCGTCCCACCACTTCATCGTCACGAGGTTGCCGAACCACATGTGCGCCAGCTCGTGCAGGATCGTCAGCGCACGACGCTCGACCTTGGCCTCGGAGACCTTGCTGCGGAAGACGTAGACCTCGGTGAAGGTGACGGCTCCGGCGTTCTCCATCGCGCCCATGTTGTACTCGGGCGTGAAGATCTGGTCGTACTTCTCGAAGGGGTACGGCTGGTCGAACTCCTTCTCGAAGAACGCGAAACCCTTCTTCGTGCAGTCGAAGATGTTGTCGGCGTCGAGGTGCTCGGTGAGGGACTTGCGGCAGAAGATGCCGAGCGGCACGACACCCTCGCGGGCCTGCACCTCGTCACGGACCTCGTCGTAGGGCCCGGCGATGAGGGCCGTGATGTAGGAGGAGATCCGCTTCGTCGGCGCGAAGGACCACGTCGCCACCTCGACCCCGTCCGTCACGCCCGCCGCCTCGGGGGTCGGCGTGGGGGAGTTGGACACGACCTTCCAGTGCGCGGGAGCCGTCACCGTGAAGGCGAAGCTCGCCTTGAGGTCGGGCTGCTCGAAGACGGCATACATCCGGCGCGAGTCCGGCACCTCGAACTGTGTGTAGAGGTAGACCTCGTTGTCGACCGGGTCGACGAAGCGGTGCAGGCCCTCACCGGTGTTGGTGTAGCTGCCGGTGGCGTCGACGACGAGCTCGTTGTCGGCGGCCAGGCCCGGCAGGGCGATGCGCGAGTCGGCGAAGACCTCGGCCGGGTCGAGCGCCGCGCCGTTGAGGGTCACGCTCTCGACCGAGGCCGCGATGAGGTCGACGAAGGTGTCGGCCCCCGGCTCGGAGCAGCTGAAGCGCACCGTCGTGACGGTGCGGAAGTGCTCGGGACCCGTCGTGAGGTCGAGCCTGACGGCATAGCTGTCGACGGTCAGGATGCTCGCGCGAGCGGCGGCCTCGTCGCGGGTCAGGTTCTTGCCGGGCACGGGGGTGACCTCCTGGGCAGGGTTGCGTGGGCACGACGACGCGTCGGTCCGACGGCGACGTCGCCGGACATCCTCGCACGATCGGGGGAGGGGGCCACCACCGCTTTCCTCCGCAGGCGGCGGTGCCATGATGGGCCCCATGGCCGACGCGAACCAGACCACCTCGCCCGTCGACGAGACGGCAGCCGCTCCCAGCCCCACAGGGTCGGGCAAGGAGACCGTCGAGATGTGGTTCGACCCGATGTGCCCGTGGGCATGGATGACGTCGCGCTGGCTCATGGAGGTCGAGCAGCACCGCGACATCGAGGTGACGTGGTCCGTCATGAGCCTCGCCGTCCTCAACGAGCACGCCGAGAGCCTCCCGCCCGCCTACCAGGCGATGATGCAGCGCGCCTGGGGCCCCGTGCGCGTCGTCATGGGCGCGGCGGCGCAGCACGGTGACGCGGTCGTCAAGCCGCTCTACGACGCGATGGGCATGCGCTTCCACCCCGGCGGCGAGCAGGACGTCGCCGTCGTCATCCGCGAGGCGCTCGAGGACGTCGGGCTGCCCGCCGAGCTCGCCGAGCTCGCCAAGACCGACGCCAACGACGAGGCGCTGCGCGCGAGCCACCAGCGCGCGATCGACCTCGTCGGCACCGACGTCGGCACACCGGTCATCGCCGTCAACGGCGTTGCCTTCTTCGGGCCCGTCGTCACGCCGGCTCCGACCGGTGAGGCGGCCGCGAAGCTCTGGGACGGCTGCGTCCTCGTCGCCGCTACCCCCGGCTTCTTCGAGCTGAAGCGCACCCGCTCGCGCGGCCCGATCTTCGACTGAGCAACCCTGGCAGGACACGCGCTCCGCGGCCTTCCGGTCTCCTCTCCTCACGCTCGACGCACCCACCACCCACCCATCCACCCAAGGACGGACATGCGCATCCACATCGGCGGCGACCACGCGGCATACGAGCTCCAGCGGGCCCTCGTCGCCCACCTCACCGACGGCGGGCACGACGTCGTCGACCACGGTCCGGCCGACTACGACGCGCAGGACGACTACCCCGTGTACGTGCTGCGGGCGGCCGAGGCCGTCGCGGCAGAGGAGGGGTCGCTCGGCGTCGTCCTCGGCGGCTCCGGCAACGGCGAGCAGATGGCGGCCAACAAGGTGCGGGGCATCCGCGCCGCTCTCGCATGGTCTGCTGAGCTCGCTTCTCTCGCAAGGGAACACAACAACGCGCAGGTGGTCTCGATCGGGGCCCGCTTCACCGCCACCGACCTCGCCAAGGAGATCGTCGACACCTTCGTGTCGACCGAATTCTCCGATGAGGCGCGGCACAGCCGTCGGCTGGGTATGGTGACCGCGTACGAGAGCACGGGTGACCTGCCGGCGCTTCCGGAGTCGGGCGTCAGCTGAGCCCGACGGCCCCGGTTCCGGTCCCCCTCGGCACGGGGAGGGGGGAGCACGTGGCCATCAACGAGAGCATCGTCTCTCGGCGTGCCCGCTACCCCGCAGGACCTGTTCGGCGGCTCCGGCTGTTCGGCCAGTGGCTCGTGCGTGCTCCGTGGCTGATCGTCACGTTCTTCCTGCTGCTCGGTGTGATCGCGAGCCTCGCGATCACGGTCTGGCCGCACCAGGTGCCCTGGGGGGTCTACACCTTCCTCGTCGTCGCCGCGGGCCTCTTCCTCGAGCCGCGTCTGCTCATCGTCGTCTTCGTCGGCCTCTTCCTCGCGATGACGACGGTCGGCGTTGTGGTGGGGGAGGCGAAGACGGCGACGCTCGGCGCCGAGCTCGTCACCGTCCTCACGATGATGCTCATGCTGTGGCTCTCGCACGCTCGGGCAGAGGCCGGCGTCGTCGGGGTCGGTGGGGAGTCGATGCTCGTCGACATGCGTGACCGCCTGCGAGCTCAGGGTGAGCTGCCGACGCTGCCCACGCCCTGGGGCGCGGAGGTGGCTCTCGAGTCCGCCTACGGCGACGGCTTCGCCGGCGACTTCGTCGTCGCCAGCCGCTCGACCGACGGGCGCGTGCTCGAGGTCGCCCTCGTCGACGTCTCGGGCAAGGGTCGTGAGGCGGGCGCGCGGTCGCTGCTGCTCTCGGGTGCGCTCGGCGGGCTGCTCGGCGAGATGAGCGAGGGCGGCTTCCTCCAGTCGGCCAACAACCACCTGCTGCGCCTGCGCTGGTCCGAGGGCTTCGCCACGGCCGTGCACGTCGCCATCGACCTCGAGACGGGCGAGTTCACCATCGGGTATGCCGGCCACCCGGCTGCCGCTCAGTACGCCGCCGGCTCCGGCCGGTGGCGCATGCTCGCCGGTGGTCGCGGGCCCCTCCTCGGCGTCATCGAGGGGGCGCAGTTCCCGCGCGAGTCCGGCCTCATCCGCAGGGGCGACGCGCTCGTGCTCTACAGCGACGGCGTGATCGAGGCCCGCGACAAGGCGCTCACCGACGGCATCGACCGCATGCTCGGCCGGGCGGAGTCCTTCATCCGCACCGGCTTCGAGGGGCTGGCGCAGCGTCTCTGCGACCAGGCTGCCGCAGGTCTGGGTGACGACCGCGCGGTCGTCACCATCTGGCGCGCCTGACCCGGGCCGGTCGCGAGCCGGATCGCACGGGAGCACGCCGGAGGGCGACGACCGAACCGGCCGTCGCCCTCGTCTGCTCGGTAGCGGACGGTGTCAGCGGATGTCGTCGTCCTGACCGTCGAGACCGTCGAGCGCGTTCTTCACGCCTTCCTGCCCCTGGTCGACCTTGTCGGCGTACTGGCCGCCGGTCCGCTCGTCCACCAGGTCGCCGGCCTTGTCGACGCCTTCACCCACCTGGTCGCCGTGCTGGTCGACGAGCTCGCTGACCTTGTCCTTCATGTTGTCGAAGACGCCCATACCCTGATCCCTTCGTCGTCGAGGGCCACACCTGGCCCGCATGCACCTCACAAACTAGCCACACCGGGAGGATCGGTACAGGGGTGCCGCCGGAGGGTGCGCAGGCGCGCGCTCGGAGGGTGCGCTCGGAGGGCCGGGGGTCAGGGCCGCGCTGTCACTACGATGCCTGCGTGAGCGAGCGCCCCACCGAACCGACGACCCACGACACCGGATCCGGCCGGCGCACCGAGCAGGCGGTGCCCGAGCTCCCGCCGGGCGTCTCGCCGGCCCGGGTTCGCAGCTTCGTGCGTCGCGGTCGTCTGTCGACGCTGACGCGCGACCGGATGGAGCATCTCGCCCCGTCACGGGCCCTGCCAGCGGGCCGCTTCGACGCACGGGCGACCTTCGGTCGGCTCGCGCCCGTCGTGCTCGAGATCGGCTGCGGCCACGGGCACGCCGCCATCGCGTATGCCGCCGCCTTCCCCGAGCACGACCTCATCGCCATGGACGTCCACACCCCCGGCCTGGCCCGGATGCTCGCCGATGCCGAGGAGGCGGGTGTGCCCAACCTGCGCATCGAGGAAGGTGATGCGGTGCTCTTCCTCCAGCAGCGCGTCGCCGACGCCACGTTCGAGGCGATCCACCTCTTCTTCCCGGACCCCTGGCGCAAGAAGAAGCACACGAAGCGCCGGTTCGTCAGCCCGACGAACCTCGACCTGCTCGCGCGCGTGCTGCGCCCCGGGGGGCATGTGCTCATCGCGACCGACCAGGACTTCTACGCCCGGCACGTGCTGGACGAGGTCGCTGGCCACCCGCGCTTCGAGGCCCGTCGAGTGGAGCGGCCGTCGTGGCGGCCCTCGGACGGCTTCGAGGCCAAGGGCAGGGCGGCCGGACGCGAGATCACCGAGCTGCGCCTCGACCTCGTCGGACCCACCGGCCCCACGACTGACATGCAACACACCGAGTAACCGTCAACTCGACGGGGCACACCTCGTGGTGTCGACGACTGCTCGGTGAGTTTGCGGATCCGGCGGGGCAACAGGAGCCGCCGTCGCGTCTCGACGCTCGTTCCTCGCCGCGCCTGCTCGGCCTCCCGGCATCCTGGCGCCCCGCGTGCGAGGAGGGCTCGTGACTGCGACTCCGTCGCGTCACGAGCCCTCCTCGCAAAGTCGGGGCAACAGGATTTGAACCTGCGACCTTCCGCTCCCAAAGCGGACGCGCTACCAAACTGCGCCATGCCCCGTCGTGCCCCCTGATCCTGCTCGCGACACGACCGCACCCGCGGGCGACTCGATTTCGGCTCCCGGGACGCGAACCGTTAGGCTAGCGCCTCGGATCGCCGGGTCACATCGGCGGCCTGCGGGCGTAGCTCAATGGTAGAGCCTCAGTCTTCCAAACTGATCACGCGAGTTCGATTCTCGTCGCCCGCTCCACAGCATCAAATGCGTTGGCTACCAAGGTTGTCGGCTCCTACCGTGGGGACCATGTTCCGACCAGACCTGCAGGACGCCCTCCGCGACAAGGACGCCGTGATCCGGTCGTTCTTCGCCGCCGACGGGAGCCTCACAGCCATCCCGACCAAGATCCGCAAGCGGCTCGTCGTGCTCGACCGCCTGTCGCAGGAGTTCGAGCCGGGTGCGAAGTTCACCGAGACCGAGGTCAACAACCGGCTCCGCGCCTTCCACCCCGATGTGGCGGCCCTGCGCCGCTACCTCGTCGAGGAGGGCTTCCTCGACCGCGCCGACGGGCAGTACTGGCGCAGCGGCGGCACCGTCTCCTGACCACCGCCTTGACCACCCTCGTGACCACCCGGTGACCACCCCGGCGAGAGGTGCTCAGCGGAAGCCGAGCACCTCGCTGAGGTAGCTCTCGGCGCCGTCGGCCTCGAGGCTCTCCTCCAGCGCAGCGGCGGTGCGCGGCGAGGGCCAGGCGTGGATCCAGAAGAGAGCCAGACCGCCGGGCAGCGCGATGAGCAGCGTGAGCCAGCTGTGCGGCGTGAAGGCGAACGACACCGCGAAGGCCACGAGCACCGGCGCCTCGGCGAGAGCGGTGCGCAGGATCGTCGTCGAGGTGAAGAAGCGCAGGCTCGTCGCCTCGGCGTTCTCGCGGGGCAGGCGGTGGGGCAGGGCTGGCACGGAGTAGCCGACGCGGCGGATGAGCAGCGCGGACCCGATCAGTGCGACGAGCACGATCGCGATGGCGAGCGCCGAGGGCATCGGAGCGGCGGGCTCGACGATGATCCGCACGGCCGACAGCATGAGAGCGCCCATACCGACCATCGCGCTGACCATCTGCACCGGCCGGAGCGCGGCCTGCGTCGGGGAGCCGAAGGGGCTGGGCGACGGGACCGGCGACTCGCTCATGGCCTCGAGCCTAGGTGATCGGAACCCGTGGCCGATCCGCGCATTTAGCCATCGGCTCCCTGCCCTATAGCATGGTGCGCTGGCCCGTCCGTTCACCGTCGACGACATCGTCGGCACCATCCCAGGAGTACCCCGCAGTGAAGAGTGCGCTCGAGACCCTCAGCCCGACCCGGGTCAAGATGACCGTCGAGGTCCCGTACGAGGAGCTCAAGCCGAGCCTCGACGCGGCCATCAAGCACATCGGTGAGCACATCCAGGTGCCCGGCTTCCGCAAGGGCAAGATCCCGGCCCGCATCATCGAGCAGCGCGTCGGTCGCGCCGCCGTGCTCGAGGAGGCCGTCAACAACGCCCTGCCGACGTTCTACGGCCAGGCCATCGAGGAGAACTCGGTGCGCCCGCTCGGCCAGCCCGAGATCACCGACCTCACGGTTCCCGTCGCCGACGGTGACGACCTCACCTTCACCGCCGAGGTCGACACCCGCCCCGAGATCGACCTGCCCGACTTCTCCGACCTCGAGATCACGGTCGACGAGGCCAAGGTCGAGGACGAGGCCGTGCAGCAGCGCCTCGATGACCTCCGGGCTCGCTTCGGCACCCTCAAGGGCGTCGAGCGCGCGGTCCAGGACGGCGACTTCGTCTCGATCGACCTCGCCGCCGAGATCGAGGGCGAGAACATCGACGAGGTGACCGGCGTCTCCTACGAGGTCGGCTCCAAGAACATGCTCGACGGTCTCGACGAGGCTCTCCTCGGCATGTCCGCCGACGAGACCAAGACCTTCACCGCCCCGCTCGCCGGTGGCGACCGCGAGGGCCAGGAGGCCGTGTGCACCGTGACCGTCACCGCGGTCAAGGAGCGCGAGCTGCCCGAGCTCGACGACGAGTTCGCCCAGCTGGCCTCGGAGTTCGACACGCTCGAGGAGCTCAAGGCCGACCTCACGACCAAGGCCGAGATCGACGCGAAGTTCGCCCAGGGTGTCGCTGCCCGCGACCAGCTGCTCGAGGCCATCCTCGACAAGGTCGAGGTGCCGATCCCCGAGAGCATCGTCTCCGCCGAGGTGCACAGCCACCTCGAGGGCGAGGGTCGTCTCGAGGACGACGAGCACCGCGCCGAGGTCGACGAGAGCACCCGCAAGGGACTCAAGACCCAGCTGCTGCTCGACGCCCTCGCCGAGAAGGAGCAGGTGCAGGTCCAGCAGGAGGAGCTCATCGAGTTCCTCGTCATGAGCTCTCAGCAGTACGGCATGGACCCCAACCAGTTCGCGCAGTCGCTCGACCAGGAGGGCCAGATCCCCGCCATGGTCGCCGAGGTCGCTCGCCGCAAGGCGCTCGCGTCGGTGCTCGAGAAGGTCGCCGTCAAGGACACCGCGGGCAACGTCATCGACCTCAACGAGGCCGTCCCCGGCACCGAGGGTGACGAGGACATCGAGGTCGTCACCGAGGAGTCCGTCGAGGTCGTCGAGGTCGACGCCGCCGACGACGTCGACACTGACGCCGACGAGACCGAGGCTGCCGCCAAGGCCTGACGCCTCCCACGACGTATGCCGTGAGGCCGGCTCCCGCTCGGGAGCCGGCCTCACGCGTGCCCGGCACCTACCCGGACCGGCCGGCTGTTCCGGGTGGGTGCGGCGCGGGTACGGCTCAGTCAGTCGCCATCGCGGCGGCACGCACCGTGACGAGGGAGTCAGAGATGAGCACCATCGACGAGTCGGGCGCCGCCATGGCGGACTCCGACCTCAACAGCACCGACCCCGACGCATCGGGCAACCTGGTGAACCCCGGCGGCGGCAGCACGGCCGAGGGCGCCTCGGGCGACGACGCCGAGCGCGGCAACCTCGACGGCAGCAACGCCCTCGACGAGCCGCGCGACCGTGCCCTCGACGAGGCCCGCGGCAACGGCTCCTTCGACCAGGCCGCCGACTCCGCAGGCTCCGCCGGCTCCGCCGACGCCGCCGACGTCGGTGAGGCTGACGGCACGTCGTCCGACGCCGGCGACTCCGGTCAGGACAACGGGCTCGCCCAGTAGTCTCGCCCAGTAGTCGGCAGCCCCCGCCCACACGCACGGGGGTCATGCCCCCACGGACCTCGCCGGACGGCATACGTCGGCGGGGTCTGTCACGTCGTGGGGCGCAGTGTTGCGCGTCCACCGCTCAGGTTTGTGCGCTCAGGGCGAACACGGTGCGGTTCGGGAAATCTGGTCCCCACCTCGGGCGTTAGGGTCAGTGACGAGCCAGCCGGCGACCGCTCCACCCTCGGGTGGGCCCGCGCGACTGGACCACTTCGAACGATGGAGACACGGTGATTTCGGAGACCTCCGCCAACGGCAACGGCATGCCGGGTGGTCTGGACGACCACATCTACAACCGCCTGCTCAAGGAGCGGATCATCTTCCTCGGGTCCGACGTGCGCGACGACAACGCGAACGCCATCGCGGCGCAGCTGCTGCTGCTCTCGGCCGAGGACCCCGAGAAGGACATCTGGCTCTACATCAACAGCCCCGGCGGCTCGATCTCCGCCGGCATGGCCATCTTCGACACGATGAACTGGATCCCCAACGACGTCGCCACCGTCGCGATGGGCATGGCCGCCTCGATGGGACAGTTCCTCCTCTCGGCCGGCACGAAGGGCAAGCGCTACGCCACGCCCCACGCCCGCGTCATGATGCACCAGCCCTCGGGCGGCATCGGCGGCACGGCCACCGACATCAAGATCCAGGCCGAGCAGATGCTCTACGTCAAGAAGCAGATGGCCGAGCTCATCGCCCAGCACACGGGGCAGACCGTCGACCAGATCGAGAAGGACTCCGACCGCGACCGCTGGTTCAGCGCGGAGGAGGCCAAGGAGTACGGCTTCGTCGACCACGTCTTCAGCCGCTCCGACCAGGCGGTCGAGGGCAAGAGCGTCGGCCAGGCCGACGCCAAGGCCGAGAACTGACCCCGCGGGCCTGAAGAGGACTTGGAGATACCCATGATGATCAACCCCACCGCGCGCCTCGGCGACGTGGCCCAGCCGTCGAGCCGCTACATCCTGCCGCAGTTCGAGGAGCGCACCTCCTACGGCATGAAGCGGTCCGACCCCTACAACAAGCTCTTCGAGGACCGCATCATCTTCCTCGGCGTGCAGGTCGACGACGCGTCGGCCGACGACATCATCGCCCAGCTGCTCGTGCTGGAGTCGCTCGATCCCGACCGCGACATCCTCATGTACATCAACAGCCCGGGTGGCTCGTTCACCGCCATGACGGCGATCTACGACACGATGCAGTTCGTCCGGCCCGACATCCAGACCTTCGTCATCGGCCAGGCGGCTTCGGCCGCGGCGGTGCTCCTCGGCGCCGGCGCGCCGGGCAAGCGCTTCGCCCTGCCGAACGCCCGCATCCTCATCCACCAGCCGGCGCTCTCCGGCGGTGACTACGGGCAGGCCTCCGACATCGAGATCCAGGCCAACGAGGTGCTGCGCATGCGCACCTGGCTCGAGGACACCATGGCCCACCACACGGGGCGCACCTCGGAGCAGGTCCGCAGCGACATCGAGCGCGACAAGATCCTCTCGTCCGAGGCAGCCAAGGAGTACGGCCTCATCGACGAGGTGCTCGCCTCGCGCAAGGCCTCGCTCGAGCAGTGAGCTGACGCCGGCACTACAGAAGCCCACGTATGCCGTGGGGCCCCGGTCGTCTCGACCCGGCCCCACGGCATACGGCTATGTTGGGACGCATGGCCAGTGCTGAGTTCGAGTCCGCCGTCGAGAGCGTCAAGGGCCTGACCCGCGACCCCGGCAACGACGTCAAGCTGCGTCTCTACGCGCTCTACAAGCAGGCGAGCGAGGGCGACGTCTCCGGCTCCCGACCGGGGATGATGAACCCCGTCGGGCGGGCGAAGTACGACGCCTGGGCGACGGTGTCCGGCACCGCACCGGAGGCCGCCGAGGAGCAGTACGTCGCGATCGTGCGCGACCTCACGTCGTCCTGACCTCAGCCGTCCCGCCACGGCTGGATGGTTGCGGCGGAGGGGAGTGCGGGACCGCAACGATCCCGCCATGGACGGCTGCCGGCGGCGCAGGTGCCGATCCGGCCGCAACGATCCCGCCGCGGCGCTGACCAGGTGGGCCCTGTGGATGGGGATCGGGAGCGTCGGCGGCGTCCCGGCAGGATCGGGACATGGCGGCAGACGAGTCCGCGCCCTTCCGTCGGGGGCAGCGACCAGCAGGTGTGACGGACTGGCGCCTGCGCACGGCGTCCTTCCGTCGACTCTTTCACGACGTGTACGTCGACCGGGCGGCGGAACTGACGCCGGTGCTGCTGGCGAGCGCAGCGCTCCTCGTCGTTCCTGACGCAACGGTCTCGCACCACAGTGCGGCGCGGCTGTGGGGCGGCATCGTGCCCGACGACGGTATCGTGCACCTCGCCTGCCCGAGCCGACGGGCGCAGGTCGAGGGCATCCGATCGCACCGGTTCGGGCCGAGCAAGGCGACGACGGTCTGGCGCCGGCTGCCCGTGACGACCCCGATCCAGACCTTCCTCGACCTCGCTGCGGTGCTCTGCCTCGTCGATCTCGTCGTCCTCGGAGACTCCCTCGTGCGTCGCAAGCGGGTGACCGTCGAGATGCTCGTCGAGGCCGCGTCGGCTCACCGGGGGCCAGGAAGTCGACTGGCCCGCAGGGCTGCTCGGCTGGTCCGCGCCGACGTCGACTCGGCGATGGAGACGCGGCTGCGGATGCTCATGGTCCTGTCGGGCCTGCCGGAGCCCGTCGTCAACCACAAGATCCGTTGGCCCGACGGGCAGGTCAGGTTCCGCTTCGACCTCAGCTATCCCAAGGCGGGTCTCGTCGTCGAGTACGACGGCCGCCAGCATGCGGACTCGACGACCCAGTGGGGCTCGGACCTCGGCCGACGCGAGTGGCTCGACGGCAACGACTGGCGCATCGTCGTGGTCATCGCCACGGACCTCCACCGCACGCCGGCGGCGACCCTGCACCGGATCCGCGCCGCGATGCGCCAGCGGGGCATGGCCGTACCTCCCGTCGACGACGAGTGGCGGCGGCATTTCACCAGCCTGCCGGAGGACGTGCACGACCCAGCGTCAGGGTGAACGGTCGCCCTGCTCACGACGACCCCGCCGTGGCCGGATCGATGCGGGCGAGGCGGCCCCGGGCCCGCAACAATCCAGCCGTGGCTGGAGGTGTGAGCCGCCGCTCGGCGCCCCGCGCAGCCCTGTGACCTGCGGTTATTCGCTGGAACCTGGTTCTAGTCACAGGGGCGTCGTTTGTCCGCCATCAGCGGACAAACGGCGTTGCGCGAGCGAGGGTGGCCCCGTCCGTCGTCTAATAGGAGTCGGCCCCGGGGTGGGGTCTGCCGAGCGAACCCCCACGTTCGGCGCCGACGGACCAGGAGCGAATCGGTGGCACGCATCGGAGAAGGCGGAGACCTCCTCAAGTGCTCTTTCTGCGGGAAGAGCCAGAAGCAGGTCAAGAAGCTGATCGCCGGTCCGGGGGTCTACATCTGCGACGAGTGCATCGACCTCTGCAACGAGATCATCGAGGAGGAGCTCGCCGAGAGCAGCGAGCTGGGCCTCGACCACCTGCCCAAGCCCCGCGAGATCTTCGACTTCCTCCAGAACTACGTCGTCGGCCAGGACACCGCGAAGAAGTCCCTCGCCGTCGCCGTCTACAACCACTACAAGCGCATCCAGGCCGGTGAGGGCCCGAAGCGCGACGACGAGCACGTCGACATCGCGAAGTCCAACATCCTGCTCATCGGCCCCACGGGCTCGGGCAAGACCTACCTCGCGCAGACGCTCGCCAAGATGCTCAACGTCCCCTTCGCCATCGCCGACGCGACGGCCCTGACCGAGGCCGGCTACGTCGGCGAGGACGTCGAGAACATCCTCCTCAAGCTCATCCAGGCCGCCGACTACGACGTCAAGAAGGCCGAGACGGGCATCATCTACATCGACGAGGTCGACAAGATCGCCCGCAAGAGCGAGAACCCGTCGATCACCCGCGACGTCTCCGGCGAGGGCGTGCAGCAGGCCCTGCTCAAGATCCTCGAGGGCACGACCGCATCGGTGCCGCCCCAGGGCGGGCGCAAGCACCCGCACCAGGAGTTCATCCAGATCGACACGACGAACGTGCTCTTCATCGTCGGCGGCGCGTTCGCCGGCCTCGAGAAGATCATCGAGTCGCGCTCGGGCCGCAAGGGGCTCGGCTTCGGCCAGCCGCTGCACAACCCCAAGGACCTCGGCGACAGCTTCCAAGACGTCATGCCCGAGGACCTGCTGAAGTTCGGCCTCATCCCTGAGTTCATCGGCCGGCTGCCCGTCCTCACGACCCTCTCGCCGCTCGACCAGCAGGCGCTCGTCAACATCCTCACAGCGCCGCGCAACGCTCTCGTCAAGCAGTACCAGAAGATGTTCGAGATCGACGGCGTCGAGCTCGAGTTCACCGACGACGCCATCGAGGCCGTCGCCGACCAGGCACTGCTGCGCGGCACCGGCGCCCGTGGGCTGCGCGCGATCATGGAGGAGGTGCTGCTCCCCGTGATGTTCGACGTGCCGAGCGACGACGGCATCGCCCGCGTGGTCGTGACCCGCGAGGTCGTGCTCGACAACGTCAACCCCACGATCGTGCGCCGTGAGGTCGAGCCGCGTGCCAAGCGTCAGCGCAAGGAATCCGCCTGACCCTGAAGGCCGCTCGCGCCTCGTGCGCGTGAACGGAGGCTGAGGCGTGGCTGCGCCCTTCCGGCTCGTCGCAGGCGACTACGCGCCGGTGCAGCAGTCGAGCACGACGTGTGGGTCCGCGTCGCTGACCGTGGCCCGCATGCTCGTCAACCCGGCCTTCGCCGCATGGATCCGCGACGGCATACCGAAAGGCGCGCGTGACGACGTCATGTCGCGTGCCTTCGTGCCTGACGCCGGGACCGCCCGGCAGCGCTTCGCCGCCTACGAGCAGGTCGTGGCGGGCCGCACCAACGGGCTCGTCGGCGCCGGGGGCTCCCTCCAGCTGCCCTGGCCTCGCGCGCTCGGCACCCCGCCGTGGGGCGCTCGCCATGAGATCGAGTTCGGGGCCGCCGCGCCCGGCGCCGCCTACGAGGTCACCTGGCTGCGCCATCGTGGCCGCGCCGGCCTCGAGCGGGCGTATGCCGCCCTGCTGGCCCGGGTGCGCGACGGACGTCCCGCGCTGCTCTACATCGGCAACCCCCGGCTGCCGCGCCACGTCCTGCTCGTCATGCCACCCACGGCTGACCAGGACCTCGACGTCTACGAGCCGTCGATCGGTCGGGTGGTCGACCTGCCCAGACAGGCCTTCGTCGACCGTCGACTCCGGCTGGCCGGCTGGGACGTGCCCTGGGCCGTCGTCTGGGCCGCCGTCGACTCCGACTCGTGACCACTAGCCCACCACGACCTGGTTTCGAGGTGATGCCGGCCGGGGGGTTGCTGTCGCGATCACCTCGATCGGGCAAGAGGAGAGTGTGATTCGAGGTGATGCCGCGCCGGACGTCCGTGTCGAGATCACCTCGAACCAGGGCGTGCCCGGACATGGATCGAGGTGATCCCGGGACCCAGGTGGGTCTCGCGATCACCTCGATCGGGCCGGAGGGGAGTGCGATTCGAGGTGATCCCGGGACCCAGGTGGGTCTCGGGATCACCTCGAATCGGTGGGGCCGGGGGAGGGCTCTCGGTCAGCCCATGTGGGCCGGGGCTGCCCCGTCGTGTGCGAGCTCCTGGTGCTTGACGTTGAGGAAGACCAGCGTGATGATTCCGCCGACCGCGATCATGATCGCCGCCACGAGGTAGGCCTTGCTCGCGCCGTAGGTGAACGCCTCGTCGGCGATCATCTTCTGCGCCGCTGCGAGCTGCTCCTGGGTCGGAGCCGGACCGCCCTGGGGCACCTTCGCCGTCAGCTCGGCGACCTTGTCGTTGAGGTTGTTGACGAAGATCGTGCTCAGCGTCGCGAGCCCGAGGGTGCCACCGACCTGCTGCATCGTGTTGAGCACCGCCGAGGCGACCGAGCTGTCCTCGTGCGCCACACCGTGGACCGCGGTCAGCGTGAGCGGCACGAAGATGAGACCCAGCCCGAAGGCGAGGATGATGATCCACGGCAGCAGGCCCGACGCATACGTGCTCTGCGGGGTCAGGTGGGTGAAGCCCCACATGCCGAGCGTGGCGAAGCCGGCGCCGGCGCCGGAGATCCAGCGCGGGTCGACGCGGGAGATGAGGCGCGAGGCGACCTGGGCGGCCACGACGATGCCGACCGAGAAGGGCAGGAAGGCGAGGCCCGTCGTCAGCGCGGAGTAGCCGAGGATCGTCTGGATGTAGATGCCGAGGAAGTAGAACATCGCGAACATGCCGGCGCCGACGATGAGCATGACGAAGTACGAGGTGCCACGCGTGCGGTCGCCGGGGATGCGCATCGGCAGGAGGGGGTGGGCGACCCGCGTCTCGATGACGACGAAGGCGATGAGCAGTGCCGCACCCACGGCGAGGTAGGTGACCGTCGTGGGGTCGCTCCATGAGGTGCTGGCCGCGTGGGTCAGACCGTAGACGAGCGACGACAGACCGGCGATCGAGGTGATCGCGCCGGGGATGTCGAGCGAGCCGCGACCGTCCTCGGACTCGGTGAGGATCCGCTGCGCGAAGAACGCGACGAGGATGCCGATCGGCAGGTTGATGAAGAAGTTCCAGCGCCAGTCGATCTCGGTGAGGGCGCCACCGAGGATGAGGCCGATGGCCGCTCCGGCGCCGGACATGGCGGCGAAGACACCCATCGCCTTGTTGCGCTCCTTGCCGGCCGGGAACGTCGTCGTGATGAGCGCGAGGGCGTTCGGGGCAGCGAGCGCGCCGCCGAGGCCCTGGACCGCGCGGGCGATGAGCATCTGCGACTCGGTCTGGGCGATGCCCGCGACGAGCGAGGCGAGCGTGAAGAGCGCCACGCCCCAGACGAACATCCGTCGGCGGCCGTAGAGGTCACCGAGGCGTCCGCCGAGGAGCAGGACGCCACCGAAGGCGAGGGTGTAGATGGTGATGACCCACTGCAGGTTGGCCTGGCTGAAGCCGAGGTCCTGCTCGATGTGGGGCAGCGCGATGTTCACGATGGTGCCGTCGAGCACGATCATGAGCTGGGCGGCGCAGATGACGAAGAGCGCGAGACCGAGCCGCTTGGGCGGCGCGTCGTGGGAGCTGAACTCCTCTGACGGGTCGATCACCTCGTCGACCGAGGGCGAAGACGAAGACATGGGTGTTCCTCTCGAAGGCGTGCTGGTGCGGTGGGTCGCCCCGTCACGGACTGCTCAGCGGTGGCTGGCGGCGTCGGTGGTGGTGGCGGCGCAGGCCGGCAGGACGACGGTGTCCACGAAGACGGCAATGCGGTCTGGCCCCGGCCGTCGTCCCGAGAGCAAGGTCTCGTGGATCGACAGGGCCGGGAGGATCATGGCGAGGGTGTCGAGGTCGGCGTCGGCGCCGACCTCACCCCGGCGCTGGGCGTTCTCGAACACCGCTCGCGCGGCCCCGAGCTTGGGAGCGACGAACCGCTCGTGGATGCCGCGCGCCATCTCGGGCTCGCGGTGGATGACGGGGAGCAGGGCGCTCCACGTCTGCATGACGACCTCGTCGTCGAGACCCCCGACGGCACAGGCCTGGGCGATGAGATCGCCGCGGAGCGAACCCGTGTCGGGGTCCTCCTCGGCGGGGCAGCCCATGAAGAGGGCGAGCGCGTCGATGACGAGCTCGCTCTTGTGCGGCCACTTGCGGTAGAGCGTGGCCTTGGACGCGCGGGCCGCAGCAGCGACCGCGTCGAAGGTGAGCCGGTCGTAGCCGACTTCGCGCAGGACGGCGATCGCTGCCTCGAGGAGCTCCTGCTCGCGGTCGCCCGCGACGCGCGGACGGCTCGCATGACTCGGCTCCGTCGTGCTCGCCGTTCCTGAGCTCATGCTCACCCCCATACTCACTCCCGATATGGCCTCGATGAAACGAAACTGTTTCGTTTCATGCGCAGCGTAAGTCGGTGCGCGACCGAATGCAAACGCCGGACGCGTTGGCGGGGCATCGGGCCGTGTACCCGGCCGACGTCGTGCTCCCGGCCCGGGCCCGAGCTGGGCCGAGGTGGACCCGAGCTGGACCCGAGTTGCGTCCTGGGCAGGCTTGCGCAGCTGATGCACTGGGGTCCGTTGCCGCTACCATGTGCCGTCGCCCATCCCGAGGAACAGCCACTATGTCCAGTCACGCCGCCGGCGAGTTCCGCCTGACGAGCGCCCTCATCGCGTCCTGCTCGAAGACCGCGTTCGCGCTTGCTTCTGCGGGCGTGGGGGCCCGGTGACCGCCCCCACCACCATCGCCACTACGGGTGGCGATACGACCAGGTCTGCGCCGCCGTCGGGCTGGACGGCTCGTCTCGGGTGGCTCGAGCGCTGGACCCAGTCCGCGTTGCTCGTGGGTCTGGTCGCCCTGGCCAGCTGGACACTGGTCTATCAGGTGGCCCTGTTCGCCGATCTCCAAGTGCCAGTGACAGCGACAGCCGCGCTGGCCCTCACCGCGACCCTGTCGTTTGTCGTGGTGCGAACGTTCTGGAAGGGCTCGCCCACGGAACGGATGCGTCCCGAGTCGCGGTGGCAGCTGGTGGCCGCTGCGGTGGTGGCGGTGCTGGCCATCGGGGCCGGCTTGCTCGGTCACCAGGCCATCGCCATCAGCCTCTTCGCGTGCGGCAGCGCAGCCTGGGCGGCGCTCGCCATCGCCGCTCGTTACCGGGTTCGTCTCGTCGGGCCGCAGCACCGCTCGGCGGAGCCCGTGCTGTGGGTGACCGGCTGGCTGTGGGCGCTCGCCTGCGGCGCGCTCAGTGCGTTGACCGCGAAGCCTGACGGTGACGACGCCTACTTCGTCAACCTCGCGCAGTGGGTTTCCGACCGGGGCGACTTCCCTCGGCGCGACACCATGCTGAGTGACGAGGTCCTCCCCGCGATCACGGGACACGACCCGCCCATTCACAGCATCGAGGGCCTCTTCGGCGCCATCGGCTACCTCACCGGCCAGTCCGGGGCCGCGATCACCTATGTGGTGGCGGCGCCGGTCCTCACGGTCGCCGCCGTGCTGGCCCTGACCTGGCTCGTCTCGGTGTGCCGCATCCCCTTCAGCGCGTTCGCGTTGTCAGCAGCCGTGCTCTACCTGCTCACGTCCGGCGGCTCGGGCGCGTCCTTCGGCAACTTCTTCGCACCCCGGATGTGGCAGGGCAAGAGCGTGCTCGCCACGCTGGTGCTGCCCCTCGTCACTGCCGTTGCCATCGAGTTCCTCCGGCGCGGGGGCTGGAGGCGCGGCCTCGCCCTGGGGCTGGCTGTCGTGGCGGCCGTGGGAGCGAGCAACACCGCCGTCTTCCTCCTTCCCGTGCTGCTCGGCGGTGTCGTGCTCGCCGCCCTCCTGCTGGGTCAGTGGCGACGCGCGGCGGCGGTCGTCGCGGTCCTCGCCTACCCGCTGGTGTGCGGGGTCATCATGGCCCTGCTGGCCACGCCCGGCGCTGATCCGACCGTCGCAGGGGAGACCGGTGCGGCGGCCGACCCGTCAGCGTTCCTGAACCCGATCACCGCCGTTCCGGGTGCCAAGGGGCTCATGGTGGCGACCTATCTCGCGGTGTGCCTGGGCTGGCTGGGCATGCGATCTCTCGCCGCCCGCGCGGTGGTCGTCTCCACGACCCTTGCCACGAGCCTGATCCTGCTACCACCGGTCACCCATTTCCTGACCCAGGCCGGCGGAGTTGGCCCGGTCCTCTGGCGGATGTGGTGGGTCGTCCCGGTGCCGCTTCTCGTCGGCGCACTGACTGGCGTCGCCGCTGGTCTTGTCCACGGCCGGGCGCGGGCACTCGTCGCCGCATCCACCGCCCTCGTCGTCGGCCTGATGCCGCTCGTCGGCGGGCGATGGATCGGCCCGAACGAGAACGGTGCGCGGTGGTCGGCGCCGACGGCGTGGAAGGTGCCGGTCGGCGCAGAGGCGTCGGCCCGGATGGCGCTACGGGTGTCGCGTCCTGGCGACGTCCTGCTCGCCCCCTGGGACACGACGCGGGTCGTCGCCGACATGTCGGTCGACGTGCACCCGGTGTCGGCCCGGTCCTTCTACCTGCACGAGTACGAGTCCCTCCCCGGCTCGCTGGTGGCCGACCGGCGTGACCTCCAGTCCTTTGCCGACGGGCGGACCGAGGCCGACCACGAGAAGCTCCGTCAGCAGCTGGATCGGCTCAGCGTCGACACCGCCTGCGTACGCGCGTCCCGGGCCCCGGCAGTGGCAGCGCTGGAAGCGGTCGGCTTTCACGCCGTCGCCGCCGCGGGAACGCTCGTCTGCTTCCGTCGCTCCGTGTGATCGGGTCGCAGTCACGCACGGACAGCACGTGGTGGCGGCGCAGGACCCGTGACACCGTCCGCCCCGGCACCTCGCCCTCCGGGCCGAGCGCGTCGGGACCGTCGCGTTGCCTGCGCGAGCAGCCAGGGCCTGGCGGCCGCTCAGTCCGCTGAGGACGGAGGGCTCGTGCGCACCCAGGCGAGCCCGGCGGCCACCCCGAGAAGTCCCACGACGAGGCCGACCGCTCCGATCGTCAGGTCCCGGCTGGAGAGCGAGGCGACGGCGACGACGACGGCGCAGGCAGCCGAGAGGGCGACGACGCAGTGCCGGAGCCATCGCCGCACCGTGACTCGGGTGAACGACCCGGCGGGCGGGGAGGTCGCGGACAAGGCGTGCGCGGCGTGCGCGGCGACGGCCCCCGCGGCTGCCGGCAGGGCCCACCACGAGAAGGTGCCCTCGGGAGTGAGCACGAACCAGCCCGTGAGCAGCACCGCCCAGAGGGCCAGCGGCGCAGCCGACCCCGGCCACGGCATGAGCACGAGGGGGACAAGGGCGAGCAGCCACCAGACGCCGTCGAAGCCGCCGACCGCGCGGTGCAGGGCGCCGAGGTAGACCACGACCCCGGAGGTTGCCACGGCCGTCATCCCGAGCTGAGCGAAGGACCACTCGGGTCCGGTTCCGAAGCGCAGGGTGCGGCGGCGGTGCGGCGGCGGTGCGACCGGGGAAGACGGAGGGACGACCGGGGGTGACGACATGTTCATCGCCTCGACAGCCGTGGGGCCGAGGCGCGACGGGCGATGTCGCGCAGCACCTGGTCGAGCGAGCCGGGGCCGCGCCAGGGCACGACCGGCACTCCGCGCAGGCGCAGGCTGCTCACCTGGGCCTCGCGCGAGAGCAGTCGCATCCGCCAGGCGAGGGCCTGGTAGACGTCGCCGGTGCCGGCGACGAGGTGCTCGGGGAAGGTGTCGACGACGACGACCGTCATGCCTCGCGCCGCCAGGGTGTGCGCGAGCCCCACCATCGTCTGGTCGATGAGCGGCGACAGCACGAGGCACAGCGCGTTGGGGTCGACCCCGCGCAGGGCGTGCTCGCCGGTATCACGGCGTTCGCTGGCGGGCGTGATGAGGGCGAGCGTGTCGAGGACCCGCCGCAGGTGGTTGGTGCCGGAGCCGGTGCCGAGCATCGGCACCTCGGCAGCGCCGACCGTGCGCAGCGTCAGCCGGTCGTTGCTGCGCAGGAAGTGCTCGCTCATCGCGCCCGCCGCCCGCACGGTGACGTCGAGGCTCGTGGGCCGCCCGTCGATGCCTTCTCGCGGGCCCAGGTCGCTGAAGGCGTCGACGAGGAGCATGACGTGCGCGTCCTCGTCGCTGAAGGTCGAGGTGACGTGCAGCGTGCCCGTGCGCAGCGAGACCGGCCAGCTGATCCGGCGCAGCCGGTCGCCGGGATGGAAGGCCCGGATCGTGTTGAACTCACTGCCCGAGCCGGGGCGGTTGGACCGGTTGAGGCCCACGATCCCGCGCGGGTGCGGGGTCGGGGCGCTCGCGTCGAACGCCGCCGGCACCGGGAGCGTCGCGGTGTCGAGGTCGGGCAGCTCCTCGGGCCCGACCCGGAAGGCGCCCCACGCGCTCGTCAGCGTCACCGACACGGTGCCGACCCGCCGGCGCCCCCACCGGGTGCTGCGCACGCCGAGCGTGGCTGCGCCGTCGTCGAGCAGGGCGATGCCGCTGCCGGGCTGGCGGTCGACGAAGGGCACCTGCGCGAGCGTCACGACGCCGTGCACGTCGGGGACCACGGGCTCGGTGACGACGTGCAGCGCCACGGCCTGCCCTTCACGCAGCGTGACGTCGGTGAGCCGTGCCGTCGCCTCGACCGTCACGCGCGGGCGCGCCAGCTGACCCCACACCGCGGCCACGGCGAGCGGAGCGGCGATGACGAGCAGGTCGGGCCGCCGGCCGAGCGCGGCGAGGACGGCGCCGAGCCCGGCCAGGGCGATGGCCCGCTGGTGCGCAGCCGTCGTCTCCCAAACCCCGAGGGTCCGCGACGCCGTCGCGCGCATCCGCCGGCTGCTCATGGGGTATGCCGCTCTCCGCCCGGTCGGAAGCCGGCCCCCGACCCCGGCGCCGACCCCGGCCCCGACCCCGGCCCCGACCCCGGCGTCGCCTCGCGAGCCGACGGTGTGTCGACGGTGCGCAGGATGCTCGCCACGACACCGGCACCGCTGACGTTGCTCATCCACAGCTCGGGCTTGACGGTGATGCGGTGGGCCAGCACGGCGTGGGCGACGGCCTTGACGTCCTCGGGGGTCACGTAGTCGCGGCCGTCGACGACGGCATACGCCCGGGCGCAGAGCAGCAGACCGAGCGCGCCACGAGGCGAGGCGCCCATGAGCACGTCGCCGTGGGTGCGGGTCGCCGCCGTCAGTGCCACGCAGTAGCGGCCGACGGACTCGTCGACGACCGTGGCCTCGATGGCGGCCTGCATCGCGAGCAGCTCGGCGGGTGTGACGACGGCGTCGAGCACCTGCTCCTCCTGCTGGCGAGCCATCCGGTTCGCGAGGATCTGCCACTCCTCGTCGAGCGACGGGTAGCCGAACGAGACGCGCATGAGGAAGCGGTCGAGCTGCGCCTCCGGTAGCGGGTAGGTGCCTTCGTACTCAACGGGATTCGCGGTCGCGAGGACGTGGAAGGGGCGCGGCAGCTGGAACGTGCGGCCCTCGACGGTGACCTGCTTCTCCTGCATCGCCTCGAGCAGCGCCGCCTGCGTCTTCGGGGGCGTGCGGTTGATCTCGTCGGCGAGCAGCAGCCCGGTGAAGAGCGGCCCGGCACGGAACTCGAAGTCGCCCGTGCGCTGGTCGAAGATGAACGACCCGGTGATGTCTCCGGGCAGCAGGTCGGGGGTGAACTGGGCCCGCTTGAAGTCGAGACCGAGCGCCTGCGCGAAGCTGCGCGCGGCGAGCGTCTTGCCGAGCCCCGGGAAGTCCTCCATGAGCACGTGCCCGCCCGCGAGGACCCCCGCGAGCACGAGCGTCAGGGCCTCCCGCTTGCCGACAACGGCTCGGTCGACCTCGTCGAGCACCCGGCCCGCGAGCTCGCTCGTGCGGGCGATGCCGATCGTCGGCGGCGTGCCGCTCACGGTCTCGCTCACGGTCTCGCTCACGCTCTCGCTCACAGGGTCACCCAGGGGTTCACTCATCAGTCACCACTTCTCGAGTCTGGTCAGCAAGGGGTCGAGCCGGTCGGGCCGGTAGAGGTCGGGCGGCGGCAGGCCGACGAGCAGCTGCCAGAGCTCGGGCGGCGTGACGCCCTCCGACCAGCGCGGCTCCTCCTCGGCGACGAGCCCGTGCTTGGCATAGAGGCGCTCGCGGATGAGCACCTGCAGCTGCACGTGCAGGTCGTGGACGAGAGCCTCGCGCCCCTCCTTCGCGACGTTCGCGGCAGCCAGCCGGCCCGCGAGGTTGGTCACCCGGAAGTCGTTGCCGCGGCCCTGCCCGCCGAGCTCGCCGTCGACGAGCGGCCAGGCCGTCAGGTGGTGCGCCTCGGCGTGGTCGACGACGTGCCACAGCAGCATCGCGAGCGCGGCGAGCACGGCGAGCAGTACCGGCACGTTGGGGGAGGTGCCGAAGGCCACCGTCACCCCGGCGATGACCACCCACGTCACGAGCAGCCCGATGAGCCGCCGCTTCCACGGCCGCAGCGACCGCGCCACCTCGCGCCAGCTCCGCGTCGCAGGAGCAGCCGTCGCCGGTATGCCGTCCGGCTGGCTCACGTTGCGCCGCCGCGGTTGCCGGGTGCGTCCGGGGCGTCAGGGGCGCCCGGGCCCGGCGCACCCGGACCTGCCGAACCGTCGGTGGCTGCCCTTGCCATCCGGGCCCCCTCGGCGACCCGGGTGAGGTCCGCGTGGAGGGTCTCGAGGTCGAGCAGGGCCCGCTCCCGGTGCGACTCGCCCAGCTCGTGCACAGAGAAGCGGGCCTCACGGTAGAGGGCGGCGAGGTCGCCGAGCCGGAGCCGGTCGACCTCCCACGTGCCGATGACCCGCTCGGTGAACTCCGTCGAGGTCTCGGCGGGGTCGCGGGGCAGGCCTGTGGCGGCGACGGACGTCTCGAGGTCGAGCCACGCCGCCACGATGGCGTTGCGGGGAGCGCCGGTGCGCAGCAGGGTGACCCGTTGCTCGGCCGTGCGCAGCAGCTCCACCGGCACGTCGGGGATCTCGAAGCTCGGGTCCTCGTGCAGGGTGATCCGCGGCCGGCGCCACAGCGACATGAGGATGCGCACGAGCACCGCGAGGACGATGGCCGCCGTCAGCACGAGCATGATCTGCACGAGGGCCACGAGGAAGGGCGACGGGTCCGACGGGGTGAACTCGCCCTGGCCCGAGCTCGACCGCGGCGGCGAGGTGGGCAGCAGGCTCTGGGGCACCGACGGGATCGGCGCAGCGGGCGCGGCGGCCTCGGGACGCGCGAGCAGCGCCACCGGGCGAGCCACAGCCGCCACGACGAGGCCTGCCATCACGACGAGCCCGCACGCGACGGCGACCATCACCCCTCGCCTCGACATGCGTTCCAGCCTATTGCCGGGCCACCCCGCAGCGGGGGCAGCCCGGCCAACTGGCTGCAAGGGCGCTCAGGCCTTCGAGGGCTGCTTCTCCACCGGGACGAGCTCGGCGTCACGGACCTCGACGTGGTCGCCGACGGCATACGACAGCTCGGAGATGCGGCCGCTGGCGCGCAGGTCGCTCTCGGCCGCCCGCACGTGCGCGAGGGCCGCCTCCGGTGCGACGAGCGTCATCGTGCGCACCTCGGCGCGCATGCCGACCTTGGCCTCCGACTTCACCTTGCGCACGCCCGCAAGGGCGGCACCGACCGAGTCGAGCAGCAGGGCGTCACCGCCGGTGGGCAGCTCGGACCGGGTCGGCCAGCTCTGGCGGTGCACCGACCCCGTGCCGAACCACGACCAGACCTCTTCGGTCGCATAGGGGATGAACGGCGCGAGCAGGCGCAGCAGCGTCTCGAGCGCGAGGCGAAGGGCGGCCCGGGCGCTCGCGGCGGCCTCGTCGCCCTGCCCGCCGTAGGCACGGTCCTTGACGAGCTCGAGGTAGTCGTCGCAGAAGGACCAGAAGAAGGTCTCGGTCACCTCGAGGGACTTCGTGTAGTCCCACGACTCGAACCCGGCCGTCGCCTTGTCGACGACGTCACCGAGGGTGGCGAGCATCGCGAGGTCGAGCGGATGCGTCACGGCCGAACGCAGGTCACCGTCGACGTCGCCGAAGCCCAACGCGAACTTGCTCGCGTTGAGCACCTTGATGGCGAGTCGGCGGCCGACCTTCATCTGGCCGGTGTCGTAGGCGGCGTCGGTGCCGAGGCGTCCCGAGGCCGCCCAGTAGCGCACCGCGTCGGCGCCGTTGGCCTTGACGACGTCCTCGGGCGTCTCGGCGTTGCCCTTGGACTTGCTCATCTTCTTGCGGTCCGGGTCGAGGATCCAGCCGCTGATGGCCGCGTGCCGCCACGGCGCGACGCCGTGCTCGAGGTAGGACCGCGTCACGGTGGCGAAGAGCCACGTGCGGATGATGTCGTGCGCCTGCGGGCGCAGGTCGTAGGGGAAGAGCGAGGAGAAGAGCGCCTCGTCGGAGCCGAGCCCCTCGCCGTCGCGCACCGGCCAGCCCGCGGCGATCTGCGGTGTCAGCGACGACGTCGCCCACGTGTCCATGATGTCGGGGTCGGCCACGAAGCCGCCGACCTGGCCGCGCTGCGACTCCTCGTAGCCTTCTGGCACGTCGATCTGCGGGTCGACGGGCAGGGCCGACTCCGGCGCGACGATCGGGTGGTCGTGGTCCGGCTGGCCGTCGGCGTCGACGGGGTACCAGACCGGGAAGGGCACGCCGAAGAAGCGCTGCCGCGAGATGAGCCAGTCGCCGTTGAGGCCCTCGACCCAGTTCTTGTAGCGCGAGCGCATGAAGGCCGGATGGAAGTCGACCTCGTCGCCCATGCCGACGAGCTTGCCGCGCAGCGCCTCGTCCCGGCCGCCGTTGCGGATGTACCACTGGCGGGAGGTGACGATCTCGAGGGGCTTGTCGCCCTTCTCGTAGAAGTTCGCCTTGCGCTGGGTCTTGACCGGCTCGCCGTCGAGGTCACCCGACTCGCGCAGTGCCGCGACCACGGCCTCACGCGCGGTGAACGTCGTCTTCGTCGCCAGCGAGGCGGCATACAGCTGCTCACCGGGGCCGCCGGCGATCCAGTCGGGGGTCTCGGCCTGCAGGCGGCCGTTGCGGGTCATGAGCGAGCGCATCGGCAGCTGCAGCTCGCGCCACCACAGGACGTCGGTGAGGTCACCGAAGGTACAGCACATCGCGATGCCGGCGCCCTTGTCCATCTCGGCCGCGCGGTGGGCGAGCACGGGCACCTCGACACCGAAGAGCGGCGAGGTGACTGTCGTGCCGAAGAGCGGCTGGTAGCGCTCGTCTTCGGGGTGGGCGATGAGCGCGACGACCGACGGGATGAGCTCGGGGCGGGTCGTCTCGATGTGGACCGGTTGGCCGTCGGGGCGGTGGAACGCGACGCGGTGGTAGGCGCCGGGGTAGTCACGCGCCTCGAGCTCGGCCTGGGCGACGGCCGTCTGGAAGGTCACGTCCCACAGGCCCGGGGCCTCGCTCTGGTAGGCCTCGCCGCGCTCGAGGTTGCGCAGGAAGGCCTGCTGCGCCACGGCGCGCGAGCGCTCGTCGATGGTGCGGTAGGTGATGTCCCAGTCGAGGCTGAAGCCGAGGCGGCGGAAGAGCGACTCGAAGGTCACCTCGTCCTTGACGGTGAGGATGTCGCACAGCTCGATGAAGTTCTTGCGGCTGATCGGGCGCTGGTCGGCCGGCTTGATCGCCTTGCCGTTCGCGTCGACCCCCTCCTCGAAGGGCGGCGTGAAGCCCTCCTCGTAGGGCAGGCTCGCGTCGCCGCGCACGCCGTAGTAGTTCTGCACGCGGCGCTCGGTCGGCAGGCCGTTGTCGTCCCAGCCGATGGGGTAGAAGACCTCGAGGCCCTGCATCCGCTTGTAGCGCGCCATGCAGTCGGTGTGCGTGTAGGAGAAGACGTGGCCGACGTGCAGGCTGCCGCTCGCCGTGGGCGGCGGGGTGTCGATGGCGAAGACCTGCTCGCGGGGGAGCGACAGCGCCTTCTCGCGGTCGAAGGAGTAGGTGCCCTCCTGCGCCCATACCTGCATCCACTTCTCCTCGAGGCCGTCGAGCGTGGGCCGCTCGGGGATCCGCGAGGTCGTGGTGTCAGGTGCGTCAGTCATGCGCCCAATCCTTCCATGACCCTCGGGGTGCCCTCGACCGCCTTTACGCCGTATGCCGTCTCCGTCGTCAGGCGCCCACGGCGGGGTCGGTGCCGCCCGGCCCTGACGTCAGAAGTCGCACCCCGGCAGGTCGCACCCGGAAGGTCGCAGCCAGGCAGGTCGCAGCCCGGGACGTCGCACCCGTCGCCCCACCCGGGGATGCCGTCCCAGGAGAAGAGGCCGTCTGCCGCGTCGGTGAAGCCGTCGACGCCGTCGAGGAGGTCACCCGGGTCGTTGAGCCAGCTCGACGCGTCGCCGATGTCGCCGAGGGCGTCGCCGAGCGAGAGGTCGGCGCCGTCCGGGCCGGAGCCGCCGAAGTCGTACCAGTCGAGCCCGTCGAGGTAGTCGGTCCAGTGGATGTCCTTCGCGAGGTCGCGCAGCAGGGCGGCGAAGTGCGCTGTCAGACCGAAGGCGACGGCATACGGCAGATAGCTGCTGAGCAGTGCGCGCTTCTCCTCGAACCGCAGCCGGTCGGCCTCCGCGGTCGCGAGGTACTCGCGGAAGCCGAGCGCCTGGATGCGCAGCGCCGTGCCCTCGGCGGTGCGTGGCGTGCGGGCGCCGCCCCAGCGGGCCAGGACCACGAGCGCGGCGACGAGCCCCACCAGCACCGGTGTCAGCGACCAGTCGTGCGCGTCGGCGAGCCCCGCCACGACGAGAACCGCTGCGACGAGCGTCAGCGGCACGAGCACGACGAGCCCGGCCAGGCGGGTCCGGCCGTTGCGGGCCCTCGGGTGACGGGCGTACCAGCCGCGGTCGACGACCTCGCGGTAGAGGCCGATCTGGGCCTCGCGCATCGTCAGGCCGAAGCCGCCCCTGAGCGCCGAGAGCCGCACCTGCTCGCGCCCCTCGAAGATCCGGTCGAGCAGGAGCCTCTCGAACGCCGTGACGTCCTCGGTCGGGGCGGGGTCGGCGCGGCGCAGCTCCCAGTCCCGGGCCACCCCGTCGTCGCCGGCCTCGCGCAGGTCGACGATGCGGAACCAGCCACGGACCGCCAGGTCGAGCAGCGTCGCGCTCACGTCGTGGGGGTCGGCCACGCCGTCGACCACCGTGCCGACGACGCCGGGGCGCACGTCGCGCGGCGGTGCGAAGGCCGGCGCGACGACCCCGGACCACTCGCCGCCACGCACCCGGTGCCGCGGGGCGCTGCCCGGGTCCTCCGGCAGCAGGCCCGGCGTGACGGCGTCGAACATCTCGTCCCGACCGCGCCACCACTTGACGAGGACGACGAGCCCGGCGAGCGCGAGCGGCACCAGCCCGAGGACCGCGGCCCCGACGAACGTGTCACGGTCGACGAGAGCCGGCGAGGCGGCATACCAGCTGCCCGGCAGGGCCGCCGCGAGCGTGGCGTGAGTCACTGCGACGGTCGTGCCCATGGTCATCCCCTGTCCGTCGGCGCCCCCGATCGGCGCATCGGCGTGCCGAAGCGTAGCGGCGCAGGGCAGAGTGTCCCCATGGAGCCCGTCTACACCCCCGTCATCGGTTTCGCGCGTGTCCTCTTCGCGGCGCAGGGGCTGAAGTTCACGATCCTCGGCGATGAGAACGTGCCCACGCACGGGGGAGCCGTGATGGTCATCAACCACACGGGCTACTTCGACTTTGCGTATGCCGGTCTAGCCGCCCAGAAGTCCGGTCGCCTCGTGCGCTTCATGGCCAAGGACACCGTCTTCCACCACCCCGTGAGCGGCCCGCTCATGAGGGGGATGAAGCACATCCCCGTCGACCGCGCCGCCGGCGCGGGGTCGTATGCCGCGGCGGTGGGTGCGCTGCGCGACGGCGAGATCGTCGGGGTGTTCCCCGAGGCGACGATCTCGCGCTCCTTCGAGCTCAAGGACTTCAAGAACGGCGCGGCCCGGATGGCCGCCGAGGCCGGTGTGCCGATCCTTCCCCTCGTCATCTGGGGCTCGCAGCGGGTCTGGACCAAGGGGATGCCGCGCCGGCTCGGGCGCACCAACGTGCCGATCATCATGACGGTGGGGGAGCCGATCCCGGTCGCGCCCGACGCCGACGTCAACGAGGTGACCGCCCGCTACAAGGCGGTCATGGCTGAGATGCTCGACGTCGCCCGCGCCGCCTACGAGCCGCTGACCGGCCCCGACCTCAAGTTCCTGCCCGCGAGCCTCGGCGGCACCGCGCCCACCCTCACCGAGGCGACCCGCCTCGACCGCGAGGAGGCCGCCGAGCGCATCCGCAAGCGCAAGGAGGAGCGCGCGAAGAAGGCCGCCGAGGACGCCGCCAAGAAGACGGGCCCGAAGGGCTGACCCGCGCCGCGGTGACGTCGGCGTGGGCTCGGGGTGGCGCCGGGGTGCGTCGCGGGTCGCGCAGTGTGTGGCCGTGCGGCAGGTAGCCTTCACGCCATGGCACGACAGGCACGTCAGCGCGTCCCCGAGGGGCCGGCGCCCGACCCGGCCGTGCAGAAGCTGCGGATCCGCTACACGAAGCGCGGCCGGTTGCGGTTCACCTCGAGCCGCGACTTCCAGCGCGCGCTCGAGCGGGCCCTGCGCCGCGCCGACGTGCCTATGGCCTTCTCGGCGGGATTCCACCCGCACCCGAAGATCAGCTACGCCAACGCCGCCTCGACAGGGACGGCGAGCGAGGCGGAGTACGTCGAGATCTCGGTGACCCACCGGGTCGACACCGAGTCGGTCCGGGTGGCGCTCGACGAGGCGCTCCCGCCCGGCATCGACATCCTCACGGTCGTCGAGGCAGCTCCCGGGGCGCTCGCCGACCGGCTCGAGGCGAGCGACTGGCTCCTCGAGTTCGGCGGTCTGGACGTGCGGACCCTGCAGGGCGCGGTCGACCTGCTGCTCGCCCGCGACACGGCCGAGGTGACGCGCATGACGAAGACGGGCCCGCGCACCTTCGACGTGCGGGGCGCCGTGCTCGGGGCAGTGGTCCAGTCACCCGACGAGGCCCGGCTCGACACGGCTGCACAGCTCGGACCGGCTCACCTCATCGCGGCGGACTGTGCGATACTGCGAATGGTCGTACGACACACCACACCTGCCGTACGCCCCGACGACATTCTGACCGCGCTGCGTGAGATCGCCGAGCTGCAGCCGCCGCGTCCCCCCCTGGTGACGCGACTGGCGCAGGGACCGCTCGACACCGCAACCGCGAGGGTGACCGACCCGTTGTCCTGACCCAATCCAGGGTCAGACTCCGGCAAGGGTTGCCGACGAGAAGGTCGACGGCATTCGATCACGGGGCCGCGCCCAGCGCGAACCGTTTTCGGGTGTAGCGAAACGACTTCCGTCCGCCGCAGACGCGGTGGACGACTGCGAACCGCACTCGTGCGGTGTCGGCGGCTCCGGCCGAGCGTGTGGTCACACCGCACCTGACGGGAGGCTGCCTGATGGCACCCAACGACACGACACCCACCTCGACCGACGCTGACGACTCGACGCTGTTCGCGGCGTCGAGCGGCGAGCCCGCCGAGGGCCAGGCGCCCGCGGCGAAGGCCCGGGCCCCGCGCAAGCGTGCGGCGGTGAAGCGCACGACCAAGAAGGCCGCCGCCGCCCCCGCGGCCGCCGACCTGCCCTCAGGCGAGGCCACCGCCGACGCTCCCGCAGCGCAGGCCCTGGCGGGAGACCAGACCGACCATGCAGGCCAAGGAGCCGGCGACGAAGCTGACGTCACCGCCGCGCCGGCCGCCAAGAAGGTCGCCAAGCGGGCCCCGCGCAAGCGCGCCTCCCGCGCGAAGACCACCCCCGAGGCCTCGCCGGCAGCGTCGTCCCAGTCGGACGAGCCGGCCGACCGCGCCGCAGCTGCCCTCGAGGAGCTGCTCGCCCAGCAGGCCGTCAGCTCCGACGAGACGGCTGAGACGGCCGATGCCAGCGAGATCTCCCAGACCGTGACGCTGGACGCGCTGATCGACACCGAGGCCGTCGTCGACGCCGACGAGGTTGGCTCCGCGACGTCCGCCGACCTCGCTGCCGAGGACGAGGACGAGGACGAGGCTGGCCGGGCCGCTGATCGCGCCTCCGCCGCGCCCGTCGTGCCGAGCCTCAGCCTGCTCTTCCAGGCTCCTGAGCCCACCCCCACCCGCCGTCGCCGCTCGGCAGTGCGTGACGCCGGCCCGGTGGCCCCCGCCGGCGCGGCCCCGCGGGCAACGCCGGACCTCGAGGCCGAGGTCGCCGACCGCGAGCCCATCGAGCCCATCGAGCCCATCGAGGACGTCGAGGAGCTCGAGCCCGAGACCATCGCGCCGCTCGCCGACGACGAGGAGTCGACCCCGCGTCGCTCGCGCCGCCGTCGCGGCGGCAAGGGACGCCGCGGGCGCGGGCCGTCCGACACCGACGACGAGAACGGCGACGACACGTCGGTCGAGTCCGCTGCCGACGCGTCCGACGACTCCGACTCAGGTCGCGACGACCAGGACGGCCAGCGTGCCGAGGACGCCCAGGAGGGCGAGCGCCCCGAGGGCGGGGACGACGAGAGCGCCACCAGCCGCCGCCGCCGTCGTCGCCGTCGCGCGGGCTCGTCGGCCGACGCCGGCGACGACACCCCCACCGTGTCGACGCGGGTGCGTCAGCCCCGCACGTTGAGCGACGAGCCGACCGGGGTCAAGGGGTCGACCCGCCTCGAGGCGAAGAAGCAGCGCCGCCGCGAGGGTCGCGAGGCCGGCCGCCGCCGCACCGTCATCACCGAGGCCGAGTTCCTCGCCCGCCGCGAGGCCGTCGACCGGGTCATGGTCGTGCGCAACCGTCAGGGCCGCACGCAGATGGGCGTGCTCGAGGACGGCGTGCTCGTCGAGCACTACATCGACCAGGCGACCAACGTGTCGATGGCCGGCAACATCTACCTCGGCCGGGTCCAGAACGTCCTGCCCTCGATGGAGGCGGCGTTCGTCGACATCGGCAAGGGTCGCAACGCCGTACTCTACGCAGGAGAGGTCAACTGGGACGCCGCAGGCCTCGAGGTGGGCCAGCCCAAGCGCATCGAGAACGCCCTCAGCTCGGGCCAGACCGTGCTCGTGCAGGTCACCAAGGACCCGATCGGCCACAAGGGTGCCCGCCTCACCTCGCAGATCTCCCTGCCCGGTCGCTACCTCGTCTACGTGCCGAACGCCTCGATGACCGGCATCAGCCGCAAGCTGCCCGACACCGAGCGCGCCCGTCTCAAGAAGATCCTGCGCGACGTCGTGCCCGACAGCGCCGGGGTCATCGTGCGCACCGCCGCCGAGGGGGCGAGCGAGGAGGAGCTGCGCGC
This sequence comes from Humibacillus xanthopallidus, assembly GCF_006717145.1. Lineage (GTDB taxonomy): Bacteria > Actinomycetota > Actinomycetes > Actinomycetales > Dermatophilaceae > Humibacillus > Humibacillus xanthopallidus. The sequence goes on along the minus strand of NZ_VFQF01000001.1, from coordinate 1,722,205 downwards.
CGACGTCGAGCGCCTGACGAGCACGTGGGAGCAGATCCAGGCGCAGGCCGAGATGTCCGCCACGCCGCGTGCCGGCAAGAGCAAGGGCCGCAAGAAGAACGGCAGCACCGGCTCGGCCGTGACCGGGACGGCGCCGATGCTGCTGCACGGCGAGCCCGACCTCACCGTCAGGGTCATCCGCGACGTCTTCAACGAGGACTTCAAGCAGCTCGTCGTCCAGGGCGACCAGGCCTGGGACGAGATCCACCCCTACATCACCTCCGTCGCGCCCGACCTCGCCGACCGGCTGACTAAGTGGACCTCCGAGGAGGATCTCTTCACCCACCACCGGGTCGACGAGCAGCTCGCCAAGGCGATGGACCGCAAGGTCTGGCTGCCGAGCGGCGGCTCCCTCGTCATCGACCGCACCGAGGCGATGACCGTCGTCGACGTCAACACCGGCAAGTTCGTCGGCTCGGGCGGCAACCTCGAGGAGACCGTCACCAAGAACAACATCGAGGCGGCCGAGGAGATCGTGCGCCAGCTCCGGCTGCGCGACATCGGCGGGATCATCGTCATCGACTTCATCGACATGGTCCTCGAGAGCAACCGTGACCTCGTCGTCCGTCGCCTCCTCGAGTGCCTCGGCCGCGACCGCACCAAGCACCAGGTCGCCGAGGTGACCTCGCTCGGTCTCGTCCAGATGACCCGCAAGCGGGTCGGCTCGGGCCTCATCGAGGTCTTCTCCGAGACGTGCCAGCACTGCAACGGGCGCGGCTTCATCATCCACACCGACCCCGTCGACCGTGGCGTCAACCAGCCCGAGGTCCACGCCGAGCCGAGCAGCTCCGGCCGCCGCCGTGGCGGTCGCGGCAGCAGCGCCCCGGCCCAGGGCTCAGGCGGCGACGCCTCGCACGCCTCCGGCAACGGTCGCGGCAACGGTGGGAACGGTGGCAACGGCCGCGCGGAGGGCTCTGCCTCCGCCGAGCCGCCGCGCCACACCGGGCCGACCGCGGCCCAGATCGCCGCAGCCGCCCACGCCGCCGCGCTCAAGACGGCGGCTGTCCCCGACGACGGGCACCCGCACTCGTTCCCCGAGGACAACGGCCCCTGGGCCGGTGACGACGCTCCCGCCGTCCCCTCGCAGGACGACGCTCCCGCCGTCGAGCTCGAGTCGGACGTCACCGAGGCGACCACGTCGCAGCCCGAGACCGAGCACCACGAGCACGCTGAGCCCGAGCCCGAGCCCGAGCACCACGAGCACACGGAGCCCGAGGTGACCGCTGAGGTCGTCTCCGAGGCGCCGGTCGAGGTCGAGGTCGTCGTGGAGCCCGCTCCCCGGGGCCGTCGACGTCGCGGCCGGGTGGTGGCGCCCGCTGGGCCGCCGCGGGGCAGCGCGGCCGGTGGCGACGGCGGCGACGCCTGACCCCGGTCCCGCGGGTGCGTCCCTGCACGTCATCCCGCGTCACACGGCACGTCCCGCGTCCTCGGCCGGTTTGGTCGATGGCCGGTCGAGCCGGTAATCTAGACCCTCGGTGCGCCCACCGGGCCCGTGTTGACGGGCCGGTGCCGAAAGCGGCGAGCCACATCCTGATGAGAGAGTGAGTTTCACTGTGTACGCGATTGTTCGCGCTGGCGGTCGCCAGGAGAAGGTGTCGGTGGGCGATGTCCTGCTCGTCGACAAGGTGACGGGCCAGCCCGGCGATGCCATTGAGCTCACGCCGCTGCTCCTCGTTGACGGCACCACCGTCACGTCCGATGCCGACAAGCTGTCCAAGGTGTCGGTCAAGGCCGAGGTCGTCAAGGCCGCTAAGGGCCCCAAGATCGTCATCATGAAGTACAAGAACAAGACCGGCTACCGCAAGCGTCAGGGCCACCGTCAGCCGCTGACCCAGGTCAAGATCACCGCGATCAACGCGTGATCCACCCGGAACCCAGAGACTCACGAGAGAAGGACTGACATGGCACACAAGAAGGGTGCGTCCTCGACCCGCAACGGTCGCGACTCGAACGCACAGTTCCTCGGCGTCAAGCGTTTCGGTGGCCAGCAGGTCAAGGCCGGCGAGATCCTCGTCCGCCAGCGCGGCACGCACTTCCACCCCGGTGAGGGCGTCGGTCGCGGTGGCGACGACACGCTCTTCGCCCTCGTGGCCGGCGCGGTCAAGTTCGGCTCGAAGCGTGGCCGCAAGACGGTCAACATCGAGGTCCCGGAGACCGCTGCTGCCGAGTGATCGACCCTGATCACCACCTGATGTTCCGGAAGGGCGGGCCCGTGTGGCCCGCCCTTCCGCCTTTCCCGGGCGACACGGCATACCCACCCGGCGTATGCCGTCCGCCCACTTTGATCTGGAAGAGTGACCTCCCATGGCAGTGACCTTCGTCGACCGCGTGGTGCTGCACCTCAGCGCCGGAGCGGGCGGGCACGGTGTGGCCTCCGTCAAGCGCGAGAAGTTCAAGCCGCTCGGTGGACCCGACGGCGGCAACGGAGGACGGGGCGGCTCGGTCATCCTGCGCGTCGACCCCTCCTCGACGACGCTGCTCGACTACCACCGCCACCCGCACCGCAAGGCAGGCAACGGCGCCCCCGGAGCCGGTGACGAGCGCAACGGCGCCGACGGTGACGACCTCGTGCTCAACGTGCCCGAGGGCACCGTCGTCAAGGACCGTGACGGCCGCATCATCATCGACCTCGTCGGGATGGGCACTGAGCACGTCATCGCTGCCGGTGGGCGGGGCGGCCTCGGCAACAAGGCGCTCGCGAGCGCGCGCCGCAAGGCTCCCGGCTTCGCCCTGCTCGGCGAGCCCGGCGAGGACGTCGAGGTCGTGCTCGAGCTGAAGTCGCTCGCCGACGTCGCGCTCATCGGCTTCCCGAGCGCCGGCAAGTCCTCCCTCGTCTCGGTGCTCTCGGCCGCGAAGCCCAAGATCGCCGACTACCCCTTCACGACGCTCGTGCCCAACCTCGGCGTCGTCACCGCCGGCTCGAGCCGCTTCACCGTGGCCGACGTGCCCGGGCTCATCCCGGGTGCGCACGAGGGCAAGGGGCTCGGGCTCGAGTTCCTGCGTCACGTCGAGCGGTGCTCCGTGCTCGTGCACGTCATCGACTGCGCGACGCTCGAGCCGGGCCGCGACCCGATGACCGATCTCGACGTCATCGAGAACGAGCTCTCGCTCTACGTGCCCGACGCCGACCTCGGGGGCCGGCCCCTGTCGGAGCGCACCCGCATCGTCGTGCTCAACAAGGCCGACGTTCCCGAGGCCCGCGAGCTCGCCGAGATGGTCAAGCCCGACCTCGAGGCGCGCGGCATCGAGGTCTTCATCGTCTCCGCAGTCGCCCACCAGGGCCTGCGCGAGCTGACCTTCGCGATGGCCCGCCACGTCGACGAGGCCCGCAAGGCCGTCGAGCAGGTCGTGCCGCCGCGCGTCGTGCTGCGCCCGCGCTCCGTCGACGACCAGGGCTTCACGGTCACCAAGGAGAGCGGCCCCGACGGCGTCTTCTACCGCATCCTCGGCGACCGGCCGGTGCGGTGGGTGGCCCAGACCGACTTCAGCAACGACGAGGCCGTCGGCTACCTCGCCGACCGCCTCGGGCGACTCGGTGTCGAGGAGCAGCTCTTCAAGGTGGGCGCCGTCGCCGGCGACACCGTCGTCATCGGCCCGGGCGACGACGCCGTCGTCTTCGACTGGGAGCCCACCCTCCAGGCCGGCGCGGAGATGCTCGGCAACCGTGGCACCGACCTGCGCCTGTCCGAGCCGTCGCGCCCGACCCGCGACGAGAAGCGAGAGGCGCAGCGCGACCGCTACGCCGCGCGTGCCGCGACCCAGGAGGAGCTCGAGGCCGAGCGCCGGGCCGGGCTCTGGCAGCTGCGCGACGACGAGGCCGACACCGAGGCCTGACCCGGCCGACGCGAGACGGCCCGCTGGGCTGGGTCGTCGGACGGCATACGGCGGCCTGCTCGGGAGGGACGCGCATAGGGTGTCACCCATGAGTTCGTGGGGCGCGCTGCTGCGTCGGGGCCACCTCGGCACCGAGGCCGACCGGGCGACCTTCCGCACGCTGCACACCGCGCTGCTCGCGTCGCCGCCGCTGCGGCAGGGGCTCAACCCGGCGAGCGCCGAGCGGTCGCTCAAGCACCTGCGCACCCTGCTCGGCGCACCGGCCGTGGCGATGACCGACACGACACGGCTGCTCGCGTGGGAGGGCGGTCGCTCGCACCACTCCCCACAGCCGGCGGTCATCGCCGCCGCAACCCTCGGGCACGGGCGCACGACCGTCGTCGACGGCGCCGACATCGCCTGCGACGAGCCGTCCTGCGTCGTGCGGCACGCCATCGTCGCGCCCCTCGACATCGAGGAGAAGGTCGTCGGCACGCTCCAGGTCTTCACCGACCAGGCCTCGGCCGGCCTCGTGCGGGCGACGAACGAGGTGGCCCGCTGGGTCTCCGGCCAGCTCGAGCTCGCGGAGCTCGACGCCTCGCGCACCCGGCTCATGGAGGCCGAGGTGCGCGCCCTGCGGGCCCAGATCAGCCCGCACTTCATCTACAACTCCCTCACGGCGATCGCCTCCTTCACCCGCACCGACCCCGAGCGGGCGCGCGAGCTGCTGCTCGACCTCGCGGAGTTCACGCGCTACTCCTTCCGCAAGCACGGCGAGTTCACGACGCTGGCCGAGGAGCTGCGCTCGATCGAGGCCTACCTCGTCATCGAGAAGGCCCGCTTCGGCGACCGCCTCACGGTGACCCTCCGGGTGGCGCCCGAGGTGCTGCCGGTCGTCGTGCCCTTCCTCTGCCTCCAGCCGATCGTCGAGAACGCCGTGCGCCACGGCCTCGAGCGCAAGCCCGGCGACGGCGAGATCACCATCCTCGCGCAGGACGCCGACCGCGAGTGCGTCGTCACGATCGAGGACAACGGCGTCGGCGAGGACCCCGAACGCCTCCGGCAGGTGCTCGGGGGCGACCCGTCGAGCGACTCGGTCGGGCTCGCCAACGTCGACGAGCGGCTCCGCGCGACCTTCGGCGACGACTACGGCCTCGTCATCGAGACCGCGCAGGGCGCCGGCACCAAGGTGACGGTGCGCCTGCCGAAGTTCCGGCCGGGGGTGCACGCATGAGCCAGCCACCGCGAGCCGGTATGCCGTCCGGTGCCGATCCCACGACTGGCACCCTGCGCGTGCTCGCCGTCGACGACGAGGCGCCCGCGCTCGACGAGCTCGTCTGGATGCTCGAGCGGCAGCCGGCCGTGCGCCAGGTCGTGCCCGCGGCATCGGGGGAGGCGGCCCTGAGGGTGATCCACGAGCAGCAGCTCGACGCGATCTTCATGGACGTGCAGATGCCTGGCCTCAGCGGCCTCGACCTCGCGCGGGTGCTCTCGCGCTTCTCGACGCAGCCCCCGGTCGTCTTCGTCACCGCGCACGAGCGGCACGCCGTCGACGCCTTCGAGCTCAACGTCGTCGACTACGTGCTCAAGCCGGTGCGCGACGAGCGCCTGTCCGAGGCAGTGCGCCGCGTCGTGCGCCGCCTCGAGGGAGCCGACCCCGTGCCCGCGACGGGCGACGACGAGAGCATCGTCGTCGAGCTCGGTGGGGTGAGCCGGCTCGTGCCCCGCGCAGACGTGCTCTTCGTCGAGGCCCAGGGCGACTACGCGCGGCTGCACACCGCAACCGAGAGCCACCTCGTGCGGGTGCCTCTCACGACGCTGGCCGACCAGTGGGCCGAGGCCGGCTTCGTGCGGATCCACCGCTCGTCGCTCGTCGCGCTCGGCCACATCACGGAGTGGCGCACCGAGAGCGGCCGCACGACCGTCGTCGTCGGCGGCCACGAGCTCGTCGTCAGCCGTCGCCACACCCGCGAGCTGCGTGACCTGCTCGTGCGCCGGGCCCAGCCGCGTCCGCGAGGTGCGCTGTGAGCGAGCGGCGGGGCGACCGCGACGGACCCCCGCGACGGGTCCGCGTGACGAGCCCGCGAGCCGGTGCGACGCGCACCCGGGCGACGTCGGTGGCCTCCGAGATCGACGCGCAGACCCGCCTCGGCGAGGTCTACATCACCTCCCTCATGCGCAGCCAGCTGCGGCTCGCCGTCGGGGTGCTCCTCGCACTCGGGCTCACCCTCGGCCTGCTGCCGCTGCTCTTCCACCTCGTGCCGGCCATCGGCCAGACCGACGTGGTCGGCATTCCGCTTCCATGGCTGCTGCTGACCGTCGTGGCATCGACCGAGATCATCGCCCTCGGGTGGCTCTACGTGCGTCAGGCCGAGCGCAACGAGGAGAACTTCAGCGACCTGCTGGAGGGCCGGTGAGCACCGCCGCCGCGAGCATCATCGCGGTCGTGCTCGTCTCGGTCGCGACGCTCGCGGTGGGCGCCTTCGGCCTGCGGGTGTCGCGCACGATGAGCGACTTCTACGTCGCCTCGCGCGGGGTCGGGCCGATCCTCAACGCGTCGGCCATCAGCGGCGAATACCTCTCTGCTGCATCGTTCCTCGGGGCGGCCGGGCTGATCCTCGCACGCGGGGTCGACATGCTGTGGCTCCCCGTCGGGTGGACGGCGGGCTACCTCGTCCTCCTCGTCTTCGTCGCGGCACCGCTGCGCCGGTCGGGGGCCTACACGCTGCCCGACTTCGCCCAGCTGCGGCTCGAGTCGATCCACGTGCGGCGCGTGTCCAGCCTGCTCGTCGTCGCGATCGGCCTGCTCTACCTCATCCCGCAGTTCCAGGGGGCGGGCCTCACCCTGCGCACGCTGACCGGCGCGCCGCTCTGGGTCGGTCAGCTCGCCGTGGCCGTCGTCGTCTGCCTCAACGTCCTCCCCGGCGGCATGCGCAGCGTGACGTTCATCCAGGCGTTCCACTACTGGCTCAAGCTCGTCGCGCTGCTGACCCCGCTCTTCTTCTTCGCGGGCATGTGGGCGAGCAGCCGTATGCCGTCCGGCTCGGGCGCCGTCGACGTCGCCGACTGGGTCGAGCCGCTCCAGGGCGACCACGCCCTCTACCTCACCTACTCGCTCGTGCTCGCGACCTTCTTCGGCACGATGGGCCTGCCGCACGTCGTCGTGCGCTTCTACACCAACCGCGACGGGCGGGCAGCCCGGCGCACGACGCTCGTCGTGCTCGTCCTGCTCGCCGCGTTCTACGTGCTGCCGGTGCTCTACGGCGTGCTCGGCCGGATGTTCGCGTTCGACCTCGTCGCCGAGGGCCGCGCCGACACCGTCGTGCTCGAGCTGCCGAGCCGGGTCTTCGAGGGCGCGGTGGGGCAGGGCCTCACGGCCCTCGTCGCGGCAGGGGCCTTCGCCGCCTTCCTGTCGACGTCGACGGGCCTCGTCGTCTCGGTCGCGGGGGTCCTCAGCCAGGACGTCCTGCGCCGGGGCACCGGTCCGGGCCTGCGGGGCGGCATACGGGCGTTCCGGCTGGCGACGGTGCTGGCGGTGGCCCTCGCCGTCGCGCTCACCTTCGTGTCGGCGGGCGTGCCGGTCGCGCGGGCCGTCGAGCTCGCCTTCGCCGTCGCCGCGTCGACGTTCTGCCCGATGCTCCTGCTCGGCATCTGGTGGCGCGGGCTCACGGCGCGCGGCGTCATCGCGGGGCTCGTCGTCGGGGGAGGGCTGTCGATGACGGCCGTCGTCGCGACGACCTTCGGGGCGGACTGGGAGGGGTGGTTCGGGGTGATCATCCGCCAGCCGGCCGCGGTGACGGTGCCGATGGCCTTCGCGACGATGGTCCTCGTGTCCGTGCTCACCCGCGCGACGGTCCCGAAGCACGTCAACCTCACGATGGTGCGGCTGCACGCCCCCGAGAACCTCGACCTCGACCGCGGGACCTTCCACCCCGACCCGTCGCGCGCCGGCTCACGGTCGGGCGAGGGCGCGACCGCTCGTCGCGACAACGTGACCGTTCGTCGCGGCTGAGACGGCGCACGGCGACCGGCCGCGCCCTCTCACCGATCGGCCCGGCGCAGCCGCTGCGCAGCCCCGCCCGGCCCTTCTAGCGTGTGCACCGCCGGTCGCATGGCCGGCAGGCGCGAGCGACAGTGACGTCGGACGCCTCACCGCAGGGGGTGGGCGAGCGGCACGGCTGGCGTGAGACGCCGACAGACCAGGCCCCGCACGACCAACCGCCTCGGAGGTGTCCCCGTGAGCAAAGAAGCTCCCGAACGCGTGGACGACGATCCCAACGTCGCCATGCAGAACTCTGCCGAGTTCAACGAGCTGCGCACCAAGTTCCGCAAGTTCGTCTTCCCGCTGACCGCGCTGTTCCTCGCGTGGTACTTCCTCTACGTCCTGCTCTCCGTCTTCGCCAAGGAGTTCATGGGCACGCGACTCTTCGGCAACATCACGTGGGGCCTCACCCTCGGGCTCCTCCAGTTCGTGACGACGTTCGCCATCACGATGTACTACGCCCGCTGGGCCGACCGGGTCTTCGACCCCGCGGCCGAGGCTCTCGCTCAGAAGATGGGAGGGCACCAGTGAGCACGCTCCTCGCATCGGCGCCGTCGTTCGCGCCCACGGCCACGACGGTCGGCAACCCGGCGATCAACATCACGATCTTCGCCCTCTTCGTCGTCGTCACCCTCGCGATCGTCATCCGCGTGTCGCGCAACAACCGCAGCGCTGCTGAGTACTACGCCGGAGGCCGCGCCTTCACGGGACGCCAGAACGGCATCGCCATCGCCGGTGACTACCTCTCGGCGGCCTCGTTCCTCGGCATCGCCGGCGCCATCGCCATCAACGGCTACGACGGGTTCCTCTACTCCATCGGCTTCCTCGTCGCCTGGCTGGTCGCCCTGCTCCTCGTCGCGGAGCTGCTGCGCAACGTCGGCAAGTACACGATGGCCGACGTGCTCAGCTTCCGGCTGCGTCAGCGGCCGGTGCGCATCGCAGCCGCCATCTCGACGCTCGCGGTGTCGTTCTTCTACCTGCTCGCCCAGATGGCCGGCGCCGGCGGCCTCGTCGCGCTCCTGCTCGGCATCGAGGGCCAGTGGGGGCAGCGGCTCGTCATCGTCGTCGTCGGTCTCATCATGCTCGTCTACGTCATCTACGGCGGCATGAAGGGCACGACGTGGGTGCAGATCATCAAGGCCGTTCTGCTCATCATCGGCGCCGGCATCATGACGCTCTGGGTGCTCAGCATGTTCGGCTTCAGCCTCTCGAACCTGCTCGGTGAGGCCACGCAGGCCTCGCAGGACGCCGGCGGCAAGGACCTGCTCCAGCCGGGCCTGCAGTACAAGAACCCCATCGACTTCATCTCGCTCTCGATGGCGCTCGTCCTCGGCACGGCCGGCCTGCCGCACGTGCTCATGCGCTTCTACACGGTGCCGACCTCGCGCGAGGCCCGCCGCTCGGTCGTGTGGGCGATCTGGCTCATCGGCATCTTCTACCTCTTCACGCTCGTGCTCGGCTTCGGCGCGGCCGACCTCGTCGGCTCGAGTGCGATCAAGAAGGCCCCGGGAGGCGTCAACTCAGCGGCCCCGCTGCTCGCCTTCGAGCTCGGCGGCGAGATCCTGCTCGGGATCATCTCGGCGGTGGCGTTCGCGACGATCCTCGCGGTCGTCGCCGGTCTGACGATCACGGCGAGCGCCTCGCTCTCGCACGACATCTACAACACCGTCGTGAAGAAGGGCACCGCCACCCCGGAGGAGGAGGTCAAGGTCGCGCGCATCTCCGCGCTCGTCCTCGGCGCCGTCGCCATCATCGGAGGCATCTTCGCCCTCGGGCAGAACATCGCCTTCCTCGTGGCTCTCGCCTTCGCCGTCGCGGCGAGCGCGAACCTCCCGACGATCCTCTACTCGCTCTTCTGGAAGCGGTTCAACACCCGCGGTGCGCTGTGGAGCATCTACGGCGGTCTCATCAGCGCCATCACGCTGATCATCTTCAGCCCCGTCGTGTCGGGCAAGGCGGTCGACCCCGTGACGGGCAAGAGCCCCTCGATGCTCCAGGGCGTCGACTTCCACTGGTTCCCGCTCGACAACCCGGGCATCATCTCGATCCCGCTGGGGTTCATCCTCGGCTACATCGGGACCGTGACGAGCAAGGAGTACAACGCGGCGAAGTACGCCGAGATGGAGGTCCGCTCGCTCACGGGTCACGGCGCCGAGACCGCCTCGACCCACTGACCGACAACCGCACGACGAGGGCCCGCTTGCGGGCCCTCACCCACCGAACGGCCACGCCCAGCAGGGCGTGGCCGTTCGGCCGCTCCGGCCTATTCGCTTGCGCGGGACGGCGGACGGGCGGACGCTGGAACGTGGTGGATCCATGGGGCGGGGAGGCTCGAGATGGACACGGTGCTTGAGCTCGAGATCGATCCCGGCGCAGCAGCGGGAGACTTCACCGTGCACGTCGCCCGCTCGGTGGCAGGCGGCGAGCCGACCGAACACTTCACCCTCGACGTCGACGCCCTTCTCGCCACCCGGCCACAGCTGGAGTCGGTCGTCCTCGCGTCGTCGGTGTCGGCCCGGCGGATCCTTCCCGCAGCCGAGGTCTCGGTGCAGTCGACGGGCGCGAAGCTCTTCGACGCCATCTTCGTCGGCGAGGTGGCCGCGACCTACCGATCGAGCCGGGCCGTCGCAGCAGATCGCGGGAGCGGGCTGCAGGTGCGGTTGCGCCTCGGGGCACCGGGCCTCGCCGCGCTGCCGTGGGAGATGCTCTACGACCGTGACAGCCAGGCCTATCTGTGCCGCCAGGAGCCGCTCGTCCGCCAGGTGACCGGGGAGCACGCGCTCGACGCGCTCGCCGTCAAGCCGCCCCTGCAGGTGCTGGCGGTCGTGTCGTCGCCGCGGGGGTTGGCGCCACTCGACGTCGCCGCTGAGAGGGAGCATCTCGAGGAGGCGCTCGACCAGCACGTGCGCTCGGGTCGTGTGCGGCTCGAATGGGTGGAGAACGCGACGTGGGCGGAGCTGCACGAGCGGCTGCTGCAACGGCCGTGGCACGTCCTCCACTTCATCGGCCACGGCAGCTTCGACGACGCCGCGGACGAAGGCGTCATCGCTCTCGTCGGCGCCGACGGACGCGCCGACTTCGTGACGGCGAGCAGCCTCGCCGACCTGCTCCACGAAGCCTCACCGACCCCTCGGCTCGTCGTGCTCAACTCCTGCGAGTCGGGGGCCTCCAGCTCCGACGACCCCTTCTCCGGCACGGCAGCAGCACTGGCACGCAGTGGAATCCAGTCGGTCGCCGCCATGCAGTTCACCATCAGCGACCGTGCAGCCCTGGCCTTCGCCCGCGGGTTCTACACGGCGCTCGCCAACGGGCGCACCATCGACGAGGCCATGCGCAGCGGCCGCATCGGCATCCTCGGGCTCGGCCGGGGCACCCTCGAGTGGGTCACGCCGGTCCTCTACGTCCGTGGGCAGGACACCCGTCTCTTCGACGTCGCCGACCTCTCCTCGGACACCGTGCCGGAGCAGGACGACACGACCGGCCGACGGCGACGCCTCGTCGCTGCAGCCGCGGTCCTCGCCCTCCTGCTCGGCGGCGTCGGGGCGGTCGTCTACCGCTCGATGCAGGGCGACGGCACCACCGCGCTCGGAGCCGTGACGGGCACATCGGATGCCGGCCAGGGCAGCCAGGACAGCTCGCCGAGCCAGGGCCAGTCCGACGCGGCGCCGAGCCCGGTCGAGGTGTCGGTCCCCGGCAACACCCGTTGGCTCGACAGCGGGGTCACGTGCGCCCCCGGCACGACGCTCGAGATCTCGGCGACCGGCACGATCCAGCACGACGCGTCGGCCGGCTCGACCGTGGGACCGGACGGGCTGACCGACGCGCGCTTCCACAAGTGGAACGTCGAGGGCCTTCCGGACGCGAACACGGCGGGTCTCATCGGCAGCCTCGATGAGACCGAGCCGTTCTTCGTCGGCAGCGGGACGAGCTACGACTGCCCGCGAGACGGGCAGCTCGACCTCGGCATCAACGACACGAACCTCGACGGAAACTCCGGTGCGCTGACCGTCACGGTGCAGTCCCGACCGACCTGACCAGGTCGGGTGTCGAGGGCCGCCGTCAGAGGACGACGAGGTCGTCGCGGTGGATGACCTCGCGCTCGTACTCCGGCCCCAGCTCCCGGGCCAGCTCCTTCGTCGACCGGCCGAGCAGCCCCGGCAGCTCAGCCGAGGAGTAGTTGACGAGGCCGCGGGCGACGGGAGTGCCGTCGAGGCCGCACACGTCGACAGGGTCACCGTCGTGGAAGATGCCCTCGACCCCGACGATGCCCGCGGGCAGGAGCGACTTCTTGCGGTGCACGAGCGCGGCCACGGCGCCGTCGTCGATGATGAGGCGTCCTCGAGCGGTCGTCGCGTGCTCGAGCCACAGCCGGCGGGAGCGACCCCGCACGCCGACGGGCAGGAAGAGCGTGCCGACGTCACCGCCGGCGAGCACCTCGGTCACGCGGTCGGCGGCGGTCACGGTGGTGACGACCCCGGCCGCGGTCGCGATGCGGGCAGCCTCGATCTTCGTCGTCATGCCGCCGGTGCCGACCTTCGAGCCGCTGCCGCCGATCTCGACACCGACGAGGTCGTCCGGTCCGGACACCACGGGTATGCGTTGCGTGCCGGGGCGGCTCGGCGGCCCGTCGTAGAGGGCGTCGACGTCGGAGAGCAGCACGAGGGCATCGGCGTCGATGAGGTGCGCCACGAGGGCGGCGAGGCGGTCGTTGTCGCCGAAGCGGATCTCGCTCGTCGCCACGGTGTCGTTCTCGTTGACGATCGGCAGCACCGTGAGGTCGAGCAGCCGCTCGAGGGTGCGGCGGGCGTTGGCGTAGTGCGAGCGACGCGTGACGTCGTCGGCCGTCAGCAGCACCTGCCCGACCGTGACGGCGTGGGCGCCGAAGGCGTGGGTGTAGGCGGCGAGGAGCGCCCCCTGCCCGACCGATGCAGCCGCCTGCTGGGTCGCGAGGTCGCGTGGCCGCGCGGTGAGCCCGAGCGGGTGGATGCCTGCCGCGATGGCGCCCGAGCTGACGAGCACGATCTGGGTGCCGCTCGCGTGGCGGCGGGCCAGTGCGTTGGCGAGCGCGACGAGCCGGCCGCTGTCGATGCCGCCGTCGGCGCCGGTCAGCGAGCTCGAGCCGACCTTGACGACGAGCCGGCGGGCGCTGCTGATCGCGGAGCGGGGAGACACACCCCGACTCTAGTGACCGGCCGCGACACGACACGGCACCGTCCAGAGCGGTCGCTCGAGGTCCAGCCCACGGAAACGGCGGGTCGTCCGTCAGCACCACGACCTACGCTGGGGACATGTCCACGACGATCGACCCCGCTGTCGCCGCGCAGGTCAACGCGCTCGCCGACCTGGCCCGGGTGGCCTCCCGGCGGCTTGCCCTGATGTCCCGCGCCGAGAAGGATGCGGCCCTGCTGCACCTCGCCGACGCCGTCGAAGCGGCCACGCCGGCCGTCATCGCCGCGAACGCCGAGGACCTCGAGCGGGGCCGCGCGCGGGGCATGAGCGAGAGCCTCCAGGACCGCCTGCGCCTCGACGAGGACCGCGTCGCCGCTGTCGCCCAGGCGCTGCGTGACGTCGCTGCCCTGCCTGACCCCGTCGGTGAGATCGTCCGCGGCTCCACCCTCGCCAACGGGCTGCAGATCCGCCAGGTGCGCGTGCCGATGGGGGTCATCGGCATGATCTACGAAGCCCGCCCCAACGTCACGGTCGACGCGGCCGGCCTCTGCCTCAAGTCCGGCAACGCCGTCATCCTGCGCGGCGGTTCGGCGGCTGCCAGCAGCAACCATGCCCTCGTCGAGGCCATGCGCAGCTCCCTTGCGGCACAAGGTCTTCCGGTCGAGGCCATTACCCTGCTCGAGGAGGGCGGGCGCGACGCCGCGCGCGCCCTCATGACGGCCCGCGGCCACGTCGACCTCGTGATCCCGCGGGGCGGCGCCGACCTCATCCAGACCGTCGTCACCGAGTCGACGGTGCCCGTCATCGAGACGGGTGTCGGGGTCTGCCACGTCTACGTCGACCGCGCCGCCGACCTCGACAAGGCGCAGGCGATCACGCTCAACGCCAAGACCCACCGGCCGAGCGTGTGCAACGCCGCCGAGTCGCTCCTCGTCCACAAGGACGTCGCCGCCGACTTCCTGCCGAAGGCACTGACCGACCTCGCGGGTGCGGGTGTGCGACTGCACGTGGCACCCGAGGTCGCCGACTACGCCGACGCGGCCGGGGCGGCATACGACCTCGCGAGCGAGCAAGACTTCGGCACGGAGTGGCACGGCCTGGAGATGAGCGTCGCGGTCGTCGACGACCTCGACGAGGCAGTCGAGCGGATCCGCCGTTTCGGCACCGGGCACACCGAGGCCATCGTCACCGAGGACCGCGGCGCGGCGCGGCGCTTCACGGCCGAGGTCGACGCGGCGGCGGTCATGGTCAACGCGAGCACCCGCTTCACCGACGGTGGCGAGTTCGGCTTCGGCGCAGAGATCGGCATCTCGACCCAGAAGCTGCACGCGCGCGGCCCCATGGCCCTGCCCGAGCTGACGACGACGAAGTGGATCGTCGAGGGCGACGGGCACATCCGCTGAGGCAGCACGGGGCACCGAGATCCGTCCGTGACACGGGTCGGCCACAGCCCCACGACAGGCCGTGCATAATGAGGCGCGATGGAAGCCACAGAGGTCCGTAAGCTCGCCCAGCTCGAGGATGGGCACTGGTGGTACCGGGAGCGCCGGCACCTGCTCGCCAAGGCGATCGCAGGGCTGACCCCGGGCCGCGCTCTCGACGTGGGCGCTGCCGGAGGCGGCAACACCCGCGTCCTGCGCGACCACGGCTGGCAGGCCGTCGCGCTCGAGTACGGCGCCGACGGCGCCGAGGTGGCGGCCGGCCGCGGCCTGGCCACGCTCCGCTCCGACGCGACGAAGCTGCCGCTCGCCGACAACAGTCTCGACCTCGTCGTCGCCTTCGACCTGCTCGAGCACCTCCACGACGACGACGCCGCGGTCGCCGAGGTGCACCGGGTCCTGCGACCGACGGGCACCTACCTCATCGCCGTGCCGGCCGATCCGCGCCTGTGGTCCGACCACGACGAGGCCGTCGATCACGTCCGCCGCTACACCCGTCCCGGGCTCGTCGACCTGCTCGAGCGCGGTCGCTTCCGGGTCGAGTCGGTGCAGTCGTGGAACGTCCTGCTTCGCCCCGTCGTCGCGATGCGGCGCAAGACGAGCACGGGCTCCGACCTCGACGACCTGCACCCGGTCGTCAACTTCGGGTTGCGCACCATCATCACGGCCGAGCGCTACCTGCCGGTCAAGGACCTGCCGGGAGTCAGCCTGCTCATGAGGGCCCGCCCGATCCCCTGACGAGCGGCCGGCGAGGGCAGCCGTAACCGCCGGTCACGGCCCAGCCGTGATCACCGGCCGGGGGCGCTCACCTTCGGACGCTGAGCCTCGACGAGGGTGTCGCGGATGCGGCCGTCGGCGGGGTTCGCCGGCAGCGGCGTGTCGGTGGGCCCGTGCTCGCCGTGCCCCGCGGTGAGCGAGTCGTAGGCGATGAAGTAGGTGGGCCGCCCCTGCATGTGCGCGTACATCCGCCCGATGTACTCCCCGAGGATGCCCACGCAGACGAGCTGCACCGCCCCGAAGGCCGACACGATCGCGACGGTCGAGGTCCAGCCTGCGACGGTGTGGCCCTGCGAGCGGGCGATCAAGGTGTAGAGGAAGAGGAGCACGGCGATGACGGCGCCGCCGAGGCCGGCGAAGGTCGCCATGCGCAGGGGGGCGGTCGAGAAGCCGGTCAGCGAGTCGAGCGAGAGCCGGATCATCTTGATGAGCGGGTACTTCGACGTGCCGGCAGCCCGCTCGTCACGCTTGTACTCGACCGTGTCGGAGGGGAACCCGAGCGCCGGCACGATGAAGCGCAGCACGCGGTTGTGCTCCGGCAGGCTGTTGATGGCATCGACGGTGGCGCGCGACATGAGCCGGAAGTCGCCGGCGTCGGCGTGGGCCTTGGTCTGAGACATGACGGTGATGAGGCGGTAGAACGCCTGGGCTGAGGCCCGCTTGAACCACGTGTCGGTCGACCGGTCGTTGCGCACGCCGTAGACGACGTCGACACCGTCGTCCTTCGCCGCCGCGAGCATCTGGGGGATGACCTCGGGCGGGTCCTGCAGGTCGGCGTCGAGCGTCACGACGTAGTCGCCGAGGGCGCTGACGAGGCCGGCGGAGATGGCGGCCTGGTGCCCGGCGTTGGCGCGCAGCCGCACGACCCGAAGCGCCGGCCACTCGCGGTGGTAGCGCTGCAGGAGCGCGGCGGTGAGATCCGAGCTGCCGTCGTCGACGGCGACGACCTCGTAGCGAACGCCCATCCCGTCGAGGAGAGGGCGCAGCCGCTCGACGAGCAGAGGGAGCACCTCCTGCTCGTTGTACATCGGGATGACGACGGACAACTCCGGGACCATGGGGTCCAGCCTACGGCCGCTCGTGAGGTGCGGCTGTCACGTTGCTGTCCTGCCGCTGTGCCCCCGCGGGCGCCTCCCGAAACGTAACGTGGCCCCCCGTGACCTCCGCTCCCGCCCCGACCCCAGCAGGTATGCCGTCCGGCCGGCCCCCGCTCGGGGCCCCCGTGCTCGGCCGCTTCACGAAGTGGGGAGAGGGACGACACTGGGAGTGGGTCGGTCGCTACCTCGGGGCGGACGAGTTCGGGCACTGGTGGTACGCCCCCGTCGGCACGCGCTGCGTCCGCCCGGGGGTCGACTTCGTCGAGACCGACGGCTGGGTCTCCTTCGTCCCGCACGAAGGGGCGTATGCCGCCGGCTTCTACCCGGCGCACCGCCACCTCAGCGTCTACGTCGACATGACGACGGAGCCGGTGTGGCAGCGGCGCGCCGTCGTGGACGACGGGCCGGAGTGGGAGGTGACCATGGTCGATCTCGACCTCGACGTCGTGCTCACCAGCGAGGGCCATCTCTTCGTCGACGACGAGGACGAGTTCGCCGAGCACCAGATCTCCCTGCGCTACCCACCCGAGATCGTCACGCTCGCCGAGCTCTGGCGCGACCGAGTGCTCGCGGCGGTGGCGGCCGGTGACGAGCCGTTCGGGTCGGTCGGCCACGAGTGGCTGCGGAGAGCCCCCGAGGAAGCTCGCAGGGCTTCTCCGCAGGGCGGCGCGCTGAGCGTCGTCGCTGCCGGTAGGCTGACCGTATGTCTGATCGTGTCCTCGCACTCGTCGCCGAGGGGGAGGAAGCCGCCCGCGAGCTCCCCATGCCGGTGATCGCCTACTTCCTCATCGCCTTCGCGGTCTTCCTCGTGCTGCTCGCCATCACGTGGAGCTTCCGCAACACGGCCGCCAAGGTCGGCTCGCCGCGCCGCGCGCCGGGTGCCGGCACCGCCCGCGGGCACGACACCGACGGGCACCAGCACTGAGCATGCGCCTCGGGGTCATGGGCGGGACGTTCGACCCGATCCACCATGGCCACCTCGTCGCCGCCAGCGAGGTGCAGTCGCTGTTCGACCTCGACGAGGTGCTCTTCGTGCCCACGGGAGAGCCGTGGCAGAAGGCGGACCGGCACGTGTCGCCTGCCGAGCACCGCTACCTCATGACGGTCATCGCGACGGCGTCGAACCCGCGCTTCACGGTCAGCCGGGTCGACATCGACCGGCCCGGCCCGACCTACACGATCGACACCCTGCGCGACATCCGCGCGGAGCGTCCTGGCGACGAGCTGTTCTTCATCACCGGCGCCGACGCCCTCGCCGAGATCCTCTCGTGGAAGGACGCGGAGCAGCTCTGGGACCTCGCCCACTTCATCGGGGTCACCCGGCCGGGGCACGAGCTGTCTGACAAGGGGCTTCCCGAGCACCGCGTCACGCTCCAGGAGGTGCCCGCCATGGCGATCAGCTCCACCGACTGCCGCGCTCGCGTGGCCGACGGCGAGCCGGTCTGGTACCTCGTGCCCGACGGGGTCGTCCAGTACATCAACAAGTATCGGCTCTATGCCGACCCACGGGGGGCTCCGCCCCCCGTGCACCCCCCGAACGACCACTACCCACACGGGGCTCCGCTCCCTGTGCACCGCCAGACCCACCAGCAGAAGGACCACGCCCTTCTGCCGCAAGGAGATTCGTGACTGCCGCCCAACACTCGCTCCAGCTTGCCAAGGTCGCCGCCCTGGCCGCCGAGGACAAGATCGCCGAGAAGGTGATGGCGATCGACGTGAGTGACCAGATGCCGCTCACCGACGTCTTCGTCATTGCCTCCGCCCCCTCCGAGCGCCAGGTCGGCGCCATCGTCGACGAGGTCGAGGACCGCCTCCGCGAGCTCGGCAGCAAGCCGCTTCGCCGCGAGGGCGAGCGCGAGGGCCGCTGGGTCCTCATCGACTTCGGCGACATCATCGTCCACGTGCAGCACGAGGAGGAGCGCGACTACTACGCCCTCGAGCGGCTGTGGAAGGACTGCCCCGAGATCGACCTCTCGGGCATCGAGCCGCTGCCGCGTCCCGTCAAGGCCGCCACCGAAGACGACAGCGACGCGTGAGCCCGGTGCCCGGCGGTCCGCCACCGCGGCGGATCGTCGTGATGCGGCACGCCGAGACGGTCGACAACGCCGCCCGCATCTGGCAGGGGCACCGGGACTCGGCGCTCTCCGACCGCGGCGTCGAGCAGGTCGCGGCGGCCGCACCGCACGTCGCGGCATACGGCCCTGTCGTCATCGTCTCGAGCGACCTGCGTCGCGCGGTCTCGACGGCGAAGGCGGTGAGCGCGCTCACCGGGCTGCCGCTGCGCCTCGACGAGCGGCTGCGTGAGGTGCACGTGGGGGAGTGGCAGGGGATGCACGTCGACGACGTGCACGAGCGTTACCCGGAGCTCGTCGCTGCGCTCGACCGCGGTGAGGACGTCCGCAAGGGCGTCAGCGGCGAGACCCGGCAGGACGTCGCGGCACGGGCGGGCGCGGCGCTGCGCGAGGTCGCCGACGGCCTCGCGGCCGGCGAGACTGCGCTCGTCGTCGCGCACGGCGTCTCGGCCCGGGTGGGCGTGAGCGACCTTGTCGGTCTCGACCAGGACGTCTCCGACCGCATCTTCCGCGGCCTCGACAACTGCCACTGGATCGAGCTCGTCGAGGCGGGCAAGAGCTTCTCGGCGACCGCGCGCTGGCGCATCGCGGGCTGGAACCTCGGACCCTGGACGGCCTGAACGGGTCTCGTCCGTGGGCTCGTTCGGTCCTCGGTCACTCCTCGGTCACTCCTCGATCACTGCTCGATGACGCCTCGATGACGGCTCGATCGGTGGCCCGGGAGGCGCCGCGCCCCGATTTGGGATCGGGCCCGACGACCCGCTATTGTTACGCAGTCGCCTCAGCGGGGCGGCACCCGAAAGGGGCTGTGGCGCAGCTGGTAGCGCACCTCCATGGCATGGAGGGGGTCAGGGGTTCGAGTCCCCTCAGCTCCACCGAAGTCGAAGGGCCGGACGCGATCGCGTCCGGCCCTTCGTCGTTCCCCGCACCCTCTCAGGGACGCGGGCGCGACGTCACGACGTCGATGCGGTTGGTCCGCCAGTCGGCCACCGCCTCCGTCGAGCGCGGCGGCAGCCGGCGGGTGGTGACGCTGCCGAGCATGCGCTCGAGGGTCGACCTCGGCGTGTAGGCCGATCGCGTGGTCATGCCGCCCGTCCCGTCACCACCGTCCGAGCCCGGCACCGTGCTCACCGCGAGGTCGCCCTGCTGGAGCGACCGCGGGTCGAACTCCATCGTGCTCGTCACGACGATGAGGCGGTCGGTCACCGTGACGACGCCCTCCTTCCAGAGGACGTCCGGGACCTCGCCGCCGAGCTCGAGACTCGTCTTCTCGCCAGGCGCCAGCGCGACCCGGCCCGCAGCGAAGGCATCGGTGTAGATGCCGTACGAGTCGGTGAGGTCGAGCAGTGCGGCCCAGAGCGGCTCCTTGGTCGTGTTCTCGAGCGTCACTGTGAACTTCGGCGGCTTGTCGTCGACGTAGGCGATCTCGACCGTGCCCTCGTCGTCGGTGCTCCCGTCGGCAGTGACGACGCTGACATGCATGGCGTTCGTCGCGAGCCGGCTCGTCGGGTTCGTGAGCCCGGAGAGGCGCAACCACCGAGCCACGTGCTCTAGCGCAGCGATGGTGCGCCCCTCGCGCCCCTCTCCTGCGACGACCGGGACGAGCGGCCGCACGAGCCCGGGGCGGGTGATGACGAAGCCTGCGGCGGTCGCCTCGACCTGCAGGTCAGGAGGCGGCGCCGTGGCCGACGCCTCGATGAGGTCGATGAGCGTCGAGTCGGCGTTGTCGGCCGCTGACCGCAGCGCAGTCGTGCCCGCAGCGTCGCCGGCCACGGCGACCGCCAGAGGCTTGAGCGGGATGGACGTCATCACCGCGCGGTAGATCGACGAGGGGTCGAGCTCGGGAGTCACCGTCACGACAGAGCGGTCTGGCAGCACCCTCGTCACGATCGCTGTCGCAAGCGGCTGGCCACGTCCGGCCGCCGACAGCGCATAGATCGCGAGCTCGGTCGTGTCGGTCGTCTCACCGATCGTGATGGGCTCGGGTACGCCGTGCACCGCCCCGGAGTCGATGACCCATCCCTCCGGGCGATGGCTCAGGGTGAGGGGCCGCGGCGTGTCGGGGATGGAGCCCCCGAGGAAGGGCCGGTCGAGCTCGCTCGAGTCGACCGTCTCGAACTGCGGGTGCTGGTCGCGCACGGTCGTCGTCACCTGCGAGGTCACCATGAGCAGCAGGTCGCGGTAGGACGGTGTGTCCTCCGACTGCAGGAGGGTCTTCTCGAGGGCCGCCGACATCGCGCCGCGGTGCTGGCCCTGCGTCCGGATCTCCTTGGCCTTCTCGGAGGAGCGACACGCCGCGAGCAGCACGTGGCGACCCGCCGGCGGTGTCCACCGTTCGCGCGGGGCCTGGTCGAGGTCGCGGGTCGTCGAGCCGTCCGCCGCGGCCGCGGCCTGGGCGGCGGCCTGCTCGACGGTGCCGGTGAGGAAGCTCTCGATCGGCCGGTGACGGGAGTCCGGCGGTGCCTGCCGCACCACCTCGTCGACGTCGCGGGTCGCGTCGCCGGAGTGGCAGCAGTCGAGCACGACGAGCAGGTGGCAGCCGCTCGCCGCGACCTGCGCGATGAGCACCGCGAGCTCCTTGTCGGCGAGGTCCCAGCCGCCCGGCTCGCGGCTGTCGACGAGCACGAGCGTCTCGTTCTGGTGGTCGGGCTCGAAGGGCCACAGCTCCTCGGGAGCGTCCTGGTGGGCGCCGTGTCCGCTGTAGTAGAAGAGCGCGACGTCCTCGGGCCCGGCCTGCCCGAGCAGTCTCGTGAACTCCGTGGTCACGGCCGCACGGGTCGCGTCCTCGTCGGTGACCGTCACGAGGCTGAGGTCCTCGGCTGCGACCCGGCCCTGGAGCACCGCGGTGAAAGCGGTGACGTCGTTGACACACCCCGACAGCTGCGGCACGACCCCGGTGTAGGCGTCGATGCCGACGAGCAGCGCGTAGACGTGGCCGGCCATGGTGGTGCTCCTACTCGTCGAGGGACAGGATGGTCGTCTGCCAGGATCCGGGGTGGAGCTCGCGCCCCGCGCTCCACTCCGGACAGCCACTGAGGGTCGTGGGGGAGGCCCCTCCGGGGTTGCCGTCCGTGGCGAGCACACACAGGGCCACGACGGTGTTGGCCTTCGGAACCTTCGCCTGGCCCAGTGTCCGCCACGGGATGCGCGCCTCGAGCACGTAGCCGTCCACGCCGCGCACGACCTGGGCCACCACCTCGGGGGCGGCGGTGAAGCCCGTGAGCTCTTTGTCGTTGGCCCGTGACGCCGAGATGCCCTGCGTGGTCACGGCCAGCGTCACGGCCGAGTCACCAAGCCTGCCCTGGTCGGTGGTCTGCAGTCGCCGGGCATCATTGCCGAAGAGCACCGTGACGCCGTCGACGAGGAGGTATGCCGTGTCGGGCGTCACGGTGTCGGCGCGGGGTGTGCCGTCCTGCACCTTGGCGTAGAGATAGAGGCCGTTGTTGTCCCAGCGTGCCTTCCACGACGCGTGCTGCGCCACTGCCGTGCCCTCGCCGGCGGCAGCCGGGATCGGGTGGCTGGTGCCGTCCGTCCACTCGGTGAACGCTCCGTCGATGCGAGGTGTGTCGAGGGCGCAAGCGATGTTGACCGACTGCGCAACCGAACCGCTCGAGGTGACTGACGGACCGCAGGCGTCGGCATAGGGACCGACGCGCACGATCCACCACACGAGCGCGCCGACGCCGAGGACGAGGACAAGGCCCAGGGCGATGAGCCACCGCCGGAGCCAGCGAAAGCCCTTGCTGGGCTCGCGGGGAGTGCCGACCACCAGCAACAGCCTGCGCAGCCTCTCCTGCAGGGAGGGGCGGGCTGCCGGTGCGGCTGGAGTTGGGGCCGGCGGCATGACCGGAGGTGGGTGGGCGGCGGTGCTGACGGCTGGGTTCGGTGCGGGCGGCGTGGTCGCCACCAGCGGTTGGGCGCCGGGACGCTCGAGATCGTCGAGCAGCTGCTGGACGTCGCGGTGGCCCGGCTCCTCGAGAGCCACCTGCTCAAGCAGCGGCCGCGCGATGTCGCGCCTGCCTGCCGCGAGAGCGGCGACGGCAGCGTCGTAGAGCGAGGCGACGCGCCGGTCGGCGGCAGCCGACGAGAGCGGGGCCGGCCCCGTCTCGACGCGACCGGTCGGCCCGGGCGCTGCGGGGGAGCCGATGACGCTGAAGGGCTGTCCGGTCTCAGACCTCAGCAGGACTGGAGTGCCCCACTCGGCTGCCTCGTCCGACACCGCCATCGCCTTGCGGACCTCGCAGAGCGTGGCCTCGATGCCGAGGCCCCGGGTGAGGAACCAGTAGAACTGGTGGCTGAAGTCGAGAGCAGCGCGGTCGGAGATCTCGGACTGCATGGCCACGACGGCCGGAAGGCCCTGCCTCACGAGGGCCTGCGCCACGCCGGAGAAGGCGTCACGGCTGCTCGTGCGGGCACCCTCGCAGGCGTTGAGGACGGCGAGCTGGAGGCTGCTGGCATCGTGCAGCAACGTTCCCAGCCGGGCGCCCGAGACGAAGTGGGGTCCGCCGTCGTCCTCGCGTTCGAGGGCGAGGACACCCTCCTGCGTGCCGTCGTCGAAGCCGCCGTGTCCGATGAAGTGGAAGACGTGGACGTCCTGCAGCAGCGCTCGCTGCAGGTTGGACAAGGTGGCCTCGGTGAGCACCACGAGCTCGAGCAGGCCTGACCCCACGAGGTCCTCGGTCGTGAGGCGCAGCAGACGCTCCTCCCGCTCGACGTCGAGCGGAGCCAGCCCGGCAGGGCTCGAGATCATGACGAGCGCCCGCAGCGGCGGGGTCACGGTGACGGCCGGGGCCGGATCTGCCGACGAGAGCACCCGCACGACCGGGGTCTTCTTCGACAGCGTGAGGAAGCGCTCCAGCCCGCTGTCGTAGAGGTACTCCCACGGCAGCCCGTCGAGGTCCGGCACCGCCTCGAGCCGCAGCCGGATGCGCAGCTCGGAGCCGTCCCGCACGCAGCTGGCCAAACTCTCGCGAAACACCGTTCCGACGTCGCCGGCGAAGAGGGCGTCAGAGAGCTGCTGGCCGAAGGCGCGCACTTCGGTGACGCGGCCCTCGACAGGCACGAGCCGGCGGGACACGACCCGGGGAGGCCCGACCGCGTTGAGGAAGCGCGCGATCTCCAGAGGAGTGAAGGGGTTCACGAAGGTGGCCGACGCGGTGCCGGCGGGCGACGAGAGGACCCGGACGGCATACGCCGGCGGGGCGCCGACGATCTCGATGTCGAAGTCTGCGTGGCTGCTGCCCATCGGGGCGCTCCTTCCGTCAGGTCAGGAGCCCGCCGAGTCGGCGAGGACGAGGGGCTGCCAGCGGGCGGGCTGGCCGTTGCCGGTGCGCACCGGGTTGGTGCTGATCATCCGGGCGAGCTGCCACGTCGTGGAGGAGTCGGCGGCGTCGCTGACGTTGACGTTCATCGCCCAGATCGACCCGCGGGCCGGGGGAGTGACCAGGCCCACGTCGGACCACGGCACCGCCATCTCGACCTCGTAGCCGCCGGGCCGGTCCGTGCGGGAGAGCACGACGTTGGTCAGGCGCCCACCGTCTCGGATCGCCCCCGCGTTGGCCATGTTGAACGACGCGAGGCCACCGAGGGGGGTGACGCCGACCATGACGTGGTAGTCCTTGCCGGAGCGCGGCTTCGTCGATGCCGGAAGGGTCGACACGTCGGGCCCGAACTCGAAGCTGACCCCGTCGCCCTTCCAGAACTCCGTCGGCTTCGCGGCATCGACATGGCGCCGGTTGGCGTCGTCGACGCTGAGGTGCAGGTAGAGGAAGCGCGAGTCCCACTGGCCCTGCCACGTGGCTTGGAGGTCGTCGGGAGCGGGCGCCGGCGGGGCCGGGAAGACCTGGGTCGCGAGCTGCCCCTCGGGCACGCCCGCCCAGTCGGCGAAGCTCCCGTCGATGACGGGCGCGGTCGTCGCGCAGCCGAGGGTGAGGGCACCGGCGGGCACCGGGGGGAAGGCGCCGCCGCCCGGGCCGCACGCCTTGGCGACCGACGACGCGGACGAGTCCCACCAGACGATCGCCCCGACCGCGATCGCGAGCACCCCGAGCACCGCGCCGACCCACATGAGGATGCGCCGTATGCGGCTCGGCCGGGGCTGCTCCGAGCCACCGCCCGTGCCACCGCCCGTGCCACCGCCCGTGCCGCTCGTTCCCTTGGTGTCGCTCGCGTCGGTCGTGTCGGGCCGTGTTGGATGCTCAGATGTCTGCCTTTCGCTGTGTCGCGAATCCGTTTGCGGCACAGGGTCGGTGACGAACGGCGCTGCTTCGGCCGAAAGGCCGTCCTCGGTCCGGGGCCGGATGCGCTGGAGGAGCTGCGTCGCGTCGCGGAAGTCGGGGCTCTCCGTGGTGATCTGCTCGAGCAGCGGCTGCGCCGTCGCCGTCGCACCCGTGCTGATGGCGACCTGCGCCGCGTCGTAGAGGGACTGGAGCCGGCTCTGCGGCGAGGAGACCGTCGGCCCGGTCGAGGTGAAGGTGAAGGGCTGGTCGGTGCCGGACCTCAGCAGCACGGCGGTGCCCCACTCGGAGGCCTCGTCGGAGACCGCCATCGCCTTGCGCACCTCGCAGATGGCGGCGTCGATGCCGAGCCCCTGCGTGAGGAACCAGTAGAACTCGTGGCTGAAGACGAGCGCGGCACGGTCGCTGATCTCGGTCTGCATCGCGACGACAGCGGGAAGTCCCTGGCGCACGAGTGCCTGCCCGACGCCGGAGAAGGCGTCGCGGCCGGAGGTGCGGGCGCCCTCGCACGCGTTGAGGACAGCGAGCTGCAGGTTGCGGGCGTCGTGCAGCAGCGTGCCGAGCCGGTTGCCCGAGACGCGGTGGCTCGTGCCGTCCTCCTTCTCGAGGACGAGCACCCCCTCCTGCGCGTCGTCGTCGAAGCCTCCGTGGCCGATGAAGTGGAAGACGTGGTAGTCGCCGAGGAGCGCCCGCTGCAGCTCCGTGAGCGTCGCGGTGTCGAGGACGGTGACGGACAGCTGCCCGCTGGCCACCATGTCGGCGGTCGTGGCGAGGAGCAGCTGCTTCTCCCGGTCGACGGCGAGCTCAGGCATGTCGGACGGGCTCGAGATCATGACGAGCACCCGCAGCGGAGCCGCGACGGTGACTGACGGGGGCCGCTTGAGCGAGTCGAGCAGCCGCACCACAGGCGTCTCCTGCGACAGGGTGAGGAAGCGCTCGAGCCGGCTGTCGTAGAGGTACTCCCACGGCACGGAGTCGAGCTCCGGCACGGCGTCGAGGCGCAGCCTGACCCGCAGGTCCTTGCCCTGCGACCCGGCCGTGTCGAGGCTCTTCGTGAAGGCCTCGAGCACCGGCCCCGTGAGGAGGGCGTCACCGAGCTTGCGCCCGTAGTCCTTGACCCCGCCCACCCGCGTCGCGACCGGGACGAGCCGGCGCGAGGCGACGCGCGGAGGTCCTACCGCGATCATGAACTGCGCGAGCTCCGTTCCGATGAAGGGCAGCTCGAAGGGGGCCGACGCCTCGCCAGCGGGCGAGGAGACGACGCGGACGGCATACGCCGACCCGTCGCGGGTCAGCGCGAGATCGAAATCGAGAT
This sequence comes from Humibacillus xanthopallidus, assembly GCF_006717145.1. GTDB lineage: Bacteria > Actinomycetota > Actinomycetes > Actinomycetales > Dermatophilaceae > Humibacillus > Humibacillus xanthopallidus. The sequence continues at coordinate 1,696,206 of NZ_VFQF01000001.1, read as the reverse complement.
AGTCACGGCTCATGGCAGTCCTCACTCCGCAGGAACCGCACCTTGCAGCAGACAGTACGCCGGGGCGACCGCCCTGATACCGAATATGTAGAATGGTCACGAGCGCGCGGATGCGCTCGCGGACGAGGGAGCCGTACCCGCCCAGCGACAAGACGGCCAGATCGGGTAGTCATGTTCTGGCTCGTCCTCATCCTGTCCGGCGCGCTCGAAGCGGTCTGGGCCACGGCGCTCGCCGCCTCCGACGGCTTCCGGCGGCCCCGCCCGACAGTGCTTTTCGCCGTCGCGCTCGTGCTCAGCATGGCTGGGCTCGCGTGGGCGATGACAGGCCTGCCGGCCGGCACCGCGTATGCCGTGTGGGTCGGGATCGGGGCCGTCGGCACCGTGCTGCTGGCCGTTGCCCGCCGCGAGGAGCGGCTCGACCTCGCGCGCGGACTGCTGCTCCTCGTGCTCGTCGGGTGCGTCGCCGGTCTCAAGGCGGTGGCGTGATGCCGTGGCTCGTGCTGCTCGCCAGTGCCGTCCTCGAGGCCGTCTGGGCCTCGGCGCTCGCCGCCTCCGACGGCCTCAGCCTCCTCGTGCCCTCGGTCGTCTTCCTCGTCGCCGGCGCGCTGTCGATGCTGGGGCTCGCCCACGCGGTGCGGACCATCCCCATCGGCACGGCGTATGCCGTGTGGACCGGCATCGGTGCCGCGCTCACCGTGACGTGGGCGATGACCTTCGGGGACGAGCCCTTCTCCCTCGTCAAGGTCTTCCTGCTCGCGGGGATCGTCGGTGCGGTCATCGGGCTGAAGCTCGTGGGCCACACCTCGACGGGGACGGCGGCGAAGGCATCGGCCAAGCCATCGACGCCGGAGGGCCCCCGCCCATAGGGTCGCGAGCATGGGTTCGTGGTGGTTGGAGGCCCTCGGCTGGGCCGGTTCGGCGGTGCTCGTCTGGTCGCTGCTGCAGACCCAGCTGCGACGCCTGCGCGTCATCAACCTCATCGGCTGCGTCGTGCTCATCGTCTACAACCTCGCCAACCAGGTGTGGCCGATGGTCGGGCTCAACATCGTGCTCGCCGCCATCAACATCACCTACCTCGTGCGGATGTCTCGCGAGAAGCACGACGCCACCGCCTACGAGGTGCTCGAGGTGGCCGGCGACGACACCTACCTGCGCCGTGTGCTGCGCGTGCACGAGGCCGACATCCGGCAGTTCAACCCCGAGTTCGTGCACGACCCCTTCGCGGGTGACCCGTGCTTTCTCGTGCTCAAGGGCGACGAGACCGTCGGTGCGGTCATCCTGCGCGACGCGGGGTCCGGCACGGCCCAGCTCCTGCTCGACTGGGTGACGCCGCGCTACCGCGACTACTCACCGGGGGAGTTCGTCTTCGGCCCCGAGGGCCCCTTCCGGCGACGCGGCTTCAGCCGGGTCCTCACGCCCGCCGGCATGGTCGACCCCTACTACGAGCGTCTCGGCTTCCGCCGTGACGGCAACGCCTTCGTCCTCTGACGGAGCCTCGGCCCGGCCGGCCAGCGCGATGCACCCGGCCAGGGTCATGACGAAGCCGGCCAGTGCCACCGGGGCCCAGCCGGGGCGCACGCCGTCGCCGAGCCAGACGATGCCGATCGCGGCCGGGACGGTCGTCTCCGCAGCGAAGGTCAGTGCGGCGACCGTCGTGACACGACCGCGCACCAGGGCGACGGCGTAGCAGACCGTGGCGAGGGCCGCGTGCGCGCCGAGGGCCCAGGCGGTCGGGTCGCCGATCAGGTGCCACCACGGCGTCGGCACGTCGATGACGCGGGCCGCGACCCCGACCCCGCCGAAGCCCAGGCCAGCGCCGATGCTCAGCAGGACCGCAGCGCGCCCGCGGTTCCGGTCGAGCAGGCCCACCGCGAGCACGACGCCGACGACGACCGCGGAGACGAGCAGCCACCACCCGATGGCGCCGCCCGGTGAGAGCGCCGGCCCCTCCTGTGCGGCCGCGGCGAGAGCGACGAGCCCGAGTGCCACGGCGCCCAGGGCGACGACCTCCCGGCTCTGCAACCGGACGTGCAGCACGACGACGGAGAGCACGGCGGTGACGGCGACCGACGACGCGATCGCCGACTCGACGAGGAAGAGCGGCAGGGTGCGCAGGGCGAGAACCGAGGCGAGGAAGCCCGCGGCGTCGAGCACGAGCCCCGCCGGATAGAGCCAGCCGGTCGCGACCCGCTCCCGCAAGGGCGTGCGAGGGGGCAGGGCAGCGAGCCGTCGCACGCCGATCGCCTGGAGGATCGTCGCGGACCCGTAGGCGACGGCCGCGACGAAGGCTCCGAGCAGTCCGAGGCTCACAGGCCCATCGTGCCAAGACGCGCTGGGAGCGTCATGGGCGGCATACGGCAGGGTCGTGTGGTGCGGGGCTCAGCTCAGGCGAGCCGCTGGCACTTGCTGAGGAAGCGGTCGGGGTCGACGACGGCGCGGTGCACCTCGCCCCGGGCGATCTCCTCGCCGTCCGACTCCTTGACGACGACGTGGCACACGAGGCGGCGGCCGTCGTTGATCGGCTCGGCACAGAGCACGGTGATCTCGGCGCCCACGGGGCTGCCCTTGACGTGCTCGATCCTGACCATGGTGCCGACCGTCGTGTGGTCGGCATCGATCTGCTGCTGGCACACCTGGAAGGCGGCGCTCTCGCACCAGGCGATGAGGCGGGGCGTGGCCAGCACCTCGAGGTCACCGCTGCCGACACTCGACGAGGTGTCGTCGGCGGTCACCGTGTGGTGGAACTTGCGCATGGGCATTGCTCGAGTCTTGCAGAGAATCGCCGTGCCGCCGATTCGGTGAGCCCTCGTGCCCAGCAGGTGGATCCCGCGTGTCGCGCCCTCCGCAGGCTCGGGCGGCTGTCACCCTGTGCCCGTGACCACCCACCTGTGGGTCCTCGCGGTGGCGCTCGGGGTGACGGCGCTCATCAACTGGAGCTCCGTCGTGCGCGGCGACGTGCTCGTCGAGCGTCTCACCAAGCCCCTCGTCATCGTCCTGCTCATGGGGATCGCCTGGTCGCTCGACTGGGAGGGTGCGGTGCCGGGCGCGCCTCAGCTCGGGCCCGTCCTCGTCGCCCTCGCCCTCTCGCTCGTTGGCGACGTCGCCCTGCTCAACGCGACGGCCGGACGCTTCCTCGTGGGGCTCGGCTCCTTCCTGCTCGCCCATGTCGCCTACGTCTGGGCGATCCTCGGCACGACCGGCGCGGGCGGCTTCCCGTGGTGGCTGCTGCTCGTCGTACCCGGTCTGCTCGCCCTGCACGCGACGGTGGGGCGCGACATCGTGCGCCACGCGGGAGCACAGCGCGGTGCCGTGCTGCTCTACCAGCTCGCGCTCTTCGCCCTCGCGCTCGCCGCGGCGTGGAAGGGCGATCCGGTCGTGCTGCTCGGCTGCCTGCTGTTCCTCGCCTCCGACACGGTCCTTGGCCACGACCGCTTCGTGCACGAGCGGCGGTGGGCGCCGCTCACCATCATCGTGACCTACCACCTGGCCCAGACGCTCATCGTCGTCGGGCTCTTCCGCTGAGCCCACGCTGGGGAGAGGCGGGGAAACGCCCCAAAACGCCCCGCGCGTCCTCGCGTGGTGCAACCGTTGCTCTGTGCGAAGTGGGGGCTTCGTGGGTCCTGTCCTCGGGGGTCGTGCAGGACGTCGACCCATGCCGAGGAGGCACAGCCATGACACAGACGCCGCGCAGCGTCGAGAACTCTCACGGGGGATTCGTCAGGGGCCGGGGGGCCCGAGTCGCAGGAGGCGCACTGGCCGCGGGGGCGGCCCTGGCGCTGCTGGCCGGGGTCGGGGCGGCGGGTGCGGCTCCTCCCACGACCGCACACAGTCCGCACAAGTCCTACGTCTGCAAGTACGTCTCCAAGCCCGGCAAGGCGGAGCGGCTGCAGACGGGTCAGAACCCGATCTGGGTCGACAACCACTCGCTGCTCGGTTACGACGGCACCGTCACGGTGGGCCAGCAGTTCAAGGACGGCCAGTTCCGCTCGGTCGTCATCGTGGCCAACACGCCCAAGCTCCACCCCGAGCCTTCGGTGTCGGACTGCCCGCCGGCGACCCCGCCGCCGACGACGACCCCGCCGGTCACGAAGACGACGACGCCGCCGGTCACGACGACCACGACCCCGCCCGTCACGCACAGCACGCCGCCCGCCACGGGGTCGACGCCTTCGGCGACGACGCCGGCGGCCGTGCCGTCGACCTACCCGTTGCAGCCGGTCAAGGCGGGCGTGGACTCCGACGTGTCCACGACCCAGCTCGGGGTGACGCCGCTCCAGGCGCTCCTCGTGCTGCTCACCCTCGTCGGTCTGCTCATCGCCCTCGGCGTGCGACCGCCGCGCGTGATCCGCTCCGGCTCGGGTGACCGGGACGCCTGAGGGGTGGCGTGACCGAGCCCCGGCAGCCCACGCGGGCGGGTGCCGTGCGGACATCCCGTGCCCCGAGTGCTCCCAGAGCACTCGGGGTGCTCGGGGTGCTGCTCGCGTGCGTCGTGCTGCTGGTGGCTTCCTGCGGCAGCCCGGGCCCGACGACCGCCACCGGGCCGAGCGGCATACCGGGGTGGGGGTCGTCCTCACCCGCGGCGCCGGCTCCGGAGGACACCCCCAGCGGGTCCTCGTCGGTGGCGTCACCGAGCAACGCTCCGAGCGCGCTGAAGCCCGTGGGTGCGGGGGAGCTGACGCACTTCCGGGCCCAGCGCGGCTCGAGAGTCATCGTCGACGCGGCTTCATCCGGGCTGGCTCGCTACAACTCGTCGACGAGGTGCGAGGTCGCGAACCGGCCGTGCTACGACGCGCCCTACCTCGACAAGGTCGCGCGCATCGACCTCGGGGCGCCGCCGACCGTCCCCGGCACCCAGACGACCTTCATCACCGGGCACGCCAACCGGTTCCATCCCGATGACCCGGGCCGCGGGGTCTTCAGCCGTCTCCAGCAGGTGCGCAAGGGCGACACCCTCGTGCTGACGACGACGCGAGGGCGCTTCGTCTACGCCGTCACCGAGGTCCTCACCGTGCCCTTCGACAAGCTCACGAGCACCCCCGCCGTCGTGACCGTGCGGCCCGACACCGTAGTGGCCATCAGCTGCGTCATCCCACCCGACCGCCTCTCCTACGCCGGCAACTACGTCGTCGTCGGCAGCCTGAGGTCATCCAGCCCCTCGTGAGGAGCCCACGTGCCCCCGCAGGGGGCGAGGGCTCTGCGCTAACCTAGGCGCATGGCTGGCCTGCTGCTCCTTCCGCAGCCGCGTTGACGAAGGTCGGGACTCCCGACATCAACGCGGCTTCCCCTCCTGTGTGAGGGGTTTTCTTTTGCCCAGACCGAGCAGCGACGAAAGAGAAGACATGAGCGAGCAGAGCAACGAGACACCGTTCCGCTATACCGCCCGCATGGCCCAGGACATCGAGCTCGCGTGGCAGGACCGCTGGGAGGAGTCCGGCACCTTCAACGCGCCCAACCCGGCCGGCCCGTGGGCCGAGCCCGAGCGCGTGGCGAGCCTCGGCGAGAAGCTCGTCGTGCTCGACATGTTCCCCTACCCGTCGGGCGTCGGCCTGCACGTCGGCCACCCCCTCGGCTACATCGCGACCGACGTCTACAGCCGCTTCCACCGGATGCTCGGCAAGAACGTGCTGCACGCCCTCGGCTACGACGCGTTCGGGCTGCCGGCGGAGCAGTATGCCGTCCAGACCGGTCAGCACCCTCGGAAGACCACCGAGGAGAACATGACGAACATGAAGCGCCAGCTGCGCCGCCTCGGGCTGGGCTTCGACAACCGCCGCACCTTCGCGACGATCGACGATGAGTACTACCGCTGGACCCAGTGGATCTTCCTCAAGATCTGGGACGCCTGGTACGACGCCGATGCCGTGCGCCCGGACGGCGGCCGCGGTCGGGCGCGTCCGATCAGCGAGCTGGTCGAGGAGTTCGAGTCGGGCCGGCGTGCGCCGCTGACCGAGGACGGTCGCGGCTGGGCCGACCTGACCGCGACCGAGCGCGCTCGCGTGCTGGCCGGCTTCCGCCTCGTCTACCAGTCCGAGGCCCCGGTCAACTGGTGCCCCGGTCTCGGCACGGTGCTCTCCAACGAGGAGGTCACGAACGAGGGCCGCTCCGAGCGCGGCAACTTTCCGGTCTTCAAGCGCAACCTCTCGCAGTGGATGATGCGCATCACCGCGTATGCCGACCGGCTGGCCGACGACCTCGACGGCGTCGACTGGCCCGAGAACGTGAAACGCCTGCAGCGCAACTGGATCGGCCGCTCGCAGGGTGCCCGCGTCACCTTCCCCGTGCCGCTGGCCTCCGGTGAGCTTGCCGGCCAGAAGGGCGGCATCGAGGTCTTCACGACCCGGCCCGACACCGTCTTCGGTGCGACCTTCATGGTCATCGCCCCCGAGCACCCCCTCGTCGACTCCCTCGTGCCCGAAGGTGGCTGGCCCGAGGGCACGCACGCGGACTGGACGGGGGCGGACGCGGCAGCGAGCGCGACCCCGAAGGAGGCCGTGGCGGCATACCGGCTGGCGGCGTCGCGCAAGAGCGATGTCGAGCGCCAGACGGAGGGCAAGGACAAGTCAGGTGTCTTCACGGGTTCCTTCGCCACGAATCCGCTGACGGGAGAGGCGATCCCGGTCTTCGTGGCCGACTACGTGCTCATGGGCTACGGCACTGGCGCCATCATGGCCGTGCCCGGGCACGACGAGCGCGACTTCGAGTACGCGACGAAGTTCTCCATCCCGATCGTGCGCGTCGTCGCCGCCCGCCCCGATGGTGGCGACGAGCCGCTCACCGAGCCGTTCGTCGCTGACGGCTTCGCGGTGAACTCCGCGAACGCCACCGTCAGCCTCGACGGGCTGGCTGTGGAGGACGCCAAGGAGCGCATCATCGCCTACCTCGAGGACGGTGGCGACGGGCGCGGCACCATCAACTACCGCCTGCGCGACTGGCTCTTCAGCCGCCAGCGCTACTGGGGCGAGCCGTTCCCCGTCATGTTCGACGACGACGGGGTGGCGTATGCCGTCCCCGACGACCAGCTGCCGCTGACCCTCCCCGACGTGCCGGACTACTCGCCCAAGACGTTCGACCCCGACGACGCGACGAGCTCGCCCGAGCCGCCGCTGTCGCGGGTGCCCGAGTGGGTCAACGTCGAGGTCGACCTCGGCGACGGTCGAGGCGTGCGGCACTTCCGCCGCGAGACGAACACCATGCCCAACTGGGCCGGCTCGTGCTGGTACTACCTGCGCTACCTCGACCCGGCCAACCACGAGACCTTCGTCGACCCGGCCAACGAGAGCTACTGGCTCGGCCGTCACGCGGAGCCTGTCGCCGGCGCCCCTGCCGGCACGGTGGACCCCGGCGGCGTCGACCTCTACATCGGCGGTGTCGAGCACGCCGTGCTGCACCTGCTCTACGCCCGCTTCTGGCACAAGGTGCTCTTCGACCTCGGGCACGTCTCGAGCGAGGAGCCGTTCCGCAAGTACTTCTCGCAGGGCTACATCCAGGCGTACGCCTACACCGACAGCCGCGGGCAGTACGTCGAGGCGTCCGAGGTCGAGGAGCACCCCGGTGCCCACGGCGAGGAGCCGACGTTCACCTGGCAGGGGCAGCAGGTCTTCCGCGAGTACGGCAAGATCGGCAAGTCGCTGAAGAACTCCGTGAGCCCCGACGAGATGTACGACGCCTTCGGCGCCGACACCTTCCGTGTCTACGAGATGTCGATGGGGCCGCTCGAGCTGAGCAAGCCGTGGGACATCCGCGCCGTCGTCGGCAGCCAGCGCTTCCTCCAGCGGCTGTGGCGCAACGTCGTCGACGAGGAGACCGGCGCGTTGCGGGTGGCGGACGTGGCGCCCGACCAGGCGCTGACGACGCAGCTGCACCAGACGATCGCCGGGGTGCGCGACGACTTCGAGGGGCTGCGCTTCAACACGGCGATCGCCAAGCTCATCGAGCTCAACAACAGCGTCACCAAGCTCGAGGTGCCGCCGCGCGAGGTCGTCGAGGCGATGGTGCTGATGGTCGCTCCCGTCGCGCCGCACATCGCCGAGGAGATGTGGTCGCGCCTCGGCCACGACGACGGGGTGGCGCACGCCGCCTTCCCGGTGAGCGACCCGGCCAAGATCGTCATGGGGCAGGTCACCTGCGTCATCCAGATCAAGGGCAAGGTGCGCGACCGCGTCGAGGTGTCTCCCGACATCAGCGAGGAGGACCTTCGCACGCTGGCGCTCTCGCGTGACAAGGTGAGGGCGGCGACCGAGGCGGGGGTGCGCACCGTCATCGTGCGGGCTCCCAAGCTCGTCAACGTCGTCCCGGTGTGACATCGGCGAGTCCCCTCAGGCAGTGACCGGCGGAAGGAGCGCGACGTGACCGTTGCGGTCGTCACGGACTCCACGGCATACCTGCCGGAGGACGTCGTGGAGCGGCACGGCATCGAGGTCGTGCCGCTCCACGTCATCGTCGGCGGTCGCGACCACGTGGAGGGCCGCGACGTCACGGCCGAGCAGGTCGCGGACGCGCTGCGCCACTACACGATCGTCACGACCTCGCGCCCGACGCCGCAGGTCTTCGCGGAGACCTACCAGCGGCTCGCCGACGAGGGTGCGACCGCGATCGTGTCGATCCATCTCTCGTCGCAGATGTCGGGGACCATCGAGGCCGCCCGGCTCGCGGCGACAGACGCGCCGGTGCCCGTCGAGGTCATCGACAGCGAGACCATCGGCATGGCGATGGGGTATGCCGTCGTCGCGGCGGCCGAGGCTGCGGCACAAGGGGATTCGGTCGACGCCGCAGCGGTGGTCGCTGCTGCGCGTGCGCGTCTGGAGTCCTCCAGCGTGCTGTTCTACGTCGACACGCTCGAGCACCTGCGACGCGGTGGACGCATCGGAGCGGCGTCGGCGCTGCTCGGGTCGGCGCTCGCCATCAAGCCGATCCTCGCCGTGCGCGGCGGACGCATCACGCCGGTCGAGAAGGTGCGCACCTCCTCGCGCGCCATCGCACGCATCGTCGCGATGGCGGTCGAGCGGGTGCGCGCGGGTGGGCTCGTCGTCGACATCGCCGTCCACCACCTCGACGCGAAGGCGCGCGCCGAGCAGATCGCGACCGAGCTGCACCGCGCCGTGCCCGGCTCACCCCACGTGGTCATCGTCGAGCTCGGGGCCGTCGTCGGCGCCCACGTCGGGCCCGGCACCGTGGCCATCGCGCTGTCGCCGCGCCCGGGTGAGCCGTTGCCCGATCCCGCTGAGGTGCCCGCGCCGTGACCGCCGGTGTGGTGCTCGGGTGGGCGGTGGCGATCGCCCTCGCCTTCCTCGTGGGGTCGGTCAACCCCGCGACGCTCATCGCCCGCGTGCTCGGCACGGACCTCTCGGTCGCCGGCTCCGGCAACCCGGGCGCGACGAACGCCGGCCGGGTGCTCGGGCGCAAGTGGGGTGTGCTCGTCGGCGTGCTCGACGTGCTCAAGGGGCTCGTGCCGACCGTCATCGCGGCCCACTGGGTCGGCCCCCATCTCGCGTATGCCGTGGGGCTCGCAGCCGTCCTCGGGCACATCTGGTCGCCCTTCCTCCACGGCCGCGGTGGCAAGGGGGTGGCGACGACGCTCGGCGCGATCCTCGGAGTGCATCCCCTCATCGCCGTCGTCGTCCTCGTCGTCTTCGCGCTCGGCTTCGCCCTGACCCGGTGGGTGGCGGCGGGCTCGATCCTCGGGGCTGTCGCGATGCTCGTCATCGCCGTGCTCGTCTGGACGGGCCACTGGCCGGGTGACGTCTGGACTGGTGTCTGGCTCACCGCCCTCGCGCTCGTCGTGCTCGCCCGCCACAAGAACAACGTCGTCGGCTGGTGGCGGCAACGCCGCGTCGGCTGACGCGGCGCGCGCACCTCGCCATGATCTGACGCCTACCCGCCCGTGCGCGGCGCGCCGGCACCGGTGCCGCCGTTCGAGGTGCCGCCGGTCGAGGAGCCGCCGCCGGCCCCGCCTGACCCGCCGGCCCGAGCGCCGCCGAAGCCCGCCCCGCCCCCTCCGACGAGGCCGCGCACGTTGACGGACTGGTTCGAGGGCAGGGCGGCTGTCAGGTCGGCGAGCACCACGCGGTCGCCGTCGTGGAGCCCGGTGAGGACCTGCGCGTAGCCACCGCCGACCGCCCCCACCGTGACCGACTGCGGCTTCGTGCCCGCGCCGTCGAGCACCTGCACCGCTCCCGTGCCGGACTGGAGCCCCGCGATCGCCGACACCGGCACACGAACGGCATCAGCGGCGGCGCCAACCGTGATCGCGACCGCGACGGACGAGCCGCTCGCCAACCACTGCGGCGGGCGCGGAACGATGACGACGGCGGGGAAGAGGGGCGACGTCGACGTCGAGGAGACGGGCAGCGGGCTGACCCCCGTCACCGCGCCGGCGACGGGGGACGCGGCGCCCGCAGGCGTGACCTGGGCGCCCAGGCCTGCATGCACGAGTCCGATGTCGGCGACCGGCACGTCGACGGTGACGGACACCGCGCCGTTGCCCACGATGAGGATGCTCCCGGAGCCGTCCGCCTGGCCGACCGCAAGGGTCACCTGTGCGACCGTGCCGGCGATCGGCGCCTTGAGCGTGGCGCCGGCAAGGCCGGCCTTTGCCTGCGTCACCGCCGCCTGGTCCTCGAGGATCGCGACGTCATCGGCCGCGACCCGGACTGCGGGGCCCGTGCTCGCCCCTGAGGACGCAGCGCCCTTGGAGGAGCTCGAGCCACTCGACCCAGCCGAGCCGCCCGAGCTGCCCGAGCTGCCCGAGGCGCCCGAGCTGCCCGAGCTGCCCGAGGCGGCGGAGCTGCCCGACGTGCCTGAGGTGGCTGAGCGGCCTGAGCCGCCAGAGCCGCCCGAGCCACCGGCTGCGCGCGCGGCACTCCCGGCCGTGGAGCTGGAGGAGGCCGGCGACGACGAGGCGGCTCCCGACGGCTGGGTGGTGGTGCTGGCCGAGACGATGGTGCTGAGCTCACGGGCGATCTGCGTGGCGAGACCGGTCATGGCCACCTCCGCTCCGTGCTGGGCGCGCGACACCGCGAGCATCGCCGCCGCGCAGGAGCGGAGCGCCGCGGCACTCGGACCGCCGCCGCTTCCCGTGCCCTGGCCCGGAGACCCCGTGGAGGTCGGGCCGGACGTGGGGCCGGTGGTCGGCGTGCCCGTGCCCGTGGGGGTGGCAGTGGGTCCGTTGGTGGGGGCGGCGCTGGGTCCGGCGCTGGGTCCGGTGGTGGGTCCGGTGGTGGAGACGCCGGTCGGGGTCGGGACCACCGTCGTGGGCGCCGGTGTGCCGGTCGGCTGCGCGTGCGAGTGTGGGGGGGCTCCGGGCACCGGGCCTGCAGATGGCCCGGATGTGGCGCCCAGCACCGGAGCGCACACGCGCTCCTCGGTCACCAGGGCGCTCTGCGATGCCAAGAGGCTGCGCTGGACGGTGCTCGCGCTGAGCTGTGGTGACGACGACCCGCCGGAGGGGCGCCCCGTCGAAGAGCCACCCGACCCGGTGCGGCCCGCTGGGGTCGACGTGTGCGTCGTGCCCGTGCCCATGGCTCCGCCAGCGCGCGTGGTGGTCGGAGTCTTGGTGCTCGTGGTCGTGGTGGATGTCGGCGGCGTGGCGGTCGTCGTGGTCCTGGCGGACGACGCGGGAGTCGTGGAGGCGGTCGTCGAGGATGCCGATCCGTCGGCGAAGAGCGACGCCTCGTCCTGGGCGAGGCTCGCCTGGGCGGAGAGCAGGCTGGCGCGCAGCGCGGTCGGGTCGATGGCGGCAAGGCTCTGGCCCGCCGACACGTGGTCGCCGACGGCGACGTGCAGAGCGGTGACCGTGCCGTTCGCGGGGAAGGAGGCCGTCACCTGGTTGACGCGCTGCGCGGTGCCGGCGAGGGTCAGCACCTGCGCGACGGGGCCGCGCGTCACCACGGCGAACCGGTAGTCGGCCGGCGTCGACGTGCCGGTGCTTGCCGAGGCGGTCCAGACACCTCCGGCGGCGAGCAGGACGGCGAGGAGCGCCGCCCCGGCGATGACAGGTCCGCGGGGAAGGCGTGGCCGTCGCGAGCCGTCAGCCACGACCTGCCCCCGAGCCCTGCCCAGCACCCTGCCCACCGCCGAAGCCACGCCCGAAGCCGGTCTGACAGGTGCCCTTCGTCGGGGCGCTGACGGTGACGGCCGCAGCCGTCAGCGCGCCGGTGTCGTCGGTCCGACCCTGCGCGCTCAGGCAGACGCCCACCTTGACCGCGGACGCGGCCGAGCGGCTCAGGCGGGTGAAGACGGTCGACGAGGTGTAGGTGACCGTCACCGGCCGGGTGGGCATCGCCCCGAGCCGCACGGTCGGCGAGACGGTGAACTCCCCGGCCCCGACCGCGGTGATCATGCCGACGGCGCCGAACGCCCGCCGTACGCCATCTGCTGCCCCGCCGGGCGATCCCGTGGGAGACCCACCGGGTGCACTGCTCGGCGTGCCTGAGGCACCGGACCCGGTCCGGTTCCCGAGGCTCAGCGAGCAGGAGCCCCCCTGCTTCGCGAACACCTGGACCGTGGCGGCCGCCACGCTGGTGGCGGGGGCTGGGGACCCGGAACCTGCGTTCGCCGCTGTCGTCGGGGCGCCCCCGGGCACACCACCCGCCGGTCGGGCCGGACGCGCCATGACGCACTCGCCGACGGCCAGGGCGGACGCGGAGGCGGCAGCCTGGGCGGTGAATCGCGTCGTGCTGGTCCACGTCACCGCGGTCTGCTGGTTGCTGCCCTGCACCTGCGCGGTGCTGCCGGTGACGGCCGCGACGAGGCCCGCGACTCCGGGGAACTGGCCGCGACCGCCCGCAGCTCCACCGGCCGCGCCCGCGGAACCACCGACGGCACTCGTCTGGTCAGCGGGGGAGAGCGGGGCGGACTGGGCCGCCTTGCTGCATCCGGCGAGGCCGAGGACGGCGACGGCGGCGAGGATGGCGACGGTGGAGACCAGGGGACGGCGCATGATGGATCACTCACTTCTCAGGGCATCGATGGGGGCGAGGCGGGCGGCTCGGCCGGCGGGATAGACGCCGGCTGCGATGCCGATGACGAGCGACACGGCGAGCGCTCCGAGGGCAGCCGTGGCAGAGAGGGTGACCGGCTGCTCGAGGACCTGGGGCAGAGTCAGAGCTCCGATGACACCGAGCCCGACCCCGAGCATGCCTCCCGCAAGGCCGAGCAGGCTTGCCTCCGTGAGGAACTGGCGCAGGATGACACGCGGTGTCGCCCCCAGGGCCTTGCGCAGGCCGATCTCTCGGATCCGCTCCGTGACGGACACGAGCATGATGTTCATGACACCGATCCCGCCGACGAGCAGCGAGATCGCCGCGATGCCTGCGAGCAGCACCGTGAGCGTTCGTGCAGTGCTTGTCGCGGTCTGCACGAGGGCTGCCTGACTCCCCACCTGGAAGTCCGCGGTCGCCGTCGTGACCCCGTGCGCGGTGAGCATCGCGTTCGTCGCCTCCTGGTAGGCAGCCGACAGGTCCTGCTGGTTCACGGCCTCGAGGTAGATCGACGAGATGGACGGCGTGCCGGCAGAGAGGTCGGCCGCGAACGTCGTCGCCGGGACGACGACCTGGTCGTCCTGGTCGCCTCCGACGGTCGACCCGGCGGGGTTGAGCTCACCGATGACCGTCAGCTGGGCCCCGCCGATGCTGACCGTCTGGCCCACGGGCGAGCGCAGGCCGAAGAGCTGCTCCGCTGTCGTCGAGCCGATGACGGCGACGGGTGCGCCTGCGCTCAGCTCGGCGGCGGTGAAGAAGCGTCCTGTCGGCGTCGACCGGGCGCGCACGACGGGCCACTGGGGCGTGGTCCCGACGATGCTCGTCGTCCAGTTCTGCCCGTTGGCGACGACGCTCTGCGAGCTCGTCGACACCGGTGCCACCGCAGCGATGTCGGGTGCCACGCGAGCGTCGGCGAGCACGGCGGCATCGCTCGCTGTCAACGTCGTCGCAGACCCCCGCCCACCCCGTATGCCGCCCACCGCGGTCGCGCTGCCGGGTGTGACGATGAGCAGGTTGGACCCCAGGGCGTTGATCTGGCTCGCGACCTGGGCTTGGGCGCCCTGGCCCAGGCCGACGGTCAGCATGACTGCGGCGATGCCGATGAGGATGCCGAGCATCGTCAGGGCCGAGCGCATGCGGCGGCTGCGGATCGCGTCGAAGGCCGTGCGCACCGTCTCCAGCCAGGTCACGGGGTCCGGCCCCCGGCTCGGGCGTCGTCCCCGACGACGCGGCCGTCGAGCACGCGGATGGTGCGGTCGGCCTCGGCCGCCACCTCCGCCTCGTGGGTGATGAGCACGACGGTGCGGCCCTGCTCGTGCAGGTCGCGGAAGAGGGCGAGCACCTCGGCCGTCGACACCGAGTCGAGGTTGCCGGTGGGCTCGTCGGCGAGGATCAGCGTGGGGTCGGTGACGAGAGCCCGAGCGATCGAGACCCGTTGCTGCTGGCCGCCGCTCAGCTCACCGGGTCGATGGTCGACACGCTCCGCGAGGCCGACGCGACCCAGCGCCTCGAGGGCCCGGGCGCGGCGCTCGGGACGCGACACCCCGGCATACACCAGGGGTAGCTCGACGTTGCGCCACGCCGACATCGACGCGAGGAGGTTGAACTGCTGGAAGACGAAGCCGATGCGTCGGTTGCGGATCTCGGCGAGCTGGCGCTCGGCCAGGCCGCTGACGTCCTCACCCGCCAGGGAGTACCGCCCGGTCGTCGGGACGTCGAGGCAGCTGAGGATGTGCATGAGCGTCGACTTGCCCGAGCCGGACGGCCCCATGATGGCGACGTAGTCACCGTCGCCGACAGACAGGGTGACACCGCGCAACGCCTCGACCGTCAGGGCGCCGGTGCGGTAGGTCTTGCCGACGTCGACGAGCTCGAGGATCGCCGGGGCTCCGACGGCCTCTGCGCGGCTGGTGCCGAAGGTCGAGAGGGTCACGTCTCAGCCCCCGTTCCGGTTGCCGCCGCCACCGAAGCCGCCGCCCCCGCCGAAGCCGCCTCCACCGAATCCCCCTGCGCCGCCGAAGCCCCCGGTTCGACCCCCGCCGGAACCACTCGTTCCGCCTGCCCCGGCCGACCCGGTCGTGCCGCGGAAGCCGAGCGTGTCGGGCAGGACGATCTGCGCACCGTCGGAGAGCCCGGAGGTGACCTCGGTCCTCGCGCCGAAGACCCGCCCGATGGTGACGGGGACGGCGGCCTCGGCGCCGTTCAGCAGGACCGTGACCGTCGTGCTTGCGCCCGAGCTGGCGAGGGCTGCCGTCGGCACGGTGAGCACGTTGTCGAGCTGCTTGACGAGGATGGAGACGGTGGCCGACGTGCCGGCATACAGCCCGCTCGGGGTGCCGGTCACGGCGATCGTTACCGGGAACTGCGACGTGCCGCTCGAGCTCGACGACGCGACGATGCCGATGGTGTCGACCGTGCCGAAGATCGTCGTGCGCGACCCGGAGGGCACGATCTGGGCCTGCATGCCCTTCTTCAGGCCGGGGAGGTCGGTGCTGGACACCTGGGTCTGCACGAGCCAGGTCCGGGTCGAGATGACGGTGACCGCGGCGCCCGACGACCCGGCGCCGGAGCTTCCCGCACTCGAGGACACCGCGTTCGAGGACGTCCCGTTCGACGTCCCCGAAGCCGCCACCCCGCCTCCGCTTCCTGCGGACCGGGTGGTCCCCGTCGAGCCGGAGGCGCCCCCGGCGGAGGAGCCGCCGGTGACGGCCTGGCCGACCTTGACGTTGACGCCCGCGACGACACCGTCGATGGGGGAGGTCAGGCGCGCCTGCGACACGGCCTGCTGGGCCTGGTCGACCTTCGCCTGGTCGGCAGCGAGCTGGGCGTTCGCCGCGGCGAGCTGGCTGGCCGACCCGCTCGCGCTGGCCGCCGACACCTGCGCCTGTGCCTCGGTGACGACCGCTCGTGCGAGCGTGAGCTGGCTCCGGAGCGCGCTCGCGTCGATCGATGCGAGCAGCTGCCCGGCTGTCACGGACTCACCGACGCTGACCGGCACGTTGTCGACGGTCCCGGTGGACCCGAACGACTCGTCGTCCTCGACGGCGGGCTCGATGGTCCCCGTGCCCTGCACCGTCTGCTGGACCGCACTGTGAGACACCGTCACGGTCCGAGGCGCGGTCGCCGCTGAAGCCGTCCGGTGGGTCAGCAGGAAGGCTCCGCCGGCCGCGAGGACGACCAGCGCGACGACACCGCTGACGATGAGGCGGCGGCCTCCGCGCCCCTTTCGGGACGGTCGGGCCCGACGACCCGTCACCCGCGCTGGTCCACCCATCGTCCACCGTCTCCCTCGCCGTCCCGGACCCGTCCTGGGTCATCGCGACGGTAGGTCTGCAGTCTGGAAGTTGGAGGAACGTGGCCTATCAGGAGGCTATGGGTTTGCCCGGCGCTCGCTGGGCGTCGACGCGGGGAGGTCGTCGTGTGCCGATCGGCCCACTCTGTCACGACATACCGTGACAACGTGGGCACCTCTGTCACGTAGGCGATTTCGCAGACTGCGACCCCGGGTCGGGTCTAGGTTCGGAGTCGTCCACTCGGGGTCGGAACGACCCGCGCGCGGGTCGTCGGCGAGGAGCCTAGATGACCGGCAGATGGCGTAGGGCACGGATCGCGGTGGCAGCAACGGCCTTGGGCTCGCTGCTCATCGGTGCAGCGGCGGCGATGGCCGCGCCCGGGGGCAACGGATAGAGCTCGGCCGGTGGGAACCGGGAGAACACGAGGTATGCCGCGAGCGAGAGCAAGATCTCGCCAGCGACGGTGGGTGGACTCAGCCCGAAGTGGGTGCTGAGCACCGGAGGCGACGTGTCGGCGACGCCCGCGGTGGACGGGCAGCGCGTCTACGTGCCCGACTGGGCCGGCAACCTCTATGCCGTCAACCGGTCGACGGGCGCAGTGGTGTGGCAGCACACCATCGAGAGCTACACCGGCATTGCGGGCGACAAGGCTCGGGCCACGCCGGCGGTGACGGACAGCGCGATCGTCATCGGCACCCAAGGCCCCTTCGGTGGTGGCGGCAAGGTGCTTGCCATCAACAGGGACACGGGTGACCTGCTCTGGAGCACCCAGGCCGACGATAACCCCGCCGCGATCATCACGCAGTCGGCCACGGTCTTCGACGGGGTCGTCTACGTCGGGGTTGCCTCCCAGGAGGAGGCCCTGGCCGCAGTCGTGCCCGGCTATCCCTGCTGCACCTTCCGCGGCAGCATGCTCGCCATCGACCTCGCCACGGGGAAGATCCTCTGGAAGACGTACATGACGCCCGATGGCTACCCGGGCAACGCCGTGTGGGGGAGCTCGCCGGCCATCGACACGAAGCGCGGGTCGGTCTACATCGCGACAGGCAACAACTACGACCTGCCGGACGCGGTGCTCGCCTGCGTGGAGGCCGCTGGGGGCGATCCGGCGGGGCAGACGGCGTGTCTGTCGCCGGACGACCACTTCGACTCGATCCTTGCCCTCGACCTGAGGACGGGCGCGATCAAGTGGGCGACGCGCGCCCTGCCCTTCGACGCCTGGACGGTGGACTGCATCCCCTTCATCGGTGACGGCAGCAACTGTCCCGAGCCGGCCGGCCCGGACTACGACTTCGGCCAGGCGCCCGGGCTCTTCACGGTCCGGGTCAACGGCAAGCCGCAGGACCTCGTGGGGGCCGGACAGAAGAGCGGCGACTACTGGGCGCTCAACCCGGACACCGGCGCCGTCGTCTGGAGGACGACGACGGGCCCCGGTGGCACCGCCGGCGGTCTCCAGTGGGGCTCTGCCGTCGACGGCAAGCGGGTCTACACCCAGAACGCCAACAGCAACTCCAAGCCGTGGCCGGCCGGCTCGACCAACACCAGTGGCATCTGGTCGGGGCTCGACGCGGCGACGGGGCAGATCCTCTGGCAGACGAGGCCACCGGATGGGGGCAGCACCTCCGGCCCGGTCACGACGGCAAACGGTGTCGTGTTCGGATGCTCGCTCGACGCTCAGGGGCACATGTATGCGCTCAACGCAGCCACGGGTGGAATCCTCTGGAGCTTCGCGAGCGGTGGATCATGCCTCTCGGGCGCGGCGATCTCCAACGGCACCGTCTACTGGGGCTCCGGCTACAGCAACTTCGGCTTCGGCTCGGGCAACAACAAGCTCTACGCCTTCGGCCTGAAGTGACGGACTGAAGCGACGGCACAGAGCTGACCGGTGGGGAGGGCCGGCACCGGAGACGTCCCGGTGCCGGCCGCCTCACGTCACGCTGCGCCGACGACCCGGCCCTGCGGCATACGGCGGCGGCGAGGCGCGACTGACGTCAGAAGACGATGGTGCGGTGCCCCGAGAGGAAGACGCGCGACTCGGCGTGGTCACGCACCGCGCGGGAGAGCACGCGGCGCTCGACGTCACGGCCGATGGCGACGAGCCGCTCGGGCGACTCCGCGTGCGTCACGCGAACGACGTCCTGCTCGATGATCGGGCCCTCGTCGAGGTCCGCGGTGACGTAGTGCGCGGAGGCGCCGATGAGCTTGACGCCTCGGTCGTGCGCCTGGTGGTACGGCTTCGCGCCCTTGAAGCCGGGCAGGAACGAGTGGTGGATGTTGATCGCGCGGCCCTCGAGCGCCCGGCAGAGGCCGTCGCTGAGGATCTGCATGTAGCGCGCGAGCACGACGAGCCCGACCCGCTCGGTCTCGACGAGCCGGAGCAGCTGCGCCTCGGCGTCGTCCTTGGTCTCCTTCGTCACCGGGATGACGGTGAAGGGCAGGCCGAAGTACTCCACGAGCCCGCGGCAGTCCTCGTGGTTGCTCACGACGGCGACGATGTCGATGGGCAGGTCGCCCGACTTCCAGCGGTGCAGGAGGTCGAGCAGGCAGTGGTCGAACTTGCTGACGAGGATGACGGTGCGGCAGTGCTCGTCCTCGGGGCGCGCCTCGAGATGGTGGTGGGCGATGGCCGGGCTCTCGCGGACCGCGGCGAGGACCTGCTCGACCTCATCGGGCTCGGCGTCGAAGACGGTGCGCATGAAGAACAGGTTGGTCGCCTCGTCGGAGTACTGCTGGTTCTCGACGATGTTGGCCGAGACCGATAGCAGCGCCGCCGAGACGGCCGCGACGATGCCGGGTCGGTCGTCGCAGCTGAGGGTCATGATGTGCCGAGCCATTGGAGCAGTCTGGACCAGCGCGACCTGCGGCCGTGAATCGGGTCCGCGACCGTCTCGGGTCGTGGCGGCCTGTCCACACCTCCCTGTCGACGGGCGGCGTTGTCCCCAGCCGCTCCTCGCTGTCACCGCCGGTGGTCGGCCGCTTCCTACCGTCGGGGTATGCCGTTGCGCCGCGCCCAGCCACCACCTGACCTCGAGCGGGTGGCGCGCATCCTCGGGGGAGGCGCGGGCGCGGGGGAGCACGGTGGGTCCGGCGTGGTGGAGGGGGAGAAAGGGGCGCATGAGGGTGACGGGGAGGGGCGGCGGCCGGGGTGGGTGCCGGTGCTCCCGTCACGCGCGGTCGGACCGCCGACTCCCGCCGAGCAGCTCGACACCGACCTCCGTCGGGCCCGACGACCGGGAGTCGTGACGACGCCCGAGCCGATGCGCCTCGGCCGGTGGTCGGTGTCGAACGCCACCGTCGTCGCCCTCATCGCCCTCGTCGTCGCGGTCGCCTGCGTCTTCGCGGTGCGGGTGCTCTGGGCCGAGCGCTCGGCCGGGGCCGCGGTGCCCGTGACGGGTGAGGGGCGCGCGACGGGAGTCATCGTCACGAGTCCCACTTCGTCGGGGGCGGCGACGGCGGGGGCGACGTCAGAGGGGTCCGCTGAAGGGTCGGGGGCGGGGTCGGCCGGGCGGTCGACCGCGGGGCCCAGCCCGTCGGGCGCGGAGATCGTCGTCCACGTCGTCGGGCAGGTGGTGAGGCCGGGGCTCGTGCGGCTGCGGCAGGGAGCCCGGGTGGCCGATGCGGTCGCCGCGGCCGGCGGGGCTCGCTCGGGTGCCGACCTCGCCGCGCTCAACCTCGCACGGCTCGTCGTCGACGGAGAGCAGCTGCACGTGCCGAAGCCGGGGGAGGTCGTGGCACCTCCAGTGGCGCGCAGTGGCTCGGCGGGTGGGTCCGGCACGGTCGGTGGGGGAGGCGCGGGTGGTGGAGGAGGCGGCAGTGGCGGCGGTCCCGTCAGCCTCAACACGGCCGACCTCGCGGCGCTCGACAGCCTGCCGGGTGTGGGTCCCGTTCTCGCCCAGCGGATCCTCGACTGGCGAGCGGAGCACGGGCGCTTCACGTCGGTCGACGAGCTCGGCGAGGTCAGCGGCATCGGCGACAAGCTCCTCGGCAGGCTGCGCCCGCAGGTGATGCTGTGACCGTCACGACGGTGCGCACGTGGCGTGGTCTCGCCCCACGCCGCAGGCCGATGCAGGAGCGACGCCTCGACCTGCGGCTGCTCGCACCCGTCGCCGTCGCCTGGCTGCTGACGGCCTTTGTTGGTCTGCTCGTCGACGTCCGGCTCGTCTGGGTCGGGTCCGTGCTCGCACTGCTGCTGGCACTGCTTCTCGCCGGGGCGATCGTCGCGCCCCGCCGGCGACCATTCCCGCCAAGCCGCCGGCGACCCTTCCCGCCCGGCCGGCGGGTCCACCCGCCCGGGGCGACGCGTCGTCTCGTCGCCCTGACCCTCGCGCTCACCGCCCTGCTGCTCCTCGCCGCGGCTGCGCAGCGCACGATCCGCACCGCCGGCCCGGTCGAGGACCTCGCGCGGTCGGGCGCGGTCGTCACGATGGTCGGTAGCCTCGCGGCCGACCCTCGCCCGGTCGCCGCGAGCAGCAACCGCGGTGGACCGGTCGTCGTCGTGCGGATCGCGGTCGACACCGTGGTCGGCCGGGGCGTGCGCACGCAGGTGTCGAGCCCGGTCCTCGTCGTCGGGCCCGCCTCCGCGTGGGGCGCGCTGCGATGGAACGACGCCGTCGAGGTCGTGGCCCGGCTCGCGCCCGCGGAGCCGGGTGACGATGTCGTGGCCGTCGGCCGGCCCCTCGGAGCCCCGCGAGTTCTGGGTGGCCCGGGCCCGGTCCTCGAGGCGGCTGAGGGGGTGCGGGGCCGCTTCCGCACGGCGACCGACCACGTCTGGCCAGATGCCCGAGGCCTCGTGCCGGCCCTCGTGGTCGGTGACACGAGCCGGACCCCGCAAGACCTGACCGAGGCGATGCTCGCCACCGGCCTCAGCCATGTCTCAGCCGTGTCGGGCACCAACGTCACCCTCGTCGTCGCGGCAGCTGTCTGGGCCTGCGGCCTCCTCGGGATCAGGCGGCGCTGGCGACCTCTCGTCGCCGTGCTCGTGCTCGCGGCGTTCGTCACGGTGGCGCGCCCTGAGCCGAGCGTCATCCGCGCCGCCGTCATGGGTGCGGTCGGCCTGCTCGCCCTGTCGACCTCGCGGCGGAGGGCCGGTGTGCCCGTGCTCGGTGGCGCCGTCGTCACGCTGCTCGTCTGGGACCCGTGGCTCGCCAGGTCCTACGGCTTCGCCCTGTCGGCGGCGGCGACCCTGGGGCTGCTCGTCCTCGTGCGGCCGTGGGGCGCCACGATCGCGGCCGGCCTGCCCCGCCGCCTCGGCTGGCTCGGGCCGGTGATCGCCGTGCCCCTCGCGGCCCAGGCGGTGTGCGCGCCGCTCGTGGTCCCCCTCCAGGGGTCGGTCTCCGTCATCGCTGTCGTCGCCAACCTGCTCGCCGCGCCCTTCGTCGCCCCGGCCACGATCGCCGGTGTCGTCGTCGCCGTGCTGGCCCTCCTCTGGCCGTGGGCCGCGGCAACGGTGGCATGGGCCGCAGCAGCACCTGCCCAGGCCATCGCCTGGGTCGCCCGCCGGTGTGCCGAGGCCCCTGTCGTGTCGATCCCGTGGGGTGAATCCGCTTGGCACGCAGTCGGTCTCGCGGTGCTGACAGTGGCTGCGATCGTCACGATCCCGTGGACATGGCACCGGGGCCGCACCCGCCCGTCGGTGGCTGCCGCCGTGGTGCTCGTGACGCTCGGCGTGTCAGCACCGACCCGGCCTGTCGCCTGGCCGCCGCCCGGCTGGCTGCTCGTCGCCTGCGACGTCGGGCAGGGCGACGGCCTCGTGGTCAACAGCGGCCCGGGGCGAGCCGTCGTCATCGACGCCGGACCCGACCCCGCCCTCATCTCGCGGTGCCTCCAGCGGTTGCGCATCCAGGCCATCGACCTCGTCGTCCTCACGCACTTCCACGCCGACCACGTCGAGGGGCTCGCAGGTGTCCTCGCCGAGTGGCCGGTCGCCGAGATCCGCAGCTCGCCCGTGAGGGACCCGCCCGGCGAGGCCGAGGTGGTGGCGCGGGTCGCCTCCGCCCGCCACGCCCGGGTCGGCGAGCTGCGCGCCGGTCAGCACCTCGAGGTCGGTGCGGTTGCGGCCGACGTGTGGTGGCCCGCCCGGCAGATCGAGGCCGGCTCCGTCGCCAACAACGGTTCGGTCGTGCTGACCCTGCACGTCGGTGGCGTGGGGTTCCTGCTCGCGGGAGACATCGAGCGCGAGGCGGCCGCCGCCGTGCTGCGCGAGGTGCAGGCCGACCCGCATCGGTGGGGGCAGGTCGACGTTCTCAAGGTGGCCCACCACGGCTCGGGCAACCGCGACGACCGCCTGCTCGACCACGTCGCAGGTCGTCTCGCACTCATCAGCGTCGGTGCGGACAACGACTACGGCCACCCGACGCCGTCGACCCTGGCCGCCCTCGATGCCCGCGGTTTCGAGGTGCACCGCACCGACCTCGAGGGAGACCTGGCCGTGGTGAGCCGCGACGGTCAGCTGGCCGTGGTGTCACCGTGACCCGGCGTCGCCCGGACCCGCAACAGCAGGGCCGTTCACGACGTCGAGCGTCATCAGATCCGGGTCCGCGGCGTAGGCGATGCGCACTCCCGCGGCTCGGGCCGACTCGAGGGCGGCGATCACCTGCTCGGTCACCACCTCGCCCGGAGCGAGCACCGGCACGCCGGGAGGGTAGGGCGCGACGAGCTCCGTGCTGGTGCGGCCGATCGCATCGCGCAGCGGCACCCGCTCCCGGGTGGCGAAGAAGGCCTCGCGGGGGCTGCAGCCCTGGACCGGCACGACCGACCACGAGGCCGCCGGCACCGTCGATCGAGGTTCGGCGCGGTGGCGCTCGATGAGGTCCGTCAGCATCGCGACAAGCCGGCCGACGCTCGTGCGGTCGTCCGCGAGGGTCACGAGGGCCACGACGGTGTCGCGGTCAGCCATCTCGACCGGCAGCCCCGCGGCGATGAGTCCACGCTCGACGAGGACCCCGTCGGCGCCCGTCCCGGCGAGCAGCACGACGAGCTTCGCCGGGTCGACGCGCGGTCCCTCGAGCACGACGACGCCCTCGACCGCGGCCAGCGCGCGACGGGCCTCCGCCACGAGGTCGAGGAGGCCGCCGAGCAGCGTCACGCCATCACGCTCGAGCAGGGCCACCGCTGCGTCCGTGCTCGCGAGGATCGCCCCAGCCGGACTCGTCGTGTGCGTCGCCTCGAACGCTGCATCGAGCCGGGCCGGGTCGATCCGCTCGGTCCGTGCGAGCACGAGCGCCGCCTGCGACCACGCCGGCAGGGTCTTGTGCGCGCTCGTCACGAGCGCATCGGCTCCCTGCGCCAGGGCGTGGGGCGGCAGGTCCGGGTGCCATCCGAAGTGGGCTGCCCACGCCGCGTCGACGACGAGCGGTATGCCGCGAGCGTGCGCGACATCGGCCAGCTCGCCGAGGCGTCCCACCGTCCCGACGTAGGAGGGGTCGGTGACGAACACCGCCTTCGCGTCGGGAGCATCGCCGAGCGCGGCGGCCAGGGCGTCGGGGGCCAGGCCACACGGCATACCCCAGCGGGCGTCGAGCTCCGGGGCGACCCACACGGGCTCGAGCCCGGCGAGCACGAGCCCGAGCAGCATCGAGCGGTGGAGGGTGCGCTGGACGACGACCCGGTCACCCGGCTGCCCCACGGCGAGGGCGAGGGCCTGGTTGCCGTGCGTCGACCCACCGACGGAGAAGCGGCAGACGTCGGCGCCCCAGAGCCCTGCTGCTCGGGCCTGCGCCTGCTCGAGAAGCCCACCGCTCAGCCTGACCTCGTCGAGGCCGCCGTAGAGGGGCACATCGTCGCGCACGATCGCACCGACGAGGTCGGTGCGCTGCTTGTGCCCCGGGATCGTGAAGGGGTGCGGCGAGCGCTCCGCGTGGCTCAGCCACGCGTCGAGGAGCGGCGCGTGCGCGCGCAGTCCGCGTGGGTCGCGAGGGTCATTCGGGCCGGAGCGGGCCGCGCCCGCCTCACCCATCGGCGAGCTCGAAGTCGGCGAAGTCGAAGCCGGGCGAGACGAGGCAGCTGACCAGGGCGTCGGCGTCCGAGGGCACCGTGCGCTGCCACACGCCGGCCGGCACGCGAGCCTGCGCCACCTCGCCCGCACCAACCCTGACACCGACGGTCAGCTGCGCCTTCGGGGCCGGCCGCTCGCCCGACCCGCCGAGCTCCAGCAGGACGGTGCCCGTGTGGGCGAGCCAGATCTCGTCGGACGCGACCCGGTGCCACCGCGAGCACTCACCCGCCGGGAGCAGGAAGTGGATGAGGGTGGCCGTCGGCCGCACCCGCCCGTCGGGCAGCGTCACCGACTCCGGTGAGACCCACGTCTGGGCGAACCAGCCGCCCTCGGGGTGTGGCTGCAGGTCGAGCGTGTCGGCAAGGGCAGGACGCATGCGCCCATCATCGCCGACCACCAGCGGGGGCGAGCGTGGTCACCAGGCCCGAACGGGCGGCATACCGCTGCGACCTGCTGCCGTGGGTCTGACGGCGAGGATCTGGTCGACCCCCATGCGTCCCTCCTCGAAGGCGAGCGCTCCGCCCACGAGGTAGAGCCGCCAGACCCGGGCGACCTCCTCACCGACGAGCTCGACGACACGATCCCAGTTCGCCTCGAACGTCGCGTACCACGCGTCGACGGTCCGGACGTAGTGCTCCCGCAGCGCGTGGACGTCGCGCACCTCGAGCCCGGCGGCCTCGATGAGGGCGACCGTCTCACCGACGGGGCGCATGTGCATGTCGGGCGCGATGAAGGCCTCGATGAAGGGGCCGCCACCCGGTCGCGAGGTGCGCGACATCTGCTGCACGAGAGCCCGCCCACCCGGCCGCAGGAGGTCGTGGATCTGGGCGGTGAAGACCGGGTAGTTCGACGCGCCGACGTGCTCGCCCATCTCGATCGAGGAGATGGTGTCGAACGGCCCGTCGGGGACCTCGCGGTAGTCCTGCAGCCTGATCTCGACTTGGTCGCCGAGCCCGCGCTCGCGAATCCGATTGTCGATGAAGGCTTTCTGCTCACTCGAGATCGTCACGCCGACCACGTGCGCGCCGTAGTGCTCGGCCGCGTGCAGCGAGAGCGAACCCCAGCCACAACCGATGTCGAGGTGCCTCCCGCCCGGCTCGATGCCGAGCTTGCGGCAGACGAGGTCGAGCTTGTCGCGCTGCGCGTCCTCGACGGTGTAGCCGGGTTCGTCACTCGTCCAGTACCCGCACGAGTACGCCATCTGCGGGTCGAGGATGAGGGCGTAGAAGTCGTTGGAGAGGTTGTAGTGGTGCTCGATCGCGCTGCGGTCGCGGACCTTCGTGTGCAGCCGTCCGCGCAGGCGAGCCTGCGACACCGGGGGCTCCGGCGGCAGCCCGACCGCGCCGAGGCCGTATGCCGTGCGCACCGCCCTGGCGATGACGGGCAGTCGCGTCCGTGCGTGGTTCACCGCCCTGTCGCCTGCTGTGCTCGCAGCCGCGGTGCGGGCGCTCGACCAGACGCGGCGTAAGCCGCCCCGCAGGTCGCCTTCGACGTCGATCTCGCCGGTGACGTAGGCCTGCGCGAGGCCGAGCTCGCCCGGGTGGCGCACGAGTCGGCGCAGGGCGTCGCGGTCGCGCACGACGATGGTCGGGGCCTCAACCGTGCCGTCCGTCGGGCCTGCGGTCGTGCCGTCCCACGCCCGGATGCGGATCGGCAGGCGACCACCGAACAAGGGCGTCACGAGGTCGGCGAGCCGTGGCGCGACGGCTCCGGGGCGCTGCGCCGGTCCGGCGGGGCCGGCCGCGAGGGTGGCGTCGGGGCGGTCGTCGGTCATGGTCATCGGGATGGCCTCTCAGCGGGTCGACTCGGGTGGGTCGTTCTCCGTGGAGGTTCGGTGCCGGTCGCGCGCCGGATGGGTCGCGGACGGTTGCGCGACCCCGAGCAGGTGGGCGGGCTAGGGAGACACGCCGACGGCGGCCTCCCGCCGCGCGTCGCCGGCGGCGATGAGGCCCTGGGGTCCGAGCTCGGCGGCACCGACGCCGCCGAAGTACATGTGCGGGCCGGGGTAGGCGTGGGAGTCGAGGCCCAGCTGAGCGATCCCTTCGGAGATCGTGGCGGACGGCTCGTGGTCGACACGGACCTTCCCGTCGGGCATGAAGCGCACGTGCGCCCGTGGCTCGTCGATGGCCTCCTGGAGGGTGTCGCCCCCCAGCATCGTGTGCCCGAGCACCTGGAGCAGCGCCGTCGTGATGCGGTCGGCGCCGGGCGACCCGATGGCGAGCGCGGACCCGGCGGCTCCCCGGGCCGTCGTCGGCGCCATGTTGGAGGCGAGCCGGGTGCCCGAGGCGACGGCGTGCAGGCCGAGCCGGTTGAGCTCGGGCTCGCCGAGGGCGTTGTTGAGCAGGATGCCGGTGCCGGGGATCACCATTCCGGCGCCGTAGCCCGACGACATCGTGATGGCGCACGCGTTGCCCTGCTCGTCGACCGCGGAGATGTGGGCGGTCGAGGCCGACGTCGGCAGGCCGACGAGCCCGTGCCGCTCGACCGCGGCGAGCAGGGCGTGCCCGTCGCGGTCGAGGTCGTGCGACTGGTCGTGCACCGAGAGGCGGTAGGACAGGACCCGTCTCTGGATGTCGAGGACGTCGGCCCAGGACCGGTGGTCGCGGTGGGCCAGCTCGCCGAGCATGACCGCGAGCATCGGGCCCCCGACGGACGGCGGCGGGTTGAGGGCCACGGTCCAGCCACCCACGGCCCGCATCGTCGGGGTGCGCAGTGCGGGCTCGTAGGCCTCGAGGTCGGCGCGGGTGATGAGTCCGCCGTTGGCGGCCATGTCCTCGACGAGCACCCGGCCGACCGCACCCGTGGTGAGGAGCGAGGGGCCCTGCACGGCAAGCAGCTCGAGGATGTCGGCGAGGTCGGGGTTGGTCGAGGTCTCACCGGGCTGGATCGCCCCGCCGTCGGCGCCGGTCACGAGGGCGTGGGCCTCGGCGTCCGTGCCGAACAGCGTGTCCCGGACGATCCCGAGATAGAGAGCCGCCGATGCACCGATGGGGTAGCCCTCGCGGCAGATGCGGGCCGTGGGCTCGACGAGGTGCCGCCAGGGCAGCCGGCCGTAGCGGTCACGGGTGAGCGAGAGTGCTTGCACCGCACCGGAGTTGGCGACGGAGCCGTGACCCGCGCCCATCGTGACGCCGCCGCCGTAGTCGGCGCGCACCTCGCGCACGCCGTGGCCGAAGGCCGACTCGGGCAGCCCGCGGCCGGGCATCTCGACGTTGCCGTCGATGACGACCGGGTGCTCGCCCACCGGCCACACGTTGACGAAGGCGCCGCCCATGAGGCTGACGACGCCCGGCTCGGTGCACATGGCCGCGAGGGCGGCTGCAATGGCGACGTCGACCGCGCCACCGCCCTCGGCCGCGCACTCGAGGCCGGCTTCGAGCGCGGCGGGTCCGGTGGCGGCGAGGGCGACACGCGTCATGACGGCATTGTGTCGTCCGGGCGGCGCGGCGGCATACCGTCTCGCCTCACGGGCGCCCCACCTCGTGGTACTCGGCGTTGGGCACGAAGCCGAGCGCGGTCGAGACGCGGTTGGTGAGGTTGAACATCCCGACCACCTGCACGAGCTCGACAATCTGGTGGTCGTCGAGCCCGACGGCCCGCAGCGGCTCGAGGTCGGACTCGGTGACCTCGGCGGGGTGAAGGGTCAGCTTCTCGGCGTAGGCGCACATCGCGGCCTCCCGCTCCGGCAGGCCGGCCTGGCGCCAGTTGGAGGCGACGAGGTCGGCGCGGACGGCGTCCTCGGTGAAGGTGCGCAGGGCCGCGCCGTGGCTGATCTCGCAGTAGGTGCAGCGGTTGACGCTGCTGACGACGACGGCGAGCAGCTCTCGGTCGGCGTTGGTCAGGTGTCCCTCCTTGTTGACGAGGAGGTTGAAGTAGCCCCACCACGCGAGGAACTGCTCGCCGTTGACGGCCTGCGCACGGAAGACGTTGGGCACGAAGCCGAAGGCCTCCTGCGACTTGTCCCAGAGCCGCGCCACACCGTCGGGCACCTCGTCGCGGTCGGGCAGGGGCAGGTAGGAGATGCGCGTCGGGTCACCCATGACGCCACCGTATGCCGGGTGGCCGGCTCCAGCGCGTCAGGCGGGCCTCACGCGAGCCTCAGGCGAGCGTCAGGCGGGAGTCACGCGGGCGCTGCGGCGAGCTCGGCGGGTGAGGCTGCCGGGTCGGCGCCGGCGGCCGCGCAGAGGGCATCCATGGCCGCCGCCACCGCGGGCACCCGCAGCAGATCGGGCGTCGTCACCGCGAGGATCTGGCGCTGCGAGACGGGCGAGAGCGAGAGGGTCGCGACGTCGTCGTGCTTGGCCGCGTTGAGGATGATGTCGGGCACGAGCGCGACCCCGAGTCCCGCGGTGACAAGGCCGAGCTGAGCGACGTAGTCCTCGATCTCGAAGGAGACGGTCGGCCGGAAGCCGGCCTTCTCGGCGAGGCCGACGAGGTGGGCGCGGCAGCGCGGACAGCCGGCGATCCAGTCCTCGGACGCGAAGTCGGACAGGGTGGCGGTCCCAGTCTGGGCGAGGGGGTGGTTCTTCTGCGTGGCGAGGCGCAGCTCGTCGTCGAGCAGGTGACGGGTGACGAGGAGCGAGAGGTCCTCCTCGAGCTCTCCGGCGTCGACGT
Organism: Humibacillus xanthopallidus; assembly: GCF_006717145.1. Taxonomy (GTDB): domain Bacteria; phylum Actinomycetota; class Actinomycetes; order Actinomycetales; family Dermatophilaceae; genus Humibacillus; species Humibacillus xanthopallidus. Next base: position 1,667,329 of record NZ_VFQF01000001.1, on the reverse strand, counting down.
CCTTGTTGGCGAAGATGACCGCGACGTCGCAGTCCCCGGCTCGGAGCGCCGCGAGCGACTGCGGCGGCTCGGCCTCGGTGAAGGTCATCGTGATGTCGGGGTGGCGCGAGCGCAGGATGGCGAGGGCCTTGGGCACAAGCGTGGCCGACGAGCTCGGGAAGGCCTGGAGGCGCACGCGACCTGCGCGCAGGCCCGCGATGGCGGTGATCTCCTCCTCGGCCGCGTCGAGGGCGGCGAGGACGCCGACGGCGTGGCGGGCGAGGACCTGGCCGGCCTCGGTCAGGCGGACCTGGCGGCCGTAGCGCTCGACGAGCACGGTGCCGGTGCGCTGCTCGAGGCGGCGCACCATCTGCGAGATGGCCGGCTGGGTGAAGCCGAGCGCGTTGGCGGCGCTCGTGAAGCTCCCCTCGTCGGCGATCGCCTTCATGACCCGGAGTCCAGCGGCATCGATCATGGGCTCATCATAACTGACACTTATGCATTACCGGCAGACCGAGCGTCGCAGTCATGGGTGCCCTGCGCGACGTAGGCTGAGTCGGTGACGCAACCGGCCGGCATACCGCCCCTGACGTCTGCGGCGGGCCGCCCCGCGGCGAGCCGTCTGGCGACCTCGCGCACCCTGCCGCTCGAGACGCACGACCTCGGCACGTTCGACGACCTCGTCGACCTCGTCAGCGGGGGAGGGGTCGTCGTGCTGAGCGGCGCCGGACTGTCGACGGAGTCCGGCATCCCCGACTATCGCGGGCCCGACGGCACGCGCCGGGTCGAGCCGATGACCTATGGCGAGTTCGCCGGGTCGAGCGAGGCCCGGCGGCGCTACTGGGCCCGTAGCTACATCGGCTGGCAGCGCTTCAACGCCGCCGAGCCCAACGAGGGCCACCGTGTCGTCAGCGAGTTGCAGCGCAGCGGCTACGTCGACTCGGTCATCACGCAGAACGTCGACGGGCTGCACCAGGCGGCCGGAGCGCGCGACGTCGTCGAGCTGCACGGCTCGCTCGACCGAGCCGTCTGCCTGACCTGTGGTGAGGTGACCTCGCGGCTCGGGCTGCACGAGCGGATGAGCGAGGCCAACCCCGGCTTCATGGAGCGCTTCGCCGAGGCGGCCGCGGCCGTGGGGTCCCAGTGGGGCGAGCAGGTGCGTCCGGACGGCGACATCGTGCTCGAGGACTCCCTCGTCGAGTCCTTCCACACCCCTCGCTGCCTCGTCTGCGGCAACGACACCGTCAAGCCCGACGTCGTCTTCTTCGGCGAGTCGGTGCCGAAGACCGTTGTCGAGCAGTGCTTCTCGCTCGTGGAGGCGGCTGGTGCCGTGCTCGTGCTCGGGTCGTCGCTCGCCGTGATGAGCGGCTACCGCTTCGTGCGTCGCGCCCACCAGCGCGGGGTGCCCGTCGCCATCGTCACGCGATCGGCGACCCGTGGCGACGCCGAGGCCACCGTGCGGCTGCACGTGCCCCTCGGCTCCACGCTGACGGAGCTGCGCGGCGCCCTCGGTCACTGACCCGGGCTACTGCCTGACGCCCGTGACCTCGCGCGCCTCGGGGTGCTCCTCGTCGCCGAGATTCCACAGCTCGACGGTCTGCACGACCCAGTAGGCGCCGAAGAGCACGAGGATGACGACCTCGGCCACGAGCACGGTGAGGCCGAAGCCCGCCACCGCGAGGTGCAGCACCACCGTGAGCGCCAACAGTGCGCCGAGGATGATCGCGAGCGTGAGGTAGGTGCGTCGGTAGGCCGCCGCCTTGGCCCGCTCGGAGGCGCTCTGGCCGTGCCTCTGGTCGACGCGCACGGCGCTGCACACCATGACCGCGATCGCCCCCGCCACCATGGTCGAGGCGGCGACGCCGTGGGCGACCGCGATGAGCGGCCCGCGCAGCAAGGCCACGAGGACGAGCTCGACGACGACGATGCCGACGCAGACCAGCGAGAGCGCCACGACGCGACCAGACGGCGGCGCCTCCTGTCCGCGGCGCACGGAGCGCACCCGGATCGTAGCGATCACGGCGAGGGCAATGGTGGCCACGACGACGAGCGTCGGCACGCTGATGCCGACGCCGGCCGCGATCTCGTCGGTGGACTGGTCGAAGGCGCTGGGTCCGCACCGGCCGTCCGGGACGGTCGGCACGGCGGCGACGAGCAGCGCCATGAAGCCGGAGAAGTCGAGCAGGACGTTCTCCTCGGCCGAGTGTCCCTCGTAGGCCAGCAGGGCGATCCCCAGGGCGCAGAGAGTGCCGACGAACGCCGTGCGGGCGGGCGTGAAGTAGTAGGCGCTGATCGAGCCGAGCCAGCAGGATGCACCGGTGCCGAGCCACCACTGGAGGACGACGGAGACCAGCAGGGCGAGGAGCAGACTCACCATTGCGCCGCGCAGGTAGCGGTAGGTCTGCACCACGTCGCGCGAGTGCGTCACGGAGGTGCGCACCCGGAGTCAGAGACGGCGCAGGACGGCGGTGACCTTGCCGAGGATCGTGGCGTGGTCGCCGTCGATCGGGTCGAACGCCGGGTTGTGCGGCAGGAGCCACACGTGACCGTCCTTGCGCTTGAACGTCTTGACGGTGGCCTCGTTGTCGAGCAGGGCCGCGACGATCTCGCCGTTCTCGGCCGTCTGCGATCGCGAGACGACGACCCAGTCGCCGTCGCAGATCGCGGCCTCGACCATCGAGTCGCCGACGACCTTGAGGAGGAAGAGCTCGCCCTCGCCGACGAGCTGCTTGGGCAGGGGGAAGACGTCGTCGACGACCTCCTCGGCCGTGATCGGCACACCGGCGGCGATGCGGCCGAGCACGGGCACGTAGGCCGCCTGCGGGCGGGCGTCGCCGGAGTCGGTCTCGAGGTCGTGACGGCTCGCCTGCTGGACGCTCGGGGAGGCGATGTCGATGACGTCGCCACCGCGGTGGCGCAGCTCCGCCGGGGTGGTGTCGGGCGAGACGATCTCGAGAGCGCGGGGCCGGTTGGGGTCGCGACGCAGGTAGCCCTTGGAGACGAGGGCGTTGAGCTGGTGGGAGACGCTCGAGGGACTGGCCAGACCGACGGCGTCACCGATCTCGCGCATGCTCGGCGGGTAGCCCCGACGGTCGACCGAGTTGCGGATGACCTCCAGCACACGCCGCTGGCGCACGGTCAGGCCGTCGCCCTTGTCGCGGTCGGGAAACTCGGTCACGCCCATGAACATCCCCTTGTGGTGTGTGCCGCCAGGTCTGGAACCGGCGATGTGAGGCCAGTGTCAGTGGTGGCTGGTGAGGTGTGTGGTGTGAGGAAAGACTATGAGATTCGAACAGAGTTGCCAAACATCTGTTCGAGGCGTGTCTCGACTTCATCGAACAGGCGTGCTACAAATCGTACAGACGTTCGATCGAACACCCGTTCCCCCACGTCCTACCGCCGCACCGCTCCACCGCACAGGTCACACCACCGGGAGGTCACCATGAGCGCCATCGCACACCACGCACCGACCATCGAGCGGGGCGAGCGCCGTGCGCACCTCGTGCTGCTGCCGACCGGTCGCGATGCCGTGCAGGCTGCGCGTGCGGCTCGATCGGGGCGCACGGCCCGAGCAGCCGGCCTGACGAACCCGCCGCTGCGGCTCACCCGCCTCGGCCGGCTCGTCGTGACGCTGATCGTCGCAACCGCTGTCGCGCTGTTGGGCGTCGGTCTGGCGGGCCAGCTCGCCACGGCCAGCTCTGCGCCCCGGCCCGTGACCGTCGTGTCGGGTGACACTCTCTCTCAGATCGCCGCTCGCGAGCTGCCGGGTCTCCCGATCTCCGACGCGGTCATCGAGATCCAGCTCGCCAACGGGCTCTCCACCAGCCAGATCCACGCCGGTCAGACTCTGCTCGTCCCGACGCCGTGACCGGCTGACCCCCCGACGGCCGCGTTGGCTCCACCATCAGCGGCTGGTGTGCGACGGCGATTCGACCCCGCCTCAGCGCGCCCGGGACGCCGCACCCTCTCCGGAGGGTGCGGCGTTCTGCTGTCCGCGGCTCCCGCTGCTGTCCGGACGTCGAGCTCGACGAGAGGGCGGCGCCCTGTGGACGGCGTCTGCCGTCGGCTGTCGTGCTGTGGACGCCGCTGAGCACCGATTCCCTTGCCTCCCTAGCGTGCTCGCAAGAGGAAGGAGCAGGAGATGCAGTTCAGGGTGGAGACGGACGGCCTGCGTGAGAGCGCGGCCGCCATCGAGGAGGTGCTGGCCCGACTCGAACGCGTGAGGGTCGCAGACGAGCTCGCGCCCGTGGGGTCGGCCTTTCGAGGCGGCGAGAGCGCGACCGCGTCGGGGCGGGCCTGTGCGGCGTGGAACGCGCGCCTGTCGGGGCTGCGCTCGAGGGTGCGCGCCACGGGCGCGGCACTCGACGTGGCGGCGGCCGGCTATGACGCCGTGGAACAGGTCGCGAGGCGAGCGTTGACCGTTCCGGGCCCGCAGGCACCGACCGCGCCCGGGTCCGCGGCGACGTGACGGGGATCAGTGTCGCGGCCCTGCGCGCTGCCCGCCCGGAGGTGCCCTCGGCGGTGGCCAGCGGCATCGAAGCGCACCGGCGGACGGTGACGAGCGGCATCGAGACGATGCTGCGGGGGCGGTCGACGGCCATGTCCGGCCCTGGCGCCGGCGGGATCGGGTCGCTCTCCCGGTGGTCGGGGCCGGCCTCCACCGCAGCCGCGGGCCGGTTCAGCGCCCTCGCCGATGAGCTGACCCGTCTCGGCCGCGATCTCGCCGTCTGCTCGCAGGCACTGAGCCACGCCGGCCTGCGCCTGCGGGCCGCCCTGGGCCTGCTCGCCCGGGCTGAGGCCCGGGCGGGGGAGCGCGGTGCTCAGGTGACGGAGGTTGGGGCACTCGTCGTGCCAGCGCGACCGCCGAGGGGTGACCCGGTTCTCGATGCGCACGAGGCGCGCGAGGACGCGTTGATGCGTGAGGAGGTGACGGCATACCTCCGCCAGGCCGAGCGCGTGGCGACGGAGACCGACGTCGAGCTCGCGCGACACCTCCTCGAGTCGGCGGCCGGCTGCTCCGCGCCGGGGGAGCGGGGCGTGCTCGCGACGCTTGCGCCGCCGGCCGTGTCGGGTTCGGCAGCGCTGCCGCCTGGTGACGTGTTCGCCAACGCGGCGTGGTGGCGCAGCCTGACGAGTGAGGAGCGCGGGGTGCTCGTGCGCGAGCACCCCGAGTGGGTCGGGCCCCGAGACGGGGTGTCCGCGGCAGACCGTGACCAGGCCAACCGCATCCTCCTCGACCGGGCAGAGCGAGTGGCACTCGCCCGCCTCGCCGCCCTGGAGGCGGGTGGGGAGCCGCTGCCCGAGGAGGTCGGGGCCGCGGGGACGGCCGTACTCGCTCTGGGGCTGTCCGAACGGGCCGGGGCGATCGAGCTCGTCAGAAGGCGGCTCAGCGCGCTGCGGGCCGTCCGGGGCGTGCTGGCCCGTCAGGACGGCGCGCGCCGCCGACTGCTGCTGCTCGACGTGACGGGGCGACACCCCAAGGCGGCTGTCGCCATCGGCGAGGTCGACACCGCACCGCACGTCGCCACCTTCGTGGGGGGCTTCACGACGACTGTGGGCGGCGACCTCGACCGCTACGACCGCGACCTCGCGCGGCTGCGGTCGACCTCGTCGGGGATGGCTCACGGAGACGTGGCGGTGGTGACCTGGCTCGGCTACGCGGCGCCGCAGACCGACGAGGTGCTCACTCCATCACGCACGGTTCTCTCCTCGCGGGTGGCCGCCCGTGGGGGCGAGGAGCTGGTGGCCTTCGTGACCGGGCTCGACGCCTCTCGGGCGGTGCCCGCCGACCAGAGCGTCCTCGCGCACTCGTACGGCTCGGTCGTGCTCTCGTTCGCCCTGCGACGCCCGACCGGCATCGACCGGGCGGCCCTGTTCGGGTCTCCCGGAACCGGCGGCGCCGTTCGCTCCATCGTCGACACCGGGCTCAAGCCGGGCGGGTTCAGCGTGCTCGGCTCCATCGATGACCCCGTCGTGGCGAGCGGGCGCCTCGTTCTCGGGCCCTCTGCTGCGTCGGTCGCGGGCGCGCGGACGCTGTCGACCTACGCGCCGGGGGCCGCGGGCACGGAGGGAGCCCGCCGCACGTCGCGCGGCCACTCCGACTATCTCAAGGCCGGCAGCGACAGCGCGTTCAACCTCGCGGCCGTCGTCGCCGGGCGCGGTGATGCGACCGTCGCCGAGTCGGCGGCGGAGAAGGCCCGAAAGGGCCGATCCTGACGCCAGATGGGGGGTGGAGGCGACGGCTCGACCCCTAGATGTAGTGGCGACACGCCGTGACTGCTGTGACAGCTGGTGCGTTTGTGCAGGTCAGCGACCCGACGCGCCGAATCGCTCCGGTGTGCTTGCGGTCTCGGTCACACCGCGCTTACAGTTACCCCTACATCTAGTAGTTACACGGATGTAAGACGTCCACATGTAGTCCCCAAGTGTGAGGGGGTTACCCACACGTCGTCCCCAGGTCATCCCCAGCACGACCCCTGATCTGTCCACAGGCCCGCGCCGGGCCCACGAACACCGGCGCGGGTCTGTGGGCCCGATCAGGAGCCGGGCGGGCGGCATACCGGATGGCGTGAGGACGTTTCACGAGAGCGCTCAGGGGAAGGGAAGGTGGCCGACGTGTACTGCCCGTTCTGTCGCCACACCGACTCGCGAGTCATCGACTCGCGCACCACGGACGACGGCGCGGCGATCCGTCGCCGGCGCCAGTGCCCGGAGTGCAACCGCCGCTTCACGACGCTCGAGACCTCGAGCCTCAGCGTCATGAAGCGGTCCGGGGCGTCCGAGCCGTTCAGCCGCGCCAAGGTGCTCTCCGGGGTCCGCAAGGCCTGCCAGGGCCGACCGGTCACGGAGGACGACCTCGCGCTGCTCGCCCAGAAGGTCGAGGAGACCATCAGGGCGCAGGGCAACGCCGAGATCGAGGCGCACGAGGTCGGCATGGCCGTCCTCGAGCCGCTCCGCGAGCTCGACGAGGTCGCCTACCTCAGGTTCGCCAGCGTGTACCAGGGCTGGGAGAGCCTCGAGGACTTCGAAGGAGCGATCGCCCTCCTTCGGGCCGAGCGCGACGCGGTCGGGGAGGAGCCCGCGGGCTCCACCCCACTCGGCGCGCCGCGGTAGCCGCACACATCGCGGACATCGCGGAGCACGCACCACCACCCTCCACGAACACATCGTCGAAGAGCCAAGGGGACTGTCAGACCCCGGCGAGACACTGGCACGGACGAGACGAGCACGAAGCCCATCGGGCCCCGGCGGGGGGCCCACCACGGTCAGGGAGGCCGCAGGACATGACGGAGATCGGTAACCGGAGCTCACGCTCGAAGGCAGGCGCCAAGGGCGTCAAGGTCGAGCGCATCTACACCACCCCAGGAGTTCACCCGTACGACGAGGTGACGTGGGAGAAGCGCGACGTCGTCCAGCAGAACTGGAAGACCGGTGTCACGATCTTCGAGCAGCGCGGCGTCGAGTTCCCGGACTTCTGGTCGGTGAACGCGAGCACCATCGTCACGACCAAGTACTTCCGCGGCGCGGTGGGCACCGCGGCCCGTGAGAGCTCGCTCAAGCAGCTCATCGACCGGGTCGTGCTGACCTACGTCGCCGCCGGCAAGAGCAACGGCTACTTCGCCTCTGCGGAGGACGCTGAGATCTTCGAGCACGAGCTGACGTGGGCGCTGCTGCACCAGGTCTTCTCGTTCAACTCGCCGGTGTGGTTCAACGTCGGCACGAAGAGCCCGCAGCAGGTCTCGGCCTGCTTCATCCTCTCGGTCGACGACTCGATGGACTCGATCCTCAACTGGTACAAGGAAGAGGGGAAGATCTTCCAGGGCGGCTCCGGCGCCGGCCTCAACCTCTCGCGCATCCGCTCCTCCAAGGAGCTGCTGAGCAGCGGCGGCACGGCCTCGGGCCCGGTCTCCTTCATGCGTGGCGCCGACGCCTCCGCCGGCACCATCAAGTCCGGCGGCGCCACGCGCCGCGCGGCCAAGATGGTCGTGCTCGACGTCGACCACCCCGACATCGAGGAGTTCGTCGAGACCAAGGCGCGCGAGGAGGACAAGATCCGTGCGCTGCGCGACGCCGGGTTCGACATGGACCTCGGCGGCAAGGACATCGTCTCCGTCCAGTACCAGAACGCCAACAACTCGGTCCGCGTCAACGACGAGTTCATGAAGGCGGTCGAGGAGGGCACCGAGTTCGGTCTGCGCTCGCGCCTCGACGGCTCGGTCATCGACACCGTCGACGCCCGTGAGCTCTTCGGCAAGATCGCCAAGGCGGCGTGGGAGTGCGCCGACCCGGGCATCCAGTACGACGACACGATCAACGCCTGGCACACGAACCCGGAGACCGGCCGCATCACGGCCTCCAACCCGTGCTCGGAGTACATGTCGCTCGACAACTCCTCGTGCAACCTCGCCTCGCTCAACCTGCTGAAGTTCCTGCGCGACGACGACACCTTCGACGCCGTGACCTTCCAGAAGGTCGTCGAGCTCGTCATCACGGCGATGGACATCTCCATCTGCTTCGCCGACTTCCCGACCGAGCCGATCGGCGAGACGACGCGCAACTACCGCCAGCTCGGCATCGGCTACGCCAACCTCGGCGCGCTGCTCATGGCGACCGGTCACGGCTACGACTCCGAGGGTGGCCGTTCGCTCGCTGCCTCGATCACGTCGCTGCTCACCGGTGCCGCGTACAAGCGCTCGGCCGAGATGGCCGCGGTCGTCGGGGCGTACGCCGGGTACGCCCGCAACGCCGACGCCCACAAGCGCGTTATGCGCAAGCACCAGGCTGCCAACGACAACATCAAGACGCTCGACGCGATGGACTCCGACATCCACAAGCTCGCGACGAAGGCGTGGGACGACGTCATCAAGCTCGGCGAGAAGAGCGGCTACCGCAACGCCCAGGCGTCGGTGCTCGCTCCGACCGGCACCATCGGCTTCATGATGGACTGCGACACGACCGGCATCGAGCCGGACTTCTCGCTCGTGAAGTTCAAGAAGCTCGTCGGCGGCGGCTCGATGCAGATCGTCAACCTGACGATCCCGCGCGCCCTCAAGAAGCTCGGCTACCAGCAGGAGTCGATCGAGGCCATCGTCGAGTACATCGCCGACAAGGGCCACGTCATCGACGCCCCCGGCCTCAAGCCCGAGCACTACGAGGTCTTCGACACCGCCATGGGGGCGCGCTCGATCTCGGCCATGGGCCACGTGCGCATGATGGCCGCGACGCAGCCCTTCCTCTCGGGCGCCATCAGCAAGACGGTCAACCTGCCCGAGGACGCAACCGTCGAGGAGATCGAGGACGTCTACCTCCAGGGCTGGAAGCTCGGCCTCAAGGCGCTCGCCGTCTACCGCGACAACTGCAAGGTGGGCCAGCCCCTGTCTGACGGCGGCTCGACTGCCAAGGACAAGAAGGACGCCTCCGACGCCGCGGCCGCCGAGGTCAAGGTCGAGAAGGTCATCGAGTACCGCCCGGTCCGTCGCCGTCTGCCCAAGCGCCGCACGTCGCAGACGACGTCGTTCGCGGTCGGAGGCGCCGAGGGCTACCTCACGGCCGGCACCTACGACGACGCCCAGCTCGGCGAGATCTTCCTGAAGTTCGGCAAGCAGGGCTCGACCCTGGCCGGCGTGATGGACGCCTTCTCGATCGCCGTCTCCATCGGCCTGCAGTACGGCGTGCCGCTCGAGACGTTCGTCGAGAAGTTCACCAACCTGCGCTTCGAGCCCGCCGGCCTGACCGACGACCCCGACGTGCGCATGGCGCAGTCGATCATGGACTACGTCTTCCGTCGTCTGGCCCTCGACTACCTCGACTTCGACACCCGCTCCTTCATGGGCATCCACACGGCTGCCGAGCGGGCCCGCCAGGTCGAGACCGGTTCCTACGAGGCCGACTCGGACGACTCCGACGAGGACCTCGAGGACGAGCTGGAGACCCTCCAGCAGTCGGCTCCCGTCGCGAGGAAGGCGCCCGAGGCGAAGCCCGACGACAAGGGCGAGCTCAAGGCCTCCGAGGTGAAGTCCGGAGCCGGCGCGGCCTCGGCCCGCGAGATCTCGAGCGAGGTGCACAGCTCGGCAGAGCTGCTCGAGAAGTTCGGCGGCATCACGGCGGACGCCCCGATCTGCATGACCTGCGGCACGAAGATGCGTCCCGCCGGCTCCTGCTACGTCTGCGAGGGCTGCGGAAGCACCAGCGGCTGCAGCTGACCACGCTGTATCGATCGTGAGGGGGTGGCCCACTAGGGCCACCCCCTCACGGCTTTCCCGGGGTTCCGGGGCGGCCTCACGTGCGACGCGCCTGCGATGGGGCGGACTTTCGACTCTTGTCGCCTCTCCTGGCCCGTCACGAGACTCGCAGCATGAGCACGAACCAGCCGACGTCTGCTGCGGGTTGGTATCCCGACCCGAAGGGGCGCGCGTCGCTTCGGTACTGGAGCGGGCAGGACTGGTCTGGGTGGACCTCGGACGGGACCACCATGACCGACGAGGGCCCGGGACCACGAAGGCGGGTCGACCTGACGGACATGGGGCATCTCGACTTCGTCGAAGGGGTATTCCTCGAGGAGGCGCGTGCGAGGGGCTGCCTGACCGGAGGGCAGGACATCGTCCTTTCCGAGCTCGTCACCCAGCTGAGGGCCGAGGCCGCGGGTGTGACGGCGGACGGCTTCGCTCGGGCGAGCGGCCAGCGCGCGGCCGCGTCATCCGGCACGACGGTCGCAGTCGCGCCACCGTCGACTGCAGTGCAGTCGACCGCAGTGCAGTCGACGGCGGTGGAGCCGACCATGTTGGACGAGATGTTGGCTCGCGTGGACGCCTCGTCACCCAGCGCCACCACGCCCTCACTCAGGGGTGGTCCACCCACCCGGCCCGTTGCCCCAGCGCGCCCAAAGCCGCCCTCGGCCTTCGCGCTGTGGTGGGGACGCACGCGACAGGCCGTGGGCTCCGACCTCGCCGTCCACGGGCTCGCCTACCTCGGCGTCCTGCTCTTCTTCGTGGGGGCCTTCGGTCTGGTCGCCTTCGCCTTCGGCGACGTCGCGCCCGCGCTACGTCCGGTGGCCGAGTCCGTGATCGCACTGGCGCCCTTCGCGGCCGGCGCGCTCCTGCGCCGCCGAGGCGCCACCGTCGTCGGCCGCGCACTCGAGGTCGCGGGGGGACTGCTGCTGCCCGTCATGGTGATCACCACCTTCCTCGACGGGGTTGCCTTCCCGCCGGACCTCGAGGGGCCGGCACTCGCGGTCACCCTCACCGTGCTCATGGTGCTCGTGGCAGTCGGGTATGCCGTGTGGTCCCGCCGCTACCCGGACAGCGCGCTGCGCTTCCTCGTCGCGCCCGTCGGGTGGTTGGCCGTGGCGATGGCCACCCTGGGGGTGGGGCGAGAGATGCCGGTCGGTCGCGAGGTGGCGACGCCGAGCTCAGCCCAGTGCGCTGCCATGCTCGGCGCGCTCGTTGCCACGGCAGCGTGGGCCCGGTTGCGCCCGCGGGCTCGCCTTGCGGGGCCGACGACCGCGGTGACTCCTCCCGGTCTCGCCGTGATCTCCGCCCTCGCCGTGCTCAGCTGGATCGCGGAGGGATGGCCCGGCATACCGGTGCTCTTGTCCGGCGCCTTCGTCCTCGTGGCGCTCGAGATCGTGGCCGACCGGCTCTCACCGGCTCTGCTCGGGCTCATCGAACCCCTGTGGTGGACGCTCGTCGTCGTGGGGTTGGCGCAGGACTCCGTGGCTCTGCCTGGTGGCGAAGGCGCCGTGGCAGCCCTCGCCGCGGTCGGCTTCGTGGGCATTCTCGACGTTGCCGGATCTGCCCGCCGGACCGGCCTGGCCCTGGCATTGCCGGCCCTGGGCGCGGTGCTGTCGTTGAGTGCCACGTGGGTCGAGCCGTGGTGGGCCGTCGCCTCGCTCGGCATTGCCGCGGTCTGGACTGCCCTGCGTCGGATCACCCCCTTCGACGTGCCCGCAGCAGCGGCTGCACTGGACGTTGCGACAGCGGCTCTGCCGGTCGCTGCCGTCGCAGCCCTGGCCCTGGCCACGGACGTGCCGACCGCCGCGCTCGCCGGAGCCGCACTCGTCCTCCTTGCGACCGTTCCTGCGCGCGGACAGCTGCTCGACAGGTCGCTCGGTGATCCCTACTGGGCCCGGTGGTGGGCGGGCGCATGCGCCCTCGTCGCTCTTGTCGCGCTCGCAGCCTGGGAGAGCCTGCCAGGACTGAGCGTGCGCGAGGAGTGGCTGCTCGCCGCCACCCTGGTGCTGCTGTCCGTCTCCTCGGCCTTCGGCCCGATGGACCGCCGCGTGCGTCCCCCCGTCGTCACGGCGCTCGCCAGCGCCACGTGGGTCGTGGCTGCCGGCGCTGCGGCCGCGACCCAAGCGGTCGTCGTCACCTCGCTGGGCGTCGTGGGCCTCGCCCTGGTCATTGCCGCGCACGTGCCGTCACGGACGACGCGACGGGTCCACCTGGCGAGTCTCGGCCTGACCGGGCACGCGCTCGGAGCGGCCACGCTGCTGATGGCGCTCGGCACCGAGTGGGCACTCGTCGCCGCGACGGTGCTCGCCACCGCTGGCTGGTGCGTGACGGGATGGCTTGACAGCAAAGACCGCTCGGTCGTGGGGTCGGCGTTTGCAACGGTTCATCCCCCACTCAGGTGGGTGCCCCTCACGATCGCCGCGCTGGGGTTGCCGGCGAGCCTCTCGCTCGTCCTCGACCGCTCAGGGCTTCTCCCGTGGTCGAACCCGTGGTCGGTGACCGTTCTCGCCGGCATGGCGCTGGCGTATGCCGCCCTCACGCGGTTGAGCGTCCCCGGCCGGGTCGTCGTGACGGCGGCCTGGGCCGGCTTCGTTGGGTCGGTCGTTGCCGCGGTCGTTGGGGCAGTGGCGTTGGGGACGTCGGTGGCGGTCGCTGGGGGCGTTGGATCCAGTCGCCTGCCTGCCGCGGTCAGCGTCGCCGCCGTCTCGGCTGCCGTCGCCCTGATCAGGGCGCGGCAACGGCACCCGGTGATGATCTGGACGGCCTGGCTGGCGCTCACTCCGCTGGCCGGCCTGCTCGCCCTCGAGTTCTCGGGCTGGTTCGCCTCCTTGGCTGCGAGTCCCGCCACCGCCGTCTGTCTCGGTGCGGTCGGCGCGGTGCTGCTCGTCAGCGGTGCGGCGGCAGACCTGCGCGGTCGCTCCTGGACGCCCGTCATCGTGCCGATCCACGCCTGGGCCCGGCCACCGGTCATGCTCGGAGCCGGTCAGCTCGCGGTGAGCATCGCGCTGGCGGCCGCGGTCGTCACGACGGATGTGTCGGGCTGGGTGTTCGGGGGTGCGGCCGTGGCCGTCATCATGACGGCTGCGCTCTCGCGCGCCGGCATCCTTGGGGGCGCGGCCGTGCTGCTGGGCTGGTCGTCCGTCCTGGCTCTTGCCATCTCCTCCATCGAGTCGAAGCCGTGGATCGCTGTCGTGACCGCATTCGCTCTTCTCCTTGCGGCTGAGGGACTTTCGCGGCTTCCAGGTGAAGCGGTGTGGTGGCAGCGGTGGGACGCTCCGCTCCTGGTGGCTGCCGGCCCCGTCGCCCTCACGGCGCTCGTCGCTGCGAGCGGCGGACCTGCGTCTGCCGTGACCTTCGCCATGGTCGGGGGTGAGTCGATCGCCGTAGCGACCCGGTTGCGCAGAATCGTGGCGGTGGCTGTCGCGCTTGGCGCGGTCGGTGCAGCGCTCGTGCTCTGGGGTGCCGTGATCGCCGGTCCGGGCTGGCTCGCGCTGGCCCTCCTGTGCCTGTCGGCGAGCCTCAGCGCCTTGGCCCCCGTCGTCAGCAGTGCGGAGCTCCGCCTGACGCTGCAGATCGGGGGAGCGCTCGCCGCGCTGGGCGCTTGGCGTGTCGGAAGCGACTGGCTGATGCTCACGGACCAGCGGGCCGTCGACATCGCGGCCGTGGGCGCGGGCGTGCTTGCCGCCGCAGCCGGTGTGGCGGCCTGGCGCCCGCTCCTCCCTCGTTCGTGGGTGCTCGTCTGGGGAGGCATGGCGGTCGCCGTGGAGGCGGTCTGCGCCTGGGATGTCGTGGCCGTTGCGGGTCTCCTGCGCGACGATGTCGCGCCGAGCTGGCCGGTGGCGGCCGGACTGATCATCGTCGCGCTTGCTCTCGCGGGGGTCGCGCCCGTCGTCGGAATCGGCTGGCTGCGTGACGTGAGCGTCCCGTTCGGGCTCGCGTCCGTGTGGGTCGGTCTGCGTGTCACGGGCGCTTCCACACCCGCCGTCGTCCTGATCCTCCTGACACTCTCCGTCGTGAGCGCCGGGGCCATCGTGGCAGCGTCGCGGCGCGTGTCCATGGGCCCGTGGCGCCGACCGCTGATCCTGCTCGGCACGCTCACGACCCTGTCGGCGATCCTCGTCGCAGGGCTCTCTGACACCGGGCTGCTCGTACCAGCGCTCGCGGTCGCTGCGATCCAGGCCGCTGCGTGCGGTGTGGCCCTGCATCGCGTCCTGCTGCAGATGGCTGCCCCCGTCCTCGCGTTGTCGGCGTGGATCGTGTTCAGCCTCGACGCTCTCGACGGCAACCCGCAGTGGATGACGGTTCCGACCGGACTGGCCATCCTCGCGGTGGTCGCGCTGTGGAGGCGCGACCGCCAGGAGCGAGGAGGGGACGTCGCCGCGACCGAGATCGTCGTCCTCGAGCTCGTCGGGGTGGGCTTCCTCGTCGGGTCGGCGTGGGTCCAGACCTTCACGGAGACCCTGGCGTATGCCGCCCTAGCCGCAACCATCGGACTCGCCGTCGTTGGCTGGGGGGTCGTCACCAGAGTGCGCCGACGCGTAGCCGCCGGGGCCGTGATCATCGCGGTGAGCGTCGTGCTCCTGATCGGGGTGCCCCTCGTCGGGCTCCTGCCCAGCTGGCAGGGCGCCGGTCTCTGGGTGCTCATCGGTGGCCTGGGGCTGATCGCTGTTCTCATTGCGAGCATGCTCGAGCGGGGCAAGGCAGTGGCCCGAAAGACCATGACTCGCCTGGCGGAGGCAACAGCCGGCTGGGAGTGAGGCTGCAAGCACTCCTCGAGCCGCCCAACGGCGCGTGGTCAGCCGCGACCGGGCAGCCGGGCCTTGTCGAGTGCCGCAAGAAAAGTCGGGCGGCGCCGGTAGGTCTCACGCAGGTCCCGTAAGAGGGCGTCGAAGGCGTCAAGGGCGCCACCGGCGTCGTAGAAGGCACGCAACTCGACGAGCTGTGTGGCGATCTCGGCGTAGATGCGAGGGTTGGCCCGCTCGAGCTTGGGTCGAAGGGAGCGGAGGTGCAGCTCGACCGCCCGCATGGGGAGGGAGTCTCGGCTCGCCTCCGCCAGCTTCCACCATGCGTCACCCGGGCCGAACTCATCCGCGGCTGCCCACGCAGCATCGAGATCGCCGTCACGGAGGCTGATCTCGACGAGCGGCGCACCGTTTGCGTGCGGACGCTGCGCCGCGCGACGGGCCTCGTCGAGAGCCCAAGCGCGCTCGACCGACCCCAGACCCAAGCCATCAGCAAATCGCCCCAGCACGTCGTATGCCGCTGCGCTGGGTTGCCGCGCGAACGCCGTCCTCAGCACGGCCAGGGCGTCGTCCCGCCGGCCGTGAGCCAGGTACCTTCCGGCGACCTCCCCGGGGTCGAGCCAGTACCCGTTGCGGCGCCCGTATCCGCCTATCGTGCCCAGACGCTCGGCAGCCACGGCCCGATCGGTCCACGCGACCGCGTCCTCCTTGCGGCCCGAGGCAAGGAGGCGGTCGATCACGTCGCCATAGGCCAGCTTCTCCGGGTCGCGGGTGAGCACGGCGATGGCAGCGTCCACGTCCCCGTCGTGATCCGCCAGCTCGAGCAGCATCCGGTTGACGTCGAAGCGCTGCACGTGTGCAAGGCCGGCCTGCTCGGCATCCAGGTCGGCAACGCCCTTGCGGTAGACCTCGAGGCCCTTCTCGCCCATCGCCGGCGCGAACATGTCCAGTGGCGTATCGGGCCAGCCGGGGCTGTCCTTGCGGAACTTCAGCAGCCACCGGCCGAGCTTGACCTCGTCGGGCTGTCCTCGGACGCACGAGCGTGCGTAGAGGTGGGCAGCACGCTGGCACGCGTCAGCGATCACACCTCCCGAGTCGTCGGCCTGCAACGTCATGCGCCGCGTCGCTGTGAGCGCCTTGAGCAGCGCCGGGCGTGCAGCGTCGGCACCGCCACGCTCGATGAGCTTTTCCAGCTCGTCGAGGACCTCCTGGATCTCGGTGCCGATCTCGAAGGTGCGCCGGTAGTGGATGAAGCCCCGCGCAGACGTCGCCTGCCGGACCGCGTCCATCAGCTCCTCGGCGAGCGACGACAGGTCGCCGGTCGCGAGCGCGGCTCTCGACTCGAGCAGTCGGGCGGCCGCAGAACCCGTGGACGCCATCTCCAGGACGAGGTCGATCAGCTCGACGGCGTCCAGCGAAGCGAGGTATCGCTCGATCGGGGGCATGCTCGGGTCGAGCGTCGACACCGTGACTGAGTCGAGAGCAGCCAGCCCGACGGCGACCACGTGTGAGCACCATGAGTCCGGCTCGGCCCCTCGACACGAGCACGACCCGGTGAGTGCACCAGACGGCCACTCCACCGCGGCGGTGTGCACGCGCTCGGCCCGCACGCTCGCGACCGCCCGGCCGGGGTCGAGGCGCAGACCTCGGACGTCGTGGACCAAGTCCTGTCCCTGATCGAAGGCCCGATCTCCGGATGCCGCACGCAGGGTGGCCTCCGAGAGCACACCGTCGATCACCGTCGCCATGTGCACAGTCTGCCGAACACGGCATACGGACTGGGTCGGTGGACCCTCTCACTCGATGCGCGCGATGGGCGCCCCCTGGGTGACGACGGCCTCCTCGGCCACGAGCAGGTGGATGGTGCCCGCCACGGGCGCGGCGACGTCGGCCGACACCTTGTCGACCTGTACCTCCGCGATGAGCTGCTCGGCAGCGACAGCAGCACCGTCGCTGACGAACCACGTCGAGAGGATGCCCTCGGTGTCGGGTTTCTCCTTCGACAGGGGTGGGAAGAGGACGTCGGTCACAGCGCCAACGACCTGCGGATCGCAGCTTCGATGCGCTCCGGGCGGGGGAGGACGGCATACTCCAGCCCGTGGGCGTAAGGGATCGGGACGTCGGGCACGGCGACCCGGTGGACGGGCGCCTTGAGCATCGTCGGGTCGTGGTCGGTCACCGTGGCGACGACCTCACCGGACAGGCCGAACGACAGGTAGTCCTCGTCGACGACGACGAGGTGCCCGGTCTTGGCCACCGACGTGAGGATCGCCTCGCGGTCGAGCGGCACGAGGCTGCGCAGGTCGATGACCTCGACCTCGACGCCTTCTCCGGACAGCTTCTCGGCGACGTCGAGCGCGTGGTGCACCGACAGTGAGAGCGTCACGACGGTGACGTCCGTGCCGGGCCGAGCCACAGCGGCCTTGCCGATTGGCACGAGGTGCTCGCCGTCCGGCACGTCGCCGACGGACCGTGCGTTCTTCGCCATCCACGCGAGGCCCATCACACCCTTGTGGAACATGTAGACGACAGGGTTGTCGTCGCGGATCGCGGAGGTCATGAGGCCCTTGGCGTCGGCCGGGTTGCTCGGCACGACGACCTTCATGCCGGGCAGGTGGGCGAACGTGCCCCAGAGGCACTGCGAGTGCTGCGCGCCGTCGGAGTAGCCGCCGCCAACCGCCGTGGTGAGCACCATGGGCACCCTGACCTTGCCGCCGGACTCGAAGTGGATCTTGGCCATGTGGTTGTAGATCTGGTCGAGGCACACCCCCATGAAGTCGGCGAACATCAGCTCCACGATCGGCCGCATCCCTTCGACGGCGGCCCCGATGCCGAGCCCGATGAAGGCCGTCTCCGAGATGGGCGTGTCGATGACGCGCTCCGGGCCGAAGCGCGCGAGCAGGTCGGTGGTCGAGCTGAAGATGCCTCCGTAGGCGCCGACGTCCTCGCCGAGATAGACGACCGACGGGTCGCGCTCCATCTCCTGGGCAATGGCCTCGACCATGGCCTTCGACGTCGTGAGCCGGCTGGCATGCGGGGCGGGTGCGGTGGGGGTGTCTGTGATGGTCATCGTCGTCTCCTCAGGCGAACACGTGGGAGGTCGCCGACGCGGGGTCGGGCAACGGGCTGGACTTCGCGTAGGCGATCGCGTCCTCGACGCGCTCGGCAGCCGCGGCGCGGATGCGCTGGACGATCTCGTCGTCGAGCACTTCCGAATCGCGAAGCGCCTTCTCATAGCGGGGAATCGGGTCGTGCGAGGGCACGTCGGCCAGCTCTGGGCGATAGCCCTGCGCGTCGCCCTCGAAGTGGCCCCAGAGCCGCAGGGTGTGGACCTCGATGAGCGACGGTCCTGCCCCGGACCTCGCGCGTCCGACGGCACGGGCCGCCGCGGCATACACTGCCTCGACGTCGTTGTCCTCGACGCGTTCGCCCGGAATGCCATACGCCGCAGCACGATCCGCGTTGGACGGGATCGCGGTCGCAGCGTCGCGCGGCACCGAGATCGCCCAGTCGTTGTCCTCGACGACGAAGACGACCGGGAGCGACCAGCGGGCAGCGAGGTTGAGCGACTCGTGGAACGCGCCCTGGTTCGCGGCGCCCTCGCCGGTCACGGCGACAGCGATCCGGTCGGTCTGCTGGCGCTGGAAGGCAAAGGCCTGGCCCAGCGCCGGCGGGTAGCCCTCGGCGATGATCCCGGAGCAGGAGAAGTGGGTGGCCGGGTCGAAGAGGTGCATGTGACCTCCGCGCCCGCGCCCGAGGCCCGTCTCGCGACCGAAGATCTCGGCCGTCATCGCGCGAAGGTCCATCCCGTGCGCGATGGCGAGGTGGTGTGGACGGTGCGTCGCCGTCACCGCGTCGTCAGCCGTGAGGTGCGCGCACACGCCTGCCGCCACGGGCTCCTGCCCGGCCGAGAGGTGCATCTCGCCGGGCACGAGACCCTTGCCGATGTCGAAGCCCGGCCCCTTGTCGGCGTGGTACTCCCGGAGGATCGCCTCCTCGTAGGTGCGGCAGAGCACCATCGTCTCGAAGAGGGCGGTGCGGGTGGCGGCGTCGAGGGCACCCGCGGCCGACGAGGCCGAGGGGGCTGTCTCCGCGGTCGAGGTCGAGGGTTCGGCGTGCATCGTCATGACGTTCTCCAGATCCCCGGGGCTGGGGCTGGACTGCGTCGCATCAGCGAGGAGGAGCGACGCTCGTCCACAACCAGCGCGGGCGTCCCGGAGGGCCGACTGGCCACTTCCCACACTAGGCACCCCCTCGCGGCGAGGTCCACGAAACCGCGGACCCCGCCCCCTTTGCGCCGTATGCCGCGACGCTTGCCGTGTTGCTGCGCGACGGTGCCGTCGTGGGTGGAGGATGAGGGAGCCGGGTCAATGTCGCCCGGGCGCCCCGCTGCAGGAGGACTGTTCATGGCCATGCCGAGCCCCGGCTACTCGATCACCGTCCGTGTTGAGCTGCCGGCCGGTGCCACCGCCACGGCCGCGCTCACGACCGCCGTCGCCTCGGCCGGCGGGGCTCTGACGGCGCTCGACGTCGCGGAGAGCCGTACGGACCGCCTCGTCGTCGACGTCACGTGCGACACGAGGGACGAGGCGCACGGCGAGGGCATCACCGAGGCGATCGCGAACATCCCCGGCGCGGTCGTGCGCAAGGTCAGCGACCAGACCTTCCTGCTCCACCTCGGCGGCAAGATCGAGGTGAACCCCAAGGTGCCGCTGAAGCACCGCGACGACCTGTCGCGGGCCTACACGCCCGGGGTCGCCCGCATCTGCCTCGCCATCGCCAAGCACCCCGAGGACGCGCGACGCCTCACCATCAAGCGCAACACCGTCGCCGTGCTGACGGACGGGTCGGCAGTGCTGGGGCTCGGCAACATCGGCCCCTTGGCGGCGCTGCCGGTGATGGAGGGCAAGGCCGCCCTGTTCAAGCAGTTCGGCGGGGTGGACGCCTGGCCGGTGTGCCTCGACACCCAGGACACCGACGAGATCGTCGAGATCGCGCGGGCCATCGCTCCGGTCTACGGAGGCATCAACCTCGAGGACATCTCTGCCCCAAGGTGTTTCGAGATCGAGTCGCGTCTGCGCGAGATGCTCGACATCCCCGTCTTCCATGACGACCAGCACGGCACCGCCATCGTCGTGCTCGCAGCCCTGGCCAATGCCCTGCGGGTCGTCGGCAAGTCGATCGAGGACGTGCGGATCGTCGTGTCCGGTGTGGGGGCGGCGGGGCATGCGATCATCCGGCTGCTCCTCACCCAGGGCGCTCGCGACATCATCGGCTGCGGCCGTGACGGCGCGGTCCACAACGGCCACGAGGGCATGGAGCCCTTCCGGCAGTGGATCGCCGACCACACCAACGCTCGTCACGAGGCCGGCTCGCTCAAGGCGGTGCTCGCCGGCGCGGACGTCTTCATCGGCGTCTCCGCCCCTGACCTCCTCACCGGCGACGACATCGCGACGATGGCACCGAACGCCATCGTGTTCGCCATGGCCAACCCGGTTCCCGAGGTCGACCCCATCGCGGCGAGCGAGCACGCCACCGTCGTCGCCACCGGGCGCTCCGACTACCCGAACCAGATCAACAACGTGCTCGTCTTCCCGGGCTTCTTCCGCGGGCTGCTCGATGCGGGCGTCTCCGACATCACCGACGCGATGATGGTCGCCGCTGCCACCGCCATCGCCGACTGCGTCGAGCCGGACGAGCTCAACCCGAGCTACATCATCCCCAGTGTCTTCGACGCGTCGGTCGCCCCCGCGGTGGCCGCTGCCGTCCACGCCGCGGCAAACGCGTCGTAGGGTCGAGACCATGCAGACACGCCAGCTCGGTCGCACCGGTCGTCAGGTCTCCATCGTCGGGTTGGGCTGCTGGCAGCTCGGTGGCGACTGGGGCGACGTCGGCGACTCGGACGCCATGGCGGTGCTGCACGCCGCCGTCGACGCTGGCGTGACCTTCCTCGACACGGCAGACGTCTACGGCGACGGCCGCTCCGAGGCCCTCGTCGGGCGGCTGCTCGCAGAGCGGCCCGACGCCGGGCTCACCGTCGCCACCAAGATGGGTCGCCGTGCCGATCCGCATGTGCCGGAGTCGTTCACGCTCGACGCCTTCCGGGGCTGGACCGACCGCAGCCGGCGCAACCTCGGGGTGGAGCGGCTCGACCTCGTGCAGCTGCACTGTCCTCCGACGCCGGTCTATTCCGACGACCGGGTCTACGACGCTCTCGACACGCTGGTCGACGAGGGTGCCATCGCGGCATACGGCGTCTCGGTGGAGACCTGCGACGAGGCGCTGACGGCGATCGCCCGCCCCCACGTGGCCACGGTCCAGATCATCCTCAATGCGTTCCGTCGCAAGCCGCTCGAGCGCGTGCTGCCGGCAGCCGAGGCCGCGGGCGTCGGTGTCATCGCGCGAGTGCCGCTGGCGAGCGGCCTGCTGTCAGGCAAGTACGACGAGACCACGACCTTCGCGGCGAGCGACCACCGCACCTACAACCGGGGCGGTCAGGCCTTCGACGTGGGAGAGACGTTCGCCGGGGTGCCCTTCGAGGTGGGGGTGCAGGCGGCGCGCCGGGTGAGCGAGCTCGCGGCTCCGCTGCCCGCTGCGCAGGTGGCGTTGCGCTGGATCCTCGACCAGCCGGGCGTCAGCACGGTCATCCCCGGCGCGCGCAACGAGCGCCAGGTGCGCGGGAACGTCGCCGCCGCAGCGCTTGAACCACTACCTGACGAGGTGCTCGACGGCCTTCGTGCGATCTACGACGACGACATCCGCCGGCACGTCCACGACCGGTGGTGACGGGCGGTCACGCGCTCAGGCCGCACGCCGCCCGCGACTGCCGGCCTGCACCACTGCTGACGGCTGGATGACCTCGTCACTCTCGACCCGCGCGCCGTCCCAGATGTGGGCGTCGGAGCCGATCTTGACGCGCGACCCGATCTTGGCGCCTCGTCCGACCACCGCGCCGGGGCCGACATGTGCACCGCTACCGATGACCGCGCCCTCGTGGACGATGGCCCCACCGTCGATCCACGCACCGGAACCGATGCGCGCGTAGGCGCCGACGATCGCTCCACGGTCGACGTACGCCGACGGACCGACGTGGGCCGTCTTGGCGACGCGGGCGCGTGACTCGACGAAACCGCCGCCGTCGTCATGGCGGCTGTAACGCAGCGCAATGCCGTTGTCGGCCTCGAACTCCTCGTACTTCCTCTGCCTCACGATGCCCCCTTCAGGCCGGTGGTGGACCAAAGGGGTCCACAATCCTCACACGCCGTGAACGAGCAAGCGTGCGCGAAGATTCCGGGGCCGCGGGCAGCTTCGCGGGGCAGTTTCGAACGGCCATCGACCGGCTGGTTCCGGCCGTGCCAGCCGCCCACCACGCTTGGCGCGGGCCACGCCGCTTCCGTATGCCGTCCGCCACCTCTCGGTCACGCCGCGCACACCCGCTCGGGCTCAGAAGGGCGGCGGATCGTCCGCGAGCGGGACCACGACCGCCGGCTTCTTCGACTGCCCCCGCACACCGTCGAGCCAGTCCTTGGGCCGGGTCTCGTAGGTGCGTCCGGCCTGGGTGCGCCACCGGACGATGCCCTCGGAGTCGCGCCCCACGCGCCAGTGCCCTTGGGTGTGCGCGTTGTGGTGCTGTCGATGCTTGCTCGTGAGGTTGCCGACGTCGGTCGGACCGAGAGGCCACGGGATGTCGTGGTCGAGGTCGCAGCGCGCGGCGGGAACGGTGCAGCCCGGGGCCCGGCACGTGCCGTCCACGGCTTCGACGTGGGCGCGCATCGCGGCGGTCGGCCGGTAGGAGGTCGTCTCGAGCCGCACTGCGGCCCCCGTCTCGGTATCGACGGCCAGCCGGTGCCACGTCGACCCGGAATTGAGGATGATCTCGCGGGCGTGGTCGGCGACCACCCAGCCATGTCCCAGGATCTCACAGGGAGCATCAGTGACGCCGACCGCCGTCGTGAAGGGCACGACGATGCAGACCCTGGCTGCGGGACGCTGACCGAGCCGGGTGAACCAGTCCTCGAGGACCCGAGGCTGATCGAATCGGCCTGCAGGGCGACTCTCCCGTGCAGCTGCCCCGCCTGCTTCCTCGGGTCCGACACGTCCCTCGGGTCCGACACGTCCCTCAGGCTCGACACGTCCCTCAGGCTCGACAGGCCCCTCAGGCTCGACAGGCCCCTCAGGCTCGACAGGCCCCTCAGCCGCGGCCGGTGCCGTCTGGGTAGCGCCACCTCGACCGCTCGGATCGCCACTGCGTGAAGGACCGTCATTCGTGTCGGACCCGGCCCGCGGTGCACTTGCGTCTGTCTCCGGCCGCGGCATCGACGCGTCGTCGCGCGCGGGCAGGTCGGCGGTGCTCGGCCACCCGAACATGAGGATGTCGGTGATGACGTCGGCCCGCAGGCTGTCGAGGTTGCGGGAGTCGCCACCGGTTCGGGCGGCCCGTGCGATGGCGTCGACCCGCTCCATCGCAGCAATGATCTTGTCTGCATCGTTGATGACGTGGAGCGCGCCCAGACCATCCGGCTCGATGACGGCGAAGGCGCCGCGGCGCCGCCGTCGTGCCTCTCGACGGCGCTCGCCGGCCGCCCGGTCGGCGGCGAGGCACGCCCGGCTGAGCCGCTGCCGGAAGAGCGACGGCGACGGGGGAGCGCCGTCCTTGGGGCGCAGCACCGATTCGACGATCTCGAGCCCCACATCGTCGGGCAGGGTGCGCGTCTCAGCGTGGATCGTGCAGGCCCGGTGCAGGCTGAGCCGGCCGGACTGCAGTCGCGACCGCAGCTCGGCCGCAGTTGCGGTGCGGCAGGTCGCGAGGCCCAGCCGAGCCTGGATGTCGTGGCTGCCCAGCCCGGTCGAGGTGGTCACCTCCATCACCGTGAGCTCGGCCGGGTCGAGCCACCCCGGTGCCGCGGGACGACCGAGGTTGGCGTTGTCGGGGTTGCGGAGCAGCTCGCTCGACTCGATGTCGCACTGGAGCCGCGCGAGAGCCTCGAGACCCACGGCGTCGAGCACGGCCTTGCACCGCTCGACCGCCTCGACCACCCGGAGGTCGGCATCGGTCTGCTGCTCGGCATCGGTCGAGCGCCCAGTGACGACATCGTCGGAGACCGCTTCGACCAGCTCGGCGACGAGCATCGGTAGCCGTCGACCGATGACGTGCTCTGCCACTCCGGAGCGCACGGCACGCTCGGCCGTGGACAGATCCTGCTGGTGCATGGCGACGCGAGAGGAGTCGCGGAGTCGATAGAGGTCGACGAGGTCCTTGACCTCGAGCACGGCGTCGGAGACTCCACGGCAACTCAGCTCGTCACCCGGCATCGCCCTGTCCTGCCGCCGCGCTGTGGGCACCGACACGCTGCCACCCCCGTTGATAGTCCGTGCCTCCATTCGAACAGATGTTCTGCATATCTGCTTAAGTGAAGTCGCATATAGGCGCCTTGCCGGGATTGAGGAGTCCGTGGAGCGGGTGCGGGTCGGTGGCCACGGCCTGCTCGAGCAGTCGGTAGAAGAGCAGCCCGCGGGACTTGGCGTTGCGCCGGTTGAAGCGGAACGTGTACTCGTCGAGGTAGTACGGCAGCTGGTGGACCTCGACCCGGTAGTGCAGGGTGCCGATGAGCCACCGTTTGAGCAGCGAGGCGACCAGGTGGACGCCGGGCAGGACGCTGGCCTTGTCTACGGCGTTGTAGCCGGTCGTGTACTCGTGGGTGTAGCCGAGCGTGCCGAGCCGGCGCAGGTGCTGGGCGCCGTCGGTGCGGATCGTCGATCCGGGCTCGATGACCTTGGTGCCCCAGTCGACCAACGCGCCGGTGTTCGGTCGCGGCGCGACCGCGAGCCGGACCCGGCCGAGTCGGCGAATGTCGTTGTGCTCCACGGCAATCATCACAGCCATCTTGTCGCCGTAGCCGCCGGCACTGCCCGGGGTGACGCCGCCGACCATGATCTCGTCGAGCTCGACGATGCCCGAGAGCCTGTCCCGTTCCGGGCGCACCATCGCCCGGCGCAGCTTGTGCATCCAGGCCCACGCCGTCTCGTAGGAACCGAACCCGAGGACCCGCTGCAGCCCGAGCGCGGACATCCCGTTCTTCTGCGAGGTCAGGAACCAGATCGCCGCGAACCACGTGGACAACGGCGTCCGGGTCCGGTGGAAGATCGTGCCCGCTGTGACCGACGTGCGCCGCTCGCACTGCTTGCACATCCACAACCCTTGGCCGGTCTTCCACGCCTCCCCGTGACCACAGGCCGGGCAGACGAACCCGTCCGGCCACCGCAGCCGGGACAGATAGTCCAGGCAGGCCCCGGTGTCCGGGAACCACGCCAGCAGCTGCTGGTACGTCGCCGGATAGTCAACGCCCCGAACGGGATTCCCCACCACGGACATATCGTACTTCACTTAAGCAGATATGCAGAACAGATGTGCTAATCCCAGTCAAGACCTGTGGAGTCTGAATGTGTATATGTAGCAGTGCAGTTCGCATCAGTTCTCCACAGGCGCGGCAGCCTGGGGACAACTCGGTGGGCAGATCCGCGTTGGGGACGACGATGTTCTGCATGACCTTCGAGGACCTGCCACCGGACGTGAAGAAGATTCCCCTCACCGACCGCCGCGTCGCAGCCGACGTCATCGATCTCATCATCGGTGACGAGGCCCGGGCCGACGGTTGTGTAGGGCTCATGGTGTGCGACGAGGAGCACCGCGGCATCCTGCCCATCGTCCTGTCGGACGTTCCGCACGACGCCGACCTCCGAGCGTTGGCCGCGCTGCTCGACATGATCCTGCCGCTCGTCGTCGCCCGGAGTGGGTCGCTCCTCATGGGCCGCGGACGACCGGGAGGAGGTGTGCCGACGGATGCCGACCGTGCGTGGCACCAGCAGTCCATCGACGCCTGCCGCGCCCACGGCGTCCGGCTGCTCGGATTCCACGTCGCGACACGTGATGGCGTCACGGCGCTCCCTCAGCCGCTGGCGGCGGCTCCCTGACCGACGACAGTTCGCGGGTGCTTGGACCGACGACAGTTCGCGGGGTTCTTGGCCACTCGCGGGCTTGGTGCACAGGCAGCGCTCAGGAAGCACACGGCATACCGCGGCTAGCGTGGCTGGGTACGTGCAGCACGTCTTCATCCCCACCCCGACCCAGGAGGGTTCATGCGCATCGCCGTCACCGGCGGCACCGGCAAGCTCGGTCGCCACGTCGTCCGCCGTCTGACCGACAGCGGCCACACCGTCGTCAACCTCGACCGTGAGGGGGAGCGGGCCGACGGTTTCATGCGCGTCGACCTGACCGACTACGGCCAGGTGATCGACGCGCTGAGCGGTGCCCGGGACGGCGACCAGCCGGCCACCGTCGATGCGCTCGTGCATCTAGCGGCCATCCCGGCCCCAGGTCTGTCACCCGACATCGAGACGTTCCGCAACAACATCGTCACGACGTTCGGCGTCTTCCACGCCGCGATCCGCCTCGGTATCCGCAACATCGTCTACGCGTCGTCCGAGACCGTGCTCGGGCTGCCGTTCGACACGCCCCCGCCCTACGTCCCCGTCGACGAGGAGTATGCCGCGCGGCCCGAGTCGGTCTACTCCCTCGTCAAGCACCTCGAGGAGCAGCTGGCGATCGAGCTGTGCCGATGGCACCCCGACCTCAAGATCATCGGGCTGCGCTTCTCCAACGTCATGGACGTCGAGGACTACACGGCCTTCCCGTTCGACGCGGATGCCCGGGAGCGCAAGTGGAACCTGTGGGCCTACATCGACGGACGCGACGGCGCCCAGGCCGTCGAGAGGGCGCTGGCCTTCGACGCCCCGGGCTTCGACCGCTTCATCATCGCCTCACCCGACTCGGTGATGACTCGATCGAACTCCGAGCTGCTCGACGAGGTCTTCCCGGACGTCGAGCGCAGAGGCGACATCGGCGACCACACGACGCTGCTCGCGATCGACAAGGCGCGGCGAGTGCTCGGCTACTCGCCCGAGTTCTCCTGGCGCGACAAGCCGACGATCAACGCCTGACCGGGGGCTAGCAGAGGAGTCCGAGAGAGCACTCAGCCGTCGGCGAGCTGGCGACCTCGCTCCAGCTCGTCGGCGCGCTTCTGCTCCTCCTTGTCGATCTTGGTCGTGTCGCGAGGCGGCAGCTGGATCGACTCCTCAGCCGGCATGCCGGCCTGGAGCTCGCGCGCCCGCTCCAGCTCCGCGTCGAGCTCGGCGCCGAAGAGCATGGCGAGGTTGGTGATCCACAGCCAGAGGAGGAAGACGACGACGCCCGCGAGGGTGCCGTAGGTCTTGTTGTAGTTGGAGAAGTTGGCGACGTAGACGCCGAAGATCGCAGACGCCACGACCCAGGTGACGATGGCCACGAGGGCTCCGACGCTGATCCAGCGGAACCTCGGCTGCTTCACGTTGGGCGCGGCGTAGTAGAGCAGCGCGACGATGAGCGCCACGGCGATCACCATCACCGGCCACTTGACGATGCCCCACACCGTCACCGCCATGCTGCCGAGACCGATGGCGTCGCCGACCGCCTGGGCGACCGGCCCGCTCACGACCAGAGCAAGCGCCACGGCGGCGGCGAGCACGACGGCCACCAGGGTGAGGAGCAGCATGAGGGGGCGCAGCTTCCAGAACGGCCGCCCCTCGGGGATCTCGTAGACGCGGTTCATCGCCCTGCCGAACGACGACACGTAGCCGGACGCCGACCACAGGGCCGTCAGGAGGCCGAGCACAAAGGCGAGGCCGGCCCCGGACGAGTTGCTCAGCGACTGGAGGATCGGCTCGACCGTCTTCGCGACGCTGCCGGCGCCCACCTGCTCGAGCACGGAGGTGATCGTGGCAACCGTCTGGGAGGACTGCCCGACGAGGCCGACGACCGAGAGCAGCGCGATCGCGGCGGGAAAGATCGCGAGAACGGAGTAGTAGACCAGCGCTGCGGCGAGGTCGGTGCACTGGTCCTTGGAGAACTCTCGGACCGTCCGACGTGCGACATAGCGCCACGAGTCTCGTCGGAGATCGCGCAACGAGTCGGGCTTGGCGCCGTCCTCCGGGTCTCGCCGCCCCCGAACGTCCTGAGGGTCTTGAACGTCCTGAGGGTCCTGAGCGTCCTGGTGGGCCGCGGTGCGGGTCTGCTCGTCCATGGGGCCGGAGTACCCGTTGTCAGCCCGGGGGAACCACCCGACTCGTCACGGCGCCGGGCCGATGACCGCTCCGAGAGTCACGAAGGAGTAGCCCCGAGCACGCAGCTCGGCGATGACGCGCGGCAGGGCGTCGGCGTCGAGTGTGGAGTGGTCGGTCGGGTGGGCGCCCACGTGCATGAGCACGATCTGGCCCGGCACGAGCGCGGAGACCACGCGACCGACGACCGACGACACGGACTGGCCGCCCGAGGTGCCCTTCCAGCCCAGCGTGTCAACCGTCCACCGGAACGGCACGTAGCACTCGCCGTTGACGATGCCGATGGTCCGGGCGTCGACAGCGCCGAGCGGGAAGCGGAACCACGGCCGCGGATCCTGCCCGGTGACGGCCTTGATGCGGGCGGCGGCCGAGCGCACCTCGGTGCGGACCGCCGCTGACGACATCGTCGTGAGGTCGGGGTGGTGGTAGCTGTGGTTGCCCACGGGGTGGCTCGCCGCAATGGCCCTGGCGCTCGCCGGGAAGTCGTCGACGAACTCCCCGGTGAGGAAGAAGGACCCGGGCACGCCCTGCGTGGCGAGCGTGCGCAGGATCGAAGCGACACCTTGGTTGTCGCCGCCGCCGTCGAAGGTCAGGGCCACGACCTTGCGCGTCGTGCCGAGCGTCGTGAGGTCCCGTCCGAGCAGCCGTGACGGGATGGAGCACGTCGTCGGAGCAGTCGTGGGCGTCGAGGGGGTGACCCGGGGGCTGGACGTGGGGCTGGTCGCAGGACGCGTGGACGTCGTCGTCGCCGGTCTCGTGCCCGACGGCGTCACGAGCGGTCTCGTGGTCGTGCCGGAGGTGCTGCCCGGACCTGCTGTCGGAGTCGTCGCCCGGGTCGTGGCCGGAACCGTGCTCGTGGGGATCGGCGTCGACGACGTGACGGAGCCTGTTGCCGAGGTCAGCGACGGGGTCGCCTGGGGCTCGGCGCCCTGGCAGGCGGCGAGCATCAGGGCGATGACGACGCCCGCTGCGCCGATGCAGCCCACGCGGGCGCGACCCACACCGGCACAGCGCGGCGGTCCGACCAGACGTCCTCGGCGACCCGTGACCCCTCCTGACTCCATGGAACACCCCGCATGGCCAACCGGTGGCAGATTGTGCACGACGAGACAGCCGGTCAGAGCGGTGTCAGCCACGCGGCATACGGTGGGTGGCATGGACTTCCGATACCTCGGCAACAGCGGACTCAAGATCTCCGAGATCACCTACGGCAACTGGCTCACCCACGGCTCACAGGTCGAGAACGACGTCGCCACCCAGTGCGTGCAGGCCGCGCTCGACGCCGGCATCAGCACCTTCGACACGGCCGACGTCTACGCGAACACCAAGGCCGAGACCGTCCTCGGCGAGGCCCTCAAGGGCGAGCGGCGCGAGAGCCTCGAGATCTTCACCAAGGTCTACTGGCCCACCGGCCCGGGCGGCAAGAACGACACCGGCCTGTCGCGCAAGCACATCATGGAGTCGATCAACGGCTCGCTCCAGCGCCTCCAGACCGACTACGTCGACCTCTACCAGGCCCACCGCTACGACACCGAGACGCCGCTCGAGGAGACGATGCAGGCCTTTGCCGACATCGTCCGCCAGGGCAAGGCGCTCTACATCGGCGTCAGCGAGTGGACCGCGGAGCAGATCCGCGAGGGGGTCAAGCTCTCCAAGGACCTCGGCTTCCAGCTCATCTCGAGCCAGCCGCAGTACTCCATGCTGTGGCGCGTCATCGAGGGCGAGGTCGTGCCGACCTGCGAGGAGCTCGGCGTCAGCCAGATCGTGTGGAGCCCCATCGCGCAGGGTGTGCTGACCGGCAAGTACCTGCCCGGGCAGCAGCCGCCCGAGGGCTCGCGCGCCGCGGATGACAAGGGCGGCGCCGACATGATCAAGCGCTTCATGAACGACGACGTGCTGACCCGCGTGCAGAACCTCAAGCCGATCGCCGACGAGGCCGGTCTGACCATGGCCCAGCTCGCCGTCGCCTGGGTCCTGCAGAACCCCAACGTCGCCGCCGCGCTCGTCGGGGCTTCGCGGCCCGAGCAGGTCGCCGAGAACGTCAAGGCGGCCGGCGTGAAGCTCGAGCCCGAGCTGATGACCCGCATCGACGACGTGCTCGGCGACATCGTCGAGAAGGACCCCGGCAAGACGAAGGAGACCGCGCCCCAGCAGCGCGTCGCCTGACTTCGCACGACACCGACGGGGGCCGTATGCCGTGCGGCCCCCGTCGTCTCTTGCGCTCCCCGCGTGACCCGGAGGAGCGTGCCTCCCATGGACGTCGACCTGCAGCAGCTCCTCACCAGCGCGGCCGAGGTGGGTGCGAAGCACCGCGACACGGTCGGGCGCCGTCCGGTGCAGCCGGCTCCTGACCGCGACGCCCTGGCCTCGGCCTTCGGCGTAGGCGCCGAGCTCCAACCAGGACCGACCCGGCCAGACGAGGTGGTTCGGCAGCTCGTCGAGGCGGCACTACCCGGGCTCATGGGCACGGTGGGGCCGCGCTTCTTCGGCTTCGTCATCGGCGGGTCCTCACCCGCTGCCACGGCGGCCGACATCCTCGCCACCGGGTGGGACCAGTGCGCCTACAACGAGGTGCTCTCGCCCGCTGCCGCGGCGGCCGAGCGCGCCGCCGGTGGCTGGGCCAAGCAGCTGCTGGGCCTCCCGGCCGACGCGTCCGTCGGCTTCGTCACCGGCGCCCAAGCCGCCAACACCGTCGGCCTCGCCGTGGGCCGCCACCGCGTCCTCGCCGATGCCGGCTGGGACGTCGAGCGTGACGGCCTCTTCGGAGCGCCGCGGGTCGCGATCGTCGCGAGCGAGGAGCGCCACGCCACGATCGACCGAGCGGCGCGGCTGCTCGGCCTCGGCACCTCGGCGATCCACCCGGTCCCGGCGACGAGCCAGGGGGCCGTCGACGTCGAGGCCCTCGGCCGCACCCTCGAGACCCTTGCCGGGGAGCCGGTCATCGTGTGCCTGCAGGCGGGCAACGTCAACACCGGCGCGTGCGACGACCTGCGCCGCGCCGTCCCGCTGGCCCACCGCTCGGGCGCCTGGGTGCACGTCGACGGCGCCTTCGGCCTCTGGGCGGCCGCCAGCCCTCATACCGCTCACCTGCTCGACGGGGTCGAGGCCGCCGACTCCTGGGGCACCGACGCCCACAAGTGGCTCAACGTCCCCTACGACAGCGGCCTCGCCTTCTGCGCCGACGCCGCGCTGCACGCCGCCACGATGTCGTATGCCGCGTCCTACCTCACCGGGTCGGGTGCGGGCTCCGACTTCGTGCTCGGTGATCTCACCCCCGAGTCCTCTCGTCGGGCGAGGGGATTCGCGGTCTGGGCGGCGCTGCGTGAGCTGGGCCGAGACGGCGTCGCCGATCTCGTGGACCGGTCGTGCGCCCTCACACGCCGGATGGCGGAACGGCTCGAGGCCGGCGGCGCGACCATCCACAACGAGGTCGTGCTCAACCAGCTCCTCGTGAGCGTCGGCGACACCACCGACACCGACGCCGTCATCGACGCGGTGCAGCGCGACGGCACGTGCTGGGTCGGAGGCACGACGTGGCACGGACTGCGCCTCATCCGGGTCTCGGTGTCCAACGCGACGACCACCGAGGACGACATCGACCGCTCGGCCGTCGCCATCCTCCGAGCCGCCGAGGTGGTGGGCGCCGACGCCGGCCACGGCACCGGCGCCCACCACGGCACCGGCACCCGCCGTGGCGGGGACGTGACCCGAAGCGTGAGGGGTGGGTAGGAAGCAGGAGGAAGCGAACGGCATACGGCAGGAGGAGTGTCATGCCCACGAGGCGCAGAGGTGACGACGACATGCCCTCGACGATTCGGCGGTCGTCGACCAAGGCCCAGGACACGTGGAGTGCGACGCACGACGCGGCTGTGGAGCAGTACGGCGAGGGCGAGCGGGCACACCGCACCGCCTTCGCGTCGCTCAAGCACAGCTTCGAGAAGGTCGGCGACCACTGGGAGGAGAAGGCGCAGAAAGGGCCGAGCGACGCCCAGGCTGCCCGGCACGGCGCTGCCGCGCGGGCCCACCGCGACGACGGTGACTCCGAGGGTGGGGTCGATGCCTTCGCCAGCAAGGCCCATCTCTACGACATCGCGAGGCGACTTGAGGTCAAAGGGCGCTCGTCGATGAGCAAGGACGAGCTCGTCGACGCCATCCAGAAGGCGAACGACCGAGCGACGGCCGCAGCCCGCGACTCCTGACGCACCCGCTGTGTCTGGCTCGTCACCACTTGCCCCCACGGGGGTGCCGAACGCGCCATGATGGAGGTGGCCGGGAGCACGGTCCCGGCTCTCGCGAGGAGGCGTGCTCACCATGAACGGCCAGGAGACAGACCGCACGACGGTCACCACCGATCACCCCACCGATGCTGCCGACACGACGTCCACGGACGAGTCGGGCAGCCACCACGTCCGCACCGCCGGCGTCGTCATCGGGTATGACGGCTCGCCGGAGTCACGGCTCGCCCTCAGCTGGGCGGCAGCCACGGCACGGAGGCGGGGGAGCCGCCTGACCCTGTTGCACAGCGTCAACCTCAGCTTCATTCCGGGCTTCCCGGCGTTCGACACCTCGCAGGTGGAGCCGGAGCTCCAGGACGCGGCCAAGCGCCTCGTCGACGATGGAGCGCAGCGCGCGGGCGACTCGCTCGACGCGTCGAGGATCCAGACGCAGTACTGGCTCGGCAGCCCGGCTGCCCAGATCGTCGAGGCCTCCAATGACGCCGACCTCGTCGTCATGGGCAGCCGCGGACGCGGGCGCCTCACGGGCGGCCTGCTCGGGTCGACGTCGTATGCCGTCGCGGCCCACGCGCACTGCCCCGTCGTCGTCGTCCGGCCGGCCCACGAGCTCACGCAGCCGGCGGACACCGAGGCCACCGAGGTCGCCTCGGTCAACGACGGCCTCCCCGAGGTCGTCCGGCCGGACGCCGGGCACCCCGTGGTCGTCGGCTTCGACGACTCGGAACCGGCCATGCGCGCGGTGCAGGCTGCTGCCGACATCGCCATGGAGGAGGGCGCCGAGCTGCGCATCGCCCACGTCGTGCAGGTGCCCTCGATCGACAGCTGGGCCTACGAGGAGACGGCGCACGCCGGCACGGTGCACGCGCACAGCCTGCGCGAGCACGCCGACGACGCGCTGTCCGCGGCGGTCCGCCTCGCCAAGGCGAAGCACCCCGACCTCCAGGTGTCGACCGAGGTGCTCTACGGAGACCCTGGACGTGCCATCGCCGACCTCGGCTCCACCGCGGGCCTCGTCGTTGTCGGCTCGCGCGGCCGCGGAGGCTTCAAGGGGCTGCTGCTCGGCTCCGTCAGCCACAACATCATCCACAACGCCGAGTGCCCGGTGATGATCGTCCGCTGAGGAGGTCGCAACCGGCGCGCAGCCAGCTCCACCCGCGAGCCCGTCAGCTCCCGACGGGCTCGCGGCTGATGCGCTCGCCGGCGACCCAGACGCCGGCCACGTCGGCCGGCCCGGCCAGGGCGAACACCCGTGCGACGGCCTCGGTCGCCGAGCCCGCGTGCCGGAGGGCAAGGGCGAGCGGCGACGTCGCTGCCGGCCGGAGCCAGAGCGCATCGAACGCCTTGCCGACCGACAGGTCGCCCACCTCACGCTCGAGTCCGAGGGCGAGCGCGCCGGAGCGGGTTGCAAGGTGCAGCAGGTCTGCCGGTGCGAGCGGCTGGCCCGCGTCGCCGAGGAGCTGCTGCGTGAAGTAGGCCTGCAGTCCCTCCTTGAAGAGCGAGAAGCCCGTGCCGGCTCCGACGTCGGAACCGAGCGAGACGCGCACCCCGTGCCGGACGTGGTCGCGCAGCGGGAAGCTGCCGCTGCCGAGGGCGGCGTTGCTCGTGGGGCAGTGGGCGACCGTCGCACCGCGGCCCGCGAGGACGCCCAGCTCGCGTTCGGTCGGGTGCACGTCGTGCGCCAGCACCGATGACGGCCCGAGCAGGCCGTGCCGGTCATAGGTGTCGACGTAGTCCGTTGCATCCGGGAAAAGCCTTGCGACAGAGGCAATCTCGGCCGGGCTCTCGTTGACGTGGGAGGTGAACCATGCGCCGCTGACGTCCTTGAGCACTGCCTGGCACGACTCGAGCAACTCGTCCGACGCGCCGTAGGAGAAGCGCGGGGTCACGGCATACCTCGTGCGGGTGGCGCGGCCAGCACTCACGGGGTGGTGCCATCGTTGCGCGAGATCGAGGGCTTCGTCGTAGGCGCGCTCGGGCGTCGTGAGCAGCGGCTCCGGCAGGCCGCGGTCACTGACGACGAGACCGGCCGTGACGCGCAGCCCGACGCGGCGCACCTCCTCGAAGAGCACGTCCACGGCGCTCGCGAAGTGCGCCCCGAAGACGAGTGCAGTCGTCGTGCCCGACGCTGCGAGCCCGCTGACGAACTCCGCTGCGACGGCTCGCGCGTGGCCGGTCGACGCGAGCCGCGCCTCCTCGGGGAGGGCGACGGCGTCGAGCCACTCGAGCAACGGCAGGCCGAGCGCGCCGATGATGCGCACCTGCGGGTAGTGGACGTGGGTGTCGACGAGTCCCGGCAGCACGAGTCCCTCGCGCAGGTCGAGCACGTCGTCCGTATGCCGGCTGCTGATCTCCGCCCACGAGCCGCGTTCGACGATGGTGCCCTCGACGACCCGCAGGGCGGCGTCGGTCGCGACGCGCAGCTCGGCCCCGACGGCGCTCTCGCCCGCCGGGGTGTCGAGGAAGGTGCCTCTCACGATGGTCACGACGGCAGGACCGATCCGCTGGCGTGCGAGGCGTGCTCGGTCCTCAGCAGAAGGTCGGCGGCGACCGAGAGGGCCACGGTGGCAGGGTCCTTGCCCGTGATGGCGGACATCCCGATGGGGCTCTGGATGCGGCGCACGGTCTCGTCGTCGTGGCCCTCGCGGCGCAGGAGCGCCTCGAAGCGCGCCCACTTCGCCGACGATCCGATGAGGCCGATCGACCCGAGGTGCCCACAGCGGATGGCGGCATCGCAGAGCGCGGCGTCCTCGGCGTGGTCGTGCGTCATGACGAGGACATGGGTGCCCGCCGGCACCTGACCGAGCGCGACCTCGGGCACGGGGGAGTGGTGGAGGTGGACGCGGGCCACGGCATCGTCGAGAACCGCGAGACGACCGGGCTCGAGAGCCGTGGCGCGCGAGTCGACGAGGTGCAGGTCGAGGTCGTGCCGCGCGAGGATGCGCGCCAGCTCGAGACCGACGTGCCCGACGCCGAAGACGGCCACTGCCGGCACGACCCGCAGCGGCTCCAGCAGGAGGGAGACCTCGCCGCCGCAGCACTGCTGGCCGTGCTCGCTGGGTGCCTTGTCGCTGAGCGACACCGTGAGGGTGACCGGCGCGGCGGTGTCGGTCTCGAGCATCGTCCGCGCCCGGGCGAGCGCAGTGGCCTCGAGGTTGCCGCCGCCGATCGTGCCCCACGCCTCGTCGGCGGACACGACCATCTTGGCGCCGGAGTCGCGGGGGGCGTGACCCCGCACCGCGGCGACCGTGACGAGGACCCCGGGGCGGCGTTGGTCGCGCAGGGCCTGGACCGCGCGGAGCCAGCTCATCGCGGGCTCCCCGAGTCGGCGAGCTGCTCGGACTCGGGCGCGATCGGGGGAGCGTCGGGCTCCGGCTGGTCTGGCTCGTGCTCGTCCTGCGCGCTCGGGTCACCGCTGTCGATGGTCACGCCAGCCGCCTCGGCGCGGTGGGGCAGCGAGGCCTCGACGGGCTGCGAGCGGGCCGACTCGATGGCCCACCAGACCGCCTCCGGCGTCGCCGGTGTGGCGAGGTGGACGGCGCAGCCGTCGGGCCCGAAGGCTGCAGCCGCCTGCCGCAACGCCTCGCGCACCGAGAAGGCGAGCATGAGCGGCGGCTCTCCGACGGCCTTGGAGCCGTAGACGACGCCGTCCTCGTGGGCGTGCTCGAGCAACGAGACGGTGAAGACCTCGGGCATCTCGGAGAGCGACGGCAGCTTGTACGTGCTCGCTGACTGGGTCGCGAGCCGGCCCCGGGTGGGTCCGTCGCTCTCGTCCCACCGGAGGTCCTCGAGGGTGAGCCAGCCTGCGCCCTGGACGAATCCGCCCTCGATCTGGCCGATGTCGACGAGCGGCGAGAGGCTGTCCCCGACGTCGTGCACGATGTCGACCCGCAGGGTGCGATAGGCCCCGGTGAAGCCGTCGACCTCGACCTCGCAGGCCGCGACCCCGTAGGCGAAGTACTTGAAGGGCGAGCCCTGCATCGCGGTCGAGTCCCACTGCAGCCCCTCGGTGCGGTAGAAGCCGGAGGCCCAGAGCTGGACCCGCTGCGCGTAGGCGAGGGCGACGACCTGCTCCCACGTGAGGGAGTCGCCTCCGCCCGCGACAAGACCGTCGGCGAAGGTCACCTGTGACGGGTCGATGCCGAGCCCTGAGGCCGCGACCTCGGCGAGCCGGCCGGTGATCTGCTCGCAGGCGTGCTTGACGGCCCCGCCGTTGAGGTCGGCGCCCGAGCTCGCTGCGGTCGCAGAGGTGTTCGGCACCTTGTCGGTGCGGGTGGGCGCCAGGCGCACCCGCTCGAGGGGGAGCCCCAGTCTCGTCGCGGCCACCTGGAGCATCTTGGTGTGCAGGCCCTGACCCATCTCGGTGCCGCCGTGGTTGATGAGGACGGAGCCGTCGGTGTAGACGTGGACGAGGGCACCGGCCTGGTTGAACGTCGTGAAGTTGAACGAGATGCCGAACTTGACCGGGGTGATGGCGAGGCCCCGCTTGGCGTGGGGGTGCTCGGCGTTGAACACCGCCACCTCCTCGCGTCGTCGCCCGAGATCGGCGCGCGCGGCGAGGTCGTCCCACGCGTGGACGAGGCGCTCGGGGTGGCGGACCCGTTGGCCGTACGGGGTGGCCTGGCCCTCGACGTAGAAGTTGCGCCGGCGAAGCTCCGCCGGGTCGATGCCGAGCAGGGGAGCGCAGCGCCCGAGGATGTCCTCGATGACGAGCATCCCCTGAGGGCCGCCGAATCCGCGGAAGGCGGTCTGAGACGTCTTGTTGGTGCGGGCGATCCGGCCGTTCACCCGCACGTCGGGAATCCAGTAGGCGTTGTCGATGTGGCACAGGGCCCGTGCAAGCACCGGCTCGGACAGGTCGAGGCTCCAGCCGCCGTCGGAGGTGAGGGTCGCGTCGAGGGCAACCAGGCGGGCGTCGGCGTCGAAGCCCACTCGCCACTGGGCGTGGAAGCCGTGGCGCTTGCCCGTCATCGTCATGTCCTGGGTGCGGTTGAGTCGGATCCGGACCGGCCGCCCCGTGAGGGTGGCCCCGAGCGCCGCCACCGCAGCGAGCCCGTGCGGCTGCATCTCCTTGCCCCCGAAGCCGCCACCCATCCGCAGGCACTGCACCGTCACGGCGTTGCTCGGCCGCGCGAGCACCTGCGCGACGATGGACTGGGTCTCGCTCGGGTGCTGCGTGCTGGACTGGACGAACACCTGGCCCGCCTCGTCGACGAGTGCGATCGAGGCGTGCGTCTCGAGGTAGAAGTGCTCCTGGCCGGCGATGTCGATCTCGCCTGCGAAGACTGTTGTGGCGGCTGCCAGCCCGCTCTCGACGTCACCCCGTGCAAGGGTCGGCTGGCCGCCCTGGAACGCGTCGGCCGCGATCGCCTCGCGCACCGTGATGATCGCCGGCAAGGGTGCGTAGTCCACCTCGACCGCCGCCGCCCCGACCCGGGCTGCCTCGAGGGTCTCGCCGAGCACCCAGCAGACGGCCTGGCCGACGTAGCACGCCTCATCCGGGAAGAGCGGCTCGTCACCCTTGACGCCTGCGTCGTTGAGACCGGGCACGTCGGCCGCGGTGAGCACCCGCACGACACCGCCGACGTCGTATGCCGCCTCGACGCGGAGCGCTGTCACCGTGGCCCTCGCGTGTGGCGACTGCACCGGCCACGCGTGCAGCACGCCGGCAGTCCGGCCGACGAGGTCGTCGGTGTAGAGCGCGGCCCCGGTGACGTGCAGCGTGGCCGACTCGTGCGGGATTGCTTGACCCACAACGGCGTCCGCCGGACGCTGCGAGAGGCTGCTCATGCGCGCGCCCCCTCGGTCGTCGTCGGTTGCGCGTGGTCTGCATAGAGCCGCAGCAGGGCTGAGCCGAGCATGGCTCGGCGGTAGGCAGCCGACGCGCGGAGGTCGTCGATCGGCGTCCCCTCACCGCGCAGGACCTCGGCGGCCGCGTGCACGGTCAACTCCGACCATGGGTGACCCTCGAGAGACTGCTCGGTCGCGAAGGCGCGGATCGGGGTGGCGGCGACCCCACCGAGACCGATCCGGGCCCGGGTCACGGAGCCGTCCTCGACCTCGAGGGCGCAGGCGACGGCGACACCGCTGATGTCGTCGAACCGCCTCTTGGCGATCTTGGTGAAGGCGGTGACAGGACTCAGCGGCAGGGGAATCCGCACGGCACGAATCAGCTCGTCCGGACGACGGACGGTGGTGCGGTAGCCGGTGAAGAACTCACTGATCGGAAGCGTTCGCTCGCCGCCCGACGAGGCGAGGACCACCTCGGCATCGAGGGCGAGGAGCACCGGCGCCGCATCACCGATGGGCGAGGCGGTCGCGAGGTTGCCGCCGAGTGTCGCGCCGTTGCGGATGAGCCGTGAGGCGAACTGGGGCAGGAGCTCGGCGAGCAGGGGGACCCGCCCGTCCAGGCGCCGCTCGACCTCCGAGAGGGTGAGCGCTGCTCCGACGACGACAGCGTCGTCGTCGTCGTCGAGCATCCGCAGCTCGGCGACGCGGTCGATGGCGATGACGAAGGGTGGGCGGGCACCCCGGAGGTTGACCTCGACGCCCCAGTCGGTCGACCCTGCGACGAGCACCGCCTCGGGGTGCTCGGCGAGGAGTGCGAAGGCGTCGGCCAGGTCGGCCGCTCGGGCATACGAGCCGGTTGCACCCACGAGCCGGGTCGGCACCGCATCGGGGGCCGGAGCGTCACGGCGGCGGCCGAGCGGGTCGTCACCGGACGGCATACCGAGGGCGTCGGCGGCGTCCCGGATCGGTCGGTAGCCCGTGCACCGGCAGAGGTTGCCGGACAGGGCGTGGGCATCGCAGCCGGCGTCGGTGCGGTCGGCGCGGTAGTACTCGGCCGCGAGGCTGCAC
The DNA here is from genome assembly GCF_006717145.1 of Humibacillus xanthopallidus. Lineage (GTDB taxonomy): Bacteria > Actinomycetota > Actinomycetes > Actinomycetales > Dermatophilaceae > Humibacillus > Humibacillus xanthopallidus. Next base: position 1,628,137 of record NZ_VFQF01000001.1, on the reverse strand, counting down.
ACGAAGCCGGGCGTGCAGAAGCCGCACTGCGAGCCCCCTCGCACGGCCATCTCGCGCTGCACCGGGTGCAGGTCGTCGGGCGAGCCGAGGCCCTCGACGGTCACGACCTCCTGGCCGTCGAGCGAGGCGGCGGGCACGAGGCAGGCGTTGACGGCCGTCCACTCCGTGGTGGCGTCGTCCGTGGGGCTCGGGCGCGCGACGAGCACCGCGCACGCGCCGCACTCACCCTCGGCGCAGCCCTCCTTGGCACCCGTCAGGCCCTTGGAGCGCAGCCAGTCGAGGGCGTTCGTCGCCCCGGACACCCCCTCGAAGCCGAGCGGGGTCCCGTTGACGGTGGCGGACGGCATACGCGAGGACATGTGCAGAGACGTACCCGATCGGGGCGCGGGGCCGCCAGCGGCGTGCCCCGCGTGGCCAGTGGTCAGGGAAGCGTCGAGACGAACCGGCCCAGCGCGTCGTCCCAGCGCCGCTTGTCGCCGGCGCCGTCGTCCGCGATGCCCTCACCCTCGTGGTAGAGGTCGAGGCGGGTGCCGTCACCGTCGCCCTTGAGCTGGAGGTCGACGATGCTGAGCGGTCCGTCCTCGTGCGGGTGCCACGAGACGCGGATCTGCTCGAGGGGATGCCAGCTGCGCACGACGCCGTGGGGGCCGTCCGTGCTGTGCCACGACTCACCCTTGCTGCCGAGCGTCACGCCCGGGCCGAGGAGGGCCTCGGTGCCGCGAGCGCTGATGAGGTGCTCCCACACCTCGTCGACGGGCTTGGCGACGGTCGTGGTGGCGTGCACGCCTGCGGGCGACCCCTCGAGCTCGGCGTCCTCTGCCTGCTCGGGGACCGACTGCGTTGAACTGCTCATGGGCACCTCCGGTTCGCTCGGAACGGCCCCGGATGGGCCGGACCCACCACCCACAGTCGATCAAAGGATGGGCGCGAGCACAATGCCTCGGGAGGGTGATCTGCGTCGGATCCGGAGTGTCGGTGGGCGGGCCTAGGGTGTGACAATGATCGATCACTTCGGCATCAACTGCTCGGACTTCGAGGCCAGCGCGAGGTTCTACGACACGGTGCTCGGTGTGCTCGGCTACTCCCGGCAGATGGATGTCGGTGTCGCCATCGGCTACGGCAGCGAGGGCCACCCGGAGTTCTGGATCTCGTCGTGGAGCGGGCCTGAGCCGAGTCGCGAGATGCACTGCGCCTTCGCGGCGGAGGGCGTCGAGGCCGTCCAAGCTTTCCACGAGGCGGCCGTGGGGCTCGGCGCCGAGTCGTTGCACGCACCGCGGCTGTGGCCGGAGTACCACGCCGGCTACTACGGCGCCTTCGTGCGTGACCCCGACGGCAACAACGTCGAGGCGGTCTGCCACCGAGGGACGCCCGAGGACTGAGGACGACTGCTCTCCGCAGCGATCGGCCAGGTCGGCGCCGCACCTGCGGGCCGGTGCTGCTCGAACCAGTGCAGGGCCCGTAGAACGGCGACGTCGTCGAAGCGGCGGCCCGAGATCTGGAGCCCGACGGTGCGACCGTCTGCGGTGAAGCCGGCGTTGACGGTGCCGGCGGGCTGGCCCGACAGGTTGAACGGTGCGGTGAAACCGATGTGCGGCATGGCCTCGTCGCCGTCGCCCCAGGGCATCGGCCACTCGGCCGGGAAGGCCGCCATGGGGGCAACGGGGGAGAGGACGAGGTCGCAGCGCTCGGTGGCGGCGACCGTGGCCTGCTGGATGGCCATGATCGCTGCGTAGTCGCGCATGACGTCGCGGCCGTCGACGGACCGGCCGGCCTCGGCCCACCGTCGCACGAAGGGCAGGACGCGGTCCTGGGCGTCGTCGTCGAGTGCGTCGAGCTCGACGAGGGAGCGGACCCGCCAGAACTCGTCGAGGCGCACGAGCCACTCGGGCGTCATGAACGGCTCGAGAGGGACGACCTCGGCACCCGACGCGGCGAAGACGGCAGCCGCGGACTCGATGACGGCCCGCACCTCGGGGTCGACCGGTGTGCCGCACCCGGCGTCGAGGAGCAGGCCGATGCGCGTCGTGTCGTTGTCGAGGCGGTCGAGGGTGAGGGGGTCGGGGAGAGCGGCGCCCGGGGGCAGCGCGGTCCAGTCGCGCGGGTCAGGTCCGCTGATGACGGACAGGAGCAGCGCGGCGTCGGCCGCCGATCGGGTCAAGGGTCCGGCCACCCGCCCGAGGTAGGGCGTGTCGAGGGGCACGCGCCCAGCGCTGGGCTTGAGGGTGGTCAGACCGAGCCAGGTGCCGGGGAGGCGGATCGAGCCGCCGATGTCGGTGCCGACGTGGAGCGGGCCGTAGCCCGAAGCGGCGGCCGCGCCGGCGCCGGAGGAGGAGCCACCGGTGGTCAGCCGCTCGTCCCAGGGAGACCGGGTCACGCCGTGCAGGCTGGAGACGCCGGAGCTGAGCATGCCCCAGTCGGGCATGACCGTCGAGCCGATGATGGTGCCGGCTGCCTCCTCGATGCGCGCGACGACGGGCGAGCTGCGGGTGGGGACCGCCGGTGAGGTGCCGGCGTTGCCCGCGGGCATGGGCACACCGGCCCGAGCGAGGTTCTCCTTGACGGTGACGGGGACGCCGTCGAGCGGGCCATCAGGACTGCCGGCGACCCAGCGGCGCTCGCTCGCCCGAGCTGCCTCGAGAAGGGCGTCGCGGCGCGTCTCGAGGTCGTTGACCCACAGGGCGTTGAGCGTGGGTTCGCGCTCGCCCACCACGTCGGCCACGTCGAGCAGGACCTCGACCGGAGAGAGCGCCCGGTCGGCGTATGCCGCCAGCAGCTCGGTCGCGCAGAGGGCGGCTGGGCGGCTCGGAGTCGTCACCGGCATGCCTCCTTCCACTGCGTGCCGTCGGCAGGCTGTCCTCACGATAACCGTGTGGATATCTCCGGCCGACTGTCACCGGCTCCCGGCATGCTCGAGGGCATGAGCTTCCAGGACCTGCCCGCCGACTGGGCCCAGCGACCAATCACCGATCCCGACGTCTTCGAGGGCGTCATCGACCTCATCGTCACCGATCAGGCCCGGTGCGAGGGGTCGACCTACGTCCTGCTCTGCCACGAAGGTGGCCGGCTCATGCAGCCGATCTGCCTGCCGGACGAGCCGCACACAGTCGACGTGGTGCGCGTGCAGGACGGCTTGACGCGGCTCTTCACGGAGGCTGCCGGCGAGGGGGTGCACGACGTCGTCATGGCCATCGCCCGCCCCGGCCGTCCGGATCCCACTCCGCGCGACCACGACCTGCGTGTCGCCTTCGAGGAGGCGTGCAGCGCTTCCGGTGTGCGGCTGCTCGGGGTGGCGATCGCGGCCCCCACCGGCGTGACGGCCTTCCCCGCTGACGGCTCGGTCGCCGCCTGAGGCCGGGCCCGGGTCGAGCCAGCCAGCTGTCGGGCCGCGCGGCGCCCCCCGAGCTACCCCGGCACTACCACCGCGCTACCCCCGCGCTACCCCCGCCGCCGGAGCGGCGGGGGTAGCGTCGTTGGACGAGGCGCTAGTCGGCGCCGATGACGACGTGGGAGGCGCTCATGGCCGCGAGACCGGACGACGGGGCGGACTCGAGAGCGAGCTCTGCTGGGGACGCCGACGAGGGCCTGACGGAGGGCTTCGGCGGCGAGGCGACGAGCGTGGTCCCCGACACCGCGGCCTCGTCCCGGTGGGACCGGAACGCACAGGACGAGGACGCCCTCGTCGCGGACGAGTGACCCTGGGCAGCGCCCCGGTGAGGGGTAGGGGCGAGGCGCCTCTGTGTTGAGTCACGGGGTGACTCAACACAGAGGCAGCAGGTGGTGTGGATCGCGGTTGTTGTCGACCGCCTTGCTTGGTCAGCGGCTGACGAGCACGCCTTTGGCCTCTCGCACCGTGACGGCGGTGGCTGGTCCGGGCACGGTCACCGTCGACGGGATCTCGTCCCAGGCTGTGCCGTCCAGGCTGAAGTCGGCTCCGAACGTCGTGTTGACGCGGACGGGGAACTCTCCCTTGGCCCGGTAGATGTGCTTCACGTCGCCGTCGGGGTACACCCCGCCGGTCGAGGTCGTCGGCCCGTAGGTCGAGCCGTCGCCGAAGACGTAGGTGAAGCCGACGAGCTTCGGGCGGATGCGGACCGGGATGCCTCGCAGAACCGACCGGTCGACCTCTCCGGGTGCGAAGCCGGCGGGGGTCCAGTTCACCTTGTAGAACGTCGTGAGGTTGACGAGCGTCGTGTTGCCCGCGGGCTGGCTCGAGATCTGCGGTTTCGCCCATGGCGTGCGCATGAACTGAGCCTTGATGTCAGCCATCGACAACGTCGGCCGCGCCCCCGGAGCCACATCTGAGGCGCAAGTGCTGCCCTGCGCGGTCCAGGGCTCCATCACCCGATCGCCGGCCAGGGTGCGCCGCCAGATGCGCAGATAAGGGCCAGCCATGTCTGGAGGACAATCCTTCAGCGCGTGCGCACAGGAGACTTCCTGTGTCGTGGTCTCGGGTTGGGCCTCGGCGCAGTCGTTCAGGGACATGTACTCGTAGACAGGTGCGTCTCGCGGCCGGTCGCTCACTACGGTGCTGCCGTTGTCGTCCGGAAACCTCTTGAGTGCGAGTACCTGTTGCCTGGTGAGGCCAACGTAGGCCGACGCCTCATCCGTGCCGCAGTTGAAGGTGTCGCCGATCTGGCAAGGATCTCCGCTGCCAGCCGTGGCAGCAGTCACTTCGGCGGCTGTCCCCGGTGCGGACAAACTCAGCGAGACTGCCAGCGAAACGAAGGTTGTCGTGATCGGCCTCAGGCGCGCTGGTTGACACATCATGATTTGGCTGTCTGCAAACGGGTAACACGCCAATGCGAGTCAAACGCCAGAGTCAAGAGGAATGCCCCCTTGGCTTCAGATGTCCGACTAACGGCCTTACCGCCCCCGTCAACCACCCTCACCGCGGCCTGATTAACGAACGCGGTCACCTCTCGTCGATTGGCAGCAAAGGTTGTGGCGGTAGCGGATGTCACTTTGAGCGAGGGTGAGTCATGGTGGACGCCGTCCTCGCGGAACTTGGCCGCTGTGGCCACGAACTGCTCGCACGTCTTGCATGCTTGCGTTGACAGCCCACGCAAAGCGCCCGGATCAGCCGTCGTGTACGCCTGATTGACCTGAGCTATGTAGAAGCGGGCGAAGGCTTCTCCTCCAGCCATCGTCTCTGGGCGGGCGGCGGCGGGGATCTTGGCGATGACCGGATCCACCGACGGGGTAGGCGTCGCTGTCGTCGTGGGAGCCGCCGTCGTCGTCGCACTGCTCGACGTCGTCAGAGGAGCCGTGCTGGGCGGCGGGCCCTGAGGTGACCCGGACGTGCACCCGGCGGCCACGAGCAGCGCAACGACGCTGGCGGCATACGGGAGGGCTCGTCGGGCTCGTGGTGGGACGGAGCCATGGTCGGCGAAGGTCATCGGCATCCCCTCGTGCAGATCTCTCAGCCGTTCGGCAGAGCGTGGTGTCGGTCCAGGTCGTGCGTGCTGGTGCTTCGGTGACGGTGCGTCCCGATTCGTTCCGCACGGTCTCATGATCTTGGCGCAGTCGCACCCCGAGCCTCTCCCCTCATCCACAGGCTCGCACCCACCTCTGAGCCCGTCCACAGCAAGCGCAGGCCCCCACGCCCCGGTTCGGAGCATGGACGACTGGCAGGTAACCTTTGGGCCGGTCCTGCGCGGCCTCCACACGCGCAGCAACTGAGAAACGCCCGAGACAGTGGCGTGTGCAAGGGAGCCCCATGACCCGCAGCGACAGCGTCGACGTCAAGCGTTGGCGCGCGAAGTATGCGCTCATCGAGCGTGCAGCAGAGTCGGACAAGGACGCCCAGGCCCTCTTCGCCGAGCTCGACTTCGAGCGTGCCGCTCGCAACGGCGAGCTGCGCGAGATCCTCGCCGACCTCGTCGCGAGCAGCGACCTGCTCGCCTTCAAGGAGGCGATGAACCACTGGGCCCGCAAGGACGGGCCCTACGTCGGCTTCGGGCCCATTGGCATCCCCTGGCTCGCGGCCCTCGTGCGCCGCGCCGACGAGGAGTACGCCGAGGTCGTCGACCTACTCAAGGTGACCCTGCAGACCCCGGCCTCCCCGCAGGACGCCGCCGACAAGCTCCAGTCGGTCGACGCCTTCCTCGCCCGGGGAGGCTCGCGCGGCCAGCGCGCCCCGGCACCCGGCCACACGGCATACGTCCTCTCCCTCTTCTGGTCGACCGACGACGCCGGCGACTGGCCGCTCATGTGGGAGAACGCGCCCCACATGCTCCAGCGGTTCGGCTGGCTCGAGCGCGGCCTCAGCCACGCCGAGCGCTATGTCGCCTTCGCCGACCTCTGCCACGCGCTGCGCCCCGACGACCCGCGGTATGCCGCTCGGATCCTCTGGCACTTCAAGGAGACGGAGGGCTTCGTCGGCATCGCCCCCAACGTCCTCGACGTCTGCGTCGAGGCGGCCGAGCTCGCCTCCGAGTTCCGCCCCTCTTCCGGCTACGCGACGCCGGCGCAGGAGGAGCGCGCCGCCGACCTTGCCCGCCAGCTGCGCGGGGAGGCCGACCACATCAGCGACAGCCTCATCGAGCGGCTCGGGGCCGAGACCGGTCTCTACCTCGAGGCCCCCACCCTCGCGCTGCAGCAGCTCGCGGGGGAGGAGAGCGCCTACCGCTCCGACCTGTATGCCGCGTGGATCCTCGTCGGTGGCGCCGGCGCTCCCGGCTTCCGCCTCTGGGTGACGCGCTCGGGAGTGGCTTTCGGCCTGCACGGCGGCTGGGAGGGCGAGAGCGACCAGCAGCACCGCGAGGTGGGTGCCCTCGTGCAGGACCACCTGCCGCGGGGACTGAACTTCTTCCGCGTCCACGAGGACGGCCGCGGCGACCGGCTCGAGCTGGCGGGGCGCGAGTACCCCTCTGGCGAGACCTTCGTCGGCCGCTGGTGGAAGGACGAGGAGGCTCTCGGCAGAGCCGATTTCGCCGACGACATCATCTCGACGGCGCGCGCCCTGACGCCGCTGCTTCGCTTCATGAGCTCGAGCCAGCGCGGTGACGACCCGTCGCTCGACCTCGCGTCGATGGTCGACCTGGCCACCGAGGTCGAGATCTTCCGCACCGAGCGGCCCTACCCGACCGAGCGCGACGCCTGGCACCAGGAGCAGCGCCGGATCTTCGCCGCCTGCCTCTCGCGCGAGGGCCTCGAGGACTTCGACCTGCCGACCTTCAAGCGGATCGTCTCGACCCGAGGCTACGGCGACATCGGTGCCCAGTCCGTGCTCATCAGCTCCATCAACGCCCTCGACGCCAGCGGCATCGAGCAGCTGCGCAACACGGTGCGCGAGCTGCTCTGGGGCGAAGGGCGCGACGAGGAGCGCATCAACCGCGTGCTCTCGACCGACGACGTGCCGGTCCAGGGCTTCGGTGAGACGGTCGTGCTCAAGCTCTTCGCGATCGCTCATCCCGAGCACTGGCTGCCGCTCTTCTCGCTCGGTGGCGACTCCGGCAAGGCGGCGATGCTGGCCCGTCTCGGCGGCCCGGCGCGCTGGACGGAGGGCAAGTCACGCGGTCGCATGCACGTCGAGACGAACGCCCTGCTGCGACAGACCCTCGACCCGCTGCTGCCCGACGACCCCTGGGGTCAGGGCCAGCTCGCCCACTGGCTCATGCGGCGCTCCGACAAGGCGCTCACGCCCGACAAGGACGCGCTCGGCGACGCTGCCGCAGACCTTCTCATCGAAGAGTCCTTCCTCCGCGAGATCAAGGGTCTGCTCGAGGAGAAGAAGCAGGTCATCTTCTACGGGCCTCCCGGCACCGGAAAGACCTATCTGGCACAGCGATTCGCCACGGCCCTGCAACCGGACCCGGCGAAGCGCGACATCGTCCAGTTCCACCCGAGCAGCAGCTACGAGGACTTCTTCGAGGGCTTCCGCCCACAGATCGACCACCAGGGCCAGATGGTCTACGAGCTGCGCAAGGGTCCCCTCGCGCTGCTGGCCGAGGCCGCCGAGGCCGACCCGCTGACGCCGCACATCATGATCATCGACGAGATCAACCGCGCAAACCTCCCGCGCGTCTTCGGCGAGCTGCTCTTCCTGCTCGAGTACCGGTCGCACTCGGTCAAGACGTCCTACCGGCCCGACGAGGGCTTCGAGCTGCCGCCGAACCTCTACTTCATCGGCACGATGAACACCGCCGACCGGTCGATCGCGCTCGTCGACGCGGCGCTGCGCCGGCGGTTCGACTTCGTGCCCTTCATGCCCCACGACGGGCCCATGCAGGGCCTGCTGCGACGCTGGCTCGAGGCGCACGACGGTCCCGTGTGGGTCGCCGACCTCGTCGACCGGGTGAACGAGGACCTGCGTCGGGCGCTGCGCGGACCGCACCTGCAGATCGGGCACTCGTACTTCATGCGGCCGGGCCTCGACGACGACGAGGCGACGTTGCGGCGCATCTGGGACTACAACGTCTACCCGTTCATCGAGGACCAGCTCTACGGCCGGGAGCACGAGCTCGCCCAGTTCCGTTGGGAGAACGTGCGATCGCGTTACGGCCAGATCGACGTCGCTCGCCCGTAGGCGAGCCCCCGTCGTCGCCTCAGTCGGCTCAGTCGGGGCAGTCGCCTCAGTCGGCTCAGTCGGGGCAGGGCGGGCAGTCGCCCCAGTCGGCTCAGTCGGGGCAGGGCGGGCAGTTCGGCGGGGTCGCGACCACCGTCACGCGGGTGGTGACCGCGGGGTGGTTGTCGGGGTCCGGAGGTGTCGGGTTGTGACCCCACGTGATGGTGATGTCGGCCGAGAAGCCTTGCTGCGCACTGTTGCCCGACGATGCGACGAACTCGGTGGCGACCGAGCCGTTGGCCGGCACCGTGATGGGCAGGGGCGGCACGGAGAACTGGAACGACAGCTGCGTGCCGCTGATGTTGGCGATGCTCACCGTGTAGATGTAGATGGTCTTCGAGGTCGGGTTGGCGATCTGGAAGTAGAGCGAGTAGCCCTTCGGGCGCGAGCTGCAGCTGTTGCCCGGGTACTTGCAGGCAGAGATGAAGGTCGGAACCGGTCCGGAGCCCGAGGCTGCCAGGGCGGGTGCCGCCGAAGCGACGGCGACTGCCGGCACGGACCAGGCGATGCCCTTGGCGACGGACCGGCGGGACACGCCCGAAGGTGGGCGTGACGAATCAGCATTCATGGTGTTGCCCCCGAGAAGTAGTCATCAGCACCAGGTGGTGCCACGCGCCACTCTAGTTGACCGGGGTTGGTCCCGGCCCGAGCTATGCTCGACCCCGTCCCTCCACCCCTGCCGGATCGTCGTCGATGCCACCTGCCACGAGCACCACGCCCCCCTCCACCATCGAGCTCCCCGCCATCCCCGAGCACGGCCGATCGGGCCCCGTACGCCTTCCGCGTGACACCCGCGCCGCGCTCGTCGCAGCGGCGGGCGAGCGCCTCGTCATCCATGCCACCGCGGACCCCGACGTCGTCACCATCGGCGCGACGAGCTGGGTTGGTGCGCTTGCGGTGCCCGGCCTCGTCGTGCGGGTCATGCCGCGCGTCTCGGTCACCAACTTCTTCGCGATGCTCGGGGCCGGGGTGTCGCCCGAGGCCTTCGAGCACGAGCACGTCACGTGGAGCGACACCGACGAGCTCATCGACGGGGTGGCCTATTTCGCGATCCGGCTGATCGACAGCGCGACGATGCGCGGGCTCGTGCACGGCTACGTCGCCCGTGACGAGCGGATGCGCACGATCCGTGGCCGGCTCCTCGTCGAGGAGTTCGCGCGCCGTCCGTGGGCTGCCGCCGAACCCCAATGCCGCTACGACGACTTCACGGCCGACATCGTGGAGAACCAGCTCTTCCGCTGCACCCTCCAGGCGATGCTCTCCTGGCCGCAGCTCGCACCGCAGGTGCGCCGTGAGGCGCTTCGCGTCATGGGCCGTTTCGAGGGCGTCTCCGACACCCCCGCCACACGGCATACGACCCCGGTGGCGGTGACGCGTCTCAACGAGCACTACGAGGACGCCATGCGCCTGTCGAGGCTCGTGCTGCAGGCGATGTCGCTGAGCCACGAGGCCGGCGACCAGCAGGCCAACAGCCTCATGGTCGACATGGACGACCTCTTCCGGCGCTGGATCGTCCAGGAGCTCGACCTGCGTCTCGCGCCGGACCTGCGCATCGACGGTGACGAGGACGTGTGGCTCGACGAGGGGCGCGCCGTCACGATGGCTCCCGACCTCGTCGTGAGGCGGGGGAGCGAGGTCGTGCTCGTCGGTGACGCGAAGTACTCCGTGGGCGCCGACGGCTACCTTGCGTCGCGCGACTACCTCGAGCTCATCGCGTACACGGCGGCCATGGGCCAGTCGACCGGACTGCTCGTGCACTGCAACAGCGACCGGTCGCCGGAGTCGGAGATTGTCATCCGCAACGCAGGCACGCGCATCCTGTGTCGCCCGATCCGTCTCGACGGGTCGTATGCCGCCGTGTGCCGTTCGCTCGATGGCTTGGCTGATCTGGTGCGTGAGCTTGCCGAGACCCCAACGGAATTCGAGATCCCGGTTCTTGTGCGGGCCCACCGCTGAGGGTCGGCCGTCTCCGCGCTGCCGAATATCGTCGTGGCTCAACGCGTTTGATCCGTGACAGCACACGACTTCCAGTCCTACGCTTGGTAGTACCGACAGGGACCTGCCGGAACGTCGTCGAGTTCTGGAGTTGATCGCATGAGCACAACCCATCGAGACATCGCCGAACCCGTTGGCAGCGCCGCTGCCGACGGTGTGATCTATCAGGAGGACGTCGTCCGTTCCGTGTGGGCGCGTCGGCTCCTCGCGGGCCTCCGGCTCGTCCTCGGCTTCACCTTCTTCTGGCCCTTCCTCGACAAGCTCTTCGGCCTCGGCTACGCCACCCCGTCTGCCAAGGCCTGGATCCACGGCGGCACGCCCGCCCAGGGCTTCATGAAGAACGCCGAGGGTCCGTTCGCCGGCTTCTTCAAGAGCATCGCCGGCGGGTGGGCCGACTGGCTCTTCATGCTGGGGCTGCTCGGGATCGGCGTCGCTCTGCTCGCCGGCGCAGGCCTCAAGCTGGCAGCGTGGACCGGCGCGCTGCTGCTGCTCATGATGTATCTCGCCGAGTTCCCGCTCGGCCAGCAGGGCATGACCAACCCGCTCGTCGACAGCCACTGGATCGAGGCGCTCGGCATCGCCGTGTGCGCCGCGACCTACGCAGGTGACACCTGGGGACTCGGCAGGTGGTGGGGCCGCATCGTCGGCAACGGCATCCTGCGCTGAGGCGCGACGTCCCACACTTCCTCAGGCCGCACACCCCCGGGCGCCGACAGCCCGGGGGTGTGTCATGTCGCGGGCTGGGCCGAGCTGGGCCCGGTCGCGGAATGACTGCCAGATCACACCCGGATGGGTCGCACCTGTCACTCACCCATTACTACGCTGTGTAGTACCGACAGAGTAGCTGCCGGAACCACCCGAGTTCTGGAGTTGATCACCATGACCACCCACGACAGCCGCCCAGGCACCACCGCCTCCAGCGCTGACTTCCACGACCCCACCAAGGGCGTCGTCACCTTCCAGGAGGAGGTCGTCCGCTCGAGCATCGCCCGCAAGTTCCTCGCCGGCCTGCGCATCGTGCTGGGCTTCACCTTCTTCTGGGCCTTCATCGACAAGATGTTCGGCCTCGGCTACGCCACCCCGGCCGCCAAGGCCTGGATCCACGGCGGCACCCCCGCCCAAGGGTTCATGAAGAACGCCGAAGGCCCCTTCGGCTCCTTCTTCAAGAACATCGCCGGCCCGTGGGCCGACTGGCTGTTCATGGCCGGCCTGCTCGGCATCGGCGTGGCCCTGCTCGCCGGCGCCGGCCTGAAGATCGCCGCCTGGACCGGCGCGCTGCTGCTGGCCCTGATGTACCTGGCCGAGTTCCCGCTCGGACAGTCGGGCATGACCAACCCGCTCGTCGACAGCCACTGGATCGAGGCCCTCGGCATCGCCGTCGTGGCCACGACCCTCGCCGGAGACACCTGGGGTCTCGGCAAGTGGTGGGGCCGCCATGTCGGTAACGGCTTCCTGAGGTGAGCGGGCGGGTGGCCGGGTCGTCCCTGACCCGGTCGCCCCCGCGGGGAAGAGCACCCCGCAAGCGAGGCGGTCCGTCTGGACCGCCTCGCTCCCTGTCCGGCGGGGGCGGGTTGCCCGTCAGTCGTCAGGGGTGAAGGCGCAGAACTCGTTGCCGGCGGGGTCGACCATGACCGTCCAGCCGATGCCGTCGTCGCCCTTCTCGCGCAGCGGCATCGCGCCCTCCGACACCAGCGCGCCGAGGTCATCGGTCATGACGTCGATGTGGATCCGGTTCTTGGCCGTCTTGTCCTCGGGCACGGGCTGGAAGACGATCGACTCGAAGGGCGCGCCGTCGATGTCCTCGACGCAGCTCCACCCCTCCTCGCGCACGACTCTGCCGCCGAGGACCGTCGCCCACCACTGCGCGACGCGGTGCGCTGCCGCGACGTCGCCCGTGACATCCCAGACGAGCTCGTAGAAGCCGCCGTCGACAGGAGCATCGCGCACGAAGACGCAGAACTCCTGGCCGTCCGGGTCGCCCAGCACGGTCCAGCGCGGCTGCTCGTCGATGACGTGCGCTCCTGCCGCCAGGGCCGCATCGAGCGACTCGGCACGCACGTCGAGGTGCAGGCGGTTCTTGACGCCCTTGGGCTCGCTCACCTCGTTGACCCACACGATCACCTGGTCGCCGCGACTCAGGCTGGCGTCGCCGTCGTCGTGCAGGTGGGCGTCGAGCCCGAGCACCCCCGCCCAGAAGCCGGCCAACGCATGGGCGTCGGACGCATCGATGCACAGGTCCTTGTAGGTCGCGAGGGGCATGGGCCGACGGTAGCGCGGTGGGGCCGGGGTCACTGTCGGAGCCGGACGGCATACTCGCTGGCATGCAGCGCATCGACGGCCATCTCGTGCTCAGTCCGACAGACCTGACCAAGCACGTGGCCTGCGCGCACATCACGACCCTCGACCTCGAGGCCCTCGACGCCGGGCACTCCCGCGCCGCGGGCGTCGACGACTCGCTCAACCTCGTCTTCACCAAGGGCCTGGCGCACGAGCGCGACTACCTCGCCCGGCTGCGCTCCGAGGGCCGGCACATCGAGGACATCGCGGCTCTCGGGCTCAAGGGGGCCGCCGCCGAGGCTGCGACGGTCGACGCGATGCGTCGCGGCGTCGACGTCGTCTACCAGGCGACCTTCTACGACGGTCACTGGGTCGGGCTCGCCGACTTCCTCCTTCGCGTCGACCTCCCGGAGGGCGAGCTCAGCACCTTCGGCACCTGGCGCTACGACATCGCCGACACCAAGCTCGCCCGCCGCCTCAAGGTCCCTGCGCTCCTCCAGATGGCCACGTATGCCGCCCGCCTCGAGACGCTGCAAGGCGTGCCGCCGCAGTGGCTGACCGTCGTCACCGGTGACCAGGAGCAGCACCCGTGGCGGCTGATGGACGTCGCGCCCTACGCGAGGCGTCGCCGGGCCGAGCTGCTCGACGCGATCGCCAGTCCGCGTGAGACCGAGTCGGCCCGCGTCCAGCACTGCGGCCAGTGTCGCTGGAAGGAGCGCTGTGCCCAGGAGTGGCTGGACCGCGACGACCTCATCCAGGTCGCCGGCATGCGACCGGACCATCGGGCGGCGCTCATCGACCTCGGCATCCCGACCCTGCGCGCCCTGGCCGAGTCCAGCGACGACCAGCTCGCCGGCACGCTGTCGCTGGCGACCCGGCGCCGGCTCCTCCAGCAGGCGCGCCTGCAGCTCGCGGAGCGCGAGACCGGGGCCCCTCGCTTCGAGCTCCTGGAGCCGTACTCGGTCATCCGTCAGCACGACGGCACGGAGCGACGCGTTCCACGAGGACTGGCGCTGCTGCCCGAGCCGCACGAGGGTGATGTCTACCTCGACTTCGAGGGCGACCCGTGGGCCGAGGGCGGCGCGGGTCGCGAGTACCTCGCCGGCATCTGGACGAGGCAGGGCGAGTTCGTCGAGTTCTGGGCCCACGACTTCGACGAGGAGGGGCGCCTGACGACCGACCTGCTCGACTGGCTCACCGAGCGCTGGGCGCGCTTCCCCGGCATGCACGTCTACCACTACGCGCCGTACGAGACGACCGCGCTCAAGCGCCTCGTCGGGCAGCATGCCACCCGAGAGGCCGAACTCGACCAGCTCCTGCGCCACGAGGTGTTCGTCGACCTCTACGGCGTCGTGCGGCAGGGCCTGCGCATCAGCAAGGGCTCCTACTCCATCAAGAAGCTCGAGGAGTTCTACTGGGGCCACGTGCGGTCGAGCGACGGCGAGGGCGTGGCCGACGGGCTGTCGTCCGTGGTCGAGTACGAACGCTGGCTCGCCGGACGCCATGACGGCGACCCCGACCAGTCCATCCTCGACGACATCCGTCGCTACAACGAGGAGGACGTCCGCTCGACCCTCGCGCTGCACGAGTGGCTCGAGAGCCGTCGCGCCGACCTCGAGGCGGACGGGCACGTGCTGACGCGGCCGGTTCCGCAGCAGCCCAAGGAGATCGGCGACGCGGAGCGAGCCGAGATCGAGCTCGCGGAGCGGCTCGTCGACGGCGGACATGAGCTGCTGGCCGGTCTCGTGGGTTGGCACCGTCGAGAGAAGCGACCCGAGTGGTGGGACTACTTCCGCTACAAGGACCTCGAGACCGTCGAGCTCGTCGAGGATCCCGTCGCCGTCGGTGGCCTCACCGGCGTCGAGCTCGTCGAGAGGGTGAAGCGTTCCAACGTCTGGCGCTACACGTTCCCGCCCCAGGACTGCCGACCGTCGCTGGGCCAGTACATCTCCGACGTCGACACGCACGAGACGGTCGGCAAGGCCCTCGACGTCGACGCAGAGGCCGGCTGGATCACCGTCTCGATGGGCGCGACCAAGGAGCCGCCGATGCCCCGAGGGCTCGGCAAGCCGGGCCCGATCATGGACCAGGTGCTGCGCGAGAGCATCGCCCGCACCGGGCAGTGCGCTCTGGCCGGCGGCAGCAACCTCGCGACGCGCCTCATCGACCGGGTCGTCCCGTCGGCAGCGGAGCTGCTGGCCCGACCCCTTGAGGCGCCCAAGGACGTCGTCGTGAGGGTGGGGCGCCACCTGGACGGCGAGGTGCTCGCCGTCCAGGGCCCTCCTGGCACCGGCAAGACGTTCGCCGGCTCAGCGCTGATCCGCGAGCTGCTCGACGCCGGTCTGCGCGTCGGTGTGACCGCCCAGTCCCACGCCGTCGTGCTCAACCTGCTCGACGAGGTGGCACGTCCGGCGTGGCACAAGGACGGCACCAACGTCGAGGAGGGCGGCAACGAGCCCGACGACCCCAACGCCCTGATCCACCACACGAGCGACAACGCCGCCATCGCCGAGGCTCTCGGCTCCGGGGCAGCAACGCTGGTGGGAGGCACGGCCTGGCTCTGGTCGCGTGACGACATGGTCGACTCGGTCGACGTCCTCGTCATCGACGAGGCAGGGCAGTTCTCGCTTGCCAACGCGGTCGCGGTGGCGCCGGCCGCGAGATCCCTTGTCCTGCTGGGTGATCCACAGCAGCTGACCCAGCCCACCAAGGCAGTGCACCCCTACGGCTCCGGTGTCTCGGCGCTCGACCACCTGCGCGTCACGGTGGAGGGCGAGCACGAGGTGGTCCACGACGTCATCCCTGCCGACCGCGGTGTCTTCCTCGACTCGACCTATCGCATGCACCCGAGCCTCACGGCCTTCGTCTCGGAGCTCGCCTACGAGGGGCGCTTGGAGTCGGCCCCCGGTCGCGAGCGGTTGGCCGTCGATGCACCCGGCGCGCTCTCGGGCGATGGGTTGCGGTGGGTGCCCGTCGAGCACACCGTGCTCTGCGACCAGTCGAGCACCGAGGAGGCCGCGGTCGTCCGCGCCCTCATCGACGGTCTCCTGCTGGGAGAGTGGACCGATGCCTCGGGAGCGACGGCGCCGATGACCCTCGGCGACATCCTCGTCGTCGCCCCCTACAACGAGCACGTAGCTGCGCTGCGCGAGGCTCTGCCAGACGGTGCCCGCGTCGGCACGGTCGACAAGTTCCAGGGCCAGCAGGGGGCGGTCGTCATCTACACGATGGGTAGCACGAGCGCGGCCCTCGCCCCTCGCGGCGTCGGCTTTCTCTACGACCTGCACCGGCTCAACGTCGCGGTCTCACGGGCGAAGGCGCTCGCCGTCATCGTCGGCAGTCCGCTTCTGCTTGACGCCGAGGTGCACACGCCCGCTGACCTGCGCGCCGTCAACGCCCTGTGCCGCTACGTCGACGAGGCCAAGACGGTCCAGACGGTCTAGGGGCGGTGCGGCACCGTGTCGAGGTCCTTCTCGATGACCTCGCGGTCCTCGTCCTGCGCGATCGACGCGCACGCTGTGCGCGCACGCGCCACGAAGTCCTCCGCGGCATCCCAGTCGCCGGCGACGGCCGACGCCCGGGCCGACGCCTCGAGGGCGGCGGCGAGGTCCCAGTCCGCGACGGGCTGTGACTCGGCGATCGTCACGTAGCGGTCTGCGTGGTAGGCCGCCGCGTCCGGCTGGGCCATCACGGCGTGGACGCGCGAGCAGAGCCAGTGGCCGCGACCGAGGTTCTGCGGCTGCACGTCTGGAGCCTGGCTCCAGTGGTGCATCGAGGCATGGGCGGCCGCGATCATCGCGTCGTCCTCCTCGGGTGTGCGGTCGTCGCGGTCGAGCAGGGCCCAGGTCGCGTTGTAGAGGTCGACACCCAGCCGACGGTGATCGACCTGACTCGTCTCGGTCTCACTCATGCACGGCACGCTAGCCCGTCACCCGACCCATCGGCACACCTGGCCCCGCCGGACCTGCCCCACCCGACCCCACCCGCCCAACCCCCGTTCGAGGTGATGGCGTCACCGACGTGGGGCTCGGGATCACCTCGAATCGGGGCACACGGCATACCGGGTCGAGGTGATGGCGGCACCGGCGTGGGGTCCGGGATCACCTCGAATCGGGGCACACGGCATACCGGGTCGAGGTGATGGCGGCACCGGCGTGGGGTCCGGGATCACCTCGAATCGGGGCACACGGCATACCGGGTCGAGGTGATGGCGGCACCGGCGTGGGGCTCGGGATCACCTCGAACCGGGGGATGGTGCGCGTGGGGAGGGGGAGGAGTGGTGCGGGCGGGTCAGGCGCCGTGGGCGGCGACGTGCCAGAGGCGGCCCTCGCCGCGGATGTGGGGCATCGCCTGGCGGATCGAGCGCTCGGCGAGCTCGGGAGCGACACCGAGGTCGACGGCATACCGCAGTGCCACGGCGGGGGTGCGCTGACCTCCCTGGCGGCAGTGGACGAGCACGCGCTTGCCCTCGGCCCGGAACTGTCGCAGCGCCGACGACACGTCGTCGAGGACGAAGTCGAGATGGGGGTTCGACTCCTCCTCGTCGTCGTCGTTGATCCAGAACTCGATGTGGTCGCGCGCGCTCATGCCATCGGCCGGGATGTCGTGCAGGCCGAGCGGACAGAGCGAGACCACGGCGTGCACGCCCAGCTCACGCACCCGCGAGAGGTCCGAGATGGTGCCGAGCACGATGTCCGGGTCGATCGGGTGCGCCAGCCCGAGCAACGGGATCTCGGGATCGCTCATCGAGGCCACCGACGGCCACTTGCCGTGGCGGCGCCCGCCGGCGGAGGTCGACACAGCGAGCTCGACGAGGTCGTGGGCCCGCAGACCCGGCCATCCGTGGACCATCCGGCGCCACTGGGTCGGCACGGCCGACGCCCCGTAGCGCGCCCCGAGCAGCGACCCGGCGATGGCCGCGACCGTGTCGGTGTCATGACCGGCCCGCACGGCCGCCTGGAGCCCGCGCTGGAGGTGCATGGCGGATGCGTCCCCGCGGTCCGTCGAGGTGATGGCCGCCCAGGCCGCCTGAAGAGCCGTGACGGTGTAGCCGTTGTTGGGGAACTGCCCAGGGTCGGCCGCGGTCGCCTCCTCGATCCAGTCGCCCCAGCGGCCGGCATACGCCGGGGTTACGAGGTCCAGGCCGGCCGCGAGGTCGAGGCGCCCCTCGGTGACGGCGAGACGGATGGCCTCGGACCAGAGCACCGACGAGTCACCGGCGAGGGGGTCGGCATGGGTGAGCTGCGCGACCGCCCGTGCCGCGGCGGCCGTCGCCTGCCGATCGTGGACGCGCGCCAGCCCGACGATCGAGGTGCGCATCAGGGCGCCGTTGCCGGCCGTGCGGCCGGTGCGCGTGTGCAGCTGTTCGCTCGCCCGCGTGAGCCGCTCGTGCGGGCGGCCGGGGAGATCCTCGGCCTCGGTGAGCACGGCCCGGGTCTGCGTTCCGATGTCGGTGGCACCCCCGGCCAGCCAGGCCGTGAACGCCTCCGCGACCTGGTCGAGGGCATCCGGCGAGGTGAGGTCGCTTCCCTGCGCCGCAACCTGGGCGACGCACAGCGTCATCTGGGTGTCGTCGCTCCACTCGCCCGGGTCGTAGGGGCCGAGACCGCCACCCTTCATGACCGCCTCGCCGATGGGGGGCGCTGCCATCTCGTAGGGGACGCCGAGTGCGTCGCCACACGCCTGGCCGAGGAGGACCCCGGCGGCGCGATCGACGGTGATCGGGCGGATCGGCACTGCGGCTCCTGCGTGGTCGGCGGTCGGTCGTGGCGTCTGGTTGCGGCGTGTGGTGGCGTCAGCCATCCCGCTGCAAACTACCGCGTGCCGCCGGCGCGCCGAGCAGCGTCCCGGGCGCAGGTCCACGTCGTAGGATTCGCGGGTGCTCCAACCGCTCACCGTGGTCGTCCTCGTGGCGACCGGCCTGCTCGCGATCCTCGCGGCCCACCACCTGCTGCGCCGCCGCCTCGTCGATGACCCGATCGTGCTCACGGGCGCGGCCATCGAGGTCGCGCTGCTCGTGCAGCTCGTCGTCGGTCTGACCAACGCCTCGGCGATCGCCGACGGGGCCGAGCGAGCGACGTTCATCGCCTACCTCTTCACCGTCCTCGTCGTCATCCCGGCCACCGTCCTCATCGCCATCAAGGAGAAGACCCAGTGGGCGATGGCGGTCGTGCTCGGCGGCGCGGTCGTCGTCGCCATCCTCGTCGCCCGCCTGCAGCAGGTCTGGAGCCTCCATGCCTGAGCAGCCGCACACCGAGCAGACGCGCACCGAGCAGCAGCCCGCCGAGCGCCCCCACACCGGGCACGGCTTCGGGCGCGTGCTCGTCGCCGTCTACGGCCTGCTGGCCCTCGCGGCGACCGGCCGCTCCATCCTGCAGATCAGCGAGTACTTCGACCGGGCGCCCGTGTCCTACGTGCTCTCGGCGCTCGCCGCTGTGATCTACATCGTCGCGACGATCGGCCTCGCGCGTGGTGACCGCACCTCGGTGCGCCTCGCCACCGTGGCGCTCACCGTGGAGCTCGTGGGCGTGCTCGTCGTCGGCGCCATCTCGTATGCCGTCCCGTCGGCCTTCCCCGACAAGACCGTCTGGTCGCACTTCGGGTCGGGCTACGGCTACGTGCCGCTCCTTCTGCCGCTCGTCGGCCTCTGGTGGATTCGCCGCACGAACCGGGCGTCCGAGGCGGTCGCCCCGGAGCTCGCGGCCCCGGCCGAGTCGGAGTCCTGAGCCTGCGTCGATAGGGTGGCGGCCATGACTGAGCAGACCCCGGCCCCGGGGGCCGGCACGACGACGGACCTGTCGTCGGCGCCCGCCCGACTCCCGCTGACGGTGCGACCGGTGACCGCCGACGAGGCCACCGAGACCCTGCTCGAGCTGGGCGGCAGCTTCCTGCAGACGCTCAACTGGGCGCGGGCCAAGCAGGGCTGGCGGCGCACGCACCTCGGCTGGTTCGACGCGGACGGACGCCGGGTCGGTGCCGGGCTCGTGCTCGCACGCCGCATCCCACGCCTCAAGCGGTCCTACGCCTACCTGCCGGAGGGCCCTGCCCTGCCGTGGGAGACCGTGGCGCACGACCCTGCGGCCTGGCTCGACCCGCTCGTCGCCTGGGCGAAGAACGACGGCGCCTTCGCCCTTCGACTCGGCTTCCCGGTCGTGTCGCGCATCTGGGACCGGGAGCCGGTCAAGAAGCAGGTCGCCGAGGGCGGTCTGCTGAGCTTCACGACGATGCCGAGCGCCGTGGACAGCCCGGTCGCGCGGCGTCTGGAGGCCTGGCTCGACGCCAATCAGTGGCTCTCGATCGGGGGCGACGGGGTCGCCGTCGGGCAGCCGCGGCTGCTCTGCATCGTCGACCTGCGCGGCCGCACCGTTCCCGACCTGTTGAGGTCGATGAACCAGCAGTGGCGCCGCAACGTCAAGAAGGCCGAGAAGTCCGGCGTGCAGGTGCGCACCGCGCTCGCCGAGGGTCTCGACACCTTCTACGACCTCTACGCCGAGTCCGCCGACCGCGACAACTTCCTGCCGCGACCGAAGGCCTACTTCGACCTCATGGCCCGCTCCTTCATGAGCGAGGGCGCCGACAGCCCCGTGCAGGCGTGCTTCTACGAGGCCCACGTCGACGGCGACGTGCTCGCCTCGGCGCTGATGATCCGCTTCGGCCGCACGTTCTCCTACCTCTACGGCGGGTCGACCGAGCGCAACCGTGACGCCCGAGCCTCGAACGCCCTGCAGTGGCAGGCCATGCAGGACGCCGTCGCGGCAGGGTGCGATGCCTACGACTTCCGGGGCTTCAACACCTCGCTCGGCGCGACGAGCCCGCTCACCGGTCTGCTGCTCTTCAAGCTCGGGGCCGGTGCGGATGTCGTCGAGATGGTCGGGGAGCGAGAACTCGTCATCAGCCGCCTCTGGCACTTCGCCTTCGAGAAGGCGATGGCCGCGCGGATCGCGATCAACAAGCGCCGCAAGGCATCTCGCGCGTCGGAGGACGGCGCCGACATCTGACGTCACGGCCCTCGCAGCCTCCGGTACCAGTCACCACGTGACGGTGCAGGCCACCCTGCCCGTTGTCGACGTGTCGAGGGACACGAGCGTCTCGCCGGTATAGACCCGGCACTGCAGCGCCGCGCTGCTCTCGGTGGCGCTCGAGACGGTGACGTCCAGCGATCGTGACGCCGGGCCGGTGTGGACCTCTCTGAGGACCGGCGTGCTCTCGTGGGTCTCCTCGTAGAGCCCGGCTCCGGTGGAGACCTGAGTGAGGACGGCCTCGGGAGAGGGCGCCGTGACCTCGACGCGGAGCACGCTCGTGCCGGCCGGCACCGGCGAGACGGGGGTGTCGGCGCCGATGGGCGCCTTGACCGTGCCGGGGTCGCCGGCGGAGCTGATCCACCCCACCCGTGCCGGATCGGGGGGCGGGTTGCCCCACGGGTCGGGGGGCCCTCCCTGCTCCTGCTCGGAGGAGAAGGTGCCGTCACGCTGGACCGTCATGTCGTCGGGGTTGTTGGCGTTGCTGACGACGAGGAAGATCCCGACGATCGCGGCATACGGCAGCCACGCCGGTCGGCGCCGTCGCGACCGGTCCACGGGCCGGGTGGGCGGCGTGCGGAGCACGACCGGATCGGGCTGCCACGTCGAGGACGGTGGAGCACCCGTGGGTGACGAGTGGTCCGCCCAGGCGTCGGCCGGCAGGCCCGGTGGGCCCGCGGTGCTGGCTGCGTCACCGGTGCCGGCTGCGCCACCGCCTGCCACGGGGTCGGCGGCGGCCTCCGTCGTCTGCTCCGGGAACGCGACGTGGCGGTCCTGCTGCGGGTCGGGGAGGGCCGGGCGGCTGCTGTCGGACACGTGACCTCAGCGCCCCGTCGCCCAGGCGGAGTCCGTGACGTTGCACTGGACGCTGCGGGTGCCGACCGACGTGGTCAGCACGACGTCGCCGGCATACACGGTGCACCGCATCGCACGCGGCCCGCGGTAGCCGTGGTCGCTCGCCGAGATCGAGACGTAGGCATCGGTGCTCGTGATCGGGATCGTCGCACCGAAGGGGAGCCGTGTGTCCTCGAGGCGGGTCACCGCCGTGTCGCTGTAGAGGCGCACGTCGGCGATGCGCTCCGAGCCCTGGATCTCCACCCGAAGCTCGGTAACGGTCGACGGGACGGACGGCACCGAGCTGGGCTCGACCGTGAGGGGGGTGAAGGCCACCTGCTCTCGTTCCTCACGGTCTGCGACCGACGCCCGGTCGGAGCTGTTGCTCACCAGGGCGATGACGGCGGCGAGCAGCATGGGTATGCCGACGAGGGCGACGAACACGGCGGTGAAGGTGATGGTGGCCTTGCGACGCGCCGTCCTCAGCGGCGTGGAGCGAGTCCGGGCCTTTGGCGCGGCGGGCGGCGTCGGCCGGTCGGGCTGGTCGCCCTGGTCGAAGGCCGAGAAGCGGTCGGCCGTCGGGTCGGGTCGCGATGGCGGGTCGGTCACAAATCCCCCTGATTCGGTCACGGTGCGTCCATCCAACCATCGAGCGGTCCTGATGGGCCGTAGCGGTGGTGACGCCGTGGTGAGGCGTTGGTGAGGCGGCGTGCACCTGTCTGAGCAGGCCGCGCACCATGCGGTTCCCCTCGGTGTGGCATGCGTTCGCGCGCACCCCGGGAAACCCGTGCGACCCACCGGCCGGGCGCCACCTATCCTGACGGGCATGCCCGACGAGAGCTCGACCCCCCGCGCGCGCGCGGGCCGTCGGCGCTCCCGCGGCGGGCGACCGGCCCGGGCCCGCGCCGGCAGCCAGGCCGGCAGCCAAGCCGGCAACCAAGCCGGCAACCAAGCCGGTGACCAACTCAGCGAGCCGAGCCGGCCCGGCCGGCAGCGCCGACCTCGCGTCGAGCCGACGGCGGAGCAGCGGGCTGCCCGCCGGGCTGCACGTGCGGCGACGGTGCCGCCCATCACCTATCCCGAGCACCTCCCCGTCGTCGAGCGCCGCGACGACATCGCCGCAGCCATCCGCGACCACCAGGTCGTCGTCATCGCCGGAGAGACGGGCTCGGGCAAGACGACCCAGATCCCGAAGATCTGCCTCGAGCTCGGCAGGGGTCTCGACGGCGTCATCGGCCACACCCAACCGCGGCGCATCGCGGCCCGCGCCGTTGCCGAGCGGCTCTCCGAGGAGCTGGCTGTCGAGCTCGGAACTGCCGTCGGCTACCAGGTTCGCTTCACCGACCAGAGCAGCCGCGACACCCTCGTCAAGGTGATGACAGACGGCATCCTGCTCGCGGAGATGCAGCGCGACCGCGAGCTGCGCCGCTACGACACGATCATCATCGACGAGGCCCACGAGCGAAGCCTCAACATCGACTTCATCCTCGGCTACCTCAAGCAGCTCCTGCCGCGCCGGCCCGACCTCAAGGTCATCATCACCTCGGCGACGATCGACCCGCAGCGGTTCGCCGAGCACTTCGCCGACCCGGCCACGGGCGAGCCGGCGCCCATCATCGAGGTCTCGGGACGCACCTTCCCCGTCGAGATCCGCTACCGCCCCCTCGTCGACCCCGACCGCCCCGACGCGGAGGAGCGCGACATGGTGACCGGTGTCTGCGAGGCGGTTGAGGAGCTGTGGACCGAGCGGCACTCGGGCACGAGCAGCGACATCCTCGTCTTCTTCTCCGGCGAGCGCGAGATCCGTGACGCGGCCGACGCCCTGAACGGCATGAAGCTGCCGGTCACCGAGGTCGTCCCGCTCTACGGCCGGCTGTCGGCGGCGGAGCAGCACAGGGTCTTCTCGTCGCACACCGGGCGGCGAATCGTCCTCGCCACCAACGTCGCCGAGACCTCGCTCACGGTCCCGGGCATCCGCTACGTCATCGACACCGGCACGGCGCGCATCAGCCGCTACAGCCAGCGCACCAAGGTGCAGCGACTGCCGATCGAGCCGGTCAGCCAGGCGTCGGCCAACCAGCGCAGTGGTCGCTGTGGCCGCGTCTCCGACGGCATCGCGATCCGGCTCTACTCCGAGGACGACTACGACAGCCGCCCCGAGTTCACCGACCCCGAGATCCTGCGCACCAACCTCGCCTCGGTCATCCTCCAGATGACGAGCCTCGGCCTCGGCGACATCGCGCGCTTCCCCTTCGTCGACCCGCCCGACTCGCGACAGATCGCGGACGGCGTCCGGCTCCTCGAGGAGCTCCAGGCCTTCGCGCCGGAGGACGAGACCCCGCCCACCGGGCGGGGGCGGCGACGTCCGGGACGCCGCCTCACGGCATACGGCCGCACGATCGCCCTGCTGCCCATCGACCCGCGGCACGCCCGCATGGTCATCGAGGCCGACAAGCGCGGGGTGCTGCGCGAGGTGCTCGTCATCGTCGCGGCGCTGTCGATCCAGGATCCGCGCGAGCGACCGCAGGACAAGCAGGAGCTCGCCAACGCGGCGCACAAGCGCTTCGCCGACGAGACGAGCGACTTCCTCACCTGGCTGAACCTCTGGGCCCACCTCAAGGAGGCGCAGGCAGAGCTGAGCAGCAGCGCCTTCCGCCGGATGTGCAAGGCGGAGTTCCTCCACTACCTGCGCATCCGCGAGTGGCAGGACCTCCACGGCCAGGTCAGGCAGGCCGCGAAGCAGGCGGGCCTCGACGTCAGCCGGGGCACCGTCCACGTGGGCGAGGGCGAGATCGACGCCGACGCCGTGCACCAGTCGCTCCTCGCCGGGCTGCTCTCGCACGTCGGGGTCCGTGACGAGCAGAAGCGGGAGTATGCCGGCGCGCGGGGCACGCGGTTCGGCATCAGTCCCGGGTCGGCGCTCTTCCGCAAGCAACCCCAGTTCGTCATGGCGGAGGAGCTCGTCGAGACGAGCCGGCTCTGGGCCCGGATGAACGCGCGCATCGACCCCGTGTGGGCCGAGCAGCTCGGCGAGCACCTCGTGAAGCGGCAGTACTCCGAACCCCGCTGGTCGGGCAGGCGCGGCTCGGCCGTCGCGACCGAGCGGGTCACGCTCTACGGGGTGCCCCTCGTCGTGGGGCGCGTCGTCGGGCTCGGGCGCATCGACCCTGAGCTCGCCCGCGACCTCTTCATCCGGCACGCCCTCGTCGAGGGCGACTGGCCGACGGAGCACGCGTTCCTGCGCGACAACGCGGCACTCGTCGAGCGGCTCGGCGAGCTCGAGGCGCGCACTCGGCGCCGCGACATCGTCGTCGACGACAGCACGCTGATCGCCTTCTACGACAAGCGGATTCCCTCCGACGTCGTGTCGGGCCGGCACTTCGACACATGGTGGAAGAAGGCTCGACGGCAGACGCCGGACCTGTTGACCTTCACGGAGGAGCTGCTGCTGCGCGAGAGCGCGGGCAGCATCGCCGATGAGGACCATCCGACGACCTGGACGCAGGGCGAGAACGTCCTGCCCGTCACCTACCAGTTCGAGCCCGGTTCGGCGCAGGACGGCGTCACCGTGCACATCCCGGTCGACCGGCTCAACCAGGTGACGCCCGAGGGCTTCGACTGGCAGGTGCCCGGCTTCCGCGAGGAGCTCGTGACGGCCCTGATCCGCTCACTGCCCAAGGGAATTCGCCGCAACCTCGTGCCGGCACCCGACCACGCCCGTGCCGTGCTGCCCGAGCTCGACCCGGCGAGCGGGCCGCTGCTTCCTGCCCTGGCCGCCGTCCTGCAGCGCAAGGCAGGCGCGCCCGTCTCCCCGTCCGACTTCGAGGTCGACCGGGTGCCCCCGCACCTGCAGGTCACCTTCAGCGTCGACGGCCCGAACGGGAAGCCGGTCGCGACGGGCAAGGACCTCGAGGCGGTCCGGGACTCCGCCACACCGCAGCTGCGCCGGCAGGTGAGTCGCGCCGGGGCACGCGTCGAGCGGGCCGGTCTGACGGCCTTCCCCGACGACGGGGTGGCCGAGACCTTCGAGAGCTCCGACGGCGTCCAGGGCTACCCGGCGCTCGTCGACACCGGCTCGGGCGTCGACCTCCGCGTGCTGCCGACGCGGGCCGAGGCCGACGCCGAGCACCGCCTCGGGGTGCGCCGCCTGCTCCTGCTCGGCATCACCCCGCCGTGGAAGCAGATCCTCTCCCGCCTCACGAACACCCAGAAGCTCGCCCTCGGCCACAACCCCCACGGGAGTGTGCCGGCCCTGCTCGACGACTGCCTCGCGGCTGCCATCGACGCGATCCGCGACGACGCCGTCACCGACCGCACCGACCACGCCGTGCGCACCCGCGAGGACTTCGAGTGGGCGCTGTCAGCGGTGCGCACGCACACGACAGCGAAGGTCGTGCAGGTCGTCGGCCTCGTCGAGCCGATCCTCGCCAAGGACCTCGCCCTCACCAACCGGCTCGCCGACCTCGACCGCTCGAGCAGCCCGGCGATCCGCCCGATGCTCGCCGACGTGCGGGCCCAGCTGCGCGAGCTCGTCAGGCCGGGCTTCGTCGCGGACACGGGTCTGCGCCGGCTGCCCGACCTCGACCGCCACCTCCGGGCGATCGCCCACCGCCTCGACAAGGGGCCCGCCAACCTCGCCCGAGACACCGTCGCCCTCGAGCAGGTCGACCTCGTCGAGGGCCGGTATGCCGACCTGCTCGACTCGCTCCGCCCCACCCAGCGAGGGGCGGCCGAGGTCGTCGAGATCGGCTGGATGATCGAGGAGCTGCGGGTCTCGCTCTTCGCGCAGACGATCGGGACGGCATACAGCGTCTCGCCGCAACGGGTGCTCAAGGCCATCGCCAAGGTGCGCGGCTGACCCGGTGACGCGGCACCCCGCGCCGGCACGCGTGGGAATCTTGGGACCGGGCGGGGCGTTGCACGAGACGATCCCGGACGACGAAAGGCCAGACCCGTGCAGGACCCGACCGAGCTCTTCCAGTTCGAGAGCGACACCTCACCGAGCATGCTGCAGGAGCTGCAGGCCTCGGTGCTCGTGGTCGCCCTCGGTGGATTCATCGATGCCGGCAACACGCAGCGCCTCATGGCCGACCACCTCCTCGAGGCGCACGAGTCGCGCGTCATCGCCTCCTTCGACGTCGACCAGCTGCTCGACTACCGCGGCCGCCGCCCCGTCATGGTCTTCGACCGCGACCACTGGAGCAGCTACGACGACCCGAGCCTGCTGCTCCACCGCGTCGTCGACAAGGAGGGCGTGCCCTTCCTGCTCCTCGTCGGGCCCGAGCCCGACTACCAGTGGGCCCGCATGGTCGAGGCGACGACTCAGCTCGTGCGCGCCTTCGGCGTGGGCCTCACCGTCAGCATCCACGGCATCCCCATGGCCGTGCCCCACACGCGTCCGCTCGGCGTCACCGCTCACGGCACGAACCCGCGCCTCATCTCCGGCAACGACCCGGCGTTCGGCACCGTGCAGGTGCCCGCCAGCTTCTCGTCGCTGCTCGAGCTGCGGCTCGGCGAGGCCGGCCACGACGCCATCGGCTTCGCCGTCCACGTGCCGCACTACCTCGGCCAGACGGAGTTCGGCGACGCCGCCGTCGTAGGGCTCGAGCGGGTGCGCGCCGCCACCGGGCTCGACCTCGACATCAGCGCCCTCGTCGCGACCGCGGGGCTCAACCGGGCCGAGATCACCCGGCAGATGGAGGAGTCCGACGAGATCACGGCTGTCGTGCACGCCCTCGAGCAGCAGTACGACACCTTCCTCGAGGGTCGCCAGCAGCGCAACCTTCTCGCCACCGACCTCTCCGACCTGCCGACCGCTGACGAGATCGGGGCGGAGTTCGAGGCCTTCCTCAAGGACGTCACCGAAGACGACGAGTCCGGCGACGACCGCTCCTGACCCCAGGTTGAGGTGGCGGGTTCGGCCTCTGGCGGGGCCCGCTTCCTCGTTCGCGCGGCTCGCGCTGGTGCTCTGGCTGGGGCGGGCGCGGGGCGCGACGGCGCTCGCGGCGTGGAGCGTCGGCGGCCGTTCCAGCGGCTTCTTGGCTTCCGTATGCCGTTTGGCCGCCGCCGATGCCGCTCCTACCCTCGCGCTCCGCTCCCTTGCTTACGGTGCGTCCGGCTCGCTCGCCGTCGACCCCGGCCTCCTCCCACAACGCTTTCCCGCCTCCGCGCCCCGCTGTCTCGCGTCGGGGGCTTGCCGATCGCCGCTTGTGCAGCGGCGGGCCTGTTCGGTGTGGGGGTGGGGAGTGGTGCTGGGTCAGGGTTTGGCTTCGCTCCAGCGGCGGATGACGGAGGTGTCGGCGACGAAGCGGACCTGATCGGTGCCGGCCCAGGTGCGGGCCGCGCTCGTCAGGGCGGCCTCGACCGCCACTGCCGCTGCGGTCGCCTGCTGCTCCGGCACGTGCACGATGAGCTCGTCGTGGAGGCACAGCACGATCTGGCCGCCGAGGGGGCGCACCGCGTGGCGCACGGTCGCGGCCCAGGCCTTGAAGAGCTCTGCGGCTGAGCCCTGGATGATCGCGTTGCGGGCGTAGCGCCCTCGCGATGCGTCTGCACCGGCCGATGGCTCGGGGCTCCCGGCGGCAGGGTCCGGCACGTCCGCGCCCTCCCCGAGTGGTGGGGGAGCGGCACCGAAGCGGATGAGACGGCCTCCCCAGGTGCGCACGGGTCGGCGGGCGACGCCGTCGTCGTAGGCTCGGTCGAGCAGGCCCATGGCGACGGGGTAGGCCCGCTCGAGGTCCTTGAGCGCCTCGCCGGCGGCGCCGGAGCGCTGGCCGTACATCGCCGCGAGGACGGCGACCTTGGCGATGGGACGGTCAGCACCCAGCTTGGCGGCGACGGGAGCATAGAGGTCGTCGCTGCGGGTCGCTTCGGCGAAGGCGCGGTCGGCGCTCACGACGGCGAGCACGCGCGGCTCGATCTGGCCGAGGTCGGCGCGCACGAAGACGTGTCCGGGCGCCGCGCAGATCGCGGGCCGCAGGGGAGCGGGCAGGTTGTGCAGCCCGTTCTGGGCCGTCATGCGTCCGGCGGCGCCGTCACAGGCGGTCCAGCCCCCGCGGAGGCGGTCGTCCGGGCCGACGTGCTCGTCGAGCCACCGGTAGCCGTAGGTCGTGGCGATGCGCTCGTCCTTGCGCCAGCGCAGCAGCGCGTCGACGAGCGGGTGGGTGACGCGGTAAGGCTCGAGCATCCAGGCGCGGGTGTTGGGCACGTCGACCCCGACGGAGGCGAGCAGGTCGCGCACCTGGGCCGGGTTGCGCAGGTCGGTGCGCTCGCGGCCGGGGGCGTGCCGCAGCACGGCGCGGTCGCGCTCGGAGCGGACGCGGGCGGCGTCGGCCTCGTCTCGGGCTCGGGGCCCGGCGGAGGCGGCGATGAGGTCCTCGGCGGCGAGCCGGTCGACGGGCAGCCCGTCGCGCTCGAGCTCGAGGCAGAGCACGGCGGCTGCCGACTCGGACCACACCGTGCGCTCCAGCCGGGCGAGGTGGTCGCCGCCGATGCGCTCGAGCGCGGCGCGCTGCCCGGCCTGGCACTCGAGCGCGAGCACCGCGAGCTCGCGCACCTGCCGGGGGTCGAGGGCACGCGAGAGCGCATCGGCGCGGAGGTGGCCCTCAGAGGTGAGCATCGTCGGGTCACCGGCGTCGGCGAGGTCGAAGAGGTCGCCGTCGAAGCCGCTGAGCCGCTGGGTCCGCGGGAGGGGGACGCCCGCTTCGTCGAGGCCCCGGCACGCGGCGAGCACGTGTCCGGGCGAGGCCGCCCAGCCGCCGTGGAGGAGGCGGTGCGTCTCCGCGAGGTCCCACGTGCGCGCGACGTCGATGCCGGCGCCGACGACCCCGCTCAGCGTTGTCGCGGCAGACCAGACGACCCAGCGCGGTCCGAGACGCGACGAGGTCGCGACGAGTCGCCGACCCACCTCTGCGAGCGGCCACGACTCGTCGATGCCGGGCCCCACGGCATACGCCCACTGCGGGCCCACGACAAGGGCGACGAGGGGAGGCCCGGCGGCCTTGTCAGCCAAGGCAGCCCGCGATGCGTGCCACGGCTTCTCGCAGGACGTCGGGCGAGGTGGCGAAGTTGACGCGCACGTGCCCCGCACCGGCCGACCCGAACATCGTGCCCTCGGAGACGGCGACCCGGCCTCGTTCGAGCAGAGTGGCGGCAGGGTGGTCGCCGAGCCCGAGCGGACGCAGGTCGAGCCACGCGAGGTAGGTCGAGTCCGGCACGAGGAGGCTCGCGCCCGACAGGTGCTTACGGACGAGCTCGTCGAGCAGGGTGCGGTTGGCGTCGAGCTCGACCACGAGGTCGCGGACCCACTCACGGCCGTGGCGGTAGGCGGCCGTCTGGGCGATGACGCCGAAGTGGCTCGCGCCGAAGGTGACGAACGGGTGCAGCCGCGCGACGTCGACCCGCGCGTCCTCGCCGGGCACGACGAGCGCCGCCTTGAGGCCGGCGAGGTTCCAGGCCTTGGAGGCGGACGTGACGGTGATGCCGCGCTCGCTGCCGGGCACCGTGAGGTAGGGGGTGAAGCGGTGCGGCGCGAAGACGAGCGGAGCGTGGATCTCGTCGGACAGCACGCGCACCCCGTGGCGCTCCGCGACGGCGGCCAGGCCCTCGAGCTCGGCAGCGCTGTGCACCGTGCCCGTCGGGTTGTGCGGGTTGGACAGCAGGTATGCCGCCCGCCCGCCGCCCGCGGTCACCTCGGCGAACGTCGCGTCGAGCAGGTCGAGGTCGAGCCGGGCGTCAGCCGTCAGAGGCGCCTCCACCACGCGACGGTCGATCGAGGCGATGACGTCGTAGAACGCGTTGTAGACCGGGGGGCTGACGACGACAGGACCGTGCACATCGGTGAGGAGCCGCAGGAGGTGGGCGACCCCGGTCAGCACGTCGGTGACGCGGACCATCGCGGCGGGGTCGGTGCTCCAGGCCCACTCGGCCTCGGCCAGCTCGGCGAGGGCCGCGGCATACCCCTCGTCGCCGGCGTAGCCGGTGTCTCCCCGGGTCATCGCCGCCGTCACGGCATCGACGACGGCGGGGCAGGGGCGCGTGTCCATCTCGGCGATCCACAGGGGCAGCACGTCGGCGGGGTAGCGGCGCCACTTGATACTCGTCCGGTCGCGCCGCAGGGCATCGAGCGGCACGTCGAGCAGATGGGTGGCCATGGCCCCGACCCTACGAGACCACGGCGACAGGGCATCAACCTCCACGAGCGAGCCGCGCGGCATACCCTGACGACCGCCGGCTGGGTATGGTCTGGTCGAACGCGACACCATCGGCAAGGGACGGCAGCACGTGGGACTCCTGGGCATTGACAGCGACGAGGCGACGAAGGCGGCGGACGCCACGGCCAAGCAGGTCCGCGCCGCAGCGAACGGCAGCGCGCTCGAGCGCGCCAAGCTGCCCGACGAGGGCGGGCTGACCGGAGCCGCGACCCGTCTCGTCGAGCGACTGCTCGATGTCGGCATCGACGGGCGGGGCCCCTTCGACTCGGCGGAGAAGGTCGCCGAGACGGCGCTCAAGCACGCGCGTGGCGACGTCGAGCAGGCCATCCGGATCATTCGGCGCGACCACCGTCAGATCGGGGCCGTCGGCGGCTTCGTGACGGGCCTCGGCGGCTTCTTCACGATGCCCCTCTCGCTGCCCGCCAACGTGCTCGAGTTCTACCTCGTCGGCACCCGCATGACCGCGGCGACGGCCAAGGTGCGCGGCTATGACCTGGGGCAGCCCGAGATCCGCTCTGCGGTGCTGCTCACGCTCACCGGTGCCGACAGCGAGGACATCCTCAAGAAGGCCGGCATCGTCGCCTCGGGTGGCAAGTGGTCGAGCCTCGCCGCCGGACGCCTTCCGGCGCCCGCGCTCATGGTCCTCAACAAGGCGATCGGCTTCCGGCTGCTCGGTCGCATCGGCGGCAGCACCTTCGCCCGCTTCGGGCGCGCCGTGCCCGTGCTCGGTGGGGTGCTGGGCGCGGTGATCGACGTCTACATGCTGAGCCGCATCGGCGCCCAGGCCGCCAAGGAGTTCCCGCCGGTGGCCACCTACGGCAGGTGACGCCGGGGGATGCCGGGGGACGCCGGGTGACCACCAGATGACGACTCTGCAACGGGCCTGCCCGCCCGGAATCGTCGACGCGGCCTGCTCGTTGGACTGGCCATGAAGACGGCATCGCGCATCAAGCTCGCAGCCACGGCCGCGTCGGTTGTCCGTGCCTCCATGCGGCCCGGAGGCCCCACCGTCGTCGAGCGCCTCCACGCCGTGCCGCGGCTCGTCCGCGCCACCCTCAACGGGTCGTATGCCGGCACCACCGTCGCGCGGCTCGGGCTCGTTGCCGGGGCGGTGGCCTACGTCGCCTCGCCGATCGACCTCGTGCCGGAGGCCTTCCTGCCGGTCCTCGGCGCTGCCGACGACGCGATCGTCATCGGCTGGGCGATGAAGGCCTTCGTCGAGGAGACCGACCGCTTCGTCGCCTGGGAGCTGGGTCAGGGTGCAGGTCGGGCGCAGACGGTACGGGGCGAGGCCACGTGGTCGAGTCCTGCTGGTGAACGGTGGACCGCTGGTTCGGCTACCGGCTCGGGCGCTGGGTCGGCTGCTGGGTGGGATGGCGGCGCGAGCGGTGGCGCTGCGCCGCGGGCCGGCGAGGACCGGACCGGGGCGGCTGCGCCACGGGCCGACCGCGACGCGACCGGCGCTGCTGCGCCACGAGTCGACGAGGACCGGACCGGGGCGGCTGCGCCGGGCGCCGCTCGCGGATCGACGGGTGGCAAGCTCGTGCTGCCCGAGGGTGTGCGCCAGGCGGCGACCGACTACGTGCTGGAGACGGTGCGCAAGCGCCTCGAGCGCTGAGCTCGGCGTCGGCGAAGGCGGTCGCCTGCCCGCGTGCGGTTGCGGCGATGCGGCGTGCGCAGGCTTGTCCACACCTCCCCCCGTCCGGCCGTGCGTCGTCCACAGATGTCACACGACCCCTGCCCCCGGCTTCGCCTGCGGACGAGGGTCGGGTCATGCCGAAGATCTCCTTGTCGGGTCCTGCCGACCTGCTGACCGTCCTCCCCTTCCACCTCGGGTTCCAGCCGACCCGAAGCGTCGTCGTCGTGTGCTTCCACGGCAAGCGCATCGGCCTCGTCGCGCGCTTCGACCTTCCCCCTGACCACCTTGCCGAGGCGTCCGCGGCAGCGGGGCTGCCGACCCTCGTGCGTGACCGCCCGTCGTCGGTGTGCCTCGTCGGTTTCGAGGAGGAGGCGGGGGAGTCCGACCTGCTCAGCGCCGCCCTCCGAGCCGGTCTCGAGCACGAGCGCGTCGTCGTGCAGGACCGCCTCGTCGTCCGCGACGGTCGGTGGTTCACGGTCGACTGCGACTGCTGCCCGGCAGGAGGCCGGCCGATGCCCGAGCCGGCCGACGTGCCGGGGGTGGCCGACTACGTCGCTCTCGGGCACACGGTTCTCGACGACCGCAACTCCCTCGCCCGGCTGATGCAACCGCTGCCTGTCGAGGACCCGCGCCACACCGACCTCGAGGCGGCCATCGATGTGTGGCAGGCGCGCTACACAGTGGCGGTGGCCATCGACCGGATGCGCGCTGGAAGGCTGCCCGTCGACTCCGAGGAGCTCGACCGGCTGCTGGAGCTGGAGGAGCTCGCTGACGACCTGGCGGAGC
The DNA here is from genome assembly GCF_006717145.1 of Humibacillus xanthopallidus. Classification (GTDB taxonomy): domain Bacteria; phylum Actinomycetota; class Actinomycetes; order Actinomycetales; family Dermatophilaceae; genus Humibacillus; species Humibacillus xanthopallidus. The sequence goes on along the minus strand of NZ_VFQF01000001.1, from coordinate 1,594,810 downwards.
TGGCTGACGACCTGGACGACCTGGACGACGACGGGGACGAGGACGACGACGGGGACGAGGACGACGAGGACGACGATGTCGCGTTCGTCCGGTTCGGTGGCTTCGGTGACGTCGGCGAGCTCGATGGCGATGGGGCCGTCGTCATCGACCTCGAGTCCGGACGGCGGAGACGTGCGGGGGAGGACCTCGGCCGTGACCGCGACGATGCGCAGCACACCGTCGAGGAGGACGACGTCGATGTCGTCGACGATGGCGACATGGACGACGGGGGCGAGGCCTGCATCCTTTCGGCCTCAGTGCTCCTGCAGGCCGAGTCCCTCGCGGCGTGGAGCGAGGTCCTGCACGGAGAGGTCAGTGGCGAGGCGCTGGCGGAGCGTGCCCCGGCGCTGGTCGGGCCGCTGCGCGACCTCGACTTCCGCGACGCCCTCATCGCCTGGCTGTGCCCGGGCTCGGTGCCCCTCAGCGCGTTTCCCCCGGCACTCGTCGAGCTCCTGGAGGCCTTCGTCGGCACAGACGTCCGCGCAGCAGCGGCAGCCGAGTCCGTGCCGCCGCAGCCTCGCCCGCGCCGCGGGCGCCGCAAGCGCGGACGCCGTCTGAGCGCCCGACTCGGTCGGCGGGGCGAGACCCGCGTCGAGGGTCGGATCGACGGGCACGGGGCGTCCTGGGAGGACTGGCGAGCATGGGAGGAGGCCAGCGCGCCACACCACGTGCAAGCGCGGCTCGAGAGCGTGTGCCGGGTCGTCCCTGCCGCACATGCCGCGCCGCTGCTCGCGGTCGTCGGTAACTACGCGTGGTGGCGCGGCGACGGCGCCCGCGCTGGCGTGGCCATCGACGCGGCGCTCGACCTCGAGCCCGACCACCGTCTCGCGGGGCTGTTGCGCACCGCGCTCGACCACGGGCTGCGCGGTCGGGGCGCGGACCCGTCACCCGCCGATGACCTCGCAGCGCAGGGCCCGTCCGGCTCGTGGAACAGCCCATCGAGTGCATGAGCGGTCTCGCGTATGGTGGTGCCTAGGTCATGAGTGCCAGCGACAAGCCCCGGCTCGCTGGCCGGCAACCCTCCTTCGCGGTGGGGTGCCCCGGGTGAGGACCTGGCATCCCTCAGACCGTGTGGGTGCAAGCGCGAGCCGAGGAGCACCCTCCATGACCGTCACCGACCGACCGGCGGCCCGAGCCGAGAGCGCCGCGACCCACGACCTGCTCGCCCCGGACCCGGCGTCCGTGCCGACGACCTCGGCGCAGGGGCCGACCTCGCGGCTGCGCTCGGTCACGGCCGGCACGGCGTCGCGCGGGGCCGACGTTCCGAGGTCGAGCGGCGCCTGGCACGAAGGTGACCCCGTCGGCCAGCGTCGCTTCGTCGACATCGGCGGCCTCGACCTCGAGCGCGGGGGCCGGCTGTCGCAGGTCCGCATCGCCTACGAGACCTGGGGCACCCTCAACGCCAGCGGCGACAACGTCATCCTCGTCGAGCACGCACTCACCGGCGACAGCCACGTCTCCGGCGAGGCGGGCCCCGGACACCCCTCACCCGGCTGGTGGAACGCGCTCATCGGCTCCGGACGCCCGGTCGACCCCGACGAGTGGTTCGTCATCGCCTCGAACGTGCTCGGCGGCTGCCAGGGCAGCACCGGCCCGTCGAGCCTCGCACCCGACGGCCGCCCGTGGGGCAGCCGCTTCCCGTACGTGACGGTGCGCGACCAGGTGGCTGCGGAGGCCGCCCTGCTCGACGCCCTGGGCATCGACCGCCTCGCGGCCGTCGTCGGTGGGTCCATGGGCGGCATGCGGGCGCTCGAGTGGGCGGTGGGCGAGCCCGAGCGCGTCGACCGGTGCCTCGTGCTCGCCTCGACGGCCTACGCCACGGCCGACCAGATCGCCTGGTGCCAGCCGCAGCTGCTCGCGATCCGCCACGACCCCGACTTCGCCGGCGGCGACTACTACGACACCGGTCGCTCACCCGAGAACGGTCTCGGCCTCGCCCGCCGGATCGCCCACATCACCTACCGCACCGAGACCGAGCTCAGCGAGCGCTTCGGTCGCGAGGCCCAGCTCGGTGAGGACCCGCTGCGGGCCGGTGACCGGGGCCGCTTCGCGGTCGAGAGCTACCTCGACCACCACGCCGGCAAGCTGGCGCGACGCTTCGATGCCAACTCCTACGTGCGGCTCACCGAGGCCATGAACTCCCACGACGTCGGGCGTGACCGTGGCGGGGTCGAGACGGCCCTGTCCCGAGTCACGGCCGACTGCACGGTCGTATCGGTCGACACGGACCGCCTCTACCCGCCCCGGCTCTCCGACGAGCTGCACGGCGCCCTGCCCCGCTCGACCCGGGCCCACATCACCTCCGACTACGGTCACGACGGCTTCCTCATCGAGGAGGACCAGGTCGGCCGGATCATCGGCGACGCACTGGCGCGCTGAGCGCTGCGCCTCGCTCCCGCAGCGGCGTTCCCGGCGACTCGCTTGCGAGAGTTCGCTCGTCGCGCCCTCGGGCCGGCTTTTCCGGTAGCGTGCGAGCAGGGGTATCACCGCACCAAGGAGGTCCGGACAAAGTGGCCATTGTCGTTGGTTACGTCGCAACGAAGGAAGGCCGCGCCGCCCTCAAGCGCGCTGCTGAGGAGTGCCTGCTCCGTGGGACGCGCCTGATCGTCATCAGCTCGCACCGCGGGGGCAAGGACTTCGACCCCGACGAGGCCATCCAGTTCGAGAAGGAGCTCACCCGGATCGGTGACCTGCTCGAGGAGAAGGGGCTCGACCACGAGGTGCGCCAGCTCGTGCGCGGCAACGACCCTGCCGAGGACCTCATCAGCGTCGCCGACGAGGAGTCCGCAGACTTCATCGTCATCGGACTGCGGCGCCGGAGCCCGGTCGGCAAGCTCATCCTCGGCTCGAACGCGCAGCGCATCCTGCTCGACGCCAGCTGCCCGGTCCTGGCCGTCAAGGCGGACTGAGCGCCCTCCGGCAGGAGCAGTCTGCCGGGTGTGCGTCTCGCACCGGAACGGGGTCCGACCCGGTGCCGGATAGCACACCGGCGCGCCCGAATGGGGGTTCTGTTCGCGGGCATCGCCTTTCGCGTTTTATAATGTCTGAGTACCGGATTGCACGAGGCGCACCGCGAGATCGCTCAGGGACCGACTCCACCAGGCCAAGCACGTTCGGCACGAACCCCCACTCTCGTTCGTTGTGCTGGTGCATGCCCGGATCTGGTGCGCCCAGCACGACGCACACAGCGACGAAAGGCGACTGCTTCCGTGCCGAAGGCAACAACCGCTGGAGCCCCCAAGACCCTGCCGAAGGTGTTCCAGCACGAGGCAATCATGCAGCTTCTCGTGAAGGGGAGCTCGAACGGGAGCATCACCGGCACCGAGATCGCCCGGGCCCAGGCCGAGGCCGCGCTCGACCTCAAGCAGATGAAGCCGGTGCTCACGACCCTCGAGGCCCACGACATCGAGATCGTGGTCGACGCGCCGCACACGAGCACCAACAAGACCCGTTCAGGGACCAAGGGAGGCACTGTGGCCACCGCTCGTAGCACCACGGCCGCGGCGACGAAGACCGCGTCCAGGACCACCACCTCGACCGCGCGCAAGGCGCCGGCCAAGCGCGCCGCCGCGCCGGCTGCCGCCGCCGAGGCCGACGCCGCAGGAGCAGCCGCCGAGGCGCCGGCACGCAAGACCGCCGCCAAGAAGGCCGCCACGACCGCAGGCGTCGCCAAGGCAGCGGCCGCGGCCCCGGCCAAGACGGCAGCCCGGAAGACCACGGCCAAGAAGGCCCCGGCCAAGAAGGCCGTCGCCGGCGTGGACGACGCCGACGCGGCCGCTGAGGGCGACGACATCGCCCTGCCCGACGAGGCCGTCGAGACCGAGCTCGAGGAGGTCGACGTCGTCGCGGTCGCTGCCGAGGTGGCGGACGACGCCGACGCCGATGACACCGACGAGGACGGCGAGCCCAAGCCGAAGCCCGCAGCCGCGGCAGAGGAGACCGAGGAGTCGGGCTTCGTCATCCGCGACGACGACGAGGACGACGCCCCGGCGCAGCAGGTGGTCACCGCCGGCGCCACGGCCGACCCCGTCAAGGACTACCTCAAGCAGATCGGCAAGGTCGCCCTCCTCAACGCCGAGCAGGAGGTGGAGCTCGCCAAGCGCATCGAGGCCGGTCTCTTCGCCGAGGAGAAGCTCAACGCCGAGGGCAAGATCGACATGAAGCTCAAGCGCGAGCTCTGGTGGATCGCCCAGGACGGCAAGAAGGCCAAGAACCACCTCCTCGAGGCGAACCTGCGACTCGTCGTCTCGCTCGCCAAGCGCTACACCGGTCGCGGCATGCTCTTCCTCGACCTCATCCAGGAGGGCAACCTCGGCCTCATCCGTGCGGTCGAGAAGTTCGACTACACCAAGGGCTACAAGTTCTCGACCTACGCGACGTGGTGGATCCGTCAGGCCATCACCCGCGCCATGGCCGACCAGGCGCGCACCATCCGCATCCCGGTCCACATGGTCGAGGTCATCAACAAGCTGGCCCGCGTCCAGCGGCAGATGCTCCAGGACCTGGGCCGCGAGCCCACCCCGGAGGAGCTCGCCAAGGAGCTCGACATGACGCCCGAGAAGGTCGTCGAGGTCCAGAAGTACGGCCGTGAGCCGATCTCGCTGCACACCCCCCTCGGCGAGGACGGCGACAGCGAGTTCGGCGACCTCATCGAGGACTCCGAGGCGGTCGTGCCGGCCGACGCCGTCAGCTTCACGCTCCTGCAGGAGCAGCTGCACTCCGTCCTCGACACGCTCTCCGAGCGCGAGGCGGGAGTCGTCTCGATGCGCTTCGGTCTGACGGACGGACAGCCGAAGACGCTCGACGAGATCGGCAAGGTCTACGGCGTGACCCGCGAGCGGATCCGCCAGATCGAGTCCAAGACGATGAGCAAGCTGCGTCACCCGAGCCGCAGCCAGGTGCTGCGCGACTACCTCGACTGACCCACTTCGTCAGCAACCGACGGGCCGCCTCGCATCAGCGAGGCGGCCCGTCGGTTGTCCGGAACGCGGTGGTCCGTCGCGCTTAGACTGCCCAGGTGGGCCGACGTCGGTGGTCTCGCCAGGTGGTCACGGTGCTGCTGGTGGCCGCCGTCTCAGCGGGCTGCTCACCCACGAGCGCTGAACCCGAGCCCGGGGCGACCGGGAGCCCATCCGCCGCCACGTCGGCGACGAGCCACACGAGCGAAACCGGCCCGGCAGCATCCGGCTCTGCGACACCGGCGCGCCCGTGGTCGATCGTGGCGCTGGGCGACTCCGTGCCGGCCGGCAACGCCTGCGGGTGCACGCCCTACCCGGAGCTGACCGGCCAGGACCTCGCTGCACCCCCGGACCGGAAGGTCACCGTCACGAATGACGCCGTCAGCGGCTACACGACGACCGACGTCCTCGCGCAGCTCCAGACCGACGCGACGGTCAGCGACAAGGTGCGCTCCGCCGACATCGTCGAGATCGAGATCGGCGCCAACGACGTGGGCTACTCGGACTCCTGCGGCGACGCGGTCTCCTGCTACGCGCCCACCGTGCCGGAGGTCGAGAAGAACCTCGGGACCATCGTGTCGCTGGTCCGTCAGCTGACGGCCGGCCGCCAGGTGCTCATCGTGCTCCTCGACTACTGGAGTGTCTGGCTGGGCGGCCAGTACGCCGCCGCGCAGGGTGACGCGTACGTCGCCTCGGCCGCCGAGGTCACCGACCAGGTCAACACCGTCATCGCCTCCACGGCTGACCGGACCGGGTCGGCCTACGTCGACCTGCGCGCCGCGTTCAAGGGCCCCGACTACAGCTACGACGAGACCCACTACCTGGCGCCTGACGGTGACCATCCCAACGCGACCGGGCACCAGCAGATCGCGTCGGCGACGGTCGCCGTGATCCGCAGCGCGCTCCACCTCGACCCGACGGGCAAGAGCTGAGACGACGCAGGGACCTTGGCCTCTGGTGGGCTGCGATTCGGCCACCCAGCATGGCGGTGAGGGACGGCCGGCCCACGTCGGGCTCGGCGCCTCGGAACGCGTGAAAGGAGAAGGCGATGCCCAAGCTGTCCAAAGCAAGCGCGTCGTCCCGCCAAGAATTCCCGGGCTTCACGGAGTCCTACGAGCAGGAGCTCGGTGACTGGACCGTGAGCATCGAGCGCGACTTCGTCGACATGGACCTCGCGCCCTTCTTCAAGGGGGCACCGGACGACGAGTGCCAGGCACACCACCTCGGCTACGTCGTCACGGGTACGTTCTCCATCCGTCGCCACGACGGCGTCACGGAAACGTTCGAGGCCGGAGATGCCTTCGTCATCGAGCCGGGTCACGTGCCGGTGATGTCGGCCGGTGGTGAGTTCGTGGCCTTCACCCCGACCGCGGAGGCGAAGGAGCAGACCGCCGTCATGATGCCCAACATCGTCAGGTTCGCCCAGGAACAGGGGATCGAGCTACCAGGGCTCACGACGCCTGCGTAGTCTTCGCGTGAGGCGGCGCGCCCGGGTGCCACCGCGAGCCGGCGACGGAGGAGTCTGGACGTGAGTGACACCGTGTTCGTGCTGCACACCGGCGGGACCATCGGCATGGTCGACACGGCCCACGGCTCAGCTCCGGTCGCCGGGGCGCTCGCGCCCTACCTCGACTGGATCGTCGAGAACTCGAACGGTGAGCTGCCACCCATCGAGTTCCTCGAGCTCGACCCGCCGATCGACTCCGCCAACGCCACCCCCGAGGACTGGTGCGCGATCGCACGCGTGCTGCACGAGCGGCGTGACGACCACACCGGGTTCGTCGTCCTGCACGGCACCGACACGATGGCCTACACCTCGTCGGCGCTCTCCTTCCTGCTGCCCTCGTTCGGCAAGCCCGTCGTCGTCACCGGCTCGCAGATCCCCATCTCGCGCACCCGCAGCGACGGTCGGCAGAACTTCATCGGCGCCCTCCAGGTCGCCGCCCGCGGCGACATCCGTGAGGTGTCGCTCCTCTTCGGCGAGGTGGTGCTGCGCGGCAACCGCGCGACCAAGATCGATGCCTCGGGGCTCGATGCCTTCGACTCGCCGCGTCTCGCGCCCCTCGCCGACATCGGCATCGACATCGTCGCCAACCCCTCGATCGCCCACGCCGGGCAGGGGGAGCCAGGACTCGTCGCGGGGCCGCTGGGCAAGGTCGCGGCGATGCGGCTCTTCCCCGGCTTCTCCGCCTCGATCCTCGCCAACCTCTGCCAGCCACCCCTCCAGGGGCTCGTGCTCGAGGCCTACGGCGCCGGCAACGGGCCCGCCAACGACCGCGACTTCCTCGCAGCCGTCGAGGCCGCGACGGCGGCCGGCATCGTCATCGTCGTCGTCACGCAGTGCGTGCGCGGGTCCGTGCAGCCCGGGGCGTATGCGACCGGCTCGGCCCTGCTGCGCGCGGGCGCCGTGCCCGGCTACGACCTCACGTCCGAGGCCGCCCTCAGCAAGCTCGCCGTCCTCCTCGGCCAGGGCCTCGACGCGGCGAGGGTCCGCGAGCTGATGCAGCACAACATCGCCGGCGAGCTGACGCGCTGACGCGCACACGCGCTGACACGCCGGCCCTCCGGGCGTCCTCACGCAACGTCGTCGCTCACGCCTCCGGGGGCAGCTGGACCCCGAAGCCCGCGACCGCGAGGCGCAGCAGCACCTGCCCGGGCGCGAGCAGGTCGGCGATGCGTGCGGCGCTCAGCACCTCGAGCTCGCCCAGCCGGACGGCATACGCCTCGGGGCTGCGCAGCCGGGCGCGTTGGAGCTCCAGGGTGTTGTGCCAGACCTTGCGCCTCGCCTCGCGCAGGAAGCGCGTCGAGGCGCGCCGGTTGAGCGGGGTGAGGACGCGGTCGAGCAGGCTCTTCGCCTTCTGTGACGCGAGCTCCGCGTCCTCCGCCGCCACCCGGCCCGAGAGCACCCCGTCGATCCGCTCGTGGTCACGGGCCCGGCTGGCCAGCACGACGGGGTCGGCGAACTCCGCGTCGCTGATCACGCCGAGGAGGGCCTGTGGCAGGTCGTAGTTGATGTGCGCGTTGATGCCGAGCAGCACGTGGCGCAGGGGAGCCAGGTCCTCCGGGGCGCCGAAGGCGAGCCGCCACGGGCGCGGCGCGCTGCGGCCCGGGTCGCTCGACAGGTCGCTCTCGAGCGCGTCGAGGTAGAGGTCGGCGAAGACGACGTCCCACGCCTCGACCCACTCCGGGTCCTCGAACTCGCCGCCCCTGATGGCGGCGTCCACCGCGCGCGTGGTGCGCAGGTAGGTGGCCAGGAAGGAGCGTCGCGACTCGAGTGACTCCGGCATCGCGTCGAGCAGTGCGGTCATCCGGTCGACGACGTCGGCAATGCTGCGCTTGTCCTGATGCGTCCCCGCCTCCGGGGCCGGCCCGCTCTCGGTCATGGTCGTTCTCCTCACGCCCGCGCCCCGCCGCTTCTAGTGTGGTGGGAGCACCGCCTCGTGTCGGTCGAATCCGACGGGACCTCGGGTGCGGCGCGTCGGGGCCGTCGGGCGCCATCGGGCGCAGGAGGCGAGGCGCAGATGACGCCGGTGCGTGACGACCGCGTGCTGCCCGCCACCCGCGTGCTCGCCGTGGTCCTCGTCCCGATCCTCGTCGCCGCCTTCGTCATCCTCTACGGCTTCCCCGCGGACACCGGTCGCCTCTTCGCGTGGACCATCTCACCGCAGCTGACCCCGATGGTGCTCGCCTCGGCCTATCTCGGTGGGGCCTGGTTCTTCGTGCGGGTGGCCCGTGAACGGCGCTGGGCCGCGGTCGGTGCCGGCTTCCTTGCCGTATGCCTCTTCGCCACCCTCCTCGGCATCGCGACCGTGCTGCACTGGGACCGTTTCAACCACGGCCACGTCGCCTTCTGGCTCTGGGCCACCCTCTACTTCGTCGCGCCGGTGCTCGTGCTCGGCGCCTGGCTGGCAAACTCCCGCGTCGCCGCCCCACCCCGGCCGGACGAGCGCCGGATCGGGCCGGTCGCCCGAGTGGTCATCGCCACAGGCGGTGGACTGGCGCTCGTGCAGGGCCTCGTGCTCTTCGCCTCCCCGTCGCTCATGATCCCGCTCTGGCCGTGGCAGCTCACCCCGCTGACGTGCCGCGTCGTCGGGGCGATCTTCTGCCTCGGCAGTGCCGGCCTCGTCGTCATCGGCGACCCGCGGTGGGAGCGGCTGCGACTGCTCGTCGAGATCGCGACGGTCATGCTCACGCTGATGCTCGTCGGAGGCCTTCGCGCCCGGGGCGACCTGCACACGGACCGGCTGCTGACCTGGTTGCTCGTCGTCGGCTTCGTCGGTGCCCTCCTCGGTTCGCTCTACCTCTGGTGGTCGATGCGCCGGCCGGTCGGCGCGCCCGTCACGACCGGCGGCGGCTGACGGCCTCCGAGATGCGGTCGGGCAAGGTGCGCCAGTAGGAGACCCCCCGCTGCGGCCAGAGGAAGGAGCGCACCCGCGTCTTCCAGGCCCGTGTGCCACCGACCTGTCGCCGGATCGACCGGATGTCGTCGTGGAGCCGGATCGCCTCCTGGGGTGTCGTGCGCTCCGGGCGGTCGTAGCGTGCCTTCTCGAGCGTGGCGGTCACGCGACTCATGGCTGACGCGCTCTCGGTGTCGAGGTGGCCCTGGGTCACGTAGCGCTCGCGCAGCTGACGCAGGGTCGCCCCGGCAGGCGCCTCGAGGCCCAGGTCGCCGAGGTGGGCCGTGAGGTCGTCCCACTCGGCCTCGATGAGGTCCTGCTGCGTCACCGCGGCCCGTCGGCGGCGCACCCGCAGCAGCCAGGCCGTGATCGGCATGACGAGGACGGCGAGGACGATGACGAGCAGCGTGAGCAGGATGACGACGTTGCGCAGGGTGAAGGCCGAGCTGACGCGCTCGAGCACTCCGGTCGGCTCGGCCGCGGCGGTGGCGGCCGCGGTCCGCGTCGGGACGGCGCTCGTCGTCGCCGACGCGGTCGACCCGCTCTCGGTGACCGAGCGGCCGCCGCCCGTGGCGCCGGCGTTGCTGCCGAGCACGGCATACGGCGGCGGGGAGCCGGAGCGCGCGCCCGGGGTCGGCTCGAAGCGCAGCCAGCCGTAGCCCTGGAAGAAGAGCTCGGGCCACGCGTGGGCGTCGGAGGCCTTGACGATGTACTTGTCCGTGCCCACGGCCTCGCCCGGCAGGAAGCCGATCGCCATGCGGGCCGGGATGCCTTGGGCGCGCGCCATCATGATCATCGCCGTGGCGAACTGGACGCAGTAGCCGCGGCGGGTCTCGTAGAAGTTGCGGATCGGCTCCATGATGCGCCCGGTCTCGTCTCTCAGCGGCTCACCGAGGTCGAGGCTGTAGGTGTATGCCGGGCTGCGCAGGTGGTCCTGGATCGCGATGGCGCGGTCGAGCGGGTTGTCCTTGCCCGCCGTCACCTCGTCGGACCAGCGCTGCACGAGCGAGCGCACGGTGTCGGGCACGGCGAGGTCGTCCTCGGTGACGTCGGGGGAGTCCGGCGCCCCGGACTCGCGCAGCTGCGGCGGCGAGGGGGAGAGATCGGCATACGTCACGCGGTAGGAGCTGACGGCCCGTCCGACGCGCACGTCACGGGTCACGGGGTCGATCGACCACGGCGTGCCCTGCATCTCGACGGCGACGACGGGGTAGGGCACCGCGACCCGCGGTGCGGCGAGGGTGTTGTCGGTGACGGCGATGGCGTAGTCGCGGCGCTGCGCGGCCGGAGGGAGTGGCTGCGGCTGGCCCGACCCGTTGCCGCCACCGAGCTGCAGCCACTGCCCGCGGGAGTAGTAGGACGTGGCCATCACGCGCAGCGGGGCCTTCGTGAAGGCGGTCGTCGTGTAGGTGAAGACGGGCGTCTGGTCGCTGTTGTTGAGGCTGCGGCTGAGGTCGAGGGTGTCGTTGAACCCCACCGACCCCTCTCCGCCGCCGCCCTCGGAGCGTCCGAGCCCCTCGGTGAGGTAGCGCGGGGGGAAGTGGGGCACGATGACGGGCAGCGCGAGGGCGAGCACGACGCCGAGGGCGCCGAGCTTGAGGGCGCCCGCGGAGAAGGAGCGCAGCGCCTCCCGGTCGTGGGCGGCCTCGTCGATCTCGCTCTCCTCGGCGGGGTTCGCGGTGCTCCACCGGGAGAAGGCGGCCCGTGCCGTCGTGTGCAGCATGAGCAGCCACAGCGCGGCGGGCACGACGAAGAAGCGCAGGGCCAGCGCCGCCTGGCCGTTGGCCGCCGTGATGAGGTATGCCGTGAGGAGCGGCAGGCCCGCAGCCGCGGGGCTGCGCCAGGTGGCCGCCATGGCGTCGACGCAGATCGCGATGAGCCCGACCGCGACGAGCAGGCAGAAGGTGACGCCGTCGTTGAGCGGAGCCGGCGCGGTGTAGCGCTGGACCGTGTCGAGGGCCTGGAGGCCGAGGGAGTTCGCGACCTCGAGGCTGGCCGGAGTCGGCAGGAACCACGCGAAGGTGTCACCCGCATAGCGGAAGAGCAGGACGTAGCCGACGATGAGCACCTGGGAGACGACGATGAGCGCCTTGGAGCGGGTCAGCCCGCGGGCCACGAGCCCGATGCCGGCCGAGAGGGCGATCACGACGACGGCTTGGGGGAGCCAGGCGGAGTCCCGGAAGAGGCTCGTGATCGGGTAGATGGCGGCCAGGGTCGCGAAGGCCGCGAGGATGGTGATCCTCCAGCGTCTGCGGGTCATCGGCTGCCTCCGACCGCTGCGGCGGTGAGGACGGCCCATGCGTGAGCGACGTCGTCGTCGCGTCGCACCGCGACGGCCCGCCACCCGGCGAGCCGCAAGGCGTCGACGTGGGAGTCGACCGGGTCGGCGGCCGAGTCGCCGAAGCTGTGGGAGTCGAGGACGAAGGCGATGCCGGTCGTGCCGGGCTGGCGCAGGCTCGCGAGGCGCAGCGTGACGTCCTGGTCGCGCGGCCCGACGAGCGCCACGACGAGGCCGCCCGAGGAGGCGAGCGCCTGGGCCGCGCGCAGGATCTCGTCCTCACCGCTGTCGTCGCGCAGCCGCGTGACGGCGAGGACGTCGAGGATCTCGTCGACGGTCATCGTGTCGGCGGCGCGGGAGCTCTCGACGGTCTCGGCGCAGACGACGTGGACGGCATACCCCGACTCGAGCAGGTGGACGGCGACCGACGCGGCGGCGGTGACGGCCCACTCGAAGGAGGACGACGCGCCACTGCCACCGTGGGCCGTGGGCCGCGGGTCGAGCACGACGAGAGCCCGGCGCTGGGCCGGCCGGTCCTCCTGGCGGACCATGAGGTCGCCGGTGCGGGCGGTGGCCGGCCAGTGGATGTGGCGCAGGTCGTCGCCGTCGCGGTACTCGCGGATGGTGACGTCGTCCTCGCCGTGCAGCGCGATGAGGTGCGCCTGCTCTCCCTCGGAGCCGACCCCCGCGCTCGGGTGGCGGCTCGAGGAGAGCGGGTGCACCGCGGGCAGGACGACGAGATCGGTCGTGCCCTCGAGCACCGCGTTGCGGTTGGCGAGCCCGAAGGGGTCCTGCACCTGCACACCGAGCGGGCCGAGCCGGTGGCGCCCGCGCAGGTGCGAGCGCACCTGGTAGTCGATGGCCCGCACCCGGCCGGGCGGGATGCGGCCGACGACGAAGCGCGGCCGGTCGCCGAGCACGTAGTCGAGCCGCTCCTCGGCGAGGAAGATCGGCGTCGTCGACGTCGAGACGTTCTCGAAGGAGAGGGTCACCGCGGCGTCCTGACCCACGCTGATGCGCTCGGGCCGGGTGTGCCGCTCGATGCGCATCCGGGTCTTGCGGGTGCGCACGAGGGTCGCCGAGATGACCGGCAGGCCGATGAGCAGCACGCTGACCCGGGTGAGGTCGGGGAAGCCGAGGATGATGCCCGCGAGCAGCAGCAGGATGCCGGAGAGGAAGAAGGCGAGGCCGCGGGTGGTGAGGACGGCGCGGAGGGCGCGCATACCGGCGCCCGCCTCAGCGGGAGGTCGCCGGCACCGGCACCTGGCGCAGCAGGTCGGCGACGACCTCGGCGGTGGTGCGGCGGGCGAGCTGGGTCTCGCTCGACGGCATGAGCCGGTGGGCCAGCACGGCCGTCGCGAGCACCTGAACGTCGTCCGGGATGACGTGGTCGCGCCCCTCGAGCGCGGCGTGGGCCCGCGCGGCGCGCAGCAGGTGCAGGGCCGAGCGGGGTGACGCGCCGAGCCGCAGGGCCGTGGTCGAGCGTGAGCGGGTGACGAGGTCGACGATGTACTGGCGCACGGCGGGGCTCGCGTGCACGCGCGACACGTGCTGCACGACGAGGTTGATCGTCTTGGCGTCCGTCACCGGCACGAGGTCGTCGAGCGGGTCGCGGGCGCCGTGGCTCTCGAGCAGGTCGAGCTCGGCGCGGGGGCTGGGGTAGCCCATCGAGATCCGCGCCATGAAGCGGTCGCGCTGGGCCTCCGGGAGGGGATAGGTGCCCTCCATCTCGATGGGGTTCTGCGTCGCCATGACGATGAACGGCGCCTGGAGCGGGTAGGTCGTGCCGTCGACGGTGACCTGGTGCTCCTCCATCGACTCGAGCAGCGCCGACTGCGTCTTGGGGGAGGCGCGGTTGATCTCGTCACCGACGACGACGTTGGCGAAGATCGCGCCCGGGCGGAACTCGAAGCGCCGGGCGTCCTGGTTGAAGATGCTGACGCCCGTGACGTCGCTCGGCAGCAGGTCGGGCGTGAACTGGATGCGCCGGACCGTCGCGTCGATGGAGCGGGCGAGGGCCTTGGCGAGCATCGTCTTGCCGACCCCGGGAACGTCCTCGATGAGCAGGTGGCCCCCGGCGAACAGGACGGTCACGGTCGTGCGCACGACGTCGGACTTGCCCTCGATGACGCTCGTCATCGCGCCGGCCAGCCGGTCGGCCACCCCGTGGACGAGGTCGAGGTCGGCTGCCTGCGGCGACCCGCTCGGGTCGAGGCCGGTCTCGGTCATGGTCACGCTGTCCTCCGATGGTTCGGTTGCCCCATGTCAGCGCGCGCCCGCTCATGACGGGCGCGCGTCCTCCCGTGATCTTCTCCCATGCACCCGTGCTTCGGAAGATCCCGTACAGCCCCAGCGGTGTCGGCCGCTGGCCCGGAAGCCGCTCACTCCACTTTCCTCCACGGTGAACGTCCGCGGGCGGCAATGAGTTCGCCCGCGGCCGGGATCCGTGCAGATTCGTGCGCTGGTGCCCCGTTTCGTCCCGTTGCGGTATGCCGTCCGCCGCGGTTCGGAGGGACGGCGGGCTCGGGCGTGGCGTCGTCCCGTCGTGACGCCTGTCGAGGCGCTCCACTTCGCACCACCGCCGATGACCTGCGCAAACGCGTGAGAGAAGTGGCCGACATGGGTAATAGATCGTTGACGGTGGAGCAAAGTGGAGTACTGTGGGGAGCCAAGGAAGTGAGTGGTTTTCGCCAAGGGGTCGAGCTAGGGGAGGTGGCGAACCGTGTTCCTGGGGACGCACACACCTCGTCTCGACGAGAAGGGCCGGCTGTTCCTGCCCGCGAAGTTCCGCGAGCGCATGGCCTCCGGCCTCGTCGTCACGCGCGGCCAGGAGCGCAGCCTGTTCATCTACCCGATGGACGAGTTCGTCAAGGTCGCCGACCAGATGCGCCAGGCGCCGACGACGAGCAAGGCCGCCCGCGACTACATGCGCGTCTTCCTCTCCGGTGCCTCCGACGAGATCCCCGACAAGCAGGGCCGCTTCACCATCCCAGCCAACCTCCGGCAGTACGCCGGGCTCGACCGTGACGTCACCGTCATCGGTGCCGGCTCGCGCCTCGAGGTCTGGGACAGCGCGGTCTGGGACGCCTACCTCGAGCAGACCGAGCAGAGCTTCGCCGAGACGGCTGAGGAGGTCATCCCCGGACTCTTCTGACCCGAACTGCCCAGCGACCGCACGACCGCCCGCCTGACCGCCCGACCGTACGGCCACCGAGAACAGCCAGACCTGAGAGCCGGCCTCCAGCCGCTTCGCACCCGAGACGACTTCCCCCGTCCCGGGCGCCGCAGCGGATGGGGACCCGCCCGCAGGTCCGACCGCCACGAGAGCGCGACCGCCACTCCTCCACCTTCACACCGGCAGCGCACCTCCCTCACCCAAATCGAGTCACACCAGTCACACCAGCTCCACCGCCACCATCTGCACCACCCGCCACACCTGCCGATCGTGAAGGACGCGCCATGACAGACCGAGGGGATACGCCCGACCCGGCTGACCGCACGGCGTCGGCCGACCGTGGCCCCGCGCGAGACCGGCACGTGCCCGTCATGCGCGACCGCATCCTCGACCTGCTGGCGCCCGCCCTCGACCGGGAGGGCAGCGTGCACGTCGACGCGACGCTGGGCATGGGCGGGCACGCCGAGGGCGTGCTCGACCGCTTCCCGGGCACGACTGTCATCGGCATCGACCGCGACCGCGAGGCGCTCGCCCTCTCCGGCGAGCGGCTCGCCCGCTTCGGCGACCGCTTCCGGCCCGTCCACGCGGTCTACGACGAGATCGCGGACGTCGTCGCGGGCCTGGGCCTGACGGCGGTCGACGGCATCCTCTTCGACCTCGGCGTCAGCTCGCTGCAGCTCGACGAGACCGACCGAGGCTTCGCCTACCGGGTCGACGCACCGCTCGACATGCGGATGGACCAGTCGACGGGCATCACCGCGGCCGACGTCCTCAACACCTACGACGCGGCAGACCTCGCGCGCGTGCTGCGTGACTACGGCGAGGAGCGCTTCGCCCGCAAGATCGCCTCGGCCATCGTGCGCGAGCGACAGGCCGAGCCTTTCACGACCTCCGGGCGGCTCGTCGAGCTGCTGCGGCGTGCCATCCCCATGGCGTCGCAGCGCCAGGGCGGCCACCCGGCCAAGCGCACCTTCCAGGCGCTGCGCATCGAGGTCAACGACGAGCTCGAGGTGTGGCGTCGGGCGATCACCGGAGCGATCGACGTGCTCGCCGTCGGCGGGCGCATCTCCGTGCTGTCCTACCACTCCCTCGAGGACCGCACGACCAAGCAGGCGTTCGCCGCGGGCGCGACCTCGAGCACCCCGCCCGGGCTGCCGGTCGAGCTCCCCGACCACGCGGCATACCTCTCGCTCGTGACCCGAGGGGGCGAGGAGCCCCCCGACGCGGAGGTCGCCCTCAACCCGCGCGCCGCGTCGGCCCACCTGCGGGTCGCCGAACGAGTCCGGGCGACCGCGCCCACGAGTACCACCACGAGCACGACGAAGAGCACGAAGAGCCGGAAGGGATCCACCCGATGAGCCAGATGACCGCCACCGCGCGCCCACTGCGGGCCCCGCGTCGAGGGCCGGCGCCGGTCTCGTCCCTTCGGGTGCTGCCGGCTCGGATCGGCAGCACGGGCAGCGGCGCGTTCGCCGCGCTCTGCATCGTGCTGCTCACGGCCGGCCTCATCGCGCTGCTGCTGCTCAACACCGCTCTGGCCCAGGGCTCGCTCGCGCTGGGGCAGCTCCAGCGCGACTCGGCCCGCCTCACCGACACCGCGAGCAACCTCCAGGAGGAGATCGACGCGGCCTCCGCGGGCGGGTCGCTCGCGCGGCGCGCCACCCAGCTCGGCATGGTGCGCATGAGCGAGCGCGCCTACATCGACCTCGCGGCCGGCACCGTCAGCGGTGAGGCGAAGGCGGCCTCGAAGGACCTCGCCGTGCCGATCGTCACGAGCCCCACTCCGCTCGCGGTGACCAAGGAGGTCAAGGGCGTGCTGTCGTCGGCGACCTCGGTCGCGGCCAAGGCCCAGACCTCGGCGCAGAAGGCAGCCGAGGCCGCCAAGGCTGCGGCAGCCGCCAAGGCCGCTGCCGCGGCCACGCCGACTGGCGCCGCCACACCCGGCGCCACGCCGAGCGCCCCCGGTGCCGCAGCCACACCGGGTGCGACGCCCACACTGGGAACGAGCGCCGGCCCTTCAGCCCAACCTGCCCAGCCCACCAAGCCGGCGCCGACGACTGCGAGGTGAGAGCGTGACGCCGACTCGAGGCTCCGAGCCCGGCCGCTCGGGCGCACGCGGCTCCTCGGGCGGACGCGGCTCCTCGGGCCGGTCGGGCACGACCGCCCGGCCGTCGCGGGCGGCGGCCCCGGGGGGCCGTGCCAAGCCGACCGGCAGCTCCGGCGCCGGCGGTGACGCCAAGGCGTCCGGAGTGCGCGGCGCGCCCGCTCGCGGTGGCGCACGCTCGACGACGGCGCGCTCGTCCAGCCCCTCGTCCAGCCCCCAGACCACCCGCTCGGCTCCGCGGGGCCCGGCCCGCGCTTCGCAGCGGTCCGGCGCGGCCGCGTCACCGGCGGGGCGGGGTCGTGGGCCGGCCCACAAGCGCTCGTCGACGCCCCGCCCCCCGCGGCGTCCGCGTCGCACGCTGCGCATCTCGACGGCGAACCCGCGTCGCCGGGCCCGGGTGATGTTCGCGGCGATCCTCGTCGTCTTCACCGTCTTCGCCGGACAGCTCCTACGCATCCAGGCCTTCGACGCGTCGGCCACCCAAGAGGCGGCCCTCAACAAGCGCCTCGTCAAGACCCTCACCCCCGCCATGCGCGGGCAGATCCTCGACACGAACGGCCAGGTGCTCGCCGCCTCTGTCGAGCGCTACACCGTCGCCGCCAACCCCAAGGCGGTCCCGGAGTACAAGACCGAGGTCGACGGCACCCTGACGAAGGTCGGCGTCGCGGGGGCCGTCGCGGCGCTCGCCCCCCTGCTCGACATGAGCGCGCCCGACCTGACGGCGATCCTCACCCGTCCCAACACGCTCTACGCGATCGTCAAGAAGCAGGTGAACCCGGCCGTCTACCGCGAGGTGCGCGCCCTCGGCATCCCCGGCATCAGCGGCGAGAAGACGGCCGAGCGCATCTACCCGACCGGCATGGCAGCAGGTGAGATCGTCGGCTTCGTCAACGAGTCCGACCCGTCGTTCTCCGGTGGTGTGGAGCGGATGCTCGACAAGACCCTCGCCGGCACGCCCGGTCGCACCGTGGCCGAGCGCGCCCGCGACGGCTACATCATCCCGAACTCGCAGCGGGTCGACACCCCGGTCGTCAACGGGCGCGACGTCAAGCTGACGATCGACGCCGACCTGCAGTGGTATGCCCAGAACGCCCTCGCCAAGCAGGTCACCGCCGTCGGCGCCCAGTCCGGCACGGCCGTCGTCATCGAGGCGGCGACCGGCAAGATCCGGGCCGCCGCGAGCTACCCGACCTACGACTCCAACGACCCTGCCGCGTCCAAGAGCAACCTCGCGAACCGCGCCTTCTGGGAGGCCTTCGAGCCCGGGTCGACCGGCAAGCTCATGACGATGGCCGCTGCCCTCGAGCAGAAGGTCGTCACCCCCGACACCGGAGTCATCGTGCCCGTGCGACTGCCGCGAGCCGGAATCCGGTTCAAGGACAACGAGCCCCACGGCATCGAGAACATGACGGCCACGGGGGTAATCGCCAAGTCGTCCAACATGGGCACGATGCTCATCGGCGAACGCATCGCCCCGGACATCATGGAGGCCTACTACCGGAAGTTCGGCATCGGCCAGAAGACCCCGGTCAACTTCCCCGGAGAGTCCGCCGGCCAGCTCGCCGCGACGAAGGACCTCAACGCCGCCCAGCGCTACACGATGCTCTTCGGCCAGGGCTACTCCGTGACCGCGGTGCAGGCGACGAGCGTCTTCGCGACCATCGCCAACAAGGGCGTGCGCGTGCCGCCGTCGCTCATCGAGGGCACCGTCGACGACAACGGCAACCTCCTTCCGGCGCAGCCGACGACCCCCACCCGGGTGGTCTCCGAGGACACCGCCGTCAAGCTCTCGCGGATGATGGAGGAGGTCACCGGCGAGAACGGCACCGCGAGCGCGGCCCGCATCAAGGGCTACCGGGTCGCCGGCAAGACCGGCACCGCCGACCGCTACGACGAGGTCCTGAAGCGCTACAACGGCTTCACCGCCTCCTTCATCGGCTACGCGCCCGCCGACAACCCGAAGTACGTCGTCGGCGTCTTCATCCAGAAGCCCAGCGCGGGCATGTTCGGTGGCATGCTGGCCGGGCCCGTCTTCAACCAGGTCATGACCTACCTGATCGAGCGCACGGGAGCCCCGCCCAGCCAGAAGTCCCCCCTCGACTACCACGTGTGGGCCACCAAGCCGCTGTCCGAGAACGACCCGAACGTCATCAGCAATGCGCGGGCGAAGCGGGATGGCCTGTAAGTTGGGATGACGTGTCACCTTCCCCCCTCCGCCCCGCCACGTCGGGTGTGCCGCTCCGCGACCTGACGTCGAGTGCCGGGGCCGGCGACCTGCTCCGGGTCGAGCGCCCGGACGCCGCTCCGACCGACGTCGTCGTGACCGGGGTCAGCCTCGACAGCCGGTCGATCCTCCCCGGTGACCTGTATGCCGCCCTGCCCGGCTTCCACGCGCACGGTGCGGACTTCGCGGCGGGCGCTCTCGCCGCCGGTGCTGTTGCCGTGCTCACCGACCCGGCTGGGCTGGCTCGGATGCGTGGCCTCGACGAGATCGGCCCCGGTTCCGGCCCTCGGGTGCCCGTGCTGCTCGCGGAGCACCCGCGCGAGGTCCTCGGCGAGGTGGCGGCGACCGTCTACGGCCATCCGGCCGAGGCGCTCACCGTGCTGGGAGTGACGGGCACCAACGGCAAGACGACGACGGCATACCTCATCGAGTCGGCGCTGCGCGCCCGTGGGCAGCGAACGGGGCTGATCGGAACCGTCGAGACCCGCATCGGCGACGAACGGCTCGACTCCGAGCGCACCACCCCCGAGGCCACCGACCTGCACGCGCTCCTCGGCATCATGCGCGAGCGCGGGATCGACGCGTGCGTCATGGAGGTCTCCAGCCACGCGCTCGAGCTGCACCGCGTCGACGGGGTCGTCTACGACGTCGCGCTCTTCACGAACCTCTCGCAGGACCACCTCGACTTCCACGCCACCATGGAGGACTACTTCGCCGCCAAGGCGTCGCTCTTCACGCCGGCCCGCTCCCGCGCTGCCGTCGTCTGCGTCGACGACGCGTGGGGAGCCCGGCTCGCCCGCGAGTCGAGCGTGCCGACGGTGACCTTCGCCTCCGCACCGGCCGAGGGCGTCGACTGGGTTGTCGACGAGGGTGAGGGCGGCGCCTTCGACCTGGCCGAGGTCGCCGGGGCACGCGTCCTGTCGCTCGTGTCGCACCTGCCGGGTCACTTCAACGTCGCCAACACGGCGCTCGCCGCGCTCGCCCTGCTGACACTCGGGCTCGACGTGCCGCAGGTGCAGGAGGCCCTCTCCGTGCCGCCGGCCGTGCCCGGCCGCATGGAGGTGGTGGCAGCCGGAGGTCCGGAGGGCCCCCGGTGCATCGTCGACTTCGCGCACACGCCCGATGCTGTCGACGCCGCCCTCAGCGCGCTCCGGCCGTCGACACCGGGCCGCCTCATCGCCGTGCTCGGCGCGGGCGGCGACCGCGACCGGGGCAAGCGGCCCGCCATGGGCGCGGCCGCGGCGCGGCAGGCCGACATCGTCGTCGTCACTGACGACAACCCGCGCAGCGAGGAGCCGGCCGACATCCGTGCTGCTGTCGTCGCGGGCGCGCGGGAGGCCGTGGCGTCAGGCGACGCCAGGGCGACTGAGATCATCGACGGCGGGTCGCGCTCCAGCGCGATCGCCGAGGCCGTCGCCATCGCCGTCCTCGGGGCGGGCTCGGGCGACGGTGTCGACACCGTCGTCGTGCTCGGCAAGGGACACGAGAAGGGTCAGGAGATCCACGGAGTGAAGCATCCGTTCGACGACCGCGAGGCCGTGCGCGCCGCCCTCGGTGCCGCTCTCGGCGCTGCGACGAGCCCGGGTGTGGGCCCGTGATCGCCCTCACCCTGGCGGAGATCCGCGACCTCACCGGCGGCCGGGTCGCCGGCACCGACACCCCTGACGACGTCGTCGTCGACGGTGTCGTCACCACCGACTCGCGCGACTGCACCCCCGGAAGCCTCTACGTCGCCCGGGTCGGTGAGCTCGCCGACGGTCACGACTACGTCAGTGGCGCCGTCACGGCAGGCGCGGTGGCCGCGCTCACCTCGCGCGAGGTCGAGGGCGTCGCGCAGGTTGTCGTCGACGACGTGCAGACCGCCTTCGGGGCCATCGCCCGCGGCGTCGTCGACCGGGCGCCGGAGCTGCGCATCGTCGGCATCACCGGCAGCTCGGGCAAGACCTCGACCAAGGACCTGCTCGCCAGCGTCCTCGAGTCGGTGGCCGAGACGGTCGCCCCGCTGAACTCCCTCAACGGCGAGATCGGCGTGCCGCTGACCGTCTGCCGCGTCACCCCGACGACCCGCTTCCTCGTCGCCGAGATGGGCGCCCGCGGCGTCGGTCACATCGACTACCTCACCCGCATCGCCCCGCCCCAGGTGGCGATCGTGCTCAACGTCGGCACCGCCCACCTCGGCGAGTTCGGCTCGCGCGAGAACATCGCGCTCGCGAAGTCCGAGCTGCCCCGCGCCGTCCCGTCCGAGGGCCTCGCCGTCCTCAACGCCGACGACCCCCTCGTGGCCGGGATGCGTGAGGGCCTCGCGTGCCGCGTCCAGCTCGTCGGCCTCTCGCCAGAGGCGGACGTGCGCGCTGAGGACGTCGAGCTCGACGACCTCGGCAGGGCGGCATACACCCTCGTCTCGCCCGCAGGGAGCGCGCGGATCACGTTGCGCCAGAGCGGTGCCCACCATGTCGGCAACTCCCTAGCTGTCGCGGCGGCAGCGCTCGAGCTCGGGCTGTCGCTCGACCAGGTCGTCGCCGGCCTCTCCGCCGCCGAGGCCGTGAGCCGCTGGCGCATGGAGCTGACCGAGCGTGCCGACGGCGTCCTCGTCGTCAACGACGCCTACAACGCCAACCCCGACTCGATGCGTGCCGCCCTCGACGCAGTGGCCGCGATGGCCGCCACGGGGCGCCGCTGGGCCGTCCTCGGGGGCATGCTCGAGCTTGGTGACGACAGCGACGCCGAGCACGCGGCCGTCGGCGCGTATGCCGCAGGCCTGGGACTCGACCACCTCGTCGCGGTGGGGGAGGGGGCGAGGCCGGTCGCCGCCGCCTTCCCCGGAGCCGAGTGGGTGCCCGACACCGACGCGGCCCACGACCTGCTCGAGGGGCGGCTCGCCGCGGGCGACGTCGTCCTGCTCAAGTCCAGCCGCGACAGCGGGCTGCGGTGGCTCGGCGACCGGCTCGCCGGCCGCGACGGCGCAGTCCACGACGACGACAAGGTGGTCACCCCGTGAAGGGCGTTCTGCTCGCGGCATCCTTCTCGCTGCTGATCTCGCTGTTCGGCACGCCGCTGTTCATCAAGTTCCTCGTCAAGCGGGGCTACGGCCAGTTCATCCGTGACGACGGCCCGACGTCGCACCACACGAAGCGCGGCACCCCGACGATGGGCGGGGCCGTCATCCTCGCGGCCACCCTCGGCGCCTACTTCCTCGCGCACCTCTTCACCCTCAACCCGCCGACGGCGAGCGGCCTGCTCGTGCTCTTCCTCATGGCGGGGCTGGGCTTCATCGGCTTCCTCGACGACTTCATCAAGATCAGCAAGCAGCGCAGCCTGGGCCTGCGGTCCAAGGAGAAGCTCATCGGGCAGACGCTCGTGGGCGTCGTCTTCGCGGGGCTCGCGCTGCAGTTCCCCAATGACCAGTTCCGCAACCCCGCCTCGCTGCTCGTCTCCTTCGTGCGAGACACGAACATCAGCCTCGCCCTCGGCGGCAGCACCGTCGTCGGGGTCATCCTCTTCGTCATCTTCGCCAACCTCATGATCGCCGGCGCCTCCAACGGCGTGAACCTCACCGACGGCCTCGACGGCCTGGCGACCGGCGTCTGCACCATGGTCTTCGGCGCCTACGTCCTCATTGCCATCTGGACCTACAACCAGAACTGCCAGACCAACCCGGGCATCAAGTGCTACGAGGTGCGCGACTCCCACGACCTCGCCCTCGTCGCGGCCGCCGGCATGGGTGCGTGCTTCGGGTTCCTCTGGTGGAACGCGACGCCGGCCAAGATCTTCATGGGCGACACGGGCTCGCTGGCCCTGGGTGGCGCGCTCGCCGGCCTCGCGATCACGACGCACACCGAGCTGCTCCTCATCATCCTCGGCGGCCTCTTCGTCCTCGAGACGCTGTCGGTCGTGGCCCAGGTCGCGTCGTTCAAGACCACCGGTAAACGGGTGCTGAGGATGGCACCGCTCCACCACCACTTCGAGATGGTGGGGTGGAACGAGGTGACCGTCGTGGTGCGCTTCTGGATCATCGCCGGGCTCTTCGTGGCCTTCGGCCTCGGCGTGTTCTACGCCGAGTGGGTGGTGGGGTCCCAGTGAGCCACGACCCGACCTACGAGCCCCGCGAGGGGCTGACCCACCGCGACGCCGACTGGTCCGGCATCGACGTGCTCGTCGTCGGCCTCGGGGTGTCGGGGTTCGCGGCCGCCGACGCGCTCGCCGAGCGCGGCGCCCGGGTCACCGCCGTCTCGCGCGACGTCACCGACGCGATCTCCGAACGGGCCACGATCCTCGAGATCCTCGACGTCGACGTGCGCCTCGGGCCCGAGCACCTGCACGAGCCGCCCGTCGGCACCCAGCTCGTCGTCACCTCTCCCGGCGTGCCGCCGCACGACCCGCTGATGCTCGCCGCCGCGACCGCTGGGATCCCCGTCTGGGGCGAGGTCGAGCTCGCGTGGCGGATGCGACCCGCCGAGGGCGCTGCGCCGTGGCTCACGGTGACCGGCACGAACGGCAAGACGACGACCGTCGGAATGCTCGCCTCGATCCTGCGCGCCGGAGGCCTGCGGGCCACGAGCGCCGGCAACATCGGCACGCCGCTGCTCGAGGCGGTCCTGCACCCCGAGCCCTACGACGTGCTGGCGGTCGAGCTCTCGAGCTTCCAGCTGCACTGGCAGCGCTCGATCTCGGCTGTCGCCTCGGCGGTGCTCAACGTCGCCCCCGACCACCTCGACTGGCACGGCGGCTACGCCGAGTACCTCCGGGCCAAGGGCAAGATCTACGAGAACACCCACCTCGCCTGCATCTACAACGTCGCCGACATCCAGACCGAGCAGCTCGTCATGGAGGCCGACGTCGTCGAGGGCTGCCGAGCCGTCGGCTTCACGACCGGCATACCGGCGCCGTCGATGATCGGCATCGTCGAGGACGTGCTCGCCGACCGGGCGTTCGTCGAGCAGCGGCAGCGCTCCGCCGCCGAGCTGTGCACGCTCGCCGACCTCCAGGGTGACGGTCCGCCGCCGGCGCCGCACTACATCGCGAACGCGCTCGCGGCCGCGGCCCTGGCCCGGGCCTACGGCGTCGGCCCCATCGCCGTGCGCGACGGCCTGCGGGCCTTCCGGCCCGACCGGCACCGCATCGCCGAGGTCGCAACCGTGCGCGGGGTGCGCTTCGTCAACGACTCCAAGGCGACCAACCCGCACGCCGCGGCTGCGGCGATCCGCTCCTTCGACTCCGTCGTGTGGATCGCGGGCGGGCTGCTCAAGGGCGCCGACGTCGACAGCCTCGTCGAGGAGATGGCCTCGCGGCTGCGCGGGGTCGTTCTCATCGGAGCCGACCGGGAGCAGATCGCCGCCGCCCTTTCCCGACACGCGCCGGATGTCCGCGTCATCGACGTGCCCGACACCGACACTGGGGTCATGGACCGTGTCGTCACGCAGGCAGCGCGACTCGCCCAGCCGGGTGACGTCGTGCTCCTCGCACCGGCAGCGGCCTCGATGGACATGTTCACCAACTACGGTGCCCGCGGCGACGCCTTCGAGGAGGCGGTCCGACGGCACGAGGCTGCCGCCGGAGGGCTCGAGTGAGCACGACGACGGACAAGCCGGCGGCCAAGGCACCGGCAGCCAGGAAGGCTGCGGCCACGTCGACCCCCGGGCTCCAGTCGCTGCCGGTCATCGGCAAGCTCGAGTCGCCCATCACGACGTACTACCTGCTGCTCGGGGCGACCGGGGTCCTCGTCGTCATCGGCCTCATCATGGTCTTCTCGGCCTCGAGCGTGGAGTCACTGCTCGCCGACCAGGCGTCCTACGCGGTGTTCGTGCGCCAGCTCGCCTTCGCGATCGTCGGAGGGGTCCTCGCGGCGGTCGCGAGCCGCCTCGACGTGCGGTGGTGGAAGCGCCTCGCCTTCCCCGTGCTCATCCTCTCGATCGTCCTGCTCGCCGCCGTCATCCCGCTCGGCAAGATGGTGAACGGCAACCGCAACTGGCTCGCGATCGGGCCCGTCCAGTTCCAGCCGTCGGAGTTCGCCAAGCTCGCGCTCGTGCTCGTCGGGGCCCTGATCTTCGCCAACAAGTCGGCCCGGATGGCGAGCACCCTGCACGTGGTGCTGCCCTACCTCGTGCCCATCTCGACCGTCGTGCTCGCGCTCGTGCTCGCCGGCCACGACCTCGGCACGGCCATGGTCTTCCTCGTCATCATCGCGGCCGTGCTCGCCGTCGCCGGGGCGTCGAAGCGCCTCTTCGCGATCGGCGGCCTCCTCGGCGCGGCGGGTGTGGCGGTCATGGTGTACACGAGCAGCAACCGCATGGGCCGCATCGCCGACTTCTTCGACCCGGCCTGCCAGTCCGACCCCAACGGCATGTGCGGCCAGTCGGTCCACGGCATGTACGCCCTCGCCGACGGCGGCTGGTGGGGAGTCGGCCTCGGCGCGTCCAAGGAGAAGTGGGCCTGGCTGTCGGAGGCCCACAACGACTTCATCTTCGCCATCATCGGCGAGGAGCTCGGCCTGCCGGGCACGCTCATGATCCTCGCCCTCTTCGCCGTGCTGGCGTGGGCGTGCTTCCGGCTCGTGAGCCGCACCCAGGACCGCTTCGTGCGCATCGCCGGCACCGGCATCATGGCCTGGCTCATCGGCCAGGCCATCATCAACATCGGCGCCGTCATCGGGCTCTTCCCCGTCATCGGCGTGCCCCTGCCCCTCGTCTCGGCCGGAGGGTCGTCCCTCGTGACGACCCTGGTCGGCCTGGGCATCCTGCTGTCCTTCGCCCGCAACGAGCCCGGCTGCAGGGCCGTGCTCGATGCCCGTCCGAGCATGATCCGCCGGTCGCTCGCCGTGCTCCCGTCACGGCCCCTGTCGATCGCGTCCCGTCGCAGAAGTCGGTGATCCCGCTGTCCACCCCCACCTCCGTCCTGCTCGCGGGAGGGGGCAGCGCCGGCCACGTGTCGCCGCTGCTCTCGCTCGCCGATGCCCTGCGGCGACGCCACCCCGAGGTTCGTCTCACCGCGCTCGGCACCCGCGAGGGCCTCGAGGCCCGACTCGTGCCGGCTCGCGGGATCGACCTGCGCTTCGTGCCGAAGGTGCCCCTGCCGCGCCGCCCGAGCGGTGACCTGCTCCGGCTGCCCGGCAACCTCAAGGCCGCCGTCGCCGCTGCTGGCGCCGCCATCGACGAGACCTCGGCCCAGGTCGTCGTCGGCTTCGGCGGCTACGTCAGCACGCCCGCCTACCTCGCGGCGCGCCGTCGGGGCGTGCCGATCGTCGTGCACGAGCAGAACGCCCGCGCCGGCATCGCCAACCGCCTCGGCGCCAGGTGGAGCTCCCACGTCGCGACGACCTTCTCGGGCACCGCGCTGGCCCACTCCCGCCGCATTGGTATGCCGCTGCGCCGCGAGGTCGCCACGCTCGACCGGGCGGCCCTGCGCTCCGAGGCTGCCGCGGCCTTCGGCCTCGACGCGAGCCGCACCACCCTGCTCGTCACCGGCGGGTCGCTCGGCGCGCAGCGCCTCAACGACGCGTTCCGCGCCCGGGCCGCCCGGCTCGCCGACGCCGGGATCCAGGTGCTCCACGTGACGGGGCTCGGCAAGGAGTTCGACCCGGACCCGTCGCCGACGGGCGCGCGCTACGTCGTCGTGCCCTACGCCGACCGCATGGAGCTCGCGTATGCCGCCGCCGACCTCGTCGTCGCCCGCTCCGGCGCCAACACGGTGTGCGAGCTGACCGCTGTCGGCCTGCCCGCCGTCTACGTGCCGCTGCCGGTCGGCAACGGCGAGCAGCGTCTCAACGCCGCCGACGTCGTGGCTGCCGGTGGGGGACTGCTCGTCGACGACGCCGACTTCACGCCGGCCTGGATCGACGCCCACCTGCTCGACCTCGTGGCCGACTCCGAGCGGCTCGCCGAGATGGGGCGCCGGGCGCGGGAGCTCGGGGAGCCTCGCGCCGACGAGCTGCTCGCCGACATGGTCGACGACGCGGTGAAGGCGACGGCGCCGTGACCGCCGCACCGAGCGTCGAGCACCCCTTCGCGGGCGCCCGTTTCGACTTCGAGGCGCCGGTGCCCGACGCGGCCGGCCTCGGACGCGTCCACTTCCTCGCCATCGGGGGAGCGGGTATGTCGGGCGTGGCCCGCATCATGCTCGCCCGCGGCATCGCCGTCACCGGCAGCGATGCCAAGGACGTGCCGGTGCTCCGCGCTCTCGAGGCCGAGGGCGCCTCGGTCTGGGTCGGCTTCCACGAGGGTCACCAGGAGCGGGCCGACGCCGTCGTCATGAGCTCCTCGATCCGTGACGACAACGTCGAGCTCGTTGCGGCGCGCGAGCGGGGGGTGCCGGTCCTCCACCGCGCTCAGGGTCTCGCCTCGCTCATGGGCGACCGCCGCCCGGTCGCCGTCGCCGGCGCCAACGGCAAGACGACGACGACCTCGCTGCTGACCGTGGCCCTGCAGGGCTGCGGTCTCGACCCGTCCTTCGCGGTCGGCGGCGAGCTCGCCAAGCACGGCACGAACGCCCACGACGGCTCCGACGACATCTTCGTCGTCGAGGCGGACGAGAGCGACGGCTCGTTCGTCGTCTACCACCCAGAGGTGGCGATCGTGACGAACGTGCAGCCTGACCACCTCGACTTCTACCTGAACTTCAAGGTTGTGGAGGCGGCGTACGACGCCTTCGTGGCGACGATCCGCCCCGGCGGCCTGCTCGTGACCTGCGCCGACGACGAGGGCTCCCGTGCCCTCGCCGACCGCGCCCGGGCCCGCGGCACGCGCGTCGTCACCTACGGCTTCGACACCGGCGCCGACATCGTCCTGGCCGACCACCGCGCCGACGGCCTCACCTCGTCGGTGGCCCTGAGCGACGGGGGCACCACCCAGCGGATGTCGCTCGGGGTGCCCGGGCGGCACAACGCCCTCAACGCGGCTGCCGCATATGCCGCCGCCGTGCACGGGCTCGGTCAGGATCCCGAGTGCATCCTCGCCGGGCTGGCCTCCTTCACCGGCACGCGTCGTCGCTTCGAGCCCAAGGGTGAGGCGGGCGGTGTCGTCGTCATCGACGACTACGCCCACAACGCCGGCAAGGTCGCAGCCGTCGTCGAGACCGCCAAGGCCCTCGTCGGTGACACGGGCCGTCTCCTCGTCGTCTTCCAGCCGCACCTCTACAGTCGCACCCGTGACTTCGCGGCGGAGCTCGGCGTCGGCCTCTCGCCCGCCGACGAGGTCGTTGTGATGGACGTCTATGCCGCCCGTGAGGACCCTGTGCCGGGAGTCTCCGGACAGCTCGTCGTGGACGCCGTGCGCCGGGCCCGCCCCGAGGCGGGGGTGCACTACGTGCCGTCGTGGTCCGACGTCGCCGCCGTCGTCGTCGCACTCGCCCGACCGGGCGACCTCGTGCTGACCGTCGGCGCGGGCGATGTCACGATGATCGGTCCCGAGGTGCTCCGACTGCTGCGGGGGGAGCCGTGATCCAGAGCCGCTCCACCCGCGCGCCGCTACCACCGTCCGCAGCGCCCGCCTCGCGCAGCCCCCGGACCGCCACCGTCGCCGGGCGCGGCCTCGCGTCCTCACGGCGACGCTTCGAGCGGCGCGCTGCTGCTGCTCGGCGCCGTCCCCGGCTGCTCGCCGGCATCGGCGTCGGCCTGCTGCTCCTGCTGGGGCTCGTGGCCTGGCTCGGGTGGTTCAGCACCGTCCTGACCGCCACGACGGTCGAGGTGCGAGGCGTCTCTGGCGCTGCAGCCGCCCAGGTCCGACAGGTCGCAGCCGTGCCCCTCGGCGGCCCGCTCATGCGTGTCGACACCGACGCCGCGCAGGAGCGCCTCGTGGCTGGCAAGGCGTGGCGCGAGGTGTCCGTCTCGCGCAGCCTGCCGCACACCGTCGTCGTCGACGTGACGCCTCGCGTCGCCGTGCTCGCCGTGCGCTCGGCCGGTGGGCGCGTCGACCTCGTCGATGGGGACGGCATCGACTTCGCGACGGTGGCCGCGCCTCCCAGCGGGGTGCCGATCGTGTCCTCGGGCGCCACCACCGTCACCAAGGCTGGTGTCACCGCGGCCCTGCAGGCGCTCGGCTCGCTCGAGCCCGCCCTGCGCCGCACCGTCTCGGGCGTCACCGTCTCCGAGGCCGACCAGGTGAGCTTCCGCCTCAAGGTCAAGGACGCCACCAAGACGGTTGTCTGGGGCGGCCCAGGTGACGGCGGCATGAAGGCCAGGCTCGTCGGCATCCTTGCGTCGCAACCCGGTTCGACGATCGACGTCAGCGTGCCGTCGTCGCCGGTCACCCGGTGACGGGCCCTCAGGTCGCTCGCACGACCCCGCCCTCGTGGGGCGGACGAGAGGCACGGTGCGTCGAGTCACCCGGTGCCCGGCTAGGCTCACCGCTGTGGCGGATGGGGTTCGAGGGGTTGGAGTGGCACCGCCTCTCGAAATGGGGCGATCCGCCCGGCGACACGCCGCACGGTGGGTTGATCGACGCCTCGCCCACGGCATACCGTCGGGGCACTGGTTCGTGACCAAACTGTAACTCTCACCTCCACGTTTAAGGTTTGGGTCGGCGTCCATCGAGGCCCGAGCGCCCCGATGGCGCAAACCAGCACGACCGACGCAGGCAGGACCGGCACCACCAGTCAGGAAGGCCCACTCCCGTGGCAGCAGCACCGCAGAACTACTTGGCCGTCATCAAGGTCGTCGGCATCGGCGGCGGCGGCGTCAACGCGATCAACCGCATGATCGAGGTCGGCCTCAAGGGCGTCGAGTTCATCGCCATCAACACCGACGCGCAGGCGCTGCTCATGAGCGACGCCGACGTCAAGCTCGACGTGGGTCGCGAGCTGACCCGCGGTCTCGGCGCCGGCGCCGACCCCGAGGTCGGCAAGAAGGCTGCCGAGGACCACGCCGAGGAGATCGAGGAGGTGCTCCGCGGCGCCGACATGGTCTTCGTCACGGCGGGTGAGGGCGGCGGCACCGGCACCGGCGGCGCGCCCGTCGTGGCCCGCATCGCCCGGGGCATCGGGGCGCTGACCATCGGCGTCGTCACGCGCCCGTTCACCTTCGAGGGTCGCCGCCGCGCCAACCAGGCCGACTCCGGCATCGCGAGCCTGCGCGAAGAGGTCGACACCCTCATCGTCATCCCCAACGACCGGCTGCTGTCGATCAGCGACCGCAACGTCTCGATGATGGACGCCTTCCGGTCCGCCGACCAGGTGCTCCTCTCCGGCGTGCAGGGCATCACCGACCTCATCACGACGCCCGGCCTCATCAACCTCGACTTCGCCGACGTCAAGTCGGTCATGCAGGGTGCCGGCTCGGCCCTCATGGGCATCGGCTCGGCGCGCGGCGAGGACCGTGCGGTCCAGGCCGCCGAGCTCGCGATCAGCTCGCCCCTGCTCGAGGCCTCCATCGACGGGGCCCACGGCGTGCTCCTGTCGGTCCAGGGCGGCTCCGACCTCGGCCTCTTCGAGATCAACGAGGCGGCGCGCCTCGTGCAGGAGGCAGCACACCCTGAGGCCAACATCATCTTCGGTGCCGTCATCGACGACGCCCTCGGCGACGAGGTGCGGGTCACCGTCATCGCGGCCGGCTTCGACGCCGGCGGCCCGACCCACCGCGACGACGACCGGGCCCTCGGTCAGGTGATGGGGCGCAGCGCTCCGCCGGCCGCCTCCGCAGCCCCGCAGCGGCAGGCGCCCCAGGGCCAGCCGCAGCAGGCCCCGCAGCACGTCTCCGCCCCGCAGCACGCCCCGGCGCCGCAGCACGCGGGCGCACCGCAGCCGGCCCAGGCCCACGCTGCACCGGACTCGCGTCCCATGCAGTCCGAGCCGCCCCGCCAGCAGCCTCCGGTGCAGCAGCCGCCGCGTCAGGTCACGTTCGAGGAGGGCGACGACCTCGACGTGCCCGACTTCCTCAAGTAGGCCGGCCGTCACCTCGTCCACGAGGGCGTCTCCGCGGTCGCGGCGGCGCCCTCGGTAGGTTGGTCGTCGTGTTCCTCTGGCGCTCGTCCGTCCCTCCGGCTCTGCCCCCGACCTCGGCGTCGGCGTCGGGCCGCTCGATCGACCTCGGCTTCACCGACCGCTCGGCGGGGCGGGGCACGGGGCCGTATGCCGGCCTCAACCTCGGCGGCCACGTGGGCGACGACCCGGCTACCGTCGAGTCCAACCGTGAGGCCCTAGCGGCCGCACTCGGGGTGCCACGCGACCACCTCGTCCTCATGAACCAGGTGCACGGCCGCGACGTCGTCGAGGTGCGCGAGCCCTGGACCGGCGCCGCTCCAGAGGTCGACGCCGTCGTCACCCGCCAGCCCGGGCTCGCCCTCGGTGTGCTCGTTGCCGACTGCGTGCCCCTGTTGCTGCACGACCGGGCCGCCGGCGTCGTCGGTGCCGTCCACGCCGGGCGCCCCGGCATGACCGCGGGCATCGTCGGACGAGCCGTCTCGGCGATGCGGGACCTCGGTGCCGCCGACATTCGTGCGACGATCGGGCCCTCGGTGTGCGGGCGCTGCTACGAGGTGCCGCCCGACATGGCTGCCGAGGCGGCCGGCGTGGCCGCCTCCGCCTCGGCCCGGTCGTGGACCGGCACGCCGGCGATCGACGTCGCCTCCGGTGTCGTCGAGCAGCTGGTGGCCGAATCCGTTGCCGTGCAATGGATCCCGGGTTGCACCCGCGAGTCCGACAGTCTCTACTCCTACCGCCGCGACGGCGTCACGGGCCGCTTCGCCGGCGTGGTGACCATGACCGAGGAGCACCTCCGATGAGCGAGCACCAGACCCGGCGCGA
Source organism: Humibacillus xanthopallidus (assembly GCF_006717145.1). Taxonomy (GTDB): domain Bacteria; phylum Actinomycetota; class Actinomycetes; order Actinomycetales; family Dermatophilaceae; genus Humibacillus; species Humibacillus xanthopallidus. Next base: position 1,562,906 of record NZ_VFQF01000001.1, on the reverse strand, counting down.
CCAGCTGGAAGCCGGCCTCGGCGAGGTCCGCGCCAGGATCGCGGCGGCGTGCGCGGACGCCGGCCGGGACCCCGCCGAGGTGACCCTCATCGTCGTCACGAAGTACTTCCCCGCCTCGGACGTGCTGCTGCTCCACGACCTCGGCGTGCGCGACTTCGGCGAGAACCGCGACCAGGAGGCGGGGGAGAAGTTCGCCGAGGTGCGCGCCGCCCTGGGGGAGGGGTCAGGCGGTGTCGTGCTCCACTTCATCGGGCAGCTGCAGACCAACAAGGCGAGCCACGTCGCCGCCTACGCCGACGTCGTCCAGTCGGTCGACCGGCTCCGGCTGGTCAGCGCCCTCGACCGGGGCGCCCACCTGGCCAACCGTCGCCTCGACGTGCTGCTCCAGGTGGACCTCGACACCCGACCGGACGACGGGGCCACAGGCGCCGCCCGTGGTGGGCTGCGGCCCGAGGAGGTGCTCGGGCTGGCCGACACCGTCGCCGTGCGCGACCTCCTGCGCCTGCGCGGCGTCATGGCGGTCGCGCCTCTGGGGGCCGACCCCGACGCGGCGTTCGTGCGGCTGCGCGAGGTGGCGGACGGCATACGGCAGCGGCACCCCGGGGCGGACTGGATGTCGGCGGGCATGAGCGGTGACCTCGAGGCCGCGGTGCGCCACGGAGCGACACACCTGCGTGTCGGAACCGCAATCCTCGGATCACGGCCGTCACTTCTGTAACGTCGAAGCCACTGGATTCCGATCGGTTTGGGGAGTTGGCATGGCAGGGGCACTGCGCAAGACGATGGTGTACCTCGGACTCAGCGAGGAGGACCAGCGTCGTGACCGTGAGCGCTATGACGACTACGAGTCCTACGAGGACTCCGACCACTACGACGACGAGTCCGACCGCTCCGGGGGGCCTGACCACACGGACCACGGCGTGCACACCGCTGCCGTGACGCAGCTGCCGACCCGCCGCCCCGTCGCGGCCGTCGTGCGCGACCCCGAGGTGGGCTCACTCAACCGGATCACGACGATCCACCCGCGCACCTACAACGAGGCGAAGAACATCGGTGAGTGGTTCCGCGACAGCGTGCCGGTCATCATGAACCTCAGCGACATGGACGACGCGGACGCCAAGCGTCTCGTCGACTTCGCCGCGGGGCTCGTCTTCGGCCTGCACGGCACGATCGAGCGGGTCACCTCCAAGGTGTTCCTTCTCTCGCCCTCGCACGTCGAGATCGCGGCCGACGAGCCCGAGACGCCTGCCGTCTCGACGCGCGGATTCTTCAACCAGAGCTGACCCGGCCGCACCCCGCCGTCGACTCGCCAAGATTCATCAGCGACACTGACGGGCATGGACGTGTTCTGGGCGATCTACGGCGTGGTCGTCTTCTCCTTCTTCATCGCCCTCATCGGCCGCTTCGTCATCGACTGGGTGCAGGTGCTGGCGCGCTCGTGGCGCCCGACCGGCCTCGTGCTCGTCATCGCCGAGGCGATCTACACGGTCACGGACCCGCCGCTGCGCGCGCTGCGCAAGGTGATCCCCTCGCCCAACATCGGGGGGGTGCGCCTGGACCTCAGCTTCCTCGTCCTCATGCTGCTGACCTCGCTCGCCCTCAACGTTCCCAACATCTTCTGACCCAGCTGTTCTGTCCGTATGGTGGTCCATGTGTCCGAGGCGTGGACGCCGCAGGGTCATCGAGCCCCGAAGAAGGGTGCGGCTTTGGTTCGTGACCTGAACGTTAGATACCGTTGACCTGATCCACTCCGTCTGTATCGAGGTGACACATGGCGCTTACGCCGGAACAGGTGCTGAACAAGCACTTCCAGACCACGCAGTTCCGTCGTGGCTACGAGGAGAGGGATGTCGATGACTTCCTCGACGAGATCGTGGCCGAGATGCGCTCGCTCATCGAGCAGCGTGACGACTACCTGAAGCAGCTCAACGACTGCCGCGCGAGCAAGAACCAGGGCGCGGTGCGCGCCGACGGCGCGACAGCCGCGATGCCGGTCGTGGGTCGCCCCGGCGACGACGCGAAGCTCGGCGGGCTGACGGCGAAGATCCAGGACGCCGAGCGCGCCTTCAAGGCCGCCTCCGACCGCGCCGCCAAGGCGAAGGCCGACGCCGACAACGCCGAGCGCGCCGCCCGCGAGCGCATCGAGCGGGCCAAGGCCGAGGCCGAGCGCGCCGAGGCTGCGGCGAAGTCGGCGGTCGACAACACCGCCCTCGACGAGGCCCAGGCCAAGCTCACCCAGCTCAACACCCAGGTGGCCGACGCCGAGGCCAAGCTGGGCCAGGCCCAGGAGAGCGCCCGTGCGGCCGAGGCCGAGGCCAGGGCCGCCGAGGAGCGCGCGTCGCGCGCCGCCACGAACGCCCAGGCTGCAGCCGCGGCTCCGGCTGCCGCGACAGCCGGAGCCGGCACGTCCAACCTCGATGCCGCGGGCGTCATCGCGCTGGCCCAGCGCCTGCACGACGAGCACGTCGCGGCTGGAGAGTCGCGCCGCAACGAGCTCATCTCCGAGGCGGAGGGCCGCCACGCGGAGCTCCTCTCGACCGGGCAGGCCAAGCACGACGAGCTCGTGACGACCGCCCAGGCGCGTCACGAGGAGGTCACCCGAGAGGCCGAGCGCCTCGGGGCGGAGGCGGCAGCCAAGCGTGAGCAGATCCTGTCGGAGGCGGGCGCCCAGCGCGACCAGATGCTGTCCGAGGCTGCGGCGCAGCGCGACCAGATGCTGACGGAGGCACGCGAGCGCTCCACCGGGATGGTCGCCGAGGCCCAGCAGAAGAAGGCCGCCCTGCTCGAGGAGCTCGACAAGCAGAAGGGGCTGCTCGACCGCAAGATCGAGGAGCTGCGCGGCTTCGAGAAGAACTACCGCAGCAACCTCAAGTCCTACATCGAGGGCCAGCTGCACGACCTCGACGGCAGCAGGCAGGAGCCTGCTCACGCCGGCAACCAGAGCTGAGTCGTCAGGCTCAGTGCCCGAGCCGCGGTGCGGCTCAGCGAGACAGCGATCACACCGACCGCCCGGAATCCCTCCGGGCGGTCGGTGTTTGTCGCTCAAGGGGCGAACTGTTCCATGGCTGCTGGCGTTTCACGTTTGTGCCGGGCGCGCCGGGGCCTTATTGTCGGCCCCACTTGTCAACGTCGACGGCGTGAGCGACGAAGGGGCTGAGTCCGATGGTGGCTGAGAACGCAGCGTCCGGCACTAGAACAGCACGGGGCGGGGCGGCCAGGAAGGCACCTGCCCGGAAGACGACTGCGTCGACTGCCGAGACCGCGCCCGCACGCTCCACGACCTCTCGAGTCGGCTCTGCGGTGCGCTCCACCGTGAAGTCGGTCAAGGACGCCGTGACCCGCGCGACGAGCACGGGCGGCAAACCTGCTGCGCCGTCGGCCGCCCCGGCCAAGAAGGCGAGCGCCGCCAAGACGGCGAGCACCAAGCCCGCGAGCACCAAGACCGCGAGCGCGAAGACCACTGCGGCCCAGAAGGCGCCGACGGCCAAGACCGCCGCCGCTGCGAAGAAGGCGCCCGCGGCGAAGACCGCTCCAGCAAAGAAGGCGCCTGCGGCAAAGGCTCCTGCGAAGACGGCCACCAAGCAGTCCGCCGCGAAGACGGCGGCGAAGACCGCCCAGTCGGCTGCGACGAAGACACCCGCCAAGGCTCCGGCCAAGACCGCGACGAAGGCCACGACGAAGGCCACGACGAAGGCCACGACGAAGGCCACGACGAAGACCGCCACGCCGGCGCCGGCACGACCTGCCGCGAAGAAGGCTGCGAAATCGCCTGCGGCGCAGGCATCGACGCCGGCAGCCACCTCGACGGCGAAGTCGGCCGCGCGCGCGACGAAGAGCTCGACGACAAAGTCCGCTGCTCCGGCTGCGGCGCGCCCTGCAACGGGTAAGAAGACCGCAGCACCGTCCGCGGCCTCTCCGCGAACCACCCGAACCACCCGAACCACCAAGAAGGCACCCGTGACCACGAGCTCCACCGCAGCGCCCCGAGGCGCCCGCAGCACCGCCACCAAGACCGCCGCCACGACCGCAACGAAGACCCCGACGAAGCGGGTCGCGTCGCGGCTGAGGGTCAAGGACGACGAGTCCCCGTGGAGCGAGGCAGAGATTGCCGAGGTGCGACAGATCCTCATCGACGAGATCGAGGAGCACCGCGCCGAGGTGGCGGTCGCGGAGCACGAGCTCGACGAGGTTCTGCGGGCCAGTGGCGACGGCGCCGGCGACGACCAGGCCGACGCCGGGTCCAAGACCGCGGAGCGCGCCCACGAGATCTCGGTGGCCGCCAACGCCCGCGCCGGCCTGCTCCAGGCCGAGCACGCGCTCGAGCAGCTCGAGGCCGGCACCTACGGCATCTGCGAGAACTGCGGCAACCCGATCGGCAAACTTCGACTTCAGGCCCGTCCTCGTGCGACCCTGTGCATGCCATGCCAGGAGAAGCACGCTCGCCACTGACCCCGGACCCCGCCACGTCGACGCCCCTCGAGGGCGTCGACGGCGCGTCCAGCCCCGACGACCAGCCCGCCGGCGCGCCCGAGGGCGCCACGCGGCATACCCCCGCGGATAGCCCACAGGAGGCCGAGCCGGCCGCCGACGAGGGGCGGCCCTCGAGCCGCAGACGCAGACGCCTCTTCGCGCTGCTCGCGATCGTGGCCGTGACCGCCTACGTCACCGACCAGGTGAGCAAGGCTGTCGCCCTCAACGCGTTGGCCGACGGCCTGGCCCGCCCCTTCATCGGTGACTTCATCCGTCTCAAGCTGATCGGCAACCCGGGTGCAGCGCTCTCGCTCGGCGCCGGCAACACGTGGGTCATGACGGCGATCGCGGTCGGTGTGCTCGTTGCCATCGTCTTCGTCGCGAAGGGTCTTGGCTCACGCGCGTGGGCCATCGCCCTCGGGCTGCTCCTCGGGGCAGCCCTCGGCAACCTCACCGACCGCTTCGTGCGTCCGCCGGGCGGCGGTCAGGGGCACGTCGTCGACTTCCTCGACTACAACCGGTGGTTCATCGGCAACGTCGCAGACATCTGGATCGTCAGCGCAGCCCTGCTCATCGTGCTGCTCGCCCTGCTCGGCATCGGGGTCGACGGACGCCGCGACCGTGACGTGCGCGCCGCCAAGGCGGAGTCCGAGCGCGCCGGCGCAGGCTCCGAGGACGGTGGTGACCGTGCCTGACGTGCGCACCGTTCTCGTGCCCGACGGACTCGAGGGTGAGCGGGTCGACGCCGGCGTCGCCCGCCTCTTCGGGGTCTCGCGCACCAAGGCCGCGGACCTCGCCGCCGACGGGCACATCAGCCTCGACGGCAAGACCGTCAACAAGTCCGAGCGGCTCGTCGCCGGCTCCATGCTCGAGGTGTCGCTGCCGCGGCCCGAGGAGCGGCCCGGCCTCGAGGTCGTGGCCCAGCCGGTGCCCGGCATGACGATCGTCCACGACGACGACGACATCGTCGTCGTCGACAAGCCGGTCGGCGTCGCGGCCCACCCGAGCGTCGGCTGGGTCGGCCCGGACGTCGTCTCAGGCCTCGCCGCGGCGGGCTACCGCATCTCGACGTCCGGCGCGCCGGAGCGTCAGGGGATCGTGAGCCGGCTCGACGTCGGCACGTCGGGCCTCATGGTGGTCGCGAAGAGCGAGACGGCCTACTCCCGGCTCAAGCAGGCCTTCCGCAGCCGCACCGTCGACAAGACCTACCACGCGCTCGTCCAGGGCCTGCCCGACCCCGTCGTCGGCACCGTCGACGCGCCGATCGGCCGCCACCCCGGCCACGACTACAAGTTCGCGGTCATGAAGAACGGCAAGCCGTCGGTCACGCACTACGAGGTGATCGAGGCCTTCCGGCACGCGAGCCTGCTCGACATCCACCTCGAGACCGGCCGCACGCACCAGATCCGGGTGCACTTCGCGGCGCTGCACCACCCGTGCTGCGGGGACCTCATGTACGGCGCCGACCCCAAGCTCGCGGCGCGGCTGAAGCTCGAGCGGCAGTGGCTGCACGCCGTCGGTCTCGGCTTCGAGCACCCAGGCACGGGGGAGTACGTCCACTTCGAGAGCCCCTACCCGGAGGACCTCCAGCGGGCCCTCGACATCGTCGCGAGCTTCTGAGACCTTCACCTTCGACCTCACCCTCAAACCCTTGCAGCGTATGCCGTCCGGGTCGTGCGGCGCATCGTCCGCGGTCGCGTGCGGGGTGCCGGCGACACCCCGACGCGACACGCCGAGGGGTGTCGTCGGCGAGGCTTAGACTCATCCACGATGTCGACCCACGCCGCCCCGAAGCCTGACCAGAACTTCGTGCACCTTCACGTGCACACGGAGTACTCCATGCTGGACGGGGCGGCCCGCATCGGCGACCTCTTCAGCGAGGCGGCGCGGATGGGCATGCCGGCCCTCGCGACAACCGACCACGGCTACGTCTTCGGCGCCTACGAGTTCTGGAAGAAGTCGCAGGGCACGGGGGTCAAGCCGATCATCGGCGTCGAGGCCTACATCACGCCCGGCACGCACCGCTCCGACCGCACGAAGGTCAGCTGGGGTGATGGCGGCCGCGACGACATCTCCGGTGGCGGCGCCTACACCCACATGACGATGCTCGCCCAGAACAACGAGGGCATGCACAACCTCTTCCGGATGAGCTCGATCGCCTCGCTCGACCAGGTGTACACGAAGTGGCCCCGTATCGACCGTGAGCTGCTCTCCACCTACGGCAAGGGCCTCATCGTCACGACCGGGTGCCCGTCGAGCGAGATCCAGACCAAGCTGCGCTTCGGGATGTACGACGAGGCGCGCGAGGTCGCCGGGGAGCTGCGCGACATCTTCGGTCCGGAGAACGTCTACGTCGAGCTCATGGACCACGGCCTCGAGATCGAGCGGCGCACGCAGCGCGACCTCATCCGCCTCGCCCGCGACCTCGGCCTGCCGCTCGTCGCGACCAACGACCTGCACTACACGCGGGCCGAGGACGCCAAGGCCCACGCCGCCCTGCTCTGCGTCCAGTCGGGCTCGACCCTCATGGACCCCAACCGGTTCAAGTTCGACGCCGACGACTTCTACCTCAAGTCCGCGGCCGAGATGCGCCACCTCTGGCGCGAGCTGCCCGAGGCCTGCGACAACACGCTGCTGATCGCCGAGCGCTGCGAGGTCTCCTTCGAGGAGGGCGAGGGGCGCTACATGCCGCGCTTCCCCTGCCCTCCGGGTGAGGACGAGACGTCGTGGTTCATCAAGGAGGTCGAGACCGGCCTGCAGCGCCGCTTCCCCGAGGGGGTGCCCGACTACGCGCGCAAGCAGGCGGCCTTCGAGGAGGACGTCATCGTCTCCAAGGGCTACCCGGGCTACTTCCTCGTCGTCGCCGACTTCATCAACTGGGCCAAGCGCAACGGCATCCGCGTCGGGCCCGGCCGCGGCTCGGGCGCCGGATCGATGTGCGCCTACGCGATGGGCATCACCGACCTCGACCCGGTGCCGCACGGCCTCATCTTCGAGCGCTTCCTCAACCCCGAGCGCATGTCGATGCCCGACTTCGACGTCGACTTCGACGAGCGCCGGCGTGGCGAGGTGATCCGCTACGTCACCGAGAAGTACGGCGAGGAGCGCGTCGCGCAGATCGTCACCTACGGCACGATCAAGGCCAAGCAGGCGGTCAAGGACGCGAGCCGCGTGCTCGGCCACCCCTTCTCCATGGGTGAGAAGCTCACCAAGGCGATGCCGCCGGCCATCATGGGCAAGGACATCCCGCTCGCCGGCATCTTCGATCCGCAGCACAAGCGCTACAACGAGGCCGCCGACTTCCGTGCCGTGCACGACGAGGACCCCGCCGCCCAGGAGGTCGTCGCTACCGCCCTCGGCCTCGAGGGCCTGAAGCGCCAGTGGGGAGTCCACGCCGCCGGCGTCATCATGAGCAGCGAGCCGCTCATCGACGTCATCCCGATCATGCGCCGCCTGCAGGACGGCCAGATGATCACGCAGTTCGACTACCCGAGCTGCGAGTCGCTCGGCCTCGTCAAGATGGACTTCCTCGGGCTGCGCAACCTCACGATCCTCGACGACGCCCTCGAGAACATCGAGCTCAACCGCGACGAGGTCATCGACCTCGACGCCCTCTCCAAGGACATGACCGACGCGGCGACCTACGCCCTGCTCGGCCGCGGCGACACCCTCGGCGTCTTCCAGCTCGACGGCGGCGGCATGCGGGCGCTGCTGCGCCTCATGCAGCCCGACAACTTCGAGGACATCTCGGCCGCCCTCGCGCTCTACCGACCGGGCCCGATGGGCGTCAACGCCCACACGAACTTCGCCCTGCGCAAAAACGGCAAGCAGGAGCTCATCCCGCTCGACCCGCAGCTGAAGGGCAAGCTCCAGCAGGAGATGATCGAGGCCCTCGACCCCATCCTCGGCATGACCTACGGCCTGGTGATCTACCAGGAGCAGGTCATGGAGATCGCGCAGAAGCTCGCCGGCTACACGCTCGGCAACGCCGACCTGCTGCGCCGGGCCATGGGTAAGAAGAAGAAGGAGGTCCTCGACGCCGAGTACGTCCCGTTCAGCGAGGGCATGAAGGCGCAGGGCTTCAACGAGGCCTCGATCGCCGCGCTGTGGGGCGTCCTCGTGCCGTTCTCGGACTACGCCTTCAACAAGGCGCACACGGCGGCATACGGCCTCGTCTCCTACTGGACGGCCTACCTCAAGGCGAACTACCCGGCCGAGTACATGGCGGCGCTGCTGACGAGCGTGCGCGACGACAAGGACAAGTCGGCGCTCTACCTCAACGAGTGCCGGCACATGGGCATCAAGGTGCTCCCGCCCGACGTCAACGAGTCGATCGCGAACTTCGCCGCCGTCGGCACCGACATCCGCTTCGGTCTCGCGGCGATCCGCAACGTCGGTCTGCCCGTCGTCGAGGCGATCATCCGCACCCGCGAGGAGAAGGGCGCGTTCGCCTCCTTCAAGGACTTCCTCTCCAAGGTGCCTGCCGTCGTCTGCAACAAGCGCACGATCGAGTCACTCATCAAGGGCGGCGCCTTCGACTCCCTCGGCGAGAGCCGCCGGGGTCAGGTCGAGGTGCACGAGCGCTACATCGACGCGCTCGTCGAGGTGAAGAAGCAGGAGGCCATCGGCCAGGACAGCCTCTTCGGCTCCTTCGGCATGGACGAGGCCACCGACGCCGGCGGCCCCGGCGCCTTCGACGGCCTGCCGCCGGTGCCGCCCCTCGAGTGGGACAAGGCCACGCTGCTCTCCTTCGAGCGCGAGATGCTCGGCCTCTACGTGTCCGACCACCCGCTCTTCGGCATCGAGCACATCCTCGCCACGCACGCCGACACCCCGATCGCCTCGCTGCTCGGCGACGAGGGCAAGCCCGACGGCACACCGGTGACCGTGGCCGGGCTCATCACGAGCCTGCAGCTCAAGCGCACGAAGAAGGGCGACCTCTGGGCGATCGCCACGGTCGAGGACCTCGACGGCGCCATCGAGTGCCTCTTCTTCCCGTCGGCCTACATGACGTACTCGACGATGCTCGCGCAGGACACCGTCTGCGCGATCAAGGGCAGGGTCAGCGCCCGCGACGACTCGATCTCGATCTTCGCCCAGGAGCTGACCATCCCCGACATCAAGGAGGGTCCGCGGGGTCCCGTCGTGCTGAGCCTCCCGCTGGGGCGCGTCACGCCGGCCGTCGCCGAGAGCCTCAAGCGGGTGCTCGGCGAGCACCCGGGCGCCACGGAGGTGCAGGTGCGGCTCACCCAGCCCGGCCGGTCGGTGCTCATGTCGCTCGACGACTCGCTCCGCGTCAACGCGACGTCGGCGCTCTTCGGCGACCTCAAGGCCCTGCTCGGTCCGGCCTGCCTCACCTGATGACGTCGGCCGAGCGTCGGCGCCTGCGCCGGGCGAGGATGGCGGCGCTCGGGCTCGCGCCCGCCCTCGGCTCAGCCGAGGCGCCGACGTCGGCCCTCGCCGTCGCCCGCGCCCTCGGCGCCCTGCAGGCGCAGGACTACGCGAGCGGGGCGTGGTCGCTCGGCGTGCGCTCCGGGCTCACGGCCGCGCAGGTCGAGGACGCCGTGCGCGCCCGGGAGGTCGTGCGCACGTGGCCGATGCGCGGGACGATCCACTGGGTGCCGGCCGAGGACGCCCGCTGGATGTGCCGCCTCCTCGCGGCCCCCCACGGCACGGCCCTCGCCACCCGCTACCGCCAGCTCGGCCTCGCCGAGACTCACGTCGAGCTCGCCGGACGCCTCTTCGAGGAGCACCTGCGCGAGCCGATGAGCAGGCCCGACGTCATCGCGCTCCTCGTCGAGCACGGCATCGACCCGAGCGACCAGCGCGCCTACCATCTCGTCGGGCACCACTGCATGACCGGCCTCATCTGCCAGGGGCCCCTCATCGGCAGGCAGCCGAGCTTCGTGCTCATCGACGCCTGGGTGCCGCGTTCGCGCACCCCCTCGCGCGAGGAGGGTCTCGCGACGGTCGCCGAGCGCTACGTGCGCAGCCACGGCCCGGTCACCGAGAAGGACCTCGCCGGCTGGCTGCTGAAGCCGCTGGGCCTGACCCGTGAGGCGCTCGCGCTCGTCGCGGACCGCATCGTGCGGGAGGAGGTCGACGGCACCCAGTGGCTGACGCACGTCGACGCGCGCCCGGTGCCCGAGGGCCCGACCGGCGTGCACCTGCTCCCGCAGTGGGACGAGCTGCTCCTCGGCTACAAGTCGCGTGACGTCAGCCTTCCGGCGGAGCACGTCGTCAAGGTCGTCCCGGGCCGCAACATGGTCTTCTCGCCGACGCTCGTCGTCGACGGCGAGGTCGCGGGCACGTGGCGCAGGCAGGCGCGCTCCGGGCGGGTCGACGTGCGGGTGGCGCCGTTCGCCCCGCTCACAGCGGCACGGTGGCGCGAGGTCGAGACGGTGGCGACGGCTTACGGCCGCTTCGTCGGTCAGCCTGTCGAGGTCGTCCGCGTCGAGGAGGCCTGAGTGGCGCGCGGCGGCGTGCCGGCGTCGCCGCTCCCGCCGCGCGACGGGGTCGACGCCCAACGCTTCCGTATGCCGCAGGGCGGGCCCTGGTTGACCCTGCGCGACCACCTCGTGGAGCGGCTCGCGGCCGGCCTCACGGCGGACGAGATCGACCGGATGCTCACAGCAGGGGAGTTCGTGGACGTGGCCGGTCAGCCGGTGCCCGCTGATGCGCCGTTCGTGCCGCGCTCCGTGGTCTGGGCCCATCGCGAGCTCCCCGAGGAGCACGTGCCCCCCGCCGACGTCGTGGTGCTGCACCGCGACGAGCGGCTCGTCGTCGTCGACAAGCCGCACCACATGTCGACGATGCCGCGCGGTCGCCACGTCGTGCACAGTGCCCTGGCCCGCACGCGGGTGCTGACCGGTCTGCCCCGGCTGGCCCCCGCGCACCGGCTCGACCGGCCGACCGCCGGCGTGCTGCTCCTGACGACCGAGCAGCGCTGGCGCGGTGCCTACCAGCAGCTCTTCGCTGCCGGGCTCGTCCACAAGACCTACCTCGCCGTCGCGCCGCTCCGGGCCGAGCTCGACCTGCCGCTCGTGCGGCGCACGCACCTCGTCAAGGAGCACGGCACCCACCAGGCCCGAGAGGTGCCGGGGGAGCGGCCCAACGCCGAGACCCTCGTCGAGCTCGTCGACACGGCAGGCGAGCTCGGCCTCTACCGACTCACGCCGCGCACCGGCCGCACGCACCAGCTGCGCTGCCAGCTCAGCGGTCTCGGCATCCCCATCGCTGGAGACCCGCTGTATCCCGTCGACCGCGCCGTGGCCGACGACGACTTCAGCGACCCGCTCCAGCTGCTCGCGGCCGAGCTGGCGTTCGACGACCCCGTCGACGGGCGCCCGCGGCGCTTCGTCAGCCGGTGGCGGCTGGAGGCGTGGCCGGGGGTGTGGCCGGGGGTGTGACTGGGGGCAGGGCTGGGGCAGGGCCCACGACCGCTGCTGTCACGTGACGTTCACCGGGCGGCAGACAAACGGGGCATCGCTCCGACGCGCGCACGTCACCGCACCGGTCTAGGGTGACCGGCAGACCGCGCCGAGGAGCCGGTCCCCAGGGAGGAATCACATGCTTTTGTCACGTCCTGTCCTGCGTCGGGTCGCGGGGGCCACAGCCGCCGCACTCGCCGTCGGGATCGTCCCCTTCGTCGCGGCCGCGCCGACCGCGTCGGCCGCCCCGAGCGAGCTGTTGATCAGCGAGTACGTCGAGGGCTCGAGCAACAACAAGGCGATCGAGATCTACAACGGCACCGGCGCCACGGTGAACATGTCGGCCTACAGCCTTCGGATGTACTTCAACGGCTCGACGACGGCGACGACCTTCGCGCTGTCCGGCACGGTCGCGGACGGCGACGTCTTCGTCTTCGCATCGTCGGCGGCGTCGGCAGCGATCCTCGCCCAGGCCGACCAGACGACCGGGGCCTCGCTCTTCAACGGGGACGACGCCATCGCCCTCGTCAAGGGCGCGACCCCGGTCGACGTCATCGGCCAGATCGGGTTCGATCCCGGCACCGAGTGGGGCAGCGGCCTCACGTCAACGGCCGACAACACGCTGCGCCGCAAGGCGTCCGTCACGGCGGGCGACCCGAACGGCGGCGACGCCTTCGACCCGTCGGCGCAGTGGGACGGCTATGCCGTCGACACCTTCGACGGCCTGGGCAGCCACTCCGTCGACAGCGAACCGTCCACCGACCTGGCCCCCCGCGTGTCCGCCAGCTCGCCTGCCTCAGGGGCTACGGGTGTCGGGGTCTCCTCGTCCTTGACCGTGACCTTCTCCGAGCCCGTCACGGCTCCGCAGGAGGCGTTCGGCCTCTACTGCGCCGCGGTGGGGGCGGTAGACACGGCGGTCTCGGGCGGTCCCACGACCTTCACCGTCGACCCCGGTCCCGAGCTCGTCCCCGGCGATCGGTGCTCCCTCACGGTCTCCGCGTCCCAGGTGCGCGACGTCGACACCGTCGACCCGCCTGACACCATGACGGACGACGCGGTCATCTCCTTCACCACCACCCCCGCCGGCGACCCGTGCACGCTTCCCTACCAGCGCATTCCGGCTCTGCAGGGCGACGGCGCGTCCGTGACCACGACGAACACCGTGACCACCCAGGGCGTCGTCGTCGGTGACTACGAGGGCCCGTCCCCGGCGCTGCGCGGCTTCTACATCCAGGACCCCACCGGAGACGACAACCCCCAGACCTCCGACGGCATCTTCGTCTTCGAGGGCAGCAACGCCGACACCGTGAAGCCCGGCGACGTGGTCCGTGTGACGGGTCGCGCCAGTGAGAACCAGGGGCAGTCCCAGGTCAGCGCAGGCACCATCACGGTCTGCGGCAGCGGCATCGTCGCTCCGACCGACGTCGTCTTCCCGGTCGCGAACGACACCTTCCTCGAGCGCTACGAGGGCATGCTCGTCAAGCTGCCGCAGCAGATGACGGTCACCGAGCACTTCCAGCTCGGCCGGTTCGGCCAGGTCACCCTCTCGCAGGGCGGCCGGCTCCAGCAGCCGACCAATGTCGTCGCTCCCGGCGCGCCGGCCCTCGCGCTGCAGGCGGCCAACGACCTGCGCAAGATTATCGTCGACGACGGCTCGCAGGCTCAGAACCCCGACCCCATCCCGTTCGCCCGGGACGGAGCTCCCCTCACGGCGGGCAACACGCTCCGCGGCGGCGACACGGCGACCGGCGTCGTCGGCGTCATGACCTACACGTGGGGCGGAGCCACGGCCAGCCCCAACTCCTACCGCGTGCGCCCCGTCGGCGCCCTCGGCGGCTCGGTCGACTTCGAGCCGGCCAACCCGCGCCCGACCAGCGTCCCGGACGTCGGCGGCACCACCCGCGTCGCCGGGATGAACCTGCTCAACTTCTTCAACACCTTCTCCGGCTGCCGCAGCGGTGTCGAGGGCGGCGCCACCGACTGCCGTGGGGCGGAGAACGCGACGGAGTTCGACCGTCAGTGGCGCAAGACCGTGGCTGCCGTCTCGGGCACGGAGGCCGACGTCGTCGCCTTCATGGAGATGGAGAACGACGGCTACGGCCCCGACAGCGCCGAGTCGTTCCTCGTCGACAAGCTCAACGAGAAGGACGGCGCGGGCACGTGGGCGTTCATCGATGCCGACAAGGCCACCGGTCAGACCGATGCCCTCGGTGATGACGCCATCAAGGTGGGCATGCTCTACAAGCCCGGCAACGTGACCCCGGTCGGCCGCACGGCCGTGCTCAACTCCGTCGCCTTCGTCAACGGCGGCGACGCAGCCCCGCGCAACCGGCCGGCGCTCGCGCAGGCCTTCCGCGACAACGTGACGGGCGGCGTCTTCGTCGGGGTGGCCAACCACCTCAAGAGCAAGGGCAGCGCCTGCGACCAGCCCGACCAGGGCGACGGGCAGGCCAACTGCAGCGCGGTGCGCACGCGATCGGCCGCCCTGCTCGCCGACTGGCTGGCCGGCGACCCGACGGGCACGGGAGACCCTGACGTCCTCATCCTCGGCGACCTCAACTCCTACGCCAAGGAGAACCCGATCACGACTCTCGAGAAGGCCGGCTTCACCAACCTCATCGAGAAGTTCAACGGGTCGGAGGCCTACTCGTACGCCTTCGACGGGCAGTGGGGCTACCTCGACCACGCGCTCGGCACGGCGTCGATCACGGCCCAGACCACGGCCGTGCGTGACTGGCACATCAACGCCGACGAGCCCAACGTCCTCGACTACAACACGAACTTCAAGTCGCAGGGACAGATCTCCTCGCTCTACGCGCCTGACGAGTTCCGGATCTCCGACCACGACCCCGTGGTCGTGGGTCTCGACCTCACCGACGACGCGGCCGGCTTCGTCACGGGTGGCGGCTTCATCCAGTCGCCCGCCGGGGCGCTCGTCGCCGACCCGACGAGGGCGGGCAAGGGTGCCTTCCAGATCGACCTCGACTACGCAGCCGGGGCCACGCATCCCACCGGTACGTTCGTCTACAGCCTCGGCGGGGCGGGCACCCCGTTCAGCCTCGCGGGCACGTCGTTCGACTTCCTCGTCATCCGGGGAGACGCAGCCCGCTTCTCCGGGGCCGCGACGGTGAACGGCAGCGCGAGCTACACGTATACCGTCGACGTCCTCGACGCGGGGAAGTCCGACACCTTCCGCCTTCGCGTGACGGCCGCAGACGGGTCGCTCGTCTACGACAGCGGCGTGAAGTCGGCGCAGGGCCAGATCAAGATCCACCGCTGACCGAACCGACACATCGCGGCGGCCCCGGAGTCCTCGGACTCCGGGGCCGCCGTCGTCCGGTGACCGGGAACCTAGACTTCGCGCATGCAGCAGCCCCCGATCGCCCGCCGCTCCCCGGTCACCCGTGCCCACCACGGCGACGTCTTCGAGGACCCCTACGCGTGGATGGCGGACCGCGAGTCGCCCGAGCTGCTCGAGCTGCTCGCCGCCGAGAACGCCTACGCGACCGAGCAGACCGAGCCCCTCCAGCCGCTGGCCGAACAGATCTTCGAGGAGTTCCGCTCTCGCATCGAGGAGACCGACCTCTCGGTGCCTGTGCGCCACGACCGCTGGTGGTACTACTCCCGCACCATCGAGGGGGAGCAGTATGCCGTCGAGGGCCGGGTGGCGCTGGCCGACAACCCCGAGCGGCCGGCCCTCGCCGACGGTCGCCCTCCTGCCGGCGAGGAGGTGCTGCTCGACCAGAACGCCGCCGCGGTCGGCCACGACTTCTTCGGCGTGGGCGCCTCCGAGGTGTCTCCTGCCGGCGACGTCCTGGCGTATGCCGTCGACCTCACCGGCGACGAGCGCTACGACGTGCGCGTGCGGAGCATCGCGACGGGGGAGACCCTCGACGAGGCCGTGCGCGCGACCGGAGGCTCGCTCGCCTGGTCGCTCGACGGCCGGCACATCTTCTACACCCGGGTCGACGACGCGTGGCGGCCCTACCAGGTGTGGCGCCACGAGCTGGGCACTGCGGTGGAGGCCGACGCACTCGTCCACGAGGAGAGCGACGAGCGCTTCTTCGTCGGCGTCGGGTCCTCGCGCGACGACCGGCACGTCATCATCGCGATCGGCTCGAAGACGACGTCGGAGTTCCGCCTGCTCGACGCCGCCGACCCGCTCGGGACGCCCCACGTCGTCGCCGAGCGCCGCCCCGGAGTCGAGTACGACATCGAGCCGATGGGCGACCAGATCCTCGTCACCCACAACGCGAACCGCACGAACTTCGAGCTGGCGGTCGCGCCGGTCACCTGCACGTCGGCACAGGAGTGGGTCGCTCTCGACCTCACCACCGAGGACGAGTTCGTCACCGGTGCAGAGGGATTCGACGACTTCATCGCTATCTCGCTCCGGCGTGAGGGCGGCACCGGGGTGCGCATCGTGCTGCGTGACGCCGACTCGCCGCACGGACTCGGCGAAGCCCACGACATCTCGGTCGGCGAGCCCATCGGCACGATCCACGTCGGGGTCAACCCCGAGTCGTCCACGCCGACGCTCCAGGTCGTGCACGAGTCGCTCGTCACACCGCGCACCGTCGAGGACTACGACGTGCGGGCCCGCACCTTCACCCTGCTCAAGGCCCAGCGCGTGCGCGACGGCCACGACCTCACCCAGTACCGCCAGCGTCGCGAGTGGGCGACCGCACCCGACGGCACCCGCGTGCCGATCTCGATCGTGCACCGGGCCGACGTCGTCGCCGACGGCACGGCGCCCGCCCTGCTGCACGGGTACGGCGCCTACGGCATCCCCAGCGACCCGTGGTTCTCCGTGCTGCGCCTGTCCCTCCTGCAGCGCGGCTGGGTCTTCGCGATCGCCCACGTGCGCGGCGGCTCCGAGATGGGCCGCTCCTGGTACGACGACGGCAAGCTCACCGCCAAGCCGCACACGTTCTCCGACTTCGTCGCGTGTGCCGACCACCTCCGCGACTCGGGCATCGTCGCCCCGGATCGCCTTGCGGCAGAGGGTGGCTCGGCCGGTGGGCTGCTCATGGGAGTCGTGGCCAACCAGGCGCCCGACCGCTTCCGCTTCATCCACGCGTCCGTGCCCTTCGTCGACGCGCTGACGACGATCCTCGACCCGGCGATGCCGTTGACCGTCATCGAGTGGGAGGAGTGGGGCAACCCGCTCGAGGACCCTGCGGCATACGCCCTGATGAAGTCCTACACGCCCTACGAGAACGTCTGCGCGCAGCGCTACCCTGCGCTGCTCGTCACCACGAGCCTGCACGACACGAGGGTCTACGTCACGGAGCCGGCCAAGTGGGTGGCCGCCCTGCGGCACGAGACGTGTGACGATGCCGGGGCGGCGCCGATCCTCTTCCGGACCGAGATGGCGGGCGGTCACGGAGGGCAGTCGGGGCGCTACGACACGTGGCGGCAGTGGGCGTGGGAGACCTCCGTGCTGCTCGGCGCGGTCACCTGACCTGTCCAGCGCGGGGGCCGCACCCTGAGACGTGCGCGGGGGCACCTCCGGGGCCTTTTAGACTCGTACCCATGATGTCAACCCTCGACCTGCGCGGCCGCACGCTCGACGTGCGCTTCCTGCGCGGGGCCCTGCCCCGAGCCGAGTTCGATGTCACGGCCGCCCTCGAGCAGGTGCGGCCGATCTGCGAGGACGTCGCGCATCGTGGGGCTGAGGCGCTGCGCGACCTCGGCGAGCGCTTCGACGGCGTGCGCCCGACCCACCTGAGGGTGCCCGGCGAGGTGCTCCGGGCCGCCCTCGAGGGTCTCGACCCGGACCTGCGCGCCGCCCTCGAGGAGTCGATCCGCAGGGCACGCCTCGTGCACGCCGACCAGCGCCGCACCGACACGACGACCCAGGTCGTGCCCGGCGGAACCGTCACGGAGCGCTGGGTGCCGGTCGACCGGGTCGGCCTCTACGTGCCGGGCGGCCTCGCCGTCTACCCGAGCAGCGTCATCATGAACGTCGTCCCCGCCCAGCTCGCCGAGGTCGGCTCCCTCGCCGTGGCCTCGCCGCCCCAGCGCGAGAACACCGGCGTCTTCGCCGGCTACCCCAACCCGACGATCCTCGCGACGTGCGCGCTGCTCGGGGTCGAGGAGGTGTATGCCGTCGGCGGCGCCCAGGCGGTCGCGATGTTCGCGTACGGCTTCGTCGACGACACGCAGCTCGTCGACGGTGAGCCGGTCGTGTGCGACCCGGTCTCGCTCGTCACCGGCCCGGGCAACATCTGGGTCGTCGCGGCTAAGCGACTCCTCAAGGGCCTCATCGGCATCGACGCGGAGGCCGGCCCCACCGAGATCGCCGTGCTCGCCGACGACTCCGCCGACCCCGACCACGTGGCGGCCGACCTCATCAGCCAGGCCGAGCACGACCCGCTCGCGGCGTCGGTGCTCGTCACCGACAGCGAGGAGCTCGCCGAGGGCACGCGCGCGGCGCTGCGCCGTCGGGTGCCGGCCACGAAGCACTCCGAGCGGGTGACCGAGGCGCTGGAGGGCACCCAGTCGCGGATCGTCCTCGTCGACGACGTTGACGCGGGTCTCGACGTCGTCAACGCGTATGCCGCGGAGCACCTCGAGATCCAGACGCGCGACGCCGCAGCGGTGGCTGCGCGCGTGCGCAACGCCGGGGCCATCTTCGTCGGACCGCACGCCCCCGTGAGCCTCGGCGACTACGCCGCGGGCTCCAACCACGTCCTGCCCACCGCGGGCTGCGCGTGCCACTCCAGCGGCTTGTCGGTGCAGTCCTTCCTGCGCGGGATCCACGTCGTCGACTACGACGAGGCCGCCCTGCGCGGCGTGGCGCGCCACGTCGTCACCCTCGCCCAGGCCGAGGACCTACCCGCCCACGGCGAGGCCGTGACCGCACGCTTCGGCGACGAGGTGCCGCGGTGAGCTCGGGCGGCGCGTCGCCCGAGCAGCCCGAGGGCACGCCGCCGCAGAGCGAGGTGCAGCGACTGCTGCGCCCCGACCTGCGCGGCCGCACCGCCTACGGTGCGCCACAGCTCGACGTGGCCGTGCGGCTCAACACCAACGAGAACAGCTACCCCGTGCCCGCGCACGTCGTCGCGGCCATCCTCGCGGCGCTCGCCGAGGAGATGGCGGGCCTGAACCGCTACCCCGACCGCGACTTCACCGACCTGCGCAAGGCGCTGACCGCATACCTCGAGAAGCAGTCGGGCGTGTCGGTGACCCCCGACCAGGTGTGGGCCGGCAACGGCTCCAACGAGGTCCTGTCGCACATCGTGCAGGCCTTCGGCGGTCCGGGGCGCACGGCGCTCGGCTTCACCCCCAGCTACTCGATGCACCCGATCATCAGCGAGACCCTCGGCACCACCTGGGTCGACGGGCTGCGTGGCACGGGGGAGCCTGACACGTTCGACCTGACCGCCGAGTCCGCGGCCGAGCAGGCGCGACTGCACCGGCCGTCGATCGTCTTCCTCTGCTCGCCCAACAACCCGACGGGTACGGCACTGCCGTTCGAGGTCATCGGCGCGGTTCTCGAGGCTGCCCCCGACGCGATCGTCGTCGTCGACGAGGCCTACGCCGAGTTCGCCCGGCCGGGCACCCGCAGCGCGCTGACGCTCCTCGCCGACCACCCGCGGCTCGTCGTGACCCGGACGATGAGCAAGGCCTTCGCCTTCGCCGGCGGGCGCCTCGGCTACCTCGTCGCATCGGCCGAGTTCGTCGACGCGCTGCGCCTCGTGCGCCTGCCCTACCACCTGTCGAGCCCGACCCAGACGATCGCCCGGGTCGCGCTCGAGCACGCCGACGACATGCTCGGCACCGTCGAGGTCATCAAGCAGCAGCGTGACCGCATCGTCGAGGTGCTCGCACAGCTCGGCGCGACGCCCGTGGCGAGCGACAGCAACTTCGTGCTCTTCGGCGGCCTCGCGGACGAGAAGGCGACGTGGCAGGCTCTGCTCGACGCCGGTGTGCTCGTGAGGGACGTCGGCATCGCCCACCACCTGCGGGTGACCGCAGGCGACCCCGACGAGACCACTGCCTTCCTCGAGGCGATGACGCGTCTGGCGCCCGACCACGTCCGAGCCACCCCAGCCGCCACCCACCTCCCCGCCGAAGGGACGCAGCCATGAGCCGCACCGCCACCATCACGCGGGCCACCTCCGAGTCGTCGGTCGAGCTGACCCTCGACCTCGACGGCACGGGTGTCTCCGACGTGTCGACCGGTGTCCCCTTCTACGACCACATGCTCGCCTCGCTGGCGAAGCACTCCCTCATCGACCTCACCGTCAAGGCGACCGGCGACACCCACGTCGACGTGCACCACACCGTCGAGGACACGGCCATCGTGCTCGGGCAGGCGCTGCGTGAGGCCCTCGGCGACAAGAGCGGCATCTCGCGCTTCGGTGACGCCACCGTGCCGCTCGACGAGGCTCTCGCGCACGCGGTGGTCGACGTCGCGGGCCGCCCCTATGTCGTGCACGAGGGCGAGCCGGAGGGCCAGCAGTACGCCCTCATCGGCGGACACTTCACCGGGTCGATGACCCGGCACGTCTTCGAGTCCTTCGCCTCCAACGCCGGGCTGTGCCTCCACGTCCGGGTGCTCGCGGGGCGCGACCCCCACCACATCGTCGAGGCGCAGTTCAAGGCGGTGGCCCGGGCCCTGCGTGCGGCCGTCGCCCTCGACCCGCGCGTCGTCGGCATCCCCAGCGCCAAGGGCGCCCTGTGACCAAGGACGTCGTCGTCCTCGACTACGGCAGCGGCAACGTGCGCTCCGCCGTGCGCGCGCTCGAGCGCGTCGGCGCCTCCGTCACCCTGACGGCCGACCCCGTCGCGGCCCTCGCGTGCGACGGGCTCTTCGTGCCCGGCGTCGGCAACTTCCACGCGTGCATGGCGGGGCTCGCAGCTGCCCAGGGGCCGCGCATCATCGACCGTCGCCTCAGCGGAGGGCGCCCGGTGCTCGGCGTGTGCGTCGGCATGCAGGTGCTCTTCGAGGGCTCGACCGAGCCGTCGGCCACGCCCGTCGAAGGGCTGGGGGAGTGGCCCGGCACCGTCGAGCGCCTGCCCGCCGCCGTCGTGCCCCACATGGGTTGGTCCGAGGTCGAGGTGCCCTCCGGGTCGGCCCTCCTCCGCGGGGTCGAGCACGAGCGCTTCTACTTCGTGCACTCGTATGCCGTTCAGCACTGGACTCTCGAGCCCTCCGGCGCCTTCGTCCGCGTCACACCCAAGGTCACGTGGGCGCGTCACGGCGCGCCCTTCGTCGCCGCGGTCGAGAATGGGCCCCTGGCCGCGACGCAGTTTCACCCAGAGAAGTCCGGTGACGCCGGAGCCACTCTGCTGGAGAACTGGGTCCGCAGCCTCTGACATGTGGGGCTGACGCCCGATCTGACTGTCGCACAGGCAGATCGGCCGATGAGGGAGCAACCGATGGCGACGAAGAAGACGCCGCGCAGCACGGCGGGCACGAGCTCGCGGGCGACGAGCAGCAGCGGCAGCAAGGCGCGCACGACGAAGCGACGCACCACGACGACGAGGCGGCGGACGACGAGCAGCGCCCTGCAGCCACGCCGCCGCGCGAGCCGGCCCGGGCTGCCGACCACAGTGGGCACCGCCCTCGGCACGCTCGTCGTGACGACGCTGCTCGACCTGTCGTGGCCGGTCCGCATCGGCCTCATCGTCGTCGTGCTCGTCCTCGGCCTGGCATACGTCGTGTGGAAGAACCGGGCGGAGATCGCCGCAGGCGCCGCGGCGCCGTCGACTGGAGATGCGGTCCCCGCCGACCCAGCTGACCCTGCGGGCTCTGCCGACTCCGCTGACTCTGCCGACCCTGGAGCTGGACCGCCCGCTCCCAACTCGGGTCACTGACGCAAAGGCCCCTGCCCGTCGCCCTGCGTGCCTGCTCCCCTGTGCAGATCGCTTAAGGGATCCGGCGTGCAAGGGCCAATCGAAAGAGCAGTTCGTCGGGGTTCTCGGGGCCCGCGTGGCGCCCGGGGAGGCGACGAACTGCTCTTTCGATCGTGGGTGGGTTGTCGAGGGCTCGCCCGACATGGCCGGTGGCGGGGTGTCACTCGCCTGTGTCGATCGAGAGAACGATCCGGCGTGCCAAGCCCAATCGAAAGAGCAGTTCGTCGTTTTTCGGGGCCGCGCGGCCCGGGGAGGCGACGAAGTGCTCTTTCGATGGTGGGTGTCGTCGGCGCGGCGGGCGTGGCCGGTGGCGGGGTGCCACGCGCCTGTGTCGATCGAGAGAGCGATCCGGCGTGTCAAGCCCGATCGAAAGAGCAGTTCGTCGGGTTTTCGGGGCCTGCGCGGCGCTCGGGGAGGCGACGAACTGCTCTTTCGATTGTGGGTGTCGTCGGCGCGGCTGGCATGGTTTGTGGCGGGGTGCCACTCGCCTGTGTCGATCGAGAGAGCGGTCCGGCGTGTCAAGCCCGATCGAAAGAGCAGTTCGTCGGGTTTTCGGGCCTGCGCGGCCGCCGGGGAGGCGACGAACTGCTCTTTCGATTGTGGTTGGGGTGGCCGGTGGTGGGAGGCGATCGTCGGGCCTAGCGGTACGCGTCAGACGCCCCACAGCGCAGCGACGTGCGAGGCGTCCGTGCCGCAGCACCCGCCGATCACCGTGAGTGGGCCGATCTGGTCCAACACCTCCGCGTGCCCTCCAGCGAGAACGGCCAGGTCACCGGCATCGAGGTCGTCGGCCTCGTCGAGCTCGGCATGGCTGCGGGTCGAGGCGTTGTAGCGCATGCCGAGAATCCTCGAGCCCCAACCGATCCCGGCCCCCAGAGCGTCCGAAGCGCCTGAAGCATCGGGTGCGAGGGCCGCGAGCACGTGTTGCGGGTGGGCACAGTTGACGAGGTAGTAGTCCGGGCTCGCCGCCGCGTCGACCACGGTGACGGCCGTGGACAACGGCGTGCCGTCGGGCAGCCGGCCGTCGACCTCCGTGGTGAAGGAGATCGCCACCGGAAGGCCGGCGTCTCGAGAGGCTCGGACGATCCCGATGGCCTCACCCGGGTCGGTGAGCGTCAGGGCGGTCACGACATCGGCTCCCGACTCCGCGAACGCGGTCACCTGACGTCGGTGATAGCGCGCTGCCTCGTCGGGGTCCGTCGCGCCGTCACTGCGGTAGCCGTCACCCCGCGGCCCGACGACCCCGCTGATGACGACGTCCTCCAGCTCGGCGGCATACCGATCCCGCAGCTCCTGGAGGAACGTGATCGAGGCGACGTTGACCCGCGTCAGGTCGTCGGCGGACCGACCCAGGCGGGAGCCCCAGTCAGGGTTGGCGCGCCACGTCGGTGACTCGAGCAGGAGGCCGGCCCCGGCCCTCGCTGCGATGGCGGCGTAGTCGTCGTAGTAGCCGGTGAGGAGAAGCCGGCCGGCCTCGTCGTCGAGCAAGGGGAACGCCGCGAAGTCGGGCAGGTCGAGGCCGTGGTTGAAGATGAGGTCCGTCTCCAGGCCGCCGTCGGTCACCATCGGCCGACCGCTGAGCTGGGGGAGCCCCACACTGCCGGGCACGGGCTTGTCGAAGGACATGATGTCTCACCTCGAGGGTCGGCGACGGGTCTCGTGTCCTCCCGGTCTAGCAGATGGCACGAGGCGGGGTGGGGTTCTGGCGACCTGCCCGGGCGACGGACGGGCGCGCCGAGCACGGCAGGGGGCCACACGGCATACTCGGAGGTCGCACGGGACCGACCGCCGAGTCGACCCACCCACCCATCCCGATGAACCCGAGGAGCCCTTCCGATGACCGGCCAGGCGACCGACCAGCAGACCGACCAGCCGCGGCTCCAGCTGCTCCCGGCGGTGGACATCTCCGAAGGCCAGGCGGTGCAGCTCGTGCAGGGCGTCGCCGGCAGCGGCGGCCAGTTCGGGGACCCGTGGGAGGCCGCACAGGCCTGGCAGGACGCGGGGGCGGAGTGGATCCACCTCGTCGACCTCGACGCGGCCTTCGGCCGGGGCAGCAACCGCGAGCTCATCTCCTCGATCGTCGGGCGTCTGGACCTCCAGGTCGAGCTCTCCGGTGGCATCCGCGACGCGCACTCCCTCGAGGCGGCGCTCGCGACCGGCTGCCGGCGGGTCAACATCGGCACCGCGGCGCTCGAGGACCCGGAGTGGACGGCGTCGATCATCGCCGAGCACGGCGACCGCGTGGCGATCGGCCTCGACGTGCGCGGGACCACCCTCGCCGCCCGTGGCTGGACCCGCGAGGGCGGCGATCTCTGGGAGACCCTGGCGCGCCTCGACTCCGAGGGCTGTGCCCGCTACGTCGTGACCGACGTCAACAAGGACGGCATGCTGCAGGGCCCCAACGTGCAGCTGCTGCGTGACGTCTGCGCCCGCACCGACCGCCCCGTCATCGCGAGCGGCGGAGTCTCGACCCTCAAGGACATCAGAGCGATCCGCACGCTCGTCGGCGAGGGCGTCGAGGGGGCCATCGTCGGATCGGCTCTCTACCGTGGCGCCTTCACCCTGCCGGAGGCGCTCGACGTCGCCGGCAGGCCCGTCCGATGAGCGAGCTGCCCACCGACTCCGCCGGTCAGGCCTGGGCGGGCAAGTCGATCCCGGCGCACGGCTTCGCGGGCGACACCGGCGGCGCCGACCCCGCCCTCGAAGCCGCGCTCGCCGCGGTCCACGAGCGCCCCGATGCCGACGCCGAGATCGAGCTGCTCGCCCGGACGGCTTCGGCCCGGTGGCTCGTGCCCGTCGTCGCGGTGGCCGACGAGGTCGACGAGTCGGGTGCCCACGTCGTCGAGACCCGCAGCGACATGGCCGCCGTCACGCTCACCTCACCTGACGGCTCGCGAGCCCTGCCGGTCTTCACCTCGCTCGAGAGCCTCGCCGCTTGGGACGCTCACGCGCGGCCGGTGCCGGTGACGGCCTCGGCCGCAGCCCAGGCGGCGATCTCGGAGGAGTGCCACGTGCTCGTCGTCGACGTGGCCTCGTCCCACGCCACGGTGCTGCGCCCCAGCATGCTCTGGGCGCTCGCGCAGCAGCGGCCCTGGCTGCCCAGCCACCTCGACGATCACGTGGCCGCCGCGGTGCGTGCCGCGGTCGCGAGCGAGCCCGATGTCACCGGGCACCGGGTCGAGGCGGGGGAGCCGGCCGGCGCCGGAGTGCTGCGTATCGTGCTCCGCCTGCGCCCCGGCCTGGGAGCGGACGAGGTGGGCGCGATCGCCACCCGCATCGGGGAGCAGATCGCGACTGACGGGGAGACCCGTGCGAGGATCGATGCGCTGACCTTCGCACTGGAGGCGGCGACCTAGCACGACCCGCCACCGAGACGAGAGGTGCCGCCCGTGAGTACCGCCCCTTCGGCAACCGACGTGCCGGCCGCCCGTGCTCGCGTCCCGGGCGGTCCGCTCGGCTTCATGGTCGACCCGGCACTCGACGCGCAGCGACGCCGCGACCTGAGGCGGATGCGCCTCGTCGCCACCGGTCTGCTCGTCCTCGCCGCCATCGTCTACGTCCTGACCCGCGGCCACGACGACGGTGTGCTCGGCTTCGTCAACGCCGGCGCCGAGGCCTCGATGGTCGGCGCGTGCGCCGACTGGTTCGCCGTCACGGCGATCTTCCGTCACCCGCTCGGCCTGCCGATCCCGCACACCGCCCTCATCCCTCGCAAGAAGGAGATGATCGGCAAGAGCCTCGAGGAGTTCGTCGGCGAGAACTTCATGCACGAGGACATCATCCGCGAGCGCGTTCTCGACGCCGAGCCGACCCGTCGGGCCGCGGAGTGGGCCCTCGCGCCCGGACACGCCAAGCGCCTCGTCGACGAGGTCGCCACCGTCACCGTGCACGCCCTGCACCGGATCCCCGACGAGGACGTGCGGGCGGTCATCGAGCAGGCCGTGCTGCCCCGGCTCGTGCAGGAGCCGGTCAGCTCGCTGGCGGGCGGACTGCTCGACCAGGTGGTGCGCGACCAGGCCCACGTCGGGCTCGTCGACCTCGCCCTCGACGAGATGCGGGCCTGGCTCGTCGACAACGAGGACCTCTTCGAGTCGCTCATCACCCAGCGGGCCCCGACCTGGGTGCCGACGGCAGTCAACGACCTCGTCGCCCGCAAGATCCACACCGAGGCGCTCAAGTGGCTCGCCGACATCCGCCGCGACCCGGAGCACGACGTGCGCCGGGCCCTCGACAAGCTGCTCGTCGACCTCGCCGCTGACCTCCAGCACGACCCGGTGACGCAGGAGAAGGCCGAGCGGCTCAAGGAGCGGCTCCTCACGCACCCCCAGGTCGTCGACACGGCGATGTCGCTCTGGGGCTCGCTGCGTGCCGTCGCCATCTCGGCCCTCGAGGACGAGGGCGGCCCGGTGCGCACCCGCGCGGTCGAGGAGGTCACGGGTCTCGCTGAGCGGCTGCTCGCCGACCGTGCGCTGCGCGACCGCATCGACGCCCGCATCTGCGACGCGACGGTGTATGCCGTGGAGCGCTACGGCACGGAGCTGACGAAGATCATCAGCCAGACCGTCGACCGCTGGGACGGCAAGGAGACGGCCGAGCGCGTCGAGCTCCAGGTCGGGCGCGACCTGCAGTTCATCCGGATCAACGGCACGCTCGTCGGCGGGCTCATCGGCATGCTCATCCACGCCGTGTCGATCCTGCTGCCCTCCTGAGGCCCGTCAGCGGCGCGTGTCGATGTTGTAGCCGCGGATCTTGCGGTAGATCGTCGCGCGCGACATGCCGAGGTGCTCGGCAGCCCGGCCCTTGTTGCCGCCGTGGTCGGCGAGGGCCCGGGTGATGGCGTCGCGCTCGAGCGACTCGAGGGGCGTCAGCGTGCGACGGCCAACGGCCATGCACTCCGGCGGCAGGTCGGCTAGCTCGATCGTGCCGGTGCGCTTGGCGGCGAGCACTCGGCGCAGCACATCACGCAGCTGGGTCGCGTTGCCCGGCCACGGGTGCCGGGCCAGCTGGTTGACCGCCCGCGGCGAGATCTGCAGGTCGCGTGAGGGCGAGAGCGTGCGCAGCATCGCGGGGATCATCGCCCGGATGTCGTCGGGTCGGTGGCGCAGGGGCTCGACGTTGATGGTGCGGTCGAAGCACGGCACGATCTGGGCCTCGAGCGCGTCGTCGCCGACGGCCGCCTCGCGCGTCGCCACGACCCAGCGGGCCGGGGCGGAGTGCGAGCGGTCCGACTCCTCGAGGAGGCGGCTCGACACCGACTCGACGAGCGAGGCCGGCAGCCGGTCGATGTGCCGGATGATGAGGGTGCCCTCCTCGCTCGCGAGCTCGTCCTCGAGGTGCTGGAACCACTCGTCCGGGTCGAGGGCCGCCGTCTCGGCGTCGAGGACCCGCAGGTGCCGAGCAGGCGACTCGGCGACGTGCACCGCGCGGGCGAGGGCGTGCTTGCCGACGCCTCGCTCACCGACGAGGAGCACCCAGGTGCCGGCACGGTGCGACTCGCGCAGCTGTGCGCCGGCCCTGGTCCACTCGGGGCTGCTGCCCGCGACCCCGGGCAGCGGCGCCGTCAGCGTGCGGGAGTCGGCGGTGCGGACCGGTCGGGCCGAGGCCTCCTGGATCTGCACCCGGAAGACTCCACCGACGACGGCCGACCCGACCGAGGTCGGTCGGTAGTCGAGACGGGCGATGGCGCCGCTCGGCAGGTCGGCCACGAGGGTCAGCGGCGCCACCTTGCCGACAGCGTCGTCGGTGCGGGCGACGAGGGCCGTGCGGTCGGCGGCGTCGAGACGCTGCTGGGCGAGGTGGTTCATCATGACGATGTCCTCGCTCAGGGCAAGGACAGGGCCCGTGGCGTGCCGGCAGGCCGCGAGGTAGTCACGCAGCAGCGACATCTCGCTGACGGACACCGTGGCGAGGATCTCGTCCTCGATGCGCTCGGCGATGGAGCGGGCGTAGGTGAGCAGCAGGGCGTTGGAGACCCCTGCCTCGCAGGTGAGGTCGAGGACCCCGACGAGCCCCCCGCTGATGGGGTGGTGGACGGGTGCGCCGGCGCAGGCGAAGCCCATGAGCGGCTCGGTGAAGTGCTCGCTGCCGACGATGAGGGTCGGGGTCCGCGTCAGCAGGGCGGTGCCGATGCCGTTCGTGCCGACGCTGTCCTCGGCATAGGTGAAGCCAGGCGCGAGGCTGACCTTCTCGAGCCGGCGGCCGAACGAGGTGTCCGGGCAGATGCGGTGGATCACGCGCCCGGTCGGGTCGGCGAAGATCATGCTCACCGGCTCGCCCGCGAGGCCCTCGGCCATCCGGTGCATGACGCGGCTGACGAGGGAGTTGAGCTGCTGGGACTCACCCAGCGCACCGGCATACGACGGCTCGACGAGCGTGGGGCTCACGCCGGCCTGGGTGCTGCGCTTCCACGAGCTCCCGACGACGTCGCGCACCGACCGGTCGAGCACCCCCGACGCGATGAAGGCATC
Source organism: Humibacillus xanthopallidus (assembly GCF_006717145.1). Lineage (GTDB taxonomy): Bacteria > Actinomycetota > Actinomycetes > Actinomycetales > Dermatophilaceae > Humibacillus > Humibacillus xanthopallidus. The sequence continues at coordinate 1,534,672 of NZ_VFQF01000001.1, read as the reverse complement.
GCGAGCGCGCGGTCCTCCAGGGCTGTGCGTCATCGACACGCCTCCTCTCCGACGGACCGGTCCTGCGGCAGTGCGGGACGGTCGTCTCCCCTGAAGAGTCTCAGGTTCGATGACCCCACGGTGCAATGCCCTGCTGTGGATACCCCGGGGACCGTCTCAAAGTGAGACGCGCCCGGTGCCCACCGGCCCCACCTCTCACATTGAGACAGTCGCGAAGTCAGGGCCCTGTGAGTCTCCTCTCACACGGCGAGCGTCCTCGTCGTGACGGCTCGGTCAATGCCGACCGACCCGACACCCAGGAGGCAAGAGTGAGCAGACAGAGTCTGACGAAGGCCCACGCGAAGATCTCCGAGCTGACGTGGGAGCCGACCTTCGCGACGCCCGCGACCCGCTTCGGCACGGACTACACGTTCGAGAAGGCCCCGAAGAAGGACCCGCTCAAGCAGATCATGCGGTCCTACTTCCCGATGGAGGAGGAGAAGGACAACCGCGTCTTCGGCGCCATGGACGGCGCGGTCCGCGGCAACATGTTCCGCCAGGTCCAGCAGCGCTGGCTCGAGTGGCAGAAGCTGTTCCTGTCGATCATCCCGTTCCCCGAGATCTCGGCCGCCCGCGCCATGCCGATGGCGATCGACGCTGTGCCGAACCCGGAGATCCACAACGGGCTCGCGGTCCAGATGATCGACGAGGTTCGTCACTCGACGATCCAGATGAACCTCAAGAAGCTCTACATGAACCAGTACATCGACCCCGCCGGCTTCGACATGACGGAGAAGGCGTTCGCGAACAACTACGCGGGCACCATCGGCCGGCAGTTCGGTGAGGGCTTCATCACCGGCGACGCGATCACCGCCGCCAACGTCTACCTCACGGTGGTCGCCGAGACGGCCTTCACCAACACGCTCTTCGTGGCGATGCCCGACGAGGCCGCGGCCAACGGCGACTACCTGCTGCCGACGGTCTTCCACTCGGTCCAGTCGGACGAGTCGCGGCACATCTCGAACGGCTACTCGATCCTGCTCATGGCCCTCGCCGACGAGCGCAACCGGCCACTGCTCGAGCGCGACCTGCGCTACGCGTGGTGGAACAACCACTGCGTCGTCGACGCGGCCATCGGCACCTTCATCGAGTACGGCACGAAGGACCGTCGCAAGGACCGCGAGAGCTACGCGGAGATGTGGCGTCGGTGGATCTACGACGACTACTACCGCAGCTACCTGCTCCCGCTCGAGAAGTACGGCCTCACCATCCCGCACGACCTCGTCGAGGAGGCCTGGAACCGGATCACGAACAAGGGCTACGTCCACGAGGTCGCCCGGTTCTTCGCCACCGGCTGGCCCGTCAACTACTGGCGCATCGACACCATGACGGACACCGACTTCGAGTGGTTCGAGGAGAAGTACCCCGGGTGGTACAGCAAGTACGGCAAGTGGTGGGAGAACTACAACCGGCTCGCCTACCCCGGCCGCAACAAGCCGATCGCCTTCGAGGACGTGGGCTACCAGTACCCCCACCGGTGCTGGACGTGCATGGTCCCCGCCCTCATCCGTGAGGACATGGTGGTCGAGAAGGTCGACGACCAGTGGAGGACCTACTGCTCCGAGACGTGCTACTGGACTGACGCCGTCGCATTCCGGTCGGAGTACGAGGGCCGCGAGACGCCCAACATGGGCCGCCTCACCGGCTTCCGCGAGTGGGAGACGCTGCACCACGACAAGGACCTCGCCGACATCGTCAAGGACCTGGGTTACGTCCGCGACGACGGCAAGACCCTCATCGGGCAGCCGCACCTCGACCTCGACCCCAAGAAGATGTGGACCCTCGACGACGTCCGCGGCAACCGGTTCATGAGCCCCAACGTGCTCCTCAACCAGATGTCCGACGCCGAGCGTGAGGCCCACGTCGCGGAGTACCGGGCGAACGGCACGAAGGTCGCCTGAGCTCCACCGCCAGATCGGGTTGGCGGCGCCACCAGGGATGAGTGGCGCCGCCAGCCCCCAGACCCACCGCACTCGCGCGCCCTCGCGCCACCGTGCGTAGCGACATCACCCGCACCCGAGAGGAGGCCCACCATGGCCGACACCCACAAGATCTACTTCGAACCCGTCGACATCGAGATGGAGGTCGGCGAGGACGAGAAGATCCTCGACGCCGCGTTCCGTCAGGGCATCCACCTCATGCACGGTTGCCGCGAGGGGCAGTGCTCGGCCTGCAAGAGCTACATCCTCGAGGGCGAGATCCAGATGGAGCGCTACTCGACGTTCGCCTGCAACGACGCCGAGGTCGAGGAGGGTTACGTCCTGCTCTGCCGGGCGCACGCCTTCAGCGACTGCACCATCGAGCTGCTCAACTTCGACGAGGACGAGCTGCTCGGCGGCGTGCCCATCCAGGACGTGCGCACCCGGGTCACGGCGATCGAGCCGATGACGCGCGACATCGTGTCGCTCCGTCTCACGGCGATCGAGCCGGCGACCTACGAGTTCAAGCCCGGTCAGTACAGCGACATCACCATCCCCGGGACGGACGAGCACCGCTCGTTCTCCATGGCGACGACGCAGTCCACGCCCGGTGAGGTCGAGTTCCTCATCAAGAAGTACCCGGGCGGTCGGTTCTCGGCCCTGCTCGACGACGGCCTCTCGGTCGGCGACGAGCTGCACGTCAACGGTCCGTACGGGTCCTTCACGATCAAGGACGGACACGCCCTGCCGGTCGTGTGCATCGGGGGCGGGGCGGGGATGGCACCCATCCTCTCGCTCCTGCGGCACCTCAACGAGACCGGCAGCACCCGCCCGGTCCGCTTCTACTACGGCGCCCGCACGGCGGCCGACCTCTTCTACGTCGACGAGATCCTCGCCCTCGGCGAGGGCCTTCGCGACTTCGAGTTCGTCGCCTGCCTGTCGGAGTCGCTCCCCGGGGCGGGGTCCCCCGACGGGGGCGGTATGCCGCCGGGCGTGAGCCCGGAGTTCGGCAACGTCACCGACGTGGTGGCGCGCCGTGAGGAGGCGCTCGCGAAGTGCGAGGTCTACCTCTGCGGCCCGCCGCCCATGGTCGATGCCGCGCTGGCCTTTCTCGAGCAGCAGGGCGTGCCGAACGACCAGGTCTTCCACGACTCCTTCACGAGCCCCGTGACGGTCGTGACGACCTGAGCACCTCCCCAGCCGGACGGCATACCCCGACGGCACCCGCACGGAACGCGCACGGAACGCGCACGAACCCGCACCACCCACGAATCACCCACATCAACAACGGAGTTGACTGACATGGCGGACATCACCGACCAGAAGACGCGCAGCTTCCCCAAGATCGAGTTCACTGATTCCGAGGCCGGCGCCCTGGACTTCCCGAGCTCGAAGAGCCGCACGTACAACTACTACAAGCCGGCCAAGCTGCGGGCGACGATGTACGAGGACGTCACCGTCGACGTGCAGCCGGACCCCGACCGCCACCTCACGCAGGGGTGGATCTACGGCTTCGGCGACGGCCCCGGCGGCTACCCCAAGGAGTGGACCAAGGCCCAGTCGTCCAACTGGCACAGCTTCCTCGACCCGAACGAGGAGTGGGAGCAGACGATCTACCGCAACAACTCGGCGGTGGTGCGCCAGGTGAGCCTGTGCCTCGAGAACGCCCGGCGGGCCAGGGCCTACGAGAGCTGGAACCACGCCTGGGTCGTCTTCATCCAGCGCAACCTCGGGGCCTGGATGCACGCCGAGAACGGCATCGCCCTGCACGTCTTCACCTCGATCCAGCGGTCCGCGCCGACGAACATGATCAACAACGCCGTGGCGGTGGCGGCGGCGCACAAGATGCGCTTCGCCCAGGACCTCGCCCTCTTCAACCTCGACCTGTCCGAGGCCGGCATCGACTTCGACGGTGCGGCCCACCGCGACGTCTGGCAGAACGCGCCCGAGTGGCAGCCGACGCGCCGGACGGTCGAGGAGCTCACGGCGGTCGGGGACTGGGGTGAGCTGCTCTTCGCGACGAACATCGTCTTCGAGCAGCTCGTCGGCCAGCTCTTCCGGAGCGAGCTCGTCATGCAGATCGCGGCGCGCAACGGCGACTACATCACGCCCACGCTCGTCGGCACGGGCGAGAACGACTACGCCCGCGACCTGGCAGCCTCGCGCAGCCTCTTCCAGCTCCTCGTGCGCGACGAGGAGCACGGGGCCGCCAACAAGGAGCTCTTCGGCCAGTGGCTGTCCGTGTGGGTGCCGAAGTGCCTGGCCGCGGCGCAGGCGCTCCAGCCCATCTGGTCGCAGCCGGCCGAGAAGCCGGTCACCTTCGCCACGTCGCTCGACGCGGCCAAGGACAAGTTCCGCACCCTGCTCGAGGACCTCGAGCTCGACATCCCGAAGGAGTTGGACCAGTGAGCATGCAATTCGGTTCGGAGGCCTCGTTCTCCAACATGTGCGGGGTCACCCTCATGAACACCCCGGTCGGCCGCGTCGTCGCCGAGGTTATGGGCCGCAAGGAGGGCGTCGAGCTCACCGAGTACCCCTCGATGATCCGGGTCGACGGGCCGAAGCTGCTCGACTTCGACTACGAGGAGCTGAGCGACGCCCTCGGCGTCGAGTTCGACGGGTCGGTCTTCGAGGAGATCAGCTCGACGCACTACGGCCGCATGGTCCACCTCGACGACAAGACGATCCTCTTCGCCAGCCCCGAGGACGCCGCCGAGTACATCGGCTTCGACCTCGTCGCCAACTGAAGGACCCGCCCCACCGACGAGAACCACTGGCGCACCTAGGCGCTCGTATGCCGCTGGGCCGGCCCCCAGCCCGGGCCCCCACCCCGCTCCGCCCACTGGAGCCGGCCCAGCGGCTCGACGCCCGCGTTTCATCCCGACACAACGAAGTGAGGAAGCCATGTACGAGAAGAACGGCGAGAAGTACTACGTCGTCGATGCGCACGTCGCCCTGTGGGACGGCCGTGAGTCGAACCTCAGGAACATCCACGGCAAGCAGTTCATCGACTGCTTCTACGACTACCACAAGAACCTCAGCCCCGAGGAGGTGGTGTGGGACTACGACACCTACACCTACTACGGCGGCGAGCGGCTGATGAAGGACCTCTTCGACGAGGGCTACGTCGACCACGCCATCTTCCAGCCGGCCCACCTCGGCGACTTCTACCAGAACGGCTTCGGCCAGACGGAGGAGGCGTGGGCGCTGACCCAGGCCCACCCCGACAAGCTGACCTACAACCACAACTTCGACCCGCGCAACGAGCAGGCGGGCCTCGACCAGCTGCGGCGCGACGCCGAGCGCTTCGGCCTCAAGGGCGTCAAGCTCTACACGGCCGAGTGGCACGGGGACTCCCGCGGCTACAAGCTGACGGACCCCTGGACGTACAAGTACCTCGAGGCCTGCGAGGAGCTCGGGGTGAAGAACATCCACATCCACAAGGGCCCGACGATCATCCCGCTCGACCGCGACGCGTTCGATGTCGCCGATGTCGACGCCGTCGCGACCGACTTCCAAGGACTCAACTTCGTCGTCGAGCACTGCGGCCTGCCCCGGCTCGAGGACTTCTGCTGGATCGCCACGCAGGAGACGAACGTGCACGCCGGCCTCGCCGTCGCGATGCCCTTCATCCACACCCGTCCGCGCTACTTCGCGCAGATCATCGGCGAGCTCCTCTACTGGATCGGCGAGGACAAGATCCAGTTCTCCAGCGACTACGCGATCTGGACGCCGAAGTGGCTCGTCGAGAAGTTCGTCGACTTCCAGATCCCGGAGGACATGACGGAGTACGCCCCGCTCACGGCCACGGCGAAGAAGAAGATCCTCGGGCTCAATGCCGCGAAGATGTACGACCTCGACGTGCCGGCAGACCTGCGGCTGCCGGAGGCCGAGCTGGCAGACCCCGGTCTCGAGGTCGCCGCGGGTGCGAAGGAGAGCGTGTTCTCATGAGCGCCGTCGCCACCCCGGCCGCGTCCCCCTCGACCCGGCGACGGGGAGCGGGGACGCAGCACGGGGCATCCCTGGCGAACCAGGTGCTCGAGGCGCTCGCCACCGTGATGGACCCCGAGCTGGACGAGCCGATCACCGGGCTCGGCTTCGTCCGGTCGGTGGCCCTGCACCCCGCCGGTGTCACCGTGCACCTGCGGCTGCCGACGTCGTTCTGCTCGCCGAACTTCGCCTACCTCATGGTCTCGGACGCGCAGGATGCCCTGCGCCGCGTGCGGGGCATCGGCAGGGTCACCGTCGTGCTCGACGACCACCACGACTCCGACAAGATCAACGCCGGCATCGCGGCAGACGCCGGCTACCTCGGCACCTTCGGGGCCGAGGCGGAGGAGGGCCTCGACGAGCTCCGGCTCATCTTCCAGCGCAAGGCCCACGCCGCCGCCATGGAGCGCTGCGTCATGGCGGCACTCACCGCCGGATCCGTGCGCGTCGAGCACCTCGGCCGGCTCACGCTCGGCGACCTCCCGGCGGGCCGCACCAAGGAGGCTCTCCTGCGTCGGCGCACCGACATCGGCCTCGGCGTGGCACCGGGGGAGCGGGTCGTCGTCGACGAGCACGGCGAGGGTGTGCCCGACGAGGAGCTGCCGCTCCGCCTGCGGCTCGCGACGTCGGTGCGCATCTCCATCGAGGGCAACGCCCACTTCTGCCGGGGCCTGCTCGCCACCCGTTACGCCGGGGGTGACGCGTCCGCCCTCACCACCGAGGTCACCGAGACCACCGAGACCATCACCGACACGACCAGCACCGCCAGCACGACCAGCACCGCCAGCACAGCACCGAGCGTTTCTCATCCCCGGACGGCTCGCCGTCCGAAACTCGACCCGAAGGACTGACAGACATGGCAAAGGAACTGCGCTTCAACGAAGAGGCCCGTCGCCTGCTCGAGGTCGGCGTCAACGCGCTCGCCGACGCCGTCAAGGTGACGCTCGGCCCGAAGGGACGCAACGCCGTCCTCGAGAAGCTCACCGGCCCACCGACGATCACGAACGACGGCGTCACCATCGCGAAGGAGATCCAGCTGCGCGAGCCCTTCGCCAACATGGGCGCCCAGCTCGTCAAGGAAGTCGCGATGAAGACGAACGGTGTCGTCGGAGACGGCACCACGACCGCGACCGTCCTCGCCCAGGCGATGGTCCGCGAGGGACTGCGCGCCGTCGACGCCGGTGCCAACCCGATGCGCGTGCGTCGCGGCATCGAGCAGACCGTGCCGGTCGTCGTCGACACGCTGCGCCGGCTCGCGACCGAGGTGACCGGCCAGGCCGCCCTCGAGCGCATCGCCACGCTCGCGGCGAACGACGACGACGCCATCGGGTCGGCGGTCGCCGAGGCGGTCACGCGGGTCGGCAAGAACGGCATCGTCGCGACGGAGGAGTCGGACACCCTCGGCCTCTCGGTCGACGTCGTCGACGGCATCGAGTTCGACCACGGCTACATCTCGCCCTACATGGTCACCGACCGCGAGCGGATGGAGGCGGTCTACGACAACCCCGTCATCCTGCTGACGAACAAGAAGATCACCCAGGTCCAGGACATCATGCCGACGGTCGAGGCAGCCAAGCGCGCCGACCGGCCCCTCGTCATCCTCGCCGAGGACGTCGACGGTCCGGCGTTGCAGCTGCTCGTCGGCGGCAACATGCACGGCACGATGAAGTCGGTCGTCGTGCGAGCCCCGGGCTTCGGCCACCGCCGGCTCGCCGAGCTCGAGGACCTCGCCATCGCCCTCGGGGGACGGGTCGTCGCCAACGACACCGGCATCGAGCTGCACGAGATCAGCGCCACCGACCTCGGCACGTGCGACCGCATCACGATCACCGAGAACGACACGACGATCGTCGGCGCGCATGGCGACCCGGCTCTCGTCGACGCGCGAATCTCCCAGCTGGAGAAGCAGTTCGAGCGCTCGAAGATCGAGGGCGACCAGGACAGCCTCCAGATGCGGCTCGCCCGCATGACCGGCCGCGTCGCCGTGATCAACGTCGGGGGAGCCACGAGTGTCGAGCTCAAGGAGCGCATGCTGCGCGTCGAGGACTCGCTGGCCGCGGCGCGGGCGGCGCTCCAGGAGGGCATCGTGGCCGGCGGCGGCACCGCCCTCACCCAGGCCCAGGACGCCGTGTCGCGCATCGAGCTGACCGGTGACGACGCGGTCGGTCGCGAGATCGTTCGCCGTGCCCTCGTCGAGCCGCTGCGGTGGATCGCCATCAACGCGGGCTACGACGGCGACGAGGTGGTGTCCCGCGTCGCGAGCCTGCCCATCGGGCACGGCTTCAACGCCGTCACCGGCACCTACGGCGACATGCTCGAGGCCGGGGTGATGGACCCCCTCAAGGTGACGCGCGCCGCCCTCGAGGCCTCCGCGTCGATCGCGGGCCTCATCATCACCACCGAGACGGCGATCGTCGAGGAGGTCATGGGCAACCCCGGCGCGATCTACGCACCCGGGTTCGGCGACCTCGCCGAGGGCCTCGTCCGACCGAGCAACATCTACTGAGTCGGGGCCAGCCGATGATCACCGTCCTCGAGGTCACCGCGGCCCTCGCGCCCGTCCTCCTGCCCCGGGCGCTGCTCGGGCGCAAGCAGCTGCGGCAGCGACTCGACGTGCTGCTCTACCGGTGCGAGTCCTCCACCTGAGCCGACTCCACCCGATGCCGCCCCGCCACCCGCGGGGCGGCATCGTCGTGTCAGTCGCGCGTCTCCTGGAGCGTCGCGGTCAGCTGCTCGAGGGTGCGCCGCAGCTCAGCCAGCTGCGGCAGGGTGAGACCGCTCCGGGCCGCGATCGTCCGCGGCACGTCGGCGACCGCGGCGAGGCGGTCGCGCCCCGGGTCGGTGAGCGCCACGAGGACCCGGCGCTCGTCGGCGGGGTCGCGCGTGCGGCCCACGAGCCCCGCGGCCTCCATCCGCTTGAGCAGCGGCGAGAGGGTGCCGGAGTCGAGGCGCATGTGCTCGCCGAGCGCGCCGACGGTCAGCGGCCCGTGCTCCCCGATGGCCATGAGGGCGATGTACTGCGGGTAGGACAGCCCGTGCTCTGCGAGCAGCTCCCGGTAGACGGCGTCGAAGGTGCGCACGGTCGTGTGCATCGCGTAGCAGATCTGCTGCTCGATGGTGAGGGCGTCGGCCGAGTTGGACGAGGTCATGCCCCAAGCGTACTATCAAATTGTGCACAACAGAATTGCGCACAACTGAATGCAGACCGATCGTCCACCCGAGGAGCAGCAATGAGCACCGCCACCCAGACCGCCCAGTACGTCGCATCGGCCACGGCCTCCGGCCGCGAGGGCCGCGCCGTCACCTCCGACGGTCGCCTCGACGTCACGCTCGCTGCCCCGCGCGAGCTCGGTGGCAGCGGTGAGGGCACCAACCCGGAGCAGCTCTTCGCCGCAGGGTATGCCGCGTGCTTCGCGAGCGCTCTCGGGCTCGTCGCGCGCCAGCGCAGGGTCGAGAACTTCGACGTCGCGGTGACCGCCGACGTCAGCCTGAGCGGCAACGGCCGCGAGGGCTTCGGCCTTGCCGTGGTGCTCCACGTCGAGCTGCCCGAGGGAGTCGACGAGGAGCTCGGCCGTGAGCTCGTCGGCATCGCGCACCAGGTGTGCCCCTACTCGAACGCGACGCGCGGCAACATCCCCGTCGAGCTCGTCGTCGAGTGACCGGAGCGCACCCAGCGCACCACCGGTCGCCCGTGCGAACCTGATCCATCGAACCGTGAAAAGCACTGCCCCAGAAGGAGAACCGATGTCCAACCCCCGTGAGGTCCAGCTCGTGTCCCGCCCCGTCGGCTGGCCGACTCCCGAGAACTTCGCACTCGTGGAGAGTGCCCCGACGCAGCTCGCCGAGGGCCAGATCCGCGTGCGCAACGAGGTCATGTCGGTCGACCCCTACATGCGTGGCCGCATGAGCGACGCCAAGTCGTACGCCGAGCCGTATGCGCTCGGCGAGGCGATGCACGGCGGCGCGGTGGGTGAGGTCGTCGAGTCCCGTGCGGACGGCGTCGCCGTGGGCGACCACGTGCTCCACGGTCTCGGCTGGCGCGAGGAGGCCGTGGTGGACGCGGCGTCCGCGCGCGTCGTCGACACGTCGGTGGCCCCGGCCTCCGCCTACCTCGGCGTCCTCGGCATGACGGGCCTCACGGCATACGCCGGCCTGACGCGCATCGCAGGGCTCAAGGCGGGCGACGTCGTCTTCGTGTCCGGTGCGGCGGGCGCGGTCGGCAGCGCGGTCGGCCAGATCGCCAAGGCGCTGGGAGCGAGCCGGGTCATCGGCAGCGCGGGCTCGCAGGAGAAGGTCGACCATCTCCTCAACGACCTCGGCTTCGACGCGGCCTTCAACTACAAGGACGGTCGCGTCTCCGACCTGCTCCGCGAGGCCGCGCCCGACGGCATCGACGTCTACTTCGACAACGTCGGCGGCGACCACCTCGAGGCGGCCATCGGATCGCTGCGCCTCGGCGGGCGCATCGCCATCTGCGGCGCCATCTCCGTCTACAACAACACCGAGGCGGCGCCCGGCCCGCGCAACCTCGCGCGGCTCATCCAGACGCGCGGCACGATCCAGGGCTTCCTCGTCGGCGACCACTACGACATCGCGGGGGAGTACGCGACCAAGGCCGCCGGCTGGATCGCCGACGGCACGCTGACCTCGCGCGAGACGTTCGTCGACGGCATCGACCACGCCGTCGACGGCTTCCTCGGCGTCCTGCGCGGCGAGAACCTCGGCAAGATGCTCGTCCGCCTCTGATCGAGAGGGCACCAAGCCCCATCTCGAGAGCACGAAGCCCAATCGAGAGAGCACTCCGTCGGCCGACGGAGTGCTCTCTCGATTGACCTGGGGGTGCGCCCTGGATCGTCAGGTCTTGAGCAGCTCCTTGACCTTGTCGGCGGGCAGCAGGTCGTGGCGCAGCGGCTCGCGCACGAACGACCCGGTGCCGTGCGAGACCGACCGCAGGTCGATCGGGTAGCGCGACAGCTCGGCCTGCGGCACCTCCGCGTGCACGACGGTCCAGCCGCCGTCGGGCCCCATTCCGTCGGCCGGCTCGGTGCCGACGACCTGACCGCGCCGACCGCGCAGGTCTGACATGACCGCGCCGAGGTAGTCGTCGGCGACGGTGATGTGGACCCGGTCGATCGGCTCGAGCAGCGCCATCGTCGACTCGTTGGCGGCCTCCTTGAGCGCGAGGGCCGCCGCGGTCTGGAAGGCGACGTCCGAGGAGTCCACCGAGTGCGCCTTCCCGTCGGTCAGGGTCACCCGCACGTCGACGACCGGGTGCCCGGTGAGCAGCCCCTTCTCGAGCTGCATCCGCGCCCCCTTCTCGACCGAGGGGATGAACTGCCGCGGCACGGCGCCACCGACGACCTTGTCGACGAACTCGAACCCCGAGCCGCGGGGGAGCGGCTCGATCTCGAGGGAGCACACGGCATACTGCCCGTGCCCGCCGGACTGCTTGACGTGCCGGCCCTGCACCTGGCAGCGGCGCACGAACGTCTCGCGCAACGCGGTGCGGTAGGGCTCCGCGGTGACGGTGACGCCGTAGCGGTCGGCGAGCTGGCCGATGAGGTCGTCGACGTGGGCCTGGCCCATCGTCCAGAGCACGACCTGGTCGGTCTCGCTCGAGTGCTCCATGCGCATCGTGACGTCCTCGGCGACGAGGCGCTGCAGGGCGCCGCCGAGCTTGTCGTCGTCGGATTTCGTCGCCGCGCGGATCGCGACGGGCAGCTGCGGCTCGGGCAGCACCCAGGGCGCGACGACGGCCGGGCGGTCCTGCGACGACAGCGTGTCGGAGGTCTCGGCGCGGGTCAGCTTGGAGACGAGCGCGATGTCACCGGCGATCGCCGTGCCGCGCGGACGGTGGGTGTCGACGAAGGGCGACGCGAGCGGCCCGACCCGCTCGTCGTCGTCGTGCGCGGGGTGGCCCGCGACCTCGTGCCCGACGAAGTCGCTGAGGTGCCCCGAGACGTGGACGGTCTCGTCGACGCGCAGCGTGCCCGAGAAGACCCGCACGAGCGAGAGGCGCCCGACATAGGGGTCCGTCGTCGTGCGCACCACCTCGGCGACGAGCGGCTGCGACGGGTCGCACGCCACCCCGGAGACCGAGCCACCGACGGGCGTCGTGACCGCGGGCAGCGGGTGCACGGTCGGGTCGGGGAAGGCCCGTTCGATGACGCCGAGCAGCTCCTCCACCCCGACTCCCGTGAGGGGTGCGACGGGCAGGATCGGGAAGAACGTGCCCTGCGCGATGGCGGTGCGCAGGTCGGTGAGCAGGGCCTCCGTGTCGAGCGTCTCGCCCTCGAGGTAGCGGTCGAGGAGCGTTGCGTCCTCGGACTCCTCGATGACCGACTCGATGAGCGCGCTGCGCGCGTCGTCGTGCTCGGGCGTCGTGTCGCCGGTGAGGAGCCCGACGATCCCGCTCACCTCACCGTCCTCGACGACCGGCCAGTGGGTGGCCCTGGCGTCGCCGAAGGTGCGCCGACAGGTCTCGACAGTCGTCGCGAAGTCGGCCCGCGGCTGGTCGAGGTGCGTGACGACGACAGCACGCGGCATACCGACGGCAGAGCACTCGCGCCACAGCAGCGACACGGGCCGGTCGATGTCGTCGGCGCCCGACACGACGAAGACGGCGGCGTCGGCGGCGCGCAGCCCGGCGCGCAGGTCACCGACGAAGTCGGGGTAGCCGGGGGTGTCGAGCAGGTTGAGCGTCACGGCGCCCGTGTCGAACGAGGCCACCGTGAGGCCGGTCGTGCGCACGTGCTCGGTGGGTGCCGCTCGCTGGCCCGCGACGCGCGCCGCGAGGAGCGCGTCGAAGAGGGCGGTCTTGCCGGACCCGCCTGGTCCGACCAGGACGACGTTGCGGATGTCCTGCGGCGAGGCGGGGTTGGGAGCCGCAGGAAGGTCATTTCTGCCGGGCGTCTTTGCCATGCCCCCACCCTTCTCCTCCGACGCCACGGTTCACAAGAGCCCGTATGCGGCCCGGCCTGTCTGGCTCGTCACGTCGGGTTCGCCAGAGCACCCTGCGGCCGCGTGGCCGGGGCTACCGTTGATGCGACGGATCCGAGGGGGAGCCATGGCTGTCGAGACGGGCGAGTGGCTGGACGAGCTGCGAGCGGTCTGCGCCGAGGTGGCCGCCGGCCGGGCGCGCGTCGACGACGTGGATGCCCGTGCGCGTGAGGTGCCGGCAGACGACCTCTTCGTCGCGGCCAACGTCCTCGGCGCCTACGACGCCCTCCTCACCCTCGCCGGCGCGGTCTGGGACGACGCCGACCCCGACGCCGGGCTCGCCGTGCTCGCGATCGGCGGCAACATCGCGTTGCTGGCGCAGCAGGTGACGGGCGAGTCGGCACCGGTGCGAACCTATGCGCGACGCCTCGGGCGCCACGGGATGCAGATCGCCGCGACGAACATCCTGCGAGCCGCCGTCGAGGTGGGCGGCCCACCCCTGCAAGGGAGCCCGCCGTTGCGACCCCAGCTGCTCAACCTCCTCGGAGACATGCTGCGAGAGCTGGGTGACCTCCGCGGGGCCGAGGAGGCGCTGGTCGACGGCCTGGCCGACGTGCCCGCGAGTGAGTCCGTCGGCGAGCAGGAAGGGCTGCGTGCCGCGCTGCTCAACAACCTCGCCCTCGTGCTGCAGTCGCGAGGGGACCTGACGCGGGCGGCCGAGCTGCTGCGCGAGGTGGTCGAGATCGACCACCGTCTCGGCGTGCCGGCGGCCGAGCTGGCGGTCTCCGTCGACAACCTCGGCAGCGTGCACCGCGAGATCGCCGACACCCGCGGACCCCTCTGGATCTCGGACGAGTTCGTCAACGAGGCGACCTCGTCCGAGCTGGGGGTGGCGGACTCCTACTTCGAGCAGGCGCAGGCGCTCTTCCGCACCGCGCTGCCCGACGCCGCCGAGGACTATGCGATCTCGCTCGTCAACTCCGCCGAGATCGCCGTGCTGCGAAGGGACCGGGAGAGCGCCGACAGCATCAGCGCGCAGGCCCAGCGGGTCGACGCCGAGCACGCGCTCACACGTGCGACGAGCTGGCTCGTGAGGTCGATGCGCGGACGCGTCCTGGCCGACGCCGGCCGGCACGGCGACGCCATCGACCTGCTGCGTCCCTGGTTCGACGAGATCGAGGGCACGGCGGCCGCCCACGAGGTGCCCGAGCGGGCCCTCTCCGTCCTGCTCGAGGCGGCGGCCGTGGCCGGCGACGGCGAGCTCCTCGAACGCGTCGCACGCGAGACGCTCGAGATCGACGACGAGATGCTCGACCGCGCGCTCATCGGGTCGTCGAGCCGGTCGGCCCGCCACCAGCTGCGGCCCGTCCACCACCGCACCGAGGCCGTGGTCGGGGCGTGCCTGCCGGCGGCGAGCGGCGGCGTGCTCGTCGACTGGCTCTACGACGCACTGCTCTCCCGGAAGGGGGTGCTGCAGGAGCGCGCCGGGAGTGCCTGGGTGCGAGGGCTGGCCGGCAGCGAGGTCGCCGACGAGGTGAGAGCGCTGCGCAGCGAGCTCGCCACGCTCGACCTCGACGGCTCCGAGGTCCGCACCGTGCGCGAGGCCCGGCGCCGTCGGGTCGAGGCGGCCGAGCGCCTCGACGCGGCCGAGCGGGCGCTGCAACGATCGGTGCCGGGACGCGCCGCCCGGCGGGTCCACCTCGCAGAGGTGCAGGCCACCCTCGACGACGCCACCCTGCTCGTCGACATCGTGCGCGAGCGGCCACCGGGCCCGGGGTCGACGGCGGGGTATGTCGCCGTCCTCGTGAGGCAGCACGGTCCCGCGCGGTTCGAACGGCTGGGCACGGTGGACGAGGTGGACGACCGGCTCCGTCGAGCCGCCCTCGTGCATGAGTCCCGGCTGCCTGCCGGCTCGGGCGACCTGGGAGCCGCGCGCCGTCTCACCCCGGTGGGGCGCGAGGCCGAGCCTGCGCCACCCACCTTCGCGGGCCTCACCGAAGGACTGCTGCCCCTGGCCGACCACCTCGAGCGCGTCTCGCGGGTCGTCGTCGCTCCACACGGCCAGTGGGCACGCGTCCCCCTCGGGTTGCTGCCAGGTGTCGACGGCACACCGCTGATCGACAGCCTCGAGGTCTCCCTGGTGCCGAGCGCGCGGTGGCTCGTCACCGGTCCGGCCGGGCCTGCAGAGCGACACCCCGGCCAAGCCCTCGTCCTCGGTGACGCAGACTTCGATCTCGGGGTCTCGCTCGTCCCCGGCGTGCGGCTCGAGATGCGCCCCACCGCGCTGCCGTGGACGCGCGCCGAGGCGCAGGAGGTCGGCCGTGTGCTCGGCGTGGCACCCCGCCTCGGAGCTGAGGCCAGCAGGGGAGCGCTCCTCACCGCCGTCGCCCCCGGCATCCTGCACGTGGCCAGCCACGGCACCTTCATCGACGCCTTCGCCAGCGAGCGCGAGCAGCGCGAGCCCCGCGCCCAGGTCATCGAGGCGCGGGGCGACATCGTCGTCACCCGCGAGCCCGACGAGGAGGAGGGCATGGGCTGGTCGCCGATGGGGGAGGCGGCCACCTCGGTCGACGACCCGTCAGCGCGCCACCGGCGGCGCGTGCAGTGGCTGCGCGAGGTCGGGCCGAGCGAGCCGTCGACCCGGTCCGCCCTGCTGCTGGCGGGCTTCACCGGATGGCTCGCCGGCGCGCCCACCTCGCCCGACATCGGCACGGGGGTCGTCACCGCTGCCGAGCTCGCCCTGCTCGACCTCGAGGCGACCGAGCTCGTCGTGCTCTCCGCCTGCGAGACCGGCGTCAGTGCGGTCGACGACGTCGACGGCACGGTGCTCGGCCTGCGGACCGCGGCGCTCGCGGCCGGTGCCGGCTGTTGCGTCGCCAGCCTGTGGTCGGTCGACGACCGGGTGACGGCCGAGCTCATGACGACGATGTATGCCGCCCACGCCGACGGACACTCCTGGCCTGCCGCCCTGCGCGCCGCGCAGCTCGCCGTCCGAGGCCACCACCGGGATCCCTTCTACTGGGCGGCGTGGGTGGCCGAGGGCGGCACCCGGTCAGCCGAAACCCCGGTGCCGGGTGTCGGCGGCAGGTGAGAGGCTTCTCGGATGGATGTGGGTCAGTACCGTCACGTGCTCGCGATCCGTGACACGCGCAACGCGCTGGCGCTGGGTCTGCTCATCCGCATCCCGATGTTCGCCGGCACCGTGCTGCTCACGCTGCATGTGGTCACGGCGCTCGGGCGCAGCTACGGCCAGGCCGGTCTCGTCACCGCCGCGGCCACCATCGCCATCGCCATCTCGGGGCCGTGGCGCGGCCGGCTGCTCGACCGGCAGGGCCTGCGGCGCACCGTGGCGCCCTCCCTGCTCATCCAGCTCGTCTGCTGGTCGATCGCCCCCTGGGTCGGCTATGCGCCCCTCATGGCGCTCGCCGCGCTCGCCGGGCTCTTCGTCGTGCCGACCTTCTCGATCCTGCGCCAGGTCATCATCCGCTCGGTCCCCGAGCACCAGCGACGCACCGCACTCTCGCTCGACTCAGCCGCGACGGAGCTGTCGTTCATGGCCGGCCCGGCGCTCGGCGTGTGGCTCGCGACGACCTGGAACACCGGCTGGGCCCTCTTCACGGTCGAGATGGCCGCGGTCCTCGCCGGCTGCGTCCTCTGGGTGGCCAACCCCGCGATCAAGGCCGCTCCCGACGTGCCTGACCCGACTCGTGACGACACGGAGAGCGCCGACGCCATCGAGGGGGCAGCAGACCCGGAGCCCGTCCCCGGCGCCTGGCGCGGCTTCATCACCGTGCGCGTGGCGGCGGTCTACCTCGCGGCGGCGTGCACGACCCTCGTGCTCAGCGGCACCGACGTCTCGATCGTCGCGGCCCTGCGCTCCTTCGAGGCCACGGCGTCCATCGGCTGGATCCTCGCGCTCTGGGGTGCCGGCTCCCTCGTCGGCGGTCTCGTCTACGGCGCCTGGCACCGGTCGTTCTCCGTCTTCTGGCTGCTCGGCGGGCTCGCCGCGACCACGGCGCCCGTCGCGCTCGCGGTGGGCGTGCCGAGCTTCGCCGTGCTCGTGACGTTGTCCGGCTTCCTCTGCGCCCCGACGATCACGGCGACCGTCGAGCAGCTGAGCCGGGTCGTGCCCGAGCGCTTCCGCGGCGAGATGATGGGCTGGCACGGGTCGGCGATGACGGCCGGCTCGGCCGTCGGTGCCCCGCTCGCCGGCTTCGCCATCGACCACGGCGGCTGGCGTTGGGGCTTCCTTGTCGTCTCGGCGCTCGGCGTGCTCGTCGCCGGCGCCGGCATGCTCGGTGGCGCCCGCGGTCGCGCGCACTCGCCCGAGCAGGCCCCGTCGAAGGCGTCACCGGCAAGGACCGCTGCCGATTCGGAGCCTGGCGTGCCGGCTGCTATCGTGGAGCACTGACCAGTCCTTCCCCTGCCACCGCTCCGGCGATGACGAGGGATCGACGTGCAAGAGAAGCTCGCTTCCACCCGCGCCGACCGTCAGGTCGCCGGGTCCAAGGTCGCACAGATCGGTGGCTCCTCCGGGAGTCCTGCGGACTGTGCCGTACGCCCCGAAGGTTTCCTTCCGGCATACGTCAACCTGGGCTCCTCGTGCACTCACGGGGAGCCTTTTCTCATGGTGGTCGCGAGCAGCACCAGCACGAGAGCAGCACCCCGCAGGTCACCCATTCATCGAACTTAGGAGCACCACATCAGCGAGCCTCGCATCAACGAGCGCATCCGGGTCCCGGAAGTGCGCTTGGTTGGCCCCAACGGCGAGCAGGTCGGCATCGTGCGCGTCGAGGACGCGCTTCGTCTGGCAGAGGAGGCGAACCTCGACCTCGTCGAGGTGGCGCCCATGGCCAAGCCGCCGGTCGCCAAGCTCATGGACTTCGGCAAGTTCAAGTACGAAGCCGCCATGAAGGCACGGGAAGCACGCAAGAACCAGGTCAACACCGTCATCAAGGAGATCAAGCTCCGACCGAAGATCGACCCGCACGACTACGGCACCAAGAAGGGCCACGTCGAGCGGTTCCTCAAGGCCGGTGACAAGGTCAAGGTGACGATCATGTTCCGCGGCCGCGAGCAGAGCCGACCGGAGCTCGGTCGCCGCCTGCTCGAGCGCCTCGCCGAGGACATCGTCGAGCTCGGCTACGTCGAGTCGGCTCCGAAGCAGGACGGTCGCAACATGATCATGGTGATCGGCCCGACGAAGAAGAAGGCCGAGGCCAAGGCCGAGCAGCGCCGCTCCCGCGAGCAGCGCGGAGCCGCCAGCGACGCCGCGCACGCCGAGCACATCGAGACGACCGAGCTCACCGAGCACACCGACGAGACCCAGGCGGCCGACCAGGCCGAGCAGGTCCCGACCGAGCAGGCCGCCGCCGCCGAGTGACCGGCCGGCGGTGAGCACCGGAGGCGCGAGCCCCCGGGCCCGACAGACCACGTGCGCCCACCGGCGCACGCAACACGAAGGAGATCGGCCCCCATGCCGAAGATGAAGACGCACAGCGGTGCGAAGAAGCGTTTCCGCCTCACCGGCACCGGCAAGGTGATGCGTGAGCAGGCCGGCGGCCGTCACCTGCTCGAGCACAAGTCGAGCAAGAAGATGCGTTCCATCGCGAACGACGTCGAGCTGTCGAAGCCGGACGCCAAGAAGGTCAAGAAGCTCCTCGGCAAGTGAGCCGAACCCCCTACCCAGCATTCAGCTGAGCAGCCGGGTCCTCTCGGTTCCGCCAGCAGCACCACCTCGGTGCTTAGTACAGAAGGAGTATTCACGTGGCACGCGTGAAGCGGGCAGTCAACGCCCAGAAGAAGCGTCGCGTCGTTCTCGAGCGCGCGAGCGGTTACCGCGGTCAGCGGTCGCGTCTCTACCGCAAGGCCAAGGAGCAGGTCACCCACTCGCTCGGCTACGCCTACCGTGACCGTCGCGCCAAGAAGGGCGACTTCCGTCGCCTGTGGATCCAGCGCATCAACGCTGCGGCCCGCGCCAACGGCATGACGTACAACCGGTTCATGCAGGGCCTCAAGCTCGCGGGTGTCGAGGTCGACCGCAAGATCCTCGCCGACCTCGCCGTCAACGACGCCGCGGCCTTCACCGCGCTCGTCGAGGTGTCGCGCGCCAACGTCCCCGCCCCGGCGGAGGCCAAGGCTGCCGGCGACGCCGCCTGAGCGACGCCACGCGACCTCAGCAGCGCAGCGCAGACCGAGCGCCGGGAGCACCCGTGCTGACCAACCCCCGATCTGATCGGGTCAAGGCGGTGCGGGCGCTGTCCCGGCGCTCGGTGCGTTCGCGCACCGGTGAGTTCGTCGCCGAGGGCCCGCAGGCCGTCCGCGAGGCGGTCGCCTTCCGACCCGACCTCGTCCGCGACGTCTACGTGACGCCCGAGGCGGCCACGCGGCATACGGCCATCGTCGACGCGGCGCGAGCCGCGCAGCTGTGGGTGCACGAGGTGAGCCCCGAGGTGCTCGCCGCGATGGTCGACACGGAGTCGCCCCAGGGCATCGCCGCCGTATGCCGTGTGCTCGACGTGCCGCTGGCCAGTGTGGTCGCGGACCTGCCGCCCGACGCCCTCGTGTGCGTGCTGACCAACGTGCGCGACCCCGGAAACGCGGGCACGGTCATCCGCGGGGCGGATGCCGCCGGCGCCGACGCCGTGATCGTCAGCAACGCGAGCGTCGACGTCTACAACAGCAAGGTCGTGCGATCCACGGTCGGCTCGCTGTGGCACCTGCCGATCAGCGTGGGTGCTGCGGTGCCCGACATCTTCGCGGCCCTGCGCGGCCGCGGCGTGCGTCTGCTCGCGGCCGACGGCGCGGGCACGACCCTGCTCCACGAGCTCAACCTCGGGCGCGGCAACCCCGGCAACGCCTGGGTCATGGGCAACGAGGCCTGGGGTCTTCCGCCGGAGATCAGGGACGCCTGCGACGAGGTCGTGCGCGTGCCGATCTACGGTCATGCCGAGTCGCTCAACCTCGCGATGGCGGCCACCGTCTGCCTCTATGCGTC
The DNA here is from genome assembly GCF_006717145.1 of Humibacillus xanthopallidus. Taxonomy (GTDB): domain Bacteria; phylum Actinomycetota; class Actinomycetes; order Actinomycetales; family Dermatophilaceae; genus Humibacillus; species Humibacillus xanthopallidus. The sequence continues at coordinate 1,514,788 of NZ_VFQF01000001.1, read as the reverse complement.
GGCGGAGGCGCGCCGGGTCACAGGCTGACTCCCCGGGGTGCGGTCGGCCGTGGTTATCCTTCCGAGCATGAGCACCGACGACGGTGAGCGGGTGCCGACCACCCCTGGTTCCGTCGCGCCGGTCTCGTCGATGGCCGAGCTGCTGCCTGACGGGCTCGTCGTCATCGGTGCCGACCGTCGGGTCCGCCTCGTCAACGCCGAGGCGCTGCGCGTCCTCGAGCTGCCGGATGCGGGCGACCTCGTCGGTCGAACCGTCGACGACGTGCTGCCGCTGACGGACAAGTACGGCCGCGACTGGTGGGCCCACGTCGACCCGTGGAACGGGGCGGTGAGCCGCACCGGCCACCTCGAGAAGCTGCTCGTCGGCCCGCGCGGCAACGAGGTGCTCGTCACCGCCCGCTACGTACGCGCCGGCCAGGACGGCGACGACCACGTCGAGCGGGTGCTGCTCGGTCTGCGCGACGCCGAGGCGCGTCAGCGCGCCGAGCGCGACCAGGCCACGGTGCTGTCGACGGTCGCCCACGAGCTGCGCGCGCCGCTCACCTCGGTGACCGGTTTCACGAGCAGCCTGCTGCGTCGCTGGGACCGCTTCACCGACGAGCAGAAGCGCCTCATGATCGAGACGATCGAGGCCGACGCCAACCGGCTGACGCGGCTGATCACCGAGCTGCTCGACATCTCGCGCCTCGACTCCGACAGCCTCAACCTGCGGCTCGGGCCCGTCGACCTTCATGACCTGCTGCGTACCCATGTCGTGCGGCACGAACTGGGCCGTGCGCCCGGTGCGGTGCGCCTCCAGCTCGGCGCCTCCGCGGCGGCCGACGGGGTGCCGGAGATGTGGGCCGACGCCGACCGCCTCGAGCAGATCTTCTTCAACCTCATCGAGAACGCCCTGCGTCACGGCGACGGTCTCGTCACGGTGACGCTCGACCGGCACGGCGAGTGGGTCATCGTGCACGTCGACGACGAGGGCGAGGGCATCCCGCCTGCCGACCGCGAGAAGATCTTCGGCCGCTTCTGGCACGGCCCGGGCAACGCGAGCACGGGCCTCGGGCTCTACGTCGTGCGCGGCCTCGTCGAGGCGCACGGCGGCACGGTGGCGGTTGATGCCAACGAGGCCGGTGGCGCCCGCTTCACGGTTCGCCTGCCGTCGGGGCTGCCCGACGTCGTCTCGCAGTGACGCGACCGCCACGGTCCAGCCGTGGCGGGGTTCTGGTGGTTCGACCCGGCTGCGGACCGCCACGGTCCAGCCGTGGCGGGGTTCTGGTGGCTCGACCCGGCCCACCGTCCCGGCCCGCGAGGTGGCGCCGAAACCGGCGGGGCCCCGCCCCTAGACTGGGCCACGCTCGCATGAGCAGGAACGCGGGTGCCTCCGAGGCGCCCCAACCCCCGACCGACGAGAGCAGCGAACGCACCCCGATGTCCGGACCCAACACGAACTACGACCCCGTCGAGGTCGCGGCGCTCGACCCCGCGCAGATCGACGCCGCCGTCGAGCAGGCCCTCGCCGCGGCCGCGGCCGCCGGCTCCCTCGAGGAGCTGAAGGCGGTGCGCACGGCCCACCAGGGCGAGAAGAGCGCGCTCGCCCTCGCGAACCGCGAGATCGCCGCCCTGCCCCCGAGCGCGAAGGCCGAGGCCGGCAAGCGGGTCGGCCAGGCCCGCGGCCGGGTGGCGCAGGCGTTCGCTGCCCGTCAGGGCGAGCTCGAGGTGGAGCGCGACGAGCGCATCCTCGTCGAGGAGCGGGTCGATGTCACCGTGCCCGCCCTGCGTCGCCGGCCGGGTGCCCGGCACCCCATCGAGCTCACGGCCCAGCGGCTCGTCGACGCCTTCGTCGGCATGGGTTGGGAGGTCGCCGAGGGCCCGGAGCTCGAGAGCGAATGGCTCAACTTCGATGCCCTCAACCTCGGACCTGACCACCCTGCCCGGCAGATGCAGGACACCTTCTTCCTCGACCCCGTCGACTCGGGCCTCGTGCTGCGCACCCAGACCTCGCCGGTGCAGATCCGCACGATGCTCGACCAGGAGCCGCCGATCTACGTCGTGGCGCCCGGCAAGGTCTTCCGCACCGACGACCTCGACGCGACGCACACCCCGGTCTTCCACCAGATCGAGTGCCTCGCCATCGACAAGGGACTGACGATGGCCCACCTGCGCGGGGCGCTCGACGCCTTCGTGCGCATCATGTTCGGCGAGGAGACGCGCACCCGGGTGCGGGCCAACTACTTCCCCTTCACCGAGCCGAGCATGGAGACCGACTTCCTCTGCTTCGCCTGCCACGGCGCCGAGACCTGGGGCACGGCCGAGCAGTGCCGCACCTGCGGCGGCTCCGGGTGGATCGAGCTCGGCGGCTCGGGCATGGTCAACCGCAAGGTGCTGCGCACGTGCGGCATCGACCCCGACATCTACTCCGGGTTCGCCTTCGGGCTCGGCATCGAGAGGGCACTGATGCTGCGTCACGGCGTGCAGGGCATGCACGACATGGTCGAGGGCGACCTTCGCTTCTCGCAGCAGTTCGGGATGGGGGCCTGACATGCGGATGCCGCTCAGCTGGCTCGCCGAGGTCACCGACCTGCCCCCGGGCGCGCGTGGCGCCGACGTCGCCGCCGGCCTCGTCTCGGTCGGTCTCGAGGAGGAGGACCTCCACGGCGGCGACCTCACCGGGCCGCTCGTCGTCGGCCGGGTGCTCGACTTCACCCTCGAGCCCCAGAAGAACGGTAAGACGATCCGCTGGTGCACCGTCGACGTCGGCCAGAACGGCCAGATGCTCACCGAGGGCAAGCACCAGGAGATCGTCTGCGGCGCCCACAACTTCGAGGTCGGTGACCTCGTCGTCGTCGTGCTGCCCGGCGCCGTCCTGCCCGGCAACTTCGCCATCGCCGCTCGCAAGACCTACGGCCACGTGTCCAACGGCATGATCTGCGCCGAGGACGAGATCGGGCTCGGTCACGACCACGAGGGCATCATCGTGCTCGAGCGGCTCCTCGGCGCCGAGAAGGCCGCCATGCTCCAGGCCGGCGACGACGCGATCGCCCTGCTCGGTCTCGCCGAGGAGACCGTCGAGACCAACGTGACGCCCGACCGCGGCTACTGCTTCTCGGTACGAGGCCTAGCCCGCGAGTACTGGCACTCGCAGGGCAGCCCGGCCGGCGGCTACCGCGACCCCGCTGACGTCGCCACCCCGCAGGCCAACGACTCCGGCCACCCGATCCGGCTCGACGACGACGCGCCCCTCGACGGCAACGTCGGCTGCGACCGCTTCGTCGCGCGCGTCGTCCGTGGCATCGACCCGACCCGTCCGTCACCGTCCTGGATGCAGAAGCGCCTGACCCAGATGGGGATGCGCCCGATCAGCCTCGCGGTCGACGTGACGAACTACGTCATGCTCGCCGTCGGCCAGCCGTTGCACGCCTACGACCTCGCCAAGCTGGACGGCCCGATCGTCGTGCGTCGCGCCCGGTCGGGGGAGGCTCTCACGACGCTCGACGACGTCGAGCGCACGCTGAGCCCCGAGGACCTGCTCATCACGGACTCGGGTGAGCGGCCGCTCGCCATCGCCGGCGTCATGGGTGGCGCGTCGTCCGAGGTCGACGACTCGACGACCGACGTGCTCGTCGAGGCGGCCCACTTCGACCCCACGACCGTCGCTCGCTCCTCGCGCCGTCACCGCCTCGTCACCGAGGCGTCCAAGCGCTTCGAGCGCGGGGTCGACCCCCGGGTGACCGCGGCTGCCGCGCAGCTCGCCGTCGACCTGCTCGTCGAGCACGGCGGCGGCACGGCCGACCCCGGCGTGACGGACGTCGACCACACGACGGAGCGCACGGCATACCTCCTCGACGTCACGGAGCCCAGCCGCATCGTCGGCGTCGACTACCCGCGCGAGCGGGTGCTGGCGATCCTGCGCGACCTGGGCTGCACCGTCGACGAGGCCGGCGAGGGCACCGACGACACCCACGTCCTCGTGACCCCGCCGTCGTGGCGCCCCGACCTCGTCGACGCGCCCGACTACGCGGAGGAGGTCGCCCGGATCGACGGCTACAACAACATCCCGTCGATCACGCCGACTCCCAGCGAGGGCCGCGGGCTCACCCACGGCCAGAAGGCGCGGCGCATCGTCGCCGACGCCCTCGCCGGTGCGGGCTACACCGAGGTGCTCAGCTACCCGTTCGTCGCGGCCGAGCTCGCCGACCAGCTGGGGCTCGCGCCCGACGACGACCGCCGCGAGGCCGTGCGCGTCGCCAACCCGCTGTCGGAGGAGCGGCCGCTGCTGCGCACAATGGTGCTCTCGAGCCTCGTCGACGTGCTGCGCCGCAACCTCGCCCGTGGCCACAAGGACGTCGCGATCTCGGAGATCGGGCTCGTCTTCCGGCCCGGAGGCCCGCTCGCCAAGGCGCCGATCCCGAGCGTCGACTCGCGCCCCGACGACGCCACCCTCGAGCAGCTGTATGCCGCCGTGCCCGACCAGCCGCGTCGCGCCGCGGCCATCGCGTCGGGCCAGATCGAGCAGGCAGGGTGGTGGGGCCCGGGCCGCGCCGCGGACTGGAGCGACATGGTGGCCGCGGTGCAGTCCGTCGCCGGCGCCCTCGCCGTGCCGGTCGTCGTCACCAACGACCCCGGCCACGCGCCCTGGCACCCTGGTCGGTGCGCCCGGATCAGCCTCGCCGACGGCACCCTCGTGGGGCACGCCGGCGAGCTGCACCCGAAGGTGCTCGCCGCCCTCGACCTGCCGCCGCGCACGGTCGCGACCGAGTTCGACGTCGACGTGCTGACGGCGGCGAGCGAGGAGCCGGTGCAGGCGAGCGAGTTCTCGTCCTTCCCGCCAGCGCTCACCGACGTCGCGCTGCTCGTGCGCTCGGAGGTCGCGGCGGGCGATGTCGAGACGGCCCTGCGTCGAGGCGCGGGGGAGTCGCTCGAGTCAATCGCGCTCTTCGACGTCTACGAGGGTGAGCGGGTCGAGGCCGGCCACCGCTCGCTCGCCTACCGGCTGACCTTCCGGGCCCTCGACCGCACCCTCACGACCGACGAGGTCAACGCCTTCCGCGACGCGGCCGTCGCTGCCGCAGCGGAGGCGACGGGGGCCGTCCAGCGCTGACGTCCCGAGGCAGGACTGCCTGTGCAGAACTATGCATGCGTGTGTATAGTCATGCATTGTGATCAGGGCAGCAGTGGCGGGGGCGAGCGGCTACGCCGGAGGAGAGATCCTCCGGCTGCTGCTCGCCCACCCGCGGATCGAGGTCGGGGCCGTCACGGCGGCGAGCAGTGCGGGTGAACGGCTCGGGGGCGTCCACCCGCACCTCGTCCCGCTGGCCGACCGTGTGCTCAAGGACACGACGCTCGAGACGTTGTCGGGTCACGACGTCGTCTTCCTCGCGCTGCCGCACGGCCACTCGGCGCGGCTCGCCGCACAGCTGCCGGAGTCGGTCGTCGTCATCGACTGCGGCGCCGACTTCCGGCTCGAGCACGAGCAGGCCTGGACCGACTTCTACGACACGCCGTATGCCGGCTCGTGGCCCTACGGCATGCCGGAGCTCCCCGGTCCCGCGGGCACCGTGCAGCGCGAGCGGCTCACGGGGGAGCGTCGCATCGCCGTCCCGGGGTGCTACCCCACGGCGGTCTCGCTCGCCCTCGCGCCCGGCTTCGCGGCGGGGCTGCTCGAGGGTGGCGACGTCGTCGTCGTCGCGGCGTCGGGCACCTCGGGCGCCGGCAAGGGTCTCAAGCCGCACCTGCTCGGCAGCGAGGTCATGGGCTCGATGTCGCCCTACGGCGTGGGCGGGGTGCACCGGCACACGCCCGAGATCGAGCAGAACCTCAGTCGGGCGGCGGGCGAGACGGTCACCGTGTCGTTCACGCCGACCCTCGCGCCGATGCCCCGGGGGATCCTCGCCACCTGTACGGCCCGGCTGCGCGCCGGCGTCGACCCTGCCGCGGTCCGCTCCGCGTGGGAGCAGGCGTATGCCGCCGAGCCCTTCGTGCACCTCCTGCCCGAGGGTTCGTGGCCAGCCACCGGCTCCGTCATCGGCAGCAACCACGTGCAGCTCCAGGTCGCGGTCGACGAGCGCCTCGGTCGCGTCGTCGTGGTCGCGGCCGTCGACAACCTCACCAAGGGCACTGCCGGCGCCGCCGTCCAGTGCGCCAACCTCGCCCTGGGTCTCGAGGAGACCCTCGGCCTTCCCGTCGCAGGAGTCGCGCCGTGACCAGTGAGAGCCAGCCCGTCGAGCTTCCCGCGGGTTTCCGCGCCGCCGGCGTCACCGCCGGCCTCAAGTCGAGCGGCACCCCTGACCTCGCGCTCGTCGTCAACGACGGCCCCGACCACCACGCGGCCGCCGTCTTCACGACGAACCGGGTCGAGGCCGCGCCGGTCACGTGGTCGCGCCAGGTCGTCGTCGACGGCCGGGTCGACGCGGTCGTGCTCAACTCGGGTGGGGCCAACGCCTGCACCGGGGCACAGGGCTTCCTCGACACCCACCGCACCGCCGAGCAGGTGGCCGAGGTGCTCGGCCTCTCAGCCGGTGACGTCGTCGTCTGCTCGACCGGTCTCATCGGCGAGCTCCTGCCCATGGACAAGATCGCGGCGGGCATCGACGCCGCGGCGGCGGCCCTCTCACCCTCGGGGCACGAGGCTGCCGCCATCGCGATCAAGACGACCGACACCGTGCACAAGGTCGCCGCCCACGCCGGCGACGGCTGGTCTGTCTCCGGCTTCGCCAAGGGCGCCGGCATGCTCGCGCCGGCGCTCGCGACGATGCTCGTGGTGCTCACGACCGACGCCGTCGTCGACCAGGGCGACCTCGACGGGGCCCTGCGGGCGGCCACGGCGGTCTCGTTCGACCGCATCGATTCCGACGCGTGCATGTCGACCAACGACACGGTCGTCGTGCTCGCCTCCGGCGCGTCCGGCGTCCGGGTGGGCAGCGGTGAGCTGACCGAGGCCCTCACGGCCGTGAGCTCCAGCCTCGCGCGGCAGCTCATCGCCGACGCCGAGGGTGCCGCGCACGACATCGCCATCGAGGTGCGCTCGGCCGCCAGCGTCGACGACGCCCTCGAGGTGGCCCGCGCGGTGGCCCGCAACAACCTCTTCAAGTGCGCCGTCTTCGGCAACGACCCCAACTGGGGCCGGGTGCTCGCCGCCGTCGGCACGACGAGGGCTGCCTTCGACGCCGCCGCGCTCGACGTGACGATGAACGGCGTCCAGGTATGCCGCGCCGGTGGCGTCGGCGAGGACCGCTCGCTCGTCGACCTCACGGGCCGCGAGGTCCACGTCGTCGTCGACCTGCGCGCCGGCTCCGAGGCGGCCACGGTCTGGACCAACGACCTGACGCACGACTACGTCCACGAGAACTCGGCCTACAGCACATGACGACGACGCCCGCCCAGCAGAACCTCCGTGGCCTCATCGACGCCGCAGCCCTCCGGGTCGCCGCGGGCAAGGCCGCGACGCTCGTCGAGGCGCTGCCATGGCTCGAGCGCTTCCGCGGCGCGCTCGTCGTCGTCAAGTACGGCGGCAACGCCATGGTCGACGATGCCCTCAAGGCGGCCTTCGCCGAGGACGTCGCCTTCCTGCGGTATGCCGGCCTGCGACCTGTCGTCGTGCACGGCGGCGGCCCGCAGATCAAGGCGATGCTCGACCGGGTGGGCCTCGAGAGCGAGTTCAAGGGCGGCCTTCGCGTCACGACGCCGGAGGTCATGGACGTCGTGCGGATGGTGCTCACCGGCCAGGTCGGCCGTGAGCTCGTCGGGCTGCTCAACCAGCACGGCCCGATCGCCGTCGGTCTCTCGGGCGAGGACGCCGGACTGCTCGGTGCCCGGCGCCGGGGCACCGTCGTCGACGGCGTCGAGGTCGACCTCGGGCTCGTCGGCGACGTCGAGAGCGTCAACCCCTCGGCGATCATCGACATCCTCGACGCCGGCCGGGTGCCGGTCGTCTCGACCGTCGCGCCCGACCTCGACGTCGACGGACAGGTGCTCAACGTCAACGCCGACACCGCGGCGGCGGCCATCGCCGTCGCTCTGCGGGCCGAGAAGCTCGTCGTGCTGACCGACGTCGAGGGAATCTATGCCGACTGGCCCGACCGGGGGTCGCTGCTGTCGACGATCGACGTCACCGCTGCGAAGTCGCTGCTGACCCGAGTCGAGGCCGGCATGGTGCCCAAGCTCGAGGCGTGCATCCGCGCGGTCGAGGGCGGCGTGCCCCAGACGCACGTCGTCGACGGGCGGAAGCCGCACTCCATCCTGCTCGAGATCTTCACCGACGAGGGCATCGGCACGATGGTCCTGCCCGACATCACCGCCAGCGAGAGCCCTGCCGGTGGTCGCACCGCCTCCGGGACTCCCGCCTCAGAGGAGGACGCATGACGAGCGACGACATCGGGTCGGACACCAGCTCCGAACCCGCTGCCGACACGGGCTCTGACACTCGTTCGGACACTCGTTCTGACACAGGGTTGGGCAACGGGTCCGGCAGCGGCTCCGAGCTGCTCGAGCGCTACGGCAGCGCCCTCGTCCAGGTCTTCGGCACGCCGCAGCTCGTGCTCGCCTCGGGGCACGGCGCCTGGGTGACCGACGTCGACGGCAAGCGCTACCTCGACCTGCTCTCGGGCATCGCCGTCAACGCGCTCGGCCACGGCCACCCCGCCCTCGTGCAGGCTGTCACGAAGCAGGCCGAGTCGGCCATCCACGTCTCCAACTTCTTCACGTCCGAGCCGGCGATCCTCCTCGCCGAGAAGATCCTCGAGGTCGCTCAGGGCCCCGCCGGCTCCGGCGTGTTCTTCGCCAACTCCGGCACCGAGGCGACGGAGGCGGCCATCAAACTGTCGCGGCGCACGGGCCGGCGCCGCATCATCGCCCTCGAGGGCTCCTTCCACGGCCGCTCCACCGGGGCGCTCGCGCTCACCCACAAGGCGGCCTACCGCGAGCCGTTCGAGCCCCTCATCCCTGAGGTCGTCTTCGTCGCCCCCGACGACATGGCGGCGCTGCGCGACGCGGTGGACGACACGACAGCCGCCCTCTTCCTCGAGCCCATCCAGGGCGAGGCGGGAGTGCGCGAGCTCTCCGACGACTACCTCCGGCTCGCGCGCGAGCTGACGACGCAGCACGGTGCACTGCTGGTCGTCGACGAGATCCAGACCGGGATCGGCCGCACCGGCGACTGGTTCGCCCACCAGCGGGCGGGCATCGTGCCGGACGCGATGACGCTTGCCAAGGGCCTGGGGGGCGGGGTGCCCATCGGGGCCCTCGTGACCTTCGGCCCCGAGGTGACAAGGCTGCTCACCGCGGGACAGCACGGGACCACATTCGGCGGCAACCCGCTCGCCTGCGCTGCGGGCCTGGCCGTGCTCGACACCATCGAGCGCGAGGACGTGCTCGCCCACGTCCGCGAGGTGGGGGCCCTGCTCGACGACGTGACGATCGACGGTGTCGCGGGCACGCGCGGGCGGGGACTGCTGCGCGCGATCGAGCTGGACGGCATACCCTCTGCGGCCGTCATGACCGCCGCCCGGGAAGCGGGTTTCATCGTCAACGCCGTGACCCCGACGGCCATCCGTCTCGCGCCGCCGCTCATTATCTCCGCAGACGAGCTGAGCAGCTTCCTCGAGGCCCTGCCGGGAGTCCTCGCCGCCGCCCGCGAGGCGAGCTAGTGAGCCGCACCCAGCGCCAGCGCCGCATCGTCGAGCTGCTGCGCCACCACGAAGTGCACAGCCAGGGCGAGCTGGCCGACCTCCTCGTCGCCGAGGGCACCGACGTCACCCAGGCCACCCTGTCGCGCGACCTCGTCGAGGTCGGTGCCGTCAAGGTGCGCCGCGGGCGCTCGCTCGTCTATGCCGTGCCGGGGGAGGGCGCCGAGGTCGCACCCGTCGGCTCGCTCGGTGAGTCCGCCTCGGCGCGGCTGCGGCGCACGTGCGAGGAGCTGCTCGTCTCGGCCGCGGCGGCCGTCAACCTCGTCGTCCTGCGCACCCCGCCGGGAGCTGCCAACTACCTCGCGTCGGCGATCGACCAGACGCGCGACCCCGAGGTGCTCGGCACCATCGCCGGCGATGACACGATCATGCTCGTGACAGCCAGTCCCGACGCTGCCGCCTCCGTCGCCGAGCGGCTCCAGGCGCTCGCCGACGCCCGCGACTGACCCACCATCCCTCGAAGGAGCACCATGACCCAGCACGAGCCCGCCCAGGCCGCGCCGGCCGCCTCGGCGCAGGCCGCGCCCGCTGCGACCGGCGACCGCGTGAGCCTCTGGGGCGGTCGCTTCGCCGGTGGACCCGACCAGGCCCTCGCCGCCCTGTCGAAGAGCACGCATTTCGACTGGCGCCTCGCGCCCCAGGACATCGCCGGTTCACGGGCCCACGCTCGTGTCCTGCACGCTGCCGGCCTGCTCTCCGCCGAGCACCTGGCCGGGATGCTCGACGGCCTCGACCGTCTCGAGGCCGACGTGATCTCGGGCGTGTTCACCCCGGCCGAGGACGACGAGGACGTGCACACCGCGCTGGAGCGCGGTCTCATCGAGCGGGTGGGCGCCGACCTCGGCGGCCGGCTGCGCGCCGGCCGGTCGCGCAACGACCAGGTGGCAACGCTCTTCCGCATGTATCTTCGCGAGCACGCCCGTGTGGTGGGCGGGCTCGTGCTCGACGTCGTGGATGCCCTTGTCGCACAGGCGGATCGACACTTCGGTGTGGCAATGCCAGGTCGGACCCACCTCCAGCACGCCCAGCCCGTGCTGCTCTCGCACCACCTGCTGGCGCACGCCTGGGCGCTGCTGCGTGACGTCGACCGCCTGCGCGACTGGGACGAGCGCAGCAACGCATCGCCCTACGGGTCGGGTGCGCTCGCGGGCTCCTCCCTGGGGCTCGACCCCGAGGCCGTCGCTGCCGACCTCGGCTTCGCCCGTGCGGTGGAGAACTCCATCGACGGCACCGCGTCTCGCGACTTCGTCGCCGAGTTCGCCTTCGTGGCGGCCATGACGGCGGTCGACATCTCGCGCTTCGCCGAGGAGGTCGTCATCTGGGCGACGAAGGAGTTCTCCTTCGTCACGTTGCACGACTCCTACTCGACCGGGTCGAGCATCATGCCGCAGAAGAAGAACCCCGACGTGGCCGAGCTCGCTCGGGGCAAGGCGGGCCGGCTCGTCGGCGACCTCGCCGGGTTGCTCACGACGCTCAAGGCGCTCCCGCTCGCCTACAACCGAGACCTCCAGGAGGACAAGGAGCCCGTCTTCGACGCCGTCGACACCCTCGAGGTGCTGCTGCCGGCCTTCTCCGGCATGGTCGACACCCTGACCTTCCACACCGAGCGTCTCGAGTCGCTCGCGCCGCAGGGGTTCGCCCTCGCGACCGACATCGCCGAATGGCTCGTGCGCCAGGGGGTGCCCTTCCGCATCGCCCACGAGGTGGCGGGCGCGTGCGTGCGCGAGTGCGAGCCGCGCGGCATCGAGCTGTGGGACCTCACCGACGAGGACTTCACGCGCATCAGCGAGCACCTGACACCCGAGGTGCGCTCCGTGCTCTCGGTGGAGGGCTCGCTCGCGTCGCGCGACGCCGTCGGGGGCACGGCGCCTGCGCGCGTGTCCGAACAGCTCGAGGCAGCACGGGCCCGCCTCGCCGCCGCGCGCGAGTGGACGGCCGCTAGCGTCTGAGGCGTGAGGACCGACCCAAGGCTGCCGCGCTCGTTCTTCGCGCGTCCGCCCCTCGAGGTCGCGCCGGAGCTCCTCGGTCGGCACCTGTCCTTCGGCGGGGTGACCGTGCGGCTCACCGAGGTCGAGGCGTATGCCGGTGGCCTCGATCCCGGGTCGCACGCCTTCCGCGGCCCGACCCCACGGACGGAACCGATGTTCGGGCCGCCGGGCTTCACCTACGTCTACTTCACCTACGGCCACCACTGGTGCGTCAACCTCGTCGTCGGTGAGGTGGGGTCGGCGTCCGCGGTGCTGCTGCGGGCGGGCGAGGTCCTCGAGGGCCACGACCTGGTGCAAGTGCGGCGCGGTGGGATGCGCGAGCGCGACTGGACCCGCGGCCCGGGTCGCCTCGGACAGGCCCTCGCACTGTCGGGCGAGCACAGCGGTCGTGACTTCTGCCGGCCGGTGATCGGCGCCCCCATCGACCTCGTCGTCTCCGAGGGCACCCCGGTCCAGCGGGACGAGGTCGCGGTCGGCCCGCGGGTCGGAGTGAGTGGCCCGGGTGGGGACGGGGAGACCTTCCCCTGGCGCTTCTGGGTCGACGGCGACGCGACCGTCTCGGCCTACCGCCCGGGCGTCGTGCGCCGCCGCCGTACGTGAGGCGGCTTGCCCGCGCCTTCTTCGCGCGACCGGTCCTCGACGTCGCCGCCGACCTGCTGGGGCGCCACGTCGAGCACGCCGGCGTCAGGGTGCGCATCTCCGAGACCGAGGCGTATGCCGGCCGCGTCGATCCCGCGTCGCGTGTGCTCAGCAGGCCGACGGCCCACAACGCGCCCGTCTTCGGCCCGGCCGGGCACGCCTTCGTCTACTTCACCTACGGACACCACTGGATGCCCTGTCGTGACCGGCGAAGAGCGCGTGCCCGAGGTCGTGCTGCTGCGTGCAGGCGAGGTCGTGACCGGGCACGAGGCCGCGGCTGGGCGACGCCCGGGGGTGGCGGAGCGGGACTGGTGCCGTGGCCCTGGCCGGCTGACGCAGGCGCTCGGCGTCACCGGGGCGATGTCGGGGCTCGACCTCTGTGCCCCCGGCTCGCCGCTCGTGATCGGGGCGGGCCGGGCCGTGCCGGCCGCCGGCTTGCGAACGGGGGCGCGCGTCGGTGTCAGTGGGCCGGGTGGCGACGGCACGGCATACCCCTGGCGCTTCTGGGTCGACGGTGACCCGACGGTGTCGGCCTTCCGTCCCGGGGTGAGGCGCCGTGTCGAGCGGGGGCGGTGACGCCCGCCATGCGGGACCGGAGGCATCTCGGTGGAAGGGTCGCGGCGGCATACGGCAGGCTGTGACGCGGTGGGCAGGGTGCCCGCCGCTGGCGAGAGGACACCGATACCCGTGACGGACATCTTCGACGAGCTGCAGTGGCGCGGCCTGGTGGCACAGTCCACCGACGAGGCGGCGCTGCGCGAAGCACTCGCGGAGGGGCCCCTCACGCTGTATTGCGGCTTCGACCCGACGGCGCCGTCGCTGCACTTCGGCAATCTCGTGCAGCTCGTCGTGCTGCGGCACTTCCAGCGCGCGGGGCACCGGGTCATCTGCCTCGTCGGGGGGTCGACGGGGCTCATCGGAGACCCGCGGCCGACGTCCGAGCGGGTGCTGAAGACCAAGGAGCAGACGGCCGACTGGGTCGCGCGCATCCAGGAGCAGGTGCGGCCGTTCCTCGACTTCGAGGGTGACAACGCCGCGCTCCTCGTCAACAACCTCGACTGGACGGCGCCGATCTCTGCGCTCGACTTCCTGCGCGACATCGGCAAGCACTTCCGGGTCAACCACATGGTGCGCAAGGAAGCCGTGGCCGCCCGGCTCGAGAGCGAGCAGGGGATCTCGTACACCGAGTTCAGCTACCAGATCCTGCAGGCGCTCGACTTCCTCGAGCTCTACCGCGCGCACGGCTGCACGCTGCAGACGGGCGGCGCCGACCAGTGGGGCAACCTCACGGCGGGGGTCGACCTCGTGCACCGGGTCGAGGGCGCGTCGGTGCACTGCTTCACGACGCCGCTGCTCACCGACGCCGCCGGCACGAAGTTCGGCAAGTCCGAGGGCAACGCGGTGTGGCTGGGCGCCGACATGACGAGCCCGTATGCGTTCTACCAGTACTGGATCAACGTCGAGGACGCCTCGGTCGTCAAATTGCTAAAGGTCTTCACCGACCGCACCCCCGAGGAGATCGCGGCGGCGGAGGAGCAGGTCGCGCAGGAACCGTTCCGGCGCACGGCGCAGCGCATCCTGGCCGCAGACGTGACGACCCTGGTGCACGGGGCTGAGGCGACGGCGGCGGTGCAGGCGGCCTCCGAGGCGCTCTTCGGCAGGGGCGACCTGACGGCGCTCGACCCGGCGACGCTGGGGGATGCGACGGCCGAGCTGCCGGGGGCTGACCTGGAGGTGGGGACGTCCCTCGTCGACGCCCTCGTGGCGACGGGTCTCGTCGACTCCCGCAACGCCGCACGCCGGACGATCGGTGAGGGCGGGGCATCGCTCAACAACGTCAAGCTCACCGACCCCGAGCAGGCGCTGGGCGAGCACGACTTCCTGGCCGGCCAGGTGGCGGTGCTCAAGCGTGGGCGACGCAACTTGGCGGCGGCCCGGAAGGCCTGAGCAGGGGCTCCGAATCGTCCGCCTGGGGCGGATCTCGTTGTCACACAACGGGATCCGCCCCTTCGGGTCTCCACGCGAGGGCGGATTTGTGTTTCTCGGCCAGGCCCGGTTAATGTTCTCTTCGTCAGCCCGACAGGGAGGAACGGACGCCACGGCGGAGCGAGTGATCGCAACGCGAAGCAGGCCGGTCCCGGGGTTGGCAAGCAGTCCGAAGCAGTCCGGTTGATCCGGTAGGCTTCGGAGAGCAGGAACCGCTGAACCAAGCGGGTCGGCTCGGACGCCCTGAGGGCGGATCGCGAGTTTGACTCCCAAGCTTGAGGCGGGTAAGTTTGAAGGGTTGCCCCGGAGCCCGGCCCACAGGGTCTGGCAAGGGAGAGCGTCCGATTCTTGAGAACTCAACAGCGTGTCAGATAATCGATGCCAATTACCTCGTTCTGGGGCGCGGCATGGTCACTCGTTTGGGTGGTTGTGTGGTGTTCTGGGCGAATTATCCTTTGGTTGTAACTGAATGACCTAGTTCTTTTTGAGCTGGTTGTTCGACTTCAGCTGGGTTTCGGGCCCTTCATGGGTTCAAATGTTTTTGCCTGTCGCCTCGTTTCGGGGTGGTGGGTGTTTGAACATCAACGGAGAGTTTGATCCTGGCTCAGGACGAACGCTGGCGGCGTGCTTAACACATGCAAGTCGAACGGTGACGATCAAGCTTGCTTGGTCTGATCAGTGGCGAACGGGTGAGTAACACGTGAGTAACCTGCCCCAGACTCTGGGATAACCCCGGGAAACCGGAGCTAATACCGGATATGACCCTCGTACGCATGTGCAGGGGGTGGAAAGTTTTTCGGTCTGGGATGGGCTCGCGGCCTATCAGCTTGTTGGTGAGGTAGTGGCTCACCAAGGCGACGACGGGTAGCCGGCCTGAGAGGGCGACCGGCCACACTGGGACTGAGACACGGCCCAGACTCCTACGGGAGGCAGCAGTGGGGAATATTGCACAATGGGCGGAAGCCTGATGCAGCGACGCCGCGTGAGGGATGACGGCCTTCGGGTTGTAAACCTCTTTCAGCAGGGAAGAAGCGAAAGTGACGGTACCTGCAGAAGAAGCACCGGCTAACTACGTGCCAGCAGCCGCGGTAATACGTAGGGTGCGAGCGTTGTCCGGAATTATTGGGCGTAAAGAGCTTGTAGGCGGTTTGTCGCGTCTGCTGTGAAAATCCGGGGCTCAACCCCGGACTTGCAGTGGGTACGGGCAGACTAGAGTGTGGTAGGGGAGACTGGAATTCCTGGTGTAGCGGTGGAATGCGCAGATATCAGGAGGAACACCGATGGCGAAGGCAGGTCTCTGGGCCACTACTGACGCTGAGAAGCGAAAGCATGGGGAGCGAACAGGATTAGATACCCTGGTAGTCCATGCCGTAAACGTTGGGAACTAGGTGTGGGTCTCATTCCACGAGATCCGTGCCGCAGCTAACGCATTAAGTTCCCCGCCTGGGGAGTACGGCCGCAAGGCTAAAACTCAAAGGAATTGACGGGGGCCCGCACAAGCGGCGGAGCATGCGGATTAATTCGATGCAACGCGAAGAACCTTACCAAGGCTTGACATACACCGGAATCACTCAGAGATGGGTGCGTCTTCGGACTGGTGTACAGGTGGTGCATGGTTGTCGTCAGCTCGTGTCGTGAGATGTTGGGTTAAGTCCCGCAACGAGCGCAACCCTCGTTCCATGTTGCCAGCAACACTTCGGTGGTTGGGGACTCATGGGAGACTGCCGGGGTCAACTCGGAGGAAGGTGGGGATGACGTCAAATCATCATGCCCCTTATGTCTTGGGCTTCACGCATGCTACAATGGCCGGTACAAAGGGCTGCGATACCGCAAGGTGGAGCGAATCCCAAAAAACCGGTCTCAGTTCGGATTGGGGTCTGCAACTCGACCCCATGAAGTCGGAGTCGCTAGTAATCGCAGATCAGCAACGCTGCGGTGAATACGTTCCCGGGCCTTGTACACACCGCCCGTCAAGTCACGAAAGTCGGTAACACCCGAAGCCGGTGGCCCAACCCTTGTGGGGGGAGCCGTCGAAGGTGGGACTGGCGATTGGGACTAAGTCGTAACAAGGTAGCCGTACCGGAAGGTGCGGCTGGATCACCTCCTTTCTAAGGAGCTTCTGCCCGCAGCCGGTCCTTCGTGGTCCTGGTTGTGGTCCAGAGCCCGGTCTGTCCCCGAGTGTGGGACAGCGGGTGCTCAAGGGTGGAACATCGATTATTGGACACCGGCGCTGGTCGCCGTCACAAGTACAAGTCACAGCTTCGGCTGGGCAGTGGAACGTGGTGGCGGGTGGGGGTGGTGTCCGTGACACGTTGTTGGGTCCTGAAGGATCGGGCGACGCGCACTGGCTGTCCACCGCGATCCCCCTTACGGGGGTGTTGTGGTGGTGGTGGTGTGTGCCGGCTGGTTTCTTCTGGTCGTGGGCCTCATCGATGGAGTGGCGTTGGTTGCTTCGGGTGTGGGGTGCCGGTTGTATGTTGAGAACTTCACAGTGGACGCGAGCATCTTTGTAGTGTTCAAGTTTTTAAGGGCACACGGTGGATGCCTTGGCACCAGGAACCGAAGAAGGACGTAGGAATCTGCGATAAGCCTCGGGTAGTCGATAACCAGACTGTGATCCGAGGATTTCCGAATGGGGAAACCCGGCTGGAGGCAAGTCCAGTCACCCGCACCTGAATATATAGGGTGTGTGGAGGGAACGTGGGGAAGTGAAACATCTCAGTACCCACAGGAAGAGAAAACAACAGTGATTCCGTGAGTAGTGGCGAGCGAAAGCGGATGAGGCTAAACCGGGCGTGTGTGATAGCTGTCAGGCGTTGCACGTCCGGGGTCGTGGGACCCGCCAGCTGGCTCTGACAGGCCGGCAGGGAGTGAGAAATCTGCGTCATAGTCGAAGAGCATTGAATGGCTCGGCACAGAGGGTGCGACCCCCGTAGACGAAATGGTGTGGACTCCCGGTGGGTATCCCAAGTAGCACGGGGCCCGAGAAATCCCGTGTGAATCTGGCAGGACCACCTGCTAAGCCTAAATATTCCCTGGTGACCGATAGCGGACAAGTACCGTGAGGGAAAGGTGAAAAGTACCCCGGGAGGGGAGTGAAATAGATCCTGAAACCGTGTGCCTACAATCCGTTGGAGCCTCCCGCCGTTGGGCGTGTGGGGTGACAGCGTGCCTTTTGAAGAATGAGCCTGCGAGTTAGTGCTCAGTGGCGAGGTTAACCCGTGTGGGGAAGCCGTAGCGAAAGCGAGTCCGAATAGGGCGCCCATAGTCGCTGGGTCTAGACCCGAAGCGGAGTGATCTACCCATGGCCAGGTTGAAGCGCAGGTAAGACTGCGTGGAGGACCGAACCCACTTAGGTTGAAAACTGAGGGGATGAGCTGTGGGTAGGGGTGAAAGGCCAATCAAACTCCGTGATAGCTGGTTCTCCCCGAAATGCATTTAGGTGCAGCGTCACGTGTTTCTTGCCGGAGGTAGAGCTACTGGATAGCTGATGGGCCTCACCAGGTTACTGACGTTAGCCAAACTCCGAATGCCGGTAAGTGAGAGCGTGGCAGTGAGACTGCGGGGGATAAGCTCCGTAGTCGAGAGGGAAACAGCCCAGATCACCAGCTAAGGTCCCTAAGCGTGTGCTAAGTGGGAAAGGATGTGGAGTTGCTGTGACAACCAGGAGGTTGGCTTAGAAGCAGCCACCCTTGAAAGAGTGCGTAATAGCTCACTGGTCAAGTGATTCCGCGCCGACAATGTAGCGGGGCTCAAGCACACCACCGAAGCTGTGGCATTGACATATTTGCTCGGCACCGACACCTGCGGGTTCGGTGTCCAGGCGTGTTGATGGGTAGGGGAGCGTCGTGTGGCCAGGGAAGCGGCGGTGTGAACCAGCCGTGGAGGCCACACGAGTGAGAATGCAGGCATGAGTAGCGAATGACGGGCGAGAAACCCGTCCGCCGAATAACCAAGGGTTCCAGGGTCAAGCTAATCTGCCCTGGGTAAGTCGGGACCTAAGGCGAGGCCGACAGGCGTAGTCGATGGACATCCGGTTGATATTCCGGAACCGGCGAAGAACCGCCCCTGATGAACCGAGTGATGCTAAGTGCCTGAAGCACGCCCATCGACCCTTCGGGGTCACCGGGTGTGTGGAGCGCACGACCCGACCTTGTAGTAGTCAAGCGATGGAGTGACGCAGGAAGGTAGCCTCCGCGTGGCGATGGTAGTCCACGTCCAAGGGTGTAGGGCGCGGTCCAGGCAAATCCGGACCGCATGAAGCCTGAGACCTGATAGTGACCGCGAATGCGGGAAGAGGGTGATCCTATGCTGCCGAGAAAAACTTCTAGCGAGGTTCGAGCCGCCCGTACCCCAAACCGACTCAGGTGGTTAGGTAGAGAATACCAAGGCGATCGAGTGAATCGTGGTTAAGGAATTCGGCAAAATACCCCCGTAACTTCGGGAGAAGGGGGGCCCTGATCGTGACGACACTTGCTGTCCGAGCGTGATCGGCCGCAGAGACCAGGGAGAAGCGACTGTTTACTAAAAACACAGGTCCGTGCCAAGTCGCAAGACGATGTATACGGACTGACGCCTGCCCGGTGCTGGAACGTTAAGGGGACCGGTTAGCCTCACGGCGAAGCTGAGAACTTAAGCGCCAGTAAACGGCGGTGGTAACTATAACCATCCTAAGGTAGCGAAATTCCTTGTCGGGTAAGTTCCGACCTGCACGAATGGCGTAACGACTTCTCCACTGTCTCAACCACGAACTCGGCGAAATTGCACTACGAGTAAAGATGCTCGTTACGCGCAGCAGGACGGAAAGACCCCGGGACCTTTACTACAGCTTGGTATTGGTGTTCGGTACGGCTTGTGTAGGATAGGTGGGAGACTGTGAAGCCGTCACGTCAGTGATGGTGGAGTCAACGTTGAAATACCACTCTGGTCGTTCTGGATATCTAACCTCGGTCCGTGATCCGGATCAGGGACAGTGCCTGGTGGGTAGTTTAACTGGGGCGGTTGCCTCCTAAAAGGTAACGGAGGCGCCCAAAGGTTCCCTCAGCCTGGTTGGTAATCAGGTTTCGAGTGTAAGTGCACAAGGGAGCTTGACTGTGAGACAGACATGTCGAGCAGGGACGAAAGTCGGGACTAGTGATCCGGCGGTGGCTTGTGGAAGCGCCGTCGCTCAACGGATAAAAGGTACCCCGGGGATAACAGGCTGATCTTGCCCAAGAGTCCATATCGACGGCATGGTTTGGCACCTCGATGTCGGCTCGTCGCATCCTGGGGCTGGAGTAGGTCCCAAGGGTTGGGCTGTTCGCCCATTAAAGCGGTACGCGAGCTGGGTTTAGAACGTCGTGAGACAGTTCGGTCCCTATCCGCTGTGCGCGTAGGAAACTTGAGGAAGGCTGTCCCTAGTACGAGAGGACCGGGATGGACGAACCACTGGTGTGTCAGTTGTCCTGCCAAGGGCACCGCTGATTAGCTACGTTCGGAAGTGATAACCGCTGAAAGCATCTAAGCGGGAAGCACGTTTCAAGATGAGGTTTCCAGGCCCGCGAGGGCGAGAGGCTCCCAGCTAGACTACTGGGTTGATAGGCCGGACGTGGAAGCACAGTAATGTGTGGAGCTGACCGGTACTAATAAGCCGATGACTTGACTTACAAAGATGCTACGCGTCCACTGTGCAGTTCCCGAGATACAAACGGGTCCTGCAAACAAACCACCCCACACCCCACGCACACACTGTGTGCCGGGAGCATGGGGGGTGGTGCAGAACAACCACGACCTTGATATCTCCATAGAGTTACGGCTGCCATAGCGAAGGGGAAACGCCCGGCTCCATTCCGAACCCGGAAGCTAAGCCCTTCAGCGCCGATGGTACTGCACTGGTGACGGTGTGGGAGAGTAGGACGCAGCCGGACATACTTTGAAACGAGAGCGCCCCAGACGGAACTTCACTGATCCGACTGGGGCGCTCTCTTTTTGTTTGCCGACCAGGTGAAGGTGGCGCCGAGACAGCTCGGCGCGGAAGGATACAGACATGAGTGACCACGACGGCAACAAGAGCCGAGACGACCGAGGCGACGGGCAGGGACGAGGCTCCCACCGCGACGCGGGTGCCGGCTCGGGGCGGTCGGGTGCTCCGCGTTCGACCGGCTCTGGCAAGGGTGACCGACGCGACGACCGTGGGGGCTCCCGCTCCGATGACCGTGGTGGCCACCGCTCCGATGACCGTCGCTCCTCGGGTGGTCGTGATGACCGTGGTGGCTACCGATCGGATGACCGCCGCTCCTCGGGTGGTCGTGATGACCGTGGTGGCTACCGATCGGATGATCGTCGCTCCTCGGGTGGTCGTGATGACCGTGGTGGCTACCGATCGGATGATCGCCGCTCCTCGGGTGGTCGTGATGACCGTGGTGGCTACCGATCGGATGACCGCCGCTCCTCGGGTGGTCGTGATGACCGCGGCGGTTACCGCTCCGATGACCGCCGCTCCTCGGGCAGCCGTGATGACCGTGGTGGCTACCGATCGGACGATCGCCGCTCCTCGGGTGGTCGTGATGACCGCGGCGGTTACCGCTCCGATGACCGCCGCTCCTCGGGCAGCCGTGATGACCGTGGTGGCTACCGATCGGACGATCGCCGCTCCTCGGGCAGCCGTGATGACCGTGGCGGCTACCGCTCCAACGACTCACGTCCCTCTGGCGACCGCGGCGGCTACCGCTCAGACGACCGCCGCCCCTCGGGCGGTCGTGACGACCGTGGCGGCTACCGCTCCAACGACTCACGTCCCTCTGGCGACCGCGGCGGCTACCGCTCAGACGACCGCCGCCCCTCGGGCGGTCGTGACGACCGTGGCGGCTACCGCTCCAACGACTCACGTCCCTCTGGCGACCGCGGCGGCTACCGCTCAGACGATCGCCGCCCCTCGGGCGGTCGTGACGACCGCGGCGGCTACCGCTCCGACGACCGTCGCTCTTCCAGCCGTGGCGACGACCGAGGTCCGCGGCGCGATGACCGACCCCGTGGTGGCACGGGCCGTCCCCAGGACGGGGAGCGGGTCGGCGGCAGCCGCCTGACTCCGAAGTCGCCCCGCCTGCCCGAGCCCAGAATTCGTGAGGGAGTCACGGGCCACGAGGTCGACCGCGCCGTGAAGAGCCAGCTGCGCACCCTCTCCAAGGAGAACGCCGAGGGCGTCGCACAGCACCTCGTCATGGTTTCCGAGCTGCTCGACGTCGAGCCGGAAGCCGCCCTCGCCCACGCCGAGACGGCCGTCCGCCGCGCTGGGCGTGTGCCGGCCGCGCGTGAGGCGCTGGGCCTCGTCGCCTACCGGCTCGGGGACTGGGCCCGTGCGCTGGGGGAGTTCCGCACCGTGCGCCGCCTCTCCGGCTCCAACCACCTCATCCCGCTCATGGTTGACTGCGAGCGTGCCCTCGGCCGCCACGACAAGGCGCTCGAGCTCGCGCAGAGCCCCGAGGCCGAGGGTCTGGCCATCGACGACAAGGTCGAGCTCGCGATCGTCGTGTCCGGCATCCGCCGCGACCTCGGTCAGCTCGACGCAGCGGTCGCAGGGCTCAGTGACATCGTCAAGCGGATCAACCCCAACCGTCCGTCGGCTGCCCGCATCTACTACGCCTACGCGGACGCACAGCTGGCCGCGGGTCACGTGGACGTCGCCCGCGACTGGTTCTCACGTGCCGTGGACGCCGACCACGAGCTCACGACCGACGCGGCGGAGCGCCTCGACGAGCTGGACGGCGTCGACCTCACCGACCTCCTCGAGGACGACGACGAGGTCTCCGGCGACGTGGTCGAGGACGTCGACTCCGATGAGGACGACTCCGATGAGGACGACTCCGATGAGGACGACTCCGATGAGGACGACTCCGATGAGGACGACTCCGATGAGGACGACTCCGATGAGGACGACTCCGATGAGGACGACTCCGATGAGGACGACCCTGACGAGGACGAGCTCACGTCCGGCAACGATCACTGAGCCGGCGCCTCGGATGACGGACACGCCCGAGGTCGCGGATCGGCTCGACGGCCGGGCCGCCGTCCCGATCGCCTCGTACGACGCGATCGTGTGCGACCTCGACGGCGTTGTCTACCGCGGCGACGGGGAGGTGCCCGGTGCGCCAACTGCCCTCCAGGACATGGCCGCCCGAGGCGTCCGCGTGCTCTATGCGACCAACAACGCGTCCCGTGTGCCCTCCGAGGTCGCCGAGCACCTTCGGCGCCTCGGAGCTCCGGCGCGCAACGCCGACGTCGTCACGAGCGCCGAGGCCGGAGCGGCGATCACCGCCGAGCACGTCGCGGCAGGCAGCCCGGTGCTCGCTCTCGGCGGTGAAGGTGTCGCCTGGGCCCTGACCCGGGCCGGTCTGGAACCCGTGGCGCCCTCCGAGGCCGCTAGCCGGGGCGCCACTGCCGTCCTGCAAGGACTCGGGCGGCAGCTGACGGTCGCCGACTTCGAGGTCGCCGCCCGCCTCATCGAGGAGGGCGCCGTCTGGGTGGTCACGAACGGTGACACGACGCTGCCGCTCCAGTGGGGAACCGCCCCCGGCAACGGCGCCTACGTCGACCTGCTGCGCACCGCGACCGGGCAGGAGCCCGTTGCGGTCGCGGGCAAGCCGCAGTCGCCGCTCTACGAGCTCGCGGTCGACCGTCTCGGCACAGCCCCGCAACGCACGCTCGCGGTGGGTGACCGCCTCGACACCGACATCGCAGGCGCGCGGGCGGCCGGGCTCGACTCCGCCTGGGTGCTGACCGGGGTCGACCGCCCCAGCGCGCTGCTCGACACAGACCTCGACCCCACCTTCGTCATCGCCTCCCTGTCCGAGCTCCTGCAGCCGTATGCCGTCCCGTCGCCCCACGAGGGCACCTGGCGTTGCGCGTCCGCCACCGCCAGTCTCGAAGACGGCGTCCTCACCATCGAGCGAGGTGACGCCGAGCCCATCGAGGCGATGCGCGCGGGCCTCGCCGCCCTGATCGAGCTCCGAGACCGCCGAGCCGACGGAGATGCCTCGGACCGCGCCGGTGACGAGGCGGCCAGCTCGGCCACGTCGGCACTGCAGGCCGGGGGAGCCGTCCTCGACGACCTGATGGACGCAGCCGCCGGCGGGTGACCGGACGTCTCCGCGGGCAGGTAGCGTGACTGCGTGGAACCACGCCCGATCCAGGAGACCGAGATGGAGCCCCTCGACCCGCACGCCGACCAGCCCGACCCCGAGGACCAGCCCGAGGACCAGCCCGAGGGTGACGCCAACGGTGTCAGCCACGACGCCAGCCAGGGCGAGGCCGGGACGGACGAGCCGGCATACCCCGGAGCGGGTGAACGAGACGTGCCGACCGCCCCGACCACCGGCGATGCCGTCGTCGACGCGGCCATGATCGAGCTCGCGGCAGCGGAGGCCGGGTCGCTGGCCGAGCGCATCGACGCCGGTGAGCGCGCCCATCGCGTGCTCCAGGGCCGCCTCAGCGACCTCGGTGGCGCGTGACCGCACGCCGACTCGACGCCGAGCTCGTGGCGCGGGGCCTTGCCCGGTCGCGCGGCCAGGCGCGTGAGCTCGTCGACGCCGGCGTCGTCCTCGTCGAAGCGCGGCCCGCGACGAAGCCGGCCCAGCCCGTGGGGGCGGACGCCTCGATCGTGCTCACCCAGCCACCGGAGAAGTGGGTCGGTCGCGCCGCGCTCAAGTTGCTCCACGCCCTCGAGACCTGGCCGGTCGCGGTCGAGGGCCGGCGCTGCGTCGACGTCGGCGCGAGCACCGGCGGGTTCACCCAGGTGCTGCTCGAGCACGGTGCCGCTCACGTCACGGCGCTCGACGTCGGCCACGGCCAGCTCGCCGCCGAGGTGGCTGCGGACCCGCGGGTGACCGACCTGCCGGGCACGAACGTGCGCGATGTCGATGCGGCCGCGCTCGGCGGCCCCTTCGACCTCGTCGTGGCCGACCTCAGCTTCATCTCGCTCACCGTGGTCCTCGCCCCGTTGCGCGCCCTCGTGCGTGACGACGGCGACCTCGTCGTGCTCGTCAAGCCGCAGTTCGAGGTCGGCCGCGAGCGCCTGAGCCGGACGGGCGTGGTCACCTCGGTGCACGAGCGGCGCCGGGTCCTGCGGAGCGTCGTCGACGTCGCGACCGGCGTCGGGCTGGACCTCCAGGGCGCGATCGCCAGCCCGATCGCCGGGGGAGAGGGTAACCGGGAGTTCCTCATGTGGCTGAGACCTGCAGGCCCCGGCGCCACGCCGTCGGACCCGGATGACATGCTGGGAGCCATCGACCTGGGAGGAGATCCGTGAGTCGCCGCATCCTGCTCGTCGCGCACCCCCGTCGACCCGAGGCCCTCACCGTGGCCAAGGGCGTCATCCAGCGCCTGACGGGTCTCGGCATCGACGTGTCGCTCCAGGCCGACGAGGCGCGCGCCCTCGACCTCAAGGACAGTGCCCGCGTCCACGTGGCGCGCGTGCAGGAGCAGGCCGCCGAGGGCTGCGACCTCGTCGTCGTCCTCGGCGGCGACGGCACGATCCTTCGGGGGGCGGAGTTCGCCCGCCGGGTCGACGCACCCCTGCTGGGGGTCAACCTCGGGCACGTCGGCTTCCTCGCCGAGGCCGAGCGCGACGACCTCGACGCCACGGTCGACCACATCGCGCGCAGCGACTACGCCGTCGAGGAGCGCATGACGCTCCACGTCGACGCCAAGCTCGACGGCGAGCTCATCGCCAGCAGCTGGGCGCTCAACGAGGTGAGTGTCGAGAAGGCCGCTCGCGAGCGGATGCTCGAGGTCACGCTCGAGGTGGACGCCCGGCCACTGTCGACGTGGGGCTGCGACGGGGTCATCGTCGCCACGCCGACCGGGTCGACGGCCTACGCCTTCTCGGCGGGTGGCCCCGTCGTCTGGCCGCAGGTCGAGGCCATCCTCGTCGTGCCCAGTGCCGCCCACGCCCTCTTCTCCCGCCCGCTCGTCCTCGGGCCCGACAGCCACCTCGCCGTCGAGATCAAGGCCGCCAACGAGGGCTCCGGCGTCATGTGGTGCGACGGGCGGCGACACGTCGACCTGCCGCCGGGCGCTCGCATCGAGGTCCGCCGCGGCACCCGGCCCATCCGCCTGGCCCGCCTCACCCGAGCCCCGTTCACGGACCGTCTCGTCGCGAAGTTCGACCTGTCGGTCGCCGGCTGGCGGGGCAACGGCCACCCGGTGACCGCTCCCGGGCAGCCAGCCGGACGGCATACCGGCGTGGCAGGGGACGACGCGAGCCACGCTGCAGGTGCCCGACCCTAAGGTGGACCCGTGTTCAGCCAGATGAGGATCCGGGGCGTCGGTGTCATCGACGACGCCCTGCTCGAGCTGAGCCCGGGGCTCAACGTGCTCACGGGCGAGACCGGCGCCGGCAAGACGATGGTCGTGTCGGGCCTCGGCCTGCTGCTCGGCGAGCGAGCCGACTCGAGCCTCGTGCGCACCGGCTCCGACTCCGCACTCGTCGAGGGTGTCGTCCAGCTGCCCCTCGGCCACCCCGCCCTCGTGCGCGCCGCGGAGGCGGGCGCCGAGCACGACGAGGGAGAGCTCGTGATCGCTCGCAGCATCGCTGCCGCAGGCCGTTCTCGTGCCCATGTCGGCGGGCGCACCGCGCCCGTCGGAGTGCTCGCCGAGCTCGGCGAGATGCTCGTGGCCGTGCACGGCCAGGCCGACCAGTGGCGCCTGCGCCAGGGCGATGCCCACCGCGAGGTGCTCGACGACTTCGGCGGGCGCGAGCTCGCGAGCCGGCGCGACACCGTCGGCGAGCTCTACGAGACGTGGCGGGCCGCCGACCGCGAGCACGCCCGCCTCGTCGCGGAGGCTCGCGAACGGGCCCGTGAGATCGACTCGCTGACGGCCTCCCTCGAGGAGATCGAGGCCGTCAACCCGCAGCCCGGTGAGGACCTCGCCCTGCGCGCCGAGGACGAGCGGCTCGCCCACGCCGACACGCTTCGGCTCGCAGCGAGCCAGGCGCTCTCCGACCTCTCCGGCGACGAGTATGCCGGTGAGCCCGTCAGCAGTGCCCGTGACCTCATCGGCTCGGCACGTTCGGCGCTGGCCCCCGGCGCGCTGCACGACGAGGCCCTGCGCAGTCTCGACGAGCGGCTCCACGAGGTCGGCACCCTCGTCGGCGAGCTGGCCGCCGACCTCACGGCCTACCTCGACGACATCGAGATCGACCCCGGTCGGCTCGGCTACGTCCAGGAGCGCCGGGCGACCCTCGCGGGGCTCACGCGCAAGTACGGCGAGACGGTCGACGAGGTCCTCGACTGGTCGGGTCGCGCTGCCGCGCGGCTCGACACGCTCGTGCGGGCCGACGACCGCGTCACCGCTCTCGAGGCGGAGGTCGCGCAGCTGCGCGACGAGCTCGTCGCCGCGTCGATCGAGCTCTCGCAGATGCGCCGCCTCGCCGCCGCCGACTTCGGGGCTCGCGTCTCCGAGGAGCTCTCGCACCTCGCCATGGGCAGTGCCGTCGTCGAGGTCGACGTTCGCCACCGCCTCGACCCCGAGGGTGTCGCCCTGCCCGACGGTGAGCGAGTTCGCCTGTCGCGGTTGGGGATCGACGAGGTCGAGATCCTGCTCGCCGCCAACCGTGGCGCGCCGCCGCGCACCGTCGCCAAGGCCGCCTCGGGCGGTGAGCTGTCCCGAGTGATGCTCGCCCTCGAGGTCGTCGGCGCCGACCGTGGGGCGCTCGAGGGCAACGGCGGAGCCGACCCGGCTTCGTCCCGTCGGGCTGGCCGTGGCGCACGGGCCGAGCGCACGAGTCCGCCGACCTTCGTGTTCGACGAGGTCGACGCCGGCGTCGGTGGTCGCGCGGCGCTCGACGTGGGGGCTCGCCTGGCCGCGCTCGCCGAGCACTCGCAGGTCATCGTCGTGACCCACCTCGCGCAGGTGGCCGCCTTCGCCGACCGCCACCTCGTCGTGCACAAGGCAGACGACGGACGGGTCACCTCGAGCAGCGTCAGCGTCGTGGCGGGGGAGGAGCGCCTGCGCGAGCTCTCGCGGATGATGGGCGGCGACCCCGACTCCGAGGCCGGGCTCGCCCACGCGAGCGACCTCGTCGACCAGACCGCCGCAGTGCGAGCCGGGCGCGTCACTGCCACGGCCAAGGCCCCGCGGGCCAAGCGGGCTCGCGCGGGTGCCGCGCGCGGCCCTGCGGCCTAGCCCTGTCGGTCCACAGCCCCAGCCCCAGCCCGAGCGCGCCCGCAGCCCCAGCCCGAGCGCCCGCAGGGTCGTCCTAAGCCCCGCGAGCCGACCGCCTCAGCGCGGGACGCGCCAGCGATTGGGATGCTGCACCCCGACCCCCTGCGCGTGACGTAGACTCAAAGCCCGTGGTGGATACGACGAAGCACATCTTTGTGACCGGGGGCGTCGCCTCTTCGCTCGGCAAGGGGCTCACCGCCTCGAGCCTCGGACGACTTCTGCGATCGCGGGGCCTGCGGGTCACGATGCAGAAGCTCGACCCCTACATCAACGTCGATCCCGGCACGATGAACCCGTTCCAGCACGGTGAGGTCTTCGTCACCGACGACGGCGCCGAGACCGACCTCGACATCGGTCACTACGAGCGCTTCCTCGACGTCAACCTCGTCGGCAGCGCCAACGTCACGACGGGTCAGGTCTACAACAACGTCATCGCCAGGGAGCGCCGCGGCGAGTACCTCGGTGACACGGTGCAGGTCATCCCGCACATCACCAACGAGATCGTCTCGCGCATGCGGGCCCTCGCCACCGGCACGCCCGACGCCCCCGACGTCATCATCACCGAGATCGGAGGCACGGTCGGCGACATCGAGTCGCTGCCCTTCCTCGAGGCGGCTCGTCAGGTGCGCCACCTCATCGGGCGCGACAACAGCTTCTTCCTCCACGTGTCGCTCGTGCCCTACCTCGCCCCGAGCGGTGAGCTCAAGACGAAGCCGACCCAGCACTCGGTCGCCGCCCTGCGCCAGGTCGGCATCCAGCCCGACGGTCTCGTGCTGCGGGCCGACCGTGAGATCCCCGAGCCGATCAAGCGCAAGATCTCGCTCATGTGCGACGTCGACGTCGAGGCCGTCGCAGCTGCCGTCGACGCGCCGAGCATCTACGACATCCCCAAGGTGCTCCACCGTGAGGGCCTCGACGCCTATGTGATCCGGCGCCTCGGCCTCGGCTTCCGCGACGTCGACTGGACCGAGTGGGACCAGCTCCTGCAGCGCGTGCACGACCCCGAGCACGACGTCGAGGTCGCCCTCGTGGGCAAGTACATCGACCTGCCCGACGCGTACCTCTCCGTGACCGAGGCCCTGCGCGCCGGCGGCTTCCACCACGACGCACGGGTGCGCATCCGGTGGGTCGCCAGCGACGAGTGCCAGACCCCGGCGGGCGCCCAGCGGGCCCTCGGCGGCGTCGACGCGATCCTCGTGCCGGGCGGCTTCGGGGTGCGCGGCATCGAGGGCAAGCTCGGCGCGCTGACGTGGGCCCGTGAGAAGCAGGTGCCCACGCTCGGCATCTGCCTCGGCCTGCAGTGCATGGTCATCGAGTACGCCCGCTCGGTGCTCGGCATCGGCGACGCGAGCTCGACGGAGTTCGACCCCGAGACCTCCCACCCCGTCATCGCGACGATGGAGGAGCAGAAGGCGTTCGTCGAGGGAGCCGGCGACCTCGGCGGCACGATGCGCCTCGGTCTCTACCCGGCGTCGCTCAAGGAGGGCAGCGTTGTGCGTGAGACCTACGGCCAGGCCGAGGTCAAGGAGCGCCACCGCCACCGCTACGAGGTCAACAACGCCTACCGCGGCGACCTCGAGGCCGCCGGTCTCGTCTTCTCCGGCACCTCGCCCGACGGCAACCTCGTCGAGTTCGTCGAGCTGCCGCGCGAGACCCACCCCTACTACGTCTCGACGCAGGCCCACCCGGAGTTCCTCTCGCGCCCCAACCGCGCTCACCCGCTCTTCGCCGGCCTCATCGGGGCAGCGCTCGAGCGTCAGCGGGCAGGTCGGCTCGTCGAGGTCGAGCGCCAGCACGCCCTGCAGGCGGAGAGCGAGGGGGGCATCGGAGCCGAGACGCACGAGCACGACGCCCTGGCCTCCGTCTCGGCCTCCGGCGAGCCGGCCTGACCGCGTGAGCCTCACCGCCCCCACCGGCACGGCGGCCGACCTCGTCGAGGTCTGGCGCAGCGAACCGGTGCTCGAGTCGTCGACGCCCTTCGCGGGCATCATCTTCGACGTGCGACGCGACCGCGTCGACCTCGGCGAGGGCGGCGTCGTCACGCGCGACCTCGTCACCCATCCGGGCGCCGTGGCCGTGCTGGCCCTGCGCACGGTCGACGGCATCGACCAGGCGCTGCTCATCCGGCAGTACCGTCACGCCTGCGGTGCCCACGTGTGGGAGCTGCCGGCGGGCCTGCTCGACGTCGACGGCGAGCCGCCGTGGGAGGCCGCGGCACGCGAGCTCGCCGAGGAGGTCGACCTCGTCGCGCAGCAGTGGCACGTCCTCGCCGACGACGTCACCTCGCCGGGCGCCTTCCCCGAGACGGTCCGGGTCTTCCTCGCGCGCGACCTTCGGGACGTGCCGCCGCACGAGGCGCACCAGCGCACCGCGGAGGAGCTGACCCTCCGGCCGCTCTGGGTCCCGCTCGACGACGCCGTCGACGCGGCGCTCGCCGGCCAGATCAGCAACTCGGCCACTCTCGTGGGCCTGCTCAGCGCCCAGCTGTCCCGGGCACGGGACTGGTCGACGCTGCGTCCGCACGACGCACCGTGGCCGGCACGCGAGGCCCAGCGCACCCACCAGTCGTGACGCTCGGGGGCGGGAGTCGCGTCGTCCCGGAGGGGGAGCTCTGCCCCTGCGACAGCACGCTCCCGTATGCCGCGTGCTGCGGCCCGCTCGTCGCGGGCGAACGTCTCGCGTCCACGGCCGAGCAGCTCATGCGGTCGCGCTACACGGCATACGCCGTCGGGGAGGCCCTCCACGGGTGGCGCACGTGGCACCCCGCGACGCGGCCCGAGCGGGTGACGCCCGACCCGGCGACGACGTGGACGGGCCTCACCGTGCTGCGCGTCGAGGGTGGCGGCGAGGACGACGAGACGGGTGTCGTCGAGTTCGTCGCACGCTGGCGCGAGCCGTCAGCCGGCCGGGGGGCGCGCACCGGCGAGCTGCACGAGGTCAGCAGGTTCGGCCGCAGGGCCGGTCGCTGGCTCTACGTCGACGGCGACGTCGGCTGAGCGACGCGGTCGCAGCACCGCGACCCCGACGCCGGCGAGCAGGACTGCGCCACCGGCCGCCTCGAGGACCGTGGGCCGCTCACCGAAGGCGACGGCCGCGGCCGCCATCCCGAAGACGGGCACGAGCATCGCGAAGGGGGTCACCCTCGCGACGGGGTGACGGCTGAGCAGCGTGTTCCAGATGCCGTAGCCGAGCAGCGACGAGAGGTAGGCGGTGTAAGCCGTCGACAGCACCGCCGACCACTGGAGATGCGTGAGGGCCGTGCCGACGGCATCCGGTCCCTCGATCGCGAGCGAGAGCACGAGCGCGGGGAGCGGCACGACGAGGCCGGACCAGACCGTCACCCCGAGCCCGGCTCCCGGGCCCGTCAGCGCCCCGGCGCGACGGGTCAGCACGTTGCCGACCGCCCACGACACGGCCGCCAGCACGAGCACGACGAGGGGCAGCACGGGCGCCGACAGGCCACGCCCGACCGCGATCGTCACGAGGCCGGCACCGCCGACGGCAACGCCGAGCCGCTGCGGCACGGAGGGCCGCTCGCGCAGCCACAGGGCCGCGATGACCACGGTCAGGAGCACCTGTGCCTGGAGCACGAGTGACGACAGGCCCGGCGGCATGCCGAGGTGAAGGGCGAGGTACATGAGCGCGAACTGGCCGAGGCTCGTGAAGAGCCCGATGAGGGCGAGGTCGCGCCAGGGCAGCGCAGGCCGCCGGACGAGGAAGACCGCCGGCACGCACACGACGACGAAGCGCACCGCGAGAAAGAGCATCGGCGGCATCGAGTCGAGGCCGGTCCGGATCGCGACGAAGTTCGTGCCCCAGATCAGGGCGACGAGGACGGCCAGGGCGGAGTCACGCGAGCGCATGCGCCCATCGTCGAGGGTCGAGACCGTGCAGGTCCATCAAACAATAATGGCCCCTACTGTGTAGCATCGCTTCATGATCGATCCGGTGGCGCTGCGCTCCCTCGTCGCGGTCGAGCGGCACGGCTCGGTGGGTGCCGCGGCGGCGGCCCTCGACTACACCCCGAGCGCCGTGTCGCAGCAGATCAAACGTCTCGAAGCGCAGACCGGGGCGGCCCTGCTCGAGCGGCAGGGGCGAGGCGTCCTGCTGACCGAGGCCGGCCGCACCCTGACCGAGTCGGCCCGCGACCTCCTCGCCCAGATGGAGCTGCTCGAGTCACGAGTCCTCGGCGCGAGCGGCGAGGTGGTCGGCACCGTCCGCCTCGCGACCTTCGCGACGGCCTACCGCGGGATCGTCGTCGGGGCTCTCGCCCGGCTGCGCGAGGCTGCGCCGGACGTCGTGCTGCGTCCCGACGAGATCGACCCGTGGGAGGCCGTCGATGCCGTCGCGTCCGGCTCGCACGATCTCGCCCTCGTGCACAACTGGGAGCCGCTGCCGCTCGCCATCCCCGACCACCTCGAGGTGCGCCACCTCGGCCGCGACCGGGCCGACGTGCTCGTGCACCGGGACCACCCGCTCGCGACGAGGGCCAGCGTCACGGTGCACGACGTCGTCGATGCCGGCTGGGTGAGCGTGGCGCCCGGCTCGATCTGCCACCAGTGGCTCCTGAGGATGTGCTCGGACATCGGCAGGGCGCCCCGCATCGTCCACGTCGCGATGGAGTTCGCCACGCACATCGCCCTCGTGGGTCAGGGTGAGGCGATCGCGCTCGTGCCCCGGCTGGGGAGGGGACCGCTGCCGGCCCCGGTGGTTGCGGTGCCGATCGTCGACCCCGTCTCCGAGCGCACGGTGAGTCTCGTGTGGCGCCGGACGATGTCCGACCGTCCTGCCCTGCTGTCGGCCGTGGACGCCCTTGCAGCAGAGGGCTCTCGAGATCTCACCTGACGGAATCGACTCTGCCGCCTTGTGGCTCGTGAGGATGGCCAGCTGCTGGGTTGCTCGTGTCATCGCGACGTAGTGGTCGACCGTCCCCTCGATGCCACTACCGAATGCGTCGGGGTCGACGAGGACGACGAGGTCGAACTCCAGTCCCTTGGCGAGCTGAGGGGTCAGCGACTGCACTCGCTGGCGTGGGCTGAACGTGGGATCGCCTATGACACAAGCGATCCCGTCAGCGTGGGCGGCAAGCCAGCCGTCGATCACGTCATCGAGGTCGGCTGTCGACCCGTGCCTGACAGGGATGCCGGTGCGCCGGACGGAGGTCGGCACGTTGGCGTCCGGGACCATCGCACGGATGACCGGCTCCGCCTCCTCCATGACCTCTTCGGGCGTGCGGTAGTTGATGGTGAGGGAGGCGAGCGCGGCGCGGTCGAGACCGATTCGCGCGAGCCGCTCCGTCCACGACTCCGTGAACCCGTGCCGCGCCTGAGCGCGGTCACCGACGATGGTGAAGCTGCGCGACGGACACCGCGCCAGGAGCATCTGCCACTCGGCGTCGGTCAGCTCCTGTGCCTCGTCGACGACGACGTGCGCGAAGGGGCCGGCAAGCAGGTCAGGGTCGGTGGGCCCACCCGAGGCCTCGGTTCCGGCGGACTCGTCGACCAGGGCGCCGCCGAGGTCGGCCCCTCGTAGCATCGACATGACGTGCATATCGGAGTCGTCCGTCGCGATGAGGTGGTCGATGACCCGCGCCATCTCCGCACGTTGGGCGGCGATGGTCGCGTCGCGCCGGCGCCTGCGGCGCGCCGCATCCGGGTCGCCGAGACGCCGACGCGCCGCGTCGAGGAGTGGCAGGTCGGAGGCGGTCCACGCGGTCGGCGCTGCCCGCTGAAGCAGGCGGACCTCCTCAGCGCCGAGGCCGGGGGCGCACCGGCGCAGGTAGGCCGGCACCGACCACAGGTCCCCGACGAGGTCGTCGGCCTCGATGACCGGCCACGCGCGGTCGAAGGCAGCGCGCAGGTCGCGGTCCTGCTGAAGCGCTCGGTGCACCATCTCGGGGGTTGCCTCCGGCTCGACATCCGCACCGTCGTCGTCGAGGCGGTCCTCGAGGTCGTGTCGTTCGACGACGATGCCGAGCAGCGCCTCCCAGACGTCCTCCCTCGCCTCGTTGTGCGGCAGGCTGGCGCCGGCAGCGAAGGCGTCGGCCCAGTCGAGCGGCGTGAGCCAGACCTCGTCCCACGGAGTCGTGACGAGCATCGCCTCCCTCGGCGGCTCCTCGTAGAGCGCCACGGCCGGCTCGACCGCCCGCACGAGGTCGGCGGACGCCTTGAGGCGGGCGACCACCGGATCCACCTCGTCGGGAGCGCTTGCCCCCTCGGCGACGAGGTCGCGCAGCGTGCAGGT
Source organism: Humibacillus xanthopallidus (assembly GCF_006717145.1). Classification (GTDB taxonomy): domain Bacteria; phylum Actinomycetota; class Actinomycetes; order Actinomycetales; family Dermatophilaceae; genus Humibacillus; species Humibacillus xanthopallidus. The sequence goes on along the minus strand of NZ_VFQF01000001.1, from coordinate 1,481,061 downwards.
CTGGACTCCCTCCTCGCCGAGGCTCGGGAGGACGTCGGCGACATACGCGAGGTAGGGCTGGTGCGGCCCCACGAAGAGCACTCCGCCGCGGCGGTGCCCCAGGCGGGGGTCGGCATAGAGCAGGTATGCCGTCCGGTGCAGCGCGACGACCGTCTTGCCGGTGCCCGGGCCGCCGTCGACGACGAGGGCGCCGCGCGATCCCGCGCGGATGATGGCGTCCTGGTCGGCCGCGATGGTGGCGAGGACGTCACGCATCTGTGGTGACCTGCTCGTGCCGAGACTGGCGATGAAGGCGGACTGGTCGTCGAGGGCCGCCTGCCCGGCGAGCCTGTCCGTCGTGAAGACCTCGTCCCAGTAGTCGGTGACGCGCCCTCGCGTCCAGCGGTAGCGCCGGCGGCTCGCGAGGCCCATCGGGTCCGCATGCGTCGCACCGAAGAACGGCTCCGCCGCAGGGGAGCGCCAGTCGAGCAGGAGTCGGTTGCCAGCGTCGTCGGTGAGGCCCAGCCTTCCGACGTAGAGGGGCTCGGCGTCGTCGGCCGCGACCATGCGGCCGAGGCAGAGGTCGAGGCCGAAGCGCTGGAGGGCTCGCAACCGGCCGGTCAGCCGATGGACCTCCTGGTCGCGGTCGAGCGCTGCCTGCCCGGTGCGGACGGGTGCCCGTCGCGCGGCCGCGAGGCGGTCGGTGACGTCGGCAGTCGCCCGCGCGAGGGCGGCCGCGACTGCGGCGAAGTGCCGCTCGTCATCGGCGATCAGCGCCGGGTCAGCCTTGGGGGAGAGGTGGTCGGGGAGTGCGAAGGCGTCGGTGGTCAGGGGGCTCACGTCATCAGCTCCGATCGAGGATTTCTGGCCTCGGCCGGTGATTCTGCGTCAGCACAGGGGTCTTGCCGCAAGCCCCCCACTGCGCTATACGTTGGAAGTGGCGGGGGAGAGTCAGCCGATGCCCGCTCGCTGCTGCGGTTGTTTCCCGACTACTGCGCCGATCCGGTGTGGAACGACACCGGCATGGCCGACCTCGACCAGCTCGAGGTGGCGGGATGGCTGCGCGACTAGGCCCGGGAGTGGGAGGACCTCATGGGCGTTCGCGAGCACCGCTACGCCATCGTCGACGAACGCGCGCACCGGGTGTGGATGAGACGCGGGCGCGAGCTGGCACAGCACCTGAAGTCCGATGTCGGCGATGCGTACCGGGTCGAGTTCCAGGCGTAGCTTCCTCGTGAGACCCCGATGGTGGTCTGAGGGTGGCTGAGTCGTCCTCGTCCATGGTCCTGGGGTGAGGACGTGGACGTTGCTCGGCGAACGGCCCGGACCGGCGGGCTACCTGACGGTGACCACGCGCCGTTACGCCATGCCTGATGAGCGCGAGGCGGACTGGGACGTTCTGGTTGGGGGCAGCACCGTGGCGGTCGTCGCCGTCACGGCTGCGAACGAGGTCGTCCTTGCGCGCCAGTTCCGCCCGGGACCGGGCAAGGTCATGCTCGAGCTGCCCGTCGCCGACTTCGTCAGCCACGTCCGAAGCGGTGAGCTGACGGATGCTGACGTGGCGTGGATGTGTCTGGATCGGCTCTGCCCGTGGCCGCCATCGACCGGCATCGAAGGTGCCGGCCTCACTCTGTCGGCGCCCGACCAGCAGTAGCCAGGGACCGGGCCCGCGGCCAGCGGTCAGCCGGTGGTGGCTGGGTCGCTCTCGTGCCGGGCGGCGGCGAAGGCCTGCTGACGCGCCGACGGCTGGTCGAGGTGCAGGGGGCCGCGCAGCCGCATGGCGGGGCGCTCGACGAGGACCCACGACAGCCACGAGATGAGGATCGCGGCCGCGATGAGCACGAGGTTGCGCGGCATCGTGTGCTCTCCGAGCAGCTGGCTGTTGATGAAGGTCTGGTGCCAGAGGTAGAGCGCGTAGCTGATGGTCCCGAAGAACACCATGACCCGGGAGGCCACGACGCGCGAGTGACCCGACACGGCGGCATACACCAGCCACACCCCGATGAGGGCGTGGACGGCGCCCAGGGGGCGGAAGAGCGGGTGGTCGATGTCGAGGCCGTAGCCGGGAAAGGCCGACACCGCGATGAGGACGACGAAGGGGACGACGGGGTTCGCCGCCGGCGGCTCCCAGCCCCGGGCGCGCATCGCGGCGAGCCCGAAGGCCAGGGAGACACCGAGGAGCAGGGCGAAGGCGTTGGTCTCCGTCGAGATGTCGAGGCGGATCGCGGAGCCGCGGGTCCACACGCTGTAGAAGGTGGCAAGCGCCGCGAGGGACAGCGCGATCGTGACCGCGCGCGGTCGCAGCCACGTCATGACCGCGATGAAGACCAGGGGCCACACGACGTAGAACTGCTCCTCGACCGACAGCGACCACAGGTGGTTGAGGACCCCGAGGTCGGTGCCGTTGATCCGCACCCAGTTGCCGACGTAGAAGAGCGACGACAGCGCCGCGACCGGGTAGCTGGACAGGCGGCCGTCACCAGTTGCCCACAGCAGCAAGGGAGTCAGCGCGAGCAGCAGGAGCAACGCCGGCAGGAGGCGGACCGCGCGACGGCCCCAGAAGCGCCAGAGGCTGATCGACCCCCAGCGGTCCCACTCGCGGACGAGCAGGCTCGTGATGAGGTAGCCGGACAGAACGAAGAAGAGCGTGACGCCCGACAGGCCACCCCAGCGCACCGGCAGGCCGGAGTGCGCGGCGACGACGAGGAGGATGGCGAGTCCTCGTACGCCGTCGAGGTCGCGGTTGCGGGAGTGCTGCACGGCGAAGAGCCTAGGTGCAGGCGGTCTAGGATTGGTCCTCGGTGCCCGTGGCCGCCTCGCGGCCGGGGCCCTTGCTCCGCGCTCAGCGCGGGCGGCCGTCGCGCCGTCCGCACCACGTCCCGGAAGGACCTCCCGTGCTCCGCACTCACGAGGCCGGCACACTTCGTGCCGACCACGCAGGCCAGACCGTCACGCTCACCGGTTGGGTGGCTCGACGTCGCGACCACGGTGGTGTCGCCTTCCTCGACCTGCGCGACGCCTCCGGGGTGGCCCAGGTCGTCGCCCGCGACGAGGTGCTCGCCCGCGGCGGGGCGCACGACGTGCGCAACGAGTTCTGCGTCAAGGTGACCGGCGAGGTTCGCGAGCGCCCTGAGGGCAACGCCAACCCCGACCTGCCGACCGGTGACATCGAGGTCATCGTCGAGCAGCTCGAGGTCCTCAACCCGAGTGCCCCCCTGCCCTTCCAGATCGACGAGCGCGTCACGGTGGGTGAGGAGGCCCGCCTCAAGCACCGCTACCTCGACCTCCGCCGCCCCGGCGCGAGCTCCGCCGGTGCCGCCATCCGGCTGCGCTCGAAGGTGAACGCGGCAGCCCGCGAGGTGCTCGGCGCCCGTGACTTCGTCGAGATCGAGACCCCGACGCTCACCCGCTCGACCCCCGAGGGTGCCCGCGACTTCCTCGTGCCCGCCCGCCTCGCGCCTGGCTCCTGGTACGCCCTCCCGCAGAGCCCGCAGCTGTTCAAGCAGCTGCTCATGGTCGCCGGCATGGAGCGCTACTACCAGATCGCCCGCTGCTACCGCGACGAGGACTTCCGTGCCGACCGGCAGCCGGAGTTCACGCAGCTCGACGTCGAGATGTCCTTCGTCGAGCAGGACGACATCATCGAGCTCGGCGAGGCGATCATCGCCGCGCTGTGGAAGCTCATCGGGGTCGAGCTGTCGGCGCCCTTCCAGCGCATGACGTATGCCGACGCGATGGCTCGCTACGGCTCGGACAAGCCCGACCTGCGCTTCGGCAACGAGCTCGTCGAGTGCACCGACTACTTCACGGACACGACGTTCCGGGTCTTCCAGGCCGACTACGTCGGCGCCGTCGTCATGCCCGGCGGCGCGTCCCAGCCGCGCAAGCAGCTCGACGCGTGGCAGGAGTGGGCCAAGCAGCGCGGCGCCCGCGGTCTCGCCTACGTCCTCGTGCAGGAGGACGGCGAGCTCGGCGGCCCCGTCGCCAAGAACCTCACGGACGCGGAGCGCGCGGGTCTCGCCGCGCACGTCGGCGCCAAGCCCGGCGACTGCATCTTCTTCGCAGCCGGTGCGACCAAGCCGTCGCGCGCCCTCCTCGGTGCCGCCCGGCTCGAGATCGGCCGCCGCTGCGACCTCATCGACGAGAGCGCCTGGAGCTTCCTCTGGGTGGTCGACGCCCCGCTCTTCGAGCCGGCGGCCGACGCCGTCGCCTCGGGTGACGTCGCCGTCGGTGCCGGCGCCTGGACCGCGGTGCACCACGCCTTCACCTCGCCGAAGCCGGAGTTCGTCGACACCTTCGACACCGACCCCGGTGCGGCGCTCGCTTACGCATACGACATCGTCTGCAACGGCAACGAGATCGGCGGCGGGTCCATCCGTATCCACAGCCGCGACGTGCAGGAGCGTGTCTTCAAGGTCATGGGCCTGTCGGAGGAGGACGCGCAGGAGAAGTTCGGCTTCCTGCTCGAGGCCTTCGCCTTCGGCGCGCCGCCCCACGGCGGCATCGCCTTCGGCTGGGACCGCATCGTGTCGCTGCTCGCGGGCACCGAGTCGATCCGCGACGTCATCGCCTTCCCGAAGTCGGGTGGCGGCTACGACCCGCTGACCGCTGCCCCGGCGCCGATCACGGCCCAGCAGCGCAAGGAGGCCGGCGTCGACGCCAAGCCGGAGGTGGCCGGCCCCGCCTGACGCCTGTCGGGTCTGGTCGGCCCGGGTTGCGCAGTCCCGGCAACTCCCGGACGCGCCGGCACCCGCGGCGGATACTGGAAAGGCCTCGTCCTCGGGGACGGGGCCTTTCGCCTGCCACTGACGGGGAGGTCAGGATGAGCACGGTCACGGTGCTGGAGCAGAACGGGACGCTGCGGGCGCCCGAGGTCGTCGAGCTGGCGGCGCTCGCCGGGCTCGAGCTCGCTGCCGCGGCCACGCTGCTCGAGAAGGAGTCGAGCGGGGGGCGCAACATCTTCGGTCGCGACGGCGTCGAGACCGGCGGCTTCTACACCAAGGGCGGGCCGGTCACCAAGGCGGCCTACCTGCTCTACCGGGAGCACCGGGCCGAGCTCGGCGCCCAGGGAGTCGGGCCCACCCAGCTGACCTACCCGCCCTTCCAGGACCGGGCCGACCGGCAGGGCGGCTGTTGGGACTGGCGCGTCAACACCCGGGTCGGCTTCGACATCGTCTCGGGCCTCATCAAGGCAAAAGGGGTCCGCAGCGGCTTCCGCGCCTACAACGGGTCGGGGCCACGGGCCGAGGCCTACGCCGACGACGCGATGAAGAAGCTGCACGTGTGGCGCGAGCGACTCGACCCCGCCACGCTGATCGACGACCCCGGTCGCCCGACGCTCCGCGAGGGCGACACCGGCGCGGTCGTCCTCGCCCTGCAGAAGTTCCTCAACGCGAGCTTCCCCAGCTACTCGAGTATCGATCTCGCTCCGAAGCGCTACGGCCCCCAGACCGCCAAGGTGGTGGCGGAGTTCCAGCGGCGAGCAGGAGTGTCCGGCCCAGGAGTCAGCGCAACGGGAAAGCTCGTCGGGCCGCCCACGTGGGTTGCCTTGGAGCACTTCGGCTTTCGCTGATGCTGCGCTGAGGCTGACGCCGCCTGCGACGTCGGGTGGCAGGATGAGAGCGTGGCGGCACCGATCACGAGAGCCCCGGACGACGTGCTCGTCCACCTGCGCCGCGCCCGCGACCTGGCAGACCGTGAGTATGCCGCCCCGCTCGACCTCGACCGACTGGCCTCCGTGGCGGGCCTGTCGAAGTACCACTTCCTCCGCGTCTTCCGGGCGACCTACGGCGTCACGCCGGCGGAGTACGTCTCGCGCCGGCGCATCGAGCGCGCCCAGGACCTCCTGCGCGCGACGAACCTCACGGTGACCGAGGTGTGCCACGCCGTCGGCTTCTCGAGCCTGGGCTCCTTCAGCAGCCGCTTCCGCTCGGTGGTGGGGGAGAGTCCCAGCGACTTCCAGACGCGGTATGCGTCGACGGGCGCGCCGCACATCCCCGGCTGCGTCCTGTTCATGTGGGGTCTCGTGGAGAGCTCCGCAACCCAGGAGAAGCACGAGCCGCCGGACCCGTCCTAGCGTTGACCCATGATCACCAACATCAGCATCGTCAGCGTCTTCGTCAAGGACATCGACGAGTCCAAGCGCTTCTACGTCGACGTCCTCGGATTCGAGGAGAAGGACGACATCACCCTCGGCGACGGCTACCGCTGGTGCTCCGTCGTGCATCCCAACCAGCCCGAGCTGCAGGTCAGCCTCGCCGTTCCCGGGCCTCCGTTGCCCGAAGAGCTCGTCACGGCGATGAAGCGGGCCCAGGACTCCGGCGGCCTCAACGGCCTCGGCCTCACCGTCGACGACTGCGAACAGACGTTTGCCGACCTCTCGGCGAAGGGCGTCGAGTTCCTCCAGCCGCCGTCGGCCCGGCCCTACGGCACCGAGGCCGTGTGTCGCGACAACTCGGGCAACTGGGTCGTGCTCGTCGAGCCGTCGGACCGGACCGTCACCGCGGCTGACTTCGCCTGAGGCTCAAGGCCGCCCGGACCGAGCGCCCGGTCAACGGTCGATGACGACCGGGCGGCTCGACCAGGCACACAGCCGGTCGAAGCCCAGGGAGAGGTAGAGCCCTCGGGCGACCGCGTTGTGGGAGTACATCCCGAGCGTGCAGACCCCGGCCTCGCCCACGGCCCAGCGGGTGAGCGCGCCGACGATCGTGCGCCCGAGCCCCGTGCCGCGCAGGCGGGTGTCGACCGCGACCGAGGACAGGTGTGGTGCTCCCGCGCGAGTGGTTCCCCAGGCGGCGACCGCGGAGAGCGACCCGTCGGCCGTCTCGACGGCGAACCACCGCTCGCCGTGGTCGGGCACCGTGTCGGCGGTGGGGGAGTGCTCCGCGAGAAAGGCCGTGATCTCTGCAGCTCGCGCGCGGTCGTCGATCGGCCGCACCCGCTCGTGCGAATCGTCCTCTGCTGGAGCGACGGTCGTGTGCAGCCACTCCCAGTCGCCGCCCTCGAGGATCCGGAAGCGCTGGCTCAGCTCGGCCTCGAGGTGCTGCGGGACGCTGACGGAGAGGGCACGACGACCCGGTGCCACCACCGCCGCGATCCCCGGCAGCGCGTCGAGCAGCGCCGTCACGCCGTCGTCGGGGCCGAGGAGGCTGACGGTGCGCCGGTCGGCCCGGCGCACCCGCTGGAACGCGACCGCCCGCTCGTGGTGCCACCACGTGTCGGCGAGGTCGTCGGTCACCTCCCACCGGACGAACGGGTGGCGGGACGTGGCCTCGAGCAGCCCGTCGAGGCCATGGCGCACCACGATGCCGGCCTCGACCTCCGACGTGACCTCCGATGAGACCTCCGACGTGACCTCGGACGTCACTCGGTGATCCCGTACCGGTTGTGCAGGCGTCGCAGGGGGCCCGGTGCCCACCAGTTCCAGCGCCCGAGCAGCGTCATCGTCGCGGGCACGAGCAGCATGCGCACGAGCGTCGCGTCGATGAGGACGGCGGCGACGAGAGCGACACCCATCTGCTTGATGATGAGGATGTCGCCCGCGACGAAGCCGGCGAAGACGATGCAGATGAGCAGCGCGGCAGAGGTGATGATGCGGCCCGTCCGCTGCAGTCCGAGCGAGACGGCGCGGTCGTTCTCGTAGCCCTCACGGTGGAACTCGACGATGCGAGAGAGCAGGAAGACCTCGTAGTCCATGGACAGGCCGAAGCCGAACGCCAGCACGAGGAAGGGCACGATCGACTCCACCGCGCCGGTCGACGAGAAGTTGAGCAGCCCTTCGAGGTGCCCCTCCTGGAAGATCCAGACGACGACACCGAGCGCCGCCCCGAGCGAGATGACGTTGAGCAGCAGCGCCTTGATGGGGATGATGACCGACCCCGTCATGAGGAAGAGCAGGACGAGCGTGCCGAGCACGACGAGCCCCACGGCATACGGGGCCCTCGCCGACATCGACGCGAGGAAGTCGATCTGGCCGGCCGCCTGGCCCGTCGTGAGGGTCTCGAACGGGGCGGGCGTCGCGCGGATGTTGGTCACGAGCTCCTGCGCCTCGTCGGACGTGGGCGGACCGGCGACCCGGATGTCGACCCGCTGGTCGGTCGTGCCGAGCGGGGTGACGGCGAGCGACTCGACGCCGGGGTCGTCGCGGAACTGCTGCGCCCAGCTCGTCACGGCGGCGGTGTCGGACGACCGGGCGACGACGGTCACCTCGGGTGCGGAGAGAGCGGGGTAGTCGCGCGCGAGCTGCTCGAAGAAGACGCGCTGAGGGGCGTCGACGGGCAGCAGCTCGGTGCCTGACGACGTGAGGCGCATCGAGAGGGTCGGCAGGGCGAGGATGACGAGCACGCTGACGACCGCGATGATGACGGCGACGGGGCGACGCTGCACCCCGACCGCCAGGCGCGAGAAGACACCCGTGTCCGAGGTCGGGGCCACGGCCTTGCGGGCCAGGCGCTTGGCGCCGAGGACGCACAGGGCCGGCACGAGGGTGACGGCGACGACCATGGCGACGAGGACCACGCTGACGCCCGCGACGCCGATGGCGCGCATGATCGACGCCTCGAAGAGCAGCAGGCCCGACAGGGCGATCGCGACGATGAGGGCGGAGAAGAGGACGGTGCGCCCGGCCGTGGCGACGGTGCGCTCGGCGGCATGGGCCACCTCCTCGCGCGACGGCACCCGATGCTCCCGGCTCGACAGCTCCTCACGGAAGCGACTGACGGTGAGCAGCCCGTAGTCGATGGACAACCCGAGGCCGAGCAGGGTCACGATGTTGACGACCGTGGCGTCGAGCTCGACGAGGTGCGAGAACGCGAAGAGCGAGAGCAGCGCACCTCCGATCGAGACGAAGGCGCCGATGATCGGCATGCCGGCGGCGATGAAGCCGGCGAAGACGAAGAACATCACGATGAACGTCAGGGGCAGGGCGATGCCTTCGCCGCGGATGAGATCGCGCTCGACGGTCGTCGTGATGGCGGTGATGATCTTGTTCGGGCTGCCCACGGAGCCTTGGGCATTCATCACCTTCGGCACCTCGAGGAGCGCCTTCTCGGCGGCTGCCTCGGCTGCGTCCTGAGCCGCCTTGTCGAGACCCGGCTCGAAGTCGACGACCGTGACGAAGCCGCCCGCCGCGGGCGTACCGCCCTTGAGCAGCGGCGCTGCGGCCGGGTCGGTGAGCCCGCCGGGGACGAGCAGGGGTGAGCGCACCTGCTTGACGCCCGGAACCTCACCGACCTTCTTCGTCGCGGCCGTGCCGTCGGCGACGACCGTGGTGTCCGTGAGGTCGGCCCCGGTCACCTGCATCGTCAGCGTCTCGAGGGCAGGCTGCGACTGCTCGATGACCTGACGGGCCTGTGTCGACTCCGAGTCGACCGTGGGCGCGCCCGAGTGGAGCCGGTTGAAGAGCGACTCACCGGTGACCCCGCCGACCGCCACGGCGAAGCAGGCCGCGGTGATGAGGACCCAGGCGATGACCCAGCGTCCGGGGTGGCGAGCGATGAGCCTGCCGAGCCGAGCCATGCGCGTCACTTTTGCGTCGGACGCGGCGGCCCGGCCGGTCGCGTCGGGGGCCGGGGCCCCGGAAGAGGGGTTCTGCACGTGGATAGCCTTCCACAGTGACCTCAGACGACCTCTTCGGTGCCGCCTCCGCCGCCGACCGCGCGGAGCAGCCGGCCTCGGCCGGGCACGCTCCGCTCGCCGTGCGGATGCGACCGCGCACGCTGGACGAGGTGCGCGGCCAGGGCAAGGTGCTGCGCCCCGGCAGCCCGCTGCGCCGGCTCATCGAGGGGTCCGGGGGAGCCGCCGGGCCCCTCTCGGCCATCATCTGGGGACCGCCGGGCACGGGCAAGACGACGCTCGCCCACCTCGTCGCCACCGCCGCCGACCGGCGCTTCGTCGAGCTCTCGGCGGTCACCGCCGGCGTCAAGGACGTGCGGTCGGTCATGGAGTCGGCGAGCCGCGAGCGCGACCTCTACGCGCGACAGACCGTGCTCTTCCTCGACGAGATCCACCGCTTCACCAAGGCCCAGCAGGACGCCCTGCTGCCGGGGGTCGAGAACCGCACCGTCATCCTCGTGGCGGCCACGACGGAGAACCCGTCGTTCAGCATCATCGCGCCGCTGCTCTCGCGCTCCGTGCTCGTGACCCTCGAGTCGCTCTCCGACGAGGACGTCGCCGACTTGCTGCGGTCGGCGCTCGGGGACGAGCGGGGTCTGGAGGGCGCGCACACGCTGACCGACGACGCCCTCGACCACCTCGTGCGGATCGCGGGCGGCGATGCACGCCGGGCCCTCACCTCGCTCGAGGCCGGGGCGGGGGTCGCGCTCGACGCGGTGCCACCCGGCCGCGACGACGACGGTCCGGTCGAGATCACCCTGGCGCACGTCGAGCAGGCCGTCGCCCAGGCGGCCGTGCGCTACGACCGGGCGGGTGACCAGCACTACGACGTCGCGAGCGCCCTCATCAAGTCGATGCGCGGCAGCGACGTCGATGCGTCGCTGCACTACCTGGCCCGGATGCTCGAGGCGGGGGAGGACCCGCGCTTCATCGCCCGGCGCATCGTCATCTCCGCCAGCGAGGACGTCGGCATGGCCGACCCCACGGCGCTGCAGACGGCGGTGGCGGCGATGCACGCGGTCGCCCAGATCGGCATGCCCGAGGCGCGCATCATCCTCGCGCAGGCGGTGGTGCACAACGCCATGGCACCCAAGTCGAACGCGGCATACCTCGGGGTGGGCGAGGCGATCGCCGACGTGCGCGCGGGGCGTGGCGGTGCAGTGCCCCCGCACCTGCGGGGCAGCGGGTATGCCGGCGCGGAGCGTCTCGGACACGGCGCGGGCTACGTGTACGCCCACGACGAGCCCGACGGCGTCGCGAGGCAGCAGTACCTCCCGGACGACCTCGAGGGGAACGTGGCCTACTACCGCCCGACGGACCGGGGCTTCGAGGAGCGCCTGCGCTCGCGGCTCCAGTGGCTCGCGGGGCGGCTGGGGCGCAGTCGCCCGCAGTGAAGCGCATCGACCTGTGTGGACGGTGTGACGACACACCGGCAGGAAATGCCCCGTCACATGGATTGTTTCGGGCAGGTGACGTTTTGCCGGGACGATGTTGGGCGAGCCGTGGTGGTCGGTAACGATTTGTCATCCAGCGCGTCTCGAGGCTTGGACCGCGCCTTTCCCTGTGGCAAGGTGACGTCGTCCCAAGGGGTGGTCAGCGGTCTTGCCGTGCGCACCTTCCTGGGACCTGTGGACCGCCCCGCGGTCCGGATGAGATCCCCATCAGGATGGAGACAACGCGTTGAACGCCCTACCGGAGCCCGGTGCCGAAGCGCTCATCGAGGCCACGGACGAGGAGTTTGTCGAGCAGACCGAGCGCAACGAGGACCTTGGGGCGCCGGCGCACAAGGACGTGCGCACCGGTCGCTCGCCGGGCCGGGTTGCGTGGGACCGCCTGAAGAAGGACAAGGTCGCGATCTTCTGCTCGATCATCATCATCTTCTTCATCCTCGTCGCGATCTTCGCCCCGCTGCTCTACTCGCTGCAGGCCGTGGACCCCATCACCGGCGCCAAGGCCGACCCGTACACCGTGCACACGGAGCTCGTCGACTTCAACGGTCTGCCCACCGTCGGCGCGAGCTCGGCGCACTGGCTCGGGGTGGAGCCCCGCCTCGGCCGTGACCTGTTCGCCCGCTGGGCTGTCGGGGCACGACCCTCCCTCGTCATCGGCTTCATCGCCGCCGGCGTCTCCACGATCCTCGGTGTGACGCTCGGCCTCATCGCCGGCTACGCCGGCGGCTGGGCCGACCGCATCATCACGTGGATCACCGACTTCTTCCTCAGCCTGCCGATCCTGCTGCTCGTCATCGCCATCGTGCCGATCGCACAGAAGAGCATCGCCGGCGGCGCCGACCTGACGGCGGAGGAGACCTCCTCGATCCGCTTCTGGGTCCTCATCGTCATCCTCTTCGTCTTCGGATGGATGGGTCTGGCCCGACTCGTCCGCGGTGAGGTCAAGAGCCTGCGCGAGCGTGAGTTCGTCCAGGCCGCCCGGGCCATCGGTGTGCCCACCCGGCAGATCCTCTTCAAGGAGGTCCTGCCCAACCTCGTCGGCCCGATCATCGTGTCCGCGTCGATCGCCGTGCCCGCCTACATCACCTACGAAGCGACGCTCAGCTACCTCGGCGTCGGGCTCGTCGAGCCCACCGCCTCCTGGGGCCGCACCATCGCGGACGCCCAGAACCTGTTCGCCACCTACCCCCTGTGGTTGTGGCCCTCGGTCATCGGCCTCTCGCTGCTCGTGCTCGCCCTCAGTCTGCTGGGCGACTCGATCCGCGACGCCTTCGACCCCAGCAGTCGCCGCTGACCCCATCGCGGGTCTCGGTCATACAGATGTTCCCGGCAAAGCGCTGGGACAAGCACAACAAAGGGAGCAAACAACAATGCGCTGGACCAAAGTCCTGACCGTCGGGGCCGTGGCCTCCCTCGGTCTTGTCGCAGCCTGTGGTGCACCGTCGACGAACGGCACCGGCACGGGCAACGCGAGCGGTGACACCGGCAAGGTGGAGGGCGCTGCGGCGACTCTCGACCCGACCGCCAAGGGCCCCGCGCCCGCAGTCGCGGGTGCGAAGAAGGGTGGGATCCTCACGGTCTCCTACTCCTCGACCCCGGCCAACATGGACCCGAGCGACCAGTTCTACCAGGACACCGCGGTCATCTTCTCGCTGAGCCACCGCGCCCTGACGACCTTCGTGAGCCGCGGCGACCAGCAGGTGCTCGTCCCGGACCTCGCGACCGACCTCGGCAAGGTCTCGGACGACGGTCTGACGTGGACGTTCACGCTCAAGGACGGCATCAAGTACGAGGACGGCACGCCGGTCAAGGCGCAGGACATCGTCTGGGCCGCCAAGCGCTCGTTCGACCCCGACCTGGCTGCCAACGGCCCGACCTACCAGCGCGAGTTCTTCAAGGGTGGCGCCGACTACCAGGGCCCGTTCAAGGGTGACAAGAACTGGAACGGCGTCGAGGCCAAGGACGACAAGACCGTCGTCTTCCACCTCGAGAAGCGCTTCGAGACGCTGCCCTACTTCGTCTCGTTCAACCAGTTCACGCCGATCCCCGAGGCGAAGGACACGAAGGCCGACTACCAGCTGCACCCGCTGGCGACCGGTCCCTACATGTTCGACAAGTACACCCCGGGCACCGAGCTGACCCTCAAGCGCAACCCCAACTGGGACCCCAACACCGACCCGGCGCGTCACAACTACCCGGACGGCTTCCACTTCAAGTGGGGCCAGGACATCGTCAAGACGCAGACCGCGATCCTCGCGTCCAACGGTGACGACGCCACCACCCTCAACTGGGACGGCATCGACTCCTCGCTCATCTCGCAGATCGAGGGCGAGAAGAAGGCCCAGTTCGAGGAGGGCCCCTCCTCCTGCGTGCTCATGATCAACATGGACGCCCGCAAGATCCCGATGCCGGTGCGCAAGGCGATCGCCGTGGCCTACCCGTTCGACGCGATCCACAAGGCCGGTGGCGAGACCACGCACTCGTTCACCCCCGCCTCGACGATCATCCCGCCGCAGATCCCGGGCCACCTCGACTACGAGGCCGAGGCTGCTCCCGGCTTCAAGATGAACGGCAAGGGCGACGGCGACCCGGCCAAGGCCAAGCAGATGCTCGCGGACGCCGGCTACGGCCCCGACAAGCCCTTCGAGCTCATCTACTACTACACGAACGACGACGACATCGCCCAGAAGGTCAACCAGGTGCGCAAGCAGTCCCTGGAGAAGGCCGGCTTCAAGGTGACCGACATCGGTGCGCCGAGCGCCGAGCGTCGCAAGCTCGTGGGTGACCCCAAGGGCAAGATGAACATGCTCCAGTCGCCGCGCGGCTGGTGCTTCGACTGGCCGTCCGCCGACTCGATCATCCCGCCCACCATCGGCACGATCGCCCTCTCGCAGGGTGGCACGACGTTCGGTAACTTCTCCGACGCCAAGATCGACGCCGAGATCAAGCGCATCCAGGGCCTCTCCATCACGGAGCAGGGTCCTGAGTGGGGCAAGATGGACAAGTGGCTGACGGAGAACTACCTCCTGGCCATCCCGGACTCCAACGACAAGGGCAACTCGGTGTTCGGCACCAAGGTGAAGAACGTCCACAACAACCCCAACAAGGGCATGCCCAACCTGACGGACGTCTGGCTCGACCAGTAAGACCGGCCGGGGCCGCCCTCCGACCTGAGGGCGGCGACTGACCACAACCCGTGGTGGGGGCTCGGAAACCTCCGGGTCCCCACCACGGATGCCCACTCCTTGGAAGGTATCCCTTGCTCACGTACATCCTCAGGCGCGTGGCCCTCGCCTTGAGCGTCATCTTGGCGACGCTCGTGTCGACGTTCCTCCTCTTCTTCGCCGGCCCGTCCGACCCCGCCCAGGCCATGTGCCCGGAGACCCGGTGCAACCCTGCGCGCCTCGAGCAGATCACGAAGAGCCTCGGCCTCGACAAGCCGCTCTCGCAGCAGTTCCTCGAGTACTTCAAGGGCCTGTTCGTCGGTCGTGACTTCACCTATGCAGGGGACACGGTGCACTGCGGGGCTCCGTGTCTCGGGTACTCCTTCTCGACCCGCCAGTCGGTCAACACCGAGCTGTTCACCCGCTTCCCGAATACCGTCGTGCTGGCCCTCATGGCCGCCGTCGTGTTCGTCACGGTCGGCGTGACCCTCGGCATCATCGCCGCGATCCGCCGCGGCACCCCCGCCGACCGAGGCATCATCGGCTCGTCGCAGACCTTCGGCGCGATCCCGTACTACGTGCTCGCCCTTCTCGTCGCGCTCTACCCGGTCGTGCTCTGGAACATCCTCCCGCAGTACGCACCGATATCGGCGGGCGTCGGGCCCTACTTCCTGGGCATGCTCGCCCCTGCGCTCATCCTCGGCCTCTACACCTCGACCTCGTACACGCGCTACACGCGAAACTCGATGCTCGAGACCCTGTCGATGGACTACATCCGGACGGCCCGCTCGAAGGGCATCCCCGAGCGCACCGTGCTCGTCAAGCACGGCTTCCGCGCCGCGATGAGCCCCATCGTCACGATCCTCGGCCTCGACATCGCGGCCCTGTTGACCGGCACCCTCATCACCGAGCAGATCTTCGGCGTCGACGGGATCGGGCGGCGCACCCTCGCCGCCTTCCGCGCCCAGGACCTGCCCGTCATCATGGGGAGCGTGCTCATCGGAGCGGCGGTCGTCGTCATCATGAACCTCGTCGTCGACATCGCCTACTCCTTCATCGACCCCCGAGTGAGGCTCCAGTGACCGCCACGGCGAACGCCATCCCCACGCAGGCCGCGGAGGCCACGTCAGTCGGCGACGTCGTGCTCGACGTGCAGGACCTCTCGGTCGCCTTCCCGACCGAGGAGGGGCTCGTCAAGGCCGTCTCCAACCTCAGCTACCAGGCCCGCCTCGGCCGCACGCTCGCCATCGTCGGTGAGTCCGGCTCCGGCAAGTCCGTCTCGAGCATGGCCGTGCTGGGCCTGCACAACCCGAAGCGCACGCAGATCACGGGGAGCATCAAGCTCGACGGCATCGAGCTCGTCGGTGCGCCGCAGTCGACCTTCCAGAAGATCCGCAGCACCAAGGCCGCGATGGTCTTCCAGGACCCCCAGAGCGCCCTGCACCCGTTCCACAAGATCGGCAAGCAGATCGCCGAGGCCTACCTCGCGCACAACAAGGTGAGCAAGGCCGTGGCCGAGAAGCGGGCCATCGAGATGCTCGACCTCGTCGGCATCCCGAACCCGAAGCGCCGTGCGCTGCAGTTCCCCCACGAGTTCTCGGGCGGTATGCGCCAGCGCGCGATGATCGCCCTGGGCCTGGTCAACAACCCCAAGCTGCTCATCGCCGACGAGCCGACGACCGCCCTCGACGTGACCGTCCAGGCGCAGATCCTCGACCTCGTCAACGACCTGCAGAAGGAGTTCGGCTCCGCGGTCATCCTGATCACGCACGACCTCGCGGTCGTGGCCGAGACCGCCGACGACATCGTCGTGATGTATGCCGGCCGCGGTGTCGAGAAGGGGGACGCCAAGGAGGTGCTGGCCCAGCCGTCGCACCCCTACACCTACGGCCTGCTCCAGTCGCTGCCGTCGCACTCGGAGGACCTCACCGAGCTCAAGGCGATCCAGGGCTCCCCGCCCAGCCTGCTCAACCTCCCGCCCGGCTGCTCGTTCCACCCGCGCTGCGACTTCAAGAGCCAGGTCCCCGGCGACGCGTGCTGGACCGAGCTGCCCGAGTGGCGCCCGACGCCGGGCCTCGCCAACCGCCAGATCCGGTGCCACCTCACCGACCCGGTGGGCACGCTCCAGGAAGACGAGGGAGTCCGATGACCGCCCAGCCGAGCACCCAGACCCGAGCCGCAGCGGACAGCGCTGCCAAGCCGCTCCTCGAGGTCACCGACCTGCAGCGCTACTTCCCCTTCCGTGAGGTCCAGGGTCTGCGCATGGTCAAGGCGACGGTCAAGGCCGTCGACGGCATCAGCTTCACCCTTCGCCAGGGGCAGACGCTCGGCCTCGTCGGCGAGTCGGGCTGTGGCAAGTCGACGACCTCGCGCCTGGTGACTCGTCTCGACGAGCCCACCGCCGGGTCGGTCGTCTTCGAGGGGCGCGACATCACGCACCTCAAGGAGCACCAGCTGCGCTCGATCCGGCGCGACGTGCAGATGATCTTCCAGGACCCCTACAGCTCGCTCAACCCGCGCCACACGATCGGCTCAATCCTCTCGACGCCGCTCAAGGTGCACGGCCTGCACAAGGGCAAGGAGAAGGCTCGGGTCCAGGAGCTGCTCGAGCTCGTCGGCCTCAACCCGGAGCACATCAACCGCTACCCGTCGGAGTTCTCGGGCGGCCAGCGCCAGCGCATCGGCATCGCCCGCGCCCTGGCGGTCGAGCCCAAGCTCATCATCGCCGACGAGCCGGTCTCGGCCCTCGACGTGTCGATCCAGGCGCAGGTGATGAACCTCCTCGGCAAGCTGCGCGACGAGCTCGACCTCGCGTTCATCTTCGTCGCCCACGACCTCGGCGTCGTGCGCCACTTCTGCGACCAGGTCGCGGTGATGTACCTCGGCAAGATCGTCGAGTACGGCGACAAGAAGAAGATCTACGAGGCTCCCGAGCACCCGTACACCCAGGCCCTGCTGTCGGCGGCACCCGACATCAACGTCGCTCGTGGCATCGCTCCCAAGGAGCGCATCCGCCTCATCGGCGACGTGCCGAGCCCGATCGACCCGCCGAGCGGGTGCCGGTTCCGCACGCGGTGCTGGAAGGCCCAGGACATCTGCGCCCAGCAGGAGCCGCCGCTCGCGACCTCGGTCGAGGACACGACGTCGGTCCGCGCCAGGCGTGACCGGGGCCTGCACCTGCAGGCGTGCCACTTCCCGGAGGTCAAGACGACTCTCGTCGCCGAGGTCCCGGCCGAGCCGGTCGCCTGAGGCACCGGCGCACATCCGGGCCGCGTCGAGCAGACCCAGCCCGTATGCCGTGGGGCCGGCTTCCCGTGTGGGAGCCGGCCCCACGGCATACCCCCGCCTGTCGCCCGACCCCGGGCCGGCGGCCCGCTCGCGTCCCGCTGCGTGGGAGCGCGCGCGTGCGCGGGGGTCGGTTAGGGTTGACGGCGGCGCGACGTGCGCGCCGACGAGCGAAGGACGATGCGTGGTGGACTGCGTGGTGGGCACGGAGCAGTGGATGACGGCGAGGCCGCAGGTGTGGTCACGAGCCGGCCGGGGGTCAGTCGCGCCCTGCTGAGGCGCCTCGGCTGACCCCGCCCCGACTCCCACCCCGCAGCACCGACCACGAGGACAACACACATGGAAACCGCTGAGATCAGGCGTCGCTGGCTCTCCTTCTTCGGGGAGCGCGGCCACACCGTCGTGCCGAGCGCGCCGCTCGTGCACGAGGACCCCAACCTGCTCTTCGTCAACGCCGGCATGGTGCCCTTCAAGCCCTACTTCCTCGGGCAGGAGACGCCGCCCTTCCGCCGCGCCACGAGCGTGCAGAAGTGCGTGCGCACCCTCGACATCGAAGAGGTCGGCAAGACGACCCGCCACGGCACGTTCTTCCAGATGAACGGCAACTTCAGCTTCGGCGACTACTTCAAGGAAGGCGCCATCGAGCTCGCGTGGGAGCTCATCACGCGCAGCCAGCGTGACGGCGGCCTCGGCTTCGACGAGAAGGACCTCTACGCGTCGGTCTACCACGACGACGACGAGGCGATCTCCTTGTGGAAGAAGGTCGCCGGGCTTTCCGACGACCGCATCGTGCGCCTCGGCCGCAAGGACAACTACTGGAACATGGGCGTCGCCGGCCCCGGCGGCCCGTGCTCCGAGATCCTGCTCGACCGCGGCCCGCAGTTCGGCGCCGACCGCGACTGGGAGGCGGGCGACCGCTACCTCGAGTTCTGGAACCTCGTCTTCATGCAGTACGAGCTCGAGAACGTCCGGTCCAAGGAGGACTTCGACATCGCGGGCGAGCTGCCCAAGCGCAACATCGACACGGGCATGGGCCTCGAGCGCGTCGCCTACCTGCTCCAGGGCGTCGACAACATCTACGAGACCGACGAGGTCTTCCCCGTCATCGCGGCAGCCGAGGACCTCACCGGGCGCCGCTACGGAGCCGACCGCGACGACGACGTGCGCTTCCGCGTCGTGGCCGACCACGTGCGCAGCTCGCTCATGCTCATCGGCGACGGGGTCACGCCGGGCAACGAGGGCCGCGGCTACGTCCTGCGCCGTCTGCTGCGCCGCGCGGTCCGCTCGATGCGCCTCCTCGGGGTCGACGCACCGACGCTGGAGCACCTGCTGCCGGTCAGCAAGGAGCGGATGAAGGCGTCCTACCCCGAGCTCGAGCGCGACTTCCACCGCATCAGCCAGGTCGCCTACGGCGAGGAGGACGCCTTCCGGCGCACCCTCGCGGCCGGCACGACGATCCTCGACACCGCGGTGGCGAGCGCGAAGTCCTCCGGACGCTCGACCCTCGGCGGCGCGGAGGCCTTCGCGCTGCACGACACCTACGGCTTCCCGATCGACCTGACCCTCGAGATGGCGGCGGAACAGGGCGTCCAGGTCGACGAGACCGGTTTCCGCACCCTCATGGCGGAGCAGCGCGACCGCGCCAAGGCCGATGCCCGCGCCAAGAAGTCGGGCCACGGTGACACGAGCGTCTACCGTCGCGTCTCCGACACCCTCGGCCGCGAGGTCGAGTTCACCGGCTACGACCAGGTCGTCACCGACACCCGGCTGCGCGGACTCATCCGCGGCGGTGAGGTGGTCGAGCGCTTCGGCCCGGGCGACGAGGTCGAGCTCGTGCTCGACCGCACGCCGCTCTACGCCGAGTCGGGCGGCCAGCTCGCCGACCACGGCCGCATCCGCCTGTCGGGTGGCGCCGTGCTCGAGGTGACCGATGTGCAGCGCCCCATCTCGGGTCTCGTCGTGCACCGCGCGACGGTGCTCGAGGGCGAGGGCGCCGTCGGCGAGGACGCCGAGGCCGAGGTCGACGTGGCCCGCCGACGCTCCATCTCGCGCGCCCACACGGCGACGCACATGGTGCACCAGGCGCTGCGCGACGAGCTGGGAGACACGGCGACCCAGGCCGGGTCCGAGAACTCCCCGGGTCGGCTGCGCTTCGACTTCCGCTCGCAGCAGGCCGTGCCCGCGGGCGCGCTCGGCGAGATCGAGTCACGCATCAACGGCGTGCTCCTCGACGACCTGCCCGTCACGGCCGACATCATGGCCATCGACGACGCCCGCAAGCTCGGCGCGATGGCGCTGTTCGGCGAGAAGTACGGCGAGCGCGTGCGCGTCGTGTCGATCGGCGACTGGTCGCGTGAGCTGTGCATCGGCACCCACACCCCGCGCGTCGGGCAGATCGGGGTCGTCAAGCTGCTCGGCGAGAGCTCGATCGGCTCCGGGGTGCGCCGTGTCGAGGCGCTCGTCGGCGTCGACGCCTACACGCACCTCGCGCGTGAGGCCGCCATCGTCAGCCAGCTGACCGAGGTCGTCGGAGGACGCCGCGACGAGCTGCCCGACCGCATCGCCGGCATCCTCGGTCGCCTGCGCGACGCCGAGAAGGAGATCGCCGCCGTCAAGCAGGCCCAGGTCCTCGGTGCGGCAGCGGGACTCGTGTCCAGCGCCCGCGAGATCGCGGGCGTCCGCTTCGTCAGCCACGACGCCGGCGACGGCGTGTCGGCCGACGAGCTGCGCGCGCTCGTGCTCGACGTGCGCACCCGTCTCGGCAACGACCGGCCGGCCCTCGTGTCGATGGCCGCCGTCTCCGGAGGCAGGCCCGTCGTCATCGTCGCGACCAACGAGCAGGCCCGCCAGACGGGGCTGCAGGCCGGGGCGCTCGTCAAGCTCGCCGCGCAGGCCCTCGGTGGCGGAGGGGGCGGCAAGCCCGACCTTGCCCAGGGAGGCGGCACCGACCCGACGCAGGTCTCTCGCGCCCTCGGGGTCGTCGAGGACCAACTGCGCGCCCGAGGCGCATGACGATGCCCGACGAGCCCCCGGTGCGGACAGTGCGCCCCGGGGTGCGCGTCGGCGTCGACGTGGGCAGCGCCCGGGTCGGGGTGGCTGCCTCGGACCCCACCGCCACCTTCGCGCACCCGGTGCGCACCCTCGCCCGCGACGAGCTGCACGGCACCGACCTCACGCAGATCGCGACCCTCGTCGAGGAGCTCGCCGCCGTCGAGGTCGTCGTCGGGCTGCCCCTGCTGCTCTCCGGTCAGGAGGGCGAGGCCGCACGCATCGCACGCGACTACGCCGTGGCTCTCGCGGCCCGAGTGGGTACCGTGACGGTGCGACTGGTCGATGAACGCTTGACCACCGTCGACGCGCACCGCAGACTACGCGACAGCGGCGTGCCGGGACGGGGCCAGCGCAAGGTCGTCGACCAAGCGGCAGCTGTCCTCATCCTGCAGACCGCACTCGACACGGAGGCTCGCTCGGGCAGGCCGCCAGGGGAGCCAGTCACCACGGGGGGAAGACGAAAGAAGGAACGTCGCCGATGAAGGACCATCTCGAGTCATCGATCTTCGGTGACCACGATGACCACGCCGACGTCCACGACCCCGTGGGGCACGACGCCGCCCACCCCGCCGCGCCGCCCGCGAGCCGCCGCGAGCTGCGCGAGGCCGAGCTGGCCGCCAAGCGCTCCCGTGGGCGCCGGCGCAGTGCCGGCGGGGCTCGCGAAGGCCGCGGCAAGCCCCCGTGGTGGCGACGCCTCATCGTCATCGTCCTCGCCCTGGCCGTCATCGGCGGCGGCGTCGTGGTCGCGTACCACGCACTGCGCCCCGTCGTGGAGGGCTTCCTCGAGTCCAACGACTACCCGGGCCCGGGCGACGGCAGCGTGCGCGTCACGGTCGAGCAGGGCGCCGGCGGCAGCGCGATCGCGCGAGAGCTCGTCGACGCCGACGTCATCAAGTCGACGAAGGCGTTCGTCGAGGCGGCCAACGCCGACTCCAAGAGCGGCGGCATCCAGCCCGGCGTCTACGAGATGAAGAAGCAGATGCGCGCGGCGGATGCCCTCGCCCTGCTCGTCAACCCCAAGAACCGCATCGTCACCCGGGTCACGATCCCTGAGGGCCTGTGGGCCACGGAGATCTACGCGAAGCTCTCGAAGGCCTCCGGCATCCCCGTGGCGCAGTACGTCGCCGCGGCCAAGGACGCGGAGGCGCTCGGGCTCCCGTCGTCGGCCCGGGGCAACGTCGAGGGCTACCTCTTCCCGGCCAGCTACGAGTTCGCGCCCGACTCGAGCGCAGCGGCCCAGCTGAAGCAGATGGTGGGGGAGTCGGTCAAGCGGCTCGACGCCCTGGGCATCCCCCCGGAGAAGATGGAGCGCGTGGTGATTCTCGCGAGCCTCGTCGAGGGCGAGGCCAGCACCGAGGCCGACCGCGGCAAGGTCGCGCGGGTCATCGAGAACCGCCTCGCGTCCAACACGTCCATCGGCTTCGACTCGACGGTCAACTACATCTTCAAGAAGCGCGGCGTGCCGACGCAGGACATGCTCGACAGCGACAGCCCGTACAACACGCGTCGCTTCAAGGGCCTGCCCCCGGGCCCGATCGCCAACCCGGGCGAGAGCGCGATCCAGGCCGCTGCGGCCCCGCCGGCCGGTGACTGGTTCTACTTCGTCACCGTCAACCTCTGCACGGGAGAGACGAAGTTCGCCGTGACCGCTGCCGACCACGCCAAGAACGTCGCCGCCTTCAACGCGTGGCGCGCGTCCACGGGGGGCAAGTGCTGACCATCCCGGCCGAACAGACCCGGTGCGCGGTCTGGGGCTCACCCATCGCCCACTCGCTCTCGCCCGTGCTGCACCGAGCCGCACACGTCGCGCTGGGCCTCACGACGTGGTCCTACGACCGGCGCGAGGTCGACACGGAGTCGTTCGCCGGCGCGCTCGAGCAGCTCGACGAGACGTGGCGCGGGCTCTCCCTGACGATGCCGCTCAAGGAGGTGGCCCTGCAGGCCGCCGTCGAGGCGACCGACACGGCCCGTGAGACCGGTGCGGCCAACACCCTCGTGCGCGTCGAGGGAGGTTGGCTCGCCGACAACACCGACGTGCACGGCATCACCGCCGCCCTCGCGGCCGTGGGCTGCGACCTCGCCTCCGATGCTGTGACCGAGGTCGTCGTCGTGGGGTCGGGCGCCACGGCGCGGTCGGCCATCGCCGCGCTCGCCGCCTCAGGTGACTCACGTGACTCAGGTGCCGTCGCGGCGCGGCGTGTGACCCTCATGGTGCGCGACGAGGCTCGTCCCGAGACCGTGGCGCAGGCGCGAGCGGCGGGGCTGGAGGTGGCGGTCGCAGCACTGGGCGAGTGGCCCGACGCCGACCTCGTCATCAGCACCGTGCCCCCGTCGGCCGGCCTGCCGCTCGACACGCTGCCCACGACCGACGGAGGCCGCACCCGCGTGCTGCTCGACGTCGTCTACGGCGAAGGGCCCACCCCGCTCCAGCGCGGCGGCCAGCACCGGGGCTGGACGCTGGCCCGCGGCGTCGACATGCTCCTGCACCAGGCGACCCGCCAGGTGAGCCTCATGACCGGTCAGCCGGCGCCGCTCGCCGCCATGGCCGAGGCGCTGTATGCCGTCGTCGACCCGGTCTGGGGGGTGCGGACCTCCGCCGGTGGCCGATGACGTGGACCGCCTTCCCGGCGACCCCGTGGTGGTTCGTCGCCGTGCTGGCCCTCGCCGGCGCGGCCGTCGGTGAGGTGCTGCGTCGCCGTCTCGTGACCGGCGGCTACCGGCTCGACGACGAGACCGGTCCGCCACCTCGTGCCCCGATCGCCGTCGTGCCCGTCGCGATGGCGCTGCTCTGGGGGCTGCTCGCCTGGCGCTTCGGGCCCCTCTCGGAGTGGGCCCTCACCCCGGCCTACCTCGGCTTCGCGTTCGTCGCGGTCGCGCTCGCGTGGGTCGACGCGGACGTGCACCGGCTGCCCCGGGGACTCACCCGGCCGGCATACCCCCTGCTCGTGGGGCAGCTCGCGCTCGCGTCGCTCGCGTCGGGGGACTGGGCCGCCCTGCGGCGTGCCGCAGTCGCGGGGCTCGTCCTGTGGGTGATCTACCTCGTCCTCGCCGTCCTCGCCGCGCTGCTCGGCAGCGGCTTCGGGCTCGGTGACGTGACCCTCGCCGGGCTCGTCGGGCTCGCGACCGGCTACGTCAGCGTGACTGCGACGCTCGTCGCGACGTTCGCCGCCTTCCTGCTCGCGGGCGTCTACGGCGTGGGGCGCATCGTCGTGCGGCGGGGCACCCGCAAGGACGACATCGCCTTCGGCCCCTGGATGCTCGTCGGCACCCTCATCGCCCTCGTCGTGGAGCTGGCTCCGATCATCTGAGCGGTGTCCCGCGTGCCGGGCGGGTCGGGGGAGCAGCCTGGGTGCGTGGGAGGATCGGGGAATGTTGCGTTGGTTGACGGCCGGTGAGTCGCACGGGCCCGCACTCGTCGCCATGATCGAGGGCCTGCCCGCAGGCGTCGAGGTCGGGGCGAAGGACCTGCAGGCGGCCCTGTCGCGGCGGCGGCTCGGCTACGGCCGTGGGGCCCGGATGAAGTTCGAGCAGGACGAGGTCGAGTTCCTCGGCGGCCTGCGGCACGGCATGACGCTCGGCTCGCCGATCGCCGTGCGCATCGGCAACAGCGAGTGGCCGAAGTGGACGACGGTGATGAGCCCCGAGGTCGTGAGCGAGCAGGACTACGCCGCCTCCGACGACGTCAACGCGGAGAAGGAGGTCGCGCGCAACAAGCCGCTGACCCGCCCGCGCCCCGGCCACGCCGACCTCGTCGGCATGCAGAAGTACGGTCACGACGACGCGCGGCCGATCCTCGAGCGCGCCTCGGCCCGTGAGACCGCGGCGCGCGTGGCGCTCGGTGAGATCGCGGCGCGCTTCCTCGAGCAGGCCTACGGCATCCAGCTCGTCTCGCACACGGTCTCGATCGGCACGGCGGGCGTGCCCGCCGGGGCCGCCCTCCCGACGCCCGACGACGTCGAGCGCCTAGACGCCGACCCGGTGCGCGCCTTCGACCCCGAGGGGTCCGCGGCCATGGTGGCCGAGGTCGATGCGGCGAAGAAGGACGGCGACACCCTCGGTGGTGTCGTCGAGGTGCTCGCCTACGGGTTGCCGCCGGGCCTCGGCTCGCACGTCCACTGGGACCGCAAGCTCGACGGCCAGCTCGCCCAGGCGCTCATGAGCATCCAGGCCATCAAGGGGGTCGAGGTCGGCGACGGCTTCGAGACCGCTCGCCGTCGAGGGTCGCAGGCCCACGACGAGATGGAGCTCGTCGACGGTGTCATCACGCGCCGCACCGGCCGCGCCGGCGGCACCGAGGGCGGCATGTCGACGGGCCAGGTCCTGCGCGTCCGGGCCGCGATGAAGCCGATCAGCACCGTGCCGAGGGCGCTGTCGACGGTCGACGTCGCGACCGGGGAGGCCGCCACCGCGATCCACCAGCGCTCCGACGTCTGCGCGGTGCCGGCGGCAGGTGTCGTCGCCGAGGCGATGGTCGCGCTCGTGCTCGCCCAGTCGTGCCTCGAGAAGTTCGGGGGCGACTCGGTCACCGAGACGGCACGCAACCACACGGCATACCTCGACGGCATCCGCGAAGGGCTGCGCACGTGGTGAACGCTCACGAACCCACGCCCGAGGGCACGGCCCCGCGTCCGGCCGCCGTCGTCGTCGGCCCGCCCGGTGCGGGCAAGACGACGGTCGGGGCGCTGCTCGCCGAGCGTCTCGGCGTGCCGTTCCACGACGTCGACGCCGCCGTCGAGGCGGCCGAGGGGCGCTCGATCTCCGACATCTTCGTCGACGACGGCGAGGCGGCCTTCCGCGACCTCGAGCGCGCGGAGGTCGCGCGCTCGCTCGCCGACGAGCGGGGTGTCGTGGCGCTCGGCGGGGGAGCGGTCATGGACCCGCTCAGCGAGGCGGTGCTGGCCGGGCACACGGTCGTCTTCCTCGACGTCGCCATCGCCGACGCGAGCAAGCGCATCGGCTTCGACCGCTCGCGACCGCTCCTCTCGGTCAACCCCCGCGCGTCGTGGATCGCGATGATGAAGGTGCGCCGGCCCACGTACGAACGCGTCGCCACGGTGCGCGTCGACACTGCCGGGCGCACCCCCGACGAGATCGTCGACGCGGTCATCGCCGAGCTCGAGGCGACGGGGGTGGCGACGGCGTGAGCGCTGCGCCGGAGACGACGACGATCGCCGTCGGCGACGACTACGACGTCGTCATCGGGTCCGGGGTGCTCGGGCGGGTCGCCGACCTCCTCGGCGCCGACGTCGAGCGGGTGCTCGTCGTCCACCCGCCCACCCTGCCGGCCCTCAGCGGCGCGGTCTCCGACGCGCTGCGCGAGCGGGGGTATGCCGTCCACCTCGCCGAGGTGCCCGACGCCGAGGCGGCCAAGACCACGTCCGTCGCCGCCGGGCTGTGGGCGCAGCTGGGGCAGGCCGGCTTCACCCGCACCGACGCGGTCGTCGGTGTCGGCGGGGGCACGGTCACCGACCTCGCGGGCTTCGTCGCGGCGTCGTGGCTTCGCGGTGTGCGCGTCGTCCAGGTGCCGACGACGCTGCTCGGCATGGTCGACGCCGCGGTCGGGGGCAAGACCGGCATCAACACCGCCGAGGGCAAGAACCTCGTCGGCGCCTTCCACCCGCCCGCCGGCGTGCTGTGCGACGTCGACGTGCTCGCAACGCTGCCGCAGGCCGACCTCGTCGCGGGGCTGGCCGAGGTGGTCAAGTGCGGCTTCATCGCAGACCCGGTCATCCTCGACCTCGTCGAGTCGGCCGTCGCCGACGACCCCGACCGGGCCCGCAGCGCGGCCAACCCCCACCTGCGCGAGCTCATCGAGCGCGCGGTCCGGGTCAAGGCCGACGTCGTCGCCGCCGACCTGCGCGAGAGCTCGCTGCGCGAGATCCTCAACTACGGCCACACCTTCGGCCACGCCATCGAGCAGGTCGAGCACTACTCCTGGCGCCACGGGGAGGCGGTCGGCGTGGGCATGGTCTACGTCGCGGAGCTCGCCCGTCTCGCCGGGCACCTCAGCGGCCCGGAGGGCGACGCGCTCGTGGACCGTCACCGGTCGGTGCTCGAGTCGCTCGGGCTCCCCACGACGTATGCCGCCGGGCGCTGGGACGAGCTGCTCACCACGATGCGGCGCGACAAGAAGTCGCGCGGCTCGACGCTGCGCTTCGTCGTGCTCGACGGGCTGGCCCGGCCGACCCGTCTCGTCGGGCCGTCCGACGAGATGCTGCACGCGGCATACCGGCTCGTCGCCGGGCCTGCGAGCGCGGCTGCTCACTAGACTCGCGGCATGACGGCACCCCTCGTCTTCGTCCTCTCCGGGCCCAACCTCGACCGGCTGGGCACCCGCGAGCCGGAGGTCTACGGCTCCGACACGCTCGACGACGTGCACTCCGCGGTCTCGCGGGAGGCGGGTGCGCTCGGGCTGCTCGCCGACTGCCGGCAGACCAACCACGAGGGCGAGATGGTCGACTGGCTGCACGAGGCCGTCGACGCGGGCGCCGACGTCGTCATCAACCCCGGCGCGTGGACGCACTACTCGTATGCCGTCCGCGACGCCTGCGCCATCGTGACCACGAGCGGGCGCAGCCTCGTCGAGGTGCACCTGAGCAACCCCGCGTCGCGCGAGGACTTCCGCCGCACCTCGGTCGTGGCGCCGGTCGCGACGGGGACGGTCGCCGGCTTCGGCCTGCAGTCCTACCTGCTCGCCCTCCGCGCCCTCATCTGACACCAGGCGGCCGCGACGACGAGGGCCGTCACCCCGACTGCGTCCCCGCGGCCCGCGCGTCGAAGGGGCCTCCGGCGCCGAACGCGATCTCGGCGAACCGCTTGCCGATGAGGGCGTGGGTGGCCGTGTCCGGGTGGAGCCCGTCCGGCAGGGGCAGGGCGCTCGCGTCGTGCTCACCGTAGAGCTCGAGCCCGTCGAGGTGGTGCAGGTTGGGGTCGTCTGACCGCGCAGCGACGATCTCTTCGAGCGCTCGGCGGACGACCCGCAGGGTCAGGCGGCCGCCAGCGGTGTCACCCTCGGTGCCGGTGGCGACGAACCGCATGACGCCGGACCCCAGTGCGGCGGGGTCGATGGCTCCCGGGCCGGGGGTGTTCTCGTGGATCCCGCAGAAGATCGGCGAGATGAGCAGCAGCGGCGTCTCGGGGTGGCCGTCGCGGATGGTGTCGAGGAAGCCGTGGACCGCGGGGACGAAGCTGCGCAGCCGCATCGAGTCGTGGTTGATGACGTTGATGCCGAGCTTGGCGCTGATGAGATCTGCCTTGGCGTCGCGCATGTGCCGGGCCATGAACGGGTCGACGAGGGCGCTGCCGCCGAAGCCGAGGTTGTGCAGCTGGGCGTGCGCTCTGCGAGCAGCGACCGCCGGCCAGATGCCGGTCGGGCTGGTCGCGTTGGAGCCGTGGCTGATCGAGCTGCCGTGGTGGAGCCACACGGGTCCGGTGCGTTGTGCCGGGCGCACCGGTGCGTCCGTGTGCAGGGCCACCACGTCGACCTGCTCGTTGTGCGGCAACCAGATCTCGATCGTCTTCTCGCCGGCCTCGAGGCCGTCGATCACGACGAGGTCGGGGTCACCCGACGTCATCGTGCTGGCGCCCGTCTGCATGTTCAGCTCGATGGCGTCGCCCCGGGTCAAGGCGTGTGAGCTGTGCGCGGCGCCGTCGACCGTGACGTCGACGACCCCCCTCGCGCGTGGCAGGCCCCGGTAGGCCACTCGGGTGGAGAGCAGCTCGAGCGAGAGGCGGCGGGCCGTCGTGCTGACCGCGATGCGCACCCCTGAGGGCTGGGCCTCCATGAGCGAGAGCTGAGGATCGGCGAAGCGCTCCCGGATGGGTCGGGGGAGTCGGTGGGGGCGCAGGCCCCGCGCCGTGCGTTCGAGCTCCGCCGCGCCGATGACGAGGTCGGCGGTGAGTGGCGTCGCGGTCATCGTCGTGGTCACGAGGGTTCTTTCTGCTCGAGTGGGCTGCGGTCATGCCAGTGCACGAGCAGGAAGTGGAGCGAGTCGAGCAGCTCGGTCCAGGACTGATCCGGAGCGGGCTCGCTGTGCGCGAAGCTGCCGATGCGCTCGAGGTTGAGGAAGCCGTTGAGAGCCGCACCCACGATCCGCGTGGCGTGGGTCCGGTCCCCGTCGCGGATGCCGTAGCCCCGCAGGACCGCGTCGATGACGCGCACCATCCGCTGGGCGGCGGGCGCGCTGACCGCCTCGGGCCCGGCGCGCCGTTGGAGCGACTCCCAACAGCCGGGACGAGTCTGCGCGTAGGTGCGATGCGCCGAAAACAGCCCGAGCAGGGCATCCCTCTGGGCCCGACCGGCGACGGCGTCACTGATCAGGGTCGCCAGCTCGTCCAGAGCGAGAACCGTGACCCCGTCTCGCAACGCAGCCAGATCGCGGACGTGCTCGTAGAGGCTGGGCGTGCGAACTCCGAACGAGCGTGCGACCGCGGCGAGGCTGACGGAGTCGAACCCCGACGCGTCGGCCTGTTCCGCGGCGCGGGCGATGACCGTCGACGTCGTCAGCTGCGCGCGTGCCATAGGACGAACCTAACACATATAGGTAACCTCCTATGCAGCGAAGGTTCGCGCGCCGAGACGGCCCTGCACGTCACAGACACCGCACAGAGGGGACAAGGGTCCGTCATGGACGCCGCTCCCAGACTCCTCGGAGGAGGGACCGCCGGTTCCCGCGACGAAAGGTCCGTCATGGCAGCGCACACACCCTCGGCTCCCGAGCACGAGTGGATCGACGAGCACGGCACCGAGATCGAGGACCACGACCGTGGCCTCGTCTACGACATCCGGACGCTCGTCGACCGGCGCCGGGCGCTCGCCCTCTTCGGTGGTCTCGGGGTCGCCGGCGCGCTCGCCGCGTGCAGCGCCGCGACGCCGCAGGCCACGACGACCACCTCGACCACGAGTGCAGCCGCCCCTGGGGTCGTCTCGGGGTCCACCTCGGGGGCGACGGCAGCGGCGAACGCCGGCACCGACCTCGTCGAGGCGCCTGACGAGACGGCCGGGCCCTACCCGGGCGACGGGTCCAACGGCCAGAACGTCCTCGACGACTCGGGCATCGTGCGCCAGGACATCCGCAGCAGCTTCGGCTCCTCGACGACGACCGCACAGGGCGTGCCCCTCACGATCAAGCTGACCGTGAAGGACCTCGCGACGAGCTCGGCCCTCGTCGGCGCAGCCGTCTACGTCTGGCACTGCGACCGCGACGGCAACTACTCGATGTACAGCGAGGGAGCGGCCGACGAGAACTACCTCCGCGGCGTACAGCCCACCGACGAGTCCGGCACCGCGACCTTCACCTCGGTCTTCCCCGCCTGCTACTCGGGTCGCTGGCCGCACATCCACTTCGAGGTCTACGAGAAGGTCGGCGACGCGACCTCGAGCGGGCCGATCGTCAAGACCTCGCAGATCGCCCTGCCCCAGACGGCGTGCGACGCGGTCTATGCGACGAGCGGCTACGAGCAGAGCGTCGGCAACCTCTCGCAGGTGAGCCTCCAGCGCGACAACGTCTTCGGCGACGACGGCGGCATCCACCAGCTCGCGACGATGTCGGGCAGCGCGTCGTCCGGCTACACCGCAGCCCTGACGATCGGTGTCTGACACCGCACCAGCCGCGGCCTCGTGGGAGCCTGCTGTCATGAGTGAGGACGAGGCGCTCGTCGTCAGCGCGATGGCGATCAACGTGACCATCCCCGAGGCGCTGCGGTGGACCGACACCCGCCGCGGCCAGGAGTTCCGGCTCGACACCCTCAACGTCCGGATGCTGCCTGACGGGCACCTCGCAGCCAAGGCATACGGCCGGCCGGTCGAGGGCGGGCGCGGCGCCTACGTGTCCTTCACCGTGCCCGACCGGCCGGAGCTTGCCGCCCTCGTCACCTCGGCCGCCGACCGGGCTGCCGAGCGGTGGGCGGGACACCAGGGGCTCGGCTGAGTCGCTGTCAGGCCGCGCCCAGTGCGTCGGGCAGCGGCTCGGCGTGCACGATGGTCAGCTCCGACACGGCTCGGGTCAGCACGACGTAGAGCCGGCGCAGACCGGTGCGTTCGTCGGGCTCCGCGGCCGCGATGGCGGCCGGCTCGACGACGACGGTGCGGTCGAACTCCAGACCCTTGGCGACGCTCGCCGGCACGACCTCGACCTGGTGGTCCTCGTCGTCGCCGTGGTCGCGGTCGAGCCGGCCGTGCGGGACGCCCGCTGATCCGAGTGCCGCCGAGACGCGCTCGACGCTCGCGTCAGGCACGATGACGCCGACCGATCCCGCTGCGGCGCAGGCCTGCTCGACCGCCGCCACGACCTCACCGTCGAGTCCTGCAATGTCAGTGGGCCGGATCTCGAGCCGTCCGGGGTTGTCGCGCACCGACACCGGAGCGCCGAGCCCGGGAGCCATGTGCGGCAGGAGCCGAGCGGCGTAGTCGATGACGAGGGCCGGCACACGGAAGCCTCGGTCGAGCACGACGAGGTCGTGGTCCTCCTTGCCGAGGTGGCGCATGGCCTCGGCCCACGACGCGGTCGCCCACGGCGTCGTGCCCTGGGCGATGTCACCGAGCACCGTCACCGACCCCGTCGAGCATCGCCGGCCGACAGCGCGCAGCTGCATGGGGGAGAGGTCCTGCGCCTCGTCGAGCACGACGTGACCGAGGCTCGGCACGCGACGCAGCAGGTCGTCGACCTCGTCGAGCAGCGCCATGTCGGCACGCGACCACCTGGCCGAACCCTTCGTGCGAGCAGGCTTGTCCCACAAGAGGATCGACTGTTCGTGCTCGGTCAGGTCATCGCCGGCCGCTGCTCGCAGCGCGTCCGGGTCGGACCACAGCCGGTGCAGCAAGCCCTGCGGGTCGAGCGCCGGCCACACCGAGGAGACGTACTTCTTCACCGCCGCGGACCTCGCGACGGCGTCCTGCACGCGGTCGTCAGGCGCGTCGCCGGCCCGCTCCATCTCGAGCAGCACGTGGTGCGCGAGGCGCTGGGGGAGCAGGTCGCGCGCCGCCGAGTAGCGCACGCCCCGCGCGGCCAGCTCGTCGACGAGGTCCCGGGCCTCGTATGCCGGGACGCGCCACTTGCGCACGCCGCGCGGCACCACGAGCGCCTCGGTCGCAGGCACGAGGCTCGACCACACCGCGCGACGCAGCACGACCGCGAGCCTCGCGTCACCCTTGAGGGTCGCCACCTCGGACGGCTCCTCGGCACGCACCCGCGCGTGGTCGAGCAGGCTCTCGATGGTCGCGTGCCCGACCCGAACCTCTCCCAACGACGGCAGGACGGCGCCGATGTGGTCGAGGAACGCGCGGTTCGGCCCGACGACGAGCACCCCCGAGCGGTCGAGGCGCTCGCGGAACGAGTAGAGCAGCCACGCCGCGCGGTGCAGTCCCACCGCGGTCTTGCCGGTGCCCGGGGCGCCCTGGACGCAGACGCTGACGGCGACGTCGCTGCGGACGATCTCGTCCTGCTCGGGCTGGATCGTCGAGACGATGTCGCGCATCGGCCCGGTACGCGGGCGCTCGATCTCGGCGGCGAGGAGCGAGCCGGTGCCCGAGGTCGGCGTCCCTCGCTCACGCAGGTGCTCGTCCTCGAGCGCGGTGAGCCGGCCCCGGTCGACCCCGAAGCGGCGGCGCAGCACGACGTCCATCCGGTCGGTCGGCGAGGCGCGGTAGAACGCGGTCGAGATCGGCGCCCGCCAGTCGACGACGACGGGGTCGCCGGCCTCGTCCGAGACGTGCCGGCGTCCGATGTGGAACTGCTCCGCCGGGCCGTCCGACGGCTCGAGGTCGATCCGACCGAAGAAGAGCGTCGCGCGAGGGTCGTCCTGGAGCGAGGCGATGCGGCGCGCGAGGACGCGACTCAGCACCTCTGCGGAGATCGCGTCGCTCGCTCGTGAGGCGTCGAGCTGCTCGGCCGACGTGCGCATGCGCGCCAGCTCGGCCCGGGCGTGGTCGAGGTAGTCCTGCTCTCGCTCGAGCTCTCCGGTGGGCGTGGCGGGCGCGGGCATGACGAGGCACCTCTCACGAGGGAGCGGGGTGGGGGGGAGCCGACCACGATACCCCGGCACGCACCGGTCCCGGACGCGCGCGATTGTCGGATCAGGAAGGCGCACGGCTAGAATTGCGCGGCAACTCTCCCCAACACAGCAACCGTCCCGACCGGGGCGCGCCGCGGCGCGCTCGACGGGCCGGACGGCATACGAAAGTGGTTTGACGACGATGGCTTCGACCAATGACCTCAAGAACGGCATGGTGCTCAACCTCGAGGGACAGCTCTGGTCCGTCGTCGAGTTCCAGCACGTGAAGCCGGGCAAGGGGCCCGCCTTCGTGCGCACCAAGCTCAAGGCGGTGCTCTCGGGCAAGGTCGTCGACAAGACGTTCAACGCCGGGACCAAGGTCGAGACGAGCAACGTCGACAAGCGGACGATGCAGTACCTCTACAAGGACGGCTCCGACTTCGTCTTCATGGACACCGACACCTACGACCAGATCAACGTGTCGGAGACCGTCGTCGGTGGCGCCGCCGACTACCTCCTCGAGAACCAGAACGCCATCGTGGCCACGAACGAGGGCGCACCGCTCTACGTCGAGCTGCCTGCGTCGGTCGTCCTCGAGATCACCCACACCGAGCCGGGTCTGCAGGGCGACCGCTCGACCGGCGGCACGAAGCCCGCCACCCTCGAGACCGGCGCCCAGATCCAGGTGCCGCTCTTCCTCGAGACCGGCACGCGCGTCAAGGTGGACACCCGCGACGGGTCCTACCTCGGCCGCGTCAACGACTGAGCGGACGCGAATCCCCTTGTCAGCACGCAGCAAGGCCCGCACTCGGGCCCTCGACATCCTCTTCGAGGCGGACCAGCGCGGCCTCAACGCCGAGACCCTGCTCGACGAGCGACTGTGCGACCGCGAGTCCCGTGCCGGCAACAACCCCTACACCGCAGACCTCGTGCGTGGTGTCGTCGGTCGCTGGAACGACATCAACGCGGCCCTGACCGACTACAGCCAGGGCTGGACCCTCGAGCGGATGCCCGCCGTGGACCGCGCCATCCTGCGCCTCGGGGCGTGGGAGGTCCTCTG
The DNA here is from genome assembly GCF_006717145.1 of Humibacillus xanthopallidus. Taxonomy (GTDB): domain Bacteria; phylum Actinomycetota; class Actinomycetes; order Actinomycetales; family Dermatophilaceae; genus Humibacillus; species Humibacillus xanthopallidus. The sequence goes on along the minus strand of NZ_VFQF01000001.1, from coordinate 1,447,468 downwards.
GAACGACGAGATCCCCGACGCCGTCGCGATCTCGGAGGCCGTGGCCCTCGCAACCGAGCTGTCGACCGACGAGTCGCCGGCCTTCGTCAACGGCCTGCTCGGTCGCCTCGCCGAGGTCAAGGCGACCATCGTCTGAGGCATCTGCCGCCCCGGCGCGGACGCGTGTCGAGGGCGCCTCGTGCCCGCGCTAGACTCCTGCGCGAAGACATCCTTTAACCACCGTCCTGTGAGGCGGGGAAGGAGGTCCAGCGGCTGTGACCTGCCCTGACCTGAGCGAGCCTGCCACCAGTTCCACCACCCCTGCTGACGCGCGAGACGTCATGAGCGAGGGCGACATCTCCCGGGCGCTGCGGCGCATCGGCCACGAGATCCTCGAGCGCAACAAGGGCAGCGAGGGGCTCGTCCTCCTCGGCATCCCGTCGCGCGGGGTCCCGCTCGCCCGTCGCCTCGCGGCCTGCATCGAGGACGTCGAGGGCACCGAGATCCCCGTCGGCGAGCTCGACATCACGCTGCACCGCGACGACCTTCGCCGCCACCCGGTGCGCACGGCCCACCGGTCACGCATCCCGGCCACCGGCATCGACGACCAGGTCGTCGTGCTCGTCGACGACGTGCTCTACTCGGGCCGCACGATCCGGGCAGCGCTCGACGCGCTCTCGGAGCTCGGCCGGCCCCGGGCCGTCCGCCTCGCCGTCCTCGTCGACCGGGGTCACCGCGAGCTGCCGATCCGCGCCGACCACGTCGGCAAGAACCTCCCGACCTCGCGCGACGAGCGCGTGCACGTGCGGGTGGCCGAGCTCGACGGCATCGACGTCGTGCGCATCAGCGGAGGAGAGGGCCGATGACCAAGCACCTCATCTCGTCGGCCGACCTCAGCAGGGCCGAGGTCGAGGACATCCTCGAGACGGCGGCCTCGATGCACGACCTCCAGCGCCGCGAGGTCAAGAAGGTGCCGACCCTGCGGGGCCGGACCATCATCAACTTCTTCTTCGAGGACTCCACCCGCACCCGCAGCTCCTTCGAGATCGCGGGCAAGTGGATGTCGGCCGACACCATCAACCTCTCGGCCAAGGGCTCCTCGACGAGCAAGGGCGAGAGCCTGCGCGACACGGCGATGACCGTCGACGCCATGGCGGTCGACGCCCTCGTCATCCGCCACAACGCCTCGGGCGCCTGCCACCAGGTGGCGCAGTGGGTGCGCTGCAGCGTCATCAACGCCGGCGACGGCACCCACGAACACCCGACGCAGGCCCTGCTCGACGCCTACACCCTGCGCACCCGGCTCGGTGACCTCGACGGCAAGCACGTCGTCATCGTCGGAGACCTCACGCACTCGCGGGTCTTCCGCAGCAACGTGATCACGCTTAAGACACTGGGCGCCCGGGTCACGGTCGTCGCCCCGCCCACCCTCATGCCGAGCGGCATCGGTGCCTGGAGCGCCGCCGACGGCTTCGCGACGAGCTGGGACCTCGACGCGGTCCTCGACGGCGACGACACGGTCGACGCAGTCATGATGCTGCGGGTCCAGCGCGAGCGCATGAGCGGCGGCTACTTCCCGACGGCGCGTGAGTACACCGTCGGCTACGGCCTCACCCGCGACCGGCTCGACCGGCTCGTCGCCCGCAACGACGACGTGCTCGTGCTCCACCCCGGCCCGATGAACCGCGGTCTCGAGATCTCGCCCGAGGCTGCCGACGCCCCGCAGTCGGTGGTCCTCGACCAGGTCTCGGCCGGGGTCGCGGTGCGCATGGCGGTGCTCTACCACCTGCTCGCCGGCGACGACACGCCCGCGCCAGCGGTCGCCGCCACCACGCCCTCCAGCACGCACGCCAGCCCGCCCGCCACCACCGCCACGACCGAGGGAGCAGCCCGATGAGCCGCCTGCTGATCCGCGGCGCCCGCCTGCTCGGAGCCGAGGCCGCCGACCTGCTCGTCGACGACGGCGTCATCCGCGAGGTCGGCTCGATCCGAGCGGGAGGCGACGTCGAGGTGCTCGACGCCGACGGGCTCGTCGCACTGCCCGGCCTCGTCGACCTCCACGTGCACCTGCGCGAGCCCGGCCGCGAGGACGCCGAGACGATCGCCACCGGATCCGCGGCCGCCGCGGCGGGCGGCTACACCGCCGTCTTCGCCATGGCCAACACGAGCCCCGTCACCGACACGGCCGAGGCCGCCGAGCGCGTGCTCGACCTCGGGCGCGCCTGTGGCCTCACCCAGGTGGTGCCGGTGGGCGCCGTGACCAAGGGGCTCGAGGGCGCAGAGCTCGCCGAGCTCGGGCTCATGGCGCGCTCCCGCGCCGCCGTGCGCGTCTTCTCCGACGACGGACACTGCGTCCACGACGCCCGCGTCATGCGTCGGGCACTCGAGTACGTCAAGACCTTCGGGGGCGTCGTCTCGCAGCACGCGCAGGACCCGCGCCTCGCCGGCCCCGACGCGTGCTGCCACGAGGGCGAGGTGTCTGGACGGCTCGGCCTGACGGGCTGGCCCGGCATCGCCGAGGAGTCGATCGTGGCCCGCGACGTCATGCTCGCCCGGCACACCGGCTCGCGCGTCCACGTCGCGCACGTCTCCACCGCCGGCACCGTCGAGGTCATCCGCTGGGCCAAGGCGCAGGGCATCGACGTCACGGCCGAGGTGACGCCGCACCACCTCGCGCTGACGACCGACCTGCTCGCCGGCTACGACCCCGTCTACAAGGTCAACCCGCCCCTGCGGCCGACGGAGGACGTCGAGGCGCTGCGCGCCGCGCTAGCCGACGGCACGATCGACGCCGTCGCGACCGACCACGCCCCGCACGCCCGGCAGGACAAGGAGCATGCCTTCCCCGACGCGGCCTTCGGCATGCTCGGCCTCGAGACGGCGCTCTCCGTCGTCAGCGAGGTGCTCGTGCGGCCCGGTCTGCTCGACTGGGCAGGCGTCGCACGGGTCATGTCGAGCGCGCCCGCTCGCATCGGCGGCCTTACGGCACAGGGGCGCCCGCTCTCGGAGGCCTCGCCGGCGCACCTCACCCTCGTCGACCCCGACCGCGAGGTCACCGTCGACGCGGCCGAGAGCCGAAGCCGCTCGCGCAACAACCCCTGGCACGGCCGGACCTTCCGCGGCGCCGTCGAGGCGACCGTCTACGGCGGCCGGGTCACCTACGACCGCGGAGCGACCTCCCGCACCCACCGACCACTGACGACCGCTTCGACACCGGGGGCAGACCTGTGACCACCCAGACACCACTGACCGTGCCGGCCCGCGACGGACGGCCAGGACGCCGCCGTGAGCCCGCCGTCCTCGTGCTCGAGGACGGGCGCACCTTCCGCGGCTCGTCCTACGGCGCCGTCGGCCAGACCGTCGGCGAGGCCGTGTTCTCGACCGGCATGACCGGCTACCAGGAGACGCTCACGGACCCGAGCTACCACCGTCAGGTCATCGTCATGACGGCGCCGCACGTCGGCAACACGGGTGTCAACACCGAGGACGACGAGAGCACCCGCATCTGGGCGGCCGGGTACGTGGTGCGCGACCCCGCGATCCGCTCGTCCAGCTGGCGCGCGACGCGCGACCTCGAGGACGAGCTCGCCGACCAGGGAATCGTCGGCGTCTGCGAGGTCGACACGCGCGCCCTGACCCGCCACCTGCGCGAGCGCGGTGCGATGCGGGTCGGGCTCTTCAGCGGCGACGCCGCGGCTCATCCCGTCGACGAGCTGCTCGACACCGTGCGCACGAGCCCCCAGATGACGGGTGCCGCGCTCGCCGCCGAGGTCACGACGAGCGAGGCGTATGCCGTCCCCGCTGTCGGCAGCGCCCGCTTCACCGTCGCGGCCATCGACCTCGGCATCAAGGCCATGACGCCCCAGCTCATGGCGCAGCGCGGCATCGAGGTGCACGTGCTGCCCGCGACGGCGACCATCGACGACGTCCTCGCGGTGGGGGAGCACGGTCCCGACGGGGTCTTCTTCTCCAACGGGCCCGGCGACCCTGCGACCGCCGAGCGCGAGGTCGCTCTGCTGCGCGAGGTGCTCGACCGTCGCATCCCGTTCTTCGGCATCTGCTTCGGCAACCAGCTCCTCGGCCGGGCCCTCGGCTTCGGCACGTACAAGCTGAAGTACGGCCATCGCGGCATCAACCAGCCGGTCATGGACCGCACGACCGGCAAGGTCGAGGTGACGGCGCACAACCACGGCTTCGCGGTGGACGCACCCCTCGACAGGGAGAGCGAGACGGCATACGGCCGCGTGCGCGTGTCGCACGTGTGCCTCAACGACGACGTGGTCGAAGGGCTGGAATGCCTTGACCTGCCGGCCTACTCGGTGCAGTACCACCCTGAGGCGGCGGCGGGCCCCCACGACGCCGCCTACCTCTTCGACCGTTTCGTGGAGCTCATGACCACCAGACAGACTGCCCACCAGACCACGGAGGCCAACGCCTGATGCCAAAGAGAAGCGACATCAAGAGCGTCCTCGTCATCGGCTCCGGGCCGATCGTCATCGGCCAGGCCTGCGAGTTCGACTACTCCGGCACCCAGGCATGCCGCGTGCTGCGGGAGGAGGGCATCCGCGTCATCCTCGTCAACAGCAACCCGGCGACGATCATGACCGACCCGGAGTTCGCCGACGCGACCTACGTCGAGCCGATCACCCCCGAGGTCGTCGAGGCGATCATCGCCAAGGAGCGGCCCGACGCCGTGCTCGCGACCCTTGGTGGCCAGACGGCCCTCAACTGCGCAATCTCCTTGCACGACAACGGAGTTCTCGAGAAGTACGGCTGCCCGCTCATCGGCGCCAACGTCGACGCGATCCAGCTCGGTGAGGACCGCGAGAAGTTCAAGGGTGTCGTCGAGCGCTGCGGCGCGGAGTCGGCGCGCTCGATCATCTGCCACTCGATGGACGAGCTGCTCGCCGGCGCGGCGGACCTCGGCTACCCCGTGGTCGTGCGGCCGTCCTTCACGATGGGCGGGCTCGGGTCGGGCTTCGCCTACGACGAGGCCGACCTGCGACGCATCGGCGGCCAGGGCCTGCAGTACTCCCCGACCACCGAGGTGCTCCTGGAGGAGTCGATCCTCGGCTGGAAGGAGTACGAGCTCGAGGTCATGCGCGACCACGCCGACAACGTCGTCGTCGTCTGCTCGATCGAGAACCTCGACCCGATGGGCGTGCACACGGGTGACTCGATCACCGTGGCCCCGGCGCTGACGCTCACCGACCGCGAGTACCAGCGGCTGCGCGACATCGGCATCGCGGTCATCCGCGAGGTCGGCGTCGAGACGGGCGGCTGCAACATCCAGTTCGCCGTCAACCCTGCCGACGGCCGCATCATCGTCATCGAGATGAACCCTCGCGTCTCGCGCTCGAGCGCGCTGGCCTCCAAGGCGACCGGCTTCCCGATCGCCAAGATCGCCGCGAAGATGGCGATCGGCTACACGCTCGACGAGGTGCCCAACGACATCACCCGCGAGACCCCGGCGAGCTTCGAGCCGACGCTCGACTACGTGGTCGTCAAGGTGCCCCGCTTCGCGTTCGAGAAGTTCCCCGCCGCCGACCCGACCCTGACGACGACGATGAAGTCGGTGGGCGAAGCGATGTCCATCGGCCGCAACTTCACGGAGGCGCTGCAGAAGGCGCTGCGCTCGCTGGAGAAGAAGGGCGCCTCCTTCCACTGGGACGGCGAGCTGACGAAGCTCCACGCCGAGCGTGCGCTCGAGGAGGCGAAGGTCCCGACCGACGGCCGGATCGTCCTCGTGCAGCAGGCTCTTCGCGGCGGCTGCACCGTCGAGGAGGTGCACGCGGCCACCGGCATCGACCCGTGGTTCCTCGACCAGATCCAGCTCATCAACGACGTCGCGGCGATGCTCGCGGAGGCCGACCACCTGACCCCGGACCTCCTCCGGCTGGTCAAGCGCCACGGCTTCAGCGACGCCCAGGTGGCCTCCATCCGGCGTATGCCGGAGGCCGTGGTCCGCGGCGTGCGGCACGCCCTCGGGGTCCGCCCGGTCTACAAGACCGTCGACACGTGCGCGGCTGAGTTCGCGGCCACGACGCCGTACCACTACAGCTCCTACGACGAGGAGACCGAGGTGGCACCGCGTGAGAGGCCGGCCGTCATCATCCTCGGCTCCGGCCCGAACCGCATCGGCCAGGGCGTGGAGTTCGACTACTCATGCGTGCATGCGTCGTTCGCCTTGCGCGACAAGGGTTTCGACACCGTCATGGTCAACTGCAACCCCGAGACCGTGTCGACCGACTACGACACGAGCAGCCGCCTCTACTTCGAGCCGCTGACCCTCGAGGACGTGCTCGAGGTCATCCACGCCGAGACGCAGGCCGGGCCCGTCGCGGGCGTCATCGTCCAGCTCGGTGGGCAGACGCCGCTCGGGCTCGCCAAGGCACTGGCCGCCGAGGGCGTGCCGATCGTCGGCACCTCGCCCGACGCGATCCACCTCGCCGAGGACCGCGGCGCCTTCGGGCAGGTGCTCGCGAGGGCGGGGCTCATCGCGCCCAAGCACGGCACGGCCTACAGCTCCGACGAGGCGCTCGAGGTGGCGCGCGAGATCGGCTACCCCGTGCTCGTTCGCCCGTCCTACGTGCTCGGCGGCCGCGGCATGGTCATCGTCTACGACGACGACTCGCTCGTGACCTACGTCGAGAAGGCCACCGAGGCCTCGCCCGACCACCCGATCCTCATCGACCGCTTCCTCGACGACGCGATCGAGATCGACGTCGACGCGCTCTTCGACGGCGAGGACATGTATCTCGGCGGCATCATGGAGCACGTCGAGGAGGCCGGCATCCACTCGGGCGACAGCTCGTGCACGCTGCCGCCGGCGACGCTCGGCGACGGCGAGCTCGAGCGAGTGCGCGTCGCGACGCGCAAGCTCGCCGAGGGCATCGGGGTGCGCGGTCTGATGAACGTCCAGTTCGCGCTCGCCCAGGACATCCTCTACGTCATCGAGGCCAACCCGCGGGCCTCGCGCACCGTGCCCTTCGTCGCCAAGGCGACGGGTGTGCCGCTCGCGAAGGCGGCGGCCCGGGTCATGCTCGGCGCCAGCGTCCAGGAGCTGCGCGACGAAGGGCTGCTGCCCCGGGTCGGCGACGGCGGCTCGTTGCCCGACCACGCGCCCATGTCGGTCAAGGAGGCGGTGCTGCCGTTCACGCGCTTCCGCACCAAGGAGGGCGTCGCGGTCGACTCCCTGCTCGGTCCCGAGATGCGCTCGACCGGTGAGGTGATGGGCATCGACCTCGACTTCGGCTCGGCCTTCTCCAAGGCCCAGCAGGGGAGCGGGTCGGCGCTGCCGCGCTCCGGCGCCGTCTTCGTGTCGGTGGCCAACCGCGACAAGCGCGCGATGCTCTTCCCGGTCAAGCGTCTCGTCGATCTCGGCTTCACGATCCTCGCGACGACCGGCACCGCTGCGGTGCTCCGGCGCAACGGCATCGAGGCGACCCTCGTGCGCAAGATCACCGAGCGCGGCGACGGAGACAAGGGCGAGCGCTCGATCGTCGACCTCATCCTCGACGGCACCGTGCAGATGGTCGTCAACACCCCGTCAGGGCAGGACGCCCGCGCCGACGGCTACGCCATCCGTGCAGCGACGACGAGCGCCGACAAGCCGATCATCACGACGATCGCCACGCTCGCCGCGGCCGTGCTCGGCATCGAGGCGCAGATGACCGAGGAGATCCGCGTCAAGTCGCTGCAGGACCACGCCCGCGACCTCGACCTCTACGGCCGGGGCACCTCCACGACGGCCGCGGCCGCGAGCGCCACGGCGCACTCCCGGGCGGTCCCGGCCGAGGTGGGCGCATGAGCAGCCCGCCAGCTCGGGCGCGCGTCGCGAAGGAGGTCGCCGAGGTCATCGCGACCCGGCGGGTCGGTGCCTACCAGCACCTCACGCTCGTGTCGCCCGAGATCGCCGAGCTCGCGCGGCCCGGCCAGTTCGTCGCGCTCGCCGTCGGTGACGAGTCGTCGGCCACGCTGCTGCGGCGATCCTTCTCGATCCACAAGGTCAGCCCGAGCGGCACCTACGGCGGCACCGTCGAGATCGTCGTCTCGGCGGTCGGTCCGGGCACCCGCTGGATCGTCGCGCGGGCGCCGCACGACCTCGTGGACGTCGTCGGACCCCTGGGCAAGGCCTTCCCGGTGCCGACGGAGCCCGTGCCCTGCGTGCTCGTCGGCGGCGGCTACGGCAGCGCGCCCCTCTTCTGGCTCGCCAGCCAGCTGCGTGAGCGGGGCTGCCACGTCGAGATGGTGCTCGGCGCCGCGAGCGAGGACCGTCTCTTCGGCGTCGTCGAGGCCCGTCGCAGCTGCGACGGCGTCACGGTGACGACCGACGACGGGTCGGCGGGGCACCGCGGCTGGGTCAGCGACGTGCTGCCCGACCTCATCGACCGCACCGGGGCGGGGGTCGTCTACGGGTGTGGCCCGATGGGCATGCTCCGCTCGATCACCGACATCGCCGGCCGGCACGGCGCCGTCGCCCAGGTCGCCGTCGAGGAGGCCATGGCGTGTGGCGTGGGGGTGTGCATGACGTGCGTCATGCCCGTCGTCGGCGCCGACGGTCAGACCCGCATGGTGCGTTCGTGCGTCGAGGGGCCGGTCTTCCGCGGTGACCGCGTGCGCTGGGACGCCTTCGACGGCAACCATGCCCGCGTGCCGGACGACGCCGTCGGCGCGCCGAGGACGGGGGGCCACTGATGGCTGACCAGCAGAGCGACAAGCACACCGACGACCGCATCGACCTCAGCGTCGACCTCGGCTACGGGAAGGTGCTGCCCAACCCGCTCATGACGGCTTCCGGCTGCGCCGCGAACGGTGCCGAGCTGCACCGCTTCTTCGACGTGTCGCAGCTCGGCGCGTTCGTCACGAAGTCGGTCATGGCCGACCCGCGCTCGGGTCGCGGCACGCCCCGCATGGCCGAGACCCCGTCGGGCATGCTCAACTCCATCGGCCTCCAAGGGCCGGGCATCGCGGCGTTCGTCGACACCGACCTGCCGTGGCTGGCCTCGGTCGGCGCCCGCGTGCTGCCGTCGATCGCCGGCAGCTCGAGCACCGAGTTCGCCCACGTCGCGGCGACCCTGCGTGCCAGCCGGGCCTTCGCTGCCGTCGTCGGCGTCGAGGTCAACATCTCCTGCCCCAACGTCGCCAACCGGGGACTCGTCTTCGCCTGCGACCCCGGCGCGTCGGCCAAGGTCATCGCCCTCGTGCGCGAGCAGCTGCCGCGAGACGTGCCGATCTTCGCCAAGCTGAGCCCCGACGTCACCGACATCACCTCCATCGCGGCGGCGTGCGTCAAGGCCGGAGCCGACGGGCTGACGATGATCAACACCCTGCTCGGGATGGTCATCGACACCGACCTCATGCGCCCCCACCTCGGCGGGATCACGGGCGGTCTGTCCGGGCCCGCCATCCGGCCGGTCGCCGTCCGGGCCATCTGGCAGGTGCGCCAGGCCATGGCCGAGGGCCGCATCCCCGTCGTGCCGATCATCGGCGTGGGTGGGGTGCGCACGGGACGCGACGCGCTCGAGCTCGTCGCCGCCGGTGCCAGCGCCGTGCAGGTCGGCACGGCGACGTTCAACGACCCCACCGCCCCCGTGCGGGTGCTGCACGAGCTCACCGACCTGCTCGTCGAGAAGGGCTACCAGCGCTTCTCCGACGTCGTCGGCGCCGCCCACGGCAGCCCCCTGCCGCCCCGACCGGTCCCCGTCGACGAGAGGTCCCGCGCATGACGGCGTCGAACGCGGCCCCCGCCGGCGTGACGAGCGCGAGCACTCCGGCCTTCGGAGTGCGGCTGCAGGCGGCCATGCACCGCCACGGCCCGCTCTGTGCCGGCCTCGACCCGCACCGTGGCCTCATGGAGCAGTGGGGTCTCACCTACGACGTCGCCGGGCTCGAGCGCTTCGCGATGACCTGCGTCGAGGCGTATGCCGGACGCGTCGCGGCGGTGAAGCCCCAGTCGGCCTTCTTCGAGGTCTTCGGCAGCCGCGGGATCGCGGTGCTCGAGCGGGTGCTGCACGACCTGCGTGACGCCGAGACGCTGACGATCCTCGATGCCAAGCGCGGTGACATCGGCTCGACCATGACGGCATACGCCGAGGCCTTCCTCGGCCCGCACGCCGTCGCTCCGGCCGACGCCCTCACCGTCAGCCCCTACCTCGGCTACGAGTCGCTGCGCCCGGCTATCGACCTCGCGGCCCAGACCGGCCGGGGGCTGTTCGTCCTCGCCCTCACGTCCAACCCCGAGGGCTCTTGCGTCCAGCACGCCGTCAACGACGGGCGCTCCGTCGCCGCCTCGATCGTCGACGGCGCCCGCGGCGACAACGCAGCAGCGCACGCACGCGGCGCGCTCGGCCACGTGGGTCTCGTCATCGGTGCGACCGTCGGCGACGCGGTGAAGCGGCTCGGCCTCGATCTCGTGACGGCAGCGACCCCGGTGCTCGCCCCCGGCTTCGGGGCCCAGGGCGGCACCGTCGACTCGCTCGCGGCGACGTTCGGCCCCGCCCTGGGTCAGGTCCTGGCGTCGTCGAGCCGCGAGATCCTCGCGGCGGGGCCCGACCCCAGCCGCCTCGCCGCTCAGACCCGCCGCGTCGTCGACACGCTCACCCGGGGCGCCGACTGAGCGGTGGCCGTGGGGCCAACCCGGCCCAACAACCGGCCCAACCGGCCCAACCGGCCCAACCGGCTGCGACCTGCACCCTCCTGCCGGCCCACAAGACGCGGACCGGGCGCGCGGGTGACAATGGCACATGACTCACATCGCCAGGACTCGCCGACTCCTCGCCGTCGTCGGCATGACCGCCGTCATCCCCCTCGCCGCCGCCTGCAGCTCCGCCACGGGGCCCGCAACCGCCACCGGGGCCGCCGTGTCGTCGGCCGCCTCGTCGGCCGTGGCCTCGGCTGCGACCGAGGCGGCCGGCGACTACTGCGCCGTGCTGAAGAGCGGCCAGAAGGAGCTCGAGGGTCTCTCCGGAACCCTCACCGACTCGGCCGCGCTCGAGAAGGGGCTGACCGTCATCCGCAAGATCCAGGCCGCTGCGCCGCCGGAGGTCAAGCAGGCGTGGACCGACTTCGTGGGCTTCGTCGAGGCGGCCACGTCGAGCAACACGAGCGCCCTCGCCGGCGCGATGACCAAGATGGAGGCGGCCGGCGCCAAGATCGAGGCCCACGCCAAGAGCGCGTGCAACCTCTCGCTCCAGTGAGGCGCCGCTGAGCCCGAGACGCCATCGAGCCGCCACCGAGCCGCCACCGGCCACCACCCAGCCGCCACCGGCCACCACCCAGCCACCGGATTGCTGCGCTCTGCGGACGCGACGGACGGCACGGCATACGGTGTGCTCATGCTCAGCCCCGCCCACCGCGCCGTCGGCGCCCTGCTCGTCGCGACGATGGCCTCGCCCCTCGTCGGCGGCTGCAGCTCGTCGGACCCGACGGCCTACTGCGCGGCGCTCAAGGCTGCCGACGCGCAGTGGGGCCAGGCCGGCGCCTCCCTCGAGGACAAGGCTGCGGCCACCCGCTTCGTCGAGACGGTCAAGGGGATCGAGCTGACGGCGCCCGACGAGGTGAAGTCGGAGTGGGCGACGCTCCAGACCCTCTTCGAGAAGTTCGCGACCGACACCCCGGACCTCTCGGGCGTCACGCCCGAGATGAAGGACTTCGAGGAGGCGGCAAAGCGCATCGAGGCCCACGCCAAGGCGACCTGCGGCATCGACCTCGGCACGTGAGCCCGCAGGTCGGGGGCGGGCAGCCGGCCGACCGGCACCCGCGTTGCGGGGCCTGCACACGGGTCGCTAGGTTCGGCAGGAACACCCGAGACATCGACACGCAACGACAGACAGCAACGCACCAGGGGAGCGCCGGGCGCCCCCTGCGACAGCAAGGAGACCTGACACCGTGGCCCTTCCACCGCTCACGCCCGAGCAACGCGCAGCAGCACTCGAGAAGGCTGCGGCGGCACGTCGGGAGCGGGCCGCGGTGAAGAACCGGCTCAAGTACTCCAGCGGGTCCCTCGTCGAGGTGCTCGAGGACGGCAAGGTCGACCCCGTCATCGGCAAGATGAAGGTCACCGAGCTGCTCGAGTCGATGCCGGGCGTCGGACGGGTGCGCGCCAAGGCGATCATGGAAGAGGTCGGCATCGCCGAGTCGCGCCGGGTGCGCGGCCTCGGAGCCAACCAGGTCGCGGCGCTCCTGCGCCGCTTCGAGCGGCCGTGACGCAGGAGCAGACCCCGGGCACGACGGAGCGTCAGGACACCCGGACCCCGGGGCGGCTGACGGTGCTCGCCGGGCCCACCGCCGTCGGCAAGGGGACCATCGCCGCCTACGTGCGCACCTACTTCCCGGGCGTGTGGTTCTCGGTCTCGATGACGACGCGCCCGCCGCGACCCGGGGAGGTCGACGGGGTCCACTACCACTTCGTCGACGATCGCGAGTTCGACCGGCTGGCCGAGGCGGGGCAGTTCCTCGAGTACGCCGTGGTCCACGGCGCCGCGAAGTACGGCACCCCCCGCGGGCCCGTCGAGCGTGCCATCCGCGAGGGCCGTGACGCGCTCCTCGAGATCGACCTCCAGGGCGCCCGCCAGGTGCGGGACACCTGGCCCGACGCCCTCTTCGTCTTCCTCGCCCCGCCGAGCTGGGACGAGCTCGTGCGCCGGCTCGTCGGGCGGGGCACCGAGGGGGAGGCCGAGCGGGAGCGTCGACTCGACACCGCCCGCGCCGAGCTGGCGGCCCAGTCGGAGTTCGACCGCGTCATCGTCAACGACGATGTTCGTCGGGCGAGCGAAGAACTCGTATCATTGATGAGATCGGGACGCGCCGAGAGGTGAGTCCCGTCGTGGCGTGTGCCACCGCCCGCCCCGCGCAGAGGCGTCGCACCTCGCCGCAAGCCCGCTGAAACCAACGAATCGAGATCACCGTGTCCGGTACCCAGGCTGCTCCCATCGGCATCACCAACCCGCCGATCGACGACCTCCTGGCGGTCGCCGACTCCAAGTACGCGCTCGTCATCTACTCCGCCAAGCGCGCGCGCCAGATCAACGCCTACTACTCCCAGCTCCAGGAGGGCCTGCTCGACTACGTCGGCCCCCTCGTCGAGACCGAGATCCACGAGAAGCCGATGTCGATCGCGCTGCGTGAGATCAACGAGGGCCTGCTGACCTCGACGCCCACCGAGGCCTGAGCACGCCGGGAGGGCAGGGGCAGCAGATGCGTGTCGTGCTCGGGGTGAGTGGCGGCATCGCCGCCTACAAGGCCGCCTCGCTCCTGCGCCTCTTCACCGAGCACGGTCACGACGTGACCGTCGTGCCGACCGCGGCCGCCCTCGAGTTCGTCGGGGCGCCGACGTGGTCGGCCCTGTCGGGCAAGCCCGTCGCCACCGACGTGTGGACCTCGGTGCACGAGGTGCCGCACGTGCGCATCGGCCAGAGCGCCGACCTCGTCGTCGTGGCGCCGGCGACCGCCGACCTGCTCGCGAAGGCCGCCCACGGCCTCGCCGACGACCTGCTGACGACGACGCTGCTCACCGCCCGGTGCCCCGTCGCCTTCGCGCCGGCGATGCACACCGAGATGTGGGAGCACCCGGCGACGCAGGCCAATGTCGCCACCCTTCGCTCCCGCGGCGCCCACGTCATCGACCCCGCCGTGGGGCGCCTCACCGGCAAGGACACCGGCGCCGGCCGGCTCCCCGAGCCCGAGCAGCTGTATGCCGCGTGCCTCGCGATCCTCGGCGGCGCGGCCCCCGCTGCGGGCGAGTCGCAAACCCCCGTGCAGGACCTTGCCGGTCGCCGCGTCGTCGTGTCGGCCGGTGGCACTCGCGAGCCCCTCGACCCGGTCCGCTACCTCGGCAACCGCTCGTCGGGCAAGCAGGGGTGGGCCATCGCCCGCTCTGCGGCCGCCCGGGGCGCCCACGTCACCCTCGTCGCCGCCAACGTGTCGCTGCCCGCCCCCGACGGTGTGCTCGTCGTGCCGGTGGAGACCACTCTCGAGCTGCAGGCCGCGGTGCAGGAGGCCTCGGCCGGGGCCGACGTCGTCGTCATGGCGGCCGCGCCGGCCGACTTCCGTCCGGTCAGCGTGAGCGACAGCAAGATCAAGAAGTCGAGCGACCCGGCCGCAGGCCTGCGCGTGGAGCTCGTCGAGAACCCCGACATCGTGCGCGGTCTCGTCGAGGACCGCGCCGCGCGGGGGAGCGACCGGCCGCTCGTCGTCAGCTTCGCCGCCGAGACCGGCGACGCGCAGGGCACCGTGATGGACCACGCCCGCGCGAAGTTCGCCCGCAAGGGCAGCGACGTCCAGGTCGTCAACGAGGTCGGGCCCGGTCTCACGTTCGGCCAGGACGAGACCACGGTCCACGTGCTCCGCCGCGGCAGCGACGCGGTGGTCACGGTGGGGCCGGCATCCAAGGACGTCGTGGCCGACGCGCTCTGGGACACCGTCTCGGCGATGCTCGGCTGACGACTACACTCACGGCCCAGACCGGCCCGATCGGCCACACCCGAGCTAGGGAGAGCAAGTGCCTGCACGTCTGTTCACGTCCGAGTCCGTCACCGAGGGCCACCCGGACAAGATCTGCGACCAGATCAGCGACTCGATCCTCGATGCCCTGCTCGCCGTGGACCCCCAGGCGCGTGTCGCCGTCGAGACGCTCGTCACGACCGGACTCGTCCACGTGGCGGGCGAGGTGTCGACGACCGGTTACGTCGAGATCCCCAAGCTCGTGCGCGAGACGATCCTCGAGGTCGGCTACGACGGCTCCCAGAAGGGCTTCGACGGTCGCACGTGCGGCGTCTCGATCTCCATCGGCGCACAGTCGCCCGACATCGCGCAGGGCGTCGACACCGCGCACGAGCACCGCTCCGGTGAGGTCGGCGACCTGCTCGACAAGCAGGGCGCGGGAGACCAGGGCCTGATGTTCGGCTACGCGTGCGACGACACGGCTGAGCTGATGCCCCTGCCGATCCATCTCGCGCACCGCCTCTCCGAGCGCCTCACCCAGGTGCGCAAGAACGACGAGCTCGCCTACCTGCGCCCCGACGGCAAGACCCAGGTCACCATCGCCTACGACGGTGACCGCGCGGTCAAGCTCGACACCGTCGTGCTCTCGACCCAGCACGCGCCCGACGTCTCCCTCGAGGGCATGCTCGAGCCGGACATCCGGGCCCACGTCATCGAGCCGGTGCTCGCCGAGCTGCGCGAGAGCGGCACCGACCTCGACGTCAGCAGCTACCGCGCCCTCATCAACCCCACCGGCCGCTTCGAGATCGGCGGCCCGATGGGCGACGCCGGCCTGACCGGTCGCAAGATCATTGTCGACACCTACGGCGGCATGGCCCGTCACGGCGGCGGCGCCTTCTCGGGCAAGGACCCGAGCAAGGTCGACCGCTCGGGCGCCTACGCGATGCGCTGGGTGGCCAAGAACGTCGTCGCCGCCGGCCTGGCCCGGCGCTGCGAGGTGCAGATCGCCTACGCCATCGGCAAGGCGCAGCCCGTCGGCCTCTACGTCGAGACGTTCGGCACCGAGACGGTGCCCGTCGACGCGATCCAGCAGGCCATCGGCGACGTCTTCGACCTGCGGCCGGCCGCCATCGTCGACGCGCTCGACCTGCTCCGCCCGATCTACCGCCCGACGGCCGCCTACGGCCACTTCGGCCGCACCAAGGCCGACGGCGTCGAGAACCCCTTCACGTGGGAGCGCACCGACCGTGTGGACGCCCTGAGGGCCGCCGTCTCCGGCTGAGGCTAGATTCGCCCCCGTGGGCGACGACGAGACCGACGACAAGACGCAGCGACCGGCCGACCGGCCGGTCGCTGCGGTCGTCGTCGAGACCCCGCTCGCGCACCTCGACCGCGTCTTCGAGTACGCCGTGCCCGAGGAGCTGCACGGTGACGCGGTGCCGGGTGCGCGGGTGCGCGTGCCCTTCGCCGGGCGCGAGCTCGACGGCTACGTCGTCGAGCGCCGCGACCACCCCGAGCACGACGGCAGGCTCACCCCGCTGCGCCGGGTCGTCAGTGCCGAGGCCGTGCTGACCCCCGAGGTGCTCGCCCTCTGCCGCGCCGTCGCCGACCGGTATGCCGGCACGCTGAGTGACGTCCTCCGACTCGCGGTGCCACGGCGCCACGCCACGGCCGAGCGCAACCTCGCGCTGGAGGGCCCGCCCCAGGAGCCCGTGACGGAGCCCGCCCCTGGCCCGTGGGCGGCATACCCCGCCGGGCCGGCCTGGCTGCGTCGGGTCGCGTCGGGCGAGGGGCCTGCGGCCGCGTGGTCGGCTCTGCCGGGACGCCGACCCGACGAGGACTGGCCGGCGGCGCTCGCGGTGGCCGCGGCGACCGCTCTCTCGGCCGGGCGCGGCAGCGTCGTCGTCGTGCCCGACCACCGCGACGTCGACCGGCTCGACGCCGCGCTGACGACGCTGCTCGGCAAGGGCCGGCACGTGCGTCTCACGGCCGACCAGGGGCCGCAGGCGCGCTACACCGCGTGGCTCAAGGTGCTGCGCGGCCACGTGCGCGTCGTCATCGGCACCCGTGCGGCGGCCTTCGCGCCGGTGCACGACATCGGTCTCGTCGCCTGGTGGGACGACGGTGACGACCTGCTCGCCGAGCAGCGGGCGCCCTACCACCACACCGGGGTCGTCCTCGAGCTGCGGGCGGCGGCCACCGGGGCGGCCCTGCTCGCCGGCGGCTTCGGGCGCAGCCTGCGGCTGCAGGTGGGAGTCGAGGACGGCACGCTCGTGCCCGTCGAAGCCGAGCCTGCCACCCTGCGGGCGGCCGTGCCGCGGGTGACCGTCGCCGGTGAGGGGCTCGACGAGGAGCGAGACGGTCCTGCTGCACGGGCCCACCTGCCGTCACGCGCCTGGCGCGTCGCCAAGGACGCCCTCGTCGACGGCCCGGTGCTCGTGCAGGTGCCGCGGCGGGGCTACCTCCCCTCGCTCAGCTGCGCCGAGTGCCGCACTCCCGTGCGGTGCACCCGATGCCAGGGGCCGGTCTCGGTCAGCGGCTCGGGCGCCCCTCCCTCGTGCCGGTGGTGCGGCCTGGCCGTGGCCCCGGGCTCCTTCGACTGCCAGAACTGCGGCTCGCGGCGCCTGCGCTCGGCGGTCACCGGTGCGAGACGCACGGCGGAGGAGATCGGGCGGGCGTTCCCCGGCACGCCCGTGCACACCTCCGGCTCGGGGGAGGTGCTGGCGCGGGTCGGCAGCGAGCCGGCGCTCGTCATCGCCACTCCGGGCGCCGAGCCGGTTGCCGAGGGCGGCTACACCGCGGTGCTCCTGCTCGACGCCTGGGCCAGCCTCGACCTGCCGGTGCTCGACGCACCCCTCGAGGCCGTGCGCCGGTGGCTGGCCGCAGCAGCGCTGGCCCGCTCCGGCCGGGCCGCGGTGCTGTGCGGGGCGCCCGAGGCCGTCGCCCTGCCCGCCGTCGAGGCGCTCGTGCGGTGGGACCCCGCGTGGCTCGCGGAGCGCGAGCTCGCCGAGCGGGCCGAGCTCGGCCTGCCGCCCGCCCTGCGCGTCGCCCAGCTGACCGGCAGCCGCAGGGCCCTCGAGGGGGCGCTCGCGCAGCTCGAGCAGCAGGGCCTGCCGCCGGGTGCGCAGGTGCTCGGGCCCGTCCCCGTCAGCCCGACCGCCCACCGCGGCGTGACACCCGCCCCGCGAGAGGCCGACGCGCCCCCTCGCGCCGCCGCCGACCACCACGTGCTCGTGCGGGCGCTGCCCGTGGCCACCCTCGAGCTGACCCGCGCCCTCATCGCGCTCAAGGCGGTGCGGTCGGCCCGCAAGGAGGCCGAGGTCGTGACGGTGCGCGTCGACCCGCTCGACATGTTCTGACGCGAGGGTCCAGAGCCGTCGCCTGACGGTCGTCACGTTCTCGATGACTCTGCATGACTCTTGCATGCCTCTCGATGGCCCATGTCTCGCGCGGCTGACGGCGTGGCAGAGTGACCGCATGCCCGACCGTCAGCGTGACCTCGACATCGTCCTCTTCGGCGCGACCGGATTCGTGGGGGCCCTGACGGGCGCCCACCTCGCGGAGCACGCACCCGAGGACGCCCGCATCGCCCTGGCGGGCCGGTCGCGCCGCAAGCTCGAGACCACGCGGGCCGAGATCGGTGGACGCGCCCTCGACTGGGAGCTCATCGAGGTCGACGCCACCGACGCCCCCGGCCTGCGCGCCGTCGCGGCGCGCACGACGGTGCTCGTCAGCACGGTGGGGCCCTACGCGGCATACGGCAAGGAGGTCGTGCGCGCCTGCGCCGAGGAAGGCACGCACTACGCCGACCTCACGGGCGAGGTGCTCTTCGTGCGGTGGTCGCTCGACGAGGTCGACGCCCGGGCGCGCGAGACCGGGGCCGCGATCGTGCACGCGTGCGGCTTCGACTCGATCCCCTCCGACCTCGGGGTGCTCGTCACGGCCCAGCGCGCGGCGGCCGACGACGCCGGCGAGCTCGGCGAGACCACGCTGCTCGTGCGTTCGATGAAGGGCGGCTTCTCCGGCGGCACCATCGACTCCGCCCGGCAGCAGGCGATCACGATGCGCGCCGACGCCGCCGCCCGCCGCACGGTCTCCGACCCGTATGCCCTGAGTCCCCGCCGCTCCGAGGAGCCGTCTGGCGGTGGCCGGGCGCGAACCGGGGGCGTCGTGGGCACGCTGCGGCGCTTCGTGCCGGTCGACCGCGACGAGGCGACGGGCCGGTGGACGGGGCCGTTCGTCATGGCTGCGTTCAACACCCGCATCGTGCGCCTGTCCAACACGCTCTCCGACTGGTCCTACGGGCGCGGCTTCCGCTATCGCGAGGTCACCGACTTCGGGTCGGGGCCGATGTCACCACTGCTCGCCGGTGGCATGGCGATCGGGCTCGGCGGCGTGGCGACCGGGCTGGCCTACAGCCCCACGCGAGCCGTCCTCGACCGAGTCCTTCCGAAGCCCGGGGAGGGGCCAGGCCCCGAGGAGCGGGCGGCCGGCCGCTTCCGCATGGAGATCCGGTCGACGACGACGCAGGGCCGGCGCTACCGCACCAAGGTCGGTGCCGACTACGACCCCGGCTACGGCGGCACCGCGGCGATGCTCGGTCAGGCGGCCCTGTCGCTCGCCTTCGACCGCGACGGCGACGGCGACCGCGACCGCGCGGGGGTGCCGCGGCGGGCCGGTGTCTGCACGCCGGCCACCGCGATGGGGGAGGTCCTCGTCGAGCGGCTGCGCGAGCACGGCTTCACCTTCGACGTCGAGGAGGTCACCGGCCGCTGAGCCGCGCCGGCTCGACTGGGGGTGGACCCGGCGACCACCAAAGAGATGCTTGACGGTCGGGCTGACGACACGGCATACTCCCAAACATGTCTTTGGAGGATGGCCGGATCAGTGACCTCAGGGCGACGGCGCACCCGCTGCGCCTGCAGATGCTCTCGCTGCTCACGGGCGCCGAGCTGAGCGCGGCCGAGGTCGCCCGCGAGCTCGACGTGACCCAGGCCAACGCGAGCTATCACCTGCGGCTGCTGCTCGACGCAGGCCTGCTCGTCATCGCCAGCGAGGAGAACGTGCGCGGCGGCCGGGCAAAGCGCTACCGGCACGTGTGGGACGCCGCGCGCGTCCCCGGGGGCCAGCGCGACACCGAGGACGACGCCCAGCACTACGTCCGTGTCCTCGCCGACGCCATCCCGGCCCGCTTCGCCGACCGCCTTCCGGGGCGCCCCGGCGGCACGCACCTCACGGACGCCGACCTGTGGGTCGCGCCTGACGTCTGGGCCCGCGTCATCGAGCTCGTCGGCGAGGCCAGTGCACTCCTGCACGCGAGCGCCCAGCCACCGCGGAGCGAGGGCGCCGTCCGTGCGAACCTCTCGGTCGCTGCCTTCGAGCTGCGCCCGGAGAGCCGGGGCACGCGATGAGGCTGAAGGAGTCGCTCGGTGCGCTCGGTGACCCGCGGTTCGCGTGGTACTTCACCGCCCGCACGGTCTCGACCGCCGGCTCGGTCATGGTGCCGGTGGCGCTCACCTTCGCGGTGCTGCACATCGACGCATCCGCCGGCGCGCTCGCCCAGGTCCTCGGGGTGCGCACGCTGGCCATGGTCGTCTTCCTGCTCGTCGGCGGGGTGGTGGCCGACCGGTTCTCGCGCATCGTCGTCCTGCAGGTCTCGCACGTGCTCACCTGCCTCACCCAGGCGGTGGCCGCCACCCTCATCATCAGCGGGCACGCCACGCTGACCCAGCTGACGGTCATCGAGGGGGTCAACGGCGCGGTCTCGGCGTTCACCATGCCGGCGATGATGGGCATCGTCCCGCTCGTCGTCGACCGCACCCGGCTGCAGCAGGCCAACGCCCTCCTGTCCTTCAGCCGCAGCGGGCTCGCCGTCATCGGGCCGGCCGTCGCCGGGCTGCTCGTCGTGGGCGTCGGCCCCGGGTGGGCGCTCGCCGTCGACGCGCTGACGTATGCCGTCGCCACCGTCTGCCTCTTCCGCGTCGGCCTGCCCCGGGCGGAGCCGGGCCGCGTGCGGCGGGCCTCGATGGTGCGGGAGCTGCGTGAGGGGTGGTCGGAGTTCACCCGTCGGCAGTGGCTCTGGGTCGTCGTCCTCGCCTTCGGCCTGACGAACGCGATCCACGTCGGAGTCATCGGGGTGCTCGGTCCCCTCATCGCCGCCTCGAGCGAGGCCATCGGAGAGGCGGGGTGGGGCCTCGTGCTGAGCGCCGAGGCCGCCGGCACCGTCATCATGACGATCGTCATGCTCCGGCTGCGGCTCGAGCACCCGCTACGCGCAGGGATGCTCGCCATCTGCGTGCTCGCGGTGCCCATGGTGCTGCTCGGGGCGTGGCCTGCCCTGCTGCCCGTGGCGATCGGCTTCTTCGTCGCCGGTGCTGCCGTCGAGGTCTTCGGCGTCGGGTGGAGCACGGCCCTGCACGAGCACGTGCCCGTCTCAGTGCTCTCGCGGGTGTCGAGCTACGACGCCCTGGGCTCGTTCGTCGCGATGCCGATCGGCACGTTCGTCTACGGGTGGCTGGCCACCACGGTGGACCTCGAGACCCTCATCCTCGTGAGCGCCGCTGTCTACGTGGTGATCTCGCTGGCCGCACTGCTCTCTCGATCGGTGCGCGATCTCGGGCGGTCGTCCGACGATCCCACCGACGAGCCCACCGACGAGCCCACCGACGTCGCGGTCGGGGAGCCGGCGACCGCCGTCGGTCAGACCCCGTCACCGCCGCGGTCCTAGACTGGCGCTCGCCCCGTCCACCCCGCACCCAGGAGTCTCGTGTCGATCAAGGACATCCGCCTCTTCGGTGACCCGGTCCTGCGCACGCCGGCCGTCGACGTCGTCGACTTCGACAAGCAGCTCCGGGTCCTCGTCAAGGACCTCGAGGACACGATGCTCGACGCCCCGGGTGCAGGCCTCGCCGCCCCCCAGATCGGGGTGGGCCTGCGCGTCTTCACCTACTGGGTCGACGGCGTGCTCGGCCACCTCGTCAACCCGAGCCTCGACCTCTCCGACGACGAACAGGACGGGCCGGAGGGCTGCCTCTCGATCCCGGGGGTTGCCTTCGACACGAAGCGTGCGCTCTCGGTCGTGGCGCGTGGCCAGAACATGTGGGGAGAGCCCGTGGTGCTCGAGGGCACCGAGCTGCTGGCCCGGTGCGTCCAGCACGAGACCGACCACCTCGACGGCATCCTCTTCCTCGACCGTCTCGACGCCGAGTCGCGCCGCGAGGCGATGCGCGCCATCCGCGAGTCGGACTGGTTCGCCCAGAGCCCGACCGAGGTGCGCATCAGCCCGCACTCGACCTTCGGCCGGGCGATGTGACGTGAGAGTCGTCTTCGCCGGCACGCCCGACGCCGCGGTGCCGAGCCTCGAGGCGGTGGCCGGGTCGAGCCACGAGCTCGTCGCCGTCGTCACGAGGCCCGACGCCCCCTCGGGTCGGGGCCGCCGCCTCGAGCCCTCGCCCGTGCGCCGGCGCGCGGAGGAGCTCGGCGTGCCCGTGCTCACCCCGGCCCGGGTCAAGGACCCCGACTTCCTCGAGGCCCTTGGCGAGCTGGCACCCGACGCCTGCCCGGTCGTCGCCTACGGCGACCTCATCCCGCCCGTTGCTCTCGGCATCCCGCGGCTCGGGTGGGTCAACCTGCACTTCTCGCTGCTGCCGGCCTGGCGCGGTGCGGCCCCGGTGCAGCACGCGATCATGGCCGGCGACACGGTGACCGGCGCCTCGACGTTCCTCATCGAGCAGGGACTCGACACCGGGCCCGTCCTCGGCGTCATGACAGAGGCGATTCGCCCCGCCGACACCGCCGGGGACCTGCTCGGGCGGCTCGCGACCGCGGGCGCAGGGCTGCTCGTGGCCACGCTCGACGGGCTCGAGGCCGGTGAGCTCGTGGCCCAGCCGCAGCCCGGAGAGGGTGTCTCGCACGCCCCCAAGATCGAGGTCGACGACGCGCGCATCCGGTGGGAGCACCCCGCGGTGGCCGTCGACCGGCGAGTGCGCGGCTGCACGCCTGCCCCCGGAGCGTGGACGACCTTCCGGGGGCAGCGCCTCAAGATCGGGCCGGTCACACTGGCCGGCCCTGACGAGGCGGGCGCCCTCGGGGAGCTCGCGCCCGGCACGCTGCTCGTGACGAAGAAGGCGGTGCACGTCGGCACGGGAACCGTGCCCGTGCGGCTCGGCACGGTCCAGGCGCACGGCAAGAAGCCGATGGCCGCCGCCGACTGGGCTCGCGGCACGCGCATCGAGGCGGGGGAGCGGGTCGGAGATGAGTGATGACGAGCGCCGCGAACGGCGTGGCGAGCGGCAGCGGCCTCCCGCCCGGGAGCGCTCGGCCCGGCACCGCTCCGAGCAGCGACCGTCGGAGCGGGCCCGCCGCACCGACCCGGCCCGGCTGACGGCCTACACGGCGATGCGTGAGATCGCCGACGGCGCCTACGCCAACCTCGCGCTGCCGAGACTGCTGCGCGACAAGCGCATCACCGGTCGCGACGCCGGCTTCGCGACCGAGCTCGTCTACGGCGCGACACGCATGTCCGGCCTCTACGACGCGATCATCGCCTTGGCAGCGGGCCGCCCCGTCGGCAAGATCGACGCCAACGTGCTCGACACGCTGCGCCTCGGCGCGCACCAGGTGCTCGGGATGCGTGTCGCCACGCACGCCGCCGTGGACGAGACGGTCGCGCTGGCTCGCCAAGTCAACGGCGCCGGGGCCGCCGGCTTCGTCAACGCCGTGATGCGACGCATCAGCGAGCGCGAGCAGGATGAGTGGGTCGAGCTCGTGACGCAGGGCATCACCGACCCGGTTGAGCGGCTGGCGCTGCGCACCTCCCACCCCGTGTGGGTGGCGAAGGCCTTGCGAGCCGCCCTCATCGGCCACGAGGCCGCCACCGCTGACGATGTCGAGGCGTCCCTCACCGCCCTGCTCGAGGTCGACAACGAGCCGGCCAAAGTCGCACTCGTGGCCCGTCCCGGGCTCTCGTCGCTCGACGAGCTCGAGGACTGGGGAGCGATGCGCACCGGTCTCAGCCCGGTCGGCGCCGTGCTCGCTGAGGGGGATCCCGGCGCCATCGATGCTGTCCGAGACGGGCGTGCAGCGGTGCAGGACGAGGGCTCACAGCTTCTGGTCCTTGCCCTCGCCGGCGCGACGGTCGAGGGTCCGGCTGCGGCGGACGAGCGCTGGCTCGACCTCTGTGCCGGGCCGGGTGGCAAGGCCGGCCTGCTCGCCGCGCTCGCCATCGAGCGACGAATCCCGTTCGTGGCCAACGAGATCAGCGAGCATCGTGCCGACCTTGTGTGGCAGACCCTGGCTGCCGCGCGTGCGGCGGCCCGCGAGGCCGACACGAGCCTCAAGGTGCGCCACGGAGACGGACGCGACATGGGCGAGGTCGACCCGGCGGCATACAGCAGGGTGCTCATCGACGCGCCGTGCACCGGGCTCGGCGCCCTGCGTCGTCGTCCCGAGGCGCGCTGGCGTCGCACACCCGGCGACGTCGCGGCCCTCGCGGGTCTCCAGCGAGAGCTGCTCGCGGCCGGCATCGACGCGACCGCACCCGGTGGCTTCGTCGGCTACGCGACCTGCAGCCCCCACCTCAACGAGACCCGCTTCGTCGTCGCGGACCTGCTGAAGCGGCGCGACGACATCGAGGTGGTCGACGCGCGCGAGCTGTTCGTCGACGCGTCGGGGGAGCAGCTGCCTGCACTTGGCGACGGCCCCTACGTGCAGCTGTGGCCGCACGTGCACGGCACTGACGCGATGTTCTTCGCACTGCTCCGCAAGCGGCTCTAGGCGCCCCGGACCCTTCGCTCCAACTCGAACATGTGTTCTACATATCTGCTTAAGTGAAGTCGGGTATGGGTGCTTCGTCAGGTCTGAGGAGTTCGTGGAGCGGATGGGGATCGGTAACCACGGCCTGTTCGAGCAGCCGGTAGAAGAGCAGCCCGCGGGACTTGGCGTTGCGCCGGTTGAACCGGAAGGTGTACTCGTCCAGGTAGTAGGGCAGCTGGTGCTCCTCGACCCGGAAGTGCAGCGTGCCGATCAGCCAGCGTTTGAGCAGCGAGGCCACCAGGTGGACGCCGGGCAGGACGCTGGCCTTGTCCGCGGCGTTGTAGCCGGTCGTGAACTCGTGCTTGTAGCCCAGCTCCGAGAGGCGTCGCAGGGTGCGCAGGCCGTCGGTGCGGACCGTCGATCCGGGCTCGATGACCTGACTCGCCCAGTCGACGAGCTCGCCGGTGTTCGGCCGCTGCGCGACCGCGAGCCGGACCCGGCCAAGGCGACGAGTTCCGTTGCGCTCCACGGCGATCATGACGGGGACCTTGTCGCTCCCGGCCCCCGGTTTGCCTGGGCTGACGCCGCCGATCATGGTCTCGTCGAGCTCGACGAGACCGGACAGCTTGTCGCGTTCCGGGCGCACCATCGCACGGCGAAGCTTGTGCATCCAGGCCCACGCGGTCTCATAGGAGCCGAACCCGAGGACCCTTTGCAGCCCGAGGGCTGACATCCCGTTCTTCTGCGAGGTCAGAAACCAGATCGGCGCGAACCACGTCGACAGCGGCGTCCGGGTTCGGTCGAAGATCGTCCCCGCGGTCACCGATGTCCGCCTGCCACATGACCGGCACATCCACAGGCCCGCGCCCGTGCGCCAGAACTCACGCGCCGTGCACTTGGGGCAGACGAACCCGTCCGGCCACCGCAGGGCCGCGAGGTAGTCCAGGCACGACTGGTTGTCCGGGAACCACTCCAGCAGCTGCTGGTACGTCGACGGGTAGTCCACTCCCCGAACGGATTCGCGGTCATCCACAGATGTTACTTCACCCAAGCAGATATGCAGAACATGTGTTCTAATTGGAGGAGACGGAAGGCGAGAGGGGGCTGAGGTGCCGTACACCGAATCCTCGACCGTGGCCACCCGCGGCTTCCCCGATGCAGCCCGTCTGATCTGGGACGACAGCCCCGAGGCGATGCGCCGGTCGGCTGGCCCCTTGCTGAAGCGGCTCGAGTCGCTCTTGCGGACGGGCTCGGGCACGACTCGTCCTGAGTGTGACCGGGCTGAGCAGCGCCCTGCGGATGAGGCGCGGGCTGACCGCGCGCGGGCGGCCGAGGTGGTCGGAGACCTGGCGCGGGCGGGTGAGTCCGTGCTGGCGCAGATCGAGGGGCTGGAGGCCGCGAAGGCGCGCGTGGAGGCGGACCTGCTCGCAGCGTATGCCGCGCTGCACACCATCGCGTCCCAACAGCTGGAGGCGCTTCCGGCTGGGTCCGCGTCACGCTCGGGCGCCTCAGGTGGTCGGGTCGCGACCGCCCGGATCGTCGGCGAGGAGATCGCACTGGCGACGGGGGTCGGGGTCGGGGAGGTCGCGCGCCGGCTGGCCCTGGCGACCGCGCCGCGGCGACACGCTCGGCTCCTCACCGCCCTGCGTGCCGGGACGACGAGCCTGCACCGCGCACTACAGGTCGCCTCGGAGACCGCCGACCTCTGCGACGCTGACGTCGCCGTCGTCGAGGAGGCCGTGCTCGCTCCGTCGCGTGACGGTCGCGTCTGCTCGCAGCGCACCTTCGCGACGCGGTTGCGGCGGGTGGTCGCGTCGGTCGACTGTCGTGGCGCAGAGGAGCGCCGCGGTCGGGCCCGGACCCGTCGGGGCGTGTTCGCGCGGCCGACCGGCGACGGGATGGGGTGTCTGACGCTGGTCACTGGCGCCGACGCCATCGCAGCGATCATGGACCGGCTCGATGGTGGGGCCCGCACCGCTCGAGCTGACGGTGACCCGAGAACACTCGACCAGCTCCGCTGCGACCTCGCCACAGAGGCGCTGCTGGAGAGCCACCGTGACGCGACGCTGTGTGGTGGTTCCACAACCGGAGGCAGAGCGCCCGCCTGCTCCAGCACGACCACCGACTCTGATGCTCACGACAGCACCGTCGGCGCCGCGAGCGGCTGCCCCAGCGCCGGGGCAGGCACGGGTGCCGACGACAGTCCCCGACCCGGCACGATGCCCAGCCCCAGCACTGCTGCGGCGCCGTCGGCGCGGGCGGCCGGTGGTCGAGGGTCGTGCCTCTCGCCGGATGAGCCGCCCGATCCTTCCGATCCGGCTCGGCTCACTGAGTCGCCGGGGCCACCCGATCCTTCCGATCCGCCTCGGCCCACTGAGTCGCCGGGGCCGCCCGATCCTTCCGATCCGCCTCGGCCCACTGACTCGCTGAGGCCGCCTGATCTGTCAGGGCCCACTGACTCGTCGCCCCTGCCGTGCACGGGCCACCCCGCCGCAATGGTGTGGATCGTCGTCCCGTTCGAGGTCGCCGTCGGCGCCTCCGACGCGGCCTGCGAGCTGCCCGCACACGGTTGGGTCACCGCGGCTCACGCGCGCGAGATCATCACCCGTCCCGGGTCGGTCTGGCGCACCCTGCCCGTCGACGTCCGCAGCGGACAGGCCCTGTCCAGACCCACCCGCGGGTACCGTCCCAGCGCCGACATGGTCGAGCACGTCGAAGCCGTGGACGGCACCTGCCGGGCCCCGGGCTGCGAGGTGCCGGCCATCCGTTGCGACCTCGACCACGAGGTTCCCTGGCCAACAGGGCCAACCACCGTCGACAACCTCCACGCCAAGCACCGCTTCCACCACAACCTCAAGACCGCCCGCACCTGGTCGTCCGTCTCCACCGGCGACCGCGGCCTCGAATGGACCACCCTCACAGGTCGCACCTATGCCACCCACCCGAAGGACTGGCGGGCCGGCGTCGGCCAGCCGGTTGCGAACTTCACCGCTGCGGACGAGCCGCCACCGTTCTGACCGTCCGCTCAGAGGCGTCCGGTGTGCCCGAGGACGCGGCCCTAGGCTGTGCGCGTGCAGATCTCACCGAGCATCCTGTCGGCCGACTTCGCCAACCTCGAGTCTGAGCTGAGGCGCATCGCCAACGCCGACTGGGCGCACGTCGACGTCATGGACGCCCACTTCGTGCCCAACCTCACCCTCGGGCTGCCGGTCGTCGAGGCCCTCGTCAGGGTGAGCCCGATCCCGATCGATGCGCACCTCATGATCGAGGACCCCGACCGCTGGGCACCGCAGTACGCCGAGGCCGGCTGCCAGTCCGTCACCTTCCACATCGAGGCCGCGCGCGACCCGCGGTCGCTGGCGCGCGCGCTCCGAGCGGCGGGCGCGCGGGCGTCGATGGCGATCAAGCCCGGCACGGCCTTCGCGCCCTACGAGGAGCTGCTGCCCGAGCTCGACATGGTGCTCGTCATGACGGTCGAGCCCGGCTTCGGGGGCCAGTCGTTCATGGCCGACCAGATGCCCAAGGTGCGCGAGGTGCGTGAGGCAGTGCGGCGGCACGGCGGCGAGATCTGGGTCCAGGTCGACGGCGGCGTGAGCGCCGACACGATCGAGCAGTGTGCCGAGGCCGGAGCGGACGTGTTCGTCGCGGGCTCTGCTGTCTACGGGGCCGAGGACGCAGCAGCTGCGGTCCACGAGCTGCGTGCCCTCGCGCTCAGGCACGAGCACTGACGGCTGCCGCTCGGCGCGAAAACCTGTGGGCGCTCGACGACCTGTCGAGCTTGGATGGCGGCATGCCCGTGACCCTGGAGACACCCACCGTGACCGCGCTCGACGACGCCGTCGAGGCGCTGTCGAGCTGGCAGCAGGAGGGCGGCCCGGTGCAGCTGCACCCCGGCGACCTGGGGTGGAACAGCACGGTGGGTGTCGCCGAGAGGGTGCGCCACGTCCGGGTGTGGCGTCGAGACGGGGAGATCTGCGCAGTCGGGCTCCTCGACGGCCCGACGCTCATCCGCCTCGGCATCGCACCCGTCGTCGGCGACAACGAGCCGTTCGCGACGCGCCTGCTCGCGGACCTGTCCGACCCCATGAGCGGTGTGCTGCCCGCCGGGAGCGTGTGCGTCGAGGCCCGGGCCGGCTCTGCGCTCCGCCGACTCCTCACGGCCCACGGGTGGCTCGACGACGAGCCGTGGACGCCCCTCCGACGAGACCTCTCCGAAGCGGTCGAGGACTGCGGGCTGAGGATCGAGGTCGTCGACCGGGCGCGGGTGGCGGACGGCCACCTCGAGCTGCTGTCGGACCGGGTCGCGGTGCATCAGGCAGCGTTCGCGAGGTCCACCCTCACGACCGGCCGCTGGCACGCGATGGCCAGCGCCTCGCCGTACCATCGAGCCCGGTGTCTCGTCGGCTACGACGCGGATGACACGCCCGTTGCGGCAGTGACCGTCTGGTCGTCCGGTGTCGGACGACCCGGCTTGCTCGAGCCGCTCGGAGTGCACCACGACCACCGCGGCAAGGGCCACGGCAAGGCCATCTCGGTCGCGGCCGCGGCCGCCCTGAGGGAGCTGGGTGCGTCGAGCGCCACCGTGTGCACCCCGAGCAGCAACGTCGGCGCCGTGGCGGCCTACGCGTCGGCGGGCTACCGGGAGCTCGCCCCCGTCCGCGACTTCCGCCGGCCGAACTGAGGCGGGGGTGACGGCGACGAACGGCCGCGGGGTGGTGGGAGACCGTGGGGCAGCCTCAGCCGGAGTCGCACGTGCCTGCCAGCCCGCGCACTGACGAGCCCCGGGGGAGTGTGCCGTCCGTCTCAGGCGAGACGGCGTGCACCTCTCCAGCCGGCGGGTGCATACTGGTCGCACGTGCTCCGGGGTCGGTGTAATTCCGAGCCGGCGGTTAAAGTCCGCGACCCGACCGCAGCCAGCGGCCGGTTGACCTGGTGAAATTCCGGGACCGACGGTGAAAGTCCGGATGGGAGGCAGCACGAGACAGGCCGTCATGGTCTGGGTCTTCGGCGTCCGCCGTCGGAGCCCGGCCCGGGGCGGCGTGTGGAGTTCCCCGGAGTTCGTCCGTGCACCGACGAACGACACGAGGTCGAACACCACATGCAGGCTCTAGCCATTGCCGATGGCACGCAGAACGTCTTCCAGCAGGCGATCGACGCATCGATCGCGATCGGGCCCTACCAGCTCCACTGGCTCGAGCTGATCGGCGTCCTCATCGGACTCGCCTCCGCCTACCTCGGCATGCGCCGGTGGGTGTGGGCCTGGCCCGTCGGCATCGTCGCCAACGTCATGCTCTTCTTCGTCTACCTCGGCGCCGTCTTCGGCGCCGACGAGCGCATCCCGCTCTTCGGCCAGGCCGGGCGCCAGGTCTTCTTCATCATCACGAGCATCTACGGGTGGTGGCGCTGGTCGCGCCTGCGCCGGCTCAACCACGCGGGCGACCCGACCGGAGCGGCGATCACGCCCCGCTGGGCGACGACCACGGAGCGCACCGTCGTCATCGGCTTCTGGCTCGTCGGCACCGTCGTCGTGCACCAGGTCTTCGTCTGGCTCTGGAGCCTCGCGCCCAACCCCTACTTCACGCCGCAGTGGTGGTTCTTCTGGTGCGATGCCTGGATCTTCGTGGGCTCCATCGTCGCCACCTACGCGATGGCGCGCGGCTGGAACGAGTTCTGGCTTGCGTGGATCGGGGTCGACCTCGTCGGGGTGCCCTTCGGATTCGCCACCGGATATGTGCCCACGGCCGTGCTCTACACCTTCTACGGCGCCTTCGTCGTCTACGGCTTCACGCAGTGGGTCAAGGCGTCGAGAACCGAGCGACCCGACTCCGAGTCGGAGCTCGCGCGCGCGGCGGCGGGCTGACCCGTGCGTGACACGACCGCCTCGACCTGGATGCGACGAGCCCTCCACCTCGCCGCATCCGGGCCGTGGCCGGACCCCAACCCCCGGGTGGGGTGCGTCATCGTCGCGCCCGACGGTGGGGTCGTCGCCGAGGGGCACCACCACGGCGCCGGCAGCCCCCACGCCGAGATCGAGGCGCTGCGCGCCGCCGGGTCGCGGGCACGGGGCTGCACGGCCTACGTGACCCTCGAACCCTGCGCGCACACCGGCCGCACCGGCCCGTGCGCGGATGCGCTCGTCGAGGCGGGCGTCGCCCGCGTCGTCTTCGCCCAGTCCGACCCGAACCCCGACGCGACGGGTGGCGCCGAGCGCCTGCACGCCGCCGGCGTCGACGTCCTCGGCGGCGTGCTCGCCGACGAGGCCGCGGCGCTCAACGCCCGGTGGGCGCGGGGCGTCGCACTGTCGCGGCCCCTCGTGACCTGGAAGTTCGCGGCCACGCTCGACGGCCGCAGCGCCGCCACTGACGGGACGAGCCAGTGGCTCACCGGTGAGGCGGCGCGTGCCGACACCCACGAGCTGCGGGCCACCCGTGACGCCGTGCTCGTCGGCACCGGCACCGTGCTCGCCGACGACCCACGGCTCACCGCCCGTATGCCGGACGGCGGGCTCGCCCCACGACAGCCCCTTCGCGTCGTCATGGGTCTGCGCGACCTGCCGGGGTCCGCTCGGATGCACGACGGGCCCGGTGACGTGCTCCACCTGCGCACCCACGATCCCGACGTCGCCCTGAAGGAGCTGTGGGACAAGGGGGTTCGCGACGTCTGGCTCGAGGGAGGCCCGACGCTCGCGGCAGTCTTCATCACGGCCGGCCTCGTCGACGACGTCTATGCCTACCTCGCCCCGGCACTGCTCGGGTCGGGTCGTGCTGCCGTCGACGACCTCGGCATCACCACCATCGCGGACGTCCGACGGCTCGAGGTCGTCGACGTCGAGGTCATCGGCGGGGACGTGCGCGTGCACGCCCGACCCGCTGACCGCACCGAAGAGGAGCAGTGAGGAGCACCATGTTCACCGGAATCGTCGAGGAGCTCGGCACCGTCGAGGCCATCGAGCACGGCGCGGACTCGGCCGTGCTGCGCATCAGGGGACCGCTCGTCGTCAGTGACGCCGTGCACGGTGCGTCGATCGCCGTCAACGGGGTCTGCCTGACCGTGACCGACCACGACAGTGAGCAGTTCGCCGTCGACATCATGGCCGAGACCCTGAGCCGCAGCGCGCTCGGCGCGCTCCGGCCCGGTGACCGCGTCAACCTCGAGCGGGCGATGCCCGCAGACGGTCGCTTCGGCGGCCACGTCGTGCAGGGCCACGTCGACGGCACGGCCACGATCACGCGGCGCACGCCCGGGGACCGCTGGGAGACGGTCGATCTCACGCTCCCTCCCGGCCTCGCGGCATACGTTGTGGAGAAAGGGTCGATCACCGTCGACGGAGTCTCGCTCACGGTCGCCTCCGTCTCCGACGACGGCTTCTCGGTGTCGCTGATCCCGACCACGCTGGCACTGACGACGTTGGGGCACAAGGGAGTCGGCGACGTCGTGAACCTCGAGGTCGACGTCATCGCCAAGTACGTCGAGCGCCTGCTCGGGGCGCGGGCGGAGGCCGGGCGATGAGCGGCCTGGCCACGGTGGAGCAGGCGCTCGAGGCGCTGCGCGAGGGCCGCCCCGTCCTCGTGCTCGACGACGAGGGTCGCGAGAACGAGGGCGACCTCGTGCTCGCCGCCGAGACCGCCACGGAGGAGTGGATGGCGTGGACAGTGCGCCACTCGTCGGGCTACCTCTGCGCGCCGATGCCGCCCGACGTGGCGGACCGGCTCGAGCTGCCGCTCATGGTGACCGACAACCGTGACCCCCTGCGCACGGCCTACACCGTCTCGGTCGACGCGGCCCGAGGGGTCACGACCGGCATCAGCGCCGCCGACCGGCTGCGCACCGTGCAGGTGCTCGCCGACCCCGCCTCGGAGCCGACCGACCTCGTGCGCCCGGGCCACGTGCTGCCGCTGCGGGCCCGCCCGGGTGGCGTGCTCACGCGCCCGGGGCACACGGAGGCCGCGACCGACCTCACCCGCCTCGCGGGCCTCGCCCCGGTCGGGGTCATCGGCGAGCTCGTGCACGACGACGGCACGATGATGCGCTTCGACGCGGTGGTCGCCCTCGGCGCCGAGGCCGGGCTGCCCGTCATCACGATCGAGGCGCTCATCGCGTGGCGCCAGCGCTTCGACCGTGTCGAGCGGCTCGCGACGACCCGCATCCCGACGGTGCACGGCACGTTCACGGCCCACGGCTACCGCGACACCCTCACCGGTGACGAGCACGTCGCACTCGTCAGCCCCCGCGGCCTGCAGGCGCTCGGGCGCACCGGACCGGTGCTGACCCGCCTGCACAGCGAGTGCCTGACCGGCGACGCCTTCGGCTCGCTCCGCTGCGACTGCGGGCCGCAGCTGCAGGCTGCCATGGCCCGGGTCGGCCGGGAGGGTGGGGTCGTCGTCTACCTCGGCGGCCACGAGGGGCGGGGCGTCGGCCTCGTCGACAAGCTGCGCGCCTACGCGGAGCAGGACGCCGGTGCCGACACCGTCGACGCGCAGACGGCGCTGGGCCTGCCCGTCGACGCGCGCGACTACGCCGCCGGTGCCGCGATCCTGCACGACCTCGGGGCGCAGCAGGTCGTCCTGCTCACCAACAACCCCCTCAAGGTCACGGCCCTGCGCCACCTCGGCGTCGACGTCGTGGCCGTCGAGCGGCTCCACGGCCCGGTCGGCGAGGACAACGCCGGCTACCTCATCACCAAGCGCGACCGGCTGGGCCACGACATCCCGGCCACACCCCGAGAGCACCACGGCAGCAGCAAGGAGACAGCATGAAGGACGGTGCCCCCACCATCGCCACCGACGGCAGCGGCCTGCGCGTCGCGGTCGTGGCCGCGAGCTGGCACGACGAGGTCATGGGCGGCCTGCTCGACGGCTCGCTCCGCGGGCTCGCGGATGCCGGGGTCACCGACGTCGAGGTCGTCCGGGTGCCGGGCACCTTCGAGCTGCCCGTCGCGTGCGCGGCGCTCGCTGACCGCTTCGACGCCCTCGTCGCCCTCGGGGTCGTCATCCGCGGAGGCACCCCGCACTTCGACTACGTGTGCCAGGCGGCGACCGTCGGCATCACCGACGTCGCCGTGCGCACCCGGGTGCCGATCGGCTTCGGCGTGCTCACGTGCGACGACGAGGCGCAGGCCCTTGACCGCGCGGGCCTGCCCGGTTCCGCAGAAGACAAGGGCCACGAGGCCGCCACGGCCGCCGTCGCCACCGTGGTCGCTCTCCGCGGGGTCGGCGGCGCAGGTGTCGGGGGAGCGAGCGGCGCCGAGCCGGCACGTGCCACGACGTGAGCGGCATACGGACCGCGTCGGCGGCCCCCGTAGGCTGGGTGACCGTGAAGAGCTTTGAGCAGCTGTATGCCGAGCTGGCCGAGAAGGCCGCGACCCGACCCGAGGGCTCGGGCACCGTCGCGCAGCTCGACGCCGGCGTCCACGCCATCGGCAAGAAGATCGTCGAGGAGGCGGCCGAGGTCTGGATGGCCGCCGAGTACGAGTCGAACGCCGACGCAGCCGAGGAGATCAGCCAGCTGCTCTACCATCTGCAGGTCCTCATGCTCGCCAAGGGCATCTCGCTCGACGACGTCTACGCCCACCTGTAAGACCCTCAGAGGACTCCACACCCCATGCTGCGAATTGCCGTGCCCAACAAGGGCTCCCTGTCCGACGCGACGGTCGAGATGCTCCGCGAGGCGGGCTACCGCGTGCGTCGCGACACCAAGGAGCTCGTCGTCAGCGACGCCGAGAACGACGTCGAGTTCTTCTACCTGCGCCCGCGTGACATCGCCGTCTACGTCGGCTCCGGCACCGTCGACGCCGGCGTGACCGGCCGCGACCTGCTGCTCGACTCCGGCTCCCGCGCCGTCGAGGTGATGTCGCTCGGCTTCGGCAGCTCCACCTTCCGGTATGCCGCCCGCCCCGGTCAGGTGGCCACGGTGGAGGACATCGACGGCAAGCGGGTGGCGACGAGCTACCCGGGCCTCGTGCGCGCCGACCTCGCGTCCCGAGGGCTGAGCGGCGAGGTCGTGCGTCTCGACGGCGCGGTCGAGACCGCCATCACGCTCGGCGTGGCCGACGTCATCGCCGACGTCGTCGAGACGGGGGCCACGCTGCGCAGCCAGGGGCTCGCGGTCTTCGGCGAGCCGATCCTCCAGTCGGAGGCCGTGCTCATCCGCGGCGACCGGCCGGGGGAGGAGCAGGCGGTGTCGGTGCTCCAGCGGCGCATCGCCGGGGTCATCACCGCCCGGACCTACGTCATGCTCGACTACGACTGCCCCAAGGAGCTCGTCGACAAGGCGACCGAGCTGACCCCCGGGCTCGAGTCGCCCACGGTGTCGCCCATGCAGGACGAGGCGTGGGTCGCCGTGCGCGCCATGGTGCCGCGCGTCGGCCGCAACCGGCTCATGGACGAGCTCTACGACCTCGGCGCCCGGGCCATCCTCGTCACCGACATCGCGGCCTGCCGCCTGTGACGCCGTGAGCACTCGAAGCGGTCCTGATATCCCCAACGGCGCCAGCGGCCCGGACGCCGCCACCTCGCCTGACGCCTTCGCCACCTTCCGGTCGCGGCGCGGTCGGGCCGTCGCCCTCGGCGTCGCGTGGGCCTCGCTCGTCGTCTTCGGAGGTCTCGCCGTCCTCATGCCGGCAGAGACCCTGGGGCACTGGAGCATCATCGACCGCCTCATGTTCTTCGCCCTCGGCGTCGTCATCGCGGTCGTTGCCTGGCGCTACGCGACGATCTCCGCCGTGCCCACCCGGGAGGGGCTCGTCGTGCGCAACCTCGTCGTCACGCGGAGCCTCACGTGGCCCGAGGTCGTCGGGGTGCAGTTCGGCGGCGGCGAGCCGTGGGTGACGCTCGACCTCGACGACGGCGACACCCTGGCCGTCATGGCGATCCAGAAGGCCGACGGCGAGGTGTCGGGCCGGGAGGCGTCGCGTCTCGCTGCGCTCGTGCAGGCCTTCGGCGAGGCGCGCCACCGCGACGGCGACGGGCCGGAGCGCGCAGGAGGCGACGGGTCGTGAGCGACGGTCAGGGGGGCGAGCTGCGCCGCGGCGACCCCACGCCCGAGCGCATGCGCCACGCTCTCGGGCACTTCGCGACCGGAGTGACCGTCGTGACGGGTCTGACGGCACAGGGCGATCCGGTCGGCTTCGCCTGCCAGTCCTTCGCCTCGGTCTCGCTCGACCCCCCGCTCGTCCTCTTCTGCGCCGACCACCGCGGACGGTCCTGGCCGCTCATGCGCGAGACGGGCCGCTTCACTGTCAACGTGCTGGGGCATGCGCAGCGAGACCTCATCGAGCGCTTCGGGTCGCGGGACGGACGCCGGTTCGACGGGCTCGACTGGCTGCCGGCAGGCGCCGGGGGCCCGGGGCTGCCCGGCGTGCTCATACGCATCCACTGCACCGTCGAGCAGGTGCACGTCGCCGGTGACCACGACGTCGTCATCGGCCGGGTCGTCGAGCTCGAGGACGGCGAGCTCGGCCGGCCCATGCTCTTCTACCGTGGCCGTCTCAGCGTGACGGAGCGCCGTACACCGACCGGCGGCGACGACAGCGGCGAGGCGCTGGACGACTACTGGGGCTGACCCAGCCCGTACCGTAGGTCGCGCACCACGCCGAGGGGACGGAGACCTGATGAGCGGCACGACGACGAGGACGGGCATGCACGTCGCGGACACCCACGACCGAATCCGGGTGCACGGGGCCCGGGTCAACAACCTCAAGGACGTCAGCATCGAGCTGCCGAAGCGACGCCTGACGGTCTTCACCGGCGTCTCCGGCTCGGGCAAGAGCTCGCTCGTCTTCGCCACGATCGCCGCCGAGTCGCAGCGGATGATCAACGAGACCTACAGCGCGTTCGTGCAGGGCTTCATGCCGTCGCTGGCCCGGCCCGAGGTCGACTTCCTCGACGGCCTGACGACGGCGATCATCGTCGACCAGGAGCGGATGGGGGCCAACCCGAGGTCGACCGTCGGCACCGCGACCGATGCGAACGCCATGCTGCGAATCCTCTTCAGCCGCATCGGCACTCCGCACATCGGGCCGCCGACCGCCTTCGCCTTCAACGTGCCGACCCGCGTCGCGAGCGGGGTCATGAAGACCGACCGCGGCAACCGGCAGGAGACCTCGGTCGTCCGTGAGGCGGTCTACCAGGGCGGAATGTGCGCCCGGTGCGAGGGGATGGGCGCCGTCAACGACTTCGACCTCACCGCCATCTACGACGAGAGCAGGTCGCTGTCCGACGGGGCGCTCCTCGTGCCCGGCTACAGCATGGACGGGTGGTACGGCCGCATCTTCAGCGGCGCCGGACTGCCGATGGACAAGGCGGTCGGGGCCTTCACGGCGAGGCAGCTGCAGAAGCTGCTCTACGGACCGCCCGAGAAGATCAAGGTCGAGGGCGTCAACCTCACCTACGAAGGCGTCCTCACGAAGATCCAGAAGTCGATGCTCTCCAAGGACCTCGAGGCCATGCAGCCGCACGTGCGCCGTTTCGTCGAGCGCGCCGTCACCTTCACGACCTGCCCTGACTGCAAAGGCACGCGCCTGTCCAAGGAGGCGCTGTCCTCGAAGATCAAGGGCAAGAACATCGCCGACCTGTGCTCGATGCAGATCAGCGACCTCGCCGGGTGGCTGCGCGAGCTGTCCGAGCCGTCGGTCGCGCCGCTGCTGCGTGGTCTGCAGCACCTGCTCGACTCGTTCGCCGAGATCGGCCTCGGCTACCTCTCGCTCGACCGTCCCGCGGGCACCCTGTCGGGCGGGGAGGCCCAGCGCACGAAGATGATCCGGCATCTCGGGTCGTCGCTGACCGACGTCACCTACGTCTTCGACGAGCCGACGATCGGCCTGCACCCGCACGACATCGACCGGATGAACGACCTGCTGCTCCAGCTGCGCGACAAGGGCAACACCGTCCTCGTCGTCGAGCACAAGCCCGAGACGATCGCCATCGCCGACCACGTCGTCGACCTCGGACCCGGTGCCGGCTCGGGCGGCGGCGAGGTCGTCTTCGAGGGCACCGTCGAGGGGCTGCGAGCCAGCGACACCGTGACCGGCCACCACCTCGACGACCGGGTGCGGCTCAAGGAGACGACGCGCGTTGCGACCGGGGTCATGGAGGTGCGTGGCGCCTCGACGCACAACCTGCGTGACCTCGACGTCGACATCCCGCTCGGTGTGCTCTGCGTCGTCACCGGCGTCGCCGGGTCGGGCAAGAGCTCGCTCATCCACGGATCCGTGGCGGGGCGGGAGGGGGTCGTCGTCGTCGACCAGGGCGCGATCCGCGGCTCGCGACGCAGCAACCCCGCGACTTACACCGGTCTGCTCGAGCCGATCCGCAAGGCGTTCGCCAAGGCCAACGGCGTCAAGCCGGCGCTCTTCAGCTCCAACTCCGAGGGCGCCTGCCCGGCGTGCAACGGCGCCGGCGTCATCTACACCGAGCTCGGTGTCATGGCGACCGTCGAGTCGACGTGCGAGGAGTGCGAGGGCCGGCGCTTCCAGGCCGCGGTGCTCGGCTACCAGCTGGGCGGTCGCAACATCGCCGAGGTGCTGGCGATGCCGGTGTCGGAGGCGCTGGGCTTCTTCGCCGAGGGGGAGGCGCGCACCCCGGCCGCCCACACGATCCTCGCGCGGCTCGTCGACGTCGGGCTGGGCTACGTGACGCTCGGCCAGCCCCTGACGACGCTCTCCGGCGGGGAGCGCCAGCGCCTAAAGCTCGCCGCCCAGATGGCCGAGAAGGGCGAGGTCTACGTCCTCGACGAGCCGACGACCGGCCTGCACCTCGCCGACGTCGACAACCTGCTCGGGCTGCTCGACCGGCTCGTCGAGTCCGGGCGCTCGGTCATCGTCATCGAGCACCACCAGGCGGTCATGGCGCACGGCGACTGGGTCATCGACCTCGGCCCCGGCGCCGGGCACGACGGCGGACGGCTCGTCTTCGAGGGCACCCCGGCCGACCTCGTCGCCGATGCCGGCACCCTCACCGGGAAGCACCTGGCTGCCTACGTCGGCACCTGACGTGCGCCGCGGGCATCCGTTGCCCCGAATGTGCTGTAGGACAAGGAGGTTGGCGTGAAGGTGTGCGTGCCAGGCGAACTATCGTGACGGACGTCGACGAGTGGATTGCCTCCTCCGCAGAGGGTGTGGACTGCCGATGCGGCTGACGGCCGACAGTCACGTGCACAGCGAATGGTCTTGGGACACAGGCGGGCCCGACTCCGAGGCTCGCGGCACGATGGTGCGAACGTGTGAACGCGCGGTTCGGATCGGTCTGCCGGCACTGATCTTCACCGAGCACTTCGACTTCGACGCCTGGCGCTCCGGGCCCGATGACTTCCCGGTGTCGAATCGCAGGCACATCACCGAGGACGGCTTCCTCGTCCCTCCTCCGTTGGATGTCGACGGCTACCTCGAGGCCGTGGACCGGTGCCGACGCCAGTTCCCGGGGCTGACCATCCTGGCCGGGGTGGAGCTCGGGCAGCCGCACCTGTTCGAGGCCCGCGCCAGACGGCTCGTCGACCTGACGCGCTTCGACCGCGTCAACGGCTCGCTGCACACGCTGGCGATCGGCCTCGATCGCGCCGAACCGGTCACCCTCTATCGGTCGTGCCCTCCGGACGACGTGGTCCGTGCCTACCTCGATGAGGTGCCTCGCATGGTTGCCAGATCCGATGCCTTCGAGGTCTTCACCCACCTCGACTACGCCGTTCGACACTGGCCGACCGAGCAGGCTGGTCCGTTCGACCCGACGCGGTTCGAGGAGGGTTTCCGAGCCGCGATGCGGGCGATTGCCGGCAGTGGGCGAGCGCTGGAGATGAACACGCGTCGACTCTGGACGTGGATCCCGCAGTGGTGGGCGGAGGAAGGTGGGCGAGCCGTTTCCTTCGGCAGCGACGCACACGTCGCACACGCACTTGCGCACGGATTCCCCGAGGCCCAGCACATGCTCGAGCACTTCGGCTTCCGGCCCGGTCCGCGCCCCGAGGACCTGTGGACGCGGTAGAGCCCCGGCTTGCCGATGGAGAAGGGCGAGTCCCTCAGTCGATCCTGCGCAGGCCCGGGCGCAACCGCATGACGACGAGCGCCTGGACCACACCGAACGCGGCGAGCACCGCCCACACGAGGCTGAGGCCTCCGGTGACGTCCCGGACCAGCCCCATCGCGACGGGGCCGATCGAGGCGATGCTGTAGGAGGCGAAGAACGCCATGCCGGTCAGGCGACCGCTCGCCTCGGGCGTCGCGGCATACCGCACGAGGAGCACGAGACCGAGCGAGAACGCCGCGCCCTGCCCGAGCCCGACCACCGCGGCCCACAGCCACGGCGCCGTGAGCGGAGCGAGCCAGATGCCGAGGCACCCGAGGGTGCCGAGGACGGCGACCGGCAGCAGCAGCCGGCGCAGGTCGGCGGTGCGGTCGCTGAGGACGGGGCCGAGCAGCCCCGACACGATCTGGGTGCCGCTGAAGACGGCGGCGAGGTAGCCCGCCGACGCGCGCGACCAGCCCTGCTCGACGTAGGTCGGGGCCAGCCACGTCACGGAGGAGTAGAACGCCCAGGACTGCAGGGCGAGGTAGCCGGCGACGAGCCAGGCGGTCGGGTGGCGCCACGGCAGCCGACCCCGTCCGGCCTCGCCCGGAGTGTGGTGCGGGTTGGCTCGCCGGGTGAAGGGGGCCCACGCGAGGGCGCCGACGAGCGCGAGCACCGACCACGAGCCCAGCGACGCCTGCCACGAGCCGAGGCGGTCGGCCAGCGGCACCGACAGCGCCGAGCTGAGGGCCGCGCCGCCCATCATCGCGAGCATGTAGAGGCCGGTGATGAGCCCGGCCCGCTCCGGCGGGAAGAAGGTCTTGACGAGGCGCGGCAGGAGCGTGCCGGCGAGGGCGATGCCGATGCCGGCGAGCGCCGTGCCGAGGTAGAGGATCGGCCACGAGTCGGCGGCAAACCGGCTCGCGACACCGGCGAAGATGGCGAGGATGGCGCCGAGCACCGCGGCCACGGCGCCGAGCCGGTGGGCCACGACGCTCGCGACCGGCGCGAAGAGCCCCATGCAGAGCACCGGGAGCGTCGTCAGGGCACCGGCCGCCGCATGGGTGAGGCCGAGGTCGGCCGAGATCGCGTCGAGCAGGGGTGGCACGCTGGTGATGGCCGTGCGCAGGTTGGCCGCCACCGCGAGCAGGGCGAGGGCCATGACCCAGACCGGCGGCAGGGGCCGCAGACCGCGAGCGGTTGCCGCCGCCTCGGACTGCTGCTCATGGGACGGGGCGGGTCGGGACACCCCTCAGAGACTAGAGGTGTCGACGACGAGGTCGGCACGGCCCCGCGTGCCGTCGGCGGCGTAGAGCTCCGTCTCCTGCGCTGCCCAGCGCTCCCAGTTGGGCCGGTAGGCCTCCCCGTCGCGGGCGATGCCGCGCTCCATGCGCAGCGCCCGGTCGGCCTCGACGAAGACGCGCACGGCGGCATACGCCCCGGCGGGCTCGACGCTGCAGCCGCAGCCCTCGACGACGAGGAAGCGCGACGGTGCCACGGCACGCGTGCCCTGCCACTCGTCGCGCACCCAGCTCCACAGCCGGTATGCCGCCGGGCGCCCGTGCGCGAGCGGCTCCAGCACCTGCGTGGTGAGCAGCCCGGGGGCCTCGGCGAGACCGTCCCACCCCGGGAGGATGAGGTCCATGTGCACGACCTCGACGGTGCCGAGAGCCTCGAGGGCGTCGGCGACACCCTTGGCAAGCGTCGTCTTGCCCGAGCCGCTGGGCCCGTCGATCGCGACGACCACCGTTGCGCCGCAACGAGGTTCGGCCGCAGCTGCCAGCGTCACGACGGCCTCCACGTCGGATCGGCGAGCGGGAGCCGTCAGCTGGTGCCACATGGCGGCGACCCTACCCGTGCGGTGGCTCCCGGCCGCTGCCCTAGATTTGGTGCATGCCGGTTGCCACGCGCGTCATCGCCTGTCTCGACGTCGACGCCGGACGTGTCGTCAAGGGCGTCAACTTCGAGAACCTCCGTGACGCCGGCGACCCCGTCGAGCTCGCCAAGGTCTACGACGCCCAGGGCGTCGACGAGCTGACCTTCCTCGACGTCACCGCGAGCAGCGGCAACCGCGAGACGACCTATGACGTCGTGCGACGCACCGCGGAGCAGGTCTTCATCCCGCTCACCGTCGGCGGGGGAGTGCGCACGGTCGACGACGTCGACCGCCTCCTGCGTGCTGGCGCCGACAAGGTCGGGGTCAACACCGCTGCCATCGCCCGCCCCGAGCTCATCGCCGAGATCGCCGAGCGCTTCGGCGCGCAGGTGCTCGTCCTGTCGGCCGACGTGCGGCGGCGCATCGGCGACGACGGCCGGCCGACCGACGACTTCGTCATGACGACCCACGGCGGTCGCACCCCCGTCGACCTCGACGCCGTCGAGTGGTGCGCCCGGGCGGCGGCACTCGGTGCCGGGGAGATCCTGCTCAACTCCATGGACGCCGACGGCACCAAGGACGGCTTCGACCTCGAGCTCATCCGGCGGGTGCGCGCCGCGGTGTCGGTGCCGGTCATCGCGAGCGGCGGCGCCGGACGGGTCGAGCACTTCGCGCCCGCCGTCGCGGCAGGGGCCGACGCCGTGCTCGCTGCGAGCGTCTTCCACTTCGGTGAGCTGACCGTCGGGCAGGTCAAGGACGCGCTGCGCGCGGCGGGCGTCGTCGTGCGCTGACGCGCTCGTCCGCTGGCCGCGCCGGGCCGCCTTGCCGGCCACACGGTATACCCCCGCGGGTGGGGGCTCACGAGATGCCGAGCTCGGCCTCCTGCAGGGCCGCGATGTCGTCGGCGTTGCCCGACAGCTCGACCCTCGCGACGTCCTTGCGGCCGTAGGCGTAGAGCACGAGCTCTGCCGGCGTGCCGCGCACGACGACCGTGCCGTGGTCGTCGGGCAGCTTCGCGGAGTGCCGGCCGTGGCCCGGAGCGACGAGCACGATGCCGGTCGGCGTCTTGCGGAACATCAGGCGCGAGCTGCGTCGCACGGAGACCCAGAGCGCGTGCTGGAGGTTGGGTGCGAGGTCGCGCGGCTCCCAGCCGGGCTGGGCGCGGCGCACGTCCTCGTGGTGGATGAAGAACTCGACGAGGTTGGCGACCTCGTCGACCTTCTCGAAGCGCATGGGGTTCCAGACCGGTGCGCCCGCGCGCACCCGCTCGACGAGCGCCACGTAGTCACCGGAGGCCATGCGCGCCCGCTCCCGGTCGAGGCGGCCGTGCAGGAAGGGCACGATGACGCCGACCGCGAGATCCGGGCGCCCCTCGCGGATGACGAGGTGGGCGGCGAGGTCACGGGTCTCCCAGCCCTCGCACTTCGTGGGGGCGTCGGGGCCGACACGGAGCAGCTCGTCGCAGAGCAGATGGCGTTCGGACAGGGCGTGGCGCGTCATGGCCCCATCCTCGCAGCCGCCGCGTCGAGGAACTCGCTGGCCCGCCCGCGGGGCACGTGCCTAGGGTCGTGGAGTGATCGAGCTCGTGCGACCGTCCGTCGACCTGGCCCCCTCGTGGTGGGCCCTCGTCGACGCCTTCGACGGCGCGACGATCCACGGGTCGGGTCTGCGCCCCGGCGACAGCGAGCGGCTGCGCGACCCCGCGGTCCTCGGCGAGTGGGTCGACTGGCTCGGGCGCATGGAGCGGTCCGACGAGGAGCTGCCCGAGGGGCGCGTGCCCTCCTCCTACCGCTGGGTGCTCGACGACGGCCGGGTCGTCGGCACCATCGCGATCCGCCACGCCCTCACCCCCTCGCTGCTCGCCGAGGGCGGCCACATCGGGTATGCCGTGGGGCCGGGTGACCGCGGACGCGGCGTCGCGAGCAGCGCCCTCTCGCTCGCTCTCGACCTCGCGCACCGACGCGGCACCGACCCGGCGCTCGTCACGTGCGACGTCGACAACCTCGCGTCGGCGCGCACCATCGAGCGAGCCGTCCGGGCACGCGGCGGCTTCCTCGAGGACGTGCGGGACGGCATACGCCGCTACTGGGTACGCACCGATTCGGGGCCTGTCGGTGGCGCGTGAGAGGCTGGCAAGTCGGTGGGAGTCGGGGCGCTTCGGGCGCACGGGTCCCGCTGCCACGCCCGAACCACTGACGCACGACCAACGGGAGCCCCACACGTGAACGACCTGCCGACCTCGACCCTGCGCGAAGGCCTGTCCGTCATCGCCCGTGGCATCAAGGGGCAGCCCCGGTGGTTCTCGCTCGCGGTCCTCGGCAGCGTCGTCTACGGCGTCATGACCGGCATGACGGCCTGGACGATCGGGTGGGTCGTCGAGCACGAGATCTCGCCCGCGATCGCCGCCGGCAGCGTCACACCGCAGCAGCTGTGGACCATCGGCGGGGTCATGGGACTCGTCGTCCTCGTCACCGTCATCGGCGTCATCGGGCGACGGCTGGCCGGCGGCGTCGCGATGTTCAACCTCGGCGCGATGTACCGCCGCCAGGTGACGCGGCAGTACCTCCGGCTGCCCCTCGCGTGGCACCACCGGCACCCCTCGGGGCAGCTGCTCTCCAACGCCAACGCCGACGTCGAGGCGACGTGGAACATCTTCGCCCCGCTGCCGATGGCGCTCGGGGTCGTCGTCATGCTCGCCTTCGGCATCGTGCAGATGATGGTCATCGACCCGTGGCTCGCCGTCGTCGGTCTGACCGTCTTCCCGCTGCTCTTCCTCGCCAACGTCGCCTTCCAACGGGCCATGTCGCCGAAGGTCACCCTCGCCCAGCAGCTGCGTGCGGACGTCTCCGAGGTGGCCCACGAGAGCTTCGAGGCGGCCCTCATCGTCAAGTCGCTCGGGCGCGAGGACCACGAGGCCGAGCGGTTCCGCGAGGTGACCCACGCCCTGCGCGACGCCAACATCGAGGTCGGCCGCACGCGCGGTCGCTTCGACCCGGCCATCGAGGCCATCCCGACCATCGGCACCCTCGCCGTCCTCTTCGTCGGCACCCTTCGGGTCAGCGGCGGCTACCTGACGGCCGGTCAGGTCGTGCAGGTCGCCTACCTCTTCTCCATCCTCGCCTTCCCGGTGCGTGCGCTCGGCTGGGTGCTTGCCGAGCTGCCGCGCGCGGTCGTCGGCTGGAAGCGCGTGTCGGCCGTGCTCGACGCCGAGGGCAGCATGACCTACGGCGACCGCAACCTGCCGCGCGGGCGCTCGAGCCGGCTGCAGGCCGAGCAGGTCGCGTATGCCTACGAGGTCGAGAGCGAGGCCGGCGAGATCGACCACAACCCGGCCCTCGTCGACGTGACGCTCGACGTCGCCCCCGGCGCGACCGTCGCCGTCGTCGGGCCCACCGGCAGCGGCAAGTCGACCCTGACCAACCTCATGATGCGCCTCGTCGACCCCGACACCGGAGCGGTGCTCGTCGACGGGATCGACCTGCGCGAAGTGCGCC
Source organism: Humibacillus xanthopallidus (assembly GCF_006717145.1). Classification (GTDB taxonomy): domain Bacteria; phylum Actinomycetota; class Actinomycetes; order Actinomycetales; family Dermatophilaceae; genus Humibacillus; species Humibacillus xanthopallidus. The sequence goes on along the minus strand of NZ_VFQF01000001.1, from coordinate 1,402,931 downwards.
GCGGGGGCATCAGCGACGTCGCCGCGCTCGTGGCCCAGCAGACCTTCATGTTCGACGACACCGTGCGCGGCAACGTGACGCTCGGGGCCCCGCACGACGACGAGGCCGTGTGGCGCGCCCTCAACGTCGCGCAGGGCGCCGGCTTCGTCGACCGCCTGCCCGAGGCCCTCGACACGCACGTCGGCGAGCGGGGTGCGAGCCTCTCCGGCGGCCAGCGCCAGCGGATCGCCCTCGCCCGGGCCATCATCCGCGAACCGCAGCTGCTCATCCTCGACGACGCGACGTCGGCGGTCGACCCCAGCGTCGAGCAGGCCGTCCTCTCCCGACTGCGCGAGGCGAGCACCGGCACGACGGTCGTCGTCGTCGCCTACCGGATGGCGACGATCCTGCTCGCCGACGAGGTGGTCTACCTCGAGGGCGGCCGCGTCCTCGACTACGGCACGCACACCGAGCTGCTCGGACGATGCGCGGGCTACGAACGGCTCGTCACGGCATACGCCCGCGAAGCGGCCGAGCGGGCAGCGCTCGCGAGCGAGGACGACGACATCGGCGCCGACTTCGACGACGACTACGCCGAGCCCGACGCCCGGCGCGACCGGGTCGAGGAGGTGTCGCGATGAGCATGCGTTCCCAAGCCCTCGTCGAGCACCACGGAGTCGCGACGGGCAAGGAGATGTCGACCAGCGACACCCTGAAGCGCGGGCTGCACCTGTCTCCCGAGCTGAGCCGCGGCATCTGGGTCACCGTGTGCCTCGCCGTGCTCTCGACCCTCGGCCGCGTGCTCGTGCCCTTCGTCGTGCAGCGGATCACCGACGAGGGCCTGCTCGCCTCGGGCGGCCCCGACGCCGCGGTGGTCGCCGTCTACATCGGTGTCGCGCTCGTCGGTGTCGCGGTCACCGCCGTGTCGGCCTACTTCGTCAACGTGCGACTCTTCCGCGCGTCCGAGAACGGCCTGTCGACCTTGCGGCTCAAGGCGTTCCGGCACATCCACGACCTCGCCATGCTCACCCAGAACACCGAGCGCCGGGGCTCGCTCGTCTCGCGCGTGACCTCGGACGTCGACACGATCTCGATGTTCGTGCAGTTCGGCGGGCTCATGCTGATGATCAACATCGCGCAGATCACGCTCGCGACGATCCTCATGGTGGTCTACAGCCCGCCGCTCGCGCTCGTCGTGTGGCTGTGCTTCGTGCCGCTCTTCATCATCATCCGCAAGTTCCAGGGCATCGTCGGCCGCGCCTACACCAAGGTGCGCGAGCGCGTCGGCGACATGCTCGGCGCGATCTCGGAGGCCGTCGTCGGGGCCCAGGCCATCCGCGCCTACGGCGTCGAGGACCGCACGGCGGCACGCATCGACGTGTCCGTCGAGGCGCACCGCAAGGCCGCCATCGGCGCGCAGGCCCGCTCGGTCGTCGCATTCACCTCGGGGCAGCTCGTCTCGGGTCTGACGACGGCCGTCGTGCTCGTCGTCGGCACGGTGCTGGCGGTGAGCGGCCGGCTCACGCTGGGCGAGCTGCTCGCCTTCCTCTTCCTCGTCAACCTCTTCACGATGCCGGTGCAGCAGGCCACCGAGATCCTCAACGAGATGCAGAACGCCGTCGCCGGCTGGCGCCGTGTCATCGGCATCATCGACACCCCGGCCGACGTCTCCGACCCGGCCGACGACGGCGTCGAGCTGCCGCGCGGACCGATCACGGTGCAGTTCAGCGGAGTGGGCTTCTCGTATCCCGGCGGCGAGCCGGTGCTGCACGACATCGACCTGACGATCGCCCCGCGCAGCCGGGTCGCGATCGTCGGCGAGACCGGCTCGGGCAAGTCGACCCTCGCCAAGCTGTTGACCCGGCTCATGGACCCCACCTCCGGGCGCGTGCTCCTCGACGGGACCGACCTCGACACGATCCGCTTCTCGTCGCTGCGCCAGCGCGTCGTGCTCGTGCCTCAGGAGGGCTTCCTCTTCGACGGCACGCTGCTCGACAACGTGCGCTTCGGTCGGCCCGAGGCGAGCCAGGAGGACGTCGAGCGCACGCTTGCCGAGCTGGGTCTCGACGCCTGGGTCGCCACCATGCCGCTCGGCGTCATGACCGAGGTCGGCCAGCGCGGCGAGTCGCTGTCGGCGGGGGAGCGCCAGCTCGTCGCCCTCGCACGGGCCTACCTCGCGGACCCCGACCTGCTCGTCCTCGACGAGGCGACCTCGGCTGTCGACCCGAGCACCGAGGTGCGTCTCCAGCGCGCGCTCGACTCGCTGACCCGCGGGCGAACGTCGATCGCGATCGCCCACCGCCTCTCGACCGCGCAGGCCGCCGACGAGGTGATCGTCGTCGACGCCGGCCGCATCGTCGAGCGCGGCCCGCACGCCGAGCTCGTTCGGCTCGGGGGTGTCTACTCGAGACTGCACGACTCGTGGGTGGCGCAGCAGCAGTCCGTCTGACCGAGATGCTCACTCGAGTGGGCCGCGCAGTCACACGCGCACCCACTCGAGTACCGGTCGAGGACGCATCCGGGACGCGGCAGAATGTCCGGGTGACCGACATCCCCACGCTCAGCCCCGACATCGCCGCCCTGCTCAAGCGCGACGCGCACGGCCTCGTCGCGGCGGTCGTCCAGCAGCACGACACGGGCGACGTGCTCATGGTCGGGTGGATGGACGACGAGGCCGTGCGCCGCACCCTCACCGAGGGCCGGGTGACGTTCTGGTCGCGCAGCCGGCAGGAGTACTGGCGCAAGGGCGACACGAGCGGTCACGTCCAGTGGGTCAAAGGCGTGCGGCTGGACTGCGACGGGGACGCCCTGCTCGTCTCCGTCGACCAGGTCGGGGCGGCGTGCCACACCGGCGACCGTACCTGCTTCGACGCCCGCGTCCTCCCCGCCGCCGTCGGCCACCCCGACCCCAGCACCCGCTAATCCGTCGAGTGGCCACTCCTGGTCGCTCGCGCCGTGTCGACTGGCCACTCCTGGTCGCTTCGCTGGGGGCGATACCCGGCTCCCATTGGCCTCTCGACGTGCGAGGGGCGGCACGTTTTGGCCTCTCGACGTGCGAGGGGCGGCACGTTTTGGCCTCTCGACGTGTGAAGGGCGGCGTGTTTTGGCCACTCGAGGTGGGAGGGGCGGCGTGTTTTGGCCACTCGACTTGTAGGGGGCGGCAGGTTTTGGCCACTCGACGGGTGGAGGCGGCGACACGGCATACCGGCGGGTGGGCCAGAATGGCCGGGTGCCTGACTCGACCACCTCGCTCGCCCCTGCGCCCGCACCGCACGCAGACCTCACGTGGGGGCAGACCTGGCCGAGCCTGCAGGTCTTCACCGAGCTCGCCCTCGAGCACCGTCGGGTCATCCCCGTCGTGCGCCGCCTCCTCGCCGACAGCGAGACGCCGGTCGGCGTCTACCGCAAGCTCGCCCGGAACGAGCCGGGCACCTTCCTGCTCGAGTCGGCCGAGCACGGCGGAGTGTGGTCGCGCTACTCCATCGTCGGTGCCCGGTGCGCCGCGACGCTGACCGAGCGCGACGGCGAGACGCACTGGATCGGCTCGCCGCCCGTCGGCGTGCCCACCTCGGGTGACCCGACCGAGACCCTGCGCCAGACCGTCGCAGAGCTCGCGACCGACCGCATCCCCGGCCTGCCGCCGCTCACGGGAGGCATGGTCGGCGCCATCACCTACGACGCCGTGCGCCGCTGGGAGCGGGTGCCCGACGAGGGGCGCGACGAGCTCGACCTGCCGGAGCTCGCGATGATGCTCGCGACCGACCTCGCCGTCTTCGACCACAGCGACGGCTCCCTGCTGCTCATCGCCAACGCCGTCAACCACGACGCGACCGACGAGCGCATCGAGGACGCCTGGGCCGATGCCGTCGCGCGTCTCGACCGGATGACGGACGAGCTCGCCGAGGCGGCCCCGAGCACCGTGGCGACGATCGAGCCGATCGCGAGCGAGCCGCGCAGCACCCACACCCAGGAGCAGTTCGAGGCCATGGTCGAGCAGGCCAAGGAGGCGATCCGGGCCGGCGAGGCCTTCCAGATCGTCGTCTCGCAGCGCTTCACCGTGCCGTGCGAGGCCGACTCGCTCGATGTCTACCGCGCCCTCCGGGTGAGCAACCCGAGCCCCTACATGTACCTCCTGCGCCTGCCGCACCCCGACGGCTCGGCCTACGACGTCGTCGGGTCGAGCCCCGAGGCGCTCATCAAGGTGACCGGTCGCCAGGCGATCACCCACCCCATCGCGGGCTCGCGTCCGCGCGGCAAGAGCCCCGACCACGATGCCCACCTCGCCGAGGAGCTCCTCGGAGATGCCAAGGAGCGGGCCGAGCACCTCATGCTCGTCGACCTCTCGCGCAACGACCTCCAGCGCATCTGCCGGGCCGGCACCGTCGACACCGTCGACTTCATGTCGGTGCGCCGCTACAGCCACATCATGCACATCGAGTCGACGGTCGTCGGCGACCTCCGCGACGACCGCAGCGCCTACGACGCGCTCGTCGCGACCTTCCCCGCGGGCACCCTGAGCGGCGCGCCGAAGCCGCGCGCGATGGCGCTCATCGACGGCTACGAGGGGGTGCGGCGTGGCCTCTACGGCGGCGTCGTCGGCTACCTCGACTTCGCCGGCGACCTCGACATGGCCATCGCGATCCGCACCGCCCTCATCAAGGACGGTCTCGCCCACGTGCAGGCCGGGGCGGGCATCGTCGCGGACTCCGTGCCGCACCTCGAGTTCGAGGAGACGGTCCACAAGGCTGCGGCCGCCCTCCGCGCCGTCGCCGCCGCCGCCGGCCTGCGGCCCGTGACGCAGGCGCGTGCCCGATGAGGCTCTCCAAGCGGTATGCCGCCCTCGTCGTCCTCGTGCCGGCCGCCCTCGCGCTCCTGCTGACGACGCGCCCGTGGGCGGTCGGAGAGGCGCGAGACGTGCTGAGTGCCGGCAGCACCGAGGTGACCGGGGGGGCGGCCGCACCGGGCGTCGTGGGCCTCGTCGTCGTCACCGTGCTGGCCCTGCTCGGCCTGATGACCGGTGGCCGCGTCATCCGGGCGGTGTCGGCCGTCGTGATCGTGCTCGCCGCGGCCGGCGCAGCAGCCCTGACCCTGCTCGTCGCGCTCCGGCCGGTCGACGCGGTGTCGGCCGCCGTCGCCAAGGAGCTCGCCCGAACGACCGCACCGGATGCGACCGGCACGACGACGTTCTGGGGCTGGGCCGCTGCGGTCGTCAGCGTCGCGCTCCTCGTCGGGGCCATCGCGGCCGCCCTGTCGAGCCGCTCCTGGGCGGGCCTGTCGTCGCGCTACGAGCGGGGCTCCCGACCGGAGAGCGGGCCTCGCGGCCAGGTGCGAAGCGCCTGGGACGAGCTGTCGGACGGCGGCGACCCGACCCTGCGCGACTCGCCCGGACAGACCTGACACAATGGCGGCGGTTGGGGCCCACGGTCGGGCCCCCGGCACGACGAGAGAGGGCGACATGGAAGACGAGCACGAGGACCACGGACACAGCACCGCCGCGTGGACCGGGGTCGGCATCATCCTGCTCGGCTCAGCCGTCGCAGCCGTCGCCGTGCTCCTGCCCAGCCTCCTGCTCGGCATCATCGGCACGGCCCTCATCATCGCCGGTGCCGGCGCCGGCAAGGTGCTCTCGATGGCGGGCTACGGCAGCAATGGGCACCACGCCCAGGCCGGGTCGATCGTCGACGCCCCCGACGAGTCGGGCGCCGAGACCCTCGGCAAGAGCTGAGAGCGGTGCCGACGGTTCTCGACGGGATCATCGAGGGCGTCCGCGAGGATCTCGACCGCCGTCGCGCCACGACCTCGATCGGCGAGCTCGAGGCGCGTCTCGCCACGGTCGCGCCCGCGCTCGACCCGATGCCGGGCATCCGCTCCGCGCCCGGGGTCGCCGTGATCGCCGAGGTCAAGCGGGCGAGCCCCAGCAAGGGCGCGCTCGCAGACATCCCCGAGCCGGGTCGGCTCGCCCGGGCGTATGCCGCCGGGGGAGCGAGCGCGATCAGCGTCCTCACCGAGCAGCGCCGGTTCAACGGCAGCCTGGCCGACCTCGACGAGGTCCGTGCCGCCGTGCCGACTCCCTTGCTGCGCAAGGACTTCATGGTCGAGTCCTACCAGGTGACCGAGGCCCGGGCACACGGCGCCGACCTCATCCTGCTCATCGTGGCTGCGCTCGACGACGTCCTCATGCGTGACCTGCACGACCAGGCGCGCGACCTCGGCATGACCGCCCTCGTGGAGGTGCACGACGCCGCGGAGCTCGACCGCGCGCTGGCCCTCGACCCTGTCCTCGTGGGCGTCAACGCCCGCAACCTCAAGACCCTCGAGGTCGACCCCCGCACGGTCATCGACCTGCTGCCCCGCGTGCCCGAGGGTGTCGTCGGGGTGGCCGAGAGCGGTGTCACCGGACCCGACGACGTCGCCACCTATGTGCGCGCCGGGGCCGGTGCCGTGCTCGTCGGCGAGGCCCTCGTGCGTGACGGTGCCCCGGAGCACACCGTGCGGGCCTTCATCGAGGCCGCCGCTGCCGTCCGCAGCGGCGCCACCCAGGAGTGAGCATGACGACGACATCCAACGTGCCGGCATACGGCCGCTTCGGCGGTTTCGGGGGACGCTACGTCCCCGAGGCGCTGATCCCCGCGCTCGAGCAGCTCGAGGAGGTGTGGCGCAAGGCCGTCGTCGACCCCGAGTTCGTCGGCGAGCTCGAGCGGCTCCAGCGCACCTACACGGGCCGGCCGAGCATCATCACCGAGGTGCCGCGCTTCGCCGAGAACTGCGGCGGAGCCCGAGTCATCCTCAAGCGCGAGGACCTCAACCACACCGGCTCGCACAAGATCAACAACGTGCTCGGCCAGGCGCTGCTCACCAAGCGGATGGGCAAGACCCGGGTCATCGCCGAGACGGGCGCCGGCCAGCACGGCGTCGCGACGGCGACCGCGGCTGCCTTGCTCGGGCTCGAGTGCGTCGTCTACATGGGCCGCAAGGACACCGAGCGCCAGGCCCTCAACGTCGCCCGGATGCGGCTGCTCGGCGCCACCGTCGTGCCCGTCGACAACGGCAGCAAGACGCTCAAGGACGCCGTCAACGAGGCCTTCCGCGACTGGGTCGCCAACGTCGCGACGACCCACTACGTGCTCGGCACCGTGACCGGCCCGCACCCCTTCCCCGAGATGGTCCGCGACTTCCACCGGGTCATCGGGGTCGAGGCTCGCCAGCAGGTGCTCGACCTCGTCGGCCGGCTGCCCGACGCCGTGCTCGCCTGCGTCGGCGGCGGCTCGAACGCGATCGGCATCTTCCACCGCTTCATCGACGACCGCTCCGTGCGCCTCATCGGCTTCGAGGCCGGCGGCGAGGGGGTGGCGTCCGGCAAGCACGCCGCACGCTTCTCGGCCGGGATGCCCGGGGTGCTGCACGGCGCCTTCACCTACGTCATGCAGGACGTCGACGGCCAGACCGTCGAGTCGCACAGTGTCTCGGCCGGCCTCGACTACCCGAGCGTCGGGCCCGAGCACGCGCACCTGCTCGAGTCGGGCCGGGCCGAGTACCGCCCCGTCACCGACGAGGAGGCGATGGAGGCCTTCTCGCTGCTCTCGCGCACCGAGGGCATCCTGCCGGCCATCGAGAGCGCGCACGCGCTCGCGGGGGCGATGAAGGTCGGGCGTGAGCTCGGACCCGACGCGGTCCTGCTCGTCAACCTCTCGGGTCGCGGCGACAAGGACGTGCACACGGCCGCAGCCTGGTTCGGTCTCATCGACGACGAGGGCGGCACCGTCCTGCCCGCGACGACGGCGACGACCGGCGGCGACAGCCGCTCCGGCAGTTCCGACAGCTCGGACAACTCCGATAACTCCGATAACTCCGACAACTCCGCCGGCGCCAAGGGCATGGGGGTCCAGCAGTGAGCGTCGCTCCCATCCTCGAGGCGTGCCGCGCGGAGGGCCGGGCGGCCCTCATCGGCTACCTCCCCGTCGGCTTCCCCAGCGTCGAGGGCTCGATCGAGGCGATGAAGGTGCTCGTCGACAACGGCGTCGACATCGTCGAGATCGGCGTCCCCTACAGCGACCCCGTCATGGACGGCCCCGTCATCCAGGACGCCGCCGTGCGTGCGCTCGAGGCGGGCGTGCACCTCGGCGACATCTTCTCCGCGGCGCGCGCGGTGTCCGAGGCGGGTGCCGGTGCCCTCGTCATGACGTACTGGAACCCCGTCCTGCGCTACGGCGTCGACCGCTTCGCCGCCGACCTCGCGGCGGCCGGCGGCGCGGGGCTGATCACGCCCGACCTCATCCCCGACGAGGCCCACGACTGGACCGCGGCGGCCGACGCCAACGACCTCGACAAGGTCTTCCTCGTCGCCCCGAGCTCGACGCCGGAGCGCCTCACCAAGGTCACCGCCGCCTGCCGGGGTTTCGTCTACGCGACTGCCGTCATGGGCGTCACGGGGGCGCGCGCCAGCGTCGGCGAGGCCGCTGCCGACCTCGTCTCCCGCACGCGCGCCGCGACCGACCTGCCCGTCTGTGTCGGCGTCGGCGTCTCGACCGGCGACCAGGCGGCCGAGGTCGGCCGCTACGCCGACGGCGTCATCGTCGGCTCGGCGCTCGTGCGGTGCCTCACCGAGGCACCCACCCCTCAGGAGGGCCTCGCCGCGCTCGGCGCGCTCGCCCGTGAGCTTGCCGACGGCGTTCGGAGGGGGCGCGCATGAGCCTGCTTAGCGGCATACCTGCTGCGGTGTCGACGTTGGCCACCGAGCTGCCGTCGCCGTCCGTCGGCGTCTGGCACCTCGGCCCGCTGCCGATCCGCGGCTACGCCCTCTGCATCCTCGCCGGCATCGTCGTCGCGGTCTGGCTCACCCAGCGGCGGCTGTCCGCGCTCGGCTACCGCTCCGGCGTCGCCATCGACATCTCCGCGTGGGCCGTGCCCTTCGGCATCGTCGGCGGCCGGCTCTACCACCTCATCACGACCCCGCAGCCCTACTTCGGGCAGGGCGGCGACCCGTGGAAGGCCTTCGCCATCTACGAGGGCGGCCTCGGCATCTGGGGGGCCGTCGCGCTCGGCGCCGTCGGCGCGTGGATCGGCTGCCGCAAGAACGGCGTGACCTTCCGCGACTTCGCCGACGCCGCCGCGCCGGGTGTGGCCATCGCGCAGGCGATGGGCCGCTTCGGCAACTGGTTCAACAACGAGATCTACGGGGCGCCGACCGACCTGCCGTGGCGCCTGCGCATCTACGAGTGGGACACCAGCGCCGGGCGCGCCGTCGTCGACGCGGCCGGCAACCCCATCGTCAAGGGCTACTTCCACCCGACGTTCCTCTACGAGGCGATCTGGTGCCTGCTCCTCGCGGCGTTCCTCATCTGGATCGGCCGGCGCTTCACGCTGAAGCCGGGCCAGGTGTTCGCGGCATACGTCATGGGCTATCCGATCGGGCGCATCGTCATCGAGAACATGCGCAGCGACTCGGCCAACTACATCCTCGGCCAGCGGGTCAACACCTGGGTCTCGGTCCTCGTCTTCCTGCTCGGTGTCGTGCTCTGGTGGCGGTTCGGCACGATGCCCGGGGGGCGTGGCCCGAGTGCCGTCGACGGCTCGGGTGACGACGCCGTGGAGACCGCGGGGAAGGGCGCGGAGGCGACCTCGAAGGAGACCTCCGCCGACGCCGGTGGCGAGAGCCCGGACGAAGATCCTTCAGCCGAGGCGGCGACCGACGGGGAGAACGCCACGGCGGGGGCCGCGACGAAGCAGGAGCGCTCGCAAGGCACCTGAGGCCGGGGCCGCGCAGGCGTGCCCAACTGGCGAGCACGACGTCTCAGCATCTGGAATCCGTCGTATCAGCAGGTAGGACGACGGCATGCTCCGATATCGTCGTAACCATCGCCTGTGGCCAGTGCCGTCCACATGCCATTCGTCATGCCGTCGGCCCTTCGTGGGATCCCCCGAGGCCCAGTCAGAAGGACGGTGGAGATGTCGCCGCACACCCGCACCCTCTTCAGCGCACAGCCGGAGAGCTCCGGCCTCTACCGCCGGGAGTTCGAGCACGACGCCTGCGGCGTCGCCCTCATCGCGACGATGCGCGGGAGCGCCGGACACGACATCGTCGAGCACGCCCTCACCGCGCTGCGCAACCTCGACCACCGGGGCGCGACCGGCGCCGACCCGCTCGTCGGTGACGGGGCGGGCATCCTCCTGCAGATCCCCGACGAGTTCTTCCGCGAGACCGTGCCGTTCACGCTCCCCAACGTCGGGGCGTATGCCGCCGGCATGGCCTTCCTGCCCGCGAACCCGATCGAGCGCGCCGCCGCCAAGGCCCGCATCGAGGAGATCGCCGCCTCCGAGAACCTCAAGGTGCTCGGCTGGCGCGAGGTGCCCGTGGGTGCCGACCTCGTGGGCAAGGTGGCCCGCGACTGCATGCCCTTCTTCGAGCAGCTCTTCGTCAGCAGCTCGATGGGGCGCCAGGTCGCGCTCGGGCTCGACCGGCTCGCCTTCTGCCTGCGCAAGCGCGCCGAGCGCGAGGCCGAGGTCTACTTCGCCTCGCTCAGCTCCCGCACCATCGTCTACAAGGGCATGCTGACGACCGGCCAGCTCGAGCCGTTCTTCCCCGACCTGTCCGACCCGCGCTTCGCGACCGAGCTCGCCCTCGTGCACTCGCGGTTCTCGACCAACACCTTCCCGTCGTGGCCGCTCGCACACCCCTACCGGATGATCGCGCACAACGGCGAGATCAACACTGTCAAGGGCAACCGCAACTGGATGCGGGCCCGCGAGAGCCAGCTGACCTCCGACATCATCCCGGGCGACCTCGAGCGGATCTTCCCGATCTGCACCCCCGACGCGTCCGACTCGGCGAGCTTCGACGAGGTGCTCGAGCTGCTCCACCTCGGTGGCCGCTCGCTGCCTCACGCGGTGCTCATGATGATCCCCGAGGCGTGGGAGAACCACGCGACGATGGACCCCGCGCGCAAGGCGTTCTACGAGTTCCACTCGACCTTCATGGAGCCGTGGGACGGCCCGGCCAACGTCTGCTTCACCGACGGCACGCTCGTGGGCGCGGTCCTCGACCGCAACGGGCTGCGCCCGGGGCGGTATGCCGTGACGGACGACGGTCTCGTCGTGCTCGCCTCCGAGTCCGGCGTCATCGAGCTCGACCCCGAGCACGTCGTCCAGCGCGGGCGTCTGCAGCCCGGCAAGATGTTCCTCGTCGACACCGAGCACGGCCGCATCGTCAGCGACGACGAGATCAAGTCCTCGCTGGCGGCCGCGAAGCCCTACGCCGAGTGGCTGCACGCCGGGCTCATCCGGATGAAGGACCTCCCCGAGCGCGAGCACATCGTGCACACGGCCGCTTCGGTGCAGCGCCGCCAGCAGACCTTCGGCTACACCTCGGAGGACCTGCGCATCCTGCTGACGCCGATGGCGAAGTCCGGTGCGGAGGCGCTCGGCTCGATGGGCACCGACACCCCGATCGCCGTGCTGTCCTCGCGTCCGCGGCTGCTCTTCGACTACTTCACGCAGCTCTTCGCGCAGGTGACCAACCCACCGCTCGACGCGATCCGCGAGGAGCTCGTCACCTCGCTCGGCACCTTCCTCGGCCCCGAGGGCAACGCCCTGTCCGCGTCGCCCGCGCACGCCCGCCAGCTCGTCCTCGACTTCCCCGTCATCGACAACGACGAGCTCGCCAAGATCGTGCACATCAACGCCGACGGCGACCTGCCCGGCTACGCCACCCACGTCGTGCGCGGCCTCTACGACGTGACCGGCGGTGCGGCCGCGATGCGCGACCGCCTTGAGGAGATCTTCGCCGAGGTGTCGCAGGCCATCCGTCGAGGCGCGCGCTTCGTCGTGCTGTCCGACCGTGACTCCGGCCGTGACCTCGCACCCATCCCGTCGCTGCTGCTGACCGCGGCCGTGCACCACCACCTCATCCGCGAGAAGACCCGCACCCAGGTCGGCATGATCGTCGAGGCCGGTGACGTCCGCGAGGTGCACCACGTCGCGCTGCTCATCGGCTTCGGCGCGGCCGCGGTCAACCCCTACCTCGCGATGGAGACCGTCGAGGACCTCGTGCGCTCCGGCGAGATCGAGGGCGTCGAGTCCGAGAAGGCCGTCAAGAACCTCATCAAGGCGCTCGGCAAGGGCGTGCTCAAGGTGATGTCGAAGATGGGCATCTCGACCGTCGCGTCCTACCGCGGCGCCCAGGTCTTCGAGGCCATCGGCCTGTCGCAGGAGCTCGTCGACCGCTACTTCACCGGCACCGTCTCTCAGCTCGGCGGCGTCGGTCTCGACGTCATCGCGCAGGAGACGGCCGAGCGCCACGCCCGGGCCTACCCGCCAGACGGCGTACAGCAGGCGCACCGGGTGCTCGAGGTGGGCGGCGAGTACCAGTGGCGCCGCGAGGGGGAGCCGCACCTCTTCGACCCCGAGACCGTCTTCCGGCTGCAGCACTCCACGCGCCAGCGTCGCTACGACATCTTCAAGCAGTACACCGGGCGCATCGACGACCAGACGTCGCGCCTCATGACGCTGCGCGGCCTCATGGGCTTCAGGCCGACGGGTGTGACCGGGCGGCTGCCCGTTCCGCTCGAGGAGGTCGAGCCGGTCAGCGAGATCGTCAAGCGCTTCAACACCGGGGCGATGAGCTACGGCTCGATCTCCAAGGAGGCGCACGAGACCCTCGCCATCGCGATGAACCACCTCGGTGGCCGCTCCAACACCGGTGAGGGCGGCGAGGACGTCGACCGCCTGCTCGACCCCGAGCGCCGCTCGGCCGTCAAGCAGGTCGCGTCGGGCCGGTTCGGCGTGACGAGCCTCTACCTCACGCACTCCGACGACATCCAGATCAAGATGGCCCAGGGCGCCAAGCCCGGTGAGGGCGGCCAGCTGCCCGGCCACAAGGTCTACCCGTGGGTCGCCAAGACGCGGCACTCGACGCCGGGAGTGGGGCTCATCTCGCCGCCCCCGCACCACGACATCTACTCGATCGAGGATCTCGCGCAGCTGATCCACGACCTCAAGAACGCCAACCCGGCGGCGCGCATCCACGTCAAGCTCGTCTCCGAGATCGGGGTCGGCACGGTGGCCGCCGGCGTCTCCAAGGCGCACGCCGACGTCGTGCTCATCTCGGGCCACGACGGCGGCACGGGCGCCTCACCGCTCACCTCGCTCAAGCACGCCGGGGCGCCGTGGGAGCTCGGCCTCGCCGAGGCCCAGCAGACGCTCGTGCTCAACGGGCTGCGCGACCGCATCGTCGTGCAGGTCGACGGGCAGCTGAAGACCGGCCGCGACGTCGTCGTGGCGGCGCTGCTCGGGGCCGAGGAGTTCGGCTTCGCGACGGCTCCGCTCGTCGTCTCGGGCTGCATCATGATGCGCGTCTGCCACCTCGACACCTGTCCGGTCGGCATCGCGACGCAGAACCCCGAGCTGCGGGCCCGCTTCTCGGGCAAGCCGGAGTTCGTCGAGACCTTCTTCGAGTACATCGCCGAGGAGGTGCGCGAGCACCTCGCCTCCTTGGGCTTCCGCTCGATCGAGGAGGCAGTCGGCCAGGTCGGCAGCCTCGACCTCGACAAGGCCATCGCCCACTGGAAGGCCTCGGGGCTCGACCTCAGCCCGATCCTCGCGGTGGCCGACAACCCGACCGGTGGCACCCTGCACCAGTCGGCGGTCCAGGACCACGGCCTCGACAAGGCGCTCGACAACGAGCTGCTCACCCGGTCGCTGGCGGCCATCGAGGACGGCGAGCTCGTGCGCACGGAGATCGCCGTGCGCAACGTCAACCGCACGGTCGGCACGATGCTCGGCCACCACGTGACCAAGGCCCACCCGAACGGCTTGGCCGACAACACGATCGAGCTGACGATGACCGGGTCGGGCGGCCAGTCCTTCGGCGCGTTCCTGCCGGCCGGCGTCACGATGCGGCTCTTCGGCGACGCCAACGACTACGTCGGCAAGGGCCTGTCCGGTGGGCGCATCGTCGTGCGTCCCGACCGCCGGGCCACCCTCGTCGCCGAGGAGAACGTCATCGCCGGCAACGTCATCGCCTACGGTGCGACGACCGGCGAGCTCTTCCTGCGCGGCACTGCCGGCGAGCGCTTCTGCGTCCGCAACTCCGGTGCCAAGGCCGTCGTCGAGGGCGTCGGCGACCACGGCTGCGAGTACATGACGGGTGGTGTCGCCGTGGTGCTCGGCTCGACCGGGCGCAACTTCGCCGCCGGCATGTCGGGCGGCGTGGCCTACGTGCTCGACCTCGACCCCGACCTCGTCAACCCCGAGCTCGTCGACCTCACACCGCTGCGACCCGACGACGAGACCACCCTGCGCGAGCTGCTCGTCGCGCACCTCGAGTGGACCGAGTCGCCCGTCGCCGACGCGCTGCTCTCGGACTGGGAGAACGCGCGCCAGCGATTCACCCTCATCCTGCCGCGCGACTACCAGCGCGTCCTCGACGTCCGCGCCAAGGCCGAGGCAGAGGGCCTCGACCTCGACGGTGCCGAGGTCTGGAACCGGATCATGGAGGCTTCCCGTGGCTGACCCGCAAGGCTTTCTCAACGTCCGCGAGCGCGAGCTCCCCGCCCGTCGGCCGGTCCCGGTGCGCATCCGGGACTGGAAGGAGGTCTACGAGGAGCAGGAGCTCGGGCAGCTCCAGCGGCAGGCGGGGCGCTGCATGGACTGCGGCATCCCCTTCTGCCACTCGGGGTGCCCACTCGGCAACCTCATCCCGGAGTGGAACAACTTCGCCTGGCGCGGTGACTGGTCCGATGCGATCGAGCGCCTCCACGCGACGAACAACTTCCCGGAGTTCACGGGCCGGTTGTGCCCGGCTCCGTGCGAGACCGCCTGCGTGCTCGGCATCAACCAGCCGGCCGTGACGATCAAGCAGATCGAGGTGACGACGATCGAGCAGGCCTTCGACAGCGGTCTCGTGCAGCCGCTGCCGCCGGAGCGCCTCTCGGGCAAGACGGTTGCCGTCGTGGGCTCGGGTCCTGCGGGCCTGGCCGCGGCGCAGCAGCTGACGCGCGCGGGGCACACCGTCGCCGTCTTCGAGCGGGCCGACAAGCCGGGTGGCCTCCTGCGCTACGGCATCCCCGAGTTCAAGATGGAAAAGGCCGTCCTCGACCGTCGCCTCGACCAGATGAAGGCCGAGGGCACCCGCTTCCGCAACAGCATGAACGTCGGCGTCGACATCACCGGGCGCCAGCTGCGCGACCGCTACGACGCCGTCGTGCTCGCCCTCGGAGCCACCGTGCCGCGCGACCTCGACGCCCCCGGGCGCGAGCTCGGCGGCATCCACCAGGCCATGGAGTACCTCCCGCAGGGCAACCGAGCGGCGCTCGGCGAGCAGGTCGAGGGCCAGATCCTCGCGACCGGCAAGCACGTCGTCGTCATCGGCGGCGGCGACACGGGCGCCGACTGCATCGGCACGGCACACCGTCAGGGCGCCGCCTCGGTGACGAGCCTCGAGATCATGCCGCAGCCGGGGGAGGACCGTCCGTCGGCGCAGCCGTGGCCCACCTACCCGATGCTCTACCGCGTCGCCAGCGCCCACGAGGAGGGCGGCGAGCGCATCTATGCCGTGAGCACGACGGAGTTCGTCGGCGACGACGAGGGCAACGTCGCTGGCCTTCGCCTCACCGAGGTCGAGTTCGTCGACGGCAAGCTGAGCTCCAAGCCTGGCACCGAACGCGAGATCCCGGCCCAGCTCGTCCTCTTCGCGATGGGCTTCCTCGGCCCGGAGGGCCCTGGTGTCGTCGAGCAGCTCGGCGTGGAGCTCGACGAGCGCAGCAACGTCAAGCGCGACAAGACCTTCATGAGCTCGGTCCCCGGCGTGTTCGTGGCCGGCGACGTGGGTCGCGGCCAGTCGCTCATCGTCTGGGCCATCGCCGAGGGCCGCGCCGCTGCCGCGGGCGTCGACGCTTGGCTCACCGGGTCGAGCGCGCTCCCGCGCCCGATCGCTCCTACCGACCGACCTCTCACCGTCTGACCGCCGCCCGACTCAGGCCCCGATCGAAAGTGCAGTTCGTCGCCCCTCCCCGCGCGCGGGGAGGGGTGTTCTGCTCCGTCGACAGGGGCATGACCACACTGCGAACCCGCCCGGTGACCCAGGTCACAGCACCCCTAAGGTTGAGGTATGCGCCGCGCCAAGATCGTCTGCACCATCGGCCCCAAGACCTCCTCTCCCGAGCAGCTCCACGCCCTCGTGCTGGCGGGCATGGACGTCGCCCGCCTCAACCTCTCCCACGGCGACCACTCCGTGCACGAGCAGGTCTGCCGTGACGTGCGCGCCGCGAGCGATGCCTCCGGCCGGGCCGTCGGCATCCTCGTCGACCTGCAGGGTCCGAAGATCCGCACCGGTCGCTTCGCCAACGGCCCGGTGACACTGCGGGTCGGCCAGCGGTTCACCATCACGACGCGCGACGTCGAGGGTGACGACACCGTCGTCGGCACGACGTATGCCGGCCTGCCGGGTGACGTCAGCCCCGGCGACTCGCTCCTCATCGACGACGGCAAGGTCATGCTGCGCGCCATCGAGGTGAGCGACACCGACGTCCTCACCGAGTGCGTCGTGCCGGGGGTCGTGTCCAACAACAAGGGGATCAACCTGCCGGGCGTCGCGGTGAGCGTGCCGGCGCTCTCGGAGAAGGACCGCGACGACCTGCGCTTCGCGATGCGCCTCGGCGTCGACCTCATCGCCCTGTCCTTCGTCCGGTCGGCCGACGACATCACCGACGTCCACGAGATCATGGACGAGTTCGGCACGCGGCTGCCCGTCATCGCCAAGATCGAGAAGCCCCAGGCGGTCGACAACCTCGAGGGCATCGTCGCCGCCTTCGACGGCATCATGGTCGCCCGAGGCGATCTCGGTGTGGAGATGCCGCTCGAGGACGTCCCGCTCGTGCAGAAGCGCGCCATCGAGCTCGCTCGCCGCGAGGCCAAGCCGGTCATCGTCGCCACGCAGGTGCTCGAGTCGATGATCGACAACCCGCGCCCGACGCGCGCCGAGGCCAGCGATGCCGCGAACGCCGTCCTCGACGGGGCTGACGCCCTCATGCTCTCGGGCGAGACGTCGGTCGGCGCGTGGCCGATCGAGTCCGTGCGCACGATGGCGCGCATCATCTCCAGCACGGAGGAGAACGGCTTCGACAAGATCGAGCCGTTGCGGTCGAGTCCCAAGACGGTCGGCGGCGCGGTGACGAGGGCCGCGGTCCAGATCGGCGAGACCGTGGAGGCCAAGTTCCTCATCATCTTCACCGAGACCGGCGGGTCGGCGACCCGCATGGCGCGCCTGCGTCCCCGGTTGCCGATGCTCGCCTTCACCTCCGACCCGCGCGTGCGCTCGCGGCTGGCGCTGGTCTGGGGCGTCGAGACCTACCTCGTTCCGCGCATGCAGCACACCGACCAGTTCGCCATGCAGGTCGACCTCAACCTCATCCCCGAGGGTCGGGTGGAGAAGGGCGAGCGCGTCGTCATCGTCGCCGGCTCGCCCCCCGGCATCCCGGGGTCGACCAACGCTCTGCGAGTGCACCGCATCGGTGACGCGGTCGACGGCACGGCGCCCGCGTACCGGCCCGAAGAGGTCACCGGCTGACCGGTCGTGGGCCGGGGCTCCACCCCGGCTATGCTGGCCCGGCACTCCTGCCGGGGTGGTGGAATGGCAGACACGGGGCACTCAAAATGCTCTGACCGAAAGGTCGTGCGGGTTCGAGTCCCGCCCTCGGCACTGACGGTCGCGTCATCGCTGGGCCCGGTCGCGGGGCCAAGGCCGGCATGCGGCCGTGTCGTTCGTTCACCATGATGATGAGGTGCTGGGAGCAGTGGCCGTGAGCGCCGACACGCGGGCCGCAGTCGACGCGGGTCCGGCGATGTGGGTCCGTGCGGTGGACGGACTGGTCGAGTGCGGTGTCTACGCGTTCGCCGCTTGGACCGTGTTCTACGAGCTCGCCCTCGTCACGCAGTGGTCGCTCTGGTGGCCGGCGCGGGTGTGGATCGTGCTCACCCTGGGTCTGGTCGGTTGGCGGGCGTTCTCCCGCCGGACACGTGAGCGTCAGGTCCTGCCGCGCGAGCCGCTCGACGAGGTGGTCCCGCAGGACGACGGATCCGGCGTCCACTGGTCGCCCGCGGTCCTGTTCCTCGCCGTCGCCGCCGTGCTCGTCGTGCTGACCGTTCTGCGGGACACGCTCGGAGTGTTTCCCCTCGTGGTGGCGGGCCTGGTGGTCCTGCTCGCTGCATGCGTGCAGATCCACCACCGGGTTCGGCGCTCCGGGCTCCACCCGCCGAGCGGCCGGGTCTCGCAGGCGGAACATGTCGTCGCGGCCTCCGTGTCCGTCGGGCTCGCGGTGCTGGCCTCGGCCCTGTCGGGTTCGTCGGGAGACGACGTCTACTACGTCAACCGCGCGACGTGGGTCGCGGAACGCGGCACCCCGACCTTGAACGACACCGTGTTCAGCGCCGGCGTCCTGCCCACGACGTACGGCAGCAGCCTTCCCCTGGCCTCGATCGAGGCCTGGCAGGGAGCCATGGCCCATGTGCTGGGGCTCGCTGCTCCGACCTTCGTCTTCCTCTGGACCGTGCCGCTGCTTGCCGCGGCATCCGGGTGGGCGTCGTGGCGCCTGGTCCGCAGCTGGGCTCCCCGCCGGGCCTGGCTGGTCTTCCTCGTCGCCACGTCGTTCACCCTCTTCAGCGCGGGCAGCGTCGTCGGTCGCTACCACATCGGCGCCATCTGGGAGGGCAAGGTTCCCGCGGTCACGGTCGTCATCCCCCTGGCGTGGTGCTACCTGACGGCGCTGACGACTCGACCGAGGCGAGAGCACCTGCTCGTGCTCGCCGCCCTGGGCGTCTGTTTCGTGGGGTTGACGAGCAGCGCCGCGCTGATGGCTCCCGTGCTCGGTGCTGCTGGGCTGCTGGCCGCCTGGCTCCTGCGATCCCGGGCCTGCGCCGTCGGGGTGGGGTGCTTCCTTCTCGGTCCGGTCGCCGCCGGGGTGGCCTCGGTGCTCGGCCCGGGCGTCGGCGGAGTCAACCCGACGGCCCTGCCTCCCTCGCAGGTGTTCGGCTACCTGTTCGGGCTCGTGACGTCGATGGTCGCCCTCGGTGTGGTGGGAACCGTGCTCGGGCCGCGACTGGTCCAGGGGCCGGCCGCAGCCCTCGCCACCTGCGCCGCCCTGTCCGGCCTGGCCTCGCTCGTGCCCGGGGTCTACGACGCCGTCAACACGGCAACAGGTGCCGGCCCGGTGGCCTGGCGGATGGTCCTCGTCATCCCGGTGGCTGTCCTCGTGGGCATGCTCGTCACTGCTCGGCTGCCGTCGAGCACGGTCTCCGCGAGGTGGCGATCCCTTGCCGACTGGGGGGCTGCACTGGCTGCGTGCGCAGTCGTTGCGGTCGTCGTCGCGCAGAGCACGCCGCTGTGGTCGTCAGACACCGGAACCCGGCTGGCGTTCAACGAGTGGAAGCTCGACGAGGCGGCTCTGGAGGACGTGCGAGCCGTCCTGCCGCTGACGACACCCCCCGGCGTCTGGCTGTTGCCACCGTCGCAGATGGCGGTTCTCGCGATGACGACCACCGAACGGGCAGGGGTGGTGCCGCGCGCCGTGTACCTCGCCAACCTGAAGGCGCCGGACGTCGCGATCTCCGACCGGTACGTCCTCTACCGGCTGGTCACCGGTCACGACGTCGCGCCGGTGACGATCCGGCTGGCTCTGGACCGTCTGTCCGTCACACTGGCCTGCGTCGCCGCGTCGGACTCGCGGGCCGGGCGCCTGCTCGCGGAGGCGGTCGGCTCACCACTCGAGCCGTACGGCAGGATGCGCTGTCACGTCGGCTGATGTCGTGCCGGGTGAGGACGATGCGCTTCACCGTCCCGAAACGCGCCCGAAACCCGACCCCGGATAGGCTTGGTCCGTGAGCACAGACGAGAGCACCACCCCCCAGCCCGCCGAGACGCCCGCTGCGGCGACCGGCGGCACCCGCATCCTCGTGGCCGAGGACGAGGCCATCATCCGCCTCGACCTCGTCGAGATGCTGGGCGAGCAGGGCTACGACGTCGTGGGCCAGGCGAGCAACGGCGAGCAGGCCGTCGAGCTCGCCAAGGAGGTCAAGCCCGACCTCGTCATCATGGACGTCAAGATGCCCGTGCTCGACGGCCTGTCGGCGGCCGAGCAGCTCCACGAGTCCAAGCTCTGCCCCGTCATCATGCTCACCGCCTTCTCACAGACCGAGCTCGTCGAGCGGGCACGTGACGCCGGCGTCATGGCCTACATCGTCAAGCCCTTCACCGCCGACGACCTGCGCCCCGCCATCGACATCGCGACCTCGCGCTGGCAGGAGCTCAAGGCGCTCGAGGCCGAGATCGCCGACCTCGGCGAGCGCCTCGAGACCCGCAAGCTCGTCGACCGTGCGAAGGGCGTGCTCATGACGCAGCTCAAGCTGAGCGAGTCCGATGCCTTCCGCTGGATCCAGAAGACGGCGATGGACCGTCGCCTCGGCATGAAAGAGGTCGCCGAGGCCGTCATCAACGGGTTCCCCTCGTCCTGACCGCGGTGCGCCGCAAATCGTTCGGCGGCGCAGGTCACGACACGGTCACTCATCGCGAGTTTCTGATGACCGAAGCAGGACTGTGGGCCTAGCCTTCGTCTCAGCCCTCGACTGGGGGATGTGTGACATCAGGAGGACATCCGTGCGTTCTACCCTCAAGTTCGCTGTGCCGCTCGCGGTCGCAGCCCTTGCCCTTGGTGCCTGTGGCACGACGGGCGGCACCTCGAACGCGCCGGCCGCCAGCGGTGGCGCCGCGGCGTGTGGCGACTACAAGATCGGCATGTTCGGTGCCCTCACCGGCCCCAACGCCAACCTGGGTATCTACATCCAGAACGGCGTGAACCTCGCCCTCGACGACTACAACAAGAAGCACCCGGACTGCAAGGTCACGCTCGAGAACTACGACTCGCAGGGTGACCCGACGCAGGCCCCGGCCCTCGCGAAGAAGGCCATCGACGACAAGAAGGTCGTCGGCATCGTGGGTCCCGCCTTCTCGGGTGAGTCCAAGGCCGCCAACCCCGCCTTCGCCGAGGCCGGTCTGGTGCACATCACGCCGTCGGCCACCAACCCGAAGCTCGCCGACAACGGCTGGAAGACCTTCTTCCGCGTTCTCGGCAACGACGCGACCCAGGGTCCCGCCGCCGCGAAGTACATCAAGGACACCGTCAAGGCGACGAAGGTCTTCGTCATCGACGACGCATCGGAGTACGGCAAGGGCCTGGCCGACATCGTCCGTCAGGACCTCGGCTCGACGGTCGTCGGCAACGACACCATCCAGCAGAAGCAGACCGACTTCGGCGCCTCCGTCACCAAGGTGACGGCCTCCGGCGCCGACGCGCTCTTCTTCGGTGGCTACTCGCCCGAGGCCGCGCCGCTCATCAAGCAGCTGCGTGACGCCGGGTGGAAGGGCACCTTCGTCGTCGCCGACGGCGTCAAGGACCAGTCCTTCATCGACAACGCGCAGGCCGCTGCCGAGGGCACCATCATCACCTGCCCGTGCGTCCCGGCCGATGTGGCTCCCGCGTTCCAGGCGGCCTACAAGGCGAAGTTCAACGAGGACCCCAACACCTACTCCGGTGAGGGCTACGACTCCGCGACCATCCTGCTCGACGGCATCGCCGCCGGCAAGGACCGCGCGACGATGGTCGACTTCGTCAAGTCCTACGACAAGCCGGGCGTGACGAAGCAGCTCAAGTTCGACGCCAAGGGCGAGGTGACCGACGTCAAGGTCTTCGCTTACAAGGTCGAGGGCGGCAAGATCGTCTCTGTCGGCGAGATCAAGTAAGGATTCACCGTCACTCCGGGGGCGGTCGGAGCCCAGGCTCCGACCGCCCCCGGCCGGTTGACGGCAGCAGTACTCGGTCTCATCTCGCTCCCCGGCCCGCAGGAGGTCTTGGATGCAGTTCCTCATCGACAACTTCTGGGCGTTGACGATCACGGGCCTCACGCTCGGTGCCGTCTACGCCCTCGTCGCGCTCGGCTACACCCTCGTCTACGGCGTGTTGCGACTCATCAACTTCGCGCACTCCGAGGTCTTCATGTACGGCACCTTCGCGGCCCTCTGGGTCGTGATGTTCCTCGGTGGCAAGGCCGGTGGCGGCACGGGCCAGGTGATCTTCTGGATCGCCATGATGTTCGTCGCGGCCATGACCATGTCGGGCTTGATCGCAGTGCTCCTCGAACGCTTCGCCTATCGCCCGCTGCGCAAACGCAACGCCCCACCCCTCATCGCGCTCATCTCAGCTGTCGGCGCCTCGTTCGTCCTCGCGGAGGTCATGGGCCTGCGCGAGAAGATCGTCGCCTGGGTCGGCCTCGACGACAACCTGCGAGCCTATGTGCGCAACTCGCGCAACGCCGTCGGCCTGCCCGACATCGTGGCCAAGGAGCCGGTCTTCACGGTCGGTGGCTACGCCGTCACCAACGTCGACATCTTCGTCATCGTCGGCGCGATCACCATCATGGTGATCCTCGACCAGTTCGTGAAGCGGTCCCGCCTCGGGCGCGGCATCCGCGCGGTCGCCCAGGACCCCGAGGCTGCAGCCCTCATGGGTGTCAACCGTGACCGCGTCATCCAGGTCACCTTCCTCGTCGGTGGCGTCATGGCCGGCGCGGCGGCCGTGTTCTACCTCCTGCGCATCGGCATCACGCGCTACGACGCAGGCTTCCTGCTCGGCGTCAAGGCCTTCACCGCCGCCGTCCTCGGTGGCATCGGCAATCTCCGCGGTGCGCTGCTCGGTGGCTTCGTGCTCGGCCTCGCCGAGAACTACGGCTCCGCCATCGTCGGCACCCAGTGGAAGGACGTCGTCGCCTTCGTCCTGCTCATCGTGATCCTGCTGTTCCGACCCACCGGCCTGCTCGGTGAGTCCCTCGGAAAGGCCCGCGCATGACGACCACCCAGAACGCCACGAAGAAGGTGCGGCCCAACCTCAACGAGCGCATCGCGGACCTCCCGCTGCCGATCAAGGTCGTCCTCTGGATCATCTTCGCGCTCTTCCTCTTTGCGCTGCCGCTGCTCAACATCCCGTTCATCACGACGCCGGACTCCGACTTCGGCGGAGTGCTCTTCACCGTCTCGACGTATGTCCTCGTCGCCCTCGGCCTCAACATCGTCGTCGGGTATGCCGGCCTGCTCGACCTCGGGTACGTCGGCTTCTACGCCGTGGGCGCCTACACCGTCGGTGTGCTCAGCTCGCAGCACGGCTCGCTGCCGTGGCTGTGGTGCGTGCCGATCGCGATCCTCGTCGCGATGGCCTCGGGCGTCATCCTCGGTGCCCCGACGCTGCGCGTGCGTGGTGACTACCTCGCCATCGTGACCCTCGGCTTCGGCGAGATCGTGCGCCTGACGCTCATCAACTCGGAGTGGCTCGGCGGCGCCCAGGGCATTTCCGAGATTCCGCGGCCCCCTGGCATCGAGCTCTTCGAGGTGCCGAGCATCGACTGGAGCACGGGCGTGCCCGTCGTCGACCTCGGCACGACGACGACGTTCCTCAAGTTCGGCATCAGCGACTTCATCCCGTACTACTGGCTGGCGCTCGTCGTCATCGCCCTCGTCCTCGTCTTCGACATCCTCGTCAAGAACAGCCGCGTGGGACGGGCCTGGGAAGCGACCCGGGAGGACGAGGACGCTGCCGAGCTCATGGGCGTGCCGACGTTCCGCTTCAAGCTGCTCGCCTTCGCGCTCGGGGCCGCGATCGGTGGTCTGTCAGGTGCGATGTTCGCCGGCAAGTCGGGCTTCATCAACCCGCAGAGCTTCGAGCTGCTCCTGTCGATCCTCTTCCTCGCGGCCGTCGTCGTCGGTGGTCAGGGCAACCGGTGGGGCGTCATCCTCGGCGCCATCGTCGTCAGCTACTTCCCCGAGCGGTTCCGCGAGTTCGCCGACTTCCGCGTGCTCGTCTTCGGCCTGGCGCTGATGCTCCTCGCGATCTTCCGTCCGCAGGGCCTCCTGCCGCCGCGGCGCACGTTGCGCGCCAAACGAGCGGACGCCAGACAGCACGTCCTCGAGGAAGGAGAAGCCGGTGCCTGAGCCGACGAACCCAGAACCGGTCGGCGCCGAGCCGACCCCCCCGTCGACGGCTGCAGAGCGTCCCGCGACGCCGGCGACCGCGCCGGTCGACGAGGTCACCGAGATCAACCCCGACGTCGACATCGCTCCCGAGGACATCGGGGTGCCCGTCGTCGCCGAGGGCGAGCGCCTGCTCGAGGTCGACACCGTGACGCTGCGCTTCGGTGGCGTCGTCGCCCTCAACGAGGTGAGCTTCCACATCAACAAGGGCGAGATCCTCGGGCTCATCGGGCCCAACGGCGCCGGCAAGACGACGTGTTTCAACGTCATGACCGGGGTCTACCAGCCCACCTCGGGCGAGGTGCGCTATCTCGGCAAGCCGCTGGGCAAGCGCCACAAGTACCAGATCACCAAGCTGGGCATCGCGCGAACGTTCCAGAACATCCGGCTCTTCGCCAACATGACGGCGCTAGAGAACGTCCTCGTCGGCGTCGACGCCCACCACTCGACGGGTGTCGTCACGGCGATGTTCCGCCTGCCGAAGCACCGCCGCGAGGAGGAGCAGGGCCGGGCCCGTGCCATGGAGCTGCTCGAGTTCATGGGTCTCGCCGGCAAGGCCGACGAGCTCGCACGCAACCTCCCCTACGGCGACCAGCGGCGGCTCGAGATCGCGCGAGCGCTCGCCACGAGCCCGCAGCTGCTCTGCCTCGACGAGCCGGCGGCCGGCTTCAACCCGGCCGAGAAGGCCAAGCTGATGGAGCTCATCCGCACCATCCGCGACCAGGGCTACACCGTCCTGCTCATCGAGCACGACATGAAGCTCGTCATGGGCGTCACCGACCGGATCGTCGTGCTCGAGTTCGGGCGCAAGATCGCCGAGGGCACGCCCGCGGAGATCCGCGACAACCCGGCGGTCATCGCCGCCTACCTGGGAGTTGATGAAGAAGATGCTTCTTGAGGTCAAGGGACTGTGCGTCAACTACGGCCGCATCGAGGCGATCCGCGACATCTCCTTCACCGTCGACGAGGGTGAGATCGTCACCCTCATCGGGGCCAACGGAGCCGGCAAGACGACGACGATGAAGACGATTTCCGGCCTGCGGCCGGTGCGCGCCGGCACCGTCACGTTCAACGGCAAGGACATCACCGACCTGCCGTCCTATGAGCGCCCGGTGCTCGGCATCTCGCAGTCGCCCGAGGGCCGCGGCTGCTTCGTCGGCATGACGGTCATGGAGAACCTCGAGATGGGCACCTATGCCCGTCCGGACCGCAAGAGCAAGGCCGTCAAGGACGACCTCGAGCGCGTCTTCGAGCTCTTCCCCAGGCTCAAGGAGCGGGTCAACCAGGCCGCGGGGTCGATGTCCGGTGGCGAGCAGCAGATGCTCGCCATGGGGCGCGCCCTCATGGCCAAGCCCAAGCTCCTGCTCCTCGACGAGCCGTCGATGGGGCTGGCGCCGAAGCTGATCCAGCAGATCTTCGACATCGTCACCGAGATCAACAGCCAGGGCACGACGGTGCTGCTCGTCGAGCAGAACGCCGCCCAGGCGCTCAAGCGGTCGCACCGCGCCTACATCCTCGAGACCGGCGAGATCGTTCGCGAGGGCAGCGGCAAGGAGCTGGCGAACGACCCGGCGGTCAAGGCCGCCTACCTCGGCGGAGACGTCTGACCGCACGCGTCAGGCGGTGCCGGCGACACGGCATACGCACGTCGGTTGACGGGGCGTCGCGACCATCTGGTCGCGGCGCCCCGTCGCCTGTCCACAGGTTGCGGGGGCCCCTTCCGCCCGGGGAGCGGATACCCGTAGTCTCGGGCGGGCGACCTCGGGGCCAGAAGGGAGGGATCATGGTTCGTTCGATCGCTTCGGTGCAGCGCGTCGATGAGAGCCTGCACTCGCCTTTCATCGAGCTGTGGATCACCCACCGCATCGAGGGTGGCACGACTCCGGAGGCCGCGCAGCGGCTCGCTCTCGACGGCACGTTGCGAAATGCCTTGCAGCGCAGCGATGTTGCCGCTTTCATCGCTTTCGTCGACAACCGTCCGGCGGGCTACCTCGTGCTGTCGGACTCGACGCGCAGCCTGCTCGTCGACTCGCCGTGCGTGTCGATCGACATGCTCTACGTCGACCCCGACTACCGGCGTCTCGGGGTGGGTCGCGCGCTCCTCGCCTCCGCGTCGCGGTATGCCGACCGGCAGGGTGCCGAGCACGTCGCGAGCCTCGTGCCCGCCCAGGACCGCGAAGCCAACCGCTTCTTCGCCCGCCTCGGCTTCGTGCCGGAGACGGTGCGCCGGGTCACCTCCTCCGCGGCGCTGCAGCGCAAGCTCGCCGGGGAGCCGCGCCCGACCCGGGTCGCGATCGACCAGGTGATGGCACGCCGTCGCGACCTGCGCTTCCGGCGTCGTCACCAGCCGCCGCAGGTGGCCGGCTAGAGCTCAGGCCTGAGGAGCCGGCCTCAGGAGCCCTGCTCAGGAGCACGGCAGGAGCTCCGCTCGGGAGTGCGGCTCAGGCGCCGGGCGCCGCGTCGCGGATGAGGCAGGTGATGCGCGCGGTGCAGGTGCGTCGGCCGGTGTCGTCCGTCACGACGATGTCGTAGCTGACGAGCGTGCGCCCCGCGCTGAGGAGCGTGGCCGTGCCGGTCACGATGCCGGAACGCGCCGCCCGGTGGTGGGTGGCGTTGATGTCGAGACCGACTGCGATGCGTCTCGGCCCGGCGTTCAGGGCCGCTCCGATGGAGCCGAGGGTCTCGGCGAGCACGACGCTGGCTCCGCCGTGCAGCAGGCCGTAGGGCTGGGTGTTGCCCTCGACCGGCATCGTCGCGACGAGCCGCTCCGGCGTCGCCTCCAGGACCTCGATGCCCATCCGCTCGATGAGGGTGCCCTCGAGCTGCAGTCCCAGGTCGTCGAGATGGGTGGGTTCGGTCGTCTGCGGTGCGTCGGTCATGACGGTGATGCTATGCCGAGGCGTGGTGGCTCCGCCCCCGCTCGCCACACCCCGAGGGCGTCGGCACACGTCCCGGGCAGGCACACACCGTCTTCGAGGTGCGGCGCAGCTGGAGGTGTGCGGCTGTGGGTGCACGGGCCGGGCTGCGCCGTCGGTGGCTCACACTAGGCTGCGCGTGTGAGCCGACTACTCCTCCTCGACGGACACTCGCTGGCCTATCGCGCGTTCTTCGCGCTCCCTGCCGAGAACTTCTCGACGAGCACGGGGCAGCACACCAACGCCGTCTACGGCTTCACCTCGATGCTCATCAACATGCTGCGTGACGAGCAGCCGACGCACGTCGTCGTGGCCTTCGACAAGTCGCGCCAGACGTTCCGCACCGAGCAGTACGCCGAGTACAAGGCGGGTCGAGCGCGCACGCCCGACGAGTTCTCGGGCCAGCTGCCGCTCGTCAAGGAGGTCCTCGACGCCCTGCGCATCCGCTTCGTCGAGCTCGAGGGCTACGAGGCCGACGACATCATCGCCACGATCGCGACCGACGCCGACGCCCAGGGTGTGGAGGTGCTCATCTGCTCGGGCGACCGCGACACCTTCCAGCTCGTCTCCGACAACGTGACGATCCTCTACCCCGTGCGCGGCGTCTCCGAGGTGTGGCGCATGGGCCCGGCCCAGGTCGAGGAGAAGTACGGCGTGCCGCCGCAGCGCTACAGCGACCTCGCGGCGATGGTCGGCGAGACCTCCGACAACCTCCCGGGTGTGCCGGGCGTCGGCCCCAAGACCGCCGCGAAGTGGATCACGCAGTTCGGTGACCTCGAGGGCATCGTCGCGAGCGTCGACCAGATCAAGGGCAAGGCGGGGGAGTCGCTGCGGGCCCACCTCGACCAGGTGCTGCGCAACCGCAGGCTCAACCAGCTCGTCAAGGACAGCCCGGTCGGTGTCACCGTCGACGACCTCGAGCGCGCCCAGTGGAGCCGCGAGGAGGTCCACGAGGTCTTCGACCGTCTCGAGTTCCGGGTCCTGCGCGACCGGCTCTTCGCCGAGGTCGAGGCGAGCGAGCCCGAGGCCGAGTCCGGCTTCGACGTCGACGGCACGGTACTCGAGGCCGCCGCCGTGCCCGGCTGGATCTCCGAGCACCTGCCGGCCGGCGAGCGGGCAGGCCTGTCCGTGGCCGGCACGTGGGGCCGGGGAGTCGGCGACCCGACAGCCCTCGCCATCGCCGCCCCCGACGGCGCTGCCGCCTGGGTCGACCTCACTGCCCTGACGCCCGAGGGCGAGCGGGCCGTCGGTGGCTGGCTCCAGGACGCCGAGCACCCGAAGGCCATGCACGACGCGAAGGGGCCCGTCGAGGCCCTCGCCTCACGCGGCTGGTCGCTCGCCGGGCTGACGAGCGACACGCAGCTCGCGGCATACCTCGTCAAGCCCGACCAGCGCACCTATCACCTCGACGACCTCGTCCTGCGCCAGCTGCACCGTGAGCTCTCCGGGTCGGCGCCGGCCGACGGGCAGGGCATGCTCGACTTCGGCGGCGACGCCGACGACGTCGCGGCGCACAAGGAGATGGTGCGCGCCACGGCGGTGCGCGACCTCGCTGTCGTGCTCGACGAGCAGGTCGCCGCGACGGGTGGCTCCGAGCTGCTCGCCGACGTGGAGCTGCCGCTCATCGACGTGCTCGCCCGCATGGAGCGCACCGGCATCGCCGTCGACGTCGACGGCCTGGACCACCTCGAGCAGGACTTCGCCGCCAAGGTCGCGCAGGCCCAGGAGGACGCCTGGGACGCCATCGGCGGCGAGCGCATCAACCTCGGCTCGCCCAAGCAGCTGCAGGAAGTGCTCTTCGGCCAGCTCGGCATGCCCAAGACGAAGAAGACGAAGACCGGGTGGACGACCGACGCCGACGCCCTGTCAGACCTCTTCACCAAGACGGGGCACCCCTTCCTCGAGGCGTTGCTGCGCCACCGTGACGCGGCGCGGCTGCGGGTCACCGTCGAGGGGCTGCAGAAGTCCGTCGCCGACGACGGTCGCATCCACACGACCTATCTGCAGACCATCGCCGCCACCGGGCGTCTCAGCTCGACCGACCCGAACCTTCAGAACGTCCCGATCCGCACCGAGGAGGGGCGGCGCATCCGAGAGCTCTTCGTCGTCGGTGAGGGTTACGAGGCGCTGATGTCGGCCGACTACTCGCAGATCGAGATGCGGGTCATGGCCCACCTCTCCGGCGACGAGGGCCTCATCGAGGCCTTCCGCACGGGCGAGGACCTCCACCGCTTCGTCGGCTCGAAGGTCTTCGGCGTCGCACCCGAGGACGTCACGCCGGCCATGCGCTCCAAGGTCAAGGCGATGTCCTACGGCCTGGCCTACGGCCTGTCGGCCTTCGGCCTGTCCAAGCAGCTGACGATCAGCACCGAGGAGGCCCGAGGCCTCATGGAGGGCTACTTCGAGCGCTTCGGCGGTGTGAGCGACTACCTCAAGGAGGTCGTCGCCGAGGCCCGTGGCACCGGGTGGACCGCCACGATGTTCGGCCGGCGTCGCTACCTTCCCGACCTCACCTCGGACAACCGGCAGCGGCGCGAGACGGCCGAGCGCATGGCGCTCAACGCGCCGATCCAGGGCTCGGCCGCCGACATCATGAAGGTGGCGATGATCAACGTCGACCGCGGTCTCGTCTCCTCGGGTGCGCGGTCGCGGGTCCTGCTCCAGGTCCACGACGAGCTCGTGCTCGAGATCGCCCCGGGTGAGCGGGCCGACGTCGAGGCCCTCGTGCGCCACGAGATGGGGCACGCGGCCGAGATGGACGTGCCCCTCGACGTGAACGTCGGGGTGGGTCGCTCCTGGCACGACGCCGCTCACTGACCGAGGGCGGTCCCTCGGCGCGAGGGCGCGGTCAACGCGCCGCTGTCGGCGTTGGGTGCTGTCAGCGCGGGTCGCTGTCAGTGCCGTTGCTGTCAGCGCTGGGTGCTGTCAGCGCGGGTCGCTGTCAGTGCCGTTGCTGTCAGCGTGGGCCGACGTCAGTGCCGGTGCTGTCAGGGACGGGTGCCGGCAGCGTCGGGGGCGCCACGGGTCCCGTCAGCGTCGTCCTCGCCGTCGGGGTCACCGGCTCCGAGCAGCGAACGGCGCTCGATGACGAGGCCGACGAGGACGAGCGACACCGAGACCACGAGCATGACGTCGACCACCGCGTCGACGTCGGCGTGGTGCGCGGACGTCAGCGCCACCGCCAGGCCGCCGGCGAGCCACATCGCGACCCCCATCGGGGTGGTCGCAGCGGCCACTCCGGCATACGCGATGACCTGGACGAGCGCGAGGCACACCCCCAGCGCGGTGAACCGCCAGAGCCCGGGGCCGAGCGCGGCGTAGCCGGGGCCGCCGACGAGGGTGACGAGCCAGGTCCCGAGCAGCGCCGTCAGCCCCACGCCGACGGCGCCGGCTCCCGCCGTCACGGCGAGTGCCCGCAGCAGTGCAGCCCGGCGTCGCGCCTGCTGTGCCATGGCCGGGTAGAAGAGGGTGGCGAGGAAGCCGAGCCCCCAGAACGCAGCCTTCTCGAAGAGCGCCGCCACGGTATAGGCGCCGGACGCCTCGGGTGCGAGGTGGTGTCGGGCCAGCAGGACATCGAGGCTGGAGAGGAAGAGCAACCCCGAGGTCGGCACGACGGCCGCGGCCACGAGGCGCGCGAGGTGACGCGGCCGCTCGGGGTGATGAGGAAGCTCGGGGTGACGAGGCCGATCATGGTGGTGGTACGGCTCGGAGCGGCGCCGTGGGACCAGCAGTGCCCGCAGTGGCAGCCCCGCTCGGGGGAGCAGCGCGAGGGCGACGCCGGCCACGACCACCCAGCCGAGGGCGAAGAGCGTGATGACAGCGACGACACCACCGCCGGCTCGAGCCGCGATCCAGGCCGCCGCGAACTTCGCGACCCCCGCACCGGCGAGGACCACCGCGAGGCGCACGAAGCGCTCGCTCCCCTGGAGCACGCCCTGGGCTGCGAAGACGACCGCCGTCGGCAGCATGGCGGCGCCGACGACAACCACCATGAGCGGGCTGAGGTGGAGCAGGTGGGCCAGCACGGGCGAGAGTGCGGCAACGGCGACCGCCGTGAGCAACCCGAGCCCAGCCGACGCACGCATCACCCCGTGGATGGCCGTGGCCGTCGCCGCCGCGCCCTCGCCGGGGCCGGGCCGCCCCTCGCTCGCACCGTCGCCGGACATCGCCCGCGACACGAGACGCGCCGCAACGAGCTGGAGGCCGAGAGCGGGCACTCCCGCGAGCACGGAGAGGTTGACGAGCGAGCCCACCGCACCGAGGTCGTCACCGCTCAGGGTGCGGCTGAGGACGGCGAAGAAGGCGTAGGAGAGGACGTTCGAGGTGAGCGTGCCGAGGAGCAGGACGGCCCCTGACCGTGCACCGGGCGGCCGCCGGGGGTCGCCGTCGATCGTGTCGGGGGAGGACGCCGCGCGGCCGGGGGCCGCCTCCTCGCGATGTGCCATAGTGCCGTGCATGATGCCAGCCCGGCGGCCCACTGCGCTCGCCGTCGCGGCTGGGACGTGCGTCACGGTTGCGCTCACGGGACTGCTGCTGTGGCCGGCGGTCGGCCGTGGCCAGCTGCTCTATCGCGACTTCGTCTCCGTCCCGGAGCCGTCGCTGACCGCGCGCACCCTGGGCCTCGACGGGCCAGCTCCCCGAGCCGTCCCGCTCGACCTCGTCATCGCGCTCCTGCACCCCGTCGTGCCGTCTGGGCTCCAACAGCTGGTCCTGCTCGCGGCGACCCTCCTGCTCGCCGGGGTCGGCGTGACGGTGCTGCTGCGCCGGTGGGGACCGGTCGCCACCGTGGTGGGCGCTGCGCTCGCCACCTGGTCGCCGTATGCCGTCGAGCGCCTGCTGCTCGGCCAGCCACCGACACTGCTCGCCGTCTCCACCCTGCCGTGGATCGTCGTCGTGGCACGGGAGGCCGCCACCCGCCGGCGGTGGCTCGTCCTCACGGTCGTGGCCGCGCTGCCGGCCGCCCTGACCCCGGTGGGTGGGCTCACCGCTGCCGCCGCCGCCCTTGTCGCCGCCGTCGCGTTCCGTCGGGCACCGGTGCGTGACCTCGCGGCTGTCGCAGCCCTCAATCTCCTGTGGTGCAGCCCGTGGCTCGTCGCCGTCCTCGCCGGCCACACGGACGTGGGCCAGTCCGACGGGGCGCAGGCGTTCGCGGTGCGTGCCGCGGGCGTGCACGGCGTCATCGACGTGCTGACGGGCGGGGGAGTGTGGAGCGAGGCAGCGACCCCCGCCTCACGTCTGCGCTGGTGGCCCCTCGTCGTGGGCTGCCTCACCTTCAGCCTGGCCGTGGTCGGCGCCGCCGGACTCCGTCGTCAGCGCCGGCTGGGGTTCGCCTGCCTCGTGGCACCGCCCGTCGTGGCCCTTGTCCTCGCGACCCCCACCGGGATCGCCGTGCTGGCTGCCGCCCAGTCGGTGCCCGGCGTGGCCCTGGTGCGTGACACCCACCGATGGGTGGGCATCAGCGCCATGACCGTGGCCGTGCTCGCGCCCCTCGGCCTGCTCGGCCTGCTCGCCACCCTGCCGCGAACCCGAACCCGAACCCGAACCCGACCCCGCGCCTCGGATCGCGGACCGAGCCGCCGGCTCGGGGCAGTGGTGGCGCTCGCGGCGGCAGCCGTCGGGGTGTCGCTGGCCGTGCTCGCGGTGCCCGACGCCGCGGCGCGGCTGCACGCGGCATACCGGCCGGTGACCTTCCCGTCGTCATGGGAGCGGGTGGTCGCGGCCGTGGGGGAGCGGTCCGCCCTCGTGCTCCCGTGGCAGCCCATGCGGTCCGTCGGCTGGGCCGGAGCCGAGCCGTTTCTCGACCCCCTCCCGCTCGCGCTGCGCGGCCCCGTGACTGTCGCGCGAGACCTGCTCGTCGACCGCGACGGGCGGCTCCTGCGGGTCGGTGGAGCCGACCCCCAGGAGTCCGCGTCCTGGGCGCAGGGCGTGATCGACGCGGATCAGCTGCGCCGCCAGGGCATCGAGCTGGTCGTCGAATGGCAGGGCACGCCCGGCCGGCTGCCGGTCCGGCCCGATGGGCTCGTCGAGGTGCTGCGCGACGACGAGTTCGTCGTGTGGTCGGTGCGTGACTGACGCCACCGTCGAAAGGTCCTCGTCGCGGGCTTGCCAACGGGCGTCGCGCCGCTACAGTACTCACGAGTAAGTCACGCCATGGCGGCGTGCTGGGAGGAAGTCGACCACTGTGAAGTCCACCGTGCTGTCCCGAGAGCTGGCCCGACTGGGCGCCACCGCGAGCAATGGTCGTCGCGACCGCGGAGCGGTCTCCGGACTCCTCATCGCGGTCGCCTGCGCTCTCTTCGGAGGGGGCGCGGCGGTCGTCGCCGTCACCGCCGTCGTGACCGCAACCGGTCCCAATGACAGCGGGGCCGTGCTCAACGGCCCGCAGAAGCCCGTGTCTCCCACCGAGGTCATCCGCTACGGCGGCTGACCGAGCCCTGACAGAGCCCTGACGGAGCCCTGAGGAAGGGCCGGGCGCTTCCGAGCTCCCCGGCCCCCCGGCTCAGCCCAGCACCACGAACGACGAGGTTCCATGCGCATCGCCCTGCTCAACTGGCGTGACCTGACGCACCCGGAGGGCGGAGGCGCCGAGCGCTATGCCCAGACGGTGTGCGCGGGCCTCGCCCGCCGCGGGCACGACGTCACGATGTTCTGCGCCGCCCACCCCGGTGCGACTCCCGTCGAGGAGATCGACGGCTACCGCATCGTGCGACGCGGCGGCCGCTCGACGGTCTACCCCGCCGCCCTGCGCGCCCTTCTCCGGTCGGGTCGCGCGCACGGCGACTACGACGTCGTCGTCGACACGCAGAACGGCCTCCCGTTCTGGTCGCCCCTCGCCACGAAGGCGCCGGTCGTCAGCCTCGTGCACCACGTCCACCGCGAGCAGTGGCCGGTCGTGTTCGGACCGCTCATGGCCCGGGTGGGCTGGGCGCTCGAGTCGCGTGTGTCGCCCCGCGTCTACCGCGGCAGCACCTACGTCACCGTGTCGGGTCGCAGCCGCGACGAGCTCGTCGGTCTGGGCGTGCGCGCTGACGACATCCACGTCATCCACAACGGCACCGACCGGCCGATGGCGCTCGGCGTGTCGCGCGCTGCGACGCCGACCGTGGTCGTCCTCGGCCGGCTCGTGCCGCACAAGCGGGTCGAGCTCGCCATCGACGCGCTCGGCCGCCTGCGCGACCGCGTGCCCGGCGTGCAGCTGCGCATCGTCGGTGACGGCTGGTGGCGCCACCGCGTCGAGCAGCATGCTCATGCAGCCGGGCTCGGCGATGCGGTGCACTTCCTCGGCTACGTCGACGAGGTGACGAAGCACCGCGAGCTGTCTCGAGCCTGGGTGGCGCTCGCGCCGAGCGCCAAGGAGGGCTGGGGCCTGAACGTCGTCGAGGCTGGTGCGCACGGCGTGCCGACCGTGGCCCACCACGGCGCGGGCGGGCTCTCGGAGTCCATCGTCGACGGCCGCACGGGCGTGCTCGTCGACGACGTCGAGGGCATGGCACGCGCGACCGCGCAGCTGCTCCGTGACGAGTCGAAGCGCACCGAGATGGGGGAGCGGGCCCGCGAGCACGCCGCCCTGCACTCGTGGGAGGGGGCCGTCGCCGCGTGGGAGGCCCTGCTCGAGAACGTCGTGGCCGGCGGTGTCCCGAAGGCCGCGCCGGCACCCGTGCAGCGCGAGGCCGCGAGCGCCTGATGGCTTCGCCGCACCCGTCGTCGGGCGGCGACGCGCTGGCCCCGTCGGGCACGCTGCGACGCTCGGTCCAGCTCCTGCGCGCCTTCCGCGTGGAGCAGACCGACCCCGACCGCTTCTACTCGCTGCTCGCGCTCGACTCGATCCGCGAGGTGCGCCGCTGGTGCGGCCTCGAGGGCGCGACCGTCCTCGACGTCGGAGGCGGCCCGGGCTACTTCGCCGACGCCTTCGCGGACGCCGGCGCACGGTATGCCGGGGTGGACCCTGACGTCGGCGAGCTGACCGCACGCGGTGGCGTGGGCGCGAACATGATGCGGGCCTCCGGGCTCGCCCTGCCCGTCGCGACCGGAGCGCTCGACCTCGTCTACTCGAGCAACGTGCTCGAGCACGTGCCCCAGCCCGAGGTGATGGCCGACGAGATGGTGCGGGTCGCCCGTCCGGGTGGCACCGTCGTCATCTCGTGGACCCCGTGGCTCTCGCCGTGGGGCGGTCACGAGACCGCTCCATGGCACTACCTCGGTGGTCGTCGGGCGGCCGACCGGTATGCCCGTCGCATGGGGCGCCGGCCGAAGAACGACTTCGGACGCAGCCTCTACGCGTGCTCTGTCGCCCGGATGATGCGTTGGCTCGACGAGGCGCGCGCGGACGGCCGGGTCGAGGTCGTCGAGGTGCTGCCGCGCTACCACCCGTCCTGGGCCCGTTGGGTCGTGCGCGTGCCCGGAGTCCGCGAGGTCGTCAGCTGGAACGCCGTCATCGTCGTGCGGAAGCGGTGACCCGGTGGGCCCACTCACCCTGACCTCGGCTCCGACCGACCGGCCCGAGGAGACCGCATCCCAGCCCGGCCGGCCGGACAAAGCCGTGTCGACGAGCACACCAGCGGTCGCCACGGGCGTGCGCCCGCCCGACGGGCGCCCGGTGGCACCGCCGGCTCCGGGGGGTGGGGCGCCGCGCCTCGTCTGGCACCTGCGCCTCGTCGCCGTCGTCATCGGGCTGGCCGCGATCTGCTTCCGGCAGTCCCCCGGCCTCATCGTGCCCGACACCAAGCTCGACCTCACGGCCGACCCGGGGGGCTTCCTGCTGCGTGCCCTGCACCTGTGGGACCCGCAGGGGGCGCTCGGCCAACTCCAGAACCAGGCCTACGGCTATCTCTTCCCCGTCGGGCCCTTCCACCTGCTCCTCACGAGCGCGGGCCTGCCGGCCTGGGTCGTGCAACGGCTGTGGTGGACGACGATCCTCGTCGTCGCCTTCCTCGGCATGTGGCGTCTCAGCCGGGCCATGGGCGTGGACCGCCCGTGGGTGCGCCTCGTCGTCGCGGTGGTCTATGCCCTCGGTCCCCGCATGCTCAGCGAGGTCGCCGTCACCTCGGTCGAGGTGTGGCCGCTCGCGCTCGCACCCTGGGTGCTGCTGCCGCTCCTCGTGCCCGACCGCTCCGTCCGCTGGCGCGCCACCCGCTCCGGGCTCGCGTTCGCGTGCGTCGGGGGCGTCAACGCGGTCGCGAGCGGAGCGGTGCTCGTGCTGCCGCTGCTCTGGCTCCTGACCCGCCGGTGGGACCGCGAGCAGCTCAGGCTCGCCCTCGCCTGGGCGGCGGCCGTCGTCGTCGCCTCGGCCTGGTGGGTGCTCCCGCTGCTCGTGCTCGGCCGCAACAGCCCGCCCTTCCTCAGCTGGATCGAGAACGCTGCCGTCACGACGGCCACCGCGAGCCCCTTCGAGGCGCTGCGTGGCACGAGCGCCTGGCTGGGCTTCCTCGCGGCGCCGGCGGGCCCGTCGTGGCCGGCGGCCTGGCTGCTGCTCACCTCACCCCTGCTCATCGTCGCGACGACGGTCGTGGCGGCGTCGGGCCTCGCCGGCCTCGCCCTGCGACGCACCCCGCACCGGGCCTTCCTGCTCCTCGGGCTCGTCGTCGGCCTCGGGCTGGTGACCGTGGGCAACCCCGTCTCGGGATGGCTGCCGGAGGCGGCGCGCCACCTGCTCGACGGACCGCTCGCGCCGCTGCGCAACACGCACAAGTTCGAGCTCGTCGTGCGCCTGCCGCTCGTGATCGGGCTCGGCCACCTCCTGGTCCGGGCCCACGCCCTGCTTCGCTCCGACCGCCCGTTGCTGCCCGCCTGGTCTGACAGCTGGGTGCGACGAGGCCTGCCCGCGATCGTCGTGACGTCGCTGCTCGTCGTCGCCTGCGCCCCGGCCGTGGGGGTCGCGCTGGCGCGGCCGGAGGGCTACCGCGCCATCCCCGACCACTGGCGCCGGGCCGCCTCGTGGCTCGATGCCCAGCCGGCGCCGGGTGCCGTCCTCGTCGCGCCGGCAGCGAGCTTCAGCGACCTCACCTGGGGCTCGACCAAGGACGAGCCGTTGCAGGCGCTCATGCACCGCCCCTTCGTGGTGCGCGACGCCGTGCCGCTCGGGTCCGCCGGTGCGACCCGGCTGCTCGACTCGCTCCAGGACCGGCTCGGGTCAGGGCAGCGCGTGGACGGCCTGCGCACCGTGCTCGCGGGTGCCGGCATCGGATTCGTCCTCGTCCGCAACGAGATCCGGCTCGACGCGCAGGGTTCGCCCCCGGCAGCGGTGACGCGGTCGCTCGTCGAGTCGGGGCTGCGCCGGGTCGCGGCGTTCGGGCCGCCGACCGGCGCCTACGGTGAGTCGGACTCCCTCACGGTCGACCATCGCACCCTCGTCCAGCGGCCCGCCATCGAGATCTACGCCGTGGGCGGTGCCCAGCCGGCCCGCCTCGTGTCGACGGAGCGGCTCGCCCGCGTCACGGGCGGCCCCGAGAACCTCCTCGGCATCGCCGATGCGACGGGTCGTCGAGACGTGCTCGCGGGGACGGACGCGCTCGTCGTGCCGACCTCGCCGGCGAGCCCCTGGGTGCTGACCGACGGGCAGCGCCGGCGCGAGGTCGACTTCGGCTCCGCGGCCGACAACACGTCGCAGCTGCTGGCGCGCGACGACGCCGGCCGGTCCGGACGAGCGGTCATCGACTACACCTCCGACCCACGTGCGGGCCAGACGACGCTGCACTGGCGGGGGGTCCGGTCGGTCACCGCGTCGTCGTCGGCGTCGGATGCCACCGCGACGCTGCGTCTCGGCCCGGGCAACGGCCCCGCCTCTGCCCTCGACGCCGACCTGCGCACCCGTTGGGTGAGCGGCACCTACGGGTCGGCGGTGGGGGAGTGGCTCCAGGTCGACCTCGATGCCGAACGCGACGTCTCGGGTACGACGATCTCGGTGTCGGGCAACACGCCCGTCGCGGCCGAGCCGACCGTGCTGCGGGTTGAGACCGCCGCCGGCGCCACGACGAGCGAGGTGCGGCCCGGCCCCATCCTCCCTCTCCTCACGCCACCCGGCCGGACGAGCTGGATCCGCATCACTCTCGCGCGGGTCGGCGAAGGAACACCGAACGGCTTCTCCATCAACGAGATCGGCATTCCCGGGGTGGACCCCGGGCCCACCGCCGTCCTTCCCGAGCGCGCCGCCGGCGGCACGGACGCCCAGGACGGTACGGGCACCCCGGACGCCGTTCTGCTGCAGGAGGGTGCCCGAGGCCGCAGCCAGTGCCTCACCCTGGACTCGGTCGCCCGCTGCTCCCCGACGCTCGGGCAGGAGTGGGAGGAGACGGGGTGGTCGAGGCAGTGGAGCGCCGAGCGACCCGCGACGTATGCCGCCTCGGGCACCGTCCGCGCGCTCGACGGGCCGGCAGCGGAGCGCCTCCTCGCCCTCCCCTCGGGCATCGAGGCGACCGCCAGCTCCCGCCTCGTCGATGCTCCCTCGGGCCGGCCCGAGGCCGCCCTCGACGGCAACCCCGGCACCGGGTGGGTGGCCGGAGAGGTCGACCCCGCTCCCTGGTTCAGCCTGCGCCTTCCGAAGGCTCGGGTGCTCGACGGGCTGACGATCACGAAGTCCTTCGACCTCGCCGCATCGACCCCGGTCGAGGTGCGGGTCACTTTCGACGACGGCAGCACGGTGACGCGTCGCGCCGACACCGAGGGCCGTATCTCCTTCCCGGCCAAGCGAACCCGCACCCTGAAGCTCACCTTCGGAGACGTGCGCCTGCTGGAGAACATCGACTCCGCAACCGGTCGTCGCACCTTCGCCCCCACCGGCTTCAGCGAGCTGACGCTGAGCGGTGCCACCGACCTCGTGCGGCCGCTGTCGCCGGACCAGTCGACGGGGGTGCCGTGCGGCTTCGGCCCGCCGATCGACGTGGACGGCAAGCGGGTGCTCACCTCCGTCACGGGACGCGTCGGCGACATGCTCGAGGGCCGCCCCCTGCGGTGGCAGGTCTGCTCCGACGGCTCGAGCCTCGACACCCCGTCGGGGACGGTGCTCGTGCGCGCCCGCGCGACCGCTGAGTTCGCCCCGGTGACCCTCGACCTGCTCGGGGCCGGCGCCCCCCGCCGGGCGGCAGCGCAGACGCCGGTCTCGCTCGAGCGGCCCACGCCGGCGCAGGCCGTCGCCACCCTCCCGCAGCGCTCAGGCTCGACGACGCTCGTGCTCGCCCAGAACTTCCACCCCGGCTGGGAGGCCACGACGGCGGACGGCCAGGCCCTCACCCCGGTGCGCATCAACGGGTGGCAGCAGGGCTGGCTCGTGCCGGCCGGCGCGGCCACGATGGTCGCAGCCCGCTTCGCCCCCGACGTGCCCTACCAGCTCGCCCTGCTGCTCGGTGCCCTCCTGCTCGTCAGCGGGCTCGTGCTCACAGTCGCGCTCGCCCGTCGCGACGAGGACGCACGACCGTCACGGGTCACACCTGCCCGCCCGGCCGGCGTGCTCGCCGCAGCCCTTGCGGTCGCCGCCGTCGTCGGGGGACCGGTGGCCGTGGCAGCGCTGCTCGTCGTCGGGCTCGTGGCGCTGCTGCCCGGGGCAGGACGTCATGAGCGGCCCGACCCCGTCGTGTGGTGGTCGGCCGGTCGCCGTCGGCGACGGGTCCTGCTCGTGCTCGCCGTGCTCGGCCCGGTCGCTGCCGCCGTTGTCGTGGCCACCGACCCCTGGCCGGGCGGTCGGCTCGGCATCGAGTCGCTCGTCGTTCAGGCGGGGGTGTGGCTCGGTGTCGCGGCGTCGCTGTGGGTGGCGCTCGGCGACGGACGCCGCCTGCCGAGGCTGGGCATGGTGCGGACCCGGCGCATGACCGGCCGCTCGACCACGACGTAGCTGAGCGCAGCGACGCTGACGGCGAGAGCCGCCGTCAGCAGCCAGCGCTGCCAGAAGCCGCCTTCGAAGGTCGCGAGCCCCAGCCCCCGGCTCACGAGCTCGAGGATGACCACGTGGTAGGCGAAGACGCCGTAGGAGATGAGGCCGAGGCCCACACCGACGCGCCCCGACAGGGCCCGCACCGCCGTGGGCTCCGGGGCAGGAGGCACGGCGAGCACCGTCGGCAGGACGACGAGCGCGCCGATGACGGCATACAGCAGCGACTTGGTGGCGGCCTGCAGCGGCGTCGGCTCGGCGAGGTCGAGCGGACCGGCGACGGGCGTCGACGCGAGGACGAAGAGGGCCGCGGCCAGCCCCCACACGGTGCCCGGGTAGGCCGCGAGCCGGTCGAGGCGTCCGGCGGGCAGCACTCCTGTCGTGCGCGCCGCGTGCCACACAGCGAGCAGCATGCCGAGGCCGAACCAGCCGACGAACCCGGGCAGCCACAGGCGCGCCTGGCTCTGGCCCAGCACCGTGACGACAGCCATCCACGCAGGCCCGACGAGGAGGAGGACGCCGCCGGCCACGCTCATCCGCCGCACCCACCGGCGGTCGCGGGGCCCACGGCAGGCGAGCGCCGCGACGACGGGGAGGGCGAGGTAGAAGGCGACCTCGGTGCAGAGGCTCCACAGCTGGGTGAGACCCACGGTCTGCGGCGTGCCGACGTAGATCTGCACGAGGAAGGCGTGGGCGAGGTAGTCGCCGACCGGCGCGTCCTCTCGCACGAGCAGCCACGCCGCGGCGACGACGAGCCACAGCACCGGGAGGATGCGTGCAGCCCGCCGCACGAGGTATGCCGCCGGGCGGGGTCGGTGGTGCCCCTGGAGGTGCGCCATGGCGTGCGGCCGGAAGAGCAGGAAGCCGGAGACGACGAAGAAGAGCGCGACGCCGACGTCGAGCCGCGAGAGCAGGCCGGCGAAGCGGCCCTCCAGCGCTGCGCCGCTCTCGAACCCGACGTGGGTGGTCAGCACGGCCAGCGCTCCGACGAGGCGCAGCCCGTCGAGCGCCCGGAAGCGCGGGAGGTGCGCGCCGGGTGGCGGGGTCATGAGGCGGGGGCCGGGGCCGGGAAGCCGACCTGGGCGTCACCGATGCAGAAGTTGACGCCCGGGGAGATGCCGCTCACCGTGATCCGGTCGCCGGCAGAGACGAAGGAGGCCCAGACCTGGCCGAGGCCCTTGGTGAAGGGGACCGAGACGGTGTCGTCGCCGAGCGAGACGCTCGCGACGGTGGACTGGTCGGCGAGGTAGCCGAGCCGGACGGCCCACCCCCATTCGGCGACACGCTGCGTCAGGGGCACCTCGATCGTGTTGCCCGTCGAGGTGTAGCAGCCCGTGCGCGGCACGGAGCTCGCCACCTCCGACATCCCCATCGGGACGAGCGACCCGTCCTGGGCGAGGACGTAGGGGTTGACGAAGGCGCGGCGGGTGCGGGCGTCGGCCCGGGTCTGGGCGTCCTGCAGCGGAGAGAGGTAGCGGCTCGTCAGGTTGTACTGCGCGAAGAGCGGCCCGATGATGCCGCCCGGCACCTCGGTGTCCCAGACGCGGGCGTCGGCGGGGAGGCGCTCGAGCGAGGAGACCGTGTTGGTGACGAAGGCCCGGGCCGGGTTGCCGGTGCTGAACCTCGCGTAGCCGCCCATGGCGTGGAAGGAGATGCCCGTGACGAGGGCGGCGAGCGCAAGGGCGGCGATCACCGCGACCCGGCGGGGCACGGCAGCGATCAGCTCACGGCCGGTCGAGGTCCACGGGTTCTTCTCGTCGCGCAGGGGCATGAGGCAGGCCCCGAGGGTCACGACGAGCGGCACGGTGGCGTCGGCGAGGTAGCGCGTCTCGAGCGCCACGATGGCGCCGCCGTAGGCCACGCGCCCGGCCGCGATGGTCGCGAGCGAGCCGAGGAGGTAGACGGCGAGCGCCAGCCAGAAGCGCCCGACGTGGCGCCGCACGAGCAGCGACCCGCAGAGCACGACCGCCGCGAGGATCCACATGAGCCAGTCGAACACCCTCGGCGAGTCGACGATCGCGAGCGCGTAGCTCGTCGGCTGCCAGTCCCAGGGTCCGCCGAAGGTGCCGGGGATGAAGGTGCGGAAGACGCTGAGGTAGACGAAGTCGGTGAGCGGTCCGGCGGGCGGCGGCGTGACCGGGGAGTCGTTGCCGGCACTGCGCACACCCGGCAGGTAGAGCACCAGGTAGAGGGCGAAGGCCGCGAGGTAGCCGATCCACACGGGCCCGGTCCGCCTGAAGAGCGCCCAGACCGAGCGCAGCCCGCGCCGCGCACCCGGGGTGATCGCGAGGGTGAAGAAGACGAGGTAGGGCAGGAAGATGACGATCTTCTCGAAGCTGGCGAGGCCGACCACGAGCCACACGACGGCGAGCACGGCGTCGCGGGTGCGGCCGTGGCGCACGTAGCGGGTGTGCGAGCGCAGCCCTCCCGCGATGGCGATCATGAGGGGCAGCCAGATGATCGCGGCGGCCAGCCACGTGAAGGCTGGGAGGGTGAGCGGGGTGAGGCAGAAGATGCCGTAGGGGAGCAGGACGAGCCAGCGACGCCCGAAGAGCTCGACGACCAGCGACCAGACGAGCGCGGCGAGCACGACCTGGCCCACGAGGAGCACGATGACCGCGACCGTCCAGTTGAGCGGTGCCAGGTGGGCGAGCAGCCACATCGTCGCGAAGCCGATGGGCTCGAAGTGACCCGTGTGCACCCGGGTGAGGTAGTCCCAGCCCAGGGTGTTCTCGACCGCCCGGGCGCTCAGCATGAAGTCGTCGGTGATGAAGAAGCTGTCCTTGACGACGCTGAGGCGGACGCCGAGGGCGATGACGGTCAGGACGATCGCGACGGCGCGGAGGGGGTCACGCAGCAGCCACGGCGCCTCGCCGGGCTCGTCGAGGGCCCCGTCGCCTGTCTCGTCGCCTGTCTCGTCGCCGGGCTCGTCGAGGGCCGGATCGTGGGACGCGTCCGGGTCGCCGTTCCCGGCGGACGCGAGATCGCCGGCACGGTGCCTGCCGGCCACCCCTGCTTCGGTCCCCATACCTGTTCATCCTCCGACACGCCCTTGTGGTGACGGCTCACCGTACACGCTGATAGGGTCCGCACCGAAGCGGCGGTTACCCGTGCGTAACCATCGCCATCTGACAGCGTCGTCACCATCACCGGGAGTCCTTCGTGCGTCGTGTTTTCGGAGCAGTTGCCCTCG
This sequence comes from Humibacillus xanthopallidus, assembly GCF_006717145.1. Lineage (GTDB taxonomy): Bacteria > Actinomycetota > Actinomycetes > Actinomycetales > Dermatophilaceae > Humibacillus > Humibacillus xanthopallidus. The sequence continues at coordinate 1,359,924 of NZ_VFQF01000001.1, read as the reverse complement.
CCCTCGGCGTCACTCTCCTCGTGCTCGGCGCGGTCTCGCGGCCGCTCATCTACGACAAGCTCGCGACGGTCTCCCTCGACCAGCGCTCGACGTCGGTGTCCGAGGGCAAGAACATGTCGACGCTGCGTGTCTGGAGCGACGACCAGGGCAAGTCCCACTTCGACCAGCTGACGGACGCGACGATCCGCAGCACGCGCCAGGTCATCGGCATCCCGGGCGCCGTGCCCGAGGCCGAGCGCGACACCACGGCCGTCTGGCAGACCGGGGTCAGATCCGAGGCCGTCGGCGTCGGCTCGCTGACCTACAGCCAGGAGATCGCGACCTTCGACCGCCGGACCGGCCTGACGACCGGAGCCGCGCGCGACGAGCGCTCCGCGGGCGACCTCGACGACCCGACGAAGATGGTCCCGGTGAAGCACGAGGGGCTGTTCTTCAAGTTCCCCTTCGCGGTCGAGAAGAAGACCTACCCCTGGTGGGACGGCGACCTCTCCCAGGCGGTCGACATCTCCTTCGTCAAGGAGGAGGAGATCGACGGCACGAACACCTATGTCTTCCAGCAGGTCATCCCGCCGACCGAGGTGCCCCCGGCGCGCACGGTGCCGGCAGCCGTCTTCGGCGGCACGGGTGCTGACGTGCAGGCGACGGTGAGCTACGGCAACACCCGCACGCTGTGGATCGAGCCCAACACCGGCGTCATCATCAAGGGCCAGGAGCAGGTCGACAAGTCGCTCATCAGCACCCTCGGCACCGTCGCGACGACGAAGGGCACGATCGGCTACTCCGACCAGACCGTGCGCGACAACGCCGAGACCTGGGGTTCGAAGGGCCGCCTGCTCGGCTTCATCGGCGGTCCGTTCATGTGGGTCGGCATCATCTCCGGGCTCGCGCTCATCGTCCTCGGGGCCGTGCTCATCGGCCGCCGCCCGGCGACGACGGACCCCGGCACGACCAGCACGCGCGGCAGGCGGGGCCCCGACGACGTCGAGGGCGTCGACGGTCTCGGTCTCGACGGCGGCACCCGACGCGAGCGCACCGGCGCCTGAGCCGGGCCCCTGAGGTCCGCTCAGGCCGGTTTGCGGCAGACGTAGACCGCCGTGCCCGGGAAGAGACGCCCGCGCAGGGGCGACCAGGCACCCCACGTCTCCTCGTGGTGCTCGGGCCACTCCGGCTCGACGAGGTCGACGAGCACGAGCCCTGCCGCGCTGATCTCGCGCACCCGGTCGCCGAGGGTGCGGTGGTGCTCGACGTAGGTCGCCGCACCGGTGGCGTCCTGCTCGACGTAGGGCGTCCGGTCGAAGTAGGACTGTCGCACCGTGAGCCCGTCAGGCCCAGGGTCGTCGGCGAAGGCCCACCGCATCGGGTGGGTCGTGGAGAAGACGAACTGCCCACCGGGTCGCAGCACGCGGGCCGCCTCGGCCATCACGACGTCGGAGTCACCGACGAAAGGCACGACGCCGTATGCCGTGCAGACCGTGTCGAAGACGCCGCGGGGGAAGGGGAGGGCGCGGCCGTCGCACTGGACGAACGGCACCCGGTTCGCTGCCGGCACCCGCTGGTTGACCTCGAGACCCTCGAGCACCATGCCGGCCGACAGGTCGGTCGCGACGACGGTCGCGCCACGGGCCGCGAGCCAGCGGGAGCACTGGCCGGAGCCGGCCCCGATCTCGAGCACGACCTGACCGCGCGGATCACCGAGCAGCGCCGCTTCCTCCTCGCGCAGGCGCTCCGGGCCCCAGACGAAGTCGGTGTCGCCGAGGAACTCTCCGTGCTCGACGTAGTAGCCCGCTGCCTCGTCGTCCCACCAGGTGCGGTTCGCCGTGACCGTCTCTGCCGGGGGAGCGGCACGCCGGGTGACCTCGGGTGGCGTGCTCACGGCATACGTCCTTCTCTTTGACCGGGTGCTGACAGCGCGGATAGGATTACCGGGCACATCCGTGTGCGCACGACACTGTTGCACCAGTCCACAAGATGCCGGGGCGCCGAGCCATGCTCGCGCGCCGCGCCGTCCCCAATCAAACCGTCCACAATCGGAGTTCCTACTACATGACTGCCTACACGGTCGAGAAGACCGCGCCTGAGATTGCCATCAACGACATCGGCTCTCAGGAAGACATCCTTGCGGCGATCGATGCCACCATCAAGGACTTCAACGATGGCGACATCGTCGAGGGCGTGATCGTCAAGGTCGACCGGGACGAGGTCCTGCTCGACATCGGCTACAAGACCGAGGGCGTCATCCCCTCGCGCGAGCTGTCCATCAAGCACGACGTCGACCCCGGCGAGATCGTCAAGGTCGGTGACGAGGTCGAGGCCCTCGTCCTCCAGAAGGAGGACAAGGAAGGCCGCCTCATCCTGTCTAAGAAGCGTGCGCAGTACGAGCGCGCCTGGGGCACGATCGAGAAGGTCAAGGAGGAGGACGGCGTCGTCACCGGCACCGTCATCGAGGTCGTCAAGGGTGGCCTCATCCTCGACATCGGCCTGCGCGGCTTCCTGCCCGCCTCGCTCGTCGAGATGCGCCGCGTCCGCGACCTCCAGCCGTACGTCGGCAAGGAGATCGAGGCCAAGATCATCGAGCTCGACAAGAACCGCAACAACGTGGTCCTGTCGCGCCGTGCCTGGCTCGAGCAGACGCAGTCCGAGGTGCGCACGACGTTCCTCAAGGAGCTCCAGAAGGGCCAGGTCCGTTCGGGCGTCGTGTCCTCCATCGTCAACTTCGGTGCGTTCGTGGACCTCGGCGGCGTCGACGGTCTCGTCCACGTCTCCGAGCTGTCGTGGAAGCACATCGACCACCCGTCCGAGGTCGTCGAGGTCGGCACCGAGGTCACCGTCGAGGTGCTCGACGTCGACATGGACCGTGAGCGTGTCTCCCTGTCGCTGAAGGCGACGCAGGAGGACCCGTGGCAGCACTTCGCTCGCACGCACGCCATCGGCCAGGTCGTCCCCGGCAAGGTCACCAAGCTCGTCCCCTTCGGTGCGTTCGTGCGCGTCGAGGATGGCATCGAGGGCCTCGTGCACATCTCCGAGCTGGCCGAGCGCCACGTGGAGCTGCCGGAGCAGGTCGTCAACGTCGGCGACGAGATCTTCGTCAAGGTCATCGACATCGACCTCGAGCGTCGTCGCATCTCGCTGTCGCTCAAGCAGGCCAACGACCAGTCCGTGCCGGTGTCGGAGTTCGACCCGACCCTCTACGGCATGGCCGCCGAGTACGACGAGGCCGGCAACTACAAGTACCCCGAGGGCTTCGACCCGGAGACGAACGAGTGGCTCGAGGGCTTCGAGACCCAGCGCGAGAAGTGGGAGCGTCAGTACGCCGAGGCCCACGCCCGCTGGGAGGCCCACAAGGCCCAGGTCGACGCCGCGACGAAGGCCGACGCCGAGGCGGCTGCCGGTGGCAGCACGTCGACGTCGTACTCCTCCGCCACGGGTGACGTCGCCGACTCGGGTGACGCCGACCGTGCCGACCGGAGCCAGCGCAGCGCGCCGGCCCCCGTCGAGGGCACGCTCGCTTCCGACGAGGCGCTCGCCGCGCTCCGTGAGAAGCTGACCGGCAACTGAGCCTCACCGCTCCGAAGGAGCCCCGGACCCTCGTGGTCCGGGGCTCCTTCGCTTTCTCCGTCTCAGGATGCAAGAAGGCGCAAGGGCAATATCCGACCCAGAACATAGGAATTGGACTTCCGGCCCCGGGTCGGTGTGCCAGCGAATTCCACTGCGGCACAGATTGATTCGCGGATCATGCGACAGCACGGGTCGCGTCGGGCAATGCCCGGCGCGGCCCGTTTCGTCGTTTGACCGCCGGTGAGGCCGCTTCTAGGGTTGCCGACAGGTCAAGAGCTCCAGTGCCAAGCCCCGGCTCGCTGGACAGCAACCCTCCTCCGCGGCGGGGTGCTCCGGGTGAATACCTGGCCGTCGCCGTCTCGGCGCCGGCAAGCGCGGACTCGAGGTGCTCGGGTCCAGGAACCGAGGAGCGGGCATGACGCGCAGCACGGGCACCCACCTGGTGCTTCGTCGTCACGTCGACCTGCTCCGGGTGTCCAGCGCGCTCTGTCGTCCCTGACGATCTCGCCGGCCGTCACGGCCGGGCAGCACGCACCCTCCTCCGGAGGTCTCCTCGTAGACCCCCGGGCCCCGTTCCGCACCTTCCCCGCGGGCGGGTCGCCGAACGCACCCACCACCAAGGAGACACCTGTGTCCACCACCTCTGTCGCACGACCGGTCGGGGACTCCCCGCCGGTCGACGGCGCGGGACCCGCCGCCACGCCTCGTGCCGGCGAGGACCCGTCCAGTCCGCACGGTATCCCTGCGCACGACACCGGCGCCGGACTCACCGTCGTCCCGCGTCGCAACCCCTGGACGTGGGTCGGCGTCGTCGCCGTGCTCATCCTCGTGGCGATGTTCGTCAACGGCCTCGCGACCAACCCCGGCTGGGACTGGCCCACCTTCGCCCAGTACTTCGCCACCGAGACGATCATCAGGGCTCTCGGGACGACGATCCAGCTCACCGTCCTCGGCACGATCGCCGGCTTCGCCCTGGGGGTCGTGCTCGCCGCAATGCGCCTGTCGCACAACGCTTTCCTGCGCACGGTGGCATGGGCCTACATCTGGGCCTTCCGCTCCATCCCGCTCATCGTGCAGCTGCTCTTCTGGTTCAACATCGCCTACCTCTACCAGACGATCTCGTTCGGGCTGCCGTTCGGTCCGTCGTTCGGCAGCGTGCAGACCAACGACCTCTTCGGCGCCCTGGGTGCCGCAGTGCTCGGGCTCGCCCTCCACCAGGCGGCCTACGCGGCAGAGATCATCCGCGGCGGCATCCTCTCCGTCGACGAGGGCCAGCGCGAGGCGGCTGCCGCCCTGGGCATCCCGCGGCACCGGCAGTTCTTCCGCATCGTGCTGCCCCAGGCCATGCGCTCGATCCTGCCGAACGCCGCGAACGAGGTGATCAGCCTCTTCAAGGGGACCTCCATCGTGTCCGTCCTCGCGATCCCGGAGCTCTTCTACCAGGTGCAGGTGATCTATGGACGCAACTCGCGTGTCGTCCCGCTGCTTCTCGTCGCGACGGTCTGGTACATCATCCTCACGACGCTCCTGACGATCGGGCAGTACTACGTCGAGAGGCACTTCGCGAAGGGCAGTGCCCGGGCCCTCCCGCCGACCCCCGTGCAGAAGGTTCGCGCCCGCTGGGCCGGTCTGGCGCTGCGAGCCCGCCGCGAGACTGCGGAGGTGGCGCGATGAGCACCGCCGTCGTCGACCTTCGTGGCGTCACCAAGTCGTTCGGCCCCCACCGGGTGCTCGACGGCGTCGACCTCGAGCTGGCGGAGGGCACCGTCACGGTGATCCTCGGGCCGTCGGGCTCGGGCAAGTCGACCCTGCTGCGCACCATTAACCACCTCGAGAAGGTCGACCGCGGCCAGGTCAGGGTGGGTGGCACGCTCATCGGCTACCGCCAGGTCGGTGACCGGCTGCACGAGCTGCCCGAGCGCGACATCCTTCGCCAGCGCAGCCGCATCGGCTTCGTCTTCCAGCAGTTCAACCTCTTCCCGCACCTGACGGTGCTCGACAACGTCATCGAGGCCCCGCTGTCGGCGCAGGGCCGCAAGCGGTCCGAGGTCGAGCCGGAGGCACGGCAGCTTCTCGAGCGAGTTGGGTTGGGAGACAAGGCCGCTGCCTATCCGCGACAGCTGTCCGGTGGCCAGCAGCAGCGCGTCGCCATCGCCCGGGCACTCGCTCTACACCCCGACGTCATCCTCTTCGACGAGCCGACGTCGGCCCTGGACCCCGAGCTCGTCGGCGAGGTGCTCGCTGTCATCAAGGAGCTCGCCCGAGACGGCGCAACCCTCGTCGTCGTCACGCACGAGGTCGGTTTCGCCCGAGAGGTTGCCGACACCGTCGTCTTCCTCGACGCCGGCCGGGTCGTCGAGCAGGGCCCACCGAGCCAGGTCATCGACCACCCGGTGCACGAGCGCACGCGCGCCTTCATCGACCGCGTCCTCTGACCCAGCACCACCCCACACCCCCCACCCCTCAGGCCGCACGGCCACACCCATGACTCGCACCGCTCCGGTGCCGAGAGGAGTCCCCATGTCCGCACGCCCCCACACCCTCCGCCGCCCGACGACGTATGCCGTCACCGTCCTGGCCCTCGTGACCTCAGTAGCGCTCACCGCCTGCTCCGGGGCTGCCGAGGCGAGCAACGCTGCGGCACCGTCCGCCGCCGCGGCCGCACCAGTCGTCAACACCTCACCGGACCAGAAGCGCATCACGGCGACGAAGGACGAGGCAGCGGCCGCCCTGCTGCCCCAGGCGATCCGTGTGCGCGGCACCATCACGGCAGCGAACGCCGGCGCGGGTGGCGGAACCCCGCCGCTCGTCTTCACGGCCGACGACGACAAGACGGTCATCGGCGTCGAGGTCGACCTCGCGCACCTCTTCGCCGACAAGCTCGGCCTCAAGGTCGAGACCCCGGCGACGAGCTGGGAGAACGTCTTCCTCGGCATCGACTCCGGTCGCTACGACGTGGCGCTCACCAACGTCACCGTCACGGAGGAGCGCAAGGAGAAGTACGACTTCGCGACCTACCGCAAGGACGACCTCGCGTTCGAGGCGCCCAAGGGCGGCACCTGGCGGGTCACGGGCCGCAAGGACATCGCCGGCAAGACGATCGCCGTCGGGTCGGGCACCAACCAGGAGAAGATCCTCCTCGACTGGAACGAGGCCAACGTCAAGGACGGGCTCGCGCCGGCAGAGGTGAAGTACTTCCAGTCCCAGACCGACTACTACCTCGCGCTGGCGTCGCGTCGCATCGATGCCTACTTCGGCCCCAACCCCAGCGTGGCCTACCACGTGAGCACCGCCGGCCAGACCGAGGCCATCGGCCACTTCTCCGGCGCCGGCGACTCGCTTCAGGGCCTCATCGCCGTGCTCACCAAGAAGGGCTCCGGGCTCGCCAAGCCGTATGCCGCGGCCATCAACTCCGCCATCGCCGACGGCAGCTATGCCAAGGTCCTCGCCCGCTGGAACCTCTCCAGCGAGGCCGTGACCACCTCGGAGGTCAACCCTCCCGGCCTGCCCAAGACCAGCTGAAGACGAGTCGATGTCTGCCCCAACCGCACTGAGCACCGTCCAGGAGAACGAATCATCATGACTACCAGCACTTCTCGCACCTCGCGGATCCCGACCCGGCGCACCGCGCTCGGCGCGGCCGGCATCATCGTCGCGGCTGCACTGCTCGGCGCCTGCGCCGACCCGGGGCCGACGGCCGCACCCACCGTCGACCCGAAGGCGCTCGGCGACTCGAAGGTCCTGCCCGTGTCGTTCGACACGTCGGCGTCGGCCACCCGGGTCGCCGGGGTCGCGCATCCGGAGATCGCTGCCACGCTGCCGGCCGCGGTCCGCGCGAGCGGCCGGCTCGTCATCGGCAGCGGCGGTGCAGGCGGCGGCATACCCCCGCTCGCCTTCACCGCAGACGACAACAAGACCCCGATCGGCGTCGAGGTCGACGTCGCCCACCTCGTCGCCGACGTCCTGGGCCTGCAGGCCGACGTGCAGACGACGAGCTGGGAGAACCTCTTCATCGGCATCGACTCCGGCAAGTACCAGGTGGCCATCTCCAACGTCGGCGTCTCGGAGGAGCGCAAGGAGAAGTACGACTTCGCCACCTACCGTCTGGGGCTGCACGCCTTCGAGGCGAAGAAGGGCTCGGCACTCGTCGTGCGGGGCCCGGCCGACATCTCGGGCAAGCGGGTGGCCGTCGGTTCCGGCACCCTGCAGGAGGCGATCCTGCTGCGCTGGAACGAGGCGAACGAGAAGGCCGGTCGCGCTCCCGCCGAGCTCGTCTACTACCAGGGCACGACGGAGTACTACCTCGCCCTCGACTCGGGACGCATCGACCTCTACCTCGGCCCGAACCCCACGGCGACCTACCACGTCGTCACGGCGGGCAAGACGCAGATCGTCGGCACGGTCTCGTCGAGCTACCCGATCCCGGGCAAGGTCGGGGTGCTGACGAAGAAGGGAAGCGGACTCGCGGGTCCGATCTCGGCCGCCATCAACGCCGCCATCGCGGACGGCACCTACGGCAAGGTGCTCGCCCGCTGGGGCCTCACCACCGAGGCAGTGCCGGCGTCGGAGGTCAACCCCGCCGGACTGCCCAAGCCGGCAGCCAAGTGAGGAGCTGACATGGCCACCATCGTCACCATCTCCTCGAGCCCGTCCGCGTCCTCGCGCACCGATGCCGTGCTCGGTCACATCGAGCGGCGGCTCGCCGTCCGCGGCCACGAGGTGAGGCGGATCGTGCTGCGCGACCTGCCCGCCGGCGCCCTCGTGCGGGCAGACACGTCGGACCCGCGCATCGCCGACGTCGTCGCCCAGATCGAGGCCTCCGACGCCGTCGTCGTCACCACGCCGGTCTACAAGGCGGCCTACACGGGCCTGCTCAAGCTGCTGCTCGACCTCCTCCCTCAGTACGCGCTGAGGGGCAAGACGGTCCTGCCGGTCGCGACCGGCGGCAGCAACGCCCACGTGCTCGCCGTCGACTACGCCTTGCGACCCGTGCTCGTCTCGCTCGGTGCGGAGCACGTCACCCAGGGCTGGTTCGTCATCGCGTCCGACATCACGGTCTATCCCACCGACGGGGGAGTGCTGCTCGCCGAGGGGGCGGCCCGCGCGCTTCACCAGGTCACGGAGTCCTTCCTCTCCCACCTCGCCCGGCACCGCTCGGACGTCCTGCCCGTCGACGAGGACGACGACGTCGTGCTGCGGGTCTCTCCGCACGACGACGTCGCAGCGCCGCTGCTCGACGACCTCGTCGTCGAGTACGGCACGCGCTACGGGCTCGACACACCACACACCCAGCTCACCGAGGTGCCGCTCGCCGACTTCGAGGGTCCGGACGGCGCGTTCATCGTCGTGCTCCGTGGTGGCCAGACCATCGCCGGTGGCGCGATCCGTCGGCTCGACGCCGAGACCGCGGAGGTGAAGCGGGTCTGGACCAACGCCCAGTACCGCCGCCAGGGTCTGGCGCGTCGGGTGCTGGCCGAGCTCGAGCGCGCCGCGACCTCGTTGGGTTACCGACGAATCCACCTCACGACCGGGCCCCGGCAGCCGGAGGCGCGGGCGCTCTACCTCGCAGCCGGCTACCTGCCGGCCTTCGACCTGCATGCCGACCCGGAGGCTGTCGGACCGCACGCCTTCGACAAGGAGCTGTCGCGCAGCCCGGTCACCCTCGCGCCGGCTCACGTGGTCCGCTACGCGGACTGGGGCGCCGCATGACGCGCACCACCGGCGCGCGCTCGATCGCCTTCGTCGGGGCCGGCCCGCGAACGCTCGGCATCGTCGAGCGGCTCGCCAGCCGGCTTCGGCAGCAGACCTCCGGTGAGGCGATCGAGCTGCACGTCATCGACCCCCACCCACCGGGCGGTGGCCGCATCTGGCGCGACGCCCAGTCACCTCTGCTCTGGATGAACTCCGAGGCGCAGGACGTCACGGTCTTCACCGACGAGTCGGTGCAGTGCGAAGGGCCGCTCGACCCGGGCCCCTCGCTCGCCGAGTGGGCGCAGTGGACGCGCCCCACCTCGGCCGGTGGAGAGTTGACGGGCCCACGGGCCTTCGCCCCTCGGGTGCTCCAGGCGCGCTACCTCTCCTGGGCCTGGGAGCGGGCGACGGCGCGCCTGCCCGACCGGGTGACGGTGCACCACCACGCCACGCGCGCGACCGCTCTCGTGGACTCCACCGCGGACTCCCTCGCAGACTCGTCCGGATCGGCCCAGCGCATCGAGCTCGCAACGGGCTCCTCGGTCGAGGCCGACCTCGTCGTGCTCGCGCAGGGCTACCTCGAGCAGGCGCCGGGCATCGAGGAGCAGCGACTGCTCGATGCCGCCGACGAGGCCGGGCTCACCTACCTCCCGTCGGGGCACACCGCCGACATCGACCTCTCCGGGCTCCGGCCCGGTGAGCCGGTGCTCGTGCGGGGCATGGGGCTGGCGTTCGTCGACCTCGTGGTGCTCCTCGGTGAGGGCCGGGGTGGCCGCTTCTCCGGCGACGGTGCCGCGCTCACCTACCACCCGAGCGGCAAGGAGCCCGTGCTGCACGTCGGCTCACGCCGCGGCGTGCCCTACCACGCCAAGCTCGGCTACGAGATCCGCGACTCGGGCAGCGGTCCGGCTCCGCTGCGGCACCTGACCCGTGAGCGGCTCGGCTCCCTCGGGGACGGCAGGTCGGCCCTCGACTACCGCACCCAGGTGTGGCCGCTCGTCGTGCTCGAGCTCGCGGTGGCGCACTACCGCCGGCTCTTCGAGGCCCACCCCGAGCGGACCCGGGGCACCGTCGAGGACCTCGAGCGTGCCCTGACCGTCACCGACGTCACCGGGAGTGGTCTCGTCGACGCTGCGGCCCCCCACCTGCTCGACCCCACCGACGTCTTCGACATCGCGCTCATCGACCGCCCGCTCGCTCCTCTCGTCAGTGGCTCGACACCGGCTGACGAGGTCGAGGCTCGGGTGGTCGAGCACGTGGAGCACGACCTGCGACGCCGTGCCGACCCCGCCCGCTCGAGCGACCGGGCGGTCTTCGACACCCTCCTCGGGGTGTATGCCGCCCTGGCCGACCTCGTCGTCACGGGGCGCCTCCTCGACGAGGACCGTGTGCGCCGCGTCGAGGGTGACTTCCACGGGTTGTTCTCGTTCCTCGCGAGCGGCCCGCCTCCGCGCCGTCTGGCCGAGCTGCTCGCCCTTCACCGCGCCGGCGTCGTGCGCTTCGTCGGCCCGGACCTGACGCTCGGGGTCGAGGACGGCCGCTTCGTGGCCCGCTCTGGCCACCGCGTCGTGCGGGCCCGAGCCGCCGTCGAGGCCCGCCTGCCCCGGCCGGACAGCGCCCTCGTCAACGACCCGCTCGTCGCCGGACTGCTCGCGACCGGCGAGCTGCGGTCACGGCCGGTCGTCGCGGCCGACGGCACGCCGCTCGGCAGCGGGCAGCTCGTCGCCGACGCACGCGGTCGCGCCGTGCGGGCGGACGGGAGCGTGCACCCGCGCCGCTTCCTGCTCGGCCCGGCGGTGTCGGGCTCGGCGGGCGCCGGCGGCTTCTCACGACCGGGCTTCGGCGGTCCCGGGCTGCGGCAGAACGACGCCGTGGCCGCCGACCTGCTGCGCACACCGCTCGCCCGCTCCGGTGACGCCGGACACCTGCGCGCCGTGGCACCCCCCTCCCGCACGACCACCAGCACGACCACCCGCACGACCACCCGCACGACCCCTCCGAGAGACAAGGACCACCGACGTGTCAGTTGAGTTCCTGGGCATCGCCGCCAACCATGACGGCACCGAGACCGGACCCCGCAGCGGCGGCCCGCTCGACCTCGCCTACGCCACCAAGCTCGCCCGTGCCCACGAGGACAACGGCTGGGACCGCATCCTCTTCGCCTACCACTCGGGCTCGCCCGACCCGGCACAGGTGGCGGCCCACATCGCCGCGCACACGGAGCGGCTCAACCTCGTGGTCGCCCACCGACCCAACACGGCCTACCCGACCCTGACGGCCAAGACGTTCGCGACCCTCGACCACATCAGCAACGGCCGGTTCGAGGTGCACGTCATCACGGGTGGTAGCACCGCCGACCAGGCGGCCGAGGGCGACCACCTCGACAAGGACGCCCGCTATGCCCGGACCCGCGAGTTCATCCAGGTCCTCAAGCAGGCCTGGACGAGTGACGAGCCCTTCGACTTCGCCGGGGAGCACTACCGGTTCGAGGGCTTCCTCTCGGACATCAAGCCGCTGCAGAGCCCGCGCCCGAGGATCTCGTTCGGCGGATCGAGCCCGGCGGCATACGCGGTCGGCGCGGCGGAGGCCGACGTCTTCGCCCTGTGGGGCGAGCCCCTCGCCGGCACGGCGGAGCAGATCGAGACGATCCGCGTCGCCGCGGCTGACGCGGGGCGCCCGCTCCCGACGATCCAGGTCGCCTTCCGACCCATCATCGCCGAGACCGACGAGCTCGCCTGGCGCAAGGCGGAGCGCACCCTGGCGGCGATCGAGGCGCGACAGGCCGAGGGGGCGCAGGCGCCGCGAGGCCGCCTCCGCACGGCCGGGCAGCCTGAGAACGCCGGCTCCCAGCGGCTCCTCGCCGCGGCCGGGTCCGGGGAGCGGCACGACCGTGCCCTGTGGACCGCGACCGCGGCGGCCACCGGCGGCGGCGGCAACTCCACCGCGCTCGTCGGCAGTCCCGAGACCATCGCGGCCGCGCTGCTCGACTACTACGACCTCGGCGTGCGCATCTTCTCCGCGCGTGGCTACGACCTCTACGACGACGCGGTCGACTTCGGGCGGCACGTCATCCCGTTGGTGCGCGACGAGGTGGCCCGCCGCGAGGCCCGGGCGAACGCGCAGAAGCGGGAGGCCGTCGCATGAGCACGCACGAGGAGTGGCTCGCCTGGCGCTCCTCCCGCGAGGCCGACCTCGCCCAGGAACACGGCTGGCTCTCCCTCACGGGCTTCGCGTGGCTGACCGACGGACCGGCATCCGTTGCCGACCTGCCCGGCACGTGGTGGGCCGACGACGACGGGGCCCACGTGGCGGCGAACCCGGAGGATCGCCTCGTGGTCGACGACGAACCGGTCGCCGGATCCGTGGCGGCTGACGTGGCTGAGGGAGCCTCGCTGCTCTGGGTCCGTCACGACGAACGCGTCGTCGAGCTGCTCCGCAGGGGTGGGCGGCTCGCGGTCCGGGTGCGGGACCCGCGCGCCACGACCCTGCGCGACTTCACCGGCGTGCCGACCTTCAAGCACGACCCGGCGTGGGTGCGGCCGGGCCGTTTCGTGCCCGCGTCGGCGCCCCGCGTCGTCGACGTGCGCACGGCGCGGGCGGACCTCGTCCAGCAGGCTCGTCTCGTGGGCGCCGTCGACGTCGACATCGCGGGGGAGCGGCATCGCCTCGATGCCGTGTCCCACGGCGAGGGTCTCGGCCTGCTGTTCCACGACACGACGAACGGTGTGTCGACGGCGCGCTGGCGGACCGTCACCACGACGGCGCCGGACGCCGACGGCAACGTCGTCGTCGACTTCAACCGCACCGTCAACCTCCCCTTCGCCTTCACGGACCACGGCACCTGCCCGGCCCCACCGGCGCACAACCGGCTCGACCTCGCCGTCACGGCGGGGGAGCGGGCACCTGCATGAGGTTCGCCACCTACACGCTGCTCGACACGAGCCCCGACCCGGTGACGGGTCGGGGCGGGTCGCAGCACGAGACCTTCACCCACCTCGTCGACCAGGTGAGGTGGGCCGAGCAGCTCGGCTTCGACGTCTTCGGGGTCGGAGAGCGGCACGCGCAGCGCTTCGTCTCCTCCTCACCCCCGGTCGTGCTGGCCCACCTCGCCGCCCACACGACCCGAATCCGGCTCATGACGACGGTGACGGTGCTGTCGCTCCTCGACCCTGTGCGGGTGGCGGAGGACTACGCCACGCTCGACCACCTGAGCAACGGACGCCTCGACGTCGTCATCGGCAAGGGCAACGACCCTGACCAGAACGCCCTCTTCGGCTACGACCTCGACGGTCAGTGGGCGCGCAACGCGGAGAAGTACGAGCTGCTCCGCCGTCTCTGGCGCGACGAGGAGGTGACGTGGAGCGGCCGCTTCCGCCCACCGCTGGTCCGCGCCACGACCCAGCCCCGGCCGCTCCAGCAGCCGATTCCCGTCTGGCACGGCTCCGCGAGCTCCACGGAGTCGACCGAGCTCGCGGCGCGCTGGGGTGACCTGATCTTCTCGGCCAACGGGTTCGCGCCGATGGAGCGGTATGCCGCCCTCGTCCGCCACTACCGCGAGCGCTGGGAGGCCTACGGCCGCGACCCGGGCGAGGCCGTCGTGGCGGCGGGCTTCCTCGGCCTCCTCGTGGCCGACACGAGCCAGGAGGCACTTCGCCTCTACCGCCCGGCCTTCGACGCCTTCCGCGACTCGCCGGGCGCCAGGCACAACCAGCTGCCCTTCACGACGGTCGAGGAGTACGCGCTCGACAGCTCGGCGCTCATCGGCTCACCGGAGCAGGTCGTCGACAAGATCGGGCGCTACCACGAGGCCTTCGGTCACGAGCTGTCCGGCATCTCGCTCGAGGTGCCGGGCCTGCCCGAGGCGGTCGCACGTCGCAGCGTCGAGCGCTTCTTCACCGATGTGGCACCGGCCGTGCGGCGTGCCCACCCCCACCGTCGAGAGGCGGTGGCCGTAGGCTCGTGACATGGACTCGGCGGCGGCTGACGACCCTATCCGGCGATGGACCGCTCGAGGCTTCGACGTGCAGGGCCATCGCGGCGCGAAGGGACTCGTCGTCGAGAACACCCTCGAGAGCTTCAGGGCGGCCTACGAGGCCGGTGTGTCGGGGATCGAGCTCGACGTGCGCCTCTCGGCTGACGGTGAGGTCGTCGTCTGGCACGACGCGGTGCTGCTGCCGCACAAGGCGTGGTCCGAGACCCCGGGACTGATCGGGTCGCGGGTCTCAGACCTGACGCTCGAGCAGCTGCGCTCCGTCGACGTCGGCAGGCAGACGCTCGAGGGGTTTCCCGACCAGCGACCCGCCACCGGAGCCCGCATCGCGACGCTCGCCGAGGTGCTGGCGCTGGCGGCCCCGCACCCGTCCGACGTCTGGTGGACGGTCGAGCTCAAGGTCGACCCCACCGAGCCGACGGAGGTCGCGAGCCGGCGACTCCTCGTCGAGAAGGTGCTCCAGTGCCTGCGTGAGGCAGGGCTCGAGAGCCAGAGCTTCGTGCACTCCTTCGACTGGGCGGTGCTCGAGATCTCACGCGACCTCGCGCCCTCGGTTGCCCGGTCGGCCCTCGTCGAGGCGGGCGTCACGTGGGTGCCGGGCAGTCCCTGGACCGGCAGCGTGCAGGTGAGCGAGACCCACATCGACGTGTGCGCGGGTGCGGCTGCCGTCGGTGCCCACGTCGTCTCGCCCGAGCACGTCCTCGTCGACGAGGCCTTCGTGTCCCGGGCCCGCGAGCTCGGGCTGGGGGTGCTCCCGTGGACGGTCAACGACCCCGGCACGATGCGTGCCCTCGTCGAGGCGGGGGTCGACGGGCTCGTCACCGACTACCCCGACCGGGCCGCAGCCGCGCTGGCTGACGTGGTCCGGGTGGGTTCCGCGCGACGGCCGGACCCGCGCGACGGTGGCCGGTGACGAGGGTCCGGACTCGTGGTCCGGACCCTCGTCACCCCTCCTGCACCCCTGCGGGCGGAACCGGTTAGGCGTTCGTGACACACTCGTCCGGTGGGCAGGTCGCCGCTGTCGACGACGAGACCGACGGGTGGGGCGAAGGGGTGGGAACCCCTGCGCCCACCCATTCGCTGGAACGCCGTTCCAGCGAACGTCATCATCCAGTCGAAGGGCACCGATGTCAACTGATCGGGCGTACGACATGAGCTCGAGGGCCGAGGCCGCGCAGGCCACCCGCCGTCGGATCATCGACGCGGCCGGTGACATGCTCCTGCGCGACGGCTACCACGCCACGTCGGTGAGCGGCCTCGCCGCAGCCGCCGGGGTCAGCGCCCAGACCGTCTACAACGCCATCGGCGGCAAGGCGGCCGTCGTCAAGGCGGTCTACGACGTCACGCTCGTCGGCGACGACGAGCCCATCGCGATGCCGGACCGCCCCGAGTTCAAGGCGATGTCCTCCGCACCCGACCGTGAGGCGTTCCTGCGGGCCTACGCGTCCCTCTGCGCCACCATCTACGAGCGCACCGGCCCGCTCCTCGGCGTCCTGCTCGCCCAGGGTGCCGGCAACGACGCCGGCCTGCAGGACTTCGTCGCGACGATCGAGCAGGAGCGCCGCACCGGCAACTCCAACGTGCTCGCCGCGATGGAGCGAGTCCACGGCCTCCCTCCCGATCTCGACCGCGCCCGCTTCATCGACATCGTCTGGGCGGTGACCGCGCCCGAGATCTACGACCGCTTCGTGCGCCGGTGCGGCTGGACACACGAGATGTATGCCGCTTGGCTGGCCGAGGCGCTCGTCGCGACGTTCCGCAGCGCCAGCGCGGGCGCCGCACCCGCCGCCTCCGTCAGCCCAGATCTCGAGGAGTAGCCCGTGCCCCGGCAGATCGCCACCACCACCAGCGTCGACCGCGAAGCGCTGCTCGACTTCGTCCGCCCGCGTCACTCGATGGTGCTCATGACAGCTCGCTCCGACGGTCGCCCCCAGGCCTCACCCGTCACGGGTGGCGTCGACGAGCAGGGCCGCATCGTCATCTCGACCTACCCCGAGCGCGCCAAGACGGCGAATGCGCGCCGCCGGTCCGAGGTGTCGGTGCTCGTGCTCTCCGACGACTTCGGCGGTGAGTGGGTCCAGGTCGACGGCGACTGCGAGGTCATCGACCTGCCCGACGCGATCGAGCCGCTCGTCGACTACTTCCGTTCGATCTCGGGCGAGCACCCGGACTGGGACGAGTACCGCCAGGCGATGCGCGACCAGGGAAAGTCGCTGCTGCGCATCACGCCCACCCGCTGGGGCCCTGTCGCGCGTGGCGGCTTCCCGCCGCGGATGGCCGACTGACGCCGTGCTGCGCGTCGGGCTCACCGGAGGCATCGGCTCGGGCAAGTCGAGCGTCGCCGCGCGTCTGCGTGCCCTCGGCGCCCACGTCGTCGATGCCGACGCCGTCGCCCGCGAGGTCGTCGAGCCTGGCACGGAGGCCCTTCGCCTCATCCGGCAGCATTTCGGCCCGGACGTGATCCGCGAGGACGGCACCCTCGACCGAGCGCGACTGGCCGCCATCGTCTTCGGTGACCGCGACGCGCTCCGTGCCCTCGAGGCGATCACGACGCCGGCCATCACCGACCGGGTCACGACGCTGCGACGCCAGGCACCTGCTGAGGGAGTGTCCGTCTTCGACATGCCGCTGCTCGTCGAGCGCGGGCTCTGGGTGCACGAGCACCTCACCCTCGTCGTCGACGTCGATGCCGACACCCGGGTGCGGCGCCTCGTCGAGCAGCGCGGCCTCCCCGAGAGCGACGCGCGGGCCCGGATCGCCGCCCAGGCGAGCGACGGCGAGCGGCGGGCCGTCGCCGACGTGCTCATCGACAACAGCGGCACGCCCGAGCAGCTGGCCGGCAGCGTCGACCTCGTGTGGCGCGAGCGCATCGAGCCGTATGCCGCCAACCTCCGCGACGGCACACGCACCCGTCGCGCGGGGCGGGGAGCGGTCGTGGAGCCGAGGGAGGACTGGGGGCGGCGGGGTGAGCGCGTCGTCGCCAAGCTCGCGGCGGCGCTCGCGCCGAGCGGGGTGGCCACGGAGGTCTCGCACATCGGGTCGACCGCCGTGCCGGGCCTGCTCGCCAAGGACGTCATCGACGTGCAGGTCGGCGTGCGGCACCTGGCTGAGGCTGACCGCGACGATTTCAGCGAGTCGATGCGCGATGCGGGTTACATTCTCTCCCAGGGCAACTCAGGTGACACCCCCAAGCCGGGCACCGACCCGGCGGCGTGGGGCAAGCGCTTCTACGGCTGCTGCGACCCCGCCCAGGTCGTGCACGTCCACGTGCGCGAGTTCGGCTCTCCCGGTTGGCGATTCGCGCTGCTCTTCCGTGACTGGCTGGTGCACGTTCCGGCGGAGCGTGAGGCCTACGCAGCCGAGAAGCGTCGCCTGCTGGCCATCGACGACGACACCGACGCCTACGTCGAGGCGAAGGAGCCGTGGTTCGACGAGGCCTGGCTGCGCGCGCAGGCGTGGGCCGACGAGACGGGCTGGCGGCCATAGCGGCGAGCCCCGCCACGCGGCATACCTGAGACGCGTGGCGTGTTGTGGTTGGCATGCGTGGTGAGTACAAGGTTCCCGGAGGCAAGCTCGTGGCAGTCGACCTCGAGGTCGACGGGGGGAGGCTCGGCGAGGTCAGCGTGTCGGGCGACTTCTTCCTTGAGCCGGACGAGGCGCTCGGCGACATCAACGCCGCCCTGCGCGGCATGCCCGTCGACGCGGGGGTCGAGCAGCTCGCCTCGGCCATCCAGGGGGCGCTTGGCCCCGAGGTGGCGCTCATCGGGTTCACTCCCGAGGCGGTCGGCATCGCCGTGCGGCGCGCCCTCGGCAAGGCGACCGGCTGGCACGACCACGCCTTCGACGTCATCCCGGCGCGGGTGCTGCACCCGGCCGTGCACGTCGCGCTCGACGAGGTCATCGCCCGCGAGGTCGGCTCCGGGGAGCGGCCACCGACACTGCGCTTCTGGGACTGGGACAGCCCTCTGGTCGTCATCGGCTCCTTCCAGTCCGTGCGCAACGAGGTCGACCCCGAGGGCGCCGAGCGCCACGGCTTCGACGTCGTGCGCCGGGTCTCGGGCGGCGGCGCGATGTTCATGGAGCCGGGCAACTGCATCACCTACTCCCTCGTCGTGCCCGGCTCGCTCGTCGAGGGGCTGAGCTTCGAGCGGTCCTACTCCTTCCTCGACGACTGGGTCATCGGGGCGCTCGCCGACGTCGGCGTCGCGGCGCACTTCGTGCCGCTCAACGACATCGCGAGCGACCAGGGCAAGATCGGCGGGGCCGCCCAGAAGCGTTATGCCGACGGCACGGTGCTGCACCACGTGACGATGAGCTACGACATCGACGCCGACAAGATGCTCGAGGTGCTGCGCATCGGGCGCGAGAAGATGAGCGACAAGGGCCACCGCTCGGCCAACAAGCGGGTCGACCCGATGCGGTCGCAGACCGGCCTGTCGCGCGAGGCCATCCTCGACGCCTTCACGGCGTCCTTCGCGGCACGGCACCGCACCCGGCTCACCGACTACACGGACGCCGAGCTCGCCGAGGCGCAGCGCCTCGTCGACACGAAGTTCTCGACCCCGGGGTGGACCCACCGCGTTCCGTGAGCCGACGCCCGCCGACCCCTGAGGGCGGTGGGCGCGGTGGTCGCCGGGTGCCCGTATGCCGGCTGGCCGGCATACGGGCAGGTCCACCCGGAGGGGCGTCAGCGCCAGGCGGCCTGCCGCACGGCGACCGACAGCGCGGGTGCGAGCGGCAGCCGGGGCACGAGCGTGGCGCCGACCGCGTGGTAGAGGTCGGCCTTGCCGGGCCACACGGTGTCGGTCGGCACGTTGGCCGAGTCGAGCTGGTGGTGCCACGAGCCGAGCTCGTCGTCGAGGAGCACGAGGCGGATGTGGTCCCACCATGCCGCGTAGCGCTCGGCGTAGGCCGGCTCGCCCGTGCGCTGGTGCAGGGCGGCAGCGGTCGCCGTCGCCTCGGCGGCGACCCAGTGCATGCGGTCGCGCACGACCGGGGCACCCGACCAGTCGGTCGTGTAGACGAACCCGGGGTTTCCGTCGACGTCCCAGCCGTCGGCCACAGCCCTCTCGAAGAGCGACCGGGCGGCGTCGAGCGCGTCGGGGGGAGGCGCCTCGCCGGCGGCGGATGCGGCGGCCTCGCCGTGCAGCAGCAGCCGCGCCCACTCGAGCCCGTGGCCGATGGTGGCGCCATAGGGCTTGAAGGGGTCGTCGGGCCGGTCGGCGTTGTGCTCGAGCTGCGGCTGCCAGGAGTCGTCGAAGTGCTCGGGCACCCGCCAGTCGTTCTCGCTCGCCCATCCGGCCACGCGTTCGAGGATGCCGAGCGCTCGCCGCCTGCAGGTCGCGGCGGCCTCGGGGTCGCCCCCCACCTCGGCGAGCACGTCGGCGGCTGCGAGCAACGCCTCGGTGGAGTGCATCGCGGCGTTGATCCCGCGGTAGCCGTCGAGCTGCTCGAACGCCGTGTCCCACAGGTCGACGGGCAGTCCGGTGCCGGCGTCCCAGAAGCGGCGGTCGTAGACGTCCAGCGCCTCCGCGAGCAGGTCCGTCGCGCCCGGCCGTCCCGCGGCGACCGCCGTCGAGGCGGCGAGCACGACGAACGCGTGGTCGTAACAGGCCTTCCCGTCGGCGGGCCGGCCGTCGGCTCCGACGGCCGGGAACCAGCCGCCGTGCTCGGCGTCGCGCAGGGGCCCGGTCAGGCCCGCCAGCGCCGCGTCCGCGATCGGCGCGCTGCCCGGCACTCCGAGCATGGCCCCGAGCGAGTAGACGTGAACCATGCGGGCGGTGATCCACGTGTGGATGCCGCGGGCGGGATCGGGTCGTCCGTGCGTGTCGAGCCAGAAGGCGCCGCCGCCGGGCGCCGCGCAGTGCTCTCCGAAGGCGAGCAGCGCCCGGCAGTGGTCGTCGAGCCAGGCCCGGTGCGTGGGCTGGTCGGGCCACGCGGCCGCGGGGGTGGGCGCGGCGTTCATGGGTGCCTCCGTCGGAGCCGCAGGGTGACGAGCTGGAAGGGTCGTAGCGCCAGTGTGCCATCCGGGTCGACGAGGGCCTTGGGTTGCGCGAGCGGTCGTTCGAGCAGGTCGGTCTCGACGATCTCGTCGGCCTCGAAGCCGGGGACGAGCCGGGCGCGTGCCCGCCCGCCGTGCGCCTCGTAGAGCCGGACGACGACCCACGACGGGTTTCTGTGCGTGGGCCGATGGAGGCCACCGTGATGAGCTGCTCCACCCGCGACGCGGCCGCAGGCCCGCTCGGTGCTGGCGGCATCGGCGGTGTCCGGCCTCATGGTGACACGGCGCGGCGCTGGACGGACCCGCTTGCGCGAGTCGCACCCGTCGGGTGTTGGTGGGCGAGAAGGACACGGACGACACGGACGACACGGGCGACACGGGCGCGAGGTGCGCGTCGCTGTCGCCGCCCGGCCGTAGCCTCGGAGGATGGTCGAGCCGCGACGGCGCCTCGCCACGCTGCTGCTGGGCTGCTGCCTCGCGGCCGACGTGGTCGCAGTGTTGTGGGCGGGAGCCGAGGCGCAGGGTCGCGTACCGTCCCCAGTCGCCACCACCACAGCCACCCCGGCGTATGCCGTCTCGCCCGGTCCGACACCTCCCGCGCCATCCGCGCGTGGCTCCTCCACGACCGGGGGCCCAGTGGCCGGGGTGCCGACGACCGCGCCGACCGCGCCGAACCCGACGGCTGCGCCCGAGAGCCCCCGTGACCGGATCACCCTCGCCTTCGCGGGCGACGTCCACTTCGAGCGTCAGGTGCGCGGACTGCTCGACCGGCCCGAGCCGCTGACGACCGCAGTGCGCGACACGCTCGGGCGGGCCGACTTCGCCATGGTCAACCTCGAGACGGCGCTCGGCACCGGCGGAGCGCCCTTGCCGGGCAAGGACTTCACCTTCCGCGCACCGGTAACCACCCTGGCCACCCTGGCCGGTGCAGGGGTCGACGCCGTCAGCATGGCCAACAACCACGCGGCCGACTTCGGCGACGCCGTCTTCGCCCAGACCCTCGCCGCCCGCCGTGACGCGCCCATCCCGATCGTCGGGATCGGGCGCGACGAGGCGGAGGCATTCACGCCGCTGCGCGTCGACGTCCACGGGGTGTCGGTCGCGGTGCTCGCCTCCTCGCAGATCCGTGACGTCACGTCGAAGGAGCATGCCGCGCGACCGGGCTCGCCCGGGATCGCCACCAACCTCGACCCGGGACCGCTGCGCCGGGCCGTGCGCGCTGCCGCGGCGACCAGTGACGTGGTCGTCGTCATGCTGCACTGGGGCGCGCAGTACACGAGCTGCGCCGACGACCTGCAGCGTGAGACCGCACGGCTGCTCGCGGCCGACGGCGCAGACGTCATCGTCGGCGGACACGCCCACCGGCCCCAGGGCTCGGGGTGGTCGGGCCGGTCCTACGTGGCCTACGGCCTGGGCAACTTCGTCTGGTACAACAACGACGGTCCGGCCGCCGACACCGGGGTGCTCACCGTCAGCGTCGACGTCGCGGCCGCGCGCAGCAGACCCCACACGCGGTCGGTCGTCAGCAGCGGCACCTGGTCTCCGATGGTCATCGGGTCCGACGGTGTGCCGCGGGCGGCGGCGCCGGGTGCGACCCGCGACCGGCTCCTCGCGGGATGGGACGCCGCCAGGCGCTGCGCCGGGCTCACCGCGCGACCCGGCTGAACGGCATACCTCCTCGGTCAGGGGGAGCGCAGCGCCCGCGGAATGGGTGTTGTCGGTGGTCGGACGTACGGTTGACGCATGCGTCCCACGACCGACCTGCAGCGCACGGTGGCACCCTTCGAGGTCATCTCGGAGTACACCCCGAGCGGTGACCAGCCGACGGCCATCGCCGAGCTCGCGCGACGGGTCCGGGCGGGTGAGCAGGACACCGTCCTGCTCGGCGCCACCGGCACCGGCAAGTCGGCGACGACGGCCTGGCTCATCGAGCAGGTGCAGCGGCCGACCCTCGTCATGGCGCCCAACAAGACGCTCGCGGCCCAGCTCGCCAACGAGTTCCGTGAGCTGCTGCCCAACAACGCCGTCGAGTACTTCGTCAGCTACTACGACTACTACCAGCCCGAGGCGTACATCCCGCAGACCGACACCTACATCGAGAAGGACAGCTCGGTCAACGACGAGGTCGAGCGCCTGCGTCACTCGGCCACCAACTCGCTCCTCACGAGGCGCGACGTGATCGTCGTCGCCTCGGTGTCGTGCATCTACGGCCTCGGCACCCCGCAGGAGTACGTCGACCGGATGGCCCGCTTGCGCGTCGGCCTCGAGATCGAGCGCGACCAGCTGCTGCGGCGGTTCGTCGAGATGCAGTACACCCGCAACGACCTCGCCTTCACGCGCGGCACCTTCCGCGTGCGCGGCGACACCGTCGAGATCATCCCGGTCTACGAGGAGCTCGCGATCCGCATCGAGTTCTTCGGCGACGAGATCGAGCGCATCTACACCCTGCACCCGGTGACCGGCGAGGTCGTCAACGAGGAGCAGGAGATGTATGTCTTCCCGGCGTCGCACTACGTCGCCGGACCGCAGCGGATGGAGCGGGCGATCCGCGGCATCGAGCTCGAGCTCGAGGACCAGCTCGCGCTCTTCGAGAAGCAGGGCAAGCTGCTCGAGGCCCAGCGGCTGCGCATGCGCACGACCTACGACCTCGAGATGATGCGCCAGGTCGGCTTCTGCAACGGCATCGAGAACTACAGCCGTCACATCGACGGCCGCACGGCGGGCTCGGCGCCGAACTGCCTGCTCGACTACTTCCCCGAGGACTTCCTCCTCGTCCTCGACGAGTCGCACCAGACGGTGCCCCAGATCGGCGCGATGTACGAAGGCGACATGTCGCGAAAGCGGATGCTCGTCGAGCACGGCTTCCGGCTGCCGAGCGCCATGGACAACCGGCCCCTGAAGTGGGAGGAGTTCCTCGAGCGGATCGGGCAGACGATCTACCTCTCCGCGACCCCGGGGGAGTACGAGCTCGCCAAGTCGGCCGCCGGCGGCCCCCCCGTCGAGCAGATCATCCGCCCCACCGGGCTCGTCGACCCCGAGGTCGTGCTCAAGCCCACGAAGGGCCAGATCGACGACCTCATGCACGAGATCCAGGAGCGCACGAAGCGCAACGAGCGCGTCCTCGTCACCACCCTGACGAAGAAGATGGCCGAGGACCTCACCGACTACCTCCTCGACAAGGGCATCCGGGTCCGTTACCTCCACAGCGACATCGACACGTTGCGCCGCGTCGAGCTGCTCCGCGAGCTGCGGCAGGGTGTCTACGACGTCCTCGTCGGCATCAACCTGCTCCGCGAGGGTCTCGACCTGCCCGAGGTCTCGCTCGTGTCGATCCTCGACGCCGACAAGGAGGGCTTCCTCCGCTCGGCGCGCAGCCTCATCCAGACGATCGGCCGTGCCGCCCGCAACGTGTCGGGTCAGGTGCACATGTACGCCGACAAGATGACCCCCTCGATGGAGCAGGCGCTCGACGAGACCAACCGGCGCCGCGAGAAGCAGATCGCCTACAACACCGAGCACGGCATCGACCCGACCCCGCTGCGCAAGAAGATCGCCGACATCACCGACCTGCTCGAGCGCGAGGACGCCGACACCCAGGAGCTCATCGGCTCCGGGCGCATGCAGTCGCGCGGCAAGAGCGGAGGCGGGCGGGGCGCCATGGCGGCCGATGTCGGGGTGTCGGCCGGTGGCCGCACCGACCGGCCGGCCGACATGGCGGCGTCCGAGCTCGCAGGACTCATCCAGGAGCTGACGACTCAGATGCACCAGGCCGCGGCCGAGCTCCACTTCGAGCTCGCGGCGCGGCTGCGCGACGAGATCGGCGACCTCAAGAAGGAGCTGCGCCAGATGAGTGCGGCGACGCGATGACCGGCGCGATGATGGAGCGATGACACGGTCGGCGACAGAGCCCGCCGCGGGTCTGGCGGGCGTGACCAGAGTCACGCGCCCACCCCTCGGTCCCGAGTTGAGTGGTCGACACCCCGGTGAGAGGATCAAGCGTTCACGGAGGGGAGTATCCCTGCTGCGACGCGCTCGTCATCACGGATCGGTCTTCACCGCCGCTCCCGGGCCCGTCGGCCCACCAGTCGGTGGGCGGGAGAGACCTCCGGTCATTCGTTCGGTGACCGGAAGGTTGTGCCCATGAACGTGCCCACCTGGGGCTGGATCCTGACGATCGGTCTGATGGCGGTCTTCCTCGCCGTCGACGTCTTCGTCATCGCTCGTCGACCCCACGTCCCGTCGATGCGTGAGGCAGGACGCCACCTCGCCTTCTTCGTGGCCTGCGCTCTGCTCTTCGGCCTCTTCGTGTGGTGGCAGTGGGGCGGTCAGTATGCCGGTGAGTTCTATGCCGGGTGGCTGACCGAGTACTCCCTGTCGGTCGACAACCTCTTCGTCTTCCTGCTCATCATGGGTAGCTTCAAGGTGCCGCCGAAGCTCCAGCAGTCGGCCCTCATGGTCGGCATCATCATCGCGATCGTCCTGCGCGGCGTCTTCATCGCGCTCGGTGCGGTCGTCATCAACGCCTACGCCTGGGTGTTCTACATCTTCGGCGCTTTCCTCATCTACACGGCCGTCAAGCTGGCCCGGGGCGGCGAGACCGACGACGACGAGTACCACGAGAACCGCTTCCTGCTCTGGGTCGAGAAGCGCTTCCCCGCCACGAAGGAGTGGCACGGCACGCACCTGACGATCGTCGAGAACGGCAAGCGCCTCATCACGCCGATGCTCATCGTGATCCTCGCGCTCGGCACGACCGACCTGCTCTTCGCCCTCGACTCCATCCCCGCGATCTACGGGTTGACGAAGGAGCCCTACCTCGTCCTGACGGCGAACATCTTCGCCCTCATGGGTCTGCGCCAGCTCTACTTCCTCATCGGTGGCCTGCTCAAGCGCCTCGTCTACCTCAGCATCGGGCTGGCCGTGCTGCTCGGCTTCATCGGCGTCAAGCTCTTCCTGCACGCGCTCCACGAGAACAACCTGCCGTTCATCAACGGCGGCCAGCCCTTCGACGTGCCCGACATTCCGATCCTCGTCTCGCTCGGCGCGATCGTGCTCATCCTCGGGGTCACGACTGTCGCGAGCCTGCTCAAGACCCGCAGCGACAACAAGAAGGACGCCGCTGACGGCATCACCCGCGATTCCGACGGCGCCGTCATCGAGACGAGCGCGACGGATGAGTCGGCGGTGCCCGATGCCACCCCGGAGCACACACCCAAGGCCTGACCGAGCGGTCGACGCCGGCTGGCTCGCTGTCCGTCAGGCGTCGGCACTCTTCGGTGCTGGTGGCGTTTCGTCAGTGCTCGTCGGCGGTCACCGCATCGCCCACGCTGATGGTGCCGGAGCCGAGGAGGCGCAGCACGGCCCCGCCACGGTCGTGCAGCGCGCGGGCGGCGCCCGGGCCGAGCGTGTCGTCGAGCAGCCGGCACGGGGCAGCGATGCGGACCACCTCGAGCTCGACGTCACCGATGGTCACCCGGGTGCCCGGCTTCGTCGGCACCGACCCGCCCGACACGGTGATGTTGCGGCGGGTCAGCCCGGGGTCGACCGGGCGACCGAGCTCGTCGGCTGCAGCCTCCAGCGCCTCGATCGCCTGGACCGTCACGTGCCGGTGCTTGCTGCCGTGGTAGCGGTCCCCGACGAGCCCGGCACCCGCCTCGGCGACGACCTGCGGGACCGACCGGGTCGGCAGGCGCCGTCCGGGAGCGATGTGGATCGAGAGCACGGTGGCCTTCACCTGACCAACCTAGGCCGTTGACGTGGGGGAGCCGTGGTTCCTCCTCAGCGCACGCGGTGTGAGACGAGCCAGCCGACGAGGGCGGGCACGGCCATGGCACCCAGCACGGCGACATACGCGGCCGGAACGCCGGACCCCGCGGCGGCGAAGACGATGGCCGACAGCGCGAGGGCGGTCGCCGCACCCGCCGAGTCCCCGATCTGCAGCGCCGAGCTGACGAAGCCCTGCTCGGTGGCGCCGGCGCGGCCGAGCGCCTGTGCCGTGACGCGCGGATAGAGGGTTCCGATGCCGAAGCCGAGAAGCGGGAACAGCCCGATGACGACCCAAGCGGGGGCCGCCAGCCAGAGAGAGGTCGCTAGGGCCGCCAGGGTCACGGTCATCAGCCCGAGCGAGGCGGCGGCGGTGCGCCCGATCTCGAAGCGGGTGTCCCACGCGCCCTGGATCCACGACCCGGCGAACCACGAGACGCCCGTCAGCGTGAGAGCCACGCCGGCGACGCTCGGTGAGAAGCCGTCGCGGTCGGTGAGCAGTCGTGGCAGGTAGACCTCGGCACCGGTGAAGGCGGCGAAGGCGAGCGCGCGCAGCAGCACGTCGGTCGGAAGGCCCCGGCCCGCGAGAAGGGTGCGACGGGGGAGCAGCGGCAGCAGCGCCGCCACGACGACCCCGAGCGCCGCCACGGCGAGCAGCACGGTGACGCCGACGGGCAGGGCGTCGAGGCGCTCCGCGACGAGGTTGAGCACGAGGACCGCAACCGCGAGCACGGTCGAGGCGGCGAGGGCGCGCCACCGCCACGGCACGGCGACGACCTCCTGGCCCAGCCCGCGCACGATGCGGGAGAGGAGCAGGGCCGCCCCCACGAGGACGACGATCGCGAGGCCGAAGACCCACCGCCACCCGATCGTCTGGGCGATGACGCCCGCGACGAACGGCCCGGCGATGGAGGGCACGACCCACGCGGCCGAGAAGCCGGCGAGGATCGCGGTGTGCAGCCGCGGCGGGTAGATCCGGGTGACGAGCACGTAGAGGGCGGTGCTCGTCATGCCGGCGCCGAGGCCCTGCACGATGCGGGCCGCGACGAGCACGGGCATCGTCGGTGCGAGCCCGGCACCCACGAGCCCGAGGGCGAAGAGGAGGAGGCCGAGCAGGAGCGGCGGACGGGGGCCCCTGCGGTCGGCGAGGTTTCCCGACCAGACGATGCTGACGATGCCGGCCGCGAGCGTCGCGGTGAAGGCCATCGCGTAGAGCGACTCGCCGTCCAGGTCGCGAGCGATCGTCGGCATCACCGTCGTCAGGGCGAGCGCCTCGAAGGCGTGCAGCGAGACGAGTGCGAGCGCGCCGATCGTCGTGGCGCGCAGGGCGGGTGACAGCAGGCCCCCCTCACCGGTGGACGCGGCAGGCATCCGGGCGTCTCCCGACGGGTCGTGCGCGAGCGCGTCGGCCACCCCGGCCTGCTCCTCCTGGGCGGAGACGTCGCGTCCGGGGGCGGCGCTGGGAGTCGTCATGCCCACAGGCTAGGACTTCAGGTGGACTTGACCTCAAACGGGTTTCTCGGCGCGTGGGCCCCGCGCGCAGCCTGGGTTCAGCCCGAGGTCAACCGGGGGCGATCGTCGGGTCCGGGGCCGTCGGACCGGTGGGCCCAGAACCTCCCGGCCCGCCCGCCGCCCCGCGCTGCGAGCCGAGCACGATGACGCTCGCGGTCACGACGAGGGCCATCCCCACGACCTGTGTCGCGTCGAGCACCTGGCTGAGGACGACGAAGCCGGCGAGTGCCGCAACCGCGGGCTCGAGGCTCAGCAGCACCCCGAAGACGCGCTGCGCGAGGTGGCGCAGCGCGACGAGCTCGAGGGAGTAGGGGAGCACGGACGACAGGACGGCGATGCCGAGCCCGAGGGCGACGTCCTGCCACGTCCAGCGGTCGACCGTCGTCAGGCCGAGCGGCGCCACGAGCACCGTCGACACGACGAGCGCCAGGGCCAGCCCGTCGAGACCCGCGAAGGCGCGCCCCGTGCGCTGGCTCAGCACGATGTATGCCGCCCACATCGCCCCAGCGATCGCCGCGAAGGCGATGCCGACCTTGTCGAACCGGTCCCAGGCGTTGTCGAAGGCGCCGGACACGAGCGCGACCCCGAGCCCGGCGGCCAGCACCGCGACGAGGTCACGCGGGCGGCGGGAGAGCACGGCCGCCAGCGTGAGGGGCCCGAGGAACTCGATCGTGACCGCCACGCCGATCGGCAGGTGGGCGAGCGAGGCGTAGAAGCTGGTGTTCATCGCGGCCAGGGCCAGGCCGAAGAGCCCGACCGTCACCCAGTCCGAGCGGGAGCGTCCGCGCCACGACGGGCGGGCGGCGGCATACAGGATCAGCGTGGCGAAGAGCAGGCGCAGCAGCACCGAGCCGGTGGCGCCGATGCGCGGCACGAGCGTCGCGGCGAAGGCGCCGCCGAACTGCACTGAGACCACGCCGACGAGGACGAGCAGGGGCGCGGTGCGGTGGTCGACCCTCACGGGTACGGCAGTCGGCCCGCCGCGACGAGGGTCGCGACGCGCTCGGGAGGCAGGTCCTCCTCGACGAGCACGCCGCCGGTCTCGGAGGCGTGCACCATGCGACCCGGGCGCACGACGATGCCGACGTGGTGGATGCGCCGGCCGGGGTGCGCGAAGAAGTAGAGGTCCCCGGACCGGACGTCGTCGAGCGCGACCGGCTCGGCCACCTCGGCCTGGGCATAGGCGTCGCGAGCGACGACGTGACCGAGCTGGCGCCACGTGTGCAGCACGAGTCCGGAGCAGTCGAAGCCGAGGGGGGAGATGCCGCACCAGAGGTAGCGCAGCCCGAGGTGCTGCCGCGCGAGGACGACGGCGGGGTGGTCGCCGTCGTCCGGCTGCCCGACGTCGCCGAGGAGGTCCGAGAGGTCGGGGGCGCGACCGGGCTGCGCGGTGGGCACCTGCCCGGCCGCGGGAGAGAGGTGCGCCGCCGGCACCCATCCGGGGTAGCCGCGCTCGTCCTTGGGGGAGCGCTGCCACGGGGCAACGACCTCGGCCCAGCGCCCGGACTCGTCCGACCCGACGACGACGACCGGCTCACCCGCGAGCAGCTGCGACTCGACGCGGCCGTGCAGGCCGAGGCGGCCGTCACCCGACTCGTCGTCGGCGTCGTTCTCGTCGAGGGCGGCGAGCCAGGCCACGGCGTCGGGCTGGTCGGCTGTGATGGGAGCATCGACCGGGCGAGGGCTGTCGGGTCCGATCCACAGCGTCGTCACGGCAACGCTCACCGTGTGGGTCGCGGTGGTGGGGCGGTCGTCTTCGGGCAGATCGGTGCTGGCAACGCTCACGCGAGCATCCTTGCACCCCGGTGCAACCCGAGGACGACGCCCCGGGTGCGGCCGTCGGGGGCGGGCGTCGCTGCCGACGTGTGACCAACTGATCCGGGCAACCTCTGGCCCGCGGAGCCGTGCAGCCGATACGGTCGAAGCATGGACGAGCGAATCACCGTCGAGGGATTCGATCCCCCGAAGAACAGACGACACGGACCCGACGGCGACCTGGTCGACGTGCAGGGCTGGATCCACGCCCCCGTCGACTGGGAGGGCGGACCCCGCCTCGAGCGGGCCTGGCGGGAGAAGCACGGACGGTCGCGCCTGGGCGTCGGCCTCGCTGTCGCGAACAACCCGCGTCGCCACATCCTGCTGACGAACGTGAGCCACGACGTCGACTTCCTCCGCTCGGAGCTGGAGACGCTGATCGCGGAGGACATCGCGGCGGGCGGAGACCACGCCTCCGAGCCCACCACCTGAGCCTGATCGAGAGAGCCCTCTCGATCGCGGTGAAACCGCGCGCTCTCGCGGGGTTTGGCTCCTAGGGTGTGCGCATGAGCAGGGCCACGATCGTGACGGTCGACGACGACCCGATGGTGTCCGCTGCCATCGCCCGCGACTTCCGGTCGCGCTACGGCGCCGACTACCGGGTCGTCCGCGCGTCCTCGGGCGCCGAGGCCCTCGAGGCGATGCGCCGCCTGTTGCTGCGTGACGAGCCGATCGCCCTCGTGTGCGCGGACCAGCGGATGCCCGGGATGTCGGGCATCGAGCTGCTCGCCCACGTGCGTGAGCAGGTGCCCGACGCCAAGCTCCTGCTGCTGACGGCCTACGCCGACACCGACGTCGCCATCACGGCGATCAACGAGATCGGCCTCGACCACTACCTGCTCAAGCCGTGGGACCCGCCGGACGAGCGGCTCTACCCCGTGGTCGACGACCTGCTCGGCGACTGGCGCCGTGCCCACCCCGAGCACACCTCCGACGTGCGCATCGTCGGTCACCGCTGGTCCGAGCGAAGCCACGACCTCAAGACCTTCCTCGCGCGCAACCACGTGCCCTACCGGTGGTTCGACGTCGAGCGCGACGAGGAGGGATCCCGCCTCGTCGACCTGGCTGACGCGGCGACCGCCGACCTCCCGCTCGTCCTCGTGCCGGACGGCGAGGTCCTCCGCGCGCCGACGATCCTCGAGCTCGCCGCGGCCCTTGGCCTGCGGACCACCGCCGAGCGCGAGCTCTACGACGTGTGCATCGTCGGTGGCGGTCCTGCGGGGCTCGCCGCCGCGGTGTATGCCGCCTCGGAGGGTCTGAGCACCGTCGTCGTCGAGCAGTCGGCCCCCGGGGGCCAGGCCGGGCAGAGCGCGTCGATCGAGAACTACCTCGGCTTCCCGCGAGGTCTCTCGGGTGCGGACCTCGCCGGTCGTGCCCTCGCCCAGGCGCGGCGCTTCGGGGCCGAGCTCGTGCTGGCCCGGGACGTCGTCGCCCTCGAGGCGCGAGGGCCCGTGCGCGCGGTCCGCTTCGACGGGGGCGACATCGAGGCCCGGGCCGTCATCATCGCGACGGGGGTCTCCTACCGGACCCTCGAGGCGGAGGGCCTGCCCGAGCTCATCGGGCGCGGCGTCTACTACGGCGCCAACGCGAGCGAGGCCGCGCAGTGCCAGGGTGATGAGGTCTACGTGGTCGGCGCGGCCAACTCGGCCGGCCAGGCGGCCCTCAACCTCGCTCGCTTCGCCAAGCGGGTCCACCTCGTCGTCCGGGGGGCCACGATCGAGGAGACCATGTCGGAGTACCTCGTGGAGCGGATCCTCGCCTCGGAGACGATCGAGGTCCACCTGCGCGCAGAGGTCGTGGCGGCGGCCGGTGACGGGCATCTCGAGCGTCTCACGCTGGCCGACCGTGACACGGGCGAGCGGGTCGAGGTCGAGGCGGGCTGGCTCTTCATCTTCATCGGTGCCTCGCCTCGGACCGACTGGCTGGGCGACGAGATCCGCAGGGACGACAAGGGATTCGTCGTCACGGGCAACGACCTCAAGGCCATGGACACCGCTCCGGTCGCCGCATCGACGTCTCCGGCGACGTCCGCGTCGACCTCCTCGCCACCCTCCGCATCGGGCTCCGCTCCGGGTGGCGCGGCGCCCCGGGCGCCGTTCGCCCTCGAGACGAGCCTGCCCGGCGTCTTCGCCGCCGGTGACGTGCGGCTGGACTCGATGAAGCGGGTGGCGTCGGCCGTCGGCGAGGGTGCCATGTCGGTCTACTTCGTCCACCGCTATTTGGCGACGATCTGATGCGCACCGACGACCTCCGCGGCCTGCCGATCTTCGGCGGCCTCGACGACGAGCAGCTCGGGTCGCTGCTCGCCGCCGGCTCCGAGGTCGAGATCCAGCCGGGCGAGGAGCTCTTCCGTGAGGGCGAGCACGCCGACGACTGGTGGGTCCTCGTCGACGGGGCGCTCGAGCTGGTCCGCCACATCGGCCGCGAGGACGTCGTCGTCGGCAGGATGGACGAGCCGGGCCGGTGGGCGGGCGGGTTCCGGGCCTGGGACGAGCACGGCGTCTACCTCGCCACCGCCCGCGGCGTCGAGCGCGGACGGCTGCTGCGCGTGCCGGCCGGCGAGCTGCGCGAACTGACCCACACGTGGCTGCCGATGGCCGAGCACCTCATCGCCGGCCTCTACGGCACGGCCCGGTCCATCGAGTCCACGGCGCGGCAGCGCGGCGCGCTCGTCACGCTGGGCACCCTCGCGGCCGGGCTCGCCCACGAGATCAACAACCCGGCCGCAGCCGCCGCACGCGCCGCCGACGACCTCACGTCGGTGAGCGGGCGCCTCCTCACGTCCCTGGGGAGCATGGCCGGCCGGGGGATGACACCAGAGCAGTTCAGCAGCCTCGACCGGCTCCGTCAGGAGGTCGACGCACCGACCACCCTCCAGGATCCCCTCGAGGCCGCCGACCGCGAGGAGGAGCTCGCCGACTGGCTCGTCGAGCACGGGGTCGAGCAGCCGTGGGACGTCGCCTCCGACCTCGCCGCCGCCGGGGTGGGCCGCGACTGGTGCGACCGCGCCGCGGCCGAGCTGGGCCCCGACGTGCTCGGCCCCTCCCTCCGGTGGGTCGCGAGCACGATCCGCGCCACGACCCTCCTGTCCGAGGTGAGGGAGTCGACCCGACGCGTGTCGGAGCTCGTCGCCGCGATCAAGTCCTACTCGCAGATGGACCGGGGCTCGCTGCAGAGCGTCGACGTGCGTCAGGGCATCGAGAGCACGCTCGTCATCCTCGCGCCGAAGCTGCGTGGCGGCGTCGTCGTCGAGCGCGAACTCGGTGACATCCCGCCCATCGCGGCCTACGAGGGTGAGCTCAACCAGGTGTGGACCAACCTCGTCGACAACGCCGTCGACGCGATGGAGGGGTCGGGCACCCTGCGCGTCTCGACCCGTCGCGACGGTGACGCCGTCGTCGTCGAGGTCGCCGACACGGGCGAGGGCATGCCACCCGAGGTGGTCGAGCGCGCGTTCGAGGCGTTCTACACGACGAAGCCGGTCGGCAAGGGCACCGGCCTCGGCCTCGACATCGCCCGCCGGATCGTCGTCGACCGCCACGGCGGCGCCATCGAGGTCGACTCCGAGCCGGGTCGCACCGTGCTGCGCGTCCGGCTGCCGATCCGCCACCCCTGAGCCCCGCACGCCGGCGAGACGCCGGCCATCCCAGACTCCTCAGACGGCGCCCACGCGGTATGCGTTCGGCCGGCTACCAGCCGCGAGCGCGCCACTCCTGCAGGTGCGGTCGCTCGACGCCGAGCGTGCTGTCGTCGCCGTGGCCGGGATAGAACCACGTGTCGTCGTCGTAGACGTCGAAGACGCGGGTCGTCACGTCCTCGATGAGGGAGCCGAAGCTCTGGCCGGGCTGCTTCGTGTTGCCGATGCCCCCGGGGAAGAGGCTGTCGCCCGTGAAGAGGTGAGTGCGGCCACCGGCGTCGTCCGGGTCGCGGTAGGCGAGCGCGATCGACCCCGGCGTGTGCCCGCGCAGGTGCACGACCGAGAGGGTCACGTCGCCGAAGCCCACCGTGTCGCCCTGCCCCACGGTCTCGTCGACGGTCACGGGCAGGGCGGCCGCGTCGTCGGTGCCGGCGATGGTGCGCGCGCCGGTGGCCGCGACGACGTCGGCGAGGGCGCGCACGTGGTCCCAGTGCTGGTGGGTCGTCACGACCGCGTCGAGGCCCTCGCCGCCCGAGCGCACGAGGCCGAGCAGGGTGGGGGCGTCGTCGGCGGCGTCGATGAGCAGCTGGCTCCCCGTCGTGCGGCAGGTCAGCAGGTAGGCGTTGTTCGACATCTCCGAGACCGCGAGCTTGCGGATCGTCAGCCTCGGCAGCTCGCGCACGTCGGCGGGCCCGCCGGGCTTCACCGCGCCGGTGTAGCCGTCGACGCCCGCGCCCTCGCCGTCGCGCGGGGCATCGTGCGAGGCGTCGTCCGGCGCGTGCTCCGGGGTCGATCCGTGGTCGGTCATGCTCAGCCTCCGAAGGGAAGGGTGGGTGGGGGTCCGTCGATCGTCACGTCGTCGGTGAGACCGCGAGCGACCCACAGCAGCAGGCCTGCCGGGGTCCCCGTGACGAGGGTACGACCGTCGCCGACGACCCAGGACCCACCCTCCGGCGTGGCCAGGCGCACCGACGGCGCGTCGGCGTGGCGACCCAGCCGCTCGACGGAGTCGGTGAGCAGGAGGTCGACGACCTCCGGTGCCATGCGGTCGAAGCGGAAGCACGCGTCGAGGTCGACGTGGTGGAAGGCGAGCTCGCGCAGCCGCATGAAAGGCACCCATCCGACGGCGATGCGGGGCCCGCCGGGCACCCGCTCGACCTCGATGTCGGCGTGCTCCGGGTGCAGCGCTCCGAGCAGGGCCTCGAGCCGTTCGGCCGACTCGAGGATGTCAGCGGCCTGCGCGGCGGCCGGGCGTCGGGCACCCGCCTCGACCTCGGCGTCGCGAGCCTCCTGCGACGCATACATCGTGGCGGGTTCGCCGGTCAGCGCGACGGTGCACACCCGCCCGAGGGCGTCGGCGTTGCGCGCCAGGTGCGACAGCACGTGCCCCCGCGACCAGCCGGCGCAGAGCGACGGTGCGAGCACCGCGTCGTTGCGCAGCGAGGCGGCGGTCGCGACGACCCGCTCGGTCTCGACCGCGATGTGCTCGACGCTGACGTCGGTGTCCCTCACAACGAACCTCCCCGGGTGCGCCGGGCGGTCGCCCGGTCTCCGCTCGCCTCGGCGAGCGACAGGGCCGCGCCGACGAGAGCCAGGTGCGAGAACGCCTGCGGGTAGTTGCCGACCATCCGGCCTCCGACCGGGTCGTACTCCTCCGAGAGGAGGCCGAGGTCGTTGGGGAGGTCGACGAGCCGGTCCATGAGCGCCGTCGCCTCCGGGGTCATACCCGCCTTGGCGTATGCCGTGACGAGCCAGAAGGAGCAGGCGAGGAACGGGTGCTCGTCGCCCGGCAGCCCGTCGACCCCGCTCTGGGTGCGGTAGCGCAGGACGAGGCCGTCGCGCAGCAGGTCCCGCTCGACCGCGCGGATGGTGCCCAGCATGCGGGGGTCGTCGCCGTCGACGATGCCGATCGAGCCGAGGGTGAGCAGCGACGCGTCGACCTCCGTCGTGTCGTAGTGCTGGACGAAGGTGTTGCGCTCGGCGTCGAAACCCCGGGTCAGCACCTCCTCGCGCACCTGCTCGCGCAGCGCCCGCCACCGCTCGACCGGGCCGGGGAGACCGTGCTCCTCGACACCGCGCACGGCGCGGTCGAAGGCGGCCCACACCATGGCCCGCGAGTGAGTGAAGTGGCGCAGCGGGCCGCGGATCTCCCAGAGCCCGTTGTCGGGTTGCTCCCAGTGGTCGGCGAGGTTGTCGACGAGGGCGCACTGGAGGTTCCACGAGTCGGCCGACTCCTTGAGGCCCCGCGAGCGCGCGTGCTCGAGCGAGATCATCACCTCGCCGAGCACGTCGGTCTGACGCTGGGACACGGCACCGTTGCCGATGCGCACGGGCGACGAGGCGGCATACCCCGGCAGGTGAGGGAGCTCGCGCTCGACGATGTCGCGCGCGCCGTCGACGCAGTAGAGGATCTGCATGTCCTCCGGGTCGCCGGCGACCGCGCGCAGCAGCCAGCCACGCCACGACTGGACCTCGTGGAGGTAGCCGCAGCCGAGCAGCGCCTCGAGGGTGAGCGCGGCGTCGCGCAGCCAGCAGAAGCGGTAGTCCCAGTTGCGCACCCCCCCGAGGTCCTCGGGCAGGCTCGTCGTCGGGGCGGCGACGATGCCGCCGGTCACGCCGTGGCTGAGGATGCGCAGCACGAGCAGCGAACGGGTCACCGCGTCGAGGTAGGGACCCTCGTAGTCGCTCATCGCCGTCCACGTCTGGCTGAGGCGCAGGGTGTGCTCGATGCGTGCCCCCACCTCGAGCGGCGGTGGCACCGGCTCGTTGCTCGGGAACCACGTCGTCGAGAAGGTGAGCACCTCGCCGGCGGCGACGTCGAACTCGTCGATGTGGCGCCCGTCGCTCGAGCGGGGGAGCCGCTGGCCGCGCAGCACGAGCATGTCGGGCCCCGCCACGGCGGTGATGATCGTGTCGGTGCGGCCCTCGCGGTCGTCGGAGCGGCGGCTGACCCAGGGGCGCGTCGCGCCGTAGCCGAAGCGCACGACCCACTCGTGGACCATCCGCACGGTGCCGTCGAGGCCTTCGACCCGGCGCAGCACGTCGGCGCGGCCGTCGGCGATCGGCATGAGGTCGGTCACCCGCACCGAGCCCGTCGCGGTGCGGTGCACCGTCTCGAGGACGAAGGAGCCGTCAACATAGCTGCGCGTGGAGACGGCCTCCTCGTCGACCGGGCCGAGCAGCCACCGGCCGTGCTCCGGGGTGCCGAGCAGGGCGGCGAAGCAGGCGTGCGAGTCGAAGCGCGGCAGGCACAGCCAGTCGATCGAGCCGCGCCGGCTGACGAGGGCGGCCGTGCCGAGGTCGCCGAGGACGGCATACTCCTCGATCGGCGTGGGCGCGCGCGCGGGCTCGTGCGTGGGCTCGTGCGTGGGCTCGGGGCTCATGCGCCCGAGTATGCCGTCCGGTGCGTCCCAGGAGGCGGCTGAGCGGGCGCCGGGCGGGCGCCGCGCGCGCGTCGGGCGGGGCTGTGACCGGGCTGGGAGGGGCCGTGGGCCGGTCGCCCGGTCCGCCCGCTGTCGAGGGTGACAGGACTGTCGGAGGTCCCACCTAGCATGTCGGGGTGACTGTTACGCCCACCGGCTCCTCCCACTCACTCGTCGTCCGCGGCGCTCGCGAGCACAACCTGCGCGACATCTCGGTCGACCTGCCCCGCGACAGCCTCA
The DNA here is from genome assembly GCF_006717145.1 of Humibacillus xanthopallidus. Classification (GTDB taxonomy): domain Bacteria; phylum Actinomycetota; class Actinomycetes; order Actinomycetales; family Dermatophilaceae; genus Humibacillus; species Humibacillus xanthopallidus. The sequence continues at coordinate 1,323,298 of NZ_VFQF01000001.1, read as the reverse complement.
TCGTCTTCACCGGCCTCTCGGGCTCGGGCAAGTCGAGCCTCGCGTTCGACACGATCTTCGCCGAGGGCCAGCGGCGCTACGTCGAGTCCCTGTCGGCCTACGCCCGGCAGTTCCTCGGCCAGATGGACAAGCCCGACGTCGACTTCATCGAGGGCCTCTCGCCCGCGGTCTCGATCGACCAGAAGTCGACCAACCGCAACCCGCGCTCCACGGTCGGCACCATCACCGAGGTCTACGACTACCTCCGCCTCCTCTTCGCGCGCGCGGGCCGCCCGCACTGCCCGGTGTGCGGCGAGCCGGTCACCCGGCAGTCGCCGCAGCAGATCGTCGACCAGCTGCTGACGCTCGAGGACCGCACCCGCTTCCAGGTGCTCGCACCGGTGGTGCAGGGCCGCAAGGGCGAGTTCGTCGACCTCTTCGCCGAGCTCCAGACCAAGGGCTTCTCCCGCGCGAGGGTCGACGGCGAGGTCGTGTCGCTCGCCGAGCCCCCCGCCCTCGAGAAGCAGCGCAAGCACACGATCGAGGTCGTCGTCGACCGCCTCGTCGCCAAGGGCGACGACACGAGCGCGAAGCGCCGGCTCACCGACTCCGTCGAGACCGCTCTCGGCCTCGCCGGGGGCATCGTCATCATCGACTTCGTCGACCGCGACGCCAAGGCGAAGGACCGCGAGCGCCGCTTCTCCGAGAAGATGGCGTGCCCCAACAACCACCCCCTCGGCATGGACGAGATCCAGCCGCGGTCGTTCTCCTTCAACTCGCCCTTCGGCGCGTGCCCCGAGTGCACCGGCATCGGCACCGAGCTGGAGGTCGACCCCGAGCTCGTCGTGCCCGACGACGACCTCAGCCTCGCCGAGGGCGCCATCCAGCCCTGGGCCCAGGGCTCGGGCTCGGCCGAGTACTTCCAGCGGGTCATGACGGCCCTCGCCGAGGACATGAGGTTCTCGATGGAGGCGCCCTTCCGGTCGCTCCCGGCGCGCGCCAAGGAGGCCCTGCTCCACGGCCAGAACTACAAGGTCCACGTCAAGTACAAGAACCGCTACGGCCGCGACCGGTCCTACACGACCGGCTTCGAGGGGGTCGTGCCCTTCATCAAGCGGCGCCACGGCGAGACCGACTCCGAGTGGAGCCGTGAGCGCTACGAGGGCTACATGCGCCAGGTGCCCTGCCCCGTGTGCAAGGGCGCCCGCCTCAAGCCCGAGTCGCTCGCCGTCCTGCTCGGCGGCAAGAACATCTCCGAGGTGTGTGGCCTCGCCATCAACGAGGCCGCGGGCTTCCTCGACACCGTCGACTTCACATCGCGCGAGAAGCAGATCGCCGAGCGGGTCATCAAGGAGATCGACGCGCGGCTCGGCTTCCTGCTCGACGTCGGTCTCGACTACCTCTCGCTCGACCGCCCCGCAGGCACGCTCTCCGGTGGCGAGGCCCAGCGCATCCGCCTCGCGACGCAGATCGGCTCGGGGCTCGTCGGCGTACTCTACGTCCTCGACGAGCCGTCGATCGGCCTGCACCAGCGCGACAACCACCGCCTCATCGAGACGCTGACGCGCCTGCGCGACCTCGGCAACACGCTCATCGTCGTCGAGCACGACGAGGACACCATCGCGACGGCCGACTGGGTCGTCGACATCGGCCCCGGCGCCGGCGAGCACGGCGGCCGCGTCGTGCACTCCGGTCCGGTCAAGGGTCTGCTCGAGCACCCCGACTCGCTCACCGGCATGTATCTCTCCGGCCGTCGCGAGATCCCGACACCCGTCGTCCGGCGGGGCCACGACGGGCGCCAGATCACCGTCTCCGGGGCACGCGAGAACAACCTCCAGAACGTCTCGGTCGACTTCCCGCTCGGCAACCTCGTGGCGGTGACCGGTGTCTCGGGCTCAGGCAAGTCGACGCTCGTCAACGACATCCTCTACAACGTCCTCGCCAACAAGCTCAACGGGGCGCGCCACGTGCCGGGCCGGCACAAGACGGTCACCGGCCTCGACCAGCTCGACAAGGTCGTCCACGTCGACCAGAGCCCGATCGGGCGCACGCCACGGTCGAACCCCGCGACCTACACCGGCGTCTTCGACAACATGCGCAAGCTCTTCGCCGAGACGACGGAGGCGAAGGTGCGCGGCTACCAGCCGGGCCGCTTCTCCTTCAATGTCAAGGGCGGGCGCTGCGACGCGTGCTCCGGCGACGGCACCATCAAGATCGAGATGAACTTCCTGCCGGACGTCTACGTCCCGTGCGAGGTGTGCCACGGCGCGCGCTACAACCGCGAGACGCTCGAGGTCCACTTCAAGGGCAAGACGATCGCCGACGTGCTCGACATGCCGATCGAGGAGGCCGCCACGTTCTTCGAGGCGGTGCCGGCGATCGCACGCCACCTCAAGACCCTCAACGACGTCGGCCTCGGCTACGTGCGCCTCGGCCAGCCCGCGCCGACCCTCTCCGGAGGCGAGGCGCAGCGCGTCAAGCTCGCGAGCGAGCTGCAGAAGCGGTCCACCGGACGCACCATCTACGTCCTCGACGAGCCGACGACCGGTCTGCACTTCGAGGACATCCGCAAGCTGCTCGACGTGCTCCAGGGCCTCGTCGAGAAGGGCAACACCGTCATCGTCATCGAGCACAACCTCGATGTCATCAAGAACGCCGACTGGATCATCGACATGGGTCCCGAGGGTGGCTCGCGCGGCGGCATGGTCATCGCCGAGGGCACCCCCGAGCACGTCGCCGACGTCGAGGCGAGCCACACCGGGCGCTTCCTCAAGCCGATCCTCGAGCGCACGGCACGCACGACGACGCGCACGCCGGCCCGCAAGCCCTCCGGTCGCGGCGCCACAGCGAGCTCCCAGCGAACCGGTGGCGCGCCCACAACCAACGGCACGAAGATCACCCGGAAGGCCGGGACGAGCAGCACGGCCACGGCGAGCACGCCCGGCGCCGGCACCAAGGCGCCCAGCCGTGCGCGCGGAGGAGCCACGACGGCCGCCGCGAAGAAGACCACGTCGAGCACGACCGTCAGCAAGACGAGATCCGCCCCGAGCACGACGACCCGGAAGAGGAACGCATGAGCCAGGGCACGTTCTCCCACCCGACCGAGCCGACGACCGGCATCTCCGAGCGGATCGCGGAGCTGACCGATCGGCGCGGCGTGCTGCGGGCAGCCGTCGTCGTCGCCGGCGTCGGGGCGCTCGCGGCGTGCAGCAGCCCGCCCGTGCCCGAGGCGCCGGCCCCGTCCTCGAGCGCCGCGGGGGCCACCTCCTCCCCGGGCGCGGGCGGCGAGTCGTCGGCCGCGGCCGGAGGCATCCCCACGTCCGAGATCCCCGTCGGCAGCGGCAAGATCTTCGCCGACACCCAGACGGTCATCACGCAGCCGACCGCGGGCACCTTCAAGGCCTTCGACGCGATCTGCCCCCACCAGGGCTGCACGGTCGCCTCGTTCGAGGGCAACCAGATCGTGTGCCCGTGCCACCAGAGCCACTTCGACAGCACGACCGGCGACCCGGTCTCGGGCCCGGCGGCGACGGGGCTCACCCCCAAGACGGTGACCGTCTCGGGGAGCACGCTGACCGTCAGCTGAGGCCGCTGGCCCCGCGGCCCCCACCAGCCCTCACCAGCCCTCACCAACGCGGACGGATGCCGTGTGCCGAGGGGCGTCGTCGGGGTGTCGGTGTGCCGACATAGGGTGTTGCCGTGGCCGACCCGAGGACCTATCGCCCCAAGCCGGGGGAGATCCCGACCGATCCGGGGGTCTATCGCTTCCGTGACGGTCACGGGCGGGTCATCTACGTCGGCAAGGCGAAATCCCTTCGGCCACGGTTGTCCTCGTACTTCCAGGACATCACCGCGCTCCACCCGCGCACCGCGACGATGGTCACGACGGCCGCGTCGGTCGAGTGGACGGTGGTGCGCACCGAGGTCGAGGCGCTCCAGCTCGAGTACTCCTGGATCAAGGAGTTCGACCCACGCTTCAACGTCAAGTACCGCGACGACAAGTCCTACCCCTTCCTCGCCGTGACGATGGGGGAGCAGTTCCCCCGCGCCCAGGTCATGCGCGGCGCCAAGCGCAAGGGCACCCGCTACTTCGGCCCCTACGGCCACGCGTGGGCGATCCGCGAGACCCTCGACCTGTTGCTGCGCGTCTTCCCGGTGCGCACCTGCTCGTCCGGCGTCTTCAAGCGCGCCGGCGCGAGCGGTCGGCCGTGCCTGCTCGGCTACATCGACAAGTGCTCGGCGCCGTGCGTCGGCCGGGTGACGGCCGAGGAGCACCGGGCCATCGCCGAGGACTTCTGCGACTTCATGACCGGCAACACGAGCCGCTTCGTCAAGCGCCTCGAGACCCGCATGCGCGAGGCGGCGGCCGAGCTCGACTTCGAGCAGGCGGCCCGGCTGCGTGACGACATCGGGGCGCTGAGCAAGGCCCTCGAGAAGCAGGCCGTCGTGCTCGGAGACGCCACCGACGCCGACGTGTTCGCCCTCGCCGACGACGACCTCGAGGCCGCGGTGCAGGTATTCCACGTGCGCGGCGGTCGCATCCGCGGCCAGCGCGGCTGGGTCGTCGAGAAGGAGAGCGAGGACATCCCCTCCCTCGTCGAGCACCTGCTGCTGCAGGTCTACGGCGACGCAGAGCGCGAGGGGGTCCCGCGAGAGGTGCTCGTGCCTGCAGAGCCCGCCGACCTCGAGGCGGTCACCGAGTGGCTGTCGTCGGTGCGGGGGTCGTCCGTCAGCGTGCGGGTGCCGCAGCGCGGCGACAAGCGCACCCTCATGGAGACGGTGCGCCGCAACGCCGAGCAGTCCCTGGCCCGGCACAAGGTGGCCCGCGCCGGTGACCTCACCCTGCGCAGCCGTGCCCTTCAGGAGCTGCAGGACTACCTCGAGCTCGACGAGGCGCCGCTGCGCATCGAGTGCTACGACGTCAGCCACGTGCAGGGCACCAACGTCGTGGCCTCGATGGTGGTCTTCGAGGACGGGCTCGCCCGCAAGAGCGAGTACCGCCGCTTCATCGTCCGCGGCGCGACCCAGGGCGGCGTCACCGACGAGTCCGTGACCGTCGACGACACGGCCGCGATGCGCGAGGTGCTGACCCGGCGCTTCCGCCGCTACCTCGAGGACGCCGAGGGCGCCGGCGACCTCGACCTGTCGACCGGCGTCGTCAGCGACGGCGCCGCATCGTCGGTCGCGGGCGCCTCGGGCGCAGCCGATGGGGCCCGTGCAGCCGGCAGCGATGCCGGCTCAGCCGACGACTCGGCCGACAACTCAGCCGACGACTCAGCCGACGACTCCGGTGCGGGCGACGACGACCGATCGGCCTCCGGCCCGATCGACCCCGAGACCGGACGACCCCGCCGCTTCGCCTACCCGCCGAGCCTCGTCGTCGTCGACGGTGGCCTGCCCCAGGTCAACGCCGCCCAGGCCGTGCTCGACGAGCTCGGCATCGAGGAGGTCGCGCTCGTCGGGCTCGCCAAGCGGCTCGAGGAGGTCTGGCTGCCCGGTCTCGAGCACCCGGTCATCCTGCCGCGCACGAGCGAGGGGCTCTACCTGCTCCAGCGCCTGCGCGACGAGGCGCACCGCTTCGCCATCACCTTCCACCGCCAGCGGCGGTCCAAGGCGATGACGACGAGCCAGCTCGACGGCATACCCGGTCTCGGAGCGAGCCGGCAGAAGGCGATCCTGCGGCACTTCGGGTCGGTCAAGCGCCTGCGCCAGGCGAGCGCCGACGACCTCGTCGCGGTACCCGGAATCGGACCTTCGCTTGCCAGCGCCATCGTCACCCACTTGGCTGAGGGTGCAGCGCCGGAGCCAGCCGTGAACCTCACGACGGGAGAAGTCCTCGAATGACCGCCGACCCCAACCCCACGCCAGGCAGGTCGCTGGCCGACGCGCCGATCGTCATCGTCACCGGGATGAGCGGTGCGGGCCGCTCGACGGCCGCCAACGTCCTCGAGGACCTCGGCTGGCTCGTCGTCGACAACCTGCCGCCGCAGCTGCTCTCGGCCCTCGCCGACCTGCGCGACGAGGCGCGCGAGCGCAACCCCGAGGCCTCGATGCAGCAGGTCGCCGTCGTCGTCGACGTGCGGTCGCGCGGCTGGTTCGGCATGCTCTCCGAGGCCATCGCCGCCGCCCGCGAGCGTGGTGAGCACCCGAGCCTCGTCTTCCTCGACGCGACCGACGAGGCGCTCGTGCGCCGCTTCGAGAGCGTGCGCCGGCCGCACCCGCTCCAGGCCGACGGTCGCCTGCTCGACGGCATCCAGCTCGAGCGCACGATGCTCGTCGACCTGCGCTCGAGCGCCGACGTCGTCATCGACACCTCGGGCCTCAACGTGCACCAGCTGACGGCCAAGCTGTCGTCGCTCTTCGCCGGCGACCGCCGGGCGCAGCTGCGCATCGCCGTCATGTCGTTCGGCTTCAAGTACGGCCTGCCCCTCGACGCCGACGTCGTCTTCGACATGCGCTTCCTGCCCAACCCGTTCTGGGTGCCCGAGCTGCGGCCGCTGACCGGCCGCGACGCCCCGGTGGCCGAGTTCGTCATGGCCCAGCCCGGCGCCGAGGAGTTCATCGACCGCGCCTCCGGTCTGCTGACGACGATGATCGAAGGCTACGTGCGCGAAGGACGCCGCTACGTCACGGTCGCCGTGGGCTGCACGGGCGGCAAGCACCGCTCGGTCGCCACCGCCGAGGCGCTCAGCACCCGTCTCGGGCAGATCGACGGGGTCGACACCTTCGTCGTGCACCGCGACCTCGGGCGTGAGTGACACCGGATCGCAGCGACCGTGACGCCACCACCTCCACCTCCGCCGGGGCCCCTGGTCCCCGTCCACCACCGCAGCATCGTCGCCCTCGGTGGTGGCCACGGCCTGTCGGCCGCACTCACCGCGTTGCGGCTGCTCACCGACAGCGTGACCGCCGTCGTCACGGTCGCCGACGACGGTGGATCGAGCGGCAGGCTGCGCGAGGAGTTCGACGTGCTGCCGCCCGGTGACCTGCGCATGGCGCTGTCGGCGCTGTGCGACGACAGCGACTGGGGGCACACGTGGCGCGACGTCCTCCAGCACCGCTTCTCGGGCACCGGCGACCTCGCCGGGCATGCCCTCGGCAACCTCATGATCGTCTCGATCTGGGAGCTGCTCGGCGACACCGTGCAGGGCCTCGACCTCGTCGGCCGGCTGCTCGGTGCCCGGGGCCGCGTGCTGCCGATGGCGGGGGAGCCGCTGCAGATCGTCGCCGAGATCCGAGGGCACGACCCCGACCGTCCCGACGAGACCGTCGAGGTGCGCGGCCAGCACCGCGTCGCGTCCTCCCCGGGCATCGTCTCCTCGATCGGCATCCTGCCCACGTGCCCGACCCCGTGCCACGAGGCCATCGAGGCGGTCGCCCGGGCTGACTGGGTGATGCTCGGGCCGGGGTCCTGGTTCACGTCGGTCATGCCGCACCTGCTCGTGCCCGACCTCGCCGACGCGCTCGTCGCCACTCCGGCCCGGCGCCTGCTCAACCTCAACCTCGAGGTGCACAAGGGCGAGACCCGCGACTTCCGGGCCGAGGACCACCTCACCTCGTTCGCGTCCAACGCACCCGACCTGCGCCTCGACTACGTCCTCGCCGACCCCAGCGTCGTGCCCGACGTGCCGACCCTTCGGGCGGCCGCCGCCGAGCTCGGGGCCGAGCTCGTCGTCGCCCCCGTCGAGGCGCGGCGCCAGCCCGGCGTCCACGACCCCCTCCGACTGGCCGCGGCGCTGCGCGACATCATCGCCTGACGGGCGCTCGCCCGGCTCGGCGCGAGGCTGCTTGATCGGGGTGGCAGGATGAACCGCATGGCGATGACAGCGAAGGTGAAGGACGAGCTCTCGAGACTCGAGGTCACCAAGCCCTGTTGTCGCAAGGCCGAGGTGTCGACGATGCTGCGTTTCGCCGGTGGGCTGCACATGATCGGCGGCCAGATCGTCGTCGAGGCCGAGCTCGACACCGCGAACGCCGCCCGACGCCTGCGCCGCAACATCACCGAGGTCTACGGCCACCGCAGCGACGTCCTCGTGCTCGCCGCCGGCGGGTTGCGCCGAGGGTCCCGCTACGTCGTGCGGGTCGTCGAGGACGGCTCGACGCTGGCCCGCCAGACCGGCCTCGTCGACGGTCGCGGGCGCCCGGTCCGCGGCCTGCCGCCGAAGGTCGTCAGCGCGTCGACGTGCGACTCCGAGGCCGCCTGGCGGGGAGCCTTCCTCGCGCACGGGTCGCTCACCGAGCCCGGCCGCTCGTCGGCCCTCGAGGTCACCTGCCCCGGTCCTGAGGCCGCCCTCGCCCTCGTCGGCGCGGCCCGGCGCCTCGGCATCCAGGCCAAGGCGCGCGAGGTGCGCGGCGTCGACCGCGTCGTCATCCGCGACGGCGACGCCATCGGCGCGCTCCTCACCCGCCTCGGTGCCCACGACGCCGTCATGGCCTGGGAGGAGCGCCGGATGCGCCGCGAGGTTCGCGCGACCGCGAACCGTCTCGCCAACTTCGACGACGCCAACCTGCGGCGCTCGGCGCGTGCCGCGGTGGCGGCCGGCGCCCGGGTCGAGCGCGCCATGGAGATCCTCGGCGACGAGATCCCCGACCACCTGCGCGAGGCCGGCACGCTGCGGCTCGAGCACAAGCAGGCGAGCCTCGAGGAGCTCGGCCAGCTGGCCCAGCCGCCGATGACGAAGGATGCCGTGGCCGGCCGCATCCGCCGGCTGCTCGCCATGGCCGACAAGCGCGCCGAGGAGCTCGGCGTGCCCGGCACGGAGTCGAGCCTCACCCAGGACATGCTCGAGTCCTGACCCGGGCGGCGGGGGAGCAGCCGACGAGGAGCGGGCGGGCACCGCCCGGGCGGCGGCCAGGCAGCGGGCGGGCAGCGACCGGGCATGGTGAGCGATCGCTCACCATCACCTGAGACTCACGCCTCGCGTGCGAGACCGACGCACTAGGGTGGAAGGTGATCAAGGCCGCCCGATGTCGCGCGGTCCCAGGTCTGACACACCGTCCGACACAGTCTCACCCGAAGAGGTGCTCAGCAGTGACCGTTCGCGTTGGTATCAACGGCTTTGGCCGCATCGGCCGCAACTTCTTCCGAGCCGTCCTGGCATCCGGAGCCGACATCGAGGTCGTCGCAACGAACGACCTCATGGACAACAAGACCCTCGCCCACCTGCTCAAGTACGACTCGATCCTGGGCCGTTTCCCGGGCGAGGTCACCTACGACGAGACCTCGATCATCGTCGACGGCAAGGCGATCCGCGTCTTCGAGGAGCGCGACCCGGCTGCGATCGACTGGGCCGGCGTGGGTGCCGACGTCATCGTCGAGTCGACCGGCTTCTTCACCGACGCGCAGAAGGCGAAGGCGCACATCGACGGTGGGGCTAAGAAGGTCATCATCTCGGCGCCGGCCAAGAACGAGGACATCACGATCGTGATGGGCGTCAACCACGAGCTCTACGACCCGGCCGCTCACACCGTCATCTCCAACGCCTCGTGCACGACGAACTGCCTCGCGCCGATGGCCAAGGCCCTCAACGACGAGTTCGGCATCGTCAAGGGCCTCATGACGACGATCCACGCCTACACCCAGGACCAGAACCTCCAGGACGCGCCGCACAAGGACCTCCGCCGCGCCCGCGCCGCTGCCCTCAACATCGTGCCGACGACGACCGGCGCCGCCAAGGCCGTCGCCCTCGTCCTGCCCGAGCTCAAGGGCAAGCTCGACGGCTACGCGCTCCGCGTCCCGGTGCCGACCGGCTCGGCGACCGACCTCACCTTCGAGGCCGGCCGTGAGACGACGGTCGAGGAGGTCAACGCCGCGGTGAAGGCCGCTGCCGAGGGCCCGCTCAAGGGCTTCCTCGTCTACACCGAGGACGAGATCGTGTCCAAGGACATCGAGACCGACCCGGCCTCCTGCATCTTCGACGCCGGCCTCACCAAGGTCATCGGCAACCAGGTCAAGGTCGTCGGCTGGTACGACAACGAGTGGGGTTACTCCAACCGCCTCGTCGACCTCGTCAACCTTGTCGGCGAGTCGCTCTGACGCACCCGGCCACCGCCCCGGCACGTGCCGGGGCGGTGGCCGCAGCCATATCTCGCCCACATCACCGACCCACCGCTACCGGAAGAGGCAGACCGCGTGAAGACGACCGGTGACCTCGGGGACCTGCGCGGCAAGCGCGTCCTCGTCCGCTCCGACCTCAACGTGCCGCTCGACGGCACGACCATCACCGACGACGGCCGCATCCGCGCGTCGGCACCGACGATCAAGGGCCTGGCCGACGCCGGGGCGCGTGTCATCGTCTGTGCCCACCTCGGCCGCCCCAAGGGCGCCCCGGAGGCGAAGTACTCCCTGGCCCCCGTCGCCGAGCGTCTCGGCGAGGTGCTCGGCACCGACGTCGTCTTCGCCGACGACACCGTCGGAGACGACGCCAAGGCCAAGGCGGCCGCGCTCGAGGACGGCCAGGTCCTGCTCCTCGAGAACCTCCGCTTCAACGCCGGCGAGACCGCCAAGACAGACGACGAGCGGGCTGCCTTCGCCGGCGAGCTCGCTTCTCTCGCAGACGTCTTCGTCTCCGACGGCTTCGGTGTCGTGCACCGCAAGCAGGCCTCGGTCTACGACATCGCCCGCCTCCTGCCGCATGCCACCGGTGACCTCGTGTCGGCCGAGGTAGACGTGCTGCGCCGGCTCACCAAGGACCCCGAGCGGCCGTATGCCGTCGTGCTCGGCGGTGCCAAGGTGTCCGACAAGCTCGGCGTCATCGGCAACCTGCTCGGCACGGCCGACCGGCTCCTCATCGGTGGTGGCATGGTCTTCACCTTCCTCGCCGCGCAGGGCCACGAGGTGGGCAAGAGCCTGCTCGAGGCCGACCAGATCGACACGGTCAAGGGCTACCTCGAGCGCGCCGAGAAGGAGGGCGTCGAGATCGTGCTGCCCGTCGACGTCGTGGCCGCCGACGCGTTCAGTGCGGACGCCGCGCACGACGTCGTCGCTGCCGACGCCATCCCCGCCGACCGCATGGGCCTCGACATCGGCCCCGAGTCGAGCCGCCTCTTCGCCGAGAAGCTCGCCGACTGCCGCACCGTCTTCTGGAACGGCCCCATGGGCGCGTTCGAGATGGCGCCATATGCCGCGGGCACCAAGGCGCTCGCCCAGGCGCTCGTCGACGTGACGTCCGCCGGCGCGCTGACGGTGGTGGGTGGAGGCGACTCCGCCGCGGCCGTGCGGCAGCTCGGTTTCGAGGACTCCGACTTCGGCCACATCTCGACCGGTGGCGGGGCGAGCCTCGAGTACCTCGAAGGCAAGGAGCTGCCCGGTCTCACGGTCCTCGAGGAGGGTGACGCCTGATGGCGAAGAACACTGCTGCCCCGCAGAGCGGCCGCGTGCCGCTCATGGCAGGCAACTGGAAGATGAACCTCGACCACCTGCAGGGCACGCACCTCGTGCAGAAGCTCGACTGGACCCTGCGCGACGCGAAGCACGACTACTCCGCCGTCGAGGTCGCGGTCCTGCCGCCCTTCACCGACCTGCGGTCCGTGCAGACGCTCGTCGAGGGCGACAAGCTCGACCTCAGGTACGGCGCGCAGGACCTCTCGCCGCACACCTCGGGCGCCTACACGGGCGACATCTCCGGCGCCTTCCTCAAGAAGCTCGGCTGCACCTACGTGTGCATCGGCCACAGTGAGCGCCGCGAGGGCCACGGCGAGACCGACGAGGTCGTCGCCGCCAAGGTCAAGGCGGCCTACCAGCACGACCTCACGCCGATCCTCTGCTGCGGCGAGGCCCTCGACGTGCGCAAGGAGGGCCGTCAGGTCGAGCACGTCGTCGCCCAGCTGCGGGCAGCGCTCGACGGCGTCTCCAAGGAGCAGGTCGCCTCGATCGTCATCGCCTACGAGCCCATCTGGGCCATCGGCACCGGCGAGGTCGCGACCCCCGACGACGCGCAAGAGGTCTGCGCGGCCATCCGCACCCTGCTCGCCGAGCTCTACAGCGGCGACGTCGCGGACGGCATACGCGTGCTCTACGGCGGCAGCGTCAAGGCGGGCAACGTCGCGGCGATCATGTCCCAGGAGGACGTCGACGGCGCCCTCGTCGGAGGAGCGTCGATCGACCCGGCCGAGTTCGCGTCGATCTGCCGCTACCGCGACCACCTCGCTACGAGCTGAGCCCTTCCGACGACCGCCCCGTCGACCACGTTGCGCCGCCGGCCCCGGCCACGGCGCAGCGTTCGGTCGATCGGGTGGGGGGAAGGTATCCTTGCCCGAGCCCTTGATCGAGCCGCGGTGCTGACGCCGTGGCTGACGACGTCCCGACGATTTGGAGTGACCACGTGGATGCGGTCCGCATCGCCCTTCAGGTCCTGCTGGTGCTGTCCAGCCTGGTCCTGACCCTCTTCATCCTGCTGCACAAGGGCAAGGGTGGTGGCCTGTCCGACATGTTTGGCGGCGGCATGTCGACCTCGCTCGGCGGGTCGTCGGTTGCCGAGCGCAACCTGGACCGTTTCACCGTGGCCGTCGCCGCGGTGTGGGCGACGGCCATCATCGGACTGGGCCTGCTGGCCCGGTTCGCGAGCTGAGAGGACGACAACCATGGCGAGTGGTAACGCGATTCGCGGAAGCCGGGTCGGCGCGGGCCCCATGGGCGAGGCGGAGCGCGGCGACGCCGCTCCCCGCGTCCACATCTCCTACTGGTGCTCCAACGGGCACGAGACGCGCCCGAGCTTCGCGCAGGAGCCCGGCATGGTGCTGCCCGAGACGTGGGACTGCCCGCGCTGCGGCTACCCCGCCGGCCAGGACAAGGAGAACCCTCCCGCTCCGCCGAAGGTCGAGCCCTACAAGACGCACCTGGCCTACGTGAAGGAGCGGCGCAGCGACGCCGACGGCGCTGCCATCCTCGACGAAGCCCTCAGCTCCCTGCGTGAGCGCGGCCTCATCCAGTGACCTCGGCGGTCGCCGACGGCGACCGCACGACGAAGGGCCCGGGAGGATTCCCGGGCCCTTCGTCGTGCCTGCTCGTCCGTGCTGTCCGCGCTGGGCGAGCCGATGGCGTATGCCGTGTGGCGGCGTCGTCAGCCCAGGGCCGAGGCTGCGTCGGCGTCGACGAGCCACAGGGTGGCGTCGGTGCCCCTCGGCCCCGCTGCCGGCACGTCCCAACGGTGGGCTCCGGGGGCGAGGGCGGCTGCGACCGCCTCCGCCTTGTCGCTGCCTGCGACGAGGAACCACACCTCGTGACTGCGCTCAAAGCACTCGAAGGTGAGGCTCACGCGGTCCGGTGGCGGCTTGGGTGAGTCGTGCACGGCCACGGCGATGGCGTCGGCCTCGCGCTGGGCCGGGTGGTGCGGGAAGAGCGAGGCCACGTGCCCGTCGGGACCCACGCCGAAGAGCACGACGTCCCAGGCCTTCTGGCCGTGCTCCCTGATCGACTCGCCGTAGGCCTGCGCACTGGCTTCGGCGGTGTCGGACGCGTCGGGGCCGGCCACCCGGTGCACCTTCGCGGGGTCGAGCCCCAGTGCGCTGAGGCCGGCCTCGTCGTTCTGGGTGTCGTTGCGATCCGGGTCACCCGCGGGCAGGTAGCGCTCGTCGCCCCACCAGACCCGCACCCTCGACCAGTCCACGGCGGAGCGCCCCGGTGTGCGCAGCACCGACGCGATGATCGCCGAGCCCATCGAGCCACCGGTCAGGGCGACCTGGGCCTCCGGGTTGCGGGTCTGCGCGTCGAGCAGCGCGGTCACGAGCCGAGCCGCGGCGGCATCGGCCAGGGACTGCTTGTCCGGGTGGACGACGACGCGAGGGTCAGCCGTCACGAGGTGGCCTTCGTCGTGGCCGCCTTTGTCGTCGGGGCCTTGGCGGTCCGCTTCGTCGTCGCCGACGTCCCGGCGGCTGCCTTCTTCGTCGCCGTCTTCTTCGTCGCCGTCTTCGTGCCGGCAGCCTTGGCGGTGGCCGCCTTCGCGGCCGTCGCCTTCGTGGCGGCAGCCTTCTTCGTCGTCCGCGTCGTCGGCGTGGTGTTCGGCTTCGACTCGGCAGACGGAGCGCTGGACGCCGTCGAGGTCTTCGCCGACGCCGCGCTCGCCTGCTTGCGGGCCTTCTCGGCCTGCTTCTCGCGCGGCGTGCGCTTTCCGGCGAGCTTGCGCACCGTGGCGGCACGCACCTGCTCGGTCTCGGCGTGCTCGGGCGCGGGCGGGGCCGAGATCATCGCGCTCGCCTCCTGCGCCGACTCGTCGCGGCCCAGTCGCGCCGCGAGACGGCGTGACTCGGCCGGGTCTGGCGCCTTGCCGGCCTTGGCTGCCGCGGCCGCCGTGAGGCGCACCGGCTGCAGGGCCTCGAGGCCGTGCAGCAGCGCGTCCTCGTAGGCGTCGTCGGGGTCGAGTCGACGCAGCTCGTCGGCGAGACACTCGGGCAGGTCGCGGCGGGGCAGGCTGATCCGCCGGTCGGGCTGACCGGGCTGCGACAGGGTGGCCACGACGTCGCCCGGGCGCACGAGGTCGATCGGGCCGCTCTTGCGGTCGAGCCGCACCGAGCTGATGCCCGACCCGCGGGGGGTCGAGACGCGGTGCACCGGCACCTTGAGCCGGCGCTGCAGCCACGCGGCCAGCAGGTCCGACGAGGGGGAGTCGGGCGCGCCACTGACGACGGCGCTCGTGATCGGCTCGTAGGGCGGTTGGTCGAGGGCTGCGGCGAGCAGGCCGCGCCAGTGGGTGACACGCGTCCAGGCGAGGTCGGTGTCGCCCGGTGCGTAGGTCGCGACTCGCTTCTTGAGCATGAGCCGCGGGTTGCGGTGCTCGGCCACGTCGGTGATGCGGCGCTGGGCCATCGCCCCGATGGGGTCCTTGCCCACGTCGGCGGGCGCCTCGCCGGGCCACCACGCCACGATGGGCGAGTCGGGCAGCAGCAGCGGCACGACGACGCTCGGACCGTGGTTGGCGAGGGCCCCGTAGAGGCGCAGCACGACGATCTCGCTCGCGCCGGCGTCGCCGCCGAGGCGGATCTGGGCGTCGAGGCGGTTCTTGCCGCGACGGTCGCCGGGGATGACGACGATGATGCGGCACGGGTGCTGCCTGCTTGCCTGGTTCGCCACGTCGATCGCGTGGCCGGCGTCGGTGTCCTCGACGACGATGACCAGCGTCAGCACGCGGCCGAGCGCCATGGCGCCGACCTCGTTGCGCAGGCGGACCAGTGTCTTGCTGATGCCGGTCGTCGTGGTGTCGGTCAGGTCGCGGATCACGGCATCCTCCACGTGCGTCCGTCGCGTTCGAGCATTCGGTCGGCCGAGGCGGGGCCCCAGGTGCCGGCGACGTACTGCTCCGGCTTGCCGCCCTTGGCCCAGTGCCTCATGAGCGGGTCGAGGATCCTCCACGAGGACTCGACCTCCTCGTGCCGGGGGAAGAGCGGGGGCTCGCCGAGCAGGACGTCGAGGATGAGGCGCTCGTAGGCCTCGGGGGAGGCTTCGGTGAACGACGACCCGTAGCCGAAGTCCATCGTCACGTCACGCACCTCCATCTGCGCACCCGGCACCTTCGAGCCGAAGCGGATGGTCACGCCCTCGTCGGGCTGGACCCGGATGACGATGGCGTTCTGCCCGAGCTCCTCGGTGGCGGTGTGCTCGAAGGGCAGGTGGGGAGCGCGCTTGAAGACGACAGCGATCTCGGTGACCCGCTTGCCGAGCCGCTTGCCCGTGCGCAGGTAGAACGGCACGCCGGCCCAGCGCCGGGTGTCGACCTCGAGGGTGACCGCGGCGAAGGTCTCGGTGGTCGACGCGGGGTCGACGCCGTCCTCCTCGAGGTAGCCGACGACCTCCTCGGCGCCCTGCCAGCCGGCGGCATACTGCCCCCGGGCCGCGCGCTTGTCGAGGTCTGCCGGCAGGCGGACGGCCGAGAGCACCTTCTCCTTCTCGGCTCGCAGGTCCTTCGCGTCGAAGGAGACCGGCTCCTCCATGGCGGTGAGGGCGAGCAGCTGGAGGAGGTGGTTCTGGATGACGTCGCGGGCGGCGCCGATGCCGTCGTAGTAGCCGGCGCGGCCGGCGATGCCGATGTCCTCGGCCATCGTGATCTGCACGTGGTCGACGTAGTTGGCGTTCCAGACCGGCTCGAAGAGCTGGTTGGCGAAGCGCAGTGCAAGGAGGTTCTGCACCGTCTCCTTGCCGAGGTAGTGGTCGATGCGGAATACCGAGTCGGGCGGGAAGACCCCCTCGACGATGGCGTTGAGCGTTTGGGCGCTCTTGAGGTCGTGGCCGAACGGCTTCTCGATGATGACCCGTCGCCAGCTGTCACCCTCGGCCGTCGTGAGCCCGCACCGCTCGAGCTGCTCGCAGACCGTCGCGAAGAAGCCCGGGGGGATGGAGAGGTAGAAGGCGTGGTTGCCACCTGTGCCGCGGTCGCGGTCGAGCTCCTCGACGGTCTTGGCGAGCAGGTCGAAGGCCGCGGGGTCGTCGAACGTGCCGGGCACGAAGCGGAAGCCCTCGGAGAGGTTGCGCCACACGTCTTCGCTGAACGGCGTGCGGGCGTGCTCCTTGACGGCGTCATGCACGACCTTGCCGAAGTCCTGGGTGGCCCAGTCGCGCCGGGCGAAGCCGACGAGCGAGAAGCCCGGCGGCAGGAGGCCACGGTTCGCGAGGTCGTAGATCGCCGGCATGAGCTTCTTGCGGGCGAGGTCGCCCGTCACGCCGAAGAGCACGAGGCCGCAGGGGCCGGCGATGCGGGGGAGCCGCTTGTCCTGCGCGGTGCGAAGCGGGTTCTCCCCGTGGGCGATTCGCGCCGGGGTCATGCACGCCCTCCCTGCGACAGCGCGGCCGTGACCTGGGCGAGGCCGGCGTCGTGGTCGGTCAGGTGGAGACGCAGGACCGGACGGTCGTGGTCGGCGAGCACTTGTGCGTCACCGCCTGCCTGCGAGGCGATGAAGTCGCCGAAGGTGAACTCGCGTCCGGGGATCGAGAGGTCCTGACCGGGGGCCGTCGTGATCTGCACGTAGACGCCCACGCCGGGGCCGCCCTTGTGGAACTGCCCCGTCGAGTGCAGGAAGCGTGGCCCCCAGCCGAAGGTCGTCGGGCGGCCGGTGCGCTCGGCGATCCGGGCCCGCACCTCGGCGAGGTCGGCGTCGCCGAGACGGTCGAGGTAGGCCATGACGGCGACGTAGCCGTGCTCGGCGTCGAGCTGACCGAGCAGCGCGTCGACCGCCTCGGCGACGGTCGAGGCGGAGCCCAGCCAGTCGCCGCCCATGGCTCGGATCTCGACGGCACCATCGGTCGCCGCGGGGTCCTCGCTCGCGGCCGTGCCTTGGTCGAGGAGCGCGCGGGCGGCCTTCTTGGCCGACTCGACGTCGGGCTGGTCGAAGGGGTTGATGCCGAGCAGGCGCCCGGCGACGGCGGTCGCGGCCTCCCAGAGGAGCAGCTGGGCACCGAGGGCGCCGCTCACGCGTACGTCGTCGCCCGACGCGACGGTGTCGTCGTCGACCGGCACGAGCCGGGCCACGAGCACGTCGGCGGCGGGGGAGCGCACCTCGGGGGCGTCGTCACCCTCGACGACGACGGGCAGCACGCCCGTGCCGTCCTTGCCGGTCGACTCGGCGATGAGCTGCTCGGCCCAGTCGGCGAACCCGACGATGCCCGAGCCCTCGTCGACGAGGACGAGCTTGTCGCGCAGCGGAGCGGTGCCACCCATCGCAGCGCCGAGGCGCAGCGCGGGGTTGGCCTCGTCGTCCTCGGCGAGCAGGTCGGCCACCGACTCCGCCTCGTCGAGGAGGGCGCCGACGTCGACGCCCGCGAGGCCGCTCGGCACGAGACCGAAGGCCGTCAGCGCGCTGTAGCGGCCGCCCACGTCGGGGTCGGCGTTGACGACGCGGTAGCCCTTGGCCCGCGACTCCTGGTCGAGCGGGCTGCCCGGGTCGGTGACGATGACGATGCGGGTCGCAGGGTCGATGCCGGCGTCGGTGAAGGCGCCCTCGTAGGCACGGCGCTGCGAGTCGGTCTCGACGGTGGAGCCGGACTTGCTCGACACGACGACGACGGTGTGCTCGAGGTCGTCGCCGAGCGCCCGGCGCACGTAGTCGGGGTCGGACGAGTCGAGCACGACGAGGTCCTTGCCGGCCGTCGCGCAGATGACCTCGGGGGCGAGCGAGGACCCGCCCATGCCACAGAGGACGACGTGGGTCAGGCCACGGGACGCGAAGTCGTCACGCAGGGCCTCGATCTCGCCGACGAGCGGCCGGGACGAGCGCGGCAGGCCCACCCACGAGAGGCGGATGCGAGACTCGGACTCGGCCTCAGGCCCCCACAGCGTCGCGTCCTGCGCGAAGAGCTTGCTCGCGACCTGGTCGGCGACGAGCTCGGGGACGTGGGCCGCGATGGCATCGGCGGCCGCGCCGGAGGCGCTCACCGACAGCGAGCTCATGCGGAGACCTTCGCCATCTCGTCCTTGACGCCGTCGAGGAGCTCGCCCCAGGCCTTCTCGAACTTGTCGACGCCCTCCTCCTCGAGCAGGTCGACGACCTCGGTGTAGGAGACGCCGATGCGCTCGAGGTCGTCGAGCAGATTGCTCGCGAGCTCGTAGCCCCCGGTCACGGTGTCGCCGTGGATGTCGCCGTGGTCGGCGGTCGCCTCGAGCGTCTTCTCGGGCATCGTGTTGACGACGTCGGCGGCCACGAGCTCGGTGACGTAGAGCGTGTCGGGGTAGGCCGGGTCCTTGACCCCGGTCGACGCCCACAGCGGACGCTGCGGGTTGGCGCCCTCGTCGGCGAGCGATCCCCAGCGCGGCGTGGAGAAGACTTCCTCGAAGGCCTGGTAGGCGAGCCGCGCGTTGGCGAGGCCGGCCTTGCCTTTGAGGCCGCGGGCCTCGCTCGTGCCGATGGCGTCGAGACGCTTGTCGATCTCGGTGTCGACGCGGGAGACGAAGAAGGACGCGACCGAGTGGATCTTGGAGAGGTCCTTGCCGGCGGAGTGGGCCTTCTCGAGGCCCTCGAGGTAGGCGTTCATGACCGCGCGGTAGCGCTCGAGCGAGAAGATCAGGGTCACGTTGACGCTGATGCCCTCGGCGATCGCTGCCGTGATGGCCGGCAGGCCCGCCTTGGTCGCGGGGATCTTGATGAGGACGTTCTCGCGGCCGACCGCGTCGTGCAGCTGCTTGGCCTGCGCGATCGTCTTGTCGGTGTCGTGCGCGAGGCGGGGGTCGACCTCGAGCGAGACGCGCCCGTCGACACCCTTCGTCGACTCGTAGACGGGCAGGAAGATGTCGCAGGCCTCCCGAACGTCTGAGGTCGTCAGCTCGAAGACGACCTCCTCGACGTCCTTGCCGTCAGCCGTCAGGGCCGCGAGGTCCTTGTTGTAGCGGTCGCCCTTGGACAGTGCGGCCTGGAAGATCGACGGGTTGGAGGTGAGGCCGACGACGTTGCGCTCCTTGACGAGGTCGGCGATCTTGCCGGTCTCGAGCAGCTCGCGCGACAGGTCGTCGAGCCAGATCGAGACGCCGGCGTCGGACAGGGCCTGGGTGTTCGGGTTGGACATGCTGTTCACTTCCCCTTGCTCGTGGCGGATGCTGCCGACTGCGAAGCCTGGTCACTGGCCTCCACGTCGGAGCCCATGACATCGGTCGAGGCGCTCTGGGCGGCTCGGCTCGGGTTGGTCTCGGTGACCCGCGGGGCCGTCCGCGCCGCAGCGCCGGCGGCCTTGAGGGAGTCCTTGGCGGCCTTGACGACGGCGTCGGCAGTGATGCCGAACTCGCGGTAGAGGGTCGCCTGGTCGGCCGAGGCACCGAAGTGCTCGATGCTGACACTGCGTCCGGCGTCGCCGACGATGTCGTGCCAACCCATCGAGACCGCGGCCTCGACGCTGACCCTGGCGCGCACCGCGGGCGGCAGCACCTTGTCCTGGTAGGAACGGGTCTGCTTCTCGAACCATTCCCGGCAGGGCATCGACACGACGCGCGTCGAGATCTTCGACTTCTCGAGCCGCTCGGCCGCCTGGACGGCGAGCTGCACCTCGGAGCCGGTGGCGACGAGGATGACGTCCGGCTCGCCCTTTCGGGACTCCTCGACGAGGACGTAGGCGCCCTTCGCGACGCCGCTCGCCTTGCCGTACTTCGTGCGGTCCCACGTGGGGACGTTCTGGCGGGTGAGGCAGAGCGCCGCCGGGCCGTTGCCGGCCGTGAGGATCTGCTGCCACGCCACGGCCGTCTCGTTGGCGTCGGCAGGACGCACGACGTCGAGGCCTGGCATGGCGCGCAGCGCGGCGAGGTGCTCGATCGGCTGGTGCGTCGGACCGTCCTCGCCGAGGCCGATGGAGTCGTGCGTCCAGACGTAGGTGACGGGGGCCTGCTGGATCGCCGCGAGGCGCACCGCCGGCCGCATGTAGTCGGAGAACACGAGGAACGTGCCGCCGTAGGGGCGGGTGAGGCCCTCGAGCGCGATCCCGTTGAGGATCATGCCCATGCCGTTCTCACGGATGCCGAAGTGCAGCGTGCGGCCGAACGGGTCGCCCTTCCACGTCGACGTCTGCTTCGAGCTCGGGATGAAGGAGGGTTGGCCCTCCATCGTCGTGTTGTTGGACTCGGCGAGGTCGGCCGAGCCGCCCCAGAGCTCGGGCATGACGTCGGCGATCGCCGTGAGGATCTTGCCGCTCGCCGCGCGGGTCGCGAGACCCTTGTCGTCGGCGGGGAAGGTCGGCAGCGCCTTGGCGAGACCTGCAGGGGGCGTGCCGTCGAGGATGCGGTCGAGCAGGCTCGCGCGGTCGGGGTTGGCCTTGCGCCACGCCTTGAAGCCCTTGTCCCACTCGCGGTGGGCCGCCTTGCCCCGCTTGACGACGTCGCGCGCGTGCTTGAGGACGGCGGGCTCGACGACGAAGGACTTCTTCGGGTCGAAGCCGAGCAGCCCCTTCGTCGCGCCGATCTCCTCCTCGCCGAGGGCGGAGCCGTGCGACTTGCCGGTGTTCTGCTTGGTCGGGGCCGGCCAGGCGATGATCGTGTGCAGCACGACGAGGGTCGGCTTGTCGGTGACCTTCTCGCCCGAGCGGATCGCTGCGAGCAGGGCGTCCACGTCCTCGACGTAGGTCGCGCCGTCGGCGTCCTGGCGCCAGTCGACGTCGACGACGTGCCAGCCGTATGCCGCGAAGCGGGCCGCGACGTCCTCGCTGAAGGCGATGTCGGTGTCGTCCTCGATCGAGATCTGGTTGGCGTCGTAGACGACGGTGAGGTTGCCGAGCTCCTGGTGGCCGGCGAGCGCGCACGCCTCGTGGGTCACGCCCTCCTGCATGTCGCCGTCGGAGGCGATGACGTAGACGTGGTGGTCGAACGGGCTCGTGCCGGGCTTCGCGTCGGGGTCGAAGAGCCCGCGCTGACGCCGCTGGGCCATCGCCATGCCGACGGCGGAGGCGAGCCCGGAGCCGAGCGGTCCGGTCGTGATCTCGACGCCCTTGGTGTGGTGGACCTCCGGGTGGCCCGGGGTCTGCGAGCCCCAGGTGCGCAGCGCCTTGAGGTCGTCGAGCGAGAGGCCGTAGCCGGAGAGGTAGAGCTGGATGTACTGGGTGAGGCTCGAGTGCCCGCACGACAGGACGAAGCGGTCACGACCGAGCCACGACGGGTCGCTCGGGTCGTGCGTCATGACGTTCTGGTAGAGCAGGTAGGCGAGGGGAGCGAGCGACATCGCGGTGCCCGGGTGCCCGTTGCCGACCTTCTGCACGGCGTCGGCCGCAAGGAGGCGCGTCGTGTCGACGGCACGCACGTCGAGGTCGGACCAGCCCGCCTTCTTCGCCACGGGCCTCGGGAGGCCGGGATCGCGACCCGCCAGCAGTCCGTCCGCCTTCCCCTTCCTCGTGGAGCTGGAACGGGTGGGCTTCTTCGCCGACGTGGCGGTGCTGGTCACGAACGGGTCTCCTTCGCCAGAAAGGTGGATCTCACGTATGCCGCGAGCCTAGTCCCAGCACGGATGCCGCTGACAGCACGACCAGTTCGTGAACGACTGCGTGGCGGGGGCGGGGATGGTGGCGCTGCGGCAGAGTGGGAGGTGGGGCAGACCGGCTACGGGCGAGGGAGTGAAGTCCCCCGCGAGCGACGGTCTAGACTTGCGACGCCATGCTCCGTACCCGACCGTCGGAGCGACGAACCCAGCGATGAGGATCTCAGTGACAACGGTGGACCCCCGCGCCGACCTGTCGACGCTGCACGGTCCCGACGGCAGTGGACCCACGTTCGTCCTCGGGCAGTACGTCTCCCTCATGAAGCCGCGGATCATCGAGCTGCTGCTCATCACGACGATCCCCGTCATGTTCCTCGCCCAGCAGGGCGTGCCCAACCTCTGGCTCGTCGTCGCGACCGTCGTCGGGGGCACGCTGTCGGCCGGCTCGGCCAACACGCTCAACTGCTACATCGACCGCGACATCGACGCCGTCATGCACCGCACGAGCAACCGGCCCCTCGTCACCGGCACGGTGTCGCCGCGGGGAGCCCTGCTCTTCGGGGTGGCGCTCGCCGTCGTCTCGACGGTCTGGCTCGGGGTGCTCGTCAACTGGCTGAGCGCGTGGCTCGCCCTCGCGGCCCTGCTCTTCTACGTCTTCGGCTACACCCTGCTGCTCAAGCGGCGCACGGCCCAGAACATCGTCTGGGGCGGCGCGGCCGGCTGCATGCCGGTGCTCATCGGCTGGTCGGCCGTCACCGGCTCGGTCAGCTGGTCGGCGTTGATCCTCTTCATGGTGATCTTCTTCTGGACGCCGCCGCACTACTGGCCGCTGTCGCTGCGCTACAAGGACGACTACGCCACCGCCCACGTGCCGATGCTGCCGGTCGTCGAGCGCTTCGTCGTCGTGGCCAAGCAGATCGTGGCCTACTCGTGGGCGATGGTCCTCACCTCGCTCGCCCTCATTCCCGTGCAGTCGATGGGCTGGGTCTACACCGTCGCCGCAGTCGTGTCCGGCGGGCTCTTCCTCGCCGAGGCCCACCGCCTGCTGTCGCGGGCTCGCGCCGGGGTGGCCGAGGACGCCCTGCGCCCGATGCGTCTCTTCCACTTCTCGATCACCTACCTGACGATCCTCTTCGTCGGCGTGGCCCTCGACCCGATCTGGCACCTGCCGCTCCCCGGCATGGGCTGAGCCCGCCTGTCGAGAAGTGAGCACTCGACTGAGGGGGTCAGGGGGCTGCCCGGGGCATGTCCCTTTCGAGTGCCCATTTCCCGACTTGTCTCCTCGTGCTGGTGGCGTCGGGAGTTGGGCACTCGACTGAGGGGTCAGGGGGCTGCCCGACGCCTGTCCCTGTCGAGTGCCCATGTCGCGCCGGGGCGGTATGCCGTCCGGCGGGCTCTGCGGGTCAGCGCACCGGGAGGCCGTCGGCGAGCTCGAGGGTCGCGTGGCCCTCCCCGGCCGCGGCGAGGCTCGTCAGCATCCGCTCGTTGTAGGGCGCCACCCGCCCGCCCAGCTCGTGCGGCGCGACCCAGTGCATGGCGCGGATCTCGCGCTCGAGGAGGCGCACGCGCGCCAGGGCCGCGGCGGTGGGCGTCTCGACCTCGTAGACGAAGAGCACCGCGTCGCCCCACCCGAGCCAGGGGGCGAGCCAGTTCGTCGCGAGCAGGCGGCCGACCGTCACCTCGAGGGCGAGCTCCTCGCGGATCTCGCGGGCGACGCATTCGCGGGGTGGCTCGCCCGGGTCGACGACGCCTCCGGGCAGGTCCCAGTCACGCTTGTAGACCGGCTCGCAGAGCAGCACGGCGCCGGCCGCGTCGCGGATGAGGCCCTGCCCGATGACCCGCTTCGTCGGCAGCACGGAGTCGAGCATGGCGGTGAAGCCCTCTCGGGTGCCGGGTGCAGGGTCCCCGGCCAGGCGACCGAGGACGACGGTGTCGTGCACCTCGCCGCCCAGCGTCGTGTTGCCGCGCAGCAGCCCCTCGCGCCGCAACCCGGCCCGCAGCGCCGTCCGGAGTGACGCGCGGTTGAGCGGGTTGACCTCGGCCTCGACGCGGCGCAGGCCGAGGTCCGCGAAGGCCCAGTCGACGAGGAGGCGCACGGCGCGGGAGGCGAGCCCCCTGCCGCGGTAGGGGGCATACGTGATCCACGACAGCACCCCGACGCCGTCGGAGCGCCGCCGCACGTCGACCGAGCCGGCGGGTTCGCCGCGCCACTCGACGAGGAAGGTCGCCTTGGCGCGGGAGTCGGACCACTCTGCGTGGGTCCGCTCCACCCAGGAGCGGTGGTGCTCGCTCGTGGGCGGTGTCGCGTCGACGTCGAACCAGTGGGCGATCTCCGCGTCGTGCAGCAGCCGGGTGGCCTCGACGTCTGCCGCGGTCCACGGCCGCAGTCGCAGGTCGCCGTCGTGCAGGGCCGGCTGCTCGTCGCTCACCCGGCCCACCCTACGGTCGTCGCCGATCGCGGCAGGAGCCGCGGGGTGGCCGGCACGGTGGTGCTCGAACGGATTGCGGTGACGGTCAGACGGGGTGGCGCCGCGTCGCGAGGACGCCCCAGGTGAGGGCGGCCACGAGCAGGCTCGCGCCGAGCATGTGCAGCAGCACGAGGACGATCGGCAGGGCGGTGAAGTACTGCACGTAGCCGATCACTCCCTGGGCGAGCGTGACCCCGAGCACGACCCACCAGGCCCGGCGCACCTCGTCGGCCTTCGCGGTGATGAGCACGGCGACGAGGGTCGCGACGACGAGGCCGGAGAAGAGCATGACGGCGTCGGCGTGCAGCCACGACACGACGCGGGGGTCGAAGCCGGTGCGGGCCGGGGCGTCGGCGTCACCCGAGTGCGGGCCCGACCCGGTGACGATGGTGCCGAGCACGACGACGACGGCACCGACGAGGCTCGTGACGATGGCGACGACGCGGGCGATGCGGTGCAAGAGCAGCTCACCCGGGCCCGACACGTCGTCGCGAGACCCGCGCACGAGCGCCGTGGACAGTGCGACGAGCACCATCGAGAGGAGGAAGTGGCTCGCGACGAGCCACGGGTTGAGGCCGGTCAGCACGGTGATGCCGCCGAGGATCGCCTGGGCCGGGATGCCGGCGAGGACTCCGACCGCGACGAGCTGGAGCCGCCCTCGCTGCGGCCACGCCGTCACGACGCAGTAGAGCGCCGCGAGTGCGAGGATGACGACGGCGAAGGTCAGCAGCCGGTTGCCGAACTCCACGAGGTCGTGGAACTGGCTCTCGTCGGTGCGCACCGGGGTGAACGACCCGGGCACGCACTCCGGCCAGGTGGGGCAGCCGAGGCCGCTGCCGGTGAGGCGCACGACCCCTCCGGTGACGACGATCCCGATCTCGCCGACGAGGTTGGCGATGAGGATGCCGCGCGCCCAGGGGCGGGGCACCCGGGGCAGGCGGGATGCGACGGAGGAGACGAGCGACACGGGGGAAGCGTAAGCGCTGGCTGCGGGCCGCCCCGCACCCGCCCCCGTCCAGCAGCAGCTCGCTCACCCGCCCGTGGCCAGGCCTGCACGACCCGCCCCGCGCCGCTTGAGCGCAGCCGGCCCGCGCGTCAGGGAGTCAGGCGAGGCCGGCCCAGGTGACCTGGGCTCCGGCGTGACCGGCCAGCACGACCGTGATGAGCGCCGCGAGCGCGGAGACGACGAGAAGGATCGCCAGCGGGACCTCGAGCATGCGTCGGCGCGGCTCGTCGTCGTCAGGCGCCCGGAGGAACCACGCCGCCACGAGGCAGAGCACCATGAAGAGGAAGCAGAGGATCTTCGCCCGGTCGCCCCACTCGACGTGCTCGCGCAGCAGGTCGAAGTTGGTGGTGCTGGCTCTGACCTGCGTCACCCGGCGTTGCAGGGCCTCTCCGCTCTCGGCCGCGACGAAGGCCGTGACCCCCGAGATGACGCCGCCGATCGCGACCGGCCAGCGGAGCAGGTGGCGCCACACCGGCCGCACCGCGAAGGCGATGGCGATCAGGGCCGACAGGGGCACGAGGACGACCACCGCGTGGATGACCAGCGCGTGCATCGGCAGCCCGAAGATGTAGTCGAACACGACGCCTCCATGCGGTCGGGGAGAGGGCCCGGTGCCCCGAGCCCGAGTCTGCCCTACCGGTCAGTCGTCGAAGCGGAAGAAACGCGCGGCCAGGGCTGTCGCCAGCACTCCCCAGGCGACGACGACCCCGAGAGCCGGGAGGTTCAACGCGCCGTCGACGAGGGCCGAGCGCAGCCCGTCGGCGAGCCCGGCCGACGGCAGCAGGGCTGCGACGGTCGACAGGCCGTCGGGGAGCTCCGTGCGCGGCACGATGACGCCTCCACCGACGAGGAGCAGCACCCAGATGAGGTTGGCGAGCGCGAGCACGGCTTCCGACCGCAGCGTGCCGGCGAGCAGGAGGGCGAGGGCGACGAAGGCCCACGTGCCGAGGACGACGAAGAGGACGGCATACGGGATGCCGCTGAGGTCGGGGCTCCACCCGAGGGCGACCCCGATGACCGCGATGACGGCGATCTGGATGACCTCGATCGCGAGCGTCGCGAGCACCTTGGCGGCGATGAGCCCGCCCCGGCCGAGGGGCGTCGTACCGAGGTAGCGCAGGACGGCGTACCTCCGGTCGAAGCCCGTCGAGATGGCCTGCGAGGTGAAGGAGGCCGAGATGACGCAGAGGGCGATGACCCCGGGCACCGCGACGTCGATCCTGCGCCCCGGTCCGAGGGAGGGGGAGCCGGTGGCGTGCAGGCCTATGAGCACGAGCGCGGGCAGGACGAGCGAGACGAGCAGCTGCTCGCCGTTGCGCAGCAGCGTCGAGGTCTCGAAGCCGGCCTGGGCGAGGACGCGCCGACGAGGGGCAGCGGCCCGCGTGGCGGGGCGCGGCGGTGCGGTGGTCATGCCGCCCCCTTCCGGGTGAGGCTGAAGTAGAGCTCCTCGAGCGATCCGGCACCGACGACGTCGGCCAGGGCGCCCTCGGCGACGGTGCGCCCGGCGCTCATGATGACGAGGTGGTCGGCGAGCCGCTCGGCCTCCTCGAAGGAGTGCGTCGTCACGACGATCGTCGTGCCCTCGTCTCTCAGCTCGCGGATGAGGTCCCACACGTCGAGCCGGCCGTGGGGGTCGAGGCCGGCCACCGGCTCGTCGAGGAAGAGAACGTCGGGTCGGCCGAGCAGGGCCGCCGCGAGGGCGAGGCGCTGCTTCTGCCCACCCGAGAGCCGCCGCACCGTCGTGCCCGCGAAGTCGGGGACCCCGAGCCGGGCCGCGACCGCGTGGACGTCGGCGGGCTCGGCGTAGAAGCGGGCGAGGTGCGCGAGCAGGCGAATCGGCTTCGCCCCGTTGGGCAGACCCCCGCTCTGGAGCATCACCCCGACGCGGGCCCGGTGGTCGGGCCCGGCGGTGCCCGGATCGGTGTCGAGGACCCGCACCGTGCCGGAGTCGGGGCGCTGCAGCCCGACGGCGCACTCGATGGCCGTCGTCTTGCCGGCACCGTTGGGGCCGAGCACCGCGGTGACCGCGCCCGACGGGGCGTGCCACGACAGTCCGTCGAGGGCGTCGACGGCTCCGAACCGGCGACGGACGTCGGACAGTGTCACCGCTGCGGTCATGGCTGATGAGTCTAGGCTCGGTCCCACCGCACCCGATCACCGCCTGACCGACCACCCGAGACTGGGAGAGCCCGACCTGTGAAGATCGACCCGGCCGCCCGGCCGTTCACCGTCATGGCAGCCGTGCCGACGGTGGTCGCCGCCCTTGCCCGACGCCCGCGCACGACCCTGGCCCTGGGGCTGCTGACGGCCGGGGTGACGCTCTTCTTCCGCGACCCGGACCGCACCCCCGACCGCTCGCCGGTCACCGACCCCGATGTCGTGCTGGCACCGGCCGACGGCATCGTCACGCACGTCGGTGAGCCCCAGCCCGGCATCGCGCCGCCGGGGGAGTGGCAGCAGGTGAGCATCTTCCTGTCCCTGCTCGACGTGCACATGAATCGCTCGCCCTACGGCGGCCGGGTCATCGACGTCCACCACACCCCGGGCCGCTTCCTCGCCGCGTACCGCGCCGAGAGCGCGATGAAGAACGAGCGCAGCGAAGTCATCGTCGAGCAGGTCGTGGGCGGGCACACCCGCCGGGTCGTCTACCGCCAGCTCGTCGGCCAGCTCGCGCGGCGCATCGTGACCCGCATCGAGCCGGGGGACGAGGTCGCGACCGGCGAGCGGATGGGCCTGATGAAGTTCGGCTCGCGCATGGACGTCTTCGTGCCACCGGAGGTCGTGCTCGAGGTGAGCAAGGGCAAGCGCGCGGTGGGCGGCGAGACCGTGCTCGGGCGCTTCCCGGCCGCGGACCCGTCGTGACCGGCGGCGCGACCCCGAGCCGGCGCGAGCGCATCGGCCGCCGCTTCCAGCTCGTCTCCGCGACCGGCGCGCGCGTCGTGCCGTGGAGCCGGATCAACCCCCGGGTCCGCGCCCGGGCCGTGCTGCCGAGCCTCTTCACCCTCGGCAACATGATCTGCGGCTTCTCGTCGGTGCTGCTCTCCTTCCAGACGCACTACCGCGCTGCCGCCGTGCTCATCGCGGTCTCGATCGTGCTCGACATCGCCGACGGCGCCGTCGCGCGTGCGGTCGGGGCGATCACGCCCTTCGGCCTGCAGTTCGACTCGCTCGCCGACCTCATCTCCTTCGGCATCGCGCCGGCCGTCCTCGTCTACACGTGGGCGCTGCCCGCCTACCCCCTGTGGGCCTGGGCCGGTGCGATGTTCTGGCTCGCCTGCGCGGCCTACCGCCTCGCCCGCTTCAACGTCACGATCGACCCGCTCGCCGACAAGCGATACTTCGTCGGGCTCGCGAGCCCCGGTGCGGCGGGCGTCGTCATCGCGACCGTCCTCGCCATCGGCGACCCGCTCTACGACTGGGCGCCCCTGCTGCCGGTCGCCGCCGGTGTCCTGCCCGCCGCTCTCATGGCCTCGTCGTTCCGCTTCCGGTCCTTCCGCGACCTGCTCTCGCCGCGCCACCTGCGGATCTCGGTGCCGCTCGGCATCCTGCTCGTCCTCGGGCTCATCTTCTTCCCGGGCACGACGGCGCTCGCGGTCGCCTACGGCTACGTGCTGACCTGCCCGCTGGGCTGGGTCACGGCCCCGCTGCGTCGCCGGTGGTTCGGTCCGGACTCGGTCGCCCCGCCGCGCCGTAAGCTCCCGTCGGTCATCATGCCCCCGCAGGCGGACCCCGACGACATGGATCCCGACGACGACACCGATGCGGTTAGGGCACCCTGACTGGAAGTCGCCGGGGTAATTAGGTCACAATGGTGTGGTGTTTTTCCCTGAGCAGTCGCAGCGCGAGACGAGGGACGGCGAGCACGTCTCGCCGCTCGAGTCGCGCACGCGCTCCCGGGTCCTGCACATGGTCTCCTCCGATGGCCCCGTCACCGCTGCCGAGCTGGGTCGCCACCTCCAGCTGACCCCCGCCGCCGTCCGCCGCCACCTCGACGTCCTCGTCGAGCAGGGCGCCGTCGTCGAGCACGAGCCCACGGCCGCGCGCCGTGGCCGAGGCCGTCCTGCCCGGGCCTACGTCGTCTCCGACGCCGGGCACGGTGCCCTCGAGGCCGACTACGACTCGCTCGCCGTCGAGGTGCTGCGCTACCTCGAGACCACCGCCGGCTCCGGCGCGGTCGCCGACTTCGCCCGCAGCCGCGTCGCGACGCTCGAGGAGCGGTATGCCGCCCGGCTCGCCGACGCGGGCACCGACCCCGCCGCGCGCACCATCGCCCTCGTCGAGGCGCTCAGCGAGGACGGTTTCTCCGCCACGGCCCGGCCTGTCGGCGCAGGCGGTCTGACCGGCGTGCAGCTCTGTCAGGGGCACTGCCCGGTGCAGCACGCCGCCACGGAGTTCCCCGCGTTCTGCGAGGCCGAGACCGACGCCTTCTCGCGTCTGCTCGGCGTCCACGTGCAGCGCCTCGCCACCCTCGCGGGCGGCGACCACGTGTGCACGACCTTCGTGCCGACCTTCGTCCCGATCGGTGAGCTCACCCGGAAGAGCCCCGTCGCCCACGGTGTTGACGCACCCGAGGGCACCGGACGGCATACCTCGCGTGGCATCGGCCCGAGCGGCACCGAGGGCACCAAGACCACTGACACCACCGGCACGAGCGTCATCACCGACAGCCCCACCACGACGCGAAACCCACGGCACGACCGCACGAACGTCAAGGAAGGTTCCTCATGACCACCCACATCGAAGAGCTCAACCCGGGACTCAAGGGCATCGGCACCTACGAGTACGGCTGGGCCGACAGCGACGCTGCGGGCACCAACGCGCGTCGCGGGCTCAACGAGGACGTCGTGCGCGACATCTCGGCCCGCAAGAGCGAGCCCGAGTGGATGACGAAGCTGCGCCTCAAGAGCCTCACCCTCTTCGGCAAGAAGCCCATGCCGTCGTGGGGCTCCGACCTCACCGGCATCGACTTCCAGAACATCAAGTACTTCGTGAAGTCGACAGAGAAGCAGGCGGCCACGTGGGACGACCTGCCCGAGGACATCAAGAACACCTACGACCGCCTGGGCATCCCCGAGGCCGAGAAGCAGCGTCTCGTGTCGGGCGTCGCGGCGCAGTACGAGTCCGAGGTCGTCTACCACCAGATCCGTGAGGACCTCGAGCAGCAGGGCGTCATCTTCCTCGACACCGACACGGCCCTGAAGGAGCACGAGGACCTCTTCCGCGAGCACTTCGCGACGGTGATCCCGGCCGGCGACAACAAGTTCTCGGCGCTCAACACGGCGGTGTGGTCGGGCGGCTCGTTCATCTACGTGCCCAAGGGCGTCCACGTCGACATCCCGCTGCAGGCCTACTTCCGCATCAACACCGAGAACATGGGCCAGTTCGAGCGCACCCTGATCATCGCCGACGAGGGCTCCTACGTGCACTACGTCGAGGGCTGCACGGCGCCGATCTACAAGTCGGACTCGCTGCACTCGGCCGTCGTCGAGATCATCGTCAAGAAGAACGCCCGCGTGCGCTACACGACGATCCAGAACTGGTCCAACAACGTCTACAACCTCGTCACGAAGCGTGCGACGTGCGAGGCCGGCGCGACGATGGAGTGGATCGACGGCAACATCGGCTCCAAGGTGACGATGAAGTACCCCGCGGTCTTCCTCATGGGCGAGTACGCCAAGGGTGAGACGCTCTCGATCGCCTTCGCCGGCGAGGGCCAGCACCAGGACACCGGCTCCAAGATGGTGCACGCCGCCCCCCACACGAAGAGCTCGATCATCAGCAAGTCGGTCGCCCGTGGCGGCGGTCGTGCGTCCTACCGCGGTCTCGTGCAGGTGCTCGAGGGCGCCTCGCACTCGGCCTCGACGGTGCGCTGCGACGCGCTGCTCGTCGACACGATCAGCCGCTCCGACACCTACCCCTACGTCGATATCCGCGAGGACGACGTCTCGATGGGGCACGAGGCCACCGTCTCCAAGGTGTCCGAGGACCAGCTGTTCTACCTCATGTCCCGTGGCATGGCCGAGGACGAGGCCATGGCGATGATCGTGCGCGGCTTCATCGAGCCCATCGCGCGTGAGCTGCCGATGGAGTACGCCCTCGAGCTCAACCGCCTCATCGAACTCCAGATGGAAGGAGCCGTCGGCTGATGCCCGTTGCCGACACGCTCGTCGACACGGATGCCTCCGTGACCGACGCCAGCCCCACCACGCACGTCGACCCCCAGACCGCGGCTGCCGCCTCGGCGGCCGGTTTCGTGCCCCAGCAGTCGCGCGCCGAGCGCGCGGCGTCCTTCGACGTCGCGGCGTTCCCGCTGCCGTCCGGACGCGAGGAGGAGTGGCGCTTCACCCCGGTGAAGAAGCTCGCCGCCCTGCTCGCCGAGGGCGCCACCGGGCACCTCGACTGGACGACCAGCCTGCCCGAGGGGGTCACGACGTCGACCATCTCGGCCGCCGAGGCGCAGGGCCTCGGCATCCTGCCCCCGCAGGACCGTGCCGCCGTCCTCGCGGCAGCCTCTGCCGACGGCGCCGTGCTCGTCGACGTGCCGGCCGAGGCCGAGCTGACCGAGCCGGTCCGCATCCGCCTCGACGGCGCCGGCGCCGACCCGGTGCACGCCCACGTCGTGGTGCGCGCCGGCCGCTTCGCCAAGGCCGTCGTCGTCGTCGAGCACGCCGGCAGCGCCCGCGTCTCCGAGCTGCTCTCGGTCGTCACGGGCGACGGGTCCGACATCACCGTCGTCTCCGTGCAGCGCTGGTCCGACGACACCCTCCACCTCGCCCAGCACGACGCCCTCGTCGGGCGCGACGCGCGCTTCACCCACGTGTCGGTGACGCTCGGTGGTGCTGTCGTCCGCGTCAACGCCAACGTGCGGTATGCCGGCCCGGGCGCCGACGCGACCCTGCTCGGCGTCTACTTCGCCGACGCCGGTCAGCACCTCGAGCACCGCTCGTTCGTCGACCACAACGCCCCGCACTGCAAGAGCCGTGTCACCTACAAGGGTGCGCTCCAGGGTGAGACGGCCCGCACCGTCTGGGTGGGCGACGTGCTCATCCGGGCCGAGGCCGAGGGCACCGACACCTACGAGCTCAACCGCAACCTCGTGCTCACCGACGGTGCCCGCGCCGACTCGGTGCCCAACCTCGAGATCGAGACGGGCGAGATCGAGGGAGCCGGGCACGCCTCTGCGACAGGACGGTTCGACGACCTGCAGCTCTTCTACCTGCAGGCGCGCGGCATCCCCGAGGACGAAGCCAAGCGCCTCGTCGTGCGCGGCTTCTTCGTCGACGTCATCCGCGAGATCCCGCTCGCCGACCTGCGTGACGAGATCACCGCAGCCATCGAGGAGGAGCTCGCGACGACCGACTACGCCGCTCCGACCCAGCAGACCCCCAGCCAGCACGCCAGCAAGGAGAACTGACCGATGAGCACCCAGCACACGCTCGAGATCAAGGGACTCACCGTCTCGGTCGAGACCGAGGACGGCCCCAAGGAGATCCTGCGCGGGGTCGACCTCACCGTGAAGTCGGGCGAGACGCACGCCATCATGGGCCCCAACGGCTCCGGCAAGTCGACGCTCGCCTACAGCGTCGCGGGCCACCCCAAGTACACCGTCACGGGCGGCACCGTGACCCTCGACGGCGAGGACGTGCTCGCCATGTCCGTCGACGAGCGCGCCCGCGCCGGCCTCTTCCTCGCGATGCAGTACCCCGTCGAGGTCCCCGGCGTCACGGTCAGCAACTTCCTGCGCACCGCCAAGACGGCCGTCGACGGCGAGGCCCCCAAGCTGCGCACGTGGGTCAAGGACGTCAAGACGGCCATGGGCAACCTCAAGATGGACCCCGCCTTCGCCGAGCGCAGCGTCAACGAGGGCTTCTCCGGCGGCGAGAAGAAGCGCCACGAGATCCTCCAGATGGAGCTGCTCCAGCCGAAGATCGCGATCCTCGACGAGACCGACTCCGGCCTCGACGTCGACGCGCTCAAGATCGTGTCCGAGGGCGTCAACCGCGCGAAGGACGCGAGCGGGCTCGGCGTGCTCCTCATCACCCACTACACGCGGATCCTGCGCTACATCAAGCCGGACTTCGTGCACGTGTTCGTCGACGGCAAGATCGTCGAGGAGGGTGGCCCCGAGCTGGCCGACCGCCTCGAGGACGAGGGCTACGACCGCTACGCGACGACCGTCCCGGCCGCCCAGGCCTGAGGATCACCCCGAGATGACTTCTGCGACAGCGCCGTTCACGGATCAGGAGCTCACCGCACTACGCGGCGAGTTCCCGATCCTGACGCGCACCGTGCGCGACAGCCGGCCCCTCGTCTACCTCGACTCCGGGGCCACCTCGCACAAGCCGGTCGCGGTGCTCGACGCCGAGCGGGCGTTCTACGAGCAGCACAACGCTGCGGTCCACCGCGGCGCGCACCAGCTGGCCGAGGAGGCGACCGACGACTTCGAGGTCGCCCGTGCAACGGTCGCGTCCTTCGTGGGCGCACCTGCCGACGAGGTCGTCTTCACGAAGAACGCCACCGAGGCGATCAACCTCGTCGCCTACGCGTTCTCCAACGCGTCGCCGAGCGAGGACGCCAAGGACGAGCGCTTCGTGCTGCGTCCCGGTGACGAGATCCTCGTGACCGAGATGGAGCACCACGCGAACCTCGTGCCGTGGCAGGAGCTCGCCCGGCGCACCGGTGCCACGCTGCGCTGGATCCCGGCCGAGGCAGACGGCGCGCTCGACCTCAGCGGCCTGGGCGACCTGCTGACCGAGCGCACCAAGGTCTTCGCCGTCACGCACGTCTCCAACGTGCTCGGCACGGTCAACCCCGTCACCGAGCTCGCGGCTCGAGCGCACGCCGTGGGAGCCCTCGTCGTCGTCGACGCCTGCCAGTCGGTGCCGCACCTGCCGGTCGACGTCGCGACGCTCGGAGCCGACTTCATCGCCTTCAGCGGCCACAAGATGTACGGCCCGATGGGGGTCGGGGTGCTGTGGGGGCGGGCCGAGCTGCTCGAGGTCATGCCGCCCTTCCTCACGGGTGGTTCGATGATCGAGCTCGTCACGATGGAGCGATCGACCTATGCGCCCGCGCCGCAGAAGTTCGAGGCCGGTGTGCCCAACGCCGCCCAGGCCGTCGGCCTCGCCGCCGCGGTCCGCTGGATCGAGGCGGTCGGCATCGAGCGCATCCACGCCCACGAGGCCGCCCTCGTGGAGCGCCTCCTCTCCGCTCTAGCCAAGCGTCCGTGGGTCCGCGTCGTGGGGCCCGCAGCCGGTCAGCTCCGCGGCGGTGCGGTGGCCTTCGTCGTCGACGGAGTGCACGCCCACGACGTCGGTCAGGTGCTCGACGACGCCGGTGTCGCCGTCCGGGTCGGCCACCACTGCGCGTGGCCCCTGCACCGCGCGGTCGGCGCCGCAGCGACGACCCGCGCCTCGTTCGCGGTCTACAACACGACGGCCGAGGTCGACGCCCTGGTCGAGGCGCTCGACCGGGTGCCCGTCGTCTTCGGTCTCGACCTCGAGAGGGCGGCCAGCTGATGGACCTCTACCAGGAGCTCATCCTCGAGCACTCCAAGCGGCCGCACCACGCCGGACTCCGCGAGCCCTTCGATGCCGAGGTGCACCACATCAACCCGACGTGCGGCGACGAGGTGACCCTCCGCGTCGACGTGACCGGCGCGGGTGACGACGCCGTGGTTCGCGACGTCTCCTATGCGGCACAAGGCTGCTCGATCTCCGTCGCCAGCGCCTCGGTGCTCGCCGACGAGGTCATCGGCCACACCGTTGGCGAGGCCCTCGAGACCTTCGCCGCGATGCGCGAGATGCTGACGTCGAGGGGCACGGTGACCGGCGACGAGACCGTCATCGGCGACGGCGTGGCCCTCTCGGGCGTCTCGAAGTACCCCGCCCGCGTCAAGTGCGCCCTGCTCGGTTGGACCGCGTTCACCGACGCCCTCGCCCGCAGCGGTGTCGACATCAGCACGACGACCACCGATTCGACCACCAGACAAGGAGTCTCGTCATGAGTCAGACGAGCCAGCAGTCCCCGACCAACGTCGCCGACGTCGAGGAAGCCCTGCGCGACGTCGTCGACCCCGAGCTCGGCATCAACGTCGTCGACCTCGGCCTCATCTACGGCATCACCGTCGACGGTCAGTCGCACGCCGTCATCGACATGACCCTGACGTCGGCGGCCTGTCCCCTCACCGATGTCATCGAGGACCAGGCGGCCCAGGCCCTCGAGGGACTCGTCGCCTCCCACCGCATCAACTGGGTGTGGATGCCGCCGTGGGGCCCCGACAAGATCACCGAGGACGGCCGCGACCAGCTGCGGGCACTCGGCTTCAACCTCTGATCCACGCTCTGCCGACCGCCGACTGAGCCGACCGCACCGATGACGTCTCCGACACGCGTCATCGAGGTCGACCCGGAGCGGCTCGACCGCTGGCTCGCCGGCTTCGCCGAGCGCCACGGCCACACCGACGCCACCGAGGAGCCCACTCCCGGTGGCGTCGTCGTGTCTGCGCGCGCTGCTGACGGATCCACCGTCGTGGCAACGCCGTTCGCGCACGAGCCGCTCGGTGTCATCCTCGTTCGCCGAGGAGGGTATGCCGTGGGGTTGGCCTCCGCCGGCGCGTTCACGGCGTCCAAGGTCGGTAGCCGCCACGTGCAGTCGCGCACCGCGGCGGGGGGCTGGTCGCAGCAGCGCTTCGCGCGGCGGCGCGGCAAGCAGGCCGACGAGCTCGTCGACGCGGTGATCGGCCATGCGCGACGGGTGCTCCTCGGCGACGACGAGTCACCCCGCGAGGGAGCACCCGGCATACCTCGTGGTCTCGTCGTCGGGGGAGACCGCGCCCTCGTGCGCGAGGTGCTCGAGGCGTCGGCCCTGCGCGCCCTCCGGGGGCTGCCCACCCGTGAGCTCTACGACCTGCCAGACCCGAAGCGCGACGTTCTCGAGACCGCGCTCCGGCGGGGCCGGGCTGTCCGCATCGCCCTCACCGAGACACCCACACCCTGATGACGCAACGGCCCCTCCGGCGCGAGGAGGCGCGGGAGGGGCCGTCACCGGTCCGTCGGGCAGGTCAGACGAGCGCTTGGCGCTTGTCGCCGCCGAGGGCGGGGGCGCCCCCACGGCCGACGAACTGAGCGCTGCCGTAGCCCACGACGAAGTAGCCGATGATCGCGAGCAGCCACAGCAGGAAGAAGCTGAAGGCGCCGCCCTTGCCGAACGCGCGTCCGACACCGAGAGCGATCATGATCGAGAACACGAAGTTGACGATCGGGATGAACAGCAGCAGGAACATCCACGGGTTGTAGCCGGCGATGCGGGTGATGACGTACGAGTTGTAGAACGGCACCCAAGCGGCCCAGGCGGGCTCACCTGCCTTGCGGAAGACGCCCATCAGCGCAACGGCGGCGATGACGTAGCCGAGGAGGCCGCCGACGAAGGCCGGGCCGGTCTGCGCGGAGGTCGTGGTGGTGTCGGCGACGAGGGTCGCGACGGTGGACAGCGAGGCCATCAGATGATTCTCCAGTTGTCGTTGGCCCCTCGTGTGGGAGCCGGCGGGAGAACATTAGGGATCCCTCCGGCCCTCTGGGGCGGAATGCCGGTCGTGTCAGGTCACGAGACGGTGTCGACCCCGAAGGTGTTGCACTGGTTGATGTCTCCGGTGCGGTATCCCTGCGAGAACCACTTCATCCGGGCCTCGGCCGAGCCGTGGGTCCAGTTCTCGGGAGTGACGCGGCCCTGCATCTTCTCCTGGATGCGGTCGTCGCCGACGGCGGAGGCTGCGGACAGGGCCGACTTTATGTCGTCCTGCGTGATCGGCTTGAGCAGGGGGTTGCCTGCGGCATCGGTGGTCTCGGTGGCGTGCTTGACCCAGGTGCCGGCGAGGCAGTCGGCCATGAGCTCGACGCGCACGGCGCCCGAGTTGGGGCCCTGGGGGTCCTGCTGCGCGCGGTTCAGGATGCCGAGGAGGTTCTGGATGTGGTGGCCGTACTCGTGCGCGAT
This sequence comes from Humibacillus xanthopallidus, assembly GCF_006717145.1. Taxonomy (GTDB): domain Bacteria; phylum Actinomycetota; class Actinomycetes; order Actinomycetales; family Dermatophilaceae; genus Humibacillus; species Humibacillus xanthopallidus. The sequence goes on along the minus strand of NZ_VFQF01000001.1, from coordinate 1,285,987 downwards.
GACGTACTCCTTGGCCAGCTGGCCCCCGTCAGCGCCGAACTTGCTCTGGAGCTCCTGGAAGAAGCTCGCGTCGACGTAGACCTTGTTGTCGAGCGGGCAGTAGAACGGGCCGACCTGAGAGTTGGCGGTGCCGCAGCCCGAACGGGTCTGGCCCTGGTAGATGACGGTCTTGGCCGGCTCGTAGTTCATCTGGTACTTCGGCAGCTGCTTGGTCCAGTAGTCCTGCACGCTGTTGACCGTGCCGACGATGAGGCACACGTCGTTCTTGTTGGCGTCGGCGCCCGACTTGCACGCGGCGAAGGCCGAGCTGGGCACCTGACCGGCCGCTGCGACCTGGTCGGTCTGCAGCTGCTGGGAGGAGCCTCCAGCGGAGCCCGAGCTGCCGGAGTCGCCGCCACCGAGCACGTTGCCGCCGAAGATCAGGGTGAGGATGAGCAGGATCAGCCCGCCGATGCCGCCGCCGACCTGGATGCCGCCGGGGAAGCCCCCGCCACCCCCGCCGCCACGGCTGCTGCCGCCGGACTCGACCTGTGACGTGTCGAGCTGGGCGTTGTCGTTGAAGCTCATCTACCGCTCCTCGTGCTGGGGACCGAGGGCCTCCCCGGCCCCGTCGAGATCACCATAGTGTGCGAGGACGCGTCGCCGAATGCTGCCATGAGGGTGTCGTACCCGGCGGGCGCCCTCCTGCGACGGGTCCTCGCGTGGGCCCGTCGCGGGCCGGCCTCACGCCCCGATCTGCGCCAGCTCGGCGGCGAGGGAAGCCGTGAGGACGTCCTGGTCCGGCACCGCAGCCGGATCGGCCACGACGCTGACGGTCAGCCGGCCGGCATACGACAGCACGTCGAAGCTCACCCCGACGTTGCCCGGCGTGACCGCCACCGGGACGACCGAGGTGACCGGGCGGCCACCGACGTGCCACGGGACGCGCGGACCCCGCACGTTCGTCACGAAGGTGTGGACCAGGCGCTGGTGGTCGATGAAGGGCTGGAACGCGCCGAGGCGTGCCAGCGCCCTGAAGCCCAGGCCGAGCGGAACGGACGACGTGCCGCGCTCGGCGCGCAGGCGGTCGGCCGTCAGCGCCGCGATCCGGCGCAGGCGCTCGTCGCGGTCGACGACGAGCGGAAGGGCCAGCGCCATGACGCCGTTGTGGTTGCCCAGCCGTTGGGCGGAGGCAGCCCGCCGCTCGGAGACGGGCACCGAGGCGACGAGCTCTGTCACGTGCTCCCGTCGGGAGCGCAGCAGCGCGCCGACCGCTCCGGCGACGGCGCACAGGACGAGGTCGTTGACGGTGCAGCCGTGCGCGTGAGCAGCGGCCACAAGGGCATCCAGTGGGGTCTCTACCGTGGTGAGCCGGCGGTGCGGCCCCGTGGGCCGGTTGATCGAGGTGCGCTCCGCCAGGCGCGGGCGTCGGGGCGCCCCGGCCAGCTCGCGGACCCCGGCCGTGGTGTCGGCCAGCCGGGAGGGCAGACGACGGAGCGCCTGCCGGCGGGCCCGCCAGGCATCGGTCGCCACCTCACGCGCGCGAGGTGGCGGGCTCGGGAACGGCCGGCTCACGGATTCGCCGAGGGCTCCCTCGTCGCAGAGAGCCGCGAGAACGGCCAGACCCCCGAGACCGTCAGCGAGGCAGTGGTGGGCACTGATGACGAGCGCGGCCGAGCCGTCCTCGAAACCGGTCACCCAGCGAGCGGCCCAGAGAGGGCGGTCACCGGGGAGTGGAGCGCAGACGAGATCGGCTGTGGCAGTGAGGGCCTCGGCAGTGCCCGCAGCCTCCACCAAGGCGGTCTGCTGGAGGTGGTGGCGCAGGTCGAAGTCCGCCGCGTCCACCCAGATGGGCCGTCCGCAGCCCGGCGGGGTGGTCTCGATGCGCTGACGGAGGCGTGGCACCAGAGGCACCCGGGAGCTCAGGAGCCCGCGGACGTCGTCGAAGGACAGCTCGGCCCCGCGGTCGACGCGCAGGAGGACCCCGATGTTCATCGGGGCGGGTCCGCGGTCGGTCGCCAACGTCGTCGCGTCGTTGGCACTGACACGTTCGATGGGCATCGGCGGGCTCACCGACCTCTCGTTCCCTCTCAGGATACGGATAAGTGAGTGGCGTCCGGCGGCGTCAGGTGGCTCCGGCAGCCCCGTGCGACATCAGGAGACGACGACGGCGTCCGGGGTGGTCGTCGTGAGGCGCATCCGGACGGTCACCTCGTCGCCTACCCGTGGGGGAGCGACGCCGTCGGGCAGCACGAGCAGGCTGCACTGCATGTGCGGCGGCTCGGCGAAGCGGGGCATCGTGCCCGACACGGTGAAGGGTGAGCGCACCCGGTGGGCGGCCTCGAGCACGCCCTCCGCGACGGCGATGGCACGCGTGCGCGCGGTCGCGGCCGACGACGGGCTCTCCATGGCGACACCGTGCGACGTGCCGCCGCTGACGACGACGAGGTGGCCGCCCGGAAGTGACCGCTGGCGGTAGCCGGCGTGGTCGCCCCTGGCGACCGGTCGCACGTCGAGGACGTGGGCGCGCACCTCGTAGGAGGCCGGGTCGGCATACCAGAGCGCCGTTCCGATGCGGGGCAGCAGCTCCACGTCCGTATGCCGCGCGGCGAGGGTGGCGAGCTCCGCCGCCGACACGTGGGAGACGAACCAGCGCCGCACTCCGGGCACCGCGGAGACGAAGCGGCTGATCTCCTCGACGTGGCCCGTGCCGAGAGGCAGGTGGAGCGTCACGCCCTCGGCGCCCGCCTGGTCGGCGAGGGCACCGACCTCGGCCACCGGAGCGCCGAAACGGTTCATCGACGTGAGCCCCTCGACGACGACGCGCGCGGCCGGCTCCACGGTCCGGAGCGCCTCGAGGTCGGTCCTAGCCGTCACCGTGTGCACGAGCCGCCGGTTCGCGAGGTCGGTCAGCCCTCCGTGCACGGCCGGCCGGAAGGGCTCCATGACGAGCACGTCCCGCCCGAAGGCGGCGAGGGCCGTGGGCGCCTCGACGTAGGTGCCGACGGCGATCATCGGCACACCGAGCCGCGAGGCCTCGGCGCAGAGCAGGTCTCGGCCGAAGCCGTAGCCGTTGCCCTTAATGACCGGCACGACACCGGGGTGCCCGGCGACGAACCGGTCGAGCCCGGCTCGCCAGCGCTCACCGTCAACGTGCAGCACGAAGGACACGAGAGCTCACCGCCGCTTCATGTAGAGGTCGAAAGCCTTGTAGAGCAAGCGATTCAGCGGGAGGTCCCACTCGCCCGCAAGGCGCACTGCCTCACCACCGGTGCCGACCTTGAAGCGGATGAGGCCGATGTGCGGGTTGTCGGCGGCGACGGTGTTGGTGATGCCGCGCAGGTCGTAGACGGTCGCCCCGGCGGCGAGCGAGTCGCGCATCATCCGCCACTGGATGGCCGTCGAGGCCTGCAGCTCGCGCTTGGCCGCGGTCGACGCACCGTAGGAGTACCAGGCGTGCTCGCCGACCCGGATCCAGATCGTGGCCGCGAGGACGTCGCCCTCGTGCTCGGCGAGGTAGACACGGATCCGCTCGGGGTCCTCGGCCGACATCACGGCATACATGTGTTCGAAGTACTCGCGCCCGCGCGGGGTGAAGCGGTCGCGCTCGGCGGTCTCGACGTAGACGCGGTGGAAGGCCGCGACGTCGCTCGCGTCGCCGACCCGCACCTGCACGCCGTTTCGCTCGGTCTTCTTGATGTTGCGCCGCCACAGCTGGTTCATGCCCGCGAGCAGGTCGGCCTCGGTGCGGCCCGCGAGGGGCACCTGGAAGACGTACTCGGGCTGCCCTGCCGTGAAGCCGTCGTCGACCGACAGGTGCCGGAAGCCCAGCCGCGCCAGCGTGTCGACGACGTTGACGCCGACCGCGTCGGTGGTCGTCGGCGGTGCCTCGTCGTAGCGGCGCACGGTGTCGCTCGCGATCGCCTCCTTGATGGCGGTCGCCCCCCAGTGGTGGGTCGCCACCGGCGGCCCGATCCGCAGGGCGAAGGCGCCCTTGCCCTTGAGGTGGTCGCGCAGCGCGCGCAGCAGCTCGACGAGCCGGGGGGACGCCCAGTCGATGCACGGGCCCTCGGGCACGTAGGCGAGCGACCGCTTGACGCGCGGCAGCGACCGGTGGAGCACGAGCGCCGCGCCGACCATCTCGTCGCCGTCGAACCACCCGACCGACTCGTGCCGCCAGTCGCGCTTCACCTCGCCCCACGCCGGGGTCTGCAGGAAGCTCGCCGCCGGCTGCGTGCGCAGCCAGGCGAGGTGCTCCTCCGCGGAGATGTCACGGACCGTGATGGGGGCGTTCACGGTCGCTCACGCTACCCGAGCGCGACCGCGCCTCCCGACACGTCACCCCGCCGGGCGGCATACCGGCGCGGTTGCGAGCGGCCCGGGGGCCCGACGAGCCGACGCGGTATGCCGGGTGGCTCAGCCCCAGCCCATCGTGCGCGGGTCGGGGGGCAGCCGGGGGTTGAGCAGGTGGGAGACGAGGGCGGTCCAGCCCGTCTGGTGCGTCGCCCCGAGCCCCTCGCCGGTGTCACCGTCGAAGTACTCGGAGAAGGTGGGGTGCTGGCTCCACAGCGGGTCGGGCGACGACTCGATGCGCTTGCCGTCGGAGGGGCGCCGACCGTCGACGGGTCGGAAGAGCGCGGTGAGCCCGCCGTCGATGAGGTCGGCGGCGTCCTCGAGGGTGCCCCAGTTGCCCGAGCCGGTCGGCAGCTCGATGGTGAAGGAGTCGCCGAAGTAGCGGCCGTAGGTGCGCAGCTTGTCGGCGAGCAGCACGTTGACGGGGAACCACACGGGGCCGCGCCAGTTGGAGTTGCCGCCGAACATCGCGGTGCGCGACTCGCCGGGCTCGTACTCGATCGACACGGTCCGGCCGCCCACCGTCGCCGTCACGGCCTCGCGGGTGGCCGCCGAGAGCGAGCGGATGCCGAAGGGGGAGAGGAACTCGTCGGTGTCGAACATCCGCTCGAGGATGCGCCGCAGCCGCTTGGGCGGCACGAGAGTGAGCAGCATCTTGCCGTCGTCGCGGCCGAGCATCGGCTTGACGAGGTCGGGCCGGCGCTCCTGCAGCCATCGGAAGTTGCGGGTGACGTCCGGGCACTCGTCGACGACCCACGGCGGCACCTCGGTCGCGCCGAGGATCGGCAGCAGGCCGACCATCGAGCGCACCCGCATGTGCGGCGCCGTGCCGTCGGGCTGCACGAGGACGTCGTAGTAGAAGCCGTCCTCCTCGTGCCAGAGGCTCTTGTCGCTCGAGCCGAAGTGGCGCATCGCCTGGGCGATCGAGAGGAAGTGCTCGAGGAACTTCGTCGCGACGTCGTCCCAGGCCTTGTCGGTGCGGGCGAGCTCGAGCGCGATCTTCAGCATCTGCTGGCAGTAGAAGGCCATCCAGCTCGTCGCGTCGCTCTGCTCGAGCCGGAAGCCGGGCGGCAGGGGAGCGGAGCGGTTGAACAGCCCGATGTTGTCCATGCCGAGGAAGCCACCCTCGAAGAGGTTGGAGCCGTTGGCGTCCTTGCGGTTGACCCACCACGCGAAGTTGAGCAGCAGCTTGGTGAAGACGCGGGTGAGGAACTCGCGGTCGCGGTAGCCGTCGATGCGGTAGACGTGCCAGGCCGCCCAGGCGTGCACAGGGGGGTTGACGTCGCTGAACTCCCACTCGTAGGCGGGCAGCTGGCCGTTCGGGGCCATCGCCCACTCCCGGCACATGAGGACAAGCTGCTCCTTGGCGAACGCCGGGTCGACGTGCGCGAGCGGGATCGTGTGGAAGGCGAGGTCCCACGCGGCGAACCACGGGTACTCCCACTCGTCGGGCATCGAGATGACGTCGGCGAGGGCGAGGTGCTTCCAGTGCTCGTTGCGGCCCTTCTGCCGCGAGGCCGGCGGCGGCGGCGCGGCGGGGTCGCCCTCCATCCACCGGGCCACGTCGTAGCGGTAGAGCTGCTTGCCCCAGAGCAGGCCGGCATACGCACGACGAGCGACGTGCCGGTCGCCCTCGCTCAGGGAGGGGTGGATGACGTGGCCGTAGAACTCGTCGGCCTCGGTCAGGCGGGCGTCCATCACCGCGTCGAACTGCTCGCCGAACCAGTCGATGCTCGGGTCGGTGGTCGCGAGCCGCAGGTCGACGGTGACCGTCTCGCCGGGGGCGATCGAGTCGAAGCGGTACCAGAAGGCGCACTTGCTGCCGTAGCCAGCGGGGTTGACCGCCTTGGCGCGCCCGTGCACGACCCGCTGGTTGATGGCGTCCTTGGGATAGAGCGACTGGTTGGCGAGGGCCTGCTCGCCGAAGAGGTGCTTGGCGTTGGTCTCGTTGTCGCAGAAGAGCGCCGTCGGGGAGCCGGCGGCGGCGATGACGTAGTGCCCGAGGAAGCCGTGCGAGACCTCGGCCGCGCGGAATCCGCGCGGCGGGCGCCCGTTGCGCCGGATCTCGTGCAGCTCGGTGACGCGGTCGTCGAGGCCCCAGGACCACGTGTTGCGCAGCCAGACCGTCGGGAGGACGTGCAGCGGTGCGGCCTCGGGCCCGTGGTTGGTCGCGGTGATGCGGATGCAGACGTCGTCGGGGCCGGCCTTGGCGTAGGTCATCATGACGTCGAAGAACTCGTGGTCGTCGAGGATCCCGGTGTCGCCGAGCTCGAACTCGCGCTCGTCACGGGTGCGCTCGCGGTTCTCGCGGCGCAGTTGCTCGTAGGGGAACTCCTGCTGCGGGTAGCGGTAGAGCCACTGCATCCACGAGTGCGTGGGCGTGCCGTCGACGGCCCACCAGTACTCCTTGGCGTCCTCGCCGTGGTTGCCCTCCTCGTTGGTGAGGCCGAAGAGGCGCTCCTTGAGGATGGGGTCCTTGCCGTTCCAAAGGGCGACGGCGACGTTGAGGAAGCCGAAGCGGTCGCTGATGCCGCCCAGCCCGTCCTCGCCCCAGCGGTAGGCCCGTGACACGGCGTGGTCGAACGGGAACTCCGACCACGCGTTGCCCTCGGCCGAGTAGTCCTCGCGCACCGTGCCCCACTGCCGGCCCGAGAGGTAGGGGCCCCAGCGGCGCCACGGGGCGTCGGCGCCCGCCGACTCGTTCAGCCGGGCGTGCTCGGCGCCCAGCGGTTCACCGGGGGGCAGGGGGCTGTTCATGGGCACATCGTGGTGCATCGTTGTGTCGGCGCGGTTACGGGTCTTGACCTTCGACCCGGTGCAGGGCCCAGTCTTCTCGTCATGCAAGCTCCCTCCCGCCCGGATCCCGACCGCCTTCTGACCATCGGCGAGCTCGCCCGTCGCAGCGGCCTCAGCGCGAGTGCGCTGCGCTTCTACGACCGTGAGGGCGTGCTCGTGCCCGCCGACGTCGACGCCCTGACGGGCTACCGGAGGTATGCCGCTGCGCAGGTCCGCGCGGCCCGCCTGCTCGCGTCGCTGCGCCGGGTCGGTATGCCGCTCGCCGAGGCCGCGCTCGTGCTCGACGAGGACGCGCGCGGTGCGTCCGGAGCCGCGGCCGACGTCGTCACGGCCCACGAGCAGCGTCTCGTCGACGGGCTCGCCGACGCCCGTCGTGAGATCGTGCGCACCCTCGCGCTGCTGGCCGAGCGTGGCGCCGTCGCAGGTGGGCTCCCTCGGGTCACGGTGCGCGCCGGTGACCTCGCCGCGGCGCTCGCCTCGGTGCGCTTCGCGGTCGCGCCGGGCGAGCCGGTGGCCGGCGCGCCCGACGGGCCGGACCTGCGGGTGCTCACGGGGATCCTCCTCGAGGTGAGCGCCTCGGAGGTGCGGTGCGTCGCGACCGACCGCTACCGGCTCGCCGTGGGCTGGGCTCCTGCTGTCAGCTCGGTCGACTCTCTCGCTGGCGACTCGAGCCTTGGCGGCTCGGCCGCGCTCGGCGCGCCGGCGGACCGCGTGGCGGTCGTTGTGCCCGTGGACTGGGCCGACCGGGTCGCCGCAGCGTGCAGGGAGGCGGAGGCACCGAACCGGGTGGAGGTCGATGTCCAGGTCGACGTGCAGGGCGAGGGGGTCGGCGTGCGCATCGGCGGTGACCTCATCGCGACGGCAGCCGTGCCCGGCTCGTTCCCCGACTACCGCGCGATCCTCGCGCCGGAGCCGCGGGGGGAGACCGTCGATGCCGGGGGACTGAGTGGCCGTCTGCAGGTCGAGCGCGAGACGGTCGGGCTCGTCGTCCGCGACGGCTCGGTGCTCGTGGCCGTGAGGGACGACGCAGGGGCCGACGGTGTCGCCGACGTCTACGTCGACCCCGAGTTCCTCCACGAGGCGCTCGCCGTCGCGGGGTCGCGGCCGACGCTCGTGCTCGACGGCCCGCACCGGCCGCTTGCCATCCGCGGCGACAGTGCGGGGTTCTCCGTCCTCATGCCCGTCGCGCCCTCCGGTTCGAGGTGATGACGAGACCCAGGTGGCTGACGCGATCACCTCGAACGCCAATGGGGCCGGGGCGGATAACGCGTCGAGAGCACCCCTCGGGCGCTGGCAGAATGGAGGGGTCATTCGGCCGCTGACGTAGTGCGGCACCAGAGAGGAACTGCCGTGATCGTCGCCACCGGGATCGAGCTGCGCGCTGGGGCGCGCCTGCTCGTCGAGGACGCCAGCTTCCGGATAGATGCCGGTGACCGCATCGGCCTCGTCGGGCGCAACGGAGCAGGCAAGACGACCCTGACCAAGGTGCTCGCCGGCGAGGGACAACCCGCAGCCGGCACCGTGACCCGCACCGGCGCGGTCGGCTACCTCCCGCAGGACCCCCGCACCGGCGACCTCGAGATGCTCGCCCGCGACCGCATCCTCTCGGCCCGCGGGCTCGACGAGATCGTGCGCCGGCGCTCCGAGGCGGAGGCCCGGATGGGCAGCGACGACGAGGCCGTGCGCGAGAAGGCGATGCGTGCCTACACGCGGCTCGAGACCGAGTTCGAGGCCCAGGGCGGGTATGCCGCCGAGTCCGAGGCCGCGTCGATCGCCAGCGCCCTCAACCTCGAGGAGCGCATCCTCGGCCAGCCGCTCGGCACCCTCTCTGGTGGTCAGCGCCGTCGCGTCGAGCTGTCGCGGATCCTCTTCTCCGGCAACGAGACCCTGCTCCTCGACGAGCCGACCAACCACCTCGACGCCGACTCGATCGTCTGGCTGCGGGAGTACCTCCGCTCCTACAAGGGCGGGCTCATCATCATCAGCCACGACGCCGAGATGCTCGACGCCGTCGTCAACAAGGTCTACCACCTCGACGCCAACCGCTCGGCCCTCGACGTCTACAACGTCAACTGGAAGACCTACCTCCAGGCCCGCGAGACCGACGAGAAGCGTCGCAGGCGCGAGCTCGCCAACGCGACGAAGAAGGCCGGCGCGCTCATGGCGCAGGCCGACAAGATGCGGGCCAAGGCCACCAAGGCGACGGCGGCCCAGAACATGGCCAAGCGGGCCGAGCGGCTGCTCGCCGGCGTCGAGGGGGAGCGCCAGACCGACAAGGTGGCCAAGCTCCGCTTCCCGAAGCCTGCAGCCTGCGGCAAGACGCCGCTGCGGGCGTCCGGCCTGTCACGCTCCTACGGCTCGCTCGAGGTCTTCACGGACGTCGACCTCGCCATCGACCGGGGCAGCAAGGTCGTCGTCCTCGGTCTCAACGGCGCCGGCAAGACCACTCTGCTGCGGATGCTCGCCGGGGTCGACACCCCGGACACCGGGGAGGTCGAGCCCGGCCACGGGCTGCGCCTCGGCTACTACGCCCAGGAGCACGAGAACCTCGACGTCGGCCGCACCGTCCTCGAGAACATGAAGTCGGCGGCACCGGAGCTCGGCGAGACCGAGGTGCGCAAGGTGCTCGGCTCCTTCCTCTTCTCCGGCGACGACGTGCACAAGCCGGCCGGTGTCCTCTCCGGTGGCGAGAAGACCCGCCTCTCGCTCGCGCTGCTCGTCGTCTCCGCCGCCAACGTGCTGCTCCTCGACGAGCCGACCAACAACCTCGACCCGGCCTCTCGCGCCGAGATCCTCGGCGCGCTGTCGACCTTCGAGGGTGCGGTCGTGCTCGTCACCCACGACGAAGGCGCGGTGGAGGCCCTCGAGCCAGAGCGCATCCTGCTCCTGCCCGACGGCGTCGAGGACCTGTGGGGCCCCGACTACCTCGACCTCATCTCCCTGGCCTGACGCGCAGGGGCGACGGTCGCCCACGGCTCTGTCGGTGGCACCGTGCTGCTCCGCGCGTCAGCCTGCATAAGCAAACAGTTTGGATCACATAATGGATGCTTATTGTATTCGTGATGGTGCCTCGGCACACTGAGTGTCATGCCGACCGATCACCACCTCACCTGCCCGTTCTGCGCGGGCGACGACGTGACGCCGTTCCCGGACCCCACCTCCGCGTGGTCCTGCCTGGACTGTGCGCGCGTCTTCCGGGTCGAGCTGGTCCAGCCGGCCTCGGTGTCCGGCTGGGGTGTCCTGCGCGTCGTGCCGCCCGTGCGCGTCGCCGCCGCTGCGTGACGTCGGCCACCCGCCACCAGAGACGCCGGGGGCGGCGCGCGCGCCGCAGGTAGCCTGCCTGCCATGACGACTGACGCCACCCACCCGCACCCCCACCTGCGCGTTGAGACCGACGGCCCGGTCCGCGTCGTCACGCTCGACCGGCCGGACAAGCGCAACGCACAGACGCCCTCGCTCTGGCGGGCGCTGGCCGAGGAGGCCCGCAGCCTGCCCGAGGAGGTGCGGGTCGTCGTAATCCGCGGGGCGGGCGAGGCGTTCTCGGCGGGCATCGACACCGCGATGTTCGGCCCCGTGGGCGTCGAGGGCGAGGAGAGCATGGCCGAGCTCGTCGCGACGCACGGGCCCGAGGCGATGGACCGGGCCATCGCGGCATACCAGGAGGGCTTCACGGCGTGGGGGGAGTGCCCGGCGCTCGTCGTCGCCCAGGTCCACGGCTACGCCATCGGCGCCGGCTTCCAGCTCGCCCTGGCCGCCGACCTGCGGGTGGCCTCGCTCGAGGCGTGGTTCGCGATGCGCGAGACGAGCCTCGGCCTCGTGCCCGACCTCGGTGGCACGGGGCCGCTGGTCCACCTCGTCGGCTACGCGCGCGCCCTCGAGATCTGCGCGACGGGCCGCCGGGTGAGCGCCCCGGAGGCACACGCGATGGGCCTCGTCAACGCGATCGCGCCGGCGGCAGACCTCGACGAGGCGACCTTCTCGCTCGTCCAGCACGTGCTTACGGCGCCCGAGCCCGCAGTGCGGGCACTCAAACCGCTGTTGCGGTCGGCCGTCACCGCCGACCGTGACACCCAGCTCGCGGCCGAGCGCTCCGCCCAGAGCGGGCTGCTCCGGGCGCTGATGGGCGGCGCGACGGGCTGAGCCCCGGCCCGTCGGGGCCCGCCGGTGCCCCCGGGGAATCGCTGTCACCACCTCGCGGTTGGATCGGGGGAGGACAGGAGGTCACCGGATGGGCATGCAGCCATGGATGGCGATGCGATCGATGTCGCGCGACTCGTCGGTCGCCGAGCGCAAGCTCTCGCCAGGCACGCGCCGACGCGTGCTGACGTATGCCGGCCCCTACCGTCGGGCGATCATCGGCTTCCTCGCCGTCGTGGTGCTCGACTCGGTGCTCGTCGTCACGGTGCCCCTACTGCTCAAGAGCCTCGTCGACGACGGTGTCATCCCGAAGGACTCGTCGGTCGTCATCCGCCTGTCGTTGCTCGTCGCGGCCATCGCGGTGCTCGACGCGGTGTTGACGGTCGTCTCGCGGTGGTACTCCTCCCGCATCGGCGAGGGACTCATCAACGACCTGCGCACGCAGGTCTTCGCCCACGTCCTGCGCCAGCCGATCGCCTTCTTCACCCGCGCCCAGACGGGCTCCCTCGTCTCGCGCCTCAACAACGACGTCGTCGGCGCCCAGCAGGCCTTCACCTCCGTGCTGTCCAACGTCGTGTCCAACATCGTCTCGGTGGCGCTCGTCGTCGCGGCGATGCTCGCCCTGTCGTGGCAGCTGACCCTGGGGTCGCTGCTGCTCGTGCCGCTCTTCCTCATCCCGGCCAAGCTCATGGGCAAGCGCCTCGCCGAGCTCGCCCACCGCCAGATGACGCTCAACGCCGACATGGGCACGCGGATGACGGAGCGCTTCAACGTCGCGGGCGCACTGCTCGTCAAGCTCTTCGGCTCGCCGGCCCGTGAGGAGGAGGAGTATGCCGACCGAGCCGGGCGGGTGCGCGACATCGGGGTCCAGATCGCGTTCAACCGCACGATCTTCATCGCAGCGCTCAGCCTCGTCGCGGCTCTCGCAACGGCCATGGTCTATGGCTTCGGCGGCATCATGGCGGTCAACGGCACCCTGTCCGTCGGAACCCTGCTCGCCCTCTCGGCCCTGCTCGCCCGGCTCTACGGGCCGTTGACGTCGCTGTCCAACGTCCGGGTCGACGTCATGACGGCCCTCATCTCCTTCGAGCGGGTCTTCGAGGTGCTCGACCTCCAGCCGCTCGTCACCGAGAAGCCCGACGCCGTCGACCTGCCGGACGGCCCGCTCGGGGTCGAGCTCGACCATGTCGGCTTCGGCTACCCCTCCGCAGACGAGGTGTCGCTCGCGTCCCTCGAGTCCGTTGCCTCCGGCGACCGGCGCGGCAGTGGGGTCGTCCTCCAGGACATCACGGTGTCCGTGCCCGCTGGCGCGCTCGTCGCCCTCGTCGGACCCTCAGGTGCCGGCAAGACGACGCTCACCTCGCTCGTGGCCCGGCTCTACGACCCCACGTCGGGGGCGGTCCGGGTCGGTGGCGTCGACCTGCGCGACGTGACGATGACCTCGCTCCGCGACCGCATCGGCGTCGTCACGCAGGAAGCCCACCTCTTCCACGACACGATCCGGGCCAACCTGCTCTACGCGCGCCCGGAGGCCACCGACGAGCAGATCCATGCCGCGCTGCGTGCGGCGCAGATCAGCGCCCTCGTCGACGAGCTGCCCGAGGGCCTCGACACCGTCGTCGGCGACCGCGGGCACCGGCTCTCCGGCGGTGAGAAGCAGCGCCTCGCCATCGCGCGGCTGCTGCTCAAGGCGCCCGACGTCGTCGTGCTCGACGAGGCGACGGCCCACCTCGACTCCGAGTCCGAGGTGGCGGTGCAGCACGCCCTCGATGCCGCCCTTGAGGGGCGCACCTCGATCGTCATCGCGCACCGGCTCTCGACGATCCGCCAGGCCGACCTCATCGTCGTGCTCGACCACGGTCGTGTCGTGCAGACCGGGCGTCACGCCGAGCTGCTGGCGGCAGGAGGCCTCTACGCCGTGCTGCACGCGACACAGTTCGACGAGGGCCGGCAGGACCAGCTGGCCGACGAAGGCGCCCTCGACCCTGTCTGAGCCTCGATGCGGGGAGGCACCCACCGAGGACCCCGCCTCGGGTCTTCTCGAGCACGACGCGGCCCGGACGTCAGGCGTCCTCCTCGTCCCAGATGCGCACCTTCTTGACCTTGGCGGGACGCCCCGCGGCGACCCGCCGGCCGTCACCCTCGGCGCCTGCGTCGGCGTCCCGGCCGTCGGTCCCCTCCGGTCCGTCACCGGCCTCCCCGGCCGCGAGCTCGCGACGCATCGCGAGGACGACGAACACGAGCGCGCCGGGCATGAACAGCCACCACTGGTAGGCGTAGGCCTGGTGCGGGCCGAGGTCCTCCTCCGGCCGGGGGAGCAGCCGCACCGGGTGCTCACCCGCGAGCACGGGTGGCTGCTGCGCACCCAGCACGACGTAGACGGCGTCGGCGGCGAGCTCCGGTCGCGCGGCCCGGGCGTCCGCGATGCTGATGCTCGCGAGCTGCGGGGGTGGCAGATCGCGTCCGAGCTGGGGCTCGCCGGTTCGCAGCCAGCCCGTCAGAGCGACCTGCCCCGTCGGCGGTGCGTCGACGGGAGGGGCCGTCTCGGCGTCCTGGGCGTTGGCCACCCAGCCCCGGTCGACGAGGATCGTGCGGCCGTCGGTCGTGAAGGGGGTGAGCACCTCGAAGCCGACGGTCTGGTCGAGCGTCCGGTTGCGCACGAGCAGGTCCTCCCCTGCGGCATACGTGCCGGTCAGCGTCACGCGCGTCCACTGCTGCTCGGGGCTGAGGGGGCGCAGCGGCTCGAGCCCGGTCAGCGGCACGGGGGCGGCGTCGTAGTTGGCCCCGATCGCCTCGACCTTGGTGCGCTGCTCGACGTGCCGGTGCCACTGCCACAGCCCGAGGTAGAAGCACGCGATGGCGAAGAGGATCCCGATGAGGGTCCCCAGCAGCCATCGCCGCGTCAGCCAGAGTCGAAGCACGCTTCGACGGTACCCGGCCTACAGTGGAACCCATGATCCGCCTCCCCGACCCGACGTTCCGGTCGGCCGCGCAGACACGCCCTGCCGGCCTCACGGGACTGGCCGACCAGTTCGGGCGGGTGGCCCGCGACCTCCGGGTGTCGGTCACCGACCGCTGCAACCTGCGCTGCACCTACTGCATGCCGGCGGAGGGGCTGCCGTGGATGCCCAAGCCCGACATGCTCAGCGACGAGGAGCTCTTGCGCATCGTCGGACTCTTCGTGCGCGACGGGATCACCCAGGTGCGCCTGACCGGCGGTGAGCCGCTGCTCCGGCGGTCGCTCGTGGATGTCGTCGCGGCGATCGCAGCGCTGCGCCCACGCCCGCGGATCGCCATGACGACCAACGGGGTCGGGCTCGACCGTCTGGCGGGGCGGCTCGCCGCGGCCGGCCTCGACCGCGTCAACGTCAGCCTCGACACCATCGACTCCGAGACCTTCACCCACCTCACGCGCCGCGACAGGCTCTCCGATGTCGAAGCGGGCCTCAAGGCCGCTGCTGACGCCGGTCTGACCCCGGTCAAGGTCAACGCCGTCGCGATGCGCGGCATCAACGACGCCGATGTCGCCGACGTGCTCTCGTGGTGCCTCGACCGCGGCTACGAGCTGCGGTTCATCGAGCAGATGCCGCTCGACGCCCAGCACGCGTGGGAGCGCAGCGACATGGTCAGTGCCGAGGAGATCCGCGCCCGGCTCTCCGAACGGTTCACCCTGACGCCGCTCCCGGCCGCCGACCGGGGGAGCGCGCCGGCGGAGCGCTTCCTCGTCGACGGAGGGCCCGCCACGGTGGGCATCATCGCGAGCGTCTCGCAGCCCTTCTGCGCTGCGTGCGACCGCACGCGCCTGACGGCCGACGGCCAGGTGCGCAACTGCCTCTTCTCGACGACCGAGACCGACCTGCGTGGCCCGATGCGCGACGGCGCGACCGATGACGAGCTGCTCGGGCTCATCCGGGGCGAGATGTGGCGCAAGCGCCGCGGTCACGGCATCGACGGGCCGGACTTCGTGCAGCCGGACCGGCCGATGTCGGCCATCGGGGGCTGACGCGCTCCGACGCTGCACGGGCACTCGGCCGCTCGGCATACGGCATACGGGAGGGAGGCGCGGCGGCGCGTC
Organism: Humibacillus xanthopallidus; assembly: GCF_006717145.1. Lineage (GTDB taxonomy): Bacteria > Actinomycetota > Actinomycetes > Actinomycetales > Dermatophilaceae > Humibacillus > Humibacillus xanthopallidus. The sequence goes on along the minus strand of NZ_VFQF01000001.1, from coordinate 1,270,647 downwards.
GACCTGCAGAAGGGGTACCGGACGCCCCCACTGGCCGCGGCGAGTCGTGGGGGAGCACCCGGGTAGTCCTTGGGCAGTCCGTGGGCAGTCCATGGGCAGCACCTCCCGTCCATGGCGCGCTTGTGTACGATGCCCGCAATTGGCTGGCTGCCGCGACCGGGACGGGGACCGCGTGGTCCACGTCAGCCTTTACGGCAACTGCGTCGCCCGGAGGCCGCCGTGGAGCAAGAGCCCGACCATCCGTCACGCCCCATGGGCCCCTACGAGCGAAGCCTGACCGAGAAGCCGGCCGCCGCCGGTGCGCCCTCGGCGACCGAGCGTCGAGGCGGCGGCCGCCACCGTGCCCCCGGGCGCGCGTCGCGGCGCTCCGTCCGTCTCGTGGTCCTCGGGCTGGTCGCCGCCCTCGTCGTCGGTCTCGGCGCCTTCGCGCTGCTCCGGCCGGACGACGACGGCGCCGATGCCGCGCTGGCCTGCGGCCCGACCCGCGTGCCGCTCACGGTGGCGGCATCACCCTCGCTGGCGCCCGTCCTCGCCAAGGCCGCCGCCGACTTCGACAGCGGCACCGAGTCGCTCGTCGACGGGCGGTGCACGACGACGAAGGTTGTGGCCACCGAGCCCGAGGCGTTCGGTGACACCCTGCGCACCGCGCTCGAGGCGGGCGGCGGGGCGAACGCGCCGACGGCGTGGATGCCCGACGCCAGCATCTGGAGCGAGGTGCTGTCACGACGCCCGGAGCTGGCCAAGGCGCTCTCGCCGTCGTTCCCCGTGGTCGCCGTGAGTCCCGTCGTGGTGGCAGCTCCGCGGCCGATGGCCGAGGCCCTCGGGTGGCCCGTGACCCAGCCGAGCTGGGCACAGCTGCTCGAGCTCGGGCGCAACCCTGCGGGCTGGGCCACGCGCGGGCACGCAGACTGGGGAAGGGCTCGGATCAGCTGGCAGGACCCCCTGACGGATGCCGCGAGCCTCAGCGCCATGGTGAGCCTCACCGACGGTGTCGTGTCTCAGGCGGACACCGCCGATGCCACCCGCCGGAGCCTGCTCCAGGCCCAGAGCGCCCTCGCCACCCTCCACGCCGATGCAGAGAAGGTCTTCGCCCCGCTGCGCGACACGACGAAGCCGGTCGCCGAGGTCCTCCGCTCCGCCTCGCTCCTGCCGACGACGGAGCACGCCGTGCGCACCTTCAACGCCTCGTCGCCACGCGTTCCGCTCGTCGCTCTCTATCCGACCGACGGCATCTACCCCAACGAGGTCCCGCTCATCACGGTCCGCGCCGGCTGGGTGACACCGCAGCAGCAGGCGGCCCTCGACCGGTTCGCCGTCTTCATCGTCTCCGGCCAGGCCGCAGGCCAGTTCGCGGCCGCAGGCTGGCGCACCCCGCGGCTCGAGACCGAGTCGGACATCACCGACGGTGCCGTCGCCTCCGAGCCTCGCTACACCCCGGCAGGGCCGAGCTCGTGGAAGCTCGCGCGGGCACTGCAGGGGTGGACTGCGGTCGACCGGCAGGGCTCCGTCATGGTCGTCCTCGACACGTCCGGGTCGATGAACGAGCGAGTCGCCGCCGCCGGCAACGCCACTCGCCTCGACCTCGCGAAGCAGGCGATCTCGGCGTCGCTGCCACTCTTCTCGGACCGCACCAACGTCGGTCTGTGGACCTTCTCGCGCAATGACAACCGGGCCGACTACACCTCGGTCCTCGACCTCGGTCCGCCGTCGCGCACGATCGGGGCGACGCCGGCGATGCAGGTGCTGCAGAAGTCGGTCGCCGGCCTGCGCGCCGACGGTGCGACCGGTCTCTACGACACCGTCATCGCCGCCGCCGACACCGCGCAGCGCAGCTGGCGTCCGGGCGACAACACGATCATCCTCATCAGCGACGGCAAGAACGAGGACCCCGGGAGCGCCACCCTCGAGCAGGTGCTGGGCAGGCTGAGGCCGCTCGCAGGCGGGGACCGCCCCGTCCGGATCCTCAGCATCGCCCTCGGCGGCGCGGCCGACGCCGCCACCCTGCGCACGTTCGCCGACGTGACCCGCGGCGAGGCCTACGTCGCCCGGCAGGCCGAGGACCTCGACAAGGTGTTCCTCGCAGCCCTCACGGACTGAGGGGCGCGCGCCCGTCGTCCGGCGGGCTCATGGTCTCCGAAGACGGTGCCGGGCGGGTCACCCGTCGGCGTCGGTCAGCTCCGCGACCTCGACGACCTCGATGAGGAAGCCCCGCAGGGCAAGGAAGTCGGCGAGCGACTGACGGTGCTGGTCGCACGCCAGCCAGACCTTGCGCCGCTCGGGCGTGTGCAGCTTGGGGTTGCGCCAGATGACGGCGTGGGCAGCGGCCTGCCGGCACCCCTTGGCGCTGCAGACGTGCTCGTCGTCAGGCGCGACGTCGCTCCCACTCACCGTCCGAGGCGCTGGGTGCGATCCAACGGCGGCGTGACGGCCTGGATCGAGCCGGCCTGGCGGGGGCGGACCGCATTCGCGACGATCACCGCGAAGTAGGGGATGAGCACCGCGCCGGCGACCGCAGCCCAGCGCAGCCACCCCGTCGTGACGAAGACGAGGCCGAAGCAGAGCACGCGGATGCCCATCATCGTCAGGTAGCGCTTGACGCGCTGGTCCTGGTCGTCGGAGGTGGAGCTGGCAGCCGAGGTGACGCTGTGCACCACGGGCTCGTTCTGGGGTCTTGCCACCTCTCTACGATAGTTCGCTGCCCGGTGGTCGGCCACGAGGCTGTCTACCCTTCGGTAGTCCGTTAGGTTGCGGGTCAGGCATCGACCGCCGGCACAGCCGGCCGAGGAGGAGCGCAGTGACCGCAGAGGCGCAGGAGAAGACCCCCCGCAACGTGCTCGTCACGGGAGGCAACCGCGGCATCGGGCTTGCCATCGCCCGGGCGTTCGTCGCAGGTGGCGACAACGTCGTCATCACCCAGCGGTCCGGCGAGCCGCCCGAGGGGCTGACCGCGGTGCGTTGCGAGGTCACCGACTCCGCGTCGGTCGACGCGGCGTTCACCGAGGCGGAGCAGGTCTTCGGAGGTCCGGTCGAGGTGCTCGTCGCCAACGCCGGCATCACGAAGGACACCCTCCTCATGCGCATGACCGACGAGGAGTTCGACAGCGTCATCGACACCAACCTCGCCGGGGCCTTCCGCTGCGCCCGCCGCGCCGCGACGGGAATGATCCGCAAGCGCCGCGGCCGCATCGTGCTCATCAGCAGCGTCGTCGGCCTCTACGGCTCACCCGGCCAGACCAACTACGCCGCGTCCAAGTCGGGCCTCGTCGGCCTGGCCCGGTCGATCTCGCGAGAGCTCGGTGGCCGCGGCATCACCGCCAACGTCGTGGCGCCCGGATTCATCGACACCGAGATGACAGCGGTGCTGCCCGACGACCAGAAGAAGGCCTACCTCTCCAGCATCCCCGCGGGCCGGTTCGCCACCCCGGAGGAGGTCGCCTCCGTCGTGCGTTTCGTCGCGAGCGACGACGCCGCCTACATCACCGGCGCCGTCATCCCCGTCGACGGCGGGCTCGGCATGGGGCACTGACCCCGACACACGGCATACGCCCGTATGCCGTGAAGCGCCTTGTGCAGCAAGCCTCCTCACCACAAGAGAAAGTCGCAGGCATGGGAATCCTCGAAGGCAAGAAGCTCCTCATCACCGGCGTCCTCATGGACAGCTCGATCGCTTTCCACGTCGCGAAGATCGCGCAGCAGGAGGGCGCGACCGTCGTGCTCACCTCCTTCGGCCGGACGATGAAGATCACCCAGACCATCGCGAAGCGACTGCCCGAGACGCCCGTCGTCATCGAGCTCGACGTCTCCGACCAGGAGCACCTCGACACGCTGGCCGACCGGCTCCGCGAGCACGTCGACGGGCTCGACGGCGTGCTGCACTCGATCGGTTTCGCGCCCCAGGGTGCCTTCAACTTCCTCGAGGGCACGTGGGAGGACGTCTCGACGGCGGTGCAGATCTCGGCCTACAGCCTCAAGTCGCTCGCCGTCGCGTGCCTGCCGCTCATGTCCGGGGGCGGCAGTGTCGTCGGCCTCACCTTCGACGCCAAGTTCGCCTGGCCCGTCTACGACTGGATGGGCGTCGCCAAGGCCGCCTTCGAGTCGACGAACCGCTACCTCGCCCGCGACCTCGGCCCCAAGGACGTGCGCTGCAACCTCGTCGCCGCAGGCCCGATCCGCACGACTGCGGCGAAGTCGATCCCGGGCTTCGAGCAGTTCGAGAAGATCTGGGACGACCGGGCGCCGCTCGGCTGGGACGTCAACGACCCGGAGCCGGCCGCCAAGGCCTGCGCGGCCCTGCTGTCGGACTGGTTCCCGGCCACGACGGGAGAGATCGTGCACGTCGACGGCGGCGTCCACGCGATGGGTCAGTGACCTTCTGATGAGGCGTGGGCGTGGCGCAGCGGGCACGCCGTCGGCTCGCTAGAGTCCTGCCCATGCCCGACGCCGGTAGCCCCTCCACCCCTGCCCTGACGTCCGAGCCAGGCACCGGCTCCGACAGCGCCCCGCCGACCGCTACGAGGCCGACGACGACCGGCGCGACGCCTGCCGACGTGGCCACGGACGTAGCTGCCGGGGTGCCTGTCGAGGTGCCCGGGGTGCGCGTCGACGAGGTGCGGGTGCTCGAGGGCCCCAACCTCTACTTCCCCCGCCCCACCATCAAGGTCAGCCTCCACCTGCACGGCTACCTGGCCATGCGGCGCACCGAGGCCGAGGCGCTGGCGAGGCGGCTCGGGATGCGGGCCGCCCGCCCCGGGCGCCGAGGCAGCGCCCTGCGGCAGCGGTTCGTCATGCGGGTCATCCGCACCGTGACCAAGCGGGTCGGCTCCGAGATCGGGGTCGGGCGCCTGGGCGTGCGGGTGCGGGCCGGCCAGACCGTCGACGACGTCGTCATCGCCTTCCCCTGGGTGCACCGCACCCGCGGCCAGGTGGCGGGTGAGCAGATCGGCGCGATGCTCGCGGGGCTGCTCGACCCGTCGCGGCGCTCCGACGAGGTCATCGAGGCGGCGGGCGCCGTCATCCTCGCCTCGCCGGACGGACCTCCGCCCAGCGTCCTCACCCCGCGGGTCCCGGTCGCCTCTGTGACCGGCACCAACGGCAAGACGACGACGACGCGCCTCATGGCGCACATGTGCATGACCGCCGGCCTGCGCACCGCGTGGAGCTCGACCGACGGCGTCGTCGTCATGGGCGAGACCAAGGAGGCCGGCGACTTCTCCGGCCCGGCCGGCGCCCGAGGAGTGCTCGAGACGCCCGGTCTGGAGATCGGCATCCTCGAGACCGCCCGGGGCGGCATGCTGCTCAAGGGGATGGGCGTCACCGCCAACGACGTCAGCGTCGTCACGAACGTCAGCGCCGACCACCTCGGCCTGCAGGGGATCGACACCCTCGACCAGCTCGCCGAGGTCAAGGCCATCGTCACGACGGTGACCAAGCCCGAGGGGTGGGTCGTGCTCAACGGCGACGACCCGCGCGTCTGGGCGATGCGGCACGGCATCAAGGCGAAGCCGTGGGCCTTCAGCCTCGACCCGGCCTCGCCCGCGCTGTGGGAGTCGATCAACCAGGGCGGCCGCGGCATCACCGTGCTCGACGGCGAGATCGTCGTGCTGTCGCAGAACGGCGACCCCGATCGTCTCGTCAAGATCGTCGACGTGCCGATGACCCTCTCGGGCCTGTCCCACAACAACATCGCCAACGCCCTCGCAGGCGCCGCCGCCGCCCTGGGTCTCGGGGTGGCGCGCTCGGCCGTCATCGAGGGCCTGCGCACCTTCGCACCCGACCCCGAGCACAACTGGGGTCGCCTCAACACCTACTCGCTCCCGCTCGAGACGGGTGGCCGGGCCACCATCATCATGGACATGGCCCACAACGAGGCGGGCCTCGAGGCGCTGCTCGAGGTGGCCCGCGGTCTTGCGGCGCCCGGCGGGGCGGTGCGCCTCAGCCTCGGGTGTGCGGGTGACCGCACCGACGAGGCCATCATCGCGATGGGCGAGATCGCCGGCCGCGGCGCCGAGGAGGTCGCCCTCAAGATCGCCCGTCACTACCTGCGCGGACGCGACGCCGACGACCTGCTCGACCTCTTCCGCGAGGGGCTCGCCAAGGTCGGCGTCCTCGACGTGCCCGGCTACGGCACGGAGCTCGCCTCGCTCGAGGCCCTCGCACCGCACGCGCACGCCGGCGACGTCATCGCCCTCATGTGCCACGCCGAGCGCGCCGAGGTCGACGCCTGGATTCGCGAGCACGGTGGCACGGTCGACGACGCGCGCACGATCCGTCGCAAGGTGGTCGCAGCGCGTGGCGAGCACGAGCTCGAGTCGGAGATCGCCGCCCTCTGGAGCATGGACGACGCGGCAGCGCGGGTCACCGAGGCGCAGCAGCTCGTCGACGACCACCCGGGGGATGCCCGCCTCGTCTTCGAGCTGGCCGGCGCGAGGGACTCCGCCGGTGACGAGCAGGCGGCGATCGGTCTCTACGAGCAGGCGCTGGCGGCCGGTCTCAAGGAGCCGCACCGTCACCGCGCCCAGCTCCAGCTCGCTTCGAGCCTGCGGGTCGTCGGCCGCGCCGCCGAGGCCGCCCCGATCGTGGACGAGGTCCTCGAGGCACGGCCGCACAACACGGCGGCCATCATGTTCCGGGCGCTCGTGCAGGCCGACCTCGGTCAGGAGCGGCAGGCCGTCGCCGACCTCATCCGCGCATCGCTCGAGGCGACGACGGACGTCGACACGCAGTCCTACCGTCGTGCCCTGCGCGCCTACGCGGACGAGCTCGCCCCACCGCACGCCGACTGAACCGACGCCTTCTCAGCCGAGTGCCCACCTCTTGCGGGGTGAGACGCGCGGGCCCTGGCGCTCGACATGACATCGAGGTTCTCTTGACGTGCCCTCGACGGCGAGTGCCCGGCCGCCGACGCGGTGAGGCGTCGGGAACCGGGCACTCGAGCCGGGCTGAGCTCAGATGGCCGTGTCGTCGAGGGGTGGGTGGGTCTCGCCGGGGACGACGGCAAGGGCCTCGCCCTCGGCCTCGGTGCCCTCTGCCTCCGCCGTGGAGGTGAGGGTGGTCGGGTCGAGGTCGGGGTCGCTCGTGGCGGCGCTGGGCAGACCGATGCGGGCGCCGGCCTGCGCGTGCTTGGTGCGCTCCTCGAGCTCGGTGACCACCATGGCGTGCTGGTCGACGCACATGACGACGAGGTCGCCCGGGTTGGTGCGGGCCAGGACGTGACGGGTGGCCTCGAGCTCGTCGAGCACGACCTCCACCTGCCGGCACCGGGCCCCTTCCTGAATGGCCGTGTGGGCACCCTCCGCGATGAGGGCCGCCGTCTCGCCGGGCTTGCGGCCGCGAAGCCGCTCGTCCTCGCGGATGACGATGACGTCGAAGTGCTGGGCGGCGACGTGGCCGAGCTCGCGCATGTCGTCATCGCGGCGGTCGCCGGCGGCGCCGATCATGCCGATGCGCGAGGTCTTCGTCAGGTCGTGCTGGCCCTGCTTCTGCGCGGCGTAGCGGTCGACGAAGGCGCCGAGCTCCTTCATGCCGGCTGCGTTGTGGCAGTAGTCGACGAAGACGTCGGCGTTGCCCACCTCGATGAGGTTGAGGCGGCCGGGGGAGAGGTAGTAGGTCGTGGCGAAGGTGCGCAGTCCCTGACGGATGTCGTGCAGCGGCGCGCCCGCGGCGAAGGCGGCGCCTGCTGCTGCCAGGGAGTTCGCCACGTTGAAGCGGGCGGCTCCGCCGAAGGTGGCGGGGAGCAGGTGGGTCCAGGCGAGCTGCATGCTCCGCCGGCCGTGCTTGATGACGATCATCTCGCCGCGCTCGCTCGGCTCGAGCACGACGGCGCGACCACCGCGACGGCAGTAGTCGTCGACGAAGTCGCGCACCTCGCTGCCCGGCTCGGCCATCGTGAACCAGACGATGCCTCCGGAGCACCGGCGGCGCATGTTGCGCACGTGCGGGTCGTCGGCGTTGAGGACGGCGAAGCCGTCGCGAGGCACGGCCTCGACAATGACGGCCTTGACGTCGGCAAGCTGGCGCAGGGTGTCGATTCCCTTGAGCCCCAGGTGATCCGGCTGGACATTCGTCACGACGGCGATGTCGTTGCGGTCGTAGCCGAGGCCCTCGCGCAGGATGCCACCACGGGCGACCTCCATGACGGCGAAGTCGACGCGGGGGTTCTGCAGGACCATCCGCGCCGAGCGCGGCCCCGAGGCGTCGGCCTTGATGACGAGCCGCTCGTCGATGACGACGCCGTCGGTCGAGGTCATGCCGACCTTGCGCCCCAGGCCCTTGAAGATGTGGGCGATCATGCGCGAGGTCGTCGTCTTGCCGTTGGTTCCGGTCACCGCCACGATCGGCACCCGCGACTGCGCGCCGGGCGGGAAGAGCAGGTCGACGACCGGCTTTGCGATGAACTGGGGCTCTCCCACCGTGGGATGCGTGTGCATTCGGAAGCCGGGAGCGGCGTTGACCTCGCAGATCGCGCCACCCGTCTCACGCACGGGGTAGGTGATGTCGGGGCAGATGAAGTCGATGCCCGCGACGTCGAGACCGACCATGCGCGCGGCTTCCTCGGCGATCTCGACGTTGTCGGGGTGCGCGTCGAACGTGCGGTCGATCGAGATGCCGCCGGTCGACATGTTGCCCGTCAGGGCGAGCTTGACCATCTCGCCCTCGGGCGGCACGGACGCCAGGGTGTAGCCCTGCCCGGCGAGGATCTCCTCGGCGTTCGCGTCGACCCGGATCTTGGTCAGGACCTTCTCGTGGCCGACGCCGCGGCGCGGGTCGGCGTTCGTGATGTCGACCAGCTCGGACACCGTGCTCGTGCCGTCGCCGATGACGTGTGCCGGCACCCGCTCGGCGATCGCCTGCATCTTGCCGCCGACGATGAGGCACCGGTAGTCGCGCCCGGTGACGAAGGACTCGACGATGATCGTGCCGCGACGCGACTCCGCCTTGGCGATGTCGTAGGCCTTCTCGACGTCGGCGTCGTTCATGAGATTGAGGCAGACCCCGCGTCCGTGGTTGCCGTCGAGCGGCTTGACCACGACCGGGAAGCCGATGCGGCGGGCCGCCTCGACGGTGCCGCGCATCGTGCGGGCCGACTCCTGCTTGGGCACGGGGAGCCCCGCCGACCCGAGCAGCTTGGTCGTGAGGTCCTTGTCGCTGGCGATGTCGACGGCCAGGGCGCCCGTCTTGGAGGTCATCGTGGCCCGGATGCGCTGGGCGTGCACGCCCTGGCCGAGCTGCACAAGCGAGGCGGAGTTGAGCCGGATGAAGGGGATGTCGCGCGATGCGGCCTCCTCGAGGATGGCCGCCGTCGAAGGACCGAAGGCCACGCGCTCCGCCTGGCGCAGGAAGGCGTTGAACTCGGTCTCGAAGTCGAAGCCGTCCTCGGGGGCCACGAGGTGATTGAGCAGCCGGACCGACAGCTTGCCAGCCGCGACGCCGACGGTCTCGTCGGTGTAGCTGTAGACGACGTTGTAGCGGCCGCGCACTCCCTTGACCGCGCGCGTCTTGCCGCGCCGCGACTCGTGGCCGGCCAGCGTCTGCAGCTGGAGGGCGACGTGCTCGGCGACGTGGCCGAGCCAGGTTCCCTCGTGGAGCCGCTCGACGAACCCGCCTCGGCGTCCACGGGAGCAGGTGTGGTTGTAGAGCCCGGGCACGGCCTCGAGCAGCTGCTCGGTGAAGCCCGGGAGCGACACGGTGGGGTAGTCCTCGAGAGAACCGAGGTCGACGACGAGGTGGATGGCCTGCTGGTAGGACCAGATGTTGGGGCCCCGGTAGATCCGCGTCTCGAGGATCGTGAGGTCCGGGCGGGCCGGACCGGTGGGGGTGGGGACCTCGACGGCCATGGAACTCCTCCTGCGGGTCGTCTGGAACGGACTGCTCGTGGGGCTCAGTGAGCAGCGCTGCTGGGGGTGGAGCGCGCGGCGCGGACCTTCGCGGGGACGACCGCCCCCTCGATGTCCGGGTGGCGCTCGACGAACGCGGTCAGCTCCACGTGCTGCAGGTCGAAGGTACTGCCCGTGGGCAGCGTGTGCACCACCGCTCCGGAAACGAGCAGCGGGGCGCCGCGGCGCGCGTCGGGGGCGTCGGTGATGGCGTTGCGAGCGTTGACGACGAAGATCGCGCCCGCCCCGATGACCGACATGACCTTGGCATCGCGGATCTCGGCGGCGGTGTTCTCGTCGATGCCCATGCCGAGCAGGTTGGGGGAGGCCGCGACCATCGACATGAGACGGCCGTAGCGACCGCGCTGGTCGAAGTGCTGGTCGATGATGACGTCCTCGACGAGACCCAGCCCGGCCGAGATCTGGCTGGCGCGCTGGCGGGGGGTCAGGCCCTCCTCGCCGAGCGAGATCATGTAGCGGCTCATGATCGAGGCGCCGGCCGAGGTGCCTGCCACCACGGCCCCCCGCTCGTAGGCGCGCACGATCGCGTCGCCCACCGGGGTGCCGACGACGTTCTGGGCGAGCTTGACCTGGCTGCCACCGGTGAGGAAGACACCGGTGGCCGAGTCGAGGGCGGCCACGAGCTCCGGGTCGCCTCCCTCTCGCCGCGTGGCCGGGTGGACGACGGACACCTCGCCGCCGCGCAGCCGGGTGAAGACGTCGCGGTAGGCCTCGGAGACCTCCTGCGCGAAGGACGACGCGGTCGGGATGACGACGATGTGCGACCGGCGCCCGCCGGCGAGCTTGACGAAGCGCTTGAGGACGACCGACCTCCCGATGCGGTCCTCGGCGCCCCCGATGATGAGCAGGGTGCGGCGTGGGGTGGACCGCTGGCTCGATCCGGACGATGTCACGCTCTGCATCGGTCCAGCCTAGTGAGACGCGTGAGGGACCGGAGGAGCGTGGGTCGGCGTGCCGTCGTCGAGATCGGCTTCCTCGATCTCCTCGCGCGAGATGCCGAGCAGGTAGAGCACCGAGTCGAGGTAGGGCACGTTGACCGAGGTCTGCGCCTGCTCCTGCACGATCGGCTTGGCGTTGAAGGCGACTCCGAGTCCTGCGGCGTCGAGCATGTCGAGGTCGTTGGCGCCGTCGCCGATGGCCACGGTCCGGCTGAGCGGCAGCCCCTCCTGCTCCGCGAACTCGCGCAGGGCGCGTGCCTTGCCGGCCCGGTCGACGACCTCGCCGACGACGCGCCCGGTGAGGTGGCCGTCCTCGATCTCGAGACGGTTCGCACGTGCGTGGTCGATGCCGAGGTCGTCGGCGAGCGCGCCGACGATCTCGATGAACCCGCCGCTGACGAGACCCACCGTGAAGCCGAGCCGCTTGAGGGTGCGCACGAGCGTGCGGGCTCCCGGCGTCAGCTCGACAGCGTCTCGCACCTCGTCGAGCACCGACGCCGGAAGGCCGGCGAGGGTGGCCACGCGCGCCCGGAGCGACTCCTCGAAGTCGAGCTCGCCGGCCATCGCCCGCGCCGTGACCTCGGCGACCTCGGCCTCGCGGCCGCAGTGTGCAGCGAGCAGCTCGATGACCTCCTGCTGGATGAGCGTCGAGTCGACGTCGAGCACGACGAGGCGACGCCCCCGGCGAGCGAGGCCACCGGGGGCGACCGCGATGTCGATGCCCTCGGTCGTCGCGACGAGCGCGAGCTCGGTGCGCAGCGACGGCACGTCGGCCCCGGAGATGTCGAACTCCACCGTCGTCACGGGGTAGCGCGAGAGGCGCCGGATGCGGTCGATGTTGGCGCCGTGCTCGGCGATCCGGGTCGTGACGCGCGAGACCGCGCTGGCCCGCAGGGGAGCGCCGAGCACGACGACGGCAGCCCGGCCCTGGCGCGGCCGGGCGTTGTCGCCGCTGCCCTCGGTGACGGTCAGCACGAGGCCGAGCCGGTGCGCGGCCACGGCGGCGGAGTCGCGCAGCTGCTCGACGTGCGATCCGGGCCGGAGCAGCAGGGTGAGGGTGAGGTGGCCGTGCACGACGACCTGCTGGATGTCGAGCACCTCGGCGCCGACGCCGGAGACGGCACTGAGCAGGGTGCCCGTGACACCGGGCCGGTCGTCACCCGTCACGGTGATGCTCAGGGTGTGGCCGTCTGCCCCGTCGTCGGTCGGCTGGGACGGTGCGCTCGCTTCGGTCACCCGGTCAGGGTAGTGAGGCGGCCGGCGCGCGCGCCCGGCCATCCGGCATACGGCACCGAGGGGGTATGCCGGATGGCTGCTGCCGCTCAGGCCGTGGGGTCGCCCGTGGCTCGGTTGACGTCGTCACGCCACTGGAGCAGGTCGCGCACCCGGCCGAGGTCGGGGTCGGCGGCTGCGACGCTCGCAGTGAAGAGTCGCGTGCCGACGTCGTGCAGCTGCTGGGCGTTGCTCGCGTAGTCGCCCGACTGGTCGGGGTTGCGCCCCGGCACGAAGGCCACGCCGGCCGAGCGCTCGATCTCGAGGGGGTCGCGTCCCCGGCGCGCACACCACGCGTCGAGCACGCGGTGCTTGTGCGCGATCTCCTCGGGGCCACCGAAGCCGTGCCAGATGCTGGCGTGCTCGGCGACGATGCGCAGCGTCTTCTTCTCACCCCCGCCGCCGATGAGGATGGGGATGTCGCGGGTGGGCGCGGGGTTGAGCTTCGTCCAGCGCTCGCGGATGACCGGCAGGTCGCGGTCGAGGTCGTCGAGGCGGCTGCCGGCCGTGCCGAACTCGTAGCCGTACTCGTCGTAGTCGAGCTGCGCCCAGCCCGACCCGATGCCGAGGATGAGCCGGCCCTCGCTCATGTGGTCGACGGTGCGCGCCATGTCGGCGAGCAGGCTCGGGTTGCGGTAGCTGTTGCACGTCACGAGGGCGCCGATCTCGACGCTCTCGGTCGACTCGGCCCACGCGCCGAGCATCGTCCAGCACTCGAAATGCAGGCCGCCGCGGTCACCGCTCAGAGGGAAGAAGTGGTCCCAGTTGAGCAGGACGTCGACCCCCATCTCCTCGAGCGTCGCGACGGTGCGACGGATCTCTGCCCAGGTGGCGTGCTGCGGCGGCACCTGGATGCCGACGCGGGCCGGCCGAGGGTCGGATGTGCTTGTCGGAGCGGCCTGCTCGTCGATGGTGGTCTCTCCGGTCTCAGAGGTCATGGCGCGCCGTCACGTCACCGCGTGACGGTCTGGCCCTTGCCGACGACGACGATGCCCGTCTCGGTGACGTGGAAGCCTCTTGCGCGGTCGTGCTCGTGGTCGATGCCGATCTGGGCGCCCTCCGGAACGACGACGTTCTTGTCGATGATCGCGCGGCGGATCTGGGCGTGCCGGTGCACCTCGACGTTGTCGAGCAGCACCGAGCCCTGGAGGCTCGCGTAGGAGTGCACCTTGACGAGCGGCGAGAGGACCGAGGCGTAGACGTGGGCGCCGGACACGACGACGCCGGGCGAGACCGCCGAGTTGAGCGCCTCGCCGATGCGGTCGCCGCTGCCGTGCACGAACTTCGCCGGTGGGTAGGGGCTGTGGCTCGTGTAGATCGGCCAGTCGTAGTTGTAGAGGTTGAAGACCGGGTGGATCGAGATGAGGTCCATGTGCGCGTCGTAGTACGACTCGATCGTGCCGACGTCGCGCCAGTAGCCGCGGTCGCGGTCGGTGGCGCCCGGCACCTCGTTGATGCCGAAGTCGTAGACGGCCGCCTCACCACGGCTGACGAAGTCGGGCACGATGTCGCCGCCCATGTCGTTCTTGCTGCCCTCGCGCTCGTGGTCGCGGACCACGGCCTCCTCGAGCGCCGACGCCGTGAAGACGTAGTTGCCCATCGACGCGAGGATCTCGCCCGGGTTGTCGGGCAGGCCCTGCGGGTCGGAGGGCTTCTCGCGGAAGGCGGCGATGCGCAGGGGGTCCTCGGGGTCGACCTCGATGACACCGAACTGGTCGGCCATCGAGATCGGCTGGCGGATCGCCGCGACGGTGCAGGCGGCGCCGGACTCGATGTGCTGGTCGACCATCTGGCTGAAGTCCATGCGGTAGACGTGGTCGGCGCCGACGACGACGACGATGTCGGGACGCTCGTCGTGCACGAGGTTGAGGCTCTGGTAGATCGCGTCGGCGCTGCCGAGGTACCAGTTCTTGTCGACGCGCTGCTGCGCCGGCACCGTGGTGATGTAGTTGCCGAGCAGCGTCGACAGGCGCCAGGTCTTCGTCACGTGGGCGTCGAGGCTGTGCGACTTGTACTGCGTCAGCACGACGACCTTGCGGTACTCCGAGTTGACGACGTTGGACAGGGCGAGGTCGATGAGGCGGTAGATCCCGCCGAAGGGCACGGCCGGTTTGGCACGGTCGGCCGTCAGCGGCATGAGTCGTTTGCCCTCACCTCCCGCGAGGACGATCGCAAGGACCTTGGGACCACCGGCAGCGCTTCGTCGGGCCATGGACGCCACCCTAGGGCCAACATCGGCGCACCGGCAGGTCCAGCGCGCGGAATGGCTCCGGCTTTCCGCGCCTCGGGATGGTCTGCGGGCTAGGGTCGGACCGTGCGCGTCGACATCCTCAGCAAGGAGTACCCCCCGGCCATCTACGGAGGCGCCGGCGTCCATGTGGCCGAGCTCGTCAGGGCTCTTCGTGAACGCGGTGGCATCGACGTGCAGGTGCGCTGCTTCGGCGCGCCGCGCGAGGAGACAGGCACCACGGCGTATGCCGACCTGCCGGAGCTCGCGCAGTCCAACGCCGCCCTGCAGACCCTCGGCGTGGATGTCAGCATGGCCGGCGACTGCGTCGGCGCCGACCTCGTGCACTCGCACACGTGGTACGCCAACATGGCCGGGCACCTCGCCTCGCTCCTCGGCGGTATGCCGCACGTCGTGACCGCCCACTCGCTCGAGCCGATGCGCCCTTGGAAGGCCGAGCAGCTCGGTGGCGGCTACCGCGTCTCGTCCTGGGCCGAGCGCACCGCCTACGAGGGCGCGGCCGCCGTCGTCGCGGTGAGCGCCGGCATGCGCGAGGACATCCTCAAGAGCTACCCGTCGCTCGACCCGGCCCGAGTTCACGTGGTGCACAACGGGATCGACTCCCAGCTGTGGGCGGCGGACCGGTCGCCCGAGGCGACGGAGACGGTGCGCCGTCACGGCGTCGACCCCGACAAGCGCTCCGTCGTCTTCGTCGGACGGATCACGCGCCAGAAGGGCCTGCCCTATCTCCTGCGTGCCTGCGCCGAGCTGCCTCCGGACGTCCAGCTCGTGCTGTGTGCCGGCGCGCCGGACACCCCCGAGATCCTCGCCGAGGTCGAGGGGCTCATGAACGACCTGCGCGCGCAGCGCGAGGGGGTCGTCTGGATCCCCGACATGCTGCCGCGCGCCGAGGTCATCGCCCTGCTGAGCCACGGCACGGTCTTCGCGTGCCCCTCCGTCTACGAGCCGCTCGGCATCGTCAACCTCGAGGCGATGGCGTGCGCGCTGCCCGTCGTCGCCACGGCGACCGGCGGCATCCCCGAGGTCGTCGTCGACGGCGAGACGGGGTGGCTCGTGCCGATCGAGCAGGTCCAGGACGGCACCGGCACACCCGTCGACCCGGAGCGCTTCGTCGCTGATCTCGCCGCGGCCCTCAACGAGGCCGTGTCCGACGTCGACCGGGCCTCCGCGTTCGGCAGGGCCGGTCGCACCCGGGCCGTCGAGTCCTTCTCGTGGGCGTCGATCGGCGACCGCACGCTCGAGGTCTACCGCTCGGTCCTCGGCAGCTGAGCGACGCTGGCGGGCGGCCTGACCGTCGTGTGTCGGCGGCCGGCTCGCGCGTCAGCCGATGAGCCGGCCGGTGACGGCATACGGCACGCCCACAACCTCGGCGGGCCCACCGAGAATGCTCCCCAGCAAGTCTGCGGGAGAAGGGTATTCAGGGCCGAGCGCCTTGAGGTAGGCGGCGTGCGCTGACAGTGACGCAACAGCCGCGTCGAAGTTGTCAGACACGTCGACGTAGTGCGACGGCTCGGGGTCGACGGCGATGAGCAGCTGGCGCACCTGCCACGGCTCGAGGCCCTCGTCGACGAGGTCGGGGAAGATCCACCGGTTGCCGGCGTCGGCCTTGGCGTCGAGCACCGCGAGCCCCACTGCCCGGTGGTCGGCCTGGTTGACCTGCCCGCCGGGGAAGCGGTCGGCATACGTCAGCGTGACGAGCAGGTCGGGGCGTCGGATGCGGATCTCGCGCGCGATGGCCCGGCGCAGGGGCAGGCCGTGCTCGACGACGCCGTCGTCGAAGCCGTCGACGAACTCCACGACCTCGACGCCGACCTCAGCGGCACCGTCGCGCTCCTCCTGCTCGCGGGCCGGTCCGGCCTCCGCGGGGTCCATCGTGTCGATGCCGGCCTCGCCGCGGGTGGCGAGCAGGTAGGTCACCGTCTTGCCGGCGCGCACCCACTTGTCGACGGCTGCGGCCAGGCCGTACTCGAGGTCGTCGGGATGGGCCGCCACGCACAGCACCGTCTCGAAGGTCGACTCGTCGAGGGGCTGGAGGGCGGGCGCGTCGGTCATGCCCGCGAATCTACCGACCTTGAGGCGCGGCCGGACGGATGTGAGGATGAGTCATGCTGCCGATCGAGCTTGCCCGACGCCTTCGCACCGCCGGCCTCGAGTGGACCCCGCGCGCCGGGGACCGCTTCGTCCTGCCCGTCTCGGGCATGGAGGAGGAGGTCTTCGTCATCAGCGACCTCACCGTCGACGTCCACCACTTCAAGACCGGTGACGTCATCGGCTTCAACGGCACGACCGAGTGGGCGCTCGACAGCATCGAGCAGGACAAGGCCGTCTGGCTGCCCCGTGAGGACCAGCTGCGCGACCTCCTCGGTGACACCTTCGTCATGCTCGAACAGCTCGACGGGGGGTATGCCGTGTCGGTCAGTCGACCTGACGGCTCCGTCGAGCGCCACGCCGACATCGAGGCCGAGCGCGCTTACGCCAGAGCGCTGCTCGCGGCTCTCGACGAGGTCTAGGCCGGCCGCCAGCCGGCGAGCGTCATGACGGCGACGTTGGTCGCCTGTGCGAGCGCGGTGTCGGCGTCACCGCCGAGGGAGCGCAGGGCGGCCGAGCGGGACGTCATCGTCGCGGTGTCGACGCCGCTGGAGCCGAGGGCCGTGAGGCTCGTGGCGCGCTCGGCGAGCTGCGACGCGGTGCCCGCCAGCGACATGATGCGCAGGGCGCGTCCGGGGGTCGTGCGGGGCACGCCCCAGAGCCTGGTGTCGAGGTCGGACTCCGCTGCCGCACGCGCCTCCTGACCCCAGGGCTGGCCGCCGATGTCAGCGAGCCTCGCCGTGTGCTCCGCGAGGCGCGTCATCAGGGTGCGCTCGACGTCGCGCAGGTCGAGCATCTCGAGCCGGTGGCGGGGGACCGGGTCTGCGTCGTAGGCCGTCCAGTCGATGCGATGGCCAGTGTCGCCCTCGGGGCCGAACGACGTCAGCGTCGGCACGAGCAGGCCGCCGATGCCGGCCACGTAGACGCACTCGCCGGCCTCGGCGGCGTGGGCGGTGGCTGCGGTGGACGCCCGCGGCATACCGCTGACGTCGCCGGGGCGCGGAAGGGCCACGAAGAGCGCCCCCTCGCCGAGGTCACGCCAGACGTCGAGGCGTGCCAGGTCGCCGGCCACGTGGTCGAGGTCGGGGAACGACTGCGCGAGGGCGTCTCGGGTGGGCAGGTCTCCGCGCCACGCCGCCGTCACCCAGAGGGCGAGGCGGACGGAGGCGGGGAGCTCGGACACCCAGTCATCGTAGGTCGGTGCACGAACCCCCGACAGGAGGGCGGTGTCGCAGGCGAGACGGCAGCGGGCGTGCCATAGGGTCGGGGCATGAGCGACGTCCTCGCCTTCGCCGGTGTCACCGTCCGTCGTGGACCGTCGACCCTCATCGAGGACGTGACCTGGGAGGTCGAGGAGGGCGAGCGCTGGGTCGTGCTCGGCCCCAACGGCGCCGGCAAGACGACGCTGCTGCAGATCGCCGCGGCGCGCATGCACCCGACGACCGGGGTCGCCGGCATCCTCGGCGAGGTGCTGGGCGCCGTCGACGTCTTCGAGCTCCGCCCGCGCATCGGGCTCGCGAGCTCCGCGATGGCTGAGCGCATCCCCGCCGACGAGGTCGTCGGCAACGTCGTCGTGACGGCGTCCTACGGCATCATCGGACGCTGGCGCGAGCAGTACGACGACCTCGACTACGCCCGCGCCATGGAGCTGCTCAAGGCGCTCGGCGCCGAGCACCTCGCCGACCGGCACTACGGCACGCTGAGCGAGGGGGAGCGCAAGCGCGTCCAGATCGCCCGCGCCCTCATGACCGACCCGGAGCTCATGCTCCTCGACGAGCCCGCCGCCGGGCTCGACCTCGGCGGCCGCGAGGACCTCGTGCGCCGCCTCGGAGACCTCGCGGCCGACACGGAGGCCCCCGCCATGGTGCTGGTGACCCACCACGTCGAGGAGATCCCGCCCGGCTTCACCGACGTCCTCATGATCCGCGGCGGCCGGGTGGTCGCCGCCGGTCCGATCCCGCTCACCCTCACCGCCGAGAACCTCAGCGAGACCTTCGGCCTGCCTCTCGTGCTCGAGCAGCACGGCGAGCGCTACTCGGCCCGCGCCAAGACGTGACCGGAACGAGTTCGCGCCCCGCCGCAGCGGCTCAGGGGAACTGAGGCACAATCGAAGTCGTTACACGAGTGACGCAGGGGACGTCGGCCGTCGGCGTACCGTCGCAGGAAGGCAGGGTGGCCACAGTGGGCGCGGAACAGGCATGGATGGTCTGGCTCGGGGTGGCCCTCGTCCTGGTCGCGATCGAGACGGTCACCGTCGACTTCACCTTCCTCATGCTCGCCGGCGGCGCCGTCGGGGCCTCCGTCGCCGCGGCGTTCGGCGCCGGTCCGGTCGTGCAGGCGGTCGTCGCAGCCCTCGTGGCGGTCGCGCTCCTCGCGATCGTCCGTCCGTGGATGAAGCGTCGCTTCACCGCCAAGGCTCCCGAGCTCATGGGGGCCGCAGCCCAGGTCGGCCGCTCGGCCTACGCCATTGACCGGGTGACACCGGCAGGCGGACGCGTCAAGCTCTCGGGCGAGACGTGGTCGGCCCGCACCCTGCGAGACAACATCGAGCCGGGGGAGGAGGTCGTCGTCGACTCGATCGACGGAGCGACCGCCATCGTCAGCCGGGCCCACGTCGTGGGCAGCTGAACCGCCTGGCGCCAGCCAGACACCCGGACGGTCCACTCGGCCCGTCCGACCAGCCGCACCCTCGGGGGAGCGGTCGACACACAGGGAGAAGGTCGAGAAGGTCGTGGACCCGCTACTCATCATCCCGCTGCTCATCGTCGTCGTGGCGATCATCGTGCTCGTGCGCACCGTGCGCATCGTGCCGCAGCAGACAGCCCAGATCGTCGAGAGACTCGGCAGCTACAACAAGACGCTCACGGCGGGGATCCACTTCCTCATCCCGTTCGTCGACAAGGTGCGGGCCAACATCGACCTGCGTGAGCAGGTCGTCACCTTCCCGCCGCAGCCGGTGATCACGAGCGACAACCTCGTCGTCAACATCGACACCGTCATCTACTACTCCGTCACCGACGCCAAGGCCGCCGTCTACGAGATCGCGAACTTCATCCAGGGCATCGAGCAGCTCACCGTCACGACGCTGCGCAACGTCATCGGCTCGCTCGACCTCGAGCAGGCCCTGACGAGCCGCGACCAGATCAACGGCCAGCTGCGTGGCGTCCTCGACGAGGCGACCGGCAACTGGGGCATCCGTGTCAACCGCGTCGAGCTCAAGGCGATCGACCCGCCCCACTCCGTGCAGGAGACGATGGAGAAGCAGATGCGCGCCGAGCGTGACCGCCGCGCCGCCATCCTCACGGCCGAGGGCTTCAAGCAGTCGGCCATCCTCACCGCCGAGGGTGAGAAGCAGAGCCAGATCCTGCGTGCCGAGGGCTCGGCCCAGGCCCGGATCCTCGAGGCCCAGGGCCAGGCGCGCGCCATCCAGCAGGTCTTCGCCGCCATCCACCGCGGCAAGCCGACGCAGAAGCTGCTCGCCTACCAGTACCTCCAGGTGCTGCCCCAGCTCGCCCGCGGCGACTCCAACAAGATGTGGATCATCCCGTCAGAGCTGACCGACGCCCTCAAGGGCATCGGCAGCGCGCTCGGCGGTGCCGAGCCTCGGCCCGAGCCCGACGTCGACGACGAGAGCTGGGCCGGCGAGCACGAGCTCGAGGACGCCTTCGCGGGCACCATCCTCGAGGACCCCGCCAAGGCGCTCGCCGAGGCGCGCGGTCAGGCGGCCCAGGCCAGCGCCGAGTCGACGGAGCACGCGGCACCCATCGGTCGCCAGCAGCCGCCGATCCGGCCGCCGGCCGGGCAGGCGCCCCCGCCCATGGGAGGTGCGCCGTACTCACCGCCGGCTCCCGTGCCCCCGGTCGCGCCGGCTCCCGGCGACCTGCCGGAGCCGCCCGAGACTCCTGAGGAGCCGACCGCGCGCTGAACACCCGGCGCTGACGCTGGAGCAGCACGCTCCTGGTGATCAGCACCGCACCGCAACGAGGACGACACCCGCCACCCTTGTAGGGTGACCGGGTGTCGTTCTGGTCCTACCTCGCCATCGCACTGGCGGGCACGGGGGCCGGCCTCATCAACACCGTCGTCGGGTCGGGCAGTCTCATCACGTTCCCGACGCTGCTCTTCTTCGGCGTCAACCCCCTCGTCGCCAACGTGTCCAACAACATCGGCCTCGTCGCCGGGGGAGTCACGGGCTCCTGGGGCTACCGGCACGAGCTGACCGGCCGTGCGGCGACCGTCCGCCGCCTCATCCCGCTGTCCTTCGTCGGCTCCGTCATCGGTGCGTCGCTGCTGCTCGTCCTGCCCGCGAGCGCCTTCCAGGCGATCGTTCCGGTGCTCATCCTCATCGCCCTCGTCCTCGTCGTGCTCGGCCCCCGCATCCAGCAGTGGGCGGCCCCCGACGAGGGCGAGTCCGTGCCGGCCTGGCACGTGCCGGCGATGGGGGCCGGTGTCTTCGTCGCCGGCATGTACGGCGGCTACTTCGGTGCGGCGCAGGGAGTCCTGCTCATGGGCATCCTCAGCGCGCTCAGCACCGAGCCGCTCCAGCGCCTCAACGGCTACAAGAACGTGCTCGCCCTCGTGGTCAACGTCGTGGCCGCAGGGGTCTTCGTGCTGTTCGCCCGCGACGAGATCGACTGGGTCATCGTGCTGCTCATCGCGGTGGGCTCCTTCGTCGGGGGCATCATCGGTGCGCGTGTCGGCCGCCGCATACCCCCCACTGCGCTCCGGGCGCTCATCGTCGTCATCGGCGTCGTCGCCATCGTCAAGCTCATCTGGTTCTCCTGACGTCGAGCCCCGGCACGGCGCAACGCGAGCCCTGCACAGGGGGTCGGCCACCCGCCAACTACGGTGTGGGGGTGCCGATCGCGATCACCGACTCCGCCGACCCGCGGCTCGAGGACTACGTCTCGCTGACGGACGTCGCCCTGCGCCGGCGGACAGAGCCCGAGCGCGGGCTCTACATCGCCGAGAGCCAGAAGGTCATCCGCCGGGCCCTCGCCGCCGGTCACCGACCGCGCTCCTACCTCATGGCGGAGCGATGGGTCACCGACCTCGCCGACCTCGTCGAGGCAGCCGAGGACGACGGCATCCCGGTCTACGTAGCCGCGCACGACGTCATCGAGGCCCGCACCGGCTTCCACCTGCACCGGGGCGCCCTCGCCTCGATGCAGCGGCCCGAGCTGCCGAGCGTCGAGGCGGTCGTGGCCGGAGCCCGCCGCATCGTCGTCGTCGAGGACGTCGTCGACCACACGAACGTCGGCGCCATCTTCCGCAGCGCAGCGGCGCTGGGCGCCGAGGCGGTGCTCGTGTCGCCCCGCTGCGCCGACCCGCTCTACCGCAGGTCGATCCGGGTCTCGATGGGCACGGTCTTCCAGGTGCCGTGGACCCGCATCGACCCGTGGCCGCAGGGCGTCGAGCGCCTGCGCGCGCTGGGGTTCTCGGTCGTGGCGATGGCCCTCACCGACGACTCCGTGTCGCTCGAGTCCCTCGAGGCCGACCCGCCCGAGCGGGTCGCGCTCGTCGTCGGCGCCGAGGGTGACGGCCTCTCGGCCCGGACCGTGGCCGCCGCGGACGTCACGGTGCGCATCCCCATGGCCGGGGGCGTCGACTCCCTCAACGTCGCCGCCGCGGCGGCCGTCGCGATGTGGTCGCTGCGGGTCCGCGACTGAACGAGTCCGAGGAAGTCCCGCGACCGATCGTGGCCGGGCCTAGGCCGTGCGGACGAGGCGCTCCATGAGCCGCTCGAGCTCGGCCGCGGGGTCCTCGCAGAGACCACCGTGGACCGGCCCCGGCTGCACGACGGTCGACCGTGGCGCGATGATCCAGCCGAAGCGTTGTCCCCGCTTGTCGAGGCTCGGCAGACCGCGTCCCGTCTCGCCGCGGCACACGGCCCGCACGCGCTCGAGCATCGCCCGCACGCCGTCGAGGTCGCAGGCCGGGGAGAGCGCGCAGGCTCGCTCAGGGTCGAGCTCCCATGCGGCGTCGAGGTAGTCGGCGTCCTGGCAGTAGAGCACGACGCCGACGTTGATGAACTCCTCGCGGTCGACGCGTGGCACGAGTCGCAGCAGGACGTACTGGTAGCCCTTCACGCTGCGACTCCGTCCGGCAGCCACGCGGCGGGTGAGCCCAGCCGCGCCCGGAGCATGAGCAGGTATGCCGCACGCACCGCAGCGACGTCCGCGAGCTCGGCGGTCGGCTCGAGCCACTCGTCGGGCACGTCGGCCACGACCCGCTCGATCGCGTCGTCCGTCAGCGCCGCGGCCAGCTCGGCGTGGCGGCGACCGACGTCTCCGGCGACGTCGCGCAGCACGTGCCGGCTCGCGTCGAAGGGCTGCGACGCGAAGCGCTCCGGCGAGGGTGCGCGGCCCGGCCAGGAGTGGTGGAAGTAGAGCGCCGCCCCGTGGTCGATCGCCCACGTGCGGCCGTGCCACACGAGCAGGTTGGGGTTGGACCACGTGCGGTCGACGTTCGCCGTGAGGGCGTCGAGCCAGATGATGCGCTCGGCGAGGTCGGCCGACGGCGGGCGCGACCCGTCGTAGCCGAGCGAACCCGGCAGGTAGTCGACCCCGAGGTTGGTGCCCACCGATGCGGTGAGGAGGTCCTGGACCTCCTCGTCGGCCTCGTAGCGGGCGATGCGCGCGTCGAGGTCGATGACCGCGAGGTCGGGCACGGGCACCTCGACGAGGCGGGCGATACCGGCGACGATGACCTCGGCCACGAGGACCTTGAGCCCCTGACCGGCCCCGCGGAACTTCAGGACGTAGGTGCCGTCGTCGTCGGCCTCGACGATGCCGGGAAGCGAGCCGCCCTCCTTGAGCGGCGTCACGTAGCGGATGGCGGTGAGCTCGGGCAGCACCCGGTCAGCCTAGTGGCCGGGCGTCGTCGAGCCGGCCGACCCGGGCCCACTGCCGCGGGAGCAGGGTCGCGGTCGCGCCGTAGACGGCGGCGAAGCCGATGAGCGGCCACCAGACGAGCCCGGAGGTCGGCAGGAGCAGGGCGCCGAGGGCGGCCGCCGCAACCATTCCGGCGTTGTAGACGACGTCGTAGGCGGAGAACGCGCGACCGAGCAGGTGGTCGGGCACGTGGGTCTGCATGAGCGAGTCGACGGTGATCTTGACGCACTGCGACGTGAAGGAGACGACGAAGCCGATGACGATGATGGCCCACGGCGTGAGCAGGAGACCCAGCGCCGCGCAGACGACGGCTCCGAGCGCCAGCATGCGGGCGGCATACGGCACGGGGCCTAGACGGGGGGCCAGCCACGGCGTGACGAACGCGGCGAGCGAGAAGCCGATGGCCGCGCCCACCGCCGCGACGGTGAAGCCGAGGGCGCCATGGCCGTGCTCGAACGGCCCGCGGAAGAGCAGGAGCGACTGGAGGAGGAAGAAGCCGAAGGGCAGGCGGGTGACGAAGACGAGCACGAGGAGCAGGCGGGCGCGGTGCGGACCCTGCACGACCGCCTCGACGATGCCGGAGAGCACCGACGAGGCCAGACCGCGCAGGGCCGGCGCCTCGCTCGTGTCGTCCGGCCCGATGAAGGGCAGGCGGCTCGCCGTCCAGGACGCGCAGAGGACACCGGTCGCGGCAGCGAGCACGACGACGAGGTCGCTCGCCCCCAGCGCCCGCACCCCGGTGCCGACGGCGCCGCCGAGGAGGTAGGCGATGGAGCCACAGGTCGGCGCGACGGAGTTGGCGCTGACGAGGCGGTCGCGGCTCACGACGTGCGGCATGGCCGAGGCGAGGCCCGCGAGGATGAAGCGGTTGACCGAGAACACGAGCAGCACGAGCGCGAAGAAGAGGACGCCCGTGTCCGGGCTCATCACCAAGGCGGCGACCCCGACCATGGCGACGACGCGGATGAGCTGGCTCACGACGAGCACCCGACGGCGGTTCCAGCGGTCGAGCAGCACCCCGACGAACGGCCCGAGCACGCTGTAGGGCAGGAGCACGACGGCGAAGGCGAGCGCGATGCTGCGGGCGTCGGCGGCCTTCTCGGGGTTGAAGAGGACGTGGCTCGCCAGGGCCACCTGGAAGACGCCGTCGCTGAACGATGACGTGATGCGCGCGAGGAAGAGCCTGCGGAAGCCACGCAGGTGCAGCAGCGTCCACACTGCGCGCAGGAAAGTCACGCGGCACAGCGTACGGTGCGCGACGGGCGGCGCTCGTGCCCGTCTGCCCAGCGCGTCGTGCCCGGGCGGTGGCGTCGTCGCCGACCGCTGTCCGGGGCCTTTGCGTCGGCGTGGGGCATTCGCGCGAGCGGACCAAGAGAACCTTGTGGTTGTGGGGCTTTCGTCCTCTTGCCGGATCTCCCCGTGGTTCCTAGCGTTGAGACGTGCGGGCAGGGACGTCCGCGCACCGCAACCTTTCATGGCCGGGTCGGTCGGGTGGCGGTCCGCCGTGGAGACATCTCCGAGGAGATCCCATGGCTCCATCACCCACCCTGCTGCGCATCGACGCCAGCATCCGCGCCACCGACTCCGTCACCCGCGAGATCGCGGACACCTTCGAGCGCCACTGGTGCGAGACCCGGCCGGAGGCGCGAGTCGTGCGCCGCGACGTCGGCCTCTCGCCTCCTGCCTACCTCACCGAGCTCGAGCACACTGCCATGTTCGTGCCGAGCGAGTTCCGCACGCCCGAGCAGGCGACAGCGCAGGCCGAGGCCGCAGCCCTCGCCGACGAGCTCTTCGCGGCCCACACCGTGCTGCTCTGCGCCCCGCTCTACAACCTCGGCATCCCCGCCGGGCTCAAGACGTGGCTCGACCGCATCTACACGGACATCCGGCTCTTTCCCGGCTTCGGCATCACCCGCCCGCTGTCGGGTCGCCGGTGCGTCGTCGTGAGCGCCCGGGGCGGCGCGTACGGTCCCGGAACGCCGATGGACGGCTGGGACTACGAGGAGCCCTACCTGCGCCGGCATATCGTCGACATCCTCGGAATGGAGCTGTCGGAGATCTTCGTCGACCTCACCCTCGCTCACATCAACCCCAACCTGGCACACCTCGTGGAGATCGCGGTGCAGAGCCGCAAGGCGGGTCACGAGGTGGCCGAGCGGATGGCCCACGACCATGCCGAAGAGGCCATGGCCTAGGGCAACCGCGCGACTGCACGAGGAAGGGCCCGGGTCACTGACCCGGGCCCTTCTCATGGTGTCGAGGGGGGGACTTGAACCCCCACGCCCGTTAAGGGCACTAGCACCTCAAGCTAGCGCGTCTGCCATTCCGCCACCCCGACAAGGTGATGTGCAGGGGACCCGTGGGAGTCCCTTGCGGCGAGTGGAAACGTTAGCACGGGGCTTGTGCGGGAGACGAATCGGCCGGCGGAGGACGCCGACGTGAGCGAGCCCGCGCCGCGGCATACGCTGAACGGCATGACGACCGCCGAGCGCGCCGACCTCGCCAGCCCCGACGACCGCAGCGCCGGGGCCATCGCACCCGAGGACGAGGTGGTGCGCCTCTGCGCCGACCTCATCCGCATCGACTCGACCAACCCCGGCGACGGCAGCGGGCCGGGGGAGCGGGCTGCAGCGGAGTACGTCATGGCTCAGCTCGCCGAGGTGGGCCTCGAGGGGGAGCTGCTCGAGAGTGCCCCCGGCCGGGCCAACGTCGTGGTGCGCCTCGAGGGCGCCGACCCGGGCCGCCCGGGCCTGGCCGTGCACGGCCACCTCGACGTCGTGCCCGCGAACGCCGCCGACTGGCAGGTCGACCCCTTCGCCGCGGAGGAGCGTGACGGCTGCATCTGGGGCCGCGGCGCCGTCGACATGAAGGACATGGACGCGATGATCCTCGCCTCCATCCGCGACTTCGCGCGCACGGGAATGAAGCCGGCTCGCACGACGACCTTCGTGTTCTTCGCCGACGAGGAGGCGGGCGGCACGATGGGAAGCCACTGGCTCGTCGACCACCACCCGCACTTCTTCGAGGGTGTGGCGGAGGCGGTGAGCGAGGTCGGCGGCTACAGCGTCACCCTGCCCACCCCCGAGGGCGAGCGCCGCGCCTACCTGCTGCAGACGGCCGAGAAGGGCATCGCCTGGCTGCGCCTGCGCGCGCACGGGCGTGCGGGGCATGGCTCCGTGCCGAACGACGAGAACGCCATCGTCCGGCTCGCCGCCGCCGTCGGCCGGATCGCCGCGCACGAGTGGCCGCGGGAGTACATCGCGTCGGTGCGCCAGCTGCTCGAGGGGGTCAGCGAGATCACGAGGGTCCCGCATGCCGCCGAGGACCTCGAGCCGCTGCTGGCCACCCTGGGCGGTGCGCAGGGCTTCGTGCGAGGCACCCTGCGCGACACGGCGAACGTCACGATGCTCGAGTCGGGCTACAAGCACAACGTCATCCCGCAGACCGCCTCGGCGGCCGTCGACTGCCGCTTCCTGCCGGGGCACGAGGACTACCTCATGGCCACGATCCGCGAGCTCGCCGGAGAGCACGTGGAGGTCGAGGTCGTGCACCGCGACGTCGCGCTCGAGGCGCCCTTCGACGGTGACCTCGTCGAGTCGATGAAGCAGTCGCTGCTGCGCGAGGACCCCGGCGCGGCGATCCTGCCCTACTGCCTCTCCGGCGGCACCGACAACAAGGCGCTGGGCCGGCTCGGCATCACCGGCTACGGCTTCGCTCCGTTGCGGCTGCCGGCCGACCTCGACTTCGCGCCGATGTTCCACGGCATCGACGAGCGCGTGCCGACGTCGTCGCTGCGCTTCGGGGCGCGGGTGCTGTCGGACTTCCTGCGCACCTGCTGAGCGGTAGCCGCGTCAGCGGCCGCTCAGTCCGTGGCCGCTGCGGGGCGAGGGTCAGGCCGTGCGGTCGACGCGCATGATCCGCCGGCGCAGCCACATCCGCCGCACGCCGCCCTCGTAGACGACACTGCGCGCGAGCTCCCACCGGCCGTACTCGGCGTGCTCGCGGATCTCCTGGCGGGCCGCTGCCTTGGACGTGTGACGGTCGAAGGTCAGCACCCGGTACTCGTAGTCCAGCATCGCGGCCATTCTGACATCGATCCGTGACCGGGCGCATCAGGTGGGCGCGATAGCCTCACCACCTGTCGGCCGACCGGCCGGCGCCCACAGGGGGACCGGCAGCGACCCGCGCCGACGTCCATGGCCCAGGAGATCGACGACATGACTCTGACGTTCCGCCGCGTTGCGGCTGCCCTCATCCTTCCCGCCGTGCTCGCAACGGCCGCCTGCGGCAAGCAGGCCGAGCCCACGCCGGGGGCCACCACGGCCGCAGGCGCCACGTCCTCGGCAGCTGCCACCACCTCGGACACGGCGTCGAGCACCGCGCAGCCCTACCAGGACAAGGCCGCCCTCATCGCCGGCCTCAAGTCGGGCGCGACGTCAGCCACGACAGCTCACGTCAGCATGGACATGACCGCCGCAGGCGAGAAGATCTCGATGCAGGGCGACACGAAGATCGATGCGACGAACCCGGCCATGCAGGTGTCGATGGACATGGGCTCGCAGATGAAGCTCGACATGCTCCTCGTCGACAAGAAGATCTACCTCAAGGGCATGCCGGGTCTGCCGGCCGGCAAGTGGGCGGTCGTCGACAGCAGCTCCGACATCGGCAAGCAGATGGAGAGCTCGCTGGCCCAGGCCGACCCGACGAAGATGTACGACCAGTTCGAGAAGGCCGTGACCGACGTCAAGCCGATCGGCGAGGACTCGGTCGACGGCGACAAGGCGTACAAGTACGAGCTGACCCTCGACACCAAGGCCATGGGTGCGTCGCTGGCCGGCAGCAGCGGCGTCAAGGTCCCCGACACGATCACCTACCTCGCCTGGGTCGACGACGCCAACCACCTCCGCAAGGTGACCTTCGACATCATGGGCTCCAAGGCGACGATGACGATGAGCAAGTACGGCGAGCCGGTCGACATCACCGCGCCGCCGGCCTCGCAGACCGTCAAGGCTCCGATGTGACGCACGGACGACCTCTGTCTGACGTCTGTCTGACGCCTGTCTGACGGAGGGATGAACCTCGTCCGACGGCCCGGCCCCGAGCGCTGCTCGAGGCCGGGCCGTCGGCTTTTGCGCACGTCAAACAGGTGTCCGCCGACGGGGCCGTCGACTACGGTCGTGGCATGGCCCAGGACCCACGCTCTGCCCTCGAGTCGCTCGTCGCAGCGCTCGAACGCCACTTCGAGGCGGCCACGGCCAGTCGCGACCCCGACCACCCCATGGTCATCGCCGCCGCGACCGACCTCGCGGAGGCCTTCGACGACTACGACGAGGCCCTCTACGTCGCGACGGAGGTCGCCACGCCCCTCGCCATCTACGGCGAGGAGCTCGAGGGCGACGACGACGATGACGACGGCGGGGTCTACGCCGGTCTCGAGTCGGACGAGTACGACGAGGACGACGACGACGATGAAGACGAAGACGACGACGAGGACGAGGACGACGAGCCGGAGGGCCCGCGGTCCTGAGGGCCTGGGCCTATCCGCCTGAGGGGCTCCTCAGGCGGAGACGTCGTCGAGCGCCGAGACGATCTCGTCGGGCAGCACGAGGTCGAGGCTTCCGAGCGCTGCCCGCAGCTGGCTCGTCGTGCGCACCCCGACGATCGGCGCCGCGACCGCCGGACGGTCGCGCACCCAGCTGAGCGCCACCTGCGCGGCGCTCACGCCCAGACCCCGCGCGGCCATCGTCACCGCCTCGGCGACCTGCACGCTGTGCTCGTCGAGGAAGCGCTCGACGAATCCCGGGAAGTGGTCTGACGCGGCCCGCGACCCCGACGGTATGCCGTTGCGGTACTTCCCTGTGAGGACGCCGCGTCCCAGCGGCGACCACGCCAGCAGCCCGAAGCCCAGCGCCTCGGCAGCGGGCGCCACCTCGTCCTCAGGCGAACGGCATACGAGGGAGTACTGGACCTCGTTGGCCACCAACGGAACTCGCGACTGCTCGAGAAGGCTCGCCGCACGAGCAGACTGCCACCCTCCGTAGTTGGAGACCCCGACGTAGCGGGCGCGTCCGGAGGCTGCCGCCCACTCGAGCGCTGAAAGCGTCTCGGTCAACGGCACCTCGTCGGACCACGTGTGCACGAGCCACAGGTCGACGTGGTCGGTCCGCAGGCGTTCCAACGACGTCTCGAGCTGGGCCATCAGCCCGCGACGTGACACATCGACCCGGCGGGTGCCGCCGGAGCGCGAGATGCCGGACTTCGTGCACACGACGAGGTCGCCGCGGTCGACCGTTTCGCCCAGCAGCTCACCGAGGATCGTCTCGGACTCGCCCCCGCCGTAGCCGTAGGCGGTGTCGACGAGGTTGCCGCCGGCATCGAGGAAGGCGCGCAGGTGGTCGCCGGCATCGTGGCGGTCGACAGCGTTGCCCCACGTCATCGTGCCGAGCGCGAGGGGGGTCACCGAGAGCCCCGAGGTGCCGATTCGCCTACGCATGTGCAGAACGCTAGCCGGTGGCGGAACCGCCGCGCGGGTGCCCCGCGGCGGCCCCACCACCGGCATCGGTCAGGGCCCGTGCTGGGAGGTTCAGGGAGTGACCGGCCCCTGGTGGCGCGGGTCTCCCATCCGCACCGCGGCCGTGAGGTCGGTGGCACCCGCGTCACGCGGCGCGACGGGGGCCAGCCCGAAGCTGTGCTCGATCGTTGCCATGATCGAGGTCGTGTCGTAGGTCGTGCTGTCGACCCCGGACTTGACCATCCCGGCCGACAGGACGAGCGCGGGGATGCGCGTACCGGGCCCCCACTTGTCGACGGTGGGCGGTGAGACGTGGTCCCACTGGCCGCCGAACTCGTCGTAGGTCACGACGACGAGGGTCTGCTTGGCCTGCGGGCCCGACATGATCGTCTGGAGCAGGTCGACGAGGTGGTCGCTGCCGTCGGGCTCGCTCGCATAGCCGGGGTGCTCGTTCTCGGCGCCGTAGGGCTTGACGAAGGAGACCTGCGGGAGCGTGCCGGCACGCGCGGCCGCGACGAACTTCGTCTCGTCCTGCAGGTGCGAGCGGCCAGGGGCACCGACGGCGTAGTTCTTGAAGTAGTTGAACGGCTGGTGGTGGTACTGGAAGAGCGGCCCGGGGTGGCCCGCGGCGGCGTCGTCCCAGCCGCCGGAGTACCAGTTCCACGTGACGCCGGCGTCGCTCATGCGGTCGCCGATGTTGGGGTAGACGGCGTCGTCGATGAGCGGGATCTTCGCGCCGCCTCCCGACGGTGCGCTCGACGGCTGCACGGTGTTGACCGCGATGTTGCCGCACGCCTTGGCGTAGTCGAAGGCCTTGCCGTCCGTGCAGGCCTGCGTCAGCTGGGCGTCCTTGACGGTGGAGGTGGCCGTGTAGAGCGGGTAGCTCGTCGGCATCCCGTTGGCGTCGAGCACCGAGTTGGCAGCGGTGGGCGTCGCGCCGCCGGTGTCGACGGGTGCCCGCGCCGCGATGAGGTACTGGTGGTTGAGGAAGGACCCGCCGAAGGCCGCCTGGAAGAAGCGGTCGGCCACGACGTAGTTGGGGGCGCCCTTGCTGTGGAGGTAGCGATAGATCGGGAGCGAGGTCGTCGCATACCGGCCCATCGTCAGGCCCACCGCGTCGGAGCCCGTGACATAGCGGTCCTGCTTGCCGCCGTCGATCTGGTACTGCTCCTGGTAGAAGCGGTGCACGATGTCGCGGGTGCAGCCGCCCGGCAGACCGGTGCCGGCGAGCACGCCCGTCGGCGCGAAGACGCCGGGGACCGGGCACGTCGTGTCGGTCGGCCGGATGTAGTCGTCGATCGTCCACCAGCTGTTGCCGAAGTGGCTGGCCGGGACCGCGTGGGTGGGGTCGCTGCACGTCGTGGCGAGCGGCGTCGGAGACGTGAGGTTGACGTCGTTCTGCAGGAGGCAGCCGTATGCCGTGCCGTCCTGGGCCACCTGCGTCGTGGAGCCGCCCGCGTTCTGCAGGCCGTCGACGACCTGCCCGCCGACCCGGCCCCACTGGCCGTAGAGGTTGTCGAACGAGTGGTTCTCCTCGTAGATGACGACGAGGTTGGTGTAGCCGCCCGGCAGCGGTCCACGCTCGGGTGCCTTCGTCGGTGGGGCGGCGGCCGCGGGCACCGCCGCGACGAGCGCCAGACCCACGGCCGCGCTCAGAAGGCTGATCGCGGACCATGACGTCTTCGGGTGTCTCATGGAATCCCTTTCCTCGGTTGAGGCTGCCCGGAGCCCCCGCGCGGACCAGCCTTCCGAGACTCCCACCGTCGGCCGCATCCGGCGAGGCGAAACGGAGCGGGCACGGGGCTAGGGTCGCGTCATGAGACTCGGTGTGAACCTCGGCTACTGGGGACGTGGCGTGACCGGAGCCGACCAGGTGGCGCTCGCCCGCGAAGCAGACCGGCTCGGCTACGACAGCGTCTGGGTCGCCGAGGCCTACGGCTCGGACAGCCCGTCAGTGCTCGCCTGGGTCGGCGCGCTGACGGAGCGCATCGGTCTGGGCTCGGCCGTCATGCAGATCCCGGGTCGCACACCCGCGATGACGGCGATGACGGCCGCGACGATCGACACGCTTTCCGGCGGCCGCTTCCGCCTCGGTCTCGGGGTGTCGGGGCCGCAGGTGAGCGAGGGCTGGCACGGGGTGCCCTTCAAGAGCCCCCTCGGTCGCACCCGCGAGTACGTCGAGATCGTCCGGGCCGCCCTGCGCCGCGAGACGGTGAGCAGCCCCGGGCCGCACTACCCGCTGCCGCTGCCCGGCGGTCCCGGCAAGCCGTTGCGCCTCTCGGCGCGGACGGTGCGTTCGGACGTGCCCGTCTACCTCGCCGCGGTCGGCCCGAAGAACCTCGAGCTGACCGGCGAGATCGCCGACGGTTGGCTCGCCATCTTCTTCAGCCCCGAGCACGCCGGTGACCTGCTCTCGACCATCGAGCGCGGACGTCGCAGCGCGAGGCCGTCATCCGGGGTGGGCACGGGGGCGGATGCCGGGGCGGACGGGGGAGAGACCGCCGGACGCGCGGACGTCATGGCCGGGTTCGACGTCGTCGCGACGACGCCCGTCGTCCTCGTCGACGACGTGGAGGAGGCCGCGTCCTACGTGCGCGACTACTGCGCGCTCTACATCGGCGGCATGGGCTCGCGCGAGCAGAACTTCTACAACCAGCTCGCCTGCCGCATGGGGTTCGAGCGCGACGCCGAGCGCATCCAGGACCTCTACCTGGCGGGCCGCCCACGTGAGGCGGCGGAGGCGGTGCCGCTCGAGTTCATCGACGAGACAGCGCTGCTCGGCTCCCCGCGGCGCGTCGCCCAGCGGATGGGTAGGTACGAGGCGGCCGGAGTCACGACGCTCTCGATCGCCACGGGTGGCGGCATGTCGCGCGAGCAGGCACTGGCCACGCTCGGCGCCGTCGCCCGGATCGCCGACCTGCCGGGCTGACCGGCCAAGCTGACCGACCGAGTTGACCGAGCGGGTGACCGACTGAGCTGACCTGCGACGGCTCGCCGGACGGCATACCTGCCCGGCCCTCCCAGCCGGCCGTCGGGATAGGCTGCCACACTGTGCCCGCCAGGCCGCCCGTCCACGATGACGCGCGGCCGTCCTCGTCCCCAGCGCAGAAGGCTCTCCCTGACTCATGGCTGACCTCAGCTACCTCGACGCCATCATCCTCGGCATCGTCGAAGGCCTCACCGAGTACCTCCCCGTCTCCTCGACCGGGCACCTGACGATCACCGAGAAGCTCCTCGGCCTCGAGGTCGACGACCCGGCGGTGACCGCCTACACGGCCTTCATCCAGATCGGGGCCATCGCCGCCACGCTCATCTACTTCTTCAAGGACTTCGTGCGGTTCGCCCTCGCGTGGTTCCGCGGGCTGCGCGACACCGAGGCGCGCACGGACCCCGACTACGGACTCGCCTGGGCCGTCATCATCGGTTCCATCCCGGTCGGCATCGTCGGCTTCCTCGCCCGGGGCATCATCTCCGGCCCGCTGCGCAGCCTCTGGGTGGTCGCCGCTGCGCTCGTGCTCTGGAGCATCGTCATCGTCGTCGCGGAGCGGATGCACACGACGTTCGAGCGGCAGGGCCGGCTGCGCGGCGAGCACTCGGTGCGCCCCATCGACGGGCTCATCATCGGTCTCGTCCAGTGCTTCTCGCTCATCCCGGGCGTCTCGCGCTCCGGTGCCACGATCTCGGCGGGTCTCGCCCTGCGTATCGACCGCGTCACGGCGACCCGACTCAGCTTCTTCCTCGCCATCCCGGCTCTCACCGCCGCCGGGCTCTTCCAGGCGGTCGAGGAGAAGGACGGCCTCAGCGCCCTCGGCATCGGACCGGTCCTCGTCGGCCTGCTCGTCGCGTTCCTCGTCGCCTACGCGACCATCGCCTGGCTGCTGCGCTTCGTGGCCAACCACAGCCTGCTGCCGTTCGTCTGGTACCGCGTCATCCTCGGTGTGCTCCTCGTCG
The DNA here is from genome assembly GCF_006717145.1 of Humibacillus xanthopallidus. Classification (GTDB taxonomy): domain Bacteria; phylum Actinomycetota; class Actinomycetes; order Actinomycetales; family Dermatophilaceae; genus Humibacillus; species Humibacillus xanthopallidus. The sequence continues at coordinate 1,236,853 of NZ_VFQF01000001.1, read as the reverse complement.
GCGTCCTCGGCGCGGGTCTGCTCAGCGCCACCTGATCGCAGCAGCTGCTCGGCTGGACGCGTCCGGTCGGCCCCGGTCGGGGAGTAGCGTCGGAGGCGAGAGCAGCCGACGCTGCGACGCTGACGGAGGAGGGGCGACATGACGACAACGGGTGGCCCGCCGCGGCCCGACGACGAGGGCCAGCCGGAGTGGGCCGCCGAGGAGCTGCTCCCCGACGAGGTGCCCGAGGAGGGCGAGCCCATCGGAGAGGACGGGCTCGACAGCCTGCCCGACTCGGCCGACGTGGCCGATGTCGTGGACCAGCACACCGAGATCGCCGTCGACGACGACCTCGACCGCCCGCAGGAGTGACGCGTGGCTGGAGTGCTCGCGCTGGGCGCGCGGGCGCTACAGCCAGCCCGAACGCTTGAACGCGCGATAGAGCGCGGTGCAGGCCGTGGCCATGATGGCCAGGACGACGTAGTAGCCGTACTGGAACTCCCCGTTGCCGACGTGCACGCTCGCGGAGAGCTCGGGCATGTGCTCGAAGTTCATCCCGTAGATGCCGGCGATCATCGTCGGCACGGCCGCGATCGCCACCCACGCGGAGATCTTGCGCATGTCCTCGTTCTGCTTGACCGAGACGCTCGCGAGGTGGGCCGACAGCACGTCGGTGAGCAGCCGGTCATAGGACTCGACGTGGTCGTTGACGAGGCGCAGGTGGTCACCGACGTCGCGGAAGAAGGGCAGGATCGCGTCGGGCAGCCGTCGGCCGCTGCGCTCCATGTACGACGCGAGCGTGTCGGCGAGCGGCTGCGTGGCGCGGCGGAACTCGAGGACCTCCCGCTTCAGCCGGTACATCGTGTTGGCGTCGCCACCGGCGGCCGACGCGAAGACCTGCTCCTCGATCTGCTCGAGGTCACGACGCACCTCGCGGTCGACGACGATGTAGTTGTCCACGACCGAGTCCATGACGGCGTGCAGCACGGAGACGGGGCCGTGCTCGAGCCGGTCGGCCTCGTGCTCGAGGCGCTGGCGCACCCCGGCGAGCGGGTTCCCCTCGCCGTGGCGCACCGTGACGACGAAGTAGTCGCCGATGAAGAGCATCACCTCGCCCGTCTCGATGTCGCTCGTCGACTCGATGTAGCGCAGGGTCTTCAGCACGACGAAGGTCGAGGACTCGTACTGCTCGATCTTGGCGCGCTGGTGGCCGTGGACGGCGTCCTCGACGGCGAGGGGGTGCAGGTGCAGCTCCTCGTTGACGAGGTCGAACTCCTCGTCGGTGGGGTCCTTGAGACCGATCCAGAGGAAGCCGTCCTGGGTGAGGCGCAGCACGTCGAGCTCGTCGCTGAGGTCGCCGCAGCCCTGGCGCTGGCCCTTGCGGTAGATGGCCTTGTCCACGATCACAGCCCTACTTCACCACGCGCGCGAGGGCACGGCACGCGCCTCGCCGCAGACACGGCATACGGCAGCGGTGTCGTGGGTGGTCACGAGGCCGTATGCCGTCCTGTCGGGTGTGGCGTCTACGCTGGCGCCGTGCCCACCGTGATCTTCGTGCGCCATGGGCGCTCGTCCGCCAACACCAGCGGCACGCTTGCCGGCTGGATGCCCGGGGTGTTCCTCGACGAGACCGGGCAGGTGCAGGCCGACGGGGTCGGGGCGCGCCTGGCTGCTGCCTCGCTGCCCGTCGTCGAGGTCGTGTCGTCGCCGCTCGACCGGTGCGTGCAGACGGCCGACCGGCTCTCGGCCCCGCTGCCTGACGGGGTGCGCCGCAGCGTCCACGCCGGTCTGGGGGAGTGCCGCTACGGCGCGTGGACCGGGCGGCCGATCAGCGAGCTCGTCTCGGAGGAGCTGTGGAAGGTCGTGCAGGACCGACCGAGCGAGGCACGCTTCCCCGACTCGGCGGCATACCCCGCCGAGTCGCTCAGCGAGATGCAGGCGCGCGCCCTCGATGCCGTCCGTGAGATCGACGCGCGCGTTCTCGAGGCGCACGGCGCCGACGCCGTCTGGGTCGCGGTGTCGCACGGCGACGTCATCAAGTCGATCCTGTCGCACGCGACCGGCGCCCAGCTCGACGACTTCCAGCGGATCAACGTCGACCCGGCGTCGGTCAGCGTCGTGCGCTACACGAGCCGCAAGCCCTTCGTGCTGCGGCTCAACGACGTCGGTGGCGACCTCGCCGGGTTGCGCCCTCCGGAGCGGCCGGCGGTCGCCGAGGGCGATGCGGAGGTCGGCGGGGGAGCAGGGCCGGGATCCGGTGCGCCGGATCCGGTCGGCTAGGGTCGATATATGACGCTCCAGGACTTCGATCCCGCCGAGCGCTTCGTGGCCGGCACCGTCGGACCTGCCGGGCAGCGAGCCTTCTACCTGCAGGCGAGCGACGGCCCACGGGTCGTGACGGTGGGTCTCGAGAAGCAGCAGGTCTCGGTTCTCGCCGACCGCATCAACGACGTGCTCGACCAGCTCGCCCCGGCGACGGCGATCGAGCCCGGGCAGCCGGGTGGTGCGCCGGAGGATACCGACCCGCTGCTCACGCCGTTCGACGAGGACTTCCACATCCAGACCCTCTCGCTCGCGTGGGACGAGGATCGGCAGCGGCTCGTCATCGAGTGCCACGACCACGACCCCGACGAGCTCGACGACGAGGACCCGCCGGCCGAGGACGTGCCGCTCGCGCTCAACACCCTCCGGGTCAGCCTCGAGCCGGCTGCGGCGCGCGCCTTCGCCCGCCGCAGCAACGCGCTCGTCGCGGCGGGGCGGCCACCGTGCCCGTTCTGCGGGGGGCCCCTCGACCCGAACGGGCACATCTGCCCGCGGGCCAATGGCTACAAGCGCTGAGCCGACGCCCCCACCCCCTGACCTCTCCGGCGAGATCGAGGTGGTGGGCCGGATCTCCGGCTCCTCGAACCTCGCCGTCCTGGCGCGGATCGTGTCCACGAGCGAGGTCGTCCACGTCATCTACAAGCCGGTGCGCGGCGAGCGCCCGCTCTGGGACTACCCCGACGGCACCCTCGCCGGCCGGGAGGTCGCCGCGGCCGTCGTCTCCGAGCTCGGCGGGTGGCACCTCGTGCCGCCGACGGTGCTGCGCGACGGGCCGCTCGGGCCCGGCTCCGTGCAGCTCTGGATCGGCGACCCCTATGAGCCGCTGGCCGACGACCTCGTCGTCGACCTCGTGCCCGAGGGGCGCACGCCGCCCGGCTGGCACGAGGTGCTCGACGGCGAGACCCCCGGTGGCTCGTCCGTGACGGTCGTGCACTCCGGGGCCGACGACGTGCGCTCGCTGGCCGTGCTCGACGCCGCGCTCAACAACTCCGACCGCAAGGGGTCGCACTGCCTGCGTGACGCGTCGGGCCGGCTCTGGGCGATCGACCACGGCGTCAGCCTGTCGGCCGAGCCGAAGCTGCGCACGGTGCTCTGGGGGTGGGCCGGGGAGCCGCTGCCGGACGCCGAGCTCGACCGCCTCGAGAGGCTGTCGGACGCCCTTGCGTTGAGCGAGGGTCTGGAGCGGCTCGGTGCCCTGCTGCCCGAGCACGACGTCGCGGCGCTCGTGGGGAGGGTGCACCGCCTGCTCCGGACCGGCATCCACCCGCACCCGAGCCCGGGGTGGCCCGCCGTGCCGTGGCCGCCGCTGTGACCGTCGTTCCTCGGGGATAGAGTCCTGCCGTGAGAAGCTGGCCGACGCCGTTCATCCCGCACCTTCCCGGCCAGGCGCCCGAGGTGCGCGTCCGCGACACGGCGACCGGGCAGATGCTGCCCGTGGCGACGCGTGACGAGGTCTCCCTCTACGTCTGCGGCATCACGCCCTACGACGCCACGCATTTGGGCCACGCGGCCACCTACGTCACCTTCGACCTGCTCGGACGGATCCTGCGAGACAGCGGCCACTCCGTGCGCTACGTCCAGAACATCACCGACATCGACGACCCGCTGCTCGAGCGGGCCGAGCGCGACGGCATACCGTGGGAGAAGCTCGCGACCCGCGAGATCGCGCTCTTCCGCGAGGACATGACGGCGCTCGCGGTCATCCCGCCCGACGAGTACCTCGGCGCTGTCGAGAGCATCCCGACCTTCGTGGCCCCGATCGAGAAGCTCGTCGCCGAGGGCCTCGCGTATGCCGTGCCCGCGCCGGACGCGTCGCGCGAGGGTGCGCAGGACTACTACTTCGAGGTGGCCCGGGACCCGCGGTTCGGCTCGGTCAGCCACCTCGACGAGGACGGCATGATGGCGGTCTTCGCCGAACGCGGCGGCGACCCCGACCGTGACGGCAAGCGCGGCCGGCTCGACGCGCTGCTGTGGCGAGCCCACCGTGAGGGCGAGCCCGAGTGGGACGGCGGGTCGCTCGGCTGGGGCCGGCCGGGCTGGCACATCGAGTGCGCGTGCATCGCCTGCGACCACCTCGGCCTGCCGGTCGACGTGCAGGGCGGCGGCACCGACCTCATCTTCCCGCACCACGAGATGAGCGCGGCTCACGGGCGTGCCCTCGCCGGAACGCCGTCGTTCGCCGGCGTCTTCGTGCACCAGGGCATGGTGGGGCTCGACGGGGAGAAGATGAGCAAGAGCCGCGGCAACCTCGTCCTCGTCTCCGAGCTGCGCGGCCGGGGCGTCGATCCCATGGCGATCCGGCTGGCCCTGCTCGCGCGCCACCACCACGACGACTGGATGTGGGAGGCGGACCAGCTCGCCGAGGCCCAGCAGCGGCTGGCCACCTGGCGCGAGGCCCTGTCGGGCAACGGTGGGCCGGTCGCCGACCAGACCGTCGACGACATCCGGGCGGCGCTGGCCGACGACCTCGACAGCCCGCGGGCCCTCGAAGCGGTCGACCGCTGGGCGACGCAGTCGCTCACCCGCGGTGGCGAGGACCCCGGCGCGCCGGGCGTGCTCGGGCGGGCACTCGACGCCCTCCTCGGCATCCGCCTCTGACAACCCCATCGAGAGAGCAGTTCGTCGGCCGGGCGGGCCTGACGACCCCAATCGAGAGAACAGTTCGTCGGCCGGGCGGGCCTGACAAACCCAATCGAGAGAGCAGTTCGTCGGCTGCGCGGGCTCGACCGGCCAATCGACAGCGATGCGGTCTCTTAGCGACCCGACGAAGTGCTCTTTCGATTGTGTGGGTGGGCGCGCGTCGCTCGGCATACGCCGCAGGCCCGCCGCTCGAGAGAGCACGTGGTCCGCGTGCGCACGCGGTATGCCGTCTCCGAGCGAGCCGACGAAGTGCTCTTTCGATTGGGTGGGGTCAGCCGGTTCGTGGTGCCCGGGTGGGCGGCGGTGTGCGCTCCCCGTCGTCAGCGGCCGGTCTGGTCGTCGTCGCGGCCGCGGAGGTAGCGCTCGAACTCGCGCGCGATGGCGTCGCCGCTCGCCTCGGGCAGCTCTGCGGTGTCCTGGGCCTCCTCGAGCGACTGGACGTACTCGGCGACCTCCTCGTCGGACTGGGCCAGCTCGTCGACCCCGCGCTCCCACGCGCGGGCCTCCTCCTCGAGCTCACCGTGGGGCACCGTCACCCCGAGGAGCGCCTCGATGCGGCGCAGCAGGCTGAGGGTCGCCTTGGGGGAGGGCGCGCCGCCGGCATAGTGCGGCACCGCGGCCCAGGCCGACACCGTCGGGATGCCCGAGTCGGTCGCGGTGTGGCTGAGCACGCCGACGATTCCCGTCGGCCCCTCGTAGCGTGAGGCCTCGACGTCGAAGCGGTGGATCGCTCCCTCGTCCTCGGCGGTGGCCGTGACCGGGATGGGGCGGGTGTGTGGCACGTCGGCGAGCAGGGCCCCGATGGTGAGGATCGTCGTCACGCCGAGCCGCTGCGCGAGCTCGACGAGCTCGAGCGAGAAGGCCCGCCAGCGCATCGACGGCTCGATGCCCTGCACGAGGACGACGTCACGCTCGAAACCGGTCTCGGTCGCGACGAGGATGCGCGTCGTCGGCCACGACAGCATGCGCCGACCCTCGTCGAGCACGACGCGGGGCCGGTTGACCTGGAAGTCGTAGTACTCCTCGGGGTCGAACGCCGCGACGACCTCGGCCTCCCAGGCGTCGGCAAGGTGTCGTACCGCGCTCGTGGCGGCCTCACCCGCGTCGTTCCAGCCTTCGAAGGCGGCGATGAGCACGGGCTCGGTGAGCTCCGGGACATCCTCGAACTCCAGCACGCGGCCTCCTTCACCGTTGGTTGCCGTTCGGCTGCCGATGGGTCCCAGGTGAACCCACGCCTCCAGCCTATGCGGTCGGGCAGTCGTCGTGCTCGATCTCGGCGGCGCGCCCGGGCGGCCCTGACCACGGAGCAGTCGCGCGGCTCCCGTGTCGGCGCAGATCCGTAGAATCGGGCGGGTCCGTCTCACCACCTCTGTCACGACCACCGGCCACCCGGCCCGCTAGGAGTCACGTTGCCCCTGCCGTCGCAGCAGCGACCCGACGTCACCGAGTCACTGACCGCTGCCCTCACCGAGCGGATCATGATCATCGACGGCGCGATGGGCACCGCCATCCAGCGGGACCGGCCCGACGAGGCCGGCTACCGCGGCGAGCGCTTCGCCGACTGGCCGAGCGACGTCCAGGGCAACAACGACCTCCTGACGCTGACGCAGCCGCAGATCATCGCCGCAATCCACCGCGAGTACCTCGAGGCCGGCGCCGACATCATCGAGACCAACACCTTCAACGCCAACGCGATCTCGCTGTCCGACTACGGCATGGAGGAGCTCGCCTACGAGCTCAACCACGCGTCGGCGGCGCTCGCGCGCCGCGAGGCCGACGCGATGGCCGCCCGCACACCCGACCGCCCGCGCTACGTCGCGGGGGCACTCGGGCCCACGACGCGTACGGCCTCGATCTCGCCCGACGTCAACGACCCCGGCGCCCGCAACGTCTCCTACGACCAGCTCGTCGCGGCCTACCTCGAGGCCGCACGAGGTCTCGTCGACGGTGGCAGCGACCTCATCTTCATCGAGACGATCTTCGACACCCTCAACGCCAAGGCGGCGATCTTCGCCGTCGAGACCCTCTTCGAGGAGCAGGGCCGGCGCTGGCCCGTCGTCGTCTCCGGCACGATCACCGACGCGTCGGGCCGCACCCTCTCCGGTCAGGTGACCGAGGCGTTCTGGGACTCCGTGCGCCACGTGTCCCCGCTCGCCGTAGGGCTCAACTGTGCGCTCGGCGCCAAGGACATGCGCCCCTACATCGCCGAGATGGCCCGGATCGCCGACTCCTTCGTCTCCTGCTACCCCAACGCCGGCCTGCCCAACGCCTTCGGCGAGTACGACGAGGCGCCCGAGGAGACCGCCGCCATCATCGGCGAGTTCGCCGACTCCGGGCTCGTCAACCTCGTCGGCGGGTGCTGCGGGACGACGCCGGAGCACATCGCCGCCATCGCGAAGGCCGTCGACGGCAGCCCGCGCCGCGAGTTCGGCCCGACGCCGCCGGCGATGCGCCTCTCGGGTCTCGAGCCGTTCACGATCACCGACGACAGCCTCTTCGTCAACGTCGGCGAGCGCACGAACATCACCGGGTCGGCCCGTTTCCGCAAGCTCATCAAGGACGGTGACTACGACACGGCCCTGTCGGTCGCCGCCCAGCAGGTCGAGAACGGCGCCCAGGTCATCGACGTCAACATGGACGAGGGCATGATCGACGGCGTCGCCGCGATGGACCGCTTCCTCAAGCTCGTCGCGAGCGAGCCCGACATCAGCCGCGTCCCCGTCATGATCGACTCCTCGAAGTGGGAGGTCATCGAGGCCGGGCTCAAGTGCGTGCAGGGCAAGGCGATCGTCAACTCGATCTCCCTCAAGGAGGGCGAGGAGGCCTTCGTCCGTCAGGCCCGGCTCGTGCGCAAGTACGGCGCCGCGGCCGTCGTCATGGCCTTCGACGAGGACGGGCAGGCCGACTCGCTCGAGCGACGCCAGCAGATCTGCGCCCGCGCCTACCGCATCCTCACCGAGGAGGTCGGCTTCCCGGCCGAGGACATCATCTTCGACCCCAACGTCTTCGCCGTCGCGACGGGCATCGAGGAGCACGCCTCCTACGGGCTCGACTTCATCGAGGCCACCCGCTGGATCAAGGCCAACCTGCCGGGGGCCAAGGTCTCCGGCGGCATCTCGAACGTCTCGTTCAGCTTCCGCGGCAACAACCCCGTGCGCGAGGCGATCCACGCCGTCTTCCTCTACCACGCGATCGCGGCGGGCCTCGACATGGGCATCGTCAACGCGGGCGCGCTCGTCGTCTACGACGAGGTCGACCCGGAGCTGCGCGAGCGCATCGAGGACGTCGTGCTCAACCGTCGGCCCGACGCGGCCGAGCGGCTGCTCGAGATCGCCGAGGAGCACAACCGCGCCGGGCAGGCTGCGGAGGTCAGCGAGGAGGAGTGGCGCGCCCTGCCACTCGGCGAGCGCATCACCCATTCGCTCGTCAAGGGCATCGACGCCCACGTCGAGTCCGACACCGAACTGCTCCGCGCCGAGATCGCGGCTCGCGGAGGGCGGCCGATCGAGGTCATCGAGGGTCCGCTCATGGACGGCATGAACGTCGTCGGCGACCTCTTCGGTGCGGGCAAGATGTTCCTCCCGCAGGTCGTCAAGAGCGCCCGGGTCATGAAGAAGGCCGTGGCCTACCTCATCCCGTTCATCGAGCAGGAGAAGATCGACGACCCGTCGCTCGCGACGCAGAAGGACACCAACGGCACGATCGTCATGGCCACGGTCAAGGGCGACGTGCACGACATCGGCAAGAACATCGTCGGCGTCGTGCTCCAGTGCAACAACTACGAGGTCATCGACCTCGGCGTCATGGTGCCGGCGCAGAAGATCCTCGACGCAGCCAGGGAGCACGAGGCCGACCTCATCGGGCTCTCCGGCCTCATCACGCCCTCGCTCGACGAGATGGTCGGCTTCGCGGCCGAGATGCAGCGCCAGGGCATGACGATCCCGCTCCTCATCGGCGGGGCCACGACCTCGCGCGCCCACACCGCCGTCAAGGTCGACAAGCGCTACGACGGCCCGGTCGTGTGGGTGAAGGACGCCTCGCGATCGGTGCCCGTCGCCGCCGCGCTCCTCAGCGACGAGCAGCGGCCTGCCCTCATGGCGAAGGTCAAGGCCGACTACGACTCCCTGCGCCAGCGGCATTCGACGAAGACCGACCGCCCGCTGCTCGCCCTCGAGCAGGCTCGCGAGCGGCGCACCCCGGTCGAGTGGGAGGGCTACGCTCCGCCGCACCCGCACCTGCTGCTCCAGCAGGACCACGACGTCTCGACGATCACGCGCTCACGGCACGCGTCGCAGCACGTCCGGGTGCTCCACGACTACTCCCTCGCCGAGCTGCGCCGCTACATCGACTGGCAGCCGTTCTTCAACACGTGGGAGCTCAAGGGCACCTTCCCCGAGATCCTCAACAACCCGACGAGCGGTCCGGCCGCGCGCAAGCTCTACGAGGACGCGCAGACGATGCTCGACCGCATCATCGACGAGCGCTGGCTGCGCGCGAACGGCGTTGTCGGTCTCTTCCCCGCCAACGCCGTCGGCGACGACGTCGAGGTCTACGCCGACGAGACGCGGCAGACGCCCGTCGAGGTGCTCCACCACCTCAGGCAGCAGGGCGACCACCGCGCCGGCGTGCCCAACCGCTCGCTGGCCGACTACGTGGCGCCGAAGGGCACCCGTGACTGGGTCGGTGCGTTCGCCGTGACCGCGGGGCTCGGAGCTGCCGAGCGGGTGGCGGCGTTCCGTGCCGAGCTCGACGACTACAGCGCGATCCTGCTCGAGTCGCTGGCCGACCGGCTCGCCGAGGCCTTCGCCGAGCGGCTGCACGAGCGGGTCCGCAAGGAGTTCTGGGGCTACGCGCCCGACGAGCACCTCGACAACGCGGCGCTCATCAAGGAGCAGTACGCCGGAATCCGCCCCGCTCCCGGCTACCCCGCGTGCCCCGAGCACACCGAGAAGCAGACGCTGTGGCGCCTGCTCGACGTCGAGGCCAACACCGGCATGCAGCTGACCGAGAGCATGGCGATGTCGCCCGGCGCGTCGGTGTCGGGCTTCTACTACTCCCACCCTCAGTCGCAGTACTTCGTCGTCGGCCGGCTAGGCCGCGACCAGGTCGAGGACTACGCCGCGCGCAAGGGCTGGACCCTCACCGAGGCCGAGCGCTGGCTCTCCTCCAACCTCGCCTACGACCCGGAGGACTGACCCGTGTCCTCCGCACCCGATCTACCCGCAGCCGTGCTGTGGGACATGGACGGCACCCTCGTCGATACCGAGCCCTACTGGATCGCCGCCGAGCACGAGCTCGTCGCGGCCCACGGGGGAGAGTGGAACGACGAGTACGCCCACCAGCTCGTCGGCAACGCCCTCGAGGTCTCGGCCCAGCTCATCATCGACAAGTCGGGCATCGGCCTCACGGTCCCCGAGATCGTCGACGCGCTGCTCGACCGGGTCGTGCGCCACGTCGAGATCGAGGTGCCGTGGCGCCCGGGCGCCCGTGAGCTGCTCGACGAGCTCGGTGCGCTCGGCGTGCCCTCGCTGCTCGTCACCATGTCGTGGCGCCGCCTCGCAAACACCGTCGTCCGCAACCTGCCGGAGGGGGCGTTCACGGCCCTCGTCACCGGCGACGAGGTGGGCCATGGCAAGCCCCACCCGGAGCCCTACCTCGCCGCGGCCGCCATGATCGGTGCCGAGCCGGCCGACTGCGTCGCGCTCGAGGACTCCCCGGCAGGGGTCCGGTCGGCGACGGCCGCAGGGGTGCCGACCCTGGCGATCCCGCACGTGGTGCCGGTGCCCGAGATCCCGGGTGCCGTGCACCTGACCACCCTCGACGGGGTGCGAGCGGCCGACCTGATGCCCCTCACGGCCTCGGTGCGCGCCGCCCGCTGACCGCGCGGCCGTCGCGGACCCGCCCGGACGGCATACCCCCGCGGGAAGGCGGGCGCGGTGGCTCAGCGCCCCTTGCGTCCTCGACCGCGCCGAGGGGCGGCGCCTCGATGCGGCAGCGCGCGTCCACCGGACCGCCGCGCCGACCCGCCGCGCTCCGAGCCGGTATGCCGTCCGGTGCCCTTCGCGGCCCCCGACCCGCTCTCCGGGGCGGGGTTCTCGGCCGCCCGGCCGCGGCTGGAGCGCTCGGTGCGGCCGCGGACGACGCCGATGAAGTCCTCGATGCGGGGCTCCTCGTCGTCGACGCGCCAGGCCAGACCGACCCGGGAGCCGTCGACGCCGGTCACCGGGCGGTGCACGACGTCCTTGCGGTGGTGGACGCGCGCGACCGACAGGGGCACGACGACGAACCCCGACCCGGTGGCAGCGACGGCGATGGCGTCGACGACGCTCATCGACGGCATCGCGGCGGCGCGCTCACGCACCTCGGGGGAGGCGGCGTCGCGCCAGGCCGGCACCGTGTCGGCGGGCTGCAGGAGCACCTCGTCGGCGAGGTCGGTGACGTCGAGCTCGTCGAAGGCGGCTGCCGCGTGCTCCTTGGCGACCACGACGACCGGGGCCTCCTCGTAGAGCGGGATGACGTGGAGGCCGTCGCGGTCGACGGGGAGGCGCAGCAGGCTGAGGGTGCTCGCGCCGGAGCGCAGGCGTGCCTCCGCCTCGCCGTCGTCGACGGGGGTGAGCGCGAGCGGGTCGTCGGGGCGTCGTTCGGCCCAGGTGCGGGCCCACTTGTCGGGCGTCACGCCGGTGACGAAGTCGACCCGCAGCGGGTCGCTCGGTTCGTCCGGCATGGCTGCCCTTTCGGTCGGGTGGCGGCTGGTCCGAGGCTAGCCGACCGCTCCCGCGCCCCGAAGTCTGGGAGCACCCTGTGAGTTCGTTTTCGGTGGGGTTAACTCTGGGGTGAGCTCATTGCGGCAGCACTGCCGACCGACCACGATGCGCACATGACCACCCCCGCGGCCGAGGCCGACATCGACGCCCTGATCGACTACGGCACCGCGGCGGGGAAGGTGGAGCCGGGCGGCATCGAACGCATCCCGCTGGAGGAGCGGCACGGCAAGCCGTGGCACCTCTTCGCCACCTGGATGAGCCCCAACCTTGAGTTCGCCACCGTCTTCGTCGGTGTCATCGGGGTGCTCTACTTCGGGCTCTCCTTCTGGCAGGCGCTCGCCGCGGTCACCATCGGCAACGCGCTCGGCTCCATCACGCACGGCATCCTCTCGGCCTGGGGCCCCCGGCACGGCCTCGCCCAGATGGTCCTCAGCCGCACCGCTTTCGGGTACCGCGGCAACATCCTGCCGGCGACGCTGATGTCGCTCATGGCGGGCATGGGGTGGTTCGCTGTCAACAGCATCAGCGGGGCGTACGCCCTCGCGACCCTCTTCGGCTTCTCGCCCCAGCTCGCCCTCGCGATCGTCATCGTCGCCCAGGTGCTCGTCGCCTTCTTCGGGCACAACCTCATCCAGCTCTTCGAGCGGGTGGCCTTCCCGATCCTGCTCGTCGTCTTCGTCATCGCCGCGGCCAGCACCTTCGGACACGCGAACCTGGCGACGCCGGGCACCGGCGGCATCCCCACGACGGGGGCCTTCATCATCACGCTCGCCGCAGCCTTCGGCTACTCGGCCGGGTGGAACCCCTACGCCTCCGACTACACCCGCTACCTGCCCGAGGGGCAGGGCCGCATGGCGGGCATCTTCGCCGGGCTGGGCGACTTCGTCAGCTGCACCTTCCTCATGGCCGTCGGCGCCGCGTCCGCCACGATCGTCAACACCGGCCTCAGCAACGACGCCTCGCCGACCGACGCCTTCACCCACTCGATGCCGGGCTGGATCTCGGCGATCACGCTGCTCGGCATCGCGCTTGGCGCCGTCTCGGCCAACGTCCTCAACATCTACTCCGGCGCGATGTCGTTCCTGGCCATGGGGATTCACATCGGCTACCGCCTGCGGCGAGCCATCGTGGCGGCCGTCTTCGGGGTGGCCGGCGGCATCATCGCCTACGCCTACCTCGGCGACCCGGCCGCCTACGAGAACTTCCTGCTCATCATCGCCTACTGGATCGGCCCCTGGCTCGCCGTCGTCTTCGTCGACCGGTGGATGCGCCGCGGCGACGACGACGCCATCACGACGGTCGCCGAGGACCCGACGTCGACGAACTGGGCGGGGCCGGTCGCGATGCTCATCGGACTCGTCGTCTCGGTCTGGCTCTTCTCGAACCAGACGAACTACGTTGGCCCCGTGCCCACCGCGAACCCCGACTTCGGCGACAGCACCTTCTTCGTCGGCTTCCTCCTGTCCGCCGTCAGCTACGCCGTGCTCGTCCGCGTCCTCAAGCCGACGTCCGTCCTCGACCGACAGGTGCCGTGACGTGATCGCACTCGACGACGCGACGGCTCGAGCCTGGCTCGCCACCGCGGTGGGGGAGGCACGTGCGGGACTCGCGGAGGGCGGCATACCGATCGGTGGGGCGCTCTTCTCGGCCGACGGGGTGCTGCTCGGCAGCGGCCACAATCGCCGCGTCCAGGACGACGACCCCTCGGTGCACGGCGAGACCGACGCGTTCCGCCGGGCCGGACGACAGAGCACGTATGCCGGTACGACGATGGTCACGACGCTGTCGCCCTGCTGGTACTGCTCCGGTCTGGTGCGCCAGTTCGGCATCTCCCGGGTCGTCGTAGGGGAGGCGACGACGTTCTTCGGTGGCCACGAGTGGCTCGCCGAGAACGGCGTCGAGGTGCTCGTGCTCGACGACCCCGAGTGCGTGCAGATGATGACCGACTTCATCGCAGCGCGGCCCGACCTCTGGAACGAGGACATCGGGGTGCCCGCCGGTGACGAGCAGGACGGGAGCAGCTGACATGGGTCACGTGCCGGTCATCGACATCGGACCGTGGTGGAGCGGCTCGGACGCCGACCGTGCGGCCGTCGTCGCCGCGGTCGACGACGCCCTGAGCTCGGTCGGCTTCATGCTCGTCAGCGGCCACGGAGTGCCGAAAGACGTTGCCGCACAGGTGCGCTCGCAGGCGCGGGCCTTCTTCGCGTTGCCCGAGGAGCTCAAGCGGGCGTATGCCGTCACCATCGCCGGGCGCGGGTGGCTACCTCCCGGGGTGGAGGCCAACGCCTACTCCGAGGGCACGCAGACGCCTCCCGACATGAAGGAGACCTTCGCCGTCGGAGCCGACGAGAAGACCGGCGACCCGGCGGTCGACGGCTACTGGTTCCCCGACAACGTCTGGCCGCACGAGGTCGCCGAGCTGCAGGCCGTCGTGGAGGACTACCTCGCCCGGATGCGGGTGCTCGCCGACGAGCTGCTGCGCATCTGCGGATCGGCCCTCGGGCACGAGGACCTCTTCACCCAGCACACCGGCCACGCGACCCACACCCTCAACCTCAACTGGTACCCACCCCTCGCGCACGTCGGCGAGGTAGCCGAGGGACAGTTTCGCATCGGGCCGCACACCGACTTCGGCACCGTGACGATCCTCGACCGCGAGCCGGGCGCCGGCGGCCTGCAGGTCTGGACCGAGCAGGACGGCTGGGAGGACGCGCCGTGGGATCCCGAGGCCCTGACGATCAACACCGGTGACCTGCTCGAGCGGTGGAGCGGCGGCCGCTGGAGGTCGAACCGCCACCGGGTGCTGCCGCCCCAGCAGGCTCACCCCGACGAGGATCTCGTCTCGCTCGTCTACTTCTACGAGGCCGACCACGACACCGTCGTCACACCGCTGGAGCCGCCGGTCGGGCGGGTCAGCGGGCTCGAACCCGTCGTGTCGGGGGAGTTCATCAAGGAGCGGCTCGACGCCATCACCGTCGGCTGAGGCGCTGAGCGGCCTTGCGCGTCAGCGTTGCTGGGCGGTCCAAGCCCCTGCGCGGGAGGCATCGGCGATGCGCTCGGCGAGCGCGTCGTGGTCGTCGCGGACGAGCCCGGTCGTGACGCGCACGTGGCCCTCCGGCCCCGGTCGGGACTCGACGGCGAAGGGCGACCCGGGCGTCACCGCGATGCCCTGGCTCGCGAGGCGCAGCACGGCGGCCGCCTCGTCGCGCACCGGCACCCAGACGTTGAGACCGTCGGTGCCGGGCACCTCGACGTCGAGAGCACGCAGCCGGCTGACGACGAGGTCGCGCCGCCGCGCATACTCCGCGCGGGCCCTGGTCACCTCGCGCACGGCGTCAGGGTCCTCGAGGAGGGCGGCGAGCACGTGCTGGAGCAGGCGGCTCGACCACCCCTGGCCCAGTGCGCGGGCATGACGCACGGGCGAGAGGAGCGCCTCGGGCCCGCTCACCGCGGCGAGGCGCAGGTCGGGCCCGTGCGACTTGCTGTAGCTGCGGATGTGCAGCACCTGGTCGGGGATCCAGGCGCCGAGGCTGATCGGCGACGAGGACGAGATGGGGCCGCTCGAGTCGTCCTCGACGACGACGACGTCGTGGCCACCGAGCAGGAGCGCGAGCCGGCGGGCGCAGGCCGTGGTCATCGAGATGCCGGTGGGGTTCTGCCCGCGCGGCTGCAGGAAGAGAGCGGCGGGCCGGCGCGAGAGGGCCGCCTCGACCGCGTCGAGGTCGAGGCCCGTCTCGGTCAGCGGGACCCCGACCATCTCGACGCCACGGTCCTCGAGCAGGTCGAGCATCGGCGGGAAGCCGGGACTCTCGACGAGGACGGTGTCGCCGGGTCGCAGCAGGGTGCGGCTGATGAGGTCCAGCGCGTCCATGGCGCCGTCGACGACGACGATGTCGTCAGCGGCATACGGCCAGTCGCGCGCGAGGAGCTCACGCAGCTGGGGCAGCACCGGGTCGTCGAGATAGCTCGTCGGCGTCGAGCGCCCGGGCAGCCGCGCCAGCACCGGCGCGAGCGCGGGCAGCAGGTCGGGGTCGGGCACACCGGTCGAGAGGTCGAGGGCGACCTCCGCGTCGTGGCGCAGCGCCCGCGAGTAGCGCTCGCCGCCCCGTCCGGTCGGCGCCACGGTCGTGCCCCGCCGCCCGTCGGAGCGGATCGTGCCCGAGCGCGCGAGCAGCTGCCAGGCCGAGCTCACCGTCGTCGGCGAGATCATGAGCTCCTCGGCGAGCCGCCGGATCGGGGGCAGCTGGTCGCCGGCGCTCAGCTCGCCGTCGCGGATGGCACGCGAGACCGCCTGGGCCAGGCCCTTGGCGGTCGGTGCGTCGAGGCGCTCCTCGAGCGCGGAGATGAGGCTGCGCACGTTTGCACCATAGCAATGGATTCTTTGTGTGGGATAGAGGTGTCACGTAATCTTCGGCCATGAACACCTCTCACGTCACGGCCATCGACCACTGGATCTCCGGAGCCCGCGTGCCCGGCACGTCAGGACGCACGGCGCCCGTGCACGACCCCGCGACCGGTCGCCAGACGGGGGAGGTGGCGCTCGCATCCGCCGGCGAGATCGACGAGGCCCTCAAGACGGCCGTCGCCGCCGGTCGGGAGTGGCGCCTCAGCTCGCTGTCGAAGCGGTCGGCGGTGCTCTTCGCCTTCCGCGAGCTGCTGCACACCCGCACCGACGAGCTCGCCGCCATCGTCACCGCCGAGCACGGCAAGGTCCTCTCCGACGCCGTCGGGGAGATCGCGCGTGGCCTCGAGAACGTCGAGTTCGCGACCGGCGTCCCGCAGCTGCTCAAGGGCGGCTTCTCCGAGCAGGCCGCGAGCGGGGTCGACGTCTACAGCATCCGCCAGCCGCTCGGTGTCGTCGCGGGGATCACCCCCTTCAACTTCCCCGTCATGGTGCCGCTGTGGATGTGCGCGAACGCCATCGCCTGCGGCAACGCCTTCGTGCTCAAGCCGAGCGAGAAGGACCCGTCGGCATCGCTCTTCCTCGCCGAGCTGTGGAAGGAGGCCGGCCTGCCCGACGGCGTCTTCACGGTCCTGCACGGTGACAAGGAGGCCGTCGACGCCCTGCTCGACCACGACGACATCGCCGCCGTGAGCTTCGTCGGCTCGACGCCGATCGCGAAGTACATCTACGAGCGCGGCACCGCCAACGGCAAGCGGGTCCAGGCCCTCGGCGGGGCGAAGAACCACGCCCTGGTTCTGCCCGACGCCGACATCGACATGGCGGCAGACGCCATCGTCTCCGCCGCCTACGGCGCGGCGGGGGAGCGCTGCATGGCCCTCTCGGTGGCCGTCGCGGTCGGCGACGTCGGCGACGACCTCGTCGACGCCATCTCGTCGCGGCTGCCCAAGCTCACCGTCGGCCCCGGCGCCGCAGAGGGCACCGACATGGGTCCGCTCATCACGCGCGAGCACCGCGACAAGGTCGCCGGCTACGTCGCGGCCGGAGCCGAGGCAGGCGCCACCGTCGTCGTCGACGGCCGCGAGCAGCAGGTGCCCGAGGGGGGCTTCTTCCTCGGCATGACCCTGCTCGACGACGTGACGCCCGACATGACCGTCTACCGCGACGAGATCTTCGGCCCGGTGCTGTCCGTCGTGCGCGTCGCGACCTACGACGAGGGCCTCGCCCTCATCAACCGCAACCGGTATGCCAACGGCACCGCGATCTTCACCCGCGACGGCGGCGCGGCCCGCCGCTTCCAGAACGAGGTCGAGGTCGGCATGGTCGGCATCAACGTGCCGATCCCCGTGCCGGTGGCCTACTACTCCTTCGGCGGCTGGAAGGACTCGCTCTTCGGTGACACCCACATGTACGGCCCGGAGGGCATCAACTTCTTCACCCGTGGCAAGGTCGTGACGCAGCGGTGGCCCGACCCCGCCACCTCGACCGTCGACCTCGGCTTCCCCCGCACCCGCTGACAGAGAGCAGGATCCAGCCATGACAGATCTGACCGACCTCGACCAGCGCACCGTCGTCGCGGGCCTCCTCGACGGGATGAGCGAGCAGCAGGTGCGCACGCTCGACCGCGAGCACGTCTTCCACTCCTGGTCCGCCCAGGGCCTCATCGACCCGCTGCCCATCGCCCGGGCAGAGGGCTCGTTCTTCTGGGACTACCAGGACAAGCGCTACCTCGATTTCAGCAGTCAGCTCGTCAACGTCAACATCGGCTACAACCACCCGAAGGTCGTCGCGGCGATCCAGGAGCAGGCGGCCCGGCTCGCCACGATCCAGCCGTCGTTCGCCAACGACGCGCGCAGCGAGGCCGCCCGGCTCATCACCGAGGTGGCGCCCGAGGGGCTGTCGGCGGTCTTCTTCACCAACGGCGGAGCCGAGGCCAACGAGAACGCCATCCGGATGGCGCGCCTGCACACCGGCCGCCACAAGGTCATGGCGACCTATCGCAGCTACCACGGCGCGACGGCGGCAGCGATCACGCTGACCGGCGACCCGCGGCGGTGGCCGTCGGAGCCCGGCCAGTCGGGCATCGTGCACTTCTGGGGCCCCTACACCTACCGCTCGGCCTTCTACTCCGAGACCGAGGAGCAGGAGCGCGACCGTGCTTTGCAGCACCTGCGCGACACGATCATGGTCGAGGGCGCCCACACGATCGCGGCGATCATCCTCGAGACGGTCGTCGGCACCAACGGCATCCTCGTCCCCCCGGACGGCTACCTCCAGGGCGTGCGCGACCTCTGCGACGAGCACGGCATCGTGCTCATCGCCGACGAGGTCATGGCCGGGTTCGGCCGCTGCGGCGAGTGGTTCGCCGTCGACCACTGGGGCGTGCGCCCGGACCTCATCACCTTCGCCAAGGGCGTCAACTCGGGCTACGTGCCGCTCGGCGGGGTCATCATCTCGGACGAGATCCGCGCGACCTTCGACCAGCGCGCCTTCCCGGGTGGGCTGACCTACTCGGGTCACCCGTTGGCGTGCGCCTCGGCGGTCGCGTCGATCAACGCGTTCCACGACGAGGGCATCATCGAGAACGCCCGCCTGCTCGGCACGGACGTCATCGGGCCGCGCCTGCGCGAGATCGCCTCAAAGCACCCGAGCGTCGGTGACGTGCGCGGTCTCGGCGTCTTCTGGGCCGTCGAGCTCGTGCGTGACCGCGAGACGCGCGAGCCCCTCGTGCCCTACAACGCCGCGGGCGAGGCCGCCAAGCCGATGCTCGCCTTCGCGGCGGCGTGCAAGGAGCGCGGCCTCTGGCCCTTCACCCACTTCAACCGGACGCACGTCGTGCCGCCGTGCACGACGACGCCGGACGAGGCGCGTGAGGGCCTCGACATCCTCGACGAGGCCCTCACCGTCGCCGACGAGTTCACCGCCTGAGGTATGCCGTCGGGTCGGGTGTCCGGGTGCGGACACCCCCCGACGGGGTGCGGCGCGCGCGCTTCGCGACCCCGTGCCGGGCAGCGCGCTCGAGGTCCGCTGCTGAGGGCCTGCCGCCCTCGGTGGACGGGTCGAGCCCATCGAGCCCATCGACGACGGCGACGACCGCGAGCGGCGTCTGCTCGGTGCCCTGGCCCAGCGGGTTGTCGGCGAACATCTGCTCGTACCTGGCCCACGGCCCCGGCGCGTCGGTGCCGAGCACGTTGCAGCCGAGGTCGTTGGCATCGATGACGACCGTGCCCCGGAAGCTCGACCGGAACGGCTCCGGCAGCGCGTCTCGGACTGCCCGGGACAGCGCCGTCGCAGCGGCGACGGGGTCGGCCGGTGCGAGCTTCGCCGACATGTTGGCCGGAGGCACGGAGTACTCGGTCGGACCGTCGATGGCGCGCACGTCGCTGCCGACGAGGTCGTAGAAGAGCCCGCGACGGCCGACGAGGCGCCCTGCCGCCGCCGCCGCCGAGGCGAAGAGGATCCGCGGGAGACCGGCCTCGTCGATCGCGAGCTGCATCGTGAAGGGCGAGCCCAGCCCGATGCCGGCCGGGGTACGGGTGACATACCTGCTCAGCAGGCGTGCGGAGGGCTTGACGTCGATGTCCCACAGGTAGTGCGACCGGTGCTGGGTCGTCGCCACGATCTTCTCCGACACGAAGAGGTACCACGGCGTGCCGACGACCGACCCGTGCTCCGAACCGGCCCGGGGCAGGCCTGCGACGAACGGCTCGAGGTGACGAAGGACCGTCGCGTGGAGGTCGTCGTCCTCGGTGAAGCGAGAGGTCGTCACCGGGTAGCGGCGGACCGACCCCCCGCCCGGCAGGACGAGGTCGAGCTGCTTGCCGGGGTTCGGCTGGTAGCGCTGCGTGCGGGGCTCTGCGGGGTCGGCAGTCGTCGGACGCCCGGCCGGGACGGCATCGGCCGTGGCCTCCGCCGGCGCATCGATGAACTCGCGCAGCCACAGCTCGACGTTGAGGATGCGCCAGAAGACCATCGAGTCGTGGCCGCCCGTGCCGCTCAGCCACGCCTCGAAGGCGCCGAGCACCTCGGTGCGGTCGAAGTAGGGTCGGCGCGCGAACGACTCGGAGAGGAAGACGGCATAGATCTGCTCGCGCAGCTCGTGGAACCACTCGTTCTGGGGCGTCGTGAAGCCGATCTTGTTGCGGCGCCGCGTGATCGACGTCGGCAGCAGCTCGCTGACTGCGTCACGCAGCATCCGCTTGTTCCACCCGCCCCCGATGACGGCGTCGTCGGGCTGGGCGAAGACGAAGCGCACGAGGTCGAGGTCGAGGAAGGGCACGCGACCTTCGAGGGAGAAGCGCATCGCGTTCTTGTCCTCGTAGCGCAGCAGCGCCGGGAGTGACCCCTCGAACAGGTCGTGCACGAGGCGCTCGCGCAGGGTCGAGGTGGGCACGGCATACTGCTGCTCGCGGTGGGCTGCGACGAAGGCGGGGCGCAGCAACGAGGTCACCCCCCCACGCCCGCGGGTGGGCAGCGCAGCGAGGAGACGCCCGCGCACCCGACCCTTGGCCAGTCCGGCGAGCACGTCACGCTGGGCCGCGGCCTCGCGCAGGCCGGCGCGGCGGTCCTGCTCGACGAGGCGCCGCAGGTGCACGACGAGCTGCGGCACGTAGCCGGCGAGCAGCTCGTCGGCGCCCTGGCCGTCGAGCATGACGGTGACGTGCCGGCTCGCCTCGCGCATCACGCAGTACTGCGCGTAGGGACCGGACGAGATGACCGGCTCCTCCTGGGTGCGCACGAAGTCGGTGAGGTCGGCGACGAGGTCGGCCGACCCGGGCCGCACCTTGTGCCCGTCGACCCGTGACTCGCGGCCAGCGAGCGCGTCGTCGACCCAGCGCTCCTCGTCGTTGCGATAGCCGCTGAAGACGGCCGAGAAGGTGTTCTGCCGGGGCCCGACCGACTGGGCCGCCGCTTCGGGCAGGAGCTCGTCGATGAGGGCGACGACGGCCGAGCTGTCGAGCCCGCCTGACAGGGAGGTGCCGACCGGCACGTCGGAGCGCAGGCGCATCCGGACGGCTCGGGTCAGCACGTCGCGGAAGTCGGTGACGACGGACTCGTCGTAGTGGGGCCGGGTGAGCACGGCGGCCAGCAGGTCCTCGCGGAGCGAGGTGAACGCGCGTCGCTCGACGCCGGCTGGCCCGATCGTCATCATCTCGCCCGGCAGCAGCCGCTCGATGCCGTCGAAGAAGGTCTCGCGGCCGTCGTCGTGGATGCGGAAGCGGAGGTAGCGGTAGAGGGTCTGCTCGTCGGGCCGGGCCTCGATCAGGCCGGTGGCGAGCAGCGGACGGATCTCGCTCGCGAAGAGCCACACGTCGTCGTCGGGGGCGGCGCCGGGCACGCGGGCCAGGTAGAGCGGCTTGATGCCGAAGTGGTCACGCGCCAGCACGAGCGTCTGCCCGTCGCGGTCCCACACGGCGAGGCCGAACATGCCGTTGAACCGGTCGAAGGCGTCGGGGCCCCACTCGGCATACGCCTGGAGGACGACCTCCGTGTCGCTGTCGGTGACGAAGGTGCGCCCGAGGGCGACGAGCTCCTCCCGCAGGTCCGGGTAGTTGTAGACCTCACCGTTGTAGACGAGCGTGAACCGGCCGTCGGCGGTAGTCATCGGCTGGCGTCCGCCCTCGGCGTCGATGACCGAGAGCCGCTGGTGGGCCAGTCCGACGGTGCGGTCGACGAAGGTGCCGTGGGCGTCAGGCCCTCGGTGGCGTTGGGCGAGGTTCATCCGTCGCAGGAGGTCCGGATCGGCCTCGAGGCCGACGTAACCAGCGATGCCGCACATGACTCATTCTCCCTCGTTGCCCGCGAGAGACCGCGGGACGGACCAGACAGCTGCCGGCGGCAACCACCTCGAGCCTGCCGGGTGGCTCTGGGAGATTTCTGAGCGATCGGTGGCCGCGCGCCGGGTGTCAGTCGTCGATCTCGACCTGGCCGGTGACCGTCGGGTCGATGGCTCGCCGGGCCGCGTCGTCGGGGAGCGGGGGAGGAGTGCCGCCCCACGCCGGACAGAGGGCCTTGTGGTCGCACCAGTCACAGAGGCGACTCGGGCTGGGTCGCCAGTCACCGGTGGTCGCGGCCCGCTCGATCGCGGCCCATAGGGCCTTGACCTTGCGCTCGGTGCCGAGGAGGTCCTGCTCGTCAGGCTCGTAGGCGACGATCTCGCTGTTGCCGAGGTAGACCAGCTGGAGCCGCCGCGGGATCTCGCCGCGCAGTCGCCACAGGACGAGCGCGTAGAACTTCATCTGGAAGAGCGCCTTGGCCTCGAAGTGCTCCGAGGGGGAGCGCCCCGTCTTGTAGTCGACGACCCGCATGGCACCGCCGGGGGCGACGTCGAGACGGTCGACGTAGCCGCGCAGCACGAGGCCGTCGATCTCGGTCTCGACGTAGAGCTCGCGCTCTGCGGGCTCGAGCCGGGTCGGGTCCTCGAGCCCGAACCACGTCTCGAGCAGCGCCTGCGCGCCGGAGAACCAGGCGTCCGTGCTGCCGTCGTGCTCGGTGAGCAGGTCGAGCATCGCGGGCTCCTCCGCAGCGAGCCGCTCCCACTCCTGGGGCACGAGCCCGACGGCCGCGTCGATCGTGCGCTCGGTTGCGGGCAGGTCGAAGAGCCGCTCGAGCACCGCGTGCACGAGCGTGCCCCTGGCCGTGGCCTGGGTCGGTGGCGACGGCAGCTTGTCGATGACCCTGAAGCGATAGAGCATCGGACACGTCATGAAGTCCGAGGCTCGGCTGGGGGAGAGGGCTGCGACCATGGGGCGACTGTATGCCGCGGCGGCGACAACGCCCGACCGCTCCCCACAGTCCGAAGGCATACGCTCTGGGCATGTCCACACCCGCCGGTCGCCGGTCGCCGTACGGCTGGCAGATCGGTTCGCTCGCGGGCTCGCCGATCTACCTCGGCCGATCGTGGCCGGTCATCGCCGTCGTCATCGTCGTCGTCTTCGGACCCAACCTCGCGCAGCCTGACCGCGGCCCGGAGTACGGCTACCTCGCTGCCGCTGGCTACGCGCTCCTGCTGCTGCTCTCCGTGCTGGTCCACGAGGCGGCGCACGCCCTCGCGGCCCGCTGGAGCGGGCACCCCGTCGACCGCATCGTCGCCGATGTCTGGGGTGGACACACCGTCTACGACTCGGCGCGCACGTCGCCCGGCACGACCGCCGTCATCGCGGTCGTGGGGCCGCTCGCCAACCTCGCCCTCGCCGTCATCGGCTATCTGCTGCAGTCCGTGACGACGAACGACACGGCGCTGCTCCTGCTGTCGATCATCACCCTGGCCAACCTCTTCGTCGGGGTCTTCAACCTGCTGCCGGGGCTTCCACTCGACGGGGGGCAGATTGTCAGCGCACTCGTGTGGCGGGTGACGGGTCGGCGCGGCGCGGGCTTCGTCGTCGCCGGGTGGCTGGGGCGCGCCGTCGCGGTTGCGACCGTCGCATGGTTCGTCCTCCTGCCGTTCTTGCGCGGCCAGCCCGGTGACGCCTTCGGGATGGTCTTCCCGATCGTCATCGCGGCCTTCCTCTGGCAGGGCGCGACCGGTGCCATCCGGGCCGGGCGCATCCACGAGGCCACCAGGCAACCGGCAGCGGACGTGCTCGAGCCCGTCGTCGTGCTCCCGGCCACCACGACCGTGGCGCAGGCCGACTCGGCGCTCGCCTCGGGTGCCCTCCGGCCGACCCCTGACCGCCGGGCCGCTGACGACCGGGTCTGGCTCGTCACCTCGGACGACCGGGGGTGGCCCGTCGGCGTCGTCGAACCCGGCGCCGCACAGGCCGTTCCGCTGGAGGCGCGTCCGCGCACCACCCTCTCAGCAGTCACGGTCGCCCAACCGGGCGCCTGGGTCGTGGGGGTGTCGGTGACCGACGTCCTCACCGACCTCATCCGGGTCATGAGCGAGCGCAGCCTCTCGTATGCCGTCGTCGTCGACTCGACATCGCGCTCGGTGCTCGGCCTCGCGACGGCGGACCGCATCAACGCGGTCGTCGGCGCCCAGCTCGCCCGCCGCGGCCGTCGCTGACCTGCGCGTACCTCCTGCGTCGACCCGCGCGCACCTGCGCCGCTGACCGATCCACGTCCCCGCCGCCCGTCCACACCTCCCTGGCACCCCAGGACCGTCATCCACAGACTCGCAAGCGAGCCACGACCGACCCGCGCTGTCGGGCGACGCTGGTCCCGGAGGGCTCGCAACGGTCGAGCCGGAAGGGTGGGCGAGATGGGCAGGGTTCGGCAGGACGAATCGGACGGGCCACCGGCGATCAACGAGGTCGCGCTGCGCGGCCGGGCCTCGGCACCGGGGGAGGAGCGAACGCTGCCGAGCGGCGACGTCATCGTCACGCTGAGGGTCGTCGTCCCTCGCGAGGGCACGGCGGCACGGCGGGCCGCCGGGGGCGCCGAGGTGCGACGCCCCTCCGTCGACACCATCGACGTCGTGTGCTGGACCGCCCGCACCCGTCGCGCGGCACTGCGCCTCGCTGCCGGCGACGGCGTCGAGGTGGGTGGGGCGCTGCGGCGGCGCTTCTACGGCGGCCCGGCCGGGCGCCAGAGCCGCTACGAGGTCGAGGCGGCGTCGGTCCGCAGGGTGGCGAAGGGGGCGCCGGTGGCCTCCTAGACTGTGCTCCCATGAGCGAAGCCGCGCCGACCATCCCCGCCGGGAGCGCCCACAACCGACGCGGTGTGTTCGAGGTCGGCGAGCGAATCCAGCTGACCGACCCCAAGGGCCGGCTGCACACGATCACCCTGGAGCCGGGGCGCGAGTTCCACACCCATCGCGGCTTCCTGCGTCACGACGACCTCATCGGGGCGCCGGACGGCTCGGTCGTGACGAACACCGCGGGGGTCGAGTACCTCGCCCTGCGACCGCTGCTCAGCGACTACGTCATGTCGATGCCTCGTGGGGCCGCGGTCGTCTATCCCAAGGACGCCGGCCAGATCGTGCAGATGGCCGACATCTTCCCGGGTGCGACGGTGGTCGAGGCGGGCGTGGGCAGCGGCGCGCTCTCGATGTCACTGCTCCGGGCGATCGGCGAGCACGGGCGGCTGCTCTCCTTCGAGCGCCGCGAGGACTTCGCCGAGATCGCCAAGGGCAACGGCCGCGCCTTCTTCGGCGGCGACCACCCGGCCTGGACGGTGACCGTGGGCGACCTCGTCGAGAGCCTGCCGGCCACGGTCGCGCCGGGCACGGTCGACCGCGTCGTGCTCGACATGCTGGCCCCGTGGGAGTGCCTCGAGGCCGTCGCCGACGCGCTCATCCCCGGCGGTGTCCTCATCTGCTACGTCGCGACGACCACCCAGCTGAGCCGCGTCGCCGAGGGCATGCGCCTGCACGGCGGCTTCACGGAGCCCAGCGCCTGGGAGTCGCTCGTGCGCGGTTGGCACCTCGAGGGTCTCGCGGTGCGCCCGCAGCACCGCATGCACGGCCACACCGGCTTCCTCATCACGACCCGGCGCCTCGCGCCCGGAGTCGTGCCCCCGGAGCGCACGCGGCGACCCGCGAAGGGCTCCCACCCGGTGGTGGACGGCGTCCCCGTCGGCGTGGCGGCGGGGGGCGCGGTGGGTACGGACGGCATACCGGCTGCTGAGTCCACCCCGACGACGCAGCCCGGCTCGCTCGCCGCCCTCGACGTGCCCGACGACGCGTGGACACCCGAGGCGATGGGCGAACGAGTCAAGAGCGACAAGACGATCCGCCGTGTCCGACGATCACTGACTGAAACGTCCGACGACAACTGACGACCTCGGGTTAGGGTCGAATCGTCACGGTGTGCGAGTGACGGATGAGGAGGCCGAGATGTCAGACGACGTCAGCAGCTGGAATCACGGGGGCCCCGGCGGCTCCGAGACCACCGGCTCGCCGAGCCCCGGCACGAGCGAGCGCGAGCTCGCCGCCCTGCGCTCCGAGGTCGAGGCGTTGCGCGATGCCGCGCGGGTCTCACCGCAGCGCACGCGTGAGCTCGAGGCCCGCCTCGCCCACGTGCAGACGAGCCTGTCGACGCTGTCGACCCAGAACGAGCGCCTCGTGCGCACGCTCAAGGAGGCCCGCGAGCAGATCGTCACCCTCAAGAAGGAGGTCGACCGCCTCGCACAGCCGCCGAGCACCTACGGACTCGTCATGGACGCACCCGAGGACGGCGCCGTCGACATCCTCACGGGCGGCCGCAAGATGCGCGTGGCCGTGAGCCCGTCCGTCGAGGTCGGCGAGCTCGGCCTCGGCCGCGAGGTCATGCTCAACGAGGCCCTCAACGTCGTCTCGGTGCACGGCTTCGAGCGCGTCGGCGAGGTCGTCACCGTCAAGGACAAGCTCGACGCCAACCGGGTCGTCGTCGTGACCCACGGCGACGAGGAGCGGGTCTGCCGGCTCGCCAACCCCCTGCTGGGCGAGCTCATCCGGGTCGGCGACTCGCTGACGCTCGACCCGAGGTCCAACTTCGTCCACGAGGTCATCCCGAAGCTCGAGGTCGAGGAGCTCGTCCTCGAGGAGGTGCCCGACGTCGCCTACGAGGACATCGGGGGCCTCGCCGGTCAGATCGAGCAGATCCGCGATGCCGTGGAGCTGCCGTTCCTGCACCCCGAGCTGTACAAGGAGCACGCGCTCAAGCCGCCGAAGGGCGTGCTGCTCTATGGTCCCCCCGGCTGCGGCAAGACGCTCATCGCCAAGGCTGTGGCCGCGTCGCTCGCCCGGAAGGTGGCCGAGCGCACGGGCAAGCAGACCGAAAAGAGCTACTTCCTCAACATCAAGGGCCCCGAGCTGCTCAACAAGTACGTCGGCGAGACCGAGCGGCACATCCGGCTCATCTTCCAGCGCGCTCGCGAGAAGGCCTCAGACGGCACGCCCGTCGTCGTCTTCTTTGACGAGATGGACTCGCTCTTCCGCACCCGCGGCTCCGGCGTCTCCAGCGACGTCGAGACGACGATCGTGCCCCAGCTGCTCGCCGAGATCGACGGCGTCGAGCGGCTCGACAACGTCATCGTCATCGGGGCCTCGAACCGCGAGGACATGATCGACCCCGCGATCCTGCGCCCGGGACGCCTCGACGCCAAGATCAAGATCGAGCGGCCCGACGCCGAGAGCGCCCGCGACATCTTCAGCAAGTACCTCACCGAGACCCTGCCCCTGCACGAGCACGACCTCGCCGTCCACGGCGGTGACCGTGAGGCCACCATCGAGGCGATGATCACGGCCGCTGTCGAGCGGATGTACTCCGAGATGGACGAGAACCGCTTCCTCGAGGTGACCTACCAGGGTGGCGACAAGGAGATCCTCTACTTCAAGGACTTCAACTCGGGCGCGATGATCCAGAACATCGTCGACCGCGCCAAGAAGCTCGCGATCAAGGACTTCCTGACGACGGGCCAGAAGGGCATCCGGATCGAGCACCTCATGAGCAGCTGCGTCGACGAGTTCAAGGAGAACGAGGACCTGCCCAACACGACCAACCCCGACGACTGGGCGCGGATCAGTGGCAAGAAGGGCGAGCGCATCGTCTACATCCGCACCCTCATCAAGGGCAAGGACGGCACCGAGCCGGGCCGCTCCATCGCCACGGCCAACACCGGTCAGTACCTCTAGCCCGTCCCGAGACATCAGCAAGAACGCCCTGCGACAGCGCCAGACTCTGGCCGTGGACGCAGTCAGCTGACGAGTCCGAGGTGTCCGTGTCGCTTCTTCGCGACTCAGTCGTCACGGGCCGGCCCTCGCCCGTGCCGCGACGGCGGCTCCGCTCGTTCGACTGTGGCTGCCGGTTTGCCGCGTTGGGAGCGCTGAACGAGCCAGGAGAAGGGCTGCTGCCCCCGACATACCGCGCGGGTTGCTGTGTCGCGGATTGCCGCACCTGCCGTTCGGCGGACACGACCTTGCCGATGAGCGGTACAGCCTTGACGCCCGATGAAACGCCTGCGACGTCGTCGCCACCCGAGGGCTGCCCGTGCGTTAATCCGGCATCCTCAGTGCGATGCCCCAATCCGGGTCCTCCCGACAGTGACCCCCGCACGGGTTCAGTCACATGCCCTAGTGGCCGGCGTCGTTCCCCCGCTGAGGGCCGGGCAGGTCGCGCTCGATGAGGTCGGTCTCGCCGCATCGCGTGCAGGTGCGTCGGACGGTTCGGTCCGGTAGCCGCTGTCGAGACCACCTGTGCCGAGTAGGGGTGCAGACCCAGTTGCGGTGGGCCATCGTTCGAGTGTCCTCCGGATCAGCCCAAGGCAGCGTGTTTCCGGCATTGCAGTCTCCACCAGCATGAGCGCCGCGCGGGTGTGCTGGCTGGTCACGGCGGTGAAGTTCAGCTGCCAGGAGGCCAGTGATTCAGGAAGGTGGAGCTCGGGTTCCTGCACCCCGCCGGACGCCCGTCTGGTCCGCCGTCGCAGCCGTCCAAGCAGTTCCCTGTACGGCAGATCCTGGGAGGCGACGAGTCCGATCAGGGCCGTGGCGAAGGGGTTGCCACCGAACCGGTCAGCGTCGAGGCACACACCGCCGACGGACGTTCCGTACACGACCGAGACTGGCACTTCAGACCCCGACATCGACTGACGGATCATGCGTCAACCTTTGCACCACAGGCCACCCGTGCGTCGGAGAACCTTGGCTCGTGCCACTCAAGGGGCCCCGCCGCGAGCCTGGCCTCGCGGTCGTGCTCCCCCATGGGCGTCACCCTAGCCAGCGGCGTGCGCGTTGATCGGTGATGCCGCCGAGCGTGCAGGGTTGAAGGCCTCTGGGCTCAGACGGGCCGGTCACCTTCAGGTGTGAAGGCGGCGATCGCATCGGCGTCGCTGTTGACAGCTCGGAGGTATTCATCGGCCCAGGCCTGTCGGTGCGGGTAGGCAGAGCCATTAGCCACCGCCTCGACGGCCGCGTCGATGTCCAGCTCAGTGTTCCGCAACGAGACGCTGCCGTGTTCCAGGAGCGCCCAGCTGCCGCCGGGGCGGCCGTAAGGCATTCCGATGCTGCCTGGGTTTATGACCAGACGTCGATCGACAAGGCGCACGAAGGGCATGTGGGTGTGTCCGCAAACGACGGTTCGGTGCTCTGGGGTCAGCTCGGCGAAGGCCGCTGCCCATCTGCTCAACGGCGAGTCCACGAGAACGAGCTCGTCGTCTCGGCGCGGGCTGCCGTGGCAGAACACGACCGGCCCGAACCCGTCCACGGTCACTACGAACGGGTGCGGAAGGTCGTCGAGGAGCTGCACATGCTCCTCGCGCAACTGCGCCGCGGCCCACAGGGTGACCTCGTCGGGCGGCTCGATCTGCTCGCCGCGGCGCAGCGCGACCAGCTCACGATCGGCGTTGCCCTTGACCATCTGAACCCGTTCGCCTTCGGCGCACAAACGCTCGAGCACCGGTACCGGTTGAGGGCCCGAAGCGATGTCCCCGGTGACCACGATGAGGTCCGCCTCGCGAACTGATGGATCGGCGAGCACAGCCTCAAGGACGGGCAGGACGCCGTGAACGTCGGACAATACCGCTACGGACGACACCATGATCCCGACTATCTCAGCAGCCACCGGCGGTGTGTGCTCGCTCCTGCCGCGGCGGGGGCGTTCGTCGGGCCCAGGCCGCCTTACAGCACCCCTGCGGCATCGCCCACGAGGCCCATTACTACAAGCGCACCAACGCTCCAGAGCGCAATCACGAGGCAACCCCTGGCCCAAGCGGAGACCCGACTCCCGTTCCGAACTGTGTCCCGCCAAAGCGTGCGCAGACACGGGGCCAACGACGACGACGGGCCGGAACCTGTCGCCGTCACGATGACGACACGCCAACCGCTGCGGATCACCAGAACATCGAGCGTCGATCCCCGCCCAGGTATCAGCAGACGGGATGCCGACGCCCGCTCTAGGTTCATCGTCCGCCGGCCCATCACCGTCGGCAGCTCTAGCCGACAGTCTCGCTCCCGTGCGGCTGGAAGAGACCCGACCGGCAGTACCAATGCGGGGAAGAACAGGGCGAACACGAAGGCGACGAGCAGCGCGGTCTGCGGTATCCAGTGGTCGGGCACTCCTCCAGCATCGAGTGCCGCCGACCCCCACGATGCGCGAGACACACGCGCGAGCGCTACGACGGCTGCCGTGAGCGCCCACAGGATGCGTTAACCGACAACCAACAGGGGTCGGCGAGGGGATCCATGAGCCAGGTCGGGAATCGTCGATCCTCGCGCCACGGGTGAAGTATGACCGCGTTGGCGGCCTTCAATCCAACGCACTCAGCTGCCGCGAGCCTGGCCATGCCCGAGTGCGGGTGCGGGCGGCGGTCCGACGGCCACGCACTGGGTGCCACATCCGGGGTGGACGACGTGCTCCACGACCAAGTCCCTGCTGCCCGTGCGGCGGGTGGTGTTCAATCGCCATGTGGCGGTCGACGCGGCGAGGAGGGCATTCGATGTCTGTTCTGCAGGAGTCTCTTGACCGCGAGGCCGAGCTGGCGCGGGCCGACCTGGTGGCCTGGCGGCACCATCTGCACGCGCATCCGGAGCTGTCGAACCGGGAGGTCGAGACGGCCGCGTTCGTCGCCGCGCGTCTGCGCGCTCTGGGGATGGACGAGGTGCGCACCGGGATCGCGGGGCACGGTGTCGTCGGCGTCCTGCGGGGCGGGCTGCCCGGGGGCCGGGTCGTGGCGCTCCGAGCGGACATGGACGCGCTCCCGGTCAAGGAGACGTCCGGCGTCGACTTCGCCTCCCGGGTGGTCGACGAGCACTATCCCGGCGGCCCGTTCCCGGTGGCACACGCCTGTGGTCACGACTGTCACACCGCCACCGTGCTGGCGGCTGCACGTGCCCTCGGCGCGGTGCGGGAGCAGCTACCCGGCAGCCTGCTGTTCGTGTTCCAGCCTGCCGAGGAAGGCCCACCTGTCGGTGAGATCGGCGGCGCGCAGGCGATGCTCGACTCGGGGGTGTTCGACGACCTGAGCCCTACTATGGCCTTCGGGATGCACGTGGGACCGTTGCCCAAGGGCATGGTGGGGTACCGCGCCGGCAACCAGTACGCCGCCTCGTGCCTCGTCAGGATCACCATCACCGGTCAGCAGGTCCACGCCTCGCTGCCCTGGATGGGCCTGGACCCGATGCCACCCGCTGCCGCCGTGATCACGGCCGTGGGCCAGCTCTACCGGCAGGTTCCGGCCTATGACGCGGTGACTGTCTCCATCGGCCACGTCGAGGATGTCGGGCGGTTCAACATCATCGGCCAGCAGGTCACCCTCTGGGGGACGATCCGGTGCATCGAGGAGGCGGACATGGCCCTCCTGCAGGACCACCTGCGCCGACTCGCGGACCACCACGCTGCTGCGTACGGCTGCACGGCTGAGATCACCTACGACCAGTACGTGCCCCCCGTCACCAACACGCAGGCTTGGCTCGAGGCCACACTGCCCAGCGTCCGCGCCGTCGTCGGGGACGACAACGTCGTCGAGGTACCACCGGCCATGGGCTACGACGACGTGTCGGTGCTCACGAACGCGTTCGGCGGGGTCTACCTGAACTTCGGCGTCCAGGACACGACGGTGGACGGGCAGACGCTCACCGCGCGCCCGGACGGTCGCGGACTCATCCCCAACCACAACCCCGGCTTCTACGCCGACGACGACGCCCTGACGACCAGCATGCGCATCCACACCCAGGTCGCCGTCGACCACCTGCTCGGAACTCACCCACACGACGCGCCCGGATAGAAACCACGCACCCGCCACACCGAGCACCGCGCCCGTCCCGGCGAGACCGCAGTCGCGGCACTTGTCACGGCAGTGCGAGCACTGTCGGGCGCCGGGCGCTTGTTGCAGTCCCGTCGGGGACACTGGGGGAACACCGACCGTAGCTTCGACAAGGAGTCCGCCGTGACCGAGGGAACCGTCCGCTGGTTCGATGCCGACCGGGGGTTCGGCTTCATCGCCCTCGGGCAGGAGTCAGAGGACCTGTACGTGCATGCGTCCGAGATCGTCAGCGACGACGCGATGAAGCTGCTCCGGGAGGGGCAGGTGGTCGAGTTCGAGATCGGCGAGGGGGACCGCGGCCCGCAGGCACGACGCGTCCGGGTCACAGCCGACCAAGCCTCCGATTCACCGATGGGCGTGCTCGGAACCGTCGCCTGGTACGAGCCTTCCAAGGGGTACGGCTTCATCACGCCCGACGGCGGTGGTGCCGAGATCTTCGTGCATAGTTCGGCCATCGTGGCCGGCGGCGTGGTCTCGGAGGGCCAGCGGGTGGCGTTTCTCGTGGTCGACGGGGAGAAGGGACCGCAGGCTGACCATCTGCTGCCCTTGGGAGCCCAGGCCGCCCAGCAGGCCATGGCAGCCGACGGGGCAGACGGCACCGTGTCCTGGTACGACGCGGACAAGGGATTCGGGTTCATCACCCCCGAGTCGGGCGGCCCCGATGTCTTCGTCCACGTCCGGGCGCTGGCCGACGGGCTCCCCGAGCTGGGCGAGGGGGACCGGGTGACGTACGACACCGTCGTGAGCGAGAAGGGCCCGCAGGCTCGCGACGTGCGCCTCGCGCGCAGGTCGACACCGCGGGGCGCGCCCGCGACGTCGACGACCCGCGCTCGGCCGGCATACCGGGAGGCATCCGACGTCCCGGCGCGAGGCGGTGAGGGAGTGGTCGCGCGCTACGACGCAGAGCGGGGGTTCGGCTTCATCGCCCCGGACGCGGGAGGCGCGGACCTGTTCGTGCACGTGTCCGTCCTCAGAGGCGCCGAGGCGCTGCACCAGGGCGATCGGGTCCGGTACCAGGTGCGACAGAGCGATCGAGGACCACAGGCCGACCGCGTCGAACGGGTATGAGCGGGACGGCGGTTCGGGCGGAACCGGTGTGCAGGCGCGTCCCGATCCCGTCGCACGCTGATGTCGCTCTGAGGGCGACCCACTCGCGCCCGACCTCGCGTGATCTATAAGCACTGCACCTCAGCACCGTTGGTCGATCCGCTCTGGCTGGCGGTGCACCCAGGTCACGGGATAGATCGAAAGATCTCCCGCACACCTTCGTGCGTCTCGGCGTGCGGCTCTTGGACAGCAAGACGAAGGTCGGCGGTCGCTAGGTCGAGAGGGTCCACGCCGCCGTACCCGCGGTTGAGCAGTTCCGCGACCGTCATGATCAGGCTGAATCGCCGCAGATTGCGTCCAGCGGGACTTCGGGTCCACCGAAGTTCGACGCCCACCTCGCCGTCGAGCGTGACCACCTCTACCGCCTCGAGGGAGGCGTAGTCGTCAGTGCCGGGCGCCCAGCTGCGAAGTCTCTCGACCAGGTCGAGCGCAATCGTGTAGTCGCTCAGTGCCTCATCCTTGCCTGCCGTTCAGCGTCCCGCAGGCCGTGGGGCCACGCACAACGGAGCGGCTACACCATAGGGCTAGGCCGTGGCGCACGAGCCGCGGCGCCGGGGATTCGCCTACGCCACTCTTCAGGGGCATCCGGAGTCCGGCGAAGAGCGGTTCGTTCTCGACCACGACATCGACGGAGACATCCGGTTCACCGTGACAGCGGTCTCCAGGCCGGCCTCGCAACTGGCAAGGCTCGGCGGACCCATCAGTCGGGCAGTGCAGGGCCGGATGACGCAGCGATACCTCGCAGCCCTCGACCGGCTCTGAAGCACCTGGAACTGCAGCCGTGAGCTCCTCGAGAAGTGGCACCTCCAGGTCGTTCGACTGCACAGCAGCTCGCGCCAGTTGCCTTGCCTGTGTAGGGCTGAGATGCCCGGCTGTGCGCTCCGGCGCTTGGGCCCGCACGTCCTGCACCTCCCAGATGATGGCGCCGGGTCAGCCGGCCGGACGGTCGACCCGCAGGACGAAGTCTGGCGCCGGCACCACGACCGCGTCTGCTTCACGAACCCGCTCCCTTGCTCGTCCTCCGTCGCCGGCCTCCACTGCCAGCCTCGCGAGGGCATCCAGCGCGACCTGTCGGGCGGCGGCATCCAGGTCTCGGGTAAGGAGCGCGGTGAGGGCCTGCTCGTCATCACCCATCGAGAGCAGCAGAGCCCTCGTCACCCCTGCCCTGTCCCCGCCCCCGTGGCGCAGGAACCACTCCTCGTTCGCCTGCAACAGCTCACGCGCGTGCCGCTGCTCGCCACCGGCACGCGCCAGCTGTGCGGCGTGCACCCGCAACCCGGATGCCAGCCGGCCGTCACCCACCGTGGCCGCTGCTTCGAGGGCTCCATCCACGGCGTCACTGGCAGCGGGGTCACCGACCGCCACCAGGATGCGCGCCCGCGACGCCAGGTGGAGAGCCGCCTGACCAGCGAAACCCAACATCGACGCCGCACCGGCCGCCGCCCCGAACAGCTCCGCCGCCTCGGCGAACTGCCCCTCGCCGGCCGCCACCCCGGCTAGGATGCCGCGCGCATGCACCAGCCCCCACAGATCCCCGGAGTCCTCGATGAGCCTCATCGCCGATGAGGCATGAGCACGTGCGGCCGTTGTGTCGCCCACCATCAACGACCCGTACGCCACCAGCAACAGCGCCGCACCGCACTCCCACCCCAAATCCAGCTCGCGGTAGACGGCCAGCGCCTCCGCCGCATCTGCCAGCACGTCGGCCGAGCGCCCGTCCTGGATCGCCACGATCGCACGCGTCCACGCCAGATCTGCCAGTCCGCGGCCGACTCCGGCGTCGGCAGACCCCGCCTCGGGCCCCTCCTCCTGCGAAAGGTCGGCGAGGGCTGCCGCCGCTATCTCGATGGCCTCGTGCGCAAGACTGAGGTCGCCGGCCGACGCCTCCAGCCACGCCGCCGACAAGGCAGACCGCACCCGCAGGCCGGGCACTGACCGCGGGCCGAC
Organism: Humibacillus xanthopallidus; assembly: GCF_006717145.1. Classification (GTDB taxonomy): domain Bacteria; phylum Actinomycetota; class Actinomycetes; order Actinomycetales; family Dermatophilaceae; genus Humibacillus; species Humibacillus xanthopallidus. The sequence continues at coordinate 1,202,011 of NZ_VFQF01000001.1, read as the reverse complement.
CGCTGAGCGGAGCCGACTCGCCGCAGGAGCGCCATCACCGAGCACGGCCCACGCCCACCCCAGCCCGACAGCGATCCGTTCCCCGACCCTCTCGTCGTGCGTGCTCGCCCACCCCAGCGCGGCGTCGACGTCGGCGCGTTCGGACCTGACGAAGTCCAGCCACGACGGCTGCGCCGGTCCGCGGATCTCCTCAGCGCAGTCCTGCGCTTGCTCGGCGTACCAGGTTGCATGCGCATGCCGGGCTGCATCGAGGTCGCCGGCTCGCTCGAGGCGCTGAAGCGCGTGCGTTCGCACGCTGTCGAGCAGCCGGTACCGAGGCGTGGACACACCTGCGTCCAGCACCGTCAGGGAGCGCTCCACCAACCGGGCGAGCGAGTCGGGCACCGCTACGGACGGCACGTCGAGCGCCGCCATCACAGCCTCGGCGGCCGGCAGCGTGGCACCGTCGGCGAAGCAGGACAACGCCTGGAGGGCTCGCTGGTCGTCGGGGAACAACAAGTCGTAGCTCCATGACAGGGCTGCCTCGAGAGCGTGCCGACGGTCGGCCGGACGGGACGGGTCGCGCAGTAGCCCGAACCGGTCGTCGAGTCTGCGGGCCACCTCATCGAGCGGGAGCGACCGCACGCGCGCCGCTGCCAGCTCGAGAGCCAGGGGCAGTCCGTCGAGCGAGCCGCAGACCCGTTCCACGAGAGCCCGGTCGAGTCCCTGTGCTGCGCGCCCCCCGTCGTGCGGTGTGGACGCCTGGCGTCGTTGTTGGCGTGCCACGAGCTGCTCGAAAAGGTCCACGGCCACTGCGAGCGGCAACGGCAACACCTCGACGACTTCCTCCTCCCTGACCCCGAGCGCCATCTGGCTGGTCACGAGGACCCGCACGTGGGGCGCCGCGTCCCGGAGCCAGTCGACAAGCTCCGCAGCGGCAGTCGCCACGTGCTCGCAGCTGTCGAACACGACCAAGGTGGGTGCACCTTGTAGCCGGTCCTGCACCGCACTGGCCTCGGGAACGACGTGCAGCACGCCGGCAACGGCCTCAATGAGGTCCCCGACGCCCGCGCCGACGGGCAGGGCGTCGAGGCGCACCATCCACGCTCCACCCGCCGGCGCAGCCGCTCGCCCAGCCTCGACCGCGAGTCGCGTCTTGCCGACTCCGGCCGGCCCGACGAGCGTCACCACGGCCGGCTGCCCGAGCAGCTCAGCCACCTCGGGAAGGTCACGGTCCCGGCCCAGGAGTGGTGTGCGGGGTCGGGGGAGGTTCGTCGGCGCGACGGTCACGTCCTCACGAGACCGGGGCAGCTCCGCGTCCTGGGCAAGCAACGTGGCCTCGAGGTCCCGCAGCTGCGGGCCCGGTTCCAGCCCGAGCTCCTCGACGAGGTGTCGTCGTGCCCTCCCGTATGCCGCAAGCGCGTCTGCTTGGCGGCCGGCTCGGTACAGCGCCGTCATCAAAGCCACCCACAGCCGCTCCCGCAACGGTTGCTCGTCCACGAGGCGCTCGAGATCGGCGACGAGTTCCCCACCACCGCCGAGGGCGACGCGCGATTCCATCAGCTGTTCGACGAGGCCCCAGCGGGTCTCTGCGAGCGCGGTTCGGAGAGGTGCCGCCCAGTCGCGTTGTCCGACCAGCGGGTCTCCGCGGAACAAGGCGAGGCCTGCCGCGGCGGCGCTGACGACTTCAGCATGCCGCGCTCTCCTGGCCGCAGCGTCGGCTTGCCGTGCACGCATGGTCACCGCCGTGGCGTCGACATCGTCTGCCGGCACGTCGAGCAGGTAGGCGTCCCCGCGGCTGACGACGGCGTCCTTGTCGCCGAGCGCGCGACGGAGCTGTGAGACCTTCGAATGGAGGGTGTTGCGATCCACGGGTTCGCCCCACAGGTCCTCGATGAGGGTGTCGACTCTCACGGGGGCGCCAGGGTGCACCGCAAGCCGGACCAGCAGGTCCGTGGTCTTGCCGGAGGGGAGTGGCAGCCGAACGCCGTCCCGAGTGGCTTTGACCTCGCCCAGGACGGCGATGGTGAGCACGCGGTCAGCCTAGTGACACCGGCCTCCGGTGCCCAGAGCCCGCACTGCCCGGAGCCCGCGACGCCCGGCCGGCCGCGGCGCCCGCCCGCCCGCGGCGTCCGAGGAGGCGTCAGTCGTCGTCAGCGGTTCGTCAGCGGTCGCGCGCAACCTCAGATCATGGCTCACGACGATCAGCACCTGCTTCTCCGACTGGTCGGCGACGATCGGGACGCCGAGGCCCAGGTCATCGCGCGTGCAGCACACGAACGCGACGGGGCTCAGCCGCCCAACGTCCCGCTCCTCGTCGCGGCAGCCGTCCTCACCCAGGACGGCGGCTTCATGGATCTGGCCGCCGACACAGCCACCCAACCGCGCGACCGACAGCTCGTCGCACTCGGGCAGCTGCAGCTTCACGGTGACCGCGACCTGTTCGACGCGCTCGTGCGCGACCACCTCGCCACCTACCCCGACCAGCTGCTCGCCTCCTGGCTCGCCGCGCGACCCCACTGACCCCGCTGACCCCACTGACCCCACTGACCCCACTGACCCCACTGACCCGGCCGCCCTCACTGAAGGAGACCCCCATGTCCACACCCGCTCCCGCGGCCCCCACCGACAACGCCAGCGCCCGTCCTGCACCGGACGCTCGCCGGCGGCGCTCGGGCCGCGCCGTGTTCCTCCGCTGGATGATCTCGTTCCCCGGGTTCCCGCTGGGCGGGCTCGCCGCGATGCTGCTCGTGGGCCCCGTCGACTCGGTGCGCGCTGCCCTGCTCGGCGGGATGGTCACCGGCACCGTCCTCGGTGCGGCCCAGGGCATCGGGCGACGCCTCAGCCTCCGCGGCGCCGCCATGTGGGCTGCCGCCACCGCCGCGGGACTCGGCGTCGGCCTCGCAGCAGGCGCCACCGCGGTCGGCTACGGCACCGAGCTCACCGACCTCGTCATCCAAGGCCTCATCTGTGGCGTCGCCGTCGGCCTCGCCCAGAGCGTCGTGCTCGCACGCAACGAACCCCGCTCGCACGGCCGGTCCCGGGTCTGGCTGGTCTACGTCTGGCCCGCGTACCTCAGCCTCGCCTGGGCGCTCGGCTGGACCCTCACCACCCTCGTCGGCGTCCGGGTGGACGACCAGTTCACCGTCTTCGGTGCTGCCGGAGCCATCACCGTCACCGCCCTCACCTCCGTACTGCCGCTCCTGCACGGCCGCGCCGACTGACTCCGGCGCGACCCGAGCTGCACGCGCCGCCCCCCTCACTCATCGCCCACCCACGCACAGAAGGACCAGCCATGTCACGTCACGTCGTCTTTGGAACCGGTCAGGTTGGCCACCCCCTCGTCACTCACCTCGCCGCCGCAGGCCACGACGTCATCGCGGTCAACCGCAACGGCAGCGGCACCTTCCCCGGAGCCCGGGTCGTCGGCGGCGACGCCACCGATCCCCAGTTCACCGCCGACGTCTGCGAGGGTGCTGACGCCGTCTACTTCTGCCTCAACGCGCTCAACTACGAGCGTTGGGCCGAGCAGTTCCCGCCTCTGCAGCGCGGCGTCCTCGCCGGCGCCCGCCATGCCAGAGCGCGGCTCGTCGTCCTCGACAACCTCTACTCCTACGGCCCGACCAACGGTGCCCCGCTCGTCGAGACCATGGCACCCAACCCCACCTCGACGAAGTCCGCCACCCGCGCCGCCATGACCGAGGAGCTCCTCGCCGCCGACGCGGCCGGTGACGTCGAGGTCGCCATCGGCCGCGCGTCCGACTACTTCGGACCCGGAGCCACGCGCTCCGCGCTCGGCGAGACCGTCTTCGTGCCCGCCCTGCGCGGGAAGACAGCCCAGGTCATGGGCGACCCCGACCAGCCGCACAGCTACTCCTACACCGAGGACGTCGCCGCGGGGCTGGTCACCCTCGGTACCCGTCCCGAAGCACCCGGTCAGATCTGGCACCTCCCCGTCGACCGGGCACCCACCACCCGCTCCCTCATCACGATCGTGTACACCGACGCCGGCATGAGGCCGCGCCTCATGGCCGCCGGCTGGCTCACCCTCCGTGCCACAGGCGTGGCCAAGCCCGCCATGCGCGAGTACCTCCACACGCTCTACCAGTTCACCGACCCGTGGGTTGTCGACGACTCGAAGTTCCGCCACGCCTTCGGCGACACCGCAACGCCGCTGCGTGGGGCGCTCGGCGACACTCTCGCCTGGTACCGAGGCCGCGCCCCCGCCCACGCGGTCTGATCAGCGACCGTCCATTCCGGCCGCTCCCCACAGCCCCGCTTACTGCGCCCACCTACAGCCACCCCCACAGGAGCTCTCATGTCCACGCCAGCGAAGCCCACCACCCACATCATCGACAGACCCGCGCTCGACCCGCAGAACGCCCGCCGCGCTGCCACCGCCCTCGCGCTTGCCGCCCTCCTCGCGACCGCCGGCTTCACCGTCCTTGGCTCGGTGTTCGAGTACCCGCAGATCCTCGACGAGCCCGTTGCCGCGATCCTGGCCCTCTACCGCGGCCACCAGGGTGCGGTGATGACCTGGTTCGCCGTCCTCGTCGTCAGCTCAGCGCTCCTCGCCCCCGCAGGCATCTGGCTCGGGCGGCTCGCCGGAGGCACCCTCGGCCGATGGACGTGTCCCCTTCGGTTCGCCGTCGTGCAGCAGCACGTCGCGGAACCGGTGGCCTGACTCCGGAAGCGGAACGCTGGCGATCACCGCGTGCGCTGGGCTGCGGCGCCAGCACCAGACCACCTCGGTGTTCCCGTACGCGGGCTGCACTTCCAGCGCGAGCGACGCCCGGTCAGGGTTGAGGCGAATCGGCGCCATCCCGAAGTCGACGTCGATCTCCTCCACTCCGTCACCGATGCCGGTGATGCCGTATGCCGTCCACGCACGACGAGCTGACGCCCAGTCACCGAGGGCGGTCGCGGCGATGCCGAGGTTCCAGGCGGCCGGGTTGGCCCCGTCGAACTCGTGCCGCTCCGCCTCGCCGAACAGCTCCAGCGCGCGGGCGTTCCAGGCCCGGCACCGCGTCCAGTCCCGTCGCGCCTTCGCGTGCAGACCGGCCTCGAACCAGGCGGCGAAGGCTGTGGGCGCAGCCATCGTCATCGCCTCCGCGCACGACCCGGCACGCTCCACATCACCGGCCGCGTTCGCGTCCATCCAGTCGGCCCAGATGCTGCGGGGCGAGCCTGGCGGCTGCTGTTGGTCCGAACCCTGTGACGTCATGCCCGCAGTCTGCCCAGCCGGTGCCCGTGAAGGCGGGTAAGCAAGCTCCTGCCGCGACCCGCCCGATCCCAGGCTGACGCTGTCGTCGCCTCCCTCAGGTATGCCGCGCAGGCCGGCCTGCTGCGCGCCGGGTGGCTCGGCCCGCGGCATACGCTCCCAAGGCACGCCAGCCGAGGAGAAAGGCCGCGAGCACCACCGAGGCCACGAGGACGAAGCTGACGGCCGTGCCGTGACCGGTGGCCTGGCGCAGCACCATCCCGATGAGCAGGGTGGAGAACCACACCGTGATGCCCGGCCCGACCTCGAGCGGCCACGCCTTGCGCAGCAGCCGGACGACCGCCCAGCCGACGACGGTGCCCACGAGGAAGGGCCACGCGGTGAGGAGGGCACCGACGAGGGGGTTCGCCTCGTCGTGGCTGGCCCGGCCGACGGCCGCGAACACGATGACGAGCACGACGTCGAGGGCGAACCCGACGAGGGGACGGCGCAGGAGGGCGACAGCGGTGCTCATGACGGCGTGTCGTCGAACGGGAGCTTGGCCTGCGGGGGTGCATGCGTCGGGTCGACTCCCTCGAAGAGCGAGCTCACCGACCGACCGTGGTGGATCCGGCTGATCGCCTCGGCGAAGAGAGCCGAGACGGAGCGCACGGTGAGCTCGGGCCACGCGGGCGGCGGCGGGACCGTGTCGGTCGTGACGACCTCCGTGACGAACGGGTGGTCCCGAAGGCGCTCGACCGCCTTGCCCGCGAAGAGCCCGTGGGTGCAGACGATCGACGCCTCGGTCGTGCCGGCGTCCTTGAGGCGGTCCATGAGCTCGAGCATGGAGCCACCCGTCGCGATCTCGTCGTCGAGCACGATGGCTCTGCGCCCCGCGACGTCTCCCACGATGGAGTCGATGACGACCCGGTCGTCGGAGATGCGCTGCTTGGCCCCGGCGGCCACGGGTAGGCCGAGCAACCGGGCGAACTGCGTCGCCACCTTCGCGTTGCCGAGGTCGGGGCTGACGACGATGCAGTCGGTGAGATCGGTGCCGCGGTAGTGGTCGGCGAGCACCCCGATGGCCGTGAGGTGGTCGACCGGGGTGGAGAAGAAGCCGTGCACCTGGGGCGCATGGAGCGCCATCGTCAGCACCCGGTGGGCGCCGGCGGTCGAGATCATGTCAGCGACGAGCCGACCTCCGAGGGAGATGCGCGAGGCGTCCTTCTTGTCGGAGCGGGCATAGGCGTAGTGCGGCATGACCGCCGTGATCTGCGCGGCCGAGGCGCCCCGGGCGGCGTCGATCATGAGGAGCAGCTCCATGAGGTGCTCCTGGGTCGGCGGCACGAGCGGCTGCACGATGTAGACGTCGCGCTGGCGGCAGTTGGCCAGCAGCTGCGCCTGGAGGCAGTCGTTGCTGAAGCGCTTGATGTCCACGGGCGACCGGCTCACCCCGAGGTGGCCGCAGATCTTGTCGGCGAGGGCCGGGTGGGCCGACCCGCTGAACACGACGACGTCATTCACTCCGAGCCAGCTCTCTCGAGGTTCGCGTGCGCCTCGACCCTAGCCGACCCGCGGTCGGTGCGCGTGCCGCGCGACCCAGCTGATGAGCTCGTCACACGGCGCCCACCGGGCGGCCGTCGCCCCCGGGAAGCTGAGGAATCCGTGGGGGACCCGCAGGTAGTTCGTCAGGGTCACCTCGACGCCGGCCTCGCTCAGGGCCCGGGCGTAGGCCGCGCCGTCGTCGCGCAGGGGGTCGAGGTCCGCCGTCTGCACGAGTGCAGGTGGCAGGCCGGCGAGGTCGGCGGCATACAGCGGGGAGACGAGCGGGTCGTGCCGGTCGAGGGCGTCGGGACCCTCACCGATGTAGTGCGCGAGGAAGGTCTCCATGTCGGCCCGCGTGAGCACCGCCGCGTCGGCGTGCTCGGCCACCGACGGCTGGCTCATCGTGGCGTCGACCGCCGGGTAGACGAGGCCATGGTGGGTGATCTGCGCTCCGCCCTCGGAGCGCACGACCTGGGTGACGACCGCGGCGAGGTTGGCCCCCGCAGAGTCGCCCGCCACGCCGATCCCGTCCGGGCGAGCCCCGAGGCCAGACCCGGCGGCAGCCACCCAGCGCACGGCGTCGACGCAGTCGAGCGCGGCCTGCGGCGCCCGGAACTCCGGCGCGAGCCGGTAGTCGACGCTGACGACGAGCACCCCGGCGCCGTGGGCGAGGGCGCTGCACACCGGGTCGTAGGACTGGGTGTTGCCGAGCACCCACCCGCCGCCGTGGAACCAGACGAGGACCGGGAGGGGCCCGGCGCCGGCGCCGACCGGACGGTAGGTGCGGACCGCGACCGCGTGTCCGTCGCGAGCGCGAAACGCGGTCGTGCCGACGCTGACGTCGCGACGGACGCGCCCGGTGATCCAGCTGTAGGGCGCCCGCGCGGGTGTGGTCCACTCGCGCACGCGGGGGATGTCTCGGGCGTCGATGCTGCTGATCGACCCTCGCTCACGCGCGACGGCCCGAGCGACGAGCCGGGTGCGCAGGGGCATGTCCCAGGAGCTGCTCTGCTTCACGCCACGCAGTCTCGCACGGCGCGCAGGGCCGCCTTGCGGGGTGCTCGCCCTCCCGTCAGGCAGGATGATGGGGTGCCCAGCGCAGACGAGCCCCACGAGAGCGGTGAACCCAGCCCCGACCCGGGGGAGCGGGGCCGGCCGGTCGAGCTCGTCGAGCCGGCCGACCGTGACGACCCGGAGTTCCCCGACCACGCCGCCGAGCACGACGAACCAGTCGACCCGGCAGCAGCGGTAGAGGTCATCGAACCCCCGATCCCCGACCGGGTGCGACGGCCCGCGGATGCCGTGCGCCTCGTCGTCGTGACGCTGCTCCTCGTGCTCGGCTTCGTCCTCGCCGACCTCGCGGTGGGCACCCGCGGCGCGGTCGAGCAGGACCTCGCCGAGGCGACCGGGGGGCTGCCGCGCATCCTGCTGACGCTGCTCGCGTGGCTGAGCGGACTCGGCGCGGTGCTCCTGCCCATCGCGGTGGGCGCCGACCTGCTCGTGCGCCGCCGCCCGCTCCAGCTCGTGCAGGCCCTCGGAGCCGCCGTCGTCGGCGGCATCCTCGTCATCATCTGCGTCGCCCTCGTGACGACCGGGCACGGCGGCTTCCTCACCGACGTGCTCTCCCGTCCCACGTCGACCGGGCAGAGCCCGCCCCTCGACATCGTCGTCGTCTCGATGATCGCTCTGCTCACCGTCGCCGACATCGCGGGCCGCAAGTGGATCTCGCCGATCGCGACCGCCGTCGTCGCCGCGACGGTCCTCACGACCTTCCTCTCCGGTCTAGTCACGCTGACGGCGCTCATCTGCTCACTCCTGCTCGGCTGGCTCGTGGGGCTCGCCTTCCGCGTCGGTTTCGGTGCCGTCTCGACCCGCCCGCCCGGGGTCGACGTGGCGCGGGTCCTGCTCGACACCGGCGTGCCGCTCGAGCGCCTCCGGCTCGTCGACGCCAACGCCGCCGGCGACAGGCGGTATGCCGGCACGACCGAGAGCGGGTCGGTCGACGTCCACGTCATCGACCGAGACACCTTCGGCCTCGCGTCGGGGCGGCGTCTGCTGCGCGCCGTCCGCCTGCGCAGCGGCTTCTCCCGGCCTCCCGCCGTGACCCTGCGCGCCGAGCTCGAGCACCGGACGCTCATGGGGTTGCTGCTCGCCGACGCCGGCATCCACGCGCCCCGGCCGGTGGCCGTCTCCGAGGTGGGCCCGTTCGCCGCGGTGATCGCCTACGTCGAGCCTCAGGGGGTCACCCTGGCCGAGCTCGACGACCTCGACGACGAGCAGCTGGCCCAGGTCTGGCGGCTCGTGCAGACCCTGCACCGGCGCCGCATCGCCCACCGCGGCCTCAGCCGCCGCGCCGTGCTCATCGACGCCGAGGGACGCGTCGGGCTGCGCACGCTCGGTGCGGGTGACCTCGCTGCCGACGACATCACCCTGCGCATCGACCTCGCCCAGCTGCTGACCAGCGTCGCCATCGTCGTCGGACCGAAGCGCGCGGTCTCCTCGGCGGTCGACGCGCTCGGCCAGGAGGCCGTGGTGCGCGCCGTGCCGGTGCTCCAGTCGGTCGCGCTCACCCCCGACACCCGGAGGGCGCTCAAGGAGCGCAGGGGCCTGCTCGGAGAGCTGCGCGACGAGCTCATGAAGCTGCGGCCCTCCACGGAGCAGGTCGCTCCCGTCGAGCTGCGCCGCGTCACCCTGAGATCCGTCGTCACCCTCATCGGTGGGGTCGTGGCGGGCTACCTCGTGCTCACCCAGCTGGCGCAGGTCGACCTCGGAGAGGTGATCAGCACCGCCCAGTGGGAGTGGGTCATCGTCCTCGTCGTCTTCGCCGCGGCGACGTTCGCCGGGGCCTCGATCGCCCTCGCCGGCGCGGTGCAGATCCACCTGCGGTTCATCCGCACCTACATGACCCAGCTCGCGGTCGCCTTCAGCGGGCTCGTTGCGCCGGCGGCCGTCGGCAACATCGCCCTCAACACCCGCTACCTGCAGACCTCGGGCCTCCCGCCGGCGGTCGCCGGCGCGAGCGTCGGTGTGGCGCAGGTGGCCCAGTTCTGCTCGTACTTCGTGCTTCTCGTCGTCGCAGGCGTGCTCGCCGGCACCGGCCCGGCGGTCTCGTTCAGCCCGTCGCCCGTGCTCGTCGCCGGGATCCTCGCGGTCGTCATCATCGCCATCGGGCTGCTCGCCGTGCCCAAGGTGCGCGGCCTCATCACCGACCGGGTGATGCCGCAGATCCGCTCCGCGGTGCCGCAGGTGCTCGCGACCTTCCAGCACCCGAGGAAGGTCGCGCAGCTGCTCGGTGGTGCTCTGCTGCTCGACCTCTCCTTCGTGGCCTCGCTCGTCTGCGCCACCCGGGCGTTCGGCTCCGACGCGGCCATCCCCGCGGTCGCCGTCGTCTACTTCGCCGGGGCCATCATCGGCTCGGCCGTGCCGACCCCCGGCGGTCTCGGCGGCATCGAGGCGGCGATGTCGGCGGGCCTCATCGCGATCGGCGTGCCGGGCGGCACCGCGGTTTCGGCGGTCCTGCTCTACCGGCTCGCGACCTACTGGCTGCCCATCCCGTTCGGCTGGTTCTCACTCAATCGCCTCCAGAGGCTCGGCGCGATCTGAGCCCGGCACGGCGGCATACGGCGGGCGGGGGAGAGGCAGCGACCCGGCGCCGGTTATCGTCCTGACCATGACGGTGCGGCGGATCATGGGGCTCGAGACCGAGTACGGCATCTCGGTGCCGGGCGACCCGATGGCCAACCCGATGTTCCTCTCGGGGCAGGTGATCAGCGTGTATGCCGCCGCGCAGGGGATCCGGTCCAACCAGTCGAGCTGGGACTACGCGTTCGAGGACCCCCTGCGCGACGCGCGCGGGTGGCAGCTCGACCGGCTCTCCGCCGACCCCAGCCAGCTCACCGACATCGAGGACCCGACCCTCGCCAACGTCGTGCTCACCAACGGCGCCCGCTACTACGTCGACCACGCCCACCCGGAGTACAGCTCGCCGGAGGTGACCCTGCCTCGCGACGCCGTCACCTGGGACCGCGCCGGTGACGCCATCGCGCTCGAGTCGGTGCGCCTGCTCGCCTCCCGTCCGGGGCAGCCGCCGGTCAACCTCTACAAGAACAACGCCGACGGCAAGGGCCAGTCCTACGGCACGCACGAGAACTACCTCATGCCGCGACGTACCGCCTTCCCCGACATCGTGCGCCACCTCATCCCGTTCTTCGTCACCCGGCAGGTCGTCTGCGGCGCCGGCCGGGTGGGGCTGGGCGTCGACAGCAGGGGAGCGGGCTACCAGATCTCCCAGCGCGCCGACTTCTTCGAGACCGAGGTCGGTCTCGAGACGACGCTCAAGCGGCCGATCATCAACACCCGCGACGAGCCGCACGCCGTGGCCGACCGCTACCGCCGCCTGCACGTCATCATCGGCGACGCCAACCTGCTCGACGTCGCAGGCCTGCTCAAGGTCGGCACGACCTCGCTCGTGCTCGGCATGATCGAGGACGGCCACCTGACCGAGGACTGGTCGGTCCGACGCCCGGTCGCGGCGCTGCAGACCGTGTCGCACGACCCCTCCCTGCAGGCCACCGTCGAGCTCGTCGACGGCCGTGTCATGACCGCACTCGACGTGCAGTGGCTCTACCTCGAGGCCGCCCAGCGCTGGCTCGAGCTGCGCGGTGACGACCCCGAGCCCGAGGCCACGACCGAGGTGATGACGCTGTGGGAGGACGTGCTGACGCGACTCGGCCGCGACGTCATGTCCTGCGCGGGGATGCTCGACTGGGTGACGAAGCTCCAGCTCCTCGAGGGCTTCCGCACCCGTGACGGCCTCGCCTGGGACGACCACCGCCTCGCCGCCGTCGACATCCAGTGGGCCGACGTGCGCCCCGAGAAGGGGCTCGTGCACCGCCTCCGCGACCGGGGCCGCACCGTCGACCTCATCACGCCCGCGCAGGTCCGCGCTGCTCAGACGACGCCGCCCGAGGACACCCGCGCGTGGTTCCGGGGTAGCTGCGTGCGTCGCTTCGGGGCCGAGGTGTTCTCGGCCAGCTGGGACTCCGTGGTCTTCGACGTGCCCGGCCACGCGAGCCTGCAGCGGGTGCCGATCCTCGAGCCGGAGCGCGGCACCCGGGCGCAGGTCGGGACGCTCCTCGAGGACAGCGCGGACGTGACCGCCCTGCTCCGAGGGCTGGCGACACCTGACTGACCCCGCCGACCCGCCTGTCGCGCAGTCGAACTCAGGTGCGACGCAGCACCCCGACCTCGATGAGGTGGTCGACGGCAGCTCTGACGGCGCGCTCGGCGCCGGGGTGGTCTCCGTGGGTGCGACGTGCCGCGTCGAGGAGCGTCGCGTCCGTGGCACCCGGCCCGGCGGCATACCAGAGAGTGAGGGCCAGCGGCCCGAGGTGCACGGGGCTCTCCCCGACGAGGACCAGCCCCTCCGACCCGTCCCGTATGCCGTCGACGACGTCGGCGCGCACGATCCGTCCGCGCCCCTCGGGTGACTCGCCCGCCGACGGGCGGTCGGGCAGAGCGCTCCAGCTCGGTGGCTCCGCACGAGCAGCTTTGTGCAGCAAGAGCTTCCGGAGAGGCGCTCCGAGTGTGTGAGCCTCGGCATACGTCGCGGTGAAGCAACCGGCACCGCGCGACGCGACCTCCGCCAGACGCCGGAGTGGGCGCTCCAGGCGGAGCAGCGCGCTCGTGTGGCCGACGAGCTCGAGCACTGCGTCAACGGTTGCGACGGGGGCAAGGAGGGGGCTCCCGTCGTGCGTGGGGTCCCGCTGCAGCAGGACGACCGCGTGGAGGCTGAGCTCGTCGGGGCAGGGGAGCAGGCCGAGCCGGTCGGGCCCGAGCAGCGACTTCACTGCAGTGCGGTCAGGGTCGTCGATGACGGCCAGCGGCTTGGGGAACGGTGGGACACGGCCGTCCGCGAGGACGGCGACGGTCTCGTCGGTGACGTAGCCGAACGGGCCACCCGTGGCTCCCGTTGCCGCGAGCTGTGCGGCGGCGGTCGTCTTGCCGGTGCCCGACGTCGCGACGAGCGCGATCACCTCGCCGCCCCGACCGCTGAGCCCGGCGGCGTGGAGCATGACCGCCGAGCCGGCGAGGTAGTCGATGCCGAGGTCGTTGAGGTCGTGGACGAGCCGCGCCTCGAGCTCGGCTGAGCGGTAGGTCCGTGTCGGCAGCGAGCAGGGTGCGCACCGGCGTGGTCGGAGCCGGAACGACACAGCGTGACCAGGCCTGCAGCACCTGGGCACGGGCCGCCCGGCCGCCGACGCGCACCGCGAGCACCTCGTCGAGGATGCGGAGGCAGAGCGCACCGTCGGCATCGGCGCCGACGGTGCGCGTCGTCGCGCGCAGGGCTCAGTCGCCGAGCGAGTCAGCGGAGGGTGCAGCGGACGAGGTCCGCGCATCCGACTGTCCGGCACTGCACGAGTTGAAGTCGGGCTCGGGGCGCGTGGTGCGCCAGGCGTAGCCGCTGAAGGGCAGGCTCGTGTTGAGGACCCAGCCCGGGTCGTTCGCGCCCGGCGCAACCGCCGCCGTGGATGGGTGGCGCTGCAGGACGAGGTTGACCTGGACCGCGTCGCGCGAGCCGCTCGGTGGGGTGCCGGTGGCGACGTCGGAGTACGGCCTCGGGTCGGACGTGCGGTAGGTCAGCGAGAAGCGCTGGCACCCACCGGCCTGCCCGACGGGTGCGAGCTTGAACGGGTCGCGGAAGCCTGCGCCGGGGCCGTTCTGGTCGTTGTGCTGGCCGTTGACCTCGATCTGGAAGTTGTCGAGGCTGTCGGTCTCGCGAAAGCGGTACCAGCCGGGGTCGCTCGTGCAGTTGCAGATCTCGACGTAGGACGGCAGAAAGACGAGGCCGTAGTTGGTGCGAATGCGCGGCACCGCGAAGGCGCCGCTCTGAGACAGGTCGCGGCAGACGGCGTCGAGACGGACCCGGCCGGCCGGGCCCAGCGTGACGGATCCGGTGACGGTGCACTGGCTGATGCCGGCGTGGGCTGCCGGCGCGCCGACGGCCAGCACGGGCACCGACCACGCGGCCCCCTTGACGATGGTGCGACGTGTCTGGCTGCGCACAGGCACGACTGAATCGTGAGCGATGCTCATGGATACTCCCCCGAGTAGATGTGTTGTGAAGTTGTGTGCACGACGGGATCTCGCCGGCCGTGCTCAAGGTAGCAGCGCGCATCCGCCGTGCAGGGGGTTTGTCAACACCCGAGCTTCGACGGTGCCCCGTGCTGCCCCGTGCTGCCCCGTGCTGCCCCGTGCTCGGACCGGACGGGCTCACGCGTTAGGGTCGGGGGACGAGGCCACACGTCCCAGGAGGTAGCCATGCCGGGTCAGGAACACGCAAAGCCGCAGCGCCGTGAGGACGAGGTGCCCGATGCCCCGGAGGCACCCCCGGCGGCGCCGGCCGGAGCAGCGGTCAAGGAGGGCCTGACCGACGACATCGACAGCGTCCTCGACGAGATCGACGGTGTGCTCGAGGCCAACGCCGAGGAGTTCGTGCGCGGGTTCGTCCAGAAGGGCGGAGAGTGACGGCCGACCCCAGGGGCCGAGCCCGCCGGCTCGACGACGCCTTCCTCGTCGCCGGCAGCTCGTCCTTCACCGACTTCATCGGGGCCTACCGCCCCGAGCTGCTGCCCTCGGGTCGACCGCTTCCGTCGGGAGCGAGCCTCGAGGCGCCGCACGGAACGACCATCGTCTCCCTGCTCTTCGACGGCGGCGTCATCATGGCCGGCGACCGTCGAGCGACGATGGGCAACATCATCGCCAACCGCGACATGGAGAAGGTCTTCGCCGCCGACAGCTACAGCGTCGTCGGGATCGCCGGCACCGCCGGCGTCGCGATCGAGCTCGTCCGCCTCTACCAGGTCGAGCTCGAGCACTACGAGAAGATCGAGGGCGCGATCATGTCGCTCGAGGGCAAGGCCAACCGCCTCGCCTCGATGATCCGGGGCAACCTCGCCCTGGCCATGCAGGGCCTGACCGTCGTGCCGACCTATGCCGGCTTCGACCTCGAGACCGACATGGGGCGCATCTACTCCTACGACGTCACGGGCGGCTGCTACATCGAGGGCGGACACCACTCGACCGGCTCCGGCTCGGTCTTCGCCCGGGGCTCGCTCAAGAAGCTGTGGCGTCCGGGCCTCGCCGAGGAGGTGGCCGTCGGCATCGCCGTCGAGGCGCTCTACGACGCCGCCGACGACGACTCGGCCACCGGCGGCCCCGACCTCGGTCGCCAGATCTGGCCCACCGTGGCCGTCGTCGACCGGACGGGCGCCCGCTTCGTCTCGCAGCCCGACCTCGAGGCTCACGTGCAACGCATCGTGGCCGCCCGGCGCGACAACCCCGGAGGTGCGCGATGAGCATGCCGTTCTACGTGCCGCCCGAGCAGGTCATGAAGGACCGGGCGGACTTCGCGCGCAAGGGAATTGCCCGTGGCCGCTCGGTCATCGTGCTCGGCTACGACAAGGGCATCGCCTTCGTCGCCGAGAACCCCTCCCGTGCCCTGCACAAGGTCTCCGAGATCTACGACCGGATCGCCTTCGCCGCGGTCGGTCGCTACAACGAGTTCGAGAGCCTCCGGGTCGCGGGCATCCGCTACGCCGACCTGCGGGGCTATTCCTACGACCGCACCGACGTCACCGCGAGGGCCCTCGCCAACACGTATGCGCAGACGCTCGGTGCCGTCTTCACCCAGGAGTCCAAGCCCTTCGAGATCGAGATCGTCGTGGCCGAGGTCGGGCTCACGCCCGAGGAGGACCAGATCTTCCGGCTCACCTACGACGGGTCGGTCGCCGACGAGCAGGGCTTCGTCGTCATGGGCGGCGCGAGCGAGAAGGCCGAGGAACGGCTCGGTGCCGCCTGGCGCCCCGGCCTCTCGCTCGGCGAGTCGCTGCGGCTCGCGGTCGACGTGCTCGCGGCCTCTGGTGACAACGGCGACCGCCGTGAGATCGGGGCTGCGCAGCTCGAGGTGGCCGTGCTCGACCGGGAGCGTCCGCGCCGGACCTTCCGGCGCATCGTCGGCCCTCTGCTGACGGGCCTGCTGAGCCATGTCAACCCCACGGCGGACGCCCCGAGCGCAGACGAGGGCCACCCGGGCCATCCCGAGGTGCTGAGCGGAGACACCACGGACGACGGCACATCGACACCGAGCGACCCGGGTCCGCCCGCCTGACTGGCGCAGGGCTGGTGCCCGGAGGAACTCGGGCCGGCAATCCCGCTAGTCGCCAAGACACCCCTGCGGAGGCGTCCGACAATGCCGATGAGTGACGATTTCGGATCGCCGCGTTCTAGCCTGTCGTGACTCAGCTGGTATTCCGGAACGGTTGGAACGCCGCAGACGAAGGGGGAGACGTGGGAAACGTGACTGCGTCCGCGACGGTATTGGCTATGGGCACGCCGGATTACGACTCGGGGGGACGACTCAAGGGCTGGGAAGGCAATCCCTACTGGACGATCGGCTTCGCCCAGAGTGCGGATAGCGGAGCGGCAGCCTCGTGGGAGCGCTTGGCACTGGTCGTGGGCAAGGCGTCGCGCCAGTTCATGAACATCGACGAGGAAGGGAACCATGTCCCTGATGACCAACTCGGCCTCGGCGCTTACACGCCAAGTTATGTGTCCGATCCGTACCTAACCCGCCGAGGCGTCTCCGTCTATGGCGACACGGGGGGGTATCTGACAGTGGCGATGGGCGAGGCGATGCTCCAGGTGCTGATCGAGACACTCGGCCAGCTTGCTTTCGACACGCACATCACGCGCTATGAACGAGACTCGGACATCGTGACGTGGAGGCCTCCGCACCTCCCAGGAGGCGAGCCGAGGGTGATTGCGCGTGCCGTTCGGTGTGTCGTGAACAACGGAGTCCCCGACGTGATCACTGAATACCTAGGGCGTGTCTCCCTTATGCCCGTAGCCAGGTGATCAGAGCGCAGATCGTGACGGCTGCCCGGTAGGTGATGGCGAGCTTGTCGTACCTGGTGGCCAGGCCTCGCCATTGCTTGGCGACGTTGAACGATCGCTCCACCACGTTGCGGTCCTTGTAGGTTTCGGCGTCGAACGCGGGCGGCCGGCCCCCGGCGCTGCCACGACGTCTGCGGGCAGCGATGGCGTCGCTCTTCGCGGGGATCACGGCCTTGATGCCGCGGCGTCGCAGCTCGGCGCGGATCACACCGGTCGCGTAGGCCTTGTCCGCGATCACCGCGTCCGGACGGGTCCGTGCCCGACCCCGACCCAACCGTGGGACGTGGATGTCAGCGAGGACCTCGACCAGCATGGCGCCGTCATTGCGCTGTCCTCCAGTGACCACCATCGCCAGCGGTCGGCCCTTGCCATCGACCGCCTGATGGATCTTCGTCGTCAGCCCGCCACGGGAGCGGCCAACGCCGTGACCTGCAGGTTCACACTCATGAACCGGCAGATTCTTGTAGTTCGAGCACGCCCCCTGTGTCCTGCTCGGGGCGGCGGGTGTTCGTTGCATGCTGGTGCGCCCGGGTGATGGTGGCATCCACCGACACCCGCCAGTCGACCTTCCCCGCGGCGTCCGCCTCGGCCACGACCCGCGCCAGCACCCGGTCCCAGGTGCCGTCCGCGGCGTAGCGCCGGTGCCGCTTCCACACCGTCTGCCACGGGCCGAACTCACCCGGCAGGTCCCGCCACGGCATCCCGGTCCGGTAGCGGTAGACGATGCCCTCGACCACTCGCCGACTGTCCCCGAACGGGTGGCCCCGACGCCCGACATTCGAGGGGAGCAACGGCTCGATCCGAGCCCACTCGCTGTCACTGAACACCCGGAACCGTGAAGGCTGCTTCGTCACCGCCCCAGACTGGCGTGCGCTCCAGGCGCCATAAGGGAGACACGCCCTAGATACTCAAGGCGGCTGGACCCCGTCGTTGGCCGATGCCCGAGTCTTCGAGCGCGATGAGCGCGGGACGCATGGCGCAACCTGGGACTTCGCAGGGCGTCTCGCGCTCTCCATGTACGAGCAAGCGTGACGTTTCCGTCACCGAGGCGCCGTCGCGTCAGGAGCCGCGCCTTGGGGTCGAGGCGAATGGCGTGGGCCTAGCGCCGCGGCGTTGGCTGGCATCCGGCGGACTCTGACGCATTGTCATGCCGCTGTCCGCGCTCGCCAGGCCACTACAGACGGGAACACGCCGCTGCTCAACTGCCTGGAGGCAGGCATGAAGCCCGTGGTCCCACCCCCAGACCGGGGGGCAACATCGGGACGCCCTGCGGGCCACGCGGCATACGGCAGCGGCAGGATGTGACGGAGGCCGACCACCCTCGTGGGTGGACGGCCTCCGTCGTGCAAGCCCTGGGTCTCAGTTCGTCGAGGCGCCCACGGGCGCGTTGCCGCGCTGGTAGTAGGACGACGCGGTCGATCCGTAGGACTGCTCGCCCGGCTCCTCACCGTTGGCGTCGGGCTCGGCGTCACCGCTCTGCTCTGCCGACTGGTCGACCGGCTGCTCGGAACCGGCGTCGTCGCTGGTCTCGTGCTGGCCGCTCTCGTCGGTCGAGTCGTCCTGCTGTGCCTGCTGAGCCTGCTGCTGGGCCGGCTGGTCGGACCCCTCCGCAACCTCTGCGCGCTCCTGCTCGGCTGCCTTGGGAGCGGCGGGCTCGCTGCCGAGGACGTCGGCGAGAGCGCCGCCACCGAGGGTCGAGAGCATCTGACGGACGTTGGACAGCTGGGCGGTGATGCTGTTGCGCTGGGCCGTGGCGGCCGCCAGCTCCCGGTCGGACTCCTCGCGCAGGCGCGAGGCGTGGTCGCGGGCCTCGGAGACGATCTGGTCGGCCTGTGACTGGGCGTTCTCGAGCGTGCGCTCGGCCCGGGCCCGCAGCTCGGCGGCCTCGCGCTCACCGCGCTCGGTGATCTGGCGCAGGCGCGTCTCGGACTCGGCGAGCAGCTGCTCCTGCTGCTTGCGGCGCTGCTCGAACTCCGTGTCGGCCTGCTCACGGCGGGCGGCGAGCGACATCTCGAGCTCGGCGGACGCGGTGGAGGCACGCAGGCGGTGGGCCTCGAACTCGGCCGCGGCCTCCTGGCGCTGGGCCGCCGTGACGCTCTGCGCCTCGGCGACGATGGCCTGGGCCTCGCGGTTGGCCTGGGCGATGATCCGCACGGCCTCCTCGTCGGCGCGAGCCCGGGCCTGCTCCGCATACGTCGTCGTCGTCGACTTGAGCTCGGCTGCCGTGCGGTTGGCGCGGTCGCGGATCTCGTCGGCCTCGGCGACTGCACGGGCCTTCATGTCGGAGGCCTCCTGCTCGGCGAGCGTGAGGATCTGGGCGATCCGCTCCCCGAGGTCGGAGAAGGTCTGCGCGGGCGCAGGCGTGTTCTGCTTCTTGAGGTCGGCCATCACCCGTGACTGCTGACCGAGCTGCCCCCGGAGGTCGGTCAGGGCCGCGTTGAGCTTGGTCAGCTCGACGCTGCGTTCGGCAGCGTCCTTCTTGGCGGCCTGGAGGGTGCGGTTCTGCGACTCGATGAACGAGTCGACTTCTTCGGGCTCGTAGCCGCGACGAGAGAACTTGAAGTGTGGTCTGTCGATCATGACCGTCCAATGCAGGGGTGAAGCTGGGGAGGGGTGGACAGCCGCCATTTTGACAGGCCCCACCCCAACACGCCCAAGCAGGTCCGGCTTCGGTTGGGTCACGGTCGGGGCGAGGAGCGGTCTGGGCCGGTTTGGGAGGGCTTTCGACGGCGCTGAGGCTCAGTGGAGCCGCACGCGGGGGTCGAGCACGGCATAGAAGATGTCGACGACGATGTTGGCCACGACGACCGCCAGCGAGGCGAACAGGACGATCCCGATGATCACGGGCAGGTCCTGCTGGTTGATGGCGTCGATGGAGGTCTTGCCGAGGCCCGGCAGGCTGAACACCGTCTCGGTGACGACGACGCCACCGACGAGGGCGCCCACGTCGATGCCGAACTGGGTGACGATCGGGGTCATCGCGGAGCGCAGGGCGTGCCGCGTGATCACCCGGCTCTCGCGGATGCCCTTGGCCCGCGCTGTGCGCACGTAGTCCTCACCGAGGACCTCGAGCATCGAGGCCCGGGTGAGTCGCGTGTAGGTGGCCGCGGAGACGAGGGCGAGCGTGAACCACGGCAGGATCATGTGCTGCAGCCACGGCCAGAAGCCGTCGCTGAGCGGCGCGTAGCCGCCCGGCGGGAAGATCGGGTAGCCGGCGACGGTCAGCTGGTAGTAGAGGAAGTAGAGCAGCAGCAGGCCGAGGAAGAAGGTCGGCATGGAGTAGAAGAAGAGGGCGAAGGCGGTGAGCGAACGGTCGACGAACGAGCGCGGCCGGATCGCCGAGACGACGCCGTTGAAGACGCCCATGACGAGCCAGATGATGGCGCCGCCGGCGACGAGGCTCAGGGTGATCGGCAGTGCCTGCGCCATGATCTCCGTGACCGGCACCTGGTGGTAGTAGTCGTAGCCGAGGTCGCCGTGGATCGCCTTGCCGAGGAAGTCGAGGTACTGCTTCCAGATCGGCTGGTCGAGGCCGAGCCTCGCCGAGATGAGCGCGACCGTCTCGGGGGTCGCCTGGCGCCCCGCCAGGGTGCGTGCCACGTCGTTGGGGGCGATGAAGAAGAGGGCGAAGACGGCGAGGGAGATGAGCCACATGATGAGCAGGCCCAGGGCCAGCCTGCGGAAGAGGAAGCGTGCCATCGACTCAGCTCCTCACTCGAAGATCCGGTCGCTGCGCGGGTCGAACGCGTCGCGCACCCCGTCGCCGAAGAGGTTGAAGGCGAGGGTGGTCATCAGCAGGGCCATGCCGGGGAAGACCATGAACCACCACGCGGTCGTGTAGTAGTTCTGGGCGTCGCTGATCATGCCGCCCCAGTCGGCCGTCGGCGGCGCGAGCCCGAGGCCGAGGTAGGACAGCGTCGCCTCGACGACGATGACGACCGGGATGAGCAGGGACGCGTAGACGATCACCGGGGCGAGGATGTTGGGCATGATGTCGACGAACATGATGCGGCGGTCGGAGGCGCCCAGCGACCGTGCCGCCTCGACGAACTCCCGCTCCCGCAGCGACAGCACCTGTCCACGGACGATGCGGGCGACCGCCGCCCAGCTGAAGAAGCCGATGACGAGCACGGTGACCGTGAGGCTCGGCCCGGTGATCGACACGAGGGCGATGGCGACGAGCAGGAACGGGATCGACAGCACGAGGTCGATGAGGCGGGCGAGCAGCGTGTCGACAGCCCCACCGAGGAAGCCGGCCGCCAGCCCGACGACGACGCCGATCAGCACCGTCATGAGCGTGGCCGCGACGCCGACGAGGAGGGAGACCCTCGCGCCGTAGGCGATCCGGACGAAGATGTCGCGCCCGAGGTCGTCGGTGCCCAGCCAGAACTCCGAGCTCGGGGGGAGTGGCAGGCCGTCGGGGGACAGCCCGGTCTCGCGGTACTGCTCGTTCGGCGGGTGTCCCGTGATCGCCGTCGTCACCGGGGCGAAGATCGCAAGGAGGATGATCAGCCCGATGACGACGAGGGAGACCATCGCCACCCGGTCGCGTCGCAGCCGTTGCCACGCGAGGAGCCAGGGGCTGCGACCTTCGATGTGACGGGCCTGCAGGGGCCGCTCGTCGCCGGCTTCCGGCGTGAGGAAGGCCGGCGCCTCCGCCTTCGGTTCGAGGTCGGTCAGCCGGGGTGCTGTCGGGTCCGTCGGGTCGTGGGGAGGGACGATGCTCATCGGGACTCTCCTCCGGGCTCCTTGGTCGCCGCCGCCTCGAGCGGGAAGGCGCCGTCGCCGACGCGCTCGGTGGCGTCGATGTCGGGACGGGCGAGCGAGAGGTCCTCGCCGACGGTGAGCGGGTGGTGGCAGGCGGTCGGGTGCCCCACGGCGTCGCCGAGCACCGGCAGCAGGGCCGGCTCGGTCGCGACGCAGTCGTGACGCGCCTTGGGGCACCGGGTGTGGAAGCGGCAGCCCGAGGGCGGGTCGGTCGGAGTCGGCAGGTCACCGGAGAGGACGATCTGCTCGCGGCTGTCGGCGAGGTCGGGGTCGGGCACCGGGAGCGCTGAGAGCAGGGCCCGGGTGTAGGGGTGGCGCGTCGTGCTGAACAGCTCGGGCGTCGGCGCTGCCTCCACGACCTTGGCGAGGTACATGACGGCGATGCGGTCGCTGACGTGTCTCACGACCGACAGGTCATGGGTGATGAAGAGGTAGGTGAGCGAGAACTCGTCCTGCAGGTCGATGAGCAGGTTGATGATCTGGGCCTGGATGGAGACGTCGAGCGCCGACACCGGCTCGTCGCAGATGACGAGCTTGGGGCGCAGGGCGAGGGCCCGGGCCACGCCGATGCGCTGGCGCTGGCCGCCCGAGAACTCCGCGGGGAAGCGGTTGTAGTGCTCCGGGTTGAGCCCGACAGTGGCCATGAGGTCCTGCACCTTGGTCTTCAGCTCACGCCCGGTGGCGGTGCCGTGGATGACGAAGGGGTCCCCGATGATCGCGCCGACCCGGCGGCGCGGGTTGAGCGAGCCGTAGGGGTCCTGGAAGATCATCTGGACGTCGCGGCGCACGACGCGCATCTCGCGCCGGTCGAGGTGGGTGATGTCGCGGCCGTCGAACCAGACGGTGCCGCTGGTGACGTCGTAGAGCCGCGCCATGCAGCGCGCGAGCGTCGACTTGCCGCAGCCGGTCTCACCGACCAGGCCCAGGGTCTCGCCGGTCTGGATCTCGAGGGTGACGTCGTCGACCGCGTGCACCTGGGCGGTGTTGCGGCGCCAGCTGCCGGAGCTGACGGGGAAGGACTTCGTCAGCCCCTCGACGCGGAGCAGGGGCTCGTTCTTCGGCTGGGTCATGGACTCGGTCATGGCCGCACCTCGACGCGCGTCGCGGAGGCGCTCTCCTGCGGCTGGTCGGGCTCGCGATCGACGCGGGCCGCCCGCAGCGCCTCACGTTCGCTCAGGACGGGTGTCAGCCAGCAGGCCGAGGCGTGGTCGGGGTCGTCGAAGACCATGCGCAAGGGCGGTGTCTCCCGCCAGCACCGGTCGAACGCATACGGGCAGCGAGGAGCGAAAGGGCACCCGGCGGGCAGGCCGATGAGCGACGGCGGCACCCCGAGGATGGGCGTCAGGCGGTCGCGGGTGCCGCCCTTCGCGGGGAGCGAGCCGAGCAGGCCCTCGCTGTAGGGGTGGTGGTTGGCGTAGAAGAGCGTGCGCCGCGGCGCCCGCTCCATGGCCGACCCGGCATACATGACGACCACCTCGTCGGACATCTCGGCGACGACTCCGAGGTCGTGGGTGATGAGGATGATCGCGGTGCCGAAGTCCTCCTGCAGGCGCCGCATCACGGCCAGCACCTGCGCCTGCACCGTGACGTCGAGCGCCGTCGTCGGCTCGTCGGCGATGAGCAGCACGGGGTCGAGTGCCATCGCCATCGCGATCATGACCCGTTGGCGCATCCCGCCCGAGAACTGGTGGGGGTAGTCGTCGATGCGGGTCCGGGCATGGGGGATGCCCACGACTCCCAGCAGGTCTGCCGCGCGGCGCCGGGCCGCTGACGTCGACACGCTGCGGTCGTGGGCGCGGATCATCTCGACGATCTGCCAGCCCACCGTGTAGTACGGGTGCAGGCTCGAGAGCGGGTCCTGGAAGATCATCCCGATGCGAGCTCCGCGGATCGTGCGGAGCACCTCGGAGGAGGCTCCGATGAGCTCCGTGCCGTCGAAGCGGGCCGACCCGCTGACCCGGGCGCCGCTCGTCAGGCCGGTGATGGTCTGCGTCGCGACGCTCTTGCCCGAACCGGACTCGCCCACGATCGCGAGGGTCGAGCCGCGGTCGACGTCGAAGGAGAGCCCCCGCACCGCCTCCAGCACCCCGTCGGGGGTGTTGAAGGCGACGCGGAGGTCACGGACCTCGAGGAGAGCCATGGTGGCGGGGTCCGGTTCTCGCTCAGCCGCCCTGCTTGTCAGGGCTCAGCCACACGTTGGTCGGGTCGAAGTTCTGGATCGCCGGCACGTAGACGGCGCCCTGCACCTGGCTCGCCCGGTAGTTGGCCTGCTGCGGGTTGGTGATCGGGAAGAACGGCGCATCCTTCATGACCTGCTGGTCGGTCTGCGCCCACATCGAGGCTGCCTCGTCCTGCGTCTTCGCCGAACCGGCCTGCTGGATCATCGTGTTCGTGGCAGCGCTGTCATAGAGGCCGAAGTTGCTGCCGTTGGGAGGGAAGGCGGCCTTGCCGTAGAAGAGCGGGTTGAAGAACGACAGGGCGGCGTTGCCGTACCAGTCGGCCTCCCACCCGGCCACGGCCAGGTCCCAGACGCCCCGCTGGGCGACCGTGGGCACCTGGAGATACTTCGTGTAGAAGTCGGCGTTCGGCGACGGCACGCCCACGACGGTGACGCCGATCTTCGAGAGGTCCTGCTGGACGGTCTGGAAGGTCTTGCTGCTGCCCTGCGACGAGTTGCGGTAGAGCATCTTGAGGGTGAGCCCGTTGGGGTAGCCCGCAGCCGCGAGGTCAGCCTTGGCCTTGGTCGCGTTGTAGGGGTAGAGGTCGAAGCTCGAGGAGCCACCGATGATGTTCGACGGCAGGACGTGGCTGAGGGGTGCGTTGAGCTTCGGTCCGCCCAGCACCTGGATGATGTTGGTGCGGCTCATCGCCTCCGAGAGCGCCTGGCGCACCTTGACGTTGCCCATGGCGCCGTTGGTGTTGGGCGAGACGGTGTTGAAGACGACGTAGGGGTTGGTCGACGCCGTCGGTCCGAGGTTGAGGTTCGGGTCCTTCTGGGCGATGAGCGCGGGCAGCTGCGAGGGCGGCGGGAAGTTGTCCCATTCCATGTCGGCAGTCGGCGTGCCGGTCTGCAGCTGCTGCTGGGTGGAGTCCTGGGTGACCGTCTCGTTGACGACGATCTTGTCGACGTAGGCCTTGCGGATCGGGTCGGAGCCGGCGCTCCACGCCGGGTTGCGGGTGAAGGTGATGTTCTTCGTCGGGGAGTAGCTCTCGATCATGTAGGGGCCGTCGGAGATCGTGTGTTGCGCCAGGTCTGCGCTCGCCGGCACGTAGGCGTCGTACTCCTTCGGCGCGGGCGAGAAGGCGGGCAGCGTGAGCATGTCGGGGAAGTAGCTGGCGGGGTGGGTCAGCGTGAACTGGACGGTGAGGTCGTCCTTGGCGACGACTCCCGGCAGGGCCGTCGACTCCAGGTATGCCGGCATGGCAGCAGGCGTGTGACCGACCTTGGCGAAGCCGTCGCAGAAGCCCTTGAGCCCGACGATGAGGTCGAGGTAGTCCGGCAGGCCCCCGAACGGCTGCGCGGGGTTGCACGTGCGCTTGACGCCGCGGACCACGTCCGCCGCCGTCACCTGACGGGCGGGCGAGGTGCTCCACTTCGGACCGGACCGGAGGGTGATCGTGTAGGTCAGGCCGTCGCTGCTGATGCCCTTGCCGGGAGTCGGCATATCGGCCGCGAGGTCGGGCGCCGCCTGGGTCACCTGTCCGTTCTGGGCGGGGTAGGTGAACAGCTGCCGGCTCCACTCCCGCAGGCCGAGGTAGCCGATGCTGTAGTAGCTGATGTTGGGGTCCATGTAGTCGACGTCGCCGCTGCCGAGCATGTTGAGGGTTCCGCCCCTCACCGCTGCGGCGCCGGCGGAGCTGCCGGGTGCGGTGCTCCCCGTGCTACCGGTGGACCCGGTGCTGCACGCCGTCAGTCCCAGCCCGACGGCTCCGATGGCGGCCACCCACGTGAGCGCCCTGGTGTTCCTGGTCATGAGGTCCCTCTTCCGTGACGGGCACGAGTGCCCCCTTCGGCGGCCTCACTGGGAGGCGGCCTGACTCACGCTAGGCAGGGCCCGCAGCCGCTGAACCCGTCTGCGGCGAGGTGACACGGGAGTGCAACGGGAGCGTCATGCGCCGTGGCCGCGTGTGACGGTTTGGTGACGGATGTCATCGGTGGGGCGGCGCCGGCGGGATACTGACCTCATGACGCGGCGCGTGCTGCTCGTCGAGGACGACGCAAGAGTTCGGCGCGTTCTCCGGCTCGCGCTCGAGGACGAGGGCTTCTGCGTGAGCGAGGCTGCTGACGGAGGCCAGTGCCTCACCGACCTCGCCGAGGTGGACCCCGACGTCGTCCTCCTCGACCTCATGCTGCCGGACACCGACGGCTTCTCGGTATGCCGCGAGATCCGCCGCACGAGCAGCGTGCCCGTCATCATGGTGACCGCTCGCACCGACAGCCACGACGTCGTGGCCGGCCTCGAGTCGGGCGCGGACGACTACGTGACCAAGCCGCTCGTCGCGCGCGAGCTGACGGCCCGCATACGGGCGATGCTGCGACGGGTCGAGCCGGGTGTCGACCACCGGCCGCGTCGCGTGGTGGTCGACGATCTCGCGATCGGGCTGGACGACGGGGTCGTCACCCGCGCCGAACGGCGGATCCCGTTGACCCGCACGGAGTTTCGTCTCCTCGTCGAGCTCGCTGTCGCTGACGGCAGGATCCGCAGCCGCGAGGAGCTGCTCGACCGGGTCTGGGGCTACGGCTACTTCGGCGACAGCCGTATCGTCGACGTCCACATCCGCCGGCTCCGGCAGCGAATCGAGCCCGACCCTGCGAACCCGAGGTACGTCGTGACCGCGCGCGGCCTGGGGTATCGGCTGGCGATCTGAGTGCACGGCCTGCGGTGGCGGGTCACGGTCGCCTTCGGCCTGTTGTCCCTCGCCGTGTCGGCCGTGCTCTCGTTGCTCATCTGGTCGGTCCTGTCGAGCTACCTCGTCGCCCAGCGCGAGTCGTTGGCGGTGGCCGAGGGAGAGCTCGGGCGCACGGTCATCGAGGAGGGTCTCGTGTCGAGGGCCGGACTCGTGACGGCGCCCCTCGACGGGTTGCCGACGACCCGGTCGACCGCATCACTCTGCCTCGTCGGGGGACAGTGGTACTCCACCTCGCCCCGGGTGCCCGCCTCGAGCCTGCCGACCGCCCTCGTCGACGCAGTGACGCGCGGTGAGGAGTCGACGCAACGGGTGGAGCTCGACGGTGGGCTCGTCCTCGCCGTCGGGATGCCGCTCACGCCCGCCCGCTCCGGCCTCTTCGAGATCTTCCCCCTGACCGACCTCGACCAGACGCTCCGGACGCTGTCGACCGCGCTGGTGCTCGGGGCGGCGGCGACCGCCCTGCTCGGTGCAGCACTGGGGCGGAGCGCGAGCCGCCTCGCCCTGCGGCCGCTCAGGGAGATGGGCAGTGTGGCGGCCGCCGTCGCCGAGGGGCGCCTCGACGCCCGTCTCCAGACCGGCAGCGACCCCGACCTCGGCCCGCTCGGCGCGTCGTTCAACCAGGCGGTCGCCGAGCTGGAGCACCGCGTCGCAGCCGACGCGCGCTTCGCGGTCGACGTGAGCCACGAGCTGCGCACCCCGCTCACGACCATGCTCAACTCGATGCAGGTCATCAAGCACCGGGAGGCGAGCCTGCCTGCCTCGGTGCGTGAGCCGCTCGACCTGCTCGCCGAGGAGCTCGAACGCTTCCGCCGGCTCGTCGTCGACCTGCTCGAGATGGCCCGGCACGACGCCGGACAGGGCCTCGTGCTCGAGGAGGTCAACCTCGCCGACCTCGTGCGCGCAGCGGCCGACCAGACCGCCGGACGTGCAGTGACCGATCCGGCGAGGCCCCTGATGACAAGGGTCGACAAGCGCCGCCTCGAGCGGGTCGTCGCCAACCTCGTCTCCAACGCCGAGTCGCACGGGGGAGGCGTCGTCGCGGTGCGCCTCCTCCGACGCGGGCCAGTGGCACGCATCGAGGTCGACGACGCCGGACCGGGCGTGGCGCCCGACCAGCGCGCGCGGATCTTCGACCGTTTCTCCAGAGGCGCCGGGCCGGGAGACCCGGCGGGACTGGGCCTCGGGCTTGCCATCGTCCAGCGCCACGTCGCGCTCCACGGAGGCTCGGTCGCCGTCGAGGACCGTCCGGGAGGAGGCGCCCGGTTTGTCGTCGAGCTGCCGATCTCCGAGGCCTGAGGGGCGCCCCCGACCCCGGGCCCGAATCCAACCCCGATCCCGACTTCGCGCCCTGCTGCGGGCCCGGCTGGCGGCGGGGCTCGCCGTCGCGTGCGTCGCCGCCCTGGGCGCGGTGTCGGCCTGCGGTCTCGGTCCGCAGGACGCCCCGGTCGCCGTTCCGGGCTCGACCGGGAGGGCCTCGGGGCCGGGTCAGGCGTCGGGCTCGCTCACACCCACCGCGGTGCCGTTCACGATGCAGGCCTACCTGCTGCGCGGCGACCGGCTCGTGCGGGTCGAGCGGGAGGTGCCCGAGGGGTCCGGCATCGGGCCGCCGCTGGCCGCTCTGTCGTTGCCCCTCTCGAGGGAGGAGGTCGCCCAGGGACTGCGCACCGCCCTGCCGACCCCGACGGACAGCGCGCCGCTCACCGGGCGGCTCACGGCGACCGGGGTGGCCGAGGTCGACGTGCCTCCGGGTTTCGACCGACTCTCCCTGCGCGAGCAGGAGGCCGCCCTCGCCCAGCTTGTCTTCACCCTCACGGCCGACACCGTCGCCACCGCGGTGCAGGTCGTCCGCGACGGCAGGACGCTGCCGATGCCCGACGACACGGGGCAGCTGCTCTCGAGGCCGCTCGAGCGCACCGACTTCACCACCTTCGCCCCGGCGTCCTGACCGGGTCGCGCCCGTCCTCCCCGGCGACTTCAGGCCAGCCGCCTACAGTTGGTGCATGGAGCGGCGGATCTTCGGGATCGAGAACGAGTACGGCGTCACCTGCACGACGCAGGGGCAGCGTCGGCTCACGCCCGACGAGGTCGCCCGCTACCTCTTCCGCCGGGTCGTCGCGTGGGGCCGGTCGAGCAACGTCTTCCTCGGCAACGGCGCTCGCCTCTATCTCGACGTGGGCTCCCACCCGGAGTACGCCACGGCCGAGTGCGACTCGGTGCGCGAGCTCGTCATCCAGGACAAGGCGGGGGAGCGGATCCTCGAGGGCCTCGTCGAGGATGCCCAGAGCCGGTTGCGCGACGACGGCGTCGAGGGCGAGATCTTCGTCTTCAAGAACAACACCGACTCTGCAGGCAACTCCTACGGCTGCCACGAGAACTACCTCTTCGGCCGGTCCGGTGACTTCACCCGCGTCTCCGACATGTTCATCCCCTTCCTCATCAGCCGCCAGATCGTCTGTGGTGCAGGCAAGGTCGTCACCACAGCCCACGGCGCCAGCTATGCCGTCAGCCAGCGGGCCGACCACATCTGGGAGGGCGTCTCCTCAGCGACGACGCGCAGCCGGCCCATCATCAACACCCGCGACGAGCCGCATGCCGACGCCGAGAAGTACCGCCGCCTCCACGTCATCGTCGGCGACTCCAACATGTCCGAGACGACGACGCTGCTCAAGGTCGGCAGCGCCGACCTCGTGCTGCGCATGATCGAGGCCGGCGTCGTCATGCGCGACCTGTCGATGGAGAACCCCATCCGGGCGATCCGCACGATGAGCCACGACCCGACGGGTCGCGCCACGGTGCGCCTCGCCAACGGCCGTGAGCTCTCCGCCCTCGACATGCAGCGCGAGTACCTCGACAAGGCCCTCGACTTCGTCGACCGCGAGGGCATGACGAGCGCCGACACCAAGCAGGTGCTCGACCTCTGGGGCCGAGCACTCGACGCCATCGGGACCGGTGACCTGGGCGCCATCGACACCGAGATCGACTGGGTCATCAAGCACCGGCTCATCGAGCGCTACCGCGAGCGGCACGGACTCGCCCTCACGGACGCCCGGGTGCAGCAGCTCGACCTCGCCTACCACGACATCAACCGCCGACGCGGCCTGTTCTACCTCCTCCAGCGGCACGGCAAGGCGGCCCGCGTCGCCTCCGACGTCGAGATCTTCCAGGCCAAGGTCCGCCCGCCCCAGACGACCCGGGCCAAGCTGCGCGGCGACTTCATCCGGGCCGCGCAGGCACACGGCCGCGACTTCACCGTCGACTGGGTGCACCTCAAGCTCAACGACCAGGCCCAGCGCACCGTGCTGTGCAAGGACCCCTTCCGGGCGGTCGACGACCGCGTCGACCGGCTGATGGACACCATCGAGCGGTCGCCGTCGATCCAGCGACCCCTGTGAGGCACGCGCCCCACCTGTGAGCTGCTGTCCGCAGGCTGTGAGACGTCGGCGACGGGGAACTCCGCGATGCTCGCCGGGGGTTAGAGTGACGGGGTTTGCCGAGCGGACCCCTGTGCCGCCCGCCCCCGATCCGAAAGTGCTCTCGTGCGCCCCTCCCGTCCAGCCCTGACCGTCGCCGCCTCACTCTCCATCGCCCTGTTGGCGGGGTGTGGCAGCACCAGCAGCCCGACTGCGGGCGGCACGACCTCGGCGACCTCGGTCGCCCCCTCGGTCGCCCTCAAGGCCGTGACGGCCACCGGCGCTGTCGACCTCAAGACGGCGCCGAAGGTCGCTCTCGGCACCACGCCGATCAGCTCCACGGCCGTCGAGCGCAAGGTCCTGACGCCGGGCACCGGCTCGGCCGCCACCAAGGCCGACACCGTGAGCCTGCGCGCCCAGATCTACAACGGCACGAGCGGCAAGCTGCTCGACGACGGCTACGCCGCCGGCCGCAACCCCGAGGGCTACCGCCTCGGCCGCACCGACCTCATCGCGGGCTTCACCGAGGGCCTGCTCGGCGCGACGAAGGGCTCGCGGCTCGTCTTCACGATCCCGCCGGCCAAGGGCTTCGGGGCCCAGGGCAACAGCCAGCTCGGCGTCGCGGGCACCGACACCATCGTCGTCGTGGCCGACATCGCCGACGTGCACCGCGGCCTCACGCAGGTCGACGGCACGCAGGCCGCCAGCCCGGCCGGCCTGCCGACCGTCGCCTTCCCGAACGGCCCCACCAAGGAGCCGACCGTCACCGTGCCCAAGACGGCGGCGCCCACGGAGACGAAGGAGGCCACCCTCATCGAGGGCAAGGGCGCCACGGTCCAGAAGGGCCAGACCATCTCGGCGCAGTACCACGGCGTGCTCTGGCGGGACGGGAGCGTCTTCGACTCCTCCTGGCAGCGCGGCGCCGCGGCCGACTTCCCGATCGGCGTCAGCGCCGTCATCCCGGGCTGGGACAAGACCCTCGTCGGCAAGAAGGTCGGCAGCCGCGTGCTGCTCGTCATCCCGCCCAAGGACGGTTACGGATCCGCCGGCAGCGGGGACAAGATCAAGGGCACCGACACGCTCGTCTTCGTCGTCGACATCCTCGACGCGTACTGAGCCACCGGCAGCCACCGGCAGCCATCGGCGGGGAAAGCCTCCGCCCCAACGAAGGGAACACGCAGCATGGCACTCGACCCGGACCGCACGAAGCCCGAGATCGACTTTCCCGAGGGTGAGGCCCCGGCCGACCTGCTCATCGAGGACGTCATCGAGGGCGACGGCCGTGAGGCCAAGGCCGGTGACACCGTGAGCGCCCACTACGTCGGTGTCGCGCACTCCTCGGGCGAGGAGTTCGACTCCTCGTGGAACCGCGGCGCACCGCTCGACTTCCGGCTCGGCGTCGGCATGGTCATCCCGGGCTGGGACAAGGGCATCGAGGGCATGAAGGTCGGGGGTCGCCGCAAGCTGACGATCCCCCCGCACCTCGCCTACGGCGACCGTGGGGCGGGCGCGGCCATCGCTCCCGGCGAGACGCTGATCTTCGTCGTCGACCTCGACGACGTGCGCTGACAGCGACCTCGCCAGACGCACGACACGCAGGTATGCCGTGGGGCCGCGCCCCACGGCATACCTGCGTCTGCGTCGGGTAGCGTCGGACTGGCCCACCCGCCAACGACTCCCGCCACCCGCCCAACGGCTCCCCAGGAAGGTCGTCGATGAGCCCCGCGTCTGCCTCGGCCGAGAAGACCGAACGGCTGCTCAACCTCATCCTCGCGCTCAAGTCGGCGAGGCGACCGGTGTCGAAGCAGAGGATCCGCGAGTCGCTGCCGGCGTATGCCGCCGCGACCTCCGACGAGGCGTTCGACCGGATGTTCGAGCGTGACAAGGACGAGCTGCGCGAGATGGGCATCCCCATCACGACGACCGTCCTCGACGTCCTCTTCGACGACGAGGTCGGCTACCGCATCGACTCGAACGAGACGACGCTCCCGGCGATCAGCTTCGAGCCCGACGAGGTCGCCGCGCTCGCGCTCGCCGCACGGGCCTGGTCGACGGCGAGCATCTCGGGTGCGGCGTCGGCCGGGCTGCGCAAGCTGCGCCTGTCCGGCGTCGAGATCGACGAGTCGGTCGCTGCCGGCGCCGAGCCGCGCATCCGCACCAAGGAGCCGGCGTTCGAGGCGGTGCACGCGGCCCTGTCGGCGCTGCAGCCGATCACCTTCGACTACCGCAAGAACGACGGCGAGCTGACGACGCGGCGGGTGCAGCCGTGGGCCCTGAAGAACTGGCACGGCCGGTGGTACCTCACGGGCTACGACCTCGACCGCGACGACGACCGCGCCTTCCGCCTCAGCCGCTTCGAGGGGGCGGTCCGCAAGCTCGGCCGCGCCGGCACGTATGCCGTGCCCGAGGGCTACGAGCCCGACGTCGCCCTCGAGCAGCAGACGGCACCCTCGGTCGGCACCGCCCGCGTTCGGCTGCGCCACGGCAGGGGGCACACCCTGCGTCGGCACGCGCTGTCGGTGACCGAGCTCGACGAGCGCTGGTCGGAGGTGGAGGTGCCCTACTGGCGCGGCTCGACCGAGCGTGACGTCGTCGCCCTCGGGCAGCACGCCGTGGCCGTCTCGCCGCCCGAGCTCGTCGACGCCGTCCGCGCGACCCTCACCGCCGCGGCCGAGGCCAACGAGAGGACACCGGCATGAGCGCGGGCCGCCCGGCGCGCAAGCCGCAGGAGACCGCGACCCAGCGGCTCGGCCGGCTGCTCGACATGGTGCCGTGGCTCATCCAGCACCGCGGGGTGCCGATCGAGGAGGCAGCGCGCGAGTTCGGCGTGAGCAGAGAGCAGGTCGTCGACGACCTCGAGCTGCTCTTCGTCTGCGGCACGCCGGGCTACGGCCATGCCGAGCTCATCGACGCCTCGTGGGAGAGCGGCCACGTCTACCTCGACAACGCCGACGACATCGCCGCCCCGATGCGCCTGACGCGCGACGAGGCCGTCACCCTCACGGCGGGACTGCAGGCCCTCGGGTCGAGCCTCGTCGGGTCCGACGTCGCCGAGCGCACGCTCGCCAAGCTACGGGCCGCGGCCGCCACGACGGTGGACGACAGCGTGGGCCGCATCGAGCTCGACCTCGACGACGGCAGCCAGCACCCGGCGATGGCCACGCTCAAGGACGCCTTCGCTCGCGGGCGCCGCGTGCACCTGCGCTACTACGTCGCCACCCGTGACGAGTCGACCGAGCGCGACGTCGACATCATGCGCATCGTCAATCTCGACGGTCAGTGGTACGTCGAGGGCTGGTGCCACCGGGCCGAAGGGGTGCGCCTCTTCCGCCTCGACCGGATCGAGCGGGCCGAGGTCCTCGAGGTCGACGGCACGCCGCCTCCGCAGGCGCGACCTCGCGACCTCGACGACGTCTTCGTGCCCGGTGAGAACGACCTTACGGTCGTGCTCGAGGCCAGCCGCTGGGCCGCCTGGATCGCCGACTACTACCCCAACGAGGGGGTCGAGCGCGGCCCCGACGGGTCGCTCCGGGTGACGCTCAAGGTCGCCGACCCCGCGCTCGTGCGCCGCCTCGTGCTGCGTCTCGGCGGAGAGGTGCGGGTCGCCGAGCCGGTCGAGCTCGCGCAGGCCGTGGCCGCGGAGGCGCGCGCGGCCCTCGAGGCCTACGACCGTCTCGACACGTGATCGCCGAGACGATTACCCGGGGTGGGCCGGGGTGACCCACCGCACACCAACGTATGCTGGTGCCTTGCAGCGAGGATGCTGCGCCGACCCGGCCGTCCGGACCGGACTTCGACGAGGAGTAGAGACATGCCCAACCTGGGTGCCCCCGAACTGATCATCATCGCGATCGTCATCATCGCCCTGTTCGGATGGAAGAAGCTCCCCGACATGGCGCGCAGCTTGGGCCGCTCGGCCCGCGTCTTCAAGTCCGAGGTCGACGAGCTGAAGAAGGACGGCAAGCCCGCGACGCCGAGCGAGGCGTCGCGCACCACCGTCCCCGGTGACGTCGTCGACACCGCCGCCGAGGAGCGCCGCGTCGCCGACGAGCGGGTCGCCGAGGCCGAGCGCCAGGCCGCCGCTGCCCGGGCCGAGGTCGAGCGCCTCCGCGCCGCGAGCGCCGAGCCGACCGACGTCCGCCGCGACACGACCCTCTGAGTGGGGCGCCCACCGCGCCCCCGTCTGCACGGACGGACCTGAATGCCCTCGTTCCGACGTCACCGCGACCCCGAGGGGCGCATGTCGCTCGGCGACCACCTCCGGGAGCTGCGCAACCGCGTCACCATCGCGGCTGTCGCCATCGCCCTCGGCGCGGTCGTCGGGTGGATCTACTACAACCAGATCATCAACGCCCTGACCAAGCCGCTGCAGGACCTCCAGGCGAGCCGCACCGACGGCGTGGTCAACATCAACTTCGCCGGCATGACCGATGCCTTCGCGCTCCAGCTGACGACGTCGCTCTTCGTCGGCCTGCTCCTCGCGTCGCCGGTCTGGCTCTTCCAGATCTGGGGCTTCATCGTCCCCGGTCTGACGAAGAAGGAGAAGCTCATCGCGCGGCTCTTCGTCGTCGCAGCGGTGCCGCTCTTCCTCGCCGGGTGCTTCTTCGCCTTCATCATGGTGCCCAAGGCGGTCGCCGTGCTGCTGGGCTTCACCCCCGAAGGCGCCTACAACCTGCAGGACGGCTCGCAGTACCTCAACTTCGTCCTGAAGTTCATCGTCGCCTTCGGCTGCGCCTTCCTGCTGCCGGTCTTCCTCGTGGCGCTCAACCTCGTCGGCATCCTGCCGGCGCGGGCGATGCTGAAGAGCTGGCGACCGGCCGTCATGATCATCTTCGTCTTTGCGGCGATCATGACGCCGACGCCCGACGCCTACACGATGATCTTCCTCGCCTCGCCGATGATCGCCCTCTACTTCGCCTCGATCGGGGTCGCCTTCCTCCTCGACCGGCGCAAGGAGGAAACGAAGCCCGACTGGCTCGACGTCGCCGACGACCAGGCCTCTGCCCTGTAGCGTTCGGGTGTGTCCCCCCAGAGCGACCGAGTCGCCCTCGTCGTCAACCCGACGGCCGGCAAGGGTTCGGGCCGGCGGTTGGGTGAGCTGACCCGAGCGGCCCTCGTCGCCCAGGGTCATGAGGTCCTCGACGTGTCCGGGGTCGACTACGCGGCCGCTCGCGAACGGGCAGAGCGCGCCGTCGCGGACGGGGTGGAGACCCTTGTCGTCGTCGGTGGTGACGGCATGGTCCACCTCGGCACGAACCTCGTCGCCACGACCCCGACCCGTCTGCTCATCGTGGCCGGAGGCACGGGCAACGACGTCGCAGCCAATCTCGGGCTGCCGGTCAACGACCCCGCGGCCGCGGTTGCGCTCCTGCGCCACGGCACGACCCGGGCCATCGACGCCGGCCTCGTGCGCGACGGCGAGCACGGCGAGCACGGCGAGCGCGGAGACCGGTGGTTCGCCGGCGTCCTCGGCGCCGGCTTCGACGCCGTCGTCAACGCGCGCGCGCAGCGGATGCGCTGGCCCCGCGGCCAGATGCGCTACAACCTCGCGATCCTGCGCGAGCTTCCCGTCTTCCGGCCGATCCCGTATGCCGTGGAGCTCGACGGCACGCGCATCGAGACCCGCGCGATGCTGGTGACGGTGGCCAACACGAGCTCCTTCGGTGGCGGCATGCGGGTCTCCCCGGACGCCGACCCGGCCGACGGCCTCTTCGACGTCATGATCGTCCACGAACTCTCGATCCCGGCCTTCCTCCGGGTCTTCCCGAAGGTCTTCTCCGGCACGCACGTGAACCATCCGGCGGTCGAGATGCACCGGGCCACCCGGGTGCGGCTGGAGGCGGACGGCATACGCTCGCAGGCCGACGGTGAGTCGTTCACCGACCTGCCCATCGACGCCGAGGTGGTGCCGGGGGCGCTGCGCGTGGTCGTGCCCGCGCTCGTGGGTACGCAGTCCGAGAAGGAGGTGGGGTCGTGATCGCGTCGTGGCCGCAGCTGGCCGAGTTCGCCGGGCAGCTCGACTTCCCGCTCGACGACTTCCAGGTCGAGTCGTGCCGTGCCGTCGAGGAGGGACGAGGCGTGCTCGTCGCCGCCCCGACGGGCGCCGGCAAGACCGTCGTCGGCGAGTTCGCCGTCCACCTCGCGCTCGCGACCGGCCGCAAGGCCTTCTACACGACGCCGATCAAGGCGCTCTCGAACCAGAAGTATGCCGACCTCGTGCGCCGCCACGGCGCCGACAAGGTCGGCCTGCTGACGGGAGACGCCTCGATCAACGGCGAGGCACCCGTCGTCGTCATGACGACCGAGGTCCTGCGCAACATGATGTATGCCGGCTCGACGACCCTCCGCGGGCTCGGCTGGGTCGTCATGGACGAGGTGCACTACCTCGCAGACCGCTTCCGTGGCGCGGTGTGGGAGGAGGTCATCATCCACCTGCCGCCCGACGTCAGCGTCGTGTCCCTCTCGGCGACCGTCAGCAACGCCGAGGAGTTCGGGGCGTGGCTCGGCGAGGTGCGCGGCGACACCGAGGTCATCGTCTCGGAGCACCGGCCGGTGCCGCTCTGGCAGCACATGATGGTGGGCCAGTCGATGTACGACCTCTTCGTCGAGCAGGTCGACGAAGACGCTCAAGGTGGTGACGGCGCGGACTCCTCGCTCGTCACACCGGGCCTCGTGCCGGTCACCGTCAACCCCGACCTCGTGCACGCCATCCGGGGCAACGAGGGGCGCGGGGCCTGGGACTCGCACTGGGTCAGCAACCGCGGCGGCCGGCAGAAGGGCCGCGGCAAGAACGGCTCGCGCGGGCGCGACGACTGGTCGGGCCGGGGTCGTCGCGACGCGGGTCGAGGGGGTCAGAACGGCGACCGACCCAACGGCGACCGCCAGAACGGCCGAGGCGGTCAGAGTGGCCAGGGCGGGGGAGGCGGCACCTTCGTGCGCGGGGGCCGGCCCGGTGGGGGAGCGAGCCGTTACGAGGTCATCGAGCGGCTCGAGCGAGAGGGGCTGCTGCCGGCGATCACGTTCATCTTCAGCCGCGCCGGGTGCGAGGCCGCCGTGGGCCAGCTGCTGGCGAGCGGGATGCGCCTGGTCAGCGAGGTCGAGGGCGAGCGCAACCGACGCGTCGTCGAGGAGCGCATCCAGGGGCTCGCCGACGAGGACCTCTCGGTCCTCGGCTACTGGGACTTCGCCGACGGCATCGCCCGGGGCTTCGCCGCCCACCACGCCGGCATGCTGCCGACCTTCCGCGAGATCGTCGAGGAGCTCTTCACCGAGGGCCGCATCAAGGCGGTCTTCGCCACCGAGACGCTCGCCCTCGGCATCAACATGCCTGCACGCACGGTCGTGCTCGAGAAGCTCGTGAAGTTCAACGGCGAGAGCCACGTCGACATCTCGCCCGCGGAGTACACCCAGCTGACCGGACGCGCCGGGCGGCGCGGCATCGACATCGAGGGCCATGCCGTCGTGCTGTGGAACCGCGGCCTCGACCCGGCCGCCGTCGCGGGTCTCGCCTCCACGCGCACCTACCCGCTGCGCTCGAGCTTCCGGCCGACCTACAACATGGCCGTCAACCTCGTGCGGCAGTTCGGCCGCGACACGGCGCGCGAGATCCTCGAGACGTCGTTCGCGCAGTTCCAGGCCGATCGCGCCGTCGTGGGGTTCGTGCGAACGGTGCGCCGCAACGAGGAGGCCCTCGCCGGCTACGAGGAGTCGATGCACTGCCACCTCGGCGACTTCGCCGACTACGCCGCCATCCGCGACGAGATCCGTGAGCTCGAGCGTGACGGGGCGAAGCGCCGGTCGGCCTCGCTGCGCGAGGACGCGGCAGGCTCGCTCGAAGCCCTCAAGATCGGCGACATCGTGCGCATCCCGGCGGGGCGGCACAGCGGCCTCGCGGTCGTCGTCATGCCCAACCGGGGTGGCCGGGGTGAGGCGGCCTCGCCCGCCGTCGTCACCGAGGACCACCACCTGCGTCGGCTCACGCTGCACGACGTGCCCACGCCCCTCGAGCCGCTCGGAACGATGCGGGTGCCCAAGCAGTTCAACGCCCGCAACCCCAAGGCCCGCCGCGACCTCGCGGCGACGTTGCGCGCCCAGCTGCCGCACGACCCGCCTCCGCGTCGCCGGGACGCGGTCGACGTCACCGACCCGACCTCGGACCGCATCGACGAGCTGCGGCGGCAGATGCGCACGCACCCGTGCCACCGCTGCCCCGACCGCGAGCACCACGCGCGGTGGGCGGAGCGGTGGTGGCGGCTCCGCCGCGAGACCGACGGCCTGCAGCGCAAGATCGACGGGCGCACCAACTCGGTCGCGAAGACGTTCGACCGCATCTGCGAGCTGCTCGTCGAGATGGGCTACCTCGGTGCGGGCGGCACGACCATCACCGCCGAGGGCGACCGGCTGCGCCAGCTCTACACGGAGAAGGACCTGCTCGCCGCCGAGTGCCTGCGCGAGGGGCTCTGGAACCGCCTCGACGCGCCCTCGCTCGCCGCCGTCGTCTCGACGCTCATCCACGAGCCGCGCCGAGAGGAGGGGGGCCTGACCCCCCGCTGGCCCAACGACGACGTGCGCGAGGCCTACGACCGCATGGTCACCGTGTGGAGCGACCTCGAGGACGCCGAGGGCGCCGTCGCCCTGCCCCGCACCGGTATGCCGGACGGCGGGCTCGCGTGGGCCGTGCACCGGTGGGCGAGCGGACAGCGTCTCGAGGACGTCCTGCGCGGCACCGACCTCGCGGCGGGCGACTTCGTGCGCCGCTGCAAGCAGGTCATCGACCTGCTCGGCCAGCTGACCGATGCCGCCGACCCGGCCCTCGCCGCGGTCGCGCGCTCGGCGAGCGACAAGGTGCTGCGCGGAGTCGTCGCCGCCGACCGCCTCGACTGACCGGGCTCTCGACTGACCGGGCCTTCGACTGACCGGCCTCACGACCCAGAGAGCAACCCACCCCTCGCGATCGAGAGAGCAGGCCTCGCGATCGCGAGAGCCCTAGGCGTTCGTCGGAGCGTCAGGGGCGGTCGGGATCCAGCCCGCAGGCGGGTCCTCACCGACGCGTCCGTCGACCGCCTCGCGGATGAGGTCGGCATGCCCCGTGTGGCGGCCGTACTCCTCGACGAGGTCGCAGAGGAGCCGGCGCAGGTTGGCGTGCTCGCCGGCGTCGTTGTGGGCGGCGATCGGCTGGTCGAGCCCACCCTCGGCCAGGGCTGCGGCGAGGCGTGCGCGGGAGCGGGCGACGGCACCGTCCCACACGGCATACAGCTCGCTCGGGGTGTCGTCGGCGGCCGACATGAGCTCCCAGTCGTCGCTGCCGTCCCATCCCCAGCCCTCCCAGGGCTGCCCCAGCGGCTCGCCGCGCAGCTTGCGGGTGAAGCAGTGGTCCTCGTTGGCGGCGAGGTGCTTGAGCAGCGCGCCGAGGGTGAGCGTCGAGGAGCCGATGGTGGTGCGCAGCCCGTCGACGTCGAGGCCGTCGGCCTTCCACCGGAAGGTTGCGCGCAGCCGCTCCAGCGCGCCGACGAGCTGCTCGGTCTCGGTGCCGGCGAGAGGCGGCTCCCACGGGGTGTCGGTGACGGGAGGCTGGGAGGAGGTCATCCCCTCACGCTAGAGCCCGGCGCCGACAGCCGGGCCCCTGCGCCTCAGCCGATGCGCAGGGCGTTGACGACGCGGTCGAACGACGAGGTGAGGCCGTGCTCGATCGCGAGCCGCGACATGAGTGTCGGGTCGGCGACCGTGCTGGGGGTCGCCATGTCGACCTCGGGCAGCGTGGCGTCGCGCACGACCTCGACGACCCGAGGAGCCACGTCGAGGTAGGCCGCGCCGGCTTCGAGCCGGGCCCGTTGGGCACCCTTGATGGCGGGGTCACCCCCGTCGATGGCGGTGCGCAGGGCCGCGAGCGAGCCGTAGGTCGTGATGAGCTTGGCGGCGGTCTTCTCACCGATGCCGGCGACGCCCGGCAGGCCGTCGCTCGCGTCCCCGCGAAGGACCGCCATGTCGGCATAGGCGGCGCCGGTCGTGACGCCGTACTTCTCCGCGATGAAGGCCTCGTCGACGACGTCGGGGGAGCGCACCCCTCCTCGAGCGGTGTACAGCACCCGGATCGCGTTCGCGTCGTCGACGAGCTGGAAGAGGTCGCGGTCACCCGTGACGACGTCGACGGGCATCCGGCCGGTGAGGGTCGTCGTCAGGGTGCCGATGACGTCGTCGGCCTCGTGCCCGTCGATGCCGACCCGGGCGATGCCCAGGGCCGCGAGTGCGTCGACGATGATCGGCACCTGCACCGAGAGCGCCTCGGGCACCGTCTCACCGTTGAGTGCCTCGTCGCTCGCGTCGGCCACGCGGTGCGCCTTGTAGGACGGGATCGCCTCGACGCGGAAGGCCGGCCGCCAGTCGTTGTCCCAGCAGGCGACGAGGTGGGTGGGTCGACCACGTTCGACGAGCGAGGCGATCATGTCGAGGAAGCCGCGCACCGCGTTGGTCGGCACGCCGCTCGGGCCGATGACCTCGGGCACCCCGAAGAAGGCCCGGAAGTAGAGCGACGCGGAGTCAAGCAAGAGGCACTTCTGAGTCGGCGCTGGCACGGGGCAAGCGTAGCCGGGTGGGGTCTTCCAGTTGATCTACGACCTGGTCAACGGGAACTCGAACAACTCGGTCTTTCTCAACGACGCGATCCTCGACGTCTACGGCCCGTGGCGAGCGGCGCTACGCGATTACCGTGAGCGACGAGCTGACCATGCGCGGCGACCTCTCCCGCGTCGTGGTCAGGCTCACCTCCACCAGCTCATCGCGTTGGTACCGACGATGGCCGACAGGGGCTATACGCCTGTGCGATGCTCGCGTCCATGGACGCGTCGAACGCCATTGCGGCTATGTCTGTGGTTAGCACGGCGATCGTCGCGGTCGTCAGCCTCCTGATCCAGGCCCGAAGCGCCGACAAGCAGCGCGAGCACGACCGCACCCTTTCGTGGGAGACGCGGTCATGGGAAGCGCAGTCGCAAGCCATCTTCGCAGCCGTCCGCGAGGCGCGGTCGCTACTAGATGCG
Source organism: Humibacillus xanthopallidus (assembly GCF_006717145.1). Classification (GTDB taxonomy): domain Bacteria; phylum Actinomycetota; class Actinomycetes; order Actinomycetales; family Dermatophilaceae; genus Humibacillus; species Humibacillus xanthopallidus. The sequence goes on along the minus strand of NZ_VFQF01000001.1, from coordinate 1,161,212 downwards.
CTCGAAAGGCTTGGTACGGGCTACATGGGCGACGTGGAGTTGGTGGGACGCGCCATGCACCACTTCTTGCAGACGTCACCCGAGGTGCTGCCTCAAATGGAGGCATACGCCTCCGCGGAGGCGGTGGAGAAGTGGTTGGAAATACGGCGAGCGCTCCAACTGTCCTACGTGTCCCGAGAAGCCTTGGACATGCTGGAGGAACTTGGGGCCGAACGCCGTGACGCTTTTGCCCGCTACGACCTCGGCGCCGCTGAAGATGCGTCCAAGATCCTTCGAGAGGAGAAAGCTGAGTTGCGTGATGAGATGAACCTCCCAGCCGACCTCGCCGAGCAGTTGGAATCCTTCATCGACGCGGCACGACGGAGTGCGCGCGGGGATAGATCGAGGTGAAACCACGAGGGCTCCAGCTACCAACGCCCGGAGGACGGGGCGCGGGCTGTTGTCAGTCGATCTCATCCATGCCGACCGCCCGACAGCGGAGCAATAGGCAGATGCCTGGGGTCACGCGACCGCGTGGCACTGGGCGCGGGAGCACGTCTCGCCATTGGCGCCAACGATGACATCCTTATGACAAAGCGAGGTCCGGGTAGGTCGGTCTAGAGTCCCACTTGCCTGTTCCAATCGCCCACGTACATCTCGAGCCTTGCGAACTCGGCTGGTGTAAGCATGCGATTGTGGGCGATGTAGTTTCTCGCTCGCTCTAGCTCATCGAGCCGCTGCTTCAACCAGTGCTGGGAGGGGATCAAGTCCTCGAAATCGCCCCAATTGTTGACAATAATGTCCGTGAGTCCTCCGAAGTCCACGAAACCCAACACGTCTTTATTCTGGCCCTCCAGCCACGAGTTTTCCTCAGCGTCCCGTTGTCTTGAGGACGCAGTGTCCCGAACTTTTCTCGGGACGCGCGTCGACTCCCACCATGACGGGTCAGCGTCTGTCAGCCGTGACCGGATGAGGTCACGGACAGAGGATTCGAAACAATAGATGATCGCGTACAGGCGAGACATTCGCAGCGCCTCATTCCGCGTCGTGATCGAGAACGGGGCCAACGCTTCGTGGAGCAGTTGCTGCTCTCCCTGGACCTCGTCCGCCCCAACGCGCACGCCAGCGCGGCGAAAGGTCTCTGCCTCCGCTTCGAACATGAGACTGCGGAAGAGCCAACTCCTCAGCCGATCTCCGTCGGTGTTCACGCCAGCAGGTTCTCTCGCAGCGAGCGGAAGATCGCGTTGTAGACTTCAAGGTCTTTCGTTGCGGGCAAGTGCACCTGAATCGTGTAATGCAATTGTGCAGACACTCCTGGCCGCTCATTGAACGGGAGACCGTTCACATCTTGGGCGGTGTCCGCGTCCTCGATGGCGGCCGGCTCGTTGCGCTTGATCTCCTCTGGAAGCGCTGTTCCACTGGCCGCAGTCGCGCTTAGGTCTGCACGCGCGAGCAGAGCGTAGAACGTCATGGCTTGGACTTGCGCCAGCCGGTCGCTTGAATTGAGCTTGGACTTGAACAAGCCCTGCACCGCTGGGCGATCGGCCGTCGTTGGCTTTTCGTTCAGGTGGAATACGTCGGAGTAAGCGTCGCGCAGCGCTTCGGCCATCACGACCTTTGACTTCGAACGATCTCGGTACGCGTGGTAACGCGGAGTTGGTGTGCCGTCAGGAGTCAGAAACCCGAGGTCCTTCAGTAGAGGGATGAACGCCCGATCGTTGCTGCTGCTGAAGCCGAGCGCCTTCAGGTGCTCGACGGTCATCTTGTCCGGTGCGACCCCACCGATGATCTTGTCAAAGAGCGCGTCGACATTCTTGGTGGATGGCAGGTACCGCGATGTAAGCATGATCCCCCGTCTCGATGATTGCTAGTCACCCGAGTATGCCGCCCCGACGGCCACGTTATGGCCCTTATCGCCCTCTGGGGATGCGCCCACCCCGTCCACGCCGTGCCGGGCGGCGTGGGGGTCGGACCGTTTTGGCGCCTGGAGCGGCCCCCGCTCCGGTGCTCGGAGAATCGCCCTGCGGAGAAGGTCCTCCATAGTTAGTGCCAACCTCCTCCGGCACCCTCGGCGGTCGACGACGACAATGACGCGGAGAGCGACCGGCGGCCCTGCTTCGGCGGGCTCAGGCGTCATCGGTCGCGGGCGCGTGCAAGTTGTAGATAGCGGCGAGGGCAACGTCGAGTCGGTCCCGGTCAATGCGCTTGAGCTGGCCGCGGACGGCGTCCTCCAACGGGACGTAGACGCCCTTGCGGCGGCCGATGTTGAAGGCGTCGCCTTGGGCGCGATGGCAGACGCGGCACTCGGGGTAGCCGCGGCGGGCGCTGGAGGGGACGACGTTGGCTCCGGTGACGTAGTGGCCCCGGGGACAACGACGCGGGGCGCGGAGGCGGGCGGTTGAGGTGTTCATGGGGGAGATCTCCTTGGGGTTGGGGCGTTTACACGGGGCGCGCTACTGAGCGTGTCGGGCCAGGACGACGTCGCGGGCGGTGAGACCGAGGACGCGACGGCGGTAGGTCCGCGCGGCGTCGGTGGCGAGGACGTGACGGCCCGCGAGGTGGGCGGCGCCGGCCGCGTAACGGTGCGCGGCGGCGACGAGGCTGTCCGGGTCGGAGGCGTGACCGAGGCCGCCGTCCTCGCCGGTCCAGCCGTGCTCGTGCGGGTCGAAGCGCGGCGCGTCCGGGTGCTGCGAGGGCACCACGGAGCGCGACGTGGACGCGATGGAGGTGCTGGGCCGCCTCATCGCTGCCGTGCCCTCGTGTGCCGTGCCGTGGCGGCGCGCTGCGCCCGCTGGGAGGCCGACGTCGCCGTCTTGGGACCGTTGACGACGAGGCGAGCGAAGATCTGGGCGGCCGACGTCCTCGCGGCCGTCGCGGCAGAGACCGCGGGGTGGAGGACGGGCTGCCCGGAGGCCCCCAGGCTCATGTAGTCGGCGGCGCGGGCGACCTCGTCGAGCGCGTCGGCGGTCGTGATGAGGTTGGCGGCCTCGACGAGGGCGGCGAACTCCGCCCCGGCGAGAGCTGGACGCTCCTCCAGGACGTTGTGGAAGGCGTCCCGGGCGCTGGAGGACCAGTGGGAGGGGAGGTCGAGGTCCTCGACGGGCGTGTCGGCGGTGCTCATGGGGCTCCTTGGTACGGGTCTGAGGCCCGTGAGGGCCGGGAGGATCGAGGGGGTGTTATGCGGGCGCACCCGGGATGGCTATGCCGAACCGAGGCTGGAGACCCCGGGGGGAGGGGGGTCATAGGGGAGGGTGGGGTCCCTCGGCGACGACGAGGGTCACCTCGCGCGCATGAGGTCGGCCGGTGTCGGGATCGGCGGCCTCGGTGCTGCGGGCTCGGTGGACGCGACGGGCGCGGTGCGGTCGAGCACGGCGCGACGCTGCGCCTTGCTCATCGCGCGCCACGCGCGCCTGCTCCAGCCGTCCCGGAAGTAGGCGCTCGGGTCGGACACGCGGCGAAGGATCACGGCGCGGCGGTTGGCCGGGTCGGTGAGCCACTCACGCTCCCACTCGATGAGGTCAGCGTGCGCGGTCATCGCCGGCCGCCTCGACGGGCGGCGGCCCGACGCTGGGCCCGGTTGCCGTGGGGGTCGGGGGTGGGGTCGGCGTGGAGGGAGGGGATCATCGCGGAGCCGTGGGCCTGTCGGGCTTGGAGCTGGCGGAGTTCGTCGGCGAGGCGGGCGGATCTCGCGGTGATCGTCTTCACGGTGCGGTTGCTCATGGGGGAGATCTCCTTGGGGATCGAGGGGCAGGGGTCAGGAGCGGCGGCGCGGTCGGCGCGACGTCGATGGCTGGCACGCGGAGGCGTCGCACACGGAGAGCACGCGACGCGAGGGGCGGACCGGGAAGTAGGTGCCGCACGAGTCGCAGAGCGCGACGGCGGTGGGGACCCGCGAGGGAGCGATCACGGGGGCCTCGGCGGGCGCGTTGCGGAGGGGTGCTGTCCGGTCGAGGACGGCGGCCCGGGCCTCATCGGTCAGGGTCCTCCAGGCCGCCCGGGGGACGCCGCCGCGGTACGGGGTGATCGGGGTGAGGAATCCGCGGATCATGCGGGCGCGTGCGTGGGCGTCGTAGGGGGCGCGACGTCCGGTGAGCTGCTCGGTCATGGGTCTCCTTGTGCGTGGGGTGGGGGTGTAAACGGCGTCCGGGACTCAGTCGGCGATGAGGTCCGCGAAGTCGGACCGGAAGCGGTGGGACGTCCGGGCGATTCGCGGTGTCCGGTCCCGTGGGACCGTCCGGCAGGACGTGCAGGTCCGGCCACGTCCCAGGACGCCACCGGCCTCGCGCGGGAAGTCCGAGAGGTCCCGGACCGTCGAGCACACGGGACACCGACGACGAGGGAGCTGGACCGCGGGGATGCCGTGCTCGGCCGGGTCGTCGGTGTCGCGGATGGTGCGGCCGTCGAAGTCGAGAAGGATCACGCGCGGCCCTCGAGCTGGGCGATGAGGGCCAGGATCTCCGGCGAGAGGGGCTTGCGCGGTGTCGAGCGGAGGACCGCGAGACCGGCCTCGGAGAGGAGACGCCACTCCGCGACGTCGCCTCGGTGCATGGCCTCGGTGGACGCCGTCATGAGAGCGATGCCCTCAGCGCGACGCTCACGGTGAGCGCGGGCTCGGTGAGCGTCGGTGCAGTAGACCCGGCGCGCGTTGGCGTCCTCGTGGATCTCGGCGGTGCAGGTCGGGAGAGCGCATGTGGTCATCGGTGGAACCTCACTGGTTGCGTGCGAACGGAGATAGGGCGAAGGGGAGACCTCCGCGCCGACGTCCCGAGAGGAGGAAGGACGTCGGCGCGGAGGCCAAGCAGTGGTCAGCCGGAGCTGGAGAGGGTGAGCGAGGCTCAGACCGCCGTGTCGACGGCCTCGACGCCGCCGCCGACGATGAGGGTGGCCTTGCCGGCCGCGCGGTCAGCACCCGCGCCCTTGACGACGAGGGGCAGGGCTGCGACCTCGGCGAAGGTCGACACGACGGAGCGCTCCGCGAGGACGTTGCTGTCGTAGTCCATGAGGTAGCGGACACCGAAGTCGCCGTCCTTCGTCTTGCCCTCGGCGCTCTTGCCTGCGCCCTCCATGGGGGCGGGCACGCGGACGAGCGTCACGAAGGCGTCCGAGACGTAGGCGTAGGAGAGGTCCGACGCGATGCGGTTGGACTCGATCACGCGGGTGTTGGCGACGCCCTTGAGGGCCTCACCGTCGAGCGCGTCGGCGTTGATGAGGTCGGCGTAGACCGACGTGCCCACGACGAAGTTGATCGTCATGCCGTCCGCGACGCCGCGGCCACGGAGCGCGGCGCGCTGCTTCACGAGGAGGGCCTTGGGCTTGGCCGCGTCGTAGACGTAGCCGGTGCGGAGCGGCTCGGCCTCCAGCGCGGCGATGGCCTTGGACTCGATATCGAAGGCGACGGCCTCGGCCTGCGGGCTCAGGACCTGCGCGGTGAAGTTCTTGAGGTCGAGGGCGACCTGACCCTCGGAGAGGGCTACGACGGAGCCGATGTGGTCCGTGAGGGTCACCGGAACCGCGCCCTCCTCCAGCGACGCGACGGCGACCGGGTTGGTCACGTCGTCGATGTTGCGGACGAAGGCGGAGACGACGCCGGGGATCTGGTAGTCGACGGTGCGGCCCTTGCCGATGCCCGCGACGGCGCTGTCGAAGTCGCGTCGGAAGGTGTTGGCGACCTGCATGTCGAGCGAGATACCGGCGGCTGCGACGGCGGCGGCCTCGGATAGGTTGAACGAGGTAGGCATGGTGGAATTCCTTGGGAGACAAGAGGATTGGGAGGAAGAGATCCGCGACTAGCGGGGCCCGTCCTCCCGATGGCTCTAGCCAGGGGAGTCGGTGCCGGGAGGTTGGGGACCGCGCGGAGCACTGCTCGGACGCGGTGAGGTAGGGCAGGAGGGAGACGTCGTCGGCACTGCCGATGACGTGGGGGCGGTGAGCGGCCCTCCCACACGCTCGACGGCTCCTCGCTGGCTTCCGGTAAGAGGCGAGGGGCTGGAGCGTGTGGGAGGGGCTCGGATCCGAGAGGACGCTGCCTGCCCGGGTCAGCGTCCGACCCCGCGGGCCCGACCCGTCGAGGAGACCTCCAGAGAGGCGACGGGCGGGTCCGAGCTTGGTGGGTGTTAGGGGGGCGACGGGCCGGGGGGCTACCAACTCCCGGCCCGTCGCGGTGCTTCCGCATGAGTCATCACAGACGACGAGCGGACCTGATCGGCCCTGCTCCCGTGCTGAGAGACCGGGGTCGTGATGAGCGCACGACCCCTGTGATTAGAAGGTCTGCGAACGTGCTGGGACAGATGCTCACGAGGGACCGGGGCGGTGGCGGAGGGGGCCGACGAGGGCCGGAGGGCCGAAAACTCACCCTGCGGGTGAGTTTTCGTGAGTTTCTCTAGGTTGCCCTTATAAAGCCGACGCTGTTATAAGGCCAACCTAGGAAAAGAGAGCAAAACTCACCCTGAGGGTGAGTTTTCGAGCCTCGGAGCCCCGAGGTGGGCTCGGGAGCGCGTGTAAACGGTCCACGCGGCCCCGCTCCCCGCGTCCGACCCTCCCCGCGGCGCGGCGCCGGCCCGCCACCGAGATCCCGGCACGGTGCTGGACCCGCGGAGCCGGATGGGCCCTCCACGACGGCTACGCGGGCCGGAGGCGGCACGACAAGGGCACGACCTACGCCAGGTAGGTCGGGCCCGAAATCGACCGGGAGACCGGCGTTTACGGCTGCTCGGCCTCGGCGTCGACAGCGCGCTCGGCGAGGTAGACGGCGAGGGCCGCGGCGTGGACGACGTAGTCCTCGGGGGTGACCGGCCAGACGCGAGTCAGTGGCGCGTCCTTCCAGCGGCTCGGCGGGTCGGGGTCGACGGCCTCGGCCACGGCCTCGCCGGCCTCCGCGGAGGCGATGGCGGCGAGGTCGTCGGGAGTGAGGTCGGAGGTCATGCGGTCGCCTCCGTGGCGCCGACGAGGACCGCACCCTCTCGCGGCGCCTCGGGAAGCGCGAGAGGCTGCCACACGAGTGGGACGCGGCGCTTGTCCAGTCCCTTGACTCCACGGCGGCCCTTGTGGACCACGGCGACAGCGAGGTTGGCCGCGAGGAGCGCTCGACGCGCGTCTACGTCGCCCTCAGCGGCCGCCCACGCCTCAGAGAGCGTCTCCCCGGTGGCGATGGTGGAAACGGTCGTCTCTGCCTCGGAGAGGGCCGCACGGCGCTCTTGCAGGAGCGTGAGACGCGAGGCGAGCGCGCCGACGTCGGCTCCGGGCTCGGTGATGGCGCGGCCCAGGTCGCGGATCTCAGCCTCGACGTCGGCGAGTTCCAGGAGGTCGCCGGAGGACTCGACCCTCATGACGACGGGGTGGTCACCGAGGTCCTCGAGGAAGGATTCCGCGACGTACTCCTCCACGAGCCTCGCGTCGATGGACGTGGGGGAGTCGCACTTCCGACCGTCAACTTCGCCGCGGCAGACATAGCGGATCACGGAGCCGGTCCCGGTGCCACCTGAGCCCGAGGAGCCGACCCGGAGGCGACCATGGCACGACGCACAGGTCAGCAGGCCCGACAGGAGTCGGGACGCACGACGACGTCGCTCCCCGGCGGGCTTGCGCGCGAGGGCTGCCCGGAGACGGGATGCCTCCTCCTCAGTGAGGATCGGCGGCCAGAAGACGACGGGGCGACCGTCATCGCCACGGATAACCTCGCCCTTCCGGGTCATGTGTCCGAGGAGCGACGGGCCGAGGAGGACGACGCGGAGGGACGAGATCGACCATGCCTCGGCTCGCCGCGGGACGGACCCGCGCTCCCGGATGACTTGGAGAGCCCGGTAGAGCGACCCGCCGGAGAGCACGACCTCGGCGGCTGCACGGACGTGCGCGGCCTCCTCGGGCTCGATCTCCAGCCCTCGGCCGCTACCCGACGAGTGGGTGACGGTCCGATAGCCGTAGGGCGTTGCTCCACCTCGCCACCGGCCCAACTTGACCGCCCCGGCGATGCCCTCGGCGGTCCGCTGGGCGATGGTGGCGGCCTCCATTTCGCCGAAGGCCGCGAGGATCTGGGCGACGAAGCGACCACCGGGCGTCGTCAGGTCGAGTGACTCGGCCACGCTCACGAGCGCGACGTCGTGCTTGGCCGCGATCTTGGCGAAGATGTCGAAGTCGACCACGTTGCGAGCGAGGCGGTCGAGCTTAGAGAAGATGACGACGTCCACGGCGGGCAGGAGTTCGCGGACGCGGCGGAGACCCGGGCGGTCGAGGCGGAGGCCCTTGTCGGAGCCGGAGACGTTGAGGTCCTCGACGACCTCAACGACCTCCCAGCCCTTGGCAAGGCAGTACGCCTCGCACGCTTCGCGTTGGCGTTGCGGGGACGTGGTCGAGTCGGTCTCGCCCTTGTAGGAGGAGAGCCGGACGTAGATGACGGCGCGGAGTGGCTTGGCAGTGCTGGCGGCGTTCATGTGCCTATTGAGTCAGCAGAGCGACGCGGAGTCGAGCAGGAGGGCGCGCTGGTTCGGCATGTGCCCGAGACTACCGAGATGTCCCGTCGTCGCGGACGCCCGAGGAGTACCGCGATGAGGGATGAGCCAGCGGGCACCCACTGCGTGGTCTACCCTCACGCGCATGGAGGAACTCGACCGCCGCCTCGTGGGACTGCTGCTCGCCGACGGACGGATGAGCTACACCGACCTCGGCAGGGCCACCGGCCTGTCGACGTCGGCCGTGCACCAGCGCGTGCGCCGGCTCGAGGAGCGTGGCGTCATCACCGGCTATGCCGCCACCGTCTCGCCCGAGGCGCTGGGCCTGTCACTGACCGCGCTCATCTCGGTGACCCCCTTCGACCCCAGTGCGCCGGACGACGTGCCGGAGCGGCTCGCCCACATCAGCGAGATCGAGGACTGCCACTCGGTCGCCGGTGTCGAGAGCTACATCCTCAAGGTGCGGGTGGGCACCCCGAGCAACCTCGAGGACCTGCTCGCGCGCATCCGGTCCGCCGCCAACGTGTCGACGCACACGACGGTCGTGCTGTCGACTCCCTGGGAGGGGCGCAGCGCCTCCGCCACGCCGCGCGACAAGGACTGACCCGTCTCCCTCGGGTCCGCCCCGGCGACGCTGCGTCGGGACCGGTGACAGCCGGTGACCTTTGCTGACATCGCCCCGCTGTCGCCGCAGCAGGTGCAGCTGCTCGACGCCTGGCTGCCAGGAGCCGAGATCGTTCGCGACCACGGCTGGGGCCTCGTCGCCACCACCGTGCTCGAGGTCGTGCACGACGGTGACCGCCTCATCGTCAAAGCCGGCGGTGAGACCGACGGCCACATCCAGCGGGAGGTGCGGGCACACCGGGAGTGGTTGCGGCCGTGGGTCGCTCACGGTCATGCACCGCGGCTTGTCCAGGCCGACGCCGGTGCCAAGGTGCTCGTCACCCGCTACCTGCCGGGACGGCTCGTCCTCGGTGACGCGGCTGCCGACGAGCCGGAGACCTACCGCCAGGCCGGGTCATTGCTCGCCCGGCTGCATGCGCAGGACCCGCACCTCGACGCCGACCACGAGCGCCGCGAGAACGCCAAGGCCATCGCCTGGCTCGACGGGCCCCACCGGATCGACACGTTCACCGAGCAGCGGCTGCGGTCGCTCGTCGCGTCGTGGCCTGGCGAGCCGGTGACGGTCGTGCCGACCCACGGCGACTGGCAGCCTCGGAACTGGCTGATCGACGACGGGACGGTGCGCGTCATCGACTTCGGTCGAGCCGACCTGCGGCCCCCGATGACCGACCTCACCCGGCTCGCAGCCCAGGACTTCGCCCGCAACCCGTCCTTGGAGGAGGCGTTCCTCGACGGCTACGGCAGTGATCCCCGCGAGCCCGCCGCCTGGCTGCGCACCCGCGTGCGCGAGGCCATCGGCACCGCCTGCTGGTCCTACGCCGTCGGCGACACGTCGTTCGAGGCGCAGGGGCACTGGATGGTGGCGGACGTGCTCGCTGAGGCGTGACCGCTGCGTCGGCCACGCGGTCGCGACCGGCATACGCGGTGGCTCAGCGTCGTCTCCTCAGCGTCGAGGACGCGCGATCGGGGCGCGGACCGCTCGGGTGGCCGCGGCGAGGTCGGTGGGGGAGAGGCCGAGGTCGAAGCCGCGCCGCCCACCGGACACGTAGACGGTGTCGTGGGCGTATGCCGTCTCGTCGAGGACGGTGGGCAGTGGCCGCTTCTGCCCCACCGGGGAGATGCCGCCGACGACGTAGCCGGTCGACCGCTCGGCGGCGGTGGGGTCGGCCATGGTGACCGACTTGACCCCGAGCGCCGTCGCGACGGCCTTGAGGTCGAGCTCGCCGCCGACGGGCACGATGCCGACGGCCAACCCACCGGCCGTGTCGACGAGCAGGGTCTTGAACACCGTGGCGGGGTCGAGACCGAGAGCCTCAGCGGCCTCCAGCCCGTAGCTGGCCGCCGACGGGTCGTGGTCGTAGGGGTGCCGGGTGTAGCCCACCCCGGCCCGGTCGAGGGCGAGCGTCGCCTGGGTCGTCGGGCCGTCTGCGACCTTGCCCCGCGAGCGCGCCATGCGTCAGACGAGCTGCGACTCGGAGGCCAGGCGGCTCGTCGCCGCCTGCTCCGACGAGTCGGCGAGCAGGGCCTCCTGGTCGATCGACTTGTGCCACCACTTCTGGCCCGACTCGGGCAGGGTGTAGATCGGGTCGTAGTAGACGTACTCGCGAGACAGGGCCTCGGTGTCGTCCCCCTCGATCGAGGTGCGGTAGTTCTTGCGCCAGTAGGAGATTCCGCGCTCGGTGTCGTACTCCTCGACCTGGTGCACCCAGCGCTTGCCGACGAAGGGCACGTCGCAGACGATGCGCGGCGTCGAGAAGCCGGGGAGGTAGCCCATCATCGCGTGCTGGAGGTGCTGCGCCTCGGCCAGCGAGAGCCGCCAGTGCTCGGCGAACGGGATCATGTCGCACATGTAGAAGTAGTACGGCGTGATCTGCGCGCCGTCTGCGAGGCCGAAGCAGAGGTCGAGCAGCTGCTCGGACGTGTCGTTGACGCCGCGCATGAGCACGCCCTGGTTGCGCACGTCTCGGATGCCGGCGTCGAGCATGGCCTTGGCCGCACGCGCGACCGACGGGGTCAGCGACTGGGCGTTGTTGACGTGGGTGTGGATCGCGAGGGACACGCCTCGCGCCCGCGCCTTGGCCGACACGCGGGCGACGCCCTCGACGACGTCCTCGGCGAACCAGTGCTGGGGCAGCCCCATGAGGGCCTTGCTCGCCAGACGGATGTCGCGGATGTTGTCGATGTCGAGCAGCTGGTCGACGAAGACCTCGAGGTTCTTCCACGGCATGTTCGCGACGTCGCCACCCGAGACGACGACGTCGCGCACGACGGGGGTGCTGCGCAGGTAGTCGAGCATCGCGGCATACCGGTCGACGGGCTTGAGGTCGAACTTCAGCTTGGCGACCTGCGGCGTCGAGTTGCCGACGAGGTCCATGCGGGTGCAGTGGCCGCAGTACTGCGGGCATGTGGGGAGCAGCTCCGCGAGGACCTTGGTGGGGTAGCGGTGCGTGAGCCCTTCGGCGACCCACATGTCGTGCTCGTGGAGCGAGTCGCGCGACGCGTGGGGGTGCGACGGCCAGTCGGTGCGACGGTCGGAGAAGACCGGCAGCATGTAGTTGCGCACGGGGTCGGCGTAGAAGGCCTCGGTGAAGTCGTGGCCCGCCGACGGCATGGGCGCGTCGGTCGAGGGGACCATCGTGTTGAGCATCTGCGGCGGCACGAGCATCGACATCGTGGCGCGCTCGGCCTGGTCGCGGGCGAGGTCGTCGTAGAAGCGGTCGTCGAGCAGGTCGCCCATCAGGGCTCGCAGCTGCTTGATGTTCCTGACACAGTTGACCCGCTGCCACTGGGCGTCGTCCCAGTCGGCCTGTGTGACGCCGCTCCACCCCGGAAACCGCGTCCAGTCAGGCTCGACGAGCTCGCGACGGCGGTACACGTACGGCTGCTCAACCATGCCCATGCGCGACACAGTAACGTCAGCATGGGGCACGCTCAAACATGTCCATACCACGGTTTCGTAAAGAATCTTTGAGAGCAGCCCTATGCTGACGCATGTTCTGCGCCCCAACAGTGCCGAGACAGAAGGATCTGTGAACGTGTCGCACCCGCTGCCCGCTGGGGCGGACCTGCCCGCCGCCTCCGCACGCGTGTCGTCGTCCCCGGTGGGTCTGCACCGGGTGCTCGAGCCCAGCGGCGACGCCATCACGCTGCCCCAGACGGCTCGTCGTCTGGACGCCCGCGAGGAGCTGTGGCCCGACGAGGTGCGCATCCGCGTCGAGACGCTCAACCTCGACGCCGCGAGCTACCGGCAGCTCGCCGAGAAGCACACGACCGACGGAGTCGTCGACGGCGGTGCGCTGCGCGACGAGGTGCTCGACATCGTCGCGACGCGCGGCAAGATGCAGAACCCCGTCACGGGCTCGGGCGGCATGCTCATCGGCACCGTCGATGCCGTCGGGCCCGAGAGCACCCTCGGCCTGACGGTCGGCGACCACGTCGCGACGCTCGTGTCGCTCTCGCTGACGCCCCTGCGCATCACGGACGGGCTGGCCCGGTGGGACGGCCTCTCCGAGCAGGTGCCCGCGGCGGGCCACGCCATCCTCTTCGGTCGCAGCATCGCCGCCCGGCTGCCCGACGACCTCGACCCGCTCCTGTCGCTCATGGTCATGGACGTGTGCGGCGCCCCTGCGCTCGTCGAACGCGTCGTGAGGGAGTATGCCGCCCGCAACGTCGCGCCGACCGTGGCCGTCCTCGGGGCGGCGGGCAAGTCGGGGTCGCTCTCGCTGGCGGCGGCACGTCGCGCGGGTGCGGGGCGCCTCATCGGCGTCGTGCCGGTCGAGGCCGAGCGCACCCTGCTCGAGCCGACCGGTCTCGCCGACGAGGTCGTGCTCGCCGACGCGCGGTCACCGCTCGGGTTGTCCTCGGCGGTCGAGGCGGCCGGCGGCCCGGCCGACGTCACGGTCGTCTGCGTCGACGTGCCCGGCTGCGAACAGCCCGCGATCCTCTCGACCGCCCAGGGCGGCACGATCATCTTCTTCAGCATGGCGACGAGCTTCGCCGCGGCGGCGCTGGGGGCGGAGGGGCTCGCGGCCGACGTGCGCATGCTCGTCGGCAACGGCTACGTGCCGGGCCACGCCGACCTGGCGCTCTCCCTGCTGCGCGAGGTGCCGGCCGTCCGTGAGCTCTTCGAGTCACGCCTCGCGGCGGAGACGAGTGCCCGATGAGCCGCACCGAGCCGGTCCTGCACCTCGACCCGGCCGTGGTGCGCCGGGCGCGGTCGCTCGCCCGCAAGGCCGCCGCGCCCGTGGTCAAGATCGCGCAGAGCCACACGACCGTCTCGGTGGAGCGGGCGACGCTGCGCCTCGCCGGGCTCTCCGGCGCCGACCACGAGCGGGTGCCCTGGGTGAACCACCTCGTCACCGCGGTGCGCGAGGAGGTCGGCCTCGAGCACGGGGTCACGACCCCCGTCTACGACGCGCTGCTGCGCGGCGAGGCCCCCGACCTCACGACGCTCGCGCAGAAGGCAGCGAGCGGCAACGTCTCCTTCCGCCTCCCGGCCGGCCGCGAGGCCCAGGCTGCGCGAAGGGCGGCAGCGAAGGGCGTGGGCGTCGGCCTGCGCACGATCGACCGCTCCCGCGCCACGCGCGAACGGCTCATCCGGCGCCACGGCGACCCCAAGACCCGTCCGTGGATCTACCTCATCGTCGCGACGGGCGACATCTACGAGGACATCCCGCAGGCCCAGGCCGCAGCCCGCGAGGGTGCCGACGTCATCGCGGTGATCCGCTCCACGGGCCAGTCGCTCCTCGACTACGTGCCCGAGGGTGCGACCCGCGAGGGCTTCGCCGGGACGTACGCGACGCAGGAGAACTTCCGTCTCATGCGCGCCGCCCTCGACGACGTGAGCAAGGAGCTCGGTCGCTACGTCCGGCTGACGAACTACGCGTCCGGGCTCTGCATGCCCGAGATCGCGGCCCTCGCCGGCATGGAGCGTCTCGACATGATGCTCAACGACTCGATGTACGGCATCCTCTTCCGCGACATCAATCCGATCCGCACCTTCGTCGACCAGCGGTTCTCGCGCCAGATCCACGCCCGCGCCGGCATCATCATCAACACCGGCGAGGACAACTACCTGACGACGGCCGACGCCGTCGAGGCCGCGCACACCGTGACGGTCAGCCAGCTCCTCAACGAGCGCTTCGCCACGGAGGCCGGTCTCGAGGACTGGCAGCTCGGCCTCGGGCACGCCTTCGAGATCAACCCGGAGATCACCGACAGCTTCCGCATGGAGCTCGCCCACGCGCTGCTCGCCCGCCAGCTCTTCCCCGACGCCCCGCTCAAGTGGATGCCGCCGACCAAGCACATGACGGGCGACGTCTTCCGTGGCTACCTGCTCGACGGGTTCTTCAACCTCGTCGGGGCGATGACCGGCCAGGGCATCCTGCTCGTCGGGATGATGACCGAGGCCGTCGTGACCCCCTTCCTCTCCGACCGCGACCTCGCCCTGCAGAACGTCCGCTACGTCATGAACGCCGCGAGCGGTCTCACGGAGGACTTCCACCCGCCGCGCGACGGCTTCATCCAGACCCGCGCCCGCCAGGTGCTCTCGGAGGCGGTCGACCTCCTCGACCGGATCGTCCACGACTCCGACTCGGCCGGCGACCCACCGCTGCTCGCGGCGATCGCCGACGGCACCTTCGGCCTCATGAAGCGACCGGCCGACCGCGGCAAGGGGCTCGAGGGCGTCGTCGTGCGCGCCGACGACTACGACAACCCGGCCATCACGGCACTCGATGCCGGGGTGCCGCCCAAGAAGGGCGAGAAGCCTTGAGCAGCAACATCATCCGCCCTTACGGCGACACGACCGGTGACGGCATGGTCCAGATGTCGTTCACCCTGCCGCTGCCGCACGACAAGCGCGCCGAGGGTGCGGCTCTCCAGCTGGCCCGCAAGATGGGGCTCGACCCGGCCCTGCTCGTGCACGCCAAGGCCATGGGGCCCGACTTCACCTTCTTCGTCGTCTACGGCAGCTCGACCCACCTGGTCAACCTCGACGAGGTGCACGTCGTCGAGCGCGAGTACCCGCTCCTGTCGGCCAAGGATGCCAACCTCGCGATCCGCAAGCAGCTGCGCCGCAAGCTCGTCGTCGTCGGTGCGTGCATCGGCACCGACGCCCACACCGTCGGCATCGACGCCATCCTCAACATCAAGGGCTTCGCCGGCGAGAAGGGCCTCGAGTACTACCGCGAGATCCGGGTCGTCAACCTCGGCGCCCAGGTGCTCGTGCCCGACCTCGTCGCCCGCGCGCGCGCCGAGAAGGCGGACGCCGTGCTCGTCAGCCAGGTCGTCACCCAGAAGGACGCCCACATCCACAACACGACCCAGATGTCGGCGGCCTTCCGCGAGGCCTACCCGGCCGGGCACGTGCCGATCCTCATCGTCGGCGGCCCGCGCTTCGAAGAGGGGTCCGAGCTCGCTCTCGGGGTCGACCGGATCTTCGGGCGGGGCACGACGCCCGGTGAGGTGGCGAGCTACCTCGTGCACGAGATGACCCAGCGAAAGAGGCGATGACCATGGGGGACGCGCAGCCCGAGACCACCGCTGCCCGCCGCACCAGGGCGGAGGTCGGCCTGCGGGTCGTCCACCGCCGCTACGTGCCCTACGCCCACGCGCACTACGCCGGCAACCTCGTCGACGGCGCCTACTCGCTCGCGGCGTTCGGCGACGTCGCGACCGAGATGTGCATCCGCACCGACGGTGACGAGGGCCTCTTCGCCTCCTACAGCGACGTGCAGTTCCGCGAGCGCATCCAGGCCGGCGATGTCATCGAGATCAGCGCCGAGATCGTGCGCGTCGGCGGCCGGTCCCGCGAGCTCGTCTTCGAGGTGCTCGTCGTCGGTCGCGGGCACCCGGAGCGCGGCGAGTCGGCTGCTGAGATGCTCGACCCGCCGGTGGTCGCCACAACCGCCCGCGGCACCGTCGTCGTGCCCTGAGGACGGGCATCCCGGCCGCACGGCATACGGTGAACCCCGTGCGGCGTCTCCTCGTGTCCCTCATCGCCGGTGGGCTGCTGTGCCTCGCGTTCCCGACCTTCGACGTGTGGGTGGCGGCGCCGCTCGCCCTGTCGCTGCTCGCGTGGGCGACGACCGGCCTCGGAGCCCGCCGCGGGCTGCTCGCCGGAGTGCTCTTCGGCCTCGCCTTCTTCGTGCCGACGCTCAGCTGGTCGGGCATCTACGTCGGCGCGCTGCCCTGGCTCGCTCTCGCCACCCTCGAGTCACTCTTCATCGGGGTCGCCGGCGCCCTCTACGGCTGGCTGAGCCGCGCCGGCCGGGTGCGGCCCCTCGCCTTCGCGCTGGTGTGGGTGGTCACCGAGGGCTTCCGGGCGCGTGCCCCCTACGGCGGCTTCCCCTGGCTCAAGCTCGCCTTCAGCCAGGCCGACTCACCCGCCGGTCGGCTCGTCGCCCTCGGTGGTGCGCCCTTCGTCGGCTTCGTGCTCGCCCTCGTCGGGGCGCTCCTCGCGCTCGCCGTCCAGCAGCTGCTCGCTTCACGCCGCGCCGGGTCCCTCGGGGCCGGTATGCCGTGGCGCACGGTCGCGCTGCCCGTCGCCGCAGCGCTCGTGCTCGGGGTCGCGGGTATCGCGATGCCGCTGCCGATGGACGGCCAGGAGGCGCAGTTCCTCGGCGTCCAGGGCAACGTGCCGAAGGCCGGGCTCGACTTCAACGCGCAACGACGTGCTGTGCTCGACAACCACGTCGCCGCCACGTGGCAGGCCCAGACCGACATCGAGGCAGGGCTCGCACCGACGCCCGACCTCGTCGTGTGGCCCGAGAACGCCTCCGACATCGACCCGGTGCGCAACGCCGACGCCCGTGACGAGATCGCCGCGACCGTCACGCGGCTGGGGCGACCGCTCGTGGTCGGGGGCCTGCTCGAGGAGCCGCCCGGGATGGTCTCGAACGTCTCGCTCCTCTACGAGCCCGGCAAGGGGATCACCGACCGCTACGTCAAGCGTCACCCCGTGCCCTTCGCCGAGTACATCCCCAACCGCGCCTTCTACCGGATGTTCAGCGCCGAGGTCGACCGGGTCAGCCGCGACTTCGTGGCGGGGTCGTCCGTGGGAGTCTTCGACGTCACCGGCACCTCCGGCCAGCAGATCAGGGCAGGCGTCGCGATCTGCTTCGAGGTCGCCTACGACGACATCATGCGCGACGCCGTCGAGGCGGGCGCCAACGTCCTGCTCGTGCAGACCAACAACGCGACGTTCGGCTACACGGCCGAGTCGCCGCAGCAGCTCGCGATCAGCCGGGTGCGCGCCATGGAGTTCGGCCGGTCGGTCGTGCACGTGTCTACCGTCGGCCAGAGCGCCCTCATCACGCCCGACGGAACTGCGCACCAGGTGACGACGTTGTTCACACAGGCCCTCGTTCGCGGGGCTCTACCATTGCGGGACACCACGACCGTGGCGACTCGTCTGGGGGAGGCCCCGGAGTGGGCGGCCGCCGCGGCGCTCGCGCTGCTCCTCGTCCTCCGGATCAGGGGCGGGGCCACCCGGTCCGGGCCGGCCACCCAGGCGGACGACAGCGAAGACAGCACAGAGGACAAGGAAGCGCATGACCGTGACGCAGTATGAGCCGGTGACGAAGGTCGCCGTGCTCATCCCGACCTACAACGAGCGGGAGAACCTGCCGGGGATCGTGGCACGCGTGCGCGCGAGCGTCCCCACGGCCGACGTCATCGTCCTCGACGACAACTCGCCCGACGGCACGGGCCAGCTCGCCGACGGCCTCGCCGCCGACGACCCGCACGTGCGCGTCGTCCACCGCCCGGGCAAGCAGGGCCTCGGCCAGGCCTACCTCGCCGGTTTCGCGATCGCCCTCGACGAAGGCTACGACGCCGCCGTCGAGATGGACGCCGACGGCTCCCACCAGCCGGAACAGCTGCCGGCGATCCTCGCCGCACTGGCCGATGCCGACCTCGCCATCGGGGCCCGCTGGGTCAAGGGCGGGCAGGTGCGCAACTGGCCATTGCGGCGCAAGGTGCTCTCGGTCGGGGCGAACGTCTACACGAAGGTCATGCTCGGCATGCACGTCAACGACGCGACGGCCGGCTACCGCGCCTACCGGACGAGCGCGCTGCGCACGATGGGCCTCGCCGGCGTCGAGTCGCAGGGCTACTGCTTCCAGATCGACCTCACGCTGCGTGCCGTGCGTGCCGGCCTGAAGGTCGTCGAGGTCCCGATCACGTTCATCGAGCGCGAGGTCGGGGTCTCCAAGATGGGCCAGGACATCGTGCGCGAGGCCCTGACGAACGTGACCAAGTGGGGCATCGAGCACCGGGTGGGGCAGCTGCGTGGCGCCATCGGACGCCCGCGTGACCGCGAGACGGTGGGGGAGCGGTCATGACGACGGCACCGGGGGCGCGGCGTCGACGGCTCCGACCCACCCGGGTCGCCGCGGTGGCGCTGCTCCTGGTGCCGATCCTCGAGATCATGGTGATGGTCGCCGTCGGTCAGGCGATCGGCGGCTGGTGGACCTTCCTGCTCGTCATCGCCACCTCCGCCCTCGGCGCGTGGATCGTCACGCGAGAGGGCGGCCGCGCCTGGCGGGCGCTGGGCCAGGCCCTGCGCGAGGGCCGCATGCCCGCGCGCGAGCTCGCTGACGGCATCGTCGTGCTCGTCGGCGGCACCCTGCTGCTCATCCCCGGCTTCATCACCGACGTCGCCGGCCTGCTCCTCGTGCTGCCCTTCACCCGCCCGATCGCCCGAGCGCTGCTGGCCTCGGTCATCGGGCGCCACCTCTTGGCGCAGGTCGAGGTGTTCGGGGCCACGACGGTCACCGACCGCCCCACCTGGGAGCAGCAGGAGACGCCCCACGGCCCCCAGCGCTCGGAGTCGAGCACCGAGGTCGTCGAGGGCGAGATCATCGACGAGGACTGACCCACCCGTCAGACCCGTCCGTCAGACTCACAAACCCTGCCTCGACGCCGATGTCGCCGCGTGCACCGACCTCAAACCGGAGGTTTGTGAGTCTGAGCGTCACCGCGGGCCCCGGCACACGGCATACGTAGCGGGTTGCGGGCAGCGAAAAGCCCGCCTCCACGAACGAGGCGGGCTCATCGGATGTCTGGTGCGACGCGCAGTCGGCGCGGCTCAGGCGGTCTTGCGCCGGCGCGGCTTCTCGCCACGCGACTCGCGCAGCAGCGTGAGGCGCTCCTCGAGGAGCTCCTCGAGCTCCGGGATCGAGCGGCGCTCGAGCAGCATGTCCCAGTGGGTGCGCACGTGCTTGACGGGCTTGGCGTCGGGCTCGGGTCCACCGCCCTGGAGCTTGGCGTCGAGGCCGCAGCGGCACTCCCACGTCGGCGGCACGTCGGCCTCGACCGAGAACGGCAGCTCGGTGCGGTGCCCCTGCGCGCACACATAGGTCGTGAGCTGTCGCTCACTGGGGACAACGTTCTCGTCGGACTCCATGCTCCTGGAACCGAGGTTGGAACCGCGTAGTGCTCGATCGGCCATGTGGACCCCTCCAAAACTCCTGCCACTGGTCGACACCTGTCTGGTGCCCTACCCTCACAGTCGCTTGAACGAGCAGGATGGCGCCGTTGTTCCCGAGGCCACCGCGGATTGTAAGCGACGTCCTAGCTCACACGACAGCGGGAACGGGATTTCCGGCTTCGATGATGCCGCGACGCATGTCGACGCGCGAGAGCAGGTAGCCGCCGATGACGAAGAAGGCGATGAGGCAGATGATCGCCCACCGGTAGCTGTGGGTCACCTGGTAGACGAGACCGAAGATGAGCGTGCCCAGCCAGCTCGTGCCGCGCTCCATCGCCTGGTAGAGGCTGAAGTACTCCGCCTCGCGCCCGCGGGGGATCAGCTGGCTGTAGAGCGAGCGCGACAGCGCCTGGGTGCCCCCGAGCACGATGCCGATGAGCAGGCCGAGCGCGAGGAAGACCGTCAGGGACTTCGACGGTGTGACGAAGGCGATGACGACCACGACGGTCCACAGCACGATCCCGTAGAGCACGGTGCGCCAGGCGCCGATCGAGGCGGCGACCCAGCCGAAGAGCCGCGCACCGAAGAACGCGACGAACTGGACGAAGAGGAAGACGCCGAGCACCGTCGACTCCGAGAAGCCCAGCTCCTTGCTGCCGTAGATGCTCGAGCTGCCGATGACGGTCTGGATGCCGTCGTTGAAGAAGAGGTAGGCGATGAGGAAGGTGAGCGTCTGCGGGTAGTGGCGCAGGTCGCCGAAGGTGCTGCGCAGCTGCTCGAGACTGCCGCGCACGACCCCCGCCTGCTTGTCGATCGGCGTGGTGACCGTGCCGGTCAGGTGGCGCAGCCCGAGGTAGGGGATGATCGTGAACCCCGCCCACCAGACGCCTGCCGACAGGATGCTGATGCGGGTCGACATCGCGCGATCGAGGCCGAGCTGCTCGTGGAAGATGTCGAGGGCGAAGTTGAGCGCCAGCAGCGTGCCGCCGCCGAGGTAGCCGAAGGCCCAGCCCTTCGAGGAGACCCGGTCGCGCTCGTTCTCGTTGGCGATCCGGCAGAGGATCGAGTCGTAGATGACGAGCGAGGCGCCGAGACAGATGCCGGCGATGACGACGAGCACACACCCCAGCTGCCAGTTCGTGCCGGCGATGAAGAACATGAGGCACGCGGCCAGCGAGCCCGCCCACGCGAAGCTCGCGAAGAGCCGCGTCGGCTTCGGGCTGCGGTCGGCGATGGCGCCGATGAAGATGAGGACGATCGCAGACACGATCGTCGTGAAGGTCACCGTGAAGAACCAGAGGCTGCCGGGCGCGATGGGGATGCCGAGGACCGAGAGGTTCGTCGTGCAGTCCGCTCCGTCGGGCAGGTCGGGGCAGGCCGCCGCCTCCGCCACCGTCGTGAGGTAGGGGCTGAGCAGCACGGTGGCGGTCGTGGTGACGTAGGCGGAGTTGGCCCAGTCGTACCAGTACCAGGCGCGCTGCTCCTTGGTCTCGGGACGCGCGGCGTTGACGACGACGGACGACATGGCAGGACTGTCCCACACGGCCGGGCCCTACGGAGCGGGACGCGAGGGGAACACGCCGGGCCGGCCGGACGGCATACCGCTGGCGCGGCGAAACATCCCGTATGCCGTCCGGCGGGCCGGGGGAGGGGAGGGCTCAGTCGTCGTGATCGGCGTCGCGCACCGGAGGTGCCTCGCTCGTCGTCGTCAGCAGCTCCCACGCAAGCCCGTGGGCGAGGACGACGAGGCAGACGACGGCGAGCGCGGCCGCTTGCAGCCCGGTGAGGTGGAGCGTCGCGGCGAGCTCGGGCGCGACGCCGAGCACCACGATGGCGAGGTAGAGGACGCCGACGAGCCAGCGGTTGCGCCGGAACGGCCCGCGGGCCCCGGAGCCGCGGTCGGCGCGGACGAGCCCGAAGGTCGACCAGGCGCCGATCAGCGCGACGAGCCCGAAGGTCGTGCGCCACAGGCCGGTGCGGGCGGGGTCGACCTGGGCGAACAGGCCCATGACGCCGGGGAGCAGGAAGGTGAGGTAGACGCCGCCGACGAGCCGGCGGGTCTCGGGGGAGCCCAGCAGGTCACGGCGCCGGTCGACGGCGGACCACCACAGCCCGACGAGGGTGAAGCAGGTGGCCGAGACCACGGCGTAGAAGGTCGAGAGGTCCATGGCGCTCCTTCGAGGGTGCACACGATCGTCCCACCAGATCGGCCCCACGGAGGCGATTTAGCACTAAAGTATTGGTGTGAACGCATCATCGGGGGATGAGGTCGATGCCGTCGTCAGCGCGTGGCGCCGCGAACGTCCGGACGTCGACGTGAGCTCGATAGGCATCGTGGTGCCGGTCCTGCGGCTGGCGACGCTCGTCGCAGAGCGCCGGGCCGGAGTCCTCGGCACCTACGGGCTCGACCAGAGCCATCTCGACGTGCTCGGCGTCCTGCGCCGCAGCGGGCCGCCGTACCGGCTGACGGCCGGCGAGCTCTCACGGCGCTGCCGGGTGACGCCGGGCGCCACGACGCAGCGCGTGCAGTCGATGGAGCGGGCCGGCCTCGTGGAGCGGGTCCGTGAGGAACCTGACCGGCGCACGGTGCACGTGCAGCTGACGGCGTCAGGGCTGCGACGGCTCGACGAGGTCTTCGCCGACGTCGTCGCAGCCGACGAGTCGCTGCTGGCCGGGCTCACACCGGCGCAGCGCTCCGGTCTGGAGGATGTACTGCGGGGCTGGCTCGACGTCGTGCAGGCAGGTCCTCTCGCTGAGCGACCTGAGTCGCTATAACGCCGATAATCGACATTATGTCACTTTGCTGAGGAAGGAGCCGCCCCCATCGCGGCCGCCCGTACCCTTGGGTCCGATGCAGTGCGACTACTTCGATGCCCACCAGTGCCGCTCGTGTGCGCTCATGGGCGTGTCGTATGCCGTCCAGCTCGCCGACAAGCAGCGGCACTGTGCCGCGATGCTGTCCGCGGTCGCCCCCGAGGTGAGCTGGCTCGATGCCTTCGCCTCGCCCGAGTCCGGCTTCCGGAACAAGGCCAAGCTCGTCGTCGGCGGTGAGCAGGGCGCCGTGACGCTCGGCATCCTCGACGCGAGCGGCCGCGGCGTCGACCTGCGCGACTGCGGTCTCTACGAGCCCGGCCTGCACGAGCTCGTCCCCCGGCTCGCCGACCTCGTGGACGAGCTGGGGCTCGAGCCCTACGACGTGCCGTCCCGCCGCGGCGAGCTCAAGCACCTCATCGTCACCCACTCCCCTGCCGGCGCCGTCATGCTCCGCTTCGTCGTGCGCTCCCAGAAGCAGCTGGCCCTGCTGCGGTCGCGCCTCACGGTCGTCAGGGAGCGCGTGCCCGAGGCGGCCGTCGTCTCGGTCAACCTCCAGCCCGAGCACAAGGCGGTCCTCGAGGGCGACACGGAGCTCGTGCTGACGGATGCGCACGTGCTGCCGATGGAGGTCAACGGGATCACGCTGGGCCTGCGCCCCAACAGCTTCTTCCAGACCAACACCGTGGTGGCCGCGGGTCTCTATCGCCAAGCCCAGCAATGGTTCTCGTCCGTTCAGCCCCGCCAGGTGCTCGACCTCTACTGCGGGGTCGGCGGGTTCGCGCTCCACGCGGCCGTTCTGGGCGACGGTGGTCCGGCCGAGGTCGTCGGCATCGAGGTGTCACCCGAGGCGGTGGCGAGCGCCGAGCACACGGCAGAAGCGCTCCGTGCGCACCGCCGGGGTATGCCGCCCACGACGTTCCGCGTGGGCGACGCGACGGATGTGGCCGCGTTGGACCTCTTGGAGGCGGGGTCGCTCGTCGTGGTCAACCCCCCACGCCGGGGCATCGGCTCGGACCTGGCCGGCTGGCTCGAGGTGTCGGGAGCGGCGCACGTCGTCTACTCGAGCTGCAACGTCGAGAGCCTCGCCCGAGACCTCGCTCTCCTGCCGACCTACACGGCGCGCTCAGCACGGCTGTTCGACATGTTCCCGCAGACCCGCCACCACGAGGTCATGGTGCTGCTCGAGCGCGTCGGCAGCCAGCAGCATTCTGCCGCAACGGAATCGCGCTCCTGATGGACTCCGAGCGGTTGGCGCGGATCCAGCGACGCTTCGCCGAGTTCGGACAGGAGTATGCCGCCCTGCCGCTCTACGGCGCCGTCGCGCGGGCTGTCGCCGACGACGCCGAGGCGGCATCCCTGCTGCTCGTCGCCCGACCCGGCCAGGCGCGCCCGGTGCTCTGGTTCGCCGCGCTGCACGACCTCGTGCTGCGCCACCCGGACCTGCCCGCCGCCCGGTGGTACGCCAGTGTCGTCGGCCGTGAGCACCTGCCTCCCGGCGACCCGTGGCCGGAGATCCGAGAGACGGCGATGGGGCACCGCGCCGAGCTGACCGACCTCATGGCGACGCGGTCGACGCAGACCAACGAGGTCAACCGGAGCGTCTACCTCGCAGCCGGGCTCGCGCTTGCCGCGGCGGACGGCCCGCACCGGCCTGGCGTGCCCGGGCCGATCGCCCTCGTCGAGCTCGGTGCCAGTGCCGGTCTGCTCCTCGGCATCGACCGTTACGACATCGAGCTCGAGTCCGGCACGGGCACGACCCAACTCGGGCGTTCCGGGTCGCCCGTGCGCTGCCGCGGGCTCGACCGCAGCCGACCTCCCCTGCACGGGCTCACGCTTCCACCGGTCGAGGGCCGTGCGGGCGTCGACCTCCACCCCGTCCGTCTCGACGACGCCGACGCCGTCCGGTGGCTCATGGCCTGCCTCTGGCCCGACGTGCCCGGGCGGGTCGAGCGCTTCGTGGCTGCCCGCGACCTCATGCTGGTCGACCCGCCGCACGTCGTGGAGGGCGACATGCTCGACGCGATGCCGAGCGCGGTCTCCTCGGCACGGGCCGGCAGCCATCCGGACGCCCACGTCGTCGTCTTCAGCTCGTGGGCGCTGAGCTACGTGGCCCCTGAGCGCCGGGCAGACCTCGCGGCAGCCATGGATCTGCTGTCGCGCGACGTCGCCGAGCTGTCGTGGCTCACGGCCGAGCCCGCGGGGTGCGCCCCGGGTGTCGAGCAGGCCGAGACCGGCCGCGTCGGCGCCGGCGGGACCGTCCTCGGCCTGCGCCGCTGGCGGTCGGGGCGCGAGCGTCCCCCGGTCGCGCTGGGCACCTGCCACCCCCACGGCGAGTGGCTCGACCTGCATCGCGCATAAGCCGTCGAAGCCCCCCCTTCGCCTGTTCCTTTCGACACAGATTCCGCCATTCCGGCGCGCGCGACCACCCTCGGCCATAACCTTCAGGTCGGGCGACCCTCGGGGCGGATCGCCTTGTCGCACAGGGATATTGAACAGATCAGGCATTCACGCCCAATTCGGGCAATAGGGGAGGAAAAATGAATATCAGACGAAGGGGTCTCATAGCCACCATGGCGGCGATGACCCTCCTGTTGCCCGGCTCGGCCGCGCTGGCCCAGGCATCGGCAGCGCCCGCCGCCTCCACCGTCACGGCGGTGGCGCCGGTTCCCCTCAGCAACCTGCCGATCGTGGCGATCGACCTCACCGACGCCGATCCGACGAAGAACGACCTCAGCTACCTCAACGCGTCGAAGGACAACTCGGTGGGGGCGACGGTCAACCTCGTCGACGGGGCCAACCCGCCCAACCCGGCCTACACGATCACCGACGCGCCCGCGACGATCAAGGGCCGCGGCAACTTCACGTGGACGCTGGACAAGAAGCCCTACCAGATCAAGTTCAAGACCGCTGTCGGCCCGCTGGGCATGGAGACGACGCGGACGTGGGTCCTCCTCGCAGACCACACGGACCCGTCCCTCATGCGCAACAAGCTGAGCTATGACCTGGCGCGGGCGCTCGACCTGCCCTACTCGCCGGAGTCACGCTTCGTCGACGTCAAGATCACCGACGTGGGCGGCGAGCACATCCTCGGCAACTACCTGCTGACGGAGAAGGTCGAGGTCGGACCCACCCGGGTTGCCCTCACTGACCCGCAGGCGAACATCGTGGAGCTGGACCAGAACTACGGCACCGCGGAGCCGTTCTACTTCACGGCGGCCACGAGCAAGCGGATCTTCACCCTGAAGGACGCGCCCGGCGGCGTGGGCGCGACGCTCACCGCCGACCAGGCCGCTGGCTGGGCCAGCACGCAGTCGTACATCAACAGCTTCGAGGCAGCGCTCTACGCGCCGACCCCGGACTGGACGAAGATCAGCTCGATGATCGACGTGGACTCCTTCCTCAAGACCTACTTCGTGCACGAGGTCGCCGAGAACTACGACTTCAACCGCTCGAGCATGTACTTCTACAAGAACGGCCCGAGCGACAAGCTGCACGCCGGACCGGTGTGGGACTTCGACCTCTCGCTCGGCAACTTCTCGGCGCAGAGCTGGGGTGGGGACCCCACCTCCGACTACGTGAAGACGACGACCTACCTGCGTGCCAAGGTCCACAACTGGTACGAGCAGCTCATGCTCAACCCGCAGTTCGTCGCTCAGGCCAACGCCCTCTACACCTCCACGGTGCGGTCCAAGGTCACCGCCCTGAAGGCGCAGATCGACACCCTCAAGCCTGAGCTGGAGGCCTCGGCCGAGCGCAACTTCCAGATCTGGGCCGGTTCGCGCGGCTACGGTCCGACGACCTACAGCAACGGCGTGACGGCTCTCAAGTCCTGGACGACGAGCCGGGCCAACTACCTCGCGTCGGCCTACGGCTCGAGCCTGCCGACCTTCCGCTTCGCGGCCCACGCGGCCGGGATCGGATGGCAGCCGGCGGTGTCAGGCGGCATGATCGCCGGAACGATCGGTGAGTCGAGGCGCGTGGAGGCGCTCCGCTTCCAGATCCTCAACACCAGCCTCACCGGTGGGATCCAGGGCAACGCCTACGTGCAGAACATCGGCTGGATGGGCTACGGGGCCACCAACGCCGTCGTCGGCACGACCGGACGCTCGCTCCGTCTCGAGGCGGTGCAGCTGCGGCTGACGAGCGGACTGGCGACGAACTTCGACGTCGCCTACCGCGTGCACGTGCAGAACATCGGCTGGATGCCGTGGGTCAAGAACGGTGCAACCGCCGGGACCACCGGCCGCGCGCTCCGGATCGAGGCCATCCAGATCCGGCTGATCGACAAGACGCCGTAACGGCGCACTGCAGTTCCACGTCGGCGCACCCGTGCAGCAGCACGGGTGCGCCGACCGCATTCATGGCTCCCTTTGCATAATGTCGATTAACGGCGAATTACATTGCAGCACAACCGATTTCGTCACCTCATGCGTCACCGTATCCGACGCCCGAGCCCGGCGGCATAGGCGTCGAGCGCGGTGAGGACGTCGGCGGCGCGATAGACGCGGTTGCGGCGGTGGCCCGTCGACTCGATGAGGATGCCGTCCACAACGAGGCGCTGCAGGGCCGACTGCGCAGTGGGTGCGGTGACCCCGAGCTCGCGGACGACGACGCGGGCCGTGACGACGGGCTGGCGCAGCAACAGGTCGAGCAGGCTCCACGACGCGGACCCGGCCCGGGCCGTGAGGCGGCCCGCCCACTGCTCACGCACGCCCCGCAGCGTCCTGACGAGCCGCTCACCGATGTGGGTGCCACTGCGCGCGGCCTCCGCCACGCAGCGCAGGATGGGCTCGGCGTCACCGGTGCGATAGGCCGTGAGGGCCGCGAAGTAGTCGTCGCGCAGGGCGAGCAGGCCGGCGGAGATCGGCACCGTGACGCGGTGGATGGCTCCGGTGTGGAGCAGCACCGAGTGCAGCAGCGCGCGCCCGGTGCGCCCGTTGCCGTCGGTGAACGGGTGGATCGTCTCGAACTGCGCGTGGGCCAGCGCAGCATGCGCGAGCGGCGGAAGGTCGTCGCGGTCCATGAAGCGCACGAGGTCGGCCATGAGCGCGGGCACCTCGGCCGCGAGCGGCGGCACGTAGTGCGCGTCGCCGGGGTGCAGGGGTGAGCCACCCACCCACACCTGCTGCTCGCGCCAGGCGCCGGCCGCGTGGACCGACTGCTGCGACATGAGCGCGCGGTGCATAGCCAGCACCGCCGACTCGTCGAGACGGCCGGCGAGGTCGAGCGCGGCCTGCATCGTGCGGACGTTGGCGAGGATCACCGCGGCGTTCGCGCGTGATCCCTCCCCGATCTCCGCCTCGGCCAGCGCCCGCGCCGACGACGTGAGGTTCTCGATCTGCGAGCTCGCTGCGCTCTCGGAGCGCAGGAGCACCGATGCGAACGGCGCGATCTCCCCCGCTCCCCCGGCATCGAAGGTGGCCAACAGCCTTGTCGCGTCGTCGAGGTCGGCCGCGAGGTCGCCGCCCAGCACGAGCGGAGCCTCGGCGACGCGCGGCACCACGGCTGCGGTATACGTCCGCGGGGTCGTGCGCAGGGCGCGACGGGACAGGTCGAAGAGACCTTCGACCGGCTGCCAGGGCACCGTCACACTGCCCAGCGCGGGCCAGTCCACTGGTGTCATGTCACCTCCCTTGATAAAGGTTAGCGCATAACCTTTATCAAGGGACTCAGGCGGAGTCGACGACCCACCACGCGGCATACGGGCTCAGGGCGACCTGACCGTCGGCACCCGAGTAGATCGCGTGGCCGCCGATGGCATCGACGGGCTCGCGGATGCCGGCCTGTCTGAAGAGCTCGAGAGAGACGTGGCGCCACTCCCCCGTGACGTTGTAGACGCACACCATGGGTCCACTCGGGTGGCCGCGGCGCACGGCCAGCACGCCGTCCTCGGTGTCGACGACGACGTCGGTCGTTCCGGACGCGTGCAGCTGCGGCAGCCCCGCCCGCACCCTGGCGAGGTGCGCCAGGCCCTGGAAGACCCTTCCGGCACGGGTGCCGGGATCGCGGCTGGAGGCCGCCTCGGTCCAGTCGATCCGCTCGCGGTGCGCCCAGCGGTTGTCGTCCTCGTGACCGGGCTCGTCGGCCCAGTGCGGGTCGTTGGGCAGGCCCAGCTCGTCGCCGCTCCACACGACCGGTATGCCGCCCCAGCCGGCGACGATCGCGTGGGCGAGGAAGAGCCGGGCGAGGGCCGCGCCCTCGGCCTGCGCGTCGGGCGCGTCGGAGAGCCCGACGAGGGCGGCTGCGGTGCCGCTGATGCGCTTGTCGCCCGTGGCCGGGTTGTGCTGGAAGACGAGTCCTCGCGCCCACGAGCCCGGGAAGTCGCCGGCGTACCAGTCGGACAGGAAGCGCCGGTGCTCCCACCCGTTCAGCCCGACGGCCGCAGCGTCACCGTCGTCGATCGCCCACCCGATGTCGTCGTGGCAGCGGATGTAGCAGATCCACGTGCCGCTCGGCGGCGTCGTCGGCAGCGACCGCAGGGCCTCCTTCGCCAGCAGGGTGCTCCCGGTCGCGAGCATCGACCACACCTGGACCATGAGGCTGTTGTGGTAGGCGAGGTCGCTGAGACGCCCCGAGTGCCGTCCCTGCCCGAGGTACTGCACGAGGTCGCGCGGCCCGACGATCGCCTCGGCCTTGAAGGCGAGCGCAGGGGCCGCGATGCGAGCCACCGTGCGCAGCGCCTGCGTGACGGCGTGCACCTCGGGCTGGTTCTGGCAGTTGGTGCCCAGCCGCTTCCACGTGAAGGCGATCGCGTCGAGTCGCAGCACCTCGACCCCGAGGTTGGCGAGGTAGAGCACGACATCGGCGAGCTCGACGAGGACGTCGGGGTTGGCCCAGTTGAGGTCCCACTGCCACTCGTTGAAGGTCGTCCAGACCCACGCGTCGAGCTCGGCGTCCCACGTGAAGTTGCCCGGGGCGAAGTCGGGGAAGACCTCCGGCAGCGTGCTCTCGTAGGCGTTGGGCATCTCGCGGTCGGAGAACACGTGGAAGTAGTCGCGGTAGCGCGACTCCCCCGCCCGCGCCCGGCGGGCCCACTCGTGCTCCTTGGCCACGTGGTTGAGCACGAGGTCGAGGACGAGCGAGACCCCGTGACCGCGCAGGGTGCGGGTCAGCTCGCGGAGGTCGTCGACGTCGCCGAGGTCGGCCCGCACCGTCCGGTAGTCCTGCACGGCGTAGCCGCCGTCGTTGTCGCCCTCGCGGGGCTGCAGCAACGGCATGAGGTGCAGGTAGGTGACGCCCAGGTCGCGGAGGTAGGGCAGGCGGCTGGGGATGCCCGCCAACGTGTCGGCGAATCTCTCGGTGTAGCAGGCATATCCGAGCATGTCGGGCTGCTGTAGCCAGTCAGGACGCAGGAGGCGGCGCTGGTCGAGGTGCCGCAGCTCGGGCTCGCGGGCGCGGAAGCCGGCGATGGCAGACTCGACGAGCCGGAGCGTCAGCGCCGACACGTCGTGGCCGGGGTACAGCATGGCCAGCGCGTCGACGAGGTCGTCGGACCAGCGTTCGAGGCGCAGCTCGATGGTCTCTCTCTCCTGTTCGTCGAGGTCGACCAGGAGGGAGGAGACCGACTCCGACGTCGGTCCGGTGCGGGGTCTCATGGCCAGATTGAACAGCAGTCGGGCCCGGTGCGACAGAGGGCCACGCGGTCGAGTTGCCGATCGTCGCCGCGAGACGGCGCGGTCGTGCTCACTCGAAGGGAGTCGGGTCGCCGGCGCCGACCCTCGTGACGACGGGATAGCCGTCGGAGAAGTCGACGACGGTCGTCGGCTCGAGCCCGCACTCCCCCGAGTCGATGACCGCGTCGATGACGTGGTCGAGACGGTCCTTGATCTCCCAGCCCTCCGTCATCGGCTCGTCGTCGTCGGGCAGGAGCAAGGTGCTCGAGAGGATCGGCTCCCCCATCGCGTTGAGCAGCTCACGGACGACAGGGTGCTCGGGGATGCGCACTCCCACCGTCTTCTTCTTCGGGTGCAGCAGGCGCCTCGGCACCTCCTTAGTGGCCGGCAGGATGAACGTGTAGGGGCCGGGTGTCACGGCCTTGATGGCGCGGAAGACGGAGTTGTCGAGCTGCACGAACTGGCCCATCTGCGCGAAGTCGGAGCAGACGAGCGTGAAGTGGTGCTTGTCGTCGAGATGGCGGATGCGCAGGATGCGCTCCTTGCCCTCGGGGTTGTCGAGGGAGCAGCCCAGGGCGAAGCACGAGTCGGTCGGGTAGGCGATGAGTCCGCCCTCGCGCAGGATCGCGACCACCTGCCCGATCGCCCTGGGTTGTGGGTCCACCGGGTGGACGTCGAAGTACCTCGCCATGCGCCCACCCTGCCATGCTTGGCGCCATGGGTGAGGACGTGGGCCAGGACGTGAACGACGACACGAACGACGACACGAGCGACGACACGGTGGGCGACGCGGCCAGCGGGGCCGACGCGATCGAGGTGGGCGACAACCGTGCTGCGGGCGCCTTCGAGCTGCGCGACGCGGGCCGCCTCATCGGCATCGCGCGGTATGCCGTCGTGCCGGCCTCGGAGGGCCACGCCGAGCGGGTCGTCTTCTTCCACACGGAGGTGAGCAAGGCCTACGAGGGGAAGGGCCTCGCTGGACGGCTCGCGGCCACGGCGCTCGACGAGACCGTGTCGGCCGGCCGCACCATCGTGGCCCTCTGTCCCTACATCACGGCCTACCTCAAGAGGCACGCGGCGGACTACGCCGGTCACGTGGCGCAGCCGCAGCCGGCCGACCTCGAGGCCGTGGATCAGGCGGTCGACGGCTGACCCACTGCCCCGTCTCGCGGAGCAGTGGGACCCACTGCTCCGCGAGACGGGGCACTGGGTGAGTGGTCGGTGGCGCGACAGGTCATCGCCACCTCCTCCTCGACGAGGCCTCACGCGAGGCCCGCTGCGGGGACCCGTCGATGGGGAGCACTTCCCTGCCCGGTACCTCAGGCAGCTGCGCGGTGCTGGCGTCGACCGCGCACGACGAGGCGCCCGAGCAGGCCGACCGCGAGCACGACGACTCCCGCGACGAGCGAGGTCGTCGGAACAGCGAACGCGAGGACCATGCACCCGAGCAGCCCCACCACCGGGACGACCCGGGGATACCTGCGGTAGGGCCGCTGCTGGGTGAGGGCCGCGGCGTTCGCCACCGCGTAGTACGTCAGCACGCCGAAGGAGGAGAACCCGATGGCTGACCGGAGGTCGGTGAGGAGCACGAGCGCGCACACGACGACGGCGACGGTGACCTCGGCGACGTGCGGCACGGCATACCGGGGGTGGACGGCGGCGAGTGGACGCGGCAGGTCACCCTCGCGGGCCATCGCGAGCGCGGTCCGCCCGACGCCCGCGATGAGGGCGAGCAGGGCGCCCAGGGTCGCCGCGGCGGCGGCCACGACGACGACGAGCTGGAGCCAGCCTCCGGAGGTCACGGTGGCTGCGGCATCACGGAGCGGCGCCGGGCTGGAGGCGAGTGCATCGACGCCGAGGGTGCGCAGCAGCAGGACGCCCGTGACGGCATACAGCGGCACGACGACGGCGAACGCGCCGAGGATCGCCCGGGGGATGGTGCGGGCCGGGTCGACGACCTCCTCGCCGAGGGTGGCGATGCGGGCGTAGCCGGCGAAGGCGAAGAAGAGGATGGCCGCCCCCTGGAGCACTCCCCCAGGGCCGACGGCGCCCATGCCCGCAGCGGGATGGGCAGCCGGTCGGGCGGCCGCCACGGCGACGAGGACGACCGCGAGCAGGACGAGCACGAGCGCCACGATGAGCCTCGTGAGCCGCGCGGTGCGGGTGATGCCGCGGTAGTTGACGGCGGCCAGCGTCACGACGGCCGCGACGGCGACTGCCTTCTGCCACGGCTCGGGCACGAGGTAGGCCGCGAGGACGAGGGCCATGGCTGCACAGCTGGCGGTCTTGCCGATGACGAAGCCCCAGCCCGCGACGAAACCCCACCAGGGGCCGAGCCGCTCACGCCCGTAGACGTAGGTGCCGCCGGACGTCGGGTACTGAGCCGCGAGCTGGGCCGACGACGCCGCGTTGCAGAAGGCGACGATCGCCGCGACGCCGAGCGAGAGCAGCAACAGCGCCCCGGCCGCGCGGGCGGCCGGGGCGAAGGCGCTGAAGAGGCCGGCCCCGACCATGGAGCCGACGCCGATGACGACGGCGTCGGCGGTGGTGAGGCGACGGGCGAGGGCCGGGCCGGACGGCTCTGCGGTCATGCCGAGCAGTCTGCCGGGTGGGGCGAAGGCTCGGCATGACCGGGTCAGAGCAACCGGGTTAGAGCAACCGGGGTCAGTGCACCCGGGTCAGCGTGATGCGCCGCTGAGCAGCGACTCGAACGGCGTGACGTCGGCAAACGGGTCGATGCGCTCGACACGGGGCTGTCCGGTGACGAGGGCGGCGAAGGTGCGACCCGCCCGCTCGATGCGCTCACCGAGACGACCGGCGTCGGTGCTGCCCCAGTCCTCGCTCGCGGCGAAGACCGCGACCGGGGCGACGAGGGCACCGAGGTGGGCGAAGAGCGGCCGGAGGGCGTGGTCGATGGCGAGCGAGTGCCGCGCCGTGCCGCCCGTGGCGCCGAGCAGCACCGGGGTGTCGCGCAGCGCGTCCTGCGGCAGCACGTCGACGAGCATCTTGAACAGGCCGCTGTAGGACGCCGCGTAGATCGGGGTCGCGACGATGACCGCGTCGGCCTCCGTGATCGCGTCGAGCCGGACCTGCAGCTCCGGCGACGCGAAGCCGGTGAGCACGTTGTTGGTGAGGTCGTGGGCGACGTCGCGCACGTCGACGACCTCGACGACGACCTCGCGGGGGGCGAGCGCCGCCACGGTCGCTGCCGTGAGGCGGTCGGCGAGCAGGCGCGTCGAGGACGGCTGGGTCACGCCGGCCGTGATGACGGCGAGGTGGAACGGGTTCACTTCGACACCTCCAGGGTGGACGTCGTGCTGTCGGGCGTGGTGGGCTGCGTGGCCTCCGGGGAGGCCCCGGTCACGTCGTCGACGGCGTGGACGGTGGAGTCGTGCCCGCCGCCGGCTGCGGCGACGAGGCTGGCGTGGGTCGGGGCGTCCGGCACGTGGGCGGGCCTGAGGGCGGCGAACTCCTTGCGAAGCACCGGCACGACCTCCTCGCCGAGGATGTCGAGCTGCTCGAGCACCGTCTTGAGGGGCAGGCCCGCGTGGTCCATGAGCCACAGCTGGCGCTGGTAGTCGCCGGCGTAGTCACGGAAGCTCAGGGTGCGCTCGATGACCTCCTGCGGGCTGCCGACGGTGAGCGGCGT
Organism: Humibacillus xanthopallidus; assembly: GCF_006717145.1. GTDB lineage: Bacteria > Actinomycetota > Actinomycetes > Actinomycetales > Dermatophilaceae > Humibacillus > Humibacillus xanthopallidus. Next base: position 1,127,657 of record NZ_VFQF01000001.1, on the reverse strand, counting down.
CTGGCGCGTGAACTCCTCGAGGGAGGGGCCGTGGCCGTAGACGGGCGCGTTGTCGAAGTAGGGGCGGAACTCGCGGACCGCGTCCTGGCTGTTCCTCCGCATGAAGACCTGTCCGCCGAGACCCACGATCGCCTGGTCGGCGCTGCCGTGGCCGTAGTGCTCGAACCGGCGACGGTAGAGCTCGACCATCTGCTTCGTGTGGCTGGCCGGCCAGAAGATGTGGTTGGAGAAGAAGCCGTCGCCGTAGTAGGCCGCCTGCTCGGCGATCTCGGGGCTGCGGATCGAACCGTGCCAGACAAACGGTGGGATGCCGTCGAGCGGGCGCGGGGTCGAGGTGAAGCCCTGGAGCGGGGTGCGGTACTTCCCCTGCCAGTTGACGACCTCCTCGCGCCACAGCCGGTGGAGGAGCGCGTAGTTCTCGATGGCGAGCGGGATGCCGTCGCGGATGTCCTTGCCGAACCACGGGTAGACGGGGCCGGTGTTGCCGCGGCCCATCATGAGGTCCATCCGGCCGTTGCTGAGGTGCTGGAGCGTCGCGTAGTCCTCGGCGATGCGCACCGGGTCGGTCGTCGTGATGAGGGTGGTCGACGTCGAGAGCAGGATGCGCTCGGTCTGGGCGGCGATGAAGGCCAGCGTCGTCGTGGGCGCCGACGGCACGAAGGGCGGGTTGTGGTGCTGCCCCGTCGCGAAGACGTCGAGCCCGACCTCCTCGGCCTTCTTGGCGATGGCGATCGTGGCCGTGATGCGCTCGTGCTCGGTCGGCGTGCGGCCCGTCGTCGGGTCGGTGGTCACGTCGCCGACGGTGAAGATGCCGAACTGCATGTGTCCCAGCTCCTTTGTGATTTAGAATTCAACCATATCAACAGGACGGCCTCCCCGGGCATTCCCGGCCCCATCGATCGGCACCGAGATCGGCACCGAGATCGGCACCGAGATCGGCCTGCGGGGTCGCCGGACCGATCGAGGGAGTGGTTCGGCGGAGGGGGCGGCGGTCGGAGCGAGCCCACCGGGCCGCGCGGCATACATGGTTGGGTGAGGGCGTGCGGATCAGTGAACGGGCCCATGCGACGGCAGCCGCCCTCTGGCGCCGCGCCGGCGGGCGCCTCCAGTGGCGCCTCGTGCGCTGGCGCAACGCGACCTTCCTCGTCGGGCTGACGGGAGTCGTGCGTGACCCCGCCGGCCGGGTGCTCGTGCTCGAGCACCGCTACTGGATGGGCAACACGTGCGGCCTCCCGTCGGGGTATGCCGTCCGGCGCGAGACGTGGGAGGCGGGACTTGCGCGTGAGGTGCGTGAGGAGACGGGGATCGAGGTGTCGGACGTCGCCGTGGTGTGCGTCCGGTCGGGTTTCGAGGGACGCATCGAGGTGCTGCTGACGGCGACAGCACCGCAGGGCGCCGAGCCGCGGGCCGACGGCGGCGAGGTGCTCGTCGCGGCGTTCGTCGACGTGTCCGAGGCGCGGGCGCGGCTGCGCGCCGAGCACGTGCGCATGCTCGACCTCGTCCTCGGGGCGGGCGAGCCCGCATGACATCCTGATGCCGTGACGGCTGACATCTCCCCCAAGGACCGCTTCATCACCGTCTACGGTCGCAACCCGGTGCACGAGGTGCTGCTCGACGACTCCCTCACCGTCGACAAGGTCGTCATCGCAGAGGGCGCCCGGGGCGAGGGCATCCGTGAGATCAGGGCGGCCGCGCGCCGCCGAGGGCTGGTCGTCCAGTTGGCCAGCCCCGACCGGGTCAAGAAGCTGGCTGGCAACGGCCGTCAGGACCAGGGGGTCTTCGCCGACGTCGTGGCGCCCCGGATGCTGCCGCTCGACGCGGCGCTGAATAGCGATGCGTCCCGCCTCCGCACCGTGCTCGTCCTCGACGGCCTGACGACCCCGGCCAACGTCGGCATGATCCTGCGCACCGCGACGGCCGCCGGGCTGGACGGCATCGTCGTGCCCCGCCGCGGCGTCGCCTCGATCGACCCGCTCGTCGTCAAGGCGTCGGCCGGCGTCGCCTTCCGGGCACCGATCCTCAAGGCCTTCACGGCGGGCGAGGCAGTCGCGGCCCTCAAGGCGGACGGGTTCCACATCGTCGGGCTCGACGCCGAGGGCGACGACGACCTCTTCACCGCGCACCTGCCGGAGCCGGTCGCCTTCGTGCTCGGCAGCGAGACGGCCGGCCTCTCCCCCGACGTGGCCGAGCTCGTCGACACGTGGGTCTCGATCCCGATGGCCGCCGGCGTCGAGTCGCTCAACGTCGCCGCGGCCGGAGCCGTGGTGTGCTTCGAGCTCGTCCGTCGCGCCCGCGCCTGACCTCCCACGGTCTGCGCGTCAGGCGCCCCACTTGTCGGCCAGGGCTCTCACGACGGTGATGTTGCGCGCGGTGCCGACCGCCCCGGTCAGCTTCTCGATCCTCGTGTTGCTGAGCCTCGCCGCCTGCACCCCGGCGGCGAGGAAGAGCACGATGTCGTTGCCGACGACACGAGCCGCCTCGGTGTCGGCGTCCCAGGCGTGCAGGGCCTCGACGCCGGCCGGGTCGAGGTCGCCGGTCATGAAGGTGACGTAGCGGCCGGCGTCAGCGGCGATCGGAGACTCGAGCGCGTCCGCCTCTCGGGCCACCCGTCGCAGCTGTGCCGGTGTGCGCACGACGACGGGCACGTCGAAGCCGAAGCCCTCGCTGATGACCGTCCGGAGCTCGCTCTCCACGCGGGCGACGCTTCGCGTGGCCGACCGCACTCTGAGGTTGCCGCTCGCGATGTGGGTCTCCACCTCGTCGAAACCGTTGTCCTGCAACAGCTCTCGCAGCGTCTGCATCTTCATCTGCCGTTTGCCGACGTTGACGGCCCTGAGGAAGCCGATCCAGGTCGGCATCAGGCACCCGCCCCGTCGGCGACAGTCTCGTCGGTCGCGACGCAGGTGCCGGAGCCGACGGGATCGACGCGACCACCCACGTGCACCCTCCCCTCGGGGTCGATCTCGAGCAGCAGCAGCGACGGTCGCCCCACGGCAGTGCCCTGGCTGACGGCGACCGACACGTCGCGCGACCCCTGGTGCACGAGCCAGGCGCCGAGGTTGGCGCAGGCCGACCCGGTCGCCGGGTCCTCGAGGACCGCCCCGTCCTGGGTGTAGAAGAGCCGGGCCTCGATCGACCTCGGGCCGGTCCACGCCCAGACGTAGACGTGGGGAGGTCGCCCCGGCGAGGTCATGTGCTCTGACATCGCGGCTGCGTCGGGCCGGCACGCCCGGACGCCCGCGACCGAGTCGACGCGCACGATGAGCTGTTCGACGCCCGCACTGACCCAGAGCGCGTCGGAGCGGACGACGACGTGGGGCTCGATGCCGAGACCGGCGGCGAACTCGGCCTGTGAGGACGTCACCGCGCGCGTCGTGGCAGCCGGTGCGACGAGGTTCCAGCCCGACCCGAGCCGCGAGACGGGGATGTCGCCGGCAGGCAGCGTGAGGGTCACCGCGTCGAGCGGCGACGACGCGAGCGAGGCGACGACAGCTGCGGTGCCGAGGGTCGGGTGCCCCGCGAAGGGCATCTCGTGACCGGGCGTGAAGATTCGCACGGCGGCGCTCCCTGCCCCGTCGTGCGACGTGACGAAGGCGGTCTCGCTGAGGTTGAACTGGCGGGCCCACGACTGCATCTGCGCGTCGGAGAGGTCGCCGGCGTCGGTGAGGACCGCGAGCGGGTTGCCCGAGAACGGGTCACCCTCGAGCGAGAAGACGTTGAGCAGACGGAAGGGCAGGTCCATGTGCCGAGTGTGCCCGAGACCACGCGCGTGAACCACAGACCGTGACCGCCGCCTTCGCGCGGCTCGTCGGCACGCAGGGCCCCCCGCCGATAGATTGCTCCCATGGCCTCCCCCGACGGTGTCGTTCCCGGCAACATCTACCTCTTCCGGCACGGCGAGACCGAGTGGTCGCTCTCCGGCCAGCACACCGGCACGACCGACCTCCCGCTGCTGCCCGAGGGCGAGTCGGCGGCCCGCGAGCTCGCGGACGTGCTGCGCAAGAAGCGCTTCGAGCGCGTCCTCGTCTCTCCGCTCCAGCGCGCCAAGCGCACCGCCGAGCTCGCTGGGCTCGGCGACTTCGAGGTCGAGCCGCTGCTCAAGGAGTGGGACTACGGCGCCTACGAGGGCATCACGACCACGCAGATCAGCGCCGAGATCGGCCGCCCCTGGGAGGTCTTCGCCGACGGGGTCCGCCCCGGCGTCACCCCCGGCGAGACGGTCGAGCAGGTCTCGGCCCGCGCCCAGCAGGTCATCGACAAGGTGTGGCCGGACCTCGAGCACGGCGACGTCGCCCTCTTCGGCCACGGCCACGCGCTTCGCGTGCTCACGGCCACCTTCCTCGGCCTCGACCCGCGCTTCGGTCAGAACCTCATCCTCGACGCGGGGTCGATGAGCGTGCTGACGCACCACCGCTCGACTCGCTGCATCGGGATGTTCAACCTCTCCCCCTGGCGGCTGCTGTCCGAGGACTGAGCCTCCGATCGGGGGCGTATGCCGTGTCGCCGGCCACACGGCATACGTGAGCTTCCTTGTGGCACAGACGCGCCCGCGTCACGCGCTCGGGAGCTCCCACGTGTGGACGGGCTCGTTGGCGCTCTGGCCCTCCATGTAGAGGCGCAGCATCTCGCGCAGGGCCTTGTCGCGGGTCAGGCCGCGGGCCTCGAGGCGCTCGACGCACGTCGTCTGCCACGACGCACCGTTGACACCCTTGAGGCAGCGCTGCTCGACGATGCCGAGGAAGCGGTCGCGCACGGCTGCTGACACGCCCCACTTCGACAGGCCCTCGTGGGCCATCGGCAGGAGGCGGCGCAGGATGAGCTCGCTCGCGGGCACCTCGCCGAAGCCGGGCCAGAAGGCGCGCGCGTCGATGCCGAGCCGGGCGCCCTCCTCGAAGTTCGCCTCGGCGGCCGAGAAGCTCATCCGGGTCCAGACCGGGCGGTCCTCCTCGGCGAGCACCCGCATCGTGCCGTAGTAGAACGCGGCGTTGGCCATGACGTCGGCGATGCTCGGCCCGGCGGGCAGCACGCGGTTCTCGACGCGCAGGTGGGGGCGGCCGCCGTGGGTGTCGTAGATGGGGCGGTTCCAGCGGTAGACGGTGCCGTTGTGCAGGCGCAGCTCCTTGAGCTCTGGCACCTCGCCCCGCTCGAAGACGTCCTCGGGCTGCTCGTCGTAGATCTCGGGCAGCAGGGCCGGGAAGTAGCGGACGTTCTCCTCGAAGAGGTCGAAGATCGAGGTGATCCACCGCTCGCCGAACCACACCCGGGGTCGCACGCCCTGGTTCTTCAGCTCGACCGAGCGGGTGTCGGTGGCCTGGGTGAAGAGGGGGATGCGGGTCTCGGCCCACAGGCGCTGGCCGAGGAAGAAGGGCGAGTTGGCGCCGAGGGCGAGCTGCGGGCCGGCGAGCACCTGCGCGGCGTTCCAGTGGTCGGCGAAACGGTCGGGGTGCACCTGCAGGTGCAGCTGGATCGAGGTGCACGCCGACTCGGGCGCGAGCGAGTCGGAGTAGCGGGCGATGCGTTCCCCCGTTGCCCCCTCGAGCTCGAGCCAGACGTCCTCACCGCGGGCGTCGAGCACCGCGTTGTTGAGGGCGGCGTAGCGGATGTTCTCACTGATCCAGTCGCCCTCGAAGTGCTCGGGCATGACGGTCGGCAGGATGCCGATCGCGACGATGCCGGTGTGCAGCTCGGCCGCCCGCTCCGACGCGCGGTTGAGGGAGCGGCGCAGGTCGGCCTCGAGCTCGAAGGCCGAGTCGCCCGGGAGCGGACGCGGCGGGACGTTGAGCTCGATGTTGTAGCGCGCGAGCTCAGTCTGGTAGTCGGGGTCGGCGATCTGCTCGAGGATCGCCTTGTTGTCGAGCTTGGGGCCGAGGTCCTCCGCCACGAGGTTGAGCTCGACCTCGATGCCCGTCATGGGCTTGTCGAACTCGAACTGGCTGTGGCTGAGCATGCGTTCGAACACGTCGAGGTCGCGACGGACCTTCTCGCGATACTGCTGTCGCTGCTCGCGTGTGTACCTGGCCTGCTCGACATCGGCGCCCACGAGCCGAGACAACCACACTCCGGCCACCAACGCGAGGACAACCCGCGAGGTGACCAGCCCTCGAACAGCCGGCGCCGCAGCGCTCAGCTCTCGAACGCCTCCGGCGGCGGGCAGGAGCAGACGAGGTGCCGGTCACCGTAGGCGCCGTCGATGCGGCTCACCGGCGGCCAGTACTTGTCGGCCGCGTTGACGCCCACGGGGAACGCCGCGTCGATGCGGTCGTACGGGTGATCCCACGGGCCGGCGACGTTGAGCGCCGTGTGCGGCGCGTGGCGCAGCATGCTGTCGGCGACAACCACCTCGCCGCGACGGATCGCCTCGATCTCGCCGCTGATCGCGATCATCGCGTCGCAGAAGCGGTCGAGCTCGTGGCGGTCCTCGGACTCGGTGGGCTCGACCATGAGCGTGCCGGCAACCGGGAAGCTCATAGTCGGGGCGTGGAAGCCGTAGTCGATGAGGCGCTTGGCGATGTCGTCGACCGTGACGCCGGTCTCAGCGGTGATCTGGCGCACGTCGAGGATGCACTCGTGTGCGACGAGACCGTCGTGACCGGAGTAGAGCACCGGGAAGTGGTCGCGCAGCCGCGCGGCGATGTAGTTGGCTCCGAGCACCGCCATCTGGGTGGCGTGCCGAAGGCCGTCGCCGCCCATGAGCCGCACGTAGGCCCACGAGATCGGCAGGATGCCGGCGGAGCCGTACGGTGCGGCGGAGATCGGGCCGACGCCCGTCTCGGGACCGGCCTCCGGGGCGAGCGGATGGTTCGGCAGGTGCGGTGCGAGGTGGGCGCGCACGGCGACCGGGCCGACTCCGGGGCCGCCACCGCCGTGGGGGATGCAGAACGTCTTGTGCAGGTTGAGGTGGCTGACGTCGGCGCCGAACTTGCCCGGCTGGGCGAGCCCGACGAGGGCGTTGAGGTTGGCCCCGTCGACGTAGACCTGGCCGCCCGCGTCGTGCACGAGCTCGCACAGCTCCGTGATGGTGTCCTCGTAGACGCCGTGGGTCGAGGGGTAGGTCACCATGATCGCGGCGAGGTCGTGGCGGTGGGTCTCGATCTTGGCCCGCAGGTCGTCCATGTCGACCGTGCCGCCGGGGGCCGTCTTGACGACGACGACCTTGAGGCCGGCCATGACGGCCGACGCGGCGTTGGTGCCGTGGGCGCTGGCCGGGATGAGGCAGATGCGCCGGTGGCCCTCGCCGCGCGCCTGGTGGTAGGCGTGGATCGCGAGCAACCCGGCGAACTCCCCCTGCGAGCCGGCGTTGGGCTGGAGCGACACGGCGTCGTAGCCGGTGATCTCGCACAGCCACGAGGAGAGCTGGTCGATGAGGTCGCGGATGCCCTCGGTCTGGTCAGCCGGTGCGAAGGGGTGCAGCCCCGCGAACTCGGGCCACGTGATGGCCTCCATCTCCGTCGTCGCGTTGAGCTTCATCGTGCACGAGCCCAGCGGGATCATGCCGCGGTCCAGCGCGAAGTCGCGGTCCGAGAGGCGGCGCAGGTAGCGCAGCATCGCCGTCTCGGAGTGGTGCGCGTGGAAGACGGGGTGGGTGAGGAAGTCGGACGAGCGCTCGAGCCCAGCCGGTATGCCGGTCGCGTCCGAGGTGCCGATGGTCCCCATCGCGTCCTGCGAGCTCACGCCGAAGGCGTCGAGGACCGCGAGCACCGTGGCGGCGGTGGAGGTCTCGTCGAGGCTGAGGGAGACGCGGTCGGCGTCGACCCGGCGCAGGTTCATGCCGCGGTCGGCGAAGCCGGTCGTGACCTCGTCGGCGCGACCCGGCACGACCACCGTGATCGTGTCGAAGAACGCGGTGGTCTCGACGTCGAGGCCACCGGCGACGAGAGCCGCACGCAGGTCGGCCGTGAGGCCGGTGACGCGGCGGGCGATGCCGGCGAGGCCAGCGGGACCGTGCCACACGGCATACATGCTCGCCATGACCGCGAGGAGCACCTGCGCGGTGCAGATGTTGGAGGTCGCCTTCTCGCGACGGATGTGCTGCTCGCGAGTCTGGAGGGCGAGGCGGTAGGCCTGGTGGCCCTCCGCGTCGACCGAGACGCCGACGAGGCGCCCAGGAAGCTGCCGCTCGAGGCCACGGTGGACGGCCATGTAGCCGGCGTGGGGGCCGCCGAAGCCCATCGGCACGCCGAAGCGCTGGGCGCTGCCGACGGCGATGTCGGCGCCCCAGGCGCCGGGCTCGGTGACAAGGGTGAGGGCGAGCAGGTCAGCGCAGGCGGTGACGAGCGCCCCTGCCGCGTGGGCGGCCGCCGCGAGCGAGGCCCAGTCGACGATCTCGCCGGACGCGTCGGGGTACTGCACCATCACGCCGACGACGGGCTTGCCGTCGGCGGCTGCCGCGAGCGAGGCCTCGTCGGTCACGCCACGCAGGTCGGCCACGACGAGCGGGAGCCCGATGGCCTCGGCGCGCGTGCGCATGACGGCGATCGTCTGCGGGAAGAGTCGGGTGTCGAGAAGGACGACAGCGTCGGCGGGGGCCTTGCCGACGCGGTGCATGAGCGACATCGCCTCAGCGGCGGCGGTCGCCTCGTCGAGGAGCGACGAGCCGGCGACGTCGAGGCCGGTGAGGTCGGTGACCACGGTCTGGAAGTTGAGCAGCGCCTCGAGCCGGCCCTGGGAGATCTCCGGCTGGTAGGGCGTGTAGGCGGTGTACCACGCGGGGTTCTCGAGGACGTTGCGTCGCACCACGGGAGGGGTGACGGTGCCGTAGTAGCCGAGCCCGATGAGCGAGGTGAGCACGGTGTTGCGCGCGGCCAGCGCCCGCAGCTCGTCGATGACGGCGCTCTCGCTCGCGGCCGCCTCGACCCGCAGCGGCGACTCCGAGCGGATGGCGCCCGGGATGGCGCGGTCGCACATCGCATCGAGGCTCGGCTGGCCGATGACGGAGAGCATGTGCGCGGTGTCCGCGGAGTCGGGGCCGACGTGCCGGCTGACGAAGTCGGCGAAGGACGCTCCGGCCGCCACACCGGGCGACTCGGGCGGCGTGGGCGCGGTGGCGGAGAGGTGGTCGATCGACATGCGGGCTCCTGACGGGATTCGAGCGGACGACACACGCTCCCCGTCTGTTGGGCTCGAGGAGTGGCCCTTCAGAGTTGCCTCACCCGCGTGGTCCTGGCGCCTGAGAGGTTCCGGGGATGTTGCCCCTTCGGCGCCTCGTGGGTGCTGCGCACCCCGAGGACTCTCCCACGCAGGGTCGATCGGCAGGACCAAATCTACCAGCAGACGACCGGGTTGCCGTCGTCATCGCCGTGGCCCCGAGTGGCCCGGCCTCGTCAGGCCATGCGGCGCGCGGCGCGGCGGGCGGTCAGCTCGTCGCCCGGGTGCTCCGTGACGGAGTCGTCCTCGGCCCGCTCGCTCGGCAGGTGGGCCAGCTCACCCTCGACCTCGCGCCAGACGCGTCCGACGGCGATGCCGAAGACGCCCTGGCCACCCTGCACGAGGTCGATGACCTCGTCGGCGGACGTGCACTCGTAGACGGAGGCGCCGTCACTCATGAGAGTGATCTGGGCGAGGTCCTCGACCCCGCGCTCGCGCAGGTGCTCGATGGCCACCCGGATCTGCTGGAGCGAGACGCCGGTGTCGAGCAGGCGCTTGACGACCTTGAGAACGAGGATGTCGCGGAAGCCGTAGAGTCGCTGCGTGCCGGACCCCGTGGCGCTGCGCACCGACGGCTCGACGAGACCGGTGCGAGCCCAGTAGTCGAGCTGGCGGTAGGTGATGCCGGCGGCGCGGCAGGCGGTGGGCCCGCGGTAGCCGGAGTCCTCGTCGAGGGTCGGCAGGTCGTCGTCGAAGAGCAGCCCCTGCGAACCCGTCGGCAGCACGTGGCCGGGGCCGGGCACATCCTCGATGGCAGCCATGTCGTCCTCCTCCTGGGCGCGCGATGAGCCGATGACAACCGGATAACTACAGTCGCGTCGTTCATCTGACGGTAGGCGCCTCGCCCGGACTGGTCAATCACCCTCCCTACACGGCGGCGTGTCGCGGGAGGTCAGGCCTCAACCCTGAGGTTCAGGTCGAAGGTGAGGGTCGGGCGGTCGAGCGCTTCCGCGCGTCAGTTGCCGTGCTCCTCGGGGTCGGTGTCGGGCGCCTCGAAGTCCTCCGCCGACACCTGGTCGAGGAACTCCTTGAACTTCTCGACCTCGTCGTCCTCGTCGGACGACACGACGATGGCGGCCTCGTCGAGGATCGCCGGGTCGACGAGCACCTTGGCCCCGGTGCGCAGGGCGAGGGCGATCGCGTCGCTCGCGCGCGAGCTCACCTCGGCGGTGCCGTCGATGATGAGCGCCGCGTGGAAGACGGAGTCCTTGAGGGCGACGATGCGCACCTCGGTGAGACTGTGCCCGAGCACCGTCAGCACGTCGCGCATGAGGTCGTGAGTCAGGGGGCGTGGGGGCACGACCCCCTGCTGGGCATAGGTGATGGCGGCAGCCTCGGCCGCGCCGATCCAGATCGGCAGGTAGCGCCCGCCGTCTCGCTCGCGCAGCAGCACGATCGGCTGGTTCGTCGGCATCTCGACGCGCACGCCCAGGACATCGACCTCTATCACCCGACCACCGTACCCCGCGTCCGGCCGGAGCCGGAGGGGGCCTCAGCGAGTCAGGCCGGAACGCACGAGGGCGACGTGCAGGGCCAGGCACGCCGAGACGATCTCGGCCGCGCGCTCCTGGCGTGTGCCGCCGCCGTGACGGGTGGCGAGGACCTGCTCGGCGAGCCCGATCTCGCGGTCGGCCGCGGTGCGGAAGGGGCGCAGGTGGCGCGCCTCGAGCCCGTGCGCGGCGAGAGCGTGTGCCGCTGCCGCCACGGCCAGTGCGTCCTGCCCGTAGTGCCCGTCGGTGTCGCTCTGGAGCAGGCCGTAGGTCTCGAGCGCCACGAACGTCTCGGTGTCGAGCCCGGTGGCCTCGCGCACCTCGGCACCGGTCAACGAGACGGTATGCCGTTCGAGCAGGCGCTCGGGCGACGGCACCTCAGGATCAGGGCGCGGTGCCGGGGGCCGGGGCCGTCCGGGGCGTGGCTGCGCGTCGGCGGCCGGGGGGCCGGGGTCCTCGGTGAGGCCGCGGTCGAGGGCGTCGAGAGCCTCCCCGATGACCTTGAGCGGCCAGAAGCGGTCGCGTTGCGCACGCAGGATGTAGCGCAGCCGCTGCAGGTCGGCCTGGCTGAACGTGCGGTAGCCCGACGCCGTGCGCTGCGGCGTGACGAGACCCTCCGCCTCGAGGTAGCGGATCTTCGACGCTGAGACGTCGGGGAAGTCATCGGCGAGCTCGGCGAGGACCTTGCCGATCGTCAGTCGCTCGGACGGCGGCCTGGCCGGCCCCGTGCCGCTGCTGCTCGCGGCGCTGCCCCCACTCACCTCGACGCCCCGAGCGCCCACGCGGTCAGGCGGCGTAGTAGACGAGACGGAACTTGCCGATCTGGACCTCGTCGCCGGTGTGCAGGGCGGCCTCGTCGATGCGCTCACGGTTGACGTAGGTGCCGTTGAGCGACCCGGAGTCGCGCACGACGTAGCCGTCACCCGAGCTGACGAACAGCGCGTGCTTGCGCGACACCGTCACGTCGTCGAGGAAGATGTCGGAGTCGGGGTGGCGTCCCGCCGCGACCTGCTCGTCGTCGAGGAGGAAGCGGGCGCCGGTGTTGGGCCCGCGGAGCACGACGAGCAGGGCAGTGCCCGGACGCAGCGCCTCGATGGTCGCCTGGTCCTCGGCCGTGAGGCCACGGCCGTCGACCTCGACGTGCTCGGGCTCCTGAGCCGGGACCCCCTGGAACCGCATGGTGCGCGGTTCGGTGTTCATCTCGTCGTGGGACGGCTGGTCGCTCGACATGCGCTCCTCCTCGTGCGGGTCGGGCTGGTCACTCGACATCAGGTCCTCCTCGTCGTGCGGGTGGGCCACGGCTCCCCCACTCTAGAGGACGGCGTTGCTGCCGATCCGCTCGGAGTGGGGGTCACGTCACCCCGGGGCCGGGCTGGCGTACGTGCAGGTCAGGAGAGCGAGGCCTTGTAGCCCTCGACGTCCATCAGCGCCTCGGCCGCGGCGGCGTCGCTGGGTCGCATCTCGAACATCCAGCCCTCACCGTAGGGGTCGGAGTTGATCAGCTCGGGCGCGCCGTCGAGCGCGGCGTTGGTCGCCGTCACCTCGCCCTCGAGGGGGGCCAGGACATCGCTCACCGACTTCGTCGACTCGACCTCGCCACAGGAGTCGCCGGCCGTGACCGTGTCGCCCACGGCGGGCAGCGACACGTAGACGACGTCGCCGAGGGCGTCCTGGGCGAACGAGGTGATGCCGATGCGGACGACGCCGTCGTCGCCGACGCGGACCCACTCGTGGTCGCTGGTGTAGCGAAGGTCGGAGGGGTACTCGAGGTCGCTCATGTCGCTCCTGTCATGACGGGTCGGTGCTGGGGTGCGCGCACCCGGGCGGTGCTGGTGTGGGGCGTGGGCGGGGATCTTCTGACCACGCACCTGAGAGGATGCCACCTCCGCCGCCCCGGCGGGCACCGGGTGGCAGATCCGGTGGGTCTCAGGTTCGAATCCGGGTGTGCGGGCTACTCGACCGGCTTGGCGTGAGTCAGCTCGGCCGGGGTGTGGGTCGAGGTGATCTCGATCGAGTCGGACTCCGTGACGGTCGCGTTGGCGCCCTTCTGACGAACGGACTCGACGATGCCGCCGGGAATGGTCATCGCCGACGCCAGGGTCTTGGAGTCGCCGATGGCCTTGATGACGAACGGACGCGCGACGGGGGTGCCGTCGATCTTGACCTCGCCGCCGGAGTCGCCGACGAAGCTCGAGGCGACGACGCGCACTCCCCCGACGTCGATGGCCTCGGCCCCGCCGTCGCGCAGCTCCTGGATGAGGTCGAGGATCACGGGACCGGTGACCTGGCTGTTGGGGTCGCTGATGCGCAGCGTGATGCCAGGCCCCTTGGCGCCCACGGTGCCGGCGAGGATGCTGAGGGTGTCGAGCCGCTTCTGGGCCTGCTCGAGAGCCTCGGCGGAGGTGCCGGTGCCGCTCTTCAGGCGGTCGCGGGTCGCCTCGAGCTCGCGGACCTGCTGGTCGAGGCGCGCAGAGCGCAGCGAGACGTCGTCGAGCACACGCACGAGGTCGGTCTGGCTCAGCTCGGCAAGGCCTCGCTCGTTGGTCAGCTGGACCTGCGCCGCGATGGCTGCACCGAGCACGACGGCGAGGAGCAGGACGAGCAGGTTGGCGCGCGTGGCCCGCGGCTTGCCCATCGTCAGCAGGCGGCCCCACGCGGCGCGGCCCTCGACCGGGTCGACATGGTGGCCGTGGGCGGCATCGGCGACGACGAAGGGGTCGTCCACGAGCTCGGGCCCGCTCGGGGCCGGCGCACCGGACGGCACCGTGGGTGGAGCGGTCGATGGCCCTGTTGTCGGAGGCTCGGTCGACGGCTCCGTGGGGGGCTCAGTGGACGGCTCGGCGGACGGCTCGGGCGCGGAGGGTGCGAGGGGGCCGCCTGGCTCGTCCGGTTCGGGAACCGATGCCTCGTCCGGTTCGGGAACCGATGCCTCGTCCGGTTCGGGAACCGATGCCTCGTCCGGTTCGGGAACCGATGCCTCGACCGGTTCGGGAACCGATGCCTCGACCGGTTCGGGAACCGATGCCTCGACCGGTTCGGGAACCGATGCCTCGACGGGGTCGCTCGGCTCTACCGGCTCTACCGGCTCAACCGGCTCGGGAACCGATGCCTCGACGGGGTCTCCTGGCTCGAGCGGCTCAACCGGCTCGGGAACCGATGCCTCGACAGGCGCGGGTTCGGAGGCCTCCGCCGTGGAGGCCTGCTCGCCGACTGTAGGCGCCGTCGGCAGGGAGGGGGCCCTTTTCTTCTTCTTGTCCTTCTTGGGCTTCGTGGCGCCGGCCACGGCCTCGATCTCTGGTTCGTCGTTCGACATCGTCAGGCCTTGAAGAGGTGGCGCCTGATGGAGGCGACGTTGGAGAAGATGCGCACCCCGAGCACGACGACGACGCCGGTGGAGAGCTGGGCTCCGACCCCGAGCTGGTCGCCGAGGAAGACGATGAACGCGGCGACGATGACGTTCGAGAGGAACGACACGACGAAGACCTTGTCGTTGAAGATCCCGTCGAGCACGGCCCGCACGGCACCGAAGACCGCGTCGAGCGCCGCGATGACCGCGATCGGCAGGTAGGGCTGGAGCCACACCGGCACGGAGGGGTCGATGACCAGTCCGATCGCGAGTCCGGCCAACAGGCCGAGGACGGGTATCACTGCGTGGTCTCCTGGGGGTTGGGGGTCGAGCCTGACGCGGGGCTGCTCGGTGCGCTCGTCGCACCTTCCGAACCCGTGCCCGAACCCGAGCCGGTCTGCGTCGAGGTGAGCGACGGCGCCGAGCCTACGGTGCCTGACAGCGGTTTCGCGTGGTCGAGCTTGGCGGAGGTGTCACCGGGCACCGTGAGGTCGTCAGACGTCGCGATGGACGAACGGATCTGGTACTCCTGCCGGAGCTGGTCGAGATACACCCCCGCGAAGGACGGCTCGAAGATCTGCTGCATGCCCTGGGGGTCACCGAGCGCCGTGATGACGTAGGGCCGTGACAGCGGTCGGAAGTCGACGATGATCGCCTGCCCGGCGAAGCGGATGGCAGCGGTCGAGCTGAGCCGGTGCCCGTTGATGGCGATCGCCTCGGCCCCCGCTCCCCAGAGGCCGTTGACGACGATCTGAAGGTCACCCGAGGTCACTCGCCCCTGCTGGAAGCCGCCGCTCGGGCGATTGCCGGCGTTGGCGTCCGCATCGGCGGAGGCCGCATCGTCGATGGTCAGCGTCAGGCCGGAGCCGCGGAGCGGCACGGCCGCGGCACCGACCTCGAGCTGCTTGATCTGCGCCGTGAGGTCGTCGCTGCCCGACTGCTGCAGCGAGAGGTCCTCGAGATCTCGCACCTGCTTGCTCAGGGCGGCGAGGGTCGCCTCCTGCGCCGTGCTGTGGGTCTGCAGCGTCTCGATGCGGGAGACGAGCTCGTCGCGGACCGTCGCGGCAGCCGTGGGCTTGGGCCGCAGCGCCTGCGCCCCGATGGCGAAGAGCAGTCCGGTGAGCAGCATCATGACGAACACGAGCACCGTGCGGCTCGATGTCGCCGGCGTCTCCCCTGCCGCCCGGCGACGGTCGGCGGCCGCCTGGTAGCTCGGGTCGAGCGGCCGCTCGAGCATCGAGGTGAGCAGGGTCATCGACGCGTCCGGGCGGCGCTCCTGCGGGGTGCGGCCGTCGGCGGGTCGCTCGTCCATCACGGAAGCACCACCCGGGGACTGCGCTCGAGCACGAGACGGGCCTGGACGGCATACAGCACGACGGCGAACCAGTAGAGCGCGACGCCCCACCACGCGAACCCCCACCCGATCGGCTCGGCGAGCCGGCCGACCCAGTCGTCACGGTCGGCGAGCAGGAGGAACGGGAACGCGTAGAGCAGGTTGAACGTGGCGGCCTTGCCGACGAAGTGCACCGGCATGCCGACCTGGCCGCGGTGGCGCAGGTAGAGCAGCATGACGGCCATCACGACGTCGCGGAGCAGCAGCACGACGACGAGCCACACCGGGATGATGTCGCGCCAGGCGAGGCCCACGAGCGTCGTGACGATGTAGAGCCGGTCGGCGATCGGGTCGAGGAACTGCCCGAGCCGGCTCTCCATGTTGAAGCGGCGCGCGATCTTGCCGTCGAGGTAGTCGGTGAGCCCTGAGAGCAGCAGGATGACGAGGGCGAGGACGTCACGCTCGGCGACGATGGCCCAGAGGAAGACGGGCAGGCCGACCAGCCGGAGCACCGACAGTGCGTTGGGCAGGGTCAGCAGACGGCCGGACACCTCGTGCCCGGCGGCTGGCTGCTGCTCCACGTCCACGCCCCAGAGCGTAACGAAGCGCGCTGGGTGCTGACGTCCGGCCGCGGCATCGATGACGACCCGTGACCACTGCGGGGCCTCTCCCCTCTGACACACTCTCCCCATGCCGGGCGGACACGCACACAGTCACTCCCATGGCGGCAGCGGGTCGCCGGGCGTGGTGGCGGTGAGCACGGTGGCCCGGGTCGGGCTCACGGTGTTCCTCGTGCTCAGCGCCGCGGCGACGGTCTTCGGCCTCGTGCGGCTCTGGCCTGACGACACGGCAACGTCCAACCGGGTCGCGAGCACCGACTTCGCGGCCCCCGGCGTCACCTTCCCTGTCGCCGTGGTGCAGGCGGTCCTGCCACCCTGCGAGGGCGCGGACGCACGGACCGGGGCCAAGCCCGCCGACGGACAGTCGGGCGACGTCGTCGATGCTGACGCGACGTGCGGCGCCATCACCGTGCAGCTCGAGCAGCCGACGCCGAGCTCCGGCGATGTGCGCCCCATCGTGTCGGTCTCGGTGCCGCCCGCGATCTCCACGTCCGGGCTGCGCGAGGGCGACACGGTGCAGCTGCTGCGCATCCCGCCCCGTGACGGCAACCCCGAGTCCTACTCCTTCCTCCAGGTCCAGCGCGGCGCTCCCCTGTCGCTCATGCTCGTGCTCTTCGTCGTCGTCGTCGCGCTCATCGCCCGCTGGCGCGGCATCCTCGCGCTCGTGGGGCTCGGCTTCGGCGGCCTCGTGCTCGTGAAGTTCATGCTCCCCGCCCTCGTCGGCGGCGCGTCCGGCCTTCTCGTCGCGCTCGTCGGGTGCTCGGCCATCATGTTCGTCGTCCTCTACCTCGCCCACGGGCTGTCGGTGCGCACGAGCACAGCCCTCGCGGGCACCCTCTTCGGGGTCGGCATCACGGCAGGTCTCGGCGTGCTCGCGGTCGACGGCGCCCGGCTCAGCGGCGTGGCCGACGACGAGGGCGCGACCCTGGCGTCGTTCATCCAGACGATGGACCCGAAGGACCTGCTGACCTGCGCGATCATCGTCGCCGGTCTCGGCGTGCTCAACGACGTCACGATCACGCAGTCGTCCTCGGTGTGGGAGCTGCGGGCAGCCGCTCCCGAGCTGGGCCGGCGCGAGCTCTTCCGCTCCGGCATGCGCATCGGCCGCGACCACATCGCCTCGACGATCTACACGATCGTCTTCGCGTATGCCGGCGCCGCCCTCCCGGTGCTGCTGCTCCTCTTCCTCTACGAGCGGCCCGTCCTCGACATGCTCCAGACCGAGTCGCTGTCGGAGGAGATCGTGCGCACCCTCGCGAGCGCCATCGGGCTCGTCCTCGCGGTGCCCGTCACCACGCTCATCGCGGCGCTCACCGTCGGTGGAGCCAAGGCTCCTGCGGTGCCCACCGAACCGATCGCACGGCCCGACGGCGAGGGAGTGGGCCGGCCGGTGGGAGAGCCGGTGGGAGAGCGAGTGGGGGCGCCCGACCGACCCGGCGACCGGTCCGGCCTCCATACGCTGCCCACGGCAGCCGACCTCCAGCGCGCGGCCGAGGGGAAGCCCGCGCCGCGAACCCGCGCCGAGGCACGAGCCCGCATGTCGGACTGACCCGAGTCGTCGGGCGCAGCGGGCACTCACGAAGCGGGACCTACGCCTCTGGTGGGCCCACCGTGGCGGCCGAATGCTCGAGGTATGAGGAGCAGGCCCAACCAGGTCCTCGGGGTCGTGGTCGGGGCGGTCATCGCCCTGGTCCTGCTCGTCGTGTGGCTGTCCGTCACCCGGTCGAGCACCGAGCTCCCGGCCGGCTCCCCCGAGCGGACCGTCCAGTCCTACCTCGCAGCCCTGTCCCGCAACGACGGCGTAGAGGCGGCCCGCTACCTCGACCCGTCGAGCGGCTGCGTCGCGGCCGACCTCGAGCAGAATGCACTGCCCGAGGGCCTGCGCGTGACCCTCGTCGACTCGACCGTGACCAACGGCTCCGGAGCCACGGGCGGCAGCGGCCCCGCATCGGCGCGCGTCACCGTTCTCGTCAGTGCCGACGAGAACCCCCTGGGCGGGTCGGGGATGTCCGAGACCCATCTCTTCGAGCTGACCCGACCGGGCCAGCAGTGGTTGATCAGCGGCACCCCGTGGCCGCTCTACGCATGCAAAGGAGTGTCGAAATGATCATCGGACTGCTGGGTCTCGTCGTCATCGTCGTGGCTGTCGTCGCTGTGGTCAGCGCCGTGCGCAAGGCGTCGAGCCATGAGCGTGCGGCGCCGGGCGACGGGCACGCCATCCGGCGCTTCTTCCAGTACCTCGTGCTCTACGGACTGCTTGTCGTGGCCGCCAGCGGGCTCAGCGGCCTGCTCGGCCGGGCGTTCGGCGCTCAGACCTTCATGGTCGACGACACGGACCTCGCGCTCAGCCTCGCCTTCACCGTCGTCGGCCTGCCGCTCTTCACCGCCGTGGCGCTGTGGTCGCGACGCAACCTCGTGCGCGACCCCGCGGAGCGGCAGTCCCTGGGCTGGGCGGCATACGTCACGCTGGCAGCCCTCACGTCGTTGACCATGGCGGCGGACGCCCTGAGCACGACCGTCCAGGGTTGGCTCGACGTCCTGCCCTATGCGGCCGAGTCCCTCGCGGCACTCGTGGTGTGGGGTGCCATCTGGGGTGCCCACTGGTGGCTCCACCTGCGCCTCGTGCCGGCCCCCCATTCGGTGGTGCACCACCTCGGCGGCTCGCTCGTGGGCCTCGTCACGGCCGTCACCGGGCTCGTCGTCCTTCTCGGGACGGCGGTGCAGCAGCTCGTCGGCATGGGCGCCGAGATCGTGCCCTCGCTGCGTGACCAGCTCATCAGCGGAGCCGTCGGCCTCGCCGTGGGCGCCCTCGTCTGGGGCCTGTACTGGCTGCGGACGGCGTCGCGCGAGGAGCGCACCCCACTGTGGTTCGGCTACGTCCTGCTCGCCGGTGGTGCGGGCCTCGTGATGGCGATCGTCGCCGCGAGCACCGTGCTCTACACGACGCTGGTCTGGTTCCTCGGGGACCCGGAGTTCACCGAGGCCCTGCGCCACTTCGTCGACGCCCCGACGGCCGCCGCCTTCGCCGTCGTCGGCGTGGTCGTCTGGTGGTACCACCAGTCGGTGCTGGGGCAGGCCCACGTCACGGCTCGCACCGAGGTGCGCCGCGTCTACGAGTACCTGATGTCGGCGATCGGCCTGCTGGCCGCGGGAGTCGGACTCAGCCTGCTCGTCGCCGCCGGCATCGAGGCCGCAGCGGGGCCTGAGGTCGTCGTGATCGGCGACAGCGCCGTCAACACCCTGCTCCTCGCCGCGACGCTGCTCGTCGTCGGCGCGCCCGTGTGGTGGTTCTTCTGGCACCGGATCCAGCGGTCCGTCACGGCCGACCCGGCAGCCGAGCTCGCCTCCCCCACGCGCCGGATCTACCTGCTGCTGCTCTTCGGCCTCGGTGGCGTGGCAGCGGTGGTCTCGCTGCTCGTCGGCGTCTACCTGCTGTTCCAGGACCTCGTGCAGGGCACCTTCGGCCCGGAGACGATCCGCGCCATGCGCATCCCGATCGGCATCCTGCTGAGCACCGGAGCCATCGCCGGCTACCACGGGGCGGTCTATCGCTCCGGCCGCGAGCTGGCTCCCCACGCCGGGCCACACGGTCCGCGGTACGTGCTGCTGGTCGGACCAGCAGACCCCGAGATCGCGCACGCCGTGGCGCACGAGACGGGCGGCCGGGTCCAGGCGTGGACGACCGAGACCGGTGGCACGGCCTGGTCGATCGAGGACGTGATGACGGCCATCAGCACCAGCCCGTCCGCGTCTGAGGTGCTCGTGCTCTCCGACCCGTCCGGGGTGCATGCGATCCCGGTCAGCCGGTCCTAACCGGCAGCTCGAGGACGACGCCCGCGTCGGGTTGCGCAGGATCGGGGAAGTGGGCGGTGTGGCCGTAGCGCCCGGTCAGCGCCGGGTCGGCCCACCGCTCCGTCCGGGCGTTGCGGTAGTTGAACCACAGTGCCGGAGGGGACGGCGCACCGGTGACCACCCGGGCGAGCGCGATATCGTCGGGGTGGTGGAAGACGTCGCCGTTGCTGGAGACGAGGTAGTTGCCGGCCGGAGCGGTGGCGAGCAGGGCCCCCGTCACGTTGGCCTGGCTGCCGTGGTGGGGCAGCTTGAAGGCGTCGACCTCCAACCGCTTCAGCCCACGCGCCTTCGCGATGCCGGCGAGGCCCGCGGCGAGCACGGGGCCGAAGGCGTCGCCCGAGAGCACTGCGCTCGCCCCTCGGTGCTCCACGAGGACCGCAATGCTGCTGCCGTTGGCGACCGAGGTGTCCTTGACGGTCGGGCGGCTCGCGAGCGCCTGCAGGTCGGTGAGGGGCTCTAGGACGTCCGGTTGCGGCAGCGGGCGCTCCTCGCGCTGGGCCTGCGCGACGACCTTCAGCCACGCGGCCCCGAGCTTGTGCAGCTGCGTGAGCGTCGGTGAGACGACGGTGATCGTCGGACCGCCGGGGATGCTCACCTCGACCACCCCGGCCGGGGCGGCGGTGTCGATGGCCCCGCCGCCGAAGGCGGTGTTCCACGGCAGCGGACCGCCGGCCATCTTGCCGGCGGCGAGGCCGGGCCGGGCGCCGCCCGTGAGCGTGCTCACGACGGTCTCGCCCTGGTCGATGCTCCGGGCCCTTCCCTGGTCACCGGGCAGGTGCGTGCGCCCGTTGAACCACACGTCGCCGATGCGGGATGCGAGGTCGCTCGACAGCAGCGGGATCATCCCGCCGATGTGGTCGCTGTCGATGTGGGTGATGACGGCGACGTCGATGGCCTGGTCGTCAGCGGGCATGCGGCGCAGCCGCGCCTCGAGGAGTGGCCACGTGTCGGGAGGGCCACCGTCGATGAGCATGCGCCATGGCCGGCCGTCCTCTCGCAGGCACTCCACCAGCAGGCAGTCCCCGAGTCGTGCAGGGAGCAGCTCGATCCGAATGGCACCTGGCATCGCGGCCCCTCTGTGTCGTCTCACTGAGAAGTTATGGCCGTGCGCACCGCCGTGTCCGGCAATTGGAGGTCATTGCTCTCCGTTGTGGTGACTACCTGAGAACTTGCTGGGAAAGCCGGTCGGGCCGCCCGGGAGCGGCCGCGCGTGCCACGATGAACGCGTGACGTCCCAGGGCGAAGCGACGCCGGCTGCGGCCCCCTCCCCCGGCTCCGGGGCGGTCGGCTACCACGCCCACCATGCCCGGAGCGGCCGCACGCTCCCCCTCGCGCTCGGGGCGATCGGGATCGTCTTCGGCGACATCGGCACGAGCCCGCTCTACGCGATGCAGACCGTCTTCAGCATCGAGCACAACACGGTCCAGGCGACCCGGGGCGACGTGCTCGGCGTCATCTCCATGGTCGTCTGGTCGATCACGCTCGTCGTGTCGATGAAGTACGTCGCGCTGGCCATGCGTGCCGACAACGACGGCGAGGGCGGCATCCTCGCGCTCGTGGCCCTGCTGCGCCGCCACCTGAACGGCAGGCGTCGTCTCGCAGTCGTGATGGCGATGGGCGTCCTCGGCGCAGCCCTGTTCTACGGCGACGCCGTCATCACGCCCGCCATCTCCGTCATGTCGGCGATTGAGGGCCTCGAGATCGCGCAGCCCTCGCTCGCCGAGCTCGTCCTACCCCTCGCGGTCGTCGTGCTCTCCGGGCTCTTCGTCATCCAGCGATGGGGCACCGGCGTCGTGGGCAAGGCCTTCGGCCCGGTCATGGTGCTGTGGTTCGGGGTGCTGCTCGTGCTCGGCCTGCCGCACATCGTCATGAACCCCCAGATCCTCGAGGCGCTCTCCCCCACGTATGCCGTGATGTTCGTCCTCGAGAACCCGTTCATCGCGTTCGTCGCCATGGGCGGGGTGGTGCTGACGATCACCGGCGCCGAGGCGCTGTATGCCGACATGGGGCACTTCGGGGCGAGGTCGATCCGCCTCTCGTGGTACCTCGTCGTCTTCCCGGCGCTCGCGGTCAACTACCTCGGGCAGGGGGCGATGATCCTCGACGACCCGTCCGTCGTGTCGAACCCCTTCTTCCTCATGGCGCCGTCGTGGGCCACGCTGCCCCTCGTCGTGCTGGCGACTGTGGCCACCGTCATCGCGTCGCAGGCGGTCATCTCCGGCGCCTTCTCGGTGTCGCGCCAGGCCGTGCGACTGGGGATGCTGCCACGGCTCGCGGTGCGCCAGACCTCTCGCGAGGAGGGCGGCCAGATCTACGTACCGGTGATGAACTGGATCCTCTTCGTCGGGGTGATCGTGCTGATTGCGACGTTCCGCAGCTCGAGCCGGCTGGCGGCGGCATACGGCCTGGCGGTGACGGGCACGCTGCTGCTGACGAGCGCCCTCTTCCTCCTCCTCGCGCGCTACGTGTGGCGGGTGGAGACGTGGAAGATCGTCGTCTACGTCGTGCTCGTCGTGGCCGTGGAGCTCACGTTCCTCGGAGCCAACCTGACCAAGGTCGTCAGCGGCGGGTGGCTCCCGCTCGTCATCGCCACCCTCGTCGTGGCGCTCATGACGACCTGGCGGCGCGGCGCCGACGCCCTTCATGCCGAGGAGCGCGACCTCGAGGGGCCGCTCCCCTTCTTCCTCAAGGTCGTGCGCGAGCACCCCGATCTCATCCGGCGTGTCCCCGGCGTCGCTGTCTTCCCCCACGCCAACGCGACGACGACACCGCTCGCGCTGCGTGCCAACGCGGACTTCAACCAGGTGGTCCACGAGCGGGTCGTCCTCGTGCAGATCGTCAACGAGAACGTCCCGCACATCCGCCACGTCGACCGGGTGGAGGTCGACGACCTCGGTGACGCGGACGACGGCTTCGTCCACGTCACGGTGCACGTGGGCTTCACGGACAGCCAGGACATCCCCAAGGGGCTGGCGCTCGCGGTCGGCCGGACACCCGAGCTCGACATCGACCTCGACGAGGCCCACTACTTCCTCTCGGTCATCACCGTGCAGGCGACGGGTCACCGCGGGCTGCGCACGTGGCGCAAGCGGCTGTATGCGTGGATGTACCACAACGCTGCCAACCGGACCGAGGTCTTCCACCTCCCTCCCGACCGGACCATCGTCATGGGGGCCCACATCGAGCTCTGAACCTCCGGCCCGGAGACCCCCGCGTTGCTACCCTTGATTCGGTGAGCGGGCCTCCCGAGTCCTACTTCGACACGTCGGGTTGGGACGCGCGCGAGGTGCGTTCCGGCGGGTCGCGCAGGATTCCCATCAGCACCCCGAGTGGCGGCTTCCGGGTCTGGACGAAGCGGGTCGGGACCAACCCCGAACTCAAGGTGCTCCTCCTGCACGGCGGCCCGGGGGTGACCAGCGAGCTGTATGAGTGCTTCGACACCTGGTTCCCGCGCGCCGGGATCGAGTACTACCACTACGACCAGCTCGGCTCGTTCCGCAGCGACCAGCCCGAGGACCCGGCGTTGTGGAACCTCCCCCGTTTCGTGGACGAGGTGGAGCAGGTGCGCCGAGCCCTGGGCTTGGACGCGAGCAACTTCGTTCTCCTCGGGCAGTCGTGGGGCGGGCTCCTCGCGATGGAGTACGCGGTCCACCACCAGGAGCACCTCAAGGGCCTCGTGATCTCCAACATGATGTCGAGCGCCCGGCTCTACAACGCCTATGCACGCGACGTTCTCGAGCCGTCCATGGATCCGTCGGTGCTCGCGCAGATCAAGCAGCTCGAGGCCTCGGGCGCGACGGACGACCCGACGTACGAACAGCTGCTGATGGAGCACCACTACGTGCTGCATGTCTGTCGTCTACCGCTGGAGGAGTGGCCCGATCCGCTCCAGCGCTCTCTGGCTCATCTCAACCCAGCCATCTACGTGCCCATGCAAGGGCCGAGCGAGCTCGGGCTCAGTGGCACGCTCGAGGGGTGGGACCGCTCCGCGGACCTCCACACCATCACCGTGCCGACGCTCGTCATCGGTGCCACCCACGACACGATGGACCCGGCGCACATGAGGTGGATGTCCGAGCAGCTGCCCCGAGGCAGCTATCTGCACTGTCCCGACGGAAGCCACCTGTCGCAGTTCGACGACCCGGGTCACTACTTCCCGGGACTGATCCGCTTCCTGCAGGCGCTCTAGGGCCCCCGCAACGCCGGTCCGGGTGGTGCGCCCAGGGGACGTTCGGCCCTGTCGGCCGCGGCTGGGGTGGACCCATCCTGAAGGTGGAGCCTCCCGCGAGCCGAAGGCCAGGGCATGAACCACGACGTCTTCATCTGCCACTCGTCACACGACCGGACGATCGCGAACGCCATCTGCTCGACGCTGGAGCAGAACCGGATCCGGTGCTGGATCGCTCCGCGCGACGTCCTGCCGGGCACCGACTACGGCCAGTCGATCATCGAGGCGATCGCCGGCAGCGCGTTGACCGTGCTCGTGTTCTCGGACAACTCCAACCGCTCCCCTCACGTCAAGCGCGAGATCGAGCGGACCGTCAGCCACGGCATCCCGATCCTGCCGTTCAGGGTCGACGACGTCATCCCGTCGCCGTCGCTGGAGTACTTCATCTCCGACGCGCACTGGCTCGACGCGATCACCCCGCCCATGGAGCAGCACCTGCTACACCTCGTGGGCACCGTCCGGGTGCTCCTGGGTCGAGCGGAGGCCACCTCGACCGTCGAGGCTCCGATGGTGGACGTCCCGGTGCCGATGCCGGTGCCCGGCTCGACCGGCGAGCCCTCGGTGACTGTCCCGGCGGCGGCCAGGCTCCCGTCGTGGTGGCGGTGGGCCGCTCTCGCAGCCGCGGCCATCGTCGCTCTCGCTGTCGTCGGTGTGCTCCTGCTCGGGCGGAACGACGGCGGTGCAGGTGCCTCTGGCGCCCCGCCCTCCACTCCAGGGACCACGTCATCGGTGTCCGGGTCGATGCCATCGACGCCAGCCGCCCCGTCGGCGAAGACTGCATCGCTGGGCCAGGCCATCGCGCTCACCGGCATCGACCCGGCAACGAAGGCCTCCGTAACCGTGACGAAGGTGGTCGATCCGACGACCTCAACCGACGGCATCAGCACTCCGTCGCCGGGGAACCGCTACGTGGGCGTCGAGATCACGATCAAGAACACCGGTGCCGCCAGCTACGAGGAGACTCCCTCCAACTGCGCCCGGCTCGTCGACCACTCGGGCCGCGGGTTCGACACCGAGACCATCCTGTCTATCGCAGAAGGGCCCCTCTTCCCCTTGTCGGTCAACCTGCTCCCCGGTGAGCAGGCGACGGGTTATGTCGTCTTCGAGGTCCCCACCTCGTCACAGGTGACCCACGTCCAGTTCGCGATGGACAGCGGCGTGGCCGAAAACTCGGGTGCCTGGGTCGTGGCCCAGCCCTGAGCGGCCCCCTCGACGCCAGCTGCACCAGGGACAGGAGCACGACAGAGGCGGCCCCGGAGTGCTCCGAGACCGCCTCTGACCTGATACTTCTTCGGTCGGGCTGACAGGATTTGAACCTGCGACCCCTTGACCCCCAGTCAAGTGCGCTACCAAGCTGCGCCACAGCCCGAATGCCCTTGCGGGCGAACGAAACCCTAGCGCACACCCGCTCGCAGATCCGAATCGGGCCCCGATTCCGGCGCGTGCTCGCCCCCGCGGAGGGGCCTGACGGCGTAGGTTCGCCTCACAGCAGGGATCGCCGGTGGCAGGGGAATCGTCGCCACCGCGGGTCGGGGGGCCCGATCGACCACTGAAAGGCAGCTCATGCTCCGTCGTCCTCGCGCACGCCTTCGAGGCTCCGTGCGCACGCTCCTCCTCGCCGTCGCCACCGTTGCCGGTCTCGTGACCGTGCCGGCCCTGACAGCGACCGCCATCACCGGCGGTGCGCCCGATGGCGAAGGACACCCGAACGTCGCGGTCATCCTCTTCTACGACGAGGCCGACCACTTCCGCTACCGGTGCACCGCAACGCTCGTCACCCCGACCGTCCTCGTGACGGCCGCGCACTGCACTGCCGGCACCGCCGGCAAGACGATCGCGTCGTTCAGCTCGACCATCTCGGAGACCGCACCGTCCAACATCCCGACGGCGCCGGACGTCGCCGCTGACGGCACGAGCCAGACCGGCTACACGCAGTCCGGTGTCTTCACCGACACCAGAGGACGCACGTGGCACGTGGGCGCGCCCCACGCCCACCCGCAGTACTCCGACTTCACGGACCTCAAGAACTGGAACGACGTCGGCGTCGTCGTGCTCGACACGCCGGTCACGGGTATCGCTCCCGCGAGGGTCGCCCCCGCCGGCTACCTCGACACGATCCCGAGGTCGCAGCTGGCTCACACGCTCTTCACGATCGTCGGCTACGGCACCGAGGTCCGCAAGCCCGACAGTGGCCCCCAGAAGCCGACGCCGCAGTCCTACCCGCTGATCCGCCGCGTCGCCGACGCGCCCGGCCAGAAGCTGACGCCGCAGATCCTCCAGGTCAACGGCAACATCAACGACACCCGGGGCACCGGCGGCTCCTGCTTCGGCGACTCGGGCGGTCCCACCTTCCGTGGCGGCTACCAGGTGACCGTGACGAGCTACGGCTACACCGACAACTGCCGCTACCTCGACGGCCTCCAGCGCATCGACATCCCCGTCGTGCAGAGCTGGCTGGCCACCTACGGCGTGCGCCCGGCGGCCTGACACCGCCCTACCTCACCCGCACGACGGAGGGCGCCCACGACACGAGTCGTGGGCGCCCTTCGCGCGTCACCTGACGGCCGCCGCGGTATGCCGTGTGGCCGGCAGTGCCGTCAGCGCTTGCTGCGCTTCTCGCGCACGCGCACCGAGACCTCGATCGGGGTGCCCTCGAAGCCGAACTGCTCGCGCAGACGACGCTCGAGGAAGCGGCGGTAGCCGGCCTCGATGAAGCCCGACGCGAAGATGACGAAGCGCGGCGGTCGGGTGGAGGCCTGCGTGGCGAAGAGGATTCGGGGCTGCTTGCCGCCGCGCACGGGGTGCGGGTGCGAGGCCACGATCTCGCCGAGGAAGGCGTTGAGCCGCCCCGTCGGCACGCGGGTGTCCCACGACTCGAGGGCGGTCTCGATTGCGGGCACGAGCCGGTCCATGTGGCGCCCGGTGCGGGCCGACACGTTGGCTCGCGGTGCCCACGGCACCTGGACGAGCTCCTTGTCGATCTCGCGCTCGAGGTAGTGGCGACGCTCCTCGTCGAGGGTGTCCCACTTGTTGTAGGCGATGACGAGCGCGCGGCCGGCGTCGATGACCTGCTGCACGACGCGGACGTCCTGCTCGGCGATCGGCTCGGAGGCGTCGATGAGCACGACGGCCACCTCGGCCTTCTCGAGCGCCGTCTGGGTGCGCAGCGACGCGTAGAAGTCGGCGCCTCGCGACTGGTGAACCCGGCGGCGGATGCCGGCCGTGTCGACGAAGCGCCACGTCTTGCCACCGAGCTCGATGAGCTCGTCGACGGGGTCGCGCGTCGTGCCGGCGACGTTGTCGACGACGACCCGCTCCGAGCCGGCGAGCCGGTTGAGCAGGCTCGACTTGCCGACGTTGGGTCGCCCGACGAGCGCGACGCGGCGCGGCCCGCCCTGGGCATACGCGCCGGTGGCGGACACCTGCGGCAGCACCTCGAGCACCGCGTCGAGGGCGTCGCCGCTCCCGCGACCGTGGACCGCGGAGACGGGCCACGGCTGGCCGAGGCCGAGGCTCCACAGCATGGCCGCGTCGGCCTCGCCGCGCTGGTCGTCGACCTTGTTGGCGATGAGGACGACGGGCTTGCCCGACTTGCGCAGGAGCTTGACGACGGCCTCGTCGTCGTCGGTGGCACCGACGGTCGCATCGACGACGAACATCACGACGTCAGCGAGCTCGATGGCGATCTCGGCCTGCTCGGCCACCCGCAGGTGGATGCCCGTGGCGTCGGCCTCCCAGCCCCCGGTGTCGACGACGGTGAAGCGGCGGCCGGCCCACTCGCCCTCGTAGGAGACGCGGTCGCGGGTGACGCCGGGCACGTCCTCGACGACGGCCTCGCGCCGGCGCAGGATGCGGTTGACGAGGCTCGACTTGCCCACGTTGGGTCGGCCGACCACGGCGACGACGGGCAGGGGGCCCTGGGGAGTGCTGTCAGCGGCATACGGCCCCTCGGCCTCGAGCAGCGCCTCGTCCTCCGGGCTCAGCTCGAAGTCGGAGAGCCCGGCGCGCAGCGCGCGCTCCACGGCGGCGTCGTCGACGGGAGCGGTCGAGATCGGAGCGCCCTCATCGGTGGGGCGGGCGGTCTCGTCAGTCACGGTGTCCTCGAATCAGTGAAACGTCTTTGAGGGACCATTCTCCACCCACGCGGGGTGCGCCCGTGACGCGAGCGGCGCGGGCGTCACGCCTGAGCGGCTCCGACGACCTGCAGCACGGCCCCCACCGAGCCCTCGAAGTCGAGGTGCGAGGTGTCGACGGTCGTCACGCCGTCGGCCGCGACGCTGAACTCCGACACGGCCGAGTCGGCCTTGTCGCGGTCGACGATCTGCGACCGGGTGGCCTCGACCGAGGCCTCGTCGGCGTCGCCGTGCAGCTCTGTCGAGCGGCGGGCGAGGCGGGCCTCCTCCGAGGCGGTGAGCAGGATGCGCACCGGCGCGTCGGGCGCGACGACGGTCGTGATGTCGCGGCCTTCGGCGACGACTCCCCCGTCGGCGGCGCCAGCCTCGGAGATGAGCCGGCGCTGGAGCACCCGCATGAGCTCGCGCACGGGGATGACCCCGGCGACGGCCGAGACGTTGGTCGAGATGCGCGTCTCGCGGATGGCCGCGGTGACATCGACGCCGCCGACCGTGACCGTCGGGTCGTCGGGGTCGGTGCCGATCGACAGCGGCAGCCGGTGGGCTGCGGCGGTGACGGCCTCGGCGTCCGTGAGGTCGACGCCCTCGCTCAGGCACCACCACGCGAGGGCGCGGTACATCGCACCGGTGTCGAGGTAGCCGTAGCCGAGCGTGCGGGCCACCTGCTTGGAGACGCTCGACTTGCCCGACCCCGAGGGGCCGTCGATGGCGACGACGAAGCCGGACAGGTGGTCCTCAGGGGCGCTGGGCATGCGCCCGAGGATAGTGGCAGCGACGGGCGCTGGCCGACTCGCCCTCACCGGGCCGGCGGTGGGGGCCGCGCGCCGACCGTCAGTCGTGGACGCGCCAGCCGAGCCGCTCGAGCTCGGCCCGGAGCGGCTCGACGGAGGCCGGCACGACGGCGATCTCGGCGATGCCGACGGCCTGCCCGAGCCCGTGCTCGAGGTGCAGGTCCTCGAGGTTGATGCCGGCGGCACCGATGTCGGTGAGCAGCCGTGCCAGGGCCCCGGGCTCGTCGGGCACGACGACCGAGACGAGGTCGTATGCCGCCGGGGCAGCTCCGTGCTTGCCCGGGATCCGTGCGTGGCCGAGGTTGCCGGCTTCGAGGACCCGGCTCAGCGTGCCGAGCGAGCCCTCTCCCCCGGCGTCGACGAGCCCGTCGAGGGCCACGACGACAGCGGCCACCTGGTCGCGCACCTCGCGCATGACGTCGCGCACCGCGGCGGCGTTGCCGGCGAGGATCTGGGTCCAGAGGCGCGGGTCGCTGGCCGCGATGCGGGTGACGTCGCGCAGGCCCTGGCCGGCTAGGCCGACAGCGCTCTCGGGGAGCTCGCGCAGACCGGCAGCGACGATGCTCGCCGCGAGCTGCGGCACGTGCGAGACCGCCGCGACCGCCTCGTCGTGCTCGTGGGCGGGCATGACCCGCACGGCCGACCCGACGGCGGTCGCGAGCCGCTTGACCTGCTCGGTCGCAGCGGCGCTCGAGGCCGGATGGGGCACGACGACCCAGGCCCGGCCGTCGAAGAGGTCGCCGCGTGCTGCTGCCGCACCCGAGCGCTCACGGCCCGCCATCGGGTGGGAGCCGACGTAGCGCGAGGCGTCGACGCCGGAGGCGAGCACCTCGCGCAGGACCGACTCCTTGACCGAGGCGACATCGGTGACGACCGCGTCGGGCCACTCGCGCAGTGCGTCGATGACGGCCTGCGAGGCGACGTCGGGCGGGGCCGCGACGACGACGACGTCAGGCGCGTCGTCGTCGGCGGCGAGCCGCCCCGCCCCCAGGTCGCGCGCGAGCCGCACGGCCGTGGGCGACGGGTCCGCAAGTGAAACGTGAAACCCATTGTTGGACAGGGCGATTCCGAGACTCGTGCCGATGAGTCCCGTGCCGACGACGCGGACGTGCGTGGTCACAGCCCCGCAGCCTTGTAGAGGGCGCCGATCTCGGCCTTGTTGAGCCGGCGCATGCGACCGGACTTGAGGTCGGCGAGACGGATCGGGCCGACCTCGGTGCGCACGAGCTCGAGCACGGGGTGCCCGACGGCCTCGAGCATGCGCCGCACGACATGCTTGCGTCCCTCGTGAAGGACCACCTCGACCATCGCCTTACCGGGCTGGTGGTCGACGATGCGGAACGAGTCGACGCTGACGGGGCCGTCCTCGAGCTCGACACCCTCGCGCAGCCGCTTGCCGACGTCGCGACCCACCGGGCCACGGATCGTCGCGACGTAGGTCTTGAGAACGCCGTATGCCGGGTGCTGGAGACGGTGGGCGAGGTCGCCGTCGTTCGTCAGCAGCAGCAGGCCCTCGGTGTCAGCGTCGAGACGCCCGACGTGGAAGAGGCGCTCCTCGCGGTTGCCGACGTAGTCCTCCAGCGAGATGCGGCCGAGCTCGTCGTGCATCGTCGTGACGACGCCCTTGGGCTTGTTGAAGGCGAGGTAGACCCGGTCCTCGTCGAGGTTGATCCGCACCCCGTCGACGTGGACGACCTGGGACTTCGCGTCGATGCGCACCCCGAGCTCGGTGACGATCTGGCCGTCGACCTCGACGCGGCCCTGCGCGATGAGGTTCTCGCAGACCCGACGCGAGCCGACGCCGGCGGCAGCCATGAGCTTCTGCAGGCGGATGCCGTCGGGGTCGTGCACGTCGACCGGTGCCGGTGCGTCGCGGTCGGGCAGGCGGGTCGGCTGGCTCGGCTTCGTCGACCCGGCGAAGCGCGAGTTCGTCTTGCCGCCGCTCCTGCCGGACGTCTTGCCCGCGCCCTTCGCAGGCGCCTTGCCGGTGCCCCGGCCGCCGGACGTGTAGCCGCCCTTGCCTCCGGACCCGCGCGAGCCGGCAGAGCCGCTGGGGGCGCCACCCTTCTTGCGGGGCTGACGGGGTGACCTGGAGTGCTCGGTCATCGGTGTCCTTCCTCGATGAGCTCGTCGATGACGTCGGCATCGGGTAGGTAGGGCGCGAGGGCGGGGAGCTCGTCGAGCGACGAGAGGCCCAGGCGCTGGAGGAAATAGGTGGTCGTCCGGTAGAGCACGGCGCCGCTCTCGCCGACATCGTCGACCTCTTCGATGAGGCCGCGCGAGACGAGGGTGCGCACGACGCCGTCCACGTTGACCCCGCGCACGGCGCTGACCCGCGCCCGTGACACCGGCTGGCGGTAGGCGATGACCGCGAGGGTCTCGAGCGAGGCCTGAGTGAGCCGGGCCTGTTGCCCGTCGAGGACGAACTTCTCCACGACGGGAGCGAACTCGGGCCGGCTGTAGACCCGCCAGCCGCCTGCGACGCTGCGCAGGGTGAAGCCGCGCTGGTCGGCTGCATACTGCTCCTCGAGGGCGTGGAGGTGCTCGAGGACGTCCTCGACGGGCAGCTCCAGCGCGGAGGCGAGCGACATCTCCGTCACCGGCTCGTCGACGACCATGAGCACGGCCTCGATGGCCGAGCGGGCACCACCGGGGAAGGTCGACAGGTCGAAGGCGATCTGCTCGTCGGCGCCGTCAGGCGTGATGTCCGTGTCCCCGGGTGTGCCTTCGAGCGCGCCCTCCCCCGCGTTCGGGACCGCGTCGGGCGCCTGCTCGGGCGCGTCACTCATCGTCGTTCTCCCTCGTGCGCACGTCGCCATCATCCTTGCCCGGCGAGGGGCGCTCGGCGCCGCCCTCGTCCACGTCGTCCTCGTCGTCCTCGTCGAACTCGTCGTCGATCGACACGTCGTCGCGGTCGCCGCCGGTCCAACGCACGTCGAGCTCACCGAGCGCCTCGGCCTGCTCGAAGGCGATGGCCGACTCCTTGAAGAGCTCGAGCAGGGCGAGGAAGCGGGCGACGATGACGAGGGTGCTGTCGGCGTCGGCGACGAGACTGCGGAAGGAGGCCTGGCCCCGGGCGCGCAGCCGCTCGACGATGAGGGCGGCCTGCTCGCGCACGCTGACCTGCGGGGCGTGCAGGTGGTCGAGGCCCACGGTCGGCGCGACCTTGGGGGTCATCGCGCGGGCGGCGATCATGGCGAACTGCTCCGGAGTGACGGCGATGACGAGCTCGGGCAGCAGGCTCGCGAACTCCGGCTCCATGCCGGCCTGGCGCGGGGTGATGCGTCCTGACGTCGCCATCCGCTCGCGGAAGAGGCCGGCGATCTGCTTGTAGGCGCGGTACTGCAACAGCCGTGCGAAGAGCAGGTCGCGGGCCTCGATGAGGGCGAGGTCCTCGTCGTCCTGCGGCCCGAACGACGGCAGGAGGCGGGCGGCCTTGAGGTCGAGCAGGGTCGCGGCCACGAGGAGGAAGTCGGAGGCCTGCCCGAGGTCCCAGTCGTCGTCGGTGGCCTGGGCCGCCTTGATGTGGCTGATGAACTCGTCGGTGACGCGAGCCAGCGCCACCTCCGTGATGTCGAGCTTGTGTTTGCTGATGAGCCCGAGCAGCAGGTCGAAGGGTCCGGAGAAGACATCGAGGTGGACCTCGAACGGCACGACCTGCCGCCGCGTGAGGATGCCTCCCGGCGTGAGGTCCGAGCCCCGGGTGGCGGGCACGTCGACGAGCGGGACCGCGTCGACCGCGGTCTCCTGGGCAGCGACACCCTCGGCCACCGCCGTGGCGGCAGCCTCGTCCGCGTCGACCGCCGGGCGGTCGACGATGCCCTGCTCGGTCATCGCACCGGGCCGGTCAGGCGGCGTCGCCGCGGGCGATGAGCTCCCGTGCGAGCTGGCGGTAGGCATTGGCGCCGGAGTGGTCCGAGGAGTACGACGTGATCGGCTCGGCGGCCAGGGTCGCATCGGGGAACTTCACGGTGCGGCTGATGACGGTGTGGAAGACCTGGTCGCCGAAGTGGTCGACGACCGAGCGCACGACCTCGCGGCTGTGCAGGGTGCGCGAGTCGTACATCGTCGCGAGGATGCCGTCGACCTTGAGGCGCGGGTTGAGCCGGTCGGTGATCTTGTCGATGGTGTCGATGAGCAGTGCCACGCCGCGCATGGCGAAGAACTCGCACTCGAGCGGTATGAGCACCCCGTGCGCGGCCGTGAGGGCGTTGACGGTGAGCAGGCCGAGAGAGGGCTGGCAGTCGATGAGGATGACGTCGTACTCGTCGAGCACCGGGCGCAGCACGCGGGCGAGCACCATCTCGCGGGCCACCTCGCCGACGAGCTGGACCTCAGCGGCGGACAGGTCGATGTTGGCCGGCACGAGGTCGAGGCCCGGGGTGCTCGTGGTCGTGATGACGTCGTGGATCTCGTGTCCCCGCTCGACGAGCAGGTTGTAGATCGTGAGGTCGAGCTCCTGGGCGTTGACGCCGAGGCCCACCGAGAGCGCGCCCTGCGGGTCGAAGTCGATGACGAGC
Organism: Humibacillus xanthopallidus; assembly: GCF_006717145.1. Taxonomy (GTDB): domain Bacteria; phylum Actinomycetota; class Actinomycetes; order Actinomycetales; family Dermatophilaceae; genus Humibacillus; species Humibacillus xanthopallidus. The sequence continues at coordinate 1,094,200 of NZ_VFQF01000001.1, read as the reverse complement.
ACCTTGCGCCCGAGCTCGGCCAGCGCCGCGCCGAGGTTGATGGTCGTCGTCGTCTTGCCGACGCCACCCTTCTGGTTGCACATGGCGATGATGCGGGCGGGACCGTGGCTCGAGAGCGGCTCCGGCGTGGGGAACTCCACCAGCGGGCGACCGGTCGGGCCGAGGGCGGGGCTGCCCGGCGCACGCACCGGACCGCTCTCGTCGCGCTCACGGGCGTCGGCGCGCGGCGCGGGGGGTGGCACGGGCCCGGCACTACGAGCTCGCGGCACGTCGGTGCTCGGTGTGCGTGACGGTTCCGACGGCTGCGACGGCACCGACGACTGCAGGGACTCGCTGGTCTCCATGGTCTCGTGTGACTCCTCGTTCACCGGCTGTCCCACTCCGCTCGGCTCGCTGCTGGTGCTGCGTTCAGCCTCTCGCTGATCATTCGTGACCCTATCAGCGGGCTCGGGGGTGGGCGCCCGCGTAGACCTCGCGGAGTCGGTGGACCGAGACCATCGTGTAGATCTGCGTCGTCGTCACCGAGGCGTGCCCGAGCAGCTCCTGCACGACACGCACGTCGGCGCCGCCGTCGAGCAGGTGGGTGGCGAAGGAGTGGCGCAGCGTGTGAGGCGACACGTGCTCGGAGAGGCCGGCCCGCTCGGCCGCGCGCTGCAGGATCGCCCAGGCCGACTGACGTGACAGCCGGTTGCCGCGTGCGTTGAGCAGCAGGGCCGGTCCCCCGCGGCCGTGCGCCGCGAGCACGGGCCGGGCCCGCACGAGGTATGCCGTGACGGCCTCCACGGCATACCGGCCCACCGGCACGATGCGCTCCTTGCCGCCCTTGCCCCGCAGGCGGGTGGCCGCCGTCGTGAACTCCTTTGGCGCGTCGGCGACGGGCATCGCGGCTGTTCCGGCGCCGGCGTGGCGTGGGCCGAGGTCGAGGCCGAGGTCGAGGTCGTCGACGTCGAGACCCACCGCCTCGCTGATGCGGGCGCCCGTGCCGTAGAGGATCTCGAGCAGGGCGCGGTCGCGCAGCGCCTCGGGCGTGTCGCCGACCGACGCCGCGGCGAGGAGCCGCTCGACGGCGTCGACGGGGATGGCCTTGGGCAGGCGTGAGGGCGGCCGGGGCGGTGCGACCGCGGCGGCGGGGTCGGTGGCGACCTCCCCCTCGAGTGCGAGGAACCGGTGGAAGCCGCGCACCGCGACGAGGGTGCGCGCCGCCGACGACGGAGCGAGGCCCCGCTCGGTCAGCGAGGCGAGGAAGTCGGTGACGTCGGCCTCGGTGACCCGGCCCGCATCGTCGATGTGCCGGCCCGCGAGGAAGGCGACGTAGGCGCGCAGGTCGCGGGCGTAGGAGGAGAGGGTGTTGTCGGAGGCGCCTCGTTCGACCCGGACGTGGTCGAGCCACCCACGGACGTCACGCTCGAGAGGCGTGAGACGCACCGTGGGTGGCCCGGTCGTGACGTCCTGCGTCAGGAGAGGGCCTCCTCCAGCGAGATCGAGGTCATGCCGTGCGCCTCGGCGACGGGGCCGTAGGTCACGTGGCCGTCGTAGGTGTTGAGCCCCAGGCCCAGCGCGTGGTCGCTGCGCAACGCGTCGCGCCACCCCTGGTTGGCGAGCTTCACGGCATACGGCAGCGTGGAGTTGGTGAGGGCGTAGGTCGACGTGTTGGGCACGGCGCCGGGCATGTTGGCGACGCAGTAGAACACCGAGTTGTGCACCTGGAACGTCGGGTCGGCGTGGGTCGTGGGCCGGGAGTCCTCGAAGCAGCCGCCCTGGTCGATGGCGATGTCGACGAGCACGGAGCCGGGCTTCATCTGCGCCACGAGGTCGTTGGAGACGAGCTTGGGCGCAGCGGCGCCGGGGATGAGCACGGCGCCGATGACGAGGTCGGCCTGGAGCACCTGCTCCTGCACCGTGAGCTTCGAGGAGGCGAGCCCGTGCACCTGGTTGTCGTAGCGCCAGAACGACATGCGCAGCTTGTCGAGGTCGGTGTCGAGCAGGGTCACGTCGGCACCCATGCCGAGGGCGATGTTGGCGGCGTTCTGGCCCGAGACACCGGCGCCGAGGATGACGACCTTGGCGTTCTGCACGCCGCCGACGCCGCCCATGAGGACGCCACGGCCACCCTGCGCGCGCATGAGCGAGTGCGCGCCGACCTGGGGAGCGAGGCACCCCGCGACCTCGGACATCGGGTAGAGCAGCGGCAGCGCGCCGGAGGTCAGCTGCACCGTCTCGTAGGCGATGCCGGTGACCTTGCGGGCGGCGAGCTCCTCGGTGAGGGGCTTGTCGGCGGCGAGGTGCAGGTAGGTGAAGAGGGTGAGGCCCTCGCGCATGCGGTGGTACTCCTCCGCCACCGGCTCCTTGACCTTGAGCACCATCTCGGCCTCGCCCCACACGTCGTCGGCCGAGCCGATGATGCGGGCGCCGGCCGCGACGTACTGCTCGTCGCTGATCTGCGACCCGACGCCGGCGTCCTTCTCGACGAGGACCTCGTGGCCGTGCTCGGTGAGCTCGTGCACGCCTGATGGGGTGATGGCCACGCGGTACTCGTGGTTCTTGACCTCGCGTGGAATGCCGACCTTCATGCTGCACATCCTTCCGGACTCACCACGTCGGCCCGGGCGTCGTTGCCCGGCCGGCGGCCGTGTGCAGGGCCGCGAGCCCACTCTAACGGCGTGCACTCGAGGGCCAGACCACTTCTGCACCAGCACGATCCACGGCCAGTAGGTTGGGCCGCATCGGCCGTTCCGAGCGCCCCCGGCGTGACTCCTGCCTGACCATGAGAGGCACCATGAAGCTGTATGCGGACACCCCCACCCGCCGGACGCGGCAGCTGCTCGCCGACGCCTTCATCGTGCTGTGGGTGGGCGTGTGGGTGTATGCCGGGAGGCAGGTGCACGACCTCGTGACCAGCCTGCGCTCCCCCGCCGACTCGATCACCTCGGCGGGGCAGTCGGTCAACGACTCGCTGACGGGCGCCGGCCAGCAGGCCGGCCAGATCCCGTTCGTCGGTGAGCAGCTGCGCACGTGGCTGACCCAGGCCGCGGGGTCCGGCACGACGCTGCGCGATGCGGGCGCGTCGATGGCCGAGACGATCGACCGGCTCGCCCTCGGGCTCGGCCTCGCGACCGCCCTCGCACCGATCTCGATCGTCGTCGCGGTGTGGCTCTACGTGCGGATCGGATTCGTGCGCACGGCAACCCAGTCACAACGCTTCATCGACGCCGGCGAGGACCTCGACCTCTTCGCGCTGCGCGCCATGGCGCGACAGCCGATGCGTGCGCTCGCGAAGGTCTCGGACGACCCTGCCGGCGCGTGGCGCCGACAGGACCGCGTCGTCATCCGCGAGCTCGCCCTGCTCGAGCTGCGCGACCAGGGCCTGCGCCCTCCTCCGGCCGCGTGACCCCGGGCTGGCGTCAGGGGGTGTCGATGCGGGTGACCTGCGGGTGGAGGTCCTCGGCCGGAGGGGTCCACGACGCGGGGTCGGCGGGCACCTGCTCGCCCGAGCGGATGTCCTTGACCTCGCCGTGCTCCCCTGCCGCGGGGAACCACACGAAGGGGATGCCGCGGCGCTCGGCGTAGCGGATCTGCTTGCCGAACTTGGCGGCGGACGGGGCGACCTCGCACGCGATGCCGCGGCGGCGCAGCGCCGTCGCGATCTCGACGGCCTCGTGGCGGGCCTCGTCGTCGGTGAGCGCGACGAGCACCGCGGCCGGTGTCGACCGTGACGCGGTGACGAGACCGCGGCCGATGAGCAGGCCGAGGATGCGGGTCACGCCGATCGAGATGCCGACCCCTGGGTAGGTCGTGCGTCCGTCGCTCGCGAGGGCGTCGTAGCGTCCACCGGAGCAGAACGAGCCCCAGTCCTCGTGGCCGACGAACTGCGTCTCGTAGACGGTGCCGGTGTAGTAGTCGAGACCCCGGGCGATGCGCAGGTCGGCGACGAGCGTGCCCGGTGCGTTGGCCATGCCCGTGCGGATGACGTTGGCGAGGGACTCGAGACCCTCGTCGAGCAGCGGGTGCTCGACCCCGAGCGCGCGCACCTCGTCGACGAAGCCGAGGTCGGCCGAGCGGATGGCGGCCAGCGCCAGGCACTGGTCGGCCTGCTCGGGCGTCGTGCCCGACTCGACGAGCAGCGCCTTGACCTTGTCGGGGCCGATCTTGTCGAGCTTGTCGACGATGCGGAGGGTGCCGATGACGTCGGTGATGCCGATGCCCTGGTAGAAGCCGCCCGCGATCCTGCGGTCGTTGACCTGGATGACGAACTCGCCGACGGGGAACTTGCTGAAGACGTCGGCGATGACGAGCGGCATCTCCGCCTCGAAGTGCGCGGACAGCTGCCCGACGTCGACGACGTCGATGTCGGCCTGCGTGAACTCGCGGTAGCGCCCCTCCTGGGGACGCTCACCGCGCCACGCCTTCTGGATCTGGTAGCGCCGGAACGGGAAGGCGAGCTTGCCGGCGTTCTCGAGGACGTAGCGGGCGAAGGGCACCGTCATGTCGAAGTGCAGACCCCAGCGTGCGTCGTCGTCACTGCCGCCGGCGAGGCGGGAGACCGCATAGATCTCCTTGTCGGCGTCCTCACCCTGGGCGCTGAGTCGCTCGATCGGCTCGATCGAGCGGGTCTCGATGGAGGAGAAGCCGTGCAGCTCGAACGTCTCGCGGATGACGTCGAGGAAGCGCTGCTCGACGATGCGCTCGGACGGGAGGTACTCCGGGAAGCCGCTGATCGGGGTGACCTTCACGGCGGGACGGGACGGGGTGCTCACGCGGACAGGCCCTTCAGGTAGGGGTTGGTCAGGCGTTCGTGGGCCATCGTCGTGGCCTGGTAGTGGCCGGGCAGCACGAGGGTCGTGTCGGGCAGGGGCAGGACGACGTCGCGCAGGCTGCGTTGCATCGCGGCCGGGTCACCGCCGGGCAGGTCGGTGCGACCGATCGAGCCGGCGAAGAGCACGTCGCCGGTCACCATCGTGCGGTCGACGTCGACCTGCTCCGCGATGCCGTCGGGCACCAGGTCGAGGCCGAACATGACGGAGCCCTCGGTGTGGCCGGGGGCGTGCAGCACGTCGACGTCCATGCCGGCCAGGGTGAGCCGTGTGCCGTCGGTGATCTCCACGACGTTGGTCGGCTCGGTCCACGTCGCGGCCGTCCCGAACTGCTGCTCGAGCATCGCGATGAGGCCGGGGTTGCTGCGCCCGAGCAGGTCGTGCAGCCGGTAGCGGTCGTCGGCGTGGATGTAGGCCGCCGTGTCGGCCCCACAGACGGGGGTGACGGAGTAGACGTGGTCGACGTGCCCGTGCGTCAGCAGCACGGCAGCCGGCCGCAGGCGGTGCTCGGTCAGCACCTCGCGGAGGGTGTCGACGACGCCGATGCCGGGGTCGACGATGACGCACTCCTCCCCCGCCTGGGTGGCGAGGACGTAGCAGTTCGTGTCGAACGCCTGGGCCGGGAACGCGATCGTCAGCACGCTGGGAGCCTAGTGCGCGGGCGCTCGGAGGCGGACGGCATACCGCGTCGGGGAGCGTTTGCGCGTGCTCAGAGGGGAGATGTCACGCACTCGTGACCCCCTCGGGCGCGAGGCCACCGCGCAGTGTCCATAAAATGACCGAACGCCCGGGGAGAGCCCACGCGGCCCGTTCGAGGAGAGGTTCGTGACCAAAGAGCAGGAACGCGCACGTGCGCGCCGCCGCTACGAAGAGCACCAGAAGACCGAGAAGCCCCCGGTGGGCGACGCCACGCGCGACAAGCAGGTCTTCGGCGTCATCCTCGCGGTCATCCTCGTCCTCGCTGCCGTGATCACCGTGCCGAAGCTGATCGCCAGCAACGACACGGCCACACCGGCAGCGGCCTCGACCACCCCCGCGACGACGCCGACGAGCGCCACCACGGGCGCGAACGGTCTGCTCGAGGGGCAGAAGCTCGCCGCCGGCTGCACGAAGCCCCCGCCGGCGCAGACGGCCCCGAAGCAGCAGACTGCGGTGCCGGCCAAGGCGGCCGCGGCCGGCAAGACGTTCATCGCGACGGTGAAGACGACGTGCGGCGACATGGTCTTCGAGCTCGACGGCGCGGTCGCCCCGCAGACCGTCGCCTCCTTCCTCAACCTCGCCAAGACCGGCTTCTGGGCGCCGAGCCCGTGCCACCGGGTCACCACCGAGGGCATCTACGTCCTCCAGTGCGGCGACCCCACCGGCACCGGCCAGGGCGGCCCCGGCTACACCTTCGGCATCGAGAACGCCCCCAAGGACGGCAAGTACCCCACCGGGGCGCTCGCCATGGCCCGCACCCAGGACCCCAACTCCAACGGCGGCCAGTTCTTCATCACCTACAAGGAAACCCAGTTGCCCACTGACGGCGGCGGCTACACGATCTTCGGGAAGGTGACCAAGGGCCTCGACATCGTCGACAAGATCGCCGCCAACAAGGCCCTGCCGCCCACCCCGACGGACGGGACCCCGGTCTCACCGATCAGCATCCTCAGTGTCAGCGTGACGGAGAAGAAGGCATGACGGACACCATTGCGCACCCCGGCCCCGACGACAGCGAGCGGGACACCGCAGCTCAGACGGGCACCCCGGAACCCACCGAGACGCCGGATGCGGCGACCCCGGAGGCGGTGACGTCAGAGGACGTCGCGGTCGACGAGGACTCTCAGCCTGCTGCCGAGGAGGCGCCCCCCGCTGAGGAGGCGTCGGCTACGGAGCACGCGCCAGCCGCTGAGGAGGGGCCGGCCGCTGAGGAGGGGCCGGCCGCTGAGGAGGGGCCGGCCGCCGAGGAGGGGCCGGCCGCCGAGGAGGCTGCTGACGAGGCCATTCCAGCCGAGCCCGTGGTCGACCCGGCCGCCGCCGAGGTGGCCGATGTGCTCGAGTCGGTCGAGTCGGTCGAGGCCCCCGCCGCCGAGCAGCACGTCGCCGAAGAGGCACCGGCCGCTGAGGACGCTCCTGTCCAGGAGGCTCCCGTCGAGGAGGCTGCAGAGTCCCCGGCCGCCGAGGCCACGGCCTCCACTGAGGCGGCTCCCTCCCCTGCCACGGTGCCCAAGCCGAGCGCCATCCCCACGCCGGCAGCGCTGGCTCGCACGGCGCCGCATCCGGTGGCGCCCGTGGCGCCCACGGTCCCTGAGGCAGACCACTCTGCATCGGCCGCCTTCGGGCGCGTCGACGAAAACGGCACCGTCTTCGTGCGCACGACCGAGGGAGAGCGCGAGGTGGGCTCCTACCCGGGCGCGACCGATGCCGAGGCCCTCACCTACTTCGCCCGCAAGTACGACGAGCTCTTCGCCTCCGCGGTGCTCCTCGAGCAGCGTCTCGCCCTGCCCGAGGTGCCGTCCAAGGACGTCTCCGACGGCCTCAAGACGCTGGCCGCGCAGGTCAAGGACGCCGCTGTCGTCGGTGACCTCGACGCCCTCGCCGCCAAGCTCGACGAGATCCAGTCGGGTATCGCGAGCAAGCGCACGGTCGAGCAGCAGCACCGGGCCGAGGCCCGCGCCGCGGCGACAGCCGAGCGCGAGGCCATCGTCGCCGAGGCCGAGAGCATCGCCGGCCAGCCGGAGAGCAAGATCCAGTGGAAGACGAGCGGCGCCCGTATGCGTGAGCTGCTCGACGAGTGGAAGGCGCACCAGCGCTCCGCCACCCGTCTCGACCGCGAGACCGAGTCGAACCTGTGGACCCGCTTCAGCGCGGCCCGCAACGGCTTCGACAAGGCGCGTCGCACCCACTTCGCCGGGCTCGATGCCGCCCACGGCGAGGCCAAGTCAACCAAGGAGCGCCTGGTCGCCGACGCCGAGCGCCTCGCCTCGAGCACGGACTGGGCCGCCACGGCCGGAGCGTTCAAGCGTCTCATGGACGAGTGGCGCCGCGCCGGTCGTGCGAGCCGCGCCGACGACGACCGCCTCTGGAGCCGCTTCAAGGCCGCTCAGGACAGCTTCTTCGCCGCCAAGGACGAGGTCGTCGCCGCTGAGGAGGAGGAGTTCAAGGGCAACCTCGCGGTCAAGGAGGCCCTGCTCGTCGAGGCCGAGGCGATCCTGCCGGTGACGGATCTCGAGAAGGCCAAGGGTCAGCTGCGCGCGATCCAGGACAAGTGGGATGCGGCGGGCAAGGTCCCCCGCGCCGACATGGACCGGGTCGAGAAGGCGATGCGCCGCGTCGAGCAGACCGTGCGCGACGCCGAGGACCGCAAGTGGAAGTCGAGCAACCCCGAGGTGGCGGCCCGAGCCCGGGCCATGGTCGACCAGCTCGAGCGCGCCGTGGCTGACCTGCAGGACGACCTCGCCAAGGCAGAGGCGTCGGGCAGCGCGAGCAAGGTCAAGAAGGCCCGCGAGGCCCTCGAGGCCCGTCAGGTCTGGCTCGATCAGGCCCGCGCGGGCGTCGCCGAATTCGGCGGCTGACCCACCCCCCCCCCCCGTCGAGTGGCCACTTTTCGCCGCTCCGACACCGTCGAGAGGCCACTTTCTGCCGCTCGGCAAACGTCGAGAGGCCAGTTTCTGTCGCGACAGAAACTGGCCTCTCGACGTGTATGAGGCGGCGAGGTTTGGCCTCTCGACGGGTGAGGGGCGGCCAGGTTTGGCCACTCGACGGGTGAGGGGCGGCGGGTCAGGTGCGGGTGCGCTGGACGGCGTCTGACGACTTGCTGCCGTTGACGCGGTAGACGTCGAAGACGCCGTCGATCTTGCGCACCGCCTTGATGACGTGGTCGAGGTGCGCGGGATCGCCCATCTCGAAGGTGAAGCGCGAGATGGCGACGCGGTCACGGGAGGTCTGCACCGACGCCGACAGGATGTTGACGTGCTGGTCGGACAGCACGCGGGTCACGTCGCTGAGGAGACGGTTGCGGTCGAGCGCCTCGACCTGCAGCTGCACGAGGAAGACGCTGGCCGAGCTCGGAGCCCACTCGACGTCGATGAGCCGCTCGGGGTTGGCGGTCAGCTGGGAGGCGTTCGTGCAGTCGACCCGGTGCACGGAGACGCCGTCGCCGCGCGTGACGAAGCCGAGGATCGGGTCGCCGGGCACCGGCGTGCAGCACTTCGCGAGCTTGACCCACACGTCCGGAGTGCCGACCACCACGACCCCGGGGTCGCCCGGGCGTCGGCGCGAGGCCGCGCGGGTCGGCACGGTGGCCTCGGCGAGGTCCTCGGTGGCGCCCTCGACACCACCCATCGACGCGACGACCTTGCCGACGACGTGCTGCGCGGAGACGTGGCCCTCGCCGACGGCGGCGTAGAGCGCCTCGATGTCCTGGTAGCGCAGGTCGGTGGCAACGGCCGTCATCGAGTCGTGGCTCATGAGGCGCTGCAGCGGGAGGTTCTGCTTGCGCAGCGCCTTGGCGATCGCCTCCTTGCCGGCGTCGATGGCCTCCTCGCGCCGCTCCTTGGAGAACCACTGCTTGATCTTGTTGCGGGCGCGCGGGCTCTTGACGAACTGCAGCCAGTCGCGCGAGGGACCGGCGCCGTCGGCCTTGGAGGTGAGCACCTCGACGACGTCGCCGTTCTCGAGGGTCGACTCGAGCGGGACGAGCCGGCCGTTGACGCGCGCACCGATGCAGTGGTGTCCGACCTCGGTGTGGACGGCATACGCGAAGTCGACGGGCGTGCCGCCCACGGGCAGGGCGACGACGGAGCCCTTGGGGGTGAAGACGTAGACCTCGCTGCTACCCATCTCGAAGCGCAGCGAGTCGAGGAACTCGCCCGGGTCCTCGGTCTCGCGCTGCCAGTCGAGCAGCTGGCGCAGCCACGCCATGTCGTTCTGCGGGGTGATCTCGCCCGGGCGTGCTCCCCCGCCGTTACCGGCGGTGTCCTTGTACTTCCAGTGCGCGGCCACGCCGTACTCGGCGCGCCGGTGCATCGTGTGGGTGCGGATCTGGATCTCGACCGGCTTGCCCTGGGGTCCGATGACCGTCGTGTGGAGCGACTGGTACATGTTGAACTTCGGCATCGCGATGTAGTCCTTGAACCGCCCCGGCACCGGGTTCCACCGCGAGTGCAGGGCGCCGAGCGCCGCGTAGCAGTCGCGCACCGTGTCGACGAGGACACGCACGGCGACGAGGTCGTAGATCTCCTCGAAGTCGCGGCCGCGCACGATCATCTTCTGGTACACGGAGTAGTAGTGCTTCGGCCGGCCGGTCACGACCGCCTTGATCTTCGCGCCGGTCAGGTCGTCCATGACCTGGTCGCGCACCCCCGCGAGGTACTCCTCGCGGGCTGGTGCGCGCTCGGCGACGAGACGCACGATCTCGTCGTAGACCTTGGGGTAGAGCGTCGCGAACGCGAGGTCCTCGAGCTCCCACTTGATGGTGTTCATGCCGAGCCGGTGCGCCAGCGGGGCATAGATCTCGAGCGTCTCGTTGGCCTTGCGCTTGGCCGACTCCTCGCTGACGTAGCGCCACGTGCGCGCATTGTGCAGCCGGTCGGCGAGCTTGATGACGAGCACGCGGATGTCGCGGGCCATCGCGATGACCATCTTGCGCACGGTCTCGGCCTGGGCGGCCTCGCCGTAGGTCACCTTGTCGAGCTTGGTGACGCCGTCGACGAGCATCGCGATCTCGTCGCCGAAGTCGGCGCGCAGCTCCTCGAGGCTGTATGCCGTGTCCTCGACGGTGTCGTGCAGCAGCGCCGCCGCTAGGGTGGGCGGCGTCATGCCGAGCTCGGCGAGGATCGTCGTCACCGCGAGCGGGTGCGTGATGTACGCGTCGCCGCTCTTGCGCATCTGGCCGTCGTGCGCGCGCTCGGCGACGGCATACGCCCGCTCGATGACCGACAGGTCGGCCTTGGGATGGTTCTGGCGCACCGCTGTCATGAGGGGCTCGAGGACAGGGTTGCCCGCGGGCCGGGTGGCCCCGAACCGGGCAAAGCGAGCTCGCACCCGCGAGGGGGTGGAGAGCTCGCTGCGGACGTCCTCGCTCATGAAGAGAGTCTAGGCGCCGAGTGCAAGCTCAGACCGTCAGGATCGCGTTGACGACGTGCCCGGCGAGCCGCGAGCGGCCGTCGAGGAACCCCAGCTCGAGGACGACCTCGATCGCCGCCACGCTCGCCCCGGCCCGTTCGACGAGCTGCGCGCAGGCCTCGGCGGTGCCGCCGGTCGCGAGCACGTCGTCGAGGACGAGCACCCGCTGACCGGGCTCGAAGGCGTCGGTGTGGACCTCGATCTCGGCGGTGCCGTACTCCAGGGCGTACGACTCCTTGAGCGTCTCGCCCGGCAGCTTGCCGGCCTTGCGCACCGGGACCATGCCGAGACCGAGCTCGTAGGCGACCGCTGCGGCGAGGATGAAGCCCCGCGCCTCGATGCCGACGAGCACGTCGACCTGCCCGCGGTAGCGCTGCGCGATGTCGCTGACGAGGGCCTCGAAGGCTGCCCCGTCGGCGAGCAGCGGAGTGAAGTCCTTGAAGACGATCCCCGGTTGGGGGAAGTCCGGGATGTCACGCAGCCTGCTCGCGACGAGGGCAGCCATGTCGCTCACGCCGGTCAGCGCTTCGACTTCGGGGCGCGCTTGGGCTGGTTGCGCGGGCCCGCCTGGGCATAGCGGTGGAGGGGGCGGTATGCCGCGTCGACCGGCTGCTCGGCCGCACCCGTGCTGTCGGACCCCACGACGGCCGGCTCCGGGGCGCCATCGGCGTGGATGCCGGCCAGCGCGTCGCGGCCGGTGCCCTTGGACCCGTGACGTGCGATGTAGCGGTCGAGGTCCACCACCGCCTTGTCCTTGCGCCGGAGGTCGACGAGCAGCGGCGTCGCGATGAAGATCGACGAGTAGGCGCCGACCGCGATGCCGATGAAGAGCGCCAGCGACAGGTCGAGCAGGGTGCCCGGGCCGAGCATCGTGAAGCCGACGAAGAGCACGGCCGCGATGGGCAGCAGGGCGACGACGGTCGTGTTGATCGAGCGGACGAGCGTCTGGTTGACGGCGAGGTTGGCGGCCTGCCGGTAGGTCATCCGCTTCGTCGCGAAGGCCTCAGCGGTGTTCTCGCGCACCTTGTCGAAGACGACGACGGTGTCGTAGAGCGAGTAGCCGAGGATCGTGAGGAAGCCGATCATCGAGGATGGCGTGATCTCGAAGCCGAAGAGCGCGTAGATGCCGACGGTGATGACGAGGTCGTGCAGCAGGGCCACGAGTCCACTCACGGCCATCTTCCACGTTCGGAAGTAGAGGCCCATGACGAGGGTCACGAGCACGAGGAAGACGATCAGGCCTCTGATGGCCTGTTGACTGACCGTCTCACCCCAGCTCGGCCCGATGAGGGAGGCGCTGACGGCGCCCTCCTGCACCCCGAACGTCTTGGCGAGGGCGGCACGGGCCTCCTCGGTGCGCTCGGACGCGGCCTCGGTCTGGACCCGGACGGTGTCCTGGCCGACGACCGTGGCGACGACGTTGCCACCGATGCCGGCCTCACCGACCGCGGACTGGGCCTTCTGCTCGTAGTCCTGGCTGTTGCTGACGCCCTGGACGCGGAACTCCGAGCCACCGCTGAACTCGATGCCGAAGTTGAGGCCGCGGGCGAAGATGCCGACCAGGGCGAGGATCACGAGCACGCCCGAGATGGCATACCACGTCTTCTGCCGGCCGATGAAGTCGATCGACCGCTTGCCGGTGTAGAGGTCGTTGCCGACCTGCGCGAAGTTCAGCATGGTCACGCCTTCCGCTGGGAGAGTCGGCTCGAACCTGCCGGCGTCGCCGCGCCCGCGGGCGTGCCGGTGCCGGTCTGGCCGGAGGCCTGGCCCGTGGTCGGACGGGCCGGACCGAAGCGGCCGGCGCCGCGGTAGCGGACCTCCTCCTTGGCACCGAGACGCTGCGGGTCGAGACCCGACCACTTGTGGCCGCCGCCGAAGAACTTCGTGCGGGCGAGCAGCTGGACCGTCGGGTGGGTGAAGAGGATGACGACGAGCAGGTCGATGAGCGTCGTGAGGCCGAGCGTGAAGGCGAAGCCACGCACGTTGGCCGAGGCGAGGAAGTAGAGGACGCCGGCCGCGATGAAGTTCACGGCGTCGGCCGCGATGATCGTTCGGCGGGCGCGCTTCCACCCGGTCTCGACGGCCGCGACGAGCGGACGCCCGTCACGCACCTCGTCACGGATGCGCTCGAAGTAGACGATGAAGCTGTCGGCCGTGACACCGATGGCCACGATGAGACCGGTCACGCCGGCCATCGTCAGGCGGAAGCCGTGCGTCGTGCCGAGCACCGTGACCGCGAGGTAGGTGACGATCGACGCGACGACGAGCGAGGCCACGGTCACGAGCCCGAGGGCGCGGTACTGGATCAGCGAGTAGACGACGACGAGCATCAGGCCGATGAAGCCGGCGAGCAGGCCGATGCGCAGCTGCTCCTCACCGAGCTGGGGCGTGATGTTGTCAGAGGTCTGCAGCGCGAACGAGATGGGCAGCGCACCGAACTTCAGCTGCTGGGCGAGCTGCTTGGCCGAGTCGATGGTGAACGAGCCGGTGATCGAGGCCCGACCGTCGGTGATGACGGCGCGAGCCTGGGGCGCCGTGATGACCGACTTGTCGAGGACGACCGCGAACTGGTCGAGCGGCGGCTGGCTCTGGAGCCCGTAGAGGCGCTTCGTGACGTCGGCGAACTTCTGCGCACCGGCCTGGTTGAACGACAGCGCGACCTCGACGATCGAGGTGGGCTGGCCGTTGGGGCCGGGCTGGAAGCCGCTCGTCGCGTCGGCGATCTCGCTGCCGTCGATCTCGACGGGCCCGAGGACGTACTTCGTGACGCCGTCGGCGCCACAGGTCGCCATCGGCGCGTCCTTGAGGTCGGAGACGCCTTCGAGGGCGCCCGGCTTCGTGCAGTCGAGGGCGACGTACTCCTTGGCCACCTTGGCCGCGGCCTCGTCGGCCTTGGCCTTGTCCCAGCCCATCGTCACGAGACCGGCGCTGACCTGGGTCTTGACCGCGGCCTCCGTCTCGGCCGCGGTGGGGGCCGCTGCAGTGGTCGTCGGCGCGCTCGAGGCGGCCGGGGTCGTCGCGGAGGCGGTGGCCGTCGGGGTGGCCGGCGTCGTCGCCGCGCTGAGGGCGGGCGGGACCACACCGTTCTGGGCGGTCGCGCTCGTCGAGGGCGTCGTCGCCGTCGGCGTGCCGGTGCCCGTTGCCGTGCCAGTTGCCGTGCCCGTTGCCGTGCCCGTTGGGGTGCCGGTCGGGGTGGTCGGCGGGTTCACCGTGGAGCGCGGGTCACCGTAGGCCTGGACGAAGACCGGGCGGAAGCGAAGCTGCGAGGGCTTGCGGATCGCGTCGAGCTGCTCGGTGGTCGGCGTGCCCGGGATGGACACGACGATGTTCTTGCCGCCCTGGGTGGCGATCTCGGCCTCGGACACGCCATTGGCGTCGATGCGCTGGCGGATGATGTCGACGGCCTGGTCGATCTGGCCGGCGCTCACCTGCTGGCCGTTCTCGAGCACGGGCTCGAGCACCATCTCGGTGCCGCCCTCGAGGTCGAGCCCGAGGCGGGGGGTCGTCGAGCCGCCGCCCCAGACGGCGAGACCGCCGGCCAGCGCGCCGAGGCTGAGGACGATGAGCAGCAGTGCGAGCAGGTGCCGGACTGCGGACGTCTTGGTGTTCGTGCGTGCCACGAACGTCACTGACCTGACTGCGACGAGCCCGGGGTCGAACCGGGGTTGTGGTCGCTGCCGGCGTCACTCGTAGGGTCCACGGTGCCGCTAGTCGCGGTTCCGGACCCGCCGACGGCGCCACCAGCGGCTCCACCAGCAGCTCCCGTGCCCGCTGCGAGCGCGTCGGTCTGCTTCATGGCGATCGCGCGGCGGTCGACGCGGATCGTCACGCCGTCGGCGATCTCGAGCCAGCCGCTGGAGTCGTCGAGGTGCTTGATCGTGCCGAAGATGCCGGAGGACGTGATCACCTGGTCGCCGACGTTGAGCGCACTGCTGAAGTTGCGCATCTGCTTCATCCGCTTGTTCTGGGTCCAGAACAACCAGCCGAGCAGCAGCAGCGGCAGGGCGAAAATCAGCAACGAGAAACTCCCGTTGTTGCTCATATCAGGCTCGATCCTTCGTGTCTTCGTCCGGTGCGCCGTGCTGGCACATGCAGGCGGGCGGGCGCCGCAGAGCGCCACCTCAGTGGGTTCGTCGCGTCAACGACCAGGGGCACCGGATAGTGCCGCGGCAGCGGCGATGGTGCCCGCAGGAGTCTACGTGCGACGGTGCAGTTTGTCAGACTCCGCGGCGGCCTCTGCGCCGCCCCTGCGGTCACGATTTGGACGCGGCGCCCCAGCGGCGGCCCCGGCGACGACCGGTTCGGGCGTCAACCGTCGAAGCGCCCGGACGGCTCGTCGCCCAGCGGCAGCCGGCCCGACCAGAGGCTCTGGGCGTCACGGGGCGGCGTCAGACCGAGGTGCTCCCACGCCTGGGCGGAGGCGGCTCGACCCCGCGGGGTGCGCACCATGTAGCCCTCGCGCACGAGGTAGGGCTCGGCCACGGTCTCGACCGTGTCGGGCTCCTCCCCCACCGCGACGGCCAGCGTCGACAGGCCCACCGGCCCCCCACCGAAGCGGCGGCAGAGCGCCTCCAGGACGGCCCGGTCGAGCCGGTCGAGCCCGCGCTGGTCGACGTCGAAGAGCTCGAGCGCGTGGCGGGCGGCCTTGAGGTTGACGCGCTGCTCGCCGTGCACCTGCGCCCAGTCACGGACCCGCCGCAGCAGCCGGTTGGCGATGCGGGGGGTGCCCCGCGAACGCAGGGAGATCTCGCGCACGGCGTCCTCGTCGGCGTCGACGCCGAGCAGGCGGGCCGAGCGGTGCAGGATGGTCACGAGGTCGGCGGCGGCGTAGTAGTCGAGGTGCCCGGTGAAGCCGAAGCGGTCGCGCAGCGGAGCCGGCAGCAGGCCGGCCCGGGTCGTCGCCCCCACGACGGTGAAGGGGGGCAGCTCGAGCGGGATCGCGGTGGCACCCGGCCCCTTGCCGATGATGACGTCGACCCGGAAGTCCTCCATCGCGAGGTAGAGCATCTCCTCGGCCGACCGTGACATGCGGTGGATCTCGTCGAGGAAGAGCACCTCGCCCTCGGCCAGTGACGACAGCACCGAGGCGAGGTCGCCGGCGTGCTGGATCGCGGGCCCGGACGTGATGCGGATCGGCTGCTCGAGCTCGCTCGCGACGATCATCGCGAGCGTGGTCTTGCCGAGCCCGGGCGGCCCGGAGAGCAGCACGTGGTCGGGCGGGGTGCCGCGCCGCTTGGCGGCGGTGAGCACGAGACTCAGCTGCTCGCGCACCCGGTCCTGGCCGGGGAAGTCGTCGAGCCGCTTGGGGCGCAGCGCGACCTCGACCTGGCGCTCGTCGGTCTCGGTGGACTCGTCGAGGCGGGCGTCGACGATGCGGGCGGTCGCATCGAAGGACCCGTCGGCCCAGCGCTCGGTCTCGGTGTCTCCGACCTCTACATGGCCGTCCCAGCCGTCCCCGCCGCGTGCTGCGCCGCTCATCGACCGAGCTCCTGGAGGGCAGCGCGCAGCAGCGCCGACACGCTCGCGCCCTCGGCCGCCTTGGGAGCGACGCGGTCGAGCGCGTCGTCGGCCTGGCGCACCGTCCACCCGAGGCCGACGAGTGCCTCGCGCACCTGCTCGCGCCACACCTCGCCCGTGTCGAGCGGCACGGACGCAGCGGTCGCCGCCGACCCGGGCAGCGCGCCGAGCTTGTCCTTGAGCTCGAGGACGAGACGTTCGGCGCCCTTACGGCCGATGCCGGGCACCTTGGTCAGGGCCACGAGGTCACCCGTGCCGAGGGCGACCCGCACCGCGTCGGGCGAGTGGACGGCGAGCATCGCGAGGGCCAGCCGCGGGCCGACCCCCGACACGGTCTGGACCGTCTCGAAGACGAGCTTCTCGTCGTCGGTGGCGAAGCCGTAGAGGGTCAGGGAGTCCTCGCGCACGACGAGCGAGGTGGCGAGCTCGGCCGGCTGGCCGAGCCGCACCGAGGTCGCGGTGGCTGGTGTCGTGTGGACGAGCATGCCGACGCCGCCGACGCCCACGACGAGGGTGTCGAGGCCGACCTTGAGCACGGTTCCGGACAGTGAGGCGATCATCGTGGCTGGGCTCCAGGGAGGGGTCGGGCTGAGCGGGCACCGGGGGGCACCCGCCGGGGTATGCCGCCCGGCCGGGTCCCCGTGCGGGCGAGGACGTCGGCGCGGGCCTGCTCGAGACGGGTCTGCGTGCCGCCGCGCCAGACGTGGCAGATGGCGAGCGCGAGGGCGTCGGCGGCGTCGGCGGGCTTCGGGGCCGTGTCGAGGCCGAGCAGGCGCGTGACCATCGTCGTCACCTGGGCCTTGTCGGCGCGGCCGCTGCCGCTGACGGCCGCCTTGACCTCCGTCGGAGTGTGCAGGGTGACGGGCAGCCCGAGGCGCTCGGCGATGATCATGACGATGCCGGTGACCTGGGCGGTGCCCATGACGGTCGAGACGTTGGTGTCGGCGAAGACCCGCTCGATGGCGACGCTCTCGGGGCGGTGCCGGGCGAACCAGAGCCGCATCTCGTCCTCGACGGCCACGAGGCGCTTCGGCGTCGGGTCGCCGGAGGGCGTGCGGATGACCCCGACCTCGACGAGCGTCAGCTTGCGCCCCGGCACCCCGTCGACCACGCCGACCCCGCACCGCGTGAGCCCGGGGTCCACGGCGAGGACGCGCACGGCATACCTCCTGGGGTGGCGGGATCGGGCAGGAAACGGGCGGGGAGCGGACGAGAACCGAACAGGTGTTCGGGAGCCACGCTAACCCCGCGCCACCCTGACGCGCAGGAGGCACGCCGTGACCGGCGTGCCTCCTCGTGGAGCGGCGAGCGAGCCGCCGCCGCGCGGTGCGTCACTCCTCTTCGTCGTCGAGCTCCGCGAGCACGTCGTCGGGGATATCGCCGTTGGCGTAGACGTTCTGCACGTCGTCGCTGTCCTCGAGGGCCTCGATGACGCGGATCATCTTCTTGGCGCCGTCGAGGTCGAGCGGCACCTGGAGGTTGGGCACGAAGGACGCCTCGGCCGAGTCGTAGTCGATGCCGGCGTCCTGGATGGCCTTGCGGACCGCGACGAAGTCGGACGCCTCCGAGACGATCTCCCACGTGTCGCCGTTGTCGTTGACCTCCTCGGCGCCCGCCTCGAGCACGACCTCGAGGAGGTCGTCCTCGGAGCCGGCGTCCTTGGGCACGGTGACGACGCCCTTGCGGTTGAAGACGTAGGACACCGAGCCCGGGTCGGCGAGCTGGCCGCCGTTGCGGGTCAGCGCGGTGCGCACCTCGGCAGCGGCACGGTTGCGGTTGTCGGTGAGGCACTCGATGAGCACGGCGACGCCGTTGGGGGCGTACCCCTCGTACATGATCGTCTGCCAGTCGGACCCGCCGGACTCGGCGCCCGAGCCACGCTTGACCGCGCGGTCGATGTTGTCGTTGGGGACCGAGGTCTTCTTCGCCTTCTGGATGGCGTCGTAGAGGGTCGGGTTGCCCGCGGGGTCACCGCCGCCCTGACGGGCCGCGACCTCGATGTTCTTGATGAGCTTGGCGAAGAGCTTGCCGCGCTTGGCGTCCTTGGCCGCCTTCTGGTGCTTCGTGGTGGCCCATTTGGAGTGGCCGCTCATGCAGGTTCCCTCACGTTCCGTTGCTGGCGGTGCGATCTGACGATCTCGACGAACTCGGCGTGGATCCGGCGGTCCGCACCCACCTCGGGGTGGAACGAGGTCGCCATGAGGTTTCCCTGCCGAACCGCGACGATCCTACCGGCGGCCGGTCCGCCGCTCACGCGGGCGAGCACCTCGACGCCCTCGCCGACCTCCTCGACCCACGGCGCGCGGATGAAGACGGCGTGCACGGAGCCCTCCCGCGCAGGGTCCGACCACGCGAAGTCGAGGTCCTGCTCGAAGGAGTCGACCTGGCGGCCGAACGCGTTGCGCCGCACGGTGATGTCGAGCCCGCCGAGGGTCTGCTGGTCGGGCCGGGCGTCGGCGATGCGGTCGGCGAGCATGATCATGCCGGCGCAGGAGCCGTAGGCGGGCATCCCCGCCGCGATCCGCTCGCGCAGCGGGGCCTGAAGGTCGAAGGCGCGCACGAGCTTGTCCATGACGGTCGACTCCCCGCCGGGGATGACGAGGCCGTCGACCGCGTCGACCTCCGACGGACGCCGGACGGTCGACGCCTCGGCGCCGAGCTCGGTGAGGGCCGCGAGGTGCTCGCGGACGTCGCCCTGCACGGCGAGGACGCCGATGCGGGGTCGTGGACTCGCTGATGCCATGGCCGCGAGCGTATGCCGCCCGCCGGGCTCCGCCCCAACCGGTCCCCGGGTGCCGGGTCGTGTCTCGGGTTGTGACACGGCTCGTGTCTCGGATCGCAGACACCAGACGCGCCCGGTTCCTGACGTGGGCGACGGGGAAACGGATACGTTGCCGCTATGACGACGGTGCACACCCATGACGCCCTGACCACGCGCGCCCAGGCCCTGGACGCCGAGTCGCCGCTGCACGGCACCCGCGACCTCTTCACCCTCCCCGACGGGGTCATCTACCTCGACGGCAACTCGCTGGGGGCGCTGCCCTCGGCCGTGCCGGCGGTGGTCGACGACGTCGTGCACCGGCAGTGGGGCGAGCGCCTCATCCGCTCGTGGAACGAGTCGGAGTGGTGGTCCGCCCAGACCCGCGTCGGTGACGCCATCGGGCGGCTCGTCGGTGCCGCTCCGGGCCAGGTCGTCGTCACGGACTCGACGTCGATCAACCTCTTCAAGGCGATCGTCGGCGCTGCCCGGCTGCGGCCGGGGCGCACGGTCGTGCTCACCGACCCCGACTCCTTCCCGACCGACCTCTATATGACCGACTCGGCGGCCCGCCTCGCCGGCCTCGAGGTGCGCCGCGTGCACCCGCGCGACGCGCTGGCCGCCATCGCGGAGGCCGGCGAGGACCTCGCGCTCGCGTCGTACTCCAGCGTCGACTACCGCACCGGTGAGCTGTGGGACCTCGCTGCCATCACCGAGGCCGCCCACGCCGTCGGCGCCCTCGCCTGCTGGGACCTCTGCCACTCGGCCGGGGTCCTCGACATCCACCTCGACGCCGACGGCGCCGACCTCGCGATCGGCTGCGGCTACAAGTACCTCAACGGCGGCCCGGGGGCGCCCGCCTTCATCTACGTCGCCGAGCGCCACCTGGCCGACTTCGACCAGCCCCTGACCGGCTGGCACGGGCACGCCCGACCGTTCGAGATGAGCGGCACCTATGAGCCGGCTCCCGGCATCACCCGCGCCCGGGTCGGCACCCCGCCGCTGCTGTCGGTGCTGGCCCTCGAGGCTGCGCTCACGGCCTACGACGGGCACTCCCCCGCCGATGTGCGGGCCGCGTCGCTGTCGGTGACGGGCATGTTCATCGAGGCGCTCGACGCCCTCGGGGTCGACCTCCCGCTCGCGACGCCGCGCGAGGACGACCGCCGCGGCTCGCAGGTCTCGCTGCGCCACCCGCAGGCGTTCGTCGTCGTGCAGGCGCTCATCGCGCGCGGCGTCATCGGCGACTTCCGCGAGCCCGACATCATCCGGCTCGGCTTCGCCCCGCTCTACGTGACGCACGTCGACGCGGTCGAGGCGGCCGAGCACGTGCGCGCGGTCATCGCCGACCGCGAGTTCGAGCGCCCGGAGTTCACCGAGCGCGGCGCCGTCACCTGACGGGCGGGCGGTCCGACCCGGACCCCGCGTCATGGACCGCGTGAAGGTCTGCGCAAACCGGGGGTGACCACCCCCGGAATGCGCAGACCATCACGCCTCCCTCACCCCTCCGTCTGACGGCGACGCCGGGCGTCCATCAGCACGTCGACGTTGTCGCTCCACTGCTCCGCGGACCCGACGCCACGGGTCAGCGACCGCACGGCCGGGTCGCGGATGCTGTCGGTCACGACGGTGACGGCCTCGTCGCGCACGCCCTGGTAGGGCCGGTTCCAGAACGGATCGACGGGGCCGTCGACCGCAGGCAGCCCCGTCTCGGCCTGCACCCGCGACAGGAGCCGGAGCGCCTCGACGAGCCCGGCCTCGCGTCCGCGCCAGCCGGGGGCCGACACAGCCGCGAGCAGGGGTGGTGCCGCGGCGCCCGCCAGCGGCAGTCCTGCGAAGCTCGTGCCGAGCCACTTGGCGTAGGGCGGCCAGCGCCGCTCGAGCAGGTGTCCGAGGTGCATCGCGACCCCGGCCAGGCGCGCGACGACGACCCGGCAGCCGAGCTCGTCACCGCGCTCCCCCGTGCGGCCGACGAACGGCAGCTCCTGCGCGAGCCGGGCCCAGTCCACGGCGACGACGTGCCGCCAGAGGTCGTCGGGATACCACTCGAGCCGCTGCCGTATGCCGTCCAGCTCGCCCACGTGGTCCGCGAACACGACGCCTCCGGTGACCTCGAGCACCGCCTGCCCCGTGAGCGAGAGCCAGTCGTGCGGCGTCAGCTCCCCGGTGGGGTCCACGCCGAGCCTGGAGACGGCGAGGTCGCGCGCCGTCTCGACCTGGACCCGGTGGCGGTGGGCCGGGTCCCACGTCGTCGCGAACCGCACCGGGTGACCCGCGAAGGTCTCGGGCAGGTGCCGCTCGAGGTGCGCGTCGACGGCGTCGACCAGCTCGGCCGCCACGAGCAGGTTGAGCCGCAGACCCCAGTCGTGGTCGCGCGACGTCGCGTCGTCGAGGCCGAGGACGTCGGACCCGCTCCCGAGCCTCGCGGCGGCATAGGGAATCGTCGGCCACGCTGACCGGAGCAGCGGCTCGACGACCTCGGTGAAGTAGGCGCGCGACAGCTCCGCTCCGGTCAGGTCCACACCGTCGATCCTCTCAGGGTCGGTGCGCGGGAACGCGTATGCCGCCGCGCCCGGTGGGGCACGGCGGCATACGTCAGCGTGGGACTGGGTGGCCGGAGGTCACCAACCGCGCTCGGAGAGCCGGTGCGGCTGCGGGATCTCGTCGACGTTGATGCCGACCATGGCCTCGCCGAGGCCGCGCGAGACCTTGGCGATGACGTCGGGGTCGTCGTGGAAGGTCGTCGCCTTGACGATGGCCTCGGCGCGCTGGGCCGGGTTGCCCGACTTGAAGATGCCGGAGCCGACGAAGACGCCCTCGGCGCCGAGCTGCATCATCATGGCGGCGTCGGCCGGGGTCGCGATGCCGCCGGCGGTGAAGAGCACGACGGGGAGCTTGCCGGCCTCGGCGACCTCCTTGACGAGCTCGTAGGGCGCCTGGAGCTCCTTGGCCGCGACGTAGAGCTCGTCCTCGGGGAGGTTCTGCAGGCGGCGGATCTCCTGGCGGATCTGGCGCATGTGCGTCGTCGCGTTGGAGACGTCGCCCGTGCCGGCCTCGCCCTTGGAGCGGATCATCGCCGCGCCCTCGGTGATGCGGCGCAGGGCCTCGCCGAGGTTCGTCGCGCCACAGACGAAGGGCACGGTGAACTGCCACTTGTCGATGTGGTTGGCGTAGTCGGCCGGCGTCAGCACCTCGGACTCGTCGATGTAGTCGACGCCGAGGCTCTGGAGGACCTGCGCCTCGACGAAGTGGCCGATGCGGGCCTTGGCCATGACGGGGATGGAGACGGCCTCGATGATGCCGTCGATCATGTCGGGGTCGCTCATGCGCGACACGCCGCCCTGGGCCCGGATGTCGGCCGGCACTCGCTCGAGGGCCATGACGGCCACGGCGCCGGCGTCCTCGGCGATCTTGGCCTGCTCGGCCGTGACGACGTCCATGATGACGCCGCCCTTGAGCATCTCGGCCATGCCGCGCTTGACGCGCGTCGTGCCCGTGGCGGCGCTGCCGGGGGTGGAGGGGGTGGTGCTCACGATGTCCTGCTTTCACGCGATCGCGGGGGTGGGTCGAGATCAAGGGTAGGCCCCGGGGCACAGTCGTCACGACAGCGCCCACAGAGGGCGGGTGGCGGGTGTCAGGTGGCGAGGGGCGAGGGCATCTCGTCGTCGAACTCGACGGTGCTCGGCAGCGGCGTGTGCCCGGCGAGGTGGAACATCCGGATCGTCCACTTGTGCCGCACGCGCCGCACGTCGGTGACGGCGTCGTTGTGGAAGCGCCGCGCGAGCTGCACTCGGGTGCAGGCCGACGTCACCTTGTCGACGAGGTCCTGCCCGGGCGGGGTCTCGCGGAGCGCGTCGACGACCGCGGGCGTGAGGGCAAGCTCGAGCGCCTCGGTGAGGTCGCTCTCGGCCTGCTCGCGGGCCTCACCGTGCTCGGAGGGCGACTCGAGCGACTCGCCGGCGGCGGTCGCGAGCAGCAGGGCGGTCGCCCCGTCGAGCAGGCCGCTGTTGGCGAGCTCGACGGCTGCTTCGGCGCGTCGCACGAGGCGGGCGTCGAGGGCGGCGAGCGTGCCGCCGAGGCGCACGTGGAGGCGGTCGAGCCGGGCAGCCGTGTAGGAGAGGTACCAGGCGATGATGACGAGGACGAAGAGGGTGGCGAAGATCCAGGTGAAGAGCTCGGTCACCGGCTGGTCCGCCCTGGCAGGAAGCGGCCCCAGCGGCGCTCCGGCTCCCACTGCGAGGCCGCGCGGCCCTCGATGACGGTCTCGTAGACGGCCATGATCTTGTCGGCGACGACCGACCAGTCGAAGATCCGGGCGCGCTCCTGGCCCGCGCTGGCGAGCTCGCCGCGGTGCTGTGGGTCGCGAAGGAGCGACACGAGC
The DNA here is from genome assembly GCF_006717145.1 of Humibacillus xanthopallidus. Classification (GTDB taxonomy): domain Bacteria; phylum Actinomycetota; class Actinomycetes; order Actinomycetales; family Dermatophilaceae; genus Humibacillus; species Humibacillus xanthopallidus. Next base: position 1,070,631 of record NZ_VFQF01000001.1, on the reverse strand, counting down.
GTGCGGGCGAGGTCGTCGGGCTGCTCGTTGGCGAACATCGCGCCCGCGCTCCCGCCGTCGAGCACGCGGGAGAAGGCGGGCAGGTCGCTGGCGAGCACGCAGGCGCCCGCCGACATGGCCTCGATGAGGATGATGCCGAAGCTCTCGCCGCCGGTGTTGGGCGCGACGTAGACGTCGACCGAGGCGAGCAACGAGGCCTTGTCGGCGTCGGAGACACCGCCGAGGAACTCGCACGCCGCCGCGACCTCCGGCGGCCAGCCCTCCGTGATCTCCTCGGGGTCGCCCGGACCCGCGACGAGGACCCGCAGCCCCGGCACCTCGCGCAGCACCGCCGGCAGCGCCGCGGCGAGCACCGGCAGGCCCTTGCGCGGCTCGCCCATGCGGCCGAGGAAGGCGATCGTCGGGGCGCTCGGTCGGCCGATCCACTCGGCCCGTCGCGGCGCCTGCGCGAAGCGGTCGACGTAGACGCCGTTGGGGATGACGACCGCGTCGCCGCCGACGTGGGTCGTCACGGTGCGCCGGGCGTCCTCGCTCACGGCGATGCGCCCGGCGATCTTCTCGAGCGACGGCCGAAGCAGGGGGTATGCCGTCTGCATCGTCCGCGACCGAAGCATCGACGTGTGGAAGGTGGCCACGATCGGCCCCTCGGCGGCCATGAGGGCGAGGACGCTGACGCTCGGCGTCATCGGCTCGTGCAGGTGGAGGACGTCGAAGTCGCCGTGCTCGAGCCACCGCCCGACCTTGGCTGCGGTGACGGGCCCGAAGTTGAGGCGCGCGACGGAGCCGTTGTAGCGCACCGCGGTCGCGCGTCCGGCCGAGGTGACGTAGGGCGGCAGCTCCGTCTCGCTGTCGGCGGGCGCGAGGACGCTGACGTCGTGGCCGTCGCCGATGAAGTGCTCGGCGAGGTCGCGCACGTGGAACTGCACTCCTCCCGGCACGTCGAAGGAGTAGGGGCAGGCGATCCCGATCCTCACGTCGGGCGTCCCTGGGACGAGGCGGACGGCATACCTGCTGGGGGCACGGCGGCGTCGGGGCGGGGGTCGAGGTCGTCGACGAAGACCTTCTGGAGCATGTGCCAGCTCGATGTGTGGGCGCGGATCGTCGGGGCGAGGTGGTCGGCGCACTGCTGGATGAGGTCCTGTGCCTTGTCTGCCGTCGAGCCGTCGACCCGCGGAGTCAGCCGCTCGCTGAACTGCACGACGGTGCGGTGCCCGCCCAGACCCTCGCCGCGGGCGGCGGGCTCGTAGTGGATCGACGCGGCGTAGAGCGGGGCACCGGTGAGGAGGGAGAGGACGGCGGGCCCCTTGGCCATGCGGGCGCGGTGGCCGAGCAGGTCGACCTCGACCCCGTTGTTCGTCAGGTCGCGGTCGCTGGCCAGCGCGACGACGCGACCGCCGGCGCGGGTGACGCGCACGAGCGCTCCGAAGGGGTCCTCGCCCCCCGTGAGCGGGATGATGTCCATGTCGATGCTGCGCCGGAAGGCGACGAACTCCTGGTAGACCTCCTCGGGCTTCAGCCGCTCGGCGACGGTCGTCACCGGCCCGATGTTGCTCGCCGACCACGCCGCGGCGAGGTCGAAGTTGCCGAGGTGCCCGACGAAGACGACGACCGGCTTGCCCTGCGCGGAGAGCGCCTGGGGCTCCTCCGCGCCGTGCGCCACGACGGCCCGCTGGATGTCGGCCTGCGCCAGGCTCGGGAGGCGGAAGGCCTCGCAGTAGTAGCGCATGTAGGAGCGCATGCCGGCGTGCACGAGGTCGTCGAGTTCCGTGGGCGAGAGCTCCGGGCGGGCGCGGGCGTAGTTGGCCCGGAGGCGCTGGACCCCCTTGCCGTCTCGGCGGAAGGCGACGTCGGCGACCCTGTCGAAGAGGCCGTATGCCGCCCGCTCGGGCAGCGCGCGCAGGGTGCGCCACCCCAGCTTGAAGCCGAGCACGCTCACCGTGTCGGTCGCCCGGCGCGAGAGCGAGTGGTGGTCGGTCACGGCGAGACCTCGCCAGGGACGTCACCGGGGACGTCACCGGCCACGCCGCCGCCCGGGACGTCGCGCGAGGAGACCTCACCGGCCGAGAGGGCCTGGCGCCGCACGGTGAGCATCCGCTGGAGCACCGTGATGAAGCTCGCGACGGCCAGCAGGGCGAGGACGACGCCGAGGAGCAGGGTCGAGCCGAAGAGGTCGGCGAAGAAGGCAGCCGCCAGCACGGCGACGAGCCGGTCGGCGCGCTCGGCGATGCCGACGTTGGCCGTGTAGCCGAGACCCTCGGCGCGCGCCTTCGCGTAGGAGACGACCGAGCCGAGGATGAGGCAGGCGAGGGCGAGGCCGGCCATCCAGCGGTTGTCGCCGGGGCCGGCGTAGTAGAGCACGAGGCCGCCGAAGATCGCCGCGTCACCCATCCGGTCGAGCGTCGAGTCGAGGTAGGCGCCCCACTTGCTCGAGCGGCCCGACTCGCGCGCCATGATGCCGTCGACCGTGTCGGAGAAGACGAACGCGGTGATGACGAGCACGCCCACCCAGATCTCCCCGCGGGGGAAGAAGGCCAGGGCTCCGACGCAGACGCCGATCGTGCCGACGATCGTCACGACGTCGGGGCTGATGCCCAGGCGGAGGAAGAGGTGGGCGACGGGACTCAGGATCTTGGTCATCGTCGCGCGGAGGAGTCTGTTGAGCATGGTGAGCACAGCGTACTGACCTCGGGGCCCCCTCCGGCCCACGTGGCCACGGCTGGCTACGGGAGGGCCGCGAGAGGCCAGCATGAGGCCCGCGGGAGGCCACGGGAGGGCGGCTGCGCCTCAGACCCAGCTGGCGACGAGGCGCCTGCGGGTCTCCTCGAGCAGCACGGGCAGCGCCTTGGTCTGCCCCACGATGGGCAGGAAGTTCGAGTCACCGCTCCACCGCGGCACGATGTGCTGGTGCAGGTGGGCGGCCACTCCGGCCCCGGCGACGGCGCCCTGGTTCATGCCGAGGTTGAAGCCGTGCGGTCCGGACGCGACCTGCAGGGCCGTGATCGCCGCCTTGGTCAGCGCCGTGAACTCCTGGGTCTCCTCGTCGGTGAGGTCGACGTAGAGCGAGACGTGGCGGTAGGGGCACACGAGGACGTGACCGGGGTTGTACGGGAAGAGGTTCATCACGACGTAGCAGTGCTCGCCGCGGTGGACGATGAGCCCGTCGGCGTCTGACTTTGCCGGTGCGGCGCAGAACGGGCAGCCGGTGCCGGCCTCCTCGGTGGGCCGGTCGCCGAGGATGTAGGCCATCCGGTGGGGCGTCCACAGCCGCTCGAACCCGTCGTCGACGTGGGCGAAGTCGTGCGCGCTCTCGACGGCGTCGCCGGCCTGCTCGGTCATGGTTGTCGATCCTAGGGCGGTGGCGGCCGGAGAAGTGAAGGGCCCTGCGGTCTCACACACCGCAGGGCCAGCACCATTGAACCGTGTCCGACGGTCAGGCTGAAAATCCGACACGCCAGATTCCGGCCCGCCCGGACGCAGATCAGCCCCGCGGGTGTGAGAGCCGCGGGGCCGAGGTGCTGGGGCGCGCCGGATCGTTCACGGGCGTCGTGAGAGAGGTGAAGGCCCGGGAAGTATGAGTTCCCGGGCCTTCGTTCTCCCGCCAAATGAATGATGGGAGAAACCGTTTCGCCGAAGCGATCCGGTACTTCAGTTGTATCCCTCCGCGGCACGGCGCGCAAGGGTTTGCGCGAAACCCGCCGCGGCTGTGACCGCTGTCACAGGTCAGACCTGGGCGCGGCTCTCGATCGCGGCGAGGATCTCGGCCATGGCGTCCTCGATCGGCACGCCGTTCTTCTGGGAGCCGTCGCGGTAGCGGAACGACACCGCCCCCGCGGCGCGGTCCTCCTCGCCCGCGATGAGCACGAAGGGCACCTTCGACTTGCTCGCGTTGCGGATCTTCTTCGGGAAGCGGTCGTCGCTGTCGTCGAGCTCGACGCGCACGCCCCGGCGCTTCAGCTGGCCGAGGACGCCCTGCAGGTGGTCGGCGTAGTCCTCGGCGACCGGGACGCCGAGCACCTGCACCGGCGAGAGCCACACCGGGAACGCCCCGGCGTAGTGCTCGACGAGCACCCCGAGGAAGCGCTCGATCGAGCCGAACTTCGCCGAGTGGATCATGACCGGCTGCTGGCGCGTGCCGTCGGCGGCCTGGTACTCGAGGCCGAAGCGCTCGGGCTGGTTGAAGTCGTACTGGATCGTCGACATCTGCCACGTGCGCCCGATGGCGTCGCGGGCCTGGACGGAGATCTTCGGCCCGTAGAAGGCGGCGCCGCCCGGGTCGGGGACGAGGTCGAGGCCGGATGCGACGGCGACGTCCTCGAGGACCTTCGTCGCCACCTTCCACTGCTCGTCGCTGCCGATGAACTTGTCCTTCTTGTCGCCGTCCTCGTCGCGGGTCGACAGCTCGAGGTAGAAGTCGTCGAGGCCGAAGTCGCGCAGCAGCGAGAGGACGAAGTCGAGCAGGTGCTGGATCTCGGCGGGTGCCTGCTCGGCGGTGACGTAGGAGTGCGAGTCGTCCTGCGTCATGCCGCGCACGCGGGTGAGGCCGTGCACGACGCCCGACTTCTCGTAGCGGTAGACGGAGCCGAACTCGAAGAAGCGCAGCGGCAGCTCTCGGTAGGAGCGGCCGCGCGAGGCGAAGATGAGGTTGTGCATCGGGCAGTTCATCGCCTTGAGCTGGTACTTCGCGCCCTCGAGCTCCATCGGCGGGAACATCGTGTCGGCGTAGTAGGGCAGGTGGCCCGAGGTGTGGAAGAGGCCGTCCTTGGTGATGTGCGGCGTGCCGACGTAGTCGAAGCCCTCCTCGATGTGCCGGCGGCGGACGTAGTCCTCCATCTCGCGCTTGATGACGCCGCCCTTGGGGTGGAAGACCGGCAGCCCGGAGCCCAGCTCGTCGGGGAAGGAGAAGAGGTCGAGCTCCGCGCCGAGCTTGCGGTGGTCGCGCCGCTCGGCCTCGGCCAGCCGGTCGAGGTAGGCCTTGAGCTCGTCCTTGGTCGGCCACGCGGTGCCGTAGATGCGCTGGAGCTGGGGGTTCTTCTCCGACCCGCGCCAGTAGGCGGCCGCCACGCGCATCAGCTTGAAGGCGTTGCCGATGAGCTTGGTGCTCGGGATGTGCGGGCCGCGGCAGAGGTCGCCCCAGGCGCGGGTGCCGTCGCGGCGGATGTTGTCGTAGATCGTCAGCTCGCCGGCGCCCACCTCGACGCCGGCGCCCTCGGCGGCTTCGTCGGCGCTGCCGCCCTTGAGCCCGACGAGCTCGCACTTGAACGGCTCGTGGGCGAGCTCCTCGAGGGCCTCGGCGTCGGTGACGACCCGGCGCGCGAAGGTCTGCCCCTCGTTGATGATGCGCTGCATCGCCTTCTCGAGGGCCTTGAGGTCGTCGGGGTGGAACGGGGTCTCGACGTCGAAGTCGTAGTAGAACCCGTCGCGGACGGGTGGGCCGATGCCGAGCCTCGCGTCCTCGTTGATGGACTGCACCGCCTGCGCGAGCACGTGGGCCGTCGAGTGGCGCAGCACCGCGAGGCCGTCCTCGCTGTCGATGGTGACAGGCTCGACGACGTCGCCGTCGGCGAGCGGGTGGAAGAGGTCGCGCAGCTCGCCGTTGACGCGGGCGACGACGACCCGGCCGGCGCCTCCGACCTCGTCGAGGAGCTCACCCGCCGTCGTCTGCTCCGCAACCGATCGCTCGCTTCCGGCGACGGTGACGGTGATCTGTGCAGACACGGTTGGTGCTCCTTCGTGGCGGGGGTGTGCCGCGTGGTTGCGGCCGGGCCCAGCGTAACGACCGCGCGCACCGGCCTGCGACGGTCCGCCAGCCGCATCAGCTGGGTGTGGCGCGCTCGATGACCTAGCGTGGGACGAAACGGGCGCATCCACGCGCCCGGCGACTCCGGGGAGACCACGTGCGACGAACGGCGCTGGCTGTTGCAGCGGCGGCGCTCATCGGGCTGGCCGCCTGCGGCGGAACGCCCACGCCGTCCGCCCCGCCCTTCTCCCCCGCGCCGACGGCCGGCGGCGCGGTGACGTCGGGCCGGGCGGCAGGGTCCGCTTCGGATGCCCCGACACCCGCTGCCACTTCGGCCACGTCGGGCCCCGCTGCATCGCTCCCCCAGCTGCCCCGCGGCGGGCGCACGATCTTCCCCGCGCACCGCCTCGTCGGCTTCGTCGGCTACCCCGGGTCGTCCGCCCTCGGACGCCTCGGCGTCGGCGACCTCGACGCCCGAGCCCGTGAGATCGAGCGCGTGGCCGAGCCGTATGCCGCGGGCCGCACGGTGCTGCCGGTCCTCGAGCTCATCGCCACCGTGGTCCACGGCGAGCCGGGATCGGACGGCCTCTACCGCAGCCGGACCTCGGACCGGGTCATCGCGGCCCACCTCGCTGCAGCCCGCAGGGTCAAGGGCATCCTCCTGCTCGACATCCAGCCGGGCCGGGCCGACGTCCTCGACGAGGTGCGCTCCTACGCCCGCTGGCTCGGGGAGCCCGACGTCGGCGTGGCCTTCGACCCGGAGTGGGCGATGGGCCCCGGCCAGGTGCCCATGCGGGTCTTCGGCCACACGACCGGCGAGGAGGTCGACGAGGTGTCGTCCTACCTCGCGGGCCTCGTCCGCGCGAAGAAGCTGCCGGAGAAGGTCTTCGTCGTCCACCAGCTCTCGCCGTCGATCCTGCGCGACGAGAAGGCGCTTCGCGCCCACCCGGGCGTGGTGCTCATCAAGTCGGTCGACGGCATCGGGTCGCGCGCGATGAAGGAGTCGACCTACCGCAAGCTCACCGGAGGCATGCCGAAGCCCGTGCACGCCGGCTTCAAGCTCTTCTACTCGGAGGACCGGCGCTTCGGGCCGCTCATGACCCCGGCGCAGGTGCTGGCCCTGCGTCCGCAGCCCGAGTACGTTCTCTACGAATGAGCCGAATGCCTGCTGTGACAGTGCGGCCCCTCGAGACCCGGCGCATCGCCGAGGCGGTCGATCTGGTGTGCGCGCGCCTGCCGGAGCTGCCTCGTGCCGAGGCCGCGATGCCCTTCGAGAGCCCCGAGCTCTTTCCCCTCCTGGTGCGCCACACCGCCCATGACGAGGACGACCACCTCGTGGGGGTGGGCCTGCTGCAACGCCCCGGCTTCGCCCCACCCGACCGCTGCGGCCTGCGCCTCGTCGTGGCTCGCGACGTCGAGGGTTCGGGCGTCGGGTCGGCGCTGCGTGCGTCGCTCCTGCCCCTCGTGCCGGGCACGATCGCCAGGCTCGGCACCGGCGTCTTCGACGACGACGAGCGGTCGCTCGCCGTCGCGCGCCACTGGGGGTTCGAGATCGAGAAGCACGGGATCGAGTCGAGTCTCGACCTCACCGAGCTCGCGCCCTCCTCGCCCCTTCCGCCGGGGGTGACGCTGGACGAGGTGCCCGACCTGGGGTTCGCCGACCGCGACGCCGTCGAGCACATGCTGCGTGCGAGCCAGACCAACCCCGAGGCGGCGCTCGGATTCGTCATGAGCCTCGAGGCGTTCTCGACGATGCTCACGGCCGACGAGGAGCCCGTCTGCGTCGTCGCGCGCGTCGATGGTGTGCCTGCGGGCATCACCTTCGGCGGGGTGCAGTCCGGAGCGCTCTCCATCGCCTACAGCGGCGTCGACCCCGCCTACCGTGGCCGCGGCATCATGCGCGCGGTCAAGGAGCGTGCGCACGTCGTCGCCGCTCGCCTCGGCGCCAGGGTGTCGAACACCACCAACGAGGAGGCGAACGTCGGCATCCGACGGATCAACGCCGACCTCGGCTACGTCGTGCGCAGCGGCGTCTACCGGATGGTGCAGGAGCACCGGCAGGCCTGAGCGTCACGGCGCCCAGGTGTTCTCGACGACAGCGTGCTCGGTGTCGCCGCTCGCCGACTCCAGCACCGAGAGGGTGGACTCGGGCGCGAAGGCCGTGCGCAGACGCACGGTCGACGGCAGCGGAACCGGTTTGCGGAACCAGACCCGGCTCGTCAGGCCCTCCGGGGCAAGGCGTGGGCCGAGGGAGCCCATCGCCCGCGCGTAGGTGTACATCCCGTGCGCGATGGCGCCCGGGAAGCCGAGGGGTCGTGCGGTCAGGGCATGGAGGTGGATCGGGTTCCAGTCACCCGACACACCGGCATACGCCCGGCCCGTGTCGTCACCAAGGCGCCACTGCGGGCCACCGGTGACCGCGGCGAGCGGGGTGGTGGACGGCGCCTCGGAGCGGGGCGCGTCGGGGTGCTCCGCGCCGCGGGCCAGGTAGGTGCTGACTCCGCGCCACACGAGCTCGCCCCGGGTGCTCACCTCGGAGACGAGGTCGACCTGGGTGCCCCGCCGGTGTGGGCGCAGGTCCTGCGCCCACACGTCGATGTCGAGGAGCTCGTCGACCGCGACCGCCCGTGTGACCTCGATGCGGTTCTCGACGTGGACCGCACCGAGCAGCGGCAGGGGGAAGCCGTCACCGGCCATCACCACCATCTGCAGGGGAAAGGCGAGCAGGTGGGGGTAGGTCAGCGGCAACGTCGCCCCGAGCGGCAGCCGGCACACGCGGGCGTATGCCGCGAGGCCGGGCACGTCGACGGAGACGCCGGCTCGGGCGACCCGCACGTCGGGAAGGGTGTCGCCCACCCGCCGGCGCTTGAGAGCCGCCGAGACGTAGATCTGGCGGAGGTCGGGGGCGGCCTCGAGGGTGATGACCTTGGGCACGGTCACGCCCCCAGCAGGCTCTGGCCGCAGACCCGCACGACCTGGCCGGTGACGGCGGCTGCGCCCGGCTGGGCCAGCCACGCGATGGTCTCGGCGACGTCCTTGGGTGTGCCACCCTGCTGCAGCGAGTTCATCCGACGGCCGATCTCCCGTGTCGCGAAGGGGATCCGCGCGGTCATGTCGGTCTCGATGAAGCCCGGAGCCACGGCGTTGACCGTGATGCCTCTCTCCGCGAGCTGGGTCGAGAGGGCGTCGACGATGCCGATGACCCCGGCCTTGCTCGCGCCGTAGTTGGTCTGGCCACGGTTACCGGCGATGCCCGCGATCGAGGCGACGCAGACGATGCGCCCGCCGTCGGGCATCGCCCCCGGCGCGAGGATCGCGTCGTTGAGCTGGAGGATGGACCTGAGGTTGACGGCCATCACACTGCCCCAACGGGATTCGTCCATGTTGACGAGGAGCTTGTCGCGGGTGATGCCGGCGTTGTGCACGACGACGTCGATCGACCCATGGCGCGTCACGGCGTGGTCGACGATGCGCCTGCCGGCGTCCGCCGCGGTCACGTCTACCTGGAGAGCCGTGCCGCGGATCTCGTTGGCCACGGCCGCTAGCGCGTCACCGGCGGCAGGCACGTCCACGGCCACGACGGTGGCTCCGTCACGGGCCATGACTCGGGCGATCTCCGCGCCGATGCCACGGGCGGCGCCGGTGACGACCGCGACCTTGCCGGCGAGCGGCCTGACGGCGTCGGCGTTCGCACCGGTCCTGTCGTCCACCCGGATGACCTGGCCGTCGACGTAGGCCGACCGGCCCGAGAGGAGGAACTCGACCGCGGACCGGACGCCGTCGGACGAATCCTGCTGCGCGAGAACGAGGTTGGCGGTCGCTCCGTGACGCAGCTCCTTGGCGATCGAGCGCACCGCCCCCTCGAGGGCTCGATGGGTGGCGACGTGTGAGACCTCGCCCAGGGTGGCGGGGTCTGTGCCGATGACGACGACTCGCGCGTTGCGGGCGAGGGACCTGAGGGCCGGTGCACCGACGACGCGAAGCGCGTCGAGGTCCTGGGGGTCGCGGGCCTCGCTGAGGTCGAGGACGACGGCGCCGAGCCGGGTCGCCTCCCCCGAGTCGGACGGGTTCGGGTCGAGGGCGCGGATCGCCCGGATGCCGAGCTCGCCCAGCCACGTGACGAGTCCGTCGGCGAACCGCCCACCGCCGGCGACGAGCACCGGGCCCTCGCAGAGCGGCATACCGGGCTCGTAGCGGCGCAGCCGGGTCGGCTGGGGCACACCGACGCGTCGGGCGATCGGCGAGCCGATGATGGTCGAGAAGATGTCGGTCACGGCTCAGGCCTCCAGGATCGCGACGACGCCCTGCCCACCGGCAGCGCAGATGGAGATGAGGCCACGGCCGCCGCCCGCCTCCGACAGCTGCTTGGCGAGGGAGGCGACGATGCGCCCGCCGGTGGCGGCGAACGGGTGCCCCGCCGCGAGGGACGATCCGTTGACGTTGAGCCGGCTGCGGTCGATGCTGCCCAGGGGTGCGTCGAGCCCGAGGCGGTCGCGGCAGAAGTCCGCGTCCTCCCACGCCGCCAGAGTCGTCAGCACGGTCGCCGCAAAGGCCTCGTGGATCTCGTAGAAGTCGAAGTCCTGCAACGACAGGCCGTTTCGCGCCAAGAGGCGGGGCACGGCGTAGGCCGGAGCCATGAGCATGCCCTCGTCGCCGTGCACGTAGTCGACGGCGGCGGTCTCGGCGTCGACGAACCAGGCCAGCGGGGTCAGATGGTGCGCTGCGGCCCACTCCTCGGTGCCGAGCAGCACCACCGAGGCCCCGTCGGTGAGCGGGGTGGAGTTGCCGGCCGTCATTGTCGCACCGTCCCCCTTGCCGAAGACCGGCTTGAGGGCGGCGAGCTTCTCGGTGCTCGTGTCGGGTCTCAGGGTCGTGTCCTTCGACACGCCGAGGTAGCCGGTGACGAGGTCGTCGAAGAAGCCGCGTTCGTAGGCGGCGGCGAGGTGGGCGTGGGACGCCGCTGCGAGCTCGTCCTGGGCCTCGCGGGTGATGCTCCACCGGGCCGCGGTCTGGGACATGTGCTCTCCCATCGAGAGCCCGGTGCGCGGCTCGACGTTCTGCGGGATCGCCGGGATGAGCTGAGTCGGGCGGATGCTCGCGAGCGCCTTGAGCCGCTGAGCCGTGCTCTTGGCGCGGTTCGCTGCGAGCAGTCCCTGGCGCAGACCCTCGCTGACAGCGATGGGCGCGTCGCTCGCGCTGTCGACGCCACCGGCGATGCCGGAGTCGATCTGGCCGAGGGCGATCTTGTTGGCGACGAGGATCGCGGCCTCGAGGCCGGTGCCGCACGCCTGCTGCACGTCGTAGGCCGGTGTCGTCGGGTGCAGCCGCGAGCCCAGCACGGTCTCGCGCGTGAGGTTGAAGTCGGCGCTGTGCTTGAGCACGGCCCCCGCCACGACCTCGCCGACCCGCTCCCCCGCGAGGCCGAACCGGGCGACGAGCCCGTCGACCGCGGCGGTCAGCATGTCCTGGTTGGAGGCCTGCGCGTACGGGCCGTTGGCGCGGGCGAAGGGGATGCGGTTGCCCCCGAGCACGGCGACCCGCCGAGGCTGACGAGTGGCGGCGCGGGGGACGGATGAGGCGGCCATGGGATCTCCTCGGGTGGGGGCGGTCGTGGGACAACATAACCGAAACTCGCTGTAGCCGATACACGAAGTACCTGTTAGTTTCGGCTCATGGCCGACCCGAGCGCCCCCACCGAAGCCGCCGATGAGCGCGCGGTGCCGACCGTCGGTGGGGTCGCCGACGCCGTGGACGCGCGTGACGGGCGCGACGCGCGGTGGGAGCGGCACCGCGAGGAGCGCCGCTCCGAGATCGTCGACGCGACGATCCGGGCCATCCGGCGGCACGGTCCCGGCGTCGGGATGGACGACATCGCCGCCGAGGCCGGCACGAGCAAGACCGTCGTCTACCGCCACTTCGACGATCGCGCCGGCCTCTACCGAGCCGTCGTGGCACGCATCGAGAGCCGCGTCGTCGGCAGTGTCGCCGGGGCGCTGTCGACCGGCGCCGCGCCCGCCGGTCCCGACCTGCGGAGCGTCATCGCCTCCACCGTCGAGGCCTACCTCGCCCTCGTCGAGTCCGATCCCGACCTCTACCGTTTCGTCGTCACGAGGCCCCTGGTCGACCGGCCCCTCCCCGACGACCCCGTCGGGGGCACCGTGAGCCACGTGACCACCATGCTCTCGGGGGTGCTCGAGACCGCGCTGCCGGACCCGGCGCGGGCCCGCGTCCTCGCGACGGCGCTCGTCGGCTCGGTGCAGGCCGTCGCCGACGACTGGCTCGCCCGGGCCGACCGCGTGCCACGCGACGAGCTCGTCGACACCCTCACCGCCCTCGCCTGGAGCGGTCTGGCCCCGCTCGTCCGGTAGCCCTGCAGCGCAAGGACGCTCGCGGCATACCTGCGGGGTCAGGCTCGCCGGGTCTGGGCGCGAGTCAGGTGGGTGGACGCTGGTAGCGGCCGCGCCGATGAACGAGGGGCTCCGCGTCGTCGCCGAGCTCGACGTGCTCGACCACGGCCTCGACGAGGCGCGACCACCCGACGTCACGCGTGGCTGCGGCATCGAGTCGCACCCCCGCCCACGTCCCCAGGGGCGCGAGGTGGGGGCCCCACGCCGTGTCCTGCCACTCCCCCGTCCGGAAGGGGCCGCCCGGCGAGGGCATGACTCCCGCGAAGACGTCGGCGAGCTCGCGGTGACGCCAGTCGAGAAATGCGACGACGGCCGTGCCGGTCTCCTCGAGGCGCTCGAGCAGCTCCGACTCCGGATGCAGCACGGCGACGATCCGCGACGGGTCACCTGCTGCGACGAGGTAGGACGAGACGGTCAGGCCGGCGCGGTCGCGGCCGGAGCCGGCGGTCCACAGCGAGACCGTCGACCCGACGCGGCCCCGCAGCCGGCGGGCCGGGTCGCGGTCGGCGTCGGGCGAGTCGAAGGGGTGGCTCGAGTGGATCGTCACGCGCGTGACGCTACGCCGTGGCGACCTGCAGCTCGTCGTCGACCGCGATCGAGCCGGGGGTCACGACCTCGGCGTAGACCCCGGCGCACTGCGAGGGCGACTGGGTGACGCGAAGGGTGCAGTCGCCCAGGCGGACCACCTCACCGACGAGCCGGGCGAGGACGCTCGCGTCCATGTCGAGCACGATGTTGGCCTTGGGATGGGTGGCGACGTAGTCGTCGACGCTCACGAGGTGCACGGCGTGCTTCTTCGATCGGTTGCCCTCCGGCCCCGAGGGCGTCACGTCGACGGAGTCGAGCTCCTGCCCGGGAGAGTCGGAGTCGGGGTAGATGTAGAGGCTCGAGACCGTCGCGTTCATGGACTCACGCTAGTGCGTGGCGTCAGAAGCCGGTGGGCTCGGTCTCGAGCTCGGGCTCCGTGGGAGTGGGCTCGTGGTGCAGGGGATGCAGCGCGGAGGTCCGCTCGAGCCAGAGCAGGGCGTCGTAGCGGGCCCCGATCCTCGTCGGCACGTAGTTGCCCGTCTCGTGGTGCGGGTTGTAGACGACGCCGATGGCGCGGTGCCCCAGCCAGGACGAGAGCCACGGCCCGGAGCGGTCGTCCGGGAAGACGAAGACGGCAGGCTCCCCGACCGTCTCGTGCAGGAGCGCCTCGAGCGTGCCGGACTGCGCCTCGGGCACGACGAACGCCTCCTCCGGGGCGCCCCACGAGCTCGCGGCGAGGACCGTGCCGCGGTGCGAGGCGAAGCCGACGAGAGCGACCGAACCACCGGGTTGGCGTTCGCGCAGCAGCTGACCGACGTTGACCATCCCGGCTCGAGACATGTCCGTCGCGCGGGCGTCGCCGACGTGCGTGTTGTGCTCCCACACCAGGCCCTTCGACTGCGGCCCCGCATGCGCAGCCACGCGCTCGATGGTGTCGACCATGTGGCGGTCGCGGATGTTCCACGACTCACGGTCGCCCCGCACCATCGTGCGGTAGTAGTGCTCGGCGCCCACGACCACCTCGGCGTTCTGCACGACGTCGAGCATCTCCTCGTCCTGCAGCCGGGCGCGGCTCCGCCGGCGCACCTCGACGAGCAGCCCGACGACGTCGGACTCGCAGGTCACGGGCACGAGCCGCGTGCTGCGCGCATACCGGTGGGGGTCCTCGCCGAAGGGCAGGAAGCACTGCCAGGCGCGCATGGCGGCAGGCAGAGCGTCCGGTTCGTGGGTCTCGAGCCACGTCATGATCTCCCACAGCGAGTCCCAGAGGGAGTAGACGTCGAGGCCGTAGAAGCCGACCCGGTCGGCCGCGGGACGGGAGAGGTTGAACGACCTCAGCCAGGTCAGGAAGTCGGCGACGTCGTGGTTCGCCCACATCCACGTCGGCCAGCGCTCGAAGTGGGCGAGAAGGCCCAGGGCGTCGAGGTCGACGTCGGCCTCGCCGCGCACCCACCGGTTGATCCGCCAGCAGTCGGGCCAGTCGCCCTCGACACCGATCCATCGGTAGCCGTGCTCCTCGATGAGGCGACGGCTGAGCAGCGCCCGCCAGCGGTAGAACTCGCTCGTGCCGTGGGACGCCTCACCGATGCAGACGAACCGGGCGTCGCGTACCCGGTCGACGAGCCCGTCGAGATCGCTCCTCCGGGTGAGCGGCCTTGCCAGTGAACGGATCTCGGCCGCGATGCGATCGGTGCGCGACGACCGGGTCCAGGCGCTCATGCTGACTCCTTCCCGATGCCCGCCGTCGGTGGCACGGCGAGGTGGCGGACGAACCAGTCCCGCGCGAGGGAGGCGGCCTCGGCCAGCGTGCCCGGCTCCTCGAAGAGATGCGTGGCACCCGGCACGACCGCCAGCTCGGTCACGCAGCCGACGAGCTGCGCACGGGCCTGCCGGTTGAGGCGCAGCACGACGTCGTCGTCGCCACCGACGATGAGCAGGGTGGGCGCCCGGACCGACGCGAGGCGGGCGCCGGCCAGGTCGGGGCGCCCCCCGCGGGACACGACGGCTACCACCGCTGACCGCGGCTCGGCGGCCGCCCACAGGGCAGCCCCGGCTCCCGTGCTCGCGCCGAACCAGCCGATGCGGCACGAGCCGGTGTCGGGTCTCGAGGCGAGCCACGCTGTCGCCGCCTCGAGGCGGCTCGCCAGCAGCGGGATGTCGAAGACGTTGCCGCGGTCGCGCTCCTCCTGCGGGGTCAGCAGATCGAGCAGCAGGGTGCCGAGGCCGGCATCGTGCAGCACGTCGGCGACGAAGCGGTTGCGCGGGCTGTGCCGGCTGCTGCCGCTGCCGTGCGCGAACACGACGACGGCCGTGGCCCCGGCCGGCACGCGCAGGTGTCCCTCGATCGTCGCGCGGCCCGCCGGGACGGCGACCTGCTCGTCGATGTCGCGGGGCACTCCGGCCGCCGGGTGACCGTGCGGTCCCGCCGCCACGCGGGCGCGATGGCCGGCACGGTCGAGGAGTGCGACCACCTCGTCGTCGCTCGTCGGCGAGAAGTCGACGTAGTGCGCCCCCACCGCCCTGAAGTGCTCGGGCGCCGACACGCAGACGACGTCATCCGCCTCGGGCAGGTGGGCCGCCGTGTGCGCGGGGGCGACGGGAACGGCGAGCACGACCCGCGCGGCGCCGAGTCGTCGGGCGACCTGGCACGCGACCCGTGCGGTCGCCCCCGTCGCGATGCCGTCGTCGACGACCACCGCGACCCGGCCGTGCAGGTCGACCCTCGGGCGGCCCCGTCGCAGCCGGTCGACACGAGCGTCGAGCACCGCCCGCTCTCGCCGCTCGACGTCCTCGATCTCCTCGTCGGTGACGCGGGCGCGCATCACGAGGTTGCGGTCGAGCACCCTGACGCCGCCCTCCCCGATCGCCCCCATGGCGAGCTCGGGCTGGAAGGGGACGCCGAGCTTGCGCACGACGATGACGTCGAGCGGCGCATCGAGTGCCTCGGCCACGACGGACGCGACCGGCACCCCGCCCCGAGGCAGGCCGAGCACGACGACGTCCTGGCCGCGGAGGGTCTCCAGCTCGCGGGCCAGCCGGGTGCCGGCGTCGACCCGATCCTCGAACACGACCATGACAGCCTCCCTCACCACCCGCGGCCTGCAGGTGTCCCGAAGCCATCGTGACCATGGCTCCCACGCACGCGGCAGAGTCGATGGTCCCGGTGCCCTCAGTGGCTGGAGCGGTCCGCCTCGCGGGCCGCGAGGAGCTGCGCGAGCTCGCCCGGCGGCATACCGGCCTCGAGAGCGGCAGCGACGCGCTCCGCCTGGGTCCGGGGCGACATCCCGTCGATCGGCTGGTCGCGGTCGAGGTTGGTCGGGAAGGCGTAGCCCTCTGCGGTGGCCGCGACGACGTTCGCGACCGCGCGCGGCGGCATACCGGCCGTTCGGGCGGAGAGCAGCGCGGGATAGGTGGCCTCGACGACACGGGCGCGGTCGACGGTCTCCATGGCGCGGCCGAAGGCCGAGCTGATCTGCAGGAGGTTCGCCATGCGGCGCACGTCGGTCGTGTGGTTCGTTCCAGCGGCGTGGAAGAGCGCGGGGTTGAAGAAGACGGCGTCGCCGGCTGACAGCGGGAGCTGCACGTGGTGGGCGAGGAAGTACTCCTGGAACTCCGGCTGCTGGTAGGCGACGTAGCCGTGCGCGAACTTCTGGCTGTGCGGCAGGTAGAGCGTCGGACCCGACTCCACCGGCATGTCGACGTGGGCCACCGCGCCCTGCAGCGTCAGCACCTGCGAGAGGGCGTGCACGTGGGCCGGGTAGGCCGCACACGTCTCGGCGGACTGGAAGCCGAGGTGGTAGTCGCGGTGCACCGTCTGCCCGGCGCCGCCGGGGTTGACGACGTTGAGCTGCGAGGTGACCTGGTAGCCCGGACCGAGCCACGCCTGCGCCGCGAGCGCGACGGCGTCGTTGGCGTAGTAGCCGACGAACGCCTCGGGGTCGGCGACGGCGAGCTTCTCGAGGGCGTTCCAGATGCGGTCGTTGGCGCCCGGCTTGGCGAAGTGGTCGCCGACCGTCGTGCCGCTCGCGCGCTGCTCGGCGATCATCCGCTCGAAGGCCGCCGTCGTGCGCTCGAGGGGCTCGGCGTCGAAAGCGCCTGCCAGCACGACGATTCCGGGCCCGTCGGCGAGCGCCCGTGACAGCTCCGCCTGCACGTCGCGCCGGGTCACCTCGTCTGCCGCGGTATGCCGCAGGGTGGCCCAGTCGTAGACGAGCACCTCCTGCTCCACGCGGGTCGCGTGCGGGTAGTCGGCGAGGTCGGTGTGCTGGCCGAGCACCTCGAGCAGGTCGGACAGTCGGGCATCCTCGGGTCGGATCCAGCGCGTCTGCGAGCTGGTCGAGGTGATGGTCATGGGTGCCCTCCTCGGGCGGAACGGCGTGGACGGGACGTCACGGTGGGCAGGAGCTGTGCGGCAGGGGCCGATCACTCAAGGATGCGTGCCCACGTGCTGCTGGCGCAGGGGCCGAAGGCCTCAGAAAGACCTCAGCGGAGCTCTCGCGGGCTACCCTTCAGCGCATGGCTCCGCAACGCCCGACCGCGCACCGGGTGCGCGACATCGCCGAGCAGTCCGGCCTGTCCGAGGCGACGATCGACCGAGTGCTGCACGGCCGTGCGGGCGCGAGCCCACGGGCCGTGCGGGCCGTCGAGCAGGCGGTCCTCGACCTCGACCGCCAGCAGACCCAGCTACGACTCGCAGCCCGGACCCTGCTGCTCGACGTCGTCATCCAGGCACCCTCGCGCTTCAGCTCGGCCGTCCGGTCTGCGCTCGAGGACGAGCTACCGGCGTTGCGTCCGGCGGCCGTGCGAGCCCGTTTCCACCTGCGGGAGAACGCCGACGTCGGTGCCGCCGTCGAGCTGCTCGACGGCCTCGGCAGGCGCGGACGCGTCTGCCACGGCGTCGTGCTCAAGGCGCCTGACGACCCCGCCGTGGCGGCGGCGGTCGGGCGGGTCACGGAGCGGGGCATCCCGGTCGTCACGCTCGTCACCGACGTGCGGGACAGCGCGAGGGTGGCCTACGTCGGGCTCGACAACGCTGCTGCCGGGGCGACGGCCGCCTACCTCGTGACCCAGGTGCTCGGTGAGCGGCCCGGCGACGTCCTGCTCACCCTGAGCCGGTCGTCGTTCTTCGGCGAGCGGGAGCGGGCCGACGCCTTCCATGCGGCCCTGGCCCGTCTCTCCCCTGAGCGGCGTGTGCACACGATCACCGACAGCGACGGGCTCGACGCCACCATGAGCGCCCTCGTGTCCGATCTCCTTGCAGCACAACCGAACCTGCAGGCCGTCTACTCCATCGGAGGCGGCAACCGCGCCATCTCCGACGCGTTCCGGGCGGCCGGGCGCCGGGCGACGGTCTTCGTCGCACACGACCTCGACGAGGACAACGTCGAGCTGCTGCGCTCCGGGGCGCTCACGGCGGTCCTGCACCACGACCTCCACGCCGACATGCGCAACGGCGTGCGACAGGTCATGCGAGCGCACCGCCTGCTGCGCGGCGCCCCGACGTCGGTCGCGGCCAACGTCGAGGTCGTCACGCCGCACAACATCCCGCCGCGCATCCAGGCTCACTGAGGCCGTCGGCGCCGTCTTCCGGACCGACCCGCCGGGGGTCAGGCCACGGGCTGCGTCGGGATGTTGTACGGCGTGACGACGTGGATCTGGGACGGCACGGACTCGATCGGTCCGTCGATTGCTCCGCTCGCCTGCATGATCACCTGACACGCACGCCGCATGTCCTGACGCAGGTCGTGGTGCAGGACGGCCATGATCCGCCGCTCCTGGATGAGCGTGAGGTTGTCGCGGTCGAGGTCGTGGGCCACGAAGGCTCGGCACTCCCGACCCGCGACGTCGAAAGCCTCGAGGATGGCCCGGTTGCCTCCCCCGATGGAGTAGACCGCAGTGATGTCGGGGTGCTCCCGGAGGGTAGCGATGGTCTGGTCTCGCACGGCTTCGTCGAGGCCGTCGGTGTCTGTGGCCTCGACGAGGACGCGGCCACCGGGACGCTCGCGGATCGTCGCGCGGAAGCCCATCTCTCGCTCCTCCTCACCGCGAAACGCACTGCGGCTCAGGGCCATCAGGACAGCGTCAGGGCCATCGCCGAGCCACTGGTCGATGAGGTAGGCCGCCGTCGCACCGGCCGCTCGGTTGTCGATGCCCACGTAGGCGACCCGTTGGCTCAGGGGCAGGTCGGTGACGAGGGTGACGACCGGGATGCCGGCGTCCTGGAGCCGGCCGATCGCCTCGACGATCTCGGGGTCGTCCGGCGCCTTGAGGATGACTCCCATGGACCCGCGCTGGCGGATGCCGTCGAGAGCCTTGACGAGCTCGCCCGGTTGGGCCTTCTCCCGGAAGTCGAACCTCGAGCGGACCACCGCCGGGCGCAGCATGGGCAGCTCGGCCTCCAGTGCCGCCTTGACCGCGGCGGAGAACCGGTCGGGGGTCTGCATGACGAGGTCGACGATGAACGTCCGGCCGGTGAGGCGCAGCTGGCTCCGCTGCCGGTCGAGGTCGGCGATCGCCTGCGCGACGTGTGCCGCCGTGCTGGGGCGCACTCCCGGCCGCTGGTTCAGCACGCGGTCGACGGTGGCCTCGCTCAGCCCGGACTGGTGGGCGATCTCCCGGATCGGATACGGGTGTGGCATGGACAAATCATGACGGATTCGTGAGGGGCTCGCTGCGGTTGAGAGATTCCGGGCGACCTGTTGTCACGCTACGCGGAGGTCATTCCTGAGGTGTTTTTGATGGCCTCACATTGCTTGACCGGTTGGTGTGCAGACCGTCACGCTGAGGCATCTTGACCGGTGCTGGAGCGCATAAGTCGCTCGGGTGGTCTTCCCTCAATGTCGATGGATGGAGTCCAGCGTGAAGCTGTTGATCGGAGGCCAGTGGGCCGAGGCTTCCTCGGGTCGTCGGGAGGACGTGACGTCGCCGTTCGACGGGTCTGCCGTCGGGTCGGTGGCCCTCGCCGGTCGTGAGGATGTCGACCGAGCGCTCGCTGCGGCGGTCGAGGGCGCCAGGGTGTGGCGTCGAACGCCCGCCCACCAGCGGATGCAGATCCTGTTGAGGGCGGCTGCCCTCGCCGACGAGCGCGCCGAGTCGATCGCGCAGACCATCAGCGCCGAGGCCGGCAAGGCCATCACCGAGGCCCGCGGCGAGGCGTCGCGCTCCGGAGAGCTCATCCGCCTGGCGGCCTTCGAGGGAACGCAGCTCTACGGCGACTCGCTTCCGCTGGACGCGAACCCGGGCACGGGCTTCGACAAGGTGGGGTTCACGATCCGCCAGCCGGTCGGGGTCGTCGTGGCGATCACCCCGTTCAACTACCCGTCCCTGCTCGTCCTGCACAAGGTGGCACCGGCACTGGCGGCTGGAAATGCCGTGGTGCTCAAGCCCGCCCGCACGACCCCGTTGACCGCGCTGGCCCTCGCTGCGTGCTTCGTGGACGCCGGCCTGCCCGAGGGGGTCCTGTCGGTGCTGACCGGAGCGGGCGGGGAGCTCGGCGACGCGCTCGTGAGCGACCCCCGGGTCAACAAGATCTCCTTCACCGGATCGACTCCCATCGGCACTCGCATCACCCAGCTCGCGGGGGTGAAGAAGCTCTCCCTCGAGCTGGGTGCGTCCTGCCCCGTGATCGTCCTGCCCGATGCCGACATCGACGCCGCGGCGGCCGCCGTCGCCGTCGGCGGCTTCGTCAACGCCGGGCAGGTGTGCATCTCCGTGCAGCGAGTCATCACCCACCCCAAGATCGCCGGCGACTTCCTCGATGCCCTCGTGCCCCGGGTCCAGCGGATCAGCACGGGCAACCCCGGCGCCGCTGACACCGGCATGGGCACCCTGATCACCGAGCAGGAGGCAGAACGGGTCGAGCGGTCCATCCGCGCGGCGGTGCGAGACGGGGCCACCGTGCTGACCGGCGGCGAGCGGGACGGCGCGATGATCACGCCCGCGGTCGTCGCCGGGGTTGATCCCGGCTCACCGTTCAGCCAGGACGAGCTGTTCGGGCCGGCGGTCGCCGTCTCGACCGCGGCGGACTGGCAGTCGGCCATCGCCCAGGCCAACGGCACGGCATACGGACTCGGGGCGGGGATCTTCACCTCGGACGTCTCCGGGGCCGTGCGCGCGATCCGGGAGCTCGACACCGGCACCATCCACATCAACTGGACCCCCCTGTGGCGCGCCGACCTCATGCCCTACGGCGGCCTCAAGGGCAGCGGGATCGGCAAGGAGGGTCCGCGCTCCGCGGTCGCCGAGATGACCGATGTCAAGACCGTCGTCCTGCACGGCCGGCCCTGGTAGGGCTCGGCTCCTCCCCCGTTCGTCCCTTCGCTCCACCGATGAGAAGAGCCCGGACCATGCCTCCTGCTGCCACCATCCGACTGACTGCGGCGCAAGCCGTGGTGACCTACCTGTCCCGGCAGTACTCCGTCGCCGACGGCGAACGGCGCCGGCTGATCCCGGCCACGCTCGGCATCTTCGGCCACGGCAACGTCGCCGGTCTGGGCCAGGCTCTCGACCAGCTGAGCGAGACGATGCCCTTCGTCCAGGGCCGCAACGAGCAGTCCCTCGTCCACGCGGCGGTCGGCTTCGCCAAGCACTCACGTCGTCGGGCCACGCTGGCCGTGACCGCCTCGATCGGGCCCGGTGCGATGAACATGGTCACCGGTGCCGCCCTGGCGACGATCAACCGCCTGCCGGTGCTCCTCCTGCCGGGTGACACCTATGCCACCCGTCACCAGGGCCCGGTGCTCCAGCAGCTGCAGCACCCGGTGGATGCCGACCTGACCGTGAACGACGCATTCCGTCCGGTCAGTCGGTTCTTCGACCGGATCACTCGCCCCGAGCAGCTGCTCACCGCCCTGCCGGCGGCGATGCGGACCCTCGTCGACCCCCTCGAGACCGGTGCCGTCGTGCTGTCCCTGCCCCAGGACGTGCAGTCGCACGCCTATGACTTCCCCGCCGAGCTCTTCGCCGAGCGGGACTGGGTGATCCGTCGTCCCGCGCCGGACTCCGACGAGATCGACGCGGTGGCGGCGCTGCTCGCGACGGCGAAGCGGCCGATCATCATCGCCGGTGGCGGTGTGATCTACTCCGACGCCACGACCGAGCTCGAAGCGCTCGCAACTGCGCTCGGAGCTCCCGTCGCCGAGACCTTCGGTGGCAAGGGAGCGGTGCAGTCAGCCGCCTGGTGGCAGGTCGGCGGCATCGGCCTCGAAGGCACGCCGGCCACCAACACCCTGGCCAACGAGGCCGACGTGGTCCTCACGGTCGGCTCACGGCTGACGGACTTCGCCACCGGGTCGCACTCGATCTTCGCCAACCCCGACGTGCGGTTCGCGAGCATCAACGTCAACGTGCACGACGCCGACCGGTTGGGTGCCCTGGGCGTCATCGGCGACGCCAAGCGCAGCCTGGCCGCCCTCACCCTGGCACTCTCCGAGCGCGACCTGCACCCCGAGACGGCATGGAGGAACCGGGTCGAGGAGCTCGCCGACGCCTGGGCGATCGAGCGGGCGGATGCACTCGACCCGGACCAGCCGTTCGACAAGTCCGCCGTCACCGAGGACTCCGACATCGTCACCACGACCGACGCGGTCCTGACCCAGGGGCAGGTCATCGGCGTCCTGCAGGAGCATGCCCGCGCGGGTGACGTCATCGTCGCTGCCGCCGGCGGTCCCCCCGGCGACCTCCAGAAGGTCTGGGACGCCACCGAGGGGCGGACCTGCCACCTCGAGTTCGGTTTCTCCTGCATGGGATTCGAGATCCCGGCCGCGATGGGGATCCGGATGGCCCACCCCGACCCCTCCGCTCGCGTCACGGCGTTCCTCGGTGACGGCACCTTCCTGATGTCGCCGACCGAGCTCGTCACGGCTGCTCAGGAGGGCCTGCCGATCACGGTCGTCATCCCCGAGAACCACGGCTACCAGGTGATCCATCGCCTGCAGATGTTCCGCAACGGCCGCGAGTTCGGCAACGAGTTCCGCTACCGCACACAACCACTGGAGCTCGCCGACGCCACCGAGGTCGCGGGGGCGCCCCGGCTGAGCGGCGACTACCTGTCCGTCGACCTCGTGCAGATCGCGGCGGGCCTCGGAGCCAGGGCGGTGCGCCCCAGCACTGCTGACGAGCTGCGCGAGGCACTGGACGACACGCGGGGGCACGACGGCACGGTCGTCCTCGTCGTCCCGGTGATCCCCCATGCAGACCTGCCCCCTGCGGGTGTCTGGTGGGACGTCGCTCCGGCCGAGGTCTCCGACGTCTCGACGGTGCCGGCACTGCGCGCCGAGTACGAGCAGGACCGTCAGTCACAGCGGTGGTTCGGGTGACCGGCCCTCGCCCCAGCCCGCTCAACGATGGCGCCCTGGCCCGGGCGGTCCGCACGGGCGATGCCACGCTCGGGACCTTTCTCGGCACCGCCTCCGCCGTCACCGCCGAGGTCTGCGCTGCGGCTGGCTTCGACTGGCTGCTGCTCGACCTCGAGCACGGAGCCGGCGGGGAGGAGCAGGTCCGCGACGTCGTCCCCGTGGCCGGCGCATACGGAGTGCCCACCGTGGTGCGGGTCGAGACGGATGCCAGGATCCGGATGGGGCGGGTGCTGGACAACGGCGCGGCGGGAGTCATGCTGCCCCGGATGGAGAGCGCACGACAGGTCACCGAGGCACTGACCCACCTGCGGTTTCCCCCGCACGGGGACCGCGGCGTCGCCACCTACAACCGGGCCTGCCGCTTCGGACTCGACCCGGGCGCCCTGGACCGGGCCGACGACGAGGTCCTCGTCATCGTCCAGATCGAGTCGGCGGCAGCGGTCGCGGCCGCTGACGAGATCGCCGCCATCGACGGTGTCGATGTGCTGTTCATCGGTCCCAGGGACCTCAGCCACGACCTCGGGGTCCCGGGAGACACGAGTGCCCCCTCCTTCGTCGCGGCCCTCGAGACCGTTCTGGTCGCAGCGCGGCGGCACGGCAAGGCCTGCGGCCTGCTCGTCAACGACGGCGCCTCCGCCGCGGAGCGCCTCAGCCAGGGCTGGACGTTCGTGGCGATCGGCTCTGACTCCACCCTCCTCGCCGCCGCCTCCCGGTCAGCGCTGACCGCGGCCCGGCAGCACGCCGCCCCGTGAGGCGATGTCGTCCGGCGCCCCGGTTCCGGCGAGCTCGTCCCCTCTCCTGCTGACCTCTCCCCAGAAAGCGACATCGTCATGGTTGGACACATCAACGACAAGGGCGTCACCGAGCTCGGCGTTGGCCTCATCAGCGTCGGCTGGATGGGCAAGCTGCACAGCCGCGCCTACCAGGCCATCCCCCTCGTCTACCCGGAGCTCAACCTCCGGCCCCGGCTCGTGCATGCGGCGGACACGGCCCCCGACAGGGTCGACTACGCCCGCGAGGTCCTGGGCTACTCCCGCGGCAGCACCGACTACCGCGACGTCCTCGCCGACCCCGAGGTCGACGTCGTCTCCATCTGTGCACCGAACCTCCTGCACCGCGAGATCGGCGTCGCTGCGGCGAAGGCCGGCAAGGCGTTCTGGATCGAGAAGCCCGTCGGGCGCGATGCCGTCGACACGGCCGCCGTGGCCGCCGCCGCGGATGCAGCGGGTGTCACGACCTCCATCGGCTACAACTACCGTCATGCACCGGCGGTGGAGCGCATCCGTGAGCTCGTCGCGAACGGCGAGCTCGGCCGCATCACCAACGTCCGCGCGGTCTTCTTCAACGGCTATGCCTCCGAGCCCAACGGTGCGCTGTCCTGGAGGTTCAAGCGTGACCTCGCCGGCAGTGGTGCTCTCGGAGACCTGCTGAGCCACGTCGTCGACCTCATGCAGTACGTCGTCGGCCCGATCACCGACGTCAGCGGACTGCTCTCCACGGTGCACCAGCAGCGACCCATCCTCCCGATGGGACAGGCCACGCACTTCGCGGTCATCGAGGACGGTGAGCTCGGGGACGTCGAGAACGACGACTACGCTGCGGCGCTCGTGAGGTTCTCCGCGGACTCGCCCGGCGCCGGCGCGGTCGGCACGCTCGAGGCCTCCCGTGTCATCGTCGGACCGCAGTGCGGGCTGGCGTTCGAGATCTACGGCACCGAGGGCTCGGCGTCCTGGAACTTCGAGCAGATGAACGAGCTCAAGCTGGCCCTCGGCCGCACCGGCCCCAACCAGGGCTACACGACCATCCTGGGCAACGCGTCCCAGGGCGAGTACGCCGCGTTCCAGCCGGGGCCGGGCAACAGCCTCGGCTACGACGACCTCAAGGTCGTCGAGGCGAAGAAGTTCCTCGTCGCCGTCACCGGCGGCGAGCAGCGCAACTCGACCATCCAGGAGGCCCTGGCGGACGCCGAGGTCATCGCCGCCACGGCAGCGTCGGCCGTCGACGGACAGTGGCACCAGGTGCCGCGCGTGCCCGGTGCCACCTTCGGCCACGAGACGGTTCAGGCGGCCAGCGATGCCTGAGCTCGACCAGCTGCCGGTGGTGGTCGGCCTCGGGCAGGTCGACCCCGCCCTCGTCGAGCCCGTCCTCGGCGGTCACTGCCGGTTCGTCCCGGAGCCGACGGGGTCGGACCTGGCCCTCGCTCAGGGTGCCATCGCCCGTGCCGACGCGCAGGTCGACGAGGAGTTCCTGGCCCGGGCGCCACGCCTGCGCGTCGTGGCACGGACCGGCGTGGGTGTCGAGCGGGTCGACCTCGACGCCGCGACGGCCCGGGGCATCGCCGTCGTGACCACCCCCGGCGCCGGAGCCGCCGCGGTCGCCGAGGGCGCCATCGCCATGGCCATGCATCTCGTGAAGCGCTTCGGACCCCTCACCACCCTCGTCCGCTCGGGCCGGTGGGCTGAGCGCGGCACGGTCCCCGTCGGCGACCTCAGAGGCTCGGTGCTGGGGGTCGTCGGGTACGGCCGCATCGGCCAGCGAGCCGCAGTCCTCGCCGCCGCGCTGGGCATGACCGTCCTCGCCTACGACCCCGTGAGCGAGCCCCCTGCCGACGTGCGCTGCGCGGACCTGCGTGATCTCGTCAGCAGGTGCGACGTCATCACGCTGCACCTGCCCCTCCTCGAGTCGACCCACCACCTGATCGGCGCCGATCTCCTGCGCCACGTCAAGGCCGGCGCCATCCTCGTCAACTGCGGCCGTGGCGGTCTCCTCGACATCGACGCCGTCCACGCCGCACTGGAGGACGGCCGGCTCGGCGGTGTGGGGCTCGACGTCTTCGATCCGGAGCCGCCCGTGCACCACCCCCTCTTCGACCACCCGGACGTCGTGCTCACCCCACATCTCATGGGGCTCAGCAGGCAGGCCACGGCCGCCACCTTCTCGGATGCCGCCCGCGGCGTCCTCGATGTGCTCAGCGGCCGAACCCCCGCCGCGGTCGCAAACGCCGGGTGGGAGCACGCAGACACCGTTCCGACGACCGTGAAGGAGTCGACGTGGAAGACCTCCTGAGAGGCAAGGTTCTGCTCGTCAGCGGCGGCACCCAGGGGCTGGGTGCCGGCATCGCCCGGGCGGCCGCCCGTGAGGGTGCCACGCTGGTCCTGGCCGGGCGGAACAGCGACCGCGGAGAAGCGGTCGCCGCTGAGCTGCGGGGCACTGGCACGGACGCCGTCTTCGTCCGCGCCGACATCGGCAACGTTCCCGAGGCCCAGGCCGCCGTCGCAGCGACCATCGAGCGTCACGGCCGCATCGACAGCCTCGTCAATGCTGCGGGACTCACCACTCGCGGCACGATGCTCGACACCACGCCAGAGCTCTTCGACCAGCACATCGCCGTGAACCTGCGGGCCCCGTTCTTCCTCATGCAAGCGGCGATCGCCGACATGGTGGGCCGGGGCGAGCCCGGGACCATCGTCAACGTCATCTCCATCGACTCCCACGGCGGGCAGGCCTTCCTCGCTCCGTACGTCGCGGCCAAGGCGGGGCTGGCCGGGCTGACGAAGAACGCCGCCCACGCCCACCGCTGGGACCGGATCCGGATCAACGGCCTCAACATGGGCTGGTCGGCCACCGACGGCGAGGACGTCACCCAACGGCATACGCACGACGCCGGCGCGGACTGGCAGCAGGAGGCCGCTGCGCGACTGCCCATGGGCAAGCTCGGGCAGGTCGACGAGATCGCCGACTTCGTGGTCTTCCTGCTCTCCGACCGCAGCGGCGTCGTCACCGGCTCCGTCATCGACTGGGACCAGAACGTCATCGGCGGCCTCGGCTGACCCACCGCTTCGGCACCACCCCCTTCACCCAACTCGTATCGAGGAGAGAACCATGCGCCTTGGCCTGATCGGTCTCGGCAGAATCGGCTCGTTTCACGCCGACACCCTGTCCCAGCTCCCGGCTGTCGAATCCCTGGTCGTGACGGATGCGGTCCCCGCCGTCACCCGGGCCGTCGCGGAACGGGTCGGCGCACAGGTCGCCGACTCCCCCGAGAGCCTCATCGGCAGCGGGGTCGACGCCATCGTCATCGCCGCAGCCACCAACGCCCACACGGAGCTGATCAGGGCAGGGATCGACGCCGGTATCCCCGTCTTCTGCGAGAAGCCGCTGTCCGGCGACCTGTCCGAGGCGGCAGAGATCGCCCGCTACGTGACCGACAGCGGCATCGCCGTGCAGGTCGGCTACCCGAGACGCTTCGACCCGGCGTTCAGCGCAGCCCGGTCGGCCGTCGAGTCCGGTGAGCTGGGCTGGGTCCACACGGTCCGTTCCACCACCTTGGACCCTGCGCCCGCCCCCCGCGAGTACATCCAGACGTCCGGCGGGATCTTCCGCGACTGCAGCGTCCACGACTTCGACACCGTCCGCTGGGTGACGGGTCGAGAGGTCGTCGAGGTGTATGCCACCGGAAGCGCCAGGGGTGCCGACTTCTTCGCCGAGTTCGGCGACGTGGCCACCGCTGCGACCGTGCTGACCTTCGACGACGGCGCCACCGCGGTCGTCTCGAACACTCGCTACAACCCCCGGGGCTACGACGTGCGCCTGGAGCTGCACGGCACGGGCGACAGCGTTGCCGCCGGGTGGAGCGACACCACTCCTCTGCGCAACCTCGAGCCCGGAGTCAGCTGGCCGGCTGGGCCGCCGGCCACCTTCTTCATGGACCGGCTCACCAGGGCCTTCCACGCCGAGCTCCAGGCGTTCACCGAAGTTGTTGCCGGACAACGGAACTCACCGTGCACCGTCGACGACGCACTGGCCGTCGCCTTCATCGCGGAGGCCGCCACCCTTTCCCTGCAGGAGCACCGCCCGGTGCAGATAGACGAGGTTCGACAGTCATGACCGACCACACGCTGCGTCCGACCCCCTCCGACACCCCCATCAAGGGCCGGATTGCCGGCGCGCCCATCTCCTGGGGAGTCTGCGAGGTCCCGAACTGGGGCTACCAGCTCACTCCCCAGCGCGTGCTCGCGGAGATGCAGGAGGTCGGTCTCTCCGCGACCGAGCTCGGCCCGGACGGGTTCCTGCCCGCGGACCCCCAGGAGATGGCCGCGGTTCTCGCACGCCACCACCTGACTGCGGTCGGCGGCTTCACTCCCGTCCTCATGCACCAGTCCGGGCACGACCCGCTCCCCGAGATCAGCCGGATCCTCTCTGGCTACGACGCGACCCATGCGGAGGTCCTCGTGCTGTCGGCGGTCTCGGGACTCGACGGCTACGACACCCGGCCGATCCTCGACGAAGCCGGCTGGAAGAGGCTCCTCGACAACCTCGACCGCATCACACGCCTCGCCTCGGAGCACGGGGTGCGGGCGGTGCTGCACCCGCACGTCGGGACCATGATCGAGTCCGGTCCCGAGGTCCAGCGCGTCCTGGAGGGTTCGTCCATCGCCCTGTGCCTCGACACCGGGCACCTGCTCATCGGTGGCACCGACCCCGCCGAGCTGACCCGCCAGTCACCGGACCGCATCGCGCACACCCACCTCAAGGACGTCGACAGCTCCATCGCCGACAAGGTGCGCGCCGGACGCCTCACCTACACGGAGGGGGTCATCGAGGGGATGTACCGTCCCCTCGGCACAGGGGACGTCGACTTCGGGTCCATCGTGGGCACGCTTCAGGGCAACGGCTACTCAGGGTGGTACACCCTCGAGCAGGACACGATCCTCACCGAGGAGCCCCAGGGCGAGGGGCCGATCCACGACGTGCGCATCAGCGCCGACCACGTGCGGGACCTGCTCGCCCGTTCGTCGGCTCCGACACCGGGATGAGCGACGTGGAGCCGCTGCGGCTCGGCCTGCTCGGAGCCGCTCGCATCACCGAGCTGGCCGTCATCAAGCCGGCCACGATCACCGGCACCCGGCTCGTCGCTGTGGCCGCCCGGGACCCTGCCCGGGCGGCGGCCTTCGCCACGGCGCACGGCGTCGAGCGTGTCCACAGCTCCTATCTCGACGTCATCAACGACCCCGAGGTGGAGGCGGTCTACAACCCCTTGGCCAACAGCCTTCACGCACCGTGGAACAAGGTCGCCCTGGCCGCCGGAAAGCACGTCTTCACCGAGAAGCCCTCGGCGAGCAACGCCGCCGAGGCCGAGGACGTCGCAGCGGTGGCGGGCCGGACGGACCGACAGTTCTTCGAGGGGTTCCACTACCTCTGGCACCCGCTGGTCGCGCGGCTGCACGCCATCCTCACCAGCGGGGAGCTCGGTGAGCTGCGGCACGTCGAGACCGTGATGGACATGCCGGCGCCGAGCGACAGCGATCCGCGATGGTCGCTCGAGCTCAGCGGCGGAGCCCTCATGGACCTCGGCTGCTACAGCCTGCACTCGATGCGCATGCTTGCTCCGTTCGTGGGCGGCGAGCCTGCCCTGGTCGGGGCACGCGGAGGCGAGCGAGCGGGCCACCCCAGGGTCGACGAGTGGCTGACCGCCGAGCTGGAGTTCCCGAACGGCGTCACCGGGACCGCCGGCTGCAACATGGCGAGCGACCACCACCAGATGAGTCATCGTCTGATCGGCACCGCCGGCGAGGCGGTGATCACCGACTTCGTCAACCCGCACAACGACGACCGGCTCATCGTCACCACCACGAAGGGCACCCGCACCGAGCGCCTCGGCACACGCTCCTCCTACACCTACCAGCTCGAGGCCTTCACGACGGCCGTCCGCACCGGTGTGCCGGCCCGCACCGATGCCACCGACGCCGTGAGGACGATGCGCCTGATCGACCAGTGCTACGAAGCC
This sequence comes from Humibacillus xanthopallidus, assembly GCF_006717145.1. Taxonomy (GTDB): domain Bacteria; phylum Actinomycetota; class Actinomycetes; order Actinomycetales; family Dermatophilaceae; genus Humibacillus; species Humibacillus xanthopallidus. Next base: position 1,040,817 of record NZ_VFQF01000001.1, on the reverse strand, counting down.
GTCGGCCTGCAGCCGAGGCCAACCCACCGCGACCCCGGAAGTGACCAGACATGACAGCGCCCACTGACGAGCTGCTCGCCACCTGTTGGACGACCGCAGGCGATGCCGCCTCGGATCGGACCGACCTGCGCAGTCCGCTCCCCCTGCGTGAACGGATCGAGGCCGCATCGGCGGCCGGCTTCCGGGGCTTCGGACTGCTGTCCGACGACCTGCCCGCGGCCGTGGCGGCATACGGCCTCAATGGGATACGTGCGATGCTCGCTGACAACGGGATGGACGACCTCGAGCTCGAGGGAATCCCCTACTGGTGGGACGACGGGGAGCACCGACAGGAGTCAGACCGTGTGCGCCACGACCTCCTCGGGGCAGCGGAGGCGCTCGGCGCCCGGCACCTCAAGGTCACCCCCGACGGTGATGACGGCCCGTGGGACCGTGGCCTCTGGGCCGCCAGGTTCGCTGAGCTCGCGGCGCAGGCGGAGGGTGTCGGCGCCCGGCTCGGGCTCGAGTTCTTCCCGTGGTCGAACGTCAAGACGCTTCGTGACGGTCTGCAGCTCGTCGAGGCCGCCGGACACGCCGCCGGCGGCGTCGTGATCGACACCTGGCACATCGCCCGCGGACACACGCCCCCGTCCGACCTCGCGACCGTGCCGCTGCACCGCATCATCGGCGTCGAGCTCAACGACGCCGACGAGCAGGTGATCGGAACGCTGTTCGACGACACCGTGCATCGGCGTCGCTACTGCGGCGAGGGCAGCTTCGACCTCACGGCCATGATCTCGGCGCTGCGCACCGCAGGCTGGAACGGGCCATGGGGCGTGGAGATCCTGTCCGACGAGCATCGGTCCCAGCCGGTCGCCGAGGCTGTCGCCCGGGCTGCCGCGAGCGCCCGCAGCGTGCTGGGCTCCTCACCGGTCGGCTAGCTGTCGGAGTCTGCCGTCCACGATCTCGGTCACCTGGTCGGCTGAGTCGCGGTGGCGCTCGTCGTGGGTCACCATCACTGTCGTGAGGTCACGCTCGGCCGTCAGCCGCCGCAGCAGCTGCACGACCGCCTCGCCGCGGTTGCTGTCGAGGGCGCTCGTGGGCTCGTCGACGAGCAGCAGCGCTGGGTCGTTCATCAGTCCGCGGGCGATCGTCACCCGCTGGCGCTGGCCACCCGAGAGCTGATGTGGTCGACGGTCCGCCTGGTCAGCCAGCCCGACCGCATCGAGCAGCTCCGTCGCTCGGGGGCGCGCCACCGACAGGGGTGTGCCGTTCATGTGCGCGAGGACGAGGAGCTGGTCGATCGCCGTGAGCGACGCGAGCAGGTTCGAGCTCTGGAAGATGATGCCGATGCGTTCGCGACGCACCGTGGCGGTCTCCTTCGGGCCCAGGGCCGAGAGGTCGCGGCCCCCGAGCAGCACCCGCCCGGAGTCGGGCGCGACGAGCGTCGCCGCGACGGCGAGCAGGCTGGACTTGCCGGAGCCTGAGGGGCCCGTCACGGCGGTCAGGGTGCCGGGCTCCGCTGTGAGAGAGACCCCTTCGAGGGCGGTGACGCGCTGCGCGCCGTCCGGGTAGGTGAGGGTGACGTCATCGAGCTGAAGGGTCATCGTGCACTTCCGAGAGCAGTGAGGGGGTCGACGGTGGTGACGGTGCGCAGTGAGAAGGCGGCCCCCGCGAGGCCGAGCACCGTCATCACGACGACCGGCACCAGGAGCGTCGGGAGGTCGAGGACGAACGGCACGGTCGAGCCTGCAGTGGTGGTGATCACGGCCCCGGCGGCGGCGGCGACTGCGGCGCCGGCAGCGGTGCCGACGAGGAGAAGGGCGAGCGCCTGACCGAGGGCGTCACCGAGGAGGTAGCGCGTGGACGCGCCGAGCGCCTTGAGGATGGCGATCTCACCGCTGCGCTGGACGGTCCAGACGGTGAAGAACGCGCCGATGACGAGGGCGGAGATGGCGAAGAGCAGGGCCCGCATCAGCTGCAGCGAGCCGTTCTCGGACGAGAAGGAGCCGATGGCCGAGACGGACTGCGCCGGGGTGAGGGTGACGGTGCCCAGCCTCTGGTCGGCGGCGGCAAGGTCTGCGTCGAGACCGGAGCCGCCATCAGCTGCGCCCACGGCCCGCTGCTCCGTGTCGCCGGTCGTCAGGGCGAGGAACGTCGCGTGCCCCGGCTCGAGGCCGGAGGCCGGCGCGTTCGCCGTCGCGGCCCAGACGACCGGCGCGTGCGAGAACTCGTCGGCGCCGGAGACCTCCCCCACCGTGACCGACCGCCCGGCCAGGTCGATGCGGTCGCCCGCGGTGACGTCGAGCGCCGCCGCTGCCCCGGTCGACACGACGACCCGGCCCGGCGCCACAGAGCCGGCAGCTCCAGACCCACCGCCTCCGTCGCCGCCACCAGGGACGAGTGGCGAGCCGGGCGGAACGGCGAAGACGGCGACCCCGGCGGTGCGCCCGGCGGTGGCGGCTCGGGTCATGGCGACGACGACAGGCTCTGCGCTGCGGACCCCGGGCACGCGCGACCACGCGGAGCGCACCGCCGGGCTGACGGACGAGTCGGTGAAGGCGAGCTTCTGCCCCACCGGGGGCGCCGCGAACACGAGGTGGTCGGCGCCGAGGTCGGTCACGGCCGAGGTGTTGCCTCGGCCGAGACCGACCGTGAGGCCAGAGAGCAGGACGACGAGCAGGGTGATGAGTGCCACGACGGCGCCCATGAGGGCGAACCGTCCCTTGGCGAAGCGAAGATCTCGGATGGCGACGAACACGCCGGTGCTTCCTTTCCACGGGTTGCGCGGCCCGACTCCGTGCGGTGGGACACGTGACAGGGCCGTCGCGCTGGTGCAGCGCCGGTCTCCACCCTCCTGCTGCGGCAGGGGCGACACATCGAGCGTGAGGAGGGTCTATCCGCATCGATCGGAGCACCCGCCGGTCAACCTTTCGATGGATGCCACCGCCCGGCACGCCGCCGTAGTGTGGCCGGGACATGTCCCCAGGTGCCCCCTCCCCCACAGCCTCCGCCCGGGCGGACTCCCCCACCTCCGCACCCCGGCGGGGCGCGACCTCCGTGCCCACCTCGTTGCGGTGGGGACTGCACCTGCTGGTGGCGGCGTTGCTCGCACTCGCCTCCGTGCGCAGCGTGGTCGATGGGAGTGACGACTGGCCGTGGGTGCTCGCGTGCTCGGCTCTGGTCGGCGCGGTGTATGCCGTGGGGTCGCGATGGAGTGCCGCCGCGTCATCGCGTGGGGCGGGCCTCTGGCTGGCCGTGCTGCTCGGCACCTGGCTCGCCCTGCTGGTCCTCAGCCCCGAGGCGGTCTACCTCGCCTTCCCGTGGTTCCTCCTGCTGCTGCACCTGCTCCCGCGCCCTGCCGGGCTTGTGGCCGTTGCCCTGACGACTGCCGCAGCAGTTGCTGGGTTTGCTTGGCATCAGGACACTTTCACGGCCGCGATGGCGATCGGTCCGATGCTCGGGGCCGGGGTGGCGATCGCCACGGTGTACGGCTACCACGCGCTGCAGGCCGAGTCCGAGCAGCGTCGGCGCCTCATCGTCGAGCTCGACCGGACCCGGGCGGAGCTGGCAGCCGTGCAGCACCGGACGGGGGTGCTCGACGAGCGGGAGCGGCTGGCCCGCGAGATCCACGACACGCTGGCGCAGGGGCTGTCCAGCATCCAGCTGCTGCTCCGCGCGGCAGGCCGGGCGCTCGACCCCGCCCGGCCCGCGGGCCCGGCGGCGCCGCTCGACACGGCCAGGGCGGCGGTCCTCGTGGAGCAGGCCCGTCAGACGGCTCAGGAGAACCTGGCCGAGGCGAGGCGGTTCGTGCGCGAGCTGGCTCCGCGGGATCTGGAGGGGTCCACCCTCGCTGCCGCCCTCCAGCGGCTCTGCGACACGACCGCCGCGCGAACCGGAATCCGCGTGTCCTTCCACGACGAGGCCGGCGCGGCCTCGCTCAGCACCCCCGTCGAGGTGGCCCTGCTCCGCATCGCCCAGACCGCGCTCGCCAACACGGCCCAGCACGCCCACGCCTCCCGGGCCGATGTCACGCTGACCGTCATGGACAGCGCGGTGACCCTCGATGTCGTCGACGACGGCACGGGCTTCGGCACGAGGCCCCCGCTGCCGGAGTTTGCTGCCGGACCAGCCACGGGAGGTTTCGGCCTGCGCTCGATGCAGTCCCGGGCCGCCGAGCTCGGTGGCGTCCTGGCCGTGGAGTCCGCACCCGGGCTGGGCACGGCCGTGTCGGCACAGTTCGCGCGTCCGGCCGCGACGCCGCCGGCGGAGGAAGCGCCTGACGAGCACGACGTGCCGGCAGCGCCGGCGGACGAGGGGGTCCGGTGACGACGATCCGCCTCCTGCTCGCCGACGACCATCCGGTCGTGCGCGCCGGGCTCCGCGCGGTGCTCGAGCCGGAGCCCGACCTCCTCGTGGTCGATGACGTCGCCTCCGCTGAGAGCGCTGTTGCGCGGGCCGCGGCCGGAGACGTCGACGTCGTGCTGATGGACCTGCAGTTCGGCCCGGGCATGACTGGCATCGAGGCCACCCGCCAGATCACCGGGTCACCCGCTGCTGCCCGGGTGATCGTGCTGACGACCTACGACACGGAGGCGGACATCCTCGCCGCCGTCGAGGCCGGTGCCTCCGGCTACCTCCTCAAGGACGCGCCGCCGGAGGAGCTGGTGGCGGCCGTGCGAGCCGCGGCCGCCGGTCAGTCCGCTCTGGCACCAGCGGTGACCGAGCGGCTCGTCGAGCGACTGCGGGCGCCCCGCACGGCCCTCAGCAGCCGCGAGACGGAGGTGCTCGCGCTCGTGGCCGAAGGCCTCTCCAACCAGCAGATCGCCGCGCGCCTCTACGTCTCGCAGGCCACCATCAAGTCCCACCTCGTGCACATCTTCGCCAAGCTCGACGCGGACTCGAGGACGTCTGCTGTGGCGATCGCCGTCGCCCGCGGTCTGATCCGCCGCAGCGGGCCGCCGCCCCCCACCGGGGCCTGAGCCGGCCACTGAGCACCGGAGACTCGCAGCGTCGCTCCGCCTCAGACCTCCCGGGCCCTCACTGGCCTCGAGGACACCGCGGCGCTGCTCACGTCGCTGCTCGTCGAGGCTCGCGCTGTCGGGGCCCTGGGGTGGGGCGGCTGAGCCCTGCACCCTCACGCGGGTCGGGCGCTCGTCCGAGCCGGTAGAGCTGCCAGCCGACTGCCGCCATCCAGATCGGCAGGAGCACCCCGTAGATGCCGTAGAAGCCTTCGACGACCATGCGCAGGACTTCGGCGGCGATGCCCAGCAGGCCGGTGACGATCCCCAGGTAGGCCACTGCGCGGGGGAAGACGCCGCCGATCATCACGACCGAGACGACGAGCATGGCGACGGTCGTCAGCGGCCCGATGGCGACGGTGGTGCGGTTCTGAGCCACGAGCGCCTCTGCGGCTGCGGCGAGTCCGGCACGTGCTGCGGCGTCGGTCGCGGCGGCATACTGGTCGCTGAGGTAGACGAGGGCCGGTGCGCCCGTCGTCGTCGTCGGCAGGGCCAGCGTGAGCGCCCAGGCGACACCGCCGAGGGCGGAGCCGAGCGATGCGAGGCTCCGGTTGACGTCCTTGAGCGCCGGATAGAGGGCGAGGTAGGTCACCATCGCGAACACGCCCGGAACCAGCCACAGCTGCTGCTCGACGATGTACGTCATCCGGTGCGCGGCGATGAAGTCGAGGGTGGCAGCGCCGCCATTGCTGGGGGGCATCGGAGTGGTGGCGACGATGACGATCGCAACCACGATCAGCGCGACGAAGAGCCAGGCGCAGACTCCGCCGATGCGGTAGAGCTCGCGCCACTGCGGGTCGGCAGTCCTGACCCGTGCACCGTGCCGGGATCTCCCGGACCTGACGGACCCCAGCATCCCGAGCACCCACTCCCTCCTGCGGGAGGCCAGTCGGAACGGCCGACCCCGGTGCCAGTGTCGCGAGGAGTGCCAGAGGGAGGACAGGGCCGAAGGTCCCCTGACGGCACTCTGCAGCAGAGTGCCTCCACGGCGCCCGTGAGGTGTCCCGGTTCCCAACGCCCCCTCCAAGAACGTCGGGAACCGGCACGTCATTGTGGCGCCGACGCGTGTCAGGAAGGATCATCCCCAGGATGACCGAGACATCAGCCTCGGGCGGAGCCTCGTGAGGATGGAGAGCTAATGTCGTTGAGCGACCCCGTGGTTCGTGCCCTGCGGCACGCCGACCAGATGATCCGCGAGGCCGAGCGGGGCGATGCCTTCGGCGTCTACGACGCGTGCCGTGCCGCCGTCGCTGCCATCTCGAGACTGGACGACTTCTACATCGCTCTGGTCCAGGAACGCGACCGTCAGATCTCCTACCCCTACATGTTCAGCAACGGGCGGTTCCTCGAGACGGGGACCGTCACCTACGGACCCCGTGGCGTCGTGGCCTGGGTGGTGGCGTCACGGAAGCCCTACTGCTACCGCGACGACGACGGTGCGCTGCTCAACCACGGAGTGCGCTTCGGCGACGGAGACCTGTCGGCCGACGCCGTCGTGGTGCCGATGGTCGACGACCGCGGGGTGATCGGTCTCATGGGAGCGTTGTCGGACTCGCCGGAGGCGTTCACCGACGAGGTGGTGACGGCGATGGGCTGGCTGGCCGGACTCGTCGTCGATCGCGTTCTCGCCGCGTCGCCGAGCCGCCGGCTGGACCTCGGTCTCGTCTATCCGGAGCTGCTCGACACCGGTCGGGCAGGCACGCTCATGGCGGTGAACCACGCGGCATCGGCCCTGACGGAGATGGCCTCGCAGATCGAGGAGCTGCGGGGCGAGCTGGAGCGCAGCGGCGTGGACGGATCTGCGGCGGAACGCCTGACGGCGCTGGGTCGCCGCTGCTTCGAGGTCCAGGCCGCACTCGTCACGCGCCTCGGTGCCCATGCCACGGAAGAGGCAGCGACCGCCCCGCCGCCGAACCCGCTCGACGGACTCTCACCCAGGGAGCGCGCCGTCGTCGAGCTCGTCGTGAGCCCCGCGGGCGACCCCGGCAACGCCGGCATCGCGAAGGCCCTCGGGATCGGAACCCCCACGGTGAAGTCGCACATGGCCTCCGCCCTCGCCAAGCTGGGTCTGCGCAACCGCAGTGAGCTCCGCTGGCTCGTCAAGGGGTCGGGACCCGACGCCTAGCAGCCTGGACCGTCGGGTCGTGCGAGGCCCGACGTGGACGCCCGTCGTCATTTCTGAGTGCGAGCCCGAAGGTTCATCCCGGGCGGATGAGGCGCGGCCTCCAGCTCGTCCCTAGCGTGATGAACAGTGATCGTGCCTGACGTGGCCCCTGGCCTGGCATGAAGCAGCCCGAAGTGGACGAACATCACGAATGGAGAAGGAGCGCATGACATGACGGTCAACATTGACGAGCTCGGCCCGGTCGACTGGATCGTGCTGGAGTTTCCCGGCGACAAGCTCAACGGTGAGATCGCACCGATCCTCAAGGACTACGTGGATCGCGGACTCATCCGCATCCTCGACCTGCTCTTCCTCAAGAAGGACGAGGACGGTGGGTTCGAGGCGTTCGAGGCAGCCGACATGGAGGACAGCGAGATCGGCGAGCTGCGCAGCTACGAGACCGAGCTGGCCATGCTGCTCAGCGAGCAGGATGTGGCGGACCTCGTCGAGACCATCGAGCCCGGGAGCGCGGCTGCCGTGCTCGTGTGGGAGAACCTGTGGGCCGCCCCCTTCGGTGCAGCAGCACGCCATGCCGGCGGCCAGCTGGTCGCCAGCGGACGCATCCCCATCCAGGCGGTCATCGCCGCCCTGGAGTCCGACGCAGAAGAAGAAGGAGCATGACATGCCACTCGCAGCCCGACGCAGGAGAAGGACCGTCGCAGCCGTCGGCGGTGCCATGGTCGTCGCCCACGGCGTGAACCGCCGCCAGGACCGCCGCGAAGACCGCAGGGATGACCGCGGTGACCGCAGGGAGGACCGCCGCGACCGCTTCTGACCCGGACCTCGACCGGGGGCGGACCTCGACCGGGGGCGGACCCGGCCGGTCGACGGTCCATCGGTCGCGATACCTCGTCGCCACGGACGACCAGCCCCGGGTCCGACGGGCCAGCGACCTCACGACGATCGTCATCGGCCTGGCCCTCTTCGGCTGGAGCGTCGCCACCCTCGACCAGACGAGCGACTTGACGGCAACGCCGTCGACGCAGCCCGTGCCTGTGGCCCCACTCCCGACGTGGACCCTGTCGCTGCTCCAGCTCGTCAACACCCTTGCGCTGGTCTACGCCCTCGGCGTCGTCGTCGTGCTCGCTCTGGCCCATCGCAGATCGGCGGTGCGCGACGTCCTCACCGCAGCGGCGCTCGTGGTGCTGGTGACCTTGGCCTGCGTGGCTGCCTTCGACCAGCTGTGGCCTGCGCTGCTTCCTGAGTACGCCACCGACGGCGTGCCCCCGCAGTTTCCCGTGCTTCGGGTGGCCATGGTGGCGGCGGTGCTCCTGGCCGCCTCCCCCCATCTGGCCAGGCCCATCCGTCAGCTCGGCTGGGCCCTGGTCATCATGGCCGGTGTGGCTGCTCCCGCTCTCGGGTTCGGCCGACCCAGCGGCGCGATGGCGGGTGTCGGGATCGGGATGTTCTGTGCGGGCGGCATCCTGCTCGCCTTCGGGTCGCCGCGCGGCTACCCGGCCGTCGCGTCCGTGGCGGAAGCGCTGACCGACCTGGGTCTCCCCCTGACGAACATCCGGGTGGACCCCGACCAGTCGTGGGGGGTGCGCCGGATGATCGGGGTGGCGGCCGACGGCGGACTCGTCGAGATCAAGGCCTTCGGCCGCGACGCGACCGACTCCCAGCTGGCGGCAAAGGTCTGGCGGGCGATCGTCTACCGCGGTGAAGGAGTGACCCTGAGCCTCTCGCGGCTGCAGGCCGCGGAGCACGAGGCGCTCGTCACCGTCCTTGCACGACGAGCTGGGGTCAGGGTGCCGGAGGTGCTGGCCGCGGCGAGCACCTCCGGTGAGGTGGCGGTCCTCGCCACCTCCCGCGGTGGGACCCGGCTGGACACCCTCGATCCCGAGACCGTGTCGGACGCAGAGCTGGTGCGACTGTGGCGCGACGTCGCGCGGCTGCACGAAGCGGGCATCACCCATGGGTCGCTGGACCCGGCGGCAGTTCGCCTCGACGACGGCGTACCGGTCATCACGAACTTCTCGGCAGGCTCCCTGCACCGGCGTGAGCACGACCGCCAGCTCGACATCGCCCGACTCCTCTTCGGTCTCGCCCAGCTGGTGGGCGTGGATCGCGCCGTCTCCACAGCCCACGAGGGCCTTGGCAGCGAACGCCTCGGGGCGGCACTCGCCTATCTCCAGGCACCGGCGATCCCCTCGCGAGAGCGACGGCACTCCCGCACGGTCGGACGGGAGCTGAAGGCCCTGCGCGCCGGCGTCGTGGAGCAGACGGGGGTGCAGGTGCCCGAACCGGTCAAGCTCCGACGGGTCGGGCCACGAGATGTGCTGACACTGGTCGTGCTCCTGCTCTTCGTCGGCGCCTTGATCCCCGTCCTGGCCGGGGTGGACTACGAGCAGCTGTGGGCCGAGCTGCAGGGCGCGACCTGGTGGATCATCGTCGCGGCAGTCGTGCTGGGCCAGCTCGTCTTCGTCCCCCAGGCGGCCTCGATGATGTTCGCGGTCGGTCGGTCGCTGCCGCTCCGACCGGCGACCATCCTGCAGAGCGCCATCGCGTTCATCTCGTTCGCCATTCCAGGGGTGGCCGGTCGCGTCACGATGAACGCGGCCTTCCTCTACAAGTACGGCGTGACACCGGCCGTCGCGGTGACGCAGGGTGCGATCGACGGACTGTCGGGCTTCATCGTGCAGGTGATCCTCGTCCTCCTGGCCTTCGCCACCGGGTCGGTCGCGTTCGACATCGCCGCGACCTCGTCGAGCGACATCGACCTGCGGCTGGTCCTTGCGTTCGTCATCCTGCTCGCCGGCGTTGCCCTGTTGGCGGTCTGGAAGGTGAAGAGAGTGCACGACCGCGTGGTGCCGGTCGTCGCCTCTGCGTGGGGAGCCCTGGTGGACCTCATGAAGGCACCGGCCCGAGCACTCGGCCTCTTCGGGGTCCAGCTCGTCATCCAGCTGGCGTGGGGCCTGATGCTGTCCGCGGCGCTGTATGCCGTGGGGTCGCCGCTCGACCTGCTGCCCTGCACCGTCGTGGTCGTGGCGACCAGCCTGTTCCAGGGGATCGTTCCGGTCCCCGGTGGCATCGGCGTGTCCGAGGCGCTCATGGTGGGCCTGCTCGTGCCGCTGGGAGTGCCGAGTGACGTGGCGATGGCGGCCACCGTGGTCTGGCGCGTGGCGACGTTCTACCTGCCCGCGACCGAGGGGTTCTTCGCCTCGCGCTGGCTCGAACGTCGCGGATACCTCTGACCGTCACTCCCCCGGCGCCGTGAACTGCACGGTGATCCGTTGGGCCACCAGCCGCTCCTGCTCGGTCGCCAGACGCGAGAGGGCTCGGATGTCGGCAGGCGTCGGCCGTGAGGGGTCGAGGGCCCGAGGCCACAGACGGCTGCTGCGCACGACGGCGGTCTCGGCGGCATAAAGCAGCGTCTGGCTGACGAGGTAGAGCAACGCGAAGATGCCGGCGACGGTGGCGAAGCTGCCGTAGACGGGACCCGACTTCGTCACGAGGAGGGCCAGCAGCCGAGCCCCGACGGAGAGCACGAGAGCGACGGCCAGCGCACCGGTGACCGCGGCCAGCCAGGTGCTGCGCCACGACACCGGTCTGGCCACGAGAACTCTCCCCGCGGTGACGAGGACTCCGAACACGACGAGCGCGGACGACGCCCCCGCCGCGAGGCGTTGCAGCTGACCGATGTCGGGGAGGGCTCCGGCGGCAACGGTGAGCGCGGCCACGACGAGACCGCCCGTCAGCACGATGACGAGCATCAGGAGGATCCGGGCATAGCGAGCAACGAAGCCGAAGCGCGACCGCATCGGCACCGCGGCCACGTGGTTGAGCGTCTCGTAGGCCGAGCGGACCACTCCCGTGGCCGAGAACAGCAGGCCGATGATGCCGATGGCAAGAGGGAGCCCGGACGTCGGCATGGCGATCAGGGCGGTGTTGACGGTCTCCTGCAGTGCGGGTGGAACCAGCGCCTCGACCATCTCCGTGCGCAGCGCAGGCCGGTTGACGAGCGCCCAGCTGAGCACCGCCACGGCGACGAGGAGCAGCGGGAAGATGCTGAGGAACCCGTAGTAGGTGATGAGCGCCGCTTGCCGTCCCCCGCCATCGTCCACGTACTTCTTCACCACCGCATACGGGAAGCCGAGTATGCCGTGGCGTCGCTGCAGCGCGTCAGCCCACGCACGCAGCCGCTCCACAGGACCGCTCGGCGAGCTCGGCACGTCACTGCCGCGTCGTTCGTGACGCGGTCGGCCCTCGCCCCACGGGCGCTCCGGCACGGGTCAGCAACGCTGGTCCCCGTGGCAGTCGGCCCAGGTCTTCCCGCTCCCGCAGGTGCACGGATCGGTCGCGTCGCGCCTCGCGTCGGCGCGGGCGTACCAGTCGCGGAGCGCGGTGGCGTCCCTGCCCTGCCTCAGCAGGGCGGCCATGACACGCATCGGGGCGTCGACGTGGCGGAAGAAGAGCTGGTAGCCGTCGCAGAGGTAGTGCAGGCCGGGCTCACCGTCGGGGGTGGTGATGAAGCGGTCCTTGGGGCAGCCACCGTTGCAGGCGAACCGGACGTCGCAGGAACGGCAGTACTCCGGCAGGCTGTCGAGCTTCGCCTGCCCGAAGGCCCGCTGTCGAGGAGAGTCGACGAGCTCGAGCAGGGTCCGCCCCTGCCGGATGTTGCCGATGAGATAGTCCGGTTCGACGTAGTGGTCGCAGGAGTAGAGGTCGCCGTTGTGCTCGAGCGCGACGGCATCGCCACAGGTGCGGGCGTGGACGCACAGCCCCACCTGGTCCATGCCCATCCAGTGGGCGAGGGAGGTGTCGAACATCGAGACGAAGACGTCTCCGACGTCGTGACGGGCCCACTCCTCGAAGACGTCGACGAGGAACCGGCCGTACTGCGTGGCGCCCACGGTGCGGTGCGTGACGAGGTTGCCCTCCTGGAGGTAGAGCGGCCGGTCGCCCGAGCGCGCGCCCCACCCGGACTCGGCCAGGGGCAGCAGCTCAGGGGTCACCCGCTCCACGATGGGGATGAGCTGCACGAACGTGGCGCCGAGCTCGTCGCGAAGGAAGGTGTAGACCTCGCGGCCGTGGTCTCCGTTGGCGGCGTTCACCGTCGTCAGGGCGTTCCACTCGACGCCGTGCCGCCCCAGCGCCTCGAGTCCGCGGATGACCCGGTCGAAGGTGGGTTTGCCACCCTTGTCGACGCGATAGGCGTCGTGCATCTCGCGCGGCCCGTCGATCGAGACACCCACGAGGAAGGCGTTGTCGCGCAGGAAGGTGCACCACTCGTCGTCGAGCAGCGTGGCATTGGTCTGCAGGGTGTTGAGGATGCGCTGGCCCGGTGCGGCGAATCGCCGCTCCAGCTCGAGGCTCCGGCGGAAGAAGTCGATCCCCATGAGGGTCGGCTCGCCGCCCTGGAACGCCACGACGACCTCCTCGGCGCCGCGCTGGGCGGCGAGGAGCTGGCTGATGTAGGCCTCGTGGACGTCGGGCGGCATCCGGAACCCGCTGCCCGGGTAGAGCTCGTCCTTGGAGAGGAAGAAGCAGTACTCGCAGTCGAGGTTGCAGATCGCGCCCGTCGGTTTGGACATGACGTGGAAGGACCGCGACGCCGTCATCGGCGGCGCCGCGGCTCTTCCTCCGTCAGGAACCGGGGTCACGGTCGCCCACGGACAGCCACGTCAGTCGAGCAGGAACCATCCCCGCACCTCCGCCTCGTGGTCGACGTACCTCTCGCCGGACACGTCGACGACCACCTTGTCGATGCTCCCACCCGTGAAGCGGAAGGGCGCGGTGTAGCTCGGCGACACGGCGGAGGCGTCATCACGGCCCACGCAGAGTCCGTCACCCACGGCGCAGAAGTACCCCGGTTGGGTGACGATCTGCGAGCGGCCCACCACCTCGGAGTCCAGGTAGAGCGTCAGCGTCCCGCGCGCGCCGGGCATCTGGGGGTCTTCGTTGCGACCCTCGGCGACGAACTCCGCGGTGACGACGTGGGCGCCCGGCACGAGGTCCCGGTCAGCGGTCACCGTCTGGACGTGCGTGCCCACCCAGTTGAACGCATACGTCAGCCGGTGGTCCTGGACGAAGAGGCTGTGCCCACCTGCCAGGCCGCCGTGGGCGAAGATGACCCCCTCGGTGGACTCGGAGGCGACGTGGATGCCGGCCGCGATCGTGTAGGACCGCCCGCTGATGAGAACGGCGGATTGCTCGGGCACCGGCGCACAGTCGGGGTAGTAGACGTAGCGGTCCCGCTTCGGCGATCCACTCGGGCGCTCGGACAGGGTCTGCTCGAGTGCGGTGCGGTCGTCGAGCGGCATGCCGTTGAACTGCTCTGCCAGCTCGAACCAGCGCGCCGTGAGCTGCTCCAGGCGCTCAGGCTCGTCAGCCGCAACGTTCGTGGACTGCGACCGGTCGACCTCGATGTGGTAGAGCTCCCACACGTCCTGGTCGAAGCTGCCCCAGCCACTCAGTGGCGGGTGGAGCGTGCAGGCGAGCCAGCCGTCCTCGTAGATCGCCCGCTGGCCGAGCATCGCGTAGAACTGCGTGCGCTTCGCGGGGGCGTCCGGCTCCGTCAGCGACGCGGCGAAGCTCTCACCCTCGATGGCGCGCTGCTCGAAGCCGTTCAGTGTCTGCGGCGGCGTGACGCCGATGAGGTCGTAGATCGTCGGGACGACGTCGACGGCGTGGACGTACTGCGGCCGCGGGGTCTCGTTGGCCGGCACCTTCGCCGGCCACGACACGATGCACATGTCGGCGATGCCGCCCTCGTAGCCCGCCCAGCGCTTCCAGTAGGGGAACGGTGTGTCGAACGCCCACGCCCAGCCGGTGTTGTAGTGGTTGTAGGACGTGGGGCCGCCGAGCTCGTCGATGTGCTGGAGCGTGAGCTCGGTCGGGGTGGGCACGCCGTTGAAGAAGCGCCACTCGTTGAACGTCCCGTTCGGGCCCCCTTCGCCGCTCGCCCCGTTGTCGGAGACGACGACGATGATCGTGTTGTCGAGCTCGCCGGAGGACTCGAGGAAGTCGATGACGCGGCCCACCTGGTCGTCCGTGTACTCCACGTAGCCGGCGAACACCTCCGCCATCCGGGCGAAGAGCCGCTTCTCGTCAGCGCTCAGGGACTCCCAGGGCCGCACGGTGTCGAGCATCGGCCACGGCTGCCCGTGCGGGCCGGTCGCACCCGGCTCACCGTGCGGGTTGATGCCGGAGAGCATGGTGTCGTCAGGTAGGAGGCCCAGCTCCTTCTGGCGAGCCAGGATCCCGTCGCGGATCTGCTCGTACCCCTCGTCGAAGACGCCCTTGTACTTGTCGGCCCACTCCTGGAAGACGTGGTGCGGCGCGTGGGCGGCGTCGAGGCTGAAGTAGAGGAAGAAGGGCTTGTCCGGGTCGACGACCTTGGCGTCCCGGATGAACTGGATCGCCTTGTCCGAGAGGTCCTTCGCGATGTGGTAGCCCTCCTCCGGCGTGGCCGGCGGCTCCGTCGGGTGGTTGTCGTGGATGAGGTCGGGATACCACCCGCTCGACTCACCGCCGAGGAAGCCGTAGAACCGCTCGAACCCGCGACCGAGCGGCCAGCGCTTCTTCCACGCGGCCATGCCGGTCTCCTCACCGGGGGTGAGGTGCCACTTGCCGACGCAGTACGTGTTATAGCCGTGCTCCAGCAGCACCTCTGAGATGAACCCGTTCTCGAAGGGGATCCGCGTCGAGATGCCGGGGAAGCCCGAGCTGAACTCCGCGATCGTCGCCATGCCGTTGGACGTCGCGTTGCGCCCCGTGAGGAGGGAGGCGCGCGTCGGCGAGCACAGGGCCGTCGTGTGGAAGTTGGAGTACTTGACCCCGCGGTCGGCGATCCGGGTCATCGTCGGGGTGTGGACCGGGCCGCCGAAGCAGTCCATGGTCCCGTAGCCCACGTCGTCCCAGACGACGAACACCACGTTCGGGGCTCCGGCAGGGGCCTTCGGCGCGAGGTAGGGCTCCCAGTCCGGAACCGAGTCCCTGATGTCGAGCTCGATCGTGCCCTTGAACTCCCGTGACATGGTGCCGCCTCTCTCTCGACCACGACCGCAGACGTCGTGGTGGCACGTCTGGGGTGACGCGGTGAAGGCACGAACCGATCACCGCGCGGGGGTCGTGTGCCGCTGGCCCCCCGCCACGGGCACCTGCCGGACGAGGTCCGCAGGATGAGGCGTCCAGCATCAGCGTGGCAGGGGCGTGGCACCCGGTCGTCATCCCCTTCGGATGACCTCACGTGTCACGCGTCACAGTCGCCCAAGGTCATCCACGAGGGGTGATCCCCCGCCCTCGTCGTGGCATGACGATGGTCTCCGGTGCCTGAGCAGAAGGAACAGCCATGAACGTCAGTGCCCTCGTCGTCGTCGCAGCCACCCTGTTCGGCTGGGGCCTGGTCTCGAAGCGCCTGGCCCGTGCGGACCTGACGGCGCCCATCGTCTTCATCGTCGTCGGTGCCGCGCTCACGTGGACAGGGCTGATCGAGGGGCCCGAGGAGCCGGCCGCGCTCACCCCCCTCGTCGAGATCACCCTGGTCTGGGTGCTCTTCTCGGATGCCGCCCGCCTGCCGATGCGCGAGCTGCGCCAGGACGTGGGGCGCTACCTCCGCCTGCTTGCCGTCGGGCTGCCTCTGACGGTCCTGCTCGGATGGGGCCTGGCTGCGTGGTTCTGGCCCGGCCTGGGGTTGTGGTTGGCCCTCTTCGTCGGAGCCGCCCTCGCGCCGACGGACGCCGCGCTCGGGATCCCGGTCGTCACCAATCCCGTCGTGCCGTCCCGCATCCGTCAGCTCATCACGGTCGAGAGCGGGCTGAACGACGGGATCGCCACGCCAGTCGTCATGGTCGCCATCGCGGGGGCGGCAGCAGCAGCCGGTCTCGAGGGTCACGAGGGCGCCGGCCACGCCGTCGTGCAGCTCCTGCTCGGGGTCGTGGTCGGGTCCGCCGTCGGGGCTGCGGGGGGCTGGCTCCTGCGCCTGGCTCGGAGGCACGACCTGGCAGCCGAGGACTTCATGGGCATCGCCGTGCTCGCCCTGGGCCTGCTCGCGTATGCCGCCGCGCTCGCCCTCGCCGGCAACGGGTTCGTCGCCGCCTTCTGCGGAGGGCTGGCTTTCGGCGCCTGCGCCGGCCGCCGGGGGCCCGAGGAGCTGGTCTTCCTCGAGCAGACGGGCGCACTGGTCTCGGCGCTGGTGTGGCTGGCCTTCGGGGCCATCGCCGTCCCCATCATGTTCGAGGGCATCGACCCGCTGATGCTCGTGTATGCCGTGCTGAGCCTCACCGTGGTGCGGATGCTGCCCGTGGCGCTGTCGTTGATCGGAAGTGGACTCGACCGCAGGACAGTGCTGTTCGTGGGGTGGTTCGGCCCCAGGGGGCT
The DNA here is from genome assembly GCF_006717145.1 of Humibacillus xanthopallidus. GTDB lineage: Bacteria > Actinomycetota > Actinomycetes > Actinomycetales > Dermatophilaceae > Humibacillus > Humibacillus xanthopallidus. The sequence continues at coordinate 1,024,332 of NZ_VFQF01000001.1, read as the reverse complement.
GGCATCCCTCGTCTTCGCACTGCTCGCCCTGGAGGCGCTCGGGCCGGTGTCGGACGAGGCGGTCGCCGTCGTCACGGTCACCGTGCTCGTCAGCGTGGTGGCCCACGGGCTGAGCGCGGCACCACTGGCCGGGCGGTACGGAAGGAGTGTGGCCGGCGCGGGTCCGGAGCCCGGTGGACCCGTCGAGGTCATCGAGCTTCGCCCGGCAGCTGCCGCTCTGAGTCGAGCCACCCGGGCAGCCGACGAAACCACCCGGGCACGCGTCGCCCGCGGGTGAAGGCACGCACCACCGCCTCGGGCAGGTCCTTTGGCCAATTCCCCCACGCGACGACCGGTGGGTGTGCCACGGTGACGCCATGTCGCTCCTGACGGGATACCGGAGGCAGTGGCTCCGTGGCGACCTGGTCGCCGGCGTCACTGTCGCTGCGATCGCCATCCCCGAGTCCCTGGGCTATGCCAGCATCGCGGGCCTGCCCGTCCAGACCGGTCTCTACTGCGCACTGCTGCCGGCCGTCCTGTTCGCGGTCATCGCCTCGACGCGACAGCTCGTCGTGGGGGCGGACTCCGCGACGGCGGCGCTCGTCGCGGCCGGCGCCGGAGCAGTCGTCGCCGCAGGGAGTCCCACCTACGCCAGCACCGTGGCAGTGCTCGGCCTCATCACCGCCGCGATCCTGCTCCTCATGGCTGTCGCACGCCTCGGGTTCCTCGCCGACCTGATCTCACAGCCCGTGCTCGCGGGCTTCCTCAGCGGCGTGGGCGTCTCGCTCATCATCGGCAAGCTGCCCGGGATGCTGGGCATCAAGGCGTCCGGGACGACGTGGGACAAGCTCGTCACCACCCTGACGAACCTCGGGCACGTCAACGTGGCCTCTGCGGTGCTCGCGATCGGCGTCGTCGTGTCGATGCTCTTCATGGAGCGGGTCCTGCCCAAGCTGCCCGCCGCCCTCCTGGCGGTCGTGGTCTTCAGCGTGGTCGCCGCACTCATCGGCGCCGACGGGCGCGGCGTGGCGATGGTCGGGAACGTGCCGGCCGGCCTGCCCGGCCTGAGCCTGCCGACCTTCTCCGCCGGTGAGGTCACCCGGCTGACCGCCACCGCCGCCGCCATCGCCGTCGTCATCCTGGCGCAGAGCGCGGCGGTCGCCCGCAGCTTCGCGACCAAGAACAGCTACCGCGACAACACCAACCAGGACCTCTACGGGCTCGCCGCGGCCAACACCGGCAGCGCCCTCACAGGTGGGTTCGCCATCAACGGCAGCCCGCCGCGCACCGCCGCCGGAGACGGCGCCGGCAGCCGGAGCCAGCTCGTCAACATCGTCATGGCCCTCGTCATCGGCATCGTCCTGCTCTTCGCGACCGGCCTCTTCGAGTACCTCCCCTCCCCCGTGCTGGACGGCGTCGTCTTCGCCATCGGTGTCGGTCTCGTCAAGGTGGCCCAGCTCCGGGCGATCAGGCGCACCAGGCTGTTCGAGTTCGGCGCCGCGATGCTGGCCCTCGTCGTCGTCGCCTTCGTCGGCGTCGAGCAGGGCATCCTCCTCGCCGTGCTCGTGTCTCTCGTCGACCGGCTGCGGCGCCAGTACCAGCCGCACGACGAGGTGCTCGTCTCCGACGGTGACGTCGCGCCGCGCCTGCACGACCGGGTCCGGCCCGGCATCGCGATGGACGGCGTCCTCGTCTACCGCTTCGGCACCGGCCTCTTCTTCGAGAACGCTGCCTACTTCGACGAGCGCGTCCGCGACCTCGTTGCCGCCGCAAAGGCCCCGGTGCGGGCCGTCGTGCTGGACGCGGCGGCCATGGACGACATCGACTTCACCGGCACCGAGGTCCTGCGCCGGCAGGCAACGGACTTCGCGGCCCGTGACATCCGCCTCTTCGTGGCCGAGCTCTCGTCCAGCGCGGAGAGCAGCGTCGAGCGAGCGGGGCTCGGCGATGTCCTGACGGTCGTCCCGCGGCTCGAGCAGGCCCTCACCGCCGCGTCGTAGGCCGTATGCCGGGTGGTTTCCGCGTGCTTCAGGCCCGCTCGTCGTCGGTGGGTGTCGTACCCGGGGCAGTGCCACCATCGACGCTGGTCCCGCCGTCGGTGTCCGGCGTGTCCAGGTGCAGCGTGTGCCGCGCGTGGATCAGCGACATGCCCCGGTGCTTCGTGAGCTCCGAGATGAAGGCTGACAGGATGCCGAGCCCGGACAGGATGTAGAGCACGGTGAAGAGCTTCGCGGCATCCGTCGTCGGGTGGAGGTCGCCGAAGCCGACGGTGGCCAACGTGACGACCGAGAAGTAGAGGGAGTCCACCACCGACCAGTGTTCGAGCCAGCGGTAGACGAGGGTGCCGAGGAGAACCTGTGCGGTGGCCCAGACGAGGATGACCTTGCCCTCCGGGTCGCGGAACATGGCACGTAGAGCCGTGAACATCAGGGCGCCGATCTGCTGTGGGAATCCAGGGCTTCGCACAGCCCCAGGACGACGAAGGCGATGGCGACGCCGAGGAGGGTCTCCGCGAGCCGAGCTGCCCCGGACTCGGCCGCGCCTGCCCCGAGGATCCTCTGCGTGTAGACGACGAGCGCCGTGACGAGCAGGGCGAACAGCGCGTAGTTCACCTCGCGTACCGCCATCATGAAGAAGGCCGACGCGAGGAAGAGGACGACGAGGGCGGGCCTGCTCTCACCGACGACCTCCGCGAGAGCAACAGCCATGATGACGCCGACCCCGGTTCCGAGCGATCGCTGGACGCCGACGACGAGGGCCTGCCGGGTCGGCGGCCGCATGATGATCACCGCGGTGATCGCGGTCCACGCGGGGAAGTCGGGGAACATCGTGAAGCCGAGCAGGACGGCGACCGCCAGGCCCACGCCGCGCAGGACGGCGAACCGGCCGAGTGGACTGCGCAGACGCGCCATGAGCGTCGGTGACCCGGCCGAAGCCGCCGCGACCCGGACGTCGTCACCCTCGACGTCATCGTCGTCGACCCCTTCGGCCGACCCGGCACGACGCCAGGCCACGGCGGCACCGACGGCCGCCCCGACAGCGAACGCCGCGGCATACCTCAGTGGCCCGCCGCCTGTGTCGTGCAGCGTCAGCGCGACGATGATCCAGATGGTGGCGACGAGTCCGCGGATGCCTGCCTTGCGGCTGCGCCCGTCGTGCAGCGCTCCGGCGACGCCGACCACCCCGACGAGGAGTGCTGCCAGCACGGCCCGGTCGCCGATCGACACCGCGAGCCAGGTCAGCAGGGCGCCCCCGACCACGAGCGGAAGGAGCGCCGACACGCGGGAGCGACCCGGCGGAGGGGGGTAGGTCGCCAGCACGACGAGCGCGCCGATCACGGCCGCCATCGCCGGTGTGCCGAGGAGGGCGATGGTGAGGCCGAGCACCGACAGGACGGCGACGCCGATCACGCCGGCCCGGAGGTCGAGGCGCTGGCGGTCGAGCGTCAGCATCTCCTGCGCGGCCCGGATCACCCTCGAATCGTAGGGTTCGCGCGCGGCAGTGATCAGGCGTACGCGGAGTTCAGGGTTGTCGCGATCAGGTGAGTGCTGCGCACAGCGGTGCCACGGCTGACGCGTCTCCCAGCCGGAAGTAGTCGTCGAAGGGGTGATGGGCAGAGATGCTCACCACCTCATCAGTGGAGACGTCAGTGACGAACCTGCCGGCATCGGTCAGCACCGTGCCCCCGCCCGGAAGCCAGGCGCGCGTCTCCAGACCGCTCACCTTCTCCGCCCCCGTGCTCGTGTCGCCAGGCACGGCGAGGTCGTGGATGACCGTGTCGTGCTGCGTCCACAACACCACCTGGCCGGTGCGGGGGTTGGTGAAGGTTCCGTCGAGGGTCTCCCTGAAGTGGCGCTGGAGCAGGTTGCCACCAGCGTCGTAGAGCCGTTTGCCGACGACCGAGCGGAACTGCGAGATGTGAATCGCCGTGCCGTCGCAGACGATGCCTGAATCATCATCGACAACCGGAGGGTCGCTGAACGCCAGATCACACGCGATGTGGCTGCCATTGCGATAACAGGTGGCGTTGAAGCTGGCGGGTGGCGCGGGATTCAGGCTGTTGGGGTCGATGGCCTCGCGGGCGGAAGCGGGAGCGGCGATACCGATCCCGAGCAACCCGGCGACAGCCAGACCGACCGCGAGGTCGGAGACGCGCGCGATCAGTGGGGACCTGCCCCTGTCCAGGATGGACTTTGTCATGGTGTTCTTCCTTTCGGATCGGCCACTGGGGGACCGCTGGCTGGTCGAGGTGCCGCCATGGTGGGGACCGGATCTTCTCCACTCTCACGAACCGCAACGGACGAGCGTGGTTGCGTGGTCCACGTATTCCGTCGTCGGCGGGGCTCGAGCAGTAGGCAGCGCCGTCACTGGGGGATGAGGGGGCCGGGCGGCTCGAGGGGGTGGGCCATCGGGGGCAGCGCAGCCCAGTTGGGCGGGATGAAGAACCTGTCGCGCGGCTGGTGCTCGTAGTACCCGGCGACCTGCGGCAGCGGGGTTTGGCGGATCTGCCATGTTCTGCCTTGGTCGAGGCTGACGACGAGCTGGTCCGCGTCGGCGCCGACGCTCTGGTAGTAGGCCACCTCGCAGTTCGGGCCACCCTCGGCCATGGTCGTGGAGTTGGGTTCGGCCGGCAGGTCGGCCGTGGCGAACGAGCCGTCGCGCTGCTGGATGACGAGACGCGCCTTGGTGCTGAGCCCGACCAGCCCCCACAGCCCGCAGCCTCGGACGGTCGGGGTGGCCCAGCGGGTGTCGGGCAGGTTCGGGATCGCGAGCCGTTCCAGGGTCTGCGCGCTCAGGTCGAGGGTGCACAGGCCGACCTGATTGGCGCACTCGATGCTGGCCGTCCCGAAGCCGTGGGTGGCAGGGTGATCGAGGACCTCGAGGTCCACCGGCTGGGTCATCGAAGCGGACAGCAGGTAAGGCCCAGGGTCTTGGTGCGCCCAGTACCAGAGGCCCGGGCCCACCTCGCGGAGCAGCCCGTCCCCGCTCGGGGTGGGTTGTCGGCTGGAATCGGTGACGGCTCCGAGTGTGAGGAGCCGGTGGCCGGAGCCGTCCGCCACGACGATGGCTTCGCGACCGAGGCAGTCGTGGTGGGGCTCGGGTGTGGCGCATCGTTTCCAGACGGTCAGAGTGGTTCCTTGCTGGTTGTGGGAGTCGAGCTGCTTGACGAGGAAACCCTTGGCATTGCCGACGATCTGGTCGGCGGTCCAGGCCGGCACGAGCGGCTTCGGGGCCGGTTGGGCCGGGATCTCCTTGTGGCCCAGGCGATCGAGGCCGGTGAGCGTCAGCGCTATGGCAAGGAGTGCGGCGGCCGCCGTCACCATCGCAGCGGTGAGGGCGATCGCAACGCGGCGCCGGCGTGCTCGCCGCTGGGTCGTGATCATGACCTCGAAGGGAGGCTGGTCGACGGACCGCTCCGTGTCGCGGACGAAGTCGCTCAGGTCAGACATGGTCGGCCTCCTCCCGGTCGCTGAGGTGGCCAGCCATCTGCGCCCGGGCCCGGGCCAGTCGTGCCTTGATGGTTCCCTCCGGGGCGGACAGCTCGCGGGAGATCTGCGCGACGGTGAGGTCGGCGACGTAGAACAGCACGGCGGTGACGCGCACCGGCAGGCTGAGCTGGCTCAACGCATACACGACTGCGACGTGGTTCTCGGGGGCTTGGGCCCCGAGGTCGATGCTCAGCTCGGCACGGAACTTGGGCAGGGTCCGAGCTGAGAGCCGCGCCCTGCGCCAACGATGGCGCAGCAGGTTCAGGGAGACCGTGCGCAACCACGCCTCCTTGTTGGCGGCGGCAGCGAAGTCGTCGCGGTGCGTCCATGCGGTGAGGAAGGCCTCCTGCACGACGTCCTCCGCCTCGCACCGGTTGCCGCACATCGCCACCATCTGCGTCACGAGGCGTCGGTAGGACAGGTCATAGACCGCGCGGACCGCGTCGTCGTCATCGTCCATGATCTGACCACCTGCCGATTCCCTGACGATGCTTGCACTCACACGATCCCCAAGCCGGTGTTTCGGTTGCATGTGCCACGGGACTTGTCGCTGCCGCCTCTGGACCCAAGCTGATCCGCTGTCAACAGGGCTCCCCGCGAAGGGCGCCGACGCACCGCGGAGATGGAGCTGGAATCAGAGCCTGTGCAGGGCTCCGGGGGGAGCGAGCGGGTTGGCCATGGGCGGTAGTTCCGTCCACTGCGGCGGGATGAGGAACCTGGGGCGGGGCTGCTCCTCGACGAGCCCCACGACCTGGGACAGAGGGGCTCGGCGGATCTGCCACGTCCTGCCCTGGTCGAGGCTGACGACGAGCTGAACCAGCGCTGGGTCGCCGGCGACACCTTGGTAGTAGGCCACCTCACAGCGATGCCCGCCCTCGGCCATGGTCGTGGAGTTCGGGTCGTCCGGGAGGTCGGCGCTGCCGAACGATCCGTCGCGCTGCTGGATGATGAGCCGCAGGTTGCCGCCGATCCCCGCGAGGCCCCAGAGCCCGCAACCACGGGCTGTTGGGGTCGCCCAGCGCGTGGAGGGGACCTGAGGGGTGGCGAGTCGCTCGAGAGTCCTCGCGTCCTGGTTCAACGAGCACAGGCCCACCCGGTCAGCGCACTCGATGCTCGCGACCCCGAAGCTGTGGGTGAAGGCGCGGTCCACGACGGTCAGGGTCGCGGCCTCGGTCATCGGGGCCGACAGCAGGTAGGGACCGGGGTTCAGGTGCGCCCAGTACCACAGGCCGCCGTCGACCTCGCGAAGCAGCCCGTCATCGCCCAGAGAAGGCTGCTGGCTCGACCCGGTCACCGCTCCAAGGGCCACGAGGTGGTGGCCGAAGCCGTCGACGACGGCAAAGGCCTCTCGACCGAAGCAGTCGTGGTCCACGCGGGGTTGGGCGCAGCGTTTCCACACTGTCAGAGCGGTGCCCGGCTCAGTGCGGGACTCGAGCTGCCTCACGACGAATGCGTCAGGGTGCCCCACCACCTGGTCCGCGGTCCAGTCGGGCACGAGCAAAGGGGGTGCCGACCCGGCCAGGGTCTGGCTGCGCCCGAGCTGACCCACGCCGGCAACGGTCAGCATGAGAGCGAGCGCGGCCGCCAACGCACCTGCGAAGGCAACGGCCGATCGGCGCCGGCGGGCCCGACGCTGCGTCGAGATGACGACCTCGAACGACGGCTGGTCGATGGACCCCTCGGTCTCGCTGACGAAGGTGCTCAGGTCAGACATGCGTCAACCTCCTCGTGATGCTGCCACTGAGACGATCCCCGAGCCGGTGGTTTGGTTGCCTTGGCTTCGTCGGGACGGCGCCCTGCGATCTACTCTCGAACGGGCCGTCAGCGGCACGTTCCCGTGGGGCTCAGTCGCCGAACACATTCGAGCACAACGTGTTTCGGCGAACCCGATGTGTCGAGGACGTGAGGATGAGACGGCCCCACACAGTCGGACTGCCGCGCGCGTCGAGCTCATCGCCGGCGCCCTCGGCCTCCGGGTGGAGGCGCCTGGCGCGACCGTCTGACGGCGGGGTGTGGCTCATGGTCGGAGCCCGGTGGACGTGCGATGGTGGGTCGATGACTCAGGTCGCGGCGCCATGACCTACTTCTGGACGGGCACGGTCGTCGTGCTGCTGACCGGCATCGGCCTGATCGTGTGGGGCTCGCTCTCAGGGCCTGGACGGTCTGGTGGCGACGTCGCGGCGCGGCGGACCCTCCAGACCCAGATCGGCGCATTGATGGTCGTCGTGTCGCTCGGCGTCCTGGTGACCGCCTACCTCACCGCTGACTGGCCATAGACCATTGCCCTGGATCGCCCCCAGTCCCCGGTCCACCATCACGCCGAGACGGTCGCGCTGTTCGTCAGTCATTGCCGTAGTCGGGTTCAGAGAAGTCGGCTGGGTGGGCTGGGACGAGGTCCCGAGCCGCCATCCCACGTGGGTCGGCTCGAACCGCGGCCGATTCGGCCCGTCCGAGGCGCTGCCCCTCCGCCCGCGCCGGTGACAGACTGCCGGGGTGGATGAGAGGCGCCCATCAGCGGCTGGGAAGGCCATGGCGGTGCTCGCCAGCTTCGGACGCGACCGGCCCAGCCAGAACCTGTCGCAGATCGCCCACCGCACAGGCCTTCCGATCAGCACGGCACACCGCGTCGTCGGCGAGCTGGCCGAGTGGGGAGCCCTCGAGCGCGGAGACGACGGCACGTGGTACGTCGGCCTGCGTCTGTGGGAGATCGCCTCCGTGTGCCCCCGCGGCCAGATCCTGCGCGACGTCGCACGGCCCTACATGCAGGACCTCTACGAAGGCACCCACGAGAACATCCAGCTCGCGGTCCGCGAGGGCACCGAGCTCGTCTTCGTCGAGCGCATCGCCGGTCACCGGTCGGTCGACCTGATGACCAACGTCGGCGACCGATTCCCTCTCGCAGCAACCGGAATGGGCCGGGTGCTGCTCGCTCACGCACCGGCCGACATCCAGGACGCCGTGCTCGGCGAGCCGCTCCACGCCTACACCTCCCACACCGTCACCGACCCACGCACGCTGCGCGCACAGCTCACCCGGATCCGGCGTGACCACTACCTCGTGAGCGACCGCCAGCTCTCCGAGACGACGGTCGCCGTCGCGACGCCCGTGCGCATCGGCACGACCGGCCCGGTGCACGCCGCCCTCGGGATCGTGGTCACAGCCCGCGGGGTCGCGGCCGCTCGAACGCTGCGCGACCCGCTCATGCGCGCCGCCCAGGGCATCTCCGTCGAGCTCGGCCGTCGCGCAGGGGTCGACTGAGAGCAGACCCATGTTTCCGCCTGACGGAAACAGCCCTCCCCGGCGTGGAGCCGGCCTGCGACCGTCGACCCATCAACGGCCGACCACCCGCGGAGCACCGATGCCCACCCTCCCCGTCGACGACGCGAGCAGCGTCACGACCCCACACCCGACGGTCGACGTCACGACCCACGTGCCCGTCGCCATCGTCGGGGCCGGCCCGGCCGGCCTGATGCTCGCCCACCGCCTCGCCCGCGCCGGCGTCGACAGCGTGGCGATCGACCTGCGCACCCGACACGAGATCGAGACCACCCAGCGCGCCGGCATCCTCGAGGCCGACGCGGCCCGCGATCTGGTGGAGACGGGCGTCTCCGACCGCATCCTGCGCGACGGGCACGAGCACGAGGGCACCGACCTGCGCTTCGACGGCCGCAGCCACCGCATCGACTTCAAGGCACTCGTCGGCGAGTCGGTCTGGCTGTACCCCCAGACCGACGTCTTCATCGACCTCGCCGACGCCCGCGAGCGCGACAACGGCAGGGTGCACTTCGGCGTGACGGCCCCCGAGGTGCTCGACACCGAGACCACGACGCCGCGGCTGCGCTTCACCGCGGACGACGGCACCCGTCACGAGGTGCGCGCTCGCTTCGTCGTCGGTGCCGACGGCTCACGCAGCGTCTGCCGCGACCTCGTGCCGGCGCAGCACCGCACGCAGTACTTCCGCGAGTACCCCTTCGCCTGGTTCGGCATCCTCGCTCAGGCGCCCCGGAGCGCCCCCGAGCTCGTGTACGCACAGTCGCCCGACGGCTTCGCCCTCATCAGCCAGCGCACCGACACCGTGCAGCGGATGTACTTCCAGTGCGACCCCGACGAGGCCACCGACGCCTGGCCCGACGAGCGCATCTGGGAGACCCTCCAGGCCCGCGTGGCGGGCGGTGACGGCTTCACCCTCGCCGAGGGTCCGGTCCTCGAGAAGACCGTGCTCCGCTTCCGGTCGTTCGTGCAGGACCCCATGCGCTGGGGCTCGCTCGTCCTTGCCGGCGACGCCGCCCACACCGTCCCGCCGACCGGCGCCCGCGGGCTCAACCTCGCCCTGCACGACGTCAAGGTGCTCGCCGACGTTCTCGTGCGCGCCCTCGGCCCCGAGGGCGACCCTGCTCTCGACGACTACCAGCCGCAGGCCCTCCGCCGGGTCTGGAGGGCGCAGAACTTCTCGTGGTGGATGACGCAGCTGCTCCACACCGCCCCCGGCGCCACCGACTTCGACCTGCGCCGCCAGGTCGGCGAGCTCGACAACGTCGTCGGCACCCGAGCCGGCCGCACCTACCTCGCGGAGCAGTACACCGGATGGCCGACCCGGGGCGGTGACCTCACGTGAGCACTCCCACGACCCAGACGCCGATCCCCTGCTGGTTCATGCGCGGGGGCACGTCGCGCGGCCCGTTCTTCCGCGCCACCGACCTCCCGGCCGACACGGCCATCCGCGACGCCGTGCTGCTCGCGGTCATGGGCTCCCCCGACCCCCGCCAGATCGACGGTCTCGGCGGCGCGCACCCGCTGACGAGCAAGGTCGGGATCGTCTCTCGCAGCGAACGCCCCGGCGTCGACCTCGACTTCCTCTTCGCCCAGCTCCAACCCGACGGCGACACCGTCGACACGACGCCCAACTGCGGCAACATGCTCGCTGCCGTCGTGCCGTTCGCCGTCGAGAGCGGCCTGTTCGAGCCGACCGACGACACCACCACGGCCACCGTGCTCGTGCTCAACACCGGCACCTCCGCGCGCGTCACCGTGCAGACCAGGGCCGTCGTCGGCGGCCGCGCCATGTCGTATGCCGGTGACGCCCGGATCGACGGCGTGCCCGGCACCGCCGCGCCCGTGACCATCGAGTTCCTCGACACCGCAGGGTCCGTCGCGGCGTCGATGCTGCCGACGGGACACGTGCGCGACACGGTCGACCTCCCCGGCGTCGGCCCGGTCGAGGTGACCTGCATCGACAACGGTATGCCGCTCGTCATCCTCGCGGCGAGCGCCGTGGGGGCTGCGGGAGACGAGACCCCGGCCCAGCTCAACGCGGACGAGCCCCTCAAGGAGCGCATTCAGGCGCTCCGCCTCCGGGCCGCCGAGCTCATGGGCCTCGGCGACGTCACGAGCCGCCCGTACCCGAAGATGACGCTCGTCTCGCCACCACGTGCCGGCGGCTCGATCGCGACGCGGAGCTTCATCCCCCACGTCTGCCACGAGGCCGTCGGGGTGCTCGCGGCCGTCACCGTCGGCACCGCCAGCGTCCTGCCGGGCACCGTCGCAGCGGACGTCGCCGTCATCGCCGACACCGGCTCCCCCGACGGTGAGGTCGGCTCCCCCGACGGTGCGGTCACCGTCTCGGTCGAGCACCCCACGGGCGAGTTCACCGTGACGCTCGGCACCGACCCGCAGGACCCCACCCGTGTCACCCGCTCGGCGCTGCTGCGCACCGCCCGCCTCCTGATGCGCGGCGAGGTACTCGTACCCAGGGCCGTCTGGGACCCCACCGTCACGTCGACCCGGAGGACCACATGATCATCGACGCCCACGGCCACTACACGACGGCGCCGCCCCAGCTCGGCGCCTGGCGCGACCTCCAGGTCGCCGCCGTCGGCGACCCGGTCAACGCGCCACGGCCCGACGCGCTCGTCATCAGCGACGACGACATCCGCGAGACGATCGAGGCCAACCAGCTGCGCCTCATGGACGAGCGGGGCAGCGACGTCACGGTGTTCTCCCCGCGCGCGAGCTTCATGGCCCACCACATCGGCGACCTCGAGGTCTCGTCCACGTGGGCGCGCATCTGCAACGACCTCTGCCACCGGGTCAGCGAGCTCTACCCCGAGCGCTTCGTCCCGGGCGCCATGCTCCCCCAGTCCCCCGGGGTCGACCCTGCGACGACGGTGCCGGAGCTGCGCCGAGCCGTCGAGGAGCTCGGCGCCGTCGTGGTCAACCTCAACCCTGACCCCTCCGGTGGCCACTGGGACAGCCCTCCGATCACCGACCGCTCGTGGTACCCCGTCTACGAGGCGCTCGTCGAGCTCGAGGTCCCCGCGATGGTGCACGTCAGCACGTCGTGCAACCCCGCCTTCCACACCACCGGTGCGCACTACCTCAACGCCGACACGACCGCCTTCATGCAGCTCGTGCAGGGCGACCTCTTCACCGACTTCCCGACCCTGCGCCTCGTCATCCCCCACGGCGGTGGCGCGGTGCCCTACCACTGGGGACGCTTCCGCGGCCTGGCCCAGGCGCTCGGCCGTCCCGAGCCCGAGGAGCTGCTCGGCAACGTCCTGTTCGACACGTGCGTCTACCACCAGCCGGGCATCGACCTGCTGACGAGTGTCGTCCCGAGCGACGCGATCCTCTTCGCCAGCGAGATGATCGGCGCCGTCCGCGGGGTCGATCCGCGCGCGGGCCACCACTTCGACGACACGTCGCGCTACGTCGACGCCACACCCAACCTCACTGACGCCCAACGCAGCTCGGTGTATGCCGGCAACGTCCGCCGTCTCTACCCGCGCCTCGATCGTCGCCTCACCGAGCAGGGACTGTGACCACGATGGAGGAGATCCGTTGAGCACCAACGACCTCGGCGTCGTCCGCCGCACCGTCCACCGCCCGGACCCCGCGGACGTCGAGGCGCTCTCCGCCTTTGGCGTCGCGACCGTCCACGAGGCCATGGGGCGCGTCGGGCTGATGCGCCCCTACGTCCGGCCGGCCTACCGGGGGGCACGTCTCTGCGGGCCCGCGATCACCGTCCTGCTCCAGCCCGGAGACAACTGGATGCTGCACGTCGCCGCCGAGCAGGTGCGCCCGGGCGACGTCGTCGTCGCCGGGTGCACGACCGAGAGCGAGGACGGCTTCTTCGGCGAGCTGCTCGCGACCTCCCTGCGTGCTCGGGGCTGCCGCGGGCTCGTCATCGACGGCGGTGTGAGGGACGTGGCCGACCTCGAGGCGATGGACTTCCCGGTCTTCTCCCGCGCGATCAACGCCAAGGGCACGATCAAGGCGACGCTCGGCTCGGTCAACGTGCCGGTGGTCTGCGCCAACGCCCTCGTGCACCCGGGTGACGTCGTCGTCGCCGACGTCGACGGGGTCGTCGTCGTGCCGAGCGGTCACGTCGCCGAGGTCGCCGAGGCCTCGGCGCGGCGCGAGTCGCTCGAGGAGGGCAAGCGCGTGCGCTTCCGCGCCGGTGAGCTCGGGCTCGACATGTACGGGATGCGCGAGCCCCTCGCCGCGCTCGGCCTGCGCTACGAGGACTGACGATGACCGTGACCTTCGACAAGACACCCGGCTGGCTCGACTGGCACGCCGACCCCAGCGTCCCCCGCTTCCGTATGCCGCAGGGCTCGGTCGACGCCCACTGCCACGTCTTCGGTCCGGGCGAGGCCTTCCCCTTCGCTCCGGAGCGCAAGTACACGCCGTGCGACGCGTCCAAGGAGCAGCTCTTCGCCCTGCGCGACCGGCTCGGCTTCAGCCGCAACGTCATCGTCCAGGCGACCTGCCACGGCGCCGACAACAGCGCCATGGTCGACGCCCTCCTGTCGTCGGAAGGGCTGGCTCGCGGCGTCGCGACCGTCCGGCCCGACGTCTCCGACGCCGCGATCACCCACCTCCACGAGGCGGGCGTGCGCGGCGTGCGCTTCAACTTCGTGAAGCGACTCGTCGACGCCGCTCCCCGCGAGGACCTCCTGCGGGTGGTCCAGCGGATCGCCCCGCTCGGCTGGCACGTCGTCGTCTACTTCGAGGCAGCGGACCTCGCCGACCTGCGCGACTTCCTCACCGGCCTACCGCTCCCCCTCGTCATCGACCACATGGGCCGGCCTGACGTCACGCAGGACCCGAACGGACCTGAGTTCGAGGCCTTCCTCGACCTCCTGCGCGCCAAGCCCGACACGTGGTGCAAGGTCACCTGTCCCGAGCGTCTCTCTCGCAGTGGGCCGCCCGCGCTCGACGGCCAGCAGGCGGCATACCGCGACGTCGTGCCGTTCGCCCGCCGCGTCGTCGAGGAGTTCCCCGACCGGGTGCTCTGGGGCACTGACTGGCCGCACCCCAACCTCACCGACCACATGCCCGACGACGGGTTGCTCGTCGACGGCATCCCCCTCATCGCCCCGACGCCAGAGCTGCAGCAGGCTCTGCTCGTCGACAACCCCATGCGCCTCTACTGGCCCGAGGAAGGACCTGCGTCATGACGCTCGAGAAGCCGTACCGAGACGTGCCGGGCACGACGATCTTCGACGCCGAGCAGTCGGCACGGGGCTACCACCTCAACCAGTTCTGCATGTCGCTCATGACCCCGCAGAACCGCGAGCGCTTCGTCGCCGACCAGCGCGCCTACCTCGACGAGTGGCCGCTCAGCGAGGAGCAGAAGCAGGCGGTCCTCGACCTCGACCTCAACGAGTGCATCCGTCTCGGTGGCAACATCTACTTCCTCTCGAAGATCGGTGCGACCTTCGGGCTCTCCTTCCAGCAGATGGCCGGCTCGATGACGGGCATGACCGAGGCGGAGTACCGCGACATGATGCTCGCCGGTGGGCGCCCGATCGAGGGCAACCGGATCGCCGACCAGGTGCGCGACGCCGCCGAGCGCGCAGCCCAGCCGCCCCCGACGGAGCACCCGGTCGTCACCGCCAGCGTCTACACCTCGCACGTGCCGGCGATCGGGGTGGCGATGGATCACGGGAAGACCGAGGAGCCCTACTGGAGAAGGGTCTTCGATGGCTACGAGGCGTCGCGCCGCTGGATCCGTGAGGATCCACCGGACGTCGTCATCCTCGTCTACAACGACCACGCGACCGCCTTCGACCTCTCCCTCATCCCCACCTTCACGATCGGCACCGGCGCCCACTACTCCATCGCCGACGAGGGCTACGGCCCACGGCCCGTGCCGCCGGTCGAGGGCCACCCCGAGCTCGCGGCCCACCTCGCACAGTCGCTCATCCTGGATGACTTCGACCTCACCCTGTGCAACGAGATGGATGTCGACCACGGGCTCACGGTGCCCTTGTCGCTGATGTTCGGCGATGTCGAGGCGTGGCCGTGCAGGGTCATCCCGTTCGCCGTCAACGTGGTGCAGTACCCCGTGCCGTCCGGGCGCCGCTGCTTCGAGCTCGGCCGGGCGATCGCTCGCGCCCTGCGCACCTACGACGAGCCGCTGCGCGTGCAGGTGTGGGGCACCGGTGGCATGAGCCACCAGCTCCAGGGGCCGCGCGCCGGGCTCATCAACCGGGAGTGGGACAACGCCTTCCTCGACCGGCTCGTCACCGACCCGGTGGGCCTGGCCGGGGTGCCACACCTCGAGTACGTCGAGGAGGCGGGGTCGGAGGGCATCGAGCTCGTCATGTGGCTCATCGCCCGTGGCGTCATGGGCGACCTCGACGGCAGCGCCGACCTCGAGGTGAGGCACCGCTTCTACCACGTGCCCGCCTCCAACACGGCTGTCGGGCACCTCATCCTCGAGAACCACCCGCACGCGGCGGACGCCGCCGAGAAGGAGTGACATGAGCGCCACGCAACCCCTGCGGATCGCCCTCGCCGGCGGCGGTGCCTTCGGCGCGAAGCACGTCGCAGCACTGCGCCGCATCGACGGGGTCGAGGTCGCCGCCGTCGTGTCGAGCGGCCTCGAGAGCGCTACCGCCTTCGCTGCCGAGCACGGCGTCGCCCAGGCGGCCGCCACCCTCGACGAGGTGCTCGCGATGGACGACGTCGACGCGGTCATCCTCGCGACGCCCACGCCGCTCCACGCCGAGCAGACCCAGGCCTGCCTCCGCGCCGGCAAGCACGTGCAGGTCGAGATCCCGCTCGCCGACTCCCTCGGCGACGCCGAGGCGTGCCTCGAGCTGCAGGAGCAGAGCGGTCTCGTCGGGATGGTCGGTCACACCCGACGCTTCAACCCGAGCCACCAGTGGGTGCACCGCCGGGTCGCGGCCGGGGAGCTCGCCCTCCAGCAGCTCGACGTGCAGACCTACTTCTTTCGGCGCAAGAACCTCAACGCACTCGGCCAGCCACGATCGTGGACCGACCACCTGCTGTGGCACCACGCCGCCCACACCGTGGATCTCTTTGCATGGCAGACGGGTTCGCCCATCGTGCAGGCCAACGCAGTCCAGGGGCCGATCCACCCCGAGCTCGGCATCGCCATGGACATGTCGATCCAGCTCCGGGCAGCCAGCGGCGCCATCTGCACCCTGTCGCTGTCCTTCAACAACGACGGGCCGCTCGGCACCTTCTTCCGCTACATCGGCGACACGGGCACCTACCTCGCGCGCTACGACGACCTCTCGACGGGCAAGGACGAACCGATTGACGTCAGCAGCGTTGACGTCTCCATGGACGGCATCGAGCTGCAGGACCGGGAGTTCGTGGCGGCGATCCGCGAGGGTCGGGAGCCGAACTCCTCCATCGCCCAGGTCATGCCCTGCTACCGAACCCTCGCGGCCCTCGAGTCGCAGCTGGCCGCACAGGGCACGTCGTGACGCCGCCCCGTGGCGTCGCGCTGTGCGGTCTAGCGACGCTGCCGTATGCCGTGACTCCCCCGGGTGCCGCGGAGGTGCAGGCGTGCGTGTGAGGGTGGAGCACCTCGACGTCGCCCTCGGCACGACCGAGCCTGCTCCCCGCCTGTCGTGGACGCTCCCCGACGGCGCCACCGAGCAGCACGCCTACGAGCTGTGCCTCGACGACGGCACCTCGACGGGTCGGATGGCGACGGACGCGAACGTCCTCGTGCCCTGGCCCGGGGCTCCGCTGCGCTCACGGGAGCGCCGCGCGGTGCGGGTGCGGGTGTGGACCGACCTCGGGGAGTCGGGGTGGTCGGAGCCGACGCCCGTCGAGGCAGGGCTGCTCGAGCCCGCGGACTGGGTGGCGTCGTGGGTCTCGCCCGTCGAGGACTCGACGGGCGAGCCGGGGTACCGTCCGGCATACCTGCTCCGCGGTGAGGTCCACGTCAGCGGCGAGGTGTCACGGGCACGCCTCTACGCGACCGCCCGCGGCCTCTACGAGTGCACCGTGGGCGGCACGAGGGTCAGCGACGCTGAGCTGACACCGGGCTACACCGAGTACGGCGAGCGCCTCCAGGTTCAGGTCCACGACGTCACCCACCTCGTCGGGCCCGGCCCGGTGGCGATCGGCGTCGTGCTCGCCGACGGATGGTTCCGAGGGCAGGTCGGCATGCTGCGCGCGCACGACCAGTGGGGATCGGCGACAGCGGTGCTCGTGCAGCTCGAGATCGAGCACCCGGACGGCTCACGGACCGTGACGGGCACGGGGCCGGACTGGCGGTGCGCGCCGTCCCACGTCACCGCCGCGGACCTCATCGAGGGCCAGCAGGAGGATCGTCGTCTGCTCGACCCCTCGTGGGACCTCGCGGGGGCCGATACGTCCGGCTGGGAGGCCGTGCGGCTCGCCGATCGGGGGCCCGCGCTCCTCGTCGGCCCCACGGCCCCGCCCGTCCGAGTCGTCGAGGAGCTGCGGACCGTCGCCGTCACCACCGTCGCACCCGGCCGGCACGTCGTCGACCTGGGTCAGAACATCAACGGTCGGGTGCGCCTCGCGCTACCGGCCGAGGCCGGTGTCGCGGTCACGCTGACCCACGGCGAGTGGCTCGGCCCCGACGGCGACGTGACGACCGACCATCTCGCCCCCGACGTGCCCTTCCTCCCCCACCCGCTGCGGGCGGGTCAGGTCGACCGGGTCATCACCTCAGGGCAGCCGGGCGACGTCTTCGACCCGCGCCTGACGACGCACGGCTTCCGCTACGTGCGCGTCGAAGGACTGCAGGAACCCCCCGCCCCCGACGACGTCACCGGCGTCGTGGTGCACACCGACCTGCGCAGGACCGGCACCTTCGGGTGCAGCGACCCGCGGCTCGAACGGCTCCACGAGGCGGCGGTGTGGAGCCTGCGGGGCAACGTCTGCGACATCCCGACGGACTGCCCGACGCGTGAGCGAGCGGGGTGGACGGGCGACTGGCAGCTCTACGTGCCGGTGGCCTCCTTCCTCTACGACGTCGCCGGCTTCTCGACCAAGTGGCTGCGTGACCTCGCTGCGATGCAGTGGGACGACGGGATCGTCGGCAACATGGCACCGATGCCACCGGCCGAGAAGGCGGGCTTCCTCCGTGCCCTCAACGGATCCGCCGGCTGGGGTGACGCCATCGTGCTCGTCCCGTGGGAGGTCTACGAGGAGTACGGCGACGCCGCGCTGCTGGAGGAGCTGTGGCCCGCGATGACGGCGTGGCTCGGCTTCGCCGTCCGCAGCGCAGCGGGTGGCCGCCACCCGGACCGGGTAGCCGGGCGGCCCGAGCCGGCACCGCACGAGGAGTTTCTCTGGGACACTGGGTTCCACTGGGGCGAATGGCTGGTCCCCGGTGAGGACCCCTCCGACTTCCCGGCGTTCATGGCGGCGGACAAGTCGGATGTGGCCACCGCGTACCTCGCCCACACTGCCGGAGTGGCGGCGCGCATCGCCGCGGTCCTCGGGCGCACCAGCGAGTCGGAACGCTGGGCGGCCCTGTCCACCAACGCTCGCGCTGCCTGGCGCGAGGAGTTCGTGGGTTCCGACGGCTCGGTGCTCCCCGACACCCAGGCCAACCTCGTCCGAGCGCTCGCCTTCGGCCTCGTGCCCGACGAGCACCTCAAGAGGGCAGGCGACCGGCTGGCAGAGCTGTTGCGCGACAACGGCACCCACCTTACGACCGGCTTCCTCGCGACGCCGCACCTGCTGCCGGTGCTGGCCGACGCCGGCCACCTCGACCTCGCCTACGAGGTGCTGCTCCAGGACACGGCGCCGTCGTGGCTGGCGATGACAGAGCGCGGCGCGACGACGCTCTGGGAGCGATGGGAGGGGGTCGACGCCGAGGGCATCCCCCACGAGTCGCTCAACCACTACTCCAGGGGCGCGGTCATCGGCTTTCTCCACCGATACGTCGCGGGCCTCCACCGGATGGCACCCACCTGGCGCCGGTTCCGGGTCGAGCCCCGGCCCGGCGGTGGCGTCTCGTCGGCCCGCGCCGCGCACGAGACGCCTCACGGCCTCGCCGCCGTGGCGTGGGAGTTCTCCGACGGCGTCCTGCACGTCGAGGTGACGGTGCCTCCGGGCTGCGCCGCCGACGTCGTGCTGCCGACGGGCAGCCACGAGGCTGGTCCGGGCACCTCGCTCTGGAGCTCTCCGCTGGCCCCGTGACGCGCGCGGCTGTGGCGCGCCGATCACGTCCGCAGCGCCGACGGGCTGTCGTTCATGTCGTCGGGCGCAGGGCCGTGTCGTCAGTCGCGGGGGCCCCCGTGCATGAGACCGTCGAGGCCGCCCGGCAGGGTGGCGACGAGCCCCGGGTCGAACGCCCCGTCGACGAGCACGAAGACGACCCTCGCGGTGACCGCGCCCCGGTTCGCCCAGGCGTGGTCGGTGCCGCGCTGCACGACGATGTCGCCGGCCCGCAGCGTCACCTCGGAGTCGTCGAGGACGAGGGTGATCTCGCCCTCGAGCACGATGCCGTAGTCGACCGAGGCCGTGCGGTGCACCGGTGACTGCAGGCCCCGCTCGTCGAGGTGGCCCGGGGCGAACTCGTTGACCCGGATCTTCGTGCCCCGCGGCGGTGGCGGCACGGCGAGCGTGCGCTCGGTGGGCTCGGTGGGCTCCACGGCCCGGATGGGAGCCGGGGCGCCCTCGGTGTTCCAGATCTCGTGGAAGGCGACCCCGTCGCCGGGCAGCTGACGGCTGACCGGAACCGGGCCGTCGGACACGACGACCGAGACCCCCGCAGGGGTGTGACCCGTGACGACCCGCCGTGGCACGCTCACGCGAGGCAGCCGATCGGTCCGCCGTGGAACTCGACCATGTCGGGCCAGACCGAGGGCACGGTCAGCCGGGTGTCGACGGGGTTGCCCGCGAGCTCGGAGTAGGCCCGGTGGAGGTTGCCGACGAAGCGCTCGGTCTCGGCCCAGCCGCTGAACCGGTTGTCGCGGTTCGCCCGAGCGGCCTCGAGCGGAGTCAGCCCGGCGGCATACGACTGCTCGGCGACCTCGGCGACGTAGGCGACGTAGGCGTCGAGGTCGTCGAGCAGCACGCCGACCTCCTCGCCGCGACAGACCGGCCCGTGTCCCGGCGCGAGCACCTCGGGCTCGAGCGCCCGCATCTGCGCGATGGCGCTCCGGAAGCCGGCGACGGAGCCCTCGAGGAGGAACGGCTGCCCACCCGCGAAGGCGAGGTCCCCGGCGAAGAGCACGCGCTGGTCGGGCAGCCAGACGATGACGTCGTTGCTCGTGTGGGCGCGTCCCACGTGACGCAGCTCCACCGGGAAGCCCTCGAGATGCAGGGTCAACCGGTCGGTGAAGGTCATCTCCGGCGGTCGGAGGGTGAGGTCGCCGTAGTCGGGTGTCGTGATGACGCGGGTGGCCTCGAGGCCGGCGGCGAGCACCTCGTCGCGGCACTTCTCGTGGCCGATGACGAGCGTCTCTCGGGGGAGGAAGCCGTTGCCGTAGGTGTGGTCCGGGTGGTGGTGGGTGTTGACCACCGCCCGTGGTGCTCCCCGGCTCACCTTCGACACCTCGGCGAGGACGGCGCGGTTGCGCCGCTCGGTGGAGGTGGTGTCGACGAGGACCGCCGACCCCGAGCCGTCGACGATCGTGCCGCAGTTGTTGACCATCCAGCCCCCGACGGGCTGGACGTAGGCGTAGACCCCCTCGGCCAGCTCGTCCACGTAGGGGTTGCCGTCGTCCCAGCTCACTCGTCCTCCATCGCCGCGTTGCGTCCAGTGCACCCAGTCAGCCCGACGCAGGAGGCGACCCACAAGGGCTGGGGGCATCACGAGGACCGATCACTGGCATGCGCGATACCGGGTTCCCGGTCGGCCGAGGGCGAGGTTGACTGCCCACGTGCCCTCACCCGACCCGACCACCACGTCTCGCGAAGGCGTCGGCTGGGCCGTCGTCGTCGTGCTCGCCTCGCTCGCGGCCGTCGCGCCGATCGCGACCGACCTCTACCTCCCCGGCTTCCCCGAGCTCGGGACCGAGCTGGGGGTGTCGACGAGCGGGGTCCAGCTGACGCTGACGGCCTTCCTCGTCGGGATGGCCGTCGGCCAGCTCGTCATGGGCCCCCTGTCCGACCGCGTCGGGCGCCGCCCCCCACTCGTCGCGAGCGCCGTCGTCTGCGTGGTGGCGGGGGCGGCCAGCGCGCTCGCCCCGTCACTGCCGGTGCTCCTCGGCGCCCGGCTGCTCCAGGGCGTGGCCGGCGCGGGCGGCATGGTGATCGGCCGCGCCGTCATCACCGACCTCGTGACCGGACGTGCCGCGGCCAAGGCCCTGACGCTCGTGCTCACCGTCGGTGGCGTCGCTCCCGTGCTCGCTCCCCTCGTCGGTGGCCTCCTGCTCGCCCCGGTGGGGTGGCGCGGCCTCCTGTGGACGGTCACCGCCCTCTGCCTCGCGATGCTCGTCGGCGTGCTCGTCGCACTCCCCGAGTCGCTTCCGGCCGAGCGCCGCACGACTGCTGCCACGTCGTTGCGGCGGTCGGTCGCGTCCGTGGTTCGGCGCCGAGGCTTCGCGCCGCCGCTGAGCGTCTTCACGCTCGCCTTCGGGCTGATGATGGCCTACATCGCCGCCTCGCCCTTCGTCTACCGCACCGTCGTCGGGCTGTCGGAGGTCGGCTACGGGATCGCCTTCGGGGTCAACGCCGCTGCGCTCATCAGCGCCGGGTGGGTGTCGAGCCGCCTGGTCGACAGCACGGAGCCGGGGCGCATCGTGCGCACCTGCCTGGTGGTCCAGCTCGCAGCGACTCTCGCCTTCGTCACGCTTGCGGCAGCAGGCGCGCCGACGTGGACGCTGCCTCCCGCCATCCTCGTCGCCGTGGCCGCCGGCGGCGGCATCCTCGGCAACTCCGCGGCCATCGCCATGGGGCACGTGCGCGACCTCGCGGGCACCGGCAGCGCGCTCCTCGGCTTCTCGCAGTTCGCTCTCGGGGCGCTCGTCTCCCCCCTCGTCGGGCTCGGGGGTGAGGGCTCGGCACTCGTGCCGGCGATCGTCATGGCGGCGTGCTCGGCCTTCGCCCTGCTCATCAGCCGCAACGCAGCGTTCGGCACGACGAAGCGGGCGCCGGTCACGGTCGGTGCGTGACCCGTCCGGCCGGCACGTCGACCTCGGTTCCGTCGGGTAGCGAGAGGAGGGCGTGCACGCCCTCGGGAACGTCCGTCGTGACGACAAGACCGTCAGTGGTCTGCTCCCACCGCAACCCGACCCGGCCGTGGCGCGTGTCGAGGGCGCCCTCGCACCAGGTCAGCCCACCGCCAGGCCGTGGCGCGAAACGCACTGCGGCATAACCGGGCTCGGCCGGCGCGATGCCCAGGACCGTCCGATGCATCCAGTCGGCGACCGCGCCGAGCGCGTAGTGGTTGAACGAGGTCATCTCGCCGGGGTTGACCTTGCCGTCCGGCAGCATGGAGTCCCATCGCTCCCAGACCGTCGTCGCCCCCATCGTCACGGCATAGAGCCATGACGGGCACTCGGTCTGCAGGAGCAGTGCGTAGGCGTCGTCGAGGTGGCCGGTGCGCGTGAGGGCGTCAGTGACGAAGGGCGTGCCGGCGAAGCCGGTGGCGATCCGGTGCCCGCCCTGCGCGACGAGCTCAGCGAGCCGCTGGCCCGCTCGCTCCTCGTCGCGGGCGTCGAGCAGGTCGAAACAGATGGCGAGCGCGTATGCCGTCACGCAGTCCGAGCGCACCGTGCCGTCCGCGCCGACGTAGTGCTCGACGAAGGCGCCCCTGACACGGTCGGCGAGCGCCGTGGCCTCCCGCTGCTCGGCCGCGAGCCCCAGCACCTCCGCGGCTCGAGCGACGAGTCGGGCGCTGCGGTGGAGGCAGGCGGTCGCGACGACGGCCGGATCGGCCTTGGCCTTCCACGGGGCATCCGGCGGGGCATCAGGGTCGAGCCAGTCACCGAACTGAAACCCCTTGTCCCACAGTCCTGTCGGCGACAGCAGACTTTGGACCCGGCGAAGATGAGCCAGCATCGAGGGCAGCTGCCGCTCGAGGACCACCCGGTCGCCGTACGCCTCGTAGAGGGCCCACGGCACCCAGACTGCGGCGTCGCTCCAGACCGCGGTGCTCTCCGGCGGCGGGAACTGGGGCGGGTGCGGCATCAGCTTCAGCACGTCGGGCACGACGTTGGGCACGAACCCGTCGGCATGCTCCTGCTCGAGGGCGAGGTCCACGAGCCAGTCGGCGAGGAAGCCCTCCACGTCGAAGAGGTAGGCGGCCGTGGGAGCGAAGACGGCGAGGTCGCCGGTCCAGCCGAGGCGCTCGTTGCGCTGTGGGCAGTCGGTCGGCAGGTCGAGCATGTTGCCCCGCGTGCCCCACACGACGTTCTCGTGGAAGCGGCTCAGCAAAGGGTCCGAGCACGCGAACGTTCCGGTGCGCACCAGGTCGGAGTGCACGACGACGATCTCGAGGTCGTCGTCCGTGAGGTCGCCCGGCCATCCGGTCACCTCGACGTAGCGGAAGCCGTGGAAGGTCATCGACGGCTCGAAGTGGTCGACGCCGCCACTCAGCACGAAGCGGTCGGTGGCCTGGGCGTCGCGCAACGGCCGGACACCGAGCTCGCCGTCCTCGAGGACCTCGGCGTGGCGCAGTCGCACCTCCTGGCCCCGCGGCCCCTGCACCGTGCATCGCACCCAGCCCACGATGTTCTGCCCCACGTCGACGAGCGTGCGTCCGCTCGGCGAGGTCCAGATGCGCCGGGCTCGCAGCACCTCGTGTCGCACGACGCGAGGCCCGAGGTAGGGGGTGAGCACCCCCGTGTCGAACGGCAGGGGCACGACTGGCAGGTGCCAGGTGAGGTCGATCGGGCGGCGACCGGCGTCGATCGTCTGCCCGTCGTAGAGGTCGTCGGCGAGGGTGTCCGACGGGCCTGCGGTCCACGACGAGTCGGTCGCCACCACCTGCTCGTGCCCGTCGTCAAAGGTCAGCTCGAGCTGCGCGATCAGGCCGAGGCGGTCGCCGTAGAGCGCGCGGGCACCCATGAAGCCGAGGCGCCCCCGCCACCAGCCGTTGCCGACGCAGACGCTGAGGACGCTGCCGTCGCGCACCAGCTCCGTGACGTCGTGGGTGGCGAACCGCAGCCGCCACTCGTACGCGCTCCAGCCGGGGCTGAGCACGTCGGGGCCGACGGGCACGCCGTCGATGAACGCCTCGTGCACCCCGAGGCTGCTGATGTGGAGCACGGCCCGGTCCACCTCACCGTGACCGCGGTCGAGGCTCAGCTCGCGCCGGAAGAGCGGTGCCGTGAGATCGACCGCAGGCGTGACCATGTCGGCCACCCAGCCCGCCGGACCCACGCGCGGGTCAGGCAGTGTCGTCACGGGGCCCGTCCTCTCGCCGTCGCTCGTCACCGTGAACACCGTGAACACCGTGAACTTCGTGCACCTCGTCCCGCTCGTCCTCGACCGTCACGGCGACGTCGTAGAGGAGGCGACGCATCCAGACCACGGCGGGATCCTTCTCGCGGCGCGGGTGCCAGTGCGCGGCCTCGACGATCGCGACGGCCGGCACCTCGGTGTCGGCGACGACGAGGTCGAGCAGGGGCGCGCAGCGCCGCGCGAGGCGGGAGGGCACGAAGGCGCACATGTCCGTTCCACCGACCGCGAAGGGCAGCGTGAGAAGGCTTGTCACCTCGACGAGGACGATGCGGTCCTGGAGCCCGACCTGCTCGAGCGCGACCTCGAGCGGACGACGCCGCGGGCCGGCGGCGCCGAAGCGAGCGACCGCGTGCGGCATGCCCCGGAGGTCCTCCAGGGAGAGGTGGCCGGCGTGCAGGCGCGGGTTGTCGCGCGCGACGACGCAGGCCAGCGAGTCGGTGAAGACCGGCTGCGTGCGACCGGGGAACTCGAAGCCCAGCGGGCCGATGATGAGGTCACGTCTCATGAGCTGGGTCTCGAAGAGCTCAGGGCCGACGTCGATGGCGTCGAGCGCCACGGAGCAGCCGGGCGCCTCCTCCGAGAGCAGCCGGGTCAGCGGCTCTGCGAGGACGCTCATCGCGTACTCCGACATGCTCACCGAGAAGCGGCGCGTGCTCGACGTGGGGTCGAACTCGCGCTGGTTGCCGAGGAGCGCCTCGGCGGCCTCCACCGCCTCGGTCACGTCGGGCCGCAGCCGTGCCGCGAAAGGGGTCAGCTCGAAGCCGCGACCGCTGCGCACGAGCAGCTCGTCGTCGAAATGTCGCCGCAGCCGGGTCAGGGCACCGCTCATCGCGGGCTGGCTCATCGCGAGGCGCTCGCCGGCATGGGTGAGGTTGCGGTCCTCCAGCAGCGCGTGCAGCGCCAGCAGCAGGTTCGCGTCGACGTCGCGCAGGCGTTCGCGCATCACTCCTCCTCGAGCCGAGCCGAGCCTAGCCCCCGGCGCAGTACGCTCGACCCGCTTCGTCCGAAGGAGGGTCCCATGGCGCTGGGAGGCACCGATCTCAACCTGCTGCTGCCGCTCAAGGTCCTCCTCGAGGAGGGCAACGTCACCCGGGCCGGGCAGCGGCTGAACCTCAGCCAACCCGCGATGAGCGCCGCCCTCGCCCGGCTCCGGCGCCGGTTCGACGACGAGCTGCTCGTGCGCGCCGGCCGCGACTACGAGCTGACCCCTTTCGCGCGCGACCTGCTGCCCGAGGTGCAGCACGCGGTGCGGCTCATGGGGCGGGCCCTCGACCTCGAGGAGCCCTTCGACCCCTCGACGAGCGACCGCTGCTTCCGGCTGTCGATGAGCGACTACGCGATCGCGGTGCTGCACGAGCCGCTCGTGCGTCGGATCAGCGCCGCCGCTCCCGGCATCCGGCTCATCATCGAGCACCTCGGCCCCGATGCCCGCAGCTCCGACCGGGTCCTGCTCGACTTCGACGCCCTCGTGGCGCCCCTGGGTTTCGGCTTCCCCGGTGAGTCGCGGCCGCTCTGGCGTGACCGCATGGTCGTCGTGGTCGACCGGCGCAACGCCCGGCTCGTCGACGGGGCGCTCACGCTGGCCGACCTCGCCGAGCTGCCGCACGCCGTGGCGGCCTTCGGCCCCGGCATCCTCACGCCGGTCGACCGCGCGTTCGGCGAGGCCGGCATCGACCGCCGGATCATGCTGCAGGTCTTCGGTTTCCTGCCGCTGCCCTTCGTCATCCGGGGCACCGACATGGTCGCCGTCGTTCCCGAGAAGCTCGCCCGGATCCATGCCGGCCCCGAGTCCGACCTCGTCGTCGTCGAGCCACCTTTCGGCGAGGTCGTGCTGGCCGAGGGCTACTGGTTCGCGGCCGACCGGCTCTCCGACCCAGCGCACCGGTGGCTGTTCGACCGGCTCGACGAGACGGCGAGCGAGCTGGGCTGAGACGGGCACCCGTCACTCCAGCCAGTGGTTGCGGTTGGTGGCGCTCTCGGGTCCGGCCCAGTGGCCGACGAAGAGCCCGTCGGGGTCGCGCTCGGCCCGGATGAGGGCGAGCCGCGCCCAGGCGTCGTCGGACATGAAGCGGACCTGCCGCCGCGACAGGTCGCTGTCACCGAGGTACTGCCCGACGGTGACGGGCTCGAGGTCGGCCATGGCCGACTCCAGCCAGGCGACGTTCGCCGCGTCGTCGGCCGGGTCCTCCCAGACGACGTAGCTCGCGAGGTAGATCTCCGACTGGAGCGAGAAGGCCATGTCGGGCAGCTCGCGCAGGGGCGCCATGCTGAACCAGATCGTGAAGGACTCCGCCGTAGGCAGCGTCGTGTAGGCCCGCCGCATGGCGGGCACGACCTCGTCAGCGGTGCCGCGGAGCCAGGCGTTGTCGACGGCCCAGCGCCGCCCCTCGGGGTTGTCGGCCAGCTGGCGACGACGCTGCTCGTCCACGGTGGTCGGCTCTGCGTCAATGACGAGCAGGGCACGCTCGAGAGCCGGGGACGTGCGGAACGCCGCGAGCACGGACTTCGCGGCAGCGGCGTCGTCGAGCAGCGCGACAGCCGTGACGAGCAGCACCGGGTCGGGCGCGATCGCGGGGTCGGTCTTCGTGAGGGCGACGATCTCGACGGAGTCCGGCACCGAGGCGTGCGTGGCGTGGAGCCAGGTCATCACCTCGTCGAAGTCGTCGAGGGCATAGGCGTGCACGGTCTGGGCGACGTGACGCAGCGCCGGGAGCGTGCGCAGGTGGAAGCGGGTCACGACCCCGAAGAAGCCGGGTCCGGCTCCCCGGGCCGCCCAGTAGAGGTCGGCGTTGGTGGTGGCGTCTGCCCGCACGAGCTCGCCGTCTGCGGTGACGACGTCGACCGCCTCGACGTACTCAGCCGCCCACCCCCAACCCCGGCAGTTCCAACCCTGCCCGCCCTGGAGGAGGAAGCCACCGATGCCGACCGTGGGGCAGTGACCGCCCACAAAGAAGCGGTCGCGCTCGGCGAGGAAGGCCGCCAGCTCGATGCCGCCGCGCACCGCCGGTCCGGCGCTGACGACACCGGTGGCCTCGTCGTAGGTGATGTCGGTGAGAGCGGCGAGGTCGAGGACGAGGGCCTCGTCGCGGATGGACCACTGCGCCCAGCTGTGTCCACCCGACCGCACGGCCACCTTCCAGCCCCGCTCGCGGGCCAGCCGCACCCCGCGGATGACGTCGTCCTCGCTGGCGACCCGAAGCACCGCGGCGGGGCTGCGGTCGGGGAGGCGGCGGTTGAAGACCCGGTCGACCCGGGCCAGGTCGAAGCCGTCGGTGTCACGCAGCACGAGGGTGCCCTCGAAGAGGGTCGTGTCGATCGCTGTCATCGGTCAGGCCGGGGCGCAGAGGGCGTGGAGGGTCTGACCCATGACCCGGCCGGGGTCGGCGCCCGGCGTCTCCGGGTGGATCTCCCACTCGGCGAGCTGAAGGCTGTTGCCGAGCACGAGGCCGACCCGCGGCCCGCGGCGCTCCATGAAGGTGTCGAGCGCCTGCTCGACCGAGTCGCTCGTCGCGATCACGTCGGCGAGCACGACACCGTCCTCGGCGCTCATCGCGGCGCCCTGGGCGATGAGGGGCGGGCAGGCGTGGGCCGCGTCGCCGATGAGCACGACGCGGCCGCGGTGCCAGGGGCCGTCGATCTGCACGGCCTCGATCCACTGGTAGTTGACGACGGCGTCGTCGGCGATGCTGTCGCGCACCTTCCCCCACGTGCCGCCGTAGCCGGCGCCGTGCTCCTTGAGCACCTTGCCGTTCGGCTTCTCGCCGACGAACGACCGGTCGAGGTTCTCCTCGAGCAGGAAGGCGTAGCAGTGGTCCTCGGAGATCGGCGTGTAGCCGGCCTTGAACTTCGGACCGCCGTAATAGAGCTCGGAGCAGTCCATCTCCTCGGGCCGTTCGGCCACGACGCGCCAGATGCCCATGCCGACCGTCTGCGGCTCGGCCTCGATGCCGATCATCCCCCGCACCTGCGACCGTATGCCGTCCGCCCCGATCACGAGGTCGACCTCCTCGGTCGTGCCGTCCGACAGCGCCACGACGACGGAGTCGCCCCGGTCGTCGAGCGCCGTGACCGTCCGGGCGAGGCGGACGTCGACCCCGGCGCGCACGACCTCGTCGGCGAGGACGTCGGCGACGTCGCCGCGCAGCGCACCCATCGTGGGGGGCACCTCCGTGCCGCCCATCGGCGGGGTCGGGATCTCGGCGATGACGTGGTCGCCGTCCGCGCTGCGCATGCGCAGGTGGGCGAACGGGAAGCCGCGCTCGGCGATGCGCTCGAACACCCCGACGGAGTGGAAGGCCTTGAGCGCGTTGCCCTGGAGCGTGATGCCGTGCCCGACACCGCCCATCTCGGCGCGCTGCTCGACGACGACGACGTCGACCCCGCGCTGGCGCAGGGCCAGAGCGGCGACGCCACCGGCGATGCCACCGCCGACGATGAGGACGCGGCGGACGGGGGACGTGGTCATCAGTGACCTCCTGCTAGGGGTGGAGAGGGCGTGGTGCTGTGCGAGCTGCAGTGCGGGCTGCACTGCGGGCTACGGCGCGGGCTCAGGCGACGAACTGGGACTCCCGCGCCCCGGTGATCCAGCCGACGACGTGGTCGGTCTCGGTGTCGGCCATCGCGATGTCGGCGACCTTCCGGCCGCGGTTGAGCACGACGACGCGGTCGGCCACCTCCTCGCAGAGCGGCAGGTTGTGGGTGACGAGGACGATGGCGATGCCGTGCTCCGCCATCCGGCGGATGAGGGCCTCGACCTGCTTCGTCTGCTCGTAGCCGAGGGCGGCCGTGGGCTCGTCGAGGAGCAGGATGCCGCGGGACTCCCCGCTGACGCGGATGGCGCTGCGGGCGAGGGCGACGACCTGGCGCTGGCCACCCGAGAGCATCTCGACCGGTCGTGTCATCGGGGCGGTGCGCACGCCGAGCCGGTCGAGCTCGGCCTCGGAACGCTTGCGCATCGCCTTGTGGTCGACGAAGCCGAGCCAGCCCAGCGGGCCCGGCCGCAGGATCTCGCGGCCGAGGTTGAGGTTGGTCGAGATGTCCTGGGCCTCGACGAGGGCGAGGTCCTGATAGACCATCTGGATGCCCGCGGCGGCGGCGTCGCTGGGCGCGTGGAGCTCCTTCTCCTCCCCGAAGACGCGTAGCGTGCCGGCGGAGGGCCGGTGCGCGCCGGAGATGACCTTGAGGAGCGTCGACTTGCCGGCGCCGTTGTCGCCGAGGAGGCCGACGACCTCTCCGGGCATCACTGTGAGGTCGATGCCGTCGAGAGCACGGACGAAGCCGTAGTGCAGGTCGATGCCCGTGAGCTCGAGGGCCGGGACGGAGGTCTCGTTGCCGGTCATGTTCACACCTTCTTCTGGTGGACCGAGAGGTTGGCGGTGGCCATGAGGCGGTCGGAGACGCTCGTCTGGATCGCGCGCTCCATCGCGAGCGATCCGAGCAGGAGCGCGCCTGTGACGACGGTGGCCCAGTACGGCTGGATGCCGCGGATCGTCAGGCCGTTGGCGATCGTCGCGAGGATGAGCGACCCCACGAGCACCCGGGGCAGGCTGCCGCGCCCACCGGTGAGGGCGACACCGGCGAGGGCCACGGCGGTGAGAGCGTTGAAGATGATCGCCGGGCTGGCCGAGGGGCTCGCCTCCGTGACGACCGCGGTCGTGACCAGGCCGCCGAGGGCCGCGAGCAGACCCGAGATGACGAAGCCGAGGACGATGTATCGCGGGCTCGGGATGCCGGCCCGGCGCACGGCCTCGGCGTTTCCGCCGACCGCCATGAGACGGATGCCGTCGCGGGTCCGGGTCAGGAAGACCGTGCCGACGACGAAGACGGCGCCGACGATGTAGACCGGCGCGGGGACCCGGAAGTAGCGGTCGGTGCCCATGAAGGTCAGCTGGGTGAGGCCTGGGAAGGTGTAGCCGCCCGCGACGACCGCGGCGAGCCCGGACAGGACCGACAGGGTGCCGATCGTGATGATGATGGGGTTGAAGCCCCGGAGTGCGATCGCCCCGTTGACGAGCCCCACGACGACACCCGTGGCGAGCCCTGCGAGCAGCGAGAGCCACACCGGCTGGCCGTGGGTGAGCAGCCAGCCGCAGACGCAGGCCGCCATGGCGGCCGTGCCCGGCAGCGACAGGTCGAGCACTCCCGTCATGATGCCGACCCCGACGCCGGCGGCGAAGAGCGCCGTGATCGCGGCCGCGTTCGCGACGAGGAGCGCGTTGTCGAGCGTCGCGAAATAGGGGGCGCACCAGAAGGAGAAGACGAGTAGGAGGATCCCCCAGAGCAGGAAGATGCCGCGATCGCGCAGGAAGACCAGGACCGCCACTGTGCGGGGCATGTCGTGGCTGCCGGGGACTGCCGCCGCGTCGGGGGCGGCCGAAGGGGTTGCCCCCGACGCGGGAGCCCGGGTGGTCGACATGGTGCTCACATCCCCGCCTTGATGACCTTCTGGGGCACGGTGAGCTGCACGCCGGTCTTCGTCGGGTCGGCGATCATCGCGGTGAGGGTGTCGAACGACTGCACCATGTCCTGCGCGAACTGGAGCGCGACGACCGCGTAGATCTTGCCGGACTTCACGGCTGCGAGCACCTCGTCGTTGCCGCCGGCCTCGGTGACGCAGGGCAGCTCCTTGCCGGCCGCCGCGAAGGCCCCCAGGGCCCCCAGGGCGCCCTCGTCGTTCTGACCCATGACGGCCGTGATGTCGGGGTTGCCCTGCAGCACCGCCCCCGTGTCGGTCTGCATGCCCTGCCGGTCCTTGACGACGACGGTGGCGACGATCTTGGCGTTCGGGGCCGTCGCGGCCAGAGCGGTCTTGGCTGCACCCTCGAGCTCGGCCTTGCCCGCGGTGCCGGGCCCGCTCTCGGTGAACAGGACGCTGGCCTTGCCCCCGAGCTTCTCGTTGACGCAGTTGCCGAGCTCCTCGCCGAGTGCCTTGCCCTGTGCCGCGTAGTCGATCGTCGAGAACGACACGAGCGGCTCGAGGCCGGCCATGCCGTAGTCGGCGGGGACGCCGTTGAGGATGAGCGGCACCTTCTTCGCCTGCGCGTCCGTGACGAGCTGCTTGAGCGACGACGGCTGCACGGCGATGACCCAGGCGCCGGCCGCGCGGCCTGACTCGATGACGCTCTGAAGGTCGGTGACCTGCTTCTGCGGGTTGAGGTCGGGGTCCTGGACGAGCACCTCGTAGCCCTTGCTCTTGCCGTAGGCGGTGACGCCCTCCGACAGGCCCTTCATGGCCGGGATCTTCAGCGCCAGGGGCGAGAAGACGATCGTCTTGTTGGATGAGCCGGTTGCGGCGGCGGCGCCTTCGGCGGCGGCGGGCTGGGTGCCGCCGGAGCCGCAGGCAGCGAGGAGGACGAGGCTGCCGCCAGCGACGGCCGCGATGGCTGCCCGGCCGAGGGTCGAGTGGTGAGACATCGTTGTTTCTCCTGGATCTCGCGGCGGTCGGTCCGCCCGGGTGGTGGTCACAGGAAACAGCGGGCGGCCTTCTGGGGGAACCCTCGTCGCGCTGATAGGTGGCATCCGTGTCGGTGCTTTCCCCCGGTGTCACCGCCAGACCTAGCGTGGGCGTCGACCGGTTCGTCCCCCATGTCAGGAGTTCCCGATGCCCTACGTCGTCACTGCCGTCTGGACCGCCCAGCCCGGCCAGGAGCAGGTGGTCCTCGACGCGATCGAGAAGCTCACCCCGCCCTCACGCGAGGAGCCGGGCAACCTCTTCTACCAGGCCTACCAGGACCCGGCCGAGCCGTCGGTCTTCCGGCTCTTCGAGGTGTACGCCGACGAGGCGGCCTACGCGGCCCACGGCGCGTCGGAGCACTTCGCCGAGTTCGGCCACGGCCAGGCCATCCCCGTGCTCGCCGGACGTGAGCGTGCCTTCTACGAGACGCTCGGCTGACCGATGCGTCTCGCCTCCTTCCGCCTCCGGGACGACCGGCCGGACACCCGGCGGGTCGGGCTGGTCGTCGGCGACGGCCGGGACTGGTGGCTGCACCCGTTCGCCCCGGGCGCCGATCTCGTCGGGCTGCTCGCTGCCGACGCCGACGAGCGGGAGGCTGCCGCCGACGAGGCTGCCGCTGCCGACGGTCTCCGCTCGGACGACGTCGTGCTCCTGCCACCCGTCTACCCCGTCGCGATGCGCGACTTCCTCACCTTCGAGGCCCACGTCGACGGGATGGAGAGGGGCATGGGCCACGTGGGCGTGCCGGATGCCTGGTACGCCGCCCCGGTCTTCCTCTTCATGGCGCCGCACGCCGTCCACGGGGCCCACGACGACGTGGAGTACCCACCCGAGACGGAGCGGCTCGACTTCGAGCTCGAGCTCGCGGCCGTCGTCTGTCGTGACGTGCGCAACGAGACGCCCGAGCAGGCCCGTTCCGCGATCGGGGGCTACTGCGTCATGAACGACTGGTCGGCCCGCGACGTCCAGGGCCGCGAGATGTCGCTCAAGCTCGGCCCGAGCAAGGGCAAGGACTTCGCGACGACGATCGGACCGTGGGTCGTCACCCCCGACGAGGTCGAGCACCTGCGTGACGCCGACGGCTTCCTCGACCTCGGCATGTCGGTGCGGGTCAACGGCGAGGAGGTCGGCGCCGACCGTTCCGGCCACATGGGCTGGTCCTTCGAGCAGCTCGTCTCGCATGCGTCGCGCGCCTCGTGGGTCAAGGCCGGTGAGGTGCTCGCGTCGGGGACCTGCGCCTCCGGATCGCTCGCCGAGTCGTGGGGACGCACGGGCCGGCTCGAGCCACGGCCGCTCCAGGTCGGCGACGAGGTCGAGATGGTCATCGAGGGCATCGGGTCGGTGCGCAACCGGATCGTGGCGCCCACCGAGGTCGTCCCCCCGGCACCCCGAGCGCGTCGTCGGGTGAGCCAGGAGGTGCCGGCATGACGACCACCGAGTCCGTCACCCAGTCCCCCACCCAGTCCGCACCCACCCAGCCCGCCACCCAGTCCGCCACCCAGTCCGCCAGCCGGATCCAGACCCGGGCCGAGGTCGTCACGACGAACCCCGCGACCGGTGCGGTCCTGCGCCGCTACCCCGCGCACGACGCGGCGGGGGTGGAGGAGTGTCTCGCCGCGACGGCCGCCGCCGCCGAGGTCTGGCGCGAGACCCCGCTCGAGCTGCGCTGCGACCTGCTCCGCGCGGTGGGGACCCTGCTGCGGGAACGTCGCGAGGCCTACGCCCGGCTCATGACGGCCGAGATGGGCAAGCCCCTGCGCGAGGCGCGTGCCGAGATCGACAAGTGCGCCTGGAACTGCGACGTCGTCGCGGAACGAGCGAACCAGTGGCTCGCCGACCAGCCGGCCGAATCGACCGGATCCGCCGCCTGGGTGTCCTACGAGCCGCTGGGCGTCGTCTTCGCCGTCATGCCGTGGAACTTCCCCTTCTGGCAGGTGCTCCGCTTCGCCAGTGCGGCACTCGTCGCCGGCAACGCGGGGCTGCTCAAGCACAGCCCCGACGTCACGGGCTGCGCGCTGGCCATCGAGCAGCTCTTCGCCGACGCGAGCGCAGCGACCGGGGCGCCGACCGGCCTCCTGCGCTCCCTCGTCCTCACCGGCGAGCAGGTGCCCGTCGTCACCCCCGCAGTGGTGACCGACCCACGGGTCGCCGCCGTCACCCTGACCGGCAGCGAGCGAGCCGGTGCAGCCGTGGCCTCCGTGGCCGGCGCCTCCCTCAAGAAGTCCGTGCTCGAGCTCGGCGGCTCCGACCCGTTCGTCGTGCTAGCCGATGCCGACGTGCGCTCGGCGGCCGAGGGTGCCGCCCGCAGCCGCTTCGGCAACAACGGCCAGAGCTGCGTCTCCGCGAAGCGCTTCGTCGTCGTCGACGAGGTCGCCGATGCCTTTGTCGAGCACCTCGTCGAGCAGGTCGCGCTCCTCGTGCTCGGCGACCCCTCCGACGACGCGACGACGGTCGGCCCCATGGCCCGTCCCGACCTGCGCGCCGGGGTGCTGCGCCAGGTCGACGAAACGGTCGCCGCGGGTGCGCGGCTCGTGACCGGCGGCCGTGCTGTCGACGGGCCTGGGTGCTACGTCGAGCCGACGGTGCTCGACCACGTCCTCCCAGGCATGGCCGCCTTCACGGAGGAGACGTTCGGCCCGGTGGCCGCGGTCATCCGGGCCCGCGACGACGACCACGCGGTCGCCCTCGCCAACGGCACCGACTTCGGTCTCGGCGCCTCGGTCTGGGGCGAGGCCGGGCACGCGCTCGCCATCGGCCGCCGCATCCGCTCGGGAGCCCTTTTCGTCAACACCGTCGTGGCGTCGGACCCCCGGCTGCCCTTCGGCGGCATCGGCCGCAGCGGCTACGGCCGCGAGCTCTCCGCCGAGGGTGTGCGCGAGTTCACCAACGTGCGCACGGTGGTGGTCGCGTGAGCACCCTCGACCACGTCGGCCTCACCGTCGCTGACCTCGACGCCATGACGCAGTGGTATGCCGCCGCGCTCGGGCTCGCACCGGAGTTCGAGTTCGCGCTCCCCGAGGTCGACTTCCGTGGGGTGATGTTGCGCGGTGACGGCTACCGCATCGAGCTGCTCAGCCGGGCGGGCAGCCATCCTGGCCTGCAGGCCAGCAGCCCCGTCGACGCCGCGCTCACGCACGGCTACGGGCACCTCGCCCTCGACGTGTCGGACGTCGACGCCGCATACGGCCGGCTGCTCACCCTCGGCGCCTCCGAGCGGATGTCGCCGCGTCCCTCCCCGGAGCCGGGCGTGCGGATGGCCTACGTCGCCGACCCCGAGGGCAACCTCGTCGAGCTGCTCGACCGGACCGCTGCGAGGGCGTCGTCGTGAGCGGGCGGCTCGAGGGCAAGGTCGCCCTGGTCACCGGCGTCGGCGGCGGCATCGGGGCCGTCGCGGCGGCTCGCTTCGCGGCGGAGGGGGCTCGCGTCGTCGGCTGCGACCTCGACCGCGAGTCAGCCGCTCGCACCGAGCACCTCGTGCGGTCGCAGGGGGGCTCGATCACCGTCGTGGGCGGGGTCGACCTCGGTGACTCCGACGCGGCCCGCGACTGGGTCGATGCCGCCGTCGCCGTCCACGACGGCATCGACGTGCTCTACAACAACGCGTCCACCCAGCGCTTCGGCGCCCTCGACGAGCTCACGGTCGCCGACTGGGACTTCACCATGCGCAACGAGCTCGACCTCGTCTACTACACGGTTCGGGCTGCGTGGCCACACCTCAGGCGCCACGGCGGGGGCTCGATCATCAACGTCGGCTCCATCGCAGCGACCCGGGGCGTCGAGTTCATGGCGCAGAACGCGCACAGTGCCGCCAAGGGCGGCGTCATCGCGCTCACGCTCCAGCTCGTCGTCGAGGGCGGGCCCCACGGCATACGGGCGAATGTCATCAGCCCGGGGCTCGTCGAGACGCCCAACACGGCACCGATGCTCGTCGACCCGCCCGAGCGGCTGCGCCGCATCGTGCTCGACCGCATTCCCCTCGGCCGCCACGGGCGACCGGAGGACATCGTCAACGCCGCCGTCTACCTCGCCTCGGACGAGTCGTCCTGGGTGAGCGGCGCCCACCTCGTCATCGACGGGGGCGGCTCGGTCCTCGGCTGAGCCCCACCACCAGAAGAAGAAGAAGAAGGAAGAGAGCCATGAGCCACCTCAACGAGTTCGGCATCACCCACCTGCGGCACGTCGACCTGGCCGTGCCCGACTACGAGACCCAGCGCTCGTTCTACACGGACACGTGGGGCCTGACCGAGGTCGGCACCGACGGCGACCTGTCCTACCTCGCGGCAGAGGGCTCACCGGAGCAGTACGTCGTGCGCCTGCGACGCGACGCGGACAAGCGCCTCGACCTCATCTCCTTCGGCGCGACCGACGCCGCCGCCGTCGACGCCCTCGCCGAGCGCCTCGGCTCCCTCGGCGTGCAGCTCGTCGGCCAGCCCGGCGACCTGCAGACCGCGGGCGGCGGCTACGGCTTCCGCTTCTTCGACGGCGACGGCCGCACCCTCGAGGTCTCCTCCGACGTCGAGACCCGCCAGCACCGGTCCATCGAGGAGGGCGAGGCGATCCCGGTGCGCATCTCGCACGCGGTCGTCAACAGCAACGACATCAGCGCGACGCGGGATTGGTACCAGACCTACCTCGGCTTCAAGCTGAGCGACAGCCTGGGCAGCCCGCACATGGGCGAGATGATGCACTTCATGCGGTGCAACGACTGGCACCACAGCCTCGCCATCGCCCGCGGTCCGCACACCTCGGTGCACCACGTGTCGTTCGAGATGCGTGGCCTCGACGAGTACATGCGGGGCACCGGACGGGTCATGCGCGCCGGCATCCGGAAGGTCTGGGGGCCCGGCCGTCACCTCGCCGGCAACAACACCTTCTCCTACTTCATCGACCCGAGCGGCAACACGATGGAGTACACGACCGAGCTCGAGCGCCTCGAGACCGACGAGTGGCACCCCAGCGTCTACGACATCAGCGACCCGATGACCCAGGACCAGTGGGGCACGTCCGACCCGATGAGCGAGTTCATCGCCAAGGAGTCGTTCAACGACGTCGACCGCGGCCTCTTCGTCGCTCCCCCGGTGTGACGTGCCGATGACAGGCCTCGGCGGCAAGGTCGTCGTCGTCACCGGCGGCGCCCGCGGTCAGGGCGCCGCCGAGGTCGAGGCACTGGCGCGGGCGGGTGCGACAGTCGTGGCCACCGACGTCCTCGACGGTGACGGCTCGGCCCTGGCGGCCCGGCTCGAGGGCGAGAGCCTCGACGTGAGGTATGCGCATCTCGACGTGACGAGCCCCGACGACTGGGCCGCGCTCGCCGCCGACCTGCGGGAGCGTCACGGACGCGTCGACGCCCTCGTCAACAACGCGGGGATCGCTGCGCGAGAACGACTTCCGCACGTCACCCTCGAGGCCTGGCACCTCGCCTTCGAGGTGAACGTCACCGGACCGATGCTCGGGATCCAGGCGCTCGCACCCCTCATGCCGGCCGGGTCGAGCATCGTCAACATCTGCTCGGTGGCGGCGATGGCCGGCCATGCCGCGGCCGCCTACACGGCGAGCAAGTGGGCGCTGCGTGGGCTGACGCGCAGCGCGTCGCTCGAGCTCGGCCTCCGTGGCATCCGCGTCAACGCGGTCATGCCCGGTCTCGTCGACACCCCCCTCATGGCCAGCGCGTCGCCGGCCTTCACCGAGGCGGCCCTGACCGAGATCCCGCTCGGCCGCGTGGGGCTCCCGGCCGACATCGCGCCGACCATCGTCTTCCTCGTCTCCGACGACTCGGCGTACTACAACGGCGCCGAGATCGTCATCGACGGGGGCCTCAGCGCCCACGTCTCGCACAAGCGGATCGCCGATGCCACTCGCCCTCCCGAGGAGGACCGCCCGTGAGGCTCGCAACGGTACGCACCGCCGACGGCCGGGTGAC
This sequence comes from Humibacillus xanthopallidus, assembly GCF_006717145.1. Lineage (GTDB taxonomy): Bacteria > Actinomycetota > Actinomycetes > Actinomycetales > Dermatophilaceae > Humibacillus > Humibacillus xanthopallidus. Next base: position 986,831 of record NZ_VFQF01000001.1, on the reverse strand, counting down.
GGGAGCGGTCGTAGAGGACGGCACGGCATACCTGCTCCCGGGCGGCGACACGGTCGGCGACCTCGTCCGGTCGGGTCTCGAGCGCGCACTCGACGTGGGCGGGCGCGCCCTTTCCGGGCGCGGCACGCCGCTGTCGTCCGTCACGCTCGAGCTGCCGTACCGGCCGCCCGCCGTGCGCGACTTCGTGACGTTCGAGTCGCACGTCGAGGGGGTGCGGCGCAGCGTCGACGGCGCGACCGGAGTGCCCGCGGCGTGGTACGACGCACCGACCTTCTACTTCACCAACCCCCACGCGCTCTTCGGCCCGGGGCAACCCGTGCAGCGGCCGCGCGCCTCCCGGGCGCTCGACTTCGAGCTCGAGGTCGGGGCCGTGCTCGGCGCCGGGGGCAGCGACCTCGACGAGGAGAGCGCCCACCGGGCGATCTTCGGCTACACCATCGTCAACGACTGGTCGGCACGCGACCTCCAGTCGCGCGAGATGAAGGTCGGGCTCGGCCCGGCCAAGGGCAAGGACTTCGCGACCTCGATCGGGCCGTGGGTCGTGACGGCCGACGAGCTCGAGCCGCACCACACCGCTGACGGCTTCCTCGACCTCGACTGCCGGGTTGCCGTCAACGGCAACCCGATCGGGCAGGACCGGCTCTCGCACATGCGCTGGACCTTCGCGCAGATGGTCGCCTACGCATCGCGCGACTCCCTCGTCGTGCCCGGCGACCTCCTCGCGTCCGGCACCACGGGTGGCGGTGGGTGCCTCGCCGAGCTGTGGGGGCGCCGCGGCCGCCAGGAGCCGCCGCCCCTCGAGCCCGGCGACGAGGTCACCATCACCGTCGAGCACCTCGGCACGCTCTCAGCACGCGTCGCGACCGAGCCCTGACCCGCCCGATCCCGTATGCCCGTGGTGGGCGATGGCAGGCATCACCACTGCCGTCTTCCGCTCCCATCACCACACCCGTCACGATCACGACAGACCACCAACCGAGCCCCTTGAGGAGCCCCCGTGTTCGAGTACTTCCCCGGCAACTACATCTGGAACCTCGGTGTCGTGGCGACGCTCAACTCAGGCGGCGCCATCGACGAGGTCGACCGCGCCTGCCGCCCGATCCGTGAGCTCGCGGCGCAGGGCTCCGACGTCGGCACGCAGGACTTCCTCGCGTCGTGGCGGCGGGTCGCCGACCAGGTCGAGGCGCAGGCCGCACTGGCCGAGCAGGCCGGCCACCGGCGCACCGCCGGTCAGAAGTACTTCCGTGCAGCGGCCTACCTCTGCCAGTCCGAGCGGATGCTGAGCAACTCCTCCCCCGACCGCATCCCGACCTACCGGCACCTGCTCGAGGTGATGGAGAAGTCGTTCGAGCTCATCGACCCCGCGACCACGCGCGTGGCCGTGCCGTTCGAGGGGACGACGTTGCCCGCCTACTTCACCAACGGCTCGACCGACGGACGCCCCGTCCCCGTCGTGATCATGTGGAACGGCCTCGACTCCACGAAGGAGCACATGTACACCTCCGGGTGGCCGAGCGAGATGGCCGCGCGCGGAATCTCGGTGCTGCAGGTCGACTGCCCGGGCAGCGGTGAGGCGCTGCGCCTGCAGGGCCTCACCGCTCGTGTCGAGACCGAGGGTTGGGCCGCTGCCTGCGTCGACTGGCTCGAGACGCGAGACGACGTGCGGGCCGACCGGATCGGGCTCGTCGGCTGGTCGCTCGGCGGCTACTACGTGCCGCGCGCCGCGGCCTTCGAGAAGCGGCTCGCCCTCGCCGTCGCCTGGGGCGCGAACCACAACTGGGGCCAGGTGCAGAAGCGCCGCCTCGAGCGCGAGGGCGAGAACCCCGTGCCCCACTACTGGGAGCACGTGCTCTGGGTGTGGGGGCAGAGCGACATCGCGGAGTTCATCTCCTACGCCGAGGACATCCAGCTCGACGGAGTCGTCGAGCAGATCACCTGCCCCTTCCTCATCACGCACGGCGAGAACGACCGCCAGATCCCCCTCGAGTACGCCCACCGCTCCTTCGAACAGGCGGTGCGCAGCCCCAAGCGCGAGCTGCGGGTCTTCTCACCCGAGGAGGGAGCCACCGAGCACATCGGGCTCGACCACCTGCCCCACGTGGGCGCCTTCACCGCGGACTGGGTGGAGGACACCTTCACCGAGCTCGACGCCGGGCAGGGCGACGCTGCCGAGGTCGCGACGGCTGAGCTGCACGAGCTCCACCCCGCCCGCTCGTGACCGGACGGCTGGACGGCCGCGTCGTCCTCGTCACCGGGACCGCCGGTGGCCAGGGGCGGGAGGCCGCCCTGCTCTTCGCGCGGGAGGGCGCCGTCGTCGTGGGCTGCGACCTCGACGGCCCCGCGTCCGACGACACGACGGCGGCCGTCCGAGCTGCGGGGGGCGCGATGACCTCCTCCGTCGTCGACCTCACCGACGAGGATGCCGTGCGTGCCTGGGTGGACGCCGCTGCCGACGCGCACGGCGGCATCGACGTGCTGCACGCCAATGCCGGCGCCACCCGGTTCGCCCCGCTCGAGGAGCTGACGGCCGAGGACTGGCACTTCGTGCTGCGCAACGAGCTCGACGTCGTCCTCTTCCCCGTGAAGCACGCCTGGCGACACCTGCGGCGCTCGGCCCGCCCGGCCGTCGTGCTCGTCGGGTCGACCGCCGGCGTGAGCGGCTCGATGACGAACCACCGCGTGGCCCACACCGTGACGAAGGGCGGCGTCATCGCGCTCACCCGCCAGCTCGCCGCCGAGGGCGCGCCACACGGCATACGGGTCAACTGCGTCTCACCGGGGATGGTCGACACGCCTGCCACGCGCTCCGACCTGCTTGCCCCCGGGCACCCGATGCGCGCCATCGCGACGAGCATCCCGCTCGGTCGCGTCGGCCGGCCCGAGGAGGTCGCCGCGTGCGCGCTCTTCCTCGTCTCCGACGACGCGTCCTACGTCACGGGAGCCAACCTGCTCGTCGACGGCGGCTGGTCCGCCGTGCTGCCGGGCGTCGCCTGACCACCACCACCGCTGGAGAGATCACATGCAGACACGACACGGAACGATGGCCACGGAGCGCCCCCAGCGCTACGCCAAGCAGCTCGCCGGGCACTGGGCCCGCAAGGGCAGCGCGGGCGACGAGGACGGCGCGACGGTCATCCGCTTCGATACCGGGCAGGTCGTGCGGATGTGGCCGGCGGAAGGCCTGCTCCACGTCGAGGCGTCCGTGCCCGACGAGGGCGACCCCGACCGTTTCGCGCAGGTCGTCAAGGACCACCTCGAGCGGTTCGGCAAGCGCGACGAGCTCGACGTCGTGTGGGACCCGGCGGCAGGCGACGGCCCTCACAGCGGCACCGGGCCGGACGGCATACGGCCGCTGCCCCAGGGCTTCGTGCTCGGTGTGGCGACGGCCGGGCACCAGAACGAGGGACAGAACACCGCGAGCGACACGTGGTTCCTCGAGCACACGACGCCGTCGGTCTTCCGGGAGCCGTCGGGGCGGGCGTGCAACGGCTACGAGCTGTGGCGCGACGACCTCGACCTCGTCAAGGGGATGGGCCTGGACGCCTACCGCTTCTCGGTCGAGTGGGCCCGCGTCGAGCCGTCGGAGGGCACCGTCGACGAGGCTGCGCTCGACCACTACGAGGCGATCGTCGACCGCTGCGCCGAGCTCGGCCTGGCGCCTGTCGTGACGTTCAACCACTTCACGGCCCCGCACTGGTTCGCCGCGGAGGGCGGGTGGCTGAGCTCGCGGTCCGCCGAGCTCTTCGCGCGCTACTGCGGTTGGGTCATGGATCGCTTCGGCGACCGCATCGCGTATGCCGTGACGCTCAACGAGCCCAACCTCACCCGCCTGCTGTCCTGGCTCGACCTGCCGGCCGTCATCCGCGACCTCGAGCGAGCGACGCTGGACGCCGCATCGGCGGCGGCAGGCGTCGAGCGCTACCGCGTCGGCAACGTCATGCTCCCCGAGGACATGGACGCGATCGGCGACGGCATGACCGCTGGGCACCGAGCAGCTCGAGCGGCCATCAAGGCCCGCCGACCGGAGCTGCCGGTCGGCTTCTCGCTCGCCGTCGTCGACGACCGGGTGGTCGGTGACGATGCAGCGTTCCGCGACCGGAAGCGGCACGAGGTCTATGCCCGATGGCTCGAGCTCGCCCACGAGGACGACTTCCTCGGCATCCAGAACTACGAGAGCCGCACGTACGACGGGGCCGGTGAGGTGGCACCCGCACCGGGCACGCCGGTCAACGGGATGGGCTCGGCCATCGACCCGACGTCGCTCGCCGGAGCGGTCCGCTACGCCCACGCCGAGAGCGGGGTGCCGATCCTCGTGACCGAGCACGGCATGCAGACGCCCGACGACAGCCAGCGAGCAGGCTTCATCGAGCCGTCCCTCGTGGCGCTGCTCGAGGCGATGGACGACGGCGTGCCGGTGCTCGGCTATCTGCACTGGACGCTGATGGACAACTTCGAGTGGATCTTCGGCTACGGCGCTCAGCTCGGCCTGCACGAGGTCGACCGCGAGACGTTCGTGCGCACCCCCAAGCCGAGCGCGGCGGTCTACGCGAGCGTCGCCGGCGCGCGACGTGTCCGGGCCTGACGTCGCAACCCGGCCCCGTGCAGGGCCGGGGGGCGTGCCGAGACCAAGCACGATCCCCAAGTGCTCACGCTCCCCGAACTACTGGCGTTGGCTTGCGCACGAGACTGGATGGCTGTAGCGACGGGGTCTCCCGGCTGGGCGGATACCTGGCAGAACGATTCCGTTCTTCTGTTCGCGCGTGAGGCCGCCTGCACCGGGCCCAACCTGGGACTTCCGCCGATCGTCGTGTGGCGCGGAACGGCAGGATTTACCCTGATAAGGCCGTCCCGTGTCGCCGGGGACCAGAGGACGAGCCTGCCGTCAAGGCGGACCCGTGACGAGCCCGCCGTGAAGGCGGACCCACAGCCAGACCGCTGTCAAGGCGGGCGTTTCGTCACTGGATGGGACTTCATCATGCCCGGTCATTTCACCCACATCTACACCGCGCGGCGGGTGTCGGACCTGCTCACCTCGGGCGAGTTCACCGACTGGCCGCAGGTGCAGGGCCACGAGATCCTCGCGAAGTACCCGCCGCAGTTCTGCGGTGAGGTCATGGCCAAGTGGGAGAAGTACGCGGCGGTCGGGGCGATCGGACCAGACCTCTTCTTCTTCTCCCAGGACTGGTCCAACGACATCCTCGGACCGCGTTCGGACCTCATCATGCTCGGGCTCGCGTCCTACTACTACTTCGACGCGGCAGCCGAGGACGACTGGGAGCCGCTGCTCGTGATCCTCGCAGAGGTCGACTCCACGATGGCCGGCATCCTGCGCTTCCTCATCAAGCTGAACAAGATCTGGCAGGACTTCGTCAAGGGTTGGAACGCCACGATCGGGCCGTTCGTCGACGCGGTCGGCGACCTGGTCGACGATCTCACCGGCGGCATCCTCTCCTCCGCGAAGACGGTTCTGGAGGAGTTCCTCCTCGCCATCAAGAACCTCGGTGAAGAGTGGATCACCGACTACGCCGGCATCTGGGACATGATGAACACCGTTGTCCAGAAAGGCTATCCGGAGGAGAACTTCCTCTGGAGCGACATGCTCCACTACCGGCGCACGTCGGCGACGTGCCAGGCCCTGGTCGCCCAGGCGGAGAAGTACCACGACGGGACCGAGACGGGCGGCGACCAGTTCCAGCAGTTCTTCGCCTTCGCGCTCGGCTACATCGTCCACGTCGGCACCGACACGATCGCGCACTCCTTCGTCAACGAGCAGTGCGGCGGCCCGTACCGGGACCACCCGACCCGGCACCACCTCATCGAGAACCACATCGACGCGTGGAACTACCGCCAGGGGGGCGCCGACGGGACCATCCCGACCGATCCCTGGGCCCGGACCGACGACTACCCGGACCTGTCGATGTCCGCCCTGTGGTTCATGGTCCAGCTCACCCCGGACGACCCCGCCGGGAAGCAGCGGCCGGCCCTGACGGGCGACCCCGACACGGACAAGGCGGCCCTCGATGTCGACGGGGAGATGCCGAGCTGGCTGTCGGAGGGCATTGTCGCCGCCCTCATCGACACCTTCGCCGACCACCCGCACCCGACGATCTACCAGGGCGATGCCTTCCAGAGCTCGATCGATGCCGGCCTGCTCACGCAGGTCGTGAAGGGCGCGACGGGCCATGGCCTCGACGGTCCGTTCCAGGAGGTTCTCGACGGGATCGCGCCGCCGCCTCCCTTCGCCGTCCCGAAGGGATTCCCCCTCCCGTGGGAGGTCGCGACGGCATACCGGCTCATGATCACGCTCTACAAGCTGAACTTCGGTGGCAGCTGGGAGCTCAGCAAGCCGCGCAAGCCCGACTTCGTCATCGTCCCGCCGCTGTCCGACTTCACGAACCTCGCCCAGCCGCCTGACTTCTCCGGCGTCGACTCGAGCAACCCCATCGAGGACGTGTGCGATGTCTTCATCGCGCTCGTCGAGTGGCTCGTCAAGGAGATCAGCGACGCGATCAAGCTCCTCGGCGACCTCATCAAGATGCTCCTGTCGCCGGGGACCTACCTGATCCGGCTCGGCCTGTACGAGCTTGCGATGAAGATCTGGGACGTCGCGCAGAAGACCCACAACATCATGGCGCACACCGGAATTCACATCCCCCACGGTGAGCAGCGGTATGCCGACGACGGCGAGCTGCGCCTGCCGAACGAGATCGACCTGCCCCTCATCACCCTCGGTGAGACCGTCGACGGGGCGTTCCTCGCCGCTCTCGGCGATGCGATCGACCCGTTCGGCAACCTCGACCAGAACACCGGCGTCATCGTCTCACACTCGGTCCACGACCCGAACTACCCGTACTACCCCGTCACCCGGTATCGGCCGGGCCACGACCCCGAGGGCTGGGAGTACCACAGGCCGTGGGCGTACCCCAGCACGAGCGAGTTCACGACGGACGGCAACCACAACACCGAGATCCCGAACCCGACCGAGCTCTACAACCCCTACGCCTGCGACCCCTCCGCCGTGCGCACCGACGGCGAGGTCAGCATCCCGATCACCTCCCAGAAGCCGACCCGGCCCGGCCCCTACCGCGAGGGAACCCGACCCGACCAGGTCTTTTTCCGGACCGGCGGCGGCCACGACGCACAAGCCCGCTTCCTCTACGAGCACGCGCAGACCCCATGGCAGACCGACCTCGTCAACGAGCGACTCTTCGGGCGTGCGAGCAAGGGTCTCTCCCCCCTCGGGGACCCGGTTCCGTTCTCGGCGTACCTCATCGGGCAGCTCGCGAACCCGACGGGGTACACCACGCAGTTCAACCTCGACGCCGACCGCGCGTACGCCTACCTCACCTGGGACTGGATCCGCGACCCCAAGGGGGATGCGACGACCAAGCTCGGCGTCCACTTCGCGCCACCGGTCGTCTCGCCACAGCTCGCCGAGCTGCCCAACACCTCGGGGAAGTGGGACCAGTCCGGCCAGTCGGCGATGCAGCTGCACTATGTCGACCCACCATCGCCGGGCGACGTCATCGGGGTCCGGCCCGGCCCCAAGCGGGCCCGGAAGACAACAACCGCGAAGCAGGGTGGGGCCTCGACCGCGCGGCGGACCCGGACACCGCGAGGAGGTCAGTCATGAGCCACCACCAGACCCACGGCGAGCACGGACGCGACCACGAATGCCGTGGTGGCGGAACCCACCACTGCCACGACGCCTGCCATTGCGAATGCTGCGGGCGTTACGGCCGGTACCACGACCAACCCACCTGCACGTGCCCGTGCCACGGCCACGGCCACGGGTGCAACGCCCACGATCATGACCACCACGGCGACCACGACCACGATGACGGGCACGACGGCGACCACGACGGTGGCACGACGGTCGGGTGGAACAACCCCGGCCGCCCGGGCCACACGACGGGCACCTCGACCGGTCAGGTGCCCGGCGGGACGCTCACGCCCGGCAACTTCGGCACCAGGCCACCGTCGCAGTGGCCCGGCCCGCGTGATCAGCTGTACCTGCCGTTCCTCTTCATGCGCGCCAACCCCGGCGACCTCGGCGCGCGACCGGTCGTCGGCCCGTTCTGGGAGTCTCCCGACATCTACCTGCTCGCGGACACCGACCCTGCGGCAGCACCGCCCGTTCCACCGGCGCTCGGCCAGAACGCACTGGCCGGCAAGCCCAACACCCTCTATGCGCACGTGTGGAACTTCGGGCTCTCCGCGGCACCGAACGTCGTCGTCGAGTTCTACTGGTGCGACCCGACTCTCGGCATCGGACCGTCGGGAGCGAACCTCATCGCCCAGACCATGACCTCGCTCGGGGCCCGGGGCAGCGGCCACGCTCACGCGGTCGTCAAGTGCCCGGTCGCGTGGACGCCCACGTTCGTCAACGGCGGGCACGAGTGCCTCGTCGTCCGGATCTGGGACGAGACCTCGGACGGGCTCGGCACTCCGCCCTGGGACGCTGCCCTCAACCGTCACGTCGCACAGCGCAACATCCACGTCGTGGCGGCCGGCGACCCAGGCAACCTGCTCGCCCCACAGGGGATGCGGCTCGCGCCCGCCGAGCAGCTCGTCGCAACCCTGGCAACGCCGTTGACCCTCAGAGTCGGTCCTCTGTTCGGCGAGCCGGCGGCCGTGACCGTCGAGCGAGCCGCCCCGGCCTCCATGCCGTGGCTGCAGCTGCGCACCGGCGTACGCGGCCAGTTCCCGGCCCAGGCTGCCCCCTCCGGCGACCTCTCCCTGTCCGCGCCGAGACCAGTCGGACATGGTCCCGGCTTCGGCGGTGGGGCGACGACCCAGCAGGTGGCCCACGATGACCAGCAGGTCACCTTCACCGCCGGGGACTCGCCTCCGGGACCAGGCCAGGCCCACGTCTATCGAGTCACCGCCAGCCAACAGGGCCAGGTGTTCGGGGGCTACACCATCGTGCTGCTCGGCTGACGCTCCGGAGGACTCTCCCGAGCCTGTCCGCGGGGCCGGCTCGACCGGGCGACGGTGCGACGGCGACCCACGAGCCGGCGCCCGGGACGCGGGACGCGAGACGCGAGACGCGGGGGCCTCGAACGCGGAACCACCGCGTCAACGCGAGGACGCCGCTCAGGAGCGGCTGAGGCGCTGCATTCGACCCCCAGACGGCCGCTGCGGTTCCCGGTCTGCCCGCTGGTGCGGGCGACCCGGACGGGCCCCAAGAGGTCGCTGATCTCTTGGTTGAAGGCGATGTCCTTGGAGCTGCCGGAGAGGGTGAGGGTGTTCGTCAGCCCGAGCAGCGTCCCGGCTTCCTGGTCGCCGAAGAGCTGCGGTCGGGTCTGCGCGGCGCAGACGAACGAGATCCCGAGGGCGCGTTCGTTGGCCATCCGGGTGCGCAGCGTGGGAGGCGGGCAAGGCCCCTGATGTGGCGGACAAGCGGTGCATCCACGGCGCGGAAGGCGATCCTCATCCGAAACGTATCCGACACGACCGACCCTCACGTGAGGGTCTCGAACGGCGTTACCGCAGTTCAGGGGCCATTTGTGCTCGGTGGACGTGAAGGGACTCGAACCCCTGACCTCTCGCGTGTGAAGCGAGCGCTCTAACCAACTGAGCTACACGTCCGGGCGCCCCAGCCACGTGGCGAGATCGGGGCGACGAGGGGAAACAATAGCCGGTCCGCGGCCCGCCGCGGTAATCGCCTCGCGGATCCGCAGCCGCGGCTCAGTCGATGCCCGGAACCCGCGTCAGCACATCCTCGGCCCACTGCGGCAGGAACGCCGGAACCCCCTGCCACGCGAGGTAGCCCCACACCACGACCCACACGATGGCGAGGGTGGCGAGCGCGACGACGCCGCGCACCCAGAGGGCCTGCGCCATGATCCAGTCGTTCCAGCGGCTGACGTGCCGCTTCGCGAAGTCGAGCAGGCGCTGGGCGAACTCGAACTCGCTCGACAGGATGAGCAGCCCGAAGAAGACGACGAGCCAGCCGGGCCCCGGGGCGGGCACCATGATCAGCCCCGCGACCGTGACGACTCCCCCGACGACGCCGACTGCGATGCGCCACGCGAGATGCGTGACCTTGTTGCCGCGCAGCTTCGCCCGCCAGGCCCACCGGTCCTCGTCGGCGTCGAGCGTCACGTTGCGGTCGGAGTAGTCGACCCCACCGGTATGCCGTTCGGCCGGCTCGAGCGCGGCAGCGGGCTCACGCGCGCCGTCGGGCTCCCCCGTCACGACCCCGTCCTCCGCCGGCCGGCGTGGCCGGCAGGCTCGCGCACGCTCACGGGTCGAGGGTCCGCTCGGCGTTCCGCCGGAAGATCTCCTGCAACGCGGTCGTGACCGGTCGCGGGGGCGGCAACTGGCGGTCGTCGACGGCGTCGATGGGTAGCACGTCCTTCGTCGAGCTCGTGATGAAGACCTCGTCGGCCGTCGTCAGTACATCGAGCGGCAGGGCCTGTTCGCGCACCTCGACCCCTGCGTCGCGGCCCCACTCGATGACGAGCTCACGGGTGATGCCGGCGAGCAGACCCGAGTCGGCCGGCGGCGTCAGCACGACACCGTCGACGACGACGAAGATGTTGCTCCCCGTGCACTCGCACAGCTCGCCGCGGGTGTTGCCGAAGACGGCCTCGACCGCCCCCACCGCCTTGGCCCGGGCGAGCGCGACGACGTTCTCGGCATACGACGTCGTCTTGAGGCCGACGACCGCGGACCGCTCGTTGCGCGTCCACGGCACGACAGTGAGCCGACCGCTGACCGGAGGTCGGGCCTGGGGCGCGGCCAGGACGATGGTCGTCAGCGAGGCCTCATTGCGATCGGAGCCGAGCGGCCCGACCCCTCCCGTCACGCTGTAGCGCAGCCGGCCGAAGGCGATCGGGTCGCCCTCGAGGACGGCGGCGACGCCCTTGTCGACGAGGGCGAGGTCGGGGACGGGAAGGCCGAGCCCGGCCGCTGAGTGCAGGAGGCGGCGGTGGTGCCGGGCCAGCGCGAAGGGAGCGCCGTCGAGGATCTTGGCCGTCTCGAAGACCCCGTCGCCGACCGTGACGGCGTGGTCGAGCGCGCTGACGGCGGGGCCCTCGGGCTCCACGAGGTCGCCGTCGACCCACACCCGGATGTTCGTCCCCGTCACCGCTGCCCCACTCCGTCCCGTTCGTCCGTCCGCGTCGCCGCCCGCCCGCTCAGCCGCGTCCGTCGCTGCTCCGCGGGCGTGTCGACGGCGCTCTCATGGTGTCACAGTGCCCGCTGCCAGCCCGATGAGCCGGGCCGCCTTGAGCTCGGTCTCGCGCCACTCCCCCTCGGGGTCGGAGTGCCAGGTGATGCCGGCACCCGTGCCGAAGCGAAGGTGCCTCCGGCCCGCGTCGTCGCGGTCGGCCCAGAAGGTGCGGATGCCGACGGCGAGCTCGGCCGTGCCCCGGTCGGCATCGACCCAGCCGACGGCCCCGCAGTAGGGGCCTCGGGCTGACGGCTCGAGGGCCCCGATCGTCGTCAGCGCGCTCGACTTCGGAGCGCCCGACACCGACCCCGGAGGGAACGTCGCGCCGAAGATCGCGGGCCACTCGACTCCCGGCCGCAGCGCTCCGCTCACCGTCGAGACGAGGTGCACGAGCCCGGGGTGGGCCTCGGTGACGCAGAGCTCGTCGACCGAGACGGTGCCGGGCTCGCAGACACCGGAGATGTCGTTGCGCATGAGGTCGACGATCATGACGTTCTCGGCGTGGTCCTTGGGCAGCATCAGCTCCGGCGTGGGCGCCGTGCCCTTGATCGGCCGGGTGACGAGGCGACCGTCGCGTCGCCTCAGGTAGAGCTCGGGCGACGCGCACACGAGGTCGATGCCAGCCTCGTCGCACCTGATCCGCGCACCATGGGGTGCGGGATTCCCTTGCCGCACAAGCAGGTCCAGCCCATCGAGATCCGCAGCGTCGGACAGCTCGTGGGTCAGCACCCGGCAGACGTTGACCTGGTAGACGAAGCCCGCTGCGATCCGCTCGCGCACCTCCGCCACCGCCGAGACGTATGCCGTCCGGTCGAGCGAGCTGGTCCACCTCCCGTCGAGCGGCGTCCACCGCGGCCCCCCATCCCCGACGAGCTCGTCGGGCTCGTCGGGCTGGGCGGGCTCGTCCTGCTCGACGACGGCGAAGCGGATCGCCGTGACGTCGCCCTCGAAGGTCGCGACGACGGCCCAGAAGCCGTCACGCGAGATCGCCTCGAGGGCGTCGGTGCCGCGTCGCACGTCGACGACCTCGTGGGCGCGCCTGTCGGCGAAGCGAGCTCGGTCCACGGCAGCGATCCTAGGCGCCACCGGGCCTCACCCCTCAGTCGGCGAGAGCCTTCTCGATGGGGGTGGCGAGCTCGGCCGGCTCGGTCTGCGGCGAGAAGCGCTCGATGACCTGGCCGTCGCGGCCGACGAGGAACTTCGTGAAGTTCCACTTGATCCGGGCGCCGAGCAGGCCGCCCTTCTCGGACTTCAGCCACGCCCACAGCGGGTGCTCGTCGTCGCCGTTGACGTCGACCTTGGCGAACATCGGGAACGTCACACCGTAGTTCTTCTGGCAGAACTCGCCGATCTCCTCCTCGGTGCCCGGCTCCTGGGCGCCGAACTGGTTGCACGGGAAGCCGAGCACGGTGAAGCCACGGTCGCGGTAGGTCTCGTGGAGCGTCTCGAGACCCTCCAGCTGGGGAGTGAAGCCGCACTTGCTCGCGGTGTTGACGACGAGCACCGCCTGTCCGGCGTAGTCGGCGAGCGAGCGCTCCTGACCGTCGATGGTCGTGGCGGTGAAGTCGCTGAGAGCCGTCATGGGAAATCTCCTCTGGTCGTGGTGACGATGGCGAGCCATGCACCACCGAGCGCTCCGGACGGAGCGGCCCGACGGTGCGGCGCTTCGCCCATCATCACCTGCCGCCGAGGAGGACACTGGCGGGGGTAGGGGTATCACTGCGGACACCCGGCCGCTCCGTTCCCCGAGAGGTGCCCGTCCGGACGCTGGTGGGGGTGCGAGGTGAACGATCCGTACGTCGACTTCGACGTCGTCATCAGTCGCGACGACGCCGGCTACTCCGTGCGCGTGCCGGGCCGCCGCGGCCCCGACGGCGAGCCGCTGGCCGCCACCTTCTCGCTGCCCTTCAGCGCCACCGAGCTCGCGGGCTTCATGGTGGCCGTCGGCCCTCCTCGGGTCGCCTCCCGACGTCTCGTGCCGGTCTCGGAGCGCGTCGGCGACGTGCGCGAGCTGGGGCAGCGCCTCGGCGACGCGCTCCTCAGCGGCGCCATCGGCGCGACGTTCCGTTCAGAGGTCGACGCCGAGACGAGAGCCGGCCGCGACGTGCGGCTCCGGCTGGACCTCGAAGGAGCCCCCGACCTGCAGCCCGTGCCCTGGGAGTACCTCTACTCCGCCGAGCTCGGACGCTTCCTCACCCTGTCGAACCGCACGCCGATCATCCGCCAGGTCAAGGCCTTCGGCGTGCCCCCTCCTGTCGTCGTCAACCCGCCGCTGCGCGTGCTCGTCATGATCTCGAGTCCCAGCGACGTGCCACAGCTCGCGGTCGACCGCGAGCGACAGCTGCTCGAGGCGACGACGAAGGACCTCGTCGACGTCGGCCTGCTCGAGCTCGTGGTCCTCGACGACGCAACGCTCCCGGCACTGCAACGCGCGCTGCTCGACCCCTTCCACGTGTTCCACTTCGTCGGGCACGGCGGCTTCGACCGAGAGCTCGACGAGGGCGTGCTCGTCCTCGAGCGCGACGACGGCACAGCGCACCGCGTCACGGGTGCCCGGCTCGGCACGCTGCTCCACGACGCCCGCGACATGCAGCTCGCCGTCCTCAACGCCTGCGAGGGAGCCCGCAGCTCCGGACGCGACGCCTTCTCCGGCGTCGGGCAGGCCCTCGTGCGGCAGGGCCTACCGGCCGTCGTCGCCATGCAGACCGAGATCAGCGACCGGGCCGCACTCGTCTTCAGCCACGAGCTCTACTCCTTCCTCACGCGAGGCCTCGGCATCGACGCCGCCATCTGCGAGGTGCGCAAGGCGATGGCCACCTCCGACGAGGCCTCCGAGTGGGGCACAGCGGTGCTGCTGCGCTCGACGGGCGGCTCCGACGAGCCCTTCACCTTCGTCCCGTCCGGCGCCGCGCGGCCCGGGGAGCAGCACCGACGGGACTCGCTCTACGCAGCGGCGAAGGCGGCTCTGGCGACCGGCGCCACGGCCACGGCGGCGCCCATCCTCGAGCAGCTCGCAGCCGAGAAGCCCGGGGACGTCGAGGTGACCCAGCTCCTCGAGCAGGTGCGTCCGGAGGTCACGAGCTCCGCACCGGGCACGCCGACGAGCGCGGCCGCGTCGACCGGGCCCGCCACCACCACCGGCCCCGACACGCCAGCCGGCCCGCCCACCACTCCCCCGCCTCCACCCACCGACCCTCCCTCCTTCGCCCCTGCGTCCGCGGCACCTCGCCGCCGGAGCCGGGTGCTGCTCGCGGCCGCAGCCGGAGCGCTCCTGCTCGTCACGGCGGTCGGCGCCGTCGTCTGGCGCAACCAGGGCGACACCCCCACGCCGACACCATCCGCCGGCGCCACGGGGTTCCCCCAGGCGAGTGGTTCACCGACGACGAGCGCGGGCATCGCCACCGTCACCCTGCCGACGACCGGTGAGCCCACCGGCGCGCTCGTCCTGCCGTATGCCGTCGACGGCGACTTCCACAGCGCCGCCGGCAGCAACCAGTCCGGCTCGGACGGGGACACCGTCGACGTGCTGCGCCTGCCCGGTGGCAACCGGGTCGTGACGGTGACGTCCAACGGTCTCGTCAAGATGGTGCTCGAGGACCAGGGCGGCACGACGATCGAGGACCTCGGCCACTTCAGGAGCCGCGTCGAGGCCAACCGTGGCGGCCGCTTCGCCTATGTCGACGGCGACGACGGCCGACTCAGCGTGCGTGACACCGCCGGCCGCGAGGTCGCCAGACTGCCGGGCGTGGGGACAGGCGCCGAGGTGGTCGGCTTCGCCGGCCCGGCGGTCTTCTTCACCGACAACGGCACGACGTTCCGATGGGACACGACGACGAGCAAGGCCGCCGAGTGGCGCCAGAGCGAGATGGTCGCCTTCAACGACTCGACGAGGACCGCTGTCGGCGGTTCCGGGGGCAAGTGCTTCGCCGTGGTCGGCGTCGACACCCCGACCCAGGCGACGAAGAACCTTGACTGCCAAGGCCTCGAGCTCAAGGGCGTGACCGGAGACGGGCGCTACGCCATCGCCTGGACGACGCCGACCGGTCCCGAGGAGACGCGAGTGCTGCTCGTCGACATCACGACGGGCAAGCCGGCCTTCGCCGTGCGCGTGCCGTCGGGTTCGAGCGTCGTCCAGGCCGGCTACCGCACGCACCCCGTCCCCCGCGCACTCGTGCTGAGCACCGTCACACCGGACGGACGCAACCGCCTCGTGGGCTGCCCCACCGACGGGACGTGCGAGATCCTCACCGAGCCCAAGCCGACAGCCGGAGACCCCGAGGCTCCCCCGCCCTACGTCATCGCGCGGGACTGAGGCCGGCCGGCCTGAGGGCGGGCGCGCACCAGACGGCGGTATGCCGCGGGGCCCGCTCCACGCATACGGCTCAGGAGGGCTCGGGCTCGGGCGGCGTGTCGCGGCCGTCGCGCTCGTCACGATCGGCCCATTCGAGCAGGGGCGCGAAGTCGAAGACGGCCTCGTCGATGCCCGCGTGGAGGTCACCAAGCTCCGCGAAGCGCGCGGGCATCGTCGCGATCGTGAAGTCGTCGGGCAGGGCATCGGCGACCTCGTCCCAGCGCAGGGGTGCCGAGACCGTGCCGCGCGGGTTGCCGCGCACGCTGTAGGCCGCGGCGATCGTGTGGTCGCGCGCGTTCTGGTTGTAGTCGACGAAGAGGTCGGAGGGCGAGCGGTCCTTGCGCCACCACGTCGTCGTGACGTCGTCGGGGAGCCGGCGCTCCACCTCGCGGGCGAAGGCGAGAGCCCCCCGGCGCACGTCCTTGAAACCCCACCGCGGCTCGATGCGGACGTAGACGTGCAGGCCGGACCCGCCCGAGGTCTTGGGCCAGCCGACGGCCCCCAGCTCGTCGAGGACCTCGTGCGTCACCTCGGCGGCGCGGCGCACCCGCTCGAACGGGCACTCGGGCATCGGGTCGAGGTCGATGCGCCACTCGTCAGGGCTCTCGGTGTCGGCCCGGCGGCTGTTCCACGGGTGGAACTCGACGGTCGACATCTGAACCGCCCAGATGACGTCGGCGAGCTTCGTCACGCAGAGCTCGTCGGCGTGGAGCCCGTAGCGCGGGAAGTGCAGCCGGACGGTCTCTACCCACGGCGGCGCGCCCGCGGGAAGCCGCTTCTGGTGGACCTTGGGCCCGTCGACGCCCTTCGGGAAGCGGTGCAGCATGCACGGCCGCTCCCGCAGCGCGCCCACGATGCCCGGTCCCACTGACTCGTAGTAGCGGGCGAGGTCGAGCTTGGTCTCGCCGCGGTCGGAGAAGTAGACGCGGTCCGGGTTCGAGAGCCGCACAGGCAGCCCTTCGATCTCGAGCTCGACCGCCGGGGTGCCGCGCGATGCCGCCATGTCGTCACTCTAGGCGGCGTCGCCGGCGTCCGGGGCGGGCGTCGCCCGGCCGCCGCCCTAGTCGGGCAGCTGGCGCATCTCGAGGACGGTCAGGCCGTAGGCGTGGAAGCGGTCGAGCAGGCCGTGCAGGTGCGCCCGGTCGGTGATCGGGCCGTAGAGGACGGTCCCGCGGCTGCTCGTCGTCGTCGACTCCGTCAGCTCCGGAAACGCTGCCGCCACGGCGGGAGGCAACGGCTCCGCGAGCACGAACTCGTAGCGCATGACACCCCTTCGGATCGCATCGGCTGGCCTCCCCCACCCTGTCGCGATCCCTACCCCGCGCGCGTCACCCGGTGCAGGTGACTCCGTGACGGGATCCGGCTGGGGTGCCGGCGTGTGAGCCGACCGGCTCAGATGAGTCCCTCGCGTCGGCCGGCGGCGACGGCCTCGCGGCGGTTGCCGGCCCCCAGCTTGGCGAAGAGCGAACGCAGCTGTGTCTTCACGGTGTTCGGCGAGACGGCGCGGGCCCGGGCGAGCTCCGGCACGGTCAGCATCGAGGGGAGGTCCTGCAGGAGGCTGAGCTCGCGCGGGGTCAGGACGGGCGCGGCAGCGGCACCGCGCGAGACGGCATACCGGTGGCCGGGCTCGTGGAGCGCGGCGGCGGTGAGGGCGGACTCGATGACATGGGCGACGAAGTCCTCCTCCGCGCCGAACCGGCCGCGCCCCTCGACGAGCAGCTCGAAGACCTCGGGTGCCACCTCGAGCACGAGGCGGACGGAGCCGAGACGACTGGCGATCGCGAGACCGCGAAGGAGCGCCTCGTGCGCCACCGTCGGCTGGCCGTTGCGCTGGGCCAGGGTCGCCTCGAGCAGTAGCCCGACGACGCGGAGGTGGATGACGGACACACTCTCCGGTCGCGCGAGCACCCCGTGGAGGAGGTGTCGCGCCTCCTCCTCGCGGTCGAGCCGGACGGCGAGCTGCGCTGCGAGGACGGAGATCTCGCCACACGGTCCGAGCTGTCGCTCCGCCAGCTCGAGGCTGGCCTTCGCAAGGTCGATCTCGCCGCACGAGAGCGTCATCCGGAGGTGCTCGGCGATCTCGAAGGCGACGAGCGTCGGTGAGAAGCGTCCCGACGCGAGCGCCAGCACCTCGTCGTGGCGTGCCCGCACGATGTGACGCTGCTCGGCCGGGTTGCCCGCGGCGCCGTCGAAGTCGATGAAGGACCGGACTGCGCGCACCGACCGGACGACCTCCGGTGCGACGACGACACCGGACGCCCCTGTCGGCACGTCGAGGAGTGCGCCCCTGCTCTCGAGGATCGCCTCGGCGAGGCCGATGAGCCCTGCTGCCCGTTCGGCGTCGAAACTGTCGTGGGCGGCGCCCGCGGCGCACACGTAGGCGGGCAGCAGGCGTGGCGACGCAGCCCATCTCCGAGGCGTGGCGTAGTCGATGGCGTACTGCGCCCACTGCCTCATCTCCGCGAACGTGCCGAGCGCCGTGTGGGCCGTCGAGAGTGCGGCTGCGCATGTCATCACGACGAAGTCGTGACCCCGGACGTCGGCGTCGACGAGAACGGACTCGAGCACCGACACCGCCTCGTCGAAGCGGCCGAGCCAGAGAAGGGAGATGCCGGCCGTGACGTGCTCGAATGAACGGAGGTCGGACTGCCCGGCGCCCCCGACGGCGCCGGGGCGGCTCGCCGACGAGAGCACGGCGTCGACGACCGCAGGGTCCAGCTCGCCGCGCAGCCGGTCGCGATAGAGCCACGTGGCGGCGAGGAGACGGTCGAGCTGGACGGGAGCCACCGCCGAGGGAGCAGCTGCTGCCGCGGAGGCCTGCTCGCGACCGCCAGCCGCCTCGAGGTGGGCCTCTGCCCGGGGCACGTCGCCGGAGTCGAGGGCGATGATGGCCGCGAGCACGTGCAGGAAGCGGCGGCGCGGCTGCTCGTCACGCAGACCCTCGAGCAGGTGCCCGATAGCGCGGTCGACCACGGCGTGCTGGCCCTCGAGCAGCAGACGAAGACCACCGTCGTGCAGCAGGGTGAAGAGCGTTGCCCGGTCACGTGACGAGATGGCATGGTCGAGGGCCTCGGCGTCGTTGCCCCGAGCGTGCAGGAAGCGTGCGATGCGCAGGTGCTGGGACCGGCTGCGCTGCCCACTGAGGTCGGCGAGGCGAGCGACGAGGTAGCCGCGCAGCAGGGTGTGGTAGCGGTAGCTGCGCTCCTCGGCGCCGAAGACCGACACGAGCGAGTTGGTGTCGGCGAGGTGGTGCAGCAGCTGCCCGGCGTCGTCGCGCCCGCTCAGCAGCTCGGCCATCTCGCTCGACAGGCGCTCCGGCAGGCAGGTGTCGAGCAGGAAGGTGTGGGTCTCGTCCGGCAGCTCGTGCAGCACCTCCTCGATGAGGAACCAGAGCCCGCCGTCGCTGCCGAAGCCGTCGAGGACGCCCTCGACGTCGCGACCCGACCGCAGCGTCATGGCGGCCAGGGCGACACTGGCCATCCACCCCTCGGTCAGCTCCCACAGGCGGTGGACGTGCTCGGCCGACAGGTCGAGCCGCTCGGCCGCCAGCAGCTGCGCCGTCTCGTCCTCGTCGAGACGCAGCTCCGCGTCACGGATCTCGAGGAGGCGCTCCTGGAGGCGAAGTCGTCCGAGTGAGATCCGTGGGTCCGACCGGGCCGCCATGACGATGTGCAGGTTGGGCGGCGACCACTGCAGCAGCCGGTCGAGCGCGAGCACGGCGCGGTCGGACTGGATGACCTGCACGTCGTCGAGCATGAGCCAGATCGGTGCTCCCGCACTGCGCACCGCGTCGGCGACCTGGCGGGTCAGGTCGCGCTCGTCCGCGGCGCTGTCAGCCTCCTCGCTCACCGCGTCGGGTTGCCCGAGGCCCTGACGCACCGATGCGGGCAGCGCGTCGTGCAGTGCTCCCAGCACGAGGTCCTGCAGCACGACCGGGTCGTCGTCCTCGTCCTGCAGGGACGCCCAGCCGACACCGACACCTGCGGCCCGCAGGTCTGCGGTCCAGCTCGAGAGGAGCGTCGACTTGCCGGCGCCCACGAGACCCGTGACGACGACGACCGTGCCATGGCCGCGCAGCGCAGCCCGGGACCGCGGCGTTGGCGCGGCGAGCCGGTCGCGACGCAGGAGATGGGTAGGCGGCAGCGGCGGCTCGCGACGTGGTGAGGGCCACGTCCAGGCCGGCGTGTGCGTCCCACCGCTCACAACCACCACCCCCAATGGCTCAAGGAGACAGGGTTGATCATGCCTTCCGCCCGGCGATCAGTCAGCCATTTCCCAGATCGACACGCAGAGAAGCAGCCGTGAACGCCGTTGGGCCGCTCCACCGGGTGGTGGAGCGGCCCAACATCTCACGGAGCGGACGACCGGGCTCGAACCGGCGACCTCAACCTTGGCAAGGTTGCGCTCTACCAACTGAGCTACGTCCGCACTCACCGGTCGGAGCGGGCTCCGTCAGGTGCGAGCAAGACCATAGCGGAGAGGTGGCCGTCGCGCGAAACCGCTCTCGGAGGCGCCGGTGAGGCGAGATCAGGCCGAGTCACCGAGCGAGAATGCGCTCCTTCTGGACCTGGAACTCGGCCTCGGTCAGGACGCCGGCGTCACGTAGCTCGCCGAGCTGCTTGAGAGCGTCGAGATCCACTCCGCCGTCCGCCTCACCAGCAGGTTCTGGCGGCGGCGGCGCGTACTGCTGGGGCGGCGGCTCCGCATACTGCTGCTGGGGCGGGTAGTCCTGTGGCGGGGCGGCCTGCTGCTCCTGAGCGGCCCACCGCCCGGCCTGGCGGCGAGAGACGCGGTTCGACACCGCGGTCGCGGTCCCCGCGACGACGGCGGTCCTGGCAACTCCACGCAGAAGTCCCATGGTGTGCTCCTTCGATCTGACGTAGGGGGTGGTTCAAGGGTGCACCGACCGGATCGGTCGACGCGAGAGGTCGGGCTAGTCGGCGTCCGGGGCGGACTCGGAAGACTCGGACGCCTCGAGGGCCTCGAGGGCCTCGAGACGGGCGATCACCTCGTCGGCGGGGATCCGGGCGCTGGCGACGACGGAGGCGCCGGCACGTCGCATGGCCGAGACGAAGGGGCCCGCCCAGGTGTTCTCGTAGACGAGGA
This sequence comes from Humibacillus xanthopallidus, assembly GCF_006717145.1. Taxonomy (GTDB): domain Bacteria; phylum Actinomycetota; class Actinomycetes; order Actinomycetales; family Dermatophilaceae; genus Humibacillus; species Humibacillus xanthopallidus. The sequence goes on along the minus strand of NZ_VFQF01000001.1, from coordinate 966,195 downwards.
GCGCGACGGCGTCGCCGGGCTGGATGAGCTGGCCTGCCTCGTTGATGTCGTCCTCGTCGATGAGACCGGACTCGGCGCCCTCGAAGACCGCGAGGTCGAGGATCCCGTCACCGTCGAGGTCGGTGATGGCGGCGGCCGTGATGGTGCCGTCCTCGCTGCGCAGGACTGCCCTCATGTCGAGGACGCGGATGATTCCTCGCTCGACGAGATCGACGATGATGGCCATCCCCTCACCGTTCAGACGCGCTCCCGGGAACTCGAGGGCCAGGAAGTCGATCGGGCCCACGTCGACGTTCACACTCATGTCTTGCCTCCTTGACGGCAGTGGTTGACGCCCTGAGCGTCGCTCACGCACGTGAGGGCGGGCATCACCCGAGGCGGATGACTTGCGTCCGCCGGGTTCGGCCTGCTCATGCAGGCGCCTCCACCTCCGACATCGCCGTGATGCCGATGCCGAGCGACTCGAGCAGGCCGAGCACCTCCTCGAGGGCATCCCTGCCCGCCGCGGGAACACTGAGGACCGTCGAGCCGCCCTCCTGTCGACGGCCGACCGGTCCGGCCGTCGCAGGCAGGTCGGAGGTCAGCTCGCCGTCGAGGACGATCTCGTACATGCGCATGTTCCACCTCACCGTCGCCATCGTCACAAGCAGCGTGATTCGACGTGCCCTGTGCGTCGTTGCGCCATAGTCTCGATGCACGAGCAGCTCGCCGCGTCAACCCGCGAGGATGACTCGCGACGGCGGGCTCAGGAGGAGGGCCATGGTCGCACCACGCCAGGTGCGGATGACCCCACCCGGGGCGTCCGTGGGGCTCATCGAGCGTCCCGGCCTCGTGCCGCTGATGGACGCGCGGCCCGTGACGGTCCTCGCAGGGATGGCGGGTTACGGCAAGACGACCCTGCTCGCAGCGGCGGCACGACGGCGGCCACCCGACGGCACCGTGTGGCTCACCGTCGACGACTCGGACAAGGATCCGGTGCGCCTCGCGGGTGACCTCGTCGCTGCGAGTGCGTTGGCCGACATCGAGTGCCTGGCCGACCCGACGGGGCAGCTGCGGGCGTCGTCGCTCCGGGCGGAACCGCTCACCCTCGTGGATGCGCTCCTCGAGGCGTTCTACGACTCCACCCTCCCGCACCTTCTCGTCCTCGACGACCTCCACCACCTCTCCGGGTCGAGCGGCTCCACCTCGATCGTCGACCACATCCTGAGGTGGGCACCCGCCAACCTCCGAATCGCCCTGGCAGCCAGGGTGGTTCCGCCGCTTCGCCTGCAGCGGCTGCGACTCGAGGACCGGCTCACCTACCTCGCCCACGACGACCTCGCCTTCACCCTCGAGGAGTCCGCAGCGGCCGTGCGGGCGGCGCAGCTCGATCTCGACCTCGGGGCGGTCGCCACGATCCAGCAGGCGACGGACGGGTGGCCCGCAGGCGTGCGCATGGCGATCCTCGCGACCCGGCACCGGGGCACCAGTGCGGACCTCTCGCGGGAGCTGCGGCGCGACCAGGCACTGGCCGACTACCTCGCGACCGAGGTCCTCGCCTCCCTGACGCCCGAGCTGAGGCAGTTCGTCCTCGAGAGCACTCTCGACGAGGAGGTCTGCCCGCCCCTCGTCGACGCGGTCCGGGGCACCGGGACGGCGGGAGCGATGCTCGAATCGTGCCTCGCCGCAGGGCTCTTCCTCTCGCGCGGCGATGCGGGGCAACAGGGCCAGTGGTACCGCTGGCACCCACTCTTCGCCGCTCACGCCCAGCGCCGCCTGGCAGCGGAGCACCCCGAGCGTGCAGCCCGGCTGCACGTGACCGCAGCGAACTGGTGGAGATCGGTCGACGCCCCGGCGGCGATCGGGCACGCCCTCGCGGGCGGTGACGGAGGTCTCGCCTCCGAGATCTTCTCCGCGAGCTGGCTCGAGCTGCTGATGCAGGGGCGGGTCGACGCCGTGCTGTCCGCCGTCGACCGGCTGCCCCACGTGTCGGCCTGGTGCGCCGATGCGCATCTGGCGAAGGCGCTCGTGTCCGTGCAGATGGGTGAGGTCGCGGTCGCGCGCGCCGAGCTCGACGCTGCATGCCTCGGGTCCGCCGGCCTCCCCGAGCGCGAGCGGCTCAGGCTCGAGGAGCGGACGGCGCTCGTCGAGCTGCTCGTCACCGCCTGCGACCTGGGGCTGGGTGCTGCAGGGCAGGCAGGCCTCGCGATGCTCGAGCAGTCCGCTGTCGAGCACCCGGCGATCGACCCTGTCGTCCTGGCGTCGGTCCAGGTGCTCGTCGGCATGGGTGAGTCCCGGATGCAGAACCATGTCGCGGCGGCTGTCGACATGCTCGGCACCTCCGCGCGCACGGCGTCGGCGCTCGGGCTGTCTGCGCTCGAGCTCACGGCGCTGGCGGAGTCCTGCATCCCCGCCTTCTCGGAAGGGCGCCTGAGCGAAGTCCACGACCGCGCGGTGGAGGTCCTGGCCAAGGCCGAGGCCAACGCCTGGGTCGGCCTGACGACGCTCGCGCCGGCAGTGGTCTACCTCGGTTGGCTCGACTACTGGCGCGGCCACCTCCACGAGGCGAGGGCCCAGCTCGAACGCGGCCTGTCCATGCTGCTCCCCTTCGACTGGGAGCTGCGCGGACTGTGCCTCAACTACCACGCGAAGACCTGCCTCGCCCTACGGGACCTCGGTGCGGCACGCGCCAGCATGGTGCAGATCGCCGACCTGATCGAGGCGGGTGGCGCGCCGGCGTGGTGGCCCACGATGCTGGCCGGGGTCGAGGCGATGCTCGTGTGGGCAGAGCGCAAGCCGGACCTCGCCGTGGAGCTCGCCCTCGAGCCCCCTCCCGGCCCCGACTACCCGCTGGCCCCCGCCCTCCGCGCGAGCGTCCTGCTGCGAGCCGGGCACCCGGTGGAGGCCCTGTCGGCGCTCGAGCGCGCGACGGCTGAGGGGGACGGCAGGCCCGTGCAGGTCGAGTGCCTCTCGCGGTGCGTCGAGGCCGAGGCCCTCGCGGTGCTGGGCAAGGAGGACGCCCACCTCGCGCTCGAGAAGGCCCTCGCCGCAGCCGAGCCCGACGGCCTCTACGGGCCCTTCCTCTTCGCGGGCCACGAGCTGGCAGGGCTGTTGAAGAGGCACCTCGTGCACGGCACGAGTCACCCCGAGGTGGTGACTCAGGTGCTGAGCCGCCTTGCCGAGCCAGGGCAGCACCACATCACGGCGTGGTCCGAGCAGCTGACCGACCGTGAACAGGTGATCCTGCGCTACCTCGCCACCAACCTCACCAACACCGAGATCGCGGACGCGGAGTTCATCTCCGTCCACACGACGAAGACCCACATCGCGCACATCTACCGCAAGCTCGGCGTCAACAACCGCCGCTCGGCGATCCGGCGCGCGGCTGAGCTCGACCTCTACTGACGACTGCTCCGCTCTTCTCCCACCGTGGGGCAATGACCTTCGAGCAGGTGCGACCGATCTCGTCTGAATGGGATGACGCGCCAGCACTGGGACCTCGCCATGCTGACCGTACGGGAGTCCCTGCGCTGCATCGGAGGTCGAGCATGCGAGCAGTTGTCGTCGTGCGAGGCATGGTGGACGAGCGTGACGTGTGGCCGTATGCGTCGTTCTCGGAGAGCGACGGAGAGCGCACGACGCTGTCGGTGACCGTGCACGACAGCCAGGAGCTGGTGGGGGTGATCTCCACGCTCACCGCCCTCGGCCTCGAGGTGGTCTCGACCCACCTCGCGCCCAGGCCGTCTGCCGCGCGGCTCGCGGATGATGCGGGGCCCGAGGCGATCTCGTCCTCGGAGAGTGACGACCCGGACCGGCCGTCCGATGACAGTGAGGAGCTGTAGGAGCTCGTTCCCCCGAACGCGGCCGTCGCACGCCGCATCGAAAGGATGTCATCGTCATGGACTTCTGGAGCTATTTCTGGTTGCTCGTGTGGTGGTTCTTCTTCGTCGCGTACCTGATGGTTCTCTTCCAGATCTTCGGCGACCTCTTCCGTGACGACGAGCTGGGCGGGTTCGCCAAGGCGCTGTGGGTCCTCGCGCTCATCTTCGCCAACATCATCTCCGCGCTCGTCTACCTCATCGTCAGGGGCAAGGGAATGGCTGCGCGGACGATGAAGCGCAATGCCGAGATGGTGTCGGCGCAGGAGGACTACATCCGCAGCGTGGCCGCGCCGTCGTCGGGATCGTCGGGCGTCGAACAGCTCGCCCAGGCCAAGGCGCTGCTCGACTCGGGAGCCATCACGCCGGAGGAGTTCGCGGCGATCAAGGCCAAGGCCCTGGCGTGAGTGATGTCCGCTCTCACCAGACGTGACACCGCACGCCGGCTGGCAGCTGCTGCGGCCGTTGCAGCCAGCCTTCTCGTGGCCGGCTGCAGCGGCGCCACGCCCTCGGCCCAGAATCTCTGCGCGAAGGCCAAGGACCTCACCGCGGCAGTCTCCCAGGTTCAGACGGCCAAGCCCGACGGGGCCGCGCTCCAACAGCTGAGTGCCAAGGTCGACACGGCGCTGGCCAAGCTCGACCGGCTGCAGGCCGTCACCGAGGGGCGCTACGACACCGTCATCTCCGACCTGCGGGCGAAGCTCGTGACCTTCAAGCAGTCGGTGGACTCCGCAGGCAGCGCGTCCCTCGAGACGGTGGCCCCCGAGATCAACACCGCACTCACCGAGCTGCGCGGTGCTTTCGCGACCCTCAACCAGAAGATCGCCACCCAGTGCCCGACCGGCTGACGTCGGCCGCGCAGACCATCAGGAAGGAACCGAGATGAGCGTCAGTTTCGTGCTCGAAGCACTCGTCGTGCTCGGGGCGATCGTCATGGGTACTCGCGCCGGCGGCGTGGGCGTCGGGCTCTGGGGCGGCCTGGGCACGTTCGTCCTCGTCTTCGTCTTCCGCGAGCCACCGGGTGAGCCGCCCGCGGCTGCCCTCGCCATCATCCTGGCCGTGGTCACGTCCGCCGCCATGATGCAGGCCGCAGGTGGCATCGACTGGATGGTGTCGGTCGCGGCGGGGGTCATCGAGAAGCGGCCCAAGCAGATCACCCTCATCGCTCCCCTGACTGCTTTCCTCTTCTCCATCGGAGCCGGCACGAGCAACATCATCTACCCGCTGCTCCCGGTCATCTACGACGTCTCGTACAAGAACCGCATCCGTCCCTCACGGCCGCTCACGGTGACGGTCGTGCAGTCAGGAATGGCTCTGGCCGCATCGCCCGTGTCGGCCGCGATGGCGGCGATGCTGACGCTCACCGACGTGGCGCCGTACAACCTCGGTCTCACCCAGATCCTCGCGATCACCATCCCGTCCTGTGTCGTCGGCATCGTCGTCACGTCACTCGTGGTCAACAGGATGTGGAAGAACCTCGATGACGACCCCGAGATCCAGGCGAAGATCACTGCCGGCGACCTCCCTGCGCCGCAGCTTCTCGCCGACGGCGAGTCCGCGTCCTCCCACCTCACCTACACCAAGGAGGGGCGCAACTCGGCGTTGGCCTTCCTGTTCGGCGTCGTCGCGATCGTCATCTTCGGCCTGTTCCCGCAACTGCGGCCCGCCTTCGGAGCAGAGGGCGAGGAAGCCGTGGCCATCGACATGACGACGACGATCGTCCTGGTGATGTTCGTCGTCGGCGTGGTGATCCTCTTCCTCGGCCGGCCTGACGTGAAGACGGTCCCTGACCAGTCGGTCTTCAAGGCCGGCATGATCTCCGCCATCGCGCTCTTCGGAATCGCTTGGCTCACAGCGACCTTCATCTCCGCGCACGAGGAGTACATCGTCAGCACCATCGGCAGCTGGGTGACGAGCTGGGAGTTCATCTTCGCGCTCGCAGTCTTCCTCGTCGCGGCTCTGACGACGAGCCAGTCGACCGCCACCCGCACCATCGTGCCCATCGGCCTCGCGGCCGGACTGCCCGCAGGTGTCGTCACCGGTATGTGGGCCGGAGCCCTCAGCGGTGTCTACACCCTGCCGGCCAACGGCACGCAGATCGCCGCCGCGAACTTCGACCTCACCGGTTCGACGAAGCTCGGGACGAAGCTGCTCGACCACAGCTTCTTCGTCCCGATGCTCATCATGTCGGTCGTCACGATCGCGGTCGGCGCCCTCATCGGTGGTGTGTTCTTCTGATCCGCTCTGTGACGGAACCTGACCCCACGAAGGAGTAAGCATGGACAAGGACCAGATCTCCCAGCGCGTCAGTGAGCTGATGCCCGGCGTCATCGAGGACCTCGAGAAGCTGATCGCCATCCCGGCGATTGCCTTCCCCGGCTATCCCGAGGAGCCGGTGCGCCAGATGGGCGACGTGACCCTCCAGATGTTTCGCGACGCCGGCTTCACGAACGCCCAGCTGATGGACGTGCCGTCGGGCTATCCCCCCATCTACGGAGAGATCGAGGGACCGCCCGGGTCGCCGGTGGTCGTGCTCTACGCGCACTACGACGTGCAGCCCGCTCCTCCGGAGCAGGGCTGGACGAGCGATCCGTGGACGCCCACCCGCAAGGAGGACGGTCGCATCTACGGACGCGGCGCCGCCGACGACATCAGCGGCCTCGTGAGCCACCTCGGCACGCTGCGGGTCTTCGACGGCAGGCCGCCGTGCACCGTCAAGCTCATCCTCGAGGGTATGGAGGAGACGGAGAGCAACCTCGAGGCCTTTGTCGAGGCCCACCCCGAGCTCTTCGCCTGCGATCTCTTCGTCATCTGCGACATGGGCAACCTCAGGGTCGGTGAGCCCGCTCTGACGACCGCCCTGCGCGGCGACGTGGCGTGCATCGTCACGGTGCGCACGCTCGAGCACCCCTTGCACTCAGGGGTATTCGGGGGACCAGCACCGGACGCCATGATGGCGCTGGCGCGACTGCTGTCGACCCTGCACGACGACGAGGGCAACGTCACGATCGCCGGTGTCTCCGAGAGCGTCTGGGACGGCGACGACCTCAGCGAGGAGGACCTGCGCTCCAGCGCCGACGTGCTGGACGGTGTCGCGCTCACGGGCAGCGGTCCTGTCGGGGGGCGCCTCTGGGCCCGCCCGTCGGTCAACGCCATCGGCATCGACATGACGAACATCGCAACCTCGTCCAACGTCCTCATCCCCGAGGCCAGGGCGAAGATCTCGATGCGTATCGTCCCCGGGTCCGAGCCGTCCACGGAGCTCGACGCCCTCGTCGCGCACCTCGAGTCCCATGCGCCGTGGGATGCCAAGGTCGAGGTCCAGCGGACCAAGGAGGCCCCTCCCTTCCTCGTCGCGACCGACGGGCCCGGGTATGCCGCGGCCCGCCAAGCGCTGTCCGATGCCTTCGGCCGGCCGGCGGGAGAGGCGGGCTGCGGTGGGTCCATCCCGCTGCTACGCACCCTCCAACAGGCCGCTCCCGCAGCCGAGTTCGTCCTGTGGGGGCCTGAAGACGTTGCCGCGTCGCGCATCCACGCGTCGGACGAGAGTGTCGACCCCAGCGAGATCGAGAAGCTGATCGTCGCTCAGTCGCTGCTGCTCCAGCGTCTCGCCGCCGGCACCGGCTCCGACTGACAGAGGCACTGCCGCCGGTCTTGCCAGTCATCGTGCAGGTGCTCGTCAGCCGAGGCCGACGAGCACCTGCACGATGACGATCTTGGCGATCATCGCAATGGGATAGACCAACACGTAGCCGAGGCCCACCCTCGTGTCGAAGCCGGTGCGGTCGTTGGCGAAGGCGAGGATGGCCGGCTGCGTCTGGGCGCCGGCCAGCATCCCGGCGTGCTCCGTGCCACCCATGCGGTGGAGCAGTCGTCCGGCGAGGAGGAGCAGCAGCGCGGCCGGGGTCGTGATGAGGAAGCCGAGCACCGCCACCTTCCACCCGACGTCGGAGCCGATCGCCCCGACGATGCGCTCCCCCGCCCGGGTGCCGGCATACGCGAGGAAGGTGATCATGCCGAAGTAGGAGAGGGACTGTGCCGCACCGTTCGACATCGACGTCACGACCGGACCGATGCGTCCCAGGCGCCCGAAGACGAGGCCGGTGAGCAGGGTGCCGGCCGCGGCGCCGAGCGCGAATCCCCCACCCGGCAGGGGGATGTGCACCAGCCCGATGAGCAGGCCGAGCGAGAGCCCCAGCGCGAAGCCACCCGGGTTGATGTCGGACATCCCCCGGTCCGAGTCGCCGAGGAAGGTGCCGGCCTCCTTCATTCGTTCGGCGGGGGCGGTGACGCGCACCCGGTCGCCCATCTGCAGGACGAAGTCCGGTGCGGCGACGAGGTCGATGTCGGCACGCCGGACCCGGCTGATGTGCGCACCGAAGCGGCCTTCGAGGTCGAGCGCTCCGACAGAACGTCCGGCAAGGGCCTCGTTGGAGACGGTGACCCGGCGGTAGTCGAGCTCCCCGTGCTCGCTGACGATGTCGTGCGACGACTGGTGGCCGAGCTCTGCGGTCACCTGGTCGACGAGGTCGCGAGGACCGACGACGGTGACGAGGTCGTTCGGGCCGAGGCGCTCGTCGTCGCCGGCCACGACGGTCGGGCTGGCGAAGTGGCCGTGCTTGAGCCGCGAGAACGTCACCCGCTGCCCGTAGCGCTCCTCGACGTCCGAGAGCAGCAGCCCGTCGGCCCGCTCCGTGCGGATGGTCTGGTTGACGAGCGGCTCGCTCGGAGGCGCCTCGTGGCCACGGTGCCGCAGCGACCACGACGCTGCGAGGAGCATGCCGATGACGCCCCAGAGATAGGCGATGGAGTAGCCGATCGTCGGGCCAGCCGGGTCGGCCGCCCGCTCGGTCGCGGCCGCGAGAGCCGGGGTGTTGGTCAGTCCGCCGGCGAAGGTCCCGGCGACCACGGGCGACGTGAGACCCAGAGCTCGTCCGACGAGGACGGCGACGAGGGCAACCAGCACGAAGGTGGCCACGACGGAGAGCATCACGGGCCAGCCACGACGGAGCGAGGCGAAGAAGCTCGGCCCCGAGACGATTCCAATGGTGTACGTGAAGAGCACGAGGCCGAGGGTGCCCACCGCCTCTGGGATCTCGAGCTTCACCCCGTTCGCGACTCCGAGCGCCGACACGGCGATGGCGGCGAAGAGAACTGCTGCCGGGCCGATGGCGACGCCGCCCAGCCTGACGTGACCGAGCAGGGCGCCGAGGAGCAGCAGGATGGCGAGGAGCAGGACGGGTTGCCCCGACAACGTGGTGAGCACGTCTCATCCTCTCGTTCGGTGGGGGCCTGCGTCAGACCGATCGGTCACGTGACGGGGCGATCCGTGTCACGACGTCAGATCCCCCGCCACGTCGAGGTGGCCCGGCCGATGCGCTCGGACAGGCCCGAGCCCACGACGACGCCGACGGCGATCGCCACAATCGACAGCAGAGCATTGAGGAAGTCGCCCAAGCCGGCGGCCTGATCGGCCCCCACGATCTGAGCCACCCCTTGGAGGCCAAGGGCACCCGGCACCAGCAACCAGAAGGCCGGCAGGAAGGTGACCGGCACGGGCGGCCCGCTGCGCCTGCTCTGGATGGCGTAGCAGACCGGCAGGACCACGGCGGCCGCGAGGAAGCTGGCGCCCAGCGTGCCGAGGACGCGGCCCGAGAGCGCCTGCACGCCGTAGGCGACGTACAGCACGACGAGCAGCCACCCCAAGGTCCTGCGCGGCGCAGACGAGGCGAAGAACTGTCCGACACCGAAGACGAGCACGCCGACCCAGGGAGCCCACGGTCCCAAAGTCGGGGTGGCGTGGCCCACGATGGGCGGAAAGCCTGCGATCTCCGCACCCAGTGCGATGCCGAACGTCAGGATCAGCAGGCGTTCGAGCCCGTAGACGAGCCGTGCAGATCCCGCCAGCATGTCTCCGGTCGCCAGCTCTACCGTCGCCATGGTGAGCGCTGCTCCGGGCAGAAAGGTCACCAGGCACGGAATGACGATCTCGAGGGGTGGCGCGTCGAGGGCTGGAGCCACCCATTGGAAGACGACACCCGTGACCACGGTGGCCGCGACGACGGGCAGGACGAGAGCCAGCATCGGCTCGCGGCCGGCCCACCATCGCAGCCCGCCGACGAGGAGGCCGATGACGACGAACGCGAGAAGCGCGCTGGGCCTTGGGTTGAGCATCAATCCCAGACCGACGGTGAGGACCCCACTTGCGAGCACGGTCACTGCTCCCCCGAACCGCGGCTCAGACGTGAGCACGTCCGAAAGCCGCGCACCGGCGGTTTCGGCGTCCACGAGGCCATGACGGATGTCGTCGATCAAGCGGTAGAGCGCGTCGACCTGGTCAAGCCTGAGCGGCTCACTGCTGCCGGCCTCGAAGTCCATCTGGCTGGAGCTGCCCGTCTCGATCCGGACGAAGACCCCGGTGGGGACGACGAAGAAGGTGACGCCGCTCACGGCATACACCGCCGCCACCTCACCGAGGATCTGCGTGACCCGCTCGGTCGCGTCTCCAGCCCTCGACAGCGCGACCCCGAGGTGACGCAGCAGCTCCAGGACGGCTTCGGGCGGAGGGGGCACGACTGGCTCGGGCTCGAGATCCTCGGCAGGTGCGAGAGGGCCGAGGTGTCGCTGCGCAACGCGGGCAACGCGCTGCCACAGGTGGTGCCTCGCCGACCTCACCCGGTCGGCGGTCGAGGCCGGGGCCCCGGGTGTCGGTTCACCGTCAAGCGCCACACGACAACTCTGGCCCGCTCTCCTGCGACAGGAGTCATCCTCGACGGGTGACTCTGGACCAACCCACCGCGTCGTAGGTTCGAAGCGGCAGGCGAGCCGCCTGCGGCTGGAGGGAGGGAGTGGCCATGTCAGCAACGACCCCGTCAGCGGCGTCCGAGGGCGCCGCAGCAGGACGGGCGGCCGCAGGGGCAGGGGGCGTGCTGGCTGCAACGTGCCTGTCGACGTTCGTGGTCAACGCCAACACGTCGGCGGTGAGCATCCTGCTGCCGGCGATCAGCGCCGACACGGGCACGGATGTCACGACGCTCCAGTGGGCGGTGACCGGCTACTCCCTCGTCGGAGCGGCCGTCATCGTGACCTCCGGATCGCTCGGTGACGTCTTCGGTCGCAGGCGGGTCTTCCAGCTCGGCCTCATCCTCTTCGTCGTGTCCTGCATCCTCATCGCGCTGTCATCCTCGGGAGGGGCCGTCATCGCCGGGCGCTTCATCCAGGGAGCCGCGGGCGCCACCATCCTCGCGTGCGGGCTCAGCCTGCTCTCCGTTGCGAACAGCGGTGAGGCGCAGCTGCGGGCGGTCTCGTTGTGGGGCGCCGCAGCCGCCGTCGGCGCCGCAGCCGGACCGCTCATGGGCGGCGTGCTCGTGACCTTCATGGGGTGGCAGGGACTCTTCTGGGTCGATGCCGTCATCGGAGCCGCGTGCATCCTCATCACCGCCCGGAAGGTGTCCGAGTCGCGCGACCCCACCCGGTCGCACTCCATCGACTACGCCGGCTCGGCACTGATCGCGCTCACCCTCGGCCCGCTCATCCTCGCCCTCAGCAAGGGCGGTGACTGGGGCTGGGTGTCGCTGGCGACCCTCGCGTGCATCGCCATCGGGGTGGGCGCCGCCTTCGCCTTCGTCGCCGTCGAGCGGCGCGTGGCCGTGCCCATGCTCGACCTCGCCCTGTTGCGCAACCGCATCCTCGTCGGATCGACGGTCGCCATCCTCATCGGCGCCGGCACGATCAACGCGCTGATGTACCTCCTCAGCCTCTACTTCCAGAGTCCCGACGCACTCGGGTTCACCACTCTCCAGGCCGGGTTGGCGACCCTGCCCGCCACGGTGGGGCTCGTCGCCATCTCTGCGGCGGTGCCGCGTCTGACGGCTCGCCTCGGTGGTCGACAGACGATCGGTGTCGGCTTCCTCGTCACCGCCGTCGGCTTCGCTGTCATCGGGCTCGTGGATGCGGACTGGGCGTATCGGGCGTTCCTGCTGCCGCTCGTCGCCGTCGCGGTCGGGATGGGCCTGTCGAACGGGCCCGCGTCGTCGGCGTCGACCGCCTGCGTCCCTGTGGAGCAGGTGGGGTCGGCGTCCGGCGTCTCCAACATGGCGCGCTACGTGGGGGCGTCCGTGGCGACGGCACTGGCCGCGACGATCTACGGAACGGTCATCGCTAGCCGCACCACGCAGGGTGCACCGGCGTCCGAGGCACTCGCCTCCGGTCTTGCGACCGCTTCATGGGTGATGGCCGGATTCAGCTTCCTCGGTGTGGTGATGGCCGTCGTCATGGGCCGGCACCAGGCGGCACGCGGCACGCTCGAGGACTCCGCGGCTGCGGCGGCCTCCACCTCGATGACGCTGCCCACGACGGCGACGGCGGCGGTGAGCCGGAGTGTCTGAGAGGGCGGCTCTCCGTCGGCTCAGCACCCCGAGGGCGGCGGGCTTCGCGGGGGTTGTCTTCGCGCTCCTCTTCTCGACCAGCCTTGCCCTGTTGCGGTCGGTGACCCCGGAAGACCCCTTCGCGGGGGCTCCGTGGGACGAGGGCGGCGGCGGCCGGATCCGGATCGCCCTCTCCCTCATGCCTTTTGCCGGCATCGCCTTTCTCTGGTTCATCGGTGTCATCCGTGACCAGCTCGGTGAGCTCGAGGACCGCTTCTTCGCTTCGGTCTTCCTGGGGAGCGGTCTGCTCTTCCTCGCCATGGTCTTCGTGTCGATGGCCGTGGCCGGCGCCCTGCTCGCAGGCATCAGCGCAGGCGAGGGCCACGTGTATGCCGGTGACACCGTCTCCTTCGGGCGCGCCGTCATGCTCCAGGTCGGCAACGTCTACGCGTTGCGCATGGCGGGCGTCTTCATGATCTCGCTCGGCACCATCTGGCTGCGTACGGGCTCCATGCCGCGCTGGCTGGCCGCGGCGACCTACCTCCTCGCGGCTGTGCTGCTCCTCGTCATCAACCTCAGCCTGTGGATCGCGCTCGTCTTCCCCGCCTGGGTGCTCGTCGTCAGCATCCTCATCCTGGTGCGCCAGCGGCACTCCGCGGCAGCAGGCTAGGCGGCGCCGCCGCAGGCGTCGACCGCGGCGGTCACGGTTGCGTGGAGGTGGTCAGCGCCGATCACCTCGATCAGACCGACGGAGTCCAGGCGGTCCCGCAGCTCCTGCGCGGCTCTCGCCAGGTGGAACTCGATGTTCCGCTCCCTCAGTCCGTCGATGACCTCACGCAGGGCAACCTCTGCGCTGGCGTCGAGGTCACTGATGAACGAGCCGTCAAGGACCACGTGACGAACGGGTTTGGGAGCGCCGTCCACCGCGGCCCAGAGCCGGCGCTTGAAGAAGTGCGCATTGGCGAAGAACAACCGGTCCTGGATGCGGTAGACGACCACCCCCGCAGTGATCCCGGCATCGGGCTGGTCGGCGACGTCGACGTACCGGTCCTCGCGGGCTGACCATCCGAGCACGGCATCCGCCGGGCGTGCCGCCCGGCGGATGATGTCGGCGACGGAGAGCAGGACGGCGACGACGATCGCCTGGAGGACCCCGATCATCACGACGCAAAGCACGGTGATGGCCGCGATGACGACCTCGACGCGACTGCTTCGCGCGAGCTCCCGCCACAGGGTGGGATCAATCAGCTTCGCGCCCGCATAGACGATGACGGCGCCGAGGACCGCCGATGGCAGGTAGGCGATGGGCCCGGTGAGGAACATGAGGATGGCACCGATCATCGCGGCCGCTGCGAGCCCGCTCACCTGGCTCGTCGCGCCCATGTCGTCGTTGACAGCCGTTCGCGATCCGCTGGTGCCGACCGGCATGCTCTGCGTGACCCCCGCCGAGATCTGGGCGACTCCGAAGGCCAGCAGCTCCTGGTTGGCGTCGACGACCTCGTGGTGGCGAGCGGCGAAGGAGCGAGCCGTGAGGATGGAGTCGGAGAACGCAACGAGGAAGACGGCCAGCGCCGCGACGACGAGGGACCCGACATCACCGCGGGTGAGGTCCGGAAACGAGAGGGACGGCAGGCCACTGGGCACGGGTCCCGTGACCGACACGCCCCGTGCGGCCAGGTCGAGGCCCCAGGAAGCAGCGATGCCGAGCAGCACGACGATGAGCGCGCCGGGGATCCGCCGGCTGACGAGACCCGCGACCACGAGCAGCGCGAGGGAGCACGCTCCGACGACGACGGTGGCCGGGTTCGCGCTGCCGACGTGGGCGACGAGGTCGACCGCCTCTCGCACGGCTCCGTTCTGGTCGCTCGACAGCCCGAGCAGCTTGCCGAGCTGGCCGAGGATCAGCACGACGGCGACTCCGGTGATGTAGCCGACGAGGACCGCCTGCGAGAAGTAGTCGGCGATCCAGCCCAGGCGAGCCAGACGGGCAACGAGGAAGACGATGCCGACCATGACCGCGAGAAGTGCGGTGAGGGCGGCATACTGCGTGCTCGCCCCGACGGCCAGGGGCGCGACCACGGTGGCGATGAGCAGCGAGACCGTTCCCTCGGGACCGACCACGACACGCGGGGCCGACCCGAAGACCGCGTAGGCGAGCACCGGAAGCAAGAGGGCGTAGAGCCCGGCGCTGACGGGCACTCCGGCCAGCACGGCATACGCCATGGCTGAGGGAAGGGCCAGTGCCGCGACGGTGACACCGGCGACGACATCGGTGCGCATCCGATCTCGCGAGTAGCCCGAGAAGGACCTGGCGAGTGGCACGTAGCGTGTCGTGATGGGCGGTCTGGTCGCCGACGCGAACGCGTCACGACCGCGGTAGGCCTTGGAGAACGGTTGCACCCTGCCAGCCAACCGAACTTGGCGGTTGCCGGCATCGCTCGTTGAGGATCATTGAGTGGGCGCGTCGTAAGACGCATCGCTGTCGCGCAGGGGCACACCCGCTCGAGCGGGACCGCCCCGTCGTCAACGTCGTTGCCAGGAACGCTCCGGATCGACGACGGTCCGTGAGAGGACCGCGGTGAGCAACGACCCGATGCACACTCCGATCACGAGGTTGATGATGCTGGCCGCGACCCTGCTCGCGGTCGCGCCGTCGCGGGTGAAGGGCAGGATCATGGCCGCTGCCGTGACGAGCCCGACGATCCACGAGAAGAACGACCGAGGCCGCGGCGTCGTCACCGAAAGGAGGTGCGCAAGGCCGGTGGCAGCGAGCGCGGCGAGGAAAGCAGTCACGGCATAGTTGAGACCCAGCGAGTCGCTGACGCCGAGGACCACGGCCGTCTTGGCCAGGCTGACATCCAGCACTCCCTGGGCGAGGAGGACCCCTACCCAGGCGGTGAGGGCCGCCACGCACGCAGTGGCGAGGCCGCCGGTCCACAGTCGTCCCGCGTCGACGGAGACGTGGGAGGGATCACCAGGCACCACGTTCGGTCTGCTCATGATCGACCTCCTGTGCTCGTGTCGCGCTGCCGAAGAACGCCTCCCTCATGAAACCGCGTTCGAGCCACCCCGCGCCAGAGAACCGTCGGACCCTGCGCGTCACACCTTGCGCGGCACGTGGCCGTTGAGGGTGAGGGCCCACCGCATGGCCCGGTGGCCGGAGTCCGAGGTGGGATCGAACATCAGGGGGCAACCGCCGTCGATCACCGTCATGCCGTGCTGTCGGGCGTAGTCGGCAGCCTCCGGCGAGACACTGCCTGCACCGAAGGCGCGGTGCATCCAGATCTCGGTGATGCCGAGCTTCTCGCACTCGTCGACGGTGACCTGGGCCCGCTCGGGACGGGTGCCGATGACGACGGCCTCGACACCACCCGGGATGGACTGCAGGTCCGGGTAGCAGGTGTCCCCCTCGACATGGTCGGCGTTGGGGTTCACGGCGAACACGTCGTAGCCGCGTTCCTTCAGGCGCTTGTAGACGACGTTGCTGCCATGGTCTGCCGCGTTGCGGGAGACTCCTGTGACGGCGATGCGCCGGTGTGCCAGGAACTCGGCTGCGGCCGCCTTGATCGTCTGCATGAGGTCCTCCTTCCGAGGCTGCTGCTGGGGCGCCGCTGCTGACCACGACGTCACCCCCATGGTGCGGCCGCCCGGACCAGCAGGCCCGGGTCCAAGGTCCCGATGACGTGAGAAACCATGAGGACTCAGCGGGACACACCGACCGGCGCACTCCTCTCGGAGGTCGATGACCGACAGTCACGTGGGCGGCGGTGTGGGACGGAGGGCAGCGGCCACGAGGGCGCCGGCCGACGCCTTGGCCACGGCCGGCGCCTCGGGGCTGGCATCGAGCGCCCCGCTGGCCAGCCCGCCGTCGAGGAGCAGGGTCAGCGAGCGCGCCAGGGACTCGGGATCGGGGGCTCCGGCGGATCGCGCCAGGTCTCGCACCCACTCGAGCACGGCGCCCTTGTGCCTGACCGTGCGGTCGTGGACAGCGGTTCCGGGCTGGGACTCGGCCGCGGCGTTGATGAAGGCACAGCCTCGGTAGCCGTCGCGGCGGCAGGCGCTCGACAGCGCGTCGAAGAGCCCGACGAGCTGGCTCGCCGGGTCGGCGCCCGCAGCCTCGGCCGCCTCCTTGAGCTGGGACGTCCAGATGGCGTCGACCTTGTCGAGGTAGGCCACCACGAGATCGTCCTTGGCCGGGAAGTGCTTGTAGAAGGTGGCCTTGGCGACACCGGACTCGGCGATGATCAGGTCGATCCCGACTGCGCGGATGCCCCGAGCGTAGAAGAGCACGAAGGCGGCGTCGAGGATGCGCTGACGCGCGGCGCTGGGCGGGCGGGTCTGGGTGGTGGCGGACACGAGAACTCCTCGACGCAGGCGAACCTCTCGCACCGAGCATACCTTGCAGATAGACAGATCTGTCTGTAGGGTCGGAATTCGGAAGACAGATCTGTCTACCCAACGTCCTTCGTTCAGGAGAAGTCATGAAGATCGCCGTCCTCGGCACCGGCACGGTCGGCCAGGCCATCGCCGCCCGACTGTCCGGCCTCGGCCACGACGTCACGCTCGGCACCCGCGATCCGCAGGCGACCCTCGCCCGCACCGAGCCCGACGGCATGGGCAACCCACCTCTGTCCGCATGGGCTGCGGAGCACGGCGAGGTGCGCCTCGCGACGTTCTCGGACGCGACGGCGGGTGCCGAGCTCGTCGTGAACGCGACGAGTGGCTCGGGAGCCCTCCCTGCCCTGGAACAGGCCGGTGCGGACAACCTCGCCGGCAAGGTCCTCATCGACATCTCGAACCCCCTCGACTTCTCGAAGGGGTTCCCGCCCACCCTGTTCGTCAAGGACACCGACTCGCTCGGCGAGCAGATCCAGCGAGCGTTCCCTGGCGCCCGGGTCGTCAAGACCCTCAACACGCTCAACGCCAACCTCATGGTCAACCCGAAGGAGCTCGGCGCGGACTCGTCGGTCTTCGTGTCCGGTGACGACGCGGCCGCGAAGACGACGGTCATCGAGCTGCTCCAGAGCTTCGGCCACACCGACGTCATCGACCTCGGTGACATCAGCACCGCGCGAGGCACCGAGATGCTCCTGCCGGTGTGGCTGCGTCTGATGGGCGCCCTGGGCACGTCGGCGTTCAACTTCAAGATCGTGCGCTGACATGAGCGCCATGTCCGGGAGGACGGTGCTGGTGACGGGGGGCACCGGCGGGATCGGGCTTGCCACGGCCGCGGGTCTTGCAGGACTCGGTGCCAGGGTCGGCATCGTCGGGCGTGACCGCGCGCGGGCTGAGGCAGCTGCGGAGCGTGTACGGGCCACCGGAGGGAGGGTCGACGTCTTCACCGCCGACGTCTCCTCACAGCGCGAGGTGCGACGACTGGCTCAGGAGGTCCTCGCGGCATACGCGCGGCTCGACGTCCTCGTCAACAACGTCGGCGGATTCTGGGCGACCCAGCACACGACCGAGGACGGCCTCGAGCGCACCTTCGCGATCAACCACCTCGCCCCCTTCCTCCTGACGAACCTGCTCCTCCCCCGGCTGCGCGCGAGCGCCCCGGCACGGGTCGTCACCGTCTCCTCGGGCGCGCAGGCCATGGGGCGCATCGACTTCGACGACCTGCAGGGCGAGCGGAGCTACAGCGGCCAGCGCGCGTACAACCAGTCGAAGCTCGCCAACGTCATGTTCACCTACGAGCTCGCGCGCCGCCTCGAGCGCTCGGGGGTCACTGCGAACACCCTCCACCCGGGTGTCGTCCGGACCGGCTTCGGGCAGGAGGACTCCGGCGGCTGGATGCGCGTCATGCTGCCGCTCGTCCGGCCGTTCATGAAGAGCCCGGCCCGGGGCGCCGAGACGTCCGTCTACCTCGCCAGCTCCCCCGACGTCGCGGACGTGAGTGGTCGCTACTTCGCCAACAGCCGACCCCGGAGCTCCTCACGTGCCTCCCGCGACGCGGCAGCCGCCGCCCGACTGTGGCAGGTCTCGATGGATCTCGTGGGCCTGCCCGTGGACGACGGCGCCTGAGAAGGAAGCCGCGTCGACCCGGCACAGTGGGGAGCTCCGGCGCCGGCTGGGTGGGCGGAAGCTCGATCCGGCCGGTCTCCGCTGTGGCCATGCTCGCGAATCCGGCAGCACTGGTGTCTACGCCACCGGCTGCCCGAGCAGTGATCAGTGGACCGAGACGAAATACCGGAGATCGACGGAGATCTTGGAATGTCAACCGAAACCGAATTGTCCCAGCACGCGACGATCACCTTTGCGGCCGCGCTTTCCACCATCGACGACACGACCATCGTGCGATTGCCGAAGGAGGCCAGCGAGCGGCTCCCATCGCGTGGGCAGGTCGCCGTGCATGCGTCGATGTCGGGGTCCGACTTCGAGACAGTGGTGGAGCCCGACGGTCGGCGTGGCCACTGGATCCGCGTCGACGAGACCATCCAACGGGTCGCGGGAGTCCGATCGGGCGACATCGCCGACGTGACCCTCCGGGTGGCGCCCGACTGGCCGGAGCCGAACGTCCCGGACGACCTCGCCGCCGCGTTGGATGAGGCCCCCGCGAAGATCCGCGACGTGTGGCAGGACATCACGCCGATGGCGCGGTGGGAGTGGGTCCGCTGGGTGCAAGCCACGCGCAACCCCCAGACTCGCCAACGACGGGTCGAGGTCAGCCTGTCGAAGATGGACGGCGGGAAGCGGCGACCCTGCTGCTTCGACTTGGCCTCGTGCACCGACCCGGACCTCGCGAGGAGCGGCAAGCTCCGCGACCGCTCCTAGGTCGTGTCTCCCTCGTGCCCGTAGCCCGGGGGCGTCAGCACCACCATCGGCGAGTCCTGGACCCAATCGTCCATTGAGTACCCCTGCTCGGCGTACCACGGCTGAAGGCGCCATGCCTCCGTCACGATGCGGCGGCGACTGCTGCCGTCGGTGACCTCCTCCCCCATCACCGCCAGGTCGCGGGCCGGGTTGCGCAGATGAACGACGGCCTCGTGATTCTCGCGCAGGTTGGCGAGCCAGTCCCTGGCACCGGGCGTTCCCGTGACCACCATCCGCCCATCCACGATGACGTACCAGATCTCGACCCGGCGACAGCTCCCAGTTCGACGTCCCACCGTGCTCAGGTCGCACGTGCCCGTCATCGGCAAGTCGTCGTCCATGCCTGCAGGCTAGGCGACGACTGAGGGCGACCACCGTGGTGCAGGCAGGCGGGACCTTCGACTCTGGTCGGCGCCATCTCGTCGGGGAACTGTGGGTCCATGGGTGCTGTGGTTCGGACGGTCAGCGGAGACGTGCGCGGGAGCGTTGGCGGCGGGATTGCCACCTTCCTCGGAGTCCCGTATGCGGCGGCACCCGTCGGCGTGAACCGGCTCGCACCCCCGCAGCCCGTTTCCCCGTGGACCGGGGTCCGTGACGCCGTGACCCTGGGCGCCGAGCCTCCCCAGGTCGCGCCCCCGACGCCGACGGGCCCACCCGAAGGGGCGGGTGAGGACTGGGATGGCGTCGGGGCGGCGTTCGAGGCCGTCGAGCGAGCGGCACCGTCCGAGGACTGCCTCAACCTCAACCTCTGGGCACCTGACCCCCCGGCCGGCGGGCTGCCGGTCATGGTGTGGGTCCAGGGCGGCATGTTCGAGCTCAGCTCCACGGCCGCATACGACGGCAGCCGGTTCGCCCGCGACGGCGTGGTCTGCGTCGTCATCAACTGGCGACCCGGGGCGGAGGGCTTCCTCTATGTCGGCGACAGCATCGCGAACGTGGGGCTGCTCGACCAGGTCGCGGCCCTCGAGTGGGTGCGGGACAACATCGCGGCGTTCGGGGGCGACCCCGCCAACATCACCGTCTTCGGGGAGTCCGCCGGCGCGATGAGCATTGGCACCCTGCTCGCCATGCCGCGCGCCTCGGGCCTGTTCCGCCGGGCGGTCCTGCAGAGCGGCGCGGGGCATCAGGTGACCCGTGCCGAGGACGCCCTGCGCATCGCGCACGACCTTGCCGACAGGCTCGGCGTGCCACCGACCCGTGAAGCCATCGCGGCCGCCGGGATCCCCAGGCTGCTGGCAGCGCAGGCCGCACTGAAGGCGGACCTGCTCGCCGACCCGGACCCGGCACGCTGGGGCCCGGATGTCGTGACCAGCACCATGCCGTGGCAGCCCGTGATCGACGGGCACGTGCTCCCGGCCCATCCGGTCGACCGCATCTCGGCCGGCTCTGCCCGCGACGTCGATGTCATGGTCGGGACCAACACGGACGACTGGCGGCTCTGGCTCGTCGTGAGCGGGGCGATCGCGGGCATCACCGACGAGATGCTCACCGGACCGGTCACCACGTACGGACATCAGTCGCTCGCGGCATACGGCCTGACCCGCGACGCCGTGGCTGCCTACCGCACGAGGTACCCGGGAGCCTCCCCCGGCGAGCTGTTGACAAAGGTCCAGACCGACTGGTGGATGCGGATCCCTGCTCTCGCTCTGGCCGAGGCGCACGCGAGCGCCACCGCCACGGCGCGCACGTACATGTACGAGTTCGCGTGGTCCTCCCCCGGGCTCGGTGCCGTGCACGCCCTCGAGGTGCCGTTCGTCTTCGACACGCTGAGCCCGGACGCGCCGCTCTTCGGGCCGCTGCTCGGGTCGGACCCACCCCAGGCGCTGGCAGACGCCATGCACGCCGCCTGGGTCTCCTTCGCCCGCACCGGCGACCCCGGCTGGGCGGCCTACGACCGCGAGCGGCGAGCCACCATGCGGTTCGACACGACCTGCCGGATCGTCGACGACCCCCGGGCGTGGGAGCGCGGGCTGTGGCACGGCATCCGCTGACCCCTGGCTACGTGGTCCGTCCCATCCCGCGGGCACGGCAGCCCGTCCTGGACAGGTTGACGAGCGCGAGCCGGCGGTTCCAGGTTCACGCCCTCGTCGAGCTCGACGTCACGGCGGCCAAGGAAGGCCTTCAACGCTCGGAGCAATCCGTCTCGTGGACCGGGTTCGTCATCGCCACCGTCGCCCGGGCGGTCGCCCAGCACCCGGAGGTAAATGCCCGCAGGGCCGGCAACAGGATCCTCTACTTCGACCAGGTCGACGTCGGCGCCACCGTGGAGCGAGAGACGGACGGACGGGTCGTCCTCGACATCGCGACCCTCAAACAAGCGGACCGAATGTCGGGCGCCCAGATCACTCAGGTGCTCCGCGAGGCGAAGTACGGGGCCCCGCCCGCCCACGACCCCAGCGCACTCACCGCCGCTCTGGTCCGTCTGCCAGGACCACTACGGCGCGCTGCCATCCGGCTGGCGGCCACGAGGCCGGACGTCTCCGCGACGTTCGGGCCGGCCGTCGGTGTCACCTCGATCGGCATGTTCGGCCACGGCTGGGGCTGGGCGATCCCCGTCGCCCCCCTGACACTGATCGTGACGGTCGGCAGCGTCGTCGAGCGGCCCACCGTCCGCGAGGGACTGGTCGTTGCCCGGTCCATGCTGCCGCTGACTTTGAGCTTCGACCATGCCGTGATCGACGGCGCACCCGCGGCGCGCTTCACCGAAACCCTCCGAGCGCTCACGGAGACCGCCGCCGTGTTGGCCCCGAGCCCACCGGTCGAACTGCGTGAGGCCACACGCTGAAGCACCGCTGACGGCCGTGCCCGTTAGGGGCGCTTGGAGGTGAGACCCGCCGGACGACGTCTTCGCACCGCATGGGACGGCACCCCCCGCGAGGTTCGAGAAGGCGCGGGCCGCCTGGGCGCCTCACCTGGCCAAAGCGATCGCGGCAACAGGGGTCGACCCGAAGCAGGGCACGGCCGAGGCGAATGCGGTTCTCGGCGACGACCTGCCCAAGGGTCTCGAAGAGGCCGGGACGCGCGACGCCGACCGGCTGCTGTCGCCGACCGGCCTCGTCGGGTACTCGATCAACATCGGCTCGTGGTGGATCCCGCCACCCCCGCCCCCGCCCCCACCGCCGTCGGTGTCGACGCTCACCATCCCGAAGCCCTACACGCTCGGGTCGACGACGGGCGGCGCGACCGCTGACCGCAACACCGGCCGGCTGTCGAGCTACAACAACGTGATGGTCGGCTCGCAACAACAGCTGGCGTCGGTGGGCGGCTCGTTCGCGGCCGATGCCGCGGTACGCCGGATCCGCGTCGAGACGATCGTCGACGCGTCCTACCGGACGAACATCGGCGCCATCTGGGGGTACGCGTCCGCCGAGGGCACCACCAGGCCTACCCGGCTGAAGGGCCGCTCGTAGACCCGAGGCGGCCGTGGTGGCCGAGTGGCCGTGGTGCCCTCGGTGATGTCGGCGCCGTGGACGCCCGCGACATCAGCCTCGACGGCACGTCGCTCGACTACATCGGGATGCCGTGTCGACTCACGCTGCGTGCTGTGCCGCCTTCCCCTTGTTCTTGGCGGTTGATGCTCGACGCGGGCAGACAGGCTGGCCCGCGGAGGTTGGGCTGAGGACCTACCGCGTGCCAGGGGTGCGTCCTCGTTTGTCCTCTCGTGCCACCCGCGGGTGGCCGAGGTTCAAGGCGCCCTTTCTCACGTCGATCCACCTGCGGCGGCTGGTGTCCACAGAGGCGCCACTGCCCGGCGCCGACATGCAGCCTCGGTCGCGATGCGGCGCCCTCCAGGTCCCCGTACCTCAACCGAGGAGCAGGGCTGGGCTTCTCGAAGCCGCCGACCTGGCGGTCGAGTCCATCGGTGAGGAGGCCCGGCCCATGCGGCTGATGTCGCCAACCCGGTCTGGCGTCCTCAGATCCTGATGCGCTCCCAAACGACGATGGTGTTCCGGTCCTGGCTGTACACGTGGGCCATGCGGTAGCCGTTCGCAGCACGCTGATTGGCGATCTTGGTGAAGTGACGCATGTTGACCGAGCCCTCGTTCACCTCGATCTCGTAGAACGGCCCGCCGGCCTTCCCGTCGGTAAAACCACCGATGCCTAACACCATTGCTCCTCCTTCATCCCCGACTAGTTGTCACCCATGCACTCGGCGCACGAGTCCTCTCACCCGAGCTGCTGGGTGGCACGCAGCACGTCGACCCCCTCCTGTGGCACTCTCACGGACCGCACGTCCCGGTATCCGGCGGAACGCAGCGCCGACTCGATGGCCACCGCCGTGTCGTCCTGGGCCACCATGAACGCCGCGGCAGCCCCCGCGTCGATCTGTGCGCTGGCGATGTCGAGCCCTTCCACATCCACTCCGACTCTGGCCAGATCGCGGCGGGCACAGTCCAGCCGCTCGTCGCTCGTCGCCATCCCCAAGGAGCCGCTGGTCACCACGGCGACCAGCACGCCGAGCAGGCCGTGACCGATGTCGCTGGGACCGCCGTCGAGGTCGCTGGCCTGGTGCACGGTCACGGTTCCGTCTGCATCCCGGAACGCGAGCGCCGTGTCGTCGACCAGACCGGTCAGGCGGTTCAGCGCCTGGCGGCCGGACGCCGGGTCGGGCACTCCGAAGGCGATGATTGTCGCCACGACTCTCTCCCTTCGAGGATCTGGCGGAACGGGCCAGGAGTCGAACGTAGGTTGCCTGTCCGCGCCGGGTCGTGATCCTTCACCCGAGGGGATCACCCCGGGGTGACAAGGGTCCTTGCGCACACCGCACCAAGGCGAGACGGTGAGCAGGACGAGATGGAGGACCATGGTGACGTCCACCGGCGGGGTACGCCGGCCGGAGAGGCGGGTGCCTCCGTTGGCCGTGCCGCGGCATCGTCTGGTGGCTCGGGTCTTGGCCACGCCCCCATCCGGGCTCTGCCTGCTGACGACCCCGCCCGGATACGGCGGCACCACGCTGATGGGGCTCGTCGAGGAAGCAGTTGATGGGCGAACGGTTTGGGTTGCCGCGAGTGGGCGGGACGGCGAGGATCCCATGCGGTTCTGGCACCGGATGCTGGACGGCCTGGCGGCAACGGGGGTCGACATCGGCGATGCTGTGCAGCGCCTGCGCGCGTCCGGCGACGGTGAGCATGTCGCACGTGACGCTGGGACGGTCGGCGAGCGGGCCGTTGCCGAGGCCTTGCGGGCGGTCTCGGATGCCGGACCGCTGCTGCTGCTCGTCGACGACCTGGACACCAGCAGGCATCGTGAGCTAGCGGCCCAGCTCCTCGACTTCGCGGAAGGACAGCCCTCGACCTGTCGCACAGTGGTGCGCACCCGCCACGGCAGCAGTCTGGGGCTGGCACACCTGGTGAGCAGCGGGCGACTCGTCGTGCTCAGCGCCCTCGACCTGGCGCTCGGCGTCACCGAGGCCCGTGAGCTGGCCGGCCTCCTGGCTCCGAGCCTGCCCGCCGACGGCAGAGACGCCATGGTCGACGTCTGTGCCGGCTGGGTCACCGCCCTGGTGGCCGCGCTACGGGTCGTCGCCTCCGATCCCGACGAGGACCCCACCGCCTGGCTCCTCGGGGGCGGCCTGGACCCGCTCTTGGACGACGAGCTCGACAACTTGGGCATCGAGGAGGCTGGGCTCCTGCGCGCCACCTGCGTGCTGGACGTCCTGAGCCCCGAGATCTGTGACGCCCTGCGTGGGCGGGGCGACAGCCACCTGCTGCTGGGCCGGCTCGACGCGTCGCAGACGATGCTCATGAGGCAGCGTGGGCAGGGTGCCACCTTTCGGGTGCACCCGCTCTTCGCGGGGTACCTGCGTCGACGGCTCCAGCTGGTGGGCCCGACGGCCCTCGCGGACGCCCACCGCCGTGCCGCCGACTGGTTCGTCGCCCACGGGGACGTCGAGCGGGCCATCGGGCACCAGCTCGAGGCCGGCGACATCACGGCGGCGATGGAGACACTGGCGCGCCACCTCCGCCCTCTCCTCGACGCAGGCCGGGCGGACCTGGTCCGGACCTGGTACGGGGCCACTGGCGGTCCGCTGGTTGATCAGCGGCACCGCCACCTCCTCGGCGCAGCGTGGGCCGAGGTGATGGCCGGGAACGCCCCCGGCGCCGAGCAGCAGCTGCACCTCGTCCTGGACTCCATCGACGAGTTGTCACGCGACGACGCGAGTCACCCCGCCGAGGCCTCGGACGCGGGTCCTGCCGCCCTGGTGCCCGAGGAGTCCGGCTACGACTGGCTCGTCGCGGAGGCGGCGTTGCTGCGCGGACTGCTGGAGGGGTGGCGAGGCTACCCCGCCAGGTCCCGCGAGTCGGTTGAGCGTGCACGGCGTCACTACGGCGACGCCTGGGAGCGCATGGCCCACCAGGCCTGCGCGTTCCAGCTGGTCCGCAGCCTGCTGTGGAGCGGCAGGACCCTGGAGGCCAAGACGCTGCTCACCACTGCGGCGCAACGCCCTCAGACCAAGGACTATTACAGGCAGGTGGCAATCCCCTCGCTGCGGGCGCTCGTGGCCGCGCAGGAGGGCCGCGCCCACCGCTCGTTGGCACTCGCACGTCAGGCGAAGCTTGCGATGGAGCGCGTGGGTCCCCTGGGCAGGTTCGACGGGTGTGACGCCCAGCTGGCCGAGGCCACTGCTGCCGTCGACCTCGACCAACCCGATTCCGCTGTGTTGGCGGCCGATGCCGTGGTCGAGCGCGCCGTGGAACACGGGCACGTGACCTACCACGTGCTCGGGTTGCTGTGTCTGGCCGGGACCCGAGGCGCCCGAGCCGACTTCTCTGGGGCTGGTCTGCTGCTGGAGGAGGCTCGGGGGCTGCTGCGGAGCCATGCCCCGGGCTCGGACCTCACCTCCCGGGTGGACCTGGCCGAGCTGATCCTCCACCTCCAGGCGGGTGAGCAGCAACGAGCGCGTGCCGTCGCGACGAGGCTGCCGGAGTGCTTCGAGAAGGACCTCGCCCTGCTCCGACTGCGGCGACGGCATCCCGCCGAGGTCGGGCCGCAGCGGCGGCTGCAGCCGCAGCTGCCGCGTCAGATGGTCGACCAGCGGCTGCTCGTGGCCGCCTCCTTGCTCGTTGTACGTCCTGCCGAGGCGCACGCGCACCTTCTGGCAGCGGCGGAGATGGCATACGAGCTGGGACTGCACCGAGCCCTCGTCGGGTGGCCTGAGGAGCTGCACGTCGCGGCGGAGGAGGTGGCGCGCCACCACGCGTCCGAGGCGATGACCCGCCTCCTGTGGGTGGCCAGGGCACCCCGCCCGGGGCCCGCTCAACCAGTGGCCACGCTGAGCACCGGAGACCACGGCCTCCTGGCCGCTCTCGCGACCACGACCAGCAACGCAGCCCTGGCCGACGAGCTCGGCATCTCGATCAACACGGTGAAGACCCGGCTGCGCCGGCTGTACGCCAAGCTCGACGTCCACGGACGCGACGAGGCGGTGCGCCAGGCCCGCGAGACCGGCATCCTCCGGTGACGCCTTCGTCACCGCCGGGACCGATGGGCGGCGATCGCTGCGTCGACCGGCCCGAGCAGTAGCGGGTCGATCCGGAATCGCAACCGACCGCCGGGCCCGCCCCGGTCAGCTCGCAGACATTGAGGCCACTGGTGTTGCGGTGCGGAATCACGTGAGGCTCTGCGCAGCCTCTGGTTCCAGCGTCATGGTCCTGCCCGGCCCACCGGGGGGTGTCCCTGCGGTCAGCGTCGCGCCCGGACGACCGACCGACCGCCGGCGCTCACCCGCCGGGTGCAGGCCCGGGGTGTGAGCGGCCGGCGTCAGGCGATCTTGAGGGTCTCGCGCACGACCGCTGCGGCCTCCTCGTCGAAGCTCCCCACCTCGACGCCCTCGATGCCGGCCGCCCGGACCTTGCTCTCGATGGTGTCCGCGGTCGTCTCGTCGGCAAGGACGAACACGGCCGCCTTCCCCTTCTCGAGCTGCCTGCCCGCGAGCTTCATGACCTTGTCCGGCACACCCTTGTCGCGCAGCGCACCGTAGGCGCCGCCCAGCGCTCCACCGGCGGCAGCCATCCCGACGAGGGGGCCAGCGAAGATGCTGACCGCACCGCCGAGCAGGCCGCCCCGAACCACACCCTTTCCGACGGTCACGTCGCTCGTCTGTTCGATGCGAACCCGGCCTCGCTCGGTCTTGTACACCATCGCGACGTCCTCGACGCCCTCCTTGAGCCGGTCTAGCACCTCCTCGCCCTGCTGCTTGGACTCCACGCTGAAAGCCACGATCTTGGCCATGAGCTGCTCCTCTCGGTGCGGCCCGAGTGGCCGCGACAGGGCAGACGCTAGGTGTGGTTCGCGTCGGGTCTGCTCGCGGTCACCCCTGGGGTGACCCCTGCACGACACCCGGCCACTCACCCTCGCGAGTACCCATCTCCCCCTCAGCATTTCGACTCTCCCGGGACGCTCACGCGCAGAACGTGCTCGTGCGACATCCGTTGCACCTCCGCGGGTCGCACGTCCAGCGCTTCGGCGAGGCGATCCAGGGCCACGCCGTCCCTGAGCGCCGCATGGACCGCCTCGTCGCGCATCCGCGCGAAGCGTTCGGGCTGGTAGCCGATTGTCCGCACCAGGTGGTGGGCGGCTCGGGCTCGGTCCACCGCAGGGTGGCCCCCGAGCTCGGCCGCAGCGGGCCGGCGTTCTCCGTGGTCATCGGTCATGAGAGCCACCGTGGTGCAGCACACGAGGCGCCGGCATCTGTGGACCCAGCCGCGGACGCCGGATGTGGCAGGAGCTGAACCACGGGTGTCCCGACGACCAGGACCAGGGCCACACACTCATGCGCACACGCTGACAGCCGCGAGTACACCGGCGGGCTGAGGTGACCCGCGGGCGTCACCCGGGGTGACACGGCAGGGTGCGGGGCCGTGGTGCGCGGGGCGAGGGGGCGTGACGCTGACGCCATGCAGACCGTTCGCCCCTTCGTATCGTTCGACGCCGCCGCCGACCCCGAGCAGGTCAGGGCCGGTGAGGTGGCGAGGCTTCGCACCGCGGCGACCTTCCTCTGGTTGGCCATGACGCCCGGCTTCGCGTTCGTGCGCCAACGGAGCAACTTCATCCTCGGTTGGCCCGGTGCCGGCTCGCTCGGCTCTTGGATGATGCTCCCCGACCTGACCTCTCCGCAGACCCAGACCGTCCTGCCGATGAACGACGCGTTGTACGGCGCGGCGCACCTCGAGCTCGACCTGCAAGGGCCCTTCGTGGTTCGGCTCCCGCCAGACACGCACGGCCGGTACTACTCGGTGTCGGTGATGGATGCCCACTTCACCAACGTTGCTCACCTCGGCCCGCGGTGGTCGGGTCGCGAGGAGGTGGAGGTGTTCCTCGTGCCCCCGGGCTGGGCCGGTGAAGTTTCCCCGGGGATGCGGGTCGTCGAGGCGCCCACGCCGTCGGTGTGCCTGCTGAACCGGGTGCTCGTGACAGCAGCGGACGGTGACCTGGACCGGGTGCGCGACTGGCGCTCCGGGTTCACGCTCACCCCGCTTGACCCCGCACCAGCAGCTGCCGACGATCACGACCTCGCCCACGAGGGGCTCGCGACGTTGACCGACCCGTGGCGGTTCCTGGAGATCGGCTACGACCACCTGCGGCGCAACGTCCTGCCCGAACCGGCCCGCTGGGCTGTTCAGCTCGTGCCCGAGAGCGAAGTGCTGGCCGCGCGAGGGCAGGAATGGAGCCGCCGGGCTGTCCAGGACGGCATCCGTGACGCCCAGACGATGGTCGACGCGAGCCTGACGACCTGGCCACGCGAAAACGGGTGGATGCTGCCGCAACCGTGGATGGGGCTGCCCAACCCCCACGTCCTGGAAACCGCCGCCCTCGAACTCTTCCAGGTCGGGTTCAACGACATGACCGAGGCCACCTACTTCTTCGGTGACCTGGACGAAGACGGGAAGCGCCTGGATGGCACAGAGGGCGCCAGCTACGCCCTGACGTTCTCTCCCGGGGAGCTCCCGCCGGTACACGCCGAGGGGTTCTGGTCGGTGACCATGTACGGCGCCGACAACCTCCTCGTCGCGAACCCGGCGGGCCGCTACTCCACCCGGCCAGCACACCCCGGCTTCCACGTCGACCCGGACGGTGCCGTCACCATCGTGCTCTCCGCCAGCGCCCCCGACGGTGAGGACGGCCCGAACTGGCTCCCCGCCCCGGACGGCCCCTTCCGGCTCGGGCTGCGCCTGTACTACCCGACGGATGCCGTGCTCGCCGGTTCCTGGGTACCGCCCGCACCCGGCAGGGTCCGATGAGCGGAAACTCCACCACCGCACCCCGGTGGGCCCCCACCCCACGGGCCGTCGCCAAGGTGACGGTCGTCGTCGTCGCCGTGTTCGCGCTGGCCACGTTCGTCGGCTTCGTCATGCGCGAAGGCGGCGCCGTGCTGTTCACCGTCCTCATGGCGTGGTTCGCCTCCATCGCCATGGAACCGGCGGTGGCCAGGCTGTCCCGGCACATGCGCCGCGGCGCCGCCACGGGCATCGTCATGCTCACTGTCGGAATCGTTGCCGTGCTGTTCACGCTCGCCTTCGGCAGCATGCTTGTGCAGCAGGTGGCTTCGCTGCTCGGCGCCATCCCCGACCTGATCACGAACGTCCTGAAGTCGGTCAATGCGCGGTTCGACACCCAGTACACCTTCAAGTCCATCCTCGACTCGATGAACCTGTCCTCGCAGGCCGTCGGGCAGTACGCGTCGAAGTTCCTCGGGGGCGTGCTGGGCGTTCTCGGCTCCGCGCTCGGCGCGGTCTTCTCACTGTTCTCGATGGGGCTGCTGACGTTCTACCTCTCTGCCGACGCGCCTCGGCTGCGTCGGTGGATCGCCCAGCTCCTCCCGGCAGCCGGTCAGACGGTGTTCCTCACCGTCTGGCAGACGACGATCGAGAAGACCGGCGGCTACGTGGCCGCCCGAGTCGTGCTCGCGACCATCAACGCGACGACCACGGCCGTGGTGTTCCTGGTCATCGGGATGCCGTCCTGGCTGGCCCTCGCGCTGTGGACCGGAGTCGTCGCGCAGTTCGTCCCGACGATCGGCACCTACCTATCCATCGCGCTACCGGTCATCGTCGGATTGCAGAGCGACCGACCGGCCATCGGTCTCGTGGCGCTGGGCTGGGCGGTGCTCTACCAGCAGGTGGAGAACCTGACCCTCGAGCCGCGGATCAGTGCCAAGGCCACCGACGTGCACCCCGCCGTTGCGTTCGGCGGCGTGCTCCTCGGCACCGCGCTGTTCGGCGTCGCCGGAGCCCTGCTCGCCGTCCCCGTCGTCGCCGTCCTGCTCTCGCTGGTGCACGCATTCGTGCGCCGCCACCAGCTCGTCGCGGCCCTGAGCGACTCCCCACCCGACGGCTCGCCCTCCACCGACGAGACCTCGACGCTCCCCGCGACGTCGCCCGGAACACCCCTCGCTCAGGAAGTGTCACCATGACCTCTGCCCAAGACCTGGCCCGACGCTGCGTGCCGCCCTCCCTGCCCACCGTCGACCTGCACCGCATCCTGGTGGGCTTCGCCCTCGACCCTGCCTCTCCCGAGTACCGGGCGCCCTTAAACCACGTCCACCACAGCCGGGACCTCGCCGACCCGCAGGATCGGTCGGTGGTCAACCTCAACGTCGACACCCCGTACTCCTACGCCTGGCTCGACCTGCGCGGCGGTCCCGTCCTGCTCACCATGCCCGCGCACGAACCCGACCGGTACATGTCCGCGCAGCTCGTCGACCTCTACACCCACATCGTCGGCTACGTCTCGCCCCGCACCGGAGGCACCGCGGGTGGCGCCTTCCTCGTCCGCGGCCCGTCCAAAGCCGGGCCGGCCGTCGATGCCGACGAGGTCTTCGACTGCCCCACCGACCTCTGCCTGGTCCTGGTCCGCACCCAGCTGTTCGACGACGCCGACCTGCCCAACGTCGCCCGGCTCCAGGACGAGGTCACCCTCGAACCCCTGGGCTTCCCGCGCCCCGCCCCCACCGGCTGGCCGGCGCCCGTCGACGTTCGCGCACCCTTGGATGCAGGCTTCCTCGAGGCCATGGACTGGATGCTCCAGTTCATGCCCCGACTGCCCGAGGACACCAACATCCGAGCCGATCTCGCCGAACTCGGCTGCGGCACGGGCCAGGTGGCGGACCTGCTGTCCGTCCTCGACGTGGCGGCCCAGGTCCGGACGGGACTCGAGCAGGGACGCCAGGACGTCCTCGCCCGCTGCGCGACCGTGCGCTCCTCGGCAGAGCTGTTCGGGAGCCGGGAGATGCTCTCGGGCGACGACCTCACCAGGGCCGCCGGCGCGTACCTCGGCATCCTCGGCAACGCCGCGGAGGAGTACCTCGGAGTCGGGTACCACGGCGATTCCCACGGACGGCCCTTCGATGGGCAGCACGGCTACACCATCAGGTTCGCTCCGGACGGACTCCCACCGGTGGACGCCTTCTGGTCGATCACGCTCTACGACGCCGGACAGCACCTCTACGCCAACGAGCTCTCCCGCTACTCCCTGGGCACCCGCCAGCTCCCCGGGATGCTCCGTGACCCGGACGGTGGCCTGACCGTCCACGTGCAGCACGACAGGCCCTCCCCGCAACTCTTGGCGAACTGGCTTCCCGCCCCGCAGGCCCCTTTCGGCCTGACCTTCCGCACCTACCTGCCGCGCGACGCCATCCGGGACGGCTCCTGGACGGCGCCACCGGTCACCCGAACCCCCTGAGAGGCACAGGAGCCATGGACAACGTCTTCGTGACCCTCATCCCCACCGCCATCGGTATCGCGATCAGCCCGGCACCGATCATCGAGCTCATCCTCGTGCTGTTCTCCCGCCGCCGGGTCGCCAACTCCGTGTCGTTCATCGTCACCCTGCTGGCCATGACCATCGTGGTGCTCACCTTCGGCGGGCTCGGTGGGCAGGCGGCCGAAGGCGGCACGTCCCAGCCCTCCGCCCTCGTCGGGTGGATGCTCACAGCCCTGGGCGCCCTGCTGCTCGTGCTCGGCGTCAAGAACTGGCGCAACCGCGCAGACACCTCCGAACCGGAGATCTTCGCGAGGATCTCCGGGCTCGGTCCGGGAGCCGTGGCCTTCCTCGCCTTCGGTGCCGTCGCGCTCAACCCGAAGAACGCCGTGCTGCTGCTGGCGGCCGGGCAGTCCGTCGGCGCCAGTGACAACCCCCTGCTCGTGGGGCTCGGCTTCACCCTGCTCGCCACCCTGCCCTACACCCTGGCCGTCGGGTACGCCCTCCTCGGCGGCGCCGCTGCCACCGCGCGGCTGGACCGGATGCGGGCTTGGCTGATCCAGCGCAACCGCCTCATCATGGGCGTCGTCTGCACCCTGCTAGGGCTCGTGCTCGTGCTCAAGGGTCTCGGAGCCGCGCTCTGACAGGAAAGCCGATCGGGAGCCGCTGGCGCGGTTCACGCCGATCCTGCGGCTACAGCTCACCCCCTCGCCAACGTCCGCCATTCGGCAGGGTCGGAAGCTCACGGTACGGACTGCCGCCGAGGTCGTCGCGCCGAGAGCAGCCACGCGTCAGGGCCACTCTCTCGGCCCCCTGCGCAGCTGTGGCCACCCGGGGGCACCCCCCAAGCCGACATGCACGGCGCCGACGTGACGGTGTTCGACTGTGTGGCCCCCTGATCCCCGCACTCGACGAGCCGATTCGGATCGCACATGCATCGCACGAGGGTCAGACCAAAACAGCCCCTGACCGGCGTCTCCGCTGGTCAAGGGCTGTTTCGTGCTGGTGGGCGATACTGGGTTTGAATTTCATTCCAGTAGCATCGTGAAATCTGGTGCTAACCTCGTCATATGGTGTCTGAACTGCGACGATGCCAAACAGTGGCGCATTCCTATCGTGGACACAAATCCCCAAAGAAGTACTCTGGTGGTCCACGTCTGGTCCACGAAAGGCGAATCTGTGTCCACCCCAAAGCGTCAGTTCGGCGCGATCGAGCGGCTCCCCTCTGGCCGCTATCGCGCCAAGTACCGGGGGCCTGACCTCAAGCGCCACAACGCTCCGCACACCTTCGACTCAAGGATGGACGCGGAGGCCTGGCTCACTGACGAGCGCCGAAGAATCAGCCGAGGCGAGTGGGCTCCCCCGGTAAAGCCACGGGATGCGCCAATGGCCGAGACCTTCGGAACCTACGCCGAGAAGTGGCTGCGGCGACGCGACCTCAAGCCGCGCAGCCGCGAGCACTACAGATCCATCCTGAACCGCCACATCCTGCCGACGTTCGGCGACGCGCCGCTCCAAGCAGTGACGAGCGAGGTCGTCCGCGACTGGTACGCAGACCTCGAACCAGATCACCCGACATTGCGAGCACATGCCTATTCGCTACTGCGGACCATATTCTCCACTGCCGTCACCGACGAGAAGATCACATCCAGCCCATGCCACATCCGCGGCGCGGGCACGACGAGACGCGCCCGCAAGATCCAGCCGGCCACGCTGTCCGAGCTCGAGGTCATCACGGCGTCACTCCCGGTGAAGTACCGGCCGCTGCTCATGCTGTGCGCCTGGTGCGCTCTCCGTTTCGGCGAAGCGACCGAGTTGCGCCGGAAGGACCTTGACCTCACAAACGGGGTGATCCACGTCCGACGTGGCGTTGTCCGCGCCGAAGGCCAGACGATGGTCGGATCTCCCAAGTCCGAGGCCGGCGTTCGCGACGTCGCCATCCCGCCCCACCTCATGCCAATGCTCAAAGCCCACGTCACGGCGATGCCGATGCGAGGTAAGGACGCACTGTTGTTCCCCGCCACCGATGGCGTCTCGCACATCGCGCCAAGCACCCTCTACAGGGTCTTCTACCCTGCCCGGCAAGCCGCTGGACGTC
Source organism: Humibacillus xanthopallidus (assembly GCF_006717145.1). Lineage (GTDB taxonomy): Bacteria > Actinomycetota > Actinomycetes > Actinomycetales > Dermatophilaceae > Humibacillus > Humibacillus xanthopallidus. The sequence goes on along the minus strand of NZ_VFQF01000001.1, from coordinate 932,365 downwards.
CGGACCTTCGGTGGCACGACCTGAGGCATACCGGGGCAACGTTGGCCGCACAGACCGGTGCGACGCTGGCCGAGCTCATGGGCCGTCTCGGACACTCAACGCCGCAGGCCGCTCTGCGCTATCAGCACGCCGCACGAGGCCGCGACGCCGAGATTGCCGCCGCGTTGTCACGGATCGCCGAAGCTACGAAGTAAGCTGCCGCAGGCCAGGCCCCGCACCCGGCCACCGACGGGGTGACATCCGCGCACAGAACGATGCCTCCCTTCAGCCGCTTGCCGGGCCCGAGCGCGGCCCGGCCCATGAGAAGCCGACAGACCCGTGTCCTTTCGCCCAGATAGGGCGCCCTGAGCGCGGACTGGAACACTGGGCGCATGCTTCTCGGTGGTGTGCAGATTCCCGCGGCGGTGATCACGGCGTGGGAGGAGGGGCGTTTGGTGCTGTTCACCGGTGCCGGGGTGTCGATGGCCACGCCGTCGGATCTACCGAGCTTCCTTGGGCTCGCGCAGGAGGTCGCTGAGCGACTCCAGTCACCTCTGAATCCCACCAAGGAAAAGTGGTCATCTCAGCTGGACACGTTCATGGACGTGGTTGACCAGGAGGAAGGCGCTGACGTCCACGGGCATGTGAAGCGCATCGTGACGCGGGAGGGGTCCTTGCCCAACGCCAACCACGACGCGCTGGCTCGGATTGCGACAAGGTTCAGCCCAAGAGTGGTCACGACGAACTACGACCGCCACTTGGAGACCAGACTACGCGAGCACGAGAACCCAGAGCATCCGCTCGAGGTCTTTCGTGCGCCAGCGATGCCGCTTGGACACGACTTCGAAGGCCTGGTGTATCTGCACGGGTCCGCCCAGGACGACGGGCGGCGTCTGGTCGTGACAGACAGGGACTTCAGCGGCGCCTACTTCCACAGCGCGTGGGCGGCCCGATTCTTGGAACGGATGTTCCACGAGTATGTTGTCCTCTTTGTCGGGTACAGCCACTCCGATGTCGTCATGAAGTACCTGGGCCTCGGCCTAGGACCGAAGGCGCAGCGGTACGTGCTCACAGACAAACCTTATGACGCCATATGGGACCGTCTGCTCATCACAGCGGTCGAGTACCCGGAGGGCGAACACGGCGCGGTGACACGGTGCCTTGCGGCGTGGGCGGACTACGGAGACAGGGGGCTGCTTGACCATCGGCAGCGAATCCGCGAGCTCGTGTCGACCGCGGCCGAACCGGACCCGGATGAGCTGTCCTATCTAGAGGATTCGCTGCAGCGCGAGGACCGTGTCGACTTCTTCTGCGAGTTCGCGTCAGACAATGTCTGGTTGCGCTGGGCTGCCACACAGGAGCCGTTCAAGAAACTGTTCGACCGGGCCGCGGAGCCGAGCAAGGTGACCGACCGACTCGCGTACTGGTTTGCCGACCAATACGCCGTCCGGGACGACGCGGACATCGAAGAGGAACATCGGCCGAGCGCTTTGGCGTGGACAACGTACGCTGAGGCCGGCGGGACCCTCAGTTCGACGGCATGGAACGCAATGGCACGAAGAGTGAACGCGTTCAAAGTTGCCCGGCCCGCGCACGTCGTCCGGTGGCTGTGGGTACTCATGCACCAGGAGCACGCCAACTGCGTACCCGACTTTCTCGACTACGCGCTCCAGTGGGCCAACGTGTCGGAACACCAAGACTTATCGCTGGCGCTCTTGGCACATCTGATGAATGCCTACCCGGCCCCGGAGAGTGGTTGGGGCAGCATGCGGATGGGTGTAAAGACGCGTGGAAAACTGCATTGGCTCGATGAGGCCTGGGCGAAGAACTACCGCCCTGACATCAAGACGCTAGCACCGGTTGTGTTCCCGGTCGTCGAGGCAGCTCTCTTGAAGCACCTGAACCTTGAGGCCCAATTCGGACCTCAACGACGCTTTCTCCGGAGGCGGTCAGCCATACAGCCGCATGAGCAAGACGATCATCGCGACCCGATTGATGCGGTCATCGACGCGGTCCGGGACTCGGCGGTCGCCCTGTGGGCCACCGACGAACAGTACGTGGGGCGGCTGATCGAACGTTGGCTGGCTACCCATCATGTAATGCTGCACCGCATCGCTGTTCACGTCGCAGGGGCCGCTCCCGGCGCAACCTCAGACGAACTCGTGCGTTTCGTGCTCGATCACGAGCTTCAGATCGTAGAAGGCGTGAGTCAAGAGATCATGCACTTGCTGGGCAGTGCGACCCCGGGCGCCTCCTCGGAGCTCATCGACCGACTGGTGAGTGCCTGGGCGCCGGAGGGTGACAACGAAGATGACCTTCACACTGCCTTCTCGCGCCTGGAGTGGCTCGAACGAAGCAAGGTGGATAACCCCAGCCTGACTGCGGCTCTGTTGGACCTGAGAGGGAAGCTTCCACAGGGCATTAAGGGCTCGCCGTATCCCGGAATGACCAGCTGGATGGAGACCGGCTCCGGTGACGGCCCTCGGCCACTGACGGTGGACGAGTTCGACAAGCGCATCCTGGCCAACCCCGCAGATGCGGTCGAGTTCGTCGTGAGCTTCGAGGAGCGCACATTCCCACGCACCGACGAGTCGAGTCGCGCGAACGCTATATCGATGCTCGCCGAAACCGTGAAGAACCGGGCATCAGCCGGCCTTGAACTCTGGCCGCACCTGACCAAGTACCCGGACCTGCAGGGTGCGGTCATCTCTGCCTGGGGTCACGCCGTCGAGCAGGACGACGCAGGGGCCATCATGGACGTCCTGGCCGAGACCGACCTGGAGCCGGTGATTCACAGCGTCGGCCAGTTCTTGATCCACGCCGGCGGAAGGGGCGGCGCACGGTGGGAGAAGTTGCCGTCCACCGACACGTTCGTGGAGCACGTATGGAACGCGGCCGAGACCGACGAAGTGTTCGCGCCCGCGGCGGTAGACGACCGGGACTGGGTCAGCAGAACCATCAATACGCCTGCTGGGCTCCTGATGGAGTTCTGGTTCGAGATGTTCCGCCGCCGTTGGGCGACCGCCGTGGAGGTGGATGCATGGCGTGGCATGGGCCAGTTGGACCGAACGTTCCTGGAGCGCGCGCTGTCAGACCGCACCGAACGGGGGGCGCTGGCGCTAACCCAGATCGCGGGCCGCCTGCACTTCCTAGACTCAGCCGACAGCGCATGGTGCCGAGCGCACCTCCTGCCCCTGCGTGATTGGCTGGACAAGCTGACGGCCGAACCTTTCTGGTGGGGAGTCCTCAGCTTTGCGCGCTGGAACCGCGGTTTGGTCGCGGGCGGCCTGCTAGACGGTCTGCTGGAGACCGTGGACCACCTTGACGTGTTCCCTGAGGACCAGCGGCACCGGTGGGCGTCGATGCTCGCATCCATCGCGGTGCTGTGCGAGGCTCCGCCGGCTGACACGTGGGTCGACAAGATGACCAGCAAAGCAGGCTTAGCTGACCGGATGCAGTGGCTCGGCGGCATCGCGGAGGAGCTCCGCGAACTAGACGATGAGGCGGGTCGCGAGGCCGTATGGTGCGGGTGGCTGGCCGCGTATTGGCGGCGCAGGACCGAAGGCGACCCGGTGACCCTGGCAAAGGACGAAGCTGACGCGTTCGCGGCCGTGGCCCCGCACGTCCCGAGTACCGAGTTCCCCTCTGCGGTCACTTTGGTCGTCGCCACCAACGCTGGACTCGGCACACACGCCGACGTGGCCGGTCACGTGTCGCACAGCCTCCTGGAAGATCAACCGCGTGAAGTCGGCCACTTCCTCACACATCTCATGAAGAACACTTCGCTTCCGTTCTACGGTCACTACGACCTCGAGCCGAAGTTGCGGTATCTGGTCTCGACTCCTGGCGACTGGAAGGCGCTTCGCGAGGCCGCACTCCGTTTGGACATCAAGCTCGATTGAGATGCCCTACTACCCGAGTGACCGTTGGCGCACGACGAGTCAAAGGGAGGCCAGCAACACCACTCACATCGTCGTGGCCTCTTACGGTGGCACGACACCTCGGGAGTCGCTGACGTCGCCCCCTGCCGAGTGGTCGCCGTCACTGTTCTCCTGATCGCAGCCGGACCTGTGTCCCTACACCCACTGTGGGTTACATGGATCCCCGGCACTTCCTCACGCACGCGGCTGGCTGGTCTGCGTCAGGTCTGATGTAGTGGCGGCACTCGGACGACCTTCCGCAGCCCACCCATGGAAGCCGGAGTGCTGCCTCCTCTTGCACTGCTTCAGGGTGACCCCGTCCCCTCGGAATCGGACCGCCCGCACGATGTCGCCGCAAAATTTGCACATGGTGCTTGGGTTACGTGCGGATCCGTCCAGCAGCACGCTCGCAACACTGGTCAGATGTCAACGATCGATGCAGCAGTCCGCCGCGCCGCCCAGAGGTGATGATGCCTGTAGCCTCGACCCATCAACGCGGCCCGCCACCTTTGGAGGTGTTCCTGGTGACCAAAGCCCCATCCGTGGCGGTCTTCGTGCATGGGTTCATCTCGGGCGCGCACACGTGGACTGAGGTTCTTTCCCACTTGGAGTCTGACCCGCAAGTCGTCTCGGAATTCGACCTTAAGGCGCACTCCTACGACACGCGGTTGTTCGGTTGGCGCCCCGATCGCAGGATCCCGGACATCCCCACTCTTGGGGAGGACCTGAAGTCATTTCTTGAGATCGAGTGTCAGGAATATGAATCAGTAGTCCTCGTTGGCCACAGCATGGGTGGCCTTATTGTTCAGCAGTATCTCGCCCAGATGCTCTGGGACAACTGCGGCGCTAAACTGAATAGGGTTAGAAGGATCGTTCTCCTTGCATGCCCCACCAACGGGTCAGAGTTCCTACTGTCTTTCCGCAAGAGCGTGCCATTCTTACGGAACGTACAAGAGAAGATGTTGCGACCACATTCGATTACTGTGACGCGTGCGCACAAGAAGGTGATGCAAGATGTTGTCTTCGCGAAGGAAAGATCGGACGGCGCTTGTCCCATTCCCGTGGCCGCCTACGCCGGGACTTCCGACAACGTTGTTCCGTTGGCCTCTGCTCAGAGCGACTTCCCGGGGGCAACCGCGATTTCGGGTGACCACTTTTCGATTTTGGCTGCACCTCGGGCCACTTCACGTATCGTAACGGCGCTGAAGTACGAACTTCATCAGGCCGCAAATCATGAGGTCGGTCGTCCCGATGGGCAAGCGACCAACGACTACCAGCTCGAAATCGATCCAGCTTCTGGCGACCGGAGAATTTTGAGCACCGATCCCATGCAGCCGCTAGTCCGCCTGCAGGACCGGGACGGCCGGATTTCCGACATATTTGATCGCTCGCTGGCCCGAGAGTTACTTAGAGGAGGTGGGCCAGATGGGCCACACTGATTTATTCAGCACGGATCCCGTATCCCTCGACATTGCCGCTTCCAAGACTTCATCCAGTGAGGAAGAAGCTTTGACTTTCGCCCGGACAGCTCTTCAAGAGGCGATACGGCAAGGACTGCACCAGGAGGCGCTGATTCAGCAGGCCAGGGCACTTCTTAACATCTCAGAGCGGGAGGCTGAATGGCGGAGGTACGATGCGGCGCGTTTGCACGCCGAAAAGTGCCTTGATCTTTCCTCGCATGTGGAAAAGCGCGCGGGTCGCGCCATAAAGGCCTCCGCGCTCAATAATCTAGCGCTGCGGCTAGCTGACTTAGGGCACTACTCGGAAGCGCTAATGCGCGCTTCGCAAGCCACGGAGATCTGGCAGTCTCTGAGCGCAAAGGACCCTGCCTATTCGGCGCAATGGGCAAGGGGCTTGGCAACTCTCGCGGTTCGTCAGTCCGAGGTCGGTCGCATCGAGGAGGCCGTTCAGAGCGCTGAGCGTGCCGTGGCATTGTGCCGCGGCGGGGTCGGATTCGCCGAGGACGAGCGCAATGCAGAGCTTGGCTCATGCCTAAACGCTTTGGCCCTCCTCTATGCCCAGGTTGGGCGGCGGCAGGAGGCTCTTGACCCTGCGACTGAGGTTGTGGACATCCGTAGAACTGCCTCACAAATGCCGGGGGCGGGCATAGGGCTGAGCGTGCGCTACGCCCGAGCACTTAGCAACCTGTCGGCGCTTCAGAGCGAGCTGGGACTCGGTGATGCTGCTGTTGAATCCGCCAATGAGGCTGTTGGCGTGCTTCGCGGCGTTGGCAGTCGAGCGGCTGGTCCCGCTTTGGCCGCGGCACTCAACAACTTGTCGGTAGCCATGGCAAGCATAGACCGTCAGGACGATGCCGCTCGGGCGGCAACGGAGGCAGTTGAGTGCTTCCGCGCCATGGGTGGGGAGAGTCCCGGGTCATTTGAGTCGGATCTCGCGTCCTCCCTGAATACCCTTGCCATCCGGCTTAGCAAAGCAGGGGATTGGGCGGGGGCGCTAAAGGCCGCCGAGGAGGCTGTCGGTTTGCGTCGGCACCTTATGGCGGCATACCCGGCAGCAAACGCTGGAGCCCTCGCAACCGAATTGCATACGCTGTCCCGACGGCTCCGTGACGTAGGCCGTTTGCAGTCCGCCTTGGAGGCCATCGACGAATCGATCGTACTCTGGCGACAACTTCAGGACGGCGCTGCGCCTGCCTATCAGCATCGACTCGATACAGCGGTCGCGACTAAAGAGGAACTGGAAGACGCTATTCACGCGGCTCTGAATGAAAGTTCTGGAGTCGACCCCCGGATGACTCAAAGGGATGGGCCAGGGGAAGTGGATGGATCGATCGGCGCGGTGGCAGCGCGACTGCGAGACTTGCGGGAGCGACTGGTCAAGGGCGATGGATCGGACAAGAGCGGTGGCACAACCGAGCAGGAGTCACGTGCGCGGCCCGGAAGGAGGCCCCGTCGTCGCATCGTCGAGAGGGAGCGGCGAGGAGGATCTGACAGAGAGGGGTAGCCGACGACCACTCATGGTCCAAGCCTGATCCGACGAAGTTTAACTCGTCTTCGGGCCCCCTACCGAGGTGCGTTCTGTCGCTGCGAAGCGGCAGTGTCCTACCGCCTCTAGACAATCGCCACCTGACCCTCTACACCACAGGACAAACTAGGCTCGTGAGACCCGGGATTCAAAGCGAGATGGACACCACCGCGCGGGCCGCGTGGTCCGCGATAGCGGACGCTGACGACCTCGGTCTGCGTCTTCGTGAGGACACAGTCACTGAGGGGGTACTACTGCGCCTTGCGCGCCGAGTTCCGGACTTGATTCTCCACAGGTTCAACCAGATGTCCGAGAAGTCGTCGGGTGGTGACTGGGAATGGTTCGTCGGCTCACAAAGGGCCGGATGGATCGCCTTCCGCATCCAAGCCAAGCGCATGGATGGCTTTCAGTACCTCCAACTGGATCACGAGGGTCTGCTGCCCGGGGAGAAGCAGTACGACACCCTCATTCGTGACAGCGCTGCAGGCACAGTGCCGACCTTTCCCTTTCATGTCTTCTTCAACGGTTGGTCAGGAGGCTGGCCATCTTCCATAGCCTGGAACGCCTGCCCAAACGGTCGGGTCTTTACCCTATGCAAGCACCACGAGGAGACGGACATGGGTTGCTCACTCGCGCCGTCCGCCGCAGTGAGGATCCTGCACCGCAGCGGCGGTGCGAAAAGACTGCGCGTAGAAACCTACCTGCCGCATAGCGTGCCCTGGTCCTGGTTGTTCGGTCCGCCTCTTGGGTCCGGAGGCACGAGACGCACCGGACCCAGCAGCCTCGTCACCCTCTTGGCTTGGCACGAGCGGATGGCCCAGATGCTTGCGGGCGGGGCGCCCCGGGGGGTGAGCATGGGCGAAGGTTCGCTCCCCCAAGAACTGGTTCGCTGGTGGATCACGCAGCTGCAGCAGGGTTCCCCAAAACCAGAACGGGAGCCAGCTCACGACCTGCCCGATTACGCCGCATGGGCCCTGCATACCGAACTCATACGACGACGAGTACGCGAGCGAGCTGAGCCCGAGACAGCTGACGGATGGAAAGCGTACTTCTCCGACGAGGTCTATCGGCAATCAGACAACCAATTACCCACTTTTGCGTCTCCGTCCGGCCTGGACGGTCTGCTGTTTACACCATTGCCCTAGGGCCGTAGATGCGTCAGTGCGCGTCAGGCGGCAAGTCGCGGCGCACCTCACGTGCGTCACATCGCCGCGAAGCGGCAGTGTCCTACCGCCGCCTGTCGCCCACCGTGGGGCCAGCGTCACACCTGACTCGTGCCACTTTTGGCGATCTCGGCGATTGGCCGAGCGTTTGTGCTGGTCAAGGCGGTGCGCTGAGTCGCGTTGACACACTAAGCGGGCCGGTAGGGTCGCGCTCGTGGTGTTCGTGCGGAAGGTCCGAACGGCTTCCGGGGCGACGGCGGTGCAGATCGCTGAGCGTCTGGACGGACGAGACCGGGTACTCGAGCACCTCGGCTCGGCGCACACCGAGGCCGAGCTCGCCGCCCTCGTCGCGGCCGCCCGCCGCAAGGTGTACCCGGGACAGGGCGAGCTGGACCTGAGCGCAGGCGCGGTCCCGGCCGGGCACGCGGTGATCACCTCCAAGTCCAGCGCGGTGCTGTGGCAGGTCCTGGCGGGCGCGTACACGCGGCTCGGGTTCGATGCCATCGACGATGTGGCGTTCCAGCAGCTGGTGCTCGCCCGGATCATCGAGCCGACGTCCAAGGCCGACTCGCTGCGCGTGCTTGAGGAGGTCGGGGTCGCCCACGCGTCGTTGCGCACCATGTTCCGGTCGCTGGCCCGTGCCCAGGAGCGCGGCTACCGCGACGTGCTCGCGGGCGCGTGCTTCACCCACGCCACCGCGAGCGGGGATGTGTCGCTGTGCCTGTACGACGTCACGACGTTGTACTTCGAGGCAGAGAACGAGGACGAGCTGCGCAAGGTCGGCTACTCCAAGGAACGCCGCGTCGACCCGCAGATCGTCGTCGGCCTCCTCGTCGACCGGGGCGGCTTCCCGTTGGAGATCGGCTGCTGGGAAGGCAACACCGCAGAGACGACCACGATGATCCCGATCATCCGTCAGTTCCAGCAGCGCCACTCCCTGTCGGACATGGTCGTCGTCGCCGACGCCGGGATGCTGTCCGCGTCGAACCTGAGAGATCTGGACTCGGCGGGGCTGCGGTTCATCGTCGGCTCCCGGGTGACGAAGGCGCCGGCGGACCTGGCGTCGCACTTCCGGTGGCACGGGGACGCGTTCACCGACGGGCAAGTCATCGACACCATCACCCCACGCGTCGCCACCACCGCCGCCCGGGGCGTCAACGACGTCAACAAGAAGACGGAGCCGACCTGGGACCCGGCCGTGCACGACCGGTCCTGGCGGGCCGTGTGGGCCTACTCCCGCAAGAGGGCCGCCCGCGACGGGAAGACCCTGACCCTGCAGGAGAACCGCGCCCGTGCCGTCGTGGCCGGGGAGAAAGCCGCCCGCACACCGCGGTTCGTCACCACGAAGCACGGCACCCAGTCACTGGACGAAGCGTCCCTCGCCCGAGCGCGGCGCCTAGCCGGCCTCAAGGGCTACGTGACGAACATCCCCGCGGACGTGATGCCCGCCGGTGAGGTGATCGCGAGCTACCACGACCTGTGGCAGGTCGAGGCCTCGTTCCGGATGAGCAAGAGCGACCTGCGGGCTCGGCCGATCTTCCACCACACCCGCGAGTCGATCGAGGCCCACCTGACCATCGTCTTCGCGGCTCTTGCCGTCGCCCGCTACCTGCAGGACGCGACCGGGATGAGCATCAAGAAGCTCGTGCGCACGCTCCGGCCGCTGCAACTGATGACCCTGACCATCGCCGGGCACGAGCACACCGCAGCCGACCCCCTCACCGACACTGGCCGCGACATCATCATCGCTACCGGCACGAACTGGCCGACACACTAAAGCGGCACGACTCGGGCCGCCTGTCGCCCACCGTGGGGCCAGCGTCACAGCGCCGCGAAGCGGCAGTGTCCTATCGCTGCGAGGCGGGCTCGTCCTGCGCGGCCTACACCTCTGGGTCAACGTAGAGGAAGCTCCATTGGGTGGGGCGAATGAACCGGCGCACAGACGTCCGCAGGTACTGAGCCATCTCGGGTGCCGGTGCCGCCTCGAAGCCCCAGCGGACGTAATTCTTCCCAACGTCTTCCTCCCAGCCCGAGTCGCCCTCGACCCGCGGACGCCAGTTGAGCGGCCTGTAGACGGTGCGCACGACCCCGTTATGCACCCCGAAGACGTACTGGCATTGGTCGCGTCGGGGGCCGCGGGCGTGCCACCAGAAGCACGTCGCCTCTTCCAGTTCCTGATGCGAAAGGCTCGGGTCCCATCGACTATTCAACGACACGAGCATCACTGGAACCTCTAGCTTCGGCGCAGGCTTCGCTGCATAAAGCACCTCGATCTCTTGAGCCGGCATCAGCCCGCGCTGTACGTGATGGTGGCCAAGGACCACGTTTAGCAGGGTCCCCGGCGAGACCACGTTCGCCAAGTCGATCGCAGCGGATTCGACCTCGTAGGCCTGCGGCTCACTCGCCATCCCATGCCGGAGCACGTCGACCTGAACCCGCTGCCCCCCGGCGGCGATGTCGGCGATGCGTTTGGCCTTCGCCGACTGTAGCGCCGGATGGTCCTCCGACGCCGTCGCTGACGCTTCGTGCGCGAACGCCCGGTTGCCCTTCCCCTTGCCGATGTAGAACACCGAATCATCGCGAGGGTCGCGGAGCAGATACACGTACCAGCCAAGTTGCTCGCTGGCGAGCGTTGAGAATCCATTCATGCTGCCTCTTCGCTGGGAACTTCTCTTCACGGTAGACCGTTGCTCGCGGAGCGTGGTGGAGAGTCGACTACCTAGCGTCTTTCCGCCGCGTGGTGACCATCCTGATCGCGGCCGAGGCACGCGTTGCACCGCTCCGCCAGGCCCGTCGGCATCTACGTCAACGGAGCAATGCAGAACTCAGTGCGGTACTCGTCGGACCGCACCTTGCAATCTTCGGCCGGTCAGAGACCAACCGCCTTGACCCCATACCGGGCCTGGGCCAGGGTGAAGCCCTCGAACCTCAACTGGTCGATCAGGCCACCCCGCGAGAACGCAGTATATTCGAGATAGTCCTTCGCCTTCTTCGCGGCCTGCTCATTCCAATTCACCTTGATGTGGTCGACGGCGAAAGTCGCGTCGGCCTTGGCGAACTGCTCGAACTGCAACTGTTCAATGAGGCCCTTGCGGGAGAACGCGGTGTACTCGAGGTAGTCCTGGGCCTTGGCGACCGCTTGTTCCTGCGACACCGTCATCGCGTTCGCTGCCTTCTCTGCCGCGGCCTCCGCTGCTGCCTTTGCGGCGGCATCCTCCGCCGCCTTCCTCTTGGCCTCTGCGTCTGCTGCGGCCTTCGCCTCTGCGTCTGCTGCGGCCTTCGCCTCTGCGTCGGCCGCGGCCTTCGCCTCTGCGTCGGCCGCGGCCTTCGCCTCTGCGTCGGCTGCCGCCTTCTCAGCGGCTGCCTGATCGGCTGCGGCCTTGTCGAGCGAGGCCTGAACCGACGGGTCGACGGCCGGGAAGTTGCCCGGCTCGGAGGAGCTCGCGGCGGCGAACGGCTCGGCGGTCGGTGTCGCGGCGGGCTGCTGCTGACTCGTAGCACCAATCACGATGAGGACGGTTAGAATGCCACCAGTCCAGAGACCGACCTTTTTGCCTCGACTCATCTTCTTCTTGGGCGCCAGCTCATCCGTGAGCGCGGCGCTCGAGTACGGCTTGCCCTGCGGAGGCGGAAACCCAGCCTGCGGCATGGGCTGGGTGGGCTCGGTGCCGTCGTTCTGGCCCCAGTAGTCGCTCATAGGTGCGAGGTCCCCTGTCTTGGTGTCGTGAGCCGATTCTTGAGGACAGCACCGCTATGTGCGCTTTCGCCCCTCCCCCCGGACAGTCTTGGCCTATGGGGCGTTTCTGTCTCCGCTTTGGGTGAATCGCCCGTTCGACCTATATCCCGCCTCCACCGTCATGAGAGGGCGAGGACGCCCGCGCGACGCCCCAACCCGAGGTGCCCTGACCGCAGGCTGGATAATGGAACCTGCCCGATCAGCCTCGGCCGCAGGTCCCTGCCTGGTCGCGAGGAAACGGCACCAGCGCCGGCCGCCAGACGTCAAGGTCGCCGCACTGGGTCGGCGCGGGGAAGAGCGGCATTGGTCATTTCGCGGCCGGACGGGCGCCATCCACCGGGGGCCAAGAGATCACGAGCACGGCGCTATCCGTGGGGCCGCCCTCCGTGCACTCAACGAGTGGGCCTCGATCGGCGGGCGCAATCTCTCCGCTTGCTCGCCGTCGTAAGCCACCGGTGACGAGCGTCTCTGTCCCTCGTGCGATCCTTCTCTCCTCAACGCCACTCAGCAGAATGCCTGTTGGCAGATCAAAAGGAGAGTCAGTGAAGTTCACGGCAGGCGTCCTTCTCGTCGCGCTGGCGCTTGCTGGTTGCGGCAAGGCTGTCGATCCCACGCCCGCGCCGACTCCGGCGACAACCGCGTCGGGACCTACGCGATTCGCAGATGCTCGCGACGCTTGCGGGATCGGGAGCCAAGTGAGCGTGGACGACGGCGGTCGCACGGTCACCGTTAATGGCATTGGCAAAGACGAGATGGGCGCGTCGCTACGGATGGAGCAAACCGACTGCCTACTGGAGAAGCTCAACGTCAGCAGCGCGGTCAAGAAGCACATGGAGACCACCCGCGCTCTCGACGGACAGCAGACCGACGAGTGGGACGGCATCAAGGCCCGCTGGACCTATCATCCTGACGACGGGCTCAATCTGATTCTGCAAGACACGCACTAATAGCGGCAGCCGTTTGCGCGAGCATGCAGTCTCAATGTGATGTTCGCTCTGCGTGTCGTGGTGTTCGGCTGACCGCGCTTGATGCCCTCTGCCTCAGGATGGCCGTCCCGAAGTGAACCGCTGGGACGCTCGCCGAATTCGACGGCCACCACCCTCGTGTCGCGTTCAGCCAGCGCACGGTCTCCGGCCCCCTCGTGCGCCTCCTCGAGACGGAGAAGACGTAATTTACCCGGGCGCGTCACTCCGCCGCGAATCGGTCAGAGCCTGACGCGGCATCCCCTGCTCAGCACGGAGGTTAATGACGCGTCACGTAACCCGGCACGCGTTCAGATCATCAAGTACCGCAGTCCTCAGACGCAGGAGCAGGAGTGGTGGCGCGTCTTCGGCTCTCACGCCCTCCCATCCTTTCGGCCTTCATCGTCCCAAAGCCGGCGTTTGTCGGGCTTAGTCAACATGAGACCAACCCCGCGGCCGAGGTAGGCCGCTTCACGTTCGCCACGCCACGACTTCGTGGCGTCCGTCGTGAAGCCCTTGTCGTAGGTGGTCGCAACATGCTCAACATCAGACAGCGACTGCGGCATGGAGTCCATGCCGTCCCAAACGCGCAAGGAGATCGACATGTGTTCCAGCGCACTAGAATACGGCTCTACAGCTCGTAACACTCCAGCCTTGTGGGAGGCAATATCAGGATGCGGGGTCATCCTATGCGCGGTGACAAGACTCACCTGCCATGCCGCGGAAAGGTCATCCACGAGAGACGCCACCTCGGCCAACCTAGAATCGCTCAACAGGATTGACGCCTCGCCCACCTCCAGCCGAATGTTCTGCTCGTCCGGCCAACTAGGGTTCTCCCACCACTTATCCTCTTTGGGCGTCTGCCGAAGCTTCAACAGCGCCTGGCTCAGGCTGACACCAAGACGCGCAGCGGCTTCTTGCCTTCGGTCCGCTAGACGCAACTGTCGGTCGCTTCCCAGTTGCCGCCTCACCAGGATCACTGCAACTGCAAGGCCCGCGACCGTGGCCAAGAGCGGAACGCCAGTGTTCGCGACCCATGCTGCGGAAGCCATCGCAGACCACACCTCAGACATAAATGACCGCACGCTGAACCAAACATTCTCAACGCCCGCGAATATCAACCCGTGTCCCTCGCTCCGCCAGATAGCGCATCGTTGCGTCCGGCACCGGCGGGGCGCACCGAAAGCGCCGCATCGGGACGAAGATGACGCGACGCATCGTCAAGGGACCCGTCATGGATGAGACGATATCCATCCGGGTCTGAACCGAGGGACGAATCGACGTCGTGTCTTTCAGATTCGGTGAACGGCCGCCCGAGCCGCGTCCTTCCGCCGCGAAGCGGCAGTGTCCTTCCGGCACCCCTTTGTTGTCAACGGGTGGCCGACTCCGTTCTGGAGCTTGCGGTCTTCCGTGCCGAATGGAGCGGTTGTAGCGTCGGTTTCGCGGGTCCGGGAAGTGGCTGATCCGAAGTGTCGATGTGCGGGGGCAGGTCGACCGCGCTGGATTCTTGAGACGCCCCGCAGTGCCCTCCCGGGCCCGCCTCGACGCTGGCTGCCGCCGCGGCTGCGGCGTCGGCGACGAGCTGGCGATAGAGCGCGTCGGAGATCCGGCGCTTGAGGCAGCGCAGCGCTTCGAGCTTCGTCTTGCCCGCGGCGAGCTTTCGCCGGTAATACGCCCGACCGGGGGTATCGAGGCGGATCTGGCTGATCGCGGCGATGTGGATCATGTGGTTCATCCGACGGTTCCCGGCCCGGGACAGACGGTGCCGGTTCTGCTCACCCGAGGACGCGTCCAAGGGCGCCGTCCCCGTCCAGGACGCGAACCGGTTCCGGTCGGGAAACCGGGCGATGTCGCCGACGTCAGCCAACGTCCGGGCCGCGACAACGGGTCCGACACCGCGCAGGTCCATCAGCCGCGAGCCTCGCGCCTTGACCAGGACCTTGAGCTCGGCGGTGGCCTTCTTCATCTTCGCCTCGACCGCGACCAGGTCGGCCAGCTCGTCCGCGGCGATCCGGCGGCGGGTCTTGCCGGCGATGTCCCGCGGGCGCACCGAGGCGAGGATCGCCTTGGCCTGCAAGGCAGTCAGGTCCTTCTTCGCCGTGCCAGGAACCAGCTCGGCGAGGAGCCGGTGGAGCCGGTTGACGGTCTGGACCCGCAGCCGGGTCAGTTCCTCGCGGCGGTCCGACAGCATCCGCAACGCCTCGAGCTCACCATCGACCTGCAGGACCCGCAGCCCTTCCGTTCGCACCGCGACGACCGCGATCGAGTGCGCATCGAGCGCGTCGGTCTTGCGGTTGTGGCCGGTGTCGAACAGCCGCACCCGGGCAGCGAGCTTCGCCGGAACGTCCACCACCTCCTCGCCGGCCTCGAGGAGCCGCTGCGCCAGCGGCCGCCCGGCGCCGTTGCTGCCCTCGACCGCCCACACCCGCTCCGGCCAGGACTTCACGTACGACCGCATCGCGGCGTAGCCGGCCTGGTCGGTGCTGAACCGGCCCGACCCCAGGAGCTTCTCGTGTCGGTCGACCACCTCGATGGTGGCCGACAGCTTGTGGGGATCGACCCCGATGATCACCTTCGTCATAGCCTTCCTCCTGCACTTCCTCGAACCGACAGGGACGGCGAGGTGGGCAGTGCTGCTACGAGCTGGGCAGACCCCTTTCGAGCCACGCCTCGTCACGGTGCCCGACGGACTGCAGACCGGAAGAGAGCCACACCCCAAACGGGGTGGGCAGCCGCGAGAAGAGCCTCCCGCCGGACACCTGGACCGAGTCTGGCCAGACACCGATCCTGACGGCAATCGTCTAGGGCGTGTCTCCCTTATGCCCGTAGCCAGGTGATCAGAGCGCAGATCGTGACGGCTGCCCGGTAGGTGATGGCGAGCTTGTCGTACCTGGTGGCCAGGCCTCGCCATTGCTTGGCGACGTTGAACGATCGCTCCACCACGTTGCGGTCCTTGTAGGTTTCGGCGTCGAACGCGGGCGGCCGGCCCCCGGCGCTGCCACGACGTCTGCGGGCAGCGATGGCGTCGCTCTTCGCGGGGATCACGGCCTTGATGCCGCGGCGTCGCAGCTCGGCGCGGATCACACCGGTCGCGTAGGCCTTGTCCGCGATCACCGCGTCCGGACGGGTCCGTGCCCGACCCCGACCCAACCGTGGGACGTGGATGTCAGCGAGGACCTCGACCAGCATGGCGCCGTCATTGCGCTGTCCTCCAGTGACCACCATCGCCAGCGGTCGGCCCTTGCCATCGACCGCCTGATGGATCTTCGTCGTCAGCCCGCCACGGGAGCGGCCAACGCCGTGACCTGCAGGTTCACACTCATGAACCGGCAGATTCTTGTAGTTCGAGCACGCCCCCTGTGTCCTGCTCGGGGCGGCGGGTGTTCGTTGCATGCTGGTGCGCCCGGGTGATGGTGGCATCCACCGACACCCGCCAGTCGACCTTCCCCGCGGCGTCCGCCTCGGCCACGACCCGCGCCAGCACCCGGTCCCAGGTGCCGTCCGCGGCGTAGCGCCGGTGCCGCTTCCACACCGTCTGCCACGGGCCGAACTCACCCGGCAGGTCCCGCCACGGCATCCCGGTCCGGTAGCGGTAGACGATGCCCTCGACCACTCGCCGACTGTCCCCGAACGGGTGGCCCCGACGCCCGACATTCGAGGGGAGCAACGGCTCGATCCGAGCCCACTCGCTGTCACTGAACACCCGGAACCGTGAAGGCTGCTTCGTCACCGCCCCAGACTGGCGTGCGCTCCAGGCGCCATAAGGGAGACACGCCCTAGCGAAGGCGGCAGCCCTCTGGCAGCGCCGCCTCACCACAGCACTGCAGGGCAGCCGCTCCCCCGCCCTGCAGGAATGGCAAGAGCTCCTGCACGCCGCCGCCCCCGGGATCCGCCACGACGACTTCACCCCGACCCTGGCCGAACGACTCGCCGCCATCTCCCGCGCCGGGATCGACGCCCGCGGCCTACTCCGACGCGCCGCAGCCGTCGGGGCACTCCCCGATGACCACCCTGCCGCCGCTCTCTGGTGGCGGATCAGCCGGCACGTCTCACCTGCCGTCGACGCCGACCACGATCGTCGCCACAACCGTGACGCGCTCACAACGTCGTGGGTTCCCCGCCTGACCGCCACCTATGGGAGCACCCGGGCAGAGGAGCTGCAGGCCAGCCCGTGGTGGCCGGCCCTGGTCACCAGCATCGACCACGCCCTGCAACGCGGCTGGGCACTCGAGGACCTGCTCGACACCCACCCCAGCCACAACCGAGCAGGAGACGACCAAGGCGCCCCCGAGCCCGGCGCCGGTGACCTGGACGACTGCCAGGCCATGGTGTGGCGGATCACCGTCCTGACCGACCCTCCCCCGCCGGTGGAGGACCTGGACGACGGCCAGCCAGACGAGGACGAGCTGCCCCCAACCGACCTCCACTACGAGGCGGGCCTTCTCAATGAGGCGCCCACCCCGGAGCAGTGGCCCGACCTCCTCCAACCGAGCAGCGACTCGAGCACGGAACCCCATGACGCAGGCGCCAAGGCTGATGCCGACGGAGCAGCGGCCCCCGTCGATCTCGCTGTCGAGGCCGGTGCCGCGGTCGAGGTGCGGCTGCAGCTCGCCGCCATGGTCCGCGAGACGATGGGACCCCTGGAACCCGCCGACGACGACATCGAGGCCATGGTCGCCCGCGCCGCCCTGTGGGACGACAGCCCGGTCAGCCGCGAGCGGATGCTGGAGATCAACCAGCTCACCCTGGGCTACTTCCGCGACCAGCTCCCCTGCAGCTGGGCCGACACCTACCTGCGCGAACGCTTCAGCCCCGCAACCGAATCGGCGGCCGGGCGCCCCACCGGGCCCGTCGCGACTGCCCTGTCCGGGTTCGCGCCGGGGTACGCGCCCGCCGGGTGGACCTCTCTCGTTACCGCGCTGCGACGCTCCGGCGTGACTGATATCGAGATGCTCACCGCGGGCGTCGCCAGCCGCGCGCGGACCGGCAGGCTGATCGACCGGTTCCGGGACCGGGTCATGCTCCCGATCACCCACGACGGCGACGTCCTCGGTTTCGTCGGACGGCGCCACCCCGCCCTCGCCGACGACGTGGGTCGTGGCTCTGGTGTGCCGAAGTACCTCAACACCGCCGGCACGCCCCTGTTCCACAAGGGCGCCCAGCTCTACGGGCTACCGCCGTGGCCTCTGCCCGACGAGGCTGCGCTCGTCCTCGTCGAGGGCCCGATGGACGCGATCGCTGTCACGCTCGCAGGCGGCGGAGCGTTCGTCGGCGTCGCCACCCTCGGCACGTCCCTCACGAACCAGCAGTCCGCGCAGCTGGCGGCGGTGGGCCGACCTCTGGTTGTGGCCACCGATGGGGACCTGCCCGGCCGGGTCGCCGCCGAACGCGACTTCTGGATGCTCGCCCCGCACGGACTCGTCCCAGCCGTGGCCCGCTTCTCCGACGGGTCCGACCCCGCCGACGTCCTGACCCGCCTCGGCCCGCACGCGTTGCTCGACACCCTCCACCGATCCCGGCCCCTGGCCTCGCTGCTCGTGGACGAGCGCCTCGCCAACCTCACCGGCGAGGCCGCCCTGCAGCATGCCAGCCAGATCCTCGCCGCCCAACCCCCCGCCACATGGGATGCCGGGAGCCGACACGTCGCGCAGCGACTCGGGGTCCCACCGCTGAACGCACGCGCCTGCCTCGCCGGCCACGCCGAGGCCTGGAACCGCGACCCGCGGGCTACCGCCCAGCAGCAGCTGGCCGCCATCCGCGAGGTCCGCGCGCGGCTCGAGAGCATCGCGGGACAGCAGCTGGTCGACCGGTGGCTCGAGCTGGCCGGGGAACTCGACCCTCGGCTCCTCGCCCAGAGCGACTGGCCCGCGCTGGCCAGCATGCTCAACGACGCGCACCAGGCAGGCGTCGACGTCGCCGGGCTCTGCCGACAGGTTGTCGACGCGGGGCCTCTGCGGGACCTGCCGGCCCAGGAGCTCCGCCGCCGCCTCGCGGTCCGGCTTCCCGACGACCCTGCGTTTGACGAGCTGCCGTTCAACGAGCCCGAGCCTGCGAGCCATCACCGGACCGGCGCGGCGATGCAACAGCTCGCCGGCGACGACAGACCGGCGCGAGGTCGAGGCTCCATCCGGCGCTGAGATCACAACCCCGGAGACCACCCTGGACCGAGCGATGACCGCGGCCAGCGGCTAGCGCCGGACCGGCGTTCCGTAACCAGGCCAGGTCCGGAGGCTGCACACGCTGGCGCTCGCGTCCAGATCGCTGCACCAGCCGCATGTGAACGGCCGGCCCTCATCGCCTACCAAGCGGCAAGAGCCCCCCGGCCGCGTCGGCCCGGGCGCTCTGAGGAATTGCCCCGTCTTTAGTGGGCTGCGTCGAACGCGGCAACGATCCGCTGCGGGATCCGCCCACGAGCAGGCACGTCGTGCCCGGTGCTGTGCGCCCAGGCGCGGATCTCCGCATTGCGTGAATCGCCAACTGCTGCAAGGTGCTTCCGTATGCGTGCAGGCCGCCCCGAGGTACGTGCCCGGTCGGTCCAGTGCCCCAGGCTCTTGCGCAGCTCCTTCGCGTTCTTCTCCGACAGGTCAATCTCGTAGGACGTTCCGTCGAGCGCGAACGTGACTGTCTCGGCCGCCTCAGTGCCGTCAATGTCGTCAACCAGAGTGGTGATCACGTGTTGGGCCATGACGAGATGGTAGGGGGCGGCCGGCTCCGGCGGGGTGCCACCTCTCTGAAGCAGGTCGTTCTGCGGCGACATCACGCGACCCTCTCGGCGGTCAGTCCCCCGCGACTACACCAAGCTCGGTCATGGAGTGAACCGCCGCGGGTCGCCCGGAGGGCGGTTGTGACGCGACCTCCGGGTTAGGGGCAACTCCGCGCGGCCCTGAGGGCCATCCATTCGACGGCAACGGCGTGCGGGCCGGCTGCCACGGACTCTCTTCGACTGTAGACGTAGCCGCTGCAGCCACCAACGCGAGCTGGCCCCGACCACGCGGACTCGAGCGCGAGGATCTGTCCAGACCCCATACCCGATAGCTCACCGGGGGGCACTAACCTCCGCAGGTGCGTGACCGACCGAGACACCCATGCGAGAAGGCGGATCGATGAGCGAGCCTGTTCCCCCCGCGGGCTGGTACCCGACCCCGGAGGGCAACCAGCGGTACTGGGACGGGACCCAGTGGACCCCACACGTCGTACCAGACCCCTCCGCAGCGGGCACCTGGCAGCCGGCAGGCGCAAGCACCGAGCCCAGCAGCCCATGGGTGCTGGGCATCCTGTCGCTCGGTGCGTCGGGCTGGCTCGGATGGGGCGGCCTCGTCCTGACCGCGTTGCTCGGCGCTGCCAGCTCCGGCGTGGGCGGCTTCTTCGGCATGGCCGCCATCTACGTCCTCGTCGTCGCGATCATTGCTCTGGTCCGCGGCCGCGTCGACTGGGCGCAGCTCCGTGGCCGCGCCGGCGGCGGTGTCGCGCTCGGCGCGGCATTCGCACTGTTCGCCATCGCGGGCGCCACCGCAGGACCGATGCAGCCAGGACTACTTGCGGTATCGGGCGACTCGTCCTCGGAGATCCCGGCCCCATCATCAACGAGCCCAGCGACATCCGCGACCACGACACCGAGCCCCGCAACATCCACCACCACGGCGCCTTCCCCCACGACGTCCACTTCGAGCCCCCAAGGGGCGAAGGGGACCGCGCTGGCCGCGTTGGCGCAGCTGCCAGTCAAGGGCCGAGCCCCGAAGAGCGGGTACACCCGCGCCCAGTTCGGCCAGGCGTGGGCAGACACGGACCGCAACGGCTGCGACACCCGCAACGACATCCTGCGCCGGGACCTGAAGGGCTTCACCCTCAAGGCCGGCACCAACGGCTGCCTGGTCACCTCCGGCACCCTCCTGGACCCGTACACCGGCAAGAGGATCACGTTCGTCAGAGGCCAAAGCACCTCCACCGCGGTGCAGATCGACCACGTCGTCGCGTTGTCCGACGCCTGGCAGAAGGGCGCCCAGCAGCTGGACCCCGCGGCGCAGACTGCGCTGGCGAACGACCCGCTGAACCTGCTGGCCGTCGACGGCCCCACGAACGAGGCCAAGGGCGACGGCGACGCAGCCACATGGCTCCCACCGAGCAAGAGCTCCGGGTGCGCGTACGTGGCCAGGCAGGTCGCCGTCAAGGTCAAGTACCGGCTGTGGGTCACGGCAGCCGAGCATGACGCGATCGCGCGCATCCTCGGGGCCTGCCCCAACCAGAAGCTGCCGACCGCGAAGGCCGTCCCGCTCGGCGGCGGCACGATCAAGCCAGCCAATCCTGCGCCCAAGCCCACCACCTCGCCGCGGCCTCCACAGCCCCCCACCGCCGCGCTGGATCCTCAGTTCGGCACCTGCAAGGCCGCGAAGGCGGCCGGCTACGGCCCCTACTACGCCGGCAAGGACGCCGAGTACGACTGGTACCGAGACGCCGACAGCGACGGCCTCGTCTGCGAGTGAGGAGTCCAGCGCCCTCGACGCTCGACTGCCGTCATAACAAGCACCGGCGCGGGGGCCGTCCGAGAAGGGCGAGTGGGCGGGGCCGTAGGGGCCTTGGGCGGCCTCGCCGGAGTTGAAGGCGCCGCTGAGGCTGGGTGACTCGCGGGCCGGGATGCTCCTCGTTTGGGGGCAACCAGCACTCGCCCACGCTCTACCACCGGCCCCGGAGCACGCCCACGCTGACGAGGCGGCGCACTGCTCTGGCGGGCCGCCCCCAGAGATCCGGTGGTCGTCAGGCGCGTGGCCTGCAGCCTTCAGAGGCCGCGCACAATTCGCAGCCTGAGGAAGTGCTCCAGCTTCCATCGCGACAACATCTGCCGCTGGAGCGTCTTGGCGGCGGCGAGAGGTTCCTCGGGTCCGACGATCGTTGGCTCGGTCACCGCATGGGACGCGCCCTTCCAACGCAACGTGCCGCCGCCAGCCGCTTGAAGATTGCGGACCCAGTCCGTGCCGGGACCCCATGGCAGTCCGATGTAGAGCACCTCGGATGTGGAGGCAGCGACGGCGACGGGTGTCGTGTACCGCTGGCCGCTCCTGCGGCCGCGGTGCTCGACGGCCGCCCAGAGAGGGAACCACCTCCAGCCAGCAACCTTCACCGCGACCTGGTTGAACCTTTGTGCGGCCGCGGGCGGCCGCTTCGCGTCGAGAGCCATTTGTCCATCCTGCGCGTCCGGCGCCGTATGGGACAGCCCTCGCGGCAGCCTGCCACCAATCTCCGGAGGCCCCACTGACCCCTTGGGGCTCGGGAACTGGCAGCCGATCCGCTTTCCTCGGGGACAGAGACGCGCCCTCAGCCGGCGCAAGGACGCGTTCTGAAGCACGCGCTGTCGTATGCGTGTGGCTCAGCCGTAGCCGCCCGAGCCGGGCCAGCCATGGGCGCCTATGTACCAGACGGCCGAAGTCAGCACGACGACCACGACGAGGGTGAAGAGCAGGCCGCCGGCCACGGGCAGGAACCACCCGGGCGCGTGGCGTGACCGGACCGCCACCACCTTGATCACCACAGCGCCGATGAGGACGCAGCCAAGTACCCCGTGCACGACCGTGCGGGTTGGCACGGGTGCTCCGGAGGCGAACGTCCCGGTCTCCAGGCCCAGCGCCCAGAGGCAGTGATACGCGACCACCATGATGAGCGCGACCGCAACCGCACCCGAGATCCGGTGGGCAGTCCCGACCCATGCGGGGGCGCCGAGCTTGCCGTAGATCCAGAGTGCCCCGACGAGCTGGAGCACAGCGAGGACTCCGATCACCACGGACAGCACGACCTTCATGTCGATGACCGTGCGGAAGCCGAACGTTGTCGTGCCGGCCAGGGTCGGGTCGTGTACCTTGCCGAACACCCCGACGAGCAGGGCAACGACCGCGCCGGCGACGAACGCGGCCAGGGGTACGGCCATGTTCCTCGGCGGTGTGCTGGTTGCCATGGGGTCAGGATCCTCCTGGTTCTGCTCGTCCCGCCGAGGAACGCGCGAACATCCAGCCGGTGCGCGGCGCGGGGGCAACAGACGAAGCCTGCCCAAGCCAGCGCGAGGAAGATGCGACGGGCACGGTCGTCAAGCGGCGATAGGACGCTCCTCGAGACCTTCGAGCAAGTGTGGTCGGCCTCCCGGACGAACGTCATCCTCGCGGACCTCTTCGGACTCGGTGGATGCGTGGAGGTCGAGCGGTCGGCTGCGGTTCTCCGGCGACCGCTGCCGTAGGCTCCAGGTCGTGAGCAAGCCCCCGGCATACTCCACGTTGGAGGACGTCATCGGCGACACCCCGCTGGTGCGTCTGCAGCGCCTTCCGGGGCTGGAGAACGAACGCCGCGGCAACGTGCTGCTCGCCAAGCTCGAGGGGAACAACCCGGCCGGCTCGGTGAAGGACCGGCCCGCGATCAGCATGATCCGCGGCGCCGAGGAGCGAGGTGAGATCTCCCCCGGCGACACCCTGCTGGAAGCCACGTCCGGAAACACCGGGATCGGCTTGGCGATGGCGGCGGCGATCAGCGGCTACCCACTGGTCATTGTGATGCCCGAGGACGCCTCCACTGAGCGGATCCAGACGATGAAGGCGTACGGAGCCGACCTGGTCCTCACCCCGGCGAGCGGCGGCATGGAAGAGGCCCGCGACGTCGTCGCCTGGATGGAGCGGGAGGGCCGCGGCCGGGTCCTGGACCAGTTCGGCAACCCGGACAACCCCCGTGCCCACGAGGACGGGACGGGCCCGGAGCTGTGGCGCCAGACCGACGGACGGATCACACACTTCGTGTCCGCGATGGGCACCACAGGCACGATCACCGGGGTCTCGCGGTTCCTGAAATCGCGCAACCCCGGTGTCCAGATCGTCGGGGCACAACCCGCGGAGGGCTCGAAGATCCCCGGGATCCGTGCCTGGCCACCGGAGTACGTGCCGAAGATCTTCGACCCCTCGGCGGTGGACCGGACCGTGGAGGTCGCCCAGACCGACGCCGAGGAGACGGCCCGCCAGCTGGCCCGCCAAGAAGGCATCTTCGGAGGTGTTTCCGCGGGCGGTGCTTGCTGGACCGCCCTGCAGGTGGCCGGGGAGGTCGAGGAGGCGACGATCATCTTCGTGGTCTGTGACCGCGGCGACCGGTACCTCTCCAGCGGCGTGTTCCCCGCCTGAGAGTCTTCCGCTGACCCGCGGAGACATCCGTCGAGGGTGGGACCGACCCTCTCCGCCGCCCTACCGCACTATTGCCATACAAGCGAAGGTAGGACGCACCCATCCTGAGCTTGGCCGATCCCGGTCGAACACCACACGCCCAGGCTGCTCACGGATTTCCCAACGCCGCGACCACGGACCTGAGCCGTGGTCGTCCGCGCCGCTTCTTTGGCGTCCCACCGTTGCTAGCATCGGGCCGAGATGGACATCCCAGAGCGGGTCGAGGCTTACCTCGCCAGTCAACCCGAACCCAAGCAGACCGACCTCCGGCAGCTGCACTCGCTGGTGCTCGCGGAGTTCCCCGACGCCAAACTGTGGTTCACCGACGGCACCAACGACGACGGCAAGGTCGTGGCCAACCCCAACATCGGCTACGGCGTCTACACCATCACCTACGCCGACCGGTCCGCGCGAGAGTTCTATCGCATCGGCCTGAGCGCCAACACGACGGGCATCTCGGTCTACGTGCTGGGACTCGAGGACAAGACCTACCTGGCGCGCACCTACGGGGCCTCGATTGGTCGGGCCAGCATCACGGGCTACTGCATCAAGTTCACACGCCTGTCGGTCATCAACACCGACGTCCTTTTGGCCGCCATCCGACACGGCATGACCAGTAACCACTCGACTTGAGAAGGGTAACTCCGCTGCACCGGCACCACCATGGGCGACAGGCGGCGGAAAGCTCGAGTACCGAGCCTTCCGTGGCCCACTGGAAAGCCGAGCTGGAAGCGCGGCGACCGAAGACTGCGAAGCTGGTGGGCAACCCACAGCTGCGCGCCTACGTCCAGAACCGGCTCGCCGGTCAGATCACTCGCCCCGATGGCACGGTCGTCACGGGCCCGGAGGACGGAACAAGCCGCGTCGCAAGGACCGGGCGTGGGTGCGAGCGTGGAGCCCGGAACCGATTGCCAACCGGTTGCCGATCGACTTCCCGGATGATCGGTCCATGCGGATCTCGCACGAGGCGATCTACCAGGCGTTGTACATCGAGGGCCGCGGCGCCCTCAAGCGCGAGCTTGTCTTGTGCCTGCGCACCGGCCGCGCGCTGCGTGCGCCGCGGGCCAGATCAACCCGTAAGGCATGGGCGCACGTGACACCTGAGGCGCTCATCAGCGAACGTCCCGCGGAGGTCGAGGACCGCGCCGTGCCCGGGCACTGGGAGGGTGACCTAATCATCGGATTGGAGCGCTCGGCCATCGGCACCCTGGTGGAGCGGACCACCCGGTACACAATGCTGGTTCACCTCCCCCGCGAGGAGGGCTGGGGACACAAACAGGCGGTCAAGAACGGTCCGGCGCTGGCCGGCTACGGCGCGATCACGATGAAGAACCGGCTTGCTGAGACCATGTCGACGCTGCCCGAGCAGCTGCGTCGGTCGGTGACCTGGGATCGTGGCAAGGAGATGTCCGCGCACGCCCAGTTCAAGGTCGAAACCGGCATCCCAGTCTTCTTCGCCGACCCGCACAGCCCGTGGCAGCGAGCCACCAACGAGAACGGCAATGGCCTGTTGCGGCAGTACTTCCCGAAGGGCACCGACCTTTCACGCTGGTCCGCCGAGGACCTCCAGCCGTGGCCCACGCCCTCAACACCAGGCCCCGCAAGACCCTCGGCTGGAAGACTCCGGCCGAGGCCCTGGAAGAGCATCTAGAGTCGGGCAGACAAGCCCGTGTTGCCTCCACTGGTTGAATCCGGTCCGTTCCGCTCCCGCCGCTTCGTCCGCGAGCTGACCAGCCACGGCCTGTCCGGCTCGATGGGCCGCGTCGCCTCCAGCGCCGACAACGCCGCGATGGAAAGCTTCTTCGCCCTGCTGCAGAAGAACGTGCTCGACCAGCGGCGCTGGCGCACCTGCCACGAGCTACGCCTGGCCATCGTCACCTGGATCGAGCGGACCTACCACCTCCGACGTCGCCAACGCGCCCTGGGCAAGCTCACCCCGATCGAGTTTGAGACCATCAACCACGCCGCACACGCGGCCTGAAACACCACACCCCGCGTGACAATCAGATCGTCAGCAGTCCCATATATGGCCGGGCGACCGCAACTCAGGGGATTCCGATCAGCGAGCCCGAGGTACCCTAGAAAGCGTTCTTCCTTGCGGGTCGGCGGAAAGCCTGCAAGCCGGTCCTACTGGTCTGGGTCGGACGAGGCTTGGGGGCAGCGGTGCGCCACCCAACGTCACGGCCACGTTGAGGCGTCGGCGGCCTGTGACGGTGCCATAGCGGGAGATGTTGTGATGGTCGGTCTCCCACTTGGCCCTCGCCGGTGCGTCCGTGGCGGTGAAGATGAAGCAAAGCTCGCGTCCGCTTCGCCGCGACCGTGTACGTCGCTGTCATCAACTACCGGCTCGACGACTTGCGTAACAGGCCCTAGTCGGTTGTTGGGGCAAGGAGGTCGCGGGCGTAACGATAATGATCGTCGAGACCCAAACCCGCATCCTCCAAGAAGTCCAAAATGTGCTTTAGGTCAGCACCGATCGCATCCGTCACCTGGGCGAGTTGAAGTTCCAGTCTGGCCCGCTCCATGGGAGGGCTCAGCGGAAGTTGTGGATAGACCTTCTCCCACAGTGTGTAATTGTTCTGCATGGATTCTTCGTAGACCTTGATGTGTCGCAGCACATCGGCATCAAGGTGGACTAGATCCCGGGCAGTGATACGTTCAACCTCGTGCCCATGGACCTTTGAGACAAGTTCGCCGTCCGACTCCTCGATCGTCATGCGATGCTGCGGTGGCTCACCGGCTAGCGGCCTCTTAGTCTTGAAGCGAACGACCTGGTCCGCGATCTTGTCGAACAGAGTGACTCCCTGTGTGGCCGCCGCAAGCGCTGCTGCTGCCAGTGCAATGTCAAAGGGCATGGCAACTCCTCGGCTCTCCTCCGTGGTACACCCGCGGTCGCGTACCGCGTGCGGACGCTCTCCAAAGGTCCTCCCACCCGTCCGACGGTGTCAACCTGTGCGTGTGGATGTGGGTGTCCGCCCATTGGGCTCTTGGGACCTGAGGTGGGAGATCATGCGAGCCGCGGGCTCCGACTCGGACGTCCGTCAAACCGGCCTCCTCGCGCACTGCGGCGAACTTCCGCTCGTGCGTCGGTCCGTCGACCACAGCCGAAGCCGCTGTCAGACAGACTCAAATGCCCCGAACGCGTCCGGCAGGTCCCGCCACGGCGAGCCGTCCGGATACGCCAGACGATCGCCTCGAGCGTCGCTCCGTGGTCGTTCCACGCCCGACCCCGACGACCCGCGTCCTGCGGCACCACCGGTTCGAGGACAGTCCACAACTCGTCACAGATCACGCCACCACGAAGTGCGCCACACACGATGGCCCACACGACCCGGGACCTTTAGCAGACACGCTCTAGGCCGTACTTAACCTCGATCTGAACCGCCCCGGTGAGTCGGGAGACTCAGTGGTTTGAGAGCTCCAGCTGCTGCTGGGCTCGTGTTTGAGCGTAGTAGGCGGTCTCGAGGTCGACGGGTGGGATGTCTCCGCGGTACTCGTAGAGGCGGCGGTGGTTGAACCAGTCGACCCATTCCGCGGTGGCGTACTCAACAGCGTCGAGGCTGCGCCACGGGCCTTGTGGTTTGATCAGCTCGGTCTTGTACAGCCCGTTGATCGACTCGGCCAGGGCGTTGTCGTAGGACGAGCCGACGGAGCCGACCGAGGCCGCGATGTTCGCTTCGGCGAGGCGTTCGGTGTACCGGATCGCCGTGTACTGCGACCCGCGATCGGTATGCGCCACAACGGAATCCAGTGAGCGGCCTTCACGCTCACGGGTCCACACGGCGTGCTCGAGGGCGTCCAGGACCAGCTGGGTGGACATGCTCGTCCCGCACCGCCAGCCGATGATCCGGCGCGCGAACGCGTCGATCACGAAGGCGACGTACACCCACCCCGCCCACGTCGAGACGTACGTGATGTCAGCAACCCAGAGCCGGTCCGGAGCCAGCGGTGAGAAGTCACGCCGGACCAGGTCCCGCGCCCGCGGGCTGGCCGGGTCGGCGATGGTGGTGCGCTTGACCGTGCCCCGGACCGCGCGGGTCAGGCCGTCCTCGCGCATCAGCCGTTCCACGGTGCACCGGGCCACCGGGATCCCCTCACGGTTGAGCTGGAGCCAGACCTCCCTGGCCCCGTACACCCCGTAGTTGCTGGCGTGGACACGGCGGATCTCGTTCAGCAACAGCGCATCCCGGTACTCACGGGCGGTGGCCGGCTTGTTCACGTGCGCGTAGTACGTCGACGGGGCGATCGGCAGCCCGTGCTCACTCAGCACAGCGCAGATCGGCTCGACACCCCAACGCAGGCCACCGTTCTCACTGTCTTCACGGTGGTCAGCGTGCTCGCGCATGAACTCCACGATCAGCGGGAGGGCCGGTCGAGCTCGGCACCGAAGAAAGCTGCCGCGGCTTTCAGGATCGAGTTCGCGCGGCGCAGCTCCGCGTTCTCTCGTTTCAACCGTTTCACCTCGGCCGACTCCTCGCTCGTGACACCCGGACGGGCGCCGTGGTCGACCTGGGCCTGACGCACCCACTTGCGGACCGTCTCCGCGGTGCTCACCCCGAGCAACTGCGCGACCTTGGTCATCGCCTCCCAGTCGGTGGCGTGATCGGGGCGGATCTCCTCGAACATCCGCACCGCCCGAGCCTTCAGCTCAGGCGGGTACCTCTTGGACGTGTTCCCGGACATGACTCCAACCTTCCCAAGGTTTGGAGTCTCCCGACATGCCGGGGCGGTTCAATGAGCCTGATTGAGGCGGCCGGTGCGCGGCCTGTGGTTCACCTGTGACCTTCTCATGGCCTTGCTGAGACTACTCGGAAAGACCTTGTGGGCAGCATCACTCACGGCGCACTCTCATCTCACAGGATCAATGCACTAGACCCGATGGGGGGAACACGGTGAAGAAGAAGACTGCCACAGTCGCCAATCTGCCGATGGTGAGGATTCCGGAGGAGCTGCCGGTGCCGCGGCCCGAGGAAGCGACGGACGCGATCTATAATCAGATGAAGCAGGATGTCCTTCTGAATCTGGCCGCAAGCGCGAACGCAACGCAGGTCAGAATCGGAGAGGCCTTTCGGGGGGCCATCTACATGCTGTGGGCACTTTTTGCCGTGGGCATAGTATCTTTCTCCGTCAGCGTATTCATGGGCCTGACCGCCGACGACACAGCAGATGCTGTCGCAGCAGTCGGTTTCGGTGGCATTTCGGCTGGCGCGTTCGTGTCAATCTTCCTGACAGGACCGGCGGAGCGGATGGAGCTGGCCGGGCCGCGTACCGCCTGGCTGCAGACCATGATCAGTACGTACTGGCTGCGAGTCGTTACGGATAAATCCTTGACAGAGCGCGACATGCGCGCGGTCCAAGATCGCTTCAATGACACAATGCGAGTCTATTTGACCTCCATGACCCGCAGCCATTTAGTCGAGGATGAGTTGGAGGCTGCATCGATGCGGGTGGAGATCGAAGCACCAGCAGCTTAGGCAAGGGCGCGGGCACTCGGGACTTCGCAACGAGTCGCCCGCGCTAGCCACGCTCCGGACCATCGGCCACGACGCCGGACCAACGAGGCCGGGCTCATCTCAATTGAGGGTCTAGCCGGGGGCCCGGAAACCCCTGTCTCTCGAGTTGTCGAGCGCTGTTCTTGGTCAGGTTACGGGGGCCGAGGGCGTCCTGACTTGGCTTGGATTTACTGTCTAGGTCGGGGTCGCGCCGCGGAGTGACTGAATTGCCTCTGCGAGGTCGGCGGGTAGCGGGTCGGCGGCGGTGGGGGTGTGGGCGCCGGCTTGGATCTCGATGGTGCGGCAGCGCCGGGCGGTCCGCACGAACTTCTTGATGCTCCAGCCGGTCGCGTCCTCGATGAGCTTGCTGACGGCGAGGGCCGCGAACACGACGGTCAGGTGCGCGTCGATGCTCTCGCGTTTGTGGTGGAAGATCGGCCTGGCTTGCAGGTCGTGGTTGGACATCCGGAAGGACTTCTCGATCTGGAAGAGCCGGTGGTAAGCGCCGATGACGAAGCCGGCGTCGGCGATCGCCGGGCCGAGGTTCGTCACGTAGCCCTTCTTATGCCGAGGTCGGGATAAGAAGGGTTATGCCGATGTCGGGGTTATGCCGACAGAGGGCTCGGGATCGTTGGTGGGGGCCGTGGCCGGGCTGTGGTCATCGGCATAATCACAGGCTCTGGAGCCAGGCGAGGAGC
This sequence comes from Humibacillus xanthopallidus, assembly GCF_006717145.1. Taxonomy (GTDB): domain Bacteria; phylum Actinomycetota; class Actinomycetes; order Actinomycetales; family Dermatophilaceae; genus Humibacillus; species Humibacillus xanthopallidus. The sequence goes on along the minus strand of NZ_VFQF01000001.1, from coordinate 902,247 downwards.
GGGTCGTCCGGGTGGTAGTCCCCGGCGGGTGTGTCGGGATGCCGGGTGCGTTCGAGGGCGGCTCGTTTGATATTCAGGTCGGCGTGCAGGTACATGCTGGTCGTCGCGGTGGACTCGTGGCCGAGCCATAGGGCGATGACGGCGGCATCGATCCCGGCCTCGAGGAATCGCATGGCGGCGGTGTGCCGCAGGGTGTGGACGCTGACGTGCTTGCCGGCCAGCTCGGGACAGCTCGTGACGGCTCGGGCCTCGTACACCGACAGGCGTTGCTGCACCGCGTCTGGCGACAGCGCCCTGCCCTGCGGGTTCGGGAAGAGCACGTCGCCCGGGCGGGCCTTCCGTTCGTGGAGGTATCCGGTCAGCACGGCGGCGGTGGCTGTGGTCAGTGGTGTGGTGCGTCTCTTGCGGCCCTTGCCGGTGCAGGCAACATGGGGACCGGCGCCGAGGTGGAGGCTGTCGATGTGTAACCCGGTGAGCTCGCTGAGCCGCAGCCCGGTTTGCACGGCGAGGGCGAACATCGCCCGGTCCCTTCGGCCGGTCCAGGTGTCGGCGCCGATCGCGTCCAGCAGCGCCTGCGCCTCGACGCTGGTCAGGAACGTGGGCTGCGGCTTGGGCTTCTTCTTGACCGGGATGGCGTGGATCCGGGCGGCGGTGTCCAGCTGCTCGGGGGCCTTGGTGGCGTGGAAGGCCATCATCGACTTGATCGCGGCCAGCCGCAGGTTTCTGGTCGCGGCACTGTTGCCCCGCGAGGTTTCCAGATGTTCGAGGAAGGCGAGCACCGAGGCGGCGTCCACGTCGGTGACGGCGAGCTGATGGGCGGGCACGTGACGGGCCTGGGCCAGGAAGCGCAGGAAGAGCCGCCACGTGTCCCGATAGGTGCGGATCGTCGCATCGCTCATGGCGCGTTGGGTGACCAGGTATGCGGTGAAGTACTCGTGCAGCACCGGCGCGAGCCGAGTCGTGTCAAGCGGGGCCATCACGATTCCTCGCCTTCGAGCTCGCGACCGTCGAGGCCAGGTTCGAGCCGTAGGGCCGCGAGGGCGGCGACCTCGGGCGCTGCCTGCAGGTACCAGTAGGTGTCCGCCGGGTTGGCGTGCCCGAGCCAGACCGACAGCAGGGACAGTGTCCTGGCGGGGTCGCGCCCGTGGCGGTACGCGTCGATCATCGACGGGTCGCAAACGCATGGCGCAGGTCGTGCTGGCGTGGCCGGGCCCCGGGCCCGCGGCGGCAGGCCGGCCCGCTGGGTCATCTGGTGGAAGGCGCCCTGCGCAGTCCCGTAAGCCAAGGCGGTGCCCTTGGACGTGACGAAGACTGGTCTTTCCGTCGTGGTCCCGAGCCGGCCGCGGACCGGCAGGCTCAGGTAGCCGGCGACGGCCTGACGCGAGGTCGCCTCGAGCAGGACGATGCGTTGGCGTCCGTACTTCGCTTGCGTGATGACGATGACGCCGTGGTCCAGGTCGAGGTCGCCGATGATGAGCTGGAGCGCCTCCCCGATCCGCATCCCAGTGACCGCCAGCAGCCCGGTCAGGGTCTTCAGCGTGGCCGCCTTCAGCGGCGTGAACAGGTCATCGGCGGCTGCCATCAGCGCCCGGACGTCCGCGTTGGTGTACAGGTACGGCGTCGCGCGGCGGGACCCGCCGACTCCTTGACGGACGGCCGGTACCTCGACCGGCAGGCCTGACCCGGCCAGGAAGACTGCGAACTGCCGGACGGCGGACAGCCGGTAGGACAGCCACGCCGGGGACCCTCCGGCGGGCGCGTGGGCCCACGCTAAGGCTTGGCCGTTCGTGAACAACCGGCCATCGGCTCGGTCGGCTGCATCCCCTGAAAGGGAGGTGACGAACTGGGTGAGCAGGCGTTCGACCTTCGGGTTCTGTTGGAACCCGCGGGCTGTGCGGAAGGCCAGGTACTCACCGATGAGGACGGTCAGGTCGTCAGTCATCGTCGGCCTCCGTCGGCCACGGCCGGGCCAGTACTGCCAACGAGCCGAGATCGAAGGACGCGTAGGCCATGGTGACCTGGGCGGTGGTGTGGCCGAGCAGCTCGCCAACCTCGACCAGGGTGCCGCCCGCGGCCAGCACGGCTCGGGCCGCGGAGTGACGCAGCCGGTGGGCGCACCGTCCCCAGTCCGGCGGCGGCGGCATGCCGGGACACGACCTCGGTCACCGCGAACCTGGTCATCGGCCTCGGTTCACCGCGGACCTGCAGGAGCACCTCGCGGTACCCGACCGCTGTCGCGCGTCGCTGCAGGTAACCCACGAGCGCCTGGCCGACATCGCGCGGGATCGGGAAGGTCAGCGTGCCACCGCCCTTGACCGTCGCGGTGACGGTTCCCGCTTGCCAGTTGATGTCTTCCAGGCGCAACCCGGCGGCCTCACCCGCGCGTAGTCCCAGCCGGGACAACAGCAACAGCAGCGCGTAGTCCCGAACGCCGGTGAGGGTCCGGCGATCCGGGCTGGCCAGCAACTGATGCATCTGCTCGGCAGTGAGCGCCTTGGGCAGCCGGCCCGACCGGTGGGTCACCACCGTCCCGACGGCTCCGGTCAGGTCGCTACCCGTCCAGCCGGACATCCAGGCGAACCTCAGGAACGACCTGACCGCAGTCGCGGTCAGCTTCAACGACTCCGGCGCGTAGCGGCCACCACGCTCCGTCACGAAGGACCGCACCTGCAATGCCGAAACGGCCTGCAGGTCAACGGCACCCGATCGGTCGGCCAGCTCGGACAGGAAGGTCCGAACGTGGCGCAGATAGCACTCCCTCGTAGCGACCGCGACGCCCTTGCCGGCCACGAGGAAGTCGCCGTACTCGCTCAACGCGTCCTCGACAAGCACCCGGCGCCCGCCGGGACCAACCACACAGTCACCGCTCATGCAGGCAACTCCTTCCTTGAGTCAGGAAGGCCAGCCTCCCCACCCTCAGGAAGCCCCGCGATTATGCCGACAGCCCGAGTAAGGGCACCGCCCTCAACAGCGACAATGCCGAAGACGGGCCGCCGGTCGGCATAACCGCGACCTCGGCATAACCCTTCAGGCCGGCGAGGGAGCGGGCCTTGGCCTCCAGGGCCCGGTTCACGCTCTTGGAGCCGCCGGTGAGCTGGACGAACCGGTTCCGCTTCACTGGTGTCGTGCCTGCGACCGCGCGCTCGGCCTTGGTGACCTGCTCGTCGATGCCCTTGAGGGTGCGCCGGGCCCGGTCGTGTTTGTACTGGTGGTCGAACGTGTGGTCCTTCCGTCGGTCGGTCGGGCCGGCCGGCCACGGCTGGGTGAAGACGTGCCCGTCCGGGATCTCCTGGATGGGGTGGCGCTTGCGCCAGGCGGTGATGACGTACGGCTCGGTCGGGATCCTCGCGCCGATGGGCGCAGGATGTTGCGGGATGCCGCACAGCGGGTCGCCCTTGCGGCCGCGGTGTCCGTGGATCGCCTGCTGCACGCGGCGGCTGATCTCGTGGAGGGCCTGCCCGCCGAGCTTGACGACGTGGAACGCGTCAAGGACGGACGCGACCTCGTCGAGCTGGTCGTCGATGGCGTTCTTGTACCCGTGGAACGGGTCCAGGGTGGCGACCTGCACGCCGGCGCGGAAGGCGTCGCCGCGTTCGATCAGCCAGTTGCGGTACACCGTCCCGGACCGGCCGGGTATGAGGTCGAGCAGCCGCGCACGGACGATCAGCTTGTCGGGGTCCTTCGGGTCCGGGTGGCGGGTCAGGTCGACCATCCCGGTCAGCTCCTTCGGTCCGCGCTTGAGCGGGGACACGTGGTGCCACACGTGCTCGTCGACGCCGAGGGTGGCCACGCCGTCGAACCGGGCCGGGTCCGCGTCCAGGGCTTCGAGCAGCGGCCGGATGGAGCGCCACACCGTCTTCCACGAGCAGGCCAGCTGGCGGGCGACGCCAGCGACCGAGGCGTGCTCGCGGCGGATCTGCTCGATCGCCCACCAGCACGCCCGAACCGTCAACAACCCCCGCGGCCGGGCCACGGTCTCATCCTGTTCGACGAACGTTCCAGTCGCACAGACTGGTTCGGCACAGGACCATCGGCGCTTGACCCAGCGCAGCCGGACCGGCCGCTCGAAACAGGGCAGGTCCACCAGCTCCACGGTGACCCGCCCGTGCGCGTAAGCGACGACCCCGCAGCCAGGGCAGCCCATCGGCGCCGGCGCCGACTCGACCATCACCACCAAGCCGGCGTCGTCCTGTTCGACCGAGGTCACGTGCAGACACTCGAGGCCCACCAGCAGGTCACAGCTGTCGCAATACGACGGGGACGGACGGCAGCGCGCGGCAGCGCACGCCGTAGGCTCGCTCATGTCGAGGTCCTTCGGAACGGTTGCTTGGTCGCTACCAATCCTGAAGGGCCTCGACCCCTATCCAGGCGCCACTGCAGTCCGGCGCGCCGTGCTCACCCCACACTCAGGTCCCATGAGCCCCGTTACTCCCAAGTGAGATCACGTCATCCTGCTGCTGCGGGAGCGCTCGGTCACGTGTCGCCTCGTCCAGCGCCCTCGGACGAGGCATGTGACAGTCGCTATTCCCTTGATCGAACGCACGGGGAGACTCGGGACCGGTCAGAAGGTACGTGACCCGTCTTGATCCAGCTTCGAACGGTCGCACGGACTCGATGCTTGTCGAAAGCCAGTTGGGTCCGTTGCGGCTCGGAACCGGCGTTCCACATTCATTTCGCGAATCACTGTCGCGATGTTGGAGATCCGCGGTTTCGCCTCGGGCTCCTGTTGTGCTAGGTAGCCTGATGGAGCAGGGGTTAGCGGCGCAGAACCTTGGACGCCTAGTCCTATCGAGTTGGCCACGAACGTGGGAGGGGTCGGTATGCCCAGGGGAATCTCACTGCACATTGGCCTCAACTCGGTGAGCCCGAAGCACTACATGGGTTGGTCAGGGGACTTGGTTGCGTGCGAGAACGACGCGCGAGACATGGCGGCGCTTGCCACCTCACTTGGCTATGGCCCAAACACTCTGCTGCTGACCCAAGCAGCGACTTCCCGGAAGGTGGTCGCCGCGATCACTGGCGCTGCGAAGTCGATGACGTCCAAAGACGCGTTCCTGCTGACCTACTCGGGGCACGGGGGGCAGGTGACGGACACCAACGGCGACGAAGCACATCGTGACTACGGCGAGATCGGCGGGACGGCAGACACCAAGGACGAGACCTGGTGCCTGTACGACCGGCAGCTCATCGATGACGAGTTATGGGCGTTGTGGGCCGAGTTCCCTGCCGGGTCGCGCATTTTCGTGCTGTCTGACTCGTGCCACAGCGGCACCATTCCGCGCGAGCCCAACTGGGATCTGCTGGCCACCGTCGCAGCCGGAGGCGGCATCCCGCGGGCCGCCGTGCCTGCCGGGCGAGCTATGCCGCGGGCTGTGGCGGACAAGGTGCAGAAGGGCAGGGCCGCCACGTATGCCCGCATCCAGCGGGCTGTCCCGGCCCGGGAAACCAGCGGTGTCACTGCGACGGTCGCCTTGGTATCGGGTTGCCAGGACAACCAGACCAGCCTCGACGGGGACCGCAACGGGCTGTTCACCGAGAACTTGCTCAAGGTTTGGGACAACGGTGCGTTCGTGGGCTCGCTCCACGACCTACGCAACCAGGTCGCCCAGCAGATGCCGCCCTACCAGTCTCCGAACTACTACGTGGTGGGCCGTAGGAACGTCAGCGCCTTGCGTCGGCCTGCTCTACGGGTCTGACCTGGTCCGGGCGATGACTACCAGCCCGAGGGGCCGCTCCCATCCAACGGTCGCCACTGCCCTGAGGCCGAATAGCTTGGTGGTCCAGGTCGTCCATGGCAGCCTCGACCAGACCAGCTTCCCAGTTGCAGTTGGCCACGCATCGGGGATGCCGTTGCGGGGTGGGGCGGAGGGATGGCTCGATGCGCACCTCCACGGCAGGTTGTCCGATCGGCTGCTCGTCGGCGCGTACCCGGAGCAGGAAGGCGCGGGTAGCTATATCGCCGCCCCTGGAATGTCCCCCCCTGGGGTGCTCGTGCTCGGGCTGGGCCAAGGGGGCGAGGTCACCGCAGAGAAGGTGGCGCGTGCCATGACAGCGGCGACCCTGGACTGGGCGGTGACACAAGCCGATGCCTTAACCGACACTCCCCTGGAGCCGCTCGAGCTTGGTGTCGCGTCTGCCCTCATCGGGACCAACCCCCTAGATGGCATACCCCTCGAGGAGTCCGTCGCCGCACTAGTCGACGGAGTCGTCGCCGCCGAGGTGCTCTTGGGCAATAGTCAGCGCCTGCGGTCTCTCGTCCGCATCGCTAGGCTGGAACTCATCGAACGCTACCTGGACCGGGCTCAGGCCGCGGTCCGGTCGTTGCAACGCTTGAGCACCGGAGCCGCGGCCAGTTCGGTGGTGCAGCTCAAGCCGATGAAGCACCTGACCCGCCGGGAGGGCGGCCAGCGGGGTCTGCCTCTGGGCGTGTACACAAGCGGCGCCTGGTGGCGTCTCGAGATTCGTGCCGCGGAACCCGAGGAGGACACGCCGGAAGGCTACCGGGACCTCGAGGTGACCTCGCTGGGTCGACGGGCAAGAGCCGATCGCCTGGTCCACCGCGTTGAGAGCGCGACGGTCGACGAGCTGGTCGCGACAGCGATTACCAGCAAGGAGCGGGACGAGCAGCTCGGCAACACACTCTTCGAGCTGCTACTCCCGGGTGGCCTCAAGCCCACGCTCCTATCGGGGGACAACGTGCAGATCGTCGTTGACCCCCAAACGGCGGCATACCCTTGGGAGGCGCTATCGGTCGAGCCGCCCAGCACGCCCGGCCAGCATCACCTGGCCCTTCGTGGCGGCATGCTGCGTCAGTACGCCGAGAGGGACGCTCTAGGGGCCCGCTTCACCGTGCGACGGCCAACGGGCTCTGACGTCCTGGTCATCGCCAACCCGCCGACCGGGGACACCGCTCCAGACCTCCCTGGTGCGTTGAAGGAGGGCCGGGCGGTGGTCGACGTCCTGCGCAGGTCTCGCCCCGACCACCCCGACTACCAGGTCCACGCCTTGCTCTGGGAAGAGGGAGAGGCTGAGACCATCGGCCTGCCGGCGTTGGCCGGGAACTACCCGTTCAGAGGCATCCTCAATGCGCTCTACGGCTACGAATACAGGATCGTTCACATCGCGGCCCACGGGTCGTACAACGCGGAGAAACCCGCGCGCTCGGGCATCCTCATCGGTCCCGACCAGTACTTGACGGCGACCACCATCAGCGAAATGCCGGTGGTTCCCGAGTTTGTGTTCCTTAACTGCTGCCACAGCGGTCGGGTCGCGTCGGCGGGTTGGGATGCTCAGAACGGGGCCGGTCACTCGCATCAGCTCGCGGCCAGCATAGCCCGGGCGCTGCTCATGATCGGCGTGCGCGCTGTCGTCGCGGCAGGCTGGGCCGTAGACGACGACGACGCCACCGCCTTTGCGACAAAGCTGTACAGCAGCTTGCTCGATGACGGTCAGGCTTTCGGCGAGGCTGTGACCTGCGCGCGCCAGGCTGCCACCCGCACGAATACATGGGCGGCATACCAATGCTACGGAGACCCCGGATTCCGGTTCCGCTCTCTGTCGACCGGCAACTACACCTGAGAGGCATGAAGGGGCTCTTCGTGCCTAGGCCTCGAGCCACCGATGGGCTGAGGGCTCATCACAGATGAGGGTGTGGGAGCAGGCGGCGCGTCGGTCGCTGGGTAGGCCTCGAGGTCCTCCGAAGATGGAAGTTCTCACACCACCGATCCGAAAGACCTTCACGTGCCCGACGCTACCTTCGCCTGACCTGATCTGACCATGTTCACGAAGCGGTGGCTTCGCCACCGATGTGGATCAAGCGCCACGCGCCCGGGCCGATCATCGAGATGACGCTCCGGGCGCCCTCGCCGAACAGGGCGAGGCCGTGAAGTCCCCGCAGGTCGATGCTCGGGGTCTGCCCGGCCGTGGGCCGTCTAACCGTGTAGAGGGCAGGGTCGGAGGGGACCACGACCCCCGCGAGACCGAGCTGCTCGGCTTTGGCGATCGCGTCGACGAAGGCCTGCGTCCAGTCGTCGCCGGTTATCGGCGCGGATTCGCGGACATTGATCAATGACGTGGGTCCTCCGATTTCAGGTGAGATTGAATGTGCAGGTCAGCTCTTCCGAGGCACCACCTGTGCCGACCCGAACGGTCATCACGACCAGGCCGATCGGCGATCCCGTGGTGAACCGAACTCGGAAAGCAACCCCGCCGACGCCGAGGAATGTCGCCGCGTCCGGGGCTTCGAACGAGCTGACGGGGTCGGGCGCGCCCGCGACCGGCGAAGCGCCCCCGACGCTCGTGACCGCCAGCGGCGTCACGATCGGCGCCGGCACGAGAACGAAGCCATCGGCGTCCCGCGCGAGCGACGCGATGGCCGCGGCTGCGGCGTCCGCCGTCGCGCGCAGCGGCAAAGTCGGCACGACCTCCACGGTGAAGCGGCGCACGGGGATGTGGACGTCGCGCGAGAGGTGCATGCCGGCCAGAGCCAGTCCCCCGGGCGGGTAGGACCCGCTCGTGCAGGTGTACACGCGGCTCACCTCTACGGGGACCGGTGCCGTAAGGCTGCGCGCGACCAAACGGTCGGTGCCCTCCACGCGGAGCACCGAGCCCGCCGGGTCGGGGACGGCGAGCGAGTACGACCGTGACCCATGCGGCGTGGTTGCGACCTGGGCCCGCTGGAACGGGACCATCGTCACCCGCTTCCCGGTGGTGACGGCCTCGCCCGCCACCGTCATCGTCACGTCAGTGACGGTGATGTCGTAGAAGAGCGTCTGTCCGCCGGCGAAGACGTTCTGCTTTCCGAGCGTGAACGCCTCGAGGGCCAGGTCGGCACCGTCGATGCGGTTGTCGGTCGTGAGCCGGTGACTGCCGAGGCGCGTGAACGCCACGTAGGCGCTGAGCATCCGCTGTACGCGGGAGCCGACCGGAACGCAGCCGAGGAGCGACGTCTCGAAGCCCAGGCGGTCGTTGCCGGGCACCACCCGCGGGTCCACATCGCGAACGGTGAACGGCTCGGCGACGTACGTGCCCGGATCGCTACCACCAACGCGCGCATTCCCGTTCGGTGGACCAGCGTCGGTGCCCCCGGTGTCGAGGTTAGGCAGCGTCCGCAGCTGCGAGGCGAGGTTGGCTGGAGCGTCACCGGGCAGTGAGGTCGCATCGAGCCGACCCGGCCCGGATGTCATCCCCGAGACACGCGGGCCCTGAACCAGCGTCGCGTTGCGATCAAGCGGCCAGTAGCGGTACCTGGCCACGTCACCTACCACCATCTTGTGGCGTCCCCACCCGTCCGGCTCACGTTGACCGTAGACCCTGCCGAGGGGGGTGTAGAGGTCACCGCTCTCCTGAGACGCCTGCTGCTCAATGAACGCGGTGTGCTCCTTCTGGATGAGCGGGATCAGCCGGAACCACCAGACGTATCCCAAGGGCAACAGACTGAAATTCTGTGTGCCGAGCAGCCAGCGCATCACTCGCAGCAGCCAGCGCGCCCACTCCTCGCGCGGGGCCGCCGCGTACTCGATCTGGCCGTAGGGGTCGAAGATCCACTTCATCCACCCCATTCCCATCTCGACCATCGCAGTCGAGTCGGCGTTGCCGAGCGGGTCGCTCGCCCCCACCCGGGCGATGCGGAGGGAACGCTCGCCGTCGACGACCGCGATCGGCTCCAACAGCTCGACCGTCGTGCCATTGACCGCAAGCACATCAGTGTTGAAGTTGGTGCCTCGATACTTCACGGTGATCCGGTCCTCCGGGCTGAGTTGGAGCGTCGAGTCACCAGCCGGCTCGACCGTGAGCACGAACGGGTTGTCCGCATCGACCGTCGCCGGGAAGTAGTCGAACCAGTCGAACACGTTGCCCGGATCGTGCGTGTCGTACATTGCCACCCGGACACCTCCGGTGAACGCCACGTTCTCGGTCAGCGTGATCATGGTCCCGGAGCGTGTCATCGAGCGTACGACCGTGTTGTCCCCGTGGCGCACGATGATCCGCCCCTCTGTGCGGATGGAGGTGGTGTCGGACTCGCGGGTCAGCGACAGCGCTCCCCCTCCGGGCTGGACTGTCGCGGCATACAAGTCGCCAGTCCCGGCAATCGCGCGGCCCAGCCCGTAGAACGCCTTGCCCAGCAGCCAGAAGATGCCACCCCACGTCGACCCGGCGGCCACGTTGAGCAGGCCGCCGTGCGTGGCCAGCTGGAAGCCGGCGAACCAGCGGTCGAACGTTGTCGCTCTCTGCTGCTTTCGCACGCTCACCTGACCTGTCGGCAAGGCGCCGCCGCCGACGACGGTCACCGCGTACACCGTGCCGTTGATCGCGGCGACCTTCACGCGTGGACGGCGCGACCCCTGCACGAGCTGGAGCTCGTCGCCGACCCCGATCGCCACGCCGGACGTGTCGGGAATCTTGAGGTTCCACCGACTGCCTGAACCGGTGGCGACCGTGGCATCCAGGAAACGGGAGTACTCAGGCAGCTCGGTGTCAGTGTTGAGGATGCCCGGCAGCTCCATCGCCAGCATCGGAAAGAGGTTGAACCACAAGGGGCCCCACTGCGCGTACTGGATCGTGTGCTGGAGCTCGTGGTCGGTCAGCCCCTGGATCCGCGTGACCTCGGTGTCCTCGCCCTCGGGCACGAGGAAGGAACCCGGCCCGAGCGAACCGGTGACCGAAGCCGTGCCACCGTCGGTGTAGGCAACGGCCACGATCGACGTGTCCGCCCCGGTCTCGAGGTCGTCGACGGCTCCGTCCAGCAGCAGTGCTGCACCATCACGCGCAATGGTCGCGACGAACCGGTCTGCCTCTCGAGTCAGCGTCGACACCGTCACGCCCGGCGCGTCGAACGTCTCGCTGAACGTGACCTCGACCTCCTGCGCGGCGCCCGTCACGACCGCGGGATGCGTCACCGTTCCGTCGACGATCCCGCACGCGCGCCCCGGGGGGCACGCGTCGGTGGACCAGACGTCGAAGGTCGCGGTCGTCGTCGCGCCAGAGCCGGAGCGGCTGCCACCGGTCCCGAGGAACGGTCCACCGGTGCCCGGATCGTTCGTGGCAACGGCGCTAACCCGAATGAGATCACCTGCGGCGAGTGCGGGGCCGCCCACCAAGCTGATCCGGCCCCCGCTCACGCCTGAGACGCGGTGCCACATGTCGCCTCTGCCGGTTCGGTCGGTCACGTTCACAAGGTCGCCGACGACGAACCGAGGGAATGGCACGTCGATCGCGGCCCCGCCGATGTCGATCTGGGGCTGGACGAGCACCTCGGAGGAGGCGGTCGCCTTCGCGAGGTACGCGTGACCGATGGGGGTCAGCCCGACGAGGCGAAGCCCGGAGGCACTCAGGTCGATGGGCCGGTCGAACGTCGGGGTGAGGCGGACCTTCCGGACCGCGGCGACGCGACTGCCGGCGAGCAACGGCCGCCCCGGCTCGAAGCCGCCCACGACCGCGGTCGACGGCGTCACTTTGAGGATTCCACGCACGATGTCGCCGGTCACGAGCGCCTTGTGCGCCGCGGGTGTCGCGCCCGCCACCTTGGTGAGGAAGACGGCCGGTGCCGCGGAAAACGGCGCCGGATCGGGCAGGACGAGAGCCATCACGTCCGCACGGCTGATGGACCCGATCGAGGCCCCCGTGATCGCGAAGCGCTCGGTCGTGAACGGGGCCGACCCCGCGATCGGCCGGTCGATGACCGCGACGTCGTGCAGCGGCGCGCCAGTGACGATGCGCGCGTGGGCCACTGCGCCCGCGTCGCAGCGCACGACGAGGGTGCCCGCGCTCCCGTCGGGCGCGGCACCCGGAAGGGTCGGCACGTACGTGATGACCGCCGCTGCCTCCGCGCCCTCCGAGCGAGACCCGATCACGGTGCCGGCATTGACGGGCCGGAAGGTGATGGTTGCCGCCCCGGTCACCGGGGCAGGCAGGGCTCTGTCGAGCACCACTTGGCTTGCGCCGCTATGGGACTCGACGCGGACCGCGACGTCCGTCCCGCCACCGCTGACGAGGCCGACGGTACCTGGCGTGGGCCGGGTCCCCGCTCCGAAGTCGATGTTGGCGCCCGCCATGGTGACGGTGACAGCAGCCGCACCCACTGCACCCAGCGTCAGCAAGATAGGGCCGCCCAGACCGGCCGGAAGCGGACGGTCGATGGGTATCTGCGCCTCGGTGCGCGCAACTCGCGCGACGGTGACGCTGGTGCCGGAGGTCAGGCGCAGAAGGTCGTTGACGGCATGCGTCTGGGTCGTGCCGTGCAGGTCGATCGAGTTCGCCACCGGACCGCTGTTGCGCGACTCGACGCTCGTGGGGGCGGTGGAGATCTTGGTGACCGTGATGCCGCCCTGCGTCAGACCACCCAACGCCACGTCCAGCTGGAGCCGCTGCGCCGACGCCGCTGCGACGATGCCGATGAGCGAGGCGATCGCAAGGTGCGTCCCGTCGGACACGAGCACGCGGTCACCGACGACGAGACCGGTCGCGGATGCGGCGGTGAGGAACGACCGGCTCTCGAGGTGGCCCGCCGCGACTGTGTACGGGCAGAGCTCAGTGATCGCACAGCTCAAGTCTCGACGCGTGTCGAAAGCGGCGTCGAGGTGAATCCCACCGGTCGGGAACCACGGCGTGAGGGTGCCGGGTGCGACCGCGACGCCGACTCCCCCATGGCGCGTCCAGGCGGGTGCTGCGTTCGAGGACACCCAGTCGCGACCACTGAGGCTCATCGACTGCAGCACTCTTCGCGGGCGTCCCGAGGGAGTGATCGACAGAATCGACCCATAGTGCGTGAACTCGACCGGGGACCCTCCGCAGTCGATGACCTCGCCGCGGTCGAGATCGCTGAACTCCACATCGGGCGCCCACACGATGTGCTGCGTGGTGAAGGCCCGCGGCGACTGGTTGAGCTTGGTGATCAAGCCCGGGATGAACCCGTCACGTCGGACCCCGAACCCGCCGTGACGAGGGCTCGCGACGAGGCCGCTCGTGTCGAAGAAGTCATACTCGAGACCGAGCGGGCCCTTGAACGGAGCCAGGATCAGGCTCATGAGCATGTTGACCGTCCAGTCGATGCCGAAGAACGTCAAGAGGTTGTTCTGCAGCGACCACGTCAGGTCCGAGATGACCAGACCGGCCGAGATGCCGCCAGTCGGGTCGGCGCGACCGACCGGGTCGCCGCGGCATACCTCGTAGGCGGATCGGGGCGCCGCCTCGGCAGGAATCGGCCCTTCGTACACACCGGCGCGCCGCGGGTCCGACTCGCCGCCGTCAAAGGGGTCAGGGTCGCAGAAGCTGCCCGTCACCGGGTCGAGGCGGCGCACGGGAAGGTGGACGAGCCCGCCGTGGACCTGCCCGCCGAAGAGCCCGGGCACGCCGACGAGGCCGAGTAGTCCTTCGCCGTATGCGTCGCGCGGCACCCGCAGTGTCCTCGTCGGCTCCACGACACGAACCGGCGTGGCGGACGGGTCAAGACTGAACACCGCGCCCAGCGGCGAGCCCACGCTGCCGTCGATGCGGGCCAAGCAGCGGCCACCATCCCAGATGTAGACGTGGTCGACCGCGCCAGACGCGTCTAGGGTCGCCCAGCATCGGCCGCACTCGTCGAGATGGTCATGGAGCGGCCGGCTGGCCGCGAGGCGGTCGCCCACACCGCCATACGCGACTGCGGTACTCACGCCACCCTCGTGGACCGACCGGACGCGGCCCCGCGAGTCGACGACCATCGACCGACTCCCACGCGGTCCGTCGATGTGGACGAGCCCGTGGTCCGAGTAGCTGTAGAACCACGCGTGATCCGGTGGAGCGGGATCGACGCCCGTCGGAACACAGGCGACGACGCGACCGACGGCGTCGCGGCGGATCTCGACCCCGTCGACCTCCACCAGTCGGTGGTGGGCCCAGCGGTACCGTTCAGTCCACGACTCACGCGGTGTCGTGATGTGCCTGACCACCCCGTCTGACATGGCGCGCTCGAGAACAGTGCACACGCTCGGCCAGGTCTGAACGCCGTCGGCGTCGGTGGTGAGGTACTGACGGCCGCCACCCGACACACCGACGAGCGCACCCGTCGCCCGCTCGCGCTCGAACTCGAGCACGCCAGCGCCGGGGACCACCAACCGGGTCACCACGACCGGGTCGAGGCCGGACCGAGAGATCGAGGCCCACGGGATCTCGGTATCCGCATTCACCATCACGCCACCTCCGTCGAGACAGACACCGACACCGACCCGTTGGACTCCGCGTATCGAATGGACTCGAGGACGTCGACGATCTCGTCGCGCACCGCGTCGATGAGCAAGGCGATGGCCTCGGCCACCTCGGGGACGAGCGAGTTGACCGCGTCGAGCATCCCGCTCACGTCGAGCTCGCGCAGCTCGTCTCCCACGGCTGTGAGCTGCGTCCCCACTCCCGCGAGAGCGTTGACCGGCAGGATGTCAGCGACTCGTGCGACCTGGGTCTCGATGCCGGTGAGATCCGGCATCAGGCCCGCCGGATCGAGTCCGCGCAGCGCGGCGGCCACCTGGGCCACCAGACCGTCGACCTCGCGCGCCAGGACGAGGGGATCATAGGCGAGCAGCGCTGCCTTCACCTCGGCGTGGACGGCGCCGAGCTCGTCGGCAAGCCGTCCCGGATCGAGCAGTGACATCTCCTCGCGCACGACGTCGAGCACCCCGACGTAGCGCTGCATGAGCGTGCCGGGGCTGAACTCGTGGATCAGTCGACGAACTCGCGCCTCGAGTGCCGGCAGCTCAGACTCGACCGCCGTCAGGAACTCGGGCATCGCGTCGACGATCGAGGCGAAGAGCGCGTCGAGCTCGGCGGCGATCGGCTCAGGGTCCAGCGCCGCGAGGAGCGCGTCGACATCGGCGAGCACTTCGGCAGGAACCACCTGCTCCAGCATCTCGACAGCGAGGTCGAGATCGTGCGCCGCCGATCCTGAGAGCGCTACCGCTGCCAGGCGGCAACGCTGCTCGACCAGCTCGCGTTCGCCTTCGAGCTCGACATGCAGTGCGCCAGGCCCGGCCGAGGCCACGAGCGTCATCGAGACGTCCACGTCGACCCCGCCGGCGGTGACCGCGGCGGATCCTCGAAGTGCCAGCTGGGCCTCGACCTGCGAAACGGCGACCGGGGCCAAGGCAGCCTCGAGGGCCCGGTCGACCATCCGATCGAGCGAGACCACGCGGTCGCGCACGTCGCGAAGGCCCTCCGTGGCGCTCGACAGCCCCCCCGAGATCGCGGCCAGCACCTCACCCGCCGGTCCAGCGCCCAGCCGGCTCAGGGCCTCGCGAAGCTTCGCCGGCAGGAAGCCGATCAACCGCACGATGTCGCCCGGACGTAGGTCCGGCGGTTGGTCCTCACGAGCTGGACCCAGCCCGCCCCGCGGTGACTCGCCGGCAGGCGGTGTCGTCGCGTCGGCGCTGACAGCTCGTCGTGCCGGCTCGACAGCGGTTCGAGCGACGGCTTCGCCGGCCTGCGACATGACCGACGCGGCGCGTGTCGTGATCGCCTCCGGACTCGGCACCGGGATGGCGCCGAGGATCTGCGAATACAAGTCGATGGCCGGCCTCAGGATGATCCGAGGGTGCACTCGGTCGACCAGCGCGACGATCTCGGCGAACACGTCGGCCACGGGTGCGATTAGCTCCGCGACGTCCACCGCGTCGAAGACGCTCGCCGCACCGTCCAGCAGCTCGGTGACCGAACCGTTGAGCTGGCTGAGGTCGAGCTTCTCGATCTCGCCGAGCACCCCGGCCATCATCGCCTCGAGCTCGGCGACCACGTCGGTCGGGACGAGCGACTGGATCGCGTCGGCGACGGCCGCGAGGCCGTCCCGAACCGTCGTCGCGATCTCCCCCGGGATCTGCAGCTGGCTCGCCACCTCGCGCAGCGGACCGCCGATCGCCGCATCGAGGTCGATCGACTCGAGCGTCTCGACGAGCTGTTCGACCGCGTCACGGAGGGCGTCGGGCATAGGCGCGTTCGCCACCAGCTCCGAGACCTGCTGCTGGAGCTCGTCGAGCGAGGCGGCGATCTGAGCGGCGGCCTCGGCGATACCGGCGTCCTCGATGGCCACCGTGATCTCGTCGACGACCTCCCGGAACTCGCGCAGCCCGTCGACGGCACGCAGCAACACCTGCTGGGCTTCGTCGGCGACCTCGCCGATACTCGCCGTGATGCTGCCCATCGCGTCGTCGAGATCGTCGAGGGCATTCCTGACGACGGTCTCGAGCTCGGTAACGGCCACCTGGACGAGGGCCGCCGGATCGGCCTCGGTGAGAGCTGAGGAGACCTGCGTCAGGAGGCCGCGGACGGCCTCGGCCGGTGCGTCGAGGTCTGCGTCGGCGATCGCCTTGGCAGCCTGGGCGATCCCAGTGCTCACCTGCATCCGAAGTTGGCGGATCGGGATCTCCCTGAGCAGGTCCCGCAGCCACTGCTTCACCACCTCCACCGAGCCGTCGATACCGGTCAGGATCACGTCGCTGGCAGTCGACTCGACGAGGTCGAGCACCTTGTCGAGCTCCGTCATCGCGGTGGCCGCGTCGATCCTCTCGACCGAGGCGCGGACGCCGGCGATCATCGCCCGCCACGAGTCGAGCAGGTCGAAGACCGTGTCGTCGGCCGCGCTCAGCGTGCCGCGCAGGTCGGCGATCAACCGGAGGCCGTCGTCGAGACGGATGGACGACACCGCCCCGGCCACGGAGCGGAGCGCGGCGGCGAGCTGGCGCACTGTGCTCGCGCGGACCTCGGCGAGCGCCGTGAGCGACTGCCTCAGCGCGGGGGCATCGCCCGCGTCTGCGGCGACGCGCACATCACCGAGAGCGCGCACGAGGCCGTTGGTCAGGTTCGGGTCGATGATGATCGCGTCGAGGCGCGCCGTCAACTGCGTCGTCCACTCGCCGACCGCGTCGATCGACGCCGTCGGGAACGGCAGCAGGATCTCGAGCGAGGGCGCCACCAGCGCCGCTGGCTCCGACGGGAGCCCTTTCTCGACCGTCTGGACCAAGGCGCGGAAGCGGGAAAGTCGGCCACTCACGACCGCGGCGTGATCGCCGAACTGACCCCCGACCCGCTCGAGCGCATCGCCGATGTCCTTGCCGCCGAAACCGATCCGCTTGGGATCGCCGGACACGACGGCGATCAGGTCTGCGACGACTCGAGCCGCCGTGGTGATCGCCTCGACGTAGTCGCCGAGCGGGATCTGGGCGTCGACCTCCCGCAGCAGCGCGGTGAACGCCGTGAGGATGGGCTCGACCAACGACTCCGGGTGCTCGAAACCGTCGACCGCCGTCTGGATCACGGCGCCCAGGTCGCCGAGCACCGACATGGCGGCCCCGTCTCCGACGAGTGCGACCAGGTCCTGGCCGTTCACCGTGACGGCGATGGAGTCCTTGGCCTCGACGATCGCGGAGAGGTCGAGCGCCTGGAGTTCGTCGAGGAGGCTCATGGTTCGAACTCCATGACCGCGTTGGCGATCGAGACGGTGCAGAACTGGTCCGTGGTCACCGCCCAGCGGTCCGTGCCGGCCAGGGCCACTGCGGTGGAGACGGTCTCGGCCCCGGTGAGGTCGATAGTCCGGCCGCCCACGCTGACCCGCTCGCCCTCCGGTCCGGAGGCGATCGCGAGCCGCATGAGCGGCTGCGGATCGGCGATCCAGTGGAACCCGCCCCGCGTCGCAAAGAGCCTGATCTCGACCGGTGCCGACACGGCCACCTCGCCGAGGTCGAACCAGACCTGGAGCGGCGGGTCGCGGTCGACCGGCGGTGCGAGCCCCTCGACGGACGCCGAGACGCCCAGCAGCTCGAGGGTGAGGTCGGTCGATCCGCGCGGCCAGCCGATCACGCAGACCTTGCGGAGCACCTGGTCACGGAGGGCCTCGGGTGGGAGCGCTCGCACGACCGCGCGGTCGCGGACGGTTACGCCACCCAGTCCCGCATCAGCTTTCGGGACCTGGTCGGAGACAGGGTGGATCGCCATCCCGTGATGGGACACCGTGACGTCGGCGAGCGTTCGGATCGGCTCGCGTCCCGGATGGGGCGGCGGCACAACGATCTCGGTCGGCGAGCCGACGGACTCCGCGCTGAGCCGTCCCTTCAGGGCGCGCTCGATGACCCCGCCGGTGGTCGTCCACAGGATCGAGGCCCTGCCCACCACGTCGCTTCGAACCGTGATGACTGCTGCGATCGAAGTTCCGTGCACCCCCGTCGCGCCGAGGTGCCGGTTGAGGGCCGCCGTGACATCGACCCGTGCCGTTTCACGGATCGGGCCCGCGAGCGCAAACAGCTGCGCACCGCCGGGGTCGTCGACGTGCAGGCCGACGGGCATGGGTGCGGCATACAGGGTCACGTCGCCGTGCGAGAAGGTCTGGGGTTCGAACTCTGCGGGACTGTGCTTCTTGACGAGCTTGACCTTGAACCGCGACCCGGCCACGCCCGGAAGCCCGAACATGGACCCGGTCAGTGACGCGCCCGGCAGTTGCGGCGGCACCTCATTTTGGCGTGGAAGCTGCGGCGCGGCGGCCACCGGGGCCTGAACCGTGCCGCCCGTGACCGGCGACAGGATCAGGTGGCAGTCGCCGAGGTCGGCGTCCGAACGCACCGCCTGCTCGCGCTCACCCTCGATGCGGACGAGGCCCGGGATGGAGATGCCCCCGAGCAGCGCGCCGGGCACGGGCGAGACGATGTCGATCTCAACGACCCGGTCCTTGCCGCTCGCAACCACGCCGAGCGAGCGGTTCGGAGCGGAGGTCACCGGGTCGATCGTGAGGAGTGAGGAGTCCACTCGAGCGCCGGTTGCGCCTGCTACAGCCCGCCACGTCTCCGAGAGCCGGTAGCCCTGTGGGGTCACGTCAACCGGGTCCGGCCTGACGACCGCAACGCCCCCTATCGCGACGCCCCCGGCGCCGCGTGGAGCTTGCGCCACGCCGACGTGTACGGATGGGGGGCTCATCGGGAGACCACCAAGTCGAAGCGGGCGAGCTCCATCCCGACCCGCTCGTTGCCGTCGGTGGCGTATGCCGCCACGACGAGATGGTCACTCGCAGCCGTGCCAGGTGGCCCATAGGTCACCGAAGCAGTCCCCTCGGTCACTGTCACGAGCCGCGATCCCTGGGGTCCGCTCTGGCCGCCCGAGAGCGTGCCGGCACCGGGACCTCCACCGTCGTCGAACAGCCGGAGTGCGAGCAGGCCGAAGGGTGATGTCGTCGTCTGGCCACGGGTCACCTCGAGCACCCCCGTTGCGCCGAACGTGACGTCGAGGTCGACGTCCGCGCCCCCCGCCCGGATCGGCCCGGCAATCGACAGCTGCATCGGCAACCTGAACTCGCGAACCAACGCACGCTGGATGGGGCGGCCCGTGTGCCCCGCCACGCCTACCGGCCAGAACCAGCCCTCCGTGCGGAGCAGTAGCGCGCTCCGGGCGCTCAGGTCGCTGGGCATAATGTCGAGGAAGTCGACGAGGAAGCCCTGGTCGCCAGGTTGCACCAGAAGCGACGCGGTGCGCATGCCCGGGTCCTGCAGCCCGTGGACGAGCGCGTCGATGCCGGCCAGCTCCTGCAGGCGGTCACCGGCGTCCTCGGGCTCGACGAGGATCCCCAGCGTCACCCCGAGCCGCACGATGCGCCGGTGGTCGCTCGAGCCGCCGACCACCTCGGGGCGTACGGAACCGAGGTCGGGGTCGAGCGGTTCGATCGCGTCGACGCCCACCCGCACCACCGGTCCGGTCCCGTTCGGTGCCGTCTCGGCGCGTCGGCGCACACGCCCACCGAAGGGGGCCGGCAGCCGGGAGCCCAGCACGTCGGCAAGTCGGGTCTCGAACTCGGTGAGCATTGCGCTCCTACTGCGGGCGTCCGCGGTTGACGGCGGTCAGCCGGGTGTCGACGATGCGGTTGATCTCCGGGCGGAAGGTGTCGATCTCGTTGGTGACGAGCCGCGGGATCTCGGCCGTCGCCTTCGCGACCTCGTTACTGACCATTCCGGCGACGCGCTGGTTGATGCCCGCGATCTCGGTGGACATGTCACCACGGGCCGTCGTGAGGTTCACGTCGACCTCGCGTCGGACCAGCGTCGTCAAGTCGGTGCGAATGCCGGTAGACAGGACTCGTACCTCAGTGGCGGCCGCGTCACGCGCAACCTGCGTGAGCCTCGTCTCGAGGTCACGCCGTGATGCGGCGACGGACGAGTCGATCTCGGTGCGGAGGGAGGCTCGCGCATCGTCGACGGCCGTCGCGACGCGCGTGGGGATTTGCGCCTCCACGCCCGCGATCCGCTCGAGCAGCTCGGAGCGGGTCCTGGCGCGTTCCGCGGAGTCCGTGCGCCGGGCGGTCTCCAGCCGCAGGTCGACGCCCGAGATGGCGTCGCGGTTCGCCTTAGTCTGCTCGGAGAGCACGGCGACGTCACGCTGGAGCCGGTCGAGCCAGCCCGTCACAGAGGCCAGTGAGGACGCCAGCCTTCCCTCGACCTGCTTGGTGACCTGCGCGTCGATCAGGGCGGGGAGCCCGGCGAGCCGCTGGTCGATGACCGACCCCGTCCTGGAGATGCGTTCCTCGACGAGCCCCGTGACGTCCGCCCGGATCGATGCGTCGACCGCGCTGAGCGCGCTGTCCAGGTCGGAGCGGGCGGCGGCCAGCACGTCGGCGCGCAATGACTGGGTGGCCTCGGCGACGGCGGTCGCGACGACCGGGCCGAGGTTGGCGAAGCGGGAACTCAGCTCGGACCGCAGACCGGAGCCGAGCGTATCGACCGCATCGGCGGCCGACTCCCTGCCGGCGAGCCGCGCCGCGTCGAGGATCGGCGCCGTCTCGATGCCGCCGGTGGGTAGGTCGTGACGGACGTCGTCTATCGCGTTCGTCAGCTCGTCCTGCGTCACCAGCCCGCTCTGCAGCTTGCCGAGCCTGATCTCCAGCGCAGAGGCGTCGAGCAGCTCACCGTCCGGCCGCGTCAGCCGGTCGCGCAGCACCTCGACGGCAACGAGGCGGTCCACCATGCCCGGGACATCGATGGGCTCGCCGTCGCGCTCGAGCCGCGCGCCGACCTCGACCGCCCGACCGACCTCTGTCCGAAGCGTGCGCAGCGTGCCGCGCAGGTCGGCGATGTCGCCCCGGTCGTCCGCGGCACCGAGCACCTTGCGGTTGAGCGTGTTGAGCAGCGACTCTCGCACGAGGTCGTTGGTGGCCACCTCGTCGATGCGGACCCGTGACTGGTCGACGTCCGTGCCGACGCGGTCCACCCGTGTCGTCAGCGTGGTGATGTCGCGGCGGATCTTGAGGAACTCGGTCTCGACCGCTGGGTCCTTGACGCCTCCCCCGGTCACGAGCTGCCGCACACGCGGGTCGAGCCAGCCGATGCCCACCTGGTCCGGGTGCTCGTGTGGGGGCACGGCCTCGTCAGCACCTCGTGCGCCCAACGCGGCCCGGCCGACTTCGATCAGGGCGCCGACGAGCAGGTTCCAGTCGTCGGCGGCGATCAGCTCGCCGCGCTGCTTGCTGGACAACGGCACGAGCCGGCCGATGAGGGCATCGAGACGTTCGATCTCCGCAGCTGTTGGCATCATGCTCCCCCTAGGTCCGCACCACGCCGAAGAATGCCGGACCAGCCACCGCAGCGCCCCTGCGGTAGAGCTGGAGCTCTTGCTCGGGTTGCGTCTGGCCGCCGGCTCCGGCGAAGTTCTGAAGGATCGTCATCGTGGTGGCCACCTCTGGGGTGGCGAGGAAGTCGTCAGCGCCGGTGGTCTGCGCGTTGGCCAGGTCGAGCACCTCGCGGATCATCGCGTTGCCATGGTTGGCGATGGTGTTCGTCCACGTCGGGGTCGGCGTGAGCGTGGAGGCCTCGAGCTGAGCGACCCGGCTGAGCAAGCGGTCGCGGATCTCGGGTGCCGCGCCGCCGCGGTCGAGCACGTCGGTGATCTTGGCGCGCAGGTTCTGGCTCTCGATCTCGCGACGCAGCTCGAGGAGGCTGCGTCCGAACGAGTCGGTAAACCGGCGGATGTTGCCCTGGACCTCGTCGATCTTCTCGGCGATCTCCGGGTGATCGTGACCTCGCGGTGAGACGATCTGGGTCAGCTCACCGATCGTCCGGGCGAGGTCGGCCACGGCAGCGGCCAGCACGTTCCAGTCTTCCGCGCGGATCACCTCGCCGGGTGCCTTGCCAGCGAGCGGAGCGACGTTCGCCGCGGCGGCGGCCGCCGTCTGCTGCACCGGCGCCAGGTCGGCGTCGGGGATGTCACGGATCGGGGTGTCGCGGAACAGGTCCGGGGGCACGATTACCGGTACCCGCGTCGGCAGCGGCTGCGGGAACAGCCGAATCACACGACGGTCGATCGCGTTGATGAGGTTGGGGTGGCGGACGGTCATCTCCCAGCTGCCGGGGTCGAGATCGCGCACGAGCAGCGACCCGTCGAGGAAGGGCTTGCGCGTCACCTGCTGGCCCGTCGCCTGGTTGACGAGCTCGACCACGGCGTCTCGGTTTGCGGGCGCGTAGCCCTCGAGCCGGATGTCGAACGAAGCCTTGGCCATCATGGGATTCCTTTCAGCTGAGCCATTGAAGGTCGCCGAACGGGAACTCGATCTCCCAGAACAGCGTGAGCTCGTGGTCGTCGCGCTTGTCGACGGGCGGGAACACCACACGGTTGTAGAGGACGCTTCCCGAGTCGCTCTGGGAGACGAGGCCGGCTTCGCGGATGCGTCCGATCGCCGCGTCGGCCGGCAGCGTCCCGCGCACCCTGACCTGCACCACGCGGCGCTCCGGGACGATCGTGGCCACGAAAGCCGCAGGAGGGATCGCGCCGAGCGTGGCACCGTCCAGCGGAGCGGCGTCGCCGTCGGCGGCGTTGCTGAGCGCGGCCACGTTGACGTCGTCGGGGGCGGCGTCGCTCGTGCCCACACCCATGTGGGTGATCGGCGAGCCCGTGCCAGCGAACAGGTCCGCGATGAGCCGGGCACCGCTCGCCATCACGGTGTTGTGGGCGCAGCGCTCGTCGACGACGGTTCCGTCGCCCGCCGTCACCTGGAGGTGAAGGGTTGCTGTCATTTCGTGCCCCTCGTCGTGCTGTGCGTTCTGGTAATCACGCCTGACGTCCTCTCATCGCAGCACCGATTCGTCGAAGCCGGTGACGTCGAACAGTGCACCGGAGTCCCGAAGGAGGTCGCCTCCGGTGGGCCCGACCTCCCGGACGGTTCTCGGGAGGATCGCTACGAGTCGGTCGTCGCCGGGTTGGCGCTCGCCGTAGCGGCTGAGCACCACGTCGGTCGCGATGCCCACGCCCGCGATCCGGTCCACCGCTGCGTCGAGCGCCATCTCGAGCCGTTCTCGGGTGCTCACGCCCACCTCGGTGCCCCCCGACGCAGTCCTCATGACCTGCGCCGGAAGGCGGATCTCGAAGCTCGCCGGCTCGTGTTCGACCCAGGCCACCGAGGCCGAGATCTGTGGATGCTGGGCGAAGATCGAGTGGTCGTAGAGGGTCTCGTCGAACCGGCCGGTGCGCAGCGCGTCATCGGCGAGCGCCAGTAGGAATCGACCGAGACCGGGGGTCTGGTAATGCGCGAGCGGCAGGAACCACAACTCGTTCACACCCAGCGCGAGGTTCTGGGTGGCATTGACCTCAGCCTTCGTGCCCGGTCCGTGCGGGCCCGGCACGAGTGCGGCATACGTGTCGAGCAGGTGGCTCATATCGGTGCCGTCGACCGAGGCCCGCAGGCGGGTCGGATCCGCGGCGTCGGGCGCGATCGTGAGTCGCTGACCCACGCGCACCTCCCCGCGGAACGCGAGGGCCTGTCCCGTCGCGCGGTTGGCGATGAAGGGCGCATACTCCGATCCCCCTGCCTGCCCTGTGAGCACGACTGCCCATGGCACCGGGTCGATGCCGGCGTTCGTGACGCTCAGCCGCGCGAGGGGCTCCCAGCCGCCGACGGCCGGCAGCCGGGCGGAACGGAAGCGGTGCGGGTTCTCGACAAGGGCGGCGCCGGTGGCGTCTTCGGTCGTCTGCCAGCTAGCGACTCCCGGGACCATGTCGATGGCGTTGGCACGCTGGAAACCCTGCGTGTAGGTGTCGACGAAGATGCGCAGTGCCTCGCGGGTAACGCTTCCGGCCTGGAGGCGGGCGCCGGTGATCGCATGGACCCAGGCGCGGAACTCGTCGATGTCGTTGTGGAACTCCTCGGCAGGGATGTCGAGCAGCGCGGCGATCGCTGCCGCCTCGTCGAAGTCACGTGTGACGTCGATCCAGTGCGCACGCTGGACCAGCAGCGACACCTCGTCCAGGCCGTCAAGGTGGACGCCCCACACCTGGTTAAACGCGTCGACGAGCTCACCCTCGCGATAGAGCGGCGGAAGATGCGACGCAAGGGCGGTGGCGCGTGTCATCAGACCCCTCCCTCGCGGACGTCGACGCTGATCTCGCCTACGACCAGCCGGTCGCCGGGACCCACTGCCTGTGCGCCTATCCCGTCGGCGAGCTGCATGAACCGGTCCACCGACTCGGTGGTGACGGACACGTCGGCACGGACGATCGCGAACCGGGAGTCGTCGCGCAGCGTGGCGATCAGGCCATCGACGGTCACGCTCCCCCCGCCAGTCAGCCCGGCGGCATACGAGGCGGCGGCCGCGTCGATAGCAGCGGTGGCCTCGGCGAGCGTGACCCCCGCCACGAGGTGGATCGGGATCAGAGCGTCGAGCTGGATCGTCGCTCCCAGGCCAGCCACCCCCGTCTCGGTCGTCGCCGTGAAGCTGAAGGGCCGGACCGGTTGCAGCACAGTACCGGTGGGTGCCGTGACGGTCGCGGACGGAGGACCGCCGAGCTCGAACTCGAACGAGGCGTCGACGACCCGGGCGTCGGAAAGAGCGACCAGCGTCACCTGCGCCTGCCGCAGTGTGCCGCCCGGAGGCAGGGAGCGGATGTGGTCGACGACCCGCAGCTCGAGGTCCTCCTGGAGGCTCGCGAGCTCCGTCGAGGTGACGCCGTCACCGGTGAGGGTGAGCGACACCCGGACCCTCACGTCCGCCATCCTCGCAGCGGCCGTGATGACGCGGACGCCAGCGGGGCGCAGCTCCTCGATTCGACTCACCACGTCGGCCTCGAGGTCGGCATCCCCCTGCCGCTCGTAGGCGACGTCGACCTGGATCTCGCCGGGCACCCCGTTCGGGAACTCGGTGATGGCGACGTCCTTGACCCCGGGGATCGACAGCAGACCGAACTTGAGCGCGTGCACCGTGCCGCGTGCCGCGACGGCTAGGGCACCGCGCGCTCGACGGCGTAGCTCGTCATCTGGCTCCGCGGACGCCGCAACCGCCGCGGGTGCCTCGTTGGTGGCGCTCGCGATGCCTGCGATCAGCACTTCGAGGCGGTCGATCGCGTTCGCCGCGACCGCAGGCGTCGATTTGGAGATCCCTGCGGCCAGCACCTCGCGCGACGGCTCGCCCGGCTCGAGGACGAGTGGTGCGACGGTCGCGTAGCGGTTGCCGTCCGCGTCGGCGACGACGGCCGCGGTCGGCACGGTTATCTGCCCCGTCGATCCGGGGGCGCGCGTGAAGCGAACCCGAGTCGTGGCCACACCGGCCGGACGCCGCTTCACCCCAACGAGCGCTACGACCTTGTCGAGGTTCGATCCCTCCGCGGTGTCGATGAAGGCGGAGCGGTAGACGTTCTCCATTAGCAGCTCGACGAGTGCGATTTCTCGGGCGACGGACTCGAGCATGGTGCGCGCGACCGAGCCGACGTTCAGATCGGTGATCGGCGTCGGTCGCGTCTGCGTCGGGTAGTAGTTCACGGTCACCGTCGACCCGGCGGGCGGCTTGCGTCCGGTCGGCCGGAACCGGATCGCATCGTGCTCGTCGCCCGCGGCACCGGTGGCCACGAGCTCGAAGTCCGCATCGGTGAAGCGGTACGGCACCCCGACGGTCTCCATCTCAGGGGCGCCGTTGGTGTCGAGCACGACGTCGCCGTTGGCGTCACGAACCGGCCGTTGGAGCTCGATCTCGCCCTGCAGGTGGCTGACCCGCCGGATCGGCCGGTCCGCGAGGTGCGCGAGGACGATGACGTCGCCAAGAGGGACCACTGCGGTCTCACGCACGGTTCCGCCGGTCAGGGTCGTCAGGGCGTCACGGACGATCTCGGGATACGTCCGGGGCACGAAGCCGTCGGGAGTCGCTGTCAAAGCTCGACCCCCAGTCCGATGGTCACCGGTGTCGATCCGTCGACCGGCTGAACCGTCACCGTGAAGCGCAGCTCCGACGGTCCCTCCGACGCGATGTCGAAGACGAACGCGACGACCTTGTCCTGCACCCTCGGCTCCTGGGAGACCACCTCGAGCACGAAGGCCTTGCACAGCGCTCGGTTCGACTCGTTCTTGTTCGTCCCGATCAGCTCGTGTAACCGCGACCCGTAGACTGCGTGCCCGAGCTCGGCGAGCGTTCCGCGCGGCGTAAGCATTCGGAGGATCAAAGCCTGCCCGAGGTTGTGGGCCCCAGACTGCAGCATCGGACCCTCGAGTGCGCGGTCGACGTTGCCCGCACCGAGCCGAAGGTCGAGCGCGGACGCGTCGTGGGCGGCCATTGTCGGCGGGCCCGGGACAACGAGGAGGTCGGTGCCAAAGGGATCGCTCATCCGATCATCACCGTCCCTGCCGGCCCGACGATCGTGCTCACGGGTGCGTCGGCCGGATCGTTGCAGGTACTCACCTGGTCACCGACGCGAGCGATCCCCTTGCCGCCCGCCTTGACGGTGACCGACTGCATGACGACTTTTCCCTGATTGGATGGCGGCGTCTGGAACGAGGTGCCCGGCGGCGTCGGGACGTGCGACGGGCTGTTGACGGCGACGCTGCCGTGGGTCGCGACGGGTTGGCCGCCGATCTTCACCGTCGTCGCCGTGCCGCTCTGGATCGCGCCGCTGAACGGGTGCGGCAGCGGCAAAGGGACCGGTCCTCCCGGCGTCAGCACCATGACGGTGTGGGCGTCGACTCCGACGACCTGAGAGTTGGCGGTGGCGGCAGGCTGGCCCACGTCAGTTCACCTCCACCGTGCCGCCGGACACCGTGACCTTGCCGGAGCCCTCGATCGTGATCTGGCTCGCCTTGATCTCCAACTTGTTCGACGCCTCTAGCTTGAGGTTGCCGTTAGCCCCGAGCTCGATGCTCGCGTCGCCGGCCCTCACCGTCACGGCGGCGGGCGAGTTGCCGTCGACGACGAGCTCGGCGTCGCCGATCGTGATGGTGGCCGACTTGCCGGTAATCTCGACCGTCGTATCCCCGACCTTGAGGGTGAGCTCAGGCGTTGCGGGGTCGGCCAAGACGTCTATGTTGGGTGAGCTCGCACCCGCCGGCAGCTGCAGCACCAGCTGGCCGGCCCCGTGCTCCGGTGGTGCGAGATCGCGGTCATAGAGCCGCCCGACCACCACGCCCGCGTGCGGATCGCCGTCGGCGAAAGCGACGACGACCACGTCGTCGACGGCGGGCATCGCCACGAAGCCGAGGACGCCGACCGCGACCGGGATACGCGGCACCACCACACGGGTGTCGCGGATCCTCACACTCACGGAGTGGTCGTTCGCGGCGAGCACGGTCGAGTGGACTTCTGTGACGATCCCGACCGCCACCCACGAGCGGACGTTGGCCTCATGGCGTGCGATCCGGGCCACCGCGTCGTACAGCAGGTCAGTCACAGCAAGCCTCCGATCGCGCCGGTGAGGTCACCTAGCAGGCCGCTCGTGTCGCCACCGGAAACGCCGAGCAGCGCGGTGCTGCCGCGATCCCACCTCAGCTCGTGCCGGACTGTGGTGATCAGCCACGGGCCCTCGTGCTCGGGGTGCTCCGTCTCCTGGATCTGCACCACGTCGCCAGGTCGACGCGCGGGCTGCAGCCAGCACTCGGCACAGAGCCGTCTCGTGGCCGACGCCCGACGCGCGGTCGCGCTCTTGTTGCCGAGATCGACATCGGTCTGCGTGCGCATCACGGGATCGGGCCACCAGCTGCGGCCGGGGCTTGGGTCATCGGCGTTCGTGACGGCATCGGCGTTCACCACCCAGGCGTCCGGGGCCAGTGCGACCCCCGAACCGCCAGCGCCAACGAGCGCGAACTCGTGCTGCGCCCGGTGTGACGACGCGGTCAACGAGGTGAACTCGCGATCCCGTCGCATCGCCACCGTCGGTTGTCCCATTGGCCAGGGCAGCACGGTGAGCCGGCCGTCACCGTCGATCGCGGCCACGGCGCCGGAATGGTCAGCCAGCGCTACTACGTGCTGCGCCGCGGTCCTGCGGGCATCGGCGACGTATGCCGCCGTCTGGAGCGTGGCCGTGATCAGCCCGGTGCCGACATCTGCAAGCTGAGCGAGCTGGCGAATGATTTGCATCGCCGGCATACCGTTGTACGTCTCCGAGGGCCTCTTTCGCGCAAGCGCCGCACCTCCGTCGGTGATCGACACCAACGTCCCGCCCGTGCGCCGGTCGACGTGCTCGACCGAGCCCGTGATGACGGTGGCGGCCCCGGCGCCACCGTCGAGCTCGATGGTCGCGTCGACGCCAGGGGTCGCTTCCACATCGACTCCAGCCGCGATTAACACGTCGCCCCGGTTTACGCCAGGCAGCAGCGCCAGCTCCGCTGTCACCGAACGGATCTGCACGGTGTACCGGAGCCGGTCGATAGTGACCGTGGCGGCCGTCGTCAGCGTGGTCATGACCCGAACAGCTCCGACAGCGACGAGGTTGCTGAGCCGAGCCGCTGGCCGACCGCTCCGAGCGAGGCGGTCACGTCGTTTACGGGGTCAAGCAGGCCGCCGAAGTCGAAGCCGGCCAAGCCCGTGAGCGCATCGAGTGCCTCGAGCGCGTCGAGTGCTCCGTCGATCGCGCCCGCGACCTCGCCAGCCACATTGGCGAGATCGCCGAGGACATCCGTGTCGAAGCCGAGGTCGCCGAGCCCGAAGTCGTCCAGGCCACCAAACCCGGACAACTGCGCGGGCGGCGGTAGAGGCGGGCTCTCGGCGAGCTCGAGCGCGAACCCCACGACGCCCGGGCGCCCGGCTGTCTCGCTCGCGATGAAGTGGGTGACGACCACGTGCTGGAGGTCCAGCGCCGTGACGATGTCCGCCGCGAAGGTCGTCTCCTCACCCGAGGTCGCCAACGACTGGAGGTTCGCGAGGTCGCTTAGGGCCGTGTCACCCGTGAGCACGCCCGCGATCGCGACACGATGGCTCGGCCGGCCGCTGCGCTGCTGGGCGTGACCTTCCAGTCCCAGCACTGGCACGTCGGTAAAGCCGGCATCGGTCGACTGGTCGACACGTTGCACCGCGGTGAGCGTGATGTCGCCGAGCAACGGCATCGGGCGCGCGCCTGGCTCAGTCATCGCGGCAGCCCCCGTAGGTCGGCCGCACGGTCGAGTGCGGACGCTGCGGCGGTGAGGTCGAGCGCCTCGCGCGCGGCACGGTCCTGCCAGTCCGACGTAGGCGGGCTCTCCGGCTCGCCCTCCGACCTGGCAGCCCGGGGGCCTGTGCGCTGACCGAAGCGGGGGTGCTGCGGCCACGACAGGACTGTGGCGGCGCTCCACTCCCACGAGGACGTGCCGTGGGCGAAGCCCGCGGGTGAGGGCAGCCCGGTCGTCGGCGGCATTGGATCGATGTGCCCGGCGGGCTGAGGGTCGTTCGGGCGCGCGCCCGGCCAGATCTGACCCGGTGGTGCGACCGACGGGTCAGACTCGGCTTGGGTGGCGGCCGAACCGGGCCTGATGGGCGCGAAGGGTGCGACCGGAGAGTGCGGCCTAACCGGCCTGGTCGCCTGGGCGACCCAGCGGTCTGGCGTCGGTCGGTTGCGCTCGGAGCGTGTATCGGCGGCCTTGTGCGGGCGAGGCTCCCAGCGGCCGTCGCCCAAGCCATCCGGATGCTCGACGCTCCAGGTATTGGCCGCCTCGGAGGTCGTGGCCTCCGCCAGCTCCCACGTCGTATCCCGCGTGCTAACTGCCGTCTCCGCGCGGGCGTCGGCGTCACCACGGGGCGCGTCGAGCCGAATGCTGTCCTCGCGGAGGAGGCCGGCGATCAGCGCTTTGTCGAGCGGCTCGAGCCCGCGACGCACGAGCGCGGCCGCCAGGCGGTCGCGCGTGGCGAAGACCGACTCGTCCGTCTGTTGCGACGCATCTGTCTCCGGCATTGCGTAGGTGATCGTTGTCCAGCCGGTATCGCCACGATTGGCCTGGGCTGCTGAGCCTGCATCGGTGAGGCCAGGGGCGAGCGCATCGGCGAGCAGGTCGGCTTCGAGCGCCGGCATGTCGTCGGCAGCGGCTCCGACGCAGCGCCGGACGACGAGAGAGGTGCGCGTCAGCGCACCCGACATGGACGCCCCTGCCAAGTGGAGGGCCACGGCCTCGATCGCCGCCCTCATGGACTCGGACGCATCCGGCGTGAAACCGGGCGCCGCGGCCCGGGCCACGAGACGTGCGAGTTGCGAGGGGGGCTTCGGCGCGGGGCTGTGGCCCGTCGTGGTCGTCGCGAGGACGACGAGAGCGTCGCGCTCGGCAAGGGTCAGCGGGCGGACGACGCGACCCTCGAGGGACAGCCCGCCACCGGTCGCGGCCCCGCCCGAGAACGCGGTGTCGCCGACCACGATCTCCTCACGGTCGCTGATGATCTGGATGGCTGGCATCTCAGGTCCCGTCATCGTCCGCGCCCGGCAAGGGATCAGCTGCCGTCGCGCACGCGTGTGGCCGTGAAGGCGTAGACCGTTTCGCCGTGGCCTCCCGCGCCGATCGAGAACGACTTCTCGGTGAGCAGGCACTCGTCGAAACTGAGGGTCACCTCAGTGTCACCCTGGCGTAGCGGAGCGGCGATCTGGAAGAAGGTGTCGCCCACCAGCGCGTCGAGTGCGGGCGCCGACGACGCGACCCGGATCCGACCCTCCACACTCCGACCGCCGGTGATAACACCGATCCGTTCCGAGCTCCCGATCGCGTAGAGGTCGGTGCGGGCCGCGGTGCTTCGATACTCGACGGAGCGCACCCCTTCGATGGGAGTGCCATCGACCATCAGAGCGCTTTCGTTGGCGGAGAAGACCGTTGGCATGGTGTCGTTCCTTCCGTGAGTGCTGCCCGTCAGTTCTTCACGCGGATCGTGGCGTAGATGAAGTCAATGGCTCGTACCGGTCGGACCGCGATGTCGATGCGCACGATGCCCTGGGCGAAGTCAAGCTGCGTCGAGTACACATCGACGAGGAAGGCCGGATCCGACCCGTCGGTCGAGGGCACGAGCTGTCCGCCACGTTCCATGCGCGTGAACGTGGCGACGATCTGCTCGCGCAGCGCCGTGCGCGCATCGGCCGAGTTGAGCTCGCCGATGAAGTTCTCCGAGATGGCCTTCACCTCGCGGACGCAGGCGTCGGCCACCCTAGTCACCGAGATCTGGTCGCCGCTCGTGTCGAGCCCCCGCAGCACGATCACCCCGCGTCCCGTGCGCTGCTGCACGACCACCAGATTGTGCGTGGGACCGAGTAGCCGGTACAGCTCGCTCTCGCTGTATGCCGCCGCCGCTATACCGAAGAGTGGCACCGTCTTGAACGTCGGCGAGACCTCTGGGTTCGTCCGGGCAATGGCACCACACACCGCGCCGGCGGCACCGGCAGGGCTGACCAGCACGAAGCGTCGGTTGCGCACGGCCGCCGCATGGTCGCGGATCCGATCGAGGTCACGCTGCTCGGGCGGCGTCACGGAGCCGAAGGCGATGCGCGGCGACCCGGCGTCGGCTTGTGCGACCGCGTGCGCCACGAGGGACTGGTGCACCGTGCGCGTCAGCGCATCCGTGCGGGTGGGCTCGACCGAGGCCAGCACCAGGTTGATGCGCGAGTCGTCGCCGAGCCGGTCGATGGCCGCCTGGTAGTCGTTGGCGCTAGGCGACACGCCACCGGCGAGCGACGTCGGTGTGATTGCCGCGGGCAACCGGTCGGCGCCGGCGAGGGACGAAGCCTGTCGTACATGGACGGTCGCGCTGTCACGCAGAAGCACGGCGGGCAGATAGTTCGCCGAGTCTGGGTTCATCGTCAGCCGGGAGAACTCCTCCTGCTGCGCCCCGTCTCTGAAGACTCGCACACGCACGTTGTCTCCGGCAGGCGACTCGATCTGCACCGTAACGCCTGTCGGGTCGACTCCCGGCTCAGGAAACAACGTGAACAGCTCGTCGGTGGCGTTCTCGACGGGGACCACGACGCCCGAGCCATCGGTCGGTAGGACGTAGCTCCCCGGGGCGGGGGTCGCACCGCCCAGGCTGGGGTCAAGCGCGACGACGTAAATTGAGCGCGTGTTGATCGTGTCGAACAGATCTTGATGACTGCCCGCCTCCACGACGAGGTCGGGGAACTCCTCGACCACTTGTCCGGAGCGGAAGATGCGCAGGCTCACCCGCACGGGATCACCGTCGGAGTTTGTGACCGACCGGACGTCGACGGCGACCTCCTGGGACCACGTGCCGTTGGACCGGGCACGCAGGATGACTGCGGGGTTCGACTCGGCGTTGAGCAGGGCACGGCTGCCCGCGCTGCCGCCGTTCACTGCCGAGATGACGACCTCCGACGCGCCGTTGCCGAGCGCGTGGATGATCTCGGGGGCCGATGCCGCTGTACCGGGTCCGAGCACGGTCGCCACCTCTGCCACTCGGGTGACCCCGACGAGCAGGTTGGATGAAGGTGGTGGTCGGTCGACGATCGCAGCGACCCCCACGACCCCAGACGGCGCGGGGAGCGGAGGCAGCACATCGAACCGCGCCTCTACATGGACTCCTGGAACGACGAGTGTGGCCATGGACTTCCTCCATTCGCACAGCGCGGAGATGGAACGTGCACCAGCGGGCGGCCGTATCCGGCCCGTCGACGAATCCTGACAAACCAGTCTGGTCCCATTTCGCGTGGCGCGTTGGGCTTTTCAAGATTTGGTCCCTTTGCGCTGTGAGAACGAAGACCTTCGGAGACTAGGGCCTATCCCACGCCGCTGCCGGAGGCCTCGTGTCCACGATATCCGCCGCGTCGCGCCATGACCTGAGCGACGCCCAGTTGGCGCTGTTGGAGCCGCTGCTGCCTAGCGGTTTGCCCCGGGACGGCCGCGCCGACTTCCGCTGCGGGCCCTGGTCGACGGGGTCCGGCACGCACCCGGGTCGGCTGCCCGCGCCGAGCCCCACGGGGCTGCCGGCTCTTCCACCCGGCAGAGGGCATCTGCCGGTCACGACGCCGCCGACCGTCCCGGCGTTTCGCGTGATCGAGGCTCAGCGGCGCGAGCCAACCCCCTGGCAGTACCCCTCGGGTTACCCGGCTCTCTGCCTTTGAGGGGGGCGGATGCTGATTTCATGCCGGCCCGGCGCAGCTCCTTGACCTCACGCTCGAGCTCGGCGATCCGCTTCGCCTCCGCTGACGTCACGCCTGGACGGTGCCCCTCGTCGACCTCGGCCTGCTGGACCCAGTTACGCAACGTGTCCGGGTTGATCCCGAGCTGTTCGCCGACCCGTTGCAGTGCCCCCTGCTTGGTGTCCGGATCGCGCCGCAGGTCGACGGCCAACCTGATCGCTCGCTCCCGAAGCTCCTCCGGGTACTTCCTCGGTGCTGGCAAGACTCTCATCCTTCCGTGGAATGAGAGCCTCCATCAGACCCGGAACGGGACACTGACCATCGCCGGGCACGAGCACACCGCGGCCGACCCCCTCACCGACACTGCCCGCGACGTCATCAGCGCGACCGGCACCGATTGGCCGAACACTAAAGCGTACGGCTCGGGTCAGACTTGGCAGCGAGGTACTCATTGGTGGCCTCAGGTATACAGCGTTGCCATTGGCGCCAGAAACCAAAGATTCCCGCGCTGATCGCCGGCAACGATCCGGTCCTTCGCTGCGTCGACGCACCGGAAGGGGGACGCGCCTGCGATAGTGGCGCACGGTAGGGCCCCGTGAGGGTCCCAGATCCGAAGAGTTGCGTCCCAGCCTGCTGTCACCAGTTGGCCGGATAGAAAGCACGTGCCAAACACTTGGTGCCCGGTCATCTCAGCGCGCCGGACGGCGCCGGAGCCGTCGAGCGCGAAGACGGTAAGGTCCTGCCGCTCACGGTCTTTCCAGCTCGTGCTCCAGTCGGTAGGCCGCCTAACCGCCCACACCGCCGACTCGTCTGGGTCGATCAGTAGGAAGACGTCGGCGTGCTCAACCTCTCCGAGCACTTGGAGGGTCGCTCCAGTGCTGGCGTCAAGGAGGCGGACGCTGTGATCGTCCATCAGCGCATAGAGCTCGAACCTACTGGGCGAGCCGACGCAGCCGAGGACGCCCGAGGCGACTGACTCGGACTGGCCAACGCCATCAAGGTCGAGGACCTTGAGGCTCCCGTCCTGTAGCACCGCTAGTGCCCGTTCCTCGTCGAACCGGCTCACTACCCTGGGCTCGCCCCCGAGATCCACCGGCCGCAGTCCGCTGCGCTCCCAGAGGATCACGTGCGTACGCGCATAGAGAAGCGGTAAGTGGCTGCGGCTGGAAGTGGCCGCGCCCCCGCGCCGCCCTGCGTCACGGCCGCTGGTAAGGAACGACACCTCGCCGTACTTGTCTCGAACGGGGACCTCAGCCTCCCAGACACGTGTCGCTGTCTCGGCATCGAACACCCGTAGAACTCTCCCCAACGTGGCGATGCGCTGGGCGCCGCCGAAGTCGCAGAACTGGACGAAGCCGTAGGACACATCCGTGGGGAGCGCCATAAGGCGTGTGCCCGTGCGAGCATCCCACACTGCTGGACGCTCATCTTGAGGAGCCGAGCAGGCGAACTTAGCGTCTGCGTCCACGGTGCAACCGTAGACCAACTTGGCGTGGCGATCGGGCCGGATCGTCTGCACCCGGCCGTCGAGCGACCAGAGCCGCACCGTGTTGTCGCCACCGCCGCTCAGCGCGTGACCTCCGTCACGTGTCACCGCGCAGCAGTCCACCGTGTACGTATGCCCGCCGTAGCGAACGAGCGCGCGGTCGAGCTTCATGTCCCAAACAACCAGCTCGCAACCCCACTCCGATGTGAACATCACACGGCGTTCGTCGAGCAGACAGCAGTCGGATACCCCATCTCCGAGCCCGGCTGCGCGGAAGTGAATCGAGCCATCGGCCACCTGGGCGACCACAGCGCTGCCCCTGGTCACGACGGCCACATGCCGACCGTCTGGGCTGAAGGAGCACAGAATCGGATTGTCAGACTCCAGCGGCACCGTGCAGACCTCGCTGCCGTCGCTCAACCGCCGTACAGAGCAGCCAACGTCCGTAGTCGTCGCCAGCAACACGCCATTCGGATCGATGTCCATATCGCCAACCGATGGGCTTCCCGGTGGCAGCGAGTGTTTGGTTCCTTGGTCCAGGTGATGGACTTCCACGTCTCCCGAGGTCCGGCAGACAACGAGCGTCTCGTTGTCTGCAAAGCCCACCCGCGGCGTGTCCTCATCGGGGGGGAACGGAATGTCGAGCAACGACCTGCCGTCCTCCACCCGCCACGCCCGCACCCGGACGTTCATCGAAGGCCCGGGTCCTACCGCCTTGAATGCCGACGCGACCCGGTGGCCGTCCGGCGTGATCGCGCAAGATTCGATGTCGCAACGACCGCTCTGGGGATCGACGGCGATGACCAGCCGCGCCGTGCCGCGCTCAAGGTCCCACACTCGCAGTGTGCCGTCCCAGCCCCCGGACACGCCCCACCGAGCGAGGGCGTCCACGTCGCACGACCGCACCATGCTGGTGTGGCCGCGCAAGATTGCGAGCTCGTCGCCGACGTCCACCGCCTGCACCAGCCCCCAGCCTGAGCCTAACCCGGAGAAGTGCTGGCGAATCCGGTCGCGCTCCCATCCAATGCAGGTGAGCCGGTTGTGAAGCAGGCTCGGAAACTCTCGCGGATGGGACTCAAGCCACTGGCCTTCATGGCGCAGGGTTCGCGCAAGCACGTTGGCCCGCTCGGTTAGCCCCACAGGCTCGTCGGTAACAGGAATGTCGGCAAGTCTGGCGCGCATGAGTTGCGGCCCGAGCGCCTCCAGTGCCGCGATGCCATGGCTCAGATCGGCCAACAGCGCATTGACGCGCATCCAGTCCTGGGCCTGCGCCGAATGCAGGAGAGCCCAGCGAGCCGCGTACTCACGTACGAATGAAGTCGCATCCTCTGCCGGCGGCCATGTCGCTAGCTCTTCGGCGAGCAACTCATGCCAGTGGCGACGAAGGTCGGAGGACATGCGGTCGCCGCTGGTCAGGAAACTGCGCGTCGATTCGTGGAACGGCCGGTAACGCGCCTCGCCACCGTGCCAGCGCTCGTCCTCTTCTAGCAGGAAGGGCAGCGCGTACTGCTTGAATTTGGCTAAGTAAGCGGGATGACGCCACCCAAGTAGTCGCGCAACGATGGACAGCGGTAGCGCCTGCCCTGCAACGGCCAGGAGGCCCAGTCCGTTGAGCACGCGCAGTGACATCTCCTCGTCGAGGTCAAGTAGCCTAAGCCACATCCCCTCGAGCAGCGCCTCGAACCCAACGGGTATCTGTCGCGTGTCGCGCATCGTCGGGTCGGCCGCAAAGACCTCGGCCAGCATGACCGCGTGCAGGATGTTGCCCTGCGCGGCATCTGCAGCTGCAGTGATCGATTCATCGTTGAGCGGGGGCGCGAACAGCGGTCCGCGCTGCCGCCAGTACGCCTTGACGAGTTGACGGTTCTGCTCGCTCCAAGGCGCCTCGTCTAGATCCATGACGTGGAGCCCCGGCCGCTGCTCTAGCCAGCCCAGCTGTGGGTAGCTCGGGCGCGAAGCGCACAGGACGAACACCCCTTCGGGCAGCGACGCCGGAAGAAACCGGCCCAAGCTCTCGCCTGGACTGAGAGCGGCTTCGTCTAGGCCGTCGATCACGATAACGAGCCTGTGCCCATCCGGCTGTTGCCGCGCGGCCTCAGCCAAGAGCCCGTATAGCCCATCGAGACCCCCCTCCGACGCCGTTCCGAGTGAGCCGCAGATACGTTCCAGCCGCGCGCTTAGATTACGCACTACGGTGTCCGGCTCATCCCAGTTTCCCTGCCCGCGCCGGATGAAGTGATGCGGCACGGACTCAGTCCCGGAGGCCGCTTCCAGTCGGTCGAGCATGACGCTCAGGATCGCGCTCTTCCCAGTCCCCGGGCTGCCCTTGACGAGAATCCACCCCTGCGACGCCTCCTCGAGCCACGTGTGCAGTTTCTCGAACACGGGCTCACGGCCGATGACCGCGGTGTGACGCGCCCGCTCTTGGGCAAAGTCGATCAGTCCTGGGGCCGCTGGGGGCAACTCGTGTTGTCGATCAGTGGGCCGCGGGACAATCGTCAGATCCGTGAGGCCCGTGGCGCCGAGCCTCACCCACCACTCGAGTGGGTCGGTCACGCCATGGCCCCACGCGTCATGCGTTGGATCGGCTTCTAGCGCGGTCAGTGGTACCGCGGTTATCGCGCTTGGACCCTCACGCGGCGCGTGCTCGTCGACCACGCCGAGCAGCATCCCGTCGACCACGACCGGACCGCCCGACATCCCCGACCACTGCGACTGCCCGAGCGTGTACTTCTCGTCAGGCAGCGGCCGGGGCTGCTGCATGACCAATAGGCTCAACAGGCCCCGGCCCAAGGAGGAAAGCACCGGCACTGTTCCGATCGCGTCCACGCTGTCTCGACGCGGTTTACCAGACGTGCTTTTCGTTAGCGTGAACGCCGGAAAGCCCACCGCGTGGCAATGCGTCACTTCCTGCGCCGTAGCACTGTCACGGTCGACACGTGCCAAGGGCATTGCACTCAGGCCGTCCGGATCCATGCCCAACGCCTCCGGATCGTCGATCTCGATCAGGGCCAAGTCCGGGCCGTCTCGAGGGCCCAGTAACCGCAACGAAGCAGGGGACGCGAGTCGATAGCCATCCTTCACCGTCAGCTGCTGCGCGCCCACCACGACGTGGCCGGCGGTGAGAACCGTCCGGCCTGCGACAATGCAACCAGAGCCGTACCGCCACTGAGGCTTTGCGCCCGCTCCAAGATCGGCCTCGATTTGAACCACTCGGGCCGACAGCGGCACCATCATCCTGTCACTCTTCGCGTTCGTCGCTGGTGTCTGCGACAGGGACAGGATTACCAGACCGGTCGACTGGCTCTCTGAAAACAATCGTCACGGTCTGTTTCGTGGCATTCTGGAGCCCAACCCCGCCGCCAAGCTCAATTTCGACGATCGGCACCTTGAAGCCGGCCTTGCCCTCCTTGTCCACTGTCGCCGCGACCTCCAGCTCGACGGTCATCGACTCGATTGGGAGCTGGATTGCTTTGTTTGCGCCGGCAGCGCGAGCCCGCAACAGGGAATCTCGAAGAGACTCGATCGCTGTGGCTAGCTCTAGTCCCTCGATGGCCATCGCGCCTCCTCGTAAGTACATAATGACGGTACCAACGGGTCAAGCCCCGGGTTTGGGTTTTGAGTCCGGACCGTCTGTTGAACGGTGTTTCTGGCTCGACTGAGGTTGCCCCCGTTTGACGGACATCCCGGATGCGCGCCCACGCGATCGTGGGCATCAGCCCGCGTCCGCGGCGGCCGGTGACCACGATCGTGGACCCGTCCCGGCACGCCATCCCGGATTTGGTGGCTCGCCGGTTCGACCAGGGTGAGCTGAACCGGGTGTGGACTTCCGACATCACCTTGATTCACCCCGGGTTTGTTGGAGGCCTTCAGGGTGTTGCCCCCACGAGCTGTGGGGGCTGTCGTGCAGCGTAGTGCTTGGTCTCGTACTCGATGGGTGGGATGTCGCCGAGGCTGCCGTGTAGGCGGCTGGTGTTGTACCAGTCGACCCACTCAGCGACGGCGATCTCGAGGTCGTCGATGCTCTTCCACGGCCCGCGTCTGGACAGGAGTTTGGGGTTGCGGATCAGCTCGGTCTTGAACGTCGAGTTGAACGCCTCGGCTGCAGCGTTGTCGTACGAATCGCCTTTGCTGCCAACGGAAGCGACGAGCTCTTCCTCTTCCAGTCGTTCGGTGTAGCGGACCGCTCGGTATTGCACGCCGCGGTCGCTGTGGTGGATCAGGCCGGTCAGGTCGTGCCCGGCCCGCTGCCGGGACCAGATGCCCATCTCGAGGGCGTCCAACGCGAGGGTGGTGTGCAACGAAGTCGACACCTGCCAGCCGACGATCCGCCGGGAGTACATGTCCATCACGAACGCCGCGTACACCCAGCCCGAGCAGGTCCGGACGTAGGTGATGTCCGCGACCCAGAGCCGGTCGGGTGCATCGGCGGTGAAGTTGCGCTCGACGAGGTCGTCCGGGTGCGCGGGCCGCGCGGGCAGCGTGGTCCGTGGGTTCCTGGCCTTCATCAGCCCGTGGATCCCATGCAAGCGCATCAGCCGCTCGACGGTGCACCGCGCCACCGGCTCCCCCTGCCGGCACAGGCTCCGCCACGTCTTCCGCGCCCCGTACACGGCGTAGTTCTGCTCGTGGACCTTCTCGATCCGCGCCAGCGTCGCCGCGTCGCTCACGGCCCGCGGCGAGGGCGGCCGGACCTTGGCGGCGGAGTAGGTGCTCGGGGCGATCTGCGCGCACGTGCCCTGCAGTGCGTCGATGATCGGCTCGACCCCGTGCTCGTCGCGGTGCTCGTCGACGAACTGGACCTTTAGCGCTGTTGGCGGTCGAGCTCCGCTCCGAAAAAAGTCGCGGCCTGGCGCAGAATCGTGTTCGCGCGCTTGAGCTCGCGAACCTCTTTGTCCAGTTGCAGGACTCGTTCCCGGTCCGTGACCGGCTCGGCCTCGGTCACCGCCGCAGCGGCCGACGGACGCCGACCGCCGGCCTCAGCAAGGCGAACCCAGCCGCGCAGCGCCTCCGGGTTGATGTCCAACTGCCCAGCGATCCGCGCGATCGCGCCACGACGCGTACTCGCGTCAGCCCGAGCGTCCAACGCCAGCCGCGTCGCTCGCTCCTTCAACTCCTCGGGATACTTCCTCGGTGCAGGCATGAAACCGATCCTTCCGGGTCATCAGCCTCCACGAAACCCGGGGTGAATCACTCGCAGGGCGCCCGAGTTCCCGACGTACGCGACCAGGCGTCGACGCCTTCACATGCGCGTCAGATGTCTTCCTAGGTTGAGCTCGAACTCGCTGTCGGTTTGGCCGCCGCTCTGTAGGAAGGTGGTGACGTGCCCTGCGACTTCGGCGCCGGCCGACACCTCGAAGAACTTCGCCTGTGTTTCCACCAGGTCTGTGGGGTCGGCCATTCGGACCCGGGTGTTGAGAAGCTGCTTGGTGGCGGCGATTGGCGCCTTGTCGAACCCCGAAACACGCTCGGCAAAGCGCGTGACGAACTCGTCGAGGTCGGCGTCGGGTATCGAGCGGTTGACCCATCCGTAGCGTTCTGCGGTGTCGGCGTCGAAGTCCTCGCCGCCGGTGATGATCTCGATGGCCCTGGCGCGTCCGACGGCGAGTGGTAGCCGCTCCATTCCGCCTCCTCCGGGGAAGAAGCCGAACCCGATCTCGGGTTGCGAGAGGATGCCGAGCTCTCGGGAGGCGAACCGGACGTCGCGGGCGAGCAGGAACTCACTTCCGACTCCGCGTGCTCGGCCCCTCAGGACTCCGACTGTGACGAGAGGTGCGTTCTCCAGCCTCCGTAGGACGTCTGGCCAGGGTGGTAGTCCGTGTGCTCCTGGCCTGTCGGCGGTGTGGTCGGCTTGTTCGGCGGCGCCGCCGACCTTGAGCAGGTCGATGTGCGCCATGAAGTACGTGGGATTGGCTGATTCGAAGGTGACGATCTTGAGCTCGGCATCGCCTTCAATGCTGGTGACCAGCTGTTCGAAGTCGTGGAGGACCGTTGGGTCGTAGAGGGTGATGGGCGGGTTGTCGAAGGTGATCTTCCACCATCCGGGGCTGATTTTGGTGACCTGCAGGGTGCTCATTGGTGTCGGCATGACTTCACTCCTTGGGTGGGCTTGGCGAGGGTGTCAAGGACGGTGGCGGTGTTGCCGGCCGACTCGCCGCGAGCGAGCCGCCCTTGCACCTGTTGAGGTGATGGGGCCTGTTCTGCCGGCGCCGGACCGCACCGACCCAGTGATGGGAAGGGCGGTCCGGACGCCTGCTGAACGTGGTGGGGGCTACTTGACGAAGCGTGAGATGAAGTCGAGCGAGAGCTGCGCGACCTCCTGCCACCCGTCGTCGATGGTCAGTGAGTGCCCACGGTCGTCGATCAGGGAGTACTCGGTGACGTGGTGCTGGTTCTTCTTCTGGCGGTTGTAGATGGCCTTGGACGTGGCGTCAGGCACCTGGTGGTCGAGGCCGCCGGACACGACGAGCATCGGGCCACGGTCGTGGTTCTTGTTCTCGGCCTTGGCTTCGGTGCCGGGGTTGATGTTGGAGAAGGCGGCCTGGAAGAGCGGAACCCCCGAACCGGCGACGTGGTACGTCTCGTAGATGCGGTGCGCTTCTTCCTCCGGTACGGCGTTGGCGAAGCCGTAGCGAAACTGCTCGTAGGTCAGCGCGACGGCCTTGTGCCGGTTGGCGGGGTTGGACAGGACTGGTGACGCTGATTTCAGGGCCGACACCGGCAGCGGCAGAACGCCGCGTCCGCCGGCGGCGTCGATGGCGACTGTCGCTGCTGACAAGCCCCTCCCGGCGAGGATCATCACGAGCAGACCGCCGAAGGAGTGCCCGACGAGGGCGGGCTTGCGGTGCAGGCGCTCGATGATCTGCTGCTGGTAGGCGGCGATGTCACCGACACCCTTGCCGGCGAACACGTCAGGGTTCTGGTGCGCTTCCTCGACGGTGGCGGGGTCTTCGGGCCAACCGGGGGTTACGGCGGCGTATCCGTTCTCTTCGAAGAACGCCGCCCACCGATCCCAGCTGCTGTCCAGGAGCCACAGGCCGTGGACGAAGACGACGGGCTGCTTGCCCGAGGCGTTGGCGCGCTCGACCTCTTCGAGCTCGGAGACGGTGGGTTCGAACATTGTGTGAGCCATGACGGCTCCCTTCTGAGGGTGCGGCGTCAGCGTCCCTTCCCCTCGTCCCGCCCGACTGCGCGAGACTGTCGGGCTGGACGAGGGCAGGATCGTTGAGCAGTCCGCGAGATGGGTGGGATCAGCGCGTGGAGCGGTCGGCGCGGAGGATGAGGTCCGCCACTACGCTCGGGTGAGAGATCATCGCGACGTGCGATGCGTTGACCTCGACGGTGTAGGCGCCCATCCGCTCAGCCATGAAGCGTTCGGCGGCAGGTGGGATGGCGTTGTCCTGCTTGGCGACGACGTACCAGGACGGAATGGTCTT
This sequence comes from Humibacillus xanthopallidus, assembly GCF_006717145.1. Classification (GTDB taxonomy): domain Bacteria; phylum Actinomycetota; class Actinomycetes; order Actinomycetales; family Dermatophilaceae; genus Humibacillus; species Humibacillus xanthopallidus. The sequence continues at coordinate 860,055 of NZ_VFQF01000001.1, read as the reverse complement.
CCACGCCGGGGCCCCTGACGGCTCGCCCAGGGTTGCGAGGGCGCCGGGGCGTTGGGTCGCAGCCATGACGGCAGCCTGGCCCTGGGGTACGTCGGCGCAGAACACGCTTCGGAACACCGTCGGGTTGATGTACCCGTCGAGGCCGGTGTCTGTGGGACTGGTGGAGTACGCGCGGATGATCAGGTTGTCCGGGGTCAGCATCCTGCCGGGGAACTTGCCGGTGAGGTCTCCGACGCTCTCTCCCTGGTCCGGGCCGAACGCGGCAACGTACACCAGGGCCTTGACGTTGGGGTTGCCGGTGGCGGCGTTTGTGATAACGACTCCTCCGTAGGAGTGTCCGACCAGGATGACGGGCCCGTCGATGGTGGCCAGGACACTGCGCAGGTAGGTGGCGTCACCAGCAACGGACCGCAGGGGGTTGGCGGGGGCGATGACCGGGTAGCCCTCTGCTTGGAGGCGTGTGATCACGCCGCCCCATCCTGAGGCGTCGGCGAAGGCGCCGTGGACCAGGACAACGGTGGGCTTGGCGCCTGCCACGCCCGAGGGGGCCTTGGCGTGACTGGTGGTGGGCTGGGCGGCCGGACGGCTGGACAGGTTCGTCGCGGACGCCGACGTGGCCGCCGTCAGCAGAGCGGAACTGGCGGCAAGGGCCAACAGCCCGGTGAGGGCACCGGCGATGCCGGCGAGTCGGCGCAGTCGAGGGTGGCGATGTGGGATGGGCTTGCCTAGCGGTTGCGGGGTTTTCATGACGCGGTCTCCTTCTGAGGCGGTGAACCGGCCGATAGCCGTGGTGGAGGGGCCGCTCCTGCTCTCGAGGTGACCCGCCCGTGGCGCTTCGTGATGGTCAAGCGGGAGCGCCCGGTAGCAATGCGACACGTCACCCGTACCTGAGCGGTATCCGGTTCCTGATGCGTCCTGACCGTAGGCGCGCCCGTAGCTGGGTAGTTGTCCCTGCGTGCACAGGTACCGTTCTGAACGTGCACACCTGGGAGGTGGGGCCGCGACGGGGAAGCGCGTCGCCATAGCGTGAACGCATGGTTCACGAGCCGCCGCAACGAACGCAGGCCATCTTCGTGCCGGACCGTGGTCCGTTGGCACCGGCATGGAAGAGGTGGACGGCGCTGTTCGACGAAAACGGCTACGAAGCCACGGTCCTGCAAGCCGCCGACCATCCAGGAGCCGCCGGTGAGATCGCCGACCTGCTTGACACCGGTCGAGCGCCGGTCGTGGTGGGCCACGGTGCCGGCGCCGCCGTGGCGATCGCCGCAGCGCACCGCCCCACGGCGCGGCGCTGGGGGCCACCGGCAGCTCAAACCCACCGGGACGTTGAGACGGCGACACGAGGGGAACGGAAGGTTCTGGGCGCCGCCATTGCCCTTTCCCCGACCCGCACGTCCCGGTTTGGGTCTCCGCCGGCGCATCGCACGGGTCGGCCGCCTTGGGCGGCACGACGGCACCGACTGCCCGAGGTGCCGGTCCTGCTGGTCGTCGGTGGTCGACAGTCATCCCACGAGCAACGCACGGCCCTGCACCTGGAGGAGAAGCTGCGTCGGGCAGCCAGAGATGACGTCACCGACCGGCAGGTGTTCTCCGGCCTCGGCCAGGACCTCCCGGTGGGTGAGGGTTGGCGAGATGTGGCGTACTTCGTGCTGGACTGGCTGACTAGGCAGGACTTGTAATGGTGATCTGCCACGGTCGATCATGGGCATGTTGCCTTACGAACGGCCTGCAGTTCGTCGCCGAAGGTTGGCCATGACAACCGGCTTGATCGCCTGGGCAGTCACTCGAACGGATCGCGAAGACGCCATCCAGGGCGCCGTGCCCACGTCGCCCATCAGGTGCGGCCTCAATACGCCCTGATGGCGCGGGACGTCTTGAACCGCAGTGAGATCGGATCGTCATGACTGTGCTCCTGGACACCCGCACGATAGCTCCCGAAGACCGAGCCGAAGCCCTGCGCGACGCCATGCGCCGAGTCGGCATCCAGGCCGACGTCAGCTCGTTCGGCATGCCACCCACCGCCAAGGTCGAAGGGTGGGACCTCGGTGCGGGGTGCACCTTGATGCGCCGCGTCAGCTCCGGCGTTCGCCTCGTTCGGTCAGCCCGGTCCGTACACAGTGATTCGCCACCACGGGTCACGCTGACACTGCTCAGCGCAGGTCCATGGGGATACGAGCATGACGGAGTCCAGGAAGTCGGGAGCCTCGTTGAGCCAGAGCTGGTCCTCGTCGACCAGCTCTCACCGTACGAGTTCCGCCGGAGAGCACCCGGTCGCACGGTCGCCCTCACCCTCCCGGCCGATGCAGTCGGTTTGCCGCGCCGCGCGCTACCGGCGGCATCCGTTGGCTTGCGCAGAGACGACGCCCTCTACGCGCTGATGCGCAACCACCTGCGCGACATCTCCGCCCTGGCAACGAACCGCCCAGACCTGCTCTTAACCGTCGCACCGGCCACCACAAGCCTCATGCGCGCCCTGCTCGCGACCGCAGCCGACGCGCCAACGCTGCAAGCGTCCACGGCAGCGGAGAACCTCCGCTACCGCAGCCAGGCCTTCATTCGTGACCACCTGAACGACCCGGCCCTCAACCCCGCTCTGGTTGCAGCCGCACACAACGTCTCGATACGACAGCTCTACAACGCGTGGAGCGGCGAAGCCCGAACCATCGCCGAGTGGATCATGACCGAGCGACTTGAGCTGGCGCGGATGCTCTTGCAGAAGGGCGACAGCGCAGCCCACACCGTCGCCTGGACCGCGCACACGGCAGGCTTCGTGTCCGCCGCCCACTTCACCCAACGGTTCCGTGCGGCCTATGGCATGTCGCCGCGTGAATACCGCGCCCAGTCCTCAGGTCCATTGGCGATGCCCCCGCGGCCCCGCCTTGGGCCGCAGCGGCCCGACATGCGCAAGCCGACATAACGGCGAGCCCGTCGCTCCGCGACCTGGTACTTCTCGTCGCGGCGATCAACGCCGCGTCCATGAGGGCGCTTCGCGGCGGAGGGACGCGGGTCGTCAACGCGCTCACCGCGGCAGTTCCGGACGTTGGTTGCGGGACACTCGGCCCATGAGATTGAGCCCTGGAGATGTCATTGAGGCGATCATCGACGAGTTGGTCGTGGGAGAGCTTGGTGAGCAGCGCGCCTCGGTTCGCGTCGATCGACTCGCACCCGGCAGCCTCTTTCTGGACTACGGGGACGCCGGACGCTTCCGTCTCGATGTTGTTGCTTTCACGGATGAGGGATAAACAAGCCAACGCATCCTCTTCCAGCGCGCGCCCGCCGAGCGCCAAGTGCGTGCGTTGACCAACGCCGTTTGCCGGTGACAAACGGCTTCGGTTCTGGTGCATTGATGCCAGCAAAGCGGATAGGCTTCTGGAAGCTGATACGGAAGCCAAGGCCGATGACTGCCTCGATGGTGTCGCCATCGTGGACGTGGAGCAGGGTCGCGTTGTAGGTGTAGCTAGGTTGCACTCATGTCTGCCCGTTATGCATCCACCACAACACGGGTAGACCAGGCCGTAACGCGTCGAGGCTAGGCGGCCGGCGGTAGCTCAGCTTTGGCCGCGTCAGCGTCTTCCTTGGCACGGCGGCTGGGCATCGCGGCCTTGAGGGGCAGGACGACCTGCTTCTCTGGTTCTGCGACGCCGCGCTTGTGGAGCCACATGGCGTAGCCCACTCCGATCAACAGGAATAGCAGAGGCACCACGGCAAGGGTGGTCACGGTAAGAGCGACCCTCAGCGACCAGTCCATCGGGAAACCTCCCTTCTAAGCGGGTGTACAGGATGTGGACGAAGCAGTAGTTGCTTCCGTAGGAACCTGAGTAGATGGTGACAGGTGCCTCCGACCGACACGCCGAGCCAACGGCCTGCTGAGGGCCGCTCAAACGGCCTGCTAGCGCTCTGCTGTCTCCTGGTGCTTGATGACATCACCGCCTCTTTCACCTCTTCATAGGGCTCGGGGGCAGTTGGACAGGACCGCCCTTTAGACGCTTGCGAACCTGGCCGTCTCGACCTCGTCGGGGTGCATCGCTGCACGTCAGACGCTAGGCGCGTAGTCAGCACGACAACAACCTGAGCGCTCAACACGGCCTGGAGCCTGTGGATAACTGAGGTTCAAGTACACCCTCGGCGACGCCGATGTGCAGGCTCTCGACGTTGTCGACAACGTGGTCGAGAGCACCGTGCCGCCGTCGGTGTTGATGATGACGGTGAAGCCGAGCTCGTTGGGCTTGTAGATGAAGTAGATGACGATGCACACGGTTGTGTTGAAGTTGTCGACGTGGTGGGGGACGGAGTGGTTGGCGTCAACCTGCTTGTCGCTGGTGCTGACGATGTCGTCCTCCACAGCGCGCTTCGGACGCCCACAAGCGCCCCCTCGCTAGGCTGGTAGAGGCTCGTAACGACTGAGTGACAGGGGACAACGTTCGTGTGGTTTGGAAGAGAGCCTGCGCCCGTGGTGGTGACATTAGGCCCTGACGAGAGCGGACCGGTCGACGCAGCAGAAGCTTGGAAGGCGGTAGGCCTGGTCAACGACTGGGTTAAGCACGCTGAGTCAAAGGCCGGTGCCCTCATGGCGGCGTCAGGCGTTACGGGAGGGGTCCTCTACAACTTGGTCAAGAGCCAAGACCATCCAGGCGGCTTCCTAGCAATTGCGGCGACTACCAGTGCCGTCACCGTGCTTCTGGCTGCGGCATGTGCACTGACGGCATTGTGGCCGAGACTCCATGCGTCGGAGCCCCCAACCAGCCTTTTGTACTTCGAGCACATCGCAAGAAGGCATCCGAAGTCGCCAGCGGCGTACATCGAGGAGTTCAAGGCACTAGCGACGAACCCTGATTCCCTACTGGAGCAGCTGGCTCAGCAGGTCTGGGCAAACGCGCGGGTAGCGAAGAGGAAGTACTTCTGGGCTGGCCTTGCGCTCCTCTGCCTGGCCGTGTCGCTCGTGACCCTGGCCTGCGTCGCACTCAATATCTCACTAGTCTCGATAGGGGTTATCAATGGATAGCAATCATAAGGCGTACGACCACTTGGCCTCATTCGGTCGAATCGATGAAATCTTGGCACAACCTCAAGGTAACTTCGAAGAGAAGAAATCTCTCCCTGATCGAGATACCCTGACCTACACGAATGGCTTCTATGCATACTGCAGTGCCGTCTTCATCGATATTCGCGATTCTTCCAAGTTGCCGACCCTGTACAACCGGCCTGCGTTAGCGAGACTCTATCGGGCTTTCATATCTGAGATGGTAGCCGTCCTCAACTCGGACGAGAATGCTCGAGAGATCAATATCGTGGGCGATTGCGTCTGGGCCGTTTTCAACACAAGTACCAAGCCGGATCTCGACACTGTCTATACGAAGATGTGCACAGCCAACAGCTTGCTGAAGGTGCTCAACTACAAGTTGAGCAAGAAGGGGTACTCGACGCCGATAACGATCGGGATCGGGGCATCGTATGGGCGCGCCTTAATGATTAAGGCTGGTTACAACGGCAGCGGCCTGGCAGATGTCGTCTACATGGGTGACGTGGTGAATCAGGCATCGAAGCTGGCGGCCAAAGGCGGAGGCGCAGAAGTCTCGCAGCCTATGGTCATGGATGGCACATTCAGGCAGAACCTCAACGATCACAACAAGGCCCTGACAGCATATGACCCTAATGTCGGCGCATACACCTCGAACGCAATCATTAAATCGATGAATGACTGGTACACCGCTAACTGCAATTAGCTGCTATTCAAAGATCAGAGGACGTAGACCGCCTGGACGTTGGTCGGGGTGAAGCTCGGAGTCGTGCCACCAATGGTGTAGACCACGCGCCAGGTGCGCGGCAGCGGGTGCGACACGGCGGCGTTAGCGGGCACGGTGGCTCCGGGGTAGACGCACAGGACATGGACGCCAGCCGGCGCGACACGCTGTCGCGGACAGTGCCCTGACAACCACAGCGGCGGCACCACTGGTCAGGGTCGACGACCCAACAGGCCAGCACCGCCCGATCCGAGCCCACCTGTTGACCGACCACCTCCAAGCCCAACTCATCGAGGCGGCAGAACTTACTCAGGTCAGGGGTCGCGAAGGTAGCGTCAGCCACGTCGAGGTCTTCCGGGTGGGGAGCGTCAGAACTCCCATCATCGGAAGGCCTCGACCCCTACCCCGACACCGACGCGCCCGGGCTAGCTAAACCCTCGATTGGTATGAGCCACTTCAGGTCGTCACGCGGCGATAGGGGCTGCCGTTCACGTGGACGTCTTCCAGCAGAGTGATGTGAGAACGTCCATCTTCGGGACGGTGACGCCTAGGACCGACGCGCCGCCACCTCCCATGAGATGGCGTGGGGGCGGAGGCTGAGCACGAGACACCCAACCACGGACACATCGGGACACATCAACCGATACTACCCGCGGATGGACACCCAACCCGGGGTAGTCATGGGAGCCATGACCTCGGCTTATGTGGCGCGGATCACGCCCAGACAGCGAGCGCGGCCCTAGACTCACTTCAAAGCGTCGACCCACCTCCCCGGCACCCCAAAGAGCGAGCGTACGTTGAACAGAGGTTCCTTCGCGGCGGGACAACCATGAAGGGCGCCTGGCGTGATGTAGTCGGCGCAGAGGATTTGCGCGCCCCGGACTGCCCCATACCTAGGGTTGGCGACCGCGTCACTTGGTATCAGGCTACGCTCCGCTGTGATGGTGAGGTTGTCGCCCACGACGCGCAAGGGTGTGCCGTGGTGGAGCCATATCACGGTGGAGTTGCGAGTCGACTGCCCTTTCAATCGCTGCGCTTGACAAACGCGTCGGAGGTAGCGGGTCCGATATGGGCTCGCTTGCCACCGAACGCTGCCATATATAGGCCGACAGAAACGGATTCAAAAACGTTGCGCGCCGTCATGGGGCGCATGATACCTCCAGGAGTTGCTCATTGGGATTTGACGCAAGAGATCTGGCATCGGGGATTTGAAGTATTCCTTTCTGGTCAAACCCTACGCCAAGTGGTCGGCGGGCAGGACGTGTTGGACGCAGAATTTGTGACGACCATGCCGGTGGACCGATTGAAGAATCTACTCGAAGATATGTATGGAAACGAGGCTCTGACGGCCGGGATCCTAGATTGTCAAAACGGAAGGTTGCGCGTGGGTGGGCGCCCTCGCACGGCGGACCCCACGGCAACAATACGATTGTTTCGCCAGGACCGCCCCGGATCGGCAGACGCCCTGTTTGGAGCGAGCTTTGAGCGGGATTTGGCATATTGTGATTTCACATGCCACTCAATGTTCTACGAGCCTTCCAATGACGTCTTCATCGACCCTTGCGGTCGAGCCCTTGCCGACGCGGAATCCTTGCGCATTGCGCCAGTATACGAGGCTGCGCGCTTGTCGGCTGCCGACCAAGCGATAATGGGTTTACGGGTGATACATCTGCGTCGGACCGGATATTCGATAGACAATGATTCCGAGGCGCAGGTGCTGCAACTCGTGGGCTACCTTCCAGCCTTCACTCTTGGCGAAAGAGCCGCGCATTTGCAGGCTCAAGTTTTTGGCGGAGCAGAAACTGTTAGTGAGTTGCTATGGGAAGAAGTCCATCGCACCTTCTCCGAACTTGGACTTGAAGAACTCTGGGGCCAATGTGTTCAGCCCTGTAGGGAGCTTCTGCGATGAGCGGACGGAATGGCTCCATGGTAAAGATGCACGAACGGCCGGACGGATCAGAGGTAGCCATCGTCCGTTTGCGTAAGGCGGACGGTCGATTTAGGGCGTCGGAGGGCCCCGGGCCGTCAACAGATCCCCTTCTCGCAAAGGCCATGCGCAGACTTCTTGCGATCACATGCACCAGAAGAGTGGCCACCGTGGAACTGCAAGGCATGATCTACTCCTCGCTGGTCTACCAGAGCATGGACGACCCGGGCATCGCATTTGTGGAGACCGACCGAGACGGTGTACCACTCGACGCACCTCGCGGACATTGGGGTGGCTTGAGCGAGAGATTCAGGCTCGAAATCCAGTCCGCCTGCCGAGAGAGTGATGCCCTCACGCCTGACACGCGAATTTCTCTGGACGAGTGCTTCGTTCCTCCAGTGTTCGACCTCTACGACTCGTCAACCACCCCTACCGTTGTTGGCTGGGAGAACCTGCGAGACTTTGCTCGCGTGCATCTAACCGGGCCGCCCGGTTCAGGGAAGACGTCATGCCTGCGTCGTCTCGCGTTAGAGGCTTCAGAGTGGGCCGACACGCTCCCCCTGTTCCTACAGCTCAGAGAGCTCACGCCGGAGGCGTTAACGATCGCTGGCCTAGTGCGTCTCGTTTCCGGGCAGGGAGAAAATCCGCGAACTGAAGACATGGAGGCACCTCTGGGAGGCGCACGACTCCTCCTGCTTCTGGATGGTCTGGATGAGGTTCCTACTCTCGAGATGCGAACAAGGATATCCGATTCAATCGCCTCTCTCTGTGCTGCACTGCCGAGAATGCGGGTGCTCGTCACATCCAGGTCGACGTCAGGGCTCGACTGGCTGCCTGGCTTCACGCACATGACGATTAGGCCAGCGAACGACTCATGGGTTCGACACTGGCTTCTACTGTATTTCTCCAAGCGCGGTGACCCTGCGGCTGCCAATGATGTTGGTTCCAGGTTGGCTCTGGATCAAGATCTTGCCGAGTTATGCCGATCTCCGCTTCTGCTCGCCCTAATAGCCTCGTCATACAGGCACTCGCCACGCTCGCTAAATGACCGCGCCGCCTTTGTAGAAAATTGCGTGGGCACCTTACTCACAGACTGGGACTGGGCCCGAGAAGTAAGCCGATGGAACGAATCGACCTATACACCGCGCCAACTGTTGGTGATCCTTGGCGAACTGTCATTACGGCTGGTTTCGCAGCAACGGAACGTGTTCACGCGCAATGACATTCTGACGTCGCACTTTGCTTCACGTCTCGATTCATCTGCGCTTACGATAATCGATACGTGCCAAAGCAGTGGCTTGATCCGCAATGCTGGCCATGATAAGTGGCAATTCTCACACCAAGCCTTCCAGGAATACCTGGCAGCAAACTGCTTGGTGTCCATGACCCAGCACACGCTTCTAGATCTCGAAGATCGCGTCGACGAACCACAGGTACGCCGTGCGCTTGGGCTGTCCTGCGCCCTTGCTAGTGACCCGGACGATCTACTGATGTCGATGATTTCGCATGGCGACAAATCACCTGAGTCGGCTGAGTCGACGGTGCTGCTACTGGCGGAGGTCTTGGGACAAGAGTCGTCTGCGTCCCAAGCAATCCTTCAACAATGCGCAGACCTAGTTGTTGAAGGCGTCGATAGACAGCTGAGGAACTTCGTTCACGTTAAGGCCCGGTCGGCTCAGACGAACACGGGACGAACCGGGAATTCCATTCGCTGGCAGCGCACCCTCGAGGCCAGCTTCATCCAAGAAGACAGGTTAGAGCGCTTTGGCGAGGCCACCTTCTTGTTGCGGCGTGCCTGCTTCGGACCCAGCGCCAGCCTTCTAGTGAAGAGCGTCTCAAGGATCGATTCCGAAGATACATCCGCGTACTTCCGGGCTCTCCGAGCCCCTGGGAGACTTGCCGTTGAGAAGATCGTGGTCGGTGACAGCCTTGGCCTCGAGATCGCGGTCCACCCTGGTTTGGACGCGAAAGCCGGGCCTCGAGGGGGATGAAGATGGCGACCGACGCGCGTTTCTATTCCGACGACCCTATCGATGCGACCCCTGAGAGGGTCGACATGCTGGACCGAAAGGTGTACGCCGAGCGCGTATGCGCGCTGCTTGAACGAGTCCACCGCGCAAGCGAGTCGAGTGTTCTTGGCCTCATTGGGCCATGGGGCTCTGGCAAGTCTTCAGTGCTATTGATGATTCGGGCCTGGGCGCGATCGCGGTCCGACTGGACCGTTTCAGAGTTCAACCCTTGGACATATTCAGACCTGCATTCGATGCTATTGGGCTTCTTTGATGAGCTCACCGCGGCGCTTCCGGATGGGACTCGTCCGGGTGATACGAGGCGACAAATCGGGCGGTTCATCGAGAAGATCAGCCCTCTGGGGTCTGCGGGTGGGATTCTTGGTGTAGATGCGCAATCGGCGCTTAGCGCGTTAGGGAATTTTGTCAAGGGTGATGCGACCGCGTCAGCGGAGCGTGCGCGTATGGACGAGTTTCTGAGGTCGCAGGACAGAGCCGTGCTTGTGTTGATTGACGATCTCGATCGATTGTCGCCGATGGAACTGCTTCTCGTCTTCAAACTCGTACGGTTCCTTGGACGACTTCCGAATGTGTATTACATCTTGGCGTATGATGAGAAGACGCTATTGGACGTGCTATCCCTCACCGAGTTGTGTGGTGGGGACGGGGCCAGGGCTCGAGATTACTTGGAGAAGATCGTTCAGTTGCGACTCGATTTGCCGCCGCTCTCGCTGGGCTCCGGACGAGACCTGTTGGACGCGGGAATTCGGGATATTCTTCCGCACGGGTCATGGGAAGATGATCGAGGACTGGCCCTGCGCTTCTGGGCCCTTTATCCAACGTGCCTTCGAGATTCGTTAAGGACTCCCCGAGCAATCAATCGCTACTTGGCACAGTTGGCGGCCTTCTGGGATGCTGAATCAGACTCAATAATGGATTGGTTCGATTACGCACTGATTACGTTCTTGCGGACGTTCGCCCCGTTAGTCTATTCCCTTGTCTGGCAAAGCAGGGATTTCGTTGTAGCGGTGAATCCTGTGGATTCGATCTCGCGTGGTCCGGAGAGCGAGTACTCGCGCTTCATTGAGAAGTTGGGCAACGCTGCAGCTTCCTCAGGTGATATCCCTGTCGATAGGCTTGAGACTATGCTGGGAGAAGTTTTTCTTCCTCTTTCGACCACCGGCGGCGGCCGGATCACGAAGGCGCAGATTGAAGGGGTTAAGGTGAGAGGCGGAGCGGGAAGTCTGGAGTCTTTTGATCGCTATTTTTCATTTTCGAAATAGAGACCAGTCGTTGGGTAGCGACGGCTGCATAACAATATGCCCGAGCAGGTCGACGCGGGGGTCGTGGAAGGGTTTGGGGGCATCGGGTACTTCATCGGCCGGCGTTTCGAGCCTGATCGGGGTTTGGTGAGTCGTCGATCTCGCCCGGTGGTGCCGAGATGTGGAGCTGCGACGCCCCTGGGCCAAGATTTCTCGGCCCCTCGCTCGTCGTGAAGTCCTCGGTTGATGCGCCCGGACGCACCTTGCTTGGGCACCGCGGCGGGGGCCCATCTGGGCCGGTAGGCAGCAGGGTCCCCGACACGCCCTAACTGGGCGGTAGGGGCGCCTACCCCGGGCGGCGGATTCGCGTCCGTCTCATGTCGCTGTAGGGGCCGCGCGAGGCGATTCGCTTCTTGCTGCGTCTCAGGGGGCCCTCTGCGGTCGCCGTGGTTGCTCATTCATCGCCGTCGCCGAGGATCTCGCCGGTCTCGAGGTCGACGACCTCGGGGGTGAGGTGTCCGGTGTCGACGAGGTGCAGTCGCAGGGTCTCGCTGGGGTCTCGGCGCGTGCTCTTCGCGAGGGCTTCGTCGTTGGAGAACGCGGTGTCGCGTTGCTGGCTGGCGTGCTCGGCTGCGTGGCGGTTGTGGCGGCCGCGGGCGGGCCAGTCGCTGTGTCCTTCTTCGCAGTGGTCCTTCAGGCGGGTCCGGAGTCGTTCGGTGAAGGCGGGAAGGGAGTAGCGGTGCCATTCCTCGAGGGCGTCGCTGGTGAAGCCGAGGCCGGCGCGGCGGCGTTGGTCGGCCAGAACGGCGATCTCGTGGACGAGGTGAGGATGCTGGGGCCAGCAGGGCGGGATGATGCCGACAACGTCCCAGACGTACTCGACGTTGAGCCAGTCGACGACCTGGTCGAGCCAGGTCCACAGCTCGCGCCGGAGCTGAGGTTCTCGGATGCTGGTCGGGTCCCACGGTCGGGGCAACATCCGTAGGTCGCCGAGAGCCTTCTTCTGCTCGGCGGTGCCGGTGGCGGCGAGGTGCAGCTCGCGGTAGCAGTGCGCCAGCCCGCGGCTTGGTTCCGAGAAGGGGCGGACCATGGGGGTCGGCGGGAACTGGGGCTCTGTGGTGACGCTCATCGCCGCACCGTGAGGGTCGGCGTGATGTTCGGAGCGTTGGTCGTGTCATTGGACAGTCCGTGGCGTCGCGCTTCGACGAGTGCAGCAATGGAGCGGGCCGCGGGGGTGACCACCAGCCGGCGTCCCTCCCCCACCTTGGCGCGTGCTGCGGCCTGCTCGGTGAGGAGCTGCCGCCCCTTGGGTCCGTCGACGCACCGGTCTAGGGCGGCGATGATCGGTTTGCCGTTCTCGGCGACAACGAGGGCGTGCCGCTCCTGGAGCTGGCGGACCTCGGCGCCGGTGAGAATAGGGATGTCCTCACCGGCGACGTTGCGGCCGCCCCGGTTCCCGGTCTGCCAGCTGGTGCGGGCGACCCGGACGGGCCCGAGGAGGTCGCTGATCTCCTGGTTGAACGCGACGTCCTTGGAGCCGCCGAAGAGGATGAGGTTGTTCGTCAGCCCGAGCAGTGTCCGGGCTTCCTGGTCGCCGAAGATGGCGGAGAGCTGCGGGCGGGTCTGCGCGGCCCAGATGAACGAGATCCCGAGGGCGCGTTCGTTGGCCATCCGGGTGCGCAGCGTGGGCAGCGGTGCGGTGGAGGGCAGCTCGTCGAGGCAGGCGAGCATCGGCGGGCAGAGCCTGCCCCAGCGCGACTGGTTCGCGGCGGCGAGGGCGGTGTCGAGGACGTGCTCGGCGACGGCTGTCATCAATGGGGACGCGCTGGCGTAGGGGTCCTCTCGTCCGAGCAGGTAGATGGTGCCGCGCCGTGCGATGACGTCGGCGATGTCGGTGGCGGGACGTCCGGGGCCGGGGACGCAGCGGCGCCGGATCGGCTCCTGGAAGAACAGGCTCATCGTCTGCTGCACGGTGGTGATCGTGTTCCCGGCGGTCCGGTCATCGCCGCGGAGCGCCCCGAACAGCAGCCCGTGCCAGAACGGTGCGGCGTGCGGGTGCTCCCGCAGGATCTCCGTCGGGTCCGTGGCGCTGAGCGGGTTCGCGACCCAGCGCAGCACGTCCTGCAGGGTGCGGCCGGTCAGGGCGGCCGCGTGGAAGTAGGCCTGCAGGACCTTGGCGGCCTCGGCCGCGTAGAACCGGGCGGCGTCGTCGCCGTGCCCGCCGGCCACGGCGCCCTTGACGCTGCCGGCGGTGAACGCCTTCGCGCGCCGCTCGGCGAGCATCGGGTCGACGCACCCATCGATCGGGTCCCACACCAGCTCGGGCAACCCCGTGGCTGCGCCGAACGGGTCGAGCACGACACACGGCCGGTCGTCAGCGGAGCGGGCCGTCAGGCTCAGCAGCAGGTCGTCAAGCTTCGTCAGCGTGACCAGTGCCGCGCCGGGAGCCTGCAGCAGCGCGGGGATCAGCGCGTCGAGGGTCTTGCCGCTGCCCTGAGGGCCGATGACCCCGGCGGTGCGGTCCCACGGCACCCACAGATGCCCGCCCCTGGGCTGGAACGAGCTGCCCAGCCGCCACCCCACGTCCGTCGGCTCGAACCGTGACCTGGACCAAGACCGGGACCAAGACCGGGAGCCCGACCGTGGCCCTGAACCTGTCGGCTGCGGTCCTGTCGTCATGCCCGGTCCCAGCCAGCACTGACAGGGTCGGACGCCCGGGGTAAGGCATGCCGCAACCCTACGGACCGCCGCCGCGCTCGTCGCGCCGAGCCAAGCGTTGTCTAGCGGCGCAAGAAGTCGGGGCCCACATCTCATGGCGCGTGGCCGCGGTCCACGGCTCATGTGGGAGGCCGGCCGGCCTGAAACGGCGCACCCGCTCGCCGTCCCCGTGGTCCACGTCTGGTCCACGACGGCGAAATGAAGAAGGCCCCTGAACCGCGTTTCCGCAGTTCAGGGGCCGTTTTCCGGTGGTGGGCGATACTGGGTTTGAACCAGTGACCTCTTCCGTGTCAAGGAAGCGCGCTACCACTGCGCCAATCGCCCTGGGTGTTGCTGTTGTGGTGCTGTACCGAGGTGGAGACGGGATTTGAACCCGTGTACGCGGCTTTGCAGGCCGCTGCCTCGCCTCTCGGCCACTCCACCGTGGAAGGCAAGTGGAACTATTGCCTCCGAGCGGACGACCGGGCTCGAACCGGCGACCTCAACCTTGGCAAGGTTGCGCTCTACCAACTGAGCTACGTCCGCGGGAACACCAGCGGTGTAACCTCCCCGCTCGTGCTTGGTAGACATTAGCGGATCGATCTGCGACATACAAAACGGCCTCGGCACACGGGCAACGCGCCCCCGAGCCCCGCTCAGTCGTCCTGACGGTGGCTGCGCAGCGCCGCCTCGCCGGTATGCGGCGTGTCCCCCGCGCGCTCGTCGCTCACCGGCTCCGCAGGCCCACCCGAGTGCCCACCCGAGTGCCCGCCCGAGTGCCCGCGAGCGTGCCGCTCCACCTGTCGCACCACCTGCTGCTCCGCGTCGGCGAGCTCGTCCTCGATGGCCACCTGGAGCACCGCCCGCTCGCTCCACGGGTGCCAGTGGACGGCGCTGCTCGCCCCGTCGCTGAGCACGACCGGCCAGATCGTGCGCGTCGCGGCGTTGAGCCCCGACCCGATGAGGATCGCGATGGCGAGCGCGTAGAGCCAGATGAGCAGCACGATCGGTGCGCTGAGCGGTCCGTAGATCGTCGACCCGCCGAGCGAGGCCTCGAGCGAGACGCGGACGACGTAGGAGGCGGCCAGCCAGATCGTCATCGCGAGCACCGCGCCCGGGATGTCGCGCACCCACGGGCCGCGTCGCGGCGTCGACACGTGGTAGAGCGAGGTCAGGGCCAGGACGCTGACGACGAGGACGGCCGGCCAGTAGAGGTAGCGCAGGAAGTCGAGCTGTGGCGGCAGCCACCCACTGATGATGCTCGGGCCAAGCAGCACGATCGGCAGCAGGACGATGCCGGCGACCGTGCCCACGGTGTAGAGCGACAGGGAGAGTGCCCGCAGCTGGATGATCCCGCGAACGTCCTTCTGCCCGTACATGATCGACACGGTGTCGATGAAGACGTTGAGGGCGCGCGACCCCGACCAGAGCGACAGCAGGAAGCCGACCGACACGAGCTCGGGGCGTCCGCGCGCGAGGACGTCCTGCACGGTCGGCACGAGCAGCTCGGTGATGCTGGCCTCGGTGAGGAACTGGGCGGCATACGACTGGATCTCGGCGACGACCCGCGACACGGCGTCGGGCCCGATCCATGCGCTGACGTAGCCGAGGCCACCGAAGAGGCCGAGCACGAGCGGCGGCAACGACAGGAGCATGAAGAACGCCGCCTCGGCAGCGAGCCCAGTGACCCGGTAGTCGAGGCAGACGTCGATCGTGCGCAGCGTGAGGCGGGCCGCCGTCATGCCGCCCGGGACCCGCTCCAGGGCGGCCTGAAACCTCGCTCGCGCACTCATCAGCCCCGAGGCTAGTGGGGGCCGGCGAGGGTGACCGGTGCGACACGGGGAGGCAGGCCCCGCCAACCGGGCCCGGACCTAGGCTCGGGAGGGTGAGCACACACGAGGTGACCAACCAGGTGCCCCCCTTCGCAGGCCGCGACCTCCTCGCCGACGACCCCGCGCTCGTCGAGGCGCTCGAGCGCTGGGGCGGCGACGGAGCCACCGAGCAGCTGCGCCCGCTCGGCCGGCTCGCGGGCTCGGAGGGGGCCCAGGAGCACGGGAGGCTCGCCGACACCCACCGACCGGTGCTGCGGACCTTCGACAGCCGCGGCAACCGCATCGACGAGGTGGAGTTCCACCCCTCGTGGCACTGGCTGCTCAACCAGGCGGTCGGCGCGGGCCTGACCGCCGGCGCGTGGACCGAGCCCCCGGCGAGCGGCGCCCACGTGCGCCGCGCCGCCGGCTTCGCCGTGTGGTCGCGGGTCGAGGCGGGCCACGGCTGCCCCGTCTCGATGACGTATGCCGCGGGGTCGGCTCTGCGGCACCACCCCCAGCAGCGCGACCGCTGGCTCCCCGCCCTCGCGAGCCGCACCTACGAGCCCGGCATCCGGCCTGTCGCGTCCAAGATGGGCGCGCTGGCCGGCATGGGCATGACGGAGAAGCAGGGCGGCTCGGACGTGCGGGCCAACACGACTCGGGCGGTGGCGACACCGGGCGGACCCGTCGAGGGCGACACCTACCGCCTCACGGGCCACAAATGGTTCTGCTCAGCACCGATGAGCGACGTCTTCCTCGTCCTCGCCCAGGCCCCCGGAGGGCTCACCTGCTTCGTCGTGCCGCGCGCCCTCGACGACGGCAGCCGCAACGCCTTTGCCCTGCAACGCCTCAAGGACAAGCTCGGCAACCACTCCAACGCCTCGAGCGAGGTCGAGCTCGACGGCACGTGGGGCGTCCGTCTCGGTGACGAGGGGCGCGGTGTGCGCACGATCATCGACATGGTGAGCGCGACACGGCTCGACTGCGTGCTCGGCTCGGCCGCGACGATGCGTGACGCGGTCGCGAGGGCGGTGCACCACGCGCGCCACCGCTCGGCCTTCGGGGCGCTGCTCGTCGACCAGCCGCTCATGCGCAACGTCCTCGCCGACCTCGCGCTCGAGGCGGAGGCCGCGACGGTGCTCGGTCTGCGTCTCGCCCATGCCTTCGACACCGGCGAGAGCGACCTCGCCCGCCTCGGCGTCGCCCTCGGCAAGTTCTGGGTGTGCAAGCGGACCGCGCCGACGGTCGCCGAGGCGCTCGAGTGCCTCGGTGGCAACGGCTACGTCGAGGAGAACGGCCTCGCCCGGCTCTACCGCGAGGCGCCGCTCAACTCCATCTGGGAGGGCTCGGGCAACGTGAACGCCCTCGACGTCCTGCGTGCCGTCTCGCGCGAGCCGGCAACGCTCGAGGCCCTGACCAAGGAGCTCCACCGTGTGCGCGGTCGCAGCTCCGAGCTCGACGGCCATGTGGACTCCGCTCTCGCACAAGCCCGCTCGCTCGACCCGACGTCCGCCGAGGCGGCGTTCCGTGCCCGCTCGGTCGTCGAGGCGCTCGCTCTCGCCCTGCAGGCGAGCCTGCTCGTCGAGCACTCCCCCGGTCCGGTCGCCGACGCCTTCGTGGCGAGCCGCATCGCCGGCCGACGCGGCCACACCTTCGGCTCGCTCGATGTCGACCTCGCGACGTCGACCGGCGCACTCATCGAGCGCGCCGGCTGACGGTCACGAGGCCGGCCTCAGCTCTCGGCGAGCCGCTTCTTCTCCACCTCGATGTCGAAGTCGGCCGCGGGCCACGTGAGGTTCATCGACCGCAGCGCCTCGAGGAGGAGCTGCTGCACGGCGAGCCGGGCATACCACTTGTGGTCGGCCGGCACGACGTGCCACGGTGCGGCGACCGTGGACGTCTTGTCGAGGACAGCCTGGTAGGCCTCCATGTAGTCGAGCCAGTGGCTGCGCTCGTCGACGTCGCCGGGGTTGTACTTGTAGTACTTGTCGGGCCGGTCGAGCCGCTCGAGCAGGCGCTCGCGCTGCTCCTCCTTGGAGATGTGCGTCATCACCTTGATGACCTTCGTGCCGGACCGGTCGACCCGCCGCTCGAAGGCGTTGATCTGCGCGTAGCGCTTCTGCCACACCTCGGGCGGCACGATGTCGTGCACCCGCACGACGAGCACGTCCTCGTAGTGCGACCGGTCGAAGACCCCGAGCTGCCCCGCCGCGGGCAGCGCCTTCTCGACGCGCCACAGGAAGTCGTGGGCGAGCTCCTCGGGCGTCGGCTGCTTGAACGCGGTGGCTCGCACGCTCTGCGGGTTGACTGAGATGACGTGCCGCATGAGGCCGCCCTTGCCGGAGGTGTCCATGCCCTGCACGACGAGCAGCAGCGCCCGCTTCGAGCCGGCCGTCGACTCGGCGAACAGCCGCTCCATGAGGTCGGACAGCTCTGCGTGCCCCGCCTCGAGGGCCGCCTCGCCGTCCTCCTCGTCTCCGTCGAAGGCCGGGGTCGATCCCGTGTCCACGTCGACGAGCGAGAAGCCCTTGCCGACGCGCAGCGCGTCGGCGAAGCCGCCGAGCCGCGCGCCGTCCTCGCTGATCTCCTCGCGCGCGTCGGAGACCTTCTCCGCCTTCTTGGCAGCCTTCTTCGCGCCCTTGCCCGAGGAGTCCTTCAGCTTCTTCTTCTTGTCCTTCTTGCCCTTGCCCATGGGGGTCATCCTGCCGGACCGCACCACCTCGGAAGGGGATCCGCCACACCCGACCTCGCGGACGGCATACTGACCCGATGCGCCTGCTCGTCTCGGGGTCCCCCGCCGTCTCCGCCCCTGCCGACCTCGACGCCCTCGGCGACGCAGCGCTGTATGCCGTCTACGCACCCCCTCGCGAGCCCTGGCTCCGCGCCAACATGGTCAGCTCGCTCGACGGGTCCGCGACGGGCGTCGACGGGCGCTCGGGAGGCATCAACACAGACGCCGACCACGTCGTCTTCGAGCTGCTGCGCGCCCAGAGCCACGCGGTGGTCGTCGGCGCGGGCACCCTTCGCGACGAAGGGTATTCGCCGATCTCGGTCGACGAACGCTGGCGTGGCCTGCGGCAGGGCGACGGCCTGCCCCCCGGCCTGCCCCTCGTCGCCGTCAGCAACCGCGGCCAGGTCCCGCCACGGCTCGACGGGGTCGACGACGGCTCGGTGCTGCTGGCCACAGCGGCGTCAGCACCGGGTCTTGCCGAGGCCAGGTCGAGCCTCGGAGATCAGCACGTCATCGTCTGCGGCGACGAGCGCGTCGACCCCGCTGCGCTCGTCGAGGCCCTGGGTCGCCGCGGCTGGACGCGGCTGCTCACGGAGGGCGGCCCCTCCTGGCTGTCGACGCTCGTGGAGCACGACCTGCTCGACGAGCTCTGCCTCACCGTCGCACCGACCCTCGTCGGCGGCGACCACCCCCGGCCCCTCAGCGGCGCCGACGTCGCCGTCGACCTCGACCTGAACGCGCTGCTCGAGCAGGACGGCACGCTCCTCGGCCGGTGGCTCACCCGCCGCTGAGTCGCGCTACGCCGCGCGTCGCACCGGCGTCACACCGACGCGAGGAAGTCGGCCACGGCCCGCTCCCACCGCACCGGGTCCTCGTTCCACTCCCGGCAGTGCCGGGCCACCTGCCACCGCTCGAACCTCACGATGTCGGGTCGCCGGCCGGCGATCGCGACGGCCGGCCCGATGGGCACGAAGTCGTCGCCGTCGGACGCCATGACGAGCATCGGCCGGGTCAGCTCGTCGGCCCGGGCTACCCAGTCGGTGCGCGCGACGTCGAGCGGCTCGTGCACGCCGACGAGGCGACGACTGCCGCGTGAGCCCATGAGGTCGGTGGCCATCCGGGCGAGCGGCCCGGGCACGCGGTGCACGCGCGCGTGGTGCCGCAGCACGACGCCCCAGTCGAGCACGGCCGAGTCGAGGCACACCCCGACGACGCGTTCAGCGAGCGGTGACCGGTCGAGTGCCTGCAGCACGACGGCTCCCCCCATCGACCAACCCATGAGGACGATGCGACGCGCACCGTGCGACACGGCATACCCCATCGCCGCCTCGATGTCGCGCCACTCCGAGAGGCCGAGGTTGTAGCGCCCGTCGGGGCCCGGAGGCGCGTCGCGGTCGTTGCGGTAGGCCGCGACGAGGCTCGTCCAACCCGCCCGCCGCAGCACGGGGACGGCGCGCAGCGTCTCCTCCTTGCGGGCGCCACGGCCGTGCACAAGCACCGCCCAGTCGCCCGTCGCGGGCACGTCGGGGTCGGGCCGCACGACCCACCCCGGCAGCCCGCCGACGTCCGAGAGCACACTGACGTCCTCCTCGGGCAGGCCGAGGCTGACCGACGGGCGGTCCCAGTAGAAGTACTGGTTCCACCGGGCGGGACCGGGAGCGAGCTCTCCGCGGTCGACCGCGATGAGCTCACGGGTGACCGTCATCGCGTCCTGCAGGAGCACCTGCCCGACGCGCGCGTGGCCGAGACCGCCGGCCAGCCAGACGCCGTAGCGACCCGGTCCGGTCGTGTCGAGCGTCGCTGTGAAGGTCACCGAGTCGGCGTCGCGGTCGAGGATCATGACGTTGTCGGGCTGGAGCTCGTCGGGGGTCAGCACCCGACGGGCGAAGTAGGCCGCCGCCGCCACGGAGCCGGCGGCAGCACCCACGGCAGACCCGCTGCCCACCGCCGCGGCGACGAGCGCGGGCCGCGAGACCACCTTCCGCCACTGCACGGGCCCCATCGTCGCAAAGACCGTGCCCGCACCGCCGCAGGTGCCCACCGCGGCGAGCCGGGCACGCCCGCGCGCCTCCTTCTCGCGCCCTGACGGGCACAAAGTCGGCGCCCGTGGCGTTGGTCCGGACATGAGCGACAAGACGACCTCCAGCAAGCCGTATGCCGTCCAGCGCAGTGAGCAGGAGTGGCGCGAGTCCCTGACCCCCGCCGAGTTCAAGGTCCTGCGTCAGGCCGGCACCGAGCCCGCCTTCCGGGGTGAGTACACCGACACCAAGACGCAGGGCGTCTACTCGTGCCGCGCGTGCGGCGCCGAGCTCTTCCGCAGCGACACGAAGTTCGAGTCGCACTGCGGCTGGCCGTCGTTCTACTCCCCCCTCGCCGGCGACACGGTCGAGTATATCGAGGACCGCGCCTTCGGGATGAAGCGCGTCGAGGTGCGCTGCGCGACCTGCGGCAGCCACCTGGGTCACGTCTTCGAGGGCGAGGGCTACGACACGCCCACCGACCAGCGCTACTGCATCAACTCGATCTCGCTGCGCCTGCAGCCCGACGAGCAGCCGAAGCAGCAGGGCGACCCGTCCACGTCCGCCTGAGACCGCGCGCCCTCTCGCCTAGATTGGGAGCATGAACGGCGACGGGGACATCCGCATCGGGACCCGCGAGCGCGACGACGCGCTCGCGGCCCTCGAGGTGCATCACACCGCCGGGCGGCTCGACGCGTTCGAGTACGAGGACCGGCGCGGCCGGGCCCGCGACGCGGTGACGCGCTCCGACATCACGGCCCTCTTCGCCGACCTGCCGGAGCCGCAGCCCCGTTTCGAGGCAGACCCGGCCCGCCGCAACCTGCCGGCCCCGCGGCCCGCCACGTCTCACCGCCGGCTGAGCTCGACCCTGAGCGCCCTCGCCCCGTTCATCGGCATCGCCGCCTTCGCGCTGACGCGGTCCTGGCTCGCCCTGCTGCTCATCCCCGCGATCGTCATCATCGCGAAGAACCTCGACAGCTGACCCGAGGCGGCGCCTGCAGCCCCGGCCACGTGGGCGTCAGCGCAGGTTGGCGACGAGGTGCGCCGGGTCGACGAGGGGGCCGGTGAAGAAGGGAATCTCCTCGCGCACGTGCCGGCGAGCCCCCGAGGCCCGCAGCTCGCGCATGAGGTCGACGATGCGGTGCAGCTCGTCGGCCTCGAAGGCGAGCAGCCACTCGTAGTCGCCGAGCGCGAAGGACGCGATCGTGTTGGCCCGCACGTCGGGGTAGTCCCGCGCCATCTGCCCGTGCTCGCGCAGCAGGTCGCGGCGCTCCTTCTCGTCGAGCAGGTACCACTCGTAGGACCGCACGAACGGGTAGACGCAGACGTAGCGGCGGGCCTGCTCGTCGGCCATGAAGGCCGGTATGTGGCTCTTGTTGAACTCCGCCGGGCGGTGCAGCGCAGCGTTGCTCCACACCGGCTCGAGGTGCTGGCCCACCTCGGTGCGCAGGAAGCCGTGGTAGGCCGACTGGAGCTGCTCGATGGTGGCCGCGTGCCACCAGATCATGAGGTCGGCATCGCCCCGAAGCCCGGCCACGTCGTAGAGGCCGCGCACGACGACCCCCTGCTCGGCGATCTCGGCGAGGAACGCCTCGAGCTCGGAGAGGGCCTTGTCGCGGTCCTCGCCCAACGGTGTCGCCGAGGCGAAGACCGACCACATCGAGTAGCGGATGGTCTCGTTGATCTCACGCATCTGTGCCGGAGTCAGTCGATCGCTCATGAACCCATCATGACAAGCGCCCCTGACCGTGCCCTCAGGGGGTGAGCAGCGCCCGTGCGGCCGCGCGTCCCGAGGCGATGCAGGCGGGGATCCCGACCCCGTCGTATGCCGCCCCGGCCAGGGTGATCGTCGGCGGCAGGTCGCGCCGGGCGACCTCGATGACGCGTCGGTGCCCGACGGCATACTGCGGAAGTCCCCCGCCCCAGCGCTGCACGTGGGCGGCGACCGGGTCGGGCAGGTCACCCACGACCTTCCGGAGGTCGGTGAGGGCGGTCTCGACGAGGACGGCGTCGTCGTGCTGCAGCGAGGCCTCCTCGCCGTGGCGACCGATCGAGGCGCGCAGCCAGGTGCGGCCCGGGTGCGCGTCGGCGAGCCACGGCCACTTCGTCGTGCTGAATGTCGCGGCCTTGATGGTCAGGCCCTCGACCGGTGGCACGAGGAAGCCGCTCGTGCCCGCCAGGGCGTCGGGCCGGCCGTCGACGGCGAGGGTGATGATCGCCATGGACGCGTAGTCGATGCGGGCGAGCTGCCCGGCCGCCGTGGGTGCGATGTCGGTGAGCAGGCGCGCCGTGGGGTGGGCTGGGACGGCGATGACCACGGCGTCGTGTCGCTCCTCGACGACAGCGGTCGTCGGACCGGCCCCGACGACCCAGCCGTCGCCGTCGGGTCGCAGCTCGCGGACGACAGCGCGCGTGCGCACCTCGACCCCGGCGTCGAGCAGGGCAGCCTCCAGCGCGGGCGGCAGGGTGCCGAGACCGCCCACGAGCGTAGCGAAGACGGGCAGGACGGCGGTCGGCGCCGACAGCGCGGCCAGCTGGGCCTCGCGCGCGACCTCGAGCAGCGAGCGCCCCTCGTGGGCAGCGCGGCTGAGGGCGGGCACGGCCATGTCGAGGGAGATGCGTCGGGCGTGGCCGGCATACACGCCGGCGAGAAGGGGCTCGACGAGCTTGTCGGTGACCGCGGGCCCGAGCCGGACGTCGACGAAGTCACCGACCGAGACGTCGTCGGCCGTGAGCGGGGCGAGCGGCTCGTCGGATAGCCGCTGCACCTCGGCATCGGTCAGCAGGCCGCGCACCGACTCGGGGTCGGAGGGCACGCCCATCACGGTGCCGGACGGCATAGGCCAGCGCCGGCCACCCGAGACGATCGTGGCCCCGACGGCGGCCGGGTGCGTGGTGCGACCGTCGACCCCGATCTCCTCGAAGAGGGTGAGGGCCTCGGGGCGGCGGGCGAGGACGGACTCGGCGCCCACGTCGACGAGCGCTCCCCCGACCTGCTCGAGGCGCAGCTTGCCGCCGACCCGGTCGCTGCCCTCGTAGACCGTCACCGAGATGTCGGTGTCGTGCCGTGCAAGCTCCCACGCGGCCGCCAGACCGGCGATCCCCCCACCGATGACGGCGACCTTCCTGCGCATGCCACCACTGTGTCACCCGCCGATGTCACGACCGCTCGCGGGTCCGCGACCTCGTACCGGGCTCGGGCCGGCTCACGGAGGTCGAGAGGTGCCGGTGGTGGGAGGTGCCTGTGGTGGGAGGTGCCGGTGATGGCGGCTGCAACGTTCGCGCAGTGCCGCGTGTCTTGATGGTCAGAAGCGGTGTGACAGCAGGGCCCCGCCGCCCCCGTGAGAGGGACTCCGATGACGATGACGACCAGCCCGGACAGGACGACCACGGGCGCGTCCCAGACCTCGAAGCAGAGCTCGGTGCAGGGCTCGTCTCAGAGCCCGTCGCAGGGTTCGACGAGTTCATCGGCGCCCGTCGTGGGTGGCGCCGGGGCACGTCCGCCCGGGGAGGGGCGATCGTGGCAGGACCGCGCACGATCCTTCGGCAGGGCGCACGGTCGGGCCATCGCGATCACCCTTGTGGCACTGGCCGTCATCGCGCTCGCCGTCCCGATCGGCCTGGCCCGGCTGTCGGGCGGTGGCGGCTCGGGGTCGGAGGCCTCGACCGCCGGCGCGCCCGCGCAGGTCCAGCGAGACGCCAGCGGCGCGGCCGGCTCGGCTGGAGCGCCCGGCCTGTCCGACTCCTCAGGGTCGGCAGGGTCGGTAGCGGGCAGCGGCACGCCCGAGTCCCCCCAGGCGTCGAGCGACTCCGCGAAGACGGCGGGCGGCGCCCTCCTGACGCCGCAAGCGGCCGCCGCCCTCGATGCCACGAAGATCGCCCGCACGGCATGGATCGGCCTGCAGGTGACGGACCTCGCCGGCTCGGCGGGTCAGGCGCGCATCATCGCCACCAGCGCCGGCGGCACGGTGCTCAGCGAGGACGTCGTCACGGCAGTCGACCCCGTCGGCGCCGCGAAGCAGGGCGCCTCGGGGACGGGCCCGGACGGCATACCGTCGACGGGCCTCACGGGAGTCACGGGCTCTTCGGGCACGTGGGCTCCGGTCGGGCTGCACCAGGCACGGCTGACCCTCAGCGTCCCCGCCGAGAAGCTCGACGGCGTGCTCACCCAGCTGTCAGCGCTCGGCACCGTGTCCTACCGCTCAGCGCAGGCCGAGGACGTCACCGCGACCTACATCGACACCCAGGCGCGGATCGGACCGGCCCGCGACAGCATCACTCGGGTGCGGGCCCTCATGGCCAAGGCCACCGACCTCCAGCAGCTGCTCGTCCTCGAGAGCGAGCTGACCCGTCGCCAGTCCGACCTCGACGCGCTCACCCAGCAGCTCGCCGACCTCGACAAGCGCACGACGATGTCGGAGGTCACCGTGACGATGTGGACCCCGGCCGCCGCAGCCGTCGTCGACGAGGGCAGCGGCGTCGTCGGTGGTCTGCGCGGCGCGTGGGAGGCGCTGCTGACCTCGCTCACCGTCATCCTCACCGGCCTCGCGGTGCTGCTGCCCTGGCTGCTGCTCATCGGGCTCGGCGCCTTCGTCACCCTGCGCGTGGTGCGGAGGCGCCAGCGGACGACGGGCGCCACCCCGAGCGTCGCAGCCGCGACCCCGGCCGCCCCGACGGCCGCGACCCCGGCACCGGCGGCTGCCCCGACACCGCCGTCGTCGACGGACTGAGGCCCCTATCCTCGGGGGAGCAGGACCCGACAGAGCGAGGACGCATGCCCGGTCACCCGATCGACGTCATGGTCGACGAGCTGGTGCGGGCTGCCGTCCGCGTCGCTCCGCGGCTCGAGGGGCCGCTGCGCCGGCTGTCGGCCGGTGACCGGCACGCCGCGGCCCACTCGCTGACCGACACGGCGACCGACCAGGCCGACGAGGCCGCCGTCGCAGCGGCGTTCGCCCGGTTGGCGCGGCTGCTGGCCCTGGTCGCACTGCCGGACGGTGGCGCCCGGCAGATGGTGCAGCTCCCCGGGTCGGTCGGTGAGGTCGACGCCGACCTCGAGCAGGTGCTGGGCGCCCTCTCGCTCGCCTCTCCGCCGGTGCGCACCCTGTGCGAGCTCGCCGCCCTCGAGGTGCCCGGGCTGCTCCAGTGGCAGGCGATGCTGCCGCCCGACAACCCGTGGGCCGGAGCTCTCAGCCTCGCCGTCCTCGAGCAGGTCGCGACGGCCGGAGCCTCGCTCGTCAGCTCGGCGGAGAGCATCGACCCGCGCACGGGCCAGATCGCCCGTCTCTGGCTGGCCGACATCGACCGTCGAGCGGGTCGACGCGAGCAGGCCCTGGCAGCCGCGCGTTCGGTGGAGGCCGTCGCGGCCGACGGCGAGGTGCGGGGCTACGTCGAGATGCTGCGCGGCGACTGGGCCGCGGCGCCGCTGAGCAGCCCTGCGGTGTGGAACTGCTCGCTGCAGCCGGTCATCGGGCTGGACGGCAGCATCGGCGGCCTCGAGGACCGTGAGGGCGCCGTCGCGCTCGACCTCGTCGCCGCCGAGCAGGCGTGGGACCGCGCCGCTGCGCTGCTCACCGGGCCGACGTGGACGGCACACCTCGCCCTGCGCCGCACCTGGCTGCGCGCGGCCACGGGCGATGCGGCGGGTGCGGTCGAGCAGGCGGAGACGAGCCTCGCCGCCTACCGCGCTGCCGGAGACCTTGCCGGCAGCGCCGCCGCCGCGACCCACCTGGGTCTCGCTCGCCTCGCCGCCGGCCGCCTGCCGGCCGACACCGCCCTCGCCGCCGACACCGCGACAGGGGTCGGCGAGCGCACCGGCGCGGCAACCGTGCTCGGGCTCGCCCAGCTCTGCTCGAGGGTGAGCCGCCTGTGGCGCCTCTCCGCCGTCGCCGCCGAGCCGGCCCTGGCCGCCCTCGACCTCTCCGAGGCGCTCGCCCGCCCCGCAGGCATCACCGAGCACCTGACCCGGTGCACGATCGACCGCGCCCAGGTGCTCGCGTCGGTGGGCTCGACCCGCCGCGCCCGCCTCCTCGTCGAGGAGGCCATCGCCGGTCTCGGCGCAGCGACGTCGGAGGCGGCGACCTCGGCCGTCAGCACCGAGCTCGGCCTCCTGCTGATGCAGCTCTACCAGATCGCCGTCGTCGACAGGGACGGTGCGCAGATGCGCGCCGTGGCCGAGCGCTACCACTCGACACCGTCCGTGGTGGCGGCTCTCGGCGCACAGCTGCCCGCGCCGGGCAGCGACGCGGTCGCCCTCGTCTATGAGGGAGAGCGCCGCAGCGAGGAAGGCGACGACGAGGGGTCGACACGGCTGCTCGACGAAGCGCTCGTCCTGGCGACGACGGACCACCCCGGGGCTCTGCTCGCCGTGCGGGCGAGCCGGCACGAGTACGCCATCGCCGCAGACGTCATGGCGGCCGCGGTGCAGACGCAGCTCGCGGCGAACGCGGCGGGCGTCCTCGGCATCGGCCCCGGTGCGGGGGTCGATGCTGCCGTGTCGACCCTGCCGGCGGAGGCCATCGCGTCGATGCTGGCCCTCCAGCGTCGAAGGCTTCTCCTGCAAGGCTTCTCGGCCCTCGTGCGACTGCGCGAACCCGACCGAGCCGCACCCCTGCTCGCGGAGCTCGAGGCGTCGGCGGGCGGCGCGCCGTGGTGGTCCGGCGTCGCCGACGAGGTCGAGGCCCGACTCGCCGCCGGGCTGCTCAGGGAGGGGCAGGGCGACCGGACAGCCGCCTCGGCCGAGCTCCTGGCCGGGCTGCGCGCGGCAGACCTGCGCCGCAGCACGATCTCCGACGACGAGCTGCGCACGGCTGTCAGTGGTCAGGTCGTCGTCGCCGACCTCGTGCGCACCGCCGCCCGGGTCGCCCTCGACGACGGGCGACCCGCCGAGGCAGCCGAGCTCGCGATGCGCGGTCAGGCCCGAGCCCTCGTCGACCTCGTCTCCGGCGGCGCGGCCCGTCGCCGGAACCCGGCGCCCAACCCTCCCGGTCCTGCCGGCTCTGCTCCCGATGACGCCGACGACGCGGTCGCCGCCTGGCGCGGCGCGAACGCCGACCTCGAGATCGCCAGCCGCCGCCTGCTCTTCGCCATCGCCGCAGACGCGGGCCCGGACGCGTTGGCCCGGCTCCGGGCCGAGCGCGACGAGGCGCAGCAGGCCGCCCGGTCGGCGCAGGACCACCTCGCCGCTCTCGACCCCGACCACTGGCGCACGGTGAACCCCGCCGCAGCGCCGGTGTCTGTCGAAGACGTCAGTGCAGCACTGGCCCCCGACGCCGTGCTGCTTCAGCTGCTCGTCGCGGCTGGCGAGGTGCTCGTCTGGGTCATCGGGCCGGCCGGGGTCCTCGCCACCCATCACGCGCGCGACGTGTGGTCCGTCGCAGGGGCGGCGAGCCGTTTCCGCGCCGCCTGCGCCGACGGCCTCCCCGCCACGACCGACGCCGAGGCGCTCTCCGAGCAGCTCCTCGTGCCGGTCGCCGACGCGTTGCGCGCCGCCCGCGAGGTCGTGGTCGTCGCCTCGGGCCCCACCACCGGTATGCCGTTCCACGCGCTCCCGCTCGACGGGGTGCCCTTCGGCGACCAGCATGTCGTGCGCTACCTGCCCAGCGCCAGCCTCGTGACCCTCGCCGGCCCGTCCGACGCCGGTCAGGACCCGGCCTCCTGGGAGGGTGCCCTCGTCGTGGGCGACCCCGATGCGATGAGCCTCACCGACCCGGTCTCCGGGCTGAGCGCGCCGGCGCCCCCGCTCCCCGGTGCGCGCGTCGAGGCAGCCCACGTCGCCGCCGTCCTGCCGGACGCAGAGCTGCTCCTCGGCCCGGCGGCGACCGAGGAGGCCGTCCGCGCAGCGTTCGGCTCCGCACCCGTCGTGCACCTCGCGACCCATGGCCTCCTCGACCGCGACAACCCGCAGGCCTCGTGCGTGCTCCTCGCCGACGGTGCTGCGCTGGAGGCGGCCGAGATCGCAGGCCTCACCCTCCGTGCCCGCCTCGTGGTGCTCAGTGCCTGCCACTCGGGCGAGGGCGGCCCGGCCGGAGGCGACGAGCTGCTCGGCCTGGCTCGAGGCGTCCTCTCGGCCGGGGCCAGGGCGGTCGTCGTGACGCTGTGGGCCGTCGACGACAGGTCCTCCGCCCTGCTCATGGGGCGTTTCTACGAGCGCCTCCTCGCCGGTGCCGACACGGCCACCGCCCTGCACGAGGCGCAGCAGTGGCTGCGGGGGCTGAGCAGCGATGCGGCCCGGACGGCATACGGCAGGCTGAGCGAGGAGGTCTCGACCCGACCGGACGTGGATGCGGCGGCGGCGACGGACCGGCGGGTCTCACCCGTGGGCACGTCGCGCGACGTCGTGCACGGTCCGGTCGGCTATGCGCACCCACGGCACTGGGCGGCGTTCGCGCTCGTCGGCGGCTAGCGCACGAGGCGCTGGCGCACCATCGTCGAGAGGTCGCGGATCTCGCGCACGTGCAGCGCGTGGGCGAGGCCGAGGTAGATCGAGACGAAGACGAGGCCGACGAGCCCGATCTCGAAGCTCGCGGCGAACATGCGCTTGAGGATCGTCGACGAGCCCTCGATCGTGCCACCGAGGATGGGTTCGAGCACGGTCGTCGCGCCCCACGCGACGAGCCCGGCGACAGCGGCAGCGAGCCCGATGCGCGACGCCGTCACGAGGACGGACGACAGCCCGAGTGCGCCGATGCGACGCCGCAGGAGCATCAGCCCGGCACCCGAGCTGACGATGTTGCCGATGGTCTGGCCGAACGCCATGACGCCGATGGCCCAGACCGGGTTGACGAAGAGCGTGAAGAGCCCGGCGAGGAGGCTGATGCCGGTGAGCAGCACCTGCATGGTGACCGTCGGCCGGCCGTCCTCCAGGGCGAAGAACATCCGGTAGCAGAGCAGGTCGATCCCGAAGGGCACAAGCCCGAGGATCATGATGACGAGCACCGAGGCGGACACCTGGACCGAGCGCGGGTCGAGGCCGGGGTTGAGCAGGGCGACGATGGGGCCGGCCAGCACCATGACGAACGCCATGATCGGCACGTTGGCGACGAGCGGCATCGTCAGGCCGGTGCGGAAGTCGCGCTTGAGCGAGTCGTCGTCACCCGAGGCCGCGGCGGCCGAGAAGCGGGGGAAGAGCGCGGTGATGATCGAGACGGTCACGAAGGCGTGCGGCAGCATGAAGAGCGTGAAGGCGACGGCGTAGGCGGCCGGACCGCGCACGATGTCGTCGAGACCGAGCTTCTCCCCCGACGCCGTCGCGTTGTTGAGCGCTCCCTGGCTGATGAAGAAGCCGAGCTGCGAGATCGCGAGACCGTAGAAGGCCCACATCGCGAGCCGGCTCACACCGCCCAGCCCGACGCCCCGGATACCCCAGCGGGGCCGGTAGTGGAAGCCCGTGCGGCGCAGCGCCGGCACGAGCGAGAGGGCCTGGACGATGACCGACAGCGTCGCCGATCCGGCGAAGAGCCAGATCATCGGGCCGGTCCACTCCTGCGGCGTCCGAGGCTCCGGCACCGCCTCGCCGCGGGCGTGGTTCGGGAAGAGCACGATGAACAGGAGCAGGCCCGCGACCGCCACGACGTTGGCGAGGAACGGCGCCCACGCGAAAGCCCCGAAGCGACCTCGGGCGTTGAGGATCTGACCGAGGAGCGCGAAGAGCCCGTAGAAGAAGATCTGCGGCAGGCAGATGAGCGAGAAGGCGAGCGCGAGGTCCTTGAACTCCGGCGAGGAGTTGCGTGCGAGCAGCCACACGAAGCCGCTGGCACCCGCCATGACGGCGACGGTGATGACGGCCATGCCCGTGAGCGCCACCGTGATGACGCGGTCGGTGAACTCCTGGCCGCCGTCCTCGAGCTTCATGGCCCGGGCGAGCGACGGGATGAGCACCGCGTTGAGGATGCCGCCCGCGGCGAGCACGTAGAGGACATTGGGCAGGGTGTTGGCGAGCGAGAAGGCGTCACCGGCGAAGGAGGCGCCGATGATCGCCGTGATGAGGCCGTTGCGCACCACCCCGAGCACGCGCGATGCGACGGACCCGCCGAACATCGTGAGGCTCGAGCGGGCGACGGAGGGTGCAGTGGCCAACGTCATCGGCGGCTCGAGCACTCGTGGACGAGCGCGGTGACGCGCGTCAGCACGTCGGGGTCGACCTCGGGCAGCACGCCGTGCCCGAGGTTGAAGATGTGACCGGGCGCGTGACGGCCCTCCTCGACGATCTCGCGCACGCGGCGCTCGAGAGCCTCCCAGGGGGCGAAGAGCAGCGCGGGGTCGAGGTTGCCCTGGACGGCATACCCCGGTCCGAGGCGGTCGACCGCGTCGGTGAGCGACGTGCGGTAGTCGACGCCGACGACCTCGGCGCCCGCCTCGCCCATGAGCTGGAGCAGCTCGCCTGTGCCGACGCCGAAATGGATGCGCGGCACGTCGAGGTCGGCGACCTTGCCCAGCGCGACGGCGGAGTGCGGCATCGCCCGAGCGGCGTAGTCGGCCCGCGACAGGGCGCCCGCCCAGGAGTCGAAGAGCTGCACCGCGCTCGCACCTGCCTGCGCCTGCACGCGCAGGAACTCACCCGAGATCTGGGCGAGCCGGGCGCAGAGGGCGTCCCACAGCTCGGGGTCGCCGTGCATGAGCGCCTTGGTGAGCACGTGGTTCTTCGACGGGCCGCCCTCGACGAGGTAGGACGCGAGCGTGAAGGGGGCGCCGGCGAAGCCGATGAGGGGCGTCTCGCCGAGCTCGGCGACGAGCATCCCCACGGCCTCGCTGATGAAGGAGACGTGCTCCGGCGTCAGCTCTTCGAGCTGGTCGAGGTCGCTCCACTGCCGGATCGGGTGGGCCACGACGGGCCCAACACCCGGCACGATGTCGAGGTCGACGCCGATGGCCTTGAGCGGCACGACGATGTCACTGAAGAAGATGGCGGCGTCGACGCCGTGCCGGCGAACCGGCTGCAGGGTGATCTCGGTGACGAGGTCGGGCCGCATGCACGACTCGAGCATCGGGATGCCCTCACGGATCGCGCGGTACTCCGGCAGCGACCGCCCGGCCTGCCGCATGAACCAGACCGGAGTGCGCTCCACCGGCTCACGGCGCGCAGCCCGCACGAGGTCGCTCGTGCGGGTGGGGCGGGTGGGTCGGCTGGTGGTCTGGACGGGGGTCGGCACCGGACAATCCTGCCACGGGGGCGCGACTCGCCCCGCCACGCGCCCGGCGCGCCCTCGGGACAGATGCCGTCCGGGCGGCATACCCTCGGGTAGTGCACACGAGAACGTTGCCGGGCAACCACGGCGCGGTCTTCGCGAGGACGCTCTCAGCCCTCCGCGACGTCCGGGTGCGCTCCGAGGTGCGCTTGACCGAGGTCCCCGCGCCCACCCGCATCGCCCCGTATGCCGCTGCCCTCACCGCGGATGTCATCGACGTCAGCGACCCGGAGGCCGACCTCGCGACCGGGCGCTTCGTCGTGCTGCACGACCCGAGCGCGCCCGAGACGTGGGACGGTCAGTGGCGCATCGTGACCTTCGCGCGGGCCGAGCTCGAGCCGGAGCTCGCAGGCGACCCGATGCTCGGCGCGGTCGGCTGGTCGTGGCTCACCGAGTCGGTCAGCTCGCGCGACCTCACGTGGACCGCCGAGGCCGGCACCGTGACCCGCGTCGTCAGCGAGAGCTTCGCCGGGCTCGCCGACCGCGAGGCGAGTGTCGAGATGGAGATCCGTGCCTCGTGGACGCCCGTCGAGGGCGACGTGGTCGACCACCTGCGCGCCTGGGCCGACATGCTCTGCACCATCGCCGGCATCCCTCCCCTGCCCGACGGCGTCGTCCCCCTGCCGGGGCAGCGGCGGTGACTGCTCTGCAGGATCCTCCCGAGCCCGACCCTGCGGGCGCCGGGGAGGAGGCGGTGACACTCACCCCGCTCACGGTGCCCCGTGACGGCGTGCCCGACGTCGTCGTCGACGAGCGGGTGCTTTCGCGAGCCGCCGACGACATCGCGCGCGGCACCGGTCCGGTCGCCATCGACGCCGAGCGCGCCTCCGGCTACCGCTACGGGCAGCGCGCCTACCTCGTGCAGCTGCGCCGCGAGGGCTCGGGCACGTGGCTCATCGACCCCATGGCCGTGCCCGACCTCTCCCCCATCGGCGAGGCCCTCGGCGACGCCGAGTGGATCCTGCACGCGGCCACCCAGGACCTGCCGTGCCTCACCGAGGTCGGCCTGCGCCCGAAGGCGCTCTTCGACACCGAGCTGGGCGGCCGCCTCGCGGGGCTGCCCCGGGTCGGCCTCGGCGCCATGGTCGAGAACTACCTCGGCCTCTCGCTCGCCAAGGAGCACTCGGCCGTCGACTGGTCGGCGCGCCCGCTCCCCGAGCCCTGGCTGCTGTATGCCGCCCTCGACGTCGAGGTGCTCGGTGACCTTCGTGACGCGGTGGCGGCCGACCTCGAGTCGCAGGGCAAGGCCGGCTGGGCGGCGGAGGAGTTCGAGCACCTGCTCTCCTTCTCGGGGCCCGAGCCGCGCACCGACCCGTGGCGCCGCACGTCAGGCATGCACAAGGTGCGCGGCCGACGCGGCATCGGGATCGTGCGCGCCCTCTGGGAGTGGCGCGACGGGCTGGCCCAGGAGCTCGACGTCTCCCCCGGTCGTGTGCTGCCCGACGCCGCGATCAGCGAGATCGCGATCGCGCACCAGCGTGCGACGACCGCTCCGCGACGCATCACGGTGACCGAGCCGCGGCTGTCTCGGTCGGTGCGCCGCCACCAGGAGGCGATCGTCGAGGTCGTCGCGGCGGCGCTCGCGCTGCCGGAGGACGACCTGCCGGTCGTGTCTCTGCCACCCTCGGGGCCACCGCCGCCCAAGGCCTGGGCCGACCGCGACCCCGTGGCCGCGGCCCGGCTCGCGCGGGCGCGCGAGCTGCTCATCGCCGTCTCGGCCGAGCTCGCGGTGCCGGTCGAGAACCTCCTCACCCCCGACCTGCTGCGCCGCTACCTCTGGGAGGGCCCGCCCGCGCCGACGACCGACGAGGTCGCTGCGTCGCTGCGCGAGCTCGGGGCCCGCCAGTGGCAGACGACGATCACGGCGCCGCTCATCTCTCTCGCCTGCACCGAGCACCCCGGCACCTGACCGCTCCACCCCCAATCGAGAGAGCACTTCGTCGGCTTGCCTCGATGGCCCTGGGCAATCGAAAGAGCAGTTCGTCGGCTTACTTCTCGGCCTGGGGCAATCGAAAGAGCAGTTCGTCGCCCCTTCAACTCCCCGCTCGGGCCGCTCGACGGCGACGAACTGCTCTTTCGATTGGGGATGAGCCGCGTGAGGATGCTCACCCGAGGGGTCGTTGGTTCGGAAGTTACCGAGAAGTAGGATCGGGAGCGGTGGCCAGCACGGCCATGCCCGCCGGCAGTGACGTCGGCCCGGGCTCCCCAGCGATCCAGGAGGCATCGTGCCCCGCGCACTCAATGAGGTCGTCTTCGTCGACGGCGTCCGCACGCCCTTCGGCAAGGCGGGCGAGAAGGGCATGTACGCCCAGACCCGCGCCGACGACCTCGTCATCCGGTGCATCCGCGAGCTGCTCCACCGCAACCCGGCCCTGCCCAAGGACCGCGTCGAGGAGGTCGCCATCGCGGCGACGACCCAGATCGGCGACCAGGGCCTGACCCTCGGGCGCACGGCCGCGCTCCTGTCCGGTCTGCCCAACACGACGCCGGGATACTCCATCGACCGGATGTGTGCCGGCGCGATGACCGCCGTGACCAACACGGCGAGCTCGATCGCCTTCGGCGCCTACGACATCGCCATCGCCGGCGGGGTGGAGCACATGGGTCGCCACCCCATGGGTGAGGGCGTCGACCCCAACCCTCGCATCCTCTCCGAGCGCATCGTCGACCCCGACGCCCTCGTCATGGGCAAGACGGCCGAGAACCTCCACGACCGGTTCCCCCAGCTGACGAAGGAGCGCGCCGACGCCTTCGCCGTCGGCAGCCAGGACAAGCTCGCCAAGGCCTATGCGAACGGCCAGATCCAGCGCGACCTCGTCACCGTCGCGACGCGGCACGCGGAGCTCGGCTGGGGCCTCGCGACCGCCGACGAGCCGCCGCGCCCCGGCACGACGCTCGAGGAGCTCGCCGCCCTCAAGACGCCCTTCCGCGCCCACGGCAACGTGACCGCGGGCAACGCCGCCGGCCTCAACGACGGCGCCACCGCCTGCCTGCTCGCCTCGGAGCAGGCAGCCACCGACCTCGGCCTGACGGTGCGCATGCGTCTTGTCTCCTACTCCTTCGTCGGCGTCGAGCCCGAGGTCATGGGGGTCGGCCCGGTGCCGGCCACCGAGAAGGCCCTCGCCAAGGCCGGCCTCTCGATCGAGGACATCGGCCTCTTCGAGCTCAACGAGGCCTTCGCCGTGCAGGTGCTCGCCTTCCTCGACCACTTCGGCATCGCCGACGACGACCCTCGCGTCAACGAGTACGGCGGAGCCATCGCCACCGGCCACCCGCTCGCCAGCTCGGGCGTGCGGCTCATGACCCAGCTCGCCCGCCAGTTCGAGGAGCACCCCGAGGTGCGCTACGGCCTGACCGCGATGTGCATCGGCATCGGCATGGGTGGAGCCGTCATCTGGGAAAACCCGCACCACGCGGACTACTCCCCCACCGCCATCGCCGCTGCGACCACCGAGGAGTCCGACAAGTGAGCGCCACCACGACCGAGAAGCCCACCACCGCAACGGATTTCGCGAGCGAGGTCGTGACCCGCACGCCCGTCCGCGACGTCGCTCTGCCGGGTGGAGCGGGCACTCTCGCCCTCATCACGCTCGACAACGGCTTCGACCACACCAAGCCGAACACCTTCGGCCCCCAGTCGATCTCGGGCCTCGCAGCGACGATCGAAGGCCTGCGCGAGCGGGCCGAGGCCGGCGAGATCGATGCTGTCGCCGTGACTGGCAAGCCCTTCATCTTCGCCGTCGGCGCCGACCTCACGGGGGTGCCGTTCATCGGCTCGCGCGACCAGGCGCTCGAGATCGCGCGGGCCGGCCACGCGGCATACGCCGCCTTCTCCGACCTGCCGGTGCCGACGTTCGCGTTCGTCAACGGTGCCGCCATGGGCGGCGGCGTCGAGCTGGCGCTCTCCGCCACCTACCGCACGATGAGCGCCGGTGTGCCGGCGATCGCGCTCCCCGAGGTCTTCCTCGGTCTCGTGCCGGGCTGGGGCGGCTGCTGGATGCTGCCCAACCTCGTCGGCATCGACAAGGCGTTGACCGTCATCATCGAGAACCCGCTCAGCCAGAACCGGATGCTCAAGGGCATCGACGCCTACAAGCTCGGCATGGCCGACGCGCTCCTCGCGCCCGCCGACTTCCTCGAGGAGTCGATCGCCTGGGCTGCCAAGGTGATTCGCGGCGAGGTCGTCGTCGAGCGTCCCGAGGTCGACCGCGACGAGTCGGCGTGGAACGCCGCCATCGCCAAGGCGAAGGGGCTTGCCGACGTCAAGACCGGCCGTCAGGCGAAGAGCCCGTATGCCGCCCTCGACCTCCTCGCGGCCGCGCGCACCGCGACCCGTGAGGAGGGTTTCGCCGCCGAGGACGCGGTGCTCGCCGACCTGCTGATGAGCGACGAGCTGCGGGCCGGGCTCTATGCCTTCGACCTCGTGACGAAGCGCGCCAGGCGCCCGGCCGGAGCGCCGGACCAGGCCCTCTCCCGCCCGGTGACCAAGGTCGGCATCGTCGGCGCGGGACTCATGGCGAGCCAGCTCGCGCTGCTCTTCATCCAGCGCCTCCAGGTGCCGGTCGTGCTCACGGACATCGACGACGAGCGGGTAACCAAGGGCGTCGGCTACGTCCACGCCGAGCTCGACAAGCTCGCGGGCAAGGGTCGCCTCAACCCCGACAGGCTCAACCGCTACAAGGCGCTCGTCACCGGGTCGACGAGCAAGGACGGCTTCGCCGACGCCGACTTCGTCATCGAGGCCGTCTTCGAGGAGATGTCGGTCAAGCAGCAGGTCTTCGCCGAGGTCGAGGCCGTCGTGTCGGCGGAGTGCGTGCTCGCGACGAACACCTCGAGCCTGTCGATCGCCGAGATGGCCTCGAAGCTCGACCACCCCGAGCGCGTCGTCGGCTTCCACTTCTTCAACCCGGTCGCCGTCATGCCGCTGCTCGAGATCATCCCGGGCGAGCGCACCGACGACGCCACTCTCGCAACGGCGTTCGCCGTCGGCAAGGCATTGAAGAAGACGTGCATCCGCGCGGCCGACCGGCCGTCGTTCATCGTCAACCGGCTCCTCGGCCGCTTCATGGGCGAGGCGGCGAAGATCCTCGACGAGGGAACGCCGATCGAGGTCGTCGACCGGGCCTTCGCCGGGCTGGCGCCGATGCCGCCCTTCGTCCTCATCGGGCTCGTCGGGCCGGCCATCGCGCTGCACAACGGCGAGACGCTCGTCAAGGCGTTCCCGGACCGCTTCTACGCCTCCCCGACGCTCCAGCGGATCGTCGCGGCCGGCAAGCGCGGCTTCTACGACCTCAGCTCGGGCCGACCCGTGCTCGACCCCGAGGTCGCAGAGCTCATCGAGAAGCCGGCCGAGCCGGTCGTGCTCGAGCCGGCCCAGGTGCGCGAGCGGGTGCTCACGGTCCTCGCCGACGAGACTCGTCGCATGCTCGACGAGGGCGTCGCACAGGCTCCGATGGACGTCGACCTCGCGATGATGACGGGGGCAGGCTTCCAGATGTGGAACGGCGGCATCACCCCGCTGCTCGACCGCACGGGAGTTGCCGAGCACGTGACCGGCTCGCGCTTCCTGCCGCAGGGCGTCGCCAACGTGCGCCGCTGAGCGGCTCCCTCACAACCCCTCCACGGGCCCGCCCCGGGTGCGATGGCACCCGGGGCGTCAGCCTGGCGGCACCCCGGTGCGGGAGGGCGGCATACCCCGTTTGGATGGGTTTGACACCCCGCCGACTTGCCATAACTCATATATGAGTTAATCTCGACGGCGTGACCCAGACCTATCTCACCCGGATCGGCGGACTCATCCGCGACGCCCGACGCCACAAGGGGATGACGCAGAGCGAGCTCGCCGAGCTGCTCGGCACCTCCCAGGGCGCCGTGACGCGCATCGAGCAGGGCAAGCAGAACCTCAGCCTCGACATGCTCGCCAAGATCGGCGACGCCCTCGACTCCGAGTTCGTCTCGCTCGGCCACTCCGGCCCCCAGCACCTGCGCATCGTCGGTGGCCAGAAGCTCAGCGGCTCGATCGACGTCAAGACGAGCAAGAACGCCGCCGTCGCCCTGCTCTGCGCCTCGCTGCTCAACCGCGGCCGCACGACGCTGCGCAGCCTCGCCCGCATCGAGGAGGTCAACCGCATCCTCGAGGTGCTCGCCTCGATCGGCGTGCGCACCCGCTGGCTGCCCGGCACGAGCGACCTCGAGATCATCCCGCCCGAGACGCTCGACCTCGAGCACATCGACGTGGCCGCCGCCCGCCGCACCCGCACGGTCATCATGTTCCTCGGCCCGCTGCTCCACTCGCACGAGAGCTTCCAGCTGCCGTATGCCGGTGGCTGCGACCTCGGCACCCGCACCGTCGAGCCCCACCTGTCGGCGCTGCGCGCCTTCGGGCTCGAGGTGACCGCGACACACGGCTTCTACGAGGCGAAATCGGACCGCTCGGTCAACCCGGAGCGCGCCATCATCCTCACCGAGCGCGGCGACACCGTGACCGAGAACGTCCTCATGGCCGCGGCTCGTCACGCCGGCACCACGGTCATCCGCAACGCCAGCCCCAACTACATGGTGCAGGACCTCTGCTTCTTCCTCGAGAAGCTCGGCGTGCGCATCGAGGGCATCGGCACGACGACGCTGACGGTCCACGGTCTGGCCGACATCGACGTCGACGTCGAGTACTTCCCCAGCGAGGACCCCATCGAGGCGATGAGCCTGCTCGCCGCCGCCGTCGTCACCGACAGCTCGATCACGATCCGCCGCGTGCCCATCGAGTTCATCGAGATCGAGCTCGCGACCCTCGACGGCATGGGGATGAAGTACAACCTCACGCAGGAGTACGTCTCGGGCAACGGCAAGACGCGCCTCG
This sequence comes from Humibacillus xanthopallidus, assembly GCF_006717145.1. Classification (GTDB taxonomy): domain Bacteria; phylum Actinomycetota; class Actinomycetes; order Actinomycetales; family Dermatophilaceae; genus Humibacillus; species Humibacillus xanthopallidus. Next base: position 821,817 of record NZ_VFQF01000001.1, on the reverse strand, counting down.
TCGACATCACGACGATCCCCGGCCCGCTGCACGCGCCGACCGACAAGATCCACCCGATGCCCTTCCCCGGGCTCAACATCGACAACCTGCCGTTCTTCGCCCTCATCGGGGCGGTCGCCGAGGGCAGCACGATGATCCACGACTGGGTCTACGAGAACCGTGCGATCTACCTCACCGAGCTGACGAAGGTCGGCGCGAAGGTGCAGCTGCTCGACCCCCACCGCGTCATCGTCGAGGGGCCGACGCGCTGGCGTGCCGCCGAGGTCGTGTGCCCGCCCGCTCTGCGCCCAGGGGTCGTCGTGCTGCTCGCGATGCTCGCCGCGCCGGGCACGTCGGTGCTGCGTAACGTCTATGTCATCAACCGTGGCTACGAGGACCTCGCCGAGCGCCTCAACGCCCTTGGCGCGACGATCGAGGTCTTCCGCGACATCTGAGCTGATCGGCGAGCACCCTCTGATGCTCGTCGTCAGCGGGGAGCGCGTGCTGTCGCCAGGCCGCCTGTCCAGGGGTGACGAGGAATGGGGACCTTGCCGGTCGGCACGGCCGTGACCGGCGAGACCCCGCCCTCGCCTGCGTCACCTCCGACACCGCGCGGGTGGTCCTTGCGGTACTGGTTGACCACCTTCTGGAACTGGGTGAAGGCGGTCGAGCTGGGGTCGGCCCGGAAGTTCGTCGACGCCCAGAGGATGTTCATCAGCTCGCCCTGGACGCGTCCCTCGAACAGGTGGAACTCGTAGAGGTACTTCTTCGTCTGGCCGTTGAAGTGGTGCAGGAACATGTCGACGTCGCCGTGCTTGGCCGCGGTCACGGTGTGCCTGAAGGTCACCACGTCGTTGTCGGCGCTGCGCATCTTGAAGGTGCGGCACGCCTTGGCCTGGGCGGCGTTCTCGGCCATGACGTCCCGGGCGTCGGCCACGGTGGGGTACGACTCAGCCACCTCCTCGAACCATGCCGACTTGTTCGTCATCGACACGTAGGCGAACGACTCCGGACTGGAGGTGTGCGCGTTGAACATCGTGGCGCACGCGCGGTCGCCGGAAACGTACTCGCCCATCGACGAGATGGTGAGGCCGCCCGTCGTCGGGTACTCGCCGGCGTCGGAGTACTCGACGGTGTAGTACTTGCCCAGCGCCCTCGTGACCAGCGCGGTCTCGAGCACCGAGGACGGCACCAGGACGTCGCCCGCGACGGTCGAGGTCGGCGACGGACTGGACGGCGTGCTGGACGAGCTCGAGGGGGTGGACGGTGTCGCTGAGACTGACGCCGTCGGAGCGCTCGACGCGCTGGAGCCCGTCCACGGGTCGGCCCCGCTGCAGGCCCCCAGGCCGCCGGACAGGCCAGCCACCACCATGGCCAGGACCGCCGCCGACGTGCTCGCTCCTGCGCGTGATCGCAATGCTGTGGTCATCGCCGCCTCCTCCGGACGTCCTGCATCAGGGCCTCGAGACCGACGTTAGGGGTGCGCGTCACCGGCGAGGTAGAGGCGTTGGTCCCCCAGCCGTGCATCACCATCAGCGAGGCATGGCCTGCTGCACGACATCGGCGACGGCGCCGGATCCGCTTGGGTCACCGTGGATCTCGACCACGAGGCGGTCGCCATCGGCGCGGACGAGGCAGCCCAGATCGTCGACCGGCCCCAGTACCGTGTCCGGGTACGGGGTGCGCAATGCCTCGGTGAAGTCCGAGCACGCCTGTCTGGGCGGCCGACTCGTGGTCCACTGCGTGTGGACGGCGATGACGACCCCGCTGCTTCGCGTCTCGGGCCACGTCTGGCCCCGCTCGTAGGCCCCCGGAGGCAGTCCTGACAGGTCGACAGAGACGGTCTCGCGCTGCCATGAGTCATCAGACGGAGCTGATGCGCCACCCGGCACGCCTGCCACCGGCAGCACCGCGACGAGCGCGCCCACCACCGCGGCCGCAACGAGGGTCGAGCGCGTGTGGAGCTGACCGGCACGGTTCGCACGAACAGCGAGCAGCCCGGAAGCAAGCGGCAGCGCGAGCACCAGCAGCTCCCCGACGAGGATCAGCAGCGCTGTCTGGAGGGCCGTCGCCGGAGCACCCTCCGCCACAACGCTGACAACACCCACCCCCATCGCGGCGGCGAGGGCCCCGACACCGAGCAGGCCCGCTGCGAGGCCGACGGGCGTGAGGGCCAACAGCCATCGCGCCCGTCGCAGATCCGTGACTCCAGACTCGTGCGCCATTGGGGGCCGGGCCAATTCGGATGTCTCACTCATGCGACCAGCCTGCGCACCACGGTGGTTCCCGCACCAGAGCCCAACGTCCCACACTCCGTCGTGCCGAGTTCAGCGGCCCGACTTGACCTGCTTCTCGGTGCGCAGCCCGGCGGACTCGAGATCGTGCGCGCTGAGAGCGCCGTTCAGGGAGCCCGAGGCGCCAGCTTCACGGCTCGTCCAGAGGACGTGCAGCCTCATCATCGAGCCTCCCGTCCTCACGTGCTCGGTGTAGGACCCCTGGCTGATCGCACCCTGCCCGGACCACGTGACGTTGACATCGACCGTGGTGTCGGTGCACTCACCGACCTGCTCGCCGTTCTCGTCATAGGTGCACTGGATGGCGGGGAGGTCGGTCGCGGAGACCGAGGCACTCCCGAGACGCTTCGCGTCGACCGTGAAGGTGAACCCTGACGTCACATCAGCGCTGACTTCGGTCCGAGCACCACCCATCGTGCCGGAAGTCTTCGAGAGGTGCAGTTCGGACCCAGACCCCCACAGCGACTTGACCGCAGACACCCCGGTCGCCCAGAACTTGTCACCCGACTCCTTGAACCAGCCGGCGTCGGCGAAGGCCAGGTTCGACCTGACGTGCGTCACGGGTATGCCCGCCGCACCCGCGCTCCCGGCGGTCCCCGTGAAGGCCACCAGGCCCAGTGCCGTGGCGGCCACGACGGCCATTGCTCGTTTCATGTCGCGTCCTCTCAGTGTTGTCCCGCACAGGGCCGCGCGACGGTGCCGGGGCCCGCGTTCCTAGCCCTCCCATGACAGCGGGTATGCGGGGGGCGCATCAGTGCCGAAGGTCCCGAATGCCGCCTTCCGCCCATCCCAGCCGAATCCGCAACGGCGTCAGCAGGCCACGGACATCCGCTGGTGGCGGGCCCTCCAGAAGGGCTGGTCCGCCCAGCGGAGCTCGCTGGCGTAGATGTGGCGTGCCGTCTCGCGGTAGGCCGACCACACCGGTTCCACGGAGTGAGCAGTGACGGCGATCGCTCCTGCGTCGCCCACGAGGGCCCGCCCGACCGCGTCCGCCGAGGTGAGCCCGGTGTAGAGCGCGTGGAAGAGCCCTTGCGATGACAGCGGGTCGAAGGACATCGCGGCGTCGCCGATCGCCAGCCAGTCCGGTCCGGCGACGGTGCCCATCCGGCTCGCGCCTGAAGCGCAGACCCGCGCCGTGGTGCCCTCGTCGAGGCGGGAGTCGCGGAGCTGCTCGGACATCCCGACGGAGGCAGCAGCCCTCTGTCCCAGGGCGCCTCGGAGCGCGGCGACGTCGACGACCTCGGGGTCGGTGTGGAAGGCGAGCAGCCGCCCGTCACCCGGCACGGGCGCGGTGAACCACCACCCGTCGGCAGCGCTCTCGACGTAGGAGGTCCCCTGGGCCGTATGCCGCAGGGGCAGGAGCGTCCAGACGCAGACGAGGCGGTCGACCACCGTGCGCCGCTGTCCGACCGGGCCGAGCAGCCTCGAGCCCCGACCCGTCGCGTCGACGAGGAATCGTGCGCGCACCTCCTCCCGCGACGTCGCACCGCGCGTACCGATGTGCAGCCGCCAGGCGCCCTCGTCGTGCCCGACGACTCTCGCCCGACCCGAACGGACCACTGCACCACGGGAGCGGGCACCAGCGAGCAGCAGGTCGTCGAAGGCCGTGCGGTCGATGCTCCAGCCGGCTCCGTCGAGGTCGCGCAGGGCGTCCTGCACGAGCAGCTCCGGACTGCCCCACCGGCTGAGCCGGGCATGGCATGGCGGATGGCCCTGCGCGACGAAGCCGTCCCAGACGCCCAGCTCACGCAGCAGACGCGCAGCAGCTCCCGGCAGGGTCTCCCCCAGCCCCGGACGGGACGGCCCTCGCTCCCGGCCCGGCGTGCCACGGTCGATGACGAGCACCCGGTGCGTCGCGCCCGACCGGGTCGCCATCCGGGTCGCCAGTGACGTCGCCAATGAGGCGCCGGCCGGGCCACCGCCGACGACCACGACGTCGACCTCGAGGACGGTCATGACATCACGTCAGGTCCGCAGGCCGCCCGGGAAACGCCGCACCTTCTCGATGCCCGACACGTCGACGTCGGCAGCCGAGCGCCCGACCCGGTGGCTGGCGCCGAGCGAGCTGAGCGCAGGAGCTCCTGTCGTCGTTCCGGTCGTCGTGTCGGTGCGCGCCTCGACGGCCGCGGCGTCGTCCCCCGACTCGACGGGGATGAGCCGGTGGCTGTCCTCCACCTCGATGACGGCCGGGAAGGCACCGTCGGCCGGCCCGGGCAGCACCTCGACGACGCCGAGGTGGTCGAAGGCACGAACCATGTTGTTGATCTGGCTCGTGTAGCTGTCGGCGCCGAGCGGCTCGATCCACGCGGCCCGGTTGGCGAACGCTGCCGCTCGCTCCTCCGGGGTGCGGGACTCGTCCATGACGACTTCGTAGTTCTCGCGGGTCAGCACCTGGTTGGGCACGCGGGCCGGCCAGAAGGTGGGCACGTAGGGGTCGTAGGCCGTCGAGTAGCCGGACCGGCAGCTCGCCGTGTCGGTCTGCCACGGTACCGCCATCCAGCGCGTGATCGAGCCGGGCTCCTGTGCGCAGAGGGGCCCGTTCGGGATCGTCACCGAGTCCGAGGTGAGGACGGCGCCCATCGTCGGCGGCTCCCAGCCGGGGGCGGCGTGCGCGAAGCGGAAGGGCGAGAGGTACATCGTCGCCGTGCGCACCGGCCAGGTCATCTCGCAGCCCGGGTGGAAGGCGTCGGCAAGACAGAACTCGAGGGCGGCGCGCGTGAGCATGTCGCCCTGCTCCTCGACCGGCAGGTCGTCGACGACCCGCGGCCCACGGCGCGGCAGGGTGACCCCACCCTCGCTGCCGGGACCGCCGGGACCGCCGAGCTCGTCGACGTCGAGGTCCGCCTCGAAGCAGCCCTCCGCCCACTGCTCGAGCATCCACATCTGGGTCGCGGTCAGCGCGGCGTTCTGGCGCGGCGACGGCACGGGCGGGATGTTCATGGCATCGCCGTAGAGCCACGGCCACGGCTTGGGCGACATGCCGTCGACGTCGAAGTCGCGGAACGACCGCGCCACGGTCCGCCGCACCTCGCGATGGGCCGGCAGGGGGCTGGCGAGCCGGGCCAGGGCGTCCGCTGACGTGAGGTCGAGGGCACCGTCGAAGCCGAAGCCGGCAGCGAAGCCGGCGTTGACCCACTGGAGTCCGGCGAGCCGCTCGAAGAGGGGCAGGATGTCGTCGCGGAACGACGGGCGCGCAGGTCTGGCAAGGGTGCCCGCCTGGATGGCCACGTCGCGCATGAGGTCCCACATGGTGCGCACCGACGTGCGCTGGGGCGCGTAGTTGGGAGGCGCCACGACGACCCACGACGGGATCACCTCGAGCGGAAGGCCGTCCAGCGTCACCGTCGCCGTGACCGGCCCGTCCGAGACGTCGTCGTGCCAGCCCTCGTTGTTGGCGAAGGTGATCGCCCGACTGCCGTCGTACGAGGCCGAGCACCCGTAGCCGCCGAGGACGAGGAGCCGACCGTCATCGTCAGTGCGGATGTCGCCGAGCGGCACCGGGGTGCCCATGAAAGAGCCCCCGTCGAAGGGCACCGGACCCTCGCCCCGGCCGGAAACGGACCGGCTCCCCGGACGGATCTCGAGGCTGGACCGGTCGCTCACCGTCGGGTTGCGCAGGGTCGTCGCCGGTGCGGAGCTGGCCTCGGGGATGTCGAGCGCGAGCTGGAAGCCGAACCAGGAAGACTTCGTGTTGGCGAGCTCGACGTGCCACGTCAGCTCGACGCCGTCATCCGCCGGGGTGAGCTCTCGCACGATCGTCCCGAGCGCGTTGACCCCGTAGATCCGGAACCGGGCGGCCTGCCGCTTCAGCCGGCCCTCCGCGTCGCGGTAGGAGCCGGGCGGCAGCGGGTCGGGGTCGACGACCTCCGGGCCGATGACGAACTCGTCGGGGCTGTTGCCCACCCGCGCGACGCCGATGGCCGGGTGGATGACCGCCTGCACGATGCAGTCGTCGGCAGTCGAAGGAGGCCCGTCGGTGGCGCGAGCCACGGTGGGGTCGGTCAGCGGCTGGCCGTTGGCGGTGTGGCGCAGAGCTGCCCCCGCGGCATACACCTGCTTGCGGACGGCGGCGATCGAGGACTCGGCGACGGGCGCGTTCTCCGCGGGCACCCGCCAGATGTTGAACGAGAGGCTCTGCCCGTAGTCGCACTGGCCGCGCGCCTCGACGTCCTGGCGGTCGAGCATGAGGCGGGCGACCGGCACGTAGGGGCTGGCTTCCTCCGGCCATCGCACGGTGGCCCGGTCCAGCGGCATCGTGTCGGGGTCGGTGCGCACCTGCACCGACAGCACGAGGGCGTGCTCGCGCTCGCGCAGCCGGCGGGCGAGGTCGGTGGCAAGGTAGTCGGGGTCGTCGTCCGGGATGTTGACCGGCTCTGCCTCGGGCGCCAGACGGTACTTCACGATCGCGCCGCCGAGGGCGAAGGGCAGCACACCCCAGTAGCTCGCGGTGAGCACGCTGCTCTCCGGCTCCGTCATGTCGTCGAGGATCCGTTGCGTCTCGGGATGCGCCGCGAGGTAGCCCGGGTAGTCCTGCTGCACGACTCCTGCGTAGGTGAACTCGACCATCTCCTGCGCGTCGTCGACGAAGAAGACGTCGTGGTTCTGCAGGACGAGGTCTGCGGTGTCACCGTCCTCGCCGAGCGCCTTCGCTCCGGGGACGCCGAAGAGCTTCACACCGATGCCGAGGGTCGTGCCGAGGTCGACCGTCGTGGGGCTCGCGTCACTCGAGAACCTCACCCAGGCGTCGAGCCCGTCGTGCGCCAGGAAGCCGACCCGCCACTCCTGCGGCACGGAGTCGAGGCGCTCGAGGCGCCCATGGGCCACACCGTGCACCTTGCGGAAGACCGCGCGCTCCGCAGGGACCTGCCCGGTCGCGATGCGCCGCGCCTGCCCCATCCTCACGAACATGTCGGTGAGGCGCTCGGTCGCGGAGCCCGGGTCGTCGAAGCAGGGCGGGACCGGGTAGTCCTGGTCGTCGGTCATGGCGGATCTCCGATCGCGAGGGCGGTCCTGCGATCGTCACCCCCTCCGGGGCGGTGCGAGGTGATTTGACCAAGTCTTTGCCGACTCCCGAACAGCGCCATACGCAGGGTCTGGCGCGCAGAGGAAGCGCGCGGCAGCGGCGGCCGACGGACCGGATCGTGTCGTCGCACGCCACATGCATCCCGAGCTTTTGTGGGGGTGGGCCACACAGGGGGGCCGACGCACGCTCCCTACTGTTCCCGCATGCCCGACGCCCGCAATGACGCTCGCACCGACGCTCGCGAGGACGTGCCGCTCGACCCCGCCCGGGGTGGACCGGCCGTGAACGCCCCCATCGACCTCACCGGCCGGACCGCCCTGGTCACCGGAGCCGCGAGCGGCATCGGCGCCGCCATCGCCGTCGCCCTCGAGGCTGCGGGCGCCAAGGTGCACGCCGCCGACCGTGACGAGGCCGGGCTCGCGCGGCTGGCGGGCACGAGCTCGATCAACCCCATCGCCGCCGACCTCAGTGACCTCGAGGCCCTCGCGTCGCTGCCGACCGACGTCGACATCCTCGTCAACAACGCAGGCATCCAGCACGTCAGCCCCATCGAGGACTTCCCCCTCGAGCGCTTCGACCTCATCCTCGACCTCATGCTCGTGGCGCCCTTCCGCCTCATCCGCCAGAGCCTTCCCCACATGTATGCGCAGGGCTGGGGTCGCGTCGTCAACGTCTCCAGCGTCCACGGGCTGCGCGCCAGTGCCTTCAAGGCGGCCTACGTCACGGCCAAGCACGGCCTCGAGGGGCTGTCCAAGGTCGTCGCCCTGGAGGGGGCGCCACACGGTGTGACCTCGACGTGCATCAACCCGGCCTACGTGCGCACGGCGCTCGTCGAGAAGCAGATCGCCGACCAGGCCCGCACACACGGCATCCCCGAGGCCGAGGTGATCGCCAAGGTGATGCTCGAGCCGGTCGCGGTCAAGCGGCTCGTCGAGCCCGAGGAGGTCGCCGCCCTCGCTCTCTTCCTCTGCGGACCGGCCTCGGCGTCGGTGAGCGGCACGTCGTTCTCGATGGACGGCGCCTGGACGGCGCACTGACCCCCGCCCCAGGCCCAATCCGTGCGTCCGACTGCCTAGGATCTGCCCGTGCCCACCGACAGCGAGATCGACGCCGAGGCGGCCGAGCAGGTGATGACCCTGCTCGAGCTGCTCGCGGCCGACGCGCCGGTTGCACAGATCGCTGCTGCCCCCGCCCCCGCGGGGGCGCGTGACCTCGCCCTGCGCATCACCCAGACGCGCGAGGTGCACCAGCAGCGCGAGGCGGGGCTGGCCGCCCTGCTCGACACGGCACGCGAGCTCTCGACGGCCGACGACCCGGGCGAGGTGCTCGACGCCATCGTGCGACGCGCGCGGCGGCTGCTCTCGACCGACCTCGCCTACCTCACGCTCTACGACGCCGAGGCAGGCGACACCTTCATGCGGGCCACGGACGGCTCGGTGTCGGCCGCCTTCCAGTCGGTGCGCCTCGCCCTCGGCGCCGGTCTCGGTGGCCTCGTCGCCTCGACCCACAAGCCCTACTGGACCGCCGACTACTGGTCCGACGAGCGCTTCCGCCACACGAGCGCCATCGACGGCGCCGTCGGGGAGGAGGGGATCACCGCGATCTGCGGCACACCGCTCATCGTCGAGTCCCACTTCGTCGGTGTGCTCTTCGCCGCCAACCGGTCATCGCGACCCTTCACCCGCGAGGAGGTCGCCCTCCTCGGCAACCTCGCCACGCTGGCGGCGGTGACCCTCGTGCAGACCCGAGCCCTCGCCGACGCCGAGAACGCGCTGGCCGCACTCTCCGAGGCTCACGAAACCGTGCGGCAGTATGCCGATGGCGTCGAGAAGGCGGCAGCCGCACACGACCGCTTCGCCTCCCTCGTGCTCCACGGCGGTGGCGTCGACGACATCACCCACGCCCTCGCCGAGCTCCTCGGCGGCTGGGCCGTGCTCGTCGACGAGGCGGGTGAGCGCCGCAGCTCGGCAGGCCCCGCCCCCGAGACCGACGAGTCGGGTGGTGGCCCCTTCGGCGGTCTCGACGCCCTCCCCGGCCTCGCCTCCGGACGGCTCGTCGAGCGCGACGGCACCTACGCCGTCGCCGTCACTGCTGCCCGTGAACGCCTCGGCACGATCTATGTCGGGTCCGTCGGCGCCCTGGGTGACTCCGACCAGCGCACGCTCGAGCGCGCCGGGGTCGTCACTGCTCTCGTCATGCTCTTCGAGCGGCAGGCTGCGGATGCCCGGCAGTCGGCCCGCAACCGGCTCGTCAGCGACCTCGTCGCCGCACGAGGGTCGACCGAGGAACGCACGCAGCTCGCCACGACCGCCGGCTTCGATGCACGACGACCGTTCTGCCTGCTCGTGATTCGCGGTGACAGCCCGGCTGGCCACCGGGCGCTGCTCATCTCGGCCAGTGCCGCCGCCGGGCCCGGCGCCCTCGTCGGCTCCCACGACGGAGACGTCGTCGCACTCGTGCCCGACGACGAGAGTGACGACGCGGCCAGCCTGGCGAAGGCCGTCGCCGCCCGAATCGGCAAGCGCACGTGCGTCACCGTGGCAGGCGTCGGCCCGATCAGCGAGCTCGGTCGCATCCCCTCCGCGCACGAGGAGGGCGCCCGCACCGTCAGTGCCCTCATCGCCCTCGGCCACCGCGGCATCGGGGCTGCCGCCACCCAGCTCGGCTTCGCCGGGCTCATCGTCGGCTCGGACCCGGACGTCGACTCCTACGTCCGCCGGCTCCTCGGACCCCTGCTCGACTACGACGCCCGACGCGGCACCGACCTCGTCGGCACCCTCGCGGCCTACTTCGCTGCCGGCGGCAGCCCGCGGCACGCGGCCGGCACCCTCCACGTGCACGTCAACACCGTGTCGCAGCGCCTCGAGCGCATCTCGGCCCTGCTCGGCGAGACCTGGCAGCAGCCCGACGACGCGCTCGAGCTGCAGCTGGCCCTGCGCCTGCGGGCCCTGCAAGCCCCTCGCTGACCCACCCAGAGTCAGTCACCGTCGAGTGGCCGCAAAACCACACCAGCCCCACCACATCACAGTCGAGTGGCCGCGCTTTCCCATCCGGGTGTGAGACGGGTGAGGCGGCGCGGCCACTCGAGGAGGTGTGGGGTGGGTGATCGGGACTCAGGCTCCGAGCCGGCGGTCGATGGCGTCGACGACGGCGGCGACCCCGCCATCGCCGAGCACGATGTCGTAGTGGTTGGCGTCGACCTCGGTGAGCCGGACCTGCTCCGGCACGTCGAGGGCGGCCAGCCGTGCGGGGTCGTAGAGCCCCTGGGGTTCGTCGAACATGCCTCGGCGTGCCCACAGCAGCTCGACCGGGACCCCCTTCGCTGCGAGGTGGCGCACGGCGGCATGGGCCTGTAGACCGGCGAGCACGTCGGCGCCGTCGGCCCGCACCGCCTCCAGCACACAGGTGCTGCGCCACTGGCCGGCGCCGTCCTCGACGAGGTCGTGCTCGATGTAGCGGCGTGCGGCGTCCCCGCCCGGGCCCTGTAGCACCGGTCCGAGGGCCGGGTGCTGGGCCCAGAAGTCGAGATACGCCTGCGGGTCTGCAAAACGCATCGAGAGCCGATCCATGGCAGGGCCGATGACGGCCTGGAGCGTCGCGTCGATGTCGAGGTCCGGAGCCACCGGGAAGGCGAGACCACCGTCGACGAGCACGACCCCCGTGAAGCGGTCGGGGTGGAGATCGGCGGCGAGGGCGGCGACGAAGGCCCCCATGGAGTGACCGACGACCACAGGCGCCGCCCCGAAGACCGAGGCCATCGAGGCGAGGTCGGCCGCGTGCACCGCCAGGCCGTATGGCCCGGGCGCACTCCGGCTGTCGCCGCGGCCGCGAAGGTCGGGCGCGAGGAAGCGCACCGCTCCCGGTCCGTGCCGGCGGTCGACCTCCTCGGCGACCCGCTGCCACGACAGCCCGTTGGCCGTGATGCCGTGCGCGGCGAGCACGACGGGGGCATCGGGCCCGGCCGTGCCGACCGTCAGGTCGTGGATGGCGAGATGACCCTCCGCCAGCTCGATGACGAACGCGGACTCCGTGCTCATGACGAACCAGCCTTCCGGATCAGCCTGCCGCCCAGGCCGGTGAGGCCCGAGGGTGCGAAGTAGACGACGACGATGAAGAGCACGCCGAGGATGAACAGGGGTTGCGAGAGTACCTGCCGCACCACCTCGGGCAACGGCTCGAGCCACGCCGCTCCGCTGACCTCGACGAGCCGCGCGTCGGCGTACGCATAGAGGAACCCGCCGAGGAGGGCGCCCCACCGGCTGCCCGCGCCGCCGAGCACGACCATGACGAGCAGCGACAGGGTGAACTCCGACGTCGTCAGATGCGGGTTCGACCCGCCGAGCACGAGAGCGTGGACGATGCCACCGAGGGCTCCGAGCACCGAGGCGACGACGATGGCAAGCAGCTTGACCCGGTAGGTGCCGAGGCCGAGCACCGCGGCCCGCGACTCGTTCTCGCGCACGGCCGCCATCGCCCGGCCCGCCCGGGAGCCGATGAGCAGGGTCACGACGACCCAGGCGAGCACGACGAAGCCGAGCGCCAGCCAGTAGCGGTAGGGCGCATTGGCGACCCCGACGAGCAGGGCGGGCACGGCGTCGCGGTCGAGCACCTTGCCCTCCTCGCCGCCGGTCACGCCGCCCGGGTTGCGCATGACGATGATCGAGGCGGCCTGCGCGAAGGCGAGCGTCACCATGGCGAACGCGATGCCGCCCACGCGCAGCGCCACGGCGCCGACGACGAGCGACAGCACCGTCGAGGCGAGGAGGGCCAGGGCGATCGCCACCGGCAGTGGAAGCGCCCACGTCGAGAGCGAGATGGTCAGCAGGTAGCTGCCCGACGCGACGAAGAGCGCGTGCCCGAAGCTGAGCAGGCCCGTGCGCCCGAAGAGCACGTCGTAGGACAGGGCGATACCGGCGATGACGAGGCAGGTGGCGAGCAGCTGCATCGATCCGGGACCGTTGACCCGACCGGGCAGCAGGCCCGGCAGCTCGGCCGGCACGTAGGGCAGGTAGGCGAGCACCGCCAGCACGAGCAGCGGCACCACGACCTTCCACGGTCGTCGCCGTGGGCCGCGTGCCGCCTCCGGCTCCGCGGTATGCCGGGTGGCCGGCTCCGCGCCCTCGGGCGCCTCGGTGACGTCGCTGGCCTGGGAGGTCATGCGGTGGCTCCCTTCAGGGACGACGGCCGCAGGAGCAGCACGAGGGCGAGCAGGAGCACGACCGACAGGTCACCGACTCCGCTCGCGGCGTAGTAGTTGGCCAGCTGCTGCACGAGGCCGACGACGACCGCCGCGACCGCCGTTCCGGTCAGCGACCCCATCCCGCCGATGACGACGACGATGAAGGCGTAGATGAGCAGCGACCCGCCCTGCCCGGGCGAGACGGCCCCGGCATACTGCGAGTAGAGGACCCCGGCGAGCCCTGCCGCCGCTCCCCCGATGGCGAAGACGATGGTGAAGGTGCGCTGGACGTCGATGCCGAGGGCCTCGACCATCGTGCGGTTCTCGACGCCGGCGCGGATGACGAGACCGAGCCGCGTGTAGCGCAGCAGGGCCAGCAGTCCGGCGAGCAGCAGGAGCGCGACGGCGATGTAGACGAACCGGTCGTTGGGCAGCCGCGCGCCGAGGACCACCGTGGTGCCGCTCATCCAGGTCGGCGTCTCGACGGGACGCGGGTCGGCTCCCCAGATGCCCTGTGCCGCAGCGACTCCCGCGAGGGAGAGGCCGACGGTCACGAGGACCTGCTGGATGTGGTGGCGGTAGAGCGGCCGGATGAGCACGACCTCGACGACGAGGCCGATGACGGCCCCGACGGCGATCGCGACCACGACGCCAACGGCGAGGCGCGCCCCGACGGGCAGGGACTGCGGCAGGTCCCCCATGGTCAGCCACCCGGCATACGCGCCTGCGGTCATGAAGACCCCGTGGGCGAAGTTGAGCACGCCCATGAGTCCGTAGATGAGGCTGAGGCCGCTCGCGGCGAGGAAGTAGAGGGCGCCGAGGCCGAGGCCGGTGACGAGCAGGAGGAGCAGGTCGCTCATGCCGCCCCCTCCCGCCGCATCGCGACACCGAGAAGCTCTCGCGTCAGGGCCGGGTCGGCGACGAGCTCCGCGGCGTCGCCGCGGTGGACCACGCGGCCGGCGTCGATGACGACGACCTGGTCGGCGATGCGGCGCACGAGCGGGAGGTTCTGCTCCACGAGCAGGATCGGTGTCGTGCGGGCCACCTCCGCGAGCACGTCGGCCACCTCCGTGACGAGCTTGGGGGCCAGGCCCTTGGTCGGCTCGTCGATGAGGAGCAGGTCGTTGCGCCGCAGCAGCACCCGCGCGAGGGAGACCATCTGCTGCTGGCCCCCTGAGAGGGTGCCGGCCAGCTGGTCGCGCCGGCCGACGAGGTCGGGGAAGAGCTCGGCGACGACGGGCGCTTCGACCCCACGGTCGGGGTCGACGAGACGCAGGTTCTCGTCGACGGTCAGGCCGCCGAAGACCTCGCGGTCCTCAGGCACGTAGCCGATGCCTTCACGGACGATGCGTGAGGTGCGCTGCGTTTGGATCTCGTTGCCCCGCAATGTGATTCGACCAGAGCGGGGGGCGAGACCGATGATCGCCTTGAGGGTCGTCGTCTTGCCGACACCGTTGCGACCGAGCAGGGCGGTGACCCCCGTGGCGGGCACGTCGAAAGTGACTCCCTGGAGGATGTGGGAACCGCCGTAGTGCACGTGGAGGTCGGTGACGGAAAGGACGGCCGGCGCGGGCCGGTTGTCGTTCACAGTGCTTCTCCCAGGTAGGCGTGCTGGACGCGCTCGTCGGAGGTGACCTCGGCCGGGGCGCCGACCGCGAGCAGCTCACCGTGGTGGAGGACGGCAACGCGGTCGGCCAGCCCGAGCACAACGTGCATGTGGTGCTCCACCATCGCGACGGCCACGCCGGAGTCGCGCACCTCGCCGATGATCTCCGACAGTCCGTCGACGTCCTCCGCAGACACCCCGGCCATCGGTTCGTCGAGCAGGAGCGTCGAGGGCGCGGACGCGAGCGCCATCGCGAGCTCGAGCTTGCGACGGTCGCCATGCGAGAGGTCTCGGGCGATCGTGGCTCCGCGACCCGGCATACGGACCCGGTCGAGCAGGTCGTCGACCTGCCGGCCGGAGGCCGACCCTGCAGCCCGGAACGGGCTGAACGGGGCCGGCCCGGCGGCCTGGACGGCGAGCCTCACGTTCTCACCGGCCGTGAGGCCGTCGAAGAGCGCCGAGGTCTGGAACGAGCGGGCGAGACCCATGCGCGCCCGCGCCGTCGCGCTCGATCTCGTGACGTCTCTGTCCTGCAGAGTGATTCGCCCCGAGGTGGGTCGCGTCACCCCGCTGAGGATGTTGACGAGCGAGGACTTGCCGGCGCCGTTCGGGCCGATGATGCCGAGCAGCTCACCGGTGCCGACGGTCAGTGTGACGTCGTGCAGGATCTGGGCGCCGCCGACCTTCCAGCCGACACCGGTTGCGGTGATCACGTCGTGTCGCCGCCGGTCACTTGAAGGGGCTGACCGGAGGAGCCACGGCCTCGGGCGAGAGCGTGTCGACGAGCTGCGGCACGACGTTGCTGCCGTCCTTCTTGAGCGAGGCGGTGAACATCGGCTGCAGGAGGGCGTGGTCCTCGGGCCGGATCGTCAGCTGACCCTTCGGTCCCTCGAAGCTCCAGCCCTCGAGCGCGGAGACCATGGAGTCGACGTCGCCGCCGGCCTCGAGGGCATGCACGATCATCTGGCCCGCGACGAAGCCGTCGTTGGTGAAGAGGTCGACGGTCGAGCCCTGGGCCTTGAGGCCCTTGTCCAGCGCCTGGTAGGCGGAGTTGTCGGTCGCCCCCTCGAAGAAGTGCGACAGGAAGTTGATCTTCGTGCCGACCTCGCCGAAGAGCGCGTGCGTGGGCTTGATGTCGAGGCCGGTGACGACCTTCGTCTGGTCGAAGACACCCTGCTGCCCCAGCGTCGTCCACATCGCGGTGGCGTTGGCACCAGCCCAGGCGACGAAGAGCAGGTCAGGTGCGGCGGTCTTGACCTTCGTCGCGAAGGGCGTGAGATCGGTTGCGGCTGCAGGCACCTCGACGGAGTCGACGGTCGCACCCTTGGCGCCGAGCACCGCGGTGACGGCCGCCACGTTGGCCTTGCCGAACGCGCTGTCCTGCGCGAGGACGGTGACCTTCTTGCCCTTGACGTCGCCGAGCATCGAGCCAGCGGTCGCGACGTCCTGGTAGGTCTGGCGACCGGAGCGGAAGGTGTACTTGTTCGCGCCGGTGACGGCGTCGGCGGCGGCCGGCCCCGAGATGAAGAGGACCTTGTTGTCCTTGGCGAGGGGTGCGACCTGCAGCGCCACGCCGGACGACGTGGAGCCGGCGATGATCGTGTTGCCCTGACCGATGAGGTCGGTCGCCGAGGCGACGGCCTTGGCGGGGTCACCGGCGTCGTCCGCCTCGGTGATCGTGATGGTGCGTCCGCCCACCGCACCCGTGCCCTTGGTCGCGTAGTCGATGCCGGCCGTCAGGCCCTGGCGGTACTGCGCGCCGTAGGTCGCGAGCGGTCCGGACTTCGAGTAGACGAGGCCGACCTTGAGCGGTCCGCCGGACGCCCCGCCGGATGCTGCGGCCGTGCCCTCGCCCGCGGGGGCGCCGGGCTGGCCGGGCGAACCACACGCCGCGACCGACAGGGTGATCAGTGCGCTCGCGAGCGCAAGGCTCCATCGCTTGGACACCGGTGTCCTCCACCTCTGGCGGGCGCTCGCGCCTTTGCTGCAACGAGATTCGTTGACGCCCAACCGTTTCGGCGAAAGTAGTTCAGCCTCGAAAGGACCGTCGTGGGAGCCGGAACCACAAAGGCAGGCCCTGCATGTGGCTCGCCGCCACCCCGGCGGCCGCTGACCTTCTCGCACCGAGGTGTCACAGGAGCGGCCGCTGTCTCGTCTGAAAGGGCATACGCAGACATCGAGTGAAGGAGCGCATGATGAGGGTTCTGGTGGCAGGAGCGACGGGTGCCATGGGGAGGCAGCTGCTGCCGCGCCTCGTGGCCGCGGGGCACGAGGTGCACGGGATGACGCGCAGCGAGTCGAAGCAGGCGCTGGTGCAGGCGCTGGGAGCGGTGCCCGTGGTGGCTGACGCTCTCGACCCCGAGCAGGTGGCGAGGGCGGTCGCCGAGTCGCGTCCGGAGGTGGTCGTGCACCAGCTCACCGCCATCGGGCCGATGGACATGAGGCACTTCGACCGGGCCTTCGCCCAGACCAACCGCCTGCGGACCGAGGGCACCGACCACCTCCTCTCGGCCGCGCGGGCCGTCGGCGTGGGGCGGTTCGTCGCCCAGAGCTTCTTCGCCGGCTACGACCGGGTCGGTGGTGCGGTCAAGACCGAGGACGACCCCTTCGGCACCGCACCGCCCCCCGGGATGGAGCAGACCGTCGGCGCCATCCGGCACGTCGAGGACGGTGTGCTCGCCGCAGCGTGGACGCAGGGTCTCGTGCTGAGGTACGGCGGCTTCTACGGCCCGCACACCTCGCTCGGCCCCGACGGCGAGCAGGCCGAGGCTGTCCGACAGCGGAAGTTCCCGGTGGTCGGGGACGGTGGCGGAGTGTGGTCCTTCGTCCACATCGCCGACGCGGCGGAGGCGACGGTTGCCGCCGTCGAGCGCGGCGCCCCGGGCGTCTACAACGTCGTCGACGACGAGCCGGCCAGCGTTGCGACGTGGCTGCCGGTGCTCGCCGACGCGCTCGGCGCCAAGGCTCCGATGCGCGTTCCCCGGCTGGTCGGCAGACTCCTGGCGGGCGAGACTGGCACCGTGATGATGACCGAGCTGCGCGGTGCCTCCAACGCCAGGGCGAGGCGCGAGCTGGGCTGGACCCCGGCGCACGCGACGTGGCGTGACGGCTTCCGCGAGCTCGGGGCCCAGGTGCCCGCCGGGGGCGGTGCGGCGGCGTGACCGACGAGAACGGCTCGCCCGCAACGGCTCCCGACCGGGAGCGGCTGCTGGCGGATCTGCGGCCGGTGGCCTTCGGCATCGCCTACCGCATGCTCGGGAGCGTCACCGAGGCCGAGGACGTCGTCCAGGAGGCGCTGCTGCGGGTGCACCGCTCTCTCGAGGCGGGCGAGCAGATCGCCTCCCCGCGGGCGTTCACGGCCACCGTCACCACCCGACTCGCGATGGACGAGCTGCGGTCGGCGCGCGTGCGTCGAGAGCGCTACGTCGGGGACTGGCTGCCGGAGCCGATCCTCACCGACGGCCACGGCGCGGTCGAGGACCCGGCGCAGCAGACGGAGACCGCCGACTCGCTGTCGATGGCGCTGCTCGTCCTGCTCGAGAGCCTGTCACCGGAGCAGCGGGCAGTCCTGCTCCTCCACGACGTGTTCGGCTACGGCTACGGCGAGGTCGCGACGATCGTCGGCAAGGGCGAGGCGAACGTGCGCCAGCTCGCCGTGCGCGCGCGACGCCGCGTCGAGGAGCGTCGGCCGCGCTTCACGACGACTCAAGCGCAGCACGGCGACCTGGCGAGCCGCTTCTTCGCCGCAGCACGCGCGGGCGACCTCGCCGGTCTCGAGTCGCTCCTCGCCCACGACGTGGAGCTGGTTGGCGACGGCGGCGGCAAGGCGCCCTCGCTCGCACGCTCGCAGCGTGGCCGGAGCCGCGTCGCGCACACCCTCACCAACTGGCTGCGGGTCCTGCGCCGCCTGCCCGAGATGGAGATCCGGCTCGCCGAGGTCAACGGAGACCCGGGCGCGATGTTCCTCGTCGAGGACCGGCTGCTCGCCGTCTGGGCCCTGGACATCCGCGATGGTCAGGTCGCGGCCGTCCGCGCGGTCGTCAACCCCGACAAGCTCGTCCACCTCGGCCCGGTCGGCGACGCCAATGCCCTCATCCGTCGGCTGGGTGGCTCCCGCCCCGGCAGCTGAGGCTGTCAGCTCCTGCGGTCGGCGACGGCCCAGGAGGCCGCAGCGCTCACGGCCGCAACGGTGAGGACCGCAGGCCAGGCGCCGATCTTCTTCGCCAGGACGTGCGACGCGGCGAAGCCGCCGAGGTAGACCGCGGCCAGACCGGCTGCGCCGCCTCCCCCGGCCTTGGCGAGCCACGTGCGTCCGGCGTAGAGGCCCGCGGCCCCGAGCACGACCCCGCCGAGCGGGCGGACGCCGCTCTCGCGGGCGACGACGTAGCCGCCGACGAGGCCGAGGGCTGCGATGGGCGCGGTCGTCACGTCGTCGGCGTCTCGAAGCTGCATGGCCCCGAGTCTAGGCGCGGGCTTTGATGCGGCCCAGCCTCGCGGTCAGCGGCGCCGCCAGCTGCGCGTCAGAGACGCGGCTCGAGCTCGGCGACGAGCTGGTCGGCGGTGAGCCCGAGGTCCTCGAGGATCTGGCCCCGCGACGCGTGCTCGAGGAAGCGCTTCGGGATGCCGTAGGTGTGCACCGGCACGTCGATCTCGGCCTCGCGGAGGGCGCGGGTCACCGCCGAGCCGACACCGCCGCTCACGAGGTTGTCCTCGATCACGGCGACGACGCGTGCCTGGCGGGCGAGCGCGACGACGTCGTCGCTCACCGGCAGGACCCAGCGCGGGTCGACGACCCGGACGGTGCGGCCGTGGGCGGCGATCTTCTCCCCCGTCTCGGTCGCGAGGCCGGCGAAGGCTCCGACCCCGACGACGAGCAGGTCGACGTCCTCACCGGCATTCTCGAAGAGGACGTCGACGTCCCCGGCCGAGCGCACGGCGAGGAGCGGGTCGGCGACGTCGCCCTTGGGGAAGCGCAGCACGGTCGGGCCGTCGGAGACGTCGAGGGCCTCGCGCAGCTGCTTCTTGACCTGGTCGCCGTCGCGGGGCGCAGCGAGGCGCAGGCCCGGCACGATCGAGGTGAGCGTCATGTCCCACATGCCGTTGTGCGAGGCGCCGTCACTTCCGGTGACACCGGCCCGGTCGAGCACGAAGGTCACGCCGGCCCGGTGCAGGGCGCAGTCCATGAGCACCTGGTCGAACGCGCGGTTGAGGAAGGTCGCGTAGACGGCGACGACGGGGTGCAGGCCGGCATACGCGAGGCCTGAGGCCATCGTCACGGCGTGCTGCTCCGCGATGCCGACGTCGAAGACCCGGTCGGGGTAGGCGGCGGCGAACCCGTCGAGCCCGACAGGGATGAGCATGGCCGCGGTGATGGCGACGACGTCAGGCCGCTCGGCCCCGATCGCCACCATCTCCTCGTTGAACTCGTCGGTCCAGATGCGCCCGGCCACCTCGAAGGGCAGGCCGGTCTCGGGGTTGAACTTGCCGACGCCGTGGAACTGGTCGGCGGCGTCGTCGATGGCGGGCTGGTAGCCGCGGCCCTTCTGCGTGATGACGTGCACGATGACCGGTGCGCCGAAGTCGCGCGCCTTGGCGAGCGCCCGCTCGACGGCAGGCTCGTCGTGGCCGTCGACGGGCCCGATGTACTTCAGGCCGAGGTCCTCGAACATGCCCTGCGGGGCGACGATGTCCTTGATCCCCTTCTTGACGCCGTGCAGCGTCTCGAACATCGCGCCGCCGACGACGGGGGTCTTCGCGAGCGAGCGCTTGCCCCAGTCGAGGAAGCGCTCGTAGCCGCGGGTCGTGCGCAGCGTGGCGAGGTGGTCGGCGAGGCCGCCGATCGTCGGGGCGTAGGAGCGCTCGTTGTCGTTGACGACGATGACGAGCGGCAGGTCCTTGTCGACGGCGATGTTGTTGATCGCCTCCCACGCCATGCCGCCGGTGAGGGCTCCGTCGCCGATGACCGCGATGGTGTGGCGACCGGTCTCGCCACGCAGGCGGCGGCCCTTCGCGATGCCGTCGGCCCACGAGAGGGCCGTCGAGGCGTGCGAGTTCTCGACGACGTCGTGCTCCGACTCGGCGCGGCTGGGGTAGCCGGAGAGGCCGCCGCGCTTCTTCAGCTGGCTGAAGTCGTGCCGCCCGGTGAGCAGCTTGTGGACGTAGGCCTGGTGGCCGGTGTCGAAGACGATCGTGTCGGTCGGGGAGTTGAAGACGCGGTGGAGCGCGATGGTCAGCTCCACGACGCCGAGGTTAGGCCCGAGGTGGCCACCGGTCTTGGAGACCTCGGTGACGAGGAACTGGCGGATCTCCTCGGCCAGAGGTGCCAGCTGGTCCTCGGGGAGCGCCTTGAGCGCCGCAGGGCTCGTGATGGTCTCCAGCAGGGCCACGCTGCCTTGTCCTCTCGCTACGGGTGGGTCGGTCGAGTCTAGGGTGAACGCCCACCCTCACGGAAACGTGCGCGGCGGGGCGGCACTGTCGCAGGTGTCACAGCCGAGGGGCGAACACCTTGCCCTGCAGCGCCTCGTGGAGCAGGTGTGCGGACCGGGAGGCCGCCCGCAGCCGCATCCCCTCGGCCTCGATCTGGCCGAGGATCTCCTCGAGCGCCTCGGCCGGCACGTGCGGCCCGACGGCCACGCGCGCCTCGCGCCACGCGTCGCGCATCGCGACGACCTGCCCGTCGAGGTGCCGGCCGGCCAGCCAGGCGAGCGCGATGGGGTGACGCCGCCACCCGGCATACCCCCGGTAGTCGGGTGGGCACTGGTCGAGCAGCCACAGCACGGCGCGGTCCTCCCAGCCGGGGGTGTGCGCCGGGGGCACGCCCTTCGGCCAGCCGGGTGGGGTGTGCGCAGCCATGGCTCCAGTGTGCCTCCCCTACGCTCGGGCCATGATCCCGGTCAGGTGGCTCACCGCCTTCCTCGACCTGCCGCCGCAGCTGCACGGGGCAGGGTCGCGCTTCTGGTCCGAGGTGACGGGGTATGCCGTGTCGCCGGCTCGTGGGGACGAGGCCGAGTTCACGACGCTGCTGCCTCCGTCCGGCGACCCCTTCGTCAAGGTGCAGCGGACCGTCGCGGTGCCTCGCCCGGACGGGTCGTCGCCGGACCGTCCCTCGATCCACCTCGACGTCCACGTGCCGACGGCGGACGACATCGCGCCGGCCGCTGAGACGGCCGTGTCACTGGGTGGACGGGTCGTGCATCGCTCCCCTCACGGTTACGTCGTGCTGCGCTCTCCCGGCGGCTTCACCTTCTGCCTCGTGCACGAGCGGCTGCGCGAGCGGCCCCTCCCGTCGCGCTGGTCCGACGACGGCGTGCACGAGAGCCTGCTCGACCAGGTCTGCCTCGACATCCCGGCCGACCTCTTCGAGACCGAGTGCACCTTCTGGGCGCAGCTCACGGGCTGGGAGCTGCGCACGTCGGGCGCGCACCCCGAGCTGGCCCACCTCACCCGGCCGGACGGCATACCCCTGCGGTTGCTGCTGCAGCGGCTCGGTGACGGTCTCGACGGCGTCGTCACCGCCCACCTCGACCTCGCGAGCAGCGACCGGGCCGCCGAGACGAGGCGGCACGAGCGGCTCGGTGCCGTAGCCCTGCAGGTGCACCCTGCGGTGGGCTGGACCGTGCTGGCCGACCCGACGGGAGCGCGGTACTGCATCACCGACCGCGACCCCCGCACGGGCCTCGTCCCCTGAGCCGCCGGCCCTGCCCGGCCTACCAGTTCGCCTCGGCGGGCGACGTGGGCAGCGGGTGCCCGGCCGGTGCGATGACGTAGGCGATGCCGCCGCTGTGCGGCACCCAGACGTTCTCGAACTGCCCGCGGTCGTAGATGACCCGCACCTGTGTGTCGTCGGCAACGAGGTGCGAGGCGGGGTCGTTCGCGATGACGTCACCGGCGGCGGTGAAGCCGCGGATCACCATGAGGTGGCCGTTCGTGCTGTAGCCGGCCCCCTTGAGCTCGCCCTTGGAGAACGACACCGAGACGACGAGCGGGATGCCGGCGGCGATGAACACCTCGGCCTCCGTGAGGCTGCGCAGGCGTGTGACGAAAGCACGCAGGCCCGGGCGCGTCGCGGCGTAGGCGGTGTTGAACGGCCAGTTGCCCGCGCCGTCGTAGGTGTAGTCGAAGACGTTGCGGGCCGTGAAGTCGACCTGCGCGTCGACGGGGGGCGTGACCCAGTTGCTCTCTGCCGCAGTCGGGCCGGCGCGCCAGAAGTCGACGACCATCGCGGTGGACGTCGGGGAGCACCACGCCTCTCCCCCGTTGTCCCACTGCGGGTAGTGGCCGATGTGGACCTCCTGCGAGTACGCCGGGACGGGCAGCTCGGTGCCGCAGGCCGCACCGTTGGCGCTGCGAGGCACCTTCTTCGTGTCAGGCAGGGCCGAAGCCATCGCCCCGACGCTCGCCACGGTCGGGACGTCCGCCGTGCCCTGTGGGCGCAGCAGGCGCACCTCGAGCTGCCAGTCGGTCAGCGTGTAGCCGGTCCGCGTGGCCAGGGTGTCGGTGTAGACCGTGGCGAGGGTGTCACCCTGGCCGGACAGGGAGGTGCGGTGGATGCCGCCGCCGTCGGCCGGGTCCTTGGCGCACCAGCGACCGAGCACGTAGTCCTTGGTCTTCGTGCCCGCGCTCGTGCCGCGCACCCTGACCTCGATCCACGACCGGCCCGGGGTGACGGCGTTCCACGACGCGACGAGCTCGGTCAGGCCGAAGCCCGGGGCGACGACGGGCGAGGTCCACATCGCGACGTCGTACGTCACCGAGGCGCCCGAGGGGTCGTGCGGGTCGGCGTAGTCGACCGTGGAGGCGAAGGGGCCGTAGGCGATCTCGGCGCCCGACCACGTCGCGAAGGCGACGTGACGCGTGGGCTCGGCCTTCTTGCTCGTGTCAGCCGCGCGGGCCTGGGCAGCGCCCGAGACGCCCGCGAGTCCGGCGAGAGCGGTGCCGGCGGCCGCGGAGGTGAGCAGCGCGCGGCGGCTGGGGCGGAACGGCGTGTCCCGTCTGTCGGGAGAGTCAGGGGTGTCGGGGCTGCCTGACAGGGTGGATCGGCTTGGCATGGCACACCTTTCGCGAGGGAGGGCGCGGCCAGTCAACCCCCGTCACCCCGGCGATGGGGTCAAGGGGTCGTAAATTCTCGCGCTCGCGTCGCCGTGGGTGGCTCGTGCGACACGGCACGTCGCGCGGCCCGGTCAGCCCCAGTTGGCCTCTGCCGGAGGTTCGGGCAGGGCAACGCCTGGGGGCGTCATGACATACGCGAGCCCTCCGTCGTCGCCGACCCACACGCGCTCGAACTGGTCGCGGCGGTAGACCGTTCGCACCTGCTCGTTGCTCGCGATGGTGTGGCTGTTGGGGTCGTTGGAGACGACGTCGCCGTCGGCCGTGAAGCCGACGATGGTCAGCAGGTGACCGTTCGTGTCGTAGCCCGCGCCGTCGAGCTGGTCACGCCGGAAGGTGACCGACACCACGAGCGGTATGCCGTCCTCGACGAAGCGCTCGGCCTCGGTGAGGTCGCGCAGCCGCGTCACGTAGGCGCGCAGCCCCCGCGTCGCGGCATACGCCGTGTTGAAGGTCCAGTTGCCGGCCCCGGGGAACGCCGGGTCGTAGACGTGCCGGACCCCGTGCACGACGGCGGGGTCGGTGTCGTGGCCGACCCACGCGAACTCCTCCGGGGTCGGGGCGACACCCCAGTGCTCGAGGAGCATCGTCGTCGACGTCGGCGAGCACCAGCTCTCCCCGCCGTTGTCCCACTCCGGGAACGTGCCGAGGTGCAGGCGCTGCGAGTGAGGCGGCACGGCGACCTCGAGGGCGCGGCCGATGGTTGGTGCAGTCGTCGGCTCGTCGTCCGGCACGTCGAAGTCCAGCGCTGCCCCGGACACCAGGGTGAGCTCGGGCCAACCGCCGTCGGTGAGCTCGGGGTCGTGGCTGTCATGGCTGTCGTGGCTCTCGTCGGCCCGGTCTTCCGGCGCGCCGGCCGGCCGGAGCCCGGTGACGCGGATCTGCCAGCGGTCGAAGCGGTGGTTCTCCGTGGCGCGGTAGCAGTCGGTGGCGACCCGACCGACGTCGAGCGCCTGACCTCGGACCGTCGTGCGCGTGATGGGCGCACCCTCCCCCGGGTCGCCCTCGGCCCAGCGCGCGAGGACGAGCCACGGGGTCCATGGGTCGCCGCGCTGCTCGGAGGCGACACGCACCTCGACGGACAGCCACGTGCCCGCAGGCGTCCGTGCGTTCCACGACGGGATGAGCTCGCGGGCGCCGAAGTCGGTGGTGACGACGGGCGACTCCCACGACCGCGCCACGTAGGTGAGCTCAGGTGCCCCAGGGACGTGCGGGTCGGCATACGTGATGGATCTGCTGGGGGCCCAGTCGAACCCGTCCTCCCAGACGGCGAAGGTCGCATGTCGCTCGGTCACGGCAGGAAGCATGCCACGGGCCCGGCCACTTCTCGCGAAGAGGTCGGGCCCGTGTGGTGGCTCGCGCCGGCGTCAGCTCGCGACGAGCGACCGCAGGACGTACTGGAGGATGCCGCCGTTGCGGTAGTAGTCCGCCTCGCCGGGGGTGTCGATGCGCACGACGGCGTCGAACTCCACGGCCTCGCCGGACTCCTTGGTGGCGACGACCTTCACCGTCTTCGGTGTCGTGCCCTCGTTGAGGGCGGTGATGCCGGTGATGGCGAAGGTCTCGGTGCCGTCGAGGCCGAGCGAGTCGGCGTTCTGGCCCTCGGGGTACTGGAGCGGGATGACACCCATGCCGATGAGGTTGGAGCGGTGGATCCGCTCGTAGCTCTCGGCGATGACCGCCCGGACGCCGAGCAGGCTCGTGCCCTTGGCCGCCCAGTCACGCGAGCTGCCGGAGCCGTACTCCTTGCCCGACAGGATGACGAGCGGGACGCCGGCCTCCTGGTAGGCCTGGGACGCCTCGTAGATCGTCGTCTGCTCGCCGCCGCTCAGGTGATCACTCTTCAAGAACAGGCGGGTGAAGCCGCCCTCGACGCCGTCGAGGAGGAGGTTCTTCAGCCGGATGTTGGCGAAGGTGCCGCGGATCATGACCTCGTGGTTGCCGCGGCGCGAGCCGTAGGAGTTGAAGTCCTTGCGCTCGATGCCGTGGGCCGCGAGGTACTTGCCCGCGGGGCTGTCGTTCTTGATGGCGCCGGCCGGGCTGATGTGGTCGGTCGTCACGGAGTCGCCGAGCTTGGCGAGAACCCGTGCACCCTCGATGTCGGAGACGGGGGTGGTCTCCATCGTCATGCCGTCGAAGTACGGCGGCTTGCGGACGTAGGTCGACTCACCGTCCCAGGCGAACGTGTCGCCCACCGGCGTCTGGAGCGACTGCCAGCGCTCGTCACCTGCGAAGACGTCGGCGTAGTCGTCGGTGAACATCTGCTGGTTGATCGACGTGGCGATGGTCGCCTCGACGTCGGCCGGAGCCGGCCAGATGTCCTTGAGGAAGACGTCGTTGCCGTCGGCGTCCTTGCCGAGGGACTCGGTCTCGAAGTCGAAGTCCATGGTGCCGGCGAGGGCGTAGGCGATGACGAGCGGCGGGCTCGCGAGGTAGTTCATCTTGACGTCGGGGTTGATGCGACCCTCGAAGTTGCGGTTGCCCGAGAGCACCGAGGTGACGGCGAGGTCGGCGTCGTTGATGGCGGCGCTGATCTCCTCGTTGAGGGGTCCGCTGTTGCCGATGCACGTCGTGCAGCCGTAGCCGACGAGGTGGAAGCCGAGCTTCTCGAGGTAGGGCCACATCCCGGCCTTCTCGTAGTAGCCCGTGACGACCTTCGACCCGGGTGCCATCGAGGTCTTGACCCAGGGGGCGACGCTCAGGCCCTTCTCGACGGCGTTCTTCGCGAGCATGGCCGCGGCCATCATGACGGAGGGGTTCGAGGTGTTGGTGCAGCTCGTGATGCTGGCGATCGACACGATGCCGTGGTCGATCTCGAAGGTGCGGCCGGTCGCGTCGGTGACGGAGACCTTCTTCGACGGGCGGCCGTTCGCTGCGCCGTCGGCCGGCTTGTCGCCGCCGACCTCGACACCGGGGTCGCTCGCCGGGAAGGACTCGACGTCGCCGGAGTCGCCCTCGTCGTGCGCGACGTAGGTCGGCAGGACCTTGCGGAAGGCATCCTTGGCGTTGCTCAGCTCGATGCGGTCCTGGGGGCGCTTCGGGCCGGCGATCGAGGGGACGACCGTCGACAGGTCGAGCTCGATGTACTCGCTGTAGCGGGCCTCGGGCTGGTCGGGGCCGGCCTTGAGCCACATGCCCTGCTCCTTGGCGTAGGCCTCGACGAGGGCGACGCTCTCGTCGGACCGGCCGGTGAGGCGCAGGTAGTCGAGGGTGACCTCGTCGATCGGGAAGATCGCGCAGGTCGAGCCGAACTCCGGGCTCATGTTGCCGATGGTGGCGCGGTTGGCGAGCGGCACCTGCGAGACGCCCTCGCCGTAGAACTCGACGAACTTGCCGACGACGCCGTGCTTGCGGAGCATCTCGGTGATCGTCAGGACGACGTCGGTCGCGGTGGCCGCCGTCGGAATGGAGCCGCTCAGCTTGAACCCGACGACGCGCGGGATGAGCATCGAGACGGGCTGGCCGAGCATGGCTGCCTCGGCCTCGATGCCGCCGACGCCCCAGCCCAGCACGCCGAGGCCGTTGACCATGGTCGTGTGGGAGTCGGTGCCGACACAGGTGTCGGGGTAGGCGACGTCGTCGCGCACCATCACCGTGCGGGCCAGGTGCTCGATGTTGACCTGGTGCACGATGCCGGTGCCCGGGGGCACCACCTTGAAGTCGTCGAAGGCGGTCTGGCCCCAGCGCAGGAACTGGTAGCGCTCCTGGTTGCGCTGGTACTCGATCTCGACGTTGCGCTCGAAGGCGTCGGCGCGGCCGAAGACATCGATGATGACGGAGTGGTCGATGACCATCTCGGCGGGTGCGAGCGGGTTGATCTTCGCCGGGTCGCCACCGAGGGCGGCGACGGCCTCACGCATCGTCGCGAGGTCGACGATGCAAGGCACGCCGGTGAAGTCCTGCATGATCACGCGGGCGGGCGTGAACTGGATCTCGGTGTCGGGCTGGGCGCTCTCGTCCCACGACCCGAGCGCGCGGATGTGGTCGGCGGTGATGTTGGCGCCGTCCTCCGTCCGCAGGAGGTTCTCGAGGAGCACCTTGAGGCTGTAGGGCAGGGTCTCCTGCCCCTCGATTCCGGCGAGGCGGTAGATCTCGTAGGACTGACCACCGACCTCGAGGGTCCCCTTGGCCTTGAAGCTGTCAACACTGCCCACAGCGGGCTCCTTCCAGCAACTCTGTTGGATGTCGCGGTGCTCGATATATCTTGACGTCAAGATATATCTAACCACACGACCCAGTGGTTGTCAGGCCACCGTCTTGCGCCCATCCTTCACTGCCCGGGCGCCCCTGTCTGCCCGGGACCACGGGCGACTTTCGACCACCGGCGCCGCGAGCAGTGGAGGCGACGCCGCCTCGACACGTCAGGCGGCGTCGGCCCTGACGTCGGCCGGGCGCGTCACGTAGCTGCGGCCGGTGGGCGACGTCCAGGTGCAGGCGCCGTGCGCGTCCAGCACGAGGAGCCAGCCGGCGTGGTGCTTGAAACCGTGATGGGTGCGGCAGAGGCACAGCAGGTTGTCCTCCGTCGTCGGGCCGTCCGGGTATCGCACGACATGGTCGAGGTCGCACCGGTGCGCCGACACGGAGCACCCGGGGAAGCGACACGTGCGGTCCCGGTCTCGAACCCGGCGTGCGAGCGCGGCGCTCGGGCGGTAGACGGAGGGGTCGCGGGCCACGGTCACACCCGTGAGGGCGTCAGCGCGCGTCACCCTCAGGCGGATGTCGGGGTCGCTGAGGATGTCGACGAGGGTGGAGGACAGGATCCACCCTGCCCGCGGGTCGCGGACGCCCACGCTGGGCGGCCGCCAACGGCCGAGTCGAAGCTGGAAACGGCTGAGCATCACCGACGCCAGCCTCTCCCACTCGCGCCGGGCCACCTCCTGCTGCTGCAGGACGAGCAGGTGCACGGCCGACTGCTCCGGGAGGCCACCGAGCGCAGGGCTACCCCGTGGCGCCAGCTCGGACCCGATGGCGGTCCAGGGGGCGAGCGCGGGGCCGACGACGTGCTCGAGCCCGTGCGCCGCGACGGCCGCGGCGTCCACGAGGTCGCCAGCACAGTCGGAGGCACGGTCGCCTTGGGCACCGGCGTGGGCACCGGCGTGGGCACCGGCGTGGGCGCCGCCTTGAGTGCCGCCGGAGGCACCTTGGGGTTCGTCAGGGACATCTCCCCGGCCGTCGAGCGAGTTCGCACTGCATCGCTCCTGCGACCCGGCGGTGGCCGACGACTCAGCGGTGGTCCGTTCAGCGGTCGGAGCGAACGGAGATGCCCCAGGGGTTGCGCCCGTCGGCTCAGCGGTCGGCTCGGCGAACGGGGAGGCCGCAGGGGTCGCGCCTCCCTGCTCAGCGGTCGGAGTGGTCGAAGACGCGCCAGGGGTCGCGCCTGCCTGCTCGGCGGTCGGAGCTGTCGGAGACGACCCAGGGGTCGCGCCTGCCGGGGTCGCGCCTGCCGGCTCAGCGGTCGAAGTGGTCGAAGGCGCGCCAGGGGTCGGGTCCGCCGGGGTCGCGACTGCCGGGGTCGCGTCAGCCGCCGGTGACTCACAGCCGACGACCGCGCCGAGCCCGGCACCGGCAGCGTCGGTGAAGGTCGGCACCACGAGCTCGACGCTCGTCGTCACGTGCGCGGACCCGAGGAGAAGATCGGCGAACGCATCGGCCCGGGCCTGGTCGATGGTGCGACCGGGGTCGGCGCGGACGTACTCGTGGGCGAGGGCGTCGATCGCCGCCCAGGCCTGCATCGACACATAGGACGGGAGCGACGCGGTCCACCACGACATGCCGGGATCAGCCCCCGGAGACAGCCTCACGAAGCGGTCAGTCACGGCCCGCTCGGCTCGCTGCTCCATGGAGCCTTCATCGATGAGGGCTGCGGTGCGCTCGCAGAGCCTGCGCAGCCGGGCAGGTGTCAGCTCGGCCAGACCCGGGACGCTGGTGATGGCTGCGTCGTAGAGAGCGCGAGCCCCGACCTGGACGAGCTGCGCGACGTCGACGATGACCCGGCTCTGCCGACTGTCGAGCAGTCCGTCGAGGGTCATGCCGCGCGTGCACGGCAGGTCGTCGACGAGGCAGAGGGCGTCGGCCACCCGCGACTCCGCCGATCGCGGGGTCAGCCTCAGCAACGGGGCCACGCTCGACGCAACGATCTTGACCGAGCTCGGCCGGTGCTCGCTGCCGTCGGTCCAGCCCCCGTCGAGATCCGCGAGATCCAGCTCCTCGCACCGGACGCCCGCAGCCAGAGCGAGGTCCTGCATGGCCGCCAGCACGTTGGTGGCCCGTTGCGTAACGGCGAGGACGGCCTCGGCCCCTGCCTGGTCGAGGCTGCGCAGTCGCTCCGGCACGATGCGGGAGACGACGGCGGCCTGCGCCGCGGCAGGCAGCGCGTCGAACACGGCCGCAGGCACCTGGGTCACGGCCTCGAGCGCAGCACCGGAAGAGACCGGCGCGGTCTCCTCGGGGGCTGTCGCTGTATCCATGTTCGAACACTAGTACGAGCCACCGACAGTCCTCGGGCGTCGTCCACACCCCCGCGTGCCTCGCGCCCCCGCCATCAGTCCACCACGGTGGGGTGGCCCACTGTCGTCCTCTTACGCGTCTCCTGCACGCTGCCTTCGTTGGAGCGCCACAGCCACGCGTCGCGGAGCACGGAGACCGTCACCATGACGAACGTCGCCCCCACCACCGTGACGTAACCGGTCCGCCCCTGGTCGAGCGACCGGAAGGCGATCCACCACCAGGCAGCCACCACCAGTCCCGCACCGACCATGCCTGCGCTCACGCGGCCGCTCATGAGCCGAACCACGTGTATCCAGGCGATCGGCACGAGGAGGATGAGGTAGAACCAGTGGCTCACCGGCAGGAGGAGCAGCCCACAGCCGACGAGATGCCAGAACGCCAGCCGCTCGTCATGCGGCCGGCGGAGAGCGACGAGGCCGATGGCGAGAGCCCACAGGCCCAGGATCGCCGTGGCCGCCCACCGCAACCACCGCGAGTCGACCAAGGGCTCGAACTGCGTGCCCTCGGCGAACAGATCTCGACCGACGCCGAACGCCGAGTAGGACAGGTAGGGCTGCACGGAATTCCGCCGCGTCGCGCCGTACCAGTCCGGCACGAACGACGGTCCGAGGATCGCGGTGAAGGCGAGCGCGCCCCCCAGGAGGACGATGCACATGGCCACGACGGCCGAGGGCCGACTGGTCCCGCCGCGTTGAAGGACCCAGATGATGGCGAAGAGGGGCCAGGTCTTGACCAGCCCGGCGAGACCGATGAGCGCACCGAAGACCGCGGCACGGCCCCGACGCGCCGCGAGAAGTGCCACCGAGAACACCGCGAGCACCAGCAGGTCGCTCTGTCCGTAGAACAGCTCGAGGGTCACGGGCCAGGTCCAGAAGAGGAGTCCGGCACCCACCATCACGAAAGCCGGCGCGCGCCAGCCGCTGAGCTCGACCGCGAAGGTGCGCCAGGTCGCGATGAGCGCGATCACCCCGCACGTCACACCGAGGAGGTTCCACCACAGCAGGGGGCCGCCCGTGTGCAGGAGTCCGGCGACCACGAGCGCGACCAGCGGCGAGTAGACGTAGCCGTCCACCGCGTAGGGCGTTCCGAGGTCGGTCAGCGCCCTGGCCGCCGCGGAGTAGTACGTCTGGAAGTCATGCCCGGCGTTGTCACCGACGAGGGACGCCTGCAGGCGCGTCCAGGATGCTCCTGCGACCACGCAGACTGCGCCCATCCAGAGCAGGGCAGTCGGCAGTCGGCGGGTCACCGCCGGCCATCGTCGGGGGACGCCGGCTCGAGCACCGCGATGCACTCCACGTGGTGGGTCATCGGGAAGGCGTCCCACGCCTCGAGGGAGCTCATCGCGTAGCCCTGCTCCCCTGCCACCCGCACGTCGCGCGCCAGCGCCGCAGGGTCGCACGCCACGTAGATGACGCGGCGAGGCCGGAGCTGCGCGACCAGCCGCATGACGTCCTTGCCCGCGCCGGTGCGCGGCGGGTCGAGCACGACGAGGTCGGCGCTGACCCCTTGCGAGACGAGCGAGCGCAGCTCGCGGTCGACGCGGTTCGCCCGCCACTCGACACCCTCGAGGTGCTCCGTGTTGCGTATGCCGTTCTCGACCGCCCGTGCGTCCCCCTCGACTCCCAGCACGGACCCTCCGGGGGCGACGAGCGCGGCGAGGCGCATGGTGAACAGCCCCGACCCGGCATAGAGGTCGGCCACGAGATCACCGGGCCCGGCTCCGAGCAGAGCCACGACGCGCGCGAGGAAGGTCGACGCAGCCCCGGGGTGCACCTGCCAGAAGCCGCGCGCCGAGACGACGTACTCGCCCTCCCAGTCGCCGTCTCGAACGAGCTCGCCCACGAGCCCACCGGACGCATCCGACCCCGGGGCGACCGGCAGCGGCACGAGCACCGGCTCGTCGGGGTGGGCCGCGTCGATGACGTCGACCGACTCGATGTCGGGCCAGTCGGTGTCGAGCACTCCCGAGTCGATGACACCGCGGGTGGCGATGAGGCAGTCGTCCAGCGGCACGATGGTCCGCGAGCGGTGTGCGCGCAGCCCCGGCCGGCCGAGGTCGTCGACCGCGAACTCGACGCGGGTGCGCCAGCGCAGCCCGTCCTCGTCGCCGGGTACCGGCCTCACCGAGACGTCCACATCGAGCCCCGCGAGCCGCGAGAACTGCTCGCGCACGACGTCGCCCTTGAGCTGGCGTTGCACGCCGAGCGACGCGTGCTGGAAGTCGCAACCACCACAGAGGCCGGAGGCGGCATACCGGCAGGGGGGCTCGACGCGCCCGGGCGCGCGCTCGAGCACGGTGACGGCGTCGGCGCGTACGAAGGAGTCGCCCACCCGCCCTTCGGTGACGCGCGCGACGACGCGCTCACCGGGCAGGGTGTGACGCACGAAGACGACCTGCCCCTCGTGCCTCGCGACGCAGTGCCCGCCGTGCGCCACGGGGCCGACGTCGACGGTCCACTCCCGGCCGGCGAGCGACTCGCCGCCCTCCGCACGTTCGCGGATCTGGCGCGTGCTCACAGCGCTCCGCCGCGGACGGAGCCGGGGATCGGCGGCTCGTCGATCCAGTCGCGCTCGGCGCCCTCGGACGACTGGAGCTGCCACGGCACGCTGACGACCATGACGCCGGGGGTGAAGAGGAGTCGGGCCTTGAGCCGCAGGGCGCTCTGGTTGTGCAGGATCTGCTCCCACCACCTGCCGAGGACGTACTCGGGCAGGTAGACGGTGACGAGGTCGCGCGGGTTGCCGCTGCGGATCGAGCGTACGTAGTCGAGCACCGGCTTCGTGATCTGCCGGTAGGGCGAGGCGAGGACCTTGAGCGGCACGGGGATGTCGCGCTTGTCCCACTCGTCGAGCAGCGCCTGGGTCTCCTCGGGGTCGACGTCGACCGTGACCGCCTCGAGGTATGAGGGCCGGCTCGCGCGTGCGTAGGCGAGCGCTCGCATCGTCGGCTTGTGCACCTTGGAGATGCAGACGATGGCGTGGACGTGGCTCGGCAGGGTCGGACGGTCGACCTCCCAGTCGATCGCGAGCTCGTCGCGCACGCGGGAGTAGTGCTTCTTGATGGCGAGCATCAGCACGAAGAGCACCGCCATGGCGAGGATCGCGAAGCGGGCCCCTTGCGCGAACTTCGTGATGAGCACGACGATCAGCACGAGCCCCGACATCGCGGCCCCGACGGCGTTGATGGCCCGCGAGCGCTGCATCCGGGCACGCTCCTTGGCGTTGCGCTCGAGGCGCAGGTGGCGCGTCCAGTGGCGCACCATGCCCGTCTGGCTCGTTGTGAAGGAGACGAAGACACCGACGATGTAGAGCTGCAGCAGGGCGTTGACGTTCGCGCGGAAGACGACGACCAGCAGGACCGCCGCCGCGGCGAGGATGAGGATGCCGTTGGAGAAGGCGAGCCGGTCGCCGCGCGTGTGCAGCTGGCGGGGCAGGTAGCCGTCGCGGGCAAGGATCGAGCCGAGCACCGGGAAGCCGTTGAACGCCGTGTTGGCGGCGAGGAAGAGGATGAGCCCGGTGACGATGGTGACGAAGACGACCCCGATGTGGAAGTTCGCGAAGACAGCCTCGGAGAGCTGGCCGATGGCCGTGTGCTGGACGTAGCCGTCACCCACCGGCTGACCGTCGCGCAACAGCTGGCGAGCGGGGTCCTCCGCGATCTTGATTCCCGTCCACTGGCTGAGCGTGATGATCGAGGCGAGCATCGTGATCGAGAGGGCGCCCATGAGCAGCAGCGTCGCCGCGGCGTTGTCGCTCTTCGGCTTGCGGAAGGCCGGCACGCCGTTGCTGATCGCCTCGACGCCCGTGAGCGCTGCACAGCCCGAGGAGAAGGCTCGCAGCAGCAGGAAGGCCGCCGCGAGGCCTGTGAGCTCCTGCCCACCCTCGGGCACGAGCGTGAGCCCGGCGCTCTCCGCAGGCGTCAGGTTGCCCGTGAACTTCTGGACGAACCCCACGATGCCCATGCCGATGATGGCGAGCATGAAGAGGTAGACCGGCACGGCGAAGGCCTTGCCCGACTCGCGCACGCCGCGGAGGTTCATGGCCGTGAGGAAGACGATGATGGCGACGCCGACGATCACCTCGTTGCCCCGCACGAAGCCGAAGACGGTGCCGGCGTTCTGCACGCCCGAGCTCACCGAGACGGCCACCGTGAGCACGTAGTCGACGAGCAGGGCGCTCGCGACGGTGAGGCCCGCCTTGGGCCCGAGGTTGACGGTCGCCACCTCGTAGTCGCCTCCGCCGGAGGGGTAGGCGTGGACGTTCTGCCGGTAGGAGGCGACGACGACGACCATGACGAGGATGACGGCGATCGTGACCTGCCAGCTGTGCGTCATGGCGAAGGCGCCGCCGGCGAGGCCGAGCATGAGCATGATCTCGTCGGGCGCGTAGGCCACGGACGACAGGGCGTCGCTCGCGAAGATCGGCAGCGCGAGCCGCTTGGGCAACAGCGTCTCGCCCAGCTTGTCGCTGCGCATCGCGCGACCGAGGAGAAGTCGCTTGAGCAGCGATCCCGAACGTGGCACGGACGACACTGTATGCCGGAACGCCCCCTCCCACAGACCATCCCCGGACCGCGTGCGCGAGGGTGTCCGCGGGGTGGTCACCGCCACGGACGGACCCGCGGTGGCGGGCCCCAG
This sequence comes from Humibacillus xanthopallidus, assembly GCF_006717145.1. GTDB lineage: Bacteria > Actinomycetota > Actinomycetes > Actinomycetales > Dermatophilaceae > Humibacillus > Humibacillus xanthopallidus. The sequence continues at coordinate 787,487 of NZ_VFQF01000001.1, read as the reverse complement.
CACGGTGTAGCGTCGCGTCCGTGCACTTCGTGATCATGGGTTGCGGCCGCGTCGGGTCGACCCTTGCCCGCACCCTCGGACGCAGCGGCCACGACGTGGCCGTCATCGACTCCGACGCGTCGGCGTTCCGGCGCCTCGGCACGTCGTTCGACGGGCAGACGGTGACGGGCATCGGTTTCGACCGGCGCACCCTCGTCGCAGCGGGGATCAAGGAGGCCTACGCCTTCGCCGCAGTCAGCAGCGGAGACAACTCCAACATCCTCGCGGCCCGGGTCGCCCGTGAGACCTTCGGCGTCGAGCACGTCGCCGCGCGCATCTACGACCCCCAGCGGGCCATGGTCTACCAGCGCCTCGGCATCCCGACCGTCGCGACGGTGCGCTGGACGGCGGACCAGATGATCCAGCGCCTCCTCCCCCAGGGCGCGGTGCCGGAGCTGACCGACCCGAGCGGCAAGATCGTCATCGCCGAGGTGCCCATGGCCGAGCCCTGGATCGGCAGGCGCATGACCGACATCGAGGAGCAGACGGGCTCCCGCATCGCCTACGTGACGCGGCTCGGCGAGGGCACCCTGCCCAGGGCCGACATGATGATCCAGCAGGGCGACCTCGTGCACCTCGCGGTGCCGCGTGACGACCTCGCCCGGGTCGAGCGCCTCTGCGACCAGCCGCCCGCGGCCCACTGACGGCCGACTGACGGCCCACCGACAGACACTGACGGATTCAGGAGAAGGAACCGCATGCGCGTCGTCATCGCCGGAGCCGGGAGCGTTGGCCGGTCCATCGCCCGTGAGCTGCTCGCCAACGGGCACCAGGTGCTGCTCATCGACAAGGACGCCGACGACGTGCAGGCCTCACGGGTGCCCGAGGCGTCCTGGCTGCTCGCCGACGCGTGCGAGCTCGCGGCCCTCGAGGAGGCCCGGCTCGAGGCGTCGGACGTCTGCGTCGCCGCGACCGGGGACGACAAGGCCAACCTCGTGCTCTCGCTCCTCGCCAAGACCGAGTTCGGTGTGCCCCGCACCGTCGCCCGCGTCAACAACCCCAAGAACGAGTGGATGTTCGACGAGTCGTGGGGCGTCGACGTCGCCGTGTCGACGCCGCGCCTCATGACGGCCCTCATCGAGGAGGCCGTCAGCATCGGTGACCTCGTGCGCATCTTCGAGTTCCAGCAGGGCCGGGCCTCGATGGTCGAGATCACCCTGCCCGAGGGCAGTCCCTTCGCGGGTCGGCGGGTCGGCGACGTCGACTGGCCGACCGACACCGTGCTCGTCGCCATCATCCGTGAGGAGCGGCCGCTCGCGCCCACCTCCGACGACGCGATGGAGGCCGGCGACGAGCTGCTCTTCATCACGACGACGGAGCAGGAGGACCGGCTCCAGGACCTCGTCGCTCCGGGCACGCAGCACCACCGCAGCGCCGAGGACGACGAGGTCTGACGGGTCCGGTCAGATCTGACGGGTCCCTCAGATCTGACCAGGGCCGACCGGCCCGGTCAGGCGACCGGGCGGACGGTGCCGTTCGGGTCGATCGGGGTGCGTCCGCGCACGAGGATGGCGCCCATGGCGGTGATCGCGAGCAGGTAGGCCGGCCAGCCGAGGACCACCTTCGCCACCCCGAGCGCCGCCACCTGCTCGGCGAGGTATAGCGGCACCATGATCGCGAGCCGCACGATGTTGAGGGCGATGAGCACCCACGCGAGGCGCATCGCGACGGTGACGATGCCGCGGTGGCGGCGCCACCACGTGGGGTCCTGCGCGAAGGCTTCCGGCTCGGCCACGCCGACGACGAAGCCGAAGAGCGGCCACCGCGTCAGGTTGGTGACGAGCAGGAGCAAGAGCAGGCCGGCGTTCTGCAGCATGCCGGGGAGGAAGGCGTCCTCCGCCTTGCCCGACCGGAGCGCGAAGAAGGCCGAGATGCCGATGCCGACGGCGGCATACACGATGAAGCGGGGGTCCTGACGCTGCGCGAGGCGCACGAGGAGGAAGACGGCGACGCACGCGCCGGCGACGAACAACGACGTGCGCAGGTCCTTCGTCACCGACCAGGTGAGCGCGAAGGCCAGCGTCGGCACGGCCGACTCGACGGCCCCGCGCCACCCGCCGATGGCCTCCGACAGCTTGTCGCGCAGAAGGTCCTCGACGGTGTCGTAGCGGCGCAGGTCGGCCTCGGAGCGGGCGACGCCGTCACCCTCGGCGCCGCTCAACACCTCGGCGTCGCTGCCCGCGATGGGCGCGCGCGGCTGCGAGGACTGCGACGGCGTGGAAGGGAACTCGGTGTCACTCATGCGCCTGCCCCACACGGCCGAGGATCTCGTAGGCCGGGTTGAAGATGGTGGTCACCTTGCGCTGCTTCGTGACCCGCCCGGTGGCCTGGATCTTGATGCCGGGCACGATGCCGGCGATGCGGCGACGGCCCAGCCAGATGAGGTGCAGCGAGTCGCTGCCGTCCCACAGCTCGACGTCGAGGGCCGGGGTCTCGTCGCGCGGGCGCAGCGTCACCGACCGGACCTCACCGCTCACGGTCACGAGGGTGCGCTGGGCGACGTCGCCGATGTGGCTGACACCGAGCTGCTCGGACTCGCGGCGCAGCTCCGCCGCCTCGAGCTCGTGCGCGGGACTCGTGAGGCGGTCGGACAGGCGCCGAAGGACGCCCGGCTTCGTGCTGCTCACCGGGTGCCCCGGGCACGGCAGGACATCAGCGGACCTCGGTGATCTCGGGACCGCGCTCGAAGGGGTTGAGGTCGTCGAGCCGGGGTGCACCCGGCTCGCCCGGCTCGGCGGCCTGGGCCGTCTCGGTCGCCTCGGCGGGCACCTCGGGCAGCCGGAGCGGGAGCAGCTCGCGGGGCGGCATCGCCTCGTCGCCGCGGTCGATCACGGACGTGCGGATGACGTCGTGCACCGCCTCGGCGGTCTCGGGCTCGATCGCGGCACGACCGCTGACGACAGCGCGGAGGAACCACCGCGGCCCGTCGATGCCGACGAAGCGGGCGGGCATGAAGACGGTGCGGCCATCGGGGCCTGCCTGCGGCATGCGCGTCAGCAGCTCCTCACCGAACTCGCCGCTGACGACCTCGGCCGTGCCGCCGGAGTCGACGATGCTCGCCGCGATCTCGTTGCGGATGTCGACCCACACGCCCTCGGTGCGCGGCGCCGCGAAGGCCTGCAGCTGCACGGCCGACTCGCCGATGACGGCGGTGACGCCGGTGATCTGCTGCTCCTGCTCGTTGACCTCGAGGCGCAGCTCCATGCCCTGGCTCCCCCGGAGCCAGATCGAGCCGAGGTTGAGGTAGTCGGAGTCGTCGTCGACCTCGCTGCGGTCGAACGGTCGGGAGGTGGGCTCTACCGTGTCGGAGGTGGCCTCGTCGTCGGCCGGCTGCGCGTCGTCCTGGGTCTCGTCGACCCGACCGTCACCGTCGAGCGCGTCGTCGACCGGGCGGTCCTTCGACCGGCCCCTGCTGAAGAGTCCCACGTCCGTCATCCGTCCTTCGTGCTGTGCCGTCACCCGGCGCACTCACGTGCGCCCGGCGAACCGTATCCGATGATCGCTGCTGGATGGTCCGGGATCACGCGGACGGCGGGGGTGTCGGCGCCGCGGACTCTCCCGCTGCCGCAGGCGCCCCACCGAAGCCGCCGGTGGATCCGTGTCCAGTGTCCCCCCTGCTGGTCTCCGTGAGCGAATCGACCTGGACAAACCGGGGGCGCTCCACGCGTTGCACGACGAGCTGGGCGATCCGGTCACCCCGCCGCACCGTGAAGGCCTCGCTGGGGTCGAGGTTGACGAGGTTGACGAGGATCTCGCCCCGGTAGCCCTCGTCGACCGTGCCCGGAGCGTTGACGATGGAGATACCGTGTCGCGCAGCGAGCCCCGAGCGGGGATGCACGAAGCCGGCGTGGCCGGTCGGGAGCGCGATCGCGACGCCAGTCGGCACGAGCACCCGCTCACCGGGTGCGATCGTGACCTCGACGGCAGAACAGAGATCCGCGCCGGCGTCGCCGGGGTGGGCGTAGGCCGGGAGCGGAAGCTGTGGGTCGAGCACCCGGACGGCGACCTCGAGCTCCGCCTCCCCCGCACTCACCGAGTCATTCGGGGTGCCGTCCGGGGTGTCGTCCGGGGCAGCACAAGGGTCGGTCACGAGGACCGACCCTACTTGCTTGCTCTTGTGCTGCACGGCACCGCTCAGGCGGCGCACTCCGTGCAGATCATCATGCCGTTGCTCTCCTTGGCGAGCTGGCTGCGGTGGTGGACGAGGAAACACCGTCCACACGTGAACTCGTCTGCCTGCTTGGGCAGGACCCGCACCGACAGCTCCTCGCCGGAGAGGTCTGCGCCGGGCAGCTCGAAGCCCTCGGCCTGCTCGGTCTCGTCGACATCGACGCTCGACGAGGACTTGTCGACCCGCCGTGACTTGAGCTCCTCGATGGAGTCCTCGTTGAGCTCGTCGTCGGTCTTCCGAGGCGCGTCGTAATCAGTTGCCATCGTGGTGTCTCGCTTCCCCTTCGTAGGGCGCCATGCGCTCTGTGACGCCAAGAACGCTCGTGGTCGTCCGCTTGTTCCCGCTGCTCCCCGCCGAGTTAACAGCCGCGAAACATGTCAGCGTGCGCGTATGGTGCCCGATCCGAAGGTGCGCTGTCACTTCCGCCCGGCCAAGGTCTGAGACAAGTGCGGCGAGTTGACCGTGCGCCTGTCCTTTTCAGACCAATAGTTCACCCGTCCTTTGCCATCTGCCTACCGTCCGGCGTGCACAGTTGGGCTCCTACGACGCGGTAGGGTCGCCGGACCCACCGATCGATTCCGGCCCGGAGGTGCACATGACCGAGTTCGTCGACCAGATCCGCCTACGCGTCACCGACGCCCTGATTGACCTGAGCCAGGCCCGCGCCGCGGGCGACGACTACCGGGTGCAGGTGCACATCGGTGAGCTGGAGTCCTTCGCCCGGCTCGCCGAGGAGAACGGCGTGCGCGTGCCGGAGCTCGAGCCCTTCAGGGCCGCCTGAGCGCAGCCCTGCTCAACCGCAGGGCCACCAGACCCGTCGAACCCGCCTGCCGTATGCGTCAGGCGGGTTCCGTCGTGAAGAGCGGAGCCACCTGCGTGGCGAGTGCCGGCCCTGCAGCGACCGTGAGCGCCTTGCCGGGCGCTCCCCCGTCGCGTCCGACGACCACGCCGCCGGCCTCCTCGACGACGATCCAGCCTGCGGCGAGGTCCCAGGCGTTGATGCCCGACTCGGCATAGGCATCGACGGACCCGTCGGCCACCCGCACGAGGTCGAGGGCTGCGCTGCCGATGCGCCGGATGTCGCGCACCAGCGGGAGCACCCGGGTGAGGACTTCTGCCTGCCGTGCCCGCACGTCGGCGGCGTAGCCGAAGCCGGTCGCGAGCAGGCTGCGCCCGAGGCGGTGCTCGGACGAGACCGTGAGCCGCCGCGGCGGGGTGGCGTCGCCCTCCTCCTCGGGCCTCGTCCACGCGCCGGCGCCGTGGCGGGCATGGTGCACCAGTCGGAGGGACGGGTCGGAGATCGCGCCCGCGACGGGCCTCCACGCGCCCTCTCGAGAAGGGTCGCCGACGACGACAGCCACCGACACGGCATACGCGGGGATCTCGTAGAGGTAGTTGACGGTGCCGTCGATGGGGTCGATGACCCACGTGAGGCCCGACGTGCCCGTGACATCGGCGCCCTCCTCGCCGAGGATGCCGTCGTCGGGGCGCGCCTCGATGATGAGGCGGTGGAGCAGCTCCTCGGAGCGGCGGTCCATCACGGTGACGACGTCGGTGTCGGTCGACTTCGTCTGGGCCACGCCGAGGCGGTCGGGACGCTCGTCGCGGATGAACCTGCCTGCGATGACGGCGAACTCGACGCAGAGCTGCTCGAGGGCAGCGAGCTGCTCATCGCTGGGGACGGAGACTGCGGCGGCGGCGTCCATCTCAGTCGCGCCCGCAGAGGGCCGGGCGCGCCTGACGGAGGTTGGGGCAGCAGCCCGGCTCGCACACCGACGGCCGCCGACCCTCGTAGTCGGGGACGCCCTCGCCCCGCGCCTCCGCAGCACGCTCGATGAGTGCGTCGACGAGATCGGAGACGAAGCGCCGGTCGGTGCCGACGGTCGGCACGCGCACGAGCTCGACGCCCACCCGGTCGGCCGTCTCCTTCGCCTCGGTGTCGAGGTCGTAGACGACCTCCATGTGGTCGGAGACGAAGCCGATGGGGGCGACGACGACCGTCTTCGTGCCGGCCGCCGCCAGCTCCTCGATGCGGTCGTTGACGTCGGGCTCGAGCCACGGCTGGCTAGGCGGCCCCGAGCGCGAGCAGAAGACGAGCTCACCGGTGATGTCGCGGCCGAGGATGCGACCCGCCTCCTCCGAGATGGCAGAGGCGAGAGCCAGGTGCTGGCGCTGGTAGAGGTGTCCCTCGCCGTCGCCGGGGCCGGACGTCTCGTCCATCGCCATGGGGATCGAGTGTGTGACGAAGAGGAGCGCGACCTCGTCGTCGGGAGCACCGTCGAGGGCCCGCATCGCGTCGACGACCCGGCCGAGGTTGGCCTCCGCGAAGCGCGGCCGCGGCGCATAGGGACCGACCTTGTCGATCTGCAGCTCGATGCCCTCCTCCCCCACGGTGGCGGCGGCGTCGGCGAGGTTCTCGCGGTACTGCCGGCACGAGGAGTAGCACGAGTAGGCGCTCGTCGTGATGACGAGGAGGCGGCGGTGGCCGCTCGCGTGGGCCTCGCGCAGGGCGTCGTCGAGGAAGGGTGGTGAGTTGCGGTTGCCCCAGAGCACTGGCAGCTCGATCTCGCGGGCGTCGAGCTCGGCCCGCAGCGCCGCGATGAGCGCGCGGTTCTGGTCGTTGATCGGGCTCCGGCCGCCGAAGTGGTGGTAGTGCTCCCCCACCTGCTCGAGGCGCTCGTCGGGGATGCCGCGGCCCGCGGTGACCCGGCGCAGGAAGGGCATCACCTCCTCGGGGGCCTCGGGTCCCCCGAAGCTCAGCAGGAGAACGGCGTCGTAGGGGTCGAGGGTGTTCTGCATGCCATCACTTTCGCGTGGAGTGGGTCGGGCGTCGAGGGGAGGTCAGGTGCGCGCGCCCGACCGCAGTGGTGTAGGGGCGTTGAGGTCGAGCCGCACGGCGACGAGCCGCACGACGAAGACGAGGCCGGCCGCGGCCCAGAGCATCCACATGCGCAGGACACCCTGCTCCACGAGCACGACGACGACGACCGACCCGAGGAGCGCGGGCAGCGCGTACAGCTCGCGGCGCAGCACCTCGGGCACCTGGCCGGCGAGCAGGTCGCGGATGACCCCGCCGCCCACGGCGGTGATGAGACCGATGAGCACGGCGGCGATCGGCGCCACACCGAGGGTGGTCGCGGCCTTGAGGCTGCCGGCGACGGCGAACGCCGCGAGGCCGCCGGCATCGAGCACCTTGACGAAGCGGCCGATCCGCTCGATCGCCGGGTGGAGGAAGAAGGTCGCGAGACCGCCCAGGGCGGCGGCGCTGAGCAGGCGCCAGTCACTGATGCCCACGGGTGGCACGACGCCGATGAGGACGTCGCGCATGATGCCGCCGCCGAGGGCTGCGGCGCACGCGAGGACGAGGACCCCGAAGAGGTCGAAGCGCTTCTTGACCGCGACAAGGCCACCCGAGAGCGCGAAGACGAAGACGCCGACGAGGTCGAGGGCCAGCTGGGCGGAGGCGAAGTCGGTGGGCATGACAGAGCAAACGCTACCCGCGCGGCGTGGTCGCTTTGGTGGGCACCCGGCACGGTGGCATGCTCGACGCGAAGCCCTCACGATCCGTGACAAACGCAGGCACGCAGACGACCGCTGATCCGCTCGACCGGGAGACCCACCCATGCAGGACCTCACGCTCATCGGCGTCCACGAGGACGGCCTGCACCTGTTGCTGGCCGATGCCGAGGGCAACCGCTACACGGTGCCCCTCGACGACTCGCTGCGCGCCGCGGCGCGACGTGACCGCCCCCGGCTGGGCCAGCTGCAGAACGAGCTGGCGGGCGGGCTGCGGCCCGCGGCCGTCCAATCGATGATCCGTGCCGGCCTGACGGCCGAGGAGGCTGCGGAGCGGGCCGGTTGGACGGTCGAGAAGGTGCACAAGTACGAAGGGCCGATCCTCGCCGAGCGCGAGCACGTGGCCGGTCTGGCCCGCCAGGTGCGGCTGCGTTCGCGCGGCGCCTCCCATGGGGCGTCGACGACGCTCGAGGCGCGGGTGACCGAGCGTCTCGTCAGCCGCGAGATCGACCCGGCCGCGGTGGCCTGGGACTCCCGCCGCGCCGACAAGGGCGAATGGATCGTGTCGCTCGCCTTCGCGGCCGGCGGCCGGGAGCGCGAGGCGGCGTGGCGCTTCGACCCCCTCGCGCGCATCGTGTCCGCGCTCGACGACGAGTCGCGCTGGCTCAGCGAGGACGACGACACTCCCGCGCCCGGCCCCCTGCCCGCTCCCCACCTGGCCACCCCCGCCCGACCGGCCAAGGTCTACGACGTCGAGGCCGAGGGCGGGGTGGGCGCTCCGACGGCACGTGGCCGCTCGACGCGGTCGTCGGCGTCGGCCCGTGCTGCCACCACTCGACCTGCGCCCGCCCCGGACTCCGCTGCGTCGGGCGCATCCTCCCCGGTCGGTGAGCCTCCGGAGGGCGGCGAGCCGCTCGACCTCGTGGCCGCGATGCGGCAGCGCAACGCGCAGCGTGGTCGACGCCGTCGTCCCCGCGGGGCCGACGTACCCGGGCTCGAGGAGGCGCCGGAGGAGGCGCTCCCGCTCGAGGAGCTCGCCCTCGACCCGCGCGACCACGTGCCCCCGCCGGCCCAGCACCCGCACCCCGAGGACGAGGCGGAGCAGACGGCCGAGGTGGCTGACACGGTTGGCGCCGACGACGAGGTGGACGACGACGTGGAGGAGGGCGGTGCCGACATCTCGGCCGGTCGCACCGAGGACGCCCAAGACGCCGAGGACTCTGACGCGGTCGATGACCTCGACGACCTCGATGACACCGGCGGCGCGACCCCGGAACCTGAACCTGAGCCCGAGCCGGCTTCGGTGGCGCCACCGAAGCCGGGCCCGCGCCCCCGTCAGGTCGAGCGCACCCAGCCGGTGCGCCAGGGCGCGCCCGGCGCGGCCACGTCGTCCGCTGCCCGGGCCGACGACGGCCAGGACGACGGCGACGAGCTCATCGAGGAGCAGGTGGCGCCGCCCGCACCGAGCCCCAAGCGCCCCGCGCCCGCCCGACCCGCCGCCCGCAAGGGTGGGCGCCCGAGCGTGCCGAGCTGGGACGACATCATGTTCGGCCGCAAGGGCGACTGACCGACGCCGGGCGGCGCGGTGCCGCCCGTCGGACGCACAAACCCCACGGCCGAGCCCGTATGCGTGCGGGGGGCTCGACCATCATCAGCACTTTGTGAGTCCGGCCGTCCGCCGGCTCGTCGCTCGCAGCATCACGCCGGGCTGCACGTGACCGCAGCGGTCAGTCCGCCTGGGTGATCGGCAGGGGTGGCAACGGGCAGACGTCGAGCTCGAAGGGCAGGACCTCAGCAGACTGGGCGCTCGCCCTGGCCGCGTGCGAGGTCATCCGCCGCATGTAGTGCCGGCGGCAGAGCACCTCGTACTCCACGACGCCCGGCTCTGCGGCGTTCGTGTCACCGACGACGACCTGCTCGCCCTCGACGACCATGGCCCCGTCGACGACGCGGGCGTTGGTCGTCGCGCGCCGGCCGCACCAGCAGAGCGCCTCGACCTGGAGCACCTGCACCCGGTCGGCGAGCTCGATGAGCCGCTTGCTGCCGGGGAAGAGCTCGGTGCGGAAGTCGGCGGTGATGCCGAAGGCGAAGACGTCGACGTCCATCTCGTCGACGATGCGCGCCAGCTGCTCGACCTGCTCGCAGGTGTAGAACTGCGCCTCGTCACAGATGAGGTAGTCGATGCGCTGACCAGCGGTGGCCCGTGAGACGACGCCCTCCCAGAAGTCGAGGTCGTCACCCACCTCGAGCGCGCCCGTCGAGAGGCCGAGCCGCGACGAGAGCACGTTGCTTCCGGCGCGGTCCATCTTCGTGAAGATGAGGCCGACCCGGCCGCGCGCGGCGTGGTTGTGGTCCATCTGCAGAGCGAGGGTCGACTTGCCGCAGTCCATGGTCCCGGAGAAGAAGACGAGCTCAGCCACGGTGCACCACCCTAAGCGCCCCGGCGGGGTGGCACGACGATGACCGGCACGGCGAGCTCGGCCTCGCTCGTCGAGCCGTGCAGCCCGAGCAGGCGCACGATCTCAGGGCGCATGAGCCCCGAGTGCACGACGGCGAAGGACGGCTGCGTCATGACCACGAGGTCGCCGATGCGGGGCTCGACCTCGCGCCGGACCTCGCCGAACCAGCCCTCGTCGAGCAGCTGCTCGCGGGTGCGGACCGCCGCCGACCCGCGCAGGCGCGAGCTCCACAGCGCCGCGACGGCGTCGCGCTCCCCCGCCTCGGTGTAGAGCTGGAGACAGCGTGGCTCGCCGCCGAGGTGGCGTATGCCGTGCATGAGCTCGGGCTCGTGGGCGAGGTCGATGCGCGCCTCGAAGGGCACGTCGACCATGCCGTGGTCGGCGGTGATGACGATCGACGTGTCGTCGGGCACCCGTGCGGCGAGGCGCGAGAGCGCGGCGTCGACCGACTCGACCTCGTCGCCCCACTGCCACGACTGGCACCCGTGCACGTGGCCGACCTTGTCGACCTCGCCCCAGTAGAGGTAGACAAGCGAGCGGTGCGACTCGCGCACGGCCGAGGCGACGGCATCGACCCGGTCATCGAGGGTGAGGCCCGACCGGAACCCGCCACCGCGCAGCGCCGCGGTCGTGAGGCCCGAGCCCTTGAAGTACCACGGCCCGACCATCGTCACGGCGACCCCGGCGTCCTCGAGGACCTCGAAGACCGTCTCGTGGGGCTGCCAGCGCACCGGGTCGGGGCCGTCCTCCCAGGACAGCTCGTTGACGAGGCGGTCGGTGTCGGGGTCGAGCACCTGCATGCCGACGAGGCCGTGCGCGCCGGGCAGCAGGCCGGTGCCGAGGCTGCCCATCGAGGTCGCCGTCGTCGTCGGGAAGCCGCACGGGATCCGGCGCGCCGACGGCAGATGGGACCGCAGGAAGGGGGCGTGCCCGCTGCGCTGGAGCAGCAGGTCGTGCCCGAGGCCGTCGACGAGCACGACGACGGTGCGCGGCACCGCGGGTAGGTCGAAGACGTCGCGGCCGGCATACCGGCTCACCCCGAGGCGGTCGGCGACGGAGGGCAGCACGCTGGCGAGGCTGCCCCGCGACCAGTCGGGGGCCGTCTGGGTGTCGGTCATCGCCGGCGGGTCAGGGCCGGCGGGCGTGGCCGCCGCCGATGCTCGCGGAGAGCACCCGCGCGAAGGCGAGGGCTCGCCCGACGGCGTCCTCGCCGTCGGCCGCCGAGCTGACCCGCAGCGAGATGTCGTCGGAGGCGATCGTGCCCTCGAAGCCGTGGTCGGCGGTGCAGTCGGGGTCGCCGCACTGTGCGGGGATCATGTCGAGTCGGCTGACCGCCCCCCAGCCGAGGGTCAACGTGATGTCGCGACCGTGCGTGCCCGGCGTGAAGGTGTCGGGCTCGCCCACGACGTGGGTCAGCATGACGCCGCGCACCGCGGTGAGCGGCACCGTCTCGGTCGTCGCCGTCGCCATGAGCTTGTCGTCGGGCTCGGCGTGGTCGTCGGCGTGCGCGATGACGAGCCGGTCGGGCGTGACGACGAGGACGGTGACGTGCCGACGCACCGTCTCGCTGTCGAAGGTCGTCTCCTGGTGCACGAGGTGCGACACGACCTCGTCACCCGCGATCGCGGACTCCACGACGTCGACGACGAGCGACGGGTAGTAGCCGGCCCGGTTGATCGCCTCGGTGAGGTCGGCGGGCAGAGTGGGCACCGGCTCCTGGCCGGCCTGGTGGGTCGCACGTCGCATACCCCCATCCTTGCACCAGCGGGCGTGGTGGCCCGCCGGGCAGCCTCAGGTCATGCGGCGGCGTCCGGGGTCCTTGCGCACCAGCGCGGGGCGCACGACGACGTCGGCCCCGAGGACGTCGACGCCGCCGGTCCAGGCGTTGACGGGGTTGAGCTCGACCGACGACATCTCGGGGTGGTCGTCGGCGAGCACCGACAGGCGGGCGATGAGGTCGGCGAGGGCGGCCCGGTGCACGGGCGCGGCGCCGCGGTGGCCGGCGAGCAACGGCGCGGCCTTGACCCCGTCGATGAGGTCGGTGACGTCGACGTCGGTCAGCGGCGGGATGCGGTGTGACACGTCGCCGAGCAGCTCGGTGGGCGGACCGGCCACCGAGAAGCTCACGACGGGTCCGAAGAGGGGGTCCTCGCTCGCTCGGACGACGCAGGAGACGCCGGGCACGGCCATGCGCTGCACGACGAAGCGGTCGGCACCGAGCGGACCGAGGCGGCTCGACAGAGACGCATAGGCGTCACGGACCGACTCCGCGTCGATGAGGTCGCCCCGAACGCCGACGAGGCCCGGCTGGTGGCGCACGACCGGCGAGGTCGACTTGAGGATGACGGGGTAGGTCAGCGTGTCGGCGGCGCGCACGGCGGCCTCGACACCGGTGACCTCGATGGCCGGCCAGAGGCGGATGCCGTAGGCGGACAGCAGCTCGCGGGCCTCGTCCCTCGTGAGGGCTCGGCCCTCGGGGTGGGTCGCGAGGACCGCCTCGGTGAGCCGCTCGACGCGGGCCCGGTCGATGCCGACCGGAGAGACCGACGAGCCGCGGTCGCGCGCGCGCCACTGGGCGTATCGCGTGACGGCGTTGAGGGCCCGGATACCGTCCTCGGGCATCGCGTAGGCGGGGACCGAGCGCGTCACATCACCTTGGACGTAGGACAGCCCGTCACCCACACCCCGCATGCCGAGGAACGTTGCGACACAGGGCTTCTCGTACTTCGCGACGATCTCGCGAACCGCCGTGTGCACCTCCTCGTCCTGAGTGACGAGCGGCGGGATGAAGGCGGCGACGACGCTGTCGACCTCGGGGTCGGCGAAAGCCGCGTCGAGCGCGGTCGCGAACTCCTCGGCCGACGCCTGCGGGAGCAGGGACACCGGCCCGTGCGTGACCTTGAGCCCCCAGCTGAGGCAGGCGCTGGCACTGAGGGCGCCGAGGGCGTCGGAGTTGCCGACGATGGCCACCCGGTCGCCCGCGGGCAGGGGCTGGTGCAGGGTGAGCTGGGCCACGTCGAAGAGCTGGTGGACGTTCTCGACGCGGATCACACCGGCCTGGCGCAGCAGCGCGTCGAAGGCCTGCGGGGGCACGTTGGTCACCCGCGTGCGGTGTCCGGGCGGGGCGGCGAAGCTCGAGACGCCGGAGCTGACGACGATGACGGGCTTGACCTTGGCGAGCTGGCGCGCGATGCGGGAGAACTTGCGCGGGTTGCCCATCGACTCGAGGTAGAGCCCGACGGTGTCGGTGTCCTGGTCGTCGATCCAGTACTGCATGAGGTCGTTGCCGGACACGTCGACCCGGTTGCCCGCCGACGCGAAGACGGAGATGCCGAGGCCGCGGCGGGCTGCCGAGGCGAGCACCGCGACGCCGAGCGCGCCGCTCTGGGCGAAGAGCCCGAGACGCCCGCGCTGCGGCACGACCGAGGCGAGCGTGGCGTTGAGCTGCACCTCGGGGTCGTTGTTGATCAGGCCGAAGCTGTTGGGTCCGATGACGCGCATGCCGGCCCGGCGGACCCGCCGACGGAGCTTCTCCTGGAGCTTGACGCCCTCCTCCCCCGCCTCGGCGAAGCCGGAGGAGAGCACGAGCAGCGCCTTGACGCCGGCCTTGCCGCACTCCTTGACGACACCGACGGTCTGGTCGGCGGGGATGACAAGGATCGCGAGGTCGACCGGCTCGGGCACGTCGCGGATGCTCGGGTAGGTCTTGAGCCCCTGGATCTCGTCAGCCTCGGGGTGGATGGGGTAGAGCTCGCCGCGGAACCCGCCCGCGATGATGTTGGACAGCAGGACCGCGCCGATCGAGTGCGCCCGCCGGCTCGCACCGATGATCGCCACCCGCTCCGGGAAGAGGATGGTGCGCATGCTGCGCGCCTCGGCGCGGTGCTCGCGCGAGAGCTGCACCTCCTTCGACCGCTCGGTCGGGAGGATGTCGAAGGACACCTCGATGACGCCGTCCTCGAAGTGGTGCGAGACCTCGTAGCCGGCCTCCTTGAAGACCATGAGCATCTTGCGGTTCTGGGGCAGCACCTCGGCCGTGAAGCGGGTGATGCCGAGCTCCTGCGCGATCGCGGCGAGGTGCTCGAGCATCACCGACCCGATGCCCTTGCCCTGGAAGTGGTCGGATATGTTGAAGGCCACCTCGGCCGAGGTGGGGTCGATGCGGTCGTAGCGCCCGATGCCGATGATCTCGCCGTCGAGGGTCGCGACGAGCGCCACCCGGTCGTGGTGGTCGACGTGGGTGAAGCGGTAGAGATCGCGCTGGCTCAGCTCACGCAACGGCGCGAAGAACCGCAGGTAGATCGACTCCGGCGACTGCCTCGAGTGGAAGAGCTGGATGCCCTCGGCGTCGTCGGGCGAGATGGGGCGCACGTGCGCGACGGTGCCGTCACGCAGCACGACGTCGGCCTCCCACTCCACCGGCGCACCGCTGGCCTTGGCCGACACCCGCTCCAAGGCGCCGGTGTCGTCAGGTGCGCTCTCCTCCACCATGGGCACATCGTGTCACGTCCCACCGACCGGCCCACCGAAGATGCGACGCTGGCCTCATGGAGTTCACCGACGTCGTCCGCCGCCGCCGCATGGTCCGTCGCTACGACCCCGATCGCGCGGTACCGCGCGAGGTCGTCGAGCGGTGTCTCGACAACGCCGTCCGCGCCCCCAGCGCCGGCTTCAGCCAGGGCTGGGACTTCCTCGTGCTCACCACGGACGAGGAGCGCGAGGCGTTCTGGAGCGCCACGACCACCCCCGGTGCGCCCGACGACCCCTGGCTGGGCGGCATACGGGCGGCGCCGGTGCTCGTGCTCTGCCTCTCGCACAAGGACGCCTACCTCGAGCGCTACGCGGCGGACGACAAGGGCTGGACCGACCGCGACGAGGCCCGCTGGCCGGTGCCCTACTGGGACGTCGACACGGGGATGGCCTCGCTCCTCATCCTGCTGACCGCGACCGACGAGGGCCTCGGCAGCCTCTTCTTCGGAGTGCCGCCGGAGCGGCACGCCGCCGTCCACGAGGCCTTCGCCATCCCGTCCAGCCGTACCGTCGTCGGTGTCGTGTCGATCGGGTATGCCGTCCCGGGGCCCAAGAGCCCCAGCCTCCGTCGGCACCGCCGGACCGGCCAGGAGGTCGCTCACTGGGGTCGTTTCGGCGTGGCAGGTGAGAGGTCGTGACCACCCTGCGCGAAGATGGGGTGTTGACCCGCTAGCGGCAAGGAGCACCACCCGGCATGGCCCGTCGCACGACCACCCCGCCTCCCCCCGAGGACTTCGAGGAGAAGATCGTCGGCATCGACGTCGAGGAGGAGATGCAGAACGCCTTCCTCGAGTACTCCTACAGCGTCATCTACTCCCGGGCGCTGCCCGACGCGCGCGACGGCCTCAAGCCCGTCCAGCGGCGAATCCTCTACGGCGCCAACGAGCTCGGGCTGCGTCCCGACCACGGGCACGTCAAGAGCCAGCGCATCGTCGGCGAGGTCATGGGCAAGTACCACCCCCACGGCGACCAGGCGATCTACGACGCGCTCGTGCGCATGGCACAGTCCTTCACCCTGCGGCTGCCCCTCATCGACGGCCACGGCAACTTCGGCTCGCTCGACGACGGGCCGGCCGCCGCCCGCTACACCGAGGCGCGCATGGCGCCCGCCGCCCTGCTCATGGTCGGCAGCCTCGACGAGGACACCGTCGACTTCGTCCCGAACTACGACGACACCCAGTGGCAGCCCGGCGTGCTGCCCGCCGCCTACCCCAACCTCCTCGTCAACGGCGCGGCCGGCATCGCCGTCGGCATGGCCACCAACATGGCGCCGCACAACCTCGTCGAGGTGATCGGCGCGGCCCGCCACCTCATCGCGCACCCCACGTGCTCGCTCGAGGACCTCATGAAGTTCGTGCCCGGGCCCGACCTGCCGTGCGGCGGCAAGATCGTCGGCCTCGAGGGCATCCGCGACGCCTACCTCACCGGCCGCGGCAGCTTCCGCACCCGCGCCACCGCCCGGGTCGAGGCGCTCACCCCACGCCGCAAGGGCATCGTCGTCACCGAGCTGCCCTACCTCGTCGGGCCCGAGAAGGTCATCGACAAGGTCAAGGACCTCGTGCAGTCCAAGCGACTGCAGGGCATCGCCGACCTCAAGGACCTCTCCGACCGCCAGCACGGGCTGCGCCTCGTCATCGAGATCAAGAACGGCTTCGTGCCCGAGGCCGTGCTCGAGCAGCTCTACAAGCTGACGCCGATGGAGGAGAACTTCGGCATCAACAACGTCGCTCTCGTCGAGGGCCAGCCGCGCACGATGGGGCTCAAGGAGCTGCTGCGGGTCTACGTCGACTTCCGCACCGACGTCGTGCGCCGGCGCAGCGCCCACCGGCTGCGCAAGCGCGAGGAGCGCCTCCACCTCGTCGAGGGCCTGCTCGTCGCCATCGTCGACATCGACGAGGTCATCCAGGTCATTCGCACATCCGACGACGCCGACATCGCCCGCACCCGCCTCATGGACGTCTTCGACCTCGACGAGATCCAGGCGAACTACATCCTCGAGCTGCGCCTGCGTCGCCTGACGAAGTTCTCGCTCATCGAGCTCGAGACCGAGAAGGCCGAGCTCGAGCGGGCCATCGAGGAGCTGCGCGCGCTGCTCGCCGACGAGAGGCTGCTCCTGGGGCTCGTGTCCGACGAGCTGGCCGCCGTCGCCAAGGCGCACGGCACCCCGCGGCGCACGGTCCTGCTCGAGAGCTCGGGTCAGAGCGCCGCAGCCACGGCGAGCAGCCCCCTCGAGGTGAGCGACGACCCCTGCTGGGTGCTGCTCAGCTCGACCGGCCTGCTCGCCCGAACCGGCAGCGCCGAGCCGATCCCCACCGAGGGCTCGCGCTCGAAGCACGACGTCATCATCGGCGCCGTGCGCACCACGGCCCGTGGGGAGTTCGGTCTCGCGACGACGGCCGGCCGGATGATCCGCCTCTCCGCGCTCGACCTGCCGACGCTCCCGCCGACCAACGGCGCACCCAGCCTGTCGGGCGGCGCTCCCCTCGCGGCATACGTCGACCTGCCGAAGGGCGAGGAGCCGGTGACCATCCTGCCGATCGGAGCCGACGCGCCGGTGCTCGCCCTCGGCACCGCGAGCGGCGTCGTCAAGCGGGTGACGCCGGAGGCGCCGAAGAGCGACGAGTGGAGCGTCATCAGTCTCAAGCCGGGCGATCGGGTCGTGGGTGCGGCCGTGGCCGACCGTGACGACCTCGACCTCGTCTTCGTGACGAGCGACGCGCAGCTGCTGCGCTTCGCGGCACGCTCCGTGCGACCCCAGGGGCGGACGGCGGGCGGCATGGCCGGCATCAAGCTGGCCCCCGGCGCGACGGTCGCGTTCTTCGGCGTCGCCGACCCGGCCCGCGACGGTGTCGTCGTCACGTCGTCGGGCAGCTCCGACGCCCTCCCCGGCACCCAGGGCGGCTCGCTCAAGGTGACGCCGTATGCCGAGTACCCGCCGAAGGGTCGCGCCACCGGCGGCGTGCGCTGCCATCGCTTCCTCAAGGGCGAGGACACCCTCGTGCTCGCCTTCGCCGGAAACACCCCGGCCAAGGCCGCCGCCGCGAACGGCGTCGCCATCGAGCTGCCGCCCGCCGACGGACGCCGTGACGGGTCGGGGGTGCCGGCCACGGCCGTCATCGCCCACGTCACGTCGGCGCCCTCGGGAGGCAGCGGCACCACCGGCGACAGCGGTGACAGCGGCCCCGGAGAGTCCGAGTGAGCAAGCGAAGGGTCACTCCGGAGGCTGAGGTCGCGGAGGCTGAGGTCGCGGAGGCTGAGGTCGCGGAGGCTGAGGTCGCGGAGGCTGAGGTCGCGGAGGCTGAGGTCGCGGAGGCTGAGGTCGCGGAGGCTGAGGTCGCGCAGTCCGGGGTTGCGGGGTCGAAGTCCGCAGAAGCGGAGGTCGTGGAGGCGCCGGCTCTCGACGAGCACCCGTCGACCACGGGGCACGGTGCGCCCGCGGAGGACGCCTGCTCGGTGCAGTGGGACCACGACGGCACGAGCGCCTACGGCACGGCTGCGAGCGCCGGCTTCTTCGTCATCGTCGAGCAGTCGGGACCGTGGGGCCGCGACGCCGCCCGGGAGTCGCACCTCGACCCGCTGCTCGGTGCCGAGCTCGACGCCCGCACGAGCCGGGCCGGTGGCCGCTTCATGCTCGTGCGGCGCCCGGGCGGTCACCCGGCACAGGACGGTCCCCGTCGCGTGCTGCTCGCCCACGCCGGCACCACGGAGGTCTCACCCGAGTCGGCTCCGGCTGTGGAGCCGTGGCTGCTCGAGGCACAGGTCGCCGACCCCGGCGAGCTGCTCGGTCTCGACTGGGGCGCCCTCGCCCGTGGCAGCCGCGCGCTCGTCGCAGCCTCGCTGCCCGGCGCGCACGACGCCGAGCCGACGCTGCTCGTGTGCACGAACGGGCGCCGCGACGTCTGCTGCGCAGTGCGCGGCCGGCCGCTCGCTGCGGCCGCGGCGCGGGTGGCGCCGGGACGCGTCTGGGAGGTCTCCCACACAGGCGGTCACCGCTTCGCGCCGACGGCGGTGCTGCTGCCCTGGGGCCAGACCTACGCCCGCCTCGACGAGCAGGGTGCGGCCTGGGTGCTCGGAGCAAGCCGCACCGGCCACACCCCGGCCGAGCTGCTCGGCCCGCTCCACGACCGCGGGCGCTCCGCACTGGCCCCCGCGGCCCAGTGCGCGGAGTCGCACGTGCGATCGCTCATCGGCGAGACCCTGCTGGCGTCCCTCCAGGCGTCGGCCCCGACCCCGTCGTCGGACGGCTCCGACGTCGTCGTGACCCACGCCGACGGCCGACGCTGGCTCGTCCACGTCGTTCGCGTGCCGACGTCACGCACCCGGCCGGAGTCGTGCGGCAAGAAGGCCATCGACGTGCTCGAGCACCGGGCCACGGTCGTCACCTCCCCCTGACGAGGTCGAACACCTCCGGCCCGGCGGGCCCGGTGAGACACTGGGGGCAGAGGCTCGCCCGAACGAGGAGGCTGTCGTGTCCCGCGTGGTCCACTTCGAGATCCAGGTCGACGACGTCGAGCGGGCCAAGGCGTTCTACGCCGCCGCGTTCGGCTGGTCCTTCGAGGACTACGGCCAGTTCACCGGCTCCCCCTACTGGGGCATCGTGACGGGTGCCGACGACGAGCCGGGCATCAACGGGGGCCTGCTGCAGCGGACGGCTCCTGCGCCTGCGCCGGGCCAGGGGGCGAACGCCTTCGTCGCGACGATCGGTGTCGCCGACTACGACGAGACCGAGCGCCGCATCCTCGCCGCCGGCGGGCAGGTCGCACTGCCGAAGACGGCCCTCACCGGCATGGCGTGGCAGGGCTACTACCTCGACACGGAGGGCAACACCTTCGGGGTCCACCAGCCCGACCCCGACGCGGCCTAGCAGCCTGCGGGGTTGGATTCGCGCCCTCACGCGGTGACGGTAGGGCTCACCACGGCTTGGGGTAGGTCGGACCATCGCCACCCGCGGCGCCGCGCTGGTCCTCGCCGAGCTGCTGGTTGCGCTCGATGGTGTTCTGACGCTGCTGCTCCTGGAGGAAGTCCTGCTGCTCCTGGCTCGGGGTGTTGTCGGGGTTCGGCGTCGGCTCCGGGGAGGGGGTCGGCTGCTGGCCCGGCGTGTCGCCCGGCTGCTCCGGGGGCGTCTCCGGCTGCGGCTGCGGGTCCGCGCTCTTGTCCTCCATGCGCTGCTGCGCCTGCTGCAGCTGGTCTCCGGTCTGCCCACCCTCGGGGGCGTCGCAGAGCGGCGGCCGTTGGCTCGTGGTCTGGATCCCCTTCTCGTAGAACTGCTTCCACTCCGTCGTGCGCTCCTTGGCCTTGGCTGCGTCACCGAGCGCCTCGTAGGTGAGACCGAGGTTGACCCTGACCTTGCACTCGTCGATGCCGCCCTTGGGCACCTGCTCGAGGGCCTGCTCGAACCACGG
Organism: Humibacillus xanthopallidus; assembly: GCF_006717145.1. GTDB lineage: Bacteria > Actinomycetota > Actinomycetes > Actinomycetales > Dermatophilaceae > Humibacillus > Humibacillus xanthopallidus. Next base: position 767,370 of record NZ_VFQF01000001.1, on the reverse strand, counting down.
GCGAGCCTGCTCGAAGTTGCCGGTCAGCACGTGCGCGTCACCGATCGCGAAGGGTGACCGGAACTGCTCGACGATGTTGACCCACCCCTGGCGCTCCCCCCACTCCTGCGTGGCGCCGCGGTCGCCGGCCTCGTAGGCCGCGAGCGTCTGCCCGGCGACGAGGTTGAGGCTCAGCAGGCGCAGCGCCGCCAGGACGAGCAGCACGACGACGGGCAGGCTGGCGAGCAGCAGTCTGCGGCGGCGCCGGCGTTGCTGGGGGCTCATCGGAGGGCGGGGCCCCTTCTCCGAGCCGTCCCTGCCCCGCCGCCAGCCCGAGGGGGTATGCCGTGTGGCGCGGGCTGCCCCGTCATCCCGGCCGGCCGAGGTGGCCGGGTCGTCGAGCAGCACGCCGGGCTCGCGGTCACGGTGCGGGTCGGTGCTCACAGGGGGGCCTCCTTGCGGCGACGGGCCTGTGCGAGGGCGGCGAGGCTCGCACCGAGCTCCCACACGGCGAGTCCGGCCACCCCGATGAGCAGCGGCCAGTAGAGCTCCTGACGGGACCGGACCCGCTGCTGTTCGACCTCGTCGCTCGTGCCGAAGCGGTCGAGGTCGATGCCCGCGACCACGGGGTCGATCGGGTCACCCGAGTCGCGGTGGACGTAGGGCAGGCCCAGCTGCTCGCCGATGCGGCGCAGGTTGCCCTCGTCGATGACGGACCGGGCGTCCTCGCCGGTCGCCGGGTCGATGATGTAGGACGTGGTCGTGTCGAAACGCGCCCGGGTGGCCTTCATCCGGCCGCCCTGGGTCGTGCCATAGCCGAGCACGGCGCCCCCTCCGACGAGCCGCTTGTCGATGGTGAACGGCGCGGGCGGCTCGGACGCGGTCTGCTCACCGTCGCCGAGGTAGAACACCAGCCTCCCGCGATCGGGGGTGCGCTCCTCCGACTGCTCGAGCATCCGCCCCAGCCGCTCGTCGGCTGCCGTGATGGACGAGCCGCGGGAGTACTCGGAAGCCTCGGGCAGCAGCGTCTCGAGCGCGGCCTCGAGCGCGTTGGAGTCGGTCGTCAACGGCAGCCGCACCCGGGTGGCTTGGTCGAAGGTGATGACGGAGTAGCGCGCGCCGGGCAGCGCCTCGGTGATCGCTGCGATGTCCGCCTGCACGCCGGCGATGCGGGGGCGCTCGTTGCCGTAGTCCTCGGCGATGATGCTGCTCGTCGTGTCGACGACGAAGTAGACGTTGAGGTTCGCGGCAGAGGCGTTGACCTCGTCGCCCGGCACGGCTGGTCGGAGCGAGGCGATGCCGAGGAGCACGACCATGAGGGTGAGGCGCCAGTGGGTGGCCCGCGACTCCCCCGGCACCGAGCTCGACGCGGGGTTCCACCAGACGGCCACGAGCGCCGCCACGACGAGGACGAGCAGCACCGGCCACGGTCCCACGGGCAGGAAGGTCACGACCGCCACCTCCGGCTCGCCCCGACGACCCCGACGAGACCGAGGCCGGCCAGGGCGATGGGCACCCCGGGGTTGTCGGTTTGCAGGGCCCGGGCCGACGAGTCGATGAGCGCGGCCTCCTGAGCCTGTACGGCATCGACGATGCCGCCGATGGCGCTCGTGTCGCTCATCGCGAAGTAGCGACCCGCTGTGCCCTCGACGACCTGACGCATCTCGACGGCCTCACGGTCGACGCCGTCCTCCTCGGGGTTGAGGCCGTAGACGCGCACCCCCTTGGCCTTGGCCAGCTCGCCCGCCTCGACGACGTCGATGATGGGGCGGCCGGCGAGGTGGTTGTCCGTCGCGAAGACGAGCGACCGGGGGCGCTGCGTGTCGACGCGGTCGAAGCTCGAGACGCAGGTGGCCAGGCCGTCGCCGATGAGCGAGGTGCCCCTGCCGTTGAAGGTTCCGGCGAAGAACGACTCGAGGTCCGGCTCACCCGCGAGGGCGCGCCCTGCGACGTCGAGCTCCTCGTTGATGAAGTCGTAGTCGTCGGTGAGGGGGAAGACGGTCGCCGCCGACGAGTTGAAGATGACGAGACCGATGCGCTCGCCCTCGAACCGCGTGACGAGACGCTTGAAGGTCGAGACCAGCTCGGCGTCGTAGGCGGCCATCGAGCCGGAGATGTCGAGGCAGAGCATGATGTCGCGGTTGCGGGTCTCGGGCCGCTCGATCGTCGTGTCGAGGGGGCGAGCGGCGCCGACGAGGGCGGCCCCGCCGAGCAGCACAGCGCTCGCGGCGAGGACGGCCATCCGGATGCGGTGGGTGCGCAGCGCCCTGCGGTACTCCGGCAGGGCCGTCAGGGCCGAGCTGTTGGCGACCGCGGAGGTCGCGCGCGCGGACCGGCGCGACAGATGGCGCACTACCGCGGCAGTCGCGACGACGGCCACGAGCAGACCGACGGTGAGCACGGCGGGGAACCTCAGGTCGAGGCCGGTCAGCTCCATCGGCCCACCACCTGCTTGGCCACTTCGCCGGCACCGGCCAGGGTCTGTGCCTCGTGCGGACCGAACTCGCCGGGGTAGAGCTGGCCGACGACCTGCGACACCGGGGTCAGGCGCTCCCCCGTCGCCGTCAGCTCGGTGAGGGTCATCGTCGGCGCGTGGATGCCCGACACCTCCTGCACGAAGTGGCGCACGAGCACGCTCAGCTGCTGGTGGCCGGCCCGCTGGGTGATCTCCCCCCGGTCCGCGCGGCCGAGGACGAGATCGATCTGGCGCGTGTAGTCCTCGCGCAGCCGCGACAGGCGGTCGGTCGTCACGCGGGCCGGGATGCGCACCCGGGCGGGCCGGGTCGAGCTCCACACGAAGACGTACCAGAGGACGACGAGCGCGAGGATGCCGACGCCGATCCACAGCCACCGGCCGGCATACAGGTCGGGGGCGTAGAAGCCCGGCGGCGGCGGGTCAGCGACGCGCACCGCGCTGCCTCTCGAGCAGGCCGAAGACGGCTGTCACGACCTCGTCCGACGAGCCGATCCGCACATGGTTGATGGCACGGCGGTCGAGCAGCTCAGCCGTGCGCCGCACGCGCTGCTCCACGGCCGCGGCATACGCCTGCCGCACCTTGGGGTCGAGGCGCACGAGCGTCGGCAGCGGCTCGCGGTCGGAGACGTCGTATGCCGTCCGGTCGCCTCCGATGGCCGTCGGGTCGGCGTCCTCGACGGTGATCCAGAGGATCTCGTGCTGCACGTGGAGGCGGCGCAGCAGCTCGTCGAGCGCGGGGTCGAGGTCGCGGTCGTCGGCCACGACGACGAGGAAGAGACGGCGTCGGACGTTGCTGACGATCCAGCGCAGCTGCGTGGCGAGGTTGCTCTGGTCGGCGTCGAGGGTCGTGGCCGCGTCGATGGCGCGCAGCAGCAGCTCGAGATGGGTCTCGGTTCCGCGAAGGTCGTGGGCGACCGTCGATGTGGCCGTGCCCCGGATGAGCCCGACGAGGTCACCGTGCCGCTGCGCGAGGTAGCCGACGAGACCGGCGGCGCAGATGGCCACCGCCGACTTGGGCTCGCCGCTGCGGGTCGTGGCCGCCATCCCGCGCCCGGTGTCGACGACGAGCATGAGGCTCTGCTTGCGGGTCGCGACGTAGCGCTTGACGAGCGGTGACGTGTGCCGCGCCGTGGCCTTCCAGTCGATGTCGCGCACCTCGTCGCCGGGCACGTAGGCGCGCAGGTCGTCGTAGTCGAGGCTGCGGCCGTGGAACGCCGAGGCGTACTCCCCCTCGAGCATGCTGCGCGAGCGCCGACGGGCGTGGACGAAGAGCTTGCTCTTCACCCGCGTCAGCAGCGTCGTCGTCACGGCCATGTCCCCTTGCCCCGCCCGTCAGGGCGTGCGGATCCCGCCCACCATGGCGTCGATGACGTGCTCGACGGGCACGTCGTCGGCCGCGGCCTCGAAGCCGAGCGACACCCGGTGGCGCAGGACGCGGTGGGTCAGCGCCTTGACGTCGTCGGGGACGACGTGGTTTCGCCCGTCGACGAGCGCCCGGGCCCGGGCCGCCGCCATGAAGGCGATGCTCGCGCGGGGGCTCGCACCGTAGTCGACATAGGCGGCCAGCCGGGCCTCGATGTAGTCGCGCGGGTGGCGGGTGACGTAGCCGATGCCGACGATGTAGTTGACGATCGCGGGGTCGACGTAGACGCGTGAGACGAGGCCCTGGAGGCGCTTGACGTCGGGGATGGACACGACCGGCCCGGAGATGCCCTCGAAGACGCCGGAGTCGATGCGGCGCAGCACCTCGGCCTCCTCCGCGGGTGACGGGTAGTCGAGCACGTCCTTGAGGGTGAAGCGGTCCATCTGCGCCTCGGGCAGCGGGTAGGTGCCCTCCTGCTCGATGGGGTTCTGGGTCGCGAGGACGAGGAACGGGTCGGGCAGCGCATAGCTGCGGTCGCCGATCGAGGTCTGCCGCTCCTGCATCGCCTCGAGCATCGCCGACTGGGTCTTGGCGCTGCTGCGGTTGATCTCGTCGAGGAGCACGACGTTGGCGTGCACGGGGCCGAGCTGGGTCTCGAAGGTGCCGCTCACCTGGTTGTAGACCTGCGTGCCGACGATGTCGCTCGGCAGCAGGTCGGGCGTGCACTGGATCCGGTGGAAGGTGCCGCCGACGGCCTGGGCCATCGTCTGCGCGGCCGTCGTCTTGGCGAGGCCGGGCACGCTCTCGAGCAGCACGTGCCCACCCGTCAGCAGGGCGATGAGGAGCGTCTCGTGCAACCGCGACTGGCCGACGACCTTGGCCGTGAAGGCTCCGGAGATCGAGCTGATGGTGTCCTGGGCCCAGCGCAGCTCGTCGCTCGTGAGGTAGGGGCTGGGCACAGGAGCGGTGCGCTCGGCCGGGAGGTCGATCGAGGCGACGGCGACGTCGTCGTGGACGGCTCCGTTGGTGCTCTCCCCTGGGGCGGCATGGGCCGGCGGCACCTGCGCATCGTCGACCGGGCCGGTCGGGACCTCCACCGTGAAGGCGCCGACCCCGGCGCCGCCCCCGGTACCGTCGCGGTCCCACGGTGCGTGGTGGTCGTCGGGGGTCGACTCCCCGGTGTTCGCGTCTCCCACGTTCGACTCCCCTTCCGGCGACGTCCGGTGTCGCGAGTCACACCGGACGCTCATGGTAAGCACGGGTTGCTGTGCTGTGCGCAGTCACCTGCTGCGTTGGGCGGGCGAAGGGTGTGCACACCACACGGCATACGTGACGGCCCGCTGGCCCGCGGCGCCGCTCAGGCGTCGATGCGCTCGCGGTCGATGTCGGTGGCGGACTCGATGATGAAGTCCTTGCGCGGGGCGACCTCGTTGCCCATGAGCAGCTCGAAGGTGCGCTCGGCTGCCTCGAGGTCACGCATCGTCACCTGCCGCAGGGTGCGGTGGCGCGGGTCCATTGTCGTGTCGGCGAGCTGGTCGGCGTCCATCTCACCGAGACCCTTGTAGCGCTGCATCGGCTGCTTCACCTTCTTGCCCGACTTCTCGAGCCGCGTCAGCGTGCGCCGCATCTCCAGCTCGTTGAAGGTGTAGATGAGGTCGTTCTTCTTGGACCCGGCGTTGATGACCTCGATGCGGTGCAGCGGCGGCATCGCGGCGAAGACGCGGCCGGCCTCGACGAGCGGGCGCATGTAGCGGAAGAAGAGCGTCAGCAGCAGGGTGCGGATGTGGGCGCCGTCGACGTCGGCATCGGTCATGATGATGACCTTGCCGTAGCGGGCGGCCGCGAGGTCGAAGCTGCGGCCGGAGCCGGCGCCGATGACCTGGATGATCGAGGCGCACTCGGCGTTCTTCAGCATGTCGCTGACCGACGCCTTCTGGACGTTGAGGATCTTGCCGCGGATCGGCAGCAGCGCCTGGAACTCCGAGGACCGCGCCTCCTTGGCCGTGCCCATCGCGGAGTCTCCCTCGACGATGAACAGCTCGGAACGCTCGACGTCGGTCGTGCGGCAGTCGCGCAGCTTGCTCGGCAGGGTCGAGCTCTCGAGGGCGTTCTTGCGGCGCTGGGTCTCCTTGTGCAGCCGCGCGCTGATGCGCGACTTCATCTCGGAGACCACCTTCTCGAGCAGCAGCGAGGCCTGGGCCTTGTCGCCGCGCTTGGGCGAGGTGAGGCGCGCCGTCAGCTCCTGCTCGACGACCTTGGCGACAATGGCGCGCACCGCGTTGGTGCCGAGCACCTCCTTGGTCTGCCCCTCGAACTGCGGCTCGGCCAGGCGCACGGTGACGACCGCCGTCATGCCGGCGAGGATGTCGTCCTTCTCGGGCTTGTCGCCACCGACCTTGAGCCGGCGCGCGTTGAGCTCGAGCTGGCGGCGGAACACCTTGACGATCGCCTGCTCGAAGCCCGCGACGTGGGTGCCGCCCTTGGGCGTGGTGATGATGTTGACGAACGACTGCATGCGCGTGTCGTAGCCCTGGCCCCAGCGCAGGGCGATGTCGACCCCGCACTCGCGCTCGAGCTCGGTCGGGGTCATGTGGCCGTTGACGTCGAGCACGGGCACCGTCTCGCGGAAGGTGCCGGAGCCCTCGAGGCGCCACACGTCGGTCACGGCCGTGTCGGGGGCGAGGAACTCGACGAAGTCGGTGATGCCGCCGTCGTGCTGGAAGACCTCCTCCACGGGACCGTCGGCGCCGGGAGTGCCGGGGATGCGGCGCTCGTCACGGATGACGAGGCGCAGGCCCGGGACGAGGAAGGAGGTCTGTCGGGCACGTCCGGCGATGGCCTCGTAGTCGAGCTCGGCGTCCTTGAGGAAGATCTGCCGGTCGGGCCAGAACCGCACGCGCGAGCCGGTGACGCCGCGTCTGGCCTTGCCGACGACGGGCAGGGCGCTCTTCTTCTCGTAGGGGGTGAACTCGGAGTCGGGCGAGTGCACGGGCGAGCGGTCGGTGAAGGTGCCGGGCTCACCGCGGCGGAAGCTCATGCCGTAGGTCTTGCCGCCGCGGTCGACCTCGACGTCGAGGCGGGCTGACAGGGCGTTGACGACCGAGGCGCCCACCCCGTGGAGGCCACCTGTGGCGGCATACGACGCGCCGCCGAACTTGCCACCTGCGTGCAGCTTCGTGAAGACGACCTCGACGCCGGACAGCCCGGTGCGCGGCTCGATGTCGACGGGGATGCCCCGGCCGTCGTCGCGCACCTCGATGGATCCGTCGCTGCTGAGGATGACCTGGATGTCGGTGCACACCCCGGCCAGCGCCTCGTCGACGGCGTTGTCGATGATCTCCCACAGGCAGTGCATGAGGCCGCGCTGGTCGGTCGAGCCGATGTACATGCCCGGGCGCTTGCGCACCGCCTCGAGGCCCTCGAGGACCTGCAGATGGCGCGCGGTGTAGTCGCCGGTGCCGTTGGGTGCGGGGCGTGAGGCGGAGGCCACAGTCGATCTCTCTCGTTTCGGTCTGATGGCCGGGTCGCCGGCTGCACCCGAAGCCTAACGACCCTTGGTGACGACGCCCGTGTGCCACGCGGATCGAGCGGTTCGGGGGTGCCACGGGGCGCCACAGGGGGGCCGCAGGGGTGGACACGACGTAACGATCCGGGCATGACGGAGGTCTCACAGATCGAGCCTGCCGATGGGGAAGGTTCGAACGTGATTCACTGTTGGAACATCCGCGACAACGAATCGGGCGCCGCAAGGCAATCACGGTGTCGCTGGTAACTGGCAGGGTCACCCTTCGGGGAGACCCTCGACGGGTAGAGAGAAGGCGAGCAAGATGACGACAGCACTGGCACCCGAGTTGACTGCGGCTGACCGCTGCGACCGGTGTGGAGCCCAGGCCTACATCCGCGCCCGCCTTGTGACCGGCGGTGAGCTGCTGTTCTGCGCCCACCACGGTCGTGAGCACCTGCCGGCGCTGATGGACAAGGCCGTCGACGTCCTCGACGAGACGGAGCGCCTCCAGGAGACGCGCATCTCGTCCATGGACGAGCACTGAGCGGATCGAGGCACGACCCCGGCAAGGACGCCCACGCCTGTCCTGACGCGCTGAGCGCACGACGGTGATCACCGGAACGAACGTTCTGGTGGGCATCGTCATGCTCATCGGCACGGTCGGGATCGTCGCACCCGTCCTTCCGGGGCTGTTCCTCGTCTGGGCGGCCACCCTCCTGTGGGCCATCGAGGTCCACTCCACCGCCGGGTGGATCACCTTCGCGATCGCCACGCTGCTGTATGCCGCCGGGCTCGTCGCGCAGTACCTGCTGCCCGGGCGCCGGATGAAGCGTGCGGGTGTCGACTCGAGGTTCGTCGCGGTGGCGCTCGTCGTGGCCGTCGTCGGCTTCTTCGTCATCCCGGTCATCGGCGCGGCGATCGGCTTCGTCGCGACGATCTTCCTGCTCGAGCTCGCCAAGCACCGCAGCGCGGGTGTCGCGTGGCACGCGACCGTGCACGCCATCAAGGCCGTCGGGCTCAACATCGGCCTCGAGCTGGGGACGGCGTTCGCCATCATCACGACCTGGGCGATCGCGGTCTACCTCACGCGCCCCTGACACTGCGTGCGCCCCTGACACTGCGCGCGAAACAACCGTCCGGGACGGCAGTCCGAGGACGCACCATGTCGTCCGACGCCGAAGGTCGACGCGCGGATCACCGGACGCTTGGGCCGGCGGCCCGTGTCACCACTGGTCGCGGCGACGCTTCTCCCAACGCTCTTCCATGCGCTCCATGAAGGTGCCGTGCTTCGTCGCACCGGCGTTGGGCCGTCCGGCCCGCGGCTTCGGCGTGCCGTCGGAGCCGACGGCCGCGAGCTTGGTCTTCGAGGGGGTGATGGCGTAGACGATGCCGGCCACCATGATCGCGAACCCGATCGCACCGAGCCAGATGAGGCTCGACATCGCCGAGACGACCACCAGTGCGAGGCCGGCGACAGCAGCAACGACGCCGATGACGACGCGACCGCGACCCACCCCTCGCGACTTGGTCTTCTCGATCCGCGACGCGAAGCGCGGATCCTCGGCGTAGAGCGCCTCCTCCATCTGTTGGAGCAGAGCCTCTTCGTGTTCCGAGAGTGCCACGTGGCACCTCCCTGTGCGATCTCGACGTACCCGAAGCCTAAGTCGGGAATGGCCGACGCGGACGTGTTTCCCTCAGGATAATTCGCGTCGCTCCCGTTGGGAACCCGAGGGTCGGTCAGGCATGAGACTCGCCGGTCTCACCGAGCCGGCCCCGAAGCGTGCACTGGCTCGGTCCACGGCTCGATCCGCGTCACGCCATCCGTGCTCAGGCTCGTCGAGTCGTGCTTGGATGGGCGCCTGAGCGGCAGGAACGAGCCCTTCGAGGCGCACGCCGACGAGACGGATGCGCGCCCGCTGCAGACCGAGCCGGTCGTAGAGCTCGCGGGCTGTGTCGAAGATCTCACGCGAGACGTCGGTGTGATGGCGCAGGGTCTTGGCGCGGGTGATCGTCGTGAAGTCGGCGAAGCGCACCTTGATCGAGACGGTGCGCCCCGTCATGCCGGCCGACCGGGCCCGCGCAGCGGTGCGGTCGGCGAGCCGGAGCAGCTCGCGATGGATCCGCGCCGGGTCGTCGATGTCGTGCGCGAAGGTCTCGTCGGCGCCGATGGACTTCTCGCGCCGCTCGGGCACGACCGCCCTCGGGTCGCGCCCCCAGGCGAGGTCGTGCAGGCCTCGCCCGGCACTGTCGCCGAGCGCGCGCTGCAGGGTCTCGACCGGGGTGTGGGCGAGGTCGGCGACGGTGCGCAGCCCGAGCCGGTGCAGGTGCTCCTCGGTGCGGTCACCGACGCCCCAGATCGCCCCGACCGGCAGCTGGTGCAGGAAGGCGACGACCTCGTCGCGAGGCACGACGATGAGGCCGTCTGGCTTGGCGAGGCTCGAGGCCAGCTTGGCGACGAACTTCGTCGGCGCGATGCCGACGGAGCAGGTGATGCCCTGCTCGTCGGCGATGGTGTCGCGCAGCTGCTCGCCGATCTGGGTGGGGCGGCCGAGGCGGCGCACGGCGCCGGCGACGTCGAGGAAGGCCTCGTCGAGCGACAGCGGCTCGACGCTGTCGGTGATCGACGCGAAGGTCGCCATGATCGCGTCGGAGATGGCGGCGTAGCGCCGGTGGTCGGGCTCGATGATGACCGCCTGCGGGCAGAGGCGCCTCGCCCTGGCCATCGGCATCGCCGACGTGACGCCGAAGGCGCGGGCCTCGTAGGTGGCCGAGAGCACGACGGATCGTCCGCTCGCCCCACCGATGATGACCGGCTTGCCCCGCAGCTCGGGTCGCGAGATGAGCGAGGCGGAGGCGTAGAAGGCGTCCATGTCGACGTGCAGGACGGTGCACCCGGTGTCATCGGGCGGCTCGGCGTCGGTGCGGGTCGGCGCGGTGAACTGGCGGCGGCTCATCGACGGCCTCCGTCGAGGTCGCCGCGACGTCGCGGGCTGGGGTCAGTCGCGGCGAGCCAGGACGTGCAGGCCATTGCCGAGGGTCCGGAGGAATTCACGGCCGGAGCCGGAGACGAGCAGCTCGTCGAGCTCGGCGAGCGCGGCCCGGTCGGCCTCGGAGTCGACGTGGGCGGCCGGCACGAGGTGGCCGAGGATGCCGGTGCCGCGCACGTGGACGTCGGTGAAGCCGGCCTCGGCGAGCAGGGCCTCGAGCTGGTCGACGTCGAAGCGTCGCGGCAGCGGGTCGGTGCTGCCCCACCGCCCGGACGGGTCGGTGAGAGCGGCCCGCGCCTGCCCGAACTCGCCCGCGATGGCCTTGGCGAAGACGACGGCGAGACGCCCCGACACGAGCAGGGAGAGACGCCCGCCGGGACGCAGGGCATCGGCTGCGGCGCGCAGGGTCGCGGCCGGGTCGTCGACGACCTCGAGGGTGCCGTGGCAGCAGACGAGGTCGACCTGGCGGTCACCGAGCACCGCGGCGAGCGAGTCACCGTCGCCCTGCACACCGATGACGTGGTCCTCGATGCCGGACTCCCGGGCACGTCGGCGCAGCGCGGCGAGCGCGTCGGGGCTGGGGTCGACGACCGTGACGTCGTGCCCGGCCTCGCCGAGCGGCACGGCGACACCGCCGGTGCCGCCACCGAGGTCGAGCACCTCGAGTGGGCGTCCGAGCTCGGCCGACATCTCGGAGGCCAGGGCAGTGACGGAGGAGACGACCGCCGAGGGCCGGACCGCGCCGTGTCTCTGGGGGCGCTGCTCGTCGGGCACGGGGTCCTCCCTGTCGGTTCGTGCGGGTGCGTGTCCACCCTAGTGCCCCGAGCTTCCGGGACTCGCGTGCCACAGCTTGCGGGGCGGGCCTGCCTGACGAGCGGCGCCGAGGTCGGGCACGAGCGCCCCGGCTCCCCTCGAGCCCTTGACCTCTTCGCCCGCCGGCTTGATGTCCGCGTAGGGCGACTGCACGAAGCCGGAGGCGTGGATGAGCACCCGGCGCCCCTCGGGGCTCTCCCCCACGCCGAGCGGTGCCTCGCCTGCCTCGCCGAGCGCGGCGGCCCGCTCCCACGCCGCACGGTCGGCCTCGGCCAGCGCCTCCCGCACACCGGCTTCTCCCCCGGCGGTCCAGGCCTCCTGGAGGGCTGACATCTCCCACGCACCGGTCGCCCGGATGGAGACGCCGCGGGGGCCGGTGCGGCGCACCACCCCCCGGCAGAGCAGCAGCCACGAGTGGAAGACGGTCGCGGCATACGGCCCCTGGACGTCCTCGAAGAAGGTGAGGTCGACCGGGCCGGTCGCGTCGTCGAGGGTGAGGAAGACGACCCGGCGGCCGGAGCGGATCGGTGGGGTCTGGGTGGCGACCTTGACCCCGGCCACGAGCACCTCGCGACCACTGCGGCCGGTCAGCAGGTCGCGGGCCCGGGTCACCCCGAGCGCGTCGAGCATCGGGGCGTAGAAGTCGACGACGTGCCCGCTCGCGTCGAGGCCGAGCACCTCGAGCTCGGCCCGGACCCGTTCGGGGCCGGTCATCTCGGGCAGGCCGCTCGTCGCGGACAGGCGCGGAGCGTCGCCGAGGTCGAGGGCGAGCTGGGTGGGCACGGCAGCTGCGACGGGAGCCGGCCCCTGGGACTGGGCAGCGGCGAGGGCGCGGATGCCCCCGTCGGTCGAGACCGAGGTGACCCGGCCGCGGCGCCCGCTGCTCGCCGCGGAGACCCGACGACTCGAGCGTCGCTGGGAGCTCGACCAGCGGTCGAGCTCGGCGACATGGAGGAGCAGGTCGCGTCGGGTGACCCGGCCACGACGGCCGAGGCCGCTGCGTGACCTGCGCACGCCGCCGCCGACGGCGGTCTCGTCGAGCCGCGCCGGTCCGCCGAGATCGATGCCGTGGAGCGCGTCGAAGCCGCCGGCGAGGACGAGGCGCTCGGCGACCGGTCGCGACACCCGGGCTCGCTGCCAGAAGTCGGAGAGGCTCGAGTAGGGCTGGCCCGCGACGATCTGTGCGACCTCGGCGTCGCTGATGCCGTGGACGTCGGCGAGGGAGAGCCGGATCGCCTCCCCGCCGTCGTCGGTGCGCTCGAAGCGGTAGGTGCCGGTGGAGACGTTGACGTCGAGGCCGAGCACGGCGATGCCGAAGGAGCGGGCGTCGTCGAGGATGAGCCGCTTGGGATACATCCCGGGGTCATGGGTGAGCACCCCGGAGAGGAAGGCCGCGGGGTGGTGCGTCTTGAGCCAGGCCGACTGGTAGGTGGGCAGCGCGAAGGCAGCCGCGTGCGCCTTGCAGAAGCCGAACGAGGCGAAGGCCTTGAGGACCTCCCAGATCCGGTCGACGGCCTGCGGGTCGTAGCCGCGGGCCCGGGCGGCCGGACGCCACCACTGCTCGATTCGGCGCTGCCCGTCGGGGGTGCCGAGCGCCCGACGCACCTCGTCGGCCTGCGCGAGGGTCACGCCGGTCGTCTCGGCGACGATCATGAGCACCTGCTCGTGGAAGACGACGACGCCCTCGGTCTCCTCGAGAGCCGGGATGAGGCTGGGGTGCAGGTAGGAGGGGTCCTTCCACCCCTGCCGGGCGTTGAGGAAGGGCACGATCATGTCGCTCTTGACCGGGCCGGGACGGAAGAGCGAGATGTCGATGATGAGGTCCTCGAAGGCCTGCGGGCCGAACTTGCCGATGAGCTCGCGCTGCCCCGGGCTCTCGATCTGGAAGCACCCGAGGGTCCGGGTCGAGCGGATCAGCTCGAAGGTCGGCTCGTCGTCGAAGGGCACCTGGGCCTCGTCGTCGAGATCGATCTGCACGCCGTCGACCCGCTCGACCTCGAGGGTGGCGTGCGCCATGGCCGACTGCATGCGGATGCCGAGGACGTCGAGCTTGAGCAGACCCATCTCCTCGACGTCGTCCTTGTCGAACTGGCTCATCGGGAAGCCGAGCCAGCTCGCCTCGACCGGGGTGCGGTCGAGCAGGACGGAGTCGGACAGCACGACCCCGCACGGGTGCAGGGCGATGTGTCTGGGCAGCCCGTCGAGCCGCTCGACGATGTCGAACATCAGCTGCAGCCGTGGCACGTCGAGACCGCTGGCCCGCAGCTCGGGCAGCTCGGCGAGGGCATTGCGCACATTGCGTGCGGCGATGTGGGGGAACGCCTTGGCCATGGCGTCGATCTCGGGCGGGGGCAGGCCGAGGGCAGCGCCGGCGTCACGGATGGCGTGGCGCACCCGGTAGGTGTCCATCATCGAGACGCAGGTGACCCGGTCGCCGCCGAAGTGGTCGAGGATGCGTTCGTAGATCTCGGTGCGGCGGGCCGACTCGACGTCGATGTCGATGTCGGGCAGCTCGGCCCGCAGCGGGGAGCAGAAGCGCTCCATGAGCAGGCCGTGGCGCATCGGGTCGACCCCGGAGATGCCGAGCAGGAAGTTGACGATCGAGCCGGCCCCGGAGCCGCGAGCCGCGACCCGCACCCCCATCTCGCGGATGAGGTCGCACACCTGCGCGACGGTGAGGAAGTAGGTCGCATAGCCGAGCGTCTCGATGACGCCCAGCTCGTCCTCGAGACGCTCGCTGACGGCAGCCAGCTCGGCAGCCGAGTGCGCTGGGTAGCGCGAGCCGATGGACTCGCGGCAGCGCCGGGCGAGCACGTGGTGCGGGTTGGTGCCCTCACGGATGCCGAGCACCCCGGGCTCGGGCAGGTGCACCGAGCCGATGCCGAGGTCGGCCCGTGGGTCCTGGATGCACGTCGTCGCGAGCCCGGTGGTGCGGGCGAGCAGCTCACGGGCCTGCTCCCTCGCGAGGGCGCCGCCCCCGACGAGGCCGGGCCCGGAGACCTGCACGACATCGAGGGCGAGCGCGTGCATGAGCGGCGTCGGCGCGAGGTGACCGGCGGCGGTGACCCGGTCGAGGTGTCGCTCGTCGAGCGCCACGAGCCGGCGGGCGGCATCGAGCACGTCGACGACGGCGGCATCCTGGGGGTCGGTGTGGCGCACCGCGGCCGTGATGATGCTGGGCACCCCGACCTCGCGGGCCAGCGCGAGCATCCGACCGGCCTGGCCGAGGCTGCCGGGCAGGTGCTCGGGGCCGCCGTGGCAGACCAGCTCGACGACGACGCAGCCCTGCGGCATCCGGGACACCCAGCGCTCGAGGGCGGCGCGGGCCTGGGTGTGCTTCTTCGCGAGCACCGCCCGCCCCACGTCGGAGTCGGGGCCGAGCAGGACGACGAGGGCGCCGGGCTCGTGCTGCGGGCCGGCGTGGGTGGCGACGAGGGCGCCGGGCTCGTGCTGCGGGCCGGCGTGGGTGGCGACGAGGGCGCCGGGCTCGTGCTGCGGGCCGGCGTGGGTGGCGACGAGGTCGGCGGTGGTGACGGGGTTGCCGCGCTCACCACGCAGGTGCGTCGCGGTGACGAGCCGGCACAGCGCCGCCCACCCCTCACCCGGGGCGAGCCCGAGGGGACCGCCGCTGCCTCGGGCGAGCACCGTGACCCGCGGCAGTCGCGGGTCGACGAGAGCACCACCACGAACGGGGGTGCGAACCTGCCGGCCGGGACGGCCCCGCTCGCGCAGCGGCGGCTCGAGTGCGAGGTCGACCCCGAGGATCGGCGCGAGGCCGTGCTCCATGCAGGCCCGCACGAACTTCACCGCACCGTAGAGCCCGTCGCGGTCGGTGAGGGCCAGAGCCGGCTGGCCCCAAGCGGCGGCTCGCTCGACGAGCTGGTGCGGCTTGGCGGTGCCGTAGCGCATGGAGTAGCCGCTCGCGACGTGGAGGTGCACGAAGCTCTCCGCGCCGCGCAGGCCGGTTGACCGTGACCTTGACCGTGAGGTCGAGGTCGAGGGTTCGCTGGCGGGCGGAGGTGTGGTCGAGTTCGAGGCCGAGTCTGAGGGAGAGGTTGAGGGCGGGCTTGAGGTCGAGGTCGAGGAGGTCATGCTCGTCACGCGCCGGCTACCCGGCTCCTCACAGGGGTGATCGACTGCGGGAGCGCGATCGTCTGGGGCACCCCGAGCTGGTCCTGGACGATCTCGAGGAACATCTCGGCCTGCCGGAGCAGGTCGTCGGCCTGGCGCACCGAGATGTGGCCGCCCCGGTCCATGACTGAACGCTGACGGGAGCACGCGGCGAAGAAGGCCGCCCACTCCCCGAGCTCGGGGGCGACGACGGGCAGCACCTGCCAGACGCTGCGCGGTCGTGATCGCGGCGACGGAGTGGTGCGCGCTGCGACCAGCGCTGCCGCTGCTCGCAGCGCACCGAGATGCGCGTCGCGGAACCTCTCGGAGGCATCGGTCGAGCGGCACGCGGACTCGAGCGTCGCGTGGGAGCGCCCGAGCAGGTCGAGCACGGCGACCGAGATCGGCGGTCGACGCAGATGGGCTGCGGTCATGGTCGGCTCCTTGCTTGCTGGGATGGGTGAGAGCGAGGACGGGCAGGGGTCGGGCAGGGGTCGGGCAGGGGTCGGGCAGGGGTCGGGCAGGGTCAGGCAGAGTCAGGCAGTCAGTCGGCGACGCGGACGAGCGACCAGCCGCCATCGGAGCGCTCGCAGCCGCCGTGAGCACGAGGACGGGCATCCGGCCCGAACTCGTCATGGGCGAGGTCGTAGACCCCCGGTGCGAACGACCAGCCGGGACTGGCCTCGACGCGCCAGACCTGACGCTCCCTGGCAGCGGCGGCGAGCGTCTCTCCCGGTCGCACCCGGGAGTCGTCGGCGTCGAGCGCCTCACGCCACCAGGCGCGCCGCTCACGCCAGGTCGCGAGCACCTCACGCACGACGTAGAGCCGCCCACGCCAGATGAACGCCTCCGGCCGTTCGCCACCACCACCAGGGTCCCGACCGGAATCTCCACCGGCGTCTCCAGGGCCTGCCGGCTCCCTGCTCGTCGACGAGGAGCCGATGGGGAGACGATCTCTCGCCGACTGCCCTCCCACCGGGAGCGCCGGGCGTGCCGACGACGTTCGGACACCCTCACCACGAACCCGCACCTCGACGGGATCACTGAACCTACGCACCACGACACGTCTCCTTCGGACACGTCGAGGCCGGACATCACGACCCAGGACCACCCGCGCCCCACACGAGCAGTCCTGACACCAACCGACGACTGACACTTCACGACCGACCTGCTGGCCGGCCCCTGAACCATTCGAACACTTGTTCGATGTCTCGACTGTAACCCCTGCCGCCGACACCGTGTCAAGACGCCCTCCACCGCCGCGCCGACCCACCCATCCGACCCCTCGCCAACCCCCACCCGACGGCCTGTGCGGGGTGGAGACCCACCGACGTGAGTAGCCGTGCTCAGGTGCTCCCGATGCCGAGACGACAGGCTTGCTCGTGCGGGTTCGGTCCGTGAACGGAGGGGCGCAGGGGTTCCGTCCGCTCACGGATCGGGCCCGCTCGGCACGCCCGGCGGCATACCCTTCGACCCGACCGGCGCGAGCACCTTGCGACTCCCCCGCGGATGCGGGACTGTCAGACCTGTCCGACACCATGTCGTGCACCGTGGCAGGCAGGATCAGGCGCGAGAGCAAGGAGGGTCCGTGGGAGCGGAGCTCATCCCCATGGCGTTCAGCACCGGCTGGGGCAGCGGCATCAACGCCTACCTCGTCGTGCTCGTCCTCGGGCTCGCCGACCGCGTCTTCGGCGTCTCGCAGATCCCCGATGCCCTGGCCCGCACCGACGTGCTCATCGGCGCCGGCATCCTCTTCGCCATCGAGATGGTCGCCGACAAGATCCCCTACGTCGACTCCGTCTGGGACTCCGTGCACACCGTCGTGCGCCCGGCCGTGGGTGCGACGATCGGCTACCTCATCGGCCACGAGACGGCCAGTCTCGACGCGGCGATCGGTGCCGCCACCGGTGGCATCACCGCCCTCATCTCACACGGGATCAAGGCCGGCCTGCGTGCTGCGGTCAACACCTCCCCCGAGCCGGCGAGCAACATCGTCGTGAGCACGACGGAGGACGTCGCCGTGACCGGTGTGACGGCCCTGACGATCGCGCATCCGTGGCTCGCCGCCACGATCGCCTTCGTCCTGCTGCTGCTGGGCGGCTTCATCGTCTACAAGGTCGCCGGTCGCATCCGCCGCTACAAGCGGCGCTACGACGCCTGGGGTGAACGCATGGGCATCTCCACGCCCACCACCACCACCTCGACGACCACCTCATCCACCACGCCGACGACCCGCAGACCACCCGGACGGTCCGGCGACCCGGGGCTCGACCAAGGCTCCGATCCACCGCACCTCGCGAGCGGACGGCCACCCCGTGCCGACGAGGGTCGCGAGAGACCCTTCGACCAGGAGAGCTGAGCCCTCCGGGTCGCCTCCTTGGTCTGTCCGATCCGGCATCGACTGGCATCGACCGGCGTCGGGTTGTCCCCTGATCTCTCACAGCACATCGCCATGTCCCCGAGGGTGACGACACAGCACCCCCGCCGACGGTGGAGGCACTGGCACGAACCGCCAGTCCATCGAAGGAGACACAGGCATGAACAAGAAGACCATCGCTCTCGCCGGAGCGGGCATCGTGGCCGCATCGGCCCTCGCGCTCGGCGGAGCCGCGCTCGCCAGTGCCGACGAGACGGGGACCGGCGCAACCACCGCGAACGGCTACGGCCAGGGGTCCGAGAACGGCCAGCAGGGCATGCGCGGCGGGATGGGCAACGGCAACACCGACCCGAGCAAGCCCATGCGCTCAGACGAGAAGCTCCTCACGGGTGACACGGCCACCAAGGTGACGGCCGCGGCGAAGGCCAAGGAGCCAGGGGCCACCATCGAGCGGGTGGAGACCGACTCCGACGGCATCTACGAGGCGCACATGGTGCGCGCCGACGGCACCCACATCACCGTGCAGGTCGACGCGTCGTTCACCGTGACCGGGGTGCAGGAGGGCGGACCCGGCGCCGGGGGGCCGGGCGGCGGCAGGGGTGGCATGAGCGGCATGGGCGGCGACCATGACGGCGAAGGACCCGGCGCCCAGCTCGGGGAGTCGGGCCAGCCCAGCCAGCCCGGCACGGGCTCGACCACCGCACCATCGACCACTGCTCCCTCGACCACCTGACGGGCCGTCGCGGGTGCCGGCACCCGCCGGCACCCGCCGGCACCCGCCGGCACCCGCCGGCACCCGCCGGCACCCGCCGGCACCGTCACGGGCCCAGCAGCCTCAGAGGTTGCCGAAGACCTCGAGCGTCGCCGACGAGCGGTTCATCGTGATGAAGTGGATGCCGGGCGCGCCCTCGTCGAGAAGTCGTCGCGACGACTCGGAGGCGATCGCCATCCCCTCGGCCCGCACGGCAGCGGCGTCGTCACCGTGACGCTCGAGCCGGTTGGTGACGGAGGCCGGCATCGGCTGGCCCGCGAGCTCGGCCATGCGCACGACCTGACGGGCGTTGGTGATCGGCATGATCGCCGGCACCACCGGCAGCCGCGATCCTCGGCGCGCGAGCTCGTCGCGCAGCCGCAGGTAGTGGTCGACGTCGAAGACCATCTGCGTGATCGCGAACTCGGCGCCGGCCCGCTCCTTGCGGATGAGGGTCTCGGCGTCCTCACTGATGTCGTCCGACTCGGGGTGACCGTCGGGGAAGGCCGCGACGCCGACGGTGAAGTCCCCCAGGCCCTTGACGAGCCGCACGAGCTCGTCGGCGTGGTCGAGCCCCTGCGGGTGGGCCACCCACGGCTGGCCGAGGCCTCCCTGGGGGTCGCCGCGCAGGGCGAGGATGTTGCGCACGCCGCCTGCGGCATACGCCCCGACGACGGAGCGCAGCTCGCCCACCGAGTGACCGACGCACGTGAGGTGCGCCATCGGCGTCAGCGACGTCTCCTCGAGCACGCGCTGGGTGAGGCGCACGGTGCGGTCACGGGTGCCCCCGCCGGCGCCGTAGGTGATCGACACGAAGCTGGGCGCGACCTTCTCGAGCCGGCGGATGGCATCCCAGAGCTGGGCCTCCGAGGCGTCGTCCTTGGGCGGGAAGAACTCGAAGCTGAACGACGGCAGCGGTCCTCCGATGAGGTCGGGGATCGAGCGCGTGAAGCGCTCCGCTCGTGTCATCGAGGACGCCGTGCCGTGTGCCATGCAGCCCACGATAAGGCGGCGCCGTCCACGACGCGTGGGCTGCCCACGTCGTGGTGCGGGCTCCGCGTAGGCTACGACGACCACTCGACGCGATGGAGGACCTCGTGCAGACCCCCACCGACCTCGACGGCCTGCGCCGACGGGTCCAGCAGGCGATCGACGGGCAGATCGCCGGGGGCGCCACCTCGCTCACCGAGATCGGCCCCGAGATCGCCCCCCTCGTCGACGCCGTCGAACGGCTGCTCACGGGCGGCAAGGGGCTGCGCGCCGGCTTCCTCTACTGGGGCTACCGCGCCGCCGGCGGCGCCGACTCCGACGCGCTGGTGCGCCTCGCGGCGAGCATGGAGTTCTTCCAGGGCGCCGCCCTGCTCCACGACGACGTCATGGACCGCAGCGACACCCGACGCGGTATGCCGTCCGCCCACCGGGCCGTGGCAGCGCTGCACACGGCGCAGGGCTGGGACGGCGACGCCGACCGTTTCGGCGAGGGCGCGGCGATCCTCGCCGGCGACCTCTGCCTCACGTGGTGCGACGAGCTCTATGCGACGTGCGGGCTGCCTGCCGAGGAGCTCGCCCGGGGTCGGCACCTGTTCGACGCGATGCGCACCCAGCTCATGGGTGGGCAGTTCCTCGACCTGCTGGAGTCGGTGCGCGGGTGGGACGGTCTCGACCTCGAGGAGCGGATCGCCTCTGCCCGCAAGGTGATCCGCTTCAAGAGCGCGAAGTACACCATCGAGCACCCCCTGCGCATCGGCGCCCTCGTCGGCGGCGCCACCGACGACGACCTCGCTCCACTGTCTGACTACGGCCTCGCGCTCGGTGAGGCGTTCCAGCTGCGCGACGACCTCCTCGGCGTCTTCGGTGACCCCGAGGCGACGGGCAAGCCCGCGGGCGACGACCTCCGCGAGGGCAAGCGCACGGTCCTCATCGCCCTGGCCCTCGACGCGGCCGCACCCGGGGACCGGGCGCTCGTCGAGTCACTGCTCGGGCGTGACGACCTCGACGTCGCGGGCGTGGAGGCGATCCGTCGCGTCCTCGTCGGCACCGGCGCCGTCGAGCGGGTCGAGGAGCTCATCGCGACGCTCGCCGACGACGCCCGCAAGGCCGTGGGCCGGGCCGGCGAGAGCGGTCGCCTCGACGGGAGCGCGCTCGAGGTGCTCGAGGCGCTCGTCGACGTGTCGACCGCCCGCCACGCCTGACGGCCCGCGGGCACCACGCCGGCTGTCTGACGCCCGCTGTCTGACGCAAGCCGTCTGACACCCGCCGTCTGACGCAAGCCGTCTCACACCCGCTGTCTGACGCACGCCGTCTGAGAGCGGCGCTGGCGACGTGAACCGACGGCGTCCTAGAAGGCGAGCTCCTGGGCGCGGCGGCGGATCTCGGTCTTGTGGCCGGCGCGCAGCGCGTCGATGGGGGCGCCCTCTACGGGCAGCGTCGCGTCGGGAGTGAAGAGCCACGTGATGATCTCGTCATCGCTCATCCCACCGTCGGCCAGCACCGTGAAGGTGCCCTTGAGCTCGGGACGCGGGCCCGACTCGTCGACGAACTTCGCAGGCACCGCGATGACGCGGCGCTCGCCGATGCGGGTCGCCACGAGCTCCCGATCGGCGATGAGCCGCCGGGCCGCCGAGAGGGCGACACCCAGGCGCTCCGCGAGGTCGGGCACGGTGAGCCACTCCCCGACCAGGGCCTCGAGACCCGCCTGCTCCGACGCCGCCGGCTGGTCAGGCTGGTCGGGCTGACTGGTGGCGGCGCTCGCCTCGGACACGGCAGGTGCCGGGGACTGGGCGGGATCGGGCTGAGGGTGGTCGCTCACGAGTGAGGAGTCTGCCACTCCCCCCGCACACACCCCGAATTACATCGATGTATTTTTACTTTAGCGCTCAAATATACGTTAGTGTCACACGCGCCCCACAGTTGTCTTCCCGACTCACCGATCACAGCAGTAGCCCGCTCACCCGATCCTTCCGGGCGCCCCCTCCACCTCGCCAGAGCAGCCTCAGGACACGCGCAACAGCACCGGGCTTCGAAGGAAAGGACCCTCGACGATGCCCTTCGCCGTCGACGTCGCTGCACTCGTCACTCCCCCGCACGCCGTCGTGGCGGCCGCGGCGCAGACAACCTGGACCACGGTGACCGTGCGTGAGGGCGACACCCTCTGGGACCTCGCCATCACGCACCGCACGACGGTTGCCGCCATCGTGGCGAAGAACCGCCTGCCGCTCGGTGGCGCGGTCATCCACGTCGGCCAGAAGCTGCTCGTCCCCGGTGCGGGGTCTGCCAAGCCACCGGCAGCCAAGCCCGCGACCAAGCCCGTCACCAGGCCTGCGGCCAAGCCAACAGCCAGGCCCGCCGCTGGCGTCCAGAAGCTGACCCCGCTGCGCAAGACCGCCGCCGCGACGCGTAGCTACGTCGTGCGCTCCGGCGACACGATGTCGGGCATCGCGAAGCGCTACAAGGTCAGCCTCGCCACACTCCTCGCTGCCAACCACCTCAGCGCGTCGAGCTACATCTACGTGGGCCAGCGCATCGCCATCCCGACGCCGGGGGCGAGCGCGAAGCCGGCTCCCAAGCCCATCTCCAAGCCCGCCAAGCCCACCTCCAAGCCCGCCTCAACGCCGGCTCCCAAGCCCACCACGGGGGCGACGACGCGCGCCCAGGCCGTCGCAGCGAGCAAGGCCAGGCTCGCGGCCATGACGGTCCCCAGCCGCACCGAGACCGCCGACCTCATCCGCTCGATCGCCACGCGTCACGGGGTCGACCCCAAGCTGGCCCTCGCGATCGGCTGGCTGGAGTCGGGGTGGAACCAGCGTGCCGTCTCCCCGACGAACGCCGTCGGAGTCATGCAGATCATGCCGGTCACCGGCACCTGGGCCTCGCAGCTCGCAGGCCGCAAGCTCGACCTCTACGACGTGCGCGACAACATCACCGCCGGGGTGCTCGTGCTGCGGGCGCTGCAGACGATGGCCGACTCGAAGGACCAGGCCATCGCCGCCTACTACCAGGGCCTCTACTCGGTGCGCACGAGGGGCCTCTACACCGACACGAAGGCCTACGTCGCCACCGTGAAGGCGATCTACGCCCGGCTCTGACCCGGCCTCGCCTGCAGGGAATGCACGGCAGGGCACCGTAAACTCCTGCCGTGACGTCCAGCGTGGCGGACTCCCTCGTCGGTCGGGTCATCGACGGGAGATACCGCGTCCTCTCGCACCTCGCAGACGGAGGCATGGCCTCGGTCTACGTGGCGCTCGACGCACGCCTCGATCGCGACGTCGCCCTGAAGATCATGCGTCCCGGCCTCGCGACCGACGCCGTCTTCGTCGAGCGCTTCCGCAGCGAGGCCCGCTCGGCGGCGCGCCTCAGCCACCCGAACGTCGTGGCCGTCTTCGACCAGGGCGAGGACGCCGGCGACGTCTTCCTCGCGATGGAGCTCGTCGAGGGCAAGACGCTGCGCGACGTCATCCACGAGGAGGCGCCACTCACCGCCCGCGAGGCGATCGCGATCCTCGAGCCGATCCTCCTCGCCCTCCAGGCCGCGCACTCCGCCGGTCTCATCCACCGCGACGTCAAGCCCGAGAACGTCATCGTCCGCCGTGACGGCGAGGTCAAGGTGGCCGACTTCGGCCTCGCCCGCGCCATCACCAACCAGACGACGACCAGCCAGACCGGTGTCCTGCTCGGCACGGTCTCCTACCTCTCGCCCGAGCAGGTCGAGCGCGGCGTCGCCGACCAGCGCAGCGACCTCTACGCCGCGGGACTGCTCCTCTTCGAGATGCTGACCGGTCGCAAGGCCGTCAGCGGCGACACGCCGATCCAGATCGCCTACAAGCACGTCCACGGCTCCATCGACGCGCCGTCGGCCGTCGTGCCGACGGTGCCGGCTCGCCTCGACGACCTCGTCGCCCGCGCGACGGCGCTCGAGCCCGACGACCGTTTCGCGAGCGCGGGCGACTTCCTGCGCGCCCTGCAGCACGTGCGCCGCGACCTCTCCCCGGCCGAGCTCGACCGGCGTGGCACCGCCGTCGGCGCCACGGCGCTGTCCCCCGTCATCGCGACGACCGCGACGCTCCCCCCGGTTCACGACAACCGCTCCCCGTCGCCGTATGCCGCCCCCTCGGTCCGCGCCGAAGGTGACGGGGGCGACCCGGGCGCGCAGCGTAACGACGCGGACGGCATACCGCCTCGGGCGCGTCAGCGCTCGTCGCTCGCCGGGCTGCCGGTGCACGACGAGCCACAGCTGAGCCACACGGCCGCCCTGCCCCTCCAGCGTCGGCGCGCCCGGCGACGGTGGCCGTGGTGGGTCGCCGCCCTGCTCCTCGTCGGTGGCGGGGCCGCCGGCTGGTGGTTCACCGTCGGGCCAGGCGGCATGACGGTCGTGCCCGCGGTCGTGGGCCAGCAGCTCACCGCCGCCGACACGGCGCTGCGCCAGGCGTCGCTCTCCCTCGACGAGAACGAGGAGTTCTCCGAGACCGCGGCCAAGGGCATCGTGCTGCGCATCGAGCCCGACCCCGGCACCCAGCTGTCCAAGGACTCGATCGTGCGGGTCGTCGTCTCCAAGGGCCAGGAGCGTTACGACGTGCCGAGCCTCGTCGGCACCAAGGCCGACGACCTCGCCAAGGCGCTGTCGCCGCTCACCCTCACGGTGGGCGAGCGCACCAGCGCGTGGAACGAGAAGGTGCCTGAGGGCGAGGTCATCTCGCAGGACCCCAAGGCCGGCACGTCGGTCAAGCGCGGAGTGGCGGTCTCGGTCGTCGTGTCGAAGGGACCGCAGCCGATCAGTGTGCCCTCGGTCGTCGGCGCGGACGCGGGCGCCGCGTCAGCCGCGATCACCAAGGCCGGCCTCAAGGCGGTGCGCGCGGACGACGTCAACAGCGACACGGTGCCGACCGGGCAGGTCGTCTCGCAGGCCCCCGCCAAGGGCTCGCTCTTCCGCGGTGACAGCGTGACGATCACCGTGTCGAAGGGGCCGGTCATGGTGCAGGTGCCCGGCGTCGTCGGGCGGCCCACGGCGGAGGCCGAGAAGGCCCTGACCGACCTCGGCTTCAAGGTCCAGAAGGACTATCCCTTCGGCAAGCTCTTCGACCTCGTGCGCGTGCAGAGCATCGACGGCGGCCAGCAGGCGCCGAAGGGCTCGACGATCATCCTCACGATCGTCTGAGACCGCGCCGTGCAGCACGCGGCGCAGTCGCGCCTCGCCACGCTCCTGCTCATCGCCCTGACGGCGGTGTGGGGCTCGACCTTCTTCCTCATCCACGACCTCGTCGAGACGCTGCCGCCGGTCGACTTCCTCGCGGTGCGCTTCACGATCGCCGCCGTCGTCATGCTCGTGGCGTTCTGGCGGCCGGTGCGGGTGCTCGACCGCCGCCAGGTGGCGATCGGGGTCGGGCTCGGCATGCTCTACGGCCTCGCCCAGATCGCGCAGACCCAGGGCCTCGCGACGACGCCGGCCTCGGTGTCGGGCTTCATCACCGGCACCTACGTCGTGCTGACGCCGGTCTTCACCGCGCTCCTGCTGCGTGAGAAGGTCGCCGGCTCCACCTGGGCCGCTGTGGCGATCGCCACCGTCGGGCTGGCGCTGCTGTCGCTGAACGGCCTCTCGGTCGGTGTCGGCGAGGCGATCACGCTGCTGGCCGCCGTGCTCTATGCCCTGCACATCGTCGGTCTCGGCCGCTTCAGCGCGAGCGAGATCGCAGTGGGTCTCTCGGTCGTGCAGATGGTCGTCATCGCGGTGCTCTGCCTCATCGGGGCGGCGCCCGGAGGCATCGTCCTGCCGAGCGGTGCCGGGCAGTGGGCCTCGGTGCTCTACATGGTCGCCTTCGCGAGCATCCTCGCGCTCTGGGCGCAGACGTGGGCGCAGGCCCACCTGCCGGCCACCCGGGCGGCGATCATCATGACGGTCGAGCCGGTCTTCGCCGCGTTCTTCGCCGTCACCCTCGGTGACGAGTCGCTGACCGGGCGGATGCTGGTCGGCGGCGCCCTCGTGCTCACCGCGATGTATGCCGTCGAGATCCTCGCGCGGCGACGCCCGGGCGAGCTGCCTGCCGAGGCGCTCCACCACGAGGTCTGACCCGGCGTCGACCCGCCCCTAGGTGTTCGGACCGGTCAGGGCCGGCAGGAGCGTGTCACGGATGAACGGGCCGAGATCGAGCTCACGGTTCTTGTGACCGTCGGTGGTGTTCTCCGTCGCGACGACGACGACGTCGAGGTCCGGGATCACGAAGATGAACTGGCCGCCCCAGCCCCAGGCGAAGGACACCGCGTGGCCGGAAATGGTTCTGCACCAGACCAGCTCGCCGTAGGAGTAGGTCGAGTCGACCACGAAACGGGGTTGCCGCATATCGGCGACGAACGAGGAGGGTACGAGCTGCTGGCCGCGCCACGCTCCGTCGTGCAGCAGCACCAGCCCGATCTTCGCCATCTCCCGAGCGGTCAGGTAGACGTTGTAGCCACCGGAGCTGATGCCGCCGGGGTCGCGCCCCCAGTGCTCGGCGGCCACGTGCATCGGACCGAGCAGGTGCCGGTGCACGAACTCGCACGTGCTCATTCCAGACACACGCTGCAGGATCGCGGAGAGGACATGGGTGTTGCCGGTGCTGTAGGTGAAGGTCGTGCCCGGTGGGGCCACGAGGGGCAGGTCGAGGATCGCCCCGACCCAGTCGGACGACCTCGCCAGCCGGTCCTCCGTCTCGTCCTCGGTCCACGCCAGGCCCGACGACATCGTCAGGAGGTGGCGCACGGTGATGGACCTCTTGTCGGCCGGGGCAGAGGCGAAGTACTCCGGGAGCAGGTCGGAGACCAACGTGTCGAGACCGGGGATGAGACCGTCGCGCACCGCGACCCCCACGGCCATGCCGAGCAGGGTCTTGGACGCGGAGTGGATGTTGCTGCTCGTCCTCCGGTCGGCGCCCCCGAGGTAGCGCTCGTAGACCAGCGCGTCGCCCCGCACGACGAGGACGCTGGTGAGCGAGCGGTTCGCCAGCGCCGTCACCCCTGCGTCGAGCGTGTCCACATCGACGGCGTGGGCGGCTCCGGCGGCTCCGGCGGCCGGGGTGGTCCAGTCGGCGGAGTCGTCGACGGGGTCGACGTAGGTGGGGTTGGACTCGTACCACCCCTCGCCGTCCCGCTGCCAGGTGTTCGCGCAGTGGTCCGCCCATCCGGAGCCACCCGACGAGGTCACGTCCGGGCGATCCGAGGCAGCCGGCATACCGCTCGGCACGGAGCACCCCGCGCACACGATCGTGGCGAGTATGAGGGCGAGCCCGACCCGCCGGGCGCGGCGCGGGCGCCGCCGGGACACCGTGGGGCGGGACACCATCGCGACCTCACCGCCTTCCTCCTCGCCTCGTCGACTCAGCCTGTGACGACGGGGCGCGACTGCCGATGGGAATGCCGGCCCACCTCGTCGACGGCGGCAGGACCTCGCCCTTCATCACGAGCGAGAGGGGGGCCACCGTGGAGCCGTGCTGCATCCGGGTGTCGTAGAGGACGACCGCGTGGTCGCCGATCGTGCAGTCGTCGTCGACCCTCACGAACGACGACTTCATGATCCGGTCCTCGAAGAGGTGCGTCTGCAGGACGGCCCCGAGGTTGACCGCGGCGTGCGGACCGATCTCGATGAGGTCGAACTCCGAGAAGAGGATCGACGCAAGGAACACGCGGCGCCCGATCGAGCAGCCGAGCAGCCGGAGCGCCGGACCGATGAACGGCGTGCCGAGCAGGGGGGCGAGCGCGCCGACGGCGACGGACTCGTAGGAGCCGTTGACGGCCTCGTTCCTCCAGACGTAGGACGACCAGAGCGGCTTGACCACCGGACGGAACCGCCCCATGAAGGCGAGCTTCATGAGGACGACGAGCAGGTACTCGAGCATGGCGACGCCGATCGACAGCACCGGGAAGAGCACGAGCAGGGCGACGAACCCCAGCCACAGGTAGGTGAACCACGCGGCCGCGACGAAGGCGAGCAGGCCCGTCGTCGTGATGACGCCCGGGGCCACGATCCTGATCCCGTCGACGAACAGCCGCTTGGCATAGGTCGTTCGCGACGGCCGGAAGAGCTCGTCGTCGCGGAAGCCGCCCACCTTCTGGCGCGCCGGCAGGCGGAAGGCCGGGGACCCCAGCCAGTCCATGCCGTCACGTTCGACGGCCCCCGCGGCCGGCGTCGAGAGGACACCGAGGAGCGAGTTGTCGCCGATGTTCTCACCGACCGGCATGAGGGCGTTGTTCCCCACGAACGTCCGGCGACCGATGCGGTTGCCGCCGATCTCGAAGCTGCCGTTGAACATCCGCCTGCGCCCGATGACGACACCGTCGGCGAGGAAGCTCTCCTGCCCGATGTCGAGCCCTTCGGGGCTGACCTGCGAGACGGTCGACAGCTCGGCCCGCGGTCCGATCCGCGCCCCGAGCATCCGGAGCCAGGGTGGGAGGTAGAGGGTCGTGTAGAGCGGCAGGAGCGTGGTGCGGCTCGCCCCCATGAGGAAGTCGGCCGACCACTTGCGCAAGTACGTCACGCTGTTGACCGGGTAGACGCCGGGACGGGGGTGTCGCCACAGGACGGCTCGGATGGCGGCCGAGACGAGGCAGTAGCCGAGGTCCGTCAGCGGCCCGGCCGTGAAGAGCACGACGATGATGCCGACGACACTCGTGCGGAGGATCGCCGCCACCAGCAGGATGGTGACGGGCAGCGAGGCGAAGGCCACGACCAGCCCGAGCGCCTCCATCGCGAAGAGGTGCCCGATCGCGACCGAGACCGACCAGCCCTGCCTGGTGGGTGTCTTCGGCAGGTTGATCCTCGTGGGGACCGCCGGTGAACCCTGACGCGACTCACCGGCCGGGATCGCCTCGCCGTCCGCGAGGAGCGAGAGGTCGCCGAGCCGCGCACCGGGGCCCATGCTCGTGTCGAGGCCGAGCGTGGAGTGGATGCCGACGTAGCAACCCTCCCCCACGCTGACCCGTCCGAGCTGGAGCATCCCGTCCTCGACGCGGTAGCCGAGGATGTGGGTGTCGGCGCCGATCGCCGCGCCCTTGCCGACCTCCACGAGGTCGAAGGCGCAGCAGTAGGGCGTGTCGATGATCGCGCCGGAGCCGACCTTGGCCCCCATCATCCGCATGTAGAGGTTCATCATCGGCGTCCCGGCCATCCAGCC
Source organism: Humibacillus xanthopallidus (assembly GCF_006717145.1). GTDB lineage: Bacteria > Actinomycetota > Actinomycetes > Actinomycetales > Dermatophilaceae > Humibacillus > Humibacillus xanthopallidus. The sequence continues at coordinate 738,873 of NZ_VFQF01000001.1, read as the reverse complement.
CGGGTCGGCTGCGGCCGTGAGGCGCTCGACGAGCCACCACCGCAGGTAGTAGAAGCCCCAGACGGGGTGTCGCCCGGGACGGTAGCGCCCGATGAGGATCCACTTGGTCGCCACGCTGATGAGAAGGGTGAGGGGGTGCGAGAGGAGGATCAGCACGGCCAGCACCAGGAGACCGGCGAGGAGCGAGAGAGAGCCCGCGAGGTAGGCCACCACCACGCCCACGGTCGCCATGAGCTGCCACGACGTCACGACGTAGAGCAGGTACATCGACAGGGCCTGCAGGAGCGGGACGAGCGCGCGCGTCCACCACGAGAGCCCCGTGAAGACCCCGCGGCTCGACGATGCCCGGAGGTCCGCGCGCGCGCCCGCCGTGCCCTTCGCCGTGCCCTCCCCAGTGACCTCCGCCGGGGCCGTGTGGGCCGCGAGCTCCTCGATGGTCGGCCAGCGGTAGATGTCGCGCACGGCCACCTCGAGGCCCAGCTCGCGCCGGAGGGCACTCACCGTCTGGGCTGCGAGGAGCGAGTGCCCGCCGAGCTCGGTGAAGAAGTTGTCGGTCACGGAGACTGGTGACACGTTGAGGGTCGCCTCCCACACGGCCAGGAGCCGTCGCTCCGCGTCGGTCCGGGGCGCGACGATCTCACGGTCGCCCCGGACGAGCGGTTCGGCGGGTGGCGGCAGGGACCGCCGGTCGATCTTCCCGCTCGTCAGCCTCGGGAACTCCCGGAGCTCGTCGAGGTAGGCGGGGACCATGTAGTCGGGCAGTCGGGCACGCAGCTGCTGCAGGACCGCGTCGCGATCCAGCGGTCCGGCCGCGCGGTCGACAGTGACGTATGCCGCCAGCTGTGGGCCACCGCGGTCGGTGACGGTCACCGCCGCCGACACGACGGCGGCGACGTCCCGCAGCACCGACTCGATCTCGGCCAGCTCGACGCGAAAGCCTCGGACCTTGACCTGACCATCCAGGCGCCCGAGGTACTCGATGGTGCCGTCCTCGTTGAGGCGAGCCCGGTCTCCGGACTTGAAGAGCCGGGGAGCCCAGTCGCACGTCTCCGCGAACGGGTTGGGGATGAAGTGGCCCGCCGTCTGCTCGGACAGGTTGAGGTATCCCCGTGCAAGACCGGGGCCACCGATGTAGAGCTCGCCCGTGGCGCCTTCGGGGAGGGGGTGGAGGCTGCCGTCGAGGATGTAGGTGAGGTAGCCCGCGAGGGGGCGCCCGATGGTGATCGGACACCCGTGGACGCACTCGGCCGCGGTGGCGTTCACCGTCGTCTCGGTCGGGCCGTAGACGTTGAGCAGCCGCCGACCCGGGTGTGCCCACCGCTCGACGACCTCGGGCGTGCACACCTCGCCGCTGACGATGAGGAGGCGCACGGTCGGCAGGTCGACATCGATCGTCGACAGCATCGTGGGCACCGTCGAGAAGACGGTCACGTGGCTCTCGTTGAGCAGGCGCCCGACCTCGCTGCCGATCCGCACGACGTCCGCCGGCGGGATGACGAGGCTCGCCCCGTGGGCCAGAGCCATCCAGATCTCCTCGACGGAGCCGTCGAAGGTGGGTGAGAAGCCCTGATAGACCCGGTCGTCCTCCCTCACGTCACACACGTCGTTGAAGGCGGAGACGAAGTGCACGACGGCGCGGTGCTCCGTCATCACGCCCTTGGGGCGTCCCGTCGTCCCCGACGTGTAGATGACGTACGCGAGACGGTCGTCCGACGTCCCTGACTCGGCCCCGGTGAGGCGCGTGACGGGTTGCTCGGCGACCTCGGACCAGTCCCGGTCGAGGACGACGACCCTGCCGGCCTGGGCCAGCTCGCCCTGCTCCACCAGCGCTTCCTGCGACAGGACCGCGGCGACATGGGCGTTCTCGAGGATGTAGCCGATCCGTTCCGGGGGATAGATCGGGTCGAGGGGGACGTAGCCTGCGCCCGCCTTGAAGACCGCCAGCATCGCCACGATCGTCGTGCTCGACCGCTCGAGGTAGATCCCGACGAGGTCGCCCGACTCCACGCCCAGCCGACGCAGGTGACGAGCCAGCTGGTTGGCCCTTTCGTCGAGCTCGCGGTAGGTGAGGGTCTCGCCCGCGTGGATGACCGCGGGCCTGCTCGGCACACGGTCCACCTGGGTCTCGAAGAGGTGGTGCAGGCACATCCCGGTGGCCGATCCTGAGTCGCGACCTTGGAGCGGGAACTCGCGCTCATCCCCCAGCCGGGGGCTGCCCGTCGTGAGGGCGCTCACGGCCTAGTCCCCGCTCGGGTAGGTGTAGTGGTTCCCGGCGTAGTTGACGAGGGTCAGCACGCCGTCCTCGATCGAGACGACGGCATCGGGAGCGAGCGCGATCTTCCCCCCTCCCCCCGGGGCGTCGATGACATAGTGCGGCACGGCGAGGCCGCTCGTGTGACCGCGCAGGGCCCGGATGATGTCGAGGCCTGTCTGCACTGAGGTCCGGAAGTGGTCGGTGCCCCTCACGAGGTCGGCCTGGTAGATGTAGTAAGGCCGGACCCTGATCGTGAGCAGCTTCTGCACGAGCTCCGTCATCACCTCGGGCGTGTCGTTGACACCCTTGAGCAGGACCGACTGGTTGCCCAGGGGTATGCCGGCGTCCGCGAGCAGCCCGCACGCGCGCGCAGACTCCGGCGTGATCTCGCGCGGGTGGTTGAAGTGGGTGTTGACGTAGAGGGGGTGGAAGCGTCGCAGCATGTCGCAGAGCTCCGGGGTCACGCGCTCGGGCAGCGTGACCGGCACGCGGGTGCCGATGCGGATGATCTCGACGTGCGGGATCGCTCGGAGGTCCGAGAGGATGCCTTCCAGCCTGCTGTCGCTGAGCATCAGGGGATCCCCTCCCGAGACGATGACGTCGCGCACCTCCGGGTGCGCCCGGATGTAGTCGATCGCGGTCTGGATCACCTCGGGCGGCACGGGGTCGGGGTCGGCGATCTTCCAGCGCCTCGTGCAGAAGCGGCAGTAGCTGGCGCACGTGTCGGTCACCCGCAGCAGCACCCGGTCCGGGTAGCGGTGCGTCAGGTACGGGACGGGGCTGTCGGCCTCCTCCGCGAGCGGGTCCGCGAACCCCTCGTCGGACAGCTCGCGGATGTCAGGCATCGCCTGCAGCCAGATCGGGTCACCCGGCTCCTCGATGAGATCCAGGTAGTGCCGGCTGATCCGCAGGGGAAAGACGTCGTGGACGCGCTCCACCTCGGCCAGGTCGACCCCGGGGAGTCCCGCCAGCTGCGCGGGCTGGGTCACGACCCGCGGCTTGCTCTGCTTCCCTTCTGTTCGCACGCTCATCGTGCATCTCCTCCCGGTCGTCACCAGCCCCCGACGTCGTTGGGGCCTGAGGACATCGGACGTGCAGGAGCGCAAGCGCGGGTGCGTCCACGGCCTCGGGCCTCGACGGGTGCATCGCCGGAGCCGCAGCTGGCGGCCGGGCGTCCGGGGAGGGCACGGTGCGGCGAGGGTCGCTCCCGGGCAGCCGTCTCGATGACCACCCGCGCTCGCTCCTCGCCGCATACGACGGCAGAGCACGGGGGCGCCGAGCACGACACACTCCCCATACCTCGAACCTAGCTGAGGCCTTCAAGGCCGGCTGGCCGGTGTGAGCAGGTCGTCACCTGGCGGCGGTCAGGCCTGGGCGAGCATCTCTGCGACGAGGAACGCGAGCTCGAGCGACTGCTGGTGGTTGAGGCGCGGGTCGCACACCGACTCGTAGCGCTTCTCGAGGTCGGAGTCGATGATCTTCTCCGCGCCGCCGAGGCACTCAGTGACGTCGTTACCCGTCAGCTCGACGTGGATGCCGCCCGGGATCGTGCCGAGCGAGCGGTGCACCTCGAAGAAGCCGTGCACCTCCTCGACGATGTCCTCGAAGTCGCGCGTCTTGTATCCGGTCGAGCTCTCGAAGGTGTTGCCGTGCATCGGGTCGCAGATCCACGTCACGGTGGCGCCCGAGGCGGTCACCTTGTCGACGAGCGCCGGCAGGGCGTCGCGGATCGTGCCGGCGCCCATCCGGGTGATGAAGGTGAGGCGCCCCGGTGTGCGCTGCGGGTCGACCTTGTCGATGAGGCGCAGCACCTCGTCGATGTCGGCCTTGGGGCCGAGCTTGACGCCGATGGGGTTGCTGATGCGCGAGACGAAGTCGATGTGGGCCCCGTCGAGCTGGCGCGTGCGCTCGCCGACCCACACGAAGTGCGTCGAGGTGTCATAGAGCCGCCCGGAGCGCGAGTCGATGCGCGTCAGCGGGCGCTCGTAGTCGAGCAGCAGCGCCTCGTGGGCGGCGTAGAACTCGACCGTGCGCATCGCGTCGAAGTCGGCGCCACAGGCCGCCATGAAGCGCATCGCCTTGTCGATGTCCTTGGCGATCTTCTCGTAGCGCTGGTTGGCGGAGTTGGCGACGAAGCCGCGGTTCCAGTCGTGCACGTGCCGCAGGTCGGCGAATCCGCCTGTGGTGAAAGCGCGCACGAGGTTCAGCGTCGCTGAGCTCGCGTGGTACGCGCGGACGAGCCGCTGCGGGTCGGGGATGCGAGCCGTCTCGTGGAAGGCGAAGTCGTTGACCATGTCGCCGCGGAAGGCCGGCAGCGTCACGCCCTCACGCGTCTCGACGTTCGAGCTGCGCGGCTTGGCGTACTGCCCCGCCATGCGGCCGATCTTGATGACCGGCACCGAGGCGCCGTAGGTGAGCACGGCCGCCATCTGCAGGATCGTCTTGATGCGGTCGCGGATGTTGTCGGCGGTCGCCGACGCGAACGTCTCGGCGCAGTCGCCGCCCTGCAGCACGAACGCCTCGCCCACCGCGGCCTTGGCCATGCGGTCGGTGAGGATGTCGCACTCGCCGGCGAAGACGAGGGGCGGATAGGTCGAGAGCGTCTCGATCACCTCGGCCAAGGCGGCCGTGTCGGGCCAGCTCGGCTGCTGCGTCGCCTCGAGCTCGTTGGCGGCGGCGGTGAGGGCGGCCAGGGCCTCGGACCCGTCGACGGGCTCCAGGCCGACATCGGCGGTGACGGCGCTCATGTTCACCCCGACAGCGTAGTCGCCGTGTCGGGCCGTCCCGGCCCGGGTCCGCATCCCGAAACCACGAGTCGCCCGTGGACACCCGTTCGCCGACCCGCGCCGGTATGCCGCCCGGCAGGCTCCCGACGAACGGTGGCCACTCGACCAGGCGGGGCGGCATACCGTGGCCTCTCGACGGGGTGGGGGCGGCGAACGGTGGCCACTCAACCGGGCGGGGGCGGCATACCGTGGCCTCTCGACGGGCCGGGGGCGGCACATGGTGGCCACTCGACCGGGCGCGGTCAGGTCGTGGGGTCACCGAGGTCGAGGCCACGCTCCATCGCGAAGCGGGCGAGCTCGACCCGGTTGTGCATCTGGAGCTTGCCGAAGATGTTCTGCACGTGGTTCTGCACCGTGCGGTGCGAGAGGAACAGCGTCGCGGCGATCTCCTTGTAGCCCATCCCGGTGGCGACGTAGCGCAGGATCTCGGTCTCGCGCTCGGTGAGCTCGGGGATCTCGCGACCGCCCTGCTCCGGCCCGGCCGTCCGCGCGCGACGGAACTCGCCGAGCACGAGACCGGCGAGACCCGGGGTGAAGACCGGGTCTCCGGCGGCCGTGGCGCGCACCGCGGCGATGAACTCCTCGCGCCCCGCCGACTTCACGAGGTAGCCGAGGGCACCCGCCTTGACGGCGTCGAGCACGTCCTTGTGGTCGCCGCTCGCCGAGAGGATGAGGATGCGCGTCGGCACCCCCGCCGCCGAGAGCGCGGCACACACCTCGGGTCCGTCGAGGCCGGGCAGGTTGAGGTCGAGCACGAGCACGTCGGGCACGAGCGCACGGGTGCGCGCCACGGCGGCGCGCCCGTCATCCGCGGTGGCGACGACCTCGAAGCCGGAGTCGGCGAGGTCGCGGGCCACGGCGTCGCGCCACATCGGGTGGTCGTCGGCGACGACGACGGTGATGTGGTCGGCAGACGACTCCGGCCCCTGCTCAGTCATGGCACCCACCGATCCCCCAGTCTCCCCAGTCTCCCTGTGACGCCCCCGAGGGCCACCCACGGGCCCCGCTCCCCTGCTGCGGCCACGAGGAACGCGGCGCTGCCCGTCCATCGTGCCCGAAACGTCCCGCCCACCGGAGCGGATTCCGCTGCATGGATGCAGCGCAGGACGTGCCGGGGTGCCTCAGCGGGCCGGCGTGTGCGGCACGCGCAGCTCGACGGTCGTGCCCCCGGTCGCGCCGGAGGTGACGCTCGCGGTGCCCCCGAGGTCGGCGAGGCGCCCCCGGATGCTCGACGACACCCCCAGGCGCCCCTGCCCGACCGCCTCGTCGAGCCGCCCGGCGTCGACACCGACTCCGGAGTCGCGGATCGTCACCTGCACGCCCGCCCCGTCGTCGTCGAGGAGCACCCACGCCCGGGCCCCCTCGCCGGCGTGCTTGCGCACGTTGTCGACGGCCGCCTCGACCGCCGCGACGACCTCGTCGGCGACCCGGCGCGGCAGCAGCACGGGCTCTCCCGGGGCGACGAGGGCGATGTCGTCGGTCTCGACGTGGGCGAGCAACCCCCTGAGGTCGGCCTCCCCCGACACGGCCCGGTCGACCTCGGCAAGGTCGGCCTGGCTGACGAGGGTGCGCAGGATGCGCTCCTGCTCCCCTGCCATCGCACCGAGGGCCGCCGTCTCGCCGCCGATGTCGATCGCGCGCCGGTTGATGAAGGCGAGGGTCTGCAGCACCCCGTCGTGCACCGTGCGCGCGAGCCGGTCGCGCTCGGCTCGGGCCGCCTCGACCCGCATCGCCTGCGCGAGCGCCGCGTGGCTCGCGCGCGTGAGGTCGACGCAGTAGCCGATGCAGCCGCCGAGCAGCAGGCCGAGGATCGAGTTGGTCACCGTGTTGGCCGTCGGCTCGATGACCTCGACGAAGGAGCACGCCGCGACGATCGCCGCGGCCACCACGCCACCGCGCCAGCCGCGCAGTACCGCCCAGCCGACGATGGCGGCCGACGGCCAGATGGACGGGATCGTCTTGGCCCCGGCCGTGATGACCTCGGGGCTGTCGACGAGGCGCGTGCCGAGGATGGCGGCGCACGCGATGGCGAGCTCGACCGTGTAGGCGCGGGCCGTGCGCATCGGCCGCACGGTCTGCACGACGGTCCACCCGGTGAGCACGCCGAGGATGACGACCGCAGCGGTCGGGTTGACCATCTCGTCGCGCCGCTCCCAGGCCGACCACACGGCATACGCCAGCGCGAGACAGCGGAAGACGTCGACGGCGCGCCAGAGACCCCGGACGACGACGTGCTCGTCGAGCGGCACGGCTGTGCGCGCGGAGGTCAGGGGCTCGCGCCCGCCCATCTCAGGAGGCAGCGACGACGGGCCCGGGGCCCTCGTCCTCGTCGGGTGCGGCCTGGGCGCCGGCGGCTGGGGCACCGGCGGCCTCGTTGCCCGCGTCGCTCGCAGGGTCGACGCGGTCGACGGCCCGCTCGAGCTGGGTCGCGCGGCCCTCGGCGGCGTCGAGAGCCGCCTCGAGCTCCGGAGCGGCGGTGCCCGGCTTCGCGGCCTCCTGAAGCTCCTTGGCCTTGGCCCGGGCCGCGGCGAGCAGGCGGTCCTTCATCGAGGTGGCGTACATGTCGACGTACTCCTGGCCCGACAGCAGCATCAGCTCGTACATGATCTCGTCGGTGATCGAGCGCAGGACGAAGCGGTCGTCCTCCATGCCCTCGTAGCGCGAGAAGTCGAGCGGCTTGCCGACCCGCACCCCCACGCGCATGATGCGCGGGATGACCTTGCCGGTGGGCTGGGCCTTGTCGGTGCCGATCATCGCCACGGGGATCACGGTGACGCGACCCTCGAGCGCCATCCGGGCCACACCGGTTCGGCCGCGATAGAGGCGCCCGTCGGGCGAGCGCGTGCCCTCGGGATAGATGCCGAGCAGGTCACCGCGACGCAGCACCTTGAGGCCGGAGTTGAGTGCGGCGCTGCTGGCCTTGCCGCCCGAGCGGTCGACGGGCACCTGCCCGATGGCCTTGAAGAAGGCTGCCGTCAGGCGGCCCTTGACCCCGCGCCCGGTGAAGTAGTCGCTCTTCGCGAGGAAGGTGACCCGGCGCGGCACGACGAGCGGCAGGAACACCGAGTCGGAGAAGGACAGGTGGTTGGAGGCGAAGATCGCCGCCCCCTCCTCGGGGATGTTCTCCTCGCCCTCGACCCAGGGCCGGAAGAGCAGCCTGATGATGGGACCGATGACGATCGTCTTCAGAAACCAGTAGAACAACCGTTGTCCACCTTCCACGTGACGGCTCGAACTCTACGACACTCGCGCGCGGTCAGGGCCGCATGCGAGGATCAGGAGGTCCCGCCGCACCGCCAGGAGGATTCACGTGAACGACCGCGACCTCGATGCGGAGTTCCAGCGGATCGTCGCGGGCTGGGACGACGAGGCGCCCGACCCGCTGGCCGACCGAGAGCACACTGCCGGCCGTATGCCGTCCGGTGACGACCCTGCCCCGGCGGGCGACGCCCTGACGTCCGACGAGGGCACGAGCGGCTCCGCCGCCAAGACCACCGGGGTCAACCCCGCTCCCCTCGGCCCGGCGGCTCCGACGGCCCCCGCGGCCCCGGCAGCCCCCGCAGCTCCGAGCGACCCGACAGGGGCGGCAGGACCGGCGGCGACCGACGTCGCCCACGGCGGGGACCTCGGGCTGCCGATCGCGTCGACGACCTCGCACGTGTGGCGCTCCGGGGCACCGAGCGACCCGGTCGACGACGTCGATGCCCTGCTCGACGCGGCGAGCGCTGCTTGGGGCGGTGAGCCGGACGACCACTTCGTGCCGCCGTCCGAGATCGAGCTGCCCTCGGCCGAGACCGACCCGATGTTCTGGGCGATCGTCGGCGGCCTCGTCGGCGGGCCTCTCCTGCTCTTCTACCTGCTCTTCTTCGACCGCGACGGCAGCGGGTGGTGGGTCGTCACGGCGATCGCCATGGTCGTCATCGGCTTCGTGCTGCTCGTGCTGCGCGGCGGCAACGAGCGTGACCCGTTCGACGACGGCACGAGGGTCTGACCCGCTCGCCGACCTTGCGGCGCGGCGGGCTCAGCGACTGCTGCGCGCGAGCTCCGCAGCCCCGATGAGGCCCGCGTCGCTGCCCAGGACGGCCCGCACGATGCTCGCCTCGGGACGGTAGCCGCGCCCGGTGAGCTGGCGCCGGAAGGCGTCACGCGCGGGACCGATGAGCATCTCGTCGGCAGCGCTGACACCACCGCCGATGACGAACAGCCCGGGGTCGAAGGCGGCCGCGAGGTTGGCCATGCCGATGCCCAGCCACTCGCCGATGTCGGCGAGCAGCTCGCGCGCGGTGGGGTCGCCGTCGCGGGCGGCCTCGGTGATGAAGGGCCCGGTGAGCGCAGCCGGGTCACCCCCGAGTCGGGTGAGCAGGTCTGCCACGACAGGCGATCCGGCGTCGATCATCGCGCGCGCCTCACGGACGAGGGCGTTGCCGCTGGCGTACTGCTCCCAGCAGCCGCGGTTGCCGCACTCGCAGCGCACGCCGCCGGGGACAACCTGCATGTGGCCGAACTCCCCCGCGATGCCGTGCCTGCCGCGCTGCACCTGCCCGTCGATGATGAGGGCTCCGCCGATGCCCGTGCCGAGCGTGATGACGACGACGTGCGACTCGCCGCGAGCCGCACCGAAGCACGCCTCAGCCCAAGCGGCCGCGTTGGCGTCGTTGTCGACGGTGATCGGCAGGGCGATGCGCTGCGACAGCGCGTCGCGCAGCGGCTCGTTGCGCCACGACAGGTGCGGCGCGAAGACGACGGTCGCGCGGTCCTCGGCGACGAAGCCGGCGGCGCCGATGCCCACGGCGACGATGTCGGTCGGGTCAGCCCGGCCGAGCAGCTCCTCGACGGCGCCGACGATGGTGTTCTCCACGACGCGGGGCGAGGTGGAGCGGTGCGGCGTGTCGAAGCGCACCCGCTCGAGGATGGCGCCGCTCTCGTCGACGATCCCCCCGGCGACCTTGGTGCCGCCGATGTCGATGCCGATGGCCAGCCGACGGGTCATGCCGGTCCCTCCTGCTCGTCGCGTGCCCCTGCGCTGCGGGTAGCCGCGCCTCGGTCGCCCTGGTCGCCGGTCGCCTCGGCGCCCGCCTCGGGGCCGGCCGTCTCGGGGCGGGTCGAGCGCTCGCGCTGCGCCGTCGCGAGGTCGCGCAGCGCGGTGGCGGCGAAGCCGACGAAGTCGGCGACCCGCTCGATCGTGTCGGGGTTGACCTGCTGGACGAAGCTGATGAGCTGGCACACCGGACACACCCGGCAGGCCGCCGGCTCGCGCCCTCCGCACGTGCACTCCGGCGCCTGCCGGGCATCCGTCAAGGGTATGCCGCCGGGTCGGGCACCCGCCCCGGCGCGGTCCGTGGCCGCGCCGTCGTCGGCCGAGCTCGCCGCGTCACCGTTGCGGTGCGCCGAGCTCGAGGACCCGCCCCCCGGCTCGTGGGCGGTCGTGTGGGAGGACGCGGACGGCATACCGCCGCTGGCGCCCCAGCCACGGCGCGAGAGCAGCTCGACGAGCAGCGCCGCCTCCTCCGCCACCGTGCGCGCGGGGTCGTCGGTGGCAGGTGCCGATCCGTTGTTGCCGTGCCCGTCGGGCTCGTCGGTCGCCGTCACGCCGGTCAGGCCTCGACGCGCTTCTTCAGCTCCTTGAGAGCCGTGTCGACGATGACCTTCTCGGCCTTGCGCTTGAGCAGGCCGATCATGGGGATCTTGACGTCGACCGCGAGACGGTAGGTGACCTTCGTGCCCGCGCCCTGGGCGGCCAGGGTGTAGGAGCCGTCCATGGCCTTGAGCACCTGGGCCGAGACGAGCGACCACGAGACGACGCCCGTGCCGTCCTCGACGACGTCCCACTCGTAGTCGAGAACGTAGGTGTCCTTGATGGCGCCGGCATCGAGGGTGAACTCGACCTGGTCGGCCCAGCCGTCGCCCTCCTCGGCGAGCACTCGGATCGCCTTCACCTCGCCGGCCCACTCGGGGTAGGCCTCGAAGTCCGCGATGACGTCGAGCACCTCGCCGGGGGGTGCGTCGACGATGATGGAGGACTCGGTGCGATCGGCCATGAGCCGAAGGTTATCGCGTTGGTCACGCCACGGCGCGCACCCCGCGTTTGGCTCCCGACCTCGGGCGCGCGCGTGCGAGGATGGGCGCGAAGCCCACCGCGACGCGTCGTGGCGGACCCTCTTCCACGCCATCGCCGGGCGTGACCCGCACCGTTGTCGCTGCTGGTCATCCGTCGGTGTCGTCAGCCCCACTGCACACCCGCCGCTCACGAGGAGTCTCCGTGAAGGACAACGTCGTCGCACCGCTCGTCCCCGTCACCACCGAGGGAAGCCTTGCCGACCTGCCCGGCCGCAACGCCGTCGAGTCGCCCGCTGGTGCGGCCTTCGCCCGCAAGGGCGCCGGGGACCGCTGGGCGACGACGACGTGGCGGGAGTTCGCCGCCGACGTCGACGCCGTCGCCAAGGGGCTCATCGCCTCGGGTGTCGAGCCGGGCAGCCGGGTCGGCCTCATGTCGCGCACCCGCTACGAGTGGACGCTCGTCGACTTCGCGACGTGGAGCGCCGGGGGTGTGGTCGTGCCGATCTACGAGACCTCCTCGGCCGAGCAGGTCGAGTGGATCCTCTCCGACTCCGGGGCCGTCCTCGCCGTCGTCGAGACTGCCGCGCACCGCGAGACCGTGGGGCTCGTCGACGCCCAGCTGCCCGACCTCGTCGAGGTGGTCGTCATTGCCGACGGCGGGCTCGATGCCCTGCGGCAGAAGGGCACGTCGGTGCCCGACGCCGAGCTGGCGTCCCGCCGCGAGGCCCTCGACCGCACGTCCATCGCGACCATCATCTACACGTCGGGCACCACCGGCCGGCCCAAGGGCTGCGAGCTCACGCACGGCAACTTCCTCGACCTCGCCGAGAACGCCACCGAGAAGCTCAAGGAGGTCGTGCGCGCCGACGGCGCCTCGACGCTCCTCTTCCTCCCGCTCGCGCACGTCTTCGCCCGCTTCATCGAGGTGCTCTGCGTCTCGGCGAAGGCACGGATGGGGCACTCGGCCGACATCAAGACCCTCCTCGACGACTTCGCCGGCTTCCAGCCGACCTTCGTGCTCGCGGTCCCCCGCGTCTTCGAGAAGATCTACAACTCCGCCGAGGCCAAGGCCGCGGCCGATGGCAAGGGCCGCATCTTCCTGCGCGCCGCGACCGTCGCCATCGCGCACAGCGAGGCGCTCGACGCCGACGGGCCCGGCCTCCTGCTGCGCCTTCAGCACGCGATCTTCGACCGGCTCGTCTACGGCAAGCTCCGCGCGGCCATGGGCGGCAAGGTGCAGTACGCCGTGTCGGGCGGCGCTCCGCTCGGCACGCGACTCGGCCACTTCTACCGCGGCATCGGCGTCATTATCCTCGAGGGCTACGGCCTCACCGAGTCGACGGCTCCGGTGTGCGTCAACACCCCCGACAAGATCAAGATCGGCACCGTCGGCCCGCCGCTGCCGGGCAGCGGCGTCCGCATCGCCGACGACGGCGAGATCCTGCTCAAGGGGGTCGGGGTCTTCAGCGGCTACCACGGCAACCCGCAGGCGACGGCTGACGCGATCGTCGACGGCTGGTTCCACACCGGCGACATCGGAGACCTCGACGACGACGGCTACCTGCGCATCACGGGCCGCAAGAAGGAGATCCTCGTCACCGCCGGCGGCAAGAACGTCGCGCCGGCCGTGCTCGAGGACCGACTGCGCTCCCACCCGCTCGTGTCGCAGTGCATCGTCGTCGGTGACCAGAAGCCCTTCATCGCGGCGCTCGTCACACTCGACGAGGAGATGTGGCCGCTGTGGGCCAAGAGCCACGGCGTCGAGGGTGTCTCCATCGAGCAGGCACGCACCAACCCCGTCGTGCTCGAGGCCCTCCAGCACGCCGTCGACCGCGCCAACCAGGCAGTGTCCAAGGCGGAGTCGATCCGCAAGTTCACCGTGCTCGAGGGCGACTTCACCGAGGCCAACGGCTACCTCACGCCGTCGCTCAAGCTGAAGCGCAACGTCGTCATGAAGGACTTCGCCGACGACGTCGAGAAGCTCTACTCCTGACCGGCGGCGACCGGCCGGGCACGCGATCGGTCGGCACGCGACCGGAACTTGGCGGTCACTGGGCAGTCAGCGAGGCGATGCGGGAGCGCCACTGCCGCACGAGGGTGGCGCGGTCGGTGCCGGCCCGCTCGAGGGCGAGGTCGGTGACCGCCTCCGGGTCGCCGAGGCTCGCGGTCGGCGCTGGCAGTCCACCCGCGGCCTCGCGATAGAGGCGCACCAGCCCGGGCATGCCCTTCCGGTCGGCGAGCTCCCTCACGGCCAGCAGGGCGAGGCCGTATGCCGCCTCCAACCGGCCCGTGGCCGGGTCGAAGGCCGCGTCGGTGGGCAGGGCCGTCGGAAGGCCCTGGGTGCGCACGAGGTCGAGCGCCGGCGCGACGACCTGACGCTCCGGCAGGGTGACCGTGCGGTAGGCGACGAGCTCGGCGAAGCCCTCGGCCAGCCAGTCCGGCACGGAGCGCGTCGTCGTCGCCCGCACGCTGGCGTGCGTCAGCTCGTGCGTGAGGACGACGTCGCGACCGACGCCGCTCAGCCCCGACCACGGGGTCGGAGCGACGACGATGCGGTCGGCGCCGGCAGATTCACCCGGCTCGAGCGGGCCGTCGGTGACCGCGGCCACCCGTGTCATGGCTGCCGCGGTGCGACCGAGCAGACGGGCCGCGTCGTCGTCGGTGCCGGGGGCCACCCAGACGGAGGGCTCGGACCGCCCCCAGACGGCGGAGACGTTGCGTGCTGCGGCCCGCACGTGGCGGTCGAGCTCGTCGAGGCGTGCCTGAGGACCCACGACGAGCAGCAGGGCGTCGGCGGTGCGGCGCACCCGGAGACCGGCGAGGTCCCACGGCTGGAGCCGCTCGGCGGGGTCCCACGAGCGCAGGCGCGGTGTCGGGCCGGCTCCGGTGGCGCCGTTGCTCGCCCGGGGATCGGCCTCGAGGGCCAGGTCGACGACGAACGTGCGGGGGCTCGTGTCGAAGCCGCCGAGCCGGTAGGTGGCGGTGAGCCGGGCCCGGATGTCGTTCGCCGCAGTGGTGCTCGTAGCGGCGGTACTCGTAGCCGCGGTGCTCGTTGGAGTGGTGCTCGTCGCGGCGGTGCTCGCGGCGGCGGTGCTCGTAGCGGTGGTGCTTGTAGCGGCGGCGCTCATGGGCGTTGCGCTCGTCGTGGCCGAGGGCGGGCCGGGCACGGCGATCGAGACGACCCTCAGATCGGTGACACCCATGGCCCGCATCCGGTCGAAGATCCTGCCTTGGGTGGTTCTGGCAGCATCGCCGACGTCCGGCGCCAGGGCTGCGAGCCAGGCGGTCCGGTCACCCTTCGTGACGGCGCCGAACCGGTCCTTGACGAGGGCGGTGACCTCGTCGACCCCTGCAGAAGACGCCCGCGCTGATGCCGTGCTGCCTGTCGACGCTCGGTCGACGGTGCCGGGTCCGGTGTTGGCGCTGCTCGACGCCGTGCAGGAGGCCAGGGCCGGCACGGCCAGGACGGCGGCGGCCAGCGCGGGGAGCACGAGCCGAAGTCGGGACACCTCGTCATGGTGACACGCCACTGCACCCCCGCCGATCGCGGTCAGCCTGCGGCGCGGGTGGCTCTCGCGGAACGGGCGGGCGCGTGGTGGGAATGCATGCTTGCGGAGGCGAAACCCTCGGCCGGCACGGCGCGGGCCGCGTTGGCCTCCTGCACCGTCACGAGCCCGGCACCGAGCAGCACCGACACCGCATGGCGCTCCGCCCGGTCGAGGGCGAGGCGCGGCGGGCCGGCGAAACCTGACTCGGAGCCACCCTCGGCAGGGGCCGGGGCAGGAGTGGGGGCGGCACCGGCCTCGGTCAGGACCGGGCGCGGGGCCTCGCGCGGGGCGAGGGGCACGGCCGTCAGCGCGGTCACCATGCAGTCCGCGCACCGGACGTGCCGCACCGGGCAGGTGTTGCAGTCGACGAGCATCATCCTGGGCACCTCTTCACGTCTCGTTGCGTTCTGTCACGAATGACGCTAAGGGCGACCACCGACACTCCTCGGCGCCCGCCGACGACCGCCGCGCCTTCCGGGCGTTGTCGGCGCCGCGGCATACCGTCGGGGCATGCAGGCGATCCAGTCAACGTTCGATGACCTCGGCACCTCCCTCGCCGACGTCACCTTCGTCGTGGTCGACCTCGAGACGACCGGGGGTGCCCCGGCCGAGTGCGGTATCACCGAGATCGGTGCCGTCAAGGTTCGCGGGGGCGAGCAGCTCGGTGAGTTCCAGACCCTCGTCGACCCCGGCGAGCCGATCCCGGCGTTCATCTCGGTGCTCACCGGCATCACCGACGGCATGGTGCGAGGCGCGCCGCGCATCGAGACGGCCCTGCCCGCCTTCCTCGAGTTCGCGGCCGGCAGCGTCCTCGTCGCCCACAACGCAGGCTTCGACATCGGCTTCCTCAAGGCCGCGGCTGCCCGCACCGGCACGGCCTGGCCGGGCTTCGCGGTGCTCGACACCCTCCAGCTCGCCCGCCAGCTCGTCGTGCGCGACGAGTCACCCAACCACCGCCTCGGCTCGCTCGCGCAGGTCTTCGGCGCGACGACGACGCCCGACCACCGCGCCCTGCACGACGCCCGCGCCACCGTCGACGTGCTCCACGGCCTCATCGAGCGCGTCGGCAACCTCGGCGTCCGCACGCTCGAGGAGCTCGCGAGCTACAGCTCCCGGGTCACGCCGACGCAGCGACGCAAGCGCTTCCTCGCCGACCCGCTGCCGCACGCGCCCGGGGTCTACCTCTTCAAGGACGGCAACGGCCGGGTCCTCTACGTCGGCACGAGCCGCGACATCCGCACCCGCGTCCGGTCCTACTTCACCGCTTCCGAGCAGCGCAGCAGGATGGCCGAGATGGTGCGCCTGGCCCAAGCCGTGCACCCGGTCGTCTGCCAGACCCCGCTCGAGGCACAGGTGCGCGAGCTACGACTCATCGACGAGCACAAGCCGCGCTTCAACCGCCGGTCCAAGGACGGCCGCAGGACGATGTGGGTCAAGCTGACCAGCGAGCGCTTCCCCCGGCTGTCGATCGTCAAGCAGGTGCGCGACGACGACGCCCACTACATCGGGCCCTTCCGCTCGCGCCTCACGGCGCAGTCCGCGATCGACGCCGTGCACGAGGTCGTGCCGCTGCGGCAGTGCACCGGTCGTCTGTCGGGCCGCTCGTCGGCGTGCGCGCTCGCCGACATGGGCCGCTGCGGCGCACCGTGCACCGGGGCGCAGTCCGAGGGCGACTACGCCATCGTCGTCGCCGACTGCGCGGCGATCTTCAGCGGCAACGCCCGCCCCGGATCCGACCTGCTGCGCGCCCGGCTCGAGGAGCTCGCGTCTGCCGAGCGCTTCGAGGACGCCGCGCGCGTGCGCGACCGCTTCCTCCAGCTCGTCCGGGGCGCGGCCCGGGCCCAGCGCCTCGCTCCGCTCGCCCGCTCCCCCGAGATCGTCGCCGCCCGGCGCGCCGACCACGGCGGGTGGGAGCTCGTGAGCATCCGACACGGTCGCCTCGCCGGCACCGCCGTCAGCCCGCGCGGAGCCGACCCCATGGTCTACGTCCGCACCCTGCAGGCCACCGCCGAGGTCGTCGCGCCGCCGACGCCCGACCGGCCGTCGGCCCTCGTCGAGGAGACCGAGATCCTGCTGCGGTGGCTCGAGGCCCCCGGGGTGCGCATCGTCGAGCTCGACGGCACGTGGACCTGCCCCGTCGGGGGCGCGGGCGCGGTGCGCCACGAGCTCGAGCCGGCCGTCGCCGCAGCGCGCGACGTGGTCGGCTTCGACAACGACGTGCCCGCCGCGGGCAGGCGACCCGGCCCGCGACCTGAAGGGTCGCGACCTGCAGGCCCACGAGGCACCGGACCCGCAGTGGTGCGGACGGCTAGGGTGTCCTCGTGATCACCGCCATCGTCATGATCAGCTGCGAGGTCAACCGGATCCCCGAGGTCGCCGAGGAGATCGCCAACATCCCCGGGGTCTCCGAGGTCTACTCCGTCACCGGCGACGCCGACCTCATCGCGATGGTCCGTGTGCGGTCGCACGACGACTTCGCCGATGTCATCGCCGACCGCCTCAACAAGGTGTCCGGGGTCGTCGGCACGTCGACGCACATCGCCTTCCGCACGTACTCGTCGCACGACCTCGAGGCAGCCTTCAGCCTCGGCCTCGACGACGCCTGACCCCACCGTCACCCTCGAGTGGCCGCGTGATCCCACGCCCCCACCCTCGAGTGGCCGCGTGGTCCCACCAACCACGGTTCGACTGCTGCGCGTGTGACGGAGCGGCCACTCGACGGAGGGCGAGAGCCCAGGCTGGGGCTCGTGTGACGGAGCGCCCCCCGACACCTGACCCCACCATCACCCTCGAGTGGCCGCGTGGTCCCACCAACCACGGTTCGACTGGTGCGCATGTGATGGAGCGGCCACTCGACGGAGGCGAGAGCCCAGGCTGGGGCTCGTGTGACGGCGCGGCCACTCGACGGGGTCTGAAGCTCGGCGCGGTGTCAGGCGCGGGTGGCTGCCACCCAGCGGTCGACCACGGCGGTCGCTGCGCCGGAGTCGATCGCGCCGGCGGCCAGCTCCATGCCGGCCCGGACGTCGTCGTGGAAGGCAGCCGCGTCGGAGCCGCTGTCGGGTCGGGTCAGCGCGAGGGCGATGCCCGCGTTGAGCAGGACCGCGTCGCGCACGGCGCCGCGGGCACCGGCGAAGGTGTCGCGCACGACCTGGGCGTTGTGCTCGGCGTCGCCGCCCCGGAGGTCCTCGATGGGGTGCAGGTCGAGACCGAGCCGGGTCGGGTCGAGCGAGCGGAGGCCGACGTCGCCGTCGCGGACCCACCACACCGCGGACGTCGTCGAGACGGTGATCTCATCGAGCCCGTCGTCACCGCGGAAGACGGCCGCGTCGCGGCCGCGGCTCGCGAAGACACCCGCCAGCAGCGGAGCCATGCGGGCGTCGGCACAGCCCACGGCGGCATACGTCGGCTGGGCGGGGTTGGTGAGCGGGCCGAGGAAGTTGAACGCCGTGCCGATGCCGAGCTCGCGGCGCGGCACGGCCGTGTGCCGGAACGACGGGTGGAAGGTCTGGGCGAAGCAAAAGGTGATGCCTGCCTCGCTGACGATCTCGACGACCCGCTCGGGCGCGAGGGACAGGTCGATGCCGAGCGCCTCGAGCACGTCGGCGCTGCCCGACGACGACGAGGCCGCCCGGTTGCCGTGCTTGACGACCCGCACCCCGGCGGCCGCGGCCACGATCGACGACATCGTCGAGATGTTGACGGTGTGGGCCCGGTCCCCGCCGGTGCCGACGATGTCGAGACTCGGGCCGTCGACCTCGATGCGCCGGGCGTGGCCGAGCATGACCTCGGCGAGCCCACTCATCTCGTCGACGCTCTCACCCTTGGAGCGCAGGCCGATGAGGAAGCCGGCGATCTGGCTCGGCGTCGCCTCGCCCGCCATGATGCGGTCCATCGCCCATGCGGTCGTGGCCCGGTCGAGGTCACGACCGGCGATGAGCTCCGAGAGAAGTGCGGGCCACGTGTGCTCGGCGTCGGTCGCCATGCGTCAGGCCGCGGGAACGCCCGAGCGCGCCAGCGTCGTGATGGCCGACGTGAGCGCGATCGGGTCGAGCGGGTGCGGCACGGCCAGGTCGGCCTGCGACCAGGCGGCCAGCCAGCTGTCCTGCGGACGGCCCGTGAGCACGATGATCGGCGGGCAGTCGAAGATCTCGTTCTTCAGCTGCCGGGCGAGGCCCAGACCGCCGACCTTGGCGGCCTCGCCGTCGAGCACGAGGATGTCGAAGCGCTCGTGGTCGACCGTGCTGATGACCGCGTCGGCGGTGGCGCACTCGTGCCACCGCACCACCTCGACGTCCTTGGCCGGACGGCGCCCGACGGCCGCGCGCACTGCGTCACGGGTCGTGTAGTCGTCGCTGTAGAGCAGGACCGACACCTCGATGCGCGGCTGGGGCTGCGATCCCGTCGTCGTGAGCTGCGTCGAGGTCGCGCTGTCGTTCGAGCTGTCGTTCGGGGCGGTCATGGGCCCGATGCTACCGGCCCCGCACCCCCGCGCTGCAGCAACCTCCGGTGCATGGTCGGCGCACGTGTCGGGGGTCGTGTCGAGTGTCGGGTCAGGGTCGTCTCGGGGTGGTCTCGGAGGGCCTGCGTGACGTCACCGGACGGCATACGGCAGCATCTGCGGTGGCGTGACCCCTTGCATGTCGGAATGGTCACGAATGCTCGACACCCGATCAACAAACCGCTCCAATCGGGGGGGTCACTCGCGCAGGCGCAGAGGAATGTGGGAATAATGGCCAACGTGGCGACAGCATCAGCAGTTCCTTCCAGTGCAGTGATGAATCCGGCGGCGCACGGACCGGCGACCCGGCCCAACATGGTTGCCGTCGGCACCATCGTGTGGCTGTCGTCCGAGCTGATGTTCTTCGCCGGCCTCTTCGCCGTCTACTTCCAGCTCCGGTCGGTGCGCACCGACCTCTGGGCCGAGCAGACGCAGAAGCTCAACCTCACGTTCGCGAGCATCAACTGCCTCGTGCTCGTCATCTCCTCGGTGTGGTGCCAGCTCGGTGTCTGGAAGGCCGAGCGCGGCCAGAAGGCCCGCACGGGCAAGCTCTACGACATCAAGGGCTGGGGCATGCGGGAGTGGTACGTCCTCACGTACCTCTTCGGCGCCTTCTTCATCGCCGGCCAGGTCATGGAGTACGCCGAGCTCGTCCACGAGAACGTCACGCTCAGCTCCGACGCCTACGGGTCCGTCTTCTACATGGCGACCGGCTTCCACGGTCTGCACGTCACGGGCGGCCTCATCGCGTTCCTGCTCATCATCGCCCGCACCTTCACGACGCGGCGCTACACCCACGCCAACGCGACCGGCGCCGTCGTGACCTCCTACTACTGGCACTTCGTCGACGTCGTGTGGATCGCGCTCTTCGCGACCATCTACATCCTGCGCTGACGTCGTCGATGACCGCACCGATCGCTCTCGTTCAGCCGCCCGCTCCACCGCTTCAGGGCACGACTCACCGCCTCAACGCCCGACCGACAGACCGACCGACGACCACCTTGGACGACAGGACCGCACCGTGAACGCCTTGGCCGCCCGACGCCGACACCCCGCCGCGATCGCGGTGCTGCTGCTGCTCGGCCTGCTCGTGACCGGAGGCGCGTACTCCTTCTTCGCCCCCAAGGACGCCAACGCGGCGTCCACGGTCTCCGCCGACGCCGTCCAGGACGGCAAGAACCTCTTCCTCGCCAACTGCGCGAGCTGCCACGGCGTCAACGCCGAGGGCACGAAGTCCGGGCCGTCGCTCGTCGGCGTCGGCGCTGCGTCCGTCGACTTCCAGGTCAGCACGGGCCGTATGCCGCTCGCCGGGCCGAACGTGCAGGCTCCGGTCAACAAGGTGAAGTTCGACGAGACCCAGATCGCGGCCCTGGCCGCCTTCGTCGCCTCCCTCGGCGCCGGCCCGGCCGTCCCCGAGGAGAAGTGGACGACGGTCATCCAGCCGGGCACGCCCGAGAACAACAGGGCCATCGCGACCGGCGGCGAGATCTTCCGCGTCAACTGCGCCATGTGCCACAACTTCGCCGGCGCCGGCGGTGCGCTGACCCGCGGCAAGTACGCCCCTGCCCTCGACGAGGCGACGCCCCGCCAGATCTACGAAGCCATGGTGACCGGCCCGCAGTCGATGCCCGTCTTCAACGACCGCAACATCTCGCCCGAGGGCAAGCAGCAGGTCATCTCCTACCTCGCCGCCCAGCGCGACCAGACCAACGTCGGCGGCTTCAGCCTCGGCAACCTCGGCCCCGTGTCCGAGGGCCTCTTCGCCTGGGTCTTCGGTCTGGGCATCCTCATCGCGGGTGCGGTGTGGCTCGGCAAGAAGGCCGCATGACCGCCCCACGGCTGCTTCGCATCCCGACTGACGACAGGACCAGGACCCGATGAACGACAACGAGACGACGGCACCAGGCGAGAGCGGCGCGCTCGTCTCCGCCACCCAGGGTGGCGTGGTCGAGCAGTCTCAGGCCGGTGCGGTCGACCGCTTCGACAACCCGGGCCTGCCGCCGCACGTGCACCGGCTCGCGGATGACGACGAGCTCGCCGCCAAGCGGGCCGAGCGCCAGGTCGCGACGATGTTCGGCCTGTCGATGCTCGGCGCGCTCGTCTTCCTCGTCGCCTACTTCGTCGTTCCCGACGAGGCGACCTTCTACTTCCCCGGCATCGGCATCGCGAGCACGCAGAACGTCGTGCTCGGCGTGTCGCTCGGCATCTCCATCCTCATGATCGGTCTCGGCGCCGTGCACTGGGCCAAGACCCTGATGCCCGACACCGAGGTCGTCGAGGAGCGCCACCTGCAGGCCTCCTCCCCCGCCGACCGCGCGAAAGCCGTCGCGGCCGTGAGCAAGGGCGGCGAGGCTGCGCAGCTGCCCCGTCGTCCCCTCATCAAGTACACCCTCGGTGGCGCACTCGGGCTCTTCGCCCTACCCCTCGGCCTGCAGGTCGCCGGTTCGCTCGGCCCGACGGACGTCGAGCAGCTCAAGACCACGATCTGGGACCCCGCCTACAACGACGGCAAGCCGATCCGCCTCATGCGCGACCCCGAGATGACCCCGATCAAGCTCGAGGACGTCACGAACGGCTCCGTCTTCCACGTCATGCCCGAGACGCTGCAGAAGTTCATCGACGACGGCAAGCACGTGCTCGAGGCGAAGGCCAAGGCCGCCGTCATCCTCATCCGTCTCGACCCCGAGCTCATCAAGGTCCAGAAGGCCCGTGACTGGGGCGTCGACGGCACCGTCGCCTACTCCAAGATCTGCACCCACGTCGGGTGTGCGGTCGGTCTCTACGAGCAGCAGACCCACCACCTGCTCTGCCCCTGCCACCAGTCGACGTTTGACCTGACCGAGGACTGCAACGTCATCTTCGGACCGGCCAAGCGCCCGCTGCCGCAGCTCAAGATCCAAGTCGACGACGCGGGCTACCTCGTCGCACCGCAGGGCTTCGACCAGCCCGTCGGACCGAGTTTCTGGGAGCGTTTGCGATGACGACCATCAACGAGAACCGTCCGGCGCAGGGCCTGCGGGCCGACGACCGTCGCGACGAGGAGGTGCACGACTCCACCAAGCCGCTCGGCGGCATCGCCGGCTGGGTCGACGACCGCGTCGGCGCCGCCAAGGGCGTGTCGTTCCTGCTCAAGAAGGTCTTCCCGGACCACTGGTCGTTCATGCTCGGCGAGATCGCGATGTACTCGATGATCGTCTGCCTCCTGACCGGGGCCTTCCTCACCTTCTGGTTCGTGCCGAGCCAGACCCTCGTGCCCTACGACGGGTCCTACATCCCGCTCCAGGGGATCATGGTCTCGGACGCCTACCGATCGACGCTCGACATCTCCTTCGACATCCGCGGTGGCCTGCTCATCCGGCAGATCCACCACTGGGGCGCCCTGATCTTCATCGTCTCGGTCTTCGCCCACATGGCGCGCGTCTTCTTCACGGGGGCCTTCCGCAAGCCGCGCGAGATCAACTGGGTCTTCGGCACCATCCTGTCGATGCTCGCGTGCATCGAGGGATTTGCCGGCTACTCGCTGCCCGACGACCTGCTGTCGGGCACCGGCATCCGCGCGATGAACGGCTTCGTCCAGTCGGTGCCCGTCATCGGCTCGTACATGTCGTACTTCATCTTCGGCGGAGCCTTCCCGGGTGAGGCGATCGTGCCGCGGCTCTACTCCGTGCACATCCTGCTCATCCCGGCGATCCTCATCGGTCTCTTCACGGCCCACATCCTGCTCGTCTTCGTGCACAAGCACACCCAGTACCCCGGGCCGGGCCGCACCAACAACAACGTCGTCGGCTACCCGCTGATGCCGGTCTACATCGCCAAGGCCGGCGGCTTCTTCTTCATGGTCTTCGGCGTCATCACGCTGATCTCGGCCCTCTTCACGATCAACCCGATCTGGGCCTACGGGCCCTACGACCCCTCCCCCGTCACCGCCGGCTCCCAGCCGGACTGGTACATGGGCTTCGCGGACGGCGCGCTGCGTCTGCTGCCGGGGTGGTTGGAGTTCGTGTCGTGGGGAGACTTCACCTGGAGCATGAACATCTTCCCGGGCTCGATCCTGCTGCTGCCCATCATGTGGGGCATCATCGGCGCCTACCCGTTCGTCGAGTCCTGGGTGACCGGCGACAAGCGCGAGCACCACCTGCTCGACCGCCCGCGCAACGCGCCGACCCGCACCGCCATCGGTGTCGCCGGCATCACGATGTACTTGGTGCTGTTCTTCGCGGCCGGCAACGACCTCATCGCGATCAAGCTCCACCTGTCCATCAACGACATCACCATGGCGCTGCGCACGCTGTTCTTCGTCGGGCCGCCCATCGCCTTCTGGATCACGAAGCGGATCTGCCTCAGCCTCCAGCGCGCCGATCGCCAGAAGGTCCTCCACGGCCGCGAGACCGGCACCATCTGGCGCTACCCCGACGGTCGCTTCGAGGAGATCCACGCACCGCTCACGCCGAACGAGCGCTGGCCGCTCGTCCAGCACGAGGTTCCCGAGCCGCTGCAGATCAGCGCCCAGAAGGACGAGAACGGCGTCGACAGCCCCATCGCCCGCAAGGAGCGGCTGCGGGCCAAGCTCTCGCACTTCTACTTCGTTGACCGCGTCGGACCGGTCACGCCGTCCGAGCTCGAGGCGGCGCACCACGCGCACGACGAGCCGCACGCGGCCCTGCCGGCAGGCGAGCACGAGGCTCTGGAGAGCACGGGTGCCGGCGCCGAGCGCGAGTCGATCAAGGCAGACAAGCGACTCGACTGACACCTGCGCCATCGAGGCCCGCTCCCGTCACGGGGGCGGGCCTCTTTCGTCCCGGACCGGCAACCGCTGCCGGTCTCCCCGGGGTGAGGTGTCTCCCAGAACTCTCTGAGAACAGGCCGACAGGGTCCAGATCACCGGATTTGTCCCCCTTGTTCGCCGCTCGAGAGGCACCCACATGCTCGACACCGTCTTCGGTCTCCCCGTCCATCCGCTCATCGTCCATGCGACGACGGTCATCGTCCCTGCCGCTGCCGTTGCGGTGCTGCTCGCCGCCGTCTGGCCCCGCTTCCGGCGCTGGGCCCGATGGCTTCCGCTCGGCCTCGCCGGCGCCGCCCTGGTGCTCACCCCGCTGTCGACCGAGTCCGGTGAGTCCCTCGAGCGTCGGGTCGAGCACTCCGACCTCATCGAGACGCACTCCCAGCTGGCGGAGGGCCTCCTGCCCTGGGTCGTCGGCCTGTTCGTCGCGGCGGTGCTGCTCGCCGTTGTCATGCGACGGGAGCGCGCCGTGGCCGCGCTGAGCGTCTCACGTGCCGCTGACGGCGCCGACGGCGCTGACGGCGCCGACGGCGCTGACGGCGCCTCAGCCCCCCGCGGCGCCTTCTCGCCCGCCAGAGGGACCGCACGGCTGCCGAGGGCACTCCTCGTCGGCACAGCCGTGCTCGGCATCGTCGCCGCCGCCGGCACGACCGTCCAGGTCGTGCGCATCGGCCACAGCGGCGCTCAGGCGGCCTGGTCCGACGCCGTGTCGCAGTCGCCCGCTCCCCCTGCCTCCGGCGGTGACGGCGACGGCGACGGCTCGTGACGCAGGGCTGGTGACCCGACTCCCCCGAGAACAGGATGGGCATCACTGAGGCGGTGCATGGGACACTCGGTCCCATGCACCGCCTCAGTGATGCCGAGTTCGAGCAGGCCGTCGGTGACGCCCTCGACTCGATCCCCCCGGAGCTGGCGCAGGCGATGGACAACGTCGTCATCCTCGTCGAGCCGGAGCCACCGGCGGACGACCCAGACCTGCTCGGGGTCTACGACGGGGTGCCCCTCACGGAGCGCGACGGCTGGTGGGACGCGGGGTCCCTCCCCGACCGCATCACCATCTTCCAGGGCCCGCTCGAACGCTTCTGCGACTCTCCCGAGCACCTGCGTGAGGAGATCGCCGTCACCGTCGTCCACGAGATCGCGCACCACTTCGGCATCTCGGACGAGCAGCTGCACGAGCTCGGCTGGGGCTGACGGGCGCTCCACGCGTCAGACGGTTCGGGGGCGTCTCGCGGACGGGACACTTTCGACGCTGCGGTGGACACAACCCTTTACGAGGAGGCTGTTGCGGCCTACCGTCGAACCACCGATAGATCGATCGGACGGAGGTGCCCCCAGATGTTCTCTCCAGCACGATCGCACCGCAGGCCTGAAGGCCCGTGAGGCACCGATCTCGAAGCGAGAGGCCCGGACGCAGCAGCGTCCGGGCCTCGTGGTGAAGCGGGTGATGCAGGGTCAGATGGAGTACTCGCCCGAGAAGGACTCGAACACCCACAGGCACACGGCTACGACGCCGAACACCGCACCGATGATGAAGAGCCACCAGCCCACGGCCAGGCCGAGGAACATGATGGCGCCGGAGCCGGCGAGCCACAGCGGGGTCCACGAGCTCGCGACGAAGTAGCCGTAGTTGCCCTCCTGCTCGGCGATCTCGCCGCTGACGTTGTCCTCCGGGCGCAGCGGCAGCTTCTTGCCGGTCATCCAGAAGTAGAACCCGGACAGGGCGAAGAGCGCACCGGTGAGGATGAGGGCGGTGACGCCGATCGGCTCCTGCCACTTGCTCCAGAACCCGTAGATGAGCACGACGGGGACGAAGAAGATGAAGAGGTAGACGAAGAGCTTGGTCTCGACGCGCATCGGTCAGTTCTCCTTGTCGGCCGTACGGGCCGTCGTGTGCTCAGCCTCGACGTCGGCCGGCCCCATCACCTGCACGAGAGTGCCCTGGTCCGCGACGGGACGGGCGCCCGGTGCGGCCTCCGGGTGGTGCAGGTCGAAGGCGGGACGCTCGGAGCGGATCCTGGGCAGTGAGGTGAAGTTGTGGCGCGGCGGCGGGCAGGACGTCGCCCACTCGAGGGAGGCGCCGTAGCCCCACGGGTCGTCGGAGGTGACGAGGGGAGCCTTCTTCCACGTCTTCCAGACGTTGTACATGAACGGGATCATCGACGCGCCGAGCAGGAAGGCACCGATGCTCGAGACGATGTTGGCCGGCTGGAAGCCCTCCGCGGGGAGGTAGTCCGGGTAGCGACGCGCCATGCCCTCGATGCCCAGCCAGTGCTGGATGAGGAAGGTCATGTGGAAGCCGATGAACAACATCCAGAAGTGGATCTTGCCGAGCTTCTCGTCGAGCATCCGACCGGTCAGCTTGGGCCACCAGAAGTAGTAGCCGGCGAACATCGCGAAGACCACGGTGCCGAAGACGGTGTAGTGGAAGTGCGCGACGACGAAGTAGCTGTCGGAGAGGTGGAAGTCGAGCGCGGGGCTCGCGAGGATGATGCCGGTCAGACCACCGAAGAGAAAGGTGACGAGGAAGCCCATCGCCCACAGCATCGGGGTGGCCATGACGACCTTGCCGCCCCACATCGTGCCGATCCAGTTGAAGAACTTCACACCGGTCGGCACGGCGATGAGCATCGTCATGACGGCGAAGAACGGCAGGAGCACCTGGCCGGTGACGTACATGTGGTGGGCCCAGACGCTGGCCGACAGGGCGGCGATCGCGATCGTCGCGAAGACGAGCGTCTTGTAGCCGAAGATCGGCTTGCGCGAGAAGACGGGCAGGATCTCGCTGATGATGCCGAAGAAGGGCAGGGCGATGATGTAGACCTCGGGGTGGCCGAAGAACCAGAAGAGGTGCTGCCACAGCATGGCCCCACCGTTCTCGGCGTCGAAGATGTGCATTCCGAAGCGCCGGTCACCGCCGAGGGCGAAGAGCGCGGCCGCGAGGATCGGGAAGACGACGAGCACGAGCAGCGACGTGACGAGAACCGTCCACGTGAAGATCGGCATCCGGAACATCGTCATGCCGGGGGCGCGCATGCACACGATCGTCGTGACGAAGTTGACGGCGCCGAGGATCGTGCCGAAACCACCGAGGGCGAGGCCGAAGACCCAGAGGTCGCCGCCGACGCCCGGCGAGTAGCTGACGTCGGACAGCGGCGCATAGGCGAACCAGCCGAAGGACGCGGCGCCCTGGGGCGTGAGGAAGCCCGCCGAGGCGATGAGCCCGCCGAAGAGGTAGAGCCAGTAGGCGAACATGTTGAGGCGCGGGAACGCGACGTCGGGAGCGCCGATCTGCAGCGGCATGAGCGCGTTCGTGAAGCCGGCGAAGAGCGGCGTCGCGAAGAGCAGCAGCATGATCGTGCCGTGCATCGTGAAGAGCTGGTTGAACTGCTCCGGGTTGTCGACGATCTGCAGGCCCGGCGCGAAGAGCTCGGCGCGGATGAACAGCGCCATGACGCCGCCGAGCAGGAAGAAGACGAACGAGGTGATGAAGTAGAGGTTGCCGATGACCTTGTGGTCGGTCGTCGTCACGTAGCGGACGAAGGTCTGACCCTTGGCGGCCCGCTTGCGCTCCATCGTCGCCGACGGCACCTGGGCTTCACGGTTGAACGTCGCGGAGGTCATCAGTTGCTCCCAGTGCGTGCGGGTGCGGGGATCTTGTCGGCGTCGGCGGGCACCATCTGCTCACGGCTGGCGTCGACGGGGATGAGGCCGGTCTGGCCGAGGTCGGCGAAGCGCTTCATCGCGGCGTCGTACTCGTCCTGCGTGACGACCTTCACCATGAAGAGCATCTGCGAGTGGTAGGCGCCACAGAGCTCGGCGCACTTGCCCTGGAAGGTGCCGGTCTGCGTCGGCACGACCTGGAACTTGTTGGTCTTGCCCGGGATCATGTCCATCTTCATGAGGAACTGCGGCACCCAGAAGCTGTGGATGACGTCGCGGGCGTTGAGGACGAACTCGGTCCGCTTGTTGACCGGCAGGTAGAGCACCGGCATCTCGTCGCGGGCGTTGGGGTCGCTCGGGTCGACGTGGACACCGGTCTCGTGGACGTTGGAGTCGACGTAGTTGAAGTCCCAGCTCCACTGCTTCGCGACGACGCTGATCGTCACGTCGGGCTTGGCGCTCGTGCTGATGAGGGCCGCCTCGTCACGCGCGGTGTACCAGAAGAACACGGCGACCATGAAGACGGGGATGACCGTGTAGAGCAGCTCCATCGGCACGTTGTATCGCAGCTGCACGGGAAGGGTCTCGTCGCCCTTGCGCTTGCGGAAGCGCACGGCGGCGTAGAGCATCAGGCCCCAGGTCAGCACGCCGACCAGCAGCACGGCGATCCAGCTGCCGACCCACAGGTCGGTGACGCGCTGCCCGCCCTCGGACACCGCCTTGGGCAGGAAGCCGTTGGAGACCTCGCCCTGGCACCCGGCGAGGGCCAGCGCGGCCAGCGCCGCGACTGCGCCCACCTTCGCTGCGCGCCGACGCCGTCGAGGCTCTGTCACCACCGGCGTAGTCGCCGGGGTCTCGTCGTGCTCAGGCACCAGGTGCACCTTTCGTTCCGTCCGCGGGCGCCCGAGGGGCGCCTCCGAGCGATTCTCACAACTGCATCCGGGCAGCGAGGTGCCCACCACCGAACCCTACCGCCCCGTCCGCCGGGTTGTCCGCAGGGGGCGGCTAACGTTGCGGCGTGCCCAGTCACGATCCGGGAACGAACGTTGGACCCCCGCCGCCCTCCGCTCCGAGCGCCCGCCGTCGGCTCCTCGACGCCGCCTCGGGGCCCCTGCACCCTGTGGCCCGCGACACCCTCGTCGCGGCCGTCTCGGCGGGTTGGGCCGACCCCGCCCGCCTCCATGCCGAGGGCCGCACCGCACGCGCCCTGCTCGACCGTTCGCGCGAGGTCATCGCGAGCGGCCTCGGCGTGCGCCCCGCCGAGGTGAGCCTGCTGCCCAGCGGCCCGACCGCGCTCGAGCGAGCGCTCGACGGGGTGCGGTATGCCGCCCGCCGTCGTGGCGCTCGGACCGTGGCCTCCGCGGTCGAGCACTCCGCCGTCCTCGTCCCCGCCAGGGCGCGCGCCGCCCGGGCGGACGACCCGCGGCTCCTCGCCGAGGTCCCCGTCGACGCGCTCGGGCGGGTCGACCTCGAGGCCTGGGAGTCGGCCCTCGCCGCTCCGGGCACGGTCGTGGCGGCGCTCCAGAGCGCCAACGGTGAGGTCGGCACCCGCCAGCCGCTCGAGGAGGCGCACGCGGTCGCCCGGGCCCACGGCATACCGCTCGTCGTCGACGCGATGGCGGGCCTCGGCCGCGACGCCGTGCCGGAGCACTTCGACGTGCTCGTGGGCGACGCCCGCTCCTGGGGCGGCCCGCCGCTCGGCGTGCTCGTCGTCCGTGAGGGCGTGCGGTGGCAGTGGTCCGGCGCCCGGGCGGACGTCGAATACGGCCGCACCGACGTCAGCCCGTGGGTGCCGCTGGCCCTCGCCGCCGCCGAGGCCTGGCAGCAGGCCCGCGCCACGACGGTCGAGGACGAGGCACTGACACGATCCCTCGTCGGCGCGGTGCGCGAGGCCGCGGCGGGCGTGCCCGACACCGTCGTCGTCGGCGACCCCGACGACCGGCTCCCCCACGTCGTCACCTTCTCGAGCCTCTACGTCGACGGCGAGGCGCTCGTCGGCGCGCTCGACCAGCACGGGTATGCCGTCGCGAGCGGTTCGGCGTGCACGTCGAGCACGCTCGAGCCCAGCCACGTGCTCGCGGCGATGGGGGTGCTGACCCACGGGAACGTCCGCGTCACGCTGCCCCTGCCGGCCGTGTCACCGAGCGTCGAGGCCGACGTGGCCGACCTCTGCGCGGTCCTCGCCCCCACCGTGGCCCGCGTGCGCTCCGAGCTCGGGGTCGGTGACCTGTGACCGAACCTGCCACCGACCCCACGCAGGAACCCCCGGACGGGCCCCTCATCGTCGACGCCCGCGGTGAGCGCTGCCCCATGCCGGTCATCCGCCTGGCGCGGCTCGTGCGCGACCTGCCTCCGGGCGAGGCTCCGGTGACGGTCCGGGTGCTCGCCACCGACCCGGCGGCGGCGTCCGACGTGCCGGCCTGGTGCCGGATGCGCGGTCAGCGCTTCGTCGGCGCGCAGGCGCAGGCCGACCACACCGCATACGTCGTCGAGGTCACGCCCACACCGGCGGCAGCGGGGCGCTGAGCACCTCCGGCAGCCCACGGAGGTAGTCCTGGCGCGACATCTCGCTCACGCCAAGGGTTGCGAGGTGTTCGGTGCGCCACTGCACGTCGATGAGGCGGCGCGGGTCTCCGTCGGCCGCCAGCAGGTCGCGCAGCGCGACGAGCGCGGCCTTTGAGGCGTCGCGCACGGTGTGGAACATCGACTCCCCCGCGAAGAGGCCACCGATCGCCACGCCGTAGAGGCCGCCGACGAGGCGGTCGCCCTGCCACGTCTCGACGGAGTGCGCCCAGCCGGCCTCGTGCAGCGCGGCATACGCCTGCGCCACCTCAGGGGTGATCCATCGGCCGTCGCGGTCGGGGTCGGCGCACGCGGCCACGACGGCGTCGAAGGCGGTGTCGACGCGCACCTCGAGGTGGTGCATCGACTTGCGCAGCGACCGGCTCACCCGGAGGTCGTCGAGCCGCAGCACGCCCCGCGGGTCGGGTGACCACCACCCGATCGGCGGGGCGCCGTGCTCTCCGATGCCCATCGGGAAGACGCCTTGCGTGTAAGCGGCGTAGAGGGTGCTGACGTCGAGGTCGGCGCCCACCCCGATCAGGTCGTCGCCGGGCGCGACCTGGTCGAGCGCGAAGTCCCAGTTCGTCGGGGGCGGCGGGGTGGGCACGGCGTGGCTCGCGTCGAGAGCGGTCGGGGTCGGGGTCGGCCGAATGGGCTGGGGGCGACTACGGCCGGTGGCAGACGATGTGCGGCTCGATGTCGGCAGCCGACTCCGGGCCGTAGGCCTCGGTGAGACGCGCGAGGAAGTGCGCCTTGCTGAGGACGTACTCCTGGGTGCCCACCGTCTCGATGACGTAGGTCGCGAGCATCGAGCCGAGCTCGGCGCACCGGCGGGTGGTCAGCCCCGCGGCGAGGCCGGTGAGGAAGCCGGCGCGGAAGGCGTCGCCGACGCCCGTCGGGTCGGCGCGGCGCACCTCGCGGGCGACGGGGACGGTGATCGTCTCCTCGTCCTTGCGGTGGATGGTCACGCCGCCGGAGCCGCGGGTGATGACCCGCGTGCCGACGCGCGAGAGGATCTCGTCGTGGTCCCACCCGGTCTTCTGCTCGGTGAGGTGGGCCTCGTACTCGTTGGTGAAGAGGATCGTCGCGCCGTCGATGAGCCCGCGGATGCCCTCGCCGTCGGAGAAGGCGAGCTGCTGGGAGGGGTCGGCGATGAACGGGATGCCCCGCGAGCGGCACTCCTCGGTGTGACGGGCCATCGCCTCGGGGTCGTCGGCGCCGACGAGCACGAGGTCGAGCCCGCCGACGCGGTCGGCGACCGGGGCGAGCTCGATGTCGCGGGCCTCGCTCATGGCCCCGGCGTAGAAGGTCGCGATCTGGGCCATGTCGTTGTCGGTCGTGCAGATGAAGCGGGCCGTGTGCTGGCTCTCGGAGTAGTGCACCGAGGTGCAGTCGACGCCGTGCCGCTCGAGCCAGGACCGGTAGTCGGCGAAGTCCTCACCGACCGCGCCGACGAGGATCGGGCGCAGCCCGAGGCCTGCCATGCCGAAGGCGATGTTTGCAGCCACTCCCCCGCGCCGCACCTGGAGGTCCCCGGTGAGGAAGGAGAGCGAGATCTTGTCGAGCTGCTCGACGACGAGGGAGTCCTTGAAGGAGCCCTCGAACGTCATGAGGTGGTCGGTGGCGATGGATCCGGCGATGGCGATCTGCACACCGGAAACCTAGCGCGCGAAGGGCCCGACCGTGACGGTCGGGCCCTTCGGGTGGTGCTGGTCGGCCAGCTGGACGGGTCTCGTCAGTTGAACGAGTCGCCGCAGGCGCAGCTGCTGCCGGCGTTGGGGTTGTCGATCGTGAAGCCCTGCTTCTCGATCGTGTCGGCGAAGTCGATGGTCGCGCCCTCGAGGTAGGGCGAGCTCATCCGGTCGACGACGACCTCGACACCGTCGAAGTCGCGCACGAGGTCACCGTCGAGGGTGCGCTCGTCGAAGTAGAGCTGGTAGATCAGGCCGGAGCAGCCGCCGGGCTGGACGCCGACCCGCAGGCGGAGGTCGTCGCGACCCTCCTGCTCGAGCAGGCTCTTGACCTTCGTGGCGGCGACGTCGGTGAGGACGACACCGTGGGCGGGAGCCTCGGTCTGCACCTCGGCGGGAGAAGCGTTCGTCTCGACACTCATGTGTTGGTCCTTCACGTCGTGGAGCGTGGGTCAGGAGTGACAACCCACGCACTACCGGAAGTGTTCCCGGCTCGTTCAGGATACGACGCAGGCCGCCGGATGCGCGCATCCAGCCCCGATCGGAGAGGCTCACGCAGGGCGAGGTGACCACGTGCGGGCGACACGGGCCGCGCGGGCCGCGAGGGTCCCCACGGGGTCGGCGAGCGCGTCGGCCACCTGCTGCGGACGCTCGGCGACGGCATACACGCCGGAGAGCCCGGCGGTCATGGCCTCTCGCCGGCCGACGAGCGACTGGCCGGGGATCGCGATGGCCGGGATGCCGAGCCGCGCGGCCGCCTCGGCGACGCCGACAACGACCTTGCCCCGCAGCGACTGCCAGTCGAAGCGGCCCTCCCCCGTGACGACGAGGTCGGCGGTCGCGAGCACGAGACCGAAGCCGACCGCGTCGAGCACGGCGCCGACGCCGGAGACCTGACGCGCGCCGAGCAGGTGCAACGCGTAGCCGAGCCCGCCCGCAGCTCCGGCGCCCGGCTGGCGCTCCGGCCTGATGAGGGTGCCCGTGAGCAGGTCCTTTGCCGGCGGCCGCACCCGCGCGACGATGCTCGCGAAGTGGCCCAGGGCGTTCTCCAGGCGCTGGGCGTCCTGCTCCGAGGCGCCCTTCTGGGGCCCGAAGACGGCGCTCGCACCCTTGAGACCGAGCAGCGGGGAGTCGACGTCGCTCGCGATGACGAGGTCGGTGCCGCGCAGGCGCTCCCGCGCGACGTCGAGCCCCTCGACGTCGCGCTCTGCGACGTCGGCGAGGGCCAGGCCGCCGAGGGCCAGTCGGTCGACCGGCCCGACCCCGAGCGCCGCGAGCAGCCCGGCGCCCGCGTCGTTGGTGCCCGAGCCGCCGAGGCCGATGACGACGCGCCGGGCGCCGGCGTCGAGCGCGGCGAGGAGCAGCGTGCCGACCCCGAGGGTCGTGGTGCGGGTGGGGTCGCGCTCGTCGGGGGCGAGCAGGTGCAGCCCGGCCGCCTGCGCCGACTCGAGGTATGCCGTCGGGCCGCCGTCGTCGTCGACGAGCAGGAGCGTCGCGGGCACCTCCCGCCCGAGCGGGTCGGTCGTCACGACCGCCCGCACCTCGCCGCGCAGGTTGGCGGAGAGCACGTCGACGAAACCGGGGCCACCGTCGGAGAGGGGGACGCGCGAGAGGACATCGTGCGGCGCCGTGCGGGCCCAGCCCTCGGCGATCGCGTCGGCCGCCTGGCTGGCGGTGAGCGATCCGGTGTAGCAGTCCGGGGCGATGACGACGTGCACGAGCCAGATCCTCCCATCCCCGGCACCCATCCCCGCCCCGCCGCCCAACCCCCGGTTCGAGGTGATCCCGGTCCTGACGTCGGTGGCGGCATCACCTCCACTCGCGCCCGCCGCTCCCCGGTTCGAGGTGATCCCGGTCCTGACGTCGGTGGCGGTATCACCTCCACTCGCGCCCGCCACTCCCCCGGTTCGAGGTGATCCCGGACCTGACGTCGGTGGCGGAATCACCTCGAATCGGGGGTAGGGGCCGGACCGTTCGAGGTGATCCCGGGCCTGACGTCGGTGGCGGTATCCCCTCGAATCGGGGGTGGGGGCCGGACGGCATACGATCTGGGCATGACCACCGACACCGCCTCGGCACCGGCCCCGCTGCCCCTGCTCGTGCTCGGGCAGGGCACCGACCTGCACACGGAGCGCGGTGTCGAGTGCCCAGGCGAGCTGCCCTCGCCCTCCGACCCGGACCTCGTGGCGCGGGCGCGCGCGGCCAAGGCCGCCCTCGGCGACCGGGTCTTCGTCCTCGGGCACCACTACCAGCGCGACGAGGTCATCGAGTTCGCCGACGTCACCGGTGACTCCTTCAAGCTCGCGCGCGACGCGGCTGGGCGGCCGGACGCGCCCTACATCGTCTTCTGCGGCGTGCACTTCATGGCCGAGTCGGCCGACATCCTGACGAGCGACGAGCAGACCGTGATCCTGCCCGACCTCGCCGCCGGCTGCTCGATGGCCGACATGGCCGCCATCGCCCAGGTCGAGGACTGCTGGGAGCAGCTCGCCGCCGCCGGGGTGGCAGACGCGACCATCCCCGTCACCTACATGAACTCCTCGGCCGCCATCAAGGCCTTCACCGGGCGGCACGGCGGCACGATCTGCACAAGCTCGAACGCGCGCACGGCCCTCGACTGGGCCTTCGAGCAGGTGGGCGGCGTCGAGGGCACCGGCAAGGTGCTCTTCCTGCCCGACCAGCACCTCGGCCGCAACACCGCCGTCCGCGAGCTCGGTCTCTCGCTCGACGACTGCGTCGTCTGGGACCCGCACCGTCCGAACGGTGGCCTGACCCGTGAGCAGCTCGACCGGGCCCGGATGATCCTGTGGCGCGGGCACTGCTCCGTGCACGGCCGCTTCTCGGTCGACGCGGTGGAGACCGCCCGGCGCGAGATCCCGGGCGTCAAGGTCATCGTCCACCCCGAGTGCCAGTACGAGGTCGTCGAGCTGGCCGACGAGGTGGGCTCGACCGAGAAGATCATCCAGACCATCGCCGCCGCCCCGGCCGGCACGTCGTGGGTCGTCGGCACCGAGCTCAACCTCGTGCGCCGCCTCGCGAGGCAGTTCCCCGAGCAGCGCATCGCCTTCCTCGAGAAGAACGTCTGCTACTGCTCGACGATGAACCGCATCGACCTGCCCCACCTCGTGTGGGCCCTCGAGTCGCTCGTCGACGGGCGCGTCGTCAACCCGATCCGCGTCGACCCGACCGTCGCCGCCGAGGCGCGCGCCGCGCTCGACCGGATGCTCGCCCTGCCCGGCACGACCCACAAGGACTGACTGCCTCGATGCCGGGCCGCATCGCCGTCGTCTCCGACGTGCACGGCAACACGACCGCGTTCGAGGCAGTGCTCGCCGACATCGAGGCGCGCGGGATCACCCGCATCGTCAACCTCGGCGACGTCGTCGGCAAGGGACCGCGCGGCTCCGCGGCGATCGCGCTCACGAGGGAGCGGTGCGAGGTCACGGTCCGCGGCAACTGGGACACGTTCATCGCGCGCGACGAGACCCAGCTCTGGCCGGCGGCGCAGTGGACGCACGACGAGCTGAGCACCGACGACCGGGCATGGCTGCTCTCCTTGCCGAACACCCACGACC
This sequence comes from Humibacillus xanthopallidus, assembly GCF_006717145.1. Taxonomy (GTDB): domain Bacteria; phylum Actinomycetota; class Actinomycetes; order Actinomycetales; family Dermatophilaceae; genus Humibacillus; species Humibacillus xanthopallidus. The sequence goes on along the minus strand of NZ_VFQF01000001.1, from coordinate 703,456 downwards.
TCGTCATGGGCGGTCAGCACGTCCGCCTCTTCCACGCCTCCCAGGTGCACGAGTTCCACCGCGTCAACTACCACCACACCGAGGAGGAGTTCCGGGGGATGTTCACCAACACGGACTTCACCGGTGACGGGCCGACCCCGACGGTGGTCGGCTACGGCGACATCCACGGCACCTTTCTCGAGGTGGACCTCGGCCTGACCCTCTTCAACGCCGGGTCGGTCGGCAACCCGCTCGACGCGCCGGGAGCGCCCTACGTCGTCCTCGAAGGCGAGATCGACGGCGAGGAGAGCACGGCGGAGCCGGGGAGCCCCGGGGTGTCGATCACCTTCGTGCGCGTGCCCTACGACGTCGAGGCCGAGATCGCGGTCGCCCGTGACCTCGGCATGCCCGACGTCGAGGCCTACGCGCTCGAGCTGCGCGAGCAGGTCTACCGCGGCTCGGCCTTCCCGCCGCCGTCCTGAGCCCCCTGGTTGCCCACCGATTGCCCACTGGTTGCCGGGTGCCCGCTCAGCTCCCGCCTCGCGGCAGCCGAGCCGCAGACCCGCGGTCGTCAGGCGTGCAGCGCACCCACGCGGGCGAGGAAGACAGCCTCGGCCACGCACACCTTCTCGAACTCGCCGAGGTGCAGCGACTCGTTGGCGCCGTGGGCACGGGTGTCGGGGTCCTCGACGCCGGTGACGATGATCGCCGCGTCGGGGAAGCGCTCGACGAAGCTCGCGATGAACGGGATCGACCCGCCGACCCCGATGTCGACGGGATCGACCCCCCACGCGTCGGCGAAGGAGGCCCTTGCCTCGTCGTAGACGGGCCCGTCGGCGTCGGCCGCGAAGCCGGGACCACTCTCCTCGAGCGCGACCTCGACCCGCGCCCCCCACGGGGCGTGGCTCTCGAGGTGCGCCTTGACGAGCGCGAACGCCGCGACAGGGTCCTGGGTCGGCGCGAGGCGCACGGAGATCTTGGCTGCGGCCGACGCGGCCAGCGTGTTGGACGCCTTGTCGATGGAGGTGGCGTCGATGCCGATCGTCGTGATCGACGGCTTGGTCCAGAGCCGCGACAGGATCGAGCCGGTGCCGATGAGGTCGACGCCGTCCAGGAGTCCGCTCTCCTCACGGAAGCGCGCCTCGTCGTAGTCGAGGTCGGAGGCCTCCCCCGCGTCGAGCCCGGCCACCGCGACGGAGCCGTCGTCGTCGTGCAGGCTCGAGAGCAGCCGCACGAGGGCCGTGACGGCATCGACGGCAGCGCCGCCGTACATTCCCGAATGCACGGAGTGGTCGAGCGTGCGCACTGTGACAACGGCCCGCAGGCCGCCGCGCAGGGTCGTCGTCAGCGCTGGGGCGCCGACGGCCCAGTTGGTCGAGTCGGCGATGACGATGGCGTCGGCAGCGAGCCGGTCGCCGTGGCGCTCGAGGATCGTCTCGAGGGACGGGGAGCCCGACTCCTCCTCGCCCTCGACGAAGATCGTCAGCCCCACCGGCAGGTCTCCGGAGTGGGCGCGCAGCGCCGCGATGTGGGCCATGACGCCGGCCTTGTCATCGGCAGCGCCGCGCCCGTAGAGGCGCCCGTCGCGCTCCGTCAGCTCGAAAGGCGCTGTGTCCCAGTCGGACTCGTCGCCGGGCGGTTGCACGTCGTGATGGGCATACAGGGTGACCGTCGGCGCACCCTCGGGCCCGTCGACGTGGCCGATGACCGCAGGCCGTCCGCCCTCGGTGACGACCTCGACCTCGAGCCCCTCGGCACGCAGCAGCTCGGCCACGGCTTCGGCGCTGCGGGCGACGTGCGACTGGTCGAAGCTGCTCGCCGACACGCTCGGGATGCGCACGAGCGCCTCGAGGTCTGCCCGCACCTTCGGCATGAGCGCTGCCACGCGGGCGCGGATCCGCTCGATCTCGTCGGGGGTGATGGCTGGGGTGCGGGCTGCGTCGGTCACATCCGCGACCCTACCGATGGCGGCGGACACCGAGGCCGTATGCCGCCCACCCGTGTCAGGGGCCGCGGCTAGTTTCGACGTCATGGCCGCCAACTCCTTCCTCCCTGGCCAGGACGCCTGGCTCCAACGGCTCGGCAACCTGCGCAACGTCGTGCGCCAGGAGGTCGTGGCGCGGCAGCTGGCTCCGCACCTGCCCGCGCCTCCCGCAACCGTGCTCGACGTCGGAGCCGGTCAGGGCACCCAGGCGCTAAGGCTCGCTGCGCTCGGCACGTCGTGACGGCCGTCGAGCCCGACGAGGGCATGCGCGCTGCCTTCGATGCCGCCGCTGCGGACCTCGACGACCAGGCACGTGACCGGGTCACCCTCCTGAGTGGCGACCTCGCCGGCCTGGCGGCGACCACGCAGCGGGCGAGCTTCGACGTCGTGCTCTGCCACGGGGTGCTCATGTATCTCCCCGAGAGCCGGTCGGCGATCCGGTCGCTGGCCGACCGACTCGCACCAGGCGGCGTGCTGTCGGTCCTCGCACGCAACGGCGACTCGCTCGCCTGGCGACCGGCCGCCCGCCACGACTGGCAGGCCGCGACCCGGATGCTCGCCGAGAGCACAGCTGCTCGAGCCGAGGGTCGAGATGCGTTCTACCGCAACGAGATCGGCGTCGATGCCCGCGCCGACACCCTGGAGTCGCTGACGTCGTCGTGCACGGCCGCCGGTCTGGAGGTCGAGGTGTGGGGCGGGGTGCGCGTCGCGTCCGACGACGTGCCGGTCGACCAGCCCGCACCCCTCGGTGACGAGCTGGCGGCCCTGCTCGACGTCGAGGAGCGGCTGGGCGCCACCGACCCCTACCGGGCCCTCGGGACCCTCCTGCACGTCATCGCGCGCCGACCACGGCGGCCCGCGCCGGCGTAACCCGGTGGTTCACTGACACGGTGGACGCCGTCGACGACGCCTTCGAGACCGTCCCGCGGTCGGGTTTCCTGCCGCGCGGGACGCGCAGCCGCGCCGGCTTCGACGGGCCGCTGCCGATCGGCCACGGCGGCACGTGCTCGCAGCCGCGCACCGTCGCCGACATGCTGCGCCTGCTCGACGTCCACCCGGGCCAGCGGGTGCTCGACGTCGGGTCCGGGTCGGGGTGGACGACGGCCCTGCTGGGCCACCTCGTCGGCAGGGCCGGCCACGTCGTCGGCGTCGAGATCGAGCCTCACCTCGCCCGGTGGGGCGCCGAGAACGTCGCCGGGGCCGGTATGCCGTGGGCGCAGGCTCGCGCCGCCGACCCCGCGGTCCTCGGCCTGCCCGACGAGGGCCCGTGGGACCGCATCCTCGTCTCGGCACAGGCCCGCCGCCTGCCCCAGGCGCTCGTCGACCAGCTCGCCGACCCGGGCCGGCTCGTGGTGCCCGTCGCCGGCCGCATGGCGCTCGTCGTCCTCGAGGGCGGCGTGACCCGGGTGAGCGAGCACGGCTACTACCGCTTCGTCCCCCTGCAGACACCGACGCCCCCGGCAGGTCACCCGTGACCCGCCTGAGGCGGGGGCGGCCCACCCTCCGCCGTCTCGCCCACGCTCACGATGCCGGAGGCGCTCGCCCTACCGCTTAGAGTGTGACCGTGTTCGGACGCAAGAAGACCCTCAACGAAGAGCTCGCCCCGCCCGTCGAGCAGGACTCGGCGCGCCCCGGCGCCAAGAACCGCCCGACGCCGAAGCGTCGCGAGCAGGAGGCCCTCAACAAGCGTCCCCTCATCGTCACCGACCGCAAGGCGGCCCGCTCGAGCGACAAGGCGGTGCGCCGCGAGCAGATGGCCAAGCAGCGCGCGGGCATGATGGCCGGTGACGAGAAGTTCCTCCCGGTCCGCGACAAGGGCCCGCGCCGGCGCTTCATCCGCGACACCGTCGACGCCCGCTGGAACATCGGCGAGTTCATGCTGCCGGTCATGCTCATCGTGCTGCTGCTCAGCTTCGTGCGTGCGAGCTGGGCGCTCATGGCCGTCTTCGTCCTCGTCTACGGCCTCATCCTCGTCGCGATCATCGACGCCCTGCTCATGTGGCGCCGCACCCGCACGAAGGTCGAGTCGAGGTTCGGCCAGGCCGAGAAGGGCGACGCGTGGTACGCCATCATGCGGGCCTTCCAGATGCGTCGCACCCGCATGCCGAAGCCGCAGGTCGCCCGGGGCGACCACCCGGCCTGACTCCTTCCTGACTCCTCCCTGACGCTGGTCTTACGCTGCTGTGACGCCGGGTCAGAGCAGGTCGGCGAAGGCGAGCGGAGCGCGCGTCACGGCATACGTGGCGAAGTAGAGCCGGTCGACGGAGCCGTCCTGCGCCCGCACCACCTCGAGGAGCTCGCCGCGCTCGCGGCCCTCGACAGCACGGAAGCGGTCGGCCAGGGGGCCACCGTCACCGGGCTCGGCGGCATACCGCGTCTCCGACAGGGGGTCGTCGTCGGCGAGGCGCGACCACAGCTCGCCGTCGCGGACGAAGAAGGTGATGGGCGAGCCCTCCGACCACCAGAGCCCGAGCAGGTGCTCGAGGTCGGGGCGGGGGGCCTCGGGCGCCCACGGTGAGGCCAGCGAGGGCTCGGCGTCGAGCACGGCCTCGACGAGGTCGGTGGCGAGGGCCAGCGAGAGCGCACCCGAGCTCGCGTTCGCGAAGACGACGGCGCCGATGCCCTCGCGGCGGCGCACCCGCAGGCCGGTGAGGAAGCCGGGCATCGCTCCCCCGTGACCGACGTAGACGCGATCGCCCCGCCGGCCCATGCCGAAACCGAGGCCGTAGGCGCCGCCCCAGCCGTCGACGTCGGTCATGATGAGCGGCCGGCACATCTCGTCGACCGTCTCGGCCGAGACGACGCGGCCGTCCGGACGAGCGACGTATGCGGCATACCTGGCCATGTCGGCGACGGTCGACCAGAGCCCGCCGAGCGGCGCCGTCGCGCCGAGCTCGAAGAGCGGCTCCTCGCGGGCGGTGCCGGCATACGGGTCGATCTGGTAGCCGACGGCGCGGTCCTGCGCCGGCACGAGACCGGTGCGCGTCATGCCCAGCGGCCCGGTGACCCGCTCGCGGACCACGTGCTCCCAGTCCTGGCCGGTGACGCGCTCGACGACCTGGCCGAGCAGGCCGTAGGCGAGGTTGGAGTAGTGGAAGGCGTGGTGCGCGGGCAGCACCTGCTCGGCCTGCTCGACGCCGGCGACGAAGGCCTCGCGGTCAGGCGCCTGCAGGCTCTCCCAGATGTTGCCGACCGGCTCGCGCTGGAGCCCGGAGGCGTGGGCGAGCATCTGGCGCAGCGGGACCCGGGCGTGCCGCGTGCCGGGCAGGTAGTCGCCGAGCACGTCGTCGAGGGTGAGGCGGCCCTCGTCGCGCAGCGACATGACGGCGAGCGCCGTGAAGGTCTTGGTGACCGAGCCGATCATGAACTGCGTGTCGTCGTCGGCCGGGGAAGCCGCCGCCGACACCTCCGACACCCCCGGCGCTCCCGGCGATATCTCCGCACCCGGGGCGCCCAGCCGGGCGGACCCGACGTGGGCCGACCACACGAGCGCGCCGTCGCGCACGACGCCGGCGCTGACGCCGGGCGAGCGCCACGAGCGCTGCGCCGTCAGGACCCGACCGAGCAGGTCGCGGCCCAGCGGGTCCGAGAGCCGCTCGCTCACTCCGCGGCCCGCAGGCTCATCGGCCCGTAGACGACGGCCTCGTGCTGACGCAGCGTCACGGCCTCGACCCCGGCAGCGAGCAGCTCCTGCCACGACTCGCCGAGGTAGTTCTCGGCCTCGCTCTGGGTCGGGAAGCCGGTGGTCGGCAGACCGTCGCCCTCCATCGTGTTGCCGTGGGCGTCGAGGAAAAGCCAGGACCAGTCAGCGCTCATGCCGCCAGCCTAGCCAGCGCCCCGCGCACCACGTTTGACGTGTGTGGCGTGCGCGTGCCACGGTTCGCAGGTACCGAAGGACGATGGGGCAAGCCGGTGTGACTCCGGCGCTGACCCGCAACCGTGATGCCGACGGCCGACCACCCGCGAGGGCCCGGCCCGGGGCACAGCCGGAAAACCCGCGCCCGTTCGGCTCCTTTGTCAGTCTGTCGTGGAATGCGGACCGGAGTCGCCCGAAGGCACGGGGCCCCGGCCCTGCCTGCCCGCACGGTGTCCGACCGCGAGGAGGAAACCGTGTCCCCTGTTCGTCCTGGTCGCACACCCCTGCGGGTCGTGCTGTCCCTGCTGCTCGCCGGCGCCTTCGCCGCCCTGACCATCGCCCCGGCGCAGGCGGCGTCCTACCGCTTCTGGGGCTTCTACCAGCTGTCGAACGGGGCCTGGGCCTTCGCCCAGAAGGGCTCTGACCAGACCGTGCCCGCCGACGGCAGCGTCGAGGGCTGGCGCTTCGCCGTCGGCGACGAGCAGTCGACCCGCTTCCCCCGGGCCGTGCTCACCTTTGACCAGCTCTGCGGGGCCACCCCAGCGGCTGCCGGCCAGAAGCGGGTCGGGCTCGTCGTCGACTACGGTCGCCCGGCCGACTCCGCCGACACCACCACCCCGCCGGCTCCCACCGCCCTCTGCGCGAGCGTGCCGACCGATGCGACGAGCACCGACGTGCTCGCCAAGGCCGGGGCCCTGCGCACCGAGAAGGGTCTCGTCTGCGCGGTCTCGGGCTACCCCGCGACCGACTGCGGCGGCGAGGTCAAGGAGGTCAGCGCCGAGGCGAAGGCAGCCGACGCCCCGGTCACCATCGCTGCCCCGGCTGACGCGACGAAGACCCCTGCGGCCGTCGCGACCCCGATCTCGGCCCAGCCCACCGCCGAGGCCACCTCGACGAGCGCCAGCACCGTGACGGCATACGTCGTGGCCGCCCTGGCGGTCCTCGCCCTCATCGGCTACCTCGTCGTGCGCTCCCGTCGGGGGGCGGGCACCCCCTCCTGACGGAGGGGACCAGCGATGCAGCTCCGTCCGAGGCTCCTGCACCCCGCAGCCTGGTGGCTGTGGGGGCTCGGTCTCGCGACGGCTGCGTCGCGGACGACGAACCCCGTCGTGCTCCTGCTCATCGTCGGCGTCTGCATCGTCGTCGTCACCGAACGCCGCGACCCGGCGACGGCCAACCCGCTGTGGGGCTTCCTCGTCATCGGCGCGGTCATCATCGCCTTCCGTGTCGTCATGACGATGCTGCTCGGCAACGGTGTCCACGGTGAGACGGTCCTCTTCACGCTGCCGCGGGTTCCCTTGCCGGAGTGGGCTTCTGGCATCCGGCTGGGCGGCCCGGTCACTCTCGAGTCGCTGCTGTATGCCGTCTACGACGGTCTGCGCCTCGCCGCGGTCCTCGCGTGCCTGGGTGCGGCCAACGCCCTCGCGAGCCCGCGGCGGCTGCTCCGCTACCTGCCTGCGACGCTCTACGACGTCGGCACCGCCGTCGTCGTCGGCCTCACCTTCGCTCCGCAGCTGGTGACCGACGCCCGGGCGGTGCGTTCCGCGCGCACCCTGCGGGGCCACCAGGGCACCGGCGTGCGCGAGACGGCTCGGCTCGCCGTGCCGGTGCTCGAGACCGCCTTCGAGCGCTCGCTCAGCCTTGCCGCCTCGATGGAGTCGCGGGGCTACGGCCGGACCGTCCACGCCTCGTCACGCGACCGGCGTCTCGCCTCGGGGCTGGCGCTCGTCGGGCTGCTCGGGGTGCTGGGCGGCCTCTACGGCCTGCTCGACGCGTCCGCGGGCGGTGCACTCGGCCTGCCGCTGCTCGCCGTCGGCGCTGCGCTCGCGGCCGCCAGCCTCGTCGTCGGCGCCTCGCGCGAGCGGCGCTCCGGTCACCGTCGCGACCGGTGGCAGTGGCCCGAGACCGTCACGGCAGCCGCCGGCGCGGTGCCCGCCGTCGTCCTCGTCGCCGCCTCCGTGCAGGGGTGGGACGGCATCGTCGCGACGCCTTCCCCCGGCCTGCCCCCGCTCCCCCTCCCCGTCGTGGCCGCGGTGCTCCTCGCCGCCGTGCCCGCGTGGCTGACCCCCCGACCTCGCGAGGAGGACCGATGATCACGTTCGACCACGTGTCGGTGACGTATGCCGGCGCGCCCGCTCCCAGCCTCCACGACGTCACGCTCGAGATCCCCGAGGGCGAGCTCGTGCTCGTCGTCGGCCCCACCGGCAGCGGAAAGTCGACCCTGCTGCGCACCGTCAACGGCCTCGTGCCGCACTTCAGCGGCGGCACCCTGAGCGGGCGGGTCACCGTCGACGGGCTCGACACGGCGCGGCACCGACCGCGCGACCTCGCGACCGTCGTCGGCCTCGTCGAGCAGAACCCGAGCACGACCTTCGTCACCGACGTCGTCGAGGACGAGGTGGCCTACGGCATGGAGACGATGGGCCTGGACCCGACCGCGATCCGCCGCCGGGTCGAGGAGACGCTCGACCTCTTCGGGCTGACGCCCCTGCGCGGCCGGCCCCTCGGCACGCTCTCGGGCGGCCAGCAGCAGCGCGCGGCGATCGCCGCCCTCTTCGCGGCCGGGCCGCGGGTGCTCATCCTCGACGAGCCGACATCGGCCCTCGACCCGGTGGCCGCCGAGGAGGTGCTCGCCTCGCTGCACCGGATCGTGCACGACCTCGGCGTCACCGTCGTGCTCGCGGAGCATCGCCTCGAGCGCGTCGTGCACCACGCCGACCGGGTCGTCCTCGTCGACGGCGGCCACACCTCCGGCCTGCTCGACCCCGCCGAGGCGATGCTCCACTCGCAGATCTACCCGCCCGTCGTCGGGCTGTCGCGCCTCGCCGGGTGGGCCCCGACTCCGCTGTCGATCCGAGACGCCCGGCGCCGGGCCTCGGCGCTGCGCGAGCGGCTCGTCGAGGCGAGCTCGCGGTCGGTGCCCGAGCTGCGGGCGGTCGGTCCGGCCACCGCGCTCACCGTCAGTGACCTGCGCGTCGTGCGGGCCGGCCGGATCGTCATCGACGAGCTCGACCTCAGCCTCGAGGCCGGCTCGGTGACGACGCTCATGGGCCGCAACGGCGCCGGCAAGTCGACCCTCCTCGGCGCCATCGCCGCGCAGCACCCGGTCGCCAAGGGACGGGTGCGTCTCGGGGCGTCGTCGGTCGACCCGCACGCCGTGGCCCCGCGCGAGCGGGTCCGCGCCGTCGGGCTGGTGCCCCAGCAACCCGAGCTGCTCCTCTATGCCGAGACCGTCGCGGCGGAGTGCGTCGCCGCCGATGCCGACTTCGGCGCCGAGCCCGGCGCGACCGCGGCCCTGCTGCACCGCATCTCGGGCGGTATCGACCCGACCCAGCACCCGCGCGACCTCTCCGAGGGCCAGCGCCTGGAGCTCGCCCTCGCCGTCATCCTCGCCGGCTCGCCGGAGGTCCTCCTGCTCGACGAGCCGACCCGCGGGCTCGACTACGGCGCCAAGCACCGGCTCGGCGAGATCCTGTCGGCCCTCGCGGCCGAGGGCACGACGATCCTGCTCGCCACCCACGACGTCGAGCTCGCCGCCGAAGTGGCTGACCGCGTCGTCATCCTCGCCGACGGAGAGGTCGTCACCGACGGCCCGGCCCGACAGGTGCTGTCGGCCTCGCCGGCCTTCGCGCCCCAGGTCACCAAGGTGATGCTCCCGCAGACCTGGCTCACGGTCGCCGAGGTCGCCGATGCCATCGGGCGGTCGGCGTGAGCCCCGGCCCGACGGTCACGCCCGTCGCCGGAGCCCGCGCATCAGAGCCCACCGGCTCGCGGCGAGTCATCCCGCTGCGCTGGCCGGCCGTCGTCTCGGTCACCGTCGTCGGCGTCGTCGGTCTCTTCGCCTTCCTCTGGCCGTTCGTCGTTCCTGCGGAGGTGGCAATCGCGCACGGCAACGACGCCCCGTGGTTCTTCGCCGTGCTCATCGCGCTGCTCGCGGTCGTCTGCCTCGCCGAAGTGTCGGCGGGTCGTCTCGACGCCAAGACGGTGGCGGTGCTCGGTGTGGCTGCCGCTGCCGGCGGTGCGATGCGGCTGCTCAGCGCCGGCACCGCCGGGCTCGAACCGATGTTCTTCGTCGTCATCGTCGCCGGGCGGGTGCTCGGGCCGGGCGTCGGCTTCGTGTCCGGGTCGCTCGCCGTGACGACCGGTGCGCTGCTGACGGGCGGCGTCGGCCCGTGGCTGCCCTTCCAGATGATCTGTGCCGGCGGCATCGGGCTCGGCGCCGGGCTGCTGCCCGTCGCGCCGGGTGGGCGCGCCGAGCGCTGGGTCGTCGCGGGCTACGCCCTCGTGACCGGGCTCGCCTACGGGCTCTTCATGAACCTGTGGTTCTGGCCGTTCCTCGGGGCCAACGCGCCGAGCGGCATGGGCTTCGTCCCGGGCGCGCCGGTCTCCGAGAACCTCTCGCACTACGCCCTCTTCTACCTCGCGACCTCCCTCGGGTGGGACCTTCCTCGCGGCGTGCTCAACGCCGTGCTCGTCGTCGTGGCCGGCCCTGCTCTGCTCCGCGTCTTCCGGCGGGCCTCGAGGCGCGCCGCCTTCGATGCACCCGTGGCGTTCGAACCCCCACGCGCCCAGGTGCGCCCGTGACCTCCACGCCTGCCGCGAAGGCGTCGAGCACGACCCTGGTCACGGGTCCGGTGCGCAGCGGCAAGAGCCGGCACGCCGAGCACCTCATGGCGCACGAGCCCGCGGTGACCTACGTGGCGACAGGCCGGCGAGCCGACCTCGCCGACCCCGAGTGGACGCGGCGAGTCGAGGGTCACCGCGTGCGCCGCCCGATGTCGTGGCGCACCGTCGAGACGAGCGACGTCGTGGGCGTCATCGGGTCGGCCGGGGGCCCCGTGCTCGTCGACTGCCTCGGCACCTGGCTGACGGCCCTCGTCGACGACACGGGCTGGCACGACCTCGACGCCGCCGCCGACCGCGTGGCGAAGGAGGGGCGAGCCCTCGTCGAGGTCCTGCGCACCCCCCGGGTGCCCGTGGTCGTCGTCACCAACGAGGTGGGCTGGTCGCTCGTGCCGACGACCGCCTCGGGGCGCTTCTTCCAGGACGAGCTCGGCCGCCTCAACGCCGCCGTCGCCGCAGTCGTCTCGCACGTGCACCTCGTCGTCGCCGGCCGGGTCCTCGACCTCAGCGACGCCCCGGTCGTGCCCGAGGCGCTGCCGCCGGTCGTTCGCGATGCCTGACTCCTGGCGTCTCGCCGTCGGCACGTTCACGGCGCTGCCGGGGCGAGCCCCGCGCACCGTCGACCGGCGCACCCTCGGTGGCGCGATGCTGCTCGCTCCCCTGACGACCGTCCCCGTCGTGCTGACGTGGGTCGTCCTCGCACTGCTGACAACTCGGGGCCTGCTGCCGTATGCCGTCGCGGCTGTCCTCGCGCTCGTCGTGCCCGCGCTGCTGTCGCGCGCTCTGCACCTCGACGGTCTGGCCGATCTCGCCGACGGGCTGACGTCGGGTCATGACCGGGAGCGATCGCTGGAGGTGATGCGTCGGGGCAACACCGGCCCGGCCGGGGCGACGGCACTCGTGCTCGTCCTCGGTCTCGACGCCGCCTGCCTCGCAGCCCTGCTCACCGACGGGGGCGGAGCGGTCCTCGGCGTGACCGCCCTCGTGGCGAGCCGGCTGGCTCCCGCGATCTGCGCGCGACACGGCATACCTGCTGCTCGGGAGGAGGGGCTCGGCCAAGGGGTGGCGGGGACCGTGGCGCGACGGGCGCTCGTGGCTGTCGTTGCCCTCGTCTGCGTCGCCGCGTCAGCCGTCGCCGCGATCTCAGCGGTGGCCGTCGGGCGCCCTTGGTGGACAACGGGACTCGTCGCCGCGACCGTCGCGCTGGCGGCGGCGAGCGGCGCCGTGGCCACCCGCCGTCACGCCGTGCGCCGCCTCGGAGGCGTCACGGGCGACGTCATCGGCGCGGCCATCGAGATCGCCCTGGCAACGGGCCTTGTCGCCGCCAGCGTCCTGCACGCCGCGATCTGACGCGGGCGCCGTCGCCCCCGCCAGGTCAGGTCCGGAGGAGGCGGGCCACCGAGCTCGGCAGCCGGTCGCGCCACCCTGCCGCGGGGGTGTCGCGCCGCACCTCCGCGATGCGCTCGCGGCGAGCACGCTCGACCGCCGGTGACTCGAGCGTCGGCCACGGCTCGTCGCGGCCGACGGCACGGCCGAGCACGAGGTCGGCGAGCTCCGGGTTGAGCGCGAGCAGCGGGCCGTGCAGACGCGTGCCCAGCACGCTGCCGGCGAGCACCCCCTCACCGGCGCCCTCGTCGCGGTTGCCTCGACCAGCCTCGAGGGTGAAGAGCGGGCGAGCGCCGTCGTGGAGCTCGGTGCGCAGGTCGTTGGCCTCCCACCCGACGAGGGCGGGCAGGTCGAGGCTCGAGTCCGGCCGGGTCACGACCGTGCCGGTCGCCTCGTGGTCATGGTGCACGGTGACCGGCGCGAGGCCCAGACCCTCCTGCGTGGCACCCGAGGCGTCGACCCACGCGCGGCTCACCGCGTCGAGGCCCGCGTCGACGGCGAGCAGGACGGCGTCACCGTCACGCACGCGAACGACGAGGTCGGTGTCGGCGACGGTGTCGACCAGCGCCTGCACTCCGCCCCGACCGGTGCCGCCGAGGAGGTAGACGTGGGCGTCGACGAAGGCCTCGGGGCGGTCGACGGTCACGAGCGCGACCGAGATGCCCCGAGCCGCGCCGCGGCGCGCCAGTGCGGCGGCGTTCGCCTCGTCGGCAGCAGCGACGGTGGCCAGCGGGAACAGCGTCGCGACGGTGAGGGACGGCTGCGGGCTCAATGGGTGCTCCCTCGGAACTGCTTCGAGATGCGACGGAAGGCCGGGTAGTTGCAGGCCACGACGACCTCACCCGGGGCGTGGCTCGTGACGGCGGACTCGATGTCGGGCGCCTCCCGGGCCTCGACCCCGGACGCGCCGAGGATCGCGAGGCCGTCGGCGCGACGCCCCCCGGTGACGAAGACCTCGTGGCCCGCCAGCCGGTGGAAGGGCGCCTCCCACATCGTCGCGGTGTCCTTGGGGCCGAAGGGGTCGAGCGCCACGACGAGCGGCCGGCCCGTCGAGACGGCCACGTCGATGGCCTCGGCCCACCCGGCAGGGTTCTTCAGCATGAGCAGGCGCGCCTGGTGCTCGCCCACCCGATAGGGCGCATACCGGCCGTCGACGTCGGCCACGGCGCTGATGCGCTCGGCGGCCGCGTCGACGTCGACACCGAGGGCGTCGGCCGCGGCGAGCGCGAAGGCGCCACCGACCGGGCCGGTGCGACCCGGCACCGTGACGTCGAGGCGGGTGCGCCCGCCGGCGTGCGCGACGGCCCACCCGTCACCGTCCGGGACGACGTTCCAGTCGGGTTCGGGCCGCGACCGGTGGCAGCCCGGGCAGCTCCACGACGTGTCGGTGAAGTCCTGCACCGTGCCGCACGCCGGGCAGACGAGCGCGTCGTCTCGCCAGTAGAGCCCGCCGCTGACGCCGATGCGGCGGGGCGCCGTCTCGAAGGCCCAGCTGACGAGGGGGTCGTCGACGTTGACGATCGCCACGCAGTCGTGGGGCAGGGTCGCCGCCGTGTGCCGCCAGTGCTCGAGGGTGCTCTTGAGCGAGACCCCACGGGTGTACTCGCGGGAGGAGTTGAGCACGACCACCGCCTTGGGGCGGGTGCCGCGAGCGACCGGTCCGAGATAGACCTCGTCGCACTCGATCGCGGCCAGGCTGCTCTCGCGGTCGGCTGCCATGGCGGTGACGATGCCGTCGGTCATGTTGGCGCCGGTCGAGTTCGACACGACGGCACCACCCGGTGACAGGGCCGCCGCGACGAGTGCCGTGACCGTGCTCTTGCCGTTCGTTCCGGTGACGACGACGGTGCGCCGGTCGCCCGCCACCGCGCGCAACACCTCCGGGTCGACCCGCAGCGCCAGCCGGCCCCCGATCATCGAGCCTGAGCCTCGGCCGAGCGCCTGGGACATCCGTCCGGCAGCCCTCCCGGTGGCCAGCGCCGCGCGGGCACGGAGCGGATCGCGTGCGTGAGTCAAAGCGGCTACCCTTCTGGACGGCGTGGGGTCGCCAGACTCATCTCGGTCGGCGACTGCCCGAGGACATGCCAGATCGTAGCCGCAGGCCGACCTCCGCCCGCGGGTGGATGAGGAGAGACCCCCGTGCGAGCGAGTGACGTCGGCATCGAGATCGGCACCGGTGAGGCCGGACCCCACAACGCCATCACCGACGTCGAGGGCGTCCGGGTCGGTTACAGCACCATCGTCCACGGCGAGGGCGAGCTCACCGTCGGGCAGGGGCCCGTGCGCACCGGGGTCACCGTCGTGCTCCCCCACGGCGGCCGACCCTCGACGGAGCCCGTCTTCGCGGGCTACCACCGGCTCAACGGTTTCGGGGAGCTCACCGGGCTCGAGTGGCTCCACGAGTCGGGCATGCTCTCGAGCCCCATCGCCCTGACCAACACCGACAGCGTCGGCGTCGTGCGCGACACCCTCATCCGGCGCGAGACCCGCATTCCCGGCCGGATGCCGATCATGCTGCCCGTGGTCGGCGAGACGTGGGACGGCATCCTCAACGACATCAGCGGCCAGCACGTCACCGCCGAGCACGTGCACGCCGCCCACGACGACGCCCGAGGTGGTCCGATCGCCGAGGGCAACGTCGGCGGCGGCACGGGGACCCAGTGCTACGGCTTCAAGGGGGGCACCGGCACGGCCTCACGTGTCGTCGAGCTCGGCGAGCGGCGCTTCACCATCGGCGTGCTCGTGCAGGCCAACCACGGCGACCGCAAGCACTTCGAGGTCAACGGGGTGCCGATCGGGCACGTCCTCACGAAGAAGGACGTCCCCTTCCCGCGGATGTCGGAGATCACCCGCGTGCCGCCACCGGGCACCGGCTCGGTGCTCGCCGTCGTCGCCACCGATGCCCCCCTCCTGCCCCACCAGCTCAACCGGCTCGCGCAGCGGGCCGGGCTCGGCATCGCGAAGTTCGGCGCTCGCGGCGACAACTACTCCGGTGACCTCATGATCGCCTTCTCGACCGCGGCCCACGGCATGCCCGACCAGGGCCCTGGAGCCCGCACCGCGGTCGGGCTCCAGGTCGAGATGCTCGCGCTCGAGTACTTCGACACCCTCTTCGGGGCCGTCATCGAGGCGACCGCCGAGGCCATCCTCAACGCGATGCTCCAGGCGGAGACGATGACGGGTCGCGACGGGCTGACCGTCCACGCGCTCGACGGCGAACGGCTCGCCGGCATCCTCGACCGCTACGGCCGCCGCCGCTTCTCGCTGCGCTGACGCACGGCCGACCTCGCTGGGCGCGATCGCCGGAGCCGGGTCACGCGAGGGCCGACTCGACCTTCGCGATCGCGGCCAGCTCGTTGCCCGACGTGTCGTCCGCGGCCGCCGCAGCGTCGCGGCAGCTCTCGAGCACCATCGCCCGGTAGCCGTCGACGAGGTCGGGCGCCTTCGCGCGCAGGATCGCCACGGCCTGGCCCAGCAGCTCGAGCGTGCGCGCCTCGACCTGCTCCGGCGTGCCCTTGGGCAGCTCGGGGAAGCCGCCCTTGCCGACGAGGGCCGCGATCTGCGGTGGTGAGCCGGCGATCGCCTTGGAGGCTGCGAACGACTCCTTGATGCTGTCGAACATGCCCTTCTCGGCGCGCGACACCAAGGCGCCGGCGAGCAACGCGGCCGACCGCAGGGTGCCGTGCTCGTCGTCGCTGAAGGTGGCACCCGGTGCGCCTGGTTCGGCGGGCGCGCCCGTGGTGGCGGGCTGGTCGGCGGGGGTCTCGGTCATGGTCAGCTCCTCGACGTGGGGTCAGGACGGACGTCGTCCGCCTCCGATCCTGCCCCCTCGAGCCTCCGGTATGCCGCCCGGCGCGCCCCCGACCTCGGTGACGCGCCGTCGTGGTCGCCTCAGGCCTCGCGGACCTGCACCTGCACGAAGGGCGGCTTGACGACCGTCGCCTCGACCCCACGTCCGCGCACGTCGACCGACACCGTCTCACCGTCGGCGACGCCGGGAGCCAACAGCGCCAAGGCGATTCCCTGCTTGAGGGTCGGCGAGAACGTGCCCGAGGTGACCTCGCCCACCGTCTCGCCGTCGTGGGCGACGGCGCAGTGCGCCCGCGGGATGCCGCGTCCGGTGACGAGCAGGCCGCGCATGAGCCGGGTGGGGTTCGCGCGCTCGGCCTCGAGCGCTGCCTTGCCCCAGAAGGCGTCCTTCTTCCAGCCGACGGCCCAGCCCGCGCGCGCCTGGACGGGCGAGATGTCGAGCGAGAGGTCCTGCCCGTGCAGCGGGTAGCCCATCTCGGTGCGCAGCGTGTCGCGCGCGCCCAGGCCACACGGCATACCGCCGAAGGGCTCGACGGCGGCCACGAGGGCGTCCCACAGCGCCGGGGCGTCGTCCCAGCGAGGCACGAGCTCGTAGCCGCGCTCGCCGGTGTAGCCGGTGCGGCAGACGATGACCGGCCGGCCCTGCCAGTCGGCCTCGACGAAGGACATGTAGTCGTGGCCGGTGGGCAGGCCGAGGCTCTCGAGCACCTCGTCGCTCTTCGTGCCCTGCACGGCGATGACGCCGTAGTCGTGGTGCAGGTTGGACACGGTGATCCCCTCCGGGGCGGCCGCCGCGAGGCGCCGCACGACCTCCGCTGTGTTGGCGGCGTTGGGGATGAGGAAGACGTCGTCGTCGGACTTGAGGTAGGCGATGAGGTCGTCGACGACCCCACCCGACTCGTCGCAGCACAGGGTGTACTGCGCCGAGCCCGGCTGGATGCGCCGGAGGTCGTTGGTGAGGCACGCGTTGACGAAGTCGGCCGCGCCCGGCCCGACCACCGAGGCCTTGCCGAGGTGGCTGACGTCGAAGACGCCGACGCGCTCGCGAACCGCCGTGTGCTCGGCGACGACACCACCGCCGGGGTACTCGATCGGCATGTCCCAGCCGCCGAAGTCGGCCATCTTCGCCCCGAGGGCGACGTGGCGGTCGTGCAGGGGTGAGAGGAGCGGGGAGGTCGTCCCCGACTGCGCTGTCGTCATGGTCGTCAACCTACCCTTCCGGCGTCCGCGCGATGGCCCGGTTACGATCGAGCGCGCACACCTGTCGTGCTGCCGCGACGTGCCTGCGGGCCGGTCGCCAGCCGACGGTCGCAGCCGCGTGAGCACCGACGCCACCGCGACGCCACGTCCGAGAAGGAGCACCTCCGTGACCACCCTGACCCTCTCCTCCCGCTCGGCGGGAGATGCCGCGGTCGACGCCCTCGTCGTCGCCCTCGTGTCCGGCGACAAGGGCGCGGCCCTTGCGCCGGGGCACGGCCTGCCCCGCCGCACGGTGACACACCTCGGCTCCGTCATCGGCGACCTCGAGCTCGCCGGCAAGGTCGGCGAGGTCACGACGCTGGCCGCGGTGCCCGACGTCAAGGCGCGCGTCGTCGTGCTCGCCGGCGTCGGCGCGCTCGGCAGCGGCACGCCCGACGCGGCGGCCCTCGAGGACGTGCGCAAGGGCATCGGCGCCGCGGTCCGCGGCCTCGCCAAGAAGAAGAAGGCCGGCGTCGTCGTGCCGGGCACCTCCGCCGAGCTCGTCGCCGCTGTCGCCGAGGGCGTCAGCCTCGGGGCGTATGCCGTGTCGAAGGCCCACACGACGAGCACCGACGCCGTCGAGTCCGTCTCGATCATCGGCCCCGGCGACGCCGTCTCGCGCAAGGCCGTCAAGCGCGCCGCCGCGCTGGGCGAGGCCGTGGCCTACACCCGCGACCTCGTCAACCTGGCGCCCAACCTGCTCTACCCCGAGAGCTTCGTCGACTCGGTCGCGGAGAAGATCAAGGGCAGCAAGGTCAAGCTCAAGTCCTACGACATGAAGGCCCTGCGTTCGGGTGGCTTCGGCGGCACGGTCGGTGTCGGCCAGGGCTCGGCCAACGAGCCGCGCATCGCCGTGCTCACCTACTCCCCCGCCCGGCCCAAGGCGACGCTCGCCTTCGTCGGCAAGGGCATCACCTTCGACTCGGGCGGCCTCTGCATCAAGCCCGCCGCGGGCATGCTGACGATGAAGTGCGACATGGCCGGCGCCGCCGCGGTCGCCGGAGCGGTGCTCGCCATCGCCGAGCTCGGCCTGCCGATCGCTGTCACCGGCTACCTCGGCCTCGCCGAGAACATGCCGAGCTCGACCGCCCAGCGGCCGAGTGACGTCGTGACGATGCGCGGCGGCAAGACGGTCGAGGTGCTCAACACCGACGCCGAGGGGCGCATGGTCCTCGGCGACTGCATCGCCCTCGCCTCCGAGACGAGGCCCGACGCGATCGTCGACGTCGCCACCCTGACCGGCGCCCAGGTCATCGCCCTCGCCAACACGGCCGCGGTCATGGGCAACGACGACGCCTTCCGCACCCGCGTGCTCGACGCCGCCGAGACGGTCGGCGAGGCCATGTGGCCGATGCCGCTGCCGAAGGAGCTGCGCCCCGTGCTCGATTCGATCAACGCCGACCTCGCGCACAAGGGCGGGTCCGAGGGCGGCATGCTGACGGCCGGCATCTTCCTCAGCGAGTTCGTCGGCGAGGGCATCCCGTGGAGCCACCTCGACATCGCCGGACCGGCCTTCAACGACAAGGGGGCGACGGGCTACTGGCCCAAGGGCGGCACCGGCTTCGGCGTGCGCACCCTCGTCGGCCTCGCCGAGTCCTACCTCTGACCGACCCCGTCGAGTGGCCACTCCTGGTCGCCTCACCCGAGTCGAGTGGCCACCCCTGGTCGGGTCGGCACCGTCGAAAGGCCAGAACGCGCGATGCGTTCTGGCCTTTCGACGTATGCGTGGCCCGGCGGCCGTGGCCGCCGACCGGGTCGGGAGTCGTGCGGGGTCAGCCGCCGGACTTGCGACGGAACATCTGCTGCGACTTGGCAGGCCCGTGGGCGCCGTGGACCTTGGAGCGGTCACCGTCGTCGGAGACGTCCTTGCCCCCGTGCGCGTGCTTCTTGTCGAGGGCGGCGCGGAACTTCGCCTTCATGTCCTCGCTCGGGCCGGACTTGCCCCCTTCCGAGGAGCCCTTCTCCTGCGCCGATGTGTCCCCATCCTTCGTGGACATCGAGTACCTCCTTCTCGTTGGTGCCGAATCCGGCGTGGACGGAACGAAATTCACTGTGTCAGCCACCCGGCATACCCGCCAGTGCTTTTGGGTCAGGCGTCGCCCTGACGCTTGCGCTTGCTCCACTCCCGCATGCGGTTGGGATAGCCGGTCTGGTTGACGTCGTAGACGGGGATGCCGAGCTTGCGGCTCACCTCGAAGGCCTCCTTGGGCGAGGGCACCGCACGGCGGGTCCACTCGCCGTCCCAGGCGATGAGCACGATCGTCGTGTTGGTGACGCTCGTGGCCGGCTCGACGTAGGCCTCGACGCCGCGCTTCGTCGCGACGAAGGTCTGCAGGTGGGTCTCGACCTCCTTGCGGTCGATCTCCATCGCAGGCCCGTCGGATCGCCCCGGGAACTTCACGGTCTTCCGGGAGCCGCGGCGAGAGAACCAGCCCATGGCGGCACTGTACGTGCTCGACCCGTCACGACGCGGCGTGCCCGGTCGGCGCGCCCTGCTTGTGACGCGCCCCTCGATCAATGACAAGATGCTCTTGCAGTCCACCCCGAATGCCCAGCACAGCGCCACGAGCCCCACAAGGAGCATCAACTCATGTCGGCTGACGCCGCAGACGACTACGACGTCGTCATCCTCGGTGGAGGGTCAGGCGGCTACGCCTGCGCCCTGCGATCGGCAGAACTGGGCCTCTCGGTGGCCCTCGTCGAGAAGGGCAAGCTGGGCGGCACGTGCCTGCACGTCGGGTGCATCCCGACGAAGGCACTGCTGCACGCGGCCGAGGTCGCCGACGTGGCCCGCGAGGGCGAGCGCTTCGGCGTGCGGACGACGCTCGAGGGCGTCGACATGCCCGGCGTCAACGCCTACAAGGACGGCGTCGTCGGCCGGCTCCACAAAGGTCTGCAGGGCCTCGTCAAGGCCGCGGCGATCGAGTACGTCGAAGGCGCGGGTCGCCTCGACCGACCGCACACCGTCGTCGTCGGCGACCGCCGCCTCACGGGCAAGAACGTCGTCCTCGCGACCGGGAGCTACGCCAAGTCGCTGCCGGGGCTCGAGATCGGCGGCCGCATCATGACGAGCGAGCAGGCCCTATCGCTCGACCACGTCCCCGCCCGAGTCGTCGTGCTCGGTGGCGGCGTCATCGGAGTCGAGTTCGCCTCCGTCTTCAGGAGCTTCGGCTCGGGGGTCACCATCGTCGAGGCGCTGCCCCGGCTCGTCGCCGCCGAGGACGAGGCGCTGAGCAAGCAGCTGGAGCGCGCCTTCCGCAAGCGCAAGATCGCGTTCAAGACCAGCGTGCGCTTTGCCGGCGCCAGCCAGAACGGCGATGTCGTCACCGTCTCGCTCGAGTCGGGCGAGACCATCGAGGCCGACCTGCTGCTCGTCGCGGTCGGCCGCGGACCCGTCACCGACGGCCTCGGGTATGCCGAGGCCGGGGTCACCATCGACCGCGGCTTCGTTCCCACCGACGAGCGACTGCGCACCAACGTCGACGGCGTCTATGCCGTCGGCGACATCGTGCCGGGTCTCCAGCTCGCCCACCGTGGCTTCGCCCAGGGCATCTTCGTCGCCGAGCAGATCGCCGGCCTGTCGCCGGTCCCCATCGTCGAGTCGGGCATCCCGCGGGTCACCTACTGCGACCCGGAGATCGCGAGCGTCGGCCTAACGGAGGCGCAGGCTCGCGAGCAGCACGGCGAGGTCGAGACGTACGAGTACAACCTCGGCGGCAACGGCAAGTCGCAGATCCTCGGCACGCAGGGGTTCGTCAAGCTCGTGCGCGCAAAGGATGGACCCATCGTCGGCGTGCACATGATCGGCGCAAGGATGGGCGAGCAGATCGGCGAGGCTCAGCTCATCGTCAACTGGGAAGCGCACCCGGAGGACGTCGCAGGTCTCGTCCACGCGCACCCCACACAGAACGAGGCGCTCGGCGAGGCACACTTGGCCTTGGCGGGTAAGCCCCTGCACGCACACGCTTGAGCCAGTAACTCGGAAGAGGAGAGAACACGTCATGTCAGAACGCGTGACCATGCCGGCCCTGGGTGAGTCAGTCACCGAGGGGACCGTCACCCGCTGGCTGAAGAACGTCGGTGACAAGGTCGAGGTCGACGAGCCCCTGCTCGAGGTCTCGACCGACAAGGTCGACACCGAGATCCCCTCTCCCGTTGCTGGGACCCTGCAGGAGATCCTCGCGCAGGAGGACGACACCGTGCCCGTGGGCGCCGACCTCGCCGTCATCGGCGACGGCGACGCGCCCGCCCCGCAGCAGTCCGCCCCGGAGCCCGCGCAGGAGCAGGCGGCCGCACCGGCACCCGAGGCCCCGAGCACCGAGCAGGAGCCCCAGCCCGCCACGAGCGAGCCGGAGGCCGAGCAGGCCGCAGCACCGCAGGCCGCCGCCACGGGCAGCGAGGGTGGCGGTGGCCAGACGGTGACGATGCCCGCGCTCGGCGAGTCGGTCACCGAGGGCACCGTGACCCGCTGGCTCAAGGCCGAGGGCGACGACGTCGCAGTCGACGAGCCGCTCCTCGAGGTCTCGACCGACAAGGTCGACACGGAGATCCCCTCTCCCGTCGCCGGCAAGCTGACCAAAATCCTCGTGCAGGAGGACGACACCGTGCCCGTCGGTGCCGACCTCGCCGTCATCGGCGGAAGCGCGGGCAGCGCTCCCGCGGCGCAGGCCCAGGCCGAGCAGGCCGCGCCCGCAGAGCAGCCCAAGGCAGAGGAGCCCAAGGCAGAGGAGCCCAAGGCCGAGGAGCCGGCCGGCGCCCCCGCAGACGCGCCGCGCCCGCCGGCCCAGCAGTCGCCGGAGGCCGCCGCGCCCGCCGCGCCCGCCGAGTCCGCGCCGGCTGCCCAGCCGGCCCAGGCGCCAGCCGCACCCGAGCAGCGCGACGACGCCGCCGCATACGTCACTCCGCTCGTGCGCAAGCTCGCCACCCAGCACGGCGTCGACCTCGGCGCCATCACCGGTACCGGCGTCGGTGGTCGCATCCGCAAGCAGGACGTCCTCGACGCCGCCGAGGCGGCCAAGGCGCCTGCACCCGAGCCCGCTGCCCCGGCCGCGGCGCCCAGCGCCCCCGCGGCATCGGCACCGGCGGCCGCCGCGCCCACGGCGGTCTCGCCCAAGCGCGGCACGCGCGAGAAGATGACCCGCCTGCGCAAGGTGATCGCCACGCGCATGGTCGAGTCGCTGCAGGTCTCGGCGCAGCTCACCACCGTCGTCGAGGTCGACCTGACGAAGGTCGCCCGCCTGCGTGCGAAGGTCAAGAGCGACTTCGAGGCCCGCGAGGGCACGAAGCTGAGCTTCCTGCCCTTCCTCGCCCTCGCCGCCACCGAGGCGCTCAAGGCGCACCCGATGGTCAACGCGAGCGTCGAGGGTGACGAGATCGTCTACCACGGCACCGAGAACCTCGCGATCGCCGTCGACACGGAGAAGGGCCTGCTCGTCCCGGTCGTCAAGAACGCCGGCGACCTCAACATCGCCGGTCTCGCCCGTGCCATCGCCGACCTCGCAGACCGCACGCGCAACAACAAGATCGCTCCCGACGACCTCGCCGGTGGCACGTTCACCATCACCAACACCGGCAGCCGCGGCGCGCTCTTCGACACGCCGATCATCAACCAGCCGCAGGTCGCCATCCTCGGCACCGGCGCGATCGTCAAGCGGCCCGTCGTCGTCACCGACGCCGACGGCGGCGAGACCATCGCGATCCGTTCGATGATGTACCTCGCGTTGTCCTACGACCACCGGATCGTCGACGGGGCCGACGCGGCTCGCTTCCTCGGCACGATGAAGGCCCGCCTCGAGGAGGGACGCTTCGAGGCATGATCGCCGCACCCCACGTAGGGTGAGATGCATGGGCAAGCGCGTCGCCGTCACCGGCTCCTCCGGACTGATCGGCGGCGCGCTTCGCCGTCACCTCAGCGATCGCGGAGACACGGTGCTGCGCATCGTGCGCCGCGACCCGCAGGGGCCCGACGAGATCCGCTGGGACCCTGCACGCCGCGAGCTCGACGCGGCTGCCCTCGAGGGTGTGGACGCGGTCGTCAACCTCGCGGGGGTCGGCATCGGTGACAAGCGCTGGAACCCGGAGCACAAGCGCGAGGTGGAGCGCAGCCGCACCGACGCGACCGGAACCGTGGCGCAGGCCCTCGTGCAGGTGGCCGAGCAGGCCGGTCGGCAGATCCGTCTCGTCAACGCCTCCGCCGTCGGCTTCTACGGTGACCGCGGTGACGAGGTGCTCACCGAGGAGAGCGCGCCGGGCCGGGACTTCCTCGCCGGTGTCGTCACCCGGTGGGAGGAGGCGACGCAGCCCGCGATCGACGCCGGGCTGTCCGTCGCGTGGGCCCGCACCGGGCTCGTCATGTCGCCCGACGGCGGCGCGTTCTCACCGCTGCTCCTGCTCGGCAAGCTCGGGCTGGGCGGCCCGATGGGCACGGGCCGCGAGTGGTGGCCGTGGATCACGATCGTCGATGAAGTCGCTGCCCTCACGCACCTCATAGACCACGACGAGATCGTCGGCCCGGTCAACCTCGTCGCTCCGATGCCGGCGCGCCAGAAGGACATCGCGCGCGAGCTCGGCCGGGCGCTGCACCGGCCGGCCTTCGTGCCGGCACCGCGCTTTGCCCTGCGCATCGTCATCGGCGAGTTCGCGGACTCCATCATCGCCAGCCAGCGCCTCGAGCCGCAGGTCCTGACCTCGGCCGGCTTCGCCTTCGAGCACGCCGACCTCACGAGTGCCGTCAGCTGGCTGGTGCGCTGACCGCAGCGATCCGCCACCCCGCGGAGCCGCGCACGAGGGTGAGGTCGAGCACCTCCCCCGTCGCCGCCGGCCGCTCGACCCGCTGGCCTTGGCTGACGACGGTGTATGCCGTCCAGTCCACCCGCGCTCGCACCACCGCCCTGGTGCCCTCGGACGACACCAAGGTGGCCTGCGCAACCTCGAGCGACAGACCCTCCCACCGTGCGCCGTCGGCACGAAGGCGAGAGATGACGGCCGCGTCGGCGGTGTGCGCCGGTGATGACGGCGCGTCGACCCGGCCGAGACGGCTTGGGTCGCGCGTGACCAGCGCCTCCGCCCGGCGGTCACTGAGTGCCTGGACCAGGTCTTGCGGGGATGTCTGCGGAGCATCGACCCGGCGCAGCAGCGCTTCGAGACCTGCTGTCGCAGATGAGGTCGCGGGCGGAGTCGTGGCTGCCGTCGCGGGGGCCGATGCGGTAGGCCTCGCGGTTGACGTCGTGGAGGCGAGGGTGGGAGCGGTCGGTGCGGGAGCCACCGGGCTCACGACCACCGAAGGCCCCGACGAGACCTCGGACCCTCCCGGTCGGGAGGTCTCGCTGGCCGCTGCCCTCGATCGCGCCGACACCATCCCCACCGCGAGCGCCACGGCGACCACCCCGGCCAGGACCGCGAACCCGACAGCCGCCCTCGTGGAGCGCCAGGTGCGACCGGGGCGCCCGGTGACCCCAGCGCGCCCACTGAACCCAGTGCCCCCGCCGACCCCAGTGCCCCCAGCGCCGCCGGCGACCCCAGCGCGCCCCGGGCGATCGCGGCGCCACCACCGGTCCCGGGACGACGACCGACGTGGCCACCATCCACGGGCGCTCGACATCCGCCACCACGGCGGGGCCGCCTCGGGCGCAGCGGCGGCGGCCTCGTCGCGCGCCTCGGCGCGGATCCGGTGCGTGAGCGCGGAGGCCTCGTCGGCGCCCACGACGACCTCGACCGCCTCGGCCGGGACTGTCTCGTAGAAGAGCCGCGCGACCTCGGGCGAGGAGGGCCGCCGAGCGGGATCGGGGTCGATGCACGCGCCGATGACCTCGGCGAGCTGGGCGCCGACATGGCTGCGGATGACCTCCGGGTCGAGGCGCAGCATGGTGTCGGGAGCGCCGTTGCCGGTGAGGCAGAACCACGCGAGCGCACCGAGCGAGAAGACGTCGCTGGCCTCGGTCGGGGCGAACCCCTGCCGCACCTCGGGTGCGATGAAGCCCTCGGTGCCGTGGACCGGCAGGTCCGGCGAGGCCCCGGCGAGCCGGGCCGCGCCGAGGTCGAGCAGGAGCGGCTTGCCCCCGGCGGTGAGCATGACGTTGGACGGGGAGATGTCTCCATGCAGCCCGCCGGCACCGTGCAGTGCCTCGACGGCCTCGCACATCGGCGTGACGACCGTGACGGCCTCGCCCGGCCGGAGCCGTCCTCTCGCGTCCACCGTGCTGCGCACGGAGGCCCCGATCACGAGGTCGAAGACGAGGGCCACGCGACCGTCAGCCATGGCCACGACGTCGCGGAGGGTGACGAGGTGGTCGTGGCGCACCGCCATGAGCACGTGGGCCTCGGTGCGGGTCGCCTCCTCGTCTGCCAGCCAGCCCGCGTCGTGCGGCACCTTGATCGCCACGGCCCGACCCATCGCGTCGCGGCCCTGCCACACCGTGCCGGAGGCACCACGGCCGAGCACGGACTCGACGCGGTGCCCGGGCACCTCGGGACGGGCAGGGTTCCTGTCGCTCACCCGTTCATCGTCACAGGGCGGCCGGCTCCGTCGCTGGCGTCATCCACAGGCCCGAGGGTCAGCCCCCGACGACGGCCGCGAGTCGCCGGGTCAGCGCGGCGTGACGACCTCGACGATGCGCCCCTCGCCGGCACTGACCCGGGCGGCGTCGATGACGGCGAGCACGTGCACCGCGTCGCGGGGGTCGACCGGCATCGCCGACCGGGGGTCCTCCGACGCCAGCGCCGCAGCCACCGCACGGTAGAAGTCGGCCTCGTCGGCGTCGGTCACGACCGGGCCCGGCTCCCTCTCGTCGCCGCGCACGATCCAGCCGACGGCATCGCCCTCGTTGGCGAACTCCATGAAGGCGCTGACGTCGTCGAACTGCTTGCCGATGACGTAGGCACCCTCCGAGCCGTTGACCCGAGCCCGCGGCCCCGGCGCGCCGTTGACCGAGCTCGACCACACGTGGCTGACGACGCCGGACTCGTGCCGCAGCGCGACGAAGGTGTCGTCCTCGGCGACGGTGGTGCGCGCGTCGATCTCCGCATAGACGGAGAGCACGGGACCGTGGAGGATGACCGCCTGGTCGACGAGGTGCGTGTGCAGGTCGAGGAGCAGGCCGCCCCCTTCCAGAGCCGTGACCTTCTCGCGCCACCGCTGTTTGGGCACGGGTCGCCAACGATCCCAACGGTATTCGGCTCGCCAGATCTCACCGACGAGACCTTCGTCGCGCACCCGGAGCAGCGCCGGCAGCTCGGGGTCGAAGCGCCGGTTGTTGAAGACGGTCAGCGGCACGCCCGCCCGCTCCGCGAGCTGCACGACCTCGAGCGCGAGCCGGGCATCGGTCGCCAGAGGCTTGTCGACGACGAGCGGCAGCCCCGCACGGATGACGGTCTCGGCCTGCTCCCGGTGCACCCCGCTGGGCGACGCGAGCACGACGACGTCGACGCCTCCGCCCGCGAGCAGCGCCTCCAGGTCGCCGACGACTCGCGCCTCCGGGTGGTCCTCGTGCACCTGTGCCACGCGCTCCGGGTTGCCCGTGACGACGACGGCCACCTCGAGCCCGGCGCTCGCGATGAGGCGCGCATGGATGCCGCGCCCGGCGGAGCCGTAGCCCACGAGGCCGACGCGGACGGGTGGGCGGGACTGAGAGGTCGCGGACGGCATACCGCCTTCCTAGGGGGCGTATGCCGTCCAGCGCAACCCGGCCGACCGTCGGCTCACGCATCACGCCGTAGGCTGGCGCCATGCGCTTCGTGCACCTCGGCCTCGACCCCGACTTCGTCGACTACGAGCAGGCCTGGCAGATCCAGCGCGACATGCACGCCAAGGTCGTGGGCGGCGAGGAGCCCGACACCGTGTTCCTGCTCGAGCACTCCCCCGTCTACACGGCCGGCAAGCGCACCGAGCCGCAGGAGCGACCCACCGACGGCACGCCCGTCGTCGACGTGGACCGCGGCGGCAAGATCACCTGGCACGGGCCGGGCCAGATCACCGGCTACCCGATCGTGCGGCTGCCCGCGCCGATCGACGTCGTCGGCTACGTGCGCCACCTCGAGGAGATGATGATCCGCGTGTGCGCCGACTTCGGTGTCGACGCCGGTCGCGTCCACGGCGAGAGCGGCACGTGGATCGCGCAGGACGACCGCGGCCCGCGGCGCAAGATCGGTGCCATCGGCATCCGCGTCAGCCGGCAGGTCGCCATGCACGGCTTCGCCTTCAACTGCAACCCCGACCTGTCCTGGGGTGAGGTCATCATCCCGTGCGGCATCGTCGGCGCCGGCGTCACCTCGCTCTCCTTCGAGCTCGGCCGCGACGTGCCGGTGACCGAGGTGCTCCCCCACGTCGAGAAGCACCTCGCCGACATCCTGCCGACGCTCCAGCCCAACCGCCGGGTCCTCGAGCAGGCGTAGCCCCGCCGCCGCGCCGGAGGGGGCGACCGGTTCGTTGACCGGTCTCCTGAGGCGGGTCTACCGTCGAGATGCGTCGCCGCCTGCTGCGCCACACCCGTGGTCGGCCGGTCTCTTCTTTCCCCAGGAGGCGACGGTGCGCAAGTTCGTGGTTCCACTCGCGGTGGCGGCAAGCGTCGCGGCCGCAGGGATGTTGACCGGGGGCGCGGCCTCGGCCGTGACTCCCACCTACGACATCACCACCCTGGCGGGCAAGGTGGCGTCGCTGAACGGCACGGCCGGGCTGCAGATCCGGTTCTCCTCCTACGTCGAGGAGGAGGCCGTCGACGGCCCCTACACCGGCCCGGCAACCCCAGCCATCACGCCGGGCTTCGTGCTCTCGAGCCCGCTCGACGGCACGTCCGTGCAGGGCCCGGCCGTGACCGTCAACCGCGACACGGCAGCGGCGCCCCAGAACGAGACGGCGATCGCCGTCGACCCCAACAACCCGCAGCGGGTCGTGGCGGGCGCCAACGACTACGTGGCGCGCACGTGGTCGTGCACGATCTCCGGCACACCGTGCAGCGCCCTCGGTGACGCCTACTCCGGCACCTACTACTCCAACGACGGCGGCTCGACGTGGCAGGCCTCATCCTCCAGCCCGTCGGACATCGGCACGCTCATCCCGGGCGTCACCCGCCTGACCGGCGGCCGGTACGACGCCGGCGGAGACCCGGCCCTCACCTTCGACAGCCGGGGGGCGGCCTACTTCGCCGGCCTCGGCTTCGACCGCGACGCGCCGCCGAACACCGTGACCGTCAACCGAGGCACCTTCAGCGGAGCCGGCGCCCTCACGTGGGGCGCCCCGACCTTCATCAACCCGACGACCTCCCCCGCGATCTTCAACGACAAGGAGTGGATCGCCGCCGACTCCCACGCGAGCAGCCCCTACCGCGACCGCGTGTACGTGACGTGGACGCGCTACATCTTCAACGCGCACAACGGCGCCTTCGTCCAGTCGCCGATCTTCTTCGCCTCCTCGAGCGACCACGGGCACACGTTCACCACGCCGACGTCGATCTCGGGCAACGTCCTCTACGACCAGGGCTCGCGGCCCGTCGTCGGTCCGGACGGCTCCCTCTACGTCTTCTTCGAGGGCTCCACCCGGCTCGCCACGCACAGCTCGACCTACGTCGTGAAGTCGACCGACGGCGGGGCGAGCTGGGGCAAGCCCGTCGCGATCGCGCAGCTCACCGACAGCGACTCGCTCAAGGACACCGTCTTCCGCGTCAACAGCTTCCCGGCCGCGGCCGTCGCTCCCGACGGGAGCCTCTACGCGACGTGGACGACAGCGAGCAGCGGCGCCTCGACGGCGGTCTACAGCACGTCGACCGACGGCGGGGCCACGTGGTCGGCCCCCAGCGCCGTCTTCGCGCCGGGCGACCGGGTCGCCGTCGGCTACCCCGTCAGCCAGCCCGGTGGTGGTGCGCTCAACGCGCCGTCCCCGTCTCCGATCGAGGACATCTTCCCTGCGGTCGGCGTGGGCCCTGACGGCCACGTCTACCTCGGCGCCTACCGCGGCGACGTCGTGTCGCCGTGGCAGACGTGCGCGAGCGCACAGGCGCCGCCCGTCGGGCGCATCAGCTGCGACACGCTCGGTCCCTACGTGCACAACACCCGGCTCGACTACGTCGTCACCGACCTCACCCACACCCGGGTCATGAGCACCCACCCGATCAACACGCGCTACGGCTTCGGGGGCGCCTTCTTCGGCGACTACACCGACCTCACCGTGGGCTCTGACAAGCAGGCTCACGCCCTCTGGACCGACAGCAACAACGTCCAGGACGTCGTGTGGTTCTACGGCACGGAGTTCGTCCCGACATCGATCCACCAGCAGGACGTCGTGATCCGCTCAGGCCAGCTCTGACCGGACCGCACGACCACCATCACGTATGCCGCCCGGCCCGGCCGGGCGGCATACGTGCGTCTCGGGATGGCTGGGAGAGTGCCCCCTCGGTCTCGTACGCCGCGACACGGGGCGCGGACCCCCCGGCTGTCCGCGCCGACCCCTAGGGTGTCGCTCACAGATACCGGGGACGACAGGGGGGTTCATGGACGTCGCCGTCCGCACCGTCAACCTTCGCAAGACCTATCTTAGCCGCGGCTCGCGGCGCGTCGCCGTCAGCGGCCTGACGATGAGCGTGCCCCGCGGCGGGGTGCACGGCTTCCTCGGGCCCAACGGCTCGGGCAAGACGACGACGATCCGCATGCTGCTCGGGCTCATCCGCGCCGACTCCGGCACGGCCGAGGTCTTCGGCGAGGAGGTGCCGCAGCGGCTGCCGCACGTCATCGACCGCGTCGGGGCCATCGTCGAGTCCCCCAAGTTCTTCCCGACCTTCACCGCCAGGCAGAACCTCACGCTCCTCGCGGGCGCCATCGGCAGCCCTCGGGCACGCGTCGACGAGGTGCTCGAGGCCACCCACCTGCGTGACCGCGGGCGCGACCGGTATGCCGGCTTCTCCCTCGGCATGAAGCAGCGCCTCGCGATCGCGGCGACCCTCCTCAAGGACCCCGACCTGCTCATCTTCGACGAGCCCACCAACGGGCTCGACCCGGCCGGCATCCGCGAGGTGCGCGACACGATGAGATCGCTTGGCGCACAAGGCAAGACCGTCCTCGTCAGCTCGCACATCCTCGCCGAGGTCGAGCAGGTCGCCGACACCGTCTCGATCATCGGGCACGGGTCGCTGCTCGCGGAGGGCTACGTGCGCGACATCCTCGGTGGCTCCGGTGTCTCCCAGGTGCGCGTCGGCGTGGCCTCCCCCGACCGGGCGCAGCAGCTGCTCGAGACCGCGGGGTTCAGCCTCACGCGCGACGGGCAGCACCTGCTCGTCGCCGCCGACGACCCGTCTGCAGTCACCCGGGCGCTCGCCGGCCACGGCCTCTATGTCGCCGAGCTCGTGCCGGTGCGTCCCGACCTCGAGTCGGCGTTCCTCGCGCTCACGGCCGACGAGGGGCTCGGCAGCGAGTCCGACCGGTTGGCCGGCGGTCGTGCGGTCGGAGGCGTGTCGTGAGTGGCACGCTCCTCACTCCTGACTCACGCCCCCGCGCCGGGGTGAGACCCACCGGCACGTCCTTCGTCGGCCTCGTCGGCGTCGAGCTGCGGCGCCTGTGGTGGCGTCGGATGGCCAAGGTCGTGCTCGTCGCCGTCGTCGCCTTCGTCGGGGTCTCGGCCTATGCCGCCTACCAGCAGACCCGACCCGAGGCGCTCGCCGAGCGTATCGACGACTACTCCTCGATCGTCGCCGAGACGACGCGACAGAACGCCTCGATCCCAGCCGACGAGAAGGCCGCCCAGATCGAGGCCTGCCAGCGCGACCAGGCTGCCAGCGGCGCAGACGCCTCCGGCGGCGGGCCCGGCGACTTCCGGTGCGAGCAGATGTTCGACCCCCCGTCTCCTGCGGCGTTCGGCATCGTGGCCGCCGAGCGCACCGCCATCACCTCGTCGATCGTCGAGAGCGGCGTCTGGATCTTCGGCTTCCTCGCGTTCATCCTCGGTGCGAGCTTCGTCGCCGCCGAGTTCGCAGCCGGCTCGATGGGCAACTGGCTGACGTTCGAGCCCCGGCGTCTGCGGGTCGGCACCTCCAAGCTCGTGGCCGCAGGCATCGGCGGTCTCGCGGTCGGGGCGCTCGGCGTCGGCCTCGCTGCGCTCGGAGCCACCCTCGTGACGACCGTCAACCGGCCGGGTGCCGACCTCCCGATCGCGGAGGCTCCGATCGTGCCCGGAGACACCGCGGGCCAGTCCTTGCTGCGGGTCGTGGTGATCGTCGCGCTCGGCGGCCTGGGTGGTGCGGTCATCGGTCTGCTCCTGCGCTCGACGGCCGGCGTCATCGGGCTCGTCGTCGGCTGGCTCGTCCTCGTCGAGGGCTTCATCGCCAACGCGTTCGCCGAGGGCCGGCTCCAGCCGTGGTTCCTGCGCACCAACATCCAGGGGTTCGTGAGCGACGGAACCACCTACTTCGCGACCCGGTGCGGCGCCGACGGGTGCCAGTCCGTGTCGATGCCGCACTCCTACACCGCCTCGTGGACCTACCTGATCGTCGTCACCGTGCTGGGGGTCGCCGCGGCCCTCGCCACCTTCCGCGCCCGCGACGTGACCTGACCGCATGAGCCGGCCGGACGGCATACCCCGGTTGTCGCGGTGGCGTGGTGGCGTGACGGCGCCGTCAAGGGTTGTCGCCGCGGGGGCGTAACCTGTCCGGAGCAGCAAATCCCGACCAAGGAGCCCCCGTGTCTGTCGTTCCCGACGGCCGTCGTCTGCTGCGCGTCGAGGCGCGCAACGCCGAGACCCCCATCGAGCGCAAGCCGTCGTGGATCCGCACGACCGCCAAGATGGGGCCGGAGTTCACCGCCCTGCACTCGATGGTCAAGAGCGAGGGCCTGCACACGGTGTGCCAGGAGGCCGGCTGCCCCAACATCTTCGAGTGCTGGGAGGACCGCGAGGCCACCTTCCTCATCGGCGGTGACGTCTGCACCCGGCGCTGCGACTTCTGCGACATCGCGACGGGGCGACCGACCACCCTCGATCTCGACGAGCCGCGCCGCGTGGCCGAGTCGGTGCGCCAGATGGGCCTGCGTTACTCGACCGTGACGGGCGTCGCGCGTGACGACCAGCCCGACGGCGCCGCCGGCCTCTACGCCGAGACGATCCGCCAGATCCACCTGCTCAACCCCACCACCGGCGTCGAGATCCTGCCGCCCGACTTCGGCGCGAAGCCCGAGCTCGTCAGCCAGGTCTTCGACGCGCGACCCGAGGTCTTCGCCCACAACCTCGAGACGGTGCCGCGCATCTTCAAGCGGATCCGCCCGGCCTTCACCTACGAGAAGTCGCTCCAGGTGCTGACGATGGCTCGCGAGGCCGAGCTCGTCACGAAGTCCAACCTCATCCTCGGCATGGGCGAGACCGACACCGAGATCGAGGAGGCGATCCGCGACCTGCACGAGGCCGGGTGCGACATCCTCACGATCACGCAGTACCTCCGCCCCTCGAAGCTGCACCACCCGATCGACCGGTGGGTCAAGCCCGAGGAGTTCGTGCACTGGTCCGACGTCGCCGAGGAGATGGGCTTCAAGGGCGTCATGGCCGGCCCGCTCGTGCGCTCGTCCTACCGGGCCGGGCGGCTCTGGGCCACCGCGATGGGCAAGTGGGGCCGCCCGATCCCCGAGCACCTGTCGCACCTCGCCGAGGCCGCTGCCGCGCCCGCCCGCCAGGAGGCGGCGTCATTGGTGGCCCGCGCCGCCGGCGCCGTATCCTGACCCCATGCCACGCAACCCCTTCGCACGCAACAAGGGCGGCGACAGCGCGCCCGCCGAGAAGAAGCAGGGACGCCTGTCCCAGATCATCGATGTCTACCGCGTCTCCAAGGAGTCCGACCCGGTCATCGGGTGGTGGATGCTGCTGGCCTTCCTCGGCACCTTCGCCCTGCTGCTCGTCGTCGGGATCCTGCTCAAGCTGCCGTGGATCTTCGGCATCTTCGGTGTCCTCTTCGGCATCCTCGCGGCCACCATCGTCATGAGCCGCCGCGCCGAGCGGGCCGCCTATGCCCGCATCGACGGTCAGGCCGGCGCCGTCGGCGCCGCGCTCACGTCGATCCGCCGCGGGTGGTACACCGAGCGCGAGCCGGTCGCTGCCGACGTCGCCCGTCCCGGCGACATCCGGTCGGCCGCGATGGTCTACCGCGCGCTCGGGCGTCCGGGTGTCGTCCTCGTCGGCGAGGGCCCCTCGGGCCGCGTGCAGAAGCTGCTCGCCGCCGAGAAGAAGCGCGTCGAGCGCGTCGCTCCGGGCGTGCCGGTCACGACGATCCGCGTCGGCAACGGCGAGGGCGAGGTGCCCCTGCCCAAGCTCGCGAGCAAGGTGCAGCGCCTCAAGGCGACCATCACCAAGGACGAGATGTCCCTCGTGAACAAGCGCCTCAAGTCCCTCGGCGGCATCCGCGCTCCCCTGCCGCCGGGCGTCGACCCGATGAAGGCCCGCATGGACCGGAAGGCACTGCGCGGCAAGTGAGTGCGGGCGCCGGCCACGGCGCACCTCGGCCAGTCGACAGAGCAGCTCGCCCGGATCGGGCGGGCTGCTCTGTCGATGTGGGCGTCGGGCGGGCTGCTCTGTCGAGGAGTCAGCGGGTGCGGATGACGACGGTGTTGGGCACCTTGTCGTGCAGGCCACGTCCGTCTCGGTCCCAGATGATGGCGGGCACGAAGAGGCACAGGAGGATCGTCCGGACCAGCGCCTGGACGAAGGTGGCCCGGCCGCCCATCACGGCCTGCACGCGCAGCCCCATGATGCGGTGACCGAACGACGTGCCCACGGTGCCGACGAGCAGGACGTGCATGACGCCGAGCACCCCGAGCACGATGAACCCCTGACCGCCTGTGGCGGGCGGGTCGGCGAAGGGCAGCGGCACCCCGAAGAGGCCACGCGCGATGACGACCGCGATGGCCCAGTCGATGAGGATGCCGACGAGGCGCGCCCCGAACGGCGCGATCGAGCCCGGACCGCTCTGCGGCAGCCCGAGGCGCTGACCTCGCCACTGCCCGTCGGCCGTGCGCTCGCCGGGCCCACTGAGCCACGACCCGAAATCTCTGCGGTCCACCACGGCACCAGCCTAACGAGACGAGCCCCGCGCGCTTGACCAGCCCCTGTCCATCCGTAACACCGCCGAAACATCCGAGTCATGGCCGAGTAATCGGGCCTCGCTAGGGTCATCCCTGACAGCACGAGGCCGTCGGTCACTCCCCCGCGCGATGTGACGCGCGGCGGAACCCCACCGACGACCTCGACTCACATTCAGGAGGTTGGATGTTCAGCTCAGCCGACGAGGTCCTTGCATTCATCAAGGACGAAGACGTCAAGTTCGTCGACATTCGGTTCTGCGATCTGCCCGGAGTCATGCAGCACTTCAACGTGCCGGCAGAGTCGGTCGACGAGGACTTCTTCAGTGTTGGCCAGATGTTCGACGGATCCTCGATCCGCGGCTTCCAGGCGATCCACGAGTCCGACATGAAGCTCGTCCCCGACCCCGCCACCGCGTTCATCGACCCCTACCGGGCCGAGAAGACGCTGGTCATGAACTTCTCGATCCTCGACCCCTTCACCGACGAGCGCTACAGCCGCGACCCGCGCAACATCGCGACGAAGGCCGAGGAGTACCTCAAGTCCACCGGCATCGCCGACACCGCCTACTTCGGTGCCGAGGCGGAGTTCTACGTGTTCGACGACGTGCGCTTCGAGACCAAGTCCAACGCCGGGTACTACTACATCGACTCCATCGAGGCCGCGTGGAACACCGGTCGCGAGGAGGAGGGCGGCAACAAGGGCTACAAGACCCGTTACAAGGGTGGCTACTTCCCCGTCTCGCCGGTCGACCACTTCGCCGACTTCCGCGACAAGATCTGCCTCGAGCTCAAGGAGGTCGGTCTCAACGTCGAGCGCAGCCACCACGAGGTCGGCACCGCGGGTCAGATGGAGATCAACTACCGCTTCAACACGCTGCTCCACTCGGGCGACGACCTCATGAAGTTCAAGTACGTCGTCAAGAACTCCGCCTGGGCGCAGGGTCACACCGCGACCTTCATGCCGAAGCCGCTCTTCGGTGACAACGGCTCGGGCATGCACACGCACCAGTCGCTCTGGAAGGACGGCGAGCCCCTCTTCTACGACGAGCGTGGCTACGGCGGTCTGTCCGACCTCGCGCGCTGGTACATCGGCGGCCTGCTCAAGCACGCCCCGTCGCTGCTCGCCTTCACGAACCCGACGGTGAACTCCTACCACCGCCTGGTCCCGGGCTACGAGGCGCCGGTCAACCTCGTCTACTCCGCCCGCAACCGTTCGGCCTGCGTCCGCATCCCGATCACGGGCACCTCGGCGAAGGCCAAGCGCATCGAGTTCCGCGTTCCCGACCCGTCGGCGAACCCGTACCTCTGCTTCGCCGCCCAGCTGATGGCCGGCCTCGACGGCATCAAGAACCGCATCGAGCCGCCGGAGCCGGTCGACAAGGACCTCTACGAGCTGCCGCCCGAGGAGCACGCCGCCATCCAGCAGGTTCCCGGCTCGCTGCCGGAGGTCCTCGACGCCCTCGAGGCCGACCACGCCTACCTGCTCGAGGGTGACGTCTTCACCGAGGACCTCATCGCGACGTGGATCGACTACAAGCGCAAGAACGAGGTCGACCCGATCCGCTTCCGTCCGCACCCGCACGAGTTCGAGATGTACTACGACATCTGATCGACCGTCGGCGTCCTGCGCCATCGGAGCACGACCCTGAAGCGGCGGCTGGCCTGCACGGTGTCCTCGGACACCGCGCGGCGTCAGCCGCCGTTTCACGCTCCCGGCCCGAATCCCCTCCGGCCCGCGGCCGCCAGGGGTCAGGCGTCAGGCGCCGACGAGCACGTCGATGCCGCGCCGGAGGACCCGCACGGGCCTCGACAGCGCACCGGGGTCCACGTCGAGCCGGCCATCGACGGCGAGCAGGTCGGCCGCGCGACCGGGCAGCAGCCTTCCTGCCTCGTCGCCGATCGCGAGGGCGTCGGCTGCGCGCGACGTGCACATCGTGAGCGCCTGCGC
Source organism: Humibacillus xanthopallidus (assembly GCF_006717145.1). Classification (GTDB taxonomy): domain Bacteria; phylum Actinomycetota; class Actinomycetes; order Actinomycetales; family Dermatophilaceae; genus Humibacillus; species Humibacillus xanthopallidus. The sequence continues at coordinate 667,591 of NZ_VFQF01000001.1, read as the reverse complement.
CGTCGGCACCCCGACCATCTCCCCCACCTGCAGCACCGCAAGAACGAGCACGTCGTGTGGCTTCGGTGGGCCGATGCCGGCATCGGTCGCAAGCACGCAGCGCACACCCCCGCCCAGCATCGCCCCGACGTGAGCGAGCAGCGCCGGCATCCGAGCTGCGATGGCCGGAACCATGGGCCCGGGCAGCGATCCGGCCGTCAGCACGACCGGCGTTCCGGATGCAGCGAGCCTCTCGATGAGGGCCGGATCCTGCGCGATCCCCTCAGCGGTCATGAACGTGCAGTGCTCGATTGTGTCGACGCCGGCGTCGAGGGCATCGACGACCCCACCGGTGCCGTGCGCGTGCGCGGCCACGGGGAGCCCTCTGGCACGGGCCGCCTCGACGACGGCACGCAGCTCGGCGGCACCGAACTGCGACTCGTGGGGCAGTGACCCCGGCGTGACGTTGCCTCCGGTGGCCATCACCTTGATGACATCGACGCCCGAGTCGGCGAGGCGACCGACCGCGGCGACGAGCTCGTCCAGGTCGGAGCACTCGCCGCCGAGGAAGTGACAGTGCCCACCGACCGTCGTCAGCGCAGCACCCGCGGCGAGGACGCGCGGCCCCGACGAGGGGTCGCCCGCGAACTTGTCGCGCAGGTCGAGGGCCACCCTCCCCCGGGCCCCGAGGTCACGCACCGTGGTGATGCCGGCGGCGAGGGCGCGATTTGCGTTGGTGCTTCCTGTCTCGAGCAGCGTCGCGTCGTCGCTGGCCTCGTGCCATCCCAGCGGGTCGGGTGAGCAGCTCCAGCTGAGGTGCTGATGGGCGTCGATGAGCCCGGGCAGGAGCGTCGCCTCACCGAGGTCCTCCACGGGCACCGCGGACCCGTGCTCGCGGCACAACGACACCTCGGCGATGCGCCCGTCGTCGTCGAGCACGACGTCCACGGGCCCGATGAAGCGCTCGCCGTCGAACGCCTGGCTCGCTCGCAGCGCACGCATGGGGCCTCCCGCTCACCGTCGCTGGGTCGAGTGTCCTCCGGGGCCGACCGAGGGGTCAAGAACACGATGGATGACGCACACAGGGCGCGAATGCCTCTGTGGTGCAGAGGCATTCGCGCCCTGATCGCGGTCGGTTCCGCTCAGTCGCGGCCGAGGTCGGCCTTGGCCAGACCCCAGATGATGAAGACGTTGAGCGCGATGATGACGAGCGCCCAGATCGGGTAGTACGGCAACCACAGGAAGTTCGCGATCGCCGAGAGCACCGCCAGCCCGATGCCGACGGACCTGGCCACGATGTTGCCGGTCAGGATGGCGGCGCCGGCGACGGCGATGATGACACCGAGGATGAGGTGGATCCATCCCCACGTCGACGCGTTGAAGGTGAAGACGTAGGTGGGGCCCTTGATGAGGAAGTCGGTGCCGTTGACGATGGCGGCGAGACCCTCCACCGCCTGGAAGATGCCGACCATGAGCATGAGGCAGGCGGCAAAGGTGCTGGCTCCGACAGCCCAGGCCGTGCCGGTCGCCGGCTTCCCGGATCGACGTGACGTTGAGTCGGTCATGACAGTCCTCCTGAGGGGGTGGGGTGGTGATGCTCTCGACGCTAGGCGCGCGACAGCTCGGCCACGACACCCGAAAAAGATGACTTTCGCGCCCCAGCCGCCTGCCCCTCGGGCTCTCGCGTCCTCAGCTGCTCACCGGACGCGCCCGGCGACCCAGGCCCTCGTCCAGATGGTCGAGAGCTGCACGCGCTGGCCGGGTCGCGGTGAGTGCCAGATCTTGTTGCCGCCTGCATACACCCCGACGTGGTAGACGCGTCCGTAAGAGGTGAAGAAGACGAGGTCGCCCGGACGGATGCTGGACTTCGCGATGCGCACGGTGGCGAGCCGTTGCGCGCTCGCGGTGCGCGGCAGGTTCTTGCCGAGGCGCTTCTTGTAGACGTAGTAGACCAGGCCCGAGCAGTCGAAGGCGCTCGGTCCTGAGGCGCCCCAACGGTAGGGGTCACCCTTCTGTGCCGCGGCGATCCGCGTGGCCTGCAGGCCGAAGGTGGCGGTGACGAGGCTGGGGGCCGCGGTCGCGACGGACGGTGCGGCGGTGCTGGCCGCGGTGGCGGCGGTGGGAGCGACGGCGCTGCCGGTGGCAGCCAGCAGCCCTGCCGCGAGGAGCGGCGCGAGGACCCGTGACGGGGTCCGGGTGACCGTGCGAGAGACGGTGCGAGTGGTGGTGCGAGTGGTGGTGCGAGTGGTGGTGCAGGTGCTGCGTGAACGTGTCGAGGTGGACATGGGGTTCCTTCCCACGCCTGTGAGGTGAGCTGTCGGGTTCGGACGGAAGCTGCCCGGCCGCTGTCGCGGCTTCACCCCGAGGACCGGTGTGTCCCGGCCCGGATGTGGGTCCCCCACTCCTGCTCGATCTATCTCGGTGCTGCAGCGCCGGCGAGCAGGATTCGGCGCCCGACGCGCCGCGCGGGGTGGACCCCGCACGAGAACTACCCATCGACGGTAACGACATGATCACGGCTCAGTCCTGAAAACGGCAATCTTCACATCTGGGCGCAGTTGACCCGCGTCGCGCCCCCGCCCTCGCCTCGAGAGGCTCGGAGGGGTAGGAACAACTCATGACGGACCCCTTCGACCTCGAGCGATTCGTCCGAGCCCAGGAGGCGTCGGGCACCTACGAGAGAGCCCTCGCCGAGCTGCGCGCCGGCCGCAAGCTCAGCCACTGGATGTGGTTCGTCTTCCCGCAGGTCGCCGGGCTCGGTCGCAGCGCCACCGCCCAGAGGTATGCCGTCTCCGGCCTCCCCGAGGCCCGCGCCTATCTGGTCCACCCGGTGCTGGGACGACGCCTCGTGGAGTGCGCGCAGGCCCTCGACGACCTCGGCGAGCGCGACCCACAGCAGGTGCTCGGTGACATCGACGCGGTGAAGCTCCGCTCGAGCATGACCCTCTTCGAGCGCGCTGCCGCCGACGGCGCCGACGTCGCGGCCGGTGACGGCGCGGACGACGCGGACGACGCGGACGACGCGGACGACGCGGACGACGCGGACGACGCGGACGACGCGGACGACGCGGACGACGCGGACGACGCGGACGACGCAAACCAAGCCGAGAACGATCGCCCCGTCGCCGAGCTCTTCGGGCGGGTGCTCGACCACTACTTCGGCGGCCGGCGCGACGATGCCACCCTCGCCATCCTGGGCCGGGCGTCGTGACGGACGACCAGCCGACCCGAGTCCGGCAGCCCGAGGCCGAGGCGCCTGACCCCCGCCGGTGGCGGGCCCTCACCGTCTGCCTCGTGGCGGGCTTCATGACGCTGCTCGACGTCAGCATCGTCAACGTCGCGCTGCCCTCGATCCAGCAGGGTGTGGGCGCCTCGCCGAGCGACCTCCAGTGGATCGTCTCGGGGTATGCCCTGGCCTTCGGGCTCACGCTCGTCGGCGCCGGGCGGGTGGGCGATGTCGTCGGCAGACGCCCCGTCTTCATCGCCGGCGTCGTGCTCTTCGGCGTCGCCAGCCTCGCGTGCGGACTCGCTTCCAGCAGTGCGGTGCTCGTCGCGGCCCGGCTCGTGCAGGGCGCGGCGGGTGGCATCCTCAACCCGCAGGTCTCCGGCCTCATCCAGCAGATGTTCTCGGGCCGCGAGCGCGGCCGTGCCTTCGGCATGCTCGGCGCGACCATCGGCATCTCGACGGCAGTCGGGCCTATCGTCGGTGGGCTCATCATCAGCGCCCTCGGAGCCGAGGCCGGGTGGCGCTGGATCTTCTTCGTCAACCTCCCCATCGCGGTCGTCGCCGTGGTGCTGGCCAGGCGCTGGCTCCCCGCGCCACGCCGGGCCTCGTCAGCGCGTCTCGACCTCGACCCGGTGGGCGTCGTCCTACTCGGCGCCACGGTCCTGGCCCTGCTGCTCCCGCTCGTCGAGACGGGCCGCGGCTCTGGCGCGTCGGGGTCCGGGTCCGTCGCCATCCCCTGGTGGGTGGCGCTGATCGGCGGCGCGCTGGCCGTCGTCTTCGTCGCCTGGGAGCGCAGCTACACCCGGCGTGGACGCAGCCCCCTCGTCGACCTCGATCTTTTCCGCGTGCCGGGCTACAGCTCCGGGGCGATCGTCGGGCTCATCTACTTCGGCGGCTTCACCGGCATCTTCTTCGTCCTGACGATCTACTTCCAGGAAGCGCTCGGCTACACGCCCCTGCTGGCGGGGCTCGCGGTCACTCCGTTCGCAGCCGGCTCAGCCGTGGCCGCCGCGGTCGGCGGCTACCTCGTGGGCCGATTCGGCCGCCTGCTCGTCACGGTCGGGCTCACGACCGTGCTCGCCGGCCTCGTCGTCGTCGACCTCGTGCTCGCGCACGTCACCGGTCCTCGGCTCGGGTGGGCGCTTGCCGTGCCGCTGCTCATCGCCGGCATCGGCAGCGGTCTCGTCATCTCACCCAACGTCACGCTGACCCTGGCCGCCGTCCCTGTGCCGAGGGCGGGCACGGCAGGTGGCCTGCTCCAGACCGGTCAGCGCATCGGCACCGCCGCGGGCATCGCCCTCATCGGAGCGGTCTACTTCGCCGTGTCGGCGACGCACGACAGCACGAGAGGTGCCGTCTGGGCCCTGCGCGTGGCTGCGGGGCTCGTCGCCGTCGCCCTGCTCGCGAGCGGGCTCGACCTGCGCGCGCGTCGGGGCCCGGTTCACCCCACCCGCGACGACGACGCAGACGACGCAGACGAGGCCGACGAGGAGGCAGCCGGTGAGGGTGACGACACGGAGGTCGTGACCGGCGCGTAGGCACGGTCGACGGCCCTGCTGACCCGGTGGTGGGGCCACGTGAGGGCGAGCAGACCGACGAGCACGACTGTGATGGCAGCGCAGATGGCGACGGCGAAGTAGGGGTTGCCGGTGTGCCGGCCGAACCAGCCGGCCACGAGGAACGAGATGCCGGCTGCGGCGACCGACACCGAGCCGGCGAGGCTGAAGATCCTGCCGCGCAGCTCCGGCTGGGTCACCAGGGTGAAGGTCGCCTGCAAGGGCACCATGAAGGCCTGCAGGAGGCCGCTGACGACGAAGAGCGCCACGACGAGCCAGATCGGCGGGTGCAGCGCGAGAGCCAGCAACGGCACCGGCATCGCCAGCGCGAGCGGCACGATGAGCTGGTTCTGTCGCTGCACGTGCAGCCGCCCGATGAGCACGATGCCGAGGAAGGCGCCGACGATCGGTGCGGCCATGAGCACGCCGCCGAAGCCGCCCCAGCCGTTCTCGTTGGCGATCGGGATGGCCAGGGCCTCCGGGGCGGAGATGGCGAGGCCGGCGACAGCGCTGAGTGCGACGAGGCGGGCGAGCACCGGGTGGCCCGCCAGGTCGCGCGCCGCGGTCTGCAGGTCACGGGCGAAGCCGCGCAGCCCCCGCCCGCGAACCCCGGACACCGGCACGAGCGGCGCGACGACGAAGATGACGCTCGCAGCGACGAGGAAGGTGACGAGGTCGAAGACGAGGCCCACCCCCGACCCCACGAGGGCGACGAGCCCACCACCGATGGCGAGGCCGATCGCCTGGTTGAACTGCTCCGACATGGCGCCCAGACCCACGGCCCGCGCGTAGAGGTGACGGTCCTCGAAGAGGTCGGTGAGCAGCACCATGTTGGACGCCGTCGAGGCGCCCCCGATCGCCTCCAGCGCGAAGAGCACGATGAACAGGCCCCAGATCGGCGAGTGCGTCACCGTGAGGCCGATGAGACCGAGCACGCAGAGCGCCCGGAGCAGGTGCGACCAGATGAGCACCCACTTGTACGGGAAGCGGTCGACGATCGGCCCGACGAGACTGCGGCCGAAGAAGGTCGGCACGAGGCTGACGGCCAGCGTCGCCGCTGTCGCGAGAGGGGACCTGGTGCGCTCGTAGACGACGGCCGCGACGGTGACACGCGCGATGTAGTCGCCCCAGAGCGACAGCGCGTTCGCGATGAAGATGGGGAGGTAGTGCGGAGCCCGGAGGACGGCGGCATACGTCGGAGCGGTGCCGCTTCGCCCTTGGCTCGGAATCACGTGTTGACGCTACCCCCAGGTGGCGAGTCGTAAAAGTTGAAATCTGTGGCCTGCCTCGCACGCCGGGCCACGCGCCGCCAGAGCTCGCCGAGAGCGGACGCCTCACCGGCCGGGCGACCCATGATCCGGCCGATCCCCTCGGCATCGCGAAGGTCGGTCGGCACGCTCTCGACGGGGCGTCCGCGCCACAGCACACCGGCGTTGCGCATGAGGGAGCCGAAGCGCCACGCCTCGCGCAGGGCGCGGACGTCGTCGGGCGCCAGCAGGCCCGCGCTGCCCAGGGCCTCGAGGGCCGCCATGGTGCCGGTCACCCGCAACGCGGGCTTGGCATGGGCGTGCTCGAGCTGGAGCAGCTGCACGGTCCACTCCACGTCGGTGAGCCCCCCACGGCCGAGCTTGAGGTGCGTGTGCGGGTCGGCGCCGCGGGGCAGCCGCTCGGCCTCGACCCTCGCCTTGAGCGTGCGGATGTCGCGCACCTGCGTGGGCGTGAGCCCGTCCGCTCGGTAGCGGAGCGGGTCGATGAGGTCCGTGAAGTCGCGCGCGAGCGCCTCCGAGCCCGCGACGGGCGCGGCACGCAGCAGGGCCTGGAACTCCCACGTCAGGGCCCACCGCTCGTAGTACGTGCGGTAGGAGTCGAGGCTGCGCACCAGCGGGCCGTTCTTGCCCTCCGGCCGCAGGTCGGCGTCGAGGCTGACAGCCGGGTCGGGCCCGGTGCTCGACAGCTGTCGGGTCAGCTCCTGCACGACGGCGGTGACCCGGGCCTGCACCTCGGCCTCGGGCTCGCCCGGGTGTGGCCGGTGGACGAAGAGCACGTCGGCGTCGGAGGCGTAGCCGAGCTCACCGCCACCGAGGCTCCCCATCCCGACGACGAGCACCTCGCCACCGAGCGGTCGCTCCTCGCGCCGCTCGAGGTCGGCGATGGCGGCGCCCAGCGATGCCTCGATCGTTGCAGCCGTGAGGTCGGTGAGGGCCGACCCCACTCCCTTGAGGTCGATCGTGCCGAGCAGGTCGGCCAGCGTCACGCGCAGCAGCTCGTGCCGGCGGATCGTGCGCACGGCCGCGATCGCCTCGGCCACGGTGTCGCGCCGGCCGGCGGCCGACCGCATCGTCGACACGAGCGCCTCGCGGCTGCGGGGCTTCAGCCCGTTGGGGTCACCCAGCATCGAGACGCTCTCGGGTGACCGCGCGAGGAGGTCGGCGGCATACCGGCTGCGCGCCAGCGCGTGTGCGAGACGCTCGGCCGCGCGGCCCTCGTCGCGCAGCATCTTGAGGTACCAGTGCGTCGAGCCCAGCTCGTCGGAGACCCGGCGGAAGGACAGCAGGCCCGCGTCGGGGTCGGCCTCGTCGGCGAACCAGCCGAGCATGACGGGCAGCAGGGTGCGCTGGATGGCGGCGCGGCGGCTGACCCCGGTCGTCAGGGCCTCGATGTGGCGCAGCGCGCCGGCGGGGTCACGGAAGCCGAGGGCGAGCAACCGCTGCCGGGCCGCGTCGGGCGACAGTCGTACCTCGCTCGGTGTGAGCTTCGCGGCGGCGGCGAGCAGCGGCCGGTAGAAGAGGCGCTCGTGGAGGCGGCGCACCTCACGCGCCGATGCCTGGCGGTCGGCGACGACGGCCTCCTGCGGCTTCGTGCGGTGCCCCATCGCGCGCCCGAGCCGACGCAGCTCCGGCTCCGCCACGGGCATGAGGTGGGTGCGGCGCAGCCGGTGCAGCTGGATGCGGTGCTCGAGGCAGCGAAGGTGACGGTAGGCGTGGTCGAGGATCGCGGCATCGTCGCGCCCGACGTAGCCGTTGCGGGCCAGGGCGCTCAGTGCCTCGAGGGTCGTCGCCGAGCGCAGCGACTCGTCGCTGCGCCCGTGGACGAGCTGGAGCAGCTGCACACTGAACTCGACGTCGCGCAGGCCGCCGGGCCCGAGCTTGAGCTGGCGCGCCGCCTCGCCCGCGGGCACGTGCTGCTCGACGCGCCGCCGCATCGCCTGCACGTCCTCGACGAAGTTCTCGCGGCTGGCCGCCGCCCACACCATGGGCGAGATCTCGGCCTTGTAGCGCAGCCCGATCTCCTTGTCGCCTGCGGAGACCCACGCCTTGAGCAGCGCCTGGAACTCCCACGTCTTGGCCCAGCGCTCGTAGTACGCCTTGTGGCTGCTGATGGTGCGCACGAGCGGGCCGTTCTTGCCCTCAGGCCGCAGGGCAGGGTCGACGGGCCACAGGGTGCCCTCCGACGTCGGGGTCGAGCAGGCCCGCATCGTCGCCGTCGCGAGCGACGTGCCGATGCGCAGGGCGGTGTCCTCGTCGACCCCGTCGGCGGGTTCCGCGACGAAGATGACGTCGACGTCGCTGACGTAGTTGAGCTCACCGCCGCCCGTCTTGCCCATTCCGATGATCGCGAGGCGGCACTGCTCGTGCCCGGGTCCGTGCTCCTCGCGCGCGATCGCGAGGCCCGCCTCGAGCGCGCCCTCGGCGAGCTCGGCCAGCGCCTCGCCGACCGCGGGCATCGACGCGATCGGGTCGGGCGCCGTCAGGTCGAGCGCCGCGATGCGCATGAGGCCGCGGCGGTAGGCGACGCGCAGCGCGTCGTAGGGTCGCACGTCGCCCCGCTCGGTCGTGACGGCCCGCACGAGCTCCTCGCGCACGCGCTCTCCCGTATGCCGCGTGGCCCGTGACGCGTCGAGCCAGTGCTCCGGGTGCCGCACGAGGTGGTCGACCAGGGCCGTGGACCCGCCGAGGACGGCGAGCACGCGGTCGCGCGACTGGCCGGGGGTGACCAGGTCCTGGCAAAGGGCGGTGATGCCCCACTCGGGGTCGTCGTCGCGACGCGCGAGCGACTCGAGCACGCGCACGAGGGCGAGCAGCGCCTCGTCGGGGTCGGCCGTGTCACCGATGGCCCCGACGACCTCGTCGACCTGCCCGTCGGGGATGACCGAGCGCAGCGGCAGGAGTGCCGCGTCGGCGAGGAGCCCGACCGCCCGCTCGGCGTCGGCGAAGCCGAGACGGGCGAGGGCGCCGGTCGTGGTCGTCGTGCGCGATGACATCGGTGTCACGTCCTGCCGTCGTCGGGAGTCAGACCGCTGCGCCGGAGCGCCTCAGAGTGACTCAGAGTGACTCACTGTGACTCAGAGACGCGGGAGGTAGCGGTCGAGCTCGAACTGGCTGACCTCGTGCCGGTAGTCCTGCCACTCCTGCCGCTTGTTGCGCAGGAAGAAGTCGAAGACGTGCTCACCGAGGATGTCGGCGACGAGCTCGCTCTCCTCCATCACCTCGAGCGCGCGCCCGAGCGAGCTGGGCAGCGGCTTGATCCCCATCGCCCGGCGCTCGCCGTCGGTGAGGCTCCAGACGTCGTCCTCGGTCTCGGGAGGCAGCTCGTAGCCCTCCTCGATGCCCTTGAGGCCGGAGCCGAGCAGCACCGCGAAGGCGAGGTAGGGGTTGCACGCGGCGTCGAGCGAGCGCACCTCGATGCGCGTCGACTGGCCCTTGTTCGGCTTGTGCATCGGCACGCGCACGAGCGCGGAGCGGTTGTTGTGCCCCCACGTCAGGTGTGCAGGAGCCTCTCCCCCGCCCCAGAGGCGCTTGTAGGAGTTGACCCACTGGTTGGTGATGGCGGTGGTCTCGGCGCCGTGGCGCAGCAGCCCGGCGATGAACTGCCGCCCGACCTTGCTCAGCTGGTAGGGCGCGCCCGCCTCGTAGAACGCGTTGGCGTCGCCCTCGAAGAGGGAGAGGTGCGTGTGCATGCCGGAGCCGGGGTGCTCCGAGAAGGGCTTCGGCATGAAGGTCGCATAGATGCCCTGCGTGAGCGCGACCTCCTTGACGACCGTGCGGAAGGTCATGATGTTGTCGGCCGTGCTGAGGGCGTCGGCGTAGCGCAGGTCGATCTCGTTCTGCCCGGGCGCGCCCTCGTGGTGGCTGAACTCGACCGAGATGCCCATGTTCTCGAGCATCGTGATCGCTGCGCGCCGGAAGTCGTGGCCGGTGCCGTGGGGCACGTGGTCGAAGTAGCCGGCGTCGTCGACGGGCACCGGCCGCCCGAGCGGGCCGCGCTCCTGCTCGAGGAGGAAGAACTCGATCTCCGGGTGCGTGTAGAACGTGAACCCGAGGTCGGCCGCCTTGGTAAGGGCCCGCTGGAGCACGTGCCTCGGGTCGGCGAAGCTCGGCGCGCCGTCGGGCAGCTGGAGGTCGCAGAACATGCGGGCAGTGCCGGGCGGGTCTCCGCGCCAGGGCAGGATCTGGAAGGTCGCGGGGTCGGGCTTGGCGAGCATGTCGGCCTCGTAGACCCGGGTGAGGCCCTCGATGGCCGAGCCGTCGAAGCCGATCCCCTCGGCGAAGGCACCCTCGAGCTCCGCCGGCGCCACTGCCACGGACTTGAGCGTGCCGAGCACGTCGGTGAACCAGAGACGGACGAAGCGGATGTCGCGCTCTTCGATCGTGCGCAGCACGAACTCTTCCTGACGGTTCATGTGTCGATCCTGCCGCATCGCTGTTTCGCGCATGTGACGACACCCGTTGTTTTGGGACGACACCCCTGCCGTATGCCGTCCGGCACGCGAACGACCCCCGGGTGACCTTGGTCCCGGGGGCCGTTCGTTGCACTGCTGGGGTCAGGCGATCCGCCGTGTCACGGCGCCGGGTTGACGACCCGGACCTTCATGTTCTCGGCGTGGTTCGACGTCGAGGTGACGGTCATCCGGACACCTGCGCGGGCGACCTTGGTCGAGCCCATCGGGTTCGACGCGCCGGACGCGAGAGGGCCCCCGAGATGATCTCGGGAGCCCTCTCGTCCAGTCGACCGTCAGGTCACTTGAACGTGACCTTGACCTGCAGCTCGTTGCCGCCGTCGGCCGTCTTCGTGACCGCCATCCGCGTGCCCGAGCCGGCCACCTTGGTGGACGCCCACGGGTTTGCGGCGGACCAGTAGCGGTCCTGGACCGAGTCGTCGAACGTCGGGATCGCCGGCGACGACGCGACCTTGGTCGCGACGCCCTTGCGGTGGAAGGTCACCGCGTCGGTGGCCTCCTGGCCGAAGGTGGCGTCGAACGGCTGGCGGCGGTTGCCCAGCATCGTCTGCGTGCCGTCGGCGTTGTTCAGCATGATCGGCGCGGGGCGTGCGTCGACCGGCAGGACGAGGCCGCCTCCAGGGTGAGCCTTGGTGTTGTTGTTCGTGTACTCACCGTTGCTGAACCAGACGAGCAGACCGTTCTGGTACGGGAAGCGCTCCACCCAGTCGGGCCGGTCGCTGAAGCCGAAGTTGTACGGACCCGTCTTGAGGGTCGCGTCATAGCCGCTGTAGACGCGGTTCTCGGCGTAGTAGACGTCCTGGACCTGCTTGGTCGTCGTCCCGTTGATGATCGAGAATCCCTTGGCCGCCCAAGACCCGGCGCCACTCTCGACACCGTCGACCGCACCGGCGACACCGTCGGTCTTGACCGACACGTCGTCGATGAAGGCCTCGCTCGAGACACCACCGTCCGTGGCAACGCGGAAGCGGAACTGCACCGACTTGCCGGCGAAGGCCGAGAGGTCCCACGAGGTCTGCGCCCAGTCGAACTTGCCGCTGACCGGCGTCCCGACCTGAGTCCAGCTCGCGCCGTTGTCGGTCGAGACCTCGCCGTAGAGGAAGTCGTAGCCCTTCTCGAGGTTGCCCTGCACCCAGGCGTCGACCGAGGCCGACGTCTTGGCGCCGGTGAGGTCGACGGTGCGACCCAGCGTCGAGTTGAGGTTGTCGCCGAAGCCGCTCCACCACTCGCCCGTGCCCGCGTGCGGGGTGTTGCGCTTGGCGGTCACGGTGCGCTCCGGCAGCGGGACGACGAGAGCCTGGACGGACCCGCTCTTCGTGGCCTTGTCGGCCTGGCTCAGCTTGACCGTCATGTCGGTGCCGTGGGGCACGACCTTGTAGTCGAGCCAGCCGAGCTGCAGCTTCTCCCACGCGCCCATGTAGCCGGGCGTCGAGCCGATCGAGTCGGTGCCGTGGTTGAGCCACGAGCCGCCGCTCATGAGCGTCCAGAAGGCGGTGCTGTTGTCGCCGCCGGCGGTGTCGTACAGGTCGGGCAGGCCGAGGTCGTGACCGAACTCGTGCGCGAACACGCCGAGGCCGCCGTTCTCGGGCTCGGTCGTGTAGTCACCGATCCACATGCCGGAGTCGCCGAGCTGCACGCCACCGAGCTTGTTGTTCGACGGGCCGGTCTTGCCGGCGTCGGTGGAGTAGGCGTACCAGCGGTGCGACCAGATGGCGTCCTCGCCTTCGTTGCCGCCACCGGCCTCCTCGCCCTCACCGGCGTGGATCGCCTGGAAGTGGTCGATGTAGCCGTCGGGCTCGTTGAAGTTGCCGTCGCCGTCGTAGTCGTAGCGGTCGACCTTGTCGAACTGTGCGAGGTAGGCCTTGATGTCGGCGTCGCTCTTGCCCGCGGCCTTCTGGGACGTGTACCAGGCCGTGGCAGTGTCCTGGATGTAGCTCCAGTAGCCGTCGGACTCGCTCGTGCCGTCGGTGGGATTGCCCTCGTCGTCGGTCGCCGGGTTGTGGCCGTAGCGCGCCTCGTTGTAGGGCACGGTCACCCAGTTGGAGACGTCGCCCTTGGCGAGGAAACGGCCGTTGCTCTGCTTCTGGTAGAAGTCGCGGAACGACTCTCCCGGGCCGAACATCATGTCGAGGTAGTGGTCGCGGTTGAAGTCCTTGACCCAGTACGTCGAGTTGTCGTCGGTCTTGCTGCCGTCCCAGACGCGGTCGGGCTGCGCGATCTGGTTGTGCACCGGTCCGGGCGTGCCGCCCTGGGTCGGCATCGTCTGCGTGCCGAAGTCGGTGAGGATCGTGAAGATGTCCTCCTCACGGTTCACGGGGTAGTTGACGTACTTCGACTTGCCCGCCTTGCCGTTCTTGGCGGTCGTCTTGACCTCGATGACGCGGTTGCCGTTGATCGTCTTCGTCGTCGCCTCGCCCTTGATGAGCTTGGTGACGGCATCCTTGGTCTTGGCGGCCTGCGCATCGGCCAGGGGGTTGGGCAGGTTGTCGGGGCGCGAGGCCTGCGCGGCAGCGGGGTCTCCGCTGACCGGGGCCGGTGCCGCCGGCGTTGCCTGAGCCTGCATCGGGGCGGTGAGGCCGGTGACGACGAGCGCCCCCACGGCCAGCCCGGACACAGCGCTACAGTGACGCTTGTTCAAGATCTGTCCTCCTGATGAATCCGGCGCCGATCGGCGCCTCAGGTATGACAGCACAGATGCACGACAAAATGAGGATTGCGTGTGAATGCGATGTAAAAACTTGTGACACAAGCCTTTTCGGCCGAAGAACCTTAAAGACGGGGTAAATTCTTGCAGCCGTCGCGTCTGAGCCCGCAATCCACGGGTAGGGCTCTTTCCCGCTCCGCCGAACCACTGGAGCGGCACGGAGGGGGGCCACCGCTAGCATCGGCTCCATGAGCGCTCAGGCACCCGAAGAGCCCAACCCCTACGGATCCGCGAGCCGGCCGCCCGGTGACCGTCCGGCCTCGGAGGGCGCCTCGGCGAGCGACGCCGGCACCGTGCCACTCCCCCGGCGGGTGCGCATCCCCCATCTTCAGGCCATGAAGGCCGAGGGCCGGAAGTGGGCGATGCTCACGGCCTACGACATGTATGCCGCCCAGATCTTCGACGAGGCCGGCATCCCGGTGCTGCTCGTCGGTGACTCCGCGGGCAACAACGTCTACGGCTACGAGACGACGGTGCCGGTGACGCTCGACGAGATGGTGCCGCTCGTGCGTGCCGTCTCCTCCGCTGCGCACCGCGCGCTCGTCGTCGCGGACCTCCCCTTCGGCTCCTACGGCGCCTCCGTCGAGCAGGGTTTCGCCAGCGCCGTGCGCCTCATGAAGGAGGGGCTCGCCCAGGCGGTCAAGCTGGAGGGCGGCAGCCCGATGGTGCCGCTCATCCGGGCCCTCACCGACGCCGGCATCCCCGTCATGGCGCACCTGGGCTTCACGCCGCAGAGCGAGCACCAGCTCGGCGGCTACCGCGTGCAGGGCCGGGGCGACGCCGCCGACGAGCTCATCGCCGAAGCCCGTGCCGTGCAGGACGCCGGCGCCTTCTCGGTCGTCCTCGAGATGGTGCCCGCACCCGTCGCCGCCCGCGTCACCGAGACGCTCTCGATCCCGACCATCGGCATCGGTGCCGGGGCGGGCACCGACGCGCAGGTGCTCGTCTGGAGCGACTTCGCCGGGCTGCGCAGCGGCAAGTCTCCCCGCTTCGTCAAGAAGTACGCCGACCTGCGCACCACGCTCATCGACGCCGCGCAGGCGTATGCCGCCGACGTCGAGTCGGGTGCCTTCCCCGCGGCCGAGCACTCGTTCGAGTCGTAGCGCCCGGCCGGTCGGGGTAGGCCGTCAGTCGTCCAGCTCGTCCTCGTCGCGGGCGGATCCGTCACGCCAGGCGCGGTCTGCGGCGTCCCACGCCTCCGTCTTCTTGTGGGCGGTGTCGAGCGCCGCTCTCGCCTCCGCCTCGGTGGCGTAGGGGCCGAGCACCTGCTCGCCACGGCTGCGGTTGTCGTCGGTCTCCACCTGGCCGGTGTCGACGTTGTACCAGAAGCTCACTGCGACTCCTCACATCTGCGCTGACGTCCTGACGGGTCCGGGTCGTGGGCTCGCTGCGCCGGGGCGCGGTCGCGACGACCTAGACTCCACCGTATGCCGTTGCTCCACGCCCCGGTGTCTCCGCACCCACTCAGCCCGCGCCGGTCCGTGCCCTCCTCGATCGCCCGGCCGCACTATGTCGACGTGCCCAACCCGCGCGAGGACGGCGACGCTCGCATCAAGGACGCCGAGACGGTCGAGCTGATGCGCGTCGCCGGACGGATCGCCGCGCAGGCGATGGCCGCCGCTGCGGAGCGCATCGCCCCCGGTGTGACGACCGACGAGCTCGACGCGGTGGCCCACGAGTTCATGCTCGACCACGGCGCCTACCCGTCTCCCTTGGGCTACAAGGGATTCCCGAAGTCGGTCTGCACGAGCGTCAACGAGGTCATCTGTCACGGCATCCCCGACGGCCGGGCGCTCGAGGACGGCGACATCGTCAACATCGACGTCACGGCATTCGTCGGCGGGGTCCACGGAGACACCGACGCGACCTACCTCGTCGGCGATGTCGACGAGGAGTCGCGGCTGCTCGTCGAGCGCACCCACGAGGCGATGATGCGCGGCATCCGCGCGGCCCGTCCGGGTCGCCAGATCAACGTCATCGGCCGGGTCATCGAGAGCTACGCGAAGCGCTTCGGCTACGGCGTCGTGCGCGACTTCACCGGCCACGGCATCGGCACGGAGTTCCACTCCGGCCTCATCGTGCCGCACTACGACGCCGCGCCGAACTACGGCACCGTCATCCAGGCCGGCATGACCTTCACGATCGAGCCGATGCTCAACCTCGGCACTCACGAGTGGCAGATGTGGGACGACGGCTGGACCGTCGTCACCCGCGACGGCCGGCGCTCGGCGCAGTTCGAGCACACCATCCTCGTGACGGACACCGGCAACGAGATCCTCACGCTGCCGTAGGCTCCTGTCGCCACACCCCGAGACGCCGGTCGCCGGCGGTCTCAGCGCACCCACACCTCGACAAGGAAGTTGCAGCTCATGGGCAAGAAGGGCAAGCCACTCGGCATCGACATCGGCGGCAGCGGCATCAAGGGTGCGCCCGTCGACCTCGAGGTCGGCGACCTCGCCGAGGCCCGCCTCAAGATCCTCACGCCGAAGCCGGCGACACCCGACGCCGTGGCCGAGGTCGTCGACCAGATCGTCGACCACTTCGCCGAGCAGACCGGTGGCTCCCCCATCGGCGTGACCGTGCCGGCCGTGGTCATCCGCGGCACCGTGCTGTCGGCCGCCAACATCGACCCCTCCTGGCGGGGCACCGACGCGGAGGCGCTCATCAAGGAGCACACCGGCCGCGACGTCACGGTGCTCAACGACGCAGATGCGGCCGGCATCGCCGAGCTGCACTACGGCGCCGCCAAGGGTGTGCAGGGCCTCGTCATCCTCACGACGCTCGGCACCGGCATCGGCACGGCCATCATCCACGACGGCGTGCTCGTGCCCAACTCCGAGCTCGGGCACCTCGAGATCGACGGTTACGACGCCGAGGACCGCGCCGCCTCGTCCGTCAAGGACGCCGAGGGCCTGTCGTGGAGCGAGTACGTCGAGCGGCTGCAGGTCTACTACGACACCATCGAGAAGCTCTTCTCGCCGGACCTCATCGTCGTCGGCGGCGGCATCTCCAAGGACAGCGAGAAGTTCCTGCCGCAGCTACGGCTGCGCTGCCCGATCGTGCCCGCCCTCCTGCGCAACCAGGCCGGCATCATCGGCGCCGCGCACCTCGCGGTCGACCGCGCCGAGGGCAAGGGCAGGGACTGACACCACCGCGTCGGTCAGGTGCGTCGCAGAGCGGCGAGCAGCTCGGGCCCGCGTCGTTCGAAGAGGCGGGCGCCGATGCAGATGCCGACGAGCGCCGCTCCGACCCCCAGCGCCATCCCGAGCACTGCGGTGGCCCACACCGCCCACACCTGCCCCTGCCAGCCGAGCCACGCGAGCACCAGCACCGGAGCCGCGACGACGGTCGTGCCGATGCTCGCGACGGTCTGGGCGAGCAGGGTGGCGCCGGCCGCGCCGGGGGGTGAGGCGAAGGGGCTCTCCCCCGACTCGGGCACGGGGTAGGGCAGCACGACGTTCATGACGCTCGAGAGGCCGTAGCCGGCCCCGAGCAGCGCCACCGACAGGCCGAGCAGCCCACCGACGAGGTCGAGGCGCTGGCCGAGCCCCGCACCGACGAGCGTGTATGCCGGCACGAGCAGGAGCGCGAGCAGCGCTGAGGAGATGAGGCGCCCCCGACGGTCGGCCACGCCCGGGGTGGCCGTGACGAGGTGGAGCCAGACCGCGTCGGAGTCGTAGGCCACCGCGTTGTGCTCGCCGAAGCCGAGCAGGAAGGCGACGAGGGGGCCCATGAGCAGGGGCGCCCAGAGCACGTCGCCGACGGTGAAGGGCACGAGGAGCAGCAGCGGCACGAGCGGGGTCGTGATGAGCGCGACCTGGAAGCGGGGGTCGCGCCGGTAGTAGGTGAGCACCCGGCCCGCCACCGCTCCACCCGGGGTGTCGGCCGTGCGGGCCAGGAGGCCGAGGTCGCCGTCGGCGGCGACACCGGCGTCGGAGCGCGCGACGGCGCGGGGGTTCTCCACCTGGTCGGCCACGGCCCGGGCCCACAGCCGCCCGACGACGTAGAGCGTCAGCGCGCCGAGCAGCAGACGTAGAAGGCCGATCACGACGTTGCCGGCGGCGATGTCGGTGGGCGCGGCCCACACCCAGCCGAGGGGGGTCCACCCGATGACGTCGGACAGCAGCGCGGCGGTGGACTTCGCATCGGAGCCGGAGCTGCCGATGAAGGCCACGAGCGGACCCGCGACGAGGAGCAGCAGCAGCCCCGCGATGGCCAGCCCGTCACGGCCGCGCCGTGACTGCAGAGCGCCGGTCGCGCGCGCCGAGACCCAGCGGCTCGTCGTCACGGCGGTCAGGACCCCGATGACGACACACATGAGCCCGACGACCGCGGACCCCGGCGTCATCGTCCACGCGACGAAGACACCGGCCATGACGACGCACGTCGCGATCGCCGGCAGGCCGATGAGGGCCGAGAGCGCAAGACCGATGGCGAGGTCACGGGTCGGCACGGCGAAGGTCGCGAACCGCGCAGGGTCGAGCGTCGGGTCCGAGCCGAAGGTGAAGAGCGGCACGATCGTCCAGAGCACGATCGTGCCGGCCCCGACGAGCGGGATGACGATGCGAGCGTCGTCGAGCGAGGTGCGCAACGACCCCAGCAGAACGGCCACCCCGACCACCGCGAAGGAGAAGTAGACGATGCCGGCGATGAGGCCGATCGTCTGGGCCCGGCTGCGCCGGAAGAGGTTTCGGAGAAGGAGGAGCTTCAGTCGGAGGAGGTGCGCAACCACGACAGGCCCTCCACCTCGACGCTGCCCCCGACCAGCTCGACGAAGCGCTCCTCGAGGGAGCGGCCGCTGCGCACGTCGTCGGTCTGCCCGACGGCCAGCACCTGCCCGTCGGCGATGACGGCGACGTGGCTGCACAGTCGCTGCACGAGATCCATGACGTGGCTCGAGAGCACGACCGTGCCTCCGGCTGCCACGTAGTCCTCGAGGATGCGTCGGATCGTGGCGGCCGAGACCGGGTCGACGGCCTCGAACGGCTCGTCGAGCACGAGCACCCGCGGGGCGTGCACGAGCGCGCAGGCCAGCGTCGTCTTCTTCGTCATGCCGGCCGAGTAGTCGACGACGAGCTTGCCCTGGGCCTCGGAGAGACCGAGCGCGGCGATGAGCTCGGTCGCCCGCGACGTCGCGAGGTCGCGTGGCATGCCGCGGAGGAGGCCGGCATACGTGATGAGCTGGAGACCGGTCAGCCGGTCGAAGAGCTTGAGCCCGTCGGGAAGCACCCCGAGCAGTCGCTTCGCCGCGACGGGGTCGGCCCAGACGTCGTGGCCCAGCACGAAGGCCTGTCCGCTGTCGGGCCGCAGCAGGCCCGTGACCATGGAGAGCGTCGTCGTCTTGCCGGCTCCGTTGGGCCCGACGAGACCGAAGAACGACCCGCGGGGCACGTCGAGGTCGATGCCCTTGACGGCGATGAGGTCACCGAAGCGCTTGCCGAGGGCCCGCATGGCGATGGCTGGCCCCTCGGTCGGAACACCTTGCGGCGCAGGTAGGTTCGCGAGAACACCAGGATCGTTCAACGACACTCCCCCGAGGTCTGTCATGGGTCGGTCACGCTCAGAAGGTCGCGGACTCGTCGTCACGCAGGTCAACGTAGTCGAGCCCGTCGACGCCCGAGAACTGCACGATGTGGCCGGAGTACATCCGCCGACCGGCCGTCGAGAGCAGCGCGTCGTGGATCGGGACGAAGACCTTGGGCGCGATGCGGGCGACGAACGCGATGGAGTCACGGCTCGCGGCCCAGGGGGCGTTGAGCGGGTGCGCGAGCACGTCGACCGGCCCCGGGTCGGCGTCGTAGGCGTCACCGGGGTGGAAGAGCGTGGGCTCGCCGTCGGCGCGCAGGACGACCCCGATGTTGGGGATGCGCGGCATCGCGGCGTGGTTGAAGGCGTGCAGCTCGCCGACGGGCTCCACCGTCACGTCGCCGACGGCGAACGGTTCCCCCTGCTTCGTGGGCAGGGCGGCCAGACCCTCGGCGCGGAGTGCCTCGGCGGTCAGCGGGTCGGTGTGCACCGGCGTGCCGGGGTTGGCCCGCACGAGCTGCGGGGCGCGCTCGGGGTCGAAGTGGTCGGGGTGGTTGTGGGTGACGATGATGGCGTCGAGACCCGTCAGCTGGTCGAAGCCTGCGGAGAAGTTGCCGGGGTCGATGAGGATCCGGCGGTCAGCCGACTCAACGAGCAGGCAGGCATGTCCGAGGTGAGTCACGCGCATGACCCCACCTAATCACGCGCACCGCGCGACGCGGCATACCTGCTGGCGGTCAAAGGTCCACGTGGCGACGCGGACCAGTGGCACACTCGCGTCAGCGGCGTGGGCCTGTCGGGGGCCGGCGCGAGGACGACGAGGTGGCACTGCGTGACGGAGGCGGCTGGGCTCGCAGACGACCTGGCGCTGCTGCGTGCCCACGAGCCGGTGCTGCGCCTGACCCAGGGCGAGTACTTCGTGCCGGTCGCCGTCGACGCCTACGTCGCCGGTGCGTCCCTCGTCGGCAACGAGGCCGGCACGAGCGAGGTGCTCGCCGTGCCGGGGTCCCTCACCCTCGACGAGCTCGCCCGTCGAGGCGCCGCCCACGACGGTCCGGGGTTGTCGCTCAGCGGCCTCACCGAGCCGGACTCGTGGTGGGGCCGCGTGCGGCGTCTGCTCCCGGGCCGGAGGCCGAGCTTCCGGCCCGGCAGCCGGCTGGCTCAGGTGGGCCTGCTCGGGCGCACCATCGACACCGTGAGCCGCGCCTCCCTGCTGCTGCGCGGCTCGGTGCCCGGCGGCAGTGCCGCGACGGCGTATGCCGTGCAGCGCGAGCGCCTGTCACCCGACCGCCCGACGTACTACGGCCGCGTCGTGCGCAGCGACGACTGGATCGTGTGCCAGTACTGGTTCTTCTACTCCTTCAACAACTGGCGCTCCGGTTTCTCGGGAGTCAACGAGCACGAGGCCGACTGGGAGCAGGTGACGATCTACCTCGACGGCACGGGCGCGATCGACGCCGACGGGCTGCCGCCGGCACGCTGGGTCGTCTTCTCGGCCCACGACGAGGTCGGCGACGACCTCCGCCGCCGGTGGGACGACCCCGACCTGTCGATCGTCGACGGACGTCACCCCGTCGTCTTCGCCGGCGCCGGATCCCACTCCGGCGCCTACCTGCCCGGCGACTACCTCATCACCATCGCTCCGCCGTCGCTCGGAGGCGTCGTGCCGGCAGTCCGGCGCATCGCCAAGATCTTCGCGCCTTGGGTGCGCGCGGCTCAGAGCGAAGGGCTCGGCATCCCCTACGTCGACTACGCCCGCGGCGACGGATCGGCGATCGGGCCGCAGCAGGAGCAGGCCTGGAACCCCGTCGTCATCGGCGAGGACACGCCGTGGGTGCGCGACTACCGCGGCCTCTGGGGCCACGACACCCAGGACCGGCTGGGCGGCGAGCGGGGCCCGGCGGGTCCCCGCTACGAGCGGGACGCCACGGTGCGGGCCTCGTGGGGTGACCCCGTCGGATGGGCGGGCCTCGCGAAGGTGGCGCCGGGCCCCGGCGCCGAGGCACGGCTCCTCGCGGAGCGCATCGACGACATCGACACCCAGGTGTTGGGCCTCGAGACCGAGGCCACACAGCTGCACCACACACTGACCTCGAGATCCGCGGGGCTGGGCCCGGACAGCCCCGCCGTTCGCGCCCTCGCCCCCGACGAGCTGACCCTCAGCACGCTGCGCATGCAGGCCGTGCACCTGCGCGACGAGCGGGGGCGCCTCGAGCGCGCCGCACGCGACGGGCTTCCGGTCGCCTCGCCCCACGCCCACCTGTCGCACCGTCGCACCCCGATCACCAGCAGTGATCGCACCCGCGACCGGGTGCTCGGGTTCTGGTCGGTCGTCAGCACGCCGATCGTCCTCTACCTGCTCTCCGGCCTCGTCGCGCCGGACATGACGGACCGGCCGGTCGCGACCGTGCTCGTCATCACCTTCGTACTCGGCGTCGAGGCCTTCGCCCGCGGCTACCTCGGCTCCTACCTGCTGCGCCTCGTCGCTCTGACCGTTCTCTTGACCCTGCTCGTCGACGTCGCCGAGAACTGGCAGGTCGTCACCTCCTGGGTGCTCCTCTCGGCCGCCGTCGTCGTCCTGCTCGTCAACCTGCGCGACGTGGTGAGACGCTGACGGGTGGTCCTGCCACCCGTCAGCGTCTGCGCGGCGATCCCCTGATCGGACCTGACGTCGTCAGGCGTCGATCGAGGAGAGGTCGCCGTAGCGCTCCCCCACGACCGCGTCGCGCGGCACGGCCGACTCGATGGCAGCGAGGTCGTCGGCGGTGAGGTCGACGCCCAGCGCTCCGACGTTCTCCTCGAGGTAGCGCACCCGCTTGGTGCCCGGGATCGGCACGACGTCGTCGCCCTGCGCAAGCACCCAGGCGAGGGCGAGCTGGCCCGGGGTCACGCTGTGGGCAGCCGCGATCTCGCGGATCTTGCCGACGAGCGCGAGGTTGGCCTCGAGGGCCTCGCCCTGGAACCGCGGGAAGTAGGGCGTGCGGCGGGAGTCGCCCGCCTCGAGGTCGTCCGCCGAGGTGATCGCCCCGGTGAGGATGCCGCGGCCGAGCGGCGAGTAGGGCACGAGCCCGATGCCGAGCTCGCGCAGGGTCGGCAGGATCTCGTCCTCGACGTGGCGGGTGAAGAGGGAGTACTCGGTCTGCAGCGCCGTGATGGGGTGCACGGCGTGCGCCCGGCGGATGGTGTCGACCGACGCCTCCGAAAGGCCGAGGTGACGCACCTTGCCCGCCGTCACGAGCTCGGCCATCGCGCCGACGGTCTCCTCGATCGGCACCGTCTTGTCGACGCGGTGCTGGTAGTAGAGGTCGATGTGGTCGACGCCGAGGCGCTGGAGGGAGGCCTCGGCAGCGGCGCGCACGTAGTCGGGGCGCCCGTTGATGCCGAGCCGCGTGCCGTCCTCGGCCCGCTCGTTGCCGAACTTCGTGGCGAGCACGACCTTGTCCCGGCGGCCCGCGACGGCCTTGCCGACGAGGCGCTCGTTCGTGAACGGACCGTACATGTCGGCCGTGTCGAGGAAGCTGACGCCGAGGTCGAGGGCGCGCTGGATGGTCGCGATGCCGTCGGCCTCCTGGCCGGTGCCGTAGAACTCCGACATGCCCATGCAGCCGAGCCCCAGGGCCGAGACGGTGAGCGGTGAGGCGGTGCCCAGAGTGCGTCGGGGTGTCGACGGGAATGGGGTGGAGGTGTCGTTGGTGGTCATGGTGTCGAGTCAAGACCTTCGAGCGCACTCCACGTCAAGCCACCCGTGACGTCACCCCTCAAGCCACCCGTCAAGCACCCGTCAAGCACCCGTCAAGCCACGAGTCGGGCCGTGACGAGCTGCAGGCTTCAGACCCCCGCGGTCTCGAGACGGGACTGGTAGATGCCGATCTTGTTGTCGATGGCCCCGAGGTGCTCGGTGACCTCGGCGAGCTGCGCGAGCACCCGGGCCCGATGGGCCTGGAGGAGGGCCAGCCGCTCGGACTCGTTGCCGTCACCCTCACGGCACAGGACGGCATACGACCGCACCTCGCGGATGGGCATGCCCGTCGCCCGCAGGCGCGTCAGCATCGTGATCCACGCGAGGTCGACGTCGGTGTAGACCCGGTGGCCCGAGCTCGAGCGGCCGACCCCGTGCAGCATGAGGCCGTCGCGCTCGTAGTAGCGCAGGGTGTGCGTCGTGAGGCCCGTGCGCTCGGCGGCCTCCGCGATCGACAGTCCCGCGGTGGGGGCTATGGTCGTCATCGGCCCAGCCTGCGCCTTCGAGTGCACTCCACGTCAAGTCAGCCCTCGGGCGCTGCCGCGCCACGACGGGTCATCCGCGCCCACAGACCGGTCTGGGGGGTGACCCTCAGGGGGTCGGTCTCGGTCGGACGCGACGCCTCGTCGCGCGCCGATTCCAGGTCGTGGACCGCGCGCGTCGCATCGCTGATGAGCGAGCCGTAGACGGGCCACTGCTCGGGGTCCTCGAGCGGGGTCACGCGCACCTCCTCGCGCAGCTCGGTCAGCACGTCGCGGGCGTGCTCGATGCTGCGGTCGAAAGCCGCGGTCGCGTCCTCGTCGTGCAGGCCCAGCTGCTGCACCGCCTCCGCGAGCGAGCCGAGCGCGTCAGCGAACCGCGACAGGAAGTCGGGCGACGGAGCAGGGTGGCGCTCGTCGGTGGCGTCGACGAGGGTGCGCCCGATGCCGGTCACCTGCCAGAGCACGTGGCGCAGCGTCTTGACCGTGCGCTCGTAGCCCTCCCAGTGCACGTCGGCCGGCCGGATGCCCTCGCGCGGGTTGAAGCGCGTGCTCTCGCGACCCGTCCGGATGTCGTCGACGATGTAGCGGGTGCGGTCGGCGATGTCGCCGCCCCGGCGGTACCACCCCCGCGCCGTCTCCGCGTCGAAGCCGCGGCGCAGCCCGTCGGCCAGCTCGAGGAGCAGGTCGCGCACCTGGTCCGTGAGGGCCGCCACCCGCTGGCGAGGCTTGGTCAGGTGCAGCGGCGCGAAGACGAGCGCGTTGACCGCGACGCCGATGACTCCTCCGGCGATCGTCTCGACGATGGTGAGCGAGGTGAACTCCTCGTCGACGCCACCGGCCGTGATGAGCGAGAGCAGCACCATCGCCGGCACCTGGATGCCGTGGTCACCGAGCCGCGACCAGCGACCGATGACGAGGGCGACGAGGATGACGACGAACATCGTCCACACGTTGACGCCGACGAACGTCGCGGCCACCCAGGCGACGCCGAGGCCGAGCACGACGGCCGCGATGCGCTGGGCGCTCGCCGAGATCGACCGCACCATCGTGCGGTCGACGACGAGCAGCGCCGCCATCGGGGCATAGAAGGGCACCGGACTGTGCAGCACCCGCACCGCGAACTGCCAGGCGAGAACCGTTGCGAGTGCGGCCTTGACGAGCAGCATGAGCGCGTCGCGCTCGGGTCCCGGCTGGCGCACCGCAGTGCCGAGGGCACGCACTCGGGTGCGTGTGTCCTCGCGCCACTGGCTCATCGGGGCCGACCTCCGTGCTGCCCCCTCAGACGGGGCGACCCGGTCCGTCGTCGTCCCACGCGCCACACTCTAGGACCCGGCGCAGCCGTCGCGGTATGCCGTCCGGCGTGCCCCCGCCGACACCGCCCGCGACGCCACCACAGCGGGCCGTGACGACCACCGAGACCGGGCGCCACGGCATACCTCGGCTGGGGAGGCCTCAGGGTCGGCGGGCGTCTGCGATGGTCGCGTCCAGCGGGTGCAGTAGCTCGCCCGGTCGCGAGCGCTCCGCGCGCCAGGCCTCGTAGCGCGCGACGACGATGCGGCCGAGCCACACGCCCACCGCTGCGGCGAGGAGACCGAGCACGAAACCGCCGAGGACGTCGGGCACGTGGTGAACGTGCACGGTCACGCGAGAGACTCCGACGAGGGCTGCCCCGAGCAGCAACGCCACACCGATCCGACGCCGGAAGGCGAACACGACGCCGGCGATCGCCGCCGCCATCGTCGTGTGGTCGGACGGGAAGCCGTTGTCGGCGCCGTGCGGCACGAGCGGTGCCTGGCCGTCGACGACGAAGGGCCGCGGGTCGAACCACGCTGCACCACTGACGACCAGGAGGATCCCGACCACGGCGAGGGTGATGGCGCCGGCCACCGCCATCGACACCTTCGTGGGGCGGTCGGCAACCAGCCAGACGATCGCCGCCACGAGCGCGATGAGGTAGATGCCGTAGTCGGTCACCAGGATCGAGAGAGTCTGCACCGGATCATGGTGCCCTCTGATTCTCAGTGGTTTCTGGGAGACCTCTCAGTCGAAGGCGCCCTCGCGGAACTCCTCCCGGCGCCGCACGGCGTCGCGCACGCGCGCCATCTGCTCGTCGGTGCACTCGAGGCCGTAGACGTCGCGCACGAACTCCGGCAGGTCGGCCCGGTAGTCGTGGCCCCACGGGGCGTAGGACCCCGCGACCTGCGCGTTCTTCATGTCGACGAGCGTCTGGAAGAACGTCGTCACCGGCCGCCACCGCATCGTCGCCGGTATGCCGCGTGGCGAGCGTCCCGGCACGTGCTCGGTACGCGGGCGGTCGGGTCCCAGCCAGTCGGGGCGGCGGTTCAGCAGGTCGAGGCCGAAGCGCGTGACCCCGTCGTTGTCGTGGCTGAGGAGCACGTAGCGCACCTTGGCGCGCGCCTCCTCGCCGAGCGCGACGAACTGCTCGTGGTCGTTCACGACGGCGATGAGGGCCGGGTCGACGTCGGGTCGTGCCGGCCCGGTGATCTCGTGCATCCACTTGCTGCCTGCCGGTGTGCCGATCCAGAGCGCGCGGTCGATGCCGAGGGCCTGCGGTCCCAGCGTGCCCCAGCCGAGGAGGACGTCCTGGCTCGTGTGCGCTCCGAGCGACTCACCGAAGAGGACGACCTCGGGCCGACGGTCCGGCGGCATCCCGCGCACCCGCTCGAGGATGCGCAGCCAGAGCAGCCGGTTCTGCTCGCGCGCCGCCCGGACCTTGCCCAGCGAGAGCGGCGACGGCCGCTTGGAGTACTGCATGGTGACGCTCGCGACGTCACCGCGCGTGAGGTACTGCGCCGCCGCGACCGCGACGTAGTTGACGTAGCCGGTGCCGGTCGGCGAGACGAGCATGAGCGTCGAGCGCGACCAGGCGTCGGTGCGGTCCATCTCGGCGATCGCCAGCTCGACCCGCTCGACCGGGCTCTCCGCGCTGTCGAGGCCGACGTAGACCTGCACCGGTTGCGCCCGGGCCGGCTCCCCCATGACGGTCGGGATCGACAGGTCCTCCGGCACCCGCCCGTCCGGCAGGGGCGGCGGGTCGACGACGGCCTCCGGGCGCACGTAGGTGACGGCGTGCCGCCGGCCCTCGCGGCCGAGCGAGTCCCACGCGACGAGGCTCGCGGGGTCGCCACTGATCAACGGGTGGGTCCACACGCCGGGAGCCGCCTGCATCCACGGGTCCACCGTCGTGCTGCCGGCCTCGACCTTCTGCATGGCCCGCGTCCACAGGACGTTGAGTCCAGCCCCGGCGACAGCGGCGAAGGCCGCGTGCGACGTGAGCCTCCAGACCAGACCGGTTCCGGGGGTCGGTCCGGGCGCGAGCCGCCGCACCTGCTCGGCGGTCCACCGCTCGACCCAGCCCGCGCCCCAGAGCACGGCGATGACGGCCGCGCCGGCGCCCAGGCCCGGCAGCGTCGGCACCTCGTCCGTCGGTCGGGCAGCGAGGTCGGCGCCGTCGGTGGTCGGCTCGGGCGCGACGGCTCGCGCGCGTTCGATGACGGCGGCGGTGAGCAGGCCGACCGGGATCGACAGCGGAAGCGAGGCGATCCGACCGTCCGCCCCGACGGCTCGGTCGAGGGCCTTGGCGCCGGCCGTCGCAGCGAGCAGCACGCTCCCGCACAGAGCCGTCGCGCCCAGCCGCCACCCTGCCTGACGCACCGCCCCCCGCGCCGGGGTGGAGACCCCGCCGCGGTCGAGGTATGCCGCGAGGCCGAGCCCCACGGGGATGCCGCCGACCTCGCTGGTCAGGGCGGCCACGGACCGGCGCTGCGACTCCGACCAGCCTGCAGGGAAGGGGGCGGACCGTGCCGCGAACGTCGCGGCGACGTCGATGAGGTCCTGTGCAGCGAGGGTGAGCAGGTAGTGCGAGCCCGTCGAGAGTCCCGTGATGATGCCCTGGTCCTGCCAGGTCCGCTTCGACAGGGAGGGCGCGAGCGTCGGAGGTGTCATGGCCGCCGCCATGACGAGCCCGACCCGTTGGCCGGTGTGCGCGGTGTCCTTCGGCTGCACGGCGTCCTCCCAGGCGGGCCGGTGTCGCGAGGTCCTCGCCTCGCTCTTTCCTCGAGCATCGCGCCGGTCCGTCTGCCTTCCGTCATCCGAACAGGATGAAACCGGCCCCTCACCCGCCTTTGACTGCCGGATCCCGGCCCCGTCGCGGACCCGGACCGCCATAGTGGTCGCATGGCTGCGAACGACGACGTCGACCTCTCACCTGCTGCGCTGCGCCTCGAGTCCCCGGACGGCAGGTCCTTCACCGTGCGAGGGCCCGCGAGCGAGTGCCCCCGCGTCGGCGAGTACCTCGCGATCGACGGTGCGGACGCACCGCTCGCCTTCGTCGAGGAGGTCGCGACCGACCCCGCCGGTGGGGGCTTCGTGGCGGGGGGCTCGCTCGTCGGCGACACCTCGAGCGATGCGGACGGGCGGGCGAGGTGGTCGCAGACACCGGTCCGGCCGACCGAGGCCTCCGCCGTGCAGCGCCTCCTGTCGGCGCCGGACGAGCAGCTGCACCTCGGCCAGCTCGCCGACCATACCGAGGTGGGCGTCGCCCTCATCCCGAAGCGGCTCAACCGCCACACCTTCTGGTGCGGTCAGAGCGGCTCAGGCAAGACGTATGCCTTGGGTGTGCTCCTCGAGCGGATCCTGCTCACCACCCGACTGCCCATGGTGGTCTTCGACCCCAACAGCGACTTCGTGCGCCTCGGCGAGACGATGTCGGGTGCGGACGCGGAGTCCGTTGCGGCACTGGCCGATCGGGAGGTCGTGGTGCTGCGCCCGGGAGACGAGGCGTCGCCCCTGCACGTCCTCTTCAAGGAGATGACACCACGGGCTCGCGCTGCGGTGCTGCGCCTCGACCCGGTCGTCGACCGCGCCGAGTACAACGCGCTGCTCGGCCTCATGGAGGACCTCGACGCCGTCGAGACGCCTGACATCGTCGGGCACCTGCTCTCGCTCGGCGACCCGGACGCCACGGCACTCGCCCAGCGACTCCAGAACCTCGGGGTGCTCGAGTGGAAGACGACGTGGGCCTACGGCGCCGAGAGCGCGACCTCCGTCATCGCCCGTCGCCCGGCCGCCACCGTGCTCGACCTCGGTGGCTACGACCGCAACGAGGAGCAGCTGACGATCACCCTCGCCGTCCTCGACGACCTGTGGGCCCGTCGGGCTGAGCGTCGCCCGCTGCTGCTCGTCATCGACGAGGCGCACAACCTCTGCCCGCCCGACCCCGAGACGCCGCTCGGAGTGGCCGTGCGTGACCGGATCATCCAGATCGCGGCGGAGGGCCGGAAGTACGGCCTCTGGCTGCTCCTGTCGACGCAGCGCCCCTCGAAGGTGCACCCCGGCATCGTGTCGCAGTGCGACAACCTCACCCTCATGCGGATGAACTCGCGCGACGACCTCGACCAGCTCGGCTCGATCTTCGGCTTCGTGCCGCGTGGCCTGCTCGCCCAGGCCGCGAGGTTCCGGCAGGGCGAGGCCCTCGTCGCGGGAGGCTTCGTGCCGATGCCGAGCATCGTGCGGGTGCGGGGCCGGGTCACGCCGGAGGGCGGCATCGACGTTCCGGTGCCGATGCCCTGACCCTCGCGGGGTCTGCGGAACTCGCTCCTGCGCCGTCGCCGTCGTCGGGGCGGTTGCTGCGGGAGCTCAGTGCAACAACGACTTCGAGACGATCATGAGGATGCCGAGCATCCCGGCCAGAGCGGCCTCGATGGCCGACTCGCGAACGGGCGCGCCGGCATACCGGGCCGCGAGGTAGGCGAGTGAGCCCAGCACGAGAACCGTGAGCCAGAGGGCGAGGTCGGCGGCCGTGTTGGGCGACATCCCGAGGGCCGTGGCGATGGTGAAGGCGCCGAGTGCCGGCACACCTCCGAGGAGGACTCCCGACTCGTGGCGGCTGGCCGCCGCGAGGCGGTGGGTGAGCGTGTCGCGGCCCTCACGGAACTGGTGGGCGAAGGCGCGGACGTAGACGTCGGCGAGCCAGTAGACACCGAGGACGAAGAGCGTCGTGGCGACGATCCGCCTCGCTGACGTCTCGTGGCCCGCGGTCGCGCTGATCACGGCGCCGGTGATGATGACGCCGTAGAGGATGCCCGCCGGGTGCCGTGAGGCGACCCACAGGCCCGTCCGGTGGCGTGCGTCCCTCAGCTCCACGGCTCTCTCCCCCACTCTGCGTGTCGGTGCTGCACCACCCTCACGGTGTCAGACCGCGCGCGACCCGTCCACGGTGCCGGACGAAGAGTCAGCAGTCTTGTCACGGCCGACCCCCTCGTCACCGTCATCGTCACCGTCCCCCTCGTCGTCGCCCGAGCCGGGGGCTCGACGCGGGATGCGTCCGGTGAAGAAGAGGGCGCCCACGGTCAGCAGGGCGGTCACCCCGAATGCCTCCTTGAGGGCGTCGAGGCGAGCGGCGGCGTTGACGTCGATGATGGCCTGCGCCTCGGTGCCGGTGACGCCGGCAGTCGTCAGTGCGTCGCTCAGCTGCTTGTCCGAGATGAACGGGACGCCGCCGACGATCGGGGTGGCAGCCTGCTCCTTCACCTGGGCCGGCACGTCCGGGTTGGCGAGGATGCCACTCACGACGGAGGCGGTCAGTGTCGACAGCAGGACCGAGCCGACGAGGGCCGTTCCGAGCGAGGCACCGAGGTTGGTGCCGGTGTTCTGCAGGCCGCCCACCTCGGCGGCCTCGGAGTCGGGGA
Organism: Humibacillus xanthopallidus; assembly: GCF_006717145.1. Classification (GTDB taxonomy): domain Bacteria; phylum Actinomycetota; class Actinomycetes; order Actinomycetales; family Dermatophilaceae; genus Humibacillus; species Humibacillus xanthopallidus. The sequence goes on along the minus strand of NZ_VFQF01000001.1, from coordinate 637,932 downwards.
CGGACGAGACCGTGACGCTGCCGAGCTGAGAGGCGAGCGCGCCGAGGCCCAGGCCGATGAGGAGCATGGGGACGGCCACCACGGCGGCGTTGGCTCCGGGGTTCATGCCGCCGACGAGCACGAGGATGCCGGCGAGCATCGACAGCAGGCCGAGCCGGACGACGCGTCGCGGGTTGGCCTGCGGCCAGGCCTTGGGCACCCCCGCGGCCGCCAGCAGCAGCGCGAAGGAGAGCGGGAGGATGCGGAGCCCGGTCTGGAGGGCGTCGAGCTGGAGCACGACGGAGAGGAAGAGCGGCACGGCGAAGAAGACGCCGGCCTGGATGATGTACTGCGAGAAGAACATCGTGAGGCCGCCGACGAGGCCCCGGTTGCGCAGCAGCATCGGACGCAGCAGGGGCTCCCTGCCGGTGCGGACGAGGTGGTTCTCCCAGCGCATGAAGGCGAAGACGACGAGCAGGCCGAGCACCATGAGCCAGATCGACGGCGAGGCCCCGAGGATCGAGGGCGCGCCCGGCTTCGGGACGACCCAGCCCCACTCGCTCGTGCGAAGGACGCCGTAGACGAAGGCGCCGAGGCCGACGACCGACAGCAGCGACCCGACGTAGTCGATCTTGGCGGGTGTGGGAGGGACGTCGGCCATCTTGCGGAGGAAGGCGAGGATGACGAGGACGATGACGACCTCGCCCGCGAAGACGTAGCGCCAGGAGAAGAACGTCGTGACGGCGCCGCCGATGAGCGGGCCTGCGGCCACCGCCATCGCACCGGCCGCCGCGATGAGTCCGTATGCCGCAGCGCGCCGTTCCGCTGGGAAGTTCGCCGCCACGAGCGCCACGATCGCCGGCATGATGAGCGAGGCACCGAGCCCCTCGAGCAGCGACCAGCCGAGTAGGAGCACCTCGAGGTTCGGGGCGAGCGCCGTGGTGAGGGAGCCGGCCGCGTAGATGACGAGACCGATGCCGAACGCCCGGCGTCGCCCGATGATCGAGCCGATCTTGCCGCCCGTGATCATCATCGTCGCCATGACGAGCGTGTAGAGGGTGATGGCGGTCTGGATGCCGCTGATCGTCGTGCCGAGGTCGCTGGCGACGACGGCCATCGAGACGTTCATGACAGAGCTGTCGAGCGTCATCACGAACTGTCCTGCGGCGAGCAGGGCGAGCACGATGCCCGCCCCGGTCCGCACCGGCGTGGTGGTGGCCACGGCCCGCTCCCTTCAAGGGTCTTCCACGGTCGCGACGGGCGAGAGTCTCCCGACGTTGATGGACACCAGTCGACCGGGAGCCCGCGGGGGGCGTCATCACCCCGGGAAGGTGAACAGGAGCGGCACGACATCGGTCGGGTGCCGGCACGACTTTGCCGAGTCCAGACCATGTCCATACGGAATGCGGGGAGCGCACCGCGGCGGCACGGGGCCAAGATCAGGTCCACGTGCTGTCCTTTTGCAGAAGGAGTGGTTCATGTCTCGTCGCCGACCCGTCCCCCGCCGCCCGCGCCTCGTCGCGCTGCTCACCACGGGCGCCCTCGTCATCGGGCTCGCGCCCGCCTTTGCTGCGAGCTCCGCCGGCGCCGAGCCGCCGGGGAGTCCACCGGGAGGCAGCGTGAGCAGCTCGCCGCCCGGGGTCTCGCTCGTCAAGGTCGTCGTGCCGGACCGGGCCGCGGTCGACCGTCTCACCTCGCTCGGCTTCGACGTCGCGGAGTACACCCGCCCCGTCGACGGCGGGGTGGAGATCCACGTGGTCGCGGACGCCGCGGACACCACGGCGATCACCGCCATGGGCTACCGCGTCGGCGATGCCGTCACGAGCCCCTCCGACGTGGCCCGCAACCGCGCCGAGCGGTCCGCCACGATCGCGGCCGACGCGAGCGCCCTGGCTGCGGCCGACTCGCTCACGGTGCTGCGGGCCGAGTGGTTCACCTCGACCGACGACCAGCGCTTCCTGTCCGTCGAGGTGAAGACCGATGCACCGGTGGCCACGAACATCCTGACGGTGCAATGGGATTCGGGCCCGGGCACCGCGATGGGCTCTGGGGGAAGTGCCACGATGTCGCGCTTCGTCGACGCCGGGCAGTACATGTACCACCGCTTCAACGCACCGGTCCCAGTGACCTCCGCACCCTCGAAGGTCACCATCACCAGCACCGTCGGCGGCAGCGTCACCACGGATGTCTCGGAGTGGCTCGGCACGCCACGCAAGGCACCGAGCCCGCACTATGTGTCGGACTTCGTCGACCACTACATGGACCCGACCGAGATCTACGGCCGGTTCGCGTCCCTCGCGAAGGAGTTCCCGTCGCTGACCCAGCTCGTCGACCTGCCGAACAAGACCAACGGCTACCGTCGGGCGGCCCAGGCCACCTTCGGCACGGCCGCGGCGAGCACGCTCTACGTCACGTCCAAGGCGTGGGGCCACGAGGGCGGCAACGACCTGAGCGTCGCCCTCGTCAACCCCGGGACCCCGAGCAGTGCCCTCAGCGTGGCCGTCGCCGGCTCGGCGATCACCGTCACGCTCGCGACGAGCTCGTCAGGCGCCGTGACCTCCACCGCTGCCCAGGTCGTGGCGGCGCTCAACGCGTCACCCGCGAGCTCGGCAGTGCTCAGCGCGAGCACCTACCGCGGCAATGCCGGTGCGGGCATCGTGGCCGCTGCGGCGAGCACGCGGCTCAGCGACAACCTCAACGCGCCCGCCTCGGTCTCGCGTGAGCCCTTCCAGGTGCAGGCACTGCGCATCGGCAAGGCACGGGACGGCTCGCGCACGGGTGTCTTCCTCTACTGCCAGGAGCACGCTCGCGAGTGGGTCACCCCGCTCGTGTGCGTCGAGACGGCCGAGCGGCTGCTCCGCAACTACCAGAAGGACCCGACGACGCGGAAGCTCGTCGACAAGCTCGACATCTTCATCGTGCCGTCGATCAACCCCGACGGGGCGCACTACAGCTTCTACGACTTCGCGAGCCAGCGGAAGAACATGACGAACCACTGCGGGCCGAACGACTCCGACCCCGCACGGCGCACCTCGTGGGGGGTCGACATCAACCGCAACTTCTCGGTCGGGTCGGTCTTCGACGGCTTCACCGGCGCGTCGGCCACCAACTGCCTCTCGGGCACCTTCGCCGGGCCGGCCGAGCTGTCGGAGCCGGAGGCACGCAACGAGGTGTGGCTCGTCAAGCAGTTTCCCAACATCAAGTTCGCGATGAACACCCACTCCTACGGCGGCTACTTCATGTGGCCTCCGGGTGCCTACAAGGCCGCGGGCCGCGAGCTGCTGCCGCCGGTCGAGCTCGGCACCGAGGAGTTCTTCTGGGCTGCGTCCGACCACATCCTCTCGGCGGTCAAGGAGTGGCGTGGCACCGCGATCTGGCCCGGCCAGACCGGTCCCGTGACCGACGTCCTCTACTCCGCAGCGGGCAACTCCGCCGACGAGCTCTGGTACAACCACGGCATCATCGGCTGGGACTTCGAGGTCGGCGCCGACATCTGGAACCCGACCGCCAAGAGGTTCGAGGCCGTGGGCTTCCAGCCACCCTTCGCCGAGGGTCACGAGGAGGCCATGGAGTTCGCAGGCGGTCAGATCGGCATCCTCGAGGTGGCTCTCGCGCACGAGACCGACTCGAAGCCGCCGAGCTCGACCCTGTCGGTGGAGAAGCAGCAGCCCGGCAGCACCTCGTTCACCTTCGCGACGAGCGAGCCGGCGACGGTCTACTACACGCTCGACGGCAGCCGCCCAACCCTCGCCTCACCGAAGCTTGCTCCTGCGGGTCTGCGAGAGGGAGCCGGCTCCGTCACCGTGACCGACCGCACCGAGGTCCGCTGGTTCTCCGTCGACATAGCCGGCAACACGGAGTCGCGCTACCGGCCCGACGGCAACGGGCAGAACTACCGGCGCCAGGTGGTCACCGTGCAGTGACGTCTCTCCGCTGACGTTCTGACCATCAGTGCGTGGGCCCGGTCCCCTTGGGGGCCGGGCTCACTCGCCTGGGTGCAGAGCAGCCAGGAAGTGCTCGAGGGAGTCGTCGACCACGTCGAACCGACGATCAAGCGGTGCATCGTGCAGGCGCCGCACGACGGCGCCCGCGCCCTCGCCGTCGACCCGGACGAGCAGGAAGTTGTCTGCTCCGTCGTTCTCGAACGGGACGAGCTCGCGCGGCACGACACCGTCGAGGTCTTGCTGAGCCTCGGTCACCTCCGACACGTCGAGGACCCAACCGAGGAGCACGTCGCGGCCGGTGTCGGGGTCGCGGTACGACGCGCTCGAGCCGAAGGACGACCCGCCGAAGCGCTCGACGAGCCAGTGGAGGAGCTCGCCCGGCGCGGTGCCGTCGTCGACGCCGACCTCGGACCATGCCTCCGGATCCAGCGGCGCCTCACGCGGTCGCCCACCCAGCCCGAGCAGGTGGCGGGCCCGGTCCCCAAGGGGGCCGGGCTCACGGTGCACCGCGACAGCTGGCCGGGTGACCTTCTCGGTCACCAGCGGACCAGGTTCGCCACCTTGACGTCCTGGATGGACGCCTCCTCCGTGCTGCCGGAGAAGGTGCCGGCGGGCAGACCGGTCACCGTGATGTCGGTCGATGCCGGACGCATGGCCGTGCTCACCATGTCCATCGTCCAGGAGCCGCCGACGCTGTAGCGGGAGTGCGACCTCTGCCGCTCGAGCGGACCCGTCGCGGTCCAGTCCGCCGTTGCGGTGATCGTGACGGTCACGCCGTTGGGCCCCTCCTTGCCCGTGTTCTCGTCGAAGACGACGACCTGAGCCTCGCAGGTCGGGATCTCGAGCTGGGCACTTGACAGGTCGTCGGCGACAGTGAAGTCGAAGGCCGAGGCCTCACACCACAGCTCGGCCGGGTAGGGCTCCGCACTGGTCGCGTCGGCCGGCATCGTCAGACCGATCGCGAGGAGGGCCGGCTGCGGACCGCGCACGGCCTTCGACCCTGCAACGCGGCGCACCGTGCTCGCGTCAGCACCCTGGACGTAGAGCACCCGTGGCGCTCCCACCTCGGGCTCTGCACTCTCGGGCGCGAACCACGTGGCATCAGCCATCGTCCCGCTCATGGTGAAGGCCTCGCGGGCGACCCCGGGGGCGCTGCTCGCACTGACCGGCACCGCGAGTGTGGCGAGCAGCCCCGCCACCGCAAGCATCCCGAGCCTCCGCATTCGTCTCGCCTGTGATCTCACGACGTCCGCCTCCACTCCCGTGGTCCGGGTGGCACGCATGGTGCGTCCCGCCTCGTCTCGGACGCTAACGACACAGATCCGACGGGTGGCAGAGGCGAAGGTCCTCCTCCCGGCGCATCGAGGGGTGGAGGATCATGAGCGCGACGAGCCGGCCGGCCGGGTCCCAACGGGCGAGCCGGTCGCTGAGACGGGGGCGGCGCAGGGGACGATGGGCCCATGGCGAAGCAGCACGCTGGTCCGAGGTTCTTCAAGCGCAAGGGGCACGACCTCACCGTCAAGGACAGCGAGGGCGTCAAGCACCACGCGACCTTGCAGCCCGTCGACCAGCCGTCCGACCGGCACGGCACCCATGACGACGGACCGTTCGCCTTCGGCTACTGCAAGAGCTGCGACTGGACCGGCCCGGCGCGCAGGGCCCGCGACAAGGCCCGCAAGGACGCCATCGCCCACCAGGACGACTGCCCCAGCAAGGGCAAGATCCGGATCGGCGTGAGCGAGAACGACCCTCGGTAGCCACCCCACCCCGGTTCGATGTATCCCCGCGGGCCAGGGCCCGCTCGGATACATCGACCGAGCGAGGAGAGGTGGGCCCGGTTGGTCGACCTCTCAGCGCGCGAGGTGCAGGCGTGCCTCGGCCGCGGCCCAGTCGAGGCCGTGGCGGGGCTCGTGACGCCGCAGCTCGTGCGTGCGTCGAACGAGTGCCCGCATGGCAGCGAGGTCCGGCAGGTCTGCCCCGAGCGCCCGGGCCTGGACGAGGACGTTGCCCAGCGCGGCCGCCTCGGCCGGCCCTGCGAGCACAGGCAGCCCGCACGCGTCGGCCGTGAGCTGGCAGAGCAGCTCGTTCTGCGAACCTCCCCCGACCACGTGCACGACATCGACGCTGCTGTCCGCGAGCTCGCCAGCGGTGCGGACGTGGCGACGGTAGGCCAGTGCCAAGGAGTCGAGGATGCAGCGGGTCAGCGCGGCGGGGCTCTCCGGCACCGGCTCCCCCGCACGCCGCGCGAGCGCCACGACGCGCTGGGGCATCGGGTCGGCCTGCGTGCTCGGTTGGAGCAGGACGTCGTCGTCGATGTCGATCACTGTCCGAAGGCCCGGCGACTGCGCCGCACCGTCGAGCACCGTCGAGAGATCGGCGACCTCACCCTCGGTCTGCCAGGCGCGGAGGCACTCGGAGAGCACCCAGAGACCCATGACGTTCTTGAGGAAGCGGACCGTGCCGTCGACGCCGGTCTCGTTGGTGAAGTCCGCAGCCCTGGCGGCCGCCGTGAGGACCGGCTCGCCGAGCTCCAGCCCCACGAGCGACCACGTGCCGGAGGAGATGTAGGCGAAGGACGCCCCCTCCGCGGGCACGCCTACGACGGCCGAGGCGGTGTCGTGCGAGCCCACCGCGATGACAGGCACGCTCGCATCGAGAGCAAGCTCGGAGGCGACCTGCGGAGCCACTTCGCCGATGCTGTCGCCCGGCTCGCGCAGCGGCGGCAGCAGCCGCGGCGGTATGCCGACCCGCTCGGCCAGCGCGACCGACCACTCCCGTTCGACGACGTCATAGAGCCCCGTCGTCGACGCGTTGGTGCGCTCGGCGCCGGCCACCCCGGTGAGCCAGTAGCCGAGGAGGTCAGGCAGCAGCAGCACCGTCGTCGCGGCCTCGAGCGCCGCCGAGCCGCGCGCTGCCACGAGCTGGTAGATCGTCGTGAAGGGCAGCTGCTGGAGACCGGTGATCGCATAGGCCTCCTCGGCCGGCACGATCTTCGCGACCTCCTCGAGCACACCGTCGGTGCGACGGTCCCGGTAGCTGTAGGGAGTGCCGAGCAGCTCGCCGTCGCGGTCGAGCAGGCCGTAGTCGATGGCCCACGAGTCAATCCCGATGGAGTCCAGCGGCCCGGTGCGAACCACCTCCCTCAACCCGGCAAGAACCTCCCGGTAGATGCCGACGACGTCCCAGCGCAACGAACCGCCCACGGACACAGGCGCATTGGGGAAGCGGTGGACCTCGGAGATCTCGAGTCGGTCGTCACCGTCGCCGACCGCCACGGTCGCCGCCATGACCCGGCCGCTGGTGGCGCCCAGGTCGACGGCGGCGACCCGCAGCTCGGTCATCGCAAGAAGGCGGCGGCCACGCCGGCGTCGACGGGGATGTGCAGTCCGGTGGTGTGGGTCATGTCCGGGCCGCACAGCGCGAAGACGGCGTTGGCGCAGTGCTCGGGCAGCACCTCGCGCTTGAGCAGGGTGCGTTGGGCGTAGAACTCGCCGAGCTTGTCCTCCTCGACGCCGTAGACGGCCGCGCGGTTGGCGCCCCAGCCGCTGGAGAAGATGCCGGAGCCTCGCACGACGCCGTCGGGGTTCACGCCGTTGACCTTGATTCCGTGCTGACCGAGCTCGGCGGCGAGCAGGCGCACCTGGTGGGCCTGGTCGGCCTTGACCGCGGAGTAGGCGATGTTGTTCGGCCCGGCGAAGACAGAGTTCTTCGAGGAGATGTAGATGATGTCGCCGCCGAGGCCCTGGTCGATGAGCACCCTTGCGGCAGTGCGGGACACGAGGAAGGAGCCCTTGGCCATGACGTCGTGCTGGAGGTCCCAGTCGGCGACCGTGGTGTCGAGCAGCGACTTCGAGAGCGAGAGTCCGGCGTTGTTGACGACGAGGTCGACGCCGCCGAAGGCGAGGACCGCTGCGTCGACCATGGCCTGGACCTGGGCCTCGTCGGAGACGTCGGCCTGCACGCCGATCGCGACGTCGGGGCCGCCGATCTCGGCCGCCGCGGCCTGCGCCTTGGCGAGGTCGAGGTCGGCGACGACGACGCAGGCGCCCTCGGCGGCGAGCTTGGTCGCGATGGCCTTGCCGATGCCGCTGGCGGCGCCGGTCACGAGGGCGATGCGGGTCGCGAGAGGCTTGGGCTTCGGCATCCGCTGGAGCTTGGCCTCCTCGAGCGCCCAGTACTCGATGCGGAACTTCTCCTCCTCGTCGATCGGCGCGTAGGTCGACAGGCCCTCGGCGCCGCGCATGACGTTGATGGCGTTGACGTAGAACTCGCCTGCCACGCGGGCGGTCTGCTTGTCCTTGCCGTAGCTGAACATCCCGACGCCCGGCACGAGCACGATGAGCGGGTCGGCGCCCCGGATCGCCGGGGAGTCAGGGGTCGCGTTGCGGTCGTAGTAGCCCTGGTAGTCCTCGCGGTAGGCGACGGCGAGCTCCTGCAGGCGCGCGACGGAGTCTTCGACCGGGGCGCTCGGCGGCAGGTCGAGCACGAGCGGCTTGACCTTGGTGCGCAGGAAGTGGTCCGGGCACGAGGTGCCCAGCGCGGCCAGGCGGGGGTGCTCGGCCGAGGCGAGGAAGTCGAGGACGACGTCGGAGTCGGTGAAGTGCCCGACCATGGGCCGGTCGTGCGAGGCGATGCCGCGGATCGTCGGGGCGAGCACGGCGGCCCGCGCGCGGCGCTCCTGCTGCGGCAGGGCGGCATACCCCTGCAGGGCGGGGCCGAAGGGCTCGGGGCGGCTGTGCTCGGCGATGTGGGCGGCTGCCGTGTCGATGATCCAGAGCGAGTTGGCCTCGGCCTCCTCGCTCGTGTCACCCCACGCGGTGATGCCGTGCCCGCCGAGGATGCAGCCGACGGCCTGCGGGTTCGCCTCCTTGATCGCGGCGATGTCGAGACCGAGCTGGAAGCCCGGGCGGCGCCACGGCACCCAGGCCACCTTGTCGCCGAAGATCGCCCCGGTCAGGGCCTCCCCGTCGGCAGCGGTCGCGATGGCGATGCCGCTGTCGGGGTGCAGGTGGTCGACGTGCGCGGCGTCGACGAGGCCGTGCATCGCCGTGTCGATCGAGGGGGCGGCGCCGCCCTTGCCATGCAGGCAGTAGTCGAACGCGGCGACCATCTCGTCCTCGCGATCGACTCCGGGGTAGACGTCGACGAGGGCACGCATCCGGTCGAGCCGGAGCACCGCGAGGCCGCTCTCGGTCAGGGTGCCGAGGTCTCCGCCGGAGCCCTTGACCCAGACGAGCTCGACCGGCCGGCCGGTGACGGGGTCGGTGACGGTGCCCTTCGCGGAGGTGTTGCCCCCGGCGTAGTTGGTGTTCTTGGGGTCGGCTCCGAGTCGGTTGGACCGGGCGATCAGCTCGGCCGCCGGGTTCGGGGTCGTGTCGTTGGGGGACGTGCTCATGGGTCAGTTCCATCCTGCCTGCGTGCCGCCTGCGCGGTCCGCTTCGATCTGCTGCTGGTAGCCACTGCTGAGGTAGGCCTGCACGGGGCGGGCCGGCAGCCCGCGGCTCTCACGCCAGGCCGCGAGGTCGGCCCGCACGTCGGTGTAGAAGGCGTCCATGAAGATCTCGTTGGCCGCGAGGACGTCGCCCGCCTCCTGCGCGACGCGCAGCGCGTCGGTGTCGACGAGCAGCGCCCGCGCCGTCATCTCCTGGACGTTGAGCACCGAGCGGATCTGGCCCGGGATCTTCGCCTCGATGTTGTGGCACTGGTCGAGCATGAACGCGACCGGGCTGTCCGGGCCGAAGCCGCCGCCCCGGATGACCTCGAAGAGGATCCGGAAGAGCTGGTAGGGGTCGGCCGCCCCGACGATGAGGTCGTCGTCGGCGTAGAACCGGCTGTTGAAGTCGAAGGAGCCGAGCTTCCCGAGGCGCAGCAGCTGCGCCACGATGAACTCGATGTTCGTGCCGGGGGCGTGGTGCCCGGTGTCGAGACACACGAGCGCCCGCTCCCCCAGCGCCGCGACGTGGGCGTAGGAGGTGCCCCAGTCCGGCACGTCGGTGTGGTAGAACGCCGGCTCGAAGAACTTGTACTCGAGCACGAGCCGCTGCTCGTCGCCGAGCCGGTCGTAGATCGTGCGCAGGCTCTCAGCGAGACGCTCCTGACGGCCGCGGATGTCGCCCTGGCCCGGATAGTTCGTACCCTCCGCCAGCCAGATCTTGAGGTCGCGCGAGCCCGTCGCGTCCATGACGTCGATGCACTCGAAGTGGTGGTCGATCGCCTTGCGACGGATCCGCGCGTCGGTGTGGGTGAGCGCGCCGAGCTTGTAGTCCTCATCCTGGAACGTGTTGGAGTTGATCGTGCCCAGGCCGATCCCGAGGTCCTCCGCATACCGCCGCAGCGCCCCGAAGTCATCGACGCGGTCCCACGGGATGTGCAGCGAGACCAGCGGCGCGAGCCCCGTGAAGCGGTGGACCGTGGCGGCGTCGGCGACCTTCTCCTCGACCGTGCGCGGCGTGCCCGGCGAGCCGAACACGCGGAAGCGGGTGCCGGAGTTGCCGTAGGCCCACGACGGGACCTCGATGGCCTGACCCTCGAGCTGGGGGGCGATGTCGCTGAATGTCGTCATGTCTCATCACTTCTGGTGTGCGTCGGGTCGGAGGGGAGCTGGTCGGACGAAAGCTGGTCGAGCGGGTCGAGCTGGTCCTCGAGGTGGAAGACCTCGTCGAGCAGGAGGAAGCCCTGGTCGGGCGGCACCCCGTCCAGCTCCTCGAAGAACGGAGCCATCTCGGCCTGCCACCGGGCGTTGACCTCGGTGCGGGCCATGCCCGCGACAGCCGCCTCGAGAGAGGGAGTCTCGACGTAGCCGATGAGCAGCCCGTCGGCCCTGAGGAAGAGGGAGTAGTTGTGCCAGCCGGTGTCGGCCAGCGCCCGCAGCATCTCGGGCCAGACCGCGGCGTGCCGAGCGCGGTACTCGTCGATCCGGTCGGGCCGGACCTGCAGCTGGAAGCAGGCGCGCACGATCACTCCCGAGGTGGTGTGGTGGGTGAGGGGGTATGCCGTCCGGCGGGCGGGCGGGCGGGCAGGGCCGGGCCGGGCCGGGCCAGATGGCCGGTCCCGCCCGGCCGGCGCCACGTGCGCGCCGGCCGGACGGTCACCGCTCAGAACTTGAACTGGTCGATGTTGCCGGCGTTGAAGGCGAACGGGTCGCCGAGCAGGACGGTCTGGTTCGCGCCGACCTTGAAGTCGCCGAGCGAGCCTGCGGTGAAGGTGTCGCCCTCCTTGCCCGTGATCTTGCCCTTGACGAGCGCGTCGGCCGCGTAGGCCGCGAGGGCGCCGAGGTCCGCGGGGTTCCAGAGGTAGAACTCGTTGACGGTGCCGTTCTTGACGTACTCGCGCATCTGGTTCGGCGTGCCGAGACCGGTGAGGGCGACCTTGACCTTCTTGTCCGAGGTGGACAGGTAGCGGGCGGCAGCGGCGACCCCGACCGTCGTGGGCGAGATGATGCCCTTGAGGTTGGGGTGGGTCTGGAGGAGGGCCGCGGTCTTGTCGAAGGAGGTCTGGTCGTCGTCGTTGCCGTAGACGACGTCGACGAGCTTGACGTTGGGGTGGTTGGCCGCGAGGTCCTTCTTCATGAGGTCGATCCACGCGTTCTGGTTCGTCGCGTTGGCGCTCGCCGACAGGATCGCGATCTCGCCCGAGTCGCCGATCTGCTTGGTGATGCCGTCGACCTCGACCTTGGCGAGGCCCTCGGGAGACGCCTGGTTGATGAAGAGGTCGCGGTACTGCGCGTCGGTGTCTGAGTCGAAGGTGACGACCTTCGTTCCACCCTTGCGCGCCTGGTTGAGGGCATCACCGATGGCCTTGGGGTCGTTCGCCGAGACGACGAGGGCGCTGACGTGCTGCTGTGCGGCGGTGTTGATGTACTGCACCTGACCGTCGGGGCTGGCCTGCTGGGGACCGACCTCGGAGTAGGTGCCACCGAGCGCCTCGACGGCCTTCTTGCCGCCGGCGTCACTCGTGTCGAAGTAGGGGTTGCCGAGGTTCTTCGGGATGAAGACGACACTCAGCTTGCCCGCTGCGGTGGCCGCACCGGTGCCGGCGGTGCCGGAGTCGGTGGCGGCCTTCGTGCACCCCGTGAGGGCGAGGCCTGCGGTGAGGGCGGCGACGCCGAGGACGGCGGAGCGACGCGAGATCGAGGTCATGCGATTTCCTTTCAAGGGGTTCCGACGCCAGCGGGCGTCTTGGTGGGGCGGGTGCCCCGGTTACGCCTGGCAGCGACGTCGGAGACCCACGCCAGGACAGGTGTTGAGACCACCGACACCACCAGCAGCAGGCCGATGATGATGTTGATGACGTTGACCGTGATCCCTTGCAGCCGTAGGGCGCTCGAGATCACGCCGATGAGCAGCACACCGGCGATGACGCCGACGAGCTTGCCTCGGCCACCGAAGATGGACACTCCCCCGAGGAGCACGGCCGCGATGACCTGGAGCTCCAGGCCGGCGGCGTTGTCTCCGCGGGCGCTGCCGAAGCGCAGCGTGTAGAAGATGCCGGCGAGGGCGGAGACCGCGCCGGTGAGGACGAAGAGGATGAACTTGGTCCGCTGCACCTTGACGCCGGTGAAGAGGGCCGCCTCGCTGCCCAGGCCGATGTCGTAGACCCCCCGGCCGAAGGCCGAGAAGTGGAGCAGCAGGGCGAAGCCGACGGCCAGCACGAGGAAGAGGAGCATGACGGTCGGGATGCCGGTGTCCCCGATCGTCTCGGACGCGCGCTGCGTCCAGTCCGCCGGGAAGTCGGTGACCGCCTTGGTGCCGAGGATCCCGACCGCCAGGCCGCGGTAGAGCGCCAGCGTGCCGATCGTGACAGCGAGCGACGGGAGGCCGACGTGGGCGACGAGATAGCCGTTGAGCGCCCCGCAGACGGCACCGACGACGAGCGCGACGGCGGCAGCCACGGGGATCGAGAAGCCACCCTCGTGCAGCACCCCGACGAGCACGCTGCTGAGGCCGACGACGCTCGCGACCGAGAGGTCGATCTCTCCCGTGACGATGACGAGGGTCATCGGCAGTGCGATGAGCAGGATCGGTGTCACGTCGAGCAGGAGGTAGTTGAGGGTCAGCTGCTCGCCGAAGTAGGGCACGTTGCCGTAGGCCCACATCGAGACGCCGATGACGAGGGCGACGACGGCGGCCTCTCGGCTGAGCAGGAGCCGGCGCCACAGCGGATGGGCGTAGGCGGCATACGTGCGGGTCATGACGGGTCCCTCGCTTCGACGAGTCGGCGTGACTGGCGGGCTGCGAGCACCCGGTCGAGCACGATGGCGCTGAGGATGAGCGCGCCCACGAGCGCCTGCTGCCAGAAGTCCGGGATGCCGAGCATCGGTAGCGCCCGGTTGATGGTGACGAGGAGCACCGCGCCGAGGGCGGCCCCCCAGACGGTGCCGCTGCCGCCGAAGATCGCGACGCCGCCGATGACGACGGCGGCGACCGCCTGCAGCTCGATGCCGGTGCCCGCGTCGGAGCTGACCGAGCCGTAGCGCGCGGCGAAGACGACGCCCGCCAGTCCGGCGAGTGCACCGGAGAGCACGAAGGCACCGACCACCCGCCGCCTGACGTTGAGCCCGTAGAGCACGGCCGCGTCGGGGTCTGAGCCGATCGCGTAGAACTCACGGCCGCTGCGAGCCGTGTAGAGGTAGTAGCCGACGGCCACGAGGACGGCGACCGCCACGATGAAGAGCACCGGGATGGTGAGCACCTGCGCCGTGCCGAGGGAGAGGAAGCCGGAGGGCAGGTCGGAGGCGTTGATGCGGCTGCTGCCCGCCCACGAGAGCACGATGCCCCGGTAGATGTAGAGCGTGCCGAGGGTGATGACGAGGGCGGGGACGCGGGCGAGCGCCACGAGCAGGCCGTTTATGAGGCCGAGCAGCCCTCCGACGACGATCGCCGCGACGAAGACCGCGACCATCGGCAGCTCGGGATGGTCGATGAACAACCGCCCCGTGAGGTATGCCGTGAGGCCGAGCACCGAGCCCACAGACAGGTCGACGTTGCGGGTGATGATGACGGCCGCCTGGCCCACGGCGAGCAGGATGAGCATCGACGGGGTGAGGAGCAGGTCGCGCCACCCGCTGCTGCTCAGCAGGAAGCTGGGGTTCTTGATCGTCGCTGCGGCAATGACGAGCAGGAGCACGACGAGGATGGAGAACTCGCGGGAGCGCAGCAGCCCCTCGAGCACGCGACGGCGCGGCGACATGCTGCTGGGCTCGACGAGCAGCTGCGTCTCGGTCGGGGTGTCGGGAACGCTCACGGTCGGCTCCTGGGTCGGTGCGGGCGTCATGACGCGACCTCCCTCGTCTGGGTTGCGGCGTGCATGACGGCCTGCGGGGTGGCGCTCTCACGCGGCAGGTCGGCGGTGAGCCGGCCCTCGCACACGACGAGAACCCGGTCGGCCATGCCGAGCACCTCGGGCAGCTCGGAGGAGATCATGAGGATGGCCATGCCCTGCCCGGCGAGCTCGGAGAGGAGCCGGTGCACCTCGGCCTTGGTGCCGACGTCGATGCCACGGGTGGGCTCGTCGATGATGAGGAGCGTGGGCTTCGTCGCGAGCCACTTGGCGATGACGACCTTCTGCTGGTTGCCGCCGCTCATCGTCTTGGCGAACATGTCGAGCGAGCTCGTCTTGACCTCGAGCCGGTCGGCCCAGGGGGCGACGGCCCGGTTCTCCATGCCCTTGGTCAGCAGGCCGAGCTTCGCGAGGCTCCCCCGGATGACGCCCGCGATGTTGTCGGTCACCGAGGCGTCGGTGACGAGTCCCTGCTTGCGACGGTCCTCGGGCACGAAGGCCATCCCGGCCCGGATGGCGGCGCCGGGGTCGCGCGGCGAGACGGCCCGGCCCTTCATGCGCACAGAGCCCGACTCGTAGCCGTCGACGCCGAACACGGCGCGTGCGATCTCGCTGCGTCCGGCCCCGACGAGGCCTGCGAGCCCGACGATCTCGCCGGACCGCACGGTGAAGGACACGTCGTGGAAGACGCCCCTGGCGGTCAGGCCCGAGACCTCGAGCACCGGGTCGCCGATCTCGGCCGGGGTCTTGGGGAAGAGGTCGGAGACCTCTCGGCCGACCATGAGGCCCACCATCTCCTCGACGCTCGTGCCGGCGATCGGCCGGGTAGCGACGTACTCACCGTCGCGCATGACGGTCACGGTGTCGCAGAGGTCGAAGACCTCGTCGAAGCGGTGCGAGATGAAGACGATGGCCCGACCCTCGTCGCGCAGCCGGCGAGCGACGGCGAAGAGCCGCTCCACCTCGACCCCGCTGAGGGCCGCGGTGGGCTCGTCCATGATGAGCAGGCGGGCGTCGAGCGAGATCGCCTTGGCGATCTCGATGATCTGCTGGTCCGCGATCGACAGGCCGAGCGCGGGACGACGGGGGTCGATGTGCACCCCGAGGCCCGCGAAGAGCCGGGCGGCCTCGGCGTGCATGGCCGCCCGGTCGATCCGGCGACCGGCGCCGAGGATCTGGCGGCCCATGAAGATGTTCTCCGTCACCGACAGGTCGGGGAAGAGCGTGGGCTCCTGGTAGATGACGGCGACGCCCGCGGCCTTCGACTCGGCGGTGGAGCCGAAGTCGGCAGGCTCTCCGGCGAGGAGGAAGTCGCCTCCGTCGCGGCGGTGCACTCCCGCGACGATCTTGATGAGGGTCGACTTGCCCGCGCCGTTCTCGCCGACGAGGGCGTGGATGGAGCCGGGGTGGGCCACGAGCGTGGCCGACCGCAGGGCGACCACCTGCCCGAAGGACTTGGCGACGTCACGCAACGTCAGGGTCGGAGGCGCTGCGCTCTCCGGTGAGACGGTGTCCATGGCTTCCTTGCATCTTTGAAAGGTTTCAACTGGCGATAATCTAGGGAGCGTCGTGACGGCTGTCAACCCTTTGACCGTGGATAGAATCCGGTTGTGTCTCGTTTCAATCACAGGCCAGGGAGGCGACGGTGAACCCGTCGTCGCGCTCCGTCGGCGTCAAGGACGTGGCGGCCCGTGCGGGCGTGTCGCTCGGAACCGTGTCCAACGTGCTGAACCGCCCCGACCGCGTCAGCGAGCCGACGCGGGTCAAGGTCGAGACCGCGATGCGCGAGCTGGGGTTCGTGCGCAACGAGTCGGCGCGCCAGCTGCGCGCCGGGCACAGCCGCGTCGTCGCCTACGTCGTGCTCGACGCCGCGAACCCCTTCTTCACCGACGTCGCCCAGGGCGTCGAGCTGTCGGCCGGGCTCGCCGACCTCTGGCTCTTCATCTGCAACAGCAGCAACAACGCCGACCGTGAGCGTGCCTACCTCGATCTGCTCCAGCAGCAGCGGGTGCAGGGCATCCTCATCACTCCGGTCGACCCCGACGCCGAGCACCTGCGCGACGTGGTCGGACGCGGCACTCCCCTCGTCGTCGTCGACCGCACCCAGCAGGGTCTCGACCTGTGCTCCGTCGCGGTCGACGACGTGCTGGGCGGGCGCCTGGCCGTCGAGCACCTCATCGACCGGGGACACACGCAGGTCGCCTTCATCGGCGGCCCCCTCAGCATCGGGCAGGTGCGTGACCGTTGGCAGGGAGCTCAGGAGGCGTGGTCGGACGCCGGCCTCCCGGCCGAGTCGCTGCACCTGATCTCGACGGCGGCGCTCACGGTGGTCGAGGGCCGGGGAGCCGGCGAGCGCCTCGCCGGACTGCCCAAGAGGCGCCGTCCGACTGCCGCCTTCTGCGCGAACGACCTGCTCGCACTGGGGCTGCTCCAGCAGACCATCGGGAGCGGGCGACTGGTGCCGGAGGACCTCGCCATCGTCGGCTACGACGACATCGAGTTCGCCTCTGCTGCAGCGGTTCCCCTGACCTCGGTGCGCCAGCCACGTCAGGAGCTCGGTCGCACTGCCACCGAGCTGGTGATCGACGAAGCGACGAACCCGAAGCACGTCCACACCCAGGTCACCTTCACCCCCGAGCTCGTCGCCAGGACCTCGACCCTCGGGTGAGCCGGGGGCAGCGCAGAACGCCCCCGAATTCCAGCTGCCGCACGGCAGGCCACCCCGCCCACCAGACCGAACGGAGATGCCCCGATGTCGCTTCGACTGGGCGCCCTCTGCATCGACGCGAACGACCCCCGACGGCTCACCGAGTTCTGGGCGGGCCTGCTACGGCGTGAGATCGGCGATGACGGTGTGACGATCAAGCCGAGCACCGGCGTGGAGTTCGACATCGTGTTCCGCCCGACGTCGACGCCGAAGGCTGGCCCCAACCAGATGCATCTCCACCTGACGAGCAGCTCCGCGGACGACCAGCGGGCGACGGTGTCACGCGCCCTCGAGCTGGGTGGCCGGCACCTCGATGTCGGACAGCGTCCGGAGGAGGGGCACGTCGTCCTCGCCGACCCAGAGGGCAACGAGCTCTGCGTCATCGAGCCGGGCAACGCCTTCCTCGCGGGTTGCGGCTTCCTGGGCGAGCTGGCCTGCGACGGCACGCGCGAGGTCGGCCTCTTCTGGAGCGACGCCCTGGGCTGGCCGCTGTTGTGGGACCAGGACGAGGAGACGGCGGTCCAGTCTCCCGCCGGCGGCACCAAGATCGCCTGGGGCGGTCCACCCGTGCGACCGAAGACGGGCAAGAACCGGATGCACCTGCACCTCGCGCCAGCCGGCACGAGCCTCGAGCTGGAGGTCGACCGGCTCCTCGCCCGCGGCGCAACGAGGGTCGACATCGGCCAGGGCGACGTGCCGTGGGTGGTGCTCGCCGACCCTGACGGCAACGAGCTCTGCCTCGTCGACCACCCGCGCTGACCTCGCGAGGCGAGCCCGACGGCACACCCGGCCACACGGCATACGGCCCCTCGAAGGAGCAGTGGCGACGGGGCATGCCGCCCGGTTTGCGTCTGCGCCCACGCGGAAGTGCTCCGCGGGCCAGGACCGCTCGCTAGTCTCGAGGTGTCCAGCAGTGAGCTCGTAGACGCTCCCCGGAGCCCGAGGAAGTGGTCGGATGAACACGACTGACGACCGGTCGGCGGCCTTCGCGGCAAGCCCGGCGCAGGCGGTCGCCGCGCTCGAGGAGGCCGCGCGGCGCACGGGGATGCAGCACCTCTCGGCGGACCACGCGACCGGGATCTACGTCTTCACGGCGGGCAGACTGGTGCTCGCCACGGGCGAGAAGGTCACGGCGATCGTCCGTGAGGTCGCGCCGGGGGTCGTGCAGGTGACCCTGTCGTCCGACCTGCAGTTCGGACTGACGTTCGGCGGACCCGACGGAGCGGCGCGGGACCGGATGTTCGACGCCCTCGTCCCGCTCCTGCCGCCCGCTCAGCCCTGAGCCGCCTCGGTCGCGGCGCCGCGCTGACCCGGGCTCCGATGGCGTATGCCGTCGGGCCCGGTCCGCGTGCCCCGCGGAGGACGCGTCGGCGGAGCCCACTGTGCTGCAACGGATCTCAGCAGAACGTGGCTTGGCTCCGGAGGACCCGGTGGGGATCAGTGGGACCTGGAGGAAGGGACCAGATAGACGGGAACCGGCGCCGACCGGACGATCTTGGAGGCCCGGGAGCCGAGGAACAGGCGCGCGGCGGGAGCTGACGAGCTGGGACCGACGACGAGGAGGTCACCGTCGTTCCAGTCGACGCCCCAGACCGCCTGGCTCCACGTCGCCCCTTCAGCCACGACGAGCGACCGCGCGAGCCGGTCACCGAGCCGGCCGGCGTCCGCTGCCGTCAGCTGTGTGACGAGCTCCTCCTTCATGCGGACCACCCAGCGGTCGACGACCAGCTCGTCGGCGGACTCCTCGACGCCTCCGTAGAGCCTCTTGGGCGGCCGGACGGCGAAGGACACGACCCGAAGGCTCGCGCCGACCGTCTCGGCGAGCCCCGCCCCGGCCTCGGCGGTGTGGGCGAGGTCCTTCGACCCTCCGTAGCCGATGCTGACCCGGCGGATGCGCGAGGCCGGCCCGGCGCGGTAGCCGAGCGGAGCGAGGACCACGGGCAGCGGGGCCGAGTGGACGAGCCGGTCCGTGACGCTGCCGAGGGAGATCCGGCCGAGCGACCCCTTGCTCGACGAGCCGAGGACGACGGCCGAGGCCCCGCTCTCCTCCGCGAGCTCGAGCAGCCCTCGGGGGATGGACGACGCCTGGCGCACCACGAAGGTCGCAGCGATGTCCCCCGGCAGGTTGGCCCGGGCCTGGTCGAGCACGGAGCTCCCCCAGTCGGTCATCGGGCCGAGGTAGTTGCCGTCGACGAACTCCGGGGCCCCTGCCGCGTGGGGCGTCGTGACGACGACTGCGACGAGGAGCGGTTCGCCGGTCGAGCGCGACAGGACGCTCGCCAGCTCGAGGGCGGACCTACCGCTGTCCTGGGCCGTGTAGGCGACGACGATCGTCATCACTCACACCGCGGGCACGAGGGAGGCGGCCTCGACGTGCGTGACCGGCAGGCCGAGCTCGGCTGCGCGGTCGACGACCTCGAAGCGCTGCCAGATCGAGTCGGCGGCAGGGAGCGTCACGATGACGATCTGGTCGGGGTCGAACTCCGTCACCGCCGCCCGCAGAGCCCGCAGCGGTCGCTGGTCTCCGACACCGCCGGTCGCCTCGAGATGGTGAGCCGTGAGGGACTCGAGCGTCCGGTCCAGCCGTCGCTGCGCAGCCTCGGTCGTCGCGTCCCTGACGGAGACGGCGCCATGGGTCGCGGCGGTGCCCGTCTCGACGGGACTGGCCGGCACGCATACGTAGTAGGTGGCGGCGCCCTGGGCGTCGATGCGCTGGAGCTCGGCGATGAGCTCGTCGGACTCCAGGGTCTGGTTGGCGAGCACGAGCACACGCCGGGCATCGCCCGTGTGCTGCGGCGCGACCCGCTCCGGGAGCCGGGCGATGCGGGCCTTGTTGATGAAGAACAGGACGAGCACCACCCCGAAGGACAGCAGGCTGAGGACGAGCTGGATGCGCACGTCCTCGGTGAGGCCCATCTGGACCAGCACGAGCACGATGCCCAGAGCCGTGACGATCGAGAGCACCGGGAAGAGCCACATCTTCACCTTGAGCGTCGACGCGTCGGTGCGGTACCGCAGGATGATCTGCGAGATGGCGATGAGCAGGTAGACGAAGAGGATGACCGCGCCGGAGGAGTTGAGCAGGAACGAGAAGACGGTGTCGGGCGAGACGGCCGCCATGATGACCGCGAGGAAGCCGACGACCGACGAGGCGAGGATCGCGACGACGGGCACGCCGCGGGAGTTGACCGACACCATCGAGGCGGGAGCCTCACGGCGCGCGGACAGCACGAACAGCATCCGCGACGCCGTGTAGAGGCCGGAGTTGAGGCACGACAGGACCGCGGTGAGCACGACCGCGTTCATGACGTCAGCGGCATAGGGGATGCCCATCTGCTCGAAGGCGGCGACGTACGGTGACGCCTCCAGCGTGGAGGAGTTCCACGGCAGGATGACCGTGAGCAGGAAGATCGAGCCGACGAAGAAGATCGCGATGCGCGTGATGACCGAGTTGGCGGCCTTGGAGACGGCCCGCTCGGGGTCGTTGGACTCGGCGGCCGCGATGGTCGCGATCTCGGCCCCGACCATCGAGAAGATCACCGTGACGACCCCTGCTGTCACCGCGATGCCGCCGTTGGGGAAGAAGCCACCGTGGGCGGTGAGGTTGCTGAAGTCGAGGTCGGCGTTGGGCCAGATGCCGAAGACGAAGAGTCCTCCGCAGACGAGGAAGACGATGATCGCCGCCACCTTGATGCCGGCGAACCAGAACTCGAACTCACCGAACGAGGAGACCGAGATGAGGTTGGTGCCCGTCATGAGGAGCATGAGGACGAGGCTGAGCACCCATGTCGGCACGCCGGGGAACCAGAAGTTGATGACCTTGGCCCCCGCGACGGCTTCGAAGCCGACGACGATGACCCAGAAGTACCAGTAGAGCCAGCCGACGGAGAAGCCTGCCCAGTCCCCGAGCGCCTTGCGCGAGTAGTCGGCGAAGGAGCCGGTCGAGGGGTTCGCCACCGCCATCTCGGCGAGCATCCGCATCACCATGATGATGAGGACGCCGCACAGGGCGTAGGTGAGGAAGGCTGCCGGGCCGGTGGCCTTGATGACCGTGCCGGACCCGACGAACAGGCCCGCCCCGATGACGCCGCCCATGGCGATCATCGTCAGCTGACGCTGGCTGAGGGCCTTCTTCAGCTCCGGGCCGCCGCCGGACACGTCAGGCCCTCCGAGACGGGCTGGCAAGCAGGTTCAGGTGCAGGCAACGAGGCATGGCGAAACCCTCTCGATCGGTCCGAGGGGGCAGCGCGCCCCCGCACGACGATCAGCCCAAACTAGCCAGAGGGTGATGTTCTGTCCACGCGAGATCGAGAGGCCCCGAACGGTCCCTCGAGAACTCCAGCGACGTGGTCACGTGGTGCCGCTGGCGAGGGCTCGCGCGATGCGCGCCTCCAGATGTTGCGGGTAGGGCTGCAGGCCGTTCGGCAGGTTGTCCGCCTGCCCGCTGAGGATGGCATCGAGCCCGAGCAGCATGACGGCCGCGAACGGGTCGAACAGCTGGGGAGCAGCGATCCCGAGACCGGTCGCGAGGTTGACCAGGCTGCCGCGGTTGAGCAGGTAGACCGGGCCACCGTCGATCTCGTAACGATCGAGATGCCGTCGGATCGGGGTGATCGGATGACGGTCGAGCCAGTCGACGTCGATCTCACGGTCACTGTGGCCGACGTTGACGAGGATCGCACCCTCGGCGACCTGCGACAGCTGCTGCTCCCCCAGCACGCCGTCGAAACCCGTGGCTGTGACGACCACGCTTGCCGTGCGCAGCGCCGTGGACATCTCGGCCACACGACATCCGTCGTGCCGCGCCTGGACGAGGCGGACCGGATCGAGATCCACGACGGTCACGACGGCTCCGAGATCGCGGGCGCGAGCGGCGACGCCCTGACCCACCGGTCCGAACCCGACCACGACGACCTCGCGGCCGTAGAGTGCCAGACCGGTGATGGAGGTGAAGGCGGGCCACGTCTCGACACCGACGTGGTGACGGTTGTGGATCAGGTTCTTGAGCGCGATGCCGTTCCAGTCGAGCACGGGGAACGGGAGCTCCAGCCCGTCGAGCCGATGCAGCCCGGTGGTCGTCGCCTCGAGTGCCCCTGTGGGCCGGTGGCCGGCGGCAGCGGCTGCGGCGATCAGGTCACCGCCCATGTCGCACAAGGCATCTGACGGTTCGCTGACGAGCCACGCGAGCGACTCCTCCATCTCGCCGACGCTCATCCCTGATCGGGCCTGCACCTCGACGCCGATCGACCGCAGGTGGGCGACGGTCCGGTCATCGGTGCTGTCGGGGTTGCACGGCGCCAGCCGCACCCGGGCACCTGCCTCGACGAACGGCGTGAAGATCGGGATCGTGTCAGCCAGGATGTGCTGTCGGCAGGCCACGGTGGCACCGCCGAAGTCCGAGGCCGCCACCGCTGCACCCAGCGAGGTGGTGATCGGTGTCGTCCACCCGATCCACTCGAGCTCGGCGGCGTCCATCCGACAAGTACACCAGTTGACGGGCACCGGCCACGGCGACTGACGGCGATATGGTGCGACATGGCCACCGAGTCGCACTACACCATCGCGCCGCTCAGCTCGGAGACCTGGCCCGCCTTCGATGCGCTGGTGCAGCGGCACAACGGCATCTTCGGTGGCTGCTGGTGCATCTGGTTCCACCCGGCCGGGCCCGAGCGCGGCCAGGGACCCGAGGCCAACCGAGCGCTGAAGAAGGCCTACGTCGAGAAGGGCGAGGCGCATGCCGCGCTGGTGATGGACGGTGACGAGGCCATCGCGTGGGCCGAGTTCGGCACTCCCGTGGAGCTGCCCAGCGTGCACCACCGCAAGGAGTACGACGCCACCAAGACCGCGGACCCCGACTACCGGATCACGTGCGTCTTCGTCGACAAGCGCCACCGGCGGCACGGCGTGACCGAGCTGGCGATCACCGGCGCACTCGACCTCATCGCGCAGGCCGGCGGCGGGCTGGTGGAGAGCTACCCGCACGACCTGACCGACCAGACCAAGAAGATGTCGTCGTCGTTCCTCTACAACGGCACGCGCCGGCTCTACGAGCGGCTCGGCTTCACCTACGACCGGCCCAAGGGGCTGAAGAACTGCGTCATGGTGAAGCTGGTCGAGCCGGCGTGAGACCCAGTCGCGACCGACGTGACCGGGTCGACAGGGCTCGAACCAGCGCTGGCTCCACCGAGGTCCGCGCCCTGAGATCACGTTTCCGAGGCTCCAACAGGGCTAGGGTCGCCGAGCATGGACATGCTCAGGGGCGCACAGATCGCCGAGGCCGGACTGAACGACTGGCGCAAGCTCGCCCAGGGGCTGCACGCCCGCTATCTGGTCGACGACTTCGGCACGGCAGTGCGGTTCCTCGCCGCGGTGGGCGAGGCGGGTGACGCGGTCGGCCACCACCCGCGCGTGTCACTGGGTCACGGGCACGTCGACCTCGAGCTGGTCAGCGACGACGCCATCTACCGCGACGACGACGGCACCGAGTACGTCGTGGAGTGGGTGACCCAGCAGGACGTCGACCTCGCGCGCCGGGTCACCGAGATCGCCGCCGAGAAGGGCCTCGAGGCCGACCCGGCCTCCGTCAGCGAGATGGAGCTCGGCCTCGACACTGCGGGCTCGTCGACCATCGCCCCGGTGTGGGCTGCCCTGCTCACCGGGAGCGCCCAGTCGCAGGGACGCGGCTCGCCCAGCGACGAGGTGCGTGACCGGACGGTGCGCGTGCCCAACCTGTGGTTCGGTGACGCCGACGAGCACGAGCCCCCGCGTCAGCGGTTCCACATCGAGGTGTACGTGGCCTCCGAGGTGGTCGAGCAACGCATCGCTGCGGTCGTCGCCGCAGGCGGGACCGTCGTCGATGACAGCGACTCCCCCGCACTCACCGTGCTGGCCGACCAGGACGGCAACAAAGGAGTTCTCTGCGCCGACGCGTCCGCGGTGAAGAAGGAGTAGGACCGCTCGGCTGGCCGGCGGGGACCTTCGCCCCTGTATGCGTGTGGCTGCGTGCCACACGATGGAAGCGGAGGCAGGAGGGTCGACGATGAGGGCTCACGCGGACGGCGTGTTTCGCTCCGGGCGGCGTCGCAGCGTCGCGGGCCTCGTTGCACTCGCAGTCGTGATGGCGGGCGGCTGTGCACCTTCGGAACCGAGTGGCAACCAGACCAGTGCCCCGGCCACGACCTCGTCGACCGTGCCACCCCCGACCACCGCTGCCCCCACGACGTCAGTGCCCTCGACCTCGCCGACCTCGCCGACCTCGCCGACGACGCCCAGCGCGCCGACGAGAACGCCTTCGACGCCCACGAGCACGCCCACGGAGCCTGAGGCACCGACTCAGACCGTCGTCCTGCGACCCGGCGACTCCGGCGCGAAGGTCCGGGCGATGCAGGCACGACTGAGGCAGATCGGCTGGTTCCACGGCGACGTCACCGACTACTACGGCTCGCGCACCACCGAGGCTGTCCGCGGCTTCCAGGCCAAGCGCGGCTTCCCGGTGACGGGTATCGCCGACCAGCGCACCTACGACCGGCTCCTGTCCATGACCCGGCCTCCGACTCGTGACGAGCTCGCGAACATCGACCCGACACCGGCGGAGCCCGGTGTCTCGAGCTGGGACGTCGACCAACGCTGCATGACGGGGCGGGTCATCTGCATCAGCAAGTCGACCCGTTCGCTCACCTGGGTCATCGACGGCACACCGCAGTACTCGATGGACGTCCGCTTCGGCAACGAGGCCCAGCCGACCCGTGAGGGTGTCTTCGCCATCACCTTCAAGAAGATCGACGTCGTGTCGAACATCTACCACACCGCCATGCCGTACTCGATGTTCTTCAGCGGTGGCCAGGCGATCCACTACTCAGCGGACTTCGCCCTCAACGGCTACAACGGCTCGTCGCACGGGTGCGTCAACGTCCGCAACCTCACCCTGCTCAAGACGCTCTACAACACGGCTCCGGTCGGCACCAAAGTCGTCGTCCACTGGTGACGCACCCGGCGGCAGAGGCAGCTCCGTCACGACAGGGATCTGTTCGTGCGGAACATGTCGGGAGCGGCGGTCGGACGCCTCAGCGGCCTGACAGATCCAGTCCGAAGGCCGTGGCCATCGATGTGGCAGTGGCCGCCTCACCGAGTGGCGGTGCAGCGAGGACCTCGCTGTAGAGGCGCGCGAGCGAGTAGTGGGTCAGCGGCGCGGTGACGATGGCTCCGTGCATCGACGGGTGCGCCACGGCAGTCAGGACGAGGTTGTCCTGCTGGTGGTCATCCTCGTCGGCGGTCACCACGATCGCGAGATGACCGGCCCGCCAGTCCGGACCGGACGTGACCATCTCGATCTGGGTCCGCAGCCAGCGGTCGGCGACCGAGAGATCGCAGTTGTGGGCGTCGTTGCACAGATCGGGGATCACCATGCCGGCGTTGGGCAGCCTTGCGGCGGTGACATCCTTGCTCAGCTCGGTGATCGGCACGTCGAACTGGGCGCAGGAGGAGCGCTCGTTCAGGTAGTAGGCCCATGGATTGTGCTTCACGGCGTACTCTCCGGAGTTCTCCGTGGCGCAGTTGCCGGGCATTCCCTCGGCGTATACCTTCGCCGTCCTCCCCAGCGACAACGCCTGACCGAAGACGGATGGCTGGTCGGTCGTGTGGCTGGACGGCGGGCCGTCGTCAGTCACACCGAACGTGCTGCCCCCCGTCATCGCCAGGTAGTTCGGCAGCGAGGGGTGGGCCACCGCCCGGTAGTTCGTCGCGACAGCGAACTCCTTGCCCAACGCCGCCGTGTAGGGCATGGTTGCACGCATCTGGTCCAGCGAGTGGTTCTCGACGACGAACACGAGCAGCTTGGTCACCGTCGCAGGCGTAACACTGGCGAAGGTGACAGGTGCGACAGGCGCCGACGGCTCTGCCGCCCCGCACCCGCTGAGCAGCACGAGGGCGGAGGCGATGACCCATCCGGCCAGTCTGTTCGACACGTGTCCTCCACGGTCCCTCGCTGCTTGCCGGGCAGACGGTACTCCGGGGCTGTGAATGTCCGCTGAGAGCGCGTGCGTGAGCCGGGCCGTGTCGGGCGGGGTCGACCACACCTGCGCCTGTGGCGCCCGTGCCATGGTTGGACGCGTGAGTGACGAGCTGTTCACCGTGACGGTGCCGGACGCAGGCGCGTGGAGCGCGTGGCTCCAGGAGCACCACGGCGACGACCGCGGTGTGTGGCTGACCTTGGCCAAGAAGGGCGCTTCCACCCCCACGAGCCTCACCTACACCGAGGCGCTCGAGGAAGCGCTGTGCCACGGATGGATCGACGGGCAGATCCGCGGCGGCGACGAGTACTGCTACCAACAGCGATTCACGCCTCGCACTGCGCGAAGCGGATGGTCGAAGCGGAACGTCGCGATCGCCGAGCGGCTGATGGCGGAAGGGCGCATGAGGGCTTGGGGACTCGCCGCAGTGGAGCGCGCCAGGGCCGACGGCCGTTGGCAGGCGGCATACGCCGGACCGGCGAGCATCATGGTGCCGAACGATCTTGCCGCAGCCCTCGACGCCACCCCCGCTGCGCGGGCGACGTTCGAGAACCTCAACAGCCGAAACCGCTACTCGATCCTCTACCGCATCGAGACCGCGAAGCGTGCCGAGACCCGACGGCGACGCATCGAGCAGTTCGTCGCCATGCTCGCGCGAGGAGAGACCCTCCACCCCAGCTGACCGGACCGACCAGGCATCCCGAACCGCAAGATCGGACTACTGGCGCGGCGGCCTGCACTCATTGCCGACCTCGGCGGAATGGCGGCAGGTGGTAGCCATCTGGGCGCGATGTGGCCTGTCTGGTGAGCGGACCGCGGACCTACCTTTCGAGCACGTCACCGGGACCAGATCCCGACACCAGGACGAGACCAGCCCGTCGACACCACTCGGGCTTCGAGAAGGAGAGTTCCCATGTCCACATTCACCCGCCTTGCCAGCCTCGCAGCCGTGTCCGTTGCCGCGGCATCCGCCATCGCCGGCGCCACCTCGGCCTCCGCCAGCACGTTCAACACGGTCGGCCTGGCACCCGGCCAGACCGCCTGCGTGCAGCAGTACGCCGCCTACCAGGCCCGGGCCGACGGGACCGCGACCGCCGCCGGAGCGAAGTTCAAGGTGCTGCGGAGCGGGACCGTCATCAACAGCACCCCCTCGCGTGCCAACCAGTACGCGGCGGAGTTCCGCTCGGTCTGGGGGAACTTCCCCGGCCCCGGCTACTACTCGCTCTGCGCCACCAACACCGGTACGACGAACACCATCGTCACCCTGCAGGTGCGCACGGACGGCGAGATCTGACAGCCCAGCTGGACAGGCTGCTCCTCACGACTCCGGCACGGCTGCTGGAGCGTGAGGAGCCCCGGCACCGCTCAACGAGATGAGCTCCCGACAACACCATGACGGTTGCCAGTCGGACCGCTGCTGCAGGACCATGGCGCCATGCCCGCGGCGCCAGCACCTGGCTGGCCTTTCGGCACGCTGGCTCGAGTGGGTGGTCGAGGATGAGCTCAACGCTGGGTGACAGGATCGCTGCGGCGCAGCGCAAGGGCTTCGTCGGGCGTGCAGACGAGCTGGCCCGGTTCACCGACATCGTCACCGCCACCGACATGCCGGTCGTGGTGGTCTTCGTGCACGGACCCGGCGGCTGCGGCAAGACCGCCCTGCTGCGACAGTTCGCGCACGTGAGCCGCACCGCCGGCGCTACCGTGACGTCGGTCGACGCTCGCGAGCTCCCGCCGGTCGCCGAGGCGTTGGCATCCGCCCTGTCCCCGGACGGTCTGCCCGCGCCCGGCTCGAGGTCAGTGATCCTGGTCGACAGCTTCGAGCTGATGGCCCCTCTGGAGGGTGTCCTGAGAGACCAGCTCCTGCCCGCCCTGCCCGCCGATTCCTTGGTCGTCCTCGCGAGTCAGCGCCCGCCCGGCCCGGGCTGGCTGGCCGACCCCGGGTGGTCGCAGCTGATCTCCGTCTTTGCGCTCGGCAACCTGTCTCCGGCCGAGAGCAACGCCTTCCTTGCAGCCCGCGGCATACCGGATGACCGCCGCGCCCCGGTCGTGCGGTTCACGGGTGGGCACCCGCTCGCGCTGGCGCTGGTCGCCGAGACATTGCTCAACCGGGGCGACTTCGACCCGTCCGGCTCACCCGACGTCATCGGGACACTGGTCGAACAGTTCGTCCAAGTGGTCCCCTCACCCCGACACCGACGCGCCCTCGAGGCGTGCGCCCTCGTTCGCCAGCTCACCGAGCCGCTCCTCGCCGCTCTGCTCGGCGAACCCGCCGACGGCGCGGAAGCCGCTGCTCAGTTCGACTGGCTGCGCCGACTACCCTGCGTCGACCACGGGCGAGCCGGCCTCTACCTCAACGACCTGGCCAAGGCTGTCATCGCGGCGGACCTGCAATGGCGCGACCCGGACCTGTTCACCGAGATGCATCGCCTCGCTCGGCAGTACTACCTGGACAGGCTGGCAGTTGCGAGCACGAGCGACCACGCAGCCCTCCTGATGGATCTGATGTTCCTCCACCCTGAGCTGCGCCCGTTCCTGCGCCCCGCGGATGCGACTGCGGCCGGCGCTCTGAGCACACGGCCCGCGAACCCGTCCGACAGAGAGCCCATCGTCGAGATGGTGCGCCGCCACGAAGGCCCCGAGTCAGCCGATCACGCGCTCCACTGGCTCGAGACGGCACCGCAGGCCTGGCAGGTGGTCAGCGACGCCACGGACCTGGTGGTCGGAGCGCTGTGCCTGCTTCGCGTTCAACCTGATGACGGCGGAGACCCAGCCATGGCCAGCGCGCGCCGCGAGCTCACCAACCACCCACCTCTACGGACCGGTGAGGAGGCAACCCTCATTCGCTTCTGGATGGCCCGCGACACCTACCAGGACGTGTCGCCCGTGCAGAGCCTCATCGCCGTCCAGCTGGGGCGTCACTACCTCAGCGTTCCCGGGCCCGCCCTGACCCTGCTTCCGTTCGCCAACCAGGATGCGTGGGCCGAGTTCGCCGCGTATGCCGACCAGACGCCCATGCCCGACGCAGACTTCGAGGTCGGTGGCCGATGGTATGCCGTCCACGGGCATGACTGGCGGGTCGTCACGCCGACCCAGTGGCTGTCCGTGCTGGCCCAGCGCGAAGTAGGCAGTCACCCGGAGGTCCCACCGTCCGCCCACCTCCACGTCATGCCGCGCGAGGACTTCGCCCTTGGGGTGCGGAATGCCCTGCGCGAGCTGACCAGACCGGATCGGCTCCGAGCCAGCGCACTGCTCGGGACCCGGGTGGTGACCGCCCGGGCTCCCGCCTCGGCCTCGCCGCGCGACCTGGTCACCGCTCTGCAACAGGTCGTCCTCGAGGCCGTCGAGGAGAACCTCAAGACCTCTACCAACCAGAACGATCGGCGAGCGTATCGAATGCTCCACCGGACCTACGTCCAGCCCGCGCCGACGCTTGAACGGGCCGCCGAGGCCCTCGGGCTCCCTTCCAGCACCTTCCGACGGCACCTGACTGCCGCCGTCGACCGTCTCACCGAGATCCTGTGGAACCAGGAGATCGGGTCTGACTCCCCCGCCCTGTAAAGCCCCTCCCGCCGAAGACGTCGGCCGCGGGTGCGCCCGGCAGCATGCCGTAGGAGGGTGCTCTCACGCCTGGGCCGGGTGTTGCGGAGACGTGTCGGCGTGCACGCCTTTGATGAGGAGCCACAGTGCGAGGCCGACCTCGGCGACGAAGCCGACGACCCACGCGGGGTAGCTGATCGCTCGGTACGCCGGCGCGAGCAGGGTCTGGAGGAACCAGATGAGGACCGCGACACCGTCCAGGAGAAGGATCCATCCGAGCACTCGGGGCAGGAATCCGGAGCGGAGCACGAGCCAGCCGAGGGGGAACAGCCAGGCTGAGAAGAAGAGCTGCGCGGTGACGAACCCCACCTGGTAGGTCGTGATCGACAGCATCGCCAGACCGCCGAGCTGCGTGCCGGTGAGTGCCTGCAGGTCGACGCTGCTGTCCCCTTGTGCGAGGACGGCAAGGAGGGGCAGGTAGCTGGCGCACTGGACGGCGACCCCGACGGCATTGAGGACGAGCAGCAGGAGTGCCATGGTGTCGTCAACCGGGCGGAGCAGGGTATAGAGCGCCCACGCAGTGACGACGAACAGCAAGGCCGACGCGAGGGCAGCGACGAGCCCGATCCGGAACATCGACTCGTTGTCCGCGATTGTCTGGCGCAGGGTCTGGGCGTCGCTGAGCCCGATGCGACCCGTCACGCTGGCGACCACGTTGGCGACGATGTAGGCGAGGTAGAGGCCGCCGGCCCACCGCGCGGTCGTGTTGGGCTGCCACGAGCTCGGCATGCTGGACGTGGCTGTCCTCGTGGTGATGGTCAAGGCTTCCGCTCCTTTCCCGCCCGCATCGGGCGGTGCTCGCTTCGCTCTCGGCGCACCCACATCACCACACCGATGGCCAGTCCCATGGCCAGCACCCGAACCGCGTTGATCGCCGTGGCGACAATGAGCCACTTGAGCGGATCGTCCACGCCAGCAAGGAGCTTCGAAGGCACCTCGACGAACACTGTGACGACGGCAAGCGCGCATGCGGCGACAGTCAGCGCCTTGCGCACCGGACCATCGCCACGGATCCGCCTCGGGAAGCGGACGAGCACTAATGTCACTGCGACCGAGACGACCAGTCCTCCTACGGCTGCCTCCAGGAGCATCGACCCGTACTCGATCGACAGGGCAGAACGGTAGTCGGAAGCCACCGGTGTCAGCGAGATGACGAGGTTGGCCAACCAGAACGCGCCGGCTCCCGCGAGCGAGGGCGCCAACCATCCCGTCCACGGCGACCGTACTGGGCTCGTGGTCCCAGATCCAGGGGCTTCAACCACATCCATGACTGCTCCGTGCGGCCCGACGACTGCCGGGCCCATCCCCAGCATCCCGCTGATCACGTGCAGTCTCGCCACGATGTCTCGAACGTCATAGCGGCGGCGCGGCCGCATGCCAACCGTGCACTCAGAGGTCGGTCCACCGTCGTGGCAGGTCGGCGAGCGAGTCGAGCACCGCGTCGGGGACCACACCGCAGCCGATATCCGACGGAGAGAACTTGCCCGTCCGCACGAGCACGCCCGCCAGGCCCGCGCGCTGCGCGCCCTCGATGTCGGTGTGGATGTCGTCGCCGATCATGACGACCTGGTCGGCCCGAAGGTCCAGGGCATCGACCGCGGCGCCGTAGAACGTCGGGTCGGGCTTCCCGACGACGACGGCGGCGCGGCTCGCGGCATACTCCAGTGCACGCACGAAGGCACCCGCGTCGAGCCGGAGTCCGTCCTCGGCGCGCCAGTAGCGCGTCATCCCCAGGGCGACGAGCGGGATCGCCGGGTCGCTCATGAGCAGACGAAGAGCGCGGTTGAGCGTCGCGAACGTCCACCCGTCGCCCAGGTCGCCGATGACGACAGCGCCCGCGCCGCGCTCGGCATCGCCCGCGAGCGGCGCCAGCTCTGCGAACTCCTCTGCGGTGGCCTCCGGGACGAACACCGCAGGCCCGGTGATGGAGTGCCGCCGCATCCAAGCCACCGCTGACACCGCCGGTGTCAGGATCTGCTCCGCTCCGGCCGCGACACCCAGACCGGCCAGCTTGGCGATCACCGCCTGCCGTGGACGAGAGGTGGTGTTGGTCAGGAAGGCGTGCGGGATGCCCTCACGTGCCAGCCAGTGGATGGTTTCGGGGGCGCCCGGCACCGGCTGGTCGCCCACGTAGACGACCCCATCGAGGTCGAGCAACACCCCACGCACGTCTTCATCATCTCGCCTTGCACCTCGACGGCGGGGGCTGTCGTCAGGGTCGAACTCATCACGGCTCGTGCCAGCCTCGCCGTGGCGTCTGGGGCCACCTCGACGCCTTGACAGGCCCAGCTCCCGGCGAGGAATGTGCTGACGCATGAGGCGATTCATCCCCGCCGCCGTTCTCGGCGCCGCACTCGCGTTCATCCCCTCGGTCGCCACGGCGATGGTCAACGGATCGCCCGACTACTCCCACCCCGAGGCGGGCGCGCTCTACTTCAGCGATACCCCCGACGGCCCAAGGCAGTTCGCGTGCAGCGGAGCCCTCATCGACCACACCGCGTTCCTGACGGCAGCCCACTGCTTCGCGGACTACTACCGCGCCAACGGTCGCCTGCCGTATGCGTGGGCGACGTTCGACCAGAAGCCGACCGAGACGAGCACCTTCTACGGCGGAACGATCGCCATCGACCCGGCCTTCGTGCCGAAGCTGACCTCACGCCAGAACGTCTACGCCAACGACACCAACGACATCGCCGTCGTCCATCTGGCTACCGATCCCGGCCTCGCCCCGGCGTCGCTACCGAGCGCGAACGAGCTCGGCGCCGTCACCCGCGACCAGACCTTCGATGTCATCGGCTACGGCTCCACCGTCACCTTCGGAGACGGGGCTCACGCCTACCCGCCCACCGGCGAGCGACAGGCCGCCCTCCTCGGGCTGGCCAGTGTCACGCCCGGCTGGGTGCACGAGGACCAGAACTGGTCAGCCGGCTGGGGCGGCGCCTGTGGCGGAGACTCCGGTGGCCCCAACTACCTCCGTGGAACCCACGTCATCGTCTCCACAACGATCACCGGAGACATGGTCTGCCGCGCCACCAACGTCGCACTCCGGCTCGACACGCCATCTGCGCGTGGGTTCCTCGCCACCCAGGTCGGCTACCCGCTCCCCTGACCCGGCGGGACGTCGATGATTGGCTCAATGCCTGATGGGGAGGAAAGCCTCGGTCGCCTTCCTGCAGGCGGTCGTGCCTCCAGCTGCTAGGCGCAAACCAAGCTGACCATGTGGAGCACGACGGCCATTTCGCGGCTCGTCTCTGGGGTGTTGCGGACTCTTTGCGGACTTCATGACGCATAGCTCTCCCCCGGAGCTACCTCGCGCCAAGCCGTCTGACGTAGTCACATCCAAGGCAACAGGCGCAGTCATGGCAGGGGCCAACCATCTGAGGTGGCGCTCCCTCCTTCGAGTCTCCAAGCCGAATGCGAGGGTCGAAGTCGTCCGGATCTGCCGATGAGCGGACAGCCGCCTACGACTTTCGTAATAGTCCCTAGCGCACCGTGTCACGACTCGAACCGCCGGCTACAGATGACTGCCGCGAAGGGACCGGGTCAGCGAGGTGTTGTCGGGGTCGTACACGAGGCAGATGAGCCGGCGGTCGCCGGCCGACCAGCCCGTCCGATCCGTGGTGTAGAAGTCGGTCTCGAGCCGTGACTGCTCGAACGGGACACCGACGTACGATGCGAAGGCTGCGTTACACCTCGCCTCCGCCGCCGCGTCCACCGCATCGTCTCCCGGCCACTTCCTCGTTCCCGTCAGGAGGGCCCGGAGCGTGACCTCTGCGTCGTGGGTTGCGCTGCAGTCCACGACGGTGATGTACAGCACGGAGGCGTTCGACGGATTCCGGACGCACATACCGGGCTTGAGGTTCTGCCAGAAGATCCGCTTGGCCTTGACGGGAGGAGCGGGGGGCCGCGTCGACGGCTGGGTCGGTGGCCGCGTGGACGTCGGCGGCGGAGGCGAGGACGTTGACGCTTCTGAAGTGGGCTGGGAGCTAGCGGACGAGCTGGACGTCGTCACGGAGGCGCTCGAGGCCGCCTTGCCGGCCACGGCTAGCGGCTCGACCTTCTGGCAGCCAGCCAGGATTGTGACCGCGGCAGCCGCCGCCAACGTCACCACGACATACGCCATCGTTTCTGCGTTCCGAACGGTGCGGCGAGATCGCACTCCCTTGGACATCGCGCCCTCCCATGCCACCCAGGATTCATTCGATGCTCGAGCCGCGCCCCGGCTGCTGTGTGTCGTTGCCATGCACAAAGGATCTGGCCCTGACCCGGCCTTGTCTGTGCCGGTGCTGACACAAGCGCTATGACACGGCGGGACAGGGGACCGCGACTTGGCAGCCCTTTGCCTGTCCCTGACGCCACCCGGCCCATGTCCGCACATGCCGCGCCAAGGATTGCCGCTATGTTCGTCTGAGCACCGTCGTGTGCCACGCTGCCGGTCGTGACAATGGCCGACCTGCTCGAACGACTTCCTTCTCCACACCGCCTGCGCGAACTGTCCATCGCTCTCGCCATCCTTGACGTCGCGATGAGCCCTGAAGACGACCCGGACGATCGCTACTTCCGCTTCGATCCGCGCGACTCCTCCGGGGTGGCGTTGGCGAGCATGGACAACGGTTCAGGCGATCGGTACTTCATCGCCTTCACCGAGGACACGGTGTTCGGGTGGGGGTTCTCGCACGAGTATCCGATGAACCCCTTCGCACGGACACCGGTCGCGGTGTGGCCCGGTCTCCTCCACGACATGCCGGCTGCGTTCGAACCCCTGACTCGGGACGCCCGTTTCCAGCTGGCCGACACCTTCATGGCAACGGCGGCCTTCTGGTCCCAGGGCGGACGGCGGTGGCACACCGGGTCGGTCATCCCGCCTGCCGGCGAGCCGGACCCTGATGGCGCCGAGGAGCTCTTCGAACTGATCCTTGACGACAACCCCCAGACGTTCGCCCGTTTCGCCGAGGACTACTTCGATGTGCGCCCCGACGACGCGGCGGTCAACGCCGTCTACAGGTCAAAGCCACTCGACCCCGCGATCCTCGCCGCGCTCAACCCCCACGCCGACTACGAGAACGTCCGTGCACAGCTGCGTGCGATGGGGCTTTCCGCGTCGTAAGCAACATCCGGATTTGCCGCACTAAGGACGGCTGCGCTCGTCCGAATCTGCCGAGCGGTACAGCCTTAACGCCCGATGAGTCGCCGGCGACGTCGTCGCCACCAGAGGGCCGCCCGTGCGTTTGGCCAGCATCCTCGGTGCGATGCCCCAATTCCGGGTCCTCCCGACAGTGACACCCGCACGGGTTCAATCACAAGCCCTAGTAGCCGGGCGTCGTTCCCCGCTGAGGGCCGGGCATATCGCGCTCGATGAGGTCGGTCTCGCCGCATCGCGTGCAGGTGCGTCGGACGGTTCGGTCCGGTAGCCGCTGTCGCGACCACCTGTGCCGAGTAAGGGTGCAGATCCAGTTGCGGTGGGCCATCGTTCGATGGTCCTCCGGATCAGCCCAACGCATCGTGTTTCCGGCATCGCGGTCTCACTATCGGCGGAATCGATGGGGGCGGCCGCCCCGACGGCCACTCCCGTGGTCCGATCATGGCTCCCTTCTGTGTCAAGACGCCGTCGGGAGTGGGGTTCTACGCTGGGTGGTGACGGGTCCGGGAAGTGGCTTGTCCGAAGAGCCGGTGTGGGGTTGTGAGCCGGTCGCGCTGGAGTCAGAGTCGTTGCCCCGATGCCCTCCCGGGCCTGTCGCCTGGCCCGTCGCCGTGGTGATCCTGCCGGCGACGTAGTCGCCGAGCATCGTGCGGAAGACCAGGTCGGACAGGCGTCGTTTGAGGCAGCGCATCGCTTCCATCGAAGTCTTCCCTGCGGCCTTCTTCCGGTCGAAGTAGGCGCGGCCCTCGGTCGGGGTCCGCAGCTGCACGGTGGCCATGATGTGCAGGACCCGGTTGATCTGACGGTTCCCACCCCGGGACAGGCGATGGCGCACGTGCTCACCGGAGGACGCGTCGACCGGCGCCGTCCCGGTCCAGGAGGCGAAGTGGTTGCGGTCCGGGAACCGGGACAGGTCTCCGACCTCGACGAGCAGCCGCGCCGCACCGGACGGGCCGACACCGTACAGGCCCAGCAGCGAGGTCCCGGTCGCCGCGACGAGCTGCCGCAGCTCCTTGTCGGCGGCCTTCTTCCGGGCGTAGATCCGCTCGAGGTCGACGACCAGCTCCATCGCGACCCGCTTCCGGGTCTTGCCGACGTCATCGCGCGGTCGTATGCCTGTCAGCAGCGCCCTGGCCTGGGCGGCCGAGAGGTGCTTCTTCGCGCCACCAGGCAGCATTTCCAACAGGATTCGGTGTAGCTGGCTGACCTTGCGGGTGTGTTCTTCACCGATCGAGCGGCGCCGGTCGACGAGCAGCTGCAACACCTCGAGCTGGGCATCGGACACGACCGGGCGCAGCCCCGCCATCCGCGTGCCGACCAGGGCGACCGAGTGCGCGTCGGTCGCATCGGTCTTGCGGCCCTGCCCGGTCGCGAACACCCGGGCCCGCGCGGACAGCTTCGCCGGCACGTCGACGATCTCCTGCCCGTCCGCGAGGAGCCTGTGCGCGATGTGCCGCCCGATACCCTCACAACCCTCGATCGCCCAGACCCGGACCGGCCACGCCGACACGAAGGCCAGCATCGCCCGGTAGCCCTCGACGGTGGTGTCGAACCGGCCACCGTCGAGCACCGTCTCGTCGGCGGTCATGACCTCGATCGTCACCGTGCGCTTGTGCGGGTCCATGCCGATCACGACCCGCGAGATGTCTTCGTTCACCGCGTCCTCCGTTGCCTCAAACCTGTAGATGGTTGGGCGTGGAGGGCACCGCTACTTCGAGCAGAGCAATCCCTTCTTGAGCCTCTCCTGCCCGGCGGTGCCCGGGCGGCGCAGTCCATGTGAGAGCCACACGATCATCGTGGGCAGCCGCGGATGAGAGCGACGAACCCGGGCACCTAAACCAGAGCCTGCGCAGGCACCGGTCCTAACGTCAATGAAACAAGTAGCCGCTCGTCGGACGTTCGCGCTGGCATGACGGACCTGATGCCTAGACGTTGATCTCGAAACCGAGGTCGTAGTCACTGGCCGCCACGCCGCCCGCGCCCCCGTTCTCGGGCGGGCCCTCGCGCAAGAGGATCGAGACATGCTCACGGGGGACTCCATGCTCGCCAAGCCGGTCCACGATCTCGCGGTACAGCTCTCGCTTGGCCGCGATAGAGCGCCCGGAGAAGCAGTCGATCGTGACGCGCACGTAGGTGTCTGACACGCCGTCGTGCAGCCCGTTGACCATAGCGTGTGGTGCGAACTCGGCCAGGCGGATGAAGCGGTCCTCGACCGGGATCTTGAACGCGGCGACGAGGGCGTCGTGGACGGCGTTCATCAGCTGGACCTGCTCTTCAGCCGTGTACGTGCGGCGAACCTCGATCAAGGTGCTCGGCATTCGGGGACCTTGCAAGCGGGCGGGAGCAGGGAAGCTCATGCTCTCACCAGTGACCTGCGCGCGGCGTCCCACCTTCCGCTCATCAGCGTGAGGTGTTTAGCGTCAAGGGCTGGGCGGGTGCCGGCGTCTCGTCGTCGGTCCCTGCATAGCTAATCGAGTTCGTGCTCGGCAGCGTGTGATCGGGTTGTGTCGACGACGGGACGGGGCGGCCTGCGATGAGCGACGAGATACCCCTGGGGTTCTCAATGCCGCGGAAGGCTCACCCCGCCCCAGCTCATGGGCGGTCAGCGCCTCGTGCTTGTGGCTTGGTCCTTGGGCTCTTCGTGCTGAATGTCTTTATGCGGCAGCGGTTCTCGCGTTCTCCTTCGACGTGGTGGTGCCATGGGCGGCGATGACCGGGTCCCACGCCCGCTGCTGGGTGACGACGGCGTACAGCTGACGCAGGATCGCACCGGCGACGGCCGTTTGGGCTTGGGTCGGGGTGAGCCGGTTGGTCTCGCGGCTGGTGAGGTGTCGGTAGCGGGCGGCGTACACCCGGTTCGTTTGCAGGCATCCCCACACCGCCCGCCAGGCCGCGACCCGCAGCTGCGGCCGTCCGGCGCCAGTGACCCGAGCCTTGCCGGTGAACGTGCCCGACTTGCGTTCCCGCGGCGCGAGCCCGGCGTGTTTGACCACGGCCCGCGCGGAGGTGAACCGGGTCAGGTCGCCGGTCTGGGC
Source organism: Humibacillus xanthopallidus (assembly GCF_006717145.1). Lineage (GTDB taxonomy): Bacteria > Actinomycetota > Actinomycetes > Actinomycetales > Dermatophilaceae > Humibacillus > Humibacillus xanthopallidus. The sequence continues at coordinate 600,244 of NZ_VFQF01000001.1, read as the reverse complement.
GAGGATCGCTGCGGCCCCGACCGGGGAGAGCCCGTCGATGCTGCTCACCAGCGGGGTGAGGCCAAGCTCGTCGAGCGCTGCGGTCATTCGGTCCTCGACGTTCGCGAGCTTGGCCCGCGCGTCGTCCCAGTCGGCCAGGGTCCACTCGATGCGTTCGAACACCGCGGGTCGGTGTGCGATCACGCCGGCGGTATCGGTCAGTGCCGCAAAGAGGCCTCGCGCGATCCGCAGGCACGACCGGATCCCGCCACGACGGGCCACCTCCGCGCGGACAGCCCGTTCGAACCGTGCCAGCCCGAGCCGTCGGGTCCGGTCCAGGTCACCGGCGTCACGACCGCGGCCCTGCCCGACGACGACGGTCAGGGCGGCGACCCACGTGGCCGATCGGAACGGCTGCTTCGCTGTCTCGAGCGCGGCGGGCCACACGCACTCGAGCAGGTCCCGGACGGTCTGCACGGCCGCGACGTGCTGCCCGAGCAGCTCCTCACGTCGGGACCCGAGGTGCCGCAACCGGGTCCAGGCTGCGTTCGCTTCGTCAACCGGTTCGGGCAGGTAGCAGCGCAGCTGCCCGGTCAGCCGGGCGATGAGCACGGCGTCCTTGTCGTCGGTCTTGTCCGTCGTGAGGTCCTCGCTTTTACGGGCCCAGGACGACGCCGCCGGCTGCACGCACACGAACGACATCCCGCGTTCGGCCGCGAGCTGCGCCAAGACCATCCACCGGTGCCCGGTCGGCTCACACGCCACCGTCACCCGGCGAAGCCCTTCGCCTCGGCTCGTTCCGCGGCCCAGTCCAGCGCCGACCCGAGGTCCCACGCCTTGCACCGGAACGTCCGCCGCGCCAGCACCTTCGAGTCGTGGTCGGTCACCACAAGCATCTGCTTGCGGTCGGCCAGGTCGATCCCCACGACCGCGTTCACGGTCGGGACCGCCGCCCGCAGCCTCGAGAGCCGAGCGTTGCGGTTGCGATCACCACGCGAAACGCCACTACCGTGAGACATGAACGTCCTCCTTCGATGCGATGGGACACCAAGCCCGACAAGCGCATCAGGAGGACGTTCCCAACGCCAGACCGAAGACGCTCAACGCCTTCCTATGCCGCTCGGAGGACGGGACGTCCGACATTGCCGCCGCGAGCTACTCGAGAAGTGGCACGTCGAGGTCGTATGACAGCACTACAGCTCGCGCCAACTGCCTTTCCTGTGCGGGGCTGAGATAGCCGACGGTACGCCCCAGCGCGCCCACCGGAACGGTGAGGACGTTGTCCAACGAGACCACGCAGTCGTGGTCCAGTCCGTTGCCGGGTCCCACCGCCACCTCGCTTGACAACCCCTTGATGGTGCCGGTGATGGGGGCCACGGTCACCTTGGTCATCGCACCCCGAGCAGCTTCCCGGGTCAGGACCAGCGCTGGTCGCGTCTTGTCGAGGCGGACCAAGCAGATCACTCGCACCCGGTCAGTCCTCGACCCGAATGTGGGTGCTGGTCCAGGCCACGAGCTCGTCAAGATCGTCCGCCGCGCCCTTGGCGCCAAGGATCCGCGCGTCATGCTCCGCGACCAGCCGGCGCATCTCCCGTTCCAGCGCCGACGTGACGAGGGCTGCCCTGCTCGGTGCCTCGCCCGCGGCCACAGCACGGTCGAGGAAGGCCACCATCTCGTCGGGCAGGCGGACCGCAATCTGGGTGCTCATGTAGACGAGGATACTCCATTGAATCCCAAAGTGGGATGCACGCTCATGCCGCTCGGAGGACGGGACGTCCGATCTTGCCGCTCGGAGGACGGGACGTCGGACATTGCCGCTCGGAGGACGGGACGTCCGACATTGCCGCTCACCGCGCGACCGGGCTTTTGAGCGTGCAGGTCCAGTCAGGGTCGTCCTGTGTGTCCCGGACGACAGACGGCGCTCACGTGGGTGAGGACACTTTGGAGTATGACCACCGGTAGGAAGGCAGCCTCCCTTCGCTGCACGATGCCTGACTCGGCCGGGGCGCGAAAAGTCCATCGCGTTCGGTGGTGGCGTGCCTGTGGGCTCGCCGCTTTGGCGTCGGTGCTGTTGCTTGCCGCTGGCTGTTCAGGCGGCTCCCCAGCGCAGCCCACGGCCACCTTGTCGCGGTGCCCTCTTGGGGAGGCCCAGCGTCAAGCGATGGGGGCGAAAGTCTCGGCCGTCCTGACCGAGCAGCTGGGCGTGCTGAGCGACTATTCGCTCCGCGAAGTCCGGGCCGTGCTGGTCCACGTCTGCGGTGTCCCCGTCCACGAGGAGTACCGGTCCTCGACGGCGCAGGAGACCCACAACGTCGCGTCGGTCACCAAGAGCGTCATCGGGACCTTGGTCGGGATCGCTCTGGCCGACGGTTCCCTGAAGAGCCTCGAGCAGACCTTGGGCGAGCTGCTTCCCGAGCACCGGGCGGTGATGAGTCCGGCGGTGGCGAGCATCAGGCTCCGTCAGCTGCTGACCATGACAGCGGGCCTGGACGCCGACCTACCCGACAGCTCGGTCGGGGCGTGGATCCAGAGCGACCACTTCGTCGAGGGCATCCTGCGGCAGGGTGTTGTTGGGAATCCCGGCACCTTCGCCTACTCCTCGGCGAGCTCGCACCTGCTGTCGGCCATTGTGGCCAGAGCCACCCACCGGTCCGTGCTGGACTATGCGACCGAGAAGCTGTTCGAGCCATTGGGCATCAAGATGACCGGCGCCGCGCAGCCTCTGCTGGTCAAGGCCTCGGCAGCGGCGTACGACAAGGCCCGCTTCGCTTGGCCCGTCGACCACCAAGGCATCAACTACGGAGCCGGCTGGCTGAAGCTGCGGCCCCAGGACATGGCCAAACTGGGACAGGTCTATCTCGACCACGGCACGTGGCAGGGCAAGCAGATCGTGCCGCAAAGCTGGGTGCAGGACGCCACCACCGGGCACGTGGACGTGGGAGCCCAAGGAGCAGACCGCTACGGCTACCAGTGGTGGGTCACCACTGCGGGCGGCCACCCCGCGTACGCAGCCCTCGGCTTCGGCGGGCAGCTCGTCGAAGTGGTCCCCGACAAGGCCCTTGTGGTCGTGTTCGCCACCCACGTGGACACCCTGGCCAGCGTCGCACAGGGACCTAGCCTGCACTTCTACCAAAACGTGGTGTCCGGCGCGCTGGTGCCAACGCTGCCATGATCAGCGCGGATGACGCGCTGGACCGCAGCTTGAACGCGACTGAGCCCAGTGCGACTGGTACCCCTATCCTCCGCGATGCGCAGGGGCGCAGGCGGAGGCGGGCGACCTCAGCCCTGCCATCGGGTCCCAAACCTAGTGGCGCACCGACGGCGGTCCCGCTGTGACGGTCGAAGGGCTCCCCCCGGAACCCCGCGGACCATGACCTCACCGGCCGCGAAGTCATCGTCGTCATCGACAGCAAGGGCACCCAACGCACTCATCTGCCGCGCATGGCGCGGTAGCGGACGTTTCCCCGAGTGTCGGAGCGGGGTCACGCTTGCAGATGAGCACCTACGAGAACGTCCTGATGCCAACGCCGCTCCCGACCGAGTCCGACACGCTCAGACGCGCTGTCGCGGCCTACCTGGCCCGGTTCAAGGGCCAGTCCCGGGTCCACACCGAGTCCGACCTGCGCGCCTTCCTGACCTGGTGCAGTAGCCACGGCCTGGACCCGCTGAGCGCGCAGCGACCCCACCTCGAGCTCTACATCCGCTGGATGCAGGAGACCCGCCGCTACAAGCCCTCCACCGTGAGCCGACGCATCGCCGTCGTCGCCGGGTTCTATTGGACCTGCGTCATCGACGCCGTCCTCGCACACTCACCGGCCGAGCACGTCCGCCGCCCGAACGTGCCCGCCGAGTCACCCACCCTCGCGCTGACCCACCTGCAGTTCGAAGCCATGCTCGCGAGTGGTCGCACCTCCAGCAACGTCAACGACTTCGCCCTCGTCGCGATGCTCGGCCTGCTCGGGCTGCGGATCTTCGAAGCCTGCGTTGCGAGCATCGCCGACCTCGGTGAGGAACACGGGCACCGCGTCCTGCGCGTCACCGGCAAAGGCGGCAAAGTCGTCCTCACGCCCCTTCCGCCGGCCGTCGCCCGCGCGATCGACCGCGCCGTTGATGGCCGAACCTCAGGCCCGATCCTGCGCACCAGCCGCGGTACCCGGATGGACCGCCACTGCGCCACCCGACGACTGCATCGCCTCGCCGAGGCCGGCGGCGTCCACGTCGCCCGCATGCACCCCCACATGCTGCGCCACACCTTCGTCACCACCATGCTCGACGCCGGCGTCGACCTCCGCGACGTCCAGATCGCTGCCAGACACGCCGACCCGCGCACGACGATGCGCTACGACCGAGCCCGCAAGAACCTCGACCGACACCCCAACTACATCCTCGCCGCATACATGGCCGCCGGCACTTAGAAGACTGATCCTGACAATGATCGGACGCGGCCTTCCCCGACGATCGGTTTTCGTTATACGATTTTGTCATGCCGGGTGATGACCAAGTGACGGACGAGCAGATCCAGAAGTGGGCGGACGAAGCCGAGGCTGGTTATGACGTCGAGCAGCTGAAGCGCCGCGGGCGAGGGCGCCCGGGGCGGGGGGCCGAACCAACGCAAGTCATCGCCGTGCGGCTTACCGCCGAGGAGATCGCGGCGCTCGATGACTACGCGGCGCGGGAGCACCTGTCGCGCTCCGAGGCGATCCGACGGGCCTTGGCCGGCTACGCCGCGTGAAGGTCCACCGCAGTGCACTCAAGCACGCGGTCCTGCCCGAGGACGCGGTCCACGCGGCCGACCTGTCGCTGTGGATCGAGCCCCTGGAGGAAGAGGAGTGGCCACGCCGCGAGCTGCGGCTCGGGTTCGACACTCAAGCGCGGCTCCTGGAGATCGTTGTGCTGATCTTCCAGAGTGGCGAGGAGATGGTCATCCACGCGATGCTGGCCCGGCGGCAGTACTGGGATCTTCTGCCCTGACGCAACGCGCGGATCTGCCGCGACGCTGGCGATTCCGCCGATGAGCGGACGTGCAGGAACTTTAAGGACTCCTGAGAAATGGCCATCCGTCCTGCCTCTGAGCGACGGCGACGGCTTGGGATCTGGTCGTCCTCGAAGACGCCGTCGCCAAGCCAAACCTGTGCGTTCCCATTCACCCAGGCGAGGATGTCTGTGTGTACGGTGTCAACACCCGTTGGCAACGGTCGACGAAGGTCAATACTCGTGGAGCCTCCCCCGGCCCGTCGGTTGCCACTCTGTCCCAGCTACGCCAAGGAGCCCCGACGATGAAGCTGCTTCTCACCTCGGGCGGCGTCAGGAACACCAGCATCCGCGATGCGCTCGTCGGCATGTTGGGCAAGCCGATCTCCGAGTGCGACGCGCTCTGCATCCCGACCGCGCAATGGGGGCATGCCATGTGCGGGCCGCGATCGGTGCACAGCTTCGTCAGTGGCGGAGATCCGGGTGACGCCATGACGTCGCTGGGGTGGAAGTCCGTGGGTGTCCTCGAGCTCACTGCCCTGCCCACCATCGGCACGGAGCGATGGGTTGAATGGATCCATGAGGCCGACGTTCTGCTCGTTGACGGCGGCGATGCCACGTACCTGTGCCACTGGCTTCGGCAGTCCGGCCTGGTCGACCACCTGTCCTCCCTGACCGATACGACCTGGGTCGGAGTGAGCGCCGGGAGCATGGTCATGGCACCCCGAATCGGTTCGGACTTCGTCAGCTGGCCTGCTGCCCGTGACGATCGGACCTTGGGGCTCGTGGAATTTGCGATCTTCCCTCACTTGAACGCGTTCCCGACGAACACCCTTGCGGACGCGGAGCGCTGGGCCGCTGAGATCGCCGGCCCGGCCTACGCCATCGACGAGCAGACCGCCATCAAGGTCGTCGGCGACTCTGTCGAGGTGGTTTCCGAAGGCGAGTGGCACACCTTCGGGCAGTAGCTCAACACGCGCACGCTCTTCTCGGTGCAGCAACCACGCCCCCGAGACAGCCTCTAGGGCCACCGCGCAGAGCGAGGCCCACGGACACACTCCCCGGAGTATCCGCTCGTCCAGATCGCCGCCAAGCCCGCCGACCCCCGCACCACCATGCGCTACGGCCGAGCCCGCAAGAACCTCGACCCCCACCCCAACTACATCCTCGTCGCCTACATGGCCTCCGGCACGTGACGACCCGAAGGACGTCGGCACCGGGCCCGTGCCGAATCCTGGTCCGACTGCCCGTGCATCCTCGGCGGGGGTGGATGAGTCGGCCGATACGCCGGGTTCTGTTCCTCGCCCCCGTTACCGGTGACGAGGCGACGGCCATCCATCTGGGCCGACCATTGCTGGCCGGCTCGAGCGTCCTACCCGCACACTCGACCGGGCCGGTCTCCTCGGCGCCCGAGGGCGCCGTGCATGCACTGTCTGGACTTGCTCCGGGTGGGGTTTACCGAGCCGCTCCAGTCACCTGGAACGCTGGTGGTCTCTTACACCACCGTTTCACCCTTACCGGCTGCCGAAGCGGCCGGCGGTCTGTTCTCTGTGGCACTGTCCCGCGGGTCACCCCGGGTGGCTGTTGGCCACCACCCTGCCCTGTGGAGCCCGGACGTTCCTCGGCAGGGCCGAGGCCCTGACGCGACCGTCTGGCCGACTCATCCGCCACCCAGCATAGAGCCCGTATGCCGTCCGCCCCGACCGCGGTCACCGCGCCGCAGGTGGTTCGTCAGTCCGGCACCTGCGCACCCCGCGTCGCGACGTAGACCGAGTTGGACGAGGTTCCGCCCGTCAGGGGGTTGGGGAAGGTGACGAGGTGGGCCGTGGCGGTGTCGAAGACCTCGGCGAGCAGCGCCGTGAAGGGCTCGTCCGGTGGGTCGTCCGACCACAGGGCGAAGACGCCGCCCGGATGGAGGCGCGCTGCCAGTTCGCGCAGTCCGTCGCCGGTGTAGAACGACGCGTGGCTCGGGTGCAGCACGTGGTGGGGCGTGTGGTCGATGTCGAGAAGCACGGCGTGGAATCGCGCCGGCGCATCGGGGCCGAACCCTGTGGACCCGCGCGACAACGCGAAGAAGTCGCCCTCGACGAGCACGGTGCGGGGGTCGGTCGTCAGTTCCGCCGTGTCGGGCAGCAGCTGCCGGCGGTGCCACGAGATGACCGGCGCCAGTGCCTCGACGACGGTCACCGACCGTACGCGGTCGTCCTCGAGGGCGGCGGCAGCCGTGTAGCCGAGACCGAGACCACCGACGAGCACGTCAAGAGCCGCACCGCCCACGGCCGCGAGCCCCAGTCGGGCCAGCTCGATCTCCGCCACGGTGAAGAGGCTCGACATGAGGAACTCGTCGCCGAGCTTCACCTCGTAGACGTCGACCTGCAGTGTCGGCTCGAGTCTGCGGCGCAGGCTGATCGTGCCGAGCGACGTGTGCTGCCAGTCGATCTCCTCGAGACGCTTGCTCACGGGATCAGCCGAAGACGGGGCTGAGGGCCCCTGCCGGGAGGTCGCGCTCGACCGACGCCATGCGCCACTTGTCGGCGAAGACCGCCAGGTGCACGCCGTCGGCGCGGGTGAGCGCCTCGGCTCCCCCACGGTTCTCCAGCTGGGGCAGCGCAGCCGGTATGACCGCCCGCGCGACGGAGTAGGGCAGCTGCTCGAGCCGGATGGGCGAGCCGAACTCGTGCTCCATCCGGTGCTTCGCGACGTCGAACTGCATGGGGCCGACGGCGGCGAGCACCGGCGCCTGCGCGCCACGCCGGTCGGAGTGCAGCACCTGCACGACGCCCTCCTCCCCCAGCTGCTCGATGCCACGGCGGAACTGCTTCTGCTTGCCGCTGACCGCGGCCCGGGCCACGGCGAAGTGCTCGGGAGCGAAGAGCGGGATCCGCGGGAAGGCGACCTTCTCCTCGGCGAAGAGCGTGTCACCGACGCGCAGCGCGTTCGCGTTGACGAGCCCGATGACGTCGCCGGGGAAGGCCTCGTCGAGAGTCGACCGGTCGCGTCCGAAGACGCTCTGCGCATACTTCGTCGCGAAGGGACGCCCCGTGTCGGCATGGGTGACGACCATGCCGCGGGTGAAGTGGCCGGAGCACACGCGCACGAAGGCGAGCCGGTCGCGGTGGGCCTTGTCCATGCCCGCCTGGATCTTGAAGACGAACCCGGAGAAGGGGGCCGAGACCGCACGCGCACCGCCGGACGCGTCGGCGCGCGCACCCGGCGCGGGCGCCAGCGCTACGAGGGTGTCGAGCAGCTGGCGCACGCCGAAGTTCAGCACCGCCGAGCCGAAGAGGACCGGCGTCGCAGCACCGGACAGGAAGAGCTCGAGGTCGAAGCCGTGACCGGAGGCGTTCAGGAGGTCGTACTCCTCCTCCGCCTGGGTGAAGACCTCACCCACGGTCGCCCGGGCCTCCTCGGCGGACCACCGCGTGGCGATGGCCTCGGTCGCGCCACCGGGAGTGCGGGTGAACTCGACGAAATCGCCTGTGGCACAGTCGAGCACACCACGGAAGTCGCCGGCCACCCCGACCGGCCAGGTCAGCGGCATGGGGTGCAGGTCGAGACGCGTCGTCAGCTCGTCCATGATCGCGAGCGCATCGAGACCGGGGCGGTCCCACTTGTTGACGACCGTGATGACGGGGACGCCACGGGCACGGCATACCTCGAAGAGCTTGTGCGTCTGCGGCTCGATGCCCTTGGCGGCGTCGACGAGCATGACGGCCGCGTCCACGGCAGCGAGGACGCGGTAGGTGTCCTCCGAGAAGTCGGCGTGCCCGGGGGTGTCGAGCAGGTTGATCACCGTCTCGGCGTAGGCGAACTGAAGCACCGCGGACGTGATGGAGATGCCGCGGTCGCGCTCCATCTCCATCCAGTCGGACACGACCCCACGACGGTTGCCCTTGCCGTGCACGGCGCCCGCCTCGCCGATGGCGTGGGCATGCAGCGCCAGCGCCTCGGTCAGCGTCGACTTGCCCGCGTCGGGGTGCGAGATGACGGCGAAGGTGCGGCGCCGGGCCGCCTGCTCGGCAACCTCCGGGGAGGCATTGCCCCCGGTGGCGGTGTGGCGGGTGGTCTCGAGGTCGCGCTCGGTAGGCGACGCGGTCGTGTGCATGGTCCTCCAGTGATCGGGTCGAGTCTCCCATCGCTGGGCCCGATCCACGGCATCGGCGCCCACCCACGCGGAGCGCGCAGCGGGTCCTGTCAGGTGTGCCCGCCCCAGCGTCGGGCACAACGCCTGACGCCACCCAAGCAGCGCCCCTAGGGTTGGACCGTGACTCCGAGCACCGAAGACACCCGCCTTGATGCCGACGTCCAGCTGCTCACGCGCCTGCTCTACGAAACCGTCGAGAGACACGACAGCGCCGAGGTCGTCACGCAGATGCAGGACGTCGAGCGGTGGGCGTCGGCGGCACACGCCTCGGGCTCCCCGGCCGACGACGCACGCATCACCCAGGCCCTCAGCGCCCTGGACCCGGATCGCAGCGCCAAGCTGGCGCGCGCCTTCACCGTCTACTTCCACCTCATCAACGTCGCCGAGCAGGTGCACCGGCTCGACGAGTCCGCCCTGCACGACGGGGCCTCCCTCGCCGACACGATGGACGCGGTGCGCGCGGCCGGTCTCGACACCGCCGACCTCTCCCGGACCGTCGAACAGGTGGAGGTGCGCCCCGTGTTCACCGCGCACCCGACCGAGGCCTCCCGCAGGTCGGTCCTCACCAAGATCCGTCAGGTCGCCGACCTCCTCGAGGAGCGGGCCGACCCCCGGTCGCAGCCGGGCGACGGCGCACGGGTCGAGCGGCGGTTGGCCGAGGTCATCGAGCGGCTCTGGCAGACCGACGAGCTGCGCGTCGACCGGCCCCGCGTCATCGAAGAGGCCCGATCGGCCCTCTTCTACCTCGAGGAGCTCGCCGACCAGGTGCTCCCGGAGGTCGTCGACGAGCTCGCGGCGGGTCTCGCCGGGCTCGGGGTCGACCTCTCCCCCACGGCGGTGCCAGTGCGGCTCGGCTCCTGGGTGGGCGGCGACCGCGACGGCAACCCCCTCGTCACCCCTGCCGTCACGGAGGAGGTGCTCCTCCAGCAGACGAGGACCGCGCTGAGGGTGCTCGAACGCAACCTCCAGGCGCTCCAGGTGGAGATGTCGGAGTCCTCCCGCGTCGTCCCGCCGAGCGACGAGGTGCTCGCCCTCACCGAGGGCGCGCAGACCGAGGAGCCCTACCGCGCGGCCCTGCAGACCATGCTCGACCGGCTGGCCGCCACCTCCGGTCGACTGCTCGACGGTCAGCACAGCGAGCGCTCCTACGCCGACGCCGACGAGCTCCTCGCCGACCTCGCCACGATCCACCGCTCGCTCGTCGACCACCGGGGGGAGCTGACCGCTCGCGGCCCGGTCTCCCGCGTCATGCGCACGGTGTCGCTCATCGGCTTCCACCTCGCGGTCCTCGACATCCGCGAGCACGCGGCGCACCACCACACGACGCTCGCGCAGCTCTACGACCTCGTCGGGCAGGACCCCGCCTACGCGACGCTCAGCCCCCAGGAGCGCACCGACCTGCTCGCCCGCGAGCTCGCTGAACCCCGGCCGCTGCTCAGCCCCACGACCCGGCTCGAGGGCGTGCCGGAGCGCACGATGGAGACCTTCCACACGGTGCGCCGCGCCCTCGACCGCGACCCGGGCGCCATCGAGTCCTACATCGTCTCGATGAGCGAGGACGTCGACGACGTGCTCGCCGCCGCGGTCCTCGCCCGCCAGGCCGGACTCGTCGATGTCAACGCAGGCGTCGCCCGCATCGGCTTCGTACCCCTGCTCGAGACCCCCTCCTCGCTCGCCATCGCCGGTGACTTCCTCGACCGGCTCCTCTCGTGCGCCCCCTACCGCGAGCTCGTACGCCTCCGTGGTGACAGCCAGGAGGTCATGCTCGGCTACTCCGACTCGTCCAAGCTCGGCGGCATCACCGTCTCGCGCTGGGGCCTGCACCGCGCCCAGCGCGAGCTCGTCGAGGTCGCTCGCACGCACGGGGTGAGCCTCGTGATGTTCCATGGCCGCGGAGGCAGCGTCGGACGAGGCGGAGGCCCGACCCACGAGGCCATCGTCGCCCAGCCGGCTGGCACCGTCAGCGGGCGGATCAAGTTCACCGAGCAGGGCGAGGTCATCTCCGACAAGTACCTCGTGCGCTCCCTCGCCCACCACAACATGGAGCTGTCGCTCGCGGCGACCCTGCGAGCGGCGACCCTGCGCCGCGAGGCGCAGAACACCATCGAGGTCCGTCGACGGTGGGACAGCCTCATGGACGTCATCTCGGAGGCGTCGCACGCGGCATACCTCGACCTCGTCGGCGACGAGGCGTTCCCCGAGTACTTCCGCCAGTCGACCCCCGTCGACGAGCTCGCCGACCTCAACCTCGGCTCGCGGCCCGCGCGCCGAGGTGGCGGGGGCCGGCTCGAGGACCTCCGCGCCATCCCCTGGGTCTTCGGGTGGACGCAGTCGCGCCAGCTCATCCCCGGCTGGTTCGGGGTCGGCTCGGGCCTCGCCGCCGCCATCGACGCCGGCTACTCCGACCAGCTCGAGGAGGCGGTCCGGCGGTGGCGCTTCCTGCGGATGTTCCTCTCCAACGTGGAGATGACACTGAGCAAGACCGACCTCGCGATCAGCCGGCGCTACGTCGAGCAGCTCGTCGACCCCTCGCTCCAGCGGTTCTTCGGGGCCGTGACCGACGAGCACACCCGCACCGTCCAGCACCTGCTGGCCGTCACCGGCAAGGACGCGCTGCTCTCCGACGAGCCGGTGCTGCGGCGCACCTTCGCGGTGCGCCACGGCCGGCTCCACGCGGTGCACGAGCTGCAGATCGCGCTGCTCCAGCGCACCCGCTCAGGCCAGGCCGCCGACCCCGAGCTGCGCCGCGCCCTGCTCCTGACGATGAACGGCATCGCCGCCGGGCTGCGCAACACCGGCTGACGCGCCTGCGTCAGCCGGTGCCCCGTTCTCGGACCCGCGTCAGTCGCCCTTGACGTTGACGATCTGCCGCAGCGTGTGACGGACCTCGACGAGCTCGGCCGCGTCGAGCATGACCTGGTCGATGTCCTTGTAGGCCATCGGGATCTCGTCGATGAAGGCGTCAGTGTCGCGGTACTCGATGCCGGCCATCGACGCACGCAGCTGCTCCCGCGTGAACAGCCGCCGAGCCGCCGACCTCGAGTGCGCCCGACCTGCGCCGTGCGGCGACGAGTGCAGGCCGACCGGGTTGCCCCGACCCGTGACGACGTAGGACGCCGTGCCCATCGACCCGGGCACGAGACCCGCCTCACCCTTGCGTGCAGAGATGGCGCCCTTGCGCGAGAGCCACACCTGCTTGCCGAAGTGCTTCTCCTGCTCGGTGTAGTTGTGGTGGCAGTTGATCTCCTCGTGCCGCTCCACGTCCGCGCCGACCCACTGCTCGAAGGCCGTGACCACCCGGTCCATCATCTCCTCGCGGTTGAGCAGGGCGAAGTGCTGCGCCCACCGCATCTGGCGGATGTAGGCCCAGAACTCGTCGGTGCCCTCCACGAGGTAGGCAAGGTCCTTGTGCGGCAACGGAATCCACCACCGCTCATTGAGCCGCTGGGCGACCTTGATGTGGTGCTGGGCGATCTTGTTGCCGACCCCGCGCGACCCCGAGTGGAGGAACAGCCAGACCCGCTCGAGCTCGTCGACCGTCACCTCGATGAAGTGGTTGCCCGATCCCAGCGTCCCCAGCTGCAGCCGCCAGTTCCCCGCGTATGCCGCCGGGTCGAAGTCCGCCTCTGCCGCTCGGCTCTCGAGGTCGACCACCCGCTCGACCGTGTGGTCGAGCGTGACGGTGGTGTTGTAGACCCCGGCCGACAACGGCACCGCACGCTCGATCGACTCCCTCAGCGGGGCGGCATACCCCGGCAGCTCCTGCCGCGTGAACTGGGTGCGGACCGCGATCATGCCGCAGCCGATGTCGACACCGACCGCCGCGGGCATGATGGCACCGAGGGCCGGGATGACCGACCCGACGGTCGCACCCAGACCGAGGTGCGCGTCAGGCATGAGCGCCACGTGCGGGTGGATGAACGGCATCGTCGCCGTCGTCTCCGCCTGGGCGGGTGTCGCGGGCTCGAGGATCGACGCCCAGCTGATGAGCGTCGACGAGATCTTCTCCATGATTCCTTCCTCTGGTGGTGGGACTGCGACCCTAGGCGCCGCCCGCACGGCCTCGCACCGGGATTTGTGCGCGCGGCTCGCACGCGCGGAACCATCTCGGGGCGCCGTTCGCTGGGGAGTCGGACGACGATCGCAACCGATGCCAGGACCATGACGCACCAGACGACACCTGACCAGAACCCGACGAAGACCAGAGCAAAGGTGCTCGATCTCTCCCTCACCCAGCTGCTCGGCGGCTCCGCGGCCGCCGCGACGGCGGCAGCCCTCGGCTCACGCCTCGGCGTCGTCGGCACCATCGCCGGCGCGGCCGTGCTGAGCCTCATCTCGGCCGTGGCGGCCAGCCTCTACACGGCGTCGATGACTCGTGCGCGCGATGCCGTCGTGCTCGTGCGGTCGCGCCGCGGTGACCTCGAGGAGGTGCCCCTGTATGCGGTGGAGCCACCCGAAATCGACACCGACGTGGCCGTCGGGCCGGCTGCTGACCCGCACCCACCCCGCTCCCCCGCGTGGTGGCGTCGCGTCGACCGGGCGTCGACGCGACGCGTGCTCGTCACGACCGGCGCCCTCTTCGCCATCGCCGCGGCCTTTCTCACCGGCCTCCAGCTCGCGACCGGCGCGCAGGTCACCGGCACCTCCATCGGCGGGCGGGTGTCGGCGGCCTCGGGCGCGGACACCTCCACGGACCGCTCCGGAGGCGCCGTCACCTCCCCCACGAACGGCGCGACGGGCACCCCGACCGTGCCGGGTGCGGGCGCGACGGGTGGGGCGAGCGCATCGGCGGGCGCAGCCCAGACCGGGCAGGCCACCGACGGGTCCGCCACCACGGGGGCCACGTCCGGTGCATCCCCGACCACGGCTCCGGCCACCACCCAGACGGCGCCGGCGTCGAGCGGCAGCCCAGCGGGCGGCATACCGACGGGGGGCGCGACGCCCTCAGCCACGGCGACGAGCCCCTGAGTCGAGCCGCTGGGACGAGCCCTGGACGCGGGGGCACCCGCGCTCGAGGACCCGGCGTCAGACGACGGAGAGCGTGATCGAGCCCGTCGACACGTCGGCGGCGTCGACCCGCACCTTCACCGAGTCACCCGGCCGGGCGGTGCCGCTGGCCTTGGCCACGACGGCGAAGTCGATGAGCTGCACGACGACGCCCTTGCCGTTCTCGTCGACGACGACGGCAGGAAGCGTGTCGCCGACGAGCGGCACGAGCTCGGCCGCCTCGACAGCGTCGGTGCACGCGCGCTCGACGCCGTTCGTGCGCCGGTCGGAGGCGGCCATGATCTCGGGCAGCGACGGCAGCGCCTCACGTACCCAAGCAGGCACCTCCGTGCCCGACGAGAGCGCCTCGCACACGACGAGACCGAAGCGGTCGACGAGCCGTCGCAGCGGCGCCGTGACGTGCGCATACGGGTTCGCGACCGCGGCATGGATCGGCCGCTCCGGCACGTCGCCCTCGAACGGCGTGTAGCCGGCGCCACGGAAGAGCGTCGTCGCCTCGTGGATGAGGGCGAGGTGACGCGGGTTCGAGTGGTCGAGCGTCCGCAGGAACTCGCCGTAGGCGAGGCCGTCTGGCCACGGCACCCCGGCCGCGGCCGCCTGGCGACGGAAGCGCTTGAGGTCACGCGGGTCGGGCGGCGGCATGGTGCGCAGGATGCCGACCTTGCCCTTGAGCATCAGGTCGGCCGCGCCCATGCCGGTGAGCAGCGAGATCTGGGCGTTCCAGTCCTCCGAGGCGAGGAGCGGTCGGAAGGAGATGCGAAAGCCGCCGTGGCCGTCCTCCTCGACCTCCTGCTCCGGCATCGGCAGCGTCGCGCCACCGCGCTCGCGCTCGAGCAGCACGCGCTTCTCGCCGACCTCCTTGAGCAGCACGAGGCACTCGTCGGCGCTGCCGTCGTCGACGGCACGCTGCACCTGCTCGTAGTCGTAGCGGCGCACGCTGCGCACCATGGCGCGGTAGACCTCGACAGCGATGCCCTCGCCGTCGGCCGCGAGGCGCATGTCCCACACGAAGGCCGGCCGCACCTGGTCGGGCAGCAGGCTCGCGGCGCCCTCGCTGAGCTCGCTCGGGTGCAGCTGGACCCGCTCGTCGGGGCAGTAGACCGTCTGCCCGCGGCGGCGCGCCTCCGCGTCGACGGCGCCGCCGGCGCGCACGAAGGCGGGCACGTCGGCGATGGCGTAGCGCACCCGGTAGCCCGCGCCGTCGCGGTCGATCGACATCGCCTGGTCGAGGTCCTTCGACGTCGGCGGGTCGATCGTGATGAACGGCACCGCGGTCTCGTCGCGCTGCGGCAGGTCGGCCTCGGCCGCCGCGCGCTGCGCCTCCGCGATGACCTCGGGCGGGAAGCTGTCGGCAACCTCGAACTCGCGGCGCACCGCCTCGAACCGGTCGAGCAGGGCCTGAGAGGTGTCGCTCGGCTCCGTCGCCGGGCGGAACACGATGTGTCGCTGCGCCATGGCGATCACCCTACGCACCGCACGTCGTCCAAAAGCGGGACGCACTCGCCGAACCCGGCCACAATGCGAGCAAGGCAACCACGACGAGCACGACGACCACGGCGACAGGGGACGGTCATGCGACGGTGCATCAGGACGCTCATCGCGGGCGCTGCGGCCGGGCTCCTCGTGCCCGTCGTCGCGCTGTCGGCGCCGGCGCAGGCAGCGCCGAGCGTGCGGGTCACGGGCCCGGGCTACGACTCCCCCGGCTCGACCGTCGCCGTCGTCGTCACGACGAGCTCACGGCCGAGCGGCTACGCCCTGAGCTTCCGGGTCTCGGTCGGCGGGGTCGCCGGGGTCTGCAACGGTGGGCAGTGGAAGCACGGCACGGCGTGGTCGCAACGCTGCTGGGTGACGTTGCCGGCGCGCACCGGCACCTGGAGCATCTCCGGTCGCGCGATCTTCACCCGTTCCGGCTATGCGACGCAGTACTCGGCCTACGGCTACAAGTCCATCGCGACCAAGGGCTACGCATCGGCCCCGGTGAGCGCAGCCACGCGTGACAGCATCGAGCGGTGCTGGAACACGAGCTCGCGGGTGCAGCTGACCTTCGACGATGGCAACGTCGGGTGGACCAACCTCAACTCGATGCTGGCCACGCTCAAGGCGTACAACGTGCGCGGGCGCTTCCTGCCGACCGGTGAGTGGGCCGCCGCCAACCCGTCGAAGATGGCGGCCATCCGCAACGCCGGCCACCTGCTGGGCAACCACACCTACTCGCACCCCGCCCTCTCAAGCCTCTCCAGCTCGTCGGTCCGGTGGCAGATCAGCCACGGCGTGGGCGCCACCTCCTCGCCGAAGCTCATCCGTCCTCCCTACGGCGCCGGCGCCTACTCTCAGCGCGTCACCACCGACGCCGCAGCGCTCGGTTACCGCGTGTGCCACTGGACGACGGACACCTCCGACTACGCCGGGGTCTCGGCCACGACGATCATCAACAAGGTCCTCTACGGCGACGCCGTCACCGCGCCCGCCCGTGCCGGTGGGGTCGTGCTCATGCACATGTCGGGAGCGAACACCCCGAGTGCCCTGCCCGGGCTCATCCGCGGCCTGCGCGCCAAGGGGCTGTCGCTCGAGCCGCTGCGCTGAGCAGCCCCGCGGCTGCGGGTCGGGCCGTCCGTCCAGCAACCCGGACCCGCGGACCTCGGGCCGGCGGGTCGACCTAGGCTGACCCCGTGCTGATCCTGCTTCCCCCGTCCGAGGGCAAGACCCCCGCGCGACGAGGACGCCCGCTCGACCTCACGACGCTCTCCTTCCCCGACCTGAACCCGCTGCGCGAGTCCGTCGTCGACGCAGTGGCCGCCGTCAGCGCGCAGCCCGGAGCCACCGAGGTGCTGGGGGTCAGCGCCGGGCTCGTCGACCAGGTGCTGCGCAACGTCGACCTGCGCACCGCGCCGACCGCCGCTGCGGTTCAGGTCTACAGCGGGGTGCTCTACCAGGCGCTCGACCACGCCTCGCTCGACGCCGCCTCGAAGCGGCGCGCCAACCGCAGCATCGTCGTCATCTCCGCGATGTTCGGGGCGCTGCGTCTCACCGACCGGGTGCCGGCCTACCGGGTGCACGTGAGCGCCCGGGTGCCGGGGGTCGGGGTGCTCGACCGGGAGTGGCGTGGTCTGCTGGCCGGGGCGCTCGACGCCGCCGTCAAGCCGCGCGAGCTGGTCGTCGACTGCCGGTCGACGACGTATGCCGCCATGTGGCGTCCCACGGCCGAGCGCGCCGAGCGGTGGGTGCACGTCACCGTGCCGGGCGCGTCGCACAACGCCAAGCACACACGAGGTCTCGTCACCCGCGAGCTCGTGCAGGCCGAGGCGCCTCGCAGTCCCGCCGCCCTGGCGGAGCGACTGTCCGCGCACTTCGACGTCGAGCTGACGGCTCCCCCTCGGGCCGGTCGGCCGTGGACCCTCGCCGTGCAGGAGCAGCGCCCGGGCCTGCGGGGCGTGAGTACCGATGAGGCGCAGCAGGGCGTGCGGTGACCGACCTTGCGGTCCTCGCGGATCGGGTCCTGCCCGTCCTGGCCTTCCTCATCGCCATCACCGTCGTCGCCGAGATCTGCGACCTCGCGGGAGTCTTCGACGAAGCCGCACACCTCGCCGCTCGTGCTGCGCGCGGCCGGGTCGTCGTGCTGTGGCTGCTCGTCGTCGTACTCGCCTGCGTGAGCACGATCCTGCTCAGTCTCGACACGACAGCGGTGCTGCTCACCCCCGTGGCGGTCACCGTGGCAACTCAGGTGGGAGTGCCGCCGCTCGCCTTTGCAATGACCACCCTGTGGCTGGCCAACACGGCATCGCTGCTGCTACCGGTCTCGAACCTCACGAATCTGCTTGCGCTGCACCACTTCACAGCACTAGGTCTGTCGGTCAACGAGTACGTCGCCCTCATGTGGCCACCGGCTCTCGTCGCTATCCTCCTCACGGTCATCGTGCTGTGGCTGCTCCACCGGCGCGACCTGCGCGGCCGCTACGAGAAGCCGCCGAAGGCCGAGCCGCACGACCGCACCCTCATGGTCGTCTCGGCGGTCGTCGCAGCGCTGCTCGCACCCGCCTTCGTCTCCGGCATCACGCCGGCGTGGCCGGCCATCGCGGCAGCGCTCGTCCTGCTCGCCGTCACGGCCCTGCGCGCCCCGACGCTGCTGAAGCGCATCAGCGTGCCCTGGAAGGCGGCGCTCGGCGTCGCCGTGCTCTTCGTCGTCGTCGACCTCGCTCTCGGAGCGGGGCTCGGCCCGTGGCTGACGGAGGTCGTCGGTGGCGGCACGACCGCCGCCGACCTGCTGCGCCTCAGCTCGACCGGGGCTGTTTCCGCCAACGCCATCAACAACCTCCCCGCCTACCTCGCGCTCGAGGTGACCGCCGAGCACTCCCCCGTTCGCCTCGCTGCGCTGCTCGTCGGGGTCAACGCCGGACCGCTCGTCACGGTCTGGGGCTCGCTCGCGACGATCCTCTGGGCCCAGCGGTGCCGGGCCGCCGGGGTGACGGTCTCGTGGCGCCGGCTCGGCGCCACCGGCCTGACCTGCGCCGTGGTCGTTGTCACGGGTGCCACGCTCGCCCTGGCCCTCACCGCCTGAGCGAGGATCGAGCGACCAGGTTTGGCCTCTCGACTCGGTCCGGGCGACCAAGAGTGGCCTCTCGACTCGGTCCGGGCGACCAGGAGTGGCCTCTCGACTCGGTCCGGGCGACCAGGAGTGGCCTCTCGACTGAGTCTGGGCGACCAGGTGTGGCCTCTCGACTTGTTTCAGGCGAGGGCTCGGGTGAGGTCGTCGATGAGGTCGCGCACGTCCTCGAGGCCGATCGAGACCCGCAGCACGCCGTCGGTGATGCCGACCGCAGCCCGCGCCTCGGGCGCCAGTCTGCGGTGAGTCGTCGTCGCCGGGTGGGTGATGAGCGACTTCGAGTCGCCGAGGTTGTTGGAGATGTCGATGACCTCGAGCGCGTTCATCAGCGCGAAGGCCTCGTCCTTGCCGCCGTCGAGCTCGAACGTCACGACCGTGCCGGCCGCGAGCATCTGCCGCTTCGCGAGCTCGTGCTGGGGGTGCGAGGGCAGGAAGGGGTGCACGACCTTGGCGACCTTGGGGTGCGACTCGAGGAAGCGCGCCACCTCGAGGGCGCTCGCCGCCATCCGCTCGACCCGGAGCGACATCGTCTCGAGCCCCTTGACGAGCACCCAGGCGTTGAAGGGCGACATCGACGGGCCCGTGTGACGCATGAGGTTCTGCACCGGGCCGTCGATGAACTCCTTGGGCCCGAGCACCGCACCGCCGAGCACGCGGCCCTGGCCGTCGATGTGCTTCGTGGCCGAGTAGACGACGATGTCGGCGCCGTGCTCGAAGGGCTTGGAGAAGACCGGGGTGCCGAAGACGTTGTCGACGACGACCTTGGCGCCCGCCGCGTGGGCGAGCTCGCTCACGGCGGCGATGTCGACGAGCTCCTGCATCGGGTTGCTCGGGGTCTCGAAGAAGACGGCGGTCGTCGGCTCGGAGAGCGCCTCGCGCCACTGGTCGAGGTCGGTGCCGTCGACGAAGACGCTCTCGACACCCCACCGCGGGAGGATCTCGTCGAGGATGACGAAGCAGGAGCCGAAGAGGGCGCGCGACGACACGACGCGGTCGCCCTTGCCGAGCAGCGCGGCGAGCGCGACGAAGACGGCCGACATGCCGGAGCCGGTCGCGAAGCACGCCTCGGCCCCGTCGAGCTGGCGCAGCCGCTCCTCGAACATCGTGACGGTGGGGTTGCCGTAGCGGGAGTAGACGAAGCGGTCGACGTCGCCCTTGAAGGCCGCCTCCGCCTCCTCCGCGGTCTCGTAGACGAAGCCGGAGGTGAGGTAGATGGCCTCCGCCGTTTCCTCGAAACCACTGCGCGACAAGCCTGCTCGCACTGCGAGGGTGTCGGGCCGCCACTGCTGCACGTCGTCGCTCATCCCTGCACCCACGGCAGGCCCGCGACCTTCCAGCCCGCCACGGTGCGGTGGTGCTTGGCGTCGTGCGGGCCCTCGAACCCCTCGAGCACGTTGAGCGACCGCGACCATCCGGCGGCTGTGGCAGCCTCGGCGGCCGCGACGGACCGCACGCCGGAGCGGCAGAGGAAGTAGACGGTCGCAGAACGGTCCACACCGGCGCCCTCGAGCTCCGCGACGAAGTCGGGGTTGATCGCGCCGGTGGGGTAGGTCTGCCACTCGACCCGCACGATGTCCTTGCCCAGACCGCGCAGGTCGGGCAGCCCGACGTAGGACCACTCGGCGGCCGTGCGCACGTCGACGAGGACGGCGGCGGGGTCGTCGGAGAGGGCCTCCCAGGCCTCGGCGGGTGTCACGTCACCGGCATAGCTCATGCAAGCGAATATCGCACAGCGTCCGTCAGGCGAGATGCTCGGTCCGATTGGTGAAAGCGACCGCGGACGACCCGTCCTCCCAGACCTCGACCGCGGTCAGGCTGCCGGGCGCCGTCGCGATGGCCCAGAAGCGTGGCCCTGGAGTCTCGAGCACGTCGGTCAGCACCGAGAGCACGCCGCGACGGCTCGTCACGGCAACGACCGTGCCGCCGCGCGCCGCGAGCGAGCGGTATGCCGTGCGCACCGTCTCGTCGGCGTCCTCACCGGGTGCCCGGCCGGCCCACAGGCCCGACACGGTCGGCTCGGCGCCCACCTCGGCGCCGACCGCCCGCGCGACCTCGAGCGCCAGGGGCTCGTCGCACGTGACGACCTCAGCGCCGGACCCCACGAGGCGGAGCACGGCGCCCACGACCAGGGGCACTGCGGCCTCGACGAGCGGCACCTGCACGAGCAGCAGTCGCAGGGGCTTGTGGTGGGCGACGACGTCTGCGCGCTCCTGGGAGCCCGGCGAGACCGCCGAGTCCGCCTGTGCTGCAGCATCATTCGCGTCGACGTCGTGCAGGACCCGGTGGATCGACTTGCCGTCCATCGCGTCGTTGCTCAGCGCGTCCGCGGCCTTGTTCTTCTCACGCGGGATCCACTCGAACGACACGGACCCTCCCGCGTCACCGATCTCGGCACACAGGTCGCGCGCCTCGAGCGCGAGGCGACGCATGTCCTCGTGCTTGATCTTCCAGCGGCCCGACATCTGCTCGACGACGAGCTTGGAGTCCATGCGCGCCACGACATCGGCAGATGGGTCGAGGTCGACGACGGCACGCAGGCCGGCGAGGAGCCCGGAGTACTCGGCGACGTTGTTGCTCTGCTTGCCGAGCGGCTCGGCCATCTCGATGAGCACGCGCCCGCTCGCGGGGTCGCGCACGAGGGCGCCGTAGCCCGCGACCCCGGGGTTGCCGCGCGACCCGCCGTCTGCCTCGATGACGAGGCGACGACGGCTGCCCGGCTGCTTCGCGCGTGTCGTCGCAGGGCTCACAGACCGGACTCGGCGGTGCGGATCATGATGCGGCGGCACTCCTCGCACCGCACGACCTCGTCCTGCGCGGCAGAGCGGATGCGCGAGAGGTCGACGTTGTTTAGCTCGAGCCGGCAGCCGCCGCAGCGACGGTGCTTCAGCTCGGCCGCAGCGAGACCCCCGCTGCTCGCGCGGATCTTCTCGTAGAGGGCGGCGAGCTCCTCGCCGATGCCGGCGACGATGTCGGCGCGGCCGGAGCCGACCTTGGCCTCCTCGGCCGCGAGGTCGGCGAGAGCCGCGTCGCGCTCCGACTCGAGCGCGGCGAGCCGTGCCGCGAGCTGCTCACGGTCGGCGTCGAGCTGCACGACTCGCGCGTCGAGGGTCTCGGAGCGCTCCATCACCTCGAGCTCGAGGTCCTCGAGCTCGGACTGGCGGCGGGCGAGCGAGGCCAGCTCGTGCTGGAGGGCCTGGAGGTCCTTCGCGCTGCCCTGCCCGGCGTCGAGCCGGGACTGGTTGCGAGCCGCCCGGTCACGCACGAGCTGGACGTCCTGCTCGGACTTGGCGACCTCGCGGCGTACGTCGCCGGCGGTCGTGCGGGCGTTGACGATGTCGGTGTCGAGGGCCGAGAGCTCGCGACGGGCCGCCTCGATCGCGGGCAGCTGCGGCAGGTGGGTCCGAGCGTGCGCGATCTGGTCGAGGCGCGTGTCGATCGCCTGCAGGTCGAGCAGGCGCCACTGACGGGACGGATCGGCTTTCAGGACACACCTCCGGGCTCGGGCCGGGCGCGGTTGGCTCCGGCGACGAAGGTCCAGGGCTCGGTTCGGAGTCCGGACAGTCTGCCCTCGACCCTAGTCGGTTCAGCGCCGGCGGACGGCCCCTCCCCCGCGTCCTCCCCGAGCGTGGCCAGCAGCTGCTTGCGTGCGGTGGCGAGCCAGAGCGACTCCATGGCCCAGTGCCCCGCGTCGATGATGAAGGGCGTGCCGTCGCGGGCCTCCTCGCGGGCCTCGAGGACGGGGTGGTGGCGCAGGTCCGCAGTGACGTAGACGTCGGCCCCGCTGGCCCGGGCCGCGTCGAACTGGTCGTCGCCCGAGCCGCCCATGACGGCGACGGTGCGCACGGTCGCGGCCGGCGGTCCGCTCACCCGCACACCCCCCGCCGTCGCGGGCAGGGCGTCGACGAGCAGGTCTGCGAAGTCGGCCAGCGACAGGGGCTCGGCGAGCACGCCGACCCGCCCGGCGGCATACCCCCCGAGGTCGCTGAGCGGGCGTTGCTCCGTCAGCCCGAGGGCGTCGGCGATGACCGTGGACACGCCGGGGTCGGCGACGTCGGCGTTGGTGTGGGCGACGTAGAGCGCGCACCCGGCGCGCACGAGACCGGTCACCGACGCCCCCTTGGCGCTCGTCGTCGCCACCGAGTGCACCCCACGCAGCAGGAGCGGATGGTGCGTGACGAGCAGGTCGGCACCCCAGTCGCGAGCCTCCTCGATGACCGCGAGGGTCGGGTCGAGCGCGAAGAGGATGCGGCGCACCGGCTGGTCGAGCTCGCCCGTGACGAGACCGACCCGGTCCCACTCGGCCGCGCTCGACACGGGCCACAGCCGCTCGAGGGCACCGACGATGTCACGGAGCGTGAGGTCCGGCGCCCGGCCGGTGTCGCGGCCCGTCTCAGGGCCGGTCCCGGGGTCGGCGTCGTCGTCGTGGTGGTGCACGTGGGCCCGGCCGGGCTCGAACCGACGACACCCGCGGTGTAAACGCGGTGCTCTACCAACTGAGCTACAGGCCCCTGGGGCGCGCGGTCAGCCCACCCGGCGGCCATTGTGTCAGCCCGCGCCGCGCTCCGGGCCCTCTCCCGCCGACTGGGTCGCACCGAGCCGGAGGTGAGCCGGCTGGGTCAGTCCGTCGCCTGCTGCTCGCGCAGGCCCGCGAGCGCCACGCGGTATGCCGTGAAGTCGCGTCCCTGCCCGATGCCGAGCACCTCGGACCAGACGAGCCGACCGTCGCGGTCGAGCAGGAAGGTGCCACGCAGGGCGTAGCCCTCCTCCTCGTCGAAGACGCCGTAGCGGCGGGCGACCTCGCCGTGGGGCCAGAAGTCGGAGAGCAACGGGAAGAAGTGGCCCTCCGCGTCGGCCCAGGCGCGCAGGGTGTACATCGAGTCGCACGAGACCGCGAACACCTGGATGTCGTCGGTCTGGAAGTCCTCGAGCCCGTCGCGGATCGCCCGCAGCTCACCGCGGCAGATGCCGGAGAACGCCGCCGGGTAGAAGACGACGACCGCGTTGCGCCTGCCCCGCGCCGACGAGAGGCTCACGTCGACGCCGTACTGGTCGACGAGGGTGAAGTCGGGCGCGGGCACGCCGACCGCGAGCGACCCTCCCGGCGATGCCGTCGCTGGCGACTCGATCCCCGGCGGTGGCGCCGTCGCCGCCCCGTTCAACGGCGCGGCCCCTTCGGCGGCATGAGGCGGCTCGCAGCCCACTCCGACGCCACGTTGACCTGGCCACCGGTCGTCAGGCCCGCCGTCGAGGCGGCCTCCTCGACGTCACTCGCCTGGACGTGACCGGGGCGACCGGCCTTGGGCGTCAACAGCACGACGTAGCCCTGGTCGAAGAGCTTCGTCAGGGCGTCGACGAGCAGGTCGACGAGATCCTCGTCGCCGTCGCGATACCAGACGATGACACCGTCGGCGCCGTCTTTGAACTCCTCGTCCTCGAGCTCACTACCGATGACGTCCTCGATGCCGAACCGCAGGTCGTCGTCGACGTCGTCGTCATAGCCGAACTCCTGGACGGTCTGCCCTGGGGCAAACCCGAGCTTGCTGAGGGACGCCGCTCCCGCGGTCGCGCTCACTGTCACCGATCCTCTCGATCACGGGCCGTTGCCCGGTAGGTCTGAACTCTCGTGTGTGACAAGTGCACCGGGTCTGGGCCGCAAGTGCAAGCAGGGCTCACCGTGGGCGCCCACGTCGCGGACGGCATACCGGCTGCTCGGGGCCGTCGGGATGGTCGGCGGCGCCGACAGCACACCCCCCGCGATCCCCCTGCTGGACCCGACTGTGACGGTGACCACCATTTGGTAGAGGATGGGTGGAGCAGCGCCGGGGCCGACCGGTCGCGGGCGCCTGCGACGCGACGAGAAAGGACCCGACGTGGCACCCGAGGCCGGCCCGATCCTCAATGGCATCCCCAGTCAGCTCCCGGACATCGACCCCGACGAGACGCAGGAGTGGATCGACTCCCTCGATGCCGTGCTCGACGAGAAGGGCCGCACCCGAGCGCGGTACATCATGCTCAAGCTCATCGAGCGGGCGCGCCAGCAGCAGGTCGGAGTGCCGTCGCTGACGGCGACCGACTACATCAACACGATCCCGCCGGAGCGCGAGCCGTGGTTCCCCGGCGACGAGGACGTCGAGCGCGAGATGCGCCGCTACATCCGCTGGAACGCCGCGATCATGGTGCACCGCGCCCAGCGGCCCGGCATCGGCGTCGGCGGGCACATCTCGACGTATGCGTCGGCCGCGACGCTCTACGAGGTGGGCATGAACCACTTCTTCCGCGGCAAGGACCACCCCGGCGGCGGCGACCAGATCTACTTCCAGGGCCACGCCTCCCCCGGCATGTACGCCCGCAGCTTCCTCGAGGGCCACCTCACGGAGACCCAGCTCGACGGGTTCCGCCAGGAGAAGAGCCACATCGTCGACGGCAAGCTCGAGGCCATCCCGTCCTACCCGCACCCGCGGCTGCTGCCCAGCTACTGGGAGTTCCCGACGGTGTCGATGGGCATCGGCCCGATGAACGCGATCTACCAGGCGCAGTTCAACAAGTACCTCCACAACCGCGGCATCAAAGACACGAGCCAGCAGGACGTCTGGGCCTTCCTCGGTGACGGGGAGATGGACGAGCCCGAGTCGCGCGGCCTGCTGCAGCTCGCCGCCAACGAGGAGCTCGACAACCTCAACTTCGTCATCAACTGCAACCTGCAGCGGCTCGACGGCCCGGTGCGCGGCAACGGCAAGATCATCCAGGAGCTCGAGGCGTTCTTCCGCGGCGCCGGCTGGAACGTCATCAAGGTCGTCTGGGGCCGCGGGTGGGACCCGCTCCTCGCCGCCGACCGCGACGGCGCGCTCGTGCACATCATGAACCAGACGAGCGACGGCGACTACCAGACCTTCCGCGCCAACGACGGCAAGTACGTCCGCGACCACTTCTTCGGGCGTGACCCGCGCACGGCCAAGATGGTCGAGGGCTGGAGCGACGAGAAGGTCTGGTGGGACCTCCGGCGCGGCGGCCACGACTACCGCAAGGTCTACGCGGCCTACAAGGCGGCGCGTGAGCACACCGGCCAGCCGACCGTCATCCTCGCCAAGACGATCAAGGGCTACGGCCTCGGCTCGCACTTCGCCGGCCGCAACGCCACGCACCAGATGAAGAAGATGACGCTGGACGACCTCAAGGCCTTCCGCGACAGCCTCCGCATCCCGATCACCGACGAGCAGCTCGAGGCCAACCCCTACCAGCCGCCGTACTACCACCCGGGGCCCGACAACGAGGTCATCAAGTACTCCATCGACCGTCGCCAGAAGCTCGGCGGCACGCTGCCGAGTCGGCGCGTCGACTTCGAGCCGCTCAAGCTGCCCGGTGACGAGGCCTACGCCCAGGTCAAGAAGGGCTCGGGCAAGCAGGAGGTCGCCACGACGATGGCGTTCGTCCGCCTGCTCAAGGACCTCCTGCGCGACAAGGAGTTCGGCCCGCGCATCGTGCCGATCATCCCCGACGAGGCGCGCACGTTCGGCATGGACGCGTTCTTCCCGACGATCAAGATCTACAACCCCAACGGGCAGAACTACACGCCGGTCGACGCCGAGCTGATGCTCGCCTACCGCGAGAGCACCACAGGGCAGATCCTCCACCTCGGCATCAACGAGGCCGGCTCGCTCGCGGCGTTCACGGCGGCCGCGACGTCCTACGCGACGCACGGCAAGCCGATGGTCCCGATCTACGTCTTCTACTCGATGTTCGGCTTCCAGCGCACCGGCGACTCGATCTGGGCGGCCGCCGACCAGATGTCCCGCGGCTTCCTCATCGGGGCCACGGCCGGTCGTACGACGCTGACCGGAGAGGGCCTGCAGCACGCCGACGGTCACAGCCCGCTCCTCGCGGCGACCAACCCGGCGGTCGTGCACTACGACCCGGCCTACGCCTACGAGATCGCGCACATCATGCAGGACGGTCTCGACCGGATGTACGGCGAGGGCCGGACTCCCGAGGAGTCCAACGTCATCTACTACCTCACCGTCTACAACGAGCCGCTCCAGCAGCCCAAGGAGCCCGAGGACGTCGACGTCGAGGGCATCCTGCGCGGCATGCACCGCATCTCGGTCGCGAACACCGAGGGCTGGACGCACGAGCCGCCGCGGGCGCAGATCCTGGGCTCGGGCGTCGGTGTGCCGTGGGCCTTGGAGGCGCAGCAGCTGCTCGCCGACGACTGGGGCGTGGCCGCCGACGTGTGGTCGGTGACCTCGTGGAACGAGCTGCGCCGTGACGGCCTCAAGGCCGACCAGCAGGAGTTCCTCAGGCCCGAGGGTCCCCCGATCAAGCCGTGGGTCACCCAGTGCCTCGAGGGCACCGAAGGTCCCGTCGTCGCGGTGAGCGACTACATGCGCGCCGTCCAGGACCAGATCCGCGAGTGGGTCCCGGGCACGTACGCCTCGCTCGGCGCCGACGGCTTCGGCTTCAGCGACACGCGCGCGGCCGCCCGCCGCTTCTTCCACATCGACGGCCCCTCGGTCGCCGTGCGGACGCTGCAGCTGCTCGCCAAGGAGGGCAAGGTCGACGCCGACGTGCCCGCCAAGGCCGCCGCCAAGTACCGCCTCGACGACGTCACCGCCGGCACGTCGGGCAACGCAGGCGGCGAGAGCTGACGCCCCGCTGACGTATGCCGTGTGGCCCGGTCCCTGCCCAGGGGCCGGGCCACACGCATACCCTGCCCGGACCGGCGGCTCGGCCGCCGCCGTCAGACGACCATTGCTGCGGCTGATCGCCTCCGCACCAGCGTGTCGTGCGGGCGCCGCGGCCCACCGGCGAGCAACGGTCGTCGGCCGGTCGGGAGACCACGGAGCGGGAGCCGGGCACACGGCATACGCGATTGGATAGGTATGCGTGACTGTGCATATACTTGCATCCATGTCCAAGGTCCTGACCTCGCTCCCCGTCGGTCAACGTGTCGGCATCGCCTTCTCCGGCGGTCTCGACACCTCCGTGGCTGTTGCCTGGATGCGAGAGAAGGGCGCCGTGCCCTGCACCTACACGGCCGACCTCGGGCAGCACGACGAGCCCGACATCGACTCCGTCCCCGGCCGCGCCGGCCAGTACGGCGCCGAGATCAGCCGCCTCGTCGACTGCAAGGCCGCCCTCGTCGAGGAGGGCCTGTCGGCCATCGTCTGCGGCGCATTCCACATCCGCAGCGGCGGCAAGACGTACTTCAACACGACGCCGCTGGGGCGCGTCGTCACCGGCACGCTGCTCGTGCGCGCCATGCAGGACGACGGCGTCTCCATCTGGGGTGACGGCTCGACCTTCAAGGGCAACGACATCGAGCGGTTCTACCGCTACGGCCTCATGGCCAACCCCGAGCTGCGCATCTACAAGCCGTGGCTCGACGCCGACTTCGTCACCGAGCTCGGTGGCCGTCACGAGATGTCCGAGTGGCTCACGGCCCGCGACCTGCCCTACCGCGCCTCCGCCGCGAAGGCCTACTCGACCGACGCCAACATCTGGGGCGCGACGCACGAGGCCAAGACCCTCGAGTTCCTCGACGAGTCGATCGAGGTCGTCGAGCCGATCATGGGCGTCAAGTTCTGGGACCCGTCCGTCGCCATCGACACCGAGGACGTCACCGTCCGCTGGGAGCGCGGTCGCCCGGTCGCCATCAACGGCACGGAGTATGCCGACGCCGTGGCCCTCGTCGACGCCGCCAACCACATCGGTGGCCGTCACGGCCTCGGCATGAGCGACCAGATCGAGAACCGGATCATCGAGGCGAAGTCGCGCGGCATCTACGAGGCCCCCGCGATGGCGCTGCTCCACATCACCTACGAGCGGCTCCTCAACGCGATCCACAACGAGGACACGATCGCGAACTACCACGCCGAGGGCCGCAAGCTCGGCCGCCTTCTCTACGAGGGCCGCTGGCTCGACCCGCAGGCGCTCATGGTCCGCGAGTCCATCCAGCGCTGGATCGCCTCGGCCGTCACCGGCGAGGTCACCATCCGCCTGCGCCGCGGCGACGACTGGTCGATCGTGGGCACGAGCGGCCCGGCCTTCAGCTACCACCCCGAGAAGCTCTCGATGGAGCGCACCGAGGACGCCGCGTTCGGCCCCGTCGACCGCATCGGCCAGCTGACGATGCGCAACCTCGACATCGCCGACTCGCGCGCCAAGCTCGAGCTGTATGCCGCCCAGGGCCTGCTCGGTGCCGACGCCAAGCAGCTCGTGGGTGAGCTCGCCCCCGGTGGCGCTGCCGCGATCTCGGCCAACCCGGCCGCTGCCGACGTCGACAGCGAGGACGACCTGCTCGACCGCGCTGCGATGGAGTTCGGCACCGACTGACGGGCCGACTCCCCCAAACCGCTTCGAGGCGGACCGCAGCCGTGGAGGGATGCGGTCCGCCTCGAAGTTCCTCGTGGGTCAGAGCTGCCGGAGGAACGCGCCTCGTGCGGTGACGTCGGGGGCGGGCGACCGAGGGCGGTCGCCGTGGGGGCGGTCAACAGGCCATCAGCTGACGGCGAAGTGAATCCGGCGACGCGCCGAGAGGGCGCTCCAGCGCGGCAGGGCCGCATACCCCAGGTGTGTGGGGCGGGTGAGCCGAGCGCGCGGTGGGTACGAGCCAGACATGAGTGACAGCAAGAGCATCACCGTCCAGCGCACCATCGACGCATCGGCGAGCGCGATCTTCGACGTCCTGAGCAACCCCAAGCGACACGTCGCCCTCGACGGCTCGGGATTCGTCCGCTCCGACGAGAAGGCCGAGCGCATCCAGAAGGTCGGTGACGTCTTCCGGATGAACATGGTCGGCGACCACATGGGTGGCGAGTACCAGACCGACAACACCGTCTCGGGCTACTCCCACAACGCCCTGCTCGCGTGGAAGACGGCGCCTGCGGACACCGACCCGCCCGGCTGGGAGTGGCTCTGGCAACTCGAGCCCAGCGGCCGCGACTCGACGCAGGTCAGCCTGACCTACGACTGGAGCTCGGTGACCGACAAGGACATCCTGTCGAAGGTCAGCTTCCCGCTCGTCAGCAGGGAGCAGCTGGAGGACAGCCTCGGCCGACTTGCCGAGACCGTCTCCAGCTGAGTCGACTGACCTCGCGACGATCGTTAGGGTCTGGCGGATGCAGCCCTCGGAGATGACGACGCCCGACGCGATGAGCACCCAGTACTCCTCGACGGACCGCCTCACGACCCGCCGGAGCGTGTGGGGCCCCGGCCCCGAGGGCGTGTCGCCCGTCGACGCGCTCCGCCAGGCCGTGCTCGACGCAGATCCTGCTGCGGTTGTCGAGATCGGTTGCGGCACAGGACATTTCGCTCGGTCTGTCCTCGATGTCCGCCCCGGGGTCGACTACGTCGCGACGGACCTCTCCCCCGCCATGGTCGCGTCGGCCACCGCTCTCGGATTGGCGGCTGTGGTGGCCCCTGCCGACGACCTGCCCTTTGCCGACGCCTCCTTCGACGTGGCCGTCGCCGCGTGGATGCTCTACCACGTGCCCGACCTCGACGCGGCGCTTCGCGAGCTGCGCCGGGTGCTCCGCCCGGGGGGAATGCTCGCTGTCGCGACCAACGGAGTGGGGCACCTCGCCGACCTCCAGCGGGAGGCCGGGGGCGAGCCCCTCGTCACCCAGTTCACCTCCGAGGTCGCCGAAGCGGTGCTGTCTCGTCACTTCTCGCACGTGACGCGCCGCGACATCGAGACCCGCGCGTTCTTCGACGACCACGCCGCGGCAGCCGCCTACCTCGCCACCTTCGACGTCGAGCTGTCGCGCACGCTGCCGCCCTTCGACGCCCCCCGCTCGTATGCCGGCAGCACCGCGATCCTCACCGCGCGCTAGCCGCTGGGCGCAGCCGCCGAAGAACCCGCGGGCAGCGGCCGAGGCTGCCACACTGGAGTGGCCGGCGCTCGTGGGTGCGGGTGCCGGCGCAGGAGCGACCATGCGACCGACACGCAGCACGTCCCAGCTCTCGGAGGTCCGCCTCCCCCGGACCCTCTGGGCCAAGCCCCATGGCGGCACGACCCCTCGTCCACACCGCCGGCCCGGAGGGGCAGTGTTGGTTGTCGCTGCACTGGTGCTCGGGGCGTGCACCACGGCCTCGAGCGGCGACCCCAACCGCGCCTCCGGCGCGGCGGGCACGGCAGCGACCGCGCCACGGGGCGCCAGCACAACCGTGGAGCCCGAGCGCGACGTCGTCGTCGCAGGCCATCACGTCAAGGCGCGCTGCGCCGGCTCCGGCCCCTCGGTCATCCTCGTCACCGACTACGCGCGGTCCATGGACGACGTCTGGCAGGAGATCCAGAGCAGGCTTGCGGCACAGGGCCGGGTCTGTGCCTACGACCGCCTCGGGGTCGGCCGCAGCGACGCGGCACCCGACCGTCAGACCTTCACGTCGATGGCCGGTGACCTCGAAGGCGTCATCAGCGCTCTCGGTCTGACCCGTCCGGTCGTCGTGATGGGCCATGCGCTCGGCGGGCCCATCGCGCTGAGCTGGGCGAGCAAGCACCAGGCTGATGCCCGGGCCCTGGTCCTCTTCGATCCCATGCCACCCGGGTACCTCGGCCCCAAGGGCTCCTTGGTGAAGGCCCTTCCGCCTCCGGACCCCGGCGACCCCGAGCTGAGCAACGTGTGGCGAGACGTCGAGCGTTTCAATGATCAGCGAACCAACAAGGAGAGCCTCGACCCCGAGTCGTGGACGGCCTACGAACGCCTTCCGGCCATGTCCGTGCCGCTCTACATCCTGCTCGAAGCCTGGCCGCAGCAGTGGCCCGCTGCCGTCGACGCCAAGAAGGTCGATGCAACATGGCGAGGTCTGCAGCGTGGGCTTCTGGCGCTGTCCACCCCGTCCGAACAGGTCAGCGTGCCGACACAGGACGCGTGGCCGACGGTCATCGAGAACACCCTGCGGCGGGCTTTGATGTCCTGACCCCGGGCGTGGGATTTGTCGGCGCCCTACAAGCCGCCACGCGCTCCGCATCCTAGGGTGGGTCCATGAGCCCTCCGTCGCGGCAGCACGCCAGCGCGTCGACGATGCTCGCCGTCGAGCGCAGCGCCGGCGAGCTGTCGACGCTCGCGGTCCGGCGGATGGAGGAGAACCTCGACTGGTATCGCCGCCTCTCCGCCGAGGAACGCTCCCAGGTCGGCCTCGTGGCCCAGGCCGGCATCTCGCAGTTCATCGCCTGGTTTCGGCAGGACGACCAATCCCCCTCTGCCATATCGATCTTCGCGAACGCACCTCAAGAGCTGACCCGCACTGTGAGCCTGCGACACACCCTCGACCTCGTGCGCACCGTCGTCGATGTCGTCGAGTCGCGCGTCGAGAGCCTCGCGGGGCCAGGCGACGAGCAGCTCCTGCGTGAGTCGGTGCTGCGCTTCTCGCGCGAGATCGCCTTCGCCGCGGCCGAGGTGTATGCCGGAGCCGCCGAGGCCCGCGGCGCCTGGGACGCCCGGCTCGAGGCCCTCGTCGTCGACGCCGTGCTCCGCGGCGAGGCCGACGACTCGATGCAGTCGCGAGCGAGCGCCCTGGGCTGGGGCGAGGTCTCGCACGTCACCTTCGTCGTCGGCAGCACACCCGCGAGCCGGGGCAGCACCGTTCCCGCGATCGACGAGCTGCGGCGCGCGGTGCGCGAGCACGGTGTGGAGGCACTTGCGATTGTCCAGCGCTCGCGCCTCATCGCGATCATCGGAGGCACCCGCGAGCCGCTCCGCGTCGTCGCAGCGGTCGCGGACGCGTTCGGGCCAGGGCCGATCGTCGTCGGTCCGACGGTGCCGCACCTTTTCGCTGCCGGCCGCTCTGCCCGAGCCGCGCTCAGCGGCCTCTCGGCCGCGCCGGCCTGGCCGGACGCCCCCCGCATCGTCGAGTCGGAGGCGCTGCTCCCCGAGCGGGCCCTTGCCGGAGACCAGCCCGCGCGGCGCATCCTCGTCGACCGCGTCCACCGCCCGCTCGCAGCGGCAGCCCAAGCTCCCCTGCTCCTGACGGCGACGGCATACCTCGAGAGCGGCGGCTCGCTCGAGGCCACGGCCCGCGCCCTCTTCGTCCACGCCAACACCGTGCGCTACCGCCTCGGGCGCATCAGCGACCTCACCGGCTACGACCTCGCCACCCCGCGCGAGGCATGGGTCGTGCGCATCGCCCTCGCGCTCGGACGGCTGTCCGGCGAGGGGCGCACACCGGCCGCCCTCGCCCCTCCCCCCGGCGACCGCGCGCGGAGTACGTTGGGCTCCAAGGTGCAACCGTATGCCGTCCCCCCGGGTCGCCAGCCCGACCTCGTCCCACGCGGCCGTTTGGAGGATTCCTCCAAAGGATCGAGTGTGACTTCGTGACAATCGGTGGGAGGGTCCTCGTCGGTAACGCGGAAGGGTGGAACTCGTGCTAGCGATCGTGTGCCCTGGTCAGGGCTCCCAGACCCCCGGCTTCCTCTCCCCGTGGCTCGAGCTCGACGGAGTCCGCGGCCGACTCGAAGCCCTCGGCGAGGCCGGCGGGCTCGACCTCGTGGCGCACGGCACGGTGTCCGATGCCGACATGATCAAGGACACCGCCGTCGCCCAGCCCCTCATCGTCGCGGCCGGGCTCGTCACCGCGAGCGCCCTTCTGCCGACCGGCACCGAGGCAGACGCCTCGCTCGCGGCCACCGGCGCCGTGCTCGCCGGCCACTCGGTCGGTGAGTTCACCGCGACGGCCCTCGCAGGTGTCGTCAGCGGCGCGCAGGCGATGTCGCTCGTCGCGACGCGCGGTCGGGCCATGGCCGAGGCCAGCGCCGTGACCCCCACCGGCATGGCCGCGGTGCTCGGCGGTGACGCCGACGAGGTGCTCGCCTCGATCGAGCGACACGGCCTCACCCCCGCCAACGTCAACGGCGCCGGCCAGGTGGTCGCCGCAGGCACCCTCGAGCAGATCGAGGCCTTCCGCGCCGACCCGCCCGCCAAGGCCCGCGTCATCCCGCTCCAGGTGGCCGGCGCGTTCCACACGCACCACATGGCCCCTGCGGTCGACGCGCTCGCCGCGGCGGCCGCCGACGTCACCCCGGCCGACCCGACCCTCGCCCTCCTGTCGAACGCCGACGGACGGGCCGTGACCGACGGCGCCGAGGTCGTGACCCGGCTCGTGCGCCAGGTGAGCAACCCCGTGCGCTGGGACCAGTGCATGGCAACCCTCGTCGACCTCGGCGTCACCGGCCTGCTCGAGCTCGCACCCGCCGGCACCCTCGTCGGTCTCGCCAAGCGCGCGATGCCCGGCGTCGAGACCGTCGCCCTCAAGACCCCCGACGACCTCGACGCGGCGCGTGCGCTCGTCGAGACCCACGGTGGCACCGACACCCCCTCCCCCCGAGAAGGCAACCAGTGACCTCTCCCACCGCCTCCACTCCGCCCGCCCCCAAGGGCACCGGCACCCTCGTCGACAACGGCGCGGCGCGCCACTCGCGCATGATCGGCGTCGGCGCCTACCGTCCCGCGCGCGTCGTCATGAACTCCGAGATCATCGACAAGATCGACTCGAGCGACGAGTGGATCCGCGAGCGGTCGGGCATCATCAGCCGCCACTTCGCCGCCGAGGACGAGAGCGTCATCGACATGGCGGAGCACGCGTCCCGCCAGGCCATGGAGCACGCCGGCATCTCGGCCGACCAGATCGGCTTCGTCCTCGTCGCCACGGTCACCCACCCCTACCAGACCCCGGCCGCAGCGCCCGAGCTCGCCGCGCGTCTCGGCTCGACGGCCCCGGCCATCGACATCTCGGCCGCCTGCGCCGGCTACTGCTACGGCGTCGCGATGGCGAGCGACATGGTCAAGGGCGGCTCGGCCGACTACGTCCTCGTCGTCGGTGTCGAGAAGCTCAGTGACTTCACCGACCCCTACGACCGCGGCAGCGCGTTCATCTTCGGAGACGGCGCGGGCGCCTGCATCATCGGCCCGAGCGACACCCCCGGCATCGGCCCCACCGTGTGGGGATCCGACGGCGTCCAGCGCGACGCGATCAGCCAGAAGCAGGCCTGGACCGAGGTCCGTGAGTCGTGGAAGGACGCCCAGGCCGACAAGGCTGTGTGGCCCAACATCGGCATGGCGGGTCAGACCGTCTTCCGCTGGGCCGTCTGGGGCATGGCCCCCGTGGCCCAGCAGGCCATCGACAAGGCCGGCATCAAGGCCGACGACCTCGACGCCTTCATCCCCCACCAGGCCAACATCCGCATCATCGATGCGATGGTCAAGCAGCTCAAGCTGCCGGCCGACATCCCTGTCGCCCGCGACATCGTCACGACGGCCAACACCTCGGCCGCCTCCATCCCCCTCGCCACGACGCGGATGCTCGCGGAGGGCGAGGCGCCCAGCGGCGGCCTCGCGCTGCAGATCGGCTTCGGCGCCGGACTCGTGTATGCCGCACAGGTCGTCGTGCTGCCCTGAGCAGCGGGCGCCCAGGCAGCCACCAGCTCCCGCCGGTCCCGACGGGTCATTCGGGCCAACGGCATGACATCCACCACGGATGACAGACGAGAACACCAACGACACAAGGAGCACCCAGATGGCTCAGTCCGAGCAGGAGATCCTCGACGGTCTCGCAGAGATCGTCAACGAGGAGACCGGCATCGACACCGCGTCCGTCGAGATGGACAAGTCCTTCACCGAGGACCTCGACATCGACTCCCTCTCGATGATGACGATCGTCGTCAACGCGGAGGAGAAGTTCGGCGTGCGCATCCCGGACAGCGAGGTCAAGAACCTCAAGACCGTGCGCGACGCCGTCACGTTCATCAGCGGCGCGCAGGCCTGATCGTCGCCGTCGTCCACGTGACCGGCGCGGGCAGCGCGTCAGCGCCGGTCACGTGGCTCGCGACAGCAGCCACCGAGCCCAACACGGCTCGGGGCAGAAGCCGGGTCCACGGCCCGACACCCCAGCAGCACCCGGGCTGGTCCCGCACAGACAGCCGCACAGCACCGCATCACCCCCGTCACTCGACCCAGAGGAGCACGTCACCATGACGTCCATTCGCGACCGCCGTGTCGTGGTCACCGGACTCGGTGCGACCACGCCAGTCGGCGGCACCGTCCCCGAGACGTGGGAGGCCATCCTCGCCGGTCGTTCCGGCGCCCGCACGATGGACTTCGACTGGGTCTCGAAGTACGAGCTGCCAGTCACCTTCGCCGCACTCATCGACACGCAGCCCATCGACGTGCTGGCCAAGGTCGAGACCCGCCGTCTCGACCCGTCGAGCCAGTACGCCCTCATCGCCGCGCGCGAGGCGTGGGCCGACGCCGGCGCCCCCGAGATCGACCCCGAGCGCCTCGGCGCCGCCATCGGCTCCGGCATCGGCGGAGTCTGGACCCTGCTCGACCAATGGGACGTGCTCAAGGAGAAGGGCCCCCGCCGGGTCTACCCCCTGGCCGTCCCGATGCTCATGCCCAACGGTCCCGCGGCTGCCGTGTCACTCGACCTCGGCGCCCGCGCCGGGGCCCACACGACCGTCAGCGCCTGCGCCTCCGGAGCCGAGAGCATGGGCTACGCGATCGACATGATCCGCACGGGTCGCGCCGACATCGTCGTCGCCGGTGGCACCGAGGCTGCCGTGCACCCGCTGCCGATTGCCGGCTTCGCCGCGATGCAGGCCCTCTCGACCCGCAACGACGATCCGGCCGCGGCCTCGCGTCCCTACGACACCGGCCGCGACGGCTTCGTGCTCGGTGAGGGCGCTGCCGTCATCGTGCTCGAGTCCGAGGAGCACGCCAAGGCACGAGGCGCGCGCATCTACGCCGAGCTCGCGAGCGTCGGCATGTCGGCCGACGCCCACCACATCACCGCCCCCGAGCCCAACGGCTCCGGCGCGTCCCGCGCGATGCTCTTCGCCGTCGAGCGGGCCGACCTCGCGCCCACCGACATCCTGCACATCAACGCGCACGCGACCTCGACGCCGGTCGGCGACGTCGCCGAGTACAACGCGATCAAGCGGGCCTTCGGCGACCACACCGAGAACATGTCGGTGACGGCGACGAAGTCGATGACCGGACACCTGCTCGGTGCGGCCGGCGCCCTCGAGGCAGTCATCACGATCCTCTCGGTGCACCACCGGCTCGTCCCCGCGACGATCAACCTCGACGACCAGGACCCCGAGATCCCGCTCAACGTCGTCAAGGGCGAGCACCAGAAGCTGCCCGACGGCGACATCGCGGCGCTCAACAACTCGTTCGGGTTCGGTGGGCACAACGTCGCCCTGGCGGTCCGCAGCTACTGAGCGCGAGCCCGCCGGACGGCATACCGCCGCGGTGGGCCCGGAGCGAACACGACAGCACGGCACGACGAGGGCCCGGGGGCACGAACCCCCCGGGCCCTCGTCGTCCCGGCTGCCGCGCTGGAGGACGGGCAGGCGGGACGTCCGTGGTCAGCCGACCTTGTGCAGCCAGCGCACGGGCGCGCCGTCACCGGCGTGCCGGAAGACCTCGAGCTCCTCGTCCCACGGCAGCCCGAGCAGCAGGTCGATCTCCTCCTGCAGCGCCTCGAGGTCACCGTGGGTGCGCAGCACCGCCTCGCGCAGGCGGTCCTCCTGCACGACGGCGTCGCCCGACGCCGAGGTCATCGCGTGGTGGATGCCGAGGCGCGGCGTGTAGGACCAGCGCGCGCCGTCGCAGCCGGGCGACGGCTCCTCGGTGACCTCGTAGCGCAGCGAGTCCCAGCCGCGCAGGGCGCTGGCGAGCTCGGCGCCCGTGCCGGAATCACCGGTCCAGCTGAGCTCGGCCCGTAGGTGGCGGGGCGCGGCGGGCTGGGGCATCCAGTCGAGGGTTACCCGACGATCGAGAACGGCCTCGATGGCCCACGTGATGTGGGGGCACAGCACCGCTGGGGCTCCGTGTACGAACACGACCCCACGCGTCATCGTGCGCGGCAACGCGACAGACATCCGAACCTCCTCGGTGTGCAGGGACGTCTTCCCCAACGCCTGCTGGCCGAGTTGTGCTCGCGGTGCTCGTCGTGCCGATCTTCACTTCAGGTATGCCGTGTGCCCACGGGTGTGGGCACCGGTCCATTGTGCACCACCCAGCACACGCGCACCAGAGGTCTCTCGAGGAACGGACGGGGTGCCTTCGGTGGTGTCGGTGTCATGCAGAGCGCACAGCAGGGCGTGCGTCCTGCATGACCGTGGCGCTGACATGGCGCCTCAGGCGGTGGCCGGGACCCCGGGGTGGAGGTAGACCTCATCGCCGCGCAGCTCCACCTTGTGCGTCGCGACCGGCTTCGTCGCAGGCAGGCACTGCGGCACCCCGTCCTTGAGGCAGAAGCGTGTCGCGTGCAGCGGGCACTCGACCTCCCCCGCCTCGATCCAGCCCTCGGCGAGCGACGCGTCCTCGTGCGAGCACGTGTCGTCGAGGGCGTAGTAGGTGCCGTCGTCGTCGCGGAAGAGCGAGATCGGCTCCGTCGTGCCGGTCAGGTCTGTCGCCAGGACGAGCGCCTCACCGGGTGCCACGTCGTCGACCGCGGCCACGCGGATGCCGTCACTCATGGGTTGCGTCCTTCGGTCCTCGGGGTTGGTCCCCCGCGAGCCTAGAGGGTGTGTCGGCTGTGCCCGGCGGCGGTCGCTAGACTCCCAGCGTCCTCGGCGACCGCGAGCCGGCCGAGGGTCGGGGCAGTAGCTCAGCCGGTCAGAGCAGCGGACTCATAATCCGTCGGTCCAGGGTTCAAGCCCC
The DNA here is from genome assembly GCF_006717145.1 of Humibacillus xanthopallidus. Classification (GTDB taxonomy): domain Bacteria; phylum Actinomycetota; class Actinomycetes; order Actinomycetales; family Dermatophilaceae; genus Humibacillus; species Humibacillus xanthopallidus. Next base: position 561,885 of record NZ_VFQF01000001.1, on the reverse strand, counting down.
TGCTGCCCCACACAAGTCATCGCAGGTCAGGAGGCCATGGGTCACCCTTCTGGCGCCCGAGCGTCGGGCCCGCTTGCCAACAGACTGCTAACGCGTCGCAGATGCGGCCCTGGCGCCCTGCTGTCTGGCGGCGGCAAAGGTGCAGCGTGGCCACGATCTCGAACCGGTCACCACGGCGGCGGCGACATCCCGGTGATCCTGGCGGCGGCTGTGACCCGCCATGTGCCGGAGGACTGTCTGAGCAGCAACCAGGTCGTGTACTCCGAGAAGGTGGGGCCGACGCTGTAGATCCGCAGAGCAGGCTGCTTCTCGTAGAGCGACGAGCAGTACTTGCCGACGTCCGTCTCCAGCTGGGTGCTCCCACAGTCGCCGGCGTAGGTGTAGCCCTTTCTGGCCATCCAGGCCCGGATCGCCCCTGCCGGTGTCGCGGCACCCTTCGGAGGGCTGGTTGATGTGGGCGACGGGAGTGTCGCGGTCGGCGCAGTGGCCCTCGGGGAGGTGGTGGACTTCGGCGACGTGGTCGACGTGGTCGACGTGGTCGACGTGGGAGAAGCGGCCCTCGTGCGTCCGCCGGTTGTCGTCGGAAGAGGATTGGCAGTGGTCGTCGATGCGGCTTCTGTGCTGGTGGACGTGTTGACCGCTGTCGCGGTTGGCGATGCCGAGCCGCCTGTCGGGGCGTCGCCGCAGCCCGCAAGAACCAGCCCGGCCGAAGCCAAGGCTGGCAGCAGCACTCTTCGAGTCGTCCACAGACTGCTCGATGACTGAGTGCCCATATCCACACGATGACGGACCGGCGTGACTGCTGACAGGGCCAATCGTCCCGTTCGCCGGGGTGAGTCGTCGCGTGCGCACCGGCGGCTTGGCACGAGGTTTCGACGCACGAGGATGAGCCGGGCGAGGGATCATCCGATAGCGGGTGGTTTCACGTTCCGGTTCACGGCGGCCAACCGGCCTGGTCGAGCCCAGGCGGCCGGGGAGGGTGGCCTCCTCACTCCACGATCTCGAACCGGTTCCCATCGCCGTCAAACACTTGGAACATCGCCGGGACCCCAGGCCAGCGCAGCACCTCGCCGACTTTGACTCCCCGGGACAGCAACGCTGCGTGGGTGGAGTCCGCGTCATCGGTGTGGAACCGGATGCCCGTCTCGACCCCGGCAGGCGTGTCGATGCTTGCTTTGACCAAGGCGATGCTCGCTCCGGCGCCGGAGGTGAGCATGATCCAGCGGGCTTCGGACCCGGGCAGTGGCGCGTCGGTCTGAAGCGTGAATCCCAAGCGTCCCGAGTAGAACTCGAGCGCACGGTCCTGGTCGTTGACGGGGATGCCAACGACCTTGATGGCACCGATGCCTGGCGTGTTCGGCGTGGACGTGGTCATGGTGTCGTCCCCTCGGTTCGTGGTGGTCACTACCTACACGAATGGCGCAAGGCCAGATCGACAGTCCGGCCCAACGGACCGGAACAACGGGGCGCACGCGTGGGCAGCCGCTGCCAACACTCTGCTACGCGCAGCTCGCCAACACGCCAGGACACAGCCGGACGATGATGTCGACGAGGCCACGATTGAGCACCGGACGGCGCCCAGAGCGACCACCGCGGGCTGGTCAGGGTCCAGGCCGGGCGGATGAGACGCATCATCCGTCGGTCCAGGGTTCAAGCCCCTGCTGCTCCACTCTAGGTTTGCCCCGGTTTCGCCTCGCGAAGGCTGGTCGATGCGGTGAAGCGGACGAGGAGCCCCCGCGGCGTGCAGGGGTACGTCGCGTCTACGCGAGCAGCGGCTTCCTCAACCTCCACGGTGGTCCGTTGCAGAGGGGCATCTCCCCGACCCGATCTCGGCTCGTTCTTCGACCGCTCACAATCGAACACAAACGGGGACCTTCGGCCCTTATGACCCAGACCTGGCGCTACGGACTATTGATGTAGGCGATGAGATCGCGGGTCCTCGGACCAGGTTGCAGCGGGCGGTTCGAGGGCGGCCAACTGGAGCAGCAGGAATGGTTCTCATGACTATTTACGAAGACAAAAGGGACGAGTACCTCGCCGATGCGAAGGTCCACTGCAAGCGCGCTGAGTATTTTGCAGCCCTGAATGTGACCGGGGTGATACTCACTGCAGCCCTTGCGGCACTGGCAGCAGTCACGTCACTGACCAGCGTACCGAGCTGGATGACAACCGCCGCAGCGGCGCTTTCGGCCGCGCTCGGGATCTTAACCGCGGCCTTCAAGCCGCTAGACAAGAGCGCTGCCCACACGCAGCTTGCGGCCGACCTCAAGCGCCTCTCCTCGGAGTTCCGACAGCTCGCTGAGTGGCAGGGGCCAATGCCTACCGGGGACTGGGCTATCAAACTCGCAGGCATCGAGAACCTCTTGGCCGCGAACAAGCAGGTGCCCGACGAGGCCACCTGGGCTGCCGCGTGGCCGCCCGTGGCGCCTGCCCCCACAGCGTGAGGCCTGACACGTCCCGCGTGCTCAGTGTTGCTTCGGCACTTGTCGTCGTCTTGGCGAGGAACGTGGGGCAGTTGGCGCACACTCTCCGGGCGGCGAAGCGCTAAGAAGCTGCCTTGCCACGGCCCCCTTCTCACAGGGGTAGAGGAACTCGCTGTCATGACTGCACTCGAGGACTGCGCCTTGGACATGATGACCGTGCTCAAGGATTCCGACCCAAAGGAAGGGTTCCTTGATGAGACGCGCCAGAGCCCGAGGGTTCAAGCCCTTGCTGCACGCCACCCTGGGAGCCACGCCTGCGCTGGGGTCGCTGTGTGACGACTCAGGCGGACCTTCGTCCCTTGATCGAGTGCCCCCCTCGGGCGAACGATCGAAGCGGGGAAAGGTAGGTGCGTCATGAGCAGCTCCAAGCAGGAGCAGCCGCTCGTCCCCACGGGTCAGCAGACCCCGTGGCTGACGCGCGCATGGATCGGCGTCGCCCTGGTGCCGGTGTTCTTCTTCGTCGCCTTCGCCGTCGGCGAGGGCCTCTACTCGATGCTGGGCTACGAGGCCGGCACCGCCGAGGCGCCGGGCTGGACGATCGCCGTCGTCTCGGCAGTCACGCTCGCCGTGGTGGTCGTCCCCTGCTTCTTCGCCATCCACTACGGGCGGCGAGCGATGAAGGCCGGCGACCTGCGTGGTCGGGTGCCGCTCATCATCGGCTGGGTCGTCGCCGCTGGCTGGTTCGTCTTGACCGTCGTCTCCGAGGTCGGCGACTTCGTCCGCCGGTGACCCCGGCCCGCTGAGGGCCGGACCCGCCAGCGGGAGCACCCGCGAGCGCGCACCTGAGAGTGCACCCAGTTCGCGTCCAGCGAGTCGTCAAGCTCGTGTGGGTAGGTTCAGGAGTGAGCGCTCCACGGCACGGTGCAGGCAGGATCCTCCGCCTCCTCGCGGGATTCGTCGTGGCGGCGTGCGCGATCGGCCTGCTGGCCGCCGGCCTCTCGGCCCCGACGGTCGCGGCTCTCGGCAGCCTGGCCGACTCCGGGAGCACCGCCTTCCTCGACCTGCCGAGCACCTTCACGGCGGTCGCGATGTCGCAGGGCTCACGGATCCTCGCCGCCGACGGCTCGCTCATCGCCGCCCCGCAGGACCAGAACCGCCGCACCGTCAGCCTCTCCCGGGTCGCGCCTGTCATGCGCGAGGCGCAGGTGGCGATCGAGGACAGCCGCTTCTACGGCCATGGCGCCATCGACCCCTCGGGCCTGACCCGCGCCGTTCTGCAGGATCTGCGGACCGGTGAGGCCACGCAGGGCGCGTCGACCCTCACGCAGCAGTTCGTCAAGATGACGCTCCAGGCCAAGGCGCTCAGCCAGGGCCAGACCTCAGAGGCGCAGGCGGCCATCGCCAAGACCCTGCCCCGCAAGCTCACCGACCTCAGGTATGCCGTCGCCCTCGAACGCTCGTGGAGCAAGGACGAGATCCTCCAGGGCTACCTCAACCTCGCGTACTACGGGGACGGGTCCTACGGCGTCGAGGCGGCTGCCCTGCACTACTTCGACGTGCACGCGTCATCGCTCAGCCTGACGGAGGCCGCGACGCTGGCCGGACTCGTCCAGAGCCCGAGCGCCACCGACCCGGTGCACCACCCGGACAAGGCACAGGCCCGGCGCAACGTCGTGCTCGGCCGGATGCACGAGCTCGGCGAGCTGACGACGGCGCAGTGGCAGGGTGCCGTCAGACGGCCGCTGTCCGCCGACCTGCACGTCACCAACCTGCCCGCCACCTGTGCCGCCTCGAACCACCCGTACTTCTGCTCCTTCGTCATCAGCTGGCTCGAGCAGCAGCCGGCCCTCGGCGCCACCGTGCAGGCGCGGCACGACCTTCTCTTCCAGGGCGGTCTGACGGTCCACACGACGCTCGACCCGAACGTCGAGGACACGGTGAACGCAGCACTGCGCAGGGTGGCACCGGAGCACAACTCGATCGGGGTCGCGGCAGCGGCCTACGTCACCGAGCCAGGCACTGGCAAGGTGCTCGCGTTCGGCCAGGACACGGCATACGGCAGCTCGACCTCCGGTCAGACGGAGGTCAACTACTCCGTCGACGCGAAGTACGGCGGCTCGGGCGGGTTCCAGTTCGGCTCGACCGCCAAGGCGTTCTCGCTCGTCACCGCGATGGCGCAGGGCCTGGGGACCAGCGCGAGCATCGACGCACCTGCGGCCGACAACCAGACCCCGGCCACGTTCTCACGCTCGCAGTTCCCCCAGCCGTGCGGCCTCACCACCGACTGGAAGGTCTACAACGACGAGGTGTGGGGCGGTGGCCGGATGTCGCTCATGACGGCGACGGCCCAGTCGACGAACTCAGCCTTCGTCGCGCTCGCCAGCAAGATCGGCGTGTGCGCGATCCACGACACGATGAAGGCCTTCGGCATCCACGGAGGTGACGGGTCGCCGCTCGGGACCTACCCGCCGCAGGTCATCCTCGGCGCGCAGGCCATCTCGCCGGCGACCCTGGCCACCGCCTACGCAGGTCTCGCGGCCGGCGGGATCCTCTGCGCCCCCTACCCGGTGACGAGCGTCGAGCAGGGCGGCAACACCCTGTGGTCGCCGAAGCCGTCGTGCAAGCGGGTCGCCGACGCCGGTGCGGTGAGCCAGGCGACCCAGTACCTCGAGTACAACATGACCCACGGCTCGGGCATCCTCAACCAGCTGAGCGGCAGGGTGTCCGCCGGCAAGACGGGCACGTCCGACGGCAACGCTCAGTCGTGGTTCGTCGGCTACACGCCGCAGCTGGCGACGGCCGTCTGGGTCGGCAACCCGACGCGCCCGAACCGGCGGATGTTCGACGTGTCGATGGCCGGCAAGTCCTGTCACGCGATGACCGGAGCGTGCTACGCGGCGCCGATCTGGCGACAGATCATGGACGGCGCCCTCGCGGGCCAGCCCGCTGTGCCCCTGCCGTGACCTGCCGTGACCTGCCGTGACCTGCCGTGACTTGGCGTCCGAGACTCGCCCGATCGGGCGGAGGCCCCTCATGGGTACCTACCGTGGGAAGGTCCGACGCGAGTCACAGGACCCGCCTCGGGATCGGCTGAAGGGAAGCACAAGACCATGGACTACGTCCGTCTCGGAAACACCGGCCTGCAGGTCTCGCCGCTCATCATCGGGTGCATGAGCTTCGGTGACCCTCAGAGGGGTCCCCACCCGTGGACGCTGGACGAGGCCGCCAGCCGTCCCCTCATCCGAGCGGCCATCGAGGCCGGCATCACCACCTTCGACACCGCCAACGTCTACTCGGCCGGTAGCAGCGAGGAGATCGTCGGCCGCGCCCTGCGCGACTTCGGCCGCCGCGAGGAGCTCGTCATCGCCACGAAGGTCCACGGACGGATGCACGATGGGCCCAACGGGGCCGGCCTGTCCCGCAAGGCGATCATGAACGAGATCGACGCGAGCCTGCGCCGGCTCGGCACCGACTACGTCGACCTGTACCAGATCCACCGCTGGGACCCGCTGACCCCGGTCGAGGAGACGATCGAGGCGCTGCACGACGTCGTCAAGGCGGGCAAGGCCCGCTACGTCGGGGCCTCCTCGATGAGCGCCTGGCAGTTCTCCAAGGCTCACTACCTCGCCCGGATGGCCGGGCTGACGAGCTTCGTGTCGATGCAGAACCACTACAACCTGCTCAACCGCGAGGAGGAGCGCGAGATGCTGCCGCTGTGCGCCGACCTCGGAGTGGGTGTCATCCCGTGGAGCCCGCTCGCCCGAGGCAGGCTGACGCGTGACTGGGACGCGGAGACCGCGCGGAGCCAGACGGACGAGTTCGGCAAGACCCTCTACCGCGAGGGCGACCGCGCGATCGCCCTCCAGGTGGCCGCGATCGCCCAGGAGCGCGAGGTCTCACGCGCGCAGGTGGCCCTGGCTTGGGTGCTCGGCAACCCCGTGGTCACGGCGCCCATCATCGGTGCCACGAAGCTCGAGCACATCGACGACGCCGTCGCCGCTCTGGACCTGCGCCTGGGCGACGAGGAGCGCGCCCGGCTCGAGTCCGCCTACGAGCCTCACGAACCAGCCGGTTTCTGACGCTCGGACGCCTCGGCGCGTCTTCACTCCTGCCACACCAGTCACATCCGTCACGAATCTCGAGGAACTTCTCCCACAACAGCCCCCAATCGTGATCCCCCACATATGGTTGAGGAAGAGACAGAGGTCGGCCCTTGGGGAGTCCGACCCGCGCTCAGTGGGACAGATGCGGCCCCGTGGGGCCGAACGTGACGAGACGCCTGAGGGGGTGGCCGGCCGGTGGGTGATGACGCCCGACCCAAGGGTCCCTTCGTCCTCAACATCCGCATGAGCGGTCGGATCGTCCCCTTTGCAGCGGGACTCACGATGTTCGCGGTCCTGCCCTTCCTCGGCGGTAGCGCGCCGAGCGCCCAGCGCGCCGATGTCGTCCTTGCGGCCGGCACCCCGGCGCAGGCTGCGGTCCAGAACGCCGTCGGGGCCGTCGAGGTGGCCCGAGCCGGCCTGTCCGACCACGCCACGTCGGCCCTGCTCGGTGACGCCGTCGCAGTAGGTGGCGGCAACGCTGCCTTCAGCGGCGCGACGGGGCTGTTCATGTTCCCGTCGCTGAACCTCACCCTCTCGACCGCACAGGCCGTCGCCGCACCGGTTGCCGGCCCGCCGTCGACGACCGGCTTCATCCACCCGGTCCCGGGCGGCGAGGTCTCTGCCTTCGGCCCGCGCATCCACCCGCTGCTGCACCGCGCGATGTTCCACACCGGCATCGACCTCCAGGCCAGCTGTGGCACCCCGATCCGCGCGGCCGCCGACGGCACGGTCATCTACGCCCGAGTGTCCAACTCCTGGGGTCTGCGCACGATCATCCAGCACACGTCCGGCGTCAAGACCGCCTACGGCCACCAGTCGAAGTTCCTGGTCAAGGAGGGTGACGTCGTCAAGCAGGGCCAGGTCATCGGCCTCGTCGGCACGACCGGTTGGTCGACCGGCTGCCACCTGCACTTCGACGTCATCATCAACGACCGCTACGTCGACCCCGCTCCCTACCTCGGCTTCCCCGCCTCGGCCGCCGACAGCATCCCGTATGCCGTCGTCCCCCACTTCGTCATCGACCAGAGCGGGCGCACGGTGCAGACCGTGCAGGACGGCGACGTGCCGATCCCGTCCGGTGGCTCCGCAGGGTCCAGCAGCTCGGTCGACGGGTCGGGCAACACGCCCTCGACACCGAGCACGACGCCCACGACGACGCGACCGACGTCGTCCGGTTCGGGCACGACGACCCGGCCTCCGACCTCGAGCGGCACCGGCACGCCGACGGCCACGGGTACCGGCAGCGGCACCTCGAGCGGCACGGGCACCCCGACGACCGGCACGACCTCCGGGTCCTCGACCACCACGCAGCCCCCGACTCAGACGACGACCAGCTCGCCTACCACGACGACGAACCCGCCTGAGACGTCGACCACCACGACGACTGCTGCCGACCCGACCCCCACCGACCCGCCGACGTCGTCGACGTCGTCGACGAGCCAGTCCACGACGAGCGCGGAGCAGTCTGTGACGACCTCTGACCCGGCTCCGGCCTCGACGAGTGGTTCGACCTCGAAGTCCCTGGCAGCGAGCGACACCTCGACGAGCTCCTCGAGCTCGACCGACACGACCAGCTCGACGAGCTCGTCGACCGACACGGCAAGCCCGACCTCGGACGCCACTCCCTGATCTGCCGGGTCGGCGTGTTGCGCCGCACCCACGCGCGTCCAGGCAGGTGCTCCTTGGCCACGCCGCGATGTCCTCTTTTCGCCCTCTTCTGCATGGTCCGAGACACGTAGATCAGGCCGATTGTTCACGATTGGGCGTCGCTCTTGCGTGGTGACTCCCCCGGGCGTGTCCCAGCCGATAGGTTTCCGGGATGGACGACGTGAATCCCGGTCAGACTGATCGGACCACCGGCAAGACGGTTGCCCCTGACCGCACCGGAGGCGCTCGAGAGCCGATGGTCGTCATCGAGGGCGTCAACAAGCACTTCGGAGACCTGCACGTGCTGCAGGACATCAACCTCACCGTCGGCAAGGGTGAGGTCGTCGTCGTGCTCGGCCCCTCGGGGTCCGGCAAGTCGACGCTGTGCCGAGCCATCAACCGCCTCGAGACCATCGAGTCGGGCACCATCACCATCGACGGCAAGGCCCTGCCCGAGGAGGGCAAGCCACTCGCCCAGCTGCGAGCCGATGTCGGCATGGTGTTCCAGTCCTTCAACCTCTTCTCGCACAAGACGATTCGCGAGAACGTGACACTCGGGCCGGTCAAGGTCCGCAAGAAGTCCAAGTCAGAGGCCAGCACCCAGGCCGACGCGCTCCTCGAACGAGTGGGCGTCGCGGCGCAGGCCGACAAGTACCCCGCCCAGCTCTCGGGCGGCCAGCAGCAGCGCGTCGCCATCGCGCGCTCGCTCGCCATGGGTCCCAAGGTGATGCTCTTCGACGAGCCGACCTCGGCGCTCGACCCCGAGATGGTCAACGAGGTCCTCGACGTCATGGTCGGCCTCGCCAAGGAGGGCATGACGATGATCGTCGTCACCCACGAGATGGGCTTCGCGCGCAAGGCGGCAGACCGAGTGGTCTTCATGGCCGACGGTCAAGTCGTCGAGGTCGCCACGCCCGAGGAGTTCTTCACCGCGCCCAAGAGCGCCAGGGCCAAGGACTTCCTCGGCAAGATCCTCACCCACTGAGCGTCGCCGCCGCCCGAAGCCAGCACGGACCAACCGCCCGCAGGGAGCGGCACGCACACGGCGTGCCGCGAGCAACCACTCATGGAGGAACCCAGATGAAGTCACGAGGACTTGGCGCCGTCGCAGCAGCAGCTGCACTGGCGCTCACGCTCGCCGCGTGCGGATCGAGCAGCGGCGGAGGCGGCAGCGCCTCCGGCGGTGGCTCGGGCCTCAAGATCGGTATCAAGTTCGACCAGCCGGGCATGGGGCTGAAGAAGGGCAGCGACTACACCGGCATGGACGTCGACGTCGCGAAGTACATCGCGAAGCAGCTCGGCACGTCCGAGGGCGACATCACCTGGGTCCAGGCCCCGAGCGCCCAGCGCGAGACCCTGATCCAGACCGGGCAGGTCGACATGGTCGTCGCGACCTACTCCATCACCGACGCCCGCAAGGAGAAGGTGAGCTTCGCCGGGCCGTACTTCATCGCCGGTCAGGACCTGCTCATCCGCTCCGACGACTCGTCGATCACCGGACCCGACTCCCTCGACGGCAAGAAGCTCTGCTCCGTCAAGGGTTCGACCTCCGCCCAGAAGGTCAAGGACAAGTACCCCGGGGTCCAGCTCCAGGAGTTCGGCACCTACTCCGAGTGCCTTCCGGCCCTCGCGACCGGTGGCGTCGACGCGCTGACGACCGACGACACGATCCTCGCGGGCTATGCCTCGCAGCCCGAGTTCAAGGGCAAGTTCAAGGTCGTCGGGAAGCCGTTCTCGACCGAGAACTACGGCGTCGGCATCAAGAAGGGCGACACCGCCCTGTGCACGAAGGTCACGGACGCCATCAAGAAGATGATCTCCGACGGCTCGTGGCAGAAGGCGATCGACAACAACCTCGGGCCGGCCGGCTACAAGCCGGGCCAGGGCAACCCGCCCACCCCCGCGGCCTGCTCCTGATCCAGCTCACCCGGTGCCGGGTCGGTCGACACCAGCTGTCGACCGACCCGGCACCGCCGGGGTCCGGACCCCGCTGACCGCTGACCAGCACCGAACTTCGACACCTCCGCTCCACCACTGACCCGAAAGGAGCGCCGTGCTCGACATCCTCGACAAGTACGACGTCCTCGGCGCGTTCTGGATGACGATCAAGCTGACCGTCTTCTCGGCGATCGGCGCCCTCGTGATCGGAACGATCCTGGCCGTCATGCGGGTCGCGCCCGTCGCGATCCTGCGCCGGCTGGGGGCGTTCTACGTCAACACGGTCCGCAACACCCCGCTGACGCTCATCCTCGTCTTCTGCTCGCTCGGTCTGCTCTACATCCTGCAGGTCAACCTCACCGACCCCAAGTCGCCGACGTCCATCGTCGACAACAACATCCGCTGGGCGATCGTCGGTCTCGCGGCATACCACGCAGCCTTCGTCTGCGAGGCCCTGCGCAGCGGCGTCAATACCGTGCCGCTCGGTCAGGCCGAGGCCGCGCGCTCGATCGGGCTCACCTTCACCCAGAGCCTGCGCGAGGTGATCCTGCCCCAGGCCTTCCGCGGCTCGATCGCCCCCCTGGGGTCGGTCCTCATCGCCCTGACGAAGAACACGACCGTCGCCTCGATCATCGGTGTCGCCGAGGCCTCGGGTCTCATGAAGGAGATCATCGAGAACGAGACCGCGAGCTTCGGGGTCTTCTTCATCTTCGCCCTCGGCTTCGTCATCCTCACCCTCCCGGTGGGGATCCTCTTCACGTCCCTCTCCCGACGCCTGGCGGTGAAGCGATGAGCGCGCAGAACGTCCTGTTCGACGCCCCCGGCCCCAAGGCCCGCCGGCGGCACGCGATCTTCACCGTGATCGGCTTCGCGCTTGCCGCAGTAACCCTCGGTCTCGTGGTCTGGAAGCTGCAGGCGCAGGGTCAGCTGGAGCCGTCCATGTGGACCGTGCTCTTCACGGCGGACGTGTGGACGCAGTACCTCATCCCCGGCCTCATCAACACCATCAAGGCCGCTGCGCTCTCCATCGTGTTCGCCCTGGCGTTCGGCCTGCTCTTCGGCATGGGACGCCTGTCGCACAACGGGCCGATCCGGTGGGTGAGCGGCATCGTCGTCGAGTTCTTCCGCTCGGTGCCCGTGCTGCTGATGATGTACTTCTTCTTCCAGGTCTTCGCCTTCAACAACTACTTCGGCACCGACTACAACTCGCTCGCCGCGGTCGTGCTCGCGCTGACGCTCTACAACGGCTCGGTCATCGCCGAGCTCGTGCGCTCGGGCGTGCACGGCCTGCCGTCCGGACAGTCCGAGGCTGGTCTGTCCATCGGTCTGACGCCCGGGCAGACGCTGCGCGCCATCCAGCTCCCCCAGGCCCTCACGGCGATGCTCCCGGCTCTCGTGGGGCAGCTCGTCGTCATCCTCAAGGACAGCGCACTGGGAACGGCCATCACCTACCCCGAGCTGCTACAGGCCGCGAAGGACGTCGGCACGGCATACGGCAACGTCATCCCCGCCTACCTCCTCGCCGCGCTGATCTTCATCCTCATCAACTACGGGCTGACGAACGTCGCCGGACGCGTGGAGCGGCGCCTCAGCCGCCGCGGTCGCGGTCCGCGCAAGGGCGCCGCCACCGCCGCCGTCGGGACCACGGTCGACGGCTCCCTCGGCGGGCCCCTCGAGGATGCTGCCGTCGGCGAGACCCCGGACCCTGCCCGATGACCGCCCGATGACCGTCTAGCGAACGGCGGCCCCGGTCGACGACAAAGGCCCTGACACCGTGGGTGTCAGGGCCTTCGTCATGGGCTCCCCCGATTGGACTCGAACCAATAACCTGCCGGTTAACAGCCGGCTGCTCTGCCAATTGAGCTACAGGGGAATGCTGCCGGGCAACCATAGCAAAGGGATCGGGCCGACACTAAATCGGGTCGCCGGCCACCGGATGACCCCTCAACGACCGATCTCGGAGCGCAGTCGCGCGAGGTGTGCGGAGGCCTCAGCAGCCACCTCCGGGTCGTCGAGGCGGGTGCCCTTGCCGGCGATCACCTGCTCGACGATCGCCCCGGTGGCGAGGTCCTGACGGATGACGACGCGCACGGTGCGCCGCGCGGCGGTGCGGAACTCGCCGGCCAGCACGACGCTCGCCTGCACCCGCTCTCGCAGCGTCTGCTGGATCATCGAGGGCTCGGTGACCTCCCACCGCGACGGCGGCCCGTGGTCGACCCACGTGACGGTGAGCAGCGACTCGTCGCCCTGCCACGTGCCCGCCTCGACCTCGTGCCACGGCCGGCACCAGGCGAGCACGCCGTCACCCCCGACGAGAGCGAGGTGGTGCGTCGTGGCGACGACGTGAGACCCGCTGCGGTCATCGCGTGCCCACGCGAGCACTCGCTCGCCGGGGCCGAGCGGCACGGCCGACCGCGCGGTGTCGGGCAGCGGAGCGCGCCGCCGGTTGCCGAGGAGTCCCATCAGGCCATCCCTGCCTTGATCGTGGCGAGCTCACGCTGCAGCACCTGCAGCTGCGTGCCCAGCTCGCGGGTGCGTTCGGGTGAGGGCTCGGCGGCGTGGTCGAGCCGGCGCATCTCGCTCAGGGCGTCGGCGATCTGCCGGGTCAGGGCGATCGTGCGCACCCGGTCGAAGAGCTCCTCGACGTAGCGGGCCGTGGGAAGACCCGTGACCTGGTCCATGCGGGACGGCAGGGTGCCCACGGCCAGCTCGCTCACGAGACCGGCCACGGGTCGCGGCGAGGCCTCGGTGACGGCTGCCATCCAGGCCTGGGCGTTCGCCGAACTCGTCGTCGCCCGGGCGATGCGGATGCCGTCGAAGACGGCACGGTGGGCGGGCGCCGAGAAGGACTCGGGCGTGAGCATGTCGATGGCCTCGGCGCGCAGCACCTGCGGGAACTGCAGGAGCACCTGCAGCAGCTGGCGCTCGGCCGACACAACCGGGTCACGCGGGTCGGGCATCGCCATGAGGCCATCGGACTGGGCGACCTCGTCAGGGCCCGGCTCGCCGGGCTCCGAGTCCAGGACCGCCCGGTCACGCCTGCGGTCGTCGTCGGCGGAGTCGACGGTGAGGCGCCCGGCGCGGCTCACCTCGCGCGCCACCTGCTCCACCTCGAGCCCGAGCAGCCCGGCCACCTCACGGGTGTACTCGGGGCGCAGCGACTGGTCGCGGATCGCGGCCACGATGGGCGCGACAGCCGTCGCCGCCCGCACCCGCCCCTCGGCCGTCGTGAGGTCGTAGCGCTTGATCGTCGTGCGCACGGCGAACTCGAACATCGGCACGGCGTCCTCGACGAGCGCCTGCACGGCCGGGTCGCCCTTGGCCTGGCGCAGCTCGCACGGGTCCATGCCCGAGGCCTCGACGGCGACGAAGGACTGCGACGACCACTTCTGGTCGTCGGCGAAGGCCCGCATCGCGGCCTTCTGCCCCGCGGCGTCGCCGTCGAAGGTGAAGATGACCCGGGCCGGAGCCAGGTCCGCCTCGTCGCGCATGATGCGGCGCAGCACCTTGATGTGGTCGGAGCCGAAGGCGGTGCCGCACGTGGCCACGGCGGTCTCGACCCCCGCGAGGTGGCATGCCATGACGTCCGTGTAGCCCTCGACGACGACGGCCGTGCGGTCGGCCGCGATCCGCTTCTTGGCCAGGTCGAGGCCGTAGAGCACCGTCGACTTCTTGTAGATCGGTGTCTCGGACGTATTGAGGTACTTCGCCTCGATGCGGTCGTCGTCGAAGATGCGGCGCGCCCCGAAGCCGACGGTGTCGCCGGTGATGTCGCGGATCGGCCAGACGAGGCGACCCCGGAAGCGGTCGTAGAGCCCCCGCGACCCACGACCGGCCAGACCGCCCGTCACGAGCTCGTCGTCGGTGAAGCCCTTGGCGCGCAAGGCGCGCACGAGGTCCTCCCCTCCGCGCGGGGCGAAGCCGACCCCGAAGTGCTTGGCCACGGCACCGTCGAAGCCGCGGGCCCGCATGAAGTCGCGCGCCGGGCGAGCGCCGGGCTGGTTGAGCAGGGCCTCGGCATAGAACTCCTGCGCCACGCGGTGGGCCTCGATGAGGCGGGAACGCCGTCCCGGGCCCTCCTGCGCCGACCGGGCGCTGCCGTCCTCGTAGCGCAGCTCCATGCCGAGCTTCTGCGCAAGCCGCTCGACGGCCTCGCTGAAGGAGAGGGCCTCGACCTTCTGCACGAAGGAGATGACGTCGCCACCCTCGCCGCAGCCGAAGCAGTGGTAGAACCCCGCAGCCGGGTTGATGCCGAAAGAGGGGCTCTTCTCGTCGTGGAACGGGCAGAGCCCGACGAGGCGGGCGCCGGAACGCCTCAGCGTCACGTGCTCGCTCACGACGTCCTCGATCGACGACCGCGCCTTGACCGTCGCGATGTCGTCGCTGTTGATGAGCCCCGCCATGTGCCTCCTCCCGCTGCTCGTGATTCTAGGTCGACCCGCCCACCCCGCCGGTCAGCGGCTCCACTGCACGTGCAGCGCCAGGGCGCGCACGTCGGTCAGCGACGCCACCTGGTCGATGACGACCCGCAGCCGCTCACCGTCGTCCGCGGCGGCGTCGTGGTCGGCACGGAAGGGCGCGTCGAGACGCTCACCCGGCCGGGCGGCATACCCCTTCACGAGGGTGCGGACGACGTCGCGCTGCTCGGCCATCACCCGCAGGCGCTCGTCGGTCGTCATGACGAAGTGGTTCGCGATCGCCTTGAGCACGGAGCACTCGGCGCGAGTGTCGTCGGGCACCACGAGGTCGGCCTCGAAGCGGCACAGTGGCCCCGGCCCGTGCCGCTCGCGGGTCGCCCGCTCGACGTCGAGCACGAAGTGGCCGATGAGGCGGCTCGTCATGTCCTTGAGGCGGGCGAGGTCGCCGCGAGAGCCGCCGTATGCCGTGGGCATCGCGTCAGAGGCCAGGAGGCGTTCCAGCGCAGCTCCCAGGGCGTCGCTGCCGAGGTCGGGCGCGTAGGTGCGGCCGGCGACGGCGACGACCTCTGCCATGTCGGTGGAGCGGAGCACCCGGGGGTCAAGCCAGCCCGAGGCGATGGCGTCCTCGACGTCGTGCACCGAGTAGGCGACGTCGTCGGACCAGTCCATGACCTCGGCCTCGAGGCACCGGTCACCGGTCGCAGCCTGCTCGCGCATCCACTGGAAGACAGGGAGGTCCGACGGGTAGACGCCGAACTTCCTTGTGGGATATGGCGCTTCGCCGCGCTGCCACGGATATTTCGTCGTGGCGTCGAGGCTCGCGCGCGTGAGGTTGAGGCCGGCGGGCGTGCCGTCGGGGTGCGAGCGCTTGGCCTCGAGCCGGGTCAGGAGGCGCAGGGTCTGTGCGTTGCCCTCGAATCCCCCGATGTCGCAGGCGATCTCGTCGAGAACCGTCTCGCCGTTGTGGCCGAAGGGCGGGTGCCCGAGGTCGTGGGCGAGGCACGCCGTGTCGACGACGTCGGCATCGCACCCGAGGGCGGCACCGAACTCCCGACCGATCTGGGCGACCTCGAGCGAGTGGGTGAGGCGGTTGCGCACGAAGTCGTCGTGACCCGGCGCGAGGACCTGGGTCTTGGCGGCGAGACGGCGCAGCGCGGACGAGTGCACGACCCGCGCCCGGTCGCGGGCGAAGTCGTCGCGGTCGGCCCGCTTCTGGGCAGGGTCCTCCGCAACCCACCGCTCACGATCTCGACCCTCGTAGCCCACGACCCGACTCTAGGCCGGATCACCCCTGCGGCAGCGTGAGGCCCATCGTCGCGGAGTCGAAGGTCGACTCGAACGACGCCCGGGGGTCGCTCGGCAGCCGCTCCCCCGCGTGGGTCCGCAGGTCGTAGCGGTAGGGCACCGACGAGCCGGTCGGGGACGCGGCAGCCGCGGCGAAGACGTCGGCGTTCTCCCAGACGTAGTCCTCGATCGGGGCCGTCAGGGCGTGCGCGAGACCCGGCTCCCCCGCGACCGCCCCAGAGCCAACGAGGTCGTGCAGGGCCGCCCGGGTGCCCGGCGCCCCCGCCATGCCCACGAGGACGTACTTGCCGCCCGGGCCGACGGCGGTGGTCGGGGTGCCGGCGGCAGAGAGCGGCCAGCACTCGAGCGGGATGAGGGTGATGCCGCCCTCGAGCTGGCTGACGCACTTCTGGCTCCCCTGCACGGTGGTGACGAGGGCCGATAGAGGCGACCCACCGAAGGCATCGAGGCGCACGACGCCGACGACCCGCGCCTCGAGACGCGCAGCGACCGGGACCCACTCGTTGCGCGTCGTGTCGAAGAGCGCCACAGCCGTCGTCGCCACCGCAGGGGTTGCACCGGGCGGCACCGCGCTGGTCGACGCCTCCCCGACCGGCACGACGCTGATCCCCAAGGGCGTCCACGTCGCGAGGGCCGGGTCGACAACCTTCGAGGGCAGGGCGACGCCTGTCGATGAGCCGTCAGCGATGTCGACGATGCTGAGCCCCGTCGTGCCGCCGTCGGTGGCGAGCCACGCGAAGCGAGCACCCTCGGGGTCGACGAGGACCGACGTCGGGCCAGAGGGCCGTGCCATCACGGTGGCCCGGTCGGTGACGCGGCTGAAGTGCAGGATCGCGGGCCGGCCCACGGTCGCCCCGGTCGCCACGAAGAGCCAGCCGTCGGCGACGGGATGCGGGTCGCTGAGGTCGGTGAAGCCCTGCGGCCCGAGAACGTCCCGGTCGCCGAGGCGCACGGCGACACGGTCACCCTGCCGCTCCGTCGTCGGCCACCCCGTGAAGGTCGCGGGGTCACCCTGGGGCAGCGCAGCAGCCCACGTCAGAGCATCCGCGCGACTCGCCTCGACGTCACGCGACTGCTGCTGGGTGGTCGACGGTGCGGCCGGCACGGGCGGCGCGGCGGTGCCACCCAGGCGCGGAACGAGCGCAACCGCGACGACGGCGGCGGCAGCAACCCCGGCCGCTGCGGTGAGCACCTGGCGCCTGCGGTGCTCCCGACGGGCGCGCGCCAGGATGAGGGCGCTGGGAGCCGGCGGGACGGCATACCCCTGCGCTCGCTCGTCGAGCGACTCGCGGACGGTGGTGTCGAGCTCGTTCATCGGACCTCCTCCTTGCTGCTGCGGCGGCCGGCGCCCTCAGGCGCTGGCGCGACGATGGAGAGCACGACAGCGGAGCCGCGCAGGGTGGCCAGCGCCCTCGAGAGCTGGCTCTTGACGGTGCCGACCGTGCAGCCGAGCGCCTCGGCGATCGCCCGCTCGGGCAGGTCCTCGTAGAACCGCAGGACGACGACGGCGCGCTGTCGCGGCGGCAGGGTGGCGAGGGCGCGCCAGACCTCGTCGCGGTCGGCTGCCAACTACTCCCAGGCCGGGTGACCGGCGGCGAGCGTCCGGTCGAGCACCACGCGGTCCTCGACGGCCGAGCGGCGGGTGAGGCTACGCCAGCGCGACACATGGGAGCGGGCCATCGCGGTGCGCGTGTAGGCGAGGGGAGCGCCGTCCGGAGCGATGCGGTGCCAAGCCTGGTAGACCTTGACGAGCGTCTCCTGCACGAGCTCCTCGGCCTCGACGCTGCTGCCCGTCAGCACGTAGCCGTGGCGGTGCAGCCGTGACCAGCTCGCGTCGACGAACGCCGTGAAGGCGGCATCGCGCCCCCTGCCGAGCTCGTGCTGTCGTGCTCCAACGAAGTCCCTTGTCGTGACGGCTGTCGCCCGGGCCTCGTGGCCCGTCATGCCCTCTACGCCGGGGGCCAGGGAAAGGTTGCACGAGGCCCCACCACCACGCCAGCCGACATCGGCTGCGGCCGGGGGCAGCACCGAGGGCGCATACTGCAGGGATGGAGCCGTTCGGGCTTCCAACGCGAGGAGCTCGCCATGGGCGACAAGTCACCGAAGTCCCACATGACCACGAAGGCGAGATCGCTCAAGGAGAAGCGTGCCGACAAGCACGCCAAGTCTGCGGCGAAGGACCACATCGAGATCGTTCCGCCCAAGAGCAAGCGCTGACCGGCTGGTCAGCCGAGGTCTGAACGGGCTCGCCGCACCCAGGCCGGCTCGGTGCCGTAGCGCTGTGTCTTGATGAGGCGCAGGTTGGCGCAGTCGTCGACGAGCTCGGCCATGCGCTTGTCGCGGGTCACCTCCTGCTTCGCCGTGACGACCCAGTTCGTCGCCACCCTGCGGTAGGACGGGGTCGCGGCGTCCCAGAATGCCGAGGCCCGGGGGTTGGCGCGCAGCTGCGCCTCGTAGTGCGCCGGCCACTCGCGGTCGCGGTTCTCGTAGGCGTAGATGCCGGAGCGGTCCTCGCGCCGCTTGGCGAAGGCCGCCAGCCCGGCGGGGTGCATCCGCCCGGCCGCCGTGAGCTCGGCGACCGCGGCGATGTTCATGGTGCTCCAGTTGCTGCCGCTCTTGCGCGGCGTCCACCGCTGGCGGCGGGTGTCCTCGTCGATGCCCTGGGCCATCGAGTCGATCCAGCCGAAGCAGAGCGCCTCGCGCACGGCGTCGGCCCACGACAGACCCGGCGGGTCCACGTGCTTCTTGTTGAGGCCCATCCACAGCTCGGTCGCCGAGGCGTGGTTGGCCTCGAGCCATGCCCTGAAGTCGGCCGCGTCGTCGAAGAACACGGCCGGCCGCTCCGGCGATCCGCCCTCTCGCATGACCCGATGGTGCCACCACCCACCGACAGAGGGCAGGATCGACCCGTGACGAGCACCCCCGACCGGATCGCCCTCGCTGCCCGCAACAACGCCCTGTGGTGCGACGCGGTCGCCCGCTCGCACGGCGTGCGCGGCACGTTCGACGACGAGGCGTGGGCCGCCCCCACGCGCACCCCGCCCTTCTATCCCGATGCCGTCACCCTCTCCCCCACGGCCGAGGAGTACGACCTGCTCGCCCGCATCGACGACTCCGACGGGTGCTCCGTCAAGGACTCGTGGGCCCGCCTCGACCTCACGCTCGAGGACTTCGCCCGGCTCGTCGTCGGCGAGTGGGTCTGGCTCGACCCCTCGACGCCGCTCCCGGAGCAGACCCCCGGCAGCTCGCGAACCTGGCGCCGGGTGAGGGGCGCCGACGAGCTGGCGCAGTGGGTGCAGGCCTGGTCCTCCGACCCCGATGCCGCCGCGATCCTGCGGCCGAGCCTGCTCGACGAGCCCGGTGTCCACGTGCTCGCGGCACGCTCGGAGACCGATGCCGTTGTCGCCGGTGCGATCCTCCACGTCACGGGTGAGGTCGCCGGTCTCGGCAACGTCTTCGCGCGGGACGGCGACGTGAACCGGGCCTGGCGCGAGGCCGCGGCGGCTGTGCGTGAGGTCGCTCCCGGCATACCCCTCGTGGGGTGGGAGGCGGGGGCCACGGTCGACGCGGCGGTCGCCGCGGGCTGTGAGCGACTGGGGCCGCTCACGGTCTGGCTGAAGTAGCCTCAGCCGCCGCTGACGGAGAGCTCTGCCTCGGCGATGGTGCGCTCGTGCTCCTCCGAGAGCTCGCGCGACTCGAGCCATCGGTCGGGCAGCGCGACGGTGCGCGACGACCCGGCACGCCCACGCTGGCCCTCTGCCGCCTCCCCCGGCCACGGCGCGTCGCGGTCGAGCGTCGCCAGCAGCCTGTCGAGAGCGGCGAGCGAGTCGACGAGCGCGAGCGAGTTGCGGATCGTCGACCCGGCCGGGAATCCCTTGAGGTACCAGGCGATGTGCTTGCGGATGTCGCGGCAGGCGCGCTCCTCCTCGCCGTAGAAGTCGGTGAGGTATGCCGCGTGCGTCCGGAGCGTGTCGGCCACCTCCCCGAGCGACGGGGTCACGCGGGTCGAGGCGCCGGCGAAGGCCGCCGCGAGATCGGTGAAGAGCCACGGGCGACCCAGGCAACCGCGGCCGACGACGACGCCGTCGCACCCGGTCTCGGCGACCATGCGCAGGGCGTCCTCGGCCGACCAGATGTCGCCGTTGCCGAGCACCGGCACCGACGTGATCGTCTCCTTGAGGAGGCGGATCGCCTGCCAGTCGGCCTGGCCCGAGTAGGCCTGCGAGGCGGTGCGGCCGTGGAGGGCGATCGCGGCGACCCCCTCCTGCTCGGCGGCGAGGCCGGCGTCGAGGAAGGTGAGGTGGGTGTCGTCGATGCCCTTGCGCATCTTGACCGTCACGGGGATGTCGCGCCTCGCGCCCTCCTCGACGACCGCGCTGACGATGCGCCGGAAGAGGTCCTTCTTCCACGGCAGCGCCGAGCCGCCACCCTTGCGGGTCACCTTGGGCACGGGGCAGCCGAAGTTGAGGTCGATGTGGTCGGTGCGGTCCTCGGTGACGAGCATCCGCGCCGCCGCGCGAGCCGTGGCCGGGTCGACGCTGTAGAGCTGGATGGAGCGCGGGTTCTCCTCCGGGTCGTGCTCGATGAGGCGCATCGACTCGGGGGTGCGCTCGACGAGGGCGCGGCTCGTGATCATCTCGCTGACGTAGAGGCTCGTCGCGCCGCTCGCCCCGCCGAGAGCGGTCCCCTCGTTGCCGTACTCGCGGCAGAGGCGGCGGAAGGCGCGGTTCGTGATGCCGGCCATCGGGGCGAGCACGACCGGGGACTCGATGACGTGGCGGCCGATGCGCAGCGGGGGCAGCACGGGCGCCGGGGCTGCGTCCCGCGCGGGCGCGTCGGGGGTCATCAGGTCGGTCACAGCCACCCATTCTCCCCAATCAGGCGCGCTGCACCGAATCGGCGAAGCGGAGCAGCGCCTCGGCGAAGGCCTCCGGCTGGTCGAGGTTGGCGAAGTGACCGGCCCCCGGGATGACCTCGACCCGGGCGTGGGGGCAGGCCCGGAGGAAGGCTCGCGTGCCGACGCGGAACTGGTCGAACCGCCCGTTGAGCAGCAGCACGGGGCAGGTCACCGCGCTGAGCATCGACGGTCGGCAGTGCGTCATCACCTCATGCCACGCGGCCGGAGTCGGGGCGAAGTAGTAGCCGCCGGCGATGACGGGCTCGATCCGCTCCGGAGGGTAGAGCCGCCGGAGCACCCGGTCGTTGAGCCTCGTCATCCGCTCCGGTCCGAGCCGGTCGGTCAGCGCCGCCACCCCGCGATAGATCGCAGCGCCCGGGCCCGTCGGGGTGGCGGACGCGTCGGCGAGCACGAGGCCGCTGAGAGCGTCGGCCCGCCGGGCGGCATACGCCATCGCGACGTAGCCACCGAGCGAGTGCCCGACGAGGACGACCGGCACGCCGGCGGGCAGCGCCTCGTCGATCACCGCGACGCAGCGCTCGAGGGTGAACGCCTCGCTCGCACGGGTACCGTGGCCCGGCAGGTCGACGAGGGTGAGGCCGACACGGCCCCGCAGCAGCGGCACCTGCGGCGCCCACTGCGAGCTCGCGAGGCGGGAGCCGTGGACGAGGACCAGGTGCACCTCCACACCGCGAGGATGCCACGATGGCCGCGTGACCCACCTCATCAGTGCCGCTGAGCTCGCGCGCGAGATCGACGACGTCGTCGTGCTCGACGTCCGCTGGGCGCTCACGACGGCCCACACCTCCGCCGGGCGCGACGACTACGCCGCCGGGCACGTGCCGGGCGCGTTCTTCGTCGACCTCGACACGGAGCTCGCCGCTCCCCCAGGTGCCGGCGGGCGGCACCCCTTGCCGGATCCCCTTGTCGTGCAAGCGGTTCTCCGTCGAGCTGGCATCACGCCGACCAGCCGCGTCGTCGCCTACGACGGCCAGGAGTCGTATGCCGCCGCGCGGGCCTGGTGGGTGCTGCGCTGGCTCGGCATCCCCGACGTCCGCGTGCTCGACGGCGGGTATGCCGCATGGCTGGCTGCCGGGCTCCCCGTCTCGGCCGAGACCCCCGCCGACAGGGACGGCGACGTCGAGGTGCGACCGGGCGAAGTGCCGGCTCTCGACGCCGACGGCGCCGCGCGCCTGGCGCGGGAGGGCCTGCTGCTCGACGCGCGGGCGCCCGAGCGCTACGCCGGTGAGACCGAGCCGATCGACCCCGTCGCGGGGCACATCCCGGGCGCCGTCAACAGCCCGACCACCGCGTGGCTGATGCCCGACGGGACGTTCCGGCGCGACCTGGCCCAGCACTGGGCCGCGGTGCAGGGCGGCCGGACCGGCGAGGTCGGCGTCTACTGCGGCTCCGGGGTCACAGCCGCCCACCACCTGCTCGCGCTGGCCGAGCTCGGCGTCGACGCAGCCCTCTACCCCGGCTCCTGGAGCGAGTGGATCCGCGACCCCTCCCGTCCCGTCGCGACCGGCCCCCAGTCCGGCTGACAACCCCCCTCCACAATCGAAAGAGCAGTTCGTCGCCTTTTCGAGGACTGCGCGGCCCCCGCAATCGAAAGAGCAGTTCGTCGCCTTTTCGAGGACTGCGCGGTCATCGGCACCACGACGAACTGCTCTTTCGATTGGCCACGAACGCACGTATGCCGCCCGCCCGGGTGGGCGGACGGCATACGTCAGCGGTGGGTGGTGGGGTCAGCAGCCGACGAGGCGCTGGGCGAGGTAGCCCTCGACCTGGTCGAGCGCGATGCGCTCCTGCGCCATCGAGTCGCGCTCACGGATCGTCACGGCCTGGTCCTCGAGCGTGTCGAAGTCGACGGTGATGCAGAACGGCGTGCCGATCTCGTCCTGACGGCGGTAGCGCTTGCCGATCGCGCCGGCGTCGTCGAAGTCGATGTTCCAGTTGCGGCGGAGCTGCGCCGCGAGGTCGCGCGCCTTGGGCGAGAGGTCGGCGTTGCGCGACAGAGGCAGCACGGCGGCCTTGACCGGCGCGAGCCGCGGGTCGAGGCGCAGGAGGACACGCTTGTCGACGCCGCCCTTGGTGTTGGGCGCCTCGTCCTCGGTGTAGGCGTCGACGAGGAAGGTCATGAGCGAGCGGGACAGGCCGGCCGCCGGCTCGATGACGTAGGGCGTGTACTTCTCGCCCGTCGTCTGGTCGAAGTAGACGAGGTCGGTGCCCGAGTGCTTCGAGTGCGTCGACAGGTCGAAGTCGGTGCGGTTGGCGATGCCCTCGAGCTCGCCCCACTCCGAGCCGGCGAAGTTGAAGCGGTACTCGATGTCGACGGTGCGCTTGGAGTAGTGCGAGAGCTTCTCGGGAGCGTGCTCGTAGTGGCGCAGGTTGTCGGGGTTGATGCCGAGGTCGATGTACCACTTCGTGCGCTCGTCGAGCCAGTACTGGTGCCACTGGTCGTCCTCGCCGGGCTTGACGAAGAACTCCATCTCCATCTGCTCGAACTCGCGGGTGCGGAAGATGAAGTTGCCGGGCGTGATCTCGTTGCGGAAGCTCTTGCCGGTCTGGGCGATGCCGAACGGCGGCTTCTTGCGCGACGCCTGCATGACGTGGTTGAAGTTGACGAAGATGCCCTGGGCCGTCTCGGGGCGCAGGTAGTGCAGCCCCGACTCGTCCTCGATGACGCCGAGGTAGGTCTTGAGCATCATCTGGAAGTCACGGGGGGCGGTCCACTGGCCCTTGGTGCCGCAGTCGGGGCACACGATCTCGGACATCTCGATCGTGTCGGGGTCCTCGATGCCCTTCTTGGCCGCGAGCGCCTCCTGGAGGTGGTCCTGGCGGCGGCGCTTGTGGCAGCTCAGGCACTCGACGAGCGGGTCGGTGAAGGTGCCGACGTGACCCGAGGCGACCCACGTCTCGCGGGGCAGGATGATCGAGGAGTCGAGGCCGACGACGTCGTCGCGGCTCGTGACCATCGACCTCCACCACTGGCGGCGGATGTTCTCCTTGAGCTCGACACCGAGCGGCCCGTAGTCCCAGGCCGATCTCGTGCCTCCGTAGATCTCACCGCTCGGGAAGACGAAGCCCCTGCGCTTGCAAAGGCTGACGACGGTGTCCACGGTGGATGTCTGCTTGGCCATGCCGCTCAGGTTATCGGGGCGGGGCCGGGCGGTCGTCCGCCGTCCGAGGTATGCCGCCGCGTCACCTACGCTCGTGCCGTGGCCCTGAACTTTCGTTCCCGTGTCGAGCACGCCTCCTACCCGTGGGTGGAGCGGCTGCGCGCCGTGCCGCGGCCGGTCGCGATCGGCGGCTTCGTCGCCCTGCTGGCCGTCGGCATCCTCGCGCCGCGGCCGTGGGCGGGCATCGCGTTCCTGCTCGTCTCGCTCTTCGTCGGGTGGCTGCTCTACCTCACGTGGGAGCGTCTGACCCTGCCCGAGCGGCTGATGCGCACGGCGGTGCTCGTGCTCGCCCTGGCGGTCGCCGTCGTGAGGATCTTCCCCAGCTGACGGTTGCGCGGTTTTGACAATCATTCTCATGACGAGAATGATTGTCATCATGATCTCCGCTCCCCGGCGCCGCGCGCTGACCGCACTCACCGCTGTCGGTGCCTCGGCCGCTCTCGTCCTGACGGCCGCTGCGTGCAGCAGCGACTCCGGAGCGGGCTCGGGCTCGGCAGAGGGGGCAGTCGTCACCTCCTTCTATCCCCTGCAGTTCGCCACCGAGCAGATCACCGGCTCAGCCCTGCCGGTCACGTCGCTGACCAAGCCGGGCGCCGAGCCGCACGACCTCGAGCTCGCCCCTCAGGACGTCGCCGGCCTGACGAAGGCGCGCCTCGTAATCTATGCCGACGGCTTCCAGCCCGCGGTGGACGACGCCATGGCGCAGGTCGACCCGAGCCGGGTCCTCGACATCGCCGACGCCGCGTCGCTGACGCTCCCCGCGTCGCAGGACGGCCACGACCACTCCGGCGAGTCGGCGGCAGCCCACGCCGAGCACTCGGCCGACGACCCGCACTTCTGGCTCGACCCGCAGCGGTATGCCGCGGTCGCCAAGGCCATCGGCGCGCGGCTCGCCAAGGACGACCCGGCGAAGGCCGCCACCTACGCGGCCAACACCGATGCCTTCGTCGCGAAGCTGACCGCGCTCGATGGCGAGTTCGCCAAGGGGCTCGCGTCCTGCAGATCCAAGGTTCTCGTCACGAGCCACGCCGCCTTCGGCTACCTCGCCAAGCGCTACGGGCTCGAGCAGCACGGCATCAGCGGCATCTCCCCCGATGCGGAGCCGAGCGCCGCTGCGCTCCAAGAGATCTCGGACCTCGTGCGCAACGAGGGCGTCACGACGATCTTCCAGGAGACGCTCGTCGAGCCCAAGTTCGCCCAGACCGTCGCGACGTCGACCGGCGCGAAGCTCGGGACCCTCGACCCCATCGAGGGCATCACGACCGAGTCGGCCGGCAAGGACTACTTTGAGGTCATGCGCAGCAACCTCGGCGCGCTCCAGCAGGGTCTGGGGTGCTCATGAGCGCAGCCCGCACCTCGCCTGAGCCCGGGGTCGCGCCGGCCCCCGCCGACGCCGTCATCGACCTGCGACGGGCCTCCTTCGGCTACGGCGAGCGCCCGACGGTCACCGACGCCACGCTGACGGTCCGCCGCGGCGAGATCGTGGCCGTCGTCGGGCCGAACGGCTCCGGCAAGTCCACCCTCATGAAGGGCATCCTCGGGCTCAACGAGCGCACCGCCGGCACCCTCACCCTCTTCGGCGTGCCCGGCGACGAGCTGCGAGACCGCGCGCGCCTCGGCTACGTGCCCCAGCGGCATACCCTCTCGACGTCGGTGCGGGCCACGGCGGAGGAGATCGTCTCGACCGGACGGCTCCCCCGCATCGGGTGGCTCGGCCGCCTGCGGGCAACCGACCGCCAGATCGTCGCTCGCTCGCTCGACGTCGTCGGGCTCGCCGACCGTGCAGCGACCGAGGTCAGCACGCTCTCGGGTGGCCAACAGCGCCGCGTGCTCATCGCGCGCGCTCTCGCCGGCCAGCCCGACGTGCTCATCATGGACGAGCCGACGGCAGGCGTCGACGCCGCCAACCAGCACGTCCTCGCCGACGTGCTCGAGCGGCTCGTCGAGCGCGGCGTGACGATGATCATCGTCACCCACGAGCTCGGCGCGCTCGAGCGGCTGCTCACCCGCATCGTCGTCGTCGACGGTGGGCGCATCCGTTTCGACGGCACCCCGGAGCGGTATGCCGCGCAGCGCGGAGCCGTGCACCACGACCACGACAGCCACCACCACGACGACGAGCTGCGGCCGCACCCGAGCGGCGTGGCCGTCGGCCCTCTCGATGCGCCCCACGACGGGAGCCGGCGATGATCGACCTGCTCTCGATCGACTTCATGCAACGGGCGCTCATCGCGGCGCTCCTCGTCGGCACCGTCGCGCCGATGGTCGGCATCTTCCTCGTGCAGCGGCGCCTCTCGCTCATCGGCGACGGCATGGGTCACGTCGCCCTCGCCGGTGTCGCGATCGGTCTCGTCACCGGGGTGGCGCCCGTCTGGACCGCGCTCGTCGCTGCTGTCGTCGCAGCCGTCGTGATCGAGCTGCTGCGCACCCGCGGCCGCACCAACGGCGACGTCGCCCTGGCCGTGATCTTCTACGGCGGCATCGCGGCCGGCGTCGTCATCATCAGCAAGTCGCCCGACGGCACGCCGGCCAACCTCATGAAGTACCTCTTCGGCTCGATCCTCACGACGACCTCGTCCGACCTCTACCTCTTCGCCGGGCTCGCGGTGCTCATCGCCGCGACGACCTGGGCGCTACGGCCGCGACTCTTCGCCGTCGCCAACGACGAGGAGTACGCCCGAGCAGTCGGCATCCCGGTGCTGCCACTCAACATCGTGCTCGCCGTCCTCACCGCGACGACCGTCGTCGTCGCGATGCGGGTCGTGGGCCTGCTGCTCATCAGCGCCCTCATGATCGTGCCCAACGCCGCGAGCCAGCTCATCGCCCGGTCCTTCAGCGGGGCTCTGCGCTGGGCCATCGCCTTCGGCCTCGTCTCGTCGGTCGGTGGTGTGGCGCTCTCCTACCCGCTCAACACGCCGTCGGGCGGCACCATCGTGCTGCTCGCCGTCGGGCTGTTCATCGTCACCGCCATGGTGGCGACGGCACGCACCCAGCTGTCACGACGGCGCCACGACGTGGCCGAGGCGCATGCGCACGAGCACGGCATCGAGTGCGGGCACGAGGCGATCCCCCACGGCGACCACGTCGACTACGTCCATGACGGGCACCTGCACGCCGCCCACGAGAGCCACTACGACGAGCACGGCCACGAAGGCCCGCACAGCGACCCCGACGGCACGGCTGACACAGCGGGCACGGCTGGCGCGGCTGACACTGCGGGCACGACGACGGGAACGGCACGATGACCAAGACGACGAGTCCGGTGAGCCGACGGCCGACGCGCCAGCAGGTGGCGGTGGCCGAGCTGCTCGGACGCTGCGACGACTTCACGTCGGCCCAGACGGTGCACGCGCGCCTGCGCGAAGCCGGAGAGGGCGTCGGACTGGCCACCGTCTATCGCGCCCTGCAGGCCATGGTCGAGGCGGGTACCGTCGACGTGCTGCGCACCGACGACGGCGAGGCCGTCTACCGCGCCTGCTCGACCCACCACCACCATCACCTCGTGTGCCGAGCCTGCGGCAAGACGGTCGAGGTCGAGGGACCTGCGGTCGAGAAGTGGGCTGACAAGGTCGCCGGCGACCACGGCTTCAGCGGGGTCACCCACTCGATCGAGATCTTCGGCACCTGCGCCGACTGCACCGCCGCCGGAGCCTGACCAGCAACTCAATCGAAAGAGCACTCCGTCGGCCTTGACGGGGGCGGCCGAGCAGCACCCCCAGGATCTCAATCGAAAGAGCACTCCGTCGGCCTGGACGGGGCGGCGGCCGAGCAGCACCCACAGGATCTCAATCGAAAGAGCACTCCGTCGGCCTGGACGGGGCGGCGGCCGAGCAGCACCCACAGGATCTCAATCGAGAGAGCAGTTCGTCGCCCTTCCAGACGGCCGCGCGGGGCCGCTCGACAGGGCGACGAACTGCTCTCTCGATTGCGGACAGGGCGACGAACTGCTCTTTCGATTGCGGTTGACCGGCCCGCCCTGGAGCGAGAGGCCGACTGGGTGCTCTTTCGATTGATGTCTGGTGCTTTCTCGACTCAGGTCTCGGTGGGGGTGTCTACGGCTCCGCCGTAGCGGCGCTCGCGGTTGACGTAGTCCTCGACGGCAGCCCACAGGTCGCGCCGGTCGTAGTCCGGCCAGAGCCGGTTCTGGAAGACCATCTCCGCATAGGCCGACTGCCACAGCAGGAAGTTGCTCGTGCGCTGCTCGCCCGACGACCGCACGAAGAGGTCGACGTCAGGCATCGTCGGCTCGTCGAGGTAGCGCTTGATCGTCTTCTCGTCGACGGAGCCCGGACGCAGCCGACCGGCCTTGACGTCATGGGCGATTCGCTGCACGGCGTCGGCGATCTCGGCGCGGCCGCCATAGTTCACGCAGAAGTAGAGGGTCAGCCCGGTGTTGTGCTGCGTCAGCTCCTGGGCGACCTCGAGCTCCTTGATCACCGAGCGCCAGAGGCGAGGAGTGCGGCCCACCCAGCGCATCCGCACACCCCACTCGTGCAGCTGGTCGCGGCGCCGGCGGATGACGTCGCGGTTGAAGCCCATGAGGAAGCGCACCTCCTCGGGCGACCGGCGCCAGTTCTCCGTCGAGAAGGCGTAGGCCGATAGATGGGTCACGCCCACCTCGATCGCCCCGGCGACGACGTCGAGCAGCGACGCCTCCCCCGCCTCGTGACCCTTGGTGCGCGGCAGGCCCCGCGCGTTGGCCCAGCGGCCGTTGCCGTCCATGACGACGGCGACGTGCTTCGGCAGCAGGTCTGCAGCGATCACTGGTGCCGTCGCGCCGGAGGGGTGCGGGAAGGGCTTGGCGTACATGGCTCTCCGTTGAGGTGGTGAGTTCGCTTGCAGGTCAGGCGCGCTCGACGAGGCGCAGTGAACGCAGGCCCCGCTCGATGTGCCACTGGAGGAAGGCGGAGACGAGGCCGTTGCCCTGCCGCCGGAACCGGTCGTCGCTCGCATCGGCGACCTCCCAGTCTCCGGCGAGCAGGGACGCGAGCAGGGCGAACGTCTCGGGGGCGGGCGCGCTCGAGCCGGGCGGACGGCATATGGAACACACGGCGCCGCCGGCCTGCACGTTGAACGCACGATGCGGCCCGGTGGCGCCGCAGCGGGCGCAGTCGACGAAGCTCGGCGCCCACCCGGCGACGGCGAGCGAGCGCAGCAGGTAGGCGTCGAGGACGAGCCCGGGGTCGTGGCTGTGCTCGGCGAGCGAGCGGAGGGCGCCGGCGAGGAGGAGGTACTGCTGGGTCTGCGGCTCGTGCTCCTCCGTCAGCTGGAGCGCGGTCTCGAGCATCGACGTGGCACAGGTGTAGGCGGCGTAGTCGCGGGCGATCGCGTCGCCGTACGGAGCGAGGGTCTCGACCTGCGTCACGGTGTCGAGGTTGCGGCCCTCGTAGCACTGCACGTCGATGACCATGCCGGGCTCGAGCCGCGAGCCGAAGCGGGACTTCGTGCGCCGCACCCCCTTGGCGACGGCGCGCACCCGACCACGCGTGCGCGTCAGCATCGTGATGATGCGGTCGGCCTCGCCCAGCTTGTGGGTGCGCAGGACGATCGCCTCGTCACGGTAGAGCGGCATGGTGCCCATTCTCCCCCGCTCGCGCAGCGCGGGCTCACCGCACGCGCCGAACCCCCGAGAGATCTCCTCATTCTCGCCAGCTCTGGTCGAACAGGCGTTCGACTTCTGGGTTATCGTGGCCTGATGGACCTCACCCTTCAGGGGTCGCTCCTCGACCTCACCGACGAGATGAGCCTGCGCGACCTCGGCGCGGCCACCCGGCGCCACCGCCTGTCGCGGGGCGCCTGGGTCGATGTGCGCCCCGACTGGCTGGCTGCGGGCGACGAGCTCTTCACGGCGCTGCTGCACGACGTGCCGTGGCACGCAGAACGCCGGCAGATGTACGACTCCGTCGTCGACGTGCCCCGCCTCACGAAGTTCTACGCCGCCGGCGAGCAGCTGCCCCACCCGATGTTGACCGAGGCCCGCGACGCCCTCTCGGCGCACTACGCCGACGAGCTCGGCGAGCCCTTCGTGACCGCCGGCCTGTGCCTCTACCGCGACGGCCGTGACAGCGTGGCCTGGCACGGCGACCGCATCGGCCGCTCGCGCGACAGCGACACGATGATCGCCATCCTCTCCCTAGGCTCGTCGCGCACGCTGACGCTGCGTCCGCGTGACGGTGGGCCGATCGAGGGCACGAGCCAAAAGACCTTGCGCTTCCCCCTCGGGCATGGTGACCTCGTCGTGATGGGCGGCTCGTGCCAGCGGACGTGGGACCACGCGGTCCCCAAGACCTCCGAGGCCGTGGGTCCGCGCATCTCCGTCCAGTTCCGTGTGTCCGGAGTCCGTTGAAGGAGACCCCACCCGTATGCCGTCCGGCCCGTCCGACCTCGCCGCTCCCCCGTTCCTCGACCACCTCGCCGAGGAGTCGGCCCGCTTCCGCGCCGTGCTCGCGGACGCGCCGCCGGGCGTCCGGGTGCCGACGTGCCCCGACTGGGACGCTGACGACCTCATCTGGCACCTCGCCGAGGTGCAGTGGTTCTGGGGCGCGATCGCGAGTGGCGGCCTGACGACCCGGGCCGAGGTCGACACCCTGGACGAGCGTCGCGTCGAGCGGCCGGCCGACCGGGCCGGGCTCCTTGGACACTTCGACCGCTCGAGCAGCCGCCTCCACAGTGCCCTCGCCGCGCTCGACCCGGCCACCGAGCTGTGGATGTGGGCCGACGAGCACACCGCGGGCTACATCGCGAGGCGCCAGGCGCACGAGGCGATGATCCACCGCCTCGACGCCGAGCTGACCGTCGGCGCACGCACTCCGCTCGACTGCCGTCTCGCGGCCGACGGCGTCGACGAGGCCCTGCGCATCATGCGCGGATACGAGCCCGAGCCCGGCCTGGCGCACGAGCCGATCGCGGGCTCGGTCACGATCGCGACCGTCGACGCCATGCACGCGTGGACGGTCACGCCGGTGCGCATCACCGGCACCTACGAGGGTCAGGACATCGATCTCAAACGCCTCCTCGTCGCCGACGGCCCCGACGAGGCGTCCGCCGCCGAGATCTGTGGCTCTGCGGCCGACCTCGACTGCTGGCTCTGGAACCGTCCAGCGGTCGACGCGATCACCCGCGAGGGCGACCCCGCCGCCCTGGCCGCCGTCGACGCGGTGCTCACCGACGCGATCGACTGACTCCCGCCCGACACGGGCGACGGCGCCGGGTGGGTCCGTCGGACCCTCCCGGCGCCGTCAGCACCACCTGGAGCAACGCCGTGCGTGTCACGCCTCGCGGACGTCGATGACCTGACCGTCGGGCCCGATGAGGTGGCCCTGCTGGCGCTTGCGCAGCTCCGTCTCGTTGCGGATCTCGCGGAAGCGCTCGTCGGTGAGCGGGTACTTCCAGAAGATCAGCATCGCGATGGCGGCGACGATGGCGGGGAGCAGGCCGATCGTGAAACGGATGGCGTCGATGGCGGAGTCCGGCTGGACCGGGTTGGGCACCGCTGCGGTCGCAGAGAGGTAGCCACCGAACGCCAGGGCCGCCGCACCCACGGCGCCACCGATCGACTGCGTGATCTTGCGGGTGAAGGAGAAGACCGCGTAGGTCGCACCCTCGGAGCGCTGACCGGACCTCCACTCGCCGTACTCGACGGTGTCGGCCTCGAGGCCGAACATGATCGTGTTGATCAGCGCAGCACCGATTCCCTTGATGCCCAAGAAGATCAGCGCCGGGGCGACGGCACCGGCCGGGGTGAAGAAGAGCGCCAGTCCGCCGACGACGGTGAAGACGCCACACCACTGGAAGAGCGACTTCTTGCCGAAGCGGTCGACGAGCTTGGGGATGAAGGGGGCCGCGACGATCGAGATCCCGCTGTTGACGAGGGTGATCGGCCCGAGCCACCGGATGTCGCCCATGACGTACTGGGCGTAGAACGCTGACGCACCGCCGACGGCGAAGAGGCCCACGAGGTAGAAGAAGCTCGCGGCGCAGAGGTAGCCGAGGGGCTTGTTCGTGCGGATCGCGTCCCACGTCTCGCGGAGCGACACCCGCGGGGAGGTGCGCACGACCTGCTCGCGGCAGAAGTACCAGGTGATGAGGTAGGCGATCGAGCCGATGACGATGAACAGCAGCGTGGTCTGCGTGAAGATCGCCTGGACCTGCTCCTGGTACTCCGCGGGGGTGAGCGTCTTCTTCACCGCCTTCAGGTCCGAGATCTTCGGGGCGATGATGTAGGTCAGGACGATTCCACCCATCGCGCCGCCGAAGAAGCGCGACGACACGAGCTTGGCCCGCTCCTTGACGGACTGCGTCATCGCCGAGGCGAGGGAGCCGTAGGGGATGTTGACGAGCGAGTACAGCAGCCCGAGCACCGCGTAGGTGACGTACGCGTAGAGGAGCTTGGCGCCGTCGTCGAGCGAGCTCGGAACGTGGAAGGTGAGGAAGCTGAGGAAGAGCAGCGGCACCGCTCCGAAGAGGATGAACGGGCGGAACTTGCCCATCCGCGTCATGGTCCGGTCGACGAGCCGGCCGGCAAACATGTCGGCGAAGGCGTCCCAGAGCCGCACGACGAAGAACATCGTGGCGACGGCGGCGGCGGAGAGGCCGGCCACGTCGGTGTAGTAGTAGAGCAGGAACGCGGTGCTCAGGGTGAAAGCGAGGTTGTTCGCGAAGTCGCCGAAGCCGTAGCCGACGACCGATCGCTTGGGAAGGCGCTCATCGACGAACGACTGCGCGATCTCCTCTTTGGTGATGGTGCTCATGGGGCCGAACTCCTTTGTGGGCCAAGGCTTTTTCGCCATCGGTGATGCACCTAGTGAAGGGCCGGCTGGCGCTCGCCGACAACGAGTTGCCTCTTGTTGCCATCCGGTTGCACCGTGTTGCCCTGCACGCTTCCCGACGGGACCGCGAGGAGGGCTGCGGCGTCCGCGAGATCGCGCAGTCGCGCCCCGGCGGAGGCTCGGGCGTCGCGGTACGCCGCAGAGCTCGCCTCCGGCGCCACGACCCTCCCGGCATCGTCGTCCGCACGCTCTCCGACGAGACCTGGCGCCAGGCGTTCCAAGGACTGCTCGAGCGTGGGCTCGGCCCCGATCGCGTGGAGCCCGAGGGCCGCAGCACCGAGCGCTGACCCCTCGGCGCCGGCCGTGACGCTGAGGGGCCGGCCGAGGACGCCGGAGAGGACCTCGCGCCACAGCTCGCTGCGGAAGACCCCTCCGGTGGCCCGGATGGAGGTCACCGGCACGACCTCGTCGAGGCCGTCGAGGATCGTCGCGAGCTGGAAGGCCACCCCCTCGACCGCGGCGCGGATGAAGTGCGCTCGCGTGTGGTGCTGCCGGATGCCGAGGTAGGCGCCGCGCAGGTCGGCATCCCAGAGGGGGCCGCGCTCGGCGAGGAGGAACGGCAGCATGACGAGGCCCTCGCTGCCCGGCTCGATGCCGGAGGCAAGGGCGAGGAGGTCCGCGTCGCTGACGGGCGGACGCGCATACTCGCTCGGGGCGTCGGGACGTTCGGCCGCGAAGACGGACCCGGCCCACCGCACGACGGCGCCGCCGTTGCTGATGGGGGTGCCGAGCACCCACCGGTCGTCGGTCAGGGCGTAGCAGAAGAGTCGGCCGCTCGGGTCGGCCCAGGGCTCGTCGACGGTGAGGCGGAGCGCACCGCTCGTGCCGAGGGAGAGCCCGGCGACGCCGGGGGTGATCGCGCCGGTGCCGAGGTTGCCCAGTGGGCCGTCGCCGGCACCGACCACCACGGGTGTGCCGGCCGGCAGCCCGACCCGGCGCGCGACGTCGGCGTCGAGCGGCAGGGTCGCCGTCGTCGGGAGTACCGGTGGGAGCTGGTCGAGGCGAGCGCCGGAGAGTGCGACCGCCTCGGTGTCCCAGGCGCGGTGGGCGATGGAGAGCAGTCCCGTGCCGCTGGCCGACGACAGCTCTGTGACGAGGTGACCGGTAAGCGCGTGCAGGACGACGTCCTTGAGGCCGGCCCACGAGGTCGCCGCGGTCATGAGCCCGGGCTCGTTGTCGGCGAACCAGCGCAGCTTGGTCAGGGGCGACATCGAGTGCACGGGGGTGCCCGACCTGGCATGGAGCGAGGCCGCGACGGGCGTCCCGCGCAGCTCGCGCGCGACATCTCTGGCTCGGGCGTCGGCCCAGGTGATGATGGGCGTCAGGGGTCGTGCCTCCGCGTCGAGGGCGATCAGCCCATGCATCGCGGTGCTCACCGAGACGGCGACGACGTGCCCACCGTCGAGCTGGGCCACGCAGTCCGCGAGCGACGTCAGGGTGGCCGAGACGACGACGTCGGCGTCCTGAACGCGCCACCCCGAGCGTGGCCTGATGAGAGGATACTCGTGCACGGCAACCGCGACCGGCGGCCGGCTCGGCGCGCCCGGCTCGGCGTCGTCGAGCAGTCGGAAGGCGACGACCTTGGCCGCCGTCGTACCGACGTCGACGCCGATGACGTGGAGCGGCGATTCCCGCGCGTCACCCACGAGAGCCCACCGCGGGAGGTGTGGCCGCGGCGGAGGATCCGCCCAGCCCGGTGAGCTGGGCCAGCTGGGCGAGCACGACGGGCAGCACCTTCTCGAGCGCGCTGTCATCGAGACCGAGCCACACCAGCACCGAGCGCACCGCGGCCTCCGGCTCGCCCTGTGCGAGCGCCCTGACCTCGTCGGCGGCAGTGTCGGTGACGGGCGCGCCGAGCCCGCGCAGGTGGGGGACCCAGGCAGCGACGATCCGGGTCGCGCCGGGGGCGACTC
Organism: Humibacillus xanthopallidus; assembly: GCF_006717145.1. Lineage (GTDB taxonomy): Bacteria > Actinomycetota > Actinomycetes > Actinomycetales > Dermatophilaceae > Humibacillus > Humibacillus xanthopallidus. Next base: position 527,231 of record NZ_VFQF01000001.1, on the reverse strand, counting down.
GCCCCTGCGCCAGCTCGGCCCGGATGACGGGGAGAGCCCGGATCGGCACCTTCTGCGAGCCGTCCGCCGCGATCTGTGCGAGCAGGTGGCGGATCTGCGGGTTGCGGTAGCGGTCGAGCAGCGCCTGGCGATACCCCGAGACGTCGACCGCCGGCAGGTCGACGTGCGGCGCCGCGGCGTCCCACCACTCCTCCACCCACGAACGGACGAGAGGGTCGGCGATCGCGTCGGCCACGGTCTCGTGCCCGAGGATGGAGCCGGCATACGCCATGAGCGAGTGGGAGCCGTTGAGCAGCCAGAGCTTGCGCGTCTCGAAGGGCCGCACGTCGTCGACGACCGTGGCGCCGGCCGACTCCCAGTCGGGCCGTCCTGCCGGGAAGGTGCCCGCGAGCACCCACTCCGAGAACGGCTCGGTCGGCACGGTCTCGGGGTCGTCGATGCCGGTCTGGCTCAGGACCTCGGCACGGTCGTCGGCGGTCGAGCGTGGCGTGATGCGGTCGACCATGGTCGTCACCCAGGAGACGTGGGCGTCGATCCACGCCGGCAGGGTCACGTCGACGAGGGCGGCGAGGTCGCCGACGACGCGCGCCACCATCGCGCCGTTGTCGGGCACGTTGTCGTTGGGGACGACGGCGATCGGACCTCCGCCCGTGGCGCGGCGCGCGAGGAGCCCGGCGACGAGCTTGCCCGGCGTCGTGGACACCACTCCGCGCGGATCTCGTTGCAGCGCAGCGATGTCGGCACTGACGTCGGATGCGTCGACGTCGAGCCCACCCGCGGAGTTCCGGCGGTAGCCGGCCTCGGTGACGGTGATCGTCACGACGGCCACGGCGGGGTCGACGAAGTATCCACGGAGTGCCTCGAGGTCGTCGGCCGGGTGCACGGCGGTGAGGCTCGAGATGACCTCCGGCCGCGCTCCTCCGGGGCCTCGGACGAGGAGGGTGTAGAGGCCGTCCTGCCCGGCCAGGCTCTCCGCGATGGCGGGCGAGCGTCCGGTGAACGCGGCGATCCCCCACTGCGCGGCGTCGCTGGCATGCTCGGTGTACCAGGCGGCGTGCGCCCGGAAGAAGTTGCCGACGCCGAGGTGGACGATGCGCACGGGTGCGGCGGGCCGCCCGTCGGTCTCCCGTCGGAGGCTCCGCCCGGCAGGCCGGGCAGCAGCCCCGGCAGCAGCCCCGTCGGTGGCCCCGTCGGTGGCCGGGAGGGTGGTGTCCGGCTCGGTGTCCGGCAGCGTGTCGGTCCGGTGGGTGCTCACAGCTTGAACGCCTTCCTGGGGATGGTCGTGACGAGGTCGATCGCGGTCTCGAGGGCCTCGTCCTCGTCGAGCCGGTGCTCGGCCACGAGCTGGGCGAGGTAGCCGCTGTCGAGGCGTCGCGACATGTCGTGGCGGGCGGGGATGGACAGGAAGGCGCGGGTGTCGTCGATGAAGCCCGACGTCCGGTAGAAGCCGGCGGTCTCGGTCACGGCCCCCCGGAAGCGCCGCACGGCCTCGGGTGCGTCGAGGAACCACCACGGGGCGCCGGCATAGACGCTGGGGTAGAACCCGGCCAGTGGCGCGATCTCCCGCGAGAACACCGTCTCGTCGACGGTGAAGAGGATGAGCTGGAAGCCCTCCGCGGTGCCGAAGCGGTCCAGGAGCGGCTGGAGGCCCCGGGTGAACTCCACCGCGGTCGGGATGTCGTGACCCGTGTCGGGTCCGAAGCGCTCGAGGGTCGGCGAGTGGTGGTTGCGGTGCACGCCGGGGTGCAGCGTCATGACGAGGCCGTCCTCCGTCGACATCCGGGCCATCTCGACGAGCATGTGGCGGCGGAAGGTGGTCGCGTCGTTCGGGCACACGACACCGCGCAACGCGGCGTCGTAGATCCGTGCAGCCTCGGCGTCGTCGAGGGTCAGGGTCACGACGTCGGCGTGGCTGTGGTCGCTCGAGACGGCGCCGTTGGCCTTGAAGAAGCGGCGGCGCTCCTCGAGCGCGGCGATGTAGCCGGCATACGAGCCGGTGTCGATGCCGCTCACCCGAGCCAGGTCGGTCATGAGGTCGGCGAAGTCGGCGCGTCCGGGCTCGAGGTAGCGGTCGGGCCGGAACGTCGGCACGACCCTCGGACCGAACCCGTCGTCGCGCAGCGTGCCGTGGTGGCGCAGGTCGTCGACCGGGTCGTCCGTCGTCGCGAGGACGTCGATGCCGAAGCGCGCCATGAGCGCCCGCGGGCGGAAGTCGGGCGCCGCGATCGCCTCGGAGATCCGGTCGTAGATCGCGTCAGCGCTCTCCGGAGCCAGTCGCTCCGTGACGCCGAAGACGTCTGCGAGCACGCTGTCCATCCAGAAGCGGCTCGGTGTGCCGCGGAAGGCCGGCCAGTGTTCGGCCATCAGGTGCCACGCGCGGCGCGACTCCGCCGCCGTCAGCGGTCCGCCACCGACACCGAGGTCGCCCAGCGCGACGCCCTGCGCGTGGAGGAGGCGGAAGACGTAGTGGTCCGGGGAGACGAGCAGGCTCGTCGGGTCGCTGAACGCGACGTCGTCCGCGAGCCACTGCGGCGGGACGTGCCCGTGAGGCGAGATGATCGGCAGACCGGACACGGCGGCATACAGCCTGCGGGCGATCTCACGCGTGCGCGGCTCGACGGGCAGGAGCCGGTCGGGGTCGAGGGCAAGGGGCCGGGCTGTCGCGAGGGTCGTCATGTCTGCCATCGTGCGCCCCCTGCGTGCGGTTGCCCACGGGTTGCCACGAGTTGCCCGGCGCCCTTGTCGGCGCGGGAGGTGAGGGCGACAGTGGGTCCATGACGACCACCGCACCGCACCCCACCGTCGCCCCGGGCCCACCCGACGAGACGCCGAAGCAGGCGGCGCGCCGGGCCGTGCGCCTCGGCGGCGTCGAGGGGGTGCTGGCCCCCGCGGCCGTGGAGGACTTCATCGCCGAGCAGCTCGGAGCGGTCGACTTCGACGGCAGGAGCGTCTGCATCGTCGTCCCCGACGGCACGCGCACCTGCCCGCTGCCCCTCCTCGTCGGCGCGGTGCACCGGGCGCTGCACGGGCGGGCCACCCGGATGACAACCCTCGTCGCGCTGGGCACCCACCAGCCCATGTCGGAGGCAGCGCTCGCCGCCCACCTCGGCTACGAAGAGGGCGCGCTCGAGGCCACCTATCCGAGCATGACGGTGGTCAACCACGAGTGGTGGGAGCCCTCGACCTTCGCCGACCTCGGCACCATCCCGGCAGCGCGCCTGGAGGAGCTGTCCGAGGGGCGGCTGTCGATGGACGTGCCCGTGCTGCTCAACCGCGCCGTCGTCGAGCACGACGTGGCACTCGTCGTCGGGCCGGTGCTGCCGCACGAGGTCGTTGGCATCTCCGGGGGCAACAAGTACTTCTTCCCCGGCGTCGCCGGCCAGCAGATCATCGACGTGTCGCACTGGATCGGCGCGCTCATCACCTCGGCCGAGATCATCGGCACGACCGACATCACCCCGGTGCGGGCGCTCATCAACGAGGGCGCCTCGCTCGTGCCGGCGCAGAAGCTCGCCCTCTGCGTCGTCGGGGAGTCCGGCTCGCTGGACCTGCACTCCATCTCGTTCGGCGACACGATCTCGTCGTGGGCCAACGCGGCCGAGGTGTGCGCGGCGACCCACGTGACCTATCTCGACGAGCCGGTCCACCGCGTCATCTCGGTCATCCCGGAGATGTACGAGGACATCTGGACCGGAGCCAAGGGCTTCTACAAGCTCGAGCCCGCGGTCGCCGACGGCGGCGAGGTCGTCATCTACGCGCCGCACATCACCGAGATCTCGACGAGCCACCCGGAGATCAACGAGATCGGCTACCACTGCCGCGACTACTTCGTGAAGCAGTGGGACCGCTTCAAGCACATCCACTGGGGCACGCTCGCCCACTCCACCCACCTGCGGGGCGCCGGCACCTACAACGCCGAGACCGGTGAGGAGCGCCTGCGCGTGCGGGTCACGCTCGCGACGCAGATCCCCGAGGAGGTATGCCGCGCAGCCAACCTCGGCTACGTGGATCCCGCCTCCATCGACGTCGCCGCCGAGGCGGAGGGTGGCGCGTTCGTCGTGCCGAACGCCGGCGAGGTCCTCTTCCGGCTGCGCTGACCCGTCGAGCGTCGCACCACGAGACGCACCGGCATGACGATGGGCTCGCGGCTCGGCACGGCGCCCCCGGCCATGGCGACGAGGTTCTTGACACCCGTTGCGCCCATCGCGTGCAGCGGCGCCGCGACGGTCGTGAGCTCCGGCTCGGTGATCTCGGCGAGGAGGGTGTTGTCGAAGCCGACGACGCTGACGTCGCCGGGCACGCTGAGGCCGAGCCGCAGCAGGCCCTTGAGCACGCCGATGGCGACGACGTCGTTGTAGGCGATGACGGCGGTGGCCCGCTGCGAGGCGATCTCGGCGGCCCGGCCGAAGCCGGCCTGCACGGTGGGGGTGTTGCACGGGCCGACCCGACGCAGGCGGATGTCGAGCTCGTAGGTGGCCTCGCGCAAGGCCTGCCACCGCGTGCCGTCGGTCCAGCTCGACTCGGGGCCGGCGACGTAGGTGATGGAGTCGTGGCCGAGCTCGGTCAGGTGCTCGACCGCCCGGCGGACGCCGCGAGCGTTGTCGACGAGGATGTTGGGCACCTCCGGCAGCCGGCGGTTGAGCACGATGACCGGCTTCTGCTTGGCCATCATGCGGATCGCCTGGTCGGACATCCGCGAGCTCGTCAGCAGCACGCCCTCGACCGCGCGCAGCTCGCGCTCGGTCCACTCCCGCTCGAGCTGCGCGTCCTCCTGGGTGTGCGAGAGCAGCAGGGTGTAGCCGACCTCGGCGGCGGCCTCGTGGGCACCGCGGATGATGTCGCCGTAGAACGGGTTCGTGATGTCGGTGACGACGACGGCAAGCGTCCTCGTGCGGGTCGGCACGAGGCCCGGGAGCGAGCTCGACCGGTAGCCGAGCTCCTCCGCGGCCGAGAAGATGCGCGCCGCCGTCTCCGCGTTGACCCGGCCGGGCCTGGCGAAGGCACGTGAGACCGTCGACGCCGCCACCCCCGCGGCCTGCGCCACGTCGTAGATGGTCGGCCGACGCTCCATCCCGCCAATCTAGGCAGCCCCGCCCCCACCCACAATCGAGAGCACACCCCTCCCCATCGAAAGCGCACTTCGTCGTCCCCCACGGCGTATGCCGCCCACCACCTCCCAATCGAAAGAGCAGTCCGTCGTCCCCCACGGCGTATGCCGCCCACCACCTCCCAATCGAAAGAGCAGTCCGTCGTCCCCCACGGCGTATGCCGCGCTCCCCCTCCTCCCAATCCAAAGAGCAGTCCGTCGCCCCCCCACGGCGTATGCCGCCCACCACCTCCCAATCGAAAGAGCAGTCCGTCGTACGGCGGGCCTGTGGACAAGTCACCGCCTCAAACCGAGATCGTCGCCACCATCGACACATGCCTGCGCCCATCCCCGAACCGCTCAGACACCGGCCTTTCACACCAGGCATCGCCACGGTGTGGGGCCTGACGCGAGACCAGGTCTATGCGATGAACCTCGTGTCGCCAGTCCGCGGCGTGTGGGCCGTCGACCCGGTGGCCTCGCTCGTGGCGCGATGCGCTGCGATCTCTCTCGTGGTCGAGTGCCATGCCTTTTCCCACCTGACGGCCGCCAGACTCCACGGTCTTCCATTGCCGATGGCGCTTGACGACGACGAATCGATCCACGTGATCCGCGACGGCCGCGACGGCGCGGTCCGTCGACGGGGGATTCATCGGACACCGCGGCCTCTTCAACCGTGAGGTGGCCACGTCGGCCGGTCTCCCCGTGACGAGCCTGGCCGAGACCTGGGTCGACATGGGCGAGCTCATTCGCCCCGGGTTCCCCCTCGGCCTGGACGACCTCGTCGTCATGGGCGATGCCGTGGCGACCAAGCTGGGCTCGGTGGAGCCCCTGCAAGAGGCTCTGGGCGCCAGAGTCGGCCCGCAAGGCAAGCTCACCCTGCTCGAAGCCCTCACCTGGATCAGAGTCGGCTCGGAGTCACCCGGCGAGACTCGCACGAGGCTCGTGCTCGTGCGAGCCGGGCTCCCAGAGCCCGAGCTCAACCAGCCCGTGTATGCCGCGGGCGACCGCTGGCTGGGCCGGCCCGACATGCGTTGGGTCGCACAGCGTGTGCTGCTCGAGTACCAAGGGCGGGAGTTCCACGACAGCGACGAGCAACGAGCGGCGGACAAGGTGCGGTTCAGACGTTTCGGCGACGACGGCCGGTCGGTCCTCGACGTCTGGGACGAGGATGTCAACACCGATGCGGCCCGGGTGACGCTCGTGCTGAGAACGGCTGAAGCGCTCGGGCACCCACGGACGAGCCTGGAGCTGAGCGACATCCACCCGAGGTTCTTCAGCGCTCGGATGCTCGAGCTCGCCGAGATCCGCGCCCGGCGAATGCACGCCCGAGGCCGCTGACCCGACCCGACGAACTGCTCTCTCGATCTGTAGAACGCCCAGCGGCAATCGAAAGAGCAGTTCGTCGGCCTTCCACGCGCCCGCTCGACCCGACGAACTGCTCTCTCGATTGCGAAGGGGACCGGCGGCATACGGGCCGGGGTCCCCGACGAACTGCTCTCTCGATTGCGAAGGGGACCGGCGGCATACGGGCCGGGGTCCCCGACGAACTGCTCTCTCGATTGCGAAGGGGACCGGCGGCATACGGACCGGGGTCCCCGACGAACTGCTCTCTCGATCTGAAGGACGCCCGCGCGTCAATCGAAAGAGCAGTTCGTCGGCCTTCCACGCGGCCGCTCGACCCCGACGGACTGCTCTCACGATTTGCTTGGGGTATGGGTGTGGCAACTGGTGGCAATCGCTCGCGGGGCGCTCAGGGCGGGTGACTCAATGGAGGCACGCCCCACCGATGACGAAAGGCACCACCATGCTGCGCCCCCAGGACACCGCCACCCGCGAGACGAAGCGCCTCGACGGCATCTGGTCCTTCCAGCTCGACGGAGACTCCGCGGGACGCGACGCGGGGTGGTTCGGCGGCCCGCTGCCCTCCCCCCGCGACATGGCGGTGCCGGCGAGCTTCAACGACCTCACCGCCGACGCCGCCGTGCGCGACTACTTCGGCGACATCTGGTACCAGCGCACCGTCCGCGTTCCCCGCGGCTGGGCGGACCAGCGCATCGTGCTGCACTTCGAGTCGGCGACGCACCGCGCCACGGTGTGGGTCGACGATCACGAGGTCGTCAGCCATGAGGGCGGCTACACGCCCTTCGAGGCCGACGTCACCGAGTTCGTGAGCCCCGGTGACGAGGTCCGCATCACGGCCCTCGTCAACAACACCCTGAGCTTCCAGTCGATCCCGCCCGGCGTCATCGAGGACACGGCCGCAGGGAAGGCGCAGCGCTACTGGCACGACTTCTTCAACTTCGCCGGCATCCACCGCTCGGTCTGGCTCGCGGCAACGCCCCAGGCGCGCGTCGAGGACGTCACCGTCGTCACCGGGTTCTCGGGGGACGTCGGCTCCGTCGACTACACGGTCGAGACCGCCGACTCCGACGGCCTCGAGGTCCGCACCCTCCTGCGTGACGCCACGGGGCGCGAGGTCGCGACAGGCACGGGCGCAACCGGCTCGCTGAGCGTCGCGGACGTCCACCTCTGGGCGCCCGGACACGGCTACTTCTACGACCTCGAGGTCCAGCTGGTCGACGACACCTCCGTCGTCCTCGACACCTACCACCAGTCCGTGGGCATCCGCACGGTCGAGGTGCGCGGCACCGAGTTCCTCATCAACGGCGATCCCTTCTACTTCAAGGGTTTCGGCATGCACGAGGACCACTCGACGATCGGCAAGGCGCACAGCCCGGCCCACGTCGTCCAGGACTTCGAGCTGCTCGACTGGATCGGCGCCAACTCGTTCCGCACGTCGCATTACCCCTACTCCGAGGACGTCCTCGACCACGCCGACCGCCACGGAATCGTCATCATCGACGAGACGGCGGCCGTCGGGCTCAACATGGGTCTCGGCGGCGGCATCTTCGGCGGGCAGGGCTACACGACCTTCTCCCCGGAGACGATCAACGAGAGCACCCGCGAGGTGCACGCGCAGGCGATCCGCGAGCTCATCACGCGCGACAAGAACCACCCCAGCGTCGTGCTGTGGTCGATCGCCAACGAGCCCGAGTCCGACACCGAGGGCGCCGAGGACTACTTCCGCCCCCTCTTCGACGTCGCCCGCGAGGCCGACCCGACGCGGCCCGTCGGCTTCGTCAACGTCATGCTCGCCCCGCACGGCGCGTGCCGTGTCTCCCAGTTCGCCGACGTCCTCATGCTCAACCGCTACTACGGCTGGTACGTCCACACCGGCGACCTCGCCAGCGCCGAGGTCGCGTGGACCGAGGAGCTCGCCGGGTGGGCGTCCGAGGGCAAGCCGATCGTCATCACCGAGTACGGCGCCGACACCCTCGCCGGCAACCACTCGCTGACGCCCCAGCCGTGGAGCGAGGAGTACCAGGTCGACTACCTCGACATGAACCACCGTGTCTTCGACGCGTGCGAGGCTGTCGTGGGTGAGCATGTATGGAACTTCGCGGACTTCGCGACCACCTCCGGCATCATGCGCGTCGACGGCAACAAGAAGGGCGCCTTCACCCGCGACCGCAAGCCCAAGGCGGCTGCGTTCGCGCTCCGCCGCCGTTGGCGCAAGGACGCCTGACCGACCCAGCCCGCCACCCGGCATACGGGATCACCCTCTCTCCCAAGGACATCAACCGTGAGCACTCTCGCCACCATCGGAGTCACCGGACTCGCCGTCATGGGCAGCAACCTCGCCCGCAACCTCGCCCGCCACGGCCACGTCGTCGCGGTGCACAACCGGAGCAACGCGAAGACGCAGGCGCTCGTCGAGCAGCACGGGTCCGAGGGCACTTTCGTGCCGTCTGAGTCGACCGCCGACTTCGTCGCGTCGCTCGAGCGGCCCCGCCGCATCATCGTCATGGTGAAGGCGGGCGGCCCGACCGACGCCGTCATCGACGAGCTCGTGCCCCTGCTCGAGGAGGGCGACATCGTCGTCGACGGTGGCAACGCCCACTTCGAGGACACCCGTCGCCGCGAGGCCCGGCTGCGCGAGCACGGCCTCCACTTCGTCGGCAGCGGCATCTCCGGCGGCGAGGTCGGTGCGCTCGAGGGGCCGTCGATCATGCCGGGTGGCTCCAAGGAGTCGTATGCCGCCCTCGGCCCGATCCTCGAGTCCATCGCCGCGCAGGTCGACGGCGAGCCGTGCTGCGCCTGGATGGGCCCCGACGGCGCCGGCCACTTCGTCAAGATGGTCCACAACGGCATCGAGTACGCCGACATGCAGTTCATCGCCGAGGCCTACGACCTGCTCTCGGCCGCAGGCCTCACGGCGTCCGAGGCGGCCGACGTCTTCAGGGAGTGGAACTCCGGCGAGCTCGACTCCTTCCTCATCGAGATCACGGCCGACGTGCTCGACCAGGTCGACAGCGTCACCGGGGGCCCGCTCGTCGACGTCATCGTCGACGCGGCCGAGCAGAAGGGCACCGGCCGCTGGACCGTGCAGACGGCGCTCGAGCTCGGCGTGCCGGTGTCGACGATCGCGGAGTCGGTCTTCGCCCGCTCGGGCTCCGGCGACACAGCCATTCGAGACGCGGCACGCGGGGCCCTCGCCGGGCCGAATCGCACTGTTTCAGTTGATGATCGGCAGCGCTTCGTCGACGACGTGCGTGACGCGTTGTGGTCCTCGAAGGTCGTCGCCTATGCCCAGGGCCTCGAGCAGATCCGCAAGGCCAGCGACGAGTACGGCTGGGATGTCGACATCGCGACTGTGGCCCGCATCTGGCGCGGCGGCTGCATCATCCGCGCGCGCCTCCTCGCACAGATCAGCGACGAGTACGCCGCCGGCCGGCTCGCGACGCTGCTCGTCGCCCCGAGCATCGCCTCCGGGCTCGCCGACCGCCAGGACGCGTGGCGCCGCGTCGTCGCGCTCGGTGTCACTGCGGGCGTGCCCGTGCCCGGCTTCTCGAGCGCCCTCGCCTACTACGACACGATGCGCGCCGAGCGCCTGCCGGCCGCTCTCGTCCAGGGACTGCGCGACAACTTCGGTGCGCACACCTACGGCCGCATCGACCGCGACGGCGCCTTCCACACGCTGTGGTCGGGCGACCGGTCCGAGGTCACGACGCCGTGATCGACCGACCGACGGCCATCGGCGAGACTGGGGCCATGACACCCCCGGATCCGCGGGCTGAGGTGCGGGGGCCACGCGATGAGGCGCTGCCCCCGCACCTCGCGGTGCTCGCCGACGCGGTGGGCGAGCGGCTCCGAGCCGGTATGCCGTCCGGCTCAGGCCGCCTCGGCGTGGCCTTCTCGGGTGGTGTCGACTCGGGCCTGCTGCTCGCCCTCGCGGTGCGGGCGCTCGGAACGGCCCGGGTCGTCGCCGTCATCGGGGTCTCCCCCAGCCTCGCCGCCGACGAGCGGCGGGGTGCTCATGACGTCGCCGCCCACATCGGCGCGTCGGTCGTCGAGGTGGCGACATACGAGGGCGACAACCCTGCCTACCGCGCCAACGGCCCCGACCGGTGCTTCCACTGCAAGGACGAGCTCTTCACCCGGATCTCCGACGACGTGGCGCGCGCGCACGGACTGACGGCCGTCGCCTACGGCGAGAACGCCGACGACGCGCGCCGCCCCGACCGCCCGGGCTCGCGCGCGGCGACCGACCACGGCGTGCTGCGCCCGCTCGCCGACGCCGGGCTCACCAAGGCGGACGTGCGCGAGCTCGCTCGCGCCCTCGGCCTCCCCAACGCCGACAAGCCTGCCGCCCCGTGCCTCGCCTCGCGCATCCCCCACTTCACTGTCGTCGACCCTGCCAAGCTCGCTCAGGTCGAGCAGCTCGAGGCGGCGGTCCGCTCGCTAGGCTTCGAGGACTGCCGGGTGCGCCACCACGACCAGGTGGCGCGCATCGAGCTGTCCGAGGCCGACCTCGCGCGGTCGATGGCGGCTCCGGTCCGAGCCGCGCTGCACGAGGCGGGGAGGGCCGCGGGTTTCGCGTTCGTCGCCGTCGACGTCTCCGGCATCCAGTCCGGCGCCTTCACCCTGCCGCTCGTCCAGGTCACCCGTGGCTGACGTCGCCGCCCGCCCCGACGGCGCCGCGCGACCCGACAGTGGCGACGTGGCGGACGTGGCCGAGCTCGACCTCGGGCGAGCCGCCCGCCGCGGCTACCCCGAGGCGATCTTCTGCGAGGGCAAGACGCCCGACCAGGTGCGGGCCATCGCCGAGCGCCTGCGTACTGCGGCTGCCGACGGCACGACCTCCGGCGCCGTGCTCTTCACCCGCGCGAGCGCCGACCACGCCGAGGCCGTGCTCGACGTCCTGCCCGACGCCGTCCACGACGAGACCGCTCGCCTCCTCGCCTGGCCGCCCGACCCTCCCGCTCCGTCCGGCGGGCTCGTCGCCGTCTTCTGCGCGGGTACGTCAGACCTGCCGGTGGCCCGTGAGGCCGTGCTGACCGCGCGCTACCTCGGACGGTCCACCGAGCTCGTCGTCGACGTCGGCGTGGCCGGGCTGCACCGGATCCTCGCGCGCCGTGACCTCATCGACCGGGCGCGCGTGATCGTCGTGGTCGCCGGCATGGACGGCGCCCTCCCGAGCGTCGTGGCCGGCCTCGCCGCGTCGCCTGTCGTCGCCGTGCCGACCTCCGTCGGCTACGGCGCGGCCTTCGGAGGGCTCGCCCCGCTGCTCTCGATGCTCAACTCCTGCTCACCCGGCGTCGGTGTCGTCAACATCGACAACGGCTACGGCGCCGGGCACCTCGCGGCCCAGATCGCCGCGCCCTGAGGGCATCGGCGCCCAGCTGACGGGCTCCTCCGTCCCCGGGCGTCACGGCGTGGCGCGCAGACCCTTCGGTATGCCGTTGCCTCGCGCCAGTCCGGCAGCCGCACCTGCCGCTTCGGCTGCGTCGAGCACCTCGCGCACCGGCAGGTTGAGGGTCGCAGCCGCGGCCTCGACGTCGCGGAACTCGGCGGCTGCGTTGACGATCCGGCCCTCGCGGTGGGCCACCTTGATGCCCACGCGCTGCCCGCTGACATCGACGTCCGCCCAGCCGCGGTCGAGCGCACAGCGGGTGACGTCGCGGACCCGCACCCCGATGGTGCTCGTCGAGGCGAACACCACGTCGATGAGTGTTGCCACCAGCGACGGCGCGGCGAGGACGGACAGCAGCTGAGCGGGCCGACCGCGCTTCATCGTGATCGGGGTGGTCCACGCATCGGCGGCCCCGGCGTCGAGCAGCCCGTCGATGACGGTCGGCCACAGCCGCGGGTCGAGGTCGTCGACGTTGGCCTCGAGCACCTGAAGACGCTCCGACCTGCCGGATTCTGCGCCCGCGCCCCACGCGGTGGCAGCGACCGATGACGTCAGCGGAGCAGTGACCCCGTCTGCGTCCGGTGCCGTGCCCGACCCCTGCACCCCGACCTGCTGACCCACCACGACGCGCACGACGTTGGCCCGGTCGGGTTGCTCCTTGGTGCCGGCTCCGATGCCGATCGACCGAACGGTCATGGCCGGCATCGGCGACTGCTCGGCCGCGATGGCGGTCACCAGCGCGACCCCCGTCGGCGTGGCGAGCTCGCCGTCACCTCCCGACGTCACGTCCCACCCACGACACAGCTCGAGCACCGCCGGCACGGGCACCGGTACCCTGCCGTGCGCGGCCCGGACCGAGCCGGATCCCAACGAGATGCGGCTGGCCGTCACGCGATGCGACCGGGCCCCACCCGGCGCGACCTCCGCCGCCGGGTCGACGTCCACCGCCGCCGCGAGGTTCACCGCCGGCGCGACGGCCGCGGCCAGCTCGACGTCCACCGCCGCCGCGAGGTCCGTCCGCGGCACCTCGACTTCGCCCCCGCCCGCGACGAGCACCCCGAGGTCGGCGAGCGCAGCACAGGTGCCGACGACGTCCGCGATAGAGTCCCAGGCGCCGACCTCGTGGAAATGGACGTCGTCGACGGACGTGCCGTGGACGCGTGCCTCGGCGACGGCCAGCCGTTCGAAGACGGCATGAGAGTTCTCGCGGACGACCTCGGCGAGATCGGCCTCCCGCAGGCGGTCCCTGATCTCCGACCAGTGCCGGTGGTGCTGGTCCGCCGCGAGCAGCTCGACGTCGACCTTGAGCGCCCGCATGCCGGCCCGCACGGTCTCGTGCGCGACGAGACGCACGGTCTGCGGGATGACCGCGTCGACGGCGGACTGCACGACCTCGAGCGACGCACCCGCGTCGACGAGGGCTCCGAGAAGCATGTCGCCGGAGACACCCGCCGAGACGTCGAGCCAGACGCAGACGTCCTCGCCGCGCTCCGGGTCGCTCATGGGTTCACCGTAGGCGACGGCCAGCGCTCCCGGTGCCGCCGGTGCCCCCGGTGCGCAGATCGCGCACGGCCCGCAGCCGCGGTCGCCGCAGGTGCGGCACCCAGAGGTGCACCATGCCGGCGAGGGCGACGACGAGCGGGACGAAGGCGAAGAGGTAGCGCGCCCGCCCCTGGAAGAGCAGGGTGAACGCGGCGATGCCGAGCACCGTGACCGCGAGCAGGACGATCTCGCGGCGGTAGGGCGCCCGCAGCAGCCCGACGCCAGCGAGCAGGAGCACCGTGATCCACAGCGCCTGGGCCAGCTCGGCCCGCAGCGGGTACCACCGCCCGTGCAGCCCGTTGATCTCCTGCACGGCCGCGGCCGCACCGGTTGCGGGAGGCATCACCCCTGGCAGCGAGTCGGCCCCCTCGACCCAGGCCGAGAACATGCCGTCGCCCCAGTTCCAGGCGAGCTTGTTGCCGTAGAACGCGAGCGTGCCGACCGGCCCTCGCTCGGCCCACCGGTCGGCGAGGAACGCACGCGCATAGGCGTCCATCTGCTCAGGCCGGCGCCCCTCGATGGCCGCGACCATCTCGCGGGAGTACGTGCCGTAGTTGGTGACCCCCGACGCGCTCGTCTTCTCGTAAGAGCCGTTGGCCAGCCACCACAGCGGGCTCGGTGACACATCGGCTCGCAGCTGCGAGTTGTCGGCCCCCGATGCGTTCTGCGCGAGGGTCGGCACCGCGACAGCCAGGGCTGAGAACACGACGAGCCCGGCCGCGCAGGCGGCCAGTCCGGCCGCGCGCCGGTCGAGGTGCTGGTGACCGTCGAAGACCGCCACGAGGACGGTGACCGCGACCCCGATGACCATGACGACCGGGGTCGTCTTCAGCGCGTAGGCGACGGTCATCGCGAGGATCGAGATCCCCCACAGGACGATGCGCACCTCGCGGCGCCCCGGCGCGAGGGCGCGGGCCGCGAGAGCGGCACCGCCGGTGACGAACGGCATCGCGTAGAGGTCGGTGTAGGGCACGGCCACCCAGGGGCTCGTGGCGACGAGCACGAGGGTGACGAGCTGGGCAGAGAGGGCGGGACCGCGGCCGGCGACCCGGGTGACGAGGTCGTGCACGGCATGCAGGGTCACGGCGACGCAGACGGCGCTGAGCCCGATGAGCACCTCGTCGGCCGTCAGACCCGCCTGCCGCGCGACCGCGTGACCCCACTGGTCGATGGCGAGGAGCGGGAGGTTGTTCGGGTAGAGCGAGAAGTAGTCGACGCCGAGCGCCGGCAGCGGCTGACCGGAGTCGAGCGTGCGCGCCAGGTCCATCACGACCCGCGCGTCCCAGCCGTATGCGTACTGCCCGGCGAGCCCGACCGCTGCCGTCACGACTCCCCCGCCGACGGCCACCACCGGCGGCACCCAGCCGCGCACGAGCCACCGCGGCATGCGCACGACGAGCGCCACGAGGACGAGGGCGATGACACCGGCGACCACCACCGGCCAGCGGTAGGGGGTGATGACCGGTCGTGGCGCGACGAGCGCCACGAGGGCCACGCCGAGCAGCCCGACCCCGGTGAGCCGCAGCAGCAGGCGGCCGACCGGTGAGTCCATGCGCAGACGGTATCCCAGCGCCGTCCGGGCACGGGTCAGCGGCTCGGGAGGCGCGGCTGTGGCCCGCCGCGCTGGTGCGGCGGGCCTCACTCGCGGCTCAGCCGCGCGTGGCGTCCCGGACGGAGCGGTTGACCGCGGACACGACGGCCTTGATCGACGCCGTCACGATCGACGGGTCCACCCCGACACCCCAGAGCACGCGCTCACCGACGGCGCACTCGACGTAGGCAGCGGCGCGTGCGTCGCCACCGGCCGACAGGGCGTGCTCGGCGTAGTCGAGGACCCGGACGTCCGGAGCGCCCTCGACGGTCGAGAGCGCGTCGACGAAGGCGGCGATCGGGCCGTTGCCTCGACCAGTCACCGTGAGGCTCTCGTCACCGTCGCGCATCGTGGCCTCGAGCGTGCTGACGCCGTCGACGGTCGAGTCGGTCACGACGTTGACGAGCTCGAAACGGCCCCAGGCGCGGCTCGGGTCCGGCAGGTACTCGTCCTGGAACCTCGCCCACAGCTCGGCGGGCGCCACCTCGCCGCCGTCCTGGTCGACGCCGCGCTGGACGACGCCGGAGAACTCGATCTGGAGCCGGCGCGGCAGGTCCATCTGGTGCTCGGACTTCATGATGTAGGCGACGCCACCCTTGCCGGACTGGCTGTTGACGCGCACGACCGCCTCGTAGGAGCGGCCGAGGTCGTGCGGGTCGACGGGGAGGTAGGGCACGCCCCACACGAGGTCGTCGACCGAGGTGCCCTTGTCCTTGGCCTGGACCTCCATCGCCTCGAAGCCCTTCTTGATGGCGTCCTGGTGCGACCCGGAGAAGGCGGTGAAGACGAGGTCGCCGCCGTAGGGGTGGCGCTCGCCGACCGGCAGCTGGTTGCAGTACTCGACCGTGCGGCGGATCTCGTCGATGTCGCTGAAGTCGATCTGGGGGTCGATGCCCTGGCTGAAGAGGTTCATGCCGAGGGTGACGAGATCGACGTTGCCCGTGCGCTCGCCGTTGCCGAAGAGGCACCCCTCGATGCGGTCCGCACCGGCGAGGTAGCCGAGCTCGGCGGCCGCGACCCCCGTGCCGCGGTCGTTGTGCGGGTGGAGCGAGACGACGACGGACTCCCGACGGTCGAGGTGGCGGATCATCCACTCGATCGTGTCGGCGTAGACGTTGGGCGTGATCATCTCGACCGTCGCGGGCAGGTTGATGATCATCTTGTGGTCGGGCGTCGGGTCGAGCACCTCGATGACGGCGTTGCAGATGCGCATCGCGAAGTCGGGCTCGGTGCCGGTGTAGGACTCCGGCGAGTACTCGTAGTAGATCTGCGTGTCGGGGATCGTCTCCTCGAGCTTCTTGATGAGGCGGGCACCCTGGACGGCGATGTCGATGATGCCGTTCTGGTCGAGCCCGAAGACGACGCGGCGCTGGAGGATCGAGGTCGAGTTGTAGAAGTGGACGATCGCCTGCTTCGCCCCACGGATCGCGTCGAAGGTGCGCTCGATGAGGTGGTCGCGACACTGCGTCAGCACCTGGATCGTCACGTCGTCGGGGATGTGCCCGCCGTCGATGAGCTCGCGGCAGAAGTCGAAGTCGGTCTGGCTCGCCGACGGGAAGCCGACCTCGATCTCCTTGTAGCCCATCTTCACGAGCAGCTGGAACATCCGCAGCTTGCGCTCGGAGTTCATCGGGTCGATGAGCGCCTGGTTGCCATCACGCAGGTCGACCGCGCACCAGCGCGGGGCCGTCTCGATGCGCTTCGTCGGCCACGTGCGGTCGGGCAGGTCGAACGGGATCTGCTCGTGGAAGGGCTGGTACTTCTGGAACGGCATACCCGACGTCAGCTGGGGGTGGATCATCTCTGCACTCTCTTCGTCTGCGTTTCGCTCGGTGTCCGGCCGGACACGGGAAACTCCGCGACGAGGAGGGCCGGGGTCAGGCCTCGTCGCGGCAGAGAAGAAGGAGGCTCACCGCTCGCACGCCTTCACCGTATGCCGGGTCGCCGCGTCACGTCCACCCCTCGGGACCGCTGCCCGGATCGTGAGACCTCGCGGGCGCGCGTCACACGACGACGGGCCCGGACGACAGGCCGTCGAGGCGGGCTCAGGGGGCCGGAAAGTCGGCCTCGACCGGCGGCTCGGTGTCATCCAGCGTGCCACCACCGAGCGCGTCGGCGATCTGTTCCTCAGGGCGCGGGGGGACGTTCTGGTCGTCCTCGAGGACCTCGAGCTCGTGGTCGTGCGCGGCTGTCTCCGACATGTCAGCCTCCTTGCTCCAAGTCTAGGACGGACAGGCGAGTCAGGTGCGCTGACAGACCATCAGCGCGTTGCCGTCGGGGTCCTCGAACTGGACGAAGAGGACGCTGCCGATGTCCTCGACGTCGGAGGTGACCGTCACCCCGAGCCCACGCAGGTGGGCGACCGTCGCGCTCATGTCATCGGTCCAGAGAAAGAAGCGAGGCGGCCCCGCCGCCTCGACGTCCGGCCGGTTGGCGTCGAGCGCCAGCCGGGTCTCTCCGTCGGTGGGGATGTCGTAGATGGTGGCGCCGTGGGACGCCACCCCCTGCTCGAAACCCAGCAGGGCGGCATACCACCGGATGGCCGAGGCCATGTCGCGGACGGGGATGAAGACCTGGCCGACACGGCACTGGATCGGGCTGCTCATCCCGGCAGGCTAGGGGCGCCCACCGACGGCGCGACATCGCCCGCGCCGCAGTCGCTAGAAGCCGAGGCGCTGCATCTGCTTGGGGTCGCGCTGCCAGTCCTTGGCGACCTTGACGTGCAGGTCGAGGTAGACCCTCTGGCCGAGCAGCTCCTCGATCGCCTTGCGGGAGTTGGTGCCCACCTCGCGCAGCCGGGAGCCCCCCTTGCCGATGACGATGGCCTTCTGGCTCGGCCGCTCGACGAAGACGTTGACGCGCACGTCGAGCATCGGGCTGTCGGCGGGGCGCCCCTCCCGAGGGACCATCTCCTCGACGACGACCGCGAGCGAGTGCGGCAGCTCGTCGCGCACGCCCTCGAGGGCTGCCTCGCGGACCAGCTCGGCGATCATGATGATGTCGGGCTCGTCGGTCATGACCCCGTCGGGGTAGAGCTTGGGCGAGCGCGGGAGGTAGGACGACAGCAGGTCGCGCACCTGGTCGACCTGCTCCCCCGACACCGCCGAGCACGGGATGATCGCGTCCCAGTCGCCGAGCTGGTCGATGGCCATGAGGTGCTCGGCGAGCTTGTCGCGGTCGACGGTGTCGGCCTTGGTCGCGATCGCGACGACCGGCCGGCGACGCACGGAGCGCAGCTCGGTCAGCTCGTTCGCGATGAAGGCATCGCCCGGGCCGGGGCGCTGGTCGGCAGGCAGGCAGAAGCCGATGACGTCGACCTCGAGGAGCGTCTCGCGCACGAGGTCGTTGAGCCGCTGGCCGAGCAGGGTGCGCGGCTTGTGCAGCCCGGGGGTGTCGACGAGGATCAGCTGCGCCTGCGGCGTCGTCGCGATGCCGCGGATCGTGTGCCGCGTCGTCTGCGGCTTGGAGCTCGTGATCGCGACCTTCTGCCCCACGAGGGCGTTGGTCAGCGTCGACTTGCCGGCGTTGGGCCGGCCGACGAGACAGGCGAACCCGGCGCGGTATGCCGCCTGGTCGCCGTCCCGGGATCCCGTGCCGTCAGTGCCCGCTCGCGTGCCCATGGGCGTCCTCCGTGTCGGTGTGGTGCAGGTCAGTGTCCTCTGCCGTGACGCGGTGCACGATGACCGAGGCCACGCGGTGACGACGCCCGGCCATGCGCTCGGCCGTCAGCTCGAGCCCGGCGATGCGGGCCGAGGAGCCGACGATCGGCACCCGGCCGATCGCCTTGGTGAGCAGGCCGCCGACGGTGTCGACGTCCTCCTCGTCGATCGTGACGTCGAAGAGCTCGGCGAGGTCGTCGATGTCCATCGACGCGGGCACCCGCAGCGTGCCGTCCTCGAGCTGCTCGACGCCCGGCGCCTCACGGTCGTGCTCGTCGGCGATCTCTCCGACGATCTCCTCGATGATGTCCTCGATCGTCACGAGGCCGGCAGTGCCGCCGTACTCGTCGACGACGATCGCGAAGTGGTTCTGGTCCCGCTGCATCTCGCGGAGCAGGTCGTCGACCGGCTTGCTCTCGGGCACGAAGTGCATGGGGCGGGTCACCTCGGTCGCCAGCCGTTTCGCGTCCTCCGGGGCGGCGTTGAGCCGCCGTGCGACGTCTTTGAAGTAGAGCAGGCCGCGCACGTCGTCGCTGTCCTCGCCGACGACGGGGATGCGCGAGAAGCCGGAGCGCAGGAAGAGCGACATCGCGCTGCGCAGCGACTTGTCGGCGTCGAGCACGACCATGTCGGTGCGCGGCACCATGATCTCGCGCACGACGGTGTCGCCGAGCTCGAAGACCGAGTGGATCATCTCTCGCTCGTCGTCCTCGATGACGTCGGACCGGCCGGCCATGTCGACGAGGTCGCGCAGCTCCGACTCCGTCTGGAAGGGGCCGTCGCTGTAGCCCTTGCCGGGGGTGACGGCGTTGCCGAGCACGACGAGCAGCTTGGCGACCGGGCCGAGCACGCGCCGCAACCCGACGGCGAGCGGCGCGCTCCACAGCGCGACGGTGTCGTAGTGCTGGCGGCCGAGGGTGCGCGGCGAGACCCCCACGACGACGAAGGACACGACGGCCATGATCGCGATGCTGATGAGGGCCCGGCTCCACGTCGACTCGACCTGCCCGGCCACGGCGAGCGTGACGAGCACCGCTGCGGTCGCCTCGGCGACGACGCGGAGGAAGGCGATGACCGAGAGGTATGCCGCGGAGTCGCCGACCACGACCATGAGCGACTTCGCGCCGGAGCGGCCCTCGTCGTAGAGCTCCGCCGCCCGCACCCGCGACATCCGGAAGATGGCCGCCTCGGACGCCGAGAGCACGAAGGCCATGGCGATGCTGATGAGGGCCGGGAGGACGAACTGCGGGAGCATCAGGGTCTCTCGTGGGTGAGCGGCGGTGTGGTCGGTGCCGGATGGCTCACGTGCCGGGTCGGCCCCGGGTGGCGAGGAAGGTGAGGAGGAGCTGGCGCTGGAGCTCGAACATCTCGCGCTCCTCGTCGGGCTCGGCGTGGTCGTAGCCGAGCAGGTGCAGGATGCCGTGGGTCGTGAGGAGCAGCATCTCCTCCATCGGGGCGTGCCCCGCCTCGGCGGCCTGCCGCGTCGCGACGGACGGGCAGAGCACGATGTCGCCGAGGGTGCCCTCCTCGGGCTCCTGGCCCTCGCGGCCGGGACGCAGCTCGTCCATCGGGAAGCTCATGACGTCGGTCGGGCCGGGCAGGTCCATCCACTGCACGTGGAGCACCTCCATGGCCTCCTCGTCGACGAGCTTGATGCAGAGGTCGGCCTGCGGGTGGACCCGCATCTGCTCGAGGACGTACTTCGAGCAGGCCAGCAGCTCGAGCTCGTCGACCTTCTCGTCGGTCTCGTTGAGGACGTCGATGCTCACGCCCGGGCCTCCCGGGCGCCGTGGGCACGTCGCTCGCGGGCAGCCGCGGACGTCTTGCGCTCACGCTTCTCGCGCTTGGCCTCGTCGGCCTCGTAGGCGTCGACGATGGCGCTGACGAGCCGGTGGCGCACGACGTCGTGCGAGGTCAGCTCGGCGAAGTGGACGTCCTCGACCCCCTCGAGGATGTCGCGCACGACCCGCAGCCCCGAGCGGGTGCCGCCCGGGAGGTCGACCTGGGTGATGTCGCCGGTGACGACCATCTTGGAGCCGAAGCCGAGGCGGGTGAGGAACATCTTCATCTGCTCGCTCGAGGTGTTCTGTGCCTCGTCGAGGATGATGAAGGCGTCGTTGAGCGTGCGTCCGCGCATGTAGGCGAGCGGTGCCACCTCGATCGTGCCCGAGGCCATGAGCCGCGGGATCGTCTCGGGGCTCACCATGTCGTGCAGGGCGTCGTAGAGCGGCCGCAGGTACGGGTCGATCTTGTCGTTGAGGGTGCCGGGCAGGAAGCCGAGGCGCTCACCGGCCTCGACGGCAGGCCGGGTGAGGATGATCCGGTTGACCTGGTGGGCCTGGAGGGCGGCGACGGCCTTGGCCATCGCGAGGTAGGTCTTGCCGGTGCCGGCCGGGCCGATGCCGAAGACGACCGTGTGCTGGTCGATCGCGTCGACGTAGCGCTTCTGGTTGAGCGTCTTGGGCCGGATCGTGCGGCCCCGGCTGCTCACGATGTTCATCGTCAGCACGTCGGCGGGTCGCTCGGCAGACTGGTTGCGCAGCATCCCGATCGAGCGCTCGACGGCGTCGCGGTTGAGCGGCTGGCCGAGGTCGACGATCGTCAGGAGCTCGTCGAGGAGGGTGTCGATGATCTCGAGCTCGCCGGTCGGGCCGCTGAAGGTCATCTCGTTGCCCCGCACGTGGGTGTCGACGAGCGGGAACTGCCGCTCCATCGTCCGCAGCAGCTCGTCGCGCGGGCCCAGCAGGGCGACCATCTCGATGGGCGGCGGGATGCGGCGGGTCAGCACGGGTGCGTCGGAGTCCACGGGGCTGACAGGGGCGCTCGACTCGGGGCCGGGTGAGGAGGCGTCATTCATCGTGATGTCGAGTCTACGTGCGACCGGCGGAGCTCCTCACCACGAAATCTGCGAGATCCGCACTCTGGCGGCGGCGGGTCGGCTCGTGGACGTACATCATGTGCCCGGCCTCGTAGTAGGCGTGCTCGATGTTGGCGCGCAGCGCGTCGGGCAGCTGGAGGTGGGCGACGACGTCCTCGGCGGCGAAGTGCGGGGTGGCCCCGTCGTAGTAGCCGTAGGAGACGTGCACCCGCAGGTGCGGGTTCTGGCGCATCGCGCGCTCGAGCTGCGGCGAGACGTCGATGGGCCGGCCCTCGAAGTCCTTGAACGACCAGGGGTGGACGAGGCGCGAGATCTGCTCGTAGTGCAGGTCGCTGTCGAAGCCGAGCTCGTCGCGGACGTAGTGGTTCCACGTGGCGGCATACGGGCCGGCGATGGCGTCCATCGAGGGGTCGGCGTCCATGCCCTCGGCGATCGCGCTCGCGGCGGGGCCGGTGAAGCGGCCGTCGAGTCGGCCGACCGAGAGCCGCTGGTCGCGGAGCAGCTCGGTGAAGAAGCGCCAGTGCTCGATGCGCAGGTCGGCGCGGTCGACGTAGTCCTCACCGAGCCCCGTCAGCCGGGCGAGGGTCGCCACCGCGTCACGCCGCTCGGACGGGGCCAGCCGGGCACCACGGGAGAGGACCCACGGGTAGTCGCGGGCGGCATACGCCTCCGCCTCGTCGAGGACTCCCCTCAGGCCACGGCGGCCGTGCTTGCCGTGGTAGTGGGCGATGGCGGCATACGTCGGGAGGTAGAGGGCGTGCGCGCGGTCGTTGCGCTGCTTGTCGAAGTCGATCGACGACAGGTCGAGGACGCTGGAGATGAGGATGAGCCCGTTGAGGTACATCCCGTACCTCTCCTGGAGGTGCCCGGCGAGCGCCGCGCCGCGCAGGGTGCCGTAGGACTCCCCCGCGATGAACTTCGGCGACATCCAGCGGCGGTGGCGTGACGTCCAGAGCCGGATGAGCTCGCCGACCGACTCGATGTCCTTCTGGTAGCCGTGGTAGTCGCCGGGCTTGCCGCCCTCGACCGCGCGCGACCATCCGGTCGACATGGGGTCGATGAAGACGAGGTCGCTGACGGCGAGGAGCGACTCCGGGTTGTCGACGAGGTCGTAGGGCGGCGGCTCGAGCGCGCCGACGTCGCCCATGACCACGCGGCGGGGGCCGAGGAACCCGAGGTGCAGCCAGACGCTCGAGCTGCCGGGCCCACCGTTGAAGGCGAAGGTGACCGGCCGCTTGCGCACGTCCGCGCCGTCGAGCACGTAGCTCGTCAGCGACAGCTCGGCGCGAGCCTTGTGACCGCCGAAGGTGCCGTCCTCGTGGTGCTCCTCGCGCAGCACCACTCGTCCGGTCGTGGCGGTGTAGCGCAGCTGGCGGCGCCCGACGCGCAGCGTGTGGTGCGTCGTGACGAGGTCGTCGACCGGCTCCTTGGGCTCGGGTTTGCCGTTCGAGTCCGTGGACGTGCCTGTGGCAGAGGGCTTCTCGCGCTCAGAGGCGTTCTTGTCGGTCTCGGTCGTGTCGCTCACAACAGCCACTCCTCGCTGAAATGGACACCCGCGAGCACGTGGACGTGCGCGTGGAAGACGGTCTGGCCCGCGCCGCTGCCGGTGCTGACGACCATCCGGTGCGCGTCGGCGACGCCCTCCTGCTCCGCGACCTGCTGGACGAGGCGGAAGACGTCGGTGAGGTCGTCGGAGGATGCCGCGAGGGCTCCCATCGTCGGCTCGTGCCGCCGCGGGACGACGAGCACGTGGACCGGCGCCGCTGGGTTGATGTCGCGGAATGCGATCGACCGCTCGGTCTCGGCGACGCGGTCGGAGGGGAGGTCGCCGGCGACGATCCTGCAGAAGATGCAGTCGTCGGGCGTCTGCTGGCTCATGCCTGAACCCTAGGGACGTCGACCCCACCGCGCACCTGCGTCGACGAGCCGGTATGCCCCCCTCCCGCCCATTCGAGGTGATCCCGCCACCCACGTGAGGTCCGCTATCACCTCCACCCAGCCGGATGGCATACCGGATCGAGGTGATCCCGCCACCCACGTGAGGCCCGGGATCACCTCCAACCGCAGGGGGTTTCACCACCGACGAGCAGGTATGCCGCCCTCCCACCCGTTCGAGGTGATCCCGCCACCCACGTGAGGTCCGCTATCACCTCCACCCAACCGGACGGCATACCGGATCGAGGTGATCCCGCCACCCACGTCAGGGCCAGGATCACCTCCAACCGCAGGGGGTTTCACCACCGACGAGCAGGTATGCCGCCCTCCCGCCCATTCGAGGTGATCCCGCCACCCACGTCAGGGCCAGGATCACCTCCAACCGCAGGGGGTTTCACCACCGACGAGCAGGTATGCCGCCCTCCCGCCCATTCGAGGTGATCCCGCCACCCACGTCAGGCCGGGGACCACCTCGACCCAGCCGGACGGCATACCGGATCGAGGTGATCCCGCCACCCACGTGAGGCCCGGGATCACCTCCAACCGCAGGGGGTTTCACCACCACGAGCCGGTATGCCGCCCTCCCGCCCATCGGAGGTGATCGCGCCACCCATGTGGGGCCCGGCATCACCTCAAATCGGGGAAGGTTGAAGCCCCATTGGAGGTGATCGCGCCACCCACGTGGCACACGGGATCACCTCGAGTCGGGGGTGGGCTCGGAGGTCTGGGTCAGCGCCAGCGGGTGGCGGCGTTGATGACGGCCAGGGCCGCGGGGCCGGCGGAGGAGGACCGGAGGATCGTCGTGCCGAGCCGCACCGCTCGGCCGCCCGCAGCCGTCAGGGCCTCGAGCTCGCGGGGCGATATGCCTCCCTCGGGGCCGACGACGACGAGCACCTCGCCGTCGGCGGGCAGGTCGAGGCCGGCGAGCGGCGACGTCGCCTCCTCGTGGAGCACGACCGTCAGCGCGGACGCCTGCACGCGCGCCACGAGCGCGGGGAGGTCGACTACGGCGGAGGTGAGCGGCAACCGGGCGCGGCGGGACTGCTTGGTCGCACGCGTGACCACGGAGGTCCACTTGGCGAGCGACTTCGCGGCACGCTCGCCGCGCCAGACGACGACCGAGCGCTCCGCCTGCCACGGCACGACCTCGTCGACACCAAGCTCGGTGGCGGCCTCGATCGCCTGCTCGTCGCGGTCGCCCTTGGCCAGGGCCTGCACGAGGACGAGGCGCGGCTGCGGGCAAGGCTCGTCGGTCACCTCGACGACCCGGCCGGACACCCGGGTGCGGTCGACCTCCTCTGCCTCGCAGAGGACACTGCGCCCGGCGCCGTCGGCGACGAGGTAGCGCTCGCCCGGCCGCACCCGCACGACCGTGGCCGCATGACGGCCTTCGTCGCCGTCGAGCACGAGCACGCCGCCGGCGGCCGCGGCTGCGACCGCCGCGGCGTCCCCGAGGAAGAGCTGGTGGGTCACCGCGAGCACTCCCCTGCGCTCACGACGTCACTTCTCCTTGAAGGCGTCGCGCAGCTTGCCGAAGAGCCCCTTGTTGGCGGGCGCGAGTCGGCCCTCCGGACGCTCCTCGCCGCGCAGCGCCGCGAACTGCTGGAGCAGCTCGCGCTGCTCCTCCGTGAGCCGCGTCGGGGTCTGCACCGTGGCGTGGACGAGGAGGTCGCCGCGGCCACCGTGGCGCAGGTGGGTGACACCGAGGCCGCGCAACGTGTGGATCTCACCGCTCTGCGTGCCGGGCTTGATCTCGAGGTCCTGCATGCCGTCGAAGGTCGAGAGCTTCAGCGTGGTGCCGAGCGCAGCCGCCGCCATGGGCAGCTCGACGCTGCAGTGCAGGTCGTCGCCCCGCCGGGTGAACGTCTCGTGGTTGACGACGCGGATCTCGACGTAGAGGTCGGCGTTGGGCCCGTTCCCCGGGCCGACCTCACCCTCGCCGGTCAGCTGGATGCGGGTGCCGGTGTCGACGCCGGCGGGCACCTTGAGCTTGAGGTTGCGACGCGTGCGCACGCGCCCGTCGCCGGAGCAGTCGTGGCACGGGTCGGTGAGGTTCGAGCCGTAGCCCTGGCAGTTGACGCACGGGCGTGAGGTCATGACCTGGCCGAGGAAGCTCCGCTGGACCTGCTGGACCTCGCCCGCACCCTTGCAGATGGGGCAGGTCTCTCGGCCGGTGCCCGGCTCGGCCCCGTCGCCGCCGCAGCGGGCGCACCCGACGGCCGTCTCGAGCGTCAGCTCCTCCTCGGAGCCGAAGACGGCCTTGGCGAGGTCGATGTCGAGGCGCACGAGGGCGTCCTGGCCGCGCTGCACCCGCGACCGGGGTCCACGCGCCCCACCCTGGGCGCCGGCGCCGAAGAAGGCGTCCATGACATCGCTGAAGGAGAAGCCCGCGCCCGCGCCGTAGCCCGCGCCGCCGCCGCTGGCGAAGGGGTCGGATCCGAGGTCGAAGGAGCGCCGCTTCTGCGGGTCGGAGAGCACGTCGTAGGCCTGCGAGACCCGCTTGAACTCCTCCTCGGCCTCCGCGCCCGGGTTGACGTCCGGGTGCAGCTTGCGGGCGAGGCGACGGTAGGCCTTCTTGATGTCCTCCTGGCTCGCGTCGCGAGCCACCCCGAGGACGGCGTAGTAGTCGTTCAAGCTGAGGTTCCTTCGTGGGACGTGGTGCGGGTGGTGCCGGTGCGACGGTGCTCCGGCGGCTGGCCTCGTTGCGGAGGGTGGGGATCTGCGTCAGGTGGTCTGGTTGGCGTCGAGGATCTCGGAGACGTAGCGCGCGACGGCCCGGACCGAGGCCATCGTCAGGGGGTAGTCCATCCGGGTCGGCCCCAGCACGCCGAGGCTCGCGACCCGCTCGGCTCCCGAGCCATACCCCATCGAGACGAGCGAGGTCGACTGCAGCCCGGTGACGGGGTTCTCGGAGCCGATGCGCACGGACACGAGGTCGGGGTCGTCACCGAGCTGGCCGAGGAGGCGCAGCAGCGTGACGTGCTCCTCGAGGGCCTCGAGGATGGGGCCGATGGTGCGCGGGAAGTCGGTGCCCGCGCGGGCGAGGTTGGCCTGGCCGGCCAGCACGACCCGCTCCTCGCGCTCCTCGACGAGCGCGTCGCCGAGGGCCGACACCACGGCCTCGGTCACGGCCCGGTCGGTCTCGGGGGCGTCCTCGACGAGGTGGCGCAGGCGGGTCGCCGCGTGGGTGAAGGGCACGCCGGCCGCGACCTCGTTGATGCGCGAGCGGATCGAGGCGACGAGGGCCTCGCCCTCGGCGTCCACGAGCGAGCGACCGGTGTCGACGACCCGCTGCTCGACGCGGCCGGTGTTGACGATGAGCACGATCATGAGGTGCGTCGCACCGATCGGCACGAGCTCGATGTGGCGCACCGTCGAGCGGGTCAACGAGGGGTACTGCACGACCGCGACCTGCCGGGTCAGGCTGGCGAGCAGCCGCACCGTGCGGTCGACGACGTCGTCGAGGTCGACGGCACCCTCGAGGAACTGGCTGATCGCCCGACGCTCCCCCGGGTTGAGCGGCTTGACGGCGCTGAGCCGGTCGACGAAGACGCGGTAGCCGGCATCCGTCGGCACGCGCCCGGCCGACGTGTGCGGGGCGTGGATGAGGCCCTCCTCCTCGAGCAGGGCCATGTCGTTGCGCACCGTCGCCGCGCTCACCCCGAGGTGGTGTCGTTCGACGAGGGCCTTGCTCCCGACGGGCTCGGAGGTCTGCACGTAGTCCTGCACGATGGCGCGCAGCACCATGAGCCTGCGGTCCTCGCTCATGCGGCCTCCCTCGCTGCTCGTGCGCACGTCTGGCACTCTCGATTGACGAGTGCCAAGTCTACGCGGTCGGCCGCCGTTGCACCGAACGGCGCGGCCGGTGTCGAAGGTCGCGGCCCTCCCCCGGGCGTGGCGTCGGAGCGCACGCCGACCGGACGGCATACGCTGCCTGACCGTGTGCCCTGACGACCGCTACGGCAACGACGTGCTCTCCGGCGACTGGCGCGCCCCCAAGCGGGGCCGGTCGACCGACCTGCCCGCCGAGCGTGACCTCGTCGTCGAGGAGGTCGAGACGGGCTGGGTGGGCGCCGTCGTGCGGGTCGAGAAGGCCGGCGGTATGCGTGTCGTGCACCTCGAGGACCGCCGTGGGCGCACGAAGGCCTTCCCCCTCGGACCCGGCTTCCTCGTCGACGGCCGTCCCGTGACGCTCACCCCTCCCCGCACCGCGGCCCAGGCGCAGCTCGCCGACGCGCTCCGCGCGCAGTCGCGCACGGCTTCCGGGTCGGTGGCGGTGCACGACGCCCGGGCCCGGGTCGCGAGCGGCTCGCGCATCTACGTCGAGGGGCGCCACGACGCCGAGCTCGTCGAGAAGGTGTGGGGCGACGACCTGCGCATCGAGGGCGTCGTCGTCGAGATGATGGACGGCGTCGACGACCTCGCCGGCATCATCGCCGAGTTCCAGCCCGGCCCCGGGCGACGGCTCGGCGTCCTCGTCGACCACCTCGTGCCGGGCACGAAGGAGGCGCGCATCGTCGAGCAGGCGCGCTCCCTGCCCGGGCTCGCCGCGCACGTGAGGATCCTCGGCCACCCCTACGTCGACGTGTGGCAGTCGGTGCGTCCCGAGCGGCTGGGGTGGCAGCGCTGGCCGGTCATCCCGCGAGGCACGTCGTGGAAGCACGGCATCTGCGCCGAGCTGGGCTGGCCGCACGACACCCAGACCGACATCGCCCTGGCCTGGAAGCGCATCCTCGGCACCGTGCGCACCTACGCCGACCTCGAGCCGACCCTGCTCGCGAGCGTCGAGGAGCTCATCGACTTCGTCACGGAACCGGTCGCCTGACGGGTCCGTCCCCGCCCGCGTCGCGTCGCGTCGCCCCTCAGCGCAGCACGTAGCCGGTGATGTCGGCCTTGACGTATGCCGCCGCCGACGACCTCACGCGGATCGCCCCGTCCGGTCCGATCGGCACGACGATGGTGTTGACCACGGTGGCGGCAGCGGGGTACTTCACCGTGGCGTACGGCGTCTCTGCGGCGCCGCTCGGGTAGGCGGTGAGGTAGCCGCCCGCCGTGGGCGACACGGCGGTCACGGTGACGGTGACGGCGCTGACGCCCGAGGACGGCACCCCCGCCCGGCCGAGCACCGGCACGATGGGTGCCGAGCCCGCGCTCACCCGACCCGCGGGGTAGCCGAGGCCGCTCTGGCTGTCGAAGACGCGCGTCGGCGTCAGGGCGACCTGGTCGCCTCCCGAACGCAGCCACCCGACGATGTCGACCATGACGTCCGTTTGGGCCGACGAGTGGATCTTGACCGCCCCTCCCGTCCCGACGCGCGCCACGACGAGGCCCGTGCCGGCCTTACCGGCCTCGTAGCGCACCTGCGGCGCCGCGGGCCGAGTCGCCCCCGACGGGTAGGTCGTCAGCCAGCCTCCGGCCGTCGCGCCCGACGACGACACGTCGAGAAGGACCGCCGAGGCGCCGGAGGTCGGGACGCCGGCCCGGCCGGTCACGGTGAGGCTGAGGGTGCCGCCCGCGGCGAGCTTGGCCTTGGTCGCAGACAGTCCGGTGCGCGTGTCGAGCACCCGCACCGGCGCCCCACCCGCGACGTTGCCTCCGGTGGCCGACCAGCCCACGACGTCGGCCGAGAGGTCGGTCGTGGCAGAGGTGTAGATGCGGACCTTGCCGTCGGAGCCGACCCGGGTCATGACGCTCGTCGTGTTGGGCCGCGCGGCTGTGACGGACGCCGCACGCGCCGTCGGCTGCGTCGTCCCGGACGCGTGCACCGTGAGGTAGCCGTCGGTGGCGGGGGTCGTCGCGTTGATGTTGAGCAGCACCTTGTCGACGCCGGAGGTGGGCATCCCTCCTCGGCCGGTGACCTGGAACGTGACCGCCGACCCGCCCGTGACGCGCGCCTTCGGGGCGCCGTTGCCGGTCCGGGTGTCGAGGAGGCGGACCGGGCCGGCGACCTGCCAGGACGTGTCTGTCGTCGGCGCGCTCGTGCCTTGGTCTTTGAAGTGGATGAAGCCGGTGGGCCAGCGACCGCCGGTCAGCGTGATGCGGCGCCACCGGAAGTCACCGCCCCAGTTGTCTTCGGAGACAAGGATCTCCGAGGGTGAGATGACCTTCTCGACGTAGGCCACGTGCCCGGTCGCGGAGTAGGACGTGTTCCACCACGCGACTGCGCCTCTGGCGGGGCTGTTGTTCGTCTGCGTCGGGAAGGACGGACCCCAGTTGTAGGCGTTGCCTGTCAGGGAGGCCGGCTTGACGTTGGGCAGACCGTTCTTGACGAGGCGGTAGGCGACGTAGTTCGTGCAGTTGTGGCCCGTCGTCTGGCGCCAGTAGCTCGTCGACGAGACCGCCTTGTAGCTGCTGTCGGGGTAGCCCGCCGCGTTGCACGAGTCGTAGCCGGTGCAGAGGACGATCCACTCGGCCGAGCGGGCCGGTGCCGTGAGGCCGACGCTCGCGAGCACGGCGAGCACGAGCGCCAGCACCGGCAGGAAGCGCCGCCGCGTCCGCCGCCACGTCCGCCGCCGCGCCGGGACGGGTGCCGCAGGGGTCTGGCTGGCTGCTGGACATGCGGCTGCACTCACCGTGAGACTCCCGTCGTGGGCATCGGGTCCCTACGGAATCTAGGACAGAAGCGTCACCACGTCACTGCTTTCTCATAAATCCCTTGCGACACGCCGCGCCCCTCCGGCGACATTTCGCCCGCGTGTGCTAGTCAGCGGCGGCGACCCGGGAAGACGAAACGATCGATGATCCGTCGCTGGGCGGGTGTCCTCGGCGGGCGGACGACGGCCGTCGCGTCCGGCCGCAGGGGCTGGCGCAGCACCGCCTTGGCGTGCGAGAAGAGGTCGATCGAGAACTCGCCGTGGTAGGCCCCCATGCCGCTCATGCCGACGCCGCCGAAGGGCAGCTCGGGAACGGCGAGGTGGGCCAGGGGGATGTTGAAGCTGAGGGCTCCCGAGGACGTGTCACGGACGAACCGCCGCCTCGTCTCGGGCTTCGACGTGAAGACGTAGAGGGCGAGCGGCTTCTCGCGGCCGGTGATGATCTCGATGGCCTCGTCGACGCCCGAGACCTCGACGAGGGGCAGCACCGGCCCGAAGATCTCCTCCCCCATCACCGGGTCGTCGAGCGAGACCTCGTCGAGCACCGTCGGCGCGAGATAGCGAGTCGAGACGTCGCTCTCGCCACCCGTCACGACCTTCGCGGGGTCGATGAGCTCGATCAGGCGACGGAGATGGCGCGCCGTGATGATGCGCCCGTAGTCAGCCGAACCCCGGGGATCCTCGCCGTAGGTGTCACGAATCGACTTGAGGAGCAAAGGCTTCAGCGCATCGAGGGTCTGCCGCGTGCCGAGCACGTAGTCCGGCGCGACGCAGGTCTGCCCGGCGTTGGTGAACTTGCCCCAGACGAGGCGACGCGCCGTCGTCTCGAGGTCGACACCGTCGTCGACGAAGGTCGGCGACTTGCCGCCGAGCTCGAGCGTGACGGGCGTCAGGTGCCTGGCCGCCGCCTCGAGGACGATGCGCCCGACGACCCCGTTGCCGGTGTAGAAGATGTGGTCGAAGCGCTCCGTGAGCAGCGCCGTCGTCTCCGGCACGCCGCCTTCGACGACGTGCACCGCCTCGGGGTCGAGGTGCTGCGACATGAGCCGCGCGATGACGGCCGACGTCGCCGGCGCGACCTCGCTCGGCTTGACGACCGCGGCGTTGCCGGCGGCCAGCACGCCGACGAGCGGCCCGAGGGTGAGCAGCACGGGGTAGTTCCAGGGAGCGATGACGAGCACGACCCCGAGCGGCTCGCGCACGACCTGGGCCTGCCCGGGCTGCACGCGCAACGGCACCGAGACGCGGCGAGGGGCGAGCCACCGGCGCAGGTGCTTCAGGGTGTGGTCGATCTCACTCACGACGAGACCCATCTCGGTGAGCCAGAACTCCTCGGCGCTCTTGCCGAGGTCGGCGTCGAGTGCCTGCGCGATCTCGTCGTGGTTGTCGATGAGCAGCTCGCGCAGGGCCTTCAGCTGCGCCTCACGCCACGCATACGGCTTGGTGCGCCCGCTGTCGAAGGTCCGCCGGGCCTGCGCCACGACCGAGGACACGGTGGATGCCACGTCGGACTCGGCCGTCGATGTGGAGGAGGCGAGGTCAGTCATCGGGTTCCTTTGCTGGATCAGGTCTTTCACGCCGCCAGGAGGCGGTGGACAACAGTGTCGGCGAGGAGCCGGCCGCGCCGGGTGAGAACCACCCGACCGCGAGCGACAGCGGCCGCGCCGTCGATGAGGCCGTCGGCGATGAGGCCCGCGACCGCTCCCCGGCCACCGGTGCGGAGGTCGTCGACGGGCAGCCCCTCGACGAGACGGGTGCCGAGCAGCACCCGCTCGTCGTGGCGCTGCTCGTCGGTGAGCGACTCACGCGCCTGGGCGGGCGACTCCCCGGAGCGCAGGCGGGCGGCATACGCGCTCGGGTGCTTGACGTTCCACCAGCGCACCCCGCCGACGTGGCTGTGGGCGCCCGGGCCGACGCCCCACCAGTTGGTGCCCGCCCAGTAGGCGATGTTGTGCCGGCAGCGCGTCTGCTCCGAACGGGCCCAGTTGCTCACCTCGTACCAGCCGAAGCCGGCATCGGCGAGCAGCCCGTCGGCGAGCTCGTACTTGTCGGCCTCGTCGTCGTCCTCGGGCATCGCCACGAGCCCCCGGCGCACCTGCGCCGCCAGCTTCGTGCCCTGCTCGACAACGAGGGCGTAGGCCGAGATGTGGTCGGGCTCGAGGGCGATCGCCGTCTCGAGGCTGCGGCGCCAGTCGTCCAGCGACTCCCCCGGCGTGCCGTAGATGAGGTCGACACTGACCTGCATGCCCGCCGCGCGGGTGGCTGCGACCGCACGTGCCACGTTGTCGGGGTCGTGCGTGCGCTCGAGCGTCGCGAGCACGTGCGGCACCGCCGACTGCATGCCGATCGACACGCGCGTGAAACCGCCCTCGGAGAGCTGCGCGAGCGACTCCGGCGTGACGGAGTCGGGGTTCGCCTCCGTCGTCACCTCGGCGCCGGGTGCCAGCCCGAAGCGCTCCCGTATGCCGCTCAGCATCCTCACGAGGTCGCCCGACCTCAACATCGTCGGCGTTCCACCACCGACGAAGACCGTTGACACGGCGGGCGCCTCGTCACCGAGCACCCGCCGGGCGAGGTCGACCTCGGCGAGGGCGGCGTCGGCGTAGGTGTCGACGCCGATCGTGGCCCCGAGGCCGCCGAGCTCGGTGAGGGTGTAGGTGTTGAAGTCGCAGTAGCCGCACCGCACGGTGCAGAACGGCACGTGCACGTAGATGCCGAGCTCGGTGCCCGCGATCGACGCCAGGGCCGCTGCTGGGAGCTCGCCAGAGACGGGTGCGGGGTCGCCGTCGGGGAGGGCGGAGGGCGGCATACCTCGATTGTCTCAGGCGAGCACGGCGCCGCCGACAGGCCGTCGGCCTACGCTGGTGGGATGAGTGGCGCGGGCGAGCGCCAGCCCCCACCGGCCGTGCCGTCGCTGCGCACAGCCGTGCTGCTGGTGCTCGCCGCCCTCGGAGCCGCTGCGGCCCTGCTCCTCGTGTCGACGTGGACCGGGGATCCGTCGCCGGGGAGTCCGACGAGCTCACCGACGCCCGCGACGACTCCGCCGGGGCGGGCGGCCGGGGCGGTCACGTGCAGCGCGCCGCCGCCAACCCCCGCCACGGTGCCCCACCTCGCATCGGCGCCGGCACCTGCGATCGCGGCCGGAGCCCGGTGGCGCGCCACCCTGACGACGACGTGCGGCGTGATCCGGCTCGAGCTCGACGGAGCGGCCGCCCCGGCGACGGTCGCGTCGTTCGTGACCCTGGCGCGGTCCGGCTACTGGTCTGACAGCGTCTGCCACCGCCTGACGACTCGCCAGGCGGCGACCGGCTTCCTCCAGTGCGGTGACCCCACGGGGCGCAGCCTCGGCGACCCCGGCTACGGCCTGCCCCTCGAGAACGCACCCCCCGGCGGCCACTATGTGCGCGGGATGGTGGGCATGGCTCGCGGAGACGACGTGCGGGGCACCGCGGGCGAGTTCCTCATGGTGCACCGAGACTTCACCGTGACGGCCGGCGCCCCCGTCTACTCCGTCTTCGGCCGGGTCGTCGAGGGCCAGGAGATCATCGACCACATCGCAGCGCAGGGCGGCGAGGACACCCGACCGGACGCGCCACCGTTCACCTCGATCAGCGTCCTCACCGTGAGCGTGGTGCGCGACTGACGCCCCGGCGGGGTGCAGCCCGTGCTCGCATAGGCTGCTGGGGTGTATCGCCCCCAGTGGATCGACCTCGACGGCGTCGTCAACATGCGCGACCTCGGCGGCCTCCCGACCGAGTCGGGTGAGCTCGTGCAACCCCGCCGACTGCTGCGCTCCGACAACCTCCAGGACCTGTCGCCGGAGGCGATCGACACGCTCGTGACCCGCTTCGGTGTGAGCGACGTCGTCGACCTGCGCACGCACGTCGAGCTGGCGAAGGAGGGCGACGGACCGCTGCGGGCCGTGGTGCACGTCCGTCACCACCACCACACGCTCTACCGCGAGGACTCGGTCGAGTCGGGCATCCCCGCGGCGGAGCGCGCCCTCCCGTGGGAGACGGACGAGCGCCGCGAGGCGGCAGCCGCTGCTGCGCAGGCCTCGGCCGCCGGTGGCCGCGCGGACGACGAGCACCGCCGCAGCCACGAGCAGTTCTGGTCGGAGCACTACCTGTCCTACCTCGCGACCCGCCCGGACTCCGTCGTCGCCGCCCTCGACGCGATCGCGTCGAGCGAGGGCGCTGCGATCGTGCACTGCGCCGCCGGCAAGGACCGCACCGGTACCGTCGTCGGGCTCGCCCTCAAGGTCGTCGGCGTGCCCGACGACCTCGTCATCGCCGACTACGCCGCGTCCGCCGAGCGCGTGCCCGCGATCATGGCGCGCCTGCGCTCGAGCACGGCGTATGCCGCGAACCTGCAGGACAAGACCGTCGCCCAGCAGTCCCCGACCACCGACACGATGCGCCTGCTGCTGCAGACCCTCGACGAGCGACACGGCGGCGCCATCGGCTGGCTGGGCACCCAAGGATGGACCGCAGCCGACACCGACCGCCTGCGCCGCAAGCTGCTCGGCGACTAGGCGGGCGACGAGACCGCACCGGACGGCATACCTGCGCCGGTGAAGCGAGCGACGTCGTGACCCAGGCTGGAGCGCGACGCGCTACGAGCCCTTCTTGCCCTTGTCGCCGTCGCTCGAGAGCGCGGCCACGAAGGCCTCCTGGGGGACCTCGACGCGGCCGACCATCTTCATCCGCTTCTTGCCCTCCTTCTGCTTCTCGAGGAGCTTGCGCTTGCGGCTGATGTCGCCGCCGTAGCACTTGGCGAGGACGTCCTTGCGGATGGCGCGGATGTTCTCGCGCGCGATGATGCGCGAGCCGATCGCGGCCTGGATCGGGACCTCGAACTGCTGGCGCGGGATGAGGTCCTTGAGCTTGCTCGCCATCATGACGCCGTAGGCGTAGGCCTTGTCCTTGTGGACGATCGCGGAGAACGCGTCGACCGTCTCGCCCTGGAGGAGGATCTCGACCTTCACGAGGTCGGCCACCTGCTCCCCGTCGGGCTCGTAGTCGAGCGAGGCGTAGCCGCGGGTGCGCGACTTCAGCTGGTCGAAGAAGTCGAAGACGATCTCGGCGAGCGGCAGCGTGTAGCGCATCTCGACGCGGTCCTCGGAGAGGTAGTCCATGCCGCGGAGGCTGCCGCGCTTCTGCTGGCAGAGCTCCATGATCGCCCCGACGAACTCCGACGGCGAGAGGATCGTGGCGCGCACGATCGGCTCGCTCACCTCGCGGATCTTGCCGTCGGGGTACTCGCTCGGGTTGGTGACGTGCACGGCCTTGCCGTCGTCCATCGTCACGTCGTAGACGACGTTGGGCTGCGTCGAGATGAGGTCGAGGCCGAACTCGCGCTCGAGGCGCTCCCGCACGATCTCGAGGTGGAGCAGGCCGAGGAAGCCGACGCGGAAACCGAAGCCGAGGGCGGCCGAGGTCTCGGGCTCGTAGACGAGCGCGGCGTCGTTGAGCTTGAGCTTGTCGAGGGCCTCGCGCAGGTCGGGGTAGTCCGAGCCGTCGATGGGATAGAGGCCGGAGAAGACCATCGGCTTCGGGTCGCGGTAGCCGCCGAGGTCCTTGCTGGCGGGCTTGCTCGCGTTGGTGACCGTGTCGCCGACGCGCGACTGGCGCACGTCCTTGACGCCGGTGATGAGGTAGCCGACCTCGCCGACGCCGAGGCCGTTGCTCGGCACCGGCTCGGGGCTGATGACGCCGATCTCGAGCAGCTCGTGGGTCGCCCGCGTCGACATCATGACGATCTTCTCGCGGGGGTTGAGGTTGCCGTCGACGACGCGGACGTAGGTCACGACGCCGCGGTAGGTGTCGTAGACCGAGTCGAAGATCATCGCGCGGGCGGGCGCGTTCGCGTCACCGGTCGGGGCCGGGATCTGCGCGACGATGGTGTCGAGGAGCGGCTCGACGCCCTCGCCCGTCTTGCCCGACACGCGGAGGCAGTCGTCCGGCTCGCCGCCGATGAGCTTGGCGAGCTCTTCGGCGTACTTCTCCGGCTGGGCGGCCGGCAGGTCGATCTTGTTGAGCACGGGGATGATCGTGAGGTCGTTCTCCATGGCCAGGTAGAGGTTGGCCAGCGTCTGCGCCTCGATGCCCTGTGCGGCGTCGACGAGGAGCACCGCTCCCTCGCAGGCAGCCAGCGACCGCGACACCTCATAGGTGAAGTCGACGTGACCCGGCGTGTCGATCATGTTGAGCGCGTAGGTCGTCGACGCGCCGGCGGCGTCCTCGACGGCCCACGGCATGCGCACGGCCTGGCTCTTGATCGTGATGCCGCGCTCGCGCTCGATGTCCATGCGGTCGAGGTACTGCGCGCGCATCGCCCGAGGGTCGACGACGCCCGTCTTCTGCAGCATCCGGTCGGCCAGGGTCGACTTGCCGTGGTCGATGTGGGCGATGATGCAGAAGTTGCGGATGAGGTCCGGCGGCGTTGCGTGGGGCGCCAGCGCAGTACGGGCCATGGGCGACACGGTGGGACGAACCTCGCAGGATGGGGAGTGGGGATCGGGATGGCGCGGGTCGGGTGGGCCGACGCCCGCTGCCACCGGCACAGTCTCCCACGCTTTCGCCGTATGCCGTGACGGCTGCCGACGTGGCCGAGGTCAGTGTCGTGCCGCACAATGGCGCCCATGCGCGCCCAACCCATGCTGACGCTGCCGGTCGCTCCGGGGTCACACCTGCCGCTGCGCCGCTACGTGCGCCACCCGCGAGAGATCCTCGTGCTCGTCCTCGCCATCATCGCCTCGCTCGTCCTGCTCGTGCTCGCCTTCGACGAGATCCTAGCCGCCAACGACGAGGGGCGCGCACCCGACGTCTACGCGCTCGCCCTCATCTTCGCGCCGCTGCTCGTGTGGTTCGCGCGTGGCCAGCTCTGGGCCCAGCAGCGGCTGAACGGCATCAAGCTGACCCCGGAGCAGTTCCCCGAGGCCTACGCAATGCTCGTCGATGCGGCCGCGCGCTCGGGGCTGTCGTTCGTCCCCGACGCCTACGTCGTGCTCGGCAACGGGGTCATCAACGCAGCCGCATCGGGTCACGGCTTCCGGCGCTTCGTCTTCATCAACAGCGACCTGCTCGAGGTCGGTGGCGCCGCCCGCGAGCCCGAGGCGCTGCGCTTCGTCATCGCCCACGAGGTCGGCCACATCGCGGCGGGCCACGTCAGCTACTGGCGCATCCTCGGCACGTTCGCCTCGCAGTGGATCCCGGTCGTCGGCTCGACGCTGAGCCGCGCTCAGGAGTACACCGCCGACAACTACGGACACGCGCTCGCCCCGCAGGGTGCCCGGCTCGCGATGGCGACCCTCGCGGGCGGCAAGTACCTCAACCGCTCCGTCGACGTCGACGCGATGGCCGACCGGGCCGTCACCGAGCCGGGGTTCTTCGTCTGGGTCGTCAACGCGTCGTCGTCGCACCCGGTGCTGCTCTGGCGCATGCACGCCCTGCGCGACCGGCGCCGCCCCGGCCGCCTCCTCTGGCGACCCCGCGAGCCCTGGCTCTGGGGCGAGGCTCCCGCCCCGGGCACCTACGCGCTCCCGGCGATGGTCGGCTTCCAGCCCACGACCCCGACGGGAATCGGCGCGGGCGCCGACGACCGGGCGGTCCGGGCCGACCTGCCGGTGGGCCAGCCGGCGTGGCCGCAGCGCACCCCCGCTGCCCCGACCACCCCGCTCCCGGTGGCACTGACGGCACCCGAGCCCGCGGCATACCGCCCCGTCGACACTCCCTCGGTGACGCCTCCCTACGACCCGACGGCACCCCAGCCAGAGCGGGAGTCCGAGCCCGACCGCTGGCGCCCCTGAGGGTGCTCGGCCCCGTCCACGTCTGGGGTGGTCAGCGGGGGTAGGCGAGCGCCGGCCCGATGACGCGGACGGCCACGTCGTCTCCCGGCCGGAGCGGAGCCTGGGATCGGGCGGCCAGGCGCAGGGTGGGGCGGGACCCGGTGAGGGTGAGCCGCACGATCGAGTCGTGTCCCTGGAAGACGACGTCGTCGACGTGGGCGCGGTGACCGTGGCGCTCGATTCGGCCGTCGACCCGGATCTGCTCCGGTCGCAGCGCCGCGAGCACCGGCCCGTCGGGCACCTCGGCAGTGCCGTGCAGGGGCAGCACGCCGAGCGCCGTCTCAACCGTCGCTCCCGCCTTGGTGCCGGGCAGCTCGACGAGGTCGCCGACGAAGCGCGCGACGACGAGGTCGGCGGGCCGCTGGTAGACCTCCGCGGGACTGCCGTGCATGAGGACGCGACCACGGTCCATGACGGCGACGGAGTCGGCCATCGACAGCGCCTCCTCCTGGTCGTGGGTGACGATCACTGCGGTCGCCCCGATGGCGCGGAGCACGCCCCGCACCTCGGTGCGCACCTGCGCCCGGAGGCCGGCATCGAGCGCCGAGAAGGGCTCGTCGAGCACCACGACACCGGGGCTCGGAGCCAGCGCCCGCGCGAGCGCGACCCGCTGCTGCTGACCACCGGAGAGCTCGTCGGGACGACGGTCGCCGTGGCCCTCGAGGCCGATCAGCGCGAGCATCTCGGCCACCCGGCCGGCCGTCGCGCGGTCACGCCGGCGGCCGGGCAGGCCGAACGCGACGTTCGCGGCAACGTCGAGGTGCGGGAAGAGCGCCCCCTCCTGCGGCACGATCGCGACTCCGCGACGCTCCGGCGCGACATGGGTCCCCGACGCCTCAACGGTCGCTCCGCCCACGGTGACCGTGCCGGCGTCGGGCCGCACGAAACCGGCCACGACCCGCAGCAGCGTCGTCTTGCCGCAGCCGGACGGCCCGAGCACGGCCGTGAGGTGACCGCCCGCCACGGTGAGGTCGACGTCGTCGAGCGCGTTCGTCGCGCCGAACGCCTTGGTCACGCCCTCCAGCGTCACGGTGCTCACGGGACTCTCCTTCGGTGCGGGTCACTGGGTTGGTCGAGGGAGGTGGGGGGCTCGCAGGGGTCGCCCGACTCACCGGACTCACCGAGCCGCCCCTGCGCGTGCATGAGCCACAGCGTCGGAACGACGGCGAGCGCCACGAGCGCGAGAGCGTAGGGAGCGGCGGCGGCATACGCGGCGACCCCCGTCTCGGTCCACAGGCTCGTGGCCAGCGTGTTGGCGCCGGTCGGGCGCAGCAGCAGCGTCGCCGGCAGCTCCTTCATGATCGTCAGCAGGACGAGCGCCGTGCCGGCCGCGACCCCGGGGCCGGCCAGCGGGAGCGTCACCCGCCGCAGCACGTCGAGCGGTCGGCTCCCGAGCGAGCGGGCGACCTCCTCGACCCGGGGTGAGCTCATCGCGACGGACGCACGCACGGCGCCGACGCCCGCGGGGAGGAAGAGGACGGCATACGCGATGAGGAGGAGCGGCGTGCGCTGGTAGATCGGCTGCGCGACGCGGATCCCGAAGAAGACGAGAGCAAGGGCGACGACGATGCCCGGCAGGGCGTGGCCCGCCCAGGCGCCGAGCTCGATGGCGGAGGTCGCGCGCGAGCGATGGCGGGCGACGAGCACCCCGATCGGCACGGCGAAGGCCATCGTGACGAGGGCGCCGAGCACCGCGAGCAGGAGGGTCGTCGCCGTGCTCGTCACGAGACGCTCCACGTCGACGCCGGCGGAGAGCCCTGTGACGAACCAGTAGGCGAGCGAGGCGAGCGGGAACGCGAGTGCGACCGCGAGGACCGCGAGGACGGCAGCGGTCGCCGCGGCCGCGGCCATTCGCCCGAGCCGCAGCGGCTCCGAGCGACGCGAGACTCCCGAGCCCACCCGGGTCTGCTCGAGGCCCCGACGGCTGCGGCGCTCACCCAGCGCGATGAGCACGGTGAGGACGACGAGCAGCAGCGAGAGGACAGCCGCGGGCGTGCGGTCGAAGCTCGCGCGGTAGGAGGTGTGGATGACGCGGGTGAAGGCGTCGAACTGCAGCAGCGACACGGCCCCGAAGTCGCTCAGCGCGTAGAGCGCGACGAGCAGACCACCCGACGCCGCAGCGGGCCAGACCTGTCGCACCGTCACCGTGAGGAAGGTGCGCCACGGGCCGCGGCCGAGGCTGCGGGCGACCTCCTCCTGCGCCGGGTCGACCCCGCGCATCGCCGCGACAACGGGGAGGTAGACGTAGGGGTAGGTGCAGGCGGTGAGGACGAGCGTCGCCCCGACGAAGCCGCGCGCCCAGGGCACGGCCGCGACCCAGGCGAAGGCCGCGACGTAGCTCGGGACGGCGAGCGGCAGTGCGAGCAGCACGGCGAGGACCCGCCGGCCGGGCAGGGTGGTGCGGGTGACGAGAGCCGCGAGTCCGACGCCGAGGACGAGGCACAGCGTCGTCACCGTGCCGACGAGGGCGAGGCTGCGACCGACGAGCTCGAGGGTGCCCGGGCGGGTGAGGATCGCCCCGACCCGGTCGCCGGCCTCGACGGTGCGCAGCACGAGGTAGCCGAGCGGCAGGAGCGCGAGGAGCGCTCCTGCCACCGACGGGACGACCAGCCAGAGCGGGGCCCGCCCGGCGTCGCGCGCGCTCAGGTGAGACCCACCTCGCCTAGGAGCGCGAGGGTGCGGTCGAGCGAGTCGAGCTTGTTGAGGTCGACGCTCGAGCTGCGCAGGTCCTTGAGCGCGGGCAGGCCGGCGGGCGTGGGGGTTCCGTCGACGACGGGGTACTCGAACGTCGTCTCGGTGAAGTACTTCTGCGCCTGGGGGCCGAGGAGGAAGGACACCGCCTTGGTCGCGGCCTCCTTCTGGTCGGTGCCCTTGAGCACGCCGACTCCGGCGACGTTGATGAGCGCGCCGGGGTCGTCCGAGCCGAGGAAGCGGATCTTCGCCGTCACGGCGGACTCGCCCTTCTCGGCGGACTTCTCGAACCAGTAGTAGTGGTTGATGAGGCCGAGCGACACCTCGGCCTTGTCGACGCCGTCGAGCACGGCGACGTTGCTGTCGTACGCCTTGGGCTCGTTGGCGCGGAAGCGCTCGAGCCACGTCTTGGCGCCGTCCTCACCCTTGGTGACGCGCAGCGCGGTGACGAAGGCGTGGAAGGAGGCGTTCGACGGGGCGAAGCCCACCTTGCCCTTGTACCGGGGGTCGAGCACCGCGTCGATGCTCGTCATCTGCGCCGCCTCGGGCGCCTGCCCCGGGTGGTAGGCGACGACGCGTGCGCGCGCCGACGTGCCGACCCAGAGGTTGGCCGGGTCGGCGTAGCCGTCGATGACCGTGGCGGTGAGTGCCGGGTCGAGGGCCTCGAGCCGGCCGGCCGCTCCGAGGGCTCCGAGGGCGCCGGCATCCTGGCTGAAGAACAGGTCGGCGTTGGTGGCGTCGCCCTCCTCGAGCAGCTGCGCGGCGAGCTCGCTGGAGCCGGCGTAGCGCACGCTGACCTTGACGCCCGTCGCGGCGGACAGCTGGTCGAGCAGGCCCGAGACGAGCTTCTCGTTGCGGCCGCTGTAGATGACGAGGTCACCGTCGGCGGCGGCTGCCCCCGACGAGGACCCAGCGGCACCGGTCGATCCGGAGGCGGGGGCGTCCGCGGAGCCGCAGGCCGCGAGGGCGAGGAGGGCGGTGGCCGCGAGGGCGGGGACGAGCAGGGCGGGACGTCGGCGACGGAGGTTCACGAGGAGGCTCCCAGTGTCAGGGTCGAGGGCAGGAGGGCTCGGCCGCCGAGTCGCGTGACAGGTGTGAGTTGCTCCGGACTGGGTGACCTCACCGCGTTGGCGAGTTAGGCAAGCCTCACCTTATTTGCGAGGCTCGCGCACGCCAAATCCCGTCCACCGTGGACCGCCCGGGCCCGGAGTCGTTGAGAGTCCCCGAGTCCCCGAGTCCCCGAGTCCGCGAGTCGCGGATGGTCAGACGTTGGCGGTCTCGACGGGCCGCGCGGTGGAACGGGCGACGCGCGCACGCCGCTCGAGCACGGCGGACAGCACCGCCACGCCGACACCGAGGAGCGCGAGCCCGGCGCCCACCAGGCTGGGCGCGCCGTAGCCCCAGCCGGCGGCGAGCACGAGCGAGCCGAGCCAGGCCCCGAGGGCGTTGGCCATGTTGAGCGTCGAGTGGTTGAGCGCGGCCGCGAGCGACTGCCCCTCGTGGGCGACGTCCATGAGGCGCGTCTGCAGCAGCGGGACGACGATCGAGGGAAGCACCCCGAGCACGAAGACCATCACGACCGCGAGCCACAGCACCTGCGCCGCCCAGCCGAAGACGGCGAGCAGCGCCCCGACGAGCGACAGCGCGATGATGATCCCCTTGAGCACCCCGACGCGGTTCGCGACGCGGCCGCTGAGGACCATGCCCGTGACCATGCCGATGCCGTATGCCGCGAGCACCCACGGGATGTAGCTCTCGTCCAGCCCGGCGAGCTCGGTCATCGTCGGCGTGATGAAGGAGTACATCGCGAACATGCCGCCGAAGCCGACGACGCCGATGAGCAGGGCGAGCCAGACCTGCAGGCGGCGCAGGGCCCGCATCTCCGAACGCATCGACTCCTCGCCGCTCGGGCTCTGGTGGGGCAGGAAGACGCCGATCGCGGCGACGGTCACGACTGCGACGGCGCCGACGACGAGGTAGGGCAGGTGCCACGAGTAGCGCTGCCCGAGCAGGGTCGCGAGGGGCACCCCGATGACGTTGGCGACACCGAGGCCACCGAGGAGCGTGGCGACCGCGGCCGTGCGCCGCTGGTGCGACACGAGCGAGGCAGCGACGACCGAGCCGATGCCGAAGAAGGCGCCGTGCGGGATGCCGGCGA
The DNA here is from genome assembly GCF_006717145.1 of Humibacillus xanthopallidus. Classification (GTDB taxonomy): domain Bacteria; phylum Actinomycetota; class Actinomycetes; order Actinomycetales; family Dermatophilaceae; genus Humibacillus; species Humibacillus xanthopallidus. The sequence continues at coordinate 484,492 of NZ_VFQF01000001.1, read as the reverse complement.
GGAAGCGGGCGGCCATGACGGTCGGGTAGGTGTCGGCGAAGGCGATCGCGATGTGTGACACGGCGAAGAAGCCCATGAGCGCCATGAGCAGGCCCTTGCGCGGCACCTTCGCCGCCATGACGGCGATGAGCGGAGCGCCGACGACCACCCCGAGGGCGTAGGCCGAGACGTAGTGACCGGCCGTCGCGATGTCGACCCCGGTGCCCTCGGCGATCTGGGGCAGCAGCCCCATCGTGACGAACTCCGTCGTGCCGATGGCGAAGCCACCCAGCGCGAGGGCGAGGATGGCAAAGGTCGTGCGTCGTGCGGCGGGGCTCACGGGTGGGTTCTCCGGGTTCAGGGCTCGGACGGGCAGTGCCGGGGGCACTAGGAGCGGACAGGGTGGATCGCCATCGACCCGCGCTCAGACCCAAACGGTAACGGTGGCGCGGCTACGGTGATTCCCATGTCTGCCCTCGACCGCCTCCTCCAGGGCCTGCGCAGCGCCCTGCGCGGCCCCCGCTCCCAGCCCGCTCCCCGACCGAAGCCGGGCACTCAGAGCACCAAGCCGGGCACCCAGCGCGCGCAGGACGGCGGGGGCGGCCGGACGGCATACCCCGGCGATGCGACGACGCTGCCCGACACGACGTACTCCCCCGCGCCCGACGGCAACCCCGACCCCGGCGAGATCGTGTGGACGTGGGTGCCCTACGAGGAGGACCACACCCAGGGCAAGGACCGGCCCGTGCTCGTCATCGGCCGCGAGGCCGACTGGCTCGTCGCGCTGCCGCTGACGAGCAAGGACCACGACGTGGACGAGCAGCAGGAGCGCCGCTCGGGGCGTGAGTGGGTCGACATCGGCACGGGCGACTGGGACCGGCGCGGCCGACCCAGCGAGGTGCGGGTCAACCGGCTCGTCCGGGTCGACCCCCACGGTGTGCGGCGCGAGGGGGCGGTGCTCCCCCGCGACCGCTACGAGCGCGTCGTCGCGGCGGCCCGCGCGCAGCTGCGCTGACGCGTCCGCCGCCTCACCGCCCGCCCGAGGAGGCGTTCAAGACGCAGTTCGGGCCCGTCACCGAGCGGTGACGGGCCCGAACAGGGCTGGTGCGGCTCGCGTCAGAGCGACGCGGCCTTCTTCGCCATGGCCGACTTCTTGTTGGCGGCCTGGTTGGCGTGGATGACGCCCTTGGAGACAGCCTTGTCGAGCTTCGTCGAAGCGACCTTCAGGGCGTCGGACGTCGCATCCTTGTCGCCGGAGGCAGCGGCCTCACGGAACTTGCGGATCCACGTGCGGAGCTCGCTCTTGACGGCCTTGTTGCGCTCGGTGCGCTTCTCGTTCGTCTTGATGCGCTTGAGCTGCGACTTGATGTTTGCCACGTTGAGATTTTCTTTCGTTCGGTCGGATGGTTGCCGTTAGAGGGCGGCAAAGCGTCTCGGGACCGGGCGTGGGGCACCCTGCGTGAGCCGCTCTGGGTAGAGCCTGCATGCGCGCACGACCAAGAGCGCGCACGCAAGGGTTAAAGTTACCAGCGGCCCCGGCTCCCCTCCAAACCGGCTCCGGTGCTGGGGTCGGCCCACCGCGGGGGTATGCCGCCCGGCCGGGGTCAGCTCGCCGCGCGGGCTCGAGCGATGGTGAGGATGGCGCGCTCGACGGCATAGACCGGGTCGCGACCACCGCCCTTGACCTCGTGGTCGGCGGCGGCGATGGCCTGGACGGCGACGGCGAGCCCGTCGGCGCTCCAGTGCCCGACGGCCCGACGTGCCTTGTCGACCTGCCACGGGGCCATGCCGAGGCTCTTGGCGAGCTGGGCCGAGCTGCCCCGGCCGGCCGATCCCACCTTGATGAGCTGGCGCAGCTGCGAGGCGATGACGGCGACGATCGGCACCGGGTCGACCCCCGAGGCGATGGCGTGCCGGAGCAGGCGCAGCGCCTCGCCGGGCTGGCCCGCGACGGTCGCGTCGGCGACGCGGAAGCCGGTCGCCTCGACCTTGCCGCCGTGGTAGGTGTCCACGACGGCGTCGTCGACGGGGCCCTCGGTGTCGGAGACGAGCTGAGAGCAGGCCGCCGCCAGCTCACGGAGGTCCTTGCCGGCCGCCTCGATCAGGGCACGCACACCCTCGTTCGTGATCTTGCGGTGGGCGGCCGCGAACTCCTTCATGACGAAGTCGGTCTTGTCGCGGTCGGTCTTGACGGCGGGGCAGTCGATGACGCGGGCACCGGACTTCTTCATCGTGTCGAGGACCTTCTTGCCGCGCATGCCACCGCCGTGCGCCACGACGAGGAGCAGGTCGGGGTCGGGGGTCGCGACGAGCGTCAGCAGGTCGGCCTGCATCTCCTCGGGCGCCTCGTGGACCCCGGTGACGACGATCGCCTTGACGCCGCCGAAGAGCGACGGGCTCGCGTGCATCTGCAGGGCGCCGGCCTCGTAGGTGCCCGGCTCGAGACGGATGACCTCGAGGTCGGGCTCGGCCGCGCGGGCGCTCGCGACGACGCCGGAGACGGCGCGCTCGACGAGGAACTCCTCGGGCCCGGTGACGAGGACGAGCGAGGAGGCAGCCGGGTCGGTCATGGCCCAACCATGCCACGCGCCCCCGACACCGTGAGCCGCCCACCCCGGAGGCGCGCCTGACGCCTGGTCGCCGCCCGCAACACACCGAGCAGTTGGCAACCCCCCGTGGCACACCTCGTGGTGTTGGCGCCTGCTCGGTGTGTTGCGAGGAAGGTGGGGCCGGGCACCGACGGGGTATGCCGCGTGGCCGGGTCAGTCGAAGAGGGCGCCGGAGGCGAGGGTGAGGTCGAGCTGCTCGAGGCGGGCCGCGATGGTCTCCTCGCTCAGCTCGAAGTGGTCGACGAGCTCGTCCAGCTGCATGCCCGACTCGGCGGCATCGCGCAGCTCCTCGTCCTGCTCGTCGGTCCACGCATGGCCGGCGGTGACGGCGCTGCGGGTCGACTCGGCGACCGGCGGCGGCCCCGCGACAGGCCTCGGGTGCTCGGTGCCGTCGGCGTCGGCGCGGGCACCGGTGAGCGACCGCAGCGCGGGCTCCTCGACGGCGACGGGCGGCGACGCCGTCGCGTCGAGGCGGGCGAGGGCGGCGAGCACCATCGTCTTGTCGGTCGTGGGATAGAAGGGGGGCAACGAGCGCTGGAGGAAGCCGGCATACCGCGCCGTCATCATCCGGGAGTCGAGGAAGGCGACGACCCCACGGTCGTCTGACCGTCGCACGAGCCGACCCGCCCCCTGGGCGAGCCGGAGCGCGGCGTGTGTCGCAGACACAGCCATGAAGCCGTTGCCGCCCATCCGCGCGATGGCCTGCGAGCGGGCCGACGCGAGCGGGTCGTCGGGGCGCGGGAACGGGATGCGGTCGATGATGACGAGCTGGCACGACGACCCCGGCACGTCGACCCCCTGCCAGAGGGTGAGGGTGCCGAAGAGGCAGGTGCGCGGGTCGCGGGCGAACTGGCGCACGAGCGTCGTGATCTGGTCCTCGCCCTGGCAGAGGACCGGGATGTCGTCGCCGAAGCGCGCCCGCATGATCTCGGCTGCGGTCTGCGCCGCCCGCATCGAGGAGAAGAGCCCGAGCGTGCGTCCGCCGGCGGCGCGGACCAGCGCCTCGATCTCATCGAGCGTGTCGTCGCCGGCGCCGTCGCGACCCGGCGGGGGCAGGTGGGCGGCGACGTAGGCGATGGCCTGCTTCGGATAGTCGAACGGGCTGCCGACGTCGAGGCCCTGCCACGCCGGGGCGCCCTCCCCCCGCAGGCCGATCGTGCCGGCGACGGCGTCGAAGGTGCCGCCGAGCTCGAGGGTCGCCGACGTCAGCACGACGGTGCGGTTGTCGAACACCTTGTCGCGCACGAGCATCGCCACGCTCATCGGGGCGACACGCAGGACCGGGCCGCGGCGCTGGTCGCGGTTCAGCCACACGACGTCGAGCTCGCGCTCCTCGAGGATGCGCTCGGCGTTCTCCTGCACCTCGTCGACGGCGGCTCGCGCGACCTGCCGCGCCCCGTCGGCCTCCTGACCGGGCGGCGGCTTGAGGTCGCTCTGCACCGTGCGCGCCGTGTCGCGCACCCGAGCGAGCGCGAGGGCGACCGAGTCGGGCACCCCGAGCATCCGGCCCTCCTCGAGCGGCTCGAGCGCGGCCGCGAGCAGCTCCCCTGCCTCCTCGAGCGCCGAACCGTTCTCCGACATCCGACCCGCCTTGCGGGCGGCCGTCATGACCATGGCACCGGTGAGCTCGTCGGTGATCGTCGCGGTGACGCGGTCGACGAGCTCGTGGGCCTCGTCGACGACGAGCACGTCGTGCTCGGGCAGCATCTGGCGGCCCTCGAACGAGTCGATGGCCATGAAGGAGTGGTTGGTGACGATGACGTCGACGTCCTTGGCCGCCTCGCGGGCGCGCTCGACGAAGCACTCGGCGACGAGCGGGCACTTGCCGCCCATGCACTCGTGCGCCGAGACCGACACCTGCCGCCAGGCCCGCTCGGACACACCGGGGACGAGCTCGTCACGGTCGCCGGAGTCGGTGCTCGTGGCCCACTCGCGGAGGCGCACGACCTCCTGGCCGAGCCGCCCGGCAGCAGCGTCGACCTGACCGACACCGAAGAGCCCCTCATCGTCGTCGGGGAAGCCGCCCTCGAGCTTGTTGAGGCACACGTAGTTGCGGCGGCCCTTGACGAGGGCATAGGTCGGGCGACGTCCGAGAACGGGCGCCAGCGCGTCGGCCACGCGGGGCATGTCGCGGTCGACGATCTGGGCCTGCAGCGCGAGCGTGGCCGTCGCGACGACCGCGGGCTTGCCCGCCTCGAACGCGTGGGCGACGGCCGGCACGAGGTAGGCGAGCGACTTTCCGGTGCCGGTGCCCGCCTGCACGAGCAGGTGCTCGTGCGCGTCGATCGAGCGGGCGACGGCCCGCGCCATCTCGACTTGACCGGGCCGCTCGGCGCCCCCGACCCCTGACACCGCGGCGTGGAGGAGGTCGTCGAGCGCAGGTCGCTGGGGCATTGGATCAGGGTAGTGCCGACGCGTGGGGGCCCTGCCCCCCTGGCCCCCGCCCTGTGGACCGGCGGTATGCGGCGTGGATCGTCCCGCCTGGGCCCGACATCACACTCGTCATTGCGGCGATTCTGTTGTGCGAGCAAAGATCCGGGAGTTGTATCGACTCATGAGTGCAACGATGCCCACCGACCTCGAGATCGCGCACGCGGCGACCCTGCGTCCGCTCGTCGACGTCGGGTCCGACCTCGGACTAACCGAGGACCAGCTCGAGCCGTGGGGGCGTGACGTCGCGAAGATCGACCTCTCCGTCCTCGACGAGCCGGACACCGGCCATCGGGCGAAGTACGTCGTCGTCACGGCGATCACCCCGACGCCCCTCGGCGAAGGCAAGACGACGACCTCGGTGGGCCTCGCGCAGGCCATGGGCCGTCTCGGCAAGCGCGCGGTCGTCGCCCTGCGGCAGCCGTCGATGGGCCCGACCTTCGGCATCAAGGGCGGCGCGGCCGGGGGCGGCTACAGCCAGGTCGTGCCGATGGAGCGCCTCAACCTGCACCTGACGGGCGACTTCCACGCCGTGACGGCCGCGCACAACCTGCTCTCGGCAATGATCGACAACCACCTGCACCACGGCAACAAGCTCGGCATCGACGTCCGCAACATCACCTGGCGCCGGGTCCTCGACGTCAACGACCGGGCGCTGCGCACCGTCATCGTCGGCATCGGCGCCCGCGAGGACGGCCTCGTGCGCCAGACCGGCTTCGACATCACCGCCGCGAGCGAGGTCATGGTGCTGCTGACGCTCGCCACCTCACTGGAGGACCTGCGGCTGAGGCTGGGCCGGATCGTCGTCGCCTACACCGTCGAGGGCAAGAGCGTGACGGCAGACGACCTGCAGGCCGCGGGCGCCATGGCGGTCATCCTCCGCGACGCCCTCAAGCCGAACCTCCTGCAGACCCTTGAGGGTGGCCCGGCCATCATCCACTGCGGGCCCTTCGGCAACATCGCGACCGGCACCTCCTCGGTGATCGCCGACCTCGTGGGAGTGCGTGGCAGCGACTACGTCATCACCGAGGCCGGCTTCGGCGCCGACATGGGCGCGGAGCGCTTCTTCAACGTCAAGTGCCGGGTCAGCGGGCTGGTTCCCGACGCGGCGGTGCTCGTCGCCACCGTGCGCGCCCTCAAGGCCCACTCCGGGCGCTGGACGATCAAGCCCGGCAAGCCCCTGCCCGAGGGACTGCTCGACGAGAACCCCGACGACGTGCGCTCCGGGCTGCCCAACCTGCGCAAGCACATCGAGATCATCCAGCGCTTCGGCATCGCGCCCGTCGTCGCGATCAACGCCTTCCCGACCGACTTCGACTCCGAGCACGCCGTGATCAGTGCGCTGTGCGACGAGCTCGGGGTGCGGTGCGCCGTGACGACACACGTCGCTGACGGAGGGCCCGGCGCGCTCGACCTCGCCCGGGTCGTCACCGAGGCGGCCGAGGAGCGCACCGACTTCCGCTTCCTCTACCCGCTCGAGATGCCGCTGACCGAGAAGATCGAGACCGTCGCCCGCGAGGTCTACGGGGCGGACGGCATCGATGTGAGCCCCGCCGCGGCCAAGGCCCTCGCGGAGTACGAGCGGCTCGGCTTCGGCACTCTGCCCGTCGTCATCGCCAAGACGCACCTGTCGATCTCCTCGAACCCCGCCCTCAAGGGTGCGCCGACCGGCTGGCGGTTGCCCGTGCGTGAGGTGCGCGCGGCCGTGGGCGCCGGCTACGTCTACGCGATCTGCGGCGACATGCGCACGATGCCCGGCCTGCCGAAGTCGCCGAACGCCGAGCGCATCGACCTCACCGAGGACGGCTCGATCGTCGGACTGTCCTGAGCTCCCTCAGCGCAGCGGCGCGCCATCGACCCGGCGCGCCATCGCGACGTCGTCGCGGTAGTCGCTCTCGGTCAGCTTGAGCCCGCGCGGGACGCGCCCCACCTCGCTCCAGCCCGCGCGCCCGTAGAACTCCCCGAGGCCCAACCCGTCGCGGTAGTCGAGGCGCAGCAGCTCGACATGGGGAAGGTCGCGGCGGGCGATGCCGACCATGCCCCCGAGCAGGATCCGACCGAGGTTGCGCCCCTGCAGCTGCGGGTCGACCATGAGCCGCTTGAGCCCGGCGACGTGCTCGTAGGGGAAGCCGAGCGCGTGCTCCCAGAGCCCGATGCCGCGCACCGGCCCGGCCGCCGATGGCCGAGATCCCGCCCGATCGCCCTGCGGGCCCGCCGGCTCACCCTCCGGGCCTGCCGGCTCGCGCAGGACACAGAGCAGGCTGCGGCCGGAGCGCACGTCGTCGAGGTGGCGGTCGAGCGCCGCCGCGACGTCGGCGCGCGGCGCCCCGGGCAGGAACCCGACCGAGCCGCCGGCGTCGTTCACCCGGACCCAGAGGTCGACGATGTCGTCGCGCAGGGCATCGACGTCGCCGGTGGGGACGGCTGACACGCGGGGCGCCTCGAGGTAGAGCATGGGCTCGCCGTGAGGGTCGTCCCGCGGTGCCCGGGTGCCGCACGCGAAGAGGCCGGAGCGCTCGGCCGTGCGCCGTGACGCGGTGTTGACCTCGTCGACCATCGCCGTGACGAGATCGTCAGGTCGGTGCTCGACGCCCCAGGCCACGACAGCCCGGGCGATCTCGAGCCCGAACCCGCGGCCCAGGCGGTCGAAGGCGAGACGGTAGTAGAGGTTCAGGGCAGAGGCATCAGAGTCCTTGTGCCGCAAGCCCGCCCACCCGATGACCGCGCCGGTGGCACGGTCGACGACGGCGGCATACCCCAGCCCGGCACGCTCCCAGTCGGAGAGGTCGGCCGACAGCCGCTCGCGGCAGCCCTCGGGTGTCGGCATGCTCGCCGGCGAGTGCGCGTAGGTGCGCGGGTCGGTGTGCAGACGCACGTAGTCGTCGAGGTCGTCGGCCCTCGGACGACGCAGGGCGAGGCGCTCCGTCGTCAACCAAACGGGAGCGCTCACGAGGCGCACAACCCGGGCTGGCAACAGTCACAGCGTCTTTCGAGGTCCATGGGCTCATCCTCACCGACGTCACCGACAGCACGCTCCCGACAGGCCGAAGGGCCCCACGGTGGGGGCCCTTCGGTCTCTGCGACGCCGTGGTCAGCTGGCGACGACGGCGTATGCCGCGAGGTCGGCCTCGATGACCGGCGTCACCTTCGCGCGCAGCCGGGTCCCGTCGGCCACGTGCTCGCTCTCGAGGATCTCGCCCTCCTCGTGGATGCGCGAGATGAGGTCACCGCGGTCGTAGGGCACGAGCACGTCGATCTCGATGTCCGGCTTGGGCAGCTCGCGCGCGATGAGCTCACGCAGCTCGTCGAGCCCGGCGCCGGTGCGGGCCGACACAGTGACGCAGTGCTTCTCGTGCCGGCGCAGCCGGGCGAGGACCTCGGGGTCTGCGATGTCGGCCTTGTTGACGACGATGATCTCCTTGAGCTGATCACCGCCGACCTCGGCGAGCACCTCGCGCACCGCGGAGATCTGACCCTCGGGGTCGGGGTGCGACCCGTCGACGACGTGCAGGAGCAGGTCGGAGTCGCCGACCTCCTCGAGCGTCGAGCGGAACGCCTCGACGAGCTGGTGCGGCAGGCTCCGCACGAAGCCGACGGTGTCGGCCAGCGTGTAGACACGGCCGTCCGCGGTCTCGGTGCGACGCACGGTCGGGTCGAGGGTGGCGAAGAGCTGGTTCTCGACGAGCACACCGGCGCCGGTGAGGCGGTTGAGCAGAGAGCTCTTGCCGGCGTTGGTGTAGCCGGCGATGGCGACGGAGGGCACTCCTCCCGCGTGACGCGAGTGCCGGCGTGTGTCGCGGCTCGTCTTCATGCCCTTGATGTCTCGGCGCAGCTTGGCGATCTTCGTGTTGATGCGGCGGCGGTCGAGCTCGATCTTGGTCTCACCGGGTCCGCGAGAGCCGATGCCCTCACCGCCGGCGACGCGGCCACCGGCCTGTCGCGACATCGACTCACCCCAGCCACGCAGGCGCGGGAGGAGGTACTGAAGCTGGGCCAGCTCGACCTGGGCGCGGCCCTCGCGGCTCTTCGCGTGCTGGGCGAAGATGTCGAGGATCAGGGCGGTGCGGTCGATGACCTTCACCTTGACGACGTCCTCGAGGGCACGCCGCTGGCTCGGAGCCAGCTCGCCGTCGCAGATGACGGTGTCGGCGCCCTCCTCGACGACGATGTCGCGCAGCTCGAGGGCTTTGCCCTTGCCGAGCCAGGTCGCCGGGTCGGGCTTCTGGCGACGCTGCACGACGCCTTCGAGCACGGTCGAGCCGGCGGTCTCGGCGAGGGCCGCGAGCTCACGGATGGAGTTCTCGGCGTCGTCGGCGCTGCCCTCGGTCCAGACGCCGGCGAGCACGACGCGCTCGAGGCGTAGCTGGCGGTACTCGACCTCGGTGACGTCCTCGAGCTCGGTCGACAGGCCTTGGACGCGGCGTAGGGCGGCGCGCTCCTCGCGCTCGAGCTGGTCACCGTCGTAGAGCGGCAGCAGCGTCTCGTCGAGGTCGTCGTAACCGTCGTTCGCGCCGTCGCCCAAGGCGTCGGCGCGGGTGGCGAGCAGGTCGCGCTCGCGGGTCGTGTCACGGATGTCGCTGGTGGGGCGGTTGCTGTGGTTGGTCGTCATGTTCTCCCTATGGTCCCACTCGTCCAACGCCACGAGCCACCCGTTTGTGCCCGGCCCGCTAGCGTGGGCGCCGATGAGCGAGCAGCCTGACCACTACTTCACCGCCGAGCCCGCATCGCCCGAGGAGCGCCGGCAGATCGCCGTGCGGCTCGACGGCCGGTCCGTGACCCTAACGACGGCCAAGGGGGTCTACTCCCCCGAGCGACTCGACCCCGGCACGGCCGTCCTCCTCGCCGGGGCCCCGGACCCCAGCCCCACGGGCGACCTGCTCGATCTCGGTTGCGGCTGGGGGCCGATCGCCCTGACCCTCGCGCTGCGCTCCCCCGCGGCCCGGGTCTGGGGCGTCGACGTCAACCGCCGGGCCCTCGACCTCGCGCGTGCGAACGCTGGCGAGCTGGGCGTCGAGACGATCACCTTCTGCGAGCCGGACGACGTGCCCGACGACGTGCGCTTCGCGACGATCTGGTCGAACCCGCCGATCCACGTGGGCAAGGCGGCGCTGCACGCCCTGCTCGAGCGATGGCTCCCCCGCCTCGCCGACGACGGCGTCGCCCACCTCGTCGTGCAGAAGCACCTGGGCTCCGACTCGCTGCAGACGTGGATCAACGCCCAGGACTGGGGTCTGCGGTGCACACGACTGTCGTCGGCCAAGGCCTTCCGCATCCTCGAGGTCCGCCGCGCCTGACGCCCCTTCCCCACCCCCGGTTCGAGGTGATCGCGGCACCCACGTCACTCCCGGCATCACCTTGACCCAGCCGTCGGTGCCCCCGCCGATCCCCCGGATTCGAGGTGATCGCGGCACCCACGTCACTCCCGGCATCACCTCGACCCGGCCGTCGGTGCCCCCGGTTCGAGGTGATCGCGGCACCCACGTCACTCCCGGCATCACCTCGAATCGAGGGGACTGGGGGAACTGGGGAGTCGTCGGAGGTGGGTCAGAGGGGGAAGTCGCCGTCGGCCACGAGCTCGGCCGGCCCCGCCAGCTCGACCCGCTGCCCGGCGAGCGGGGTGACCGTGAGTCGGCCACCGGGCACGTCGACGGTCCAGGGCGACAGGTCCTCGACGCCCGACCAGAAGCGGGTCGCGAGTGCTGCAGCGGCGGCGCCCGTGCCGCACGAGCGGGTCTCACCCACCCCGCGCTCGTGCACCCGCATGGCGATGTGGCCGGGGCCCTCCGCCCGCACGAACTCGACGTTGGCGCCGGCTGCCGGCTCGGGGTGCAGCTCCGGCGCCTCGGTGAGGTCGAGGTTCTCGAGGGCGATGCCCTCCGGCAGCATGACGACGGCGTGAGGGTTCCCAAGGTCGAGCGAGAGCGCAGGCACCGGCTTGCCGTGGCGCGGCTTCACCATGACGTCGAAGCCGTCGCGCCGCGCCCCCTCCTCGTCGACGAGGCGCCACGGACCCAGGTCGACGGCATACCCCTCCTCGGTGACGCGAACGGTCTTGACGCCGGCGCGCGTCGCGATGCTGAACGAGCTGCCGAAGACGAGCCCCTCACGGCGCAGGAAGGCCGCGAAGACCCGCGTGCCGTTGCCGCACATCTCGGCGAGGGAGCCGTCGGCGTTGCGGTAGTCCATGAACCACTCGGCCTCGGGCGCGAGCGCACGCACCGTGTCGTCGGTCGCGAAGCGAGTGCGCACGACGCGGATGACGCCGTCGGCACCGATGCCGGCATGCCGGTCGGCCATGCGCTGCACCTGGGCGGGGGTGAGCTCGAGCGAGCCCTCGAGGTCGGCGACGAGGATGAAGTCGTTCTCGGTGCCGTGGCCCTTGGTGAAGCGCGTCATGCCGGCCATTCTCCGGTATGCCGTCCGGCCGGGCTCGCGGGGTCCACCGCGTCGGTCTCTGGCGGGGTCGCCGACGGGTCGTGAGCGACCCGGGCGGCGTGCACGCGGGCGTGCTCGATCGCGCCGGGCGTCGTCGTGAAGAGGTGCTTCTCGTGCGCCAGACCGTCGTAGACGCCGAGCTCGCGCAGGATCCGCTCGTGCTGCGGGCGCACGCCCGAGAGCAGCACCGAGATCCCGCGCGCCTCGAGCCGCGAGATCGTGTCGGCGAGCACGGTGGCGCCCGTTGCATCGATGACGGAGACACGGGACATGCGCAGCACGACGACGCGCACGTCGCTCACCTCGGTCAGCTCGAGGAGGAAGTCGTGCGCGGCGCCGAAGAAGATCGGGCCGTCGATGCGGTAGGCGACGATGTGCTCGTCAAGCAGGGCGAGCTCCTCGTCCACGTGGTCGCTCTCGTCCAGGGGCACCTCCTCGAGCCGGGCGGAGGACGCCGCTTGGCGAAGCACGAAGAAGCCGGCCATGACGAGCCCGAGCAGCACCGCCATGACGAGGTCGAGCAGGACGGTGGCGGCAGCCGTGCCGACGAGCACGACGGCATCACCGCGCGAGGAGCGCAGAAGGGCGCCGAGGCTCGAGACCCGGACCATCTGCACCGCCGTCGCGACGAGGACTCCGGCGAGTGCCGCGGTGGGGATCATCGCCACCCAGCGCGAGGCGACGAGGACGATGACGAGGAGAACGGCCGCGTGCGTCAGGGCCGCGAGCCGGGAGGACGCACCGGATCGCACGTTGACAGCCGTGCGCGCGATGGCGGCAGTGGCGGGGATGCCGCCGAAGAGCGGCGCGGCGAGGTTGGCCAGGCCCTGCCCGACGAGCTCACGGTCGGAGTCGTGCCGCTGACCGACGCTCATGGCGTCGGACACGGTCGCCGACAGGAGGCTCTCGAGGGCGGCGAGGGCCGCGACCGCCACGGCCGGAAGCAGGAGCGAGCTGAGGTCGGACACGGCCATCGACGGGAGCGAGGGAGCCGGCAGTCCGGCGGGGACCGCGCCGATGGTGGCGATCCCGAGGCCGAGGACCGAGTTGGCGGCCGTCGCGAGCACGACGACGACAAGGGCCCACGGCACGCCGGGGCGCAGCCGCGCGAGCCCCAGCACCCCCGCCACGACGGCCGCGGCCACCGCGACGGATGGCCAGACCGGGTGCGACGCCCACACGCCGACTGCTCCCAGCGCCTGGCCGAGCACCTTCTCCCCTTCGGCGTGCACACCGAGCGCCGCGGGCACCTGCTGGAGCAGGATGATCGCAGCGATGCCGAGGGTGAAGCCCTCGACGACCGGCACGGGCACGTAGCGGATGTAGCGGCCCGCTCCGACGTAGCCGAGCGCGATGAGCACGACACCGGCCATGAGTCCGACGACGAGGACGCCGTGCGTGCCGTACGTCGCGATGATGGGCACGAGGACGACCGTCATGGCCCCGGTCGGGCCGCTGACCTGCACCCGGCTGCCGCCGAAGACCGCTGCCACGGCCCCGGCGATGACAGCCGTCACGAGCCCCGCCGTGGCCCCGAGCCCGGAGCTCACGCCGAAGCCGAGGGCGAGGGGCAGTGCGACAAGGCCGACCATGAGGCCGGCGGGCAGGTCCCTGCCGAGCCGCACCGAGGCCCAGTCGGACCGGCGCGGCGACAGGGCTCGCACCCGCCGCGCCTGGCGCACCGTCCAGGCCCGGGCGCTCTGCCTGTCGAGCTCGAGCGTCATGAGCCCGCCGTCGGGCTCAGCTCGGACTCGAGCTCACCCTGGGCGGCGATGATGCCGGAGAGGATGCGCCGTGCCGCGAGCAGCAGGTCACGCACCTCGGGCACGCTGACCGAGTAGACGACCTCACCTCCGACCCGCGTCGACGTGACGAGCGACGTGCGCCGCAGGACGGCGAGCTGCTGCGAGAGGCTGCTCGGCTCGATGTCGATGCGGTCGAGCAGCTCGTGCACGGCGTGGTCACGCTCGGAGAGCAGCTCGAGGATGCGGATGCGAGCCGGGTGCCCGAGCGTCTTGAAGAACTCTGCTTTCGCCTGGTAGAGCGGCACACTCATGAGAAGACCCTTCGATGCGGACCTGAACAGTTGCACACTTTATCAAGTCGTGAGGTGGTCGAGTCACACAGGCCCAATCAGAGTCGGCCCCCACCCGTCGGCGTCAGCCGTTCAGGAGGCGCGCAGCCCGTCGATCACGCGGAGGGCTTCGTCGAGCAACCGGGCGTGGTCGCCGTCGGTCGCGTCGAGCCAGACGATGCGGGGGTCGGGGCGGAACCACGACTCCTGGCGTCGGGCGTAGCGACGGGTCGCCTGCGCCGTGTCGGCCCTGGCCTGGGCCTCGTCCAACTCACCGTCGATCACTGCGATGGCCTGGCTGTAGCCGATGGCACGCGAGGCGGTGACGCCGGTGCGCAGACCTCGCTCGAGCAGGCCCTCGGTCTCCTGGCGCAACCCGGTCTCCCACATCGCCTCGACCCGTCTGTCGATGCGCTCGTCGAGCACTGCTCTGTCGACCCGCAAGCCGACCATGACTGCGGGAGAGACGAACTCGCGTCTGGGCATGGATGCGCTGAAAGGCCGCCCAGTGATCTCGATGACCTCGAGGGCGCGCACGACCCGGCGGACGTTGCCCGGCAGGATCTGGGCGGCCGCCTCCGGATCGCTCTCGGCGAGGCGCCGGTGCAGCTCCACACCGCCGAGGCGCTCGGCTTCGTCCTCCAGCCGCGCCCGGACCCCAGGGTCGGTGGGCGGGATGTCGAGCCGGTCCAGCGCCGCCCGGACATAGAGGCCGGAACCGCCGACGAGCACCGCCCGGTGCCCGCGGGCAGCGATGGAGACGAGGTCCGACCGGGCAGCCTGCTGGTAGGCCGCGACGGTCGCCTCCTGCGTCACGTCGAGGACGTCGAGCTGGTGGTGGGCAATGCCACGACGCTCGGCCGGCGGCAGCTTGGCGGTGCCGATGTCCATCCCCCGGTAGAGCTGCATCGCGTCGGCATTGACGATCTCGGCCCCGAGCCGCTCGGCGAGGTCGAGGGCGAGGCCGGACTTGCCGGTCGCCGTGGCTCCGACGACCGCGATGATCGGGCCGGAGCCGGCGTCGCCGGAGGGGCCCGCAGGTCGCGCCTCCGGGTCGGCTTCCGTCACCCGGCGAGCTCTCCCGCGTGGCCGTCGGCGTGCTGGACCTCAGCGACGTCCTCGTCGTGACCGAATGGGTCCTCATCGACGCCGGGCATCCACGAGTGGCCGGGCTTGCCCCAGCCGTTGCGCTTGACCGCCTTGCGCGCCTTCTTCGACTGGCGGTCGTCGAGACGGTCGACGTAGAGCGTGCCGTTGAGGTGGTCGTACTCGTGCTGCATGCACCTGGCGAACCAGCCGGTCGCGTCGAACTCCACGCGTCGCCCGTCGACGTCGAGCCCGACCACGTGAGCCCGGTCGGCGCGCTTGAGCGGGAACGCCTCACCGGGGACGGAGAGGCAGCCCTCGGTCTCCTCATCGGGGTTCGGCCGCTCCTGTGGGATGCGCGAGGTCGTCACCGTCGGGTTGATGACGTGCCCCTGCTCGGGCACCCCGTCGTCGTTGGCCATCTTCCAGATGAAGACGCGCAGGCCGACGCCGATCTGCGGGGCCGCGAGGCCGACGCCGTTCGCCGCGACGTTCGTCTCGTACATGTCGTCGACGAGGGTGCGGAGCTCGTCGTCGAAGTCGGCCACGAGGGCAGCCGCCCGGTGCAGGACGGGCTCACCGGTGATGACGATGGGGCGCACGCTCATGCGCCAAGTCAAGCATGCGGCCGCGGCCGCCTCCGAATCGCGGTCAGGGCGCCGCGCAGGCGGGTGCCGCAGGCGGCACCGTCGGGCGTCCGACCGCCGGCATGCCGAGGCTCACGGCCGGCTTGCCCGTGCCGTTCGGGGCGTCCTGGAGCGCCTCCCACGCGTCGCCCCCGGGAGTGCGCCGGACGGCATACGCGCCGCCCTGGACGCCCGAGTCGGCGACGAGGTGATGGGGCGCGCCATAGGTCACGGCGACGGTGACGGCGTCACCCGGACGCGGCACCTCGGCGCCGTCCGGAACGGCGAAGTGGACGAGCCTGTTATCGCGGGCACGGCCCGACAGGCGGCGCGTCTCGGCGTCCTTGCGCCCCTCGGACGGTGCGACGAGCACCTCGACCTCGCGGCCCTCGAGGGTGCGGTTCTCGGCCCAGCTGACCTCCTCCTGGAGGGCGATGAGCCGCTCGAAGCGCTCCTGGACGACCTCCTTGGGCACCTGCTGCTTCATCGTCGCGGCAGGCGTGCCCGGACGGATGGAGTACTGGAAGGTGAAGGCGCTCGAGAAGCGCGCGGCCCGCACGACGTCGAGGGTGCCCTGGAAGTCCTCCTCGGTCTCGCCCGGGAAGCCGACGATGATGTCGGTCGTGATCGCGGCATCCGGGATGTGCTCACGGACGGTGTCGATGATGCGCAGGAACTTCGCGCTGCGATAGGAGCGGCGCATGTCCTTCAGCACCTTGTCGGAGCCGGACTGCAGCGGCATGTGCAGGCTCGGCATGACATTGGGCGTCTCGGCCATCGCGAGGATGACGTCGTCGGTGAAGGCTGCCGGGTGGGGGCTCGTGAAGCGCACTCGCTCGAGGCCGTCGATCTCGCCGCACGCGCGGAGCAGCTTGCCGAAGGCGAGACGGTCTCCGAACTCGACGCCGTAGGTGTTGACGTTCTGGCCGAGGAGGGTGACCTCGACGACCCCCTGGGCCACGAGGGCCTCGATCTCGGCGAGGATCTCGCCCGGGCGGCGGTCCTGCTCCTTGCCGCGCAGGCTCGGCACGATGCAGAAGGTGCACGTGTTGTTGCAGCCCACCGAGATCGAGACCCAGCCGCTGTAGGCCGAGTCGCGCCGCGTGGGCAGCGTCGAGGGGAAGACCTCGAGGCTCTCGAGGATCTCGACCTCGGCACGCTTGTTGTGGGCCGCCCGGTCGAGCAGGGCCGGAAGCGAGCCGATGTTGTGGGTGCCGAAGACGACGTCGACCCACGGCGCCCGCTCGATGATCGTGCCACGGTCCTTCTGCGCCATGCAGCCGCCCACGGCGATCTGCATGTCGGGCTTCTTCAGCTTGGCCTGGCGCAGCTGGCCGAGGTTGCCGTAGAGCTTGTTGTCGGCGTTCTCGCGGACAGCGCAGGTGTTGA
Source organism: Humibacillus xanthopallidus (assembly GCF_006717145.1). Taxonomy (GTDB): domain Bacteria; phylum Actinomycetota; class Actinomycetes; order Actinomycetales; family Dermatophilaceae; genus Humibacillus; species Humibacillus xanthopallidus. The sequence goes on along the minus strand of NZ_VFQF01000001.1, from coordinate 467,864 downwards.
AGACGACGACGTCGGCGACCTCCGGCCGCTCCCCCGCGGGCAGGCCGGCGAGGTCGACGAAGCCGGCGGTCTCGAGCAGACCCGACAGCCGCTCGCTGTCGTGGACGTTCATCTGGCACCCGTGGGTGCGCACGTCGTAGGTCCGGGGAGCGGGCGGCGTCGCGGCGTCCGGAGCGGACGGGGCGGACGCTGCGAACACGGCGGACTGGGACGGACTGGGAAGGCTGGGATGCGTCGTCATGGCCCGTCAAGAGTACGGCGTCACCCCCACCCTTCCGTCCCGCGTCGCGGTCTCGACAGGCGGCGTCCAGGAATACGGGGCAGGCTTTTCTCGTTGACCCCCTCGCTTGACAATTCAACGATCAGGTGTCAGCCTGATTGTTGAAAGTTCAAATACCTACTTCCAAAGGAACCATCATGGGTCTGTTCAACCGCAGCAAGGACGAGGTCGCCACCGAGGCCACCTCCGTCGCCGTCGACGACATCACGGGCGACTACGCCATCGACCCCAGCCACACCCGCATCGGCTTCTCGGCCCGCCACGCGATGGTCACGAAGGTCCGCGGCCACTTCGACCAGTTCGAGGGCAACGCGCACGTCGACACCGCCACGCCGGCCAACTCCTCGGTCACCGTCACCATCGAGGCCGCCAGTGTCACGACCGGCAACGAGCAGCGCGACGGTCACCTCAAGACCCCCGACTTCTTCGACATCGCCAACTACCCGCAGATCACCTTCGTCTCGACGAACGTCGAGCGCGACGGCTCTGAGTGGGACATCACCGGCGACCTCACGATCAACGGCGTGACCAAGTCCGTCACGATCCCCTTCGAGGAGACCGGCTCGGCGAAGGACCCCTTCGGCAACACCCGCGTCGGCTTCGAGGGTGAGGTCACGATCGACCGCACCGAGTGGAACCTCTCCTTCAACGCCGCCCTCGAGACCGGTGGCGTCCTCGTCAGCGAGAAGGTCAAGCTCGAGTTCGACGTCTCGGCCATCGCCATCGTGCCGTCCGAGGCCTGAGCGACCGCAGCACGACGCACTCCCGGCGCCTGACGCCGACGAGACCAAAAGGGTGGGGAGCCTCGACTCCCCACCCTTTCGCGTGCCCGCCGAGGTGTGCCGACCGCACGGACGCTCAGTCGCGCTGGTGCTCCGGCGCTCCGTCGACGGCATCCCGGATGACCGGCCAGGCCACCTCGCTCGAGTAGCCCTTGCGGGCGAGCAGGCCGGCAAGCCGGCGGGTCTGCACGTCAGCAGGAAGACCGTGCAGGCTCCGCATCCGCTTCTCGACGAGCTGCTCGGCGCGCAGCCGTTCGTCGCCCGCACCCACCTGCCCGAGCGCCTCGTCGGCCACGTCCTGGTCGATGCCCTGCTTGCGCAGCTCGTGGGCCAGCGCGCGCCGCGCCAGCCCCTTGCCCGAGTGCCGGGCCCGCACCAGCATCTCCGCATAAGCCTCGTCGTCGATGAGGCCGACCTGCGTCATGCGGTCGAGGACCCGAGCCGCCACGTCGTCGTCGCACCCGCGCTGGCGCAGCTTGCGCTCGAGCTGCACCCGGCTCCGTGGAGCCATGCTCAGCTGGCGCAGCACGATGGCGCGAGCCACCGACTCCGGGTCAGCCTCGGCGCTCGCCTCAGCGGGGTCGTCCGGCGGCGGCGCGAACGGCCCCGTGCCGCGCTTCGGGGTCCGCGCTGGACCCGCCCCGGCCGCCACCACCCCCTCAGCCGCTGCGAGGGCGGCGGCGGCCCGGGTCAGTCGTTCCTCACGTTCGGCGCTCGCGGCCGCCCGGGACGCACGGTCGTCTCCGTGTCCGACTCCGCGGTCGTCACCCGTCATGGTCAGAAGTCGACGGGCACGTCCGAGACCTCGGCAGGCTGGTCGACCCGCGGCCCGACGCCGAGCTTCTCCTTGACCTTCTTCTCGATCTCGTCGGCGAGGTCGGGATTGTCCTTGAGGAAGTTGCGGGCGTTCTCCTTGCCCTGACCGAGCTGGTCGCCGTCGTAGGTGTACCAGGCGCCGGCCTTGCGGACGAAACCGTGCTCGACGCCCATGTCGATGATGCCGCCCTCGCGCGAGATGCCGTGGCCGTAGAGGATGTCGAACTCGGCCTGCTTGAAGGGCGGGGAGACCTTGTTCTTGACGACCTTGACGCGGGTGCGGTTGCCGACCGGCTCGGTGCCGTCCTTGAGGGTCTCGATGCGGCGCACGTCGAGACGCACGGACGCGTAGAACTTCAGCGCCTTGCCACCGGTCGTCGTCTCGGGCGAGCCGAACATCACGCCGATCTTCTCGCGGAGCTGGTTGATGAAGATCGCCGTCGTGCCGGTGTTGTTGAGCGCACCGGTCAGCTTGCGCAGTGCCTGGCTCATGAGCCGGGCCTGCAGGCCGACGTGGCTGTCGCCCATCTCACCCTCGATCTCGGCGCGCGGCACGAGCGCCGCCACGGAGTCGATGACGATGATGTCGATCGCGCCGGAGCGGATCAGCATGTCGGCGATCTCGAGCGCCTGCTCCCCCGTGTCGGGTTGGGAGACGAGCAGCGCGTCGGTGTCGACGCCGAGCTTCTGGGCGTAGTCGGGATCCAGCGCGTGTTCGGCGTCGATGAACGCCGCGATGCCACCAGCCTTCTGCGCGTTGGCGACCGCGTGGAGGGCCACCGTCGTCTTGCCCGAGGACTCCGGCCCGTAGATCTCGACCACCCGGCCCCGCGGCAGACCGCCGATGCCGAGCGCGACGTCGAGGGCGATCGAGCCGGTCGGGATCACCTCGATGGGTGCCCGCACGTCGTCGCCCAGACGCATCACGGCACCCTTGCCGTAGCTCTTCTCGATCTGACCCATCACCGAGGAGAGGGCCTTGTCCTTGTCCTTTTCCTGCATGGCTGCCATGTCGTGGTCACCTGTCTGCCGTCTGCGCAGTGGTCGTCTACCTTCGACCCGCGCACGGCCTCGTCGTGAGATGTGCTGTCGGGTCAGACGTTAGGTGCCTGCGCCGACATCGAGGTGTTCCACGAGACGGCCTGTGGATGATGCGAGTGATGGCCCAGGACCTGTGGACGACACTACCGAACAGGTGTTCGAGATGGAGCGGCGACACGCCGCACCCTGAAGGCGCCTAGCGGGCCGATCCGCCCTGCGCCCCCCGGGCCACCCGGTCGTCGCGCCCCAGTCGGCGATCCTGCGGCACGTCCATGTCGTCGCAGATCGCCTCCCACACCTGGCGCGGTGGCACCCCGTCGGCGATGGCCTGGAGCGCGGTGCGCTGCTGCAGCGTGCCGAGCACGTGGTCGCGAGCCAGCGACCCGGCATACGCCGGCCCGAACTCGTCGTCCATGAGGGTCCAGAAGTGGCTCATCCGCACGGGGTCCTCCTGACCTGCCTGCCGACCTGACCTGCGTGCGTCGAACGGGAGGCTCACTGCCGTCCGCGCCTCGATCCGGGCCAGCATACGCGCGCTGCGTTCTACGGCCCCGAGGCACCGGTCACGCCGGCAAGCGCCGACAGATGGAGCCGCGAGCGGGTCAGGGACGCCACTCGGCGCGGTAGTCCGGATGGTCGGCGTAGGCCGAGGCGAAGACGAGACAGGCGTACTCCGCCTCGTCCTTCATGCCGGCGCGGCGCTGGTCGGCCGTTCCGTCGTCGAGCACGCCGACGCGGTCGATGAGCCACTGCTTGGCCGCGAGGTCGGCCAGGGTGCGGTCCGGGTTCAGCGACGCGACGTAGGTGTCGACCCGACTGGCCGGGTCGGCGACGAACCACGACGGGCCCATGGCCCACTTCGCCCCCTCCGCGCGCTCACGCTCCTCCGCGATCCGTGCCGACAGGAACTCGGTCACCGTCTGGGTGTTCGGCACCCTGTCCTCCTTGATCGGTCTGCTCGGGTCGCTGGACCCGCTCGGGCATGACCCGAGCCCCCCGTGGACGCGTGGTGGATCCTCCCCCCGGAGGACCGGGATCCATCATGACCGCACGACGGGCTTTTGGGGGCGATGCGACCCCGCCGATCGCGCCGGACCAGCGGATTCGGGCGGTATGCGTGCCTGGTGCCGTCGCTCTCGGGCGTCCGGGGTCGATGGAACGACCGAAGCGATGTGCGACGTCGAAGCCTTGCCCGATCCGGCCACGCCTGTCGGTGGCCGGAGGTATCGTCCAGACCGTCACCGGTCATCCGTGAACAGTGACGGCGCACCAACCGTGCAGGGGGAGAACGACCATGACCGACCCGACTCCGGAGCACACCCCGGACCCCGCTCCTCACGCCGGCTACACGTACCCCGGCGCCCCGCCGGCACCGGCGTCGACCACCGGGGTCGGGCTCTCCGACCCGCAGGATCACCCCCCGGCGGCACGCCCCGGCCGTGGCCGCACCGGGCTCGTCATCGGCGGCGTCGCCGCGGCCCTCCTCCTCGGCGGCGGAGCGGTCTTCGCGGTGCAGCAGCTGAGCGGGGCAGGAGCCCAGCCGGCCGACGTGCTGCCGGGCGACGCGTACGGCTACGTCCGCCTCGACATCGACCCATCGGCCGGGCAGAAGATCGCCGCGGTTCGCTTCCTCGGCAAGCTCCCGCAGGTGCGCGACACCCTGACCGGCGACGACCCCCGTAGGAAGCTCTGGGACCTCGTCACGCAGGACGCCGCCGACAGCTGCGTCTCGACCTTGCGCTACGACACGGACATCGCGCCGTGGCTCGGTGAGCGCGCCGGCGTGGCCATCCGCCCCGGTGGCACCACGGACAAGCCCAACGTCGCTCTCGCCGTCCAGGTGAGCGATGAGGCCCGGGCCAAGGAGGCGCTCGGCAAGCTCTTCGCGTGCGACAAGGACGGCGCCGACATCGAGACGAAGGACGGCTATGCCCTCGTCATGCCCCCCGGCACCGGTGCCTCGACCATGGCGGCCATCGCCAAGGGCACGCTCGCGGCCAACAGCACGTTCACCGGCGACATGACCGCCCTCGGCGAGCAGGGCGTCGTCTCCGCCTGGTTCGACATGACCACCGGCGCCACGCAGCTGCAGGACCTCGGAGCGGGCGCGCTCGGCACGCCGGGCACCGCGGGCACCGCGAGACCCCCGAGCGCCACGACAGCGGGTATGCAGGGCCGGGTCGCCGCGGCCCTGCGCTTCGACCCGTCCTTCGTCGAGCTCGCGGGTGTCGTGCGGGGCGCCAAGGCCGTCAACGCCGCTCCGGGCGACACCTCCGAGCTCGTCGATCTCCCCGACGACACGGCCGCCGCCCTGCACGTCTCGGGCGCCGACCAAGCGATCGACTCGGCCTGGCCGACGCTCTCGACGCAGCTCGAGAACCTGAGCGGCATGACCGGCGGCGACGTCATCGGCGAGATCGAGAAGCAGCTCGACGTGACCCTGCCAGACGATCTCAAGGTGCTGCTCGGCCGCTCCTTCACGCTCTCGCTCCCCCAGCAGGACCTGCGCGTCGCCGACTCGTTCGTCGTCGGCGGCAAGATCGTCTCGAGCGACAGCGCGCGAGCGGGCGCCCTCGTCGACCGCCTCGACCAGACGATGGGCGGCATCCTCACCCACACCGTCGACGGCGGCACCGTCTACCTCGCCACCGACCCGGCCTACGTCGCCAGCCTGAAAAAGGGCGGCGCCCTCGGCGACACCGACACCTTCAAGGCCACACTCGGCGACGTGAGCCGCGCCAACGGCGTGCTCTTCGTCGACCTCGACCGCATCGAGAGCGCCTACCTCGGTGACCTCCAGGGCGACACGAGGGCCGTCGTCGAGTCGCTGCGCGCGGTCGGCGGGTCGACCACCGTCACCGGCCCCGGCGAGGCGTCGTTCTCGCTGCGGGTCGTCGGCAACTGATCGTCCACCCGCTGCACCAAACCCCGCACCTAGCCCGCGGTCGCCCAGCCCCTGATGCCCGAGCCAGGGTCGGACGGCATACGGATCTCGTTGGCGCTGTAGCCGATTCCGCCCTCGACGGGTGACTCGAGCGACCACCAGGCAGCGTCGAGGTCGGGGGTGCGCGTCGTCGGCTGCGCGGCCACGAGGGCAGCGGCGGCCCCGACCCCGATGTGGCTCTCCATCATCGAGCCGACGATCGTGCCCAGCCCGGCCTCCTCGGCGCGGCGAAGCAACGCGCGCCCCAGCGTCAGCGACCCGCACTTGGCGAGCTTGACGTTGACGAGATCGGCCGCGCCGAGGCGGATGATGCGCTCGAGGTCGTGGTGGCCGTAGCAGGACTCGTCGGCCATGACCGGCAGGCCGACCCGCGCGCGCACCCAGGCGAGCCCCTCGACGTCGTCGGCGACGACCGGCTGCTCGACGAACTCGACGCCGAGGTCGGCGGCCTCGAGCGCCCGGATGACCGTGACAGCCTCTTCGCGGGTCCAGCCCTGGTTGGCGTCGAGCCGGATCGCGACGCCTGGCCCGACGGCGTCGCGCACCGAGGCCACGCGCTGCACGTCGGTCGACGCGTCGGTGCCGACCTTCATCTTGAGCGTCGTGAAGCCGGCCGCGACCCGCTCCCGCGCCGTGTCGGCGAGCGCTGCCGCCGCGCCGGCCGACAGGGTGACGTCGGTCGTCAGCCGCTCCGGTATGCCGTCCGGCCGGCCTGAGAGCAGGGCGGCCACGCTCGTGCCCTCCGCCCGGGCGACGAGGTCGTGCAGCGCGGCGTCGATCGCGGCCTTGGCGCCGAAGTTGCGGGCGACGGCCCGCTGGACGGCCCCGGCGACGGCGGCGAGGTCGTCGCGGTCGTCGAGGGCGTGGCCGAGGAGCACCGGCGCGAGCATCGTCTCGATGCAGGCCGTTGCCCCCGCGAGCGACTCACCGGTGACCTGCCAGACCTGCGGGGCCTCGCCCCACCCGACCCGCCCGTCGCTGTCGGTGACCGTCACGACGACGGTGTCGGTCGTCTCGGTGCGTCGCAGCGCGGTGACGAAGGGGGTGTGCAGGCGCACCGAGACTGCTCTCGTCTCGACCCGGTCGATCGTCGTCACTGCTCCACCTCCCGGACGTCGAGTGCGTGATCGACCGCCCAGACGTCGGCCGCGACCGACGCGACGAAGGCAGCAGCCTCGTGCTCGCCGAGGTCGACCGTCGTGCAGATCGCGAGGACGAACGGGTCCTCGCCGACGGGCCGGACGAGGGCGACGTCGTGCGAGACCCCCGGGATCCAGCCCGACTTGCTCGCGGTCGGCGTGCCGCTCGGCAGCCCGGCCGGAATCTGGTCGACGTGCAGCTGCCGCGCGAGGATCTGCTCGACGGGCCCGCACACCGGCTCCCCTCCGAGCGCCGGCTCGCGGCGGGCGACGGCGGCCATGAGCAGGCCGAGGTCGGCGGCGGTGACGGTGTTCGTGATCCCAGCCTCGCGGGCGACGGCGTCCTCGATGCCGCGGCCGACGACGGTCGTCGGCGAGCACCCGGCGAGCCGCAGCACCTCGGCGACCTCGTCGCGTCCGACGACGTCGAGCAGGAGGTTGGTCGCGAGGTTGCCGGAGTGGGTGATGGCGTGCTCGGCGAGCTCGCGCAGGGTGCGGGTGCCCCCGACGGCCGCCCACGTCTCGGGGTCCTGGTCGTCGTCCTCGTCCATCGTGAAGGGCGAGCCGTCCTTGACCGACGCGAAGGCGTTTCGCACCGGGTGCGGGGCATCGAGGTCGAGCTCACCGCGGACGACGCGGCGCTGGGCGGCGATCACGAGGGGCAGCTTCATCGTCGACGCGGCGTAGTGCGGAGCGTCCGCCCGGTGACTCCAGCGGCACCGGCCGGCCAGGTCACCGAGCCATGCGGACACGGAGGCGGACGGGTCGTGCGAGGCAAGGTCGTCGAGACGGGCCTCGAGGTCGGCGAAGGAGCTGGGCACCCCAGAACGCTAGAGGATCAGGCCGCGGAGGCCGACACCACGTCGTTGCTCGGCACGGGGAGGGTGACTGTCGGGGCCAGGCCCTCGCTCTCGGCCATGCGGCTCGAGACGTCGATGAGCACCTGCGAGAGCGGCAGCTCTAGAGCCCCGCAGATCGAGGCGAGCAGCTCGGACGAGGCCTCCTTCTCACCGCGCTCGACCTCGCTGAGGTAGCCGAGGGAGACCGAGGCGGTGGCCGAGACCTCACGCAACGTGCGGCCTTGGGCCCGGCGGCGCTCGCGCAGGACGTCACCGAGCTCGCGTCGCAACAGTGTCGTCATGCCGGCCTCCTCCAGGTCCTCGTCTCAGCGGCTCGTCGTCGGATGGTGGACCAGATCGTCGGCTGATCCGGTCGTCAGGTGCTCGTGCGCGGCCCACCGTCGTCGGTGGCTGCTAGGCCTACCGTACCCCCAGCCCCTGTCGGTGGTGCAGGGGTTGTCCGCGTGGCGCCGATCTCGCGAAGGGCGAGCATCAGCACTGCGCGCACGGCACCGGACCGCACGGCTGCCCTGCCACCCTTCAACTCCAGGGCCTCGGTCGCTGTTCCCGAGGGTCCCGCTACCGCGATGTGGACGGTGCCGGAGGGCTTGCCCTCGGCCGGTCCGGGGCCGGCCACCCCCGTCGTCGACAGGCCCCACGTCGCCCCGAGCCGCGTCCGCACGCCCTCGGCCATCGCGACGGCGACGTCGGGGTGGACGGTGCCCACCCGGTCGACGAGCTCGGCCGGCACCCCGAGCAGCTCCACCTTGACACGCGCGGCATACGCGACGACGCCGCCGAGCAGCACCACCGACGCCCCCGGGGTGTCGGCGACCGTCGCGGCGACGAGTCCGGCCGTCAGCGACTCCGCGCTCGCGACCGTCTCACCGCGCTCGGTCAGCAGCTCGACGAGCCGCTCCCCCGGGTCAGCGCCGCCCGTCACGGGTCACTCTCGCCCGGGTCCCCCGCGGCCCGCGGGGTCGGCGCTGGGGTGCGGGTCGGTCTCCGAAGCAGCCGTATGCCGTTCCGCCCCGGGCGCATCGGTGCTCACGGGGGCCGTCGGCTGGATCTGCGTCGGCAGGCTCTGCGTCGGCAGGCTCTGTGACGCCGGCGGAGTGCCCGGGTCGGCGGCTGGCTTCGGGGCGTCGGCCGTAGCGCCGACTGTCGGGGCAGCGGACGGTGTCGCGGAGACCCGGGCCTCGTCGCGGGTGCGGGACTCACGGCCGGCAGCGCGCCGCTCCCGTCGCAGCCTCGTGCGCTCACTCGTCTCGCGCAGCCGGGCGGCCTTGAAGACATAGTCGACACCGCTGACGACGGTCATGACGAGAGCCGCCCCGAGCAGCACGTAGGCGACGAAGAGCCACGCGCCACCGAGCGGCAGCACCGCCAGCGGGAAGGTCAGGGCGCCGAGCGACAGGGTCTGCAACATCGTCTTCAGCTTGCCGCCACGGCCGGCCGGCATGACGCCGTGCCGGATGACGACGAAGCGCAGCACGGTGATGCCGACCTCGCGCACGAGGATGACGACCGTCACCCACCACCAGATGACCCCGAGCACGGACAGCCCGATGAAGGCGGTGCCGGTCAGGGCCTTGTCGGCGATGGGGTCGGCGACCTTGCCGAAGTTCGTGATCTCGCCCCGCTGCCGCGCGATCTTGCCGTCGATGCCGTCGGTGACGGCGGCGAGGACGAAGACCGCCCAGGCCCAGAAGCGCCACCACGGGCTCGAGCCGCCCTCCATGAAGAGCAGCACCGCGTAGACGGGCACGAGGAGGAAGCGCAGCACCGTCAGCGCGTTGGGCAGGTTCCAGTCGGTCGGACGGGGAGCCGGCCCCTCCCCCCGGTGGAAGCCACCCGCGGTCATCGCGGCTCCGCGACGAGGTCGATGCCCTCGGTGCCGACGACGACGGCGGCGACGAGGTCGCCGACCGCGGGCAGGGCTGCCCCCTCGGGCAGGTGCAGCAGGGTGACGCCGTCGACGTCCGGGCCCTGGAAGGCCGCGCGGCCCACGGGCAGTCCGTCGTCGTCGATCTCCTCGACGAGGACGACGACGTGCTCGCCGATGCGCTCCTCCGCCCGCTGGGCGTTGAGCTCCTCGACGAGGCGCGTGAAGCGGTCGAGACGGTCGGCGACGACCTCGGGAGCCAGGTGGCCGGCATACCCCTCCGCCTCGGTGCCGTCCTCGTCGGAGTAGCCGAAGACGCCGACGACGTCGAGGCGGGCCTCGGTGAGGAACGCCTCGAGCTCGTCGAGGTCGGCCTCGGTCTCGCCCGGGAAGCCGACGATGACGTTGCAGCGGACGCCGGCCTCGGGGGCGTCCGCGCGAACGCGTGCGAGCAGGTCGAGGAAGGCCTCGCGCGAGCCGAAGCGGCGCATCGAGCGCAGCAGCGGCTCTGAGGCGTGCTGGAAGGAGATGTCGTAGTAGGGCACGACACCGGGGGTGTCGGCCATCGCGCGCAGCAGGCCGGGGCGGATCTCGGCGGGCTGGAGGTAGGAGACGCGGACCCGCTCGATGCCCTCGATGGCGGTCAGCTCGGGCAGCAGCTTCTCGAGCAGACCGAGGTCGCCGAGGTCCTTGCCGTAGGACGTGGAGTTCTCGGAGACGAGGAAGAGCTCCTTGACGCCACGCTCGGCGAGCCACCGGCCCTCGGTGATGATGTCGGCCGGCCGGCGCGAGACGAAGGCCCCGCGGAACATCGGGATGGCGCAGAAGGAGCAGCGGCGGTCGCAGCCCGAGGCGATCTTGAGGGGCGCCCAGGGCCGGCCGTCGAGGCGGGCGCGGATGACGCGGGGGCCGGAGGCCGGCGTGGGCACGCTGTCGGCGCTGTCGGCCGCGTTGTCGAGCGGTTCGGTAGGGGCGGCATACGGCTGCGTGTCGCCGTGACCCGGCAGCGCGACGCCGCTGCTGCCGCCCTGGCGGTCGACGGGCGAGAGCGGCAGGAGGGTGCGACGGTCGCCCGGCGTGTGGCTGGCGACGTGCCCGCCGCCCAGGATCGTCTGGAGGTGGGTGCTCATGTCGCGGTAGGAGTCGAAGCCGAGCACGGCGTCGGCCTCGGGCAGCTGCTCCGCGAGCTGCGTGCCGTAGCGCTCGGCGAGACAGCCGACGGCGACGACCTTCTGCGTGCGGCCGCCCGCGCCCTTGAGGTCGGAGGCCTCGAGCAGCGCGTCGATGGAGTCCTTCTTGGCCTGCTCGACGAAGCCGCACGTGTTGACGACGGCGACATCCGCCTCTGCGGCGTCGTCGACGAGCCGCCAGCCCTCCGCCTGGAGCCGCCCGGCGAGCTCCTCCGAGTCGACCTCGTTGCGGGTGCACCCGAGGGTGACGAGCGCGACGCTCCGGTCGGTGCTCGGGTGGGGAGGGGTCATGCGTCCACTCTAGATGGACCGGTGTTCAATGACGGACATGCCAGCACGCACCCCGACCGCCCCGACCGAGCCCGCCGGCAGCAGCCTCGAGCAGGCTCGGGCGGTGCTCGCCGAGCACCCCCTCGTCGACGGCCACAACGACCTGCCGTGGGCCGCTCGGGAGCAGACCGGCTACGACTTCGAGGCGCTCGACATCGCCGCGCGGGTGCCCACGACGCAGACCGACCTCCCCCGCCTCGCCGAGGGCGGCGTGGGCGGGCAGTTCTGGTCGGTCTTCGTGCCGAGCACGCTTCAGGGCGACGCCGCCGTCGCGGCCACGCTGGAGCAGGTCGACGCCGTGCACCTCATGATCGCGACGTATGCCGACCGGCTGGCTCTCGCGCGCACCGCCGACGAGGTCGAGCGCGCCCGGGAGTCAGGACGCATCGCGTCGCTGCTCGGGGCGGAGGGCGGCCACTCGATCGGGTGCTCCCTCGGCACCCTGCGGATGCTGCACGTCCTCGGCGTGCGCTACCTGACGCTGACTCACAACGACAACACGCCCTGGGCCGACTCGGCCACCGACGTGGCCGTCGTCGGCGGACTCAGCGCCTTCGGGCGTGAGGTCGTCACCGAGATGAACCGGCTCGGGATGATGGTCGACCTCAGCCACGTCGCCGCGACGACGATGCGCGCCGCCCTCGAGACGACGACGGCGCCGGTCATCTTCAGCCACTCGAGCGCCCTGGCCCTCTGCGACACCCCGCGCAACGTGCCCGACGACGTGCTCGCCGTCCTGCCCGGCAACGGTGGGGTCTGCATGGTGACGTTCGTGCCGGAGTTCGTCTCCCCCGCGACGGCGGCGTGGCGGCTCGAGGCAGCAGCAGCGGCCGCCGAGGTGGGCGTGGAGGCCCGCGACTGGGAGGCCTTCGGCCGGTTCACCGCCGGCTGGCAGGCCCGGCACCCGAAGCCCGACGCGACGATCGAGCAGGTCGTCGCCCACCTCGAGCACGTGCGCGAGGTCGCCGGCATCGACCACGTCGGCATCGGCGGCGACTACGACGGCACCGACACCTTCCCCGTGGGGCTGGAGGACGTCAGCGGCTACCCCCGGCTCGTCGCGGCGCTGCTCGAGCGGTCGTGGTCGCCGGCCGACGTGGCCAAGCTCGTCCGCGGAAACACCCTGCGGGTCATGCGCGACGTCGAGGCCGTGGCCCGCGACCTGCAGACGACCCGGGCGCCGAGCCTCGCGACCTTCGCCGAGCTCGACGGCACGGCCTGAGCGCGACCCGGGCACGCGGCATACCCCAGCGGTGAGCCGCCACCCGCGACGACCGCCTACTGGCGGAAGCGGGCGATGGTGAGACCGACGAGGCGGGCGACGACGAGCGCGACGTAGAGCATGCCGGCGATCTGCTGCAGCAGCACGAACGACCGGGCGTGCGGCGTCACCGCGTAGATGTCCGACAGGCCCGTCGAGGTCATCGTCGTGATGGAGAGGTAGAGCAGCTCGTACCAGCTGCGGACCCCCGGCACGGCCTCGCCGTAGATGGTGAACGAGTTCGGCCAGATGAACTGCACGGCGACGTAGAGGTAGGCGAACCCCCACGCCACGACGGTGAAGGTCGCCCCGGTCGCATAGAGCTCGTCACGGGTCACCCAGTTGTCCGCGAACATGTATCGCAGCAGGCCGTAGCCCGTGTAGAAGTAGAAGAGCGCGTGCAGCAGGGCGCTCCAGAACGCGATGGAGTCATTGTCCGGCCAGATCGCCTCGGAGACCGTGAGCAGCACGACCGGCCCGCCGAGGACGACTGCCACCCAGGTCAGCGCCGGCGTGGCCCGGACCGCCCGCACGGCGAGGAAGAGCACGAGCAGGCCGATGATCCCGAAGATCGCGCGCCCCGCCTCGCGGTAGTCACCGAAGGTCGCCGTCTCGACGAACGGATAGAGCAGCAGCGCGCCGAGCTGCACGAAGAGCAGCAGCGCACAGGGCAGGTCGGTCACCTTGCGACGCAGGCGGTCGAGACGGCCGGGCGGTCCGACGCGACGGGGCGACGACGGCCACAGCTCCAGCGAGGCACTCACCTGCCGGAGCCTAGTGCGGGGGTCGTCAAGAACGCGTCAAGAGGCGTCAGTCGGGCGTCAACGGGTCGAAGCGGCGCCGGTGCCCCGCCGTAGACACGTCTCATGGTCACCAACATCCTCCTGGGCCTCGTGGCGCTGGCCGTGCTCGGCTACCTCGTCCACGTCCTCCTGCACGCTGACCGCTTCTGATGAGCGACACCGTCAGCGGGCTGCTCACGATCGCCGTCCTCGTCGCCGCCCTCGCCGCCGTCCATGTGCCCCTCGGCAGCTGGATGGCGAAGGTCTTCACCGACACGAGGCACTGGCGCGTCGAGCGCCTCGTCTATCGCCTCGTGCGGGTCGACCCCGCCTCCGAGCAGCGGTGGGTGACGTATGCCGTCGCCGTCCTCGCGTTCTCCGTCGTGGGCATCGTCCTGCTCTTCCTGCTCATCGTCTTCCAGAGCGTCCTACCGCTCGCCCGAGGCGCCTCGATGAACGTCGACACGGCCGTCAACACCGCCGTCTCGTTCGTGACGAACACCAACTGGCAGTCGTATGCCGGTGAGGCCGGCACGTCGCCCTTCGTGCAGACCGTGGGCCTGACGGTCCAGAACTTCGTCTCCCCCGCCGTCGGCCTCGCCGTCGCGATCGCGCTCGTGCGCGGCCTCGCCCGCTCGAGCGGCACGGACCTCGGCAACTTCTGGGTCGACCTCGTGCGTGGCCTCTTCCGCGTCATCGTGCCGCTCGCCCTCGTCGGCGCAGTCGTGCTGCTGCTCGGCGGCGTCATCCAGAACCTCACCGCCCCGACGACGGTGACGACGCTCTCCGGCGGGCACCAGGTGCTCCAGGGCGGGCTCGTGGCGTCGCAGGAGGCGATCAAGGAGCTCGGGACGAACGGTGGCGGCTACTTCAACGCCAACTCGGCCCACCCGTTCGAGAACCCGAACGCCGTCACCAACCTCGTCGAGGTCTTCCTGCTCCTCGTCATCCCGTTCTCGTTGCCGCGCACCTACGGCGTCATGGTCGGTGACCGCCGCCAGGGCTGGACCGTGCTCGGCTTCATGGCGAGCCTGTGGGCGCTCATGCTCACCGCGGTGACGTGGTCGGAGGTGCACGCTGCAGCCGGGCCGCTGGGCGCCCTCGAGGGCAAGGAGGTGCGCTTCGGCGTGTGGCCCTCGGCGCTCTTCGCGACGAGCACGACCGCCACGTCGACCGGCGCCGTCAACTCGATGCACGAGAGCTTCTCGGCGCTCGGCGGCGGTGGCGCGCTCTTCAGCATGATGCTCGGCGAGCTGTCACCCGGTGGCGTCGGCACGGGCCTCTACAGCGCCCTCGTCGTCGCGATCCTCACGGTCTTCATCGCCGGTCTCATGGTCGGGCGCACGCCGGAGCTGCTCGGCAAGCAGATCGGTCGCCGCGAGATCACGCTGACCGCGCTGACCGTCCTCGTCATGCCGCTGCTCGTCCTCGTCTTCACGGGCATCGGCATCGTGGCGCCGCTCGTGACCTCGCAGATGCTCGCCACCGGCCCGCACGGCCTCACCGAGGTGATGTATGCGTACACGTCCGCGGCGAACAACAACGGCAGCGCCTTCGCGGGGTTCTCCGCTGACACGCCCTACACCAACCTCACGCTGGCGCTCTGCATGTTCGTGGGCCGCTTCGCGCCCATCGTCCTCGTGCTCGCCCTCGCGGGTTCGCTTGTGGCACAGCGTCGTCGACCGGTGACCGCCGGCACCCTCCCCACCCACTCGCCCACCTTCGTCGGCCTGTTCGTCGGGGTGGCCGTCGTCGTCGGCGGCCTCACCTTCTTCCCGGCACTCGCCCTCGGTCCCCTCGCGGAGGCACTCTCATGACCCCCAGCTCGACGACGACGTCGTCACCCACCGCCTCCAACCCCGCGGACCCCATGCAACCCGGGGCGCGGCGGCAGAAGCGGCACGGACGAGGCAACGACGGCGGAGACGCGCTCATCCGCCCCGGCCACACGAGCACGTCCTACACCCAGCTCGCGCGCCAGCTCGTCACGACGCTGCCCCAGGCCGTCGCCAAGCTCGACCCGCGGCACGTCTGGCACAGCCCCGTGATGTTCGTCGTATGGGTCGGCTCGGTCGTGACGACGGTGCAGGCGGTCGCCGACCCGTCGTGGTTCGCCTGGACCCTCAGCATCTGGCTCTGGGCCACCGTCCTCTTCGCCAACATGGCCGAGGCCGTTGCCGAGGGCCGCGGCAAGGCCCAGGCCGCGACGCTGCGCGCCAGCCGCCGGACCACCACCGCCGAGCGCCGCCTCCCCGACGGCTCGCTCGAGACGGTCGCCGCCTCGGACCTCACCATCGGTGACGTCGTCGTCGTGCGACCGAACGAGGTCATCCCCGGTGACGGCGACGTCATCGAGGGCATGGCGACCGTCGACGAGTCGGCGATCACCGGCGAGTCCGCCCCGGTGATCCGCGAGTCGGGCGGTGATCGGAGCGCCGTCACCGGGGGCACGACGGTGCTCTCCGACGGCATCACCGTGCGCATCACGACCAGGCCAGGAGAGACCTTCATCGACCGGA
This sequence comes from Humibacillus xanthopallidus, assembly GCF_006717145.1. Lineage (GTDB taxonomy): Bacteria > Actinomycetota > Actinomycetes > Actinomycetales > Dermatophilaceae > Humibacillus > Humibacillus xanthopallidus. Next base: position 452,056 of record NZ_VFQF01000001.1, on the reverse strand, counting down.
TGATCGCCCTCGTCGAGGGTGCGTCGCGCCAGAAGACGCCGAACGAGATCGCCCTGACGATCCTGCTCACCGTGCTCACGATCATCTTCCTGCTCGCCGTCATGGCGATGCAGCCGATGGCGGTCTACTCCGGGCAGGCCCAGTCCCCCGTCGTGCTCGTCGCGCTGCTCGTGTGCCTCATCCCGACGACCATCGGCGCGCTGCTCTCGGCGATCGGCATCGCCGGGATGGACCGCCTCGTCCAGCATAACGTGCTGGCCATGTCCGGCCGCGCCGTCGAGGCAGCCGGTGACGTGTCGACGCTGCTGCTCGACAAGACGGGCACCATCACCTACGGCAACCGCAGGGCGACGCAGCTGCTCGCGGCGCCGGGCCTCGGCAACGAGGAGGTCACCCGGGCGGCATACGTCTCCTCGCTCGCCGACGAGACCCCGGAGGGGCGCTCGATCGTCGAGCTCGCGGCGGCAGCCCTCGACTCGCCCACGCGGGAGGCACTCGACCGGCTGCCCCGCGACGGCGCGACGTTCGTCGAGTTCACGGCCGCGACGCGCATGTCGGGGGCCGACCTCCCCGACGGCACGGCATACCGCAAGGGCGCGGCGGACTCGGTCGCGCGCTGGGTCACGAGCCACGGCGGCGAGATGCCGAGCGGGGTGGTCACGGAGGTCGACGGCATCGCGAGCTCGGGCGGCACGCCGCTCGCCGTGGCCGTGCAGGAGCCCGGCCGGGCACCTCGGGTGCTCGGGGTCATCCACCTCAAGGACGTCGTCAAGCCCGGCATGAAGGAGCGCTTCGCGCAGCTGCGGGCCATGGGCATCCGGACCGTCATGATCACCGGCGACAACCCGCTGACGGCGAAGTCGATCGCGGCCGAGGCGGGGGTCGACGACTTCCTCGCCGAGGCGACGCCCGAGGACAAGATGGCGCTCATCAAGCAGGAGCAGCTGGGTGGCCGGCTCGTCGCGATGACCGGTGACGGCACGAACGACGCGCCCGCGCTCGCCCAGAGCGACGTCGGCGTCGCGATGAACACCGGCACGATGGCGGCCAAGGAGGCGGCCAACATGGTCGACCTCGACTCCGACCCGACGAAGCTCATCGACATCGTCTCGATCGGCAAGCAGCTGCTCATCACCCGCGGAGCCCTGACGACGTTCTCGATCGCCAACGACATCGCGAAGTACTTCGCGATCATCCCGGCGATGTTCGTCATCCTCTTCCCGGGGCTCGACGCGCTCAACATCATAGGCCTCGCGTCGCCGAAGTCGGCGATCGTCTCGGCAGTCATCTTCAACGCGCTCATCATCATCGCGCTGATCCCGCTGTCGCTGAAGGGAGTTCGCTACCGCGCCGCCGGCAGCACCGCCCTCCTCCGGCGCAACCTCCTCGTCTACGGCCTGGGCGGCATCGTGGCCCCGTTCATCGGGATCAAGCTGATCGACCTCGTCGTTAGCCACCTCCCCCTCTGACCCCGAAAGGGTGTGACCCTCGTGACCAGCACGCTCAGCTCCTTCGTCAAGCAGTCGTGGGCCGGCCTGCGCGCCATGCTCGTCCTCACCGTCCTCCTCGGCGTGCTCTACCCGGCCGTCGTCTGGGGCGTGGGCCAGGCGGTCGCCCGCGACCAGGCCGCCGGCTCGCTCGTCAGCGTCGACGGCTCGGTCGTCGGGTCCTACCTCGTGGGGCAGCAGTGGACGGGCGCCCAGTGGTTCTGGGGTCGCCCGTCCGCGAGCGGCTACGCGGGTGACACGAGCGGCGGCTCGAACCTCTCGGGCACCGCGCTCACCGACGAGGTGGCGAGGCGGGCCTCCACCGCCAGGCTCGACCCGGCCACCGCTCCCGCCGACGCGCTGACGGCCTCCGGCAGCGGGCTCGACCCGCACGTCTCGCAGGCGTATGCCGTGTCCCAGGTGCCGCGCGTCGCCGCGGCCCGCGGGCTGGCGGAGTCGCAGGTGGCCGCCCTCGTCGACGCGCATGTGCAGGGCCGGGTCGCGGGCTTCCTCGGCCAGCCACGCGTCAACGTCCTCGAGCTCAATCTCGCCCTCGCGGCCCTCTCCGGCCGGTCCGCCGGCTGACCTGACAGGATCGGTCCATGGGTCGTGGGTCCCTTCGCATCTTTCTCGGCTCGGCGCCGGGGGTCGGCAAGACCTTCGCGATGCTCGACGAGGCCCACCGCCGGCGTGAGCGCGGCACCGACGTCGTCGTGGGCATCGTCGAGACCCACGGGCGGGCGCACACCGCCTCGGAGCTCGAAGGGCTCGAGATCCTGCCGCGGCTGACGGTCGAGTACCGCGGGTCCTCGCTGACCGAGCTCGACACGGCCGCCGTCCTCGCCCGGCGACCCCACGTCGTGCTCGTCGACGAGCTGGCCCACACCAACGTGCCCGGGTCGCGGCACGAGAAGCGGTGGCAGGACGTCGAGGAGCTGCTCGATGCCGGCATCGACGTGCTCTCCACGGTCAACATCCAGCACCTCGAGTCGCTCAACGACGTCGTCGAGTCGATCACCGGCATCCGGCAGCAGGAGACGCTGCCCGACGAGGTCGTGCGCCGCGCCGACCAGGTGCAGCTCGTCGACATGTCACCCGAGGCGCTGCGGCGGCGGATGGCACACGGCAACATCTACGGTCCCGACAAGGTCGATGCCGCGCTGTCGAACTACTTCCGCGTCGGCAACCTGTCGGCGCTACGCGAGATCGCCCTGCTGTGGCTGGCCGACCGCGTCGACGAGGCCCTCGAGCGCTACCGCGCCGACCAGGGCATCCACGAGCAGTGGCCGGCCCGGGAGCGGATCGTCGTCGCGCTCACCGGCGGCCCCGGCAGCGAGACCCTCCTGCGCCGGGGTGCCCGCATCGCGACCCGGGCTGCGGGCGGCGACCTCATCGCCTGCCACGTGCGCTCGGCCGAGGGGCTCGCCTCGATCGACCCGGCGGTGCTCGCACGGCTGCGCCGGCTCGCACGCGACCTCGGCGCGGAGTTCCACGAGGTGTCGGGTCATGACGTCGCCGAGGCGATCCTCGACCATGCCCGGGGCGTCAACGCGACCCAGGTCGTCGTCGGCGTGAGCCGCCGCGGGCGGTTCCAGCAGCTGCTCCGGCCGAGCATCGCGTCGGAGGTCGCCGACAGCTCCGGCGACATCGACGTGCACCTCGTCTCCCACGAGGGGTCGAGGGTCCGACGCCGCAGCCCGCGGTCGGGCGGGCTCCCGGCGGGGCGCGTGGTCGCGGGCCTGCTGCTCGCGGTCGTCTCCCTCACCGCGCTGACGGCCGTCCTCGTGGCGACGCGCGAGGGGCACACGCTCTCGCTCGACCTGCTGCTCTACCTCGCCCTCACCGTCGTGTGCGCGCTCGTCGGCGGCATCTGGCCGGCGCTCTTCTGCGCCGTCGCCGGCTCGCTCCTCGTCAACTGGTTCTTCACCGAGCCGCGCGGCACGCTGACGATCAGCGACCCGCCCAACGCGCTCGCCGTCGCGGTCTTCATCCTCGTCGCGATGGCGGTCAGCTCGGTCGTCAACGTCGCGGCCCGGCGGACCGAGCAGGCCGTCTCGGCCGAGCGCGAGTCTGCCGCGCTCGCCGCGCTGAGCCGTGACCTGCTCGCCGAGCCCCGCCCGCTGCCCGTCCTGCTCGAGAAGGCGCGCGACGCCCTCGGCATGCACTCCGCGGTGCTGACCGAGCAGTCCGTGCTGCCGGAGCTCTCGGACCGCTCCGAGCCTTCCGAGGGGTCGGGGGGGTCCGGGGTGTCGAAGTCGTCGGGGGTGTCGGTGTTGTCGGGCGGCCCCCCACCGCGGGTGCTCGCCTCGACCGACCCGCACCTCGCGGTCGGCTCCGACCTGCCGCCCGACCTCTCGTGGGCCGTCGACGTGGCGGTCGACGACGGGGTGCACCTGCTGCTCGACGGCCCGCCCGTCGCCGCCGAGGACCAGCGCCTCGTCAACGCGTATGCCGCGCACGCCGCGATCCTGCACGGCCGCGAGCAGCTCGTGCAGGCGGCGCGTCAGGCGGCCGGCCTCGCCCGTGACAACGCGGCCCGCACGACGCTGCTCGCCGCCGTGTCGCACGACCTGCGCACCCCGCTGGCCAGCATCAAGGCCGGGGTCTCGACCCTGCGCCAGACCGGCCTCGAGCTGCCGCCCGACGACGAGGCGGAGCTGCTCGAGTCGATCGAGGAGTCGGCCGACCGGCTCGACGCGCTGATCGGCAACCTGCTCGACCTGTCACGGCTCGAGACCGGGAGCGTGCAGCCCCACCACCACTCGGTCGACCTGCTCGACGCCGTGGTGAGCACGGTGCGCACGACGTCGGACCCCGGCCGCGTCGAGGTGGCGCTCGAGCCCGACGTGCCACCTGTGCGCACCGACCTCGGGCTGCTCGACCGAGTCCTCGCCAACGTCGTGGAGAACGCCCTGCGGCACAGCCAGACCACTGACGTGCGCATCACCGCCGGACGCATCGGCGAGACCGTGCAGCTGCGCGTCGTCGACCGTGGGCCCGGCGTCGACGACGCCGACAAGGACCGCATCTTCGCTGCCTTCCAGCGCGCCGGGGACGCCCCGCAGGGCGACGGCCTCGGCCTCGGCCTCGCCGTGGCGCGCGGCCTGATGACGGTCATGGGTGGCACGCTCGTCCCCGAGGACACCCCCGGTGGCGGGCTGACCATGGTCCTCGAGCTCCCGATCGCCGCGCCCCAGGAGGAGCCGTGAGCCGTGTCCTCGTCGTCGACGACGATCCCCGCCTGCTGCGCACCCTCTCGATCGCCCTGCGTGCGCACGGCAACGACGTCGTGACGGCGAGCGACGGGCGCACCGCGGTGCTGTCGGCGGCCGAGGACGCACCCGACGTCGTCATCCTCGACCTCGGCCTGCCGGATCTCGACGGCACCGAGGTCCTGCGCCGCATCCGCACGACCTCCTCCGTGCCCGTCATCGTGCTGTCGGCCCGCCACGAGAGCGACGACAAGATCGAGGCGCTCGACCTCGGAGCCGACGACTACGTGACGAAACCCTTCGGGGTCGAGGAGCTGCTCGCCCGGGTGCGCGCGGCGGTACGGCGCAGCGGCGAGGTCGGGCGGCAGATCGGCACCGTGCGCACCGACCACTTCACGCTCGACTTCTCGGAGCGTCGGGCCACCGTGGAGCGGGCCGAGATCCGCCTCACCCCGACCGAGTGGCGACTGCTCGAGGCCCTCTGCCGAGAGCCGGGGCACCTCGTGCTCCAACAGGACCTGCTGCGCTCGGTCTGGGGACCCGCCTACGGCCGGGAGTCGAACTACCTGCGCGTCTATGCCAACCAGCTGCGCCGCAAGCTCGAGCCCGACCCGAGCAACCCGAGGCACCTCATCACCGAGCCGGGCCTCGGCTACCGCTTCACACCCTGACCCGTCGAGTGGCCACTCCTGGCCGCCTCCTCGCAGTCGAGTGGCCACTTCTGGCCGCCTCCTCGCAGTCGAGTGGCCACTTCTGGCCGCCTCTGCAGTTTCAGCGGAGGCGACGAACTGTGGCCTCTCGACATCGTGCAGGCGGCCGGCTTTGGCCTTTCGACGCGTTGAGACGACCAAATGTGGCCACTCGACGTGGTGGGGGCGGCCAACTTTGGCCACTCGACGGGTCAGTAGCGCTCGCGGCCGCCTCGGTCGGTGAGGTTCCAGGCGTCCTCGGACTCCTCGTCGTCGTCCTCGACGAGCGGCTTGATCTCGCCGGGGCTCCAGACCCCCACCGCGGTCGTGTCCTCCTCGCGCAGCCGGCGCTCGCCGCGCTGCGCGACGATCGCGGCCGTGCGCTGCGGGGTGCCGTCGAGGGCGTCGGTGTCGTCGTCGAGGTCACCACCGGCGTATGCCGTCTCGTCGGGGTGCGTGCCGGGGGGCTCGATCGCGACGGGCGGGGCGGCATACGGCTCGGGGTGCTCGATGATGTCGTCGAGGTCGGCCGGCTCGTTGGGATGGGGGACGTCCTCGCCGCGGAGCAGCGCGAGCGTCTGCGGCAGGTCGTCGGGACGCACAAGCACGTCGCGCGCCTTGGAGCCCTCGCTCGGGCCGACGACGCCGCGCGACTCGAGCAGGTCCATGAGGCGGCCGGCCTTGGCGAATCCGACGCGCAGCTTGCGCTGGAGCATCGACGTCGAGCCGAACTGCGTCGTGACGACGAGCTCGGTCGCTTGGAGCAGCACGTCGAGGTCGTCGCCGATGTCGTCGTCGATCTGCTTCTTCGGCGCGACGACGGTGACGTCCTCGACGTAGTTGGGCTTCAGCTGCGTCGTGACGAACTTGACGACCTCGTGGATCTCGGACTCGTTGACCCACGCGCCCTGGACGCGCATCGGCTTGCTCGCGCCCATCGGGAGGAAGAGCGCGTCGCCCTGGCCGATGAGCTTCTCGGCGCCCGGCTGGTCGAGCACGACGCGCGAGTCGGCGAGCGAGGAGGTCGCGAAGGCCATGCGCGAGGGCACGTTGGCCTTGATGAGGCCGGTCACGACGTCGACCGACGGGCGCTGCGTGGCGAGCACGAGGTGGATGCCGGCCGCGCGGGCGAGCTGGGTGATGCGCACGACCGACTCCTCGACGTCGCGCGGGGCGACCATCATGAGGTCGGCGAGCTCGTCGACGACGACGAGGAGGTAGGGGTAGGTCGTGATCTGCCGCTCGGAGCCCGGCAGCGGCTTGACCTTGCCTGCGCGCACCGCCTTGTTGAAGTCGTCGATGTGCTTGAAGCCGAACGCCGCGAGGTCGTCGTAGCGCTGGTCCATCTCCTTGACGACCCAGGCGAGCGCCTCGGCGGCCTTCTTGGGGTTGGTGATGATCGGGGTGATGAGGTGCGGGATGCCCTCGTAGGCCGTGAGCTCGACGCGCTTCGGGTCCACGAGGATCATCCGGACCTCCTCGGGGGTGGCGCGCATGAGGATCGAGGTGATCATCGAGTTGACGAAGCTCGACTTGCCCGAGCCCGTGGCGCCGGCGACGAGCAGGTGGGGCATCTTCGCGAGGTTGGCGATGACGTAGGCACCCTCGACGTCCTTGCCGACACCCATGACCATCGGGTGCTCGTTGCTGCGGGCCGTGTGGCTGCGCAGCACGTCGCCGAGCGAGACGTTCTCGCGGTCGAGGTTGGGGATCTCGATGCCGATGGCGGACTTGCCGGGGATGGGGCTGAGGATGCGCACGTCGGCCGACGCGACGGCATACGCGATGTTCTTGGAGAGGGCGGTGACGCGCTCGACCTTGGTGCCCGAGCCGAGCTCGATCTCGTAGCGCGTGACGGTCGGGCCGCGGGTGAATCCCGTGACCGCGGCGTCGATGTCGAACTGGTCGAAGACGTTGGTGAGCGACTCGACGACCCGGTCGTTGGTCTCGCTCCGGGTCTTGTGCGCGGGGCCCGGCGTGAGCATCGCGTGGTCGGGGAGGCGGTAGGTGATGTCGCCGCCGAGGCTCAGCTGCTCGGCGCGCGCCGGCAGGTCGGACATCGGCGGGGGGATGAGCTCGGCCTTGGGTCCGACCTTGGAGGTGTCGGGAGCGCCCAGGGTGCGCGGGTCGGTGGCGTCGATGACGCGCTCGGTGCCACCCGCGGGGGCACCGGCGGCTGCAGCCGCGCCCTTCGCACCCGAGGGGCGCGGGACGACGAGCCCGGGCGGCGTGGGGCGCTTCTCGCCGGGGCGGGGCCCGTCGGCGTCGTCCTCGAGTCCCTTCTGAGCGGCCTGGCGGAACGCCTCGTCGCCGTCGCGGTCGCTGAGGTCGACGGCGCGACGACGCTTCGCCTTCGCCTCGGGCACCGCCTGCGTGGCATCGGGGTCGACTGCGGCACCGGGAGCATCAGCGGCGCGGTGGATGACGAGCGCCCTCAGCTGGCGCAGCCGGGTCGGGATCATGTTGACCGGCGTCGCCGTGATGACGAGCAGGCCGAAGACGCCGAGGAGGCAGAGCAGGACGATGGCGCCGGGCACCGAGACGGCCGCGGCGACCGGGCTCGAGGCGAGGAAGCCGATGATGCCCCCGGCGGCCCGCATGCCGTCGGCGCCGTCGGGCGGGTTGGGGATGCCGTCGGCGATGTGCGAGAGGCCGCAGGCGGCGAAGGTCAGCGCGATGGTGCCGACGACGACCCGGTTGGTGGCGCCGTCGTCCTGCGGGGCGCGCAGCATCCGCAGGCCCAGGGCGAGCAGGACGAGGGGCACGGCATACGCGACGCGGCCGAAGGTACCGGCGAAGACGGCGTGCACGACCTGGCCGAAGACGCCGCTGACCCCCCACCACTCGCGTGAGGCCACGACGACCGCCAGGGCGATGAGCGCGAATCCGATGCCGTCGCGACGGTGCTCCGGCTCGAGGTCGGCCGCGCTGTGGCCGACGCGGCGCACCGCGCCGCCGGCGAGGTGCGAGACCCCCATCCACGTGTTGCGCACGGCGCCGAGCGGGAACGGCAGCCCCCCGTCGCGCGTCCTGGACGTGCGGGCCGGCGCCTTGCGGGCGGCCGGCTTGCGCTGCGCCGGCCGCGTCGACCGGGCAGCGGCGGGGCGCGCCGACGAGCCACCGGACGTGCCCTTGGCACGGGTCGCGGCGGCGCTGCTCGGGCGCTGACTGCTGGACGGACGAGTCGCCATGATGGCACCGTACGTCACCGTCCCTCCCAACTCACGCGTCACACGCGCACCACGGGGCAAAGACCGCGATCTCGACCGCGGTCCGCGCGTGGCTATCGAGAGAGCACTCCGCCCCATCGAGCGGTCGCGAGGGCACTGCGCCCGCCACGGACAATCGAGAGAGCACTCCGTCGGATCGAGCGAGCACTCCGCCGCCCTCGCTGCTCGGACCCGCAGTGTGCGACGCGTTGCTCTTTCGCCCGGCGACCGCTCGTGGCTGACACCGGCTCCTACTCTGGAGGTGTGAGCACGGGTCCGCACCCGGCCGAGGGGCAGGACGCCCCCGAGGGTCTCGCGCGTCCCGGACGTCCCGGGAGTCCCGAGCGGCCCGGCCTGCGGCAGCTGCTCGCCATCCGCCCCTTCCGCAACCTCTTCGTCGCCGGCACCCTCTCGAGCTTCGGCGACTGGCTGGCACTGCTCGCCACGACCGCCCTCGCCGCCGAGCTCGCCCCCGGCGGAGTGGGCGAGTACCTCGCCGTCTCAGGCGTGTTCATCCTTCGCATCGCGCCGGCGGTCGTCCTCGGCCCGCTCGCCGGGGTCGTGGCCGACCGTCTCGACCGGCGTCACACGATGATCGTTGGCGACCTCCTGCGTTTCGCGCTCTTCGTCTCGATCCCCCTCGTCGGCACGTTGTGGTGGATGTACGTCGCCATCCTCGTCATCGAGTGCGTCTCGCTCTTCTGGAACCCGGCCAAGGACGCGACGGTGCCCAACCTCGTCCCACCGGAACGGCTCGAGCTGGCCAACCAGCTCGGTCTCGTCGGCAGCTACGGCACGGCGCCGCTCGCGGCCCTCGCCTTCTCCGTGCTGTCCCTGCTCAGCGTCCCCCTGCGATCGCTCCTGCCCGGCCTCGACCCCGAGGGGATCTTCCTCGCGATCTACGTCAACGGCGCCACCTTCGTCGTCAGCGCTTGGATCGTCTCGCGGCTCACCTTCCCCCGCCGCGCCGCGAGTGAGGCCCTCGCCGGCCAGTCGATCCTGCGCACCGTCACCGACGGCCTGCTCGTCGTGAAGGAGCGGCCGTTCGTCCGCGGCCTCATCGCCGGAATGATGGGCGCCTTCGCCGCCGGCGGTCTCGTCATCGGGCTCGCAACCCGCTTCGTCAAGGACATGGGGGCGGGTGCGCCGGGCTACGGCATGCTCTTCGTCGCTGTCTTCACCGGCATGGCGCTCGGGATCGTGGGAGGCCCGCGCGTGCTCGCCGGGCTCTCCCGACCGCGGATCTTCGGCGCCGCCCTGACGAGTGCCGGAGTCATCCTCCTCGTCCTCGCGCTCGTCCCGACGCTCCTGCTCGCGCTCCCCCTCTCGACGGTGCTCGGGGCCGTCATCGGCGTCGCCTGGGTCGTCGGCTACACCCTGCTCGGCCTCACCGTGGAGGACGAGCTGCGAGGTCGCACCTTCGCGCTCGTGCAGTCGCTCGACGGCGTGGTGCTCGTCCTCGTGCTCGCCGTGGCGCCGCTGCTCGCGGCCGCCTTCGACGCCCTGCTCTCGCTGCCCCGCACGCTCGGGGTCGGGCCGTTCGACCTCACCTACACCGGCGCGATGGCGGCCTACCTCCTCGCCGGTCTCGGCATGTGCGCAGCAGGGCTCGCGGCCTGGCGGACGATGAACGACCGGCCCGGACTCTCGCTTCTCGCGGAGCTCCGCGAGGTCCGACGGCAACGCCGCGCCCGGTGAGGGTGTGGCCCCGCCGGATGAGGACGTGCGCCGCCCGATGACGTATGCCGCACGGTGGCGTCCGCGCGCCTGTCTCAGATGACGACACCCGCGGGCCACCTCGTGGACAGCCGCGAGACCTCTCCCCTATCGTTCTGCGCAGGTCATGAGTGCCAGTGACAAGCCCCGGCTCGCTGGCCAGCAACCCTCCTCCGCGGTGGGGTGCTCCGGGTGACGACCAGGCCGGGCCTCGTTAGAACGCAGATCGAGGTCCGGCAAGCGCGGGCCTGCATCCGGTGGGTCCCAGACACCCAGGAGCACTGACATGTCTGTCCTTCCCAGCACCTTCTGTGGCGCCTCCACGGCCCCGGCCCCCGTCGTGCGCACCCGGGCACTGCACGCCGTGCCCGACAGGGCGGCCCTTCCGGAGGTCGTGGGCGCGGGCCTCAACGTTCCCACGCTCGCCGGCCCCACGGCATACGCCAACCTCGACCACGCCGCCTCGACCCCGGCGCTCGTCACGGTGAAGCAGGCGGTCGACCGCACGCTCGAGACCTACGCGTCGGTGCACCGCGGCGCCGGCTACGCCTCGCGGCTCACGAGCGCGTGGTACGAGCAGGCTCGCACCGAGGTCGCCGACTTCGTGGGCGCCCGCGACGGCGACACCGTCATCTTCACCCGAACGACGACGGACTCGTGGGGCGTGCTCGCTCGTGCGCTGCCCAGCCGCACGACCGTCTTCGTCTTCGGCACAGAGCACCACTCCACCCTGCTGCCGTGGGGCCGTCTGCGCACGGTGCGTCTGCCCGTCCCGCAGAGCGTCGACGACGCGGTGGAGCTCCTCGAGGAGGCCTTCGCCGACAACCCGTCGCGCCACCGGCTCCTCGTCATCGCCGCCGCGTCCAACGTCACCGGCGAGGTGTGGCCGGTCGAGCGCTTCGCTGCCGTCGCCCACGCGCACGACGCCCGAATCGCCGTCGACGCCGCCCAGCTGTCGGCCCACCGCACCATCGACCTCGCCGCCTGGGACGCCGACTACGTCGCGTTCTCGGGTCACAAGACGTACGCCCCCTTCGGCGCGGGGGTGCTCGCCGGCCGGAGCGACTGGCTCGACGCCGGCACCCCCTACCTGCCCGGCGGCGGCGCGACGCGCACCGTCACCGAGCAGGGCACGGTCTGGGCCATCGGCCCCGCCCGCCACGAGGGCGGTAGCCCCAACGTCGTCGGGGCCGTGGCGATCGCCGCCGCCTGTGCGACCATTCGCCGCCACCGCGAGGCGATCGAGGCCCACGAGGTGCGGCTGTTGGCCCGGCTGCGTGACGGCCTCGAGGCCGTGCCGGGCGTCGAGGTGCTCTCCTTCTTCGACGACGACCACGACCGCGTCGGCGTGCTCGCCTTCACCATCGCCGGCTGGGACTCCTCGCTCGTGTCTCAGGCCCTCTCGGTCGAGCACGGCATCGGGGTGCGCGACGGCAAGTTCTGCGCCCACCTGCTCGTCGACGAGCTGCTCGAGGACCCGTGGGGCGAGCGTCCTGCGACGGCTGTCCGCGCCAGCATCGGCCTCGGCACGACCGACGAGGCCGTGGAGCGCCTCATCGGTGCCGTCGCCTCGCTCGTCGCCGACGGCACGGCGGCCACGTGGACGCACACCGAGGCCGGCTGGGCCGTCGATGGCGGCGACCCGCGCGACATCGAGGTCGAACGACCCTGGTGACACGGTCCACCATCACCTCGAACGAGCAGCAACCACCGCCCTAGTCGAGGTGATCCTGACACCCACGTCAGGCCTGAAATCACCTCGAACCGGAGGGTGCGCCGCCTGAGTCGAGGTGATGCTGGGATCTACGTGGGGCCCGAGATCACCTCGAACCGGTGAGAGCGCCGCCTGAGTCGAGGTGATGCTGGGATCTACGTGGGGCCCGAGATCACCTCGAATCCGGGTTCAGGGGGCCGCGCCGGACGCGTTCGGCAGGGCGTAGCTGCCCCACACCGCGGCGTGGTCGGTGCCGTTCATCGCCACCTGACCGGAGTCGATGACGGTGAGACCGCGACTCAGCACGTGGTCGAGCTGCACGAACGGCGGGAGCCGGCTGCCGGCATACGGCCACGTGCGCACCCAACCGCTGCCGGTCGTGCGCTGGGCATCGTCGAGGCCGGCGGCGACCGCTCGGAAGCCCGGGTGGGCCGACGAGCTGTTGAAGTCGCCGACGAGCAGGATCGGGGCGGTTCCGGTCTGCCGCTCCTTCCACGCCTGCAGCGCCCGCAGACCGGCGCGCCATTCGGTCGTCTGGCCGGGGATCGGGGCCGACGGGTGGGCCGTCTGAACCCGCAGATCGACGCCGTCTATGGTCACGGCGACCTCCGGCTGGCGGTTGGGTGAGCCGCCGAGATCGGCGGCCACCTCGCGCAGCGGGTAGCGCGAGAGCACCATCGTGCCCGCGTAGCCGTCGACCTCGGCCTCGCCGGCGCGCTGCGGGAAGTAGGAGTCGGCACCCTCGCGGCTCAGCCCCTCGAGAGCCGACGGCGTCACCTCGGTGAGCACGAGCACGTCGACGGCGTGGAAGCGCACAGCATCCATGAGCTGCGTCGGCTGCGCCCGGCCCACCCGCAGGTTCGCGGACATCACGGTGAGGTCGCGGGTGGCGTCGGGCGAGGCGTGGGAGACGAAGGCCGGCACGACCTGGGCAGCCGCGACCACGAGCGCGACACCCACGGGCACGAGCACCCACCAGCGCCGCAGCACCACCGTCACGACGGTGAGGAGCAGCAGCCCGATCGCGACGAACGGCGCCGCCGTCTGGAGCACGACGACGGGGTATGCCGTCGTGTCGACCCAGCGCAGCGACCCCACCGCGACGAGCCCGAGGAGCACGACGAGGATCGCGACGTCGGCCAGGCGGCGTCGCACCTCGGAGCGCACGACCACCTCAGGCCTGCAGCACGACCGGGATGATCATCGGCCGGCGACGGATCTTGCCGCCGACCCACGAGCCGACGGTTCGGCGCACGACCTGCTGGAGCTGCTGGTCGTCGCGGACGCCGTTCGCGACGGCCTCCTCGATGGCGCGCTCGACCTTGGGGATCACCTGCTGGAAGATCTCCTCGTCCTCGACGAAGCCGCGAGCCGTGATCTCGGGACCGCTCGCGATCTTGCCGGTCGCGGCGTCGAGCACGACGATGCACGTGATGAAGCCCTCGTCGCGCAGGATGCGGCGGTCCTTGAGCAGCGCCTCGTCGGCGCCGCCGACGCTGCTGCCGTCGACGTAGACGTAGCCGACGTCGACCACACCGGTCACCTCCGCGACCCCGTCGACGAGGTCGACGACGACGCCGTCCTCGGCGAGCACGACGTTGCGCTCCTTCACGCCCGACTGGATCGCGAGCTGGGCATTGGCATACATGTGCCGCCACTCGCCGTGCACGGGCAGCACGTTGCGCGGCTTGACGATGTTGTAGCAGTAGAGCAGCTCACCGGCGCTCGCGTGGCCGGACACGTGCACCTTGGCGTTGCCCTTGTGCACGACGTTGGCGCCGAGACGCATCAGGCCGTTGATGATGCGGTAGACGGCGTTCTCGTTGCCGGGGATGAGGCTGCTCGCGAGCAGGACAGTGTCGCCCGGGCCGACGTCGATGCGGTGCTCGCGGTTGGCCATCCGCGAGAGCGCTGCCATGGGCTCGCCCTGGGAGCCGGTGCAGATGAGGACGAGCTCGTCGTCGCGCAGGCTGTCGATCTTCTTGATGTCGATGAGGATGCCGTCGGGCACCCTGAGGTAGCCGAGCTCGGCGGCGATGCCCATGTTGCGCACCATCGACCGGCCGACCATGGCGACCTTGCGGCCGGCCTTCTCGGCGGCGTCGAGGACCTGCTGCACGCGGTGCACGTGGCTGCTGAAGCAGGCCACGATGATGCGGCGCTCGGCGTGCCGGAAGACCTTGTCGATGGCCGGCGCGATCTCGAGCTCGGGGGTCGTGAAGCCGGGGACGTCGGCGTTCGTCGAGTCGGTGAGGAAGAGGTCGACGCCCTCCTCGCCGAGCCTGGCGAAGGCGCGCAGGTCGGTGAGCCGCCCGTCGAGGGGAAGCTGGTCCATCTTGAAGTCGCCGGTGTGCAGCAGGGTGCCGGCGTCGGTGCGCACGAAGACGGCGAGCGCGTCGGGGATGGAGTGGTTGACCGCCACGAACTCGAGGTCGAATACGCCGAGCCGCTCGCGCTGGCCCTCCTTGACGGCGAGCGTGTAGGGCCGGATGCGGTGCTCCTTGAGCTTGGCCTCGACGAGCGCGAGGGTCAGCGTGGAGCCGATGAGGGGGATGTCGCCCTTGAGCTTGAGCAGGTAGGGCACGGCGCCGATGTGGTCCTCGTGGCCGTGCGTCAGCACGATGGCCTCGATGTCGTCGAGGCGGTCCGCGATGTAGGTGAAGTCCGGGAGGATGAGGTCGACGCCGGGGTGGTGGTCCTCGGGGAAGAGCACGCCGCAGTCGATGACGAGCAGCCGGCCCTTCGTCTCGAGAACGGCCATGTTGCGGCCGACCTCGCCGAGCCCGCCGAGCGCGACGACCCTCAGGCCGTTGTCGGGGAGGGAGGGGGGCGCGGTCAGCTCGGGGTGAGGGTGGCTCACAGGTGTCCTGTCATTGGGTGGTGAGGTCGCTCGAGCGACCCGTGGTTGTGTCTGTGGCGGTCACGCGGTGACGACCGCGAGGGCCTCGCGCAGCAGGCTGCGCTGCACGTCGTCGGCGGGGACGAGCGGCAGGCGAACCGTCGCGTTCGTGATGAGCCCCTGCTCGGCGAGGGCGGCCTTGGCCATGATGGCGCCCTGGGTGACGTTCATGACGGCCTCGACGATCGGGGCGAGACGCCGGTGCACCGCGCGAGCGTCGTCCCAACGTCCGTCCAGCACCGCGTCGGCCATCTCGCGGTATGCCGTGGGGGCCACCTGCGAGGTGACGCCGACGAAGCCCACGGCACCGTTGCCGAGGTGGGCGAGGTTCATCGCGTCGTCGCCGGAGTACCAGTCGAGCCCGGTCGCCTGCATGAGCTCGCTCGCGAACCACAGGTCGCCGCGCGCGTCCTTGACGGCCGTGATGCGGTCGTGCTCGGCGATGCGCAGGTAGGTCTCACGCGCGATGGCGATGCCCGAGCGGCCGGGGATGTCGTAGACCATGACGGGCAGGTCGCTGGCATCGGCAAGGGCCGTGAAGTGCGCGACGAGACCGGCCTGCGGGGGCTTGTTGTAGTACGGCGTGACGGCCAGGACGGCGTCGGCGCCCGCCTTGTGCGCCATCTGCACCGACTCGACGCTCTTCGCGGTGTCGTTGCTGCCGGCTCCGGCGATGATGACCGCACGGCCCCCGACCGCCTCGATGACCGCGCGCAGCAGCTCGTCCTTCTCCTGGGCGGAGGTCGTCGGCGACTCCCCCGTCGTGCCCGACACGACGAGCCCGTCGTGACCGTGGTCGACGAGGTGGACGGCGAGGGCCTGCGCCTGCTCGAGGTCGATCGAGCCGTCCTCCCGCATCGGGGTGACCATCGCCGAGAGGACGCGTCCGAGCGCGGGTGCTCCTGCCATGGGGCAAGGTTAGCGCCCGCACCCCGGCCCCACCCGTTGCGCCCGCCGCCAACGACCTGGGCGCGCCCCTCGGCACCGCCCGGACACGAAAAAGCGAGGCACTACTCGCTCGGGGGTCCGAGTAGTGCCTCGCACCTGCTCCATCGGAGCAACAGCCCGCGCGTTACAGAACTCGCCGAGGAATTTTCTGCGGTCCCCGACGGGAGGCTCAGGATCGCCGCTCGAGGCTCACCCAGGCGAAGCCGTCGCGCTCCTCGCGGCTCGTCTCGAGCCACACGTCCGGGTCGATCGGGGGGAAGGTGACCGAGCCCGGCGAGGACTGGTGGACCTCCGTGACGAGCAGCCGGCCGGCATACGGCATCGCCTCGCGGTAGATCTCACCACCGCCCACGACGAAGACCTCGTCGGAGGGGCCGGCGAGCGCGAGCGCCTCGACGAGCGAGTGGGCAGTCTCGACACCCGGGTGGTGCCAGTCGGGCTGCCGGGTGATGACGATGCTGCGCCGGCCGGGGAGCACGCCCATCGTGTCGAAGGTGCGCCGCCCCATGACCATGGGGTGGCCCATCGTCTGGCGCTTGAAGTACTTGAGGTCGTCGGGCAGGTGCCACGGCATCGACGCGCCGTCACCGATGACGCCGCCCCGGCCGACGGCGGCGATCATCGTCACTCGGGTCATGACGACAGCCTCCCAGAAGGCTCGGCGGACGTGAACCCGATCGGGCTCAGACGGCGATCGGGGCCCTGATGCCGGGGTCGGCGACGTAGTCGACGAGGTCGAAGTCGTCGAGGTCGAAGTCGTCGATGTCGGTCTTGCCCGGCGTGATGCGCATCGTCGGCAGCGGGTGGGGCGTGCGGGTCAGCTGGAGCCGCGCCTGGTCGAGGTGGTTGAGGTAGAGGTGGGCGTCGCCCAGGGTGTGGACGAACTCCCCCGGCTCGAGGTCGGTCAGCTGGGCGACCATCTGCGTGAGGAGGGCGTAGCTCGCGATGTTGAAGGGCACGCCGAGGAAGATGTCGGCGCTGCGCTGGTAGAGCTGGCAGGAGAGGCGGCGCCGCCCGTCGGGCCCGGGCGGAGAGACGTAGAACTGGAACATCGTGTGGCACGGCGGCAGCGCCATGTCGTCGACGTCGGCGACGTTCCACGCGGAGACGATGAGCCGGCGGCTGTCGGGGTTGGTGCGGATCTGGTCGATGACCTTGGCGATCTGGTCGACGCGCCGGCCGTCGGGCGTCGGCCAGGAGCGCCACTGGTAGCCGTAGATCGGCCCGAGGTCGCCGCGCTCGTCGGCCCACTCGTCCCAGATCGAGATGCCGCGCTCCTGGAGCCAGCGCACGTTCGTGTCGCCGCGGAGGAACCACAGCAGCTCGCCGATGATCGAGCGCAGGTGCAGCTTCTTCGTCGTCATGGCCGGGAAGCCCTCGGCGAGGTCGAAGCGCATCTGGTGGCCGAAGACGCTGAGCGTGCCGGTGCCGGTCCGGTCGGACTTCTCCTGACCGTGGGTCAGGACGTGGTCGAGGAGATCGAGATACTGCCGCACGCCCGCAGCCTAGCCCGGGGCGGCGACAGCGCCGCGAACGCCGAGCCGCCAGCGGCGACGGCGGCGACAGCACCGGCCTCGAGTCCGGTCCCGAGCCAGCCCCGAGTCAGCGACCGAGCGCCGAGAACACCTCGTAGACCATGAAGGCCGGCCAGAAGAGACCCTGGAAGACGGCGAGGACGTACTCCCAGAACACGTCTGCCTGCTGCCAGAAGTAGACCCAGGCACCGAAGATCCCCAGCCCGTAGAGGGCGCCGCCGCCTGCTGCACCTGCATTGCCGTTGCTCATGTCCTCTCCTCCGCTCCCCTCCAGTCTGCGACTCGAGGGCGACGCGCGAGGGAGATCGAGTCGTGTCTCACCCGTCTGGCCCGCAGGTGCGGAACGAGCCAGAGGCCGATGGCCACGCAGCTGGCCCCGGCCATGAGTCCGAGCAGGGTGGCGAGGGCCCGGCTGAGGGCGCTCCGCGCCGGGCGGGGGCGAAGTGCACTCCCCTCGACCGGCCCGCCGCCCATGGTCAGGCGTCGTAGTCGAGACTGACCGCGTCGGTCACCGGGTGGCTCTGGCAGGCGAGCACGATGCCGGCGGCGACCTCCTCGGGCTCGAGGGCGTAGTTGCGGTCCATCCGCACCTCCCCCGCGACGACGCGCGCGCGGCAGGTGCCGCAGACGCCGCCGGTGCACGAGTAGGGGGCGTCGGGTCGCACCCGCAGCGTCGCGTCGAGGATGGTCTCGTCGCGGCTCGGCATCGGGATGACGGTCGTGCGCCCGTCGAGGTTGATGGTGACGGTCGCCTCGGGCGGCGCCCCCGTGTCGACGACGACGGGCCGCTTCGGGGCCGTGCCGTCGTCGACGTGGAAGATCTCGTGGTGCACGTGCCCGGGGTCGACACCGCGCTCGAGAAGGAGCTCCTCGGCCCCGGTGACCATGCCGAACGGGCCGCAGAGATACCACTCGTCGACCTGGTCGACCGGCACGAGGGCTCCGAAGATCGCCTCGAGCCGCTCGCGGTCGAGCCGCCCGTGGAAGAGCTCGACGTCCTGCGCCTCGCGCGAGAGCACCGTGATGAGCTGGAAGCGGCCAGGGAAGCGGTTCTTGAGGTCCTCGAGCTCCTCAAGGAACATGATCGAGCTCGTGCGCCGGTTGCCGAAGAGCAGCGTCGCGCGCGAGCCGGGCTCCTCCTCGAGCGCCGTCGTCAGCAGGGCGATGACGGGCGTGATGCCCGAGCCCGCGGCGATCGCGACGTGATGGCGTATGCCGTCCGGCCGGGTCGGGCACGTGAACGACCCGAGCGGTGTCATCACGTCGAGCACGTCGCCCGGTGCGACGACGTCGTTGAGGAAGGTCGACATGCGGCCCTCGGGCACGCGGGCGACGGCGACCCGGCGCAGGTGCTCCATGCCGGCGGCCCCTCGCGACTGGCAGATCGAGTAGGACTGGCGCACCTCCTGCCCCTGGATCATCGCCCGGACGGTGAGGTGCTGGCCCGGCTCGAAGCGGTACTCCTCGAGCAGCTCGTCGGGGATCTCGAAGGTGACGGCGACGGCGTCGTCGGTGAGGCGCTCGACGGCCGCGACGGTGAGCGGGTGGAAGCGGGCCCGGTGCCGAGCCGCCGCAGGGGCTGCGTCGGTCGGAGCCGGCTCGCCAGCGGTCTCGTCGACAGCCTGGTCAGTGGGGGTGGTGACGTCGGTCATTCAGATGGCCTTGAACTCGTCGAAGGGCTCGAGGCACGCGGAGCATCGGCGCAGGGCCTTGCAGGCGGTCGAGCCGAAGTGGGCGATCTCGGTCGTGTCGGTGGAGCCGCAGCGGGGGCAGGCGACAACGTGCCGCTGGAGGGTCACGGCCACCGGGCCGCGCGACTCGGCCGCCTCCCCCGAAACCGACCCCGACACCGGCCCCGGCGGGGCGATGCCGAAGCGCCGCAGGGCTTCTCGGCCCTCGTCCGTCATCCAGTCGGTCGTCCAGGCCGGCGACAGCTGCGTGCGGACGTCGGCGGCATACCCCTGCTCGTGGGCCGCGAAGGCGATGCGTGCCGCGATCGCCTCCATCGCGGGGCACCCGCTGTAGGTCGGGGTGATCGTCACGACGACGGTGTGCGCCTGCTCGTCGACCTCGACGTCGCGCAGGATGCCGAGCTCGGCGATCGTGATGACGGGGACCTCCGGGTCCGGGATGCGCGAGATCGCCTGCGCGACAGCGGACTCCACGGCCACAGCCATCACCACGTAGCACCCGGGTGCGAGCGCGCGATGTGCTGCATCTCGGCGAGGAGGTAGCCCATCGGCCTCGAGTGGATGCCGGCTCGGCCACCGCGCGAACGCCACGACGACGCCTCGGGCAGCGTGAGGGTGGCCTCGTCGGTGACCCGCCGGACGCGACCGACGACGGCGTCGTGCAGGCTCGAGGGCAGCACCCCGACCCCGAGCCCGGCGGCTGTCACGGAAGCCTCGTCGTCGTCGAACAGCTCGGCGAGGTGGGGCAGCACACGCTCGAGGGCGGCCTGCATGCGACGGTGCGACTCCTCCGTGCCGTCGCCGAGGCGCACGACCCAGAGCGAGGCGTGGTCTAGGTGGTAGCGCACCTCCTTGAGCGCCTTGCCCGCGACACCGGCGACGACGTCGTCGGACGAGCCGGTGAGCGCCGTGTGCAGCTCGACCTGGTAGGCGGAGAACCACAGCAGCCGCGCCATCTCGTCGGCGAAGTCTCCCCGCTCCTGCTCGACGAGATGCACGTTGCGCCAGTCGCGCTCGTCGCGCAGCATCGCGTAGTCGTCCTCACCGCGGCCCGTGCCGTCGATGGAGCCGATGTAGGGGTAGAGCGCACGCGCCTGGCCGAGCAGGTCGAGCGCGATGTTGCCGAGCGCCATGTCCTCCTCGATCTGCGGGGCGTTCGTCATCCACTCGGAGAGGCGCTGGGCGTAGACCATCGCGTCGTCGGCGAGGCCCAGGAGGTAGGCGGCCTCCGGTAGCTCGCCCGACGGGCCGTTCTCGGCGGCGCCGGGGAGCGACTCCTCGGACTCGGCCGGGGCGTTGGTGGAGTTCACCGGGCTCACGTCGGAGCTCATGTCGGCGCTCACAGGTACTCGACGTCGTCGGGCACGTCGTAGAAGGTCGGGTGGCGGTAGATCTTGTCGGCCGCCGGGTCGAAGAACGAGTCCTTCTCGTCGGGGCTGCTCGCCGTGATGTCATCGGCGCGGACGACCCAGATCGAGACGCCCTCCTGACGACGCGTGTAGACGTCGCGTGCGTTGCGCAGGGCGAACGCCGCGTCAGGTGCGTGGAGCGACCCGGCGTGCACGTGCGAGAGGCCACGCTTGCCACGCACGAAGACCTCCCACAGGGGCCAGCTCCGCTCGGGCGCCACCGGGGGGCTGTCCGCCGCCGTCCCGGCGGCCTGCTCGGTGGGCGGGGTCTGCGCTCCGCTCACGCGGCACTCTCCTGACGTCGGGAAGCCTGCTTGGCGGCATACGCGGTGGCTGCCTCACGCACCCACGCGCCCTCCGCGTGGGCGCTGCGGCGGTGCTCGATGCGCTCGGCGTTGCAGGGTCCGTCGCCACGCAGCACGCGCCAGAACTCGCCCCAGTCGATGTCGCCGAAGTCGTAGTGCCCGCGCTCCTCGTTCCAGCGCAGGTCGGGGTCGGGCAGCACGATGCCGAGCTTGTCGGCCTGCGGCACCATCATGTCGACGAACTTCTGGCGCAGGTCGTCGTTGGCGAACCGCTTGATGCCCCAGGCCATCGACTGCTCCGTGTGGCCACCCCCCTTGGCAGCCTCGCCGGTGTCGGGTGGGCCGAACATCGCGAGCGCCGGCCACCACCACCGGTTGGCGGCGTCCTGGGCCATCGCCCGCTGGGCCTCGGTGCCGCGCATCAGGGTCCAGAGGATCTCGAAGCCCTGCCGCTGGTGGAAGCTCTCCTCCTTGCAGACCCGGATCATGGCGCGCGCGTACGGGCCGTAGGAGCAGCGGCAGAGCGGCACCTGGTTCATGATCGCCGCGCCGTCGACAAGCCAGCCGATGGCGCCGTTGTCGGCCCACGTCAGCGTCGGGTAGTTGAAGATCGAGGAGTACTTCTGCTTGCCGTCGTGCAGCCGGTCGAGCAGCTCGGCGCGGTCGACGCCGAGGGTCTCGGCGGCGCTGTAGAGGTAGAGCCCGTGGCCCGCCTCGTCCTGCACCTTCGCGATGAGGATCGCCTTGCGGCGCAACGACGGTGCCCGGGTGATCCAGTTGCCCTCGGGCTGCATGCCGATGATCTCGGAGTGCGCGTGCTGGGCGATCTGCCGGATGAGGGTCTCGCGGTACTTGTCCGGCATCGCGTCGCGCGGCTCTATGCGCTGGTCGGCCGCGATGAGGGCGTCGAAGCCCTCCGCGGACGCCTCGCCGACCGCCCGCCCCTCGACGTGCGCGGCCGCCTCGTCGTAGGCGGCGGTCTCGGCCGCGTTGAGCGGCACGTTCGGGTCGATGACGTCATTGCCATACATGCGTCCAGTATGCGAGACCGGCCCGTCCGCGTCCAAAGCCGGGGGCGCGTGGCGTCCGGGGACCGCGGCTGACGAGCGAGCCGCGGCTGCCTGAGAGGATGCCGGGGTGGCACACGACGAGCAGACACCGCCTCCGCAGGACCACTCCCACGAGCACGGGCACGGGCACGAGCACGGGCACTCGCACGACCACGGGTCGGAGCGCGGGCCCGTCGCCGACGCGAGCGTGCGCGTCGCCCGGGTCTCCGACGCCCCCGCCGTCGGTCTCGTGCAGGCCGTCGTCTACCGCGAGGCGTATGCCGGCACGCTGCGTGACGAGGTCCTCGCGCGGTTCGAGCCCCGGGTCTTCACCAGCGCCTGGCGCGAGTCGCTGACGAACGCGCCGTCGCGCGACCACCTGCTCCTCGTCGCGTGTGCCGGCGAGCAGGTCGTCGGCCTGGCAGCGGTCGGCCCGTCGTCCGACCCGGACGGCGAGGAGACCGCCGAGCTGCTCGTGCTCGCGGTGCACCCCGAGGCGCGCCGGCAGGGGCACGGCTCGCGGCTGCTCCACGCTGCTGTCGACACGGCCCGGGGACGCGACCGCCACGTGCTCGCCGCCTGGGTGCTCGCGACGGACGACCACACCCGGGCCTTCCTCACCGCGGCCGGCCTCGAGACCGACGGTGCGCACCGCGAGCGGGTCGTCGACGCCGAGGGCACGACGGCGCGGGAGGTGCGCCTGTCGGCCGGCCTCGCTCCGGAGGCGGAGTGAACCGGTCCGAGCGGTCCGAGCGGTCCGAGCGCTCGGCGCAGGGGTGCGAGGTGCGGCCCGTCGAGGACTCCGCGGAGGCACCCGCCCCACGGCTTGGCGACGATCACCAGCCCGGCCCGCTGGACCCCGGCGAGCGCCGCCTGGTCCTGCGCCAGGGACTGTCCGTCGCCCTGGCGACAGGCGCCTACGGTGTCAGCGTCGGAGCGCTCTCCGTGACGGCCGGCCTGTCGGTCTGGCAGGCGTGCGTCCTGTCGCTCGTGATGTTCACCGGAGGCTCGCACTTCGCCTTCGTCGGCATCATCGGCAGCGGCGGGGTGGCGGCCGCACCTGCCGCCATCGCCGCGTCGTCGATGCTCGGCGTGCGCAACGGCCTCTACGGCCTGGAGCTGCGCCGGGTCCTCCGGGTGCACGGCTGGCGCCGGGCAGCCGCCGCCCATCTCACGATCGACGAGTCGACGGCCGTCTCTGTGACACAAGGCGATCCACGCGCGTCGCGGCTCGGCTTCTGGGTGACGGGAGTCGGCGTCTTCGTGCTGTGGAACCTCGCCACCCTCCTCGGAGCGCTCGTCGGCGACGCTTTCGGCGACCCTCGCACCTACGGCCTCGACGCCGCGGCGTGCGCGGCCTTCACGGCGTTGCTGTGGCCCCGACTGCGCGACCGCGAGACCGTTGCGATCGCGGTCGTCGGGGCAGTGATCGCGGTGGTGCTGCTTCCCGCGCTACCGGCCGGCATACCTGTCGTGCTGGCGGCTCTCGCCGCCCTCATCGCGGGGAGGCGCCGATGACCCTGTGGGTCGCCGTCGTCGTGGCGGCGCTGGTCGCCTTCGCGCTCAAGCTCGCCGGCTACCTCGTTCCCGAGAGCGCCCTCTCGCACCCGCGAGCCCGGCGCGTCACGGCTGCCATCCCCGTCGCGATGCTTGCCGCGCTCGTCGCCACCCAGACGTTCGGCGGCCCGCAGGGCACGCTCGTCGTCGACGCCCGGCTCGCCGCCGTCGGCGTGGCCGTCGTGGCGCTCCTGCTGCGCGCGCCCTTCCTCCTCGTCGTCGTCCTCGGAGCGGCCACCGCGGCTGCCCTCCGAGCCCTCGGCTGGGGCTGACCCGGCCCACGAGGGCAGGCGGAGCAGCTCAGGTCAGGCCGAGGTAGTGCTCGAGGCCGACGGTGAGGCCGGGGTGGTCGGCGACCGACCGCACGGCTGCGATGACGCCCGGCATGAAGGATCCGCGGTCGAACGAGTCGTGGCGCAGCGTCAGCTGCTCCCCCGCGTTGCCGAGCAGCACCTCCTGGTGGGCGGTGAGGCCGCGCAGCCGCACCGAGTGCACCGGTATGCCGTGCACCCGGGCCCCGCGCGCACCGTCGGGGTCGTGGGTCGTCGCGTCGGGCGCCGCCGGGGTGCCGGCGTCCGCGCGCGCCCGGGCGATCATCTCGGCAGTGCGCGCCGCGGTGCCGGAGGGCGCGTCGACCTTGGCCGGGTGGTGCAGCTCGATGACCTCGACAGACTCGAAGAACGGAGCGGCCTTCGCGGCGAAGGCCATCATGAGCAGCGCCCCGATGGCGAAGTTGGGGGCGATGAGCACGCCGACACCCGCACCGCTGCTCGCAGGGGCCGCCTCGGCGAGCTGGCCACGCAGGGTCTCGAGCCGGGCGTCGTCCCAGCCGGTCGTGCCGACGACGACGTGCACCCCACGCTCGACGCAGTGCGCGACGTTGGCGGGTGAGGCCGTCGGTACGGTCAGCTCGACGGCGACGTCGGCGCCGGCGAGGTCGCCGAGGTCGTCACCGGAACCGTAGGCCCCCACGAGCACGAGGCCCTCGGCCGACTCGACGGCACGAACCGCTTCCGACCCCATGCGTCCGCTCGCGCCGATCACGGCGACAGCGATGTCTCGGGACGGCCGCCGTGTCGTGTCGCTCACGCGGGTCAGCCTAGCGAGCGCAGGGGTGCCCGGCTCAGTGGGCTCGGGGCTGGGTACCAGCCGGCGTGCAGGTGGCGCCAGCACAATCACGCGGTGCTCCTGTCCGAACACCAGCCCGAAGACCAGCCCGGCAACCGGCCCGAAGACCATCCTGGCGGCCAGCCCGCAGACCAGCGTGACGACCGGCCCGACAGGGCACTCGACCAGGGCTCCGACGTCGGCAGACGTGCCCTGCTGAGCGGAGGGCTCGCGGTCGTTGTCGGCCTCGGCGCCGCCGCCTGCTCCACGAGCAGCCCGACTGGGTCCGATGCCGCCAACGCCTCCGGCGCTCCCGGCACGCCCAGCGCACCCGCGGGCTCCGGCACGGCGCCCCCTCCATCCTCCGCTCCGGCTGCGCGCCCCACGTCAACCGCCGCGGGCTCCGGCGGGGCGCAGACGGTGCCTGCCCTCCTGCGCACCCCCGGGCCCGACGTGCGCCGGGGAGCGTCGTCGACCCCGGCCGTCGCCCTCACCTTCCACGGCGCCGGCGACCCGGCTCTCACCAGGAGAGCCCTGTCGATCCTCGCCGACCACGGCGCTCACATGACCGTCTTCGCGGTCGGCACCTGGCTCTCGGCGAACCGGGACCTCGGACGGGCGATCGTCGCGGCCGGTCACGACCTCGGCAACCACACGTGGTCGCACCAGACCATGCCCCGACTGTCCGAGGCCGCGGCACACACCGAGATCGCCCGTGGCGCAACGGCGGTCGCCGCGATCGACGGGTCGTCTCCCTACCTCTTCCGGCCGTCCGGCACGCCCAGCTCGACGGCGGCGATCCGCACGGCAGCCCGAGCGAGCGGGTATGCCCGCTGCATCTCGTTCGACGTCGATCCGGCCGACTACCAGGACCCCGGCTCGGCCGTCGTCGTGTCGCGCACGCTGGCGGCGGTTCGCGCCGGGTCGATCGTCAGCCTGCACCTCGGCCACCCCGGCACGATCACGGCGCTGCCGTCGATCCTCGCCGGGCTCGCCTCCCGCTCGCTCCAGCCGGTCACCGTCACCAGGCTGCTCGCGTGATCCGGCTGCACGGGCGCTGGCTCGGGTCGGTGGCGACGGCCTGCCTCGCAGGTCTCGTCGCCCTCTCCGTCGGCGCCTGCTCGAGCCCGATGTCGGTGGCAGGGCCTGAGACCGCCGCGAACGGCGCAGCCTCGTCCGCACCAGCGCCGAGCCCAAGCACCGGGTCGATGGCAGCTGCGGGCAGCACCGCGGGGGGCACCGCCTCGGCGTATGCGCACACCGGAGCGGGTCTGCTCACCGGCGCCGCTCTGCACGCCAAGCCGCTCGTCTACGTGCCGAACCAGGTCGCGGGCACGCTCGAGGTCATCGACCCGACGACCCACAACGTGGTCAAGCGGGTCCGGGTGCCCGCCTCGCCGGAGCACGTCGTGCCGGCGTGGGACCTGAGGCGCCTCTGGGTGAACTCCGACAAGGGCAACGCGCTGACACCGATCGACCCCGCGACGGGAGCCGTCGGCACGCCCGTGCCGGTCCGCGACCCCTACAACCTCTACTTCACCCCCGACGGGCGGTTCGCACTCGTCATGGCGTCGCGGTTCCGCGCCATCGACGTGCTCGACGCCCACACGCTGCACCGCGTGCGCTCGCTCTCCGTGCCCGAGTGCGCCGGCGTCAACCATGCCGACTTCACCGCCGACCTGCGCACCTTCGTCGCCAGCTGCGAGTTCAACGGCCGCCTCCTCGTCGTCGACGCCGGCGCGACCCGGGTGCTTAAGGTGCTCGACCTCAACGCGATCCGGACGCCGGGAGCAACGGTTCCCACGATGGCGATGGCGATGACTGGCCCGCGCCGCGGTCTCGCCCGGGGAGCCTCCTCGATGCCGCAGGACGTCCGGCTCACTCCGGACGGGCGGTGGTTCATGGTCGCCGACATGCTGCGCAACGGGGTGTGGTTCATCGACGCGAAGACCCTCACCTACGACCACTTCGTACCGACCGGCAAGGGTGCCCACGGCATCTACCCCGCGAGGGACGCGAAGCGGATCTTCGTGTCCAACCGCGACGCGGGCACGATCACCGTCTTCGACGCGGCCACCGACCGCCCGGAGACCACCTGGCACCTGCCGGGTCACGCCACTCCCGACATGGGGGGCGTCACGTCCGACGGGTCGCAGCTGTGGCTCTCGGGCCGCTACAGCGCGGCGGTCTATGTCATCGACACGGGCTCCGGTCGCCTCATCGCCCGGATCCACACCGACGCCGGGCCGCACGGCCTGCTCGTCTGGCCGCAACCGGGGCGCTTCTCGCTCGGGCACACCGGCAACATGCGATGACGGGCGGCACCCGCCGGTCGCTCCCACCGCGCTGTCAGGCTCCGGCGTCACCATTCCGGGCGTGCCCGTCCTGACGCCCTCCTCCCTCCTCGCCGACTGGACCGCCTCCCCCGCCGGCCTGGCGCTCGTCGGGGTCGTCACGGTGCCGTATGCCGTGGCGGTCCTCCGCGCCCGCGCGTCCGGGGTGCCGTGGCCGTGGCGTCGGCCGGCGCTCTTCCTCCTGGCCGGCGTCGGCTCGCTGGCGTATGCCGTGTGCGGGCCCCTCGCGGTCCACCGCACCGAGGTCTTCTGGATCGCCTGCCTCCAGGTGGGAGTGCTCGCGTCGCTCACTCCGGTGGGTCTCGCGCTCGGTGACCCCGTCGGCCTCGTCCGAGCCCGGAGCCGGGCTGCCGGCGGGGAGCGGACGCCCCTCCTGCTCCGCCTCGTCGAGGGCCGCGTCGCCCGCGTGCTGACCTTCCCCGCGGTCGGCTCCGGCCTGGCGGTCGGCACGGTCCTGCTCGTCATGCTGACGCCGTGGTTCGCCCAGACGATGGTCTCCCCTACGTCCGCGGTAGTGCTCTACGTCGTGCTGCTCGGCAGCGGGCTGCTCTTCGTCCTGCCGCTGCTCACCGAGGAGCTGCTCCCACGCTGGGCCACGCCGCCCGTGCGCACCTTCCTCGCCTTCATCGACGGTCTGCTCGACGCGGTCCCCGGCATCGTCGTCATGACCTCGAGCGTCCTGCTCGTGCCGTCGTTCCCCGGTTTCGCCTCGGGTGCCAGCGGCCTCACTCCGCTCATGGACCAGCGCCTGGGTGGGGGCGCCATGCTCGCCGTCGCCGAGGCGGTCGGGCTGCCCGTCATCGGGGCGGTCTTCGTCGAGTGGATCCGCAGCGACGAGCGTGACGCGCGAGAGGTTGACGCACGCCTCGACGACGAGGC
Organism: Humibacillus xanthopallidus; assembly: GCF_006717145.1. GTDB lineage: Bacteria > Actinomycetota > Actinomycetes > Actinomycetales > Dermatophilaceae > Humibacillus > Humibacillus xanthopallidus. Next base: position 424,296 of record NZ_VFQF01000001.1, on the reverse strand, counting down.
GCTGACGGCAGCAGCACCGGGAGTGGCCCCTGCGGCGGCACCTGCAGCGGCACCGGGCACCGTGCAGACTGCGGCCCCGGCCGTGGGCGAGCCCGCGCCGCCGGTCGCGAACTCGGTGCTGTGGTGGGAGCAGGACCCACGAATGGCCGGGCGCTTCCGCCAGCGTGACTGATCCCTAGACATCCCGCGCCGACCCCCGACCAACGCGGAGCGGCCCGCCACCCCGGTGTGGGGTGGCGGGCCGCTCTCACGAACGATCCGGACGGATCAGACCTCGGCAGGAGCCTCGGCCGCGTCCGCAGCCTCGGCCTTGTCGTCGCCCTCGGGCAGGACCGCAGCGAGGCTGAGCTTGCCGCGCGGGTCGATCTCCTTGAGCTCCACCTGGATCTTCTGGCCGATCTTGACGACGTCGTCGACGCTGTCGATCCGCTTGCCGCCGACGAGCTTGCGCACCTCGGAGATGTGCAGCAGGCCGTCCTTGCCGGGCAGCAGCGAGACGAACGCACCGAACGTCGTCGTCTTGACGACCGTGCCGAGGAAGCGCTCGCCGACCTCGGGCATCTGCGGGTTCGCGATGGCGTTGACCGCCGCGCGAGCCGCCTCGGCCGAGGGGCCGTCGACCGCACCGATGTAGACCGTGCCGTCGTCCTCGATCGAGATGTCGGCGCCCGTGTCGTCCTGGATCTGGTTGATCATCTTGCCCTTCGGGCCGATGACCTCACCGATCTTGTCGACGGGGACCTTCACCGTGATGATCCGCGGTGCGTAGGGGCTCATCTCGTCGGGCACGTCGATGGCCTCGGCCATGACGTCGAGGATGTGCAGACGCGCGTCGCGGGCCTGGGTCAGCGCGCCGGCGAGGACCGAGGCGGGGATGCCGTCGAGCTTCGTGTCGAGCTGGATGGCCGTGACGAACTCCTTGGTGCCGGCGACCTTGAAGTCCATGTCGCCGAAGGCGTCCTCCGCACCGAGAATGTCGGTGAGGGCGGCGTACTGCGTCTCGCCGTCGACCGTGTCGGACACGAGGCCCATGGCGATGCCGGCGACCGGGGCGCGCAGCGGCACACCGGCGTTGAGCAGCGACAGGGTCGAGGCGCAGACCGAGCCCATCGACGTCGAGCCGTTGGAGCCGAGAGCCTCGGACACCTGACGGATGGCGTACGGGAACTCCTCGCGCGTCGGCAGGACCGGCATGAGCGCGCGCTCGGCCAGGGCGCCGTGACCGATCTCGCGGCGCTTCGGCGAACCGACGCGGCCGGTCTCACCGGTGCTGTAGGGCGGGAAGTTGTAGTTGTGCATGTAGCGCTTGCGCGTGACAGGGCTCAGCGTGTCGAGCTGCTGCTCCATCTTGAGCATGTTGAGCGTCGTGACACCCATGATCTGGGTCTCGCCGCGCTCGAAGATCGCGGAGCCGTGCACGCGCGGCAGGACCTCGACCTCGGCGCCGAGGGCGCGGATGTCAGCGAGGCCACGGCCGTCGATGCGGACCTTGTCGCGCAGGATGCGCTGGCGGATCAGCTTCTTCTGCACCGAGCGGAAGGCAGCCGAGACCTCCTTGTCGCGACCCTCGAACTGGTCGGCGAGCTCGGCCTTGACGGCAGCCTTGATCTCGTCGAGGCGGTCCTCGCGCTCCTGCTTGCCGGCGATCGTCAGCGCAGCGGTCGTGTCGGCGAGAGCGGCGCCCTCGACGGCGGCATACACGTCGTCCTCGTAGTCGAGGAAGACGGGGAAGTCCTGGACCGGCTTGGCTGCCGCGGCGGCGAGCTGGGCCTGGGCGTCGCAGAGCTGCTTGATGAACTTCTTGCTGGCCTCGAGGCCCTCGGCCACGACCTGCTCGGTCGGAGCCTGCTTGCCCTCGTTCTTGACGAGGTCCCACGTCGACTCGGTGGACTCGGCCTCGACCATCATGATCGCGACGTCGTCGCTGCCGTCGGCGTGCGTGACGACGCGACCGGCGACGACCATGTCGAAGACCGAGCGCTCGGCGTCGGAGAAGTTCGGGAACGCGACCCACTGGCCGTCGATGAGCGCGACACGCACGCCACCGATCGGGCCCGAGAAGGGCAGTCCGGAGATCTGCGTCGAGGCGCTCGCGGCGTTGATGGCGAGCACGTCGTACTGGTGGTCGGGGTTCAGCGAGAACACCGAGATGACGACCTGGACCTCGTTGCGCAGACCCTTCTTGAAGGTCGGGCGCAGCGGCCGGTCGATCAGGCGACAGGTGAGGATGGCCTCGGTCGAGGGGCGACCCTCACGGCGGAAGAAGCTGCCGGGGATCTTGCCGATGGCGTACATGCGCTCTTCGACGTCGACCGTCAGCGGGAAGAAGTCGAACTGGTCCTTCGGCTGCTTGCCGGCGGACGTGGTGGACAACAGCATCGTGTCGTCGTCGAGGTACGCCGTGACGGCGCCGCCGGCCTGACGGGCAAGGCGGCCGGTCTCGAAGCGGACCGTGCGGGTGCCGAAGGAGCCGTTGTCGATGACGGCTTCGGCGAACGTGATGTCTGGACCCTCCATGTGGGCCCTCGCTTTCTTTTTCTCAAGTGCCGCGCACATCGTCGTTGTGTGCGTGGTTTCTTCGGGTGCGCCGGCCCCACAGGGCCCGGGCGCACCTACGACGAAAGGCGGCCTCCGCGGAGCGGGGACCGCCTTTCGTCACGTGTTCATCGACGCAGACCGAGGCGCTTGATCAGCGCACGGTAGCGCTCGATGTCGGTCGCCTCGAGGTAGCGCAGCATGCGCTTGCGACGGCCGACGAGCAGCAGGAGCCCACGACGGCTGTGGTGGTCGTGCTTGTGGGCCCGCGAGTGCTCGGTGAGGTCCTTGATGCGCTGCGTGAGCATCGCGATCTGGACCTCGGGGGAGCCGGTGTCGCCGTCCTTCGTGGCGTACTCGGTCATGATCTGCTTCTTGACGTCAGCTTCCAAAGGCATGGATGAACCGACTCCTTCTCTTCTCGTTTGCGCGGTGCTCCAGGGCATGTCCACCTGGGCGCTCTCGATCCGCGGCCGGACGTACGGCGGTTCTAAGCGTAACAGCGGCGCAACAGGCGCCCTAATCGGCCAAAGGTGGCCCGTGGAGCGTCCCGACGGCACCCTCCACGGGACGTTCCACCGGTCATTCCACCAGTCATTCCCGCTGGTGGTCGCGGGGGCGGCGCGGCTCGCACTGGCATGCACACGCCGGAAGGCAGCCGGGAGACATGAGGCAGTCGATCTCGCACGTGCACTCAGGCGGTGTCGGGGCAGCCCGCGCGAGCAGCGCACGCACCCGTCTGAGATGGGCTCGCTCGCGCTGAGCCGCTTCGCGCAGGTCATCGAACGTCGGGTGGTCCGGGGGCACGCCGTCCTGCTCACGGCGCTCGTCGCGGAGTGGCCGTTGGCGGTACCAGCCCTTGGCCGGCGGCCGGTCGCGCCGCGGCATGAGCTGACGCAGCTTCGGCACCTCGCTCGGCAGGTCGACGTCGAGGTGCGACGGGAAGCGGCGACCGCCGTTGTCGCGCAACGTGTCTCCCGCAACCGGTGCGACAGGCTGCCCGTCGGGCGCGACTGCGACAAGACGAAGTCCGGCGAGGCCGAGGATGCGACGGAGCAGGCTCACCGACACCGCACACCCACCCGTCTCGATGCGCGCCACCGTCGAGGGCGACGTGCCCAGCCGGGCCGCGAGGTCACGCTGGCTGAGGTCGGCCATCCGCCGAACCCGCATCACGAGCCGAGCCACATCAAGATCGTCGTCCACCGCTGCCTCCCCCGTCGTTGGGCCGAGCATGCCCGACGCCACCGACAACCCTCCCCCACCGTCAGGCACTCCCCGACGCACCCGCTGCCCCCCGCACCGACGCAGGGGGACCCACTGCTCGACCAAACGCAGCAGCGGGTCCCGCTGCCCCGCCAGACGGGGCACGGGGTCCCACTGCTCCGTGAGGCGGGGCAGCGGGTGAGGGCAGAGGAGGCGGGTGGGCGGAGGGCTGGCCCGTGGGGTGGCCGTCGCCGAACGGGCATGGCAGAGAGGGCATTTCGGGCGAAATGGCGTTCGTGACCGTTCCGTGACCGTTGGGGTGTCCGGGACTTCACCACCCCGGGTACTTACGTAGGGCTCGGGACCCCTACCCCCACATAAAGGAGTGAAGCGACACCATGATCATCCTCGGACTGATCCTGCTGCTCGTCGGCTGGCTCGCCAAGATCAGCATCCTCACCACGATCGGCATCGTCCTCGTCGTCGTCGGAGCTGTGCTCTTCCTGCTCGGCACCACGGGCCGCGCCATCGGTGGCCGGAAGCACTGGTACTGATCGCTGCACCCGCACCACAGCACCCGAGTGAAGCCCTCCACGACCTGGTCGTGGGGGCTTTGCCCGTCTCCCCCGCGCTCAGGCGGCGCGCAGCAGGGGCAGGACCCGGCGGACGACCTCCGCACGCGAGGTCGGCGTCCATGCGCCGCCTTCGAAGACCAGGCACACGAGCTGTGATCCCTGGGTCGTCACGAGGAAGACGCCCTTGTCGCCTGGTCCGAGCGTCGGCTTGTGACGCTCGCCGACGAGCCCGGTGACGCCCGCGAGAGAGCCCGGCCCGCCCAGCCTGCATCTCTCGACAGCACCGGCGAACCACCCGGTTGCCCCCGCGAGTCGGCTTCCGCCCGCGCCGAAGTCCATTGCGACGTAGAGCAACGACGCTTCGCCGGTGTTCGAGCCGGCGTTCGAGCCGGTGGAGGCTGCGAGGCGCGCATACGCCCGACCGGAGACGACACGGTCGGCACCCGACATGCGGAGCAGCTCCTCGGCGTCCAGCGCCGCCCACGGCAGGCTCAGGTCGCAGTCCGGAGGGGTGGGGAGCTCTCCGGCGCATCGGCCAGCGCCGGGGCGCACCCTCGCCTCGGAGGCATCAGACCCGATCTGGCTGGCACCGGGCCACAGCTGCTCCGCGCGGACGGGGGCGCGATTGCCGCGGTTGCTCACCGTCGAGCACCCCGATGCCTCCGGGACGGGGGTCATCGTCGAATCCCCCACTGCGGCAGGGATACTCGCACGCACGCTCGAGCCGTCCGTTGCTCCCGCACTCGTCGTGGCCGCACTGCCGTCGGTGACCGCGGCGGTGCTGCCCGTAGCCACCGTCGGAGCCCCACCGGCGCCGGTGCACGAGCCGACTAGAAACGTGCCGATGAGAAGGGAACCCAGCAGCAGCGCGGCCGGCCCCGCAGAGCGGAGCCGGCCGGACGGCATACGGGGGCTTGGGTCAGAAGTTGATCATGTGGCCGGCGATGCCGTGGACGGCTTCCTTGACGGCCTCGCCCAGCGTCGGGTGCGCGAAGACGGTGCGCGACACCTCGTCAGCCGTGAGGTCCCAGGTCTGCGCGAGGTTGAGGACGGGGAGCAGCTCCGTCACGTCGGGGCCGATGAGGGCCGCGCCGAGGATCTCGTTGTGCTCGGCGTCGGCGATGACCTTGACGAAGCCGACGGGCTCGCCGAGACCCATGGCCTTGCCGTTGGCCGAGAAGGGGAACGTCGCCGTCTTGACGTCGTGACCGGCCTCCTTCGCCTGGGCCTCCGAGAGGCCCATCGAGCCGATCTGCGGCTGGCAGTAGGTGGCCCGGGGGATGAAGCGGAAGTCGATGGCCATCGTCTCGACGCCGGCGATCGTCTCGGCGGCGACGATGCCCATCGCCTCGGCGACGTGGGCGAGCATGAGCTTGGCGGTGACGTCGCCGATCGCGAAGACGTTCGGCACGTTGGTGCGGCCGTACTCGTCGATGGCGATGGCGCCGCGGTCGGTCAGCTCGACACCGGTCGCCTCGAGGCCGAAGCCCTCGGTGCGCGGGGCGAATCCGATGGCCGACAGGAGCCGGTCGGCCTCGAGCACCTGCTGGTCGCCGCCGGCGGCCGGGCTCACGGTGACGCGCACGCCAGAACCGGTGTCCTCGACCGACTCGACCTTCGTGCCGAGCATGACCTTCACGCCGAGCTTCTTGTAGTGCTTGAGGAGCTCCTTCGACACGTCGGCGTCCTCGGTGGGCACCATCCGGTCGAGGAACTCGACGATCGTCACGTCGACGCCGAAGTTCTTCATGACATAGGCGAACTCGACACCGATCGCGCCCGAGCCGGCAATGATGATCGAGCCCGGGAGCTCGGGGTCGAGGATCTGCTCCTCGTAGGTGACGACGTTCGCGCTGACCTGGACGCCCGGGATCATCCTCGTGACGGAGCCCGTCGCGATGATGAGGTTGTCGAAGGTGATCGAGCGCTTCTCACCGGAGTTGAGCGCCACGTCCATCGAGGTCGCCGAGGTGAGGGTGCCCCAGCCGTCGATCTCCTCGATCTTGTTCTTCTTCATGAGGAAGTGGACGCCCTTGACGATGCCCTCGGACACCTTGCGGCTGCGGGCGTGGGTCGGGCCGAAGCTCATCGTGGCGTCGCCCTCGATGCCGTACTTCGCCTTCTCGTGCGTCAGCGTGTGCGCGAGCTCGGCGTTCTTCAACAGCGCCTTGCTGGGGATGCACCCCACGTTGAGGCAGACACCGCCCCAGTACTGCTTCTCGACCACGGCGACCTTCTTGCCGAGCTGGGACGCGCGGATCGCCGCGACGTAGCCCCCGGGTCCGGCACCGAGCACAACGACATCGAAATCAGCCATGGCCGACAGCCTATCTGTGCCGAGCGGCCCCACGAGACAGTGCCCGTCAGCGGGACTCAGTCACCACATTCGCACCCACAACATCACAATCTGCGTTTCAGTCGACAAAACACCGCGACTCAGCCCCCATATCCGGTCGGCTCGGGAGTAAGTTCCGCGACGCACCTGCCGGTCCTACCGGCTCCGGACCAACGGAGGTCACTCGCGTGAGCACCACCCCGCATCGCCACAAGGCGCCACCTGCCAACAAGGGACTGCTGGCTGTCGCAGGCGTCCTGCTCTCCCTGCCGATCATCGCGCTGCTGCTCGTGGGCACGTACGCCAAGGACGAGCCCCGGCTCGGCGGCTTCCCGTTCTTCATCTGGTACCAGTTCCTGTGGGTGGCGATCACCTCGGCGCTCACCTACACGGCATACCGGATCGTCCTCAAGGCCCGGCCGCACGTGCCCATGACGCCGGAGGGTGACGCGTTCCTCGACAGCGAGGCCGCCAGCGGCACCGGCGACGACGGCGCACCCGAGGGAGAGGTCCGATGAGCGCCCTCGTTGCGGCCAACGAGCCCGGCGTCAACGGCGTCGCCCTCGCCGTCCTCATCTTCTTCTTCGTCGTCGTCGCGATGGCGGGGTTCTGGGCCGCTCGCTGGCGTCGCCCGACGAGCATGGAGAGCCTCGACGAGTGGGGCCTCGGCGGTCGCTCGTTCGGAACGTGGATCACGTGGTTCCTGCTCGGCGGTGACCTCTACACGGCCTACACGTTCGTCGCGGTGCCGGCGGCGATGTGGGCCTTCGGTGCGGTCAACGGCTTCTTCGCCGTGCCGTACACGATCATCCTCTACCCCATCATCTTCATCTTCATGTCCCGCCTCTGGTCGGTCTCGCACCGCCACGGCTACGTGACGCCGGCCGACTTCGTCGAGGGCCGCTCGGGCTCGCGCGGGCTCTCGCTCGCCGTCGCGATCACCGGCTTCCTCGCGACGATGCCCTACATCGCGCTCCAGCTCGTCGGCATCCAGGCCGTCCTCGAGGTCGTCGGTGTCGGCGGCGGCGGCAACTGGGTCGCCAAGGACCTGCCGCTCTTCATCGCGTTCCTCGTCCTCGCGCTCTACACCTACACCTCCGGTCTGCGCGCACCGGCGATCATCGCGTTCGTCAAGGACATCCTCATCTACATCGTCATCATCGTCGCCGTCATCTACCTGCCCTCGAAGGTCGGCGGATGGGGTCACGTCTTCGACGCTGCCGAGAACAAGATGACGACGACGACCAACCCCGCCACCGGCAAACCCAACGTCTTCATCCCCGGACCCGGCGCCTACTGGGCCTACGCGACCCTGGCGCTCGGTTCGGCGATGGCGCTGTTCATGTACCCGCACTCGATCACGGCGACCCTGTCGGCCAAGAGCCGCAACACGATCCGCAAGAACGCCGCGATACTGCCGGCCTACTCCTTCCTGCTGGGTCTGCTGGCGCTGCTCGGCTGGGTGGCCATCGCCGCGGGCACGAAGCCGGTCGGGCTCGACGGCAAGGTGAACGGCCAGCTCGTCATCCCGCAGCTCTTCGAGGACATGTTCCCGTCGTGGTTCGCCGGTGTGGCCTTCGCTGCGATCGCGATCGGTGCGCTCGTGCCGGCCGCGATCATGTCGATCGCCGCGGCCAACACCTTCACCCGGAACATCTACAAGGCGTGGATCAAGCCGGACGCCACGACGAAGCAGGAGGCGCAGGTCAGCAAGATCACCTCGCTCGTCGTCAAGGGGTTCGCGCTGATCTTCGTGCTGACGCTCGACAAGAGCAACGCGATCAACTTCCAGCTCCTCGGCGGCATCTGGATCCTCCAGACGTTCCCGGCCCTCGTGTTCTACCTCTACACGCGGTGGTTCCACCGCTGGGCGCTACTCGCCGGCTGGGCGGTCGGCATGGTCTACGGCACGGTGGCGGCCTACAACGTGACGAACAAGGCGACGGGTGCGCCCTTCGCCGGCTCCGTGGCGAACATGCCCGTCATCGGGCAGCTCGGCTACATCGCCGTCACCGCCTTCGCGATCAACGTCGTCGTGGCCGTGGTGCTCACGCTGGTGCTGCGTGCGGCGAAGGCCCCGGAGGGTGTCGACTCGACCGTGCCGGCCGACTACTTCGCCGACGCGGGCGACCCCCGGGTCCAGAAGCTCGAGGTCGGGCCGCACGAGACGACCCCCTCGGCCTGAGCGCCGCACTCACGAGTGGGCACCGTCCACCGCCTTCGGGCGCAGGACGGTGCCCTTCGCGCGTCTCGTGGGCGCACCACCGAGGTATGCCGTGCAGCCTCGGGACCGCTGGGGCGCACGCCGCCCGGCTGTCGTGCGCCGTTCAGGGGCGAGGCCGCTCTGGCGGGAGGGCCTCGATGGCCTCGTCGACGTCGAGACCGGTGACCTGCAGCAGGTCGACGACGACCGAGCGCAGCTGGGCGAGCACCGTCTCGGTCGCGAGGCTCTCGGTGCGCGGCAGCCGGCCGGTGCTCTCGGCGACGGCGAGCATGGCGGAGCGGCCGATCTCGGGTGAGGCGTTCTCCGCGAGGGCACGGGCGATGACGTCGACCGCGTCGGCGAGCTCGAGCATGACCTCGCGGTAGGCGGGCGGCAGCGGCTCCTCGCGCCCGACCGACACGGTGATCCGCCGGACGAGGACGCGGGTGCTGCGCATCGCCCGGTCGAGGGGCTCGACGAGCTCGACCATCTTGCGGACGTGGGGCGCGTGCTGGCGCTTGAACGGCGAGCTGGCGATGACCGAGAGTCCCTCGTCCGCAGCGGTGCTCAGCTCGCGCAGCAGCGACTCCGTGCCCCGGGCCGAGGCGAGCACCGCGGCGGCCTTCTCGACGTCGAGGTCGTCGGCGCTGGCCTCGGCACGGCGCAGCAGCTCGCTGATCTTGCGCACCGCCTCGGCCGCGGCCACCCGGGGGCGGCGCAGCGGTGCCTGCGGAACGACGGTCGCTGCGACGAGGGCCACCCCGCCTCCGATGAGCGCGTCGGTCCAGCGGGTAAAGGCCTGCCCCGGTGTCGCGGCCAGGGCCGCGACGACGATGCCCTGCACGGCGGCCTGGGTGACGAGCACCGGACCCCCGTCGAGCAGCGACGCGGCACCCATCGAGACGAGCACGACGGCGGAGATCTGCCACGGCCCGCTGCCGGCCAGGTGGACGAACACGTCGGCGACGAACACCCCGACGGCGACGCCGATGGCCACCTCGACGACGCGGCGCTGCCGCTGCCCGTAGGACATGCCGAGGCAGATGACGGCCACGACGGGAGCGAAGAACGGCGAGCGGTGCCCCAGGACGTCGGCGGCGACCCACCATGCGACGCCCGCGGCGACGGCGCACTGGACGAGCAGGAAGGCTCGAGACCGCAGCCGGGCGAGACGGGTCGCGGCGCTCAGCCTGCTCCGGTCCCAGGCGCGGTCGAGCGCCTCGACGACCGGCGCGTCGCTGCGGAGGTAGTCGTCCATCCGGGCCTCCCCCTTCGTCAGTGCTGTCGGAGCGCTCCGGGCCCCAGCGCGCTGGGGCGCACCCGGAACTCTCAGAGCTGTCAGAGCTTCAGGGACAGGATGGCATCGAAGATCTTCCGCACCGCGGGCGCAGCCACCTTCGAGCCCGACGCACCCTGGCTCACGACCACGACGACGGCGTACTTCGGCCGTGTCGTGGGCCCGAAGGCGGCGAACCACGCGGTGGCCTTCTTGCCGAAGACCTCTCCGGTTCCGGTCTTGCCGGCGACCGGGTAGCGGTCCTGGGGGAAGCCGGCCCATGCCGTCCCCGCGGAGCCTCCGGGCCGGGTCACGTCGGCGAGGGCCGCCCGCACGTAGGCCAGCACCTCGGCGGGCACCCCGACGGTGCCGGTGCGCCGCGGCGCGATCGGCGTGACGGCACCGCCGGGGGCGCGCAAACCCGCCGCGACCTGCGGCTGCCACAGCGTGCCGCCGTTGGCGATCGCGGAGTAGACCTGCGCCATCTGCAGGGGCGTCACCGCGAGGTCGCCCTGCCCGATCGAGAAGTTGACGGCGTCGCCGGCGCGCCACTGCCAGCCGCTCGCGCAGTTCTCGACGGCGAGCCGGGTGAGGTAGGTGGCGCGCTCCTTGTCGGTGCGCGCCACCTCCGGATAGCCGCTCCTGGCCCGTTCACAGGTCGCGGTGCGGGTGGTGGACCAGTACTGCTCCTTCCAGGTCCGGTCGGGCAGGCGACCGGCCGACTCCCCCGGCACGTCGATGCCGGTGGGCCGCCCGATGCCGAAGGCACGCGCGGTCTCGGCGAAGGAGTCCCGCGCGCCGGGCGGCGCGGCGATGCCCCCCTGCGCCTGCCACGCGGCATACGCGAGGCGGTAGAAGACGGTGTCGCACGAGACGACGAGCGCCTGGTGCAGGTCGATCGGCCCGTAGCCGCGCGACTCGAAGTTCTTGAACACCCGGCCGCCGACGGTGAGGCTCGGTGAGCAGTCGTAGGTGCCGGTCAGCCTGGCTCCCGACGCCACCGCAGCCGGCACCGAGATGACCTTGAAGGTCGAGGCCGGCGGGAAGGTCTCACTCGTGATCCGCGACGTGAGAGGCACCCCGCGCCTCTCGTCGCTCAGCTGCTCGAGCTGCGCGCTGCTGATGCCGCCGGTGAAGACGCCGGGGTCGTATGCCGGGTTGCTGGCTGCCGCGACGACGGCGCCGTTGGTGACGTCGAGGACCACGGCTGCGGCGGCGTCGGCGGGCAGCCCCTCGGCGCGGGCCCGGGCCACCGTCTGCGCGAGCACGGCCTCGGTGCGGGCCTGGAGCCGGGCGTCGAGGTGGGTGACGACGTCGGACCCCGGCACCGGTGCCCGGCTCGACAGCGTCTCGGTGACGACGCCGCGGGGGTCGATGGCGACGACGGTGGCGCCGTTGCGCCCACGCAGCGCTGAGTCGTACTGCTGCTCGAGACCCGACCTGCCGACGACGTCCTCGGCGTCGATGGCGCCGCTTCCCTTCTCGAGATCGGCGACGCCGGCCCGCGCGACCCACCCGAGCAGGTGGGCGGCGTTGGCTCCCGAGGGCGCGGGATAGCTGCGCGCCGGCTCCGGGGCCACGCCGATGCCGGGGAACTTCTCGGGCTGCTCCATGAGCGTCAGCGCGCGCTGCGGGTCGACGCCGGTCGCGATCGGGATCGGCACGTAGGGCGAGCCGTTGAAGCACGCGGGAGCCCGAGGAGCGCCGACGGTGCCGCAGAGCATCGTCTTGCTCCAGAGCCGGTCGAAGGGCTGGCCGAGCACCGCCGCGACGGATCGCACGAGGGCGCGCCCGCCGTCGTCGGCGTCGAGCAGGACCCCCCGCTCGAGGGTGACGACGGTCGTGAAGGCGTTGGACACGAGCGGCGCCCCGGTGCGGTCGAGGATCTGCCCGCGCAGGGCGTGCTCGGTGATCGTCCGGGTGTGCACCGAGCCGGCCTGGCTGGTCAGCTCGGCCCCACCCAGCAGCTGCACCTGGCCGAGCCGCGCGACGACGAGGCCGAAGAGCGACACGAGCAGGACGAGCACGACGCCGGCGACCCCAGTCGGCCGGGTCGGGCGGGCGCAGCGGGTGCGACCCCTGTCGCGGGTGCCCGCGCGCCGGACCCCCGCGCCACGGGGCGGGCGACGGCGCCTCACCCGAGCCTCCGTCGCACGAGGGCGCGGTCGACGGCGAGCAGCACGGGTAGCGCGAGCAGCCCTACGGCGACGGTCGAGGCGAGCCGGCCCAGCCCCTCGGACGCAGAGACGCTGCCCTCGGCCACGATCACCGAGGCAGCGCGGCCGAGCAGGACGACGACGCCGGCAGCGGCCAGCGCGAGGACCGCGCGGCCGAGCGTGCGCGATGACACCCGGTGGAAGAGCCCCCCGACGAGCCCGCCGAGCATCATGACGAGCGGCGTGAGACCGAGCGGCGACCCGACGGGCGGCACGAGCTCGACGACCCAGCCGGCCACGAGCCCGACGAGGGCGCCGTGCACCGGCCCGCGCAGCACGGCCGTCGCGACGACCCCGATGAGCACGAGGTCGGGCACCCACTCCTCCGGCACCCCGAGCCGGGGCAGCAGCGTAGCCGACAGCAGCGCCGCGACGACGACGTATGCCGTCCTGCAGACTCCCAGCAGCGTGACCCTCACGACGCGGCCCCCTGTTCGGTCGCGACGACCGGTCCGGAGGCGGCGCCGGCCGCGGGCACCTCAGGACGCGCTGCGACCCGGTCCTGCGGCACGAGCACGGCGACGACGTCGATCGCGTCGGGGTCGACGACCGGGCGCACGGTCGCGGTGCGGGTGAGCTGTCCTCGGTCGGGGTCGACGGCGGTCACCGTGCCGACGACGATGCCTGCGGCATACGGGCGCTCGTCGACGCTGCCGAGGGTCGTCACGGTGTCACCGACCACGGGCGTGCCGGGCTGGACGAACGACAGCGTGAGCGACCCGCGCGGCCGCGACTCGCGGTCGGTCGACGAGGGCGAGCTCACCGTCGCGAGGGTGCCCGCAGGGCCGACCCGCACGCCGATGACCGAGCCGGTGCTGCCGAGCACCTGCACGTCGCACGTCCAGGGCGACACGGCGACGACGCGCCCGGCGAGTCCCTCGGCGGTCACCACGGTCGAGTCGGCCGTCACGCCGTCGCGGGTGCCGACGTCGAGCGTCAGGCCGCGGCCTCCGAGCGGGCTGATGTCGCTGGCGACGACGCGGGCCGCGACGAAGCGGTGACCGGTCGCCGGGTCGCCGCCGACCAGCTCGGCGAGGCGCTCCCGCTCCGCGAGCCGCCGTTGCTGGTCGGCGACCGTGGCGCGGAGCAGGACGTTCTGCGCCTCGAGAGCGGCGATCTCGTCGCGGGGCGCTCCGGAGAGCGCGCGCTGGACGGGCCCGAGCACCGCGCCGCCGGCGTCGCGCACCGCTCCGGCGACTCCGGAGCCGGCGAGGTCGGCGCCGAGCAGGGCCAGGGTGGCGACGACGAGCCCGGCGAGGAGGCGGCGCTGGTGGGTCGGGTCCATGGGCGGCCTAGAGCCGGCGGTCCCCGACGAGCACCCGCTCGAGGCTCGCGAAGTCGTCGACGCAGCGACCGGCCCCACGAGCGACGGCCCGCAGCGGGTCCTCGGCCACGTGGACGGGCACGCCGAGCTCGTGGCGCATCCGAGCGTCGAGCCCGCGTAGCAGCGCTCCCCCGCCGGTCAGCGTGATGCCGCGGTCGATGATGTCTCCGGCGAGCTCGGGCGGGCAGACGTCGAGGGTGGCCCGCACGAGCTCGATGATCTGGAGCACGGGACCCTCGATGGCCCGGCGCACCTCGGCCGAGCCGACCTCGATGGTCTTGGGCAGTCCTGTCGTGAGGTCACGCCCGCGCAGGCGCGTCGTCAGCTCCTCGCGGAGCGGGAAGACCGACCCGACCGCCACCTTGATGTCCTCGGCGCTGCGCTCGCCGAGCAGGAGGGAGTACTCGGCCTTGACGTGGCTGATGAGGGCCTCGTCGATCTCGTCGCCGGCTGTGCGCAGCGAGGTGGAGGTGACGATGCCGGCGAGGCTGATGACGGCGACGTCGGTCGTGCCCCCACCGATGTCGACGACCATGCTCGCCGCTGTCTCGTGCACGGGCAGGCCGGCCCCGACCGCGGCGGCCATCGGCTCCTCGACCATGTAGACCCGGCGGGCGCCGCACCGGGTCGCCGCGTCCTCGAGGGCGCGGCGCTCGACGCCGGTGACCTCGCTCGGCACGCACAGCACCATCCGGGGCCGCACGAGGCGCGACGGGCGCACCTGGTCGATGAACCACCGGAGCATCCGCTCGGCCTCGTCGGCGTCGGAGACGACACCGTCGCGCAGGGGCCGCACGGCCCGGATGGTGCCCGGGGCCCGCCCGAGCATCTCCTTGGCCTGCGTGCCGGCGGCGACGAGCCGGCCGGAGCCGACCTCGACCGCGACGACCGACGGCTCCTCGAGCACGACGCCCCGGCCGCGCACGTGGATCAGCGTGTTGGCGGTGCCCAGGTCGATCGCGAGATCGCGTCCGAGCGCCGGCCAGGTGGTCATGGCCCGGATTGTGTCGCGGCCACCGCGCGGGCCCGAGCGCATCGGGCGAGTGTCGCGCATTGTGTGACGGGTGTGACTCGAGTGACGCGGCCCCGGGCGTGGCGCGGCACGCCACCGGACGGCACACCCCGGGGTCAGCGGACCGCGGGACGTCCGAGGGGACGACACCGGAGCGGCGCCGGGGAGAGCGGCCACCCGGCCGCCCGGCTCAGAGCTCGGGGAACCAGATGGCGATCTCGCGCTGGCCCGACTCGTGCGAGTCCGAGCCGTGCACGATGTTCTGCTGCACCGGGGTGCCCCAGTCGCGCCCGAAGTCGCCGCGGATCGTGCCCGGCAGCGCCTCGGTGGGGTTGGTGGCCCCGGCGAGCGAGCGGAAGCCCTTGACGCAGTCCTCGCCCTCGATGACGACGGCGGTGACCGGGCCCGAGGTCATGAAGTCGACGAGCGGCTCGTAGAACGACTTGCCGACGTGCTCCTCGTAGTGCACGGCGAGCTGCTCGCGGGTCGGGGTCAGCACCGCGAGGGCGACCAGGGTGTAGCCCTTGGCCTCGATGCGACGCAGCACCTCCCCGGAGAGTCCGCGCTTGAATCCGTCGGGCTTGACGAGGACGAGTGAGCGTTCGGTGGTCACTCGTCCACCCTATCGGCCGGGCCGCCGGCCGACCCACCGCCTTCGGCCGTGACGTTTGCCTCGGCAGCGGCCGCCTCGCGCTGCAGGACCTCGGCGTCGATCCGCGCGCCCTGGATGAGGCATGTGACCCACATCGTGAGGAAGAAGATGCCGACGACGAGCATGAGCGGCACGACGAGCGCGCTGAGCAGGGTCAGCGCCTGCACCCCCCACCCGAGGGTGATGCCCCAGGGCCGGCGCAGCGTGCCCGCCGCGACGACGGCGAGGGCCGCGAGCCCGATCCCGACGACGAGGTATGCCGTGGGGCTGGCTGCCGCGTCGGTCGCCGCGAGGCCGCGGGCGACGAGGGCACCGAGCGCGATGCAGAGCGCCTCGCCGCCGAGCACGGTGGCGAGCATGCGCCAGGTGAACTTGCCGGTCGTGCCGTAGAAGATGATGCCGCGCATCGGAGGGTCCTCGGGTGCTGGGTGCTGGAGTGCGGTGGGGCTCGGGAGTGCGAGTGGGTGGCCGGGGGTCCTGGGTCAGAAGTCCTGCGCGGTGTCCCACGTGCGGATGATGGCCTGGGCCTCGGTGCTGCTCGCGCCCGTGGCCTCTGCATAGAGGGCCATGGCGTCCTCGCGCCGACCCGCCATTACAAGCTCGCTGATGCGCGAACGGGCCTCGTCGGTCAGGCGCCCCTCGCTCCACGAGGACGCCGCGTCACGAACGCCCGGCCCCCGGCCGGGCACGAACCAGTTGTCGATCGCGCTCTTGGCGTCGGTGAGCGGCGCGCCGGTGGCCTCGCGGTAGATCTTGATCGCGTTCAGCTTGTGGCCGGCGCTGATCTCGCGGCTCACCTTGGCGCGCACGGCGTCGGTGAGGCCGACGAGCTTGCGGTCGGGGTCGCGCCGGCCCATGACCCGCCCCCACAGCACGACGGCGAGAACGACGACCGCCACGATGACGACGAGCTTGACGAAGGGAGGCATGGGGTCAGCCTAAGCGGGCGGTCACGGCGGTTCGGGCGGTCACGGCGGTTCGGGCGGTCACGGCGGTTCGGGCGGTCACGGCGGTTCGGGCGGTCACGGCGGTTCGGGCGGTCGTGCCCACTCGGACTGGCGGCCGGCCGGCGGCGAGCTGCGACATCCGCCGGTCACACGTCCGTCGTGCCGAGGAGCATGCGCACCTCGCCGGCCGTGATGACCGAGCCGGTCGCGATGACCCCGCCGCCCATGCCCTCGGCCTCCGCCAGCGTGACGGCCTGCTCGAGCGCGTCGGGCAGGTCGCGCACGACGGTGACGCGGGACTCGCCGAAGATCTCGGACGCGAGCGCGCCGAGGCGGTCGGGAGCCATCGCCCGCGGCGAGGAGCTGCGCGTGATGACGACGTGGTCGAGGGCCGGCTCGAGCACCTCGAGCATGCCGACGGCATCCTTGTCGGCCACGATGCCGACGAGTCCCACGAGGCGGGTGAAGGTGAACGCCTCGTCGAGCGCGGCGACGAGCGAGCGCGCGCCGTGCGGGTTGTGCGCCGCGTCGACGAGCACGGTCGGCGACCGCCGCACGACCTCGAGGCGTCCGGGCGAGGTCATGCTCGCGCAGGCCGCAGCGAGCACGTCGGCGTCGATGCGCTGCTCCCCACCGCCGAGGAAGGCCTCGACGGCCGCAACCGCAGTCGCGAGGTTGCTCGCCTGGTGGGCGCCGTGGAGCGGGAGGAAGAGGTCGGCGTACTCCCCCGCGAGGCCACGGAGACCGACCTGCTGGCCACCCAGGGCGACCTCACGCGTCACGACGCCGAAGTCGTTGCCCTCGAAGACGATCCGGCTGCCACCGACCTCCTCGACACGGTCCTTGAGCACCTGGGTGACGTCCTCGTCCTGGGCGCCCGAGACGGTGACGGAGTCGGCCTTGATGATGCCGCTCTTCTCCTCGGCGATAGAGACGACGTCGTCACCGAGCAGGTGCGTGTGGTCGAGGTCGACGGGCGTGACGACGGCGACCTGGGCGTCGATGACGTTGGTGGCGTCCCACGAGCCGCCGAGACCGACCTCGACGACGGCGACGTCGACCGGGGCATCGGCAAAGGCAGCGTAGGCGAGCGCGACGAGCACCTCGAAGAAGTTCATCCGTCGGCCGCCCGACTCGAGCGAGCGGGCGTCGACGATCTCGATGAGCGGAGCCATCTCGTCATAGGCGGCGATGAACTTCTCGCGCGGGATCGGCTTGCCCGACAGGGTGATCCGCTCACGGATGTCGTGCAGGTGCGGCGAGGTGAAGCGGCCCGTCGACAGCCCGCTCTCGCGCAGGATCGCATCGATCATCCGGCTCGTCGACGTCTTGCCGTTCGTGCCGGTGAGGTGGATCGTCGGATAGGTCCGCTGCGGGTCGCCGGCGAGCTCCATGACCGCGGTGATGCGCTCGAGCGACGGGCCGATGTCGTTCTCGGGGGCGCGGGCGAGGATCTCCTCCTCGATCTCGCGCATGCGCCTCATCTCCTCGAGCGTGCGCGCAGCGTCCTGCTGCGCGGCGTCGGGGCGGCCGCTCACTCCGACCCCTCCGAGGGGGCCGCGTCGTCCTCGCGCGACGACGCGATGTGGCGCTCCATCCACACGCTGACGGGCAGGCCGGAGCCGCCCGACTCGCGGTGCGTCTCGGTGAAGCCGTGGGCGGTGTAGAAGCGGGCGGCCTGGCGGTTGCCCTCGATGTGCGACAGGACGATGCGGTCGTGGCCGAGCTCGAGCGCCCGGTCGACGACGGCGTTCATCAGCCGTGACCCGATGCCGTGGCCGTGGTGGCCCGGCAGGACGTAGAGCTTCCACAGGGCGAAGGCGGAGTCCTGCGCCCCGAACGTCGCGACGCCCACGACCTCGTCGTCGTCGACGGCCACGAGGGTGCGGCCCTGACGGATCGAGGTCGTGACGACATCGGGGGTCCACCACTTCGCGAGGCCCATGGCGACGTACTCCGGCCCGGCGATGGGCTCGTACGTCGCGAGCCACGTGCGGTGGCCGACCGAGAGGACCCCGGCAAGGTCGTCGCCGTCGGCGAGGCGGATCTCGAGGTCGTCCTCGCCGACGCCGCCGTGAGCGCCGTGGGAGCCGTCGGAGGGTCGGGGCGCGGTCATCGCTTCACCACCAGGATCGTTGCGGGCTGGTTGTCACCGACGACGACGTCGACGGCTCCGGGGAGCACCGGTGCGGCCGGTGTCGACCCGTTGGTGCCGAGGGGTCCCGAGGCGAACTGCGTCGCCAGGGTCTCGCCGACGATGAGGTCGCGGTGGGTGACCGTGGCCTCGAAGACCTCGTCGGACCCCTGGATCGTCAGGCTGATCCGGTCGCTGACGTGCAGGCCGCCGTCGCGCCGGGCCTGCTGCACGGCGCGGACGAGGTCGCGAGCCACACCCTCGGCGGCGAGCTCCGGCGTCACCGTCGTGTCGAGCACGACGAAGCCCCCGCCCGGCAGCATCGCCGTCGCGCGGCTGTCGGCGGCGCCGCCGGCCACGACCGTCTCGAGGGCGTACTCCCCGTCCACAAGCGCGAGCCCGCCTGCGGTGACGACGCCGTCGGCCGAGACCGACCAGTCGCCGGACTTGCTGCCCTTGATCGCCTGCTGGACGTCGCGGCCGAGCCGGGGGCCGGCGGCGCGGGCGTTGACGGTGAGGCGCTGGGTGATGCCGAAGTCGGCCTCGCTCGCCGTCGCGAGGTCGACGAGGGTGAGGCGCTTGACGTTGAGCTCGTCCTGGATGATGCCGCGGAACGGCTCGAGGCTCGCCGGCTCGGGCACGACGAGGGTGAGGTCACCGAGCGGCAGGCGGGCGCGGAGCTTCTGCGCCTTGCGCAGGCTCGAGCCCGTCGAGCAGATCTCGCGGGCGCGGTCCATCGCGACGACGAGGGCGTGGTCGGTCGGCAGGTCCGCCGGGTCGGGGTAGTCGGTGAGGTGCACCGAGCGACCCCCCGTGAGGCCGCGCCAGATCTCCTCGGTGACGAGGGGCAGCAGCGGCGCCGTGGCCCGGGTGACCGTCTCGAGAGCGGTCCACAGGGTGTCGAAGGCAGCGAGGGACTCCTCGGTCTCACCACCCCAGAAGCGGTCGCGCGAGCGACGGATGTACCAGTTCGTCAGCACGTCGAGGAAGCTGCGCATCGTGTCGCAGGCGGAGGCGATCTCGTAGTCGTCGAGCTGGTCGCGCATGTCGCCGACGAACTCGCTGAGCTTGGCGAGCAGGTAGCGGTCGAGCACGTCGGTCGAGCTCGTCGAGCGCTTGGCCTCGTAGCCCTCGCCGCCACGGGCGGTGTTGGCGTAGAGCGCGAAGAAGGACCACGCGTTCCACAGCGGGATCATCACCTGGCGCACGCCGTCACGGATGCCCTGCTCGGTGACGACGAGGTTGCCGCCGCGCAGGATGGGGCTGCTCATGAGGAACCACCGCATGGCGTCGGCGCCGTCGCGGTCGAAGACCTCGGAGACGTCGGGGTAGTTGCGCAGCGACTTGCTCATCTTCTGGCCGTCGGAGCCGAGGACGATGCCGTGGCTCACGCACGTCTTGAAGGCGGGCCGGTCGAAGAGGGCCGTCGCGAGGACGTGCAGGGTGTAGAACCAGCCGCGCGTCTGCCCGATGTACTCGACGATGAAGTCGCCCGGGAAGTGGTGCTCGAACCACTCGGCGTTCTCGAAGGGGTAGTGCACCTGGGCGAAGCTCATCGAGCCCGAGTCGAACCAGACGTCGAAGACCTCCTCGACGCGGCGCATCGTCGAGCGGCCCGTCGGGTCGTCGGGGTTGGGGCGCGTCAGACTGTCGATGAAGGGGCGGTGCAGGTCGGTGACCTCGACCCCGAAGTCACGCTCGAGCTCCTCGAAGGAGCCGTAGACGTCGAGACGGGGATACTGCGGGTCGTCCGACTTCCACACGGGGATCGGGCTGCCCCAGAAGCGGTTTCGCGAGATGGACCAGTCGCGCGCGTTGGCCAGCCACTTGCCGAACTGGCCGTCGCGGATGTGCGACGGGGTCCACTCGATCTCCTGGTTGAGCTCGAGCATCCGGTCCTTGACCTTCGTCACCTCGACGAACCACGACGAGACCGCCATGTAGATGAGCGGCTCGCGGCAGCGCCAGCAGTGCGGGTAGCTGTGGTCGTAGGTCTCGCGGCGCAGCAGCACCGTGCCGGCCGTCACCGAGCCGGTGTCGCCCTCTCGCCGGGTCGCCGCCTTGAGGTGGTCGATGATGTGCGCGTTGGCGTCGAAGACGTGCATGCCCTCGTAGTCGGTGACGGGCCAGGTGAAGCGGCCGTCGGGGCCGACGGGCACCACCGGCTCGATGCCGGCCGCGTCGGTGACGATCTTGTCCTCCTCACCGAAGGCGCCCGCGGTGTGCACGAGACCCGTGCCGTCCTCCGTCGTGACGAACTCGGCGGGGAAGACGCGGTGGGCGCGCTCGTGCCCCTCGTAGTAGGCGAACGGCGGCGTGAACGAGCGGCCGAGCAGGTCGGCGCCCTTGAGGCGCTCGACGATCCGCTCGTCGAACGTGTTCGTGTCGACGTCGGGGCCGAAGAGGTCCTTGGCGTAGGCGGCGAGACGCGCGGCGCCGATGACGTAGCGCTCGGTCGTGCCCGTGACGTCGGACTCGACGACGACGTAGTCGATGTCGGGGTGGACCATGATGCCGAGGTTGGCCGGCAGGGTCCACGGGGTCGTCGTCCAGACGAGGGCCAGCTCGCCGGTCTCGAGGCGGAGGCCGACGGTGACAGCGGGGTCCTGGCGCATCTTGTAGACGTCGTCGTCCATGCGCAGCTCGTGGTTGGACAGCGGCGTCTGGTCGTTCCAGCAGTAGGGCAGCACGCGGAAGCCCTCGTAGACGAGGCCCTTCTCGTGCAGCTGCTTGAAGGCCCAGATGACCGACTCCATGTAGTCGGGCTCGAGCGTCTTGTAGTCGTTGTCGAAGTCGACCCACCGGGCCTGGCGGGTGACGTAGTCGCGCCACTCGCCCGTGTACTTCAGCACCGAGGTGCGACATGCGTCGTTGAACTTGTCGATGCCGAGGTCGACGATGTCCTGCTTCGTCTTGAGCCCGAGCTGGCGCTGCGCCTCGAGCTCGGCGGGCAGCCCGTGGGTGTCCCAGCCGAAGCGGCGCTCGACGCGCTTGCCGCGCATCGTCTGGTAGCGCGGCACGATGTCCTTGACGTAGCCGGTGAGCAGGTGGCCGTAGTGCGGCAGGCCGTTGGCGAACGGCGGCCCGTCGTAGAAGACGAACTCGTTGTCGCCGTCGGTGCCGGCGTCGCGGCCCTCCACGGACGCGATGAAGGTGCCGTCCTCGTCCCAGTACTTCAGCACCCGCTCCTCGATCTCGGGGAAGCGCGGGTTGGAGGGCACGCCCGCACGGGCAGTGCCCTCGCCGGTCGTCTCGCCGTTCGTGGTGACCTGGGGATAGGTCATGCTGGTGGTCTCCTGGGTTCGCGTCTGTTGGTCGCTCGTCTCTGCCACGAGGACGACGTCTCCTGCCGGAGGCTGCCGCGGTACCACCCCGCTTGCCGCACGCTCCCACCCACTCGGGCGGACGGCATACGGCCGCTCTTGTCCAAGGCTGTGACGGGCCCACCCGTCCGGGTCTAGTGGGAGCTCTCGCTCTGTTCTTCCGGAGGCTCGCCGCTGATGACGGCTCGAACGCCTGTGGGCGTCAGTCTAGCCTGTCAGCGTGCCCAGACTGCCCGAGCGCCTCGCACGTCGTGAGGTCGCCGACCCCGACGTGCGGCGGTCGTACGCGCTCGACGCGACGGTCTCGCTGGGGCCGCCAGCGGACGACTTCACCGTCGTCCGGGCCCGCGACCTTGACGATGTCGTGGCGGTGCTCGAGCACGCCCAGGCGACCGGCACCCCGGTCGTGCCGCAGGGCGCCCGCACGTCGCGGGCCGGCGGCGCCACCGCCACCGACGGCTGCATCGTCCTCAACGTCGAGGGGCTCGACGCGATCCACGAGGTCAACCCGCTCGAGGGGTATGCCGTCGTCGGCCCCGGCGTCGTCAACGCCGCTCTCAAGCAGGCGGCTGCCGAGGCCGGCCTCTTCTACGGCCCCGACCCGGCGTCGTGGGAGACGTGCACGATCGGCGGCAACGTCGCGACGAACGCGGGCGGGCTGTGCTGCGTGAAGTACGGCGTGACCTCCGACTGGGTCAAGGCGCTGCAGGTCGTGCTGCCCGGTGGGGAGGTGATGCGCACCGGTCACCGCACGGTCAAGGGGGTCGCGGGCTACGACCTCACCGGCCTCTTCGTCGGTTCGGAGGGCACGCTCGGCGTCGTCACCGAGGCCGTCGTGCGGCTCGCTCCCGCGCCGGACCCGGCGCTCACGGCGCTCGCGGTATTCGACTCTCTCCACGCCGCCGTGGCCGGCATCGTCGCGCTGCGGCTCGACCCGCACCGACCGTGCCTGCTCGAGATCATCGACCGCACGAGCGTGCGGGCGATCCAGGCGTTCGGCGACTTCGGCTTCCCGGACGACTGCGCGGCCGTGCTGCTCGTGCAGTCCGACCGGCCCGGGCACGTCGCCGACGACCTCGTCCGGTATGCCGCCCTGCTGGAGTCCGCCGGCGCCACCGACGTCGCGGTCGCCGACGACGCGCAGGAGTCGGAGGCCCTGCTCGCCGGTCGCCGGGTCATGAGCACCGCCTTCGAGGCGCTGGGCGGGCGACTCGCCGAGGACGTCTGCGTGCCGATCGGGCGGCTCGCCGAGTTCGTGCGGGGCATCGAGGCGATCGGCGAGCGCCGTTCTGTCGTCGTGCCGGTGAGCGGCCACGGCGGTGACGGCAACCTCCACCCGTCGATCGTCTATGCCCACGACGACCCCGACAGCCTCGCCCGGGCGTGGGAGGCCTTCGACGACGTCATCCGGCTCGGCCTCTCGCTCGGGGGGACGATCACCGGTGAGCACGGCATCGGCTCGGTCAAGGTGCCGTGGCTCGGTCTCGAACTGGGCGCTGCCGAGCTGGCGCGGCAGCGGCGCCTCAAGGCGGTCTTCGACCCGAGCGGGATCATGAACCCCGGCAAGGTCTTCGAATGCCCCCGGTGAGGGAGGGCCTCAGCGCCTAACCCGGCCGACGAGCTCGGCCACCGCGCGTCGGGCGACCTGGCGGACCATGGCGCCCCGGCACGGGCCGTTGAAGATGATGACGTCGTCGCGGACGTGAGCGCCGGGCCTGGCCTCGACCTCGCGGGCGGCGTCGCGGACGGACCGCAGCTGCCCGACCGTCATCGGCAGGGGCGCCTCGTCGGGCTGGTACGTCGTGCCGAGGGGGTAGTCGCGGCCGGGGGTCCGGGTCATCTCGACGTGGCAGCCCATGACCGCGCTGACCCAGCGCGAGTCGGCGATCTCGACGAGGGCCTCGAGGGTCTGGGTGAATGCTGCGGCGTCCTCGACGTAGAGCCGGCCGGGATAGACCGTGTCGCCGGTGAGGAGGCAGCCCGTCCACGGGTCCCGGATCGTGATGGCGGCACTGTGGTGCCCGGGGCTGCCCGTCACCTCGAGCACCCGTCCACCGAGGTCGAAGGGGACGGTCTGGCGGGGCCAGTCCGTGAAGCCGAAGTGCTTCCTGACGGCGTCGACGTCACGGCCGACCACGGTGGTGTCAGGTCGATTGGCGAACTGCCCGTCTCCGTCGACGTGGTCGCCGTGGCCGTGCGTGTGGGCGACGACGAGGGGGTAGCGATCGCGGGGGTGTCCTGCCAGCCACTCGTCGAG
This sequence comes from Humibacillus xanthopallidus, assembly GCF_006717145.1. Lineage (GTDB taxonomy): Bacteria > Actinomycetota > Actinomycetes > Actinomycetales > Dermatophilaceae > Humibacillus > Humibacillus xanthopallidus. Next base: position 400,301 of record NZ_VFQF01000001.1, on the reverse strand, counting down.
GAGGCCGTCCACGGTCGATCGGAGCGGCATACGGCCGGGGTCGGCGACGGCACCGGTGTCGAGCAGGAGGGCCCGCTCGTTGCCGAGGAGCAGGTAGAGGAAGGGGCCCTCGAAGGTCAGCCGCTGGCTCTGGCGCAGGACGTAGGTGTGCTCGTCGTGGCGGTGGACCTGGAGTGGCGGGTCCGCCTCGCGGAGCTCGCGGCTCGCCCGTGGCGGCACCCCGTGGATCCAGCGCTCGGGGAAGGGCGCCGCGACGGCTCTGCCGCCGAAGTCGACGTGGCTCGTCGTGCCGGAGTGGTCGTCCATGGTCGCCAGTCTGGACCCGGACTGGATGTGGCCGTCGCCCCCGGGCGGGCGTTTGGCAGGATGAGGTCATGAACGAGACGGAGACGACCGGAGCGTGGCTGAGCCGCGAGGACCTCGACAACGCCCGCGACCGGTTGCCCATCCTCTACGTCCACGCCATCCCCGTGCGCGCCGACGACAAGGGTGTCGTCACGCACATCGGTCTGCTGCTGCGCGCCGACAGCGACGGCGGCATCGGCCAGGAGGTCGTCGGTGGTCGCGTGCTCTACCACGAGAAGGTCCGTGACGCCCTGATGCGCCACATCGAGACCGACCTCGGTCCGGTGGCGCTGCCGCGAATCCCCTTGTCACCACAGCCCTTCACTGTCGCCGAGTTCTTCCCGACGCCCGGGGTCACGCCCTTCCACGACCCGCGTCAGCACGCCGTATCGCTCGCCTTCGTCGTGACCGTCATGGGCGACTGCCGGCCGCAGAAGGACGCCCTCGACCTGTCGTGGGTGACGCCCGAGGAGGCGGCCACGATTGCTGCCGGTCCGGAGATGTCCGGATCGCACGGGGTGCTCGTCCGCCAGGCGCTGGCACACGTCGGATATCCCGTCTAGGGCGGTCGATTGCGGCAGATCTTCCGGATATGGGTCCCATGTTCGGACTTCTTCCGGGACTTGCCGGGCAAACTGGACGACTTTCTGTGATCTTCGTCCCAGCCCGTGACGCCGTCCTACCGTCGAACCTGGACGTGGGTGGGCCCTGAAGGGGCGACCACTCGGGGGACGCGGGCCGGGGGGCTCGCCGCGATCGTGCCGTCATCGTCGACGCACAACCTCCAACGGTGCGGGGGCCGACAAACCGCTCATGTACGGAGACATTCATGAATTTGTCATGGCATTTGTCTCGGGGGAAGTCACCAGCTGTTCCACCACCAGGACCGGCGGGCCGCAGCCGCACTCGTTGGGTCTCCCTCATCGCCGCAGTGGCTTTGCCGCTCGCGATCCTCACTGCCCCGAACGCCTTTGCAGGCTCAACACCACCCTTCGACATCGGCCCCAATGGTTCGGCCGTGGTCCCCGGGTCTGACGGAGGGACGCCACTGACGGATCTGTTCGGGAGCGTCAAGGAGCTTGGTCCGCTGAACTCGAACACGACGAAGATCGGCGTCATCCACAACGACGTCCCGCCGACGCTCGGTCTCACCAACCCGAACGCACAGGTCGACCTGCGCCAGGCCTGGCTCAACACGGCCAAGGACAGTAGTGGGGACGACTGGATCTACTTCGCCTGGGAACGCGACTCCAACAGCGGCAGCGGCTTCATCGCCTACGAGTTCATGAAGAATGCCGCCCCGACCGCCTGCGCGTTCGGCCCTACCCAGGACGACACGGCGCTCATCGCGAACTGCAACCCGTGGGCCAACCGTTCGGGTCCCGACGCGACGCAGACTCCTCCGGCCCCTGGGGACTTCATGATCCTGTGGGACCAGCAAGGCGGCAGTCGTGATCTCTACCTCCGGGTCTGGAGCGGAACGGCCCCCAATCTCACCCTCGGCGCCCCGCAGCTGCTGGACGCCAACGTGTCGGCCGCTGCATACAGCGCAGACGGCTTCAGGGGCGAGGCTGCCATCAACATCACAGACGCGATCTATGGTGGCGTCTCTCGGTGTCTGGCGTTTGCCAACATCATCCCGAGTACTGTCACCGGCAACTCGGACACGGCTGACTACAAGGACACGATCCTCACCAGCGGGCGAACCTTGAGCAACTGCACGACGACCACGACGACGACGCCGCGGGATGCCGCCGGCGCCGCCATTCCGGCCACTGGAGTCAGCATCACCACGGCAGGTGTGGTGCAGGTCAAGGACTCGGCTCTCATCGCCCTCACGGGTGGCTCCGCCAACCCAGGCGGAACCATCGACTTCACGCTCTGCAGGGCCAACGACTCGGCAGGCAACCCGTCGGCTACTCCCCCCGTTGCTGCCACAGCCACCTGCGACACCATCAACCCGGTGTCAGTGCTGGTCGGCAATGACGTCGTGGTCAGTGATCCTGACGGTGCTTACCCGGTCACGGTGACTTCACCGAGTGCTTGGGTGACCGCTGCCGGTCGCTACTGCTGGAAGGCGGAGTACACGGGTGTCTCCAGCGCCGGAATCGGCGGATCGAGTGACGTCAGCACGGGCGAGTGCTTCAAGATCAACCCGGTGACGCCGCTCCTGACCACTGACGCCGGCAACAACGTCACCCTGGGCACCGCGATCACCGACACCGCGTCGCTGACCGGTACCGCCCCGGAGCCGACGTCGACCGTGATCCACACGTCTGCCTCCGTCGGCCCTCGCATCCCAGCCGGCGGGTCGATCACCTTCACCCTCTTCGGCCCGAGCACGGGCAGCTGCGGGTCGCAGGTGACTGCCGCGACACAGAGCGTCCCGGTGACCGGCGACAACACGTCGTACGGGCCGGCCTCGTTCACGCCGACCTCCGCAGGTGACTACCACTGGAAGGCCAGCTACAACGGCGACTCGCCGAACACGGCCGGGACGTCGCACAACGCCACCTGCGGCGAAACCGGAGAAGACGTGACCGTGAGCACGGTGCCGTCCTCCCTGGTGAGCGACCAGACGTGGGTGCCGAGCGACTCCGTGACCGTCTCGGCGTCTGCCGGCGGTCCCCTGGCGGGCACCGTCTCGTTCGAGTTCTTCACCAACGGCACCTGCGCGGGTTCATCGGCGTTCTCGACGACGAAGTCGGTTGCAGGAGCCTCGTCGCAGACCGTCCTGTCGGGGAACGCTCCCGCCCAGACGGCGACGGGCTCGTTCTCGTGGCGCGTGAGCTACACGAGCACCAACCCGGCCCAGCGCAGCATCGCTGCCAGCTGTCACGAGACGTCGGCCCTCACCGTCACGAACGGAGGGACGATCTCCAGCTCGTGAGCTGACACCTCGTCGTGATCTGGCCGAGGGGGCGGCTGGACCGCGACAGGGCTCCTCGGGGCGCCCAACATCACAAGAGCATGACCGGTTCGGGGCGAGTGTCCCGGACCGGTCATGACTCTTTTCCGGGCATATGCCGCCGCTCCGGCGGGAGCCGTATCGAGGGACCCACTTTCCGCCTCTCACACGACGACGCGGCCGACCAGGACCGCCGGCGTCACAGACCCGAGTCGGGGGTCGGGCACCTCCACCCAGGGAAAGAAGTACCAGCATGAAGGTCGTCAAGTCTGTCCTCGTCGCGATGATCGCCTTCGGCGTCGCCATCGTCATGGCGAACCCGGCAGCAGCGGTCGCAGCGAAGTTCTTCAGCGTCAGCTCGTCCGTCGGCAGCTCTGGCGCCCTCGTCGTCTCCTTCGACGAGCGGGGGCTCGGCAACGGAGACATCGACTACACCCTGACGGCTGACGCTTCGGCCGTCTACGCGTGCATCAACGGCGGCGGAAACCACCCCAAGGCCGCCAACAAGGAGACCGTCAACGGCGATGTGACCGGCGGCGGCACCTTCCAGCCGAAGAACGGTCGCGTCCAGGCCAGCCTGAGCGCCGGCCCGATCTCGGCGGGCGGCTTCAGCTGCCCGAGCGGCCAGCGGCTCGTCCTCGCCTCGGTCTCCTACACCAACATCCAGCTCACCGACACGACGAACGGCACCGGTGTCTCGGTGCCGGACACGTCACGGGTCTTCTTCGCCGTCTGAGCGGTCCAGGCCCCAGGCACAACCACCACCTGTGCGGCTGGCACCTCTGGGTCCTCGGAGGTGTCAGCCGCGCGACCAGCTGTGCGGTCCGCACCTCTGACACGCGAGAGGTGCCAGCCGCACAGCGACGTCCGGCCCCGACCCCTCAGTGCTGGTGCTCGAGCAGCTCCTGGCGGCCCGACCCGAGCACGGTCAGCGGCAGCAGCGTCTTGCCCGTCGGGCCGATCTCGATCTCGGTGCCCATCTGGGGGCAGACGCCGCAGTCGAAGCACGGCGTCCACCGGCAGTCGTCGACCTCGGTCTCGTCGAGCGCGTCCTGCCAGTCCTCCCAGAGCCAGTCCTTGTCGAGACCCGAGTCGAGGTGGTCCCACGGGAGCACCTCGTTCTGCTCGCGCTCGCGCGTCGTGAACCACGCGACGTCGACGGGCTCGTCCGCGAGAGCCGTCTCGGCCGCACGCATCCACCGCTCGTAGGAGAAGTGCTCGCTCCACCCGTCGAAGCGTCCGCCGTCGCGCCACACCGCCTCGATGACCTTGCCGACACGGCGGTCTCCGCGGGAGAGCAGTCCCTCGACGACCCCGGGCTGGCCGTCGTGGTAGCGGAACCCGATCGAGGAGCCGTAGCGCCGGTCCGACCGGAGCGCCTCGCGCAGCTTCGCCAGGCGCGCGTCGGTCTCCTCGGCGCCGAGCTGGGCGGCCCACTGGAACGGTGTGTGCGGCTTGGGCACGAAGCCGCCGATCGACACCGTGCAGCGGATGTCACGTCGGCCGGACACCTGCCGGCCCGTCTCGATGACCTTCTTGGCCAGCTCGGCGATCTGCAGGACGTCCTCGTCGGTCTCCGTCGGCAGCCCGCACATGAAGTAGAGCTTCACCTGCCTCCACCCGGCGCCGTATGCCGCCGCGACCGTGCTGATGAGGTCCTCCTCCGAGACCATCTTGTTGATGACCTTGCGGATCCGCTCGGAGCCCCCCTCCGGGGCGAACGTCAGCCCCGAGCGGCGACCGTTGCGGGTCAGCTCGTTGGCGAGGTCGATGTTGAAGGCGTCGACGCGGGTCGACGGCAACGAGAGCCCGGTCTGCGTGCCCTCGTAGCGGTCGGCGAGTCCCTTGGTGAGGTCGGCGATCTCGGAGTGGTCGGCCGAGCTCAGCGACAGCAGCCCGACCTCCTCGAACCCCGTTGCCGCAAGACCGCGCTCGACCATCTCGCCGATGCCGGTGATCGACCGCTCCCGAACGGGGCGGGTGATCATGCCCGCCTGGCAGAAGCGGCAGCCGCGCGTGCACCCGCGGAAGATCTCGACCGACATCCGCTCGTGCACCGACTCGGCCACGGGCACGAGGGGCTGCTTCGGGTAGGGCCACGCGTCGAGGTCCATGACGGTGTGCTTCGCGACGCGCCACGGCACTCCCGCCGCGTGGGAGGAGGGCGCCACGCGCTTGATCCGGCCGTCGGGAAGGTAGGAGACGTCGTAGAACGCCGGCACGTAGACACCACCGGTGCGGGCCAGACGCAGCAGCACCTCGCGGCGGCCACCGGGTCGGCCCGCGGCCTTCCACTCCCCCACGATGTCGGTGACCGTGAGCACGGCCTGCTCGCCGTCGCCGACGATGGCCGCGTCGATGAAGGCGGCGATCGGCTCGGGGTTGAACGCCGCGTGACCACCGGCGATGACGATGGGGTCCTCGAGACCGCGGTCCGCGGCATACAACGGCATGCCCGCGAGGTCGAGCGCGTTCAGCATGTTCGTGTAGCCGAGCTCGGTCGAGAACGACAGCCCGAAGAGGTCGAAGTCGCGCACGGCGCGGTGCCCGTCGACGGTGAACTGCGGCAGACCGGCGGACCGCAGCTGCGCCTCCATGTCGGGCCACACGGCATACGTGCGCTCGGCGAGGGCGTCCTCGCGCTCGTTGAGGACTTCGTAGAGGATCATGACGCCCTGGTTGGGCACGCCCACCTCGTAGGCGTCGGGATACATCAGCGCCCAGCGGGTCGTCAGCTCCTCGCCGGTCGGGCCGTAGCCACCGACGTGCCAGTCCTTGACGGTGGAGTTCAGCTCACCGCCGACGTACTGGATGGGCTTGTTGACCCGTTCCAGCAGCGGCTCGAGGTCGGCCCACAGGGATTCACCAGGCATCCGCTCATGCTACGTGCGCCACCGCGCAACGCCGAAACGCCGACCCCCGACGTATGCCGTGGGGCCGGCGTCCTGGATCACGCGGGGTGCCGCGTGGTCACCCCTCCTCGTACATGGCGTCGATCTCGGCGAGGTGCTTCTCGGTGACCGCGCGGCGGCGCAGCTTCATGCTCGGCGTGAGGTCGCCCTCCTCGATCGTGAGGTCCTTCTCGAGGATGGTGAACTTCTTGATCGTCTCCCAGCGGTTGAGCCCCGCGTTGAGCTGGTCGACGTAGCCCTGCACGAGGGCGCGCGCCTGCGGCGAGGTAACGATCTCGCTGTAGGACTTGCCCGCGAGGCCCTCGGTCGCCGCCCACATCGTGATGGCGTCGGGGTCGAGAGTGACGAGCGCGGTCGCGTAGTTGTGGCCGGCCCCGTGCACGAGGAACTGGCTGACGAAGGGGCACAGACCCTTGAAGCGGGCCTCGATCTCGGCCGGGGCGATGTACTTGCCGCCCGAGGTCTTGAAGAGGTCCTTCTTGCGGTCGGTGACGAAGAGGTAGCCGCGTTCGTCGATTCGCCCGATGTCGCCGGTGTGGAACCAGCCGTCCTCGTCGAGCACCTCGGCGGTCGCCTCGGGGTTGTTGTGGTAGCCGCGCATGACGCCGGGGCCACGCACGAGGATCTCGCCGTCCTCCTCGGCGATGCGCACCTCGGTGCCGGGCATCGGCCACCCGACCGAGCCGTACTGGTAGGAGCCGTGCTCCGGCGTGTTGACGGTCGTGCCGGAGGAGGTCTCGGTGAGGCCGTAGCCCTCCTGGACGAGCAGCCCGACCGAGCCGAACCAGCGCGCCACGTCGGCGTTGAGCGGGGCCGAGCCGCTGATCATGAAGCGGACCCGGCCGCCGAAGCGCTCCTGCACCTTCTGGAGCACGAGCTTGTCGGCCAGCCCGTGCTTGCGCGCGAGCAACGCCGACGGCTCCTCGCCCCGGGCGAGCACGTCACGCATCTCGCCGCCGACCGACAGCGCCCAGTCGATGAGCTTCTTCTTGAGGCCCTTCTCCTGGGCGAACATGAGCGCGACACGGCCGTGCGCCTTCTCGAAGATGCGCGGCGGACCGGCCATGAAGGTCGGCTTGATGACGGCCATGTGGTCGACGATCTTCTCCACCCGCCCGTCGACCGCGGTCGGGAAGCCGATCTGCAGGCCGGTGGCGACGAGCATCTTGCCGAAGACGTGCGAGAGCGGCAGCCAGAGGAACTGCAGGTCGTCCTTGCCGAGGGTGCCCATCGCCTCGATGACGGCGCCCTCGTAGACGACGCTGTCCTGCACGAGGCGCACGCCCTTGGGCCGTCCGGTCGTGCCCGATGTGTAGATGACGACTGCGAGGCTGTCGGGCCCGAGCTGGTCGACGCGCGATGCGACGAGGTCCGGTGTCGCGCCCAGCCACTCCCGGCCCTTGGCGGCGAGCTCGTCGGTCGTGATGACCCAGCCGTCCTCGCTGCCCTCGCCGGTGAGGTTGATGACGTGCGCGACCCCGGGGATCTCGCTGCGCACGGCCTGCAGCTTGGCGACCTGCTCGGCATTCTCGGCGAAGACGATCGTGCTGCCCGAGTCGGTGAGGATGTAGGCGACGTCCTCGGCGATCGTCGTCGGGTAGACGGTCGTCGTCGCGCCCCCGGCGCAGATGATCGCGAGGTCGGCGAGGATCCACTCGACGCGCGTCGTCGAGGCGATGGCGACCCGGTCCTCGAGCTGGACGCCCATGGCGATGAGCCCGGCGGCCCACTCGGTGACGATCGCGTCCGTCTCACGCCACGTGAGGGTCGTGAGGTCGGTCGAGTCGCCCCTGAAGTAGAGGTATGCCGGCGCGTCGGGCGTCGCTTCCACGCGCTGGCGGAAGAGCGCTCCGACGCTCGGGGCTCGCTGGTCGAGGATCGACTCGTCGACGGCTCGGTCGGCGAGAGAGATCAGGGGCATGCGGACTCCTTTGTCGCTGCGGCACCCGTCATCGGCGTCTGCGGGCGCCGCGTCATGCCCGGATGATGCCAAAGGAACGGGCGCACGTCACCTCCCCACCGCCGAAAGACACCGCAATGTGACCCGTCGGTAACTGCGGCGATCCGGCTGGATGGAGGTGATGCCGAGCCCCACGTGGGCGGCGGGATCACCTCGACAGGCGGGAGGGCGGCATACCGCCGCCGCGGCCCCCGTCCCGCTGCTCTCGCGGGCCCCCGCGGCGCCCTCACGCGCACCGTCAGACGGGGCGGAGCCCACCTCGCACCGACGACGACGCGACCGTGCCGACCAGTCCCACGGCGATCCACGACGCGATCATCGAGGACCCGCCGTAGGACACGAAGGGCAGCGGCAGCCCCGTGACGGGCGTGAGGCCGAGGTTCATCCCGATGTTCTCGAACGCCTGCACGCCGAGCCAGACCGCGATGCCGAGCGTGACGAGTCGCCCGAACGTGTCAGCCCGGCGGGCCACGACGGCGGCCCGCACGACGATGAAGGCGATGAGCAGCACGAGCCCGAGGGCCCCGACGAACCCGAGCTCCTCACCCGCCACGGAGAAGACGAAGTCGGTCTCCTGGAAGGGGATGTAGCCGCCCTGGGTCTGCGGCCCCGCGAAGAGCCCCTGACCCGAGAGGCCGCCGGAGCCGATGGCGAGGCGCACCTGCCGGGTCTGGTAGCCGATGCCCTGCGGGTCGAGCGACGGGTCGAGGAAGGCCTTGAGCCGGTTGCTCTGGTAGGTCGAGAGCAGCGACGTCGTGAAGGCGGCGACCGTGACGGCCGCCCCGGCGAGCACGACTCCCACCGTCCACGGCCAGGGCGCCCCCGCAGCGGCGATGATGACCACGGCCATCGCGACGAGCACCAGGGCCGAGCCGAGGTCGGGCTGGGCGAGCACGAGCACGACCGGTATGCCGGCGACGACCCACGCGAGCGCGACGTCGCGGTGCCGCTGTCGCAGCCCACGGTCGGCCCGGTCGGCCAGCAGCATGGCGAGGCCGATCGCGAGCGCCACCTTCATCAGCTCGGAGGGCTGCAGGGTGAAGCCGCCCGGCAGCCGGATCCACGACCGCGACCCGTTGACGGTCGACCCGAGCGGCGAGACGACCGCGACGAGACCGACGACGGCGAGCACGTAGACGACCGGCGCGAGCGCTCGCACGACTCGGATGTCGAGCCGCGTCAGGCCCACCGCGCAGGCCATGCCGATGGCGACGGCGAGCAGCTGCTTGAGCGCCAGGCCGGCACCGTGTGTCTCACGGGTGGCCGACCAGACGAGCACGACACCGACGAGCGAGAGCCCCGCTGCCCCGATGAAGAGACCGAGGTCGACCCGCAGCCACGACGTGCGTGAGCCGGGCCCGCGCCCCTTCCCCCGCGCGGGCGTCAGGACGGCACGAACGCCGAGAGGATCTCGCGACACCGGTCCACGTCCAGGGCCATCTGCTCGACGAGAGCCTCGACGCCGTCGAAGCGCAGCGTCGGCCGCAGCCGGTCGACGAACTCCACGACGACACGCTCTCCGTAGAGGTCGAGGTCGGTGCGGTCGAGGACGTAGGCCTCGACGCGGCGCTGGTGACCGTCGAAGGTCGGGTTGGTGCCGACCGAGATCGCAGCCGGGAGGGAACGGTCGGCAGCGTCAGGGGCGAGGTCGAGCCTGAGGAGCCACCCGGCATACACCCCGTCGGCGGGCACGAGGCCCTCGTGGTCCTGCGAGAGGTTGGCCGTCGGGTAGCCGAGCTCGCGACCGCGGTGGTCGCCGTGCACGACGGTGCCCGAGACCCGGTGCGGTCGGCCGAGGATCTGCGCGGCGTGCGCGACCGTGCCCTCGAGCAGCTCGGCCCGCAGCTGGGTGGAGCTCCACCGCGTCGTCATGCTGCCCTCGCCGATGTCGTCGAGCGCGACCACCTCGAAGCCGTGCGTCTCGCCGAGCTCGCGCAGCGTGTCGACGTCACCGGAGTTGCGCACGCCGAAGCGGGTGTCCTTGCCGACGACGACGGCCACGGCCCCGAGCGCCTCGACGAAGGTGCCCTGGACGAACTCCTCCGGGGTCTGCTGGGCGAACTCCGGGGTGAAGTCGAGCACGAGCGTTGCGAGACCCACCGACTCGAGCGCGTCGAGCCGCTGGCCGAGCGACATCACGGCGGCAGGCGCGCGGTCGGGGTAGAGCACGGCGATCGGGTGCGGCTCGAATGTCACGGCCACGGGCGTCGCCCCGCGGGCAGCGGCCTCGCGCACGACGCGCGTCAGGACCTCGCGGTGCCCGCGGTGGACACCGTCGAAGTTGCCGAGCGTGACGACGGTGGGGCCGAGATCGGCCGGGATGTCGTCGAGTCCGTGCCAGCGATCCACGGCGCCCACTGTAGTGGCCGCAAAACGGTCGTCGCGCACGGTGGTCAGGCGCCCGCTCCGGCCGCGGCGAAGACGACCTTGGCGCGGGCCTGCTCCGCCGTCTCGTCGAGCACGGCGACGAGACGACCGGACGGGTCGATGGCCGCCACGGCGCCGACCCGTTCGAAGCCGCTGCGGATGCGCTGGCCGTGGCCGATCCGCACGGCCTCCTCGGTGCTCACCTCGTGCACGGGCAGCTGCGCCCGCGCCGCCTCGGCCACCGGCAGCAGGGGTATGCCGTCCCGTCCCTCCCGCTCGGACGCCGCGGCGAGCTCCTCGAGAGAGTGCGCCTGCGCGAGGTCGAAGCGACCCACCCGGGTGCGGCGGAGGGCGGTGAGGTGGCCGCCGACCCCGAGGAGGTCGCCGAGGTCGCGGGCGAGGGCGCGGACGTAGGTGCCTGACGACACGTCGACCTCGACGTCCACGTCGACGACGTCGACCGGAGGACCGACCTCGGCCTGGGTCTGTGCGGGACGGACGGCATGCACGTCGAAGCGGCTCACCGTGACCGGGCGGGCGGGCAGCACGACGTCGTCGCCGGCGCGGACCCGGGCATAGCTGCGCACCCCGCCGACCTTGATCGCGCTGACCGAGCTCGGCACCTGCTCTATGTCACCCGTGAGACGTGCGACGGCGGCCGGGAGCTCGGCCTCGAGCGCGCGCGCATCGGGAACCCCGAGCAGCGCAGACGTCTCACCCTCGGCGTCGTCGGTGATCGTGGACTGCCCGAGACGGATCGTCGCGCCATACGACTTGTCGCAGCCCACGAGGAAGGTGAGCAGCTTGGTGCCGCGGTCGACACCGAGCACGAGCACACCGGTCGCCATCGGGTCGAGCGTGCCCGCGTGGCCGACGCGCCGGGTGCCCGCGAGCCGGCGCACCCGGGCGACGACGTCGTGGCTCGTCCAACCAGCCGGCTTGTCGACGACGAGCAGGCCGCCGAGCACGTCCGTCATCGAGCCTGGGCGTCCTGGTCGACGGCACCGGCAGGCGCGGCGGAGGGCGCGGCCGCGTCCGCGTCACCGTCGTCCGCGGGCTTCTTGTAGGGGTCGGCGTCACCGGCATACGTCGCGCCGGCGGACGCACGAGCGAGCTCGGCGTCGCGGGCGCGGGTCTGGGCGAGGACGTCCTCGAGGTGGGCCGAGTCGGCCGGCAGGGCATCGGCGATGAACTCGAGCGAGGGCGTGAGGCGGATGCCGATGCCCTTGCCCACGGCGGAGCGGATGCGGCCCTTGTTGGCCTCGAGCACCTCAGCGCTCGCCTGACGCTCCTCGTCGGTACCGAAGACGGTGTAGAAGACGGTCGCGTGCTGCAGGTCGCCCGTCACGCGACAGTCGGTGATCGTGACGAAGCCGAGGCGGTCGTCCTTGATCCGGAACTCGAGGTACTCAGCGACGATGACCTTGATCCGGTCGGCGACCTTGCGGGCGCGGGGGTGGTCAACCATGACTACCTCTCTCTGGTTGGTGGGGTGACGGCGCGGGGCCGACTGACCAACCCTAGTCAACGCCCCATCCAGGTGCCCAACGCCGACCGGCAACGAGTGTTCAGGGGGGTCTTGTGCGGGTATGTCCACCGCGAGCGCGTGGGGTCCGTGCTCGCCGTCCTGCCACTCTGCCCGGAGAAGACCCCTGATGACACGTCCGCAGTCGGCTGATGGTGCCGACGCGACGGCCAGCGCAGGACCTCTGCAGGAGGCAGACGACCTCACGGAGCTGCAGGCGATCGTCCGGCGCGTCGTGGGTGCCCGGGTCGGCACCCATCCGGCTGCCGAGGACCTCGTCCAGGAGACGCTGACCCGGGTGCTGGCGGCCGCACCGTCCGTCGACCCCGGTCTGCTCGAGCCCTACGCGATCGTCACGGCCAAGAACCTCGTCGCCTCCATGTGGCGCGACGACGCCCGGAAGCGGCGCAACCAGCACCGGGCGGCCGACCTGCGCGTGCCCGAGTCGCCCGAGGCACAGGCCCTGCTCGGCGAGGAGCGCTCGGCCATGGCCTCGGCGCTCGGGCGCCTGGACGAGCACGAGCGCGCCCTGCTCATCGAGCACGAGCTGCGGGGCACCGACACGCGCACGATCGCGGAGGAGGAGGGCACGACGCCCGGCGCCGTGGCCGCTCGGCTCAGCCGGTCCCGTGCGAGGTTGCGCGTCGAGTACGTCCTCGGGCTCGAGTCCGGTGACCCGCCCACCGACCGGTGCCGGCCCGTGCTCCTCGCGCTCAGCGCCGCAGACCGGCGCCGCCAGCGCGAGCTCGACGCCGCCACCCATCTCTTCTCCTGCGACTTCTGCGGCCGACTCAGCGAGCCGCTGCTCGCCCGGGGCCAGCGCCAGGACGGTGTGCTGCGCATCCCGGTTGCCGCAGACCCCGACATCGTCAAGGCCCGCGGGTCGGCACGCGAGCTGGCGGGGCGGCTCGGCTTCTCACGAACAGACCTCACCGTCCTCGCCACCGCCGTCTCCGAGCTCTGCCGCAACATCGTCCGCTTCGCCGGGTCCGGCGAGCTGCTCGTCGAGCTGCTCGACGAGCCGCGGCCCGGAGTCCGCGTGACGGCGCGCGACCGCGGTCCGGGGATCGCTGACCTCGAGGCCGCCATGCGCGACGGCGTCAGCACCTACGGCGGCCTGGGCCTCGGCCTGCCCGGGGTGCGCAGGCTCATGGACGAGTTCGCCATCTCGAGCGAGCAGGGCGCCGGCACCACCGTGACCATCACCATCTGGGGAAAGGACCCATCGACATGACACAGACGACACCGGGGCAGCACCTGCTCTCCGAGCTCGTGGCACACCTGCGCGAGCACCGCACGAGGCTGCGCGAGGAGTGGGCAGAGCGGATCCAGCAGGCGCACCTGCTCGCGGCCATGACCCCCCAGGAGATGGCGGCCGAGACCACCTCGGTCTACGACAACTACGTCGAGGTGCTCGAGACCGGCAGTGTCGAGGCTCTGCAGCACTACGCCCGCGACCTGTCGGAGCGGATCATCCCGCGGGGCGTCGAGACGCACGAGGTCGTGGGCATCGTCCTGCTCCTGCGCGACGTGCTCGCCCGCTCGCTCTTCGAGAAGTACCAGCGCGACTTCGGACTGCTCAACCAGGTGCTCGACGCCTACGAGCCGGCCGCCAACCGGATCGCCAACACCGTGGCCGTCAGCTTCGTCGACGAGCGGGAGCGGGTCATCCGTCAGCAGCAGGACGCCATCCGCGAGCTCTCGACCCCGGTGCTGCCAGTGCGAGAGCGCCTCCTCATCCTGCCCATCATCGGGGTGCTCGACAGCGACCGCGCCAGGCAGCTCACCGAGCAGCTGCTCGCGGGCATCCGCAGACACCGGGCACGGGTCGTCGTCATCGACATCACCGGCGCCCCCGACGTCGACGTGGCCGTCGCGAACCACCTCGTGCAGACGGTCGACGCGTCACGACTCATGGGTGCGAGCGTCATCATCACGGGACTGTCCCCCAAGATCGCGCAGACGCTCGTGACGATCGGCGTCGACCTGAGCAAGATGAACACCATCGGCGACCTGCAGGGCGGGCTCGAAGAGGCCGAGCGCCTGCTCGGCTACGCCGTCACCAAGAAGGAGGATGCGACGCTCTCGTGAACTCAGGTCCAGCGCTCGTGTCGATCCTGCGACAGGGAAGCACCCTGATCGCATCGGTCCACACTGCCCTGGACGACTCCGAGCTCGAGCGCTTCCGGACCGACCTCGTCGCCCAGATCGGTGAGCACCGCTCCCGCGGGGTCATCATCGACGTCGCTGCACTCGACGTCATCGACTCCTTCGCCGCGCTGACGCTGCGCACCATCGCGGAGATGGCGCGGCTGCGGGGCGCACGCACGGTCATCGTCGGCATCCAGCCCGAGGTGGCCTTCACCATGGTGCGGCTCGGCATGGGGACGGGCAGCATCCCCACCGCGCTCGACCTCGAGGAGGGGCTCGCGCTGCTGACCGGCGGGGTCGACGACGGTCGGCGCCGGCCGTGAGCACGGGTGACGACCCCGGGAGCACGGCTGCCTTCGCCCAGGACCACCTCACCACCCTCCTGCGCTTCCTCCCGCGGCGCGACGAGGCCGCGCGTGCTGCCGCCTACGACCTGGGCCGGCGCGCCTTTACGAGCGGCATCAGCCTGATCGAGGTGTGCCGCACCCACGAGGACGCGGTCCTCGCCGTGATGCGCGACTGCCCCGGCCCCGAGCAGCTCGCCGTCGCGAGCGCGGGGGCCGACCTGCTGCTCGACCTCGTGGCGGCCTACGACATGACCCATCCGGGACCGGACGCCGCGACCCCTTCGCCATGACGCGGGGTTCCCGGGCGAACCGGAATCCAGGCAGGCGACTCCCCGTCTGGAGCGTGCTCGGCCGTCGGGTCGGGGGCCTCTGCCCGCTGAAGAAGGCTCGCGTCATGGACCTGCCCCACGGCCCTCTTCAGGGGTGATCGGTCGCCCACGAGGGAGCCGATGCACTCGATGAAGAAGGAGCTCAACCATGAACCTCACCACCAAGGTGTGCACCGCCGCCGTCAGCGTGCTGACCGTCGGAGCGCTCGGTCTCGCCCCTGCCGCCAGCGCGTCAGCAGCTCCCGCCTCCGCGCCGGTGGCCGCTCCCGCGGCCGCGACGGGCAGCACCGCCACTGCCGCCTCGACGATCAACCAGGTCATCCCCGGGATCGGGACGTTCGTCGGCTCCTTCGCGCCGACCGGCTTCACCAACCAGAACGGCCGGCTCGCCGTCACCGGCCTCGTCACCGGCACTCTGACGACCCTCACCGGTGCGGTCGTCCCGGTCAGCCAGACGGTCACGACGACCGTGGCAGGCGCGACGGCGTCCGGTGGCTGCAGGATCCTCAACCTCGTGCTCGGACCGCTGCACCTCGACCTGCTCGGTCTCGTCGTCGACCTCAACCAGGTCAACCTCAACATCGTCGCGCAGTCCGGTGCGGGCAACCTGCTCGGCAACCTCCTCTGCGCCGTCGCCGGTCTGCTCGACGGCTCCGGCCTCACGAACCTCGCCGGCCTGCTCAACCGCCTGCTCGGCCTCTGACCCGGCTCCGACCGGTTGAGGGCAACCGGTCGGGCGGCACGCACAGACGCCACGGCGCCGGTCCCCATGTGGGGGCCGGCGCCGTGGCGTCTGTTGCTCGTGATGCGGGCTGGTGCCCGGGCTGTCAGGCCCGCGGCTTCTCGCGCATCTCGTAGGTGGCGATGAGGTCACCGAGCTGCAGGTCGTTGAACGACCCGAGGTTGATGCCGCACTCGAAGCCCTCGCGGACCTCGGTGACATCGTCCTTGAAGCGGCGCAGACCGGCGATCTCGACGTTCTCCGAGACGACGACACCGTTGCGGGTGATCCTCGAGCGGGAGCCACGCTTGATCTCGCCGCTGCGCACGATCGAGCCGGCGATGTTGCCGAACTTGCTCGAGCGGAAGATCTCGCGGATCTCCGCCGTGCCGAGCTCGACCTCTTCGTACTCCGGCTTGAGCATGCCCTTGAGGGCCGCCTCGATCTCGTCGATGGCCTGGTAGATCACCGAGTAGTAGCGGATCTCGACGCCTTCGCGCTCGGCGTAGTCGGCGTTCTGCCCCTCGGCACGCACGTTGTAGCCGATGATGATCGCGTTGCTGGCCATCGCGAGGTTGATGTTGTTCATCGTGATGGCACCGACACCGCGGTCGATGATGCGCAGGTCGACCTCGTCGCCGACGTCGATCTTGAGCAGGGCGTCCTCGAGCGCCTCGACCGAGCCCGACACGTCACCCTTGAGGATGAGGTTGAGGGTCTCGACCTTGCCCGCGGCGAGCGCCTCGTTGAGGTCCTCGAGCGAGATGCGCTTGCGGGCCTTGGCGAGCACGGCCTGACGGTCCGCAGCCTCACGCCGCTCGGCGATCTGACGAGCCGTGCGGTCGTCCGGAGCCACGACGAACGTGTCACCGGCGCGCGGCACCGACGAGAGGCCGAGCACCTGCACGGGGCGGGACGGGCCTGCCTCGTAGACGTTCTGGCCGTGCTCGTCGAGCATGGCACGCACGCGGCCGTAGGCCGAGCCCGTGACGATCGAGTCACCGACGTGGAGCGTTCCGGTCTGCACGAGCACCGTCGCGGTCGCACCGCGGCCACGGTCGAGGTTGGCCTCGATCGCGACACCACGCGCCTCCTTGTCCGGGTTGGCCCGGAGGTCGAGGGCTGCGTCCGCCGTGAGGAGGACCGCCTCGAGGAGGCTGTCGATGTTCTGACCCTGACGGGCCGAGACGTCGACGAACATCGTGTCGCCGCCGTACTCCTCAGCGACGAGGTTGTACTCGGTCAGCTGCTGGCGCACCTTGGACGGGTTGGCACCCTCGACGTCGATCTTGTTGACGGCCACCACGATCGGCACGTCGGCCGCCTGCATGTGGTTGAGCGCCTCGATCGTCTGGGGCATGACGCCGTCGTCGGCGGCCACGACGAGGATCGCGATGTCGGTCACCTTGGCACCACGGGCACGCATGGCCGTGAAGGCCTCGTGACCGGGGGTGTCGATGAAGGTGATCGCGCGCTCGACGCCCTCGTGCTCACGGTGGACCTGGTAGGCACCGATGTGCTGGGTGATGCCACCGGCCTCGCCGGCCACGACGTCCTCGTTGCGGATCGCGTCGAGCAGGCGGGTCTTTCCGTGGTCGACGTGACCCACGACCGTGACGACCGGCGGACGGGCCTCGAGGTCCTCGTCCTCCTCGCCCTCGATACCGGTCTCGAGGTCGATGTTGAAGGAGTCGAAGAGCTCCTTCTCCTCCTCCTCCGGGGAGACGACCTGGATGTCGTAGCCGAGCTCGGCACCGAGCACCTTGAAGGTGTCCTCGTCGAGCGACTGCGTCGCCGTGGCCATCTCACCGAGGTGGAAGAGCACGGTGACGAGGGCACCGGGGTTGGCGTTGATCTTGTCGGCGAAGTCGCTCAGCGACGAGCCGCGACGCACGCGGACGACGGTCGAGCCGTTGCCGCGCGGGACGGTGACGCCACCGATCGACGGCGCCTGCATCTGCTCGAACTCCTGGCGCTTCGCGCGCTTGGACTTGCGTCCGCGGACCGGTCGACCGCCACCGCGGCCGAAGGCACCGGCGGTCGAACCACGACCGCCACCACCGCGGGGACCGCCGCCGAAGCCGCCGGGGCGACCACCACCGGCGGCACCGCCACCGGGACCGCCACCGAAGCCGCCACGACCACCGGCGCCGCCACCCGGGCCACCACGACCCGGACCGGCCGGGCGCTGGCCCGGACGACCGACGGTGCTGCGCTCGGGCATCATGCCCGGGCTCGGACGCACGCCACCGGGACGCGGCGCGCCACCGGCGGGGGCACCGCCGGGACGCGGGGCACCGCCGGGGCGGGGAGCGCCGCCGGGACGCGGAGCGCCCCCCGGAGCCGCGCCACCCGGACGCTGCTGCGGCCGGGGCATGCCCTGGCTCGAGCTGAACGGGTTGTTGCCCGGACGGGGTGCACCACCGTCGCCACCGGTGCGGGGCGCACGGGACTGACCCATGCCCTGGCTCGGCGCGAAGGGGTTGTTGCCCGGACGGGGCTGGCCGGGACGAGGTGCCGGCCGCGGGGATGCCGGCACGCCGGAGCCCTGCTGCCCGCCGTCGCGGCTGGACTGGACGCGCGAGGGCGCCGAGGGAGTTGCCGAGGCCGCCGGAGCGGCCGGAGCCTTGGGGGCCGGAGCAGACGGCGTCGCCGCTGCAGGGGCCGACGGAGTGGACGGTGCCGACGGTGCCGACGGAGCGGCCGAAGCCGGTGCCGACGGGCCGGGCGTGCTCTGGCGGGCAGCCGGACCGGCCGGAGCCGACGCGGCCGGAGCCGCTGCGGCGGGCGCAGCCGGAGCCGGGGATGCCGGACGGACCGGACCCGCGGGGGCCGGGGCCGACGGGGAGGCGGCGCGTGCGGCGGGTGCCGCAGGCGACGCGGCCGGCGAGGGAGCCGGCGCAGACGATCGAGGCGCCGAGGGCGCCGGAACGGCCTTGGGGGCCGCAGATGATGCCGTGCCGCCGGAGCGCAGTTCCGCGGGGAACGTCTCCTTGATCTTGCGCACGACGGGGGGCTCGATGGTCGACGATGCCGACCGGACGAACTCTCCCTGGCTCTTCAAGTGTGCGAGCAGGGTCTTGCTCTCGACTCCGAGCTCCTTGGCGAGCTCGTAGACCCGGACCTTAGCCACATTTCTCCTGTTCCTGGTCCGGCCTGAACAGGAAGTGGCCGAACCGTGGGTTATTGCTGGGGCTTGCTCATCGCTGAGTACTCATCGGGTGCTCATAGCGTTTCAACCCGCCTTGTTGGTTCGTTGACTGATCTCTGACTGATGGCGACCGACCGCGGGGCAGACGCCGTTCTGCTGCGCGTGCTGGATGTCGAGGTGCTGGGCGACCGCGCTGACGTCGACCGCGGCCTGCAGTCGCAGGGCACGTCCGAACGCCTTGCGGCGCACTGCCATCTCGAAGCAACCCGGGACCGGGTGCAACCACGCACCACGTCCCGGCATCCGGTGTCGTGGGTCCGGGCAGAGCACCACCGGGGAGGAATCCCCGGCATCTCTGTCCGTCGCCGCGACCACTCGCAACAGTGCCGACCAGCTATCCGTTCCGCGACATCCCACACAGGTGCGAGATGGCTCGGCACGGAGTCCAGTCCGGTCGGCCACACATCAGTCTACCGCGTCGGGCGCGCCGCGCGCTCCACGGGGCCTGCCCCTCCCCAGGACGCACCAGAGGAGGTATGCCGTCCGGCACAGGACGCGGACGGCATACCTCCTCGGTGGGCGAAGCCTCAGGCCCGGGGCGCTGCGGGCGCGCTGCCCGCGTCGGTGTCGGGACGGATGTCGATGCGCCAGCCGGTGAGCTTGGCCGCGAGGCGGGCGTTCTGGCCCTCCTTGCCGATGGCGAGGCTCAGCTGGTAGTCGGGGACGATGACCCGGGCGGCACGGGCGGCGGCGTCGACGATCTCGACGGACTGCACGCGCGCCGGCGACAGGGCTGCGGCGACGAAGACGGCGGGGTCGTCGGCGTAGTCGACGATGTCGATCTTCTCGCCGCGCAGCTCCGTCATGACGGCCCGCACACGCGCGCCCATCGGGCCGATGCAGGCGCCCTTGGCGTTGACCCCGGGCACCCGGCTGTGGACCGCGATCTTCGTGCGGTGGCCGGCCTCGCGGGCCAGCGCAGCGATCTCGACCGTGCCGTCGGCGATCTCGGGCACCTCGAACTTGAAGAGGGTGCGCACGAGGTTGGGGTGGGTGCGCGAGAGGCTGACCTGCGGACCCTTGGGGCCGCGCTTGACGCTGACGACGAAGCAGCGCAGGCGCTCGCCGTGGACGTACTTCTCACCCGGCACCTGCTCCGAGATCGGCAGGATGCCCTCGACGGTGCCGAAGTCGACGAGCACGTTCCGGGGGTCCTGGCTTTGCTGGATGATGCCCGAGATGACCTCACCCTCGCGGCCCCGGAAGTCGCCGAGGATGGCCTCGTCCTCGAGGTCGCGCAGGCGCTGGACGATGACCTGGCGGGCGGTCGAGGCCGCGATGCGACCGAAGCCCTCGGGAGTGTCGTCGAACTCCGGTCCGGGTTCGCCCCGCTCGGGGCGCTCGCCCTCGACCGCCGGGAGCAGCTCGCCCTCCTCGCGGGCCCACACGATGACGTGCCCCGTCTTGCGGTCGAGCTCGACCCGCGCGTCGCGGTAGCTGCCGTCGGTGCGGTGGTAGGCCACGAGCAGTGCCTGCTCGATGGCCGGGATGAGAATGTCGAGACTGATGTCCCGCTCCCGCTCGAGCGCGCGCAGGGCGGCCAGGTCGATGTCCATCAGATGTCCCCTTCCGTCGCGGGCTCGTCGGAGCCCGCCTCGTCAACGTCTGGTGCACCTTCATCGGCACCCGTCCTGCGGAACTCGACCTGCACGACCGCGTGCTCGACCCCGTCGAGCTCGAGCGTCACCGTGCGGGCCGGCTCCTTCTTCGTGGCAGCCACCTCGAGGGTCAGCGTGTCGGCGCCCACCTCGCGGAGGCGACCCGTGTCGCTGCTGCCGGCGTGCGCGACCTCGACGAGGCGGCCCACCTGGCGGCGCAGCTGCTCGCGCGACGTCAGCCGGCGGCCGACTCCGGGCGAGGACACCTCGAGCACGTAGGGCGCGTCGCCCATGACGTCACTCGTGTCGAGCGCGTCGCTCACCGCCCGGGTCGCCTCGGCGACGTCGTCGAGCGAGAGGGCGGGCACGGCGCTCGCCGTATCTGAGGCGTCGAGCCCGCTGATGTCGGTGTCGACGAGGACACGGACGAGGCGACGCTTGCCGGCAGGGGTGACGGAGATGTCCTCGACGACGAGCCCCAGCGCCACCAGCACCGGCTCGAGCGTCGCCCTGAGGTCCTGGGCCGTGCTCATGCGTCGACGCCTCCTGCTCTTCTCGAATGTCCGGGCTCTCCTGCCCCGCCCGTCGGGCAGGCAGCGAGAGACCGCGTGGGACAACTCTATCGGTCGCGCGGGCCGCCGCCGCCCACGACCGCGCCACCCCGGGAGGTCCGGGAGGTGCATCCTCGCGCGTGCGAGGATGCACCGCATGAGCGGCGACACCCCGAGACCCGGGTCCCGGGAGGGAGCGGCGCCCGGTCTCCCGACGCGACGGCTGCTCGTGCTCGGCGGCGGCGCCGCGGCGCTGACCGCCCTCGCCGGGTGCGGGCTGCGCCTCGACCTGCCCCAGCCCCCGCCACCCGTGCCGACGCGCAAGCCCGCGCCCGATGAGCGCTTCATCCTCGCCGTCATCAAGGACCTCCGGTCGCTCGTGCGAGCCGCGGGCACGCTCGAGCCGCGCGGCGAGGCACGGGGCGTCCTGCGCGAGACCGTCGCCGCGCAGCGCCGCCAGATCGCGGTGCTCACGGGCCGGCTCACCAACGCCGGTGTGCCGACGGCCGAGATCACCGCCGCCACCGCACCGGCGCCGGTGACGCCGGTGACACCGGTGACGGCTCCGACGTCGTCGGGCGCCTCCGCGAGCACGGGCACGCCGAGCAGCAAGCCGAGCACGGGTTCGCCGTCCGGCGTGGCCACTGTCCAGACGGTCGCGCAGCTCGCGGCGGTCCTCGCCACCATCTCCCCCGACCGGTGGACAGCCCTCGCGGGCGCGACGCCGGGCACCCGCGACCTCGTGCTCGCCGCATGGTCGTCGCGACTCGCCTCCGCCGCGCTCCTCGGAGCCGCGGTCGACCCCACCGCCACCCCCAGCGCGGCCCGCCCGCGGATCATCGACCAGACCTCGCCCCTCGTCTACGGCTTCGAGGTGGCCGCAGCCCAGTCGACGGGTGCAGGGCGCACCCGGGCTCTCACGACGCTCGACGCTCTGCGGCGTCTCGACCTCGCCGTCGCGGGTTCGACGACCTCGACCCCCGGCGGGTGGGCACTGCCCTTCCCCGTTACGACGCCCGACGAGGCGCAGCGGCTCGCGACCCACCTGCTCGCCACCGCCGTCGACGCGACTGTCGACGTCGCCGGTGGCAAACCCGACGGTCCGGCGCTCGACGACACCGCCCGTTGGAGCGGGCGCGTTCAGGCGCTCGCCACCGGCTGGGGTATGCCGCTAGCCGCCTTCCCGGGGACGTCAGCGTGAGCTCGCGGCCGGGCCAGGGAGCCGCTGCGGGGCACGGTCACGGCCCCCGCGACGGAGGAGCGCGCTACGACCTCGTGCCCGCACTCTTCGCCCACGAGGTCGCGGGCTATGCCGCGGAAGGCTGGATGTCCGGCCAGGACTGGCTCGACGACCTGCCCGCGCTCCTCGGCAGCCTCCTCGACGAGTGGGAGCTCGAGCCGATCGGGCGCCCCCTGCACGGCGTCTGCGCGGTCGTCGTCCCGGTGCGCCTGCTCGGTGCCGGGCGAGAGACCGTCGGGGTCAGCGGCGAGGGCGTGCTCAAGGTGACCTGGCCGCACCGTGAGGCGGCCGCCGAGCCCCTGGCCCTGCAGACGTGGAACGGCCACGGCGCCGTGCGCCTCGTGCGGGCCGACCCGTCGCGGTTCGCGATGCTGCTCGAGCGGCTCCACACCCGCGACCTCGCACGCGTCGAGATCGACGAGGCGTGCGGGGTCATCGGTGACCTGCTGTCCACGCTCCGGCGGCCCGCGCACCCGCGCATCCCCAGCCTCACGGCATACGCCGAGCGTCAGGCCGAGGAGCTGCGGGCGGCGCCTCCGGTGCTGCCACGGCGCTATCTCGACCAGGCGGCCGCGCTCGCCGGCGAGCTCGTGACGCGGGCACCGTCCGAGGACCGGCTGCTCCACACCGACCTGCACTACACCAACGTCCTCGGGGCCTACCGCTCCCCGTGGCTCGCGATCGACCCCAAGCCGATGGGCGGCGACGTCGCGTTCGAGGTTGCCCCGGCCCTGTGGAACCGCGCCGACGAGCTCGGCACCGGCTCGCAGGTGCGGTGGTCGCTGCGGCGGCGGCTCGAGATCATCTGCGAGGGGGCGGGCATCGACGAGGGGCGCGCCCGCGCGTGGACGATCGTCCGCGAGGCCGACAACGCCGTCGACCTCGCGTCTGCGGGAGCAGCGCTCGATGCGGGAGGCCGCGACCGGATCAGTCTCGCGGTCACCATCATCAAGGCGATGAACGACTGATCCACGCTCCTCGGCGAGACGGAATCAAATCGTTTCGACTCAGAGGCTCGGAGGACGTAACCTAGGGCAGCCCCAACCTTCGATTTCGAAAGTCGCTCGCTCATGCCTCGCCTCGCCGTGCCCAGCCTCCGCACCCTGAGATCGGCTCCGCCGACCCCTGGCCGAGAGATCGCGCGCATCGCCGTCCCGGTGAGCATGGAGTTCGTGCTCATGCTCGTGCTCAACTTCGTCAACCAGATCGTGGTCGGCGGCCTGGGCGCGACGGCCATTGCGGCCGTGGGCTTTTCGAACAGCCTCACCTTCATCCTCGCGGTCACCCTGGGCGCCCTCGGCACCTCGGTGAGCATCCTCGTGGCTCGCGCGTACGGTGCCGACCGGCGCGGGGATCTCGACCACACCGTCACGGCGGCCGTCCTCACGGCGCTCGTGCTCGGCGCCGTCGTGTCGTTCGTGCCCTGGTTCTTCTCCGACCGGATCATGGGCCTCGTCGGCGCGTCGCCCGCGGTGGCAGCAGCGGGCACGGACTACTTCCGCCTCACGGTGCTCGCCACGCTGCCGATCATGCTCAGCGCGATCATGTCGGGCGTGCTCCGCTCGGTCGGCCAGCCGACGCGGCCGATGGTGGCGACGATGATCACCGTCGTCGCCAACGCCGTCCTCGCCTACGCCCTCGTCACGGGCTTCGGCCCGTTCCCGACGCTCGGGGTGGCCGGCGCAGGCTGGGCGACCCTCATCACGGCCGTGGCCAAGACGCTGATCCTGCTGTGGATGGCCTACGGCCGCAAGGTGATCGGCTGGAGCCTGCCCGACAGCCTGCGCCAGTGGCGCGCCGTGGTCGTGCCGCTCTTCGTCCTCGCGCTGCCCCTCGGCGTCACCGAGCTCTTCTGGACGGTCGGCACCTTCCTCTACAACGTCGTCTTCCAGCAGCTCGGCGACGAGGCGCTCGCGGCGGCACAGATCGTCACGACCCTCGAGGGCATCTTCATCGTCGGCAGCATCGGGCTCATGGCGGCGACGACGACCCTCGTCGGGCGCTCGGTCGGCAGCGGCGACGTCGACGCGGCCATGGCGTGGGTGCGTCGCGTGACCCGGGCGGGCATCGGCACGGCCGCGGTCTTCGGCGTGCTCTTCGCCACGTCGGTGCTCTTCCTCGACACCCTGTTCGGCGAGGCCGGCCGAGACGTGCGGGTCATGGCGAGCGTCGGCATCCTCATCAACGCCGCCTTCCAGGTGATCAAGGTGCGCAACATGATCATCGGCGCCGGGGTGCTGCCGAGCGGCAACGACGTGCGCGGCGTCATCATGGGCGATGCCGTGGGCGCCTTCGTCGTGGGTCTCCCCCTCGCGATCGTGCTCGGGCTGCACACCCCGCTCGGGTTCGCGGGCATCTTCCTCGCGCGCATCGCCGACGAGGCGGTCAAGCTCGCCATCTTCACCTGGCGCGCCCGCCGTATCCGCTGGCACGCCCTCGTCGACAGCACGGCACCCCTGCCGGCCTGAGCAGGGTCAGCCGGTGACGACGAGCTCCTGACGCATGCCGTTCGCGTAGTGGTTCGTCAGGTTGCAGACGAGCTCGTAGTGCCCGGGCGCGAGGGTGAGAGTGACCCAGCCCGCGGCGCCCGAGGCGATGCCCTCCCCCGCGCCCGCGGCGCACGAGTTCGACGCCTCACCGAGGCTGCCCGCCTCGTCGACCTTGCTGTCGGCACCGGGCACCCGCTCCCCCACGGCGGCACCCGCCGACAGCGGCAGGACCACGAGCTCGTGGGTGCGCCATCCGCGGTTGTCCACGACGAGGCTCACCTGCCCTGACGGCACCGTCGTCGGCTCGGCCGTGAGCGACATCCGGGCCCCCATCGGGGCAGTGCCACCCATCATCCGCGACATCCCCATGTCGGCAAGGGTGACGGTGACGCGCGCACCCGGCAGGTCGGTCGGAGCGGCACAGGTCAGGGGCGCGAGCATCGCATTGCCTGCGCCGTTGCCGAAGCCGTTGCCGTTGCCGTTGCCGTTGCCGCCCATCATCCCGCCCACTGCGGTGGAGCCGCCGTCCATGGGGCCGCGCCCCATGACGGTGGTCGTCGTGCACCCGGCCAGCAGCGCTGCGGACGCCGCGACGGCGAGCGTGAGGCGCAGGGCGCGGACGGTTGCGTGTTGCGGTGCCACGTCGTCGACGCTACACCCCAGGGGGTATGCCGTCCGGTCGGCTGTGACGTACGAAGCAGGGCCTGCGCGGGGTCCGGGTTGAAGAACGCGCCACCGCGGTGTCGGATCGGACTCGACGCGTTCGTCGTAGAGGTGAGCGGCCATCCACGAGGGACGGCCCGAAGCCCGACACACAGGAGATGGTCCGAGATGCAGTACCTGGTTTCCGTGATCGACGACGGCACCGGCCGCGCCACCCCCACCGAGGAGGCCGACATCGACGCGTTCAACGACCGGCTGCGCGCCGAGCGCTACTGGATCTTCGCGGGCGGCCTCGGCTCGCCCGACCCTGCGACGACCATCGACAACCGGGGCGAGACGGTGCTGATCACCGACGGCCCCTACCTCGAGTCGAAGGAGTACCTCGCCGGCTTCTGGATCATCGAGGCACCGGACCTCGACGTGGCGCTGAGGCTCGGCGCCGAGGCGTCGAAGTGCTGCAACCGCAAGATCGAGGTGCGCCCGTTCCTCTGACCGTGAGCGGCTGGCGGGGACTCACCGCTCGAGTATCACGGTCCTACCTTCGGCGTCTGACGTGAGGAGACGTTTCTCGTCCGGGAGGAAAGATGTCGAAGAGCTTCGAGCACAACGTGCTGACCACCTATCGCTCGCTCCGGGTGGCGATGATCCCGCTGCTCCTCATTCTGGTCGTTGCGACGGCCCTCGAGTCGACCCGTGGGACCGACTGCCTTCTGGGGTCCATCAGTGCCTACTACCACACGCCCGTGCGGGGGGCGTTCGTGTTCTCGTTGGCTGCTCTTGGCGCGTGCCTCATCGTCTACAAGGGAAACGACCCCGTCGAGGACGTGCTGCTCAACTTCGCCGGGTTCATGGCGTTTCTCGTGGCCCTCGTGCCGACCACGGTCGATGGAAGCTGTCCGACGAAGTACGGACACGTCGTCGCCGACGCCAACACCGCGGACGCAGTCCGAAACAACGTGCTGACCCTGTTGATCGTGTCCGTGGCGTTCCTGTTGCTCTACGGTTTCATGCCCCGGCAGGTTCACCGCTCCACGTCGCGGAGAGGACTGCAGGCGGCTACCCCGGACAGCGAGGAACACGAGGGCTGGTCCGGCCCGCTTGCCACGTGGTTCCGTGACGTCCGGCACCGCAAGCTGAGGCTCGCAGGGGTTCTTGGCCTGGTGACACTGTTCATCGTGCTCGTCGAGCTGGCCTTGTTCATCTTCTGGCCGGACACCTTCAAGGACAGCGCGCACGGGATCTCTGCGGGGACCATGGTCCTGGGCGTGCTCGGTGTCATGGTCGCCAACGCCTACAGCTTCGAGCGCGCCACTCGGGCAGCCGATGGTCAGCCTTCGAACGTCTGGACCAACAGATACGGCATCACGGCGGGGGCCACGATCGCCATGATCGTGGCGGCCGTCGTGATCTTCCGCAGTGGCCGGCACCTGATCCTCGTGGTCGAGCTCGTGGTCATCGTCGGGTTCATCGCCTTCTGGTACATGCAGACGCGCGAGCTCTGGTTCTACCCGACCCGCGAGCAGAAGTCCGTGGTGGTCGACCACGTGGCGCTGCGGGCGCCAGCCCCGCCCCAGGGCGTGCCGTCCGGCCGTCCGAGCGCCTCGGGCAGGGGGCCGGTCGCAGACGGGATGGCCGCAGCGACCGAGACCACGTCTCCTACAGAGTCGGCAGTGCCGTCGCGCCCCAGTCGCTCCGACGTGTACAAGGCGCTCTAGGGACCTGCCCTGAGCGCCTACGGCGTACGGCTGGGTCCCAGCCCTGGCGTCGTGCGGACCATGCGGAGCTCGGTGCCGTACTCGTCCGACCGCGCCGTGCCGTCCGCGACGAAGCCGTGCCTGCCGTAGAAGGTGATGGCTCGGTCGTTGCCACGCAGCACCCAGAGGCAGGCGGGCCTGTCCCCGAGCGAGTCGGTGAGCAGCGCATGGCCGACGCCTGTTCCCCAGCGCGAGGCCCGCACGTACAGGGCCCACAGCTCGTCGTCGACATCGACATCGTCACTTCGAGCTGGGCCGGCACTCGCGAACCCGACCAGCCCGGAGGGGTCGGCGGCGACGATGGTGCGAGCCGGGGAGCCGGTGATGTTCTCGCCCCACCGCTCGATGCGATCCGTGAGGGTCGCCCGACGCGCCTCGAAGACGCTGGCCGGCATGAGCGAGGTGTAGGCCTCCTCCCACACGAGGACGTGCAGGTGGGCGAGCGCCTCGGCGTCATCGGGCACTGCCCGACGGATCGTCACCGCGTGCGAGCTGCTCATGGGTGGGACGGCACCGAGGCAGGGCCGTTCGCGGCAGTGAGGGTGGGCCAGTGCTCGTCCACCTGGAAGCCGAGCGCCTGGTTCGCCGCGAGAATGCCGGAGTTCTCGTCGGAGCCACCTGTGCGAACTGTCGTGACGCCGGCGCGCTTCAGGGCCAGCAGCGACGCCGCCTTGACCGCCGTGGCCAGCCCCCTGCCGCGCCGATGCCGGGCGACGACAGTGAAGTCCACCTCCGCCTCAGCGCCGACGACGTCGACGACGTCGACGAAGGTCATCGCGACGAGGTTCTGATCTGCATCCAGAACGCCGAAACCGCGCCGGCCGGCAGCCGGTGACGCGCGCACGGCCGTCAGACGCTCGTGTGCCGTCGCCACGCCTCCCGGGTAGTCGCGGGCCGTTGCGGAATCCAGAGCCAGTGCGGCAGTGACATCGGCAGCGCTGAGCTCCCGGCACACGTCCTCGGGCGGAAGACCATCGAGAGCCGCGACCCAGCACTGCTCGTGCCCATCCGTCAGCTCGAGGCGGGCACCCCACGAGCGGGCCGTCACCGACCAGCCATGAGTCGTCAAGGACGGGTAGCGCTCATCATCGTCGCGAAGAACCACGGTGTCGGCTGGCACGCCGGGCAGCCTGCCACACGTGAACCGAGATCGGCTCGCCACGTGAGCCCGGTCCCGGCGGCACCTGCCCTACCGTCGTTGCCATGAAGTGGCCAGCGGCAGCCGCCATGCTCACCGTCGGGGTCCTTGCGGCGTGCTCGGCGCCCCAGGAGCCTCCTGCTGAGGCTGCCGCTCTCGCGCCGTACACCATCGGATGCCAGCCGTCGCGCAGCATGGAGTGGGTCCCGAGCGTGGAGCCGTTCGCCACTGCTGAGCGGGCCCTGGAACATGCTGCCGAGCACGCCGATCTGCCCGGTCTTCCGAGGTCGGGGTGGCAGCTGCTCAGCGACGACAATGCAGGAAGGCGGATCTACGCTTCGGGGAGCTGGGGAGTCGAAGTCCTCCGAACCGATGGCGGATGGTTGGCGGTGAGCGCGTCCACGTGCTCGTCTAGCTCCTGACGACGCTCGGCCCGCAGCAGGCCGCGAGCTGACTCTCGACGTCACCACGGACCACGTCGCACAGTCCGCCCCACCTCCTGCGGGTCGACGGACCGCTCCCGATCAGAGGTGAGGGTCGACGGCCGGCCGACGGACTGCTCTTTCGATTGCTGGGGAAGTGAGGGTCGACGGACGGCCGACGGACTGCTCTTTCGATTGCGGGGAGGTGAGGGTTCCCTGTGTACCTTGACCGTTATGTATCTGGATTGATACACATAGCGCATGGAAGCAGCCCTCAGAGCGCTGGCGGACGACAGCCGGCGCACCATGCTCGAGGCTCTTGCTGATGGCCCCGCCACTGCGGGCGAGCTCGCCGCTCTGCTGCCGATCGCACGCCCCGGCGTCTCGCGCCACCTGCGGGTGCTGCGGGAGGCGGGCCTCGTGGAGGTCCGGCAGGAGGCCCAACGCCGCATCTACTCCCTCCGCCCCGAACCGTTGGTCGAGGTGAACGACTGGTTGACCGGGTACCTGTCGTCATGGGACCAACGGCTGGACGCCCTGCACACCGAGATCGCACGCGGCAAGCGTGAGCGAGGAAGCGATGGATGAGGAGCTGGACGCCGACCTGACGTAGCCAAGAGGTGGTGCCAAGCCGCCCCTACTCCCCCGACCACGACCACTTTCGGAGAGACCACCGATGACCAACCGCCTGGGCGCCGCCACGAGTCCCTACCTCCTCCAGCACCGCGACAACCCCGTGGACTGGCAGGAGTGGGGGCCGGAGGCGTTTGAGGAGGCGCGCCGTCGCAACGTGCCCGTCCTGCTCTCGGTGGGGTATGCCGCGTGCCACTGGTGCCATGTCATGGCGCACGAGTCGTTCGAGGACGACGAGGTGGCGGCGGCCCTCAACGCGCACTTCGTCTCCGTCAAGGTCGACCGCGAGGAGCGTCCCGACATCGACGCCGTCTACATGTCAGCCGTGACCGCGACGACCGGCCACGGCGGCTGGCCGATGACGGTCTTCCTCACGCCCGAGGGCGACCCGTTCTATGCCGGCACCTACTTCCCTCGCGAGCATTTCCTCCAGGTGCTCACTGCTCTCGACGACGCCTGGCGGACCCGTGAGGCGGAGGTGCGCCAGTCGGGGCGGCACATCGCCACCGCCCTGTGCGACGCGCTCGCTCCCCCGCCGGCGGCCACCGTCGACACCACGGCGCTCGACCGTGCCGTGACAACGCTTGCCAGCCAGTTCGACTCGCGCGCAGGTGGATTCGGACGCGCACCGAAGTTCCCTCCGTCGATGGTGCTCGAGTTCCTGCTCCGTCACCACGCCCGCTCGGGTGACGACCTGTCGGCCCGCATGGCCGACCGCACCCTCGAGGCCATGGCGCGGAGCGGCATGTACGACCAGCTCGCCGGTGGCTTCGCGCGCTACAGCGTCGACGCCGACTGGGTCGTGCCGCACTTCGAGAAGATGCTCTACGACAACGCGCTGCTGCTCCGGGCCTACACGTCCTGGTGGCGTGCGACCGGCTCGGCGCTGGCACACCGGGTCGTCGAGGAGCTGGCCGAGTTCGTCCTGCGCGACCTCTCCACCGCCGAGGGCGGCTTCGCCTCCTCCCTCGATGCCGATGCGGCAGGGGTCGAGGGGCTCACCTATGCATGGACGCCGGCTCAGCTCGAGCAGGTCCTCGGCGCCTCGGAGGGCGCCCGCGCAGCCGAGCTCCTCGTCGTCACCGATGCGGGCACCTTCGAGCACGGGGCGTCGACGCTCCAGCTGCCGGTGGATCCCGACGACCGGGCCTGGTTCGACGCGGTGCGGCAACGCCTGGTGGCCGCCCGCGCCACCCGGCCCCAGCCCGGACGCGACGACAAGGTCGTGACGTCGTGGAACGGCCTCACCATCGCCGCGCTCGCCGGAGCCGGCGCCGTCCTCGGACGTGACGAGTGGGTCACGGCCGCCGAACGGTGCGCCAGCCACGTGCTCGCCGTCCACGTCGTCGACGGCCGGCTGCGGCGGGCCTCCCGGAGCGGTGTCGTAGGTCGTGCCGAGGCCGTCGCCGACGACTACGGCAACCTCGCGGAAGGGCTCCTCGCCCTCCACCAGGCCACCGGCGACGCCCGATGGCTGCGCGAGGCCGAGGGTCTCCTGCACCCCGCCGTCGACCGTTTCGGCGCCGACGACGGCGGGTTCCACGACACGGCCGACGATGCCGAAACGCTCTACCTCCGACCCCGGAGCGCCGCTGACAACGCCGAGCCGTCAGGGCAGTCGGCCCTGGCCGGCGCGCTCGTCACGCTCGGCGCCCTCACCGGTGACACCTCGGTGATCGACAGGGGCCGCCGGGCCACCGAGGCCGGCCTGGGTCTCGCCGCGCGCGACCCACGGTTCGCAGGGTGGTCGCTCGCCGTCGCAGAGGCGATCGCCGCTGGTCCGGTGCAGGTCGCCGTCGTCGGCGAGGGCCCGCAGGCCGACGAGCTGCTCTCCACCGCTCGGCGCAGCACCAGCCCGGGCGCGGTGGTGGTCGCCGGCTCCCCGGATGCGGACGGCATACCACTGCTCGCGAACCGCCCTCTCGTGCAAGGGAGCCCGGCCGCATACGTATGCCATGGCTTCGTGTGCGACCTCCCCGTCACCACGGTTCGCGACCTGGAAGCCGCCCTCGCCCGGGCTTGACGCCGGCCCGTTCGCAGGCACCCTGCCGCATCACCCGAGGTATGCCGCGATGCACCGGTCCGCCGCAGCGCGCGCCGCCGCCTCGTCCTCGCCGGCATCCACCTGGGCGCGACACCACGCCTCGCCACTGCCACGCATGAACGCGCGGCCGTCGTCGCTCGCGACCCAGGCTGCCGCTTCCTCACGGTCCATGCCGCTGCCCGACTCGAGGTGCAGCGTGAGGCCGAGCAGCATCGAGTCCCAGCCGATGCCGACGGCGCCCGGTCCGTACTCCGCCCACCGCTGGGCGTCGACATGAGCGACGTGCTCGACGCGCAGGGCCGACTCGGTGTCGCCGCCGGAGAGCGTGGCGACCACCCAGGACACCTCGCCGGCGAACTCCCACGTGACGGCGATCCGCTCCCCGGGGACGCACTCCTCGATGCTGCCGCCCGCGTTGCCCTCGAGCTGGTAGTGCCCACCGAGCCGGAGGTCGCCGCTGATCGGCATGAGCCACCGCGAGATCCGCTCACCGTCGGTGACAGCCGACCACAGCTCGTCGATGCCGACCGGGTAGCTCTGCGAGACGGTCACGGTCTTCGTGTCAGCGCCGTCGCGACTCCCGCTGGCCACCGTGCGGCCGACGGTCCC
Source organism: Humibacillus xanthopallidus (assembly GCF_006717145.1). Lineage (GTDB taxonomy): Bacteria > Actinomycetota > Actinomycetes > Actinomycetales > Dermatophilaceae > Humibacillus > Humibacillus xanthopallidus. Next base: position 368,384 of record NZ_VFQF01000001.1, on the reverse strand, counting down.
GAGACGGTCGGCGTGCCGGGCCGGCTCTGCGGGCCCTGTGGCGCTCGTGCTGCTCGTGCTGCTCATGTGGTGGTCCTCCTGCTGCTGTGGGGTGAGGTGCTGGACGGTGCTCCGGCACGCTTCGGCGCCCCCCGGCCCCTCGCACCCCTGTGAAGCTCGGTGCCGAGGGCGTCGAGACGCTGGGTCCAGAAGTGGCGGAACTGCGCCACCCACGCGTCGACCTCCTCGAGCGGCCCGGGCTCCACGGCATACAGCCGCCGCTGGCCGTCGGCGCGGACCGACGTGAAGCCGGCGTCGCGAAGGACCTTGAGGTGCTGCGAGACCGCGGGGTGCGAGATGCCGAACTCGGCGGCGATGACCTCGGCCAGCTCGCCAGACGACCGCTCGCCGTCGGCGAGCAGGGTCAGCAGGCGGCGACGGACCGGGTCACCGAGGACGTCGAAGGCGTGCACCCGCTTATTGTTTGCGCTTCTACTTAATTAAGTCAAGTGCACAGTATGCCGTCCGGCTCAGAGCACGGTGGAGAGGTAGTCGGGGGCCGCACGGTCGAAGGCGTCGGCCGTCTCTGCGTCGCCGACGAAGAGGGCGGTCGCCCAGATGTCTGCCCACAGCAGGGTGGGGCCGACCACGGTCACGGAGCCGCTGCGGCCGACCATCTCGCCGGTGCGGGGGTCGTAGAGGTGGGCGCCTCGCGCTGCAGTGCCAGAGGTCGCCACGGCCCCGTGGGTGAGCGAGACCGTGCTCGCGATCTGCGAGCGGTCGCGGGGGTTCTCGATGCCGACGCGCCAGGCGATGCTGCCCTCGCCCTCGCGTGGCAGGTCACCGGACGGCACGACGAGCAGGTCACCACCGGCGTTGATGCACGACGATGTGCCCGACAGGTCGAGCAGGCACTGCGCCGCTCGGTCGACCGCCCAGCCCTTGACGAGCCCGGTCGGGTCGAACGCGAGGTCGCCCTCCCCCGTCGGCAGAAGGGTCGTGAAGGCGCCACGGGTATCGCGCTCGGCGCGCTCCCCGATCGCCAGCGCCTCCTGGATGAGCGGGCTGACCTCGCTGACGTCGACCTCCTCTCGGCGCAGCCGCATGAGGTCCGAGTCGTCGCGGTAGGTCGAGAAGATCCGGTCCATCTCGCGCAGGACCGCGAAGGCCTCCTGCACCGCCTGCTCGCCCTCCGGCGTGAGGGCCGATGCCCCGCGCAGGTGGATGCTGATCGGCATACCCATGATCTGCTCGACCCAGGCCTTGCGCGCGGGGGGCGTCCTCGTCTCGAGGTTCATCGTGGCTCCTTGCTTCGTGCTTCCCAGTGTGGCTCGGAAACGCCTCAGAGACCTGCCTGGTCGATGGCGGACTGGAGCGACTGCGTGTAGCCCTCCCAGGTGTAGGTGGCGCCGGAGACGACGTCGATGTTCGCCGACTGCGCCTGGACAGCCTCGTCGTTGTAGATCGGGACGGCCTGCGAGTTGATCATCTGGTCGTGGCGGTCGGACATCGGAACCTGGAGCACGTCGACGGCCGTGATCTTGCCGCTCGCGACGGTGATCTGGACCTGCACCGGGCCGTAGCGCGTGTCGACGGCGTCACCGGCGATCGTCTTCGCGGCGCTCGATGCGCTCGAGCCCGACGAGCCCGACGAGCCCGACGAGCCCGAGGACCCTGAGGACCCTGAGGACCCCGACGAGCTACCGGAGCTGCTGGAGCTGCTGGACGAGGAGCTGTCGCCATTCCCACCCGTGCCGCCGGAGGAGCCCGACGCCGAGTCGGTCGTCGTACCGGGGGCGCTCTGGGACGTCGTGGTGGCGGGGCGGGTCTCTGCCGTGGCCACGACCGAGGACCGCGACGTGTGGTAGCTGAAGAGCAGGACGATGACGGTGAGGGTGCTCATGGCCCAGGTGACGATGCGACGCATGGGGGTCTCGTTTCGGGTTCTCGTGGCTGGAGCTGGGGTCGGGGGTTCGGGTCGGGGGTTAGGGTCGGGGTCAGTAGCTGAAGCGCTCGTGGTGGATGGACTCGGTCGGCACACCGGCGTCCTTGGCAGCCTCGATGACGTGGTCCATCCACGCAGGGTTGCCGCAGACGTAGACGTCGCGGTAGGCGATGTCGGGCACGATGCGCAGCAGCGCCTCCGCCTCGCCCAGGTGGGCGGAGTCGGCGGGCAGCCAGCTGTCGCGATCCGTGCGGCGATGGCCCACGACGGCGACGACCCGGGCGCCCTTGGCGCGGGCTAGGGCGAGCAGCTCGTCGGCCAGGACGATGTCGGACTGCCTCCCGACGCGGTAGATGACGACGGTGGCGTCGGGCCCGGGGGGCAGCTCCTCGAGGAGGGCGCGCAGGGGGGTGATGCCGATGCCGGCCCCGATGAGCACGGTGCGCTCGCGGGTGCGCACCCCGGAGTGGAGCCGCCCATACGGTCCCTCGACGAGGACGGGCGTGCCCGGCCGGAGCGTCGCGAGCCGGCTGCTCGAGTCGCCGACTGACTCGGCCGTGATGCGCAGGCTGCGGCCGTCGGGCGCGGCCGAGATGCTGTAGGGGTTGGCCCGCGAGCCGCCCTCCCCGTCGAGGAAGCGCCACTGGAAGAACTGGCCGGCGCGGACGGGCAGACGGTCGAGGCGTCGGCCCGTGACGACGACGGAGGTCACGGTGGGCGACTCGGCCTGCACGTGCGACACGACGAGGCGGTGCCTGCGGGAGCGGATGAGCGGCAGGGCGACGCGGTAGACGACGACGCTCGCGAGCGCGGCGGCATACAGGCCCCACCAGAAGACCGTCGCGACGGTGCTCGACCGGAAGTCGGCCCCGGTCCACAGCTGGTGCGGCAGGGCGAGCCCGGCGCCGAGGTAGGCGTAGAGGTGCAGCAGGTGCCACGACTCGTAGCGCAGCCGTCGCCGCGCCTTCTTGACCGACGTCACGACGACCATGACGAGCGCGACGGTGCCGGCCAGGGCGAGCAGCATGCCCGGGGCGTGGAGCGTCTCGTCGATGAACGTACCGATGACGCCGAGGTCGGTCCCGGCGCTGTAGCCGAGGATCGTCAGCACGATGTGGGCGATCATGAGGTTGAACGAGGTGAAGCCGACGAGGCGGTGCACGCGCGCGAGCTCGTCCTGACCCCAGGCCTGCTCGAGAACCGGGATGCGCGCCATGAGCAGCACCTGGATGAGGATGAGCACCGAGGCGACGAGCCCGGTGAGGCGCCCGACGTTGGTCAGCGACTCCCCCACCGAGGTGAAGTCGCTGATGCCGCCACCGGCGACCCAGAGCGCCACGACGAAGAGCACGAGGGCCCACCCGGCCGCGGCGGTGGCGTCGCGCCACCAGCGCGGCGTCGGCTGCAGCCGGCGGGCGATCGCGGGCGCGGCAGTGGTGCCGGCCGACGGGAGGTCATGGGCCTCGGGGAGGACAGCTGCGCTCATGAGTCTCACCCTTCTGCCGGTTGCTGTGCGTCACCTGTGGCCGCGTCAGCACCGTCGTGTGAGTCAGCCGCCGCCAGTCCACCTCGTGAGATCGGTGGCCGCCGGCGTGATCCCGAGGTGCTCGCGCAGCCGCGACGTGGCAAAGGCACGACTCACCGCCAGATGGGACACGCCGTATGCCGTGAGCAGTGGTGCCGTGCGCGAGCGCAGGAGTCGTGCGGTGCCCTCCGACACAAGCGCTGCCGCCCAGGCGGCGGGCGCTCCCGTGAAGAGGGGCCGCTCGTGCCAGCCGTTGGCCGCGGCGACACCGGCGACGATGTCGCGCAGCTCGAGCGGGCGCTCGTCGGCGACGTTGAGCACCGTTGCGCCGCAGTCGCTCTCGCAGGCCCTTGCGGCCGCGGACGCCACGAGGCGGACGTCGGTGAGGTGCACGAGCGTGCGGCCGCCCCCCGGACACACGAGTCGCCCACCCCGGCGCGCCCGGGCGAGTCGGGGCAGCAGGGTCGTGTCACCCGTGCCGTGCACGGCGTGCGGTCTGAGCACGACCGCGTCGCCCCGCGCGAGCACGATGCGCTCCTGCGCGATCTTGGCCCGGGTGTAGGCCGAGAGCGGGCGCCGGGTCGGTGCGTCGTCCTCGGTGAGGACCCACCGAGGTCGGCCGGCTCCGCGCAGTGGGTAGACGCTGGCGGAGGAGATGAGGACCACCTGCGTCGCCGGCCACGTGTCGAGCACCGCCCTCGTGCCCGACACGGTGACCGCCTCGTGCACGGACCACGGGTCCCACTCGTCGACGTGGGCACCGGCGTGGACGACGGCGTCGACACTCGGGGCATCGGTGAGACGGCCCGTGGTGAGGTCCCACGGCCGGTGCACGAGGCCGGCCCGCTCGCGGACCGGGCGGCGGCACAGTGCGACGACCTCATGACCTGCCTCGAGCAGGTGCGAGACGACTGCCCCGCCGACGAAGCCGCTGGCGCCGGTCACGGCAACCCTCATGCGACCCTCACCTGGGCCTCACGCCCTGTCGGCCGCTCGCGCGGCGGCCACGAGATCACGCAGGGCCTCGAGGTCGACGGCAGCGGAGCGGCCGCGGCGCGGCACCTCTTGGACGAGGACCACCTCGTCGGGTCGCCAACCCTCGTCGGCGAGGTCGGGCCACGCCCGGTGCACCGCCCTCGCGAGGGCCTGGACCGTGGCCCAGCGCGCCGGCGTGTGCTCGGGCACCACGGCGAGCACGACGCGCTCGTCGCCCGACACGGGGTCGGCCATCCCCACGAGGGCGCAGTCGTGGATCCCGAGCCCGGTGTGCTCGCGCAGGAGCGGTTCGACGAGGTCGGGATAGATGTTGGCCTGGCCGCGGATGATCATGCTCTTGGAGCGCCCCGCGAGCAGGAGCGAGCCGTCGGGCGCGAGCGACCCGAGGTCGCCGGTGTGCACCTCACGCGTCGGCTCCTCGCCGGCGATCCGGTCCCGGCCCTGCGGAGCGACAACGACGATCTCGCCGACCCGAGCTACGACCTCGCCGTCGCCGTCCAAAGGGCCGTTCTCGTCGAGGCCGTCGATGCGCACCGACACCCCGGGGAGGGGAAACCCGAGGCAGATGCGCCCGGGCGGCGAGCCGAGCACCTGCTCCCCCGTTGCGACCGCGACCGGCAGCGCCTCGGTGAGCCCGTAGACCGCGCGCACCGTCACCCCGGGGGCGAGCTGCATGATCCGACGGACGCCCGTCGGGAGCACCGGCGCCCCACCCATCGCGACGTGCCAGACGGTCGGCGGCAGGCCGAGCTCGGCTGCCGCGAGCAGCTTGGCGGGCACGGCATACAGGTGCGTGGCGCCTTCGCGGGCCGCTTGGCGCACCCAGCCGGCGGTCGTCGCGGTCACCGGCGGGAGCGACCACCGACCACCGGCGACGAGGGTGGGCAGGCCGATCATCAGCTGGTCGGTGTGCAGGACGACGTGCTCGTCGAGGCCGAGCGCGTCGACGGCCGCGAGCACCCCTGCGGAGAGCGATCGCACGCTGTGCACGACGGCGCGCGGGGCAGCCGTCGAGCCGGAGGTGAAGACGACGAGGGCGTCGCGCGACGGGTCACCGGGGGCCCGGACCACCTCTCCCTCGGTCAGGGACTCCCACCGGGTCGCCCGCCGTGGCACGCCCGGCAGTCGTGGGCCGGTGACGACGTGCACGAGGTGCGGCTCCGACAGGTCTGGCAGCTGGAGACCCGCAGTCGACGGCCAGCGCGCCAGGAGGGTCGAGAGCGGCCGCCTCGTCGCCGCGTGGACCACCGCGTCGGCGACCGCGGCACGCACGGGGACGATGCGTCGCCTCACGTCGCGCAGCGCTGCACCCGCCCCGGGGTCGGCGACGACCACGACCCCGCGAGCGAGCACGACGCCGAGCGCCGCCATCACCGCGCGGGGCGACGGGCGCACCGCGAGCAGCACCCCGTCGCCCGGAGCGCTGCCCGCGCCGGCGAGGTGCGCCGCGACAGCCCTCACGCCGCGTCCGAGGTCGCCGTAGGTCACCGAGCGTCCGTGGTGGTCACGGATCGCCACGCGGGTGGGGTGGTCGTCGGCACGAGCCAGCAGGGCACTGACGACTTCGGGCGCCGAGGTGAGCGTCATCCGGGCGCTCCCGCGCTGACCCACAGCTCGGCATAGCGCGGCACGAGCACCCGCCGAGCGGCCACCCGACGCGTGACGACCAGCCCGCGCTCGGCGGCGACCTCGAGCACCATGCCCGTCATGGCGCGCAGCTCGGCGAGCGCGAGCGGCGCGCCGAGGCAGAAGTGTGATCCCGCCCCGAACCAGAGGTGGCGCATCGCGACGGGCGCCCGGCGCCCGGGGTCGAAGCCGCCCGACAGCCGTGTGGCCCACCAGAGGAGCACGACGACCCGCTCGTCCTGCCGCGGCCGTATGCCGTTCAGCTCGGTCGGCCGCGCGCAGCGGCGGAGCGTGGCCAGGCTGGGGGTCGTCATGCGCAGGCCCTCGGCGATGACGGCGTCGAGGTCGGCGGTCGCCGCGCCCGGCCGGTCGAGGAAGCCTGCGTCGGCGAGCTGGCCGACGATGCGAGGCAGGGCGCTGCTCACCGTGCCGACGCCGGTGAGGAAGAGGGCCGCCGCGAGCGAACGCGCTTCGTCGAGTGAAACGCCTTGCAGGGCAAGCCGCCCCATCACGGTGTCGGCCTGCGCCGCGCGGTGAGCAGACTCGGCTGCATCCTGGACGACGGCGAGCGCCCGGCGGGCGTGGTCGACGCCCGCCTCGTCGAAGGTGCGCGTGCGCCAGGTGACCATCGACTCGATGTCGTCGCTCGACCGGAGGAGGTCGGCGAGGTCGGCATCGCTCGAGAGGCCGACCACCTGTCCGATCACGGCAGCCGAGACCTCACGGGCGAGGCGCACGACGTCGACCGGCTCGCCTGCCCGCAGCTGCTCGGCCGCCCGAGCCACGATGGGCTGGGCAGCTTCACGGCATACCTCGTCGACGACTCGCGGGGAGAAGAGGTCGGCGAGCGACCTTCTCAGCAGGGCGTGCTCGGAGCCGTCCATGTTGAGAAGGACCCGTTCGCCGAGGACCGGGGTCCAGAGCGCCCCGGACGACCCCGGGCCCTGCTTGGTGAAGTGCTCGGTGTCGGTGAGCACCCGGCGGGCCGCCTCGGGGTCGGCGACGAGCAGCCCCACGCCCGGCAGCCGGGTCACCGATCGGCGGGCGACGGCGAGGTCGACGACGCGGGCCACCACAGGGTGCGCGGACCGGATGAGCCGCGACTCCCAGGCACGGCCGACGTCCGTCGCCGCCGGGCGGCGCGTGAGGGCGGGCGCCCTCACGCAACACCTCGAACGTCGACGACGTCGGGGTGGTGGCCGTGGTCGAGATACCACCGCAGCGTGCCGACGAGTCCGTAGGCCCGCAGTCGGCGCACCGACGCGTGCACGACGAGGTCGCGGTGCAGCTCGACCCGGCCGGAGACGCGCCGCACGCGGTTGACGAGCTCGCGGTCCTCGTGGACCTCCTCGATCGCCGTTCGCGGGAAGCCGCCCGACGCGAGGTAGGCACGCGCGCTCACACCGAGGTTGCAGCCTGGGCTCATCCGGTAGGGGCCGTGCAGCCCGGGGGCCCGGTTGCTCGGCCGCAGACGGCCGAACGTCTGGCAGACGCCGATGACGGCAGGCAGCACGGCTCGCTCCCACAGCTTGAGCCGCACCTCGTCGGAGCGGGCTCGCATCGGGCCGGTCACGAGGTCGGCTCCGCCGGCGAAGGCGCGCCGACCCGCGGCACTCCACCCAGGGGCGGGCAGGGTGTCGGCGTCGGTGCGCAGGACGTGGGTCGCCCCGTGCGCGATGGCGTGCCGCACGCCGGTGTCCGCCGCCGCACCGGTGCCCTTGCGCGGCTCGGTGATGATCTGGACGGCGAGACTGCTTGCGGCACAAGCGCGCTCGATCTCGACCATGGTGCTGTCGGTGCTGGCGTTGTCGACGACGAGGAGCGTGAAGTCACGGTCGCGCTGGGCCGCGAGAGCCTTCATCGTCGCGGCGATGCCGCTCTCCTCGTTGAACGCCGGCACCACGACCCACAGCCGTATGCCGCCGGCGTCGGAGCCTGGCCCACAGGCAGGAGCACCTGCGGTCGGCGTCACCAGCGCACCGCCATCGTGCCGACGCTGATGCCTCCCGCCAGGCCGACGAGGAGCACGGGGTCACCCGGGCGCGCGAGGTCGCGCTGCTCGATCTGCTGCCACTGGAGCGGCAGGGTGGCCGAGGCGCAGTTGCCGTGGTCGGGCAGGGTCTCGACGACGAGGTCACGGCGCAGCCCGAGCCGGCCTGCGAAGACGTCGAGGTAGGGCATCGCGACCTGGTGCACGGCGACGGCCGCGAAGTCCTCGACGCCGAGGCCGTCGGCCTTGAGGGCCCGGTGGATCTCCTCCACGTCGACGCTGTCGAAGGCCTGCCGCAACCGGGTGCCGTCCATGACGAAGTAGGTCTTGTCGAGGTCGCGCGGGTGTCGCGTGCCCCCGGCCGGCAGCTGACCCACCGACCAGTGCCGCGACTCGGCACCGAACCACCGGTGAAGGATCTCGCCGCGGGCGCCGGACTCGGCGCGCTCGACGAGTCCGGCGGCACCGGCGTCGCTCATCGTGTAGCCGGGCACCGACTCGACGAACTGGGCGGCATCGCGCACCGACCACCGAGCTGCGCGCGAGGGCATCTCGCCCGTGACGACGAGGACCCGCTGGTAGACGCCGGTGCCGATGAGCGCCTCGGCGACCTGCACCCCGTTGAGCCACGAGTTGCAGGCGTTCTTCACGTCCATGACGGGGCAGCGGGCGCCGAGCAGGTCGGCGACGATGTGCGCGGTGGCGGGCTCGACGAGGTCCTGCGAGGCCGACGCGAAGACGAGCAGGTCGACGTCGGCAGGCTCGAGTCCGAGGTGGTGGAGGGTGCGCCAGCCTGCGGCGGCCGCCAGGTCGGACGCCTGCGTGCCGGCGCCGGCATGGTGGATGCGTCGGACCCCGGTGAGGCGCCCGAGCACCCCGGTGGGAGGGGTGAAGCCGTCACTCGACGCGACGACGCGGGCCTCGACCTGCTCGACGGTCATCGCGTGCTCGGCGACATGGGCACTGACCCCGGTGACCCGGCTGGCGATGCGCTGGTGCGACATGGGGCCGCGACCTCCCTGGCTCGGCGACGAGGCTCTCCCTGCACTCGGTCCGCGCAGTCTACGGTGACGCCATGACGCCCGCGGTGAGCCGAGGTACTCAAGCGGGCGTCGCCGGTCGCCACGAACGCGCCGTCATCCGGTCCGCCAGCCCGGCACTCGGCGCGCTCGTCGCGGCGGCCCGGCTGGGCCCGCGCATCGTGCGGGTGCCGCGGCTCGGCTGGGTGGTCCGCGACCCGCTGCTCATCCGCGAGCTGCTCGTCGACCACCGCTCCACGTCCCTGCTCGGCGAAGGCGGGGTCGGGCACCTGTGGTCGCAGGTCCTGGGCGACTGGGTCGAGGACCTCTTCGACGGGGCCGGGCACCACTCCCTGCGCACGCGGGCGCGCGACCTCTTCACGGAGGCGGCGGCGCACGACCTCGTGGCCCCGGCGGCGTCGCCGGTCACCACCCTCATGACGCAGCGGCTCACGGCCGGGACGACCGTCGACGTCGCCGACCTCGCGCGCGTGCTCGTCGGCCGCATCGTCGTCGCCATGCTCGGCATCGACGTCACGACACTCGCCGCCGAGACCGCCGAGACCGCCGAGACCGACGCGGCCGGCGCGGCCGGCGCGGCCGGGCTCGACCACGACGACGGCTGGGGCGCCTACCGGCTCGTCTTCGCCCGTGGTGAGGAGCTGGCTGCGCTCGCCCTGGGCACGCAGTCCGACACGACCCTGCAGCCCGAGACCATCGACCGGGCGCGGCAGATCCTCGACGACCTCACCGCAGGGGTGCCCCGGGCCTACCGCACCGCACCGGAGTCGACGGTGCTCGGACGCTGCCGTGCGCTGGGGGTCACGGAGCAGGAGGCGACCGGCCTCGCCTCCCTGCTTCTCGTGGCCGGCACGGAGACGGCGGCGAGTGCGATCGCCCGCACCGCGGCCCTGCTCGCCGACACGGGCCAGGCCGCGCGCCTCGCCGCCGCGACGGGGAGCGATCGCGACGACCTCGTCGAGGTCGCCGTGCGCGAGGGGCTGCGCGTCACCACACCGGCGCCCGTCATCGGCCGGCACATCACCCGCGATGTCAGCGTGGGTGGCCGCACCCTTAGGGCGGGCGACCGGGTGCTCGCCCTGACCTACGTCGCGAACACCGCACCGGGCGCCTTCGACCTCGACCGTCCCTACCTCCCGGGCAACCGGCACCTGTGGTTCGGCGCGGGCCGACACCTCTGCCTCGGCGCGGCCGTCGCCCGGGCCGAGCTGCGCCAGGTGATCGCCGCCCTCGCCGCGGCCGGCCCGTGGACGGTCGTCGACCGTCAGGCCGCCCGCCGTGTCCTCATCCCGACCTACCGCAGCCTCGTCGTCCGCCGCGCTGTCTGAGCCCCGAGCAGTCAGGCCCAGAAGCCGAGGAGGCTGCCGGTGATCTTGACGATGAAGGCGCTGACGATGAGCACGAAGACGGCGCGCACGAAGCCGCTCCCCTTCGCGACCGCCGTCCGGGCACCGACGTAGCCGCCGACGAGGTTGGCGATCGCGATGACGAAGCCGACCTTGAAGAGGACGAGCCCCATCGGCAGGAAGACGGTCAGTGCGCCGAGGTTCGTCGCGAAGTTCGTGATCTTGGCCTTGGCGCTCGCCTCGAGGAAGTTGTAGCCGAGCAGCCCGACGAGGGCGAAGACGAGGAAGCTGCCGGTGCCCGGCCCGAGCGCGCCGTCGTAGACGCCGATGACGAAGCCGGTCAGCATCGCGAAGACGGTGTGCCTCGCCCCGTCGTAGCGCCGGATCGACTCCTTGCCGAGGTCGGGCTTGAAGATCGTGTAGGCGCCGACGAGGACGAGCAGCACGAGGATGATCGGGTTGAACGCCGACTTCGGGATGTGCAGCCCGATGACCGCGCCGCCGATCGACCCGACGTAGGCGACGGCCGCCATGGGCAGCGCCGTGCGCAGGTCGGGGTGCACCCGGCGGTAGTAGGTGACCGAGCTCGTCGCCGTGCCGAAGATCGAGCCGAACTTGTTCGTCGCGAGCAGCTGGGCGGGCGAGGCACCGGGGAGCCCCACGAGCAGGGCCGGTAGCTGGATGAGCCCTCCCCCGCCGACGACGGCGTCGATCCAGCCGGCGGCGAAGGCGGCGAGCCCGAGGAAGAGGAGGGTGGTGAGCGCCGGGTCGCTCACGCGCCTGCACCGTCAGCGCCCGCGCGCGCGTTCCAGGACTCGACGATGGTGAGCACGTCGCCGATCTCGTGCGCGACCGCGTCGGGCGTCGCGTCGTGCGACACCTGCTGGGCCTGCGGGATCGTCGAGTGCGGCACCCAGATGGCGCGCATGCCGACCTGCTGCGGGCCGTGCACGTCCTCGTAGGACCGGTCGCCGACGTAGGCGCACTCCTGCGGCTCGAGCCCCGCCTCACGGGCGGCGTGGGCGAAGATCTCGGCCTGCGGCTTCACCCAGGGGGTCTCGCTGGAGTAGACATCGACGTCGATGAGGTCGAGCACGCCGTCGCGCTCGAAGATCGACCGGTGGTAGTCACGGTCCCAGATCGTGTTGGAGAGGACGCCGACCCGGATCCCCTTGTCGCGCAGGCCCTCCCAGAGCGGGCGGATGTCCGGCGCGGTGAGCGTGTGGGGCTCCCACAGCTCACGGTATGCCGTCAGCGCCTCCTCCGCACCCGGGTGGCCGTCGGTGACGCCCACCGACTCGAGCAGCTCGTGAAGGCGAGCACTCCCGCCCCCGCTGCGGCCGCGCTTCCAGGCGGCGTCCTCTGCCGCGCAGATGGCGGCGACGAAGGCGGTGTGCGCGTCGCCCGTGTGACCGAGCGCGGCGGCATACGCCCCCCACGTGGCGCGGAAGTCGACCTCGTGCCAGGGCGTGATCGTGCCGCCCCAGTCGAAGAGGACCGCCCGCACGGGGAGGCCTGCCCCGCGGTCGGCGGAGGTCACGAGCGCTCGACCTCCGCGGTGACCTCGGCGGTGAGGACTGCCACGGCGTCGTCGACCGCGACCTCGCGGCGCTCACCGGTGCGGCGGTCCTTGATCTCGACCAAACCGTCGGCGAGGCCGCGGCCGATGACGAGGATCGTCGGCACGCCGATGAGCTCGGAGTCCTTGAACTTCACGCCGGGGCTGACGCCCTTGCGGTCGTCGACGATGACCGTGAGGCCCTGGATCTCGAGCTCGCGGGCGATCTCCTCGGCCTTGACGAAGAGGGTCGCGTCCTTGCCTGCGGCGACGATGTGCACGTCGGCAGGGGCGAGCTCGCGCGGCCAGATGATGCCGGACCCGTCGTGGTTGCCCTCGACGACGGCGGCGACGGCGCGCGAGACGCCGACGCCGTAGGAGCCCATGACGACCGTGACGAGCTTGCCGTTCTGGTCGAGGACCTGGAGGTCGAGGGCCTCGGCGTACTTCGTGCCGAGCTGGAAGACGTGGCCCATCTCGATGCCGCGGGCGGCGGAGAGGGTGTGGTCGCAGTTGGGGCAGGCGTCGCCGGGGCGCACCTCGGCGGCCTCGATGATCCCGTCGGCGGTGAAGTCGCGGCCCGCGACGAGGTCGATGACGTGCTGGCCGGCCACGTTGGCCCCGGTGACCCACCGCGTGCCCTGGCCGATGCGGGGGTCGAGCAGGTAGCGGATGCCCGAGCTGCCCTCGAGCCCGAGCGCGCCGGGGCCGATGTAGCCCTTGACGAGCGCCGGGTTGGCGGCGAAGTCAGCCTCGGTGAAGGCCTCGACCTCGGCCGGCTCGACCTGGGCACCGAGGCGCTTCTCGTCGACCTCGCGGTCGCCGGGCACGCCGATGGCGAGCGGCTCGCGCGTGCCGTCGGGGTGCACGAGCGTGACGACGACGTTCTTCAGCGTGTCGCCGGCGGCCCACGGCCGGTCCTCACGGGGGAAGCGCTCGTTGAGGTGCGCGACGAGCGTCTCGATGGTGGGCGTGTCGGGCGTGTCCTCCGCGTGTGCCGCGGCGGTGCCCTCCCACCCGACGGGGTCGGGAGTGGGCACCCGCACGGCCTCGACGTTGGCGGCATACCCGCAGCTCGTGCAGTGGACGTAGGTGTCCTCGCCGACCTCAGCGGTCGCGAGGAACTCCTCGCTCTTGCTGCCGCCCATGGCACCGGCCATCGCCTCGACGATGACGTAGTGGAAGCCGAGGCGGTCGAAGATGCGGATGTAGGCCTCGCGGTGGAGCTGGTAGCTCTTGTCGAGGCCCGCGGCGTCGATGTCGAAGGAGTAGGAGTCCTTCATGACGAACTCGCGGCCGCGGAGCACGCCGGCGCGCGGACGTGCCTCGTCGCGGTACTTCGTCTGGATCTGGTAGATCGAGAGCGGCAGGTCCTTGTAGGAGCTGTAGAGGTCCTTGACCGTGAGGGTGAACATCTCCTCGTGGGTCGGACCGAGCAGGTGGTCAGCACCCTTGCGGTCCTTCAGGCGGAAGATGTTGTCGCCGTACTCCGTCCAGCGGCCGGTCGCCTCGAAGGGCTCCTTGGGCAGCAGGGCGGGGAAGAGCAGCTCCTGGGCGCCGATGGCGTCCATCTCCTCGCGGACGATCTTCTCGACGTTGCGCAGCACGCGCAGGCCTAGCGGCAGCCACGTGTAGACGCCGGGGCTGACGCGCCGGATGTAGCCGGCGCGCACGAGCAGGCGGTGGCTCGGGACCTCTGCGTCCGCCGGGTCCTCACGAAGGGTTCGCAGGAACAGGGACGACAGGTGCAGGGCCACCGGGGACTCCTCTTTCGGCTGGGGGTTGTGCAACCCCGGAAGGATATCCGGGTCCGGAGGGGGTGACGCGACGCAGTTGTGCGCGCAACCGGTCCGGAGCGACCGCGAGCCGACCGCGAGGCGGACGTCAGCGGGTGGCGCGAGGTCGTCGGCGTAGCGTCGCCCCATGGCCGACGTCTACCTGCACGGGCACCACACGAGCGTTCTCGCCTCGCACGGCGTGCGCACGGCGGCGGACTCGGCTGCCTACCTGCTCCCCCACCTGCGCGCGGGCCAGCGGGTCCTCGACGTCGGCTGCGGGCCGGGCACGATCACCCTCGACCTCGCCGAGGCGGTCGGCCCGTCGGGTGCGGTGCTCGGCGTCGAGAACGTGCCGGGGCCGCTCGAGCAGGCCCGCCGCAGCGCCGCCGCCCGGGGTGACCACCGCACGCGGTTCGAGCTCGCCGACGTCATGGCGCTGCCGTATGCCGCCGGGTCCTTCGACGTCGTCCACGCCCACCAGGTGCTCCAGCACCTCACCGACCCCGTGGGCGCGCTGCGCGAGATGGCGCGCGTCACGCGGGCGGGTGGCCTCGTCGCCGTGCGCGACGTCGACTACGCCTCCATGGTGTGGCACCCGGCCTCGGACGGCATGACCCGCTGGCTCGAGCTCTACCGTCGCCTCGCGCGCCTCAACCATGCCGAGCCGGATGCGGGCCGCCAGCTTGTCGCGTGGGCACACGCCGCTGGTCTGACCCGGCTCACACCGTCGGCGTCGCTGTGGACGTACGCGACACCCGAGCAGTCCGCCTGGTGGGGCGGGGTGTGGGCGCGGCGCACGCTCGAGTCGACCTTCGCGACCCAGGCCATGGAGCGCGGTCTCGCGACACCGGAGGAGCTCGCCGAGGTCAGCGCGGCCTGGCGGGCGTGGTCGACGCACCCGGACGCGTGGTTCGCGATGACCCATGCCGAGGTGCTCGCGCACGTCTGAGCACGGTGACGTGCCAGGTGAGCGCGAGCAGGACGAGCCCCACCGCGGCGCCCAGCCCGCCCAGGGTCACCGCGCGCACGATGACCACGGAGGGCAGGGCCCCCGAGGAGACCGACGCCAGCCAGAGCACGAGGCCGGCCGCGGCGCCCGCGACGGGCAGCAGTCCGAGGGGCCAGCGGAGGCGAGGGACACGCGCAGCCGAGTCGTCGGGCGAGCGCTGCCGGAGCACGCTGCGCCACCACAGGCCGATGCCGACGAGGCCCACCACGCCCGACGCATACTGCAGCCACGACGTCACGAGCCAGGGTCCGAACGAGCCGCGCAGCGCGGGCACGACCTGCGAGCCCCACTGCCCCGGGTGGGTGAAGGCGTCCCAGCACACGTGGGTCAACGCGCCGAGGGCCACGCCGACGACGACCGAGAGCCACCACCGCGCGCTGCGCCAGAGCGGCGGGTCGAGCCGCAGCCGGCGACGAACGTCGTCGGGCAGCAGGTCGACGACGGGCGCGCGCAGCCATGCCCACCACGCCGACACGACGAGCACCCCGACGACGAGGTCGGTCGTCACCACCCCGACGAGCGAGTGGGTCTGCATGTAGTCGAACACCCACGGCAGGAAGACCGCGGTGTCCGGCGACATCGCACCCACGGCGACGGCCCCGAGGGGCAGCCCGAGCCGGCGCAGCGGGATCGCGACGACGGCATGGCTCGGGGTGAAGGGCACCTGTCGATGGTGACAGCCGAGCCGCCGCCCCGAGGAGCTTCGGCGCCGGAGTGCAGGACCTTCACAGCATCGTCGGAGCCTCCGGACAATCGGCTCGCACCGGGCGGGCGGGGTTTGCCAGAGTGGCCGTATGCCGCCGCAGCCGACCGTCCTCTCGCTCCTCACGCGTGCCCCGCAGGCCCGGGCCGCCTTCGCCGGGCTCGTCGCCCGCGAGCCGGCTGCCCTCAGCGTCGTCGCCAGCGTCACCGACGGCATCATCGCCGACCCCGGCCGGTATCCCGGCGCGCGGTGGTGGGTCGGCACCGACCCGGCCGGTGCGGCGGTCGCCGCCTTCATGCACACCCCGCCCCACCCGCTCCACATCGCGCTCGCCACGGAGGCGCAGGCCCGCGACCTCGCGGCCCGTCTCGCCGGCGAGCACGACGTCCTGCCGGGCGTCGGGGGCCTGCGGGGACCGGCCGTGGCCTTCGCTGACGAGTGGGTGGAGCGCACGGGTCGGCAGGCCCGGGTCGCCATGGAGATGGGCCGCTTCGACCTGCCGGTGCCGCCGCGGCTCGTCTTCGCGGTCGAGGGTCGCTTCCGCGTGGCGACCGGCGAGGACCTGGGCCTCGTCGACGGGTGGCACCAGGACTTCGTGGACGTCATCGAGGGTGGTGGGCGAGCCGCCCCGTCACTGGCCGAGCACGTCGCTGCCGGCCGGGTGGGGTTGTGGGAGGTCGACGGCCGACCGGTGTCGATGGCCTACGCATCGCCCGCCAACGGCGGCGTCACCCGCATCTCGGGCGTCTGGACTCCCCCGGAGCTTCGGGGGCACGGCTACGCGAGCGGCGTCGTCGCCGCCCTCAGCACCGCGCGGCTCGATGCCTGCGAGCAGTGCATCCTCTACACCGACCTCGCCAACCCGACGTCCAACGCCATCTACGAGGCGATCGGCTATCGCCGCGTCGGCGACTCCGTCCACATCGCGTTCAGCGGATGACCCCACCGGCACGCAGGGCGGTGCGGATCATCGGCCACTGGAGGGGCAGCCGCGCGACCGTCGCGGCGAGGTAGCCCTGCTTGGCCGTGCTCTCGGGGTCGCGCGACACGCGCCGGCCCGCCTTGGCCGTCATCGTGACGTTGGCCGGGAAGACCGCCACGAGCAGCACGGCCGACGCGATGCCAGCGACGCGGCGCGTGCGCGGGAAGAGCAGGCCGGCCGCGCAGGCGAGCTCAGCCGCGCCGGACACGTAGACGAGCAACCGCCGCTGCGGCAGCTGCCGGGGCACCATCGACTCGAACGGCTCGGGCTTGACGAAGTGCATCGTGCCGGAGGCGAGGAAGAGGCCGGCGAGCGCGATGGCGTCCTTGCCGAGCGGGGCGTTCGTCGTCGTCTTCATGCCCCCACACTAGGCGGGGCCGCGAGCCCTAGAGCAGGACGGTCGTGAACGCACCGACCTCGCGGAACCCGCAGCGGGCGTAGGTCGCCCGCGCGGCCACGTTGAAGTCGTTGACGTAGAGCGACACCTCGTCGGCGGCGCCGCCGAGCACCTGCTCGACGACGCTCGCCATGGCCGGCACCGACAGCCCCTGCCCGCGCAGGCGCGGGTGGAGCCACACGCCCTGCACCTGGGCGCAGCCGAGCGCGAGCGAGCCGACGTCGGCCTTGAAGACGACCTCGCCGTCCTCGACCTTGACGAAGGTGTGGCCGGCCCGGATGAGGCTCGCGATGCTCGCCCGGTAGCCCCGGTCGGAGCCGTAGAAGGGCGGGTAGCCGATCTCCTCGGTGAACATGTGCGCCGCGGCGGGCAGCACGATGTCGACCTCGCCGGGCGTGGCTGGGCGCACTCCCTCGTCGAGCGCGAGCCCGAGGTCCGAGGGGCGCTTGGAGGTCGAGAGCAGGGGCTGGTGCGTGCGCACCGCCCGCACCGGCCCCCACCCGGGCCCGAGTCGCTCCCACAGCCCGGTCACCTGCGTCGACGGGCCGAAGATCGAGGCGACCTGACGGCGCATCCGGCTGATCTTCTGCGCCACCCCGGCCACGCCGTCGTCGTCGAGCTCGACCGGCACGACGTTGGCACTGACCCAGGCCAGCCCGGCCAGCTCGCTGCCGTTCCAGTGACCCAGGACGGCGCCCGGGGAGGTCCGCAGCGACCCCTCGACGATGCGCGCCGCGACGAAGACGTTGGCCGCGCGGTCGCGGGCGCAGCACTCCAGGGCAGCGTCATGGTCTGCGGTCGTCAGCGGCCGCACGGGGAGACGTTGGCGAAGCACCCTCACAGACTGCCCGTCCCGACCGGCCGTGTCACCCCGGGCGCGCGAGTGGCGGTGCGCCATTCTGGTGCGGTGCCACCCTCCGTGCCGCCTCCGGCGCCTGATGCGAGCCCGGCCTCCGGTGTCGGCCGCGCCGAGGCGTGGTTCGCGTGGCCGACCCGCTCCGCCGGGTGGGAGCAGCGACAGGGCTCGCTCGACGCGCACGAGCGGCGCCGTCTCGACGCTCTCGTGGAGCCCACGACGGCGAGGGCGTATGCCGTGCTCCACCTGCTCGCTCGTGACGTCCTCGGGCAGGTGGTCGGCTGCCGGCCCGACCAGCTCGTCGTCGACCGCACGTGCGCGCGGTGCGGTGAGCAGCACGGCCCGCCACGGCTCGTCGGGCATCCGGATCTGCACGTGTCGCTGACGCGCACGACCGACCTCGTCGCCGTCGCCGTGTCGACCGACGCGCCGGTCGGCATCGACGCCGAGCGGGTGGCGGGCACGCGGTTCGAGGGCTTCGACGGCGTGGCGATGCACCCGAGCGAGCGGTCGCCCGACCTCGACGACCGGGCGCGAGCCGTCAGCTGGGTGCGCAAGGAGGCGGCCCTCAAGGCGCTCGGCACCGGCTTCGTCGTCGACCCGGCCGCGCTCACGACACCGCTAGCGGGTCGCACGGGCCTCGTCCTGCCGGACCGGTCGCCGGTGACGGTGGTCGACGTCCCGCTCGGTGACAGCGACCACGTGGCAGCGCTCGCGCTCGCGGCGGCATACGGCAGGGTCGACATCACCACGCACGAGGCGCCGGACGCCTGACAGCGCCGGAGCCCCGTCAGCCTGCTCAGCGCCGTGCCGGGCGGGGCAGCGCCGGCAGCGCCGGCTGCATGAGCCAGCCCTCGATCAGGTGCTCGGCCTCACCCGAGGGCTCGAACTGCGCCACGTGCGCGACGAACTCGGCGGTCGACACGGAGCCGTGCTCGTGGTCGGACACCCAGGCGCGCAGCATCGACCAGAAGGCCTCGTCACCGAGGTGCAGGCGCAGCGCGTGCAGGGTGAGGGCGCCGCGCTTGTAGACGCGGTCGTCGAACATCGTGTCGGGGCCGGGGTTGGCGAGCACGAAGTCCTGGGCGAGCCCCGCGAGACGGGTCCTGTGCTGCGTCGCGAGCACATCAGCCGTCGGCCCCCCCGACGCCTCCGACCACAGCCACTCGGCGTAGCAGGCGAAGCCTTCGTTGAGCCAGATGTCGGCCCACGACGTCACGGTGAGGCTGTTGCCGAACCACTGGTGGGCGAGCTCGTGGGCGATGAGGCGCTGGTGGGCGCCACGGCCGCTCAGCCAGTTGGGCCCGAAGGTGGCCATGCCCTGCGCCTCGAGCGGGATCTCGAGCTCGTCAGGGGTGACGACGACCGTGTAGTCGGCGAACGGGTAGCGCCCGAAGAGCTCGACGAAGAGGTCCATCATCCGCGGCTGGAGCTGGAGCTCGCCCAGCACCTGACGGTGCAGGCGCGGGGGCGCCACGACGACCTGGCGCACCGGCGCCTCGGCGAGCACGGCCTGCTCGTACTGGCCGACGTGCACGGCGGCGAGGTAGGTCGCCATCGGGTGGGCCTCGTCGAAGACGTGCCGGGTGCGGCTGCCCCGAACGTAGCGACCGGTGAGCGTGCCCGTCACGCACACGGCGTACGGCGAGTCGCACTCGATCGCGATGCGGTAGGTGGCCTTGGAGCGCGGGTGGTCGTTGCACGGGAACCACGTCGGAGCCCCCGTCGGCTGGCTGGCGACGAGGACACCGTCGTCGAGCTCCTCCCAGCCGACCTCGCCCCAGACGGAGCGCGCGGGACCGGGGTTGCCGGCATACGTCAGCGTGACGCTCGCGGTCTCGCCGGGGTCGAGGGGGCGGGGCAGCGTGACGAGGACGTGCCCGCCGCGCTGGGTCCAACGGGTGGTGAGACGCCCCGTGCTCACCTTCGAGACGCGCAGGCCGACGAGGTCGATGCGCAGCTGCGTCAGGTGCGCGGTGGCGACCACGTCGAGCCGGGCGCGCCCGCTGAGGCGGTTGGACGACACCTTGTAGTCGAGGTCGAGGTCGTAGTGGCGCACCTCGTAGGAGGCGTCCCCACGGCCGGGCACATAGGGGTCACCAGAGGTCACGGGCACGGGGCCACACTATGCCGCACCCGGCCTGCCCGCGGAGCGCGGCGGCGTGGCGCGTCATGGGGCCACCCTGTCCTTGGACCGCTTCGCGGGCTGGCGCCAGGGTGCGATCGGGTTGCCGGTCCAGCGGCTGCCGGCCGGCACGGACTCCCCACGCAGCACGAGCGAGCCCGGGCCGACCGTGGCTCCCTGGCCGATCGAGGCTGCAGGCAGGATGACGCCGTTCGGCCCCAGCGTGGCGCCGTCGGCCAGGGTGACGGTGTCCATCGACATGATGCGGTCGTGGAAGAGGTGCGTCTGGAGCACGCAGCCGCGGTTGACCGTGACACCCTCGCCCAGCGTGATGAGGTCGGCCTCGGGCAGCCAGTACGTCTCGCACCAGACGCCGTGGCCGATGCGGGCGCCGAGGCTGCGCAGCCAGATGTTGATCGCCGGGGTGCCGGTCGCCGTCCACGCGAACCACGGGCCGGCGACCATCTCGACGAAGGTGTCGACGACCTCGTTGCGCCACACGAAGGGGCTCCACAGCGGATGCTCGACGGCGCGGATCGGGCCGACGACGACCCACTTCGCGGCAGTGGTGATCGCTGCCGCGAGCGCCCCCACGACCGCGAGCACGACGCCCGACAGCGCGGCGGCCTGCCAGAGGCCGAAGCGGTCGACGACCCACGCGAGGGCGAGGAAGACGGTGACTCCGAGGGCGACGCTCACCATGACTGGGACGATGCGACAGAGCTCGACGAGTCCGCGAATCACCTTGAGCCGCATGGGCGGGGCGTAGGTGCGCTCGAGGTCGCCACTGGGCGCGGCGCGGCG
The DNA here is from genome assembly GCF_006717145.1 of Humibacillus xanthopallidus. Taxonomy (GTDB): domain Bacteria; phylum Actinomycetota; class Actinomycetes; order Actinomycetales; family Dermatophilaceae; genus Humibacillus; species Humibacillus xanthopallidus. Next base: position 347,725 of record NZ_VFQF01000001.1, on the reverse strand, counting down.
CAGACGGACGGGAGGGCTGCCGAGCCAGCTCGTGCCGGCCTTGGACTTCTGCGGCGCCGCGGAGAGGACGGCGACGAGACCGTCACGGGGCACCCGGCGGCCGGGAGCGGTCATGCCCGAGTTGCCGAGGAAGGCGCGCTTGCCCACCTTCGCCCTCGCGATGCGCATCCAGCCGCGACCGAGCTCGTAGCCGGCGACGAGCGTGTCGTCGGCGAGGAAGGCGCCGTCGGCGACGGTCGTCATCTTCGGGAGCAGCAGCACAGTCGAGGCCTCGACGCCGGAGCCGACCCGCGCCCCGAGGGCCCGCAGCCACCACGGGGTCAGCAGGCTCGCATAGATCGGGAAGAGCAGCGTGCGCGCCTGGTCGAGGAGCCGCTCGGTCACCCACACCTGCCACCCGACGCGGCTGCGCACGGGGTGGAACCCCTCGCTGAGCCCGAGGCCGAGCAGGCGCACGACGACGATCGTCAGGAGCGCGAGGCTGAGGAGGGCCAGCACCGTCACCGCCGGCACGACGAGGTATGCCGCCCGGGCCGCGTCGCCGTAGGACGCTGCGTCGCGCAGCCTGTTCGCGAGCACGAGCAGGCCGGGCAGGAGGGCGATGAGGGGGATGACGGCCAGCACGATGGAGGAGACCCCGTAGACGGGCACCCAGGCCGAGCGGCGCGCCGGACGCTGCGAGGGCCACCGGCCGGAGCCGCTGCCGCCGAAGCCCACGCGCGTGGCCGGGGACCCTGCGACGGTCGTGCCTGCGGCGACGTCGGACAGCACGGTGGCGCCGGCCTCGACGAGGGCGTCGTGCCCGATGGAGACGTCCGGTCCGATCGTGCTGCGGGCGGCAACCGTGGCCCCGGCTCCGATCGAGATGGTGCCGACGTGGACCACGTCGCCGTCCATCCAGTAGCCGGAGAGGTCGACCTCGGGCTCGACGCTCGCGCCGTCGCCGATCGTCAGCATGCCCGTCACGGGCGGCACGCTGTGCAGGTCGACGCCGGGGCCGACACTGGCGCCGAGGGCCCGGGCGTAGGCGAGGATCCATGGCGCGCCGGCGAGGGACACCGCGCCCATCGACTCCGTGAAGCGCTCGGCCGCCCAGAGCCGCAGCTGAACGTGGCCACCCCGGGGGTAGGTGCCGGGCCGCACGCCGGCGAGCAGGATGCGGGCGCCGAGGGCCGAGATGCCCATCCGTCCGACCGGGGTGATGAAGGCGAGCCAGCCGATGCCGAGCACCCACCACGACGTCGGCGGGGCCCACGGTGCGAGGCCGAGGGCCCGCAGCAGCTCGGTCGCGGTGACGAGGCCCACGACCCACTGCATCCCCTTGACGGTGAGCAGCAGGAGCGAGACGACCGTCTGGAGCAGCTGGATGTGGCGTGGGATGCGGCGCACGTGCCGCGGCGGCTGCGGGTCGGCCGCCGGCTCAGCGGCCTCGAGGAGCTCGGCCTGCGCGCCGAGGCGGGGGCGGTCGTAGACGTCGGCGACCGTCACGGTGGGCACCCGCTGACGCAGCAGCGACACGAGCTGGGCGGCCGAGAGGCTGCCGCCACCGAGCGAGAAGAAGTCGGCGTCGGTCGAGGCGACCCGGGCGCCGAGCACGCTCGTCCACTGCTGGGCGAGCCAGCCCTCGAGGCCCTGGAGGTCGTCCTCGTCGCCGCCCGCCTCGGCTCCGGGCAGCGGCCAGGGCAGGGCGGCCCGGTCGACCTTGCCCGAGGTGCGCGTCGGCAGCTCGTCGACGAGCGCGAGAAGCGGCACGAGGGCGGCAGGCAGCTCCTCGCGCAGTCTCGTGCGGGCTGCCTCCGTGTCGAACGTCGTGGCGTCGTCGGGCACGACGTAGCCGACGAGCACCTGGGTGCCGGCCGGGGTCGTCTTGACCGCAGCAGCAGCTCCGGTCACCGTGGGGAGCGACTGGAGGGCGGCGTCGACCTCGCCGAGCTCGATCCGTCGGCCGCCGAGCTTGACCTGCTCGTCGCCACGTCCCATGAAGACGAGCCCCGCGGGGTCGTTGACGACGAGGTCGCCCGACCGGTAGGCCCGCTCCCAGCCGAGGGTCGGCATGGGCGCGAACTTCTCGGCGTCCTTGGCCGGGTCGAGGTAGCGGGCCAGCCCCACTCCCCCGATGATCAGCTGCCCCGTGGCACCGGGCGCCACGGGCTGCTCGTGCTCGTCGACGACGACGAGGTCCCAGCCGTCGAGGGGCAGCCCGATCCGCACGGGCCCTTCGCCCGTCATCAGGGCCCCGCAGGCCACGACCGTGGCCTCGGTCGGGCCGTAGGTGTTCCACACCTCGCGGTCCGGCGTCGCGAGGCGGGCGGCGAGCTCGGGCGGGCAGGCCTCCCCGCCGAAGATGAGCAGGCGCACCGGCTCGAGCGCCTCGGCCGGCCACAGTGCTGCCAGGGTCGGCACCGTCGACACGACGGTGATGCCCTGGGCCACGAGCCACGGGCCGAGGTCCATGCCGGTGCGGACGAGCGCCCGGGGAGCAGGCACGAGGCAGGCGCCGTGTGCCCAGGCGAGCCACATCTCCTCGCACGACGCGTCGAAGGCCACGGAAAGGCCCGCGAGCACCCGGTCGCCGGGCCCGATCGGGCTCTGCCGCAAGAAGATCCGAGACTCCGCGTCGACGAACGCCGCAGCCGAACGGTGGGTCACGGCGACGCCCTTCGGCACACCGGTCGAGCCGGAGGTGAAGATGATCCACGCGTCGTCGCTCGGCTGGACGTCGGCGAGCGGGCCGGGCGTCACGGCATACGGCTCGGTGGGTCGTGCGGGTGACGGCGGGCTCGTGACGGAGCGTCCGGCGCCGACGACTGCGGCGACCTCCGCCTCACCGAAGACGAGGTCGGCCCGCTCCTGCGGGTCGTCGGCGTCGACGGGGACGTAGGCCGCGCCGGCCCGCATGATGCCGAGGATGGCGACGTAGAGGTCGTGCGTGCCCGACGGGGCGCGGATGCCGACGCGGTCTCCGGTGCGAACCCCAGCGGCACGGAGCGCGATCGCCATGGCGTCGACCTGCTCGCCGAGCTCGCGGTAGGTCAGGACCGAGCGCGTGTCGTCGATGGCGGGTGCGTCGGGGTGCGCGTCGATCGTCGCGTGCAGGACGTCGACGAGGGTACGGGGCGCAGGCGCCCGATCGCCGGCGAGCAGCGGGTCGGGCAAGGCGACTCCTTCACCAGTGGCCACCGCCCTGCCGGGCGGCTTCTCGGAGTCTAGTGAGCCGCGGTGAACAGCGGGTGTCGTCGGGGAAGCAGCCGCCCTCGCTGTCGCGGAGGCGGTGCAGCCTGCGGTCTCGACGTGCCGGGCGCTGTGCCGGCTCCGTGCCGGCGCGGGTCAGCTGACGGTGACGCTCGGCGCGCCGGCCGAGTCCTCGTCGATCGGCTCGCCCATCTCCTCGGCGAGGCGCATGGCCTCCTCGATGAGGGTCTCGACGATCATTGCCTCGGGCACGGTCTTGATGACCTCGCCCTTGACGAAGATCTGGCCCTTGCCGTTGCCCGAGGCGACGCCGAGGTCGGCCTCGCGGGCCTCGCCCGGGCCGTTGACGACGCAGCCCATGACGGCGACGCGCAGCGGCACGGTCATGCCCTCGAGCCCTGCGGTCACCTGGTCGGCGAGCGTGTAGACGTCGACCTGGGCGCGGCCGCACGACGGGCACGAGACGATCTCGAGCTTGCGGGGCCGCAGGTTGAGGCTCTGGAGGATCTGGATGCCGACCTTGACCTCCTCGACCGGCGGGGCCGACAGAGAGACGCGGATCGTGTCGCCGATGCCCCGCGAGAGGAGCGCGCCGAAGGCCGTCGCCGACTTGATGGTGCCCTGGAAGGCGGGGCCTGCCTCGGTCACGCCGAGGTGCAGGGGCCAGTCGCCGCGCTCGGCGAGAAGCTCGTAGGCGCGCACCATGATGACGGGGTCGTTGTGCTTGACCGAGATCTTGAAGTCGTGGAAGTCGTGCTCCTCGAAGAGGCTCGCCTCCCAGACCGCCGACTCCACGAGCGCCTCGGGCGTCGCCTTGCCGTACTTGTCCATGATCCGCTTGTCGAGGCTGCCCGCGTTGACGCCGATGCGGATGGAGACGCCGGCGTCCTTGGCCGCCTTGGCGATCTCCTTGACCTGGTCGTCGAACTGGCGGATGTTGCCGGGGTTGACGCGCACGGCAGCGCAGCCGGCGTCGATGGCCGCGTAGACGTACTTCGGCTGGAAGTGGATGTCCGCGATGACCGGGATCTGGCTCTTGCGCGCGATGGCGGGCAGGGCGTCGGCGTCGTCCTGGCTCGGGCAGGCGACGCGCACGATGTCGCAGCCGCTGGCCGTCAGCTCGGCGATCTGCTGGAGGGTCGCGTTGATGTCGGTCGTCGGGGTCGTCGTCATCGACTGCACCGAGACGGGGTAGTCGCTGCCGACGCCGACCTTGCCCACGTGGATCTGACGGGTCTGGCGACGGGGCGCGAGGACCGGCGGGGGCAGGGGCGGCATACCGAGGGAAACGCTCATGTCGCCATTATGGTCACCCTCGGGGGCTCCGCCCCCGAGTACCCCCGAACAACCCGCGGCGCTGAGTCCGCACCGACCGGCCCGAGGACCCTCTGCGCCGCAGGGGCTCCGCCCCCGAGTACCCCCGAACAACCCAACCGAGAGAGCACTTCCCCAATCGAAAGAGCAGTTCGTCGGACGCAGACGAGCTGCGCGGGCGGTCGTCAGCCGAAGATGTTGATGGGCTTGACGATGTCGGCGTAGATGAGCAGGACCGACATGGTGATGAGCACGAGCGACATGCCGTACGCGATCGGCAGTCCCTTGGCCACGTCGACGTAGCCGGGGTCGGGCCGATGCCGCAGCCGCGCCCAGCCCCGCTTGACCGCCTCCCACATCGCGCCGGCCACGTGGCCGCCATCGAGCGGCAGCAGCGGGATGAGGTTGAAGACGAAGAGGGCCAGGTTGAGCGAGGCGATGAGGAGCACGAGCTGGGCGAGCTTGACCCAGTTGCCACCCTCGTCGGCAGGGATGTCGAGGGCCGCCACCTCGCCGCCGATGCGGCCCACGCCGACGACGGAGATCGGGCCGTTGGGGTCACGCTCACCCGAGCCGAAGGCCGCCTGCATGACACCCGCCATCTTCTGCGGGATGCGCACGATGATCGAGGCGGTGTCGACGGTGCGGTCCCAGACGAACTTCGGAGCCTCGTAGATCGGGGTCCGGACGAGCTCCTGCGCCGGAGTGATGCCGGCGAAGCCCATCGGGGAGAGCACGATCTTGCCGTCCTTCGCGACCGGCTTGTCGTCCTCGCCGTAGCTGGCCCGCTCGAGCACGGCCGGGGTGATCGAGATCGGCACCTGCTGGTCGCCACGCTGCACGACCCAGCTCATGGTGCGGCCCTGGCTCTCGCGGATCGCCGCCGTGACCTGGTCCCACGACGTGATGGCGCGCCCGTCGACGGAGAGGATGCGGTCGCCCACCTTGAGGCCCGAGGCGACGGCCGGGCTCTGCGGGTCGCCGGTCGCGCACTTCGGCTGAGGCACCTGCAGGGTCGGGGCGGCGGTCGGCACGCACGCCGAGAGCAGGCCGACCTTGGGCGCCACCTGCGGCAGCCCGTAGATCGTGATGACGCCGGTGAGCAGCACGGCCGCGATGATGAGGTTCATGACCGGGCCGCCGAGCATGATGATGATCTTCTTGCCGGGGCTCAGCTTGTAGAAGACGCGGTCCTCGTCGCCGGGGCGCACCTCCTCCATCGAGTCAGCGCGCGCCTGGTCGACCATCTGGCTGAAGCGACCGGTCGAGAGGGTGCGCAGCTCGCCGGGCTTGTCGCCCGGGCGCGGGGGCAGCATGCCGATCATCCGCACGTAGCCGCCGAGCGGCACGGCCTTGATGCCGTACTCGGTCTCACCGCGCTTGCGCGACCAGATCGTCGGTCCGAAGCCGACCATGTACTGGGTCACCTTGACGCCGAACTTCTTGGCAGGCACGAGGTGACCGATCTCGTGCAGGGCGATGGACAGTGCCACGCCGATCACGACGACGAGGACCCCTAGGACGAAGAGCACGTCCCATTGTCACATCGCCACCCTGTGAACCCCGACCCGACGCCGACGAACCGGGGGTCAGGGAGTGGCGATGGTGCGCCGGGCTTCGTCGCGGGCCCAGGTGTCGGCGGCAAGGACGTCGTCGAGCGTGAGGTCACGCCCGTGCGAGGCCGGCTCGGCCGCATACGCCTCCACGACGCGCGAGACGGTGTCGACGATGTCGACGAAGCCGAGCCGCCCCTCGTGGAAGGCGTCGACGCACACCTCGTTGGCGGCGTTGTAGACGGCCGGCCACGTGCCCCCGGCCTCGCCCACGCGGCGAGCGAGCGAGACGGCCGGGAAGGCGATGTCGTCGAGCGGCTCGAACTCCCAGCTCTGCGCGCGGGTCCAGTCGACCGGCACGTCGGCGTCGGCGATCCGGTCGGGCCAGCTCATGCCGAGGGCGATCGGCACGAGCATTCGCGGCGGGCCGGCCTGGGCGATCGTCGAGCCGTCGACGAACTCGACCATCGAGTGGATCATCTGCTGCGGGTGCACGACGACGTCGATGCGCTCGAAGGGGATGTCGAAGAGCAGGTGGGCCTCGATGACCTCGAGACCCTTGTTGACGAGGGTCGCCGAGTTCGTCGTGATGACCCGGCCCATCGAGAAGTTCGGGTGCGCGAGCGCCTGCTCCGGCGTCACGTCGGCGAGCTCGGCTCGCGTGCGGCCCCGGAACGGCCCGCCGCTCGCGGTCACGACGAGCCGGCGCACCTCCTCGGCGCGCCCCCCGCGGAGGCACTGCGCGATGGCCGAGTGCTCGCTGTCGACGGGCACGATCTGGCCCGGCGCCGCCACCGCCTTGACGAGCGGGCCGCCGATGATGAGCGACTCCTTGTTGGCGAGCGCGAGCGTCGTCCCCGCGCGCAGGGCGGCGAGAGTCGGCTCGAGGCCGATGGCGCCGGTGATGCCGTTGACGACGACGTCAGCCTCGCGCGCCGCGAGCGTCGTGCTGGCGTCCGCGCCGACGAGCAGCTCGGGGCGGTATGCCGTGACGCCCGCCGCGTCGGCGGCGCGCGCGATGGCGGTGGCGAGGTCGCCCTCAGAGCCCCCGGCCGCCGCGACGACGGGAACCCGCAGGACGACGGCCTGCTCGGCGACGAGCTCGAGGTTGCTGCCGGCGCTGAGCCCGACCACCTCGAAGCGGTCGCGGTTGCGCTGCACGAGGTCGATGGCCTGGGTGCCGATCGAGCCGGTGGACCCGAGCAGGACGACCCGGCGCGGTCGAGCGGGCGGCTGGGGCGAGGGCGGCGGTGCGGCAACGGTCACCCGGGCATTGTGTCGCACGCCGCGAGGGGGACGGCCGCGCCCGAGGCTCGCACTCCCCCGCGGACCATGAGGCAGGCATGATGGCGGCGTGAACTCGACCCGGTCGCGACCGATCCTGCTCGGCGTCCTCGTCGTCGTCATCGGCGTGCTCGTCTGGCTCGTCGGGCAGGCCGCCCGCGGTGGGCCGGGCACCGAGGCCGCCTCGCCCGCGGGCGTCACCGTCACCCGCACGTCGGTCACGCCCGGTTCGCCCGGTGGCCCAACCCGCTCCGGCGGGGCGACCGACCCGACCTCGGGTCTGCCGTGGATCGCCGCGTCGGCCCTGCCTCCAGAGGCCCGGGCGACCCTGGCCCTCATCCGGTCGGGCGGGCCGTTTCCCTACCCCCGCAGCGACAACCAGACCTTCGCCAACCGCGAGCGGCTGCTTCCGGCCGAGCCGCGCGGCTACTACAAGGAGTTCACTGTGATCACGCCCGGCTCAGCTGACCGTGGAGCGCGTCGCATCATCACCGGGTCGCAGGGCGAGCGCTACTGGACCGCTGACCACTACGCGTCATTCAGCCGCATCGAGGAGGGGACATGACGACCTTCCTCGGGCCGCACAGCGAGGCCGACGACCACCTCGACCTGCTCGCCTCGCTCGGCCACGACGTGCGCATCGTCGGCGCGGCCGGTGCCGGCACCGACAAGGCCGGCGTGCTCCAGGCCTTCGCGACCGACCTCGACCTGCCCGACTGGTTCGGCCACAACTGGGACGCCCTGCTCGACGCCCTCCGTGACCTCGAGGTGGCCCGCGGCCAGACCCTCGAGCTCGTGTGGGACCACGTCGGGGCCCTCCGCCGGGTCGACCACGACACCTACGAGACCGTCGTCGACATCCTCGAGCAGGTGCAGGACGAGCGCGACGACGTGCGGATCACGGTCATCGCCCGCTGAGCCACGGGATCGACCCAGCCGACACGGTCGAGCTGGCCAACCGCCCCGGTATGCCGTCCGGCCGGCTCCCGCTAGGAGATGAAGACGCGCTCGTCGATGAGCCGCTCGTTGACGGCGTTGCCCTCGGGGTGGAAGCGGCCGTGCTCGAAGTCCTTGGCGAACTCGAGCTCGATGCGGGCCTGGCCGTGGCGGTTCTTCTCCATCGTCAGCACCGACCAGCCACGGAAGCGCTGGATGTTGCCGAGGTCGTAGACGAGGTGCTCGCGCGAGACGATGTCGACCTTGTCGCCGACGATCATGACGACGTCGGCCTCGAAGGCGAGCGCAGACGACCCGCGCAGGTCGTGGGTGCGCATCCGGTGCCCCGAGACGAGCGCCTCCTTGTCGGCCGCCGAGATCGCGACGATCGGCACCCGGGCCTCGAGCGCCAGGTCCTTGAGCCCCTCGGCCGCTGCCGTGACCCGCTCGGTCTCATCGGGCCGGTCGACCGGGATCTTCTGCACGTAGTCGAGCAGCACGAACGGCGCCTCCCCGGTCGTCTGCGTGACGGCGCGGATGACGGCGGAGACCTCCTCGAGCGTCGTCGTCGCTCCGGACGACTCGTGGATGTGCAGGCGGTCGCCGTAGCTCGTCAGGGCGGCATACGCCCGCGCCCCGCCGGGCAGAGCGGACAGCACGGCCTCGAGCGAACCCCCGCCGGAGCCGGCCTCGAACGCGCGCCGCACCTCGATGACACCGGCGACCTCACCCTGCGTGCGCTCGGCGGCCTCCATGGCGATGAGCCGCTCGAGGAGCGTGTGGCTCTCGTGCTCGTAGGAGAAGATCACCGCGGTGCCGCCGGCCGCGACGACATTTCGCGCGAACTGCACCCCCATCGTCGTCTTGCCGTGGCCGGCCGGGCCACCGAGGAGCACGAGCTCGCCCGAGCGGAACCCACCGGTCAGCGTGTCGTCGAGCAGGGGGAACCCGGTCGACCACACGGTCGCGCCCGCGGTGCCGCCGCGCCGGAGCACCGCGTCGGTGTCGTCGAGCAGCGCGTCGAGCGAGCGAAGCGGTCCGGTCTCGCGGTGGGCCGCAGGTGTCACCATGGGCAGATTTCACCACAGCCCGGCGTCGCTGCGGGGCGGTTTGGCGACTCCCGCGCAGGGCTCAGAGGGCGATCCCGACGTACTTCGTCTCGAGGTACTCCTCGATGCCCTCGAAGCCACCCTCGCGGCCGACGCCGGAGGCCTTGACGCCACCGAAGGGCGCCGCCGGGTTGGAGACGATGCCCTGGTTGACCCCGACCATTCCGAACTCGAGGGCCTCGGAGACCGTGAGCGCCCGGGAGAGGTCGTTGGTGAAGAGGTAGGCGACGAGACCGTACTCCGTGTCGTTGGCCATGCGGATCGCCTCGTCGTCGGTGCTGAAGGTCGACACCGGGGCGACGGGCCCGAAGATCTCCTCACGGGCGAGGTCGGCGGTCTCGGGCACGTCGGTGAGGACGGTCGGCTGGTAGAACCAGCCCGCTCCCTCACGAGCCGAGCCCCCGACGACGACCCGGGCGCCCTTGGCGACCGCGTCGTCGACGAGCGCGGAGACCTTGTCGCGCGACTTCTCGTCGACGAGGGGGCCGACGTCGACACCCTCCTCGGTGCCGCGGCCGAGGGTAAGCGCACCCATCCGCTCGGCGAGCTTGGTCGAGAACTCCTCGGCGAGCGACTCGTGCACATAGAAGCGGTTGGCGGCGGTGCAGGCCTCGCCCATGTTGCGCATCTTGGCCAGCATGGCGCCGGTCACGGCCTTGTCGACGTCGGCGTCGCCGAAGACGAGGAACGGCGCGTTGCCGCCGAGCTCCATCGACACGCGCAGGATCTGCTCGGACGCCTGCTCGATGAGCTTGCGGCCCACCGACGTCGACCCGGTGAAGGTCAGCTTGCGCAGGCGCGGGTCGCGGATGATCGGCTCCATCACCTCGCCGGTCGTCGTCGTCGTGACGACGTTGAGCACGCCGTCGGGCAGCCCGACCTCCTGGAGCACGTCGGCGAGCGCGAGCATCGTCAGCGGGGTCTGGCTGGCCGGCTTGACGACCATCGTGCAGCCGGCCGCGATGGCCGGGCCGATCTTGCGGGTGCCCATCGCGAGCGGGAAGTTCCACGGCGTGATCATGAGCACGGGGCCGACGGGCTGCTTCATCGTCATGAGCCGGGTGGCGCCGTTGGGCGAGACGGCGTAGCGACCGCCGATGCGCACGGCCTCCTCCGAGAACCACCGGAAGAACTCGGCGCCGTAGGCGACCTCGCCGCGGCTCTCGGCGAGCGTCTTGCCCATCTCGAGCGTCATGAGCATGGCGAACTCGTCGGCCCGCTCGGTGATCTTCTCGTATGCCGCCCGCAGCATCTCCCCGCGGTCGCGCGGTGCCGTGCGGGCCCAGTCCGACTGCGCCGCGACGGCTGCGTCGAGGGCCGCCTTGCCGTCGGCGACGCTGGCGTCGGCGACGTGCGTGAGGATCTCGCCGGTGGCCGGGTCGTCGACGGCGAGGGTCTTGCCGCCGCTGGCATCGCGCCACTGACCGCCGATGAGCAGTCCCTTGGGGACGGACTCGAGAACTGACTGCTGCGTCACCGTTGCCATGACTGAAACCCTAACTCTCTGTTGATGATCGGCACCGCCCGGCCCTTGCGGGGCGTCAGCGGTCCTCGAGGCCCCACGGCGAGCCGTAGCCCGCGGGCTTCGGTGCGGCCAGCAGGTCGAGGAAGGGCACGGCGTCGAACGCCTCGGGCCCGAGGACACCGGCCCCCTTCCACGTGCCGTTCGCGAGCAGCTCGAGGGCGACGACGGGGTTGATCGCGGTCTGCCAGACGACGCACTGGGCGTCGTAGCCCGCCATCGTGTCGGCGTTGTCGACGACGTGGTAGAGGTAGGTGCGGCGCGGCAGGCCGTCCTTGCCCGTGCCGGTGACGAAGAGCCCGGCGCACGTCTTGCCCGTCATCCGCGGGCCGATCGTCGCGGGGTCGGGCAGCGCCGCTGCGACGACGTCGCGCGGCGAGACCTGCACCCCCTTGACGGTGATCGGCTCCGTGCGGTCGAGACCGAGCGTGTTCAGGACCTTGAGGATGGTGATGAACTCGTCGCCGAGGCCGTACTTGAAGGTGACCCGCTTCGCGTCGACCCAGCGCGGCATGAGGAGCACCTCCTCGTGCTCGACGTTGACGCACTCGACGGGCCCGATGCCGGCCGGGAAGTCGAAGACCTCCGGCTCGCTGAACGGCGCGGTCGTGAACCAGCCGCGCTCCTTCTCCCAGATGACCGGAGGGTTGAGGCACTCCTCGATCGTCGTCCACATGGAGAAGCTCGGGGCGAAGATGTCGTTGCCCTGCTCGTCGTGGACGACGAGGTTGGCGCCGTCGCGGGTGCCGAGCTCGTCGATCTCGTCGAAGAGGTGGTCGGCGGCATACCGCGCGAAGACGTCGGAGAGCCCGGGCTCGACGCCGATGCCGACGAGCGCGAGACGGCCCTCGGCCTCCCACTCCCCCGCCACGGCGAACTGCTCGTCGCCGAGCATGACGCCGACCTTCTCGAAGGGCTGCTCGGGGTGACGCTGCGACAGGCTCATCGCCATGTCGAGGTAGTCGGCCCCGGCGGCCCTGGCGCCGGTGAAGACCGGGATGTTGAACTTCGGGTCGACGGCGTTGAAGACGTGGGTCGCGCCGTGGGCGAGGGCGAGCTCCGTCACCGCCTCGGCCGACGAGGCGTCGACCTGGGCGGCGACGAAGCGCCCCTCCCCACCCGGTGCTCCCGGAGTTCCGTGGAGCCGGGGAAGGGTGGCGGATGCGAGCTCGCGAGCCCCGCCACCCTTCATTCCGGAATGCCGTCCGGTGACGGCCGCGACGGTGCGCTCAGCGCGTGCCACGTCGTAGTCGGCGACGACCCACAGCTCGAAGAAGTCACGCTCCGCCGCGATGCGCGCGGCGGCGTCACCGACTCCCCCGGAGCCGATCATGAGGACACGCATGCTGGATCAGGCCACCTGTCGGTTGCGTCTGCTGGAGATGAGCTGACCCGTCATGACGACGATGAGGGCCAGCAGGAACATCACGGTTCCGATGACGTAGACCTGCACGGGCACGCCGCGCGCCGAGGCGCCCCAGACGTACATCGGGAACGTGATCGAGCTCGGGCTCGCGTTGAAGTTCGTGATGATGTAGTCGTCGAAGCTCAGCGAGAAGGCGAGCAGGGCTCCCGCCGCGATGCCGGGGGCAGCGAGCGGCAGCGTCACCCTCATGAAGGTCTGCGTCGGGTTGGCCCCGAGGTCAGCCGCCGCCTCCTCGAGCTTCGGGTCGAGGGTCGCCACCCGCGCCTTGACGGCCACGACGACGAACGACACGCAGAACATGATGTGGGCGATGAGGATCGCCGTGCGGCCGGAGGGCACGCCGAGCATGAGGAAGAGCGTCAGCAGGCTCGAACCCATGACGACCTCGGGCGTGGCCATCGGCATGAAGATGAGCAGGTTCGTCGCCGACCGTCCGCGGAAGCGGTAGCGGCCGAGGGCGAAGGCGATCATCGTGCCGAGGGCCGTCGCGGCCAGCGACGCGATGACACCGATCTGCAGGCTGAGCCCGAGCGACTCGCAGATGCCCTGGGCTCCACAGGGGTTGGTCCAGGCCGCCGTCGAGAACTCGTTGAAGTTGTAGTTGTACTTGCCCTTGGGGTCGTTGAACGAGAACGCCGCCACGATGACGTTGGGCACGAGCATGTAGATGAGCACCGCGATCGCGGCGAAGGTGATGAGGTGTCGCTTGATCCAGGACATCAGAGCAGCTCCTCCGTTCCGGCCCGGCGCACGTAGACCGAGACCATCGCGACGATGAGGACGAGCAGGATGAACGACAGCGCGGCCGCGAGCGGGTAGTCGAGCACCCGGAGGAACTGGCTGTCGATGACCGAGCCGATCATCGTCGTCTGGGTGTTGCCGAGCAGCCTGGCGTTGATGAAGTCACCCGCTGCGGGGATGAAGGTCAGCAGGGTGCCGGCGACGACTCCGGGGAGCGACAGCGGCCAGGTGACCTTGCGGAAGGTCTGCCACGGCGACGCGTAGAGGTCGCCTGCAGCCTCGATGAGCCGCGGGTCGAGTCGCTCGAGCGAGGTGTAGAGCGGCAGGATCATGAACGGCAGGAAGTTGTAGGTGAGGCCCATGATGACGGCGAACTGCGAGTTGAGCAGCGAGTCGTTGTCGGTGAGCCCCACCGCCTGCAGGAAGTCGGTGATGTGGAGGTTCTGGGCCCACGTCGTGATGAACCAGTCGTCGGACAGGATCGTGCGCCATGCCAGCGTGCGGATGAGGAAGCTCGTGAAGAACGGCGCGATGACGAGCACGAGGACGAGGTTCTTGTGGCGGCCGGCCTTCTGCGCGATGAAGTAGGCGAGCGGGTAGCCGAGCAGGAGCGCGAGACCCGTCGCGATGCCGGCATAGACGAACGAGCGCACGAACTGCGGCCAGTACTGCTTCAGCGCGTCGAGGTAGATGCTGAAGTTGGCGGTGAAGACGTAGCCGTCGTCGACGTTGCCCTCCTGCAGCGACTGCGACGCGAGGGTCACCATCGGCAGGACGAAGAAGATCAGGAGCCAGAGGATGCCGGGCAGCAGTAGCGCGTAGGGCACCCAGTTGCGCCGGCGCCGGCTCGGCGGCGCTGCCGAGCCGGTCGACAGGACCGCGGCCTCAGCCATGGTCGTCCACCAGCTCGGCCCCGGCCTCTGCGTCCTGCGACGCGTCGAGGGCGAATCCGTGCTGGGCGGCCCAGGAGACGGTGACGGCCTCGCCGAGGGTCGCCCGGTTCGAGCCGTCGTTCTGCTGGATGACGATGAGCTCCTGGCCCCACGGCATCTCGACGGAGTACTGCGTGGCGACACCACTGAAGGACACGTCGCGCACGATGCCGCGCAGGTGGTTCGGGCCACCGGACTCGCCGAGGCGCAGCTTCTCGGGGCGCACCCCGAGCCACACGTCGCCGACACCGTCGGGCAGGTGCTCCCGCGAGACCTCGAGGTCGACGTCGTGGGCGCGCACCGTGACCATCTCGTCGGTGCCACCGGGGTTGACCCGGGCCCGCAGCAGGTTGGACTGCCCGAGGAAGTTGGCGACGAAGGTCGACCGCGGCTGTTCGTAGAGCGTGGCCGGGTCGCCGAGCTGCTCCATGCGACCCGCGTTCATCACGGCGATGGAGTCGGCCATGGTCATGGCCTCCTCCTGGTCGTGCGTGACGTGGATGAAGGTCAGGCCGACCTCCTGCTGGATGCGCTTCAGCTCGATCTGCATCTGGCGCCGCAGCTTGAGGTCGAGCGCGCCGAGCGGCTCGTCGAGGAGCAGCACGTCGGGCCGGTTGACGAGGGCACGGGCGAGCGCCACGCGCTGCTGCATGCCGCCCGAGAGCTGCGTCGGCTTCTTGTTCGCGACCTGCCCGAGCTGGACGAGCTCGAGCACCTCGTTGGCCTTGGCCTTGGCGTCCTTGTCGCCGCGCCGGCGCAGCCCGAACATGACGTTGTCGAGCACAGACATGTGCGGGAAGAGGGCGTAGCTCTGGAAGACCGTGTTGACGTTGCGCTGGTAGGCCTTGGTCTCGGTGATGTCGCTGTCGCCGATGCGGATCCGCCCGCCCGTCGGCTCCTCGAGCCCGGCGATCATCCGCAGGGTCGTCGTCTTGCCGCAGCCCGAGGGCCCGAGCAGCGCGAAGAACGACCCCTGCGGGATGGTCAGGTCGAGCGGGTGGACGGCCGTGAAGGTCGCGAAGGACTTGGTGAGGGCGACGAGGCTGAGGTCGCCCTTGCTCTGCTCGCTCATGCCGTCGTCAGGGCGGAGTAGAGCTTGTTGTACTTGGTCTCCTCGGCGGTGCTGAGGCCCCGGAAGACCTGCGCACGCGACAGGACATCCTCCGTCGGCACGATGAGGGGGTTCTTGCCGAGGGCCGGGTCGAGCTTCGTCAGCTCGGCAGCCGTGCCCTTGACCGGGGAGATGTAGTTGACGAAGGCCACGACCTCCGCCATGACGGCCGGGTCGTAGTAGTAGTCGATGAGCTTCTCGGCGTTCTTCTTGTGCTTGGCGAGAGCCGGGATGACGAAGTTGTCGGACCAGAGCGTGTAGCCCTTCTCCGGCAGGGCGTACTGGATGTTGGGGTCGTCGAACTGCAGCTGCACGACGTCGCCCGTCCAGGCCACGCACGCGGCGATGTCGCCCTTGGCCAGGCCCTCGGTGTACTCGTTGCCGGTGAAGCGCAGGATCTGGCCCGAGTCCTTCGCCTGCTGGAGCACGTCGATCGCGGCCTGGAAGTCCGCGTCGGTGAACTTCGAGATGTCCTTGCCCTGCTCCATCATCACGAGGCCGACCGTGTCGCGCATCTCGGTGAGGAGGGTGACCTTGCCCTTGAGAGCCGGGTCGGTGAGCAGCTGGGTGATCGACTCGATCTTCTTGCCGCCGGTCGCCTTGAGGTTGTAGCCGATGCCGGCGAAACCGCTCTGCCACGGCAGGGAGTAGAGCCGGCCCGGGTCAAACTCGACGTTCTTCAGCGAGTCGCTGAGGTTCTTCGCGTTGGGGATGTTGGCGAGGTCGAGCTTCTGGACGTAGCCCTGGCGGATGAGGCGGGCCACCATCCAGTCGGTGCTGCACCACACGTCACGGCCGGTGTCCTTGCCGCCTTCGAGGAGCGGACGCACCTTCGCGTAGAACTCGTCGTTGTCGAGGTAGTCCTCGGTGTAGTTGACCTTGATGCCGGTCTTCTTCTGGAAGGCGTCGAGCGACGGACGCGACTTGCCGTCCTTGCTCGTGTCGATGTACTCGGTCCAGTTCGACCAGTTGATGACCTTCTCGGCGTCGGACATGTCCTGCGCCGCCGCTGCGGTGCGGCTGGCCGCGCCACCGGAGGCGCCACCCGTGGAGGCGTTCTTGCCGGCCGACCCGCAGGCCGCGAGGAAGGCGGCGGCGCCGACGCCGGCGGCCCCCATCATCGCCGACCTGCGGCTGACGAGACCCCGCATGAGGGCGGCTCGCAGCATCGGGTTGTCCTTGTCGAATGACTTGTCGTTCATGGGGTTCACTTCTCCAGGGGGTTTTCGTGGGGCCGGGTGGAGGGGATCGACGCTGACCCGTGAGTGGTGCTGGTCGCTGGTGTGCTGAACGTTCGGTGAGGCACAAGAGTTCGCGCCGCCCGGACCGGGCGGCGCGAAGGCTCATGACTCGATGTTGGCCATGACGTGCTTGATGCGGGTGTAGTCCTCGAGTCCGTACATCGACAGGTCCTTGCCATAGCCGCTGTGCTTGAAGCCCCCGTGCGGCATCTCGGCGACGACCGGGATGTGCGTGTTGATCCACACACACCCGAAGTCGAGCTTCTTGCTCATCCGCATGGCCTTGCCGAAGTCGCGGGTCCACACGGACGAGGCGAGGCCGTACTGCACACCGTTGGCCCAGGCGATCGCCTCGGCCTCGTCGGTGAACTGCTGCACCGTGATGACCGGGCCGAAGATCTCGTTCTGGATCTGCTCGTCGTCCTGGCGCAGGCCCGCGAGCACCGTGGGCTCGAAGAAGTAGCCGTCGCCCAGGCCCTCGGCGCGCCGACCACCGGCCGCGATGCGGGCGTGGTCGGGCAGCCGGTCGATCATGCCGCCGACGTGCGCGACCTGGTTCGGGTTGTTGACCGGGCCGAACAGCGCGTCCGGGTCGTCCGGCATACCGACCTTGGCCGACCCGGCGGCATACTCGGCGAGCGCGGCGACGAAGTCGTCGTGGATGCGGGGGCCGGCGAGCACGCGCGTCGCTGCGGTGCAGTCCTGCCCCGCGTTGAAGTAGCCCGCGATCGCGATGCCCTCGACGGCCGCCTCGATGTCGGCGTCGTCGAAGACGACGACGGGTGCCTTGCCGCCGAGCTCGAGGTGGACGCGCTTGAGGTCGCGCGACGCGCTCTCGGCGACCTGCATGCCGGCGCGCACCGAGCCGGTGATGGCGACGAGGGCCGGCGTGCGGTGCTCGACGAGGTGACGGCCGGTCTCGCGGTCACCCGTGACGACGTTGAAGGTGCCTTCGGGGAGGAACTCCGACGCGAGCTCGGCGAGCAGCAGGGTCGTCTCGGGGGTCGTGTCGCTCGGCTTGAGCACGATCGTGTTGCCGGCGGCGAGCGCCGGGGCGATCTTCCACATCGCCATCATCATCGGGTAGTTCCACGGGGTGACCTGGCCGACGACGCCGATCGGCTCGCGCCGGATCCACGAGGTGTGGCCCTTCATGTACTCGCCGGCCGACTTGCCCTCGAGCACGCGTGCCGCCCCGGCGAAGAACCGGAGCTGGTCGAGCATCGGGGGGATCTCCTCGCTCGCCGTGAGGGCGTGCGGCTTGCCGGTGTTCGCGGCCTCGAGGCGGACGAAGTCGTCGGCCCGTGCCTCGATGGCGTCGGCGAACTTCAGCAGGGCGGCCTGGCGCTCACCCGGCGTCGTGTCACCCCACGTCTCGAAGGCCGTCGACGCCGCCGCGTAGGCGCGGTCGACGTCGGCCTGCGTGCTGACGGGGGCCTTGGCGACCACCTGGGCCGTGGAGGGGTCGACGATGTCGGTCGTCGCGTCGGTCTCGGGGTCGACGTACTGGCCACCGATGAAGTTGCGGAGCTGGCGCGGCTGCGAGGTCATGCGCCGATGCTAGACACAAAACTGCGCTTTGGTGAACCCTACGGAAGATAAATCTTCGGAATCAGTCGATCAGGGACTTGCCAACAGCGCGTTCCACAGGTCACTATCGGGCCATGACGACGATCCGGGGCGTGGCCAACAACGGGGGCGGCACCACCAGGAAACCCTCCGTCAACCTCGACGAGGTCAGCAAGACCATCATCGAGCTCCTCCAGCACGACGGACGCAAGTCCTACGCCTCCATCGCCGCGGAGGTCGGCCTCTCCGAGGCCGCCGTCCGGCAGCGGGTCCAGCGCCTGCTGGAGGCCGACGTCATGCAGATCGTCGCGGTGACGGACCCATTGCAGGTGGGGTTCCAGCGCCAGGCGATGGTCGGGCTGCGCGTATCTGGCGACATGACAGCCGTGGCCGACGCGTTGACCGCGATGGACGAGGTGTCCTACGTCGTGACGACGGCCGGCAGCTTCGACGTGCTGGCCGAGGTCGTCTGCGAGAACGACAACCACCTGCTCGAGCTGCTCACGAGCCGCATCCGACCGCTGCCGGGTGTCACGGCGACCGAGACGTTCGTCTACCTGAAACTCAACAAGCAGCTCTACAACTGGGGTACACGATGAGCATCAACCCGAACGAGGTCTGGGAGCCCACCTCAGACCACCGCACACCGACGGGCGCGCTGCACTCCGATGCCGCCCGCGACCACCTGTGGATGCACTTCACGCGCCACTCGGTCTTCGAGAACAAGGGCGAGGGCGGTCTCGGCCACTCCGTGCCCATCATCACCAAGGGCGACGGCTGGAAGATCTGGGACGACCGCGGCAACGAGTACGTCGACGGCCTCTCGGGCCTGTTCGTCGTGCAGGTCGGCCATGGCCGCGAGGAGCTGGCGGAGGCTGCGGCCAAGCAGGCCAAGGAGCTCGCGTTCTTCCCGCTCTGGAGCTACGCGCACCCAAAGGCGATCGAGCTCGCGGAGCGGCTCGCCAGCCACGCGCCCGGCGACCTCAACCGCGTCTTCTTCACGACGGGCGGCGGCGAGGCCGTCGAGACCGCGTGGAAGCTCGCGAAGCAGTACTTCAAGCTGACCGGCAAGCCGACGAAGCACAAGGTCATCTCCCGCGCGGTCGCCTACCACGGCACGCCCCAGGGTGCCCTGTCGATCACCGGCATCCCGGCGGCCAAGGAGATGTTCGAGCCGCTCGTGCCCGGTGCGCACAAGGTGCCGAACACCAACATGTACCGCGCGCCTGAGCACCTGCGCGACGACGAGAAGGCCTTCGGCCGCTGGGCCGCCGACCGCATCGCCGAGGCCATCGAGTTCGAGGGCCCCGACACGGTCGCCGCGGTCTTCCTCGAGCCGGTCCAGAACTCCGGCGGCTGCTTCCCGCCGCCCGCCGGCTACTTCGAGCGCGTGCGTGAGATCTGCGACGAGTACGACGTGCTCCTCGTGTCCGACGAGGTCATCTGCTCCTTCGGCCGCATCGGCTCGATGTTCGCGTGCGACGACTTTGGCTACGTGCCCGACATCATCACGTGCGCCAAGGGCATGACGAGCGGCTACTCCCCCATCGGCGCGATGATCGCGAGCGACCGCCTCTTCGAGCCCTTCAAGAACGGCACGACCTACTTCCCGCACGGCTACACCTTCGGTGGCCACCCCGTGTCGGCGGCGGTCGCGATGACCAACCTCGACATCTTCGAGCGCGAGGGCCTCAACGACCGGGTCAAGACCAACGCCCCGATCTTCAAGGCGACCCTCGACAAGCTGCTCGACCTCCCGCTCGTCGGTGACGTGCGCGGCGCCGGGTACTTCTACGGCATCGAGCTCGTCAAGGACAAGGCCACTCGCGAGACGTTCAACGACGCCGAGTCGGAGCGCCTCCTCCGCGGCTTCCTCTCCAAGGCGCTCTTCGACGCCGGCATCTACTGCCGCGCCGACGACCGGGGCGACCCCGTCATCCAGCTCGCGCCGCCGCTCATCATGGGCCCGACGGAGTTCGACGACATCGAGTCGCGCCTGCGCGGCGTGCTCATCGAGGCCGAGAACCACCTCTGAGCCGTCGTCGGCACCCGCACGACCCCCGATGTATGCCGCTGGGCCGGCCACCGCAGGAACGGTGGCCGGCCCAGCGTCGTTGGGTAGGACACGTGGGTGGACGCGCGCGGCATACGGCCGCGTGACACCCGCGACCGTCATGCGACGCCGACGCAAGGAGACGACATGGGATTCCTCGACAAGCTGCTGGGCCGAGAACCCTTGCAGCAGCAACGCCCCCAGCAGACGCCCAGCGGCCAGTGGGGAGCCGGGTCGCCGACCGGACAGCCGGCGCCGACGGGCCAGCCCTACGCCGTGCCGGCTCCGCACGGTGGCGCCTCCACGGAGGACGAGCGGGCCATCGCCCGCTACAAGTACCTGCTGCGCACCGCGCCACCTGAGGACATCGAGCGCGTGCACACCGAGGCCTTCGGCAAGCTGTCGCCCGAGCAGCGCCAGCTCGTGCTCCAGCGCCTCAATGACGACCTGCCGGAGTCGGAGCGGCCGCGCAGCGACCAGCCCGCCGACCTCGCCCGCAGCGCGACCCGCGCCGAGATGAACCGCCCCGGCTACCTCCAGGGCGCCTTCGGTGGCGGACGACCCGGCGGCATGGGCATGGGCGGCATGATCGCCGGCTCGATGCTCGGCACCATCGCCGGCGTCGTCGTCGGCTCCGCGCTCGCCGACATGATGCTCGGCGGATACGACTCCTCCCCCGAGGCCCAGGAGGCCGGGGACGCGTCGGCCGACGGCGGTGACTCGGGCGACTCCGGTGACTCCGGTGACTCCGGTGGGGATGGCGGCGGAGACGCCGGCGGAGACGCCGGGGGCCAGGACTTCGCAGGTGGCGAGTTCGGCGGAGACTTCGGTGGCGGCAGCTTCGGCGGGGACTTCGGCGGAGGCGACTTCGGCTTCTGACCAGCCCCCCAGCACCGCACGCCGATCGAGAGAGCACTTCGTCGCCCGACGGAGTGCTCTCTCGATCGGGGTCTGCGGCGCGCTCTGATCGACAACGCAGTCGGAGTGCGCTCTCGATGGGCTGGGTCAGACGCCCGCGAGCCAGTGGAAGAGCGCCGCGATGCCGAGGATGACGGGCACCGACACGAAGGTGCTGATGAAGATGACGTCGCGGGCGAGGCTCACCTCGCGGCGGTAGCGGACGGCATACGTGAAGATGTTCTGCGCTGTCGGCAGCGCCGCGGTCACGACGACGGCGAAGAGCGCCTCGCGGCGCAGGCCGAGCGCGAGCCCGACGCCGAGCGCGACCGCCGGCATGAGCAGGACCTTCAGCCCGACGAGGGTCCAGACATGGGTGGCGCCGCGGCCCGTGGCCGGTCGAGGGCCGCGCCGGAGCGAGATGCCGAAGGCGACGAGCATCGAGGGAACCGCCATGGCACCGAGCAGGTCGATGGGCGCCGCGACCACGCGCGGCAGGTGGATGTCGAAGACGGCGATGAGCAGGCCGGCGACGGCGCCCAGGGTGATCGGGTTGCTGAACATCCGTCGCACACTGCGACCCAGCGTCGGGCGCTCGCCGCGCGCGTCGCTGTCGAAGAGCGCCATCGCGACAGGCGTGATGATGAGCAGCTGCATGAGGAGCGTCGGTGCCACCCAGGCGACGTCGCCGAGCACGTAGAGCGCGATGGGGATGCCGAGGTTGCCCGCATTGACGTATGCCGCCGAGAGGCTCCCGATCAAGCGTGACCCGAGCGTGCCTCCCGCCCAACGGAATCGGGCGATCAGAAGGTAGACCCCGACGACGACGACGAAGCTGATGAGCGACGTCACGAGGTTGGCCGACAGCACCTGGTCGAGCGAGGTGCGCTGCATGACGGTGAGCAGCAGGGCCGGCGACGCGACGTAGAAGGCGAGCCTCGAGAGGTTGACCTGCGCGCTCTCGTCGAGGATGCGGCGGTCGGCGAGCAGCCACCCGACCGCGACGATCACGGCGATCGTCGCGAAGCCCTCGAGCACACCGGTCACCCGGCGATCCTTGCAGGCCGTGCTTCCTCGTCGGCTCGTGATCCACCCGTGGAGACGGGCGAGGCGCTAGAGCGAGGTGACCTGGAGGTCCCCGTCGGCGTACTGCTGGCGCAGGCGCTTCTTGTCGAACTTGCCGACGCTCGTCTTGGGCACCTCGTCGATGAGCGCCCACCGCTCCGGCACCTGCCAGTGGGCGACCCGGCTCTCGAGGAAGTCGCGCAGGTCCTCGATGCTCGTCGCGACCTCTGGCCTCAGCACGACCGAGGCCAGAGGTCGCTCGCCCCACTTCTCATCCGGGACTCCGACGACCGACGCCTCGAGGACGTCGGGATGCGCCATGAGGGCGTTCTCGAGGTCGACGGAGCTGATCCACTCCCCGCCTGACTTGATGACGTCCTTGGCCCGGTCGGTGAGGTTGAGGAATCCGTCCTGCGACAACCGGCCGACGTCCCCGGTGCGCAGCCACCCGTCGTCGAACTTCGACGCCATGTCGTCGACCTCGGCCTGTGACTCCGTGCCGCTGCGGTAGTAGGAGGCCGTGACCCACGGCCCCCTCATCTCGAGCTCACCGACCACCCCGGAGCCGGGCTCGGCGACCGCGCCGTCCGGGGCGACGATCCGGGCCTCGAGACCACAGAGGATGCGGCCCTGGCTCGACTTGTACTCCCAGTACTCCTCGGAGCCGGGCTCGACGTGGCCCGGGGGCACGGCGAGCGACCCGACGGGCGACATCTCGGTCATGCCCCAGCCGTGGATGATGTCGATGTCGTGGTTCTGGGCAAAGGCGCGGATGAGGGCCGGGGGCGCCGCGGACCCTCCCACCATGAGCATCCGCACCGAGGAGACGTCGGCCTCCTCCGTGTCGAGGTGGTGGAGCAGGTCGTTCCAGATCGTCGGCACGCCGGCCCCGCCGGTCACCTTCTCGGCCTCGATCATCGCCGTCAGCGGCGCCGCCTGGAGGAACCGGTCGGGCATGACGAGGGTCGCGCCGCTCACCATGGCGCTGTAGGGGAAGCCCCAGGCGTTGGCGTGGAAGAGGGGCACGACGATGAGCAGCCGGTCGGCAGACGTCATGCCGAGCGTCGCGGCGACGGCCATCGAGTGCAGGTAATTGCTCCGGTGGGAGTAGACGACACCCTTGGGGTTGCCCGTCGTGCCGGAGGTGTAGCACATCGACGCGGCGTCGTCGTCGTCCAGGTCGTCGCGCCAGTCGAAGGTGACCGGCTCGTTCGCGATCAGGCCGGCGAAGTCGTGGACCGCCTCGACGGTGTCAGGAGCGGCGAGTGCCTCGCGCGTCTCGTCGTCGACCGGGCCGTTGACGATGACGTGCCGCACCGCGGGCAGGTGCGGCAGCAACCGGCTGAACGGCTGCGCGAGGGTGTTGTCGACGATGACGACCTCGCTACCGCCGTGGCGCGTGACGTAGACGAGCTGCTCGGGGAAGAGCCGGATGTTGAGGGCGTGCAGGACCGCCCCCATCGACGGCACCGCGAGGTAGGCCGCGAGGTGCTCGGCGTTGTTCCACATGAAGGTGGCGACCCGCTGGTCACCCGTGATGCCGAGCCGCCGCAGCGCGTTCGCCAACTGCGCGGCCTGCTCCCCCAGCTGGCGGAAGGTCGTCCGCCGGCCGCCCTCGGCGGTCCACGTGACGACCTCGCTGGCGCCGTGCACCGTCGTGCCGTAGCGCATCAGCGTCGAGATGAGCAGGGGCGTCGTCTGCATGGTGCTCTTCATGTCAGCAGCCTGTCACCGCGCTGCGCTCCGGTGTGGTTTTCGCTGCAACAGCTCGTTCGGCCCGCCTCCCCCTCGGCGGGGTGCCGTGCGTGAGGATGTGCGGATGGAGATCGAGAGCCTCGACGAGCTGGACGACCACCTCGACTCCGGTGAGCCGCTCTCGGGGCTGCGGCTGCAGGACCTCGACCTCTCGGGTCACGCCGACCGGCTCGCCGCCCACGGTGACCTCACCGGCCTCGTCGTGCTCGGTGGCCGGGTGCCCCGCGACGTCGCCGAGGTGCTCCTGCACGGCGGGGCCATCGTCTTCCCGGGCATCGCCGACGCACCGGTCGACCCGTGGCGCGGGCTCTACGTCCCCGCTGACCTCTACGCGGGCCTCGAGCAGGGGTATGCCGCGACGCCTGACGCCCGCGCCTACGCGTGGTTCGTCGATGCCCGGCTGCGCACCGACGCGTACTGCACGCTCGTGCGGGCGATCCACGACGACTCGGTCACCGACGCGCTCGACGAGTTCGTCGCGGGGCGTTCGGTCGTGGGCATCATGGGCGGGCATGCCGTGGGACGGCACTCGGCGGCATACGCGGGGGCGGCCGGTCTCGGCCACGCCCTGGCGGAGGCGGGGCACGTCGTCGCGACCGGAGGTGGTCCGGGGGCGATGGAGGCGGCGAACCTCGGTGCGCTCTGCCCAACGCCGGACGCTGTCGCGGAGGCCGTGCGGCGGATCGCTCCCGTGCCCGGCTTCCGCCCCGACGTGACGGCCTGGGCGCGCGTCGCGCTGGAGGCGCGCGAGGCCGTGGTCGGTGACGAGCCGGCGGCGACGCCCGAGACCCTCGGACCGACCGCGCGCTCGCTCGGAATCCCCACGTGGTTCTACGGCCACGAGCCGCCCAACGTCTTCTGCGACGTCATCGCGAAGTACTTCTCCAACGCGATCCGCGAGGAGGGGCTGCTCGCCCGCTCCAACGCGGGAGTCGTCGTGCTCGACGGGGCGGCGGGCACGGTGCAGGAGGTCTTCCAGGCGGTGACTCCGCTCTACTACGCGGCGGACGACGCAGTGCTCCCACCTCTCGTGCTCGTCGGGCAGGAGCACTGGACCGAGACGGTTCCGGTGTGGCCGGCGCTGCAGGCACTGGCCCGAGGCCGGCGGATGGAGCAGGTCCTGCACCTCGTCGACACCATCGACGACGTCCTCCCCCTCCTCCTCCCACCCCCCGGTTCGAGGTGATCGCGGCATCCACGTCGGTGCCGGGATCACCTCGAATCCGCAGCCCTCACACCCCGATTCGAGGTGATGGTGGCAGCCACGTCAGGTCCAGAATCACCTCGAACCCCCAGGCCTCACACCCCGATTCGAGGTGATCGCGGGAGCCACGTCAAGTCCGGCATCACCTCGAACCGGGGGTTGATGCGGGGGGTTCGGGACGCTGCGGGAGGGTCAGGAGCCGCGGAGGACGGAGCCGAGGGCCTCGAGCACTGCCGGGTCCTCGATCGTCGCGGGCACGGTCGGCGACTTGCCGTCGGCGATCTCACGCATCGTCTTGCGCAGGATCTTGCCCGACCGCGTCTTGGGCAGCCCGGCCACGATGTCGACCTGGTGCAGGGCTGCGACGGCGCCGACCTCCGACCGCACGCGAGCGACGAGCTCGCGGCTGATGCGCTCGCCCTCGGTCGCGGCGTCGATGCCGGACTTCAGCACGACGAGCCCGCGCGGCACCTGACCCTTGAGGTCGTCGTGCACCCCGATGACGGCGCACTCGGCCACCGCCTCGTGGCCCGCGAGCGCGGCCTCGAGGGCGCCGGTCGAGAGCCGGTGGCCGGCGACGTTGAGCACGTCGTCGGTGCGGCCCATGACGTAGAGGTAGCCGTCCTCGTCGACGTAGCCACCGTCACCGGTGAGGTAGTAGCCGGGGTAGGCCGAGAGGTAGGAGCTGATGTAGCGCTCGTCGTCACCCCAGAGGGTCGGCAGGGTGCCGGGCGGCATCGGGAGCTTGATGCAGATCGCTCCCTCGACCCCCGGCTCGACCGACTCGCCGGAGCCGTCGAGGATCTGCACGTCGTAGCCGGGAACCGCCACGGTCGGTGAGCCGGCCTTGATCGGCAGCAGCCCGATTCCCTTGGGGTTCGCGGCGATCGGCCAGCCGGTCTCGGTCTGCCACCAGTTGTCGATGACGGGCTTGCCGAGCGCCGCGGAGGCCCACTCGTAGGTGTCGGGGTCCAGACGCTCACCGGCAAGGAAGAGCGCACGGAAGCTCGACAGGTCGTAGTCGGCGACGAGCGACGCGGTCGAGTCCTCCTTCTTGATCGCCCGGAAGGCGGTCGGTGCCGTGAAGAGGCAGACGGCGCGGTACTCCTCGATGACGCGCCAGAACGCGCCGGCATCGGGCGTACCGATCGGCTTGCCCTCGTAGAGCACCGTCGTCGCTCCCGTCAGCAGCGGGGCGTAGACGATGTAGGAGTGCCCGACGACCCAGCCGACGTCGCTGGCGGTGAACATCGTCTCGCCCGGCGCGACGTCGTAGATCGCCTCCATCGACCAGCGCAGCGCCACGGCATATCCCCCGCTGTCGCGGTAGATCCCCTTGGGCTTCCCGGTCGTGCCGGACGTGTAGAGGATGTAGAGCGGGTCGGTCGCGGCGACCGTCACGCACTCGGCCCCTTCGCGGGCCGCCTCGCTCGACTCGAAGTCGCGCCAGTCGATGTCGCGCTCGCCGAGCTCGGCCTCGAGCTGCTCGCGCTGGAGGATGACGCAGCGCTCGGGCTTGTGGTCGGAGCGGTGGATCGCCTCGTCGAGGAAGGGCTTGTAGCGCACGACGCGGCTCGGCTCCACGCCGCACGACGCAGACAGCACGACCTTGGGGGCGGCGTCGTCGATGCGCGCGGCGAGCTCCTGGGGCGCGAATCCGCCGAAGACGACGGAGTGGATCGCGCCGATGCGGGCGCAGGCCAGCATCGCGATGACCGCCTCGGGCACCATCGGCATGTAGATGACGACGCGGTCGCCCTTGCCGACGCCCAGCCCGCGCAGGCCTCCGGCCACGGCGCGCACACGAGCCAGCAGGTCGGCATACGTCAGCGTGGTCTTGGTGCCTGTCACGGGCGAGTCGTAGTGCACGGCTGCCTGCTGACCGCGCCCCGCCTCGACGTGCCGGTCGACGGCGTTGAAGCACACGTTGAGCTCGGCATCGGGATACCACCGGTAGAACGGCGGCCGCGAGTCGTCGAGGACGCGGTCCGGTGGCGTCACCCAGTCGATGAGGGTGGCCGCCGTGCGCCAGAAACCCTCGGGGTCGCGCAGGCTCGCGTCGTAGATGCTCTGGTATGCCGTCGAAGCGCCGTCGCTCATGGCCTCACTGTGCCGCCGGGGACGCCTCCGCGCCAGACTCCGTGCGCTGAGGTGACGCATCTGACAGCCGAGCGGTCGCGATCGAGACGCACATCACGGCGGCGACGAGGCAGAGGGCGCCGGCAACGTACCACGCGAGGGTGTAGGTGCCGAGCTGGTCACGGATGAGCCCCGCCCCGAGTGCGGCGAAGGCCGCGCCGATCTGGTGGGAGGCGAAGACCCAGCCGAAGACGATCGGCGCGCGCTCACCGAAGGCGCTGCGGCACAAGGCGATCGTGGGAGGCACGGTCGCCACCCAGTCGAGGCCGTAGAAGAGGATGAAGGCAAGCATGTTGACGTGCATCGAGTCGCTGAAGAGCGAGGGCAGCAGGAAGAGCGAGCCTCCGCGCAGCGTGTAGTAGGCCGTCAGGAGGATGCGCGGGTCGACGCGGTCCGTGAGCCACCCCGAGAAGACCGTGCCGACGATGTCGAAGACACCGACGAGCGCGAGCAACCCGGCCGCCGTCGTCGTCGCCATGCCGTGGTCGTGGGCGGCGGGGATGAAGTGGGTGCCGACGAGGCCGTTCGTCGAGGCGCCGCACACCGCGAAGCTGCCGGCGAGCAGCCAGAAGACCTTCGTGCGCGACGCGTCGCGCAGCGTCGTGAGCGCCAACCGCGCCGGGTGGCCGGTCGGCCTCGGCGGCCGTCCGACGGGCGTGCCCTCCGGAGCGCCGTATGCCGTGATGCCGAGGACGCTCGGATGGTCGTGCAGCTTCCACAGCACGAGCGGCACGACGGCGAGCGCCGCGGCCGACGTCGCGATCGCGGCGCTGCGCCACCCGTGGTGCTCGGCGAGCCACGCGAGGACGGGCAGGAAGATGAGCTGACCCGTCGCGCCCGCCGCGGTGAGCACGCCCGTGACGAGGCCGCGGCGCGCGACGAACCAGCGCCCGGTGACGGTCGCCACGAGGCTCATCGCCATCGCGCCGGTGCCGAGGCCGACGACGATCCCCCAGCAGAGGACGAGCTGCCACGAGGCGGTCATCCAGATGGGCAGGAGCGACCCGATGCTGACGAGCACGAGGGCCGTCGCGATGACCCGCTGAATTCCGAGCCGCTCCATGAGGGCCGCCGAGAAAGGCGCCGCGAGACCGAAGAGGACGAGGTTGACCGACACGGCGCCGCCGATGACACCCATCGGCCAGCCGAACTCCTCGTGCAGCGGCGTCATGAGCACGCCCGGGGTGGAGCGGAAGCCCGCGGCTCCGATGATCGTCAGGAAGGTGACGACGGCGACCCACCACGCCGGGTGGATCCGCCGGCTCGGTGGGGGTGCAGCCGGGGCCGGCGACGAGGACATCGGCACCGCGGCTGGCGGTGTCGCGGCAGTGATGGCGGGTGGGTCGGAGGGGCTCACGGGAGAACTCTGCTGCATCGCGGTGTCCGGCGACGAGTGGCCCGCTGGACATGATGTGCAAGGATCTGGCCATGAGTTCGCCTTTCGACCGCCCTCTTCCTGCGCCACGGCACCGCCCCCACCGGCCACACAGGGTCGCGGTGCTCGCGCTCGACGGCGTCGTGGCCTTCGAGCTCGGCCTGCCGCACCGCTTCTTCAGCGCCACCGCCCTCGACCCGGGCTGGCCGGGCCGGCTCACCGGCGCTCCCGCCCCCTACGAGGTCACGATGAGCACGCTCGACGACGGCCCCGTCACGACATCGGCGGGGTATGCCGCCCTCCCGACCCACCCGAACTCGACGCTCTCGCAGGCGGACACCATCGTCGTTCCCGGCATCACCAAAACCGAGATCGTCACCCACGGTCGGCTGCCGCAGGAGCTGGTCGACCTCGCGGCGACGGCTCGACCGGAGGCACGCTGGCTCTCGATCTGCACGGGCGCCTTCGTGCTGGCCGGGCTGGGCAAGCTCGACGGTCGGGAGGCGACGACCCACTGGGTCTACGCCGACCTCTTCCGCCGGCACTTCCCGCTCGTGGATCTCGACCCCGACGTGCTCTACGTCGACCACGGCGACGTGCTCACCTCGGCCGGCAACGCCGCCGGCATCGACCTGCTGCTCCACGTCCTGCGCAGCGACCTCGGGTCGGACGCCGCCAACCGGGTGGCCCGCGGGGCCGTCGTCGCCCCGTGGCGAGCCGGCGGGCAGGCCCAGTTCATCGAACGGCCCGTACCTGACGCGAGCGAGGCCGGCACGGGCCCGACCCGCACCTGGGTGCTCGAGCACCTCGGCGAGCCGATCTCCTTGTCCGACATGGCTCGTCACGCCGGCATGAGCGTGCGCACCTTCACGCGGCGCTTCCGTGAGGAGACCGGTGAGACCGCCGGAAACTGGCTCGTGCGAGCCCGGGTGGAGCGAGCCCGACAGCTCCTCGAGACGACCGAGCTGCCCGTCGACCGCGTCGCCGCAGATGCCGGCTTCGGCACGACGGCCTCGCTCCGACAGCACCTCGGGGCCGCGGTCGGACTCTCGCCGCTCGCCTACCGCCGCACCTACCGCGCCGAGCCCGCCTGACACCCCAGTTCGAGGTGATCGCGCCACCCACGTCCCTGCCAGCATCACCTCGAATCAGCAGACGCCGCACCCCGGTTCGAGGTGATCGCGGCACCCACGTCCCTGCCAGCATCACCTCGAATCGGGGGGGTCGGGGGGCAGGGTCGGGGTCGGGGTCAGGTCGCGAGCGGCCAGTGCGGGTGCTTGGGCGAGCGTCCCTGGAAGCTGAGGATGGCGGGGTTCTGGATGACGCCCTCACGGATCTCGATGGCCCGACGGATGGTGGGGTGCGAGTCCCAGCCCTCGGGGCCGGCCATCACGATCGGGAGGAAGGGCAGCAGCCCCTCGCTGATCTCCCACGTCGCGGCGTTCCACAGGTAGGAGGGGCTGTGGTCGACGGCGTAGTAGAGCACGTTGTCGCCGACGACGAAGGTGGGCTCGGAGAAGGTCGTGGGCTTGGCCCAGGTGAACCCCATGCCCTCGTCGCAGGACACGTCGATGACGAGGGTGCCGGGCGCCGCGTGCTTCAGGTCGTCGTCGGTCATGAACATCAGGGGTGCGTCGGTGTCCTGGAGCACGCAGTTGACGATGATGTCGTGGTCGGCGAGGAACTCGCCAAGCGGCACCCTCCCGTCCTCGGTGACCGCGTGGCTCACCCTCGCCCGGGTGTCGTCGGTGTCGAAGTGGACCATGTGCGCCGAGTGGATGGGCGAGGCGACCGCCGCGGTCTGGCGGTGGGTGAGGACGTCGACGTCGCTCACGCCGAGCGCGCCGAGCGCCGTCACTGCGCCGCGGGCGGTCGCGCCGAAGCCGATGACGACGGCCCGCCGCTGCGGCCCGTAGTCGCCGGTGATCCCGGCGATCTGCATCGCGTGGAGCACGGAGCAGTAGCCGGCCAGCTCGTTGTTCTTGTGGAAGACGTGCAGGCCGAAGGACCCGTCGGCGTTCCAGTGGTTCATCGCCTCGAAGGCGATGAGGGTCAGCTGCCGGTCGATGGCGAGCTGGGTGAGGGCGCTGTCCTGCACACAGTGCGGCCACCCCCAGAGCACCTGGCCGACGCGTAGCGCGGCGATGTCGCTGAGCAGCGGCTTCGGCTGGAGGATGACGTCGCACTCCTCGACGAGCTGCTCGCGGGTGCGGAAGCCGGCGACCCACTCGCCGAGCTGGCCGTCGGTGACGCCGAAGCGCTCGCCGTAGCCCTGCTCGAGATAGATCCTCCCCCGCAGGTCCTCTGGGATGCGGCTCAGGTGCTGCGGGTGCAGGGCGAGCCGCCCCTCGTTCTCCTTGAGCGAGCGAGACATGACGCCGAGGCTGAGCTGGTTCACGCGGCTACCTCCTGGGGGGCCGTCCGTCGCGCCGTCCACCGGTGGCGACACCACTGGGGCCCGGGAGGTCAGGACACTTTCACCCTACGCCCGGGCCTGCTCGCGACGGGCGCCGTCGCACGGCGGGTGACGCGCTTCACGCACGCGCCACCCTCCCCGTCGAGACGCCTCAGGCGGTCGCGGCGGCGAGCTGCCCGCAGGCCCCGTCGATGTCCTGGCCGCGGGTGTCGCGGATGGTCGTCGGTATGCCGTGTGCCCGCAGCCGCTCGACGAAGTTCTGCTCGACGCCGGGCCGCGACGCGGTCCACTTCGAGCCGGGTGTCGGGTTGAGCGGGATCGGGTTGACGTGCACCCAGCCACTGCCCCGCGCCGCGAGCTTCTCGCCGAGCAGGTCGGCGCGCCAGCCGTGGTCGTTGATGTCGCGGATGAGGGCGTACTCGATCGAGACGCGTCGGCCCGTCGCCTCGTAGTAGCGGTATGCCGCGTCGAGCGCCTCGTCGACCGACCACCGGGTGTTGATCGGCACGAGCTCGTTGCGCAGCTCGTCGTCGGGGGCGTGCAGCGACAGGGCGAGCGTCACGGGGATGCCCTCGGCCGTCAGCCTGTCGATCCCGGGCACGAGGCCCACCGTCGACATCGTCACCCCGCGCGCCGAGATGCCGAGGCCGTCGGGGGTCGGGTCGGTGAGCCGGCGGATCGCGCCGATCGAGGCCTTGTAGTTGGCGAGCGCCTCGCCCATGCCCATGAAGACGACGTTGCTGACCCGTAGCGGCGTCTCGCGGTCCTCGTCGCCACCGCCGGCGAGCTCACCCCGGCGCAGGGCCCGGGCCGCCCACACCACCTGCTCGACGATCTCGCCCGCCGAGAGGTTGCGCGTCAGACCTGCCTGACCCGTCGCGCAGAAGGGGCAGTTCATGCCGCACCCGGCCTGGCTGGAAATGCAGATGGTCACGCGCTTGGGATAGCGCATGAGGACCGACTCGACGATCGCACCGTCGTGCAGGCGCCACGCGTACTTCAGGGTCTGGCCGTCGTCGGCCACCCGCTGCACGATCGGGGTCAGCAGCGTCGGCAGCAGGTCGGCGACGAGCTCCGACCGCACGGCCTTGGGCAGGTCGGTCATCTGCTCCGGGTCGTCCTCCAGCCGCTCGAAGTAGTGCGTCGAGAGCTGCTTGGCGCGAAAGCCCTTGTGCCCCAGCGACTCCACGGCCTCCCTGCGCTCCGCCGGGGTGAAGTCGGCGAGGTGCCGCGGGGGCTTGCCCCGGCGCGGCGCCTGGAACGTCAGCTGCCCCGGCACGGGGCGCGCGGTCGTCGGCTCCGGAAGCGCGACGGGCGCGGCCGGTGCAGCGGGGACGTCAGGCACGTCAGCGGTCGGCTGCGGCGTGGACCCGGAGGCGGGGGCGGTGGGGTCAGGAGACTCGGTCATGGTGACCCCATTGTCTCAGGCGTCGAGGGCGCGCTGCTCCGCCACGGTGTTGCCCCCGTCGACGAGCAGCACCTGGCCGGTGACGTATGCCGCCTCCGGACTCACGAGGAAGGCGATCGCCGCTGCCACCTCCTCCGGCGTGCCGGACCGACCGAGCGGCGTCGCGAGCCCCTCGACCGCCTCGTCAGCCGTCTGGGAGCCGGTGGCGATCCAGCCAGGCCCGACGACGTTGGCCGTCACCCCGTGGCGCCCCTCGTCGACCGCCAGCCCGCGGGCGAGGCCGACGAGCGCGGCCTTCGACGCGGCATACCCCACCTCGCGGCGCATGCCCATCGCGGCGCCGGTGACGCTGCTGACGAAGACGATGCGACCCCGGCCCGAGGCCCGCAGGTGCGGCATCGCCGCCCGGGTGACGAAGTAAGCGGTGTCGAGGTTGCGCGAGATCGAGCGGCGCCAGCGGTCCGGGTCCGTGTCGTCGATGTCGCCGCCGAGGGTGTCGGGCTCGGTGGCGCTCACCATGCCGGCGTTGTTGACGAGCGCGTCGAGACGGCCGTGCCGAGCGACGCACTCCTCGACGACCCGTGACACCACGTCGGGGTCGGTGAGGTCACCGACGTGCGCCGACGCGGTCACGCCCCGGGCGCCGAGCTCACGCACTCGGTCGTCGACGCGGGCTGTGGTCGCTGCCACCGCGACCGTCGCGCCGAGCCGCCCGAGCAGTGCCGCGGTGACGAAGCCGATGCCGCTCGGACCGCCCGCGCCCGTGACGAGCACGACGCGACCGGTCTGGTCGAAGAGTGGCACGGCGGTGCCGTCGCGGTCCGGGGCCATCGCGTCAGGCCGGCTGCACGGCGAGCAGCGTCAGCACGGCCCAGACGATCGGGGCGACGACGACGAGCGAGTCGAGGCGGTCCATGATGCCGCCGTGGCCGGGGAGGATGTGGGACATGTCCTTGATGCCGAGGTCGCGCTTGATGAGCGACTCCATGAGGTCCCCGACCGTCGCGGCGATGGCCACGCCGACGCCCAGGGCCACGCCGATGACCCAGGCGTGACCGAGGAAGAAGTGGACGGTCAGCGAACCGCTGACGACGCACAGCAGCACCGAGCCGGCGAAGCCCTCCCACGACTTCTTGGGGCTGATCGTCGGAGCCATCGGGTGCTTGCCGAAGAGGACGCCGGCGGCATACCCCCCGACGTCGCTGCAGACGGCGGTGACGAGGAAGACGAACATCCGCGCGACGCCGTCCTGCGCCGACAGCAGGAGCATGGCGAAGCCGACGAGGAAGGTCGGGTAGGTCGCGATGAAGATGCCGCCGAGCACGTCACGTCCGGCGCCGGCGGAGCGACCCGTCGTGCGCCACAGCACGATCGCGGCGCAGGTCAGCGCCCACGCGACGGTCAGGGCGGCCGGGCCGTGCACGTAGGCCGCCCACATCATCACGGACGACCCGACCAGAGCCGGCACGAACGGCGCCCGCACGTCGGCATGGCGGAGCGCTGCGCGCAGCTCCCAGATGGCGACCATCACCGCCAGCGCGACGACGACCGCGAAGGACTCCTTGCGGATGAGCAGGGTCGCGATGATGAGCGCGCCGAGGCCGACGCCGACGCCGATCGCCATCGGCAGGTCGCGGCCGGCCCGGCTGGGCTTCTTGACGAGCACCTGCTCGGGCGGCAGGCCGGCGATGTCGTCGAGGGCGGGGTCGTAGGGCACGGGGTCGAGCAGTCCCTCACCCTCGTGGGCCGCCGTGGGCGCTGGCTCCACGGGGTCCGGTGGTGGGTCGGTCGTCATCGTGGGTCGAGAGCCGAGGGTCACACCTCGAGCAGCTCGGCCTCCTTGGCCTTGACGAGACCGTCGACGAGGTCGGTGTGCTTCTTCGTCAGGCCGTCGAGCTCCTTCTCGGCGCGCGAGCCGTCGTCCTCGCCGACCTCGCCGTCCTTGACAAGCTTGTCGAGGTCGGTCTTGGCCTTGCGACGGATGTTGCGCACGGAGACGCGCGCCTCCTCGGCCTTGTGGTGCGCGAGCTTGATGTACTCGCGGCGGCGCTCCTCGGTCAGCTCAGGCATGACGCACCGGATCTGGTTGCCGTCGCTGCTCGGGTTGACACCGAGGTCGGAGTTGCGGATGGAGCGCTCGATCTCGTGCATCGCCGACTTGTCGAAGGGGATGACGAGGATGGTGCGCGGCTCGGGGTTCTGGAACGACGCGAGCTGCTGCAGCGGCGTCGGCGCGCCGTAGTACTCGACCGTCAGCTTGTTGAACAGGCCCGGGTTGGCGCGGCCGGTGCGGATGCCCGCGAAGTCCTCCTTGAGGACCTCGACGGCCTTGTCCATCTTCTCCTCGGCCTCGAACATCGTCTCTTCGATCATGGTGCGTGCGCTTCCTCGTCCTCGGTGGTGCCAGTGGGTGCTGTCACGTCGTGCAGCTGCTGCCGGGTGCTGGTCTGGTGGGCGTTGGCCAGACGGTCGTCAGGCGGTGGTCAGGCGTTGGTGACCAGCGTGCCGATCCTCTCACCGAGCAGCGCCCGCGTGATGTTTCCCGCGCCTTCCATCCCGAAGACGACCATCGGCAGCTTGTTCTCCATGCAGAGGCTGAAGGCGGCTGCGTCGACGACCTTGAGCCCCTCGACGATCGCGTCGTTGAAGGTGACGGTGTCGAGCTTCTTCGCGTCGGGGTTCGTGCGGGGGTCGGAGTCGTAGACGCCGTCGACGCCGTTCTTGGCGATGAGCACGGCGTCGCACTTGATCTCGAGGGCGCGCTGGGCGCTCACGGTGTCGGTCGAGAAGAACGGCATGCCGGCGCCGGCGCCGAAGATGACGACCCGGCCCTTCTCGAGGTGGCGGATCGCCCGCCGCGGGATGTAGGGCTCGGCGACCTGCTGCATGCCGATGGCCGACTGCACCCGCGTCTCAATGCCCTCCTTCTCGAGGAAGTCCTGGAGCGCGAGGCAGTTCATCACCGTGCCGAGCATGCCCATGTAGTCGGCGCGCGTGCGGTCCATCCCGCGCTGCTGCAGCTCGGCTCCGCGGAAGAAGTTGCCGCCGCCGATGACGACGGCCACCTCGACGCCCCCGCGCACGGCGTCGGCGATCTGGGTGGCGATGCCGGCGACGACCGCCGGGTCGAGGCCGATGCGGCCTCCGCCGAAGACCTCGCCGGAAAGCTTGAGAAGCACCCGGTGGAAGTGGGTGGAGTGGGCGTCGGTCATGGCGCGGGGCCTCCTCGTGGGACAGTTCCAGCGGTCGGTCGATCTTTCCACATGCCGGCCGCAGCAGCCGCATCGAGCCCCCTCCCCCGGCGACACCGCAGGTGAGGCCCGTCAGGTCGGGGTCAGCGAGCGCCCGAGCCGGCGCGCAGCAGCGTCTGGAGCGCCGCGGCCAGGCGCTCGTAGTCGTCCTCGTCGTTGTACGGCGCGGCGGCAAGGCGCAGCAGCCCGCGCCCCGCGAAGGACACCGGCGGCACGACGAAGCCCGCGGCATACAGCCGCTGCCACAGCTCCTCGGCGGCCTCCGGGGTCTCGGCGACCCCGGGTGGGAGGGCGACGACCTCGAGGCAGGGCGCCGTCGGTATGCCGCCGTGCGGGCTCGGCGTGCCGAGTGCCGTGCGCACGTACTCGGCTCCCCGGCGCAGGAGTGCTGCATTGCGCTCGACCTGCGGCCACCCGCCGAGCGCGTGCCAGGCCGCGAGGCCGTCGGGCACGGCGAGCCAGGCCGAATGGTCGACGGTGCCCTGAAGGTCGAAGCTCGCGGGGAAGGGCAGGCCGTGGCTCCACGAGGTGACGAGGGGCCGGATGCGGTCACGGTGGTGCGCGGCGACCCACAGCGTCGCTGCCGACCGCGGCGTGTAGGCCCACTTGTGGAGGTTGCCGACCCAGAAGTCGACGCCGAGGGCCTCCACGTCGAGCCCCGGCAACGCACCGGGCACGTGGGCGGCATCGACGAGCACGGGCACCGGTGCGACGGCGGCTGCCACCTCGGCCACCGGGAGCACGAGGGCGGTCGGTGAGGTGATGTGGTCGACGATGACGAGGCGCGTGCGGTCGGTCACGGCGCCGGCGAGGGCTGCGACGACGTCGCGGGGGTCGTCGCCCAGCCCGAAGGTCGCGGTGCTCACCGTGGCGCCTCGGGCCTGGACGGCCGACGCGGCCGTCGGGTAGCCGTGCGAGCTGACGACGACCTCGTCTGCGGGGCCGATGTCGAGAGAGGCGAGCACGACGGCAACGCCCTCGCTGACGTTGCGCACGAGGGCGGCTGCGTCGGTTGGCACGCCGACGAAGGCCGCAGCCGCCTCACGCGCGTCCCCGAGGCCGGCCGGCAGCTCGTCACGGAACGCCCGCATCGGCGCTCGCTCGACGGCGGCACGGGCCTGGTCCTGCGCCTCGCGCACCGACCGGGGCACCGCCCCGAAGGCACCGTGGTTGAGGTGGGTCAGGGCCGGGTCGAGCTCGAAGAGATCGGCGATGTCACGACGCACCGCGCCATCCTGCCTCAGCGGTGGAGTCCCCCCGCGCGGAGGGTCGCACACCGCTCGACCTCGGCAGCGGGGGCCGGACCCACCTCGAGGGCCGACGCCCGCGACCGGCCGAGGTTCCACGCGAGGGCGTCGTCGCCCGACGCCGGGTCGGTCGCGACCGCGCAGATCGCGATGTCACGGGGCAGGCCGGCGACGATCGTCGGCGCCGCATCGGGGCCGAGCGTCGAGAGGTAGGCGACGTCGAGCTTGCCCGTGGCGGCGTACCGGTCGATGTTGTGCTGGGCCACCCAGGCCTCCGGGTTGAGCACGCCGCCCAGCAGGACGAACGCCGCTGCCGAGACGAGCGCCGCCCGCGGCAGCCACCAGCCCTGGAGCCGGATGCCCGCGACGAGGACGAGGACGACGAGCAGGCCGAGCCACAGCTCGAACGCGTCGACGAGCACACGAAGCACGGTGAAGCCGTAGGCCTGCTGGTAGAGGTCCATGCGGTGGAGGGCGGACGCGACGACGACGAGCGTCAGCACGCACAGCGCGCCGACCACGACCCGGAGCACGAGGCGCTCGCGGGGGGTCTCCTGTGGCGCCTTGCGCACGGTGACCGCGACGGTCGCGAGGGTCAGCAGCGTGGCGACGGTGAGCTGGCCGAAACCCTGGTGGACGTAGTCCGCATACGTCAGGCCGGTCGTGCGCCGGACGTAGTCGTGGCCGCCGAAGAGCGCCGCCGCCTGGGCCACGACGAACGCGACGAAGAGGGCGACGACGAGGCCGACCGGGATGACCCACTCCCACATCCGGGCGACGGGGCGGGCAGCCGGGGCGGCGACCCGGTGCACCTTCGGCGGGTTGAGCGCGACGTAGGCCGCCGCGAGCAGGGCGCCGCCCATGACGAAGCCGACGAAGAACCGGAAGATCAGGCTGTCCCAGGCGAGCTCGGGCACCAGGGCACCCGCCCACGAGCCGAAGACGGCGTCACCCGACGCGAAGAGTCCACCGAAGACGACGAGCGCGACGAGCGAGATGGCGGCGGTGCGCACGATCGGCCAGACGACGGAGACGCGGCTCGTGGCACCGATGGTCCGGCCGAGCAGCGGCAGGCCCCGAAGCGCCGCCAGCGGCCAGGCCACGGCCCCCGCGACCATCGACGACAGCCCCTTCGCGTCGGTCAGGGCCGTCACGGTGAGGACGATCCCGAGCAGAACGGCGAGCACCATGAGCCAGTCGGCGGCCCGGAGAACGGACAGCGAGGCGAGCCCGATGCAGACGACCGCCGTGACGAGGGACCACCGCGACGCCCGGCGCTCGGACGTGCGCCACAGCACGGTGCCACCGGTCAGCAGCACGACGAGCAGGGCGAGCCCCATGTTGCGGTAGGGCAGCAGGGCCGCCGAGAGCACGCCGACCCCCAGGCACACGAGGAGCAGCCGGACCTGTGGTGCGAGCCCGGCTTCGGGCCACAGGTCACCGAACACGGAGTCGATGAGCGGCTCGCGCTCGCCGACCGGGACACGGCCGGACGCCGTCGGCGGGGTCGGGCCGGAAGCACCTATTGGGGCAGCTGGTGACGCGCCGGCTGCAGCAGGGACGGGCTGGGGCACGGAGGACTCCTGGGTCGCGAGGGGCATGACGGCAGGTGGCGCCGTCGTGGGGGTGGTCGGGGACGTAGCGGGTGACGTGGTCGAGGACGGAGCGGGCAACGTGGTCGATGACGTGAGGTGAGACGGGGTGGGAGCGGCCGGGGCGACGACGACAGCGGTGGGGAACGAGCCGGCATACGGCATCGCTGGCGGGTTCGTCGGTGGAGCGGGCGCGGGCGCGGGTCGCGGCTCGACCGGAAGGACGGCACGGATGCGGGCGCCCCGCTCGCCCGGCGGGGTGGCCAGAGCGGAGATGGACCCGCCGTGCAGCTCGCACACCCAGCTCGCGATCGCGAGGCCGATGCCCGTGCCCCCTCCGGCGTCGTCGCCCGACCCGAAGCGGTCGAAGATGCGTTCGGCGGACTCCGTCGGCACGCCCGGCCCCTCGTCGCGGACGAGCAGCCACCAGCGGTCGGCGCCCTCGCGGCCGGCGCTCACGGTGACGGTGCCACCGGTGGGGCTGTGCCGGTCTGCGTTGTCGAGGAGGTTGGCGAGCACCTGGTGCAGGCGCGCGACGTCGGCGACGACGTGCAGGTTGCGCGGCACCTGGACCTCGTGGACGGTGCCGCGGCGCGACACGCCGGCCTCGGCGACGGCCTGCTCGACGAGCTCGCGCACGTCGACGCTCGCGAGGGTCAGCGGCACCCGGCCACCGTCGACCCGGCTGAGGTCGAGCAGGTCAGCGACGAGGGCACCGAGGCGCTCGGCCTGGGCGAGGGCGGTGCGCAGCACGGCGTCGTCGGGTCGCACGACGCCGTCGACGAGGTTCTCGAGGAGCGCCTGCTGGGCCGTGAGCGGAGTGCGCAGCTCGTGCGAGACCGTGGCGACGAGCTGGCGGCGTTGGCGGTCGGCATCGGCGAGGTCGGCGGCCATCGTGTTGAAGGCGACCCCCAGGGCTCCGACCTCGTCGGCCGACGTCGCGGAGACCCGTTGCGAGTAGTCGCCCGTAGCCATCCGGGAGGCCGCCACGGTCATCTCGCGCAGGGGCGAGGTCATGCCGCGGGCGAGCCACTGGGTGACCCCGAGCGCGGCGACGATCGTCACGGGCAGCGTGAGCCAGGTGGGGACCCCCGCGCGGTCGCCGATCTGCGCCACGAGGGCAGCCACGACGATGCTCACGGCGACGAGCAGGCCGAGCTTGGCCTTGATCGACCGGATGCCGTCGAGCGGGCGGTCGGTGTTCACCGGGGATCCTGTCGCTGCGAGACCTCGAGGGCGTAGCCGACCCCGTGGACGGTGCGCACGCGGTCGGCGCCGATCTTGGACCGCAGCGCCTTGACGTGGCTGTCGAGGGTGCGGGTGCCACGCGCGTCGGCCCAGCCCCACACCTCCTGCATGAGGTCGTCGCGACCGCGCACGGCCCCGGGCTCTGCGGCGAGTGCGAGCAGCAGGTCGAACTCCAGGGGCGTCAGGTGCACCTCGGAGCCCGCGACGGTGACGCGGCGGGAGGCACGGTCGACGACGACGTCGTCGACCGTGAGCTGGCCGACCTGGCCGCCCACGAGGTCGCGGGCGCGGTCGACCCGGCGAAGGAGCGCCCGGATGCGGGCGACGACCTCGCGCATGCGGAAGGGCTTGGTGACGTAGTCGTCCGCGCCGACCCCGAGCCCGACGAGCAGGTCGGTCTCG
Organism: Humibacillus xanthopallidus; assembly: GCF_006717145.1. Classification (GTDB taxonomy): domain Bacteria; phylum Actinomycetota; class Actinomycetes; order Actinomycetales; family Dermatophilaceae; genus Humibacillus; species Humibacillus xanthopallidus. The sequence goes on along the minus strand of NZ_VFQF01000001.1, from coordinate 307,743 downwards.
TCGGCACGGGCGGTGAGCATGAGCACCGGCACCGGTCGCTCGGCCTGGATGCGACGGCACACCTCGAGGCCGTCGAAGCCGGGGAGCATGAGGTCGAGGACGACGAGGTCGGGTGTGTGCTCGCTGTGAGCCTGCACCGCGCCGGGCCCGTCGAACGCCTGAACGACTCGAAAACCCTCTGCGACAAGGCGATCGGTGACAGCCTGGTTGATCGTGGGGTCGTCCTCGACGACGAGCAGGGTCGCCTGGACGGCCTCGGTCGGTGGCGCTGCACTGCTCCCCTGGCTCATGTCATCGAGCCTAGGAGGGCGCTGCGACAGGGTGCGCGTGCGACGTGTGGAGATCCTGTGAAGACGCGAAGCGGCCCGGGGCGGCCGAACCGCTCCGGGCCGTCCAGACCCCGGCTGCCTCAGATGAAGAGCAGCTGGGCGCCCGCGGTCATCTCGATGAAGTCGGACGCCGAGATGATGCCTTCGACATCGTCACGCAGGTCCGCCTCCGTCAGATGGTTCATGTCCGCAGACAGTCGGCACGCCCACAGGTGACCACCTGACGCGACGATCTGGTCGAGGAAGTCGGGCACCTCGGGGATGTCGAGCTCGGCGATGGCCTTCTTGAGCTGCGAGGTGGCGAGGTGGGTCATTCCCGGGATGCCTCCGAGGCCCTGGGGCATGTGCATCGCGGTGTTGCCGAGCAGGGTGGCCTTGAGGCTGCTCTGGGTCTTCTTGTTGATCATGTCGAAGCCCCAGAAGGTGAAGAACAGATGGGTCTCGATGCCCTCCCCGAGGGCGGCGTTGCCGAGGATGAGCCCCGGGTAGGCCATGTCGAGGGTGCCCTTGCTGCAGATGATGGCGAGCTTGCGGCCCTCCTCCGACGGGGTGTCGAAGGACGGGACGAACGGCGTCTCGGTCTGGACGTCGTGGTCGATGGTGGTCATGTCGTGCTCCTCAGGTCTGGTCGGTGTGGTGGGAGAGGCTGGTCGGTGAGCGGGACGGCTCAGACGCAGCCCTTGGGCTTCGGCACACCGGCGACGTAGGCCATCTTCTTGGCCGGCTTGCCGGGGAAGAGGGTGAAGAGCTGCTTGACCGGCATCCCCGTCTGGGTGCTGACCCGACGCAGGGTGGGGGTCTCGCCCTGAGCCTTGTAGTCCTGACGGAGGTAGCGGACGAGCTTCCAGTGGTCCTCGGTCATCTCGACGCCGATGAGGCGCGCGAACTCGGCGCCGAGGTCCTCGGTCCAGTCGTCGGGGTCGAGCAGGAAGCCCTCGTCGTTGACGTTGATCTGGCGGCCGGCAATGGTCGTGCTGGGCATGGGAGTTCAGTCCTTTCAGGCTGTGGCGTCGGCCGGGATCTTGCCGGTCATCGACATCTGGGCAGGGAGGCCGATCGGTCGGCCGGGCAGGAGGACGTTCCAGTAGACGTGCCGGAAGGCGAGCTTGCCGACGTGGTTGGCGCGCGACTCCTTCAGCAGCGTCATCGGGCCGATCTTCGCGATCGGGAAGGTGCCGGTGAGTGGCTCCGTGTCGTAGTTGAAGTCGAGGAGCAGCGCCTTGCCCTGACCCGACTCGACGAAGCAGTTGGCGTGCCCGTCGAACGAGTGCGTCATCGGCTTGCCGGCCACGAGCTCGAGGAAGTTCTCGACAAAGACCTCGACCGAGAAGTGAGCGACCGAGCCTGCCTTGGACGTCGGGATGTTGCTCGCGTCGCCGAGGGCGAAGATCTCGGGGTACTGCGTGGACTGCGACGTGTGCTTGTCGACGGGGACGTAGTTGAGGTCGTCGCCGAGCCCCGAGCGGGCGACGAAGTCTGCGCCCATGTTGAGCGGGATCGTCACGAGCTGGTCGTAGGGGACCTCGCGCTCGTCGTAGGAGATGAGGACCTTGCGCTCCTGGTCGATGCTCTCGACCATGAAGTCGGTCTCCACGGTGACGCCGCGCTCCTTGAGCAGGTGGCCGAGCTCCTTGCTCGCCACGGGCTTGGTGAAGGCGCCGTCAAGGGGTGTGACGAAGACGAGCTCGGTCCGGTCGCGCAACCCGCGGCCCTTGAGGTAGTCGTCGGCGAGGAAGGTGAACTCGAGCGGGGCGACCGGGCACTTGAAGGGCAGCTCGGTGATGTGCACGACGAGACGCCCGCCGGTGAAGGCATCGAGCGCGTCACGGAGCGCGACCGACCCCTCGTACGTGTAGAACTCGCCGACCGACCTGTGCCACTCGTCGCCGAGCATGCCGGGGGTCTGGTCCGGGCGCGGGCTCGTGCCCGAGGCGATGACGAGGTAGTCGTAGGTGAGCGTCCGCCCGCCCGTCAGCGAGACCGACTTCGCCTCGGCATCGACCCGGTCGATATCGGCGAGGACGAGCTCGATGCCGTCATGGATGAAGGCGTGCTTGCTCTTGCGGATCTGGTCAGGAGTGTTCATCCCGAAGGGGATGAACAGGTAGCCGGGCTGGTAGTCGTGGATGTCGGTCTTGTCGACGACCGTGATCTTCCAGTCGCTCTTCGGGAGGCGGTGACGGAGCTTGTTCGCGACCATGGTTCCGGCCGTGCCCGCGCCCAGCACCACGAGGGACTTCTGTGTGGTGGTCATGTCTTCGACGGTACCCCCGTGGGTATACGTCGGCTGTGACCCACGAGACAGATCCGGTGTGACGGTGCAGACACGGGCAGACACCTCCGCAGCCTGCGGCGCACTCCCCAGCGCACTACAGTTCGACCGTGTCCGTGATCCTCGACGCCGCCCGATCCGTCATCGCGTCGAGGTGGGTCGCACGACGGGTCACGACGCCCGACCGGCTCCGCCCTCTCGACTTCGCTCCCTTCGAAGCGGCCCTGGCGACCATCTCCGGCACGGACGCCGAGCGTGTCAGCTCGTTGGTGGAGGGAGCCGACATTGCCTCTCTCGCAACGGCGCTCGACTCCGGTTCTCTCTCCGCACGTGACCTCCTGCTACACCACCTCGCCCGCGTCCGCGCCCTCGACGACCGGCTCCGCAGCATCCTCGAGCTCAACCCCCGTGCTCTGGACGAGGCGCGTAAGTCCGACGAACGACGCGCCGCGGGTGCCGCGCGGGGCCCGCTGGACGGCATACCGCTGACGGTGAAGGACAACATCGCGACGGCAGCGCCGATGCACACGACGGGTGGGACCTTCTCCCTCGCCGACCACGTGGCCGACGCCGACGCCGCCGTCGTCGCCGCCGTGCGCGCGGCCGGGGCGGTCGTCCTCGGCACGAACAACCTCTCCGAGCTGGCCGGCGCGGTGTCGACCACCCCCGGCGTCAGCGCCGTCGGTGGGCAGACCGTCAACCCCCACGGCCCCGACGTGACGCCCGGCGGCTCGAGCAGCGGCACCGCGGTCGCGGTCGCCGCCGGCCTCACCGTCGTCGGCATCGGCACCGAGACCTCCGGCTCGCTCCTCGCGCCGGCCTCCTTCAACGGTGTCGTCGCCATGAAGCCCACCCACGGGCTCGTGCCCGGCGCGGGCATCATGCCTCTCGTCGCCACGCAGGACGACGCAGGACCTGTGGCGCGCACCGTGGCCGATGCGGCCGCCCTGCTCGAGGCGATGACAGGCGGGGCGCTTCGCGTCGAGATCGTGGGCTCCGGACCGCTGCCGGGCTCGCGGGTCGGGGTCCTGCGGGCGGAGGTCCTGCGGCAGCGCAGCGCTCTCGAGGACACGACCGACAACGGCGCCCTGCTCGACCGTGCCGCCAGGGCGCTGGAGGCGCTCGGGGCCACCTGCGTCGAGGTGGAGGTGGCTGACGCCAAGACCGCGGGCGCGGTCGAGAAGGACCTCGTGGCCGTGGTCCTCGGCGGGCTCTCCCACGAGACGATGGCCGCCGTGGCTGCCGCTGGAGGACCGGCATCGGTAGTGGAGCTCCAGCGGCTGGGGCTCGCCGACCCGGAGCGCCGCATCCCCCGGGGGCAGTCGTTCGTCAGCCTCGCCGCCGTGCGGCGCACCACCGCCGAGGCGCACGCGGCGGCTGCCGCGGCCCTGGCCGAGCGCACACGGCAGCTGCTCGGCGAGGCGTTCGAGCACTCGGGCGCCGACGTGCTCCTGTCGCTGTCGAACGTGCACTCGGCCTTCTACGCCAGCGCCGGTCACCCTGCCGTGACCGTGCCTCTCGGGCTGCGCTCCAGCGGCATGCCGGTCGGTGCCACGCTCATCGGCCGCCGGGGCGCCGATGCCGAAGTGCTGCGGTGGGCGGGCGCCCTCGAGGCGGCAACCGGAGCGCGGGTCAGCCCGCGGCTCTGAGCCAGCGCGCGAAGAGCCGCGTGACGAAGGGCAGGAAGACGTACGTCATCCAGGGCGTCGCGATGAGCGTAGTGACAAGCACCCGGAGCAGCACCGGCCAGTCGCCGCTCACCGGCGACAACAGGTAGGTCAGCGCGAGGCTCGTCGGGAAGAAGGCGAGCCAGATGACCGTGGCCTGTTTCCACCGCGGCGGCGGCGCTCCGGTGGACCGGTCGGAATCGGCCGGCCCCTCGACGGAGCGCGTCTCCGGCTCGTCGAACCAGCCCTCGATGCCTGTGCGGTACTCGGTCCGGCGGTGCTCGACGAGGTCGGCTGCAGAGCGCAGCCAGCGCATCCGCTCCGTCGATCGCTCCCACGCGTCGAGGTTCGCGCGGGAGTCGAAGCGGTAGAGCATGTGCCAGTCCTGCTCACCCGAGCGGACCCAGCCAGCGCCGAGGAAGCCGTCGAAGCGCTCGGCCATCGACGTGCCTGCGTGCACCCAGGCCTGCATGAGCGGCTCGTCCTCGGGGCGCACCCGACGGGTGATCGAGACCGTCAGCGGGCCGTCGGTCGGCACTGCGGTGGTGCGGGTGTCGGTGGCCATGCGGCCCTCCTCGCGGTGGATGTGCCCGGGGTGGATGTGCTTGGGGTGATGGTGCTGGGGTGAATGTGCTGGGGTGAATGTGCCTGGGACGCAACGATGCCGGCCGCCCCAGGGGGGCGACCGGCATACGTCGTCGTGATGCGCGGGTTGGCGCTACGAAAGGTGCGTGAGGGGTGTCCTCACTGGCCGACGCGGAAGCGCGCGAAGGACTTTGCCGTGGCGCCGCCCTCCTCGAGCACCTTGGCGACGGTCTTCTTGGGCTCCTTGGCGAACGGCTGCTCGAGCAGGACGTTCTCCTTGAAGTAGCCGTTGACGCGACCCTCGACGATACGCGGGAGAGCAGCCTCGGGCTTGCCCTCCTCCTTGGCCGTGGCCTCGGCGACGCGACGCTCGTTCTCGACCGTCTCGGCGGGGACCTCGTCGCGGGTGAGGACGGTGGGGCTGAACGCCGCGATGTGCATCGCGACGTCGCGGCCCACGGCCTCGTCACCCTCGAGCGCCACGAGGACACCGATCTGCGCGGGCAGGTCGGGGCTCGTCTTGTGGAGGTAGGACACAACCGTGTCGCCCTCGAGGCGAGCCACGCGGCGCACCTCGATCTTCTCGCCGATGGTGGCGTTGGCCTCGTCGAGCAGCTCCTGGACGGTCTTGCCGTCGTCGAACGTGCTCTTGAGGAGCGAGTCGGCGTCGGTGGCCTTGGCAGCCACCGCCTGCGCCAGGACCTGGTCGGCGAGGGCGATGAACTTCTCGCCCTTGGCGACGAAGTCGGTCTCGCAGTTGACCTCGACGAGGGTGCCGACGCCGTCGCCGGCCTTGGCCGCCACGAGGCCGTTGGAGGCCGAGCGGCCCTCACGCTTCGTGACGCCCTTGAGGCCCTTGACGCGAAGGATCTCGACAGCCTTGGCGCGGTCGCCGTCGGCCTCGTCGAGCGCCTTCTTGACGTCCATCATGCCGGCGCCGGTCTGCTCGCGCAGTGCCTTGATGTCAGCGGCGGTGTAGTTCGCCATGCTCTGTATCGCTCTTTTCGTCCGTGTGTGTATGTCTCGAAAGGGGCTGGCCGCGGAGGGCTCAGGCCTGCTCGGCGACCTCGGCCTCGGCGGCAGGAGCCTCGGTAGCCTCGGCGGCCTCGGCAACGGGAGCCTCAGCGGGGGCATCGACGGCGATCTCGGCGGCGACCTCGGGGGCCGGCGTCTCGACGGGGGTCTCGACCGGCGCCTCGGCAGCGGCCTCGGCGGCGTCGATCTCCGCGGCACCAGCCGGAGCCTCGGTGGCAGCAGCGGCGTCGGCGTAGAGCTCGCGCTCCCACTCGGCCAGCGGCTCCTCGGCCTGGGCGTCGCCACCGGACTTGCCGGACGAGCGCTGCATGAGACCGTCGGCGACGGCGTCGGCGACGACCCGCGTCAGCAGCGTGACGGAGCGGATCGCGTCGTCGTTGCCGGGGATCTTGTAGTCGACCTCGTCGGGGTCGCAGTTCGTGTCGAGGATCGCGATGACGGGCAGGCCGAGCTTGCGCGCCTCGTCGACGGCGAGGTGCTCCTTCTTCGTGTCGACGATCCAGACGGCCGAGGGGACCTTGGCCATCGTGCGGATGCCGCCGAGGGTCTTCTCCAGCTTGTCCTTCTCGCGCTTGAGGATGAGCAGCTCCTTCTTCGTGTAGCCGGAGCCGGCCACGTCGTCGAAGTTGAGCTCCTCGAGCTCCTTGAGGCGCGTGAGGCGCTTGGAGATCGTCTGGAAGTTGGTGAGCATGCCACCGAGCCAGCGGTGGTTGACGTAGGGCATGCCGACGCGCGTCGCCTGCTCGGCGATGGGCTCCTGGGCCTGCTTCTTCGTGCCGACGAAGAGGATGGTGCCGCCGTGGGCGACGGTCTCCTTGACGAACTCGTAGGCGTTGTTGATGTACGTCAGCGACTGCTGGAGGTCGATGATGTAGATGCCGTTGCGCTCGGTCATGATGAAGCGCTTCATCTTGGGGTTCCAGCGACGGGTCTGGTGCCCGAAGTGGACGCCGCTCTCGAGGAGCTGGCGCATGGTGACGACGGCCATGCCGTGTCCTCCTGGTGTTGTGTGGTTGTCAGTTGTCTGCGTGCACGCGGCGGGACCGTCCGTGACGGACGGGCCCGACGGCATACGCCGCTCCTGGCGCCTCGACGCACCCCGCCCGCCCTCGCGAGAGGAGTGGGACTGCCGTGGTGCGACCCGGGTGTCGACCCGGTCGGAGACGCGCGAATTGCGGTCCGTGCGACGAGCACACGTGACCGCCCTCGATCCTACGACCTCGAGCAGGTTGTGGAGAAATCGAGCCGACCCACCAGAATGACCGGCATGACGCAATGGGTGGAGACGATCCCGGCGTTCGTCGTCCTCACCGTGGTGCTCTTCCTGCCCGGCTGGCTCGTCGTGCGCGCTCTGGGGTCCCGTGGGCTCGAGGCCCTCGCGGTCTCGCCGGCGGTCTCGGTGGGGCTCATCGCGGCCGCCGCGACGGTCGCCCAGCGGGTCGGCATCGGCTGGGGGCTCGCCACGCTGGCCGTCGTGACGCTGCTCGCCTTCGGCGCGGCGTGGGGCGTCGGCCTCCTCGTCGGCCGGCTCCCCGCGCGGTGGGCGGGCACCGCCGCGCCGACCGTGTCACCGAGCCGCCGGCTGCTGGGCCGGCCCCGCCCCGACGTCGTCGGAGCGATCGGCATCGGCATCTTCGTCGCGCTCGTGACGATCCTGCCGGCGATCGGGCGCCCCGACGAGCTCGTCGACAGCCCTGACGCCGTCTACCACCTCAGCCGGATCGCGCTCTACCTCGACACCGGCAACTTCTCGATCGCCAACCCGACCTTCTATCCCAACGGTTTCCACGCCTGGGTGGCGACGAGCCTGCTGCCCGGGGTCGCCGACGTGCTGCCGGGCACCAACGTCGCGACCGTCGTGCTCGCCGCCGTCGTGTGGCCGGTCGGGTGCGTCGCCCTCGTGCGGCACGCGCTCGGCACCTCCCGACTCGTCACGTATGCCGGAGGGCTGGCCTCCGCCGCCTTCGTGTCGTTCCCGACGATCCTCCTCGGCTGGGGCGTCCTCTGGCCGAACCTCATGGCAACGGCCCTCACGCCCGGAGCGCTGGCCCTCATGCTCCAGGCGGCGCGCTCTCGTCGGGTCGGGCAGTGGCTCGGCTTCGCCGCTGCGCTGCCGGGGCTCGCCCTCATCCAGCCCAACGCGCTGGTCGCCCTCGTCGTCTTCGCCCTCGTGTGGTTCGGCTCTGCACGGATGCGCGCGGGGCTGCTGGGTCACCTCGGCTGGGGGAAGGTCGCCCGCGACCTCGCGATCGTGGCCGCGGCCGTCGCGGTCGGCCTGTTCATCGCCCCGGTCGTGTCGGCGCGCCTCGCCTCGACGCAGTCCTACCAGTGGACGGACCGGGTGACGACCTGGACCGCCCTCGTCGAGGTCGTCGGCGGGCGGCTGCAGATCCCCGACATCCTCTGGGGTCTGCTCGCGCTCATCGTCCTCGGCATCGGGTGGATCGTCATGCGCGCCCGGGCTGCGCTGCCCGTCGTCGCGATGTGGGTGGCCTGCGTCGTGCTCTATGTCATGGCAGCGTCCTCGACGGCGTCGTGGACGGCTCTCATCACCGGGTACTGGTACAACGACAAGGTCCGACTCGCCTCTCTCGCAGCGGTGCCCGGCGTCGTGCTCGTCGCGGCATCCGCTCCCGCCCTGCGGGCGCTGCTCTCGAAGCTGCCCCCGCTGCGCACCCGACCCACCGTGGCGGCAGCCCTGGCGCTCGCGGTGCTTCCGCTGTCGACCGTCGTGCTCGACGCCCGAACCCGCAGCGACTTCCTCTCGAGCTTCTTCCGGCCCGACGCGCCGCACAAGGTCATCCTCTCCTTCGAGGCTCAGGACTCCCTGCGCGAGATGGCGCGCCTGATCCCCGACGGTGAGGGCGTCGTCGGCCGACCGGAGAACGGCACCCCCCTGATGTTCGCGCTCTTCGGAACGAACACGCTCTACCGGTCGATCCCCATCCCGACGACCGGCGACGAGATCGTCATCGGCACCGGCTTCAACGACCTCGTGAATCGACCCGACGTCTGCGCAGCCCTCGCCCGTCACAACGTGCGCTGGGCCATCGACTCCCCCCACACCTACTGGCTCGACCGGCCCGAGCGGTCGTCGGGGCTCGCCGACCTCGCCAAGGTCGAAGGGCTCGAGAAGGTGACGACCATCGGCGACTACACCCTCTACAAGATCACCGGCTGCGGACTCGGCGGCTGACGAGGGGCTCGGCTCACCTCGAAGACGTGGCGGCCGGCGGGACGCGACCGTGCTCACGCTGTCGGTGCCGGCGCACCCACCCGACTGCAGCGAGCAGCATCACCGCGACGACGGCATACGGCCACCACACGGTGGGCGCCCGCTCGCGAGTGGCAGGGTCCGCGACGTCAGGCCGGATGGCGCTCAGCGCTCGGGCCGTCGAGCCCGGCGAGAGCGCAACCGGCTCGGCCCGGTCGTCCCGGGCCGCCGACGGCGACGCGGCCAGCACTGTGAGCTCACTCTCGGCAAGGACCGCACCACCGGCCGTCTGGGCCTCGACATGCCACGTCCCGGGCGCGGCTGTCGTCGGCACGGTGACAGCCGTCTCGAAGTGCCCTTGGGGCGGGTCCTCGAGCCGAGCGAGCGTCACCTCCCCCTGATCGCCCTGCCCCACCGCCACCAGCACGAGCCGGATGCTGTTCGTCGTGGGCAGGTCGCCGCGCACCCCCACCACTCCGCCGGGCGTCGTGACGGCCGGTTGGAGCACCAGCGCGTCCTCGTCGCCGTGGGCGCCGACGGCAGGGCACCCGGCGACGGCCACGCCAAGCGCGACGACGACGGCGCCCAGGGGACGCAGCAGCCGCTTCACGGTCTGGCCCCGACCCGATCCTTCTCTCGCATCTTCTAGGGGACGACCACGGGGCAGGCGGGGGTGCCGGAGGTAGTGCACGAACTGCGCCCGATGATGGTCGGGCTGAGCGGCGTCTTCTGCGTGACGTAGTCCGCGACGACCTGGTCCATGATGTTCTGCGTCGTCACCCGCGGGGCGAAGATCGGGTAGCCGTCGCCACCGGTCGACATGAAGTCGTTCTCCGCGATCCGGTACGTGCTGCTCGCCGTGAGGTCGACCGGGGCGCCGCTGCACTGGCCGTCCGTGCCCTGCCGAACCGCCCCCGTCACCCGAGAACCGGCAGGCTGGGAGATGTCGTAGGTGAAGCAGAGACCCGACACCTGCGGGTAGCGACCGTCCACCGCCGGCATCCGTGACACGCCGTTCTCGAGCATCGTCTTCAGCTCGGCGCCGTTCACCGTCAGCGTCACGACGATGTTGCCGAAGGGCAGCACGGTGAGCACCTGACCGCGGCTGATCGGGAAGGGCGGCGGCGTGTATGCGGGACAGAAGTCCGACGGGTTGTCGGTCGTCGGGCACGTGAGCGCGTCACGCAGCCCGCCCGAGTTCGTGATGGCGAACTCGACCCCGATCGATGAGTAGGTGTCGCGCATCGCGTCGGAGACCACGTTGCCGACGAGAGACTCGCAGGTGCGCCCCGCGCCGTTTCCGCACGCATCCGTGCGTGGGATGAACCTCGTCGCAGACCCGATGACCGTCGAGAGAATCGGGGTCAGCTGCGCGTTCAGGTCGTTGATCCGCGCCTGGATCGTCGGATCCGGTGTGACGCCGACGTTCCACGGCTTGTGGAAGTCGGCCGTCTCGTAGACCGCGGACTTCGTCGACGGGTCGATGACGATCCGGACCCGCGTGAACCTGATGCCCTTGCTCCGGTTCTCCGTGACGAGCACCCCGTTGCCTCGGGTGCTGACCACCTGGAAGTCCGTGTGGTCGCCGATGACGACATCGACGTTCTTGACGTTGTCGGCGAGGTCCAGCAGCGGTCCGGTCGGGTTGGTCAGCGTGCCGTTGGTCGCGCCGAGGTGCCCCACCGCGACGATCGTCTTGACGCCGGTCGCCTTGAGACGCGCCGCTTCGGCGTTGACCGCTGCGAGGGAGTCCGCGACGTGGAACGGCGGGAACGCCGTCGGCGAGACGAGGGTCGGTGCGTCGTCGTTGGTGAAGCCGACGACCCCGATCTTGACGCCGGCGAAGGAGAAGACCTGCGACAGCTTCCACTCGGGGGGCGTCTTGCCGTTGGCGTCGACGACGTTGGCCGACAGGAAGGGGTACTTCGCCAAGGGGATCAGCGTGCCCCGCAGGTAGGCGGACCCCTTGTCGAAGTTGTGGTTCCCCAGTCCGTCGGACGTGAAGCCCATGTCGTTCATCGTCTCGATCGTCGGGGTGTCGCCGAAGAAGGCGCTGATCGGCGGCGTGGCACCGACGGAGTCACCGCCCGCGACGAGGAGCGAGCCGTCAGCGGCCTCGCCGGTGCTGCGGTACCAGTCGAACCACGTCTTGAGGTACGCGGCGCCACCGATGGTGAACGACGGCGTCGACGGAGCAGTGTTGTCAGGCGCCTCGGCCAGCGGGATCAGCTGGCCGTGGAAGTCGCTGACGTCGAGGATGGTCGCGACCTTGAGGTTCGGCGACGTCGTCAGGTCCACCCGGATCCTGCCCCGCGCGTTCTGCGGGCCGGGGATGCGCAGCAGGAAGGCGAGCGTCGGGGCGACGTCGATCGCACGCATGCCCGTGACCGGCGACTGCTTGCGGATGCCCGGACCGGAGGCCACGAACGTCGCGTGCATGTTGATGTTGTGCGCAAGGTCGACGAGGTCGGGCAGGTAGCCGTGCTGGCCGAAGAAGTTCGAGTACGCGATGGTCTGGCCCGGGGTGGCTGCGTCGAACTGGTAGGGAGGGGCGAGCACGACGACGACGTCGCCGCTCCTGCTCGGGTGCAGGGAGTCGCTGCCGTCGACGTTTCGCAGCTCCTCCTTCTTCATGATCTTGAGCACGACCGGGTCACCCGGGTTGGCCGGGTCGGTGAGGTTCTGGAAGGCACTGATGACCTGTGTGCGGACCTGCTCGTACGTCGTGCCGGGTGGCAGGGTGGAGTTGACGTAGATCTGTGCCGTACCGCCGGCCCAACAGGCCTTGGCGAGGTTGACGGCGGGCGGCGCCGTACGCACGGCCGCCCTGCAGTTCGAGGGCTGCTCGGGCGACTGGAGCCCGGCGTCGGAGAGCACCTTGGCGGCATTCACGGCATACCACTGGGGTGCGAAGCCGTGGTCGGAACCGGCGATGGTCGTGGGCGTCCCACCCATGAGGGAGCGCGTGAGCGCGAGCTTGGCGTCAGCCTCGTGGTAGGCGCTACGGATGTATGCCTCGCGCTGGGCGATGCGCCCGTCGGGGCTGCCGTTGTAGTCGGCGTCGTCGTAGACCGGGTTGGGCTTGCCGTTCGGACCGGTGGGGGTGACGAGAGCCATGAACTGGTGGCTGAACTCGTCGGTGACGGGATAGCCGACGAGGGCGAGGTCGGTGTCAGGTTGGAGCGTGCCGAGGACGTACTGGAGCACCGCGTCGCCGTAGGCCCTCTCGAGGTCACGACCCTGCTGCACGTACGTGTCCTCGTCGATGATCCGCGCCTCGAGCGGGGCGAAGTCGGCATCGACGGCCGTTGGCAGGTTGTCGGCGATGTACTTCTCCAGGCGGTCCTCTCCAGGTCCACCGGCGGTGAGTGCGTTGCACGCGTCGGTCGAGCACGTCGCGATGACCCGCTGGACGGACGTGAAGTACAGCTTGAAGCTGGACAGGTCCGGAGCCAGCGTCATGAGCTTGGTGTAGAAGCCCGCAGACTGTCCGGCGCGAGCGCCGATAAGGCCGTCCGCACCGCGCAGCTTGACGTCCTTGAAGTCGCCGACGCCGAGCTGCGCGGCCGGGCTGGCTGCGTTCTTGGCGGCAAGTGCCGGCACGAGCACCGCGCGGTCGTACGCCGAGACGCCGTCGACGACCGAGTCGTAGACGTAGATGTCGTAGAGGCGGGTGGGGTTCTGCGCGGCGAAGGTCGTCGCCACCGTCAGCTGAGTCTCCTGCGGCGGCGCGGCCGGGTCGCCGGCAGGCACGTTGGCCCAGCCGCTTGCGGGGGCGAAGCCCGCCACCTGGTAGCTGATGCCGAACGATGCCGCACCGGCCTGCTCTGTCGCGTTGAGCGGATAGGAGAGGACACCGCGTGTGGAGTAGAAGTTGGCGAAATCGACTGTGGGACCTGCGATTGCGGCATTGGCGCCCCCCACCCACTCGATCTGGGCGACCTTCTTGCCGCCCCGCTCGGCGGCTGCCGCGATCGTGTCGGCCTGGAGGGTCCCGGCAGCCGAGAAGCTCGTCCTGTTGTTGAACGCCTCGCCGGGGCGGTAGTACGTGTTGTTCGTCGAGCCGTGCTCGGACGGGTAGGTGCCGGTGGCCATCGTGTACCAGCCGACGCCGGTGTTCGGCGGGAAGGCCTGCACCATGCCGTTGTCGCCGCGCACTCCGCTCGCCATCATCGACGAGTACGTCGGCATCGCTCCCTGCCCGGCGTACTTCTGCATGAGATCGGGTCGCATGCCGTCGGACGCGAAGAGCACCGCGCGGTCGGCCTTGGCCGGTGCCGGACTGGCAGCAGGAGCCGCCGACGCGGCAGAGGCGACCTCGGCGGGGGCGGCGAGCGCCCCGGCGGAGCCGAAGAGCAGGGCTGCCGCGGTCAGGACGGTGAGGATGCGGGCACGAGATGCGAACACAGCTGCCTCCCACAGGCGGTGTCCACCCGGCAGGGGGGTCAACCGAGCGTGACCTGAAAACGCTAGTACCGCGTTGTGCGGCCCCGGAGCAGAATGCCGATAACTCAGGTGGCAGAGGACGCGTCACATCACCCGCCCGGTGTCCGGCCCATCGCGGTGGACGCCTCTGCACGTGCCTCCTGGGCCGTGGCAGGCCCCGCGGTGTCTTTGACCGTCCCGCGCCGCCTCCGCAGGAAGGTCACCCACCCGGCCACCACCGTCAGCATGATCAGCGACGTGGCCCAGTTCGTGAACAGCACGACCACGATCACGCTAGCGAGAACGACCAGCGGTGCGCGGGCCTGCGACGTCGACCGCCTCTGCGCGAGACGTGGCTGGGTAGGTTGGTCGGCATGAGCTCGCCGCTGGTCACGCGTATGCAGCCGTTCGGCACGACGATCTTCGCGGAGATGTCGGCCCTCGCCACGTCGACCGGGGCCATCAACCTCGGTCAGGGGTTCCCCGACACCGACGGGCCGCGCGAGATGCTCGAGGCGGCCAAGGCGGCGATCGACGGCGGCCGCAACCAGTACCCACCCGGCCCTGGCGTGCCCGAGCTGCTCGCGGCGATCGCCGCGCACCAGGAGCGCTTCTACGGCGTCTCGCTCGACCCCGCGACGCAGGTGCTCGTCACGGTCGGGGCGACGGAAGCCATCGCCGCGGTCGTGCTCGCGTTGTGCGAGCCCGGTGACGAGGTCGTCACCTTCGAGCCCTACTACGACTCGTATGCCGCGACGATCGCGCTCGCGGGCGCCACGCGCCGCACCTCGGTGCTGCGCTTCCCCGACTTCGCCGTCGACGAGGACTCGCTGCGGGCGGCCTTCTCCTCCCGCACCCGGCTCGTCCTGCTCAACACACCCCACAACCCGACGGGCAAGGTCTTCACGCGGGCCGAGCTCGAGCTGATCGCCGGGCTCGCGCGGGAGCACGACGCCTGGGTCGTGACCGACGAGGTCTACGAGCACCTCGTCTTCGACGGCGCCGAGCACGTGCCCGTCGCGACCCTGCCCAGCATGGCCGAGCGCACCATCACGATCAGCTCCGCGGGCAAGACGTTCTCGGCCACGGGTTGGAAGGTCGGCTGGCTGACGGGTCCCGCCGAGGCGGTCGCCGCGGCACGCACCGTCAAGCAGTTCCTCACCTACGTCGCGTCGGGGCCGTTCCAGCCGGCCGTGGCGCTCGCGCTCGGACTCGGCGACGAGGTGTATGCCGGTCTGCGCGACTCGCTGCAGGCGAAGCGCGACCTCCTGTGCTCGGCGCTCGAGGAGTGCGGGCTGCGGGTGTCACGCCCGTCGGGCACGTACTTCGTCATCGCCGACGCGGCGCCGCTCGGGGCCGCCGACGGCCTGGAGTTCGCCCGTCGTCTCCCGGCTGTTGCGGGCGTCGTGGGGGTGCCGGTCTCGGTGTTCCACGACGACGCCGATGCCGCGCGCACGCTCATCCGCTTCGCCTTCTGCAAGCGCGACGACGTCCTGCTCGAGGCCAGTCGGCGGCTGGCTGCGGCTGCGACCTGACGCGCGGCTGTCCACACCTCCAAGAGCGTCGAGGTCGTCGTCCACAGATGGGACTCGGCCGACCGTGTCGGGTCGTGGCTGGGCTGACGATGGCCACATGTCGCTGTTGTCTGCCGTCATGGCCCTCGCCCTCGCAGTCAGTGCGGGGGCCAGTGCAGTTGCCGAGCCGACGATCGAAAGTCGTTCTGCCACAAGGGCGTCGGCGCCTCAGCAGCAGATTCGCTGGTCGTGGCCGCTGCAGCCGACGCCTGAGGTGGCACGACGCTTCGACCCGCCCGACCAGCCGTGGCTGCCCGGCCACCGCGGCGTCGACCTCGTGGGCGCGGTCGGGCAGGCGGTCCACTCCCCCACGGACGGCACAGTGACGTATGCCGGCCGGCTCGCCGGGCGCGGCGTCGTGGTCGTGACGCACGCGGGAGGTCTGCGCAGCACCTTCGAGCCCGTCTCGTCGACGGTGGGCGTGGGGACCGCTGTGGCGCAGGGCGACCCGGTCGGGGCGATCTCTGCGGAGGCTGGGCACTGCGCACCTGTGACCTGCCTGCACTGGGGCGTGCTGCGGGGCCGCACCTACCTCGACCCGCTCGCCTTCGTCGGGCGGGCACGCATCGTCCTGCTGCCGCTGGGCTGACGCTCCGGTCGCCCGAGTGGCCGGATGGCGGAGTGCCCGAGTGGCCCGAGATCGCGCCCAACCGCGCGCCCGCGCCCGCGCTCAGGCTCGCGGGTGCGCCTGCTCGTAGCTCGTCCGGAGCCGTTCGACCGAGACGTGGGTGTAGAGCTGCGTCGTCGCGAGGCTCGCGTGGCCGAGCAGCTCCTGCACCATCCGAAGGTCGGCGCCGCCTTCGAGCAGGTGCGTCGCAGCGCTGTGACGGAGGCCGTGCGGTCCGAGGTCGGGGGCGTCCGGCAGGTGCGAGAGCATCTCGTGGACGGTCGAACGCACCTGCCGGGCATCCACGCGCCTGCCGCGCCTGCCGAGGAACAGCGCGGGGCCTGACGTGGGGGTCACGAGCGCGGCTCGAACGGAGAGCCAGGCGAGCAGGCCACGGCGGGCGGGCTCCCCGAAGGGGACGACTCGCTCCTTGGACCCCTTGCCCATGACGCGGACGACCCGTTGGTCGAGGTCGAGGTCGTCGACGTCGAGCGCCGCGAGCTCGCCGACGCGGATGCCACTGGCATAGAGCAGCTCGAGCATGGCCCGGTCGCGCACGTGGATCGGGTCGGCGTCGTCGGCCCGCACCGCCGCCACGTCGAGCAGCTGGCCCGCCTCGGTCTGCTTGAGCACGTCGGGCAGGGCCGAGTGACGTCGCGGCGCGACGAGCCGCAACGAGGGATCCGTGGGGATGCGACCGGTGTGCGCGGCCCAGCCGAGGAACGTCCGCGCCGACGCTGCCCGTCGGGCGATGGTCGAGCGCGCTGCTCCGGCATCAGCCTGCTCGCCCAGCCAGGCGCGCAGGTCGGCGATGCGCAGCTCGTCGAGCTCGAGGATGCCGCGGCCGGCCGCGAAGGTCAGCAGGTTGCGCACGTCACCGAGGTAGGCGCGGCGCGTGTGAGGTGACCGACCGCGTTCGGCACCGAGGTGCCGTCCGTACGCGTGCAGCAGCTCGGAGTGCCGCTCGAGCACACCCTCCGGCTCCTGCACCACATCTGTCACTCCCGCACCATGACAAACCTTCCCGCATAGGGCAACCCCCACGCCCCAGAAGTCGAGTGCCCACCTCCCGACACCCCAGACACAGTCGAGTACTCACTTCCCGACAGCCGCCTCTAGCGGGAGCATGCGAAGGATGAGCGCGGCAGCCGAGACCGGCCCGTCGAGAAGTGCGCACTCGACCTTGCGGTCAGTCGGCGCGCTGGACGCGTGCGGCGCGCTTGCGCCACCGCCCCTCGGACTCGACCACGAGGCCGGCCCGCTCGAGTCGCCCGAGTGCCGACCTGACCCCGAGCGGTGACTGGGCCGTCGCGACGACGAGCCGGTCGAGATCTGTGCCGACGCGGAAGGGCACCGCCTCGAGCACCGCCGCGTCGAGGAGCGACAGCCCGTCCTCGGGCAGGACGGGCCCGTGGAGCGGCTCGCAGGCATCGGCGCCGATCTCTCCGACGAGGTCGATGATCTCCGCAACCGAGGTGACGAGGACCGCGCGCCCGTCGCGGATCTCCTGGTGGCACCCCGCCGAGGCCATCGACGTGCTCGGACCGGGCACCGCTCCGACCGGACGCCCGGCGTCCGTCGCGTGCCCGACGGTGTTGCGCGAGCCCGACCTGAGGTCGGCCTCGACGACCACGGTGCCGCGGGTCATGCCGGCGATGAGCCGGTTGCGCGAGAGGAAGCGCGACCGCATGGGGGCGGAGCCGGGTGCCACCTCGGACACGACGAGCCCCTGCGCGGCGATGCGGTTGATGAGCGCAGAGTGGGCGACCGGATAGGGCCGCTCCACGCCGCCGGCGAGCACCGCGACCGTGGGGCCGTCGACGGCGAGGGCCCCGCGGTGGGCGCTGCCGTCGATGCCGAAGGCGGCGCCGGAGACGACGGCCCAGCCCCGGGTGGCCAGCCCGGCAGCGAGGTCGGCGGCGATCTGCTCGCCGTAGGAGGTGGCCGTGCGTGACCCGACGACCGCGACCGAGCGCTCGACGGTCTCGCCGAGATGGAGGGGCCCGCGCACCCACAGGCACCACGGCGGCACCGCGATGCCGTTCAGCGACTGCGGCCACTCCTCGTCGGAGGGCACGACCACCCGAGCACCCACGGTGCCGGCGATGGCCAGGTCGCGCTCGGTGTCGAGCGTGGCCACCCGCGCGGCGAAGCGCGAGAGCTTGCCCGCGCCCTCGTGGATGCGGTGCACCGTCTCCACGGCACCGACGGACTCCACGAGGGCGTGCACCTCCTTGTCGCAGGGCTCCGCCAGCCGGGACAGCGCCACCCGCGCCCACCGGTCGTCGCCCCTCACGCCGCCACCCCCTGCCGGTGGCGCAGCGAGAGGGCGAGGTCGACCTGCTCGCGCTCGGGGCGTTCGAGCCTCACGAGGTCGGCGACGGTCCACGCGACTCGAAGCGACCGGTCGTAGCCTCTCAGGCTGAGCGACCCCCTCTCGAGGGCGCGGTCGAGTGTCGCCGTGGCGTCGGGGGGCAACCGCCAGGGCGCGGCCCGCAGCACGGAGCCGGGCACGTCAGCGTTGACGGGGCTACGGGCGTCGAGCACCGGGCCCCAGCGCTTGGCCTGCGCCATCCGTGCCCCGGTGACACGCGCCGCCACCGCCGCGCTCGACTCCCCCGGCGACCGGCCGGCGAGCGACAGCCCCGGCGGCTGCACATGGACCTGGAGGTCGACACGGTCGAGCAAGGGACCGCTCAACCGCCCGAAGTAGGCGCGACGCATCATCGGCGTGCACGTGCAGTCGAGGCCCTTGCCCCAGCCGTGGCCGCACGGGCAGGGGTTGGCCGCCATGACGAGCTGGAAGCGGGCCGGCAGGGTCACCGTCTCCAGGGCCCGGGCGATCGTCACGGACCCGGTCTCGAGGGGCGTGCGCAGCGACTGCAATACCGCCTTCGAGAACTCCGGAGCCTCGTCCATGAACATCACCCCGCGGTGCGCCTGCGTGATCGCCCCGGGCCGGATGTGCCCGCTGCCCCCACCTACGATGGCTGCCTGCGACGCTCCGTGGTGCGGCGCGACGAACGGGGGTCGGGTGATGAGCTGACCGCCGCCCATCGATGACCCGAGCGCACCGAGCACCGAGTGGATGGCCGTCACCTCCATCGACTCCTCGTTGTCGAGGCCGGGCAGGATGCCCGGCAGTCGCTCGGCGAGCATCGTCTTGCCGGCCCCGGGTGGCCCCGCGAGCATGAGGTGGTGCCCGCCTGCGGCCGCGATCTCGAGGGCGAGCTTCGCATCCGCCTGGCCGACGACCTCGGAGAGGTCCTTGGCCGCTCCCACTGCCGGCGGTGGGCCCGGAGGCACGCTCACCTCCTCCACGGCTCGGCCGCGCCGGAGCGCGTCATAGCGACGGATGAGCTCGGCGACCTCGGAGACCGGATGCACCCTGACCCCCCGGACGAGCCTCGCCTCGGCCGCGTTCGCGACCGGCACGACGACGTGCCGAACGCCGGTGAGGCTGGCGGCGCGCACGAGCGGCAGCACGCCCGGCACCGAGCGGACCGTGCCGTCGAGGCCGATCTCGCCGATGTGGACGACGTCGGCGACGACGCGGTCCTCGACCACGCCCATCGCAGCGGCCACGGCGATGAGGATGGCGAGGTCGAAGCCGGTCCCGATCTTGCGCTCCCCTGCCGGTGAGAGGTTGACGGTGACTCGCCGCTGGCTGACCGGCAGCCCCTCGATCAGTGCGGACACGGCCTTGATGCGGTCGGAGGACTGCTTGACGGCCGAGTCGCCCAGCCCGCTGATCGCGAAGCCCGGCAGGCCCGGCGCCACGTGTGCCTCGACGTCGACGACGAAGCCGTTGACCCCGCGCAGGGCGACGGACCGCGTGTGCCCGAAGCCCATCAGCACACTCCCCTCAGGTGCTCGAGCCGCGCCGGCCGACCCGGCAGGCACAGGATCGAGATGACGTCGATGCGCAGCGGACCCGCGCACTTCTCCGGATGCTCGTCCCGCCAGAGCCCCCCGAGCTGGCGCAGCCGGCGCTGCTTGCGCCACGTCACGGCCTCGTAGGGCGCGCCGAAGCCCTCGCCGCTGCGCGTCTTCACCTCGCAGATGACCAGGTCGGCGCCCTCTCTCGCGACGATGTCGAGCTCCCCGCGCACGCACCGCCAGTTGCGGTCGAGGATCTCCACACCCTGCTCGAGGAGGTAGCGCGCAGCCAGCCGCTCGCCGTAGTCACCGAGGGCGCGCGTGGCGGGCGGCGACGAGCGCGCGCCCTTTCTCCTCCCAGGGCTCGACCGTGAGCGAGAGCCCGAGCCGGAGCACGAGTCGGAGAGGGGTGCGCCACCGGGGAGAACGGGGGTCGTGAGGTCCATGCGTCCCACCATCGGTGCCCCACGCGTGACGGCGCGAGACCCACCTTACGGCTGTGGACGGCATACCCCTGCGGCGACGGCCGCGGGGGGAGGTGTGGACAACAGACGGGCCGTCAGGAGAAGTCGCCGGACTCCGGGAGCTTGATGTCGGGCTTGGGCAGCTCCTCGACGTTGACGTCCTTGAACGTCACGACCCTCACGTTCTTGACGAAGCGCGCCGGGCGGTAGATGTCCCACACCCAGGCGTCGGCCATCGTCACGTCGAAGAAGACCTCGCCGCCGTCGGTGCGCACCTTCACGTCGACGGAGTTGGCGAGGTAGAAGCGCCGCTCGGTCTCGACGACGTGGGTGAAGAGGCCGACGACGTCGCGATACTCCTTGTAGAGCTGCAGCTCCATCTCGGTCTCGTACTTCTCGAGGTCTTCCGAACTCACCGCTGGCTCACCTGACCGTCGTCGCTGTCTGCTCGGGCACGGAGGCGGGCACCGGCAGGTCCGTCATCCCATTCAACACCCCATCGAGACCCGGCTCGTGCACGCCGGGCAGACGCCACGACCGCCGGTGCAGCTCGCACGGCCCGAGGCGGGTGATGGCGTCCATGTGCTCCGGCGCGGCATACCCCTTGTTGAGGGCCCAGCCGTATGCCGGGTGGTCGGCCGCGAGCCCCACCATGAGGTCGTCGCGCTCGACCTTCGCGAGCACGCTGGCCGCGGCGACCGACGAGCACTTCATGTCGGCCTTGATCATCGTCGTCACCGGAGGCGTCGACGGGCCGGCCGCGTCGCCGGAGAAGGCGAGCAGCCCCACCTCGCCCGGTGCGGTGAGCCAGTCGTGGTTGCCGTCGAGGATGACGAGGTCGGGCACCACCCCGAGCGAGTCGAGCGCTCGGGTGCCCGCGAGGCGAAGCGCGGCCATGATGCCGATGGCGTCGATCTCGTCGGGACCGGCGTGCCCGACGGCATATGCGACGGCCCAGCGCTGGATGCGTGGCACGAGGCCTTTGCGGGCCCGCTCGGTGAGCAGCTTGGAGTCCTTGACCCCCACGGGGGCCGAGCGCACCGTCTCGTCGATGACGACGACGCCGACGCTCACGGGGCCCGCGAGGGCGCCGCGGCCGACCTCGTCCATGCCGGCGAGGAGGCGGTGGCCCGAACGCTGCAGGGCGCGCTCGACCCGCAGCGAGGGCTTCTTGGAAGGGGTTGGACGCGCGACCATCGGGACCGTCAGCTCGCAGGGGCCTTCGTCGCGGCCGGCGTCGTCTTCGTGCCCGACGGCTTGACGGCCGGGGTGCTCGCCGGGGCGGGGACCTGCGCGAAGGTGCGCTCCGGCACCCCGAGCCACGTCACGTGGTCGATGGGCCAGACGATGAAGAGGGCTCGCCCGACGAGCTTGTCGATCGGGACCGAGCCGGTGGCGCCGGTGCCGTCGTCGTGGAAGCGGCTGTCGGAGGAGTCGGAGCGGTGGTCGCCCATGACCCAGACGTGCCCGGCCGGCACGGTGATGTCGAACTTCTTGCCCTCGCTCGGCGCGTCACCCGGCTTGACGTAGGGCTCGGTGATCGCGACGCCGTTGACGAGGATCGGCCCGGTACCGCCGTCGGACTGCACGTGGTCGCCGGGCAGCCCGATGACGCGCTTGATGAGGTGGTTCTCGGAGTCCTCCGGGAGCAGCCCGACGAAGACGAGCGCCTCGTGGAAGGGGCCACCAACGGTGCTCGCCCCGCTGTCGAGCCCGGCCAGCCACGGCTGCGGCGTGCCCGGGTCCTCGAAGACGACGACGTCGCCGCGCCGCAGGTCGAAGGGGCCGGGCGTCAGCTTGCTGACAATGACCCGGTCGTCGCGCACGAGGGTGTTCTCCATCGAGCCCGACGGGATGTAGAAGGCCTGGAAGAGCCACGTCTTGACGACGAACGACAGGGCCATCGCGAGCACGATGACGATGACGAGCTCCTTGATGCCGGCGAGAACGGTAGCGCCGAAGCCGCGGGGGCGGTCCTCGTCGTCCTCGAGGTCGTCGTCGAAGTCGTCGTCGTAGTCGTCGTCAGCGCGCCCACGACGACGCTGGAGGTCGTCAGTGCCGCGCCCGCGCGTCGGGTCCTCGGGGCGTCCGGTCTGCTGCGACATCACTCACCATTTCGTGGGACGGGGGCGGCTGGCACGGATGCCAGCTGGCCCTGGTCGACGTATCCGAGCCGACCGAGCGGCCAGTATCGCACCCACACCTTGCCGATGATGTCCTCCCCGGGGACCATGCCGCCACCCGGGTCGCCGAGGTGCGCGCGCGAGTCCGCAGAGGCACCGCGGTTGTCGCCCATCACCCAGAAACGGTCGGGCGGCACCGTCACGTCGAAGGTCATCGTGCTCGGCACCGCGCCGGGGGCGATGTAGGGCTCGTCGACGGCGACCCCGTTGATCTCGAGGCGGCCGTCCGGCGCGCAGCACTTCACGTGGTCGCCGGGCAGGCCGATGACGCGCTTGATGTAGTCGGTCGGCTGACCCTTGCCGAAGATGCTCTGGGCAGCCTCGACGAACGTCTGGAAGAGACCCCGCTCGGGCACGCGCAGGTTGAAGCCCTGCGACGCGTCGAAGACGACGACGTCGCCCCGTTGGAGGTCCGCGGGCGCCGTCAGCCGGCTCACGAGGATCCGGTCACCGATGAGCAGGGTGTCCTGCATCGACCCGCTGGGGATGCCGAACGGCGTCACGAGGAACGTGCGCACGAGGATGACGAGCAGCAGCAGCGTCGCTGGGCCGAGCAGCCAGCGGTGCCGCCGTATGCCGGTCGGCGGGCTGGTGCGCGAAGGCGCGGAGGACCCCTGCTCGGGGGTCGTGTCGGCACTCATGCCGGCCCGACCCGAAGGAGGTCCACCGCGCCCTGCGAGGTCATCCGGACGCCTGCGTCAGCAGACGTCGTCAGGCCTTCTTGGCCGTCGTCTTGGCCGCGCCGGCCTTGGCCGGGACGTTGTCGCGCTTCTCGCGGATCTTGGCAGCCTTGCCGCGCAGACCACGCAGGTAGTAGAGCTTGGCGCGGCGCACGTCACCACGCGTGACGACCTCGATGTGGTCGATGATCGGCGTGTGCAGGGGGAAGGTGCGCTCGACACCGACGCCGAACGAGATCTTGCGGACGGTGAACGTCTCGCCGATGCCGCCGCCGTGGCGACGGATGACGACGCCCTGGAAGACCTGGACACGCGAGCGCGTGCCCTCGACGACCTTGACGTGCACCTTGAGCGTGTCACCCGCGCGGAACGCGGGGATGTCGTCGCGGAGCGACGCCTTGTCGAGTGCGTCGAACTTCTGCATGATGGTCCACTTTCCTGGGCGCCACAGGTCACCCGGCACGATGTTCGTGTGTGCGTCCGTCGGGCCGCGTGGGTCTCCCGCACCCGAGGTCGTCGACCCGGGGGGCGTGCTGGGGACCCGACTCCCCCTGTGGCAGGGGCCGTCGTGCCGGACGCAGTGGTCAAGTCTGCCAGAGCCACACGGCATACCTGAAATCGGCGAGCGCGCGACCCTGAGTGCCCGCGGCGTCATGGCGAGCCTACGGTGGCGCCGTGGACATCTCTCCCGGCTGGCCCGTGGCCATCGCCCTCGTCGTGCTGCTCGCCGTCACCGTCGTGGCCAACCGGCTCGGGCGCATCGATCTCGACCGGGAGGCCGTCGTCGCGGGCGCTCGCGCCATCGTCCAGCTCGGGATCGTCGCGCTCGTCATCACCGCCGTCGTGCGCTCGATCTGGCTCTCGCTGCTGGCTGTCTGCGTCATGTTCACCACCGCCGCGGTGACGACGGCCAGGCGGGTGGGTGCGCCGCGCTCGTGGCACTGGGCAGCGGCGTCGATGGCCTGCGGCGTCGTGCCCGTCGTCGCGATCCTGCTCCTCAGCGGCGCCGTGCCCTTCGTCGGGGTCGCGCTCATCCCCGTGGCCGGCATCGTCATCGGCAACACGATGACGGTTCACACGCTCGTCGGGCGTCGCACGTTCGCGGCCCTGCGCGAGGAGCACGGGCAGTACGAGGCGTGCCTCTCGCTCGGCCTCACCGCACCTCAGGCCATCGACGAGGTCATCGCGCGCCGGGTGCCGGAGGGGATCGTGCCGAGCCTCGACCAGGTGCGCACCTCGGGCATCGTCACGCTGCCCGGCGCCTTCATCGGCGTCATGCTGGGTGGCGGCAGCGCGGTGCAGGCGGCGACGGCCCAGGTGCTCGTGCTCTTCGCGATCATGGCGACCCAGGCGATCACCGCGGGCGTCGAGGCCGCGCTCATCCGTCGGCGGCTCATGCTCGCGCCCGACCTGCGCGTCTCGCTCGTCTCCTGACCACGGCGCCTAGCGACGACGACGCTTGGTGAGGCGCACCGCCCCCGCGGGCGCGTCGCCCGTCTCGGGTGCAGGGCGGTAGCCGGCCTTCCTGTACATCCGCAGGTTGTCGGCGCTGCGAGCGCCCGTGTCGAGCGACATCGTGCGTATGCCGTCCGGTGCGGTCGCCTCGGCGTGCTCGAGCAGGCGCCGGCCGAGTCCCTGCCCCCGGAGGTCCGGCACGACGCAGAGGCGGCCGATGAACCAGTCGTCCTCCTGCCTCGAGGTGCGCACCGCACCCACGAGACGGCCCGCCTTGCGGGCGACCCAGGTCTGCGTCGAGTCGAGGCTCGCCCGCACGTCGGCGAGGGACTCGCGCAGGGCGGGGATGTCGAGCGTGTCGTTGACCAGCGCCTCCTGAACCCAGCAGGCCTTGAAGAGCACGTTGAGCTCGGGGACGTCACCCGGCGTGGCAGCGGCGATCTCGACCTCGCTGTCTCCGTGCGAGGGGTGCAGCAGGTCGGGCCGGCGTGCGGCCGTGCGGGCGAGCCTCTGCCCGTGGCGCCAGGCGGCGATCGCGGCATGGTTGCCGGACAGGAGGATCGGCGGCACCTCGCGGCCGTTCCACTCGCGGGGCTTGGTGTAGAGGGGGTACTCGAGCAACCCGTCCTCGTGCGACTCCTCGACGAGCGACTCCGCGTTGCCGATGACGCCGGGCACGAGGCGACCGATCGCCTCGACCATCGCCAGCACCGCCACCTCACCGCCGTTGAGGACGTAGTCGCCGAGGCTGACGACCGAGACCTCGAGCCCGAGGGTCTCGCGTGCGTGCTCGTAGACGCGTTCGTCGATGCCTTCGTAGCGGCCGCAGGCGAAGGCGAGCCACCCCTCCTGCGAGAGCTCGCGCGCCACGGCCTGCGTGAAGGGCGCACCGCCTGGCCCCGGCACGACGAGGTGGGGGCGACCCGAAGGTGCGCTCGAACCGCCCTGTGCGACAACGTGATCGAGTGCCTCTGCCCACGGCTGCGGCTTCATCACCATGCCGGCGCCGCCGCCGTAGGGAGTGTCGTCGACGGTGCGGTGCCGGTCGTGGGTGAAGTCCCTCAGGTCGTGCACGCGCACGTCGAGCAGGCCGTCCTCGCGGGCCTTGCCGATGAGCGACAGGTCGAGCGCCGAGAGGTAGTCGGGGAAGATCGAGACGACGTCGATGCGCAGTGCGGGCCCGGCGTCGGCAGTCACTCGGTGCCCTCGCGATAGAGGTCGAAGAGGCCGGCCGGAGGGTCGACGACGACGTGGTCCTCCGCGACGACCGGCACCATGTGGCGCATGAAGGGCACGTAGGCCGTGACCCCGTCGGTCAGGCGCAGCACGAGCCGGTCCTGGGCTGCGCCGATCTCGAGCCCGGTGACGGTGCCGACGACGGCGCCGCTCACGTCGCGCGCCTCGAGCCCGACGAGATCCTCCTCGTAGAAGGCCTCGTCGTCGACCGCAGGCGCCGTGCCCGACGTCACGAGCCGGGCGCCACGCAGGCTCTCCGCACCCGTGCGGTCGGGAATCTCCTCGAAGGTCAGCAGCCAGACCCCGTTGTGCACGCGGGTCGACGCGATCGTCAGGGCCTTGGGCACCCCTGAGCCCGGGTCGGCCTCGGTCTCGAGCACGGCGCCGACGGCGAAGCGGGTCTCGGGCTCGTCGGTGTGAAGCCGGACGGTGACCTCTCCCCGCAGACCGTGGGGCTTGCCGATCCGGGCGAGGACGAGACTCATGGCGGCATCCTCTCAGGTTTGTCCCAAGCGGGCGCACCGATCCCGAGGCAGAGGGGTGCGGACGGCCTGCCCCACGGATCGCTCTCTCGATTGCCTGGAGTGCTCTCTCGATAGGACGGGCGCGCTCTGTCGATCGGGGCGGCATACGGGAGTGGGGCAGCCCTTGCCCCGGGCATGCGGAAGGGGCGTCCCGATCGCTCGGGACACCCCTTCTCGTGCAGGCTGTGCGACGCCGTCGGCGTCAGCTGGTCAGCGCTCGCGGTCGGTGTCGACGATGTCGACACGGATGTTGCTGTTGCCCGCGAGGGCGGCCACGACGGTGCGCAGGGCGCTCGCCGTGCGGCCGGAGCGGCCGATGACGCGGCCGAGGTCGTCGGGGTGCACCCGGACCTCGAGCAGCTCACCGCGACGCAGCTCCTTGCGGCGCACGACGACGTCCTCGTCGTGGTCGACGATGCCCTTGACGAGGTGCTCGAGGGCCTCCTCGATCATGCTCAGGCCTCGGCCTTGGCGGCGTCGGACTCGTCGGCCTTGGCCTCGTCAGCCTTGGGGGCGTCGGCCTTCTTCTCGGCCTTCTTGCGAGGCGCGGAGCCACCGTCGTCGGCCTTGCCCGCGGCGGCGATGGCGGCCTCGTAGAGGTCCTTCTTCGCCGGCTTGGGCTCCTTGGTCTTGAGGGTGCCACCGTCGACGACCTTGATCAGGGCAGCGACGGCCTCGGTGGGCTGGGCGCCCTGGGCGAGCCAGTAGTGGGCGCGCTCCATGTCGATCTCGATGAGCGAGGGCTCCTCGGTGGGGTGGTACTTGCCGATCTCCTCGATGGCCCGGCCATCGCGCTTGGTGCGCGAGTCCATGACGACGACGCGGTAGAACGGTGCACGGATCTTGCCCATGCGCTTCAGACGAATCTTGACGGCCACTGGTGTGGTTTCCTCTTCCGTGTTGTGAGCGCGGCAAGACCACGCTGAGATGCGTGGGGGGCCGACACCCGGTGTAGGCGTCCGGGTCAGGCAAGAGAGTTCTGGCCCGACGGGTACAGCCGTCCATTCTGCCAGACTCCGGGAGCTCCTCCGAACCGGCGGCCGCGAGCGCCCGACGGTGCTCAGGCGAACGCCGTGCGCACCGCCAGTGCCTGGCGCACGACCTCCGCCTTGGGCACGTCGACGGCGGCGTCGAGCACCGGCACGGCCGACGGGTCGAAGCCGGCCCGGGCCAGGCCCATGCGCAGCTCGGGAGCGCTCGCCCGGCACTCCACGACGCCGCCGACCGGTGACGAGCGCAGCAGCTCGAAGAGGGTCGACGTCTGCGGCACCGTGCTCGAGGAGTAGAGCGGCACCTCGAGCTCGAGCGCGAGCGCGGCAGCAAGGGTCGTGCCGCCGTAGCCGGCAGTGCCTGTCACGATGCAGGCGACCCGGCGGGCGCCGTGGGGCCGGTAGGGCGCGGCGGGCCAGTCGGTCGCGAGCATCGTGTAGCGGTCGTGGTCACGCCACGCGCGCCGGCCGTCGAGACCGGGCAGGTGCAGGAAAGCGCGGGAGAAGCCCTCGTGGACGAAGCCGAGCGAGCGCACGAGCCCGGCCGAGCGGGCGTTCGCCGGCTGGATGTTGGCCTCGACCCGGTGCAGCGCCATGCCCGCCGGCTCGTCGGCGAAGAGGAGGTCGAGGGTGAGGCTCAGCCCCTCGACGAAGAGGCCGCGGCCGGCATACGGGTCGTAGGCGTCGTAGCCGATCGACGCGCTGAGGAAGGCTCCGCGCACGACGTTGGCGACGTTGATCCGCCCGACGAGGCCGTGCTCCCCGGCCGGCTCGCGCGCGACGACCATGAAGGTGCGGTAGAGCGGCGACTGGCTCGCGAGGACGGTCGGCAGGTTGTGGGGGTCGGGCATCGCGAAGTCGGCGAGCCGCCGGCTCGAGCGGGTCACGGCCTCGACGTAGGCCGGCTCGTCGGCCGGCGTCGGCGGCCGCACGAGCACGCGCTCCCCCACCGCGGTGAGCGGGGCGTCGGCGGGGGGCTCGGGGGTGAGGTCAGAGGACAACGCGACCTCGCAGGACGACGCCGGAGGGATCTGCGACGGCGCCGACGTCGTCGCGTGGGTCGGCCCTCAGGACGACGAGGTCGGCATCGGCGCCCTCGACGAGCCCGGGCCGGCCGAGCCACTCGCGAGCGCCCCAGGTGGCGGCCGAGATGACCTCGAGGTTCGACAGCCCGGCCT
The DNA here is from genome assembly GCF_006717145.1 of Humibacillus xanthopallidus. Classification (GTDB taxonomy): domain Bacteria; phylum Actinomycetota; class Actinomycetes; order Actinomycetales; family Dermatophilaceae; genus Humibacillus; species Humibacillus xanthopallidus. The sequence goes on along the minus strand of NZ_VFQF01000001.1, from coordinate 279,447 downwards.
TCGTCAGCTCGACCATCTCGGCGCCGACGAGCCCGTGCGGCAGGCTGCCTCCGGCGTCGGTACCGACATAGATCGGCACGCCCGCCTCGTGGGCGGCGCCGACCGTCGCGTAGCGCCGCTCGTGGAGGTCCAGCATGTGGCGGTGGTAGTCGGGGAACTTCTCCTTGGCCGGCTCCGCGAGGCTCGGGAACTGCGCGATGTTGACGAGGGTCGGCACGATGGCGATCCCCTGAGCGGCGAAGGTGTCGATCGAGCCCTCCTGGAGCCCGGTGGCGTGCTCGATGCAGTCGATGCCAGCGGCGGCGAGGTCGCGCAGCGACTCCTCGCCGAAGCAGTGCGCCGTGACGCGGACACCCTCCTCGTGGGCGGCTGCGATGGCGTCGGCGACGGCCTGGCGGCTCCAGCTCGGTGCGAGGTCGCCCACGTCGCGGTCGATCCAGTCGCCGACGAGCTTGACCCAGCCGTCCCCGCGGTGGGCCTCGAGCCGCACGTGCTGGACGAGCTCGGCCTCCTCGACCTCGTGGGCGTAGTTGCGCATGTAGCGGCGGGTGCGGGCGATGTGACGGCCGGCGCGGATGATCTTGGGCAGGTCCTCGCGCTCGTCGACCCACCGGGTGTCGCCCGGCTGGCCGGCGTCACGGATCAGCAGCGTCCCGGCGTCGCGGTCGGTGAGAGCCTGACGCTCAGCCTCCTCCTGCGGCACCTCGCCGTGGGCACCCAGCCCGACGTGGCAGTGCGCGTCGACCAGACCCGGCAGCACCCAGCCCTCGAGCGTCTGGACGTCGGCGGCATACCGGCCCGTCGGTCGCGTGAAGGTCACCCTGCCGTCGACGACCCACAGCTCGTCGACCGTCTCGTCGGGTCGGACGAGGACCTGACCTCTCACGTGGAGCAGCGGCGCAGTCATGTCGACGACCCTACCCAGACCGGTCGCGGGTGAGGGTGACGAGGATGTCGTGCCAGTAGGGCATGAGGGTCGCGAGGTGCCCCGCGCCCTCGCGCACGACGAGCGTCGAGGTGGGCAGGCGCTCGTGCAGCCACCGCCCGTGCTCGAGCGGCACCTGCTGGTCGTGGTCGCCGTACCAGAGCCAGACGGGCGCGCTGATGGCGGCGAGGTCGATGTCCCACCCGACGGCGAAGGCGAGCGCGTCGCGCGAGGCGCCGCGGTAGGAGGGCAGCCCCGGTCGCCCGCTCGGCGTCCACGGCTCGAGGATCTCGGGCGTGACGAAGCCCCGCGCGCCGGAACCGCGACGGACGGCGGTGGTGGCGTCCTGGAGCGCGAGCGCACCGTCGTCGTCGCCGGCGACAGCAGCCCGCACAGCCGGGTCGGCCGCCGACGCCGGATCGAGCTCGAGCAGCGGTCCGACCCCTGCGACGACCCCGACGGCACGCACCCGGTCTGGCAGAACGGCGCCGGCCGCGACGGCATACGGCCCTCCCCCGGAGACGCCGAGCACCGCGAAGCCGTCGATGGCGAGCGCGTCGGCGATCGCGCCCGCGTCGCGCGCCACGGACGCCAAGGTGGTGGCGGCATCGCTCGACCCGCCGTAGCCGGGCCGCGAGAAGGACACGAGTCGCACGCCTGCTTTAGCCGCGGCGCCGTCGCCGAGCGCGCCCTGCAGCCGTCCACCGGGCGTGCCGTGCAGGAACAGGACGGGCGTTCCGCCCGAGTCGCCGCCCTGCCAGACGTCGAGGCCGCGCCCGTCGGGAAGCCTCACCCGTGAGCGTCCGTCGACGGTGACCACGCTCCCGAGCGTATGCCGCCTCGACCCGCCGGTGGACCAACTCGGCTCGAGTGGTCGTGGAGCAACACCAAAGCCCAGTTGATCTCCCAGTTGATCCCCGAGTTGATCGACCTTACGACCCAACCCGTACCTGACCGCGCAGCGCACGCCCTCGGGCATCAACTGGTGGATCAACTCCCGCCTGCTGTCGCTCTGACGACACCTCCCACGAGTTGATCCCCGAGTTGATCGGTTCGGATGTTGGCCCGGCGCTCAAACCTGCCTGCAGTGCCGGCGTCGTCAGCCAGAGACACGGCTCATCCAGTCGCGTGGTGTGGCCGTGACGTTCGGGCGCGGTCGCCGGGAGGCACGAGCGTGCCCGGACGACACCCGGGCCAGCACCTTCTCGGGGCGGCGTTCGATCGCGTTGGGCGTCACTCCCACCACCTCGATGCCCGCATCACGGAGGTCTTCGTCGGTGTCCACGGTCGCGTCCCAGTCGAGGGCTTCAGCGTGGAAGCGCCGGGAGTGGACCATGAGCGCGAGCCCCACGTCGTCGATCCACAGGTCGGGCGTGGTCAGGGGCCGACCCAAGGCGTCGACGAGCACGGGGTTCGCCATGACGTGCGGGAACAGGCCGGACGCGCGAACGATCCCGGCGAGCTTTGCCTCCGGCACCGACCACAGACCTGTCGCGGCCTCTCGCACGGCAGTCTTGAGACGCACGGTGCCGTTGCGACGCCGAACGGCCAACCAGTGCTGCACGTCGTCGATTCGGACCTGCCGGTCCTCCACTGCCGCGATGACCAGGGCCCGGGCCGCGTCGTCATCACACGCCTGAGCGGCAGCGTCGACGAGCGCGCGCGGACGGCACGAGACGCGCAGCGGTCCGCGCTGCACGAGACGCTCGTTCGTCAGGCTGGTGGCGCGGATCGACACCCAGGCGATCTGCTTGCTGGTCGCAGGAAACGGGACCATGACGTGCACCGGCAAGGTGTTGTCGGCTCTGGCCAGCCCATGCCATGCGGCCGCAGTCGCGCCGCTCAGCCAGGACTTCGGGCCGGCCGCCAACAGAGCTGCCACGAGTCTCTGGTCCCACGTCGGTAGCCCGGGAGAGAGCAGGATGACGCCCGGCAGCAACGATCTCCACCGTCGACCGGTCTGCCACCGGATCATCGCCGGCGGGACACCGGCCTCGAGCAGCTGGCGTCGCGTGACGACGCCCCACTGGGTGGACGCGAGCTCGGCGAGGTGGTCGGGCAGCTCCATGCCCCCACTTTGAGGTCCGGAAGTGCGCGGATCTCCGCCTCATCCACAGGTCGCGCCCCGCAGTCGGGGCTCTCAGGCTGCTCGATTCCAGACGGCAGGATCAACAGGTCGATCAACTGGTGGGAGGTGTCGCCAGAGCGACAGCAGACCCCAGTTGATCCGCCAGTTGATTCCGTGGGCGCCGTTGTGGCGACCGATCGCCATCAACTGGTGGATCAACTCGCCTTTGGTGCTGTTGGAGCAACACCAAAGCCAGGTTGATTCACCAGTTGATCCGCAAGTCGATGCAAGCCCATCGGTGAGGTGATGCGCGTCGGCACCGATCAGCGAGCGGCACGTCCTCCGGTCAGCGGCCGCCGAGGAACTTCTCGAAGCCCTTCGGCAGGTTGTTCGGGTCGAAGCCGGCCATCGGATCGGCGGCCTGTCCGTCGCCTTCCGCACCGGCACCGGGCACACCGAAGGCGCTGGCCGCGGCTGCCGACCGGCCGGCCGACGCCTTGTCGGCCGCCGCTCGCTCCTCGGCCGCACGCTTGGCGGGGTTGCCGCTCTTGCTCTTCTTGCGCTGCGGCTGCTGGGGGCGGCCGCGCTTGCCGGTGCCGGGGATGCCCGGCATGCCGGGCAGGCCACCACCGCCGCCGCGGGCCATCGACTTCATCATCTTCTGCGCGTCGCCGAAGCGGACGAGCAGCTGGTTGACCTCGGTCACCGTGACGCCGGAGCCCTTGGCGATGCGCGCGCGCCGCGAGCCGTTGATCTGCTTGGGGTGGGTGCGCTCGAAGGGCGTCATCGAGCGGACCATCGCCTCGACGCGGTCGAACTCCCGGTCGTCGAAGGCGTCGAGCTGCTCGCGCATGCCCTGCATGCCCGGCATCATCTTGAGCATCGACTTGAGCGAGCCCATCTTCTTGATGGCGTTCATCTGCTGGAGGAAGTCCTCGAAGGTGAAGTCCTCCTCCGCCATGAACTTGCGCGCCATCTCATCGGCCTGGCGCTTGTCGAACGCCTTCTCGGCCTGCTCGATGAGCGTCAGCACGTCACCCATGTCGAGGATGCGGCTGGCCATGCGGTCGGGGTGGAACACCTCGATGTCGGTGACCTTCTCACCCGTCGAGGCGAACATGATCGGCTCGCCCGTGATCTCGGCGACCGAGAGGGCGGCACCACCGCGGGCGTCACCGTCGAGCTTCGAGAGCACGACACCGGTGAAGGCCACGCCGGCGTGGAAGGCCAGTGCGGTCTCGACGGCCGCCTGACCGATCATCGCGTCGATGACGAAGAGCACCTCGTCGGGACGGATCGCCGCACGAATGTCGGCGGCCTGCTCCATGAGGTTCTCGTCGACGGCGAGGCGGCCGGCCGTATCGACGATGACGACGTCGTACTGCTTCGCGCGCGCCTGCTCGATGCCCATGCGCGACACGGCGACGGGGTCGCCGAACGACCGCGTGCCCTCGCCGGAGTCGAGCACGGCGTCGTGGCCGCCCATGTTGCCGCGCTCGGGCGCGAAGACGGGGACTCCGGCGCGCTCACCGGTGACCTCGAGCTGGGTGACGGCGTTGGGTCGCTGGAGGTCGGCAGCGACGAGCAGCGGCGTGTGCCCCTGGTCCTTGAGCCACTTGCCGAGCTTGCCCGCGAAGGTCGTCTTGCCCGAGCCCTGCAGGCCCGCGAGCATGATGACTGTCGGAGGCTGCTTCGCCAGCGAGAGCTGTCGGGTCTGCCCGCCGAGGATCGCGACGAGCTCCTCCTGCACGATCTTGACGACCTGCTGGGCGGGGTTGAGCGCCTGGCTCACCTCCGCACCGAGCGCCCGCTCGCGCACCTTGCCGGTGAACCGCTTGACGACGGGCAGCGCGACGTCGGCGTCGAGCAGCGCCAGCCGGATGTCACGGACCGTCGCGTTGACGTCGTGCTCCGTCAGGCGGCCCTTGCCGCGCAGGTTCTTGAAGGTGGCGGTCAGCCGGTCAGACAGGGATGCAAACACCCGGCAAGGCTATCCGCTCCCGCGCCCTGCTCCGACTCGGGCGCACTCCTCGGACCCGATGCCGTATGCCGTCCGGCCGCCCCCCCGCTCCCCGCTCACCCCCTCGCCCCCGGCCGCCCTCGCTACCGGCCGCCCTCGCTACCGGCCGCCCCTCGCTCCGGGCGCCCCCGGCTCCCGCCCCCTCGCTCCCGGTCGATGTATTTCCGCGGGCAAGGGCTCGCGGAAAGACATCGACCGAGGAGGTCGGTACGGGGAGGTCCGGGCGGGAAGAGGTCCGGGGAGTGGGTGGAGCGGGGTGGTCAGCCGTCGCAGGTGTCGATGATCATCGCGACGGCCTGGGCGGCCCGGGCCGGAGCGAGCTGCCCGCCACCGAACTCGGTCACGTAGAACGTGTCGAGGGTCTGGCCGGCATACGTCGCGATGTGCGCCGACCGCACGGACAACGAGGCGCGGGCGAGCGTCATGCCGATGTCCTGGAGCAGCCCGGGACGGTCGGTCGCGCGCACCTCGATGACGGTCGCGGTGTCGGAGGCGCTACTGATCACCATGGCGCGGGCGGAGTCGACCGAACCCGAGCCGGGGCTGCGCACGCCGCCTGACTTGCGGCGCTGGAGCTTGCCCAGCGGCGAGCGGTCGCCGGCGGCGACGCGCGACAGGTCGCGCGAGATGATCTCGGGCAGCGGCGTCTCGCCGCCCGGCGAGTCGACCCACCACTCGTTGACCGCGAGGCCGTCGAGGGTACGGACGATCGCCGAGCGCACGATGAAGCCGTGGGCGGCGAGCAGGCCAGCGGTGTCGGCGAAGAGGCCGGCGCGGTCGCGGGCGATGATGTCGATGCGGTGGGCGCCACCGAGCGATGACACGGTGACGTAGGGCTCCCCGGAGGCGACCCGGTCGAGGGCCTCCTCGGAGAGCGGCAGGGTCTCGATCGGTTCCACGACGAGAGCCCCCTCTCCTTCGGACTGGGCGATGAGGGCCGCCCGGCAGGCCGTGTAGAGACGCGTGACGAGACCGGCTCGCCAGTCGCTCCAGGCCTTCGGGCCGGCGGCTGACGCGTCCGCCTCGGTGAGGGCGCGCAGGAGGTCGAGCGTGTGCACCGAGCCGTCGACGGCCTCGGACAGCGCGGCGATGGTCGCCGGGTCCTCGGGGTCGCGGCGGGTGGCGAGGTCGACGAGGGTGAGGTGCTCGCGCACGAGCCGCACGATGACGGTGCGGTCGGGCTCGGACACCCCCATCCGGCGCAGCACGCCGTCGGAGATCTCGGCGCCGGTCACCGCGTGGTCGCGGGAGCCGGGCACCTTTCCGATGTCGTGCAGGACGGAGGCGAGCATGAGCAGGTCGGGGCGCGAGACGTCGCGCACCATGCCGCTCGCGGCGACGACCGTCTCGATGAGGTGGCGGTCGACGGTGTGCCGGTGCACGGCGTTGCGCTGGGGCCGGCTACGGACGGCGGTCCACTCAGGGATCCACCGCTCCACGACGCCGGCCAGGTCGAGCCCCTCCCACACCGTGACGAGGCCGGGCCCGGCCGCCAGCAGGTCGGCGAAGAGGTTGCGTGCCACCTCCGGCCACGGCTCCGGCAGGGTCGGCGACTGGGCGGCGAGGTTCTTCAGGGTCGTCGGTGAGAGCGGTATGCCGCCGCGTGCCGCCACGACCGCCGCGCGCAGCGGGATGATCGGGTCGGACGACAGGTCGGCCGACGGGCCCAGCACGGCCTCGCCGTCGTGGCGGTAGAGGCCGTAGCCGAGGGGTGCGAGCTGCGGCCGGCGCGGGCCGACGCGCAGGGTGCGAGCCCGCTGGGACTGCATGGCGCGGCGGACGGTGCTGTCGACGGCATACGCGATGGTGCGGGCCGAGGTCGACAGGTCGGTGAGCAGGTCGTCGGAGTCGGTGTAGCCGAGCAGTGCGGCGCAGGCGTCCTGGTCGTCGCGGGTCAGGCGGTCCCGGCCACGGCCGGTGACGACGTGGATCGCGTCGCGCACGTCGAGGATGCGCTCGTAGGCCTCGTCGACGTCGCCGTGGGGGCGGTCGGTGAGCCAGGCGGCCGTGAGGGCCCGCAGGACGGACATGTCGCGCAGGCCGCCGTGGGCCTCCTTGAGGTCGGGCTCGATGAGGTGGGCGAGGTCGCCCTGGCGGGCGTGCCGCTGGACGACGGACTCGTGCATCTCGCCGAGCCGGGTGCGGGCGTTGGCCCGCCAGTCGTGCGCGACCGTGGAGCGGGCCGCGTTGACGACGTCGGCGTCACCGGCCACGTGGGTGAGGTCGAGCAGACCGACCGCTGCCGAGAGGTCGTCCGAGGCGACGGCGCGACAGTCGGCGACGGTGCGGACGCTGTGGTCGAGGCGGACCCCGGCGTCCCAGATGGGATACCAGAGCTTGTCGGCGAAGGCGCCGACCTCCTTGCCGGAGAGGCCTCGCGGGTGGTGCACGAGCACGAGGTCGTAGTCGCTGAGGGGGCCGCCGTCGCCGCGGGCGAGCGAACCCACCGCGGCGAGGGCGACACCCTCGTGGCGCCGGCCCGCACAGGCCTCGCGCCAGAGCTCCTGGAGCCACCCGAAGCCGAAGTCCGCGAGCGCCCGGCGGCGGGTCTGGCCCGCGCCGGGCGTCGCGAAGGTTCGGGTGCCGGCGAGGTCCAGACGTCGTGAGGTCACATCCGTCATGTCAGATTCTCGCCGTCCCCTGGTAGCTGTTGTGTTGGTGTGTCGAGCGGTGCGTCGGCGCTCAGAGAGCGTCGACACCACGCTCGCCGGTGCGGACGCGCACCACCTCGTCGACCGGGACGGACCAGATCTTCCCGTCGCCGATGCGGCCGGTCTGCGCGGCCTTGAGGATGACCTCGAGGACGTCCGAGCTGTCCACGTCATCGACGAGGACCTCGAGGCGGACCTTCGGCACGAAGTCGACGGTGTACTCGGCACCGCGGTAGACCTCGCTGTGGCCGCGCTGGCGGCCGTAGCCGCTCGCCTCGCTGATCGTCATGCCCGCGACGCCGAAGGCCTCCAGGGCCTCCTTCACCTCGTCGAGCTGGTGGGGCTTGATGATGGCGGTGATGAGCTTCATGCGGAGGCCTCTTCCTTGGAGGACGGCTCGTCGGCGACGACCTGTCGGGTTCGTTCGGCCACGACGCCGGAGGACACGTGGCGGCTGCCACCGGTGAAGGCCCCCAGGTCGTATGCGGTCTCAGCGTGCTCCAGCAGGTCGATCCCGGCCACCTCGTCCTCTTCGGGGACGGTGAAGCCCATGGTCTTGTGCAGGACCCAGCCGATGATGAACGTCACGACGAAGGAGTAGATCAGCACGGCACCGGCGCCCAGGGTCTGCGACCACAGCTGGCCGAAGCCGCCGCCGAAGAAGAGCCCGTCGTTCATGCTGAGCCCGGCAGTGCCGGTCGGGCTGTTGGTCGCGTCGGCGAGGAAGCCGATGAGGAGGGTGCCGATGAGACCACCGACGAGGTGGACGCCGACGACGTCGAGGCTGTCGTCGAAGCCGAAGCGGAACTTGAGGCCGACCGCGAGGGCACAGCCGACGCCGGCGGCGAGGCCGACGACGAGCGCGCCCCACGGGGAGACGGTCGCACAGGCGGGGGTGATGGCCACGAGGCCGGCGACGACACCCGAGGCTGCACCGAGGGAGGTGGCGTGGCCGTCGCGGATCTTCTCCGTGATGAGCCAGCCGAGCATGGCCGTGCAGGTCGCGGCGAGGGTGTTGACCCACACGCCCGCGGCCAGGGTGCCCGCGCTGAGGGCGGAGCCGGCGTTGAAGCCGAACCAGCCGAACCAGAGGATGCCGGCGCCGATCATGACGAGTGTCAGGTTGTGCGGACGCATCGGCTCCTTGGGCCAGCCGACCCGCTTGCGGAGCAGGATCGCGAGGGCCAGGCCCGCGACACCGGCGTTGATGTGGATCGCCGTGCCGCCGGCGAAGTCGTAGGCACCCGCGCCACCCAGGAAGAGGCCCTCGGCCTTGTTGGCGATCCAGCCTCCGGTCTCGGCTGCGAAGCCGTTGAAGGCGAAGACCCAGTGGGCCGCCGGGAAGTAGACCAGCGTCGCCCAGATGACCGTGAAGACCGTCCAGGTGACGAACTTGGCTCGGTCGGCGATGGCACCGGAGACGAGGGCCACGGCGATGATCGCGAAGACCACCTGGAAGGCGACGAAGGCGCCACCCGGGATGCCGCCGGCTGCTGCCGTGCCGGTGGCCGCGTCGGCCGGTACGTATCCGTAGATGGCATCGAGCACGCCCGAGAGCCCGAAGTGTTCGAAGGGGTTCCCGAGGAGTCCGGCACCGACATCGTTGCCGAACGTCTCGCTGTAGCCCCACAGGACCCACACCGTGCCGACCGTGCCCATCGTGATGAAGGACATCATCATCATGTTGAGGACGCTCTTGGTGCGGACCATGCCGCCGTAGAAGAGGGCGAGACCGGGAGTCATGAACAGCACCAGAGCGGCCGCTGCCAGGACCCACGCGGTGTTCCCGCTGTCAGTGAACGGCGTGTCGGCCGCCACGAAGGTAATTGCGCTCATGGCCAGAACCATGGACGCGGCAAATTTCCGGCGATCACGCTGATTGTTACGGGCGTGCTAACAACGTCGAGGCGGTGTAAGCGGATGGTTTCACGCACGGAGCACGTCCGCCTGCTGGAAGTGCGACAGCGGGCGCCCGGTCGGCCAGGCGGCCGTCTGGGCGCCCGCTGGACGTCCGCTGTGAGCGCTCGATGGGCCGTGAGAGGCCCGTGAGCAGCCCGTGACCGGCCCGTGAGCGGCCCGCGAGAGGGGCCTTGGGCGACCACCTCGGAGCGGTTAGGCGATGATCGCGTCGACGAAGGCCTCGGCGTCGAACGGCGCAAGGTCGTCAGGGCCCTCTCCGAGGCCGACGAGCTTGACCGGCACCCCGAGCTGGCGCTGCACCGCCACGACGATGCCGCCCTTGGCGGTGCCGTCGAGCTTGGTGAGCACGATGCCGGTGACGTCGACCGCCTGGGCGAAGACCTTGGCCTGCTGCAGGCCGTTCTGTCCCGTCGTCGCGTCGAGGACGAGCAGCACCTCGTCGATCGGGCTCTGCTTCTCGATGACGCGCTTGACCTTGCCGAGCTCGTTCATGAGGTCGACCTTGTTGTGCAGGCGCCCCGCCGTGTCGATGATGACGACGTCGACCTCCTCCTCGATGCCGGCCTTGACCGCGTCGAAAGCCACCGCCGCAGGGTCGGCGCCGTCCTTGTCGGAGCGCACCGTGACGACGCCCACGCGGGCGCCCCACGTCTCGAGCTGGTCGGCCGCCGCCGCGCGGAAGGTGTCGGCCGCGCCGAGCAGCACCTCTCGGTCCTCGGCGACGAGCACGCGGGCGAGCTTGCCGACGGTCGTCGTCTTGCCCGTGCCGTTGACCCCGACGACCAGCACGACGGCGGGCCGGTCACCGACCCGGCTGCTGGCGATGCGGCGGTCCATGTCGGGCTGGACGAGCTTCAGGAGGTCCTCGCGCAGCCACTCGCGCACGGTCGCCTCATCGGTGGTGCCGTCGACCTTGACGCGCAGGCGCAGCGAGTCGACGAGCTCGGTCGTCGCCTCGACGCCGAGGTCGGAGGCGATGAGGGTGTCCTCGACCTCCTCCCATGCCTCCTCGTCGAGCTTGCCGCGTGACAGGAGGGCGAGCAGTCCCTTGCCGAGCGCGCTGTTGGAGCGGGCGAGCCGGGCGCGCAGGCGGGCTAGGCGTCCCCGGGCGGACTCCGGGCGCTCGATGGTCGGTGCGGCCGGCTCGGTCGGCGCCGGCGGGGCCTGCGGGCCGGCGGTCTCCACCTCGGCCGCGGTGCCCGGCGCCTTCGGTGGTGCCACCGTGTCGGTGGCCGCGGGCGGCCTGCGGTCGAGGTCCTCTCCGGGCAGCCCGGGTGCGCTCGGCGCCTCACGGTCGAGGGTGCGGGTGTCTCCGCCGCGCCCGCGGGTGAGGTTCACGCCGTAGGCGATGGCCCCCGCGAGGATGACGACCCCGATGATGACGTAGATCCACACGTTCTCCACGCCGCCCATCCAACCACGCTGGCCCGCGGTCCCCCGCGGGACGGCATACCGCCTCGGGCGCGGCGGAGACGCGGCTCGACCACCGGGCAGGCCGGTGGTCGAGGGTTTGGGCAGGCGGTCAGCCCGAGCTCACGGCGTGCGTGCGCGCGTGCTTCGACCGAGGGCAGCGGCCCGCTGCTGCGCGGACCGAGCGACCCCTTCCCCCTTGGTGGTGAGCAGGTCCCGGCCATCGCGGTGCGCGGGCACCGCGACGACGCCGACGACCGCCACACCGAGACCGATGATGACGAGCATCGCAATGACCAGGAGAGCCATGTGAACAGAGTGACGCATGTGACCTGTGTGACGCAAACACATCAGAGTGACTGGCGTCGACGCCTGGCGTGTCCCCTCCCGCCACCGGGTCCACCCCCACGTCCAACCGCAGCCACAACCGCGCGGGGGTATGCCGTCAGGCCGGCTGCTGCTGGTCGGCGACGTCGCGCAGGCGCTGGGACACGACCGTCGTCACGCCGTCGCCACGCATGCTGACGCCGTAGAGGGCGTCGGCGATCTCCATCGTCTTCTTCTGGTGCGTGATGACGATGAGCTGCGAGCTGTCGCGCAGCTCCTCGAAGAGGGTGATGAGACGGCCGAGGTTGGCGTCGTCGAGCGCCGCCTCCACCTCGTCCATGATGTAGAACGGCGAGGGCCTGGCCTTGAAGATGGCAACGAGCAGCGCGACCGCGACGAGCGAGCGCTCGCCACCGGAGAGCAGCGACAGGCGCTTGATCTTCTTGCCCGGCGGGCGGGCCTCGACCTCGAGCCCGGTCGTCAGCATGTTGCCGGGATCGGTGAGCACGAGGCGCCCCTCACCACCGGGGAAGAGCCGCTGGAAGACGCGCTCGAACTGGACCGCGGTGTCGGCGAAGGCCTCGGCGAAGACCTTCTCGACGCGCTCGTCGACCTCCTTGACGATGTCGAGCAGGTCGCGCTTACTGTTGCGCAGGTCCTCGAGCTGCTCCGTGAGGAACTTGTGCCGCTCCTCGAGGGCCGAGAACTCCTCCAGCGCAAGGGGGTTGATGCGCCCCAGCGCGCCCAGCTTGCGCTCGGCGGCCCGAAGCCGCTTCTCCTGCGCGTCACGCACGAACGGCACCGGGGCGGGCGGCTCGGCCGCAGGGTCGGCGTCGGGGTCGGGCACGAAGGGAACGGGGCGGTCGGGGCCGAACTCCTCGACGAGCGCGTCGGGGGCGATGCCGAGCTCCTCGACCGCGCGGGTCTCGAGCTGCTCGATACGCAGGCGCTGCTGGGTGCGGGCGACCTCGTCGCGGTGGACCGAGTCGGTGAGCTCGCGCAGCTCGGCCTGCAGGACGGCGAGGTCACGGCGCACGACGGCGAGCTCGGCGTCGCGCTCGGTGCGGGCGGCCTCGCCTGCGGCCCGGACCCGACCGGCCTCCTCGGCGGAGCGCGACAGCAGGTCGTGCGCCCAGGTGGAGGCGGTGCGCACGGCCTCGGCGACGGCGGCCTCGCGGCGTCGTCGGGCCTGCTTCTCGGCGAGGCGCTGCCGGGTCTGCTCCTCGTGGCGGGCGCTGCGCTCGAGCGCGTCGGCGCGGTCCTTGAGTGCGCGGGCCCGCTCCTCACGGGTGCGCAGGCCGAGGCGCAGCTCGGTCTCGGTCGTGCGGGCCTCGCGGGCGAGGGCGTCGAGGCGGTCGCGCTCGGCGGTCGAGGGGTCGGCCTCGATCTCGCCCTCGCCGCTCGCGGCCTCGAGTCGCTCGAGCAGTGCGGCGTGCTCGGCCTGGTCGCTCTCGAGGGCGGCGCTCGCATCGGCGATGGCCTTCTCGGTGCGCTCCACCTCGGCGCGCGCGGCGCGCAGGGCCTGTCCGAGCGAGCCGAGCCGCTCGGCGATCGCCGCCATCCGGGCATCACTCTCGTTGAGCCGCTCGAGGATCGCCTCGACCGCCTCGGCGAGCTCGGCGCGAGTCGCCTCGGCCGCAGCCGCGCGGAAACGGGCCTGCTCGCCGTCACGGGTGGCCGCCGCCATGCGGGTCTGGGCGTCCTCGAGGGCGGCCTGCAGCTCGAGCAGGCTGGGCGCGGAGGTGCTGCCGCCCCGCACGGTGCCGGGGGCGTAGACGTCGCCGGCCCGGGTGACGGCGGTCAGTCCGGGGTGCGCGCGCACGAGGGCGATCGCCTCGGCGTCGGTCGTCACGAGCGCGACCCGCTCGAGCACCTGCTCGACGGCCGGGCGCACGGACGCCGGGCACTCGACGACCTCACGGGCCCATCGGGACCCATCCGGCAGGGCCGGCCATGAGGCGGGGTCGACGGGGGTGGCCGACTCGGCGACGAGAAGGCTGGCCTGGCCCGAGTCGTCGTCGCGCAGGGCTCCCAGGGCCATCGCCGCGGCGTCGAGCGACCCGATCGCCAGTGCCTCGGCCGCAGAGCCGAGCGCGGCGGCGACAGCGTTCTCAAGGCCAGCCTCGACGGTGACGAGCGAGGCGACCGAGCCGAGGATCTCGTGGGCGTCGTCGGAGGCGGCGAGCAGCGCGGCGGCGCCGTCCTTGCGGCGCAGGCTCAGTTCGAGGGCCTCGACGCGGGCGGCAGCCGTGGTGCGGGACCGCTCGGCGGCGGCCTCGGCCTCCTTCCAGCGGGCGAGCTCCGCCTCGGCGGCGTCGAGCCGCTCGGCGGCCTCCTCGTAGGCGGTGTCGAGCCCCTCCTCGCCCTCCTCGTCCTGGGCGACGCTGGCCTCGAGCCGGGCGAACTCGCGTTCGGCCTCGGCCGCTCGGGTCTGGCCCTGCTCCACGGTGGCCCGCAGCCGACCGATCTCGGCCTCGCGCGCCTCGATGCGCGACGCCTTGGCGCCGACCTGGCCGCCGAGCTTGGCCAGCCCCTCGCGGCGGTCAGCGGCGGCGCGCGCGGCTCGAGCGAGGCGTGAGGTCTCCTCGGCGTGGCTGCGCTCGGCAGCGGTGCGGGCCAGCACCGCCTCCTCGAGGGCCGTCTTGGCGGCGGCGATCTCGGCGACGATGGCCTGCTCCTGCTCACGCACCTGGGCGGACTGCGACCGCAGCTGCTCGGGGTCGCGGGACTGGCCGGCGGGCTCGGGCTCGTCGTCCTCGGAGAGCAGCCGCACCCGCTCGGCAGCGAGCGAGCGCGTCGCGGCCAGCCGCTCGACGAGACGGCCCACGGCGACGTAGTCGTCCTGGGCGCGGGTCAGCGCGGGCCGGGCCTGCTCGGCGGCCGACTCGAGGGAGGCGAGCCGGGTTGCCAGCTCGGCCATCGCGGCCTCGACCTCGGTGCGGCGCTGGATGAGCGCCGACTCGTCGGCGACCTCCTGCTCGAGGGTCGAGGTGAGTTGCACGAGGTCGTCGGCGAGCAGACGGAGGCGGGCGTCGCGGGCGTCAGCCTGGATGACCGCCGCCTTGCGAGCGGTCTCGGCCTGCCGACCGAGCGGGCCGAGCTGGCGGCGGATCTCACCGGTGAGGTCCTGCACGCGGGTGAGGTTGGACTCCATCGTCTCGAGCTTGCGCAGCGCGCGTTCCTTGCGCTTGCGGTGCTTGAGGACGCCGGCCGCCTCTTCGATGAAGCCGCGCCGCTCCTCCGGGGTGGCTCGCAGCACGGTGTCGAGCTGCCCCTGACCGACGATGACGTGCATCTCGCGGCCGATGCCGCTGTCGCTCAGCAGCTCCTGCACGTCGAGCAGCCGGCACGGCGTGCCGTTGATCGAGTAGTCGGAGCCGCCGTTGCGGAACATCGTGCGGGCGATCGTCACCTCGGTGTAGTCGATCGGCAGCGCGCCGTCGGTGTTGTCGATCGTCAGGGCGACCTCGGCGCGGCCGAGCGGCGCTCGGCCGGAGGTGCCGGCGAAGATGACGTCCTCCATCTTGCCGCCGCGCAGCGACTTGGCGCCCTGCTCCCCCATGACCCACGCGAGCGCGTCGACGACGTTGGACTTGCCGGAGCCGTTGGGGCCCACGATGCAGGTGATGCCGGGCTCGAGCCGCAGGTGGGTCGCCGAGGCGAAGGACTTGAAGCCCTTCAGGGTGAGGCTCTTGACGTACACGGGAGGTGAAGTTCCTTCGTCCTGCGATCGGCGATCCCGGTCAGCGTACTAGCCGAGCGGAGCGACCCCGGGGAGGCGAGCGCTCCCGGGCCACGCGGCATACCGTGGCGGGGTGAGCTCGCAGCCCCCTGACGACCCGTGCATCGTGACCTCGCTCGAGCGGCTCCTCGAGGTCTATCCGCTCTCCCCCGCGCCGAACTCCCTCGCCAAGGAGTCGCCGACGATCCTGCCGACGCACGCCCGCGTGATCGCCGCCTCGCCGTTCTGCGTCATCGCGACGGTGGGTGACGGTGGCCTGGACCAGTCGCCTCGCGGCGACGCGCCCGGCTTCGTCACGGTGCGCGACGAACACACGCTCGTCGTGCCGGACCGCCGAGGCAACAACCGGCTCGATACCCTGCGCAACATCGTCGCGGACCCTCGCGTGGGGCTGCTCTTCCTCGTGCCGGGTGTGGGCGAGGAGCTGCGGGTTCGCGGCACCGCCGTGGTGTCGACCGATACCGCTGAGCTTGAGCGCCACGAGGTGCGGGGCATCCGACCGGCGTCCGTGCTCATCGTCACGGTCGAGCGTGTCTACTTCCAGTGCGCGCGGGCGGTCAAGCGAAGTCGCCTGTGGGACAACGCAACCCACGTCGATCAGGACGCCGTGCCGTCTGCCGGGCAGATGACGCGCGAGGCTGGTGGCTTCGGCTCCGACGACGAGGCCGCGGAGTACGACCGCGGGCTCGCCGCCCGCCAGGACGCCACGCTCTACTGAGGTCCGATCTACTCGCCGCCGGCCGCGATCCGCTCGTGGTGGTGGATGACCTCGGCGATGATGAAGGAGAGGAACTTCTCGGCGAAGACGGGATCGAGGCCTGCCTCATCGGCTAGGGCCCGCAACCGCGCGACCTGGCGCTCCTCGCGGGCCGGGTCTGCGGCGGGCAGGTGCCGCGCCGCCTTGAGCTCACCGACCTGCTGGGTGCACTTGAAGCGCTCGGCGAGCAGGTGCACGAGGGCGGCGTCGATGTTGTCGATGCTGCTGCGCAGCCGCGCGAGCTCGGTCGGGATCTCGTCACCGGCCTGGGTCGTGTCGCTCACCTCGTCAGGGTAGGTCGTCGGGCCGCTGTGGACGCCACGGGTTCCGTCCGCTGGGACAGCGCCCCCTCGAGTGGCCGCGTCGTCACACCAGCCCCACCACCCCTGGCACAGAAGAGGTCGCGAGGCCACTCGACTAGGACAGCGGCTCCTCGAGTGGCCGCGTCGCCACACCAGCCCCACCACCCCTGGGACAGGAGAGGTCGCGAGGCCACTCGAACGGGCACGTGGCCGCGTCGTCACTCCAGACCTGCTTTTGGTCGTCCTAGCGCTCGACGAAGGAGGTGATCCCGTCCTTCGCGGCACTGCGCTGCGACACGACCTGCGTGACGCGCCCCGGCCGACGCGCCGTCGAGGGCACCTCGGTGAGCAGCTCCTGGAGGCGGTCTACCGACTCGACGCGACCCTGGGCGACGACCTCGACCCTTCCGTCGACGGTGTTGCGCGCGTGCCCGACGAGCCCCAGCTCGAGCGCCCGGGCACGAACCCACCAGCGGAAGCCGACCCCCTGCACGTAGCCGTGCACGAAGAAGGTGCCCCGCACCGGCTCGGTGGCGGAGGTCTCGCTCGCGTCCATGACCCCACGGTATGCCGGGAGGCCCGGGAGCGTGCGACGGTGGCGACCCGCTCGAGCGCGCTCCACGCATACCGGGGCGAGAGGGGCGGGGCGCGCCGCGCGCCTCCGTCGCTGGTGTCCCACCCGTCACTATGCTCACGTCAAGCACACCGGGGTTGCAGCGGACCTCCCGTCCGACGCGTCTCCCCGGCGCCCGAGGAGGGAGCGGCGTGACGACGTCGGCGAGGCCCCTGAGGCAGGAGCGCACGGCTCCCGCGGAGGTGGCGACCGGATCGATCCCCGCGGGCGGCCGGCATCCCCGTGACCGCATCGAGGGACTCGACGGCCTGCGGGCCCTCGCGATCGTCGGCGTGCTCGTCTACCACCTCGACGCTGCGTGGCTGCCCGGCGGCTTCCTCGGCGTCGACGTCTTCTTCGTCGTGTCGGGCTTCCTCATCACCACCCTGCTCGTGCACGAGCACCGACGCACCGGCCGGATCGCCCTCTCACAGTTCTGGGTCCGCCGCGCCCGGCGGCTGCTGCCCGCCCTGGTGCTCTGCGTCGTGACGAGCGTCCTCATCGCCCGGGTCGTGAGCGCCGACCTGCTCGTCGACGTCGGTCGGCAGATGGCCGGCGCCCTGACCTTCTCGACGAACTGGCTCGAGATCACCGCAGGGTCGAGCTACTTCGACCAGACGGCGCCGCAGCTCTTCATGAACTTCTGGTCGCTGGCGGTCGAGGAGCAGTTCTATCTGCTCTGGCCGCTCATCACCATCGGCCTGCTCGCGCTCTCGAGCCGGGTGCGGGTCGGGGCGGCGGTCGCCATCGGCGGTGGGTCGGCGCTGCTCATGGCGCTGCTCTACGTGCCCGACGCCGACGCCACCCGCGTCTACTACGGCACCGACACCCACCTCATCGGCCTCATGGCCGGAGCGGCGCTGGCCTTCGCGTGGGCCAGCCCGCGGCTGGCCCGCTTCGTGACGCCGTCCCACTGGGGACGGTTCGGCTGGGTCGCCGGACCTCTCGCAGGCATCGTGCTGCTTGCCGAGATGGTCCTGCTCGACGAGCAGCAGGCACTGACCTTCCGCGGGGGCATCGCCCTCGCCTCCCTCGCCACGGCTCTGCTCATCATGGGGGTCATCGATCCGGCGCCGTCGGCTGCCGGGGGCCCGACTGCGGTGCAGCGCCTCGCCCGCCACCCCGTGGCGACCTGGGTCGGGGCGCGCTCCTACTCCATCTACCTCTGGCACTGGCCGGTCATCCTCCTCGTCGCCCTCGACAACCCGTCGGCGCCCGGCACCATCTCGCACCTGCTGACGCGCCTGTGGTGCGTCGTCGTGACGCTCGCCCTGGCCGACCTCACCTACCGGTTCGTCGAAGGGCCCTTCCGCACCCTCGGCTTCCGGGGCGTCGGTGCGCGGCTGCGTGACCAGACCGCCGCACTGTCGGTGCCGACCCGGCGCGGTCTGGCGGCATTCGTCACCGTGGTCGCCGTTGTCGTCACCGGGATCGTCGTCACGGCGCCCGCCCAGAGCGAGACGGCACGGATGCTCGCCGCCAACGAGGCTGCGGCGGAGGCCGACGAGCCGAGCCCCGCGCCCTCCGGTGCGGCCGCGACCGGCTCACCGAGCGGGCAACCCACGGCCGCACCGAGTGCGTTGCCGACGGGGCTCAACTCCACCTTTACGATGCCCGCCGGCAAGGACATCGACGCCTACGGTGACTCCATCATGGTCGGCAGTCTGCAAGCGATGCGGTACTACTTCCCCGGCATCCGGATCGACGCCAAGTCCAACCGCAGGTGGTCCGACGCGGTCACTCAGGTGACGGCGCGAGGCGATGCCAACCGTCGCGCTGTGGTGCTGGCGTTCGGCACCAACGCCGGCGTCGACGAGGCCGGCGTCGCGAAGGTTCTCGACGAGCTGGGCCCCAACCGGATGATCGTCCTCGTCAACGTCATGGGGCCCTTCAGCCGCATCGAGAAGGACAACGCCAAGCTCGAGGCCATCGCCAAGGGGCGCAGCAACGTCGCGATCGCCGACTGGGCCTCCGCCGTTCGGGCGCACCCCGAGCAGGTCCAGTCCGACCGGATCCACCCGACGATCAAGGGCGCTCACCTCTTCTCCAAGGCGGTGCGACAAGCGCTGGCCGAGATCTCCGAACGCAACACGGGCACCCCGGTGGTCCTCAAGGAGCTCCCGATCCCCTGACCCCGGCAATCGAAAGAGCATCTCGTCGGGGAGGCCGCTCACGGCCGAGCCGACGAACTGCTCTTTCGATGGAGTGGGACGGTCAGCCTGGGTCCTGCGCGAGCAGGGGGACGACCTCGTCGCCCAGTCGGATCACGGCACCCGAGGCGATCGGGAGCACGGGCGTCAGTCGGATGCCGAACCACGTCGCGCCGGCCCACGTGCGGTGGCGGGCCAGACTGCGGATCGGCTCCTTGGCACTCTCGCCCGTCGCACGGTCGATCGTCGTCATGACACAGCGGTCGCACACCATCGTCGCGCGGAACGGCACGTCGCCGATGCGGGCCCCGACCCACGAGTCCTCGGCGAAAGGCTCGCCGCCCTCGACGACGACGTTGGGCCGGAAGCGGTCGTGCCCCAGCGGCTCCCCCGGCTGCTCGCCGCGCTCCAGCGCCGTCTCGGTCACCCAGTCGTTGAGCCGGCGCAGCGACGCCTCCGACGTCACGTGCAACGGCGCGGCGTCCGAGAGCGAATTCCGTTCGCCCGCAAGGCCGCCCATCTCGGGCCGGATCGGGCGGTGTGTCTCGTCGTCCTGCCACACGAGCCGGAGCGGCCGTCCGATGCGCTCGCTGAGCCAGGCGTCGGCCTCCGCCCCGGCCGGGCGAGCCTCGTCCTGCCCCGAGAACCGCACCGCCACCGGCGCCGCGTCGCGCGGGGGTGCCACCTCGATCGGGTCCCCCTCGGGCGACAAGAGCCGCACCGCTCCGTCTGGGAGCGGCTTGGCCCGCAGCCCGAGCAGGGCGTGCTCCTCACGAGCGGTGACCTTCGTGCCGTCCGGGTCGACGACCGCCCACCGGCGGTCACCCCGCAGCCCGCGCTCCTCCACCTCCGCCGCAGCGAGCCAGGCTCCCCCGAGCGACTTGACGGGGTATGCCGTCAGCGACGTGACGCGCACCGGCGCGGCGGGCGTCACTCGGCCAGCCACGCGGCATACGCCTCGAAGGTGTAGGGGCGGCCGAGGAAGTCCTCGACGAGGTCGGCGGCGTCGCGCCGACCCCCCTGGGAGAGCACCTTGTCGCGGTAGGAACCTGCGACCTCGGGGTCGAAGAGGTCGTGGCGGTCGAAGGCGGAGAACATGTCCTTGGCGATGACGAGCGACCACATGTAGGTGTAGTAGGCCGAGCTGTAGCCGTCGAGGTGACCGAAGTGGCACTGCATGTGGGTGCCGTCGAGGTAGGGGAAGACGGAGTAGCGCGCCATCAGCTCGCGCAGGCGCGCGGTGAGGTCGTCGGTCTCGTTGACGTGGAAGTCGTAGGACAGCGCGGCGTAGAACATCTGCGTGCGAGCGTCGTAGCCCTTGCCGAAGTCGTCGGCACGCCGCATCGCCTCGACGAGGTCGGCCGGGATGGTCTCGCCGTCGGCGTTGCGGGCGAAGGTCGCGAGCACCTCGGGGTCCCAGGCCCACTCCTCGAGCATCTGGCTCGGCGCCTCGACGAAGTCCCACTCGGTCGCGACGCCCGAGAAGCGCACCCACTCGGTGCGCCCGGCGAGGACGTGGTGCACGAGGTGACCGAACTCGTGGAAGAGCGTCACGACCTCGTCGTGCTCGAGCAGGCCGCGGTTGAAGTTGCAGACGAGCACGCCCTCGGCGAGCTGGACGTCGGCGACCCCGCGGGCGAGGTCGAACTGCGCCGCGTGCTTGTACTTGCCGTCGCGCGGGTGCAGGTCGAGGTGGATGCGACCGATGCGCTGCCCGTCGAACGACACGTTGTAGGTCGCGACCTCCTCGTGCCACGTGCGGGCCTCCTCGGCCGGCACCGGAACCCACTCGAGACCGAAGAGCCGCCCGGTCACGTCGAGAAGGCCCTGCCGCACGGCCTCGAAGGAGAAGTAGGTGCGCACCCGCTGGGCGTCGACCGCGAGCTGCTCCTTGCGGACGAGCTCGGCGTAGTAGGACGCGTCGGCGCCGTCGATGTCGGTGGCGTCGGGACGGTCCTGACGGAGCCGCTCGAGGAGCACGGACTTGTCGCGCTCGGCGCTCGCGGTCGACAGCTCGGTGATGCGGTCGATGAACTCGCCGATGGCCGGGCCCTTGCCGATCATCTTGACCTCGGCGTCGTAGTCGGCCCACGACGCGTAGCCGAGGAGCGCGGCGTGCTCGCGCCGCACGGCGAAGATGTCCTGGAGCACACGGTCGTTGGCGGGCCAGGCGATCGTGAGGAACTGCGTGACGAGGTCGCGACGCGCCTGCGCGTCACGCGCGAAGGTGCGGAAGGGGACGACGTCCGGATAGTCGGTCGTCACCGTCACGAGGCCGTCGTCACCCACAGGGTGCGCCGCCACCCAGTCGTCGGGCATGCCGGCGAGCTGGTCCGGTCGCACGCGGATGCTCCGCACGTCGCCGCGGATGTTCTTGCTGAACTCCTGGCTGAGCAGCACGGCGCGCTCCGACAGCTCGCGCAGCCGCGCCCGCGTCGCCTCGTCGCGGTCGACGCCCGCGCGGCGGAAGTCGCGCAGCGTACGCTCCAGCACGCGCGACGCGTCGGCGTCGAGGCCGCTGCCGTCGACCGCGGACAGGACGGCATACAGCTCCGTGTCGAGCCCGAGGTCGGTGTCGAGCTTCTGGACGTCCTGCGCGACCTTCTCCGCGCGCTCACGCACGGTCTTGTCCGGGTGCACCTCGGAGAAGAGCGAGCCGACCGACGACGCGTTGGACAACGCGAGCTGGGCGTCGTTCCACAGCTGCAGGACCTCGAGCGCCTCGCTCGGGGGCTCGCTCTTCAGCTGGTCCACGAGGGCGCGCGCGCGGGCGAGCTGCTCCTGCCCCCGATCGGTGACCCAGTCGAGCCAGGCGTCGTTCGCGGGCAGCGGCAGCGATGTGGGTGTCGTCGTCACAGACGGCACTGTATGCCGACGCACGGGGGCTCACGGCCGAAGACGGCCTGCGCCCCCGTGTCCCCCCGACCACCCGCGTGGTTGCCTTGCGCTACTCCCAGAGGCTCATGGACCGCTTGACGATGTCGGCGAGGTCGTCGGCCGTCACCTCCCGGGGACTCGTCGCGAGGAGCCGCTGCTGGGCGAGCGCGCCCTCCACGAGACCATCGACGTCGCGCTCGTCGTAGCCCACGGCATACAGGCCGTTCGGCATGCCGATGTCGCGCATGAGGTCGCGCAGGACACCGGGCAGCACGTCACGCGGCTCCGACTCCCAGCGTGGCCCGTGGCCGGGGTCGAGGAGACGGGCGGCCGCGAGGTGGCGCTCCGGAGCCGCCTCGAAGGTCCACCGGAAGGCCTCCGGCGCCGTCAGTGCCACGGCCATGCCGTGCGGCACCATCGGCTCCTCGCTCGGGTAGTCGGCGGGGTGGAAGCCGCGCACCCGGCCTGCGATGGGATAGGCGTTGGCGTGCGGCACGTGGACACCGGCGTTGCCGAAGCCGAGCCCGGCGAACGTGGCTGCGAGCGCCATCTCACCACGAGCCGAGGCGTCGGTGCCGTCGTGGACCGCGGCGCGAAAGGCGCCCGCCAGCAACGACATCGAGCGTTCCGCCCACATGTCGGAGATCGGGTTGCTCCCGCAGTACGGCACACGTTGCTCCGGACGCTTGCGCTCGTAGCTCGTGAACGGGCGCGCGGTCCAGCTCTCGAGCGCATGGCAGAGGATGTCCATGCCGGCGCTCGCCGTGACGCCCGCCGGCTGCGTCACGGTGAGATCGGGGTCGACGACCGCGAGCAGCGGTCGCAGCCGGACGTGGCTGATGCCGGTCTTGACCTTCAGGGCGAGGACGTCGAGGACGCAGATCGTCGTGCTCTCGGCACCGGTGCCCGTCGTCGTCGGGACGGCGACGAGCGGCACGAGGGGGCGCACCGGCGCCCGCCCGGCCCCGACCGGCGCGTTGACGTAGTCCATGAGGTCGCCGCCGTTGCTGAGGATGAGGTCGACGGCCTTGGCCGTGTCGATCGACGAGCCTCCACCCACCGCGACGACGGCGTCGAACGGCCCGTCGGCGCGGGCACGCTCGATCGCGACCTCGAGGCTGGCGTCGGTCGGCTCGACGTGCGCCGAGGCGTGCACCACGGCCACGAGGCCGGCTGCACGGAGCGCCTCGGCGACCAGGTCGGGCGCACCGGTGGCGAGGACACCGGGGTCCGTGACGACGAGGACCCGGGTCGCCCCGAGGGCCGCGACATCGTGCCCGATCTCGCGGACCGCTCCCGAGCCGAACTTCAGCGCCGGCGCGCCGTACGTGAAGACGGACTCGGGCTGCACTGGCGACCACGTCATGGCGCGATTGTGACACCTGCTGGGGACCTAGGCTGAGGGCATGACGGCTCCTGCGACCCTCGTCGTCGGCGCCGGCCAGGCCGGCATCTCGCTCGTCGCGGAGCTGCGGGCGCTCGGTCACGACGAGCCCGTTGTCCTGGTCGGCGACGAGGACGAGCCTCCCTATGAGCGGCCTCCCCTGTCCAAGTCCTACCTGCGCGGTGAGCACGACCGCTCCTCGCTCACGTTGCGCGACGCAGCCTGGTGTGCGGACCACGGTGTCGAGCTCGTCATGGGTGACGCCGTCGTGTCGATCGAGCGGGACCACCGCGGCGGGCGCGCCACGACGCAGTCGGGTCGCCATCTCGATTTCGCCCGGCTCGCCCTGACGACAGGGGCATTCGAGGCCGCCCTCCCCGTCGAGGGGGCCGAGCTCGACCGGGTGCTCACCCTGCGCACCCTCCACGACGCCGACGTCCTCGCCGCCGCCCTGCGCGGCAGCCGCGACGTCGTCGTCGTCGGTGGTGGCTTCATCGGCCTCGAGGTCGCGGCGAGCGCGCGGCAGATGGGTGCGACGGTCACGGTCGTCGAGGCTGCCGACCGGCTGCTCGCCCGCTCGGTCACGCCGGTCCTGTCGGACTTCTATCTCGCCGCGCACGAGCGGCGTGGCACGAGAGTGCTCCTCGGCACGACGGCGGTGCGCATCCACGGCACCGCCGACCGGGCCGAGGCCGTCGTCCTCGACGACGGCCGCGAGCTGCGCACCGACCTCGTCGTCGTCGGCATCGGGGCTCTCCCGCGCACCGACCTCGCCGTGGGCCTGGGCCTCGAGGTCGAGCCGCGCGGAATCGTCGTCGACCGCCGCGCGCTCACGTCCGACGGCGTCACGGTGGCCGCAGGCGACTGCACGGTCGGGCCCAACCCCTTCACCCGAGGCCGTCCCGGACGGCTCCGGCTCGAGAGCGTGGCGCACGCGACCGACCAGGCGCGGGTGGCTGCGGCGACCCTCCTCGGCCACGAGACGGCATACGCCTCGGTGCCGTGGTTCTGGAGCGACCAGGGTGACCTCCGGCTGCAGATCGCCGGGCTCCCCCACGGCGCTGACCAGCTCGTCATCAGGGGCGAGCTCGGCTCCGAGTCGTTCTCGCTGCTGTCCTACCGCGAGGGCCTGCTCATCGCCATCGAGGCAGTGGGTGCGAGCGCCGACTACGTCGTGGTGAAGCGAGCGCTCGAGCGGGGTATGACGATTCCGGCCAACCTCGCGGGGGACTCGACTTTGCCGCTGCGCCGAGGGCTGCAGACCGCCGTCACCAGCACGAGCGACACCGCGAACGACCGGCCACCCAGCGCGCCCAGATCCTGACATGCGGGTCCGCGGGGCCGGCGCTAGCGTGAGGCGTCGCCCACCGAAGGGACTGATCGCATGCCCGGCTTGTCGCACTTGTCCACGGCAACGCTCATCGACGCGAAGCCCGTCGACTACCTCATCATCGCGCTCTACTTCGTCTTCGTCCTCGGCATCGGCTTCATGGCTCGGCGTGCGGTCTCGGACTCCATCGACTTCTTCCTGTCGGGTCGGTCGCTCCCCGCCTGGGTGACGGGTCTGGCCTTCATCTCGGCCAACCTCGGTGCCGTGGAGATCATGGGCATGTCGGCCAACGGCGCGGAGTTCGGCGTCGCGACCGTCCACTACTTCTGGGTCGGTGCGATCCCGGCGATGCTCTTCCTCGGCGTCGTGATGATGCCCTTCTACTACGGCTCGAAGG
Source organism: Humibacillus xanthopallidus (assembly GCF_006717145.1). Taxonomy (GTDB): domain Bacteria; phylum Actinomycetota; class Actinomycetes; order Actinomycetales; family Dermatophilaceae; genus Humibacillus; species Humibacillus xanthopallidus. Next base: position 254,574 of record NZ_VFQF01000001.1, on the reverse strand, counting down.
TCCGCTCGGTCCCCGAGTTCATGTTCCGCCGCTTCGGCACCGGCGCCCACCTCGTCAACGCGATCAGCTTCGCCGTCGCGCAGCTGCTCATCGCCGGGGTCAACCTCTATCTCCTCGGCTCGATCGTGCACGCCCTCCTCGGCTGGCCGCTCTGGGTGGCGCTGCTCGTCGCCGCCGCGATCGTGCTGTCCTACATCACCCTCGGCGGGCTCTCGGCGGCGATCTACAACGAGGTGCTCCAGTTCTTCGTCATCGTCGCGGCCCTGCTGCCGCTGACGCTCATCGGCCTGCACCGGGTCGGCGGCTACGAGGGGCTGAAGCAGAAGATCACCGAGTTCGCGGCCACCGCGCCCGCGAGCGCCGACGTGCCGCCTGCCGACTGGCAGCTCAACAGCTGGCCGGGCCAGGCGCTCACCGGCTTCGAGTCCCCGTTCTGGTCGGTCGTCGGCATCGTCTTCGGCCTCGGCTTCGTGCTCTCCTTCGGCTACTGGACGACGAACTTCGTCGAGGTGCAGCGGGCGATGGCGAGCAACTCCATCTCGGCGGCGCGCAAGACCCCGATCATCGGGTCCTTCCCCAAGATGTTCGTGCCCTTCATCGTCATCCTGCCCGGCATGGTCGCGGCCGTGCTCGTCAAGGAGATCGCCGAGCTCAAGGCCGGCGGCACGCCAGCGGGCGGCGCCTCGGGCAAGGGGGTGGCCTACAACGACTCGCTGCTGCTCCTCATGCGCGACATCCTCCCCAACGGCCTGCTCGGCCTCGCCATCGCTGGCCTGCTCGCCGCCTTCATGGCCGGCATGGCCGCCAACATCTCGGCGTTCAACACCGTCTTCAGCTACGACCTCTGGCAGCGCTACATCCGCAAGGACCACAGTGACGACTACTACCTGCGCATCGGCCGCCTCGCCACCGTCGGAGCGACGTTCATCGCGATCTTCACCGCGACCATCGCCAGCTCCTTCAGCAACATCATGGACTACCTCCAGAGCCTCTTCGGTTTCTTCAACGCACCGCTCTTCGCGACCTTCATCCTCGGCATGTTCTGGAAGCGGATGACGGCGACGGCCGGCTGGGTGGGGCTCTCGGCCGGCACGCTCTCGGCGGTGCTCGTCGCCTATCTCAGCGAGGACGCCTTCGGCACCCTCAGCCTCGGGGTGATCCCGCTGAGCGGGCAGGGCGCCGCCTTCGCGGCTGCGTCGACGGCCTTCGTCGTCGACATCGTCCTGTCGATCGTCGTCTCTCTCGTGACCGAGCCGAAGCCGGCCGGCTCACTGCGCGGCCTCGTCTACTCGGAGACCCCGCGCGAGGACCTCGTCGACCCCGAGGAGGCGAAGCTGCCGTGGTTCAGGCGGACCCTCCCCCTCGCCGGCGTGTCGCTCGCGCTGGTCATCGCCCTCAACTTCCTCGTCTAAGGAGCCGTGATCATGAGCGCAGACAACACCACGCCCCCGTCCGTTCCGGGCTCGGCGTCCTCGAGCCCCGCAACGAAGCATGCGGCCGGCGCGTTCGACATCCGCAACTTCATCGGCGCGCTGCTGGGGCTCTACGGCATCATCCTCACGCTGATGGGGATCTTCGGCGACAAGGCCTACGACAAGACGGGTGGCATCAACGCCAACCTCTGGGCGGGGCTCGTCCTGCTCGTCATGAGCGCCATCTTCATGACATGGGCCCGTCTCAAGCCGATCCTCGTGCCCGCGAACGTCGAGCCCCCCGACGACGACGCCACCCGCCCCGCGCCGAAGCGTCGTCCGTCAGGCCACTGACCGGCGTCGCGGGCGGGGCTGGCAGACGGGGCACGAGAACGACGACCGGTTCATGAAGTGCTCGCGGCACATGATCGTGCCGCACCGGTCGCACGGTGTCCCGTCGCGTCCGTAGGCGTGCAGCGAGCGGTCGAAGTAGCCGCTCGCCCCGTTGACGTTGACGTAGAGCGAGTCGAAGCTCGTGCCCCCGTGCCCGAGCGCCTCGCCCATGACCTCACGGGCGTGGTCGAGGATGCGCGAGAGGGTCGGCTTCGTCAGCGCCGAGCACAGGCGCTCACCGTGCACGCGGGCGCGCCACAGCGCCTCGTCGGCGTAGATGTTGCCGATGCCGGAGACGAGGGTCTGGTCGAGCAGGGCGCGCTTGACCGCGCTGTCGCGCAGCTTCATCCGCCGCACGACGGCCGCCTGGTCGTAGGCCGCCTCGAAGGGGTCGGGCGCGATGTGCGCGACAGCCTGAGGTATGGCGTCCGGCCCGAGAGGCGACAGCGCCAGTCCCCCGAAGGTGCGCTGGTCGACGAACCGCAGCTGCGGCCCCCCGTCGGAGAAGTCGAAGCGGGCGTGGCAGTGCTTCTCGAGGGGAGCGTCGGCCGGCTCGACGAGCATCTGGCCGCTCATCCCGAGGTGGACGATGAGGGCGTCCTCGCCGTCGAGGGCGAGCCAGAGGTACTTCCCGCGCCGCGACGCGGCGGTGACGGTGACGTCGTGGAGCCGGTCGGCGAGGTCCTCGGCGCCGGCGTCGTGGCGACGCGCGACGCGCACCCCGCTGATGCGGGCACGTGTGAGGTGACGGCCGACGACGTGGTCCTGCAGACCACGCCGCACCACCTCGACCTCGGGCAGCTCGGGCACGCGAGGTCAGACGGCCGGCGAGCCCGAGGGAGAGCTCGTCACGCCGGCCGCGACGGAGCGCCGGACCTCGATCGTGTGCCAGGCCTCCTTGGCCGCCTTCTGCTCGGCTTCCTTCTTGCTGCGACCCCGACCCTCGCCCAGCACCTCGTCGCCGAAGACCACGCGGGCGTGGAACTCCTTCTCGTGGTCGGGCCCCTGCTCGTCGACGCGGTAGTCGGGTGACCCGAGCGACACGCTCGCGGCCATCTCCTGCAGGCTCGTCTTCCAGTCAAGGCCGGCGCCGAGCGTGGCGGCCTCCTCGATGATGGGGTCGAAGTGGTGGTGCACGAAGACCGCGGCGCGCTCGATGCCGGCAGCGAGGAAGACGGTGCCGATGAGCGCCTCGAGCGTGTCAGCGAGGATCGAGGCCTTGTCGCGCCCACCCGTCGCCTCCTCACCCTTGCCGAGCATGACGTACTCGCCGAGGTCGAAGGTGCGGGCGACGTCGGCCAGGGCTCGCATGTTGACGACGGCGGCGCGCAGCTTGGCGAGCTGGCCCTCGGCGAGGTCGGGGTGCCCACGATAGAGCGAGTCGGTCACGACGAGGCCGAGCACCGAGTCGCCGAGGAACTCGAGGCGCTCGTTGTTGGGCAGGCCGCCGTTCTCGTAGGCGTACGAGCGGTGCGTCAGGGCGCGCAGAAGCAGCGGCTCGTCGATATCCTGGCCGACCACCTCGGTGAGGTGGGCGAGCAGGGCATCGACGGGCCGCTGCGGCACTGCCGGAACACCCTGGGTGTCAGGGCTGCTCACGGCGGCAGTCAGCTCTGGTGCTCGGTGCGCTCTGCCACGGCGTAGTGACGGCCCTTGTAGGTGCCGCAGGACGGGCACGCGATGTGCGGCTGGGCAGCCGAACCACACTGGGGGCAGGTCGTGAGCGCGGTCGGCGTTGCCTTCCAGTTCGCGCGACGCGAACGGGTGTTGGAGCGCGACATCTTCCGCTTCGGGACAGCCACGTCAGTTCCTCTTCTCTTGCGGGTCGTCCTGCAGCATCCCGCGCAGGGCCGACCATCGGGGGTCGAACACATCATGGTGGTGGTCGGGGTCTTCCGCGAGCCGCGCTCCGCACTCGGAGCACAACCCGGGGCAGTCCGGCCGGCACATCGGCTTGAACGGCAGCGTCGGAACGACCGCGTCCCGGAGCACGGGCTCGAGGTCGATGAGGTCACCGACCAGCTCGTGCACCACGTCCTCGTCCGCGTCGGCTCCCACCTCGTGGTGGTGCGCCGCCCGGTCGGTGTAGGCGAACAGCTCCTGGAAGGTCCCGTCGACAGACAGCTCGACGGGGTCCAGGCACCGCACGCAGGCACCGGTCGCCGTGCCGGTGACCGAACCCGTGAGGAGCACGCCTTCGACGACGGACTCGAGCCGCACCGCGAGCTCGACCGGCGAGCCGGCCCTGATCGCGATGATGTCGGTTCCGAGGTCTTCAGGCAGCTCTACCGTGCGTGAGAGCTCCAGCATCGTCCCGGGTCGCCGATCGAGCCGTCTGGTGTCGAGCACCAGTGGTGAACGGGGGTCGGGGCGGTTCATGGCTCCTGCGCACGATTGAGGTTCGGCCCACTCCACGGCGGATGAGGACCGACGTCCAAGGCTACCGGAGCGTGCTCCGGCGCCCAAATCAGCCCGGTCCCCGCGCCCGGTCCCCGCGCCGAGTCCCTCAGCCCAGTCCCCCAGCCCAGTCCCTCAGCCCAGTCTCTCCTTGAGCGCGACGTGCACGTCGGCGGGCACGAGGCCCGAGACGTCGCCGCCGTAGCGCACGACCTCCTTGATGAGCGAGCTCGAGACGTGCTGCAGGTCGGGGGCGGCGGCGAGGAAGAGGGTCTCGACACCCGTCAGGTGCCGGTTCATGTGCGCCATCGGCAGCTCGTAGGCGAAGTCGGTGCCACCGCGCAGTCCCTTGACCATCGAGTCGGCCCCCACCTCGCGGCACACGTCGACCACGAGCGTGTCGGCCCACGAGCCCACCCGGACGTTGGGCAGGTGCCCCAGCGCCCCCTCGAGCAGTGCGGTGCGCTCGTCGATGCCGAACGTGCCGTGCTTGGCGGGGTTGTGCAGGATCGCCACGACGACCTCGTCGAACAGCCCCGAGGCGCGGGAGATGACATCGACGTGCCCGTTGGTCACGGGGTCGTAGGAGCCGGGGCACACACAGCGTCGCGTCGTCACGTGCCCAACCTAGCCAGCGCCGGGCTCACACCCGGGCCCCACACACGGTCCTCACGCGCCGACCTCACGCGACGACCTCGTGCGGGGTGGGCTCGGCGAACCACACGGCGGTCTCGCCGTAGCGCTTCTCACCCGACAGCTCGAGGCCGGCCGGCCAGCGGGGCTGCGGCGAGCGGGTCGACCGCTCGACCACGACGAAGGACTCCGGGCCGAGCCAGCCGTTCGCGACGAGGGCACCCAGCACTGCGGCGAGCGCGTCCTCGGAGAGGTCGTAGGGCGGGTCGAGGAGGACGAGGTCACTCGGTATGCCGTCCGGCGGGCCTCCGCTCAGCGCGCGCTCCACCGTGTCGACGACGAGACGCACCCCGGGGTGTCCGACGGCGGCGATGTTGGCCCGGATCACGCCGGCCGCGCCCTTGTGGGACTCGACGAGCGCGACGTGCGCCGCGCCGCGGCTGGCCGCCTCGAGCCCGAGGGCACCCGAGCCGGCATAGAGGTCGAGGACGCGCGTGCCGTCGAGCAGGCCGCGGTGCTCGAGCCGGCTGAAGAGCGCCTCGCGCACCCGGTCGGAGGTCGGCCGGGTCGAGGAGCCGGTCGGCGTGCGGAGCCGTCGGCCACCGGCGGTGCCGCTGATGATGCGGGTCATCTCAGCCCCTCTCCAGCCAGGCCGCCTGCTCCTCGTCCAGACGCATGGCGACGGCCGCGGCGAGGGCGGGGTGCTGGCGCAGGTCCGGGTCCTGCGCCACGAGCGCGAAGGCGTCCTCGCGGGCGTCGGCGATGACCTGCTCGTCCTCGGGCCGGCCGAGCCGCAGGTGGCGCACGGAGTTGCCGCGCCCGCTCTGCCGCGCCCCGAGCACGTCACCCTCGCGCCGCAGCATCAGGTCGACCTGGGCCAGCTCGAAGCCGTCAGTCGTCGCGGCGACCCGGGCGAGACGTTCGGCGGCGAGCTCGCCGGCTCCCTGGGTAAGGAGCAGGCAGAGGCCCGGCGCCGAGCCACGGCCGACGCGGCCGCGCAGCTGGTGCAGCTGCGAGATGCCGAAGCGGTCGGCGTCGACGACGACCATGACCGACGCGTTCGGCACGTCGACCCCGACCTCGATCACCGTCGTGGCCACGAGGACGTCGATCTCGCCTGTGGCGAAGGCGCGCATCGTCGCCTCCTTGGTGTCCGGGTCGAGGCGACCGTGCAGCACCTCGAGGCGCACGCCCTCGAGGGCCGGGTTGGCCCGCAGCGACGCGAGCATCGTGTAGACGCCCGTCAGCTCGCGCTCCGGCGCCTCGGGACCCCCGTCATCGGCAGTGCCCTCATCGCCCTCCCCGTCGCGACCGTCGGCCCAGTCGACGTCCCAGGCGTCCTCGTCGTCGGCCGCGGACGACTGCGACCCCGGAGACCCACCCGCGGCCCCTGCCCCGAGGGCGTCGTCGTCGACGTCGCCGATGCGGGGGCACACGACATAGGCCTGGTGACCCTTGGCGACCTCCTCGGCGACGCGCTGCCACGTGCGGTCGACCCAACCGGGCCGGTCGCCGTCGACGACGTGGGTCGTGATGGGAGAACGTCCGCGGGGCAGCTCGCGCAGGGTCGAGGTCTCCATGTCGCCGAAGACGGTCATCGCGACGGTGCGCGGGATGGGCGTCGCGGTCATGACGAGCACGTGAGGCGGACGGATCCCCTTCTCGCGCAAGGCATCACGCTGCTCGACCCCGAATCGGTGCTGCTCGTCGACGACGACGAGGGCGAGGTCGGCGAACTGCACGTGCTTCTGGATCAGCGCGTGCGTGCCAACGACGATGCCGGCCTCACCCGACGCGGCCGCCAACAGCGACCTCTTGCGGGCACTCGCGCCCTGGCTCCCGGTGAGCAGCGCGACGGTCGTGCCGTGCTCCGCGCCGCCGAGCATGCCCCCGAGGGCGAGGTCGCCGAGCATCGCGGTGATCGACCGGTGGTGCTGCGCGGCCAGGACCTCGGTGGGGGCCAGCAGCGCGGCCTGCCCTCCGGCGTCGATCGCGGCGAGCATGGCCCGCAGTGCGACGACGGTCTTGCCGGAGCCGACCTCGCCCTGCAGGAGCCGGTGCATCGGCCGGTCGGAGGCGAGCTCCCCGGTCAGCACCTGACCGATCTCGCGCTGCCCCGCCGTGAGCTCGAAGGGCAGCCGCGCGTCGAAGTCGGCGAGCAGCCCACCCGGGCGCGGGTGGCGCGGGGTGGCGAGCTCGGCCTCGGCCGCCTTGCGGCGCTGGGCGAGGATCGTCTGCAGGACGAAGGCCTCGTCGTACTTGAGCCGGTCGAGGCCACGCTTGGGCTGCTCGTCGACGCCGGGGCGGTGCACGAGCTCGAGCGCTGCCGCCCGGTCGAGCAGTCCCCGAGCTGCCCGCACGGGCTCCGGCACCGGCTCGCGGATGCGGTCGACGGAGTCGAGCGCGGTGTGCACGAGGCGCCGGAGCTGCAACGAGTTGATCTTGCCGGTCGTCGAGTAGACCGGCACGCGATGCGTCCGGTACCACTCCACCGCCGCTTGACCCTGCACGTCGTCGTCGAAGAGCTCGTACTCCGGGTGGGTCAGCTGCAGGCGTCGGCCGTAGGCGCCAATCGTGCCGACGAAGAAGCCCCGGACCCCGGCGCGCAGCTTGCTCTCGTGGCCGTAGGCGCTGAAGAACGTGACGTCGAGCTCGTGGCCGTGGTCGTCGGTGAGCACGACGGTGAGCATCTTGCCCCGCCGGTTGCGCATCGTCCGTGACGTGGCGTGGGCGACCTCGGCGACGACGAGCACGTCCTCGCCGACGTGGAGGGACGACAGGTCGGTGAGCTGCCCGGGCCGCACGTAGCGACGGGGGACGAACTCGAAGAGGTCGCCGACGGTATGCAGCCCCTTGGTGCGGGCGAGCTGCTCGGCCTCGCCCTTCTTGACGAGCTTGGTGAGCGGTGAGTCCTCGGTGAGCACGACCACGGCCTACACCACCCCCTACTCCACCCCGACGAGCACGCTGTAGACCGGCTGCCCGCCGTCGATCTGTGACACCTCGACCCCGCGGTGCTGTGCCGTCGCCTCGGCGGCGAGCGCCTGGCCCAGGCCGTCGCCCGCGCCGGCGCCGATGACGAGCGTGACGAGCTCTCCCCCGCTCGCGAGGAGCCGGCGCACGACCTCGCGGCCCACCTCCACCTCGTCGCTGCCGACGACGACGATGTCGCCGTCGACGACACCGAGCACGTCGCCCGGCTCGCACGGCCCGGCGCTCGTCAGTGCCGCCCGGTTCGCCACGGTGACGGCGCCGTGGCGCGTCGCCGACGAGGCGGACTGCATGGCGAGGACGTTGGACGACGGGGGCGCCCCGGGCTCGAAGACGGCGAGGGCCGCGAGACCCTGCACCGCGGTGCGGGCGTGCACGACCTGGGCGTCGATGCCGTCGTCGGCCACGGCCCGCGCCGCGGCCGCCGCGGCGAGCAGCGTGTCGCCGTCGTTGGGCAGCACGACGACCCCCGCGGCACCGGTCGCGTGCTGTGCCCTGATGGCGGCGATGAGGGCGCCCGTCGAGGCGCGCCGCCCCGGCCCCGAGGGCACGACCGCGGCCCCGGCCTCCCCGAAGAGGGCGGCGAGGCCGTCACCGGCCGCGCACGCCACGATCGCCGATCCCGTATGCCGTGCGGCCTCGTGGGCATGCAGCGCCGCCTCCGCCTCGTGGCCGAGTGGCACGATGTCGCGGTCGAGCCGCGTGATGCGCACCCGGTGGGGGCGCCCGGCGACGATGCCGGCCTCGACCGCGGCCCCGGCGTCGTCGACGTGCGCATGGATGTTCCACTCACCGTCGCCTCCGACGACGAGGACGGAGTCGCCGAGCTCGACGAGCTGGTGGCGCAGCAGGGCGACGGCCTCCTCGTCAGAGTCCGCGAGGAGGTACATCACCTCGTAGGCGGGCGAGTCGTCACCGACGTGGTGGTGCAGGCCGTCGTCAGGTCGGGCGGCGGAGGGCGGACCGACGGGCTCGGTGCGGTAGCGCCCTCGACGGCTGGGCGGGTCGTCTCCGCTCGGGCGACCGCGCTGCCCGGAGCAGATCCGCTCGAGGCACTCCAGGAGGAAGACGAGTCCGGCGCCCCCGGCATCGACGACCCCCGCCCGAGCGAGCACCTCGAGCTGCTCGGGAGTGCGCTCGAGCGCGACCCGGGCCGCGTCCAGCGCCGCCAGCGAGACGGCATACAGCCCCGTGTCCGTGCGGCCACCCGACCCGCCCGGCTCAACTGCCTCAGCCCCTTCGACGGCCGCGGCGGCCTCGACGGCTGCGGTCGCCATGGCGGTGGCGACGGAGAGGATCGTGCCCTCCTGCGGGTCGGTCACGGCCTGACGTGCGCGCTCCTCGGCGCGCACGAGGCCGCGGGCGAGCAGCGGGCCGTCGACGACCTCGGCCTCCGCGCACGCCTCGGCGAGGCCGCGCGCGAGCTGGCTGAGGATGACACCGGAGTTGCCCCGGGCCGTCCACAGCAGCGCCTTGGCGAAGGCTGCGAGCAGGTCGCCGGCGCCGTGCGGGTCGTGCGTCAGCATCCGCTCGACCGCGCCGTCGAAGGTGAGGAAGAGGTTGGTGCCGGTGTCGCCGTCAGGCACCGGGAAGACGTTGAGCGCATCGATCTCGACGCGCCTCGCCGCGAAGACGGAGCGGGTGAGCAACGCCCAGCGGCGCACCGCGGGTACGTCGAGGACGGTGAGCGCACCCGGCACGGGGAGCAGGGCACGCGTCGACCGGTCGGGCAGCCGTGCTGCGCCAGGCATCCGTCCTCCTGCTCGTCATCGACCGCGACCGTGCGTGTGACGGACGCGCGCGGTGTGGGTCCGGTGGTGCGTGCGGGTTCGGGCGAGCCTGTCGGCCCGGTCCATACCCACCGGTCCGTACCCACGGCCGCTGCTGCGCAGGCTAGCGCCTCGCCCCGACGGTCGCATGCACCTGCGCGGCGCAGGGCGCGACGTTCGGGCAGGGTCGCCGCCCGTTCGGAGCGGTCGTACGGTGAGGGGCGTGTCGCACGCCCCCTCCGTCCACCGCAAGTCGTGGCACGGCGCCCCCGCCGGCTTCTTCGAGGTCGAGGCCGCTGGGCTGCGCTGGCTGGCCGAGGCGGAGCCCGCGGGTGGCGCGACGACCGTGGCCGTGCTCGACGTGGCGGCCGACCACATCGACCTCGCCCGGGTGCTCCCGGGACGCCCGACGCCCGCTGCGGCGCAGGCGCTGGGCCGGGGCCTTGCGCGCACGCACGCGGCGGGGGCCCCGGCCTTCGGCGCTCCCCCGGCGGGCTGGAGCGGCGACGCGTGGATCGGCCGGCAGCGGCAGCGCAACGAGCCCACCCCGACGTGGGGCCTGTTCTACGCCGAGCAGCGGGTGCGGCCCTTCGTGCGCCGCGCCGTCGACGCCGGCCACCTCGACCGTGCCGGGGCGCTCGTCGTCGATGCGGTGTGCGACCGCCTCGCCTCGGGCACCTTCGACGACGACCGGCCTCCGGCGCGTCTCCACGGAGACCTCTGGTCGGGCAACGTCATCTTCACCGACTCGGGCGCCGTCCTCGTCGACCCCGCGGCTCACGGTGGCCACGGCCTCACCGACCTCGCGATGCTCGCGCTCTTCGGCTGCCCCGACCTGGGCCTGGTGGAGGCGGCCTATGCCGAAGCCGCGGGCCTCGACGGCACGTGGCGCTCGCTCATCGGCCTCCACCAGCTCCACCCGCTCGCCACCCACGCGGCCTCGCACGGGCCGGCGTATGCCGTGGAGCTCGTCGCGACCGCAGCACGCTACCGTTGACCCCGGCCCCCGTGACCTCGCGGGGGTGAGCCGCGGTGGCTCGTCGGCCGTTTTGTCGTCCGAGCACCTCGTCGGCTACGCTTTCCCGGTTCCCCCCGTGCACACGGCGGTGACGCACGCCCCGGCGTGAGTCGACCCGCGGAGCGGGTGGAGCGAAAGCACTTCGTCAACATCGATCTTCAGGAGAACCCCGTGGCTGCCAACTGCGACGTCTGCGGCAAGGGGCCGAGCTTCGGTCACAACATCTCGCACTCGCACCGCCGCACCAAGCGCCGCTGGAACCCCAACATCCAGCGCGTGCGGACGCTGGTGAACGGTGTGACGCCGAAGCGACTCAACGTCTGCACCTCCTGCCTCAAGGCGGGCAAGGTCGTTCGCTGAACGCCCCTCACCAACGCTGAAGGCCGGCCCCCGATCGGGAGCCGGCCTTTGTCGTGCCCGGGAGCTGACAGCCCGGACCCACGTCCAGCCGCGGCCGTCTCCGGCGGCCGGCGCGGGCCTCACGAGCTGCGGAAGTGGTCCCAGCCGGTGTGGGTGACGGCGTGCCCGTCGACGAGCACGCCGGGTCGCTCGCCGGCGGCGACTTCGCGGGCGCGCCCGATGACCCGCCATCCGGTCGGCACGAGGTCCGCGGGGAAGGTGGCGAGCAGCGAGTGCTCCTCTCCCCCGGCCAGGACGCACTCCACGGCCTCGGACGCCCCGACGGCGTCGCGGATCTCGGCCAGATCCGGCTCGAGGGCGGTGAGGTCGATCTCGAGCACCACGCCGCTGGCCCGCGCGAGCCGGGTGCCGTCGCGCACGAGACCGTCCGACACGTCGAGCATCGCCGTCGCCCCCGCCCGGGCAGCCTCCGGACCAGCTGCGAGCGGTGAGACCGGCCGACGCTGACGCTCCACCGCGAGCGGGTGCCGGTCCTCGAGACCGGCCTGGAGGAGAAGGAGACCGGCGGCCGCGAGCCCGAGCGAGCCGCATACGGCCAGCACGTCTCCGGGCGTGGCGCCCGACCGCAGGACGACCGGCCCGTCGAGCCGGCCGAGCGCCGTCACCGAGACCATGACGACTCCCGGGGGCGCCGACGACAGGTCGCCGCCAAGCACGGCCACGCCAGCCTCGGCACAGGCGCTGCCCAGTCCGGCGGCGTGGTCGAGGACCCACTCGAGCGACAGCCCGGGGTCTGCCACGAGTGTGATGAGCACTCCCGTGGGCGTGCCTCCCATGGCGGCGACGTCAGCGAGGTTCTGCACGATGACCTTGTGGCCGATGTCGGCGCCGGACGACCAGGCGTCGAGCCAGTCGCGCCCCAGCACCGCGGTGTCCGTCGTCGCGACCGTCTCACCTGCGGTGCGCAGGACGGCGGCGTCGTCGCCGGGGGCCACGACGAGGTCGACGCTGCCGCCGAAGAGCGGCAGGATCCGGTCGAGGAGGTCGTCCTCGTCGAGGGTCCGCAGCGGCGTCCCACCCGTCATCATCGGCCCTCGGGTCGATCGGCTCGGGTGCGGCACGGGGCCCACTCCCCTTCTGGCCCGCACGCTCGGACGCGGGGCCCGTCGCTGGGACGAAACGTCTCGTGGCAAGGTAGCGTCAGGTCACGACCGCAGTCACACTGGGTGCGGGCGGGGCTCGCCCGGCGCCGTGGGTGTCGCGAGCCCCCCGAGGACCGTCCGATCCGTCAACACAAAGAGGTGACACGTGGTTCAGGCCTACATCCTGATTCAGACCGAAGTCGGCAAGGCGGCCAGCGTCGCGAAGGCGATCGCAGCGATCTCCGGCGTCACGATGGCAGAGGACGTCACCGGCCCCTACGACGTCATCGCCCGCGTCGAGGCGTCCAACGTCGACGACCTCGGGCGGCTCGTCATCGCCAAGCTGCAGGACGTCGCCGGCATCACGCGCACGCTCACCTGCACGGTGGTCCACGTCTGAGACCCACCCTGGGGCTCCCCCTGAGACGCACGCTCACGACGGCGACGCTCTGCTGCGTCGCCGTCGTGCTGCTCGGCTCCTGCTCGCGCGCTCCCGAGGTGGCGCTCGCCCCAGCGTCTGCCGCGCCCGTCTGCGCTTCGGCGTCCTGGCCTGCCACCGTGGCGGGCCGCGCACGGGTCACGACGGACCCCGAGTCCGGGTCGGTGGCGGCGTGGGGTGACCCGGCGGTCATCGCCCGCTGCGGCCTCGAGCCCCTCGGACCGACCACCGACGACTGCGTGACGGTCGACGGGGTCGACTGGGTCGTGCGCTCCCTCAGCGACGGGTCCATGGCCACGACCTACGGACGCGACCCCGCGATCGAGGTGCTCGCCCCCGGCGCCTACGGTCCTGTGCCGCTGCTCCTGCCCGCCTTCTCGCCCGTCGCCTCGTCGCTGCCGACGAACGGCCGGCACTGCACCTGAGCCCTCGTCACCCTGGTTCGAGGTGATCCCGGCACCCACGTGGGCGCCGGGATCACCTCGAACCGGGGTCGGGTCAGCGCAGCCCGGTGCGTCGCTCGAGGGCGAGCTCGAGCAGCTCGTCGATGAGCTCGGGATAGGTCAGGCCGGTCGCCGCCCACATCCGCGGATACATCGACGTCGGCGTGAAGCCGGGCATCGTGTTGATCTCGTTGACCAGGACGCGACCGTCCTCGGTGTAGAAGCAGTCGACGCGGGCCAGGCCCTCGCACCCCAGCGACTCGAAGGCGGCCGCAGCGAGCCGGCGCACCTCGTCGGAGATCTCGGGGGGCACGTCGGCCGGACAGCTGAGGTCGACGTCGGCCTCGGCGAGGTACTTCGCCTCGAAGTCGTAGAAGGCGTGGTTGTCGTGGACGGCGATCTCGCCGACCTGTGAGGTGCGCGGCGCGTCCGTGCCGTGCCCCTCGAGGACCGCGCACTCGATCTCGCGGCCGGCGATGCCCTCCTCGACGAGGACCTTGGGGTCGTGCTCGCGCGCCGTCTCGACGGCGGCCTCGAGCTCGGTCGGGCTCTCGACCTTCGTGATGCCCATCGACGACCCGGCCCGCGCCGGCTTGACGAAGAGCGGGTAGCGAAGGCCCTCGCACGACGCGAGTGCGGCGGCGCGGTCCGAGCGCCAGGCGCGGTCGGTGATGACGGCATACGGCCCCACGGGGATGCCGTGGCCGGCGAAGACGACCTTCATGTAGTGCTTGTCCATGCCCGCGGCGGAGGCGAGCACCCCGGAGCCGACATATCGCACGTCCGACATCTCGAGGAAGCCCTGCAGGGTGCCGTCCTCGCCGAAGGGCCCGTGCAGGAGCGGAAAGACGACGTCGACCTGGCCGAGTTCCTGCGGCGGCTGCCCGGCCTCCAGCACGGTCAGGGAGGTCTCCCGCGTCGAGAGCGGCAGCACGACGTGCGCGGCGCTCGACTCGACCTCGGGCGTGCGCCCGGCGGTCAGCTCGAAGCGCGACGGGTCGTCCTCCGTGAGGACCCACTGGCCGTCGCGCGAGATGCCGATCGGCACGATGTCGTACTTGCTGCGGTCGATGGCGCGCAGGACGCCGGCGGCGGTGGCGCACGAGACGGCGTGCTCGGAGGAGCGACCTCCGAAGACGATGGCCACGCGGGGGCGGCGGCTCGGCTGGGCGGGCTGGGGCTGGTCCGTGGTCATCAGACGGAACTCTAGCGGGCACCTCCCGCGGTCCCTCGTACGCTGGCGCCATGGCCCTCGAGAACGCGCACGGTCCCCTCCACGTCGACACCGTCCTCGTCGCATCGGGGCGGCCGGGGCGCGCGCCGGGGGCCTCGGTCAACGTGCCCGTCGAGCTGACGTCGACGTATGCCGCCGACGGGCCGGTCAACTACGGCCGCGTCGGCAACCCCACGTGGAACGCCTTCGAGTCGACCCTCGGCGAGCTCGAGGGCGGGCGGGCGCTCGTGCACGCCTCCGGCATGGGCGCGATCTCCGCCGCGTTGTCGCTCGTCGCGCCGGGCGGCACCGTGGTCGCGCCCGACCAGACCTACAACGGCACGGGAGACCTGCTGCGCGCCTTCGAGGAGGCGGGTGGCACGGTCGTGCGGCTGCACGCGAGCGACACCGCGGGCTTCGTCGCCGCGCTGGACGGGGCCGACCTGCTCTGGCTGGAGTCGCCGACCAACCCGCTCATGGACGTCATCGACCTCGAGCGCGTCCTCGCCCGGTCGCGCGAGCTCGGGGTGACGAGCGTCGTCGACAACACGCTCCCGACGCCGCTGCTGTCGCGGCCGCTCGAGCTGGGCGCCGACATCGTCGTGCACTCGGTGACGAAGTACCTGTCGGGGCACAGCGACGTCGTGCTCGGGGCGACCGTCGTCGCCGACACGGAGCGCGGCCGTGCCCTCGGTGAGCGGCTGCAGAGGCACCGCACCCTGCACGGCGCCATCGCCGGGCCGCTCGAGGTCTACCTCGCCCTCCGCGGGCTGCGCACGCTCGCCGTCCGCTTCGAGCGGGCCTGCGCCAGCGCGGCCGTGCTCGCCGAGCGGCTCGCCGGGCACCCGGCGGTCCGGCGGGTGCGCTACCCCGGGTCGGGCGCGATGCTGGCCATCGAGGTCGGCGACGACGCCGCAGCGGCCGAGCGGCTGTGTGCCGCGACGCGTCTCTGGCTGCACTCGACGAGCCTGGGCGGCGTCGAGTCGCAGCTCGAGCGGCGCCGCCGCCACCCGAGCGAGTCCACGGCCGTGCCGGTCAACCTCGTGCGGCTCTCCGTCGGCATCGAGCACGTCGAGGACCTCTGGTCCGACCTCGAGCAGGCCCTCGACGCCGTCTGACGCCATCTGACGGCACCGTCAGACGCACAAGCTCAGGTATGCCGCCCGGCCCGTGCGGCGCCCGCGCTGGCCCGAGCACTATGTGAGTCTGGGCGGTCAACGCCCGAGTGGGGGGACGGCATACGGCCTCCGTGTCGGTGCGAACCGGCGGACGACCGTTGCTCGACGTCGAGGAGCGACACGCCGTGCCACCCCGGTCTGTCGGCCCGCCTCGTCGACCAACGGTCGTCGCTCGGCAGCCGACCGTCAGACCCCCGAACTTCAGGTATGCCGCCCGGCCCGTGCGGCGCCCGCGCTGGCCCGAGCACCTTGTGGGTCTGGAGGTTCGCGCCCGAGGGGGCGGACGGCATACGGTCTCCGTGTCGGTGCCAACCGGCGGACGACCGTTGCTCGACGTCGAGGAGCGACACGCCGTGCCACCCCGGTCTGTCGGCCCGCCTCGTCGACCAACGGTCGTCGCTCGGCAGCGCCCGTCAGACCCCCAAACTTCAGGTATGTGGGTCTGAGGAGCCGGGCGACCGGCGGGCTCAGCGCTTCTCGGCCTTGAGGTCACGCGACATGAGACGCGGGCCGACCTCGCTCGCGGAGTGGCCGTCGCGGATGACGGCCACGACCTGCTCGCAGATCGGCATGTCGACGTCGTGCTGCTTGGCGAGCGTGAGGATCGATTCGCAGGACTTGACGCCCTCGGTCGTCTGACGCATCTCGGCGGCCGCCTGCTCGACCGTCATGCCACGGCCCAGGCGCACGCCGAAGGAGTGGTTGCGCGACAGCGGCGACATGCACGTGGCGATGAGGTCGCCGACCCCGGCCAGGCCCATGAAGGTCTGCGGGTCGGCCCCGAGCGCCAGCCCGAGCCGGGTCGTCTCCGCCAGGCCCCGGGTGATGATCGTGGCCTTGGTGTTGTCGCCGAAGCCCATGCCCTCAGCCATGCCAGAGGCGAGCGCGACGACGTTCTTCGTCGCGCCGCAGACCTCCGCACCCACGACGTCCGTGTCGGTGTAGGGCCGGAAGTACGGCGTCGCACAGGCCGCGGCCACGCGCTCGGCCGTCGCCATGTCGCGGCAGGCGACGACGCCCGCGGCGGGCTGCTTGCGGGCGATCTCGGGCGCGAGGTTGGGGCCGGAGAGCACGACGACACGGTCGTCCTCGATGCTCCCGGCCTCGGCGATGACCTGACTCATGCGCATCGTCGTGCCCAGCTCGACGCCCTTCATCAACGACACGACGGGAGCGCCGGAGGGGATGTGCCCGCCCCACTGCGAGAGGTTGTCGCGCAACGTCTGTGAGGGCACGACGAGCACGACGATGTCGGCGCCCTCGAGCGCCTCGTCGGGCGCGGTCGTGGCGCGCACCGCCTCCGGCAGGTCGAGCTCGGGAAGGTAGCCCGCGTTGTGCCCGGCGTTGATCGCGGCGGCCGTCTCGGCCCTCCGCGCCCACATCGTCACCCGGCACCCTGCGTCGGCGAGGATCGCGGCGAACGCCGTGCCCCAGTTGCCGCTGCCCATGACCGCGACGTGCGTCATGCCCTGTCCCTCTCGTCGGAGCGTGGTCGAGCGATGCGCCCGATGTCCTCGTGGCGCAGCGGGTCGCCGATCTCCGGCACCCCGTGCAGGCGCGGGTCGAACCGCTCGTCGGGCCGGGAACCCCCACGCAGCTCCTCGAGGAGGGTCGTGATGGAGTCCATGAGGCGGTCGGTCGCCTCGCGCAGCACCTTCGTGTCGAGCGGCCGGCCGTAGAGGTCCGTGAGGTCGACGGGTGGGCCGGCGATGACCCGGATCGTCTTGCGGGGGAAGATCGACGGGCGATGGCCGTAGGGAGAGAGGATCTCCTGCGCCCCCCACTGCGCGACGGGGATGAGCGGGCAGCGCGTCTCCAGGGCCACGCGGGCGGCCCCGGTCTTGCCACGCATCGGCCAGAGGTCCGGGTCGCGGGTGATCGTGCCCTCGGGGAAGATCGCGACCGGCTTGCCCGCGCGCACCCCCTCGACCGCTGCCCGGAAGGCGTCAGTGGCGGCCGACGAGTTGCGGTAGACCGGGATCTGGCCTGCCTTGCGCAGCAGCCAGCCGACGCCGCGCACGCGGAAGACGCTCTCCTTGGCGAGGAAGTATGCCGGACGGCCGTTGTCGAACATGTAGTGCGCGAAGGGCAGCGGGTCGGCATACGAGATGTGGTTGGGCGAGACGACGAAGCCGCCCTCGCTCGGGAGGTTCTCGGCGCCCCTCCAGTCGCGCTTCGTGAGCAGGAGCAGCCACGGCCGCACCAGGATCTCGGCGAACCGGTAGGCCCACGGAAGGCCTGCTCGGCGGGCACCAGCCACGTTTGTCTGATCCTCCTCGTCGTGCGCACGGCGGGCGCCGTGCGAGGTGCGTGACCTCGAGCCCTCGCTCGGGGTCACGCGGGTCGTGCGGGTCGCGCAGGTTCATCTTGTCCACCCCGCGACGTGGTGTCGAGCAGCGTAGCCCGCGAGTGGCACGATGTTCGCCAGCATGAGCCAAACCCCCCCTAAGCCAGCCACCGGCCCGGCCTCGACGCCGCGAACTCCTCCGAGCCCCTCAGACGTGCCGCACGGCGGCCTCCTAGGGCCTGAGCACCGTTGGCACGTCGTCATCCCCGTGAAGCGGACGGCACAGGGCAAGTCGCGCCTCGGACCCGCAGTCGGCGCTGACCGCGAGATGCTCTCGTGGGCCATAGCCGACGACACCATCGCGGCCGCCGTCGCAGCAGTGGGTGCGAGCAGGGTCGTGGTCGTGACCTCCGACGACGGTGTGCGAACGACGTGGCGGCCCCGTGGCGTGGTCGTCCTCGACGACCCGGGGGCAGGGCTCAACGCCGCGGTGAGAACCGGCGAGGCCTCGACCCCCACGGGCCGCTTGACGGCGGCTCTGCTCGGCGACGTGCCAGCGCTGCGACCGGCCGACCTCGCCAGCGCGTTGTCGGCCGCCCTGGAGGCCGGGGAGTCCTTCGTGCCCGATGCTGCCGGCACCGGCACCGTGCTCCGGTGCGGGTCAGGTTTCGAGCCGCGCTTCGGGCCCGAGAGCGCGGCTCGCCACGCGGCCGACGGGGCGGTGCGCCTCGAGCTCGACCTGCCGAGCCTGCGCACCGACGTCGACGATGCCCCGAGCCTCGCCGCAGCCCGCCGGATCGGGCTCGGCCGAAGGACGAGCGCCCTCCTCGCCGACCGGGCATCTGGTTGGATCAGGAGCATGCAGGCCACGGTGCACAGCTTCGACCCCGAGACCCGGACGGGCAGTGTGCTGCGCGACGACGGCGTGCGGCTGGCGTTCGACGCCCACACCTTCGACGACAGTGGGCTCCGGCTGCTGCGCAGCGGTCAGCGCCTCACCGTCGAGGTCGTCGACGACATGGTCGTCGCGATGCGCATCGTCGGTATCGGGCACGACCAGCGCATCCGCTGACACCTCGCGCGTCGCCCCGCACCTCTAGCGAGACGAGGTGACCCTTCCCGTCACGTGGTGACACATGGCGACCCATGACGTGACGACGGGCCGCGACCGGGGGTGACCCGGCCGCGGCCCGCCCTGCACGTGAGGGGTGGACGTGCGGTCCAGCAGAAGGCTCAGCGCGACGTGGTCTTCTTCGCCGTCGTCTTGCGCGTCGTCGTCGTCTTGGCTGCGGTCTTGGCGGGGGCGGCCCTGGTCGCCGCCTTCTTCACCGCGGTCTTGGCCGGCGCGGCCTTGGTCGCGGTCTTCCTCACCGCGGTCTTGGCGGGCGCAGCCTTGGTCGCGGTCGCCGTCGTGGCCTTGCGCGTCGTCGTCGTCTTGGCTGCGGTCTTGGCGGGGGCCGCCTTGGTCGCGGTCGTCGTCCTGCGCGTCGCGGTCTTGGCGGGAGCCGCCTTGGTCGCGGTCGTCGTCCTGCGCGTCGCGGTCTTGGCCGGGGCCGCCTTGGTCGCGGTGGCCCGCTTGGCCGGAGCAGCCTTGGTGGCCGTCTTCTTCGCGGCGGTCTTGGTGGCGGCGGCCTTGGTCGCGGTCTTCTTCGCCGGGGTGGCGGAGCCGGCCGACGCCCGCGAGGCCGCAGGCTGGTCCTTGGCGAGCTTCTTGGAGCCGGCCACGACCTCCTTGAAGTTCGTGCCCGAGCGGAACTTCGGCACGCGGGTCTTCTTGATGCGCACCGTCGCTCCGGTCTTGGGGTTGCGGCCGGTGCGGGCCGCGCGGTCGGCGCGCTCGAACGTGCCGAAGCCGGTGATCCCGACCTTGCCGCCCTTGGCGACCTCACGGATGACGACGTCGAGGAAGGCCTCGAGCGCATCGGACGCCACCTTCTTGCTGCCGAGCTTCACCTCGAGTGCGTCGATCAGTTCTGCCTTGTTCACGTCTTCCCCTCCAGAGGACTGTCGGTGTCAGGCGACCCGACGGGATGTGAGTCCGGAGCAGGTCCGGCTAACTCCTGACGTTAGGCCGAGTCGGGGGACACGTCCATCACCGCTATGTGTCTCTTTCGTTGTGTCGCAAGCACTTTGACGCCTTGAGAAGGCTCTCGGCCCGCCGCCGGCACTGGCGTCGGCGCAGAGTCGGGAGGACGCAGAAACGACGAATCCCACTGCGCAGCAGTGGGATTCGTCGTTCTTGAGTCAGGAGCGAGCTGTCCGGCAGGGCCCGTCAGGCGAGGGTGGTCACCGGTTTGTGAGCGGGCCGAGACGCCTCGAACTTCGTGACCTCGTCCTCGTGTCGGAGGGTCAGCCCGATGTCGTCCAGACCCTCGAGCAGACGCCAGCGGGTGTAGTCGTCGATCTCGAAGGGCGCCACGATCTCGCCGGCGTGGACGGTGCGCGAGACCAGGTCGACCGTGATCTCGGCTCCCGGGTTGTTCTCGAGGTACTTCCAGATCAGCTCCACGTCGTCCTGCGACACGATCGCGGTGAGCAGCCCCTGCTTGCCGCTGTTGCCACGGAAGATGTCGGCGAAACGCGAGCTGATGACGACCCGGAAGCCCCAGTTCATGAGGGCCCACACCGCGTGCTCGCGACTCGACCCCGTGCCGAAGTCGGGGCCCGCCACGAGGACCGAGCCGCCCGCATACACCGGGCTGTTGAGGACGAAGGACTCGTCCTTGCGCCAGGCCGCGAAGAGGCCGTCCTCGAAGCCGGTGCGTGTGACCCGCTTGAGGTACTCGGCCGGGATGATCTGGTCGGTGTCGACGTTGCTGCGCCGCAGTGGCACGCCGACACCCGTGTGGGTCGTGAATGCGTCCATGGCTCAGGCCTCTCCGGTGGTAGCGGTCGTTGCGGACGCCGCGGCCGTGGCGGACGCCAGCTCGCCGGCGGGGGTGTCGAGGTCGGACGGGCTCGAGAGCGTGCCGCGGATGGCTGTGGCCGCCGCGACGAGCGGGCTGACGAGATGGGTTCGACCGCCCTTGCCCTGCCGCCCCTCGAAGTTGCGGTTGGACGTCGACGCGCTGCGCTCACCCGGCGAGAGCGTGTCGGGGTTCATACCCAGGCACATCGAGCAGCCGGGCAGGCGCCACTCGGCGCCGGCCTCGGTGAAGACGGCGTCGAGGCCCTCGGCCTCGGCCTGCAGGCGCACCTTGGCCGAGCCGGGCACGACGAGCATCCGCACGCCGTCGGCGACCTGGTGGCCCTTGACGACGGCCGCGGCGGCGCGGAGGTCCTCGATGCGGCCGTTGGTGCACGATCCGACGAAGACGGTGTCGACCTTGATGTCGCGCAGCGGCGTGCCCGCCTCGAGCCCCATGTAGGCGAGGGCGTTGGCGGCAGCGACGCGGTCGCTCTCGTCGGCGAAGGACTCGGGGTCCGGCACCGAGTCCGAGAGCGGCAGGCCCTGGCCGGGGTTCGTGCCCCACGTGACGAAGGGCGTCAGCTCGGTGGCGTCGAGGTCGACCTCGGCGTCGAAGACGGCGTCGTCATCGCTGCGGAGCGCGGTCCAGTCTGCGACTGCGGCGTCCCAGTCGGCGCCCGTCGGAGCGTGCGGGCGGCCCTGGAGGTAGTCGAAGGTCGTCTGGTCGGGGGCGATCATGCCGGCGCGGGCGCCGGCCTCGATCGACATGTTGCAGACCGTCATGCGCGCCTCCATCGAGAGCGCCTCGATGGCCTCGCCGCGGTACTCGATGACATAGCCCTGACCGCCGCCGGTGCCGATCTTGGCGATGACGGCGAGCACGACGTCCTTGGCGGTCACCCCGTCGGGCAGGGCACCCCGGACGTTGACGGCCAGGGTGCGGAACGGCTTGAGCGGCAGTGTTTGCGTCGCGAGCACGTGCTCGACCTCGGAGGTGCCGATGCCGAAGGCGAGCGCTCCGAAGGCGCCGTGGGTCGAGGTGTGGCTGTCGCCGCAGACGACGGTCATGCCGGGCTGCGTCAGGCCCAGCTGCGGGCCGACGACGTGGACGATGCCCTGGTCGGCGTCACCCATCGGATAGAGGCGGACCCCGAACTCCTCGCAGTTGCGGCGCAGCGTCTCGACCTGGACCTTCGACACGGGGTCGGTGATCGGGCCGGGTGTCGTCGGGACGTTGTGGTCCTCGGTCGCGAGGGTCAGGTCGGGGCGGCGCACCGGCCGGCCGGCGAGACGCAGGCCGTCGAACGCCTGGGGACTGGTCACCTCATGGAGGAGGTGGAGGTCGATGTAGAGGAGATCGGGCTCCCCCTCGGCACGTCGCACGACGTGTGCGTCCCAGACCTTCTCGGCGAGTGTGCCTGCCATCTCCAACCTTCCGCTCGCGGGGGCTCATGCCCGCTCGTGCCGCTGTTGCTGCCGTCGTGACTCAGGGCGAGCGCGCGCCACCGAGGACCCGGTCGCGACGTCGCTCATCCGCCAGCGTGGACCCTTTGTGTACCCCATGGATTGACGTCTCAGTGCCTGAGACGTCAATATCAGTGCATGGACAACTCTTCAGGGGTCGGCGTACTCGACAAGGCAGCCACCGTGCTCGGGGCGCTGGAGGCCGGTCCGGCCACCCTCGCGCAGCTCGTCGGCGCCACGGGTCTGGCCCGTCCGACCGCCCACCGCCTCGCCGTCGCGCTCGAGCACCACCGCCTCGTGTCGCGCGACATGCAGGGTCGCTTCGTGCTCGGACCGCGCCTCGGCGAGCTGGCCTCCGCCGCAGGTGAGGACCGGCTGCTCGCGGCCGCCGGACCGGTGCTCGGGGCGCTGCGCGACCACACGAACGAGAGCGCGCAGCTCTTCCGTCGACAGGGCGACCAGCGCATCTGCGTCGCCGCTGCCGAGCGGCCCGTGGGCCTGCGCGACTCGATCCCGGTCGGGGCGACGCTCTCGATGCTCGCCGGCTCCGCCGCCCAGGTGCTGCTCGCCTGGGAGGAGCCCGACCGGCTCCACCGCGGTCTGCAGGGCGCCGCCTTCACGGCGACCGCTCTCTCCGGCGTCCGTCGCCGCGGCTGGGCCCAGAGCGTCGCCGAGCGCGAGGCCGGGGTGGCCTCGGTGTCCGCTCCCGTACGCGGCCCGTCGGGTCGCGTCGTCGCCGCCGTGTCGATCTCCGGCCCCATCGAGCGCCTCTCGCGTCAGCCCGGTCGGCTGCACGCCGCGACCGTCGTCGCCGGCGCCAACAAGCTGACCGAGGTGCTGCGCCGTCACCACGCGATGCAGCAGCAACAGCAGCAGCAGCACAACGCCTGACGCGCGGGCGGGGCCGGGTCGTGCCGCCCCGTCAAACGCCCGGTCCAACGCCACGCACAACGCCACGCTGCGCTCCAAGGCAACGGATCGGTCACGATCTGGACCCAGTGCGCCGGGGCGACAACCTGAGCGGCCTAGGTCGCGTCAGTCTGTTGAGCGTGCGGTCGACGGTGACCGTGCGCATGATGGGTGCCGGCAGCGGCGCCAGTGTCGACAGGGGAAAGACCATGCAGCAGGTGACCACGAGAGCCGGTGTCGCTCGCCGGCTCCTCGCCGTCGGCGCAGCGATCGCCGTCGCGCTGACCGCGACCGCGTGCACGCCCGACGCCGCCGTGACCGCGAGCCCGACGAAGGTCGCGCAGTCCTCGTCCGCGACCGCTCCCCCGTCGAGCGCCAACTCCCCCACCGAGTCCCCCACTGGGTCGCCTTCCGAGTCCCCCACCTCGACGGCCGTGCCGACGACGAGCGCGCAGCCGCTGACGCCCGAGCCCACGGTCACCGACAAGCCGACCCCGACGGCGAAGCCGACCCCGACGACCAAGCCGGCGCCACCGCCCGCCATCATCCTCGAGCAGGGCGACACCGGCCCCAAGGTCCGCGCCTTCCAGGCCCGCCTGCGCCAGATCGGCTGGTTCGCCGGCGACGTCTCCGACCGTTACGGCACCAAGACGGTCGCCGCGGTGCGCGGCTTCCAGGCGAAGCGGGGCTACCCCGTCACCGGGCAGGCCGACGAGCGCACCTACGACAAGCTCATCGCGATGACGCGCCGCCCGACCGCCGACGAGCTCGCCAACGTCAAGCCGAAGCCGCCGGAGGCCAAGCCCAAGCCCACGGCCGTCTCCTGGGACGTCGACGAGCGCTGCATGACCGGACGGGTCATGTGCATCAGCAAGTCGACCCGGCGCCTGACCTGGGTCGTCGACGGCGTGCCGCAGTACGGCTTCGACGTCCGCTTCGGCAGCGATGAGCTGCCGACCCGCGAGGGCGTCTTCTCGGTCTACCTCAAGAAGGTCGACGTCATCTCGAACCTCTACCACACGCCGATGCCCTACTCGATGTTCTTCTCCGGCGGCCAGGCCGTGCACTACTCGTCGAACTTCGCCCGTCTCGGCTACTCCGGCGCCTCGCACGGCTGCGTCAACGTGCGCAACAAGCCGCTGCTGATCCAGCTCTACAACGAGGTCCGCATCGGCGACAAGGTCGTCGTGCACTGGTGAGCCACTGACCGGAGCCCGCCGGACGGCATACCCCTGCCCCTGCCGCTGCCCTGACGACGCGCGACCGCGCGGACGTAGGCTGACCCGGACACCCCAGGTCACCACAGGAGGCACCGTGCTCAAGGTCGGTTGGAAGGCGTCAGCGGAGCAGTTCGGCCCCCGCGACCTCGTCACGTTTGCCGTGCAGGCCGAGGAGGTCGGGCTCGACTCGGTCTTCATCTCCGACCACTTCCAGCCGTGGCGGCACGAGGGCGGGCACGCTCCGTTCGCCATGGCGTGGCTCGCGGCCGCGGGTGAGCGCACCGAGCGGGTCGTGCTCGGAACGTCCGTGATGACGCCGACGTTCCGCTACAACCCCGCCGTCGTCGCCCAGGCGTTCGGCACCCTCGGCGCCCTCCACCCCGGACGTGTCGTCCTCGGCATCGGCACGGGTGAGGCGCTCAACGAGGTGGCCGTCGGTGCCGCGGGGTCGCCGTGGCCAGACTTCAAGGAGCGCTTCGCCCGCCTCCGTGAGGCCGTGACGCTCATGCGCCGGCTCTGGACCGAGGACCGCGTCGAGTTCGAGGGCGAGTTCTACCGCACCCACGGCGCCTCGGTCTACGACCGCCCGGAGCAGCCCGTGCCTGTCTACGTCGCTGCCGGCGGGCCGCTCGTCGCGAAGTATGCCGGCCGGTCGGGTGACGGGTTCATCTGCACCTCCGGCAAGGGCCGGGAGCTCTACGAGGACAAGCTGCTGCCCGCCGTCGACGAGGGTCTGGAGAAGTCGGGCCGCACCCGCGACGACATCGACCGGATGATCGAGATCAAGCTCTCCTACGACCGCGACCACGCTCACGCGCTGCACAACGTGCGCTTCTGGGCGCCGCTGTCGCTCAGTGCGGAGCAGAAGCACGGCGTCCACGACCCCATTGAGATGGAGCGCCTCGCCGACGAGCTCTCCGACGAGGACATCGCCAAGCGGTGGATCGTCACGAGCGACCCGGCGGAGGCGGTCGAAGCCGTGCGGCAGTACGTCGACTGGGGCTTCAACCACATCGTCTTCCACGCTCCCGGCCACGACCAGGGGCGCTTCCTCGAGCAGTTCTCGGCCGACGTCCTGCCGGGGCTGCGCGAGCTCGGCTGAGCCGCGGCCCCGCCGAGACGCCGCCCGCTCGAGCCCGTGTGGTGCAGGTGCGCTCGCTCTGGGTAGGAGAGCGTCATGAGCGAATCGAACACACCTTCGAACGAGCCCGAGGTCGACGTCATCGGAGGGGGTGCTCCCGCCGGCGGGAGCAGCACCATCAAGGACCCCGACGACTGGGTCACCGGCGACGAGGCGATGACCGGGGCGCAGCGCAGCTACCTCGAGACCCTGGCGCGAGAGGCCGGCGAGACCCTGCCCGCCGACCTCACCAAGGCCGAGGCCTCCGAGCACATCGACCGGCTCCAGGGCGTGACCGGCCGTGGCACCGACACCAACACTGACACCGGCAGCAACACCAACACCGGCACCGACGCCGCCACCAACACCGGCATCGAGGCGGTCGGCCCCTCGGCCTAACCTGCCGCGGCCAGCCGGGCGTGCCGGCGCCGACGCACGTCTGACGTAACACCGAAGGCCTTGCCGAGGCCGGTTGGGGGCATCGCGAGATAGAGACTCTCGTGGGCCCCCGCCGGCACGGCGAAGGTCTCGTGCCAGATGCCGACGGCGCCGCTCGCCCGCCTCGATCGCGCATAGAACTCGCGCATGGCCGGGTGGTGCTCGCGGGCACGATCGCTCGCGTACGCGTAGATGTCCTCGGCGCTGCGCCAGTACTGCACGAGGGTCGGGCCGCCGGCACCGATGAGGGTGCGCCCGTCGAGGAAGCCGAGGTCGGCGGCCTCGCCCCGCGCGTGGGCCGCTTTCGCGGCATACAGCTCGGTGAGCATGCGCGGCATGGCTCCGAAGACCGGCGCCCACAGGTCGGGGCGCCACGGCTGGTTGACGCGCATGCCGATGAGGAAGACGGCGAGCGCACCGTCGTGGTCGTGGCTCTGGCGCTGGAACGCCGCTGCGCTCGACGGCGTGCCCGACTGGGTGGGCGGGGCAGGCAAGGCGGACGGGATGGGTGCTGACACGCGAACCTCCGTGGATAGTGTTCCTATCCAATATTGGACAGCCATACTATCCAATGTCAACCCTGGAGGTGCCATGCGGATCTCGGAGCTCGCCGACGCGACGGGCGTCAGCATCCCCACCCTCAAGTACTACCTGCGCGAGGGTCTGCTCCACCCCGGCCGCTCGCAGGGGCCGACCCGCGCCGACTACGACGACGCGCACGTCGAGCGGGTCCGGCTCGTGCGCACCCTCATCGACGTCGGGAGGCTGTCGATCGACCGGGTGCGCGAGGTCGTGACCGCGCTCGACCTACCACCCGAGAGTCGCCACCTGCTCCTCGGCACCGCCCACGACGTGCTGCGCCAGCCCTCTGGCGGCCCGCCGCCCGATGGCGTGATCGCCCGCATCACCGCCCTCGGACTGCCGGACTGCGCGGGCTCACCTGCGAGCACCCAGCTGGCACAAGCCCTTTCGGCGGCCGAGCGAGCCGGCTGGCCGATCTCCGATGCCACGCTCACGAGCTGGTATGCCGCCATGACCCGCGTCGCCGACGCCGACGTCGTGCCCGAGCTGGCGGCGATGTCGCCGGCCGACGCCCTGCACCACGCGATCATCGGCAACGTGCTGACCGACCCCGTCGTCATCGCCCTGCGCCGCGTCGCGCAAGAGGCCCTCAGCGCCCAGCGGTTCGAGGCCCGCGACTCCTGAGCGGCCGGCCGTCCTGGCGACGGACCTTCTCCGGCGCTGCGACGGCGCTAGCATCCACCCCAGACGATGGGCTGCGCCGACGGCAAGGGGACCGATGTGACCAGCGACGTGACGAGCGACGACACCGACGAGGCGGTGGCCGCGCGCGCCGGACGGATCGCACGAGCCGTCCCCTTCACCATCGGGGTCGTCGCCCTGATGGTCGCGATCGGCATCGCCACGCAGACGCTGTGGGACCCGCTGGAGGACCGGTCGCTGCTCGGCACGGTCGCCTACGGGCTGCCGGCGTTCCAGGACGGCCGGTGGTGGACCCCGCTCACCGGCGCGTTCTTCGCGCTCACCCCCGCGCAGTACCTCCCGGTGGCTGCGGGCGCGGCCGTGCTCCTCGGCTGGTCCGAGTGGCGCCTCGGCACCCGCCGGGTCGCGGTCGCCGCAGTGTCGGCCCACCTCGTCGGGGTCCTCGGCGCGGCCTTCGTCCTGCTGCCGTTGTCGAGCACGAGCTGGGGTTGGGCGCAGCGCACCGCTGAAGCACTCGACACGGGGTTCAGTGCCGGCGCCCTCGGTGCCGTTGCTGCGGCCACCGTCACCCTGCGCCCGCCGTGGCGCGGGCGGCTCCGGCTGCTCCTTTCGCTCTACGTCGTGCTCTCCTTCCTCTACATCGGTGTGCTCTGGGACCTCGAGCACCTCCTCGCCGTCGGCTTCGGCCTCGCGCTCGGCCCCTTCCTCGTCGGCCGGCGGCCGGTGCTGACCGGTGCCCGCTTCTCGCGCCACGAGTGGCGCATGGTCGCCTTCACGGCCTTCCTCATCGCCGCGGCGGTGCGCCTGCTGCTCTACTTCGTGCCCTCGGACGGGCCCCTGGGAGCCACGACCTCGGACAGCAACGCCATCACCGTGCTCGTGGGTGCGGCCGTGTCGGTGCTCCTCGCCAACGGCCTGCGACGAGGATCACGGCGGGCGTGGTACCTCGCGGGTGCCCTCTCGACACTGTCGCTGCTCGCCGCCGTCGTCGTGCTCTGGGTCGAGATCGCGGCTCCCGACCAGCTGGGATCCGGCGGCACCGTCGTCGTCTCGTCGGTGCCCGAGCTCGTCGTCGACATCGTGCTGTGGGCGCTCCAGATCCTCGTGCTCGTCCTCGGGCGGGCCGCGTTCCGCGCGCGCACGAGCCGACGCGGCCGCCGCGCGGTGCTGGCCGAGATGAACGACCGCGACACCGCCATCGCACTGCTGAAGACCCACGGCGGCACGACGATGTCGTGGATGGGCACGTGGGAGGCCAACCGCTGGTTCGTGCGGCGCGACGCATCAGGCGAACCGCTCGGCTACGTCGCCTTCCAGGTGCACCGTGGCGTCGCGATCGCCCTCGGAGACGCCGTCGCGGCCGACGAGGCGGGCCGCTCGGCGGTGCTCGACGCGTTCGTCGAGGCACAGGAGGCGCAGGGACTCGTCGTCTGCTTCTTCAGCGTCACGGGCGAGGTGGAGCGCTGGGGTGGTGCCCGCGGCTATCGGGACCTCGTCGTGGCGGAGGAGGCGATCATCGACCTGCCGACGCTCGAGTTCAAGGGCAAGCAGTGGCAGAGCGTGCGCACGGCCCTCAACCGCGCGGGCAAGGAGGGCATCACCTACCGCGAGGGCCGCCTCGCCGACATGCCGCGCGGCATCCTCACCCAGGTGCGCGCCATCTCCGAGCTCTGGGTCGGCGACAAGGGGCTGCCCGAGATGGCCTTCACGCTCGGCGGGGTCGACGAGGCCCTCGACCCCGACACCGTGGTCGGGCTCGCGATCGACGCGGACGCCACGGTGCACGGCGTGACCTCCTGGCTGCCGGTGTATGCCGCAGGCGGACGTCCGCACGGCTGGACCCTCGACGTCATGCGGCGCCTGCCCGACGGCTTCCGGCCGGTCACGGAGTTCCTCATCGCGAGCGCCTGCCTCTCCTTCAAGGAGCAGGGCGCCGACCTCGTGTCGCTGTCGGGTGCGCCGCTGGCCCACGCCGGCGGCGACACCGCCGACAGCGAGCCGCTCGACCGCCTCCTCGGCGCGCTCGGCGAGGCCCTGGAGCCGCTCTACGGCTTCCGCTCCCTCGAGAGCTTCAAGCAGAAGTTCTCGCCGCGGGGCGAGGCGGTCTACCTCGTCTTCCCGGACGAGGCGGCCCTGCCCCGCATCGGTCTCGCCCTCACCTCGGCCTACCTGCCGGGCGCGTCGATGCGCGACCTCGCGGCGGCCGGTCTCAAGACCATCCGCGAGGACGCGCCCTCGCACTGACGACCGGTCAGGTGTCCTTGTACGGACGGGCCTCGAGGATGGTGGCGAGCTGCTGCGTCTTCTCCGGGGTCCAGTTGGGGGGGTTGGTCACCCCGACCCACCCCTCGAGGTTCGCCTTGGCCGAGTAGAGGTGGCCGTAGCCCATCGGGATGCTGCCCGCTCCGGGCAGGTCGAGCAGCACCTGCCACATCGTGACGACCGGGAACCACCCCATCCGGGGCGACACGTCCGGACCGCGCTGGCCGTCCTCGAGCCACTCGGGCGGGGTGAAGGCCAGGCTCTGGTTGAAGAAGACGATGGGGTCGCTGGCGTGCTGGAGGTAGACGAGGCGCGTCGGCCCCCAGGGCCCGGTCGTGCGGTCCAGACCGTTCTGCTCGGCGGTGAAGCGCACCGTGCGGCCCTGCTCGTAGATCGGGAGCCACGCCGGGCTGCCCGCATCGCGATCGGCCGTCAGCGTGGCGTGCAGCGGGTTGACGAAGGGCGGGCCCACCATGAAGGCGCCGTCGATCGGCTCGTTGATGATGTTGATCTGCGACAGGATGCTCTCGACGCCGAAGGAGCCGAGCGACAGGCCGTAGAGATAGAGCTTGGGACGGCTCGCCTCCGGCAGCGTCGACCAGTACTGGTGGACGGTGTCGAAGGTGACCCGTGACGTCTCCTTGACGGCCTCCTGGTCGGCGAGCAGCGAGATCCAGCTCGGCAGGTAGGAGTACTGCACACCCGCGATCGCCGTGTCACCGTTCCAGGCGAACTCGAGCGGGTCGACGCCGTTCTGGTCGAGGAAGCCGGTGCCGGTGGTCGTGGCCACGACGAGCACCTTGCGGTCGAAGGCGCCCGTGCGCTTCAGCTCCTCGAGGAGCAGGTTCGCGCGTCCCTGCGCCGTGTCCGCGCCCTGCAGACCGACATAGACCCGGATCGGCTCCTTGGCCCCTCCCCCGTTGGCGGCGTCGAGCTCGGCCACGGTCGGGCCGCCACCGACGAAGTAGCGGCCCTGCCGACCGAGCACGTCCCAGGCGGAGAGCGACTGCGGGCTGCCGGAGCGCTCCGGGGTCTGCGGCTGGCGCATGTCGTCGGCGATGAGGGTGTCACGGGTGGAGAAGATGTTGTTCGCGGTGGCGAAGAAGCCGTTGACGAGGACGCCGCTGAACAGGGCCCAGGCGAGCACGAGCAGCGCGACGGAGCCGAGGAGCACGGCCACGCGTCGCGGGAGCGCCCGGTCGAGCCAGCGCACGACCGTGGTGAAGAGCAGGCGCAGGCTCCGGCCGATGACGAGCAGCAGGGCCGCGACGACGACTGTCAGCAGGAGGATCGTCGGCCAGATCGTCGGCGACGTCGGCTCCATGCCGTAGAGGCTGCGCAGCTCGTTCTGCCAGCCCACCATGCGCCACCCGGTGAAGACCGCCGCCCAGATGCCGAGCCCCACGGCGACCCAGACGAGGACGGTGCGGAACCGCCCCCGGGGCTTCGGGATGCCGAGGTACTCCCAGATCGCCTGGCAGGCGGCTCCGAAGGCGTAGCCGATGATGACGGTGACGCCGGAGACGACGCCCTGCACCATGCCGGAGCGGGGCAGCAGCGAGGGCACGAGCGACAGTGCGAAGAACCAGGCAGCCATCGTGAGCCCGGTGCCCGAGAAGGACGGCTCGAACACCCGGACGGGGTGACCGAGCATGGGGCGCCAGCCACGCCAGGCGGGCTTGCCGCTCTGAACCGGCTCGACGGGTTTCTCCTGCTCCGGGGTCTGCTCGGACTCCACCGCCACCGACATTCGACTTCCTTCGTTCCCCGAGCCCCACAGCCGGCCTCGTCGCGCCGAGCATAGGGCTGCCCGGTCACCGGCGTCACGGCATTCCGGGGAGTGTCCAGGGTGCACGGCAAAGGCCCGGATCCTCAAGAGGATCCGGGCCTTGCGACGTGGTAGCCCCGACGGGATTCGAACCCGCGCTACCGCCTTGAGAGGGCGGCGTGCTAGGCCGCTACACAACGGGGCCACGCGCGAACCGAGCGGACTCGGCACGAGAAGGAACCATACCGTGAAGGCATCGTTTCTTCGAATCGGCCCAACGACGTTGAACCAAAGCTGGGGTACCAGGACTCGAACCTAGAATGACGGAACCAGAAACCGTAGTGTTGCCAATTACACCATACCCCAAGGGGTTTCACTCCGAGCGCGCCTCGCGGCCTTCTGCGTTGTGAACCGAAGAGGAATACTACCGGTCCCCGACCGCGCGCCCAAATCGGCTCGTGAGGACGGTCGTGACCTCGTCGAGGCCCCGCACCGAGGCCACCGGTTGCGCCGTGCCGGCCCCTGCGCGGTCGAGCCAGACCGCCCGCAGCCCGGCCGTGCGCGCACCCAGCACGTCCCACTCGAGGCTGTCGCCGAGGCAGACGACGACCCCGGGGTCGGCGCCGACCAGCCGGCACGCCTCGAGGTAGACGCGCGCGTCCGGCTTGCCGAAGCCGAGGGTGTCGGTGGTGACGACGACGTCGAAGCGGTCGACGAGACCGAGCGCCTCGAGCTTGACCCGGGTGGGCGCGTGCGCCGAGTTGGTCAGCAGGGCGACGGGCAGCCCCACCTGCTCGGCCGCCGCCAACAGGCCGGGCACGTCGGGGAAGAGCCGCTGGGCGCTCCGGAAGGCGGGGGCGTAGGCCTCCTCGTAGCGCTCGTGCGCCCCGTCGGGAAGGTCGAGCCCAAGCGCGCGGGCCACCTCACCCAGCCGGCCGGCTCGCATCGCGTCGAAGCCGACGTCGCCTGCGGCATACCTCCGGAACCACTGGGCGGGGTCGTCGTAGTAGCGCTGCGCGACGGCGCGGTGCTCGTCGTCCCGCCCGGGCCACACGGCCGCCGCGGCCACCGTGCCGGCCTCGACCATCGCCCCCTCGGTGTCGACGATCGTGTCGTCGACGTCGAGGAGGATGGCCTGCACGCCGTCGAGCTCGCGCTCGAGAGCCGTGCCACCGGTGCCGGCAGCGAGCCGCCGCGGTATGCCGTCCGACACGTCGCGCAGGTCGGGCGGGCTCACGCGTCGCCCGCCCCACCGAAGAGGGCCAGGGTCGCCGGGTCGACACCCTCGACGACGATCTCGTCTGCCAGGCCCGACGCCTGCCAGGCGTCTCGGTCGAGACGGACGTGGCGCAGGGTCTGGCCCGAGTGCTCGAGGACGGAGACGTGCGTCTCGCGGTAGCCCAGGGACCGCGAGACGCCGAGCGACGAGACGTTGTCGATGACGGCCGAGCTGATGGCGGTGCGCGCTCCGAGCGACCCGAAGGCGAGGGCGAGCACGGCGGCACGCATCTGCTTGCCCCACCCCCTGCCGCGGGAGTCCGTGGTGAGCCACGACCACGAGTCGACGGTGCGGTCGGAGGTCCAGTCCGGACCCTCGAGCGCCTGCATGCCGACGAGCTCCCCGTCGTGACGCACGGCGAACGGCACGACCCAGTCGTGCGTCGACCACGTGCCCATGGCACGCCAGTAGCTCTGGGCGAGGATGGCGCGGTGGTTGGCGCGGTCGTCGAGTCCGGCGTAGCGCGTCGCCGCCGGGTCGGTCTCGAGGTCGGACGGCAGGATCGTGCACAGCTGCGGCAGCTCGGCCTCGGTCGTCGGCCGCAGCTCGAGATCGGCTGTCGTCAGACGAAGCCCGTGCAACGGCCACACGTCGACGAGGCGCATCGGGGACCTGTCAGAGGGAGTCGCGCAACGACCGGAGCCGCGCGAGCGTCGAGGTCTTGCCGAGGATCTCCATCGACTCGAAGAGGGGCGGCGAGATGCGCGCCCCGGACACCGCGGTGCGCAGCGGGCCGAAGGCGAAGCGCGGCTTGATGCCGAGCCCGTCGACGATCGCCTCGCGCAGCGCGGCCTCGATGGCGGCGGCGTTCCAGGCGCTGCCCGTGCCGAGCACCCCCGACCCGTGGTCGTCGATGTCGCCGAGCACCCGCAGCGCCGCGTCGAGCACGTCGCCGGAGTCCTCCTTGAGCTGGCCCCGCGCGTCGTCGTCGATGACGAGCTGGTCGTCGCTGATGAAGAACGGACGCACGAGGGCCGGCGCCTCGGTGAGCAGCACCATGCGGGTCTGGATGAGCTCGGCCACGGCCTTGAGCCGGGCCAGCTCGCCGAGCGACTGGGTCTCACCGAGCACCCCGTCCTCGATGAGGTAGGGCAGCAGGCGGCTCGCGAACTCCCCCACGTCGAGCGAGCGGATGTAGACGCCGTTGAGCCAGTCGAGCTTCTTGAGGTCGAAGATCGGCCCGATGGGGTTGACTTTCGCCCAGTCGAAGGTGCGGCTGAAGTCATCGAAGGAGAAGACCTCGACGTCGGCGCCCTCGGCGTCCTGCTGCGGCGGATAGGCAAGCAGCGCAAGGAAGTTCACGAGCGCCTCGGGAAGGTAGCCCCGCTCGCGGAACCACGTCAGGCGCGCGGCGGGGTTCTTGCGCTTGGAGATCTTGGACTTGTCGGTGTTGCGCAGGAGCGGCATGTGCGCGAACTTCGGCGCCTCGAGCCCGAGCCAGCGGTAGAGCAGCACGTGCTTCGGCGTCGAGCTGATCCACTCCTCGCCGCGCACGACGTGGGTGACCCCCATGAGGTGGTCGTCGACGACGACGGCGAGGTGGTAGGTCGGGAAGCCGTCGGCCTTGAGGATCACCTGGTCGTCGGGGCGCGGCGCCGAGACCTTGCCGCGGATGACGTCGTCGAACACGAGCGGCACGTCGTCGGGCACGAGCATGCGCACGACCGGCGTCTCGGTGAAGCCGGGCAGCGCGGCACGCTCCTCGCGCGTCTTGCCGACGCAGAGGCGGTCGTAGCCGGTCGGCTGCTTCGTCTTCTGCTGGACCTCGCGCATCTGGTCGAGGCGGTCGCGTGAGCACCAGCAGTAGTAGGCGTGGCCCGACTCGAGCAGCTGGTCGACGTAGGGCCGGTAGGTGTCGAGTCGCTCGGACTGGCGGTAGGGCGCAAAGGGCCCCCCGATGTCGGGCCCCTCGTCCCAGTGGAGGCCGAGCCACCCGAGCATGTCGTAGAGCTGCGCCTCGCTGTCGGCACGGAAGCGGGCGCGGTCGGTGTCCTCGACGCGGAGGATGAACTGGCCACCCTGCTGGCGCACGAAGGCGAGGTTGAAGAGCGACATGTAGGCCGTACCCACGTGCGGGTCGCCGGTGGGCGACGGCGCGACGCGGACCCGAACGGGGCCTGACCCGTCCGAGGTCGAGACGCGGCGCCCCTGCGGCTGGCGCACATCGACCTGCTCGACGGCACTCGGGTCGAGCGCGCCGGCGGTGGCGCTGGTGACGGGAGAAGACGGCATACCGGTGCTGGGGGTGTTCTCGCTCATGGTGCGACCCAGCCTAGTGGGCGCCCGAAACGGTCAGCGACGCACGAAGGTGTTGGTCAGCGACCCGATGCCGGCGATCTCGACAGTGACCTGCTGGCCGGCCTCGACGAGGCCGACGCCGGCCGGAGTGCCGGTGAGGATGACGTCACCGGGCAGCAGCGTGAAGGCGGCGGAGGCGTGCTCGATGATCGCGCCGATGCCGTGGATCATGTCTGCGGTCGTGCCGTCCTGCCTCACCTCGCCGTCGAGCGTCGTCACGATGGCGAGATCGCTGGGGTCGAGCGCGGTCTCGATCCACGGCCCGAGCGGGCAGCTCGTGTCGAAGCCCTTGGCGCGGGCCCACTGGCCGTCGGTGCGCTGCCAGTCGCGGGCCGTCACGTCGTTGGCGATGGTGTAGCCGTAGATGCACTCGGCGGCGTTCTCGGCCTTGACGCCCTTGGTGATCGTCTTGATGACCACGGCGAGCTCACCCTCGTAGGAGATCTCGCTGCTGCCGGCCGGCAGCACGACGGGGTCGAAGGGGCCGACGACCGACGTGTTGGGCTTGAAGAACATCATCGGCTCAGCGGGCACCTCGCCGCCCATCTCCTTGACGTGGTCGGCGTAGTTCTTGCCGATGGCCACGACCTTGGAGCGCGGGATGACGGGCGCGAGCAGGCGCACGTCCTCGAGCAGCACGGGGTCTGCGCCGCTCGGCTGGAACCCGATGTAGAGCGGGTCGCCGGCCAGCGGGGTGATCACCTCGTTGCCGGGGTCGCCCTGGACGATGCCGTATGCCGGGTCGTCCCCGGTCGTGAACCTCGCGATACGCACGCGACCACCCTACGACCCGCCCGGCAGGGCCACGCGTCCAGCGTCGTCGCGCCGTCAGCGCGGCCAGACAATGGTGACGTCGGCCGGTGACCCCGGCGCACCGCTCGGGCGTGTTCGGTACTCCGGCACCCCGACGCACGTCCACAGCAACCCGGCCACGTCGCGGCCCAGCAGGTGGGCGAGGTCGGTGTCGCGGAAGGTCATGCCCGAGGCTGCCGCGCCCAACGCATACGCCATGAGGTGGAGCCGACCCTCGGCGAGCCCGGCGAGCAGCTGGGCCTCGCGGTAGCCGTGGTCGTCGAGCTCGTCGAGGGGGATGCCGCTCATGGCGACGAAGGAGGCGTCGCCGGCGAGTCCCTGTTCGAGGGCAGCCGTGAAGAGCTCGTCACGGACCGACTGCTCGGCGAGCGGGCGCACCGGCGACGAGAGGTCGGGCCAGAGGTGGATGCCCGTCGGCACGTCGTCGACGGCGCTGACGCCGACCCAGTGCGGCACGTCGATCCCCCGCAGCGACACGGCCATGGCGTCGACGAGGACCTCACGCGGGAGGGAGCGGTCCCGGTGGAGGCGGCGGATCGAGCCCTTGCTCGCGATGACTTCGTCCGTGCCCGCGCTCCCGGAGCTCGAGGTGAGCGCCACCGGGGCCCCGCGCTGGAGCTCCGGACCGAGCGTGCTCCGCTCCCCCGCACGCTGCGCCGCGGTCACGAGCGGGAACTCCACGCCGTCGGCGTCGTGGTGGCCCGGCATCGGGTCGCCGGTCGGGTGCACAGCCGGGCCGCCGGGGCCGAGCGCCACGAGCGCGACCGGGAACTCGTGCACCCGGTCCGCGCCCACGAGCGCCGCCACCTCCGCATCGGGGAACGCCGTGAAGAGCCGCGCCGTCAGCCCGCCGGAGTCGGCGAGGGCCAGGGTCTGCGCGAGCATCGTCCCCGCGTCCCAGTAGATGTGCCGGTAGCCCCGCTCGCGGTAGCGCCACCCCGTGCGCCACGGCACCCCGGTGACGACGAGCGTCACCGCCTCGCCCGACGGCGGCGGGCCGAGGACGACGAGGGCGTGGGCCTCGGGGTCGTACCAGTGCAGGCCCGGCTCGAGGCCGTCGACGCCGGACCCGCGTGGCACCGCGACGTAGAGCTCGAGCGGGAAGCGCGCGCCGGCCGAGCCTGCGGCCCGGAAGAGCATGACGCCGCCGTCCGGCCGCTGCGTGCGCCGCGTGACTCCGGCCGAGAGGTGGAGCAGTCGGGAGAGGCCGGAGAGGTCGAGGCGTGTCGGCGGGACGTCCGCGGTGCCGGCGAGCACGGCGCTGGCCGGCGCCGACGAGGCGGACAGCTCCGGCGGCAGGAGGATGCGGCGCAGGTCGTCGTCGTAGCGCTTGTAGGGCTGCGGCCGTCGTGTCACGTCGTTGGGCACGAGGTCCTGCACGAGCCGGTCGTCGTCGGCGACCTCGGTCCACTCGCGGTCCGGGGTGTAGCAGGTCAGACGGTGCAGCAGGTGTGTGGGCCGCTCGGCGTCCGGTGCCATGAGGCCATCCTGCCCCGCCCGACCCGTGCACGGTGGGGATCGCCGGCAGCGGTCACCTACCCTCGTGGGGTGCAGGTCCTGGACGAGCCGGAGTGGCGGGAGCGGGCGGCGGCGCACGAGGCGCGCGTCGACTCCGCCACCGCCGCACACGTCGCGCGCCGGCGCGAGCACCGCGCCCACCCCGTCGAGGACTTCCTCTTCACCTACTACTCCTTCAAGCCTGCGCAGCTACGGCGGTGGCACCCGGGCGCCGGCGTGGGTCTCGCCGGAGCAGGTGGCGCGCCGCACCGCGACTGGCGCTTCTACGCGGTCAACGGCGACGTCGTCCGCGTCGACCGCGAGGCGTTCGCAGCGGCACGCGGCGACACCCTGCGCTTCGTGCGCGACCTGCTCGTCCGGACAGCGGGGCGACCCGGTCGCTTCGGCTGCTTCGGGCTGCACGAGTGGGCGATGGTCTATCGCCAGGGCCCCGCCGACGTGCGCCACTCGGCGTGGCCG
Source organism: Humibacillus xanthopallidus (assembly GCF_006717145.1). GTDB lineage: Bacteria > Actinomycetota > Actinomycetes > Actinomycetales > Dermatophilaceae > Humibacillus > Humibacillus xanthopallidus. The sequence continues at coordinate 217,219 of NZ_VFQF01000001.1, read as the reverse complement.
CTGCGCCTCGGGCCCTCCGGCACCGATGCCGTGGTCGAGAGCCACCAGCTGGCCTGCTCGCACTTCGACGCCTACCGCTTCTTCACGCCGGCGGCAGCGCCCCTCAACGCGATGACGCCGACCCGTGAGAGCCAGCCGTCGCTCGAGCAGCCCGGGTGCCTGCACGCGGGGATGGACCTCTACAAGTGGGCACACAAGCTCGTGCCCGTCGTGCCGAGCGACCTCGTCATGGACTGCTTCGAGCTCGCCCGCGACATCCGCTCGCTCGACATGCGGGCCGCGCCCTACGACCTGCGCGAGCTCGGTTATGAGCCGGTGCGCATCGAGACGCCCGAGGGCAAGGCGCAGTATGCCGCCGAGCAGCGTGGGTTCTCTGCCCGCGGCCAGGCGCTGCGGGAGCGTCTGGTCACTGCCTGCGACAGCGTGGTGCGGAGCGTCCCCGAGTCCACCTGATCGCGCGGCCGGGTGAGCGCCTCGGATGAGAAAGAAGGTCCCGCACCGCGACCGAGGCGGGGTGCAGTGCTCCGTGATCCGAGCTGTGGCGCGGCCGGGCCGCCCCGACGGTCCGTCACCGTTGCTGCTCCGAGGCTCTCATGGGCTCGAGGGCGGCCAGGATGAGGTCGAGGCCGAAGAGGAACTCCTCTGCCGGGTCGTAGTCGGAGGCGACGAGCGCCGCCGCGGACTCGTTGAGGAAGGGGAACTGGTCCTGAGGAAGCTGCGGCAGGTAGACCTCCTCCGTCAGGTCCGCGAGCTCGCCGGCGGTGTCGAACGGCAGGCTGGCCGCCTGCAGCGCGAAGCCGTAGACGTAGCTGTCGAGCAACCAGTTGGCGTGCGTCGCCATGAGGACCGGGAAGCCGGCCCTCCGCAGGCAGGCGGTGACCGCTTCGTGGTGGCGCAGGTTCGCGGGCCCCGGCGACGTCCGCGACTCCAGCAGGCCGATTGCCCAGGGGTGGCGTGCGAGAACCTGTCGCGTCGAGACCGCTCGCCGCCGCATCTCCGACTGCCAGTCGGTCTCCGCGGTCGGGAGCTCGATCTCCTCGAACACGACGTCGACCATGGCGTCCAGCAGCTCCTCCTTGCTCGCCACGTAGTGGTAGAGCGACATCGCGCCCGCGCCGAGCACGCCCGCCAGCCGGCGCATGCTCAGCCCGGCGACGCCCTCGCGGTCGGCGAGTCGAACCGCCTCGAGGACGACCCGCTGCTTGCTCAGCCCCGCGTCCGACACGACCTGGCGTTGGCCTTTGTCAGGCACGGGTCTCCTCACTTCGTCGAATGGCTTGACAACCGTACACCGTACGGTCACAGTACAGCGTACGACGTACAGCGTACGAAACCGTGAGAGCCCATCGCGCACGCGAGGAGGCGTCCGCGGGACCGATCACCGGTCGAGTACCGGAGCGAAGGAAGAACCGATGACCATCCGAACGACACACCCGACCCCGCTCGAGAACCCGCCGATCCCCGTGCAGGCCAAGCTTGCCGCGGCCTGGACCAGCTTCATGTTCCTCGTCATCTACATCGACTACTTCCACCTCTACCAACCTGGCGAGATCGACGTGATCCGCGGCGGCGACATCTTCGTGTTCGAGATCAGCGGGACACTGATGACCACGTTCTTCGCGCTCATCGCGATCCCGACCCTGATGGTGCTGCTCTCCATGACGCTGCCCGCCCGGGCGAACCGCACGACGAACCTCGTCGTCGCACTGCTCTTCATCCCCATCTGCGCGTTCAACGCGGCAGGGGCGTCCTCCGACTGGGCCCCCTACTACGCCGTCACCATCGGAGTCGAGGTGCTCATCCTGGCCTTCATCCTGCGCTCCGCCTGGACCTGGCCCCGCACTATCGCACGGTCGGTGGCAGACCTCGTCGAACCCGACCGGTCGCAGGTCCAGACGGGGCGGTAGGCCGCCGAGCTTCGATCGAACCGACGGCCTGACCACTCACGCCGATGACCGCCCGGCCGTCAACCGAGAGGCAAGGGCGCCGTGTGCCGCCGAGCAGCGCGGGCTTCGCCGAGCCGTCGGCGGAGCATCACCAGTCGAGCCCCCAGCGAAACCAGTGCTCTTCGCCCAGCAGGACGGTCGGGGTGCCCGTCGTGCCGAGCTGCTTGACGACGATCTTCGTCCAGTCGTCCTCGTGGCCCCGCGCCCACGCGAGCCAGACACCGTCGGGCGAGAAGGCGGGAGAGCCGTCGTTGAGCCCGTCGTCGTAGCTGCCGGCCGTGTCGTCGGTGACCCACTCGACCGGGCCGGGAGCGCCACCGGCAGGCACCGGTGGGGTGACGATGGCGACGTCCATCTGCAGGACGGGGGTGCCGTCCGACTGGGTCGTCGCACAGGGACGACTGGCGCTGAAGGCGATTCGCGTGCCGTCGGGCGACCAGTCCGGCCCGGCGGGCCACGTGCAGCCGGGAGCAACGTCGGCGAAGGACGCAGGGGTCAGTGGCGCCCCGCCCGCCAGGGTTGCCGAGACAGCGGCCGCGGGCGCGACGACGAGCTGGGTGGACACCCACTCGCCGGTCGCGGGGTCCTCACGCGAGAGCGTGGCCGCCAGCCCGCCCGTCGCGTGCCACGTCGGCTCGCCGAGCAGCTCTCCGGGGGCAACCGCGGTCAGCGGGCGGACCATGCCACCGGGCACGTCCACGGCGACGAGGTCTTGTCGTCTGCCGGAGCCGTCCGGCTCCGCTCGCCCGACCGCGCAGATCACCGTGGCCGCGTCGAGCCAGATCGGCGTCGTGCCCTCGACCGGCAGGTCGGCAACCAGAGCGCCCGCCGCCGACAACACCGGCAGGTGCGTCGGCGCGATGGCGTCGCTGCTCATGAAGACGATGCGGCTGTGGTCCGGCGACCACGACGCGTCGCGGTCCGAGATGAAGGGCACGCCGGAGGACTGGTCGGTGAGGCGCCGCACGGCGCCTGTCGCCGCGTCGACCCCGAAGATGTCCTCCTGGGAGGTCGGCTCGGTGCCGTCGATCGTCCACGCGAAGTAGAGGATCTCCCCCGTCGGCCCAGCGCCGGGCCCCGGCCCGTGCCCATGACCGTGCCCATGACCGTGCCCGGGTCCGTGACCGGGTCCGTGACCCGGCTTGGGTCCGTGGCCCGGCGCTCCAAGCCCACCCGGAGCGTGGCCAGGGCCGGGCACCCCCGGTCGGGCATGGGCTCTCGTGGGTGGGGTGGCGCCGCGTGCCGCCAGCCCCGGTGGCCACCATCCCGTCGGCCCGTGCCCCCTGCCCGTAGGCCTCAAGTCATCGCTGGTCATGAGATCCCCCTCCTCGCTCGGCTCCTCCCACTGTGGCACCGGGCGTGGCGCTGCGGGCCGAGATGGGGCATACCGGGCGCATCTCACATGTCAGGGCGTTCGCCCCGACGTCATGAGCCGGTGCGCTCCGACGCCCCGAGCGAGGCGAAGGTCGGGCCTTCGCCGGCGAGGTCATCGAGCAGCCCGCGCAGAGGAGCAGGCAACGACCTCGGGTGCAGGGCCAGGGCGAGGGCCTCCGCCATGAGCTCCTTGCGCCCGGACGCGACCCCCGCGAAGCGGTGCGCCTGCTCATGGAAGTCACGGGCCGCCCACGCCGGCTGCTGCGTGAAGGTGGCGAAGCGGTCGGTCAGCCCGAGGTCCTCGAACACCGCGCGCACCCGGCCGGGCCCGAGCGCCCGCATCAGCTCGTCCTCGAGGTCGCGGTCGCAGAGCTGGAAGCCCCACCCGGGTAGCGCCTGCGCGGAGGTGACGTCGCAGCCCAGGTCTCGCAGGGCCCGGATGAAGAAGCCGGCCTCCTTGATGTCGCACATGCCGAGCACCCGAGGACTCGCGGCCGCCCGCGCAGCATCGAGAAGGTGCCGGCGGACGTTGGTCGCCCCACCCATGTCGACGAGCCGCGTGCCGGAGCCGTCGAGCGGCAGCCCGGCGCGCTGCGCCAGGACACGCACGGCAGCGACGTCGCTGGCGCCCTCGAGCAGCACCCAGGTCGACGCCCCGGCCGGCGGCACCGTCGTCATGTCGACTCGGTGCCCTCGGTGCCCTCAGAGCCCTCAGAGCCCTCGGAGCCCTCGGAGCCTTGGGGCCCCTCGGACTTCTCGCCCGACTCGTCGACGTCCTCGACGTCGACGTAGAGGCAGAAGGGGTGCCCCGCGGGATCGAGCATGACGCGTACGTCCTCCTGCGGCTGGAACGAGGCGAGCTGCGCGCCGACCTCCACGGCATACGCCGTCGCGTGCTCGAGGTCATCGACCTCGAGGTCGAGGTGCGACATCATGAGCGGCTCGCCCGGACGACTCGGCCACACCGGCCGCACGTAGTGGGGCTCCTGCTGGAAGGCGAGGTTGTAGCCGGCATCCGCCGACGGCGCGAGGGTGGCCCACTGCGGCGTGTCCTTGAAGATGGTCCAGCCCAGCAGGCGCTCGTAGAAGTGGGCGAGCTCGGACGCATCGGGGCAGTCGAGCACGACCCCGAACCAGTGGGTGCTCGTTCTCAGCGGCATCGCTCCACTGTGCCACCCCGCGCGCCACGGCAGGCGTGCCGAAGGCGCCCGGACATCTGTGCGGGGAGATGTATCAGCGCCGCGCCCCCGTGCTCTGAAGGGTGTCGGCGAAGGTTCAGGCACGCGCGTCGACACTCCACACCCTGCAGGGGGGTGGTGCTGGGCGGGGCCTGAGCCGCCCAGCACTTCGCATGCCCGGGCGCCGCCGCTGGGCGGGCCACCACTCACACATCGCCACAGCTCAGCGGTATGCCGTGAGCCCCCTCACGATGACGCCCATCCCGATCTCGAAGGCCTTGGTCTCCCCCACCGCGTCGGGCGCCGGCAGCTCCGGGTCCACCGCCGCAGCAAGCGCCCGATCCTGCTGCGCTGCAACGGATCCCAGGATGTGGTGCACGACGAGGGCCGCCACGTGCTCACGCTCGCCGAGCGGCACCCCGGCAGCGGCGAGCAGCCGGGTCACCTCGCGCAGCGGCCGCGCGGCGCCCGGCTCGACGGCATACGCGAGGGCCACGACGTCGGCGCCGTCCGGCACGGGAGCGACCGCCTCGCGGATGGCGAGGGCGAGCGCGGCGAGTGCCTCCGCAGGCGGGCGGTCACCCGAGACCTCGGGCACCTCCGCGAGCAGGGCGTCGGCCACCTCGACGAGCAGCTCCTGCTTGTTGGCGACGTGCCAGTAGAGCGCACCGGGAGCCACTCCGAGCTCGCGGGCGAGGCGGCGCATCGAGAGGTCCCCGAGGCCGTAGCGGCGCAGGAGCTCCACCGCCGTGCGGACAACCTGCTCCCGGCTGAGCGCCACGCCACCCTCTTCCTCACCCGGCGACTCCCGGTGGACCCGCGTTGACAGCCGACCCTAGCGAGTCGGCATACTGAACACCGTTCAAGTTGAACACCGTTCAACGACGTGCGCAAGGAGCCCGCATGACCCGCTTCGACGACCTCGCCGACGCCGTCCTCGCCGGAGGTGCTGCCGGCGCCGACGACGCCCTCGACGTCCTCCGCGCCACCGACGACGAGCTGCTGCCGCTCGTTGCGGCGGCAGCGCGCTTGCGCCGCAAGCACTTCGGCAACACCGTGAAGGTCAACTACCTCGTCAACCTCAAGTCGGGCCTGTGCCCCGAGGACTGCCACTACTGCTCGCAGCGTCTCGGCTCGCAGGCCGACATCCTCAAGTACACCTGGCTCAAGGCGGACGAGGCGGTCGAGCAGGCGACGGCCGGCCTGCGCGGCGGAGCGAGCCGCATCTGCATGGTCTCGAGCGGCCGCGGCCCCACCGACCGCGACGTCGAGCGGGTGGCAGGCATGGTCGGCGCGCTGAAGTCGGAGCACCCCGACGTCGAGGTGTGCGCGTGCCTCGGGCTGCTCAAGGACGGGCAGGCCGAGCGGCTGCGCGCCGCCGGCGTCGACGCCTACAACCACAACATCAACACCGCCGAGTCGCACCACGACGACATCGTCACGAGCCACACCTACGCCGACCGCGTCGACACCGTCAACCGTGCCAAGGATGCCGGCCTCTCGCCCTGCTCGGGACTCATCGCCGGACTGGGCGAGAGCGACGAGCAGCTCGTCGAGGCCCTCGTCGCGCTGCGTGACCTCGGTTCCGACTCCATCCCCGTCAACTTCCTCATGCCCTTCGACGGCACCCCCCTCGAGGGCACGTGGGAGCTGACGCCCGGTCGCTGCCTGCGCATCCTCGCCGCGGCACGGTTCGTCTGTCCTGACAAGGAGATTCGCATCGCCGGCGGTCGTGAGATGCACCTGAGGTCGCTGCAGGGGCCCGCCCTCCACGTCGCTAACTCGATCTTCCTCGGTGACTACCTCACCTCCGAGGGTCAGGCTGCCGAGGCCGACCTCGAGCTGATCCGCGACAACGGCTTCGTCGTGCTTGGCGCCGAGGCGGCGGATGCGGGCCCCGACAGCCCCGAGGACAGCGACTCGCACGACCCGTCCAAGCGTCGCCGGGGCGCCGGCACCGACCTGCCGGCCAATGCCTGACGGCTCGGGCTCCACGCTCACGAGCCGCGACCGCGGGCTCGTGTGGCACCCCTACGCCCCCCTCGACGGCCCCGAGCCGTATGCCGTCCGCTCGGCCTCCGGCGTCACCCTCGAGCTGAGCGCGTCTGACGGCGAGCAGTTCACGGCGACCGATGCGATGGCGTCCTGGTGGTGCGCGATCCACGGCTACCGGCACCCCGAGCTCGACGCCGCTGCCCACGCGCAGATCGACCGCTTCAGCCACGTCATGTTCGGTGGCCTGACCCACGAGCCGGCCGTCGCGCTCGCCGAGCGGCTCACGGCCATCGCACCCGGGCCGATGGCCCACGTCTTCTTCGCCGACTCAGGATCCGTGTCGGTTGAGGTCGCCCTCAAGCTGGCGCTGCAGTTCCAGGCTGCTGTGGGGCGACCGGAGCGGCAGCGCTTCCTCACCGTCCGGGGCGGCTATCACGGTGACACCTTCGCCGCGATGAGCGTGTGCGACCCCGTGGACGGCATGCACTCCGCCTTCCCCGGGGTGCTGGCTCGACAGGTCTTCGCCCCACGCCCACCGGCCGCGCGGCTCCGCATGACAGAGACCGGTGAGGAGCACTGGGAGAGCGACGATCTCGCGTTCTCGGCATGGACCACGGAGGTCGAGGCCCTGGCCGACCGCCATCACGACGAGCTGGCCGCCGTCGTCGTCGAGCCGGTGCTGCAGGGCGCCGGCGGCATGCACGTCTACGACCCCCGCTGCCTGCGGGTGCTCCGCGAGGTCGCCGACGACCACGGCCTCCTGCTGGTCGTCGACGAGATCGCCACCGGATTCGGCCGCACCGGAAGGCTCTTCGCCTCCGAGTGGGCAGACGTCGCCCCCGACATCATGTGCGTAGGCAAGGCCCTCACGGGCGGATATCTCACTCTCGCAGCAGTTCTCGCGACCGCGAGGGTGGGTGATGCCATCACGTCGTCGTCCTACCGAGCCCTGCTGCACGGGCCTACCTTCATGGCCAACCCGTTGGCCTGCGCTGTCGCCAACGCCTCGCTCGAGCTCGTCGAGGCAGGGTGGAAGGACGAGGTGCCCCGCATCGCACGCCTGCTCGATGAGCACCTGGCGCCGGCGCGCAGCCTGTCTCAGGTGCGTGACGTGCGCACCCTCGGAGCGGTGGGCGTCGTCCAGCTGGCCGGTCCCGTCGACGTGCCTCGGGTGACCCGAGCAGCCCTGCGCCGGGGGGTCTGGGTGCGCCCGTTCCGCGACCTCGTCTACACGATGCCGCCCTACGTCTGCACCGACGACGACGTGCACCGCATCGCCGCGGGCATCGTCGGAGCCGTCGAGGAGGTGCACGGATGACTGCCAGTGGCTGGGAGGCCTGGCTCGCCGAGCGCGCCGACCTGCGCCGCGCCCGCGGCACGGTGCGCTCCGACCCGGTGCTCCGCGAGGGCCGCGTCCAGGGAAGCCTCGACGGAGGCGGCGCTCCCGTGCTCGACCTGGCGTCCAACGACTACCTCGGCCTCTCGCAGGACCCGCGCGTGATCGCCGCCGCCCACACCGCGCTCGACCGCTACGGCGCCTCCGCCACCGCGAGCCGCCTCGTGACCGGCACCCTCCCCGTCCACCGCGAGCTCGAGGCCGCGCTGTGCGCGCTCACCGGCCAGCCGAGCGCCCTCGCCTTCTCGACCGGGTATGCCGCCAACCTCGGAGCCCTCACCGCACTCAGCGGACGCGGGGCCGAGATCCTGCTCGACGCGCACGCGCACGCCTCCCTGCACGACGCGGCCCGCATGTCGCGGGTCCCGCACGCGACGTTCGCGCACTCCGACCCGGTCGACCTCGACCGGGAGCTGGAGCGGCGTGCCGGCTCGCGGGTCCTCGTCGCCGTCGAGTCGATCTACTCGGTCCTCGGTGATGCCGCGCCGCTCGAGGAGCTGCTCGAGGTGTGCGCCCGCCACGACGCCCTCCTCGTCGTCGACGAGGCCCACGGCATCGGGGTCGCCGGCCAGGGGCGCGGCCTCGTCGCCGCACTCGGGCTCACCGGGGCCGCGGGCCTCGTGCTCACCATGACGCTGAGCAAGGCGCTCGGATCGCAGGGAGGCGCCGTCCTCGCGCCACCGGCCGTGCGTGACCACCTCGTCAACACGGCGCGGAGCTTCATCTTCGACACCGGCCTCGCACCCGCTGCGGCAGCCGCTGCTGCGGCGGCGGCCGGCATCGTCGCGTCCGACGCTGACCTGGCCGGCCGGGTCCGCACGCACGCCGAGACGATCGCCGAGGCCCTCGCCATCGAGCCCGCGGCAGGAGCGGTGCAGTCGCTGCCGATGCCCTCACCGGATGCGGCTGTGGCGGCCTGCCTCGCGCTGCGCGAGCGCGGCGTGCTCGTCGGCTGCTTCCGCCCGCCGAGCGTGCCCGACGGCGTCTCGCGGCTCCGAGTGACGGCACGGGCCGATCTCTTCCCCGCCGACGTCGCCGCCGCCGCACGGCTCATCGCCGAGGTCGCCGCGACCCACTGCGGAGCAGCGGCATGACGGTCGGCAGCCTGCCTCGGGTCGTCGTCGTCACGGGCACCGACACCGAAGTGGGCAAGACCGTCGTGACGGCGGCCGTGTGCGCGACGCTGCGGGCGGCGGGACTGCTCGTGACGGCATACAAACCCACCCAGACGGGCGTCGGCCCGCGCGACGTGGGAGACATGGCGGAGGTGTCGCGCCTGACGGGCGCGCCCACGCACGAAGGCGTCCGGCTGCTCGCGCCGATGGCACCCCGCCCGGCAGCGGCGCTCGAGGGGGCAACGCTGCCCACGCTCGACGACCACCTCACGACGATCGAGACGCTCGCGAGCGGCCACGACCATGTCGTCGTCGAGGGCGCCGGTGGGCTTCTCGTCGAGCTGACCGAGGCAGGCGCCACGCTCGCCGACCTCGTGAAGCGCGTCGGCGACTGTGGCGTCCTCGTCGTGTCCCGCAGTGCGCTCGGCACGCTCAACCACACCATGCTGACCCGAGAAGCACTGCAGCGCAGAGGAATCCGCGAGCTAGGCATCGTGCTCGGGTCGTGGCCGACCGATCCGACGGTCATCGAGACGTCGAACCGCGACTACCTGTCGGCGCTACCGGAGGGTCTGCTGGGCGCCGTGCCCACCGGAGCGCCGAGGCTCGACCCCGCCGCCTTCTGCGCGGCGGCGACGGGGTGGCTACCCGGCCTCGCGAGCCGGGCCGCAGCGTCTCAGCGGCGCGACACGCCCTGACGCAGCAGGCCGTAGACGATGCCGTCGGTGAGCGCGCGCCACGACGCGGCGAGGATCGAGCCGGCGACGCCGATGGTGTCCCATGACGTCTCGCCGTCGGAGGTCTCGATGAGCACGCGGGTCACGGCGTCGGTGCCGTGCGAGGCGTCGAGGATGCGCACGCGGAAGTCGATGAGCTCGATCTTCTCGATCTCGGGGTAGGCGCGGGTCAAGGCGTCGCGCAGCGCGTGGTCGAGCGCGTTGACCGGACCGTTGCCCTCACCTGTCGCGATGAGGCGAGCGCCGCCGGCGCGCAGCTTGACCGTGGCCTCCGACGTGGCGTCGCCCTCGCCGGTCGAGTCGGTGATGACCCGCCACGACTCGACCTCGAAGAAGTCGGTGCAGCCGGGCTCGAGCGCCTCGCGGAGCATGAGCTCGACGGTCGCGTCGGCGGCGTCGAAGGTCCAGCCGCGCAGCTCGAGGTCCTTGACCTCGGCGAGCACGGAGGCCACAACCTGCGGGTGTCCGGTGAGGTCGAGGCCCGCCTCGCGCGCCTTGAGCTCGATGCTCGCGCGGCCCGCCATGTCGCTGACGAGCGTGCGCATGCCGTTGCCGACGAGCGCCGGGTCCATGTGCTGGTAGAGGTCGGGGTCGACCTTGAGGGCGCTCGCGTGCAAGCCGGCCTTGTGCGCGAAGGCGCTTGCGCCGACGTAGGGCTGGCGGCTGTAGGCGGGGACGTTGGTGACCTCGCTGATCGCGTGGGCTATGTGCATGGCCCGCGCGAAGGTCTCGCGCTCCATGACGTCGAGCCCGAGCTTGAACTGGAGGTTGGCGGCGACCGTCACGAGGTCGGCGTTGCCGGTGCGCTCGCCGTAGCCATTGACAGTGCCCTGCACGTGCGTGGCGCCGGCTCGCACCGCGGCGACGGAGTTGGCGGCCGCACAGCCCGTGTCGTTGTGGCAGTGCGCACCGACCCGGGCACCCGTCGAGGCGATGACGTCGGCGACGACCTCCTCGACCTGGTGGGGCAGCATGCCGCCGTTCGTGTCGCAGAGCACGACGACCTCGGCCCCGGCCTCGTGCGCGGTGCGCACGACGGAGAGGGCGTAGTCGCGGTCGAGGTGCCAGCCGTCGAAGAAGTGCTCGCAGTCGAGGAAGACCCGGCGCCCCTGACCCACGAGGTGGCTCACGGTGTCGCGGACCATGGCGAGGTTCTCCTCGAGCGTCGTGCGCAGGGCGCGCTCGACGTGGCCGGTGTGCGACTTGGCGACGAGGCAGACGACGGAGGCGTTCGAGTCGAGCAGAGCCTGGACCTGGGGGTCCGTTGCGGCCGCGCCTCCGGCCCGACGGGTCGCACCGAAGGCGGCCAGCGTCGCGTGCCGCAGGTGCAGCTCGGTCTGGGCGCGCTCGAAGAACTCGGTGTCCTTGGGGTTCGCGCCCGGCCACCCCCCCTCGATGAAGTCGACCCCGAGGTCGTCGAGCAGCCCGGCAATCGCCAGCTTGTCCGACACCGAGAGGTTGAGTCCCTCCTGCTGGGCACCATCGCGCAGAGTGGTGTCGTAGACGTGCAGCGCTTCCATGACCTTCAGTGTCCTCGATCTTGGGGGTCGCGGTCGACCGCCGAGCTGGCGGTCGACCCTCCGTGTGATGCCATTTCCCCTGCTCTTCTCCTGATGTCGCTCGGCGTCGTGGGCCTCGCGACGTCTCCTCCGGGATCGCCTCGGGAAACAAAAAGACCCCCCAGGGTTGGGAGGTCTGCGCGACGAGGGTTGCTCGTCGCGCTATTCGATAATGAGCGTGCCGGTCGGCACGGGGCGTGTCATCACAGGCTCAAGGTACGGCTCACGAAACCTGCGCGAAACATGCCGTCCGGATCGTGGGACCGCCGTCCAACCACGGCATGACCGCCCCGCCGAGCCCGTATGCCGCCCTCCCGCCCATTCGAGGTGATCCCGCCACCCACGTCAGGGCCAGGATCACCTCGACTCGGGGAAGGTTCAAAGACCCCGCCCCCGTATGCCGCCCTCCCGCCCATTCGAGGTGATCCCGCCACCCACGTCAGGGTCCGATATCACCTCCACCCAGCCGGACGGCATACCGGATGGAGGTGATCCCGCCACCCACGTCAGGGCCAGGATCACCTCGACTCGGGGAAGGTTCAAACGACCCCGACCCCGTATGCCGCCCTCCCGCCCATTCGAGGTGATCGCGCCACCCACGTGAGGTCCGCTATCACCTCCACCCAGCCCGACGGCATACCGGATCGAGGTGATCCCGCCACCCACGTCAGGGCCAGGATCACCTCGACTCGGGGAAGGTTCAGAGACCCCGAGCCCGTATGCCGCCCTCCCGCCCATTCGAGGTGATCGCGCGACCCACGTGAGGGCCAGGATCACCTCGAACGGGTGGGTGTGGCTGCGGCAATGAGGGCGTCGAACAGCCGCGGGTCCGTGCCGACCTCGGGGTGCCACTGGACGGCCAGCCGGAAGCGGGCGTCCGGCACCTCCATCGCCTCGAGGGTGCCGTCAGGCGCCCAGGCCGAGGCGACATAGCCGGGGTGCGTGAGCACCGACTGGTGGTGGTAGCTCGGCACGTCGACCTCGGGACCGAGGATCTGCGCCACCCGGGTGCCGGCGACCGTGTGCACCGGGTGGTTGCCGTAGACGGTCGGGGCGGGTGAGTGCTCGTCGTGGCCGACGCGGTCGGGCACGTGCTGCTCGAGCAGTCCCCCTGCCTCGACGGCCATCACCTGCATGCCCCGGCAGATGCCGAGCAGAGGGAGGTCGAGCTCCAGCGACGCGCGGGCGATCGCGAGCTCCGTCGCGTCGCGGTCTGGCCGAGAAGCCTGCACCGACGGGTGGCGCTCGTCGGCGTAGAGCTCCGGCGCGACGTCGACCCCGCCGGCGAGCACGACGCCGTCGAGCCGCTCGAGGAGCGCTCGCGCGGTCTCCTCGTCAGCGTCGTGACGCGGTGGGATCACGACCGCGATCGCACCGGCCTCCTCCACCGAGCGGACGTAGCGGTGCGGCACGAGCGCACCCGGCACGTCGACCCAGCGCCCCCACGAGGCGCGCTCGACGTAGGCGGTGATGCCGATGACCGGACGACCCATGCCGCTGCCCTCCCCGACCTCAGAGCGGTGTGACGTAGGCGCCCGAGATGCCGCCGTCGACGAGGAACGTGGATGCCGTCATGAAGCTCGACTCGTCGGATGCGAGGAAGAGCACGGCGTTGGCCATCTCCTCAGGCTCGCCGAAGCGGCCCATCGGCACGTGGACGAGCCGGCGCGCGGCGCGCTCCTCGTCCTTGGCGAAGAGCTCCTGCAGCAGCGGGGTGTTGACCGGTCCGGGGCAGAGCGCGTTGACCCGCACGCCCTGTCGCGCGAACTGGACGCCGAGCTCGCGCGACATCGAGAGCACTCCACCCTTGCTTGCGCTGTAGGAGATCTGCGACGTGGCCGCGCCCATGACCGCGACGAACGAGGCCGTGTTGATGATGGACCCCTTGCCCTGCTCGAGCATGTAGGGCAGAGCAGCCTTGCAGCACAGGTAGACCGACGTGAGGTTGACCTCCTGCACCTTGCGCCACGCGTCGAGGTCGGTGTCGAGGATCGAGTCGTCCTCGGGCGGGCTGATGCCGGCGTTGTTGAAGGCGATGTCGACCGAGCCGTAGGTCTCCTTCGCCGTGCGGAAGAGCGCGTCGACATCGTCCTTGCTCACGACGTCGACGCGCACGAAGGTGCCCCCGACCTCGTCGGCGATCCGGGTGCCGTTCGCCTCGTCGAGGTCGCCGATGACGACCTTCGCGCCCTCCTCGGCGAAGCGCCGCACCGTCGCCAGCCCGATGCCGGAGCACCCGCCGGTGATGACCGCGACTTTGCCGTCCAACCTGCCTGCCATGGGAGTTCCCTTCAGTCCGTGGAGATGAAGACGTTCTTGACCTCGGTGAACGCGTCGAGCGCGTCCGGACCGAGCTCGCGGCCGATGCCGCTCTGCTTGAAGCCACCGAAGGGCGTCGAGTAGCGCACGCTGCTGTGCGAGTTCACCGACAGGTTGCCCGCCTGGACCCCGCGCGCGACGCGCAGGCCGCGACCGAGGTCGCGGGTCCAGATCGACCCTGAGAGCCCGTATGCCGTGTCGTTGGCCTTGGCGACCGCATCGGCCTCGTCGTCGAACGGCATCACCGCGACGACGGGGCCGAAGACCTCCTCCTGCCAGACCCGGTCGGTCGTCGCACCGGGAAGCACCACGGTCGGCGGGTACCAGTATCCGGCCCCGCTCGGCCCGTCGCCGCGGAAGGCGACGTCGACGTCGTCGGCGGAGTCCTCGACGTAGGAGCGCACGCGCCCCCGCTGCTCGGCGCTGATGAGGGGGCCCATCTCGGCGGACTCGTCACGCGGGTCGGTGACGACGACGCCACGCACCGCGGTTTCGAAGTGCTCCATGAAGCGGTCGAAGACGCTGCGCTCGACGAGGATCCGGCTGCGGGCGCAGCAGTCCTGGCCGGCGTTGTCGAAGACGCCGTAAGGAGCACGCGCGGCCGCCAGCTCGAGGTCCGAGTCGGCGAAGACGATGTTGGCGCTCTTTCCTCCCAGCTCGAGAGTGACCCTCTTGACCCGGTCGGCCGCGCCACGCATGATCCCCTGGCCGACAGGCGTCGACCCGGTGAAGCAGATCTTGCCGACGTCGGGGTGGGTGACGAAGCGCTCCCCCACGACCGAGCCCTTGCCTGCGACGACGGTCAGCGCCCCCTCGGGCAGGCCGGCCTCGAGGGCGAGCTGTCCGAGCCGCAGCGCCGTGAGCGGGGTGAGCTCGGCCGGCTTGAGCACGACCGTGTTGCCCGCGGCCAGCGCCGGAGCGAAGCCCCAGCCGGCGATCGGCATGGGGAAGTTCCACGGCACGATGATGCCGACGACACCGATGGGCTCGCGGAAGGTGATGTCGACGCCGCCGGCGACCGGGATCTGCCGCCCGAAGTTCCGCTCCGGCGCCGCCGCGTAGTAGCCGAGGACGTCGCGGACGTTGCCGGCCTCCCAGCGCGCATTGCCGATCGTGTGGCCGGAGTTGGCCACCTCGAGCTGGGCGAGCTCCTCCTGGTGCTCCCCGACGAGGTCGGAGAAGCGACGCAGGAGCAGGCCGCGGTCCGCCGGTGACACCACGGCCCAGGCCGGCGCTGCGGCACGGGCACGGGCGATGGCCGCATCCGCCTCCTCCACCGAGGCGAGGGGCACCGTCGCGACGACCTCCTCGGTCGCCGGGTTGATGACGTCGTGCATCGCGGTCATGCCCAGACCCCCTTTCCGGGTCGATGTGTCTCCGCGGGCTCTGGCCCGCGGAGACACATCGAAACGGGGGTCGGTGGGGTGAGTGGGGAGGTGCTCGTGGCTCGGGGGTGGGTCACAGTCGCTCGAATCCTCTCTTGCGCTCCCAGTCGGTGACGGCGGCGTTGAAGGCCGTGATCTCGACGTCGGCGGCGTTGACGTAGTGGTCGACGACCTCGTCGCCGAAGGCGGCCCGCGCCACCGACGAGCCGGCCAGCAGGTCACGGGCCTCCTGCAGCGTCGACGGCACCCGCGGCTTGTCCGACGTGTAGGCGTTCCCCTCGAGCGGCGGCTCGAGGGGGAGCTCGTTCTCGATGCCGTGCAGGCCTCCCGCGAGCATGGCTGCGACGGCGAGGTAGGGGTTGAGGTCTCCCCCACCGACGCGGTTCTCCACGCGCAGGCCGACGCCGTGGCCGACGACGCGCAGCGCGCACGTGCGGTTGTCGCGACCCCATGCCACTGCCGTCGGCGCGAAGCTCGCAGCCGCAAATCGCTTGTAGGAGTTGATGTTCGGAGCGTAGAAGTACGTCAGCTCGCGCTGTGTGGCAAGGATGCCGGCGAGGAAGTGGTCGAACATCGCGCTGTGTCCGTGCTCGCCTTCGTCATCAGTGAAGACGATCTCGCCGCCTCGACCGCGCAGCGAGAGGTGGATGTGGCAGGAGCTGCCCTCGCGCTGGTCGAACTTCGCCATGAAGGTCAGCGACTTCCCGTGCTTCGCAGCGATCTCCTTGGCGGCGTTGCGGTAGACCACGTGGTTGTCGCACGTGCGCACCGCCTCGTCGAAGAGGAAGCCGATCTCGTGCTGACCGAGGTTGCACTCACCCTTGGCGCTCTCGACGACGGCGCCCGCCGCATACATCTCGTTGCGGATCTCGCGCAGCAGCGGCTCGACCCGGTCACCACCGAGGATGGAGTAGTCGACGTTGTAGCGGTTGGCGGGCGTCAGCCCGACGTAGCCGCGGTCCCAGGCGGCGTCGAAGGAGTCCTCGAAGACGATGAACTCGAGCTCGGTGCCGCACTGGGCGGTGAGACCGAGCGCCGCCGCCCGGTCGACCTGGGCCCGCAGCACCGAGCGTGGAGACTGGGCGACGAGCCCGCTGCCGTCGAGCCAGGTGAGGTCGCACTGGACCGTCGCAGAGTGCCGGGCGCCGGGGGTGCGACGCAGCGTCGAGAGGTCGAGCTCGAAGAACATGTCTCCGTAGCCGCGCTCCCAAGAGCTGATCGCGTAGCCGTCGACGGTGTTCATGTCGACGTCGACGGCGAGGAGGTAGTTGCAGCCCTCGGTGCCGTCCTCGAGCACGTGGTCGAGGAAGTAGTGCCCGTGCAGGCGCTTGCCCTGCAGGCGGCCCTGCATGTCGGTGAAGGCCACGACGACGGTGTCGATGTCGCCCGCCTCGATCTCGGTGCGCAGCTGCTCGACCGTCAGTGCCGGTGGGTTCGCCATGTCCTCTTCCTATCCGATGAGGCCCCGGAGCAGGGCGGAGGTCGCATCGCAGTGCTCCTCCATCACCGCGCGGGCCCGGTCAGGGTCGCCGCCGAGAATGGCCTCGACGATCTGGTGGTGCTGGGCGTCGGAGTGCTCGATGTTGCGTCGGAGCACCGGGATCGCCATGAGCATGTCGTGCAGGGCGGCCTGGGCCCGAGTCACGGCGTCGACGACCATCGGCGAGCCCGAGAGGGTCGCGATGGCGAGGTGCAGGCGCGAGTCGGCGACGCGGTGCGCGGCGGCGTCGGGGGCGATCTCCACCTCACGGAGGCTCTCGGTCAGCCAGGCGCGCTGGTCACCTGCCAGCGACTGGGTGGCCGCCAGCCACGCCGCGCCGGGCTCGACGACCCGACGGAAGGTCAGCGCGTCGAGCATGGCCGCACCGCTGCGGACGAAGGACCCGCTGACGACCGTCGCCGGGTGCTCGGCCGCGTAGGTCACCGAGGTCCCGCCGCCGCGCCCCTGCTTCGTCGTCACGAGGCCTGACTCCCGCAGGGCCGCGATGGCATCGCGAAGCGTGTTGCGGCTGACGCTCAGCCGTTCGGCGAGCTCACGCTCCGGCGGCAGCTGCTCGCCGTTGGTGAAGACACCCAGCCGGATCGCCGTGGCCAGCTGCTCGACCGTGGCCTCGAAGACGTTTCCGCCGGCAGGACGAAGCACGACGTCCGGCAACGAGGTCTGGCCGCTCTGGGGATGCACGTACTGATCCAATACCCCGCGCTCTGAGCCGTCAATGGTCTGCGAATGAACCATTTAGGTGCCGAGCCTGCGAGACAGCTTGTGACCATCGGGATCATACGGTGATCGCGGCTGGACCGAGACGGGGAACCGGGAGCCGGCGAGATCGACCTCGTACGAGCCGTCCCGGACCCAGGCGGAGGTCGCCGTCCCGGTCCGGCGGTCGCCGACGAGCGCGAGACCGACCGCTGCTCCCAGGGTCGCGCCCCAGGCCGCGCTCGTGACCTGACCCACCGGCACCCCGTCACGCAGGACGAGCTCGCCGCCCCACAGGTAGGCCGTCGGGTCGTCGACGACGAACGACACGACTCGCCTCCTCGGCCCCCTCGCCCGAGCCTGCTCCGTCGCAGCGCGCCCGAGGAAGTCGACGTCGGTGCCCAGCTTGCAGGCGAAGGTCAGTCCGGCCTCCACGGGCCTGGTGTCGGTGGTCAGCTCACGGCCGAAGGCGCGGTAGCCCTTCTCGAGCCGCATGGCCTCGATGGCGTAGTAGCCGGCCGGCACCACTCCCAGGTCGGCCCCGGCAGCGAAGAGGTCGGCATAGATCCCCTCCGCCAGATCCGGAGCAACGTAGAGCTCCCAGCCCAGCTCGCCCACGTACGTGATGCGCGTCGCCCGCAGCGTCGCCCTGCCGAGGGCCACCTCGCGGCTCGTGCCGAAGGGGAAGGCGTCGTCTCCGAAGTCGTCCGTGGACAGCCGCGACAGCAGCTCGCGCGACCGCGGCCCCATGACCCCGAGCACGGCGAGCGCGCTCGTCAGGTCCGTGACCGTCACCGCAGCCCCGGCGGGCACGTGACGTCTCAGCCAGTCGATGTCGCGGTCGGTCGTCGCGGCGCTGCTCACGACGAGGTACTCGGTCCGACCGACACGGGTCACCGTCACGTCGGCCTCGTAGGTGCCCCGCGCGTTGAGCCACCCGGTGTAGACGGCTCGCCCGACGGGCACGGCGACGTCAGCCGTGCAGACCCACTGGAGCACCCGCTCGGCGTCAGCCCCCGCGACGAGGTACTTCGAGAACGAGGTCTGGTCGAAGACAGCCACCGCCTGCCTCGTCGTGACCTGCTCACCCACGCACCAGTCGACCCACGAAGGGCGATCCCACGAGTACTCGAGCACCGGCGAGCGGCCTTGTGGGGCAAAGACGTTGGCCCGCTCCCAGTGGTTGCGGCTGCCGAGCAGCGCCCCCTGGGCGACGACCAGGTCGTGCACGGGCGAGCGACGCAGCGGGCGTCCGGTCTCGAGCTCGCGGTTCGGCCACGGCACGGCATAGTGCAGCCCGAGGACCTCCACGACGCGGTCGCGCAGCCACCACTCGTTGCCGGCCAGGGTCGAGAACCGCCGGATGTCCGCGCTGATGAGGTCCATCGTCGGCCCACCCTCGACGACCCACTCGGCGAGGGCCTTGCCTGCGCCGCCTGCCGACGCGATCCCCACGGAGTTGAACCCCGCCGCCACGAAGAAGCCCGCGACCTCGGGGGCTTCCCCGATGATGAACTGGTTGTCGGGTGTGAAGCTCTCGGGCCCGTTGTAGAACTTGCGGATCCCCGTCTCGGCGAGCACCGGCAGCCGCTGGACGGCATTGTCCATGATGACCTCGAAGTGCTCCCAGTCCTCGTCGAGCAGCGCGAACTCGAACGGGTGCGGGATCTGCTTCGGCCCCACCCACGGCTTGGCCTGTGGCTCGAACCCGCCCACGAGGAGTCCCCCGACCTCCTCCTTGACGTAGGTGTAGCCGTCGGGGTCGCGCAGGATCGGCAGGTCCCGGTGCACGCCGTCGATCGGTTCGGTCACGACGTAGAAGTGCTCCGCCGAGTGCAGCGGCACGTTGACGCCGGCCATCGCACCGACGGCGTGCGCCCACTGCCCGGCGCAGTTCACGACGACCTCCGCCCCGATGTCGCCCTCGGTCGTGCGCACCCCGGTCACCCGACCGTCGACGGTCGCTATGCCCGTCACGCGCACGCGCTCCAGGATCCGCGCGCCACGCAGGCGCGCACCCCTCGCGAGCGCCTGGGTGAGGTCTGTCGGGTTGGCCCGTCCGTCGCCGGGCAGCCAGATGGCGCCGACGAGGTCGTCGTCGCGGATGAGCGGGTAGCGCTCCCGTGCTCCGCCCGCTGTCAGCAGCTCGCACTCGAGGTCGTATGCCGCCGCGCTCGCTGCCGTGCGCCGCAGCGCCACCATGCGCTCGGGAGTACGCGCCACGGTGAGGCCGCCACACACCCGGTAGCCGGTGCCGAGCCCGGTCTCCGCCTCGAGGCGGGAGTAGAGGTCGGTCGAGTACTGGACGAGCCGGGTGCTCACCTCCGTGGCGCGGAGCTGGCCCACGAGACCGGCTGCGTGCCAGGTCGTGCCACAGGAGAGTGAGCCCTGCTCGAGCAGCACGACGTCGGTCCAGCCCAGCAGGCCGAGGTGGTAGGCCACGCTGCACCCGATGACTCCCCCACCGATGATGACGACGCGGGCCCGGTCCGGCAGCTCGGTCATCGACGTCCTCCGTCTGCGACGGCATCCGCGATGAGCACGTCGAGTCGCCGGCTCGTGAGCAGCTGCGCGGCGGGCTCGAACCGCTCGAGGGCGAAGGACCAGAAGTCGGCACCGACGTCCGAGACGGTGTGCTGGATGGCGCCCCAGAGCGTCCACGCATACCGGCCGGCCAGCCCCCACAGCTCGGCGCGGGCGAGCCGCTGCGCGGTCACGGTCCCGTAGTAGGCCTCGACGAGCTCGACGAGGTGGTCGTGGTCGAGCTGCGACTCGTTGACGAGGTTGCCGAGCTCGAAGGCGGGCTCGTTCATGCCGGAGTACTCGTAGTCGATGATGCGCACGTCGCCGCCGTCGTCGAGGAAGTTTGCGGCCAGCAGGTCGTTGTGGCACGGCACGAGGCGCTCCGGCCGCGCCCGCAGCGCGGCCTCGACCGCACAGGCGCGGTCCGCCAGCTCGCCGTAGCCGTCGGGCACAGCCATACGACGCTCGCCCACGATCTCGGCGTAACACCGCTGGATCTCGAACATGTCGAAGGCAGAGGCGAACTCGGGCGCGGCGTGCAGGCGACGCAACGAGGCGGCAATCCGAGGGAGGTTCGCACCCACGTCCGCCGCGGCATACGTCCTGCCGGGGAGGAAGCTCACGACGAGGACGCCCTGCCCCGGGAGGTAGTCGAGGACCGGCGCCCCCACCCCCACGTCGGCAGCCGTCCGCGAGTTGCGCCACTCGTGCTCCCGGTCCACCCCGAGCAGCTCGCTGTCGGCAGTGGACAGCCGCACGACGACGTCGTGCTCTGCGGTGCGCACCCGGTAGTTGTGGTTGGTCAGCCCGCCCGGCAGCTCCGTCACCTCGCGCGCCCCCGCGAGCCACGGGAGGCTCGCGAGGGCTGCTTCGAGAAGCACGCGTGTGCCGGTCGGTCAGGACTCGGGCTTGTGCTGGTGGGCGGTGCGCCCCTCCATCTCCAGCTCGAGCTCGTCGGCCGACGAGACGTCGGGCGGCAGGTCGATGGTCATCTTGGGGCCGGTGAAGAAGTGCTTGGCCCGCACGTGCCAGGCGACCCACAGCAGCAGGAGGGCGCCGAACACGACGATCGGCGTGTAGTTCACGTACTTCCACTCGAAGTCGGGGGTGAACGGCATACCGCCGAGTGACGTCGGCAGGAGGGCGACCACCGAGGTCACCGCGATCTCCGCGACGGCGATGGGCGCCATCCACTTGTAGCGCGACCCCAGCGTCCACGAGCCGGGGACGAACTTGTCTCCGAGCCGCCAGCGGTACCAGATCGGGATGGCGAACGCGACGTAGAGGCCGACGACGCCGATCGAGACCACGGCGAAGAAGGCGACCGGCACCGGGGCGCCGTTGATGTCGACCTCGATGAGGGCGGGGAGCGTGAGGAGCACGGCGATGACGGCGGAGACGATGACGCCGTAGACCGGGACCTTGTTCTTGTTGAGCCGTGACCAGTACTGCGCACCGGGGACGGCGCGGTCGCGGCTGAAGGCGAACAGCATGCGCGTCGTCGACGTCATGCAGGCCACGGAGCAGAAGAACTGCCCCACTGCGGAGATGAGCAGCACGAGCCCACCCCACTTGCTGCCGAGAGCCTGCGAGAAGATCGCCGCCACGCCGCCGCCCGCCTTGGTGACGCCGGCCTCGTCCTGGACCGCGAAGAGGAACGACAGGAGGAGGATCCAGCCGCCGATGGCCGAGTAGGCGATGGACTGCCAGATGCCCTTGGCGGCAGCGTTGGCGGCCGACTTCGTCTCCTCCGAGAGGTGAGCGGAGGCGTCGTAGCCGGTGATCGTGTACTGCGTGAGGATCGCGCTGAGGGGCAGGATGTACAGCAGGAAGCCGATGCCGCTCGTGCTGCCGCCGAAGAGACCGGTGTTGTTGATCGTGTGGGTGAACACGGACGACGCGGACGCGTGGTTGTCCGGGACGAACACGAGGATGAGGACGACGGCGGTCGCGCCGATGACGTGCCACCACACGGAGATGTTGTTGAGGATCGCGAGCAGGTGGGCCGAGAAGATGTTGACCAGGGCCATGAGCACGAGCACGACGATGAAGATGACGAAGACCCGGCCGAGGCTGTAGCCGGCCGCCCACGAGTCGCTGAAGGAGCTCAGCGCGAGGTCGAGGAAGGTCGCGCAGCCGTAGGCGACGGAGGCGTCGATGGCGAGCAGCCCGATGAGGTTGAGCCAGCCGGTGTAGTAGCCCGCCTTGACGCCGCCGAGCTTCGAGGCCCACCAGTAGATGCCGCCGGAGGTCGGGTAGGCCGAGACGAGCTCCGACATGCACAGGCCGATGACGAGGATGAAGAGCGAGATGATCGGCCAGCCCCACGAGATGGCCGCCGGCCCGCCGTTGTTCCAGCCGACCCCGAAGGTCGTGAAGCACCCCGCGAGGATCGAGATGATCGAGAAGGAGATCGCGAAGTTCGAGAACCCCGACCACGATCGGTCGAGCTCCTGCTTGTAGCCCAGCTCGGCGAGCTTGCGTTCGTCGTCGGAGAGTTCGGTCACACGGGACATCTGCAGCACTCCTACTCGTCTTCGGTATGAAGTCGAACCGAATGCTACTGCTGCGCTGTCCGCTCGGACAGACCTTCGAACCACCGATTTCCGGGCCCTCACAGGGGCAAGAGCGGACAGATCGGGATCTTCAGCGAACCAATGGCCCCGGGACGGACCTTTGCGGCAACCGGCACACCGCCCCGGGACCGAGGTCGTCAGACGAGGCGGGTCAACCAGCCGCGGGTGTCCTCGACCCGGCCGTACTGGATGTCGAGCAGCTTGGCCCGGATCGCCTCGGCGTAGCGGTCGACGTGGCCCTCGCGGCGGTGGTCGACCGAGCCGCCGTTCCAGCGCAGCTCGCCGACGGGAGTGACGACGGCGGCGGTGCCGCACGCGAAGATCTCGACGATCTCGCCGCTCGCGGCCCCCTCCTTCCACTCCTCGATGGGGATGCGGCGCTCCTCGGGCTCGAGGCCCTCCTCCTTGGCGATCTCGAGGATCGAGCTGCGGGTGACTCCCTCGAGGATCGACCCCGTCAGCTCGGGCGTCACGATGCGCCCGTCCCTCGTGACGAGGAAGAGGTTCATGCCGCCCAGCTCCTCGATGTAGGTGTGCGTCGAGGAGTCGAGGAAGACGGCCTGGTCGCAGCCGTGCTCGATACCCTCGAGCTGTCCGGCGAGCGAGCTGGCGTAGTTGCCGCCGCACTTCGCCGCGCCCGTGCCGCCCTCGCCCGCGCGGGCGTAGTCGGTCGAGATCCACAGCGTCACGGGCTTGAGGCCGCCGGAGAAGTAGGCGCCCGCCGGTGAGGCGATGACGGAGTAGGTGACCTGCTGGGCCGGCCTCACCCCGAGGAAGGCCTCCGAGGCGAACATGAACGGGCGCAGGTAGAGGCTCTTCTCGCCCGCATCACCTGCCGGCACCCACTCCTGGTCGACGGTGACGAGCTGGCGCAGCGACTCGATGAAGTCGGCCTCGGACAGCACCGGCAGCGCGAGCCGTCGTGCGGAGCGCGCGAAGCGGGCGGCGTTCGCCTCGGGGCGGAAGGTCCAGATCGAGCCGTCGGCGTGACGGTAGGCCTTCATCCCCTCGAAGATCTCCTGCGCGTAGTGCAGGACGGCGGCCGCGGGGTCGAGCTGGAAGGGACCGTAGGGCTTGACCTTGGCGTCGCCCCACCCGCCGTCGGCCGTCCACGTCGCGACGACCATGTGGTCGGTGAAGGTCTTGCCGAAGCCGGGGTTCACGAGGATCTCGGCGATCCGCTCGGAGGACGTGGTGTCCTCCCGTCGCGTGACCTCGAACGTCAGGGCCTCAGCCTTCGCGGCATCGGTGGACATGGCACAACCTCCAGAGCGATCAGCGGTGATTCGACGTCAGGCTATCGCCCACATCGTGAGACGCAGAAGTAACCTCAGCCCGCCCGGCCGGCCGTATGCCGTCCGGCGGGCATCTGCCGCCCGGCCACCCGTGCCGCCTGGCGGGGGTATGCCGTCCGGCGGGCCCGGCCGGTCGGCGTCAGGGTCGCGTCGGGGCCGGGTCGGGGTCGGGTCGGTGGGATCAGAGCCGCGAGACGACGGCGTCGCCGATGGCAGTGGTGCTGCGGACGGCGTCACCCCGCTCGGCGAGGTCGGCTTCGACGGCCGCCTCGACCCGCGCGGCCTCGGCGTCGAGGCCGAGGTGGGCGAGCATCATGCCGACCGAGAGGATGGCCGCAGTCGGGTCGGCCTTGGACTGGCCGGCGATGTCGGGCGCCGAGCCGTGGACGGGCTCGAACATGCTCGGCGTCGTGCGGGCCGGGTTGATGTTGCCGGAGGCCGCGAGGCCGATGCCGCCGGCGATGGCCGCGGCGATGTCGGTGAGGATGTCACCGAAGAGGTTGTCGGTGACGATGACGTCGAAGCGGCCGGGGTCGGTCGCCATGAAGATCGTCGCGGCGTCGACGTGCTGGTAGGCGGTCTCGACCTCGGGGAACTCGGCACCGACCTCCTCGACCGTGCGGCGCCAGAGGTGGCCGGCATACGTCAGCACGTTGTGCTTGTGCACGAGCGTGAGGTGCTTGCGCGGACGCGCCTGGGCCCGGGCAAAGGCGTCGCGCACGACGCGCTCCACGCCGTAGCGGGTGTTGACGCTGACCTCGGTCGCGATCTCGGCCGGCGTGCCGACCCGGAGTGCACCACCGTTGCCGGTGTAGGGGCCTTCGGTGCCTTCACGCACGACGACGAAGTCGATGCCGTCGGGGGCGACGCGGGCCACGTCGAGGGGGCTGCTCGCTCCGGGATAGAGCTTCGCCGGCCGCAGGTTGACGAAGTGGTCGAGCGCGAAGCGCAGCGGCAGCAGGACGCCGCGCTCGAGCACGCCGCTCGGCACGCTCGGGTCACCGATGGCGCCGAGCAGGATCGCGTCGTGGCCACGGAGCTCATCGAGCACCGAGTCAGGCAGCGTCTCGCCCGTCGCGTGCCAGCGCCGGGCGCCGAGGTCATACTCCGTCGTCGCGAACTTCGGACCGCCGGCGGTGACGGCCTCGAGCACCTTGAGACCCTCCGCCACGACCTCCGGACCGATGCCGTCCCCGCCGATGACAGCGATGGAGTAGGCGTCCCGAACCTGCGTCTGCGTCATGATTTCAGCCTAGAACCCGTCTTGTGATGTGGGATCGCCGTCTCATTTATCGATCGGCGGTGTGGTGGAGCGGTGATGCTCCGGGGAAATGCCGGAGCCCCCGCCGAGGTGGCGGGGGCTCGTCGGCGAGGTCAGTCCTCGGTGTGGCCCTGGTCGCGCAGGTCCATGGACTCCTGCAGCGCCTGGCGGGCGGCCATGGCATCGTCGCTCATGGTCATCACTCCTTCGTGGTGTCGGTTGGGTCTCGGGTGGCTCGAGCCCCTGTCGGGGCGAACCGGTCAGCCGGCAACGCGGGGTCTCCGCGGCGAGGTGGCTGACTACCCGGACTCGCCGCGGCTGGCGATGAGTACGAGCCGCCGCGTCATGTCTTCGACGGTACGCCTCGGTAACTACGGGTAAAGGGGGTTTCCACCACGTGAGACGCGGTGTCCGACATGTGTCGGCCGCTTCCACGACGGATCCGCAAGCGGACCCCGCTGTGCACCTCGGATTCCGTGCTCAGCTGCGCACGTCGCGCCGTTCGAAGCCGAGGACCGCGACGACGACGAGCACGACCACTGTGACGAGCGCCACGACGACCGCCGGCCACGACACCCCGTGGCGCAGCGGGTCATGAGCGGCGTACTGGTAGAAGGGCGAGTAGCGCTGGAGCGGCTCGAGCCACGAGACCATGGCGCCGAGGCCGTTGACGATGTAGGTGACGACGGCGAGGACGGCGGCGATGCCCTTGCTCAGGCCGGCCTGCCCGGTGACGCACCCGACCGCGAGCGCCACTCCGCCGAAGACGAGGCCGAGCAGGGCGAGGTGCAGCATGGCGGCGGCGACATCGCCGACGGGCAGGTTCATGTCGGCGAACCGGCCCTCGACGACGAGGGCGAGACCGAGCAGGGCTGAGAGCCCCACGGTGCCGACGACCATGGCGGCCGTCTTCTCGAGGACGATGCGCCGACGGCTGACCGGTGCGGTGACGAGCAGGTCGAGGGTCCGGCGGCCCTCCTCCCCGGCGACCGCCGCCGACCCGGCGGTGACGGCGTAGAGGATGACGAGGATCGGTGCCATGAACGAGAGGAGCTCGATCTGGAGGTAGCCGACGGGGGTCGACATGTCGGCTCCCGCGGTGGCGAAGAGGTTGCGGAACGCCTCCGGCATCTGGTCGATGAAGTCCGACATCGCGGGCTGGTCGCGCATGCTCGGCCAGATCGCGACGTACATCGCGACGAGCAGCACGATCGCCACACCCCACCCGGCGAAGGCCCGCCCCTGGTCCCTCAGCGTCTTGGTCGTGATGTCACGCAGCATCGGTCTCACCTGCTCCGTAGTAAGCGAGGAAGGTCTCCTCGAGCTCGGCCTCCGCGCAGGCGAAGTCGACGACGGGGTGGGCGCTCACCACCTTGAGGACGGCGTCGAGCGACGACTGGGGGGCGCTGCACCGCAGGCTCGGCCCGTCGACGACCACGTCGCGCAGATCCGGCACCGGGTCGAGGATGGCCGCAGGCACCGTGTCGGCGAACTGCACCTCGACGTGGTGCAGCGACTTGGCCCGCAGGTCGTCCAGTCGCTCCACGGCCACGAGGCGACCTGCCCTCAGCACCCCGATGCGGCTGGCCACGCGCTGCACCTCGCCGAGCACGTGCGAGCTCAGCAGGACCGCTCCTCCCCCGGCGGCGTGGTCGAGGATGAGCCCCTGGACGGTCCGCTGGACCATCGGGTCGAGCCCGCCGGTCGGCTCGTCGAGCACGAGCAGCTCCGGCTCGTTCATGAGGGCGAGCACGAGCGCCACCTTCTGCCGGTTGCCGCGCGACAGCTCGCGCGCCGGCCGGCGCAGGTCGAGGTCGAGCTGCTCGGCGAGCTGCTCGACGCGGGCCGGCCGGGCACTGCCGCGGAGCGCCGCGAGGTAGTCGACGTGGTCGTAGCCCGTCAGGCGGTCATAGAGCACGAGCTCACCCGGCACGTAGCCGACACGTGCGTGGATCGGCACTGCGTCACGCCAGGCGTCCATCCCGAGCACGCTGACGCTGCCCCGGGTCGGTCTGATGAGCCCCATGATGAGCCGCAGCGTCGTCGTCTTGCCGGCGCCGTTCGGCCCGAGATAACCGAACACCTCTCCCGACTCGACCTCGAGCGTGAGGTCGCGCAGCGCGACGGTGTCACCGAACGCCTTGGTCAGCCCTTCGGCCGTGATGACAGATCCCATGCCTCCAGCGTCGACCGGTCGCGGGTCCGGCCACAGGGCCGTTCGTCCCCCTTCGGTCCGGCTCCGCTCGCCACGTCCGGAAACCGACCGCGCCGGTATGCCGCTGGGCCGGCACCCGATCGTGGGTGCCGGCCCAGCGGCATACGGGATGGGGCGCTCGCCCCGGCGCTCAGGCGCGCAGGTCGATGACCGAGAACGTCGTCGCGTCGATGGCCTCGCTCAGCGAGGCGGTGAGAGCCTGCGGCACCGCGCTGTCGACGTTGAGCACGCCGATCGCGTGGTCGCCCTGGCGCGAGACCTGCATGCCACCGATGTTGATGCCGGCGTCGCCGAGGATGCGGCCGACGTTGCCGATGACGCCGGGGCGGTCGGAGTACTCGAAGACGAGCATGTGGTCCGACAGCGGCACCTCGAGGTCGTAGCCGCCCACGCCGACGAGCTTCTCGACCATCTTCGGGCCGGTGAGCGTGCCGGAGACGGAGACGACCGTGCCGTCGGCGAGCGTGCCGCGCAGCGTCGTGACGTTGCGGAAGTCGCCCGAGTCGGGGTCGGTCACGAGGCGCACCACGACACCGCGCTGCTCGGCGAGCACCGGGGCGTTGACGTAGGTGACGGAGTCCTCGACGACATCGGTGAACAGGCCCTTGAGCGCGACGAGCTTCCACACGCTGACGTCGTGCGCCGTGATCTCGCCGCGCACGTCGACGTCGAGCTGGGCGGGCACGGCACCGGCGATGGCGGTGAACATGCGACCGAGCTTCTCCACGAGGGCGATGCCGGGACGCACCTCCTCGGCGATGAAGCCGCTGCTGACGTTGACGGCGTCGGGCACGAGCTCGCCGCCGAGGGCGAGGCGCACCGACTTGGCGACGGCGATGCCGGCCTTCTCCTGGGCCTCGTCGGTCGAGGCGCCGAGGTGCGGCGTCACGACGACGGACTCGTGCTCGAAGAGCGGCGACTCGGTCGTCGGCTCGGTGACGAAGACGTCGATGCCGGCGCCGGCCACGCGGCCCTCGGCGATGGCGCGGGCGAGCGCGGCCTCGTCGACGATGCCGCCTCGGGCCGCGTTGACGATGCGCACCGACGGCTTGACCTTCGAGAGGGCGTCCTCGCCGATGAGGCCGAGGGTCTCGGGGGTCTTGGGCAGGTGCACCGTGATGAAGTCGGACTGCGCGAGCAGCTCGTCGAGGCTCACGAGCTGGGCACCGAGCTGGCCGGCCTTGGCGGGCGAGGCGTAGGGGTCGTAGGCGACGATCTTCATGCCGAAGCCCTTGAGCCGCTCGGCGACGAGGGCGCCGATGCGGCCGAGGCCGACGACGCCGACGGTCTTGTCGAGCAGCTCGACGCCGGAGTACTTGCTGCGCTTCCACGCGCCGCCCTTGAGGGCCTGGTTGGCGGGGGCGATGTTGCGAGCCGTCGCCAGGAGCAGGCCCACGGCGAGCTCGGCGGCGGAGGTGATGTTGGAGGTCGGCGCGTTGACGACCATGACACCGGCCTGCGTCGCCGACTGCACGTCGACGTTGTCGAGGCCGACACCGGCGCGGGCGATGACCTTGAGGTTCTTGGCCGCGGCGATCGCCTCGGCGTCCATCTTGGTGGCCGAGCGGATCAGCACCGCGTCGACGTCGGCGAGCGCGGGGAGGAGCTCCTCGCGGTTGGCTCCATCGGCCGAGCGGACCTCGAAGTCGGGTCCGAGCGCCTCGATCGTGGCGGGCGACAGCTCTTCGGCGATGAGGACAACGGGCTTGCTCACAGGGGGATCCCTTCCGGACGGGTGCGGGGCCCGCACACTGGTCCGGGCGCGGGCCGTCGGAGGCACCGCGATGTGCCCCGGCGAGTCTAGGCGCTCCGGCTCGCGATATCACGACGTGTAACCACCATGTGAACAGCGCCACGCCCCCCGGTGCGGATATCAGCCCGTGGACCGACCATCCCGTATGCCGGAACGCCGGCGTTAGCTCGGCACCGTCATAGCGGTCCCGCCGAGCCGTCGCCGGACTACCGTGAGGCCATGAGAGTCGTCGTCACGGGTGCGGCCGGTGATCTGGGTGCGCGGGTGGTCCGGGAGCTGACGGGCCGCGGGCACGAGGTGGTGCCCGCGAGCCGGCGGACGGGCGTCGACCTCGTCTCGGGCGACGGGCTCGAGGCGGTGCTGGGGGGCGCCCAGTCAGTCGTCCACTGCGCCGACGACCCGTCACAAGGCGACTGGGTCACCGTCTACGGCACGCGCCTCCTCGCCGACGCGGCCACAGCGCACGACGTGCACCTCGTCCACATCTCGATCGTCGGCATCGACGACCACCCGCTCACCTACTACCGGCGGAAGCTGCGAGCAGAGAAGGCGATCGCTGCGGCCGGCGGGTCAGCAACGGTGCTGCGCGCGACCCAGTTCCATTCCCTCGCAGCGTCTTTCGCGCAACGCCTCTCCTTCGGCCCGCTGACCGTGACCCTCGGTGAGCTGGCATTCCAGTCCGTCGACACCGACTTCGTCGCCGAGCGGCTCGCCGACCTCGCGCTGGGGCCCCGCCCGGCGGCATACGCCCGCGCGACCGACGTGGCCGGGCCCGAGGTGCTGACGCTGCCGCAGGTCGCGACATTGCTGCGCGCTCAGCGCGGCGCCTCGGCTCCCCGGGTCGTCCGGGTGCCGGCGCTCACCCGGGCCATGCGGGCCTTCGCC
Organism: Humibacillus xanthopallidus; assembly: GCF_006717145.1. GTDB lineage: Bacteria > Actinomycetota > Actinomycetes > Actinomycetales > Dermatophilaceae > Humibacillus > Humibacillus xanthopallidus. The sequence continues at coordinate 187,510 of NZ_VFQF01000001.1, read as the reverse complement.
GAGCAGCGCAACGTGCCCTCCCCCGGTGCAGCCCAGATCGGTGGCCGCACGTTCTCCGAGTGGCTCGCGAGCGGTCTGCCGCACTGACGACGGAGGCCGGCCGCCCCACGAACGGGCGGCCGGCCTCCCAAGCCGTGCAGTGTGACGTCAGCGAGCGGAGCCTACGCGCCCGCTTGCGCACTGTCAGCGAGCGGAGCCTATGCACCCGCTTCCGCGCCCGGCTCCGGGCCTCGGTCGCTGGCGCTCCAGCGTTTCCTCACCGGGCTGTCAGCGTGCGGCTGAACCCTCGATGTAGTCGCTGTCGGTCTGCTTGACCCAGGCCATGAGCCCGCGCAGCTCGCGGCCGGTGGCCTCGATCGGGTGCTGGGCACCCTTCTCGCGCAGGGCCTTGAACTCCGGCGCGCCGGCGTCCTGGTCGTCGATGAAGCGCTTGGCGAAGGCGCCGTTCTGGATGTCGGTGAGGACGGCCTTCATGTTCTCCTTGACGTGCGGGTCGATGACCCGGGGTCCGGAGACGTAGTCGCCGTACTCGGCCGTGTCGGAGACCGACCAGCGCTGCTTGGCGATGCCGCCCTCGATCATGAGGTCGACGATGAGCTTGAGCTCGTGGAGGCACTCGAAGTAGGCCACCTCGGGCTGGTAGCCCGCCTCGACGAGGGTCTCGAAGCCGTACATGACGAGCTGGCTCGCGCCACCGCAGAGCACGGCCTGCTCGCCGAAGAGGTCGGTCTCGGTCTCCTCGGTGAAGGTCGTCTTGATTCCGCCTGCGCGCAGGCCACCGATCGCCTTGCCGTAGGACTTGGCGAGCTCCCACGCCGTGCCCGAGGCGTCCTGCTCGACGGCGAGGAGCACGGGCACCCCACGGCCGTCGACGAACTCGCGACGCACGATGTGGCCGGGCCCCTTGGGGGCGACCATGAGCACGTCGGCGTCGGCCTCCGGCTTGATGTAGCCGAAGCGGATGTTGAAGCCGTGGCCGAAGAGCAGGGCCGCGCCCTTCTTGAGGTTGGGCTGGATGTGCTCGGCGTAGACGCCGCGCTGCACCTGGTCGGGCGTGAGGATGACGACGAGGTCGGCCTCCTTGACCGCGTCGGCGACCGACACGACGGTCAGGCCCTCCGCCTCGGCCTTCGCCTTGCTCTTGCTGCCCTCGGCGAGGCCGATGCGCACGTCGACCCCCGAGTCACGCAGGTTGAGCGCGTGGGCGTGGCCCTGGCTGCCGTAGCCGATGACGGCGACCTTGCGCCCCTGGATGATCGACAGGTCGGCGTCGTCGTCGTAGAACATCTCGGCCATCGTGGCCTTCTCCTTCGGTTGGGGATCTGCGGCGGTATGCCGCTGGGCTGAGCGGGACGGTGAGGCTGGGTTTCGCTGGGGCTGAGGCAGTGTGCGGGCTGGTGCCGGATCAGGCGCTGCGCAGGCTCCGGTCGGTGATCGACCGGGGTCCGCGACCCACGGCAACCATGCCCGACTGGACGAGCTCCTTGATGCCGAACGGCTCGAGCACGTCGAGCAGGGCCCGCAGCTTGTCGGAGTTGCCGGTCGCCTCGATCGTCATGGCGTCGGTCGAGACGTCGACGACCTTGGCCTTGAAGAGCTGGATCGTGTCGATGACCTGGCTGCGGGTGCCCGCGTCGGCGCGCACCTTGACGAGCATGATCTCGCGCTGCACCGAGGCGTTCGGCTCGAGCTCGACGACCTTGAGCACCTCGATGAGCTTGTTGAGCTGCTTCGTCACCTGCTCGAGGGCGGCGCCCTCGACCTCGACGACGACCGTGATGCGCGAGATCTCGGGGATCTCGGTCTGGCCGACGGCGAGCGAGTCGATGTTGAAGCCGCGGCGCGAGAAGAGGGCCGCGACCCGGGTGAGGACGCCGGGCTTGTCCTCGACGAGCACCGACAGGGTGTGCTTGCTCATGCCTCAGTCCTCCCGCTCCCAGACCGGTGCGGCGTGGCGCGCGGCCTGGATCTTGTCGTTGCTGACGCCCGCCGGCACCATCGGCCAGACCATCGCGTCACGGTGGACGATGAAGTCGATGACGACCGGGCGGTCGTTCGTCTCGAGCGCCAGCTTGATGACCTCGTCGACCTCCGCCGGCGTCTCGGCGCGCAGGCCGAGGCAGCCGTAGGCGTCGGCGAGCTTGACGAAGTCGGGCACCCGCTGGGTCGTCGGCTGGAGGTCGGTGTTGGAGTAGCGCTCGTTGTAGAAGAGCGTCTGCCACTGGCGCACCATGCCGAGCGAGCTGTTGTTGATGATGGCCACCTTGATGGGGATGTTGTTGATGACGCAGGTCGCGAGCTCCTGGTTGGTCATCTGGAAGCAGCCGTCGCCGTCGATCGCCCACACCGTGCGCTCCGGCTCGGCAACCTTCGCGCCCATGGCCGCCGGCACCGAGTAGCCCATGGTGCCAAGGCCGCCCGAGTTGATCCAGGCGTTGGGGCGCTCGTACTGCACGAACTGCGCAGCCCACATCTGGTGCTGGCCGACGCCCGCGACATACGTCGCCTCCGGACCGGAGAGGGCACCGATGCGCTCGATGACGTACTGCGGCGAGAGGGTGCCGTCGTCGCTGTCGGTGTAGCCGAGCGGGAAGGTCGCCTTCCACTCGGCGACCTGCTCGCGCCATGACGCGAAGTCCCACGTCTGGTCGTCGTCGGAGGCGGTCGCGCGGTCGAGGGTGATCTGGGTGATGAGGTCGTTCACGACCTCGCCCACGTCACCGACGATCGGCACGTCTGCGGTGCGGTTCTTGCTGATCTCGGCCGGGTCGATGTCGGCGTGGATCACCTTGGCTCCCGGCGCGAACGTCGAGAGCTGGCCGGTGACGCGGTCGTCGAAGCGGGCGCCCAGCGCGATGATGAGGTCGGAGCGCTGGAGCCCCGTCACGGCCGCGACGGTGCCGTGCATGCCGGGCATGCCGAGGTTGAGCTCGTGGCTGTCGGGCACCGTGCCACGGGCCATGAGGGTCGTGACGACAGGGATGCCGGTGAGGTCCACGAGGGTGCGCAGCTGCTCGCTGGCGTGCGCCCGCACGACGCCGCCACCGACGTAGAGGATGGGTCGCTTCGCCTCGGACATGAGGCGGCTCGCCTCACGGATCTGCTTGCCGTGCGGCCGGGTCACCGGCCGGTAGCCCGGCAGGTCGATCTGCGGCGGCCAGCTGAAGGTCGTCGTCGCCTGGAGGGCGTCCTTGCTGATGTCGACGAGGACGGGACCGGGGCGGCCGGTGCTCGCCACGTGGAAGGCCTCGGCGATCGCCTGCGGGATCTTCGCCGGGTCGGTCACGAGGTAGTTGTGCTTCGTGATCGGCATCGTGATGCCGCGGATGTCGGCCTCCTGGAAGGCGTCGGTGCCGATCGAGCCGCTCGCGACCTGACCGGTGATCGCGACGATGGGCACGGAGTCCATGTGGGCGTCGGCGATCGGCGTGACGAGGTTGGTCGCACCCGGCCCCGACGTCGCCATGCACACGCCCACGCGACCGGTGGCGGCGGCATACCCCTCGGCGGCGTGGCCGGCGCCCTGCTCGTGGCGCACGAGGATGTGGCGGACCTTCGTCGAGTCGAGCAGCGGGTCGTAGGCCGGCAGGATCGCGCCGCCGGGGATGCCGAAGACGGTGTCGGCACCGATCGCCTCGAGGGACAGGACGAGCGACTGGGCCCCGGTGACCACTACGCCCGGGACCACCTCGTGGCCGGGGGTGGGGGCCGCGCCCGACTGGCCACCGGGGGCCGTCGGGGTCGGACGCTGACGGGCCCTGGAGGCCACGTCAGCCGGCGAGGGCGCCTGCTTCGTCGTGTCGCTCACGATCTCATCCTTGTCTCGAGCACATCGTCGTGTTGCCGTGGCGGGCCGACTCGACCCACAAAAAAACCCTTCTGTCCCGCAGGGACGGAAGGGAGCGCGCTGACCGTTGGAGCTGGTCGCGCGCTATGGAAGTACGAGGAGTCGCGCCACCTGACAACCGTCCTACGCGGCCCCTGCGGTGTCAATCGGCCCATGAGTCCGTCTCAGCATGTGGGTCCGTGATCTCACCCACTGTCACCGGAGCACTCCCCCCGCTGCCACCGGACCCGGGTGCCGACGAATTCGGTTGTGGGGGCCTCGCCCCGGTCGGGACACTCGGTGCCATGACGACCGCACTGGCGCCCGTGCCCCTGACGCTGCCTGCGTCCCCCGACGTGTCGCCAGACCTGGCGACCGACCTGGCGACCCGGCCGCTGCGCCCCGGCGATGCCGCCGACGTCGCGGCCCTCATCGGTGCGTGCGAGGTGCACGACGTCGGCGAGGAGCTCATCGAGGAGGCCGACATCGTCGGCGACTGGCAGCGGCCGGCCTTCGACCCCGCCACGCAGTCGGTCGGGGTGTTCGACGGGGGGCGGCTCGTCGCCTACGCCGAGGTCTACAAGGCCCGCTGGGGCGACGCGGCGGTCCACCCGGCATACCGCGGGCGTGGCATCGGGACGGCGCTGGCGCAGTGGTCGCAGGCCGTGACGGCGCGCGACGGCGGCTCGCTCGTGGGCCAGCCGGTGCCCGGCGACTCCGCGAGCGAGCGGCTCCTCACCGCGCTCGGCTACCGCCCGCTCTGGACCTCGTGGGTGCTCGAGCTGCCCGCCGGCGCCGTCATCGCGCCTCAGCCCCTCCCACAGGGGTATGCCGTCCGGCCCGCCTCCGGTGACGCGGACCACCGCGCCGCCTGGGTCGTCAACGAGGACGCCTTCCTCGAGTGGTCGGAGCGGGAACGGTCGACCTTCGAGGAGTGGGCGGCCAACGTCGTGCACCGGCCCGGCTACGAGGACTGGCAGCTGCGCCTCGCCGTCGACCCGGCGGGCGAGGTCGTCGGCATGGCCTTCGTCATCGTGTCGAACCGCTGCGCCTACGTCGACAAGCTCGCGGTGCGCAAGGACGAGCGCGGACGCGGCCTGGCACGGGCGCTGCTCGTCGACGCCTTCGAGACCGGGAGGGTGCACGGCGGTGACCGGTCCGAGCTCTCGACCGACTCGCGCACCGGTGCGCTGGGCCTCTACGAGAAGGTCGGCATGGAGGTGACGTCGGTCTGGCGACACCTCGCGATCGACGTGCCTGCGCTCGCCTGACCGCAGCCGTCAGCTCGGCACGATGGCCGGGATGACAGGGTCGGCGGCCGACGCGGCGAGGTCACCGGGAGCGAGACCGGGAAGCCACGAGGCGAGGTCGTTCGCCTGCGACGCGTTGGCCGGCTCGAGGACCGGCAGGCCGTCCGCGAACCAGATGACCGTCATGACCTCGCGCATCCGGTCCGCGGTGTTGCCGAGGGCCTTGTGCACGGTCCAGCCGGAGTGGAAGGAGGCGTCCCCGGCCCGCATCGCCACCGGCTCGTCGATGGCGAGACCCCGCTCCTCGAGCAGCCGGTCGAAGTGCTCCTCCGACGCGTCCGAGATGCCGATGTCGCTGAGCGGCCCGTCGACCTGACTGCGCGACGCGAACGCGAGTCCGCCGTGCGCGGGTGTGATGTCGACGAGCGGCATCCACATCGTCAGGCACCGGGAGCCGTCGAGCGGCCAGTACATCGCGTCCTGGTGCCACGGCGTGTAGCCGCCGCCGGGCTCCTTGAAGAGCGCCTGGTCATGGTAGAGGCGCACCCGGGGCACGCCGAGCAGGCGGGCCGCCACGTCGGCGAACCGCATGGCCTTGACGAAGCGCTCGACAGCGGCGTCGTGCCTCCAGAGGTTCATCACCTGCAGGAAGGCCATGCCGTAGCTGTCGCGATCGGCGAGCGGTCGCGTCTCGGTGCTGAGCCGTTCGACCGCAGCGGCGACGGGATCACGGTAGGCGGCCGCCTCCGCGGCAGTCGCCACCTGGGTCAGGCGGACGTGGCCGTTCGTGCGGTAGGCAACGACGTCCTCCTCTGACAAGGGGTATGCCGTGGTGAGCTCGGGGAGCGGGTCGGTGACCAGTTCGGTGGGCATGGATCGGTGTCCTCCGTGGATCGAGAGCGACCGGAGTGGTCGTCGGTGGGACGATCACACCGCAGGGCTCACCAGCAGACCCGGAACGTTGTGGTCACAGGGGTACGTGCTGGTTCGATGGCAGCATGACGCCGACGAGATCCGTCCACCCGGTGACCGCACAGGTCGCCGGCGGCCGTCTCGGCCAGGTGCTCGTTGCCGGCCGGATCACGGGTGGGAGCGGGCTCCCGGTCGGCACGCGCCGGCGCCACCCGACGTGGGGCCTCACCTTCGTCGCGGCGGGCACGGGGCGCTACCGGGATGCCGCGCACGACGAGACCATCCGGGCCGGCACCCTCGTCCTCGTGCACCCCGGGCACCCACACTGGTACGGCGCGGACCACGGCGGGTGGGACGAGCTCTTCGTCGTCTTCGGTGGTGCCGTCTTCGAGCTGGCGCGCCGTCGTGGCGCGCTCTCCCCCGATCGACCGCTTCTGCAAGGACTCCCCGTGGCCCACTGGCGCCACCGGCTCACAGCCTTCACCGACCGGCCCCGACCGGCAGACGTCGACGGGCGCGACGCCGAGGCCCTGGACCTGCTGGCAGCACTCCTGGAGGCGACGGCCGCGGCGTCAGCGTCGGGCCCAGGGCCCCACCGTGTCGGGTGGTTGGACCGCTCCCTCGAGCTGCTCGGGGCCGACCTCGCGGACGCCCTGGACCTGCACGCCGTGGCAGCCGAGGTGGGTCTGCCCTACGAGACGTGGCGGCGGCGGTTCCGGGCGGCCACGGGCACGTCCCCCTACGCCCACCGACGGGCACGCCGGCTGGCCGCCGCCACCGACCTTCTCGTCCACACCGGCCTCGGCGTGCGCGACATCGCGGCGACGACGGGGTTCAGCGACGAACGGCACCTGATCCGGCGCTTCCGGGAGAGCACAGGGCTGACCCCTCGAGCCTTCCGCGACGACCGCCGCTGAGAACCGGCGGCGCACCCACCCCCAACCCCCGGACCCACCCCCGAATCGAGGTGATACCGGGCCCGACGTGGGTGCCAGCATCACCTCGAACCAGCAGCGCACCACCCACCCACACCCCGGGCTCACCCCCGATTCGAGGTGATACCGGGCCACACGTGGCTGCCAGCATCACCTCGAACCGGGGTGTGGGGTGCGGGGGCGGGTGCCAGAGCGGCTCAGCCGCAGACGGCGCCGCCGCTGGCGCTGCCGACGAGCTTGCGGTACTTCGCGAGGACGCCGCGGGTGTACTTCGGCTCGGGGTGCGTGACGCCCTCGGCCCGGCGCCGCGCCATCTCGTCCTCGTCGACGAGCAGGTCGAGGGAGCCGCTCGCGACATCGAGACGGATCGTGTCGCCGTCGCGGACGAAGGCGATCGGGCCCTCGTCAACGGCCTCGGGTGCGACGTGGCCGACGCAGAGGCCGGTCGTGCCGCCGGAGAAGCGGCCGTCGGTGAGCAGCAGGACATCCTTGCCGAGGCCGGCGCCCTTGATCGCGCCCGTCACGGCGAGCATCTCGCGCATACCGGGACCGCCCTTGGGCCCCTCGTAGCGGATGACGACGACGTCGCTCTTCTGCAGCGACCCGGCCTCGACGGCGTCCATCGCGGCGCGCTCGCCGTCGAAGACCCGCGCGGTGCCCTCGAAGACGGACTCGTCGAAGCCGGCCGACTTCACGACGGCACCCTCGGGGGCGAGCGAGCCGGTGAGGATCGTCAGGCCACCTGTCTTGTGGATCGGCCGGGACATCTCGCGGATGACGCGGCCGTCGATGTGCGGCGGGTTGATGTCGTCGAGGTTCTCGGCCATCGTCTTGCCGGTCACGGTGAGGCAGTCGCCATCGAGCAGGCCGGCCTCGAGCAGCGTCTTCATGACGACGGGGATGCCGCCGATGTGGTCGATGTCCTTCATGACGAAGCTGCCGAAGGGCTTGACGTCGGCGAGGTGCGGCACCTTGGCGCCGATGCGCCGGAAGTCCTCGATGGTCAGGTCGACGTCGGCCTCGTGCGCGATCGCGAGCAGGTGGAGCACGGCGTTCGTCGAGCCGCCGAAGGCCATGACGACGGCGATGGCGTTCTCGAAGGCCGGCTTCGTCATGATGTCGCGGGCGGTGATGCCGCGGCGCAGCAGCTCGACGACGGCCTCGCCCGACTTGCGGGCGTACATGTCGCGGCGGCGGTCGGTCGCGGGCGGCGCGGCGGAACCGGGGATCGACATGCCGATCGCCTCGGCGACCGCAGCCATCGTGTTGGCGGTGTAGAAGCCGCCGCAGGCACCCTCGCCCGGGCAGATGGCGCGCTCGATCGCGTCGACGTCCTCGCGCGACATGAGTCCGGCGTTGCACGCACCGACGGCCTCGAAGGCGTCGATGATCGTGACCTCCTTCTCGGTGCCGTCGGAGAGCTTGGCGACACCCGGGAGGATGGTGCCGGCATACAGGAAGACGGACGCCAGGTCGAGGCGTGCGGCGGCCATGAGCATGCCGGGCAGCGACTTGTCGCAACCAGCGAGCAGCACTGAGCCGTCGAGCCGCTCGGCGCTCATCACGGTCTCGACGGAGTCGGCGATGATCTCGCGCGACACGAGCGAGAAGTGCATCCCCTCGTGGCCCATCGAGATGCCGTCGGACACCGAGATCGTGCCGAACTCGAGCGGGTAGCCGCCGCCGGCGTGCACGCCGTCCTTGACCGCCTTGGCGAGCCGGTCGAGGGAGAGGTTGCACGGGGTGATCTCGTTCCACGAGCTCGCGACGCCGATCTGCGGCTTGGCGAAGTCGTCGTCGCCGAGCCCTACGGCCCTGAGCATCCCCCGCGCGGCGGTCTTCTCGAGACCGTCGGTGACGTCGCGGCTGCGGGGCTTGATGTCAGGCGTCTGCGTCATGCCTGCAGCATAGAACCGTGTCCGCGTGGTGGACACGGCATCTCAGGTGCCGACCCTCTCCATGCCCTTCCCGCGGCCGTATGCCGTCAGCCGCGGGCGACGTGGAAACGGCGGAGCGCGCACGACCCGGCGTCGAGGTCGGCCCAGTCGCCGGCATACCTCAGGACGGCGAGCCCGCTCGTGACGAAGCCCTGGGCGAGGGCCTCGTGCGCCTCGTGGCTGCCCTCGCCGTCACAGAGCAGGCTCGTGAGCTCGGCGGCGGTGGGGTTGTGGCCGACGACGAGCACCGTCTCCATCTCGCCGCCGTCCTCGCGGATCGTCTCCAGGACGGCATCGGCGCCGCCGGTGTAGACACTGCGCCGGAACTCGACGAACTCGGCCCCGGCCCCGCCGTTGCGGGCGTGGTCCCAGGTCTGGCGCGTGCGCACGGCGGTCGAGCAGATGACGAGGTCGGGCACGAGACCCTCCTCACGCAGCCAGCTGCCCGCAGCTGTGGCGTCGCGCCGGCCGCGGGCGGCGAGCTCGCGGTCGTGGTCGGGCTTGGTGAAGCCCTCCTCGGCCTTGCTGTGCCGCATGAGGATGAGGGTCTTGTCTTTCGCCGCACTGCTCATACCTCCACAGCATGCTATGCCGCGGGGGCCTTGTCAGCCGGAGGGCCTAGAGGCTGAGCTCGGGCTTGATCCGCTCCGGCGTCCACACCCGGAACCGGCGCGCGGCGATGGTCGACACGGTGAGCGCCGCGACGAGGAAGCCTGCCAGGACGCCGAGGTCGAGCAGCACCGGCGCGAGGTCCGCGCCGTACATGAGGCGCCGTAGCCCGTCGATCGCATACGTCATCGGGACGACGTGGTGCACCGCCTGGAGAGGCGCCGGAAGGGTCTGCCACGGGAAGGTGCCGCCCGCGCTGACGAGCTGCACGACCATGAAGACGAGGCCGAGGAACTTGCCCACGGCGCCGAGGCGGGCCGCGAGCGCGTGGAGGATCGCGACGAAGGTCAGCGAGACGAAGCCGACGAAGAGCACGACGAGCAGCGGGTTCGCGACAGGCAGGTCGAGCGCCAGGGCGACGATGCCGAAGAGCACGATGCTCTGCACGAGACCGATGGCGACGGGGGCGAGCCAGCCCCCGAGAGCTGTGCGGACCGAGCGCTGGCTCGTCGCGAGCGCCCGGGTCGACAACGGACGCACGAGGAGGAAGAGCACGTAGGCGCCGATCCAGAGGGCGAGGCTGACGAAGAAGGGTGCGAGACCCGCGCCGTAGGTGCCGGCGGAGGCCAGCGAGTCGGACTGCACGGTCACGGGGTCACCGATGGTCTTGGCGACGGCCGTGCGCTGGGCGTCGGTCGGGTTGGGCACCGAGTCGCGGCCCTTGGCGAGCTCGCTGTGCAGCTCGGTCGCGCCGGAAGCCAGCTTGTCGAGTCCGGCCTTGAGCTGACCGATGCCACCGGCCAGCGAGTCGCCCCCGCTGGCAGCCGAATCCGCACCGCTGCGCAGCTGGCCCGCGCCGGCGTCGAGGGCGCGCAGGCCCGACTCGAGAGACGCCGAACCGTCTCGCAGCTGGCGGGCTCCGTCGGCGGCGTCGCGGATTCCACCCGTCAGGGCGGGGGTGGCGTCGGCGAGGGCTCGTGCGCCGGTCGCGACCTGCCCGGCTCCGGTCGCCAGTCGGTCGAGGTCGGAGGAGGCCTGCTGCACCTTGCCGTCGGCCTGCACGACGAGGGAGTCGACCCGGTCGAGACGCTGCTGCACGAGGGCGATCTGGGCGTCGTCGAGACCGGCGGCTCGAAGCTGCGCGATGAGAGGGTCGCGCTCGGCGCCCACCTTGGCGCGCAGGTCGGTGGAGATGCCGGCGACCCGGTCACCGATGACGGCGATCCGCTTGTTGCCTGCGGCCACCTGCGCCGCGCCGTCGGCGAGGCGTGCGGTCTGGGCCGGCAGTGATGCCGTGCGTGACTGCAGGGTCCCGAGGCCCGAGGCGAGCGAGCTGGCCCCGGTGTGGAGACGGTCCGCACCGGACACGGCCTGGCCGAGCCCGTCGTCGAGCTTCGCCGCGCCGGTTGAGAGCTGGTGGAGACCGGAGGCGAGCGACTGGGCACCCTGCTGCGCCGTGGCCGCGCCGTCGTCCGCGCTGGCCAGCCCGGAGCGCAGCTGGTCGGCGCCGTCGACGGCCTTGCCGAGCTCGTCGTGGATCTCGGTGAAGCCCACGAGGAGCCGGTCGGCGGCGGTCTCACTGACCTGGGAGGCCACCGAGGCACGCACCTCCTTGATGACCGTGTTGCCCATCATCGTCGTCATGTAGTTGTTGGCGTCGTTGGTCTCGAGGATGACCTCCGCCTTGCGCGGCGTGAAGTCGCTCGTGGCCGCGAGGTCGGCGGAGAAGCTCTCGGGGATGACGACGGCGAACGAGTAGGTGCCGTCATAGACGCCGGCGAGCGCCTCCGCGCTCGACACCTTGTGCCAGGCGAACGACTTGGAGTCGACGAGCTTGTCGGCGACGGACGACCCGGCGTCGAGTCGCTCGCCCCCGTCGAGAGTGGCTCCGCGGTCGTCGCTGGCGACGGCAGCGGGCACCTGCGACAGGGCGGCGTAGGGGTCGTGGTTCGCGTAGAGGTAGAGGCCGGCATACAGCGTCGGGATGAGCGCGAGGGCGATGACGCCGAGGCGCGCCATGCGGGAGGCCGTGAGTCGGCGCAGCTCGGAGGCTGCGAGACGGAACGGGTTCATGCTGAGGCTCCAGAGGGGATGTGCGACGCCAGCGCGGACGCGGTGGCGGGCGAGCAGAGAACGATGACGGTCAGGCCGGAGTCGGCAGCCGCACGCGCGGCCTCGAACCACTCGGCGACGGAGCCGCCGTGGCGGTCGGGCCCGGCGAGCACGAGCACGCGGACGCGGGGGTGCCACGAGCCCAGCTCGATGAGCAGGCGGGTGCGCAGGCCGGACGGCAGGCTCTCCCACCGGCGCTGCCGCAGGTCGGTGAGGTCGCGGTCCGCGAGGAAGTGGTCGACGTCGGCGCGGGAGGAGGGCCGCTCGGCGAGGGCCAGCTCCTCCGCGATGACCGCGCGCAGCGCAAGGGTGTCCTCGGGTGCGGTGACGTCCGAGACGTCGACGAGGCGGGTGCGGACCTGGAGGTCGGTGCGGTCGGTCGACCCACCGACGGACACGGCGCCGGCAGCGAGCGCGACGCGACCGCCGACGGCGAGCGCGAGCGCGACCTGGGGCACGCCGGGGTCGCAGGGCACCACGGTGACCGCTCCCCCGGGTGCGACGAAGTCCACGCCTTCGACGAAGGGCTCGTGCGTGCCGGCGACGGCGACTCCCGTGGCGACGACCTCGCGCTGACTGCGGACCTGTGTCTCTCGGTTGTTCACGATACAAGTATGTATCCGATACGGCTCTGTATGCAATACGAGGTTGTATCGTAAGAGGTATGCCGCCTCCTTCAGCCCCTGTCAGCCCGCCGCGTGCCCGGGTCAGCGCCCGTCGTCAGGCCACCCGATCGCGTGTTCTCGACGCGGCCAGCGAGGTCTTCGCCGAGCGCGGCTTCCACGGCGCCACCGTCGAGGAGATCTGCGAGCGTGCGGGATTCACCCGCGGCGCTTTCTACTCGAACTTCTCGTCGAAGGACGACCTCGTCATCCACCTCTCGACCCGACAGGCTGAGGCCGTCATCGAGCGCATCACGGCGGCCGCACGCACCGAGGCCTCGCCAGAGGCGGTGCTCGGCGCCGTCTTCGCCGCCCTCGCCGACGAGCCCGGCCGCCACGAGCGCTCGGTCCTGCTGACGACCGAGTTCACCCTGCACGCCATCCGCGACGCCGGCGCCCGGCGCGCCTGGGCCGCGCAGCAGCGGCGGATCCGTGAGGCGCTCGTCTGGGTCGTCGACGACGCGATCACCTCTCGTGACATCACCCTGCCGATGACGACCGACCAGTTCGTGCGCGTCGCGATGGCACTGACCCAGGGGTCGATGACGCAGCGGCTCATCGAACCCGGCGCCCTCGAACGCGGCGAGCTCGAGCAGGTCGTGCTGCCAGTGCTGCTCGGCGTCAGCCCCTGACGCTGCCGTGCGTCAGCGGCTGACGTCAGCCGCCGGAGACGGCGTTGATGATGTGCACCCGGGCGCCCGCAGGCACCGGCGTGCCCACACCGTCACCGCGCGTCGCGTCCTCGCCGTTGACGAAGACCTTGACGTGGCGGCGGATCTGACCTCGCTCGTCGCGCACCTTGCCGTCGAGGACCCGGTGCTCGGCGAAGGCGCGGTCGAGCAGCTGCGCGACGGTCTGCGAGTCGGCCGGCGACTCGACCTCGATCTCGGACACACCGCCGACGAGGTCGCGCAGCATGCCCGGCAGGATGACGCGGACGGGGGCGGACGGCATACGGAATCCTCTGCCGCTCAGGCGATCTGGGCGGCGCGCACGACGAGCACGTCGGGCAGCTGGGTCGCGATGCGCTGGAAGGACTCGCCCTCGTCGGCGGACGCGAAGACGTCACCGTTGCGGGTGCCGAGGTAGACCCCGACAGGGTCAGCCGAGTCGAGAGCCGCAGCGTCGCGCAGGACGCACGTGTAGCTGTGGTCGGGAAGGCCCGTCGCCTGCTGCCGCCACGTCGCGCCCGCGTCCTCGGAACGCTGCACCTGCAGCTGGGCGTCGGGCGGGATGCGCTCCCCCGCGTCGGCGACCGGCACGACCCAGACGACTCCGGCCCGGCGCGGGTGCGCGAGGACCGTGAACCCGAAGTCGGTGGGCAGGCCGTCGGCGATGGAGTCCCACGTCGCGCCGTTGTCGTGCGATCGGTAGACGCCGTTGTGGTTCTGGGCGAAGAGCTCCCCGTCGCCCTGGCCGCGGGCCACCTTGTGCACGCACTGGCCGTACTCGGGATACTCGTTGTCGGGCATGAAGCCGGCACGGATGCCGGGATTGCTCGGCACCCAGGTCTCGCCGCCGTCGGACGAGCGGTAGACGCCGCCGGCGCTCATCGCGACGAGCACCGACTCGGGGTGGCCGGGCTCGGGCACGATCGTGTGCACCGCCCCGCCTCCGAAGCCCGGCTCCCACGAGGGGCGGTGCGGGTGGTCCCACAGCCCGCGGACGAGCTCGTAGTGCTCGCCCCGGTCGGTGCTCTTGAAGAGGGCGTGCGGCTCGACGCCCGCCCACACGACGTCGGCGTCGTTGGGGTCGGGGGTCAGCTGCCAGACCCGCTCGAGCGCGGTGTCGGTGTCGGCCGGGAAGGCCAGCGCGCGCTCGGCGCTCTCGGTCCAGGTGCGTCCACCGTCGGTGCTCGACTGGACCGTCGGGCCCCAGTGCCACGACTTGACCCCCGCGAGCAGCGACGAGCGACCCTCACGGGTGTCGATCGCGACCGAGGCCACCTCGCTCATGAGGAAGTGGGGCCCTTCGAGGCTCCAGGTGCTGCGGTCGTCGCTGCGGGCGATCCAGAGCCCCTTGCGCGTGCCGATGGCGACGATGGTCTCGGTCATGTTCACAGTGTCCACTATGCACCGGTGCACCGACAAGGGTCCGGCGCGCACGGGTTGAGGGCGAGTCAGCCGGAGTCAGTCCGTGCCAACTGGCGTCAGCCGGTGGCGACGACGTTGAGCAGCGGCTCTCCGTCGCGCATTGCGACGACCTGTCGCCGGATCAGCTCCAGGGCCCGCGGCCGCATCGCCTCCGTCGCGCCCCCGACGTGCGGCGTGATGAGCACGCCCGGGGTCGCCCACAGCGGGTGGTCCTCGGGCAGCGGCTCGGGGTCGGTCACGTCGAGCGCGGCGCGAAGGCGCCCGGACGCGCACTCCGCGAGCAGGTCACCGGTGTCGACCACCGGGCCGCGCGCGACGTTGACGACGAGCGCCCCGTCGGGCAGCCGTGCCAAGAGGTCTGCGTCGACGAGTCCACGGGTCGCGTCGGTGAGCGGGACGATGACCACGAGCACGTCGGCTCCGGCTGCGAGCTCGGGCAGCTCGTCGATGCCGTGGACCGTGTCGACGAGGTCGTCGCCCGCCCGGGCGCGTGAGGCGACCGCCGTCACCGACACCTCGAAGGGCAGGAAGCGGCGCACGACGGCCCGACCGATGTTGCCGTAGCCGAGCACGAGCACCCGCCGGTCGGCCAGCGCTCGATGCAGTGTGAGCGGCGGCCAGTGCGAGTCGCGTTGTGCCGCAACGAACTCCGGGATCTCCCTGATCGAGGCCAGCGTCAGCGTCAGGGCGAGCTCTGCCGTGCTGGCGTCGTGCACCCCGGCTGCGTTGCAGAGTGCCACGCCCTCGGGCAGCCCGTCGACGAAGCCCTCGTAGCCCGCACTCTGGATCTGCACGGCCTCGAGCGAGTCGAGGCCGGCACTGATGTCCGACACCGTGAGCCGGGTCATGTAGGGCATGACCGCGAGGCGCACCTCACTGCCGCGCTCGAGCGGCCGCTCCATGTCCCACACGACGACGTCGACGCCGTCGACGTCTGCCAGCGCGGCGGCATACGCCTCGTCGGGCACGGTCACGACCACGGGGGCGGCACTCATGGACCCAACCTAGCCAACGCCGGCGGCTAGGCTCGCGCGGTGGATGGCGCCAGGGAGAGCTCGGTCAGCGGTCGCATCGTGTCGGTCAACGTGGGGCACCGCTTGCCGCGGCGTCGCCCCGACGTGCCGAGCACAGCCATCGACAAGCGGCCTGTCGGCCACATCAAGGTGCGCGACCCTGGGCCCAAGCGCGGCGGGCTCGGCAGCGGCGCCGTCGGCGACGAGATCGGCGACCCCCGACACCACGGCGGCCGGTTGCAGGCGGTCTACGCCTACGCGTCGGAGGATCAGCGCTGGTGGTCCACTCAGATCGGGCGGCCCATCGCCGCAGGCGGATTCGGCGAGAACCTCACGACTGAGGGCGTCGAGATGACGCGCGCCCTCGTCGGCGAGCTGTGGACGATCGGCGACGTCGTGCTGCGCGTCGAGGTGCCGCGCATCCCCTGCGGCACCTTCGCAGAGCACATGGGCGAGCCCCGCTGGGTCCGTCGGTTCAGCGACGAGGGGCGCACGGGCGCCTACCTCTCCGTGGTGGCTCCGGGGTCGATCGAGCCGGGTGCCTCGGTCCACGTCCAGCGACCGGAGCACGACGTCGACCTGCTCCTGCTCTTCCGGGCCTTCACCGGTGATCTCGACGCCATGCATCGCGTGGTCGACGCGCGGGTCATCGACGCCGAGGTCCAGACGGATCTCGAGCGGACCCTGGCGCGCCGCACCGGGTGAGGGGACGTCGCGCAGGGCCGGGCCGGCTGGGGGTCGGCACGCATGGGACAGAATGGGGTATGCCGCCCTCCCGCCTCGTCGTTGCCCGTGCCCTCGCCGTGGGGCTGGTCGGTGTGCTGGCGACCGGGGCCTGCACGTCGTCACCGACGCCGGCACCGCTCGCCGGCACGAGCGGGACTGCGGCGGCGACCACGGGCCCGAGCGGCTCGGCGACACCCACGGCGGCGGGCTCGTCCCCGGGTGCGACGTCCGGGTCCCCCGCCACACCCGACGCGGCAGGCCCACCGGTGGCTCTGCTCAGTGGACTCGACGTGCCGTGGTCGATCGCGGTGCTCCCCGACGGCAGCTCGCTCGTGAGCGTCCGCAACACCGGGGAGGTGCGCCACGTGCCCAAGCCGGGGTCCGGAGGGCAGGCGACGGTCGCGGGCACCCTTCCGATCACGCGCACGGCGGGCGAGGGGGGTCTGCTCGGGCTGGCAGTGCCCGAGGACTTCGAGGCCAACCCCGTCTTCTACGCGTACTACTCGACCGAGAGCGACAACCGCATCGCCGCGGTTCCGTGGCGCGACGGCACGCTCGGCGAGCCGCAGGTCATCCTCGACGGCATACCGATGGGCCGCAACCACAACGGCGGGCGCATCGCCTTCGGGCCGGACGGCTACCTCTACGCCGGCACCGGTGACGCCGGCGCCACGTCGCTGTCGCAGAACCTCGGATCGCTCGGCGGCAAGATCCTCCGGATCACCCCGGAGGGCAAGGCCGCCCCCGGCAACCCGTTCGGCGGCTCCCCCATCTGGTCCTATGGGCACCGCAACGTGCAGGGGCTCGCGTGGGACAGCCAGAAGCGCCTCTGGGCCAGCGAGTTCGGCGCCAACACGTGGGACGAGCTCAACCTCATCAAGCCCGGCGACAACTACGGCTGGCCCGAGGTCGAGGGGGTCGCCGAGAACCCTGACTTCGTCGACCCGGTGGTGCAGTGGCCGACCTCCGAGGCCTCGCCGAGCGGAATCACCGTCGGGCCCGACGGGGCGGTCTACCTCGCGGCGCTCCGGGGCCAGTCTGTCTGGCGCGTGCCGGTGAAGGCCGACGGCACCGCCGGCACGCCGACGAGACACCTCGAGGGCATCTACGGCCGGGTGCGAGACATCAGGTTCGTCGACGGCCGAGCCTGGATCCTCACCAACAACGGCTCCGACGACCGGCTGATGTCGCTGCCCCTCTCCGACGTCGGCGCCACCTGACCGTCGGTCCTCGTGCACGTCATCCCTGGGGCCGAACCCGATCCGTGGTTAGCCTTGCCCGGAGAGTGGTCGCCGACCGCTCCGTGACGAGGAGGTCCCAGGGCATGGCTTCGTACGACGAGATCCTCGGCCAGGTGCCGCTCCAGCAGCTGGCATCCCAGTGGGGGGTGGACGAGAGCGAGGTCGAGCAGGCCGTGCAGACCGCACTCCCGGCACTCCTCGGCGGTCTGCAGGCCAACGCCCACGACCCGGCGGGAGCCCAGTCGCTGGCATCGGCGCTCGCGGACCACCAGGGCACGACGGTGAGCAGCCTCGCCGACGTCGACGAGCAGGACGGTCAGAAGATCGTCGGCAACATCTTCGGTGACAACACCGACCAGGTGATGAGCCAGCTCGGCGGCGTGGGCTCGGGCATCGGAGGATCCGGCTCGGCCGGGTCGATCGTGCAGAAGCTGCTGCCGATCCTCGCCCCCATCGTCATGTCGTGGCTGGCCAACAAGATCGGTCAGGGCGGCGGGCTGGGCAGCATCCTCGGCGGCGGCTCGGGCTCGGCCGAGGCCACGGGATCCTCCTCCGACAACGGTCCGCTTTTCCCGGGCGGCCAGGGCGCTGGCAGCGGTTCGGTCCAGTCCCCCGGTGGCGACGCCCCTGCGGCCAGCGGGTCCAACCCGCTGGAGGACATCCTCGGGCAGGTCCTCGGTGGGGCGTCTGGCGGTAGTGGCGGATCCAGCCCTGGCGGTGGGGCCGGCGACATCCTCGGTGGCATCCTCGGCGGCCTGCTGGGTGGCGGAAAGCGCTGACAGCGCTGCCCACCTCAGCCCAACCCCCAAGTCGAGTGGCCACACTCTGCCGCGTGAACCCAGTCGAGTGGCCACACTCTGCCGCGTGAACCCAGTCGAGTGGCCACCCTCTGCCGCGTGAACCCAGTCGAGTGGCCACACTGTACCGAGCGACAAGAGGTGGCCACTCGACTCGGACCGGGCGACCAACCATGGCCACTCGACTCGGACCGGGCGACCAACCATGGCCACTCGACTCGGACCGGGCGACCAACCGTGGCCACTCGACTCGGGCAGGCGGCCAGGTGTGGCCACTCGACGGTTACTGGAGCTTGGCGAGGATGAGCTCGCGGGCCTTGCCGGCGTCGGCCTGGCCCTTCATCTCCTTCATGACCTGGCCGATGAGCGCACCGGCGGCCGCCACCTTGCCGTCCCGGATCTTGTCCGCGACGTCGGGGTTGGCGGCGATGACCTTGTCGACGGCCGCCTCGAGGGCGCCGTCGTCCTGGACGAGCTCGAGCCCACGGGCGTCGGCGACGGCGGTGGGTGTCCCCTCACCACCGAGGACGCCGTCGAGCACCTGCCGCGCCATCGAGTCGTTGAGCCGACCCGCGGCGACGAGCCCGTCAAGCTCGGCGATGTGGGCGGGCGTGAGCCCGAGCCCGGCGGCATACGTGACGATGTCCTGGCCCTCGGCATTGGCGCGACGCGACGGCTCACCGAGCCACCACTTCTTCGCGGCGGCGGCGCTCGCGCCAGCGGCGACCGTCTCCTCGATGAGCTCGACGGCACCCGCGTTGAGGACGTCGCGCATCTCGAGATCGCTGTAGCCCCAGTCGGACTGGAGTCGCTTGCGGCGGAGGCCGGGAGGCTCGGGCAGGGTGCCACGCAGCGTCTCGACCGTCTCGCGCGTCGGCGCAACGGGCACGAGGTCGGGCTCGGGGAAGTAGCGGTAGTCCTCGGCGTCGGACTTGACGCGGCCCGAGGTAGTGATGCCGGTGTCCTCGTGCCAGTGACGCGTCTCCTGCAGGATCGTGCCGCCGCCGTCGAGGATCGCCGCGTGGCGCGAGATCTCGTAGCGCACCGCGCGCTCGACCGAACGCAGCGAGTTGACGTTCTTCGTCTCGGTGCGCGTGCCGAGAGGCACGGCCAGCTGCTCCTCGCTCGTGGGCTCACCCACACGCGGACGCAGCGACACGTTTGCGTCGCAGCGCATCGAGCCCTGCTCCATCTTGACGTCGCTGACATCGAGGGCGCGGAGCAGGTCGCGCAGGGCCGAGACGTACGCCTTGGCGACCTCGGGCGCGCGCTCCCCCGCCCCGACCATCGGCTTTGTCACGATCTCGATGAGCGGGATGCCGGCGCGGTTGTAGTCGACGAGCGAGTGGTCGGCGCCGTGGATGCGGCCCGTCGCACCGCCGATGTGGAGCGACTTGCCGGTGTCCTCCTCCATGTGCGCGCGCTCGATCTCGACGCGGTAGGTGCTGCCGTCCTCGAGCTCGACATCGAGGTAGCCCTCGAAGGCGATCGGCTCGTCGTACTGCGAGGTCTGGAAGTTCTTCGGCATGTCCGGGTAGAAGTAGTTCTTCCGGGCGAAGCGGCACCACTGCGCGATCTCGCAGTTGAGCGCCAGGCCGATGCGGATGGCCGACTCGACGGCCTTCTCGTTGACGACGGGCAGCGCACCGGGCAGGCCGAGGCAGACGGGGCAGACCTGCGAGTTGGGCGCGGCGCCGAACTCGGTCGGGCAGCCGCAGAACATCTTCGTCGCCGTGTGCAGCTCGACGTGGACCTCGAGACCCATGACGGGGTCGAACTTCGTCATGGCCTCGTCGTAGTCCATGACGGCGTCGGCGGTGACCGTGCTCATGTCAGGCTCCCTTCGCAGCAGCAGCGCCGCCCAGCTCGGGCGCGCGGTCGAGGATCGGACCGCCCCAGCGGTCGACGAGCGCGGCCTCGAGGGCAGCGCCCACGGAGTAGAGGCGCTCGTCCTTGGTCGCGGGCGCGAGGATCTGGATGCCCGCGGGGAGGCCGTCCTCGTCCGCAAGACCCGAGGGGATCGACATGCCGGGCACGCCGGCGAGGTTGGCCGGGATCGTGGCGATGTCGTTGAGGTACATCGCCATCGGGTCCTCGAGCTTGTCGCCGAGCTTGAACGCCGTGGTCGGCGCCGTCGGGCTGACGAGCACGTCGACGCGTGCGTATGCCGCCGCGAAGTCCTGCGCGATGAGCGCACGCACCTTCTGGGCCGAGCCGTAGTACGCGTCGTAGTAGCCGGAGCTGAGGGCATACGTGCCGAGGATGATGCGGCGCTTGACCTCGGGTCCGAAGCCGGCGTCGCGCGTGGCCGCCATGACCTGCTCCGCGCTCGGCGCGTCGACGCCCTCCGGCAGCACCCGCAGGCCGTAGCGCATGGCGTCGAACTTCGCGAGGTTGCTCGACGCCTCGCTCGGGAGGATGAGGTAGTAGGCCGCGAGGGCGTACTCGAAGTTCGGGCAGCTGACCTCGACGACCTCGGCACCGAGCTCCTCGAGCAGCGCCACGGACTCGTCGAAGCGCGCGCGTACGCCGGGCTGGTAGCCCTCGCCACCGAGCTCCTTGACGACGCCGATGCGCATCCCGCGCACGTCGGCGGCACGCGCCGCCTCGACGACCGGCGGCACCGGCGCGTCGATCGACGTCGAGTCCATGGGGTCGTGGCCGCCCATGACGGCGTGGAGCAGCGCGGTGTCGAGCACGGTGCGCCCGCAGGGCCCGGCCTGGTCGAGCGAGCTCGCGAGGGCGACGAGGCCGTAGCGCGAGACGCCGCCGTAGGTCGGCTTCGTGCCCACGGTCGCAGTGACGGCCGCCGGTTGGCGGATCGACCCGCCGGTGTCGGTGCCCGTCGCGAGCGGCGCCTGGAACGACGCGAGCACTGAGCTCGAGCCGCCGCCCGAGCCGCCGGGGATCCGGTCGAGGTCCCACGGGTTGTGGGACGGGCCGTAGGCGGAGTGCTCGGTCGAGCTGCCCATCGCGAACTCGTCCATGTTGGTCTTGCCGAGGATCGGGAGCCCGGCCTCACGCAGCTTCGTCACGACCGTCGCATCGTAGGGCGGGATCCAGCCCTCGAGGATCTTGCTGCCGCAGGTCGTCGGCAGCCCCTTCGTCGTCATGACGTCCTTGACGGCGATCGGCACCCCGGCCAGCGCGCCGAGGCTCTCGCCGGACTGGCGGCGCGCGTCGACCGCCCTGGCCTGTGCGAGCGCCCCCTCGCCGTCGACATGGAGATAGGAGTGCACCTGCCCGTCGACAGCGGCGATCCGGTCGAGGTGCGCCTGCGTCACCTCGACGGAGCTGATGGTCTTGCTCGCGAGGGCACCAGCCAGGTCGGCGGCAGTGGCCCTCGTCAGGTCAGTTGGCAGGTCGGTCACGTCAGTGCCTTCGATTCGTAGCTGCGACAGGGGGTTTCGTGGGTGCCCGTCACGGGCGAGGGCGTATGCCGGGGGCTCGGCCCAGCGGCATACGCGGGCGTCGGCGGAGGCTCAGTCCTCGTCGAGGATGCGGGGCACGGAGAAGCGCTCCTGCTCGGCCTCGGGCGCGCCGGCCAGGACGGCTGCGGCGCCGAGGCTCGGGCGCACGACGTCGGGGCGGGTCACGTTGGTCAGCGGCATCGGGTGCGACATCGGGGCGACGCCGTCGGTCGGGGCCTGCTGGACCTTGGCCACGGACTCGAGGATGACCCCGAGCTCACCCACCATGCGGTCGAGCTCGTCGTCGGAGAGCTCGATGCGGGCGAGGCCGGCCAGATGGGCTACGTCGTCGCGGGACAGGGAGGACATGCCGGTCAGTCTATGGGGCAGCCTCCGGCGCGCCGACCAGGTGCCGGTGCGGATGCCGGTGCCGGTGCGGGCACGCCGAGAATCCCACTCGTGACAGGTGAGGTTACGCGGCCACTCGAGGTGGCCGACGGGGTCAGTCAGTCCCGGGATTGACGCCGCCGGTCGAGGACGAACCGGCGCAGGGCGTTGCGAGCCGTGCCCCAGATGCCGTGGCGGAAGAGCAGCACGATGACGACGAAGATGCCACCCGTGATGAGGCCGATGCCCTCGAAGCCCGAGCTCGACAGGTAGTCCTCGAGGGTGACGACGACGCCGGCGCCGACGAGACCGCCCCAGAGGGTGCCGATGCCGCCGAGGACCGTGATGAGCACGACCTTGCCCGAGGTGGTCCAGGCGAGCTCCTGCAGCGAGGCGAAGCCGTGGCTGATCGCGAAGACGCCACCCGCCAGCCCGGCGAGGCCGGCAGAGATGACGAAGGCCTTGATCTTGAAGACCTCGACGTCGTAGCCGAGCGCGCGGGCCCGCGCCGGGTTGTCACGGACCGCGGTGAGCACCCGGCCGAACGGCGAGTTGACGACCCGCCAGGCGATCGCGATGCCGATGACGATGAGCGCCGCGCCGGCGTAGTAGAAGTAGAAGGAGTCGTTCTCGACCGCGTCGATGCCGAAGAAGGTGCGCGGGATGCCCTGCAGGCCGTTCTCGCCGCCCGTGAGGTCACGCAGCTGGTTGGCGATGAAGTAGATCATCTGGGCGAACGCCAGGGTGACCATCGCGAAGTAGATGCCCGTGCGGCGCACCGAGAGCCAGCCGATCGGCCAGGCGATGAGCATCGCGAAGACCGAGCCGCCGATCACCGCGACGGGGAAGGGCACACCCCAGGTGATGGCGATCAGTCCGGTGCAGTAGGCCGAGCCACCCCAGAAGGCGGCGTGCCCGAAGCTGAGCAGCCCGGTGAAGCCGAGCAGCAGGTCGACGCTGATCGCGAAGAGTCCCCAGCACAGGATGTCCATCGCAACCGGCGGGTAGATCCAGTAGGGCAGCAGGACGAGGACAGCGAGGCCGGCCAGCAGCATGAGGTAGCGCCACGGGCTGCGCCGCGACAGGATCGAGGGCTGAGCCAGGTCGACGTCGACCTTGGCGGTCATCTGCTCGCTCACGCGACCTCCTCCCTTCCGAAGAGTCCGGATGGCCGGACGAGGATCACGGCCGCCATCAGCACGAAGATGACGATCTGGGCATAGGCCGGCGCGTAGGCGACGCCGTAGGCCTCGACGAGGCCGACGAGGAAGCCGGCGACGACCGCCCCGAGAATCGAGCCGAGGCCTCCGATGACGACGACGGCGAACAGGATGATGATGAAGTTGCTGCCCATCTCGGCCGTGATCGCCCGGGTCGGCGCGGCGAGCACGCCGGCGAGACCGGCCAGCGCGATGCCGAAGCCGAAGACCGGGGTGACCCAGCGACCGACGTTGATGCCGAGGGCCCGGGTGCGCCCGGCGTCCTCGGTGGCGGCGCGCACGATCATGCCGATGCGCGTCCTCGTCATGAGCAGGCCGACGGCGATGCACACGACGACGGAGAAGACGCACGCGAAGATCGCATAGACCGAGAGGTTGACGCTGCCGACCGTCACCTGCCCACCGAGGCCTGCTGGGATCTCGTAGGGCAGCCCCGAGACGCCATACCTCAGCTTCACGGCCTCGACGAGGATGAGCGTGAGGCCGAAGGTCAGCAGGAAGTTGTAGAGCGGGTCCAGCGCGAGCAGCCACTGCACGAGGAGGCGCTCCATGAGCACTCCGAAGCCGAACATGACCACCGGCACGACGACGAGCGCCACCCAGAAGCCGAGGCTCAGCTCGGCCAGCAGGACGGCCGCGATGACGGCGCCGAGCATGTAGCAGGCGCCGTGGGAGAAGTTGACGACCCCGAGGACGCCGAAGATGACGGCGAGGCCGAGCGCGGAGAGCGCGTAGAAGCCGCCGGCGGCGAGCCCCTGGAGGGTGTACTGGATGAATTCGCTCATGTCTCTCGCTCGTTCGCGGTCGATCGGGCTGGACGGATCCCTGCCGTATGCCGTCCGGCGCGGCTCGTGGGACGCGGCCGGACGGCATACGTGCTCGGGAATCAGCCCATCGTGCAGGCGGGGTTGGCCGCGCCGTACGCCTCGGCGGCGGGGATCGTCTTCACGATGTCCTCGTAGTCCCACTCCTCCGGGGCGGAGCTCTTGACCTTGGCGAGGTAGACGTCGTGGGTCACGGCGTGGTCGGCCTTGCGGATCTCGCCGTTGCGCAGGAACACGTCGTTGATCTTCTTGCCCTCGAGCTTGCTGACGATGGTGTCGGCGTCATCGGTGCCGGCCTCCTGGACGGCCTCGAGGTAGTTCATCGCGGCCGAGTAGTTGGCGGCGTGGGCGAAGGACGGACGGGTGTTCGTCTTCTCCTTGAAGCGGTCGGCCCACTTCTTGTTCTGCGCGTCGAAGTTCCAGTACCACGCGTCGGTGAACTGCGTACCGGCGAACTGGTCGACCCCGAGCGAGTGGATGTCGGTGATGAACATCAGGCCGACAGCGAGCTGGACCTTGCCCTTGAGCGAGCTCTGGTTGAACTGCTTGACGAAGTTGATGAGGTCGCCACCGGCGTGCATCGAGCCGATGACCTTCGGGTTGCCCTCGCCGGCCTTGGTGATGAAGGTGGCGAAGTTGTCGCTCGGGAACGGCGAGGCGATCGACTGGCCGACGGTGCCGCCGTTCTTCGTGACCTCGGCGCTGAACGACTTGTTCATGTCCTGGCCGAAGGCGTAGTCGGGGTAGACGATGTTCCAGCTCGTCCCGCCCTCCTTGGTGATCGTGCCGGCAGTGCCGCGCGCGAGGACGGCGGTGTTGTAGGCCCAGTGGAACGTGTACCTGTTGCAGCTGGCGCCCGTCAGGGCCGTCGTGCCCGCACCGATGTTGATGTAGAGCTTCTTCTTGTTCTTCGCCTGAGTGGCGACGGCGAGCGCGGCGGCCGAGTTCGGCACGTCGAGGATGATGTCGGCCTTCTGGCGGTCGTACATCTCCTGCGCCTTGGAGTTGGCGATGTCGGCCTTGTTCTGGTGGTCGGCCGTGACGATCTCGATGTCCTTGGCGACGGCCTTGTCGCCGTACTTCGCCTTGTAGTCGTCGATCGCCATCTGGATCGCGACCTTGGAGTTCGGACCGGACAGGTCCTTGTAGACGCCGGACTGGTCGTTGAGCAGGCCGATGACGACCTTGCCGTCGGTCAGGCCGCCTGCCGCCGCGGCCTGCGGGCCGCCCGCGCCGCCGCAGGCGGCGAGGGCGAGCGAGGCGGTGGCGGCGATCGCGATGGCCGAGACGCCGGTGGTGGTTCTGCTGCGCATGTCCCCTCCTGGGGGTTTCGGTCGGGTGGTGGAGGTATGGCTGAGGGTGAGTGGAGGACGTGGTGCGATGAGTGGTGCCATGGCTTGGCGTGCCGCCCCGTGACGTGTGTGGTTGAGCGGAGCGACGTGTCGTGGCCCCGGCCTGACAGGCCGGCGCCAGCCGGTTACATCCCGAGATGGGTGAGCAGCTCGCTCTCGCGGGCCGCGAACGCGTCGTTGGAGAGGTGCTCCACGACCTGGCCCTGCGCGAGCAGGTAGTGACGGTCGGCGACCGACCGCGCGAAGGTGACGTTCTGCTCCACAAGGAGCACGCCCACGCCCTGGGCCTTGATCTCGCGGATGATCTCGCCGATGCGCTGGACGATCACCGGGGCCAGGCCCTCGCTCGGCTCGTCGAGCAGCAGCAGGCGCGAGCCCATCCGGAGCACCCGGGCCATGGCGAGCATCTGCTGCTCGCCGCCTGACAGCTTCGTGCCCGGGAAGTCGCGGCGCTCGGCGAGCACCGGGAAGTGGTCGTAGACCTTCTCCATCGACCAGGCCGAGTCGTGCACGACGGGCGGCAGCAGGAGGTTCTCCTCGACGGAGAGGCTCGCGTAGATGCCACGGTCGTCGGGCACCCAGCCGATGCCGGCGCGGGCCCGCGCATCGGGGCTGCGCCGCCCGAGGTCGCGCCCGTCGAGGGCGACGGCGCCCTTGACCTGCTTGTGCAGCCCCATGACCGAGCGGAGCAGGGTCGTCTTGCCGGCGCCGTTGCGTCCGACGAGCGTGGCCACCTCCCCCGGGGCGACCGTGACGGAGACGTCGGTGAGCACGCGGGCCTCGCCGTACCACGCCGAGAGGTCGGTGACCGAGAGCAGGGCGGGGCCTGCGTCATCGGCCGGCTGCCCCGAGGGCGCGGTTGCGGCCTGCCCGCCGGCGGCGTCGCTCGCGCGCTCAGCCGTCCACTCAGCCGTCCGCTCAGCCGACTGCTCATCCGTCCGCTCACTCATGCGCTCACTCATGGACGGCTCCGAGGTATGCCGTGATGACGCGTTCGTCGGCACGGACCTCGTCGTAGGGACCCTCCGCGAGCACCTGCCCCGACTGCAGAACGGTGACCCGGTCGGCGAGCGACCCCACGACGTGCATGTTGTGGTCGACGAAGACCACCGTGCGCCCAGCGGACAGCGACTTGACGAGGGCGATGGTCCGGTCGACGTCCTCGAGCCCCATCCCGGCCGTCGGCTCGTCGAGCAGCAGCAGCTTGGGGTCGAGGGCCATGGCGATGGCGAGCTCGAGGGCGCGCTTCTGGCCGTAGGCAAGGGAGGCGGCCGGAGCGCCGGCCCGGTCGGCGAGGCCGACCTGGTCGAGCAGCTCGAGCGAGCGCTTCCGGAAGCGGCTCATCCTCGTCACCGAGCGCCACCACTGGTTGGCGAGGCCCGTGGGGCTCGCGAGCGCCAGCTCGAGGTGCTCCTGCAGCGTCATGGCCTCGAAGAGGCTCGTGATCTGGAAGGAGCGCGCGATGCCGAGCGGGGCGATCTGCTCGGGCGCCTTGCCGGTGATGTCGTGTCCGTCGAAGTGGACGGTGCCCGACGTCGGCGTGAGGAAGCCGGTGAGCAGGTTGAACAGCGTCGTCTTGCCGGCTCCGTTAGGTCCGACGAGGGCGTGGATCGTGCCACGCTCGACGGCGAGGTCCACGCCCGAGACGGCTCGGAACCCGCGGAACTCCTTGGTCAGGGAGCGGGTCTCGAGCAGCGGGGTAGCCGTCAAGGCCGGCACCTCCTCGTGCGTCTGCGGCGTCGTCGGGGCGATCTCGCCCGGCGGTCCACCGGGTGGTCCCCGGTGATTGACTCGGCACACTCTAGGAGGGCCCGACGGGCTGTGGACGGTCGCGCCTCACACAGCTCGGCGCCTTGTATGGGTGCCGCGCACATGACCACGTGAGGGCCATGTCAGAGCCGGCCCAGCCCTCCCCCGGGGGTCACAGACGGGTCACACGCAGGTCACGATGGGGTGATGCTCACTCCGGCGAGCCCGTCTCGAGCAGCCTGCGGAAGCCGGCCTCGTCGAGGACCGGGAGCCCGAGCTCCTCGGCCTTGGCCGCCTTGCTGCCGGCGTTGGCCCCGACGACGACCCAGTCGGTCTTCTTCGACACCGACCCGGACGCCTTGCCGCCGCGGCTGATGATGGCCTCCTTCGTCTCGTCGCGGGAGAAGCCCTCGAGCGAGCCCGTGACGACGACCGTCTTGCCCTCGAGGGTGCGGGCCACCGACTCGTCGACCTCGTCGGCCATGCGCACCCCGGCGTCGGCCCACTTGCGGACGATCTCCTGGTGCCAGTCGAGCTCGAACCACGTGGTGACGGCCTCGGCGATGACTCCGCCGACGCCCTCGGCTCCGGCGAGCTCCTCGGTCGAGGCCGCCCGGATGGCCTCCATCGAGCCGAAGTGGGTCGCGAGCGCCCGGGCCGCCGTCGGTCCGACGTGACGGATGGACAGCGCCACGAGGACGCGCCACAGCGGCTGGCTCTTGGCCTTCTCGAGCTCCGCGAGCAGCTTCTCGCCGCCCGCAGACAGCACGCGACCGTCGACGACCGACTCCGCCGGGTCGGTCTTCTTCGCGGCGCGGGTGTAGAGCGGCACCTGCGCGAGCTTCTCGCGGGTGATGCCGTACTCCCCCGCGGCCGGGCTGTCGGCCGGCGGCGCGAAGAGGTCGCCCTCGTCGGTGATGATGCCCGACTCGAGCAGGGCGATCGAGCCCTCCCAGCCGAGCGCCTCGATGTCGAGGCCACCGCGCCCGGCGAGGGCGAAGACGCGCTCGCGCAGCTGGCTCGGGCACGAGCGCGTGTTGGGGCAGCGGATGTCCTTGTCGCCCTCCTTCTCCGGGGCGAGCGGGGTGCCGCAGGCGGGGCACTCGGTCGGCATGACGAAGGCCCGCTCCGACCCGTCGCGCAGGTCGACGACGGGCCCCACGATCTCGGGGATGACGTCACCGGCCTTGCGCAGCACGACGACGTCGCCGATGAGCACGCCCTTGCGCTCCACCTCGTAGGCGTTGTGCAGCGTCGCCTGCTCGACCGTCGACCCCGCGACGACGATCGGCTCCATGACCCCGTAGGGGGTGACCCGTCCGGTGCGGCCCACGTTGACCCGGATGTCGAGCAGCTTGGTGTTGACCTCCTCGGGCGGGTACTTGAACGCGATGGCCCAGCGGGGGGCCCGCGACGTCGCCCCGAGCTGACGCTGCAGGGCCACCTCGTCGACCTTGACGACGATGCCGTCGATGTCGTGGGCCCGGTCGTGGCGGTGCTCACCGTGATAGGTGACGAACTCCTCCACCGCCGCGATGTCGGCAAGGACGCGCACCTCGTCGGAGGTGGGCAGCCCCCAGGCGCGCAGGACGGCATACGCCTCGCTCTGACGTTCCACGTCGAAACCGCGGCGAGCCCCCAGACCGTGGACGAGCATGCGCAGCGGACGCGAGGCCGTGACCTTCGGGTCCTTCTGGCGCAGCGAGCCAGCCGCGGCGTTGCGCGGGTTGGCGAAGGGCGCCTTGCCCGCCTCGACGAGGCTGGCGTTGAGGTCGGCGAAGGCGGCGGTCGGGAAGAAGACCTCGCCTCGGATCTCGACGAGCTCGGGCACGTCATCGCCCGTGAGGCGCGAGGGGATGCCGCTGATCGTTCGGACGTTGTGGGTGACGTCCTCACCGGTGCGCCCGTCTCCACGGGTGAGCGCTCGCACGAGGCGGCCCTGCTCGTAGAGCAGGTTGATCGCGAGGCCGTCGATCTTCAGCTCGGTGAGGAAGTGGGCCCCCGCGCCCACCTCGCGCTCGACCCGCTCGGCCCAGGCCCGCAGCTCCTCGAAGGAGAAGGCGTTGTCGAGGCTCAGCATGCGCTCGACGTGGTCGACGGTCTCGAAGCCTGTGGCGAACGACGCTCCCCCGACGTTCTGCGTCGGGCTCTCGGGCGTGCGCAGAGCGGGGTGCTCCTCCTCGATGACGACCAGCCGGCGCATGATCTGGTCGTACTCGGCATCGCTGATCGTCGGCGCGTCCTTGACGTGGTAGGCGAACTGGGCCGCGCTGGCGCGCTCGGCGAGCTCGGCCCACTCCTGGTGGACGGCCGCGGGGATGTCGTCGGTCAGGGGGGCACCACCGGTCTCGGTCACGCGTTCATCCTGCCAGTCGGCACCGACGCTGCGCCCTCACCCGGAGGCATCCGCACGGGCACCACCCCGCCCTGTTCAGCACGCTACCGACCAGTCACAATGGGCCGGAACCGGCCGGAGCAAAGGAGCCTCGATGACCAACCTCGCCAGCAACCTCGTCGCCACGGCGGAGCGCATCCCCGACAAGGTGGGCATCCGCCTCGACCAGGCGGGTGTGACGTGGACCCAGCTGCACCAGGCGGCGGCTCGGGTCGCGGGCCAGCTGCGCGCGGCCGGCCTCGAGCCCGGCGACCGGGTCTCGCTCATCCTGCCCAACGTGCCGGCCTACCCCGTCGCCTTCTACGGCACGCTCCTCGCAGGCGGGGTCGTCGTCCCGATGAACCCGCTCCTCAAGGCCGGCGAGATCCAGTACTTCTACGAGGACTCCGGCGCGCGCTTCAGCTTCGTATGGCCCGACTTCGCCGAGGAGGCGGGCAAGGCCGCAGCCGAGACGGGCACCCGCCTCGTCGTCTGCGGACCGATGGGCCCCGCCGACGGCCAGTTCGACGCGAGCGAGTCGGCCGCCGACCCCGTTCTCGTCCCCGTCGAGCGCGACGACCAGGACACGGCCGTGATCCTCTACACGAGCGGCACGACGGGCAAGCCGAAGGGCGCCGAGCTCACCCACTTCAACCTGCACCGCAACGCGGAGGTGTCGGCGAGCGACATCATGCAGATCGGCGAGGACGACGTCATCATGGGGTGCCTGCCCCTCTTCCACGTCTTCGGCCTGACGTGCGGCCTCAACACCTCGGTGCTGCGGGGCTCGACCCTGAGCCTCATCCCGCGCTTCGACCCGGCCAAGGCCATCGAGGTGCTCGGCCGCGACCACGTCACGATCTTCCAGGGCGTGCCGACGATGTATGCCGCGATCCTCCACCACGCGGACGCCGACCGGGCCGACACGAGCAGCCTGCGCACCTGCGCCTCGGGTGGCTCGGCGATGCCGGAGGCCGTGATGAAGGCCTTCGAGGAGAAGTTCCACTGCCAGATCCTCGAGGGCTACGGCCTGTCCGAGACCTCGCCCGTCGCGTCCTTCAACATGCCCGACAAGCCGACGAAGCCCGGCACGATCGGTCGCGCCATCCCCGGGTGCGAGATGAAGCTCGTCGACATCGACGGCAACGACACCCCTCCCGGCGAGATCGGCGAGATCGCGATCCGCGGCGAGAACATCATGAAGGGCTACTGGAACCGTCCAGAGGCGACGAAGGAGGCCATCCCCGACGGGTGGTTCCGCTCCGGCGACCTCGCGACCGTCGACGACGAGGGCTACTACACGATCGTCGACCGCAAGAAGGACATGATCATCCGGGGTGGGCTCAACATCTACCCGCGCGAGGTCGAGGAGGTGCTCTACACGCACCCCGAGGTGCTCGAGGCGGCCGTCGTCGCCATCCCCGACGAGCTCATGGGCGAGGAGGTCGGCGCCGCTGTCGTCCTGCGGCCCGGCGCGACGGCGACCCTCGAGGACATCCAGACCTACGTCAAGGACCGCCTCGCCGCCTACAAGTACCCCCGCAAGCTCTGGCTGCTCTCCGAGCTGCCCAAGGGCCCGACGGGCAAGATCCTCCGGCGCGAGGTGCGGCCCTCGGCCTGACACCCCGACCAGCCCGATACCCGCGGGTATGCCGTTCGGCTTGGCCCCACGGCATACCTGCCGGTAAGGTCTCGGCGGCACCCGCACAGCCACCGACACGCGGACGGTCGGGCGCGCCATTTTGTCGTATGCCATGTCATCGGTGACACTGGTACGGGGTTCCAACCGACTCGTCCACCACTCCGCCACCTGCGCGGAGCACTCCCATGCGGGTCATCGAGGGGATTGCTGCGTGAAGCTCACCATCCGTCACACCGTCGTCTCCAGCCTGGCCCTCGTGGCCGTGCTGGCCGTCTCTGCCTGCAACGCGTCGGCCAACGCCGATGGCGGAAGCCCGGCCGGGACCGGCGCCGGCGGCAACCAGACGAGCTCGGCGGGCGGTCAGACGAACTCGCAGACCCCCACCGTCGACCCCGTCACGTGGAAGACCACGCCGGACGACAAGGCGACCAACGTCGCGGTCGACACGCGCGTGACGGCCTCGGCCGACAAGGGCACCCTCGAGAAGGCGTCGCTCTCCTACGTCAGCAAGAAGGGCAACACCGTCAAGGTCGACGGCACCCTCGAGGGCGGCACGTGGACCGCGGGCGACCTGCTCGAGCCGGGCGTGAAGTACACCCTCGCCCTCGAGGCCAAGACGACCGACGGCACGACGACCGAGTCGACCCGCACCTTCCGGACCGACAACCTCACCCTCGACCAGCAGGTCTACGTCGCGGTCTCACCGCGTGACGGCGGCACCGTCGGCATCGGGATGCCGGTCATCGTCCGCTTCGACCTGCCGGTCGTCGACAAGGCGAACTTCGAGAAGAACATGCACGTGACGACGACGCCCGCCCAGGCCGGCTCGTGGTACTGGCTGTCGTCGAAGGAGGCCCACTGGCGGCCCGCGACCTACTGGAAGCCCGGCACCAAGGTGAAGGTCGACGCACAGCTCAACGGCGTGCCGGCCGGCGGCGGCCGCTGGGGCGAGATGAGCCGCACGTCCGAGTTCACGATCGGCCGCTCGGTCATCGCCAAGGTCGACCTCAAGAGCCACCAGATGAAGGTCGTCATCAACGGCAAGGTCGCCAAGACCATCCCCGTCACCGGTGGCCAGCCCGGCTTCATCACCCGCTCGGGCGTCAAGGTCATCATGGACAAGGTCACCAACATCACGATGCGCGCCGAGACGATCGGCCTCAAGAAGGGCGACGTCGGCTACTACTCCGACACGCCCGTCAAGTGGGCGCTGCGGGTCACGAACTCCGGTGAGTTCCTCCACTCCGCTCCGTGGTCGGTCAAGGACCAGGGCGTGCGCAACGTGAGCCACGGCTGCACCGGAATGAGCGACGCCAACGCCGAGTGGGTCTACAAGAACATGATCATCGGCGACGTTGTCGAGACGACCGGAACGAACCGCCCGATGACGATGGGCAACGGCTACGCGGACTGGAACCTCAGCGCCGCCAAGTGGGCTGCGGGCTCCGCGCTCTGACGCTGCCCCACCGCTGCTGACGACACGGCCGGCCACCCTCGAGGTGGCCGGCCGTTCGCGTGTCCGCATGCAGGGTGCGCGCAGAAGGCCTGTGCCCCAAGGAAAGCCGGTCAGGTGGCGCTGCGTTCCTCGAGCTCGCGGGCCGTCTCGACCGCCGCCCGCTGCACGGCCCTGGCGACGTCGGGGGCGCGGGTGCCCAGACCACAGGCGGGGGTCACGACGACGTCGAGGAGCCGGGCGGACGGCATACCGATGCGGTGCCAGGGTGTGACGAGGTCGTCAGCGAGAACCTGCGCGCGCAGCCGGCTGCCGTCGGTGGGCACGAGGCCGGCGTGCAGGCGGATGCCGTCCTCGACGGCCACCGCGATGCCTTCCCACGCGCGGGGGCGCAGCAGCGACGTGTCCAGCGAGAGCGCTGTGGGGCCGGCGGCCCGGAGCAGGGGCACCGGCGGCTCGGCTGCGCAGCAGTGCAGGACGGTGTCGCCGTCGTGTGCGCCGAGTACCGTCGCGAGCCCGGCGGCCGCCACCTGCGGGTCGAGGCTCGGCAGCCTTCCCCAGCCCGACGACGTGGGCAGCCGTCCCGCGAGCACGGTGGGCAGCGAGGGCTCGTCGACCTGGAGCACGATCTGGGCGCCCGGCACGAGCGCACTCACGGCCGCGACGTGCAGGCGCACGCCCTCGGCAAGCGACTCGACGAGGTCACGGCAGGCGCCCTCGTCGACGATGACCCGCTCGCCGCGGTGCAGCCACAGGTCGGCGGCGAGGGTCCACGGCCCGACCACCTGCACCTTGAGGGGGCCCGTGTGGCCGTCGAACGCCTCGGCGAGCTCGTCGAGGTCCTCGCGCAGGAGGGCCGCCGTGCGCTGGGCGTCTCGGCCCGGCCGGTCGACGAGCCGCCATCCCACGGGCTGGAGGTCGACGGGCAGCTCGACGAGCAACCCTGCCGTGCGCCCGACCATGTCGGCACCCGGGCCGCGCTCGGGCAGCTCCGGCAGATAGGGCAGCTGCCCGTCGAGCAGCTCGCGCACCTGCCCCAGCGCATCGCGCACCGAGATGCCTGGCCAGGAGCCGATACCGGTCGCGAGGGTCACCGCGCCAGTATGCCGCCGGGTGGGGCTGTCGGCGCACCGCCCCCCGGGGCGGCGGCTAGGTTGGCGGTCGTGAGGAGAGACTTCGTGGGTCCGGACGACCTCGTCGACATGCAGTCCATGGCGTCGAGGCTGTGGTCACCTCGCAGCCGCTTCCACCCCGGCCAGCTGGCCTGGAGTCGCTACTACCGCCCCGTCGACCCCTTCGGGCTGGAGGAGGGCGAGGAGATCTCGATCTGGTCGGACGGCAGCGAGACCGTCGGGTTCGGCTGGGCCGAGGCGCCCGACTGGCTGGAGCTACAGGTCGATCCCGCGCACCCCGAGGTCGCCGAGGAGGTCGTCGAGTGGTTCGAGGAGGTGAGCGACGCGGAGCAGCAGTCTGCCCTGGTCATGGAGGGTGACGTGGCCGAGCAGGCTTTGGCAGCAGCAGGATTCGCGCCGGAGGAGGATGGGCCCTTCATGGTCCACCACGTGATGGACCTTGCCGACCTGCCACCGTTGCCGGCCCTCGAGGGGTACGGCATGCGCCCGGTCGAGGCAGGTGAGGCGCGGGCGCGGGCGGCTGTGCACGCAGCGGCCTGGTCGGATGTCGCGCCGTCGCTGGTCGACGAGCGGGCCTACACCCAGCTCATGGCCGCGTGGCCGTATCGCGTCGACCTCGACTGGGTCGTCACCGACGCTGCGGGCGACCTCGTGGCATCGGCGCTCGTCTGGCTCGACCCCGCCACCGGAGCCGGCCTCGTCGAGCCGGTCGGCTGCGTGCCGGCCCACCGGGGTCAGGGACTGGCCCGCGCGGTCACGCTCGCTGCACTGCAAGCCCTGCGCTCGGCGGGTGGCACCGTGGCCCAGGTGACGCCGCGGGGCGACGACGCGTATCCGGGGCCGCAACGGCTCTATCGCTCGATCGGCTTCCGACCGACCGCGCGCACCGTGACCTGGACCCGCTCGCTCGAGTAGCAGCCGTCCACGCCGCTCCCCCACCACGCCACAGCTGGTCATCGACGGGTCGAGCGGATCCTTGCGGCGGGCCCACGGCTGGCGGCGATGATCGTCCGGCTCGTGCACGACGCCGAGATCGCCTGCCGATGACGGATGGTCCTCGGGTCCTGGGGTCCGACTCTTGCCGATGAGCCAAGAACATTAACCCTTGGCCTTGGCCGGCAGACGGCCTGTACGGTCAGCGCGGCCGCGAAGCGAGACCTGTCGATGTCGACACTGAACGGCGGTGCACGTCGCGTGCGTCACGACACCTCAACCCGGGAGTAGCGATGCAGATCCGTGCAACGACGGACCAGGACCTCTCGGTCTTCCTCGACGTGGTTCATGCTGCATTCGGGCGGTTCACGGAGACCCCGATCGCCGGCGGCGGCCTGTGGTGGTCCGCGATCGAGATGGACCGCGGACTGCTGGCTCTCACGGCGGACGGGCGACCCGTCGGAAGCGCCGCGGCGTACTCGTTCGAACTCACCCTCCCGGGTGGTTGCGTCGCCCCGGCCGCCGGCGTGAGCGCCGTCGGCGTCCTGCCCTCTCACCGACGTCAAGGTGTACTGAGCGCGATGATGCGCCACCAGCTCGCCGAGCTACGGGCCCGGGGCGAGTTCCTTGCCGTCCTGCTGGCGAGCGAGGCCCCGATCTACCAGAGGTTCGGTTACGGACCGGCGACCTACACCGCGCACCTGACGCTGCAGCGTCATCGGGCCGCCTTCGCCAAACCCAGGGCGCGCGCAACGACCGGCGCCCTGGTGACGGGTTCTGATCTTGGCTCGATCGAGATGCTGCGGCGCGACGAGTGCGGTCAGGTCATCGAGGAGGTCTACGACCGCTATCGTCGCGCGCAGCCCGGCGCGCTGGGCCGTCCGCACCACTGGTGGACCTTGGGCGCGGGGGCGCCGCCGATCACTCCAGCTCCGCGCTACGTCGCCGTCCACCGCGACGGCGACGGAGTCCCCGATGGGTACGCCAGCTACTCGATCGACAGCGGAACCCTGACGGTCGACGAGACCATCACTTCCGACGACACGGTCTT
This sequence comes from Humibacillus xanthopallidus, assembly GCF_006717145.1. GTDB lineage: Bacteria > Actinomycetota > Actinomycetes > Actinomycetales > Dermatophilaceae > Humibacillus > Humibacillus xanthopallidus. Next base: position 151,869 of record NZ_VFQF01000001.1, on the reverse strand, counting down.
CACGGCCTTGGCGCGGTTCGCCCTCGGACACGACCTGGTCACCACGTGCGTGTTGAAGCACGTCCCAGCCGACCACCCCCTGCGCTGGCAGCTCGCCGACCTGCGAGCTGCGCAGGTGGACCATGTCGGGGACTGGCTCTGGGTGCGGCTGCTGGACGTTCCGCGCGCGCTGATCACGCGAGGCTGGTCCACGGACGGTGAGCTCGTCCTCGACGTCGACGACCCCTTCCTCGGCGAGCACAATCGCTACCTTCTGACCGTTCAGGGCGGCAGCGCCGATTGCGTCCCCACGGAGCGCGAGCCCGACCTGTCCCTCGACGTCAGCGACCTGGGCTCCATCTACCTCGGCGGAACAGCTCCGAGCGCACTCGTGCGTGCGGGGCACATCCGTGCCCACCACGAAGGCGCAGCAGCCCTGGCCGACACCATCTTTCGCGCCGAACGCTCCCCTCACTGCCTGCACTGGTTCTGACCGCCTGCTCGCGGCCCGCGCGTTCATGCCGCTCGGAGGACGGGACGTCCGACGTTTCCCGCGAAGTCCTCCTGACGAGTGCTGGCCGGCCGAGTACGTTGCGAGCATTTCGCAGCAGGGGCCGATGAGCCTGATCGAGCAGCGCAAGCGGAGCTTGCTGGCCTATACCCCTGCCTTTGTCCTGGGACTCGTGACGGGCAACGTCCTCATGGATCGACTATTCGGGCCCCTCGGCTGGGTCCTCGCCGGCGTTGGTGGTGTCGTTGTGTATCTCACGGTCAGCAAGATCGTCGGGAAGGTCGTCGCACGCGAGAGGAAGGCAAGGCATCCGTCAGGATGACCGTGCACGGCAGGCGGATCGGGGCCGGCTTGGATGGGCCGGGGTACTGGTCAGGCAGGGTGATCTCTGACGAAGATGCCTTATGGAGACATGGGACGCCATCAGGTCCAGACGCGACGTGCGTCAGTTCAGCGAGAGGCCCATCGCCGACGCACACCTCGAGCGAGTCCTCGATGCCGGCCGCCGCGCGCCGTCCGCGGGCAACCTTCAGCCGTGGGACTTCGTCGTGGTGCGAGATCGTGACCAGTTGCAGGCGCTCGCGGGAGTGTGGCAGGGGGCCGGGCATGTCGCTGGCGCCCAAGCCGTGATCGCGCTGGTCTCGTCTGTGCCCGGCGATGAGATGCAGCGGTCCATCCTCGCCTTCGATCTTGGGCAAGCCACGATGGTCATGGCCTTGGCTGCGGCCGACCTGGGCATCGCAAGCGCGCATTCGGCCGTCGAGGACCAGGCGAAGGCGCAGGGTGTCCTCGCGTTTCCCGACGGCAAGTTCTTGGCGTTCATGCTGTCGGTCGGCTACCCAGCCGGCAGACCGCTGGCCGTCATCGACAGGCCAGACCGGCGGCCATACGCCGATGTCGTCCATCAGGGTCGCTGGTGACCAACGGGGCTCTGCACCCGTAGCCCCGTCGAGGAGCATGCCGACGTGAACGAACCAGCAAACGAGGTCCGGGCCGCTCGTGGTCGATCCACTGACGAACATCCGAGTCTGCCACTGGGTGTGCTGGTTGGCTCTTGCGCGCTTTGATGACCTGATGAGCACTACATCGGACGGACCCGTGGGCATGGCAGCAAGCTTGATCGTCCTCTCGGGGCGTCCTGGAACCGGCAAGACGACGCTGGCCACAGCGTTCGCTCGGCATCTGCGGGTCTGCTACTTGCGGGTTGATGCGGCAGAGACGGCGCTTGAACGAACGGGCTTGTCCGTTGGGATCGAGGGCTATGCCGTGATCCACGAGCTTGCCGTCTCCAATCTCCTGCTCGGTCGGGATGTCGTCGTCGACGCCGTCAACCCTGTTCCGGAGGCTCGGGCGGGATGGCGAGAAGCCGCCGACCGGGGCCGGGCTCGGTTGCTGCACGTGGAGACCTGGCTGCCGGACCGGCTCGAGCACCGCCGTCGTGTCGAGGCGCGAACGCCGGACATGCCGCACCAGCAGGTTCCGTCATGGGACGAGGTCGAAGGCCAAGCCTGGGTGCCATGGGATACCGAGCGCGATGGGCCGCGCGCGCTGATCGAGACCAGCGACTCACGCGAGGCCCTCAGCGCCCTCGTCTCCGTGCACGAGCAATCCTGAGGACGGCCGGTCAAGACGCGTTGAGGACGTCTACCCTCGCCCGGTCATGCGGCCGATCGCTCGTGCCCAGCGCGGACGTCTCGCAAGCTGCGGAACACGGTCCTCAGCGCCCGGTATGGTGCAGCCGTGGTCAAGATCCGCGCCGGTGGATTGGACGATGAACGGGTGCAGCTGCTGCTCGCCGAGCACATTGCTGACATGTACGCCACTTCGCCGGCAGAATCCGTGCACGCGCTCGACCTCGACGCCTTGAGGGGTCCCGACGTGGTGTTCTGGGCGGCTTGGGACGGGCCGTTGGCTGTCGGTTGCGGCGCTCTCAAGGACCTGAACGACGATGACGTCGAGCTGAAGTCCATGCGCACCTCGGCGGCGTCGCGCGGCAAGGGCGTTGGAACGGTGATGCTGCGACACCTACTGGACGAGGCACGGCGCCGCGGCGCCAAGCGTGTCTTGCTGGAGACCGGCTCCCAGCAGTTCTTCGCCCCTGCGCGACGCCTCTACGAGCGACACCAGTTCACGCAGCGAGGGCCGTTCGCCGGCTACATCGAAGATCCGAACTCGCACTTCTACGAGCTGGCGCTCTGATCTGCCTTGTAGTGCGCATCCCACCTTTGCCAGAAGGGACATCACCCGCAGGTTTGCTCGCATTCGTGAAGCTGCAGGAGCCCGACGGGGGGACGGGATGGAGTGTCCGTGTCACTGCAGACCTCGATGACGAGGAAGTCCTTGGGCTACTGACTGGCTACGTCGAGCACCTCCGACAGGTGGCTGCGGCGGCTTGGGACGACGGCGATCCGACGGGAGCCGACGACTGACCTCGGCGGCGCGCGGACGCTCGCTCGTGCCGCCGACAGAGCAGCGATTCGCGGCGGGAGTTAGCATCGCGGCCATGGTGCGTAGGTGGGCCACGGCCGTGTTGGCCCTCACAGCGGTCGTGCTGAGCGCAGGCACGTTCGCGTACAGATACACGTACGGCTCTTGGTGGCAGTCTCCGCAACGCATCCCCTACTGCGGTCGAACCTACGTTCCCGGCACTCCTGACCTCAGCCTTGCGGATGTCCGTCAACGCGTGAGCCGAACAGCTCTGCCGGGCGGCGCTGCGGACCCGCTCGTCAGCATTGGCAAGACTCCACCGGTCGTCGGTGCGGACATGCTGGCAGCCGTCACCCCTGAGGCCCAACGACAGCAGCTCGGGACACCTTGCGCGATGGCGCTCTATCTCAAGACCGGTAACGACCACTACATGGCGTACGGGCTCAGTGGCGGGCCGTGACTCGACGCACAGCACCTGACGCCACGATGATCGCTCACACCCCTGTCCGCGCGGCTGAGATGACGAGGCAGTCCTCGATGACAGATCTCGGCCTTCAAGCACCCGGGGCGTTGTCTGTTCAGGTGGTGATTGGTGGCCAGACGAGCTCGAACCGCTCGAACACCACTGCAACATCTTCGGAGAAGGTCAAGCCCATCGCCGCGCACTGACGGGTGAAGAAGCGCGTGTGTGCCTCCAGCCACCAGGCCCGCGTTCGGTCACCCTCGCCCTCGTCCCACGCGAAGCGGTCGTCGACCGACGAGAGCGGACCGACTCGTACGTCTGTCGTGCGCACGATCGCCATTGGCCGGCCATCGCCACCGATCACTGCGCATCGATCCCCCGCGCGAGGCAACGGCTCGTCCTCCGCCACGAACTCCTGCACGAGACTCGCCGTTGCCCTCTTGGGGCCGTGCAAGACCAGGAGGCCGAGCTCGTCAGCCATCTCCGCGGAGTCGCCGAAGGCGAAGCTCGTCACGAGCGGTCCGTCGTACCCGCTGTCTGCGACGTACGAGGTCCACACTGCTTCGACTGCCTTCTGGTTGGCCGTGGCGACGTCCACGGAACTCACAGTACGCAGTGCTGTCGGGCCGCAGCCGGACAGAGGGCCCAAGGACCGTCCGAACCTGGCGCACTCCGGGCGTGTTGGCTGCGCTGAGCGTGCGCGTACGTCCCAATCGGCACGTTCACGCCGTGACCTCGGCGGGGAGGTCATGCGCGAGCACGGCCATGTAGTGCACGTCGATCCACTCTCCGTCGAAGAACCGCGCATCCAGGCCGGTGCCCTCGTGCCGGAACCCGACCTTCTCGTGAACGTGCCGAGCCCGAGGGTTGAAGTCGTAGACCTCGAGCATCACCCGATGGAGGCCCATCGTGGTCAAGGCATGCTCAACCACCAGGCGGGTGGCCTCAGTTCCAAGTCCTCGCCCACGTCCTTGCGCTCCGATCAGAGTCCGGTAGCTGCACGACCGGTTGTCCTCTCCCCACTTGTTGAGGACGACCTCACCAACCATCTCCTGGGTGGCTTGGTCGACCACGGCCAGAACCAGGCGATCATCCGCCGTCGCCCAGCGGCCGTAGATGGCTCGCAGGTCCTCGATCGGCATGCCCTCGACCTGCTCGGTGCTCGTGTGAACCGAGCCTGTCAGCCTCGCGACCTCGGGGTCCTCACGCACGATCCTGTCGATGGTGTCGGCGTCGGCGGCGGTGATCGGTCGTAGCGTGACCAGTGCGCCGGCAAGTGTGGGCTTGAGGCCGAACGGGGGCTCAGACATGACTGTCAACGGCGGCCGAAAACTGACCCCCAATCGTCGGTTGAAAGTTGACCCCCTGGGGTCCTAGTTCTCTTCGGGGACGGCCGCGGGGACGCGGCCGAGGTCTCGGTTCTTGAGCCGGTAGGAGTCGCCCTTGAGGGCGATGACCTCGGCGTGGTGGACCAGCCGGTCGATCATGGCGGCGGCCACGGTGTCGTCGCCGAAGACCTCGCCCCAGCGGGCGAAGGTCTTGTTGCTGGTGACGATCAGGCTGGCTCGTTCGTATCGGGAGGAGACGAGCTGGAAGAACAGGTTGGCGGCTTCGGGTTCGAACGGGATGTAGCCGACCTCGTCGATGACCAGGACGGGATAGCGGACGAGGCGGCGCAGCTCGTCCTGCAGCCGTCCGGTGTGGTGGGCCTCGGCGAGCCGGTCGACCCATTGGGAGGCGGTGGCGAACTGGACGCGGTGGCCAGCTTGGCAGGCCCGCACCGCGAGTCCGGTCGCGAGGTGGGTCTTGCCGGTGCCAGGTGGTCCGAGCAGGACGACGTTCTCCTTGGCGGCGACGAAGTCGAGGGTGCCCAGGTGGGCGATGGTCTCTCGTTTCAGGCCGCGGGCGTGGTCGTAGTCGAAGTCCTCGAGAGACTTACGGGCGGGGAACCGGGCAGCGCGGATCCGTCCCTCACCGCCGTGGGCCTCGCGGGCGGCGACCTCGCGTTGCAGGCAGGCGGCGAGGAACTCCTCGTGGCTCCAACCCTCCTCACGGGCGCGTTGGGCGAGCCGGTCGATCGACTCGCGAAGCGTGGGCGCCTTCAAGGCCCGGGTCAGGTACTCCAGCTCCGAGGCGACGTCCCGAGCCTGCCGAGTGCTCGTCGTCCTGGTGGCCATCACGACACCTGCCCATCGAGCTCGTCGTCCAGCCCGTCGAGGCCGAACGCGGCGTCGTAGGTGCCCAGCGGGCGGACCTCCACCTGATCACCGCTGCCAGGGTCGGGGACCGGGCGCAGCAGGTCCGCGCGGCCCCGGCGCAGCAGCTTCGCGGCCACGGCGTGCTCGAAGTCGGTGATCGTCTGGTGCCAGGCCCACACCCGGGCGTGGTCGGCCACGACCGTGCCCTCGCAGGTGACCCACACCCGGTCCAGGTCGGCGTGGACCTCGACCCGGCGACCGATCACGGACGGGTGGACCGAGTAGTCGTTCGAGTCGAGGCGGATGTAGTGGTCCCGAGGCAGCCGGGTCGTGGCCCGCCAACCGACCTCCGGGGCCACTGGCGGCAACGCCAGCATCGCCGCCCGGTCCGCGCCGACCCGGTCGTCCGGTCGGCAGCCGAGCACCCGCATCCGGCGCGCGTTGGCCTTCACGAGGAACCCCGCGAGCTGGGTGTTGAAGTCCGCCGGCGACGTGAACCGACGGCCCGGCAGGAAGGATCGCTCGAGGTAGTCGTGGAACCGCTCCAGCATGCCCTTCGCTTCGGGGTCGGCCGGCTTACAGATGTACACCTTCACCCCGAGCACCCCGCGGAAGGCCTGACAGTCCAAGGTCAGCTCCGGCGCCCGCGCCCGCCACCGCCCGACCGCGCCCTCCCCGTCCCACACCAGCGTCCTGGGCACGGCGCCGAGCTGCTCGGACAGCAGCCGCCACCAGCCGGCATACAGATCCTCCGTGTCCCGGGACGGGATCAAAGTCGCACCCGCGAACCGGGAGTACCCCGACACCATCGTCATCACCGGCAACCGCTTCGCCGTGCGGGACTGGCCGAACCCGACCGGCAGCTCGATCGGTGGGAACCAGAAGTCGAACTGGGCCAGCTCACCCGCCTCATACGTGGTGCGTGAGGCCGGGTCCGGCGGCAGGTACGCCGGCCGCAGCTCCCGCACCCGCTCCTTGAACACCGTCAACCCGCGCGTCCACCCGACCCGTTCGGCGATCACCGTCGCCGGCATCGTCGGCACCGCCTGCAGCTGCTCACGGATCAGCGCCTCGAACGCGTCCACGGCCGACCCCGCCGGTGTCCGCGCGTACTTCGGCGGCCCGTCCGCGGCCAACGCGGCACGCACCGTGTTCCGGGCGACGCCCAACGTCCTGGCGATCACCTTGATCGGCATCTCCTCAGCCCGGTGCAACCTGCGGATCTCTGCCCAGTCCTCCACCGACAACACTCCTGCCTCCCTGCCTCGAAGCTGAGGACAGGGTCTCTGCAGGGGGTCAAAATTCGACCGTCGATACAGGGTCAGTTTTCAGGCGTCGTCGACAATGACCGCGACCCTTCACGATGGCGTGCGATCCGGCAAACGACTTGTTGCGGTGGCGCCTCGTTCCTGCGCCGCGCCCTCACCCCTCGTCCCAGCGCCGCGGCCCTCACACGACAGAGTCCGTCAACAAACGTCCTCTTGCGCCGGCGATCGGTCGTGCCCTGCGTGAGCTGCAGATCTCGCGAGCTAGCGGCGCACGAGCTCGCGCCTCATCACGGGGGTGGACGCGCCTGAACATCAAAGGGTCACTCCCAAAGGGGCCAGTCCGACAACAGGCATCCCCCGGGACCCAGGAGGTCCGCAGGACGGTGCGGCGGCAGCGGGGTCGATGCAGGCACCTGGCTCGCACCTCAACACGGCAACTCTCCGAGCTGACCTCAGAACTCGGTTGTCGGACGGATCTCGACGACGGGGTGGACCTTGACGAGCACCTCTGCCGCCTCGACCAGGGCGTCGAAGTCGTCGCATGTAACGAGGAAGAAGCCGGTCAGTTGCTCAGACCCCGGCCGCCATGGCCCGGCCGAGACGACCGCCTGAGAGTCCGAGCCGCGGCTGAGGGTTCGTGTGTGCCTGCTGTCCTGCAACCCCGCTCCTCCGATGACGGCGCCACCACGAGCCGCGAGCAACTGCCCGAACTCGTAGTCGGTATCGAACGTGACTTGGCGCTCGACGTCACCGGCGGCCTCCCACTGATCCTCGTTGTCGGCGGGGAACATGACGGCGTACTGCGACATGGCTGTCCTTCTACTCGCGCAATGTTGATGCCGTCAACAATGCCGCACGCCATGTCCCAACGGTGACTTCGGGCGCGCTCGCCTGGTGGCAGGCGTCGGGTGGGCCCGTGACCGCAGCTCCTGCTCAGCGTCCGCCAGCTGATGCCTGGCGGCGATGATGCGGCGGAATGACGCGGCGTCGCGGGCCTGGTGAGTCGATGGGTCGAGCTCGTCCAAACCGGTGCGGTCGTGGTTGGGCCTGCGGGTTGCCCTGTCATTCACCTCATCTCAGATAGTCGAAGAACTTCCGAATCCACCCAGTGGAGCACCTCTGGAGGCGGTGGCCATGCCTATAGCGCCAGTGCCGCCCGTGGCGAGCACGGTCTTGCCGACCACCGACGCCATCGCATTGATGTCACCGCACGATGCTGAAGTTGAAGTTCGCGGTGCCGAGCGTACCCATGAGCCGCAGCCACACGGGCAGCAGCATCTCGGTGCCACGGGCGCCGCTGATGTCGCCGAGGTCGATGACGTCGCTGTGCCCGAAGCTGTGTAGCAGGTCGGTGACGCTCGCCTTGGCCTCGGCGTGGTTGCCGGCGATGAAGACCGTCGACTCCGCACCGAGCTCCTTCGGGTTGACCATGAGGTTGGCGGTGAGGGTGTTGAGGGCCTTGACGACACGAGCGTCAGGAAAGGCACGCTGGATCTGCTCGCCGAGGGAGTCCGTGTCCTTGACGAAGAGGCTGGGCGGGAAGCCCTTGCTGAAGTCGAGCGGGTTGGAGATGTCGATGAGCACCTTGCCGGCGAGGGTGTGTGCCCCGGCCTGCTCGAGCGCGGGCATCGCACCGAACCCGCTGGTGGCGTTGACGACCAGTTCGGCGGAGGCGGCGGCGTCCGCGAACGTCGCGAGACGAATGTCCGGGCGCTCCGCGGCCCACACGGAGTAGGGCGGCCTGCCCATGCCGTCCGGTTCGGTCCGGGCGAGCGTCGCCTGAGGGTCACGGGTACCGACGGTGACGACGTGCCCGAGGCTGGACAGGCGGTTTGCGAGGGCCTGGCCGACCATGCCGGTGCCGAGGACTGCGATCTTCACGGGTGCTCCTGAATGCCGGGGTGAGTAACGATAGACAGATCTGTCTATCTGATGTGCGACCGTAACAGACAGATCTGTCTACCTTCAAGGTATGCTGAGGTCGCAGTACCAGGAGCCAGCCGAGGAGCCAGATGTCCACCACCGCACCTGTACGCCCGAGCGCCGCCCGCGAACGGATCCTCGAGACGGCGTTCGCGTTGTTCTACGCCCACGGCATACGGGCGGTGGGAGTGGACCGCATCATTGCGGAGTCGGATGTCGCGAAAGCCACCTTCTACAAGCACTTCCCGGCCAAGGACGACCTCGTGGTGGCCTATCTCGACAAGGTCGACGGCGTCTGGACGGGACAGCTTCACGAGGCCGCGGCGGCCGCCGGACCGGACCCGGCGGCTCAGCTCGTCGGCCTCTTCGATGCCTTGCGGGCCTCGTGCCGTCGCGAGGGCTACCGGGGCTGCGCCTTCATCAACGCCGCCGCCGAGTCCCAGCCCGGCACAGCCGTGCACGACCGCACCGTCGCCCACAAGACGGCCGTCCTCTCGTGGGTGCACGAGCTTGCCGAGCGGGCCGGGGCGCGCGACCCGGGCGCACTGGCGAGGACACTGACGTTGCTGCTCGATGGTGGGCTGGCCAGCGGCTCTCTCGACGCGAGTCCGGATGCACCAGACGCAGCAAAGGCGTCGGCTCGCGCTCTCGTCGACGTCGCGACCCGGACCGACGGCCGAGGCTGACAGCGCGTCAGTGAAGACGAACCCGGGCTACTCCAACGGAAGTCTGAAGGTGATGATGACATGGCGGCTCCACTGACGGACGAGCAGACCGGCATACGTGTCCGGTTCCTCATCGCCGCTGTCGGGGTGCTCCTCTTCGTGCTGGCGGTCGTTGGCTGGCGGGCACTGAAGGACAGGCCCACCGTGCTTGCAGGCACGGTCGCTCTCGTGAACGCCGACGGGACGAAGATCTGCGTCGCTCCGCAGTCCGGGGAGCAGTGGTGCGGACGGCTCGCAACATCAGGAGCAGCCGTACCGACGGTCGGTCAGAAGGTCACGGTGATCGTCAACACGGTGGATGCCGATCCGAACGGCCCGCTCAACATCGGGACGGTCGTCCCCGCAGGGTTCACGCTCAAGTAGCCGACCGCGCGGGATCGGCTACGGCTCGGTCGTGACATGGGCCCTGCCGCCTGGGCCGGCGACGGGCGCCCGTACAAATCCGTTCGCATCGTGTTCTCGGCGACATCGTCGGAGGCAGCCTCGGCACCATCGAGGTCGGCGGCTCAACCGACTTCGCCCGGTGGGTCCCGCTCAACCGGGTCGAGGGGCTCGATGCCAAGTCCGACATCGTCGACATCGCCTCCGCCGCCGTCGCCGCTGACTGGACGCGCTCGTCTGCCGCGACCAGATCGTTGGGTGCGTGAGCTCGGTTCCGGGCGCAGCAACTGCTCGTCCCGTACCCTCCGATGGGTGACCGCACTTCGTCCACTGCTCCTGACAGGCGGGCCGGCGGTCGGCAAGACCACGACCGCGCGAGCCCTGGCCGAGACGACGGAGCCGTGCGCATACGTCGACGTGGATGACGTGCGCCAGATGATCAAGAGCGGCGGGGTCGCACCATGGAAAGGCGCGGAGGGCCGCGCCCAGCACCTCTTGGGCATCCGCAACGCTGCGGTGTTGGTCGCCAACTTCACCGACGCGGGGATCAACGTGATCCTGAGCGATGTCGTCACCCAAGACCTTCTGAGCATCTACCGAGACCTGGTGCCGGAGCTGGTGACCATCCGGCTGGCCTGCGACCTTGCGACCGCACGGGCACGGGCCAGCACTCGGCCGGTGCATCTCACCATCGAGGAGTTCGAGATGCTCCACCGCCAACAGACCGAGCCGCTCGAGACCGACTCCGAGCTCGACGTGTCTGGCATGACGCTGGACGCTCAAGTCGACGCTGTCCGACGGCATTGGCGGAGCCGATCGGAAGGCGTCGGGTCTCGTTGACCGGAGTCGTCCGCCATCTCCGCTCAATGCGGAGAACAAAGGTGACGCCTCAGTCCGCGCAGATGGGTTACGGTCCGGTCGGTATGGAACTCTCGTGGCCCCTGACCGATGGCTTGGTGACTGTGCGGCCGGCGGAAGCTGGTGACGCCGCGGCATTCCTGGACTACAAGCGTCGCCCTGAGTGCCAGGCCTACGTCACCCGGACCGTCGACACCCTCGAACAATCGAGAGCCTTGATCGACGACCGCCTCTCGCAGCCAGACTCGTTGCTGTGTGCGCTCGTCGTGGGCGGAAGCGTCGTCGGCGACATCGGCGGTATCGACCAGAGTCCCTGGGCCCCGATCCTGACGTCCACGACTTCTACCTCGGCTACTCAGTCAACCCGGATCACTGGAACCAGGGCATCGCCAGTAGAGCGGCAGCGCTGCTGGTGACGGCGCTGCACTGCGGCGGGATTCGCCGCATCGTGGCCAAGACGTTCGCTGAGAACGAGGCCTTCATCCGGGTCCTGACCAAGAACGGCTTCCGCCTCGAGGGCACGGAACGTGCCGCAGCGCTGGGCAGGGACGGTCGATGGCTCGATGACTGCACCTTGGCCCACCTGGCCCGATGACAACCGAAGGACAACCGAATGGCGACCGTGTCCGTCTCATGATGCCCAGATGGGCATCATGAGACACGCACGGTTCGTGGCTCGTGAAAGGTGCCCATGTCCGACCTCCCGCCTGTTCGCCCAAGGATCGTTTGTCTGTGCGGGTCCCTACGCTTCGGCGGGGAGCTTGCGGCTGAGCGCACGCGCCTGACACTCGATCTGGCGATCGTCCTGGCTCCCGAGGCGACCGAGGGGGCCGTGCCGGACCCAGCCCTCGTCCGCTCGTTGGGAGAGCTGCACCTCCGCCGGATCGACCTCGCAGATGAGGTGCGAGTCGTGAACCCGAGTGGCTACATCGGAGCGGCCACCCGGCGCGAGATCGCGTACGCCGAATCGTTGGGCAAGCGCGTCACCTACCTGCACGGTCCGTCCACGAAGGACGGTTAGTCAGCGGCTCGGGTCGCCCGATCTTCAGCGCGAGGCGTCCAGCGTCAACGCCGGGACAGGGCCTGCGCCTCGTCAGCCGGCAGAGCGAACCGAAGGAGCTGCTGAAGACTCACGCTCGAGGCGGGAGGCGGCGATGGTCGCCGACCCGATGACCCGCGTGCCGTCGTAGAGCACGACCGACTGGCCCGGTGCGACGCCGCGGATCCGCTCGTCGAGGCGGACCTCGACGCGGCCCTCGTCGGCCCAGGCCGTCGCGGCATGCTCCTCGCCGTGCGCCCGCACCTGGGCGCCGACCCGCACGACACCCTCGGGAGCCGGGCCGCACCAGCGGGCGTGGTCGCCGGAGATCGCGTTCACGCCGAGGAGCTCGGCCGGGCCGACGACGACCTGGTTGGTGCGCGGTCGCACCTCGACGACGTAGCGCGGCTCGCCGTCCGCCGCCGGCCGGGACAGCCCCAGCCCGCGCCGCTGGCCGACGGTGTAGGCGAAGGCGCCGTCGTGGTGGCCGAGGACCTCGCCGGAGGTGTCGACGATGTCGCCGGGCGCCTCTCCCAGCCTGCGGGTCAGCCAGCCGCGAGTGTCTCCGTCGGGGATGAAGCAGATGTCGTGGCTGTCAGGCTTCTTGGCGATGAAGAAGCCTCTCTGCGCAGCCTCCTCGCGGATGCGCGGCTTCTCGGTGTCGCCGAGCGGGAAGAAGGCGCGGGAGAGCTGGTCGGCGTCGAGCACCCCGAGGACGTAGCTCTGGTCCTTCGCAGCGTCGACGGCCCGGTGCAGCTCGCGCCGGCCGTCGGTGGTCTCGACGATCTGGGCGTAGTGGCCGGTGGCGACCGCGTCGAACCCGAGCGCCACCGCCTTGTCGAGCAGGGCGGAGAACTTGATCTTCTCGTTGCAGCGCAGGCACGGGTTGGGGGTGCGCCCGGCGGCATACTCCCGCGTGAAGTCGTCGACGACGTCGCGGGTGAAGCGGGCCGCCATGTCCCAGACGTAGAACGGGATGCCCAGCACGTCGGCCACCCTGCGCGCGTCGCCGGCGTCCTCGATGGTGCAGCAACCACGGGCCGACTCGCGCAGCGTCGCGGCGCTCTGGCTGAGCGCGAGGTGCACCCCGACGACCTCGTGACCGGCATCGAGCATGCGCGCCGCCGCCACCGCCGAGTCGACGCCGCCGCTCATGGCTGCCACGACCCTCATGACGCTCTCCGACCCGCGAGGCCCACGACCGCCGTCACGAGGCCGTCGCCTCGCGGGCGCGACGGGCACGCTCGATGGCGGCGGGCAGCGCGTCGACGACGGCGTCGACGTCGCCCTGCGTCGAGGTGTGACCGAGCGTGAGGCGCAGCGCGCCCCGGGCGTCGCTCTCGGAGATGCCCATGGCCAGCAGGACGTGGCTCGGCTGCGGCACGCCCGCCTGGCAGGCCGAACCGGTCGAGCAGGAGACCCCGGCAGCGTCGAGCAGGTAGAGCAGCGAGTCGCCGTCGCACCCGGGCACGAGGAGGTGGACGTTGCCGGGCAGGCGGTGCACCCCGTCGCCGCGCTGCCAGAAGCCGGTCGGGCGAATACCGGCGCCGAGGGCCATCGCTCGCTCGATGAGGTCGTCGCGCAGGGCGGTCAGGCGCACCGCCTCGGCCTCCATCGACTCGGTCGCGGCGACGATCGCCGTGGCGAAGCCGACGATGGCGGGGGTGTCGAGGGTGCCGGAGCGCACCTGGCGCTCCTGGCCACCGCCGTGGGTCAGGGGCACGAGGCGAGCGTCGCGCCGGGCGACGAGGGCTCCCACCCCGATCGGGCCGCCGAGCTTGTGCGCCGTGACCGAGAGCAGGTCGGCGCCGCTCGCGGCGAAGTCGACCGGCAGGTGCCCTGCCGCCTGCACGGCGTCGGTGTGGAACGGGATGCCGTGCTCGCGCGCCACGGCCGCGATGCCCGCGACGTCCTGCACGGCGCCGACCTCGTTGTTGGCCCACATGACGCTGACGAGCGCGACCGACTCGGGGTCGGCCTCGATCGCGGCCCGGACGGTGGCTGGCTCGACCAGTCCGTCGGCCGTGGACTCGAGCCAGGTGACCTTGGCGCCCTCGTGCGCCACGAGGAAGTCGACACAGTCGAGCACGGCGTGGTGCTCGATCGCCGACACGAGCAGACGCACCCGGGCCGGGTCGGCGTCGCGGCGCGCCCAGTAGGTGCCCTTGACGGCGAGGTTGTCGGACTCGGTGCCGCCTGAGGTGAAGAGCACCTCGGACGGGCGCGCGCCGAGGCAGCGCGAGATCTTCTCGCGCGACTCCTCGACGGCGCGCCGCGACGCCCGACCCGTGCGGTGCAACGACGAGGCGTTGCCGACCACGGCGAGCTGCTCCGTCATGGCGGTCAGCGCCGCGGGCAGCATCGGCGTCGTCGCCGCGTGGTCGAGATAGGCGGTCACCCACCGATTCTAGGCTGCGCCGCACGAGGCGCCGACCTGGATCGGGCTGCGGGCGCCGCCTGCCTGCCTATGATCTGCGCATGGCAGGCAGGCACGAAGGTGGCGCCGACGACACCCTGCGCGCGCCCGCCGTCCACCGAGCCGTCGCGGCCGGCGCCAACCCCGTCATCGCCTACCTCGTCGCGCGCCTGCTGCTCCGGCTCGTGCCCGCGCTGCCGACGCTGCCGACGTATGCCGTGTGCCTCCTTCTCGGGGTCGTCGTGGGGTGGCGCGCGTGGACCGCGCGCATCGACCTCGGCACCCGGTCGATGCTCGTGCACAACACCCTGGCGACGACCCGCGTCGAGCGGCGAGTCGTCAAGCGCATCGCCGAGTCCGGCCGGGTCGAGTGGCGCCCGGGCACGGAGCGCGCGATGCGGCTGCCTGCGGAGGCCCTGCACGGTCCTTGGTGGACCCTGAGGACGGGCCGGACGGCATACGCCCTCAACCGCGAGCAGGCCCGCAGCTGGCTGCGGACGATGCCGCACGACGTCGCACAGGGCGAGGGCGACTGACACGCAGGAGGCCGGCCCCGGGGTGCCGGGGCCGGCCTCGCGTCGTGCGTCGGAGGGTGCGGAGGGTCAGTCCTTGCCCGCCTCGATCGTCTCCGTCGCCTGCGGCAGGACGGCGAAGAGGTCACCGACGACTCCGAAGTCGACGAGCTCGAAGATTGGGGCCTCGTTGTCCTTGTTGATCGCGACGATCGTCTTGGACGTCTGCATGCCTGCGCGGTGCTGGATCGCGCCGGAGATGCCGCACGCGACGTAGAGCTGCGGGCTCACCTGCTTGCCGGTCTGGCCGACCTGCGAGGTGTGGGGGTACCAGCCCGCGTCGACCGCGGCACGCGAGGCGCCCACGGCCGCGCCGAGCGAGTCGGCGAAGGCCTCGACCTTGGAGAAGTCGCCGGCGGTGCCGCGGCCACCCGAGACGACGATCGCGGCCTCGGTGAGCTCCGGCCGCCCGGTGGCCTGCTTGGGCTTGGACTCGGTGATCCGGGCGCCCTTGGCGGCGTCGGACGGGGTGAAGTCGACGACCTCGTCGGCGGCCGCACCTGCGACCTCCTCCGGGGTGGCCGAGTTGGGCTTGACGGTGATGATCGGCGTGCCCTTCGTGACGGTCGCCGACACGGTGTAGGAGCCGGCGAAGACCGACTGCGTCGTGGCGATGCCACCGCTGCCGTCACTGGCCGCCTGCACGTCGACGGCGTCGGTGATCAGGCCCGACTCCGTCTTGACGGCGAGGCGGGCGGCGATCTCCTTGCCCTCCGGGGTGGAGGGCACGAGCACGGCGGCCGGCGAGGCCGACGCGACGAGCTGCGCGAGCACCTCGGCCTGCGGGACGACGAGGTGCTCGAGCACCTCGGGAGACTCGACGCGGTAGATCTTCTCGGCGCCGAAGCGGGCGAGGGTCTCCTTGGCGGCGTCGAAGCCGGTGCCGACGAAGACGGCCGACGGCTCGCCGATGCGGCGGGCGATCGTGAGCAGCTCGGACGTCGTCTTGCGGACCTTGCCGTCGACGTGGTCGACGAGGACGAGTACTTCAGCCATGGTGTGTGGATCTCCTTCTGTGGCTGGGGTTTCGGACGCTCAGACGAACTTGTGCTCGGTGAGGAAGGCCGCGAGCTTCCGGCCGCCGTCGCCCTCGTCGGGGACGATCTCGCCCTGCGAGCGCGGGGGCCGTGCGGCGAAGGCCTCGACCTTGGTCCAGGCGGCGTCGAGGCCGACCTGCGAGGGGTCGATGCCGAGGTCGGCGAGCGCCCACTTCTCGACCGGCTTCTTCTTGGCCGCCATGATGCCCTTGAAGGAGGGGTAGCGCGGCTCGTTGATCTGGTCGGTGACCGAGACGAGCGCCGGCAGCGTGGCGGTGATCGTCTGCGTCGAGGCGTCGCCGTCGCGGTGGATCGTGGCCGTGCCACCCGCGCCACCGTCGATGGTGAGCTCCGAGGCGAAGGTGACGGCCGGCAGCCCGAGTCGCTCGGCGAGCATCGTCGGGACGACGCCCATCGTGCCGTCGGTCGAGGCCATGCCGGTGACGACGAGGTCGACGGGCGCCTCGTTGCCGATCTTCTTGATCGCCTCGGCGAGCACGAGCGAGGTGGCGACGGCGTCGGAGCCGTGGATCGCGTCGTCGTCCACGTGGACACCCTTGTGGGCGCCCATCTGGAGGGCCTTCTTGATGGCGTCGGCGGCCTGGGCGGGGCCGACCGTCAGGACGGTCACCTCGCCCTCGCCGGCTTCGACGATCTTGAGCGCCTCCTCGACGGCGTACTCGTCGAGCTCGGACAGCAGGCCGTCCACGTTGTCGCGGTCGGTCGTGTTGTCAGATGCGTTGAACGTGCGCTCGGCCTGGGCGTCCGGCACGTACTTGACACAGACGACGATGTTCATGGGTGAACGTCCTCTTCCGTTGCTGGTGGTGGTGCTCCTGGAGCTGCCGGAGGTCGCCCCGGCACTGCCCGCCATCCTCTCACTGAGCGCCCGCTCAGTCCGTACGCGCCCGGCGTGACGCTCACCACCAGACACCGATGACGTATGCCGCCCGCGCCCCTCCCCGCCCGCCTCTCCCCCGCGTCTCGCCCGCTTCTCCCCCGGTCGAGGTGATGCCGGCACCGACGTGCGTGGCGGCATCACCTCCAGTCGCGAGAAGGCGACCTCAGAGCTGTGCGGTCTCGAGGACGTGGAAGGCCGGCTCCTCGTAGGGATGAGCAGCGCGCAGGGCGGCGACGACCGCTGCGCGCAGCGCCCGGTCGAGCACGAGCTCGACCCGGTTCTCGGCGACCTTCTCGAGCTCTCCGACCGTGCCGATGGCGGGCCGGGCGCCGGCGACGGGACGGAACTGCCCCGTGCCGGCCGTGACGAAGGCGCAGTCCCGGTAGTCGCCGACGGCGCCGGCACCCGCAGCGAGCACCGCGTCCAGGACCCGCTCCGTGTCGTCGACCGGCACGTAGAAGACGAGGACGTCGAGCGGCGGCGTCACCGGCCCTCGAACTGCGCCTTGCCCGGTCCGTGCTCGACGAACGAGGTCATGCCGATCTCGCGGTCCTTCGTCGCGAAGAGCGACGCGAAGAGCAGGCGCTCGATCTCGAGACCGGTCTCGAGGTCGACCTCGAGACCCCGGTCGATGGCCTCCTTGGCGGCGCGGACGGCATACGACGCGGCGCCGACGAACGTCGAGGCCCACGCGCGAGAGGCGGAGTAGACCTCGGCGGCGGGCACGACCTTGTCGGCGAGGCCGATCGCGAGAGCCTCCTGCGCGTCGACGAAGCGGCCGCTGAAGATGATCTCCTTGGCCCGCGAGGCGCCGACGAGGCGCGAGAGGCGCTGCGTGCCGCCGGCTCCGGGGATGATGCCGAGCAGGATCTCGGGCTGGCCGAGCTTGGCGTCGTCGGCCACGACGCGGAAGTCGCAGGCGAGCGCGAGCTCGCAGCCGCCGCCCAGCGCATACCCCGTGATCGCGGCGATGACCGGCTTCGGGATGCGCGCGACCGCCGAGATCGAGCTCATGAGCGGGCCGGAGCGCTCGACCATGTCGGTGTACGACATCGCCTGCATCTCCTTGATGTCCGCCCCCGCGGCAAAGACGCGCTCGCCGCCGTAGACGATGACCGCCTTGACGTCGGTGCGGGCCGTCGCCTCCTGGGCTGCGGCCCGGATCTCCTCCTGGACCTGCACGTTTAGGGCGTTCATCTTCGGCCGGTCGAGACGGATCGTCCCGACGCCGTCCTCGACCTCGAGGCGGACGAACTCGCCCATCAGACTGCGGTGCCCGGCTCGCCCTCGGCGGGCAGCCACGACTGGAAGAAGAAGCCGACGCTCTGGAGGATGTGGTTGATCGACAGCGGCACGAGGACGTCGAGGTCGGCGTTCGGGGTGACGACGTGCTCGGCCGACACGACGAGGCTCTCCTGCACGAGCGTCACCTTGACGATGTTGAGCTGCATCGTCATGTCGTTGCAGCGCGCGAGGCGCTCGTTGCGGTCGGGCGAGACGGGCTCGGCGAGCTGCCACTGACCGAAGAAGCGCACGAGTGCGAGGTCACCCTCGGCAACGCGCGCGAAGAGGGTCGTGCTCGTGCCCTGGTCGTCGACGATGGCGAACTCGATGTCGCCGTCACCGTCGACGGTGGCGTCGATGTCCAGACCCCGGAGGATCCCGATGATGCGGTCGCGCACCGGAGTGTCGCTCACGGGGGCGCCGTTGGGCGTGGGCGCCGGCGTCTGCGGCGTGAAGTTGGGCAGCGAAGTCGGATCGGTCATGCAGCCAACCGTAGACTGCGAGCACGGACCCACGCGAGGTGACCCATGACGAGACCGAGCCCGTCGCCCCCCGTCGCGGCGGCGACGACGAGCACGAGCGCCTGGCCATGACGAGCACGACCCTCACGGTGGCGACGGCCAACACCTGCACCGGCGACCTGCTGCGCACTCCCGGCGGCCTCGAGCCCTTCCGCGCGGCGGGTGCCGGGCTCGTCGGTCTCCAGGAGGTCTTCGGCGTCACCGAGGCCCAGCTGCGCGCCGCGCTCGGCGAGGTCGGGCTCGCCCTCACCCACTGGCACGCCCCCGCAGGGCTCGTGCTGGCCCACGACCCGCAGGTCGCGGCGCCCGTCGGCGAGCCCGTCGTCACGACGCTCAAGGCGGCCGGACCGCTGCTGCGCATCTCCGACCACTGGCACGAGCGCGGCATGGTCAGTGCGGCGTTCGAGACCGAGGCCGGTCCCCTCACCCTGTCGACGGCGCACCTCATCGTCTTCGCGCGGGCGCACGCGCGCACGAAGCAGGTGCGGGCCCTGCGGGCGGCCCTCCAGCAGGAGCCGCTGAGCCGCGGGCCGCACGTGCTGACGGGCGACATGAACCACTACCCGCGCCCCGCCGCGGCCGACCGGGCGATGCACGAGGCCGGCGGCCTCACCCACGTGCCGCTCCACGAGCCGACGTGGCGGATCAGCGGGTCGAAGCACGAGTGGATGGCGCGGCTGGCGGCGACCGCGACGCGGCGCGACCTCGCGAGCTTCGACGCCCAGCTCGACGTCGTGCTCTACCGCGACCTCAGGCTGCTCGACTCGGCCGTCTTCGACATCGCCTCCGACCACCGCGCTGTCGTCTGCGACTTCGAGCTCGAGGGCTGAGTTCCACACCTTCGACAGCTCCGTGGCGCTCTGCCCGCCTGCCCCTACGCTGTGGCCCATGCCGCCGACGTCACCGGATCTTCCCCCCGAGCCCGGGGTCCGCCTCATCGACGGCGGAGCCGAGTTCTGCGTCTACGCCGGGCACGCGACCGCCGTCGAGATCTGCCTCTTCGACCCGGGTGACGACAGCACCGAGGTCGAGCGCCGCGTGCCCCTTCGCCACCGCGCCCACGGCTTCTGGTTCGACACGATCGCGGGCGTCGGCCTCGGGCAGCGGTATGCCGTTCGCGTCGACGGCGCGTGGGACCCAGACGCGGCACTGCTCTACAACCCCGCCAAGCTCCTGCTCGACCCCTACGCCCGCGCCATCGACGGCGAGGTGCACCTCGACCCGTCCCTCTACGGACACCACGTCGGTGCCGACCTGCGGGGCGACATCGCCGTGCGCGACGACCGTGACAGCGCACCGCACATGCCGCGCTGCGTCATCGTGGACACCGAGTTCGACTGGGGCACAGACGACTTCCCGCGGCGCTCGCTCCTGCAGTCGCTCATCTACGAGGTCCACGTCAAGAGCGCCACGCGCCTGCACCCCGGTGTCCCGCCCGAGCTTCAGGGCACGTATGCCGGTCTCGCCCACCCTGCCTTCGTCGAGCACCTGCTCCAGCTCGGTGTCACCGCCGTGGAGCTGCTGCCCGTGCACACCTTCACCCACGAGCCCGACCTCGTCCTGCGCGGCCTGAAGAACCACTGGGGCTACAACACGATGGGCTTCTTCGCCCCGCACGCCGACTACGCCGCGGCGAGCGACCCCCAGGGCGTCCTCGACGAGTTCAAGTCGATGGTCAAGGACCTGCACGCCGCCGGCATCGAGGTGCTCCTCGACGTCGTCTACAACCACACCGCCGAGAACTCCCGCGACATGATGACGCTCTCGTGGCGTGGCCTCGACGAGCGCGCCTACTACCGCCTCGACGGCCGCGGGCAGGACATCGACGTCACGGGCTGTGGCAACACCCTCGACCTCACCCACCCGGTCGTCGCCCGCATGGTGCTCGACTCGCTGCGCTACTGGGTGCAGGAGTGCCACGTCGACGGCTTCCGTTTCGACCTGGCCGTCTCGCTCGGCCGCGGCAAGGACGACGCCTACGACCGCGACCACCCCTTCCTCATCGCCCTGCGCACCGACCCGGTCCTCTCGCGCACCAAGCTCATCGCCGAGCCGTGGGACGTCGGGATCCACGGCTGGCGCACGGGCCGCTTTCCGCCGCCCTTCTCGGAGTGGAACGACCGCTTCCGCGACACCGTCCGCACCTTCTGGCTGACCGACGTGAGGGCGTCGCTCCACGGCGGCGCGAGGCACGGGGCCCAGGAGCTCGCGACGCGGCTCGCGGGGTCGCAGGACCTCTTCGACACCCACGGTCGCGGCACCATCGCGTCGATCAACTTCGTCACCGCCCACGACGGCTTCACGCTCGCCGACCTCACGGCATACGACGTCAAGCACAACGGCGCGAACGGCCACGGCGGCACCGACGGCTCCAACGACAACCGCTCGTGGAACCACGGCGTCGAGGGCCGCACCGACGACCCGGCGACCCTCGCGAGCAGACGGCGCTCGATGCGCAACCTGCTCGGCACCCTGCTGCTCGCGACCGGCGTGCCGATGATCAACGCCGGTGACGAGTTCGGCCGCAGCCAGCGGGGCAACAACAACCCCTACTCGCAGGACAACGAGATCAGCTGGATGTCGTGGGACCACGAGCCCTGGCAGCAGGACCTCCTCGAGACGACCCGTCACCTCGTGCGGCTGCGCCAGGAGCACCCCGTGCTGCGTCAGCGCTCGTTCTTCTCCGGGCGCCAGGTGCACGAGGACGGCACGACCGACCTCGCCTGGTTCGGTGCCGACGGGCACCCGATGGGCGACCGCTGGGGCCACTCGTGGGTCGAGGTCGTGCAGGCGCTCTACGACGGCGTGTGGCTCGGCCAGCGCACCGTGCTGCTCTCGCTCAACGGGGCCGCGCACGAGGTCGAGGTCACGCTGCCCACGGCACCCGGCGCGACGGCATACGAGCTGCTCTGGGACAGCAACGACGACGTCCCCGCTCCCCCCGGAGAACCGGTGGGAGCGGGGACGGTCGTCACGATGGCTCCGGCCTCGATGCGCGCCTGGCGCGCCACGACGTGAGGCCCTGAGGACTCAGGCGTTGCGGGCGAGCCCCAGCTCGGCCGAGGTCGCGAGCGCGGGGTGCTTCGGCACGACGCGCACGCTGTAGCCGAAGGACCCGGTGCGGCGCAGCGACTGCGAGCCGGCGAACTGGTGCCGACCGCCGTCGTAGGACTCGACGAGCGACAGGGGCGCGACCTCCGTGCCCCAGATCTCGTCGGTGTCGGTGACGTGACCGTGCACGAGCTGCACCTCGACCTCGTCGGGCTCGAGGCCCCCGAGGTCGACGTAGGTCTTGACGTCGAGGGTGTCGCCGATGAGCGGCGAGTCGGAGACGCCTGACGGCTCGACGTGCTCGACCTTGACGCTCGGCCACGCGGCGCGGACCTTGGCCTTGTAGGCCGCGAGGTCCTTGGCGCCGGCGAACGTCGGACCATCGAGGGCGCGGCCCGCCCCGGCGGCCGGGCTGTAGAGCTGCACCGTGTAGTCCTCGACCATGCGGCTGGCCAGCACCTTGGGACCGAGGGTCTTGAGGGTGTGGATCATCATCGCGATCCAGCCCTGCGGCAGGCCGGCGTCGTCGCGGTCGTAGAACTTCGCCGCAACGTCGTTCTCGATGAGGTCGTAGAGTGCGGCCGCCTCGATGTCGTCACGGTGGTCGGGGTCCTCGACGCCGTCGGCGGTCGGGATCGCCCAGCCGTTGCGACCGTCGAACCACTCGTCCCACCAGCCGTCGAGGATCGAGAGGTTGAGCCCACCGTTGAGCGCCGCCTTCATGCCCGACGTGCCGCACGCCTCGAAGGGTCGCAGCGGGTTGTTGAGCCAGACGTCGCAGCCCGGGTAGAGGTGCTGCGCCATGGCGATGTCGTAGTTGGGCAGGAAGACGATGCGGTGGCGCACCTCGGGGTCGTCGGCGAAGCGCACCATCTCCTGGATGAGGCGCTTGCCCGTCTCGTCGGCAGGGTGCGACTTGCCGGCGATGATGAGCTGCACCGGGCGCTCCGGATGGAGCAGGAGGCGCTTCAGCCGCTCGGGGTCACGCAACATGAGGGTGAGCCGCTTGTAGGTCGGCACGCGCCGGGCGAAGCCGATCGTCAGCACGTCGGGGCTCAGCACGTCATCGACCCAGCCGAGCTCGGCGTCGCTCGCGCCGCGCTTGTGCCACGAGGACTTGACGCGACGGCGGGCGTCGAGCACGAGCTTCTCGCGCATCTCGCGCTTCGTGCTCCACACGGCGTCGGCGGGCACCTCGTCGATGCGGTGCCAGAGGTCGGCGCGCGCGACGTCGGCGGTGCCGAGGTGCTTGCGGGCGACGTCGTAGACCGAGCGATCGACCCACGTCGGGGCGTGGACACCGTTGGTGATGCTGGTGATCGGCACCTCGACGTCGTCGAAGCCCGGCCAGAGTCCGTCGAACATCTCGCGGCTCACGACGCCGTGCAGCTGCGAGACACCGTTGGCGCGCTGGGCGAGACGGAGGCCCATGACGGCCATGTTGAAGATGCCGGGCTGGCCGCCCGCGTAGTCCTCGGCACCGAGGGCGAGGAGGCGGTCGACGGGCACGCCGGGGATGGCGCGGGGGCCGCCGAAGAAGAGGTTGATCTTCGCGGCGTCGAACCGGTCGATGCCGGCCGGGACGGGGGTGTGCGTCGTGAACACCGTTGCGGCGCGGACCGCTTCGAGGGCCTCGTCGAAGGTCAGGTCGTGGTCGCGCACGAGCTCGGCGATGCGCTCGACGCCGAGGAAGCCGGCGTGGCCCTCGTTGGTGTGGTAGACCTCCGGCGTCGGGGCGCCCGAGAGGCGCGACCAGAGGCGCAGCGCACGCACGCCGCCGATGCCGAGCAGCAGCTCCTGCTCGAGGCGGGTGTCGCCACCGCCGCCGTAGAGGGTCTCGGTGACCGCGCGGGTCGTCTCGTCGTTGCCGGGCACGTCGGAGTCGAGCAGCAGCAGGGGCACGCGGCCGACCTGCGCCTTCCAGACGTGGGCGTGCAGCTGGCGACCGGCCGGGAGGTCGATCGTGACGACGGCGGGAGTGCCGTCCGGCTCGCGCAGCAGCGCGAGCGGCAGACCGTCGGGGTCGAGCACGGGGTAGGTCTCGACCTGCCAGCCGTCACGCGAGAGCGCCTGCTTGAAGTAGCCGGTCTTGTAGAAGAGACCGACGCCGACGATCGGCACGCCGAGGTCCGAGGCGGTCTTGAGGTGGTCGCCGGCGAGGATGCCGAGGCCGCCGGAGTACTGCGGCAGCACTGCGGTGATGCCGAACTCGGGGCTGAAGTAGGCGATGGCACTCGGGGCGGCCTTGCCCGCAGCCTCCTGCTCGCGGCTCCACCGCTGGTACCAGCGCTCGTCGGTCTGGTAGTGGTGGAGGTCCTCGTTGGCGGCCACGACGCTGCTGACGAAGTCGTCGTCGGCGGCGAGAGCGGCGAGCTCGTCGGAAGACAGGCGCGAGAGGAGCTTGACCGGGTCTTCGCCGGCTTCGACCCAGCGGCGCGGGTCGATGCTCTCGAAGAGGTCACGGGTCGGCGGGTGCCACGACCAGCGCAGGTTGCTGGCGAGCACGCCGAGCCCCTCGATGCGGGAGGGCAGGACGGTGCGGACGTTGAAGCGTCGGATGGCCTTCACGAGGAGAAGCATAGGGGTCGGCCTGACGGCTTCTTGCAGACCTTGCAGACACCGTTTCAGCCCTCGGGACGGCACAGGCGCTCCTGCGCTGCCTCATGTCGGTGCGCCCGGCTTTTCGATACGGTCGACTCCGTGAGCGGCAGACCAACGAAGTCCCGTCCGAACAAGCCCCGGCGTCCGCGCCCTGATGCGACCCCCTCAGCGCGGGCCGCGGTGATCGACGAGGGTGAGGCGGGGGCCGTGCACCTGGCCCCGGAGCATCCCGCGAGCACGCCCCCCACCGTCGCCGGTATGCCGGGTGGCGCGCTCCCCATGGGACGCATCCCCGTGAGCGACGTCCGTCCGCTCGTCGACGGGGGCACGAGACCGGCGAAGTCGGTCGTCGGCGAGGAGTTCGACGTGCGCGCCAAGGTCTTCCGTGAGGGCCACGACGCCGTCAACGCGACGGCGGTGCTCACCGACCCTGACGGCGGCCAGCACTACTTCGCCATGCAGTGCGACAACCCCGGCACGTCGGAGTGGTCGACGACCGTCGTTGCTGACGCGCAGGGCTGGTGGACCTACCGGGTCGAGGGCTGGTCCGACCCGTATGCGACGTGGGTGCACGACGCCGGCATCAAGATCGCGGCCGGGGTCGACGAGGAGCTCATGTGCGCGGAGGGCGTGCTCGTGCTCGAGCGCTTCGCCGACGCCGTGCGCGGCCAGGGGGCCGACGCCTCCGAGATCGACAAGGGGGCGCACGCGCTGCGCGACACCTCGCGCCCGGCCGCCCACCGCTTCGGCGCGGCGACCTCGCCGGAGATCCAGGGACTCGCCGCGATCATGCCGCTGCGCGAGTTCGTCTCCCCCTCCCCCGAGTACGCCCTGCTCGTCGAGCGCGAGCGCGCGCTCTACGGCGCGTGGTACGAGATCTTCCCCCGCTCCGAGGGGTGCCACGTCGACCCGGAGACGGGCCTGTGGGTCTCGGGCACCTTCCGCTCGGCGTCGCTGCGCCTGCCCGCCATCGCCGAGATGGGCTTCGACGTCATCTACCTGACGCCCATCCACCCCATCGGCACGACGGCGCGCAAGGGCCGCAACAACAGCCTCGCCGCGGTGCCCGGCGACCCCGGATCCCCTTATGCCATCGGCTCGCCCGACGGCGGGCACGACGCGATCCACCCCGACCTCGGCACCTTCGAGGACTTCGACTTCTTCGTGGCCGAGGCCGCCCGCAACGGCCTCGAGGTGGCGCTCGACATCGCCCTGCAGGCCTCACCCGACCACCCGTGGGTGCAGACCCACCCCTCGCTCTTCACCACACGGGCCGACGGCACGATCGCCTACGCCGAGAACCCGCCCAAGAAGTACCAGGACATCTACCCGCTCAACTTCGACAACGACCCCGCCGAGGCCTACGCGGAGGTGCGCCGGGTCATCCAGGTGTGGCTCGACCACGGCGTGCGCATCTTCCGTGTCGACAACCCCCACACCAAGCCGGTTGGCTTCTGGCAGTGGCTGATTGCCGATGTCGCGCTCGAGCACCCCGACACGATCTGGCTCTCCGAGGCGTTCACGAAGCCGGCGATGATGCACCAGCTGGCCAAGGCCGGCTTCCAGCAGAGCTACACCTACTACGCCTGGCGCAACGAGAAGTGGGAGCTCGAGGAGTACGGCCGCGAGCTGGCAGGCGACGGGGCGGCATACATGCGTCCGTCGTTCTGGCCGACGACCCACGACATCCTCACGCCCTACATGCAGTACGGCGGACCGACGGCCTGGAAGCTGCGCGCGGCGCTGGCCGCGACGATGGTGCCGACCTACGGCATCTACGCCGGCTACGAGCTCATGGAGCACGTGGCCCGGCCCGGCGCCGAGGAGCAGATCGACAACGAGAAGTACGAGTACAAGGACCGCCAGTGGTATCTCTACGAGCCGGGCGGCCCGCTCGAGAGCCGATCGCTCGCGTGGTATCTCAAGCGGCTCAACGACATTCGCGGGTGGCACCCTGCCCTGCGGTGGATGCGCAACCTGCGCTTCCACGCCGCCGACGACGAGTTCGTCATGGTCTTCAGCAAGAGCCGCATCGTTGACCGCGCGACCGGCGAGCGCGACACCGTGATCGTCATCGCCAACCTCGACCCGCACGCGACGCGTGAGACGTGGGTGCACCTCGACCTGGAGGCGCTGGGTATGGCGACGTGGTCGTCGTTCGACGCGCACGACCACATCACCAACCAGACCTGGCAGTGGCGCCAGGACAACTTCGTGAGGCTCGGCCCCGACAGCGAGCCGGTCCACGTCATCAGCGTGAGGAGCCACTGACCGCATGCAGGGACTCAACCTCTCCCAGCCGGGGCTGAAGCACGACCCGCAGTGGTTCCGCAAGGCCGTCTTCTACGAGGTGCTGGTCCGCGCCTTCGCCGACTCCAAGGGGGTGGGCGCGGGCGACTTCACGGGGCTCATCCAGCGCCTCGACTACCTCCAGTGGCTCGGCGTCGACTGCCTCTGGCTGCCGCCCTTCTACGCGTCGCCGCTGCGCGACGGCGGCTACGACATCTCCGACTACAAGGCGGTGCTGCCGGAGTTCGGCACCCTGCCGGAGTTCACCGAGCTCGTCTCGCAGGCCCACGCCCGCGGCATCCGCATCGTCACCGACCTCGTGATGAACCACACGAGCGACCAGCACCCGTGGTTCCAGGCGAGCCGCGCCGAGCCCGACGGCCCCTTCGGCGACTTCTACGTGTGGTCCGACACCGACGACGGCTACGACGACGCGCGCATCATCTTCGTCGACACCGAGGTCTCGAACTGGACCTTCGACCCTGTGCGGCGGCAGTTCTTCTGGCACCGCTTCTTCAGCCACCAGCCCGACCTCAACTTCGAGAACGAGGCCGTGCAGGAGGCGATGTTCGACATCGTGCGCTTCTGGATGGACCTCGGCATCGACGGCTTCCGGCTCGACGCCGTCCCCTACCTCTTCGAGGAGGAGGGCACCAACTGCGAGAACCTCCCGCGCACCCACGAGTTCCTCGCGAAGCTGCGCGCCATGGTCGACAAGGAGTACCCCGGACGGATCCTGCTCGCCGAGGCCAACCAGCCGCCGGCGGAGGTCGTCGACTACTTCGGCACCGAGGAGGCGCCGGAGTGCCAGATGTGCTTCCACTTCCCGGTCATGCCGCGGCTCTACTACTCCCTCCGCGAGGAGACGGCGCAGCCGATCATCGAGGTCCTCGCCGACACCCCCGCCATCCCGGCCGGCACCCAGTGGGGCACCTTCCTGCGCAACCACGACGAGCTGACGCTCGAGATGGTGACGCCGGAGGAGCGCGCGGCGATGTACGGCTGGTACGCCCCCGACCCGCGCATGCGCGCCAACGTCGGCATCCGGCGCCGGCTCGCTCCCCTGCTCGACAACTCGCGCCCCGAGATCGAGCTCATCCATGCGCTCGTGCTCTCGCTGCCCGGCTCCCCCTGCCTCTACTACGGCGACGAGATCGGCATGGGCGACAACATCTGGCTGACCGACCGCGACGCGGTGCGCACGCCGATGCAGTGGACACCCGACCGCAACGCCGGCTTCTCGAGCGTCGACCCGGGCAAGCTCTACCTGCCGGTCATCAGCAGCCTCGTCTACCACTACAACAACGTGAACGTCGAGGCGCAGATGGCCTCGTCGGCGTCCCTGCTCCACTGGCTGCGCGGCATGCTCCAGGTGCGGTCGCGCCACCCCGTCTTCGGGCTCGGTACGTTCGAGGTGGTCCCGGCCGACAACGACCACATCCTCGCCTTCACCCGCGTCATGGAGGCGCAGGGCGACGACCCGGCCGAGGCGGTGCTCTGCGTCAACAACCTCTCGAGCCGGCCGCAGGCCGCGACGATCGAGCTCCCGTCCTCGCTGTCGGGCCGACAGCTCATCGACCTCTTCGGTGGGAGCGGCTTCCCGTGGGTGGCCGAGGACGGCCGGGTCACGCTCACGCTCGGCTCGCGTGACTTCTTCTGGCTCCAACTTCGCGGCGGAGAGGACAACCGCTGATGGCGATCGTGCACAAGGGCGCGTCCATCGTGCCGACCAAGACCGAGATGGTGGGCGCGTGGATGCCTCACCAGCGCTGGTACCACGGCAAGGGCCACGACCCGGTGCTGCGCCGCGTGGGTGGCTTCCGCTTCGAGGACCCCGAGGGCGAGGTGGGCATCGAGACGCTCTTGCTCGCCGACACCGCCGCCGACCCCGTCGTCGTCTACCAGGTGCCGCTCACCTACCGGGGCGCGCCGCTCGAGGGCGGCGAGCACGCGCTGCTCGGCACCATGGAGCACAGCGTGCTCGGCCGGCGGTGGGTCTACGACGGCCCCCACGACCCCGTCTACGTCGACCAGCTCGTCGACACGATCCTGCGGTCGCGGCAGTCCGACGAGGCCCAGGCCTCCGTCGGCAGCAACGAGCTGGCCCGCGGCAGCTCGACCGGGCAGGTGCTCGGCTCGGTCGGCAGCTCGACGGTGCTGACCGGCGAGCAGTCCAACACCTCCGTCATCTGCCGCATGCTCACCACCGACGGCGGGCCGGCAGAGCCGTTGATCGTCAAGGTGTTCCGCACCCTGCAGCACGGCGACAACCCCGACGTCGTCGTGCAGTCGGCCCTGACGAGGGAGGGCTCCGACCGGGTGCCGATGGCCGTGGGCCACCTCAGCGGCGCGTGGGACGACCCGTCCGGCGAGGGCCTCGAGCACGGCGACCTCGCCTTTGCGCAGGAGTTCATCCCGGGGGTCGAGGACGCGTGGCGGGTCGCGCTCGTCGCCGCAGCCTCGGGCCACGACTTCACGGCCCGCGCCCGCGACCTCGGCGTCGTCACCGCGCAGATCCACGCCGCCCTCGCCCACGCGCTCGGCACCGTGGAGGCGACCGACAGCGCGCGCGACGCGCTCGTCGCCTCGATGCGCTCGAGGTATGCCGCAGCGGTGGCTCTCGTGCCCGCGCTGGCCTCCCGCTCCGCCTCCGTCGAGCACGTCATCGAGTCGGTGCGCGCCGTGAGATGGCCTGCGCTGCAACGTATCCACGGCGACTACCACCTCGGCCAGGTCCTCGACGTGCCCGAGCGCGGCTGGGTCGCGCTCGACTTCGAGGGCGAGCCCCTGCGCCCGCTCGCCGAACGGGTGCAGCCCGACCTGACCCAGCGCGACGTGGCAGGCATGCTCCGCTCCTTCGACTACGCCGCCGGCTCGGTCGGCCTCGCCGACCCGTCCCGCGACGCCACCGGCTGGGCCTCGGCCTGCCGTGCCGCCTTCCTCGAGGGCTACGCCTCCGTCGCGGGGCCGGCTGACGCCGACGACACCGCGCTCGTGCAGGCCCTCGAGCTCGACAAGGCTCTCTACGAGGTCGTCTACGAGGCCCGCAACAGGCCGACGTGGCTGCCCATCCCGCTCGGCGCCGTCGAGCGACTCACCACCGAGGAAGGCACGCCATGACCCCCCAGAACTCCGGCCCCTCGCTCGACGACGCCGCCATCACCGCCTTCCTCCACGGCCGCAACGGGCAGCCGCACGACCTGCTGGGGCACCACGTCGGGCCCGGGGGGCTGACCATCACGGCATACCGCCCGTTTGCGACGCGCGTGGGCGCGCGGCTCGACTCCGGCGAGCGGGTCGACCTGCAGCACGTGCGGGACGGCATCTGGTCCATGACCTCACCCGACTTCGGCACCACGCACGACTACCGCCTTCTCGTCGAGTACGGCGACGGCATCGCCCACGAGCAGGACGACCCCTACCGCTTCGCACCGACGCTCGGCGAGATGGACCGCCACCTCATCAACGAGGGTCGCCACGAGCAGCTGTGGACCGTGCTCGGCGCGCACGTGCGTCACTACGGCGGCCCCCTCGGCGACGTCTGGGGAGTGTCGTTCGCCCTGTGGGCACCGCGGGCCAAGGCCGTCCACGTCATCGGCGACTTCAACGACTGGGACCGCCGCAGCCACCCGATGCGTGCCCTCGGCGACAGCGGCATCTGGGAGCTCTTCCTGCCCGGCGCGCAGGAGGGGATGAACTACCAGTTCGCGGTGCGCGGGCCCGACGAGCTGGTCCGGCTGAAGAGCGACCCGATGGCGCGCATGACCGAGGTCGCGCCGAAGCAGGCCGCCATCGTGACGGAGACGCACTACACGTGGCGCGACGACGAGTGGATGGAGCACCGGCGCACCTCCAACGCCCACCAGGGCCCGATGAGCATCTACGAGGTGCACCTCGGCTCGTGGCGCCAGGACCTCGGCTACCACGGGCTCGCCGAGCACCTCGTCAACTACGTGCGCGACCTCGGCTTCACCCACGTGGAGTTCCTCCCCGTCATGGAGCACCCCTACGTGCCGTCGTGGGGCTACCACGTCACCGGCTACTACGCGCCGAGCTCGCGCTGGGGCCGGCCCGACGACTTCCGCTACCTCGTCGACGAGCTCCACCGGGCCGGCATCGGGGTGCTGCTCGACTGGGTCCCGGGCCACTTCGCCACCGACGAGTGGGCGCTCGCGCGATTCGACGGCCTGCCGCTCTACGAGCACCCGGACCCGCGGCTCGGCTGGCACCCCGAGTGGGGCTCCAACATCTTCGACTACGGCCGGCCCGAGGTACGCAACTTCCTCGTCGCCAACGCGCTCTACTGGCTCGAGGACTTCCACATCGACGGCCTGCGCGTCGACGGCGTCGCCTCGATGCTCTACCTCGACTACGCCCGCGACGAGGGCGCCTGGGTGCCCAACCGCAACGGCGGGCGCGAGAACCTCGAAGCCGTCGAGCTGCTCAAGGAGACCAACGGCACCGCCTACAAGCGCGTCGGCGGCATCGTCATGATCGCCGAGGAGTCGACGACGTGGCCGGGCGTCACGAAGCCGACCGACCAGGGCGGTCTCGGCTTCGGCTTCAAGTGGAACATGGGCTGGATGAACGACTCGCTCAAGTACCTCGGCGAGGAGCCCATCTACCGCAAGTACCACCACGGCAAGCTGACCTTCTCGCTCATGTACGCCTTCGACGAGAACTTCGTGCTGCCGATCAGCCACGACGAGGTCGTCCACGGCAAGGGCTCGCTGCTGCGCAAGTCGCGCGGCACGCGCGAGGAGCAGGTCGCGACCCTGCGCGCGTTCCTCGCCTACCTGTGGTGCCACCCGGGCAAGCAGCTGCTCTTCATGGGCTGCGAGTTCGGCCAGGAGTCGGAGTGGTCCGAGGGCCGCAGCCTCGACTGGTGGCTGCTCGAGCAGCCGCTGCACTACCGTGTGCACAACCTCGTCAAGGACCTCAACGGGATCTACCGGGGCAACACGGCGCTGTGGGAGCTCGACGCCGACCGCTCGGGCTTCGAGTGGCTCGAGGCCGACGACGCAGACCACAACACCTTCTCGTGGCTGCGCTTCGGCCGTGGCGACCGGACGACCGATGCTCCGGTCGTGGCCTGCGTCATGAACTTCAGCGGTGAGACGCAGCAGTCCTACCGCATCGGGCTGCCGCGCGGCGGGCGCTGGACAGTCGTGCTCGACACCGCGGGCTACCACCCCGACGCGCCGAGCAGCGCCGGCGTCGTCGTCGAGGCGCGGGCGGAGGCCTGGCACCAGCAGCCGTACTCCGCTGACCTGACGGTGCCGCGCCTCTCGACCGTCTGGCTCGTCCCGCTTGACGAGCCAGCCCCGCCGGCGCTCGCCGCCGACGCCTCGTCCGCCCCTGTCACGACCACGAACGGAGACCCGTCATGACCCACCCGCGCGCCGGTCAGCAGGCTCAGGCCGAGGACCTCGTCGACGTCGATGCCCTGATCGGTGCGTACTACGACCGGCACCCCGACGTCGACGACCCCGACCAGCAGGTCGCGTTCGGCACGTCGGGCCACCGGGGGTCGAGCCTGCGCACCGCGTTCAACGAGGACCACATCCTCGCCACGACGCAGGCCATCGTCGACTACCGCGTCTCGCAGGGCTTCGACGGGCCGCTCTTCATCGGTCGCGACACCCACGGCCTGTCCGAGCCGGCGTGGCGCTCGGCTCTCGAGGTGCTCGTCGCAAATGGCGTGCAGGTGCTCGTCGACGACCGCGACGGCTTCACGCCCACGCCGGCGGTCTCGCACGCGATCCTCCGGGCCAACCGCGGCAAGGCTTCTGGTGCAACGGGTCTCGCCGACGGCATCGTCGTGACGCCGTCGCACAACCCGCCCGCCGACGGTGGGTTCAAGTACAACCCGCCGCACGGCGGACCCGCCGACACCGATGCGACGTCGGTCATCGCGAAGCGCGCCAACGACCTCATCCGTGATGGGCTCAAGGACGTCCGGCGCGTCTCCTTCGAGCAGGCACGGGCCGACGCCGGCTCCTACGACTTCATGGGCACCTACGTCGACGACCTCGTCGGCGTCGTCGACCTCGCGCGCATCCGCGACGCCGGCGTCCGCATCGGCGCGGACCCGCTCGGCGGCGCCTCGGTCGCCTACTGGGGCGAGATCGGCGAGCGCCACGGCCTCGACCTCACGGTCGTCAACCCGCGGGTCGACCCGCAGTGGGCCTTCATGACGCTCGACTGGGACGGCAAGATCCGCATGGACTGCTCCTCCCCCTCGGCGATGGCCTCGCTCATCCGCAACAAGGACGCCTACGACATCTCGACGGGCAACGACGCCGACGCCGACCGTCACGGCATCGTCACCCCGGACGCCGGGTTGATGAACCCCAACCACTACCTCGCCGTCGCGATCCAGTACCTCTACGGTGGCGCGCGCCCTGACTGGCCCGCGAGCACGGCCATCGGCAAGACGCTCGTGTCGTCGTCGATGATCGACCGGGTCGCCTCCGACCTCGGTCGCACGCTGCTCGAGGTGCCGGTCGGCTTCAAGTGGTTCGTGCCCGGGCTCCTCGACGGCAGTGTGGGATTCGGCGGCGAGGAGTCGGCCGGTGCGAGCTTCCTGCGCTTCGACGGCTCGGTCTGGTCCACCGACAAGGACGGCATCCTCCTCGCGCTGCTCGCGTCGGAGATCCTGGCCACGACGGGCAAGACACCCAGCCAGCACTATGCCGAGCTGACCGCCCGACACGGCGACCCGGCATACGCCCGCATCGACGCGGCGGCGTCGCGCGAGGAGAAGGCCAAGCTCGGCGCCCTCTCCCCCGGCGACGTCACTGCCGAAACCCTTGCGGGAGAGGCGATCACGGGCAAGCTGACCGAGGCCCCGGGCAACGGCGCAAAGATCGGCGGCCTCAAGGTGACGACCGAGAGCGCGTGGTTCGCCGCTCGCCCCTCCGGCACCGAGGACGTCTACAAGATCTACGCCGAGTCGTTCCAGGGGCCCGAGCACCTCGCCCGCGTGCAGGCCGAGGCCAAGGACGTCGTCAGCGCGGCCCTCGGGGGATGAGCGACCGGGGCCCTGACTCGGACCGCGGGCGCCTCTTCCTCGTCACCGGGACCGATCCGGAGCAGCGTCGGTCGCTCGCAGCGGCGCTGGCCCGGCGGATCGGCCGGGCGGTCGTGATCGACGGGGAGGCGCTAGAGCGGTTGGTCCGCATCGGGTCCCTCGAGCCGTGGACGGGCACGCCCACCTCCGCTCAGCTGCGCGACCGCCTGCTGCGCTGGTCGGCGGCGCTCGCCGTCGCGGAGACCCACCAGCTGGAGGGCTGGGATGCCGTGCTCGTCGAGGACGCCCTCGGTGAGCGTCTCGAGGACCTCCTCGACCTCGTCGACCCGGAGCCGGTGCACCTCGTCGTCATCGCCGCAGGCGTCGACCCATCAACCCCGCGCTGGGGACTGTGGGTCGACGAGCCGACCCCCGCAAACGAGGCGGCTGAGGCGGCTGAGCCAGACACGATGGCTGAGGTGGACACGGTGGCTGAGCTGGACGCAATGGCCGAGAGTGTCCTCGCGCGCCTCGACGAAGCCCTCGTCGTCACCGCCGACCCCACCTGACCCAATCGAAAGAGCACTCCGTCGGGACCCCGAAGCCGACGAACTGCTCTCTCGATCAGAAGGCTGGCCACGCTGACAATCGAAAGGGCACTTCGTCGGGACCCCGAGGCCGACGAACTGCTCTCTCGATTGTTGAGGTGCGCGGCCTTTCGATCAGCGGGCTGGGCGCGCTGGTCTTTCGGTCAGAAGAGGGCGCTCATGAGGGACTTGCGGGCCTTGACGACTCGCTCGTCGCCGGTGCCGATGACCTCGAAGAGCTCGACGAGGTGCTCGCGGGCCTTGTTGCGGTCGGTGTCGGCGGTGATCCGCACGGTGTCGATGAGGCGCACGAAGGCGTCCTCGACGTGGCCGCCGAGCAGGTCGAGGTCGGCGACGACGATCTGGGCGTCGACGTCGGCCGGGTCGGCCGCCGCGGCCGCGCGGGCGGCCTGCAGGTCGACGCCGGCCGTGCGCTGCATGAGACCCACCTGCGCCAGGCCGAGCTTGGCGTCGGTGTCGGCTGGGCTCTGCGCGAGCGCCTCGCGGTAGGCCGCGGCGGCGCCGTCGAGGTCGCCGGCCTCGATGGCGTCGTAGGCCTGCTGGTGGAGGGGCGGCAGCGGCGGTTCGTCGGCCACCTCCGCCGCGTCCCCGGCAGCATCGGCGCCCGCGACGGTGCCCGTCACCCCGTTCTGCGCGGCGAGCGCGAGCACCTGGTCGATGACACCCGTGATCTGTGCCTCGGGCTGCGCGCCCTCGAAGAGCGGCACCGGCTGGCCCTGGAGGAACGCGAAGCTCACCGGCACGGCCTGGACCTGGAACGCCTGGAGGATGGCGGGGTTGGCGTCGACGTCGACGGTCACGAGCTGGAAGCGGCCGGCATACCGCCTTGCGACGGCGCCGAAGGTGGCCACGAAGTCGGCCGACTCCTTGAGCCGGGGCGACCACAGCACCATGACCACGGGGTAGGGGACGGTGGGCCTGACGAGCTCGCCGATCGAGGCGTCAGTACCCTCGATGACGACGCCGGACGCACCGGCCGTCGAGGTGGCGTCCGCGCCGGATGCGGGGCCAGCCGGCGGGGCCGGCCGCTTGAGCGAGGACAGGTCGACGGCACCGCGCAGCGCCGCTGCGGTGAATGGCTGGTGACTCATAGGTCAATCCTGCCTCACCGACCCGACCCGGCGACGATCTGGTCCGAGGCGGCCACCACACGGGACTGGCCGCTCGCCGGGATGACGATCGCGATGATCTCGTTGGACGTCAGCTTGGCCTCGGAGGTGATCTGCTTGATGCCGGTCAGCAGCGTCAGCTCCTTGTCGGGAGTGAGCTTCTGCGGCGTGCGCATCGCGATCGCGTCGTGGCGCTCGAGGTCGGCGAAGACGATGGCGCCCTGGCCGTCCTTGAGGCGAACCCCGCCGATGACGTCCTTGGGGGTCCAGCTCTGCGTGAAGGTGCCCTGGTTGTTGAGCGCCTGCGACTGGGCGCTCGCTGACTGCCGCAGCTGCTCGGTGAACGGGTCGACGGCGAGCAGCTTGGAGGTCGCCGGGCCGGGGAAGCGCACGGAGTCGGCGAAGGAGGCCACGACCTCATCGGGCGTGGCGGCCAGACCCTTGCCGTTGCCGATCGCGGGCGAGCCGTCGATCGTCGGGTCGAACGAGTCGATCTTCGCGCTCGGCAGGACCGGCGTGAGAGCGGCCACCTGGTAGGGACCGGCCGGGGTCTTCGCCGTCAGCAGGACGAGCACCGGGGCGCCCGTCTTCTTCAGCGTCGTCTGGGCGAGGATCTGGGCGGGCGTGTCGCCGGCACGCGACACGGCGAGCACCTTGACGCCCTCGGTCGACACCTCGGCATCGGCCTTCTCGCCCGCGGTGCGGCCGGGCAGCATCTTCGCGGCGGCGTTCGCCGACACGAGCGCGGAACCGGTGAAGGCCTTGGCCCGCGCTGCGGCGCCGGCGGCAGTCACGTCGGTGGATGCTGCCACTGCAGCGCTCACGGCGGACTGGGCGGAGCTGTCAGCGGCTGACGGGGCCACGACGGGCGTGGCGGTCGCTGCACCGCCGTCAGGGCCGTCGTCGGCGTTCCCGGTGCAGGCGCTGAGCATCGCGGCACAGGCCAGAGCGGCCGCGAAGGCGCGGCGACGGGTCGCGGAGCGGGGCATGAAGAAGGCCTTTCGTGGTGACACAGGGGGTTGGCACACCCTCGGGAGAGGGCGAACCGCCATCCACGATACGCACGGTGGGCCCGCCTTCCCCAATCGCCAGAGGCCGGCTCGGCTCCACAACACCGCCCGCAGAACGGACGAACCGGGAGGTTCCGCGGCGGCGAGTGCGGCCGCCTGTCAGACCGGTCACGTTCGGCCGCCCAAACTGCCGGCCCAGTGGCTCAGCGACTCACGAGGCTCAGGCGACTCACGAGGCTCAGTCAGCCTGCTGGCGGCCCAAGGCGTCCTCGAGGCGCTCGAGCTTGGCATCGAGCTCTCCGGTGAAGCCGGGCCGGATGTCGGCCTTGAGCACGAGCCCGACACGCGGCGAGCTCTGCGCCAGCACGTCGCAGCACTGCTTCACGACAGCCATGCACTCGTCCCACCCCCCCTCGATCGTCGTGAACATGGCGTCGGTGCGGTGCGGCAGCCCGGAGTCGCGCACGACCCGGATCGCACGCGCCACGGCATCGCTCACCGACCCCGTGTCATCGGCGGCAACCGTGGGGGCGACGGAGAAGGCGATCAGCATGAGCCCACCGTATGCCGCCCCGACCGTCCTCGGTCGGCCGCCCCCGGTCTCGTCGTGGCCCCGTCGTAGCCCGCTCGACCCGCACCCGAGCCACCCTTCGAGTGCCTCTCAGAAGGCCGTCTTCATCGTCAGGGCTTCCTCGATGATCTCGAAGCCGAGGTCCTTGTTGATCTCGACCATCCACGGGTTCTGCTCGTCGTTCATCGTCTGCACCGTGCGACGCTCCGGGGCCAGGCGCGTGAGCTCCTCGAGGTTGGCGATCTTCACCGCCATACCCAGGCGGTGGCCGCGGTGCTCGGGCAGCACGAGCGTGCCCCACTGGAAGACGATGTGCGGGTCACCACTCGGCATGACGAGATCGGTGTAGGCGGCAACGGCCCCCGTCTCGCGGTGCAGGGCGACGGTCGTGATGATCGTGCGGCCCGCGTCGCGCTGCTGGTCGAGCATCACCTGGTAGTCCTCGACCGTCATCGACTCCGGCTCGAACTCCACGTCGCCCGTCGGGGCGTCGAGGATGAGCCGGTTCGAGGCGTCGCAGACGCCCTGGCGCAGCTCGTGCGGCACGCCGTTGACGTGCACGCTGAGCTCGTAGGCGTCGCCCATGGCCTCGCTGGCCCGCTCCTGGTGCCGGGCCACCGCGTCGCGGTCGACGGGCAGCGGGAGCGAGCGGACGATCTCGACGCTCGACACGGCATACCCCCGGCGCAGGGCGAACTCGCGGTCGGCGTGCGACTCGCGGGCGCCGACGGGCACGAACACCTCGGTGAGGAGCATGTCGCGCTTCGCGGCGCGGGCCCGCTCCTCCGTCCAGGTCACGAGCGCCGAGCCGAGGCCCTCCCCGCGGTGCTGCGGGTCGACCTCGAGCTGGGTCCAGCACTTGTCGAGGTTGTCGCGCTCTGGGAAGAAGACCCGTGCCCAGCCCGCAGGCGAGCCGTCGACCATCGCGACGGCGCCCTCCTCGCGTTCGCCGGGGAAGTCGAAGCGCACCATCTTGAGGAACTCCTCCTCGGTGCGCTGGATCGGCTGCACGCGCGAGACGGCCTCGCTGCGGCAGGCGACCCCGAAGATCTCCTTGAGCATGACGTCGTCGTCACGGTCGAGCGGGATGATGTCCATGACTCGACGGTGACACCACGGCGCCGGTCACGACAACGCATTTACGCGCTCCGGCCGCGCGGCTGAC
The DNA here is from genome assembly GCF_006717145.1 of Humibacillus xanthopallidus. Classification (GTDB taxonomy): domain Bacteria; phylum Actinomycetota; class Actinomycetes; order Actinomycetales; family Dermatophilaceae; genus Humibacillus; species Humibacillus xanthopallidus. Next base: position 113,950 of record NZ_VFQF01000001.1, on the reverse strand, counting down.
GCGGAGGACTCAGACCTCGAGTCGGTCGACGAGACGGTCGGCCGCGGCATACGGGTCGATCTCGCCTGCGACGACTCGACGCGCGAGCGCGCCGAGCCCATGGTGCCCCGCGACGTGACCGAAGCGGGCGCGCAACGCTGCCAAAGCGATTGACTCGATCTCGTCGGCAGCCCGCCGCTCGCGCCGGCGGACGAGCTCGCCACTCTCGGCGATGAAGGCGCGGTGCTTGTCGAGTGCCTCCATCACCTCGTCGAGGCCGACCTTCTGCGAGGCCACGGTCTTGACGACGGGGGGTCGCCACAGCCCGGGCTCGGAGCGGTCGCCGAGCGAGATCATGTGGCGCAGGTCGCGCACCGTGGCGTCAGCGCCGTCACGGTCGGCCTTGTTGACGACGAAGACGTCGCCGATCTCGAGGATGCCCGCCTTGGCTGCCTGGATGCCGTCGCCCATGCCCGGCGCGAGCAGCACGATCGAGGTGTCGGCGAGGCCGGCGATCTCGACCTCCGACTGCCCGACGCCCACGGTCTCGACGAGCACGACGTCGCAGCCTGCGGCATCGAGCACCCGGATCGCCTGGGGGGTCGTCCACGACAGGCCGCCGAGGTGCCCGCGCGAGGCCATCGAGCGGATGTAGACCTCGGGGTCGAGCGCGTGGTCCTGCATGCGCACCCGGTCGCCGAGCAGTGCGCCGCCCGAGAAGGGCGAGCTCGGGTCGACCGCGAGCACCCCGACGCGCAGGCGCTGCTCGCGGAAGGCGCCGACGAGCGCCGTCGTCGAGGTCGACTTGCCCACTCCGGGCGAGCCGGTGATCCCGATGACGTAGGCCGACCCGCTGTGCGGTGCCAGCGCGGCCATCACCTCACGCAGGGCCGGGTGGCCGTCCTCGACGAGGGAGATGAGGCGCGCGACGGCGCGCGGAGACCCCGCCCGGGCCGACTCGACCAGGGCGGGGACGTCGACTGCGCGGCGCACCAAGCGAACTCAGCCGTGCGCGGGTCAGGCCGAAGCCGGCACGCGGACGATGAGGGCATCACCCTGACCGCCGCCGCCGCAGAGGGCCGCCGCGCCGACACCACCACCACGACGCTTGAGCTCGAGTGCGAGGTGCAGGGCGATGCGAGCGCCAGACATGCCGATCGGGTGGCCGAGGGCGATGGCACCGCCGTTGACGTTGACCTTGTCGACGTCGATGCCGAGCTCCTTGGCCGAGGCGAGGCCGACGGCCGCGAAGGCCTCGTTGATCTCGATGAGGTCGAGGTCTGCCGGGGTGATGCCCTCGCGCTCGCAGGCCCGGGCGATCGCCCGGGCGGGCTGCTGCTGGAGGGTCGAGTCGGGCCCGGCGACGACACCGTGGGCGCCGATCTCGGCGAGCCAGGTGAGGCCGAGCTCCTCGGCCTTGGCCTTGCTCATGACGACGACGGCCGCGGCGCCGTCGGAGATCTGCGAGGCCGAGCCGGCCGTGATCGTGCCGTCCTTGCTGAAGGCCGGACGGAGCGCACCCAGCGAGGCCGACGTCGTGTCGGCGCGGATGCCCTCGTCGGTCTTGAACTCGATCGGGTCGCCCTTGCGCTGCGGGATGCTCACCGAGACGACCTCGTCGTCGAAGAGGCCATCCTTCCACGCCTTGGCCGCGAGCTGGTGGCTGCGCGCGGAGAACTCGTCCTGCTCCTCACGGGTGAAGGCCTGCTCGCCGGTGTTGGCCTGCTCGGTGAGCAACCCCATCGCCTGGTCGGTGAAGGCGTCCCAGAGACCGTCGAAGGCCATGTGGTCGCGCATCGTCACGTCGCCGTACTTGTAGCCCTCGCGCGACTTCGTCATGAGGTGCGGCGCGTTGGTCATCGACTCCTGGCCACCGGCGACGACGATCTCGAACTCGCCCGCGCGGATGAGCTGGTCGGCCATGGCGATCGCGTTGATGCCCGAGAGGCACACCTTGTTGATCGTCAGGGCGGGCACCGTCATGGGGATGCCGGCGGCGTGGGCGGCCTGACGAGCCGGGATCTGGCCCGCGCCGGCCTGCAGCACCTGGCCCATGATGACGTAGTCGACCTGCTCGGGGGCGACGCCCGCCTTCTCGAGCGCGCCCTTGATGGCGACGCCACCGAGGTCCGCTCCGGAGAAGTCCTTGAGCGAGCCGAGCAGGCGCCCCATCGGGGTCCTGGCTCCTGCGACGATCACGGAGGTGGGACGGTCAGCACTCATGGAACAGCCTCTTCCGACGTCATTGGGGATGTCGGTGACACTGTAGTAGCGGCCCCTGACACGCCCGCCCGCAGCATGACCAAGCGCACACGGCATACGGCCGAGACGGCAGAGACGGCCGCGTCAGCCTCGTCAGAGGATCAGCGCGAGCGCCGCCCGACGTCGGCGGCATAGTCGTCGAGCACCCCGAGCACGTCGGGCGAGCGCCACAGCGTGCGCCGGTCGGGGTAGTGCTGCCGCCCGACGAGCACGCCGGCCTCGGTGAGCACCCGCAAGTGGCGGTGCACGTTGGGCTCGGCGATGCCGAGCGCCGCGGCGGCCGTGGCCGCGTCGAGCACCGGGTGGGCGACGACGACGTCGAGCAGCCGCCAGACCGCGGAGTCCGACCGGGCGCGCACCCGCTGGCGCCACTGGGCTCGCACGTCGTCGAGGCGGCGGCGCATCGTGCGCCCGTGCTGGACGGCCCGCAGACCGGCCAGGGCGAAGGCCGTGACGATCGGCTCGATCTCACCCCGGCGGTATGCGTCGAGCGCGGCGACGTAGCCCGCGCGGTCGTGGAGCAGTCCCCCCGACACCGGCACGGTGACGTGCCGCGTCACGCCCTTGGCGCGGAGCAGGGCGTGGACGAGCGCGCGGCCCGTGCGCCCGTTGCCGTCGGCGAACGGGTGGATCGTCTCGAACTGGGCGTGGGCGACGGCCGCCTGGATGAGCACGGGCAGGTCGTCGCGGGCCATGAAGTCGACGAGGTCGGCGATCGCCGCCTCGATCCGGGTGTGGTGGGGCGGCACGAACTCGGCGGTGACCGGGGTGCTTCCGGGGGCGCCGATCCACACCGGCTCCTCCCGCCACCCGACGAGGTGCGGCGACGTGCCGCCGAGCAGGGCGGCCTGCATCCGCAGGACGGCATCGGCGTCGAGCCGGTCGGCGAGCGCGATGGCCGCGGTCATGGCGTCGACGTTGGCCGCGACGACCGCAGCATTGCCCCTGCCGGTGCCCGTGAGCTCCGCCTCGGCGACGGCGCGGGCCGAGGCGGTCAGCTGCTCGATCTGCGACGACGACGCCGACTCGCTGCGGAGCAGGATCGCGTCGAGCGCCGGGGGTCCGCCGGGACCCCGTGACCCCGGCTCGTCGGTCTCGGCGTCGAACGCCCGCACCTCCGCCACCGCCTCCTCCGCCTGGGCGACGACCTGGGGGCGGGGCGCCGGGCTGAGCCCGGAGATCTCGGGGACGACGGCCGCGGCATACGGGCGACCCACCGCGGCGCGCTCGGCCCGCGTGACGCCCTCGAGGCCGGGACCGGGCTCCCAGGCGAACGTCTCGAAACTGAGCGCCGGCCAGCGAGCGGCGGCACCCGCTGCGTCGTCCGTGGTCACCGACTCAGATTATCACTTGTTGCCTTAAGTGATAAGAGGAGTGCGTGGTCCTTGCCACATGGCGACGCCCTGACTCGGCCGTGCCTGCGCTCCTAGGCTGGGGCCATGACCGGCACGAGCGACTCCCTCTTCACCCACATCGACCACGTCGGCATCGCGGTCCCTGACCTCGACGCCGCCATCGCCTTCTACGTGGAGAAGTACGGCATGACGCTGCTCCACGAGGAGACCAACGAGGAGCAGGGCGTCCGCGAGGCGATGATGGCCGTCGGCGACTCCGGCTCGTGCATCCAGCTCCTCGCCCCCCTCTCCCCCGAGTCGACCATCGCGAAGTTCCTGGACCGCAGCGGGCCCGGCATCCAGCAGCTCGCCTACCGCGTCGCCGACATCGACGCCGTGTGCGCGACGCTGCGCGAGCGCGGCCTGCGGCTGCTCTACGAGAACCCCAAGCGCGGCACGAGCGACAGCCGGGTCAACTTCATCCACCCCAAGGACGCCGGCGGCGTGCTCGTCGAGCTCGTGGAGCCCGCCGTCAGCCCGGCCCACTGACGCGACCCCGCCGGCTGAGCAGGGCCGCCCCGACAACACCCAGCCAGAGGTATGCCGGCCACAACGCCAGGCGTTCGAGGCCGCCCACCCACGTCGCCTCCCCCAGGCGAAGGCCGAAGGCGACCGCGGCCGCTGCGGTCAGCGCAGCGACTGCGACGCCGGTCGTGACGACCCACCGGGGCACTGAGCCCGGCGTCCGCCGGAGCGCGGCAGCGGTGGCGAGCACCGCGAGCGGCTGCAGCGCGAAGACCGGCGCAGCGACGAGGGCATGCGGCCCCGGCCACTGGTCGACGGGGACGAACCCGACTGCCGCAGAGCAGATTCCGGAGACGGCCCAGAGGGCTGTCGCGGCGCCTCGCACCCACCCCTCGGCGAGGGACGGGCGCAACAGCACGGCCCCCAGTACGCGGAGGCTCGCGAAGACCACGAACGCCTCGTTGAGCGCAACGTGGCCCGGCGAGCACACCACGACCGTCGAGCCGGAGTGGCCGGGAGCGCAGGTCAGCTGGCCCAGAGCGCTGATCGTGTCGTCGCGCAGGCTGTAGCTCGCCGACGCCACACCAGCGACGAGGAGCTCGACCGCGACGTAGAGCGGCTGCACGAGCCACGCCACGCTGCCCAGCCGGTTCGGTCGCACCGCCCGACCGTAGCCCCCGGCCGGACGGACCGCCACGACCACGCGACGTCACCTGACCCACGCACGGCCAGCCGACGGCATACGCGCTCGTGGCGGTCGGTCGGTCTGACTCCACCTTCACCATGCTGGGCGACCCACCGGCATACCGACGGGTAGGGGTCCGTCAGCCCATGGGCCGTCGGGTGACCCAGGTCACCCTGTGGTGGGGGTCTCAGAAGCGGCCCGGGGCAACACCGCCTCGCTACGTTCGGGGCAGTACGCACCACTTCGACGACCAATGACGCTGCGACCGAAGGACCTTCACCATGCAGGCCATCCGCGACGCCATCCTCTCCGGCGACCGCACCCAGGAGACCTACGCGAACATCGAGATCCCCGCGACCTATCGCGGTGCGACCGTCCACAAGGACGAGGTCACGATGTTCGAGGGACTCGCCACCCGCGACAAGGATCCCCGCAAGTCACTCCACATCGACGAGGTGCCGGTGCCCGAGCTGGCGCCCGGCGAGGCGCTCGTCGCGGTGATGGCGAGTGCCATCAACTACAACACCGTGTGGACCTCGATCTTCGAGCCCGTCTCGACGTTCGGGTTCCTCGAGCGCTACGGGCGGATGTCGGAGTTCGCCAAGCGCCACGACCTGCCCTACCACGTCGTCGGCTCCGACCTCGCGGGCGTCATCCTGCGCACCGGGCCTGGCGTGACGAAGTGGAAGCCGGGCACCGAGGTCGTCGCCCACTGCCTGTCGGTCGAGCTCGAGGACGCCGAGGGCCACAACGACACGATGCTCGACCCGCAGCAGCGCATCTGGGGCTTCGAGACGAACTTCGGCGGACTCGCGGAGCTCGCCATCGTCAAGGCGAACCAGCTGATGCCCAAGCCTGCCCACCTGACCTGGGAGGAGGCGGCGTCCCCCGGCCTCGTCAACTCGACGGCCTACCGGCAGCTCATCTCCAAGAACGGCGCGGCGATGAAGCTCGGCGACCGGGTCCTCATCTGGGGCGCGTCGGGCGGCCTCGGCTCCTACGCCACGCAGATGGCGCTCGCCGGTGGGGCGACGCCGATCTGCGTCGTCTCCTCCCCCGAGAAGGCCGAGATCTGCCGCGCGATGGGCGCCGAGCTCATCATCGACCGCAACGCCGAGGGCTACCGCTTCTGGAACGACGAGGGCACCGCCCAGAACCCCAAGGAGTGGCAGCGTCTGGGCAAGAAGATCCGTGAGCTGACCGGCGGCTACGACGTCGACATCGTCTTCGAGCACCCGGGCCGCGAGACCTTCGGCGCGAGCGTCTACGTCGCGCGCAAGGGCGGCACGATCGTCACGTGCGCCTCGACGTCGGGCTACATGCACGAGTACGACAACCGCTACCTCTGGATGAACCTCAAGCGCATCGTCAGCTCGCACTTCGCCAACTACCGCGAGGCGTGGGAGGCCAACGAGCTCATCAACCGCGGGCTCATCCAGCCGACGCTGAGCAAGACGTACACGCTCGACGAGGTGGGGCAGGCCGCCCTCGACGTCCACCAGAACGCCCACCAGGGCAAGGTCGGCGTGCTGACGCTCTCGCCCGAGCCGGGCCTCGGTGTCACGGACCCGGAGAAGCGCGCGGCGCTCCTGCCGAAGATCACCCGCTTCAGCGACCAGTAGGCCAGTAGGCCGCACCCCGACAGGACGAGGGCCGGCCCACCATCACGGTGGGCCGGCCCTCGTCTCGAGAGCGGTGACGACCGCAGCCATGTCGAGGGACCCGAGGCCGGCGTCCTCGGTCTCGCGGAAGAGCCGGCGGGTCGCGTCGAGCAGCGGGCTCGACGCCCCCACGGACCGTGCGGCCGCCGCGATGAGGCGGGTGTTGGTGTGCACGTCGCGCACCGCCGCCTGGGCGTCGAAGTCGCGCGCCACGAGCTTCGCCAGCTTCACGGTCGAGACGGCGCTGGCCATGGGCCCCGAGTCGAGGGCACGCCTGAAGACCTCGAGGTCGAGGTCGAGCCGCTCGGCGAGGTGGAAGGCCTCCGCGAGCCCGGCGACCATGGTGCACAGGTAGAGGTTGACCGCGAGCTTCGTGCCCGTGCCCGCGGGCACGGAGCCACAGCGCACGACCTCGCGGCACATGGGCGCCAGGAGCGGGGCGATGCGGTCCACGGCCGCGTCTCTTCCGGCCACGAGCGCGACGAGCTCCCCGCGCTCCGCGGGGAGGCGCGAGCCGGAGACGGGGGCCTCGACGTAGTCACCGCCGGCGGCCTCGACGTCTCGCCCGAGCCCGCTCGAGAACTCAGGAGACGTCGTGCCGAGGTGCACGACGGTCCGGCCCGCAACCATCGCGGCAAATGCCTCGCTCCCGCGGTGCAGCACCTCGTCGACAGCGTGCTCATCGGCCAGCATGAGCAGCACGACGTCGCTGGCCGCGAAGACGGCCGCGGGTGAGTCCTCGACGACGGCCCCCAGCTCCGCCAGCGCCGCCGCGCCGGCTGGCGACCGGTTCCACACGCGCAGAGGCACTCCCGCCCGAACCAAGTTGGCCGCCATGGGTCGCCCCATGATCCCCAGCCCGATGAAACCCACCATGGACTCCACACCAATCTCCCTTCACTACTATGACACTCGTCATAGTAGTCATCGAACTATGACAACTGTCATAGTTCACGTGACAAAGAGAGTTCGGAGGTCACATGTCGTCGGACACCCGCGGTCCTCGCGACCGCATGGTCTACGCGACTGCCCAGCACCTGCGGCGCGCAGGGGTCAGTGGGACAGGCCTGCGGCAGGTCGTCATCGACGCCGACGCCCCGAGGGGGTCGCTGCAGCACTACTTCCCGGGCGGCAAGGACCAGCTCGTCGCCGAGGCGCTCGACTGGGCCGGCACCTGGGCCGCGGCGCGCGTCGGGGAGCACCTCTCTCGGATGAGGCGTCCGACGCCGAGCCGCCTCTTCACCGCCGTCGTCGACGACTGGGCGGCCGACCTCGACGCCCGCGAGTTCGCCCGCGGCTGCCCCGTCGCCGCGGCCGTCGTCGACTGCGCCGACACCAACGAGACGGTGCGGCGCGCCGCCGACACGGCTCTCGAGACCTGGCGGCGCCCCCTCGCCGAGGCCCTGGTCGACATGGGTCGCTCGCGCCGGCGGGCCGACTCGCTCTCGACGCTCATGCTCTGCGCCCTCGAAGGTGCCATCCTCATGGCTCGCGCCCGCCGCGACACCGCTCCGCTGCGGCTCGTGGCCCGCGAGCTCGCACCCGTCCTCGACGCCCCGCCGGGTGCTCAGCGGTAGGCGTTGCCGGGCGGCCGCGCGTCACGACGCTGCCAGCACCCGGTGTGCCAGTGCCGCCGGTCGCCCACTCCCCCGACCCCGTCGGCGGGCCACACGACGACGTGCGGCAGGCCGGGCGGGATGTCCTGCTGGCACCCGGGGCACAGGTAGGGCCGCGTCGCCGACGCCCCCGTCACGGAGCGGACGGTCCAGCGCCCACCGGCATACGACTCCTCGCGCGTGGCGCCGCCCTGGATGCGCGTCACGTCGAGCGGCACGTGGTCGCGGGCGTGCTTGCTGGGTCGACGGCGTGACGGCATGAGCCCATTGTCGGGCACAGCCGGGGTATGCCGCCCCGCCGGGTGTCAGGGGTAGGTGCGGAAGCCGCGACCGGTCTTGCGGCCGAGGTAGCCGGCGGTGACGAGGTGCTCGAGCAGCGGGGCCGGGGCGTAGCCGCGCTCGCGGAACTCGAGGTAGAGCTCGCGCTCGATGGCGAGCGACACGTCGAGACCGACGACGTCGAGCAGCTCGAAGGGACCCATCGGCAGGCCGCAGCCGGTCTTCATCGCCGTGTCGATGTCGTCGGCGGTCGAGTAGTTCGCCTCGAGCATCTTCACGGCGTCGTTGAGGTAGGGGAAGAGCAGCGCGTTGACGATGAAGCCGGCGCGGTCGCCGCACGTGACGGGGTGCTTGCCGATGGTCGCGCACAGCTGCTGCACCGTCGCGGTGACGTCGGCGGCCGTCGAGACGGTGTGGACGACCTCGACGAGGCGCATGACCTGGGCCGGGTTGAAGAAGTGCATGCCGATGACGTCCTCGGGGCGCGAGGTCGCTGCGGCGCACTCGACGACGGGCAGCGAGCTCGTCGTCGTCGCGAGGATCGCGCCGGGACGGCAGATCTCGTCGAGCCGGCCGAAGAGCTCGCGCTTGACGGCGAGGTCCTCGACGACGGCCTCGACGACGAGGTCGACCTCGGCGAGGTCCTCGAGGCTCGTCGTGCCGCGCAGGTGGGCCAGGGCCGCGTCACGCTGCTCCTCGGTGGCCTTGCCCCGGGCGATCGCCTTGTCGAGGCTCTTCTCGACGCCGGCGCGCACCGCGTCGACCTTGGCCTCGCTGCGTGCGACGAAGACGACGTCGAGGCCGGCCTTGGCGAAGACCTCGACCATCCCGGTCGCCATCGTGCCGGAGCCGATCACCCCGACGGTGCGGATCGGGCGGGTCGCCGTGGCGCCGTCCGCGGCGGCCGTGGGGGTCAGCGCGTCGTCGACGACCTGCGAGCTGCCGGCGGCGGCATACGTGTAGAAGCCGCGGCCGCTCTTGCGGCCCTTGAGGCCGGCGCTGACCATCTGCTTGATGATCGGGGTCGGCGCGTGCAGGCGGTCGCGGCCCTGCTTGTACATCGTGTCGAGGATCTCGTAGGCGGTGTCGAGGCCGATGAGGTCCATGAGGGCGAGCGGGCCCATGGGGTAGCCGCAGCCGAGCTTCATCGCCGCGTCGATGTCCTCGCGCGTCGCGTACTTGCTCTCGAACATCGACACGGCGTGGTTGAGGTAGCCGAAGAGCAGGGCGTTGGCGATGAAGCCGGCCTTGTCGCCGACGATGACCGGCTTCTTGCCGAGCCGCTCGGCGAGCGCCTTGACCTCCTCGAAGATCTCGTCGCTCGTGATGACGGTCTTGATGACCTCAACGAACTGGAGCACCGGCGCCGGGTTGAAGAAGTGCATGCCGACGACGCGCTTGGGGTTGATCGTGGCGACCGCGATCTCGGTGACGGGAAGTGAGCTCGTGTTCGTCGCGAGGATCGCGTCGTCGGAGACGATCGTGTCGAGCCGCGCGAAGATCTCCTTCTTGAGGTCGAGGTGCTCGGGCACCGCCTCGACGACGAGCTGGCACTCCTTGAGGTCGGCCATGTCGCTCGTGAACTGCACCCGGCTGTGCAGGGCGTCGCGGTCCTGCTCGCTCAGCTTGCCCCGCGAGACGGCGCGGTCGGTCGAGTGCGTCAGGACGCCCCGCCCCTTCTCGACCGCGGCGTCGGTCACCTCGACCGCGACGACGTCGATGCCGTTGCGGGCAAAGACCTCCACGATGCCGGCACCCATGGTGCCGAGTCCGATCACGCCGACCTTGGTGAAATCACGAGCCATGCGTGGAGTCTCCCAGAGCCCGTATGCCGCTCACACCCGTTGGGTGCGTGACGCTCCCCACCCCGGTCGGCTGGCACCGGCGGCGTTCTCGGGTGATCTAGGGTGGTCGCCGTGCGTCTCGTCATTGCCCGCTGCAGCGTCGACTACGACGGCCGCCTCACCGCCCACCTGCCCCTCGCGACACGGCTGCTCGTCGTCAAGGCCGACGGCTCGGTGCTCGTGCACAGCGACGGGGGCTCCTACAAGCCGCTCAACTGGATGTCGCCGCCGTGCACGATGGCCGAGGTCGAGCCCGACGAGACCCAGACGGCCGAGGGAGTCGTCGCGGTGTGGCGGGTCCAGCACGCCAAGAGCGAGGACCGTCTCACGGTGCTGATCCACGAGGTCGTGCACGACTCGGCCCACGAGCTCGGCGTCGACCCGGGCCTGGTCAAGGACGGGGTCGAGGCGCACCTGCAGCGCCTGCTCGCCGAGCACATCCACACCCTCGGCCACGGCTGGTCGCTCGTGCGCCGGGAGTACATGACCGCCATCGGGCCGGTCGACATCCTCGCCAAGGACTCGAGCGGCACGAGCGTCGCCGTCGAGATCAAGCGCCGCGGCGAGATCGACGGGGTCGAGCAGCTGACCCGCTACCTCGAGCTGATGAACCGCGACCCGCACCTCGCACCCGTGACGGGGGTCTTCGCCGCGCAGCAGATCAAGCCCCAGGCCCGCACCCTCGCCGAGGACCGCGGCATCCGCTGCGTCGTGCTCGACTACGACGCCCTCAAGGGCATCGACGACGCCGAGTCGCGCCTCTTCTAGGCGGCTCCCGGACGCAACGCCACGCGCTCAGGTCAGCGGCGACACCGTCTGGCCGTCGGCGTCGACGAGTATGAGCACGGGCTGCACGGCGCCGCCGCCGCGCACGACGACCGCGGTCTCGCCGCGGTGCCGGTCGACGATCTCCTCGAGGCCGCTCGTGCCGTCCGCGAGGTCGCCATGGCCGAGGTGCGAGGGCACGCCGAGGTCGTCGGCGAGCGACTCGACGGGGCCGGTGTCGGGGACGTCGTCGGCGGCATACACGGCGGTGGCCTTCTCGCGGGCCAGCGACGAGGCGAGCCAGGCGACGTCACCGAGGCCCGGCGGGTTGACGACGATGATCCGGGCGGCGCACTGCAGATCGCTCACCCTTGAACCGTACGCCGGGTCAGGCGGGCGCGACCTCGAGATCCGCGAGACCCCGTGAGCGACGGATCACACCGACGAGCTCGCTCATGATGTCGTTGAGCCCGAAGTCCTTGGGGGTGAAGACCATGGCGACCCCGGCGGCGCGCAGGGCGGCGGCGTCGCCCTCGGGGATGATGCCGCCGACGATGACGGGCACGTCGCCCGCCCCGGCCTCGCGCAGGCCCCGCAGGACCTCGGGCACGAGCTCCATGTGCGACCCGCTGAGGATCGACAGGCCCACGAGGTGCACGTCCTCGGCCACGGCGGCGGCGACGATCTGCTCCGGCGTCAGGCGGATGCCCTGGTAGACGACCTCGAAGCCGGCGTCGCGCGCCCGCACGGCCACCTGCTCCGCGCCGTTGCTGTGCCCGTCGAGGCCGGGCTTGCCGACGAGGATGCGCAGCTTCTCACCGAGCTCCTCGCCGGTGCGGGCCACGAGGTCACGCACCCGCCCGAGGGCGTCACCGGGCTCCGAGGCGCTGACACCCACCGACCCCGAGACCCCCGTGGGGGCGCGGTACTCGCCGAACTCCTCGCGCAGGGCACTCGTCCACTCCCCCGTCGTCACCTCGGCGCGCGCGCACTCGACCGAGGCCGCCACGAGGTTGGCGCCGGAGGCCGCGTCGGCCCGCAGGCGCTCGAGCGCCGCCACGGCGCGGGTACGCCGCTCCGGGTCGGAGTCACGACGCTCGCGCCAGGCGCGCACGGCGTCGGCTGCCGCGCGCTCGACCCCCGGGTCGACGGTCTGGATGGCCGTCTCGAGGTCGGCTGTGAGCGGGTTGGGCTCGGTCGTCTCGAAGCGGTTGAGACCGACGATGACCGCCTCACCCGACTCGATGCGCCGGCGCCGCTCGGCGTGGGAGGCCACGAGGGCCGACTTCATGTAGCCCGACTCGACGGCCGCGACGGCCCCGCCCATCTCCTCGATGCGGTTCATCTCCGCGCGAGCGCCCTCGACGAGCTCGGCGACCTTGCGCTCGACGACGACGGACCCGGTGAAGAGGTCGTCGTACTCCAGCAGGTCGGACTCGTAGGCGAGCACCTGCTGGAGGCGCAGGCTCCACTGCTGGTCCCAGGGGCGCGGCAGGCCCAGCGCCTCGTTCCACGCCGGCAGCTGGATCGCCCGGGCCCGCGCGTCCTTGGACAGGGTGACCGCGAGCATCTCTAGGACGATGCGCTGGACGTTGTTCTCGGGCTGCGCCTCGGTGAGGCCGAGGCTGTTGACCTGCACGCCGTAGCGGAAGCGCCGGGCCTTGTCGTCCGTCACGCCGTAGCGGTCGCGCGTCAGCTCGTCCCAGAGCTGCACGAAGGCGCGCATCTTGCACATCTCCTCGACGAAGCGCACGCCGGCGTTGACGAAGAAGGAGATGCGCGCGACGACGCTCGCGAACTCCTCCGGCGGCACCTGCCCGGAGTCGCGCACCGCGTCGAGCACGGCGACCGCCGTCGACATCGCGTAGGCGATCTCCTGCACCGGCGTCGCCCCCGCCTCCTGGAGGTGGTAGCTGCAGATGTTGATGGGGTTCCACTTCGGGATCTCGCGCACCGTGTAGGCGACCATGTCGGTGATGAGCCGCAGCGAGGGCGCCGGCGGGAAGACGTAGGTCCCGCGCGAGAGGTACTCCTTGATGATGTCGTTCTGGGTCGTGCCGGCGAGGGCGTGCACCCACTGCGCCGGGTCCTCCCCCGCGGCAGCGGCCTGGCGCTCGGCGGCGACCTGGTAGAGCGCGAGCAACCACATCGCCGTCGCGTTGATCGTCATCGAGGTGTTCATCTCGCGCAGGGGGATGTCGGCGAAGAGCGCATCCATGTCGCCGATGTGGCTGATCGGCACCCCGACCTTGCCGACCTCGCCGCGGGCCAGGGAGTGGTCGGGGTCGTAGCCCGTCTGCGTCGGCAGGTCGAAGGCGACCGAGAGGCCGGTCTGGCCCTTGTCGAGGTTGCGGCGGTAGAGAGCGTTGCTCGCGGCGGCGCTGGAGTGGCCGGCATACGTCCGCATGACCCAGGGACGATCGGGCGTCACGTGGACGCGCGGGACCGGCATGCTCTCCGTCGAAGACATGGCTCGACGGTAGTGCGGCCCACCCGTGGTGGGCAGGTGCTCAGGCGGTGAGAGGCGCCACAGTCAGCGTGGCCGGGTGGGCGGCAGCGGCCACCGGGTGGCGGGGGGCGATGATGCGCTCGAGCCGGCAGGCCCGGAGCAGCCGGGTCGTGCGGTCGCTCGCGTCGACGATGACGAGGCGGCGCCCGGCCCGGGTCGCGCGGCGGTGCAGGTGGACGATGACGCCGAGGCCCGTGGCGTCGCCGATCTCGGCCTTCCCGACGTGCAGGCGCACCTCGCCCTCACCGGCGACGATGACCGCGTGGATCGCGTCACGGATGTCGGGCACGGAGTGGACGTCGAGGCGCCCCTCGATGGTGACATCGTGGCCGTCCGGGGCGTCGATCACCCGGATCGGACCCCTGCAGTGGGTGTGCAGCGTCATGTTGACCCCTCTCAAACGCTGTGCCGTCACCCATGATGACGCCTCAGCGCGGCGGAACGTTGCCCCTCGGAGTCAAGAATCGGTCAAGAAAATACGAACTTCTCGCCAAGAAGTGCCTCCGAGGAGGCGATCGGGGCGGTATGCCGTCCCGCTGGGGCCCGCCGGACGGCATACGGACGCTTGAGTGGAGGGTGCGGGCGCGGGCCGACGGGCGGGAGGACGGGCCGGTCACGAGGGCGACGGGGTCACTCGAACCAGGGGTCGTCGGGCTCGCGCGTGACGTCGGCGCCGAGCGCCCGCATGGCCTCCTCGAAGCGGGGGTAGCCACGGTCGATGTGGTGGACGCCGCTGACGAGCGTCTCACCGTCGGCGACCAGCCCGGCGATGACGAGGGCCGCCCCGGAGCGGATGTCGCTGCTCTCGACCGGCGCCCCGGAGAGCAGCGGCACCCCGTGCGTCATGACGTGGTGACCGTCGATCTGCGCGTCGGCGCCGAGGCGCGCGAGCTCCTGCACGGTGCGGAAGCGGGCCTCGAAGAGGTTCTCCGTGACCATCGCGGAGCCGTCGGCGACGACGTTGTAGGTGAGGGCGAACGGCTGAAGGTCGGTCGGGAAGCCCGGGTAGGGCAGCGTCGCGACGTCGAAGGCGAGCGGGCGCCGGTCGGCGGCCACGCGGAAGCCGCGGTCGGTGACCTCGACGTGGCAGCCGGCCGCCTCGAGCGCGGCGAGGGGCGTGCGCAGGTGGTCGGCGACACCGCCGACGACCTCGACGTCGCCGCGGGTCGTCGCGGCGGCGAAGGCCCACGTGCCGGCCGCGATGCGGTCGGGCACGACCGCGTGCCGTGTCGGGTGGAGCCGGTCGACACCGTGGACGACGAGGCGTGACGTGCCGGCGCCCTCGATGCGGGCGCCCATCGAGACGAGCATCTCGGCGATGTCGACGATCTCGGGCTCCTTGGCGACGTTGTCGATCGTCGTCGTGCCGCGGGCGAGCACCGAGGCGGTGAGGACGTTCTCGGTCGCTCCCACGCTCGGGAAGTCGAGGCGGATGTCGGCGCCCGTCAGGCCGTGCGGGGCCTCGGCGACGAGGTAGCCGTGGGTGACGTGGACCGTGGCCCCGAGCGCCTCGAGTCCGGCCGCATGCAGGTCGAGGCCGCGCGAGCCGATGGCGTCGCCGCCTGGCACCGCGACGTCGGCGAGCCCGACGCGGGCCACGAGCGGGCCGAGGACCGAGATCGAGGCCCGCAGCGCCCGCACGAGCTCGTAGTCGGCGCGGTGACCGAGCTCCTCGGGCACGTCGAGCACGACGGTGCCGGTCAGCGGGTCGTCGTCGACGGTCACGCCGAGCCGCCGGAGCAGCTCGGCCATGATCGCCACGTCGGCGATGGCGGGCACGTTGGTCAGGGTCGTGCGGCCGGCCGCGAGCAGCGCCACCGCCATCAGCTTGAGGGCGCTGTTCTTGGCCCCGACGACGGCGACCTCGCCCGACAGCCGGGCCCCGCCCACGACACGGAAGCGCTCTCTCACCCGGCAACCCTACCGATGAGGGCTGGTGAGAGAGTGGCCCCATGGTCAACCTGACGAGGATCTACACGCGCACCGGCGACGACGGCACGACGAGCCTCGGCGACTTCTCGCGCACGAGCAAGAACGACCTGCGGCTGCACGCCTACGCCGACACCAACGAGGCCAACGCCGCCATCGGGGTCGCCCTCGCCTGCGGCGACCTGCCCGACGAGGTGCGCGCGACCCTCAAGCGGGTGCAGAACGAGCTCTTCGACGTCGGGGCCGACCTGTCGACGCCCTTGCGCACGAGCTACGACTACCCGCCCCTACGCGTCGAGCAGCCCTGGATCGACGACCTCGAGCACGACTGCGACCACTACCTCGAGCAGGTCGAGAAGCTGCGCTCCTTCATCCTGCCCGGCGGCACCGCCGGCTCGGCCCACCTGCACGTCGCGACGACCGTCGTGCGGCGCGCCGAGCGGGCGACGTGGGCGGCCATCGAGCACCACGGCACCGAGCCCGCGGGCGAGAAGGGGGTCGGCGGCATCAACGTGCTGACCGCGACCTACCTCAACCGCCTGTCCGACCTGCTCTTCATTCTCGCGCGGATCGCCAACAAGCAGATCGGCGGCGACATCCTCTGGCAGCCCGGCGGCGGCCGCGTCGAGAAGCCGACGAAGCGCGCCAAGAGTGCCAGCGAGTGAACCGGCGCCCTGAGGGGGCCTGAAGAGCCAGCCAGAGCGCCAGCCACACACCTGCGGGCCGGTCGCACACGGCATACGGTGTGCGACCGTGCCTCAGGGGGGCGCCTGACCCCGGTGTGCGCGATGAGCGGAGTCAGCAGGCGCCCGTGAGCCCGACTGCCGTATGCCGTCAGGCGACGTTGACGTTGTAGCCCGGGGGTGCGGCTTCCTGCCAGGACCGCAGTGCGGTGTAGTCAGGCCCCTGGAGGGCGAGCTCGAAGTCGTCGTCTCCGTCGGTGCACGGCACCCGGAAGGCGTCCGGCAGCAGCGGGATCGCGTCGGACCCGACGAGGCGCACCGGGGCGTCGAGCAGGAGGCGCTGCCGCAGCCAGCGGTGGCGCGGGCGCAGCGAGACGCCCCCGAGCGTGAACCACTCGAGGGCGTTGTCGCCGAACCTGATGAGCCCGAGGCGCCAGCGGTCGGTGCCGGCCGGGCGCATCGCACAGAGCGTCAGCGGCAGGCCACCGGCGATGTAGCGGCGGCGCAGGTAGGTCGTGGCGAGCACGACCGCCGCGACCAGGATGAGCGTGCCGATCACGATCTCGGTGGAGACGAGAGCGGACGGCACGCGCGGGCCTCAGTTGCCCGTGACCTGCAGCGATGAGGCGTCGACGTGCTCCGCGACGATCGTCACCACGTCGGAGTCCACGGAGAGGAACCCACCGTCGACGGTGACCGTCTGGCGCTGGCCGTCGACCGACTCGATGCTCACGTCGCCCTCGACGAGGATGCCGAGCAGGGGCGTGTGGCCGGGCAGGATGCCGAGCTCGCCGGAGATGGAGCGAGCGCGGACGAAGCGCGCCTCTCCCTCCCAGACCTTGCGGTCGGCGGCAACCATCTCAACCTTGAGCGAACTCACGTAGTCCTCCGGTTCGTGGGGGTGTTCTTGGAAGTTTAGTGCCTCTGCGAGGATGCTCCGTACTCGCCGTCCGCGCGGGCGCGCGAGCACCTCCCGACACCCTCCACATATCTTCCTAGGAGCACCCCTGTGAGCACCACCGTGTCCGACGCCCTCCTCGAGCCGACCCGCCGCCCGGCGGCCGTCGCGGCCCTCACCGAGGTCATCGACGCCGAGGTCGCCGACAAGTCCGGCTTCGGCGGCGCGGCCGTCAAGGCCGGCTACGCGGCTGCCAAGCGGCTCGGCGGCGACTTCGTCTCGAGCGCGACCGACCGCCTCCTGCCGCAGTTCGCCTCGGCACTCGACCCGTTCTGGGCGACGAAGGGCGACCAGCCCTTCGGCGCGCACCTCGCGAGCCAGCCCGAGGCCGCGGCCGACGCGCTGCTCGCCGTCACCGACGCCAAGGCCGCGAACACCTCGCACGGCGCTGCCGCCAAGGTCTACGGCTCCCTGCGGGGCAAGGCGAAGGAGCACGTCGTCGCCGCCCTCCCCCGGCTGGGCACCGCGGTCGAGCGCGTCGTCGCCTGACGTCACGCACCGCACGACCAGAGCGCAGGACGCGCACGCGTCCTGCCCTCCGTCATGTCCGCTGACGACTCCCGACCCGCGCCGGTATGCCGTCCGGTGGCCTCAGGCCCCCCGCTCCCCCTGCACCTGGGGCTCGGGCTGGCGCACCTGCGCCGTCAGAGCGTCAGGAGCGAGGTCCTTCGCCGCACCGTGAGCCTCGTCTGACGACTCTTGGCCGGGCTCGTGGCCCGACTCGTGGGCCGACTGGTGGCCCGACTCGTGTGGCCGGTCCTTGGCGAGACGGGGCAGCTGCGGGGCGAACTCCTCACCGAGGTCGGAGATCGCCTGCCGGGCGAAGACCTGCTGCTCGGTGACCACCCGCTCCGACCGGCCACGTCCGACGAAGGTGACGATCCAGTGCATGAGGGTCGTGATGCGGTGCTTGAAGCCGATGATGTAGACGAGGTGCACGGCGAGCCAGAGGATCCACGCGAAGAACCCGCTGAACTGCGCCTTGCCGACCGAGGCGACGGCCGAGAAGCGCGAGATCGTGGCCATGGAGCCCTTGTCGAAGTACTCGAAGGGCCCCTTGGGCTCCTGCCCCTTCTGCCTGCGCACGATCTGGTCGGCGGCGTAGCGCCCGCCCTGGATCGCCACCTGCGCCACACCGGGCAGCCCCTTGAGGGCCATCATGTCGCCGACGACGAAGACCTCGGGGTGTCCCGGCAGGGTGAGGTCGTCCTGCACCTGGATGCGCCCGGCGCGGTCGACCTCCGCGCCGGTCTGCTCGGCCAGGATCCGGCCGAGCGGCGACGCGCTGACACCGGCAGCCCACACCTTGCACACCGACTCGATGCGCTCGCGCGTGCCGTCGGGGTGCTCGACCTCGATGCCGGTGGAGTCGACGTCGACGACCTTGGCGCCGAGTCGAACCTCGACCCCCATCTCGGTGAGCCGGCTGACGGCCCGGTCGCCGAGCTTCTCGCCGAACGAGCCGAGCACGGCCGGAGCGGCGTCGAGCAGGATGACCCGGGCCTTGGTCGGGTCGATCCGGCGGAAGTCGCGCTTGAGGGTGCGCCGTGCCAGCTCGGAGATCTGACCGGCCATCTCGACACCGGTCGGCCCGGCGCCGACGACGACGAAGGTCATGAGCCGGTCGATCTCCGCCGGGGTCGAGGCGAGCTCGGCGAGCTCGAAGGACCCGAAGATGCGGCCGCGCAGCTCGAGGGCGTCGTCGATCGACTTCATGCCGGGTGCGTGCCGTGAGAACTCGTCGTTGCCGAAGTAGGACTGGCCCGCGCCGGCCGCGACGATCAGCGTGTCGTAGGGCGTGACGCTCTCGCGCCCCACGGTGGAGTGGGTCACCGTGCGTGCCTCGAGGTCGATGTCGGTGACCTCGCCGAGCAGGACGGTGGCGTTGTCCTGGCGGCGCAGCACCTCACGCGTCGAGGGCGCGATCTCGCCCTCGGAGAGGATGCCGGTCGCCACCTGGTAGAGCAGCGGCTGGAAGAGGTGGTGGGTCGTGCGGGCGATGATGGTCACGTCGACGTCGGCGCGCTTCAGCCGCTGGGTGCTGAAGAGCCCGCCGAATCCGGAACCGATGACCACCACCCGGTGTCGGGGCTGCTGGGTGGACGTGCTCACGTGGGGCTCCTTGGTGCTTGTCGTTCATGGTCGGTCATGCTCGACGTCGTCGTCGGTGGTGCGGTCATCACTGGCGTCAACACCGGCTCGGGAGGGACCATGCCCGTCCCGGCCGGCGGTCGAACCCGTGTGACCGACTCCACACGGGCTCCAGTCTCCACGTCATCGGTCGGTCCTGCGCAGCACGACCAGCGTCGGGGTCGCAGCGGCGGTGACGTAGCGGGCCTCCACCCACGCCCGCAGCGGGTCGGCCTCGGGCGCGCCACCACTGCCCTGCCACCAGCGCGCCGGGCGCACGACGCAGTCGGGGAGGGTCCCGCGCTCGTCGAACCACCGGACCAGGTGCGAGGTGCTCGGCCCGAAGTCGGCGAGCCACGTGACCGGCGTGGCGAACCGGACGTCACCCATGAGGTATGCCGCCGGGTAGCCGATCGCCAGCACGCTCGACCCCGTCGTGGCGCAGGAGCGCAGAACGCCTTGGGCTGCGGCCACGTCAGCGGCACGACGATCGGTCGTGAGCAGGCCGGCATACGCCCCGGTCGGCGCTGCGGCGTCGAGCCGCCCGACCGGGCCGTCGCGGAAGCTCGTCGCCACGTGCGAGGCCAGCAGTGCGACGAGCACTGCCGAGCCGACAGCAGCCGTCGACCACCGGGCGACCGCGCCGCGGCGCCGAGACGAGTCAGCGCCGGCCGGCGCCCGCAACCGTAGGAGACCCGAGAGGGCGCACGCGATGACGGCGAACACACCTGGTGCGAGGCAGGATCCGACCGCGCCCCACGTCGGCGACGACGCCGTGAAGCCCGCGACGCACACTGCTCCCACCGCGCTCGGGATCGCCCCCACCGTCAGAAGGCGCACGGCTGCCCCGCGCAGGAGCGTCGCCGACACGACGGCCGCCGGCAGCAGGACGAGCGAGAGCACGAGCGCCATCACCGGGCTGAGCCACGCGCTCACGCTGAAGGTGGCGGAGCTCGCGCTGCGGGTCAGGCCAGTGCCCGCTGTCAGGGCGACCGCGCCCAGCAGGAGCGGCCCGGCGAGGCGGCTGCGACGCGAGAGGGCCACTCCCGCGGCGATGCCGAGGCCGAGGGCGAGGAGGACTGCGGGCTGGGCCAGCTCACCGCCGAGGTAGCCCAGCCACCCGGCGACGCGGCCGACCCGGTCGACTCGCGCACTCTGGTAGTCGGCCGTGAAGGCGAGCGTCTCGCGCACCTGGCTGACCCCCCACAGGGCGACCGCGAGGGCAGCGACCACGAGGGAGGCGCCGGCGGCGCCACCGACGAGAGCCAGGCGCACCCGGCCCCGGGCCCACAGCACGCTCACGAGCAGCAGCAGAACCCCAGCCGGTGCCGTCACGGGATGGCTCACGGCGCCCAGCGCCGCCGCCGCTCCCGCGACCACCGCCCACACGACCGGCCAACGGGACGACGATGCTGATGACACCGATGACACCGACGGGACTGACGACACCGATGAGGCTGGAGACGGGGCGGCGGCTCCCCTGACCATCGCTCCGACGGCACTGCTCGCGGCCACGAGGTAGAGCAGCGCAGGCGTCGTGTTGTAGCCGACGAGCTGCAGGTTGTAGGCCGTCGGGACGACGGCTGCGACGGCCGCGACGCCGGTGCTGACCCGCCCGAGCGCGCCGCCGACCGCGCGCCACGCCAGAGCGGCCCCAGCGAGGGCGAGCAGGACGAAGTAGACCCGTGAGGCGAGGACGATGCCGTCGACGCCGACGGTGTGCAGCCACACCCAGACGAACGGCACGGCCGGCCAGGCGCCGAGCACCTGGAGGTTCATCTCGTCGCGGAAGGGCTGGTCGCCACGGGCGAGCCGCATCGACAGCTCGACGGCGTGGGTGCCGTCGCCGAGGTCGAGACCGAGGCGCGCCCGCAGGCCGAGCACCGCGGCGACCACGACGATGAGGACAGGGATCGCGAGACGACCAACGGGGAGGGCCGTCAAGGCGCCTCCCCGTCGTCGGGTTCGTCCGGTCACTCCGGTCGAAGGATGCTCAGAGGTTCTTCTGGATCTCCGACCACTGACGCTCGACGTCGTCGAGGCCACCACACATGAAGAAGGCCTGCTCGGCGACGTGGTCGTACTCGCCGTCGGCGATCTTCGTGAAGCCCTCGATCGAGTCGGCGAGCGACACGGTCGAGCCCTCGATGCCGGTGAACTGCTTCGCGACGTAGGTGTTCTGCGACAGGAAGCGCTGGATGCGACGGGCGCGGTTGACGAGGATCTTGTCCTCTTCGGAGAGCTCGTCGATACCGAGGATCGCGATGATGTCCTGCAGCTCCTTGTTGCGCTGGAGGATCGACTTGATGCGCACGGCCGTGTTGTAGTGGTCGGCCGTGATGTAGCGCGGGTCGAGGATTCGCGAGGTCGAGGACAGCGGGTCGACGGCGGGGTAGATACCCATCGACGCGATGTCACGGGAGAGCTCGGTCGTCGCGTCGAGGTGCGCGAACGTCGTGGCCGGCGCCGGGTCGGTGTAGTCGTCGGCCGGCACGTAGATCGCCTGCATCGAGGTGATCGAGTGGCCACGCGTCGAGGTGATGCGCTCCTGGAGGACGCCCATCTCGTCGGCGAGCGTGGGCTGGTAGCCCACGGCGGACGGCATACGGCCGAGGAGGGTCGAGACCTCGGAGCCCGCCTGCGTGAAGCGGAAGATGTTGTCGATGAAGAGCAGGACGTCCTGCTTCTGCACGTCGCGGAAGTACTCCGCCATCGTCAGGGCCGACAGGGCGACGCGAAGACGCGTGCCCGGCGGCTCGTCCATCTGACCGAAGACGAGGGCGGTCTGGCCGAGGACGCCGGCCTCCTCCATCTCCACCATGAGGTCGTTGCCCTCACGGGTGCGCTCGCCGACACCGGCGAACACCGACACACCACCGTGGTCGCGGGCGACTCGGGCGATCATCTCCTGGATGAGCACCGTCTTGCCGACACCGGCACCACCGAAGAGGCCGATCTTGCCACCCTGCACGTAGGGGGTCAGCAGGTCGATGACCTTGATGCCGGTCTCGAACATCGTCGTCTTCGACTCGAGCTGGTCGAAGGCGGGAGCCTTGCGGTGGATGCCCCACCGCTCCTTGATCTCGAGCGTCTCGCCCTCGGCGAGGTTCATGCACTCGCCGGTCGTGTTGAACACGTGGCCGAGCGTCACGTCGCCCACCGGCACGGTGATCGGGCCGCCGGTGTCCTGCACGGCCGAGCCCCGCACGAGGCCGTCGGTCGGCTGCAGCGAGATGGCGCGGACCATGCTGTCGCCGATGTGCTGGGCGACCTCGAGGTTGATGTTCTTGGTCTCGCCGGCGAGCGCGACCTGGGTCGTGAGCAGGTTGTACTGCTCGGGCATCGCGTCGGCCGGGAACTCGACGTCGACGACCGGGCCGATGATGCGGGAGATGCGTCCGACGCCGCCCGCGGGCGGGGCCGTCCACGTGGTGTCGCTGACAGTGGCAGTCATGGTGGTCTGCTTCCTTACCTGTGGGCGTTACTTCTTGGCGTCCGCGAGGGCGTTGGCGCCGCCCACGATTTCGCTGATCTCTTGGGTGATACCGGCCTGGCGGGCCTGGTTGGCGAGGCGCTGGTAGGTCTTGATCAGCTCCGTCGCGTTGTCGGTGGCCGACTTCATCGCACGCTGGCGGGCAGCGAGCTCCGAGGCCGACGAGCTGAGCAGCGCCGTGTAGATGCGGTTGCGCACGTACTTCGGCAGCAGCCGGTCGAGCACCTCCGAGGCGCTCGGCTCGAAGTCGTACTCCGGCGCGAGCTGGCCCTCGTCGTAGTGCTGGACCGTGAAGTCGAGACCACGGTCGCTGTCGCCCTCGACGTCCTTGTCGACGACCTCGAGCGGCAGCAGGCGCAGCACGTGCGGGTCCTGGCGCACCATCGAGCGGAAGCGGGTGTAGACGAGGTGGATCTCGTCCATGCCGCCGTCGGCGTACTCCTTGAGGAAGTCGGCCGTGATCCGGTCGGCGATGTCCTTGGCGTTCTCGAACGTCGGGGCGTCGGAGAAGCCGGTCCACTCCTGCGCGTACGCGCGCTTGCGGAACTTGTAGTAGCTGACCGCCTTGCGACCGACGAGGTAGGGCACGACCTCCTTGCCCTCGCTCTCGAGGAGGGCGACGAGCTCGGCGGCGCGCTTGAGGGCGGCCACCGAGTAGGCACCGGCGAGACCACGGTCGGCCGTGATGATCACGACGCCGGCGCGCTTGGCGTCGGTGTTCGTGGTCGTCAGCGGGTGGTCCTCGTTGGTGTTCGACGCGACCGCGCTCACGGCCCGGGTCAGCGCGGTGGTGTACGGCATCGCCTCAGTGGCCCGCTGCCGGGCCTTGATGACGCGCGCTGCCGCGATCAGCTCCATCGCGTTCGTGATCTTCTTGATGGAGTTGACGGACTTGATGCGCTGGCGGTAGATCCGCATCTGCGCTCCCATGCGCTCCGCCTCTCTTGGTCGGTGTGGGGTGTGGGCGTTCGGTCGGCGACAGCCGTTCCGGTATGCCGTCCGCCGGGCACCCGCGTCACGCGCGGGCGGCGCCGGTCAGGACGGCATACCGGGTCGTGCTACTTGTTCTTGACGATCCTCGCCTGGTCGATCTCGGTCTCCTCGAGCTCCTCGACGTCCTCCTGGCCGGCCTGAAGGCCGTCACGGCCCGTGCCGCGGAAGGTGAACTTCACGTCGTCGACGACCTTGGCGAGAGCGTTCTCGGTGTCGTCGTCGAGCTTCTGGGTCTCGCGGATCGTCTGGAGGATCTTGCCGTCGCGACGCAGGGTCTCGAGCAGCTCGGTCTCGAAGGCGCGGACGTCCTCGACCGCGACGTCGTCGAGCTTGCCCGTCGTGCCGGCCCACACCGAGACGACCTGCTCCTCGACGGGGTACGGGTTGCTCTGCGGCTGCTTGAGCAGCTCGACGAGGCGCGCACCACGGGCGAGCTGGGCTCGCGAGGCGGGGTCGAGGTCGGAGGCGAACATCGCGAAGGCCTCCATGGCGCGGAACTGCGCGAGGTCGAGCTTGAGACGACCGGCGACCGACTTCATCGCCTTGATCTGCGCCGCGCCGCCGACTCGGGAGACCGAGACACCCACGTCGATGGCGGGACGGACGTTGGCGTTGAACAGGTCGGCCTGGAGGTAGATCTGGCCGTCGGTGATCGAGATGACGTTGGTCGGGATGTAGGCCGACACGTCACCGGCCTTGGTCTCGATGATCGGCAGGCCGGTCATCGAGCCGTGGCCCAGGTCGTCGGAGAGCTTCGCGCAACGCTCGAGGAGACGCGAGTGCAGGTAGAAGACGTCACCCGGGTAGGCCTCGCGGCCCGGCGGACGGCGCAGCAGCAGCGACACGGCGCGGTAGGCCTCGGCCTGCTTGCTCAGGTCGTCGAAGACGATGAGGACGTGCTTGCCCTGGTACATCCAGTGCTGGCCGATGGCCGAACCGGTGTAGGGAGCGAGGTACTTGAAGCCGGCCGAGTCGGACGCGGGAGCCGCGACGATCGTGGTGTACTCCAGCGCGCCGGCCTCCTCGAGGGTGCCGCGGACCGACGCGATGGTCGAGCCCTTCTGGCCGATGCCGACGTAGATGCACCGCACCTGCTGGTCGGGGTCGCCCGACTCCCAGTTGCGCTTCTGGTTGATGATCGTGTCGATCGCGACCGTCGTCTTGCCGGTCTGGCGGTCGCCGATGATGAGCTGGCGCTGGCCGCGGCCGATCGGGGTCATCGCGTCGATCGACTTGATGCCGGTCTGGAGCGGCTCGTGCACCGACTTGCGCTGCACGACGTTGGGCGCCTGGAGCTCGAGGGCGCGGCGGCCCTCGGCCTCGATGTCGCCGAGACCGTCGATCGGCGTGCCCAGCGGGTCGACGACGCGGCCGAGGAAGGCGTCGCCCACGGGAACGGAGAGGACCTCGCCCGTGCGCTTGACGACCTGGCCCTCCTCGATGCCGGCGAAGTCACCGAGGACGACGACGCCGATCTCGTGGACGTCGAGGTTGAGCGCGAGGCCCAGCGTGCCGTCCTCGAACTGCAGCAGCTCGTTGGTCATGGCCGAGGGAAGACCCTCGACGTGGGCGATGCCGTCGCCGGCGTCCGTGACGCGGCCGACCTCTTCGCGGGAGGCCGCACCGGGCTCGTAGGACTGGACGAACGAGTCCAGCGCGTCCCGGATCTCCTCCGGACGGATCGAAAGCTCCGTCATGTCAGATCTTCTCCTCGGTTTCGACCCGCGTGCGGGTCGGTGGTTTCTCTAGAGCTGGGGGGTTGGTGCTCAGGCACCCATGGCGCGGCGGGCCGCGTCGAGCTTGCGGATGACGGTGCCGTCGATGACCTCGTCACCGATCTCGACCTTGATGCCGCCCAGGACCCGCGGGTCGACGACGGTGTTGACGTGGACCTTGCCGCCGTAGATCGCCGAGAGGCCCGCTGCGAGGCGGGATCGCTCCTGCGCACCCAGCGGCACGGCCGAGATCACGGTGGCCGTCTGCTGCTCGCGACGCGTCGCCGCGATCTCGAGGTACTCACGCACGACGGCGTCGAAGCGACGCCCTCGTGGTGCGGCGACGGCCTGGCGCGCGAGCACCAGGGTCTGCGGCGTCACCTTGCCGGCCAGCAACGAGCCGAGCAGCGCGGTGCGCCGTTCGGCCGACGCGGACTCGTCGGTGAGAGCCGTGCGCAGGGCCGTGTCGGCCGCGACGATCCGCTCGAAGCGGAAGAGCTCGTCCTCGACCTGGTCGGCGGAGTCCTGGGTCTCGGCGTCGGCGACGACGGACTCCACGGCATACCGCTCCAGGGTGTCGGAGAGGTCGCGCTCGGAGCTCCACCGCTGGCTGACGACGCCCTTGAGCACCACCAGCGCCTCGGCCCCGACCCGGCTCGCGAAGAGCCGCTCGGCGAGGTCGGTCTTGCGGGCGGCGTCCTGGGACGGGTCCGCGACCGCGCGACGCAGGGTGACGTTGCCGTCGAGCAGGGCGACGACGGCGAAGAGCTCCTCGGCCAACCGCGTGCGGTCGGCGCCGGCAGCGAGCACACCGGTGAACGCCTCGCGGCTCCCGGCCGCAGCTGCGCGTGAGGATCCCTGCATCAGGCGTCTCCGACCTTCTCGCGCACGACGTCGCCCGACTCGAGCTCGGCGAGGAAGCGCTCGACGATGCCGCGCTGGCGAGCCTCGTCCTCGAGCGACTCACCGACGATGCGGCTCGCGAGCTCGGTGGACATGCGGCCCACGTCACCGCGGAGCGAGACGACCGCCTGCTGGCGCTCGGCCTCGATCTGCTTGTGCGCGGTCTCGGTGATGCGCGACGCGTCGGCGGCGGCCTGCTCGCGCATCTCGGCGATGATCTGCGCGCCCTGTGCCTTGGCGTCCTCACGGATGCGTGAGGCCTCCGCCCGGGCCTCGACGAGCTGGGCCTGGTACTGCTCGAGGGCAGCCTGGGCCTGGGCCTGGGCCTCCTCGGCCTTGTTCATCCCGCCCTCGATCGCCGCAGTGCGTTCGGCGTAGATCTGCTCCAGGCGCGGGACGACCTTGGCCTTCACGACGAAGTACAGAAGCGCGAAGGTGGCAAGGCCGAAGAAGAACTCGAGGGGGTGCGGAATGATCGGTGCCGCAGTGGCCCAGAAGCCCTCTTCGCCGCCCTCGGCGAACACGAACGATGCTTGCATGCGGGTCTCCTAGAGAGAATCGAGTGCGTCGACGGTCCTGATCGGCCCCGGAGGGCGTCAGGCCTTGAAGACGAACGCGAGCGCGATACCGAAGATGGCGAGCGCCTCGGTGATGGCCATGCCGAGGAAGGCGATCGGCTGGAGCATGCCGCGAGCCTCGGGCTGACGGGCAACGCCGTTGATGTAGGCGGCGAAGATGAGACCGACACCGATACCGGGGCCGATGGCGGAGAGGCCGTAACCGAGGATGGCGATGTTGCCAGTCATGTTGTGTCCATTTCCTTCTTGTCGTTCCCGGAGACGTCTGCCGCCGGGGTCGTACGGGGTCGTGCTGGGGTGGAACGCAGTGGTGCGGTGGAGCGCGCGGAGCTCAGTGCTCGTCGGCGATGGCGCCGCCGATGTAGAGAGCCGCGAGGAGGGTGAAGACGTAGGCCTGCAGGAACTCGACCAGCAGCTCGAAGAGGGTCATGACGAGGGCGAAGACCCAGGTCACACCGCCGGCGATGACGAGGATGCCGCCGTTGGTCAGCATGTACCAGCCGCCGGTGATGAACAGCACGATGAGGATGTGGCCGGCGAACATGTTGCCGAAGAGTCGCAGGGCGAGGGTGACCGGCCGGGTGAACAGGTCGGTGATGAGCTCGAGGAAGAAGATCGGCAGGATCATCCCCTTCGGCAGGCCGGAGGGCACGAGCGACTTCCAGTAGCCGAAGAAGCCGTGCTTCTTCATGCCGACGACGTGGAAGACGACCCACACGATGAGCGACAGCGCGATCGGGAAGCCGATGCGGCTCATCGTCGGGTAGCTGAACGGCGGCATGACGCCGAAGAAGTTGTTGACCAGGATGATCATGAAGAGGGAGAACAGCAGCGGGACGAACCGCATGAACTCCTTGCTGCCGATGAGGTCCTTGGCGATGCCGTTGCGCACCAGCCCGTAGACCGCCTCGGTCGCCATCTGCCCGCGGCTCGGGACGAGCGCCTTCTTGCGCGTCGTGGCGAGGAGGTACCAGATGATGAGGCCCACCGAGATGACGATGAGGAACATCGGGCGTGTGATCGCCCAGGGACCGTCGGTCCCGAAGAGCGGCTGCCAGAACTCCTCGACACCGGGCGCGGTGTACTCCGAGGGCGCGGCGGACACGAGGCTCACGGGTTACTCCTTTGTAGGACTTGGGCAGGTGTCGCGACGCGCTGCATCTCGACGGTCGAAAAGTCTGTGGTGGGCTCCGGACCGACGGGGCTCCGGCCAGCGGGGCCGGTCACTCGCACACCGTCGGGGGGCGCGGGGACGAGCCGGCCCGCCGGGTGGCTCAATGGGTACCGTATCGGAACCAGATCAGGTAGAGCGACAGGGCCATCCCACCGACGATCCCCGCTCCGACCAGCCAGGTCGTGCCCAGCCAGTGGTCGAGCAGGGCCCCCAGCCCGCCGTAGATCAGCGGACCGGTGATGAGGTAGGCGACGGCCTTCCATGCGGAGTTGGACTCGCGCAGGTTGAACTGCCGCTCGCGCTCCTTCTTGTCCTCCGCGCTCTCGCCGGAGTTGTCCTCGACGCCCGGGGCACCGGACGGTGGGGTCGACATCGCGCCCTCCGATCTCACGACTCATCACGCGGCTCCCGAGACGTCGTGTCGAGGGCAGCAGCGCCGTCAGGATCGTAGGCGAAGATGCGCAGCCGCTTGTAGGCCCGCATCTCGAAGAAGAGCCACACGAGGGCGCAGACGGTGATGGCCAGCCCCACGGCATACCCCGACACCCAGCTGACGTCGCGCAGCAGGAACATCGCGACGCCGAGCACGACGACCTTGAAGGTGTAGGTCAGCATCACGACGATCATGACGGTCGTGGGCGGCAGGTCGGCCGTGCGCTTCATGACGAGCAGCGTCAGGCTGAAGAAGAAGATGACGAGAGCGGCGCCGAGGGCGGCCGACCACGCGGCCTTGGGGCTCGAGAAGAGGCCCACGACGATGCAGGCGAGCGCGGCGACGACGGTCGGCAGGAGCGAGCCCCGGAGGAGCTGCGCGAACGCATCGGACTGTGATGCGGTGCGGGCCGGTGTGGCGCTCAAGAAAAACCTGCCTGGTCTGCGTCGTGAGGCGTGTTGCTGGCGGGGCCGGGTCGGGCTCGATCGTCTTGTGCGGGAAGGCTTTCCGCACCACCTGGCGACCGGTTCTCAGGTTCTCCCAAGGTGCTTGTGAATGCTATCACAAGCGTTCGGACGCCCTCCACCGTGGAAGCCGGACCGTGAGAACCACGCCGACCGCCGCGGCTGCCGCCACGACGACGAGCGGGCGCCACCCGTCCCAGATGACGAACGACACCGACCCGAGCGCCACGATCGCGGCCCACAGGTAGAGGATTAGCACGGCCCGCCGGTGGGTGTGACCGATGCTCAGCATGCGGTGGTGCAGGTGCTTGGCGTCCGGGTGCCAGGGCCGCTGCCCCGCCATGGTGCGGCGCACGATCGCGAGCACCATGTCGAGGAGCGGCAGCAGGAGCACCGCGAGCGGCAGCAGGATGGGCAGGAACGCCGCCGACACCTCGTTGGTGCTCACTTGGGTGGGGTCGACGTTGCCCGTCAGGGTGATCGTCGCCGCCGACATGAGCAGGCCGAGGGTGAGGGCCCCGGAGTCGCCCATGAAAAGGCGCGCGGGGTGGAAGTTGTGCGGGAGGAAGCCGGCGCAGCAGCCCACGAGCGCCGCCGAGATGAAGGTCGCGGTCGAGAAGACGTTGGCCGGCACGAACGAGCGCGACACGAGGTAGCTGTAGGTGAAGAAGGCGAGGGCGGCGATGCCGACGACCCCAGCGGCCAGCCCGTCGAGGCCGTCGATGAAGTTGACGGCGTTGGTCCACACGAGCACGACGATGACGGTGAAGCTGACGAGCACCGGCACCGGCAGGATCGTCGTGCCGAAGATCGGCAGGGACAGCAGCTGCACCCCGGTGTAGGCCATGAGGCCGGCCGCGAGCATCTGCCCGGCGAGCTTGGTCACCCAGTCGAGCTCACGGATGTCGTCGAACGCGCCGAGGAGGCAGACGACGCCGCCTGCCGCGATGACCCCGAGGATCTGGCGCGTCGAGAAGAGCGTGCCGAGGTAGGGCAGCGCACGGGCGACGAGCGCGGCCGCGACGAAGCCGATGTAGATGCCCACTCCCCCGAGCCGCGGGATCGGGGTCGTGTGGACGTCGCGCTCGCGCACCGCCGTGAAGGCGCCCGTGGCCACGGCGAGGCTGCGGATGAACGGGGTCACGAGGTAGGTGACCGCCGCGGCCACGATGAGGACGAGAACGTACTCGTGCACCTACCGACCTTCGCTCGGGCGCCGACGCTGGCGGGTCGCCGGAGTCAGCGGGGGTATGCCGGGAAGCGCGTCACGAGGTCCGTGACCTGCGCGCGGACGTCCTTGCTCACCGCGTGGTCGGGATCGGCGTCACCCTCGGTCACGGCCTTGTGGATGAGCGCGGCGATCTGCTTCATCTCCTCGACGCCCATGCCCTGCGTCGTCACCGACGGCGTGCCGACCCGGATGCCGGAGGCGATGTTGGCCTTCTGCGGGTCGAAGGGGATGGCGTTCTTGTTGAGCACGATTCCGGCGGCGTCGGCGCGCTCCTCGGCGTCCTTGCCCGTGACGCCCACACCCTGCAGGTCGAGCAGGGCGAGGTGGGTGTCGGTGCCGCCGGTGGTCGGGCGGATGCCGAGCTCGAGCAGGCTCGCAGCGAGCTGCTGGCTGTTGGCGATGACGTCCTTGGCGTACTGGGCGTACTCCGGGGTCGCGGCCTCCTTGAAGTTGACCGCCTTGGCCGCGATGGTGTGCATCTGCGGGCCGCCCTGCATCATCGGGAAGATCGCCTTGTCCATGGCCGCGGCGTGCTCGGCCTTGCAGACGAGGGCGCCGGACCGCGGGCCGCGCAGCACCTTGTGCGTCGTGAAGGTGACGACGTCGGCGTGGGGCACGGGCGACGGGATGGCCTTGCCGGCGACGAGACCGATGAAGTGGGCGGCGTCGACCCAGAGGATCGCGCCGACCTCGTCGGCGATCGCGCGGAAGCGCTCGAAGTCGATGAGGCGCGGGATCGCCGACCCACCGGCGCAGATGACCTTCGGGCGGTGCTCCTTGGCGAGCGCCTCGACCTGGTCGTAGTCGATGTCCTCGCTCAGCTTGTCGACGCCGTAGTGGACGGCGTTGAACCACTTGCCGGAGAAGGAGACCTTCGTGCCGTGGGTGAGGTGGCCGCCCATCGGGAGCGACATCGCGAGGATGGTGTCGCCCGGGGCCATGAAGGCGCCGTAGACGGCCTGGTTCGCGCTCGCGCCCGAGTGCGCCTGGACGTTGGCGTGGTCGGCACCGAAGAGCTCCTTGGCCCGGTCGATGGCGATCTGCTCGGCCTTGTCGACCTCGGAGCAGCCGCCGTAGTAGCGCCGCCCGGGGTAGCCCTCGGCGTACTTGTTCGACAGGGTCGACCCGAGGGCCGTCAGCACGGCGGGCGAGCTGATGTTCTCGCTCGCGATGAGCTGCAGTCCGCCGCGGATGCGGTCGAGCTCCGACAGGAGCACCCCGGCGATGTCGGGGTCGAGGGACTGCAGGGCACCGAAGTCGGAGCCGTAGAACGTGTCGTCAGCCATGGTGCATCTCCGGTTGGGGTCTCGGGAGTCGGGCGCGTGCCAACTCTATTGCGTGGGCGCGCCGCCGTTGGTGGCGTGCGTGTCGGTGGGGGCGTCCGGCGACTCCGCGATCGGAGCGAGCGGGTCGGCGCCGGTGGCCCGGTCCGGCGGGTCCGCGGTGACATCGGGGCGGGCGTCCTGCGCCACGTCGTGCCACTCGTCGACGGTGTCGCCGACGGTGGGGGCCGGCACCTCGGCGAGGGGGTCCGGGTGCTCCTCCTGCGCCACCTCGGGCCAGGAGCCGGTCGTGTCGGCGTCGGCGGTCGGCTCGGGAGCTGCACCAGCCGCCTCAGCACCGAGATCTGCATCGGCGTCGGCGGCGGGCTCGTCGGCCGGCTCGCTGGCGTGCTCGTCCGCCACATCACCGGCGGGCTCGTCCGAAGGCTCGGTGTCGTCCCCCACGACGACGTCGTCGGCCGGGAGCAGCGCGGCATCGATGTCGGCCTGCGGGATCGCCCCGAGGCGCAGGGTGACGGGGGCCTCGCCCGTGCAGTCGATGATCGTCGACGGCTCGCCTTCGCCGGCCGGGCCGGCGTCGAGGTAGACGGAGACGGACTCGCCGAGCATCGCGAGCGCCTCGTCGACCGTGCGCGCAGCAGGGTCGCCGGTCGTGTTGGCGCTCGTCACGGCCATCGGGCCGACGTCGCCGAGCAGCTCGAGGGTGACCTCGTGGTCGGGCACGCGCAGCGCGACGGTGCCGTTGGTCTCGCCGAGGTCCCAGTGCAGCGAGGTCTGGGCCTTGAGCACGACCGTGAGCGGTCCCGGCCAGAACTTCTCCATGAGCCGCTGCGCATAGTCGGGCACCGCGGTCGCGAGCCCCTGGGCCGTGCGCGCGGTCGGGATGAGCACGGGTGGCGGCATGTCGCGGCCGCGCCCCTTGGCGGCCAGGACCGAGGCCACGGCGTTGGCGTCGAAGGCGTCGCACCCGATGCCGTAGACGGTGTCGGTGGGCAGCACGATGACCTCGCCGCGGCGGATCGCACCCGCAGCCGCGGGCACCCCTTCGGCGCGGCCGCTCGGGTCTGTGCAGTCGTAGCGCTCGCTCACGGCCCGAAGCCTAGTCCGCGCTCGTGGGAGACCGGCGCGCGGTCGTCACCCGTGGACGTCCGGCGAGGTCGAGGTGGTCGCCGACCTCCGACCACTCCCCCGTGGCCCGCATCCGCCGGGGCAGGCTCTCGCCCTGGCTGTCGGCGTGCTCGACGAGCACGAGGCCCCCGGGGTGCAGCAAACCGGCGGCGACCCGCACGACTGCGAGCGGGATGGCGAGCCCGTCCTCGCTGCCTCCGTAGAGCGCGATCTGTGGGTCGTGGTCGCGCACCTCGGGGTCGACCGGGACGGCTCCCACCGGGATGTAGGGCGGGTTGACCGTCACGACGTCGACCGTGCCGGTCCAGTCCTCGAAGCAGGGCGAGGTCGCGTCGCCGAGGACGAGGTCGACGTCGAGCCCGAGCCGGTCGCGGTTCGCGGTCGACCAGGCCCACGCCTCGGGCGATACCTCGAGGCCGCGCACCTCGGCGCCCGGCCGCTCGTGCGCGATCGAGAGGGCGATCGCGCCGGATCCCGAGCAGAGGTCGACGACCCGCACGGCTCGCGCCTCGTCGAGCCCTTCGCCCAGATCCTTGACCCGGTCGACCTCGGCGAGCGCGAGGTCGACGAGGACCTCGGTCTCCGGCCGCGGCACGAAGACCCCGGGGCCTACCGCGAGCGTCAGGTGCCGGAAGTCCGCCTGGCCCGTGAGGTGCTGGAGCGGCACGCGACGGGCGCGCTCGTCGACGAGGACGGCATACGCCGGTGGGAGGGTGCGTCCGCCGAGCACCATGAGCCGGCGCACCTCGGCGACGTCGACCCCGAGCGCGTGGGCGGCGAGAGCCAGGGCGTCAGGCTGCGGGGAGGGCACTCCGGCCTCGGCCAGCCGCGCCGTCGCAGCACGTATGCCGACACGCAGGTCCGTCACCGACGGCTCATTCGGGTGCCCCGGCGAGGGCGCTCAGCTTGGCGGCCTCGTCGGCGTCGATCGCCGACTGGACGACCGGGTCGAGGTCGCCGTCGAGCACGGCGTCGAGGTTGTAGGACTTGTAGCCGGTGCGGTGGTCGGAGATGCGGTTCTCCGGGAAGTTGTAGGTGCGGATGCGCTCGGAGCGGTCGACGGTGCGCACCTGCGAGCGGCGGGCAGCGCTCGCCTCGGCGTCGGCCTCGTCCTGGGCGAGCTGGTGCAGGCGCGCCCGGAGGACGCGCATGGCGGCCTCCTTGTTCTGCAGCTGCGACTTCTCGTTCTGGCACGAGACGACGAGCCCGGTGGGCACGTGGGTGATCCGTACGGCGGAGTCGGTCGTGTTGACGCTCTGGCCGCCGGGCCCGCTGCTGCGGTAGACGTCGATGCGCAGGTCGTTCGGGTCGATCGTCACCTCGACCTCCTCGGCCTCGGGCATGACGAGCACGCCCGCCGCGGAGGTGTGGATGCGGCCCTGGCTCTCGGTGACGGGCACGCGCTGGACCCGGTGCACGCCGCCTTCGTACTTGAGGCGCGCCCACGGGCCCTCGCCGAGACCCGGCGTGCCCTTGGCGCGCACGGAGACGCGGACGTCCTTGTAGCCGCCGAGGTCGCTCTCGGTCGCGTCCTCGACGACGGTGCGCCAGCCACGCTGCTCGGCGTAGCGCAGGTACATGCGCAGCAGGTCGCCGGCGAACAGGGCCGACTCGTCGCCGCCCTCGCCCGCCTTGACCTCGAGGATGACGTCGCGGTCGTCCTCGGGGTCGCGTGGCACGAGCATCCGGCGCAGGTGCTCCTCGGCCGCCGCCTCCCGGGCCTCGAGCGAGGGCACCTCGGCGGCGAAGGACTCGTCCTCGGTCGCCAGCTCGCGTGCGGCCCCGAGGTCGTCGACGGCCGCCTGCCAGGACCGGGCGGCTGCAACGGTGGGGGCCAGCGCGGCATACCTCTTGTTGAGGGTGCGCACGAGGTCCTGGTCGGTGTGGACGGCCGGGTCGGCAAGGCGACGCTCGAGCTCGGAGTACTCGTCGAGGATCGACTGGACGGAGTCGAGCACGGTGGTCACCTCTCGCAGGTGGAGGTCGCGGTCACGTCATGGTCAAAACGAACGCCGGCCCCCGACGACCGAAGTCGTGGGAGCCGGCGTGCGGGAGACCTACTTGGCGGCCTTCTTGCCGTAACGGGCCTCGAACCGGGCCACGCGGCCACCGGTGTCGAGGATCTTCTGCTTGCCCGTGTAGAACGGGTGGCACTGCGAGCACACGTCGGCCGAGATCTTGCCCGACGTCTCGGTGCTACGCGTCGTGAACGTGCTGCCACAGGTGCAGGTCACCGTGGTCTCGACGTAGGCGGGGTGCAGGTCCTTCTTCACAGCGTCTCCTTGAGATGAGGTGGCCGGGTCGGAGTCTTCGCAGCGCCCGTGGGGCGCCTGCTCGTCCGTGAACCGGTCCAAAGGAAGATTGTGCCAGAGGTGTGGCACGTCACCCAAAACGTCAGCACCCGCCCCGGCATTCCCGCAACCCGCCCCGCGCGTGCGTTCGGCACCCTCGGCGCGGTAGGGGTGCCGGACGCACGACAGATCGAGCGTCTGGCACCTGTTCGATGTCGCAGGTGTCAGATGCGCGGAGAGCACCTGTGCACGACGGCAGCGGGGCAGGCGTCCGGCTCGTCAGACTCGACGGCATGGCGACACGCACGACGAGACAGAGTCGGCAGGTCCGCGCACGGGTGGGCGCGTCGATCGCGGCCCTCCACGACGGCGTGGCCCACCGGTCCGAGCTCCGGGCGGCGGGTCTGTCGCGTCATGACGTGGCATCCGAGGTGCGTGCCGGTCGCTGGCAACGGGCCGGCCGCCACACCGTGGTCATCGGCTCGGGCTGCCCGACCGGTGAAGCGCTGTGGTGGAGGGCCGTCTGGGAGACCGGCTCGGGCGCCGCCCTCGATGGGGCCGCAGCGCTGCTGGCCGCCGGGCTCACGGGGTTCGCGCCCGAGACGATCGACGTCTCGCTGCCGACCGACAACCGACGACATACGGTGGCGGGGGTGCGCCGGCACCGGCGGGTCAGCCCACTGCCCGTCGTCGGGGTCGGCATCCCTCGGGTGCGGCCGGAGCTGGCGGTGATCCACGCCGCACAGTCGGCCCGCTCCGACCGTCAGGCCGCTCTCGTCCTATGCCTCGCGCTGCAGCAGCGGCTCGTGCCGCCGGCGGCGTTGCTCTCGGCCTGGCAAGGCGTGACCCGGTCGGCCCGTCGGTCCCTCATCGACTCCGTCGTGCGCGACGTCTGCGACGGCGCCCAGTCCTTGGGTGAGCTCGACTTCGCTGCACACTGTCGTGGCCGGGGCCTGCCGGAGCCGAGCCGGCAGGCGGTGCGGGTGTTCCCGAACGGTCGGATCTACCTCGACGTCGCCTGGGACGAGATCGGGCTCGTGGTCGAGATCGACGGGGGCCACCACGCCCTCGCCCTCAACCCCGTCGACGATGCCCTGCGCCAGAACGAGGTCGTGCTCGGCTCCGAGCGCGTCCTGCGCATCCCCGTGCTCGGCCTGCGCCTTGACCCCAACGCCTTCCTCAACCAGGTCGTCCGGGCTCACCGGCGTTGGTCCCGGGAATTGCCTGAGCGTCTGGCACCTGCCAGCGGCTGAAGGTGCCGATCGCGCGACTGATCGTGCGTCTGGCACCCGTGCAGGCTCGGGGGTGTCAGACGCACGTATGCCGCTCGCCCGGGGTGGGCGAGCGGCATACGGGATGGTGCTGGTGGAGTGCGGGTCAGGCCTCGTCGTCGATCTTCATCGACGAGGTCTGCTGCACCTGGAGCAGGAACTCGTAGTTCGTGCGGGTCTTCTTGAGGCGGTCGGTCAGCAGCTCGATGCCCTGGACGGGGTCGAGGGCGGCGAGCACGCGCCGGAGCTTCCACATGATCTTCAGCTCCTCGCTCGCGAGGAGGATCTCCTCGCGGCGGGTACCCGACGCGTTGATGTCGACCGCCGGGAAGATGCGCCGGTTGGCGAGCTCGCGCGAGAGCTTGAGCTCCATGTTTCCGGTGCCCTTGAACTCCTCGAAGATCACCTCGTCCATCTTGGAGCCGGTCTCGACGAGCGCCGTGGCGAGGATCGTCAGCGACCCGCCGTTCTCGATGTTGCGCGCGGCGCCGAAGAACTTCTTCGGCGGGTAGAGCGCGGCCGAGTCGACACCGCCCGAGAGGATGCGCCCGCTCGCCGGGGCGGCGAGGTTGTAGGCGCGACCGAGCTTGGTGATCGAGTCGAGGAGCACGACGACGTCGTGACCGAGCTCGACGAGGCGCTTGGCCCGCTCGATGGCGAGCTCGGCAACCGTCGTGTGGTCCTCGGCCGGGCGGTCGAAGGTGGAGGCGATGACCTCACCCTTGACGGCCCGCTGCATGTCGGTGACCTCTTCGGGCCGCTCGTCGACGAGGACGACCATGAGGTGGCACTCGGGGTTGTTCGTCGTGATCGCGTTGGCGAGCGCCTGCATGACCATCGTCTTGCCGGCCTTGGCCGGGGCGACGATGAGACCGCGCTGGCCCTTGCCGATGGGGGCGACGAGGTCGATGATCCGCGTCGTGAGGGCGGTGCTCTCGGTCTCGAGGCGGAGGCGCTCCTGCGGATAGAGCGGTGTCAGCTTGCCGAACTCGACGCGCTTGAGCGACTCCTCGGGCGTCGCGCCGTTGACCGAGTCGAGGCGCACGAGCGCGTTGAACTTCTGGCGGCCGACGTTGCCCGACGGCTGCTCGCCCTCGCGGAGCGCCTTGACCGCACCGGTGACCCCGTCGCCCTTGCGCAGCCCGTGCTTCTTGACCATGCCGAGCGGCACGTAGACGTCGTTCGGGCCGGGCAGGTAGCCGGTCGTGCGCACGAAGGCGTAGTTGTCGAGCACGTCGAGGATGCCGGCGACCGGCACGAGGACGTCGTCCTCCTGCACCTGCGGCTCGGTCTCGACCCAGTCCTGGCCGTCGCGCGTGCGACCACGCTTGCGGTCACGGCTGCGCTGGCGGTTGCGGCTGCGGCGCGTGCCGTTGCGGTCGTCGTCGTCATCGAAGCGACCCTGGGGGCCGTTGCCCTGGTTGGCCTGGCCGCCCTGGGAGTACTGGCTGCCCTGGTGGCCCTGGCCGCCCTGGGTGTTCTGGGTGTTCTGGCCGCCCTGGTGGCTCTGCGCACCCTGGCGGGGCTGGGTGGAGCTGTCCTGCTGACGGTCGCCCTGCTGACGATCCGGCTGACGGTCGTCACGCTGCTGGCGGTCCTGCTGGCGGTCGCCCTGCTGACGATCCTGCTGACGGTCGCCCTGCTGACGCTCCTGCTGACGGTCGCCGCGCTGCGTGCGCTCGGCCCGGTCGACGGCCGCCTCGGCGAGCTCGATGCCCTCGGGCAGACGCGGCTCCTCACGGGGCTCGCGGGTCTCACGGCTGGTCCGACCGGTGCGGCTCGTGCGTCGCTCCTGCCGCGGCGCGCGGTCGGGCGCACCCTGCGTCGAACCCTGCGACGCGTCGCCGTCGGACTCGGCTGGGCGCTCGGACGTCTGCCCGGATGCCTGGTCGGATACCTGCTCGGAGGCGGGCTCCGTGTCCTGACGTCGGGTCGAGCGCTCGCGACGCTGCGGCGCGGGCTCGTCAGCCTTGGCGGCGCCGGCCCCGGCGTCGGTGGCCGGCTCCTGGCGCTCGGTGGTGGCCGCAGCAGCGGTGGGGGCGGACGAGGGGGTGGACCCCTGCCCGGCGCTGCCGCCGGCCTGGCGTGCCTTGATGGCCTCGACGAGATCGCTCTTGCGCATCTTCGTCGTGCCCTTGATGCCCATGGACGAGGCGACGCCCTTGAGCTCGTCCAGCTTCATGGCGGCGAGGCCAGACACAGGACGGGTGGTGGTTTCTGACACGAAGGATCCTTCCCCCTCGTTCGCGACCCGGCGAAGACCTCGCGGAGCCGAACTGGGGCCAGTTGTCTCTGGCCGACTGTGAACCACATCGGTGCACTGCACCGAGAGGCAGAAAGAACTGCCTCAGCGTGGGGGTGGTGCACCGGCCTGCGTGAACGCGGCGAGTGGTGCGAGGCTCAAGATACCACCCGACACCCCGACACCGGCGGCAGGAGCGCAGGTCAGCACGCGGTGACGATGGCACCTCGCACGGGCACCCCCGGCGTCAGCCGTCGCCAGCCCGCGCACCCTGCGGGGACCTGCACGCTGTCGACGGCCCCACGAGTCGTGAGCACGAGGACGCTCGGCCCAGCGCCGGAGACGACGGCGGCGTGTCCCTCGGTCCGCAGGGCATCGACGAGGCGCATCGTCTCGGGGTAGGCAGGCCGTCGCGCCTCCTGGTGCAGCCAGTCGCGGGTCGCGGCGTGGAGGTGGCTGGGGTCGGACGTCAGCGCGTGCACGAGCAGGGCGGCCCGCCCCGCACCGGCCGCCGCAGCCGCGAGCGGCACGGTCGCGGGCAGCACCGCCCGCGCTGTGCGGGTGGCGAGCTGCGTCTCGGGGACGAGCACGACGACCTCCACCTCGGGGTGCAGCGCGATCGAGGCCGTGACCGTCCGGTCACCGCGGTCGAGGCCGCTGTCGTCAGGCATCCAGCTAACCGTGAGGCCGCCGAGCACGCTCGCCGATGCGTTGTCGGGGTGACCCTCGAGGACGCTCGCGATGTGCGTCGCCAGCCCCCGGTCGAGCTCGACCGGCTCTCCCTCGGCGGGGTAGGTGTCTGACGAAAGTGCTTGCGCCGCAACGACCCCCGCAGCGATCGCGGTCGCAGACGACCCGAGCCCGCGGCTGTGCGGCACACCGTTGCGCGCCTCGATGCGCAGGCCCGCGGGGGGCTCGCACCCCAGCACCGCCCAGGTATGCCGCATGGTGGCGTGCACGAGGTGACGCTCGTCGGTCGGCACGTCGTCGGCGCCCTCGCCCGACACCTCGATGACGAGGCCCGGGGTGTCCGAGGTGGTGATGACGTAGCGGTCCCAGAGCCCGAGGGCCAGACCGATGGAGTCGAAGCCCGGGCCGAGGTTCGCGCTGCTCGCTGGCACCCCCACCAGGACGGAGCGTCCCCCGGGCACGCGGCTCACGCGGTCACCCCTCGAGACCGAGCGCCTGCGCGGCCGAGAAGGCGTCGACGGAGACGCGGGTCGGCACGATCTCGCTGCCGTCGGCCGTGCGCAGGGCCCACTGGGGGTCCTTGAGGCCGTGGCCCGTGACGGTGCAGACGATCCGAGCGCCGGGCGGCACGAGACCCTCGGCGTGGCTCGCGAACAGGCCTGCGACCGACGCCGCCGAGCCCGGCTCGACGAAGACGCCCTCCTGCGAGGAGAGGTAGCGGTGCGCCTCGAGGATCTGCTCGTCGGTGACGGC
Organism: Humibacillus xanthopallidus; assembly: GCF_006717145.1. GTDB lineage: Bacteria > Actinomycetota > Actinomycetes > Actinomycetales > Dermatophilaceae > Humibacillus > Humibacillus xanthopallidus. The sequence continues at coordinate 74,149 of NZ_VFQF01000001.1, read as the reverse complement.
CGCGATGCGACCACCGGACTCGTCACGCGCCGCGATCGCCTGGTCCCAGGACGCGGGGTTGCCGATGCGGATCGCCGTGGCGATCGTCTCGGGGTCGTCGACCGGGTGGCCGAGGACGAGCGGGGCCGCCCCGGCCGCCTGGAAGCCCCACATGACGGGCAGGTGCGTCGCCGGACCCGGCTGGTCGCTCACGGAGGGGTCGGAGACGTACTCGCGGTAGCCCTTCCAGTAGGCCGTGATGTTGCCGGCGTTGCCGACGGGCAGGCAGTGGATGTCGGGAGCGTCGCCGAGGGCGTCGACGACCTCGAAGCTCGCCGTCTTCTGGCCCTCGATACGCGCCGGGTTGACCGAGTTGACGAGCTCGACGGGGTAGGCCTCCGCGAGCTTGCGCGCGAGGGTGAGGCAGTCGTCGAAGTTGCCGTCGACCTGGAGCAGTGTGGCGCCGTGGGCGATCGCCTGGCTCAGCTTGCTCATCGCGATCTTGCCGTCGGGCACGAGGACGCCACAGGTCATGCCCGCCTTGGTGGCATAGGCCGCGGCGGACGCGCTCGTGTTGCCGGTGCTCGCGCAGATGACGGCCCTGGCGCCGCGCTTGGCGGCGAGGCTGATGGCGGTCGTCATGCCGCGGTCCTTGAAGGAGCCGGTCGGGTTGAGACCTTCGTACTTGAGGTAGACCTCGGCGCCGACCCGCGCCGACAGCTTCTCCGCGTGGATGAGCGGCGTGCCGCCCTCGTGCAGGGTCACGACGGGGGCCCCGTCGAGCATCGGCAACCGGTCGGCATACTCCCGCATCACGCCGCGCCACTGGTGGGCCATCACGAACCTTCGACGCGCATGACGGAGTTGACACCTCGCACGACGTCGAGCGTACGCAGGCGCTCGACAGTGGAGGACAGTGCGGCATCGGTCGCGGTGTGCGTGACGATGATGAGGTTGGCGCGATGGCCTCCGTCGCCCTCCTCGCGGACGAGCTGCTGGCGCACCGTCTCGATCGACACGTCGTGGTCGGCGAAGGCCGCCGCGACCTGGGCGAGGACACCGGAGCGGTCCTCGACATCGAGGCTGATGTGGTAGCGCGTCAGCGCGTCGCCCATGGTGAGCACGGGCAGGTCGGCATAGCTGCTCTCCCCCGGGCCGAGCCCACCGCCGACCCGGTGGCGGGCCACGGCGACGAGGTCGCCGAGCACGGCCGACGCGGTCGGGTCGCCACCGGCACCGCGGCCGTAGAACATCAGCTGCCCGGCGGCGTCGGCTTCGACGAAGACGGCGTTGAAGGCCTCGCGGACCCCGGCCAGCGGGTGCGACCGCGGGATCATCGCCGGGTGCACCCGGACGCTGACGCCGGCCTCGGTGCGCTCGCAGATCGCGAGCAGCTTGACGACGGAGTCCATCTCGCGGGCCGCCGCGACGTCTGACGCGGTTACCTCGGTGATGCCCTCACGGTAGACGTCGGCGCCGGAGACACGGGTGTGGAAGGCGAGCGAGGCGAGGATCGCGGCCTTGGCAGCCGCGTCGAAGCCCTCGACGTCGGCCGTGGGGTCGGCCTCGGCGTAGCCGAGCGCCTGGGCCTGCTCGACGGCGTCGGCGAAGCCGGCACCGGTCGTGTCCATCTTGTCGAGCACGTAGTTGGTCGTGCCGTTGACGATGCCGAGCACCTTGGTGACGTCGTCACCGGCGAGCGACTCGCGCAGCGGCCGCAGAAGCGGGATGGCTCCCGCCACGGCGGCCTCGTAGTAGAGGTCGACGCCGTGCTCGGCGGCCGCGGCGTAGAGCGCCGGACCGTCCTCGGCGAGCAGCGCCTTGTTGGCCGTGACCACCGAGGCGCCGTGCTTCATGGCGCTGAGGATGAGCGAGCGGGCGGGCTCGATGCCGCCGATCACCTCGACGACGACGTCGGCACGGGTGACGAGGTCGTCGGCGTCGGTCGTGAAGAGGCTCGGGTCGATGCCGAGGTCGGACCGGTCGCGCCCGGCCCGGCGCACGGCGATGCCGACGATCTCGAGTGGCGCGCCAACCCGGGCTGCCATGTCGCTGGCGTGCTCGGTGAGCAGGCGCGCGACGGCTCCGCCGACCACGCCGGCCCCGAGAAGGGCCACGCGCAGCGGTCGTTGGGTGCTCACGGCGCTATCCACGCTGCGAATCCTGCCGTCTGTCCGCCTGATGGACGCTCATTGTTTCGCGATCCGGACATCGGCGGCGAAGGATCTGCGACATCTGCGCCTCATGTCCCGCATCTCAGACGTCGAGGGCGAGCAGGTCGTCGATGGTCTCGCGGCGCACGATCACCCGGGCGCGGCCGTCGCGCACGGCGATCACGGGCGGTCGCGGGGTGTGGTTGTACTGGCTCGACAGCGACCGGCAGTATGCGCCGGTGCCGGGCACTGCGATGAGGTCGCCGGCGGTGACGTCGGCCGGCAGGAACTCGTCCTTGACGATGATGTCGCCGCTCTCGCAGTGCCGGCCCACGACGCGGGCCAGGGCGGGGGTGGCCTCGGAGGTGCGGCTCGCGAGCGTGCAGGAGTAGTTGGCGTCGTAGAGGGCCGTGCGCACGTTGTCGCTCATGCCTCCGTCGACCGACACGTAGACCCGCGACGCTCCCCCGTCGAGGTCGACCGGCTTCACGGTGCCGACCTCGTAGAGCGTGAAGGTGCTCGGACCGGCGATCGCGCGGCCCGGCTCGATCGAGATGCGCGGCACCGCGACGCCGTCTGCGCGGCACTCGCGCTCGATGATCTCGGCCATGCCGGCGGCGAGGTTCTTGGGCGGCAACGGGTCGTGCTCGGTCGTGTAGGCGATGCCGAAGCCGCCGCCGAGGTCGAGCTCGGGCAGCTCCACGCCGAGCTCCTTCGCGATCTGGGTGTGCAGACCGAGGATGCGGCGCGCCGACACCTCGAAGCCGGACGTGTCGAAGATCTGCGACCCGATGTGGCTGTGCAGGCCGAGCAGGCGCAGCGTGTCGGGCCGCTCGAGGATGCGCCGTGCCGCGTCGAAGGCGTGGCCGCCCGAGAGCGACAGGCCGAACTTCTGGTCCTCGTGCGCGGTCGCGATGAACTCGTGCGTGTGCGCCTCGACGCCGACCGTGACGCGGATGAGCACGGGTGCCACGACCCCGAGCTCGCTCGCCACGGACGACACGCGCTCGATCTCGTCGAAGGAGTCGATGACGATGCGGCTGACCCCGTGCTCGAGGGCTGCGCGGATCTCGGCGACGCTCTTGTTGTTGCCGTGCAGACCGATCCGCTCCCCCGGCACCCCGGCCCGGATCGCGACCGCCAGCTCGCCGCCGGTGCACACGTCGAGGTAGAGGCCCTCGTCGTGGATCCACCTGGCGACCTCCGTGCAGAGGAACGCCTTTCCGGCATAGAAGACGTCGGCTCCACCTGAGAGGCCGTCGAACACCTCGGCATACGTCTGCTTGAAATCCCTTGCGCGCGAACGGAAGTCGTCCTCGTCGATGACGTATGCCGGCGTGCCGAACTCGCGTGCCAGCTCGGTGACGCTCACTCCCCCGACGGTGAGCACGCCGTCGCCACCACGACCGACGGAGGTCGCCCAGAGGGAGGGGACGAGGGCGTTGACGTCGACCGGCGTCCGGAGCCATGACGGACCGCGATAACCCTCTGCGTGCAGCGCTCCGGCTTCGTGTGCGTGCATCCCTACATCCTCTCGGGGGCCGCGGCGCCGAGCCGGGCGAGTCCATTGCGCAAGACGATGCGCACGGTGTCGGCCAGCGCCATCCGGGCGCCGTGGACGTGCTCGGGTGAAGCCCCCACGAGCAGGGGCCGCGTGGGGTGGTCCCAGGCGTCGGCGAGGCGCCCCAGCTCGACGAGCGCCTGGCGGCAGGCGTGATCATCGCCGGCGTGGGCCTCGAGGCGCTGGGGCAGGTCGGCGACGGCGACGAGCAGGTGGCGCTCCGGCACGTGGGTGAGCACCTCCAGCCGGTCGGTTGCCCGCTGCTGCACCCCCGTCGCCGCGGCGTTGCGCAGCAACCGGCAGAGGCGCGCGTGAGCGTGCTGCACGCCGCGCAGCGGGTCGTCGAGGGCGCGCCACCCCGGCCGCTCGACGACGGGACGGTAGCGCCCACCCGGCCTCGCGGCATACGTCTCGGGGGCGCTGCGCACGACGTCGATGATGCTCGCGCGCACCGCGTCGTCGAGGGTGATCGCGATGAGCCCCGACGGCGCGACCTCGACGGCCTCGACCTCGCGCCGCTCCGACAGGCCCTGGGCGAGGACGCGAGCCAACGCGCGCGGCTCGAGGTCGGTGTCGAGCAGCCGCACCCAGCGCTGGGCCACGGGCGTGACCCAGTCGGCGACGACTCCCGCACCCCGCGGCTCGGCCGGCCGGAAGAGCACCCCGGCGGGTGGACCGGCCTCGGCACCCTCCGGGAGGGCCCCGACGTCCGAGGCCCGCGCGGCGACGGCCACGAGCAGGTCGCGCAGTTGCTCGGGCGTCATGGCCCGAGTCTACGAAAGGGCGCCAGCACCCTGGAGCAGCAGACGGGGCGCCGGCTCAGGCCGGGGGCGCCGACAGGATCTCGGCCTTGAAGAGCTCGAACTCCGCCTGGCTCAGCACGCCGGCACGGTGCAGCTCCCCGGCTCGGGTGAGCTGCGCGAGGCGACGGTCGCGAGCATCCTCCGCGGCGCCGGCGGTGTCGTCACTGCCAGCCTTGTCGTCCGACGTGGGAGAGAGGAAGAGGTTGGCGAGGTAGCCCGTGAGGGTGCCGAAGATCGCGACACCGAGGACGATGATGATCGTGCCCAGCACCCGGCCGGAGGTGGTCACGGGGTACTGGTCGCCGTAGCCGACCGTCGAGATCGTCACGATCACGTACCACATCGCGTCGGAGGCGGTGGTGATGTTGTGGTCGGTGGCGGTCGACTCGAGGCGCAGCATCCACAGGCTGCCGAACTCGAGGACGAGGATGGCGATGAAGAGCAGGCTGAGCAGGGCGCTGCCGGCGCGCTCACGGAGCAGGCTGCGACCGATGTTGCGCGCTCCGTAGGCCCGGAGGAGGCGGTACACGCGTGCCAGGCGGAAGAGCCTGAGGATCTTCAGCTGTGGCAGCGGCAGGCTGGCGAGCAGGTCGGCCCACCCGAAGCTGCGGAAGAAGTAGTCGGACCGCGACGGTGCCGTGCGCAGCCGCACGAGGAAGTCGATGAAGAGGATGACGCTGAGGCCCGCATTCATTGCGCTGAGGACCGCATCGAGTGCGGCCTCCCTCACGACGAGGCCCAGCACGAGGTTGACGATGGACAGGATCGACAGCGCGGCGATGAAGATCTCGTAGCCGGGGCTCTTCAGCTCGCGCCGCTCGCCCTGAGGGGAGGCCGCTTCGCCCTCGACCTCGTGGACGGCAGCGCCCTCGGTGGGTTCCATCTCAGCCTCCACGCACTCGCGACCCAGCAGGGTCGCCATCGAACCACGCGCGAGGAGCCGGCACCCGAGAAATGGCTGAGGCCCGGGGCCACACGCATCAGGGCCGGTGTGACCTCGCTTCGCAGCGGTCACACCGGCCCTGATCTTCTGTGCCCCCGGCAGGATTCGAACCTGCGCTCCCGCCTCCGGAGGGCGGTGCTCTATCCCCTGAGCTACGGGGGCGGGCACGTGTTTGCGTGCGCCCGGTGAGATTAGCAGCCGGGCGAGCCAAACGTGGAACGGGGGCGGCCGGAGTCAGCGACGGTCCCGCGCCGCAGGGAGGCCTGCGAGGTGGGCGCGCCAGCTCCCGGCCGCGCTGATGTCCGGCTCGCCCTGCGCAGCCGCGTTCGCGACGAACCCCTGGACCTCCGAGCCGTCCCACAGCCGGACGATGCCGATCTCGAGCGGCGGATCGACGTCGAGGACGAGCTGCGCGTGCAGCTCGTCCGACACCTCCCAGAGCTCGACCTCGATGCCGGCGTGGGGGCCCGTGCCGTCGTCGAGCAGCCCGGGGCGGGGTATGGCGCCGTCGATGCGGACCATCCGGTGGCCCGGCGCGGTGCGTCCGCGCCGGTGGAGCCGTGCACCGGCGCGGGTCAGGACGTCGTTCAGCGGTTGCCCCGAGAGGTGTGCCCCGCACACGGCGAGCAGGCGACGTCCCGACGGCACGGGAGCCCCGCCATCGGCCGCCCGCTCACCGGCGAGCAGCGAGGCCAGGTCGAGGAGCGACTCGTCCGAGAAGGCAGGCGCGACAACCTGGACACCGAACGGCAGGCCGTCAGGGCGCCGCCCGGCCGGGATGGCCACCGCGCAGAGGTCGAGGAGGTTGGCCATGTTGGTGTAGGTCCCCAGCCGGCTGTTCGTCCCGATGGGGTCGGCGGCGACAGCGCAGAGCGTCGGGTGGAACGGCGTCGTCGGCAGCAGGACCGCGTCGACGCCAGCCGTCGCGACAGCAGCCTCTCTGGCCAGCCACGCCAGACGGTGCTGAGCGGCGAAGAGGCGATCCGCCCGCATCCCCCGTGCGCCGAGGACGATCCCGCGGACGGTCGGGTCGAGGTGCGGCCCGTCCGGATCGAGCAGGTGTCCGAACGCAGCGAGTCGCTCCGCGACGAAAGGGGCGTCGTAGAGCAGGGTCGCCGCCTCGAGCATCGCCGACACGTCCACGGGCACGAGACGGACCAGCCCGGAGAAGCGTTCGAGGGCCGCCTCCCACGCGACGCGATGCCCCGGCTCCAGATCGATCGGCGCGTCCGGCACGCCGAGGACGCCCATGACCCGGGCGATCCCGGCAAGCGGAGGGCTGGGGCGCCAACGAGACCACGGGTCCTCGGGGTCGAAGCCCACGATGACGTCGTGGACGGCTCGTGCGAGGGAGACCGTCCCGGTGAAGACGGACACGCAGTCGAGGGACGGGCACGCAGGCAGCACACCTCGGGTGCTCACGAGCCCACGCGTGGGCTTGTACCCGACGAGGCCGTTGAACGCCGCCGGGACGCGCCCGCTGCCCGCGGTGTCGGTCCCGAGGGCGAAGGGCACGACACCCGCTGCCACGGCAACAGCGCTACCCGAGCTGCTGCCTCCACTGACGTGATCCTCGGAGTCCACGCTGTGACACTCGCCGTACGGCGACCGTGTGCCGACCAGCCCCGTGGCGAACTGGTCCATGTTCGTCTTGCCGATGGGGATGGCCCCAGCCGCCACGAGCAGCTCGACGACGTGCGCGCTCCGCACGGCCGGCGTCGTCAGCGTCGGGCAGGCGCCTGTCGTGGGCAGACCCGCGACGTCGATGTTGTCCTTGACGGCAAACGGCATTCCGAGCAGGGGCCGCGACACGGACGCCCCCTCCCGTTCAGACGAATCACTCTGTCCCACAAGGTGTTCCGGGTCAGCGCCGCTCGAGTCATCCAAGAAGCTGATGAAGGCCGGGTTGTCGAGCAGCCGTGCGCGCGTCACGGCGGAGTCGACGTCCCAGCGCTGGGTCGCCGGCGGATGAGTCATCGGCCTCACACCCGCTCGGAGACGTGCGCATGGACGATCCGCCACCCCGGAGGGGTCCGCAGCCAGGTCTGGCTCTGGCGCCCGACCGCGCTCGACGAGGGGTACGTGAAGAGCGTCGTCACCACGGCGAGATCATCGGCCCAGAGGTCGACCCGTGTCTCGCTGAGCAGGCGCCCGGGCGGGACCGGCGAGGCACTGTGCCGCCACCGCCGGATCGCGTCCGCACCCCAGTGCTCCTCGCCGATCCCGAAACGGATCGTCCGGGAGTCGGCTGCGAACCAGGAGTCCATCTGCGCTGTGTCGCCCGCCGACAGGGCTGCCTCGTACGCCATGAAGCATCGCCTCACCTCGTCCACCTCGGTCTCGTGAACGGATCTCGTGGACGACACGGTCAGGCCGCCCCGGTCGGCTCGGGCTCCGCCACGTCGGCAGGGCGCGAGACCATGCCCTCCTCCGCGTCGAGCTCGAGCTCGTCGGCATCCTTCTCTCGGCGAGGGAGCCTCATCATGGCGAAGGCGACGCAGACGGCCGCGGCGAAGAGGTAGCCCAGGGTGACCTCCGCATTGGCGTTGAGCTCGACCTGCTGGGCATTGATGATGCCGAAGAAGCTGAGCGCGGCCGCCCCGACGAGGTAGCCCGCAGCCCAGACGAAGTTGCGGTCGACGATGAAGGCGACCACGGCCCCGATCATCATGCCGGCGAGGACCGCGCCGCTGCCGAGGATGAGCAGGCCGTGGTAGAGGACGCTGTTGCTCTCGAGAGCGGCCTCCCCCACCTTGGCGGCAGACGTCCCGGCGGCACCGAGGGCGTTGTCGATGAGGCCTTGGGCCCATGCCGCGATGTTGGGGATGATGGCGATGACGACTGCGACGTAGTGGGCCTTCGGCACCGCGCGGAACGCCTGGGCACCGATCACGAGGCCGATGTAGAGCAGGATCGGGACGATGGCGGGAGTCGGCAGCAGCGTGTTGATCAGGCCGAACAGGCCGACGAAGCACAGCAGCGCGATGACGACACCGCTGCCGAGCGAGTAGCCGGTCCGCCCGCCGGCGGCCTTCCACCCGGGGTGACCGATGTAAACGGCGGGCGGGAACGGCGAGCCGAGCGCCGAGCCGACGATGGCACCCGCCCCGTCCGCGAGAAGAACACTCCGGAGGTTGTAGCTGTCACCGGCGGCGGCAGCGCTCTCGACGTTGCTCATGCCTTCGGTGAAGTTGTAGATCCCCAGCGGGATGGCCGTGGCGAGCAGCGGCAGGATGTCCTTGAGGCCGTTGACGAGCAGGTCGAGCTGGAGGGACGGGAGCCCGATCGCGATATCCCGTGCGGCGGACGCGACGTCGGGTGCGGACATGAACCCCCCGGCCCAGCCGATGGCCGTGCCGACGAGCAGTGCGACCAGCCCGACCGGCAGGCCGAAGGGCATCCTCACGTTGGCGAAGAAGCCGGCCAGGATGATGACGAACACGGGAAGCGCGATCCACGCGGTGTCCCACATCTGGGCTGCCGGACGCATTGAGATGAACGCCAGGGAGATGCCGGCCAGGGTGCCGAGCATCGCGGCTCGTGGCGTGAAGCGGCGGATGTAGGGGCCGACGAACGCCCCGATGACGACGATGATGCCGATGATGAAGGCCCACGCGAGGCCGGTCTGCCAGGCCTTGATCGGATCTTTGGTGGCGAGGTAGACCGGCAGCATGATGAGAAAGGTGACGATGAACATGTGGGGCACGCTGGGGCCGTAAGGCATCGCGGTGACGTCGTCGCGCTTCTCCCGATAGGCCAGCCGGCGGGCGAGATAGGTGTAGTAGACGTTGCCGATGAGCAGCTGGATCCCGAGCGCCGGGACGATGACCCCGTAGACGCTGGCCTCGGACATCCGCAGGACCCCGATGCACAGCGAGCTGAGGACGAGCACGTTGACGAGGACGTTGAAACCGAGTCCGAAGGCGGCGTTGGTGTCGCCCGGCGTCCACCACGGCAGATGGAGGTCGGGTTTCGGCGTGGGGCGGAACGGGCGGGTGAGGACGGACATGGGACTTCCTCCTTGGACGTCGGTGCTGGGCACGCAGGGATCACGCGTTGGCAGTGCAGGACCACTCGCGGGTTGCGAGGGGACCCGTCTTCTGTGGTTCTGTCGGTGGGAGCTGACGCCCGGACCATGTCGCTGGCCCTCGCGCGCTGCCCACTCATGGGGGCTGGAGGAGATCAGGCGGGGAGTGTCGTCGTGTCCGCCGTGAGGGCCGACAGGTAGGCGGCCGACGGGGCGACCCAGCCGAAGATGCCGCCCTGCGCGCTGATCATGGCCAGCGCTGCCTGCTGGAACTCCGGGAAGTACGAGCCGACGCAGTCCGACAGGACCAGGCACTCGTAGCCGCGGTCGTTCGCTTCACGCACCGTGGTGTGCACGCACACCTCGGTCGTGACTCCGGTGACGATGAGGGACGTGATGCCCGCATCGCGCAGGTGCTCGTCCAGCCCGGTCGCGTGGAAGGAACCCTTGCCCGGCTTGTCGACGACGAGCTCGCCCGGCAGGGGTGCGAGGTCGTCGATGATGTCGTGGCCGTACTCCCCACGGATGAGGATGCGACCCTTGGGACCCGGGTCGCCGATCCGCATCGACGGTGCGCCCCGCGTGAGCTTGGCGGTCGGGCAGTCCGACAGGTCGGGCAGGTGGCCCTCACGCGTGTGGATGACCGTGAGCCGGCGCTCGCGAGCATCTGCCAGCACGGCCTGGAGCGGAGGCACGACGGCCTGGAGGATTGACACGTCGTTGCCGAGCGACTCCCCGAAGCCGCCGGGCTCGACGAAGTCCCGCTGCATGTCGATGAGCACCAGGGCGGTGCTGGCCGGGTCGAAGCGGAACGGCGAGGGCGCGGCCTCGACGATGATCTCGGTCATTGCTGTTCTCCTCCGGAGGTTGCGGCGATGACGTCGGCCGCCTTTGCCACCGCACCGAAGACACCACCCTGCATCGTGACCATGTGCAGGGCAGCGTCATGGTTGGACGGGTCGGTGGCCCCCGTGCAGTCGGAGAGGACGAGGCACTCGTAGCCACGGTCGTTGGCCTCGCGCATCGTCGTGTGGACGCACACGTCGGTCGTGATGCCCGTGAGCAGCAGGTGGGTGATCTGGTTCGTGCGGAGCAGCAGGTCGAGGTTGGTGGCGTAGAACGCCCCCTTGCCCGGCTTGTCGACGACGAACTCGCCGGGGGCAGGTGCCACCTCCGGGACGATCTCCCAGCCGGGTTCGCCGCGGACGAGGATGCGTCCGCGTGGACCCACCGAGCCGATCTCGGCCCCGATCTGCGCCGAGCGCCAGCGCTTGTTCGCCGGGAGGTCCCCGAGGTCGGGAGCGTGACCCTCCCGGGTGTGGATCACGGTCATGCCGGTTGCCCGGGCGTGCTCGAGCAGCATCGCGGTGGCCGGGAGGCCCGACCGGGTCAGGCCGATGTCATAGCCCATTCGGTCGACGTAACCGCCTTGGCCGCAGAAGTCGACCTGCCAGTCGATGCAGATGACGGCCAGGTGCCGGGTGTCGACTCGACCGTCGTAGGGCCAGGCATAGGGCGTGGCCGCGACCGGTCCGACGGACCAGCTCTCGGTGCGCCCGACACGTTCGGGCGCTCGATTCACGGGGATGGTGCGTGTGTCGATCTTCCTCACCTCCTGCTCATCGCTGCTTGATGTCGATTGTCGACCGTTTGCAGGGAACGCAGGTTGCGCGGACGTAAAGGTCACGTTTCGGAACCGGGCATACCGGTCCGCCACCGGCTGTGGCTAGTGGAAGTACCGACGTGCCCCGTGGCGGTCGAGCTCATCGCCGATCCGGACGGGGTCACCCGACAGCAGCGCCTCGAGGAGCCGCTCGTGGCGACGCACGCCCTCGATGGGCGAGCTCGTGTCCGCTTCGCGCCGGAGGTTCGCCGCCATGTAGAGCTGGAGCTTGACGATGATGGGCTCGTAGGACACGAGCAGCTGTCGGTTGCCGGCGAGGGCGACGAGAGCGAGGTGGAAGGCCCGGTGCGCGTTGCTCGCCTCCAGCCGGTCGCTGCGCTGGGCGGCGTCACGCAGGGTCGCGAGGGCGGACTCGACCCCGCTGAGGTCGCGCCCCTCGAGACCCTGGTCCCCCGTCTGCGTCAGCGCAAAGCGCTCGAGCGCATTGCGCACGGCGAAGAGCTCATCGAAGTCGCGGTCGGAGTAGGTCTGCACGCGGGCACCCCGGCGGGGAAGGTGCTCGACGAGGCCCTGCTCCATGAGCAGGCGCAGTGCCTCGCGCAGCGGCGCGCGACTGATCTGGAAGCGCTGCGTCAGCTGTTCCTCGACCAGCCGCTCCCCCGGCACGAGCGCACCGGACAGGATCTCGCTGCGAAGCCGGTCGGTGGCGAGCTCGACGAGGCTCTGGGGCCGCAGCATCCCGATGGCCGACCCGTCGTTGTCCACATCCGCTCCCAACCCTGTCGCGTCCCTGCACGAAGTATGACCTCCACCCACCGGGCCCGGCCGCTGGGCCGGGGTGCGGCGCGCCTCACGGCGTCGGTGCGGGCCGTTCGAGGACCGGGTGGGCCGGCAGGCGGCCGTGCGGCAGGTCGACCGGCTGGTGCTCGTCGATCCACGCGTCGATCTGCTCCCAGCGGGTGAAGAGCCAGTCGATGCGCTCGTCGCGCCCCTGCGGCACCTCGGAGCGGGGCACCCGCCACCACCGCATGACGATCTCCTTGTCCATCGGCAGCTCGCGCCAGATGTCGGTGACCGTCACCATGTGGTCGAGCCCCGTGTGCCCGACGAGCGCGATGTCGGCCTCGGGAGCCGCGTCGAGCGCGGCGAGCACACCGCCTGGGCGGGGCGCGAGCACGTTCGTCATCCGCTCCGCCCGTCGCGCCATGGCGTGCAGCCCGAGACGGTGGAGCGAGGCGATCGCCCGGTCGCGGCGCGCCTCGGTGAAGTTGCCGCCCTCCGGGAAGATGACGAATGCGTCGTCGTCGTCGAGCCCCGTCGCGAGCTCGGTGATCTGCGCCTCGACCGCAGCACCCGCCTCTGCGGAGCCGGGGTTCGGGGAGATGAAGCGGGCCGGCAGGCGGTGCAGGAGCAGCCCGATCGCAGGGTCGAGCGCCATCGTGTCCTTGAGCACGACGCGGGGCTCGCGGCCGTACCAGTGGAGCAGCGCATAGATGAGGATGAACGAGTCGCCCGGCCCCGCGTGACGCGAGAGCACGAGGATGCCGCCGGGCTCGGTCGGTCGGGGCGGCTCGCCCTCGACGGTGATCTGCAGCCTGAGGACGCGCCGCGCCGCACGGAACATCACGACGAGGTAGCCCCGCATGAGCCCGTAGTGCGCTCGCTCGAACCACGGCCTTCGGATGGCCCAGCCGAAGCCCGATGCCAGCCACAGCACGAGCATGACGATGATCATCGCCGTCTCGAGGACCATGTGGAGCACGAGCAGCCACACGAGCCGCAGCGGGCGCAGCCGGCCCGGCACCAGGGGTGAGGCCGCTGCTGCGACGACGAGCCAGAGGGGCACTGTGACGACGAGCAGCACCGTCAGCGCGACCATCGCGACGCCGAGCGCCGTGCGGCGCAGCAAGCCCGTCACGACACCCCCGCGAGGTATGCCGCCGAGGCCAGGTGCGCCTGCTCGATCCGTCGGCCCACGGCTCCGAAGCTCCGGTAGGCGAGGATGGAGTCGTCGCCCTCACCCGTGCTCCCGGTCGGCATGACGTGCACCTCGACCCCCGCCGGAACCGCGGCGAGCTCGCGCACGTAGCGGTGGCGACGGGCGATCTCGAAGGAGACGCGAGCGACCTCCCACGGGCGTGTCGGCACCGTCAGCGGCTTCTCGGCCCGGCCCACCTGGAGGACGTAGATGCGCCTGGCCCCGAGCTCGACGGCCCGCCCGAGCGGGATCGAGTTGACGATGCCGCCGTCGAGGTAGTGCTCGCCGTCCACCTCGGCCGGGGGCAGCAGGCCGGGCACCGCGGCCGACGCGACGACCGCGTCGACGACACTGCCGGAGGTGAACCAGTGCTCCGTCGCCCGCTCGATGGAGGCCGCGCAGCACTGGAACGGCACGGCGAGGTCGGCGAAGGTCCGGTCGCCCAGCTCCTCGGCGATGCGCTGGCGCAAGGGGTTTGCCGAGTGCAGGTGCGTTCGGGTGCGCATGGCCCGGGCGGCCTGGCGCAGCACGTTGTCGCCGTAGATCTCGCGCCCCTCCGACGCACTGCGCCACAGGCCGACGAGCCGGTCGACGACAGCCGGCGTCGGATCCGCTGCGACGAGAGCACCGTTGAGCGCACCGACCGACGTGCCCACGACGAGGTCCGGCCTGATGCCGGCGTCGAGCAGAGCGCGCAGCATGCCGACCTCCACGGCGCCGAGCAGCCCGCCACCACCGAGCACGAAGGCCGTTCGTCGCGTCTCCACGCACCGACGCTACCCCGCTGCGTCGTGCCACGATGGGGCGTGCTCATCTCGAAGCCCGTCGCCGAGGCGATCCGTGCCGGCACGGTGACGCAGGCCTTCCGCCGGTGGGACGCGCCACGAGTCAAGGTCGGTGGAGTGCAGCTGACCCCGTCGGGCCTCGTCCGCTTCGAGGCCGTGAGCCAGGTCCGCGACCCCTCCCGGCTCACCGAGCGCGACGCGAAGCGGGCCGGGGTCAAGGACCTCGCCACCCTGCAGAGGTTCCTCGCGCCGACGACGCGCAAGCCTTCGGCGCGGGGAGGGCGCGGCGGTGAGAAGGTCTATCGGATCAGACTGAGCTGGGCCGGCGAGGATCCGCGAATCGCCTTGCGCGACAATCTCCCCGACGACGAGACGCTGATCGACATCCGGACGCGGCTCTCGCGCCTCGACGCCCGCCCCTCGGGCCCGTGGACCCGAGACATTCTCGAGTGGATCCGCGACAACCCCCATGTCGTCTCCAAGGAGCTGGCGGCCCTGCGCGACGTCGAGCTGCTGCCGATGAAGGTCGACATCCGCAAGCTCAAGGCGTTGGGACTCACCATCAGCCACGACGTCGGCTACGAGCTCTCACCCCGCGGGGCGGCATACCTCGACTGGCTTGCACGGCAAGGGAGCTGACCGTCAGCGCTGAGTGGTGTCGGTGACCTCGCCGACGAGCTCCTCGATGACGTCCTCGAGGAAGACGACGCCCGTGACCACACCCTCGTCGTCGATGACGCGGGCGAGGTGCGAGCCGGTCAGCTGCATCGTCGCGAGCACGTCCTCGACCTCGTCCTGCTGACGGACCGTCGCGAGACGGCGGATGCGCTTGGGCGGGATCGGCAGCTCGTGCCGCTCGTCGTCGGCGTAGAGGACGTCCTTGAGGTGGAGGTAGCCCGCGATCTCGTCGGCGGCGTCACGCACGGGGTAGCGCGAGAAGCCCTGCTTCGCGACGAGCCGCTCGATGTCTGCCGGCGTGGCCCCGAGCGGCACGGTCGTCAGCGCGTCGAGGCCGACCGCGACCTCGTGCGCGCGCTTGTCGGAGAACTCCAGCGTCTTGGCGACGAGGCCGTGGCGCTCCTCCTCGATCAGCCCCTCCCGGCGCGACTCCCCGACGATGTGCGCGACCTCCTCGGCGGTGAAGGCCGAGGCGATCTCGTCCTTGGGCTCGATGCCGAAGCGGCGCACCATCCACTTCGCGGTGCTCTCCATGGCGCTGACGATGTGGCGCAGGCTGCGGGCGAGGAAGAAGAGCGGCGGCACGAGGACGAGCGCCGCGCGGTCCGGTCCGGCGATCGCGAGGTTCTTCGGGATCATCTCGCCGACGACGACGTGGAGGTAGCTGACGATGAGCAGCGCGATCGCGAGCGCGACGCCACTGGCCCACGCGTCGGAGAGCCCCCAGGAGTGGAAGATCGGCTCGAAGAGGTGGTGCAGGGCGGCCTCGGCGAGCGCACCGAGACCCACCGAGCACACCGTGATGCCGAGCTGGGCCGTGACGAGCATGGAGCCCAGCCGCTCGAGCGCCTGGAGGCACGACGCGGCGCGCTTGCTGCCGGCATCCGCGAGGGGCTCCAGCGTGGAGCGGCGCACCGCCATGGCCGCGAACTCCGCGCCGACGAAGAAGGAGTTGCCGAGCAGGAGCAGCAACGACACGACGTAGACCCAGGGCCCGCTCACGGCTGACCCTCCGCAGGAGGCGAGGACGCGGGCGACGACGTCGCCGATGCCCCCGCCGACGCATCCGGCGGCAGCGAGTCGGGGTCGGGCACGAAGCGCAGCCGGTCGACGCGACGGCCGGCCATGCCGGCGACGACGATCCGCCAGCCGGGCAGGGTGACGACGTCGCCGACGACGGGCACCCGGCCGAGGCTGCTCATGACGAAGCCGCCCATGGTCTCGTAGGTCGAGCCGTCGGGCACGTCGGCGTCGAAGGCGTCACGCACCTCGTCGGGGCGCCACAGTCCGGGCACCGTCCACGACCCGTCGACGAGCTCGCGCCCGCTCTGCCGGGTGCGGTCGTGCTCGTCGGCGACCTCGCCGACGATCTCCTCGACGACGTCCTCGAGGGTGACGATGCCCGAGGTGCCGCCGTACTCGTCGACGACGACGGCCATCTGGAAACCACCCTCACGCAGCTCGCGCAGCAGCGGGTCGAGGCGGATCGTCTCGGGCACGACGAGACGGTCGGACATCAGGGCCGACACCGGCACGTCCTTGCGCCGCTCGTGCGGCACGGCCATCGCCTTCTTGACGTGGACGACGCCGTCGATGTCGTCCCAGTCGTCGCCGAGCACCGGGAAGCGGGAGTGGCCGGTGCGTCGCGACAGGCGCAGCACGTCCTCGGCCGACTCGTCGCGGTGGATGCCCGTGCAGCGCACCCGCGGCGTCATGACGTCGTCGGCCGTCCGCTCGCCGAAGCCGAGCGAGCGGGTGAGCATGCGCGCGGTCGTGATGTCGAGCGTGCCGGCGTCGGCGGAACGCTGCACGAGGCTCGCGAGCTCCTGCGGCGTGCGCGCGCCCGACAGCTCCTCCTGCGGCTCGATGCCCACCGCGCGCAGGAAGCGGTTGGCCGAGCCGTTGAGCACGATGATGAGCGGCTTGGCGACGGCCGCGAAGACCCGCACCGGCAGGGCGACGACCTTCGCCGTCGCGAGGGGCGCCGAGATGCCGAGGAACTGCGGCAGCAGCTCGCCGAAGACCATGGAGAAGATCGTGGCGAGCACGAGGGCGAGCGCGCTCGAGACCGCCTCGACGGCTCCGGCCGACAGGCCGAGCGCCGTGAGCGGGCCCGCCACGAGGCTGCCGATGGAGGGTTGCGCGAGGGCACCGACGACGAGCGTCGTGATCGTGATGCCGACCTGGGCCGCCGACAGCTGGGTCGAGAGCTGGGTCACCGACTGGAGAACGACGCGCGCCCTCGAGTCCCCCTCGTCGATCGCCCGCTGCACGGTCGGCCGGTCGATCGCGACGAGCGAGAACTCGGCCGCGACGAAGACGGCCGTGCCGGCGGTGAGCAGCACGGCGACGAGCAGCAGCAGCCACTCGGTCACGGGAGCATCCAGCCGGCGGAGGCCAGGCGATCGTCGGCGTCGGTCATCGCGCCCCACTATAGGGAGGAGCCGCCCGTATGCCGTGTGCAGAGGTCTGCGTCCCCGCCGCGACCCGCTGTGGTTGAGTTGGCCCCGTCAGGATCGACCCGGCGGGGGCCGGAGGAGGAGAGCTGTCGTGGATCCCGCAGGCCCAGAGCCCACCGGTCGCATCGAGGTGCGCGGGCTGACCAAGCACTTCGGCTCGTTCACCGCCGTTGACCACCTCGACCTCGACGTCGCGCCGGGCCGCATCACCGGCTTCCTCGGCCCGAACGGCGCCGGCAAGACGACGACGCTGCGCATGCTGCTCGGGCTCGTGCGACCCACCGCTGGAACGGCCACGATCGACGGCCGGCGCTATGCCGACATCCCCAACCCGCTGACGGTCGTCGGGTCGGCCCTCGAGGCGACGAACTTCCACCCCGGACGCACCGGGCGCAACCACCTGCGCGTCCAGGCTGCCGCCTCCGGCGTCTCCGACAAGCGCGTCGACGAGCTCCTCGAGCTCGTCGGCATCCCCGCGGCGGCGCGCAAGCGGGCGGGCGGCTACTCGATGGGCATGCGCCAGCGCCTCGGCCTCGCGGCCGCGATGCTCGGCGACCCGCACGTGCTCATCCTCGACGAGCCCGCCAACGGTCTGGACCCCGAGGGCATCCGCTGGCTGCGCGGCTTCCTGCGTCACCTCGCCGACGAGGGGCGCACCCTGCTCATCTCGAGCCACATGCTCTCGGAGGTCGAGCAGACCGTCGACGACGTCGTCATCATCGCCAACGGCAGACGGGTGGCGCAGGGCACGGTCGAGGAGCTGCGCGGTGAGCCGACGGCCTTCGTGCGGACCTCTGACCCCGACCGCCTCACCGCGGCGCTGCAGCAGCGCGGCCTCCGCGTCGCCCCGAAGGGCAGCGGCCTCCAGGTGACCACGGAGGACCTCGCCGTCGTCGGCGACATCGCTCACGCGAGCGACGTCGCGATCCACGAGCTGCGCAGCGAGCAGACCCACCTCGAGGAGCTCTTCTTCAACCTCACGGAGACCGAGGGCGACCGCAACCGCCTCACCGGTGCGACCTCCGCGCGAGCGGGTGGGTCGCCGGACCTTCCGCCGCCGACCCTCCCGCCACCGAGCGGCCCGCCGGTCGACCCGTCCGTGATCGCCGCTCCGCCGGCCGACGCCAAGGAGACCGGACGATGAGCGCCGCCATCCGCGCCGAGTTCCGCAAGTTCTTCACGACCCGGCTCTGGTGGGGCATGGCGATCGCCGTCATCCTCTCCGGCGCCGCCTTCGCCGTCCTCTTCGCCCTCGTCTTCACCAGCGACATCGCGAGGGGACCGCAGGGGGCAGCCGTGCCGACCACTGACGCCGCCCTCGCCAAGGCGGTCTTCACCGGCGGCATCCAGATCGGCTACCTGCTCACCCTCGCGATCGGCGTCATGACGATCGGGGCCGAGTACCGCCACCAGACGATCACCGCGACCTTCCTCGCCGTGCCGCGCCGCGGCCGGGTCATGGGGGCCAAGGTCATCTCACTGCTCGTCATCGGAGCCTTCTACGGCGTGCTGTCGCTCGCCGGCGCCGTCGGGGCGGGCGCCCTCGTGCTCACGGCCAAGGGCCACCACCCCTTCGCCGACAGCTCGATCTGGCGCACGCTCGCCCTGTCGCTGCTCGTCCTCGGCCTCTGGGCTCTCATCGGTCTCGGCGCGGGCATCCTCATCCCCAACCAGGTCGCCGCGCTGCTCATCTCGATCGCCGTCGCGTGGATCGTCGAGCCCGTGCTCGGGCTCGTGCTCGCCCTCACCGACTGGGGCCAGAACATCTCCCCCTACCTGCCGAGCCGGGCGACCGCGGCGATGCTCGAGTCGACCAGTGGCGGCTTCGACGGCCAGCCCGTCGACCAGCTCTCGTGGTGGGCGGGGGCGCTCGTACTCGCCGCGTATGCGGCCGTGATGGCGGGACTGGGCACCTGGCGAACGGTGCGACGCGACATCGCCTGACGGCATACGGGCGGCAAACGGGCGTGACGAACGCCTCGTCACGGGAGCGTTTCGACGGCCCGGGGCCATGGCTGGTATCGACCGGTTCGGGGCTAGGCTGGACCCCCGTACAGGCAACGACGCACCCGAGCCAACGAAAGAGGCGCATCCGCCGTGTCCGAACAGTCCACGTCCGGCGACCCCATCGCAGCATTCGGGCCCAACGAATGGCTCGTCGACGAGCTCTACCAGCGCTACCTCACCGACAAGCACTCCGTCGACAGGGCCTGGTGGGAGTTCTTCGAGGACTACGGCTCGGACGGAGGACGTGGCGTCAACGGTTCGACCCCGACACCTCCGCCCGCCACCAACGGCACAGCCACGCAGACCAACGGCGCAGCCCCGGTCACGGCCGAGCCCGCCGCATCGCCAGCCGCTCCGACCGCCGCTCCGACCGCCAAGGCCGAGCCCGCGCCGGCACCTGCGGCCCCGGCCGCCCCCGAGGCCAAGGCCGCCACGGCAGCTCCGGCCGCTCCGGCAGCGCCCGCAGCTCCCGCCGCCAAGGCCGAGCAGAAGGCCGAGCCCAAGCCGCGTGACGTCCCGGCGGTGAAGCAGACCGGCCCCGTCAACGAGGACACCGTCACCCCCCTGCGCGGAGCCCCGCAGCGCGTCGTCGCCAACATGGAGACCTCGCTCACCGTCCCCACCGCCACGAGCGTGCGTGCCGTGCCGGCCAAGCTGCTCATCGACAACCGCGTCGTCATCAACAACCACCTCGCCCGCTCGCGCGGCGGCAAGGTGAGCTTCACGCACCTCATCGGCTACGCGATGGTCAAGGCCCTCGCGATCATGCCTGCGATGAACAACGGCTTCACCGAGAAGGACGGCCGCCCGGCGCTGCTCCAGCCGGCCCACGTCAACTTCGGCCTCGCCATCGACCTCCAGAAGGACGACGGCACCCGCACCCTCGTCGTGCCCTCCATCAAGTCGGCGGAGGAGATGGACTTCGTCCACTTCTGGACCGCCTACGAGGACATGGTCAAGAAGGCCCGGCACAACAAGCTGACCGTCGAGGACTTCCAGGGCACGACGATCTCGCTGACCAACCCCGGCGGCATCGGAACCGTGCACTCGGTCCCCCGCCTCATGTCGGGCCAGGGCACGATCATCGGCGTCGGCGCGCTCGACTACCCCGCGGAGTGGCAGGGCGCGAGCAACGAGACCCTCAACCGCAACGCCGTCAGCAAGATCATCACGCTGACCTCGACCTACGACCACCGGATCATCCAGGGCGCCCAGAGCGGCGACTTCCTGCGGATCATCCACCAGCTGCTCCTCGGCGACAACCGCTTCTACGACGAGATCTTCGAGTCGCTGCGCATCCCCTACGAGCCGATCCGCTGGATCCAGGACGTCGACTCCTCGCACGACGACGACATCAACAAGGTCGCCCGCGTGCAGGAGCTCATCCACGCCTACCGCGTGCGCGGCCACCTCATGGCCGACACCGACCCGCTCGAGTACAAGCAGCGTCGCCACCACGACCTCGACGTCACGACCCACGGCCTGACCCTCTGGGACCTCGACCGGACCTTCGCCACCGGCGGCT
The DNA here is from genome assembly GCF_006717145.1 of Humibacillus xanthopallidus. Taxonomy (GTDB): domain Bacteria; phylum Actinomycetota; class Actinomycetes; order Actinomycetales; family Dermatophilaceae; genus Humibacillus; species Humibacillus xanthopallidus. The sequence continues at coordinate 53,627 of NZ_VFQF01000001.1, read as the reverse complement.
TCGGCGGCGCGCCCTTCCTCAAGCTGCGCAAGATCCTCGGCATCCTGCGTGACTCGTACTGCCGCACGAGCGGCATCGAGTACATGCACATCCAGGACCCCGACCAGCGCAAGTGGATCCAGGACAAGGTCGAGCGGCCCTACGAGAAGGCCGGTCGCGACGAGCAGATGCGCATCATGCGCCGGCTCAACGCCGCCGAGGCCTTCGAGACCTTCCTCCAGACGAAGTTCGTCGGCCAGAAGCGCTTCTCGCTCGAGGGCGGCGAGTCCGTCATCGCCCTGCTCGACCGCATCCTCTGCCGAGCCGCGAGCGACAACCTCGACGAGGTCTGCATCGGCATGCCGCACCGCGGCCGCCTCAACGTGCTCGCCAACATCGCCGGCAAGTCCTACGGCCAGATCTTCCGCGAGTTCGAGGGCAAGCAGGACCCCAAGTCGGTCCAGGGCTCGGGCGACGTGAAGTACCACCTCGGCACCGAGGGCAAGTTCGTCTCCGAGGACGGCTCGACGACGAAGGTCTACCTCGCGGCCAACCCCTCGCACCTCGAGGCGGTCAACCCGGTGCTCGAGGGCATCGTGCGCGCCAAGCAGGACCGGCTCAACCTCGCCGGCGAGTCCTTCCCGGTGCTGCCCGTGCTCATGCACGGCGACGCGGCCTTCGCCGGCCAGGGTGTCGTGGCCGAGACGCTCAACCTCTCGCAGCTGCGCGGCTACCGCACCGGCGGCACGATCCACGTCGTCATCAACAACCAGGTGGGCTTCACCACCTCGCCGAGCAGCTCGCGCTCCTCGGTCTACTCGACCGACGTCGCACGGATGATCCAGGCGCCGATCTTCCACGTCAACGGCGACGACCCGGAGGCCTGCGTGCGCATCGCCGAGCTCGCCTACGAGTTCCGGCAGGAGTTCAACAAGGACGTGGTCGTCGACATGGTGTGCTACCGCCGCCGTGGCCACAACGAGGGCGACGACCCGTCGATGACCCAGCCGCTGATGTACAACCTCATCGAGGCCAAGCGCTCGGTGCGCAAGCTCTACACCGAGTCGCTGATCGGCCGCGGCGACATCAGCGTCGAGGACGCCGAGGCCGCGCTGCGTGACTACCAGCAGCAGCTCGAGCGCGTCTTCATCGAGACCCGCGAGGCCAAGAAGGCCCCGGCGGGTGCGCCGTCGGCAGGTGCCGACCGCGACTCCGACGCCCCCGACAACGCCGGCCTCGAGCGTCCGACCGCGCAGGTTCAGGACGACACCGCCCCGCGCCGCTCGGCCACCCAGACCGGGGTCAGCCAGGGCGAGCTCATCCACATCGGCGAGAGCTTCGCCAACCCGCCCAAGGGCTTCACCGTCCACCCGAAGCTGAAGCAGCTGATGGACCGCCGCGCCGCGATGGTCCGCGACGGCGGCATCGACTGGCCGATGGCCGAGCTGCTCGCCTTCGGCACCCTCCTCAAGGAGGGCACCCCGATCCGCCTCGCAGGCCAGGACAGCCGCCGCGGCACCTTCGTGCAGCGTCACGCCGTGCTCATCGACAAGAACAACGCGGAGGAGTGGACCCCGCTGCTCTACCTCGGTGAGGGACAGGCCCGCTTCTGGGTCTACGACTCGCTCCTGTCGGAGTACGCCGCGATGGGCTTCGAGTACGGCTACTCCGTGGAGCGGCCCGACGCCCTCGTGCTGTGGGAGGCGCAGTTCGGCGACTTCGGCAACGGCGCCCAGACCATCGTCGACGAGTTCATCTCGAGCTCGGAGCAGAAGTGGGGCCAGCGCAGCTCGGTCGTGCTCCTCCTCCCCCACGGCTACGAGGGCCAGGGTCCCGACCACAGCTCGGCGCGCATCGAGCGCTACCTGCAGCTCTGCGCCGAGAACAACATGACGGTCGCCTACCCCTCGACCGCGGCCAGCTACTTCCACCTCCTGCGCCGGCAGGCCTACGCCCGCCCGCGCACGCCGCTCATCGTCTTCACCCCGAAGTCGATGCTGCGCAGCAAGGCGGCGGCCAGCGACGTCGAGGCCTTCACCCAGGGTGGTTTCCGCCCGGTCCTGCCCGACCACGAGGGCGTCACGACCGACGTCACCCGCGTCATCCTCGCGAGCGGCAAGGTCGTGCACGAGCTCGACGCCGAGCGCGAGAAGCGCGGCGACACCAAGACGGCGATCGTCCGCGTCGAGCAGCTCTACCCGATCCCCGAGCAGGAGATCCGTGACGCGGTCTCGCGCTACCCGGGCGCCGAGCTCGTGTGGGTGCAGGACGAGCCCCGCAACCAGGGCGCCTGGCCGCTCATGGCGCAGTGGCTGCACGAGGACCTCTGCGAGATGGGCGAGACCCGCCCGTGGCGCGTCGTGGCCCGCAAGGCCTCGGCGTCCCCCGCGACCGGCTCGTCCAAGAAGCACGCGCTGGAGCAGGCCGAGCTGATGGACCGCGCCTTCAACCGCTGAGCCCGCACCCGCACCGTCGACGCCCGGCCCGCCTCCGTGGGCCGGGCGTCGTCTCGCGATAGCCTCCCTACCGTGTACTTCACCGACCGGGGCATCGAAGAGCTCGCCGCTCGCCGCGGTGAGGAAGAGGTCAGCTTCGACTGGCTCGCCGAGCAGCTGCGCACCTTCGTCGACCTCAACCCGGAGTTCGAGGTGCCGATCGAGCGGCTCGCGACGTGGCTGGCGCGGCTCGACGATGACGAAGACTGACGAGGAACTGACGACGTGAGCGAACCCACCGACACCTCGGACGACACCGGCACCGGGCGCAGGCCCTACGGCGTCGGCCCCGCCTACCCTTCGCGCCACACGGAGTTCACGTCCGAGCCCCCGCCGAGCCGGTATGCCGCCGCGCCTGCCGCCGCTCCCGCGCCGGCTCCCGTGGCCCCCGCTCGAGAGCCCGACCCCGCCCCTACCGCAGCCGTGTCAGGTGCACCGAGCGCACCTGCGGCCCCTGCCACAGCGCCCACTCCGGCGACGACGCACCAGGCTCCCCCCGGTGCGCGGAGTGCGACCGAGCCGGAGCCCTCCTTCACCCCGAGTCGCGAGTTCGCGGTGGCCGACGGGGTGCGCGACGTGGGGCTCGTCTTCATCGGCGCCTCGATGACGGCGGGCTACGGCGATCCCAAGGGGCTCGGGTGGGTCGGCCGGGTCGTGGCCCGCACGCAGCACCCGGACCTCGACCTCACGGCATACAACCTCGGGGTGCGCGGCAACACCTCGGGCGACGTCGTCGCGCGCTGGGGGGCCGAGTCGCACCCCCGCTGGAAGGGACGAGGCGAGCGGCGGCTCGTCGTCTCGGTCGGCGCCGGCGACATCACGTCGGGCATGACGATGGCGCGGTCGCGGCTCAACCTCGCGAACGTGCTCGACGAGGCGACCAACTCCGGCATCGGCGTCTTCGTCGTCGGCCTGACGCCGACGCTCGACGCCGAGCACAACCGCAAGATCGAGGCGCTCGCCGAGGCGCAGGCCGACGTGTGCGCCCGACGCGGCATCACCTACGTCGACTGCTTCCGGCCGCTCGTCAGCCACGACCAGTGGATGGCGGACCTCGCGGCCAGTCCCGACCGGGTGCACCCCGGGCAGGCCGGCTACGGCCTCGTCGCCTGGCTCGTGCTGCACAACGGCTGGAACGACTGGCTCGCGATCAGCTGACCCCGCGAGGGGACCCCGCCTGGAGATCAGCCGCCGTCGGAAGTCTCGCGCCGGTTCCGGGGAGCGGCGACCGCAGCGACGATGCTCGCCAGCGCGACCGCCCCGAGCGCGACGGCGATCTGGGCACGGTCCCCCTCGCGGAGCGACCACGCCACCGGCAGCAGCAGGGCGTTCCACAGCACGGTCGGCGTCTTGGGCCAGTCGGCTGCGCCGAACCACCCTCGCGCCAGCGCGAGCAGCCCGACCCCGAAGACGAGGATGAGCACCGTCGACACCGCCGCCCGCGACAGGTTGTCGGTGGCTCCGGAGACCATCTCGACGACGTAGAAGACGGTGAAGCCGAGCAGGACGAGCCCCTCGAGGGCGGTCAGCGCGCCCGCCACGCGATGGGCCACCGTGGCGGCGCCGCGAGGCTGTGGGCGCGGCCCAGGGGTGGGGTGTCCGCTCGGGCTGGAGCTGGGATCGGTCACGGCAGCAGCGTAGCGAGCGTGAGAAGTCCCACCGCACCGGCCAGGGAAGCCCGGCCGTAGGTGTGGAACTGTGAGGCTCCTGCCGATAGAGTGTTTCCTCGGTGTGACTTGCGTCCAACACGTTGAACACGCACGTGGGCTCTGGGCACACTGGTCATGAACTCTCCGGGCACGGAATCTTCCGGTGCTCGGCGGCGTTCGTCAGATGGGGCTGTCCCACAGCACGATGACGCCGGTGCATGGCCGCCTCGACCCCCGCCCCGTCATGTCCCACCCACCACCACACCACGACTTCACCCCCTCACGGCTCCGTCAACGACGCTGGCGCCCGGCTCCCGCGACCGCGGGGCTCCGCCGGGGGCGGTGACGACACAGACCACAGAAGGAGCACAGCCATATGGATTGGCGCGACCGCGCTGCCTGCCTGGAAGTCGACCCGGAGCTGTTCTTCCCCATCGGGAACACCGGGCCGGCGATCCTGCAGATCGAGGAGGCCAAGGCTGTGTGCCGTACCTGCCCCGTCATGGACACCTGCCTCAAGTGGGCCCTCGAGACCGGGCAGGACGCCGGCGTCTGGGGTGGCCTCTCGGAGGACGAGCGTCGCGCCCTCAAGCGCCGCAACGCCCGGGCCCGCCGAGCCGGCTGAGTCCCCGCCTGCCAGCCCGGTGACGACCCCCGTCACCGGGCTTTTGCATGCACCCCGTCGAGTGGCCAAAGTCTGCCGCCTGCCCCACGTCGAGTGGCCAAAGTCTGCCGCCTGCCCCAAGTCGAGTGGCCAAGGTCTTCCGCCTGCGACTCGTGGTCGACGGAGGCTCGGTCCCCGGCTGGCTATTCCAGCGGGCGCAGGCTCGCCGTGAAGCGGGCCCGGGTCCCGTGCGGGCTCACCGGCTCCCACGTGATGCGGCCCTGGAGGTCGCCGACGAGCGACTGCACGATCTGCGTGCCCAGACCCGAGCCGGGCCGGCGAGCCGGGTCGATTCCCTTGCCGTCGTCCTCGACGGACACGGCGAGCATCGGCTTGCCCCGCTCGTCAGACGACCGCTCGATGCTGATGCGCACCTCTCCCCCGGCGTCTCCCAGGCCGTGCTCGATCGAGTTCTGCACGAGCTCACTCATGATCATGGCCAGGGACGTCGCGTCCTCGGCTCTCAGCCTGCCGAAGGAGCCCTCGGTGACGGTGCGGACGGGGGCCCCGTTGGCCGTCACCTCGACGACGGCGTTGAGGCCGCGTTGCGCGATGGTGTCGAACTCGACCGTCTCGTCGAAGCCCTGGCTCAGCTGGTCGTGCACCATGGCGATCGTGCCGACCCGGCGCTCGGCCTCCTGGAGTGCGGTGCGGGCCTCACCCTCCGGCACCCGGCGGGCCTGCAGGCGCAGCAGCGCCGCCACCGACTGGAGGTTGTTCTTGACGCGGTGATGGATCTCGCGGATCGTCGCGTCCTTGGTCATGAGCTCGCGCTCGCGGCGCCGCAGCTCCCCGACGTCGCGCAGCAGGACGATGGCCCCGAAGCGCTGGCCCGCCTCGGTCAGGGGGATCGCACGCATCGAGACCGTCGTGCCGCCCGCGACCACCTCCGTGCGCCACGGCTGCCGGCCGGTCACGACGAGGGGCAGGCCCTCGTCGACGGGATACGAGTCGCGCACGTTGTCGGTGACGATCTGCGCGAGGCTCGCGCCCACGACCTCACCGAGGTGCCCGAGCCGGTGCAGGGCCGACACGGCGTTGGGACTGGCGTAGGTCACGAGGCCGTCGATGTCGAGCCGGATGACGCCGTCGCCGACCCGTGGGGCGCCGCGGCGCAGGCCTGTCGGGGCGCCGCCGTGCGGGAACTCGCCGCCCGTCACCATCCGGCACAGAGCGTCGGCCGTTGCGAGGTAGGTCAGCTCGAGGCGGCTCGGGGTTCGGGTCGTCCAGAGGTTGGTGTGCCGCGTCAGCACGGCGACGACGTGGCCCCCGCGGACGACCGGGATGTACTCCTCGCGCACCGACTGGTCGGGGGCGTGGTCGTGCGGCACGAGGACCTGTCGCACCCGCAGGATGCGCTGCTCCGCAGCTGCCTCGTCGAGCAGGTCGCGGGTTCGGCCCGGTTCCGCGACGCGCCCGACCTGGTCCTCGACGAAGACGAGCTGGCCGGTCGTCGGTCGGACGTGGGCCACGGCCTCCCAGTGGTCGCCGACGGTGCGCACCCACAGCAGGAGGTCGGCGAAGGAGAGGTCGGCGACGAGCTGCCAGTCGCCGACGAGCAGGTGCAGCCAGTCGACGTCGTGGTCGGGCAGATTGGTCCGCCCGCGCAGGAGTTCGCTCAGGGTGGCCACGACCCGAGCCTATGCGTCGCCGCTGCGGCACCGCCGACCGGTCCGGGGCGATCCGGGAGATCCGGCGTAACCGGTGGTCGGCGAACCGCGGGGCGGTCAGCGCGAGGTCACGACGGTCGTCGACGCCGCCGCGACGCAGGTGTAGACGGCTGGGCAGTCGAGCCGGAAGGTCCGCGGCGCCGTCACGCCCACCTGCTGCACGGTGTCGTTCCACGTCTGGCCGTTGAAGGTGAAGAAGCGCCCGCCGCCGTCGAGACCCGCACAGAAGTTGGCCGCGGGGCAGCTGAGGTCATACACCTGCGAGACGATGGAGCTCGTGGGCACCTTCTGCCACGACGACCCGGTGAACCGGTAGCTCGCGCCGTCGTAGTTCACGGCGAGGCACATCGTCGTCGAGGCGCAGGCGACGTCCTCGGCGCCCTCGAACCTCGAATCGATCCTGCGGGCCGGCGACCAGCTCGTCCCGTCCCAGCGCGACCAGTACGCGTTGTAGGCCGTGACCGCCACGCACGAGGTGCGACTGACACAGTCGACGAACGTCGGATAGCTCGCACCCGCGATCGCGAAGACCGCCTTGGGTGTCGACCAGCCGGACCCCGTCGTGGTCGAGGCACGGCCCACGGAGTCGAAGGCCACGCACCAGCCGGACACGGGGCAGCTCGGTCTGCCGAGGTCGGCCGGGGTGCTCACCGACGCGGCCCAGGATCCCGTGTAGAGCCGGGACTGCCGCATCTGCGCGTCGAGGGACACGCACCACGTCGTCGTGGCACAGGCTACCGACCGGGCCCAGTACCCCAGCTGCGTCGGCCCCGACCAGCTCGAGCCACCCCAGCGGTATGCCGCCCCACGGCCGTCAGTGGCCTGGCAGCCGGACGTGCTGGGGCAGGAGAGGTCGACGATCCCGCCGCGCGTGGGGTCGAAGGTCGCCATCGACGTCCACGTGCTGCCGTTGTACCTGCTGAAGCGGCCGTGCTGGTCGGTCGCGAGGCACGTCGTCGAGGCGCACGACAGCGCACCGTTGAGAGCGCCTACGGAGCTGAGCCTCGTCGCGGCGCTCCACGTCGTGCCGTTCCACCGCTTCGCTCCCTGCTCGGGGTCGGTCGTGACGCAGAACGACGACGAGGTGCACGACACCTGACGCCCCTGGAAGCTCCCGCTCGAGTCGAGCGTGGCCGGTGCGGACCACGACGAGCCGTTCCACCGCACCGCGATGGCGCTACCGGTCGAGATGCAGAACGTCGTCGACGCGCACGACACGGCATAGATCGAGGTGCCCGCGCCGGCGATCTTGCTCACCGTCCAGGTGCTGCCGTTGTAGCGCGCCGCGTAGCCGGCCCCGACGGTCGTGTCCTGACCGGCCGCCATGCAGAACGTCGTCGAGACGCAGTCGACCGACCAGTAGTAGCCCGACGTCCGGACCGGCGTGCTCCAGGTCGTGCCGTTGAACCGGGTGACGTAGCCACTGCCGTTGACCGCCATGCAGAAGGTCGTGGACACGCAGTCGACGTCGTTCCAGCCACCGATGTCGGCCGGCAGCGTCGGCCTGACGATGCTGCCCCAGACGCCATTGCTGTAGGTCACGAGCCCACCGTCGAGAACGCTCGCGGCGCAGAAACTCGTCGAGGCACAGCCGATGGCGTGGAAGCCGCCCATGTCCTCCTCGCGGTCGACATCGACGGCTCGAGCCGGCGCGCTCCACGACGTGCCGTCCCAGATGAGGGACTGCCCTGACCAGTCCCCTGCGAGGCACCAGGTGCTCGTCGGACAGGAGAGCGTGCTCGGCGCGCCGACATAGGGTGCGACCACGGCCGGTGTCCCCCATTCGAGCGGCGTCGTCGTTGCTGTCGTGGTCGCCGGTTGGGCGACGTTCGGGAAGCCGTCGTGCGCCCAGAGCGTGTAGCTGTAGGTCGTGCCGGGGGTGAGGTCGCTGTCGGTGAAGGTCGCGCCGGTCGTCTCCGCGACGACCTGTCCCACCAGGGGGTCGTCGCTGGGGGTGGGACCCACCACCCGGCGGATCGTCACTCCTGTGAAGTCGGCATCGCTCGGGTTGGTCCAGCCGAGGGCGATGGCGTTCTTGGCCGGTTGGGTCGTGGTCAGGCCCGTGACGCCCTGAGGAGGGGACGTGTCGAGCGGGTCACCCAGGACGTAGCCGACGACGTCGGCGACGACGTGGACCGAGCCCGAGGTCGTCGCGAAGATGTCGACGAAGCCCTCGGCAGAGACGGGGGCGAGCACCAGGTTGGCCTCTGTCGAGCCGGCGAGGAAGTTGAGGTTGGACCCGGTCGGCAGCCCGGGCCCGTTGGGCAGGACGCTGAGGTTGCCGGTAGCCGTGGCACCGGTGGCCGTCACGTTGAGCAGCACCGCCGAGACAAAGTGGGCAGGCACCCCGGCGACGTCCACGGCATCGACGGTGGCCCAGTCGTGGTAGCCGAGCGGGTCGTTGCTCGTTCGGGTGTCGAGCAGGCGCACCGGCGAGACCGCCGTGAGCGCGCCGTCCACCGACGGCACACCGTCGGGAACCCACCCCACGACGTCGGCGATGAGCTGCACCGTGCCGCCCGAGACGACGCGCAGGTCGACCGTCCCGGTGGAGCTGAGCGGCACGACGACGAGGTTGGCCCGAGTCTGCGCCTTCGCGTAGTTCAGTGACGAGGTGCGGGGCGTCCCGACGACCGTGGGCGCCACGACCACGTAGCCGGCTGCCGTGCCGCCGGTAGCCGTGACGTTTAGGACGACCGAACCGGCTCCGCTGCGCGGCACGCCGCCGCGACCACTGACCGGCAGGGTGACCGTCGATCCCCCGGCGACGGCTGCCTTCGGGGCGCCCACTCCCGACCGGGTGTCGAGCACTCGGGCGGGGGTCACCGACCTCAAGGTCGCCGCATCCGTGGCCGCACCCGGAACGACGTAGCCGGCCACGTCGGCGAGCAGGTGCACCGCGCCTGACCCACCCACCGTCAGGTCGACGAGCCCGTCCGGGGACACCTGAGCCACAACGAGATTCGGCGTGGTCTGTCCCGGTGCGAAGTTGAGCGAGGAGGCCGAAGGAGTCGGCGTGCCGTGGGCGTGGGCCGTGACGAAGCCGGCACCCGTCGGGCTTACGGCCGTGACAGTGATCGCGACGACGGACGTGCCAGCGGGTATCCCCTCGCGGCCTGCCACGGCAAGGCTGAGGCTCGTGCCCGCAGCGACCGCACCCCGGGGCGCACCGAGTCCGGACCTCGTGTCGAGCAGCCGGTGGGCGGGCAGCGGCACGAGGCCCCCGGGCACCGTGGAGCCGGCCGTCGCAGCAACCATCGACGGTGACGTCGACGCGGACCTCAGCACGGCCGGCGAGGCGGGCGAGGCCGGCGCTGAGGCCAGCGCCGGAGGGGCGGCGCAGACGACGAGAAGGGCTGCAGCGATGGCGCTGACACGGCGCACGTGACTCTCCTAGGGGTCGGCCACGGTCCGTGGCGGGCACAGCCTAGAGCCTGCTCGCCCGGCGGTGCGGCGAGGGCGATCGGGTCTTTGCACGGCGGACCCTTGTCGTGGGCGATCGGCCCACGACACGGGTCCGCCAGGTCAGCCTCGCGACGCGGCCGAGCGCTTCGCGGCGGCCTTGCGGGGAGCCGCCGAGGACTTCACGGCACCGCCCTTCGTCGGGGGCGCGGCCTTCTTCGTGCTCGCTGCCTTCGTGGCGGGGGTGGCCTTCTTCGCGGGCGTCGCCTTCTTCGTCGCCGTGGCCTGCTTGGCGGGCCCTGGCTTCGTGGCCCCCGCCGTCTTCTTGACGGCCGCCGTCTTCTTGACCGCCATGGTCTTCTTGACGGCCGCCGCCTTCTTGACCGCCACCGTCTTCTTGACGGCCGCCGCCTTCTTGACGGCCGCCCCCTTCTTCGCCACCGGAGCCCTCTTCGCGGCTGGAGCCGCGGGCGCTGCCGTGGCCGTGACCGTGACGGCAGCGCTCGAGCTCGCCGGCTTGGTGACGGTGCGCAGGGTGCGCAGGGCGACCGAGAGGGCGGCGATGCCCGCGTGCGTCATGCGCTCGATGCCTCCGAGCGCACCGCGAGCCCGGCTCAGGGCGTCGGCGTTGAGCTCGGACCACTCGGTCAGACGCTCAGCGGGGGCGCTGCTCCGGTTGCTCACCTCGAGCACCGACCTCGTGAGGCTGTGGAGCACGGAATAGAGGTCGTCGCGCAGGGCCCCTCTGGCCATGGCGTCCCAGCGGTCGTCGCGGGGCAGCATCGTCACGCGGCCGAGCATCGCGTCGATCGAGAACGTCTCTGACGTCAGGAAGTAGACGCCGACCACGTCGTCAAGCTTCTCACCGGTCTCCTCGGCGATCTCGATGATGTCGAGCAACGAGTAGCCGTCGAGCAGCGAGGCCGCGACCATCGCGAGCTCCTCGGGCACGCCCTTACCCTGCAGGTCGCGCGAGCGGCGCATGAGGCGCGCACGCTCGGTGCCCTGGAGCAGCTCGGGGATGCGGGCGGCATACGTCTCGATGCCGGGACGGAAGCGCGCGACCTCGGCAGCGATGTCGAGCGTGGCCGGCCGGGTCGTGAGGAACCACCGCACCGAGCGGTCGATGAGTCGACGGAACTCGAGGTAGAGGGCCGTCTGGGCACCGGTGCTCACGACGTTGTCGGTCGCCTCGACCTGGCGCACGAAGCCCGCGAGGTCGAAGATCTCGCGGCAGACGACGTAGGCCCGGGCCACCTGCTCAGGCGACGCGCCGGTCTCCTCACCCGCCCGGTAGGCGAAGGTGATGCCACCGCGGTTGACCATCGAGTTGGCGACGGAGTTCGTGATGATCTCGCGGCGCAGCGGGTGCGCAGCGATCTGCTCGGCGTACTTGCCCCGCAACGCCTTCGGGAAGTAGCCGGCGAGGGTCTCGGCGAACCACGGGTCGTCGGGCAGCGACGTCGCGATGAGCTGGTTCTTGAGGTAGAGCTTCGCGTAGGCGACGAGCACCGAGAACTCCGGTGACACGAGGCCCAGACCCTCCTTGTTGCGGCGCGAGATCTCGGCGTCGCTCGGCAGGAACTCGAGCCCTCGGTCGAGGTCGCCGTGCTGCTCGAGGAACTGGATGAGCCGCTCGTGCACCGTCAGCATCGCGTGCTGCTGGGCGCGGGCGTTGCCGAGCAGGACGTTCTGCTCGTAGTTGTCGCGCAGGACCTGCTGGGCGACGTCGTCGGTCATCGACGCGAGCAGGGTGTTGCGCCGCTTCATCGTCAGCTCGCCCGAGCGGGTCAGCTCGGTGAGCAGGATCTTGATGTTGACCTCATGGTCGGACGTGTCGACGCCGGCGCTGTTGTCGATGGCGTCGGTGTTGACGCGCACGCCGCGCAGCGACGCCTCGATGCGGCCGAGCTGGCTCGCGCCGAGGTTGCCGCCCTCGCCGACAACCTTGCAGCGCAGGTCGGCGCCGTTGACGCGGATGGCGTCGTTGGCGCGGTCGCCGATCTCGCCGTTGCTCTCGGAGGTCGCCTTGACGTAGGTGCCGATGCCGCCGTTCCAGAGCAGGTCGACCGGCGCCTGGAGGATCGCCTTCATCAGCTGGGCCGGGGTCATGCTCTTGGTGCCGGCGCGCAGGCCGAGGGCGGTCGCCATCGGGGCGCTGATCGGCACGGACTTGGCCGAGCGGTCGAAGATGCCGCCACCCTTGGAGATGAGCGAGGCGTCGTAGTCGGCCCACGAGGAGCCGGGCAGCTCGAACATCCTGCGCCGCTCGGCATACGAGCTCGCGGCGTCGGGCGTCGGGTCGACGAAGATGTGCCGGTGGTCGAAGGCGGCCACGAGGCGGATGTGCTCCGACAGGAGCATGCCGTTGCCGAAGACGTCGCCGCTCATGTCGCCCACGCCGACGACCGTGAAGTCCTCGGTCTGCGTGTCGACGCCGAGCTCGCGGAAGTGCCGCTTGACCGACTCCCAGGCGCCCCGGGCGGTGATGCCCATGCCCTTGTGGTCGTAGCCGGCCGAGCCGCCTGACGCGAAGGCGTCGTCGAGCCAGAAGCCGTAGTCGGCAGAGATGCCGTTGGCGATGTCGGAGAACTTCGCCGTGCCCTTGTCGGCGGCGACGACGAGGTAGGTGTCGTCCTCGTCGTGGCGCACGACCCGTTGCGGCGGCACCGCCTCGCCGGAGACGAGGTTGTCGGTGAGGTCGAGCAGGCCCGAGATGAACAGCCGGTATGCCGCGATGCCCTCGTCCATCCACGCCGCGCGGTCGACGGCGGGGTCGGGCAGCTGCTTCGCATAGAACCCGCCCTTGCTCCCGGTCGGCACGATGACGGCGTTCTTGACCATCTGTGCCTTGACGAGGCCGAGGATCTCGGTGCGGAAGTCCTCACGGCGGTCGCTCCAGCGCAGGCCGCCTCGGGCGACCTTGCCGAAGCGCAGGTGCACACCCTCGACGCGGGGGCTGTAGACCCAGATCTCGAACATCGGCCGCGGCGCCGGCAGGTCGGGGACCTTCTTGGGGTTGAGCTTGAGCGAGACGTAGGTCTTGTCGTTGCCGCGCTCGTCGGGCTGGTAGAAGTTCGTGCGCAGGCTTGCCTGGATGACGCCGAGCAGGGCCCGCACGATGCGGTCGTGGTCGAGGCTCGCGACGTCGTCGAGGGCCTCCTTGACGCTCGCGACGAGCGTGCGCTGCCGGGCGGCGCGCTGGGCGACCCCTGCCTCGGTCGTGTCGTCGAAGGCGTCGGGGTCGAAGCGCGCCTCGAAGAGCTCCACGAGGCTGCGCGCGATGCCGGTGTGGGCGACGAGGGCCGACTCGACGTAGTCCTGCGAGAAGGTCGACCCGGTCTGGCGGAGGTACTTCGCGACGGTGCGCAGGATGACGACCTGGCGCCACGTCAGACCGGCGGCGAGGACGAGGGCGTTGAAGCCGTCGGACTCGGCGCGGCCCTCCCAGACCGCGCGGAAGGCGTCCTCGAAGCGGCCCCGCACCTCGTCGGCGTCGGCGCCGGTGCCCCACCGCTCGGCGGGAGCCCGCAGGCCGAAGTCGAAGATGTGCAGCACGCGCTGGTGGTCGACGACCCGCACCTCGTAGGGCCGCTCATCGGTCACCTCGACACCGAGGTGGGTGAAGAGCGGGAGCACCTGAGTCAGCGACAGGTCGGCCCGACGGTAGAGCTTGAACCGCCGCTCCTCGGGCCCCTCTGCTGCGGCATCGGCATAGAGGTGCAGCGCGGTGGTGCGGTCGCCCTCACCGAGGCGCTCGATGCGGTCGAGGTCGGCCACGGCCGTCTCGACGTCGAAATCCTCCTTGTACGCCTCGGGCAGCGCCTTGGCGTAGGCCGCCATCGTGCGGGCGCCCTCGTCGACGCCGCGCGACTGGCTGAGCGCCTCGGAGAGATCCTCGTCCCACGTGCGGGTGGCGTCGATGACGCGACGCTCCAGCGCGTCCTCGTCGATGTCGGGGATGTCCACGCCGGACGGCATACGGACGACGAAGTGCAGGCGCGCGAGCGTCGACTCGCTGACGCGGGTCGTGTTGTCGATCGTCTGGCCGCCGTAGGCCTCGAGCAGGATGGCCTCGATGCGCAGGCGCACCGTCGTGTTGTAGCGGTCGCGCGGGAGGTAGACGAGGCAGGAGACGAAGCGGCCGAACTCGTCGCGACGCGTGAAGAGCTTGGTCTTGCGGCGCTCCTGGAGGTGCAGCACGCTCGTCGCGATGTCGGAGAGCTGCTTGGGGCTCGTCTGGAAGAGCTCGTCGCGCGGGTAGGTCTCGAGGATCTGCAGGATGTCCTTGCCGGAGTGGCTGTCCGGGGAGAGCCCGGTGAGGCGCAGCACCTCCTCCGCCTTGACGTCGAGCAGCGGGATGTCGTGGATCGTGTCGTTGTAGGCGGCCGAGGCGTAGAGCCCGAGGAAGCGCTGCTCGCCGACGCACTCGCCGCGCGCGTCGAACTTCTTGATCGAGATGTAGTCGAGGTAGACGTCGCGGTGCACGGTGGCGCGCGAGTTGGCCTTGGTGATGATGAGGATCGTCGAGTCGCGGGCGGCCCGGCTCGCCGCGGGCGTCAGCACGACACCCGTGCCGGCGTGCGGCCGGTCGTAGCGCAGGACGCCCAGGCCGGTGCCGGCCACCTGCACCGAGATGTCGTGGCCGCTCTCGTGCTTCAGGGCGTACTCGCGGTAGCCGAGGAAGGTGAAGTTGTTGTGCGCGAGCCACTCGAGGAAGCGGCTCGCCTCGCGCGCCTGGCGGGGGTCGGTCCCGGGAGGGGTGGCCGACTTGAGCTCGCTCGCGATGGTCAGCGCGTGCGCGCGCATCTTCGGCCAGTCCTCGACGGAGTCGCGGACGTTCTCGAGCACGTGGCGCAGCCGCGCCTCGAGGTCCTCGAGGGCACTCGGGGGCAGGCGGTCGATCTCGACGTGCATCCACGACTCACGCACCACGCCGATGGAGTCGTCGTGCGTTCCCATCGAGCTGCCCTCGGGCAGCACCGAGCGCAGCTCACCCGTGATGGTGCGCTCGACCGTCATCTGGGGGTGGACGATGAGGTGCACCCCCCGGTCGAACCCGCCGAGCGCCGAGACGACAGAGTCGACGAGGAAGGGCATGTCGTCGCAGACGATCTGCACGACCGTGAGGCCGGTCGACCAGCCCTCGTCCTGCGCCGTGGGGTTGAAGGCCCGGACGTTGAGCGTGCCGACGGGGCGCTGCTGGGCGAAGTCGCGGTGCGCGAGGGCCATCGTCGAGAGCTCGCGGGCGGGGCGGGCGAGCAGGTCCTCGGTCGCGACGAGTCGGTAGTAGGAGGCGAGGAACGCCTCGACCTCCGCGGTGGGGTCTGCGCGCCGGCCACGGCGACCCTCGGCTCGTGTGCTGGTCGTCGGTGGCGCCGCCGCGGCGGCGGCGGTACGGAGGACGTCGATCCGAGACTCTTCGAGTGACGCGGTCATGCGTGTGTCGGTTTCCTCACCGTGTGGCGCGTGCGCCGGCACCTCGTCGTGCCGGGCATCTCACGATGTGAGCCTAGCGCCGACCGGCGCCGGGTCCGAAACGACCCGTGGAGAACTCTCCGGGTGTCGTCGCCGGACTGCCTAGAGTGGGGTTCATGAGCGATGCGAGCAGCCGTCCCGCGACGGCTGACGCCGCGGCCTTGCGGGCGCTCGCGACGGCGCGCCTCGAGACCCGGGCGATGTCCGACCGGCTGCTCGACCACCTCCCCGACCTCGGCGACGTCCCGACCCAGCGCCTGCTCGACACGTGGGTCGAGCAGGCCGCCGATGCCCTGCGCGCCCTGTCCGAGGCGGCGGAGGAGCGCCTGCTCGACCTCGGCCGCGCGAGCGCGCCGGACGGCATACCGACGGGGTATGCCGCTGGCGACCTCGCGAGGTCCGCCCGGCCGGGTGCCCCGGAGGGCGGTCCCCGATGACCCTCCCCACCGGCGACCCCGCCTCGGTCTCGGCCCTGGGCGGTGCCCTGCTCACCCAGTCGGCCCGGCTGGCCGACCTCGTCACCGAGCTCGGCGGGTCGGCGGCCCGTGCGGCTCGCGCGTCACAGGCCCGGCGGCGGCCCGTCGACGACGTCAGCTCGCACGAGCGGCTGCTGCTCGAGCGGGCGGCGACCGAGCTCGACCGGGTCGGGGCGCTGCTCCAGGCCTGGACCACGACGAGCGTCGAGACGGCCGCACGGGCCCGACAGCTGGCCCCCGACCTCGCGCGGGCGGACCTCGTCATCGACGGCCAGGTCGTCGTCGAGTCGTCGGGCCCGAGCCGCGTCGACCCGCAGACCCGGGCGCGCGAGCGGCAGCGCCTGCAGGAGCTGCTCAACCGCGTGACGATGGTTCGTGCCCGCGAGCTCGCGAGACTCGGTCGCGAGCTGCAGCACTCGCACGACGCCCTGGCAGCGGTGGCGCTCGACGCGCGAGCGGGCCGGTCCGCCACGTCGTGAGCGGAGGCGGTGCCCTAGCGTGGGCCCATGAAGATCACCGAACGGATCGACTACACGGCCGCGCCCGACGCCGTCTTCGCGATGCTGACCGACCCCGCCTTCCAGGAGGCCAAGTGCCTCGAGGCCGGCTCAGCGCGACACGAGTCGGCCGTGACGCCCACCGGTGACGGGGCCCGGGTCGTGACCCAGCGCGACCTGCCGGCCCACAACCTGCCCGACTTCGCGCGATCCATCGTGGGCGACACCCTCTCGGTCACCGAGACCTACGACTGGGCGGGAGCGGCCGCCGACGGCAGCCGCGACGGCAGCCTCGTCGTCGAGGTCGCCGGGGCACCCGTGGCGCTGCGCGCGAAGGTGCGACTGGTCCCCGGCGCCGCCAACACGGCCATGACGATCGACGGAGACCTCAAGGCCTCGATCCCGCTCCTCGGCGGCAAGGTCGAGAAGGCTGCCGCTCCGGCGGTCATCGACGCGATCCACGGCGAAGGGCGCACCGGCGCACGGTGGCTGGCCGAACGGGCCTGACCCGCAAGGGATCTCGGCCAGGCCCGTCGGCACAGCGTCAGCCCATGTGGGGGTAGGCGTGAGCGGTCGGGGGCACGAACGTCTCCTTGATCGAGCGGACGCTCGTCCACCGCAGGAGGTTCTGCGCCGCGCCGGCCTTGTCGTTCGTGCCCGAGGCGCGGCCCCCACCGAAGGGCTGCTGACCGACGACGGCACCGGTCGGCTTGTCGTTGATGTAGAAGTTGCCGGCCGCGAAGCGCAGCCGCTTCGTCGCGTCGGCGATGACCCGGCGGTCCTGGGCGATGATCGACCCGGTGAGGGCGAAGGGGGCGAAGCCTTCCATCTGGTCGAGCACCCGGTCGTACTGGCGGTCCGGGTAGACGTGCACCGACAGGATCGGGCCGAAGTACTCGGTGCGGAACGACTCGTCGGAGGCGTCCTTGATCTCGAGGACGGTCGGGCGTACGAAGTAGCCCACCGAGTCGTCGTAGGTGCCACCGGCGATGACGTCGATGCCCGACGTGGCGTGGGCGCGGTCGATGGCGTCCTTGTGCTTGGCGAAGGCCCGGTCGTCGATGACGGCACCCATGAAGTTCGACAGGTCGGTGACATCGCCCTGCGACAGCCCGTTGGTGATCTCGACGAGGTCAGCCTTGATCTGCTTCCACAGCGACGCCGGCACGTAGGCGCGGGAGGCGGCCGAGCACTTCTGGCCCTGGAACTCGAAGGCGCCCCGGATCATCGCGGTGCGCAGGACGGCCGGGTCGGCGCTCGGGTGGGCGAGGATGAAGTCCTTGCCACCCGTCTCGCCGACGAGTCGCGGGTAGGTGCGGTAGCGGCCGAGGTTGGAGCCGACCTCGGACCAGAGGTGCTGGAACGTCGGCGTCGAGCCGGTGAAGTGGATGCCGGCGAGGTCGGGGTCGGCGAGCGCCGCCTTGGAGACGTTGATCCCGTCGCCGGTCACCATGTTGATGACACCCGGCGGCATGCCCGCCTCCTCGAGCAGCTGCATCGTGAGTGACGCCGCGAACTGCTGTGTGGGAGAAGGCTTCCAGACGACCGTGTTGCCCATGAGGGCCGGCGCGGTCGGCAGGTTGCCGGCGATCGCCGTGAAGTTGAAGGGCGTGATCGCGTAGACGAAGCCCTCGAGCGAGCGGTAGTCGGAGCGGTTCCAGATGCCCTTGGTGTTGAGCGGCGGCTGCTCCTCGAGGATCTGACGCGCGAAGTGGACGTTGAGCCGCCAGAAGTCGATGAGCTCGCAGGCGCTGTCGATCTCGGCCTGGTAGGCCGTCTTGCTCTGCCCGAGCATGGTCGCCGCGTTGAGCCGGGCGCGCCACGGGCCGGAGAGCAGTTCCGCCGCCTTGAGGAGGATCGCTGCGCGGTCGTCGAAGGCGAGCTCGCGCCACATCGGGGCGGCAGCCTTGGCCGCGTCGACCGCGGCCTGCCCCTCCTTGACGGTGGCGTTGCGCAGGGTGCCGAGCACCGAGCGGTGCGCGTGCGGCTGCCGCACGGCCACCGCACGGCCGGTGCCGGTCACCCGCTGCCCGTCGATGACGTGGGGCAGCTCGACTGACGAGCTCCCGAGCTCGGCCAGCGCCACCTCGAGCGAGGCGCGCTCAGACGACCCCGGGGCGTAGTCGAGCACCGTCTCGTTGACCGGCGCGGGCACGTGCGTCACTGCATCCATCGACCTTCTCCTGCTGTAGCACGGGGCGCGCGCGGGCCGAGCCGGCGCGCGATGGGGTGGCCGCCTCGTGAGCGGCCACCCCATCGTTCCATGCCTGCAAGGCCCCGGTCAGATCCCCGGGGAAGGTGCCTCAGCGCAGGACCGTGATGGCCCACGGGTAGTGGTAGAGCTCGCCGCGGTTCGCAGCAAGAGCGGCCTTGATGTGGAAGACGAGGGCGGCGACGACCGCGACCAGCCACACGATGAGCGCGACAGGGATGAGGATGACCGTGAAGAACATGATCCAGCCGACGATGACGGCGGCCCACACGGCGAGGTTGAAGTTGAAGGCGCCGGCCGCGGCCTGTCGCACGAAGGCGCTCTTGTCCTTGTAGAGCGCCCAGATCACGAGCGGACCCACGATGCTGAGCCACCCCGCCGAGATGACGGCGGCGATGACGGCGGCGAGGTGGCCGAGGATCGCCCAGGTGCGCTCCTCGGCCGTGGTGGCGGGCAGGCCCTGGCCCTGCGGGGAGGGAATCGGTTGTGTCATGGCTCCATCGTCCCGCCTCCCGCCCCCGTGCGCTGCTGGGGTCGGCCCTGATCCGACCCTGATCCACCCCTGAGTGGCGGGGAGTCCAGGCGCTCCGGGGTGGCTCAGGCGCTGGCGCCGACGGACTCGTCGATCACGAGCGAGCAGACCTCGCTCGACGCGTCGGCGATGCCGAGGCCGGAGAAGAGCGTGAGGGCCAGCTCGTGGTGACCGCGGGCGCTCGGGTGGAAGGCATCGTCGAGCCAGCCGTCCGGCGCGGTTGCTGCACCGCTGCGCTCGGCCGCAGCACTCCAGGCCGCTGCGTGGTCGACCACGAGGACCCCGAGGTCGTCACCGACCTGGCGGACGGCCTGCGCGTAGGACTCCGCCAGCTCGGGCGAGCGGTCGCCGTCGGCCTCGACGGGCGGCGGCGTCTGGAGCACGACCATCGCGCCGACGTCGCGCGAGCGCTGCACGATCTGGTCGAGGCGGTAGCGGAAGCCGCGGATGCCGTCGGGACCAGCGGTCTGGTCGTTGGTCCCGAACATCACGAAGACGACGTCGGGCGCGAACCGCCCCGCGCGCCAGTGGAACTCAGGCAGGAGGTCGTCGGTGGTCGTGCCCGAGACGCCGGAGTTGATGACGGCGTCGCTGCGCCGCCCCAGCTCGCCGCGCACCCGCTCTGCGAAGTGCTCGACGTAGCCTCGCCTGCCGCGGGTGTGGTGCACCCCCTGCGTGATGCTGTCGCCGAGGAACACCCACGTCACCGGTGGCCCGGCGAGCACCTCGCGGAGTCGGTCGGCATCGCGTCGGGCGTACTCGTCAGCCGTGAAGTCCATCAGAGCAACGTAACAAGCGACGGGGCGCCACCGACTCCCCCGGCCCAGTGGGTGGACGCTCAGGCGACCCGTGCGGCAGACCGGGCCTCCGTCTGGCCGTCTGCAGCGCCGAGCGGCCAGGGAGCGCGCGGCTCACCGGCGTGCAGGCTCGGCTCCACCGGCAGCCGGTCGACGAACCTCGCGACCGCCCCACCGACGGCGGGGTCTGCGAGGACGCGCCGGTGCCCCAGACCGGAAGTCGAGTAGAGCTCGGCCCCCGCCCACTCCCTGACGAGACGCACGGAGGCGGCGTGGGGCGCCTCGCGATCCAGCAGGTCGTGGACGACGAGCAGCCTCGGACGCTCGATCGCACCCGCGAGCCGGGCGAGCTCGAGGTCGCTCACGGCATACCCCGTGCGGCGCTCGGCGAGGGCGCGCAGGCGTCGCTCGACGCGGTCGCCGAAGCCCAGCTCGCCCCTGAGGCGCCCGAGGACCTCGGGCACCCCGCTCACGGGGGCGACGAGCACGAGACGCTCGGTGCCGAGCCACCCGTCGCGCAGGGCCAGCAGGGTCGACAGGCCGCCCAGCGAGTGCGCGACGACGGCCCGGGACGGCCCGAAGCGGGCCGCCACGGCGTCGAGCGACCGGCCGAGCTCGACGGCGTGGCTCGACCGGGGGCCGTGGGCGCCGGGGTCGGAGCGGCCATGGCTCAGCCCGTCGAAGGCCACCACCTGCAGTCCCCGCCGGGTGAGGGGGGTCACCAGTGGGGTGAGCTGCTCGAGGGACCCGCCCCAGCCGTGCACGAGGTAGACCACCGGGCCCGCGCCCCAGAACCAGCCGCGGACGCTGCGCCCGTGGAGGGCGACCTCGAAGGGGCTGCCGAGCAGCTCCTCGATCGGCGTTGCGCCCGCGTCGGGGTGACGGGAGGGCGCCGCCGGCACCCGGAACCAGCTGCGGTTGACGAGGCGCGCCCCGAGAGCCGGTGCGATGCGCTCGGCCAGCGCCATCCCCTGTTGCATAATTGCACGATCGATCGTGCTTTTCCGCATCGATGCAACTGTCATGTCAAGCTCCTTGCGCGTGGGTCGACCCGTCAGCCGGTCGGCGCGACGGGGTGGCAGTCAGCGACGAGCCGCTCGAAGGCTCGCCGGGCGCGCGCCTCCGCGCCGGAGTCGCGCATGAGGCGGCATGCGTGCTGGTGAGCCAGCAGGATGCCCTCGAGCTCGTAGGCGACCTGCTCGGCATCGACATCGGGTCGGAAGTGCCCTTCGCTGACGGCGGTGCCCACGATGAGGGTCACCGACTCGAGCTTGTCGCGCTCGGCTCGGAGCAGCTCGTCGCGGACCGGGCCCTCCTGGTCGTCGAACTCCGTGGCGGCCACGACGAAGATGCAGCCGCCGTCGAAGGCCTCCGACTGCCACCGCAGCCACTGGTCGAAGAACTCCCGAAGCCGGGGCTCCCCCCGCGGCGCGGCCAGGGTGGGACGCATGACGACATCGGTGAACCGTCCACGGGCATGCTCGAGGACCTGCACCTGGAGGGCCTCCTTCGACGCGAAGTGGGCATAGAGCCCGCTCTTGCTCAGCTTCGTCGCCGCGGCGAGGGTGCCGATGGTGAGGCCGCCCAGCCCGACGAGCGAGGCGAGCTCCGCCGCCTCGTCGAGGATCGCGGTCCTCGTCTCGTCACCCTTGCTCATGGGTCAATAAAAGCACGATCGTTCGGGTTCCTCAAGGGTCCCGGTCGCGACGTCACCCGCGCCGGGCGGCCTGCCAGCCGCGCAGCACGTCGCCCCAGACGGCGGCGCTGTCGGGCACGACCGTCGCTGGGTCGTCGTCCAGGCGCCGGACGAGCGCGTCCAGGTCGACCCACTCGCCCCCGACGACCTCCTCGGGCTGCCACCGGATCGGGCCGTCCCACTCGACCGTGAAGCGGTGGGCGTGGTAGCGGGTGTGCGCGTCCTCGTAGGCCACGACGCCGACCGGCTCGAGCGCCACCCCGTGCACCCCGAGCTCCTCCTCCACCTCGCGGACGGCACCGAGACCCGGGTCCTCTCCGGCGAGCACGACACCTCCGGCCGCGAAGTCGAGCAGACCGGGATAGACGTCCTTGGTCGGAGTGCGCCGGTGGAGGTAGATGCGCCCCAGCGGGTCGCGCACCACGACGGAAGACGCTGCGTGCCAGAGGTTCTCGCGACGCATGACCGAGCGCACGACCTCCCCCACGACGTGGCCCCGCGCGTCGTAGCGGGCGACGAGCTCGTCGCCCGGCCTGCCCCCTGCGGGCTGCCCGCTCACCGAGGGCGCCGTCAGCCGAGGAAGGAGCGGACGTCGTCGAGCTCAGTCACGTCGTACCAGAGCAGCTCGTCGGCCTCCTCGTCGGCGACACCGACCGCCGACTCGTCGTCGATGTGGAAGGAGGCGACGCGAGAGAGCGGCAGCGGCGCGACGAGGACGACGCTCGAGGCCGGCTCCCCGACCCCCTGGACGAGCCAGGCCGGGTCGGCGTCGGCCGCCGCGACGACCCGACGGTGCCGTGGCGAGGACCGCACCGAGGCGGCCGCCGCGACCGCGTCGCTGAAGGCGGCGTACTCGAGATCCTCGACGTCGAGACCGGGGGCACGCGATCGCAGGGCCGACGTCACGGCATACGCGGAGACAGGGGCGCCCTGCCCCGCCGGGAGGCTGCCCGCCGTCGCGAGCTGCTCGAGGTCAGTCCGCGCGAGCGGCACGTAGACGCGGACGACGGCCATCAGGACTCCCGCCCACTCGTCAGCTCCGCGAGGGACTCGAGGATCGAGGAGCCGAGGTCGTCGACGTCGGGCATGGCCTCGCGGTCGGCGTTGAGGCCGTAGTAGACCCCTCCGTCGTAGGACGTGATGCCGATCGAGAGCGCCTGCCCCTTCGCGAGCGGCATGACGGGGAAGGTCGAGAGCATCTTGGCGTCGCCGGCGTAGAGCGGGCTCTGCGGCCCGGGAACGTTGGTGATCATGACGTTGTAGAGCCGGCGCGACATGGCCGAGCCGAGCCGCGCGCCCAGCGCGTGCAGCGTCGGCGGCGCGAAGCCGGCGAGGTTGGCGAGCGAGGAGGCCCCGACGGCCTGACCACCCTCCATCTGCTGGCGCATCGCGAAGGCGATCTGGTGCAGCCGCATCGAGGCGCCCGGCTCGCCGACGGGCAGGTTGACGACGCAGGCCATGACCTGGTTGGCATACATGCCCGCGGGGTCGTCGCCGTAGATGCTGACCGGCACCATCGCCCGCACCACCGTGGGCCCGCTGACCGCCTCGCCGCGTCCCAGCAGCCAGGTGCGCAGTCCGCCGGCGATCGTCGCGAGGACGACGTCGTTGATCGTGACGTCCTCGGCATAGGCGCCGCGGGCGAGGCGCCCCCGCACCGTGCGGTAGTCGTCGAGGTCGGTCGAGACCATGACCCACCGACGTGCCGTGCCGACCTCGGCGTTGAGCGGCGAGTCGGGCGCCGGCCGCGCGGCCGTTCGGGCGACGGCCGACAGCAGCGTGCCCGCGGACTCGGCAGCGCGCAGGCCGACGTTGAGCACGTCGTTGAGGCCACCGCGCACGAGGTCGACGACCTGGGTGGGGCGGCGCACCGCGTCGACGACCGCCTCGGTCAGCAGCTCGGCCGAGCTCGGAGCCCGGCTCGGCTCCCAGGGCACGGGCTCGAGGCCCTCGCCCTCACCCTTCACGGCGTCGACGATCACGTGGGCGATGTCGAGGGCGTTGACGCCGTCGATGAGGGAGTAGTGGGTCTTCGTGACGATCGCGAAGCGGCCGTCCTGCAGACCCTCGACGAGGTAGACCTCCCAGAGCGGACGGGTGCGGTCGAGCTTGCGCGGCTGCACCCGGGCCACGAAGTCCTGCAGCTGCTCCTCGCTGCCCGGGCGCGGCAGACCGGCCCGCCGCACGTGGTAGCTCATGTCGAAGCCCTCGTCGTCGACCCACACGGGGTTGGCGATGCGCCCCGGCACGTCACGCACCTTCTGGCGGAAGCGCGGGATCGCCCCGATGCGGCTCTCGATGATGCCGACCAGCTGGTCGTAGTCGAACCCCTCGCGCGGGGGTTGGAAGACCATGACGGAGCCGACGTGCATCGCCGTCGTCGACTCCTCGAGATAGAGGAATGACGCGTCGAGCGAGGTCAGCCGGTCGGACATGGTGACACTCTGCCAGACGCCCCGACCTAGGATCGTGGCCATGCGCTCGTTTCGCCCCATCCCGTATGCCGTCACCGCCCTCGTGCTCGCGGGCTCGCTCACCGGGGTGGCCGGGTGCGCCTCGGACAGCGGGTCCACGGGGTCGTCGGTCTCCAGCGCGACGGGCACCGTCAAGCGCCTCGAGGTGACGATCACGGGCACCACGGTGACCCCGGCGCCGGCCCAGGTCGAGCTGCCCGTCGGCAGCACGCTGGAGCTCGTCGTGACGAGCGACCACGACGACGAGCTGCACGCGCACGGCTTCGACCAGGAGGCCACGCTCAAGGCCGGCGTGCCGACGACGCTGCGGCTCACGGCGAAGGAGCCCGGCCGCTACGAGGTCGAGACGCACGAGCCCGCACTGACCCTGCTCACCGTCGCCGTTCGGTGACCGGGCGGGAGTCTCTCGCGGGCTGGTCCGCAGCGCTGCCCGCCCACGGGGTCGGCAGCAGGGGCGACCTGCCGCTGCCCTTCGCGGCACTCGTCGTCGCGGCCGGCGCCGCCCTGCTCATCTCGTTCGTCGCGATCGGCTTCCTGTGGCGCGAGCCGCGGCTGCGCGAGAGCGACGGGCTGCTGCTGCCGGGCTGGCTCGCCCGGGTGCTCGACTCGCGGTGGTTGCGGCTCGCGGCCCAGGTGCTCGCGGTCGTGCTCACGCTGTGGACCCTCTTCGCCCTCGTCTTCGGACCCGACTCGGCCCTCAACCCGGTGCCGCACGTCGTCTACGTGTGGTTCTGGGTGGGCCTCGCCTTCGCCTCGATGCTTCTCGGGCCGGTCTGGCGGGTCATCAACCCCGTGCGGATGCTCCACGCCGGTGTGCTGCGACTGGCCCGGGTGTCGCCCGACCTCGCCGTCCTGCCCTACCGGTGGGGGCTGTGGCCGGCTGCCCTGGGGCTCGGCACGTTCACGTGGGTCGAGCTCGTCGCCGAGGAGAACACCTCGCTCGGCTTCCTGCGCCTGCTCATCGCGTCCTTCTTCGCCCTGTCGCTGCTCGGCGCTGCGGTGTTCGGTCGCACGTGGTTCGACTACGCGGACCCGTTCGAGGCGTGGTCTCGGCTGCTCGGCCTCCTCGCCCCGCTCGGCCGGCGCGACGACGGGCGATGGGTGCTCCGCACCCCCCTGCACGGCGTCAACACGCTGCGCGGCCAGCGGGGGCTCGTGGCCACCGTGGCCGTGATGCTCGGCGGGACGGCATACGACGGCTTCTCGGCGAACCTCGGGTGGGCGACCTTCGTGCAGAGCTCGCCGCTGCCCTCGTCACTGCTGCGGACCGTCACCCTCATCGGGTTCTTCGGGCTCGTCGCGCTGACCCTGTGGCTGGCGTCGGCGGTCTCGGTGCGGCTCGCGGGCGAGCCACTGCGGCAGTCGGTGAGCTTCGTCAGCGACATGGCGCCGTCGCTCATCCCCATCGCCGGCGGCTACGTCATCGCGCACTACTGGTCGCTCTGGGTCTACCAGGGGCAGGTGACCTGGCAGCTGCTGAGCGACCCGCTCGGCATTGGCGTCGACTGGCTCGGCACGGCGGGGCTCGTGCCGGCCGACGCCCTCATCCAGCCGACGCTCGTCGCGACCATCCAGGCCGTCAGCATCGTCATCGGCCACCTGCTCGGCGTGCTCGCCGCCCACGAGCGGGCCATCACCGTCCTGCCGCACCGCGCCGCGATCATCGGCCAGGTGCCGCTCATGGTCGTCATGATCCTCTACACGGTCGGCGGGCTGACCATCCTCTTCACGCCGTAGCGATCGTGCCTAGGCTCACGCCATGACCTCGGACCTGGGCGCGGCCCTCCTCGTGGCACTGACCTATGGAGGAGCGGTCGCCCTCGCCGGGGTGCCCGTCGTGGTGCTGGCCTTCGTGCTCGCCTCGTCGCGCCCGGCCCCCGTCGGCCTCGGCTTCGCGGGCGGGTGGGCGCTCGGCCTCGCGGCCGCGCTGGGCGTCGTCGTCGCGGTGTCCGACGTCGCGGTGGCGGTGGCAGACGGCACTGGCGGTTCGGACGGCCTCGACGCGCCCGGCACCACGTCATCGGCGGTGCTCGCGTGGGTGCGCATCGTCGCCGGCATCGCCCTGCTCGTGCTGGCCGTCCGCTCGTGGCAGGCCCGCGGCTCGGCGAAGCAGCCCGGCTGGATGAAGGGCGTCGGCGGGTGGAGCACCCGTCAGGCCTTCGCCACGGGTCTCGGCCTCGGGGCGCTCAACCCGAAGAACCTCGCGATCATCGCGAGCGGCGCGTCGTCGATGCTCGCGGCCTCCGTGGCTCCGGCCGACCAGGTGCCTGCGGTGGTCCTCTTCGCCCTCGTGGGATCGATCGGCGTCGCCGGCCCCGCGATCTACCGGGTGGCCGGCGGCGAGGGCGCGGGCCGCGCGCTCGCCCGCGGCGACGAGTGGCTCCAGGCCAGGGCCAGCGTCCTCAGCGCTGTCGTGCTCGCCGTGCTCGGTGTCATCGTGCTCGTCAACGGCGTGACAGCGCTCTGAGGCCACGAGGTCGCCGCCGGCGCGCCGTGGGCGCCGTCCACGGCGCGACCACGGAGGCGAGGTCGCCGACCGCCGAGCGGACCGGCGACTCCGGTGACTGCTCGACGATGGAGCGGCCGGCCAGCACCGCGGCATCGACCGCCGCGGGGTCGTCCGGAACGAAGCGCACCTCCTCGAGACCGGCGAAGCGCTGCAGGGACGCAGCGATGCGGGCCTCGGGACGCGACCCGACCGAGGCGCTGCGCACCCGGTTGACGACGGGAAGCGGCGGGGGCGACGGCACGGTGCCGAGCTCCTGGAGTCCTCGCACGAACCGTTGGAGGGCCACGGGGTCGGCTCCCCCGACCGCCACGACCGTGTCGGCTGCAGCGAGGCTCGTCAGGGTGGCCTCGTTTCGCCGGGGAGCGACGGTGTCGTAGCTCAGCTCCTCGTCGTCCTCGAGGCAGAAGCCGCAGTCGACGACGACGAGCGACACGAGCGAGCGGCTGAGCTCGAGGACACGCTCGAGCGCAGCGGCCCGCACCTCGGGCCAGCGCTCGGCCTTGGGCAGTCCGGTCAGCACCCGCAGGCCGGGGAGCACCTGGGGTGCGAGGGCGGCGAGTGCGGGCAGGTCGAGGGCGCCCTGCTCGGACGCACGGCAGGCCGCCGCGATCCCGGGTGCCTCGTCGAGCAGGCCCAGCGCCTGGGCGATGCAGCCGCCGTAGGTGTCGGCGTCGACGAGGAGCACCTCCCCGCCGCGCGAGGCCACCTCCGCCGCGAGCGTCGTCGCGACCGTGGTGCGTCCTGGTGCGCCGGTCGGCCCCCAGACGGCGACGATCCGTCCCCGTTCGGGAACGGCGTCGATGCGGTCGGCACGGTCGGCACGGTCGGCACGGTCGGCTCGGTCGGCTCGGTCGGCTCGGTCGGCGCGGTCGGCTCGGTCGGCTCGGTTGGCTCCGTTGGCGCGGCCGGCGGGGTCGATGCCGTCGTCGTCACGATCGGCGGGGTCGACGCCGTCGCCGCGTGGCCGCCAACCGGTCCACTCGTCAGGGAGGTCCGCGTCGCCGGGGCCTCCGAGGACGACGCTGGAGACGGGGTCGGCGGCGCCGTCGCCGGAGGAGTTGCCGTTCTGCGTGCCGCTCCGCCCGACGCCCGGGACGCCATCGATGCCCTCGGTGCCGGAGCCGTCGGCCCTTGCGGGGTCGAAGGCGTCGCCGAGGTCACCGACCGCTGCGTCGAGGGGCAGGAGGGTCCGGACGGAGAGCTGCCGCAACCGCTTCTGCGCCGGCTCGTCGTCGGCGGGGTGGAGGCCGATGACGCGGATCCCCTTGGCCCGCAGGCGCGCCACCACGTCGAGGTCGAGACCGCGCAGGTCGTGCGAGACGACGGCGACCTGCCCCACCCCCGCCTCGGCGACGGAGAGCAGCTCGGCGACGTCGGCGCAGCGGCGTGCGATCGTCACCCCCGGGACCCGCTCGAGCGACGTCGCGACCTGCGCCTCCCAGCGGGGTCCGAGCCCGGTGATGACGTCGGTCACGCGCCACCACCGCCGACCGAGCCGGCCACCGGCACCAGGGTCAGCTTGGCGTCGCCGTCGACCGCCTCGACGAGGTCCTGCACGGTGGCGGCCGGGACGTAGAGCTGCACCGAGGTCGTCGCGTTGGCGCCGAGCCCTCCCGTGGTCGTGGAGACCGCAGCGACTCCGGCCGCCTCGATGAGGCGCGTCGTTCGAGGCGGCTCGGCGTCGCCGCCGGTCGCAGCCTTGGGGGTGACGAAGACGTCGACCCGGCTCCCGCGGGCCAACCCGGCGGTCGACGCGGAGTCGGCGCGCACCGTGACCCGGCGCACGTCGACGTCGGTCGGGCTCCCCACGGCTGACGCGGGCACGAGCTCGCCGGCCCTGACGTCACGAACGACGAAGCTCCCCGTGGGTGCGGGGGCGTCTGCCGACAGGTACGGCACGGAGCCGTCGGCGAGCAGCACGTCGACCCGGGTGAAGGACGCCGCGTCGACCCGGTCGCCCACGACGAGGTCGGCGGCCGCGGCCCAGACGGGCACCCGGTCGTCGGCGCTCGCGACCGCCTTGGCGCCGAGGGTCGCCGCGACGAGCACGAGGAGCACGCCCGCGACGAGCCGGCTGTCACGCCACGAAGGCCGCTGAAGTCTCTTGGCGGTGGGTCGGGCAAGCTCGGTCATGCGATGTCCCCTGAGGTCGTGCGATGTCGTGCGGCGTCGGGCCGTGTCGTGTGATGTGTCGTGCAATGTGCGCGGTGAGTGCGACCACATCCTGCAACACGAGGGGACGTTGCGCGCGGCGAGCTGCACAGCTGTGGAGACCGGGCCCGGCGGCATACGGCGGCGACCTACGATGGGACCGGCCCGTCGCACGACCACGAGGAGGAGAGAGAGCGTGACCCAACGCTTCCTGCAGCTCGCCGAGGTGTCCGAGGTGCTCAACATCTCCGCCGCCCAGGCCTACGCCCTCGTGCGGTCCGGCGAGCTGCCCGCCATCAAGATCGGCGGTCGTGGCCAGTGGCGCGTCGAGGCCACCGAGCTCGAGGCCTACATCCAGCGGATGTATGCCGAGACCCGGTCCTTCGTCGAGGCGCATCCCTTCGGCGGCTCGGTCGAGGACTGACGGCAGGGTGCTCAGCCGTCAGCGGTGACGGGTCGGACCCGGCGGACCCAGGCCAAGGACGCGTAGGGCACGAGCGCGACCGACGTGATGTTGGCCGGTCGCCGCGGCGCATCGGCGGGGTGCTCCGCGATCTCGAGGTGGTCGGCCCCCACCACGTCGATGGTGCCGACGAGCAGCCTCCCGTCGACGTCGCGGATCTCGACCGGCGCGCGGTCACGGCTGATCGCTCCCAGCGCCAGGGCCAGGGTGAAGCGCCGGGCCACGACTGACGGCGTCTGGGCGCCGCGCCGCAGACCTGCCACGGACCGCACCGCCCCGAGGCGGAGCAGGATGGGCCGGGTCGGCGCCGGCTCGACGAGGACCCAGTCCGGCCCGACGTCGACCACCTGGGCGGCGAGCGACTCACCGCCGACCCACCAGGTGGCCCGCGCGCCGACGTTGGCGAGCAGCCGGGCGTGCAGGTCGATGAGGGCGCGCTCGCGGCGCGTGCGGTCGGCGATCTCCGACTCGAGGTCGTGCGCGTCGTCGGAGGCAAGCTGAGCCTCCAGGTCGTCGAAGAGACGCTCCCACCGCATGTGCCCACCCTTCATCGCCGAACCCGGCTGCGCCAGCCGAGAACCATCGTGTCCACAGTCTGCCGCATTCATACTTGACCAAACACAAGCAAACGGCATTGAATGAACGAATGTCAGCAGTGCGCCACCCCTCCGCGACGGGCCTGCGGTCCGTCCTCGGGCTCGGTCTGTCCGTCCTGTCGCTCGCCCTGCTGCGTGGCGTGGCCTCGTCGCCGACCGGAGGCGGAGCACTTTGGGGCTCGTCGGCTCGGCGCCCGGACGAGGTGCTCGTCGTCGTGCTGGCCTGGGTGGGGATGGCGCTCGCGGGCTGGCTCGCTCTCGGCTCGGCCCTCGGCCTGCTCTCGACGGTCCCCGGCGCCCTCGGTCGAGGGTGCGGCCGACTCGCCGACCATCTGACGCCCCTGCTCGTGCGCCGGGTGCTCACTGTCGCTCTCGGCACCTCCACCGTCTCTATGGCGCTCCCTCCGGCCAGCGTCGTCGGCACCGTTGCCGCCCCCATGCCGGTCGGGCATGCGATGCCCGGCAACTCAGACGGCGCGACGCGTCACGCCGAGCACCCGGGCACGGCTGCGGCCGTGCCCGACCCCGGCTACGCCCCGACCGGCGTCGGCAGTCCGGGCTACCAGCCGACTCCCGAGGCCAGCCCCGGCTATGCCCCGACCGGCGAAGTGGGCCCGGGCTTCCACACGACTCCCGGGTCTGCTGCGAGCCAGCGGGCATACACACCTGGCGACGCCACGCCCGGCTTCCGGCCCACACGTCCGCTGCCGGCCCACGACAGGGCGGGGTCCAGCCTCCTCGCACCGCCACCACGGCCCGACGTCGCGGCGCTCGACACCGTCACGGTGCGCCGAGGCGACAGCCTCTGGTCCCTCGCCGCACGACACCTCGCAGCCGGCGCGAGCGACGCGGAGGTCGCGCGGGCGTGGCCGCGGTGGTTCGCCGCGAACCGCGCAGTCATCGGCGAGGACCCCGACCTCATCCGACCCGGCATGCAGCTCGTCCCGCCTCGAGAAGGAGACCTCTCATGACACCTCTGGCGACGACCCCCGGCACGACCCCCGGCACGCCCGCCGGTGGAGGAGGCGAGGCCGCCGCGGAGCCGCTGCCCGGCTCAGCGCCCAGCTCGGCGCCTGCGGCGGCCGGTGGTCGGGCCCAGGTCGGCCGCATCGTCGCGGGCTTCGTGGTGCGGCCGATCCCCGCGACGGCGCCCGAGATCATCAGCGCCGACGAGGCCTGGTACGGCCAGGAGCCCTACTCCCAGGACGCCCTTGCCCTCGACTTCCAGTCACAGATCGACGAGGACGACTTCGGGCCGCAACCGACGCGCCGGGCGCTCCTGCCCGACCCCGCTCCTCTCGTGCCCCGACTCGCCCAGACCGTCATCGAGGTCGTGTCCGGCCAGCGCCCTGCCCCTCAGCTGATCCGGCACACCGCGCCGAGCGTCTACTCCGTGCTCGCCCGGCAGTCCATGGTCGCCGGACGCCGCCGGACGCCAGGTGCGCAACGGTCTCCGCTGGTCCGACGGGTCCGGCTGTGCGAGCCCGCCGACGGGGTCGTCGAGGCCTGCGCCGTCGTCGTCGCGCACGGCAGGGTGCGGGCGCTCGCCATGCGCCTCGAGGGGCTCGACGGCAGATGGGTCGTCACGGCCCTGACGATCGGCTGAGTGGCCGAGCGGGCCGAGCCACGACGTCCTGTGGCACCGATGCGCGGACGGCCGGCCCTCGCGGACACGCCCAGACGCCCAGACAGCGGCGCCGACACAGCCCGGACAGGGAAGGGTCCGTCCCCCAGGGGGACGGACCCTTCTCGCGGTTCTCGTGCGGCAGGCGGGCTGCCGGCCGGCTCTCAGCGGCGCTTGCGCTTGACCTTCTTGCCGCGTCGGTCTGCCTGTCGCTCCACGGTGCGCTGCGGCTCGGTCTCGACGACGTGGCCGTCCTCACCCGGAGCCGAGTAGCGCAGGGCTGCCGGGCGCTGGCCGTCCTGGAGGTCGACGCCGGAGACCTGGACGCCGGAGCGGGCGAACGAGCGACCGCTCTCGTCGTCGGCTGCCGCGCCCGTGTGGTCCGCGCCGGAGGCGACCGCACTGTCGCCCGGCGCCGCGGCGGCGAGGCCGCCGACGAGGTCGCCGACGGACATCGGCGCCGCGCCCACGGCGGGCGCGGCCGGCTGCGCGACCTGCACCTCGACGGAGAACAGGTGGCTGACCGACTCCTCCTTGATGGCCTCCATCATCGCCTCGAAGAGCTGGAACCCCTCGCGCTGGTACTCGATGAGCGGGTCGCGTTGCGCCATCGCGCGCAGGCCGATGCCCTCCTGGAGGTAGTCCATCTCGTAGAGGTGCTCGCGCCACTTGCGGTCGAGCACGGAGAGGACGACGCGGCGCTCGACCTCGCGCATCGTGTCGGAGCCGAGGGCCTCCTCGCGCTGGTCGTAGGCGTGGTGGGCGTCGGACATCAACTGCTCGCGGAGCACGGCGGCCGAGATGGCCTGGCGTCCGCCGGCGAGGTCCTCCACCTGCTCGATCGTGATGCCGACGGGGTAGACCTGGCGCAGGGCCTCCCAGAGCCGCTCGAGGTCCCAGTCAGCGGCGAAGCCCTCGGCCGTTGCCGCGTCGACGTAGGACCCGACGACGTCGTTGACGAACATCCGCAGCTGCTCGTGGAGGTCCTCCCCCTCGAGCACCGCCCGACGCTCCTCGTAGATGACCTGACGCTGGCGGTTCATGACGTCGTCGTACTTGAGGACGTTCTTGCGGATCTCGTAGTTCTGCGCCTCGACCGACCCCTGCGCCTTCTGGATCGAGTTCGTGACCATCTTGCTCTCGATCGGCACGTCGTCCTCCATGCCGGCCGTCGTCATGAAGCGGTCGACGAGGGCGGCGTTGAACAGGCGCATGAGGTCGTCGTTGAGCGAGAGGTAGAACCGCGACTCACCCGGGTCTCCCTGGCGGCCGGAGCGGCCACGGAGCTGGTTGTCGATGCGGCGCGACTCGTGGCGCTCGGTGCCGAGGACGTAGAGGCCGCCGAGCGCGGTGACCTGCTCGTGCTCCGCGGCCACCTCCGCCTCGGCCTTGGCCAGGGCCTCGTCCCAGGCTGCTTCGTACTCCTCCGGCGTCTCGTGCGGGTCGAGGCCGCGGCGCTTGAGCTCGGCGACGGCTCGGAACTCGGAGTTGCCGCCGAGCATGATGTCGGTGCCTCGACCGGCCATGTTTGTCGCGACGGTGACGGCGCCCTTGCGTCCGGCGTCGGCGACGATCGTCGCCTCGCGCTCGTGCTGCTTCGCGTTGAGGACCTCGTGGCGGATCCCCCGCTTCTTCAGCTGCTGCGAGAGGTACTCGCTCTTCTCGACCGACACCGTGCCGACGAGCACCGGCTGGCCCTCGGCGTGACGCTCGGCGATGTCGTCGACGACGGCGTTGTACTTCGCCACCTCGGTGCGGTAGACGAGGTCGGCCTGGTCCTTGCGGATCATCGGTCGGTTCGTCGGGATCGGGATGACACCGAGCTTGTAGATCGAGTTGAGCTCGGCGGCCTCGGTCTGGGCCGTGCCGGTCATGCCCGAGAGCTTGTCGTACATGCGGAAGTAGTTCTGCAGGGTGATCGTGGCGAGCGTCTGGTTCTCGTTCTTGATCTCGACGCCCTCCTTCGCCTCGATGGCCTGGTGCATGCCCTCGTTGTAGCGCCGGCCGGGCAGCATACGGCCGGTGTGCTCGTCGACGATGAGGATCTCGCCGTTCATGACGACGTAGTCCTTGTCCTTCTTGAACAGCTCCTTGGCCTTGATGGCGTTGTTGAGGTAGCCGATGAGAGGGGTGTTGACGGTGTCGTAGAGGTTGTCGATGCCGAGCAGGTCCTCGACCTTGGCGATGCCCGACTCGAGCACGCCGACGGTGCGCTTCTTCTCGTCGACCTCGTAGTCGCCGCGGCCGTCCTCACCGCGGTGCAGGCGCTGCACGATCCGGGCGAACTCGACGTACCACTTGGTGGCGAGGTCGGCCGGGCCGGAGATGATGAGCGGCGTGCGGGCCTCGTCGATGAGGATGGAGTCGACCTCGTCGACGATGCAGAAGTGGTGGCCGCGCTGCACGAGCTCGGCCGGGTCCCAGGCCATGTTGTCGCGCAGGTAGTCGAAGCCGAACTCGTTGTTCGTGCCGTAGGTGATGTCCTTGGCGTACTCCGCCCGGCGCTGCTCGGGCGTCATCGACGCGAGGATGCACCCGGTCTCCATGCCGAGGGCGCGGTGGACGCGGCCCATGAGCTCGGACTGGTACTCGGCGAGGAAGTCGTTGACGGTGATGACGTGGACG
The DNA here is from genome assembly GCF_006717145.1 of Humibacillus xanthopallidus. Taxonomy (GTDB): domain Bacteria; phylum Actinomycetota; class Actinomycetes; order Actinomycetales; family Dermatophilaceae; genus Humibacillus; species Humibacillus xanthopallidus. The sequence continues at coordinate 19,638 of NZ_VFQF01000001.1, read as the reverse complement.
CCCTTGCCGGTCAGGGCGTTGAGGTAGCTCGGGAGCGTCGCGACGAGGGTCTTGCCCTCACCGGTCTTCATCTCGGCGACGTTGCCCATGTGCAGGGCCGCTCCACCCATGATCTGCACGTCGAAGTGCCGCTTGCCGAGGGTGCGCTTGCTCGCCTCGCGCACGGCGGCGAAGGCCTCGGGCAGGAGCATGTCGAGGGTCTCGCCGTTGTCGAGGCGCTCGCGGAAGCCCTTGGTCTCGTCGCGCAGCTCCTCGTCCGTGAGCTTCTCGAAGTCGGCCTCGAGGGCGTTGACCTGCTTGGCGATGCCCTGGAGCCTCTTCAGGGTCCGACCTTCGCCGGCACGAAGCAGCTTCTCGATGACGGCCATCTGGTGATCTCACTCCCGACTCAACGTGTGGACCCGCCCGGTGGGTGGGCTCCATCGCCCGCGATGGGTCACGGGACCCGCCTAGGCTATCCGTCCACCTGACGGAACGACCAACGCACCGTCTCCTCCGCTGGTTCCGCACCAGCTGCTCCCCTGGTTCCGCACCAGCGACCAGGCCGTATGCCGTCCGCCCGGGTCCGTGGCCACGCCTGCGTCCGCGTCCCCGACCGGGTGAGCATCGGTGTGCCCCGATCCGGTCATTTCGCCGGTGGGCGGGCCACCCCGGGAATAACCTGAAAAGTCTCGGGGATCCAGCCGAACGAGCGGAGATCAGTCGCCATGATTGCCATCGTCGGCCCCAGCACCTGCGCCCGCACCAGCGCCCGCACCTGCTCGGACCGTTCAACGTCCTGCCGCGCAGCCGTCATCTCACCCCCTCCGTCAGGAGGTTCGAGATGTCCCTGACCCGCAGCCCCCTCGGGCGCCTCACCATTGCCGCCGGTGTGGTGGCGCTCATCAACTCGGGTGCCGCGGTCGCCGTGGCCCTGCCCTCCAGCTCCTCAGCGATCCCCCTGACCGCTGCCACCACCGCGGCATCGGGTGTCGCAACGGCCACGTCCGCGGCGAAGACCTCCAAGGTCCCTTCCCTCGTGAACCAGCGAGCGGCAGAGGTGCGCGCGGCCACCGGCGGTGGGCACCGGCTCACCCCGGCCAAGCAGAAGTCGGTGAGCGACCTGCTACTGCGCGTCGACGGGGCCGGTGCGCTCGACCTCGAGATCCACGCCCTCGGCACGCTCACCGGCAAGGAGCGGGCCGACCTTCGTCGGCTCGGCGTGAGCGTGCTCAACGCCTCGGACCAGTGGGTCAAGCCCGCAAAGCTCAAGGCGCTGCCCAATGCCGGGGTGCTCCGAACCCTCGTGCCGTATGACCGCGTCGACGCGGTCGCGGCGCTCGGCTGGGTGGCCGCCATCCGACCGACGGAGATCCTCCCCGCCGACGCGGGCAGCTTCCTCAGCGAGGGTGTCCCCCTGCATCGGGCCGACGACGCACAGGCGATCGGCATCGATGGTGGGGGCGTCGACGTCGGCGTCATCTCCGACGGTGTCAGCGCGATCGCCGCTGCCCAGTCCCTCGGAGACCTGCCTGCCGGCGTCAACGTGCTCGATGCCGGCAGCGGCGACGAGGGAACGGCCATGCTCGAGATCGTCCACGACATGGCTCCCGGCGCCGGACTCCTCTTCCACGGCACCGGCGGCGGGGTCGCCGCCCACGTGTCGGCCCAGAACGACCTCGTGACGGCCGGCGCCGACATCGTCACCGAGGACATCCCGTTCGATGCCGAGCCCGCCTTCCAGAAGGGCCTCGCCGCCACGAACGGCGAGATCCTCGGCGCCGCGGGCGTGTGGGTCAGCTCGTCCTCGGGCAACCTCAACTCGACGCACGCACCGCGTGTCGTTGCGACGGGCACGGGCAATGGTCCTGACAACCAGGCGCCTACGGGCTGCGTGGTCGCACCGACGAACACGGTCGCCTTCAACGGGGCCGACACGACGTTCGACGTCAGCGTGAACCCCGGCGCGACGATCGGGGCGACGCTGCAGTGGAGCGAGCCGCGCGCGATCTTCCCGACCGCCGGCGCGGGCGGATTCACCAACCTCGACCTCTACATCCTCAACGCGGCAGCGACCAGCTGCCTCGCCACGAGCACCGCCGCCCAGGGTGGCGGCTCCGGCGACACGATCGAGCAGGCGTCCTGGACCAACGGCGGCGCGAGCCCCGTCACGGTCAAGCTCGCCGTCAACAACAGCGGCAACAGCGGCGCCAAGGGCACCCCGACGCTCGACCTGCGCTGGCGCGGTGCCGGCGCGATCGACGCCACGGGCAGCGGAGGCTCGCTCAACCCCGACAGCAACTACACCGACTTCGCCACGTCGGCAGGCGCCGTGAACGGCGGCGCCGACCAGAACCCCACGACGACGCCCCTCGAGGGCTACAGCGGGCAGGGGCCCGTCTCACTCGTGAGCACGACGGTGTGCTCGGCGTCCTACCCGTGCCCCGCGTCGGCCGCGCCCGGCGCGAACCAGAGCGTCCTCGGGGGCGGCGGCCGCACGGCCATCGCGCCGACGTATGCCGCGGCCGACGGCGTGTCGGTCAGTGGCGCCGGCGGCTTCGGGGCGGGCTCGTGCCCGGCGGCGACCCAGGGCGACTGTCGCTTCTTCGGCACCTCGGCGGCAACGCCGTCCTCTGCCGGTGTCGCAGCCCTCGTCCTCGACGCTTCGGGCGGCCCCGGATCGCTGACGCCCTCGGCGCTCACCGCCGTCATGACGGCCAACGCGACCGATCGTGGCACCCCCGGCACGGACAACGCCTTCGGAGCCGGCGTCCTCGACGCCTTCTCGGCGGCGACGGGCCGAGCCGACCTGTCGGTGACGAAGAACTGCCTCCCGAACGGAGACGCACCGGCCGGTGTGCTCAATCCCTGCTCGATCACGGTCACCAACTCAGGGCCGGCGATCGCCCGGGCCGTCACGCTGAGGGACGACATCCAGTCGACCACCGGCTTCACCGTCGCGACGTCGTCCACTGGCTGCACCGCCCCCGCAGGCACACAGTCGGGCAACGCTACGGCGACCTGCGCCTTGGGCGACCTCGGCGCCAACACGTCCATCACCATCGAGATCAGCGAGCGGTCGAACGAACCCCAGGACCTCGCCGACACCGCGAAGGTCTCGTCCGGGACGATCGACCCGAACCCCTCCAACAACTCGGCGAGTGACACGCTGCACGTCGTCGGGGCAGCGGAAGTGAGCATCGTCAAGACGGCGCCGGCGACGGCCACCGCCGGTGGGCAGATCACGTGGACGAGCACCGTCTCCAACGCCGGTCCGTCGACGGCGACCGGCGTCGTCGTGCGCGACGTGCTGCCCGCTGCCGTCACGGTCGTCTCCGTCACCGCCTCCACCGGGTCGTGCACCGCCGGTGTGCCGGGTAACTCGTCACAGCCGACGACCTGCTCCTTCGGCAACGTCGCCTCAGGCGCGTCCCCCACCATGACGGTCGTCGCCACCATCGATCCCGGCTTCACGGGCTCGATGCACAACGACGCCGTCGTCTCGTCGACCACCGCTGATCCGGACACGGGAAACAACTCCGCCACGGTCAGCACCACGGTCGCAGCGTCGGCAGACCTCAGTGTCACGATGGTGGACAGTCCTGACCCCGTGCTGGCCGGGCGTCCGCTGACCTACACGCTGACGGTACGCAACAACGGTCCGTCGACGGCCAAGGACGTCAGCCTCGTCGACGTCCTGCCGGGCGCGGTCGACTTCACGTCGGTCGCGGTCACGTCGGGTTCGGGCACGTGCGTGCACGTGACCATTCCGATCGACCCGCCGGAGCACCAGGTCGAGTGCCTCCTCGGCACGATCCTGCCGGGGGCCGGACCGACGACGGTCGTCATCCAGACGCTCGTCAAGCCGGCGACGCCGGCCGGTTCGATCAGCGACTCGGCTACGGTCGACTCCTCCACGAACGACCCGGTATCGAGCAATGACACCGCGTCGGCGACGACGTTGGTGAACACGAAGGCCGACCTCCGCATGGCACTGACGAGCGACAAGGACGTCTACAAGCCGTCCGCGACGATCGTCTACACGGCAACGGTGACGAACGTCGGACCGTCCGACGCCGCCGCGCCGACGGTCACGATCGCCCTGCCCGACATCAAGGCGGCCGTCTACGTCTTCGACACGGCCGGCTGCACCAAGGCCGGCCAGACGCTGACGTGCCCGCGGCCGACGTCGCTCGCGGCGGGTGGTACGTGGTCGTTCAACGTCCACCTGCTCGTCAAGGGCAACAAGGGAGTCGTGACGACGTCTGCGACGGTCGCCTCGGCCACTCTCGACGACGCCCCGGCGAACAACTCGATCACGCGCACGGTGAAGATCGGCAAGTAGCCCGAGAACCGTCCGGTGCTGCTCGCGCCGGACCGACCACTGCAGGTGTCCCGCCGAGCGGGGCACCTGCAGTGCGTCACCGGCGACGGGGTCAGCCGTCAGTCAGGCCAGGGAGGTCGACCCGCCCCAGGCCGAGCCAGGACGCCATCGACTCGAGGTTCGTGACCAGGGCGGCCCGGGCCGCCGGGGGTGCCCCTGCCTCCCAGGTGATGCGGTGGCACCGGAGCACCCCGGCCGCGCGATCGGCCTTGAGGTCGCAGCGGGCGACGAGGTCCTCTCCGAAGAGGAAGGGCAGGACGTAGTAGCCGTGTACGCGCTTCTCGACCGGGGTGTAGATCTCGATGCGGTAGTGGAAGTCCCAGAGCGCGAGGATCCGGTCGCGTTGCCAGACGAGCGAGTCGAAGGGGCTGAGCAGCGCCTCGGCGTGCGCACGCCGGGGCAACCGTGCCTCGGCGTGCAGCCAGGCCGGCTTCCACCCGGGGACGGAGACCGGGACGAGCTCGCCGTCGGCGACGAGTCGGGCGATCGCCGGCCGGGCGTCCTCGCGCCTGATGCGGAAGTAGTCGGCGAGGCAGAGCTCGGTGCCGACGCCGTGCGCACGCGCCGCGATCCGCACCAGCTCGACGTGCCGCTCGGGGTCGGCCTCGGCGCCCGGCCGCTGGGTCCACGCCTCACGCAGCGGCGGGGGCGCGGTGGCCGGCAGGGCGGCATACCGCCGCTCGAACTGGGCGGTGCGCCCGGCCGAGCTGATGCGTCCGGCCCAGAAGAGGTACTCGAGCGCCTGTTTGACGTCGGACCAGTTCCAGCCCCAGTGGTCGGTGCGGCGCGGCTGGTCGTGCTCGAGGGCCGCCTCGACCTCGCGAGCGGTCATCGGCCCCCGAACCTCGACCTCTGCGCACACGAGGTCGACGTAGTCAGGGCGCTCCTCGAGGATGCGGCGCATGCCGCCCCATGCCTTCTCGGCGGCGGCCCGCATCCTGAAGTCGAGCAACGGCCAGGTCGACGGCGGGATGAGGCTGGCCTCGTGGGCCCAGTACTCGACGAGGCGCCGGGGCGCCCGGTCGCGCGCGCGGTCGAGCAGAGCGGTGTCGTAGGGACCGAGCCGCGAGAAGAACGGGAGATAGTGGCTGCGGGTCAGCACGTTGACGCTGTCGATCTGCACGACCTGGACACGGTCGATGACGCGCTGGACCTGGCGCGCCGTCGCCGCGAAGGGAGCCGGACGGGGGTCGAGGAAGCCCTGGGCGGCGATGGCCACGCGCCGGGCCTGGGCGCGAGTGAGCGACCTCGTCGTCACGGGAGGGGCCACTCCCCTCACTCGCCGGGGTCGATGAGCCGCTGCCGGACGGCATACATCGCCGCCTCCATGCGCGAGTGCATCTGCAGCTTGTCGAGGATGTTGCGGATGTGGTTGCGCACGGTGTTCTCGGAGATGTAGAGCTCGGCGGCGATCTCGCGGTTGAGCCGGCCGCGGGCCACGAGCCGCAAGATGCCGAGCTCGCGCTCGGTGAGCCGCGGCAGCTCGAGACCGGGAGTCGGCGCGGGCAGGGTGTCACGCTGGCTGATCTGAGCGAACTCCAGGAGCAGCTTGGAGGCCATCATCGGGGAGAGCAGCGACTGGCCCTGGTGCACACCGCGGATGCCGGCCGCGACCTCCTCCGGCGGAACGTCCTTGAGGAGGTAGCCGTTGGCGCCGGCCCGCACCGCCTCGAAGAGGTTGGCCTCGTCGTCCGAGCTCGTCAGCATGAGGATGCGCGCCGACGGCACGCGCTGCTTGATGACGCGGCAGGCGTCGATGCCGCCGCGCTTCGGCATGCTGACGTCCATGACGATGACGTCGGGCAGCGTCTCCTCAGCCTGGTCGACCGCCTCGATGCCGTCGGCCGCCTCGCCCACCACCTCGATGCCGTCCTCCACCTCGAGCACGGTGAGCAGGCCCCGCCGGTAGAGGGCGTGGTCGTCGACGATGAGCACCCGGATGACCTCTGCGGTGACGTTCACGTCGTCATCCTGTCAGGCGGTGGCGACGGCGGGGCGTCGACCGGGCATTCCCGGTGACGCCCCGACGCCTCGCCGCACCGGCCGCAGGGGGTCAGCCCGTGGCGGCGACACTCCCGACAGCCTCGACAGGGGACGGGGTGTGTCGGGAGTCGGCTCCGGATGCAGAGTCGGTCTCGAGGTGCAGGACGCCGTAGCTCCAGCCCCTGCGCCGGTAGACGACGCTCGGGCGGTCGGTGTCGGCGTCGTGGAACAGGAAGAAGTCGTGCCCGACGAGCTCCATCTGGTTGACCGCGTCCTCGAGCGACATCGGCGCCGCCGTGTGGACCTTCTCGCGGACCTCGATCGGGGAGTTGCCCAGGGCTCCGAAGCGGTCGAGGTCGTCGACCTCAGCCTCGGGCGTCGCCGTCGTCACAGGGGCTGCACCGTTGGTCGCAGCGTCGATGCGGGCGGTGGCCCGGGCCACCGACTCCGGCTGGCGCCGGCCGCGACTCACACGTTGCTTGTCGTGCACCCGCCTCAGTCGTTCCATGAGCTTGTCGACGGCCGCGTCGAGCGCGGCGAACTTGTCGTCCATGCACGCCTCGGCCCGGATGACGGGCCCCTTGGCGTGACAGGTGATCTCCACCTTCTCGGATCCGCGAGCAACCCGCTCGTGGGTGACGACGACGTCGATGCGATGGACCTTGGGAGCCAGCGCCGGCACCTTGGCCAGTCGCTCCTCCAGCAGCTCACGGAATCGGTCGGGGATCTGGACATGGCGTCCAGTGACGACGATCTCCACGGTTCCTCCTTGTCGCGCGCGACTTCTTCGCGCGCATGTGGCGACGTGTTGACCGGGCCGGCCTCAGCGAGGTCAGGCCCGCCGTTCGATCGGCACCACCCCTCTCCCGCTCCGTGCGTCCTGACCTCGAGCACGCCCGTCGATCGGGCTGCCGAGCCCTTCAGGACGGGGCCTTGACTCGACCCTACTTGGCCCGAGACGACCATGTGAAGCGTTGTGACGCCCGGACTGCACCATCACAGCGGACTCATGGGTCACACCTTCTCGTGACGCTGCGTGGCCGCGAGCGACGCGCCGACGACCTGCACGGCGCCGGCTCGGCGCAGCGCCCGAGCGGCCTCGGCGAGGGTGGCGCCCGTGGTGACGACATCGTCGACGACCATGACATATCGGTCGCGAATCACGTTGTGCCACATGGGGTTGACCGCCATGGCGCCGGCGAGGTTGCGGCGTCGTTCGGCGATGTTGAGTCCGGACTGGTCTGCGACCCGCCGCACCTGACGCAGCGCCGGGACCACGCGCAGCCGGGAATGTCTCGGCTGCCGCCCGACCCAGGTGGCGAGGTCGAGCAGAGGCGCGTCACCGCGACGCCGCTGCGCCCCCGCCGACGAGGGCGCCGGCACGACGACGACCGGCCGCTCGCCCCAGCCGGCCGCGTCGAGGGCCGCCTGGACAGAGCGGTCGAGCAGGGGTCCGAGCACGGCCACGAGGTCGCGGCGATCCGCGTCCTTCCACGCCGACACGGCTGCCCTCACCGGGTCGGCGTAGGCCACGACGGCGTGGGTCGGGGGCATCGACGGCGGCAGCGGCCGAGGACGCACGGGCACCGGGTCCGGTCCGAGCTCGAGCCGCTGCAAGGCGAGGTCGCAGCGCGCGCACCACCGGGTGCCGGGGCGGTGGCACGCGGCGCACTCGGTGGGCAGCACGAGGTCGACGAGTCGAGAGGCGAGGGGCTGGAGCATCCCCGGAGTCGACCATTCGGACCGAGGTCCCCGCCCCTATGTGGATTCCGCTGTGGACGACGACAGCCCGAGCCGCTGCCCCATCCGGGAGGTGTGGACGAGCCACGACGGTCGGCTCGCGCCCTCGTCCCCTCCCCTGCGACCCACCGAGCAGTCGTCAACACCACGAGGGTATGCCGCGCCCCCGGTCACGACACCGGGGCCCGGCCGGCCGCCCAGGTGGTGAGGGAGCAGTCACGGGCAGGGACGAGGACGTCGGTGGCCCGCACGACCTGCCGCCATGCGGACCCCGCCCGGTCCAGGCCCAGCCGTCGTCCGACGTGATGACGATCCCCCGTGGGCCCGCGGTCGTGATGGTCGCGGCGCGGGCACGGGTGCGGTCCGGCTCGCTCGGCCGTCGTGCGGCCGTGGCGGCGCATGCGTCGAGGCCCATTGCCGACCGTGCCCAGCAGGGCCGAACCGGCTGCGGCCGTCGGCCGAGCGGTTCGGCCTGGGTGGGCACGGTCGGCATGGGCCTCGACGCATGCGCAGCCACGGCCGCACGACGGCGAGTCGACCGGACCCACCCGTGCCCGGCGCCGCGACATACCTCGTGGTGTTGACGACTGCTCGGTGTGTCGCAGGGGAGGGGACGAGGGCGCGAGCCGACCGTCGTGGCTCGTCCACACCTCCCGGATGGGGCAGCGGCTCGGGCTGTCGTCGTCCACAGCGGAATCCACATAGGGGCGGGGACCTCGGTCCGAATGGTCGACTCCGGGGATGCTCCAGCCCCTCGCCTCTCGACTCGTCGACCTCGTGCTGCCCACCGAGTGCGCCGCGTGCCACCGCCCCGGCACCCGGTGGTGCGCGCGCTGCGACCTCGCCTTGCAGCGGCTCGAGCTCGGACCGGACCCGGTGCCCGTGCGTCCTCGGCCGCTGCCGCCGTCGATGCCCCCGACCCACGCCGTCGTGGCCTACGCCGACCCGGTGAGGGCAGCCGTGTCGGCGTGGAAGGACGCGGATCGCCGCGACCTCGTGGCCGTGCTCGGACCCCTGCTCGACCGCTCTGTCCAGGCGGCCCTCGACGCGGCCGGCTGGGGCGAGCGGCCGGTCGTCGTCGTGCCGGCGCCCTCGTCGGCGGGGGCGCAGCGGCGTCGCGGTGACGCGCCTCTGCTCGACCTCGCCACCTGGGTCGGGCGGCAGCCGAGACATTCCCGGCTGCGCGTGGTCCCGGCGCTGCGTCAGGTGCGGCGGGTCGCAGACCAGTCCGGACTCAACATCGCCGAACGACGCCGCAACCTCGCCGGCGCCATGGCGGTCAACCCCATGTGGCACAACGTGATTCGCGACCGATATGTCATGGTCGTCGACGATGTCGTCACCACGGGCGCCACCCTCGCCGAGGCCGCTCGGGCGCTGCGCCGAGCCGGCGCCGTGCAGGTCGTCGGCGCGTCGCTCGCGGCCACGCAGCGTCACGAGAAGGTGTGACCCATGAGTCCGCTGTGATGGTGCAGTCCGGGCGTCACAACGCTTCACATGGTCGTCTCGGGCCAAGTAGGGTCGAGTCAAGGCCCCGTCCTGAAGGGCTCGGCAGCCCGATCGACGGGCGTGCTCGAGGTCAGGACGCACGGAGCGGGAGAGGGGTGGTGCCGATCGAACGGCGGGCCTGACCTCGCTGAGGCCGGCCCGGTCAACACGTCGCCACATGCGCGCGAAGAAGTCGCGCGCGACAAGGAGGAACCGTGGAGATCGTCGTCACTGGACGCCATGTCCAGATCCCCGACCGATTCCGTGAGCTGCTGGAGGAGCGACTGGCCAAGGTGCCGGCGCTGGCTCCCAAGGTCCATCGCATCGACGTCGTCGTCACCCACGAGCGGGTTGCTCGCGGATCCGAGAAGGTGGAGATCACCTGTCACGCCAAGGGGCCCGTCATCCGGGCCGAGGCGTGCATGGACGACAAGTTCGCCGCGCTCGACGCGGCCGTCGACAAGCTCATGGAACGACTGAGGCGGGTGCACGACAAGCAACGTGTGAGTCGCGGCCGGCGCCAGCCGGAGTCGGTGGCCCGGGCCACCGCCCGCATCGACGCTGCGACCAACGGTGCAGCCCCTGTGACGACGGCGACGCCCGAGGCTGAGGTCGACGACCTCGACCGCTTCGGAGCCCTGGGCAACTCCCCGATCGAGGTCCGCGAGAAGGTCCACACGGCGGCGCCGATGTCGCTCGAGGACGCGGTCAACCAGATGGAGCTCGTCGGGCACGACTTCTTCCTGTTCCACGACGCCGACACCGACCGCCCGAGCGTCGTCTACCGGCGCAGGGGCTGGAGCTACGGCGTCCTGCACCTCGAGACCGACTCTGCATCCGGAGCCGACTCCCGACACACCCCGTCCCCTGTCGAGGCTGTCGGGAGTGTCGCCGCCACGGGCTGACCCCCTGCGGCCGGTGCGGCGAGGCGTCGGGGCGTCACCGGGAATGCCCGGTCGACGCCCCGCCGTCGCCACCGCCTGACAGGATGACGACGTGAACGTCACCGCAGAGGTCATCCGGGTGCTCATCGTCGACGACCACGCCCTCTACCGGCGGGGCCTGCTCACCGTGCTCGAGGTGGAGGACGGCATCGAGGTGGTGGGCGAGGCGGCCGACGGCATCGAGGCGGTCGACCAGGCTGAGGAGACGCTGCCCGACGTCATCGTCATGGACGTCAGCATGCCGAAGCGCGGCGGCATCGACGCCTGCCGCGTCATCAAGCAGCGCGTGCCGTCGGCGCGCATCCTCATGCTGACGAGCTCGGACGACGAGGCCAACCTCTTCGAGGCGGTGCGGGCCGGCGCCAACGGCTACCTCCTCAAGGACGTTCCGCCGGAGGAGGTCGCGGCCGGCATCCGCGGTGTGCACCAGGGCCAGTCGCTGCTCTCCCCGATGATGGCCTCCAAGCTGCTCCTGGAGTTCGCTCAGATCAGCCAGCGTGACACCCTGCCCGCGCCGACTCCCGGTCTCGAGCTGCCGCGGCTCACCGAGCGCGAGCTCGGCATCTTGCGGCTCGTGGCCCGCGGCCGGCTCAACCGCGAGATCGCCGCCGAGCTCTACATCTCCGAGAACACCGTGCGCAACCACATCCGCAACATCCTCGACAAGCTGCAGATGCACTCGCGCATGGAGGCGGCGATGTATGCCGTCCGGCAGCGGCTCATCGACCCCGGCGAGTGAGGGGAGTGGCCCCTCCCGTGACGACGAGGTCGCTCACTCGCGCCCAGGCCCGGCGCGTGGCCATCGCCGCCCAGGGCTTCCTCGACCCCCGTCCGGCTCCCTTCGCGGCGACGGCGCGCCAGGTCCAGCGCGTCATCGACCGTGTCCAGGTCGTGCAGATCGACAGCGTCAACGTGCTGACCCGCAGCCACTATCTCCCGTTCTTCTCGCGGCTCGGTCCCTACGACACCGCTCTGCTCGACCGCGCGCGCGACCGGGCGCCCCGGCGCCTCGTCGAGTACTGGGCCCACGAGGCCAGCCTCATCCCGCCGTCGACCTGGCCGTTGCTCGACTTCAGGATGCGGGCCGCCGCCGAGAAGGCATGGGGCGGCATGCGCCGCATCCTCGAGGAGCGCCCTGACTACGTCGACCTCGTGTGCGCAGAGGTCGAGGTTCGGGGGCCGATGACCGCTCGCGAGGTCGAGGCGGCCCTCGAGCACGACCAGCCGCGCCGCACCGACCACTGGGGCTGGAACTGGTCCGACGTCAAACAGGCGCTCGAGTACCTCTTCTGGGCCGGACGCATCAGCTCGGCCGGGCGCACCGCCCAGTTCGAGCGGCGGTATGCCGCCCTGCCGGCCACCGCGCCCCCGCCGCTGCGTGAGGCGTGGACCCAGCGGCCGGGCGCCGAGGCCGACCCCGAGCGGCACGTCGAGCTGGTGCGGATCGCGGCGCGTGCGCACGGCGTCGGCACCGAGCTCTGCCTCGCCGACTACTTCCGCATCAGGCGCGAGGACGCCCGGCCGGCGATCGCCCGACTCGTCGCCGACGGCGAGCTCGTCCCGGTCTCCGTCCCCGGGTGGAAGCCGGCCTGGCTGCACGCCGAGGCACGGTTGCCCCGGCGTGCGCACGCCGAGGCGCTGCTCAGCCCCTTCGACTCGCTCGTCTGGCAACGCGACCGGATCCTCGCGCTCTGGGACTTCCACTACCGCATCGAGATCTACACCCCGGTCGAGAAGCGCGTACACGGCTACTACGTCCTGCCCTTCCTCTTCGGAGAGGACCTCGTCGCCCGCTGCGACCTCAAGGCCGATCGCGCGGCCGGGGTGCTCCGGTGCCACCGCATCACCTGGGAGGCAGGGGCACCCCCGGCGGCCCGGGCCGCCCTGGTCACGAACCTCGAGTCGATGGCGTCCTGGCTCGGCCTGGGGCGGGTCGACCTCCCTGGCCTGACTGACGGCTGACCCCGTCGCCGGTGACGCACTGCAGGTGCCCCGCTCGGCGGGACACCTGCAGTGGTCGGTCCGGCGCGAGCAGCACCGGACGGTTCTCGGGCTACTTGCCGATCTTCACCGTGCGCGTGATCGAGTTGTTCGCCGGGGCGTCGTCGAGAGTGGCCGAGGCGACCGTCGCAGACGTCGTCACGACTCCCTTGTTGCCCTTGACGAGCAGGTGGACGTTGAACGACCACGTACCACCCGCCGCGAGCGACGTCGGCCGCGGGCACGTCAGCGTCTGGCCGGCCTTGGTGCAGCCGGCCGTGTCGAAGACGTAGACGGCCGCCTTGATGTCGGGCAGGGCGATCGTGACCGTCGGCGCGGCGGCGTCGGACGGTCCGACGTTCGTCACCGTTGCCGTGTAGACGATCGTCGCGGACGGCTTGTAGACGTCCTTGTCGCTCGTCAGTGCCATGCGGAGGTCGGCCTTCGTGTTCACCAACGTCGTCGCCGACGCGGTGTCATTGCTCGATACCGGGTCGTTCGTGGAGGAGTCGACCGTAGCCGAGTCGCTGATCGAACCGGCCGGCGTCGCCGGCTTGACGAGCGTCTGGATGACGACCGTCGTCGGTCCGGCCCCCGGCAGGATCGTGCCGAGGAGGCACTCGACCTGGTGCTCCGGCGGGTCGATCGGAATGGTCACGTGCACGCACGTGCCCGAACCCGACGTGACCGCGACCGACGTGAAGTCGACCGCGCCCGGCAGGACGTCGACGAGGCTGACGTCCTTGGCCGTCGACGGACCGTTGTTGCGTACCGTCAGCGTGTAGGTCAGCGGACGCCCGGCCAGCACGGGGTCAGGACTGTCCACCATCGTGACACTGAGGTCTGCCGACGCTGCGACCGTGGTGCTGACCGTGGCGGAGTTGTTTCCCGTGTCCGGATCAGCGGTGGTCGACGAGACGACGGCGTCGTTGTGCATCGAGCCCGTGAAGCCGGGATCGATGGTGGCGACGACCGTCATGGTGGGGGACGCGCCTGAGGCGACGTTGCCGAAGGAGCAGGTCGTCGGCTGTGACGAGTTACCCGGCACACCGGCGGTGCACGACCCGGTGGAGGCGGTGACGGAGACGACCGTGACGGCAGCGGGCAGCACGTCGCGCACGACGACGCCGGTCGCCGTCGACGGACCGGCGTTGGAGACGGTGCTCGTCCACGTGATCTGCCCACCGGCGGTGGCCGTCGCCGGCGCCGTCTTGACGATGCTCACTTCCGCTGCCCCGACGACGTGCAGCGTGTCACTCGCCGAGTTGTTGGAGGGGTTCGGGTCGATCGTCCCGGACGAGACCTTCGCGGTGTCGGCGAGGTCCTGGGGTTCGTTCGACCGCTCGCTGATCTCGATGGTGATGGACGTGTTGGCGCCGAGGTCGCCCAAGGCGCAGGTCGCCGTAGCGTTGCCCGACTGTGTGCCTGCGGGGGCGGTGCAGCCAGTGGACGACGTCGCGACGGTGAAGCCGGTGGTCGACTGGATGTCGTCCCTCAGCGTGACGGCCCGGGCGATCGCCGGCCCTGAGTTGGTGACCGTGATCGAGCAGGGATTGAGCACACCGGCCGGTGCGTCTCCGTTCGGGAGGCAGTTCTTCGTCACCGACAGGTCGGCTCGGCCCGTCGCCGCCGAGAAGGCGTCGAGGACGCCGGCTCCGAAGGCGTTGTCCGTGCCGGGGGTGCCACGATCGGTCGCGTTGGCCGTCATGACGGCGGTGAGCGCCGAGGGCGTCAGCGATCCGGGGCCGCCCGAAGCGTCGAGGACGAGGGCTGCGACACCGGCAGAGGACGGCGTTGCCGCCGAGGTGCCGAAGAAGCGACAGTCGCCCTGGGTCGCCGCCGGGCACGAGCCCGCCCCGAAGCCGCCGGCGCCACTGACCGACACGCCGTCGGCCGCGGCATACGTCGGCGCGATGGCCGTGCGGCCGCCGCCCCCGAGGACGCTCTGGTTCGCGCCGGGCGCGGCCGACGCGGGGCACGGGTAGGACGCCGAGCACACCGTCGTGCTCACGAGTGAGACGGGCCCCTGCCCGCTGTAAGCCCTCGAGGGGCGTCGTCGTGGGGTTCTGGTCGGCGCCGCCGTTCACGGCGCCTGCCGACGTGGCGAAGTCGGTGTAGTTGCTGTCGGGGTTGAGCGAGCCTCCGCTGCCCGTGGCGTCGATCGCGCCGGCACCGCGCCAGCGCAGGTCGAGCGTCGGGGTGCCCTTGGCGCCGCTGTTGCCGCTGTTGTTGACGGCGAGCTTGACCGTGACGGGGCTCGCGCCGCCGTTGGTCCAGGGACGCCTGCTCGATCGTGTCGCCGGAGCCGCCACCCTGGGCGGCGGTGCTCGTGGCGAGGCAGCTGGTCGCTGCCGCGTTGAGGATGTAGAGGTCGAGGTTGGTGAATCCGCCCGCGCCGGCGGTCGGGAAGATCGCGCGCGGCTCGCTCCACTGCAGCGTCGCCCCGATCGTCGCGCCGGGGTTCACGCTGACGTCGAACGTCGTGTCGGCCCCGTTGAAGGCGACCGTGTTCGTCGGTGCGACCACGCAGCCCGTAGGCGCCTGGTTGTCAGGACCATTGCCCGTGCCCGTCGCAACGACACGCGGTGCGTGCGTCGAGTTGAGGTTGCCCGAGGACGAGCTGACCCACACGCCCGCGGCGCCGAGGATCTCGCCGTTCGTGGCGGCGAGGCCCTTCTGGAAGGCGGGCTCGGCATCGAACGGGATGTCCTCGGTGACGATGTCGGCGCCGGCCGTCACGAGGTCGTTCTGGGCCGACACGTGGGCGGCGACCCCGCCGCCGGTGCCGTGGAAGAGGAGTCCGGCGCCGGGAGCCATGTCGTGGACGATCTCGAGCATGGCCGTTCCCTCGTCGCCGCTGCCGGCATCGAGCACGTTGACGCCGGCAGGCAGGTCTCCGAGGGACTGGGCAGCGGCGATCGCGCTGACACCGTCGGAGATGACGCCGACGTCGACGCCCCCACCATCGATGCCGATCGCCTGTGCGTCGTCGGCCCGATGCAGGGGGACACCCTCGCTGAGGAAGCTGCCCGCGTCGGCGGGGAGGATCTCCGTCGGTCGGATGGCGGCCACCCAGCCGAGCGCCGCGACCGCGTCGACGCGGTCATACGGCACGAGGGTTCGGAGCACCCCGGCATTGGGCAGCGCCTTGAGCTTTGCGGGCTTGACCCACTGGTCCGAGGCGTTGAGCACGCTCACGCCGAGCCGACGAAGGTCGGCCCGCTCCTTGCCGGTGAGCGTGCCGAGGGCGTGGATCTCGAGGTCGAGCGCACCGGCCCCGTCGACGCGCAGTAGCAGGTCGCTCACCGACTTCTGCTTGGCCGGGGTGAGCCGGTGCCCACCGCCGGTGGCCGCGCGCACCTCTGCCGCTCGCTGGTTCACGAGGGAAGGGACCTTGGAGGTCTTCGCCGCGGACGTGGCCGTTGCGGACACCCGATGCCGCGGTGGTGGCAGCGGTCAGGGGGATCGCTGAGGAGCTGGAGGGCAGGGCCACGGCGACCGCGGCACCCGAGTTGATGAGCGCCACCACACCGGCGGCAATGGTGAGGCGCCCGAGGGGGCCTGCGGGTCAGGGGACATCTCGAACCTCCTGACGGAGGGGGTGAGATGACGGCTGCGCGGCAGGACGTTGAACGGTCCGAGCAGGTGCGGGCGCTGGTGCGGGCGCAGGTGCTGGGGCCGACGATGGCAATCATGGCGACTGATCTCCGCTCGTTCGGCTGGATCCCCGAGACTTTTCAGGTTATTCCCGGGGTGGCCCGCCCACCGGCGAAATGACCGGATCGGGGCACACCGATGCTCACCCGGTCGGGGACGCGGACGCAGGCGTGGCCACGGACCCGGGCGGACGGCATACGGCCTGGTCGCTGGTGCGGAACCAGGGGAGCAGCTGGTGCGGAACCAGCGGAGGAGACGGTGCGTTGGTCGTTCCGTCAGGTGGACGGATAGCCTAGGCGGGTCCCGTGACCCATCGCGGGCGATGGAGCCCACCCACCGGGCGGGTCCACACGTTGAGTCGGGAGTGAGATCACCAGATGGCCGTCATCGAGAAGCTGCTTCGTGCCGGCGAAGGTCGGACCCTGAAGAGGCTCCAGGGCATCGCCAAGCAGGTCAACGCCCTCGAGGCCGACTTCGAGAAGCTCACGGACGAGGAGCTGCGCGACGAGACCAAGGGCTTCCGCGAGCGCCTCGACAACGGCGAGACCCTCGACATGCTCCTGCCCGAGGCCTTCGCCGCCGTGCGCGAGGCGAGCAAGCGCACCCTCGGCAAGCGGCACTTCGACGTGCAGATCATGGGTGGAGCGGCCCTGCACATGGGCAACGTCGCCGAGATGAAGACCGGTGAGGGCAAGACCCTCGTCGCGACGCTCCCGAGCTACCTCAACGCCCTGACCGGCAAGGGCGTCCACGTCATCACCGTCAACGACTTCCTCGCCGAGTACCAGTCCGAGCTCATGGGCCGCGTCCACCGCGCCCTCGGCATGGAGACCGGGTGCATCCTCGCGTCGATGACGCCCGAGCAGCGCCGGGCGGAGTACGCCAAGGACATCACCTACGGCACGAACAACGAGTTCGGCTTCGACTACCTGCGCGACAACATGGCCTGGGACCCGGCCGAGCTCGTGCAGCGCGGCCACCACTTCTGCATCGTCGACGAGGTCGACTCCATCCTCATCGACGAGGCCCGCACGCCGCTCATCATCTCCGGCCCGGCCGACCTCGCCACCAAGTGGTACGTCGAGTTCGCCCGGATCGTGCAGCGCCTGCACCGCGGTGAGGACGGCCGCGGCGACTACGAGGTCGACGAGAAGAAGCGCACCGTCGGCGTGCTCGAGTCGGGCATCGCCAAGGTCGAGGACCTGCTCGGCATCGACAACCTCTACGACACCGTCAACACCCTCTCATCGGCTACCTCAACAACGCCATCAAGGCCAAGGAGCTGTTCAAGAAGGACAAGGACTACGTCGTCATGAACGGCGAGATCCTCATCGTCGACGAGCACACCGGCCGTATGCTGCCCGGCCGGCGCTACAACGAGGGCATGCACCAGGCCATCGAGGCGAAGGAGGGCGTCGAGATCAAGAACGAGAACCAGACGCTCGCCACGATCACCCTGCAGAACTACTTCCGCATGTACGACAAGCTCTCGGGCATGACCGGCACGGCCCAGACCGAGGCCGCCGAGCTCAACTCGATCTACAAGCTCGGTGTCATCCCGATCCCGACGAACCGACCGATGATCCGCAAGGACCAGGCCGACCTCGTCTACCGCACCGAGGTGGCGAAGTACAACGCCGTCGTCGGACGACATCGCCGAGCGTCACGCCGAGGGCCAGCCGGTGCTCGTCGGCACGGTGTCGGTCGAGAAGAGCGAGTACCTCTCGCAGCAGCTGAAGAAGCGGGGGATCCGCCACGAGGTCCTCAACGCGAAGCAGCACGAGCGCGAGGCGACGATCGTCGCCGACGCCGGACGCAAGGGCGCCGTCACCGTCGCGACAAACATGGCCGGTCGAGGCACCGACATCATGCTCGGCGGCAACTCCGAGTTCCGAGCCGTCGCCGAGCTCAAGCGCCGCGGCCTCGACCCGCACGAGACGCCGGAGGAGTACGAAGCAGCCTGGGACGAGGCCCTGGCCAAGGCCGAGGCGGAGGTGGCCGCGGAGCACGAGCAGGTCACCGCGCTCGGCGGCCTCTACGTCCTCGGCACCGAGCGCCACGAGTCGCGCCGCATCGACAACAGCTCCGTGGCCGCTCCGGCCGCCAGGGAGACCCGGGTGAGTCGCGGTTCTACCTCTCGCTCAACGACGACCTCATGCGCCTGTTCAACGCCGCCCTCGTCGACCGCTTCATGACGACGGCCGGCATGGAGGACGACGTGCCGATCGAGAGCAAGATGGTCACGAACTCGATCCAGAAGGCGCAGGGGTCGGTCGAGGCGCAGAACTACGAGATCCGCAAGACCGTCCTCAAGTACGACGACGTCATGAACCGCCAGCGTCAGGTCATCTACGAGGAGCGTCGGGCGGTGCTCGAGGGGGAGGACCTCCACGAGCAGCTGCGGATGTTCGTCAACGACGTCGTCGGGTCCTACGTCGACGCGGCAACGGCCGAGGGCTTCGCCGCTGACTGGGACCTCGAGCGGCTCTGGGAGGCCCTGCGCCAGGTCTACCCCGTCGGCATCACGATCGAGCAGGTGGAGGACCTCGCCGGCGGACGCCAGGCCATCTCGGCCGCCGTGCTCCGCGAGCAGTTGATGTCCGACGCCCACCACGCCTACGACCAGCGCGAGGAGGCCCTCGGCTCCGACACGATGCGCGAGGTCGAGCGCCGCGTCGTCCTCTCCGTGCTCGACCGCAAGTGGCGCGAGCACCTCTACGAGATGGACTACCTCCAGGAGGGCATCGGCCTGCGCGCGATGGCGCAACGCGACCCGCTCATCGAGTACCAGCGCGAGGGGTTACAGCTCTTCGAGGCGATGATGGAGGCCATCAAGGAGGAGTCGGTCAGCCACCTGTTCTCCGTCGAGGTGCAGGTCGCGCAGCCGGCCGCGCCCGCCGTGGGCGCGGCGCCGATGTCCGTCGGCGACCTCGTCGGCGGCCTCGCCGCCGCGGCGCCGGGCGACAGTGCGGTCGCCTCCGGCGCGGACCACACGGGCGCGGCAGCCGACGACGAGAGCGGTCGCTCGTTCGCCCGCTCCGGCGTCCAGGTCTCCGGCGTCGACCTCCAGGACGGCCAGCGCCCGGCAGCCCTGCGCTACTCGGCTCCGGGTGAGGACGGCCACGTCGTCGAGACCGAGCCGCAGCGCACCGTGGAGCGACAGGCAGACCGACGCGGCAAGAAGGTCAAGCGCAAGCGCCGCTGAGAGCCGGCCGGCAGCCCGCCTGCCGCACGAGAACCGCGAGAAGGGTCCGTCCCCCTGGGGGACGGACCCTTCCCTGTCCGGGCTGTGTCGGCGCCGCTGTCTGGGCGTCTGGGCGTGTCCGCGAGGGCCGGCCGTCCGCGCATCGGTGCCACAGGACGTCGTGGCTCGGCCCGCTCGGCCACTCAGCCGATCGTCAGGGCCGTGACGACCCATCTGCCGTCGAGCCCCTCGAGGCGCATGGCGAGCGCCCGCACCCTGCCGTGCGCGACGACGGACGG